>NZ_BSNS01000035.1 GCF_030160115.1 Devosia nitrariae | reverse complement strand
GCCATTGGGCTGTCGGGCGCCTTCCAGGACGAGTTCTAGCGCTGCCTGGAAAGCGACGCTCTTTTCGAATGTCGGGGCCATCGGCATGTATCGCGGGTCACCGGCGTTCTGACCGTCGACCACCCTGGCCATCCGCTCCATGGCGCTGCGCACCTGCTGTTCGTCGATCACGCCGTGCATGAGCCAATTGGCGATGTGCTGCGAAGAAATGCGCAGCGTCGCCCGGTCCTCCATCAGCGGCACGTTATCGATGTCAGGCACCTTCGAGCACCCGACGCCCTGATCGATCCAGCGAACGACGTAGCCCAGAATGCCCTGGGCGTTGTTCTCCAGCTCCCGCTGCACGACCTCATCGGAGAGGTTCAGCCCGTCGAGCAGCGGCACGACCAGCATGTCGTCGACGCTCGCCGGCTCCCGCCCCGCCAGTGTGTTTTGCACCGAGGCCACGTGCACCTCGTGGTAGTGAAGCGCGTGAAGGGTGGCGGCCGTCGGCGACGGCACCCAAGCCGTACTTGCCCCAGCCCGGGGATGATCGATTTTGGCCGAGAGCATCTCGGCCATGGCATCGGGTTTCGCCCACATACCCTTGCCGATCTGGCCGCGACCGGGCAGTTTGGCGGCCAAGCCCTCGTCCACATTGTTGTCCTCATAGGCAGACAGCCATTTCGCCGTTCGCATGGCAGCCTTGGGGACCACGGGGCCGGCCTGCATGGAGGTATGGATCTCGTCGCCGGTCCGGTCGAGAAAGCCGGTGTTGATGAAGGCCAGCCGATTTTTCACCGCGCGCATGCAGGCGCGGAG
>NZ_BSNS01000034.1 GCF_030160115.1 Devosia nitrariae | reverse complement strand
AGGGGAATCCCTAGGTCGATTAAATTGTCACTACGACCTAGAGCGTTTTCAGCAAAAGTGGACACCACTTTTGCGGTTCGAACGCGATGATTCAATAGTTTAGAGCTCCCGCTCCGATACAATCGGAGCAGGAAAAGCTCTAGAGCACGAACTTGGAGAGGTCCGTATCGGCCGCGAGCGCGCCCACGGTCCGCTCGACGAACGCTTTGTCGATGGCGACGGTCTCGCCCGCCTTGTCGGGGGCCTCGAACGAGATGTCTTCGACCAGCCGCTCCATCACTGTCTGCAGGCGTCGCGCTCCGATGTTCTCGACACTGGAATTGACCCTGACCGCCGCGTCGGCGATGGCCTCGATCGCGTCCGTGGTGAAGTCGAGCGTCACGCCTTCGGTCCCCATCAACGCCACATACTGCTTGATCAGGCTGTTGTCGGTCTCGCTGAGGATGCGGATGAAATCCTCGCGGGTCAGGGCCCTCAGTTCCACACGGATCGGCAAACGCCCTTGCAGCTCGGGCAGCAGGTCCGAAGGCTTGGACACGTGGAAGGCGCCCGAAGCGATAAAGAGGATATGATCGGTCTTGACCGGTCCGTACTTGGTCGCAACGGTCGTGCCCTCGATCAAGGGCAGGAGGTCCCGCTGCACGCCTTCGCGCGAGGGCCCGCCGCTGACTCCGCCCTCGCGGGCGGCGACCTTGTCGATCTCGTCGATGAAGACGATGCCGTGGTTCTCGACGAGGTCAATGGCTTCGCTCTTCAACTGCTCCTGGTCGAGCAGCTTGTCGGCCTCTTCGGCAACGAGCAGTTCGTGGGTGTCCTTGACCTTCATCTTGCGCTTGACGCCGCGCTGGCCGAACGCCTTGCCGAACATGTCGGAGAGGTTGATCATGCCGACATTGGCTCCGGGCATGCCGGGAATGTCGAACATGGGCATGCCGCCGGGAGCCGCGGCCATCTCGATCTCGATGTCTTTGTCGTCGAGCTCCCCGCTGCGCAGCTTCTTGCGGAAGGAATCGCGCGTCGAGGGCGTCGCGGATTGGCCGACCAGCGCATCGATCACCCGCTCCTCGGCATTCTGGTGCGCCTGCGCCTCGACGTCCCGGCGCCGCTTGTCGCGCAGCACCGAGATGCCTGCCTCGACGAGGTCGCGCACGATCTGTTCGACGTCGCGCCCGACATAGCCGACCTCGGTGAACTTGGTGGCCTCGACCTTGACGAAGGGCGCCTGGGCGAGCCTGGCGAGCCGGCGCGAGATCTCGGTCTTGCCGACGCCGGTCGGCCCGATCATCAGGATGTTCTTGGGCGTCACTTCCTGGCGCAACTCCGGCGAGAGCTGCTGGCGGCGCCAGCGATTGCGCAGCGCCACGGCGACCGCGCGCTTGGCGTCCTTCTGACCCACGATATTGCGGTCGAGCTCTGAAACGATCTCGCGCGGGGAAAAATTGGTTTCACTCATGTGTGTCGCTTTCTCGCGGTGCCTTGCTGTTGGACCGGTAGGTGTTGTGTGCCGCGTCGCTTCCGCCGAAAACCGGCTTCCACTTTTCGGCGTGCCGCTAACGGTCCAGGAAGCGCACCATCAGGTGTTCGTCGATGAATCGACCGTTCACGAAAAGATAACGCGGTTCGGTTCCGTAGATTTCGAAACCGGCCTTTCTGTAGAGCCGGAGCGCCGGCTCGTTGTGGGTTGCCACCCCCAGATGCACCTGGATGACGTGGTGCCGGGCGTGGTCGAGAAGCCTCTCGACGAGGGCGAGCGCGCAGCCGGTGCCGCGCATTTGCGGGCGCACATATACCTGGACCATCCAGCCCCGGTGCAATTCCTTCTCGCCGTCGTTGCGCATGAAAGCGACGATCCCGGCGAGTTCTCCAGAAGTGGTTTCGGCCGCGAAAAATGCAAGACTGTCGAGGAGCTCCTTGAGCTGTCCGTCGCTCCGCTTGGCAAAGTTTGCGGCCGTCGAGGCAAAGGCTTCCGGATGGTTGACGAGCGCCTCGTGGCGGATCGCCCGATAGGCTCCGACATCATCGCCCGTCAGCCTGCGGATCGCCTGGGTCACGTATTCAGCTCGATCGCTTCCAGCGTCACATTGCCGTTGGTATAGACGCAGATCTGCTCGGCGACCTTCATCGCCCGGCGCGCGATCTCCTCGGCATCGAGCTCCGTCGACTCGGCAAGCGCAAGCGCAGCCGAAAGCGCGTAGTTGCCGCCCGAACCGATGGCAGTCACCTGGTGATCGGGGGTCAGCACGTCACCGGTACCGGTCAAGACCAGCGTCTCGTTCCTGTCGGCAACGATCATCATGGCTTCGAGGCGCCTCAGGTACCGGTCGGTGCGCCAGTCCTTGGCGAGCTCGACGGCCGCGCGCATCAGCTGCTCGGGATACTGCTCGAGTTTGGCTTCGAGCCGTTCGAACAGGGTAAAGGCGTCGGCCGTGGCGCCGGCAAAGCCGCCGATCACCTTGCCGCCGGCCAGCCGGCGCACCTTCTTGGCGCCATGCTTCATCACCGTCTGGCCCATGGAGACCTGCCCGTCGCCGGCGATCACCACCTTGTCGCCCTTGCGCACCGAGACGATGGTTGTCCCGTGCCAGCCGGGGAAATTGCTGTCACTCATCTGGGGGAAAACTCCTGAACTGTTGTCACCTATTTAGGCGCGGTCCGCGCGAATGCAACTTCGGCAACTGTGCGCGCAGCATCAACCGCACTTACCTATTCACTCGATCTTTATCCCTTGGCACGCAAATGCTAAGCACCACGCGCCTGCCTGCAAGGGGAACCCGATGCGCACCGCAGAGATCGTCCGCAAGACCAACGAGACCGACATCGCCGTCAAGGTCAATCTCGATGGCGTCGGCACGCACGACATCGAAACCGGTATCGGCTTTCTCGACCATATGCTCGACCAGCTCGCCCGGCACTCGCTGGTCGACATCACGGTGCGCGCCAAGGGGGACCTCCATATCGATTTCCACCACACCGCCGAGGATGTGGGGATTGCGCTCGGCCAGGCCATCCGCCAGGCGCTCGCCGACAAGACCGGCATCCGCCGTTATGCGAGCTGCGACTTGCCGATGGACGGGACCCTCACCCGCTGCGCCGTCGACGTCTCCGGCCGGCCCTTCCTCGTCTTCAAGGTGGAGTTCACGCGCGACAAGGTCGGCGAGATGGATACCGAGCTCTTCCGCGAGTTCTTCCAGGCCTTCGCCATGAATGCCGGGATCACGCTCCATCTCGAGACCTTCTACGGCGACAACAACCACCATGTCGCCGAGAGCTGCTTCAAGGCGCTCGCCCGGGCCCTGCGCGAGGCCGTCGAGATCGATCCACGCGCCAGCGATCGCGTCCCTTCGACCAAGGGCACGCTGTAGCACTCCTGCTAATCCGGCGAAGGTCCCCTCACCCGTCCCTTGCGTAGCAAGGGCCGACCTCTCCCCGAAGGGGCGAGGTGAACTCGGTGTTCGTGCTTTTATCGTGCACATCCACAGGGTCCCCTCGCCCCTTCGGGGAGAGGGACAGGGTGAGGGGGCCTTTAACCCCTGGGATTTTTGCTCTAAGTGCACCACAGTTGCCGGCCGGAAGCCCGTCATCGGAGACAAGCAATGACCCTCTACGCCATGTTCGAGTCCCGGTTCGGCCGGCCCGATGAAGCCCCCGTCGCGGTCGCCGAGAGCTTCTCCTGGCTCGCGGCGCTCCTCCCGCCGGTGTTCTTCGTTCGACACGGTCTCTGGCTCGAGCTCATCGCTTTCGTTCTCGCGGTCGTCGCTCTCGAATATGCCGGCCTCTATATCGGGTCGGGCGCAGTCTTCTGGCTCTACGTGCTCCTCGCCGCCTGGCTCGGTTTTGCCGCTTCCTCCATCCGGCGGGCAGCTCTCAAGCGCAGCGGTTGGCGCTATCGCGAGGATCTCACCGCTCCTGCCGCCGACACAGCGCGCCTCGTCTGGCTGAAGCTCGGGGCGCCGCGATGAGCGTCGTCGCCATTATCGACTATGGCGCGGGCAATCTGCGCTCGGCGGCCAAGGCCTTCGAGCGGGTCGCCGCGGATCTCGACAACGGACCGCAGATCCTCGTCACCGCCGATCCCGACGCCGTGCGTTCGGCCGACCGCATCATGCTGCCCGGCGTCGGCGCCTTCGCCGACTGCAAGGCCGGGCTCGACGCCGTCTCAGGCATGCGCGAGGCCCTTGAGGAAAAGGTCATCGGCAGGGGCACGCCTTTTCTCGGGGTGTGCGTCGGCATGCAGCTTATGGCCGACGAGGGCCGCGAGAAGGTGGTGACCCCCGGCCTCGGCTGGATCGCCGGTGCAGTCGAGAAGCTGACGCCGGCCAATCCGGACCTGAAGATCCCGCACATGGGCTGGAACACCCTGTCCTTCACCCGCCCGCACCCCCTGCTCGCCGGCATCGCCGATGGACCGCAGGGCCTCCATGCCTATTTCGTCCACTCCTATCACCTCAAGACCGCCGATGACTCGACGCTTTTCGCCACCGCGGACTATGGCGGTCCGGTGACCGCGTGCGTTGGCCGCAATAATTTGTTCGGCACGCAGTTCCACCCGGAAAAGAGCCAGGCCCTGGGTTTGAAGCTGATCGAAAACTTTCTGAAGTGGGCACCATGATTGTGCGTTCCTTGAGGTTCCCCCTCCCGACCTTCCCCACAAGGGGGGAGGTGGGATGCTGTGTATGTGGCGCTATTGAGCGTGAGCCACCGACCGGACACCTCCCCCATGATGGGGGAGGATGGGAGGGGGTGGAGCCAGGCGCGCGGAGCTACGCCGGATGATTCTCTTTCCTGCCATCGACCTCAAGGACGGCCAGTGCGTGCGTTTGAAGCTCGGCGACATGGCGCAAGCGACCGTCTTCAATGATGATCCCGCCGCCCAGGCCAAGAGCTTCGAGGATCAGGGCTTCGAGTATCTTCACGTCGTCGACCTCAACGGCGCCTTCGCCGGCGAGAGCGTCAACGGCAAGGCGGTCGATGCGATCCTCGACGCAGTGCGCCTGCCCGTCCAGCTCGGCGGCGGCATCCGCACCCTCGACCATGTCGAGGCATGGCTTGACAAGGGCCTTGCCCGCGTGATCCTCGGAACTGTCGCCGTGCGTGACCCGGCTCTGGTGAAGGAAGCCGCCCGGCGCTTTCCCGGCCAGGTTGCCGTCGGTATCGACGCGCGCGGCGGCATGGTCGCCGTCGAGGGCTGGGCGGAGACCTCGGAGCTTTCGGTGATCGAGCTCGCCAGGCGCTTCGAAGGCGCAGGGGTGGCCGCGATCATCTATACCGACATCGATCGCGACGGCATCCTTGCCGGCATCAACTGGCCGGCAAGCCTCGAATTGGCCCGCGCGGTTTCCATTCCGATCATCGCCTCGGGCGGTCTTGCTTCGATGGCTGACATCGAGACGATGACGCGGCCCGAATACCAGGTACTGGAAGGCGCCATCTCCGGACGCGCCCTCTATGACGGGCGCATTGATTCACGTGAAGCACTGGCCATGCTGAAGGCCGCGGTGTGAGCGTGGCGGGGACCAAACGCCGGCGGTTCCCGTGGATCGTCTATGTGCTTGTCCTTGTCCTCATTCTCGCCTTCGCCCTCTCGCCGGTGGCGAGTGTGGCGATTGCCGGCTGGCTGGCTGAGGCCAATGGTTGCGATCTCGACGAGGGCAGCATCCATGTCTGCATGATCGGTGACGGCGACTGGGGCCCGACGCTCTATACCATGTTCGTCATGGGCTGGTTCATGCTGGCGACCTTGCCGATGGGTGCGATGGGGCTGGCCATCTGGCTCCTCGTCCTTGTCGCCCACTATCTTGTCTGGCGTCGCCGGCAGCGGGTCGCGTGACCGGGATTTCACAGACGACGCCGGATCGCCTATATACTCCGTCAGCCGCACCGGCGCCCAGTCGGCGTGATTATCCACGCGGAGCCCTGTTCATGAGTTTGAAGACCCGCATCATCCCCTGTCTCGACGTCAAGGACGGCCGCGTCGTCAAGGGCGTCAACTTCGTCGATCTTATCGATGCCGGCGATCCGGTAGAGGCGGCCATCGCTTACGACGCGGCCGGGGCTGACGAACTCTGCTTCCTCGACATCACCGCCAGCCACGAGAACCGCGACACCATCTTCGACGTTGTCGCGCGCACCGCCGAGCACTGTTTCATGCCGGTGACCGTCGGCGGTGGGGTGCGCACTATCGAGGATATCCGCAAGCTCCTGCTCTCGGGCGCCGACAAGGTCTCGATCAATTCGGCGGCGGTCAACGCCCCCGATTTCATCGCCCGGGCCGCCGACAAGTTCGGCAACCAGTGCATCGTCGTCTCCGTCGATGCCAAGAAGCGCCTCTTCCAAGCGGTCGGCGGCGACAACCGGTCCGAATGGGAGATCTTCACCCATGGTGGGCGCAACCCGACCGGGCTCGACGCCGTCGAGTTCGCCACGCGTATGGTCGAGCTGGGCGCTGGCGAGCTCCTCGTCACCTCCATGGACCGAGACGGCACCAAGGCCGGGTTCGACCTCGCGCTGACCCGCGAGATCGCCGATGCGGTCGATGTGCCGGTCATCGCGTCGGGCGGCGTCGGCACCCTTGACCACCTGGTCGACGGCGTGCGCGAGGGACATGCCAGTGCCGTGCTCGCCGCCTCCATCTTCCACTTCGGCACCTTTACCATCGGCGAGGCCAAGCAGTACCTTGCCGACCATGGCATCCCGGTGCGCATGGACAAGCTCGCTGCGTGAGACCAAAGAAGCGCGTGACGGTTTCCGCCGATTTTGCTCTAACCCCTCCATGACCATCCTGTGACCCCGGCAAGAAGGGGATAGCCAGCATGTCCTTCACCCTCGAAGACCTCGAAGCGCGCATTGCCGTGCGCGCCGCCGCCTCGCCCGAAGAGAGCTACACGGCTAAGCTCCTAGCGCGGGGCGTCGCCAAATGTGCCCAAAAGCTCGGCGAGGAGGCGACCGAGGCGGTGATCGCCGCCGTCACCGGCGACAAGCCCGAGCTCGTCAAGGAAGCGGCCGATGTGCTCTACCACCTCACCGTCGTGCTGCGCGCCGCCGATGTGCCGCTGGCGCAGGTCATGGCCGAGCTCGAAACCCGCACCGCCCAATCAGGCCTTGCCGAAAAAGCCGCCCGCAAGCCGGAGTGAAGATGGATAAGAGCGCCTCGGGGTTTCGGCCCTACCACCATTTCACCAAGGCCGAGTGGAGCAAGCTGCGCGACGGCGAACTGATGACGCTGAACGAGGCCGATCTCGAGCGGCTGCGTTCGCTCTCCGATCCGATCTCCCTCAAGGAGGCCGAAGAGATCTATCTGCCCTTGACGCGCCTCCTCTCGTTTTACGTCGAGGCGGTCCAGGGTCTGCATTCAGTCTCGACCCGCTTCCTCGGCCGACCCGTCGAGAAGGTGCCGTTCATCATCGGAGTTGCCGGATCGGTCGCCGTCGGCAAGTCCACCACTGCCCGTATCCTGCAGGCCCTGCTCACCCGCTGGCCGTCCTCGCCCAAGGTCGATCTCGTCACGACCGACGGCTTCCTCTACCCCAATGCCGTGCTCGAGGAGCGCGGGCTGATGCAAAGGAAGGGCTTTCCCGAGAGTTACGACCGCGCCCGCTTCGTTTCGTTCCTCGCCGATATCAAGTCGGGCAAGCCCAATGTCGCATCGCCCGTCTATTCCCACCTCGTCTATGACGTCGTGCCGGGGGCAGAGGTCATTGTCGACCGGCCGGACATCCTCATCGTCGAGGGCCTCAACATCCTCCAGCCCGGTGAGCTGCCCAAGACCGGCAAGTCCATCCTCTTCGCTTCCGATTTCATCGACTTTTCCGTCTATATCGACGCCGACGAAGACGACCTCTTCGACTGGTTCATGGTACGCTTCTTCCGGCTGCGCGAGACGGCCTTCCGCGATCCGTCCTCCTTCTTCCACCGCTTCAGCCAATTGAGCGAGGAAGAGGCCCGCGCCTATGGGCGGCGTGTCTGGGAGACGATCAACCTCAAGAACCTCAAGGACAACGTGCAGCCGACACGCGGGCGTGCCGACCTGATCCTCAAGAAAGGAAAAAGCCATCTCATCGAAGAGGTGCGGCTGCGCCGGGTGTGACCGGACGACCTATCGCGCATGTTCAAAGCACCGTTCACCCTGGCGCACTTGTTCGGTGTGGACGAACAGGGCAAGAAGGTTGTCCCTTTAAACGCCGCTGGGAACATCCATGCCGACCGCCCTCACACTCTCCGGTTCCATCCGCCAGGGCTCGTGGAACCGCATTCTGCAAAAGCATGTGGGCAGGAAGCTGGCGCAAGCCGGGGTCGATGTCAGCGAGCTCGACCTTGCCGATTTCGACATGCCGCTCTTCAACGAGGACTTCGAGCCCGACAACGTGCCCGAGGCGGCCGTGCGCCTCGCCGAACTCTGGCGCACTCACGATATCGTCTTTATCGCGACACCTGAGTACAATGGCGGGGTCGCGCCCTTGACCGTCAACATGGTCACCTGGCTCTCCCGTCAGAGGCCTAGCCCCTTCCGGCACGCCGTCTTCGGTATCGGCGGCGTGTCATCGGGCAAGTACGGCACCATCTGGTCCCTCTCGCACCTGCGTGATTCGCTGACCAAAGTCGGCACCCTGATCGTCCCGACCCTTCTCGGCATCGGTCCAGCCGAAGAGGCGTTCGATGAGAACGGCGATCCGGTTGAGCCCGCTATCATCCGCAAGGTCGATACCATGGTCAAAGAGCTGACCCAGTTCAGCCGCGGCAGCGCCTGATGGCCCGCGCGCTCTACATCACTCACCCGCAGGTCGTGATCGACCCGGCGGTGCCGACTCCGCGCTGGGGCCTCTCCGATCGCGGTCGCGAGCGGGCGCAGGCCTTCGCCGCCCGCAACATCCTGCCCGCCAACGCCGCGATCTTTTCCAGCACCGAAGCCAAGGCGATGGAACTCGCGCGGATCATCGCCGCGCCGATCGGCGCGCGCATCGCCTTCGACGAGGCCATGGGCGAGAACGACCGCTCGGCAACCGGCTACATGGAGCCGCAGCGCTTCGAGGAAACCGCCGACCGCTTCTTTGCTCATCCCGATGAGAGCATCGAGGGCTGGGAGCGCGCACGCGACGCGCAAGCCCGCATCGTTGCCGCCGTTCGCCGCGCTTTGGCAACGGTGCCCGACGGCGCGATCACCGTCTTTTGCGGCCACGGCGCGGTCGGAACTCTGCTCAAATGCCATTGCGGCGGTCGCGCAATCGCCCGCGATGAGGATCAGCGCCGCATGGCCGATCCCGGCGGTGGCAATGCCTTCGTCTTCGATCTTGCCGTCCCTGCCCTCGTCTGCGACTGGGTGGCGATGGAAGCCCTCGATCCGGCGTTACTATGACGCCATAGCAGGGGATTACCGGCCGTCAGCGGTCTCCGGCAGCCACGCCGCGAGCCCGAAGAGGTCGACCGCGTCGGTCAGCGCCGCGGTTAAGGCATCTAGCCGCGCCGGATCGGTCGTTTCCGCTCGCAGGCGCACCGGCCCGGCTTTAGGCGCGTTCTCCAGCACTTCCCGGCCCTTGTCGGTCATCGCTACCATCCGCGCCCGCCGGTCCTCCGGGTTGGAGCGCACGGTGACGAGCTCCATCCGGCGCATCTCGTCGACCGCCTGACCCAACGTTGCCGCATGCATCACCAGGGCCTTGCGCAGGGCCGCAAGCGGCAACGCCGGCCGTTCGGAAAGAATGACGAGGATTGAGAGCTGCAGCGGCGTCACCCCGAATGCCCTGCGCAAAGCATTGCCGTATTCGGCATAGGCGCGCTCGAGGCGGAGCCACGCAACGGTCGCGGAAAGGGCTTGGGCCTGCATGAAAGATACTATGGTGCCATAAGAACGAGAAGGCGCCTTGGTAAGCGCGCTCGTGCGCGATGTCCAGCGGTGCCGAGTGAGGCCAGGTGACTTTCCGCCGCCTGCCGCTATTGTTACTGCAAAGAGCAAAGGGGGACGGCATGAGCGCGAATGGCGGCAATGGCTACGTGACGGGCATGGCGCGCGAGATCGTGCGGGCGGAGGGGCTCGCGGTCTTTCTCGCGGCGACCATCGGTTTCTTCTTCGACGGCGGCGCCTGGTGGCTTTACCTGGTGCTGTTCCTTGCCCCCGACCTCTCTTTCCTCGCCTATGCGGCCGGAACCAGGCTCGGTGCCGTCGCCTACAACGTCTTCCACTCTTATGCTTTGCCCGTGCTGCTGGCGCTGGCCGGGTGGTCCCTCGGGTCCGACGGCCTCAAATATCCGACCGCCTTCGGCCACACGCATCTCGGACCCGTCGGTAGGGCAAAGGCCGGGCTTTCTATGCCTTCATAGCACCCCCGGGGGATTGCGCCCCGGCCGCGAATATGACAGGGACTGTCCGATCCATCACATCGGAGGCAATCTTGGGCGCGCACCTCATAGTCGGGCTGGACGTCGACACACGCGGCGAGGCGGAGGCGGTGGTCGAAGCGCTTGGGGAGACAGTCTCTTTATATAAGATCGGCTACCAGCTCTTCTACGGGGGCGACGGCCTGGCTCTGGGCAAGGCCCTGATCGCCGCCGGCAAGCAGGTGTTCTTTGATCTCAAGCTCCTCGACATCGACAACACGGTGGAAAAGGGCGTCGCCGCCGTCGCCGGAACGGGTGCGGCGATGCTCACTGTTCACGCCTATCCCAAGGCCATGAAGGCCGCCGTCCGCGGCGCCGAAGGCTCGGGGCTGACCGTTCTCGGTGTGACCGTGTTGACCTCGATGGACGACGCCGACGTTGCCGAGGCGGGTTATGGCCGCGATGCGGCCGGGCTTGTCATGCTGCGCGCCGCCCAGGCGCGCGATATCGGCGTCGGCGGGGTGGTTGCCTCCGCCCACGAGGCCGAAATGGTGCGCGGCATTGTCGGGGAAAGGCTCGCCATCGTCACACCCGGCATCCGTCCGTCGGGTTCGGCGGCCGGCGATCAGAAGCGGGTGATGACCCCGCGCGAAGCGATTGCCGCCGGCGCTAGCCACCTCGTCGTCGCTCGCCCGATCGTGGCCGCGTCCGATCCGGCGGCGGCCGCGCGCGCGATCCTGGATGAGATGTCTGGCGGCACGCGGCTGGCTTGAAGCTTGAACCTCAATAGGTGTTGCGCAGCGTCTGGCTGAACACCAGCTGGTTGCCGTCCGGATCGCGGAAGATCGCCGTCTTGGCGAAGTCCCCAGTGCGCTTGGCAACAGGGGTGATGCCCTGGATGGAGAGATCATCGAGCACTTCGGCGAGGTCCGAGACGATGAGAGTGACGAGCGAGGACCCTGCCCGATCGGCATCGGTGAATACCTGCACCCAACCGCCGGTCGAGAACTTCCATTCGGCGACCTCGGACATCGGCCGCGCATCCGCCGGCCGTCCGAACAGTCGCTCGTAGAAGACGATCGCCGCCGCGATGTCCTCGACCGCGATTCCAGCGAGCGCATTGGTGATCGGCATGGGCATCCTCTCCGTTTCTTCTGCGGCACCTTGCGGACCCTTGGCCGCGCCGGACCGCGGCGCAGGACGTGCCGGAAAATTGCGGTGATATGCCCAAGAGATAACATGTTCGGCGCGACATGAGCAGGGTAGGATTGGCGTTCCGCCCCACCGCTGCTATAGCGGCCCAGAGCGGGATGCAAAAAAAAGCTTGTCCCGGACTTGATCCGGGATGGGAACCGGTTTTTTTGCAGACAATCCCGCGACAACAACAAGCTAGAGCGCGCGATTTGATTCCATCAAATCGCATTGCGCTCCGACACATAGGAGTGGACGCGTGGCGGAACTGAAGGTGGTGGTGGCAGGAGCTGGCGGGCGCATGGGCGCCACCAACATCAAGGCAGTTGCGGCAACGCCGGGGCTTGCGATCCACGCAGCCCTCGACCGCCCCGAATCCTCGGCCCTCGACGCCGATGCGGGCAGCCACTCCGGCATCGCGCCCTTGGGCGTTCCGATCACCGGCGACGTCGAAGCCGCCCTTGCCGGTGCCGACGCCATTCTCGATTTCACCACCCCAACCTCGAGCGTGGCGCTTGCCCGCCGGGCCGCGGAACTCCGCTTGATCCACGTCATCGGCACCACTGGCTGCACCCCCGAGGAGGACGCCGAAATCGCGGCGGCCGCAGAAAGCGGCGCGGTCATCGTCAAATCCGGCAACTTCTCCCTGGGCGTCAACCTCCTCGCCGAACTCGTTCGGAAGGCTGCCGCCGCACTCGCGGACTACGACATCGAGATTCTCGAGATGCACCATGCCCGCAAGGTCGATGCACCTTCGGGCACCGCCCTGCTTCTGGGCGAGGCGGCAGCGGACGGGCGCAAGATCGCGCTGGCTGAAAAATCCGTGCGGGTGCGCGATGGCCATACCGGTCCCCGCGGGGAAGGAACTATCGGGTTTGCAACGCTGCGAGGTGGCACGGTGGTCGGCGACCATACGGTGATCCTCGCCGGTCCCGCCGAGCGCATTGAACTCAGCCACCGCGCCGAAGACCGGACGATCTTCGCCCACGGGGCCGTCAAGGCAGCGCTCTGGGCGGTCGGCAAGCCCGCAGGGCTTTATTCCATGGCCGATGTGCTCGGTCTCTAACAACGCATCAAGGAAAGATTTGAGATGAGCGGAACACTGATCCTCGTGCGCCACGGTCAGAGCGAGTGGAACCTGAAGAACCTCTTCACCGGCTGGCGCAATCCGGACCTGACCGAGAAGGGCGTGGAGGAAGCCCGCGCCGCCGGCAAGCTGTTGAAGGCCCGCGGCATCGTGCCCGACCTCTACTATACGTCGGCGTTGAAGCGCGCCCAGTCGACCCTCGACCTCATGCTCGAGGAGATGGGCATCGAGAACGTGACCATCATCCGCGATCAGGCGCTCAACGAGCGCGACTATGGCGATCTCGCCGGGCTCAACAAGGATGACGCCCGCGCCAAATGGGGTGAGGAGCAGGTGCATATCTGGCGCCGCTCTTACGACGTCGCCCCTCCAGGCGGGGAAAGCCTCAAGGACACCGCCGCCAGGACGTTGCCCTACTACGAGGCCGAAATCCTGCCGCACCTCAAGGCCGGCAAGACCGTGCTCATCGCCGCCCACGGCAATTCGCTCCGCGCCATGGTCATGGACATCGAGGGTCTGTCGCCCGAGGAGATTGTCAAGCGCGAGATCGCGACTGGCGAGCCGACCATCTATCGGATCGGCGCGAAGGGTGAGCTGGCCGAGAAGGTGGCGGCTTAGGCCGGGATGCGAGACAGGCAGATGGCGCATGCGGTTTGCGGTCGAATCGCGCCGTGCGCGAGGACGCTGATTCACGTGGAACAGTGATTCGCTCCGCTTGACGCGGAGCGTTTCACGTGAATCGCTGGCTCAGTGGGCGGCCGACACCACACCTGCTTCCCAGCCAAGGATGGCACGTTTCCTCGGTACCCCCCAATGGTAGCCGGTGAGCGCGCCCGAGGTGCCGACGACGCGGTGGCAGGGCACGACGAAGGAAATCGGATTTTTGCCGACTGCTGCGCCGACCGCCCGCGAGGCCGTGGGACGGCCGATATGGTTGGCGACCCGTGCGTAGGTCGTCGCCTTGCCGACCGGGATCTTGAGGAGCGTCTCCCAGACCTGGACCTCGAAGTCGGTGCCGATCAGCACCACCCGCACCGGGCGGTCCGCCGACCAGCGCGATGGATCGAAGATATGGGCAATGACCGGGGCGACTTTGGCGTCGTCGCGGGTGAAGCGCGCATTGGGCCAGCGGTTGGCCAGGTCCTCGAAGGCCTGCTCGACCGTCACCTTTTCGTCGGCAAAGCCGAGGCCGGAAATGCCGTAGTCGGTCATGGTGGCAACGGCCGTGCCGAAGGGCGAAGGCGCGGCGCCCCAGACCATGTCGATGCCCTCCCCCTTGGCGCGGAAGGCGCCTGGAGGCATGGCCTCATAGGCAACGAAGAGATCATGCAGGCGCGAAGTCGAGGAGAGTCCGACCTCGTAGGTCGTGTCGAGCACGCTTTCCTGCGCGGCAAGCAGTGATTTGGCGTGGTCGAGGGCCACCGCCTGGGCGAAGGATTTGGGGCTCAACCCGCACCAACGGCGAAAGAGGTCGGTCAGCTGCCGTTCGGAAAGGCCGATGGCGCGGGCGAATCGCTCGAGGTTGGCGACGTCCGGCCCGTTCTCGCTGAGATAGCGGATCGCGGCTTGCACGGTCTCGTAGTCGGTTTGAGGTATGGCAGTCATGAGCTTGTTCATGCCACCACTTTAAGGGAACAGGCCTAGTGCTGGCGACCCGGTTTTGACGTCACCGACTCAGCTCGTGCCCGACGCAGAGCCGTGCCGAGTGCCTTGGAAAAGCTAGCCTTTTCGTCGGCGGTGAGGAAAGCGCCGATCTCGGTATCGGCCCCAGCACTCTTGAGCTTCAAACCTGTGGTGCGCTCGTCGTAATCGCGCTCTATGACGAGCCTGACCGCCGTGGGCTTGAAGTTGGCCTTGGCGACGTCGCCCTTGGGCGTAATGGAAACGATCTCCAGCCGGCCGGGCCAGACGGTGACCTCCTCACGCCGCTTGGCCTGCCGCAGAGACAACCAGAGCGCGGCCGCAATGGCGAGGACGTCTATCCCCATGAAGCCGATCACCGGCCATGCGCCGATCGAGAGGAGCATCAGACCCGGCAACGCCACGAGTACGAGCACCAGCCCCGTCACTACGGCGATCCCTTTCGGGCTCATCGACCGGTGCGGTGTCAGGACGGCGGCGAACAGCGGAGCGGAGGTGGGTTGCATTGCCAAACAACTTTCGAAATCAGTATAGCCCCAACTTTGAAGGCGAGAGAATGGCATCGGTAAAAAAACCCCGCCCGCTTCCGGCGGACGACGTGGAATCGATTTTCTCAACCTTCGAGCGCATCGATCCGGAGCCCAAGGGGGAGCTGGAATATATCAACGCCTTCACCCTGCTGGTCGCCGTCGTCCTCTCGGCGCAGGCGACCGACGTTGGTGTCAACAAGGCAACGCGTCAATTGTTCCAGATCGCCCCGACGCCCGCCGCCATGGTTGCTCTGGGTCAGGAGGGCATCGAGGCGCATATCCGCACCATCGGGCTCTATCGCAACAAGGCGAAAAACGTTTTTCTCTTGAGCCGCAAGCTCATCGACGAGCACGGCGGCGAGGTGCCCTCGACCCGCGAGGCGCTGGAGGCCCTGCCCGGCGTTGGCCGCAAGACCGCCAACGTTGTCCTCAACATCTTCTTCAAGCAACCGACGATCGCCGTCGATACCCACCTCTTCCGTGTCGGCAACCGAACCGGTCTGGCGCCTGGCAGCACTCCGCTCGCCGTCGAGCAGGCGCTGATGAAGACGGTGCCGGAAAAATACCTTCTCCACGCCCACCACTGGCTGATTCTGCACGGGCGGTACGTGTGCAAGGCGCGAAAGCCAGAATGCTGGCGCTGTGCCATTGCGCAATGGTGCCGCTATGAGCCCAAGACACCATTGTCCAAGGCGAGGGCCTCCTAAAGCCCGAACCCGCGCGCCATGGCGGCCGCAGCCAGCGGAATAAGCGCCAGGAGCCCCATCTCGATGTGGATCAGCCGTCGCGCCGATCGCACCTCCGCCTCCGGGGGCTCGAATCCGGTATCGGCCCGGGCCGCCTTGCGCCAGCGTGTTATGGCGCGCGTGGGGAAGATCGAGACGATGCCGACGGCGATAAAGAGCGCGATCTTGGTCCAGAACACCGGATTGGGGAAATAGTATCCCGAACCCGCCGTGCCCCAGAAGACTCGGGAGAACCCGGCGATCAGCACCAGCATGGCGGCTGCGCCATAGGCGGCATCGAGCCCGCCCAGATGCGCGAGACGCTTGCCCGAGAGACCGGGGCGCAGGATGACGAATTCGGCAAAGATCAGCCCGACGAGGCTGAACACTGCCAGGTGGTGTGCATAAGCGAGAACCAGGTCGAGCATGAGTTCTCCACATTCCGGTTGTTGCGACGACCGCATTGATGTTAACAGTGTTAGCATAAATGGCAGCGAAAGTTAGCAGTGTCAACATCTGACCGGCCTGGACCAGTAATACCGCCCTACCACCACGGCGATCTGCGCCGAACGCTCATCGCCGCCGCCCGCAACATGCTTGATGAAGGTGGGCCCGAGCGCTTGAGCCTGCGCGAGATCGCCAGGCGCGCAGGGGTGTCGCCGGCCGCGCCCTACCGACACTTCGCCGGCCTCGGCGAGCTTCTCGCCGCCGTTGCCGCTGACGGGTTCGGCAAGCTGGCCGCCGATCTAGACGATGCGTGGAGCAAGGCCGTCGGGGACCCACTGCCGGCGCTCGGGCGCGCCTATGTCCGTTTTGCCCGCGCCAATCCACGGCTCTACCGGCTGATGTTCGGCGCTGCGACCGATGCCGGCCCCGACAGTCCCATCGGGCTGGCCGGCCGGGAAGCCTTCGCCCGCCTCAAGGCCGCCATTGCCGAGGGCGGGGCCCTCGAGGAAAATACTGCCCGTATCGCTGCCGTGAGTGCCTGGGCCCATGTCCACGGCCTTGCCATGCTTCTTCTCGACCGGCAGATCCCCCGGATCGATGCGGTCGATGAGGAGGCGCTGGTTGCCGCTGTCACGGATCAGTTCGTGAGGGGTTTGCGCGCGAGGCTATGAGCGAACAGCCGGAACCCTTTGCGTTGCGGCGCCTGCCGCTTTGCATTAAACCCATGAGGGTTTTCTGACAGCCGAGGAGTTGCCGCATGGCCGGAACCCGCTTCGACGTCCTGACCATCGGCAACGCCATCGTCGATGTCATCGCGCCCATAGAGGACGGGTTCCTCGAAGCCGAGGGCCTCTCGGAAGGTATCATGCACCTGGTCGACGTCGAGCGCTCGGCCTATCTCTATTCGCGCATGCCTGCCGTCAAGCAGCAGATCTCCGGCGGCAGCGCCGCCAACACCGCAGCAGGCGTTGCCAGCCTTGGTGGGCGCGCAGCCTTTGTCGGCAAGGTGGCCGAGGACGAGCTCGGCGACGTCTTCGCCCGCGACCTCGATCTCATCGGTGTCCATTATACCACCAGCCGCCTCATCCATGGCGCCGCCACCGCCCGTTCGATGATCCTGTTGAGCCCCGACGGCGAGCGCACGATGAACACCTATCTCGGCGCCTGCCACCAGCTCACCGAAACCGACATCCTCGAAGAGGAGATCGGCGCGTCCTCCATCACCTATATGGAGGGATTCCTCTGGGACCCGATCGAGGCCAAGAAGGCCTTCGTTCTTGCCGCGCACTACGCCCACAAGCACGAGCGCATGGCCGCCTTCACCCTATCGGACCCGTTCTGCGTCGACCGCTACCGCGCCGAGTTCCTCGATCTCATCCGCTCGAAAACCATCGACTGCGTCTTCGCCAACGTCAACGAGGTAAAATCCCTCTACCAGACCGATGACCTCGGCGAGGCTGTGCGCGCCATCGCCCAGGACGCCGAGCTTGCCGCCGTCACCATGGGCGGCGACGGCGCCATGGCGGTCATGAACGGCGAGATCGTCTCGGTGCCGGCCTTCCCGGTCGACAAGGTCGTCGATGCCACCGGCGCCGGCGACCTCTTCGCCTCCGGGTTCCTTTTGGGGATCGCCCGCGGCCAGCCGCTGGAGTCCGCCTTGCGCATGGGATGCCTCACCGCCTCCGAAGTCATCTCCCACATCGGCGCGCGTCCGCTGGTGGATCTGGAGGAGTTGACGAGAGAGCACGGGCTGGCGGGGTAGCGGAAGGGCCCCTCACCCGGTCCTTCGGACCGACCTCTCCCCGAAGGGGCGAGGTGAACTCGGTGCCTGTGGCCATATCATGCACATCCGCACGTCCGAGAGGTCTCTCAGCGGAGCGGAAGCTAAGCCTCGAACATGCGCTTGAGCTTGTCGAAGAACCCGTCCGAGGTCGGGTTGGTCTCTTCGGTCGTCAGGCGCGCGAACTCCTCGAGCAGCTCGCGCTGGCGCTTGGAGAGATTCTGCGGGGTTTCGATGTCGAGCTGCACGTAGAGATCGCCGGTATCCTTGCTGCGCAGGACCGGCATGCCCTTGCTCTTCAGGCGCACACGCTGGCCTGGCTGCGTACCGGGAGCGACCTTGACCTTGGCTCGCGCCCCGTCGAGCGTCGGCACCTCGAACTCGCCGCCGAGCGCCGCCGTGGCCATGGCGATCGGTACGCGCGCATAGAGGTCGGCCCCGTCGCGGTGGAAGAGCTCGTGCGGCTTGATGGAAACGAAGATGTAGAGATCGCCCGGCGGACCGCCCCTGATGCCGGCCTCGCCCTCATTGGCAAGGCGGATGCGCGTGCCGTCCTCGATGCCCTTGGGCACGTCGACCGAAAGCTTGCGGCTCTGCTGGCGCCGGCCCTGGCCGCCGCAATCGGTGCAGGGCTCGTCCATCATCTCGCCGCGCCCCTGGCAAACGGGGCAGGTACGCTCGATGGTGAAGAACCCCTGCGCGGCGCGTACTTTGCCGTGGCCGCCGCATTGCCGGCAGGTATGGGTGCCGGTGCCGGGCTTGGCCCCCGATCCCTCGCAGGTGGTGCAGGAAACGAGTGTCGGCACGTCGATCTCGACCGTCTGGCCGAGGAAGCTCTCTTCGAGGGTGATCTCCAGATTGTACCTGAGGTCCGAGCCGCGCAGCCGCGAGGCACCGCCCTGCCGGCCGCGCGTGCCGCCGCCGCCCATGAAGTCGCCGAAGATGTCCTCGAAGATGTCCGACATCGACGAGGTGAATTCGGGTCCGAACCCGCCGGAATAGCCGTTGCGCCCACCGTTCTCGAAGGCGGCGTGGCCGAACCGGTCGTAGGCGGCACGCTTTTGCGGATCTTTGAGGGTGTCGTAGGCTTCGTTGACTTCCTTGAACTTGGACTCGGCATCGGCATTGCCGGGATTTCGGTCCGGGTGGAACTGCATGGCCAATTTGCGGTAGGCGCTCTTGAGGGCTGCTTCGTCAGCCTGCCGCTGACACCCAAGAACTTCGTAGAAATCGCGTTTGGACAAGAACCGCTCTCCTCGCACCGTCTTCTGCAGCGCGTAACACCACTCTCGCGCCGGACAGACCGTCGCGTCGAAATCTCCAGCCTAGATGGCAACGAAACGCCCGGCCTGCAAGGGGCAGCGCGGCCCGAAAACCCTAGAAACCAGGACCGACCGCTCCCTTAGCAAGGCAGGTGTGACGATTCAACCGCACCCGGCAGTCTTTGACAGCCCAAAGAGCACGAGGCGTCCTCGCCGGGAATCGTTTGCGATCCGACCTCTCCTCCAAAGGGAGTGGCAAAAGGGGGCACCGGCAAACAAAAAGGCCCGGGATCGCTCCCGGGCCTTCGATTCACGTGAAACGTCGAGCCTCAAGCAGACTTCTGGCCCTGGTCGTCGTCCTTGACTTCCTCGAAGTCCGCGTCGACCACGTCCTCGTCATTGCCAGCGTCGCCCGAGGCCTTGGCTTCGGCCTCTTCCTGGCTGGCCTTGTACATGGCCTCGCCAAGCTTCATCGAGGCTTCTGCCAGCGCGCCGGTCTTCTGCTTGATCGCCTCGGCATCCTCGCCTTCGAGCACGCCCTTGAGGTCGGCGATCGCGGTCTCGATGGCCGATTTCTCGGCCTCAGTGACCTTGTCGCCATATTCGTTCAGCGACTTCTCGGTCGAGTGGATCAGGCTCTCGCCCTGGTTGCGGACTTCGACCGTCTCGCGCCGCTTCTTGTCGGTCTCGGCATTGGCCTCGGCTTCCTTGACCATGCGCTCGACATCGGCGTCCGAAAGGCCGCCCGACGCCTGGATGCGGATCTGCTGCTCTTTGTTGGTGCCCTTGTCTTTGGCCGAGACGTTGACGATGCCGTTGGCGTCGATGTCGAACGTCACCTCGATCTGCGGCACGCCGCGCGGGGCCGGCGGAATGCCGGCAAGGTCGAAATTGCCGAGCAGCTTGTTGTCGGCGGCCATTTCGCGTTCACCCTGGAAGACGCGGATGGTCACGGCCGACTGGTTGTCCTCGGCGGTCGAGAAGACCTGGCCCTTCTTGGTCGGGATCGTGGTGTTGCGGTCGATGAGGCGCGTGAACACACCGCCCAGCGTCTCGATGCCGAGCGACAGCGGGGTCACGTCCAAGAGCAGCACGTCCTTGACGTCGCCCTGCAGGACGCCGGCCTGGATGGCGGCGCCCATGGCGACCACCTCGTCCGGATTGACGCCCTTGTGCGGCTCCTTGCCGAACAGCTGCTTGACCGCCTCCTGGACCTTGGGCATGCGGGTCATGCCGCCGACCAGCACCACCTCGTCGATCTGCGCGGCGGTGACGCCGGCGTCCTTCATCGCCTGCCGGCAGGGCTGGATGGTTCTCTGGATGAGATCGTCGACGAGGCTTTCGAGCTTGGAGCGCGACAGCTTCAGCGTCAGGTGCTTGGGACCGCTCGCGTCCGCCGTGATGAACGGCAGGTTGATCTCGGTCTGCGTCGAGGACGAGAGCTCGATCTTGGCCTTCTCGGCCGCTTCCTTGAGGCGCTGCAGGGCGAGCTTGTCGTTCCTGAGGTCGATCCCCTGCTCCTTCTTGAACTCGTCGGCGAGGTAATCGACGAGGCGCATGTCGAAGTCTTCACCGCCAAGGAACGTGTCGCCATTGGTCGACTTCACCTCGAAGACGCCGTCGCCGATCTCGAGGATCGAGATGTCGAAGGTACCACCGCCGAGGTCGTAGACAGCAATCGTGCCGGTATTCTTTTTGTCGAGCCCATAGGCGAGTGCAGCCGCCGTCGGCTCGTTGATGATGCGCAGGACCTCGAGGCCGGCGATCTTGCCGGCATCCTTGGTCGCCTGGCGCTGAGAATCGTTGAAGTATGCGGGAACGGTAATGACGGCCTGCGTCACGGTCTCGCCGAGATAGCTCTCGGCGGTTTCCTTCATCTTCTGCAGGACCATCGCCGAGACCTGGCTGGGCGAATAGCTGTCGCCGTTGATCGCGACCCACGCATCGCCATTGTCGGCCTTGACGATGCGGAAGGGAACGAGGCCCTTGTCCTTTTCGACCATCGGGTCTTCGAAGCGCCGCCCGATCAGGCGCTTGACGGCAAACAGCGTGCCCTCGGGGTTCGTCACTGCCTGGCGCTTGGCCGGCTGACCGACGAGCCGCTCACTATCCTTGGTGAAGGCGACCATCGACGGGGTGGTTCGGGCGCCTTCGGCATTCTCAATGACCCTGGCACTCGCGCCATCCATCACTGCAACGCAGCTGTTGGTGGTGCCGAGGTCGATACCGATTACTTTTGCCATTTGTCTGTCTACCTCTTGTCTCAGCAAGCCCTGTGGAGTCCCTGCAGGCAGGCGGCTCCGCGGCCCTCGGGCCGGGCTCCCCGGGTTTGGAATTGGCCGATACGCGGCCTTGCCGGCTATATAGGGGGGGTGCATGGGCCCTGCAAGCACGTAAGGCAGCAAAATGTGACTGTGGTCGGTCGGACAGAACCGGCTTCATCTGTGCGCGGAGCGCGTCTACTCTGGCCGCCATGATACCCCTGCCCACTTCCCTTTTGTACCGGACCCTCGATCAATCGCAAACCGCCGCCCTGCTCGCCGACATCGTCGCGGTCATTCGCGCGGCGCCGCTCTACAGGCCGGTCATGCCGCGCAGCGGCAAGCCGTTCTCGGTGCTGATGACCAATTGCGGCCCTCTCGGCTGGGTGTCCGACCGCGAGGGCTATCGCTACCAGGCGCAGCATCCGGTGACCGGCGGGCCATGGCCGCCGATCCCGCCGATGCTCCTTGCTCTTTGGGATGAGCTCGCCGATTACCCCCATGAGCCGCAGGCCTGCCTCGTCAACTATTATGGGCAGAGCACGCGAATGGGCCTGCACCAGGACCGCGACGAAGAGGACTTCTCGGCTCCCGTGCTTTCGGTTTCCCTCGGCGATACCGCTCGCTTCCGGCTCGGCGGCACCGACCGGAAGGACCCGACGCAGAGTTTCCTCCTGCGCTCCGGCGACGTCATGCTCCTGGCCGGCGACCGGCGGCTGGCCTATCACGGCGTCGACCGCGTGCTCACGGGCTCCTCCCGGTTGCTCGAGGCTCATCCCGATCTCTTCCCCGACGGGGGCCGAATCAACCTCACTATGAGACGGGTGACCAAGCCGCGATAGCGCCCACTTCCTAAATCCTTCCGCCACTACTACAACCGCGCCATGATCCGGCCCGGCACAGTCCTGCTGCACGACACGCTCAATCCTGCAGGGCGCAACATGCTGTTCGAGGTGCCGCGCGAGGTGCTGATTGCCCACACCGCCGCCGAGGCGCGCGATGCGCTCGCCCGGCTGGACACGGCGGGGCGCGAGGGCCTGTGGGCTGCTGGATACCTTTCCTATGAGCTCGGCTTTCTTTTCGAGGAGCGCCTCGCCCCGCTGCTGCCGGAACGGACTGCCACGCCCCTCCTCTGGTTCGGCCTCTATGGCGCGGTGGCCGAGTTGACCCGTGCCGAGGCGGATGCGTGGCTGGTTGCCGAAGCAGGACCCGCGGGCGAGGCGGTCGATGTGGTTGCCGGCCTCGACGAGGCCGCCTACGCACGTGCCTTCGACCGGGTCGAAGCGCTGATCGCCGCCGGCGACACCTATCAGGTCAACCTCACCTTCAAGGCGCGCTTCGCCCTCGATGGCGATGCCGTCGCCCTCTACCGCGATCTCGCCCGCAAGCAGCCCGTCGCCTATGGCGCCTTGATCCGGACCGAGGATCACTGGGTGCTCTCGCGCTCGCCCGAGCTCTTCATTGCCCGCAAGGGTGATCGTCTTTTCGCCCGCCCCATGAAAGGCACCATGCGGCGCGGACGCACCCTCGCCGAAGACGCCACGCAGCGTTTGAGCCTCGCCGCCGACGAGAAGAACCGGGCCGAGAACCTGATGATCGTCGACCTCCTGCGCAACGATCTCGGCCGTATTGCCGAGATCGGCTCGGTCCGGGTCACCGACCTCTTCACCGTCGAGACCTACCGCTCGCTTCACACCATGACCTCGGGGATAGAGGCGCGAGGCAAGCCCGGTCTCTCTCCGGTCGATATCCTCGCCAATCTCTTTCCCTGCGGCTCGATCACCGGCGCCCCTAAACTGCGCGCCATGGAGATCATCCACGAGGTCGAGACCGAGCCACGCGGCCTCTATACCGGCGCTGTCGGCTATGTTGCGCCATCCGGCGACCTCGCCTTCAACGTCGCCATCCGCACCGCCAGCATCGGCAACGACGGGAGTGGCGAGATCGGCATCGGCGGTGGCATCGTGGCCGACAGCCGGGCCGCCGACGAATACCGCGAGGCGCTCTTGAAGATGAAGTTCCTGACCGACCCGGCCGAGCCTGTCTGCCTCATCGAGACCATGCTCTGGACCCGTGAGTCGGGGTTCTATCTCCACGACCGGCATCTCGACCGGCTCGGATCCTCGGCTGTGTATTTCGGTATTCCCATATCGCGCTCGGACGTTGTCACCCTGCTGACCGAATGGGCAGCGAGCGTTGATCAGCTGCGCTACCGGGTGCGCCTCACTCTCGATGAATCCGAAGGTCTGGCCCTCACCGCAACTCCCCTGCCGGAACCGGCCGCCGATGCGGAATTCCGTTTCGTCATTGCCCGGGAACGCCTCGATTCGCAGAGCCCCTGGCTCGCCCACAAGACCACAAATCGCGCCCGTCTCGACGAGCCGCGCCAGCGCGCGCAGGCGTTGCACGGGGTCGACGAGGTGGTTTTCCTCAACGAGCACGATGAGCTGACCGAGGGCTCCATCACCTCGCTGTTCATCGAGCGCGACGATGTCCTCCTCACCCCGCCGCTTGCCGCGGGCCTGCTGCCGGGAACGTTGCGTGCCGAACTGATCGCGACGGGACAGGCAAGAGAAGCGCGGCTGACCCTTGCGGATCTTGAAACGGCCGAGGCAATCTATCTGGGCAACTCCGTGCGCGGCCTGATGCGAGCCCGCTGGTCGCGGCCGGAGACATAAATGCGATGGATGGATTGAGGTACATACGATGACGACGATAGCCATTTCTCCCAGGGACGTGCTGGTCGTCGTTGACGTCCAATACGATTTCCTGCCCGGCGGAAATCTCGCCGTTACGGGCGGCGACGAGATCGTGCCCCTGGTCAATACTTTGGCCAAACGCTTTGCCAACGTCGTCTTCACCCAGGACTGGCACCCGGCTGATCACATCTCCTTTGCCAGCCAGCATGCCGGCATGGCTCCCTTCGAGACCATCGAGCTCGCCTACGGCACGCAGGTGCTCTGGCCCGATCACTGCGTTTGGGGCACGCACGGGGCCGAGTTGAGCCACGGCCTCGACATTCCTCACGCCCAGCTCGTCATCCGCAAGGGCTACAATCGCGCGGTCGACTCCTATTCCGGCTTCCAGGAAGCCGACCGGGCGACCCGCACCGGCCTTGCCGGCTACCTGCGGGAACGCGGCCTCGAAACTGTCTATGTGGTCGGCCTCGCGACCGACTTCTGCGTGGCCTGGACGGCGCTCGATGCCCGTGCCGAGGGCTTTGCCACCGTCGTCGTCGAGGACGCGACCCGCGCCATCGATGCCAACGGCTCGCTGGAGATAGCAGGAACCGACATGGCCGCCGCCGGCGTGACACGGATCATGAGTAAAGAGATCCTCGGGTAGCCGAGGCGGATCCAAACAAAAAGGGCGCCGCTGGGCGCCCTTGATGTTCGTCTGCAAGCCCTCTCAGGCTTCCTTGTCGACCCCGCCTTCGCCTTCAGCCGGAATCTCGGAACTGGCCGCGGTGCCGCCCTTGGCCACACCGACCATCGCCGGCCGGAGCACGCGGTCGCCGATGGCAAAGCCCGCCTGCACCACCTGCACCACGGTGCCTGCCGGTCGGGTGGGATCGGGCACCTCGAACATCGCCTGGTGCTTGTGGGGGTCGAATTTCTGCCCTTCGGCCTCGATCGGCCGCACCCCGTGCTTTGCCAGCAGGCGCTGCATCTCGCGCTCGGTCATCTCGATGCCTTCGATCAGCGACGTGGTCGTGCCGTCGGCGTTGGTGCGCGCATCCGCCGGCAACACCATCAGTGCGCGCGACAGCGAATCAGTGGCCGAAAGCATGTCGCGGGCAAAGCCGGCGATGGCATAGGCGCGGGTGTCGGCGATCTCTCGCTCGGTGCGCTTGCGCAAATTGTCCATTTCGGCCGCCATGCGCAGCAGTTTGTCGCGCAGTTCGGCGTTCTCGAGCCGTAGGGTCTCGACCGGATCGGTTTCCGGGGTTTCGGCCTCCGGGGTCACGGCGGTCTCGGGCTCTTGCTCGGGCGTCGCGTTCTCGTCGCTCATCATTTCTTCCGCATGCGTGGGATTTGCCCCGCATATCGGCCAAAGACGGCGACAATTCAAGCCTTGCGGGCCATCATGGCGGAAATGACGTTGGCGGTGTAGTTCACCACCGGCACGATGCGCGCGTAGTTGAGCCGGGTCGGACCAATGACGCCGAGCACCCCCACCACCTTGTCGTTGGCGTCCTTGTAGGGGGAAAGAATAACCGACGAGCCTGAGAGCGAGAAGAGCTTGTTCTCCGAACCGATGAAGATCCGCACGCCTTGCGCCTTCTCGGCATCGCCGAGCAGCTCGAGCAGCCCGTCCTTGCTTTCGAGCTCATCGAAGAGCTGGCGCACGCGGATGAGATCCTCGGAGGCCATGGCTTCGTTGATGAGATTGGCCCGGCCGCGAACGATCACCGTCGGATGCCCGGCCGGTGAGGGCTGGGCGAGGGTGGCAACGCCCGCATCGACCAGCTTTTGCGTCAGCTCGTCAAGCTCGGCGCGCTGCTCGGCACGCCGCTCCGCCAATGCCTTGCGCGCCTCGGCGATCGTGCGGCCGACCACGTAATGCGAGAGGTAGTTGCTCGCCTGCGTCAGTGCGCTGGCGGTCAGCCCCGGCGGCAGCGACACGATGCGGTTTTCCACCTGTCCGTCCTGGCTGACGAGGATGCCCATGGCCCGGTCGGTATCGAGCCGCACGAATTCTATGTGTTTCAACACCATGTCGGATTTGGCCGCGATGACGACGCCCGCGCCTTGGCTCAGACCCGAGAGCAGCTGGCTGGCCTCGGTCAGGACATCCTCGACCTGCCTCTGGCCCGCCTGCCCCTCGATATGGCGTGCGATCTGCTCACGCTCGCGCTCGTCGAGAGCGCCGACCTCGAGCATGGCATCGACGAAGAACCGCAGCCCCTGCTGGGTGGGCGCCCGACCGGCCGAGGTGTGGGGCGCCGCGATCAGTCCCAGATCTTCGAGATCTGCCATCACGTTGCGCACCGAGGCGGGCGACAGCTCCATCTCCAGCATCCTGGAGACGTCCCGCGAGCCGACCGGCATACCCGTCTCGATATACCGATCGACGATCTTGCGGAAGATCTCCTGGCTGCGGCTGTTGAGTACCGCTAGAAAATCCTCAGGCAGCCTAGTCATCTGCGCCATCGATAAACTTGTCCGCTTTAACCGTCTCTCATCATTTAAGGGTAAAGACGCAACGCGCCAAGCGCCCGACGCTTGTGAGCGGCGCCTGTGAGGGTTAAGAGGCGGTTAACGCCAAGAAACCAGGTGATTTGCCCTGATGACCCTTTTGCGTCCCTCCGGCCGCCAACCCGACCAGATGCGGGCAGTGACCATCGAACGCAATGTCGCCCGCAATGCCGAGGGTTCGTGCTTGGTGTGCTTCGGAGCGACCAAGGTACTGGTGACAGCGAGTGTCGAGACGTCGCTTCCGTCCTGGCGGCGCGGACAGGGGCTCGGCTGGGTCACTGCCGAATACGGTATGCTGCCGCGCGCGACCGGCACGCGTACCCGCCGCGAGGCGACGGCCGGCAAGCAGTCCGGCCGCACCCAGGAGATCCAGCGCCTGATCGGCAGGTCCCTGCGCGCCGTGGTCGACATGGCCGCGCTCGGTGAGAATCAGGTCATTGTCGACTGCGATGTGCTGGAGGCCGACGGCGGCACCCGTACCGCCTCGATCACCGGCGCCTATGTGGCCCTCGCCGACGCGGTCAAGTGGTTGACCGAGCGCGAGCTCACCAAGGGCGAGGTGCTGCGCGATACCGTTGCCGCCGTTTCCTGCGGCGTCTATCGCGGCACGCCCGTTCTCGATCTCGATTATCTCGAGGACGTCGAAGCCCATACCGACGCCAATTTCGTCCTCACCGGCTCCGGCCGCTTCGTCGAGATCCAGGGCACCGCCGAGCAGGTACCCTTCACCCGCGCCGAACTCGAGAGCCTGATGGCCCTGGCGGAAAAGGGTATCGGCGACCTGACACAGATCCAGCTGGCAGCGCTCTCCTCATGATCGGCCTGATCCGCAAGCTCGCCGCCTCGTTGCAACGGTCCGCCGATCGGCAGGACCGGGCGGCAGCTGCGTCGGGCGAAGCGTCACGCCTCTGGCACGACATCGCGCGCGCGCTCGACGAATGCGCCGCGGCCTCCGATGAAAAGCGTCGGGCAAGGTCCGGCGACGGCTTCAAGGGAGCCCGCCGATGACCGCTCCCATCCCGAGGCTCGGCGCCGGCGACCGGCTGCTGCTCGCTTCCCACAACAAAGGCAAGCTCGCCGAGTTCCAGGACCTCTTCGAGCCCTATGGGCTCGAGATCGTCTCGGCCGGTGAGTTGGATCTGTCCGAGCCCGAGGAGACCGGCACGACCTTTGCCGAGAACGCCCGCATCAAGGCGCATGCGGCGGCCGAGGCATCGGGCATGCTGGCGCTTTCCGACGATTCCGGGCTCTGCGTCGATGCGCTCGGCGGCAAGCCTGGAGTTTACACGGCCAACTGGGCCGGTCCCAAGCGCGACTTTTCCCTGGGCATGCGTCGGGTGGAGGACGCGCTGCAGGCGGCCAATGCCACCTCGCCGGCCGAGCGCCGCAGCCACTTCATGGCAACCTTCTGCCTTGCCGATCCCGAGGGCAATGATTGGCTGTTCGAGGGCCGGGTAGACGGCACCATCGTCTGGCCACCGCGCGGCGAGCTGGGCCATGGCTTCGACCCGGTGTTCATGCCCGAGGGTTACGACATCACCTTTGGCCAGATGCCCGCGGAGATGAAGCATTCCTGGGCGCCCGGCGAGCCGGGTCTTTCCCACCGCGCCCGCGCCTTTGCCAAGTTCGTCGCCGCTGTCGTGGAGGATTTCGATTGAGCGCCAACGAACTCTTCGGCGTCTATGTGCATTGGCCGTTCTGCGCGGCCAAATGCCCCTATTGCGACTTCAATTCGCATGTCCATCGCGGTTCCTTCGACGAGGCCGCTTTCGTTGCCGCCTATGAGCGCGAGATCGCGACGACCGCCGGCCTCGTTCCCGGTCGCGTCGTCAATTCGATATTCTTCGGCGGCGGCACGCCGTCCCTGATGAGCCCCTCGGCAGTCGGGGCAATTCTCGATGCCGTCGCCCGCCACTGGACGCTGGACAAGAGCGCCGAGATCACATTGGAGGCCAATCCGACGAGTGTCGAGGCCGACCGCTTCCGGGGCTACCGTGCCGCCGGCGTCAACCGGGTCTCCCTGGGCGTCCAGTCCCTGAAGCCCGAGCCGCTGGCCGCGCTTGGGCGCCTGCATACGGTGGAGGAAGCGGTGGCGGCCGTCCGCCTCGCCCAGTCGATCTTCGAGCGCTCGAGCTTCGACCTCATCTATGCGCGCCCCGGACAGACGCTGGAGGACTGGGAGGACGAGCTCAAGGAAGCCCTTTGGCTCGCCCGCGGCCATGTCTCGCTCTATCAGCTGACCATCGAGCAGGGCACGCGCTACTACGACCTGCACCGGGCCGGCAAGCTCGTTATGCCCGATGAGGATCTCTCGGCCGATTTCTACGAACTGACCCAGGAGCTGACCGCCGAGGCGGGCATGCCCGCCTACGAGATCTCCAACCATGCCCGTCCCGGCCAGGAAAGCCGCCACAATTTGCTCTACTGGCGCTATGGCGAATATGCCGGCATCGGACCTGGCGCCCATGGCCGGCTCGTCGTCAACAACCAGCGCCACGCGACGGCCGCCGAGAAACTGCCCTTCGATTGGCAGAAGCGCGTGATGGAAAAAGGCCACGGCGTCGTCACCGACGAGGTGCTGACCTGGGAGGAGCAGGGCGACGAGTTCCTCGTCATGGGCCTGCGCTTGAAGGAAGGCATCTCGCCCGCGCGCTTCACCGCCATCTCCGGCCGCCGGATCGCCGAGCGGCAGATCGCCGACTTGAAGGGCTACGGGTTCGTCGAGACCCTGCCCAACGGCAACATCCGCGTCACCGACAAGGGCTGGCCCGTGCTCGACGCCGTGGTGGCTGACCTCGCGGCTTGAGGGCGGCCTCAAAGCGGGATCGAAAAAGTGGGAACCGGTTTTTCGCGAAATATCCCGCGACAACAAAAACCTTAGAGCCGCGCTCCGTCGACCGTCACCGCGCCACCGACGCGCACCTCCTTCATCACCAGCGCCATCTGCGCCTTTCCGTCCGGTGCAAAGCGGAAGAGCCCGTCGCGGCCGTTGAAGCCCTGCGGATTGGTGAGGGCGCCCGCGTTGTATTTGGGCTGGGCCATCGACAGCGGCGCCGCATTGGCAAGGATGGTGGCGGTGTAGGCGAGCGTCGTCAGCCGATGCGGAACACCGCCGAACCGCGTCTGATAGTCGGCAAGAATGGCGCGATAGCCTGCCTCGTCGACGGCCGGATAGAGCGCCCCGGCAAGAAAGGGCGTTGCCGCGATGGTCGGGTCGCCTTCCCAGTCGGCCGAACCGATGATGGCGATCGATTGGCGTGCTACGCCTGTGCTGGAGATGAGCCCGGCAAAGAGCGGCGCACTTGTCCGGTCCGGCAGGAACAGCGCATCGACCTCGCCCGAACGGATGCGCGGTTCGAGGTTGTCGACGATACGTCTGGCGTCCGTGGCGCTGGCGAACTGGTGCACGGCGCTTGGGGTAAACCCCATTGCGCCAACCGTCTGGCGGAACGCCGCCTCCTGCGCCTGCCCGAAAGTCGTGGTCGGCACGATGGCGGCAAAGCGCCTGCGCCCCTGCCTCTGGGCGAACGCGAGCGACCGCCTGAGCTCGGTCTCGGGCAGGATGTTGAGGAGGTAGACGCCCGGCCCCGCCGCTGCCGGGGTGTTGGAAAAGCCGATAAGCGGAATGCCCGCCGAGCGCGCCACCGCTCCGGCCGCCGTCACCTGGTCGGCCCGCATGGGCCCGAGGATCAGGCTTGCCCCTTCGCTGACGGCATCGGCGGCGGCGCCCGTTGCGCCGGCAATGCTCACGCCGGTGTCCTTGATGACGATCGTGGTGTTCTCGGCGATATTGGGATTGGTCTCGATATAGCTCATGGCCAGGCGCGCGCCATTGGCCATGGAATGACCGGTCGATGAGAGCGTCGCATCGCCCGTCAGCGGCAGCAGCAGTGCCACGCGAACCGGCCCGCGCCCGATGCTTTCGCCGCTTGCCTGCTGCAGCGGCGGCAGTTCGCTTTGGGTCACGCCCGAGGCCATCGCGGGCTGAGTCGTGGGAAAGCTCGCCGCCTGCTGCGGCTGCACTTGACCTCCCCCGCCGAACGGCAGGGTGATCGTGCGCGAACCGATGGCGAACTCGGTCGGTGTACAGGCGGCCAGCACGGCGGCCCCGACCGCCAGTGCGGCAAGACCGACCTTGCGGATGGTGCCTGCGCGCGGCATGGTCGCCAAACGACTGATCCCTTGTTCTTGAGCTCGCCGCAAAGCCTCGCCCCTTATGGTTAAGTCTTCCTCAACGCCAAGCACCTCGACCAGCCCGGCCGATGAGGAGATCACGGGTGGGAAAGCCGCCCGCTATTTCGTCGCCGGGACCGGCTTCGCCGCCCCGCCGCTGGCGGCCGGCCTTCATGTGGTGGCCACACCCATCGGAAACCTCAGGGACATCACCATTCGCGCCCTCGAGACCCTCGCTGCCGCCGATCTCGTGCTTTGCGAGGACACGCGCACCTCGGCGCGCCTGCTCGACCACTACGGTATCAAGGCCCGTCGCCAGGCCCTGCACGAGCACAATGAACGCGCCCGCATCGGCGAGATTCTCGAGCGCATCGGCAAAGGCGAGGCCATCGCTCTGATCTCGGATGCCGGCACGCCGCTTCTTTCCGACCCCGGCTTTCCGCTGCTGCGGGCGATCGCCGAAGAGAACCTGCCGGTCTTTGCCGTGCCCGGCCCTTCGGCGTTGCTGTCCGGACTTGTCGTTGCCGGCCTGCCGACCGACGCCTTCTGCTTTCATGGGTTCCTACCCACCAAGGCCGGCGCGCGCGCCAAGGCGCTGGCGAATCTCGCCGATTCACGTGAAACGCTGGTCTTCTACGAAAGCCCGAGGCGCCTTTCGGCGACGCTTCTGGCTATGGCCGATGCCTTCGGGCCCGACCGGCCGGCGGCCGTTGCCCTTGAGCTGACCAAACGCTTCGAGCGCGTACATCGCGGCCTGCTTTCAGAGCTTGCGGCGACCTTTGCCGAGGGCGACACCAAGGGCGAGGCGGTCATTCTCGTTGCCGGTGCGCCCGAGCCGGCCGCCGCGAACGAGGCTGACTGGAAGGCCGTGCTCGCCGAGGCGCTCGCCGGCCAGCCGCTGCGCTCCGCCGTCGACGAGATCGCCGCCCGCTTCGGCCTCAAGAGGAAAGACGTCTACAATGCCGCGCTCGCCCTCAAGGCAAAAGAATAAGGTCAAGCTCAATGCCTGGCGTGACGGGCATCGCGGCGAGTTCTGGGCCGCGGTCTACCTGCGCCTGAAGCGCTACCGGATCATGGCGCGCCGAGTGAAGACGCCGCTCGGCGAGATCGACATCGTCGCGCGCCGTTCCGGCGTCACCGTCTTCGTCGAGGTCAAGGCCCGAGCCTTCTCGCATCAGGAAGCCGAGGCGCTGGCGGCGGTCAATCGCCGCCGCATCGTCAGGGCCGCCAGCCTCTACGTCGCCCGCCACCCCCACCTTGCCCATGCCGACCAACGGTTCGATGTGATTTTCCTTGCGCCGTTCGCCTGGCCGCGCCACATCATCAATGCCTTCGACGCCAGCTAACTGGAGCGGGATGCGAAAAAGTGGGCCCCGGTTTTTCGCAAGAATCCTCGACCAAATAGCGCGCTTAAGTGCGAGACCTCAAACTCCGGAATTCATTCATGTCTTTGAAGATCGCCGTGCAGATGGACCCCATCGAGACCATCACCCCCAAGGGCGATTCCACCTTCGCCCTGATGCTCGAGGCCGAGGCCCGCGGGCACGAGCTCGTCTACTATACGCCCGACACCCTTGCGCTTTCCGGCAACATGGTCTCGGCCAATGCAGCGCCCGTCGCGGTCTTCGACAAGGAAAAAGGCGCGCACTTCAAGCTCGGCGAATTCTCGCGCCTCGACCTTGCAACGCAGGACGTCGTGCTGATGCGCCAGGATCCGCCCTTCGACATGAACTACATCACGTTGACGCACATCCTCGAGCGCCTGCATCCGCAGACCTTCGTCGTCAACCCGCCGGCGGCCGTGCGTAATGCGCCCGAAAAGATCCTGGTCACGGAGTTTCCCGAGCTGATGCCGCCGACGCTCGTCACCCGCGACCGGCGGCAGATCCACGACTTCCGGCGCGAGCACGGCAACATCATCGTCAAGCCCCTCTACGGCAATGGCGGGGCCGGCGTCTTCCTGATCCAGGAGGGCGACCATAACCTGGCATCCCTCATCGAGCTCTTCGAGCAGAGTTTCCGCGAACCGTTCATGGTGCAGAAATATCTGCCCGAGGTGAGGAAGGGCGACAAGCGCATCATCCTCGTCGATGGCGAGGCGGTCGCCGGCCTCAACCGTGTTCCTGCCGAGGGTGAGGCGCGCTCCAACATGCATGTGGGCGGACGTCCGGAACTCTCCGATCTGACCGAGCGCGAGCGCGAGATCTGCGCGGCCATCGGCCCGGCGCTCAAGGAACGCGACATGATCTTCGTTGGCATCGACGTCATCGGCGACTATCTCACCGAGATCAACGTCACCTCCCCGACCGGCATCCGCGAGATCAAGCGCTTCGGCGGTCCTGACATCGCCGTGCTGATCTGGGACGCGATCGAGAAGCGGCGGGCGGCCTGACTACCGCCTCCGCAGGCCAGGGCCTCTGGGGCTGAGTGATGGAAAAGCCGATCGCCTATACCGAGCACGCAAAGGTTGCCATGAGCGAGCGCGGTCTCGACCCGGAATGGGTCGAAGCATCGGTGCGCAACCCGCAATGGGTAGAGGCGGATCCGGATGATCCGGAGGTGGTTCGTCACTTTCGCTCGGTACCGGAACACGGTGGCCGCTACCTTCGCGTAGCTCTGGTGGAAACGGTGGCCGAATTCCGTATACTGTCCGCATTCTTCGACAGGCGAGCGAGGCCGAAGTGATCAAACCAACTGTCACCTATGATCCCGAGGTTAATGCCGCTTACATTCGCTTCTCGACCGGCAAGGTCGAGGAGAGCGAAGAGGTCACAGCGGGCATCGTGCTCGACTATGATGAAGAGGGTCGCATTGTCGGCATGGAGGTTCTTAACGCCCGCCAGCACCTGCCGCCCGATGTACTTGAGCAGGCTGCCTAGAGCGGCTCGAGAGCGCGACCGCTCAAGGCCAGCGGGAAGCGAAAATGGGAACCGGTTCTTCGCGACACCCGCGACAACTAAATCTTAGAAGCGTGACCGACCCGATCATCGACCGTCTCCTGCCGGTCCTGATGGGAGTTCCCGGCATTGCCGCTATCGTGCTTGGCGGCTCGCGGGCACGCGGTACCGCCCATCAGGGCTCCGACTACGACATCGGTCTCTATTACGATCCGGCCGATCCGTTCGAGGTTCCGGCCCTGGCTTCTGCGGTGGCGCGAATCGCCGATGAGGGTGATGCCGTCGAGCTGACGCCGATCGGCGGCTGGGGTCCGTGGATCAATGGCGGCGCCTGGATCACCGTTGCCGGATCGGCGGTCGATCTCCTCTATCGCGACCTTGCCGCCGTGAATGCGGTCGTCGATGCGGCGCAGCGCGGCGAGTTCACCATGGCCTATCAGGCCGGCCACCCGCATGTATTCGCCAGCACGATCTGGATGGGCGAAGCTGCCGTGGCCGTGCCACTCCATGATCCGGCCGGCGCCTTTGCCGCCCTGCAGTCACGCGTGCTGCCCTATCCCGAAGCGCTGCGGCGTGCCCTCGTCGAACGCTTTGCCTGGGAAGCGCGCTTTGCTCTGGCAAATGCGCGCAAGGCCCTCGAGCGGCAGGACGCGACCTATGTCGCCGGCTGCGCTTTCCGCGCGCTCTCTTCGCTGGCGCAGGTGCTGTTCGCGCTCAACCGCCGCTACCTCATCAACGAAAAGGGCGCGTTCTCCGAAGCGGCAACCCTGCCCTCCACCCTGTCGGGCCTCGAGAGCGATGTGCGTGACATGTGGCGCCGCATCGGCGACGGCGAACTCGAAGCAGCGTTGAATCGCCTCGACGTGCTCCTCGAAGCACAGGAGAAGCTTGCGTCCACTATGATGTCGTCGCGCTGACGGCTTCGTTCGTCGCAGCCCCGCCGGGGGTGGGCAGACAGGGCCGAAGCGGCTAGACCTTGGTTTCGAGGTTGCGGGGAACCAATGACAAACACCTTCTTCGTTGCGCTGGCAACGCTGTTCGCGACTGTCGGCGTTGCCGACATCGCCTTCATCTTTGCCGGGCTGACCAAGGACAATACGCCGGCCGAGCGGCGGACCTTCGCCACGCGCGGCGTCGTCATCGCCGCGGTCATCCTCTTCTTCTTCGGCATTGCCGGCAACGTCATCCTCGATCTGTTCGGCATCACCATCCCGGCCCTGCGCACGGCCGGCGGCCTGCTGCTTTTCCTGATTGCTATCGACATGGTCTTTGCCCGCCACTCGGGCGGCACCGGCACGACGAGCGAGGAGGAGCGCGAGTCGCGCCAGCGTCAGGATATCTCGGTCTTTCCCCTCGCCATGCCGCTGCTTGCCGGACCCGGCGCGATCAGCGCCGTCATCCTCCTGACCACCGGTGCCCGGACCGACCTCGAGTTCTGGGCGGTACTCCTCGCCCTTGCCCTCATCCTCATCGCCGCCTGGCTGACGCTGCTGATAGCCATCCCCATCCAAAAGCTCTTAGGGCTGACGGGATTGTCGGTGGTCTCGCGCGTCGTCGGCATCCTTCTGGCCGCCCTTGCCGTCCAGTTCGTCTTCGACGGCATCAAGCAGAGCGGCCTGCTGGGTTAGTACCTGTGCCCCGAGGATTTGACCAATCGCCCAAGAGTGACGGCGCGTGTCCTCTGACAACCTCCCAGTTGCCCTAACCTGCCAACATCCCGACCTGTCATCCTCGCGCCACGGCGCTCGGCACGCACCAGCTACCGCGCCCAACCCTCTGAGCACAGCTGCGCACACCGCCTGGGTCCTCGCGTCGAAGCGCGTCGAAGCGCGAGGATGACATCGTGGGGTGGTGGGCGGCGGTGCTAAAGCCGCCGCGGCGTCTCCACATCATCACCTGAGGCCCGCGGATGCGCACTTCCGATCTCTCCGCCGGCCACCAAGACCGCACCCCCTCCGCCGTCATCCTCGCGCTTCGATGCGAGGACCCAGGCGGAGCGTGCAACACGGGACGAGGGTGCGGTAGCTGTTGGATGCCATGTGACGGCGCTGGCGCAATGCGTGGCAGCCAGCACCTCTGCACAGAGGACTTAACCAACCACCAAAGAGTCATAACTCCTGTGCAGAGCCACTAGAGCGGGATGCGGAAAGGTGGCAACCGGACTTGATCCGGGACGGGCCCCGGCTTTTCGCGAGAAGTTCTGTGAGAGCAAAGGGTTAGGGAGGAGACCGATTCGATCGAATCGCGTCATGCTCTGGTCGGTAAAATTTAACGATAAATCAAAGGTTAAGCATCTCTTTACCCTGTCGTTGACCCGTCACCGGCTTGCGCTAGAACCCTCTCATCCAGAGGGACAACGAGGCAGGGACATGCGGATCGCGGCAGCCATTATTCTGATGATGTTCGCCATCATGGCCATTACGGCGCCGACGACCGTCGCCCATTCCGAGATTCTGGTGCCGTTCACGGCACAGGACTAAAGCGCGCGCATCAAATCGCGTCGCGCTCCAGCTACTTTTCGATCCGGCATCGGCCCGTCGGGCCGAGGATATGGACCGCACGCGGATCGCACCCGGTCAGCAGGAAATTCACCCACGCGTTCTGGTCGCCATAGAAGACGTTGCGGTCGACCTCGTTCCGCACGCCCCGCACCACGCCGGTCTGCGTGTACTGCCAGAACGTCCAGTCGTGACGCTGGTAGCGCTCATGCGGCTCGGCGGCCGTCGAACGCAGCCAGAGCGCATTGGGGAAGTGCTCGCCTCGCAGGATCTCGTTGTAGAAGTTCATGTCGGTGTAGATGATCGGGAGCTTGCCCGTATGGGCCTCCATCGACGCCAGCATCACTCGCACCTTCTCGAGGACGTCCGCCTTGGGATGCTTGTTGCGGCAGCTCGAATGGTTGTTCCATTCGAGGTCGAGCACCGGCGGCAGCGCGTCGTAGTCGTTCGGCACCTTGGCGGCGAACCAGGCGGCCTGCTCGGAGGCGAGAGAGCACCAGGTCATGAAGTGATAGGCGCCGCGCGGGATGCCGGCGGCGCGCGCCTTCTCCCAGTTCGTATAGAACATTGGGTCGATGTAGTCCTTGCCCTCCGTCGACTTCATGAACACGAAGTGCATGCCGGCGGCGCGGACCTGGTTGAAATCGATGTCCCCCTGGTAGCGCGCCACGTCAATGCCCTGGATCGGCATGGACCGCGCCCGGTCGACCGCGGCGTGCGGCCGGTTGTCGCCGGGAATAGGCCCATAGAGACCGCCGCGTGCGCAAGCGGCCAATGCCGCAATGAGGAGAACCGTTCCGAAGCCCTTGAGGAGGCGGGAGTAGAGTGTCGCGGGTGCGGCAGCGGGCATTCAGGGGCTCTTTGGATACGCAATACTGGAGCCTTTGATTCAACATCGCCCGGTTAAGGAAAGCTTGCGTTAAGCTTGGCCGCTGCGGCGCATGGTTAATCCATGATGGAGACCAGCGGCTTACACGCATATGTTCTCCAAACGTTCTTGTATGGTGGGGTCAACCCTGCTAGCTTCGCCCGAGGTGGGTTCGGGGGCGTAAAGCATGGTGACGCGGGTTCAGACCGTTGCCTTTCAGGGCATCGACGCGGTGCCGGTCGACGTGCAGGTGCAGATTGCCCCCGGAGAACCCAAGCTGTTCCTTGTCGGACTGCCCGACAAGGCGGTCAAGGAATCGGGCGAGCGCGTGCGGGCGGCGCTGACCTCGTCGGGTCTCGGCCTTCCGCCCAAGCGCATCACCATCAACCTTGCGCCGGCGGATCTGCCCAAGGAAGGCAGCCATTATGACTTGCCCATCGCGCTGGGCCTGATGGCGGCAATGGGCGCCATTCCGCGCGATACGCTCGAGCGCTACGTGGTGCTGGGCGAGCTGGCGCTCGATGGACGCCTCTCCCCCGTCACCGGCGTGTTGCCGGCAGCAATCGCCGCCAACGGACGCGACATGGGACTGATCTGCCCCGCCATTTGCGGGCCGGAGGCCGCCTGGGCGGGCGAGGAGATCGACATCGTTGCTGCCGACAGCCTCCTCGCGCTCGTCAACCACCTGACCGGCCGGCAGCTCGCCCCGCGTCCCTCCCCCAAGCGCTGGCTGCCGGGATCCTCGCTGCCGGACCTTGCCGACATTCGCGGCCAGGAAGTGGCGCGCCGCGCGCTCGAGGTCGCGGCGGCCGGCGGGCACAACATGCTGATGATCGGACCTCCTGGTGCTGGTAAGTCCATGCTGGCCCAGCGCCTGCCCTCGATCCTGCCGCCCCTCAACCCGCGCGAGCTCCTGGACGTGTCGATGATCCAGTCGATCGCCGGCGAACTCGCCGGCGGCGCCATCTCCGACCGCCGCCCCTTCCGCTCTCCCCACCATTCGGCCTCGATGGCCGCGCTGGTCGGCGGCGGCTTGAAGGTGAGGCCGGGCGAGGTTTCCCTCGCCCACAACGGCGTGCTCTTCCTCGATGAGTTGCCGGAATTCTCGCCGCAGGTGCTCGATAGCCTGCGTCAGCCGCTGGAATCGGGCGAGACGGTCATCGCCCGCGCCAACGCCCGCGTGTCCTACCCCTCGCGTGTGCAGCTCGTTGCCGCCATGAACCCGTGCAAATGCGGCATGGCCGGCACACCCGGCCATTCCTGCAAGCGCGGCCCGGCCTGCGCAGCCGACTACCAGGCGCGGGTTTCCGGCCCCTTCCTCGACCGCATCGACATCCGCATCGACGTGCCGGCCGTCTCTGCCGCCGACATGATGACCCCGGCCAAAGCCGAATCCTCCTCGATTGTCGCCGAGCGCGTCGCGGCCGCCCGTGAGCGCCAACTGCGTCGCTATGCAGAGGCGGGTCACCCCGAGGTGATGACCAACGCCGCCGCCGGCCCGACCCTGATCGAGGCCGTCGTCGCACCCGACAAGGAGAGCCAGTCCCTGCTGCTGCAGGCGGCCGAGCGCTTCAACCTCTCAGCCCGCGCCTACCACCGCGTCCTCAAGGTCGCCCGTACTCTGGCCGATCTGGCCGGTTCCGAAAAAGTTGCCCGCCCTCACATCGCCGAGGCGCTGAGCTATAGGCTCAACATGGCGATGAACTGATGGAGAGCATCGACACGCGCGTCGTCGGCATCCTGGCGGAACTGGCCGATAACGGGTCGGAAACCGGCCGGGCGGGTATGGCGCGCTTGGGCGTCAACGCCGATCGCGCCTATGGGGTCAAAATCCCTGTTCTTCGAACCATGGCCAAGAGGCTTGGACGCGACCATCAGCTTGCGCAAACCCTATGGGCGACCGGCCGGCACGAGGCGCGCATCCTTGCCGGCTACATCGCCGAACCGCAAGAGCTGACGCGCGCCGGCGTGGATTCCTGGGTCGCCGATTTCGATTCCTGGGATCTCTGTGACCAGGTTACCGATCTCTTCCTGCCCTGCCCGTTCCTCGATGACGCAATCCGCGACTATGTCGCCGACGAGCGCGAGTTTGTTCGTCGCGCCGGTTTCACCCTCATCGCCGCCCGGGCCGTGCGCGACAAGACGGCGAATGATGATGTATTCCTCGCCTATCTTCCGCTGATCGAGGCACAGGCGACGGACCCGCGCAACTTCGTCAGGAAGGCGGTGAATTGGGCGTTGCGCCAGATCGGCAAGCGCTCGCTTAACCTCCATCCGCACGCGCTGGCGACCGCCGAGCAGCTGGCTGCCAGCCCGGACAGGACCGCGCGCTGGATCGGCCGGGATGCCGTGAAGGAATTGCGCGACGACAGGATTCTCGAGCGTTTGCGCGAGAAGCAGCAGTCGGGCAGAGGCTAGCGCGCGAACGCCTCGAACGGATTCTTGTGCGTCAGCTGCACGATCGCCTCCTCGCCGACGCCTCCAGCTCGTAGCCTCGGGATGATGCTTTCGCTCAATACCGTGTAAGGCTTGGGCGTGCCGCCACCCGGCTGCGCCGGATCATACCAGCCGCGATCGTGGCTGAGCAGCAGCTGCGACTCGAGCCCGGCATCGAGCGCGCGCAGGATCATCGTCACGACGTCCTCGTCCGGCACCGAGCCGATGTGGTCGTACTCGATCCAGGCGCCGCGCGCCGCCACCGCCTTGTGCATCTCGAAGTCCGGTTCGGTCTGGGTGTGGATGGAAATGAACCGGTCGGGGCGCCCGCCCGCCTTCTCGATGATGTCGAGCTGGTCCATCACCACCCGGCCCTTGATCGTATGGCTGCCGATCACCGCGTCCGTCTGCTTGGCCGCCTCGACCGCAGCCTTGAGGATCCGCACCTCGAGGTCGGTGATCCCATCGTCCCCTGCGCTCAATTTGATCCAGCCGGCCGGAACCCCGCTGTCATCCATCTCGTCGACGAGTTCACGCAGCATCCAGTCGGCAAGCTGCGCTTGGCGCGTCTCGCGCACCCAGCTGGGTATCCACGGTTCGCGATAGTTGCCGGTCGGCACGACGATGGGGAAGTTGGTGGCAAGACTCACCGCCAGGTCGAGATCGGCTCGCCGCCCGACGCCGCCGGTCGAGCATTCGACGAGCGCGGTGACGCCCAGCGCCTTGATCGCCTCGATCTGCGGAGCCATCAGGGCGACGACGTCGGCCGCATCCGCCTGCGCATAGCCGGGCTGGTCCGGTGTGCGCAGGTCGACGAAGACGTGCTCGTGCGGCAGGATCATGCCCAGTTCGTCGGCCCGTTTCGGCCCGAGAGTCGTGTAGAGCTGCTTCATGCTGCCAGTCTGGCCCAGGCGCCTGTGCGCCGCAACCTGCCGCGCCATAGATCCCCGAAGGGAGTCACTTTTGTTGAAAACGCTTTAGCGGACCGACTGGTATCCGCCGGGCACGCCATTGGGCGACAGCACAACCTGCCAGAGCGAGATGTTGCGGGCGCGGAAGAGCCCGGCAAAGCTCAATAGATAGTAGCGCCACATGCGATAGAAGCGCGGCCCGTACCTTGCCTCGAGTCGCGGCCACGCCGCATCGAAATTGGCCCACCAGGCAAGGAGTGTCTTGTCGTAGTCGGCACCGAAATTGTGCCAGTCCTCCATGACGAAGATATCCTCGATCGAGCGCCCGATCTGCGCGATCGACGGCAGCATGCCATTGGGGAAGATGTATTTCTCGCTCCAGGGATCGCCATGGGTGGTCGAATGGTGGCCGCCGATAGTGTGAAGCAGCATCAGCCCATCGCGCGTGAGCAGCGAGCGCGCCTTTGCAAAGAATGCCCGGTAGTTCTTGTAGCCGACATGCTCGAACATGCCGATCGACACCACCCGGTCGAACTCGCCCTCGAGCGCCTGGTAGTCCATGAGGCGCGTCTCGGCCGGCAATCCTCGATGCCGTTCGTTGGCGAGCGCCGCCTGCTCCTTGGAGACGGTGACACCGAGCCCTGATATGTCGTACCGCTCGGCGGCGAAGTTGAGGAATCCACCCCAGCCCGAGCCTATGTCGAGAACGCGCATGCCCTTTTCGAGCCCGATCTTGCGGCAGATGAGGTCGAGCTTGGCCTCCTGCGCCGCATCGAGCGTGTCGGCGTCCTGCCAGTATCCGCACGAATAGATCATGCGCCTGTCGAGCATCGCCTCGTAGAGATCGTTGCCGATGTCGTAGTGCTTCTCGCCGACTTCGCGGACCTTGAGCCGCTGCAGGTTGAGAAGCCGCCCCCGCAACGCGCTCCAGGCAATGGCGAGATCCTTTGGAAAGGCATCGTGCACCGCCGCTATGCTGAGCCGGTAGATAAGCTCGTCGAGCGCGTCTACGTCCCACCAGCCATCCGTATAGCTTTCGCCCAAGGCAAGCGTTCCCTGGGCGATGAGGCGACCGTAGAGCCGCTCGTCATGCACCTGCGGGTCGAAGGGGCGGTCGCCGTTGATGCCGATGTCGGCTGCGGCGAGCTGCTGCTCGATGAAGCGTTTGGCGCGGTTGCTCATGAGAAAATCGGCGAAAGAGTCTGACCAATTTAATGAGAGTCAGTGCGAAGTTAACGCCGATTGGTCCAAAGCTTCAATGGCTGCCGCACCGGAAAATATCCAGCGCGGCAGCGGGGGCGGCTTTAATGGAACTGGGCTGTCTCGGTCGAGGCAGCCATGGCCGTTGTGGCGCTTTCGCCCTGGCTGACGGCGAGCGAGACGGCATCGTAATAGGAGGTGCCGACCTCGCGCTGATGGCGCGTGGCGGAAAAGCCGTGGCGTTCGGCGGCGAACTCGGCCTGCTGCAGCCGCGAATAGGCCGCCATGCCCTCCTCCGCATAGGCGCGGGCGAGCTCGAAAGTCGTGAGGCTGAGGTTGTGGAAGCCGGCGAGCGTGATGAACTGGTACTTGTAGCCCATGGCGGCGATTTCGCGCTGGAATACGCGCATGGCCTCTTCGTCCATATGCTTGGCCCAGTTGAACGAGGGCGAGCAGTTGTAGGCCAGCATCTGCTCGGGGTGTTCCTTGCGGATGGCTTCGGCAAAGCGCCGTGCCTCGGTGAGGTCGGGTTTGCTCGTCTCGCACCAGATGAGATCGGCATAGGGCGCATAGGCGATGCCGCGGGCGATCGCTGCGTCCATGCCGCCCTTGAGGCGGTAAAAGCCCTCTGCCGTGCGCTCGCCGGTCACGAACGGTGCATCGTACTCATCGATGTCGGAGGTGATGAGCCGGGCAGCCTCGGCATCGGTGCGCGCCATGATCAGCGTCGGCACGCCCATGACGTCGGCGGCAAGGCGCGCGGCGTTGAGCGTGCGCACGAACTGGCCTGTCGGCACCAGCACCTTGCCGCCCAGGTGCCCGCACTTCTTTTCCGAGGCGAGCTGGTCCTCGAAGTGGACGGCGGCGGCGCCCGCCTCGATCATCGCCTTCATCAATTCGAAGACATTGAGCATGCCACCGAACCCGGCCTCGGCATCGGCAATGATCGGCACGAAGAAGTCGTGGTCGGTGGTGGCGATGCCGTCAGCCTTCTCCATCGCCTGGATCTGGTCGGCCCGTTGCAGAGCCTTGTTGATGCGGCGGACCACCGCCGGCACGCTGTCGACCGGATAAAGGCTCTGATCGGGATACATGTTGCCTGAGCTATTGGCGTCGGCCGCCACCTGCCAGCCGGAGAGATAGATGGCCTTGAGACCTGCCTTGACCTGCTGCACCGCCTGGTTACCGGTGAAGGTGCCAAGCGTCGGTACGAATTCCTCATTGTGCAGCAACTCCCAGAGCTTCCTGGCGCCGTTCTCGGCCAATGTATGGCCGATCGCCAGCGAGCCCGCGAGCCGGCGCACGTCTGTCATGGTGTAGTCGCGCCTGATGCTTGCCCAGCGGTCCGTCGCCCAGTCGGGGGTCGGAAAGCGTTCGGGTTGGTTGGGTTTGTCGAGCATGGGTCATTCCTCCTCATGAGTGGGGCAAAGCTCCGTCGCGCCCGCACGCGGCGGGGTCGGCACGAACGGTGATTCACGTGAAACCGGCGAGAGCGCCGGGTACCGGCTAGTCCGAGACGGTCCGCCGGAAGGTCGCAGCGAACATGCCGCCGCCCTGGAACAGCTCGGATGTCGTGTCGCCCGCCACCAGTGCGAACTGGTGCCGCCCGATCTTGCCGGCGATCGAATAGCCCTCGGTATCGAGACCGCGCCCCTTGAACTGCGCCATGGCCTCCCCGGCGGTGGAGGCGATGATGGTCAGATATTCCTCGCGTTCCGTGGCTGTGGTGGTCATTTCAAATCTCCTCGCTTTCGTTCGGTAAAGATTTGACAAATAGCCAGGGAAGGCAAGAAATAAGCGGACATCGGCTAGTAAACCTGCAAATTGGCCGTCAAGCGACGACGTCCCAACTGTAAAGTCTGTAAAGAATCGGCGCCGCGAGGAGGAGAAAGATGAGCGAAGTCGGCGACATGCAGCTTGGCGGACGCATCCGGCGCCTGCGCCGGCAGAAGCGGCTGAACCAAGCCGACCTTGCCGCCGCGCTCGGCATTTCGGCAAGCTACCTCAACCTCATCGAGCACAACCGCCGCAAGGTCACCGTGCCGCTCCTCTTTTCCATCGCCGGCTATTTCGGCGTCGAGCCGGGCGAACTCGTCGACAGCGACGAGGGGCGCCTGGTCGGCGACCTGATGGAGGCCTTCGGCGATGACATCTTTGCCGATTCCGACGTCACAAATCTCGAGGTGCGCGATCTCGCCCACGCCAACCCGGCTGCCGCCCGTGCCATCCTCAAGCTCTACGACCGGTACCGACACCTGAAGCAGAGCGGGCCGAGCGAACCCGTCGCCGCCGAGGCGGAACATTTCCATCTCGCAACCGACGCGATCTCGGATTTCCTGCAGGAAAACCTCAATCACTTCCCATCTCTCGAAGAGGCCGCCAATCGCATCCGCGCCGATATCGATGCGAGCGTCGACAATTTCGATTACGGTTTGAGGAGCTACCTCTTCAACGTCTTCGGCCTCGAAGTGCGGCTAGGGTCCCTGCCCCACGGCATTGCCCGCCAGCGTGACGCCACCCGTAACCGGCTCGTCGTCTCCGATATCCTGCCTGCCGAATCAGCCACTTTCCTCGTTGCCCACCAGCTCGGCCAGATGGCAGCCGACCGGGAGATCGCCGCGATCATAGGCGAGGCCGACCTGCCCGAGGGTGACGCCGCCATCCTTGCGCGCAACGTGCTCTCGGCCTATTTCGCCGCCGCGCTGATGATGCCGTATGGGCCCTTCATCCAGGCCTGCCGGGAGACGCGCTATGATATCGAGCGGCTCGGCCGCCGGTTCGGTGCCAGCTTCGAGCAGGTCTGCCACCGCATGACGACGCTGCAGCGCAAAGGCGCCCAAGGTATCCCGCTGCATCTCGTGCGCACCGACATCGCCGGCAACATCTCCAAGCGCTTCTCGCTCTCGGGCATCCACATCCCGCGCCATTCGGGCGCCTGCCCGCGCTGGAACGTCTATTCCGCGTTCCTGTCGCCCGAGCGCATCAACATCCAGGTCTCGCAGATGCCGGATGGGCAACGATACTTCTGCATCGCACGCACCATCGCCAAGGGCGACCACCATTACAACGCCCAACCCCGCTACGTCTCGATCGGCATCGGCTGCTCGATCCTCCATGCCCGGGACATGATCTATTCGGACGGCATTGACCTGACGAGCGACAATCAGGTGGTGCCCGTCGGCGTCGGCTGCCGCATTTGCCCGCGCATGGAATGCGGCCAGCGGGCGCACCCGCCGGCCGATCATCGCTTCCGGCTCGACGAGGACGTGAGGCCGGAGAGTCTTTATGCGCGAATGAGTTAGTTGGGGCGTCGCCCGACAAACGCGCCCGCACTTCAGTGAGTCGGCCGCACGTCCGGCTCCATGGCCCAATCCGGATGCTGGCGCTGCCACTCCACCTCCCATTCGCGCGCTAAGACCGTGCGGCGCTTTCCGTAGCGGTTTTCGGTCGGGAAAAGGGAGACGATGCGGTCGGTACGGAAATTGCGAAAGGCCTGCCTCAGGCAGCACCAAGCGGCAATGATCTGCTTGCCCTCGTAATAGGCGAGCTGCACCGGCCAGATGTCGCGCTCGCTCTCGCGTCCGCTCTCGTCGGTATAGGCGATATGCACGGCCTTTTCCGAACGCATCGCCCTGCGGATCTCGGCTAGCATGGGCTTTGGCGCCGCGGGTCCGCGCATCATCACCGGCCAGAGACCGGTATCGGCGATGCGGTCGCGCAGGTCCTCGGGCGAAGCGGTGGCGATCTTGCCCAGTGCATTGCGTGCGGCGCTGACCAGGCCGTCGTCCGGCTGCGCCTCGACCCAGCGTGCGCCGAGGACCAGTGCCTCCAGCTCCTCGGGCGTGAACATCAGGGGCGGCATGAAGAAGCCCGGCCGCAGCATGTAACCGACGCCCGCCTCGCCATCGATAGGCGCGCCGAGCCCGATCAGCGTCTGCACGTCGCGATAGAGGGTTCTCACCGACACGTTCTGCTCCTCGGCGAGCTGTGCCGCCGTAACCGGCCGCCGGTGGCGCCTCATCGCATCCATGACCGCAAAGAGCCGCTCGGTCTTGTCCATGTCGCCTCCGACTCGCTTCGTAACGGCCCGAAATAACCGCAGATGAGGCGGCTGGGGAACCCCATTGCAATGGGACTCTGCCACTGCTGACAGGCCCTGTCAGCGCCTCGCGCTAAGTTCTTTCTCCGGTGACGACAACGTTTCGCCGAACCGTCGAGGAGAGGAGCCATGACCGAGCATGTCAAACCCGAATCGATTGTCCTCTATTCACCTGAGCGGCCCACCGCCCCGGCCCACCGCGCATTGAAAGTCGTCGCCGGGTGGTCTGCTGCCTGGCGCGCGGCCCGCGCCCGCAGGCGCGCGCTCGTCGCTCTGCTCGAGATGAGCCAAGCCCGCCTCGTCGATCTTGGCATCGAGCGCCAGGATATTCATCTGGCAATCGAGAATGAGCGTTTCTGGCGAGCGTTCTCGCGTCGCCCGGTGAGCCGGTGGACATCGCCAGCTCAAAAGGTCTCTCTGGAAGCCGCGGATATCCGCAGTCAGCGCGTCCGGGATTTGTAGGGCCAGAAGGTGCCCCCTACCATCGCGGGTGGTGAAGCTTCTTGCCAAAGCCGCCGCAGCGTCTTGGCATCTTGGCACCATCGCCCCAGACCAAGCCGATGGGCTCTGCCGACCACCAAGGCCACCCATCGCTGTCATCCTCGCGCCTCGACGCGAGGACCCAGGCCGAACGTGCAACATGCACGGAGCAACATGCACGGAGACTGAGTGCGGTAGCTGTCGGATGCCCATGTCGGCAACGCGGCGATCAAGCCACACTACTCTGTGGCCTCGCGCCAAATGCCACTTCGATCAAACGCCGTCACAACCCCTGTGCTGAGCCACTAGGAGGCGCCGGCAAGCTTTTCGGCAGCGGCGAGGAGCTTGGTGAGCGTATTCCAGTTGCGGAAGGTCGTCACCACACCAAGGCGCTTCTCGATCCTGGCAGGCATCAGCCTCGAACCGGTCACGCCCTCGGGATAGTCGACATAAAGGTCCATGCCCCTGAGGTGCAGCCGCTCCGAGCCGGTGTGACTGGCGATCCACCTCGCGTCCTTTGCCGGTTCGGCAAGAAAGAACACGGCATAGTCGCTGGGGTGATCGAGCGCATCCGGGAAGGGATTGGCGGCGGCGGTCTCGGCGAGCTCGGCCGGGGTGCGCAGGACAACCGCATTGTCGAGACCGAAGCCGTCTATAACCGCCCGCAGCTTGTTCAGCGTTGTTTCTCGGCTTTCGCCACTGCGCAACAGCACATTACCTGTCGCCAGCACCGTCGAAACGTCGGAAAAACCCGCCTTGGCGCAGGCTTCGCGCAGCCCTGCCATCGGCATCTTGGGGTGGGTCAGCGGGCCGATCGCCCGGATCAGCGCAATGTAGGTCTCCATCGCGGTCAGGCGATCTCGATCGTGCACCAGTGGTTGTAGGGGCGCTCGGGCGAGTGGATGACGTTGGGGAAGTGCGGATTGTGCACCGCATCGGCGAATGCCTGATCCTCTAGGCAAAATCCGGAGTGCCTGCCGTAGTGCTTGCCGTTGAGGCCGGGGACGGGAATGTCCGTCCACACGCCATTGTAGACCTGTAGGCCCGGCCGGTCGGTCCAGAGCTTCAGCGTCAGCGCCTGGTCGGGACCGACAACCGTCGCCACCGGTTCATCGAAGCTGCGGCCGCTGTCGAGCACCAGGCCGATATCATAATCGACCGGATTGCCGGCCGCATCGCGCATGGTGCGCGGCTGGCGCAAGTCGTATGGCGTGCCGCGCGAGGGCAGGATCGCGCCGGTTGGGCAGAGGTCGTCCTTGCCGAGTTCGGTATAGGCGCTGGAATTGACCTGCATCATGTGGTCGAGCACGGTCTCGGTGGTCCCGAGGTTGAAATACTGGTGCTGGACGAGGCTGATGGGCGTTGCCGCATCGGTGGTTGCGCGCAGCTCGAGCTTCAGCCGGTTTCCCGAAAGCGTGTAGTAGGCCTCGAAGTTGACGTTGCCGGGATAGCCCATGGCGCCATCCGGGCTGAAATGGGTGAAGCGCACCGTGTTGTTGGCTTCGTCCGCTTCACCCTGCCAGACCTGGTGGCCGAGCCCCTCCCGTCCGCCATGGAGGTGCAGCGCCCCCTCGTTTGCAGGCAGCCGATAGGTTTTGCCGTTGAGCTCGAACGAGGCGTCCTTGATGCGGTTGGCGACGCGCCCGGCGAGCGCGCCCAGGTGCGGGCTGTGCTCGGGGTAGGCATCGAAGGTGTCAAAGCCCAGAACGACGCTGCGCGGGCTTCCCGCGACCGGTACCCGCCAGTCGCGCACGACGACACCATAACCGATGATGTCGACCTCGACGCCGGTGTCGCTCGTGAGGTGAAACTGGTCGACCCGCTTGCCGTTGAAGTCGCCGAACGTCGTAACCGCGATGCCCATACCCGTTTCCTCCTCGTCATGCGGGGCAAACCTTTAGAACTTGTATTGAAAAAGGGGAAGCCGGTTTTAGGCCGATGCTCTTGACCTTTCGGTTCCCCGCGCCGAGTTTGGGCCGGTAAGCGGAACGGGAGGCCGCATGAACGAGATCGAAGTCCGCCGCCGCGCCACGGTCCACGACGTCGCCCACGCCGCCGGTGTGTCGCTGGCAACCGTTGACCGGGTGCTGAATGGCCGGCCGGGTGTGCGCCCGGCGACCGCCGAGAAGGTGGAGGCGGCGGTTGCCGCCTTGGGCTTCCACCGCGACCTTTCCGCCTCGCTCCTGGCCCGTGCCCGCGATCTCAATCTGTTGTTCTTCATCCCGGGCGGCACCAACGAGTTCATGGAAAGCCTCGCTGAGGCGGTCGGCCGCCGCGCGCCTCTGGCCCGCGCCGAGCGTATGCATGTCGAGGCGCGGCGGGTGCCGGCCCTCGACCCTCAGGCGCTCGCAGAGACGCTCGATGCGCTCGATGCCAAGGTCTGGGACTGCGCGGTGATCGTTGCCAGCGAAGACGAGCCTGTCGTTGCCGCCGTCGAGCGAGCGGCGCGGCGTGGCATCGTCGTCATGACCCTGGTGTCGGACCTACCCGGTTCCGCCCGCCGCCATTTCGTCGGTATCGACAACGTCGCCGCCGGCCGCACCGCCGCTTCGCTCATTGGGCGCTTTTGCGCTCGCGGCAAAATTGCGGTCGTTGCCGGCTCCATGCACCTGCGCGACCACCGCGAGCGGCTCGATGGATTCCGCGCGGTGCTGGAAGCCGATTTTCCGCATCTCGAGCTGCTCGAGCCTGTCGAAGGGCACGACGAGACCGAGGAAACCCGTCGGCGCGCCGCCGAACTCATCGCCGCCAACCCCGAGCTTGCCGGCCTCTACAACCTGGGCGCCGGCAATGCCGGGCTTGTGGCGGCGCTCGATGCATCCGGCCGGGCCGGCGGCATCCGCGTCGTCGCCCATGAGCTCAGCGCCCCGACCCGCGCAGGCCTGTTGTCCGGTGCGATCGACGTCGTGCTCGACCAGAATCCGGACGGAGAAATCCGCACCGCCATCGCCGCCGCCCGCGCCCTGGCGCTCGGTGGCATGGGCCCTGCCGACGCCGAGCCCATTGAAATCGGCATTTTCCTGCGCGACAATCTGCGCTAAGAAGCGCCCGTTCACTACAGGGCGAGGCCCCAAGGGCGAAGGGAGGATGTGATGCGCTTTGCTGTAGACGATCTTGAGGTACGTACCTCATGAGCGCCTATCTCGGTATCGACATCGGCACGTCGGGCGTCAAGGCGCTGCTGATCGGCGAGAATGGCGAGACGTTGGGGGAGGCGACCGCGGCCAGCCGGGAGCCGGTGCGCCCGCACCCCGGCTGGTCCGAGCAGGATCCTGCCGACTGGTGGCGGGCGACCCTCGAGGCCGTCGATGCACTCGCCAAGCTCTATCCCGATGCGGTGGCGTCGGTGCGCGGCATCGGCCTTTCCGGCCACATGCATGGTGCAACGCTCCTCGACCGCGATGACAACGTCCTGCGCCTAGCAATCCTTTGGAATGACGGACGTTCCGCCGCCGAATGCGCCGAGATGGAGGCCGCCCTCCCGGCGTTGCGGCTGATCGCCGGCAATATCGCCATGCCCGGCTTTACCGCGCCCAAGCTCGTCTGGGTCAGAAAGCACGAACCGGCGATCTTTGAGAAAGTTGCCAAGGTCCTGCTGCCCAAAGCCTATGTGCGCCTGCTGCTGACAGGCGAGCATGTCGAGGACATGTCGGATGCGGCCGGCACCCTCTGGCTCGACGTGGCCAAACGCGACTGGTCCGACGAGTTGCTTGCCGTCACCGGGCTCGACCGCTCGCACATGCCGCGCCTCGTTGAAGGCTCGCAGCGCTCGGGTGAGCTCAAGAAAGAACTCATCGAGCGCTGGAGGATGACCGGCGAGGTGGTGATCGCGGGCGGTGCCGGCGACAACGCCGCCTCGGCCTGCGGCATCGGCGTCATCCGCCCGGGCGAAGGCTTCGTCTCTCTCGGCACCTCGGGGGTGCTGTTCGTCTCCAACGATCGCTTCCGCCCCAATACCGCGGGCGCCGTCCACGCCTTCTGCCACGCCATCCCCGATACCTGGCATCAGATGGGTGTAATCCTGTCAGCGACCGACAGCCTCAACTGGCTGGCCAAGATCACCGGCCAGAGGGCTGCCGATCTCGCCGGCGCCGCCGAGGCCGGGTTCAAGGGACCGGGCGAGGAGATCTTCCTGCCCTATCTTTCGGGCGAGCGCACGCCGCACAACAACGCAGCGGCGCGTGGCGCCTTTGTCGGTCTTTCGCACCTTTCCAACCCCGCCCGGCTCGCCCAGGCGGTCATGGAAGGCGTTGCCTTTGCCGTGCGCGACTGCCAGCGCGTGCTCGAGGACGCTGGAACGCAGATTGGCCGCCTTCTCACCGTCGGCGGCGGTTCGCGCTCGGCCCTGTGGCTGAAGATCATCGCCGCCAACCTCAAAACCGAGATCGCCCTGCCCGAGGACGGCGATTTCGGCGGTGCGCTCGGCGCTGCCCGTCTCGGGCTCTGCGCCGCGACCGGGGCTGCCCCCGCCGATATCATGGTGATGCCCAGGATCAAGACCGTCATCGCACCCGATGCGACCCTCGCTTCGGCCTATGACGACGCATACGCGCGCTACCGCGCCCTTTACCCCGCCATCGAGGAGACCCGTTCGTGACCGACTTCTTCAAAGACATCTCGCCCGTCAAATATGAGGGGCCGCAGAGTGCCAATCCGCTGGCCTATCGCCACTACAACAAGGACGAAATCGTCGCCGGCAAGCGCATGGAAGACCATATCCGGCCCGCAGTTGCCTATTGGCATACCTTCGCGGCCGAAGGCGGCGATCCGTTCGGCGGCCGCACCTTCGATCGGCCCTGGTACGACAAGGGCATGGAGGGCGCCAGGCTCAAGGCCGATGTCGCCTTCGAGTTCTTCGACCTTCTCGACGTGCCCTTCTTCTGCTTCCACGACGTCGACATCGCACCCGAAGGCGCCTCGCTCACCGAGAGCAACAAGAACGTGCGTGCGATCGGTGAGATCTTCGCCCGCAAGATGGAAACCAGCCGCACCAGGCTCCTCTGGGGCACGGCCAACCTCTTCTCCAATCGCCGCTATATGGCCGGTGCCGCCACCAATCCAGATCCGGAGGTCTTCGCCTATGCCGCCGGCCAGGTGAAGAACGTCCTCGAACTGACCCACGAACTGGGCGGCGCCAACTACGTGCTCTGGGGCGGCCGCGAGGGCTATGAGACGCTCCTCAACACCAAGGTCGGCCAGGAGGCCGACCAGATGGCCCGTTTCCTCCATCTCGTCATCGACCACGCCAAGAAGATCGGGTTCAAGGGCACCATCCTCATCGAGCCCAAGCCCCAGGAACCCTCCAAGCATCAGTACGACTACGACGTCGCCACGGTCTATGGCTTCCTGCAGCGCTATGGGCTGGAAAAGGAGGTCAAGTGCAACATCGAGGTCGGCCACGCCTTCCTTGCCGGCCACTCCTTCGAGCATGAGCTCGCCATCGCGTCCTCGCTCGGCATGCTGGGCTCGGTCGATGCCAACCGCAACGACCTGCAGTCGGGCTGGGATACCGATCAGTTCCCCAACAATCCGGGCGAGATGGCGCTCGCCTTCTACTACATCCTCAAGCAAGGCGGCCTCGGCAGTGGCGGCTTCAATTTCGACGCCAAGGTGCGCCGTCAGTCGCTCGATCCTGCGGACCTGCTCTACGGTCATGTCGGCGGCCTCGACATCCTCGCCCGTGGCCTCAAGGCAGCCGCGGCGCTGATCGAGGACGGTGAATTCGACAGCCTGCTCGACGGGCGCTACGCTGGCTGGCAGCAGCAAGGTGCGGCAGCGATGCTGCGGGGCGAACGCACGCTCGAGGAGATTGCCGCCTGGGTCGAGGCCGAGAATATCAACCCGCAGCCGCGCTCGGGACGTCAGGAATACCTCGAAAACCTCGTCAACCGTTTTGTCTGACACGTCGGTTCACGAGGCAACTGGACTCCGTGCATCTCCTGACTTAGTTTTGCCTCAATAAAAAACTGCGCTGAAGGCAGTTCAGTTGACCCGGGCAAATGGTCAAACAGCAGGAAGGCCGCAACATATCTGATATGTTTGGCCTTCCCGAGCCGATATTCTGGGAGGAACTCGGTGAGTTTGCTTGAATTCCACGGCGTCTCGAAAGATTTCGGCGCCATTCGTGCCCTGCATGATGTGAGTTTTTCGGTTCAGCCGGGAGAAGTTGTCGGCCTGATGGGCGACAACGGGGCCGGCAAATCGACTCTCGTCAAGATTGTCTCTGGCATCTACCAGCCGACGGCCGGGCACCTGACCTTCGAAGGCAGCCGCGAGCACATCGACAGCCCGGCGCAGGCGCGGCGGCTCGGTATCGAGACGGTCTACCAGGATCTGGCGCTCGCCGACAACCTCACCGCAGCCGCCAATATCTTCCTCGGGCGCGAGCTCAAATACAACGTCGGGCCGTTCCGGTTCCTGCGGCACAACGCCATGAACGCGCGTGCCGCCGAGCTCTTTGCCGAGCTGAAATCCGAAACGCGCGCCGACGATCTCGTGCGGCTGATGTCGGGCGGCCAGCGCCAGGCCGTCGCCATCGCGCGCACGCGGCTCGCCGATGCCAGGCTCATCCTCATGGATGAGCCGACCGCGGCGATTTCGGTGCGGCAGGTGGCCGAGGTCCTCAGCCTCATTCATCGCCTCAAGGATGCCGGCATTACCGTCATCCTCATCTCCCATCGCATGCCGGACGTCTTTGCCGTCTGCGAGCGGGTCATCGTCATGCGCCGCGGCAACAAGGTAGCCGACAAGCCGATCGGCGAGACATCGCCCGAAGAGGTGACGGCGCTCATTACCGGGGCCAAGGAGGCGGCGTGATGGCTGAAACGATCAGCGGCTTCTCCAACGTCGGGCGCGTCCGTTTCTGGCAGAAGGGATTTCTTGCTTCGCAGTCGGCCTATGTGCTGGCCGCGCTCATCGTGCTGGTGGTGGTGATGGCTTTCGCCTCGCCCAACTTCCTCACTCCCGGCAACGTTTCCAACATCGTGCGCAACTTCTCCTTCATCGCCATCGCGACCCTCGGCGTCACCCTGGTCATTATCACCGGCGGTATCGATCTCTCGGTCGGCTCGACCATGGCGCTTTCGGCAACGGTAACCTCCCTGGTGCTTTCAGGCCTGGCCGGGGCGGCGGTCGCCCTCTTTCCCGGCGGCGCGCTGCTTCTCGCGATCCTGGCGGGGCTTGCCACCGCCGCCGCCGTCGGCTTCGCCAACGGGTTCGCCGTTGCCAAGTTGAAGCTCTCTCCGTTCGTGACCACGCTCGGCACCCTCTCGATCGTCAGGGGCCTCGCCTATGTGGCGACCTACGGGCGCGGCGCCTATCCCACCGGCCCGGACAAGGACCTGTTCCTGGCGCTCACCGCCGGGCGGCTGTTCGATCTGGTGCCAATTTCCTTCGTCTATCTGATGATTCTTGCCATGGCGATGTATCTGGCGCTCCACCACACGGCCTGGGGGCGCCACGTCTTTGCCATCGGCGGCAACGAGGCTGCGGGGCGCCTGACCGGCGTCCCGGTCGATCGGGTCAAGATCGTCGTTTACATGCTCTGTTCGCTGGCGGCCGGTTTCAACGGCATCATCATTTCCGGATGGCTGGGCTCGGCGCCCGCCAACCTTGCCACGGCCTATGAGCTGACCATCATTGCGGCGGCCGTGATCGGCGGCGCCAACCTTGCCGGCGGCGTCGGCGGCGCGTCGGGTGCCATCATCGGCTGCGTGCTGATCGAGGTTATCCGCAACGGGCTGGTGCTGGCCCGCGTCGACCCCTACTGGCAGCAGACACTGGTCGGCTGCATCATCGTGGCGGCCGTGCTGGTCGACCGCCTGAGATCGCTGCGCAACGGCTGAACCCGTCGCGGTGTCGGCCGGCGGGATGGCCCGTCGTCCAGATCGTTCCCGCCGGCACAAAGCCACGGGACAAGAGGAGGAGGAAGCATATGAAACTGACGAGACTGTTGGGCGTAGCCGCCGTTGCGACGGCCATGCTCGGGGGAACTGCCCTTGCCCAGGAGACATACCGCTTCGCCGTGGTGCCCAAGGCGATGAACAATCCGTTCTTCGACCTGACCCGCGACGGTTGCATGGCCCGTGCCGAAGAGCTCGGCAATGTCGAGTGCATCTATCTCGGCCCAGTCGAGCACGAGGCGGCAACCCAGGCCCAGATCGTCGAGGACCTCATCACCCAAGGGGTGGACGGCCTTGCCATCTCCGTCTCCGATACGGCGGCGGCAACGACCGTCATCAACCGGGCGGTGGAGCAGGGGATCGCCGTCATCACCTTCGACAGCGATGCGGCGGACTCGCAGCGCACCGCCTATGTCGGCACCAACAACAAGGAGTTCGGCGTAGCGCTCGGCGAGCTGCTTTTGGAGATCAAGCCTGAAGGGGGCACCTACGGCATGATTTCGGGCGGTGCGGCCGCGCCCAATCTTGCCGAACGTGTCGAGGGCGTGCGCGAGGCGCTTGCTGGTTCCGAGTGGACCGAAGTGCCCGGATCGCCGACGTTCTCCAACGACGACATCGCTCTTGCCGTGCAGCAGGCGGCGGATCTGAAGACCGCCAATCCCGACCTCGGCGCCATCGTGCCGGTCGGCGGCTGGCCAATGTTCGCCCCCGACGGCTGGCGCAACTTCGTCGACGGCTTCAAGGCCGATGTCGACTCCAAGGCGCTGGCACTGGTGGTGGCCGACACGCTTCCTGTCCAGCTCGAGCTGCTCAGCGAAGGCTACGCCCACGGGCTCGTCGGCCAGCGCCCCCATGAGATGGGTGTGGTTGCCATGGATACGCTTCTCGCCATCAAGAACGGCGAGACGGTCGACGAGATCATCTACACCGGTCTCGACCGGGTGACCGCCGAGAACGTCGACGAGTTCCTGAACTGATCCTGGAGCGCAATGCGATTTGATATGAAATCGCATTGCGCTCTGGCTTCTTTTCGTCGCGGGATATTTGGCAAAAACCGGTCCCCATTTTTGCATCCCGCTCCAGCAACTGACCGCCGCCCCGAGGCGGCGGTCATCCCTTCCAGCCAGAGACTTTCATGCCGCTTCTGACCAATCCGATCCTGCCCGGCTTCAACCCGGATCCTTCCATCTGCCGCGTCGGCGAGGACTATTACATCGCCACCTCCACCTTCGAGTGGTTTCCGGGCGTGCAGATCCACCATTCGAAGGATCTGGCCAACTGGGAGCTCGTTACCAGGCCCTTGACCCGCAAGAGCCAGCTCGACATGCGCGGGGATCCGGACAGCTGCGGCGTGTGGGCGCCGTGCCTGTCCCACGCCGACGGCCAGTTCTGGTTGATCTACACCGACGTCAAGCGCAAGGACGGCTCGTTCAAGGACGCACATAACTACCTGGTCACCGCCCCATCGATCGAAGGGCCGTGGTCGGACCCGATCTACATGAACTCTTCGGGCTTCGATCCGTCGCTCTTTCACGACGACGATGGACGCAAGTGGTTCGTCAACATGCTCTGGGACCATCGCGTACGGCCCCTGCTCTTTGCCGGCATTGCCCTTCAGGAATACGACCACGATCAGAAGAAGCTCGTCGGCCCGATCAAGAACATCTACCAGGGCACCGATTTGAAGCTCGTCGAAGGGCCGCACCTCTACAAGCGCGCCGGCAAGGACGGCAAGCCTTGGTACTATCTGATGACCGCGGAAGGCGGCACCGGCTACGACCATGCCGTGACCTTTGCCCGCTCGCACACCATCGACGGCCCTTATGAAACCCATCCGGAAAGCTACGTCGTCACCGCCAAGGACAAGCCGCTCAATCCCCTGCAGCGCGCCGGGCACGGCGACTGGGTCGAGACATCAGACGGGCGCACCTATATCGTCCACCTGACCGGGCGCCCGACCACCCAGAAGCGCCGTTGCGTCCTGGGCCGCGAGACCGCTATCCAGGAGGCCGAGTGGCGCGACGACGACTGGCTCTGGCTGAAGCACGGCACCAACGTGCCCGCGCTTCATGTCGATGTGCCCGGCACCCGCGATGAGGACGCCTACTGGGCCGAAAAGCGCTATGACTTTGCCTCCGGCACTCTCGACATGGACTTCCAGTGGCTGCGCACCCCGGAAACGGAGCGCATCTTCGAGCTCGAAGGCGGCAAGCTGCGCCTTTTCGGGCGCGAGTCCATCGGTTCCTGGTTCGAACAGGCGCTCGTCGCCCGCCGGCAGACGCACTTTTCCTACGACGCCGAGACCGAAGTGGATTTTTCGCCGGTCGACGAGCGGCAGATGGCCGGGCTCACCGCCTATTACAGCCGCTACAACTTCTTCTACCTCGCCGTCACTGCCCATTCCGACGGTCAGCGCGAACTTCTCCTGATGAGTTCGGAGATCAGCTTCCCGGATGGCAAGCTGCGCTTCCCCGCCGAACCGGTCCCGATCCCGAACAACAATCCGGTGCGCCTGGCGCTGACCATCCGCGGCCCCAGGCTCCAGTTCTACTACGCGCTCGAAGGCGAGCACTTGAAGCCGATCGGCCCGGTGCTTGACGCCTCGGTACTCTCTGACGAGTGCGGCGGTCATGCCGAGCACGGCTCCTTCACCGGAGCGTTCGTCGGCATGGCGGCGAACGATCTCAACGGCACGGCACAGCCCGCCGACTTTTCCTACTTCACCTATCGCCCGGTGCGCGATCCGAGCGACCGCTACGAGATGTGAGCTAAGGGCGGGCGCTGCCCGCCCTTTTTCACGAGCGGGATGCGAAAAAGCCTGTCCCAGACGTGATCAGGGATGGGTACCGGTTTTTCGCGAAAAATCCCCGCGACAAACAGAAAGCTAGAGCGCGCACGATTTGACTCATCAGATCGCATCGCTCCAGTAAAAACTGCCGAAAAGCTCCATCCGCCCGGTTGTGCGCGCATGGCAACTGCCATAGCGTTGCCGCTCCCTCGCAACGACCCTGAGCGCATGCACGAGGCCCGCATAAAGCCGCAGAACGCCGAACCCTCGTCCGCCGCCCTGACGCCGATGATGGCGCAGTATTTCGAGATCAAGGCGGCCAATCCGGGTTACCTCCTCTTCTACCGCATGGGCGATTTCTACGAGCTCTTCTTCGAGGACGCCGAGATCGCCTCGGCGGCGCTCGGCATCGTCTTGACCAAGCGCGGCAAGCATCTGGGCGAGGACATCCAGATGTGCGGCGTGCCGATCCACGCCGCCCAGGACTACCTCAAGAAGCTCATCTCCCTTGGGCATCGCGTCGCCGTCTGCGAGCAGGTCGAGGACCCGGCCGAGGCCAGGAAGCGCGGCAGCAAATCGGTCGTCAAGCGCGACGTCGTGCGGCTGGTCACCGCCGGCACGCTGACCGAAGACGACCTGCTGCCCGCCCGCGGCGCCAATTTCCTCGCCAGCCTTGCCATGGTCCGTCATGGCGAAACCGATTTCGGCCTTGCCTGGGCGGACGTCTCGACCGGCGAGACGCATGTCGCCGATCTCACCGCCGAGACCATTGCCGATGAGCTCGCCCGCATCGGTCCTGCCGAGCTGGTCCTGACCGAGGCGACGCGCACCCTCCTCCTCGAGCGGCACCTGCTGTCGCCGGTGCTTGCTGCCGCGGTCTCGATCGTCTCGGCAGAGGCTTTCGACAGCGAAGCGGCAACGCTGCGTCTGCGCGAAGCGCTGGGGGGCGATGGCGTTGACCCGACCGCCTACTCGCGCGCCGCCCGATCGGCGCTCGGAGCCCTCTTTGCCTATGTCGAGGAGAGCCAGAAGGGCAGGGCCGTAGCCCTGCGCGCGCCGACCAGCGAAGACGCGGCGCGCCTCATGGCCATCGACCAGGCGACGCGCTCGTCTCTCGAGCTGCTCGAAACCCAGCGCGGCGGCCAGAAAGGATCGCTGCGCAATTGCCTTGACCTCACCGTCACCGCCGCCGGCGCCCGGCTCTTCGCCCAGCGCCTCGCCGCGCCGCTGACCGACGCGGCCGCGATCAATGTGCGCCTCGATGCCGTCGAGCGGCTGGCTGAGGACACCATGCTGACCGCGCGCCTGCGCACCGAGCTCAAATCCGCCCCCGACATCGCCCGGGCGCTCACCCGCCTCGCCCTCGAGCGCGGCGGCCCGCGCGATCTTGCCGCCGTCGGCATGGGCATCGCGGCGGCCGCGGCGCTGGGGCAGAGGCTTATCGGAGCTGGCGATCTGTCCGAGGAGCTGGCGCGCCTCGGTGAAGTGCTGTCCGCCGCACCACAGGACCTTTCCTCCGAGCTCGCTCTTGCCCTTGACGACGACGTGCCGCTCCTTGCGCGCGATGGCGGGTTCGTGCGCAAGGGCTATGACGGTGATCTCGATGCCGAACGGGCACTGGGCAGCGAGACCCGCGCCGTGGTCGCCGCCCTCCAGACCCGGCTCATCGAGGAGACCGACGTCAGGTCCTTGAAGATCCGCCACAACGGCGTTCTCGGTTATTTCGTCGAAGTGCCGGCCGGCCATGGCGCCAAGCTCCTGGAGGAGCCGCACCGGGCAAATTTCATCCACCGGCAGACGCTGGCCAATGCCATGCGCTTCACCACCACCGAGCTCGCCGAGCTCGAAGGCCGCATCGCGCGCGCCCACGAGGCGGCGCTCGGGATCGAATCCAAGATCTTCGCCCGGCTCTCGGCTGAAATCCTCTCACGCACCGGACAATTGCGCGGCCTGGCCGACGCGCTGGCTGAGCTCGATGCGGCCGCGGCCCTCGGGCATCTGGCCGCCACCCGCAGCTATGTGCGGCCCGAGATCGACAATTCCCTTGCCTTCCGCATCGAGGCGGGCAGGCACCCGGTGGTCGAGGAAATGGTTTCAGGCGACGGCCAAAGCTTCGTTGCCAACGACTGCGACCTTTCGGGGCAAATCGAGGTCGGCGGCGGGCTCTGGCTGGTGACCGGTCCCAACATGGGCGGCAAGTCGACGTTCCTGCGGCAGAACGCGCTCATCGCCATCATGGCGCAGATGGGCTCGTTCGTACCCGCCGCTTCGGCCCATATCGGCGTCGTCGACCGGGTGTTCTCGCGGGTCGGTGCTTCCGATGACATCGCCCACGGTCGTTCGACCTTCATGGTCGAGATGGTCGAGACCGCGGCGATCCTTAACCGCGCGACCCGCCGCTCCCTCGTCGTCCTCGACGAGATCGGGCGCGGCACGGCGACGTTCGACGGGCTCTCCATCGCCTGGGCGACGGTCGAGTCGCTGCACGAAACCACCGGCTGCCGCGCGCTCTTTGCCACCCACTTCCATGAGCTTACCAGCCTTCAAAAGTCCTTGAGCCGGGTGGTGAACGTGACCATGAAAGTGCGCGAGTGGGAGGGAGAAGTCGTTTTCCTGCATGAGGTTGGCCGGGGCGCGGCCGACCGCTCCTATGGAATCCAGGTTGCCCGGCTCGCAGGGTTGCCCGAACCGGTCTTGAACCGGGCCCGCCACGTGCTTACCCTTTTGGAACAACGCGCCGCGGGCGCCGCCCCTTCCGGTCAGTTCGGAGGCGTGCTAGACGATCTGCCGCTCTTTGCGCATCAGCCGGCCGCCCCAGTCAAGGCCGAGCCCAAATCCGATCCGGTCGCCGATCTCATCGATGCCATCCGCCCCGACGACATCACGCCCAAGCAAGCTATCGAGCTCCTCTACCAATTGAAGAAACGCCGCGATGACGCTCGCCGAAGCTGAATTGAAGGTCCGAAAACCGGGCTTTGCCCTCAGAGCCGCCGATACGCTGATCGGTGAGCTCGACGCCCTGGTCGCGGACGGCGACGCCAAGTCGGCTGCCGCGCGTAGCGCCGTTCTCGCTCATCTGCGCAAGACGCTCGCCGAGGCGCGAGCCGGGGCTGAGGCCGAGCTCATCGAAACCGGCAAGGGCACGCGTTGCGCCCAGAACCTCTCGGCGGCCGAGGACGAGATCATCCGCGCCGTCCACCTGTTCGCCACCACCCGCGTCTATCCGATGACCAATCCCTCGGGCGCCGAGACCATCGCGCTGGCTGCCGTCGGCGGCTACGGACGCGGCACGCTGGCGCCCGGCTCCGACATCGATCTGCTCTTCATCCTCCCTTATAAGCAAACGCCCTGGGGCGAGCAGGTCACCGAATACATCCTCTACATGCTATGGGACCTCGGTCAGAAGGTCGGGCACGCCGTGCGTTCGGTCGACGAGTGCATCCGCATGGCCCGCTCGGACATGACGGTACGCACCGCGACTCTCGAGGCGCGCTACCTGACGGGCGAGAAATCGCTGTTCGACCAGCTCGTGACTCGCTTCGAGAGCGAGATTATGCCCAAGACCGGTCCCGAATTCATCGCCGCCAAGATGGCCGAGCGCGACGAGCGGCACAGGCAGATGGGCAATACCCGTTACGTCGTCGAACCGAACATCAAGGACGGCAAGGGAGGCCTCAGAGACCTCAACACGCTCTTTTGGATCGGCAAGTACTTCTACCGGGTCAAGAACGCCCACGAGCTCATCGACAAAGGCGTCTTCGACCAGTCCGAATACCGCCTGTTCCAGCGCGCCGAGGAGTTCCTCTGGGCTGTGCGCTGCAATTTGCATTTCCTGACCGGCCGGGCCGACGAGAAGCTGACCTTCGACGTGCAGCCAGAGCTCGCCCGGCGCATGGGCTATGCCGAGCGGCTGGGCATGCTGGGCGTCGAGCGCTTCATGAAGCGCTATTTCCTCGTTGCCAAGGACGTCGGGGACCTGACGCGCATCTTCTGCACGAGCCTCGAGATCGCCCATGCCAAGGACATGGACCTTGTCGGGCGCGTGCTCGCCCCATTCCGCCGCGGCAAGGTGAAGATCAAGGGTGAGACGGATTTCGTCATCGATTCCGGCCGCCTCAACATCGCCGCGCCCGACATCTTCGAGAAGGACCCGGTCAATCTCGTCAAGCTGTTCCTGGTGGCCGGACGGCAGGAGTTGCACCTGCATCCCGATGCGATCAAGGCGGTCCGCCGGTCGCTGCGCCTCATCGACAATGCAGTGCGCGCCGACCCGAGGGCCAACGCCTGGTTCCTGACCATCCTCACTGCCCCGCAATATGTCGAGCGCATCCTGCGGGCAATGAACGAAAGCGGGGTCCTGGGCAAGTTCGTGCCCGAGTTCGGCAAGATCGTCGCCCTGATGCAGTTCAACATGTATCACCACTATACGGTCGACGAGCACCTGATCCGCGCCGTCGGGGTCATGGCCGAGATCGCCAATGGGGGCCTGCGCGACGAGCTGCCGCTGACCCATGAGCTCCTGCCGCAGCTCAACGATACGCGGCTGCTCTACGTCGCGCTCTTCCTCCATGACATCGCCAAAGGGCGCCCGGAGGACCATTCGATCGCCGGAGCGCGTATCGCGCGCCGGTTCTGCCCGCGTGTCGGCCTCTCTGCGGCCGAGACCGACACGGTCGCCTGGCTTGTCGAGCACCACCTGCTGATGAGCCAGATCGCCCAGGCTCGCGACCTTCAGGATCCCGAGACAGCCAAGGCTTTCGCCGAGGTCGTGCAGTCCCCCCAGCGCCTGGCGCTGCTGATGATCCTCACGGCCTGCGACATCCGCGCCGTTGGACCAGGCGTGTGGACCGGTTGGAAGGGCTCGCTGCTGCGGGCCCTTTATTTCGCCACCGAGCCGCTGTTGTCGGGCGGACACTCCCAGGTCACCCAGTCCGACCGCGTCGAGGACGCCCGCAGAGCCCTGCGCGAAGCGCTGACCCACTGGCCGCCGGCCGACGTCGAGGCGTATATCGGCCGCCACTACGACCATTACTGGCTGCGCGCCGAGCCCGAACTGCAGGTCGAGCACGCCCGGATGATCCGCCAGGCCGACATGGCGGGCGATGCCTTTGCCGGCTCCATCCGCATCAAGGCGTTCGAGTCGATCACCGAAGTCTCGTTCTATACGCCCGACCACCCGCGGCTCCTGTCGCTCATTGCCGGCGCCTGCACCATGCAGGACGCCTCGATCATCGGGGCGCAGATCTTCTCGACCCGCGACGGGCGCGCCATCGACACCTTCCGGCTGCGCCGCGCGTTCACCTCCGACGAGGACGAGAAGGTACGTGCAACCCGCATCATCGACACGGTAAAGCAGCTCCTGCAGGGCAAGCGGCAGATCCTCATCGACCTCGGCAAGGAAAGCCGCCACAACCGGCGCCTGAAGCCGTTCTCGCTGCCTGCCGAGGTGATGGTCTCCAACAACCTTTCGGAAAAATTCACCGTCATCGAAGTCTCCGGCCTCGACCGCATCGGGCTTCTGCACCTTCTGACCCGCGAGATCTCCGACCTCAATTTGACCATCGGTTCGGCCCATATCGGCACCTATGGCGAGAAGGCCGTTGACGTCTTCTACGTCACGGACCTGACCGGCCAGAAGATCATGAGCAAATCCCGCCAGAAGAAAATCCACGACACCCTGATGCGCGTGCTTTCGCTCAAGCGCGAGGAGCGAGCGCCGAAAGTTGCCAATGGATAGGGGCGCCGCGCCCCAGCGGCGTTTTCTGGGACGGCGGAACGCAGCCCCATGAGCCTCTACCGCAACTTTCTGTCAGTCGGCGGCCTCACCCTGCTGTCGCGCATCGCCGGGTTCGTGCGCGACGCGCTGATGGCCGCCGTCCTCGGCACCGGGCCGGCCGCCGACGCGTTCGTCGCCGCTTTCCGCTTCCCCAATCTCTTCCGACGCCTGTTTGCCGAGGGGGCCTTCAATACCGCCTTCGTGCCCATGTTCTCTGGCGCGCTGGAGCAGCGCGGGCGCGAGGAAGCACGGGCTTTCGCCGCCCGCATCATGGCCTGGCTGGTCACGGTTCTCGTCCTCGTCACCATCCTCGCCGAACTCTTTATGCCATGGGTGCTCGTGCCGTTCGTGCCCGGCTTTGTCGGCGACGCGGAAAAGTACGAGCTGACGGTCCTCCTCACCCGCATCCTCTTTCCCTACCTCGCCTTCATGTCCTTGATGGCGGCCTATGCGGCGATCCTCAACAGCCTCGGGCGGTTCTTTGCCGCCGCCTTCGCGCCGGTCATCCTCAACATCGCCACCATCGCCGCGCTGGTGCCGCTTTTCCTGCTTGCCGTGGAGGACCTGGCTGCCGCCGCCGTTTGGGTTGCCATTGCCACCATCATCGGGGGCTTGGCGCAGCTCGCCACCGTCTGGTTGGCGCTCCGGCGCACCGGCATGGTGCCGCATCTTGCCCTGCCGCGGCTCGACCCGGAGGTGCGCCGCTTCTGGCTTTTGGCCGTACCGGCCGTCATGACCGGTGGCATCACGCAGATCAACATCTTCATCGGCACCATCATCGCCTCCAGCGCCGACAGCGCCATGTCCTACCTCTATTACGCCGACCGGCTCTATCAGCTGCCGCTCGGCATCATCGGTATCGCCATCGGCACCGTGCTGCTGCCCGAGCTCGCCCGGCACCTGGCTGCGGGGCGCGAGGGTGAGGCGCGCAGCACCCAGGCGCAGTCGCTGCTGGTTTCGATGCTCCTCTCGATGCCCGCCGCCACCGCGCTCGCCGCGCTTGCCGTGCCGATCGTCAGGGTCCTTTTCGAGCGTGGCGCGTTCGGCGCGGTCTCGACGCTCGAGACCGCCAATGCGCTTGTTGCCTTTGCCATCGGCCTGCCGGCGTTCGTTCTTATTCGCGTGCTCCAGCCGGGTTACTTCGCCCGCCAGGATACGCGCACGCCCACGGTCTTCGCCGCCCTTTCGGCCATGATCAATATCGGTTTGTCACTGGCGCTCTTTCCCGCCTTCCAGCACGTGGGGATCGCCGCGGCGACGTCAGCCTCGGCCTGGGCCAACACGGTGCTCCTTGCCGTTTTCCTTGCCCGTCGCGGCCACTTCGTCCTGACCGCTGGCGAATGGATGCGCCACGCCGGCATCCTCCTCATCAGCCTCTTCATGGCTGGGGCGCTCGTGGTCCTCGGCTGGCGGGCCGAGGATATCTTCGCTTCGGGCGCGCCGCTGTTGCGACAGGTCGCGGCCCTCGGACTTCTCGTCCTCTTCGGGCTTGCCGTCTATTTCACCCTCGTCCACATCACCCGAGTGCAGCCCCTGGGCCTGTTGTTGCGGCGCCTGCGGCGCGGAGCCTAAAGGAAGTAGGGTACGCGTATCCCCGGTGCGTCGACCGGGAAATCCTTGCTGTCGCGCGTCACCAGCAACATCGAATGCACATCGGCCGAAGCCCAGATGACCGCATCGGGCAGCTTCAGCCGATAGTCCCTGCGTAGTTCGACTGCCCGCCCAGCGACCGAGTCATCGAGCGGAACGATGTCGAAACCAGAAAGAAACTCATGCGTTGCCGCCTCTACATCGGCCCGGGCGCCCACCAGCACCTCCATCCAGGTGATGATGCTGATGGCTTTCCGGTTGTACCGGTCGAGCTCCTCGCGCGCCTGCGGAACAGCGCTCAGGAAATCGACGAGAATGTTGGTATCGAAGAGTGCCCTCACCACTCGCTGCGCACCTTCCTCTGATAGGCGAGCCCGTCGACCCCGCCCTTCCCCCAGAGGCCGAACGCGTCCGATGCTCCCTTGGACGCCCGTTTTTCGAGATAACCGTCGATGGCCTCGCGAATGACCGCGGCGCGCGATTGCCCCTGCTTTTTCGCCAGCTCGTCCAGCCGGCGCAGCTGGGGTTCGTTGATGTCGACCAGAGTACGCATCGTCACCTCTATATATGATATCGATACTATATATCATGTGCCCCGGCTTGCCGGAAGGGTCTCGGCGATGCTAGTTCCCCTGAACCGCGTTTTCCGAACCTCAAGCGGACTCCTAAATGCCCTTCACCAATCGCGTCTTTTCCGGCATCCAGCCTTCGGGCGACCTGCACCTTGGCAACTACCTCGGCGCCATCCGCCGCTTCGTGCCGCTGCAGGACACGCACGAGTGCATCTATTGCGTCGTCGACATGCATGCAATCACCGTCTGGCAGGAGCCCGAGGAGCTGCGCCGGGCGACGCGTGAGTTGACGGCCGCCTATCTTGCAGCCGGCATCGACCCGAAGCGCGCCATCATCTTCAACCAGAGCCGCGTGTACCAGCACGCCGAGCTTGCCTGGGTGTTCAACTGCGTTGCCCGCATCGGCTGGATGAACCGGATGACGCAGTTCAAGGACAAGGCCGGCAAGAATTCCGAGAACGTTTCGCTGGGGCTCCTCGCCTATCCCTCGCTGATGGCCGCCGACATCCTCCTTTACAAGGCGACACACGTGCCGGTGGGCGACGACCAGAAACAGCACCTCGAACTGACACGCGACATCGCCGCCAAGTTCAACAACGACTATGGAGACTCGATCGAAGCCAATGGGCTTGACCGGGAGTTCTTCCCCATCACCGAGCCGTTGATCACCGGACCTGCGACGCTGGTCAAAAGCCTGCGCGACGGCAGCAAAAAGATGAGCAAGTCCGACCCTTCCGATCAGTCGCGTATTTCGCTGCTCGACGATGCCGATGCGATCGCCAAGAAAATCAAGCGTGCCACCACCGATCCCGAGCCGCTGCCCCCCGAGATCGAGGGTCTGAAGGGCCGCGCCGAGGCCGATAATCTGGTGGCCATCTATGCCGCGCTTGCCGACAAGACCAAGCCCGAGGTCCTGGCCGAGTTCGGCGGAAAGGGCTGGGGTGTTTTCAAGCCGGCACTCGCCGACCTCGCCGTCTCCACCCTCGCGCCGATGGCCGGCGAGATGCGTCGCCTTCTCGGCGATCCGGCAACCATCGATTCCATCCTCGCCGAGGGCGCCGAACGGGCGCGGCCTCTGGCCGAGGAAACCATGCGCGACGTGCGCCGCATTGTCGGCTTCGTCGGCTGAGCTTGCCGTCAGGCGATGTGGGTGGCAGCATGACCGTGCAATTCAGGGAGGCGAGTGTGGTTTCCCAAACCGAGTACAAGCGTAAGTTCCTCGTCGTTGTCGACGAGACCGAGGAATGCGACCGCGCCGTCACCTTCGCGGCCTGGCGGGTGCATCGAACCGGCGGCACGGTGGTGTTGATGAGCGTCATCGAGCCGCCCGAGTTCCATGGCCTCGGCGTCGAGGAAGTGCTGCGCGCCGAAGCCATCGAGGAGGCGGAGCGCAATCTCGACGTTCGCCTCAGGCGCATCCGCGACATCGGCGACGTCAAGGTCGAATCGGTCATCCGCGAGGGGCGCGGAGCCGAGCAGATCGAGGAGGTCATCAGCCGCGACCGCGATATAGCTATCCTCGTGCTGGCCGCGTCCAAGTCGGGCGACGGGCCGGGTCCGCTCGTCACCCACTTCGCCTCACGCTCGAACTCGATGCTCATCCCCCTGACCATCGTGCCGGGCCACATGAGCGACGAGGAGATCATCGCCATCTGCTAGGCCTTGATGAGGTTCAGGCCGGCGTTGCGATCGTAATAGGCACGCATCCGCGGGTGCCTCGGTTGCAGCGACTCGGCCGCCCCCTCCTTCTCCAACCCTTGGAAGACACCGATTGCTGCCGATCGAAGGCGGGAGTACTGTCTGCCATTGGGTGGGAAGCGAGGGGGATGCCATGCTTCTCGAGCCTGCAACACGCGAATACCGCAGCTGGGCCGCCGACAGCCGGCGCTGGAGCCATTACAGGCCGCGGTCCGACGATGTCGTCATCGCCACCTATCCGAAATCCGGCACCACCTGGATGCAGAGGATCGTCAGCCTTCTCGTCTTTCAGACGACGGAGCCGCGGTCGCTTGCCGAGCTCTCTCCCTGGCTCGACCAGCGCTTTGTGGCACCCATCGAGAACGTGATCGCACACATCGAGGCGCAGGAGCACCGCCGGTTCTTGAAGTCGCACCTTCCGCTCGACGGACTGCCATTTTACGACGAGGTGAAATATATCCACGTCGGGAGAGACGGACGCGATGCCGCCTTCTCGTTTCACAACCACGTAGCCGGCTTTACCAGCACAGCCGTCGAAAGGCTGAGCGAAGCCGGCCTCGAGGATGATGTGGTTGGGCGACCTTACCCTCCCGTGCTGGCGGACCCTGCCGATTTCTTTCACAGGTGGATAACCGAGGGCCTGAACGCAGAACACGGGGAAGGCCTGCCCAATTTTTCTTACTTCCAGTTCGAAAAAAGCTGGTGGCAAGGCCGCGCCCGGCCGAATGTTCTTTTCGTCCACTACAGTGATATGAAGCAGGACCTTGCCGGGGAAATGCGTCGTGTCGCGGACTTCCTGCAGATAGAAATCGCACCGGAAAAGTGGCCCGGGCTGGTGGAGGCCGCGGGCTTCGATGCCATGCGCCGCGACGGCGATCAGCTTCTCGGCATGGCGGGGTCGCATTTCCGGGAGGGGAGCCGGACTTTTCTCTACAAGGGCACCAATGGTCGTTGGCGCGGCGTCGCGCGCGAGGAGGATCTCGCCCTCTATGAAGCCAAGGCACAGACGATGCTTCCGCCCGACTGCGCCTTATGGCTGGCGGAAGGGCGCCGCGGCGGCGATCCACGGCTCAAGGAGAGCATGGTCCCGGAACGTGCGGCTCTCCCGGGTAAAGAAGATACCGAAAAAACGACCGCCTAGCCGGCTTCGGCTGCCGACTGCCTGCGTCGCAGGAACGGGTCGTTGAGGAAGGTGCCGAACGGCAGGAACGCGGCGAGCGCCGTGCGACCCCAATCCCTGGCCGAGAAGTCGTAGTCGCGAAGGCAGACCCACATCGCCCCGATATAGGCGAGGAACGCCAGGCCATGGATGGCGCCGACCGGCTGGGTCAGGAACGGCATGTTGAAGGCGTATTTCAATGGCATGGCGACAAGGAAGAGTGCGACGGTCGTAACGCCTTCGACGAGCGCGACGATACGGAAGAGCCTGATCATGTGTTGGTTCTAGCTCCCGGCTAGTTTGCCGTCTGCGCGGCGCTTCGTCGCTGCCGGTAGAGCGGGATGCGGCGCTGGACAAGATGCGCAAGGCGAAATACCTTGCGCCACGCGTCCGGCACCCCTATTTTAGAAGCATTCTAAAGCCATTCCCGCGCCGATCCGCAAGGAAGACCACATGTTCATCCAGACCGAAGCCACGCCCAATCCGGCGACCTTGAAATTCCTGCCCGGTCGCGACGTGCTGCCTGGCGAACCGCGCGATTTCCGCTCGGGCGAATCGGCGGCGGCCTCCCCGCTTGCCGCCGCGCTGTTTGAGGTCCCCGGCGTGAGCGGCGTCTTTCTCGGGTCCGATTTCATCTCGGTGACCAAGGACGACACCAACTGGGCCCATATCAAGCCCGCCATCCTCGGTGTCATCATGGACCATTTCCTGTCCGGCAAGCCGGTGATCGGCGAGGGCGGCCCGACCGCTGCCGAGCTCGCCGCGCAAACCGAGGAGTTCTTCGACGAGGAGGATTCCGAGACCGTCGAGGTGATCAAGGAACTGCTCTCGACCCGCGTGCGCCCTGCCGTCGCCATGGACGGCGGCGACATCACCTTCAAGGGCTACAAGGAAGGCACGGTCTTCCTGCACATGCAGGGTGCTTGCTCGGGCTGCCCGTCCTCGACGGCGACCTTGAAGAGCGGCATCGAAAACCTGCTGCGGCATTTCGTTCCCGGCGTCGAGCACGTCGAGCAGGTCTAGCAGGTCTGGATGTGTTGACCTTGGGTACCCGCCAACACCGGGTCATCCCCGCGAAAGCGGGGAACTCTGTTGGCAGGGCCGGCAAAGGAAACGGAGGTTCCCGCTTTTCGCGGGAATGACTCCGTGGGTATTGAGGGCCTTGGGCCACAACAATATCCGACAGAAGAGCCCCGCCATCGTCCGGGGCTTTTATTGGCCGCGCCGTTTTGGCAGCCAGCGTTTCTCGATCTTGCAGATCATGGTGTAGGCCGGGTCGTAGACGTTCCCGACTTCATAACGCACCACCTGGCCCATGAGGTGGCTGGCGGCTGTGGCGTTAAGCCCGTAGTCGGCCATGAGCCAGTCGAGCATCTCGGTCGTTGCGTGCTGGAGCGCCTGGTCGAGAGGCCGGGCATTGCCGGCCGTGAAGATCGCATCGGCGGTCTCGCCGCGTGGCCATTCGAGGGAACGGCGCTTGTCGAGGCTGAGACGCACCTCGACTTCAAAAGAGGTTTCGACCCCGGTGCCGACGATCTCTCCGTCTCCCTGTATCGCATGGCAATCGCCAAGGAAGAACAGCGCCCCGGGCACGAAGACCGGAAGCCACACCCGGCACCCCGGCCCGAAGCCGCGATAGTCCATGTTGCCGCCATTGTTGGCGCTGGTTGCCGTCGAGAAGGCCTGACCAAGGCTCGGCGCGACGCCGAAGCACCCGATCATCGGGGCAAGCGGCAGGACGAGGTGCTCGAGTCCCTCTGGAGAGTGCTCGAGCCTCACTGTGCCGGCATCTCCATCGATGAGCCAGGTGGCGGTCTCCCGCGGCGGCAAGTCCCGGGCGCGTTGCGGGTCGACGACATTGGGCGCCAGCACCGATCTGGTCCAACCCGTCGCACGGATCGGGCTCATGCGCACGATCTCGACGCAAAGCGCATCGCCGGGCTCAGCGCCATCGACCGCGATGGGCCCGTTCATCGGATTGGGCCCATGCCAACGTCGGACGCCGTCCCGGTCGCTGCCGCCGGCATCGAGGGTTTCGGTGATCACCGTGTCGCCGTCGGCAACGGTCAGCACCGGCGCAATCGTGGCCAGCACGTTATGCCAGGCCGTCGCAACCAGCCGGTGAACCGCCATCCCTCGCCCCCCTAGAGCGTTTTCAGCAAAAGTGGGTACCACTTTTGCGGTTCGAAAACACGACAATTCAACAATTTAGCGCCCCGTTCTGATTCAATCAGAACGGGAAAGGCGATCGCCCTATTCCGCCGCCGCCCGGTCCGTTTCGCCGCGCTGATCGGTGATCGCCAGCACCTCGGGCTCCGCCGGCTTCTTGCGGCGGATGCGGATGCGCTTCACGCGGCGGCTGTCGGAGGCGAGGATCTCGAAATCGAAATTGGCAAGGCGCGTCACCACTTCGCCGCGCGACGGGACGTACCCGGCAAGATCGAAGACGAGGCCGCCGAGCGTATCGACGTCTTCGGCATATTCGCTGGGATCGAAGTCGGGCCCGAGGAGGGCCGCGACGTCCTCGAGCTCGGCGCGCGCGTCCGCGATATAGGTATCGGGGCCGACCTTGCGGATGAGTGAGACCGCCAGTTCGTCATGCTCGTCCTCGATCTCGCCGACAACGGCCTCGAGCAGGTCCTCGATGGTCACCAGACCATCCGTGCCGCCATACTCGTCGACGACGACGGCCATGTGAACGCGTCCTGCCCGCATCTGTTGCAGGAGGTCTCCAACCGGCATGGAGGTCGGCACGTACATGGCGGTCCGCATGATGCCGAGCTTTGAGAGCTTTTGCCGCAGGGCCGGCGAGTTGAGCTTGACCGGAATTTCCTTTTCCGGGTCCGTCACCTTGCCCGTGATCCTGCCGAGGGCATCCTTGACGTGAATGAAGCCCAGGATGTTGTCGAGGCTTTCCTCGTAGATCGGCAGTCGCGAGTGGCCGACTTCGCGGAACTTGGCAATGAGCGTGCCGAGGGTGGCGTCGATCTCGACGGCCTCGATGTCGGACCGCTCGACCATCACGTCCTCGACCGACACCTGCCGGAGCTTGAGGACGTTCTTGAGGATGAGCCGCTCGCTCTCGGAAAAATCCGTGGTCTCGTCCCCGCCATGGCCATCGAGCGCCACTTCCAGGTCGTCGCGCAGCGAGACGGTGCGCAAAGCCCAGAGCGCCTTGAGCCTCTGCCAGAGACTGGGCCCCCGCGATACCGCGAGGGCGGTGCTAGAGGGAGGTTCGGATTGTGTATCGGACGCGCGCTGCGTCCCGCGTATGTCGCTGTCGGTCATCGTTTCTTGCCGCCAAAGGGCGGCTATCTGTCCTCTTCAAAGGTCGGCCTGCAACCTGAACCGTCAGGCCAGGGCTGCAGAACCTAGTCTGCATAGGGGTCTTCCACCCCAAGCCTCGCCAATATCTGGGTCTCGAGGCCCTCCATTTGAAGGGCCTCGGCCTCTTCGAGGTGATCATATCCCAGAATATGCAGGAATCCATGCACCACGAGGTGGGTGAAATGATGGACGAAGGGCTTGCCGAGATCCTCGGCTTCGCGCGCGACGGTTTCGCGGGCGAGTGTGATGTCGCCCAGAATGCCCGCAACCGGCCCGAAGGGCTCGATCTGCGGGAAGCTCAATACATTGGTCGAAGCATCCTTGCCGCGCCACTCGCGATTCAGCTCGCGCTGCTCTGCATCGTCGGTGAGGACGATCGAAAGCTCCGCCGGCCCTGAAAGCTGCGCACCGCTGCCGGCAAGGGCTTCCCGCACTGCGCGATGGGCAACGGTCTCGAGCTCCTCCGGCCAGGCCTCGTCGGTGCGGATGACGTCGATCTCGAGCGGGAAATCGGCGCTCAGCTGCGTATCCCTTCGGCCTTCTGCTCGGCGGTCATGCGCGCCTCGAAGTCCTGCTCATAGGCCCTGACAATCCGTCCAACGAGCGCGTGGCGCACCACGTCCTTATCCGAGAAGCGGGCCATATGGATGCCCTCGACGCCTTCGAGCAGTCGCACGGCTTCCACCAAGCCCGATTTTTCGCCTCGCGGCAGATCGACCTGGGTTGGATCGCCCGTGACGATCATCTTGGAATTCTCGCCGAGCCGGGTCAGGAACATCTTCATCTGCATCGATGTGGTGTTCTGCGCCTCGTCGAGAATGACGACGGCATTGGCGAGCGTGCGTCCCCGCATGAAGGCCAGCGGCGCGACTTCGATGATGCCGGAGGTGATGCAGCGCTCCACATGCTCAGGCTTCATCATGTCATAGAGCGCGTCGTAGAGCGGACGCAGGTACGGGTCGACCTTTTCCTTCATGTCGCCGGGCAGGAACCCCAGCCGCTCACCCGCCTCGACCGCTGGGCGCGAGAGGATGATGCGGTTGATGTCGCCGCGCTCGAGAAGCGAGGCCGCATAGGCGACCGCCAGATAGGTCTTGCCGGTGCCCGCCGGCCCGATGCCGAAGATAAGCTCGGCCCGATCCATGGCTCGCATATAGGCGTCCTGGGCGGGGGTGCGCGCAACGATCGTCGCTTTGCGCGTGGCGATCTGCGCCATCCTGACCTTACCCTTGCGCTCAAGCGTCGGCAGGGTCAGCTGGCTGTCTTCGGTCTCGATCATGCGAATGACGCCGTCGACGTCCGAGATCTCGATCGAGCGGCCTTCCTCGAGCATGGCATAGAGCGATTCCAGCACCCGGCGGGCTTGGTCGACGGCCGAGGCAGGGCCCTTGAGCATGACGTGGTTGCCGCGCGGACTAGCCGAAACCTCGAGGCGCTGTTCGATCAGCGCCAGGTTCTGGTCGAAATCGCCGTAGAGCTGGGCGACCAGACGGTTGTCTTCAAAAGCGAGTTCGAGATGGGATGCGAGTGCGTTGTCGGCGGTCGGTGCCAAATGCCTGCTCAAGCTTGAAGCGCTCCATAAGAACTGTTCACGATCAGAACCGTTCACGGGCGCGGATTACGCCACGCGAGACTCAACAAGGCTAGCAGATTTCCGTTGCGTGTCTCGTGACAATTTCCCCTCAATCGAGTTTTTTCCGACCCCGGTGATCTCGACCGGCAGGATGTGTCCGATGAGGTCTCCGGAGCCTTCCAGGTGTACCGCCTGCAGGTAGGGCGAGCGCCCGCCGACCTGTCCAGCATTGCGCCCGGGTCGCTCGATCAGCACCGGCAGCGTTCTACCGACGCACGACCGGTTGAAGGCGGCCATTTGGGCGTTGATCAGCTCCTGCAGGCGGGCCAGCCGTTCGGCCTTGATCTCCTCGGGAACCTGGTCCGCGAGTTCCGCGCCGGGCGTTCCCGGGCGTAGCGAGTATTTGAAGGAGAAGGCCGAGGCGTAGCCGACCTCGCGCACCATGGCGAGAGTCGCCTCGAAATCGACCTCGGTCTCGCCGGGGAAGCCGACGATGAAGTCGCCCGAAAGGGCCATATCGGGCCGCGCCGCCTTGATGCGCTCAATGAGCGTCAAGTATTCGGCGGCCGTATGACGCCGGTTCATGGCCTTGAGGATTGGGTCCGAGCCGGACTGCACCGGCAGATGAAGATAAGGCATCAGGAGAGGCAGGTCGCGGTGGGCCGCGATCAGCGCGTCGTCCATGTCGCGCGGATGGCTGGTTGTGTAGCGCAGGCGCTCGAGCCCGGGAATCTTGGCAAGGAGAAAGGCGAGTTCGCCGAGACCGACCGACCGGCCGTTCTGGTCGAGGCCGTGATAGGCGTTGACGTTCTGGCCGAGCAGCGTGATCTCCTTGACCCCCGCCTCGACGAGCCCGCGCGCCTCGGCGATCACCTGGGCAACCGGCCGCGACACCTCGGCGCCGCGCGTATAGGGCACGACGCAGAACGAGCAGAACTTGTCGCACCCTTCCTGGACGGTCAGGAAGGCGGTGAGGCCCCGCTTGATGGTGACCTCTTTCCTTGCGGCCGGCAGGTGCTCGAACTTGTCCTCTTGCGGGAAATCCGTATCGACGACCTGGCCGCTCTCGGACTTGACGATAAGGTCCGGCAGCCGGTGATAGGCCTGCGGCCCGAAGACGAGGTCGACGACCGGCGAGCGGGCGATGATCTCTTCGCCCTCGGCCTGTGCGACGCACCCCGCCACCCCGATCTTCATGTCCTTGCCATTGGCGCGACGGGCCTCGCGCAGAATCTTCAAGCGTCCGAGCTCGGAAAAGACCTTCTCGGAAGCCTTTTCGCGGATGTGACAGGTATTGAGCAGCACCAGGTCGGCTTCACCGATCTCGGCGGTGGTCTCATAGCCGTGCGGAGCCAGAGCGTCCGCCATGCGGTCGCTGTCATAGACGTTCATCTGGCACCCGTAGGTCTTGATGAACAGCTTCTTGGTGTTGTGCGGCGTCTCGGTCATCGCCGCTCTCTAGCAGAAATCGGTGGCAGACTCCAAGCATGCCGCCCTTGCAACTGCCCTGTGCGTTCACGAGTTCTATAGGCATGAGAATGGAGGTCGAGATGAGCAAGACAGCCAAGAAACCCGGCAAGTCCAAGTCCGACGGCAACGCCGCTGCCCTCAGGGACGGCAAGAAGCCCGGTCCCAAGGACTCGCCCGTCCAGATTCGCAATGCCGGAAAGGACGCTGTAGCCGACAAGTCTGAGGACTGGGACGAGCAGGACGAGGCGGTTGACGAGACGTTTCCGGCGAGCGACGCCACGGCCAAGTATTAAAGCCCATCTGCCTGGAGCGGGAGGCGAAAAGAGCCTGTCCCAGGACTGAACCGGGAATGGGTGCCGCCTTTTCGCGAAAAACGTCGGGACAACAAAACTTAGGCGTTGATGGCGGTCCAGGCGATGATCTGGCGCACGACATCGTTGAGCGCGACATCGAAGGCCCGGGCCGCATTGACGCCGTCGAGCTCAGCGATGGGCGCGCTGGCGGTGAAGCTGCGGTTGGCGATGATGCGGCGGTCGATATCGTCGATGAGGCGTGCCGCGAGCGTGACGACCGCCTGCTGACCGGCGGTGACGTCGATGTCGAAGGCGCGCACATCGGTGGCCAGCACCACCTCGAAGGCGAGCTGGTCTGAGGGCCGACCCACATTGGACACGTCGCTGTCCTCGAAGGCCTGGATCATGCGGGTCTGGATGAGGTTCGTCAGGCTGTCCGACCACTGGGCATCGGGCAGGTAACTGAGGATATCGCCGGGCTGGCGCACCACCATCCTGTCGGTCGCGTAGGTTTGCACCGCATCGGGCTCGGTTATAACCACCATACGGGTGCTGCGCCGGCGCACCGGCCCATTGCCCGCAAGGGTCAGATCGTAGGTGACGAGTGGCCTGGGGCCGAAGCAGCCAGCGAGAAGGCTTGTGAGCCCGCCGGCGGCAATTCCCATGAAGGCCCTGCGTCCCAGCCTTTTGTCGATGCCTGCCGTCATGCCCCTACCTCTGGAAATCGCGAACCGTCTGGCCGCCGAAGATGAACACCTGCGGGTTGCGCTCGACATTGGCAAGGACCCTGTTGAGGCGCTCCAGTGTATTGCGCGCCTCGCTGGCCAGGGTCGTATATTCGCCCAGCCCTCGGGTGGTAAAGCCGGTCAGGCCCGTGGTGATCTCGGCGGTACGTGCATCGAGCTGCTCGGCCAGGACCCTGACCGCCCGTGCCGCATCGGCGATCTCGGTAAAGAGCGTATCTCCGCCCTCGGTGTCGACCATCGCATCGACGCGAACGACGATCGCATCGATCCGGTTTGCGGCCGCGCTCAGCGACTGGGTGAGCTCCTGGGTGTTGTTGATGATCTCGTCGACCTTGCCGGCATTGTCGCCCAGCGCCACCGAGAACCTGTCGACATTGTCCATGGCCCGGGCCAGCACTTGGGGATCTATGGCCTCGGACGCCTCGTCGATCATCGCTAGCGTCGAGCTCAGGCCTTCCGATACGCCGGAAAGATTTTTGGCCATGCTGCTGGCGTCGGCAAAGAACGTGTCGATGTTCTCGCTGTTGCGCGCCAAGGCGTCGGTGAAGGTCACCGTGTCGCGGATCGCCTGGGTCACCTGTTCTGACGGGATCGCTGCCAGAAGGTTACGTGTCTCGGCCGTCAGCGAGCGCATTTCGGCCGCAAGCGGGCCGATCTGGTCACTGGTTGCCGAGATGGAGGCAAGGAAACGCTCGACACCGTCGGCGTTTTCGGCGAGCGCTCCCGAGAATTCTTCCACATTGGCCAGTGTCGTTGCCAGGCGCGGTTCGTTTTCGGTCACGAAGCTTTCGAGCCGCGTCACCGTGGCATTGGCCGAATCGACCGTATCGCGGATCCCGGTCATGATCGAGGCCACATCCGAATCCTCGCCCGCCTCGCCGGCAAAGCTCGCCAGCGCCTCTGAGAGCGATTCGACGTTAGCAAGCGTTGCCGACAGGCGACCCTCGTTCTCGCCGAGGAACCGGTCGAGCCGCTGGAAGGTTGAATCGGCACTGGCCACGATATCGCGTGCGCCTTCCATGATGGCCTGGAGGTCCGAAGGCTCGCCGACAAGCGTCGGCACCGCCTCGCCCGCCTGCGCCTGCAGCCTCCCCGCCTGAGGGCTGCCGCCGAGGAGTTGGACATGGGCCTGGCCGGTCAGTCCCTGGATCTCGAGCAGGGCCCGCGTGTCGGTCATCACCGGCGCGTCCGCGGCGATGTCGATGCGCGCAATCACCCGCCCCGGATCCTCCGGGTCGATGCCCACATGCGAGACCGTGCCGACGCGCAGGCCGTTGAAGAGTACGTCGGTTCCCGCCGCGAGCCCGGTGACGGCGCCGTCGAAAACGACGTTGTAGGTGGTGCGCTGGACGGCGCCCTGCTCATTGGAGAACCAATAGACGAAGGCGAGGAGCGCCCCGATGACCAACGTGGCAAAGACGCCCACGAGCGCGTAGTTGGCTTTGTTTTCCATGGGACTTAAGCCTTCTCCAGATGCCGGGCGCGCGGGCCGCCGAAATAGTCCCTGAGCCAGGGGTCGTCGGCCCCGAGCATGTCGGAAAGTGTGCCAACCATCAACAGCTTGCCCCGTCCGAGCGCCGCGATGCGGTCGCACACCGCCGCCAGACTGTCGAGGTCGTGGGTGACCATGTAGACGGTCAGGTCCAGCGCCTGCCTCAGGGTCAGGATCAGTTCGTCGAACCGTGCCGCGCCGATTGGGTCGAGCCCGGACGTCGGCTCGTCGAGGAAGAGGATCTCCGGGTCGAGCGCCAGGGCTCGGGCGAGCGCGGCGCGCTTGATCATGCCGCCCGAAAGCTCGGACGGATAGAGGTTATGCGCCTCCGGCCCGAGGCCGACCAGCTCGATCTTGAGGCGCGCGATCTCCCGGCGCAGCCTTGCCGGCAGCGCCAGGTGCTCGCGCATGGGGAACTCGACGTTCTCGAGGACGGTGAGCGAGGAAAAAAGCGCGCCTTGCTGGAAGAGCACCCCCCAGCGCTGTTCGGTCTCCAGCCGCTCGCGCCGGCTGAGGCTCTGGTAGTCGCGCCCGAAGACCTTGACCGTGCCCGAGCGGTGGGGCAGGAGCCCGATGATGGCGCGTAGCGTCACCGATTTGCCTGAGCCCGACGGGCCGATGACGCCCAGCACCTCACCCCGATTGACGGTGAGGTCGAGCCCGTCGATCACCACCCTGTCGCCGAAGCCGACGACGAGGTTTTTTGTCTCGAGGATCGGGGTCTTTTCCGCGCCCACGTCTGTGGTTGTCGGTTCGCTCATGGTTCAGAACCCGATAGCCGCAAAGAACACGGCAAACAGGCCATCGGCAACGATGACCATGAAGATCGCCTTGACCACCGAAGCTGTGGTGTGGCGCCCGAGCGATTCGGCGCTGCCTTCGACCTTGAAGCCCTCGTTGGCGGCGATCAGCCCGATGATGAACGCCATCACCGGCGCCTTGACGAGGCCGACCATCAGGGTCTGCAGGTTGAGGGCGTCCTGCAGGCGGTCGAGGAAGGTATCGAATGGTACGCCGCCATAGTATCGAGCGACGACCGCGGTGCCCGCGATCCCGGCGAGTGACCCGATGAAGGCCAGAAGCGGCAGGCCGAGGACGAGCGCCAGCATCCGCGGCAGGATCAGCGCCTGATAAGGGTCGACGCCCATGACCTGCAGGGCGTCGATCTCCTCGCGCATGCGCATGGAGCCGAGCTCGGCGGTGATGGCCGAACCGGAGCGGCCGGCGACCATTATGGCGGCAAGCAGCAACCCGACCTCGCGGAACATCAGGATCGCGCCGAGATCGACGACGAAGATCTGCGCCCCAAAAGGGCGCAATTGCAGGATCGACTGCTGGGTGATGATGGCGCCTACCACCACCGAGATGAGGACGACGATCGGCACGGCCTGCAGGGCGATCAGATCGAACTGGTTGACGAAGGCGGGCGGGCGCAGCCGGCCGCGCAGCGCCAGCGCCGAGCCGAATGCGGTCAGGATCCGTCCCTGCATGGCCTGGCTGTCGACAAGGTCGTTCCAGGCGTTAATGACGACGCGCCCAAGGGCAACGAACGGTACCAGCAGCAACGGTGTGCCAGGCGGACGCGGTGCGATACGCGGTTCCGTCGCGCCGAGCCGCGCGATCAGCCGGGCGTGTGGCTCGCTCGCGCCGGCGAACTCAGCTGGCTTGCCATCAGCCTCGGTCTGCCGGGCGGCCTTGACGAGGAGCCAGGCACCGACCGTGTCGAGTTCGGAAACCTCTGCCAGGTCAAAGCGCAGGGGCCTGTTGCCGCGCGCGCGCAATGCCTTGTCGAGCTCGGATTGCAGACGCCGCGCATAGGCCGCGCGCCAAGCACCGGAGAGCGCGACGACCAGCGTCTCGCCCTCGGTGCGCGCGCGCGCCGACGCCTCGGACGCCCTCGCCGTTACCTCGGTATCCGCCACGCCCTGCGCCAATCCATCCCTACTGCTCCTCTTGTCGAGGAGTCATAGCCCAACTGCCCGTCGCAACATAAGTATTTGCTGGACAAAGCGCAGGTCCAGACCGCCGATTTGTTGTCCACATCGGATATGTTCGGGCGTCGAGCGTGGGATTATTGTCACAGCGGCGGTGTCGGCGACACTGCCGCTGTGCGATTTTCAGGTGCGCAGGCCGAGCGCATCGATGGTGGCGACCCTTTCGGCCTCAAGCGGCCCTGCAGCCTCAGCGGCGAGCGCTTCGCGCAGTTCCGCGACATTCTTGACGCCGAGCACGACCGTATCGACACCTTCCATGGCCAGCGCATAGCGGTGGGCGACGATGGCGGGCGACTCCCCCCAGTGCCGGCAGAGGTCACGGAACGGAGCCGCGCGGTTAAAATCCGGCAGGTCCTGATTGTCCGCATCCATCGGACGGTCGAAGCGGTCGGTGAGCGCGCCCGCCTGCACGGCGCGGATGCCCATAACGCCGACTCCCTGGGCCGCGGCCGCGGCGATGATCTCGCGCGAACGCTGTTTGGGGGCCATGCCCCGGCGCATGAGGCCGCCGGGGCTATCGAGGAGGTTGGCCACCGCCTGGACGACCGCTGGACGCGGCTCCTCGCTTAATGCCTTGAGGATCGCCTCGGGGACGCTCACCCCAGTTATGCCCCAGGCACCGATCAGCCCCTCCGAGACCAGCCGCTCGAAGGCGGGGATGATCGCTTCGCGATAGACCGACCAGGTGCTGGCGAATTCCCCCCGTTTCTCGTTTCCCTCCGGGTAGACGAAGTCGTCCGGAGAGATCTCGTTGTGCAGGAACATGAGGTCGACCGTCTCGAGCCGCATATCCTCGAGGCTCTTTTCGAGCGAGGCGCGCAGCTTTCCATAGACCTCACCGGGCGGCGTCGACACGACGCCGCATTTGGTGGTGATGCGTACGCCCTCCGGCAGCCTTCCATCGAAGGCTTCGCCGATCAGTTCCTCGCACACCTTGTAGCCGGGTGCGGCGTCGATGACGTCGATACCCTCCTCGACCGCCAGGCGCAGTGCCGCAATCGCCTCTTCGCGCGAGGTGTCGCCCCACACCTGCCCGATGCCGCCCCCTCCGAGGGTGAGCCGGCTGACCCGGCCGATAGATCCCAAAGTTGCAGTTTGCACGGATTTTCTCCTCTAAATTGATCAGCCTGGCTCAGGCGTCTTCGGTGTTCGTGGCCATGACGGCGTCGATCTCGGCCATCACCGCGGCAGGCAGCGGACCTTTCTCGATGGCGCCGAGATTGTCGCGAATCTGAGCCTCGCTCTTGAACCCCGGAATGGGCAGGGTCGTGGGTGAGCGGGCAAGGATCCAGCCGAGCGCTCCCTGGGCGAGTGTGCGGCCGCCGCTTGTCAGCAGCTGGCGCAATGCCTCAATGCGGGCGAGATAGTCAGGATGGGGTCTGCCATCGGCAAAGAAGCGCACCCAGCTATGGCCGGCGCCGCGCACGTCGTCTGCGCCGAGGCGGCTCTGCGGCGTGAACTTGCCGGTGAGAAGCCCCATGGCCAGCGGCGCGCGGTTGAGGCTGGCGAGGTTTTCCACCTCGCAGAGCGCCAGCATCTCAGGACCGTCGCGGAAGACGCTCAGTTCCTGCTGCACTGCAACGAAATGCGGGAACTTGAGCATGCGACGCGCTGCGGTGACGTTGTCGGTGCTCCAGCCCCAGAAACGGATCGCACCAGAGCGAGCCAGTCCTTCCAGGGCCTCGCCCGCTGCATCGGCCGCGTCGTCGTCGTCCAGTTCGCCGGGATGGATCTGATAGAGGTCGATGTAGTCCGTCCCCAGCCGTTCGAGCGACGCGGCGCAGGCTGCACGCACATGGTCGGGGCTGACGTCGATACCGAGCAGCGTTCTCGTTTTCCGGTCATGGGTGAAGCCGAACTTGGTGGCGATAACCGCGTCGCCACGACGGCCAGCGAGCGCTCGCCCGATCACCTCTTCACTATGGCCGGTGCCGTAGGCGTCGGCCGTGTCGAGAAGGTTGGTACCGAGCTCCAGGGCCAGGTGGATGGCGCGAACGGATTGGTCGTCGTCGACGTCACCCCAGCCGTCCTGCCGGCCGTCCATGATGAAGGGACCGCCGATGGCCCAGCAGCCGAGGCCGACGGGGCTGACGGGAAGGCCGGAGCGGCCGAGCTGTCGTGTAAGCGTTGTCATCTGTTCCTCCTCAAGGATTGGCGTGCGCGGACGCCGGCATCAGCACGGCGTCGATTTCGGCCATGACGGCGGCCGGCAGCGGGCCCTTCTCGAGCGCGCCCAGATTGTCGCGCACCTGATCGGGACGGGTGAATCCCGGCAGCGGCAACGCCGCCGGCGACTTGGCGAGGATCCAACCGAGTGCGCCCTGAGCCAGGGTCCGCCCGCCGGTCGTCAGCAGGTCGCGCACCGCCTCGAGCCTGCGGGTGAAGTCCGGATTGGCGGCGCCCCCCTTGAAGAACTTCATCCACGGCTGCTCGGTCGCCCGCACGTCGTCGGCTCCAACCTTGCGTCCGCCGCTGTACTTGCCGGTCAACAAGCCCATGGCGAGCGGCAGGCGGCTGAGCGAGACGAGCTTTTCGCGCTCGGCGATGGCCATGACCTCGTCGGCGCGGTCGAAGATGTTGTAGTCGTTCTCGACGGCAACGAAGCCTCTCCGGCCAACGAACGCCGCCAGACGCTCCGGATGGTCCGTCGACCAGCCGAACGCACCGATCTTGCCCTCGTTGCGCAAGTGGCCGAGCGTGTCGAACGCGGCTCCGGCCTTGTCGATCGGGTATTCGTTGATGTGGAGCAGCATCAGGTCGATGCGGTCGCGCTTGAGGCGCTTGCGTGATTGCTCGACACAATGGCGGATGCCGGCCGGCGAAGCGTCTTCCGGGGCCATCCGGCGCGTTGTCGGATCGCCATAGTAGCCGCATTTGCTGATGATGACCGCATCGTCCTTGCCGGCAAGGGCTTCGCCGAGCAGCAACTCGGCGTTGCCTGCCCCATAGGCCGCGGCGGTATCGAAGACGCGGCAGCCGAGGTCGTAGGCGAGCGTAATCGCGCTCTTGGAGCGCTCGTCGTCGACGTCGCCATAGACGGTCGCCTCATTCGATCCCGCCCAGATGACGCCGCCTCCGGCCGCCCAGGTGCCAATGCCGATGCGCGGCACGGTTCGGCCGTTCCAGATTTCCATGGTGGTCGCTGCGGACATGGTCGTCTCCCCCGGTTTTTGAAATCAGCAGCCGCGCCGGCTGCGCACGAAGTCGCGTATCTCGTCGCGGCTGGTGCCCATGTCGTGGAGCAGATGGTCGTCCATCAGCATGAGCCTGCGGATGGCAGTCTGTTCCTTCCGCCATGCAATGAGCCGGCGGGTCAGCGTGTCGAACATGATCCTCTCCTTCTTGAAAGGCGAGCCGGATTCAGACCACGCAAGGTGGCTTTGCATCATTGGCGATCCGGCTGGAAAGGCGGCGGGAACTCCCTGTCGCTGATCGACATACTTGCGGAAAGACGGGCTTCCGATCTACAGACAAGATCGCAATGGCTGTTGCAGAAATGAAAAATGGACCTGAGCTGGGATGACCTGCGGCTGTTCCTCGACGTTGCGCGCCTCGGCGGGCTGAGCGCGGCCACCAAGACGACGAAGGTCAGCGCAGCCACCCTCGGGCGGCGCGTGACGGCGCTCGAGCGTCAGATCGGAGAGCCGCTTTTTACCCGCTCGCAGACCGGCTATCGCCTGACCCAGGCCGGTGAGGAGCTGCTGAAGCGCGCCGAAGACGTGGAAGCAGCCATGCTTTCGCTGACCCGTTGGAAGGAAGGCGCCCTCGGTGAGCGGGTCGTGCGCATCTCGGCCGGCGCCTGGACCTCGCAATTCCTCGCCCACAATATCGGCCAGCTGTGGCGGGCGGGCGAGGGGATCGGTATCGAGTTCGTCACCGCCAACCATAAGGTCGATATCGGCCGGCGCAACGCCGATATCGGCGTCCGCAACGCCCGGCCCGGTGAGCAGTGGCTGGCCGGCAGGCAGATCGGCAAGGTTGCTTACGGCCTCTATTCCGGCCGGCAGTTGATCAATGGCATTGCGGCCGGCCTCTTTGTCGGCGCCTCCGGAGAGGCGGCCGACACGCCCTCGGCCCGCTGGCTGCAGGCGCATCACGGCGACCGCATCGGCGTGCGCGGCAATGATGCGATGAGCGTGCGCGAGCTCGTCGCCTCCGGCGCAGGCCTTGGCATCTTCCCCTGCTTTGCCGCCGACAGCGACCCGCGCCTCGTCCGGGTGGCACCGCTCATCACCGAGCTGACCACCGAGCAGTGGCTCGTCACCCATCACGAGGAACGCCATACCCGCGAGGTGCGGCTGGTCGCCGACCGCATCGTGGCGCTGATGCGCGACAGCACCGCGCTGTTCATGGGTGAGAAGCGCATCCCCTGATTCGGCCGTTTTTGCCGTTTAAATCGATTTCATTCCCGCCACTGATCTATTGCAACGTTCTTCCCCCGGCCCTCGATTTGCTCTAGCCTCCGCGCCGGTCTTGCGAGTTTGAGTCGATTCAATCATGAAATTGGGCCTCGATCTGCCGCCCCAGTTCCGGGTCTATGCGGCCTTCTTCATCTACGCCTTCTGCATGGGAAACCTGTTTCCGCGCCTGCCCGACATCCAGCATGGCATGGGGGTCGGCGAGGGGGCGTTGGGCCTCGCCCTCATCGGCTCGGCGGTCGGCACGCTGATCTCCCTGACCTTTGCGACGCCCGTTATCGAGCGCTTCGGACCACGACGCACCATCCTGGTGCTGCTGCCGGTCCTGGCGGTCCTCTACTGGCTGGCTGTCACGGCGTCCGGGCCCGTCGCCTTCTTTTCCCTCCTGCTGCCCGTGGGCCTTGCCATTGGCGCCATCGAGATCATCGTCAACCTCGAGGCCGACCGCACTGAGCACGCCATTGGCCGGCGCATCATGAACCGTGCGCATGCCTTCTGGAGCTTCGGGTTTTTCGCGGCCGGGCTCGTGGGGGCGCTCGTTGCTCAGCTCGGGGTCTCGGCGCAGGTGCACCTGCTGGGTGTCGTGCCGGTCGTGACCGTTGCCACCATCCTTTTCCTCGGCAAGTTCAGTCCGGCAGCGCATCGCACCGGCGGGAGCACCGACACGGCACCGCTCTTCGCCCGGCCGAGCCTGGCGATCCTCGTGCTGGTCGCAGTGACGCTCTCGGCGATGATTCTGGAGGGAGCCGGCGGCGACTGGTCGGCCATCTATATGCGCGACGTCTTTGCCGTCGAGCCGTTCCTGGCCGGTTTCGCCGTGGCGCTCGGCGCCGGCGCCCAAGCGCTCGCGCGGTTCTTTGCCGACGGGTTCGTCGAGCGCTACAGCCCCGTGGCGGTGGCCCGCACGCTTCTATCTGTGCTCGGGCTCGGTGCGCTCCTGGTGTTCTTCGCCACCAACGCGCCCATGGCGCTTTTCGGCTTCGCCCTCATGGGCATCGGCACCAGTGCGATCTTTCCGCTTGCCATGTCGGCCGCTGCCCAGCGCACCGATCGGCCCGCCTCGATCAATGTCGCAGCCCTCGCCCAGATATCGTTCGTCGCCTTCCTGCTCGGGCCGCCGCTCCTTGGGCTCATCGCCGAATCCTTCGGCATCCGCTTCTCGTTCGGCGTCGGGCTGCCGCTCGTTGTCCTCAGCTTCCTTGCCGCCGGCGCGCTCGGCCACAAGCCCATCAGGCACGAGGTGGACTGAAGTGATCGGCCCGCAGCACCGTATCTACGCCTGCTTTCTCCTCTTTGCGCTTTCGCTCGGCGCGCTGCTGTCGCGCCTGCCGGACCTGCAGGAGGCCTTGGGTGTCAGCGAGAGCCGGTTGGGGTTGACCATCATCGGCATGTCGATCGGATCGTTGATCTCGCTGACCCTGGCGAGCCCGCTGATCGTGCGGCTCGGCGCGCGCGTCACCGCCTTCACAACCGTCCTCGGCACCTCGGCGATCTACGCGCTGATCCCCTGGCTCGATAGCCCCGAGGCGGTGTTTGCGGCGCTGTTCGTTGCCGGGCTCCTTGGCGGCGCGTTAGAGATCAACCTCAATGTCGAGGCCGACCGGACGGAAGCGCAGCTCGGCAAGCGCATCATGAATCGTGCCCATGGCTTCTGGAGCCTCGGCTTCTTCGTCACCGCGCTCATCGGCGCGACCGTCCGTCAGGCCGGAATTTCCATGCAACTGCATACCGGCATCATTCTCGCCGTCGTCATCGTTATCGCCCTGGTGATGATTTCCGGCATGCGCAACGCCCCCGCCCGTATCGACGCGCATCAGGGCAAGGCCGGGCTATTCGCCTTTCCCAGTCTCGGTCTGCTGCCGCTTTGCCTTATCGGCATCGCCGCCTTCCTCATCGAAGGGGCTGGCATCGACTGGTCGGCGATCTACATGCGTGACGTATTTGCCGTCGAACCGTTCATCGGTGGCCTCAGTCTCACCCTCTTTGCCTTCTTCATGGCGCTGGCGCGCCTGCTCATCGATCCGGTGGTCGAGCGCTTCGGACCGCGCAGCGTCGCCGTCTCGCTCCTTGGCCTCGCCGCCCTCGGCGTGCTTGCAGTCGGCTTCGCGCCTCAGGCCGTCTTTGCACTGGTGGGCTTCTCATTGATGGGCATCGGCTGCTCGGCCGTCTATCCGCTCGCCGTCTCGGCCGCCGCCCAACGCACCGATCGGCCTGCATCGGTCAATGTCGCCGCGCTCGGGCAGGTGACCTTTGTCGTCTTCTTTCTCGCACCGCCCCTTCTCGGCTTCGTTGCCGAGTACTCCGGAATCCGCAATTCTTACCTCATCTGTCTGCCGGTGATCGTTCTGGGGCTTATCGCGACGCGCGCCCTTTCGACGCGCAAGGCCCCGGAGCCGCCGGCCGGAACCGCGCCGGAGCCCGCAACGCCGCTTGGATAATGCCGTGTCCGATCTGCCGCCCATCGCCGACCTCAGGCAATCGCAGACCGCCCTGCGGGTCCAGCGCGGCGTCATGCGTCTGTTGCGGCAGACCTACGACATGTGCTGCTTTGCCGAAGTGCCTCTGGCCAATGGCCGGCGCGCGGACGTTCTGGGCGTCGGGCCCAAGGGCGAGATCTGGATCGTTGAGATCAAGTCGAGCCTCGTCGACTTCCAGGTCGATCGCAAATGGCCCAACTACAAGGATTTCTGTGACCGCTTCTTCTTTGCCAAGCCCCCCGAGCTCGATCCGGATATCTTTCCGGCCGAGGAGGGGCTGATCGTGGCTGACGGGCATGACGGGGCGGTGCTGCGCGAAAGCGCGGAAACACCGCTGGCACCTGCTCGGCGCAAGGCCTTGATGCTGAAGCTCGTGCGGCTCGGTGCGGATCGCATTCATACCTTGATGGATCCGGGCCCCAAATAGGCCCAGCAATCGGAATTCAGGCGCCGAGCGTCATAAGCTCGCGTCCGTGCGCCTTGAGCCAGGCCTTGCCGTGCTCCATGTCGGGCAGGGTGCGCTTGACCGTCGCCCAGAAGGCCGGCGAGTGGTTCATCTCGACAAGATGGGCGACTTCATGGGCAGCGACATAGTCGAGCACATGACCGGGCGCACCGATCAGCCGCCAATTGTAGTTGAGATTGCCCGTCGACGAGCACGAACCCCATCGCGTCGATTGGCTCCTGAGCTTGATGGACCGCACGTTCACCCCGAGTCGCGCCGCATGGAAGCCGGTTTGCCGGGTGAGGTCGGAAAGGGCCTCGCTCTTCATCCAGTCGGTGATGCGGCGCGGATGGTGCGCCGCCTCGCCCGGCACCAGCAGGACTGCCTCGCCGTTTTCCTCGGCCGGCTCGACATGCCCGCGCAACCGGCCCGTGGCAACGATCCTGTGCGGCACGCCGCGCACCGGGACCAGCGATCCTTCGGCAAAGGCCACCGGCCGGGCACTCCGCCCAAGGCGGGCGGCCAGCCAGTTGCGGTGCCTGGCAAGGAACGCCTCCGCTTCCCTCCATTTCCCGTTGGGCGGAAGCGTCAGCACCGGTTGACCCGTATGCGGGATCGACAGGCGATAGTTGCGCGCCCGCGCATGGGTGCGCACCGCAACGCGTAAGGGCCGGCCATCGATCTCGATCACCGTTTCGGTGGGAATGGGGCGGGCAAAGAGCAGAGCCATGGGCCGTATCAAGCCGCGATTCGCGGCTGGCGCAAACGAAAAATGGCGCCCTCGAAAGGGCGCCAGTTTCAGGAAACCCCGGTCAGGGAGAGCCGGGAGGGGAGGGGTCAGCCGTTCTGGCCCCAATTGCTGCCGCCATTGTTGGGATCTTCCCCGTAATATCCCTGGCGGTTGCCGCGGCGATCTTGCATGAACCGGTCGAATTCCTCGCGGTCCTTGGCCTTGCGCAGGTTTTCCATGTACTCGTGGAACGCCTCGATCTCTTCGTCGAGCCGGCGGCGCTCCTCTTCGAGGCGCTTCAGCTGCTCCGCGCGGTAGTCGTCGAAAGCGGCGTTCCCGCTCGAGCGCATGGCGCCGTGGCGGTGGTGGGTCTTGGCCGACGTGCACCAGGACTTGCCCTGGTTCCAGTAGGCCTGCGCCTTCTCGGCCGAGCCGCCGAACTTCTCGCCCCAGAGGATGTAGGCGAGCATCGCCAGCCCCAGGGGCCAGAAGACGATGAAACCCAGGACCATCAGGCCGATGGTGATGGGCGACCATTGTGGTTTGATAATTGCTGTGCTCATGGTGTTTGTCTCCCAGTCACGAACGCCTTTGATTTGGGCGCCTGCCGGGTAGGATCAAGCATGTGCCTGTCGATTTTTGCTCTTGAAAAGCTCCGGGCCAATGCCCATACGGCGGGCCGTTCGGGCGATTTTGCCGGCCGGACGCAGCCATGAGCGCGACTTCGCCGACCACTTTTGCCGTGCCTCGGGTCTGGCGGCCGCTGCGCCTCGATACGCTGGTGCGCATCCGCTGGATCGCCATCACCGGGCAGCTTATCGGCGTGCTGTTCGTCGCCTTCGGGCTTGGATACCCGCTGCCGCTCCTGCCCTGCCTCATCCTCATTGCCTTGTCGGCGCTGGTCAATGTCGGGCTGGTGGTGCGGCTCGGGGCGGCCAACCGCCCGTCGCCGCGCTTTGCCGCAACCCAGATCGCCTACGACTGCCTGCAGCTTGGCGGGCTCCTGGCGCTGACCGGCGGCCTGCAGAATCCCTTCGCCCTGCTGCTGCTGGCGCCGGTTGCTGTCTCGGCGACTTCGCTGCCGCGGCGGGTGACGTTTGTCATTGCCGCTCTGGCCATCGTCATCGCCTCGGCGATTTCTGTCTTTCACCTGCCGCTGCCCTGGGACCCGGCAGAGCGCATCGTCTTCAACCGCGTCTATGTCATCGGCATATGGGTCTCGATCATCTGTGGGGTAGTGTTCATTTCGGCCTACACCATGCGCGTGTCGCGCGATGCCCGCCAGATTGCCGATGCGCTGGCAGCCACGGAACTGGCCCTCTCGCGACGCGAGCAGCTCTCGGCGCTCGACGGTATGGCGGCGGCCGCCGCCCACGAGCTCGGAACACCGCTCTCGACCATAGCGCTCGCCGCCAAGGAGATGCGCGCCGAGGTCGAGCCAGGCAGTATGCTGGCCGAGGATGTCGAACTCATCATCGCCCAGGCGGCGCGCTGCCGGGCGATCCTCGGCAAGCTGCGCAATCTGGGCTCCGACGGCGGCGACCCGTTTGCCGAAGTGCCGCTGACCGATCTCCTCGCCGAAGTCGCCCGACCCCACGAGGGGCGCGGCAAGGCGATCCTCTTCTATCACGAGGCGGCCGCCGGCCCGCCGCCGGTCTTCCGGCGCAATGTCGGCCTGCTCTACGGGCTCGGCAATCTCATCGAGAACGCCGCCGAGTTCGCCCGCGAGACGGTCAATATCGACACCAGCTGGGATGGCGAGGAGATTACCGTGACCATCACCGACGACGGTCCGGGCTTTCCGCTCGAGGTGATCGCGCGGCTGGGCGAGCCCTATCTCACCACCCGCGCCCGCGAGGCCCAGATCGCCGGCGCCGAGCAGCCGGGCGGTCTTGGCCTTGGGATCTTCATTGCCAAGACCCTGCTCGAGCGCACCGGCGCCAGGCTCTCCTTTACCAATATCGCGCCGAGCGGCCACGCACAGGTGCGGATCGTCTGGCCCCGCGCCGCGTTGGCGAACCAGTGAACGACTGCCAAGGCTTTGCTTTTGCGCGCGTTAAGCCTTATCTGAGAGCCATGAGTACAGTCGATGATCTCCTGGAAACCGACCCGAGCCTGCTGCTTGTCGATGACGATGCGGCGTTTCTCGGGCGTCTCGAGCGGGCGATGGCCCGCCGCGGGTTCGATGTGCGCACCGCCGGCAGCGTCGCCGCCGGCCTTGCTGCTGTTGCCGAGAAACCACCCGCCTACGCCGTGGTGGACTTGAGGCTCGAGGACGGTAACGGACTCGACGTGGTCTCGGCGCTCCACCAGAAGCGCCCGGATGCCAGGGCGGTGGTGTTGACCGGCTACGGCAATATCGCGACGGCCGTGACCGCGGTAAAGATCGGCGCAATAGACTATCTCTCCAAGCCCGCCGATGCCGACGACGTCATCAATGCGCTCCTCGCCACCGGCGAGGACAAGCCCGAGCCGCCCGAGAACCCCATGTCGGCCGACCGGGTACGCTGGGAGCACATCCAGCGCGTCTACGAGCTCTGCGACCGGAACGTGTCGGAAACCGCCCGCCGCCTCAATATGCACCGGCGCACCCTGCAGCGTATCCTCGCCAAGCGCGCCCCGCGCTAAGATGGTGTCGATATTCAGGTGATGCCGGTCTGCAGATACCCGTTTCCTGCGCTTCCGGTGCTCTCGTACCGCAAGGTACGCTGCGCGCCGGTTCTCGAAAACGGCCATTTTCGCCTCGGCCCGACCTGAATCCCAACACACCCAAGCACGTCGGCCCCAGGCAGATGCTGCGGCCGCTTGCGTTCAACAGATTGACAAGACTAGGCTTTATTGCTCACCGACCCGCCACGACAGGAGCCGCCGATGACCGTCACCCTTTATTTCCACGGCGCCGCGGGCACGGTCACCGGCTCATGCTATCGGGTCGTCCATCCGGGTGGACAGTTTCTTGTCGATTGCGGGCTCTTCCAGGGCAACAAGACGGTGCGCGATCTCAATCTCAAGCCGACGCCCTTCGATCCCAAGGCCATCGACTTCCTGCTTTTGACCCATGCCCATATCGACCACGCCGGGCTCTTGCCCAAGCTCTACCGCGAGGGCTGGCGCGGGCCGATGTGGATGACCGAACCCACCGCCGGGCTCCTCGAATATCTCCTGCCCGACAGCGCCGGCATCCAGGAGAGCGAGGCCGAGCGCGAGACCAAGAAGCGTGCCCGCAAGGGCGACGCTCCGGCCGAGCCACTCTATGCCATGGAGGACGCGACCGAGGCCTTGAAGCACTGCAAGGTGGTCGATTACGGCGAGTGGGTCGAACCGGGGCCGGGGGTCAGGGCCCGCTACTGGAACGCCGGCCATATCATCGGCTCGGCCTCCATCGAGGTCGAGGTCAGCGACGGCAACGGCAAATCCGTTCGCCTGATGTTTTCGGGCGATATCGGGCCGGACGAGAAGGTCTTCTACAACGAGCCGGAAGGACCGGCCGGTTTCGATTACATCCTTTGCGAATCGACCTATGGCGGGCGCGACCGCGACGACTATTCGCTCGAGCAACGCCGCGCGGCCCTGAAGACTGAGATCGCCACGGCCCTCTCGCGCGGTGGCAATCTGGTCATCCCCGCCTTTGCCGTCGAGCGCAGCCAGGAGCTCCTGCACGACATCGGCACGCTCATCAAGGCCGGCGAGATCGACCCGCAGCTCGTCTTCCTCGATTCTCCGCTCGCCAGCAAAGTCACCGGCGTCTACCGCGAACATTCGGAAATGTTCGAGGACACCGAGCTGACCGCCGACGAGCTCTTCAACGATCCGCGCTTCCGCATCGTCGAGTCGGTCGAGGAGAGCAAGGCGATCAACTCCATCCGCGGCGGAGCGATCATCATTTCGGCCTCGGGCATGGCCGATGCCGGCCGCATCAAGCATCACCTGCGCGCCAATCTCGTGCGCGCCAACGCCACGGTCCTCTTCGTCGGGTATCAGGCGCCGGGAACGCTCGGGCAGATCCTGCTCTCGGGCGCCAGGGACGTGCGCATCCATGGCCATGAGGTGCCGGTCAGGGCCGCCATCCGCTCCATGGGCAACTATTCGGCCCATGCCGACCATTCCGAGCTGATGGCCTGGATCCGGGAGCGCCTGCCGGCCCACGGCGCCATTTTCCTCACCCATGGCGAGGACGAGGAGCGCGCAGCCCTGCGCGAAGCGCTCGTCGCCGAGGGCGTCGGCGGCGACCAGGTGGTGCTGCCCATGCTCGACGACATGTTCGAACTCCAGGCCGAAGGCATTGCGGCGATCGTCAGGCCCGAACGGCCGCGGGTCGACGTCGCCCAGCTGGAATCGGACTGGCACAACGCCTTCGCCGACTTCACACTGCGCCTCAGCCAGCGTCTGCAGACGGCCTCCGACAGCCAAAAGCTCGCCATCATGCGCGAACTGCAGGAGACGCTTTCAGGCTTGGAGGCTGCGCCTCCGCCCACAGTGAAATCCGGCGGCGAAGCGCAGGCCTACGGGGAATAGGCTGTTAATCCCGTTTCGGTGACAGAACGAAGGCCAGCGCGAACGACAGCATCGTTGCAGGAACGAGGACGGCGAACGTCATGCGGATGCCGTAGTGCGTCGCGATGGACCCGAGCACTGCCGGCGCGGCAAGCACGATCATCGAGCTGGCCATGGTGACCGCCGCGACATTCTCCGAGGAAGGTCGGTCCTTGAGGCGGGCCGCGGCCGAGAGGGTCAGCGGATAGATCACGGACGTACCGAGCCCGATCAGGGCGAAGCCGAAGAGCGCGGCGATCGGCACCGGCGCCAGGACCACGATCAGCAGGCCCAGGCAGGCAAGCGCCATCAGGGCCCGCGCTACGGTGGGCGGCCCGTAGCGCTCGGTCCAGCCGTCGGCAAGCAGCCTCCCGACGGCCATGGTGGCGAGGAAGGCGGACAGCGCCAGCGAATCGAGCCAATCGGGCGCAGTGAAGCTGTCGCGCATATAGATGATCGACCAGGCACGTGCGCCGCCCTCGAGCAGCACACCCGAGAGCACGAAGCCGACGAGCAGGAGGGTCATCATGGTCGGTATGGCGATGAAGCGGCGTGGTCGGGTGCCGTCGTGAAGGCGGGGCGGAGCCGGCTGCAGCGGGAGGATGAGGGCGAGGGCGCCGACACCGATCGGCACCGTCATAAGAACGAGATGCTCGCTGGGCGCAACGCCAGCACCGCGCAGGACCGCGCCGAAAAGACTGGTGAGGAGTAGACCAGCGCTGGCAACGCCATGGCAGCGGTTCATGAAACGTCGGCCGACAGCGGCCTCGCTCCTGTCGGCCTCGACGTTCATGGCAAGATTGGTGAGGGCGAAGGCGCTGCCGTAGACGAGGAAGACGGCGAAAAGCGCAATGCTGTTCGGTGCGACGGCCGCAAGACCCGCACAGATCGCCAGCATCGGCAGGCCGAACAGCATGATACGGCGCGTACCGGCATGCTCAAGCACGGCGCTGGCGACAAAGAGCGTCGCGAGATTGCCGACCGGCTGGCCGATGAGCGCAACCCCCAGCGCGGCCTCGCTCAGGGCCAGCCCCGCCTGAATGTCGGGAACTCGGGTAAAGAGCGCGCCGGCGGTAATCGCCTGCAGCAAAAAGACGATCGCAATGCGGGTCTGCGGATCGACGGATCCAGTCATCGGCCGACACCCTGAACTGAGCACCCTCCCCATCCCGGCCGCTGGCCAGTGTATCGGGAGGGATTGGAATGCCGTAACGGCCGCTCAGTTCCCGAAGATCAGGTCCATCAGGGTGCGCTGCGAGCCTTCGCTCTGCTGCGGGGTCGGCTGGGGGGCATTGGGTTCCCATTGCAGCGGGGTGAACTGCTGGTTGGGATCGATCTGCTGGCCGGTCATCGGATCGACCTGCGGCACGCCCGGCTGGGTCTGCTGGATCGGATAGCCGGTAACCGGATCGATCTGCTGGCCCGTCGGCGCCTGCGCCTGCAGGACCTGGCCCGTTGCCGGGTCGATCTGCGCGGCCTGCGGGATCATCTGCCCTGTTGCCGGATCAACCTGCATGGGCACGGGCTGGCCGGTCATCGGATCGACGAACTGCACCATGGGCTGGCCCGTCATCGGATCGATCGCCGGCTGGCCGGTCGCAGGATCGATGATCTGCTGGGCAACGAGAGTCGAGTTGGCCGAATCGTACCCCGGTATGTCCGCGACCTCCATGCCCGCATGCGCCTTGGTCATGAATTCCGACCAGATGGCGACCGGCACGTTGCCGCCCGAGAGGCGAGTGCCCTCATTGTCGTCATTGCCGAGCCAGACGCCGGTGACCATCTTGGCGGTATAGCCGACGAACAGTGCGTCCTTGGCTTCCTGGCTGGTGCCGGTCTTGCCGGCGAACGGCCAGCCGCCGAGATTGGCGCCGCGCCCGGTGCCCACTTCCACCGCGGTCTTCAGCATGTCGTTCATTTCGGCCACGACCTCGGGCGCGAGCACGCGTCCCGGGCCAGCGTCGGACGCTTCATAGAGCACCTCGCCGTCCTTGGTCTCGATGCGCGTGATGACGTTCGGGATGACGCCGATGCCGCCATTGGCAAAAGGCGCATAGGCCGCCGTCAGCTCGAGCAGCGAAACCTCGGCGGTGCCGAGCGCGATAGAGGGTACCGCGGGCAGTTGTGCCGAGATGCCGAGGCGGTTGGCAACATCGATCACCGCCTGCGGCGTCACGTCGATGGCCAGCCGCCCGGCAACGGTGTTGAGCGAATAGGCAAGACCCTGCCGCAGTGTGACGAGACCGACGTATTTGTTGGTCGAGTTGCGCGGGCTCCACCCATTGTAGTCGAAGCGTGCGTCCTCGGCGACCGTCTCGGGAGTGTAGCCTTTTTCCATGGCCGCCACATAGACGAACGGCTTGAAGGCAGAACCGGGCTGGCGGCGGGAGGTGACGGCGCGGTTGTATTGGCTTTGCGTATAGTCGACGCCGCCGACCAGCGCCCTGATGGTGCCGGTCGTATCCATGGAGACCAGCGCGCCCTGGGTGAAGCCGCGTTTGGGACCTTCCTCGGCAACGAACTCCTTGACGATGAACTCGGCCTGCTTCTGCAGATCCCAATCGATGGTGGTGTGGACGACCACGTCCTCGTGCACCTCGCCAAGATAGGCGTTCATCAGGCTCTCGACCCAGTCGGCCACATAGTATTCGGCGCCGGCAATCCGCGTCGGAATCGACTTGTCCGGATCGACGGCCGCCGCGTCGGCCTCTTCGCGGGTGATGAAGCCGTCACGCACCATGGCGTTGAGCGTCAGGCGCTGTCGCTGGATGGCCTGCTGCTGGTCGTTCTTGGGGTTGTAGGCCGAGGGCGCGGGCAGGATGCCGGCAAGCATTGCCGCCTGGCCGAGCGAGAGATTGCGCGCCGAAACGCCGAAATAGGTCTGCGCCGCCGCCTCGATGCCGGTCGCGCCCGCGCCGAAATAGACGCGGTTCATATAGAGCTCGAGGATTTCCTGCTTGGTGTAGTTCTGCTCGAGCCAGACGGCGAGCACCGCCTCCTGCACCTTGCGCCCGAGCGTCTGGTCGGGCGAGAGGAACAGGTTCTTGGCCACCTGCTGGGTGATGGTCGAGGCCCCGCGGGTGACGCCGCGCGCCTGGACGCTTTCGATGAGGACAGCCGCCAGGCCGAGGGGGTCGACACCGAAGTGGTGCATGAAGCGCCGGTCTTCGGCCGAGATGAAGGCCGCCGGCACGTACCAGGGCAGCTCGCTGTAGCCGATGGCTTCACCGCCGGTCTTGCCGCGATTGGAGATCAGCCGTCCGTCGGCGGCCACTACGCGGATATTGGGCGGCCGGTCCGGCACCGCCCAAGTATCGGACGAGGGCAGCTGCATGCCGTAATAGACCACGATTCCCATGGCGGCGATTCCGCCCCAGAGGCAGGCAACGAACGCCCAGTAGAAGAGGCCGACGATGAAACCGCCAGCGCCCCGCCGCTTCCTCCTCGGCTTGGCAGCCTTGGCCGGCTTGGCGCGCCCGCGCTTTTGCGGTCGGGAAGGCTTTTGCGGTTTACCCGGAACGCCGCCTGAACGCTCGTCATCAACGAACTGGCCCACCCCCGCGCCCAGCGTCGGTTCCACACGCTCTCCCTTGCGCCCCGGCGCGCTCTTTGCGGCACGCTGGTTCTGCTGCCCGCCTACGCGGTCGTCGGGAGAGATGCGAAAATCCATATGAAGAGCCCTGATGCGGTTGCGTTCGCCCGTCCTTAGCCCATGGGACACCGGAGAGGAAACACTTCAATTGGTAGCGTAAAGGTAAATTCTCGGTGCTGGGCAACGCTCCGGCGGTCCGCACGCCGGCCGGGGCCATGCTTCAGCACACCTACGCTTGTCAGGGTAAATTGTGGCCGGTTTATGTGACGGTCTTCGGCTTGCCGCCCCCTGTTGTGCGTCGGCAACAGGCTCAGCAGTAGCGCTGCGCAAAGCTCAGGAGTGCGGCGGGCAGGAAATCCTTGGCCCCACCGGTCCACGCATCGATCTCGGTTTCCTCATAGTCGCCGCTTGCGCAGTCGTAGACAACCTCGGAGCGGCCGACCTCTTTGCCCTCGAGGACGACATCAAGCGCATAGGCGGTTTCACCCTCCTCTCTCACGCCCTCGGCGAGGACATCGTAGAAATAAGGCTGGTCAATATAGACGCGCAGCAGCGGCACCCCCGATTGCCCTTGAGCCGCGCCGGCCGAAACCGCGATCGCACCGGCGACGGCAGCCCAACGCAGGGTCTGCTTTCCTGAAGTCCTGATCATCTGCGGCTCCTCGAGAAAAACGCAGTGCGCCTGCTGCGCCCCGAATCGGTTGGGTCACTTGCAACTCCTTGTTATTGCGACATTTTCACCGAAAGCCAAGGCCAATCGCCCAGGTGTTCCGTGAATTATCGAACGGATCGCTTCCTGGATCGCATGCATTAGGCTTGAGCATCCTGCGGATCGGGGTGCAACGACGCACAATACGGCGACCTCGCACTTGTCGCGCCGGCCGCGCCGGGCTACTCACGCCCGCATGCCGCCTTCAGGAGGACGCAAGCCCGTGCCCCGCATCGCCTTCATTGCCGATATCCACCACGGCGAGGATGTCCTGACCAAGAAGAGTTCGCAGGCGCTGCAGCTTTTTGCGCAATTCGCCGAGTTCGTGGCGGCCGAACAGCCTGATCTGGTGATCGATCTCGGCGACCGCATCGCCGACCGCAGCCACGATACGGACCTGATGCTGGAGCACGAGGTCGCCGCTGCGTTTGCGTCTATACGGGTGCCGATCCGGCACCTCTGCGGCAATCACGACCGCGATTTCCTCAGCGTTGCGGAGAATGAAGCGATCCTCGACCAGTCAATGGGCCATGAAGTTGTGGACCTCGGCTCCTGGCAGGTGCTGGTATGGCGGGCGGACACGCGCATCCACCGGCTACCCGAGGGCGACACCTTCCGCCTCGCCGACGGGGACCTCGATTGGCTTGCCGATCACGTACGGCAGGCAGTAAAGCCTACGCTCGTCGTGTCGCACGTTCCCCTGTCGGGGCAGTCGCAGCGCAGCAATTATTACTTCCACGCCAACTACGGCATCTCGATCTACCCTGAACTCGAGCCGATTCAGGCCGCTCTGCGCGAAGCCCGCATGCCCATGATCTGCGTGTCCGGACACGTGCATTGGAATAGTCTGACCATCGTTGACGCCATTCCGCATGTGACGCTCCAATCGCTGTCAGAAAGCTGGCCGCATCCGCCGAAGGCCGCCAAGGCCTGGGGCCTGCTCAAGCTCAGCGAAACGATCGACTGGACGGCCTTCGGCCGGCAGAGGTTCCAGTTCAGCCTGAATGCCATGTCCACCGCCGAACGGGGGCTGGCGCCGCATCCGCCCTTTGGCCGTAGCGAGGTAGTCGACGCCGGCTGATCGGATCCCACCGACCGAACCATCCCTTGAGGTCACATGTCCATGTGGAGACCACCCGAAAAGATCCGCGTAAAAGTCCTCGGCCTCATCTGGAATGGGGGCAGGATTCTGGCGGCGGAGGTGAAGCAGGACAACGGGCAGGTCAAGGGTATCCGCCCGCCCGGCGGCACGGTCGAATTCGGCGAGACACGGGAACAGGCCCTTGAGCGCGAATTCGAGGAGGAACTCCATTGCGGCACCACCATCCTTGGTCCCTGGATCGCGCTCGAAAATCTCTTTGTGCATGAAGGTGCGGTAGGTCACGAGTATATCTTTGCCGCTCCGGTCCGGCTGCACGACGAATCCTATTACAAGCGGGATGCAGTCGATCTCGTTGAAAACGACATGAGCGTCTGGACCGCGCGGTGGTTCGATCCCCATCACCTGCCGGACGGCATAGCTCTCTATCCTCAGGGATTAGCCGATCAACTCGGCCAGACGGTTTCAGTGTGATGAGGTCTGCGCAATCAGGGGTCCAATCTTCATGCTTTGAACACCCTGTTTGAGCATCGCCATCGGAGGCCTCTACGTGTCTTGGTAGCCTGCCTCGCACAACGTGCCCATGCCCTCCTCCCCCTATGAAGTTAAGAGGATCATGATGCCGACGCTCAGCAATGGCAGCGAACTGACTGTCTTGGAGGGAGGCGGACCGCATGTCGCCTACTCCTTCACCTTGACCGATGCGCAAGGCGACGTTTCCGATCCCATCGGAGCCCTGCCGGACTTTTTCTATGGCTGGGTAACACTGGAATCGGTCGACGTGTTCGACGGCTTCTTTGCCATCACCGGCTTCACCCACCACGGCAGGATTGAAACAGTTTCCGAGCTCGATACCTACCTCTTCGACAACGACGGTAATTTCATCCGCACCGTCCATGCCGAGGCGGCCTTCCTGTCCCTGGACGTCGTTTCGGTAACCGCCGAATCCTCTGACGATTTCGTGGTGACGTATAAAGGCGCCACTCCCTATGGCAGCGGCCAGAACACGCAGTATGGCGAGCATCAGATCATCGTCGAGGACGGCGTTGAGTTGCCCGATACGTTTGTCAACACCGCGCCGGTCCTCTCCGATCTCAACGTGGTCTTGGCAGGGGGACAGTCGGTGCTCGATGTCGAATTCCTAGCGACCGACGCAGACTTCGACTTTTTGAGCTTTACCATTGTCGATGGGCCCGACTACGGCACTGTCGAGCTCGACACCCGGTTCGACGGCAATCACTACCCATTTCCGGAAGGCGACTATCTCGGCAGCGTCCACTATCACGCGTCGTTTCTCAGCGGCAATCTGTTCGACTATCGTCCGCAGTCCGGGTTCGTCGGCACCGATACGTTCACGGTCATGGCGACGGACGGCCAGGGCAACAGCAACCTGTCAACGATCACCATCACGGTCGGCGGCTCCATGGCCGGACCCGAGTACATGTCGCTCACCAATGGCGTCGACATCGTGCGCTACCAGACGAGCGATCATGCCGTGCTTGTAGCAGCGAGGGGCGGCGACGACGATCTGACAGGCAGCCGATACAACGACTCCCTCAATGGCGGTGCCGGCAACGATCTACTGCGCGGCGAACGGGGACGGGACAAGCTCACCGGCGGCCAGGGCGTGGACCGCATGCAGGGCGGCGCGGACAATGACACATTCATTTTCGCAGCCGGCGATATCGCCGATCCGCGGCAGTCGAACGGTCGTTTCGATCACATCATCGATTTCCATGGGGCCGGTCATTCCGGTTCCGGCGAGCAGGACTTCATCAGCCTATTGGGCTTCGGCGGAGATGCAACGCTGACCTTCGATCGTTATGCCAGCGACAATCAGCTGCTGCAGATCTACAAGGTGACAGACCCCGACAATCCCGGCAATGACGGGCTCATAATGGTGCAGATGGCAGACGGCCCGACCCAGATTGGCGACGGCGACTATTACTTCTTGTAGGCCTCTGAACCATTTAAAGGCGGTTGGTGCAACATCACCGCCTGTTCAGATCTCGAGCAGCAGGGGGCGGTGGTCGGAGACTTCCGGCTGTTCGACGACGTCGAAGCGGGCAACCCTTGTGTCGGCGCCGACCAGCATGTAGTCGGCAAAGCGCCCGGTTTTTTCATAGAACGAGGTGCGTGTACCGGAAAAACGGCGCGTGGTGACGAGGTCCGTGAGGCCGAGCTCGGCCAGGATCTCGAAGGTTTGGCTTTGCGGCTCGACGTTGAAATCGCCGCAGGCAACGACGAGGTCACCATCTTCGGCGGTGCGGGCGATGAGGTCTGCGAACCGCCTGGCCTGGGCCAGGCGCTCGGGCGAATCGGATTTGTCGCCCGGAATGCGCAGCCCGTGCATGTGGGCGATGGAGACGGTGCGGCCGGTCTCGAACTCATGGACGCGCACGGCATGGGCGCTGCGCGGACGCGGGTGCTCGCCGAAGTCGTCGGGCGAGAAGGCGCCGTGGACGAACGCCTGGGCCTGCCCGACGACCGCGAGCGAAGCGCGCACAAAGGTGGCGATGCCGAATTGCGACCAGACCGGCTCGGCGCCGTCCCAGAGGGCGCCCCGGGAGGCCGGGCAGAACATCGCTCTGTGCTGCGGCAGGGCCGCGGCGACTTCGCCCATAAGATCAGCGCGCTGCTCCAGCACGTGGTCGCCATCGCGATAGGTGAGCCAGGGCCGGGGGGAAGCGGGCGTTGCCACCACCTCCTGCAGGCAGAGGACATCGGGAGCAACGGTTTCCAGATAGGGCAGAAGGCGGTCGGGGAGCCGCCCGCCCCATGCGTTGAGACACATGATCTTCAAGATTGTTCCTCGTCATCTTCCGTCGCCGGCGTCAAAGCTTTATCCAGCCTGCCGGCGCTTGCGCAAATCGCAAATGACGACCCGGCTTCTGAATCCGACCGGCGGCACCGGCCACCAGCCGTCAGTCGCAGGACCAGCGAGTGAGGGCTGCATTGACCCCCTGCTCGAAGCCGCGTTAGGGTTCATTGCACACATGTGCAATGCGAGAAAGCATGGGGTTTTCTCGGGAAATATCGTTGTGGCGCCCATCAGAAAATTGCCTAACCGGCGCCTTCGGAGGAGGAGAAGTCATGACGTTGTTCCGCTCGAAGTTTCTGTTTTCCGGCGTGCTCCTGGCCGCGTTGATGGGAGGCGCTGGCGCCGCTCAGGCTCAGGATCTGACGATCACATCGTCGATGCCGGCGCTGGAGTTCCCATTTTTCGTTCACATGCAGAATGCTCTGCGCCAGGAGGCTGAGAGCATAGGCGGCATCGAGCTGATCGAAACCGACGGTCAGAACCAGACGACCAAACAGACCGCCGATGTCGAAGCGGCGATCATCCGCGGCGTCGATGGTATTATCATCAGTCCGCTCGATGCCGTGGCGATGGCGCCGGCCCTCCAGCAGGCGGTTGATGCGGGCATTCCCGTCGTGACCATCGACCGGCGCGTGGAGGGCGTTCCGGGTATTCTCGCTCATGTCGGCGCCGATAACGTGCTCGGTGGGGAGGCCCAGGGTCGCCTGATCATGGAAATGTTCCCGGACGGCGCGCGCATCATCAACTTGCAGGGCCAGCCCGGCGCCAGCCCAGCCATTGATCGCAACCAAGGCCTGCACAACGTGCTCGATCCCGTCTCCGACCGTTACGAGTTCGTCGCCGAACAGACCGCCAATTTTGCGCGCGCGGAAGGTGCCTCGGTGACCGAAGCGCTCCTGGCCGGAATGAGCACACCGCCGGACGTCATCGTGGCGGCCAATGACGATATGGCCCTCGGTGCCATTCAAGTCACCCAGGAGCGGGGGCTGGACATTCCGATCATCGGCTTCGACGCCCTGCCCGAAGCGTTGGCCTCGGTGCGTGATGGAGGTCTGGCCGCCACTATCGAGCAATTCCCGGGCGGCCAGAGCAGCACGGCATTGCAAGCGCTCGTGGAGTTCCTGCGCGATGGCAAGCAGCCGGAGGAGCTCATACTGCTCGAGCCCATCGCCATCACCGAGGCGAATATCGACGAGGCTGAACGGCTCGATGAGATCTAGTTGCCGACACATGTGAGGGCCCGGCAAGTGCGGGCCCTCCTCTCGAGGACGCGATGTCACCGATGCCCGATACCATTTTGCGCGTAGGCAGATTCGACCCCGCCGAGTTCGCCGCACGTTACGCGGCTCCACTGTTCCTGCTGTTGCTGATTGCGGTGTTCACCGCCCTTGAACCGCGCTTTGCCCACCCGCTCAACGTCTTCAACATTCTTCGTCAGGTTTCGATTTCCGGCCTCGTCGCCATTGGAATGACGTTCGTGATCCTGACCAAGGGGATCGATCTCTCCGTCGGGTCGTTGCTGGCACTGTCGGGGCTGGTTGGGGCATATGTCGCCAAAGGCGGGTTGGACGACCGCTTCGCCCTCGGGGGCGCGGCGACGGCCGCCAATCCCTTGTTCCTGGTGGTCCTTGCGGCGCTCGCCGCCGGCATGTTGGGGGGCGCAGTGCAGGGTTTGGCGATCACGCGGCTGAAGGTGCCGCCCTTCGTCGTAACCCTGGGAGGGTTGACGGCATTCCGAGGGGCGGCGCTGCTGTTTTCCGGCGGCGGCCCGATTTCAGGTTTCTCGGCCGACTATGCCTGGTGGGGACAAGGACGGATCGGCATGGTGCCCGTGCCGGTCGTCATTTTCTTAGGTGCCGCCCTGATTGCTCATTTCGTGCTCACTTACACCGTCTTCGGCAAGCACGTCTATGCGACAGGCGGCAATGAGCGAGCGGCGGACCTCAATGGAGTGCCGACGAGGCGTGTCGTCTTCATCACCTACGTCATCAGCGGGTTCGCGTGCGGGTTGGCGGGGTTTTTGCTCTCCGCCCGGCTCAATTCCGCCGAGGCCGTCGCCGGCAGCGGTCTCGAGTTGACCGTCATCGCCGCTGTCGTCATCGGGGGCACCAGTCTTTTTGGTGGTGTCGGCAGTATTGTGGGCACCGTTATCGGAGCGCTATTGCTCGGCGTGCTCACCAATGGCCTGGTGCTGCTCAACGTCTCCTCCTTCATCCAGCAGATCGTCATCGGAATTACTCTCGTGGCGGCGGTGACTCTCGACCAGTTCGCGGTGCGCCGCAGGCAAGCCCAATGAAACCTCCCATTCTCGAACTCAAAAACATTTCCAAACACTTCGGCGCCATCCAGGCGCTGGAGGGCATCGATGTCCAGCTGGGGCAGGGTGAGGTCGTCGGGTTGATGGGCGACAATGGTGCGGGCAAGTCGACGCTCGTGCGGATAATTGCAGGAAATTTCCAACCGAGCGCGGGCGAGGTTATCCTCGCTGGGGAGCGTGTGCGGTTTGCCAGCAGCGCCGGTGCACGACAGAGCGGCATCGAGGTCGTCCATCAGGACCTCGCGCTTTGCGACAATCTGACGGCCGCCGACAATGTGTTCCTCGGGCGCGAGCTCAGGCGCCGGATAGGGCCATTTAGCATACTCGACTACCGCGCCATGGCGCGGCGCGCGGCCGAGTTGTTCTCGGAATTGCAATCCGAAACCCGGCCGAACGACAAGGTGCGTCTGATGTCGGGCGGCCAGCGCCAGGCGGTGGCAATTGCCCGTACCCGCCTTTCTGACGCCAGGATCGTGCTCATGGACGAACCAACGGCCGCGATCAGTGTGCGACAGGTCGGCACGGTTCTCGATCTGATCAAACGTTTGCGCGACAGGGGCATAACCGTAGTCCTGATCAGCCACCGCATGCCGGACGTGTTTGCCGTCGCCGACCGACTGGTCGTGCTGCGCCGCGGACGCAAGGTCGCGGACAAACCCATCGCCGACACCACGCCCGAAGAAGCGACGGGCCTGATAACCGGCGCAATCGCAGTGGCATGAGCCCGAAGTCGAGTCCCGCTCCTCGTCCGCGTCGGGTTACTGCGCTCGACGTCGCCCGGTTGGCTGGCGTCTCCCGCTCGGCCGTATCGCGTACACTGACCGAAGGCGCCAGCGTCTCGGCAGAGACGCGCCAGAAGGTTCTGAGTGCTGCCGAAAAGCTCGGCTATCACCGAAACGCCCTGGTAAGGGGCATGATCACGCGCCGCAGCGGCATAATCGGGGTGATCACCGGCGGCCTGGAAAATCCGTTCCTTGCCGTGGCGCTCGAGCGCCTCGCCCGCCGGCTGCAGCGCGAGGGGCTCAAGAGCTTCATCTACTCCGGCGACGCCGAGAGCGATCTGCAATCGGCGCTCCCGGGGATGATCGAGTATCGCGTCGATGGTTGCATGTTCCTGACCAATGACTTGTCACCGGACACGGCGGCCAAATATGTCGGGCTCGGGATACCCCTGGTACTGGTATTCAGCCCGGGCATATCCACCACCAGCGGCGATCCGGTCGCGCCGATCGGATCGGTCAGCGTCGACAGCTTCGAAATCTCCCGCCGGATGGGCCACCTTATGGCCGATGGCGGCTGCCGAAGGCTCGCCTATTTATCCGGGCACCCGGACTCGACATCCAATCGGCTGCGGCATGAGGGATTCCAGCAGGGCCTGAGCGAGCGGGGAGCGATCCTGTCGTCCGTGGCTACCGGAAACTTCGTCTACACCGACGCTCTGCGGGGGGCGCGCAGGCTGCTGTCATCGGCCGAGCCGATCGATGCCATTTATTGTGGTAACGACCTGATGGCCATGGCCGCCCTCGATGTGGCCCGTGGTGAACTTGGGTTTGCGGTGCCGCATCAGTTGGCCGTTGCCGGTTTCGACGACATCCAGCTTGCCGGCGGCGCCGCCTACGATCTGACCACTGTTCGCCAGCCAGTATCTACGATGATCGATTTGGCCGCTGACCTCTTGCTTGAATACATTGAGCTGCCGACCAGCCCGTCTCGCAAAATCGTCGTTGACGCCGAACTGGTGCGGCGCGGCTCAACCCGCTGACCTGTAGCGGCATTCAACCTCGCATACGGTCCGCACACAGGTCCGTCGCAGGCGATGTCGGTGCCGTTCCGCCGCCGATCACCAGGACGTCGTAGACCCGTTCCGACCGGCTTTGGTCATGCCACGGATTGCTCTGCACTTGTTTCGGCGGCGATCTCCAATCTGACACCCGCCGCCAGGCAGATTTCGGTAATCTCCGGCGGTGGCGGTTCATCGGTGACGAAGACGTCGATCTGCTCCAGGTGCCCGATGCGCACCGGCGCCTTGCGGGAGAACTTCATGGCGTCGGCGACCAGGATGGTTTCGCGGGCGGTTTCGATGATTGCCTGAGCAACTTTCACTTCACGGAAATCGAAGTCCAGCAGCGTTCCGTCGGCATCGATCGCCGAAGCGCCGATGATCGCATAGTCGACCCGGAACTGGCGGATGAAATCCACCGCGGCCTCGCCGACGACGCCGCCATCCGAATGCCGCACCAGCCCGCCGGCAATGACGACTTCGGCGCTCTGCACCTCGCGCAGGATGTTGGCGGCATTGATGTTGTTGGTCACCGCCATGATGCCCTCATGGCGGCGGAGTGCCATGGCCACCTGCTCGGTGGTGGTGCCGATATTGATGATGATGGAGGCGTGGTCGGGGATCAGATCCGCCGCTTTCAGACCGATGCGGCGTTTGCCGTCGGCCGCCAGCATGCGCCTCGCCTCGTAGCCGTAATTGGCGACGCCGGAGGGGTAGGTGGCTCCGCCATGCATGCGGTTGAGTAGCCGCCGGTCGCACAGCTCATTGAGATCCTTGCGGATCGTCTGCGGCGTAACGGTAAAATGCAGTGCCAGCCCATCGACATCGACACGCCCGTGCTGCCGGGCCAGCGCCAGAATGTCTGCCTGACGTGGCGTCAGTCGGTCCACGTCAATCCTCCTGTTTGAGTTCATATGTATACAAGAGTGGCTTCACTTCGATAGTCATATTTTCACTTGACGTTCGTTTTTTTTCACTTGATGGTGGTTAACAGCTTCTAGAGGAAGAGGCTGACGACGCTTGAGGAGCGTCGATGTTCAGGGAGGGATATCCTAATGAAGACCAACCTGTTGGTCACGGTCGCGACTGCGGCCGTGATGACGTATGCGGCACCGGCGGTCGCCGACATGGCGGCCGCGGAGAAATGGATTGACAGTGAGTTCCAGCCGTCGACGCTGTCGCGCGACGAGCAACTGGAGCAGATGCAGTGGTTCATCGAGGCTGCCGAGCCCTATGCCGGCATGGAAATCAACGTGCTGAGTGAGGGTATTCCGACGCACGAATATGAAGCTCAGGTCCTGACGCGGGCGTTCGAAGAGATTACCGGCATCAGGGTGAACCACCAGATTCTCGGCGAGGGCGAGGTCGTGCAGGCCGTCCAGACCCAGATGCAGACCAATCGGAATCTCTATGACGCCTATGTCAACGATTCCGACCTGATCGGGACGCATTCGCGGCTGCAGAGCGCGGTGAACCTCACCGATTATATGGAAGGCGACGGCGCCGAGGTCACCGACCCGATGCTCGACCTCGACGACTTCATGGGCATCTCCTTCACCACCGGTCCCGACGGCAAGGTGTGGCAGCTGCCCGACCAGCAGTTTGCCAACCTCTACTGGTTCCGCGCCGACTGGTTCGAGCGGGAGGACCTGAAGGAGCAGTTCCAGGCCAAGTACGGCTACGAGCTCGGCGTGCCCGTGAACTGGTCGGCCTATGAGGACATCGCTCAGTTCTTCTCCGAGGACGTCCGTGAAATCGACGGCGTACGAATCTACGGCCACATGGATTACGGCAAGCGCGCGCCCGACCTCGGCTGGCGCATGACCGACGCCTGGCTGTCGATGGCCGGCTCCGGATCGCCGGGGCTGCCCAACGGCCGGCCCATCGACGAATGGGGCATCCGCATGGAGGAGGGCAGCTGCAATCCGCAGGGCGCGTCGGTCAGCCGCGGCGGCGAAACCAACGGACCGGCCTCGGTCTATGCCATCCGCAAATGGGACGAGTGGCTACGCGCCTACGCTCCGCCGGGCGCCGCCGACTATGACTTCTACCAGTCGCTCCCGGCACTGGCGCAGGGCAATGTGGCCCAGCAGATCTTCTGGTACACAGCCTTCCTCGCCGACATGGTCAAGCCCCAGAGCGAGGGCAACAACACTGTCGACGAAGAAGGCACGCCGCTCTGGAAGATGGCGCCGTCGCCGCACGGGCCGTACTGGCAGGATGGTCAGAAGCTCGGTTACCAGGACGTAGGCAGCTGGACGCTGTTCAAGTCGACGCCTCCCGACCGCATGGCCGCCGCTTGGCTCTATGCCCAGTTCGTCGTCTCCAAGACGGTTTCGTTGAAGAAGGCCCATACCGGGCTCACCATCGTCCGCGACAGCGACATCCGGCATGAGAGCTTCACCGAGCGGGCCCCGAAGCTGGGCGGCTGGGTCGAATTCTACCGCTCGCCCGACCGGGTGCTGTGGAGCCCGACGGGGGTCAACGTGCCGGACTATCCCAAGCTTGCCCAGCTCTGGTGGCAGCAGATCGGTGACGTGAACTCCGGTGCGTTCACGGCCCAGGAAGCCATGGACCGCCTGGCCGCCGAGATGGACACCACCATGGCCCGCATGCAGGCCGCCGACGAGGCCAACAACACCTATGGCGGCTGCGGGCCGCGATTGAATCCGGAGGTCGATCCGGCCGAATGGCTCGGCAAGGAGGGTGGCCCACACGCCGCTCTCGAGAACGAGAAGCCGCCGGGCGAGACCATAGCCTATGACGAGCTCGTCAAGCGCTGGACCGAAAACCAGTAGCGTCCTCCCAGGGTGGCGGCTCCGGGACGCGTGTTGTTCCGGGGCCGCGTTTCAACCTTCCGCCGCCAGCGAGCTCCTGCATGTCGTTAGAACTGCGCAACGTGTCGAAGGTGGTGGGCAACGAAGTCCACATCTTCCCGACCGATCTCACGCTAGAGGATGAGGGGTTCAACATCCTTCTCGGTACGACGCTCGCCGGCAAGACGACGCTGATGCAACTGATGGCGGGACTGCAGCGACCCACCGAGGGCGAAGTCTGGTTCCGCGGCAGGAACGTCACCGGCGTGCCGGTGCAGCAGCGCAACGTCTCGATGGTCTACCAGCAGTTCATCAACTACCCGAATTTCGACGTGTTCGAGAATATTGCATCGCCCCTGCGGGTCGCCGGCGTCAATGGCGCAGAGATCAAGTCGCGCGTGCTGGCCGTGTCCGACCTCTTGCGGCTGACGCCGATGCTCAACCGCCGGCCATCCGAGCTTTCCGGCGGGCAGCAGCAGCGCACCGCGCTCGCCCGTGCTTTGGTCAAGGATGCCGACCTCGTGCTGCTCGACGAGCCACTGGCAAATCTGGATTTCAAGCTGCGCGAGGAACTGCGCGACGAACTGCCCAAGCTGCTGTCGGGTCGCGGCTGCACTGTGGTCTACGCGACGACCGAACCGTCCGAGGCACTCCTGCTCGGCGGCCACACGGCGGCGCTGGCCAAGGGTCGGGTGCGGCAATTCGGTCCGACCGGCACCGTCTATCGCCAGCCGGCGAACCTCGAGAGCGCAGCCATCTTTTCCGAACCGCCGATCAACACCATCGCGGTGCGCAAGGCCGGCCATCGGTTGCTGGCGCCGGGAGGCCTCGACTGGCCAATCCCAGGCCCGCTCGCCAGCGCCGCCGACGGCGACTATATGCTGGCTCTGCGGCCGCACAACGTGGCCATCAAGCGGCGGCGCGAGACGGATACGCCGCTGACCGGGAATGTGCTGGTGACCGAGATCTCGGGCTCCGAAAGCGTCATCCATTTCGAGCTGCCGAACGATACCTGGGTCAGCCAGTCGCATGGCGTGCATCGTGTCGCGGTCGGCTCCACGGGCACCTTCTTCGCCGATCTGGGGCAGGCGATGATGTTCACCCCCGATGGCGTGCGCGTGAAAGGCGGTGTCTGATGGCCAGGATCACGCTGGAAGATCTCGCCCACACCTATTTCGACCCTGCCGAGGGTGACGTCGAGTGGGCTGTGCGGCGTCTCGATCTCGAATGGGCAGATGGCGGTGCCTTCGCGCTGCTCGGGCCGTCCGGCTGCGGCAAGACCACGCTGCTCAACATCATGTCCGGGTTGCTCCGCCCCACGCGGGGACGCATCCTGTTCGATGATCGCGACGTCACCGGACTCTCTCCCGAAGCACGCAACATCGCGCAGGTGTTCCAGTTCCCCGTCGTCTACGACACGATGAGCGTCTACGACAATATCGCCTTCCCCCTGCGCAATCGCGGCATGGCCGAAGCCGAGATTGCTCCTCGTGTGGCCGAGATCGCGGAACTCACCGAATTGACCCCGATGCTTCGGCAGCGTGCGGCGGGCCTCACCGCCGACGGCAAGCAGAAGATCTCGCTGGCCCGGGGGCTGGTCCGCCCCGACGTCAATCTGGTGATGTTCGACGAGCCGCTGACGGTGATCGATCCGCATCTCAAATGGGTGTTGCGCTCAAAGCTGCGCGAACTGCACCAGCGTGTGCGTACCACCATGATCTATGTGACCCACGACCAGACCGAAGCGTTGACCTTCGCCGACCAGGTGGTGGTGATGAATGCTGGTGAGGTGGTGCAGATCGGTACGCCCGTCGAATTGTTTGAGCAGCCACAGCACACCTTTGTCGGCCACTTCATCGGCTCCCCTGGAATGAACGTGCTGCCCGCCAAGATCGAGAATGGTACGGCGCTGTTTGGCGGCCAGCCCGTCGAGGTCGCTAATCCGGTTGCCGCCGCCGAGGGCGTCGTCGAACTCGGCATCCGCCCGGAATTCGTGCGCTTCGCGCCCACGGGCATTCCGGCCACGGTCACCAACGTCGCCGATGCAGGCCGCTACCGCATCATCGATACCGAGAGCCGCGGGCACAGCATAAAACTGCTGGTCGACGAGGGCGAACCGATCCCGTCGGGAGCCGTCAATCTCGGCTTCGCGCCCGGCCAGACTCGGCTCTACCGCGACGGTTGGCTGATCGGAGGAGCAGGGCGATGAACAAGACAGCCGACAACCGTGCCTGGCTCCTGGTTACGCCCGTGGTGCTTCTCGTTGCGTTCAACGCCCTGATTCCGCTGATGACCGTCGTCAACTATTCCGTTCAGGAAACCTTCGGCGACAACACCTTCTTCTGGTCCGGCGTCACCTGGTTCGAGCAGGTGCTGCGCGATCCGCGCTTTCACGGCGCCCTCGGCCGGCAGCTGTTCTTCACCGGCACCATCCTGCTGATCGAAATCCCGCTCGGTGTCGCCATCGCGCTCACAATGCCCAGGCGTGGCACATGGGTGTCGGTGTGCCTGGTGCTGATGGCGCTGCCGCTGCTGATACCCTGGAACGTCGTCGGCGCCATGTGGAACATCATGGCGCTGCCCGATATCGGCCTGCTCGGCCATACCCTCAATTCCATGGGCATCGACTACAACTACACGCGCCAGCCGGTCTCGGCCTGGGTCACGCTCATCGCCATGGATGTCTGGCACTGGACGTCGCTGGTGGTGCTGCTGGCCTATGCCGGGTTGGTCTCGATCCCCGAGGCTTACTACCAGGCGGCCAAGATCGACGGCGCCAAGCCTTGGGCGGTCTTCCGCTACATCCAGCTGCCCAAGATGAAGCGGGTGCTCACCATCGCCGTGCTGCTGCGCTTCATGGATAGCTTCATGATTTACACCGAACCGTCGGTGCTGACCGGCGGCGGGCCTGGGAGTTCGACCACTCTGCTGTCCATCGATCTGGTGAAGACGGCTCTGGGGCAGTTCGATCTCGGTCCGGCGGCAGCCACCTCGCTGGTCTATTTCCTGATCGTTCTCGCGGTGAGCTGGATCTTCTACACGCTGATGATGCGGACCGAGGAGAGTTGAGATGAAGACCGCCCGCTGGCTCGTCCCGACCGTCTACATCATCTTCCTGATGCTGCCGATCTACTGGCTG
>NZ_BSNS01000033.1 GCF_030160115.1 Devosia nitrariae | reverse complement strand
TTCCCGGTCTTTGTCGGCCTGGCCCTCATCGCGCACGACTTCATCCCCCTGGCCTTCGGGGACAACTGGACCGGCGCCGTGGTCGCCGTGCAGGCCTTCTGCGCGCTCGGGCTCCTCGCCAGCATCGGCGTGCTGCAGTCTTCGCTGGTCAAGAGCCAGGGGCAGGCGAACCTCTGGTTCTACTATCTCATAGCCAAGCAGGCGGGCACGCTGCTCTACGTGCTGCTCTACCATTCCTGGGGGGTCGACGCACTGACGACCGCCATCGTCATCCAGAACTACGTGATGTGGTTGCCCACGGCCCACATGGTGGCGCGCATCCTCAAGGTTTCACTCGTGTCTTACCTGGCCTCGTTCGCCCTGCCGATCCTTGCAGTCCTGGCGATGTCGGGCGCCGGACTGGCGACACAGAACTATCTGGCCGATGCCGATCCGCTCGTGCGGCTGCCCGCCACCATCGGCATCTGTGCTGCCGTCTATACACTGGTGCTGCTGGTCTTCGCCCGCAAGCGGCTCCTGCAGGTGAAGTCCGTCATTTTCAAGCGTCGCTGATGCCTTGTGCCCTTGCCCTTGTG
>NZ_BSNS01000032.1 GCF_030160115.1 Devosia nitrariae | reverse complement strand
AACTCGTCGCCACCGATGCGGGCGGCGACATCGCCAGCGCGCAGGACCTTGCGCAGCGCACGGCCGACCGCAATCAGCACCGCGTCACCGGCCGCGTGGCCAAGTGCGTCATTGACCGGCTTGAACCGATCGAGGTCGATGAACATCAGGGCGCCGGCCGGCGCATCGGACAGCGCCGAGGCAACGGCGTTCTGGAAACATGTCCGGTTGGCGAGACCAGTCAGCCCGTCATGGGTCGCCGCATATTCGAGGCGCGCCTCGATTTCCTTCAAATGGGTGATATCGGTATCGGTACCGATCGTGCGCAGCACGTTGCCCTCTTCATCCCATTCGACGGGTTTGCCGCGACTGAGGATCCAGACATAGTGGCCGTCGCGGTGGCGCTCGCGGTATTCGATGATGTCATAGCCCATTTCGCCCTGGTTCTGGCGTGAAACGGTCTGCCGGATGCGGTCGCGATCCTCGGGGTGCAGCCGCGCCAGCCACGCGTCCTGGCTGTCATCGATCTCCTCGTCCTGCGGAATGCCGCGCATGGTACGCCACATGGGCGAATAGAACATGCGGCCCGTGCGGGCATCATGATCCCATACGCCTTGTCGTGCAGCCTCGAGGGCGAAGTGCCAGCGGCTCTCGCTTTCGGCAAGCGCTTTTTCCACGTGCTTGCGGCGATCGATGCTGCTGACCTGGACGACGACGTACATCGGCTCGCCGGTGGTCTCGGAATCGAGCACGGACATCGCAACCATCGCCCAGATGAGCTGACTGCTGGAGGCGCGGCACCGATGCTCGCCGTCGTAGCTCTGAAGACGGCCCGCTAGGATGTCGGAGAGCGCCTGGGCCGCTACGGCATCCTCAGGGTCGAAGAGGCCGGCAAGGGTCGAGGCCGAACTCGACCGGTCCACGAGGAAATCCCGATCGAAGGCAAGATTGGTGTAGACGATGGCACCGTCCATGCCGGTGACCGCCATGCCGATGGCGGCCTGATCGATGATCTTGCGCAGCATGGCCCGGTCCCTGCCGAACAGGAACGTGCCGGTCTCCTCCACATTTGCGGCAGCCTTG
>NZ_BSNS01000031.1 GCF_030160115.1 Devosia nitrariae | reverse complement strand
CGGCTGGTGACCGAGGGCGCCAGGATGTGGGCGGGCTGCTTGGTGCCCATCAGGATCGGGCCGACCGGCAGGGCGTTGTTGAGCTCCTTGAGCAGCGTCATCGACAGGTTCGCCGCTTCAAGGTTGGGGAAGATCAGAAGGTTCGCCTCGCCCTTGAGCACCGTGTCGGGGATGTAGCTCTTCCTGAGGTCCTCGCTGATAGCCAGGTCCCCCTGCATCTCGCCGTCGACCATCAGGTCTGGGGCGATGGTCTTCAGGCGCTCATAGACCTCGCGCATCTTGGCCGAGGTCGGTCCCTCGCGCGAACCGAAGTTCGAGTAGGAGAGGAGCGCCGCCTTGGCCTCGATGTTGAAGCGCTTGAGGTGGTCGCGGGCTTGGCAGGTGATGGTGACGATCTCGTCGACGCTGGGATCGATGTTGACATAGGTGTCGGCCAGGAAGAACACGCCCCGGTTCATGATCAGCATGGAGAGCGCCGAGAGCTGCGAGGAATCGTCGGCCAGCCCGATCACCGACTGGATGTCGCGCGCGTGCTTGATGAACCGGCCCTGCAGCCCGCAGATCAGCGCGTCCGCTTCCCCGCGCTTGACCGCCAGCGCCCCGATCACCGTGGTGTTGGTGCGAACGATGGTGCGCGCGGTGTCGGGTGTCACCCCGGTGCGCCCCACCAGCGAGTGGAACAGCGCCACATAGTCGCGGTAGCGCGGATCGTCCTCGGGGTTGATCACCTCGAAGTCCACCCCCGGCTTGAGCTTGAGGCCGAAGCGGTCGATGCGGTGCTCGATGACCGATGGGCGCCCGATGAGGATCGGACGGCCGATGCCGTCCTCGAGGATCACTTGCGTGGCGCGCAGCACCCGCTCGTCCTCGCCGTCGGCAAAGGCGATGCGCTTGCCCTGGCCTTCGGCCAGCTCGATCAGCGGCTTCATCACCATGCCCGAGCGGAACACGAAGCGCCGCAGGCTGTCGCGATAGGCGCTCCAGTCGCTGATCGGGCGCCGGGCGACGCCTGTCTCCATCGCCGCCTTGGCCACGGCCGGCGCGATGCGCAGGATCAGCCGCTGGTCGAAGGGGTTGGGAATGAGGTAGTCCGGCCCGAAGATCGCCGGCACCCCGTGCGCCGAGGCCTCCAAGCCCGGCTCGTGCGCCAATCGCGCGATGGCATGGGCAGCGGCCGCCTTCATCTCCTCGTTGATCACCGTTGCCCCGCAGTCGAGGGCGCCGCGGAACAGGAACGGGAAGCAGAGGACGTTGTTGACCTGGTTGGGATAGTCCGAGCGGCCGGTGCACACCATCGCATCGGGGCGCGTCGCCTTGGCCAGTTCCGGCATGATCTCGGGGATGGGGTTGGAGAGCGCCAGGATCAGCGGGTTCTCCGCCATGTCCTTCATCATCTCGGGCTTCAATGCCCCCGCGGCCGAGAGCCCCACATAGATGTCGGCGCCCGCCATCACCTGCGCCAGCTCGGTGGCGTCGGTGTCCTGGGCAAAGGCACCGCGCCAGCGGTCGACCATGTTGTCGCGCTTCTTGGTGACGAGGCCTTTGCTGTCGGCGATCCAGATGTTCTCGCGCTTGGCGCCGACGGCGATCAGCATGTTCATGCAGGCGATCGCCGCCGCCCCGGCGCCCGACGTGCAGATCTTGACCTTGCCGATGTCCTTGCCGACCAGGGTCATGGCATTGATCACCGCCGCGGCGACGATGATGGCGGTGCCGTGCTGGTCGTCGTGGAACACCGGGATGTTCATGCGCTCACGCAACTGCTCCTCGATCTCGAAGCAGTCGGGCGCCTTGATGTCTTCCAGATTAATGCCGCCGAACGAGGGCTCGAGCGGGGCGACGATGTCGATGAAGCGCTTCGGGTCCTGCTCGTTGACCTCGATGTCGATGGAGTCGATGCCGGCGAACTTCTTGAACAGCACCGCCTTGCCTTCCATCACCGGCTT
>NZ_BSNS01000030.1 GCF_030160115.1 Devosia nitrariae | reverse complement strand
GCCTGTCCCATCCGCCTTACGGGCGAGAGGCAGGACGTGCGGGCTCGTGATATCCGTCAGCCCACCGAAACCCGGCTCCTGACGAACGCTTCGACCGCGTTTTGCGCCCGCTCGGTCACTTGGGCAATCCTGGAATCGCTGCTCATCTGCGGTTCGAGTGTGGCCATCTTCTGCAGGTGTCGGGCAGCACTGTGGGTGAGGACCCAGTTGGGGGCGCGCGCCAGCGGCATCTCGTTGAGCCGTCCCGCCTTGCCCTGGCCGCCGCCGCGCCCGGTCATGGCGATATAGAGCTCGAGGAGGCTGGTCGGGCGCAACTGATGCATGCGCAGCTCGATGTCGAGTGCGCCCGACCAGTCGAGCCATTTCATGTGGTGACCGCTATAGATCGGCTTAGCCCCGATCCAGGGCGTGCGCAATGCATCGGCGACGATCGCCCCGTGCATTGCCTCGGTGATGAGGAGCTCGGCACCCTGGATCTGCGCCAGTACCGTCTCGACCGGCTGCGTTGCGTCGATCAACGTCATCCCTGCCAGCCGACAGGCCTCTGCCCACATACCGCGCTCGAGGCTCTCGTAGTGCGGCATGAACGCGACGCCGACGTTCTGGGCGGGTGCCGGCAATTCCATCGCCCGCAACAGAACGGCGCTGTCGCAGATCGAGAGATCAGGCGAGACACCGATCTTTTCGGCGGTATGCGGGCCGCGCACGAACCGGATGTCCCACGTGCCGTCATGGATATCCGGCAGCCCCATATAGCCGGCATAGCCCGAACCCATGACGAACTTGCGTGCCTGCGGGTCGAGATGATCGCCGATGATCGAGCCGATGCCGACGAACAGCTCGCTTTCATCCTCGTCGAGGAAGCCCGGCGGCAAGAGGACCGGCCAGACATGGAGGTTCAATTCGTCGCCGAAGTTCGGCACCTTGCCCCGGAAGAACACCAGCTTCATTCAGTACCCCTTCGCTACTTGTCCGCCGCATTGAGACGGCCGGCGACCCCGGCCGTGTGGTTCGCAAAGCTGTGGGCCGCAAGGTCCAAGCTGGTCGCTTCGGCAGCATCCGCCCAAGCATCGGAGGAACATCGCCGCTTTATTGCGCGACCTCGAGCCGGGCGATGATCACGTCGCCGGCGCTGACCTCGGTAGTTGTGTCCGCCTCAATTTCTTCGCCGCCGCGCACAATGGTGTAGGTGTAGCTGGCCACTGCGTCTTCCTCGGCCGTGGCAATGCCGCTGTAGGCGACTGCTTCGCGGATGAGCCCCTCCTGCGTTGCCAGCTTCATCGCCAGCTCGACGATCTGTCCGTCGACCTCCTGGCGCTCGAGTGTAAGCTCGGATACCCGCACGTCGGTGAGCTGCGCCTGTTCACGGTCGGCGTCGCCGATATCCTGCCGGGCCTGCAGCGTTGCGGTGTCGATATCGAGGAGCCGGCCTTGCAGGTCCGCCACGTTTGTTTCGAGCGAAGACACTCGCGAGACGAGCGTCAGCCCACCCTCCGCAAGATTACGCACATTGGCCAATTGTTCCTCCGCCAGGCTCAGCTGCCGCTCGAGCGCCTCCCGCTTCTGGGCGAAGGTTTCGATCTCCCGATTGAGCAGCGCCACCTGGTCCTGGAGAGCCGAAGTCTGCGACGTCAGTTGACGCGAATGCGCCTCGAGGATCGCCTGCTCGGCCGCGATCAGCGCCTCGACATCTTCGCTCTCGGCAAGGTCCTCGGGCACCGTGATCTCATCGGCCCCGGCCAGCTCGGCATCGAGCCGCGCGCGCCGCGCCAGGAGCCGCAGATACTCCTCTTGCAGGATCTTGTACTCGCCATTGGCACTGATCAACTCGCGTTCGGCACGCGAATTGGCATCTGAGGTCCGCCGCTCCCCGCCGGCAAGGCTCAATGCCTTGATGACGTTCAGCCCGGGCGAGAACAGATATTCGCCGGGCGACTGTACGTCCCCGGTCACGTAGATTGGACCGAACTGGGCCACCTGGATCGAAACGTTGGGCGGCGTGATCAACCCCAGCGACTGCTTGAGGCCTTGGCTCACCATCTCGGCCAGTTCACTCGTCGTCTTGCCGGCGCTCTCGGTCTCGCCGACGAACGGAAACGATGTCGTTCCGGTCGGCCCCACCAGATACTCGCCACCGAGCGCCGTCCATTCCTCGAACAGCGCTTCGGAAGCCTTCCATTCGACGACCCGCACCAGGATCCTGTCCGACACGCTGAGCCTGTAGGGCTCCTGCGCCACTGCGCCGGTCACGGGAAGCAGGAGCCCCACCATCACCACTGCGCCGCACAGGATGGACAACCGTTCGAAACCCCGACGGATCGCTTTCGCCATTGGCATTTGCCTCGCAATTGGTTTCACGCGCTCGAGACCGTCTGTGCAAATGGCGCCAGCATTTGGGCAACGTGCGTCTGCCCAATGCATGGGAGCCTCCCGCATCCATTCTCGGGAATGCGTAAATCTCAGCCTACCATGGGTTTTTTGCCGTTCGACCCGATCGGCCGCGCGTGTCGCTCAACCCAGCCCTGCGCTGCCGGGGAAGCTCGCCGGCCGCTAGATTGTGGCCGGCTCAAGGCTTCAATGAACGCTGATCACGCCGTTGACGGCCCGGTATTCGGCCGGTTGGATCAGCCGCTGGTGGGCGATCCGCACCGAATGCAGCGGACCATCGAGGCGGTTGCTCCAGAAATCGAGGAAGTGCACCAGTTCGGGGAAATGCGGTGCGAGATCGTACTGCTGCCAGACGAACTGCTGCAGCAGCGAAGGCTGGTCGGGCAGCCGGTAGAAGATCTGGGCGGTGGTCAGGCCGTAGCCGTCCAGTTGACGTTTAAAGGCGGAATCCATGACGCATCCTTGCAGGGTCGCGTGCTGGTCACCGCGACCGCGCAATTCCGGCAGGGTTCCGCCGGCCGCGGTACCATCGCCTCAAGCTTAGCGATTCCAATGGCTTGGGGGAAATCAGCACTCATGACGATTGAGTGACAACGATCTCCCCCTTTGTGCTCCGATGCTAACCGGCCGCTGTATAGGCGGTCTTGACGATGGTGAAGAACTCGGCGGCGTATTTGCCCTGCTCGCGCGAACCGTAGCTCGAGCCCTTGCGCCCGCCGAAGGGCACGTGGAAGTCGACCCCCGCCGTCGGCACGTTGACCATCACCATCCCCGCTTCCGCATTGCGCTTGAAGTGGGTGGCGTATTTGAGCGATGTGGTCACGATCCCCGCCGAGAGGCCGAACTCGGTATCGTTGGCCGTCGCCAGCGCTTCCTCGTAGTCCTTGACCTTGATGACGCTTGCCACCGGCCCGAAAATCTCTTCGCGCGAGATGCGCATCGAGTTAGTCGCCTCGACGAAAAGAGCGGGTGAGAGGAAGTAGCCGTCGGTGTCGCGCGTCACGCGCTCGCCACCGACGAGAAGCCTCGCGCCCTCGCCCTTGCCGATCTCGATGTAGTCGGTGTCCTGCTTCAACTGGCTCGGGTCAACCACCGGTCCGATCTCGGTATCCTTGGCGAGGGCATCGCCCACCCTGAGGTTGCGCGTGCGTTCGGCCAGGGCCTCGATGAACCGATCATGGATGCCTTGCGTGACGATGACGCGCGAGGAGGCCGTGCAACGCTGACCCGTCGAGAAGAATGCCGACTGCGCGACCGTCTCGACCGCGACCTTGAGATCGGCATCGTCGAGCACGATCGTCGGATTCTTGCCGCCCATTTCGAGCTGGAACTTGCGCCCGACCTTGACCGAGGCCTCGGCCACGCGCCGGCCGGTTTTGACCGAGCCGGTGAAGGTGATGGCGTTGACATCCGGGCTGTCGAGCATCGTCTGCCCAACGACCGATCCCTTGCCCATCACGAGATTAAGCACGCCCTTGGGCAGCCCCGCACGCACGAGGATATCGACGATCGCCCAGGTCGAGCCCGGCACCAGGTCGGCCGGCTTGATTACGACGGTGTTGCCGTAGCAGAGCGCCGGCGCGATCTTCCAGGTCGGAATGGCGATGGGGAAGTTCCAGGGCGTGATGATGCCGACGACCCCGATGGGCTCGCGGGTGATTTCGATCCCGATCCCCGGCCGCACGCTCGGCAGTACCTCGCCCGCGAGCCTGAGCGCCTCGCCCGCGAAGAAGTCGAAAATCTGCCCGGCACGCGTCACTTCACCAATGCCTTCCGGCAGGGTCTTGCCCTCCTCGCGGCTGAGGAGTTCGCCCAGTTCCTGCTTGCGCGCCATGATTTCATCGGAGGTTTTGCGCAGGATCGCATGCCGCTCGAGGATCCCCGAGCGCGACCAGGCAGGAAAAGCAGCCTTGGCCGCGGCGATCGCTTGGCTTGTGTCTTCGACGGTGGCGCGCGCATAGACGCCGATCACGTCGTTGATGTTGGAAGGATTGATGTTCTCGGCTCCGTCCGCGCCCACCCATTCGCCATCGATCAGGTTCTTGTAGAATTCGGTCATCGCAAAAGCCTTATGCAGTCGGTTAGAGGAGATCGGCCCGCGCCAGGTCGCGCATGAGATGGCTTGCGCCATAGGTCCAGGGCGGGCACTCGGTAGAAAGCCGCACGCGGTTCGAGAGCGTGCCAAGCGTCGGTGTAGATATCGAGACGGTGTCGCCGAGCTTATGGGTAAAACCCTTGCCGGCACCGTCGCGGTCCTGGATGGGCGCGAACATGGTGCCGAGATAGAGCACCAGCCCGTCAGGGTATTGGTGATGCGCCCCGATCGTTGCTTTGACAAGCGATTCCGGTGTGCGCGAAATCTGGCTCATCGAGGATTTACCCTTGAGCTCGAACCCGTCCTCGCCGGTGACCGCAAGGTCGATATCAGCTTTCGAGATGGTCTCGAGCGTGAAGTCGCCCTCGAACAGGCGGAGGAAAGGCCCGAGCGAAGCTGAGGCATTGTTGTCCTTTGCCTTGCCGAGCAGCAGCGCCGAACGACCCTCAACATCGCGCAGGTTGACGTCGTTGCCGAGCGTCGCCCCGAGGATGCTGCCCCGGCTCGAGACCAGCAGCGCCACCTCCGGCTCCGGATTGTTCCAGCTCGAGACCGGGTGCAGCCCGACATCGGCTCCGTGGCCGACCGACGACATCGGCTGGCCCTTGGTGAAGATTTCGGCGTCCGGCCCGATTCCGACCTCGAGATACTGGCTCCACACACCCCTTGCGATCAGGGTCTCCTTGACTTTCATCGCCGTCTCCGAGCCCGGCACAAGCTCCGAAAGATCGGTACCGATGAGATCGAGGATTTCAACACGCAGCGCCTCGGCCCGCGCCGCGTCGCCACGCGCCTGCTCCTCGATCACCCGCTCGAGCAGCGAGACTACGAACGTCACGCCCGATGCCTTGATTGCCTGCAGGTCGATCGGGGAAAGGAGCGAGGGGCTGCCATCATCCGTCCCGGTCGCCCAGCTATTGGCAAGAATGGCATCGAGCGCCCCGATCGCCTCGCCCTTGGCTGCCGCGACGTAGCCGGCCGGATCATCGCTCTCGGCAATATCGCGTACGCTCGCAAAACCCTTGGCGGTGATATCGAGGACGGCGCCGTCACGGACCGTCACCACGACAGGGTGCGACTCTCCGGGCCTGCGCGCCCTCCCGAGCAGAATCCCTTCGGTCGGCACGATTGCGCTCACGATCGTCTCTCCGCACTAAAATGTCAGCCGTGACTAACCCGTCACGAGCGTTCGAGGCAAGCGCTACGTACCTCAACCTTTGGTTGCATGCGCATCCACAGGTTCATTCAACTGCCGTTCAGGTGTGCCCCATTACTGACGCAATGGCTGGCGACAGGTGCCGGCATTGATTCAAGGAGTTTCAGCATGCGTCTGCTTACCGGTCTTGTTCCCCTGGTCCTCACCGCCGGTTTCGCACTCCCCGCTTATGCGGGCACCATCACCATCGACGGCCGCGGCGAAGTGACCGCCGCTCCCGATACCGCGTTCGTCAACTCCGGCGTCACGACCCAGGGCGCAACCGCCCGTGAGGCGCTCGACGCCAACAGCAAGGCCATGGAAGAGCTGATCGCCGCGCTCAAGGACGCCGGCATCGAACGGCGCGACATCCAGACTTCGGGCTTCTCGGTCAACCCTAACTACGTCTATTCGGACGCGCGCGACGCCAACGGCTATTCCCTGCCGCCCAAGATCAACGGCTACCAGGTCTCCAACATGGTTACGGTGCGCGTGCGCGAGCTTGATTCGCTTGGCCAGATATTGGACCGTGCGGTCACTGTCGGCGCCAACACGGTGAACGGCGTGACCTTCTCGGTCGCCGACACCAGCGACCTTTACGACAAGGCGCGCCGCGCCGCCTTCGCCGATGCCCGCCGCAAGGCCGAACTCTATGCCGAAATCTCCGGCGAGACCCTGGGCGAGCTCGAAAAGATCAGCGAGAGCCAGTCCTACAACCAGCCGCCGCAGCCGATGATGGAAGCGGCCTACGCGCGCGCCGCCGACAGCTCCGTTCCCGTCGAGGGCGGCGAGCTCACCTTCGCCATCATCGTTTCGGCAGAGTGGGAATTGGGCAACAACTGAAGCTTTTTGATGCCCGTGCGCTGGAATGCGACAACTGCCGCCATTATGTGCGGGTTGAAATCCAGTTCCCCTTCACCAGAGGGGGCTTGGGGAGGTGGGAGCTTCCACCGTAGTCACTGATCGCTCCCACCGACCTCCCTTTCAACCGGCCGGAAAGCCCCTCTTGGAGGACCGCTTTTCGGCCGGTTTGCTTGTCACCATCGGCATTCGACAAAGTCCTCCAACGAGAGGACGGAGATTCAGACACCGGGCACAAAATCCCACTGACGCGCGCGCAAACCTGATGCCAAATTGGGCCAAGGAGGTGGCGAGCCATGGAACAGTTGCCTGAAATGGATCGACCGCGAGTGATCGTCTCCGTCAATGCGTCGGTGGACGGGCGCATTGCTTTCCGGCGCAATGAGCCGCTGATGCGGGAAGAGACAGAACGGGCCTGGACTGCGCTCTGGCCGGCGAGTGTGCAGGGCGTCGAGGCGGCGCGATCCGAGGAGATCATGCGGGTTCACGCCCCGCAAGCGATGCTCGAGGGTAGCGGATCGCTGGTTAGCGATCTGGCAGGTTCGCCGGAAAGGCACGATGTTCATTTCGATGGACCCGCCGAAGTGCTCTATTCGGATTTCCTGCCCGCGTCGGTACGCGAGCGGCCAGGCCACGAAAAATGGTTCACAGTCGTTGACAGCCGGGGCCGGGTGCATTGGACGATGAAGAGCCAGGGCGAGTACGATGTCCTGGTGCTGGTCGCGCGAGCGACACCGCGCTCCTACCTCGCCTATCTACGCGCCGAGAACATCTCTTACTTGGTCGCAGGCGAGGAGCGGGTCGATCTGCGTGAAGCGTTGCGGCGGATGCGGGACAAACTAGGAGTGAACTGCGTGGTCTCGACCGCCGGAGGTGGGCTCAACGGGGCGCTCCTGCGCGCTGGGCTCGTCGATGCGGTGGACCTTCTCGTCTGCCCGATGGCTATCGGCGGCTTGGGCACACCGAGCATTTTCGACGGAGCGCAACTCGAGGAGCACGCGACGCCGACGCGGCTCAAGATGCTCTCGGCGCACGTGGAGGCGGATGGGTTGCTCAGGCTGCGCTATGAGGTGGATCGGCCTTAGAGCAGGATGCACATGCCCTGACCGTCGAATGAAGTGCCCTACCCGGCCACCACCTTCCAGAGCATGTTGAGCCCGACCAGCACCAGGAAGACGGCGAAGACATTCTTGAGCGTCTTCTGGTCGAGCCGGTGGGCGAGCGCCGCACCCAGGGGCGCGAACGCGGCCGCCAGCACCGCCACCAGCACCAGCGCGGGGAAGTTGACATAGCCGAGGCTGAGCGGCGGCAGGCCCTCCCCGTTCCAGCCCGAGACGATGAAGCCGACAGTGCCCGACACCGCGATGACGACGCCGAGCGCCGCCGAGGTGCCGACCGCCCGGTGCATGCTCGCCCCGAACGCCACTTGCGTTGGCACCGAGAGGGAGCCACCTCCGATTCCCATCAGTGCCGAGATGTAGCCGACGAGGAAGGCACAGACCCGATGCGTGAGGCTCGAACCGTCGAGATGGCCCATCAACCGTGTCTGGAAACCCGTGACGATATTGGCGGCGATGACGAAGGCCATGACTGCAAAGACGATGCGCAGGACGTCGCCCGAATAGAGCCCGGCCATCAGCCCGCCGATGAGTGTGCCGACCAGGATGAAGGGCGCCCAGAGCCTGAAAATCCGCATGTCGAGCGCGCCGCGGCGCTTGTGGGCCAGCGCGCTCATCAATCCCGTGGGGATGATGATGGCGAGCGAGGTGCCGACGGCCACATGCATGGTGACGTCCGCATCGTAGCCGATCCACAGGAGGGCGTTAGAGAGCACCGGCACGATGATGGCCCCGCCGCCGATGCCGAGCAGCCCCGCTGCCACCCCCGACACCGCCCCGGTTGCCACGAGGCCAGCGATGAGCGGCCAATAGGAAACAAGCTCGCTCCAGTCCATCATGCCTCCCCAATAGCATGCAGCACCACCTGCCGGTTATGAGGCCGTGTACGGTGCTCGAAGAGATAGATGCCCTGCCAGGTCCCGAGAACGGGCTGGGCGTCGATGATTGGAATCGCAAGCGAGGTCTGCGTCAGTGCCGCACGGATATGGGCGGGCATGTCGTCGGGCCCCTCGGTGGTGTGGACGATCCACTCCATCCCTTCCGGGACCAGGCGGCGGAAAAAATCTTCCAGATCGGTCTGGACGTCGGGATCAGCGTTCTCCTGGATGATGAGAGAACACGACGTGTGGCGCACATAGACGGTCAGCAACCCTTTGCCGACACCAGATCCGGCAACGAATCCGCGCACACTGCGCGTGAATTCGGTGAGACCCTTGCCGTTGGTGGCGATGCTCAATGTCTCGAATGCTTGCTGCATGAGCGGCTTTCCGGTGGACAGGTGGGAGCTAGCATCTCCACCGTCGCCTGACCAGTCGTCCGCCGCAATTGCGCCATCATCCCCGATGTTCTCTGACGGGACGGTTGATTTGGAACCGGCTGCAAACCCAGGCGTTGCGGCCCTCGCGGGAGGATGCGGAAAGAGGGTCATGGATGAACATTCGTTCAGGTTCGGTTCAGAACCGCGGCATGATCCTTATGGTCCGCGGGAGCAATGCTTCGGAAGCGCAACGCGCCTTCGTCCCATGCTTCGGCAACGAGATTCGGAGTGGGGTACCAGGTCGCCCGACGCTCCAGCACTGAGAAGGAAAGACAACCGATGCGCCTCAAGAATTGGCTTCTGACCGGGACCAGTCTCGGCATCCTCGCTTTCGCGCCGCTTGGCGTAAACGCCCAGGACTCAGGGCTGGCTGCCGCCTACCAGGCCTATATTGAGGCCCAAGCCTCTGGTGACGAGGGGGCGACCGACGCAGCGCGCGACGCGTTCGCGCAAGCATGCATCGCGGCCGGCTACTCCAGCGTCGACCAATGCACCGCTGCCGCTACCGGCGAGGCAGAGCCGGCCGTTGAACCCGAGGCGCAGCCGGAACCGGAGCCCGAACCCGAGCCCGAGGCAGTCGAGGAACCCGCCCCTGAACCGGAGCCCGCTGAGGAACCCGCGCCCGAGGTGACCGAGGAAGAGGCCCCGGCGGCAGAGCCTGCCCCCGAGCCCGAGGTGGTCGAGGAACCAGCCCCCGAGCCCGTCGAGGAGCCGGCGCCAGAACCGCAGCCCGAACCGGCGCCTGAAGCAGCACCCGTGGAAGAGCCTGCTCCTGCCCCCGAGCAACCTGCCGAGCCCGCACCCGAAGTGGTAGAAGAGCCGGCACGTGAACCGGCCGAAGAGCCCGCACCCGCTGAGGAGGTTGCACCGGCAGAAGAGCCTGCTCCCGCTGAGGAGGTTGCACCGGCAGAAGAGCCTGCTCCCGCAGAGGACGTCGCACCGGCAGAAGAACCTGCGCCCGCTGAGGAAATCGCGCCGACAGAAGAACCGGCGCCCGCAGAGGACGTCGCACCGGCAGAAGAGCCTGCTCCCGCAGAGGAAGCCGCGCCGGCAGAAGAGCCTGCACCCGCAGAGGACGTCGCACCGGTAGAAGAACAGGCGCCCGCAGAGGACGTCGCACCGACAGAAGAGACCGCACCAGAGGAAGAGCCTGCGCCGACTGAGGAGCCCGCGCCCGCGGGTGCAGATATCAGCGCCGCGCTCTCGACCCAGGTCGATATCTATAATGGCGCCGTCGCCGACATGATGGCCGGCGGCGACCCTGACGCGACGCGTGCCGAGATCGACGCCGCGCGTGCCGAAATGGAGGCGCTGTGCACCGAGGCGGGCTATCCCTCGCTCGAGGCCTGCCTTGCCGAGCACGGCATCACCCTGCCCGCAGTTCCCGCAATCGACCAGCCCACCGAGCAGCCGGCACCCGATGAGCCCGCCCCCGATGAACCTGTCGAGGCGGCTCCCGAGGCCCCGGCTCCGACCGAGCCTGCCCCGGTCGAGCCGGCTCCCGCCGAGGTTGCGCCCGAAGAGCCCGTGGCCGAACGGCCGGCCACCGACACGCCGGTCGATGAGGCCGTCGAATCCGTCGAGACCCTGCCTGAAGGGGTGAGTGCTGAGGACTTGGCTCCCCTGCTCGACAGCGCCAAGGACGCGGCCGTCGCACCCGTCGAAGGTGAGCAGCCCGCCGAGGGCCAGCCTGCCGAGGAGCAACCCGTGGAGGACCAGCCGGCGCCCGAAGTCGACGCCAGCGCCGAGGCGCCTCCCCCGGCCGAGCCCGTGGCGCTGCCCACCACGGATGTCGAGGCTCAGGCCCGGCTTGCCGTCCAACAGGATGCCATCGTCTCGGCTACTCAGGAGACTGGTGAACGCGTCGAGGTCCAGGCCATCGAGCCGCTGAGCGTTCCGCAGAACGTGACGATCATCAACCAGACCAACGTTACCAACAGCGTCACGACCAATGTTCAGAACAACACCGTCAACCAGAACTTCGGCAACGTGCTGACCCAGGTCATCGTCGAGGTTGGCAATCAGCTGATCATCGACAGCCGCGGACAGGACACAAACCGTTTCATCGAATACGATGCCGAAGAGGTCTATTACGAGCGCCTCGGCAACGGGCGTATCCGCGAGACGGTGCTGCGTCCGGACGGCAGCCAGATCGTTACCGTGCGCAACCGCAACGGCGACATCCTGCGCCGCTCGCGCATCACGCCGGACGGGCGGGAATATGTGCTCGCCTGGTTCGATGACCGCTATGACGACGAGCTGCTCGAGTGGCGCGATCCGGCCCGCGAACTGCCGCCGCTGCGTCTCAACATTCCGGTCAGCGAGTACGTGCTCGACGTCCGCCGCGCCGACGAGGACCAGATCGAACGCTTCTTCGCCCAGCCACCGGTCGAACAGGTGACCCGTCTCTATTCCATCGACGAGGTGAAGCGTTCGGCACGCGTGCGGGACATGGTTCGCCGCCTGGAAGTCGGCAACCTGACGTTCGAGACCGGCTCGGCTAATGTCGGGCGCGACCAGGTCGCCAATCTGAGTGCGGTGGCCGGAGCCATGCTCGGCCTGCTCGAGCGCAATCCGGCCGAAACCTTCCTCATCGAAGGACACACCGACGCCGTCGGCTCCGACATCTCCAACCTCCAGCTCTCGGACGCGCGCGCCGCGACCGTGGCCCGCATCCTCACCGACTTCTACGACGTGCCGCCGGAAAATCTTGCAACGCAGGGTTATGGCGAGCGCTACCTCAAGATCCGCACCGAGCTTGGCGAACGCGAGAACCGCCGCGTCACCGTCCGCCGGATCACGCCGCTGATTACGCCCTATGTCGCCAGCCGATAGGGCGATCAGGCGAGGATAATCGCAGTCAAGGCCGGGCACCTCGCCCGGCCTTTTCCATCAGCCCAGCGAGCACCTCTAACAGGTCAATTCCTGCTTCTGACACTCACACGTCCGCATTGGGTAAAGCCTGCCGAACCCGCCGAAGCCGGGATCCGCGGAGCAGTTCTTCAGAAGATTTCATGAAAATGCCATAATCAGGCGACCGCTCAAACCGTAGTTGTGGAACTTTAACTACCTGAATCTCCGCGGCTTTTTGAAGTTACTCGCGAAATTCCTGCCTCTTCACGAATTCGGGAACAAATGCATTTACCCCAACGTTCTTGTGTCGACCAATTGAATGACACCAAGGAGCGTTTCAAATGGCCGACAATGATCGTGACAACCTCTACACCACTGACCGCAGCCGCGAGGTCTATACGCGCGAGAGCAACGGTACCGGCTGGTTCGTCGGCATCATCGTTGCCCTGGCACTGCTAGCCATCGGCTACTTGGTCTTCTCGGCTAACTCAGGCCCTGGCACCGGTACCGACGTTGACGTGACGACCGAAGCGCCAGTGACCGACGGCACCGCCCCGGCTCCGATGACCGAGGCTCCGGCGACTGACACCGCTCCCGCGCCGATGACCGAGGCACCCGCCACCGAGGCCCCCCCGGCGACCGAGGCTCCCGCAACCGAAGCCCCGGCGACCGAAACACCCGCCGCGCCGGCTGAAGGTGGCGCCGCGGCTCCGGCCGCGCAGTAGAGGCAAACCCTCTCCCCGACGCTTCAGTCCCCTCCCTCTGAAGCGCAAAGAAGCCCCGGCCACCGCCGGGGCTTTTCATTTCTGCTTCCCGAAATGTCGTGCACTGACCGCCGGAGCCTTGTGTATGCCCCATTCGATCCCCAAATCGACGGCAGTCAGATCGATGAAGGGAGCCTGCATGTTCAACGTCGACCAGATCCTCAAGGCCCTGCAAACCGACCCCGGCACACAGCGTACCGCCATGACCGGCGCGGCCGGGCTCGCCGCCGGCATGCTGCTGTCGGGCGGCAAGCCGGGTAAGCTCTTCGGCAATGCCGTCAAGATCGGGGCGGTCGCCGCCGTTGGCGGTCTCGCCTACAAGGCCTGGCAGAACCATCAGGCCAAGCAGGCCGGGCAAGCCGACGCGCCGACGCCTGGCGAAGATGCGTTCATACCGGCGCCTGGCCACGACGAGGAACGCGAGGAACTCGGCAAATCCCTGGTGCGCGCCATGATCGCCGCCGCCAAGGCCGATGATCGCATCGACGCCGACGAGAAGGAAGCGATCTTCAAAAAGCTCGAGACCATGGCCCTTTCGTCCGAGGAGAAAGCCTGGGTGTTCGACGAACTGTCGAGCCCGCTCGACCTCAATGCCGTCGCCCAGCGCGCCGACACGCCCGAGCACGCCGCCGAGATCTACGCCGCATCATTGGTCGCCATCACCGCCGATACCGCCGCCGAGCGCGCCTATCTCGACGCCCTGGCCAGCAAACTCAAGCTCGATCCGGCGCTTGTCGCCGAGATCCACAGGACCGCAGGCGAGCACGCCCCGCAGCAAGCGCGGGTCGTGGGTGACACCTACCAGCCGACCGGGAACCTTTGAACTGCGGCACCGTTGCTGACCGCCCCCAAATGCTTCGGTTCTCCCTCCGAAGCGGAAGCCCCGGCCGTCCCGCCGGGGCTTTTTGGTGCTGGAGCGTTTTCAGCAAAAAAGCCTGTCCCGGACTTGATCCGGGATGGACACCACTTTTGCGGTTCAAAACGCGACCTTCGAGAGAGAGCTTCCCGTTCCGACTGAATCGGAACGGAAAGAGCTCTGGCAGTAACATCCATGTGCCGTCTTGAACCGACGAGGGCGTCCGTCCAAATCTGCGCCGAAAAGAACTGGTCTGCGCCGAAAGGAAATGCGCATGCAGATGGGTCTTTATTCCTTCGCCGAGAACACGACCGAGCACTTTTCGGGTCGCCTGCAGTCGCCTGCCGAGCGTCTGGCCGATCTTCTCGAGGAGATCGAGCTCGCCGATCAGGTCGGGCTCGATTTCTACGGCCTTGGCGAGCATCACCGTCCTGACTTCGTCGCCTCGGCGCCGGTGACCATCCTTGCGGCTGCCGCTGCGCGGACCAGGTCCATCCGCTTGTCGACTGCCGTCACGATTCTGAGCTCGGACGAGCCCATCCGCGTCTGGCAGCAGTTCTCGACCCTCGACCTCATCTCCAGCGGCCGCGCCGAGATCATGGCCGGACGCGGGTCCTTCGTCGAAAGCTTCCCGCTCTTCGGCTACGACCTCAACGATTATGACGATCTCTTCGAGGAAAAGCTCGCCAAGCTCCTGGCGATCCGCGAGGCCGGCAAGGTCGACTGGCCGGGCTCCAACCACACCAAGCCCATTCCCGGCATCGAGATCTACCCCAAGCCCATCCAGCAGCCCCTGCCGCTCTGGATCGCCGTCGGCGGTACGCCCAATTCCGTCGCCCGCGCCGCTTTTTACGGCCTGCCGCTGATGCTTGCCATCATCGGCGGAAATCCGCGCCAGTTCGCTCCGCTGGTCCAGTTCTACCGCGACAGCCTTGAGCAACTTGGCAAGCATACGACCATTCCCGTCGGCATCTCCTCGCATGGCTTCATCGCCGAGAACAGCCAGGACGCCCTCGATATCGCTTTTCCCGCCCACCACGAGGCGATGAGCCGGATCGGGCGCGAGCGTGGCTGGCCGCCGACCACCCGTGCCCAGTTCGAAGTCGGCGCAGCCCCGGAAGGCGCCTATCACATGGGTTCACCCCAGCAGATCATCGACAAGATTCTCGCCCAGCACGAGCTCTTCAGGCACGACCGTTTCGGCCTGCAGCTCTCCGTCGGCACCCTGCCCCACGACAAGGTGATGAAAGCCATCGAGCTCTATGGGACGGTGGTCAAGCCGGCGGTGAACAAGGCGCTGGGCCAGACCTAAAGCGGAATGCGCAAAGATGGCTGCCGCGTTTCGCGAGGATCTCCGCGACTACGAAGATCAGAAGCGCGCAATTTGAGTCCGTCAAATCGCGCGCTCCAGAACTGGTATCATTTCGATTACTCCGCGGGGATGCGCGACCAGCCGTGCCGCGGCGGCCACGCCGGCATGACCAGGCGCAGCAATGCGCGTGCCTGCAGCCGTGAAGGGCTCTCAGTGCCGTCCCGGCGACGCGCCTCGGCAATCTCGGCCTCGACTCCAGGGTGCAGCAGTGCGCGATCGATATTCTTGAAATGGTAGGTGGCGGGAATCATCTTTCATCTCCTTGGGTTGGGTTACTCCGCTCAGGGCGTCTGTTGACGACCGAGTTGAGGGTAACGCCGGGCCCGCGGAGGGCGTGAGTTACAAGTCTGGCGGGATTTCCGCGGAGGCCGGTTCGCGCCGAAGCGCATGCGTCGCCGAGGCCCGCGCGCGTCACACCCGCTTCATCGGACCGTCCTAGGCTTTCCTGGTTGAGGCGCCGCTCCTTGCGGAGCGACGATATCAGGAGAAATCAGCATGTTAGCCAAAGCCCTTTGGGCGGCCCTTCCGCTGGCCGCCACGATGATTGTTGTCCCTGCCCTGGGACAGGACGAGCCGCCTGCCATGCAGTCCGAGGTGGTCGAGGTCTTCGAAATTCCCGAGGCCAACCAGGGTATCGGCGTCGACGCCGAGCATTTCTACGCCATCGACAAAACCGAGATTGCCAAATACGCCAAGGACACCCATGAACTGGTGGACTCGGCCGATTATGAGGACATGGGCGCTATCCATTTCGACAGCGCCGCGGTCGTTGAAGACAGGATTTATGTCGCCCACTCCAACTATTCGACCTGGCCGATGACGAGCTCGCTCGAGGTATTCGACGCCGAAACCCTGGAGCACCTCGACAGCTATAGCTTCGGCATCCAGCTCGGCTCGTTCACCTGGGTCGACCAGGCCCCGGACGGCTCGTGGTGGGGCGGCTTTGCCAACTACAACCGGGTCTTCGACAAGAGCCCATTCGCCTACGGCAACAAGTTCAACACCCAGGTCGTGCGCTTCGCCCCCGATTGGGAGATCGCAGAGCAGTACGTCATCCCGGACGAAATCATCGAGAAGTTCGATGACATGTCCAATTCCGGAGGTTCCTGGGGGCCGGACGGCAATCTCTACCTTACCGGCCATGATCCGGCTGAAGCCTATGTAATGCAGGTGCCTGAGATCGGCTCGACCCTCAAATGGCTCGCCACCGTCCCTCTCGACATCCGCGGCCAGGGTATCGCCTGGGACCGCGCGGAACCGGACGTCCTTTACGGCATCATCCGTGGCGAGGGCGACGAGGAGAACCGCGTGAGCGTCAACCGCGTCGCGCTCGACAGCCTTACGCAATAGAGCAACGAGAGCGGGATGCGAAAAAAGCCTGTCCCAGACTTGTTCCGGGATGGGACCCGGGTTTTTCGCAAGAATCCCGCGACACGAAAGGTGCGAGCTTCAGGCTTTGGAAGGGCGCTCGGCGGCGCCCTTCACCCCCGCCCGCGATAGGGCGGCACGCCCTGATCGGGGAGCCAGACGCCCTTGGGCGGCTCGCCCGTCTGCCAGAAGACGTCGATGGGAATGCCCCCGCGCGGATACCAGTAGCCGCCGATCCTCAGCCAGCGCGGCTTGATCGTCTCGACAATCTTCTTGGCGATATCGAGCGTGCAGCCTTCGTGAAAGGCTCCATGGTTGCGGAACGAGGTGAGGTAAAGCTTCAATGACTTTGATTCGACGAGGAATTCGTCCGGTATGTAGTCGATGACGAGGTGAGCGAAATCCGGCTGACCCGTCACCGGACAGAGCGAGGTGAATTCCGGCGCGACGTAGCGCGCAACGTAGAGCGTGTCGGGATGCGGATTGGGGACGGGATCGAGCGTCGCATCCTCGGGGCGCTCCGGCGCCGCAATTGTCTTGCCGAGCTGCAGGTGTTCGGTTTCCATGGAAACCTACTTCCCGCTGCGTTTGATCGACTTGATGGCGAGCGGCGGAACACCGGATTTGTCGGCGATCGCCCGGTCCTGATCCATGATAGCAGTGCGCGCCGGCTCGTCCCCGTCTAGCCCGCCCAGCAGGCTCGCGTCGACCTTGCGGTTGGAGCGCTGGCTGCCATCCTCGTAGATAACGTCGAACAGCACGAATTCGGTGCGGGCGGTTGGTTTCTTGGCCATGGGATTGTCTCCGTGCTTTGCACGCGCCGGCCGGCGGGACGACCCCGCCGCCGACATGGGCAGCAATGTTGCGATTGTCGCCCGCTCTTAACAGACGGCGTTGCCAAGCGTTAGGAGAAAATCTTCTCGCCCTGCTCGTCGATGATCTGCCGCCCCTTGCCGAGCGCCATGACCACGAGGTCCTCCTTGCTGGTCATCCGGTCGGCGCGCACGAACTTGTAGGTCTTGAGCTCGCCGCCGATCTCCTTTTCGATCGTACCGGCGAGCTGCATCTCGGCACCGGCCGGCATATGGATCGCCTTGATGAGAAAGCCCTTGTAGCTTTCCTCGCCCAGCACCTTATCGCCGCCGGCATCGGCCTTCTCATCCCCACCCCCGAACAGTTTCTTCAAAAAGGACATGGGTCTCTCCCTTGCGGCCGTTTGCATATGTATTGTCAGGGCTGGTCCTAGCGCGCCCGGCGCGTCTCGCGCAAGACCAAGCCGCCCTGGCTCTCGATTTCCTCGCGCAGCCACTGGGGCGAGATGTCGAAGTGGTTGGGCCAGGTTGGCACGCCGTTCTCCAGCCTCACTTTGGCAAAGTACCGCCGGTCGCGCAAAGCCGAGACCGACCCCGGTTCCTCGAGGAGCCGGGCAGCATCGAAGACGCCATAGATCCCGTCGCTGAACATGACCTCGAGCTTGAACGGCGGCGCAGTGCGGATGGACGTGACTTTGAGCGGCATGAAGTCGGCTCCCTTAGGGCGGGCACACACCTTTGTCTCGCGCAAAGATCGCGCCGTGTCGAGCGCAGGTTTTTGCGATCACCGTCCATGGATCGAAAACGGAGGCAAAGCCCCGCAGCTCCTTTGCCCCCTAACGACCGAGCCTCAGCACATGCGTTGCGTGGTCCTGGTTCGCGGCCTCGAAGCCGAGGGAAACATGGAACCGCGCCGCATCGACATCATCGGTCCTCAGCCTCACTAGGGCATATCGGCCTTTCGCTCGGCGGAGGGCGGCTCCGACCAACGCGCTGCCTACCCCGCGGCGACGACATCCGGGCAGGACATAGAGGTGGCGCAACCGCGCCGTCACATTATCGGCAGGATAGGGATCGGCGTTGAGACCGACGCAACCGGCCGCAATGTCTCCAATCCTTGCCAGCAACAGGCACTCGCCGGGCCGGTCGAACCGGTTGACGCCGCTGCGCCAGTCGGCAATCAGCCGATCGATGAACTTGAAGCCCTCGGTCCGAGCGTCCAACAGAAAGGCGTCGATCCAGCTTTCCGGATCGACGCCTCTTGAATATCGAGACGATCCGGCATCGCCGGCTTAGTTGTCGAGGAAGCTCCGCAGCTTCCTCGAGCGGCTCGGGTGCTTGAGCTTGCGCAGCGCCTTGGCCTCGATCTGGCGAATGCGCTCGCGCGTCACCGAGAACTGCTGGCCGACTTCCTCGAGCGTATGGTCGGTGTTCATGCCGATGCCGAAGCGCATGCGCAGCACGCGCTCCTCGCGCGGCGTGAGGCTCGCCAGCACCCGGGTCGTCGTCTCGCGCAGATTGCTCTGGATCGCCGCATCGATCGGCTGGATCGCGTTGACGTCCTGGATGAAGTCGCCGAGGTTGGAATCCTCTTCATCCCCGATCGGGGTCTCGAGGCTGATCGGCTCCTTGGCGATCTTGAGGACCTTACGCACCTTGTCGAGGGGCATCTGCAGCTTTTCGCTGAGCTCCTCGGGCGTCGGCTCGCGGCCGATCTCGTGCAGCATCTGCCGGCTGGTCCGCACGATCTTGTTGATCGTTTCGATCATGTGGACCGGAATGCGGATGGTGCGAGCCTGGTCGGCGATCGAGCGGGTGATCGCCTGCCGGATCCACCACGTGGCGTAGGTCGAGAACTTGTAGCCGCGCCGGTACTCGAACTTGTCGACCGCCTTCATCAGGCCGATATTGCCTTCCTGGATGAGGTCCAGGAACTGCAGGCCGCGGTTCGTGTACTTCTTGGCAATCGAGATCACCAGCCGCAGGTTCGCTTCGACCATCTCCTTCTTGGCGATGGCCGCCTCGCGCTCGCCCTTCTGCACCTTGTGGACGATGCGGCGGTACTCGGCGATGTTGAGGCCGGTTTCGGTCGCAAGCGTTGCGATGTCGCCGCGCAGCTCGGCGATGGTGTCGGCTTCACGCCGGGCGAACTCCGCCCAACCCTTACCTTCGCGCTCCGCGAGCGATGCTTCCCAGGCAGGATTTACCTCCTGCCCGTAATAGCTCTCGAGAAACGCGTCGCGCTTGACGCCGTAGCTCTCGGCGAGCCGCAGCAAACGACCCTCGAGCCGCACCAAGCGCTTGTTGATGTCGTAGAGTTGCTCGACGAGGCTTTCGATGCGGCTGGCGTTGAGCGAGAGCGACTTGACGTCGGCAATGACGTCGCTGCGCAGCGCTTCGAGCGTCTTCTTGTCCGCTTCGGTCACGGCGACGGTGCGATCTTCGGCGTAGCGGTCCTGCATTTCGCGCATCTTGCCATAGGCGTCGGCAATGCGGTCGAAAGTCGAAACCACCTGCGGCTTGAGCTCGGCTTCCATGGCCGAGAGCGAGAGCGCGTTCTCGAAGTCGTCGTCCTCTTCCTCGGCCGGGTCCTGAGGCGCCTCCGGCTCCTCGGGCACATAGTCGTCATCATCGCCCGAGGTGGGCCTGGCTTTCTTGACCGGCTCGGGCTTCTTCTTCTCGACCTCGGCCGATTTCGGCGCGATGAGCGTTGCAAGATCGGGTGCGGGCGCCGCCTGTTTGGCGTCGGGCCCGGCATAGGTCGCCTCGAGGTCGATGATGTCTCGCAGCAGGATTTCGCCCTCGGCGAGCTGATCGCGCCAGATGATGATGGCCTGGAAGGTCAGCGGGCTCTCGCAGAGCCCCTCGATCATCGTTTCGCGCCCAGCCTCGATCCGCTTGGCAATAGCAATTTCGCCCTCGCGCGAGAGAAGTTCGACCGAACCCATCTCACGCAGGTACATGCGCACCGGATCGTCGGTCCGGTCGCTGCCTTCGCGGGTGTTGGACTTGGAGGTGACGGCCGTGCTGGCCGAGGGAGCAATTTCGCCGCCCTCCTCTTCGTCGCCGGCACTCGTGTCGCTGTCGGCTTCCTCGACCTCGTCTTCATCGACGACGTTGATGCCCATGTCGGAGAACATGCTCATGATGTCTTCGATCTGTTCGGAGGAAACCTCCTCCGAGGGCATCACGGCGTTCAGTTCCTCATAGGTCACATAGCCACGCTTCTTGGCAACCTTGATGAGCTTCTTGACGGCCGCATCGGAAAGGTCGAGCAGGGGGCTGTCGTTCGTCGTTTCCTGGCCCGATTCGGGCTTCTCGGTTTCTTTGGTGGGCTTTGTCGCTGCCTTGGTGGCCATATAGTGCTCCTCGGGGCCCTGGGCGGTAAGGGCGCCGGTCAGGTTGTCGCCTTCAGCATGATCGGGATCGGCTTGCCTTCGATCCTGGGGCCATGCTTAGTTGGGGATTGCCCATGGCGAGGTAAAGGTCCGGTAAAGCAGCCGTTATAAATCGACCACTACCGGGCCCGCATCGGTCGCTTTGCGATAGGCAAAACCGCGCGTACCCGCAGACTTCGAGGCGTACCCCTCAAAAACTGCGCGTCGCGCGTCCCGATAACGAACCAAATCCTTCGATCAACGCCTCTGTGCCATCCACAGTGGTTATCTGGTTCTTGATGTCGCGCAGCCGCTCAAAGGTTTCTTCGCTCGGGTCTTCACCCAACGCCGCTTCGGCTGCTTTGAGTTCCCTATTTAGCTGAACTTTCTTGTTATGCAAGGCCAGCGCGTGATTCAAACCGGTCTCTGCGTCGATTCGCGCGATATCGACCGAAATCTGCCACACGCCCTGCCGCGCCAGCATCTGCCGCAGCCGTTCGACCGCCTCCCCGAAACCGCGCGCCCCGAGCGCGGTATCGAGGTCTGCCGGGCTCATATCGTGATGGCGCATGACCAGGTCGAGGATGGCCGAAAGGAGCTTGCGCGCCGTCGGCGTTTCGAAATCGAGCGTTGCCAGGTCCTCGAACCGATCCCCCGCGAGCTCGGGATGGTTGATCAGGCTCACAAGGATCACCGCCTCGCGCGGCGTCGCATCGGCGACGACGCTCGGCTTGAGGAGTCGCGAGTTGCGCAGCGTGTCCGAAACCACCAGCCGGGGCGTTCCGCGCGGACGCTGACCATAGGGTCGGTTTGCATCATGCCGACGGTTGCGATCGAACCGCTCGCCGCGCACCGGCGCAAAAAACGCCCGCAACTGCTCATCGAACGCCTGTCCGTAGTGCCGGCGCACCGACGCGTCGCCGATCGAGTTGGCCCGCTCGCGTAGCCGCGCCTCGAGCGCGGCCCGCGCCTCCGGCGTCTCGGGCACCAGCCCGCCGGTTTCAAGGCTCCAGATCACGTCAGAAAGACTTCGTGCCCGCTCGATCACGTCCTGAAACGCCGCTCGGCCCTGTGCCTTGATCAGGTCGTCCGGGTCCTGCCCCTCGGGCAGCGTCGCGATCTTCACCGTCTTGCCGGGAGCCAGATGCGGCAGCACCAGGTTCGCTGCCCGCTGCGCCGCTCGCTGGCCGGCCGCGTCGCCGTCGAAGCAAAGGATGGGCGCATCACTCATCCGCCACAGGAGTTGCAGGTGCTCCTCGGTCATGGCGGTGCCCATCGGCGCGACGGTTCCTTCGAAGCCGGCCGTCACCGCCGCGATCACGTCGAGATAGCCCTCGACGACGATGACGGTCTTGCCGTCCTGCGCCGCCTTCCTTGCCGTCTGCCCGTTGTAGAGCGTCAGGCGTTTGTGGAAGAGCTCGGTCTCAGGAGAGTTCAGGTATTTGGCCGGCACGTCCGCCGCCATCGCCCGGCCGCCGAAGGCGACGACCCGCCCCTTGAAGTCGGCGATCGGGAACATCACCCGATCACGGAAACGATCGTAGGGCACCGGGATGTCCTCGCCATGAACGACGAGACCGGCATCGACCATCTGCTCGCCCGACACCCCGTTGGCGGCCAGATGTTCCTTCAAACCATTGCGGCTGTCGGGCGCATAGCCAAGGCGAAATCGCGCCTGCGCTCCCGCCGAAACGCCGCGTTCGAAGAGGTAGCCCCGGGCTCGAGCCCCGATATTGTGCGCCAGCGCCGCCTCGAAATACTTGGCCGCAAGCTCCATTACGTCGAGAAGCCCACGCGCTTGGCGCTCGCGTTTTTCGCTCCGTTCGTCGCGCGCGGGCATTGGCACACCCGCCATCCCGGCAAGCTTTTCCACCGCCTCGGGAAAGCTCATGCCGGTCTTTTCGGTCAGGAACCGGAAGTGATCCCCATGAGCCCCGCAGCCGAAGCAGTGGTAGATGCCCTTGCGGTCATCGGCGTGGAAGCTTGGGCTTTTCTCGCCATGGAATGGACAACACGCCCACATGTCGCCGCGCGCCGGCTGGCTCTTGCGCTTATCCCAGAGCACGTGCTCGCCCACCACCTGCGTGATCGGCAGGCGCTGACGGATCTCGTCGAGGAACTGGTCGGAAAAACGCATGGGAAAGATAAGTAAGTATTTACTGACACGAAGTCACCTCGGCCCGTCGGGTTATCCCACCTATCCGTGCCCGATGCGTTGGAGCTTAAGCCAAGGAAGCGTCCCCCACACCTGCCGGCCTCCCACGCATCGCCGCAGAACCCGCAGCGTTCCCTATTTCTGAATCACGCAAAACCTGTTCCCGTCCGGATCGGCCAGCACGACATAGTCGGCACCTTCGGGATAAACCCGATCCACCTTTTGTGCACCGAGGTTCAGCAGGCGCTCGATTTCGGCTTTCTGATCGCTCGCATAGAGATCGAGGTGGTGGCGGGGGCGGCCCGGTGGCGGCGGGTCGGAAACGCCGTCGAGGGCCAGTTGCACACCCTCACCAGAGCGAGGAACAAGAATGGCCCAGTCCACGTCGGGCTCGCGTAACGGCTCATAGTCCAAAGCCGCACACCAGAACGCTATGGCGCGTGGAACGTCTCGCACGCCCCAGACGATTGAACCGATCCTGAGCACGTTGTCCTCCCATGGTTGCTTGATGCCGATAACAGAGAGCTCCGGTTGAAGTTCCGCGTGACGGCCCGCTGGACTTGCGAGGAACCGCGCCTCGGCAACCGGACGCACAGAAACACGACCGCGAGGATCGAGAATGTCTTTCTCGCCCCTCGCCCATCGCCGCAACGATAATTCCCCGCATCGCCGCAACAGGATAAGCCATGACCGGACTTACCTGCCTCCACTTTGCTACGCTTGAGGTCATCTAGCGAGATGGGAGTTTTCCAATGCGCCTTTCCACTTTAGCCGCTGCCGCCGTTGTCGGCCTCGGCTTCGTGACCGCCGGCCATGCCGAGCGGCTGACCGATCAACCACTGGTCGATGCTGCCTGGCTTCAGCAGAACCTCGGCGACGAAAGCCTCGTCGTTATTGACGTGCGCGACGCCGTCGAGAATGCTTCGCCCTATGCCAGCGCTCATATCCCGGGCGCCATCAGCGCCCCCTATTCAACTTCAGGCTGGCGCCTGGAGATCGAGGGCGTTCCCGGCCAGTTTCCTGGCGTCGAGCCTGCGTCCGAGCTCATCGGCAGTCTCGGCATCGACAATGACGATCACGTCGTCATCGTCGCCCAGGGCACCAACTCATCCGAGTTCGGCGCTGCCACCCGTGTCTACTGGACCTTCAAGGTCCTCGGCCACGACGCCGTCTCGATCCTCAATGGCGGCGCAAGAGCATGGGAGGCCGCCGGCGGCGAGGTGACGGACGTCGCCACGGTCCTCGAGCCTGCGACCTTCACCCCCGACTTCCGCCAGGAACTGCTGGCCACCACCGCCGACGTACAGACGGCTCTTGCCAACGGCACGCCGCTGGTCGACGGCCGTCCGGCCGCCCAGTATCGCGGCGAGGCCAAGAGCCCGGTCGCCCGCGTTGCCGGCACCATTCCCGGCGCCGTCAACATTGACAATGGCCTGCTCTACGATGCTGAGAACGCATCGTTTGCCGATGCCGCCGCCATCGCGGCGCTGGCCGACGGCGTCGGCGTCGGCGCGGACGAGGCCAACATCGCCTTCTGCAACACTGGTCACTGGGCCTCGATTGTCTGGTTCGGGCTGCACGAGGTGCAGGGCAACGCCAACACCCGCATGTATGACGGCTCGCTCGCCGAGTGGACGGCCGACCCGGCCCGGCCCGTCGAAAACGGCGTCTGATGCGGCTCGCCCGTCACAAAGCCGAAAATGTCCAGGGCCTGCGGGCTCTGGACATTTGCCGTCAGAGGCACCACTAACAGTTAATCCTTCACGAGAACTCGGTCCTCCAGACTGGTCCAATGACTCAGGTTTCCGCCACCGCCCCGACGCCCGCCGCGCCCGGTTTCTCCAGCGACAAAGCCGTCGTCCTCGTCGTCAGCATCGCCATCGTCGCGGCGGCGCAACTCATCGGCCTGCTGGTCTCGCCTCGCCAATCGCTGCTCTTTCTCATCGGCGGCCTGTTGGGCGTCACCCTCTATCATGCCTCGTTCGGCTTTACCGGCGGCTGGCGCCGCTTGGTGGTCGAAAGACGCGGCCGGGCCATGCGCGCCCAGATGCTGATGATTGCCGCCGCCGCCGTCGCCTTCATTCCGCTCATTGCCATCGGCAGCGTCTTCGGCCAGCCGCTCGTCGGCGCCACCGCGCCCGTCGGCGTCTCGGTCCTCTTCGGGGCTGCCCTCTTCGGCCTCGGCATGCAGCTGGGCGGCGGCTGCGGCTCGGGTACACTTTTTACCGTCGGTGGCGGCAGCGCCCGTATGCTGGTGACCCTTGCCTTCTTTATCGTCGGTGCGCTCGTCGGCACGGCGCACCTGCCCTTCTGGCTGACGCTCCCCTCGCTGCCGCCCGTGAGCCTTGGCGCCGCGGCCGGCGTTCCGGGCGGCATCGTTGTGACCCTCCTCGGCCTTGGCGCCATCGCGCTCGTCACCATCCTCATTGAGCGGCGGGCCCATGGCAGCCTCGAACAAGCGCCCAAGCCCGCCCGGCAGGGCGTCGAGCGCCTGCTGCACGGTCCGTGGCCGCTCATCGGCGCCGGGCTTCTGCTTGCCGCCCTCAATCTCTCGACCCTTATCGTTGCCGGCCATCCCTGGTCGATCACCTACGGCTTCGGCCTCTGGGGCGCCAAGCTCGCCGCAGCGGTCGGCGTGCCGGTCGACACCTGGGAGTTCTGGACCTGGCCGGCCCAGGCCCGCGCCCTCAACGACAGCGTGCTGGCCGATGTGACCTCGGTCATGGATTTCGGCATCATCCTCGGCGCCGCGCTTGCAGCCGGCCTTGCCGGCAAGTTCGCCCCACGCGCCAAGCTGCCGGTCCTCTCGCTGCTTGCCGCCGTCGTCGGCGGCCTGCTGATGGGCTATGGCGCCCGCCTCTCCTTCGGCTGCAACATCGGCGCGCTTTTTTCCGGTATCGCCTCAGGGAGCCTGCATGGCTGGCTCTGGTTTGCGGCCGCGTTCGCCGGCAGCATGCTGGGCGTCTTCGCCCGCCCGCTCTTTGGCCTCGACGGGTTCAGGAAGTCATGAGCAACCGCAACACGCTCCTTTTCGGCGCCGCCATGGTGGTGGCGACCTCCGCCGTCGCCGCCGACCACTACGCCCATCGCGCTGCGCCACCCCCTGCGCCCGCCCCGGCCGCGGCAGCCGCCACGGCGCCATGCGCCGCCGCGCC
>NZ_BSNS01000029.1 GCF_030160115.1 Devosia nitrariae | reverse complement strand
GACTTCGAAACGCCCGCCGATAGGCTACAGAAGGTGTTGCGATGACCGGTTGAACCCACCGCCCCATTTCAGTCGTTGGCACCACCGCAGCCCATTCCCGAAAGCTGCCAGTCAGCTAAGGCCGTAAGAATGGCTAGTATGGGGTGGTATTCGGACTGGCGGCTGGCGGATAGGAGACGACTTGGGAGAGATCGCCGAACCTTGTCGCTCCCAAAGCTGGGCAGATTGAATGCTAACGACCTTCCGAGGCATGCAATGCGGTTCGATGCTATAGGCTGAGGCTCCCAAAGCGATTCCATGAACGCTTGGATTTCGGCTCAGCAATTTCGTCAAACATGTCGAGCAGATCGACCGAATAATCGGCGTGCTCAAGAAACTGGCGCTTGCTGAATTCGTTCGTGAGTTGCGGCTTGCGACCCAAAAAGAATAGCTTGTCCCTCGAATAAATCTGTACAATCTCGTTGATCTGATCGACCATCCAGGGCGCAGCTCGAAGAGACGCACAATTCCGGCCTTTTCGCATCACCATCGGCGTGCAAACATAGATGCATAGATTTGGTGTCAACGGTATTAGCGCGCGCCCACGCACTGACGGCAGGCTGCTGGACAACCAATCCAGATAACCGTCTCCACAAATGAACCTCTTCCAGTCGGAATGCAGCACGACGAAGAACCGATTTGTCATGGCCCCATTTTGGCAGGCCCTTTTCGCTAGCAAGTAGCTTTGACGCACATTCGCTTTCCCCGCGTCGTCGCTCACGGGCAGACCAAAATGGGATGGGAAGGAAGCGTTCTTGAACCGGTTGGATGGGCTTCGGATCAAAAGCGAGTAAATCAGAAGAAGGAGGTCGCGGCTGTACTGATCGTTGATGTGGTGAATTTTGCAGAGATCAGCGAGCGTCCTGTCTCTCTTCAAACCGAGTCGCAGTAGTGCAACGAACTCTAAGAGAGTATTACCGAGTGGTTTTAGTTGCCTAAGATAGGCGATGATATTGTGAACTTGATTGTCGATATCAAACTCGCGCTCGAAATTTGTCTCCCAAACGCCTCCGCGAAGCATCGTATGACCATGAATTTTGTAGCCAATCTGGCGATTCGCACTTTTCTTGTGCCCAACTCTTCCGTCAGGGTCAATCCACCAAACATCGCCATTCCTGTCAGACCAATAGCTTTGAAGGCCGACTGGCCACCAATGGTGATTTTTTGATCGACTACCCCCAGCCACATCAATGTCCAACGCAAGTAAGGCATTTAAGCATGGCAGGTAACGGACTTCCGCCGCAATAGTCTTAGGATTGGCGGCGGTTTGGAGATAGTGAGAGGCAATCTTGACCGCAAGCGGCCGTTCCGCTACGCGCCCCCATGTCAGCCGTTGGACGCCCTCGTTCAAAACCCCAGTAACTGCCAGTCCGAACTGACCATACCTCGGCCCGCCCCCGTTGCCGATGCCACGAGTTGCGTGGAAGGCTACCCCGCGATATCGACGGTCTCGTATTTCTTTGCAATCTCGGCCGTCGTCTTTTCGATGCCGGGGTAAATAGTAGACGAGCGGATGTTCAGCTTTTCTAGCTGTTCGAGAATCTCGATCTTGTTCGTAATTCTGATCCGCTCGATTTGCAATTCGCTTAGCCCGGTCTCCGGTAGGATGGCTTCCTTGCCGAACAGCAGGAAAGCGCCGGATTGCGAGATGATGCGTTCATTGGTGTTGCGACCGCGGACGAACACGATCTGATCCAGGTCGGCGGGCACGATCTTACCCTCAAAGTATGGCTTCTCGCGCTTAATGAAGTGGAGCAACTTCTTGGCCAACTCGCGCTTGTTAAACTCGTCGCGATCCAACTTGGTGTCGAGGCCGTTCTTCTCGTCCTCGGACAGCCAAGCCAAGTTGGCAATACAGCTAACGGTGTCAGAGTCGAAGAAGCGAACCTTGCTGGCCGGCGTCCGCATGACGATGACCTCACCTTCCTGATCAGTGTTCTTCGAACAGGCAAAGTAAAGCGCCACCAGCGGGTTTGACGACACGTCGAGCAGTCGTGTTGGCAAACCGTAGTGCTGCATGCGGACCAACTTATCGAGCATGTACTCGTCACTTGCGAAATCATTCGCCTGAGCAGTCAGCACTTCCCGAACCAGCTTGGCTTCATGCTGCAGATGCGTGAAGTCCCCTTTTGCGTTGGTCCGGAAGAGGGACGGTTCGAGTTTGTAAGTAACCTTGGAATGGCCTCGATAAAAGACCTCTTCCTCCGAGCCGGCCGGCGTCGAAAGGACCAGTTCAATGTAGCTTTGAACGGTTGACAGTGGATTGGGTGATGGCGGTGAATCCGGGATCACACCAGGAGCCGGGACTGCTGCCAAAGGAGGTGCCGGCGCGAAGGCGACGACCTGCTGCAGCGGCAAGCTCGCCAACACATCCTCTATGTTTCCATCTTTAACGGCCCAGTGGGTCCTGCTGAGCTCCCACCGGCCTAGATTCAGAGCCGCGATAACCGAGCCTTGTTCGACAACGGGCATGCGATTGTAATCGCGATCGATCCGGAACGAATATCGAATGTCCCTGCCAACTATCGTGGTTTCCAAGATCTGTCCGAGGCGGAAGGTGACGTACTCCTCCCCCTCCTCGCGCTTCAGTTCGCTCATGAATATGGTTGGCAGTGTCGTTAAGAATGCTAACCTGCTTTCGGTTACCGGCTGTAAGCGCTCTCGGATACCATCATCTGTATACTCGAGAAATCGGGAGATAGAGAACTCGGCTACCCCAGTTTGGCCAGGGCCGATCGCCCAAGCATTGTCGTCATACGCCATCAGAAGATTGAACATGTCGCGGCTCTCCGCCCAAACCACGACTGCGCCTCAAAAATACCGTCGCACGTGTTAGGGGCTCGCTGGCTTCACCCAAGACAGCCATCAGCACATTTCCAGTGTTGTGAGCAAGCGGCTTTCGAAGGATACGCGGAAGTTGTTGGTAGTCGAGGCAATCCTCGGTGCGAGTGCACCGATAGTCGGCAGCGTTGAAGGAATTGAGTGCCGCCCGAATAGGTCGGCCAGCGACACAAGCTTCGCTATGGCGCACGGATGTCAACTTCAGGATATCAACGCTTTGCCGTGAAAGACCGCAATGGGTCGGAAGCGGCCCGGTAACATTGCGCCCCATTTGCAGCCGTTCGCAGGACTATTTTGCACCCTTTTTGCGACGCGAACGACGATCTCAAAGGCGCGGAACGGACGTTGATGACGGATCGTATGACCGGCAGTTTTGCAGAGAAGGCCGAGAAGGCTCGATTCTCTGTCGAGCCCCTAGAATTTCTCGAACACGTTCTGCAAGAGCGTCTCGATGTGCGCTGCGGACTTGTTCACAGACACTTTCAAGCTGTTGGGATGACCGCAGCCATTGCGAAGGTCGAGGCAACCCTTCAACTGAGTTTTCACGTTCCTTCCAATGATTGACAGCGCTTCTATCCGATCGAGGAAGTCGCTCTCGCCCATTTTGCCTAGGTCATCTTGAGAGACTGCAGGCCGCCACTTGCCGTTAACGCGAGATGCCTCCGAATTAAAATCGGCGAGCCGGTTCTGGTGCACATGCTTTTGCAGAATGTCCACGGCTCCGAGCCACGACATAACGATAGCCGAGCGATACAACTGAGCTTCGTGGCACTTGATTGCCTCTTCGACAAAGTTGCGCGTCTGTTCATCTCTGATGTCGGCAAGATATTTACGAAGATCAATTGCCACCTGCATTGCTGCTGGGCTGATAGTGGCAACCCCTAAGTCACGCAGGTGCATCTTGCCTGCATCCGTCAATTCCCAGCCGTTCGTGCGGATGGCCTTGCCTTTGGAAGCGCCAAGGATAGCTGAAACATTCCACCTCCGCATGGCACGAAGGCCCGCGGCCTCAGCTAACTCGATAATCTTGGACACAGCGACAGGCTCGTCCTGTGTCGCGAGGACGAGCAGGACTTTATCGAGCCGACCTAGGTCTTTGTGCAACCAGCTTTTAAGCTCATCTGATTTCAGCAAATCACCCCCTCAATCTGCTGTCTGTCCTGATCCGCCTAATGCGGCCTACTTCACTTTGGCAGGCAGTTCATGCTCCACCAAGTTCTCGCCCAAGGACGTCAGCCTAATGTCTTGACTGATTGAGGTATCGAGGAAGCCATGGGTGCCAGCCTGCTGAAGCGTGTTCTTTAGATCAGCGGGCACAGGCCATGAGAGGGTTTTAAAGAATGTGAATACCCCTTCGACGGTCACTTTCTCAAGCTCGATGACATGACGCAGATAATAGACAGCGACAACACTCTTTTGAATGACGTTACTAGGCGATTTTTCGCCACCGAACTGTACCGCCGACTGCTTGCCCGAAGGGCTGAGATTGAGGGATTTATCCATGGAAATGATGGATTTCGACTTCCTTGAGGATTTTCCATTGGAAGCAGATTTCGTCTTGGGCGCTGCCAAAGGCGCCGCAGCCGGTTGTGCGGGCGCATGGTTAGCAGTTCCCACAGGCGTATTCTGAACCGGAGCGCCGTACTTCGCCTGCGCCCACCCGAGCACCCTTGAGCGCTCGTCAGGCGCGAGACCACTAAGCGCAGTATCAATCGCTTGTAGCGCTTCAATCTCGCTCATTTAATACCCTCTGTGTTGGCAACACTGTATCCCGTATATTCATCTTTATAGATTTACAAGTTTCGATCAAAGGATCCAACCTTGCCCTGTAAGCTAGAACTCTCACCCGCATTACCCTATCGTGATGAAGCAATCTTTGTGGCTCCAGGTGATCAGGTGACGCAATTTTCTCCGGTCTGTTGGCCGAATTGCCTCAACCGGTAGGCTTGCGAATAACGACCGGATGGTTTCAAGGTGAACTGGCGTTGGGCGACTCAATACTGCCGACTCGGGGCGGAAGCGGCCCTTGTTGGTGACAGAGCGCCAATGGCCGAAATGGGTGCGGTAGCGGTACGGCAGCTAATCGACAGCTAAGTCCAAGAACTGACGGTCCGCAAACGGCCCCAGAGAAGACAGTCCAAAACAGCACCAAGACTGCGCGGTGGTGTCGACCTCCTGCCAGCCTCGCCGGCAACGTGCGTCGTCCATACGCCGCGCTCAACGCGATGTTATGCTCAGTCGTTCGAGGAAGCTGGTTGCGGCCTCGATACCGCGGTCCATCGCTATGGCGGTGCCCAACTCCGCCGCGCGTGCCCGCATGGCGGCCGCGTCCAGCGCCGCCAGCGCTTTTGCAAGCCGGCCAGCGCTGAGCGTGCTCCGGTCGAGTGGGGCGGGCCCAGCGCCAAGCGCCGCTACCCGCCTGCCCCAGAAGGGCTGGTCGCCGAAGAAAAGGACGATCTGCGTGGGCAGCCCTGCACGAAGGCTGGCCGCGGTCGTTCCGGCTCCCCCGTGATGGACGGCCGCACTTGTCCGTGGCAGCAACCGATCGTGCGGCGCGCTGGTCAGGAAGAACGCGCGGGCGCTCGCATCCACTTTACCGATCGCACCGCCCCCGCCGGCCATCAGGCCACGTTTCCCGGTCATTTCGAGGGCCTCCAGGATCATGCCCGCCATCGCCGCACGGTCGATCCCCGGTACGCTCCCAAAGCCGAAATAGACAGGCGGGGGTCCAGCCTTCAGAAAAGACTCCAGTGCCGCGTCCGGCTGCCAATCGGGGCTATCAAGGAACCAATATCCGGTGACCAGGGCCTCCGGACTCCAGTCGCTCGGCTTCGGGAGCACTGCGGGGCTATAGGCGTAGAGCGTACCTGCCGCCGGCTTGCGAACAGTCTTTTGAGGCAAGCCGAGAGTGGTGGCGCGCCACGCCTTCAGATCCTTGGCGAACAGCAGCCGTGCGCCATGGATGGCAAGGGCGTGGCTCATTTTGTTGAATGGCCCGAGCGACGCGAACGGCAGCATCGGACTCGGGAACGCGTCGGTCGGCGTGAATCCCGGAATGGGGGAAGCAAGAACATGCGGCACACCGAGCGCCGCAGCCATGTCTGGGGAGCCGAACGATTTCGGATGGTAGACCAGCACGTCAGGCTGGAAGCTGCGGACGGCCCGCCACTCCTCTTCGAGAAGCCTCATCATGAGGGGGCGCCAATGCTTGAGAAGCTTGAAGCCGGCGCTGAATCCCTTGCCGCCGGCAATGGCGGCCTTTCCCTCCGGCGTGTCCAGCAGCGCCAGGAATTCGCCTGGGAGGCCCGCGAACGGAATACCGTGCTCGGCGGCCATGCCGGCGAACTGGACGGGAGCGGCCAGCTGGACCTCATGTCCACGCGCCATCATGCCCATAGCCAACGCAATGTACGGCTGGACGTCCCCGCGTGTGCCGAGGGTTTCAATGGCGAAGCGCATCGATCCTCAGTACACCGTGCCCAAGCGAATGTCCGCTCGTAAAGATGCTGTCCCTGAACCTGCCGGTCACGATGCACCGCCCGTTCCTCATCGCTGTTGCCGTGTTCATGCCTGCGACCGCGGCTATGCGACGGATCCTGTGATCATTATCCGCTACGACTTTGGCGACACGGTCACGGATGACTATTGCGCACCGGTCGAAGGAGAGCCTGGGGCGAAGCGGAAATTTCTCGGTGGCAATGAGCTAGACCGCCTCGTTTCCAGACCGGTTGCGCCGAGCAAGCTTAAGCAGTCCCTCCGCTCGAAAGCCTCCCTCTTCCAGCCGATATTTCAATGCTGCCGGACCTTTGGTAGTATTGGCCCGCACTAAAGTGCCGCCGGACTTATCCGGCGAGAGGGAGGAACATATGGACATCACGCTCAAAGGCGCAGCCTTGGCTGCGTTTACTGTCGCATTGACCGGCACCGCCCTGGCCCAGTCGGGCAGCGTCGATCAGGCCGTTGGGGGCTACAGCTTCAGCGAAGCCGCCGAGGAAGCGGAAGACACGAAAGACTTCCACTCCAATGATGGCGTACTGACCTTCGCGATCGTGACCCATACCGCCGGCAACGGCTTCTTCGATCCGGTCTATGTCGGCGCAACCGTCGCCGGCAACATGATCGGCGCCAACGTATTGCTGCTGGGTTCAGAGTCGCCGACCGACGACCCGGCCCGAGAGATCGAGATCCTCAACCAGATCATCAACGATCCGACCATCGACGGCATCATCATGACGACGCCGCAGGTCGGGGCCTATGACGACATCGTTCGGACGGCCCAACAGAACGGGATACCCGTAGCCACAACCAACTCCTACGACCCTAATCTTCTCGATCGCAACAGCATCAGCCATACCGGACAGGACGCTTCCGCTGCCGCCATCGCCGGCGAGGCGCTGGTCCAGTGCCTCATCGACCGCGGCGTCGAGTCCGGCTCGATCATCCTGCCCAACGACACCGCGATGGGGAATATCGAGGTCAACAACCGCGTCACCGCGGCATTCAACGCCATCGTCGCCAAGTTGCAGGAGAACGGCATGCTGGAGAACTTCCAGATCGATGCCGGCCCGGAGAATGTCGGTGTCTCGGCCGACATGAACGATCCGGCAAACTCCATCATCTCGCTGATCGAGTCGCGCGGTGACGTCGTCGGCGCCTTTGCGGGCAACAACGTCTTCACGCCAGCGCTCGCGAGCGCCGTCGAGCAGACGGGCAATACTGATACTATGTGTGCCTACGGCTTCGATCTGGGTCCGGCCCAGCAGGATGCCCTGCGCGCCGGCAATTTGACGGGGGCGCTGGGCCAACAGCCTTTCCTGCAAGGCTTCTGGCCGGTGATGCAGCTCTACCTGCAGATCGACCGCGGCATTTCGGCGGCCAATCTCGACACCAGGGCGCAGCTCGTGACGCAAGAGAATGTCGGCGAGATCGGCGCACGCTTCGAAAACTAGCCGAGGACAACAAAGGCACGGGCGGGGGGCAGAATTCCCCCTGCCGAGCGGAGCGCTGTTCACACCATGACCGACGTCGCGTCGAAGCCCAAGGGCCGCATGCCACTCGACCTGATCGGCGGCTGGGAGGTCGGCCTCGTCTCGCTGATGGTGGTTCTCTATATCGGTGGGGCCGTCCTCAACCCGGCCTTCTTCGGCACCACCGATGCACTGCAGGCGCTGCTGCGCGATTCCGCGCGCTTTGGCGTGATGGCCGTGGGCATGACTTTCGTCATCGCCAACAAGGATCTCGACCTGTCGATCGGCTCGACGCTCGGCGTCATCGGCGTCGTCTTTTCCTATATTTTCGATCCTGCTCACTACAACATGGCCGTCGTTCCGGCGATCCTGGCATGCCTGGCGCTGGGCACAGTGATCGGGCTCATCAACGGCGTGCTGGTCACCTTCCTCAGGGTGCCCGCATTCATTGCAACGCTCACCATTTTGTTCATCGGCCGCGGCGTTATCCTCGGCCTCACCGGGGGACGCTCGATCCTCTTTGCGCTCAAGGCCCGCGAGCCCGAATATCGTTGGTTCTTCCAGATCGGCGAATACAACGCCCTCGGCTTCAACAACCAGATCATCATAGCACTATTGGTGGTCACGGTCGGCGCGCTGGTGCTGGCCAAGACCCGCTGGGGTTACGAAACTCTGGCCACCGGCGGCAACCAGCAGGCAGCCGCCTATGCGGGCATTCCCACCAATTGGGTGCGCATCCGCGCCTATGTGACGTCGTCGCTCTGCGCGACCCTCGCCGGCCTGATGACCGTCGCCCAGGACAAGGGCATTACTTCGGCCGCCGGGCTCCTGACCGAACTCATCGTCATTGCATCGGTCATCATTGGCGGCGCTTCGATCCTCGGCGGGCGCGGCCGGGTGATCGGCAGCTATCTCGGTGCCATGCTCACCGCGCTCCTCCACAAGGTGCTGCGCGAGGGCGTGCCGATCGTGCGTACGGTCGAGATCAACGGTCAACCCGTCGAGGTGCGAGCGACATCGACCCTCCCGGCGGGCGCCATCCCGGCATTCATCGGTGCATTGCTGATCGTTGCGGTGCTGATCGAACCCTATGTCATCCGCCGCAAGCTGCCGCAGCGGCTGTGGGCGCGGCTGACGGGCGGGGTACCGCCGAGATCCCTGGAGATCGACAGCGTCGCCATCGAGGGCGCGCAGACGCGCGGCACCGTCGCCACCGACCGGGCGCTGTCGGCACGCGGCATCGGCCGGTTCTTTGCCCGGCGCGACGCGTTGGCGATCACGCTCTGGATCGTCCTCTGGTTCATTGGCTTGGCGCTGCGCCCCGACTACTGGGCGGGGCTGCCCAACACCTTCGCCATCCTGCTCAACTATACCGAGCTGGCGCTACTCACACTGGGGCTGACCTATGTGATCGCCTGCGCAGATATCGATCTCTCGGTCGGCTCGGTGCTGGCGCTCTCCGGGGGCGTCGCAGCCTATTGCCTCAAAGTGCTGGGGCTCGACCCGGCGGCGGCCGTGGCCCTTGGCCTCCTCGCGGGAACGGCGGCCGGCGCGGTCAACGCGCTGGTGACTGTCGGCCTCGGCTTGCCTGCGTTCATCGCCACGCTCGGCATGTTCTACATCGCCCGGGGACTTGCCGCGTGGCTCGTTGCCGGCCAGCAGCTCACCGGATGGACCGAACAGTTCAACCTGATCGGGCGCAAAGTCGGCGATATCCTCAACTACTTCTCCATACCGGTGGCTCCCGGGCTGGCCGGCCGCATCCTCAACGTCGTCAGCGTGCAGACGCTCTGGATGCTTTTTGTGGCGACTATCGTCGGCGTCGTGCTTGCCTTCACGGTCTTTGGACAGAAGGTCTATGCCACGGGCGGCAACCGGCGGGCGGCCGCCTATGCCGGCATCGATACCAACCGGGTGCGCATCACGGCGCTGATCCTCTCGGGGTTCTGCGCGGCGATGGCCGGGGTCATCAATGTCGCCTATTTCCGCAGCTTCAATCCCGTCGCCGGCCAATTCCGCGAGCTCGACGCCATCGCCTCGGTCATCATCGGCGGCGGATCGATCTTCGGCGGGTTCGGCACCATACTCGGCGCATTGGCCGGGGCGGCCGTCATCACCCTCGTCCGCGCGCTCCTGCAGCTCAACATCATCACCGAAGCCGGCTCGTTCAGCCTGCCGCAGCACTGGGTCAACGCCTTCATCGGCAGCATCCTCATCGGCGCCGTGCTCATCGACATCTGGGTCCGTCAGGAGGGCATCATCGGACGGATCCGCGACGCCCTTCTCAAACGACGAAAACCGGACCGGAGATCCCGCGATGCCTGACACACCTACCGAGGCCCCGCCGATCATCGACATGCGCGGCATCAGCAAGTCGTTCGGTGCGGTCAACGCGCTGATCGACGTCGACTTGCACTTGCGGCCCGGCGAAGTCCTCGGCCTTGTCGGCGACAATTCGGCCGGCAAGTCGACGCTGGTCAAGATCCTGACGGGCGCCTACCACCGCGATGCCGGCGAGGTCTTCATCGATGGCATCCCGACCCATTTCCGCAGTCCGCACGAAAGCCGGGATGTGGGGATCGAGATGATCTACCAGGACTTTGCCCTTTGCGGAAATCTCGATGTCGGGCAGAACATCTTCCTCGGGCGCTGGCCGCGCCGCGGGATCTTCGTTGACCGCAGGAAGATGTATGCCGACGCGGGCGAGGTGCTGACCCGGCTCAAGGTCGACGTCAACTCCGTCTATCAGAAGGTCGAAAGCCTCTCGGGCGGCCGGCAGCAGTCCGTCGCCATCGCGCGCGCGATCTCGTTCGAGCCCAAGGTGATCATCCTAGACGAACCCACGGCCAACCTTTCCGTGATGGCCACCGAACGGTTGCTCGAGACCATGCTGGAGTTGAAGGCCCAGGGCGTCGCCCAGATCATCATCTCGCACCGGCTCACCGACATCTTCCAGGTCGGTGACCGGGTCATGGTGCTCAAGCGCGGCGAGAATGTCGGCGATCGCTATGTCAAGCACACCAACGAGCACGAAGTGCTCGAGCTGATCGTCACCGGCACGCGGCAAACGGCGCTGACGGCCGACGAGGCGCTGGCGGGTCAACGGCGCTGATGCCGGCAAGCAGCCGATCTACGCGTCCTGGGCCAGTCCGGTGGATAGCGGCGCGCCGCTATCCACCAGGGTCTGCCCCAGCCCGACCGTGTTGAGAAACGCGGTGAGCTGAGGAGCTGCGGACAGATCGAACTTGGGCGTCAGGAGCACGAGCGCCAGAAGCAGGTAGCCCGCGCGCAAGACACGGCGGCGGTTGGAACGGCGTATGTACATATCGCTACTTACGCTCAGCGGCCGTTCCTGTCGTAGCGGACGCGACCATTCAGGCCCACCGAGGGAATGTCGGCGCGGGTGAGGCCGATATCGGTGAGCATCGCGTCGCTGAGCTGGTAGAGTTGCTCGTGAGTCTTGCGGATGGCGCGCTTTTCGCGCCAGGTGTCGAGAACGTTGAACATGTTGATCTCCATCAAAAGGATGGGTGCATCTACTGCCTGCACGAGGCTGGTGCCCCACCCGTTTGGGCGGGCATTCGCGACAAACCGAAAAATCCGCTACGCGCGTAGAGCGACGCGGAGAGAAAGCTGCCGGATCAGGTGAGGTTCTGCAGATCGAGCGGCGCCGGCGACGACACTGGCGGAGCGGGTGTCGATGCTGACTTGCCCATGCCCCGGCTTAGAGCATTTCACGTTCCGATTGGATCGGAACGTGAGCTCTAAGTTTGAATTGCCGTGTTTTCGAACCGCAAAAGTGGTGACCACTTTTGCTGAAAACGCTCTAGGTCGTAGTGACAATTTAATCGACCTAGGGATTCCCCT
>NZ_BSNS01000028.1 GCF_030160115.1 Devosia nitrariae | reverse complement strand
TCATCAAGCTCGCAAGCATCATGCTGTGGCTCAAATAGCTAAATTGTCACTACAACCTAGCCGCACCAGGGCCGCACTAGCCGCCCGGAGGCGTCGACGTCGAGGTTGAGCCGCTGCGGGTTGTAGTCCTGCGTGACCGGCTGACCGGGAGCAATGACCCGGATGGTGCCCGGCGCGTCGATAGCCACCCCGCCGATGCTGGTGCCGCCGGCGCCCTGCACGACCTCCTGACCGATCCGCCCCTCGAGGGCTCCCGCGCCACATTCCATCGTCCCCATGCCCGGGAGCGATTGGTCGGAGCGGGCGCTCATGCAGGCCGAAAGGGAAACGAGCAAAGCTGATGCGGCGATCCCCGTAGCAAGGGTCCGGCCGACGCGATGTGCGATCATGGTGATGTCCTCCTCGGATTGACAGGGAAGCCCGATTCTATCGGCTGTATCAGGCAATTGCGTGGTCACGTCCGCTTATTGGGGCGGCTCGACCACGGGCTCGGATACGGGCGTTCCTGGCGCCACATCGGTGCTGGGAGCACCGAGGAAGACCTGCATCAGAAAGAGGATGGCAACCACGATGGCAAGGCCAACAAGACCATACACCCACCAGCTGGTGGGGCTGGTCGCCCCGACGCTTTCCTCACCCACTGCTGCGGTCTTCAGCCCTGAGTCCTCCGGCACGTCGATGCGTGAACCCTCCTCATCGACAAGAAAATCGACCTTGGCGACTTCCGGAGCGCCTTTCTTGTCCTTACCGGCCATCAGAAGTCACCCTTGAGCACGGTTTGCGTACCGACGCCCTCTTGCACGCCACGCCGGACGACCTCGATGGCTTCGTCGACCTCGGCCGGGTCGAAGCCGAGATCGCCGCCGTCTTCCAGGGCTCCAGTCGCGCTCGCCTTCATGCGATTAAGCAGTTCGATCTTTTCGCGAGCGGTGAGAAGGCTGTTGTGGGCGATGTGCATGGGCAGAAGTTTGTCCTTGCCGCCCGCTCGCTCCTCAAGGCTGTCGAAAGGCATTGTCCTTCTCCTTTCGGGCTTCGCGCCCTCAGGGAGTCAATGCAAAGCCTATCCGGCGGTTCCCGCGCTGGCCGACGGGGAGAGGGACAAACCGCCGAACCGGTAGACGCGCAGCGCCTCCAGCGTGCCCGGTCCCATCAACCCGTCGACGGTGCTCGCATAGTAGCCGATATTAGCGAGCCGCCGCTGCACCTCGGCGATGGTGTCTTTGCCGAAGGCGATCTCACCCTGATCGATCCAGGCGAGCATCTGACCGCTGTCGGCGGCGACCGCGCGCAGCAGGTATTCGGCGGTGCGAGCCGGCTCGCGCGCGCCGAATTCACCGGATTCGTAGAGCAGCGCAGCGCGGAAATGGCCTTCGACATAGCCGCGATCACTGGCGAGCGCGAAATAGTCGCGGGCGCGCTCGGGCGGCAGGCCGCGATTGTTGAGCGCCAGCACCCCAAGATTGTAGGCGGCATGCCTGGAACCGGCTTCGGAAGCCTCCTCGAGCAGTTCGATCGCCCGAGGCAAGTCCGCCGGCAGGCCATTACCCTCGGCCAGCATGCGGGCGAGATTGACTGCCGCCTCGGAGGCGCCGCCCGCCGCGGCGCGCTCGAAGAAATCGGCGGCCGCGGCCAGATCCTTCGGCACGCCCGTTCCGGTCTCGTAGAAAGCGCCGAGCGTCGCCATCGCCCGGATGTTGCCGGCCTCGGCCGCGGCGCGGAAGAGCTCGATTGCTTCCTGCGTCTGCCCTCCGAGATAAAGCGCCCGCGCAAGAAGAGCGGTGTATTTATGCACCTGCGGGAATTCGGTGTGGGCGGTACGGCAGGCTTCGATCGCGGCGGGGGCGTTGAGCTGGAGCCGTGCGGCCGAGACGCCGGCGAAGGCGGCGGTCTCGTCGTTAGGATGGGTAGCAAGGCGCTCGCAGGTGAAGGTCGCCGGCTGGTCGGGGTCTTCAGGGTCGGGCAGAAGCGCAATAAGCTCCTCGGCCTCCTCGACATGCGCACCTTGGGGAAAACGCTCGACGTAGGCCTCGAGCAATGGCCGCCACCGGCTGCCGCTGGCAAGATTCCACAAATCGTCCTCGTCCTCCAGCGCATCGACGTCCGTCGGCCCAGTGCTGCGGAAATCGCTTTCTCCGCCGCTCGCATCTGGCACCGACGCCAGAAGCATGCGGGCGTCGGCGACATGGGCGCCATCGGGGAAACGATCGAGGTAGACGTTGAGCAGGGCGGGATCGGCCATGCTGCTGGCCGTACGCCAGAGCATGGTCTCGGGCGGCAGCACAGATGCTTCGCCGGGGACGAACACGACCTGCTGGGTCAGGGACGAGTTATCCCAGGGCACCTGGCTGCCGGTTGCGGCCAAGACGTCGAGGCGCACCTCCAGCATGACGTCGGAGATGCTCTTGCCGGGAACGCCCGCATTGGCGAGGAACGCCTCGGTGAAGGGGCTGTTGCGGCCAGCCCCGTCCGCCGCCCTTGCATCGGGAAGCGCGGCAAGCGCGACGAACTGGTTCTGCGAGACGGGAATTCGCGCCAGTCCGTCGCGACCGCCGACGGGGTTTTCCTGGCAGGCATCGAGGAAGATGAGGAGCGCACCCTCCATGCCTTTAGTCCTGGCGGTCAGGGCATCGAGCGGCACGCTGTTGTCGATGACATCGGCATGGGACGTGTAGACGGCATCGACCGGCGCCAGATAGTTGCGCAGGTCGACCTGCAAGCCATGGCCGGCATAATAGAAGAGCGCCACCTCTGCACTTATTGCCTTCTCGGCGAAATCGGCCATGGCGGCGGTCATCTCCGCCTTGTCGAGGTCGGTCCTCAAGTCGACTGCAAAGCCGTATCCGGCCAGCGCCCGCGCCACATCGTTGGCATCGTTCAGCGGGTTGCGCAGGTCCGGAACAGCCCCACTGTCGTAATGGGCATTGCCGATGATGAGGGCGACGCGCCCCTCAAGCGCTCCTTGCGCGCGAGCGGGCGCCAAGAGGGCGAACACCAGCATCGCAAGGCCAAGAACAATCGTGCGAACCATGCCTCAAATCTCGACGGCACCTACCAGGGCGAGCTCCATCTCCTCGACCGCTCCGGCAATGACATTGCCATGCTCGACCAGAAGCGCCTGGGTCTCCGGGTCCACCGCGCTAACAAGCTCGGTCTGCTGGCGCACGAAGTCAACCAAATTGCCGATCGCCGCGCGCGCCTGCGCCACCGCCGCCTGTGGGGTCGGCGCGGACGCTGCCGTGCGCAGCTGCTGAACGGTCTGGCGCATGACGCTCGATACCGCCTGCAGCTCGGGGGGCAGGCGGATCAGCGGATCCTCGAGGTCGCTCGCGTACTCATCGAGCGCGTCGCTGACGCAGGAGATGTAGAGGCCGGCGGCATCCTCGTCCTCGGCCAAGTCCCGCTCGCAGGCCGCGAGACGCTGGCGGAAGTCTTCGGTGCGCTCTTCGAGCACCTGCAGGGACAAACGGACATCATCCTCGGCCGGTTCGGGCGCGAAGCTGACCGGCAGGGTATCGGGAGGATTGGCGATGGTCGGGCCGTCGCCGATCAGGATTCCGCCCGAAGGGCCGGTATCGCCCGGAACGACGGTCAGGCTGCCGGGCTGGTAGGTGATCGTATAGTTCCCGAGCCCGGTGCCCGATGCATCGCTGGCGGTAATGGCATAGGGGCTGCCCTCGATGGTGGCGCCGGCGGCCGCACCGGAGCTTGCGAGCGTGACGGAATCGACCGAGTCTCCGGAATAGAGGCCGGCGACGGTGAATTCGGTGCCCTCGAACACCAGTGTCTGGCCGAAGAGCTTGGCGAGGTCGGAGGCGGTGATGGTCAGGGGCGCGGGCGTGATGGTGAGGTCCCCACCCTCGACCGAGAAGAGATAGCCGATCGGCGAGGTGAGCCCCGCAGCCGTCAGCACACCCTCGAAAAAACCGACATCGGCCGTCGCCGCCGTCATGTCGGTGATGCTGCCGGTGACGGCGTCGCTCAGGGCGTCACCGTTGACGGTCGGACCATAGCTGACGTCGGCCGTGAGGCTGTCTGGATTGCGGTAGACGCGGGTGCCGTTGTCGATGAAGACGGTGAGTACCGGCTGATCGGAATAGAGGAATACATCGCCGATGCCCGGAACGGAGCCCGGCGGGTCGTCCGCGTAGGTGCGGCCATAGAGGTTGCTGCCGGTCAACCCGCCGCGCACGTCATCTTCCCAGTTGGTGCTGTAGATCAGCATGCGGCCCACTGCCGTGATGAAGTCGGGGCCGGCATTGTTGATGAACTGAGAGGTATCAATGACGACGTTGCCGCCAGCGCCGATCAGCGCGCTCTCCGGGGTCACGAAGGGGTCATTCATTGACAAGAGCACGTCGCCTTCCGAGGCGATCACGGTACCGTCGTTCATGGTCACGGCCCCACCGGCGACGGCTTCGAGCCCAGGTGAGCCGACGATCACGAACATGCCTTCGCTTGCATCGAACGCGATGTCGCCGCCGGCCATGAACACAAGGCCACCGTTCTCGGCTTCTATGTCGGCATCGAGGACAATGTCGCCGAAGGCATCCAGGGTGAGAATTGTGGGAGCGATCCAGTTCAATTCGGATTGGACGAAAATGTTGCCGGCCTGGGTGCCCGGACTACCCGAGCCGCCAGTACTGATCGAAACATTGGCGAGCCCGAGGGCGGCCTCGAGATCGCTCGGATCGATGTAGAAGTCCTCACCGTTGGGCGTCAGCCCGCCAGAGGGGCTCTCGCCAGTGGAGATGTAGACGTCGTAGGGGTCGAGCAGCAGCGTGCCGTAGTTGCCGGACGGCGCGCGCAGATCAGTGCGACCGGTATAGGAAAGGCCCCTAGGCGAGGACACCTCGACATAACCGCCGCTGCCGGTCTCGCCAGCGCCGCGCGCGGTGATGGTGCCGGCGAACCTTGTGCCGTAATCCGACCAGAGCGCAACCTCGCCGCCATCGCCCGACACCGTCGCGTCGGCGTTGATCAGCGTTGCTGCATCGATCGAAACGGCACGGGCATGCGGCAGGGTGCCGGCGCCGGCGAAGTCGCCGCCGATCTTGACGCTTCCGCCACCATCAGCGCCGCCGGCATCGATCGTGGCGCCGGTGAGCTCGATGGCCGCGCCGGTGATGATCAGCGATCCGCCGATGGCGGCAGGACGCGTCTTGGGTGCTGGCGCCGTCTTGGGAGCGGGCGCGCTGACGTCTAGACTGCCGGTGATCTCCACTCCGCCGCCCCCGCCGCCGAGGACGATGGCACCGGACCGGCCGCTGGCCGTGCGCGCCTGCGTGACGCCCGAAAGGTTGATCACATTGCGCGCCGCATCCTCGGCGGCCGCGGCGGTGATGACGATGCGTCCGCCATCGGCGCTGATGGTGCCCGAATTGGTGACCAGCGCGCCGTCGCCCGTCCCCTGCGACGGCAGTGCGACCTGCAGGAAGCCGTCGCCGGTGAGATCGAGCGTTGCGAGCTCCCCGGCACCGAGACCGATCCTGCCCAACGGGGCGCTGATGATACCGGTATTGTCGACCCGCCCACCGATGAGCGCGGCATAGCCGCCGCTGGCGATATTGACCGTACCGGCATTGGAGACGGCCGCCGAGCTGCCGTCTCCGGTGAACGCGTAGTTGCCCGCCTTGAAATCGGCATCGGAAATGCCGAGCGTCGAGGCGACGAACCCGCCGACGTTGACCGTGCCCGATCCGGTGATGGCGATTCCGTTGGGGTTGACGATGAACACCTGGCCGTTGGCGCTGAGCGAGCCGGCGATGGTTGTCGTTGCCGAGCCAGTGACGCGGTTGAGGAGCGCGGCCTCAACGTTTGGCTGGGCGATGTCGACAACGCCGCCCTTGCCGATCGAGAAGCTCTGCCAGTTGACGATAGCCTTTTGCGAGGACTGGTTGATGGTCATGGCGCCCGGACCGGGCGTGGCAATGCCGACCGATCCCGATTGCACCGAGGCGCCCGTCGGCAATTGCTGGCCGAGCGCTGGCGCGGTCAGGGCCGTGGCGGCGAGAAACACGAGATTGAGGCGTAGTGCGGGCGTCAACATCGGCACGTCCTTACTCAAAAAGGAACACGACCAATTCACAACCAAACCATTTACCGGCGGAGCGTTGGCTCCGCAGGCGTGGCGCCTGCTAGAGCGCGATACGATTTGATGGAATCAAATCGCGCGCTCTAGTTTCTTGTCGCGGGATTCTTCGCAAAAAACCGGTTCCCACTTTTTTGCATCCCGCTCTAAAAGCGCATCGACCCGACGAGCGTGAAGCGATCGTCGTCGGGTCTGTCATCGCGGAACGCCCGCCCGTATTCGAGGGTGAGCGTCGATGATATGTCCTTGCCGTCCGAAGCACCGAAGCGGACGCCCAGCCCCAGGGACGAGGCGTTGATCTCGGCCTCCTCGAGGACGGTTGGCTGCTCGAGATAGACGTTGCCGATGGCGCCGAAGACATAGGGAGACGCGACAAGGTTGATCGCGCCGGTGGAGATGTCGAAGGGCGCCGACGCTTCGGCGCGCACCACCCAGCCGCTGTCGCCGGTCAACGACCCGGCATCGAAGGTCGAAAGCTCGTCGAGGCTGGCGATGCCGATCTGCTCGCTGCGCAGCAGCGGGTCGCCGAACGAGGTCTGCGCCTTGCCCGAGACGCTGACGGCCAAATGCGGCGCCAGCGTCTGATAGTAGCCAAGCTCCAGCTCGAGCTTCTGGAACGTGGCATCGGCGCCCTGGCGCGAGAGCGGCAGGCCCGGCGTTGCATCGTCGGCGCTGCGTGCGCCGAGCGCGTCGAGACCGAAGGAGAGGGTGGCGGCGGCGGTCAAAAGTCCGAAGTCGGACGACCAGGCGCCGTCCCCGGTCAGCCGCAGGATGCGCAGCCGGTCCTCGGAGATGCCGAAGTCGCCGACACCGGTGATCAGGTCCTGGTATTCGTTCTGGACGTCGAAGACGAGGCCGACGTTGAGGTCCAGGGCACGTGAGCGCACGAGCGGGTAGTCGAGGCGGGCCGAAAGGCGCTCGAACCGGCTCGAGGTCTGGATGCCGAGTGTGGACTCGGGCGTCGTCTGCGTCAGCGTGCCCTCGAGGTTGAAGGCGAGGCCGGAATTGCCCAGCGGCACGATGCCGCCGGCGGTCAGCGAGCGGTATTGCGGATCGTCATCGAAAATGCCGTAGAGGTCGTCGTCGCCGTTGAAGCGCGGATGACCGACGGCGCGGAAATAGAGCACCTCGCCGGAGTTGAAGAAATTGTTGATGTCGAGCCCGGCGGTCACCGACCAGGTGCCCAGGGACTTCGGCAGGGTGTTGTCGATGGCGATGAACGGCATAACCGGATCGAAATCGGCGCTGACGACCAGTACGGCACCGCCCGGTTCGGCGCCCGAGGCGAGGGCGGTGCGCAGCGCCACGCCCGGCGTGTCGCCGGCCAGCAGCAAGCGGCGCTCGATCTCGGCGAGCGTCACGTCCGGGCGGCGTAATAGCGGCTCGACGAGCGCGACGACGCGGCTGCGCACCGGCTCGGGTACACCTTGCGCGTCAAGGCGCTCAAGGAAACCATCGACGACAGTGAGCCGCAGCGTGCCGCCGTCATTGAGTGTCTGCGCCGGCACCACGACACGCACCAGTACATAGCCGGCATCGGCATAGGCCGCTTCCAGGTCACGCGCCCTCTCGAAGATCTCGGCAACGCTCACCCGCCGCCCGGTAAGCGCAGCGCGGATCTGCGCCGTCTGCTGCTCGAGCTCGGGCTTGCCGCCTTCGACGACGACATTGGCGAGCGCGACCACCAGGGCCTCGGCGCCTTCGGGCGCCCGCAACCCGGGCGCGCCGGAAAACACCAGCGCCTGACCGGTCCCAGTCCGCTGCGGTTCGAAATCGGGGGTTACCTGGCTCGCGGTCTGCGCCAGGGATGAAGATGCGCACAGCAAAGCAAGCAACGCTGCGGAGAGAACTTCTCCAACGACTTGCCGCCCCATCAACGACCCCTCGCCCAACTCCTTGTCAAGTCTTAACAGATTGTGCCGTCGCAAACACTCCCCTTTCGGAAAGGGGCGTTGGGCTGTGTCGTGGTTGCATCATCTGTTGAGGCGGCCCTGCGCAGAAGGAATTGCTGTCAGCCGCCCTCCGTCCTTGTCGGCAGGACGTGTCGAACGCGCAACGACTTGTCCGATACCGGCAAAAACCGGAGCGATCATTTTAACTCATTCGGTCTGTTGGGCGGGCTCCGTCATCGGGTCCAGAGCAGCATGCGGGCAAAACGGTCCGCTTCGGGAAGCCCGGCTCCGGCGTAGAGGATCGGACCGGACGGGGCCTTGCTCCACCAGTAGCTGCGCCCGGCGGCCGCTGCGGCATAGTCTTCATCCCGCAGCGCGGGCAATGCCGATTGGAGGACTGTCCCGTTACCGGCGGGTGTAAAGGCGATGCCGTCGCGAAAGACGCCGATCGTGCGGGCGGGATCGGGTTCCGAAAGCGAGGGCGGGGCGTTAAGGCCTTCGAGCAGAGTTTCGAGATAGTCGGGCTCGCCTTCCGAAAGCGCTTTGAGCAGCCGATCATCGATGGCGCCGTACCAGGGCTCGGCCGGATCGAGGAGAGGGAGCGGCGTCGTTGCAGCCGCGTCCCAGTGAACGATCGCCAGCGGAAAATACCGCCCGACCGCGTCGACCGAAGGTGCCATGGCGCCGGCACAGCCGACGCCAAATACGCCGGGGCCGATCCAGAACCGCCAGATCGGGGCGACGAGATAAAACTCCTCCCAGCGCCGCCCGATGGTGCTGCGGCTGGCGGCGAGCGAGGTCTGCAGCCAGGTTTCGAAGGGATGAAGGATGGCGTCCGGCAGGTTGACGACAAGGAAGTCGCGCTTTTGCGGCACCTTGCCGAAGAGGCCGAAGGGCATGCCCTACAACCCCGTCGGGCAGGAGAATTCCGAGAGCGCCGGCAGGAAGAACGGGTTGAACACGGTGCCGACCTGAATGTTGTAGGCGACGTCCCGTCCGCCGATGACGAATTGCACGCGCAGCGTATCGCCGTTGCGCGATACCGAGCCGCTCTGGATCAGACGCATCAGCGCCCACGGGCCCTGAATGACCGCGTTCGACTGCCTGCCCGGCAACTCGGGGAGGATCGTAACCTGCACGGCACCGGTGCCGGAGCTGCCCGGCCATTCGATGGTGGCGGGGACATTGCCGACCTGCTGGGTCTGAATGATGCGCCCGTTGATGTCGAGCAGCGCAACCTGCGCGGCCGCGTGCAGCGCAAGGTGGCTGACGGTCAGTGTGACCGACGGGGCCGAGCTGTTGGGCGGAAAGAACGCGTCGCGGATCTCGGCGGCGCGCTGGAACTCGCGCAGGGCCGCGTTGGAGAGCTCGCGCCCAAGGGCTGTGTCCTGCTTCCAGGTCCACACCTCGCCGCTCATGTCGGCAAGCGGAGCCAGGTTCTCGGCAAAGAACCGGTCCATGACGCCGTTGGGGGCAAAGAGCCGGGCGAAGTCGGCCATGGGCAGATCGCGCTGGCTGCCGGGAGAGAAGGGATAGAGGTTGGAGGTCAACTGTTGGCAGAGGCGGGTGACAGTACTGCCGAGTTCCTGGTTGAGCTGGGAAAGGCTCGTCCCCGCGGCATCCCCCTCGAGATCGGCGACAGCGCCCGAGACCATGCGCTGCAAGGGTCCCGGCAGGCGCGAGGCGCTCATGGAGAGATTGGCGAGCTGCAGCTGCACAGCGCTTGTCGCCTGCTGGGCCTGTGAGGGATTGAGCGTGCCGACGAGGAGATTGCGGTAAACCTCGTTGAGACTGTCGAGCAGCACATCGACAGGAGCGGGCGAGCCGTCGAGCAGCACGGCGAAATCGCGGAACTGGGCTTCGACATTGGCGCCGGGCACCTGCTGGGCCGCGGCAGTAGACGTATCGCCCGCCCGAGCGCCGCTCTTTAAAGCGAGATCGATGCCGATGCGCGTGAGCCCGCTGGTGCGTCCGGTCAACGCCTGCTGGGCCAGCGCTGTCGCGTCGGCAGCGGCGCCCTCCACAGCCTGCCCGCCTTCCGGTGCCGGCTCCTCGCGGGTCAGCGCGGTTTCGGCAACCACCGCCTCGACCAGTGCCTTGATGGGCGAGGTCGCCTTGTTCGAGGCGACCGAAAGCGGGATGTAGTCGGGCTTGTCGCCCGGCATGGTCTTGAGCTTCACGTTATCGAGCGCAGCGTTCCAGGTGTCGACGAACTCGCGCGAGTAGAGCGCCAGCAATTGCGGACCCAACTGGCCGAACTGCTCCTCGCCAACCATGGCCGCGCCGATCTCGCCACGCACCCATTGCTCCTTGGCAAGCTCATCGGCGATGAGCGAGAGCTCGGCGAGAAAGTGCTCGTGAAAGCCGCGATAGGTAAAGAGCGCCGGAATGGTCAGGTCGGCAAAGCTGCTGCCGTCGGCGGTTTCGAACACCAGGGCGGTCTCCGGACCCGACCGCAGGGAGAAGTTGAAGTCCTCGAGCGGCACGGCCGGGCGCAAGGATTTGAGATAGGCATAGGCCTGATCGGCAAGGCTCAGCCGCGTCAGAGTGCGCTGCGCCGCATCGACGAGAAGACCGTTGAGCTCAAAGCTCGGCTGCCGGCCGGAATCGAGGATCAGCATAGCACGCACATGCTCGGCCAGTGCTTCGCGCGCCGCCCGGTTCTGGGGCCCCGGATAGAGGTTCCGTTCCCAGTCCTCCATCATCCAGGCGACGACGAATTCGTCGTCGGTCTGCGGCGCCTTGCCGCCCAACATCATATAGGCCTTGAGCGCCGCATAGGCAGCCATGGGATCGTTGAGCGTCGTCTCGAGCTGGCGCTCGAGCCGCAGGATGAGCCGCGAGCGCAGGAGGCGCTCCAGGGCCTGCCGGTAGGTCTCTCGCGAGGCAGCGACCAGTCGATCCCGCTGGCTGAGGCCAAAGGTCTCGCCGGTCGGAACCGGCTGGCCGGCCTGGGCGAAGCCGACGGGATTGTTGCGAATGAGGTCGAGGGTCGGCAGCACCGTCATCGGGTCGGAATCCGAGACGGTCGCGGCCGTCAGCAGCTCTCCGGCGTTGACCCGGTAGTCGCTGACGAACTGCTCAGTGTCGGCGATGAGCGAGCGGTTGTTGACGAAGCTCCAGCCCCAGAGACCAAGAAGCGCGACCGTTGCGACACCGACAAGGCCGAGTGTGCCGTAGCGCAGTGCCTGGGAGGTGCGCAGGGCTCGCATGTCGACCGACACCCAGCCGGTTTCGGAAAAGATCACCTTCTTGAACAGGTCATGGAGAAAATAGCTCTTGCCCCGGCCCGAAAGGTGCTGGAACCGCTCGCCGCTGCTGCCGAAGCTGCGGTCCATGGCTCCGAGAACCTGGTCGATCGGGGTGCCTTCCTGGGTGCCGGAGGAGAAATAGAAGCCGCGCAGGTTGGCGCTCACCTGGTAGCGATTGGGTTCAAAGATCTGGGCCAAGAACTCATAGACGCGGTCCTTGAGCATGGCGAACTGGGCCGGGAACCCATAGAGGGCGATGCGCGAGACGGGGTCCGGCTCCTCGTGCAGGCGGTCGGGCAGTTCCTCGGTGAGGCGGGTGGTCAGCGCGTCGAATTCGGCGGGAACGCTGCCGATCATGTTCTTCTTGCGGTCCTCGGTCTCAAAGGTCGCACCCCAGACGACGCGCCGGCGGGCCTCGGTGAAATTGCCGAAATATTCATCGAACCCGGACACGAGATCGGCCTTGGTAAACAGCGCATAGACCGGGAAATCGATCTTGAGCTCCTTGTTGATGTCGATGAGCCGCTGGCGGATGGCATTGGTGTGGGCGGCAAGCTCGGTGGCCGTCAGCTTCATGATGTCCTCGAGGCTGATCGCCACGATCACCCCGTTGATCGGCTGCTTGGGGCGATAGCGCTTCAACAGCTCGAGAAAGGACAGCCAGCTCTTCTTGTCGGCGGAGGCGTCGGAATCCTGCGTGGTATAGCGCCCGGCGGTGTCGATCATCACCGCCTCCTCGGTGAACCACCAGTCGCAATAGCGCGTGCCGCCGGTGCCACTTATGGCCGCCGCCCCGCCGTCGCCGGCAAGCGGGAACTTGAGGCCGGAATTGACCAGCGCCGTGGTCTTGCCGGCGCCGGGCGGGCCGATGATCACGTACCAAGGCAGGCTATAGAGAAAGTCACCCTTGCCGGTCGAGGTCCTGAGGGTCTTCAAGGCATCGGACATGCGCTCGGAGAGGAGTTTGGCGTCTCCCTCGCTCTCGCCAGCTGCAACGATCCCTTCCTCAAGCTTTTTGGCGGCCCGCGCGCTCCTCCACAACCGCCAGCCGTAGAAGAGGCCGACGAGGCCGACAACGGCGAGGATGATGACGAGCCGCACCCAGACCGGTTCGAAGGGAGCAACGCCCATGATCGCGAGCATCGGGCCGGCGAACCAGACGACCGCGGAAAAGGCCAGTAGCCCGAGGACAACGAGGGCGATGAAGAGCCACTTGTTCATCGGTACGATCCTATGCCCGCCGCCTCACGCCGACGCCTCGAGCGTTTCCTCGCGCGGGATGACGATCTCGACTCGCCGGTTCTGCGCCCGCCCCTCCGACGTGGCGTTGTCGCCGATCGGTTCGAGCTCGCCGCGCCCCTCGACGACGAGCCGCGAAGGATCGTCGATGGCCCCCGCCAAGGTCTCCTTGACCGCCTCGGCACGGGCCACCGACAGATCGTGGTTCGACTTGAACCGACCACTGCCCGACATCCTGACGTTGTCGGTATGACCAATGACGCTGATCGGGCCCGGCTCCCTGTCGAGCGCTTCGGCGATGCGGGTGGCGATATCGGCAAAGCTTTGTTCGACCTCGGCGCTGCCCGAGGCAAAAAGGAGCGTATTGGAGATGTTGATGACGATCTCATCCCCGACGGCATCGACCGCGAGTCCACCGGCCTCAATTTCGCCAGCGAGCGCGGTGCGGATGCGCTCGAGCTGGGTCGGGTCGCGCGTGTCGGGGATTTGGGCCGGAGTGAAGGCGGCCCGCTCGAGCGTCACGGGCGTGTTGGGATGGAGGGCGACGAGGCGGCCCGAGAGATCGTCGGCGCCGTTGCCCAGCAGCACGCGCAGCAGGATGAAAACGCCGACGGCGACGGCCGCCGCCGCGCTCGCCACCGCCCAGAGGGGGATACGCGAGGTCAATTGCGGCATCTTGAGATTGAGCCCCTGCCAGCGCGGGGAGATATCGTCATTGGCGCGTGCCCGAAGGTGCCGGAGCGTCTGGTAGACGTCGCGCCGCACCCGCTGCAGCTCGGAGGCGCCCTGGGGCGAGCCGCGATACTGCCCTTCGAAGCCGAGGCAGAGACACGCGTGCATGAGCTCCAGCAGGTCGTATTTGGCTGCCGGGTTCTGCAGGATCTTGCCCAATTCCTCGTAAAAGCCGACGCCTGAGGTGCGCACCTGGAAGAACTGGGCGAGCATGGAATGCTGCAGCCACACATGGCGGTCCGTGCCCGGCAGGTTCTGCACGATATCGTCGGCTGTGCCGCAGAGTGCATAGGTCGCCACCCGCGAGTCATGCGGATCGACCCCGGCAGCAAGGATGGAGCGTTCGAACTCGCGAATCTGGTTGGCCACATGGTTCATCAGCGGCACGGCCTGCATGTCGACGATCATCAGGCGCAGGCGCCCCAGCAGGATGAGGAGGGGCATGGCCGCGGCGGTGATGGGGTTGGACGCGGGCAGTTGGCCGCTGTCGCGGGCATTGAGCGCGATCTCCAGGGAAATTTTCGGCGTGTCCGGTGGTGGCTGGGCGGCGGGGGTCGGCTGGCCGGGCAATGGCCCCCGCAGCCAATCGTCGTCGCCGGCGGGCATGCCGGTCGGCTGGGCGGGGCGATATTGAGGCGAGGTCGGTTGGGGCTGGCCCGGCGGAACGCCGCGCGACTGGTCGATCCTCGGCTCACTCGGCCGCGCCCCGCCCGGATTGGGCCGGATGACGGTCTTGCCTCCTGAACCGAACGGATCGTCGCGGCTCATCTTTTGTCTTCCATGATCGCCCAGAGATCGAGGGTGAGCCCAGGCCAATCGCCGGCGAAATGCAGCCCCATGCTGCTGGCCGAACTGAATTCGGGCCACAGGCTCGAGGATTTGTCGAGATAAAAATACACGTGATCGGAGACGGCGCGGATCTGGCGGGGCGGTGTAGGCATGTGAACGAGCTCGATGCCCGGCAGGTGCGTCTGCACGATCTCGTTCATGCGGGTATTGGGGCCGACCTTGCAGAGCGCCGGGAACTGCTGCTGGATCTGGCCGAGCGGCATGTCGGCGCCGACCTCGATCACAAATGTGGCGTTGCGGAAGAGAGTGCGGTCGCGTACGGCCGCCACATAGGCGTTTGGCGCCCGCAGCACCAAGTCGAGCCGGACAGCGCGTCCGACGTCGATGCTCAACAACCGCTGGATGTCGGCGAGTATCGGCTCGAACGTGCCCCAGAGATCGTCATGGTCGTACTCGGCATAGTCCGGGGGCAGGCGGGAGGGCGCGAAGGTCCACAGTTCCCCGGACAAGCGCAGCAGTTCCTCATAGAGCCGCGCCGGGTGGACGTAACGCGAATTGCGCAGGTGCTTGAACACGTTGACGTGCCGGTTGAGCGTCTGCAGCATGAAATAGTCGAAGGTCTGCAGGCCCCCGCCGGCGCTGGGGTCAGCCGCGTAGCGCGAGAGCGATTGCAGCTTGGTGTCCATCCAGCCGATAACCCGCTCGATCCAGCCGGCAACGACCGGATGCGCCTGCGTCAACAGCACGGGCGGCGCAAAGCCCTGGTCGAGGACGATGGTCTTGTCGCGCACCTCGAGCACGCGGGCGACCTTGAGGCAATGAAAGCCGGACTTGGCGGTCTTGCGCAGGTCGAACTCGGCGCGCAGGTGCGCCACCTCGATCTCCTGCTCGACGAGCATGGTCGAGGACGCGTCGAGAATGGTCTCGAGCGAGCGCACATAGCGGCTGCCGCTCGCAGCCTCGGGCATGTCGATCTCGCGGGCATTCTGCGTCTCTGCCGGCACCGTCAGCCACACGGTCAGACGTTCCGAACCGTCAGGCACGTCGACCGGCGGGGGGAGCGGGGAGCCCCCCGGCATATCGAAGGGCGTGCCGTCCTGGAAAATGCCGCTCGCCTTGCGCAGGGCGAACTTGTTGCGCTGGGCAAGGTCGTCGTCGATCTGCAGTTCGGAAAAACCCCATGGATAGGGGCTCGCAAAGCGGGTGCGGCTCTCGACGAGATGCTCGCAGTAGCGGTCGGCCTGCTGCAGGTGATGCTGACGCAAGAACAACCCTTCCGACCAGGTCACCTTGCTATACCGGGACATCCGCACCCCCCTAGAGCGCTTGGGAGAAGCAAGAGCGCTTCTCCTGCTCGCAATGCCGCCATCCGAGACTTGGCGCTCCCAATCCGAATCCCGCCAAGGTCGAAATGGCGTCTGTCGATCGCCGTTCTCGCACTTGACCACCGAGTCCATGTGACAATCAAGAGCAGGGTTGAACTCAATTGCGCACTATGGTGTGCAACATCTCTGCAAGTGCTGACGACGGCAGCATCGTCGGCGCCCCGCCGGCGATCACATCTTGACGAAAAAGTCGATCTGCCTGGTGAATTTTCCCGCGCGCCGTGCCGAGTATAACCGGGATGCGGGTTTCACACCCCGACCAGATGTTGCGGCGAGGCCTGCATGCCAAGACCAAATTCTTCGACAGGGGGCATCCCGCCCGATGCTCTCGATCAGGTATTCCCGATCCCAATATTGATGGGGACGAAGTTGGGGATGGGCCTGCGCCTGCCGGGAACAATCGCCTATCTTGCGGGCCGCCCCTCTTTGGATCACACTGGCGCGGATGGGACAGGAGGATGGGCGATGTGCCCCCCAGCCGCAAGACTGCTGGACAATCACGTGTGTCCGATGGTGACGGCGCTGGTGCCGCATGTGGGCGGGCCGATCAGCGGACCGGGCGCGCTCAATGTGCTGATCGCCGGCATGCCGGCCGCGCGGGTCGGAGATATGGCGACGTGCGTCGGGCCGCCCGATGCCATCGCAATGGGATCGGCCACAGTGCTGATCGGTGGACAGCCGGCGGCCCGGCTAGGCGACATGACGGCGCATGGAGGAAGCATCGTGACGGGCGCGCCGACTGTCATGATCGGCGGCTGAACGGCCGCCTGACTGTTGCCGATCGGGTCGCGCCGGACGCGCCACCCCCGTCGGGCAAGTGTAGACATCTTCCGGAACCGGCAGGGGCGTTTTGGCCATGGGGAATCCGTTCGGACAGTCCAGCCGCATTGGCGAGTTGAAGACGCCGCTCGGCGAGAACGAGCTGGTTCTCACGCGCTTTTCCGGACAAGAGCATATGAGCGCGCCGTTCGTATTCGAGGTCGAGGCGCTCCACGCCCAGGAACCTGATCGCACGATCTCGTTCGACAAGGCGCTGGGTAAGACCTGTACCGTGACGCTGACGGGTGGGCGTGGCAAGCGCTACTTTGCCGGCACGCTGGTCGAGACCCGCCGGCTGGACGTGCACCCCGACGGCGCGCTCTATGGACTGACATTGCGTCCCTGGTTCTGGATGCTCGCCAAGCGCGTCAACTCACGCATCTTCCATGAAATGAGCGTGATCCAGATCATCTCCGATATCTTCGGTGAGCACGGCGGTATGGCCGATTACCAGGATCGTACCTCGCATTCCTACCCAACGCTCGAATACTGCGTGCAACACAATGAGAGCGACTTCGCCTTCGTCTCGCGACTGATGGAGGCGCATGGCATCGGCTACTACTACACGTTCGACGACGATAAGCAGACGATGGTGCTCAGCGACAGCCGGTCGTCCTATACCGACGCTCCCGGGGGCAAACGCCCCTTCCAGCCCATGGTCAAAGAAGACGAGGAGTTCTTCACCGACTTGCGCGGCGAACGGCGGTTCACCACCGGCAAGGTGCGCTTGAACGACTACAACTTCAAGAAACCCAGCACCAATATGGAAACCGAAACATCGGGCGATGCCAGCCACGACAATGCAAACCTCGAAAGCTACCTGCATCCGGGCAAGTACATGGAGCAGCAGGACGGCAAGACCTATGCGCAGGCAACCATCGATGCCGCCCGCGCAGAGGACGGCCGGTTCCTAGCCACCGGCGTCTGCCCGGGGCTTTCGCCCGGTTCGGTTGCGCAGTTCACCAAACATCCCGAGGGCGGCGAATATCTCGTGCTCGGATGCACGCATCGCTTCTTTGGACAGGCGTACCGTTCGCAGTCGAACGAGCCGCTGCCTGATGAGTATTACGGAGAGTATGTACTCCTGCCCTCCGACCGCCCCTACGCTCCGCCGCCGGTTACTACCAAACCGGTTATCGCCGGCCCGCAGACGGCGGTCGTCGTCAGCGACTGCGACGAACACGGGCGCATAAAGGTCCGCTTCCACTGGACCAATGACGAGGAGTCGATGTGGTGCCGCGTCGCCCAGTCATGGGCTGGGGTAGGCTGGGGCGCGATCTTCCTGCCGCGCATCGGCATGGAGGTGCTGGTCGAGTTCATCGATGGCGATCCGGACTATCCCGTCATCATCGGCAGCGTCTACAACGGCCAGAATACCCCACCCTACCCCCTGCCCGACAAGCAGAGCATATCCGGGTTCAAATCCGAGACCTGGGGCGGCGGGGGCTACAACGAGTTCATTATGGACGACGAGGCGGGAAAGGAACTCGTACGCCTGCACGCCCAGAGGGACTACGAGGGCGAGGTCCTCAGAGACCGCGCGGTCGCGATCGGCCGTGATGACGAACTGACCGTCGGCAGCAATCTGAAGATCACGGCGGCGAACAACATCACCATCGAAGCGGGCAACCGCATCACGCTGAAGGTCGGACAGAACACGATCGTCATTGACAATACGGGGATCGCTATCACGTCGATGCTGTCGGTGACCGTCGAGGCGACCACGGAACTCAAGACCAGCAGCAAGCTGATGGCGTCGCATGAAGCGGGCGCCCTCATGAGCATCAAGGGCGCCGTGGTCAAGATCAACTGAGCCATGAAAATGCGGTGCCGGACGAGCGGAAAGGTCTAGCGCGATGGGAACAACACTGCACTTCACCACGGCACGGGACCTGTTCGATGCCTACGAGGCCGCCCAGAGCGATATCCGCGCGCGGCCCGACGCAGAAGCGCCGCTCGAATTCCTTGCCCGGCTGGCCGAAAGCGCGACGCCCGAGGAAGCCATCACCTTCGGTGCTTACCTCTTGCCGCGGCGGAAGGCCGTCTGGTGGGGACACGAGTGCCTGATGAGCCTCGACCACCTGCTCACCGACCAGGACCGGCGCATGCTGCGGCTGGCAGAGATCTGGGTGGCCGAGCCGGAGGAGGAGCATCGCCGCCAGGCACTCGACGAAGCGATGGTTTGCCCCAACAAATCACCAGGTGTGTGGATCGCGCTCGCCGCTGGCTGGAGCGGCGGGAGCATGACCGATGCCGGATCGCCGACGGTTCCGCCGCCGCCCTTCCTAGCGCCCCGGGCAGTCAATGCCGGTATCCTCGGGGTGCTGGCGCGGGTCGACAACAGCTTCCGGCGCAAGACGCTCTCGACGTTCGTCGACATGGGCGCGGCACTCGCCGTCCGCTGAAGGTGGCGGTCGTGACGGTGCAGCGCGTTTGCGATCTCTGCGTGCTATGCTATTTTTGCGTGTCCCGGATCGGTGCCGCGCGGATTTATCAACCGATCCAAGTCCTTGCCGGCCGCAACCGCGGACTGCAATGGCTGTCAGCGGGCCAGCAACGCTCCGGCGACGGCGTGAGAAGGAGCCATGGTGGCGATCGTCCTGAGGATCGAGAATTTCGACCGGCTTTCCGACGGCGGTCCGCTCGAGTTCAGTGCAGGCCCGCGCGGGTTCGACATCGGGCGCGAGCAGCACCTCGACTGGTGCCTGCCCGATCCCGAGCGGTTCATTTCGGGCCACCACTGCCAGGTGCGCTACGAGAATGGCGCCTATTGGCTCAACGACATCTCGACCAACGGCACCTTCGTCAACGGGTCGAGCCAAAGGGTCAAGAGCCCGTACCGCCTGGCGCATGGCGACCGCCTGCAGATCGGGGATTACATCATTTCCGTCGCCCTGCCCGACGAAGCGGGCAGCCAGCCGTTGCCGCAGCAGACCGCCGCCGCGTCCGCCCCGCCGGCCGGCGGGGATATCTGGTCGCTCGAGGACGAGCCGGCGGTCGAGTCTGTCGACCGACGCTGGTTCAACGAGCCGAGCCGGCGCGAGCACCGTCCGGCGGCCCCAGATGCGCTCGAGGAGTTCGTCGATTTCCGCGCCGCGCCGCCGGCCCAGCCCGCCTCTGATGCCAGCCCGTTCGGCAGTGCTCGCGGAGCGCTGCGCGACGTGCCCGGCTCGCGCATCCCCGAGCAGGCACCCCAGCCGGCACCGGTCCGGGCCGCCCCTATTCAGAATGGAGGGGCCGCCACTGCGGCCCGACCGGATGCGGTCCTTGCCGCGCTTTGTGCAGCCGCGGGCCTGCCGGCCAACGCCCTCGAGGGCCGGCAACCAGAGGAGGCCGCCGCCGAGATTGGTGCCGTCCTGATGCTGGTCACCAGCCAGCTCATGGAGCTCCTGCAGGCGCGGGCTGCGGCCAAGCAGATGACCAAGAGCGGCGACCGCACCATGATCGGGCTGGCCAACAACAATCCGATGAAGTTCGTGCCCGACCCGGCCGAGGCGCTGCAGATCATGTTCCAGCGCAGCAAGCCAGGCTATCTCGACGCGCCCGCGAGCTTTACGGAAGGGTTCGAGGACATCAAGCGGCACGAATACGCGACCTATGCCGCCATGCAGAAGGCGCTCGCCCGCCTGATGGAGGATTTGGCGCCCGACGCCATCGAGGACAAGGTCGGCTCCTTTTCGCTCGGCTCCAAGAAGTCGCGGGCGTGGGACGTCTATGTCGAGCGCTGGAACGCCAAGACCGCCCACCATGAAAATGGCATTCTCGACGTCTTCCTGCGTTACTTCGCCGACGCCTACGATGCGGCGGCCAAGAAGCGCTGAGAGACCGTGTCGACTCCTGCACTGCCGCGGCAAGTCAAGAGAGCGTGCGTTGACTTTACGGCGCGTTCTCAATACTCATTTTAAATAGCAGCACTATCGAATTCTGTGGCAGGGAGAGGGTTCGAAATGCGCAATTTGAGACTATTCGGCCTTGCCGCACTTGCGGCATTGGCCTTGCCGGCGGCGGCACAGGAATATTCGGCGGACGAAGTCGTCGAGTTCTTTTCTGAAGGCGGAGCAGGCGCCACCCGCGGTATTTGCGTCGGCACAGCGCAAGAGTGTGCCGAACAATCGGCGCCATCGGGCTTCGACGTCCTCGTCAATTTCGAGCTGGATTCGGCAACCTTGACCGAGGAAGCCAAATCCAATCTGACGCAAGTGGCGTCGGCGCTCTCGGACGATCGGCTCAGTGATGCGCAGTTCGTGCTCGAGGGCCATACCGACGCCTCCGGCACCGAGGCATACAATAACGTGCTGGCCGAGCGGCGTGCGCAGGCCGTGGCCGACTTCCTGGTCGCCCAGGGCGTCTCGATCGATCGGATCGAGGCCTTGGGTCTGGGCGAGGGCAACCCGCGGGTCGAGGACCCGTTCGATCCGGTCAACCGGCGCGTCGAGATGAAGCTGAAACTGCAATAGCGGCCGCCCACCGACCGGTCCGCCTCGTCCGGGAGCTGCCGCGCCATGCGACATCAGGGCCTCGACCAGCCGCTCTCCGAGGAGTCCCCGTGCGGACCGGACCTCGATGAAACCGGCGACTGGGACTACACCAATTTCATGCTCCTGGCCGGCAGCCAGCTGCCGGCGCGGTTCTTTTCCATGGATACCGAGGGAACGGGGCGGGAGCTGCCCTTCGACAAATCGAGCATCGACCTCGAGGCCCAGCTTGCCGCCATAGACGGGTTCCTCGCCCGCAGCCACGATATCCGGCTCCTGACGCTCGAAGCCCGCTTTCAGGTCCTGACTGGTCACATCGACGGCTTCTGCGAAGCGCTCCAGGCCATCGCAGCGCTCGTCGAAAGCCAGTGGGACCACGTCCATCCATTGCCCTTCGAGGGCGAACACATCATGCGCCAGAACACGGTCGAGGCGCTCGAGGATCAGGTGCAGGTGATACTGCCGCTCCTCTATGCCCCGATCGTCGGCAGCGGCAACACCGCCCTCACTTACCGCCAGTTCATGGTGGCCAACGGCAAGGCGCGGCCGCGCGAGGGCGAGCAGACCGTTCCGCTCGATGCGGTCGCCAGCGCGCTGTCGAGCGAGCGCAACCGAGAACAGGCCATCGCCGTCCATGAAGCCATCGGACGCGGTCTGGCCGCGCTCGAGACCATCCGGCGCACGTTCCTGACCCATGCAGGGGCCGAGAGCGTGCCCGATTTCGAGCGGCTCACTGCAACGCTCGCCGATATCGGCCAATTGATCGCCGCGCACCGGTCGGAGCTCGCGCCGGCGCCCCTCGCAGCCGCCGCGACGGACGAGGAGACGAGCCCGGAGGCCGGGCCGGCGTCGGCGCCCGTCCCGACCGGCCGCATCGCCGACCACCGCACTGCGGACGCGGCGCTCGCAGCAGCCGAAACCTATTTCCTCGCCCGCGAACCTTCCGCACCGGCGCTGGTGCTCGTGCATCAGGCGCGTATGCTGATCGGCAAACCACTCATCGCCGCGCTCGATGCGTTGATGCCGCAGACCTCGGCCGGCGCCATGCTCAGGGTTCGCTCGGGCTATGCCCTCGACATCGGCATCGAGCAGATCCGACTGGTGACCGACGACGTTCTAGCGAACGGACTTACCAACGGTTTGGATGCGGAAGCGGAAGGGACAGGCGCCGATCCCGATGCCTTCACCGCCGCGACACGCGCCGAGGCGGTGGCCCTCATGCTCGAGATCGAGGGCTTCTTCCGCAAGGCCGAGCCCTCGAGTCCCGTACCCTATCTCCTTGCCCAGGCACGAAATTACCTGGATAAGGATTTTGCTTCAATTTTGAATGAGATGCTCCCGAAAGATAGTGCGTCGGATTATTGACTTCGAACGAACTTGACCGCGAAAGTAATTGACAAGAACAGGCGGGTTTGATCTCCTTCGCTCATATTGGGGAGGCTAAGATGGCATCGGATTCCGGGCAACGCTTCATCAAGCGCAATCGTCCTCCTCGCGTGCAGATCGCCTACGAAGACCCTTACGACTCGCAAAAGCAGATCGAGCTGCCCTTCGTCATGGGCGTGCTTTCAGACCTGTCGGGAAATGCTTCGCAGGTCGAAAAGCCGCCGGTGGCGGACCGCAAGTTTACAGACGTCGACATGGACAATATCGACAAGTTCCAGCGTGCCGTCGCGCCCGCGGCAAGTTTCCGTGCGACCAACAAGTTGAGCGGCGATGGCGGCGAGCAGTTGAGCGTCAGCCTCACCTTCAACACCATGGACGATTTCTCCCCTGCCGGGGTGGCCCGGCAGGTGCCGGCCCTTGCCGCACTTCTGCAGGCGCGCGAACAACTCGCAAACCTGCAGCGCTACATGGACGGCAAGTCGGCGGCCGAGGAGCAACTGCGCAAGCTCCTTTCAGACCCCAAACTGATGGCGGCGCTCGAGCAGCGTCGCAGCGAAGCCATTACGCAGGAGGCCGAGGGCGCGCCCGAAGACAAGGCCTGAGCAGCTCTCGCGCAGGTCATAATCGCCGGCAACGCACCAACCGGCCGAGAGGACGAAGATGAGCGACGTTCAAGCAGACGTAAAAACGGCTGGCGAGGCCGGCACCGTCGAAGTCGATGAATTCTCCTCGCTTTTGAAGCAGAGCTTCAAACCGCGCACCGAACGGGCCGAAACCGAGATCGAGAACGCGATATCGACTCTGGTCGGCCAGGCCCTCGCCGATACCAGCCTCATCCGCGACGACGTGCTTGACACCATCGAAGAGATGATCGCACGGCTCGACGAGAAGCTGTCTGTGCAGGTCAATGAGATCATCCACAACGAGGATTTCCAGAAGGTCGAGAGCGCCTGGCGCGGCCTGCACTACCTCGTCAATCATTCCGAGACCGACGCGACTCTCAAGATCCGGGTGATGAACATCACTAAGGCCGAGCTCTACCGCGAGGCCAAGCTCTATCCGGACGCCAAATGGGACCAGAGCCCGCTCTTCAAGAAACTCTACGAGGCCGAGTTCGGCCAGTTGGGCGGTCAGCCCTATGGTGCGCTCGTCGGGGACTATCACTTCGATCATTCGGCACCCGACGTTACGGTGATGAAGTCGCTGAGCAAGATCGGCGCGGCCGCCCATTGCATGATCGTCTCCGGGGCCAATCCGACGCTGATGGGCATGGATGCCTGGACCGAGCTCTCCAATCCGCGCGACCTCTCCAAGATCTTCGACACCCCCGACTACGCGGCCTGGAAGTCGCTGCGCGATTCCGAGAATTCGCGCTATCTCGGCCTTTGCCTGCCGCGGGTCCTCTCACGAGAGCCCTATGGCGCCAAGACGTTGCCGGTCGAGGAGTTTGCCTTCGAGGAAGAAACGGACGGGCATGCCGGCCAGAAATACGCCTGGATGAACGCAGCCTATGCGATGGCCGCCAATATCAACCGGGCCTTCAAGGAATATGGTTGGACGGTGCGTATTCGCGGTGTGCAGGCTGGCGGCGAGGTGATGGACCTGCCGGTCCACACGTTCCCGACCGACGATGGCAGCGTAGACCTCAAATGCCCGACCGAGATCGCCATCACCGACCGGCGCGAGGCGGAACTCTCCAAATCCGGGCTCCTGCCGCTAGTCCATCGCAAAAACACCGATAAGGCCGCGTTCATCGGCGCCCAGTCGGTCTACAGGCCCAAGGCCTATATCGACGTCGACGCGACGGCATCCGACAACCTCTCCTCGCGCATCCCCTATATGTTCGCCGTTTCTCGCTTTGCCCATTACCTCAAATGCATGGTGCGCGACTGGGTGGGCGAGAGTTACGAGAAGGCTGAGCTGGAGCGGCGGTTGACCGAATGGATCATGCAATACGTGCTCGGCAATCCGGAAACGGCCAGCGAAGCGGCCAAAGCCGAGCGGCCGTTGGCCGACGCACGCGTCGAGGTTTTCGAGGATGAGGAAAACCCTGGATACTACGCCGCCCGCTTCTTCCTGCGGCCACACTACCAGCTCGAAGGGATGGATATCGGGCTGAGCCTGGTTTCCCGGCTACCCGGCAAGACCGGATAACCGGACCGACGCAGAAAACCGAAGCAGGAGCTTTCGGTTGGGGGGATACGGACGCCGATGACATTGGTGCGGCCGCGGAGAACTCGTGGCCGGACGACTTGCCTGCGCATATCAGGGACGAAACTGACGGCCGTTGGAACTCTCCGGCGCCCGTCGCACACAAGGGGACTCCACATGGCCGTAGACACGTTTCTGAAACTCGGTGACATCAAAGGCGAATCTCAGGCTGACAAGCATAAGGACGAAATCGAGGTCCTTTCGTGGAGTTGGGGGGCGAGCCAGCAAGGGACCTTTGGATCTGGCGGGGGCGGGGGCGCCGGCAAGGTGACCGTTTCCGACCTCGTGTTTACAAAGTTCATGGACAAGGCATCGCCGGTCCTGTTTCTGCATTGCGCCACCGGCAAGCATATCCCCAGCGCACAGCTGACGCTCCGCAAGGCCGGCGAAGAGCAGCTCGAATACCACAAGGTCATACTGACCGACGTGCTGATCTCCAGCTATCAGACGGGCGGCTCCGGCGGCGGGGACGAGCGGCCCGTGGACAACGTCAGCCTGAACTTCGGCAAGGTCGAGCTCGAATTCAGCCCGCAGAATGAGAAGGGCACCCTCGACGCCGCCGTGAAGGCAGGCTTTGACTTGAAAACGAGCAAGAAAACCTAGGCCAGGGAGCACTCGCAATGCATCACCGGCTGGCATGATTGCCAGCCACTGGCATTCGTCGGTGGCCGTCGTGATGCCTCCGGATGATGGAAGTCGCACGTTTGCAGCGCGGAAGTGGTGTTCAACCCGCATCGAGTCCGGGACAAGCTTTGTTGCTGTAAACGCTCCAGGGAGCAGCTGTCGTGCGTTCTTGGGACAAGCAGAAAGACCGCCTTCAGATCCCGCTGATGTTCGCCTTCCGCGACGCCTTCGAGCAGCGCGATGCGGTCAAGCCCGGCGCCGTCGAGGTCGACGGGGAGCGGGTGGTGTCGGATCGCGGATCGATCCGGCGGCGGGGTGCCAACGAGACGACGCTGAAGCGTGATCTCGCCCGCGACCTCGCCTCGCTCGTCGATACGGTCAATCTCGCCTCGGCGGTCGACCTTGCCGATTACCCCTATGTCGAAAGGTCGGTCCTCAACTACGGCCTCAGCGACCTGACCCAGGTCGCAGTCGGCAGCGAGGAGGTCAATAAGGTTGGCACCGATCTCAAACAGGCTCTCGTCGATCACGAACCGCGGCTAGGCTCGGAGAGCCTCGAGGTGCGCCGGGCCGACGAGGCCGGCGACGGCCTCAAGGCGCGTGTGCGCTTCAAAGTCCAGGGCGAGATGGCCTGCCGACCGCTCGATGTACCGATCGAGTTCGTCGCCGAGGTCGACATGACGGCGGCAAAGGTGGTGCTGCCCAAACTGCCGGGTTCGTCATGAACGGCGAGTTCCTCGAGCTCTATGAGCGGGAGTTACGCATCCTCTACGAGCAGTCGCGGGACTTTGCTGCCGAATATCCCGGCATCGCCGAGCGGCTCGGAGGCCTGACCGAGGAGAAAATGGACCCGGGGCTGGCCGGGCTCCTGGAGGGCACGGCGTTCCTCGCCGCGCGCGTGCAGCTCAAGCTGAAGAGCGAATTCTCCGAGTTCACCAGCGCGCTGCTCGATCAACTGGTGCCCAATTATCTCGCCCCGATCGCCTCGTCCATCCTGGTGCAGGCCCAGCCCCAATACGACAATCCGCGATTGATGGGCGGCCTCACCTATGCGGCCGGCAGCTATATCGATGCGACTTATGTGGAGCGTGAGCGGCGCGTTTCGTGCCGCTATCGCTTGGCGAGCCGGCTGATGGTCTGGCCGCTGCGCCTCGAGCAAGCCGAATACCTCGCCGGTCCCGGACCGTTGCGGGCGCTGGGGCTCGAAGTGCTGCCGGCGACGGCTGCGGGGCTGCGCCTCTCCTTTCACAACCGCACGGCGGGGCCGGAAAAGGACGTCGAGGGCCGCCCGCCCGCTGGCGCGCCGCTCGCCAAGCTTGCCATCGACGACCTGCCGATCCACCTCATCGGCAATGCCGGCGACGCCGACGCCGTGCTCGAGCAGGTCTTTGCACGCTGCCGCCGGATCAGCCTCCGCTATCTCGATGTGCATGGCGATCCGGTCTTCCGCCTGCTCGGGGAGAGCCGCGCCCAGCCGATCGGCTTCGAGGCCGACGATGGCCTGGAACCGGCCGATGATCGGGTCTTCGAGGGTTTCGAGATCCTGCGCGACTACTTCACTTTCCCCGCCAAATATCGTGGCTTCCGGATCGGCGGCCTGCAGAAGGCGCTGTCAGGGCTCGAGGCCCATGCCTTCGATCTCATCTTCGAGTTCGACGCTGCCGCGCCGCACCTGGCACCAATCGTCGGCCCGGCGTCTTTCGGCCTCTATACTGTGCCGGCGACCAACCTCTTCGAGATGACCTGCAGCCGTATACCCGTCAGCCGCAGCGAGCACGAGCACCCGGTGATTGCCGACCGCAGCCGGTGGCTCGATTTCGAGGTGCATCGCATCCTCGAGGTCTTCGCCCATTATCCGGGGCGGCGCGAGAAGGTCGAGGTCTTCCCGCTTTATAGCCTTCCGACCAGCGCCATCCGGTCCGAGGAGGCGCTCTACTATACCAGCCGGCGGCTGCCGCGACTGCCGACCGAGCAGGAGCGACGCTTCGGGCGACAGACACGCTATACGGGCACGGAGACCTTCATCTCATTGTTCGAGCCGGAGGGCATAGAGGACACCGACCGGGTCAAGGAACTGAGCGTGCGCGCGCTCGTTTCCAATCGGCACCTGACCGAGCAGCTCCCGGTCGGCGATGCAGGCGCCGATTTCCGTCTTGCCGACGACACTGCCCTTGCCCTGAAATGCGTCGCAGGACCAACGCCACCCAAGGATTCCCTCATCCATGTCGAGCGCAGGCAGCGCGGCGATTTGCGACCGGGGCCGATCCTCTGGCGGCTCGTCAACTTCCTTTCGCTCAGTCAGCTGGGTCTGACTACGGATGCCGGGAACGGCACGCCTCCCTTGCGCGAACTGCTGGCGCTCTTTGCCGATCTTTCCGAGGGCTTCACCGAACGGCAGGTGCGCGGCATCGAGAAGGTCACAAGCCGTCCCGTCGTGCGCATGCTGCGCCAGGCCAACGGCTTTACGCCGGCGCGAGGCGTCGAGGTCACCATCACCTTCGACGAGGCCGCGTTCGAGGGCACGGGCGTGACGGCGCTCGGGGCTGTGCTCGATCACTTCTTTGCCGAATATGCCGCGGTCAACAGCTTCACCGAGACGGTGATCGCGACGACAAAGCGGGGCGAGATCATGCGCTGGCCGCCGCGCAATGGACTCGGAGGTCTGCTATGAGCGATCGCGAGGCCCTCGAGCGTGAACCCTATCGCTTCGACCTCCTGCGGGTGCTGCGCGAATACGAGCGCGCCTTTCCGGGCAAGCCGCGCATCGGCGACAGCGCAACGGTCGCCGAGGAGGTCGTCAGCCTGGCGCAGGATCCGTTCGTCGAATTCCCGGCAGCCAACATCACACGCGTCGATACCACCTCGCGCGGCACGCCGCGGCTTGCCACACGCTTTCTCGGCTTTTTCGGTCCGCAGGGCGCCCTGCCGCTCAATACCACCGTCGAAGCGATGGGCTGGATCAGCCATCGCGACGACTCCTTCGTGCGGTTCGTCTCCATCTTCGCCAACCGATTCCTGCAGCTCTTCTTCCGCGCCTGGGCCGACGCCCGCCCCATCGCCCAGCACGACCGGCCCAAGGCTGACCGCTTCGCGCGCTATGTGGGCAGTTTTGCCGGCATCGGCACGGACGCGCTCGCCGAGCGCGACTCCATCCCGGACATCGCCAAACTGCCGTTTGCCGGGCTCATCGCGCCGCGGGTGCGTAGCGCACGGCGGCTGATGCAGCTCCTGCGCGGGGTGCTGGGGCTCGATGTGACCATAGAGGAGCGGATCGGCACCTGGCTCGAATTCGAGCCGGCCGACCGCATGGCTCTCGGCGCACGCGGCGCGCTCGGGGTGGACAGCTTCCTCGGCCAGCGCTGCTACAGCATCAACGATAAGTTCCGGGTGCGGATCAGGACGGCCAGCCTCGAGGAGTATTCCGATCTGCTGCCACGGGGAGAGGCGGCGCGGCGGCTCGCCGACCTTGTCTTCTTCTATACCGGCCATCGCTACGAATACGACGTCGAGCTCTGTCTGCCGGCGCGGCTGGCGCCCAGCCTGCAGCTCGGCAAGGCCGGCCAGCTCGGCTGGACCACCTGGCTGCCACCGGCCGAAGTGCCGGTGGCGGAGGAGGACGTCTATCTCTGCGATGCTCGCTTCACGCTCAGCGGGCAGGCGCAGGCGGCATGAGAGCGCGGCACGCGCAGGGGGCACGACAACCATGAACGACATCAGCCTCGAGACCGTCACCGGTAAGCTCAACCGGCTTGGATACGATGCCTTCATGCAGTCGCTGCGGCACGCCAAGAATGCGGGCAACCGCAATCTGGAGCTTGCCCACTGGCTCTTCCACATCGTCTCGAACGAGCGCTCGGACATCTCCGTCACCCTCGACCATTTCAAGGTCGACCGCGCAAGGGTGCTCTCGGAGATCGGGGCGGTCGTCGATGGGCTGCGCAAGAACGAGACCGAGATGCCCGGCATCTCCACCCAGATCACCGACGCTCTCGACCGTGGCTGGCACTATGCGACGCTGATGTTCGGGGAAACCCAGATCCGCACGGGCCACATCCTCCTCTCGGCGCTCAAGGACCTGGAACTGAAGCGCGCGCTCAATCAGAGCTCCAAACAGTTCCAGCAGCTCGAGGCCGATCGGGTGGCGGCCGAGGCGGCGACCCTCTGGGCCTCATCGGACGAGGAGAACCTGCGCCCGATGGACGGCTCCGGTCTTGCCGCGCCCGACGTTGCGGGAGCGGCGGCCCAGGCGCCGGGCGCGCGCGGCCAGTCGCCGCTCGCACGCTTCTCGACGGACATGACAGCGACAGCGGAGTCCGGCAAGATGGATCCGATCGTAGGCCGCGACGAGGAGATCCGGCAGATCGTCGACGTCCTGATGCGCCGGCGGCAGAACAATCCGATCCTGACCGGCGAGGCAGGGGTCGGCAAGACCGCCGTGGTCGAGGGCTTCGCCCAGCGGCTCGCGTCCGGCGATGTTCCACCCCAGCTCAGGGGTGTCAGGCTTCATGCGCTCGACATCGGGCTGCTGCAGGCCGGCGCCTCGATGAAGGGTGAGTTCGAGCAGCGTCTGCGTTCGGTGATCGACGAGGTTCAGGCCTCGCCCATTCCCATCATCCTCTTCATCGACGAGGTGCACACACTCATCGGCGCCGGTGGCGCCCAGGGCACGGGTGATGCTGCCAATCTTTTGAAACCCGCGCTGGCGCGCGGGACGTTGCGCACCATCGGCGCCACCACCTGGAGCGAATACCGACAGTACATCGAAAAGGACCCGGCGCTCACCCGCCGGTTCCAGCCGGTCAATATCGACGAGCCGTCGATCGAGAAGGCCAGCTACATGTTGCGCGGCATCCTCGCGCCGATGGAAAAACACCACAATGTGCGTATTTCCGACGAGGCGGTGGTCGCCGCGGTCGAACTCGGCGCACGCTACATCCCGGCCCGGCAACTACCCGACAAAGCGGTGAGCCTGCTCGATACGGCCTGCGCGCGTGTTGCCATCTCGCAGAGCACGACCCCGGCGGCCATCGCCGACCTCAAGGACGCCATCAACGCCCGGCGCGAGGAACTGAACGCGCTGGCGCGCCAGGGCGACATTGGCGCGGACAACCCCAAGCGCGGCGAGGCGCTCAATGCCGAGATCGACGAGATCGAGACGCAGTTGAAAGTCCTCGAGGAGACCCACGCCCACGAGGAGAAACTAGTCAAGGAGATCCTGACGCTCCGTGAGGAGCTTACCAATGCCGCCGCCCCTGCCCGTGCAGCCAATCCGGGAGAGTCGGGTGAAACGGTCGCTGCCGTGGAATCGCCAGCCGATATCCGCGCGAGGATCACCTCGCTGGTTGCCGAACTCAACGCGCTCTCGCCCGACGAGCGCATGATCTACCCCTATGTCGACGAGCAGGCCGTCGCGTCGGTCGTTTCCGACTGGACCGGGATCCCCGTCGGCAAGATGGTCAGCGACGAGGTGCAGACCATCCTCAGCCTTGCCGATACGCTGAAGCGCCGGGTGGTGGGCCAGGACCACGGGCTGACCATGATCGCCAAGCGCATCGAGACCAACCGTGCCAAGCTCGACAATCCCAACAAGCCTATCGGCGTCTTCATGCTCTGCGGCCCCTCGGGCGTCGGCAAGACCGAGACGGCGCTGGCGCTTGCCGAAGCGCTCTATGGCGGCGAGCAGAACATGATCACCATCAACATGAGCGAGTTCCAGGAGGCCCATACGGTCTCGCTGTTGAAAGGCGCACCTCCGGGCTATGTCGGCTATGGCGAAGGCGGGCGCCTCACCGAGGCGGTGCGGCGCAAGCCCTATAGCGTGGTGCTGCTCGACGAGGTCGAGAAGGCCCATCCGGACGTCCACGAACTCTTTTTCCAGGTCTTCGACAAGGGCCAGATGGAGGACGGCACCGGCCGGCGGATCGATTTCAAGAACACGCTCATCATCCTCACCTCGAATGTCGGTACCGAGGTCATCATGGACATGGCCGAGGAAGGCAGGACGCGCCCGACGCCGGAAGAACTGGAGGCCGCGCTCAAGCCCTATCTCACCCGCGTGTTCCCGCCGGCGCTGCTCGGGCGCATCGTCACCATCCCCTATTTTCCGCTGTCGCCCGACATGCTTGCCGGCATCGCGCGTATCCAGCTCGAGCGCATCCGCCGACGCATTGCCGAGAACCACGAGGCCGAGTTCGTCTACTCGGACGCAGTTGTCGATTACATCGTGTCGCGCTGCAATGATCCGGACACGGGCGGGCGCATGATCGACAACATCCTGACCAACTCGCTGCTGCCGGAGCTTTCGCGGCACGTCCTCAACCGGGCGCTCGAGCGGCAGGCGATCACCAGCGCCCGAGTAGACATCAGCGACGGCGGCTTCGCCTACGAAGTCAGCTAGACGGCCGGCCGGCATCGGCTGTCTGCGGCACTTGCGGCGCGAGGACCACCTCGATGGCCTTCTTATAGATCTGGAACTCGGGCGAGGCCGGGCGCGCCGTCGCCGAAGGAGCCGTCGCGATGCGCGTGCCGGCCATCTTGGCTTCGGCCCAGGAGACGACATAGGCGGCGTCCTTGCCGACGAGGAAGGGATTGGCCGACAGTACCGACTGGGCGAGCACCGCATCGAGCGGCTGCTGGGGCGGGCTCGCAAGCACCCGGTGCGCGTCCTCCATGCCGAGGAAATGAGCGAGATAGAGACGTCCGGCAGTGACGGTGTGGCCGCGCGCTTTGAGGTAAGCTTCGCCTTCGCGGGCGAGGTTCTGCACCATTTCGCGCGAGATGGTCGGATCGAACCTCAGGTTCAGCAGTTCCGGCTCGGAGAGGGTGCGGGCGAGATCGGGACGGTAGGTACGCATCATGCGTACCCAAGTGGCGGCAATGAATTGACCGACGCCCGTTGCCGTCGAGAGTGGGTTCTGTGCGTCAGCGCGCCCGCCGCTTTCCACCGCGACGATCTGTTCGGTCAAGACATCGACCGCCGATCCCGAAAGCGTCGTCAGACCAGCCTGCAAGACGCTCGATTGCAGCGGATCGACGGGCGCGCCGGCGATCCTCATCTCGAAATGCAGGTGCGGTCCTGTGGAGTTGCCGGTGGTGCCAACAAAGCCGACCACTTCGCCGACACCGATCGCCTTGCCCGGCGCGATGCCTTCGGCGAAGGCCTTGAGGTGGGCATAGTAAGTTTCGCGCCCGTCGGGATGGCGGATGCGCAACAGGTTGCCGTAGCCGCCGCCATTGCCGGCAAAACTCACCTCGCCGGCAAAGGCCGCGGCTACCGGCGTGCCACTCGGCGCCGCCCAGTCGACGCCCGTATGCACGCGCACATCCTTGAAGATCGGATGGCGGCGGGGCCCGAAGGTCGAGGTCAGGACGCCCTTGACCGGCGTGAACATGCCGCTCGGCACGGTGGTCGGCAACCCGCCGCCCTCTTCGGCAAAGCACGAGTAGCTGTCCTCGCTCCGGCGGAAGACGAAGCACTCGATGTCGCGGTCGACACCCCTGACCGCGGCATAGAGCACGCGTCCCACGGTGTCGCCCTCGGCGCCGGCATCGGAGGAATAGGCGATGACCAGACGATCCTCGGGCGTGGCGAAGGCGTTGAGATCGAAGCTGCGCGACAGCAGCATGATCGCTTCGCCCAGGACATTGTTGGGGACGCGGTTGCGCACGGCGGTGCTGTAGACGGCATCGAGCAGGCGGTATTGCCGGCCCGGCTCTGCCACCTCCTGCTGCCGGCCGTAGTTGAAGAGGTCCTCGGGAACCCAGGGATCGGCGCCGAGCACGATCTCGCCGCTCTCGGCGCGTGCGAGCGTGCCGATATAGGTGGTCGACGAATAGATCGAGAGCTGCACCACGCGCGGCTTTGCCGAGGACGCATCCCTGAGGCTGCGGATCGCCACGACCTCGCCGGTCGCCAGACCGGCCTTGTCCAGAAGGTTTTCCATCGCAGCGCCGAAAGCGTCCGCGTCCGCTTCAGCATAGGTCGTGCCGAAGAGATCCTCGATACTGCGGTCGGCGAGGATGCGGGCGAAATAGTCATTGTCGGGGCGAAACCGAGCGGTCTCGGCGCGAACGAAGGCGACGCTCGTGGTATCGGCGACGCGGGTCTTTTCGAAATCGCTCGCCGCCTGCCCGGAGCCCGTCAGGTCCTCACCCCAGCCGGCGCCCTCGTCGGCGACCATGTCAGCCGGTAATTCTCCGCCGCCGGCCGGTACCGCAGCAGTCGACGTATCGGACGCATCGGGCGCCTCTGGTCCAGCCGCCCGGCCGGCCAGGCGCTGCGACTGGTAGTAGGCGAAATCCTGCGGCGTCGACGGCAAGGTGGTCATGAACCGCTGGCTCGAGGTGATCATGGTGTCCTCGAGCACCACGATGTCACCGGGTATTCGCGCAGCCGGCAGCGCCTGCGGACGCGCGACCGTGCGCATCCGGCCGCTGCCGGAAAGGTCCTCGCCGATGCTGATGCGCAGGGGATCGCCGGCAAGGTCGACGATGGCGGGAATGAAGATCGGTTCGGCCGCCGCCTCGACCTCTTCGAGGGGCTCAGTTCCGTCGGGCCGTAGCCCAAGAAAGTCGGGGACGAAATAGTAGATTGTACCGGCAGCGACGAGCAGGGCGGCCAGACCCGCACCGCCGATGAGCCACCGGCGCACCCGGAGGCGGCGCCTGCGCGCGGCGCTCGCCTGCCTCGCCTCCTTAAAGCTCGTGTCGATCTGATGCATTTGGGCGCCGCCGAGCCCCCTCATCCCGCCGCCAAGTGCTTCTGGTGCGTTCAACCCATTGTGCTACAGTGCGTCCTGGATGGACAGCCATATGCTGGCGCTGGAGGGGCTCGCTTGCATGGTTACCCCGACATTCACTTTCGAGAGCTGGGCCGTGTCGCATCCGGGGCGCGTGCGCGCATCCAATGAGGACCGCTATCTCATGGAGCCGGAAGCGGGGCTGTGGCTCGTCGCCGACGGCATGGGCGGGCATCAGTCGGGGGAAGTCGCCAGCGCCTCGATCGTCGATGAACTGGCAACGCTCGGCATCCCCAGCACTGCGTCCGACCAGCACGCCCGGTTCGTCGACCGTCTGAACCGGGCCAACCAGTCGATCCTTGCCTATGCCGCCGACCATGGCGGGGGCGTCGTCGGCTCGACGGTCGCCGCGCTCCTCGTCTTTGCCGATCAGTACCGATGCCTGTGGATGGGCGACAGCCGCATCTATCGGCTGCGCGACGGGGTCCTCGCGCAGCTGTCGCGCGATCATTCCGAGGTCGAGGAGCTGGTCGCCAGCGGCGTCCTCAGCCGCGCCGAAGCGCAATCCTGGAACGGCCGCAACGTCATCACCCGCGCCGTCGGCGTCGGCACGGCGCTCGACCTCGATGCCGCCTATGGAATACTGGCGGGCGGCGACGTCTATATCCTGTGCAGCGATGGCCTTACCGCCCACTGCTCGGACGAGGACATCCGCGATGCCATTCTCGCGGAGGGCGCCGAACGCAGCGTCGAGGTGCTGCTCGACCTCACTCTTTCGCGCGGCGCAACCGACAATGTGACTGTGGTCGTCGTTGCCTGCCGCGACGGGTCAGCCGGCACGGTCCAGGAGTAGCGCCGGGATGACCTGGGACGACAGCAGCGGCCCAAGACGCAGCGCCGATACCTTCCCCCCAGGAACGACGCTCAGTCACACCTACGAGATCGTAGATCATATTGCGCTCGGGGGCATGGCCGAGGTTTATCGAGCCCGCAATATCCATACCGGCGAGCCGGTCGCCATCAAGGTGGTGCTGCCCGAGTTCGCCCGCGACGAAACCATTCTCGCGCTCTTTAAAAAGGAGGCGACGGTCCTCAGCCGGCTGCATCACGAGGCCATCGTCCACTATCACCTCTTCACCATCGAACAGGAGCTCAACCGGCCCTACCTGGTCATGGAATATGTCGATGGCGTGCCGCTGAGCGATATGCTGAAGAGCGGTCCTCTGCCGGTCGAGGACGTGCGGCTGCTGCTGACGCGCATCGCCTCGGGGCTGGGGGCGGCCCATGATCTGGGGGTCGTCCACCGCGACCTTTCGCCCGACAACGTCATCCTGCCCAACGCCGACGTCAGGCGCACCAAGATCATCGATTTCGGCATTGCCAAGGCGGCGGCAATCGGCGAGGGCACACTGCTCGGCGGCAAGTTCGCCGGCAAGTACAATTTCGTCTCGCCCGAGCAGCTCGGCCTTTATGGCGGCGACGTCACCGAACGATCGGACATCTACAGCCTCGGCCTCATCGGTGTTGCAGCTGTGCTCGGGCACGCGCTGGACATGAGCGGTTCGCACGCGGATGTGCTGGAAAAGCGCCGAGGCGTGCCCGATCTCACCGGTGTCGATCCGACGCTCGCAGCCATCTTTGCCCGCATGCTGGAGCCCGACCCGGCGGCGCGGCCGGCCGACATGCAGGGGCTGATCCGCCTGCTCGAGGGCGCAAGGACATTGCCGCCGGAAGCGACCCAAGCGCCCGAGCGGACGGTTGTCCGGCCGGCAGCACGGCCTGCCGAGAGCGAGCCGACGACCCCGCCCCGCCCACAGGGGCCCGCGACAACACCGCCCGTCGAGCCGATGGAGGCCGCCGGCGCGGCGCCACGGCCGCTGTTCGATCCCCTGGCGCCCGGCGCGTCCACCGTTGGTGGCGAGAGCCCGTTCGGTTCTGCGGCCGGTCCGACCGCGCCGGGCTCGGTTCCACCGCCGCCGACAGCACCAGCCACCGCCACGACTCCCCCGGCGGGCCGACGCCGCGGGGTAAGTCGTTTCTATCTGGCGCTCGGCATCGGCGTGTTCATCGCGGGCGCAGGCCTTGTCTATTTCAATCGCGATATGCTGCCGCCGCTCGTAACAGCTCCGCCCGAACCGGAACCAGAGCCTGCCCCCGAGCCACAACCCGAACCTGAGCCTGAACCTGAACCTGTACCCGAGCCCGAGCCCGAGCCCGAGCCTGAGCCTGAGCCCGAGCCTGAGCCTCAGCCTGAACCGACCCAGCCTGTGGCCGAGCCTACCCCAGATCCGGAGCCACTGCCCGAACCTGAGCCTCAACCAGATCCTCTGCCCGAGTCCGAGCCAGAACCTGAACCAGAGCCAGAGCCAGAGCCCGAGCCCGAGCCGGAGCCAATCCTCGAACCCGATACAGCGGCGCCGCAGATCGATGGGGCAGCACGGTTTGTTGCTTGGCTCGACAACTACCCCCTGGGCAGTTGCCAATATGCGGCGGCGACCTCGGTCTCAGAAGATTCCCTGCAAATCGAGGCCTATGGCGATGCGATAGCTCCATTCGAGCGGCTCGACCTTGATTTCCAGGCCGCCAATGGCTTTTCGCCGGACATCGGACTTCGCCTCATCGAGAGCGGCCAGTGTGCTGCGGTAGATTTCCTGCGCAAGGCGCGCCAGATCACCAAGGCCGGCCCCGTGCTCTCCCTCAGCAAGGAGAACATCGCCAGTGGCGAACCCCTGCTCGGCCGGATCGCGGGAGATTCCGGGTGGACAACGGATCTCTTCCTCGTTTCCGCCGATGGACAGGTGGAGGATGTCTCCTCGCGGCTTTCCCCCTCCGCAAGCGGCACCGGCTTTGCCTTGAGCCTCACTTCGGATGCGACCGGCCCCCAGCCGATGATGCTGATCGCGGTATCGAGTGCCGCCGGGCTCGAGGCCATGGACGGACGGGCGGAGGCGGCGGAAAGCCTCTTTTCCAAACTTCTCGACGAGATCAGCGCCGCCGCGACGCCCGTCGCCGTCAGCGCACGCTATTTCAAGCTCGACGGCTAGAGCCTTTCACGTTCCGATTGGATCGGAACGTAGTCTCTAAGCGACTGGACTTCCGCGTTTTCGAACCGCAGAAGTGGCGTCCCCACTTTGCTGAAAACGCTCTAGGAATTTCAGTGCACGGTGAAGGTACTGACCGCAAGCTCGACTGCAATGCCGCGCTCGCTCAACTCGTTTTCGACCGCGGCAAGGAAAGACTCGGCTGAGTCCCCTTCCTGGGGCTCGGTAACAAGCTTTTCGGCGGTGGCGACAGCCAGCAGGAGTTGGGTCTTTCCAGCCGCTTCGCCAGTCGGCACCACCGGTGCCTCAAAACGGATCGCCTCACCCTCGAGCCGCACATAGGGATCGAGGCTCGAAACGCGGCCCTCGTCATCGATAACCACCAGGGTCAGCCAGGCACCGGTCATCCGCAGCACCTCACCGGAAAGCGGTGCTCCGACCGCTATCGCATCGGCGTCGAGCGCAAGTGCGAGATCGAAACCCGGATAGAGCGTGCTTGAGCGCACGAACCTAAGGGCGCCGCATTGCCCGGCAGAGACGGTTTTGGCCTCGACCGGCAACGGTGCACCGATATCGCGCGCCAGAGCTTCGAGAAAGGCTCCGGCCGCTGCACGAGTACCTGCGAAAGCCGTCAGAGCGACAATGCCGTCTCCCGGACGTTCCGGCAGCACGGCAAAGCAGTCGCCGCCATCATAGCCGGCAAGATAATCGTCGAGCGCGTCGAGCCCGGCGACGGCCTCGATGTCCGGAGACAGGGGAGTGAGCGTGACACCACTGGCGCTGAGCGCCGCCGTCACCGCCACCTGGGCTGCGCCCGTCGGAGCAATGCTTCCGTTCCCTATCGCCTGCGTGCTGAGAATTGGAACAGGTTGGACGCCCCCATCGGCTGGGCTCCCAACTCCTGCCGGCACAGCCGCCGCCACCGCGGCCGGGAGCCTCGGGGCCTGCGCACCAACCACCGGCGCGATTGCCGGTGCGATCGACACCGTTGGCGCGATCCCGGCCACATTTGCCGTGACCGTCGCCGTCGCGGTCTCCGTTACGACGAGAGGGCCGGCCGCGCTCGTTATCGGCAGGGCGGTACCGGTGACTGGTTGCGGGCTTCCGGCCTGCGCTTCTGTCCTCGCGGTCGCGCCCATCGGGGCGATTGCTGAAGCGATCGGAACGGTAGCCGAGGTCCCGGTCGCGCCTGCCACCGCGGCGGTTACAGGCGCGGTCATCGTTACCCCTGAGGCGACCTCTGCCACATCTGCCGTAACCGTCGCCGTCAGAGTCTGCGCTGCGATGAGGGGGCCGGTGGCGCTGGCGGTCGGCAAGGCGGCACTGGCGGCCGGTTGGGGGTGGCCGGCCTGCGCCTCTGCCCTCGCCGTCGCACTCATCGAGGCGAGTGACGCGGTCGTAACGATTGCCGAGTTGTCCGTCGCGCCCGCAGCCGCCGTGGTTGTGACCGGAAGGGGAGCGCCGGCGGCCGGCTCGAGTCTGCCCGCTTGCTCTTGCGGTTCGGTGATAGCGGCTTGGCCGGTAACTGCGACCGTGGCAGCCGTCGAAACCGTGGCGGGCGTTGCCGGCAACGCTTGCACCTGAGGGATCGATGCCGCGGCGGCCTCGACGCGCGTCGCCTGCAACCTGTCGGGCGCTATCGCCTGCGCGCCGGCGATGGCCGGTTCGGTGGCCATGGCGACGGCAGGTGCCACCGCGTTCGCCGTCAGGGCTTCGACCTCGACCTGCGCGGGCGCCTCCAGCGAAGCGAGGACGAACTGTGTAGGGGCGGACGGCGTCTCGATCGGCGGCAGGACGGCGATGAGGACGGCGACGGCGCCTACGTGAACGCCCGCCGAAACGAGGGCGGAAAACAGCCACGCACCGGCCTGCCGCGCATCGCTCATGGGGCACCACCGGCGGCGGCGGATCGCTCGTCGAGCGAAACGATCCTGACGCCTATGCCTGCGGCGCCGAGCTCGGCGGCAACGTCCAGAAGCGTATCGGCGGCCATGGACCGCGGCGCCAGGATATTGACGGTTTGGGAGCCCGGTGCGCCGTTCAAACCGGTTTGAATACCGGCGGCGAGATTGCCGCGCTCGAGTGGCCGCCCGTCAATGAGGACGGTCTGCGTATCGACGATCACCAGCAGTGGACGGGGCAGCCGCTCGGGCGGATAGCTTTGCGTCAGCGGCGGCACGATCGCCAGCTCGTCGCGCTGGGTGATGGTGCCGGCGACGAGGAAGTAGAGCATCATCAGGAAAATGACATTGATCATTGGTAGAGCGAAGTCGGGCCCGTCGCGGCGGCGGCGCGGCAGCGAGACGCTGACGGATCGCCTGCTCATGGTGCCACCCCCGCTTCCCGCACCAGCCGCGTACGGGCGAACCGGGCACTCTCGAAGGCTTCAAGCACCGAGACCACATCCTGGACGCTCGCTGCCGTGGTCGTCAGCAGCACGGCGTGCTCGTATCCTGCCGACCTCAGGGCCGAAAGCGCTCCAGGCAGGGCATTGGTTGCGATCGATCGTCCGCCGATGCGGACCGCGCCCGGCCCGATCGTAACCACCAACTCTGCCCCCGCCGGATCGGCAACCGCCGGAACCGCCGCGGCCGCATCTGTCTCGGCCCGTGCGGGCGGGACGATGGACAACAGACCGTAGCGGCCGGTCTGCGAGGACAGCATGAAGAAGATCAGCACCAGGAACATCACGTCGACGAGCGGCGTCAGCATGAAGGTGCGCCGCTTGCGCACCGGCACCCGCGTCATCGGCGCGAGGAGACCTCCGGACCCAGCCGGCGGCCTATGCGGGGCGGACGCGGGCAAGGGTCACCTCGCTGATCGCCAGTTCGAGAGCCGTTCGCTCGGCATCGAGGCGACCTTCGAGCCAGACGGAGATGAAATAGAAGGGAATGGCGACGATCAGCCCCAGTGCCGTCGTCGTCAGGGCCACCCAGATGCCGCCGGCAAGTGCCGAGGGATCGGCCGCTCCGCCGCCGGCGGCAACGTTGGCGAAGGCATCGATCATGCCGATGACGGTGCCCAAGAGCCCCAGCATCGGGGCGGCCTGGACAATGGACTCGATGGCGCGCAGGTACCGCGAAAGGGTGGCAAGGAACCGCTGCGCCTCCTGGGCGGCGACCTGCTCGGCATGCGCCACGTCCCCCGGGTTGCTGATGAGTGCGGTCATCCCCGCCGCGATCACCCTGCTGATCGCGGCTCGATCGGCACCGGCGATGTCGAGAGCGCCGCGCGCGTCGCCCGTTGTCCACGCCGCCAGGGCGCGACGCGAGCCGCCGTGGCGGCCGACGCCGAGCCTGGCGAATTGCAGGGCCTTGTAGATCGCGGCAGTGAGCCCAAGGAGCGACATGGCAATCAGCAGGACGAGGATCGGCCCGCCGAGCGAGAAGAGCTGGCCAATGATGACCTCGAGCATCGGTACCTCCCGCCCGGCCTGGAATTCGGGCCGGCTCTAGATTCCGCAGTCCTCGCGTTTGCGCCAGACCAGGACAGTTGCGTTGGCCAACGTCGAACGCGCTAGAGTCTCATCAGAGCGCCGGCACTGGTTCTTAGTTGTCGCAACGCTTCTTGCGAAAAGCCGGCATTCACCTTTTCGCACGTTGCTCTAGAAATCCACCTCGAGGTCCCAAGGAAACGCAACGTCTACCCTCGAGGACTGGCGCAAATCCGCAGCGCAGAGCTCCGATTTTCCCGCCGGTGTTTCGCACGTCACCACTTCATTGACGAGCAGTCCGGAGAGCGCTTCGCAGCTCTGACCGGCCAGCGCAAACTGCTGCACCTTCGTATCACCCGCCGGCAGCGGCAGGAACTCGAAGGTGATGAGGGTCGAAACCTGTCCGTCCACATCGATGATCGCCATGTTATAGGCGCTGCGGGTGATGGTCTCGCCCGTCTGGTTGCGCATCACGAAGGTCAGCTGGCAATCGGCACCGACCGTCTGGACATTGTTGAGCTGAACGTAAAGGGCGCCGGCCGGAGACTCCGCATCCTGCGCCCTCGCCGGCACCCCAAGGCACGCCAGTAATGCTCCAGCGGCTGCCAACGCTCGGATCGTCCGCATGCCCTTGCCTCCCTTGCTGCCCTTCGGCAAGCAGAGCATTCTAGGGGCCGAGACTTCAAGAGGGAAAGTGCAGCCGATGGCCCGCCGCCTTCACAACCCTGTTGACGACCGGCTGTTGCTGGGAATTGCCCTTGCCGCAGGCTTCTGGTCATTCGCGCTGCCGGCCCGCGCCGAGTTCGATGTCTGCAATCAGACGCTCGATGTGGTCAACGTCGCTATTGGCCAGAGCGCAGGTGAGGCGTTCCGCACCGAGGGGTGGTGGACGATCGGCTCCAACCAGTGCGCCACCGTGATCCGCGACGAGCTCGTTAACCGCTACATCTATGTCTATGCCATCGACGTCTTCGGCCAGCCGATCCTCGATGGCAATGTCGACATGTGCATCGGTACGCGCCGCTTTGCCATTTTGGGGATCGACTCCTGCTGGCAACGCGGCCACAGTCAGGGCAAATTTCTCGAGGTGGACACCCAGGCGGTCGAGCGTTGGACGCTGTTCCTGACCGACGCGCTTGCCGCCGCGCCCGGTCAGGGACAATGAGCGCGCCGGCCGCCAGAGCTTTTCACGTTCCGATTGCATCGGAACGTGAGCTCTAAATCTTGAAGTGACGCGTTTTCGGACCGCAAAAGTGGTGTCCACTTTTGCTGAAAACGCTCTAGGTCGGGAGGAGCCCGTGATGGCCGAAGTCGTCGATGCCGCCCCTTTCGCCTACGACGCCATCCAATATCCGAGCGGGGTCAACGCGCTGCAAACCCCGGACCGCATCCGCGCGGCCGGGCTGCTGCACGGCTGGCGCGGGCCGGACCCGGCAACCGCTTCCATCCTCGAGATCGGCTGCGGGGACGGCTACAACCTCATGGGCATTGCCGCGGTCAGTCCGCAAGCATGCTGCGTCGGCTTCGACCTCTCGCGCGCCGCCATCGCGCGCGGCCGCGATGTGCTCGCTCTGTCGGGCCTCGCCAATGTCGAGCTGGCGGTCGGCGATGTTGCCACCTACCCGCTCGCCGGCGAGGGTTTCGATTACATCATCTGCCACGGGGTCTACACTTGGATCCCCTATTTCGTACGCCAGCCGCTCCTCGATCTCATCGGCGCGCGGCTGAAGCCAGGCGGCGTTGCCTATATCAGCTTTGACGCACTGCCCGCCGCCGCGCCCAAGGCGGCGATCAACCGCTTCCTCGTCAAGCGCGTTGCCGATATTGCCGGGCTCGAAGCCCGTGTCGATGCTGCCGTGCGGCTGCTGGCGATCCTTGCACGCAACCAGCACTCCCAGTCCCGCCTCAAGGTCCAGCTCGACCAATTAATGAACGACCTGCCCCGTTACATGCAGGGCTATTTCGTCCACGACTGGCTGGCTGAGCACTACGCGCCCATCACCCTTGCTGACTTTCGCGCCGCAGCGGGTACCGCGGGATTGCGCTGCGCCGGGGACGCGAGCCTTTTCGACCTCTATACCGGTGACCTCGATGACGAGGCCAAAGCGCTGTTGGCGCAAGCGAGCGACGATCCGGCCGAGCGCAGCAACATCATGGAGATATTGCGCGGTGCCCACCAGTTCCGTCGCGAGCTCCTCGTGCGTGTCGATGCGCCCCCGCCCCCGGCGCCGAACGGTCTCGATGAGCTCTCGTTCGGCTACATGGGCGAGCGGATCGAAAGCCGGGATGAGGAGGGCGAGGCGATCATCGCCTATACGGACGGGGCCGCTCACGTGGTGGCGCGCACGCCACTTGTTTGCGCGGTGATGGACGAACTGCTCACTGTGTCTCCAAACGAACTGACGCTTGCCGATCTCGCCGAGCGCATCGGGGGCGACCGCGTGATCCTCGCCGGCGAAGTTCGGCGCTTGGCGATCCGCACCCTCGTGACCGCGCACGGCACCCCGCAAAACTTCACCACGAGCCCCGGCGAGCGCCCGCGCACCCCGGGGCTCGTACGGGCAATGATGAGCCTCGGGCCCGACACGATCACCCTGAGGCACAGCAAGCTCTCCCTGGAGCATAATGCCGACCAGGAGCTGACGCGGACATTCCTCACCCTATGCGACGGCAGCCGCAGCCGCGCCGACATCGCCCAAGCGCTCACGGCTCAATCCGGCCAAGAGATCACGCCCCAAAAGGTCGATGACGCGGTGACCCGCTTTGCCGCAGCGCGGCTCTTCGAGCCCTAGAGCTTTTTTTGAACCGGATCGGGAGATCCAAATCATTGAATTATCGCGTTTTCGAGCCGCAAAAACGTCAGCGAGCGCCGCACGCCTGGAGGCAGGCCTGCATATGGCCGCGCGCCTCGGCGGCGATCACGGCGCATTGCTCGACCGAATGGTCCTTGGCACCGATCACCTCGAGATCGAGCGGCCCGGTATAGCCGGCCTCGTGGAGTGTGCGGATATAGCCGACGAGGTCGATGTCGCCGCGCCCGTTCGCCTGTTCTTCCGGCTTGCCCGGTCCGGTCAGGCCCTTGAGGCAGTCGCGGATGTGGACGTGCTTGACGCGGGAAACGACCGCGGCGATCGCCTCGACCGGGTTCTCGCCTGAGCGGAAGATGTGCGAGGGATCCATGTCAATGCCGAAAGCCGGGGATGAAATCGCCTCCATGACCTTGAGCGTCGTCGGGGTGTCGTGCACCGAATGGCCGATATGGGCCTTGACGCAAAGGGTCACGCCATAGCGCTCGGCCATCTGCGCAAGCTTGCCCAGGGCATCGATCGATTCTGTAAGGCTCGCCTCGTCGCCTGTCTTGCCGCCCGGCCCGCAATTGATGATGGGGATGCCGATCTCGACGGCGGCTTGCATCGCCTCCTCCATCACCTGCGGGTCGCGCGAAGGTTGCTCCATGGCGAGGAGCTCGAGATCATAGTCGGCCGCCAGGCGCTTCACCTGCGGCGCGATCTCGCGCCAGCGCTCGATGACGAGGTGCTCGCTCATGCCATTGATGGCTGAGACCTCGACCCCGTCATACCCGGCCATGGCCAGATACTTGAAGGCCGTCTCCATGTCGTGTCCGCCAAAGAGGACGGTGTTGGCGCCGAGCTTCATTGCTCTCTCCCAGTTTTACCTTCCGGTTCCCGACCGCTCAGGCGGCCGGCTCGATCGCGACGTGACTTGACTGAGTCAAGCCACGCGCTTCTCTACTTCTTGTTGTAGCGGGATTGTCGCGAAAAACCGGTTCCCACTTTTTCGCATCCCGCTTCAGATATCGTAGCGATAGGCTTTGAGGGCCGGCTCGAAGAAGTCGAACGACACGTCTTTCCCGGGCCTGCTCCGCCAGCGCCCGACCGCGTCCGGCCGCACGATGATGCGCGCCAGGTCGTAGCCGAGGAATCTCTCGAGCCGTTCGAGCGTCGCTTCCTGGTCGTCCACGAAGTCTTCGAAGCGCACTTCCAGCCAGTGCGCAGGTTTCGGGGTCGCCTGCACCAGGTCGTACTGATATTTCCAGGAGATCGCCCGCCGGCGCAGGACGTCGTCGGACCTTGGATAGTCGATACCGAAATCGGCCATATCGTCGGTCTTGTGGGTCGCCAGGATTGAATCGCGCGGATCGCGAATCCAGAAGACATACCGGGCCTCGGGGAACATGCGCTGGATCCAGGGATAGACCAGCGTCGTTTCCGGGATCTTCCAGCCGCGGTGCTCGGCTTTGCTGGTGAGTACTGCGGCGAGATACTTTTCGATCAGCTGCCTGAACTCGGCAGGGATCTCGGCGCTCAGGGCGCGGCTGAAGTCCCATTCGAGGCCGCCGGTCCAATCGACGTAGCGCGCGAAGATCCGGCAGGCCTCGTACATCGCTTCGGGCGGCACCAGGTCGCCGGAGGCGTTGAGGGTCTGGCCCATATAGACGCCGCTCGCATAGAGCGTGTGGGAGATGGCGCGCGTGCCGCCGTGGCCGCGGCCGATGATGGTGACGAGCGACATCTAGAGCGTGACCACCGTATCGGTTTCCCAGGACTTGATCGCCGCCTCGATGATGCGCTGCACCTTGAGCCCGTCCTCGCCGGAGGCGTCGATCGCCTCGGGCGCGGCACCCTCCAGGTTCTGCTCGATCCAGCGCGTGATGCGGCTCTTGAAGGTCTCCGGGAACTTTTGCATGCCGCCGAGACACGAATAGCGTTCGATCTCGGGCGAGCGTCGCGGATAGAACTCCAGTTCCTCGCAGGCGTCGCGCAGTACCGCACGCGCGTTGGAGCCCATCAGGTCGAGCGTTTCGAGCCCATAGCCGGGACCGGCGTCGTAGGAGCCGGTGAGGCTGCCGATGAGGCCGCTCTCGAACATGAGGTTGACCTGGACGTTCGACCAGATCTGACGGCCCTCGCCCTTCTTGAAGAAGGCCTGCACCTTGGCAACGTCCCCGCAGAAGTAGCGCATGACGTCGAGCGAATGCGGGTGGAGCGCGCGCATGTGGAAATAGGGGGCGCTCTCGTTGGGATTGTTGATCCACATGGTCATGCGCGCGATGTTCAGCGGGCCGAGCCGTCCGCTATCGATCCACTCCTTCAGGCGCAGGGCCGCCGGCGTGAAGCGATGATTGAGGTTGATGCCGTAGCGCAGGCCCTTGGACTTGGCGAGCGCCACCATCTTCTCGGCTTCGTCGATCCTGTTGGAGATGGGCTTCTCACCGAGCACGGGGATACCGGCTTCCAGCAGCGCCATGGTCGGCTCGTAGTGGTGCCCGCCATTCTCCTCGCCGGCCGTCGCAACGCTGGCAATGTCTATATCGAGCCCCGCTTCGACCATGTCCTTGACCGAGGTGAAGGCGCGGCACTTGTAGCGCTCGCCTCCCTCCTTGGCCTTCTCCTCGATGGCGTCGCAGACCGCGACGATGGTCGTTTGCGGGTGCTCGTCGTAGACGCGGGCGTGGGTGTTGCCGATATTGCCGAGACCGACGATCGCAACGTTAAGGGACATGAGTCCTGCCTCTTGGGGATGGTCGTAGGGGTGGGATGCGGGGCCGGGGACCGGCCCCACCGACTTTATTTGCGGGACTCGGCCTGCAGGCGTGCGGCCTGCTTCGGATCGCCGATGTGGAGGGTGTCGTAGGCCTGCTGGGAGGTCTTGAACGCCCCCACCCCGGCCTGGCCGTGCCAGTCGCCCTGCTCGTAGATCGGGTTGGGCATGCTTGTTTCCTTCTCGCGCTTTTCGATCCAGGCCTGCATGCGGGCCTTGAGATCGGCGACGACCTCCGGGCGCTCGCCAGCGAGGTTGTTGTTTTCTTGCGGGTCGTCCTTGAGGTTGTAGAGCTCGACCTCCGGCTTGAAATGGAAGTCGGGCTCGAGCGCCACGATCAGCTTCCACTCGGGCGTACGCCAGCCGTGCTTGTGCATCCAGGTGCACTCGGTGATGTAGAATTCCTGATCGTAGTGCTCGACCTCGCCGGCAATCATCGGCATGAGGCTGCGGCCCTCGTGCGGGTCCTCGAAAGGGATTTCCGCCAGTTCGAGGATCGTCGGCATCAGGTCCTTGTGCTGATTGAAACCGGCAAGGCGCTTGCCGGCCGGAATCCTCTGGGGATAGCGGATGACAAGCGGCACGTGCAGGACGTTGTCGTAGGTGCCGTGGTGATCGAACCAGCACTCGTGCTCGTAGAGGGTCTCGCCATGGTCGCCGTTGATGACGACGATGGTGTCGTCGAGCACGCCGCGGGCTTCGAGGGCAGTGAAGATGGTGGCGAGCGCCGTGTCCATATAGGCGATGGCTCCGTCGTATTGGGCAACCACATAGTCCTTGTCCGAGATGCCGGGCGGCATCCAGGCGCGGAAGAAATCGGCGAACGGCTTGAAGGCCATCACCGGCTCCATCGATCTGTTGGCGGGATCCGTCTCGTTGCCGTGGTAGAACATGCGCTCGAAGGGTTCAGGCGGCAGGTAAGGCGCGTGCGGATCCATGTGGCGCAGGAACAGGAAAAACGGCTTGTCGTCCTCAACCAGCCGGTCGAGCTCGGGCATGGTGACCGCGTTGAGGTTCTGCGCCTTGGGGCTGCGCCCCTCGTTCCAGCTGCCCCAGCCGGCATAATCGAGGTACTTCTCGAAGCCCCTGGAGCTCGGGTTGCCGGTAAAACCGACGCAGGTGGTGTTGTAGCCCTCGGCGCCCAGGACCTCGGCGAGCGTGCGGATGTCGGGGCGCAGGCCCCCCTTGTGGCGGAGCGCCACGACCTGTGTGCCGAAGCAGTCCCGGCCGGTCAGCATCGAGGCATAGGCGCTGGTCGTCGGGATGTGCGGGCTGAACGTGTTCTCGAAGACCACGCCGCCCTTGGCGAACTCGGCGATATGGGGCGTCGTCAGACGTGGATAGCCATAAAGGCTCATGTGATCGGCCCGCAGCGAGTCGATGCCGATCAGCAGGATGTTTGGCTTCTTCTGCCCGTTCATTGGACCGACCTTCGGGCTGATCCCGGACCACCGGTTCCGTAAACCGTTGCACGTTGCGCCCTCGACAGGGCGCAATCGCGCGCGGACCATTTGATCCCTGCAGACACTCGCTCCTCCTTCGCCAGCTGCCCGGCAGCCGGCTTAGCCCTACGTTTTCTCTCGTGATTTTCGCCCTCTCCTCCCAGAGAGTAGCGAGAACATGAACGACCCGCGCGAAATCTTGGCGGCACCCTCCCAGGCAGGGACAATCTTGCACCGTCTCCTGGCGCTGTCAATCACAAGCGATCAACTTCGAGCACAGAACCTACTGAACTGGTCATGCCCTCCAATCTGGTTGGTCGAATTGATTGATTTTGATTGACACTGGCAGAAGCCGAGTGCTTACTTCGATGGGTTTCACTGCGGCGCAGGCCGATGGACTGCGCAGCGGCGGCCCTCGGTCGCGAACATTCGGCAGGCGTGCGAGGGACGCACGGACAGCCGGAATGAACGCTGCGGACACGGCAAGTTGCACCAGCGCGAGCCGTGACTGGTGCTATAAAAAGAGGAGGCCGAGGACCGGCAACAGGACGGCGGTGAACGAAGCGGAACGGAGGCCGCTCACCTGCCTGTCATAGTCCGACTACAGAAACCGCCGGAGGGGCGGTGCTCAGCTTCAGGGAGGAGAGCGACTATGTTTTCACGCCTAGTCTTAGCAGGACTTTTGACCGCGGCCATTGGCCTGCCGGTCGGCGGCGCCATGGCGCAGCCGTCAGGGTTGCCGGTCGATGTCCCACGCGAGCAACTGTTCGTTTCCGATCAGATCCTGCGCTACAACGTGGTGGGCAACTACAACTTCTGGGTCCTCGGGCCGCAGAACCCCACCCGGCACGCCATGTTCCTCGAGACGCTCTGGATCCGCGACCAGGAAACGGGCGCACTGGTGAATGATGCGGCGAGCGCTCCGCCGCAATACAACGACGACTACACGCAGATGAGCGTCGAGTTGCGCGACAACATCTTCTGGAGCGACGGCGTCCAATTCACCGCCGACGACCTCGTTTATACCATCGAGACGCTCAAGAGCACGCCCGAGCTCGGTGCCAATGGCTGGCACGCCCAGCTCAACCAATTCGTCGAAAGCGTGGAGAAGACCGGCGACCACTCGGTCACCTTCACGCTCACCGAACCGAACGCCCGGTTCCACTCGCTGTTCGAAGCGCGCTGGAACGGCATCTACATGATGCCCAAGCACGTGTTCGAGGAGGTCGAAGACCTCGCCACCTTCACCAACAACCCGCCGGTGGTGCTCGGCACCTACATTCCGGTGCAGGCTGACCCGAACGGGTTCTGGGAGCTCTACGAGCGCCGCGAGGACTGGGAGCGGTCGCCGGCGGGTGTCGAGACGAACAATCCAGGGCCGGAGAATATCCTTTCCATCTTCTACGGCGACAGCACCCGCAAGGCCATCGCCATGTCGCGCGGCGAGCTCGATGTCTATTTCGACGCCGATTTCGAGGCGTTCCAGGAGACGCTCGACACCACGCCGACCGCCCGCTCCTGGTACCAGGAGTTCCCCTGGGCCTACCCCAACGAAGTCAGCTCGCGCCAGTTCGTCTTCAACCAGGAGAACGATCCCGTCTTCGCTAACAAGGACGTGCGCTGGGCTCTGGCGCTCGCCCTAGACATCGTCGAGCTGCAGACCGAATATATAGGGGGCGTGGTCAAGGTGACGCCGATCCCGGTGCCGCCGACCGGCGAGCTCGTCTCGCTCTACCACGAGCCGCTCGAAGAATGGCTCATCGACCTCGAGATCGATCTCGGCAATGGCGAGATGTACAAGCCCTACGATCCGACCGTGCCCGATCGCATCGCCGAATGGGCCGAGGGTCAGGGATATGACGTGCCCGGTACGCCGCGCGAGGTGTTCGGGAGCGGCTGGTGGAAGTTCGACCCCGAGGCGGCCGAAGCGCTCCTCGTCAAGAACGGCTTCAGCCGCGACGGCTCGGGCCAGTGGCTGAAGCCCGATGGAGAGCCCTGGGTGCTGAGCCTCCAATCCCCTCCGGACGAGAACGACGCCTTCCGCATGGCCAATGCCGCGTCCGACATGTGGACCGATTTCGGCATCCAGGTCGACCTGCAGGGGCCGGAGCGCAGCGTCTGGGATCAGAACCACATCGAGGGCCAGTTCCAGGTCTCGACCCCGTGGTACAGCTTCGCGCTCGCCTCGGGGGACGCCTGGCCCGAGATCCGCGGCTGGCATCCTGATTTCTATGTGCCGGTCGGCGAGGACTACCGGTCCCTCGGCGGCAACAACTTCCAGCGCATCAACGATCCCCGGGTCGGCGAATTGATTGATGCGATGGCTGCCGTCGAGCCAGGGAGCGAAGAGAACCACGAACTGGTGACAGACTTCCTCAAGCACTGGACCGAGGAGATGTATTTCATCACCACGATCAGCTTCAAGAAGTTCGTCACCTGGGATGAGCGCTACTGGACCGGGTTCCCGACCGCCGAGAATCCGGAACGCATGCCGCTCTACTGGTTCCAGGGAGGCAAGTACACCTTCCAGAGTCTGCGGCCGGTCGCCGAATAGCAAGCCGGCAGGTGGGAAGGGCGGCAACCGCCCTTCCCCGCTCCGAGACCCCTATTCAGACCGCATTCGGGACGCCGCCATTCATGACGCTCTTAAAGGAATACATCGTCCCACGGCTCATCCAGTGGGCCATCGTCATCTTCATCGGCGTATCCCTGACATTCCTCATCCCGCGCATGTCGCCGATCAATCCGATCGATCAGGCGATGGGGCGCCTTACCGCCTTCCAGACGCTTTCGCCCGAAGCAACGCTTGCGCTGCGCCAGTCGCTGATGGATCTCTATGGCCTGGAAGGGAACCTTCTCACCCAGTACCTCAACTTCTGGGGGCGGGTGCTGCGCGGTGATCTCGGCCCGTCCTTCAGCGCCTTTCCGACGACCGTCGCCGATATGATCGGCTCGGGCATCTGGTGGACGATCGGGCTCCTGGGACTCTCGACGATCATAGCCTGGACGCTAGGGCTCGTGCTTGGCGGACTTGCCGGCTATTTCCCCGACCGGTGGTGGTCGAAGGCGGTCGAGAACACACTCGTCTCGATCTATCCGATCCCCTACTACATCGTCGCCTTCATCCTGTTGATGCTCTTTACCTATTACCTGCCGATCTTCCCGCTGGTGGGCGGCAGCCGCGGCACGGCGAGCTTCAGCTGGAGCTATATCGGCTCGCTCGTCTATTATGGGTTCCTGCCGGCGCTCTCGCTGGTGATCGGGGCGACGGCGTTCCGCTTCATCATGTCGAAGGCCCTGGCCAGCACCGAGCGCTCCTCGGACTATGTGCGCTTTGCCGAGATCGCGGCGCTCCCCAAGCGCAGGATCGTCTTCCGCTACGTCATCCGCAACACCATGCTGCCGCAGGTCACCGACCTTGCGCTGTCGCTGGCGGCGATCTTCGAGGGCGCGCTGATCACCGAGGTCGTCTTCGGTTATCCCGGTCTCGGCTATCTGCTGCTCAATGCCATCAATGCGAGCGACTACAACATGATCATGGGCATCACGCTGCTCTCGATCGTTGGCATCGCCACCGCTTCCCTGCTGGTCGATCTCTGCTACCCGCTGATCGACCCGCGCGTGCGCTACCGGTGAGGGCGGAACCATGCTGACCACGATCAGGGACCTCTTCCGCTACAATTCCGCCTTCCGCTACGGGTCGCTCATTCTGGTGGTGGTCTTCATCCTGGCGGGTCTCTCGTTTTTCTCGCCCTATGCGCCCGAGGCACGGCGGGTAGTCCCCCGCGCCGCTCCGCCCTCGCTCGAGCACTGGTTCGGCACCACCTCGCAGGGCCAGGACGTCTTCTGGATGCTGACCTTTGCGGTGCGCAACACCCTCATCGTTGCCGGTCTTGCCGTCATCATCGGCCGGGGCATCGGGGTGATGATCGGCATGATCTCCGGGTATCTGGGCGGCCGCTGGGACCGGTTCCTGTCGGGGCTCGTCGATTCCTTCATTGTCATTCCGCGCCTGCCGCTGCTCATCCTCATCGCCGCCATGCTGCGCGGCCACATGACGCTCGTCGCGCTCGGCGTGATGATCGGGCTTCTGGACTGGGCCATCCCCTCCAAGCGCTACCGGTCGCAAGTCCTGAGCCTGCGTGAACGCGAGTTCACCAACACCGCCGTCTTTTCGGGGATGCGCTCGGTCAAGGTGGTGGTGCGGGAGCACCTGCCGTTCCTCATCCCCTTTCTTCTGGCCGATGTCGTCAGCGGGTTCCTGTTTGCCATCGGCCTCGAGGTGACGCTCTCGGTGCTGGGGCTCGGCGACATGAATGCCCAGAGCCTGGGCACCATGATCTACTGGGGCAACTACTACCAGTCGCTGCTCGCCAACCGCGTCTGGGTGCTGGCGGCGCCGATTGCCGCGGCGGTGCTGATCGTCGTCGGCTTCTATCTCGCCTCGGTAGGGCTCACCGCTTATCTCGATCCGCGCACCCGGTTGGCGCGCCTGCAAGCGAAAGGTTAGCCTCTTGGCCCAGCCACCAATTCTCGAAGCACGGGACCTCAAGGCCTATTACATCACCGAGGCGTTCGGAGTGAGACGTACGGTCAAGGCGGTGGATGGGGTTTCGCTCTCCATCCAGCCCGGCGAGATCTACGGCATTGCCGGCGAATCCGGCTGCGGCAAGTCCACGCTCCTCAAGATGCTGCTCGGGGAGTTCGAGCCGCCGCTGACGCCGGTCGAGGGTACAGTCGCCTACGACTTCGGCGAAGGTCCGTCCGATGCGCTCGGCATGGACGAGGCGGAAGTCGCCTCCATTCGCTGGTCCAGGGTCTCCTACGTGCCGCAGGGCTCGATGCATGTGCTCAACCCCGTGCGCCGGATCGGCGACACCTTCCACGATTTCATCTCGACGCACCGGCCGATGCCGCGGCGCCAGACCAACGAGATGGTCAAGGCGTACCTTGCCGAATTCGGGCTGCGTGAAGGGGTTCTCCAATCCTTCCCCCACCAGCTCTCGGGCGGCATGCGCCAGCGCGTCACCATCGCGCTTGCCACCATCCTCTCACCCAAGCTGATCTTTGCCGACGAGCCGACCACCGCGCTCGACGTCGTCGTGCAGCGCAGCGTCATCCAGCTGTTGAAGCGCATCCAGCGCGACCATGGCAGCACCCTGGTGCTCATCACCCACGACATGGGCGTGCAGGCAAACCTGGCCGATCGCATTGCTGTGCTCTATGCCGGCAAGCTGGTCGAGGAGGCCGATACACGCACCATCTTCAAGGCGCCGCGTCACCCCTATACGCAGCACCTCATCGGGTCGCTGCCGACGCTCGAGGACAAAGTGGCGCGCCAGAGCCTTCCCGGCCGCCCACCGGCACTCGACGACCCGCCCACGGGCTGCCGTTTCCATCCGCGGTGCCCCTACGCCATGGACATCTGCAAGAGCGTCGAGCCCCCGCTCGTTACCCTCGAAGACGGCCACCGGGCCGCATGTCACCTGATTACCGACGAGGCCGATCATGCAGCACACTCTCGACCAGCCCTTGCTTGAGATCGACCACCTGACGCGGGTCTTTCTCAGCCGGCAGGGCCTGTCGGTGACGCGGCTCGAGGCGGTTGACGACGCGTCTCTGACCCTCACTGCCGGAAAGCCGGAGATCTACGCGCTCGCCGGCGAGAGCGGCAGCGGCAAGACAACGCTGGCGCGGATGGTCCTCGGGCTCGAGCGGCCGAGCGAGGGCACGCTCAACTACAAGGGCCGATCTGTCGGCGAGCTGTCGGCGCGCGACAAACGGACCTGGTTCTATAAGGAGGTGCAGCCGGTCTTCCAGGACCCGTTCGCGACCTTCAGCCCGATGAAGCGTATCGACAGCTATCTCTATGAGACGGCGCGGAACTACCAGGTGGCCAAGGGTGCCGACGTCGACAAGCGCATCGACGAGGCGCTGCGGGTCGTCGGTCTGACTCTGGCCGAGGTGCGGGGGCGCTATCCCAACGAGCTCTCGGGCGGTCAGGCGCAACGCGTCTCGATCGCACGGGCGCTGATCACCCGGCCCTCGCTGCTGGTTGCCGACGAGCCGGTCTCCATGCTCGATGCATCGCTGCGGATGTCGATCCTCAACCTGTTCAAGGACCTGCGCGACAAGGAAGGCGTGGCCGTCCTCTATATCACGCACGACCTCGCCACCGCTTATTATACAGCCGACAGGATCGGCGTGATGCTGCGGGGCTGGATCGTCGAGACGGGGCCGGTCGAGCGGGTGCTCGGCAGCCCGCTCCACCCCTATACCCAGCTCCTCAAGAGCTCGGTGCCGCAGGCGGATCCCGACAAGGCCTGGTCGGCCGAGCCGACGCTCGCACCGCGCCCAGTCACATTTCCCGTCAGCGGCGGCTGCAAGTTCGCCGCCCGCTGCCCAAAGGTCATGGACCGCTGCCGCGTCGAAATCCCCGCCTCCTACGAGGCTGAAGGACGCAGCGTGAAGTGTTTTCTTTATGCGTGACTGGCGCGCTTTTGGCCGCCTGTAACGGGGCTGAAGAAAGTCCTGCGGGAAGGCCCCCTCACCCGCCGCTTTGCGGCGACCTCTCCCCCCGGGGAGAGGTGAAGAGGGGCACTGTGCTTGCCACCGCGACACCTCTCCTTTGGGGGAGAGGTCGACGGCGAAGCCGGCGGGTGAGGGGGCCTTCCTCATTTTCGCAAACCCTGAACACATTGGCAGGTATGCGGAGGAACCCTACCCACCTGAACTTTGCCGCAAGACGAGTTCGCCGCGGACGGAGATGGTGCGATCACCGGAGGGTGTGCCGGCAGCAAGGTACTGGATGGCGCGCTCAGCCATCTCGACATGCGGCAAGGTCACACTGGTGAGGGTCGGCTCGAGGCTCTTGGCAAACTCGCGGTCATCATAGCCGATAACGGCAACGTCCGCCGGCACCGAGCGGCCATGCGCGCGCAAGGCTGCGAGTGCACCGCGCGCCATGATGTCGTTCTGACAGAAAATCGCATCGGGCGGATCAGGCAACTCGAGCAATTGTTTGGTCGCGGCAAAGCCGCTCTCGTGGCCCCAATCCCCAATCGCTTCGAACGCTCCATCGCGTGGCAGGCCAGCGCGAGCAAGGGCGCGATGATAGCCTTCCAGCCGCTCCTTGGCCGCGAGTTGCCAGGGGTCGCCGGTAATCGTTGCGATGCGCTTTCGCCCGCGCCCGATGAGATGGTCGGTCGCGAGCGTTCCGCCGCTGCGTTCGGCCGGCAGCACCGCAACCCCCACACCGTCAGCGCGCCGGCAATTGAGAAAAACGTGGCGAAAGGCATCGAGCCTGGCAGGCGGTTCGACGATCGCGGTGAAGGTCCTGGCATAGATCACGCCGTCGACGCCGAAGCGCGCGAAGTTCTCGAGCGCGGCCGCTTCATGGTCCAGAATGCCGCCGGTTACCTGGATGACGATCTGCACCCCCTGGGCGTCCGCCCAGATCTGCATGCCCTCGATCAGGTTGATCGGGTATGCCGCCGATATCTCGTTGATCAGAACACCGTAGAGGCGCTTGCGATCGGGATCGATCTGGTGAAGGGCCGGACCCGGCTCGTAGCCGAGCTCGCGCGCCACGCGCAGCACGCGCTGGCGCGTGTCTTCCGCGATGCGCACGCCAGGTATCTGATTGAGAACCAGGGAAACGGTCGTTTTCGACACGTGCGCGGCGCGCGCGACATCGACCATCTTGACCCGTCTCTTCATTGCGGTCCCTCCTTCAGCGGTAACCTGCTTGACAAGCGCGGGCAGGTCAATCAAGGTGCTAAACAAATTTAGCATACCGGTCGAAAGAGAACCGGTATCGATGTGAACCCCTTCCAGGCGGGCTATTCAACGCCGCGAGCCACAGGCTTGGCGGTGGGTGGATACGTGTGCCGATCGGGGTGGAGGAGAGACTTGATGACGACTTCCGCGCGCGATGCGGCGGCCATGCTCGCCCCCAATCCGCAGTTCCGGCGTGAGCGCTGGTACGATCTGTGCGGTGCCTGGGGTTTTGCCCATGACGATGCCGATAGAGGGGCCGGCGAAAACTGGGCGGAAAAGCCGGATGTCTTCACCCGAACGATCAACGTGCCTTTCCCACCCGAGTCCACGGCCTCGGGCATAGCCGCGTCTGGATACCATCCGGTCGTCTGGTACCGACGCAGTTTTGAGGCGCCGGTGATCGCGGCCGGCGAACGGCTGCAGCTTCATTTCGGCGCCGTCGACTATGCGGCGACGGTCTGGGTCAACGGGCAGTGCGTTGCAAGCCACGAGGGCGGGCATGTCCCCTTCCATGCCGACATCACGCACGCACTCGTCGAGGGCGACGAGCAAATCGTCGTAGTGCGGGCCGAAGACCAGCCGCTCGACGTACGTTTTCCGCGCGGCAAGCAGGACTGGCTCGAGAGCCCGCACAATATCTGGTATCACCGCACGACCGGCATCTGGCAGCCGGTGTGGCTCGCCGTCGTGCCCGATCTCCACGTCACGGACCTCCACTTCGTCCCCGACATCACGCAGTCGCGGGTGCGCTGCGAGGTGCGGCTCAACACGGTTCCGTCCCGGCCGGTGTTGCTGTCGCTGCGGCTTTCGGCAGAAGGCAAGACGCTCGCGGAACAGGCCATCAAGATAAGCGACAGCGAGATCGCCTTCGATATCTCGATTGCCGCCCTCCAGCACGGAACCTACCGCGACCATCTGACGTGGACGCCCGAGCGACCCAATCTCATCGATGCCGAACTGGTGCTCGATGGCGAGACGCCCGACCGGATCGAAAGTTATCTCGGACTTCGTAGCGTCGAGGTGGGTGAGGGGCACTTCCTCCTCAACGGGTTGCCCTACTATCTTCGCCTCGTCCTTGGTCAGAACTACTGGCCGGAGACGCATCTGGCGGCGCCCAGCCCCGAGGCGTTGCGCAAGGAAGCCGAGCACATCAAGGCGATGGGCTTCAATGGCGTTCGCATCCACCAGAAGATCGAGGACCCGCGCTTCCTCTATTGGTGCGACGTGCTTGGGCTCCTCGTCTGGGAGGAAATGCCGAGCGCCTATGCCTTTTCGAATTCCGCCGTCGAGCGTCTGTCGCGCGAATGGATGGAGGCGATCCGGCGCGACAAGAGCCACCCTTCGATCGTCGCCTGGGTGCCGCTCAATGAAAGCTGGGGCGTGCACCAGATCGCCGCGCGTGCCGACCAGGCTCACTATGCGAGCGCGCTCTACCATTTGACCAAGGCGCTCGACCCGAGCCGCCCCGTCATCTCCAACGACGGCTGGGAACTCGTCGAGAGCGACATCTGGTCGATCCACGACTATGCCCCGGACGGAGCGGGCCTGCGCACCCGCTTCCACAGCGCTCAGGACCTCGAGGCCATGCTCCAGGGCATGGGCCCCGCACGGCGCCGGATCATGCTCGGCGGGCGCGAGCGCGCCGGCCAGCCGGTGATGCTGACCGAATTCGGGGGCTTGAGCTTTACGCCCAGGCTTGGCGAAGCCTGGCACGGCTATTCGACGGTGGCGGATGCCGAGGAATTCGAGGCACGCCTGCGCGACATCTTCGGCACGATCGCCGAGAGCCCGTTCCTTGCCGGTTATTGCTACACCCAGCTCACCGATACCGAGCAGGAAACCAACGGCCTGTTGACAGCATCGCGCGAACCCAAGCTCCCGGTCGAGGTCATCCGCGAGATCATCACCCTGCCCGCCGCCTCGGTGCCGCATGAGCGCATCGACAGGGCAAGGCAGGTCGGGCGCAAGGCCGCCGGGGCCTGATCCTATTCCGGCCGAGGCGAAGCAATGGCGCAAGACACGGTTGAGGCAGTGATCACGGGAAAGCAGGCGACAAGAGACGCGACCGCCGCCTCCCGGCGCGGAGAAGCGTGGGCGGCACTCGTCTTTTTGACGCCCTGGATCCTGGGAATCGTGCTGCTGACGGCGTTGCCGATGATCGGCTCGTTCGTCCTCTCGTTCAGCAATTACGATCTGCTCTCGGCGCCGCGTTGGGTCGGCACCGCAAATTACGAGCGTCTCCTCTTCAGCGATCCGCGCTACCTCAAGTCCCTCGAAGTCACGACCGTCTATGTGCTCGTCTCGGTGCCGCTGGCAGTTGCGGTGGCGTTGATCATCGCGGTCACCCTGTCGGAAGCGACACGCTCGGCCAATTTCTTCCGCGGCGTCTATTATCTGCCGTCCCTGCTCGGCGGAAGCGTCGCCATCGGCGTACTCTGGCGCCAGATCTTCGGCAGCTCGGGCCTCGTCAACATCAGCCTGTCGGGCCTGGGCTTCCAGACGACGAGCTGGATCGGCGATCCGCGCTACGCGCTTTGGACGCTGATCATCCTCAACGTCTGGCAGTTCGGCGCACCGATGGTGATCTTCCTGGCGGGCGTCCGACAGATTCCCAAGGAAGTGGTCGAAGCAACGATCATGGACGGGGCCAATCCGGTCCAGCGCTTCTTTCGCATCACCCTACCCCTCCTCAGCCCGCTCATCCTCTTCAACCTGGTGATGCAGACGATCACCGCATTCCAGGCGTTCGTGCCGGCCTATGTGGTCAGCGACGGGTCGGGCGGACCGATCGATTCGACGCTCTTTTATACCCTCTACCTCTACCTCGAAGGATTCCGAAACTTCCGCATGGGCTACGCCATGTCCATGGCATGGGTGCTGCTCGTCATCATCGCGGTGTTCACAGCGCTCTCCTTCTACGCCTCCCGCTTCTGGGTCCATTACGAGAGCTGACCGGAATGAGCGAGGCCCCCACCCAAGCAACGAACCCCGCCCGTCGCGCCGGTCGCATGCTGCTGCTCATCGCTGTCGCCGTCTTGATGAGCTATCCGCTGCTCTGGCTGATCGCCAGCTCCTTCAAGCCGGAGTCGCTGATCTTTTCCGACCCGGGCCTGATCCCGGCGCAGTTCACCCTGGCCAACTATCTCGAAGGCTGGAACCGGCTGGGCGTGCCCTTCGGCATCTTCATGCTCAATTCCGCGGTGATCTGCGTGCTGGCGATCGTCGGGAACCTGTTCTCTTGTTCGGTTGCCGCCTATGCGTTTGCGCGGTTGGAATTCCCGTTCTCCAAGCTGGCGTTCGGGCTGATGCTCCTCACGCTGATGCTGCCGTTCCACGTGACGGTGCTGCCCCAATACATCGTCTTCCAGAACCTTGGGGCAGTGAACACCATCATCCCCCTGGTCCTGCCCAAATTCTTCGCGGTCGATGCCTTCTTCATCTTCCTTCTGGTCCAGTTCATCCGCGGCATTCCGCGCGATCTCGACCAGGCGGCGGAGATGGACGGGTGCAACAAGTACCAGATCTTCTGGCACATCATCTTTCCCATCTGCCGACCGGCGCTGGTCCTGGTGGCGATCTTTACGTTCCTTTGGACCTGGAGCGACTTCTTCTCGCAGCTGATCTATCTCAACCAGGTCGAGAAATACACCGCGCCCCTCGCCCTCAACCTCTTCATCGACGCCACCAGCGGGGAATCGGCCTGGGGCATGCTGTTTGCGATGTCGGTCATCACCCTTCTGCCGCTCTTTATCCTGTTCGTCCTGTTCCAGCGCCAGATCGCCGAGGGCATCGCCACTACCGGGCTCAAGGGATAGCCCAATGAAAAAACTTTCAGGAGGAGAAAGACCATGACGACATTTCCGAGGGGTCCGCGTCTCGACCGGCGCGGCGCACTCAAGCTCAGCATCGGCGGGGCGGCCGCGCTCTGGCTCGGGTCGGCCACGCAGGGCTTCGCCCAGGCCACCCAGATCAAGGCGAGCTGGTATGGCGGCCAGGATACCCATGACCGCATGCAGCAGGCCTTGGCACTCTTTAGCGAGAAGAACCCGGACATCCAGGTCGGCGTCGAGTTCGCACCCTTTGCCGACTTCTACGATCGCCTGCCGGTACAGTATTCGGGTGGTGGGGCTCCGGACGTGCACCGACACTCGATGACCTATCTCTTCGACTATATCGAGCGCGGGCTGCTCGCCGACCTCACCCAGCATATCGGTTCAACCATCGACATTTCGGGGCTTTATCCGGGGGTCGTCGAGATCGGGACGGCGGGTGAACAGACTCAGGCGATCGGAAACAACCAGATCGCGGTCGCGCTCTTCTACAACCAGGAAAAGCTCGATGCAGCCGGAGTCACCGGCGCCCTCGACAATCTGACATGGGACGCCTTCCGCGATATGGCCATCGAACTCGGCCAGGCCGGCGGCGACCAGCACTACGGCACCAACGACGCGGGCGGCTTCATTGCCCTTTTCGAGTTGTTCGTCACCCAGCGCGGCAAGGGGCTCTATTCGGACGGCGCACTCGGCTTCGACCGTCAGGACCTCGCCGACTGGTTCACATTCTGGCACTCGATGCGGGCCGAACGCGGCGCGCCGCCGCCTTCGGTGACAGCGGAAAGCGCGGGATTCCAGAACTCTCCCATGGTGCGCAACCTCGCGGCCATGCAGACAGGCTGGTGCCAGCAGCTCGTCTTCTTTCAGGCATTGATGACGCAGGAGCTCGGCATTCATGCCTGCCCGAGCCCGGAGGGCGCCTCCGACAACGGCCACCTCATCCGCGCCCTCGACTTCTGGGTCGCACCGGCCCGCTCGGCCCATGTCGAGCAGTCGGCCCGGCTCATCGATTTCCTGCTCAATGACGAAGAGGCAATCCAAACCCTCGGGCTGACTCTCGGCGGCCCGGCCTCGGACAAGGCCTCTGCGATACTTGCCGAAACCGCCGACGCGCCGAGTGCCAAGATCCTCAATTATCTCGAGGAGCTTCGGCCCCTCGCCTCGCCCCAGACGCCGCACTGGATCAGCGGCCATGGCGAACTGGAATCGCTCCTCAACCGGCTCAATGCCTCGGTCGGCTTCGAGCAGACGACGCCGGAAGCGGCTGCCGAGAACTTCTTCTCGGAAGCGGACCGCATCCTCGGCTGATCTTTCCGGGGCGGCGGCATCCGCCGCCCGGACACTTTCCCAGAGCTTTTCCCGTCGGAACGGGAGCTCTAAGTCTTTGAATTGGCGCGTTTTTGAACCGTAAAAGTGGTGTCCACTTTTGCTGAAAACGCTCTAGAGGGAGCCAGGGCTTGAACACGGACAATCCCAATATCGTCCTGATCATGACCGATCAGCAGCGGGCGGACTTCTTCGCCTCAGAGGGCTTTCCGGTCGATACCATGCCCACGGTCGAGCGCTTGGGCGCAACCGGCACGCGCTTCAAACGCGCTTACACGCCGATGCCGACCTGCACACCTGCGCGCACGAGCCTGATGACGGGGCGCTTTCCCAAGGCCACGCGGGTCAAGCAGAACTGGTCGCCGGAAAAGAGTGTGACGTTCTCAGAGGACTTGCCGCAGGTGCTGCGCGCCCGCGGCTATACGGTCAACCTCGCCGGCAAGAACCACAGCTATCTCGGGCGAGACGCCTTCGATTTCTATGGCGCGCCTTATAGCCATACGCACGGGCCTGCCGATCGCGCCAACGACATGGAACGCCAGGCGGACGAGTGGCTTTTGGAGCTCAACCACCACGTGGCCGCCGAGCCGACGCCATTTCCGCTCGAGACCCAGCTCTGCGCCCGTATCGTCGACGATGCAATCACCTGCGTCGACCAGAACAAGGAAAACCCGTTCTTCCTCTGGCTTTCGCTTCCCGAGCCCCACAATCCCTACCAGGCGCCCGAGCCCTATTTTTCGCTGTTCAGCCCCGAGGACATGCCGGAGCGGGTCGGCACGCCTGAGGACACCAGAAAGCGGGGCGGGCATTGGCAGTGGCTCGCCGAGCTCTTCGAGGAGAAGCGCCCGGGCTACGATGCCGACTGGCGGCGCTACCGGGCGGTCTATGCGGGCATGCTGCGGATGATCGACGACCAGGTCGCGCGGTTCCTTGCCCATCTCGACCAGAGCGGGCTGCGCGACAACACCATTCTCATTTTTCTCTCCGACCATGGGGATTATGTCGGCGACCACGGATTACAGCGCAAAGGCGCCGGGCTTCCCGAATGCCTGGTACGCGTGCCGCTGATCTTTGCCGGCCCCTCGATCGTGCCGGCGCTCAACGGGGAGGATTTCGTTTCGCTCGTCGATATCTTCCCGACGATCTGCGAGGCGATCGGCGCCGAGATTCCGGCCGGCGTCCAGGGCCGCAGCCTCTGGCCGATGCTGACCGGGAGGGCCTATCCCAAGCGCGAGTTCGACAGCATCTATGCCGAATTAGGCATAGGCGAACTTCCCTACGAGCCCGGGGAGCGGCCAGAGCTGCATTTTCCATACGAGGGGCGAGTCATCGACGAGCTCAATTCCGTCACCCAGAGCGGCAACCTCAAGATGGTGCGCAAGGGAGACTTCAAGCTGCTCTTCGACGTCCTGGGGCGCGCGGCGTTGTTCGATCTCTCCAATGATCCGGGCGAGCTCGACAACCTCTATGTCGATCCTGCCCACGCGCATACGCGCACCCAAATGCTGGAGACGCTGCTCGCCTGGTCGATCCGCACCGAGGACAGCCTGCCGCGCGCAAAATACCTGCCCAAGGTCGCCCCACACGGCTGGTACCGGACATGACCTTATCCACTGGAGTTTCGAAATGACGGCGATCAGCCTGCGGGACGTTCGCAAATCCTATGGAGGACTGGAAGTGATCAGCGATGTCGATCTCGATATCGAGACCGGCGAGTTCGTGGTGTTCGTCGGTCCTTCCGGATGCGGAAAATCGACGCTGCTGCGCATGATCGCGGGCCTCGAGGGCATCAATGCAGGCGAACTGCTGATCGACGGCAAGTTCGCCAACGACGTGCCACCGGCCAGGCGCGGCATCGCCATGGTGTTCCAGTCCTATGCGCTTTATCCGCACATGAACGTCTTCGAGAACCTCGCCTTCAGCCTCAAGATCGCCCATGTCGGCAAACCCGAGATCGAGCGGCGCGTGCAGGCGGCCGCCGACATGCTGCAGCTGACGCCCTATCTCAAGCGCCGTCCGCGCCAGCTCTCGGGCGGCCAGCGCCAGCGCGTCGCCATCGGCCGGGCGATCGTGCGCGAAGCCAAGGTGTTCCTGTTCGACGAGCCGCTTTCCAACCTCGATGCGGCGCTCCGCGTTGCGACCCGCATCGAGATCGCGCGCCTCAAGGAGCGGCTCGCGGACACGACCATGGTTTATGTAACGCACGACCAGGTTGAGGCGATGACGCTGGCCGACCGCATCGTCGTGCTCAATGCCGGCCGCATCGAGCAGGTCGGCCGCCCCGTCGATCTCTACGACAATCCACGCAACCTCTTCGTTGCCGGATTCATCGGCTCACCTGCAATGAATTTCCTCCCCGCGACCCTCACCTTCGAGAACGGTTCGACCCGGATCGAGCGAAACGGCAAGCCCCTCGTTACCACCGGATTCACGAGCGGTGGGCGCGCGGGCGTGCAGAACGGCACGCTCGGCGTCAGGCCCGAGCATCTCGATCTGGCCTCGCCGGAAGCGGCGCTTTTCTCGGGCACCGTCGATCTCGTCGAGCATCTGGGGGAAGTCACGATCGCCTATATGCGGCTCGATGACGGCACCCCGATGCTTGCCAAGTTCGACCGAACCCGGGAACTCGAGAAGGGGGAAATCTTGCATCTCAAGGCCGAGCCGTCGGACCTGCACTGCTTCGACGCCGACGGCATGGCCCTGCCGCGCCGGTAGCTAAAAAACCCGCCGCGCCTCGCTTAATCTGACGTCGAGCCTGGCGCAGATTTCGTTGTAGATCTCGTAATCCAGCGCATTCAGTTTGGCGAATATCTCCACGTCTTCCGGATCAGGACATACGGGGCGTTCCGTTGCGTTCTCGTGTGGGATCTCCGGCAAGGGCTTGCCGAGGGTGTCTGCCACATAGGCAAGGGACTCCTCGAGCCGCTCCATGGTGCCGATGAACCAGTATCGGTCGATGGTCTTTCGCCAGGTCTTCTCGCTGCAGCCGAAGTGCAGACAGAACGCCGACTGTCCTTTTCTGCGCAAGTGACGAGACAGCGTCGTCGGCTTGAAGGTCGGATCGTCGGCGCGGCGCTTGTGGGCGAAGAAATAGTTCGACAGCGCCAGTTCCAAAGGATCGCGGACAATTGAGAACAAGCGCCACTCGGGGCCCGACCAGATTTCCGGATAGCGCCGCCTGAGGCGGAGCTGAGGCAGCTCGAAGTGGCCCATTATGAGATCGTCCGGCCCTACGTCGGAAAGGTCCAACCGATCGGGCAATGGACCAGCAATCCAGCCCTTGCGATAGTCATTGTGAACCCATCTGAACCAAGCCTGGAACACCTGGCGGGTGCTGGTTCCCGCTGTCTTTGGCATGTGATGAAACAGGTAGCGGTAGGTGATGGGTTTGGTAGGATCGTCACAGATCGGCTCACCACCGTCCACGGCGATTAGGGCGTCACCGAACCGCTTGCCGGCGGCGGCTAGGTCGTGGTGAGGCTTGGCTGCCCTTGAGATAGCCTCGCGGTTGTCGAGCCGCAGCGCTGCATCCCTACCCAATCGTATAGCGCGGCGCTCGTAGTCCGGAACGGAGCGGGCGATAGTCTTACCCAGCCCCAATGCTCGAAGCCAGCCTGCACCTTGCCTGCCGCGCTGATGCGACCCTTCAAAGGTGACGACCGGCAGACCGACATCAAGGGCTTCGGTGACAGTTGTGGCGCCGGCATAGGGAAAGCTGTCGAGATAGACATCGCATGCAGAGAGAAGCCGCGCCACCTCGGCCTGGCTTAAATTGGTGCGAATGATAAGTCGGGACGGCGAAACGCCCTGCTGTTCCAGGATCTGTTCGGCCCATTCGCGGAACGCGACCGGAGCGTAGTCGATCTGCCAGTTCGGTGCGAATGGGTAGAGCACTAGGATCGAACCCGGCACGCGGGCCAGGCATCTGGCCCAGGTCGACATGAGCTCAGTACCGATCTTGTGCATCATCGCTCCGCTGACGAACGCGACGGTGTCGAGCGGCAAATCCAATCGCCTGCGCACCAGACTGACGGGTTCTTCGGGCAAATCCGGAATCGGGCGGTCGAACGCCTGGATTTGGCCGGCGGCCAAGCGGAGTGGCTCAGCGTAGTCCGCGCTGTCGGGTTGATCAACAAGGGGAGACGAGATGATTGCATCGAAGCTTGAGAGGCCTGTGGTCACCGGAGAAATGGCGGTCGTTGCCACCTGAACCGGCGCCAATTTGTGGGCAACAATTGCTGATAGGTGATCAAGACCGACGACGAACGAACCCAAAACCAGAACGTCGAACTCGGCATTGCGGATCAGGGTTACGCACGCATCGATCGTGCGATCACCGAGAAAGATGGTCCTGCAGCCAAACGCCATCCTGTCATGCCCGGGCTCCTGTTCCAGCACGATCAGAACCGGCTCGAACTGGTTTGGGTCCAATCCCTTGATCATCGCCGAGGCGATAATGGCTTCCGGACCAGTCCTATCATTCCGCAAGAACAGACCTACACGGCGCCGTCGCTTTCCGGTTCTCTCTGGGAAGCGGCGAGCCAGGGTTCGGCCTGACTGCACTAGGTACCGTTCCATTGTCCGTCCAAGCTGTTTCAGCACCTCCCGGCAGGTACCTGATCCAAAGAGCAGGTAATTCGGCCGAAGCGCTTTGAGCACTGACTCGGCGAGGCCGCGGTAAGGATGGTTCGGCGGCTGACAAAGACCAGCGTCGATGCTGGCAATCAGGGTCCTGATGAAGGTCTCGTAACCGGAGCTATCGATAGTAGTATCGACCAGCAAGGCCGGATCCTCGCCGAGATACGCCGCGATCGCATCGGGATTCCAGAGGAGCGGCGCAGGCATTGCGGCAAGATCAGCCAGCGCCGGCACGGCCGAGGCCGGCAGGGTCAACAGCGCCAACAGGACCAGTTGCAAGGATCCTTCGCGGTCACCGGGAAGGGTGGAGGTGGCGGAAAGACGTGCCGCGACGACGCTAGCTTTGTTGTCTCCGCGCGGCGGCCCGATACTGCGGCCGATACGCGCAAGTGTCGGGATCGTGTCCTCGTCCCCGAGGAGGGAAAGCATCGCACGAAGGTCAGCTCCGCTAATCGCAGTGACGAGGTCAGCCCGCACGGTTTCAAGGCGTGCCGTGTCCATATTGCCGTCGACGGCAAACGCCTTGCGCGCGATCTGAAGCAACCGATCCATGCTACCGCTGGCGGGCTCCGGCAAGACTGGATTGGGCACAACGGGCCGTTGCCCGTCGATAGTGATGGCGCTGAGGATGAGCGGCGCCGGTCGAAGGAAGGCGTTATCGGAGGGCCGCGCGAGTTCGGCGTGGCTCAGATAGACCGACAACAGTTCGAGCTCGATGAGATCCGTTTCGATTATCGACGGGTCAAGGGGAACCGACAACTGGGTAGTGCCGGTGAGCCCAACCTGCGCCAGGATCTGCCCCTTTGAGATCACCGTCACCAACTGTACGAGGTCAGAGGGCGGTGGAAAGGCCTGTTCGATATCGAGACCGACCGAGACGTCCGTCGTGCCGTCGGCGATCCGCAGAGAGATCTTTCCCCTCGCCGTCAATGTTGCCCACCCACCTTCATCCACCACGAAATCCGGGCCGAGCGCCCGTACGCCGTCACCATTGCCGAAGAAAGTTAGCTGTTGGCCGGCATTAACGATCGGTTCGGGTCCACGGTTGTGGGGGTAACGGACCGGATTGGCATTTTCCAGGCGGAACGCGATGCCTTCGAACCGTGGGCCTGTCGATTCGAGCGGGTCGTTGGCGGCGAAACGAAACTGCAGGGCAGTTTGCCAATAGCGCTCGTCATCGTTGAACGGCACCGTCAGCGTCAGGCTGCCGGGCTTTCCCCATTTGCCTTCATAGAGCGGGAGTTCCCCAGCCAGAATTCGCATCCAGCCCGCCGGCTGTGTCGGTGCGGGAAACAGGACGACGGTCCGCCGGCGGCCTTGGTCAGCGCCAGTGAACCCGAACTCGGCAGCCGTGCCAGCCATCTCGATGGAGCCGTCGTCGTGCCGGTACCAATCTGCGGCGCCTGCGGGAACGAAGTCAGCGGCGTGCAGTGACCGATCCGGGAGGAACGCCGGGGGATCGGCCACAAAGTCCGCCGGTTTCACGCAGACGGATTCGACAGCGAGGCGTGGCGGGACCTCGAGCCAGAACCTCGGGTGCCAGAAGGGCCAGGCGGATTGTGTCTTGCCTATTGCGAGGTCAACACAAATGGGACCACCCCAGGCAACGGCGGCTCGTGGAAGGGAAACTTGGATTGTACGATGACGAGAAACGATTGCTCGCTCGATGAGATCCTCACCGATGGAAGCCTCGACTGCGATGCCGATAGCTTCACCCTCGGTAGGTGCAACGCCGATTTCGATCGTCAGGGCGTGGGGGGTCGGAGCAAGTTCGAGCTCGATCGATCCTCCCGGTTCGAACAAATGAGGGTGGCCGTCATAGTGTGGCCTACGCAGCCTTCTTCCCATCGCCTCGTCGGCCGCCGCGTCGACGTCTGTCCGCAACGTCTCACTCATCGGCGTTGCGCCACGCCAACGAGGTCGCCTGTCCGGCCGATCGCCGCTCCAAATGCTATCGTGCCCGGCAAGATCAACCAAAGCGCTAACCCATCTAGGTCGATCGCGTCTTCGCTGCAACCACAGGGCGATGCTGCGGTTTCGCCAGAGGCTCAGGCTGGCGAGGAATAGCGTGATGCTCGTAAGGAGGCGCGACCGTAGCGACGCTGGACGGGAAACCACCATGCGAGCCAGGCGGCGCAGATCCCGCCCCAGATCTGCGGAGCGGTCGCCCATCCCATAAAGACCGGCGCAAAAGCGAAGCGCTGCCGTCTGGAGGGCGAATTGCTCTGCGCTACTCAGTCCGATCCGCCCGGCGATGGCCTTGTCGCCCGCGAGATAGCGGGCGAGGTCGACAATGTCGCGAACCGCGCGGCGGTTGGTCCAGAGCTTGGACGCACCGACGCGATAGTAGTTGTTCGCTTCGTGCACGCGATACTGCGCCAGCACCTGCGAGAGCGGCATCATGCGGCCAGTAAGGGCGGCAATGCGCAACAGGTAGGCATCGGCGCTGATTTTCCAGCGCGTTTCGGGAAAGGGGCAGGCGGCCTCTATGACGCGGCGGGCGAAGGCGTTACCACTCGTCGGCATGAAAGTAAAGGTCCCGAGTTCGGTCTGCAGCGGCCGGTGGTCGACGTCCCGCAGTTCTATCGGGAGCAGCCCGCAGGGCTTTCCCTTGCGGTCGATCACCTCCATGCCGAAACAGACGCCGGCCAGTTCCGGATGCCAGACGGCCGTGATCGTTTCCACCGCCTCGGGCTTCAGGACATCGTCGGCATCGAGGAACATGATGATCGAGCCTGTCGCGTGCTCGATGCCGGAATTGAACGCGGCCGCCTGGCCGCCCTGGGACCTGAAGACCGGGACGATCTTCTCACCGTAGGACTCGATGATCGCCCGCGACCCGTCAGTCGATCCGTCGTCGACGACGATGCACTGATGAACCGGCGCGGTCTGGGTGAGGACGCTGTCGATGGCCGCCGGCAGATAGGGCGCGTAGTTCCAGTTGGTGATGATGACCGAGACTGTGGGTTGGTCTGCGATCATGATCAACGCCGTGTTCTACTCGCCGACGCGCCTGTAGCGAAGCGGCAAACCCATGAAGCCTCAACCTAATACTGACTGGCGTTGGTTGGCGCTCGCTGCGTCGGAACACTGCGCGGTTCGTCGTATCGAGCGCTGATACCCAGTTGCTCGAGCACCACTCTTGGGATTTTGCGCAATTGCGCATGCGGGAGCGTGGCCACGACCTGCGGCGAAATCCGGGAGAGGTTTTCGGCCGGCAACGACGCCAGCAGCAGCGGAACGCACGGATGGTCGGCGTAATTGACGATGACGCGCTCGATCACGGCGGGACTGCGCAGGTTGAGGAACGCTTCACAGGCCTCCTCCAACGATGCATTTTGACCAAGACTGACGGAGGGCGTGCCGACCATGGTCAGCACGGCAAGCGAGGGGCCTAAAACCAATGAGCGCATAGACGTTGCGCGCCGATCAAACGACTGCGTAGCCATGCCTGCCTCCGTAAGCGCAAGTAAACCATTCGGTTTTGCTTCTGTCAATGTTGATAAAACATTGGTGTCCGAGAGTGCGCCGGCCCAGTCAGAACTAGTCGAGGCACTGTTTGCCTGCTAGACTTCTTGCAGCGGTGAAGTTGTCGCCTGCCGCGCATCGCCTGCCTGGTGGCAATGGATCGGAGGTGTCCATTGACAGCGTATATCAAGAGGCTGGGCAGCATATGCCTGCTTTGGATCGTGCTGGTCGGCGCGGTCGCAGAGGCGCAGGCCCGTCAGGTGGCGCTCGTCATCGGCAACGCCGCCTATGAGGCAGTGCCGGCGCTCGCCAACCCGCTGAACGATGCACGCGCCGTCGCCGACAGCCTCATTGAGCTCGGTTTCGAAACGCGGGTTAAGCTCGACCTCGATCTTGCCGGAATGCGGAGCGCTCTCGAAGAGTTCGCCGTCGAAGCGAGGGGTGCGGAGTACGCCGCTCTCTATTACGCCGGACACGGCATCGAACTCGAGGGGGTCAACTATCTCATCCCCGTCGACGCCGATCTCAACCGTGACATCGACATCGAGACGGAAGCGCTGCCGCTGGGAGAGGTGCTTGATGCCAGCAAGGGTGCGCGGCAACTCCAGCTGATCATGCTCGATGCCTGCCGCAACAACCCGTTCCTGCTCGATATCGAAAGGACCCTGGGCGCGAACAGTGTCGGCAAGGGGTTGGCGCGTGTCGAACCCGTCGGATCAACACTCATCTCATTTGCAGCGACCGCCGGACGCACGGCCTATGACGGGGCGGAGGATCACAGCCCCTATACGCAGGCCCTGCTGCGGCACCTGGCGACCCCTGGCCTCGAGGTCAACTATGTCTTCCGGCGGGTGAACGCTGAGGTGCGCACGATGACGGCTGGCGCGCAGGAGCCGGTTTACTATGGCACGTTGCCCGATCGGGAGATCTTCCTGCGTGAAGCGCCAGGCGGTTCGGTCCCGCAGTCGCAGGAAAATCTCGTGCGGGTTGCTTATGAGCACGCGCTCGACGTCGATACGGAAGACGGCTACCGGTCCTTCCTTTCCGAGTTCAACGACGACTTCTATGTTTCTCTGGCCCGAGAACGGATTGCTCACATCCGTCAGATCGCGCAGGAGCGCGCCCTCGAAACTGCACCGCTCGACGAGATCTATTGGCGCACGATCAGTGGCAGCAAGCACGCCGCGGACTTTGAGGCGTATCTACGCCAGTATCCCAATGGCAGCTTTGCCGATCTCGCCCGGGCACGTATCGAGGCGCTGCAGCGGGCGGGCGAGGTCGTCGAAGAACTGGTGGGAGAAGGTTCAGCCGACGAGGCCAGCCTTCGCCGCGCCGCGATCGCGCAGCTCGATCGCATCCCTTTCAACATGATCCAGTATGGCCTGGATTCGCTCGGCTTCAGCATCGACAGCATCAACGGCGTCCTTGATAGCCCGACACGCGCTGCCGTTCGGGCTTATCAGGCCAGCATCGAGGCGCCGCAGACGGGGCGGCTGACCGACCAGCAGACGGTGGATCTGTTGCTGGCCGCAGCTGCGGTCGGCAGCGACTACGCCCAGATGACCGTCGGCGTCATGCTGGCCGACGGCATCTTCTGGCAGAAGAACTATCAGTTCGCGCGCATGTGGCTGACCCGCTCTGCCAACCAGGACAATCCGCATGCGATGACCAACCTGGCGGTGATCTATCGAGACGGACTTGGCACGCCGCCGGACGAGGATCGGGCGCGCATCCTGCTCGAACGAGCCATCAACCTCGGGTCGGACGATGCGCGGGAGATCCTGCGCGGCATGGATCTGACATGACATCCACGCGCCTGAACCTGTCTGGGCTTGCTGGCTTGATGGTGTTCTGCCTGCTGTTTCCGGCCGCCGTCCAGGCACAAGGTTTCAGCCTGCCGCGCGCCGAGATCCAGGTCAGCCGCGATTGCGAACAGTGTCCCGAGATGGTCACGCTGCCCAGCGGGCTGCGCATGAGCAAGCACCACGTCACGCGCGCGCAGTTTGCAGCCTTTGCCCAGGAAACCGGCTTTCGCCGCAACGGCTGGGGCTGCGCCTGGAACTATCCTGGAGCCATCGAACAGGCCGACGACCACCCGGCCGTCTGCATCGCCTATGCGGACGCAATCGCCTATCTCGAATGGCTGAGCGCGCGCACCGGCAAGACTTACAGGCTGCCGACCGTCGAGGAGTATCGACAGGCGGCAAGTTCGGGTGCCCCCACCAATTACTGGTGGGGCGAGGACATCGGCGAGAACAGGGCGAACTGCATCGCCTGCGGATCTCCCTATGACGGCAAGGGCACGTCACCGGTCGGCAGTTTTGCCGCCAACCCCTATGGCATTGCCGACGCGCTCGGCAATGCCTGGCAGTGGACGAGCGACTGTCAGGATTCCGGGTGCCAGCGGCATGCCTTGATCGGCGGCAGCTGGTCCAGCCCTCCGGCAGACCTGCGCTTGAGCAAGGTGATCTGGAACGACCCGAACGTACCCTTCTATACCTATGGCTTACGTGTGGTGACCGAGAGCGAGCCGTGATGCGTGGATACCCCCTCCCAACCTCCCCCACAAGGGGGGAGGTGTCGGTCCGGTGGACATGGCAAAGTTGTGCCACGGACACGACTGATCCGCCTTTGCAGCGTTGAATCGGACGGCTGTGGCACGATCTCGCCGAACGCTCAGGAGTCCACCTCCCCCTTGATGGGGGAGGCAGGAGGGGGTGACGCGTTGGCATCACTTGCATAACGTCCGGTGGCAATAGCCCTAGTCCCGAAGGACCCGAAACCCGATCACCGTGTTGCGGAGCACGACCCGGTCACCGAATGTGCCATCGAGGGCGAAGTATTTCGGATTGGGGACCGTCCACCCGCCGCCACGGAAGACCGCGTTGGCGCAGTCGCCGGCAAGGCAGCTGTTGGTCCACTGCCAGACATTGCCGATGGCATCATGGACCCCGAGGGCGTTGGGCGGGAACGCGTCGACCGGTGACGTATAGGTGTAGCCGTCATCGCAAGTGGGGATCTGCCGCGGATCGTCGGGGAAGGCTGCTTTGAAGTTAACATCGGCAACATTGGCGTACCGACAAACCTGCGACACGTCCTCGCCCCAGAAATACGTCGCCTGACTTCCCGCTGCCGCCGCCTCCTGCGATTCCTCGATGGTCGGGAGGCGGAACGGCTCGCCCGTCGTGTCGCTCAGCCAATCCACATAGGCCGTAGCGTCGAGCCAGCTGACGCACACCACCGGGTGGTTGCCCTCCTGCTGAAAGCCGGGATCGCGCCAGTTGCCGAAATGCTCCATCGGTGAGGTGGTGATCTGGGTACACCGGTCATCGGTCTCGTGCCCGGTGGCCTCGACGAACGCAGCAAACTCGTCGACCGTCACCAGGTATTTTCCGATGTATGGGCCGCTCGGCAGGGGGACCAGCTCGGGACAACCCGTACAGCCAGCCGCATTCTCCGACTGCGCCAGGCCTTCCGTCGGCGGTACTGCAAAGGCCAGCAGCAGGGCGCAGAGACCGACGGCCGCCCGCCCGCCAAACAACGCCTGCCTTGAAACAGAGATGAACATCGTTTGCCCGCTGCTCTTCAATCTGCCAGCTCCGCCGGTTCACGATCCCACCGATCGGCCCCCGCCGCCAGGATGTCGGCAAGAATATCCTCGATCGTCCAGTTTATGCGGAACGACGGATAGTCGTCCATGAACCGGCTCATGTCGCTGATCCACCAGCGGTGGTCTCCAATTCGCTCGTCGGGCACGTAACTGTAGTTCAGTTTACGCCCGCAAAGATTCTCGCATATGGCGATCGCCTCGAGCATCGAGCAGTTGGCGAAGCGCCCCCCGCCGATGTTGTAGACCCTGGCGACGGAGGGATTCTGCAGGAACGACCATATCGCCAGGACGAAATCGCTGGCATGGATGTTGTCGCGGACCTGCTTGCCCCCGTGCCCGTAAATTCTATAGGGACGCCCGGTGCAGGTGCATTTCATGAGATAGGCCAGAAAGCCGTGGAGCTCGGTGGCGGAATGCCCACCACCGGTCAGGCATCCTCCGCGGAAGCACACGGTCTTGATGCCGAAGTAACGGCCATATTCCTGCACCATCAGGTCGGCCGAGGCTTTCGATACGCCGAAGATCGAGTGCAGGGATTGATCGATGGCCATGCTCTCATCGATCCCGCGGGCGCTGTACGGGTTGTCGGCGGGCAACTCCCAACGGGTTTCGAGCTCCACAACGGGCAATCGATTTGGCAGGTCGCCATAGACCTTGTTGGTCGAGGTATAGATCACGGCCGCGTCGGGTGCGAAGCGGCGGGTTGCCTCCAGGATGTTGAGTGTTCCAACGGCATTGACAGAAAAGTCGGTGGCCGGATCGGCGGCGGCCCAATCGTGGGAAGGCTGGGCGGCAGCATGGACCACTGCGGAAATGGCGGCGCCAAAACGGGCAAAGCACGCATCGATCGCTGCTACGTCACGTATGTCGATGTCGATGTGGAAAAAGTGCGGATTGCTCGACAGCTGGTTCAACCGCCAACGGGTGGAGGCCTCTGCGCCGAAGAAGTGCGCTCGCATGTCATTGTCAATTCCCACCACATCGTAGCCCCGATCCAGTAGAAACCTGGCCGTCTCCGACCCGATCAACCCCCCAGCGCCAGTGACAACAGCAACGCTCATGCGTGCGTCTCCAACAAGAGACCGTCACTCTAGCACAATCGAATAGAGCAGACTGCACCTGCTTGGTGGCACCACCGCAGCGATAGTCATGTCGCGCGCAAGCGACCCGGCCGACCAGTCAGAGCGCAGGAAACTGCTCGATAGTGCCGATGAAGTTGCGGCCGCGCGGTCCGTCGAAAGCATCGGCCACAATCGCCCGCCACTCCTTGGCCGCCACGCCGAATTCAAGCGGGGAGCCGGCAACTCCAAGACTGGAAAGAAAAGTACGGAGCTTGGCTGGCGCTACGGCCAGGTCTGCGAAGATTTCGGTGAGCGCCGCGTCACACTCGGTTGAAACACCGCGTGCGGCGAGCATCACCTCTGGGAGGCAGAAGGAGCAGGCGATGCCGTGCGGCACGCCATGGCCGAGCGTAATGGCATAGGAGATGTTGTGGGCGAGTGCAGTCTGCGTGTTGGAGAACGCCAGACCTGCCCGTGCGGCGCCCAGTGCCAGCAGGCGGCGAGCGTCTTTATCGTCGAGATCAGCCTGGAGCCTGGGCAAGCCGGTGAGAATATCGCGCGCCGCTTGCACCGCATAACCACGTGTTACCGGATTGGCATTGCGGTTCCAGATGCTTTCCAGCGCATGCGAAAAGGCGTCCAGACCCGTCGCCAGTGTCAGGCTCCAGGGCAGGCTTGCCGTCAAGCGAGGATCAACCAGCGCCGCCTCCGCATAAAGGTCGTCGCGGTCGAGCGAAAGCTTGCGGCCCCTCACCGGGTCCCAGATAGTCGCCCACTTGGTGAGGTCGCTGCCGGTGCCCGAGGTCGTCGGAACAGCGATGAGTGGAAGGGAGGGTGTGCCCGTCGGCGTTCCCTCCTCGAGGTAAGCGACGACAGACGCATACGCGCAATGTCCAGCCGCCAGGAATTTGGCGCTGTCGATCACCGAGCCACCACCCAATGCGATGATCAGCTCGGGCTTGATGCGGGCTTCGCCGATGCGGGCGCAGATATGTTCGAGCAGCTGCAGCGACGGGTTCGGCTCGATATCGTCGACGACCACCAGCGGGGTGCCGGCACGTTCGATCACGCGGTTGCGCCAAACCTGCAGCGCGCCTTCCGGATGAGTCACGAGAAGATAGGGGCGACCAGCGGCGAGCGCGCCGATGTCATCCAACGCACCTTCGCCGAAGCGGAGCTTGACCGGATTGGCGTACGTCCAGATGCTCATGGACGCTCCCCCCGGGCCAGACGCCGGTTTATCTCATCGACGACAGGCAGAAGATCGGCCACGGTGTCGATGACGAAGTTCGCGCCCGAGGCCTTGAGCCTGGCGACGGCAGGCAAGCGACGTTGCTCCTGTTCTCCGGCCGAAAGTGCAGTCCAGGCGTCGCGCGGCAGGCCGACTTCATTGCCGCTCGCTGCGATGCCGACCGCCCACATGCCGGCAGCGCGACCGGCCAGGAGGCCGCTGGGGCTATCGTCCACCACAAGGCAGGCTCGAACGTCGGGCACCTCGAGAGCAAGGGCATTGTCGAGGATCATGTCCGGCCACGGACGACCGCGCCTGACCTCGCTGACCGTGGTGCAGTGATCCGGCTCATAGCCCTGTGCCTTGGCGAGCGGCATCAGCCCATCCATGACGCTGCGCGGATAACCGGTGGTGCTGCCGATGCGAATACCGCGAGCACGCAGCTCGGCGATGGTTTCGAGCGCGCCCGGAATCATGTCGCTGTACCTGGCACAGTTGACGGCATCGATACGCAGGAACGCGGCGTAGATGCTGTCTATGTCTTCGTTCGTCGACGCTGCCTGCCTGGCCCTTGCCCAGCGCCGCTGCACGTCCGGCTGCCCCAGGATCATCTCGATATGCTCGCGTTTGGCGGCGCCCATGGGTGCCCGGGCTTCGGCTTCGGTGATGTCGAGCCCATGTTCAACGAATGCCTCACGGAAAGCGGCGACCGGTGCCATGCAACCGAAATCGAGTACGGTGCCGGCCCAGTCGAAGATCACCGCGGCGACCGGACCGGGACTCTTTTCCCCTTCGGGAGTGAACGTGACGTTGGCCATTTGAGAACTCCCTCTGAAGGGTCAGAACCACATCGGATTGGACCAGGCGCAACGGCCCTCGGCGTCGAGAACCATGAGACGCCCCCATTTGCCCTTGAAGCTCGAAAGCGGCAGGCGCGCCTCGGTGATCCCGAAACCGGAATGGTTGACGGTCAGCGAGTTGCGGCCGGCAAGGATGACCTGGTTTGCCGGCGAGGTCCTGACCGCCAGCTCCTCACCCTCGATGGCCATGTCGAGAATATCGGGGCCCTGGGTCGAGTAGTAGTGGCCAGCCTTGAGCGCGGCGAGCAGCGCCTCAGGTTCGTTGGCTTGCGTCTTGACCATCACCCAGCCGCCAAACGCATCGCGCTCGTCATCGCCCGGAAGCTTGAAGTGCGCATCGTCCACGGCGAGCGCATCTATCCTGCGGCCCGCCATGAGCATGGCATCGAGGAAATAGCCGCCACCGCCACGCGAGCAGGTGACCTGGCTCGTATGGTTATAGACTTCGACGGCGTGGGCGCAGGCGATCTTTCCGGCGTCCTCAAGTGTCAAGCCATACCACTCGGGATGGGCGATGACGACGAAGGCGCCGGCAGAAGCCGCCCGATCGGCCATTTCAGGGCCGGTCTCGCCGTCCCTCTTGGGCGCGAATTCGAGTGGCAGGCCGACAGCCAGAATATGCCAGTCCTGTCCGCCATTGATTGCCGGGGCGTGCAGCTCCGCACCCAGAATGGTGGTGAAGCCTTGCGTGCGATATGGCGTCGTGTCGGTGAGCGGGTATCGGTACTTTTCGAGGAAGTGATCCGAGAGGCACAGGAAGTCGTAGCCCTTGCGGCGATAGCGATTGCACACTTCCTCAGGCGACAGGGCCCCATCGGAAATATCGGAATGGGTATGGATATTGCCCTTGCAGAATGAGCCGGGGGCGGCAAAAGCCTCGAGCGACACAGCAGAAGTCCTCTCATTGTGACTGTGATCAGCTCTATGCCAGCCTTTCAACGCCGTCTCGAAATGCGGGCGAAACCGAGCCTATTTCATAGAGACAGCGGCGCCAAATCGCCGATTTGGTGTTATAATGGCGTGATGGACGCCACGCATGAAAACCTCGCCGGGCAGATTGCCGATCGCATCCGGCAGGATTGGCTGGGTTCCGGTACGCGCCTGCCGACCCAGCAATCGCTCGCACTGGAATACGGCGTGAACCGGCATGCCATAAGGCAGGCGCTGGACCTGCTGGAGCGGCGCGGCGTGATCGAGAGCCGGCAGGGCAGTGGCAGCTACGTGCGCGGCAGCGTGATCGACTATTACGTCAACACACGCACCCGGTATAACGACAATGTGCGGCGGTTGGACGAGGCTTCATCCATCGAGCTTCTCAAGCTTCAGCAGATGCGATGCGATAGTGACCTTGCCCGTGCTCTTGCTCTGCCACCCGACAGTCCAACCTTTCAAATCCACATCCGCCGATGGACGCGCGGCGAAGCGTTGTGTCTTGCCCAGCACTTCTTCTCGGCCGCGCGTTACCCGGACTTGCCGGAGCACTTTGCCGGCATCACGCGCATCAGCGACCTTCTGGAACGATTGGGCCGCTCGGACTATCGCCGCAGCAACACGCAGGTCACCGCCCGGCAGGCCACACGCGAGGAAGCCAAACTCCTCAACCTTGCTGCCAACGCGCCGGTGATCGTACTGGAAGGGCGGAATGTCGACCGCGCCGGCATCCCCATCGAGATCAGCCGCTCCACGTGGCCGGCCAATCGCCTGCGGGTGCATGTGTAAGCAGGAACGTGATCCAGGCAGACTGGTCGTAGCTAGCTGAAAAGGCTGGCGTGCCGGGTCTCAAGCTCGGGCAGATCGTCGAGGATACTGCCCAAATGCTCGGCCATGGCGTTCTTGGCACCTTCTACATCGTGCGCGTCGATGGCGGCCATGATCGCCTGATGCTCGCGCACGCGGCGCTGCATGTCGGCCTCGCTCTGCAACGTCATATTGCAGACCCTATCCATGTGCGTCTTCATGTCGGCGATGGCGGCCCAGGCAATGCCGACGCCGGCGCCGGTAGCGATAGCGATGTGAAATGCCTCATCGTGATCGCGGAAGCCGGCATGGTCGAGCTTGCCTGCCGCCTCTTCCTGCTTGAGCAACAGGCTTGCAACGCGCTTTCGCTGCCAGGCGTCGAAAGCCTCTGCGGCCTTGGCCACGACGGCAATCTCCACCGACTGGCGCACGAACAGGGCTTCGATCATTTCCTTGGCGGAGATCAGGGCGACGACGGTGCCGCGGTGCGGGCGGATTTCGATGAGGCGCGAATTGGCGAGGCGGATCAGCGCCTCGCGTACCGGCTGGCGTGACACGCCCAGGCGTGTGGCGATCTCCTGCTCGGAAAGTCGCGCTCCGGGGAGCAACTCAAGCTCGATGATGGCGCGGCGCAAATCCTTTTCGATCGATGCCGCGGCGCTTTCGCCGCTCTCTGCCAGCTGCATTTCCAAGGTCACGTCACACCTCTCGCCCGCGGCATTGACAGCGCCCTCGGCGCACCATACGGTACCATACAATTCCATACAGGACGCGTTCGACCGGGTCCAGCAGTTCTCGGGGAGGTGGGCTCAGCCCGCCATTGCAATGGTCATCCAGACACGCTTTCAGGACAATTTCGTCGAGCCGAACCTTAGTGACCCGCGACTTGCGAGTAAACGCGCCTATCGCATGGTGATCGACGGGAAATCGCGCGATGCGGAGTCGGGGAAGACCATCGAACGTGAGAGTCCCGGCCATCGCGGCAGGGTGATCGGCGAGTGGCCGGCGGGCAGTGCCGCCGATGCGGGGCTTGCCATCGCCGCGGCGCGCCGGGCCTTCGACGATGGCCCGTGGCCGCAGATGAGCGGGGCTGAGCGCTCGACAATTCTCCATGCCGTGGCGGCCGCGATCCTTGCCCACGTCGAAGAGTTGGCGCTGATCGAATGCCTCGAGACCGGCAAGCCGCTGAGCCAGGCGCAGGGGGAGATCGGTTACTGTGCGGACCTGTGGACCTATGCTGCAGGGCAGGCGCGAGGCCTGGAGGGGGAGACGCACAACGCCATCGGCGCCAACCGGCTGGGCCTGGTGCTGCGCGAGCCGGCGGGCGTGGTCGGCATCATCACGCCGTGGAACTTTCCCTTCATCATCGTCTCCGAGCGTGTGCCGTGGGCATTGGGTGCTGGATGTACGGTGGTGGTCAAGCCCAGCGAATTCACCTCGGGCACGACGATCCGGCTGGCGGAACTCGCCCTGGAGGCAGGCCTGCCGGCCGGTGTTTTCAATGTCATCACGGGCCACGGTCCCGAAGCTGGGCAAGTGCTGGCGGAAGACCCGCGCGTCGATGTGCTGGCCTTTACCGGCTCTGTGCGCGTCGGCAGGCAACTCGCCGGGATTGCCGCCAGCAACGTGAAGCGGGTCGGGCTGGAGCTGGGCGGCAAGGGACCGCAGATCGTCTTCGCAGATGCGGACCTCGAAGCGGCGGCCGACGGCATCGCCTATGGGGTCTATCACAATGCGGGGCAGTGCTGCATTTCAGGCAGCCGGCTTATCGTCGCCAATGCCATTCGACCGGCGCTGCTCGAACGCCTGCTCGACATTTCACGGCGCCTGCCTTTCGGCGACCCGCTCAGCGCAACCGCCCGCTTCGGTGCCATGGTATCGCAGCCGCACACGCAAAAGGTCGCGAGCTACGTGGCGGCGGGTCTCGAGGATGGCGCCGAACTGTTGCTCGGCGGCTCTACAGTGGCGGACGACACCGGCAATTTCTTTGCCCCCACCGTCTTCGACCAGGTGCGGCCGGACATGCGCGTCGCGCAGGAGGAGATATTCGGGCCCGTGCTGGCGACGATCGGATTCGATACGCCGCAAGAAGCCGTGGCGCTCGCCAACGGTACTGCGTTCGGGCTTTCGGCCAGTGTCTGGTCGCGTGATCTCGAGACCGCCATCCAGACGACGCGCAAGCTGCGCGCCGGCCGATGCTGGATCAATTCGGTGATCGACGGCACGCCCGAGCTGCCCATCGGCGGCTACAAGATGAGCGGCGTCGGACGCGAGCTCGGCCGCTACGGCTTTGATGAATATTCCCAGTTCAAGGGTCTGCACATGACCCTGGGGCGGGGAGAGCCCTGGTTCCAGCATTAGGAGGCGCTGGAACCAGAGCGAGGATTGGGCGGCGCAAATCTTGGTCGGAGCGCGCCGCCCGAAGCGGGATCTTTGAGGGACCCGCAGCTATCCAAAGGGAGGATTAAGCGATGAAATTGACCAAGTCAAAAGCCGCCTTGCTGGCGGGCTGCGCCCTGCTGGCGAGTGCCGGCGGCGTGGTTGGCCAGGACCAGGAAACGGTCTCGGCGACCATGATCATCTATCTCGATCCCAGCGTGCAGTTCTTCAATCCAGTTGTGAAAGGCGCACAAGACGCAGCGGCCGCCTTTGACGTCGACCTCGACGTCCAATACGCCAACAACGATCCCGTCAGGCAGAACGACCTGATCGAAAGCGCCGTTGCCACCGGCGTCGACGGCATTGCCGTGGCCATTTCGAGCTCTGACGCGTTCGATGAGAGCATCTGTGCCGCGGTCGAGGCAGGCGTCATCGTCATCGGCTTCAACAATGACGATCTCGAAGGCGCCGACGGCAATTGCCGGCAGGCCTATGTGGGCATGAACGAGTTCGCCTCTGGCTATGAGCTCGGGCTGCGCATGATCGAGGCCTTCGACCTTAGGGAAGGCGACACCGTCTTCAATCCACGCGAAATTCCCGAGGCGAGCTTTGCAGTGGCGCGCGGCGGCGGCATCGAGAAGGTGATGGAGGAGCACGGCATCAAGGTCGAAACCGTGCGCGCCGGGCTCGATCCGGCCGAGGCGCAGAACATCATGGCCCAGGTGCTGATCGCCAATCCGGACATCAAGGCGTTGTTCGGCACCGGCTCGGTGACTTCGACTGTCGGGGCGGGTGCGATTCGCGATGCGGAGGTCGATATTCCTTTTGGTGGCTTCGACCTCGCGGTCGAGATCGCAAATGCGGTCGAATCGGGCGCCATGTTCGCCACCATGGACCAGCAGCCCTATCTTCAGGGCTATTACCCGATCGCGCAGATTGCCATGGCCGCGCGCTATGGCCTGACGCCCACCGATGTCGACACCGGCCAGGGTGCCTTCCTCGACCAGACGCGCATCGGGGCCGTCACGCCGCTCATCGGCACCTATCGCTGATCGACCGCTCCGGCCCCCGGGCCGGAGCCAACTCACACCTGGATGAGACCCGTGACCGACATGACCCATGATCGCGCCGGCCCGCACCAGCGGCCGGCTGCGAGGTGGCTCCATAGCCTCCTCAGCATGCCGGCGGGCGCCATTTTGCTGGTGTTCGTTACGGTGCAGCTCTTCTGCATCGTCGCCGGGCTGATCTTTCCCGACGACTTCCGCTACCTCTCGCCACAGAACATGGGCATTCTCATGCGCTCGGTGCCTGTCCTCGGCTGTCTGGCGCTGGGTGCAGGCCTGTTGATGATCGCGGGCGAGTTCGATCTCTCCATCGGTTCGGTCTACACCTTCACAGCCGTGGTCATGGCCATGCTGGTCGGCAGCGGCGTCGATGCCTTCCTTGCTGCGCCGGCGGGGCTCCTCGTCGGCGCAGCGATCGGCCTCTCCAATGGCATACTGACGCTGCGGTTCAACCTGCCGTCCTTCATCGTGACGTTGGGCGGCCTGCTGTTCTGGCGCGGCGCGGTGCTGCTCATCAATGGCGCCGTGCAAGTCCGGTTCGACCCCGGCCCGGCGTTCGACGCACTCTTTTCCGGTACCGTGATAGGCATCAATGCCGCCTTCATCTGGTTCGTCGGCCTCAGCCTCGCCTTCTGGGCGCTGCTGCACCGGCACCGCTTCGGTAATCATGTCTTTGCCACCGGCGGCGACCGCTCGGCCGCGACGGCTATCGGGGTCAACACAGCGCGCATCAAGCTCGCCGCCTTTGCCATCGCCGGTGCCATGGCGGCCTTTGCCGGCATCCTGGCCACGACCCGCGTCGGCAGCGTCCAGCCGGGGCAAGGGGCAGGGCTGGAGCTGCAAGCTATCGCCGCCTGCGTCATCGGAGGCCTGTCGTTGCGCGGCGGGCGCGGCTCGATCCTTGGCATCTTCCTCGGCGTGATGCTGATTTTCACCATCACCGACGTGCTGCTGCTCCTCAGGGCACCCGGGTTTTATCTCGACATGTTCATCGCCACGCTGATCGTGGTGGCCTCGATCTTCAACCACGGCCTCGACCGCCGGGGAGCCGCCGCATGAGCCTGCTCGCGCTGCACAACATCAACAAGACGTTCGGCCCCCTGCGCGCTCTGACCGATCTCAGCTTCGAAGTCGGGCACAGCGAAGTCGTGGGCCTGCTCGGCGACAACGGGGCGGGCAAGTCGACGACGGTCAACCTGATCTCCGGCATTCACCAGCCGAGTTCAGGTCATCTTTCCATCGACGGCGAACGGCGCGATTTCACCTGCCGGCGCGACTCCGCCGAGGCGGGAATCGAGACCATCTACCAGAACACCGCTCTGGTCGATTGCCTCTCCATCTCGCGCAACATCTTTCTCGGCCGCGAACTGACCGACCGGTTCGGCTTTCTCGACCTCAAGACCATGCGCGAGATCGCTATGCAGGTCCTCGACAGCGCGGTGCATATTTCCGGCATCGACTCGCCCGACAAACTGGTGGGCGACCTGTCCGGCGGACAAAAGCAGGCGGTCGCCATCGCCCGCGCGGTCTTCTTCAAACGGCGGGTATTGCTGCTCGACGAGCCGACCTCAGCCCTTTCGGTACGCGAGACAGAAGCGCTGCTCAACCAGGTGCTGAGGCTCAAGCAGGAGGGTGTGTCGAGCGTGCTGGTGACGCACAATCTCTACCACGCCTACCAGGTCTGCGACCGCTTCGTCATCATGAGCCACGGCACCAAAGTGTTCGATGTCGCCAAAGCCGAGACGACGATCGGGGAACTGACCCAGCACGTGGTGCTGACGTAGTCTGGCGCGAGGAGGCAGACGCAGGCTGCACCTGCGACGGCCTCAAACCTTCAGCGTGAACTCGGCATAGCCCATGTCCGAGCCGTTGATGCGTAAGGACAGCGCCTGCATGCCTTCATGGTATCGGCGCGCGTCACCGGACGAATGGGATGAGCGCGCTGGAGCGTACGGACTCGCCGGCGGCGAGGGTCAGCGTCTTCCATTTCACGACCGTCTGGTGCGCGAGGCGAGGTTCGGGAGACATGCCCCGAACGACGAAGGAGACAGGTTCATGTCGCCGACTTCAGGAGCCAGGCATCATGGTACCGAAGGAAGCTCTTGAGACGGCCAGGATAGTCTGACACCACCGCCTCCTTCACACTTGGTCTTTCAGCCAGCGCCTTGCGCCATGCGGCAACACCCATCAGGCCGTCGAACACGCCGGTCGGGGCGATGGTGTCGAAGACGTCGAAATACCGGAAGATCGGTGCAAAGACCGCATCCACGAGGCTGAACCGTTCACCGGCAAAAAGGGGGCCTTCTGCCAACTGCTCCTCGAGGCGACCGAATTTGTCGATCAGCGCCCCGCGCTTGGCCTCATGGGTTCCGGCGTCCTTGGCCGTTTCAAAGCCCCAGAGGTCGGAGAGGATCGAGGAACCGAACTCGATCCAGCCGCGATGCCGGGCGCGCGTCAGCGGGTCAGTGGGATGGAGAGGAACACCGGGCTGCGTTTCTTCAAGATATTCGCAGATCACGGCGCTCTCAAACAGAACGGTTTCCGTGCCGTCGTCCTGCCTGACAATCAGCAGCGGCACCTTGCCGAGCGGCGAAAGGGAGAGGAACCAATCGGGCTTGGCCGCGAGATCGACATAGCGGCGCTCGAAGGGCACGCCCTTCTCGGCCAACGCTATGGCCGCTCGCTGGACGTAGGGGCAGAGGTGATGGCTGACGAGGGTCAGCTTGGCATGGGACATGATAGAAATCTCCCGCTCCTGGGTCATGAAAGAGTACCGGGTTCGATATAGATGCAACTGCATTTATATCAGCTTGCCTTGTCCGTCAATCTGAATGTAATTGCATCTATGTCCGATCGCTCAACCGATGCCACTGCCAAGCCTTCCCCGTCGGCAACCCGAGCGTGGATCCGCCTCATGCGCGCGCAACGCGTGGTCCTCGCCGCCATCGAGCAGGATCTCAAGGCGGCCGGTCTTCCACCCCTCGGCTGGTATGATGTGTTGCTGGAGCTCGTGCGTGCCCAAAACGGAAAGCTGCGTCCCTACGAGATCGAGGAACGCACGTTGCTTGCCCAACACAACCTCTCGCGGCTCATCGACCGCATGGAGAAGGACGATCTGGTGCGGCGTGAGGCTTTCGCGGAGGACGGTCGCGGTCGGTGGGTAACCGTCACCGAGACCGGCCGTGCCATGCAATCGCGCATGTGGTCGGTCTATGGCGCTGCGATCCAGACGCACCTCGGGGAAAAACTGGACGATGCCCGCGCCGACCAACTTGCAGAGCTGCTGGCTGTTCTTTCCAGGACGCCGTCATCCTCGCATACTTGAGTATTGCGGACGCCGGAAAGCGTTCGCGGTGGTTCAGCACAGGGACTATGCCGTTTCGGCAGTTGGTCGATCAACAGCTACCGCACCAAACCCGGTGCATGTTGCACGCTCGGGGTGCAGCTGTGCTCGGAGAGTTGAGTGCGGTAGCTGGTGCGCGCCGTGTTGGCGAACCGCCACGCATCCCACCTGACTAAACCCACTTTACATATAATAGTACTTTATATAGCGTCCCTTCACCGCCTAGAAGCGAACGCGCCGGGCGGCATTTGGGAGGATTTCATCGTGAGCATCATTACCAAGCTTGCCCTCGCGGCAGGCCTCGCTACCGCCTTGTCTTCGGCAGTCCTGGCTCAGGACGTTTCGGGCAAAGTCATCGGCTTTTCGCAGATCGGCTCGGAGTCCGGCTGGCGCGCCGCCGAGACCGCCGTCACCCGTCAGCAGGCAGAGGAACGCGGCGTCGACCTCAAGTTCGCCGATGCCCAGCAGAAGCAGGAAAACCAGATCAAGGCCATTCGCGGCTTCATCGCACAAGGGGTCGATGCGATCCTGGTCGCACCGGTCGTTGCCACCGGTTGGGATGACGTGCTGGCCGAGGCCAAGGAAGCCGAGATCCCGGTCGTGCTGCTCGATCGCGGGGTCGACGCCCCTGAGGACCTCTACCTGACGTCGGTTGCGTCCGATCAGGTCAAGGAAGGCCGCGTCGCGGGAGAGTGGCTGGTCGAGGCGGTGGGCGACGAGGATTGCAACGTCGTCGAGTTGCAGGGCACGGTCGGCTCGACCCCTGCCATCAACCGCAAGGCAGGCTTCGAGGAAGCCATCGCCGGTCACGACAACATCACCATTTCCCAGAGCCAGACCGGCGACTTCACCCGCTCCAAGGGCAAGGAAGTGATGGAAGCCTTCATCAAGGCGTCCAACAATGCGGCCGATATCTGCGCCGTCTATGCCCATAATGACGACATGGCAGTCGGCGCCATCCAGGCGATCAAGGACGCCGGCCTCAAGCCCGGCGAGGACATCCTGGTCGTCTCGATCGACGCGGTGCCCGACATCTTCTCGGCCATCGCCGCCGGTGAGGCCAATGCTACCGTCGAGTTGACGCCTAATATGGCCGGCCCCGCCTTCGATGCCCTCGCCGCCTACTGGGCCGATGGCACCGAGCCCGAGAAGTTCATCATCACCGAGTCCAAGCTCTATACCGCCGACAGCGATCCGCAGGGCGAGTACGAGCGTCGCAAAGACCTCGGTTATTGATAGACTGATCCCATAGAAGGCGAATCCCCGCCGATCCGGCGGGGATTCGCATAGATGGCTATCCCGCAAGGATGGCAGGGAGGGGCGATGGGCGGAACCGGCTATGCTCTGGAGGCGCGCGGCGTCGTCAAGATTTTCGGCAATCACGTGGCGCTCGACGCCGTCGATTTCGGCCTCCGGGCCGGCGAGGTGCACGCGCTCCTGGGCGAAAACGGTGCCGGCAAGTCGACGCTGATCAAGATCCTCACCGGTGCCTACCAGCCCGATGGCGGAGAGGTTCTTGTCGACGGGCAACCTGTGAGCCTCGATACGCCCCAACAGGCTCAGGCGCTGGGCATCGGCACTGTCTATCAAGAAGTCAATCTACTGCCCAACCGTTCGGTGGCGGAAAACCTGTTCCTGGGGCACCAGCCGACCTGGTTCGGGCTGACAGACCGCCGCAAAATGGAGCGGGACTCGCGCGCCATCCTCAAACGCTATGGCCTCGACATCGATCCGGCGAGCGAGCTCGGCGCCCATTCCGTTGCAGTGCAGCAGATCGTGGCCATCGCCCGGGCGGTGGAGCTTTCGGGCAAGGTCCTGATCCTCGACGAGCCGACCGCGAGCCTTGATCGCAACGAAGTCGAGCGCCTCTTCGAGATCATCCGCGACCTCAAGGCACATGGCCTTGCCATCGTCTTCATCACCCACTTTCTCGAACAGGTCTTTGCGGTATCGGACTATGTGACGGTCCTGCGCAATGGCCGGTTGATCGACACCCGCAAGCTCGATGACGTGACCCGCACCGATGTCGTGCGGCTGATGCTGGGCAAGGATATCGCCTTTTCGGGCGCGACGGGTCTCGCGGACGCCCGACCGACCGGCGAAGTCCTGCTGGACTTCACCAATTTCGGCCGCAAACGCAGCGTGCATCCGTTCAATCTGACCATCCACAAGGGAGAGGTCATCGGTGTCGCCGGCCTTCTGGGTTCGGGGCGCACCGAAATGGCGCGCATCATGTTCGGCGCGGACGCCGCCGACGAGGGCGAGGTGAAAATCGCCGGCAAGCCAACCAGCATTTCCCGACCGACCGATGCGATCGCACATGGCTTCGGCTTTTGCCCTGAAGACCGCAAGGCCGAAGGCATTTTCGGCGATCTGTCGGTGCGCGAGAACATCATCATCGCCCTGCAGGGCAAGCTCGGCTGGTTCAGCGCGCTGACCAGGGACGAGCAGATGGAGATTGCCGGCAAGTTCGGCGAAGCCATGGATATCCGCGCCGCTTCGCTCGACATGCCGGTGAAGCTCCTTTCGGGCGGCAACCAGCAGAAGGTGATCCTGTCGCGGTGGCTGGCCACCGACCCGGCCTTCCTCATTCTCGACGAGCCGACACGTGGCATCGACGTCGGGGCGCATGCCGAGATCGTGCGCACCATAAACCGGCTGCGCGATGAAGGCCTGGCGCTCGTCGTCATCTCCTCAGAAATCGACGAGGTCGTTGCTTACTCGTCGCGGATCGTGGTGATGCGCGACCGCGAGCTGGTGGCAGAGCTCAGCGGCGAGAACATCAGCCCGGGCGTGATCGTCCAGGCCATTGCCAATCATCGGGAGGGGACCCCGACATGACGATGCGTCGCGCTTTGTCCAGGATGGCCAATCCGCAATTGCTGGCGCTTGTCGGCGTGCTGCTGATCAACTGGATCCTGTTTCCGAATTTCTTCCGGATCACCTGGCAGGACGGGCGTTTGTTCGGCAGCGTGATCGACGTGCTCAACCGCGGGGCGCCGGTGGCGATCCTCGCCATCGGCATGGTCGGTGTCATCGCCACGAAGGGGGTCGACCTATCGGTCGGCGCAGTCATGGCGGTAGCGGGCGCGGTTGCGGCAACGCTGGTGGTCGCCGGTTATCCGGCGCCTGTCGCCGTCGTCGCCGCGCTTCTCGTTGGGCTTCTCTGCGGCCTCTGGAACGGCTTCCTGGTGGCCGTGCTCGACATCCAGCCCATCGTTGCGACACTGGTGCTGATGGTGGCCGGGCGCGGCATCGCCCAACTCATCACCGAAGGCTTCATCGTCACCTTCAACGATCCGCTGCTGGTCTTCATCGGCACCGGTTCATTGCTGGGCCTGCCGATGGCCACCGTCATCGCCATCGCGATGCTGGTGCTCGTTACGCTCCTGGTGCGCAAAACAGCGATAGGCCTTTTCATCGAGGCGGTGGGCGTCAATCGTGCTGCCGCCACGCTTGCCGGCATCCGCAGCCGCATGCTCCTGATGCTCGTCTATGGCCTTTCGGGTCTCTGTGCGGCCGTCGCCGGGCTTATCGTTGCCGGAGACATCCGCGGTGCCGACGCCAACAACGCCGGCCTCTGGCTCGAGCTCGACGCGATTCTCGCGGTCGTCATCGGCGGCACCTCCCTTCTGGGTGGACGCTTCTCGGTGCCTCTGGCGGTGGTGGGCGCCCTCATCATCCAGGCCATGAACACCGGCATACTGGTGTCGGGCTTTCCGCCCGAGTTCAACCTCATCGTCAAGGCGGCGCTGATCTTTCTCGTCCTCATCATCCAATCGCCACTGGCGACACGCGTCGTCGTGGTGAAAAGGCCCGTCCGGGAGGCCGGCAAATGAACCGTAGCCTGCGTCCGCTCGTCGCCACCGCCGTCATCTTCGCCATCGCCTACGCGCTCAGCATCCTTCAGTTCCCCGGTTTGTTCTCGACGCGAGTCCTCGGCAACTTCCTCACCGACAATGCCTTCCTCGGTATCGCGGCCGTCGGGATGACCTTCGTGATCCTGTCCGGCGGCATCGATCTTTCCGTCGGCGCCGTGATCGGGTTCACCGGCGTGCTGGTCGCGGTCCTCATCTCCTGGGCCGGCTGGCATCCGCTCGCCGCCTTCGCCATGGCCTTGGCCTCGGCGGCTGCCTTCGGTGGCCTCATGGGGCTGGCCGTACACTATCTGCAGGTGCCGGCTTTCATCGTCACCTTGGCCGGCATGTTCCTGGCGCGGGGCGGCGCGTCGGTCATCACCCGGGATTCGATACCGGTAAGCCATGAGTTCTACGACTGGATTTCCAGCCTCATCATCCGCCTGCCCGGCGGCGGGCGCCTCAGCTTCATCGGTCTCTTGATGGTCGCCATATTCGTCGTCGGAGCGCTGGTGGCGCATCGAACCAAGTTCGGTTCCTATGTCTATGCGCTCGGCGGCAACAGCGTCTCCGCCTCGCTGATGGGCGTGCCGGTGGCCCGCACGACCGTCGGCGTCTACATGCTTTCGAGCATGCTGGCCGCCTTGGCGGGAATCGTGTTTTCGCTCTATACTTCAGCGGGCTACCCGCTGGCGGCGGTGGGCGTCGAGCTCGACGCCATCAGCGCGGTGGTCATCGGGGGGACACTGCTCACCGGCGGCTATGGTTTCGTGCTTGGCACGTTCATCGGGGTGATGCTGCTGGGGCTGGTGCAGACCTACATCATCTTCGACGGAACATTGTCGAGCTGGTGGACCAAGATCGTCATAGGGGCCCTCCTGTTCCTCTTCATCGTCCTGCAGCGGCTGATCTTTGCGGCCTCGGTGCGGGGAGAGAAAGCGTCGTAGATGTGGGTTGCGCGTTCGGCCAAGTTGGCTAGCGTCCCTGCTGCAGGAGCTCGGAAAGAGCGGGCATGATCGAGACAGGCAGCCTTATCCGCTCGCTCTCCGGGCGGCCTGCTGCGCGCAACTTCCACACCTTCGTCATCAATGAGATCGGCCAGTCCATCGTCACCGGCAAGTTTCCGGTCGGGTCGGTCCTCGCCAGCGACGCGGTGATGATGGAGACCTACGGCGTCTCGCGCACGGTGCTGCGCGAAGCGCTCAAGACCCTCGAAGCCAAGGGCCTGGTCGAAGCCCGCCCCAAGGTCGGCACCCGCGTTTCCCCCCGCAGCCGCTGGAACTTCCTCGATCCGCAGGTGCTGGCCTGGTTCTTCGACGCGCCACCCGATACCGCATTCTACGAGAGCCTGTTTCGGGTTCGGGCAGCGCTCGAAACCCCGATCATTGAACTGTCGGCCCGCCGGCGGACGGCCGAGCATGTACGGCTGATGAAATACTGGTGCCACCAGATGGAGATAGCCGGCGAGAGCCTCGAACAGTTCGGGCTCGCGTGCCTCGAGGTGCACGGAGTCCTCGCCGAAAGCGCCCAGGACCCGCTGCTGCGCTCGGTCATCGGCGTGGTGGAACTGACCCTGGCACTTGCCCTCACCCGTGACCGGGCGATGCCCGCGGAGGACTACAGAGCGCAGTCGGCTGCCCTCTTCGTGCGCCTGACCTCGGCTGTCGAGAACGGAGAGGCCGAGGAAGCCCTGCGGATTTTCGCGGCGTGCCGGGAGCTCGATCGCGGCCAGACGATGTGAGCGTCTTCGCGAGGCGTTGGCTGACCGACGTCATCCGAACGCGAGGCACCCTTGCTGGTGATTCACCGCAGGGTGATAGATGATGAAGCTGTCGCCGAAGTCGGCCAGTCTTTCGGCATCAGATCTCGGAAGCCACGCCGTCCGGATAATCGGGGCGTACGGATCGCCCGCCACGGCGGTCGTTACCACACATACGAATTCAATCTCTCCGGGAACCAGAAGATCGGGTTGATAAAGCCTCTTCATGTGCCCCGGAGGTATGTGATGACCCGGCTTGTGGTGCGCAAGGCTGGGAGTGACGCCAAGAAGCAGGGCAAGGATAACGGCAGCAAACCGCAAAGGTTCTCTCCTTTGTTATGGCCCCGAGCCAGCAGGGCTAACCGCTGGCACGATGGGAGGTTCCCTTGCTTGGCCGAGATAAGTGGCCGTTCTGTGAGGGCCGCTGCGACCGGCGCAACACCCCGGGTTCAGCGACGAGCCCGCCCAAACTCTTGGTCGTCGCGCCGGATTCATCGGTCAGACTTGTTTCCGCGATCCGCCAAGATCAGCCGAGCATGATGTGGCGGATCTGGGTGTAGTCGATCAGCGACTGCATCGAGAGATCGGAACCATAGCCGGAGTTCTTCATGCCGCCATGGGGCATTTCAGTGGCCATGACCCCATGGGTATTGATCCAGGTGACGCCATATTCCAGCGCGTTGGCGATGGCCATGGCCTGCTCCGTCTGGCGGGACCAGACCGAAGATCCGAGCCCATATTCCGAGGCATTGGCCCAGTCCAGCGCTGTCCGGACGTCGGCGAACGGGGTGATGCTGAGCACCGGTCCGAAGACTTCCTTCTGCACGATCTCCGCTTCAATCGGTGCCGCCACCAATGTTGGCGAAAAGAAATAGCCATCCGATTCGGCCGGCGCCCCCTGCATCACGTCGCAACCGCCGGCGCGCGCTCGCGATACGAAGCCATCGACACGCTCCAACTGGCGGGCGCTGATGACGGGGCCGAATTCGACATCGTCCCGCTCCGGGCGGCCGTAGACCAGTGAGCCGATCATGGCTTTCAGCTTGTCGGTCAGGGCCTGGACAACGTTGCGATGCGCAAAGATGCGGCAGGCCGCCGTGCAGTCCTGCCCGGCATTGTAGAAGCTGGCCTCGCGCAGGGTCTCGACCAGTTTATCGAGATCGGCATCCTCGCACACGATTACCGGCGCCTTTCCGCCCAGTTCGAGGTGGGTGCGCTTGATCATCGGCCCGGCCGCTGCCTGCAGCACAGCCCGGCCCGTCCGCACATCGCCGGTCAGCGAAATCATCCGCACCAGATCGTGGGAGATCAGCGCCTGGCCCACATCGGGTCCACTGCCGCACACCACATTGACGACACCCGCCGGCAGGATTTCCGCAAATACCTCGCTGAGCGCCAGAAGGCTGAGCGGCGTCAACTCGGAGGGCTTGATGACCACGGCATTGCCTGCGGCAATGGCCGGCGCGATCTTCCAGGCGGCCATCAACAGGGGATAGTTCCACGGCGCGATCTGGGCGATGACGCCGATGGGATCGCGGCGAACGAGGCTGGTCAAAACCGACGACCGGTAGTTGCCCGCAGCCGGCGCCGGCATGTTGCGCACCGCCGTGCCGAAATAGCGGAACACGTCGGCCACATTGGCCAATTCCCCGGCTTTGACGAAACGCAGCGGCTTTCCGGCATTGCGCGATTCAACCTCTGCGAGGGTAACCGCGCGGGCTTCGACGGCCGCTGCAATGGCCAGCAACGCCGCACTGCGCTCACGCGGGGTCCGCTGTGACCAATCCCGACAGGCGCCACTGGCGGCCTTCACGGCCTGGTCGATCTGCCCTTTACTGGCCGAGGCCACCTCGGCCATCGGCTTTCTCAGCGCGGGCTCGTAGACGGTCTCCACCCGCCCCTCGCCGGCGACGAACTCGCCGTTGATGAACAGGCTGGTCCCGAACGCACTCATGCGGTCATCTCCGATGTTGGGATGTATTGGGAACGTGCCACTTCCCCCAGATAACGCCAGAAGGCCATGTCGTGCGGCCGGCCCTCGGGCCGCCACTCAGGATGCCATTGCACTGCAAAGACCGGCGCGGGCGTATGCGAGGCCCAGACTGCTTCGATGATCCCATCCGGACCCGTGGCATTGACCACCAGCCCTTCGCCCAGACGGTCGATTGCCTGAAAGTGAACACTGTTGACCGCAAGCCGGGCGTTGTCGGCAAAGCGGTAGAGCGTACTGTTGGCGACCACGTCGATCTCGTGCTCGAAAGCAAACGTCTCCTCGAGCGAGGCATCGGACGGAGCATGATGCAGCCCGGCCAGACCGCTTTCGCGCAGGTCGCGCAGCGTGCCGCCCAACGCCACGTTGATCTCCTGCAGGCCTCGGCAGATGCCGAAGACCGGTTTTGCCGCCATGATCGCCGCACGAATGAGTGCCTGGCTCACGTCATCGCGCCCTTCGTCTATCGGCGTCCGACCAGCCCGGTCCGAGCCATAGCGATCGGGAGCGATATTGGAATTACTGCCTGTCAGCATAACGGCATCGAGGCGCGCCACGATTTCCGTGACGTTAGCCGGGGACTGGTTCGACGGCACGATGAGGGGAATGGCCTCAGCAAACTGTTCGACGGCCTCCAGATAGCGCCGCTTGACCGTTTGGGCCGGTTCACCTTCCACCTCGCGATTACACGCGATGACGCCAACGATCGGCCGGGGCTGGAGCATGTTCGCATCCGATTCCGCATTCCACCGCACCGCCTCCCGAAACGCGGCGGCACCTGCTAGGCTGATGCTATCACATACGAAAAAGGCGACGGACAGGCATGAGTTCCGAAACGATCGCAAACGAAGACATCGTCTCCTGGCTTGCGGACAACCCGCAGATCGAAGTTCTTCATACAGCCGTATGCGACCTCAACGGCATCCTGCGCGGCAAGCGCATCCCCATAGACCAGGCGCGGCGCGTCGCCGAGAACGGCATTCGCATGCCGCTATCGACTGTCAGCCTCGATGTGTGGGGCGAGGATATCATGGGCAATCCCATGGTTTTTTCCAGCGGCGACACGGACGGCATCTGCAGCCCCACCGGCCGCGGCGCGCTGCCCATCAACTGGACGACGCGCCCCAGCGCCATGATCCCCCTCTGGCTGTTCCAGGACGCACAGACCCCTTTCCTCGGGGATCCGCGCCAGGCGCTCGCCCAGGTGCTGCGGCGCTATGCCGAGCATGGCCTGAAACCGGTTGTGGCCACCGAACTCGAATTCTATCTGGTCGATCCTGACGCCGACCATGCCAGACCCCCCATCTCGCCCTATACCGGGAAGCGCCTGGATTCGGACGCCCTGCTGTCCCTCGACGAGCTCGAGGATTTCGGCGAGTTCTTCCGCGACGTCTATCTGCAATGCGAACAGCAGAACGTCCCCGCCGATACCGCGGTCGCCGAGAACGGCATCGGACAGTTCGAGATCAACCTGCTGCACACTTCCGATGGTCTCAAGGCCGCCGACGATGCCGTGCTGTTCAAGCGCATCGTCAAGGGCGTGGCCCGTAAGCACAATCTGGTCGCGACCTTCATGGCCAAGCCCTATGGCGCGCGTTCAGGCAATGGCTTCCACGTGCACTTCAGCCTCAACGACGCGGCCGGCAACAATGTCTTTGACGACGGCACCGAGACCGGGTCGGAATTGATGATGCATGCCGTGGGCGGGCTGCTCTCGGGCATGGCGGAGACGACGCTGCTTTTTGCCCCGCATTTCAACTCCTATCGGCGCCTTCGCCCCGACACCCATGCGCCCAGCGCTGTCTCCTGGGGCTATGAGAACCGCACGACAGCCGTGCGCATTCCCGGCGGCAGTCATGAGTTCCGCCGCATTGAACATCGCGTCGCCGGCGCCGATGCCAATCCCTATTTGGTGCTGGCCGGTATTCTGGGGGCTGCGCTCGTCGGCATCGAGGACCAGATCAAGCCGCCCAGACCGTTCAAGGGCCGCGCCTATTCGGAACGGCTCCCCAAGCTGCCGGCCGACTGGGCCTCGGCCGTCAACGCCTTCGAGGATGGCAGCATGGTTCCCCGCATTTTCGATTCCTCCCTGCATTCCATGTTTGTCGCCTGCAAGCGGCAGGAGATCGCCGGCTTTGCCACCCAGGTCACCGATCTGGAGTTCAGCGCCTATCTCGAGGTCGTGTGATGACTTCGGCATCCTATCCGGGCGACGGGTCCTACCCGCCCAGCTATTACGCGGCCTCGCGCAACATCACCCGCCAACCCCGGATGCTCGAAGGCGAGGTGGAGGCGGATATCTGTGTGGTCGGTGCCGGCTATTCCGGCCTGTCCGCAGCCCTGCACCTGGCACAGAACGGGTTCAAAGTCGTGGTGGTCGAAGGCGCAGCCGTCGGCTGGGGGGCCTCGGGCCGCAATGGCGGCCAGATCGTCAACGGCCTCAACGCAAGCCTCGAGACCATCACTCGCCGTTACGGCCAAAAGGCCGGCGATTTTATCGGTGGCCTGCTCCAGGAAGGCGCCGGCATCATCTATGACTGGGTGGAGCGCTATGCCATCCAATGCGACCTCAAGCGCGGCAACATCTATGCCGCCTATACCGCCAAACATATGCAGGAGCTGGAGGCCAAGCAGGCGCTATGGCGCCAGCACGGCATGGACGACCACGAACTGCTCGACAGGGAGGCGATCCGGCAGCACATCGGCAGCACCGTCTATGCAGGCGGCATGATCGACCATTCCGGCGGGCATATGCACCCCCTCAATCTGGTGCTGGGCGAAGCCGCCGCCCTTGAAAGCCTGGGCGGAACGATTTTCGAGCACTCGCCCGCGACGGCGGTCAAGCAGAACGCATCGGGCGCCAGCGTTCGGACCCACCACGGGAGGGTCTCCGCCAAGGCGGTCCTGGTATGCGGCAATGCCTATCTCGGCGATGTGGTGCCCGAGCTCGCCTCTCGGGTCATGCCCGTCTCCACACAAGTGATGGCCACCGAACCGCTCAGCGCCGAGCGGGCCAAGGCGCTCCTGCCCAGCGACATGTGCGTGGAGGACGTGCGCTACATCCTCGACTATTTCCGCCTCAGCGCCGATCATCGCCTGATCTTCGGTGGCGGCGTGGTCTATGGCGGCACCGATCCGGCTGATATCGTCGCCAAGTTGCGACCGAACATGAACAAGGTCTTCCCCCAGCTCGGGGATGTCCGCATCGACTATGCCTGGAGCGGCAATTTCGCCCTGTCTTTCTCGCGCGTGCCGCAAATGGGAAGGCTCGGCGGCAGGGTCTATTTCGCTCATGGCTATTCCGGCCACGGCGTCACCGGCTCACACCTCTTCGGCCGCATCCTTTCGGAAGCCGTGCGCGGCGACATGACGCGCTTCGACACCTTCGCCAGCCTCCCCTGGATTCCATTCCCCGGCGGCCGCATGTTCCGGGCTCAGTACTCGACCCTTGGCTCCTGGTGGTACGCGCTCAAGGACCGGCTCGGTATATGAGGGCGGACGGGTGGTGCTGGGGGCGGCCGATGCAGATTGGTCAACTCTAAACGGACGCGGTGTAAGTCCAAGCTCCGGTCGACCCGCAGCGGCGGGTGAGAAAGAAGGCCGGGAGGCGCTCGACCGGAGACTGTCCGCTTTGCGCCGGTGAGTTCAACCGGTCATCGCAACACCTCTAATCTGAGAGGATGGGGAGGTGTCGCATG
>NZ_BSNS01000027.1 GCF_030160115.1 Devosia nitrariae | reverse complement strand
TCATCAAGCTCGCAAGCATCATGCTGTGGCTCAAATAGCTAAATTGTCACTACAACCTAGTAGTATACGAATGGGGCCATCCTTGAGGATGGCCCCATTTCGTTCGACAGGGCGCATGCCTGCCGCCTATTCGGCGGCGCGCAACAGCGGATCGGGCAGCCTGCTGTCGAGCCCGACCTTGCCCAGGGCCTCGAGGAACCCCTCGCGGATGTCGTCGCGATCGAGCGCATAGACGACGTTGGCGGTCAGGAACCCGACTTTGGATCCGCAGTCGAAGGACTGCCCGCGATACTTGACCCCGACGAACGGCTGGCTGCGCATCAGCGTCTGCATGGCGTCGGTGATCTGGATCTCACCCCCCGCCCCGCGCGGCTGATCGGCAAGCAGTGAGAAGACCTCCGGCTGCAGGATGTAGCGGCCGGAAATGATGAGATTGGAGGGAGCGCTTTCGGGCCTGGGCTTTTCGACCATGTCGGTGATGCGGAACCCGCTGTCGTCCCCCTCGCCCCTGGCAACGACGCCATAGGCAGAGACTTCGGTGAGCGGCACCTCTTCGACGGCAATAACGTTGCCGCCGGTTTCTTCGTATGTCTCCATCATCTGCTTGAGGACACCCGGTTTGCCCTTGAACAGCATGTCCGGCAAAAGCAGCGCGAAAGGTTCGGTACCTACGATGTCACGCGCGCACCATACCGCATGGCCAAGTCCCAACGGCTCCTGCTGACGGGTAAAGCTCGTCCGGCCGGCTGAAGGCAGGTCCTTTTGCAGTTCGGCGAGCGCTGTCGCCTTGCCCCGCACCTCGAGCGTCGTCTCGAGCTCGAACTGACGGTCGAAATGGTCCTCGATCACGCCCTTGTTGCGGCCGGTCACGAAAACGAAATGCTCGATGCCCGCTTCGCGGGCCTCGTCTACGGCATATTGAATGAGCGGGCGGTCGACGACCGTCAGCATCTCCTTGGGCATGGCCTTGGTCGCCGGCAAGAACCGCGTGCCCAGCCCTGCCACCGGGAACACCGCTGTCCTGACACGTTTCACCATGGTCGAAACTCCTCGGGTTAGAAAACAATCTGCCCAGGAAGGGCAACATAAGGACTATACAAAGTCCACCACAAAGAGCCGACATTGATGCATAGCTAATTTGCAAGCAGGAAGTGCCTACCGCCTACCCTTCACGCCCAAAAATCGCCACAAACCATCGAGGATGAATTTTTAATAACAAATACGTATCTGCGGATTTCAGTGATCGCCCGCCGTAGCCTCCCAAACGATTGCACGAGACCAGCATACCGTTTCTGATCTCTCACGAAAAACTATACCGAGAAGTCATTGTATTAATTTTTATCAGAAAGTGAGCACAGCATTATCGCCCGCATCGATTGACATGGGCATGGCGATCGGAGTTGAAGAAGCGGTCATTGTAGTTTCTCCGGCCAGCCGCTACTATTGACCGGTGACGCAATGGAGAAGCCGGCCACCATCAGGTAAAAATTGCCGATCGGGTCGACCGAATTGGTTTGGGCGGCGTTTACCCTGAAGCACATGTTTCGTGCTCGGTCCATGCGGTCTTAAGGGACGGTCAGCGACCCGACGCCATGCTGTCCCTGATATTGCCCATGATGCCGACAGAAGGAGGCTCGCATGCAGCAAGACGGTCGCGACGAAAAAGCGCTCATCGACGATGCCCGCCTGCATGCGCAGGACCTCCAAGGCCGCAGGAACCTCTGGTCCCGTTGGCCTTGGGGTGTGACCGCCCTCGCCGTAATCCTGGCGGGTTGGATTGGAATTTATCTTTTGTGGAATGGAGTTGTTTTCCTTTTCACCCTGTAAATTGGCTGACCATCATGGTCAGCCAACTGTAAGCATTGCATCCATCAACGGAAACCTGACCGGTTCGACTTGAGCCGGCCATATGTTTGCCCACTTCTTGAGCACCAGTGTGCGTCCTCAACGCAAACCTGTCCTCATAGTTTTCCGAGAGCGGGTTTGTGCCAAATTTAGGGCGAACCGTTCGCATGACTGCTATGCAGCCAAAGTATTGCAGGCCTCAGGCATTCATGTTCCCTTTCGCTCAGATGATGCAGGCTGATTTGCAAGAGGGTGTCCAGCGCCTTCGACAAGATGCAATCAGTTATTGGCGCCATGTAACCAACCAATCGCGGCGTGCCTATTATCCGGTTCGCCTCGACCTTGATTACAACAACAGCCGTATTTCTTCGTCCATCTAAAGAAATACGGCCTAGTCCCGGACCTTTGGGCCGAAATACTGGGACTGGATACGCAGCCAATGTCGTTTCCTCAGTTCGGGTAAAGAAAATGTCCGTTATCAATGCTGGATTGGATACATCACAGATAGCATCCGAGGTCCGCGAGCCGAAAGGAGGCGCAGTCAAGCGCGCTTTCGACGTCGTTGCCGGCTCGATTCTGCTGTTCTGCGCACTGCCGGCGATGTTCTTCATCGCCGTCATTATGTTTTCGACCGACCGCGGCCCCGTCTTTTTCGCCCACGAACGGATCGGGCACAAAGGACGCCGCTTCCGCTGCCTGAAATTCCGCTCCATGGTGGTCGACTCCCAGGAGGCTCTGGCGAGGCATCTCGAAATGTTCCCTCAGGCGAAAACCGAGTGGGAGGCGACGCAAAAGTTGCGCAACGATCCGCGGGTGACCAAGATCGGCCGCTTCCTGCGCGAAACCAGCCTCGACGAGTTGCCACAGCTCTTCAACGTCATCCGTGGCGATATGAGCCTTGTCGGGCCTCGGCCGATAGTCCATGCCGAGATGGCGCGCTATGCGGGTGAGATCGTCGCCTATGCCGCCACCCGGCCCGGCATCACCGGCCTCTGGCAGGTGAGCGGCCGCAGTGACGTTGACTATGACCAGCGCGTGCAACTTGATGCGCAGTATGTAAGGGAATGGTCACTCCTCGGCGACATCATGATCATGCTGCGAACGGTCAAGGTCGTGCTGTCGCGCACCGGCAGCCGCTGACCGGAACGTGGCGGATCAGATACCGCGCGGATTTCTGGAGAGTAAGACATGGCATCCATTCTCACGATGGGCGCAAGGATGTTCCGCACCAGGAGCCCCGAGCGCGACGCCAATACCGATCTCGACCGCTTCATGACGGTGCGGCGGTCGATCGCCGCCGCCATCGAGAGTGCAACGCGTGAGCGCGACGGACTGCAGCAGCGCGTCGACGTCTACTACGCCCAGGCCACCAGCCTCCTCGACAACTCGCCCGAGTTCGGCGAGCGCAACGAAGACGACGAAGGGGCGATCCGGCAGGCCGAAGAGAGTGCGGCCGCCGCGACGCGGCGCATCAGACAGATCTCCGAACACATCGACCAGTTGGACAAGATGCTCTCGGACGTCGACGAAGTCCTCACCGGCACGCCCTGAGGCAACGACGCAACGCCAGCTGGCGCGTGCCATGCTGGCGCGGCCGTGCTGCCGCATTGAGACCCCCTAACCGGGTGGCGAACCCATGCTGCAAGCTCAACCCCCGTTGGAGGCGTCGCCTCGCCCGCTCGTGTCGGTGATCATGGCCAATTACCAGGCTGGCCGCAGGATCGCGCGCGCGCTCGAATCCGTCCTCAACCAGACCGTCTGCGACCTCGAAGTCATCATCTCTGACGATGCCTCCGGTGACGAGAGCCTTGCGCTGGCCCGTGAGGCCGCGCTTCGCGACGCGCGAGTCCATCTGATCGAGGCCGAAGCCAATGCCGGCCCTGCGCGATCGCGCAACCGGGCCCTGGCGCAGGCGCGCGGCGAATGGATCGCCATCGTCGATTCCGACGATATGATCCATCCCGAGCGGTTCGAACGGCTCTTGGCAGCAGCCCGGCACTTCAGCGCCGACATCGTTGCCGACAACCTCCTGCACTTTCACGAGGACGGCACGCCTACGCGTTTCCTTCTCGGCGAGGGGCAGCGTCGCCCGTTCCGCGTGAGCGCAGAGGATTGGATACTCGCCGGCTACCGTCCCGGCACCGCACCGCTCGGCTATCTCAAACCCCTCATCAGGGCGTCTGTCCTCGGCGACACCCGATATGACGAAACGCTGCGCATCGGCGAGGATTACGACCTGCTGCTGCGCCTGTTGCTCACCGGCGCCAGCCTCCAGGTGGTTCCCGAACCCTGGTACCTCTATCGCCGTCATAGTGGTTCGATCTCCCACCGTCTCTCGATCGAGGACGTGGCGGCGATGATCGACAACCAGCGGCGCCTCGTCGAGCGAGAAGGTCCCTTCCCCGCTCTGGTCGCCGCCGCTCTCGAAGAGCGCATGCAGCGCCTCGAGCACAGCCACGCTTATGAACGGCTGGTTGCCAGAATCAAGCAACGCGACGCCATAGGCGCGCTTGCGCTCCTCGCCCGCCGGCCGCGTCTCGCCTCCAATCTCTGGCGGTCGCTTGACGATCGGCGGCGCAGGCCGGCGCCTGTCGCGGTGCACCAAGCGCCGCCGCGCGCGGAGGGCGTTCTGCTTCTGGGCGGCATGCGGAGCCCGCAGGCCCCTGCCTCCCATCGCATTGTACCGCCCTATAAAGGACATGCCGACATGGACTGGATGCATCCTTCGCCGCGCGAGGTCTGGGCCGAGCTTGCCGATCTCGGCAACGGCCGCGATCTGAAGGTCGTCTGCAATGATCCGGCCGGCATCTACGCGGCTGGGTTCATTCCTGCCGACCGGCTGACACTCGTGACTACAGACGGCGCAGCGGTCGCCGCCGGTCCGCAGCCAAGGCAGGCCGGAGAGGCGATCGGATGAACGACGCCGACGGAACAGGAGATAGACGATGACGGAGCGCAATGCTGGCCTGGTTCACGTGCGCACTCCGACCTATAAGCGTCCCGAAGCATTGAAGCGTGCTCTCGGTTCACTGATCGCCCAGACCTGGACAAATTGGGTGTGCGACGTCTACGACGACGATCCGACCGGCGCGGGCAAGGCGGCTGTCGAGGCGCTTGCGGATCCACGTATCCACTACAACCACAACTCCCCGCAGCGCTTTGCCTCTAAGAACATCAACCAGTGCTTCACTGCCGCCAACCCGCGTAGTGCCGACTATTTCTGCGTGGTGGAGGACGATAACTACATCCTGCCCACGTTCTTTGCCGAGAACATCGCGTTGTGCAGGCAAGAGGGCGTCGAGATCCTGTTGCGCAATCAGTTCATCGAGCATGCGAGCGGCACGACCGAGGCGCATTTGAGCCAAGGGGGCCTGCTCGATCGCCTTTACGTTGATGGGCTCTATCAGTCCGAGGACTTCAGACAGTCGCTCCTGATTGGCATCGGTGTTTCCAACGGTGGGCTGTTCTGGTCCCGCGACACTAAGTGCCGGCTGGAAATCGAGTATTCGACCACGGCGACGCTCCAGGAATACATGCGCACCTTCTCCATCTGCGAGCCGATCTACGTCGCCATGACGCCGCTCGCCGTCTGGGCCGAGAATGCCGAACAGACCACCCGCAACGCCGAGCTCAAAGCCTCCTATTTGCGGCGCGAACTCGACCTCAAGCGGTCGGTTCAGGCCCTGCAGCGCGCCGTATGGCGGCGGATGTCCAGGCAGCGGCGCCAGCAGTTCCTCACTGACCATCGCTTTGCCGGTGACCCGACGGCACGGGCGAGGATCCTTGCAAAGGCGCTGCTCTTGCCGGGCCTCGGGGGCAAGCTCGACAGGCGGGAGGCCCTGCGGCTGCGGGCGCGCGGCTTTGCCATTCGTACCCTTGGCCGGCTTGCGCCCGACTTCAGTGCGTTCGTGCGATCGCGCCTCGGAACCGCCCCCAACACTGCGACCGACTCCGCACCACGCCGACAGGCCGTGCGCGCATGACGACT
>NZ_BSNS01000026.1 GCF_030160115.1 Devosia nitrariae | reverse complement strand
TCCCGCAGAACCTCGCCATCCATCGCCAGCCTCCAAAAGCCAGCGTTGAATCTGATTTGCCCCCTCGCGGGAATCCCTAGAAGACTAAATTGTCACTACGACCTAGAGCGCTTTAGCCGACGGTCTGCTTGTTCGGGTCAGGCGCAGTGACGTTATAGTAGCGGCTGTAGGTGCCGACGTACCGCTCGGCCGCGCCCGGGTCGCTGTAGCGGCTAAGCCTTGCGAAATCGACCTTGTTGAGGACGACCCCAATGATCTCGTCGGAAAGCTGGGGTTCGTTCTCGAGGATCGCCCGCACGAGGCGCCGCGGTGTGCGGCCCCATTCGGTCACGAGGATGAAGCCATCCGTCCAAGGCTCGATGGAAAGCGCATCGACCATGGGCCCGAGCGGCGGCAGATCGATGACCACGTAGTCGAACTCGCGCCGCGCCTCCTCGAGCAGCGATTGCACGGGCTGGGAGGTGAGGAAATCGTTCGAGGTCGAGCCGGTTTGCGACGAAGTGGCCGGGATGACGGTCAGGCCCGTTTCCTCGTCAATCCGGGCGATCTCGCGCCAGGACCTGCCGGCGGACATGTCCATGAGGCCGAGCGTTGCGCCCGGCGCCGTGAGCCGGCTGGCCGCCGGCTGACGCAGGTCCGCATCGATGAGGAGCACCTTGTCGCCATTGGCGGCCAGCATCTCGGCAAACGAGACCGCGAAGGTCGTCTTGCCTTCGCCCGGCAACACCGAGACGACGCCGACAGTGACGCTGCGTCCCGCATGATGGCGCTTGCGCAGCATCAACTTGGCCGACTTCAGCGTCTCGAGGAATGCGGTCGTCGGCGCATTGGACCGGCGGCCGATCACCTGATCCCGGATGTAGCGGTGGTTCTGAACCGCGGTCCCCGCCTTGCCATGCTTCAGTCCGCTCTTGTTGAGCTTCGGCAAGTAACCGAGGAAGCGCAGCCCGAGCTCGTTGCTGATCTGGCTGCCGATACGGAACGAACGCTCGCGCAGTTCGTTGACGGCGCCCGCGCCAAGTCCGAGGAACATGCCGAAGATCAACGAGCCGGCGAGGACGAAGAGCGTGCGCGGGCCGGAGGGAGCGCGCGGCAGTTCCGGTTCTGTGATGATGCGCGCACCAGGTATCGGGAAGGACTGGCGCTGGATCGACTCTTCGTAGCGCGACAGGAACGAGTTATAGAGGATGCCGAGCGCGGCGGAGCGCTGCTGCAGCGCATTGAGTTCGACCTGGGCTTGATTGGCCTGGGCGGCGGCGCGCCCTTCGGTCTCGATGCTTTCGCGCAGACCGTTTTCCTGGCGCTCGGCTATGGTGAGTTGATTGCGGTACTGCTCGTTGAGCCCGCGCAACTGCACGAAAATCTGGTCGGTCAGCGCCCGACGCTCAGCCTCGAGCACCGCAATCTGCGGATGATCGGCGCCAAATGAGGCGGTGATCTCATCGATCCTGCGCGTGACTGAAGCGTAACGGGTGCGGATGGCGGAGATCTCTTCGTCGGCGATGCCGGTGTTGGAGAGAAGGGCGACGTTGTCGGCTGCTGCTTCCGGGCCGGCGTTGATGACCGCCTGCACCTGGTTCGACAGGGCGCGCACGCGCGCGGTTTCTGCCTGAGCCAGCACGAGTTGGTCGGTCAGCGCCTCCAGACGCTGGTTGCTGAGCTCCTCATCCTCGCCCCTGGTCAGACCGCTCTCACGGCGGAAGAGCTGGACGGCGAGGGTTGCCTGGCGCTGGCTTTCGCCGAGCTCTGCAAGGCGCCCCTGCAGCCAGTCGGTGGCTTGGCGGGTCGCTTCGAGGTCGGCATTCAACTGATCCTGCACGAAAGCTTCAGCATAGGCGTTGGCGATCCGGTGAGCGAGCTCGGGGGAGGGCGCCTCATAGGCAACGCGAATGACGGCGCTGCGACCCACGCGCTCGACGACAACACCGGCACGCAAGGCGCCAGCGGTTTCCTGGACCGTCGCCTCGAGCGCCCTTGGCTCGGCCTCGGCCGGCCCGAGCAACGGGGAGAGGAGCCCCAGCAGAGTTCCCCTGATCCGCTGAGTGAAAGATGGCGGCGGGTTGAGGAACTCCTCATCCGTCATCAGGTTCTCAGCCCCGGCGACTGCGCTTGCTATACGGCTGGATTTGAGCACCTCGATTTGGTTGAGGATTTCAGCCTCGAGGTCCAAGGCCGAAGTCGGTGCCGCAACCTCGCTCGCCATTTCCTGCAGGTTTTTGTCGATGAGGATCTGGCTCGCCGAGACATAGGTGCGCGGAGCCATCAAAAGATATAGAAGGCCAAGGCCGAGGCCGAGGGCGAGCCCAAGCGTCAGGACCAGGTACTGCCGCCGCAGGATCGACAGGATCCGGTCGATGTCGATGAAACTGACGTCCGAATTACGCGGGCCAGACATCTCCGGAAAGTTGCTGCGTTCAAGCACGGGCGTGTTTCCCCTTGTCCATGCGGCAAATTTCAATCGTGTGGTGAGCGGGCGGGTGGATCATGAGGTTTCTCCCTGACCGTAGTGGACGGCTTGGCGGGCGCCGAAGATGCCGCCGAGGACGCCGATATGCATGACTGCGCGCAGGAGATTGCGGCGCCAGTGGACCGGTGAGAATGCCATGACTGCCGTCATGACGATGCAATAACCGGCCTTGGCGGCAGCGAGACCGGCCGCAGAGAAGGTCGGTCCGCCGCCTGCCGCCTTCAGGCGCATGCCGTGTGTCTGCCCGGCGCGGAGGCGCCGGTTCAACAGCCAACGCATGTCGGCGCGGTTGTCCGGCACAGGCTCGTAGACCAGGGCTTCGGGCGCCTCGACGATCACGCCGCCGAGGTCGCTCAGCCGATAAAAGAAGTCGGTATCCTCGCCGCCCGACTTGCCGAGCGCCAGATCGAAGCGCAGAGCACTGATCGGCGGGCTCCAGCGGATCAAGACATTGCAGGTGTAGCCGGTGTAGATGGACCCGGCGACGTGCACAGGAGCGGTCGAGTGAAAGTCACCTTCGATCAGCCAGCCGGGCGAGGTGGGCGCATAGACGGCCTTGACCGGACCCAGCACCGCATCGGCGTCGGTCGCTTCGGCTGCTTGCAGCAGGTGCGCGAGCCAGCCGGGCGACACAGTCTCGTCGTCGTCCACGAAGGCCAAGTACTGCGCGTCGACCGCCTCGAGGCAGGCGTTGCGCGCGATCGAGATGTTGGCGGCAGGGCTGTGGAGGTATGTCACGGGGAAGGGGAACGTTCCCGCGATCCGCTCGACCAGCGGTCGGGCGGAGGGCGTCACGTCGTTGTCCGAGACGATAACGCGCACCTCGGCATCGGACACCTCCAGGGCGGCGACCGACTTCAACGTTTCGGCCAGGTGCGGCCGGCGGAACGTGCAGATGCAGATATCGATGCTCCTGGCCGCCATGTCACGACCCCGCTCTCTGGTTGTCACCCGTCAGCGCACGCGCCACGTGCAGCCAAAACCCGGATGACCAGGCAAAGTGCATGATCATGGCGGCGACGCCAACCAGCGGCGCGCGGCTGAAGGGCAAGCCGTACTTGTCGAAATGTTGACTGGTGGCGACCGCGCCGAGGGCAAGGCAGGCGAGGCACCAGAGGGCAAGCGGGATCAGCGCGATCCAATGCATAAAGGACAGGGCGGCGAGCGCCACGGCCGGCAGTATCACCAGCGGCAGCATCTGGCGGATGCGCGGGGTCATGCGGTGCTTGAGGATGTTGCGGGCCCGGCCGCTGCCATAGCCAAAATACTGCTTGAAGAGCGTCGCGGGCGTTGCGCGCGGATAATAGGTCATCACCGTAGCGTCGGTCAGCCAGATCCTGTAGCCGGCCTTGACGAACCGATAGTCGAGTTCGGCGTCTTCGTTGAAGCGGAAGGTTTCATCGTAGCCCCCGACCGCGCGGTAAGCAGGGATGCTCATCAGCGCGTGGTGGCCGTGCTCGACAAAGCGCCCGCCAAGCCCCGTGCGATGGGCCGAGCCGCCTGTGCCGACCAGCGAGTTCTGAGCGGTTGCGACGGCCCGCTGGAAGGTGCTCTCACCGATGGTGATCATCGGCACGACGATACAGTCGACGCCGCGCTGCTGCGCGTCCCTGACGAGCGCGCGGCAATAGTCGGGCGGATATTTGCCATGCGCATCAATGCGGATGACGTATTCGGCGTCGTCGCCGAAGCGGGCGACCGCCAGATTCATGGCCGCGCTCTGGATGCGCTTGGGATTGTCAATGAACGAGACGGTCCCGTACCGGGCGGCATAATCGGCCGCGATATCGCGGGTGCCGTCGGTGCTGCCGCCATCGGCCACGACGATCGAAGCTCCCATCGCCTCGGCTTCGACCATCAACTTGTCAAGGAGGCCGGCGATGTGCCGTGATTCGTTGAGCGTCGGCACGACGATCAGGCATTCCTTGAAAGGTTCGGCCGCGGGCACGGCGTCGTCGGTCATGCAGCTTCCCTTAGTGTCTGATCCGGAGCGGTGAGAGCCTGCAGTCGGTCGACGAACATGCGGCACTCAGCGGCGTTGCAGGCGAAATGACCCTCGTCCACCGCTGCGACAGCGCGGGCAAGACCGCCTATCCGGACGGTGGTCAGCGTTCCGAGCCTGTCGAAGAGCGTTGTCTCACTGATATTGGGCAGAACGATGCCGATGCCGTGCCGCTCGACAAGGGCGGCAGTTTCGGTGCCGGCCAATGCCACGGGTACGGCGCCGTGAAGGCACCCCTCATAGATGCGATTGGGCAGGAGCCATTGCGAATTGAGCCCTTCTTCGAAGAAGTCGATCGCCCAGGCCAGATGGACCGTGGAATAGATGTCGGCAAGGTCCTGCGGATTGCGGTAAGGACCCTCGAACCGCATATGGGGCTGGGTCGCGACAAACCCGTGGAAATCGGGAAATTCGGTCAGCGCGGGTCGGCCGCGCAGGACGATCTCCACCTTGCCGTCCATGGCGTTGGCGAACCGGGCCAGGGCATCGAGGGATTTGCGACAGCGCAGGGCGCCGAACCAGCCGATGCGGATGGGGCCGTCGGTTGCCGGTTCCGATGTCAGCGCTGGATTGCTGCCGCGTGGGGCGCCGGCCTCGAAGAACACCTTGTTTTCGACGACGACCGCCGGCGGAGCGCCATGAATGTCGAAATAGTTGCGCAGGAACGCGGGCGAGCTGGTGAGGAGCAAAGCAGCGTTGCGCGTCAAATGCTGTTCGGTGCCGCGCATGGCGCGACCGATAACATCCTCGCGCAGGAGCAAGCGGTGGATGTCGAGGCACTCGTAAACGAGGGGTGGGCGCGCCGGCCAGGAGGCGCGCAGGCGTTGGGCCAGCGGAAGCATTTCGAGATTACGGGCGATGACGACGTCGGGCATGCCGACAGGCCGCAGACGTCGCACGATCGATCCTAGCGCCCGCACAACGGCCGTTATGCGCTGGCCGAAGCGCGCATCGAAGGTCTCGCCCAATTCCACATAGTTTACGACGTCGAGGTCGGGCGGGGCGGCATCGGCACGCCGAAAACCGGCGATGGCGACTTCCGCTCCGCCGGCACGCATCATGTGGATGCGCCGGGCGACGGCGGCGTCGGCGAGGTTGGGCACCAAGTAGAGCACTTTGAGCAACGTTGTATCTCCTGTCCCGAAGGGCAGTACCCTCAACTTGCGGCGGGTTTTTCAGCTCTTGCCCGCAATCGCTCGCGAACAGGTCGGCTGCCGTTTCGACAGCTTGATTTCCTGCACCGGCCCGGGCGCTGGCAGGGTCGATGCGAAGGCAATCGCACGAGACGTCGGTGAAAGTAGGGCGTGGTGGGCCGATGAGGTCAATGAGGGCTCGTGCGGGACGGGTCTGCGACCAGCGCATAACTGTCGCCCGATCGGAGGCTCGGCGTAACCTGCTGTAAAATACAAGCAATTTTCTAAGGCTCGCTGTGGCGGTCTCACATTCGTTTCCGGTCGGGCGGTGGAAGAGCGCGCTCAATTGGGGCGGCATTGTGCCCGGTGTGCGAGGGAGAGGGCACCGGAGCAATCGCGCCCATCCGATCGGGCATGTGGCCGCGGCGTCCCATCTGGTCTTGACTTACCCGGCGCTCTGGGTTTGAAGCAGAAATATGACTGTCAGTGTCAGCATTAGGACCAGCAATGATCTCCCGCCGCCTGTTTTCGCTTCTCGCGTTCCTCTCGGTCCTCTCGGCATCGGGGCTTGCTACCGCTCGCGACGTCACGCATGTCATGGGCGTGACCACGGTCCCCGATCGGCCAATGCGCGTCGTCGCCCTGACCAATGAGGCGACCGAAGACCTGCTGGCGCTGGGCATCGTGCCGGTGGGCGCGGTTCGGTCCGCCAACGCCGCCCCCTGGTTCGATCACATTGCCGACCAGTTGTCGCAAACCACGCTGGTGGGTGAGGAACTCGCCCCTGAGCTCGAGACCATCGCCGCCCTCGAGCCGGACCTGATCCTCGGCAACAAAAAGCGCCACGAGAAGATCTACGACCAGTTGTCGGCCATCGCCCCGACCGTCTTCGTCGAGAACGTCACCGGACAATGGAAGGCCAATATCGAGGTCTATGCCGAGGCGGTCGGTAAGACCCAAGAGGCCGAGGCGGCTCTCGCCGATTACATGCGCCGAGTCGACGCCCTCCGCGCCGCCCTCGGGGAAAGGGTGGATGAAGAGGTGGGGCTCGTGCGTTTCATCGCCGGGCAGAACTACGCCTACAACAACGACAGCTTCTCGGGCTCGATCCTTCGCGATATCGGCTTTGCGCGTCCGGTCGCCCAGGACAAGCCGGGGCTTGCCGAGCCGATCACCAAGGAGCGCATCCCGGAACTGGACGGCGACCGGCTGCTCTACTTCAGTTACGAGACCGGCGACGGCCTTGCCCTTCAGGAAGCCGAAACTTGGATGAGCGATCCGCTGTGGGACACCATGGCCGTCGCTAGGGCCGAGCACGTCCACGGCGTCTCCGACACCGTGTGGGCAACGGCCGGCGGCATAATGGCGGCGCACCTGGCGCTCGACGATGTCGAGCGAATCTATGGGATTGCGTCGACTCGCCGGTAGCGGACCGCCGGACCCTCCGCAGGCATTTTTCCAGAAGCCACACTGGCTTGACGTCTCGGTTATGTGGTGTAAGCTCGAGGATAATTCATAATGTGAAATAACAAGAACGGGACATGGATCGGGCGCTGTTCTCTGCCTTCGAGGATCGCATGACCTCGCCCAGCGACGTCCTGATCGAGGACCTCGCACGCATCGATGGCGACATCCTCGTGCTTGGTGCCGCCGGCAAGATGGGCCCGACGCTCTGCAAGCTCGCCCAACGCGGGCTCTCTGCCCTTGGCGGCAAGCACAAGGTCATCGCCGTTTCCCGTTTCAGTTCTCCAGAGACCCGCGCCGAGCTCGAGGCGGCGGGGATATCGACCATCTCCTGCGATCTCCTCGATGATGCTGCTGTGGGCGCGCTGCCGGCTGCCGTGAACGTCGTCTACATGGTCGGCACCAAATTCGGGACAAGCGGCGCCCCACATCTGACCTGGCGCAACAACGTCTACGTCTCCGGCCGCATCGCCGAACACTACCGGGCTTCGCGCGTCGTCGTCTTTTCCAGCGGCAACGTCTATCCGCTCCGCAAGCTCGGTGAGGGCGGCGCCGACGAGCATGTGCAGCCGGATCCGGTCGGCGAATATGCCCAGTCGGTGCTTGGGCGTGAGCGCATGTTCGAGTACGCCGCCGAGACCTGGGGAACCCGCGTTCTGCAGTACCGGCTCAACTACGCCATCGATCTGCGCTACGGGGTGCTGCACGAGATCGCCCGGGCCGTCTGGGAAGGGCGCGCGGTCGACGTCACCACGGGCTCGGTCAACGTCATCTGGCAGGGCGATGCCAACGAGGTCGCGCTGCGCAGTCTCCTCCATGCTTCGAACCCGCCACGCATTCTCAATGTCACGGGGCCGGAGACGGTTAGCGTGCGCTGGCTCGCCGAGGAATTCAGCCGGCGTCTGGGCAAGGCGGCGGCGATCGAGGGGCAGGAGGCTCCGACGGCGCTCATCAGCAATGCCGGTGCCTCTCACGCGCTCTTTGGATATCCGCGCACAACGCTCGGGCAGATGATCGACATGGCGGCGCAATGGGTTCGCGAGGGAGGCGAGCGATGGGACAAGCCCACCCACTTCCAGGAACGGCAAGGCCAGTTCTGATGAACGCCCAGACGCGCGGTCTGCCGGTTCTCGTCAAGGCGCTCACCACGCGCGAGGCGCGGGTTGGCTTTGCCTTCGTGTTGCCGGCGCTCGTCCTGTTCATCATCTTTCGCATTGGCCCGACCCTGGCCGGGCTCGTGCTCTCCTTCATGGAGTACCGCATCGGCAGGTCGAGCTTTACCGGTCTCCAGAACTTCAGCCGGCTGTTCGCCGATCCGATCTTTTGGGAGAGCCTGCGCGTTACCATGACCTATGTGGTCATCAGCGTGCCGTTGACGACGGTCGTCGCGCTGGCGATGGCATTGCTCGTCAACCGGCCAGTGCGCTGGCAGTCCTTCTTCCGGTCGGCGTTCTTCCTGCCTTACGTCACCAGCCTCATCATGGCCGGCATCATCTGGGTGGCGATCTACGGACCGAGCGGCCCGATCAACGCCGTCCTCACGCTTATCGGCCTGCCGACCGCGAACTGGCTGGAGCAGCCCGGTTCGGTGCTGCCGGCCATTGCCGTCATGTCGGTGTGGAAGAACTTCGGCTATTCGATGATGGTCTTCCTTTCCGGGCTCCTCGCCATCCCCGGCGAATATTACGAAGCGGCCGATATCGACGGGGCGGATTCGTGGCGCAAGTTCTGGTCGATCACCCTGCCGCTCCTCAAGCCAACCCTGTTCTTCGTGCTCGTCATCGAGACAATCGGAGCCTTTCAGGTATTCGACGCTGTCTACGTCATGACCAATGGCGGCCCTGTTCGCGCAAGCTACACGCTCGTCTACATGCTCTACGACCAGGGCTTCCAGTTCTTCAACTTCGGCGCGGCGAGTGCGGTCGGAGTGGTGCTCTTCATCATCATCCTCCTCATCTCGCTGGTCCAGCGCCGGTTTCTCAGCGAGCGCGCGTCATGACAGTTCGGGCGACACGTTCCATCGGCCTCACTTCAGCCGGCACCTATGTCGCATTGATCCTTGCCGCCGTCTGCACGGTCTTTCCGTTCCTCATGATGGTGGTGGTCTCCTTAAAGCCGCGCGGCATCGGCAACATCTTTCGGATGCTCAATCCCGAGGGCGTCAGCCTTGCGAGCTACGACAAGATCCTAGGCTCGGCGGACGTCTGGACCTGGACCTTCAACTCGCTCGTCTATTCGGTCGTCTCGGTGGTTCTGGTCCTGCTTTTCTCCTCCATGGCCGGCTATGCCTTCGCCAAGAAGCGGTTTCCGGGCAAGGAGGCGATGTTCTGGACGTTCCTGGCCATGTTGATGGTGCCGACCCAGGTCACCCTCATTCCGCTGTTCATCCTCCTTTCCTGGTTCAACGGCATCGACACCTATTGGGGCCTCATCATCCCCACCGTCGCCAATGCCCAGTCGATTTTCCTCATGCGCCAGTTCATCGCCGGGATTCCGGACGAACTGATCGAGGCGGCGCGCATCGACGGGGCAGGGGAGTGGCGCATCTTCTGGCAGATCGTCCTGCCGCAGACCGGGCCGATCATGGCCACCATGGGCACGTTCGTTTTCCTCTGGCACTGGAACGACTTCCTCTGGCCGCTGCTCGTTGCGCAAAGCGATGCGACGCGTACGCTGACCGTCGGCTTGGCCTCGCTCCAGTCCGAGCAGGTCAACACCAGCGAAATCATGGCAGGCACCACGCTCTCATTCGTGCCGACCTTCATCGTCTTCCTGTTGCTGCAACGCTTCTTCGTGCGTTCGATCATGACGAGCGGCCTCAAATGAGCGGTCCGGTGCGACAGGTCCTGCGCGTCAAGCAGCAGAGCGCGGCCTTTGCAGCCGAGTCTCTCCCGGCGCTCGTCTCCCGGCACGTTCGGGTGCGCACCGCCTTTTCGGCCGTTTCCATCGGCACGGAGATGACGGCCGTCACCACACGTCCCGACGGCACGGCACTCGGCTACAGCGCCAGCGGCATCGTCGATGCCGTGGGGGCGGGGGTGAGCGAGTTCCAGGTTGGTGACCGGATTGCCGTCTATGGCGCGCCCTATGTCCACCACGCCACCATCCTCGACGTCCCGGTGACGCTTGCCGCTCCCGTGCCGCCCGATGTCCCGCTCGAGCACGCCGCATTCGGCGGCATCGGTGCCATCGCCCTTCACGGCATACGCGAGGCCAATCTGACCTTCGGCGAACGCGCGCTGGTCGTCGGCCTTGGCCCGGTCGGCTATTTCGTTGCTCTCCTCCTCAGGGCCGCGGGCATGGATATCGTCTGCGTCGAGCCGGACGCCAGGCGTCGCGGGCTTGCTCAGACGGTTGGCTCGCCGGTTGTCGAGGGGATCGAAGCGGCCGACGGCCCGTTCGACGCGGCGCTCCTGACTGCCCACGGATCCGACGACCTTCTCGGTGCCTGCGGCGAGAAGCTGCGCCTGCGCGGCAGTCTGGTGGTCGTGGGGGATCTGCCCGTCACCATCTCACGCGAGGTGATGTTTTCGCGCGAAATCAGGCTCTCGGTCAGCCGCGCCGGCGGCCCGGGACGCTACGATGCGGATTACGAGGCGAAAGCTCTCGACTACCCGCTTGCCTATGTGCGCTGGACCGAGGGGCGCAATCTCGCGCTGGTCGTTCAGCGCATGGCGATGCATCTCGACCTTTCCGCCCTCGTCACCCACACCTTCCCGGCGGCGGACGCTGCCCGCACCTATGCCGAAATCTCGGCCGATCGCGGCGCTGCGCTGGGCATCCTCTTCGACTTCAAGGACATGGCATGAACATCGGCTCGTTCCTCCGGCACGGCCAGGTCATCCCGGCGCACCCGCTCGCCCTCGACGACCATGGCGTACTCGATACGCGCAGCCAGCGGGCGCTCACCCGCTACTATATCGAGGCCGGGGCGGGGGGCGTCGCGGTCGGCGTCCACACGACCCAGTTCGAAATCCATGGGAACGGCATGCTCGCCCCGGTCCTCGCGATGGCGGCGGACGAAGCGACTGGTGCCGGTCGCGGCTTCGCGCTCGTCTCGGGCGCCGTCGGCAGGACCGAGCAGGCGGTGCGGGAGGCGGAGCTTGCCCGCGATCTCGGTTATCATGCGGTACTTCTCAGCCTCGGGGCCATGCGCGAAGCGAGCCATGAGGAGCTTCTCGCCCATTGCCGGGCCGTGGCGGAAGTGTTGCCGCTCATCGGCTTCTATCTGCAGCCGGCCGTCGGCGGGCGTGTGCTGCCCTATGCGTTCTGGCGCGACTTCTTTGCCATCGACAATGTCGTTGCGGTCAAGGCGGCGCCGTTCCACCGTTACTGGTCGCTCGATGTCATGCGTGCGCTCGTCGACAGCGGCCGCGCCAAGGAGATCGCGCTCTATACCGGCAACGATGACCACATCCTTCTGGACCTGGTGTTGCCGACAAGGTTTACGCCCGAGGGCGAGACGGTGTGCTTTTCCGGCGGCCTTCTCGGCCAGTGGGCCGTATGGACCAAGGCGGCCGTGGCGTTATTCGAGGAAGCCAGGTTGCACCGGCAGGCTGGGAGCGTGCCCGCGGAGTTCCTCCTCAAGGCCCAGCAGTTGACCGATGCGAACTCGGCCGTTTTCGACGTTGCGGGCGACTTCAAGGGGTGCGTCGCCGGCATACAGTACGTGCTCCGACAGCAGGGGCTCATCTCCTCCATGCGTTGCGTCAGCGACCATGAGGTGCTCTCGCCCGGCCAGGCCGACGAGATCGAGCGGGTGCGACGCGCTTACCCGCACCTCATCGACGACGCGTTCGTTGCCGCCAATAGGGCGCGCTGGCTCGAGCCTGCGCGCAAGGCCGGCTGATGCTGAAGCTCGGCGCCATCGGTACCGCCTCCTCGCATCTGGCGCATTTCGCGCGCGAGCTTGCCGCCGATGCGCGGATCGTTCGCGCTCTGGCCTTGCCCAGCGATCCGCGTATCGTGCCCGCCGGCATCGAGCTTTGCGAAACGGCCGAGGGCTTCGCCGACAATCTCGACGGCATCCTCGTCCTCACCCGCGACGGACGCAATCACGCCGCCGAGGCGCTTCCATACCTAGCACAGGGCCTGCCGGTGTTCGTCGACAAGCCCTTGGCCTGCGACCTCATATCGGCAGAACAAATGGTACGCGCCGGCCGTGTCACCTCGTTCTCCGTGTTGCGGTTTCTGCCCGAGGTCGAGGAACTCGCCCGGGGCGGAGTGCAGCTGCGTGAAATCCGGGTCCCCGGCAACGGCGCCGGTCCCCACGCCGGGTTCTGGTTTCTCGGCATCCATGGAGCCGAACTTGCCTCGACGCTCGTTGCCCAACTCCGGATCGAAGCCGTGGGCGTGGAAGGCGGCGTTCTGACCGCGCGCCTCAACGGCGGGACCGGTCCATTCGCTGTGGTGCTCGATCCGGCCGCCAGCGGCTATGAAATTGGCCATGCAGGAGGGCATGAGGTCCTCGACGTCGAAGCCGCCTACAGGCATGGCGCAAGCCAGCTCGAGCGGTTCTTTGCCGGCGAGGATGTGGTGAGCGCCGCCGAGATGCTCGCGCCAATCGCTTTGCTCGAAGACGTGCTGACCCGGGTGCGGGCGAGATCCACCCGAACTTCCACCCTCGTATAACTTCTGGAGGAAACGATGGGCGAGGGGGTTTGTACAGAAAGTGTTTTATCGGACCCGCGGGTCCTCATGGAGGGAACAGATGAAGACGAAACTTGCCTTGTTGATGGGAGCAGCCATGCTCGTCGCGCCCCCTGCGGCTCATGCTCAGGAGGCCGTGAGCGGCACGGTAGATCTCTGGGTCTATCCCATCATCGCCGATACGGCCACGCATGAAGGGTTCTGGGATGGCCTGATCGAGAGATTCAACGCCGAATACCCGGACGTCGATGTGCGCGTCGACATCCAGCCCTGGGCCGGACGCAACGAGAAATTCACCGCCGCCGTTTCGGCCGGACGCGCGCCGGATCTCGTCTATCTCATTCCGGACCAGATTCCGCAATTCGTGCGGCTCGGCGCCCTCGAGCCCATCAGTCTGCCGGAGGAGATCGTTGCCGACTATCTGCCCGGCGCCGTGCAGGGGGCGACCTTTGAGGGTGAACTCTATACCGCACCGGTGCTGATGAGCGCGGTTGCGCCCATCTACAACAAGGCGCTGTTCGCCGAGGCCGGCGTTGAGACTTTCCCCGAGACCTGGGACGAGCTCAAGGCTATCGCGCCGAGCTTCAAGGACAGTGGTGCCTACCTCCTCCAATATAACGCTTCTCTCGAAGAGACCCTCAACCTCACCTATTATCCGCTGCTCTGGCAGGCAGGCGGGCGGGTGTTTGCCGAGGACGGCAAGTCCGTCGCCTTCAATAGTCCGGAGGGGCTCAAGGCTCTCCAGTTCGTCGTCGACATGTTCAAGGACGGCTATGCCGATCCCTCGACGATTTCGACGACGCTGCGGGGCACGGATGCGCCGATTGCGCAGAAACGCGCCGCGATGGTGCTTTCGGGCGGCAGTGACGTTGTCAAGGACATGCGCGAGCTCTGGGGGGCGGACCAGGTCGGCATCGGCGAGCCGCTGACGGATGCCGAGCAGATCACCTACGGCACCGTGGGCGGGTTCGCGATGCCCGTCAACAACAACGACAATGCGGCGGCCGAGACCTTCCTCGAGTTCCTGATCCAGCCGGAGAACCTGGCCGAATTCAACAAGATCAGCGGTTTCTTCGGTCCGCGCGCCAGCATGGGCGCCATCCACGGGGACGGTCCGTTCCTCAGCCAGCTTGAAAGCTACGTGGCCATCGCCACCCCTGGCGAAGTCCATCCCGTGGCCCGTCAGGTGATCTCGATCCTTGCCCCCGAGATCCAGGGCGCCATCCTCGGCAGCAAGACGCCGGATCAGGCCCTCGCCGACGCCGAGCGGACGGCTAACGACCTCATTGCCCGCGAAGGCCTTTGAAGCGCACGGACGCCGGCGTCTGCCCGCCGGCGTCCGCCTCGTCTGTCTTAGACATAAAAAGGATTTGCCCGCTGCTCGAGTGGCGATTCAAGGACCGAGCGCATGACGAGGGTCACGCCGCCCGCAACCCCTGCCTGTTCTCCGAGTTCGGAAACCAGGAGCCGGGTGTTGAGGGCAGGGAGCTTGAGCGCCCGCGATGCGACCGTCTGCCGGATCGTCTGCAGGAACTGGTCCCCCGCCTCGAACATCTTGCCGTGCAGCACGATGATCGACGGGTTGACGATGTTGATGATGTTGGCCAGCCCGATGCCCAGATGAACCGCAGTCTCGTGCATAAGCTTGCTGGCCGCTTTGTCGCCCTTGCCCACGGCTTCCAGGATATCCGGGATGGTGGGCTCGGCCGCCCACGCGGCGTCGAGCTGCCGGGCGCGCTGCAGCACGGCAGCGCTGCTCGCCAGCGCCTCCCAGCATCCGCGGTTCCCGCATTCGCAGAGCGGCCCATGCTCGTCGATGGTCATGTGGCCGAACTGCCCGGCCGAATAGGAACTGCCCGACAGCATCCGGTCCTCGAGGATGATGCACGAGCCGATACCGAGCGTAACGCTGACGCAGACCAGAGGCGAGTAGCCGCGTCCCGAGCCGAACCTGAGCTCTCCCCAGCCAATGAGCCGTGTTTCATTCTCGACCATCACCGGCAGCCCGACGCGGCTGGCGATAATCGAGCCGAGGTCGATCTCGCGCATCACCGGCAGGCGTGCCGAATAGTGGACGATGGAATTGTGTGCATCGACGAGTCCCGGCACACCGATGGCGACACCTCCGACCCGCTGGCGATCGACCCCAGACCTCATGAGCGCGCGCTCGATCATCTCGACCACCAACTCGACCGCTTCGTCGGCGCTTTGGCCCAGGACCGATGGCTGGGTCTCATGATAGCGCATATGCGCGTTGCCGTCGCCGACGGCGACCGTCGTCTGTTCCGAGCCGATCATGACGACGACGGCGTAGATTGCGTCGGGATTGAACTGCAGCAGGATGGGCGGACGCCCGCCGGCCTGGGTCGTCTCGCCCTTGTCGTATTCGATCAGCCAGCCGTCCTTGACCAGCTCCCCCACGAGATAGGTAACGGACGCCCTGCTGATGCCGGTGATGTCGGCAACTTCCGCGCGTCCGATGTGCTGGCGCTCGCGGACGGTGTTGAGCACCCGCATTCGGTTCATGCGCTTCAACAGCGCCTTGCTGCCGACTTTGCTCAATTGGCGGCCATCCGATGAAAAACTCCGTTCGTCGCGGTAGCTTACCTCTTATAGAAGAGTTGTGCGGAATGGGAAACGAGGTTAAAACAATATGTGAATTAACCTCGTGCGGGACATCATGAAGCTTGCCCGGATCGGCCTTTACCAGCCAGCCAGCGTCACCGGGCGGTACACGCCCTATCTCATCGAACTTCTCGAGCAGGAGCGGGTGACTCATACGGTTCTCCCGAGCCTGCCGTCGATCGGAGAATTCGATCTTGTGCTGCGCGCGGGCGGGTCGGACGCGCTTTCGTCCGACGAACTCGTCTACGTCTCGACCGGCGGCAGGCTCCTTGCCTTTTCTCTCGATGAGGGGCCGGAAGGTGCCGCCAAGGCGTTCGGGCAGGGGCATGCTGCCGTCAAAGGTCAGCCGCTGCGCTTTTTTGCCGGACGCCAGTTGCGCGGGGCCAACCTCGAGCGCGGCTCGGCGGCCGCCGCCGAAACCAGTGCCCCGCTGGTCCAGGAGTTCACCATCGGTCGCGGCCGGCTGATCCACATGACCATCGATGTTGCAGATACGATCGTGCGCCTGCAGCAGGGTGTCGGCCTTGCGAGGCAAGATCGCCCTTCGGCTCCCGATGGTACGGCCGACACCGCCGAAGGCATCCTCAAGGCCGATGACACCACGACGCTCGACTGGATCGAGGACCGGGGCAAGACCGCCACGGGCCAACCCTATTTCCCGTTCGCCCACGCCGACCGCTGGCGACAATGGCTGGTCGAGGAGATCGTCGGGATCGTTTCGCCGCGCGTGCTGCTGCGGCCGGCCGCTTGGCCGGGCGGCGCGCCGGCTGTCTTGCATCTCAGCCTCGACAGCGACGACAACGATCCCCATCACGCCGAAACGGCTCTGGCACTACTCGACAGTCTCGATCTTCGTGCCACCTGGTGCGAGCTCGAGGGTGGCTATGGCGGCGAGGTGCAAAAGCGCGTGCATGCGGCTGGGCACGAAGTCGCCCTGCACTACAACGCCCTCGCCATGGAAGGTGGCGTGTGGTCTGAGGAGACCTTCGTGCAACAGCTTGCACGACACAATGCCCATGCGCCGGTCAACGCCGTCAGCAACAAGAACCATTACACCCGCTTCGAGGGGTGGGACGAGTTCTACCAGTGGTGCGATGCCGGCGGCATCCGGCTCGACGGCACCCGTGGTCCCTCCAAGATGGGCAATCGCGGCTTCCTCTACGGCACCTCATTTCCGCATCGGCCGGCCGCTTTCGATCCTGGCGCGCCGCGCCACCGCGTTTATTCCCTGCCGTTCCAGACCGCCGACATCGACTTCGAGCCGCAGCGCTGGGGCGACAACAGCATTATCGGGCCGTTGGTCGACGAGGTGATGGCTGTCGGCGGGTGCCTGCACCTGCTCAACCATCAACGCTGGCTGCACAAATTCGCCTCCGTGCGCGAAGCGCTGACGCGGGCGCTCAGCGCTTCTCGCTCGCGCGGCATGGTGGCAATGACGGGAAAAGAGATCGCCGACTGGATCGATGCGTTGCGCGCCGTGCGTGTCACTGCCGCCGGTAACGGCATCGTCGCCGAGAGCCTTCCGGCGGACGCGGTGCTCGAAGTCCTCTCGGCCGACGGCACCCGACGGCTTCCGCCGCCCACGCCTGACGGCGCCGTGCTGCTCGCTTCCTAGAGCGAAATGCAAAAAGTGGGAACCGGTTTTTTGCGAAAAATCTTGCGACAACAAGGAGCTAGAGCGCGCGATTTGAAATCAAATCGCATCGCGCTCTGAGGGACAAGCCGATGACCGACACCCACAAGCTCGCCCTCAATGGCGGAATCCCGGTCTTTGCCGGTCCGCTCCCGACCGGTTCGCGCTTCGGTGCCGAGGAACTCGCCGAGCTCAAGGAAGCCCTCGACCAGAACACGCTGTTTTATTTCTACGGGCAGAAGGTCAAAACCTTTGCCCGCCAGTTCGCCGAAATGCACGGCGCTCCGGCGGCGGTTGCGACCTCGAGCGGTACTGCGGCACTGCACGTTGCCGTCGGCTGCCTCGACCTCACGCCCGGTGACGAGGTGATCACCTCCCCGGTCACCGATTTCGGCACGGTCATCGGCCTTCTCTATCAGGGGCTCGTGCCGGTCTTTGCCGATCTCGATCCCTCCAACGGCCTGATGACGCCGCAAACGGTGGAAGCGGTTGTGACCGATCGCACCCGCGCGGTGCTTGCCGTCCATCTCGCCGGCAACCCATGCGACCTCACTGGCCTCAAGGCTCTCTGCGAGCGCCACGGGCTCGCTCTCATTGAGGATTGCGCACAGGCCTTCCTTGCCCGCCACGGCAATTCGCTGGTGGGGACGATCGGCCGCTTCGGTTGCTTTTCGACCAACGACTACAAGCACATCTCGACCGGCGATGGTGGATTGCTGCTGGTTGCAGACGAAACCGACGCTGCCAAGGCGGCGGCCTTTGCCGACAAGAACTACCGGCGCGACCTCGGCAGCGCCATGCGGCGCATAGATCTACTCGCGCCTAACCTGCGGATGACCGAGCTGCAGGGCGCGGTCGGCATTGCCCAATTGAAGCGTCTGCCCTCGATCGTCGAGCGCCGCCAGGCTTTCGGCGATGGTCTGCGCGCCGCCCTCGAGCGCATCCCCGGCCTCACGCCCATGGCCGTACGCCCGCAAGATACCTGCGTCTACTGGTTCTTCACCCTGACCGTCGATGCCGGTGCCTTCCGCGGCGGCCGCGACGCCCTTGTCGAAGCGCTGAAGGCCGAAGGACTGCCGGCGTGCCCTGGCTACCTCGAAGAGCCGCTCTACAAGGTACCGATGCTGAGGAACCGCACCGCGTTCCCGGGCACGAACTATCCGTTCGATCTGGCGCCGCTGCGCGAGCCCGTTTTTCCCGGGGCGGAAGCCTATCTCGCCGACACGATCGTACTGCCGGTTTCGGAGTTCTATGGAGCCGACACGCTCGCCGGGTTCATCGAGGCGCTGGAGAAGTGCACGTCGGCTCTCGCCGGATAAAGAGGCGAAAGCTACCGGACCCGGTGTAACCTTCCGTTGCGGTCGGCACAAACGTCGGGGTATCGCCGCTGGGTACAACGGTCGTACAGGACCAGGACGGTCATAGGTCGCCGGGGGTAGGCGCCCGGAGAAGCCACGTTTGCGGCTGGTGCGCAGCTTGGCCAGGCTGGCCGAACTGACTAGTCCGCGGTGCCTGTCGCGCCCGTGCGCCCGCTTCACTTCTTTACCAATTGCTCAGGCCGCTCGTTGCTTGCGATCTGGGACCCTGCTAGATCATCAACAGTCGCAGGAGCCCGGTGCAAGTCCGGGTGGCTCTGCCGGCCGCCGATCCGCCGGTTAACCCCAAGCTTTGCTGAACCAGTCTCGATTGTTTCCCCAGGGGCGGTAGCCGCCGCACGAGTTAGCATTCGACCGGCAGTGTGCATTTGTGGTGGTGAGGGGCGTAGCGCCCCACTTGGCTCTCCAAGGGAGTCTGCATCAGATGACGCGCAAGTGACCGACGTCCCGGGTGATGCTACTATAGGAACACGAGTTGAGGTGCTGTGTTTGAAGCCTCCGGTCATCGCTCCCAATGCTTTTTAACTCATATGAGTTCATACTTTCATTCTTGCCGGTTGTTCTCGCCGGCTTTCTCGTACTTGGTGGTCTTGGCAAGCGCCTCGGCGTTCTGATCTGGCTCATTCTGGCGTCGTTCTGGTTCCTCGGATCCTGGCGGGTCGCCGATCTGCTGATCCTCATCGGCAGCATCCTGTCGAACTACGCGATCGGCCGGGCGATCGTTTTTTACCGGGAGCAACCGCTTGGCAAGGTCCTGCTCGGTATCGGCGTGGCCGGCAATCTCGCGCTCATTGGGTACTTCAAATACTCGGCGTTTATAATGTCCAACCTCGCCGAGGCGACCGGCATGGCTCTGTCGATACCAAAGGTCGCCCTTCCACTTGCGATTTCTTTTTATACTTTCCAGCAGATCGCCTTTCTCGTCGATGCGCGAAAGGGCCTCTTCGTCAAGACCGGGTTCGTCGACTACTGCTTCTTCGTCGGGTTTTTCCCGCAGTTGATTGCTGGTCCCCTCGTCAACTTTCGCAGCGTCCATGACCAGATCGAATCTGCGGGCACGTTTCGGCCCGATGTCGAGAAGATGGCATTCGGGCTCGCAATATTCGTCGTTGGGCTGGCAAAGAAAGTCCTGATCGCTGACACTGTCGCACCGACAGCCGACACGATCTTCGGTGCCGCCGCCGCTGGCGACGTACTGACGATGTTCGAGGCATGGGGTGGGGCGATCGCCTATACGCTGCAGCTTTACTTCGACTTTTCCGGATATTCAGACATGGCCATCGGGTTGGGCATGATGTTCGGCATCCGGCTGCCGATCAACTTCAACTCGCCCTACAAAGCCACAAGCATTGTCGACTTCTGGCGCCGTTGGCACATGACGCTTTCCGCTTTCCTGCGCAACTACCTCTACATCGGGCTTGGAGGGAACCGCAAAGGTCCGGTCAGGCGCTACGTCAATCTCTTCATCACTATGCTGCTCGGCGGCCTGTGGCATGGTGCAGCCTGGACGTTTGTGGTGTGGGGGGCGTTGCACGGAATTTATCTCATTATCTGTCACGCATGGCGCCATCTGACGGGTTCCGACGGCACCGCTTCGACAGGATGGGCCTTGACCTGGTTCTACCGCTGTCTGACGCTGCTGGCTGTTGTCGTCGGCTGGGTCTACTTCCGCGCCGCCGATCTCAATGTCGCCCATTCGATTTTGGGCTCGATGTTCGGCGCCAATGGGGTGGATCTGCCTGCCAGGCTTTCTTCCCTCGGATCCTCGCTGAGGTGGCTGGGTGTCGGCTTCCGCCCGTCGCCGCATCTTCCTTCTGTCGAGGTAATGGCGTGGATGGCGGTTCTGACCGGTGCTGTCTTGTTTGCGCCAAACACTCAGCAGATCTTTCGATACCTTCCCGATCGACTGGCTCGACGGCGCCTGCGCGGTCTCGCAGCGCACCCTGCCGTCCCCCTTGCTCTGGGCGTCGTCTTTGTTGTCGCGCTCAGCCAGATGAGTGCCATCCAGGTGTTCCTGTACTTCAATTTCTAGGAGGCGATCCTTGGACGAGTTGCTCAATCCATCTGAGGTGAAGGCAAGCAAGAACCCGCCTCGCCGACGCGCACTATCGCGGCGAAGCGGGGGCGTGGCATTCATTGTCACTTTTGCCATTGGGGCGATCGGCACGGTTCTTTTTGCAGCAGCCGCAATCGCAGCACTTGGCGCGGTCGATAGGCTGCCTGCGCCGCCCGTGAACGGGACCTGGTGTATCGATGAGAAACTGGCATGGATGCGTGCCAACCCCGAATTGCTGGAGAGCGGCGTCATCGCGGTCGGTTCGTCTGTGACCTGGCGCAATCTGAGCTTCGGCGAAATCCCCTTGAAAGAACGTGAGGCCGTCGGCGGGGTCGCCAACCTTGCACCGTGCTTTTTGCGGATCAATCAGACGCATGAGCTGACAAACTTCCTGCTCGACTTGAGCCCCGGAACACACACGGTGATCTCAGTCGTCGCGCCGCGGGATTTTGAGGCCTGCAGCACCAATGCCACGGAGTTCTTTGATCCTGAGCTCCTGGAGAGCTATCTGTCGGGCCAGGTCAGCGAGTGGTGGGTTTACTTCCGCAACCTCCGCGCCTTCACGTTCATCGGTGATGTCATCCGCCTGCCGGATCTGTCTGACCAGTTGGTCTTCGAGGAGTTCGGTTCCGGGCCGATGTTCAGGGATGAGCCCCTTCTTGTTGGTCCGGCGCGGATGGAAGCGGCCTGCTTTGACCACCTCCGGCGCATGGCGACCGATTTGACCAGCCGCGGGGTCAAGCTGGTTCTCGTCTTGTTTCCGTTCATGCCGGCCTGGGTTGAAAGTGCCGACAGCACGGGCGAGCAGCGGGCCGAGTTCCTCACCAATGTCAGGAGTTCGCTTTCCGGTACCGGCGCCGTACTGGTTGACGCAACTGGAATGACGTTCCCGAACGAGGACTTTGCCGACCCGCTCCACCTCCAATGGCCGGTGGTTCCCGAATTTACGGGATATATTTGGGAGCGCGCGTTTCAGGGGCAGGGACCTGCCTGGAGCGGGTATCAGCGAGGCGCGTCTGCATCGATAGGCCGGCCTGGGCGATGACGTCCGCCGGGCAATTGGTCGCCGCCCCAGGCTTTAAGCATATGAACGGTCCGAGCTTGAGGTCGGCGTCTCGACGCAGCAATACTTGAACCATTGCGCCCGTCGGAATGCCTCGACATCCGCTCGCGCCAAGCCGGCGCCGTTATTGGCAAGCGCAAGCAGGTAGCGGCGGGCGGTGCCGCGTGGTCTTCTTGCCAGTCGTTGCAACTGCGGATGGCTCTGTTCCAGAGCTGCGGCCCAGTCCAATTTTTAGCCGCCTGAGGCTTTGCGCGCTTGTACGGACGGGCCGTTAAGGTAAACAGGCGGCCGGCTTCAGCATCGGCAAAGGCGCCGTTGCTTTTATTGTGGAAATGAGTCGATACTTGTTTTCGACATAGGCAGCGCAGTATGACTGCCCCGGGGGAATAAATTCAGGGCTCACAATGAAAGTTGTTATTTTTGCTGGCGGATACGGTACGAGGTTGAGTGAGGAGACGTCGATCCGACCGAAGCCCATGGTTAATGTGGGCAGTATGCCGATATTGTGGCATATAATGAAGTATTACTCGTCGTTCGGCTTTGATGATTTTGTCATCTTAGGTGGTTATAAGGTCGAAGTCATTAGAAGCTTCTTTATCGGCTATCGGGCAGAGCACTCAGATTTTACTATCAATCTGGGGACGGGCGATGTCGATTGGCTGGGGGGGGCGCGCGAGAACTGGCGCGTGACGGTTCTCAATACGGGCGCGGATGCAATGACGGGCGGGCGTCTTTTGGCAGCACGTGCGCACCTGAATGAGACCTTTTGTCTGACCTATGGCGATGGCCTCGGCAATGTCGATCTGACAGCCCTGATTGCGCAGCACAAGGCGGAGCGCCCGCTTTGCACGCTGACCGCAGTCTCGCAGCCGGGGCGCTACGGTGCGTTGCGGATTGGGGATGCCGGCACGACGGTTGAGGCGTTCCGCGAGAAGGGGCAGGGCGACGGCGGGTTGATCAATGGCGGATTTTTCGTGTGCGAACCGGAGGTGCTTTCCCTAATCGATGGGCCTCAGACGGTCTGGGAAGAGGAGCCTATGGATCGGATGATCGCGATGGGAAAGTTGGGGAGCTATCATCACCAAGGCTATTGGCAGAGCATGGACTCTTTGCGGGACAAGCGGGTCCTGGACCAAGTGTGGTCAGAGGGAAACGCGCCGTGGAAGACATGGCAGGATTAGCGGTCGGGCAACAAGCGGCTGGGTTGTGACCGCTCCCTCAAGGATTTGGCTTCCATGAAATTTCACGCATCACGCCTGCCGGGGGCCTTCTCAATCGAGCTGGAGGCCCGATCCGATCAGAGAGGATTTTTTGCCCGCACAATGTGCTTGGACGAGCTGCACCAGCATGGCGTTGATGTCAGCTTTATACAGCAGAACATGTCTTACTCCGCGAGCAAGGGAACGCTGCGCGGATTGCACTACCAGAAGCCGCCCGCGGGTGAGACGAAACTGATAAGATGTACGGCAGGGGTGGTAGTAGATGTCATCGTGGATCTGCGTCGCAATTCGCCGACCTTCCTGCAGCACGAAATGTTCGAGCTCACCGCCGACAACCACCGTCAGGTTCTGGTGCCTGAGGGCTTTGCGCATGCCTTCCTGACGTTGGCCGACAATACAGAGGTGTCGTACCTGGTTTCGGCCGCGTACACGCCTAGTGCCGAGGGCGGACTGCGCTACGATGATCCGCGGCTCGCCATCCAGTGGCCGGACCCGGTCACATCGTTGTCGGAAAAGGATGCCGGCTGGCCACTCGTCGAAGAGGGTGCCGATTTCGGGTATGATGGAGTTGGGGAATGACATCCGCCTCAACGCCATTCGCACGCAATTTCAATCACTCGTTTGATCGTGGTTCAGCGGCGCTGATCAGCCGCTCCGGGGAGACTGCGGTTCAGGAAGCTCGCAAGCTGGCGTCGGCTGTTGTCTAAAAATCAGAAGCACAGATAGACGACGGGCCGATTTCTCAAGAGGTGCCTCATGTTTAGTTTCGATGTTGAGATGGAAAAGCGGGAGAAGGCCGGGTCGCCGGTGCAACTCTCCATATTCGGTGCCGGCTTTATGGGGCAGGGGATTGCTCATCAGCTGGTTCACGGTATGCCAGGCATCCGTCTCGCAATGATCTGCAACCGCACGGTTGAAAAGGCGGTCAGCGCATATGTGGATGCCGGCATCCTTCGCGATCAGATCGCCGAAGTTAACTCCGCCAGCGACGCGAAGGCGGCAATGGACGACGGTAAGTATTGCGTCACCAGTAACGCTGAACTGGCAGCCACCGCCGACGGCATCGACATCATCATGGAGGGCACCGGGCAGGTCGGCTACGGAACCGATGTGGTTCTCAACGCCATCGCGGCACGCAAGGACGTGCTGCTGATGAACGCCGAACTCGACGCGACCATTGGGCCGATTCTCAAGCGAAAGGCCGATGCGTCTGGCGTCCTCATCTCGGGCGTGGATGGAGATCAGCCTGCCGTCCAGATGAATCTCTATCGTTATGTGAAGGTTCTGGGACTCGAGCCGCTGCTGTGCGGCAATATCAAGGGGATGGAGGACCACAAGCGCACACCCGCAACGCAGGCAGGGTTTGCAGCGAAGTGGGGCATGTCCGCCGAAATGGTCACAAGTTTCGCGGATGGCACCAAGATCTCTTTCGAGCAGGCCATCGTGGCCAATGCCACGGGTATGCGCGTGGCCAAGCGCGGCATGTTTGGCTTCGAGCACCGGGAGCACATCGACACGGTCGTTTCAAAATATGACATCGACATGCTGCGCGAGAAGGGGGGGATCGTGGACTACGTGGTGGGCGCCACGCCCGGACCGGGGTGCTATGTCCTGGCGGCGGCTAAGAACGACTCGCAGAAGGTGTGGCTCGACTACGGCAAGCTCGGCAAAGGCCCGCTCTACTGCTTTTACACCCCCCAGCACCTGATGGCGCTCGAGGCTCCACTGTCGATCGCACGAGTGGCCTTGCAGCGGGATGTGGTGATCGCGCCGCTCGCGGGGCCCGTCGTCGATGTCGTTGCCATCGCCAAGCGGGACCTGAAAGCGGGGGAAACGCTGGACGGGCTAGGAGGCTTCATGACCTATGGCACGTGCGAGAATGCGGAAGTCGCGCGTAGTGAGGGTCTGCTGCTCATGGGGCTGGCCGAGGGATCGGTGCTCAAACGAGAAGTGTCGGAAGATTGCCCGATACGGATCGAAGACGTCGACCTGCCGGACAACCTTTCGGTGCAACTACGTCAACAACAGGATGCCTTCTTCAATGCATAGCACCACCCTAGCGACCGCGAGTGCGGCTGACGTGGTCGGCGCCGATCTCGATTACATCGTGGATCGGTTGCGCACGGATTTTACCGCCATGTCCGGCAAGCGGTTGCTGATCGTGGGCGGCGCCGGATTCCTCGGCCATTACATGGTGCAGGCCGTCTTGCACTGGAACATGCAAGATTTTGGTCCGCCCATCGATTTGACGATCTACGACAATTGGATTCGTGGAGTTCCGGACTGGCTGAAGCACCGGGAAGGGGACCGCAATTTACACTTGGTGACCCACAATATCATCGATCCGCTGCCTCAGTCCGAGGCCATCTTCGATTATATCGTTCATGCCGCCTCCATTGCGTCCCCGATCTACTATCGGCAGTACCCCATTGAGACCATGGATGCTAATGTCGAGGGCCTTCGCCGTCTCCTGGACTACACGCGGGATGCGAGCGCGCAGGGGCACCCGGTATCGGGATTTCTATTCTTTTCGACCAGCGAGATCTATGGCGACCCGACGCCGGAAAACATTCCCACCCCGGAAACCTATCGGGGCAATGTCTCCTGCACAGGACCGCGGGCTTGCTACGACGAGAGCAAACGCTATGGCGAAACGCTGTGCGTCAATTTTGCCCGGCAGTATGGTCTGCCGATTACGGTTGCCCGCCCGTTCAACAACTACGGACCGGGGTTGAAGATTACCGACCGGCGCGTTCTTCCCGACTTCGCGCGCGATATTTTCGACGGCCGCGACGTCCATTTGCTGTCCTCCGGGTCGCCAACGCGGACCTTCTGTTATGTCGCGGACGCCGTGGTCGGGTACTATAGGATACTCATGCGGGGTCGGCCGGGCGAAGCCTACAATATCGGTAATCCGACGCCCGAGGTCACCATGCTCGATCTCGCCAGGAAAGTCGCCGCCATTGCGGCCGAGGAGTTCGGCTATAGCGGCCAAGTGATCTTTTCCGAGAGTTCGGATCGTGAATACCTCACCGACAATCCCAACCGACGTTGTCCCGTGATCGACAAGGCGCGGTCGGAACTGGATTTTGAACCCTCGATCGACCTCGATGAGGGACTGCGGCGATCGCTTCTGTGGTACAGCGAAAACCGGGTTGCGGAGGACGCATAATGCGAGTGGCGATTATCGGAACCGGCTATGTCGGCCTCGTGTCAGGCGCCTGTCTCGCCCACAAGGGCCATATCGTCCAATGCGTCGATATCGATCACAGGAAGATCGATATGATCAATTCCCGGCGCCCGCCAATCCATGAGGCGGGGTTGGAGGATGTGCTGGCCAGTGTTGTACCCGAACGCCTGTCGGCTACCGCGGATCTGGCCGCGGCAGTCAATGGTGCGGATTTGACCATGATTGCGGTCGGCACTCCCTTCAACGGCAGCGAGATCGATCTCACCTATATCGAGAAGGCGGCCTGGCAGATCGGCGAAGCACTGGCTACCAAAGACGAATATCACGTCGTCGTCGTCAAAAGCACCGTGGTTCCGGGCACGACCGAGACCGTCGTCCTTCCCATCCTCGAGCGTGCATCGGGTAAAAAAGCCGGTATCGACTTTGGTGTCGGCATGAACCCGGAGTTCCTCAAAGAGGGCGAGGCCATTGCCGACTTCATGAACCCAGACCGGGTGGTGATCGGTGGCATAGATGACGCATCGATCGATCGGCAGGCGGAGCTCTACAGTCCGTTCCCGGGTGTCGACATCGTGCGCACGACACCCAGCACCGCCGAGATGGTCAAGTACACCTCGAATGCCCTGCTTGCCACGCTGATCTCCTTTTCGAACGAGATCGGGAACACGTCGGCAGCACTCGGTGTCGATGCGATGGAAGTCATGAAGGGGGTGCATCTGGACAAGCGGTTCTCGCCTATCCTGCCCGATGGTCAACGAGTGCGGCCAGGGATGCTCAGCTATCTCGCGCCAGGATGTGGGTTCGGCGGAAGTTGCTTCCCCAAAGACGTCAAATCCATCATTGCTCACGGACAACGATTGGGCCAGCCTATGCGTCTGCTGGAGGCAGTGGCGAGCGTCAATGCAGATCAGCCCTCGCAGATGATCAATATGCTCGAAGGCCGCTTTCGCGAGCTTCGCGGATTGAAAGTCGCCGTATTGGGCATGGCGTTCAAGCCGGGCACGGACGATGTTCGCGAGTCTCCGGCAATCGCGGTCACGCGTACACTCATCGATAAGGGTGTCCAGGTTGTCGGCTACGATCCGATCGCCAGGAGCGCTGCCCAGGCTATCCTGCCCGAGGTGGTTGAGTTCGAAGAGAACCTTGCCGCTGCGGTGGCCGATGCCGACGCAATACTGATCATGACGGCCTGGGCTGAGCTTCGTGCATTGCCGGCCATGCTCGCGGATATGGACACCCCGCCCGTTCTGATCGATGGCCGTCGGTTGATCGACAAGTCGGCGGTCCGAGACTATCTCGCTATCGGCCTGCCGACCACGCGCGAATTTTCGCCGGTCGAGCCGGCTTGACGTCGTCGCGCCGGCCGGTGCGATGTGCGGCAGGAAGATTGAGCGCCGGACGTCCAAGTCTATTGGAACGTAAGGCCCTTGGTGGAAGAAGCGGGCGTGGTGGCACTGCGGGACCCGCCTAGGCACCAGATCGATTAGTGCCCAATCGAGGGGGAGGCGATCACCGTCGCCTTCCGTCGCTCATGCTGCTCGACTGTGTCTACTGCACGGACAGATACACAGCGCCGGCTGCGAAACTGCCACCCGGATTTTTGCGGGAGGTCGAGATATTTGCTTTGGCAAAGCCAGCACTCACGAGATGGTCACGAACAACGACGCATTGTTGGCGCGCAAACTCGCGGCTCGTGTCACCGCCGTCCCTAGCCACGCACACAAGCGAGATACTGCAGTCTGAAGCTTTCGCCTGGCGGCCATATCCAGCTATCTCCCGTCCAACACTTGGCGCTAATCCGTCTTTCGTGTCGGGAATGCCTTGTAGCACGGCAGTCCCCGATATTGAGCAGTTGGACTGTGATTCCTGGGCAAGTACTGCTTCTCCGAACGCGATGCCCCCAAGAACGGACAGCGTCACTGCAATGCCTATCATGACGCGGTTCATGCAATGTCTCCTATCCCCTTCATAGACAGAAAGTTAACGGGTATTAGAATGTCACTGTCAAGTTCTGCTTCGTGTCCGAACTGGCGACAAGGCTCTATGAGCGACCTCAATCGCTTGATCGAGCGCGTGCGGCGAGCATGGGTTCACGCGAGAGAGTTACCGAAAAGGCGCCGTGACTGCATTGGACGCTCCACGCTGCTCGTTTCCGACAGCGCCGGATTCCCCTGTTCTTCCGATAACATAATCGAGCAACAGCTTCTGGTGCCGGCGTACGTCCGGGTCGATAGTTGCATTTTCACCCTGGTCACCTAGCGACGCTGCAGCACACCCTTGCAAAGGCAAAACCACCCATCGGCTCTTTCCGCAGGGCCGGCTTCACGATATTGCTTGCCAGAGATTGCCGCAGAGCATCTGGCTTACCTTCGCTTCGCAGATCAGTGTACCTGATTGGTCCTGTGGACTGACAACCTGAAGTCACACTGAATGAACTTGGCATCCCAGTTTCGAAGAAGCGTGGTCTGGTCAGTCCTTGGCAACATTGGCAACAATCTCGTCAGCTTTGTCGTTTTTGCCTTGGTGGCCCGCCTGGTCGAGCCGGGAGACATCGGGGTACTGGCTGTTGCCATGGTCTTCATCGAAATGGGCAAGGTGTTCGTCTACGCAGGCGTTCCGGACCTGATCGTCAGGCAAAAGGTCTGGGACGAGGGGTATGCCATGATGTGCTTCTGGCTCAATCTGGCGGCCGCGCTGATCTCTGCGGTCCTGGTCGTCGTGCTTGTTGGGCCGGCAGTGGAGGCGAGTTTCGCGCCCGGCATAACGCCGATACTCGCCGTGCTGGTAATCTGTTTCGTGATCGACAGCATCAGGGTTGTGCCGGAGTCGAAACTGCGGCGAAGCTTTGATTACAAAAGTCTTGCCCGCCGTGGTGTCGGCGCAAACCTGATTGCAGGCGTGTTAGCAATCGCCCTCGCGTTGCTGGGGTGGGGAGTCTGGGCCCTTGTCGTGCAGCGTGTGGCAAGCTCACTTTTCACCACAATTCTGACCTTGGTTGCAGCTCGCTGGCTGCCGTCTGGCGTTGGCTCGTGGCGTGGCTTTGTTCCGGCCCTGGGGCACGGGGCTGGCCTGGTGGGCGGATCGATGCTGAAGCTGCTTTCCGACAGGCTGCCCGATCTCCTGTTCGGCTTCTTCTTGGGACCCGCTGCTGTGGGTATCTTCAGGGTCGGAGCGCGCGGTTTCGAGGCGCTCGTCCAGTTCGCGGTCCACCCGGTTCGTTCGGCCTCGTTATCGACCTATGCGGCTGCCAATGCGCAAACGGGAAAACTTGAGAACAGCTTGCTACACTCGTTGGCAAGCGCCTCCTTATTCACGTTCCCGGTGTTTTATGGCGCAGCTGCGGTCAGCACCGAGTTTGTGCAGCTTGTGTTTGGCCCTCAGTGGAGCGCCTCCGCGGTAATTATGGCCACACTATGCTTAACCTGTCCGCCGCTTGTGCTCAGCGCGTTGCTTCAGTCTGCTCTATCGGCCCAGCACAAAACCTCAGCCATCCTGAGGCTCAATGCGGCAAACGCCACTACGACCGTTGCCGTGCTCCTCATCGGTATTCCGACACTGGGCCTTGTCGGAACAACGGCAGCCTTGACCGGGCGAAGCTATCTCGGAATGGTGTTCAACATTATGGTTACGGTCCCAGGAGTTGGCCTTCGCATGGGCGACGTATTCAGGGCTGTGTTTCCGCCGCTCGTGGGCAGCACACTATTTCTGGTAGGCGTCTCCGGCATGCAGAACTTCGTCCCCATGCCGCCGCTGTTGCAATTGTTAAGCTCTGTTGGGTTGGGTGTCGTGATCTATTTGGCCGCAATGCTGTTGCTCTTCAGGCGCTTTACGCTACGCACCTTGAGCTTTGGTGAGCAGCCGCTTTCAGCTGCTATCCGGAAGATCTTCGCTCGTTTGAACTTTAGCCGCTGAGGATATACCGGAGCATCGGACCGAGTAGTGCGAAGCGATTTTCGACTGAATCCGATGTGGCAATCCAGCTGGGCTGTGGGGAGACCGGTGGAATGATCAAACCGTGAGACGAGTTGCCGTCGTCATCGCAGCTAGTGCCAATCCATGACGAACTGCGCGACCGTAAGGCACCGAGGGGAGCTGGACGACCGGTTAGGTGTCGAGTATGAGTTACTTCCAGTAAAGCTGAATATAGAACAGGTCTCGAATATGGTTTATCTCGCACAGCAACCGCGAATATCCATTGGGATTCCAACGTATGTGCGCACCACTTACATTGGGACGGCGTTGGAAAGCTGTTTTTCCCAAACTTTTTCCGATTATGAAATAATCGTACACGACGACACTCAAGACGAATCGATAAAAGGAATTGTCGAGTCTTACGGCAGTCCTCGATTACGCTATGTGCAGAATACACCGCCCCTGGGTTTGGTGTCCAAGCTCAACGACTTACTGACGCGAGCTCGGGGGCAATGGCTGGTCATTCTATGCGACGACGATGCGTTCGAGCCTGGCTTGCTTGAGGAGTTGCTACAGCTTGCGCAGGCGCACCCGTACGCGTCTCTCCTCCGGTCGCGTAACCGCTTGATCGATGAAGCTGGACGAGAACTGACGCTGGATCTCTCATGGCCTGAAGTACTCGACAGCAGCAGCTTTTTGGAACGCTTATTCCTGCCTGGAGACCGCAATATTGCCATGAACCTGACAGGCATGATGTTCCGCCCTGCGCAGCTCCAAGCCTTGGGAGGTTTTGTCAACCTCTATCGTGCGTGGCACGTTGATCGGCTCGCCTGGGCACAATTGGGAGCCGAAGGGCCGGTGGTAAGCAGTCCGAACGTCTTGTGCAACATCCGCATACACGAAGGCTCCATTACCTCGGGCAGTATTCCTGACTACGGCAAGGCTCTGGAATCCGACCTGGTGATGAAGGGCATCGTTGAGCGGTTGATCGCAAACAAGCTCGCGGTCGCGACGAGCGAAGCCGAGAAGCAGAACCTGCATTCGGCAGGCACTGCCTTTGCCGGCTATCTCGCCCGCCATATGTCACGCTCGTTGGATCATGGGCTTCTAGCAGCCCTTGCCAGCCCGGATGCCGGTAAGCAATCGGACTTGCTGAACGTAATGGCTCAGCTGAACATACCGTCCTTTTCGACTGAGCGAGCCTACCGTGTGCTGCGCCACTTGCCGCTTTGGGCACGAAAAGCGGCCGTAGCCTGCATCTACAGGTATAAGCAGCACTGGTTTAAACGCCCCGCCAAACGGCGCAAATCTGGCGCCTAGCGCCTTATGCGGTCTGACGAAACAGAGCGCCCAGTCTAGGTCTTCGTCGTCGCAACGTATCCTGCGGAAGACGGCCGAACGCGAGGCGGCGACGCACAAATTTACGACTATTAGGAGCGTATTAACTCATCCATCGGCAACCTCACCCATACTGCAAGTATGATGGGAGTTATCGTTGTGGCAAGGTCAATGCGAGCGAGCGTCTTTTTTGCCGTTCTGGTTGGCGCCGTCTGCTCCTTGTCTCTTGCAGTTGGTGCAAAGGAAGTCAGGCCACCTTTGGGTCTACAGCTTTTCTGTTTGCAGAATCCGGCATCCTGCAAGCCATCCCATAATACGAGCCTCCGCTACTCCAACGAGGTGGGTCAGCTGCTTTTGCAGGTGAACCGCCAATTCAACAACTCCATCAAGCCTCGAGCAGATCGATTTGAAACCTGGTCTGAAACAGGCAGTTCTGGAGACTGCGAAGATTATGTGTTGGCCAAGCGCGCGACGCTGGTTCGAGCCGGCATCCCAGCCGGCGCGCTGCGCATTGCCTATACCACCACGCGCGCAGGAGAGGCGCACGCCATTCTCGTCGTCGTAACTGATCGCGGTGATTTCGTTCTCGATAATCTCAGTGCCCGGGTCTTATCGGTAGCCGAGGCCGGATATTCGATACACCGGATTTCGTCAGGCGACCTCCTTGGCTGGGTCGCCTACAACTGATCTTGCTGGATGGCTGGCATCTTGCGCCCTTTGCGCCACCCCCGTGGAACGCGTGTCCACGTGTCGACGCGCTCGTCCACCCGGTCTGGCGCGCGCATGGTGGTGCCTGAGCCTATTAGTGACTTCGCCAGACGAGCATCGCGCCGCTAAGGGTGGGGCTCCATGTCGAGAGCCTTCGATGGGGCTACGCGAGTGAGTGGCTCGATCTAAAAAACTGGACATTCGCTACGCGCCCCAACTTGGGTGCTATTCCCACCACCCCTCGTCAAAACTGTCCTTGGCTCAGCCCTGGCGGAGCCGAGAGGAATCTGCCGAACTAGCGAAGAGGTTCATGGAACGCGGAAGGCCCGAAGTATCGGTGTTTACCAGATGCACGTCCACATTATCGCCTTCCGCGTAGATGGCTATATCTGTGCTGCCGCCTGCGAGAAACCCGTTCTGCCAGACGACATGAGCAGCTCGATTGTCGCCGCCTTCGGCGCCGCTGAGCCACATGTGATGGGCTGCGCCATTGCCGCCGCGATCGGTTGGCTTGAGGCTACGGCAACCCTGCAACTGGACCGGGGTACGACTAGATCCGCCCCAGATGCGATAGTTGCGCTTGTTGCTCTCGGAAACGCAATTGATCAGCCGCGTCGCTTCCGACTTCAAATCATAGCCACCATCGGAATGGCCATATGAACGATGGTTCTGTACAACAATGTTGTAATTTCCACGTTCACTGGCAACGCCATCTCCATTCCAATACTTGTCCTGAGGACGTATATCCAAGCAGTTTGCGGTGAAGCCGCCAGCCACTTGCAGACCATTGGCGGTGTCGTGGCACTCGATGCCGACGGCGAAATTGTCACCGTACTGCTGCCCGCTATCGAGTTCGCAGTTCTCGACGAGCCAGTTGGAAGAACGTCCGTGAAAACGAATCGCCTTCTTAGAGAATCCGCGTCCGCTGAAGCCGCGGATGGTCAAGCCACTGACGGCGGAGCTGTCGTCAGTGTAGATCCCGTCGCGGATATTTGTAAACGCAATGTTCTGAAACACCATGCCGCGAGCGCGACTGCCGGACATGTCCGCCACGCGCCCCACGTTTTTGACGTTGAGGTTCGCAAGCGTCAGGCCAGAAGCACCGGAGCCGATCCTGAAGAGTGTGTTGCCGCCAAAGTCACGCGCATTGGCTTTGCCGCCGTTCCAGTTGCGCCGCGATCCGACGATCCTCGCAAAACTGGCGGCCATGTTCCGTGTACAGCCGGATATGGTGACCTGCGAGGCGTTCGACAGGTCAATCGTGTCTGCAACTTCGTACTGCCCTTCTGCCAGGATCGCAACGAGTCCTCCGGCTCCAACGCTTTCTATCAGCCCAGGAAGATTGTCGATGCTGGCGGCGTCCTCCCAAGACGTGCCGTTTCCCGAACCGCCGGGTGCAACATATGCGACATTGGCTGCGGCGCGTGGCATTCCACCGGCAATCAACCCTGCAGCGCTTGCCGCAGACGCAGCGAGAAGATCTCGGCGAGTGAACGTCATCTGGTGCTCCTGCTTAATGGCAGTATCCGTCTACGCGCGAACGCAGAGTATAAAGGCGCGTTGCGCAAATGCTAGTTGGCGGATGCCGGTCCGCTCGCTTCCAGCTCAGATTGAGCTGCTCTAGCCAGGGGAGGGGGCTGAAGGATGTAATTGCCGAGCGTAACGACCGTTCCCCTCGTCAGGGGACCCGGTGCGCAGGTAGCCTGGGCGCCAAGCTCTGCACATGTTGCGTTGAATGCTCGAATGGTCTGTCGGTCGAGACTTCCAGAAACTGGTCCAGTGTAATTGCCCCGCTCGGTGAGGCCTTTCTGGAGAATATACACATATGCTCGAGCATTCTCTCGCCGCAACATGTCGAGCACGCCCATCGCACTCCTCTGCGACAGCGTCATGAACTGCTCGCTTATCTTCTCGAGTGTCTCCGGACGTTCGCTTTGCAACGCAGTTATATGGATCCGTTCAACAGTTGCGAGGTCGGGTCCAATTTTGTCCTCGACAGCGGCGAGAAAGTCGTTGGCGGCATCCAGGTCAGGTCGCAGCAGCAGGCCGTTTCCGTCGCGGTAGAGGCCGATCAGGAAGCGGGCCGCTTCAACGTCCCCATCCAGTGCAGCCTGATTTAGCATACTGATGACCCCGCTCACGCCCTCCGCAGGGAACGCTCCATCCAGTTGAAGGCGAGCAAGGGTCGCTGGCGCCCCCGGGATGCCTCCGTTGATGGCGCCATCCAGAATGGCGCGGGCATCTTCGCGATGCGTTCGTGCGAGCGGACCGGAAACGATGGCGGAACTCACGCTCAACGCGGCGTCGGTATTGCCCACTGCCAATGCGAGATCTAGATAGCGGCGGACGTTCTCGTAATTGGCGGGAAAGGGCTCGTTGCTAGCATAGAGAACGGCAAGATCTTCTGCAGCCTCCCCGTCGCCCAGATTTGCCGCCTCTTCCAGAAGCTCCAGGGCCCTTGCCGGATCTACACTGCCGAACCGCCCGGTAAAGTAAGCCTGGGCGAGCGCGCGCTTGGCCGAGGAACTTCCAAGGCTCGACGCCTGGTTGTAGAGTGCCAGCGCCTCTCCAACATTGGCCGGCACACCACCCAAACCCGTTGCGTAGATTTCGGCGAGACGGATGGTACCAGTCACATTGCCACGATCGGCCGCAGTTTCGTAATGTTGGACGGCGCGAGTACTGTCCACGGGAACAAACTCGCCTCGGGCGAAGATATCGCCCAAGGCGATCTCAGAAGCAGCATCTCCCGCTGAGGCGAGAGCGGCCAGCATATCGATGGCGCCCGCAATATCCTGCGGTACTGACTCACCTCGCAGTTGCATGTCGGCGATGCGGCGTTCTGCGCTGACGTCTCCGTTTTCCGAAGCCTGCTCAAAGAAATCCATGGCAAGGTCGAAATCTGGTGGACTACGCCGCGACCCAGATCGCAACACATCGCCAAGGGCGACGATCGTGGCGTTCTGGTCGGACACCAGTCCCACGCTGAAATAGTCAAAGGCCTTGTCAAGATCGGCAGCAACGCCACGACCACTTGCATAGAGACCGGCCAGGACGTTTGCTGCCTCGATGCTTCCGTCGAGAGCGGCCCCTTCGATCAGATCGAAACCGCGCGCTTGGCCTTCGGCAGAAAAGTCCGTCGCCAGATAGAGCTGACCAAGCGAAACGGCCGCGCTCGTCGATCCCTGCTCAAGCGCAGCCTCGAGGAAGGTTTTGGCTTTTACGAGATCCGGTGCCAGACCAAAGCCGCCTCGCCCATAAACGTTTCCCAAAAGCAGGTTTGCTTCGGCCGCGCCTGATTTTGCCGCTTGCTCGGCCAGTTCGATGCCCTGGCGTTGTTCTTCGGTCGACGACGATGCCAGATATCTGCGGGCCAAGGCCAGGCTGGCCATGGCATCGCCTGTTTCAACACGCTCCTGGAATCGCTCTATGGCCTCGTGCTGAACGGCTTCGAACGTGTCTCCAAAACCGCTCAAGGAACCGCCGAATTCCTGCGCGCTCACGGCCATGGTGCCCAGCACGCAAATTGCGAACAGCCCGGAGAATCCTCGCGCGATCTTCATAAGTCAACACCGTTATCGAGCAGCTACTGAAACAGCGCTGCAGGGGGCCGCGAAATGAGAATTGGGGCTTGGCCCCCATTAGTCAACACATAATTGATGACAAAAAACGGAGTGGTTACCGGTCAAATCGCACTGGAAAGGCCTGGGCACAACTCTCGCAACTTGACGCTTTCTCGTCGGCAGGTTTTCTGCTTCCTCTTGGCCAAGCGGACGCTGAATGGCGGCGGAGCGCGAAACCTGCTCCAATAGCTGATATCAATGACAGGAGTAGAGCAGTGTATGGGTTTTCGGTCGTCGTTCCGCTCTATAACAAGGGCCCACACATTGAGCGCGCGGTTCAGTCCGCGCTCAACCAGACACTAATGCCGACTGAAATACTCGTCATTGACGATAGTTCGACCGACGGCGGCTACGAGTGGGTCAAAGCTCACGGTCATCGGGCATTAAGGCATGAACAGCGGACCCAGCCTGGCCCCGGGGGGTACGCGGCGCGCAATCGAGGCATCGAACTTGCGACGGGCGATTGGGTTGCGTTCCTCGACGCTGACGACGAGTGGAAGCCGGACCATTTGGAGACGTTGGCGACCGCGCTCGGCGGTCAACTGCTGCCCGACGAGTTCACGATCCTCTTTTCAGGCTACGAAAGCATCTTCGAAGGCGGTTTTAGGGAGGTCGATGCCTTCGCTCGGCGGTACGCCGGGTCTATCAAGGCCATGAATTTCGCAGAACTGATCGAAGAGTGGATTACGTTCAACAACTCCCCTGTTTGGACCTCGGCAACGGCCTGCCGCAGGTCGGCCCTGATCGAAGCAGGCATGTTTCCCGATGGCCGCTGCAAGCGCGGAGGTGACAAGGATACCTGGCTGCGCGTTGCTCATCTCGGCAAACTGCTGTTTACCGGGGCTGTTACGGCCAACTACTATCGTGATGCCGTGAATATGACGACCAACAAGGGGTATGCCAATTCGGTGCCCTGTTCTGTTCCCACGCTCGATGCACTGGCGGCGCTCCACGAGCCTCCGGCGGCTAGGAGGCTCTCGCACCTTAAGAACCTGGAGATTTTCAACTACGCGATGGTGAGTGCGAGAACCGAAGGGCTCTCTCCTGCCAGCATCGTCAATTTCGACGGCTCGACGGATCCTTGGGGGCTTGCGCTGCTCCGTATCCTGGCCACGCCTTTGGGGCAGATGGCGGCACGCAGCATGCATCGTACCCGGCGATTGTTGCGTGGACGCTGATCGTCTGGCGCACTCGTCTACGGTTGCGCGAAGCCGTGGCGCAGCGGCGCAAGCCGGCTCCCCGACATGACGCGTTTCGCCGGGACGCGTTGGTAAAGGTAATAATAGACAGTATACCCGCAGATGACGGCATAGAGGATCACGCCCTCTATGGTGAAGGTTGGCATCGTTCCCAGGCAGAGCAGGCCATAGGAGATGTGCGCACCCAGCAAATGCCATCTCTTGTCGGGCCGGGCCAACACCGCGAGTACAATGAAGTGCAGCTGCATGTAGGCGAATATCAAGGCGCCGACGAAGCCAAGCTCATAGATATAGGAGATGTAAACATTATGCGCATAGAGAGCGAAGGCTCTCTGCCAGGAGTCGGGCCCAAAGCCGAACACCAAGTGCGAAATGTCAGATCGCAGCGTGGTAAAGAAATAGTCGTTCCAGATAAGGATTCGACCAGAGAGCAGGCTGCGGTCGTCAGGCGTAAGCTCCATTGGCGGGCGGATCAGGCCTCCGCCCGATGTCAGGAGCGTTCCCAGATCCGCCATCCGCTGCGAAAATAATCCAGCAACAGTGAAGCCTATGATGAGCGCCAGCAGGAAGGCGCCGGACCGAACATAGTTGCCAAGGCGGGCGCGCGCGACGGTGGCGCTGCCGAATATGAAGTGCGCAAGCAGGATCGGCACTCCTGAAAGCACTGCCGTTCGGTAGTTTGCAAAGACTAGGGCCGCAAATATGACTGCTACGTAGATCGATCGCCGCCGCCAGCTCAGCCCCGCAGCCAAGGCCGCAATGACCAAAGCGGTAAGGAGAAGGGTAGAAAAGACGCCTTCATGGACATATCCGCCCATGAAGCTCACGGAACCGTCACTTTCGGACGCTTTCCCCAGCCGAAGCACGATGGACATCAGCTGGTAGAGGATAGGCACCACGAATGCGGCGAGCATAGCCCTGCTTGTCGAGCCGTCATTGGCTTCGGCATCTACGGCCTTGGCAACCAGGATCATGAGGGACAAGAATAGCAATTGCCTGATCAGTGCGTTGACTGTCCCCGTAAGCTCCATGTTCCAGAAGCCGCTCATCAGCAAAGCCAGGATCATGGCAAAGACGGGCAGGAAGACCTTGTAACGCAGCAGATCTCGCCAGGTGATCAGGAGGCAAAGCGCCGTAAGGCCGAGGGTCAGAAACGAATTGATACTCTGCCCGGCGAACACCGCTTTTGTGGTGTAGTCGTGAAAGAAGGTCGTGATATATCGAGCAGACAGAAGGATGTAGAGAAGCCCGCCCAGGCTGTGCAGCCTGGGTGCCAGGTACAAAGTCAAAAGCAGCCACGCCCCTAGGCCCAGCCCCAGCAAGGCGATTGGCATGCCCGAAGAACCATCGATCATCGGCGGTCTCCCCGAGCGCCTGTCAAGCCTGCGCGTAGTAGCCGCCGAAACGCCGCCGGGCCTCTGCGCGGGATTGGGGCTCCGCGTTGAGCACCGCGACGATTTCAGTGGTATCCTGCTTGGCCTCCAGCAGTTCACGAATGGTTGCCCGCACTTCGCGCTGAGAGGTGGTGCCAAAGCGCACCACATTGACGATGACGTCCACGTGCTGGGAAAGGTAGAGCGCATCGACAATCGCGCCAACGGGCGGCGTGTCAACGATGACAATATCGTACTGGTGCGCCGCCGAACTCAACAGCTTCCCAAAGCGTTCGCCAGAAACCACCTGGCCCGCTGCGCTGCCGATCAAATTGCTGCCCAGGAGGAACTCGGCACTGCTAAGCGTATCGGCGTGAACCAGGTCGCGGAAGGTGTCGCCCGATGCATTGGAGGCAAGATAGTTGGCTAGGTTGTCATTCGCAGTCAGGCCAAGCTCACGGTGGACACTGGGCCGACGAAGATCGGCGTCGATCAACAGCGTTTTCCTCCCTGAAATGGCATATGTGCGTGCCAAGGTAACGGCCGCTGTGGTCTTACCTTCCCCGGCATTCGCCGATGTCACCAGGATAATGGCTGCCTCGCCTGAAGGCTCATTGCCCCTGATACGGCGCAGCGCCTGGTCAACGCTGATCATGACGCGGCGCACGGCCTCTGCCAGCGTGGAATACGGCTGCTTGGCGACGAGTTCGGCAATGCTCCTTATCGGCTTACCATCCTCGCTCCGCCCAAGCCGCCTCTGCAGGGGAATGCTGGTAATGGCATGGAAGCCCGAAACGCCTCCCAGTTGCTCCGTACTGGTCACGCCGCCGATCAGTTGCTCGCGAACGAAAGCAACGATAAGTCCAGCGATCGTTCCAACGATTGCAGCCAAGCCAATGAGAAAGCGCGTATTGGGGAAGGATGCGCTTGTGGGGGGCGTAGCTTCGGATACCACACGGCTGTCGGCCAGCTGAAGGTAGGCTTGAGCCTCGATATCACGAAGGCGAACCAGCATCTGCTGGTACTGAGTGCGGGCAATCTCCGCATTCTGCTGAAGTTCATACATGGTGGCCAGAACCTCCGGCGGGAGATCGCTGGTCAAGATGCTCGAACGCAACTGCAACTGGAGATCAGTCTCGAGGGCTCGATTGGCTGCGACCTCAGCGCGAAGCTGCTCAAGTTGCGCGTTGGCCTGTGCGCTCAAACCATCGATGACACCAACCAGTTCGGCTCGCAAGGCCTCGGCTTGTTCAGAACCATCGACGATATCGCTCAGCTGCTGCTGAATTTGCTGCCGCTGCCGCTCAAGCTCCCGCAGAGTTCCGTTGTCCAGGTTCTGTACAACCTGCGCCCAATCCTGCGAGGCAAGCGCGGTCTCCAAAACGGTCAGCTCCTCGCCGGCCTGCTCGCGCTGCGCGACGACGTCCTCGAGCTCCACCCGTAGCTGATCGATGTCTGTTCGTCCGGATTGCTCAGCAATCGTTCGAGCACTCGAAATGATGAAGTCGTTGAAAGCTCGCTCTGCTTTTACGAGGCCTGCTCGGGTCTCGGTGACCCGATCCTCCAGTATGTTTCGTCCGGAGAGTACGCCATTGATCTTCGATTGTAGCTGCGCGCGGATATATACGTCTGCCATTGTGTTGGCGATACGGGCCGCTTTTTCCGGCGTGTTCGCGTTGGCAGAGATCGTGATGAGGTACGTCAGCCCCTGCCGTTCGACGGTGATCGCGTTCTGAAGTGCTCCAACGGCATGTATGCGCCTTTCCTCAGTCGTATATTCTTCCGGCGGCGCAATACGAAGCAGGGTGGCAATTCTTTCGCGAAGACCAGGTTGCGGTTGATAGGCAGGATCCTCCGCAAGCTTGAGCCGATCGAGCACCTCCTCCACGATGGTCTCCGCCTGGGCAATCGAAACCTCACTCTCCACCCGTGCATTGTCTGATGCGGCACTCGATGAACCGTTCGTGGGATTGAGAAGGTTTTTCTCGGAGGGGTCCACAAGGACCAACGTCGTGGCTCGGTAGATAGGGGTCAGAGACAGTATGGCAACGCTCGAGGCGCCGACGACAACGACGAGAACAGCAAGAATAAGTCCGGCCTGACGTCGAACAGTTCCAAGGAAACTGCGGAGATTGAATTCTTGCTCGTGCATTTAGAACCGTTCTATCCAGAGGTTTTGGAGCGGCACAGTACACAAGCAGCGGCGGAATTGGCTACTGCCGAGTCTTGCAACGCAGTTGCGACATAAAGTGCTGGTTAACACGGGCGGCGCCTACGACACTCGAAAATGTTTGCGTTCCCGGAGGTGAGAGCATCTTTGCGCTAAGGTACTTCTTGCGGATCCGTGTTTGCCTGTGGGCCCACGCATTGGGCAAGCGACGCAGCGGTCAGTGAAATAAGCCATATGGTCACGGCTTGTATCTCCATGCTGAAATCCACCAGCCCGTGAACGCCGACGACGGTCAAGAGACCCAAGCCCAGGGAGGCCGCAAACCAACGGCGGCGGTCTCGCACAAGGCCACGGATGAGCATCCACCCCATGGCTGCAAACAGCGCGATAGCTGCGGTGGCAATCGGCAGGCCAAGCTCCGCCGCCAATGTGAGATAGGTGTTGTGCGCCTTGTCCCAAACTCGGTCCGGCGCAACTGGCAGGGCGTGGACAGAAGGGTAAATCAGCTCGAAACTGCCACCGCCAAACCCGGTCCAGGGGCGAGCAAGTATCAGATCCACGACCTGTTGGTACAATGCCAGCCTGATATCCCACGATTGTTCGAGCTCGAGCAGTCGCTCGATCAGCGGGCCGCCTTGCAGAGCAGCCAGGCCCCCGCCTGCAATTAGTGCACTCAACAATACCCACTTCGCCCGAGAGTGCAGTCGCGCAGAAATGATGACCAGGAACGTCACCAGAACACCTGCCACCCCTGCTGTCGCACCCATTCTGGACTGGCTCGCCACTAAAGCAGCCGCTGCGACGAGGAACGCACCCAAGGTGAGAGCCAGCCGCAGCCAAATGAGATCGCCGCGATAGATTTCCCGTCTCTTGCCTACTGCCAAAAGCGCTCGGGCCAGTTGGGCAATTCCAAGGCAACAGGTCAATGCCGCAAAGGTGGCAAAGGAATTTCGATTGATGAAAGTGCCCGTAGCCGACCCGATATAGGCAAGCTTGGGATAGCCAAGTAGCGTATCGCCGCTGCGGAGCATGAACAGGGCGGCGCCGGTATGAAGCGCGCCAATGGCAAGCACTGCATCCATGAAGAAGTCGAAGCGATGTCTGTTTCGCGTAGCCTGCAGGACCAGGAAGAAGAGCACCGCATAGGTAAGCCATCGCAGCAGCATCAGAACTGTTGCCCCCGGTGTGAAACTGATCGGTTGCCACGCTGGTCGAAGTGGGAGCAGTTGCATAAGCAGGAAGGCGATGATTGTCAGGGCCAATACCGGCAGCGGTGACAACTGCGCTGCCCGAATCCGAAGTGGCATGCGACTCCACCTCAGAGACACAAAGTAATAAACTCCTATTCCGCCCACGAGCATGGCGTTGACTGACCAGAAGAGGGGGCGGTTGCTTCCGAGCGGGATCGGCGTCCAGGCGAGGAAAGCCAGAAGCAGCCACGTGAGGTGAGTTCCAGAGCGCGAGCCTGTGTACTCGAATAGAGATTCGTTCCAAGTGTCTCTAGCGACCATTCAAGCGCAGCCGCTCCTTTTCCGCCCGGGCCGCCATATTCTGAAACCGTATACGATCCGGATCGGCCAGATCAAACACGAGCAAGTCGATCCGCTGCCTGAGTTGAGGCAAGGCATGATATCGGGCCACCAGGAAAAGCCGCCCAACATCGTACCGCAGCAAAAGGCGTAGATCATCCAGATGACGTGGCCACACGTCGGGTTCGATACGGTCCGCGTTGCCTTCTACCAGATCGACCCGCAATTCGGCCTGCCACAGTTCGTAGCGACCATTGTCATAGGCTCTTCGAAGCCGTTCATTCATTCCGTTCCAGTCTTGCAGCATCGCCGCGGCAAGTGCCCCGGTGTGCCAGGCAACGGCGAATTGAGGCGAAACCAACGTCATACTGTCGGCATCCGAGAGACACCTGGACGCAATTGCCTGGTGAACCGACGTCGGCTGAGCACGACCGGTGAAGGAAGTCATGGCGACCCGACAGTCGAACAGATAGGCCAATTTGGATGAGTTCGAGAGGCCAGGGGAGATCGTGCCGCTCGATACCGCATCCACCATCGTTTGCTCGCTCCAGCCATCTGAAAAGAAGGGTGGTGCTTCGACGATGAAAACCCATAAGGCCAAGCCCATCAAACACGCTGAACAGGCGGCGTAAAGTAAAGTGGTGTTTGCGATGGGAGCAGGAACTTCGTCGCGATACATAAGGACCTTTGAATCACGGAGCGGTTCCGTCACCTATCAGTATACAAGACTGCCGCTTGCAGGATATAGAGTGGACACCCGCAGATTGCTTGATTGTACGAACACGTTAATGTGTATACGGGCTAGGGGGGGATTGCTTCCAATCTTGGGAGCACGCCCTGGCCCTGATTGCGGGCGACGACGGTATCATCATCCATGCAGTGACACTGCACGGCGGCGACAACTGCATGCTCGGCGCTAGTGGGCTCCGCCTTTCCAGCGCGGCCTTGTGCGGCACGCAGGCCCGCGAGGGATGCCTGCTTGTTGGCGGTTCCAACGAAGATGTTAACCATGTCAGTTGAACTCTCTATTGACTTTGTACTTAACCAATTATTAACTAAACGCGCGGCGTAACGCAGAGAAGTACGATGAAGAGTAGAGTTTTAACGTCGATAGCGTTTGTGGTGTTTGCGTCCCTTGCATCACCAAGCGTGGCGCAGAGCCAGACGGGTCTGGGACACGTGGTGGATGTCTGCAGTAAGATCGTCCGGATTGAGCGGCTAGAGCTTACTAACGAACCTGACGGTGCCTGCTTGGCGGTGACAGACAGCTACCTGAGGTTTGTCAAGGGTCAACAGGCCCCCGTTCGCGATCGGCTGCTGGCTGACCTTGTCGCGGAACTGTCCCACCTTCTCTTTTTGCCCAATTGCCGTATCGAGAGTGAGATTGCCAAGGCTATCTTGATGGCGAGCAGTGCTGCCGATGACGCCGAGCAGCGGGCGCAGATTGAGCTGATCTACCAGACGGTCAACGCCTGCGACTTCGTCGTGACTGCAGCTATAGCAACACCCAACCGAGTGTCGCTTGTAGACTCGCAGTCGTCGAACGGACTGCCTGCCAGCCAGAACTAGCGGGTGCACTATCATCCAGACTCAAGCTCGGTGTGCTCCACGCAGCGCCGAGCGAATGTCCCGGATCGAATGGCGCTTGCTGGACTTGGCGATGTCTGCGGCCCGCTCGATGTTGTAGCGTTTGGCGTATGCGCCGAACGCCTTGTAGTTCGGGATATTGGTTGGGTGGCCGGATAGAAGGCGATCGAGATATTCGCCGGCGAGCTCGCTGCAGAAAAGCTCATTCTCCCAATCCGGGTTCTGGACCAGCTCTCGCTCCCAGGTAATCAAATCGTTCATAGTGAACCCTAACTGGGCCGCGATGTCCTGCTGGGCCGCAAAGCGGCGATACCCTCGGCCCATTAAAAGGCGCACCTGTCTGACGGCCTCAAGCTTCCAGTTATTTCCTAGACTGCGCATTTGGCATCCTGTCCTTGGGCTTGATCAGCGGCACTCCTGTGCCTGCCATTTGCACTAGCAAATTTACATTGTCTAGGCACGCCGGGTCTTGGAAGCGAGCACATAAACCCGAGCAGTTAATCTTAGCAACAGCCAGTAGTTGAGCAGCCCCGCGGGGGCCACTATACCAAACCGGCCGCTGAGCTAGGCATGAGACCTCGTAAGCGGATGCATCGCCTGTTCCAGTGCAGGAGACACCCCTGGAGTCTGTTATCAAGAAGGCCGTAGCGTTTTGGCGAATAAGCGAACCATCGACATCATGATGATTGGGCTGAGGTCGGTGAACGGCGCTCAAGGCGGCGTCGAACGGCATGTACGCTCGCTGGTGGAGGAGTTCGACGCGATGGGGTTGGCGACCTGCATCGTGGAGAGAAGCCCGTACTCGCGCGGCGGAAGGGCTGCATTCGGGGCGCACGGCCAAATCATGCCGATTTGGTCACCGCGCAGCGCCAGCTATGAGGCGCTGGCGCACAGCGTCCTGGCAACACTGTGGGCTGGGTTGGTACGGCCACGGGTGCTGCATGTTCACGCTATCGGTCCCAGCATTGTGGCGCCGCTTGCCCGGCTCTTGGGCCTACACGTCGTTTGCACCCACCATGGCCGGGACTACGACCGCCAGAAGTGGGGTACGTTCGCAAAATTGGTGCTGCGACTGGGAGAATGGTGCCAAGCGCACTTTGCCCAGGGGCGCATTTGCGTCGCCCAATCATTGTCCCTGCAGTTGAAGGCCGAACTCGGCGTTCCGTTCACCTATATACCCAATGCCGTCAAGCTCCCTCCGCTGAGCGGCGATCCCACCATTCTGGATCAGTTGCAGTTGCAGCCCGGCAAATATGTCATCAACTTAGGCAGGCTTGTTCCTGAGAAGCGTCAGGATGACCTCATCAGGGCTTTTTCGCGTCTGGCTCGTAAAGATGTCAAACTCGTCCTCGTCGGCAGCGCCGACCATCCCAGTCAGTACAGCGAAGACCTGGCGAAGTTGGCGGACGCGGTGCCAGGCGTGATCATGGCGGGCTTCCGCCAAGGCAGCGATCTCGTCCAGTTGTTGGCCAATGCAGCGCTGTTTGCACTGCCCTCAAGCCACGAGGGCATGCCTATTGCCGCGCTTGAGGCGATGAGCCTTTCGCGCCCCGTACTGCTGAGTGATATCCCAGCTAACATGGACTTGATGCTTCCGCCGGAGTGCTACCACAAGACCGCATCCGTGGAGGACCTCGCCGAAAAGTTGGAGCATCGACTTGCGGCCCAGAGCGACGCTGGTGTGCCGGCGGTCGACTGGACCGAGGTATTGTCAGCCTATAACTGGCGCACGGTAGCTCGGCAGACCTTGGACGTTTACGATCAGGCCTCGACTGGGTTCTCTCAAGCGGTAAAGGCTAGGCGCCCGTGATGGCTTGCCAATATTTGGCGATAGTGCTGTCAAGCCCAAAGCGACTTGCGCCTGCGAGCGCGCGTGCACCGCGTTCGGCACGCTGACTGGGCAGCACGGTGGCCGAAATGGCCTTGGACATGCTTTTTGCGTCGTTGACCGGAACAAGAATGCCGAACTGGCACTCCGTGACATCGCTGATATCGAAATAGGGGCGATCGTCCAGAATTTCGGCCGGACCGGAATGGCAATTGGTCGAGACGATCGGCGTGCCGAGGCACATGGCTTCTACCAATCCGTTGGGAAAACCTTCTCCGTTTGAAGACAGCACATAGCAGTCGGCCGCTGCTATGACGCTGAACGGATTCTCACGAAAGCCGGCGAAGACGACGCGGTCCGAAATGCCCAGCTTGTCGGCATGGTCCATGAGCTCGTCCTGAAGAGGGCCTTCGCCCATGATGAGCAGCGTGCCCGTCGCACCTGAGAGGGCGAAGGCTTCGAGCAGCATCGCAAAGTTCTTGTTTGGGACCAGCCTGCCCATGCCGACGATCAGTGGACGGGCATAGTTCATTTCCATGGGCAAGGCCCCCAAGGTGCGGATCATCTCCGCATCGATTGGGTTGGAGATCACCGTGATCTTGCTTTTGGGCACGCCGTAGTTTTCCGAGAGATCTTTCGCAATGCCGGACGAAACGGCAATCACCTGATCGGCGTGCCGATAGCTCAGGTAAGTCGCGATCCGCGCCACGTTTCCCGAAATGTTTTTTGCGTGATGGCTGCTGGTGTTAACCCGCTCACTGATCACGCAACGCACCCCCAGTAATCGGCAGGCGGCGATGCTCAAGATGTTTGCCCGTGTCAGGAAACTGACGCAGGTGCTTGGCCGGATCTGTTCCAGCTTTTCCTTGAAAGGCCTGAAACCCCGAGACAGCGAGCCTCCGGTGTCGAGCTGGTGCACGATCACTTCGGGGGGCACTTGGTAGGCCTCAGGCTCGATGTCCAGGAGAACCAGGTGCAGCTCAATTTCCGGTTGCGTCTTGGCCAAACGGGTCAACAAACGGGCCATGATGCGCTCGGCGCCGCCCCCTGCAAGCGAATTGATGACGAAGGCGACCTTTTTCATGTCTCGCTGATCTCGGGCTTCAAACGTTGTGACGGTGAGTAGGCGATGCTGTCCCGTAAGAAAAGCCCCTCAACGCGACACACCTAGAGCATTGAAGGTTACCCCGATGCAGCGGCCGGATCATCGTCGTAGAGTCGCACATCCAATTTTCCTGTAAGATGTCGGCAGGAGTCTGATCGGCCCCATATGGAGATGGCAATGACCCATGTTTGCCTTGACGCGGATTCAGATGCCGCCCCCAACACTGCGACCGACTCCGCACCACGCCGACAGGCCGTGCGCGCATGACGACT
>NZ_BSNS01000025.1:335-505 GCF_030160115.1 Devosia nitrariae | reverse complement strand
TGCGCTCGATGTCGTTCAAGAAACTGGCCGTGCGCACCACCGTGGCCTCGCTTGTGGCGGCCGGCGGATGTCTCACGCTCCTGTGGTTCGGCTTCGGCCTTTGGGCACTCGCCTTCTCACAGTTGGCGACTGCGGCCGTGGCCTGCATCGGCGCCATGGTTTCCGTGCGC
>NZ_BSNS01000025.1:0-311 GCF_030160115.1 Devosia nitrariae | reverse complement strand
CGTGCGCTGGTGGCCGCGCCTTTCCTTGAGCACAAGCGCGCTCAAGGATCTCAGCGCCTTCGGCCTGTTCGCGTCCGGCAACCGTTTCATCACCATGCTCAGCGTCGATCAGATCCTCATCGGCGCTCTCCTGGGTCCGGCGGGTCTCGGCATCTACAGCTTCGCGCGCCGGGTCTTTCAGATCCTCAGCGATCTCATCACGGGTGCCCTCAGCAACGTCTCATACTCCTTGCTTTCCTCGATGCAGACCGAGCGCGAGAAGCTGCGCGAAGTCTATGGTTTTGCCACCTTCATCTCTTCGGCGGTGTCCT
>NZ_BSNS01000024.1 GCF_030160115.1 Devosia nitrariae | reverse complement strand
CCGCCTCAGCTCCCGGCTGATGGTGGATGGCGAGCGACCCAGGTGGCGGGCGATGGCCTGCCTCGAGCACCCACGCCGATGCCAGATCTCGATCTCGATCCGCTCGCGCAGACCCAACTGTTGGTAATTTTGTCCCATTGCAGGCAACACCTTAGCAGGTGTTGCACTTGCCGCGTGAACTCAGGGGAACCTCCGTTTCCTTTGCCGGCTCTGCCAACAGAGGTTCCCGCTTTTCGCGGGAATGACGCCGAGTTAGTGATGTTTCGGGGCTATTCAAAGCTCCCGCTCCGATTCAATCGGAACGTGAAATGCCGGAGCATCGGCCGGCGCTCCTGCGCTCAGATCAGTTGCTGCAGGCGCCGGCCGGAGTCGAGGAAGGGCTTCGGGTCGAGCGGCGCATCGGCGCGGCGGACCTCGAAATGCAGGTGGGGGCCGGTGGATCGGCCGGTCGAGCCGACGCGGGCGATCGGGGTGCCGGTCTGCACGTCTTGACCCTTGCTGACGAGAATGGCCGAAAGGTGTGCATAGCGCGTGACCAGTCCGTCCGCGTGCGTGATCTCGACGACATTGCCGTAACCTGCCTGCCGGCCGGCAAAACTGACCGTGCCCGCGCCGGCACTGAGCACGGCGGTTCCCGATGCCGCCGCGAAGTCGAGGCCGGCATGAAAGGCGCGCCTTCCAGTGAACGGGTCCTTGCGGTTGCCGAAACCCGAACTCTGCCGGAATGAACCGGCGATGGGCATGTGGACTGGCGCCCGCTCGATGATCCCCTTGGCCGCCTGGTAGCGGTAAAGCGCCGCCATCACGGCGTTGGCGTCGTCGACAAGGTCGGAAGCGGCATCCTCGCCAACCGGAGGCAACAGCGGGCCGCCGATCCCCGTGAGCGGTTCCGTCGGTAGTTCGACCGGTATGCCGAGCGCGTCGAACTCGGCAAGGATGCTTGCGGTCCTACCCGCCGCCGTCCGCGAAATGGTGGTCATGGCGATACGCGAGTCGCTCATCATATCCCCAAGCGAGCGCGCCACCGCGTCAATATCGGGATTACCGGTGTTCGGCAGGTAGAGCGAGCTGGTCTCCAGATCCGCGTCCGAACCGGGCGTCGGCAAGGCAGCCGCCTCGATACCGAGCTCGTCCGCCTTGGTCACGAGGGCCTTGACCAGTTCGTGCTGTTCGGCGAGCAATTCCTGCTGTTGCGACAGTTCCTGAAGCTGCAGGTTCAGGTCGCCCGCCTGCGCATAGCTGCGTGAATAGAGGCGGTCGACCTCGATGCGCAACTGTGTGACGCGTTCTTCATAGGCTGCCACGACATCCTCATTCTGCCCGCTCATCAGCCGGGCGATGTCCGGGCTCATCAGGAAGGCGGCAACGGTAAGTGCATTGGTCAGCATCAAAAGGCCTGCGAGCCCATAAAAGAGCGGCGCCGGTATGCCGGTTGGTGCGAACGGCGATGCTTTCCGTGGTTCGGAGCCGGCCGCGCTGCCATCTCGATGCCGCCTACTCACGCAACCCCTCCGCACCACTCCAGTCATGGTTACCGGAGTATGGCGCGTTATGGTTGACAACGCGTAAAATCAGGCTGCGGTGATCTCGCGAAGCGTCTTCAGCACCCGATCGGCATGACCCTTGATGCGCGTGGCCGGAATGATCGCGGCAATCGCGCCGTCCGCCCCGATGATGAACGTCGTGCGCACCAGCCCCATGTATTCGCGTCCATAGAGTTTTTTGAGACGCCAGACGCCATAGGGCTTGATCGCCTTGTGCTCCGGATCGGCAATGAGCAGTGCCTTCAGCCCGTATTTGTCGCGGAACTGGCAGTGGGCCTCGACCGTATCGGGCGAAAGACCCGCGAGCACTGCACCTGCACTGTGGAAATCCGCCGCCGCCGCTGAAAACTCCTGGTTCTCGAGCGTGCAATTGTCGGTATCGTCCTGAGGATAAAAAAACAGAACAACGGGGCGCCCGCGATGGTCCGACATGCGGAAGGTCGTGCCCGCATCGGTCTTGAGGGTGAAATCGGGAGCGGCCGAGCCGATCGCCAGTGTGCTCATGGACCTATTCCATTCGAGTGAGCAGGGGTTTTTTCAGTTTTTGGTGCCATATTCCAGCCGGTATCATTGGGCAAGAGACCCGAGCGGTTGATTCTTGGGGTGCCAGCCATATCGACCGACCCTAGACAAGCGAGCAAGTGAAGGCGTCACAACTGACCGCGAACGTTGACACGCCGTCAATCCCGGCGCGCCGAAAGCCGCGTTTGCGTCTTGCCGCCAAAATCGCGGTCTGGGTCCTGGGGTTTCCCTGTGCCCTGCTGATCCTCATTTACGCCATTTTGCTGGTAACCCCCATACGACTGCCCTTTGTCAGCAACGGCGCGCGGGCACTGGCCATGTCCACCATGGCGCCTAGCACCGACCTCGAACTCGGCGACATGGGGCTTGCTCTCGAAGGCGGCATCCTGCCAGTTCTTCAATTCAGCTCGGTCGTCCTATCCGACTATAAGACCGGCGCGCGTATTGCCATGGATGCGCTCGAGATCGGCTTTTCGCCCATTCGCGCGCTGCTCGGACAGCCCGGCGCCACCGTGACCATGGTCGGCCCGCGCGTCCAGATCGTGCAGGACCTCTTCGGTCCGCGCGTTGCCCGCTTCGAACTGGTCGAGGATCCACAGGGCGGGCCCGCCACCGTGCGCGTACTCGAGGGAGAGACGGCCTTTCCTGCCGTCGACATCTCCGCTGAAGGCGTGGCGGTGAATGGCGATACGACGACCGAGGGCTCGGTGCAGTTGCGGTCCGACAACGACTGGCTGATCTATAACCTGACCGCTGCCGAGGCCTCCATGGCGCAGATTGTCGAGCAGGTGGCCATGGGACGCTTTTCGCGCCTGGTCGTGCGCGACGGCACCGTGGAGATGAGCGATTCCGTCTACGGTCTTTTCCGGCGCTTCGAGGACATATCGCTGAACGTTGCGTCCAGCCGCGATCGCCGGGAGACCCATGGAACGTTCTCGGCCCGGCTCGGCGGCCGCACCATGACCGGTTCGCTCGCCCGGACGGTCGAGGCGGATGGCGGCGTTCGGCTCGAAGCCGACATCTCCAATATCGACTTTGCTTCCTTCCTGCCTTTCATCGATGATCCCGATAGCATCGCCGCCCTCCGGGGAGCCGGGGCAATATCCATCGATGTGCAGTTCTCGCCCGAAACGGGACAGCCCGAGCAAGGGCGTTTCAAGCTCGATCTCACCGGCCTCGATCTCAGGATCAAGGACGATTTCTTTCCGGTCGCAAGCTCGATCATCGACGTCGCGTGGTCGCCGCCCACTGCAACCTTCGCCATGTCCGAGGCCTCCGTCAGCATCGGGGAGAGCTCCGCACGCCTTTCCGGCGTGTTTGCCCTTGGCCTCGACGCGGCCTATGGCCCGACGATCGGACTTTCGATGAGGGCAAGGAACCTTTCCCTGCACCCTAGTGACATGGAGGCCCCGGCAAGCTCCTTCGAGGAGGTGGTGTTCAACGGCTGGTCGGCACCGCTCTATGGCGCGACCGGCATCGACCGCTTGGTGGCGACGAAAGGCGACGGTCGGGTGGAGATGTCGGGACGCATCGATATGCTGCGCGCCGGCATGGGCTTTGATCTCGACCTGTCCGGCCACGACATCAGCGCTGACGACCTCAAGCGTCTCTGGCCTTACCTGATGGCTGGAGAGAGCCGTGACTGGCTCGTCGCCAATGTGCCGCAGGGAACGATAAAGCAGGCGCAGATGAGCTTTTCGTTCCCGGTCGGGTCCGTCGCCGTTGGCGAGGAGGACAATCGCCCGTTGCCGGAGGGCTCCATATCCGTCGATATGGTGGGGACCGACGTGGCCGTCGCCCCGATGCCGGGCATGGCGGCCATCGATATCGACGGCGAAGTGAGATTGCGGCTGCGCGACGAAGATCTCAGCGTCTCAGCCGCCGGCGGACGAGTGTCAACCGCGGCGGGGCCTGTCATGGTCTCCAACCCCGCGCTCGTCATGGAAACACCGGTCGGAGGCGCGCACATCTTCGAAATCTCCGCCGACATCCGCTCGGGCATACCCGCATTGCTGGCACTGGTGCGCGAGCGGCAGCCGGAGCTGCTCGAGAACCTGGACCTTCCCGTCGACCTTGGGGCGCTCGAAGGCGACGTCGACGCCGGCATCCTGACCACGATCACTCTTGCCGACGCGGACGAGGAGGAGCCATTCCGGCTCGACTACGTAGTCAACGGCACGGTTGCGGACTTTGCCAGCAGCAAACCGGTCCTCGAGCACGAAATCAACGACGGCCAATTGCTTTTCAGCGCTTCCCAAGAAAGTTTCCAGATTGGCGGCACAGCCACGATCGATGGCAAGGAAGCCGAAATCGAGGTGGCCGGTACGCCGCGAACCCAGCCTGTGCTACGCTTGGCCTCGACCGTTTCGGCCGAAGACCTCGCCGAAATGGGTTTTGATGCTAGCGAGTTCTTCGACGGTGAGGTCCGCGTCGTAGCCCAGCCCGACGCGCAGGGTACGCTGCAGGTGATCGTCGACCTGACCAATGCCGAAATCACTCTGAACGATCTAGGCATCAGCAAGCCGGCCGGCGTACCGGGTACGCTCCGCGCCGTGGCTGTGCCGGGCAACGAGGTCACCGAATTGCGTGACATCGACCTCGCTTTCGGCAGTGCGCACCTGGTCGGTGCCTTGCGCTACCATGCGAGCGAGGGTCTGCAATCGGCCGAGTTCTCGACTTTCCAGCTCAGCCAAGGCGACAGCGCAACACTGAAGGTGCAGCCAATCAATGGTGGCTACGCGCTCATCATGCGCGGCAGCCAGTTCGACCTGAAGCCGATGTTGCGTCGCTATTTCGGCCTTGGAGCGGGAACGGGTGGGGTGAAAACCACTCAGTTCAACGACACCTTCGCCCTCGATATCGAGCTCGAACGGGCGGTCGGCTTCTATCAGACGACCGCCTTCAACGTCGATCTCGACCTGCTGTTGTCGGGCTCGGACCTGCGCCGCGCCAACATCTCGGCCAATTTCAGCGAAGGCAATGCCCTGGCCGTCACCACCAATACCACGCCCGAAGGGCGCATCATGTCGATGGCGTTCAACGATGCCGGCACCATCCTGCGGCTGCTTGGCGTCTACTCGCAACTTGCCGGCGGGCAGGGGAGCCTGGTGCTCAACCGCAATGCCGAGCGCGATATGGAATTGGGGGAGCTGCAGCTGCAGAATTTCTCCCTCATCGACGAGGCCAATGTGGCTCAGGTCCTGGGCAACCACCAGGATTCGCGCGAGTTGATCGCCCGGGAGAACCGGCTGGATTTCCAGCGGGGGCAGGTCACCTTCGTGCGTCGGGACGACCGCATAGAGGTGACCGATGGCGTGCTCAGCGGCCAGAGTGTCGGCGGCACCCTGCGCGGGTTCATTTTTACCAACGAGCGCCAATACGATCTGACCGGCACCTACGTGCCGCTCTTCGGTCTCAACAACGCCTTCCGGCAGATCCCGCTGATCGGCCCGCTATTGGGCGGGCGCGAAGGGGAGGGGCTCGTCGGCGTCACGTTTGCCGTACGCGGACCGCTGGATAATCCGCAATTCCGCATCAATCCGCTCTCGGCGCTCCTGCCCGGCGTCTTCCGCGAACTCTTCGAGTTCCAAACGCAGACGCAGTAGCAAAAAGGCCCGATGCAATGCATGCATCGGGCCTCTCATTCGCGGAGCGGGCAGGCTTAAGCCGGCTTGATCAGCGCGTGGCGCTTCTTGCCGACCGAGAGCTTGATCACGCCCTCCGGCAGCAGGGCGCTGTCCGAAAGCGAAAGTCGTTCGTCCTCGACCAGGCCGTCGTTGACCCGTACCGCTCCCGAGGCGATGTGGCGGCGGGCCTCGCCGTTGGAGGCGGCAAGGCCCGCCTGGACGAGGGCCGCCTGAATACCGATGCCCGACTTGAGCTCGCCTTGCGGCACCGAGGCCGTCGGCAGTGACAGATCGATGGCGCCGGCCTCGAATGTGGCGCGTGCGGTCTCGGCGGCTTCCTCGGCCGCCGCGCGGCCGTGAACGATCGCCGTCACCTCCGTTGCCAGCACTTTCTTGGTCTCGTTGATCTCGTTGCCGCCGAGTGCCGAGAGCTTTGCGATCTCATCGAGTGGCAGGCGGGTGAAGATCTTGAGCCACTTTTCGACGTCGGCGTCCTCGGTGTTGCGGAAGTACTGCCAGAAGTCATAGGGGCTGAAGAGATCGGGATTGAGCCAGACGGCGCCCGAGGCCGACTTGCCCATCTTCTCACCCGAGGACTTGGTCAACAGCGGCGTGGTGAGTGCATAGAACTGCGGACTGCCCATGCGGTGGCCGAGATCGACGCCGTTGATGATATTGCCCCATTGGTCGGAGCCGCCCATCTGCAGCACGCATCCATAGCGCCGGTTGAGCTCGACGAAGTCGTAGCCCTGCATGATCATATAGTTGAACTCGAGGAAGGAGAGCGACTGCTCCCGCTCGAGACGCAGCCTGACCGAATCGAACGAGAGCATGCGGTTGACCGAGAAATATCGGCCGACGTCGCGCAGGAATTCGACGTAGTTGAGCTTCAACAGCCAGTCGGCATTGTTGACCATGATGGCTGGGTTGGGGCCGTCATAGCGCAGGATCCGCGAATAGACCTTCTGGATGCCCTCGATATTGGTCTCGATCTGCTCGGGCGTCAGGAGCTGGCGTTGGTCGTCCCGGAACGAGGGGTCGCCGACCATCGAGGTGCCGCCGCCCATGAGGCTGATCGCCTTGTGACCGGTCTCCTGCAACCAGTAGAGCAGGGTGACGGTGATGAGATTGCCGATGTGGATGCTGGTCGCAGTCGCATCGTAGCCGACATAGCCGGTGATGGTTTCCCTGGCCGCAAGGGCATCGAGACCCTCGGGATCGGAGATCTGGTGAATGAAGCCGCGTTCATCGAGAACACGAAGGAAGTCGGACTTGAATTTCGTCATTTTCGTTTGAGATTCCTGAGCTTGTCTGAAATCCGGCGTCTTAGCGCCGGACGGCTGCTCGAAATCCCATCCCTTGATCGCGGGCTCCCCAGGCCCGGGATGAGCGGTCGATCGCAGGGATCAGCGTCCGCCGCCGGCGGCGATCTCGGCCCGGCGGCGGTCGAGATAGTCGGCGCAGCGTCCGGTCAACTCGTCGATTTGCCCCTCGAAGAAATGGTTGGCGCCCTCGACGAGCTGTTGCTCGATGGTGATGCCCTTCTGCGTTTTGAGCTTGTCGACGAGCTTCTGGACCGACTGCGGCGGCGCAACCCGGTCCTTGTCGCCGTGAATGATGAGGCCGGACGAGGGGCAGGGTGCAAGGAACGAGAAGTCATAGAGGTTTTCGGGCGGCGCGACGGAAATGAAGCCCTCCACCTCCGGCCGGCGCATCAGCAACTGCATGCCGATCCAGGCACCGAACGAGAAGCCTGCGATCCAGCAGCCGCGGCTCTCGCGGTTGACGATCTGCAGCCAGTCGAGCGCTGCCGCTGCGTCCGAAAGTTCGCCGATCCCGTGGTCGAACACGCCCTGTGAGCGCCCGACGCCGCGCGAGTTGAATCGCAGCACCGCAAAGCCGCGTTCGGCGAACATATAAAAGAGATTGTAGACGATCTGATTGTTCATCGTGCCGCCGAACTGGGGGTGCGGGTGCAGCACGATGGCGACAGGAGCGTTCGGCTCCTTGCCCGGCTGGTACCGCCCCTCGATACGGCCTTCGGGCCCGTTGAAAATCACTTCCGGCATTGGTTCGCTTCCATGGGCTATGCGGCTTGACTAAGCGCGCTGCGCTACCTAAAACATGGGTCCGAAATCCAGTTTAGAATTATTCAAAACGGGTTTTCGGCCGCCAGGCAGGCGGACAAGAGCGCTCCTTGTAATGAAAGTGCGCGCGAAATTTCAAGAAGTGATTCCGCTGATCCGGCCCTGCGGGCTGCGTGAAGAAGCGGAAGTGGTGATTCTGCCACCAGGATGCAAGCAATGACGCGACCGGCGATCTATCTCGATCACAACGCTGCGTCCCCGCTTCTGCCCGAAGCGCGGGCAGCCCTGATTGCTGCGCTCGATATCGTTGGCAATCCGTCCTCCGTGCATGCGCACGGGCGCGCGCAGCGCGAGGTCGTCGAGGCCGCGCGGGCGCATGTTGCCCGGCTTGCCGGGGCTGAGCCGCGCCAGGTGGTCTTCACCGGTTCGGCCGCCGAGGCGATCACCCAGGCCATCGTCGCCGGTGCACGCGAACTTGGCGTCAGCGCAATCGTCGTCAGCGCGGGCGAACACACGGCTACGCTTCGGGCAGCCGAAGCGACGGGACTTCCGGTGCGCACCATTGCCCTCGACGGCAGAGGCGTGATCGATCTCGATCAGTTGGCCGGCGAGTTGAGCCGCGCCGATGCGGCGGGTGAAACCCTTCTGGTCACGCTGCATTGGGTCAACAACGAGACGGGCGTCGTGCAGCCGATGGAACGGATGAACGCGCTTGTCGGCGCCTCCCGTCATTTCCTCTTTGTCGACGCGGTGCAGGCTTTCGGCAAGCTCCCCCTCGATTTTGCCGCATCGGCACCCGATATGATGGCTGTGAGTGCACACAAGATCGGCGGAGTTGCCGGTGTCGGGGCGCTCCTGGTCAAGGCGCATGCCGATACGGTCAGGCTCGTGCCGGGTGGCGGGCAGGAGCAGGGGCGGCGCGGCGGTACCGAGCCGGTGTCGGCCATCGCTGCCTTCGGTGCAGCGGCCGAGGCGTTCGGCCGGCGATATGACAGCAATGCCGTTGAGGGGCTTGCGCAGGAGTTGGAGGCGGGGTTGAAGGCGCTTGCGCCCGAGACCGTCGTTTTCGGCAACGGGGCCCCGCGGATCGGCAATACCGTCAATTTCGCGGTGCGGGGTTTGAATAGCGCGGTCGCCATGATGGGGCTCGACCTCGCGGGCGTTTCGGTGTCGTCAGGGTCGGCATGCTCCTCCGGCAAGGTGGGACCAAGCCACGTGCTGGCGGCCATGGGTGTCGAGCGGGCGCTTAGTGAGAGTGCGCTACGCGCGAGCCTCGGATGGAATTCGCAACCGTCGGATGTGGCCGCTTTCGTTGCGGCTTTCGAGACGGTTCTGGCCAGGCATCGCAGCCGGCACGGCAGGGCAGCCTGAGGCTGCCAAAGAGTTTAATACCCGACGCTCTCGAGCCTCGGGATGGTTTGGAGAAGAAGAATGAACGTGCTCGATATTCCGACGCTCAAGGAGAACATCGATCTCGATACGGTCGAGAAGGTCCAGGCGCTGGACGTCGACAAGTACAAATACGGCTTTGAGACGCTGATCGAGTCCGATGTCGCCCCGAAGGGGCTGAACGAGGATACCGTGCGACTGATCTCGGCCAAGAAGAACGAGCCTGACTGGATGCTCCAGTGGCGGCTCGAGGCCTTTCAGCGCTGGCAGACCATGACCGAGCCGACCTGGGCCAAGGTGCATTACCCCAAGATCGACTTCCAGGAGATCAGCTATTATTCCGCACCCAAGGCGTTCAAGGGGGGACCCAAGAGCCTTGCCGAGGTCGACCCGGAACTGCTCGCGACCTATGAGAAGCTTGGCATTCCGCTGAAAGAGCAAGAAATCCTGGCCGGTGTCGAGGGCGCAAGCCCTGACGCGGCGGCACCTTATTCGGGAAACGTCGCGGTCGACGCGGTATTCGACTCGGTCTCCGTCGTCACCACATTTCGTGAGGAATTGGCCAAGAAAGGCATCATCTTCTGCTCGATTTCTGAGGCGGTCCGCGAGCATCCCGAGCTCGTGCAGAAGTACCTGGGCTCTGTCGTACCGGTGTCCGACAACTACTACGCGACGTTGAACTCGGCAGTCTTCACTGACGGCTCGTTCGTCTACATCCCCAAGGGTGTGCGCTGCCCGATGGAGCTGTCGACCTATTTCCGTATCAACGAGCGCAATACCGGCCAATTCGAGCGGACGCTGATCATTGCCGAAGAGGGCTCGTATGTGAGCTATCTCGAGGGGTGCACGGCGCCCATGCGCGACGAGAACCAGCTTCATGCCGCGGTCGTCGAGCTCGTTGCGCTCGATGATGCCGAGATCAAGTATTCCACTGTCCAGAACTGGTATCCGGGCGACAAGGACGGCAAGGGTGGCATCTACAACTTCGTCACCAAGCGCGGCGACTGCCGTGGCAAGCGCTCAAAAATTTCCTGGACGCAGGTGGAGACGGGTTCGGCCATCACCTGGAAGTATCCGAGCTGCATCCTGCGTGGGGATGAATCGCGCGGCGAGTTCTATTCGATCGCCATCTCGAATGGCTATCAGCAGGTCGACAGCGGCACCAAGATGCGCCACCTCGGCAAGAACACCTCGAGCCGCATCATCTCCAAGGGTATCGCTGCTGGGTTCTCGGACAATACCTATCGTGGACTGGTGTCGGCCCATGCCAAGGCCAAGGGCGCACGCAACTTCACCCAGTGCGACAGCCTGCTGATCGGCGACAAGTGCGGTGCGCACACCGTGCCCTACATCGAGAGTCACAACGCCAGTGCCGTCTTCGAGCACGAGGCGACGACCTCGAAGATCTCGGACGACCAGATGTTCTACTGCCAGCAGCGCGGCCTCAGCGATGAGGAAGCGGTGGCGCTGATCGTGAACGGGTTCGTCCGCGATGTGCTGCAGCAGCTGCCCATGGAGTTCATGGTCGAGACACAAAAGCTCATCTCGATCAGCCTCGAGGGGAGCGTCGGCTGATCCGTGAGCCGCAGGAAGTGACATGAGCGAATACATGGTGCCTTCGTTGACCAACGGTCTCGCCGTCGCTCTGGGGCTGTTTGCCCTTTGGAGCTTCGTGCCCAGCATGAAGAAGCTCGGCCTGGGCTTTCGCGCCGGCGCGGCAATCGTTGCCGGCGCCGTCTCGGCGGTTGCAGCGTTCCTCGTGACTTCGCTGATCGCGGGAGGCGCGGCATGAGCCAAGCGAAAACCCGCCCGGTCGTCAGCCTCTCCACCCTGGAGCTTGATCGCTGGGAGCAGGGCACGCTTTACGAGTCCGCCGATATCTCCTTCGGCAAGCAGATGGGCCTCAAGGGGCTCGGCATCAGCTACAATGAAGTGCCGGCGGGCAAGTCCAGCTGCCCGTTCCACAACCACCACGTCGAGGAAGAACTCTTCATCATCCTCGAAGGCGAAGGGACGTATCGCTTCGGCGATGAGCGTCTTCCGTTCAAGGCTGGTGACGTGCTCGGCGCTCCGACGGGCGGCAGGGAAACGGCCCACCAGATCATCAACACCGGTGCAACCGTGCTGGAATATCTGGGCGTCGCCAACAACGCGGAGACCGAGGTCTGCGAATATCCGGACTCCGGCAAGTTCCAGGTCTCCAGTCGCATCGACGCCAACCGGCGCCTGCGCCACTGCGGCCGCGAAGGACAGAACCATCTCGAATATTGGGACGGCGAGCCGGGCGCTTGAAGCGCCGCTCACGTCCAACACCAGGAGACTACTTAATGACCACACCCATCCTCGAAATCCGCGACCTGCATGTGCGCGTGGAAGATCGCGAAATCCTCAAGGGCGTGAACCTCGTCCTGCCAGCGGGCGAAGTGCACGCGATCATGGGCCGCAACGGCTCGGGCAAGTCGACCCTCTCCTACGTCCTCGCCGGCAAGGAAGACTATGAGGTCACCGAGGGCGAGATCCTCTTGAACGGCCAAAACGTCCTCGAGATGGAGCCGGACGAGCGTGCCGTCGCCGGCCTCTTCCTCGCCTTCCAGTACCCCGTCGAAGTGCCGGGCGTCGCCACCATGACCTTCCTCAAGGCCGCCATCAACGCTCAGCGCAAGGCCCGCGGGGAGAGCGAGATCTCGACACCCGATTTCATGCGGGCCGTCAAGGAAGCCGGCGCCCAGCTCGCCATCGACAGCGACATGCTCAAGCGCCCCCTCAACGTCGGGTTCTCGGGCGGCGAGAAGAAGCGCGCCGAGATCCTGCAGATGGCCCTGTTGAAGCCGACGCTCTGCGTCCTCGACGAAACCGACTCCGGCCTCGATATCGACGCGCTGCAGATTGTCTCCAAGGGGGTGAATGCCCTGCGCTCGCCCGAGCGCTCGATGCTGGTCATCACCCACTACCAGCGGCTGTTGAACCACATCGTCCCGGACGTGGTGCATGTGTTCTCCGACGGGCGCATCGTCGAGAGCGGCGACAAGGACCTGGCGTTGCAGCTCGAAGCTCGCGGCTATGCCGATTACGAGAAGGACGTCGCGTAATGCAGCCGACAATGCCCGTGCGGCTCTCAGCCGCCGAAACGACGCTCGTCGAGCAGCTGAAGGCCGCAGGCGCCGATGCGCAGGCCGAACGGATCACCGTTGCCGGCCTGCCGAGCCGCCGCGTCGAGAGCTATCACTATACTGATCTGCGGACCCTGCTGAAGGCGGTGCCGCCGCTGGCCGCGCCCGCCAATGAGGCGAGCGCCCCGGCGCTGCGCGTTCCGGGCGCCTTCCAGCTCATGATCGCAAACGGCATCGTGCAGGACAACAGCACCGCACCCGCCGGCGTTATCGTCGGCAAATCCGAAGGGCCGGCGCTGACGCTGCGCGACGATATGCTGGTGCACATCAACACGGCTCTGGCCCGGGAGAGCCTCAACCTCAATCTCGACGGCAAGATCGATCCGATCATCCAGATCGACCGGCGTACCGAGGGCGAGGCAGCCCACTCGGCAAGCTCGGCGCGCATCTATCTCGCCGACGACTCCGAGGCCACCATCATCGAGACCTATTCGGGCTCGCAAGCCGCGCATCTCTCCAACCACGCCAGCTACATCGCGCTCGGTAAGAATGCCAGGCTCACCCACATCACCGTGGATCTTTCGGCGAGGCCCGCAACCCACTTCGCCACCAACGAATATAACCTCGGCGAAGGCGCACAGCTGCGCTCGCTGGTGATCCATGCTGGCGCCAATCTCAGCCGCGCGCACGTCTTCGCGCGGTTTGCAGGCCAGGGCAGCCATGCCGACTTCACCGGGCTGAATCTCGTTTCGGATGGGCAGCACTGCGACATCACCATGGACATCAACCACGCGGTGCCCAATACCGGCTCCAAGGAACTCTACAAGCAGATCGCCCGCGGGCGTTCGACTGCCGTGTTCCAGGGCCGCATCGTCGTGTCGCGCGACGCCCAGAAGACCGACGGCAAGATGATGATGCAGGGCCTGATGCTCTCGGACGAGGCGCAGATCCTCAGCAAGCCCGAACTCGAGATCTATGCCGACGACGTGGTCTGCGGCCACGGATCGACCTGCGGGCAGATCGACGAGGAGATGCTGTTCTACCTGATGAGCCGGGGCGTAACCAAGGCCGACGCCGAGGTGATGCTGGTGCGCGGGTTCCTGGAAGAACTGATCGATCCCATCGAGCACGACGAACTGCGCGAGGCTCTGGCGAGCGTGATCGACCAGTGGCTGGTTGGCGGGCTGCACTGAGCACCCGCATAGGACATCCGATGACCTTCGACCTCGAAAAAGTGCGCGCCGACTTCCCGATCCTCAAGGAGGAGATCCACGGGAACCGGCTGGTCTATCTCGACAGCGGCGCCTCGGCCCAGAAGCCCGTAGCCGTACTCGACCGCATGGACCACGCCTTCCGGCACGAATATGCCAACGTGCACCGGGGTCTCCACACCCTCGCCAACCGCGCGACCGAAGCCTATGAGGGTGGGCGCGTCGCTGCGATGAAGTTCCTCAACGCCAGCCGGCTCGAGGAGATCGTCTTCACCCGCTCGGCGACCGAGGCCATCAACCTCGTCGCCGATGCCTTCGCGGGACCGCGGATCGGCGAGGGCGACGAGATCGTCATCACGATCATGGAGCACCACTCCAACATCGTGCCCTGGCACTTCCACCGTGAGCGCAAGGGCGCCGTCATCAAGTGGGTGGATGTCAGGGATGACGGCAGCTTCGATCTTGACGCCTTCGAGGCGGCGCTCACCCCGCGCACGCGGATCGTCTCCGTCACCCACATGTCCAACGTCCTCGGAACGGTAACGCCGGTCAAACAGATCGTCGAAATTGCCCATGCCAAGGGCATCCCGGTGCTCATTGACGGCAGCCAGGGAGCCGTTCACACCAAGGTGGACGTCCGGGATCTCGGCGTGGACTTCTACGTGATGACTGGCCACAAGCTTTATGGCCCCAACGGCATCGGCATCCTCTACGGACGGCACGAGCTCCTCGCCGGGATGCGCCCTTATCAGGGCGGCGGCGAGATGATCGAGACGGTCACGCGCGACGGCATCACCTATAACGATCCGCCGCACAGGTTCGAGGCCGGCACGCCCCCCATCGTCCCCGCGATCGGTCTCGGCGCCGCGCTCGTGTACATGGAAGATCTCGGCCGCGAGGCGATCGCAGCTCACGAAGCGGAGGTTGCCGCCTATGCGCAGGAGCAGCTCTCGCGCATCAATTCGCTGCGCCTTCTCGGCACGGCGCCGGGCAAGGGCGGCATCTTCGCCTTTGAGATTTCCGGTGCCCACGCCCATGACGTCGCAACCATCCTCGACCGCTACGGCATTGCCGTTCGAGCCGGAACGCATTGCGCGCAGCCCTTGCTGGCGCGGTTCGGCACCACCTCTACCTGCCGGGCCTCGCTCGCCCTATATAACGGCAAGGACGACGTGGACGCGCTGGTCGACGGCATCGAGCGCGCAAGAAAGTTCTTCGCGTAAGCGAAAGGTAACACGATGAGCGATACGACGGAAAATACGGCCGAAGCAGCAGCGGAAGCGGTCGATAAGCGCATTTCGACGGCCCATTCGGGCTCGCTTCCGCCCGAGGAAGTGGAGCGCATCACCACCGATCTCGTCGGGGCATTGAAGACCGTCTACGATCCGGAAATCCCGGTCGACATCTACGAGCTCGGGCTCATCTACAAGGTCGATCTCGACGATGACCGGAACCTGACCATCGACATGACACTGACCGCCCCGGGCTGCCCAGTCGCCGGCGAAATGCCGGGCTGGGTCGAGAACGCCGTGCGCGGTGTCGAGGGCGTCCAGGACGTGACGGTCAATATGGTGTTCGATCCGCCCTGGAGTGCCGAGATGATGAGCGAAGAAGCTCAGGTCGCGCTCAACTGGTGGTAGGCATGACGCGTCCGGTCCTCGACGGCGTGGTCGAAACCTGCCTTTACGTCGAGAGCGTGGAGGCCAGCCGGGATTTCTATGCGCAGGTCTTCGGCTTTACCCCATTGGGCGGCAACGAGCGCATCCAGCCGCTCGCCGTCAAGCCGGGACAGGTGCTGATTCTCTTTCGCCGGGGAGGAACCCTCGAGCCGGTGCCGATCGCCGGCAGTTTCATTCCGCCCCACGACGCTGATGGCGAACAGCATTTCGCTTTCGGCGTGCCGCGCGAGGCCTTCGAGGATTGGAAAACCTACCTCGAAAGTCTAAATATAGAGATCGAGAGCGTTGTGGACTGGCCGCAGGGCGGTCACAGCCTCTATTTCCGCGATCCCGATCGCCTGCTGGTGGAACTCATCACGCCGGGGGTCTGGAAGAACTACTAGGCATCGGCTGCAAAGTAGATGCCTTCAAAAGGAACGAAGTTTATGGCCTTCAAGATCATGAGCCTGACGGATGCCGCCGCCGAGCGTATCACCGAGATCATCGAGGATGCGGATAAGCCGGTGATCGGGGTCCGCGTCGGGGTCAAGAATGCCGGCTGTGCGGGCATGGCCTATACCCTCGACTATGTGACCGAACCGGTGGCCGGCGACGACCATGTCGAGGACAAGGGCGTCGACGTCTATGTCGAGCCCAAGGCAACGCTTTTCCTGCTGGGGACTGTGATGGACTTCGAGGAAACCAAGATGACCTCGGGCTTCACCTTCAAGAACCCCAACCAGACCGGTGCTTGTGGCTGCGGTGAAAGCGTCCAGCTGCAGCCTGCCGACCTCAAGGCGCTCGCCGACGCCCGTTCCGCCGAGGGCGTGCATCCCTAAAGGCAGATTGCGTCGGGCGCGGAGTTGTCCTAACAGGCAGGTGCATTCCCACGCCCGCCTCAAGAGATTTCCATGACATCGCCATTGCCCTCGGCGCTGACCATCGTCCCACCCGGCCGTCCCCTGGTTGGGCGCGTTTCGCCACCGGGGTCTAAGTCGATCACCAATCGCGCCTTATTGCTGGCAGCGCTCGCCGAAGGCACCAGCCACCTTAGCGGAGCCTTGAAAAGCAAGGATACGACCCTGATGGCCGCGGCCCTGCGGCAGATGGGCGTGACGGTCGAGGAGCCTGATGCGACAAGCTTCGTCGTCACCAGCACCGGCCGGCTCCTGCCGCCCGCCGCGCCGCTCTTTCTCGGCAATGCCGGGACGGCGACGCGCTTCCTCACCGCTGCCGTGGCGTCGGTCGACGGAACCGTTGTCGTCGACGGCGACGAGGAGATGCACAAACGCCCGATCGCGCCGCTGGTCGATGCGCTGCGAGCCGCCGGCGTCGATGCAACCAGCGAGACCGGCTGCCCGCCGGTCGTCGTCAATGGCACCGGGCGCTTCCCCGCCGGACGCGTCGAGATCGACGGGGGGCTCTCCAGCCAGTATGTATCCGCACTCCTGATGGTTGCTCCGCTTGCAGACGGACCGGTTGAGGTTGCCTTGACCGGCAGCGAGATCGGTGCGCGCGGCTATGTCGACCTTACCGTCGCCGCCATGCGCGCTTTCGGAGCTGAGGTCGAGCAGACCGACGAAGGGACTTGGCAGATCGCGCCGACCGGCTACAGAGCCGCGGATTTCCTTGTCGAGCCCGACGCTTCGGCGGCCACTTATCTCTGGGCGGCCGAAGCTCTGACCTCGGGCAGAATCGACCTCGGCGTGGCGTCGGACGCTTTCACCCAGCCCGACGCCAAGGCGCAGGCGGTGATTGCGCAGTTTCCCGATATGCCGGCGGTGATCGATGGGGCGCAGATGCAGGACGCGGTGCCGACCCTTGCCGTGCTCGCCGCCTTCAACAACACGCCTGTCAGGTTCGTGGGCATCGCCAATCTGCGCGTCAAGGAATGCGACCGCGTTTCGGCGCTCGCGACTGAACTCTCGCGCATCGCGCCGGGTCTTGCCAGGGAAGAGGGGGACGACCTTGTCGTCGAATCCAATCCGGATCTCGCCGGCAGGCTCGCCGGGCGCAACCATTTGACCCGCATCGAGACCTACGCTGACCACCGCATTGCCATGAGCTTTGCGCTCGCCGGCCTCAAGATCGACGGCATCACCATTCTCGATCCGGCCTGCGCGGGCAAGACGTACCCGGGCTACTGGGATATGCTCAAAAGCCTGGGCGTCGACATGCGGCCGGCCTGAGAGTGATGGCGTTCGCCCGCTCGCACCATTCCAGTCGCGGAGGAGTCGTGCCCTCACGCTAGGCACGAGCTCATAGCGCTTTCAGCCACTCTTGCTGAAATGCCCTCAACCATCCCCTCCCACCGGGTCATTCCCGCGAAAGCGGGAACCTCTGTTGGCGATGCCAGCAAGGCGAAACGGAGGTTCCCGCTTTCGCGGGAATGACTTCGAGTGGGTGGTGGTTTCGTGGTTAGCTCTGGATTTCAGTGCCGACTCAACAGGAAGAACTAAGCCGGATGACGTTCCAGCGCACTCGACACGTCGATCGGCTGCCGCTGCTCAAGCCAGGGCGGTACCGGCAGGTTCTTGGCGCGAAGGAACGCTGGATTGAAGAGCTTGGACTGATAGCGGTTGCCGTAATCGGCAAGGATCGTGACGATCGTCTTGCCCGGGCCGAGGTCCCGGGCCATGCGCACTGCGCCGGCAATGTTGATGGCGCTCGACCCGCCGAGGCAAAAGCCTTCGTGCTCGAGCAAGTCGTAGACGTAGGGCAGGGCCTCCGTGTCGGGGATCTGGTAGGGGAAATCGACCGTCAACCCCTCAAGGTTGGCGGTGATGCGGCCCTGGCCGATGCCCTCGGTGATGGAATCGCCTGAAGGCTTCAGTTCGCCGGTAGTGAAATAGCTATAAAGAGCAGCGCCTTCCGGATCGGCAAGACCGATCTTGATGTCCTTGCTACGTGCTCGCAGCGCCTGCGCAACACCGGCCAGCGTGCCGCCCGTGCCGACCGCGCAGATGAACCCGTCGATGTGTCCGTTGGTCTCGTTCCAGATTTCAGGACCCGTCGTTTCGATATGCGCACGGCGGTTGGAGACGTTATCGAACTGGTTGGCCCAGATGGCGCCGTTCGGCAGTTCCTTATTCAACTGCTCGGCAAGCCGGCCGGAAACCTTGATGTAGTTGTTGGGATGCCGATAGGGCTTGGCCGGCACCTCGATGAGCTCGGCGCCATAGAGCCGCAGGGCGTCTTTCTTCTCCTGGCTCTGCGTCTCGGGAATGACGATCACTGACTTGAAACCGAGCGAATTGGCAACGAGTGCCAGCCCGATCCCCGTATTGCCCGCGGTTCCCTCGACAATGGTGCCGCCGGGCTTCAGCCTGCCGCTCTTGACGGCATCGTGGATGATGAAGAGCGCCGCCCGATCCTTGACCGACTGCCCCGGATTGAGGAACTCCGCCTTGCCCCAGATCTCGCATCCCGTGAGCTGGGAAACTCGGTTGAGACGGATAAGCGGCGTATTGCCGATGGCGGAGATGAGGTCCTGGTGCTTGGCCATTTATCGATCGGTTCTGTTGCAACGCTGGCGGATCGTATGGACGCCTTAGGATCGGAACAAGGGCCAAAGGTCTAAAACGGCACGACTTTTCGCCACCGGCGCGTTTGGCGCAAGGCATGTTGCCTGCGAGGGGAAGGCCCGCAAGTCCATTCCAATTGTGGGGAACGGTTCGGCCGGGGTTATTCGATGAGCTCGGCCAGATGCTCGATGGCAAGGCTCCAGGCTTCGATCGAAAAGATCCGCGATTCCGGATCGGCATGGGCTGCGCCACGCTCGATGATAGTGATCGCTGTCGAGCCGCCTGACAGCTCACGGAAGTCGACTTCGAGGACGAAAATCTGCTCGGCGTCGGTTTCGCGTTCGTCTTCGTCAGCCGATACCAGCCAGGACATGACCAGGCGCGTGTTCTCGACGTATTCGAGATACCGGCCCGTCACCACCCGGTCCGTCGGGTCCTCGGCGTCGCCCTGCAGGAGGTAACGGTATTCACCCCCCTCGAAGGGTTCGTTCTCCACTTCGTCGGCCTGCCACTGCTCGAGAATCGCAGGATCGGTCCAGGCGGCGAAAACATCCTCAACAGGCGCCGCGATGGTGCGGGTGAGCGTGATCTGGCTCTCCGGACCGGTGGGATCGTAAGTCATGATGGCTGTGCCTGCATTAGGGCGTTTTCAGCAAAAGTGGATACCACTTTTGCGGTTCGAAAACGCGACACTTCAAAATTTGGTGCTCCCGTTCTGATTGAATCAGAACGGGAAGGGCTCAAGGCGAGCTCATGCCGGCGAAGACTGGCGAGCGTCAATCGTGCCGAGTTGATGTCGATGCTGGGAAAAGCGGGACGGGCCTGGGAACGAATGGCTCCGCGAGTAGGACTCGAACCTACGACCCAGCGGTTAACAGCCGCTTGCTCTACCAACTGAGCTATCGCGGAAGACATTCGGTGGCTCTCGGTGAGAGCGAGGTCCGTTTAGCGGCTTTGCCCCGCTTTGCCAAGAGCCAAATTCGTCCTTGTGAACATCACGTGTCGTCAGTCGTCGGACGCCCGGCGGCGGCTGAGCGCAATGAGGTTGGCAAGTGTGTTGATGTTGCTGAAAGGATCGCCGTCTGCGTCCGGCCGCCAGTCGACGGCGTGCGCCCCGATCTCCTCGAGAAAGGCGCGAAGGCTGCGCGGCAAGGTCTGTTCGCCGATGCGTGCGGAGAGCCGGGCAAGGCTTTCCCGACGCCAGACGGCATTGGTCGGGTAGAAGGCGGGCCCGCATGTCGCACAGGCGGCCAACGCGCCCTCCGGCAGTTCGGCGGCCAGCCGCGGAACGAAATCATCGGGCACGAAAGGGGTGTCGACCGCAATCGAGACCAGCAGGTCTGGCGCCGTCGCCTCTTTACCCATCCAGTCAGCCGCAGCGAGGAGGCCGGCGAGCGGCCCGGCGATCGGCAGATCGAGATCGGCAATCGCAACAACGTCGTCCGGCAGCTGCAACAGCGCGGGGTCGATCCGACCAGTCGAAACCAGCACCGGCGCGCAATGGCGCGACAGGTTGGCAAGCGTGCGATCGATCAGCCGCCGGCCCCACAGTTTCAGCCCCGCCTTGCGTACGCCACCCAGCCGCTCGCCTCGACCGCCCGCCAGGACGACAGCCGCGATTCGCGTCATTTTCCGACGAGCTCGGGTTTGGACCGCTGGCCGAGCCGCAGCACCATCATCAACGCCAGCCCGCCGACCAGCCCCCAGAACGGCGCGCCGACCCCGAGGATGGTGACCCCCGACGCCGTGGCAACGAACGTCAGAATGGCGGGAAGCCGCGCCTCCTCGTTGACGAGCGCGCCCGAAAGCGCGGCTCCAAGGCTCGAAAGCAGGGCAAGACCCGCCACTGCCTGGATGAGGATGGGCGGCGATGCGGCGATAAACGCGGCAGCGAAACTGGCGGCTGCTGCAAAGACTATATAGGTGCCACCGGCGGCCACGGGTGCGGCCCAGCGCCGGCCCGGATCGGGATGAGCTTCGGGGCCGGCGGCGATTGCGGCGGTGATAGCCGCAAGGTTGACGGTATGGCCGCCAAAAAGTGCGGTCGCTGCACTGGCGGCGCCGGTGAGTATGAAGAGCGGTGCAGCCTTGAGGTCGAAGCCGTTCGCTTTCATGACTGCCAACCCCGGCAGGTTCTGCGATGCCATGGTCACGATATAGAGCGGCAGCGCGATGCGCAGGATGGCGTCCAAGGTGAACGCTGGCATGATCCAGATGGGCATCGGCCAGACGATCGCCACGCCCCCCTGCGGCACCTGCGTCGTCGTGGCGAGTACGATGACGGTGACGAGCACCGCAATGGGAACGGCATAGCGGCGCGTGAAACGCAAGGCCAGCGCCCAGGCGAGGAGTATCGGCAGGGCGTGCGCGGGCGCCTCCTCGATGGCGCGGAAGGGCGCGAGGCAAAGCGTCAGCAGCATGCCGGCGAGCATGGCATTGGCGATAGGCGCTGGTATCGCGGCGACGGCGCGGGCCAGGGGACGGACCAGTCCCGAAAGCACGATGAGTGCTGCGGCGACCAGAAAGGCACCGACGACCGCGGGATAGCCGCCGGCCGGTTCTCCGACCGTCAACAGAAAGGCCGCCCCGGGCGTCGACCAGGCAAAGCTCACCGGTTTCCGCGTCGTCCAGGCAACAGCAATGTTGAGAATGCCGACTGCCACGCAGATCGCAAGTAGTCCCGAACCGGCCTGCGACGCCGATGCCCCCACCGCTGTCAGCGCAGCCAGCACCAAGGCGAATGTGCTGGCATAACCAACGACAGCGGCAAGCAACCCCGCGATCAAAGGCTGCGGATTGACGCCCGCACCCACAACCCTGCGTTCAGTCCCAGATACGTCCGACACGGGACCTTCCTGCTCTCAATGCTCTATAAATCGGATTGCGCCGACCGGTCAGTAGCCGGGCTCATGCGCTGATGGCACGCCAGCAGGGTCCGGCCGAGGGACAGCGCTTTCAAAGTGTGGTGCGTACAACGTCAGCCTCGAGGTTTAAATAGGTGGGATCGAACTCCGCCAGTTGCCGGAGCCCATCCCAGTCCTTGATCTCTACGCCACCACGCTGCCATTCGAACAGGCCCTGGTTCTTGAGCTCGCGGATCGACCGATTGAGATGCACCAGGGACATTCCAAGACTGTCGGCCAGTTCTTCCTGCGTTATGGGCAACGCAAACTGCGACCCGTCTGTCAGCTCGACGACGGCCAGTCTCACATAGAGCTCGCAAAGCAGGTGGGCGATACGTGCCGATGCGGATCTGCGCCCCATGCCGACAAGCCACTGCCGATGAATAGCTGCATCGATCAGCGTGCTCAGCCAAAGCAGACGTGTCAGATGGGGAAAGCCCTCGGTGATCTCCAGCAGGCGCTCATGGGGCACCATGGCGACCGTGCACGGGCTCATGGCATAGATTCCGTGATCCATTCGCTTGAGCAGGAAACTGTGCAGGTCCACGAAGTCGCCGGGAACATGGATCGCTACGATCTGGCGGCTGCCATCGGCGACATGCAAATACCGCGCCGCAAAACCACTGACGAGGAGCGTGCTGTGCGCTGGCTTCGATCCTTCCGCGACCATGTCATCGTCGGCCGCGATCTTCCTTGTTCTCGCGATGGACCGGCTCAGTATCTCACGCTCCACGATGGTCAGCGGACTTCTGTGAGAGAGCTTTTTTACCAACAGGTCGGCGATTTCCATAAGCATCTCCAGGTCAGGGCGCCAACGCCGAGCCCAGATCTGCCGATGATGGAAGATTTCAGCTGCCGAGACCACCTGTTTTCAGTGGCAGGCGGGCCACGGGTCTGCTTTCGCGGAAGAGGATTTCACCGCTCTTGGTGATAAGACTTCCCCAAAAGCCGAGATTTGCCCCGCAATGCGAGCATGAGACAGACGTATAGATAGGCAAGTGAGCCGCAGTCAGATGGTTATGAGTGCTGCAGCGCAGGCATACCACCATGGCCGAGTTGACGTCCGAGTTGAACACACGGGTCTCCGAAGAAGGTGAGGCAGAACCACCTCATGAGGGTACACCCGCTGGCGTTCGAGCCAGCGTTTGGAGCACGGTAGACGGGCTGGGAAGCGCCCGCTAGGTCATTTGATGCACGCGTTGCTGCGATCATGTAAGGCACTCGAGGTGCCTGGGCTGCTCCAGAGCCTTGACTCAACTTGCCCTGAAGCCCGCTGGTCCCTTTGCATCACCGGCGGCGGGCAAACGAGCGAACAATGCGCTCGGGAAGAGTCAGAGGGATGGGTGGGGCCATGTTCAGAAAATTAGACATCGCCGGCTGAGGCTCTTGCATAAGCCCAATCGCCACCGTAGATACTCCGGCCCAGAGGCCACGTGGCGGAGTGGTTACGCAGCGGATTGCAAATCCGTGTACTCCGGTTCGATTCCGGACGTGGCCTCCAACTCCTTCTTCCAAAAGTCAGCATTTGCTGCCCGTGACGCGTCAGTCGACGCCTCCGGCACACGCCAAGGCTGCTGATGCCGCGGTCGCCACATCTTACTTTATCACCAGTACGGGAATGTTGCTGTGTGTGAGCACCTCGGTGGCCTGGCTGCCTAGCAGCAACCGTCCAAGGCCGCGCCGCCCATGAGAGGCGATGACGATGAGATTGCTGCCGCGCTCTTCGGCAGCATCGACGATTCCTTCGGCCGGATAGCGGTTGGGAACGTGGACGGTTGTCGCTCGCACGCCGGCCGCCTCGGCGGCCTTACTGGCCTCGTCCAGCACCTGCTTGGCATATGCTGACTTGGCGTTGTCGATCTCGGTCGGATCAAAGGTCGGGACCCAGGCCGCCGTCGTTGCAGACGCCGTTGGGAGCGTCGGTTCCGTCACGGTCACGATGGTAACGTCGGCATCGAGCCGCCTGGCCAGCGCAAGGCCATGGTCGAGCCCCCTGCGCGCCAGTTCCGAGCCGTCGGTTGCGATGAGAATGCGGGTGTACATCGTTGTGCCTCCAGGATATCGCCCTTCCACTCGCACGTGGGGAGGGGAAGGGTTGTGATCAAGATCAAGCGTCCGTCGCTCGCTGAACTATTGATGCACATTACAAATTGTCGCTATGCGCTGTAGCGTCTTGCACCCGTCACCCACTGACGATATTCACAACCGGCATATCGAGGGCAGGCGGATCGGGGACCTATGGTCGATTTCGAACATGCGCGCCGGGCGATGGTGGACAGCCAGCTGCGCACCACCAACGTGACCGACCGGCGCATTCTGGCGGCAATGGGGCGGATTCCGCGCGAGAACTTCGTGCCGGAAGCGCGCCGGCCCATCGCCTATATCGACGAAAGCCATGGGTTCGGTGCCTTGGCGCCGGGCCGCTTCCTGCCCGCGCCATCGCCGTTTGCCAAGCTCGTCCAATTGGCCGAGATCGGACCAGGCGATCACATCCTCGACGTCGGTGCGGGAACCGGCTACTCGACCGCGGTGCTTGCCGCCCTTGGCGCAGAGGTCGTCGGCGTCGAACGCGAGGCCAAGCTTGTCGAACAGGCGAGAGCCAACCTCGCGTCCCTGGGCATCGCCAACGCGAAAGTCGTCGAAGGTGCGCACGACCGCGCGCCGAAAGGCCGCTTCGACGTCATTGTGCTCGAGGGTGCCGTTACCAGCGTGCCTGAGGCTTTCTTTACGAGCCTCGGGGAGGACGGCCGCCTTGTCGCCCTGGTGCAGACCGGCGTCACAGCTGTCGCGCATCTTTTCGTCAAGGCCGGCAAGACCGTAACCAGCCGGGCAGAATTCAATGCCAACCTGCCCCCCCTCGAGGCTCCGCGCCCGAGAGAGGATTTTGTGTTCTAAAAGCCGCTATCCGGCTAAGTGTTGCCCGGAAAGCACGACAGTTTAGTAAATCGTTTCCTGGCGCCGGCCCACATTGTCGTCGCCGGTTGCCGCTCCCACATCCGGGGCGTATTTCGGGGACTGGAGGCTAGAAGTTATGTTGTCACTCCGCGCATTGGCCGTCGCAGCGTTCGCCTTGACTTTGGCGTGGCTGCCGACCGGCGTGCAGGCGCAATCGCTCACGCAAGCGTTGGCATCCGCCTACACCAACAACCCCGAACTGGCCTCGGCGTTCCTGTCGGTAAAATCGGCGGCCGAGGACATTGCGTTGCGGCAGGCTGGCACACGCCCGACGATCGGTGCCTCGCTTAGTGGCGACTATCAGTGGTCGACGGCCGGCGGGCAGTTCAACGACTCCTCGAGCTATACAGCCGGCATTTCCTACAACCAGACGATCTTCGACAATTTCCGAACCGACGCCGAGATCGAGCAGGCGCGCGCCTTGGCGGAACTCTCCAAGTATTCGATGCGCAATACCGAGCAGAACGTGCTGCTCTCGGTCGTGGACGCCTATATGAGCGTCGTGCGCGACAGCCAACTGGTGCAACTACGCCAGGAGAATGTGAGCTTCTACGAAGCCCAGCTCCAGTCCTCGCGTGACCGCCTGGAAGTGGGCGAGGGGACGCGTATCGACGTCGCCCAGGCCGAGGCGCGCTTGGCCCAGGGCGTTGCCTCCCACCGGGCCGCGATCGCCAGCCTGCAGACCAGTCAGGCCACGTACCAGCGTTATGTGGGGACTCGCCCGCAGAGCCTGAGCGCCAGCCACAGCTACACCGGTCTCGTGCCGCCGGCGCTTGATGATGCCTTAGCCCAGGCCGAGGTACAGCACCCTGCAATTCTCTCAGCCAAGGCCTCGATCCGCGCCGCCCAAGCGGGCAGCGACGCCGCCCAAGCCGGTTTCGGCCCGTCGATCACGCTCAACGGTTCGGTCGGCACAGGGCTCGCCTTCAGCAGCAATCCGACCGCCCTCCAGGGGGCACAAGGCGTCAGCGGGCAGGTCGGCATCAGCCTGACCGTGCCGATCTACGCGGGCGGCGCCATCGGCGCGAGCGTGCGCAAGGCCAATATCGAGCAGATCCGCTCGGAAGTTTCGGCCATGTCCGCTTACGACCAGGTGCGCGAAGCCGTCATTACCTCCTGGAGCGGCATCCAGAACGCCAGTGCCCAGATTGAATCGGCGCAGGCTGCCGTTGCGGCGCAGGAACAGGTGGTCGAAGGCGTCATCCAGGAGCGCGACCTGGGCGCGAGTACCACGCTCGACGTCCTCGACGCGCAGGCCGAGCTGACCACGCAACGCGAAGGCCTCATTCAGGCGACCACTAACAGGGTTGTTGCGACCTTCTCGCTCCTGGCCGCCACCGGACGCCTCTCAGCGACCGAACTCGGCCTGCCGGTCGAGATCAAGTCGGCCGACGATTACACGGCGACCGTGCAGGATGTCTGGCAGGAACTGCGCACCGTCGACTGAAATCGTTCGGCCGACCCAACTTTCCGTGGAAGACGCGGTTGTGCTACCGGCAATGATTCCTAAATCGGCATTGGCGGTCTAGGCTTGAACCGATGATTCGCGGCCGTGACTGTTTCTTTTGTGCGGCCGGCGAAACCGGGAAAGTCTCGAGAGGCCGACATGAACAAGCCCGCGCCAAAAGAACCTTCGATGGACGAAATCCTCTCGTCCATTCGGCAGATCATCGCGGACGATGACGCCGCGGGCGTCTCGCGCAGACCTGTCCTTCACTCCGCGCCACCGCCCATGGAGGCTGCACCGGCCGCGATGGCCGCCGACAGTGTCGACGCGTCCGATCAGGCTGACGAGGAACCGCTCACGCTTTCCTCGACGCAGATCTTAGAAGATGACGACGAGACGGACGGCAACGACGTCAGTTTCGACGCACTTCTTGCCGATACCGCCAACGAAGCCGTCGATCTCGTCGATCCGGAAGACGTCGCCTTCGAGCCAGGCGGCACAGAAACCCGCGCTTTTACCGCCGACGCGCAAGAGCCTCCGCAGCCGCAGCCCGAACCCGTCGCGTTCGACCCGCCTCCGCGCGAAGCTCCCCGGCCTACCGCTATGCCGGACCCGACGCTCAGCGAAGATATGGCCGATCAGCTGCTGGAGCCGGCTACCAATGCTGCAGTACGCAGCAACTTTGCCCGCCTCAACAGTCTTGGCCTCGGCACCCAGGGCTTGACTGTCGAAGCGATGGTGCGCGAGATGTTGCGTCCGATGCTCAAGGAGTGGCTGGACGAAAACCTGCCGAGCGTCGTCGAGCGCATGGTCGAGAAGGAAATCGCCCGCGTTTCGCGCGGGGAGTAGTCACGGCGCGGTTGACCGTGCCGCCAGCATTTGCTTGAAGACAGCCAATCCTGATTTCGGCCCGCACGAAGCCCTCTAGGCGTTCGCGCGGGTCGTTGCCGTTGCGAGTGACGCGAATGCTTGAGAAGACCTATGAGCCCGGTGCCGTTGAAGACCGCATCTATGACGGCTGGCTTGCAGCTGACGCTTTTGCCGCGGGTGCAGGTGCGCGACTGGGCGCCGAAACCTTCACCATCGTCATTCCGCCGCCCAATGTGACGGGTTCGCTCCATATCGGCCATGCGCTCAACAATACCATCCAGGACATTCTCATCCGCTACAATCGGATGCTGAAGAAGGACGTGCTCTGGCAGCCGGGCATGGACCACGCCGGCATCGCCACCCAGATGATCGTCGAGCGCCAGCTCGCCGAACGCCAGGAGCCGGGCCGCCGCCAAATGGGGCGCGAAAAGTTCGTCGAGCGGGTCTGGCAGTGGAAGGACGAGAGCGGCGGCGCCATTATCAACCAGTTGAAGCGCCTCGGCGCATCGGCGGACTTCTCGCGGGAGCGCTTCACCATGGGCGAGCGCGGCGAGCCGGACGACCAGATGGTGCGCGCCGTCACCAAGGTGTTCGTCGAGCTTTTCAGGCGCGGCCTCATCTATCGCGCCAAGCGCCTGGTCAACTGGCATCCAGGGCTCGAAACGGCGATCTCGGACCTCGAGGTCGAGAACCTCGAGATCAAGGGCCACATGTGGCACCTGCGCTATCCGCTGGCCGACGGTGTGACCTACGAGTTCCCGGTCGCGTTCGACGAGGACGGCAAGCCGGTCGAGTATGAGACGCGCGACTATATCGTCGTGGCGACGACTCGGCCCGAGACGATGCTCGGTGATACCGGCGTTGCCGTTCATCCGGACGACGAGCGCTACAAAGGCCTTGTCGGCAAATTCGTCACGCTGCCGCTGGTCGGCCGCCGCATCCCGATCGTTGCTGACGCCTATGCGGATCCGTCGCTGGGCTCGGGTGCCGTCAAGATCACGCCCGCGCACGACTTCAACGACTTCGAGGTCGGTGCTCGCAATGACCTGCAGCAGGTCAACATCTTCACCACCCGCGCCGAGATCAACGACAACGCACCTGAAGCCTACCGTGGCCTCGACCGCTTCGAAGCGCGAAAACGGGTGCTGGCAGACCTCGAGGCTCAGGACATTCTCGACCATGTCGAGGACAAGAAGATCATGGTTCCCCATGACGAGAAGAGCAAACTCGTCGTCATCGAGCCGTTCCTGACCGACCAGTGGTGGGTGAAGGCCGACGTGCTGGCAAAGCCGGCAATGGCCTCGGTGCGCGCGGGCCGCATGAAGTTCGTGCCCCAGCAATACGAGAACCTGTTCTTTGCCTGGATGGAGAACATCAAGCCCTGGTGCGTCTCCCGCCAGCTCTGGTGGGGCCACCGTATCCCTGCCTGGTACGGTCCAGACGGCGAAGCGTTCGTCGAAGAGACGGAAGTTGCCGCAATGGCCGCGGCCGAAGCCCGTTACCGCAAACCGGTGGAGCTGAGGCGCGACGAGGACGTGCTCGACACCTGGTTCTCCTCGGGCCTCTGGCCGTTCTCGACCCTCGGCTGGCCGGAGGACACGCCCGAATTGCGGCGGTACTATCCGACCGACGTGCTGGTCACCGGTTTCGACATCATCTTCTTCTGGGTCGCCCGGATGATGATGATGGGTTTGGAATTCATGGACGAGGAGCCATTCCACACCGTCTACATGCACGCACTCGTGCGTGACGAGAAGGGCCAGAAGATGAGCAAGACGAAGGGGAATGTCATCGATCCCCTGCAGCTCATCGAGGAGTACGGAGCCGACGCGACGCGCTTTACCCTTGCGGCGATGGCCGCTCAGGGCAGGGACCTGCGCCTGTCGATCAACCGGGTCGAGGGCTACCGCAACTTCGTGACCAAGCTCTGGAATGCGGCGCGGTTCCTAGAGATGAACGAATGCCGGCGGGTTGCCGGCTATGATCCCAGAACCAATAAGCTGCCGCTCAACCGCTGGATCGTCGGCGCGACCGCCCGTGCCCTGGCGGCCGTCACCAGCGGGATCGAGGAATTCAGGTTCAACGAGGCCGCCAACTCCGCCTATGATTTCGTCTGGGGCACGTTCTGCGATTGGTACGTGGAATTTTCCAAACCGGTCCTGAACGGTGCAGACGAGGCGGCCAGGGCCGAAACGCAGGCAACGGCCGCTTACGTGCTCGACCACATCCTCAAGATGCTGCACCCGTTCATGCCGTTCGTTACCGAGGAACTGTGGGGGGAGACGGGTAAGGCGGGTCCTGTTCGCGAGAGCCAGCTGATCTTGGCCGAGTGGCCGCAGATGCAGGGCCTCGAGGATCCGCAGGCCGATGGAGAGCTGACCTGGCTGATGGAGCTGATTTCCACCGTCCGTTCGGTCAAGACGGAAATGAACGTGCCGGCGGGCGCCAAGCTCCCGCTGGTCGTGGTGGGCGCCAGCACCGAAACCATGCGCCGTCTCGTCGAGAGCACCTCGCTCATCACCCGCCTGGCTAGGCTCGAAGCGATCACTCCCATGGCGTCGGTTCCCCCTGGCTCCGCTCAGTTCGTTGTCGGGGAGGCCACCTGGGCACTGCCTTTAGGGGGTGTCATCGATATCGATGTCGAAAAGACCCGCCTGGCCAAGGAGATCGACAAGCTTGACGGGGAGATTGCCGGTATCGACAGAAAGCTCGCCAACGAGCAGTTCGTGGCCAAGGCGCCTGAGGAGGTAATCGAAGAGCAGCGGTCGCGCCGTGAGGCAGCGGTGAGTCGCCGCGGAAAGATCGCCGAGGCCATTGCCCGTCTCAACTAGAGCGTTTCAGCAAAGGTGGGTATCACCTTTGCGGTTCGAAAACGCGACAGTTCAATAACTTAGAGAGCTCCCGTTCTAATCAGAACGGGCGCCTTGGACGGCAAGCGAGGGGCCAATGAACGACGCCATGTCAGTGCGCACCGAACTGCCGGGTCAGACCGACGCCGGCAACGCCGGCATGATCGTCGTCTTCGACGGCAAGGGCGGCGTGACGGGCGTTGGCGGGCTCGACAGCGAGCATATCATGCCGCAGCGCGGCTTCATGCTCATTAGCGGCAACTCGCGCTCTCCCGCTTTCAAGGTTTGGCTCAACAAGTTCGTGGGTCCCTTCAACGCTGACCTTTTGACCGTGCCCAATACCCGCTCGCGCTGCACGGTGGCCGACGACCGGGCGATGGTAGTGATGCGGGTGGTACGCCCCGGTGCCGAACCCCACGATATCGGTCGGCAATTGCTGACCATGCGCATCGAGCGGGGGCAGGTGATCGTCGCCTCCGAGCTCAACATCCCTGAACTGCTCGGCGTCGGCCAGTGGCAGCAGACCCAGCACGCGCCGGTCTCGCCAGCCGACCTTGTCGCGCGCCTGGCGCTGCGGGCATCCGACCGCATCGAGCCGCTGGTCGAAGCACTGGGCAACCGACTCGATGATATCGAGGAGCAACTGCTCTTCGACAACGATGCGCGTGTCCAGACACGGCTGGCGCAGTTGCGCCGCGACCTCATCAGTTTCCGGCGGCTCATCTGGCCGCAGCGCGACGTCCTCACCACCCTTGAGGTCGAGGACATTTCTTTCTTCTCCGGCCGCGACCGGATGCGCCTGCGCGAAGCGTCCGCCCGGTCCGCGCGGCTCGGTGATGAGCTGCAGACGCTCTCTGAGCGCGCGGTGCTCGTCCACGAGCAGATCCTTGACCAGCGCTCCGAGCAGATGAACCGCAACATGCTGGTCCTGGCAGCGGTGACGGTGGTCTTCATGCCCCTGACGCTGATAACCGGAGCGCTGGGGATGAACGTGGAAGGCATACCCTTTGCCGCGGCACCATGGGCGTTCGCCGCCGTCTCTGGAGCGCTCGTCGCCATTGCGGCCGTTCTCGTCTGGTGGATGCGCGGTCGCCGCTGGCTATAATGTCGATCGAGCATGGATAGAGGCTGCGCTTCAGCATGTGCGTGTGCTGATTCAGCAACAACGCCTGTCAATTGCCGCGACCCGCTGGTCCCATCAACCATTTGGCGATATTGACGCCACAATCTGACCGGAAACCGGGATAAGAACGGTTGCGGATGGGGCATGGAGAAACCGCGGCGCACGCTGATCGTGCAGACCGGAGTTTCATGTCGCAATCCTTGCAACGGCCGTGCCCTCGGCCGAGTGGGACAACTAGGCATGAACGCCAGAAGCATCAAGAATGCAGTCGACCGGATACCCGGCCAAGTGACCGACCGGGCACGGCAGCGTGATCGTGTTGCTTCAATCCGAACACAAATCATTACTATAGTCCTAACAAACATGCTGCTGCCGTTGGATAAGCGGGCGCCTATACAAAGGTGCCGCTGCCGGGCAGTTTTTGCGAGATCGAGTACGCCCGGGTTGGCGATAGCGCCGGTCGGGGCGAGAAGGAGTAAGATGACGGCTTTTCGGGGCATATCCCTGATTTCCGTTGCAGTAAGTGCCCTGCTGGCATTGACGGTGACCACGCTGCCTGCACGCGCGCAGACCGCCGCCGATGCAGCGCTGGAAATGGCCAACACTTTGGATGGTGCAGGCGGCGGCGTGTCGGGCGATGCGCTCCTGTCGGCGCTGGAGGGGGCGGCCGAGGCTGGCCAGCCGATGGCGCTCTGGCAACTGGGCACTATGTATGAGAACGGCGAGGGCGTGGCCAAGGATCCGGTCAAGGCTTTTGGCTATTTCTCGCAGATCGCCAATCAGCACGCCGATACGCCGCCGCGCGGCGTCGAGGCCGATATTGTCGCACAATCCTTCGTCAAGGTCGGCGAATACTACCGCGATGGCCTGCCGAGCGCCGGCATTCCCGCCGACAGCGAACGTTCGCACACCCTGCTGCTGCATGCTGCGACTTATTTCGGCGATGCCGACGCGCAGTACCGCGTCGGCCTGCTCTACCTCCAGGACGACGGGCTCGGTTACAACCCGCTGCAGAGCGCTCGCTGGTTGTCGCTGGCAGCCCGCAAGGGACACGGGCCGGCTCAGGCCCAGCTCGGCGAGCTGATGTTCAACGGCATAAAGGGTATCGAGGCGCAGCCCGTCGAAGGGCTGATGTGGATGACCATGGCGCGTGATCGCGTCGCCGGGACCGCCGATGAAGTTTGGGTAACCGAGGTGCTCAACAAGTACCTCGCGCTCGCCACGCCTGAGGCGCGTGCGGAGGCGACCGAGCTGGCAGCGCAGATCTCGCCCCAGTTCGACGGGCTCTGATCTAGAACGGGAAAAGCTCTAGAAGCTGAACTGTCCTTCGACCGGCACATGGTCGCTGGGCTTGTCCCATCCGCGCACATCCTTGTGGATCGTGACGGTTTCCAATCGGTCGGCTGCCTGCGGCGAGAGCATCAGGTGGTCGATGCGGATGCCGGCGTCGCGTCGCCAGGCGCCCGCCTGGAAGTCCCAGAACGTATACGCCGGGGCCGAATTGACGGCCCGCACCGCATCGGTGAAGCCCAGATTGACAAGGGTGCGGAAGCGCTCGAGGCTCTCAGGCCGATAGAGCGCGTCGCCCCACCAGGCGTCCGGGTCGTGTGCATCGACCGGGGCCGGGATGAGGTTGAAGTCACCCAGAAGGATGAACGGCTCCTCGAAAGAGAGACGCTGCTCGGCAAAGCGGACCAGCCGCTCCATCCAGGTGAGCTTATAAGGAAATTTCTCCGAATTGACCGGGTTGCCGTTGGGCAAGTAGATGCCGCAGACGCGGATGGCGCCACTCTCAACCGAAAAGACCCCCTCGATCAGTCGCGCCTGCTCGTCGGCGTCGTCTCCGGGCAGGCCCCGGTGCACCTCGTCGAACGGCACCAGCGAGAGGATGGCCACGCCATTCCAGCTCTTTTGTCCGTGCGTTTCGACATTGTAGCCCAAGGCCTCGATCTCGAGGCGCGGGAAGGTTTCGTCGACCGTCTTGGTTTCCTGCAGCACCACGATGTCCGGTTTTTCCTGGCGGAGCCAATCGAGCAACGTCCCGATATGGGCGCGGATACCGGCGATGTTCCAGGTGGCGATGCGCATGGAAACGCTCCTCTTTTTGCCACAACAAGCTAGCCGCCCACCGCCTCTGGGGCAACGCCGTAGACGGCGTTGCGCACATCGGCGGGGAACTGGCCGGTGCAGCCTTCAAGCGCCGTGTTGGTCATGATGGCGACCGACAGGCCATTGGCCGGATCGATCAACCAGGAGTGTCCATAAACGCCGCCCCAGTTGACGGTGCCGGGCGCACTCGGCCAGCCGGCCGCCGCGGGATCGTCGAGCACAGCGCCGAGATATCCGAACCGCATGCCTGGTGCGTCGCGGGGCAGGGCGCCGATCTGGTTGCGCATCGCCATCGTCGTCGCCCCGGCGGAAAGAATCGGATCGCCCTCGCGCCGCAGGGCTTCGAGGAAAGCAAGGATATCGCCGGCCGAGCCCACCATGCCAGCGCCACCTGAATGGAAGGCGCGCGGATTGAAGATTCGACCGGGCGAGAAGAGGGTGCTTTCGCCATTGGTGCCGACCACCACATGCGGATCTCCCATCCGCACCGGCTCCGGCTCGGCATCTCCATAAGGTACGGCGAGCCGCGCCGGATCGGTGACGAGAAAGCCAGTATCGGCCATGCCAAGTGGTCCGGTGACGTAGCGTCTGGCCGCTTCGTCCAGCGTCACGCGTTCAACCGCGGCGATCACGGCTCCGAGCACGTCGATGGCGATCGAATATTGCCAGGCGGTGCCCGGCTCGAAGGAGAGCGGCAGGGCAGCGACGCGGGTGAAGTTGGCCTCGAAATCGAAGTCCGTACTACCCAAGCCCGTGGAGATCATCGGGTCGGAATAGGCATAAGCGAGTCCGGCCGTGTGGGTGAGAAGCTGCCGGATGGTAATCGCCGGCCGGCGTCCATCGGCAAGGCGAGGAGTGAAATAGGGCAGGTGGGTTTCGACAGCGTCGTCGAGGCCGAGACCTCCCTGGTCGATAAGCGCCAGCGCGGTCGCCGCCACAATCGGCTTAGTGACTGAGGCGAGACGGAATATCGTGTTCTCCTCCATCACCTTGCCCGCTTCGCGGTCGGCAAGGCCGGCAGCCCGGCGATAAACGGTCTCGCCATCGCGCGCCACCAGTACGACTGTGCCGACAATGCGCCGGGCGGCAAGAGCGTTGTCGATGACGCGATCGATAGCGTTCTGCATGACCAAACCCCCTGACGTTCAGTGATTGCGCCCGTAGACGGCGTTGCGAATATCGATGGGAAAGCGCCCGTCGCTCCCTTCCAGCCCGGTGTTGGTCATGGCGACCACCGACAACTCCTCGGCCGGATCGATGAACCAGCTGTGGCCATAGATACCGCCCCAACGGTAGGTGCCGACCGACTGCGGGCTTTCGGCAAGCACCGGGTCGACAAGGACGGCGCCGAAATAGCCGAATTTCCAGCCCGGCGACTGATGAACGTCTGCAGCCAGTTGGTCGGCGGCGCCTTCGGCCAGCATTTGCGGGCTGAGGATCGCGCCGCCGCCGGTGCGCAGCATCTCGAGAAGGGTCATGAAATCGTCGGCAGTTCCGGCCATCCCGCCTCCACCGGCATGATAGGCTTTCGGATCGAGGATGAGGCCGGGATAGTAGGTCGTGATCCCTCCCCGGGGATTGGCAACCTCATGCGGATCGCCCATTAGCACGGGGCCCTCCGGTCCGTCGGCATAGGGCGCGGCCAGCCGCGAAACGTCGGTGACCGAGAAGCGTGTGTCGCCCATCCCCAGCGGGCCGGTGACATAGGTCGCGACGGCATCGCCCAGCGTGCCGCCGACCAGTGTGGCAGCGACCGCGCCGAGCACGTCGATGCCCGCCGAGTAGGCCCAGCCCACGCCGGGTGCGAACTGCAGGGGGACGCGCATTAGGCGAGCGAGATTGCGCTCGAGTGAAAGATGCCAGCGGTCGAGGCCGACGGCGAGGAACTCGGGGTCGGTGCGTTCGTCTTCGAACAGCGGTGGCATAGGGCCAAGCCCGGCCGTATGCGTGATGAGGTGTTGCAAGGTTATGTCCGGCGCCGAGCCATCGGCCAGCTTCGGCCGGAAGTCGGGCAGATAGCGGGTCACAGGGTCGGAAAGCCTCAGCAGCCCGCGTTCGGCCATCGCCAGGACGGTCGTTGCAACGATGGGCTTGGTCAGCGATGAGAGCCGGAAGATCGCGTCCGGCTGCATGGTGCGACCGGTCTCGCGGTTGGCAAGTCCGGCGGCGCGTCGATGAAGTGTCTCGCCGTCACGTTTGACGATGACCACCGATCCGACGACCCGCTTGTCCTCGAGCGCGGCAGCCACCGCGTGGTCGATCCGTGCCGCGATATCCATGAATCGTCTCCGGAGTCAGGCATGAGAGGATTAGTGCAGGCATGCCCGGGAACAGAGCCCGATAGGGTCAGGACGCCCGGGCGGCGCTGCGGCGAGGGCGGTTGGTGAAGGCTGTGAGCGGATTGAGGGGACGCAGGTGCGGCTGATGGTTGTCCATCACCCGCTCGATGACCCTGATCGCCTTGCCTGTACCATCCTCGGCCTGAAGCTCCTCGGCCACCGCCGCCGCCCGCCTGCGGTAGGAGACGTTGCTGGTCAGGTCCTTGAGTGCTTCGGCCAGGATTTCCGGAGTCAGCTTGCGCAGGCGTACGGGCTTTGGGCCGCAGCCGAGTTCGTAGACGCGCCGGCCCCAATAAGGCTGGTCGACCGCCTGCGGCACGACGAAGGTGGGGCGTCCGAGGTGTAGCCCCGCCGATGTAGTGCCGGCACCACCGTGGTGGACGACGGCGCTGACATATTTGAAGAGCTTGTCGTGGGGCGCCTTTTCAATGGCAAAGATGTTCTCGGGCAGGTCTGAGGGATCGATGCCGCCCCAGCCGCGCGCGACCACCGCCCGGCCGCCCCAGGCACGCACGGCCTCCTTGAGGATCTGCGTGTTGCGCTGCGCCCCGAACGGCATGGAGCCGAAACCGATATAGACGGGCGCCTCGCCCTTGGCGAGGAAGGCCTGGAATTCCGGTGACGGTTGCCAATTGCTGCGGTCGTGCAACGACCAGTAGCCGGTGACGATCGCCGTTTTGGGCCAGTCGCGCGGACGTGGTGAAACGATCGCCGAATAGGCATAGAGGGTCGTCAGCGGCGATCCGTCGGTGTTGCGGAACAAGCCCCCCATCAGGCGCGCGTCGAGGCCCATCAGCTCACGGCGCAGCTTGTTGCGCGGCAGGTTGTAATAGATCTGCTGCACGGTCATCGCCGTGTAGGTCAGCCGATTGAAGGCTTTGCCGAAATCCGAGCCGACATAGTACATGCAGAGCGGAAATTCGCTGGTCGAGTTGAGCGGCTGCAGCGCCGACATGATCGCTGGTATGCGCAGGGCCTCGGCGATGTCGATGCCGAAGCTCGTGTTCATGTTGAGGATGATGGCGTCCGCCCCCTGGCACATGGTCCAGGCGCGCCGCGCCGCGATGTCCACGATCTGCTGGCCCTGGCGCAGGAGCGAAGGACCGTTGATGAGCATGGACTGGCTCATCGCGTTCTCGAACCGGGACTGCTGCAGGAAGTTCTGGATCGATGCGCCGAGCGACTGGAACTCGATGCCGTAGCCCTCGATCATGTCCTGGAAGTCCTCGGACGCGCCGAGAACCACGGAATATCCTCTTGCCTTGAGCGCTATTGCAAGAGCTAGATAAGGCTGAACGTCGCCTTGCGTGCCGATAGTGCACACGGCAATGCGCTTTACCATTCGATCCTCACCACACGCCGTCCAATCCGAGAGCCGCTGCTCCCGGACCATTTACATTGCATTCGGGTGCAATTAAGAACGGCCTCTCACTAGCTGGTTTCATTACAAAAATCGCTGTCGAAGGGCAAGAGAGATGCCATCCCCCGCTGTTTCCGTTCTGGTTGGAGCAACGCTCGCCGGTAACCGGATGTCGGCGGCCTTAGCATGTTTTTCAAGGGGTTGGCAGGCGAGGGCAAACGCTCGTTAGCTCTTCCCGCGGGGCCACAGCGTGGCCGGGAAGAGCCGAAAACGATCCAGCCGGCGGCAGATTGGTGCGGCCGGTCTCGATCCCAACGAGCGCCAAGGCGCAACCGTCGAGACCTCCGGATTCTGCCACTTAACCCCGCGACAACCACAATTCCGCGATAATAGGCGTCTCTTTTGGATATAGACGCACCCTTTGGGAATCGCGAGAGAGCCAGGGCCTTGCCGGCCCGCCGAGGACAGCTATGAGCGAAGACTTCCACCGTATCCGCCGCCTGCCGCCTTACGTGTTCGAGCACATCAACCCGATCAAGGCCAAGGCGCGGGCCGAGGGTGTCGACATCATCGATCTGGGGATGGGCAACCCGGACCTGCCGACGCCCGACCATATTGTCGCCAAGCTCCAGGAGACGGTGCTCAACCCCAGGACGCATCGCTATTCGACCTCCAAGGGCATCCCGGGGCTGCGCAAGGCGCAGGCGAGCTACTATGGCCGCCGCTTCGGGGTGAAACTCAACCCCGACACGCAGGTCGTGGCCACTCTCGGCTCCAAGGAAGGCTTTGCCAACATGGCGCAGGCCATCACCGCGCCGGGCGACGTGGTCCTGGTGCCAAACCCCACCTATCCGATCCACTCCTTCGGCTTCATCATGTCGGGCGGCGTCGTGCGCTCCATGCCGGCCGAGCCCAACGAGGATTTCCTGCGCTCGCTCGACCGGGCGGTACGCCACTCGATCCCCAAGCCCATTGCGCTGATCCTCAACTACCCGGCCAACCCGACTGCCTATACAGCCGACCTGGATTTCTACGGCGAGGTGGTCAGGTACTGTCGCGAGCAGGGCATCTTCATCCTGTCCGACCTTGCCTATGCCGAGATCTATTTCGACGATGCGGAACCGCCGCCGTCCATCCTTCAGATACCTGGCGCCATGGACATCGCCGTCGAATTCACTTCGATGTCCAAGACCTATTCCATGCCGGGCTGGCGCGTGGGCTTCGCCGTCGGCAACGAACGGCTGATCGCTGCGCTCGCCCGGGTCAAGTCCTACCTCGACTACGGCGCCTTCACCCCCATCCAGGTGGCGGCGGCCACCGCCCTCAACGGCTCGGACGAGGTGATCGAGGAAGTGCGCCGCATCTATCGCCACCGCCGCGACGTGATGGTGGAAAGCTTCGGACGCGCAGGTTGGACTATCCCTTTGCCCAAGGCGACGATGTTCGCCTGGGCGCCGATTCCGGACCAGTACGCGCATATGGGCTCGCTCGAGTTCGCTAAGCTCCTAGTCAAGGAGACCGGCGTCGCCGTCGCTCCCGGCGTCGGCTTCGGCGAATATGGCGACCAGTACGTCCGCCTTGCCTTCGTCGAAAACGAGCAGCGCATCCGACAGGCAGCCCGCAACATCAAGAAGCTGCTGGGCTCAAAGGCCGGGCAGGGTAACGTGGTTCCGCTGGCGGTCAACAAGTAGCACCTGCGTCGCGCCGCCCTCCACGGGAGGGCGGTGAAATAATACATGACAACAAGACTCCGCTTTTGTATGGATCGCGCGATCCATCACGGAGTGTGTGTCATGATGTTCCTCCGCCGCCTCGCGACAGTAGGCGTCGTTGTCGTTCTCAACGCTGGGGCACAGGCGGAGAATGCCTTTCCGGTCACCCTCGAGCATGTCTATGGCGCGACCATCCTCGAGCGTGCGCCGCAGCGCATCGTCACCTGGGGCTGGGGGAATGAGGATGCGGCAATCGCGCTTGGCGTGATTCCGGTGGCGATGCCCTTCCAGTCCTATGGTGGGGGCGAGGACGGCGTCCAGCCCTGGATTGAGGAGGCCCTGGCCGCAATGGGCGCCGCAAAGCCGATGATGCTCGACAACTCGGGCGAGCCGCCCGTCGAGCAGATCGCCGCGCTCGCGCCGGATCTCATCATCGCTGCCTATTCGGGGATCACGCAGGAGCAGTACGCGTTGCTTTCGTCCATCGCGCCGACCATCGCCTATAAGGGCGAGGCCTGGTCGAGGCCTTGGCAGGAGGTGACGCGGGTCGTCGGCAAGGCCATAGGCAAGCCGGAGGAGGCCGAGACTCTGGTAGCCGAGACGGAGCAGTGGCTCGACGGCGAGGTGGCGAAATACCCGGCGCTCAAGGATGTCACCTTCGCCGGCGCCAATGACTATGGAGGCTCCATCGCCGTCTACGCGCCCTTCGATGCGCGCATGAAGTTCCTTACCGATCTCGGCCTCAAGATGGCCCCGAGCGTCGCCGCGCTCGCCCCGAGCGACGGCGAATTCTACTATTCGTTGAGCTACGAGCTCTTCGATGAGCTCGAGACGGACATCTTCGTGACCTATTATGAAGAAGAGGCCGCGCTCGACGCATTCCTCGCCAAACCCTACGCGCAAACGTATCCGCCGATCCAAAACGGGGGGCTCGCCGCGCTCGTCGGCACCGAGAACGTCGCCGCCGTCTCACCACCGTCGGCACTGTCATTGCGCTGGGGCTTTGCGACCTATCTCAGTGTGCTGGCCAAAGCCGCAAACAACGTCACCAACTGATCCTACGGGCATTCCCTATGATGCCAACGGTTGTACAAACTCCTATTGACGGCTAGGCAATTTCCTATGCATGTGTCGCCGCCATGAGCGACATCCAATCCTTTCGTCAAACAGTCGAGTCCTTCATCTCCACGCGCGGTTGGACACCGACCAGGTTCGGGCGGACCATTGCAGGCGACCCGCTTTTCGTTTTCGACCTGCGCGAGGGTCGCGAGCCGCGCTCGGACACGCGCATGCGCATCCTCAAGGCCATGCAGGAATTCGCCGACGCAGGCAGCGACGCCCCGTTGAGGATCGGGGTTGCAGGACTCGGCAATGTCGGTGCGACGCTGGTACGCATCCTGCAAAAGGACGGGGTGGAACTGACCCGCAAGCTCGGCCGGCAGATCGTGGTGACGGCCGTCGCCGCGCGCTCGCGCTCACGCGACCGGGGCATCGACATCTCGAGTCTTGAATGGTTCGACGATCCGGTAGCGCTCGCCAAATCCGACAAGATCGATCTCTTCGTCGAGCTGATCGGCGGCGAGGACGGTCCGGCCTTTGCGGCGGTCAAGGCTGCTCTGGAGATCGGCCGGCCGGTGGTGACGGCCAACAAGGCGCTGCTTGCCAAGCACGGCGTGGGCCTGGCCAAGGTGGCCGAGGAGGCGGGTACGCAACTTGGGTTCGAGGCAGCGGTCGCCGGGGGTATCCCGGTGATCAAGACGCTGCGCGAAGGGCTGGGCTCTGCCTCGATCGAGCGCGTCTACGGCATCATGAACGGCACCTGCAACTACATCCTTACCCGCATGGGCGAGGAAGGTATCTCTTTCGCTGAGTGCCTCAAGGACGCGCAGGAATTGGGGTATGCCGAAGCCGATCCGACCTTTGACGTCGAGGGGTTCGACACCGCCCATAAGCTGGCGATCCTGGCAACGCTCTGCTTCGGTTACGAGATCGCACCCGACAGGATACATGTCGAGGGAATCACCCGGATCACCCAGGCCGACATCAAGGTTGCCGCCGATCTCGGCTATAAGATCAAGCTCCTCGGCATAGCCCAGCGCTCCGACGGCGGCATCGAGCAGCGGGTGCACCCGACGCTCGTGCCCAAGGGCAGCGCCATCGCGGGCGTCGATGGGGTGATGAATGCGGTCGCCCTCGAGACCGACCACGTGCATGAACTGCTGCTCGCCGGTCCCGGCGCCGGCGGCCCGCCGACCGCCTCTTCGGTCCTTTCGGACATCCTCGACATCGCCCGGGGGACCAAGGTGCCGCCGCTCGGCGTGCCGAGCGCCGAACTCCTGCCCTATAAGGCCGCACCCATGCGCGCCCACGAGGGCGGCTACTATATCCGTCTCAATGCCAAGGACGTCCCTGGCGCGCTCGCCGCCATCGCCACGCGCATGGCCGAACGCTCGATCTCGATCGAAAGCGTCATACAGCGTCCGGATTTGCATGTTACCGACCCGGCCGGCGAAACCACGCCGACCCGCACAGTAGTGCTTCTGACCCAGGATACGCTCGAGGCGGACGTACGGGAATCGCTTGCGCTGATTGCCGCGGACGGGTTCATTGTCGGTCAGCCGCAGCTGATCCGCATCGAAACGCTCTAGCGTTCATACCGGCAACTAAGCCGGAAAAGTCGGACGGACGGCGAGGCGGGAGGAAAGCGGCATGAAACTGACCAAGGCGGATGCTAACAGGACGCCTGCCCATATCGATCGCAGCCTGACGCTCGAGCTCGTGCGGGTGACCGAGCACGGCGCCATCGCTGCTGCCTATTGGCGCGGCAAGGGCAACGAGAAGGCGGCCGACGAGGCTGCCGTCGAGGCCATGTGCGCCGAACTGGGGAAGGTGCCGATCCGGGGCCGCATCGTCATCGGCGAGGGAGAGCGTGACGAGGTCGAGGCCCTGTATATCGGAGAGGAAGTGGGCGCGGGCAGCGGCGCCGAGGTCGATATCGCCGTCGATCCGCTCGAGGGCGTCACGCTCTGCGCCAAAAACCAGCCCGATTCGATCTGCGTACTGGCGCTGGCCGAGCGCGGCAGGCTGTTGAACGTTGCCCGCAACATCTACATGCACAAGATTGCCATCGGTCCCGGCTATCCCGACGGCCTCGTGCACGTTGACCGCACGGCGACCGAGAACGTCAGTGCACTTGCCGAGGCCAAAGGCGTGCCGCTCTCCGAGGTCACCGCCTGCGTCCTCGACCGCCCGCGCCACGCCGCCCTCATCGACGAGCTGCGGTCCTGCGGGGTCGCCGTCAAGCTTATCAGCGACGGCGACATCGCCGGCGTCATCCACGCGGCCCAGACGGAAGATACCGGCATCGACATCTATCTCGGCTCCGGTGGAGCGCCCGAAGGCGTGCTGGCCGCCGCGGCGTTGCGCTGCACGGGCGGCCAGATGCAGGGCAAGCTGATCCTCGACACGTCCGAAAAGCGCGACCGCGCCCGGCGTATGGGCATCGAGGATCCGGCAAGGATCTACGAGGTCACCGATCTTGCCGCCGGCGATGTGCTGTTCGCGGCGACCGGCGTGACCGATGGCAATATGCTCCCCGGCGTCAAGCTGCGCCGCGACTGCGTCGAGACCTCCACCATCGTCATGCGTTCCTGGTCGCAGACTATGCGCTGGGTGAACGCCCGACACATGCGCTGATCTTCAAGCTGCAACTGCGAGATTTGCACAGCTAAGCTCGGTGGAGGGCTCGACCGCGGCCCTGCCTCGGGCTTAGCTGCCGCCATGCTCGATACGCCTCGCCAATTTCTCGACGTCAGGGCCTCGGTCACCGGCAGGGCCTGGATCGACCGCCTCGATGGTGCGACCGGACGCATCGCCACAGCTATCGGCCAGCGAACCGGGCTTTCCGAAATCCTCGCCCGGATCGTTGCGGCACGCGGCGTCGGCATCGAGGAGGCGGAACGCTTTCTCGAGCCGACGGTCCGCGAACTGATGCCTGACCCGTCGACACTGACCGACATGGACGCGCTTGCGGACCGGCTGGTCAAGGCGATCACCGACAACGAACAGGTGGCGCTGTTTGGCGACTACGATGTCGACGGCGCCTGTTCCTGCGCGCTGATGACGCGTTACCTGGCGCATTTCGGTGTGACGGCGCAGGTCCATATTCCTGACCGGATCTTTGAGGGATACGGGCCCAACATCGCGGCCATGGACAAGCTGATCGATGCCGGAGCCACGCTCATCATCACCCTCGACTGCGGTACCACCAGCGATGCTCCCATCGCCCATGCCCGCACGCGGGGGGCCGACGTGCTGGTCATAGATCATCACCTGTCCGACCATGAGCTGCCCCCGGCGACGGCTCTCGTCAATCCCAACCGCCCCGACGATATTTCCGGGCTCGGCTATCTGTGCGCGGCCGGGGTCACCTTCATGGTGCTGGTGGCTGTCAGTCGCCTGTTGCGCCAGCGCGGCGATGCGAAGTTGCCGGATCTGATGAGCCTCATTGATCTCGTCGGGCTCGCGACTGTCTGCGACGTGGTGCCGTTGACCGGGCTCAACCGTGCCTTCGTCGTACGCGGACTGGACGTCGCCCGCATGGGCCGCAACCGGGGGATGTCCGCCCTTGCCCTTGCCGCCAGAATCAACGGACCGGTCAATCCCTATCATTTCGGCTACCTGATCGGCCCCCGCATCAACGCCGGCGGGCGCATCGGCGATGCCGCGCTCGGCGCGCGCTTGCTGACGCTCGAGGACGAGCACCAGGCGCTGGCGATCGCCGCTCGCCTCGACGAGCTCAACAACGAACGACAGCGCATCGAGATCGAGGCGGTCGAAGAAGCGGTGGCCGCCGCCGAAGCGGAAATCGGAACCGGCGAAGGACCGCCGGTTCTGGTGCTGGCTTCCGCCAACTGGCACGCCGGCATCGTCGGGCTGGTCGCTGCGCGGCTGCGCGAACGGTTCGAGCGGCCCGTCGTTGCCGTTGCCCTCAATCCGGACGGTACCGGCACGGGCTCGGGCCGCTCCATGCCCGGCGTCGACCTTGGCCGCGCGGTAATCGAGGCGGTCGAGACAGGGCTCATCGTCAAGGGCGGCGGGCACGCCATGGCGGCTGGCGTCACCCTGCGCAATGGGGAGCTCGCAGCGCTGCGCGCCCACCTCAATACCAGCCTCGCCGACGCTGTCGCCGCGGCGCGCGCCGCCACCGCGCTCAAGATCGACGCCGCGCTGACCGCGCGGGGCGCAACCCCGGACCTCGTGCATGAGGTGGAACGGGCAGGGCCGTTCGGCGCGGGCAACCCGACACCGATCTTCGCTTTTCCGGCCCATCGGGCCCGATTCGCCCAGGTCGTGGGCAAGGGTGGCCATGTCAGCTTTGCGCTGATCAGCGAGGACGGCGCCCGCCTCAAGGCCATCGCCTTCCGCGCCGCCGGCAACGCCATCGGCGAGGCGCTGCTGCGCGGCGAAGGCGGCCCGCCGCTGCACGTTGCCGGCACCCTCGGTATAGACCACTGGCAGGGGCGCGAGCAGGTGCAGATGCGGGTGGTCGACATCGCCCGCCCTTGAAACTGCATCTTGCATATCCAATTGTGCCAGTTAAACTATTATTGAGGCCTGCACCGGAAAGGCACTGAATCGCTGTCCGGTGCGCTTCGTCGACCCTGCAACTCAGCGGACAGCGAACGGATCAGAATTCCGGGCCGCGCAAGTTGGGACCCACCGACAATATGAGCAAGACAGCCGTAGACCACTCCAGCAGCGGTGTATCGCTTTGGACCCACCTTTTTGCGCGTTTCGTGGAATGGGCAGGGGTGAGCCTCATCGGTAGACCGAAACATGGCGCATTGACCGCTATCTTGCCGAACGGGCGTACGCGCACACTCGGCAATCCCGCAACGGGTCAGCACGCTGTGCTGCGACTCAACAACTTCAACGTGCTCTCGGAAGCCATGCAGCGGGGCACGGTCGGATTTGCGGCCGCCTACATGAACGGCGACATAGAGAGCGACGACCTGACAGCGCTGTTCCGCTTCTTCCTGCAGAACCGCGATATGTTCGAAAAGGCCAATCCGGGCATGTTCCGCCGGGCGGCCCACGACCTGCATTACCACCTGTCGCGCCGCAACACACTGGAAGGCTCCAAGCAGAACATCGCCGAGCACTACGACCTCGGCAATGATTTCTATGGCCAATGGCTCGACCCGTCGATGACCTATTCCTCGGCGGTCTTCACCTCCGGCGACCAGAGCCTGGAAGAGGCGCAACTTGCCAAATATCGGCGGGTGGCCGACATGGCAGGCATTACCGAAGGCTCGACCGTCCTCGAGATCGGTTGCGGTTGGGGCGGCTTCGCCGAGACCGTTGCCCGCCACTATAAGGCGCAGCTGCGCGGTATCACCCTTTCGGCCGAACAGCTGAAGTTCGGGCTGGAGCGGTTGCGGAGCCAAGGTCTCGACACGTTTGCCGAGCTCGTCTTCGAGGACTACCGGCACACTAAGGGCCAGTTCGACCACATCGCCTCGATCGAGATGATCGAGGCGGTCGGCGAGGACAACTGGCCGGGCTATTTCCAGACCCTCTATGATCGGCTCAAGCCGGGAGGCACTGCCGCCATCCAGGCCATCACCATCAACGAGGCCGATTTCGAGGGCTACAAGTCCGGCCCCGACTTCATCCAGCGCTACATCTTCCCCGGCGGCATGTTGCTGACCAAGACGGTGATGAAGGAGTTTGGCGATAAGGTGGGGCTGGTGCTCGAGAACGCCGAGCATTTCCGCCTCTCCTACGCCAAAACCCTTGCGCTCTGGCGCGAACGTTTCCTCGAGCGCTGGCCGATGATCGCGCCGCTCGGCTACGACGAGCACTTCAAGCGCAAGTGGGTGTACTACCTCAGCTATTGCGAGGCAGGCTTCACCGAAGGCTCGATCGACGTTGGCATCTACCAATACCGCAAGCCGGCCTGAGTGCCGTAAGAGACGAATCGGGGAGGGCGGTCGAACGACCACCCTTTCTGCTGGAGCGGGATGCGAAAAGTGGGAACCGGTTTTTCGCGAGCAATCCCGCGACAACGGAAGGTTAGAGCCCGAAGCGATTTGATTCCATCAAATCGCCTCGTGCTCTAATGGTCAGGGTGCCGGCACGCCGTAGATGCGGGCGATATCGTCAAGCATCATGTGGGCACAAAGGATGCCGCCTCCCGCGTTCCAGATCATCTCGCTGACCCGGTAGGCCCGGCCGGCCTTGACCGCTTCGAGATTGTTCCAAAGCGGATCACTCGTCCAATCCTCGAGGTTGGCGACGGCATCCTCGGGATTGAGATCGTTGGAGAAGTAGAAGATGCGGTCGCCCGCCATCTCGGCAATACGCTCCTTCTGCACCTCCTCGAAACTGTCGGCGCGGTCCTGCGCCGTGGGACGGGGAAAGCCGACGAGGTCGAGGATGACACCGGGAAAGGTGCCGCGATAGTAGATGCGGGTGCGTCCGGGTGAGAACCGCACCAGCGACACTTCCTCGTCGATCGCCTCGCCAAGCGAACTGCCCAATGTCGCGGCGCGCGCCTTCAGCGTCCCCACATTGGCCGCCGCCAGTTCGCCAAGGCCCAGTACTTCTCCGTAGAACTGGTAGTTGTCGAGCCAGGTCTCGCCAAGGGTTTCCGAAAATACCGTTGGGGCGATCGCCGAGAGCTGCCCGTAGATCTTCTCCTGGCGCACCCTTGTGCCGATGATAAGGTCCGGCTCGAGCGCGGCGACCTGCTCGAGGTTGATGCCCGTCTCAGTGCCGAGCGAGACCGTGTCGGCAAGCGGTTCGGCCAGGTGCTCGTACCAGGGGTCGCCGTCCCAGGACTGGGCCGCCCCGATGGGGATGACGCCGAGATGGACGAGCGCTTCCGTGCCCTCATTGGTCAGGATCACCACCCGCTGCGGGTCGTCGGGAACATCGGTCACGCCCATGGCATGGGTGATTTCTGCGGCCGTGGCAGCAAGCATGGTGGCAAGGCAAAGACCGATGACAGCGCTGCTTCCCACGATCAGTCGATTGAGCATTTTGGTCTCCCATGAGGCCCAGGTCAGGGCGCGGGGACGCCGTAGACCTCAGCAATATCGTCGAGCAGCATGTGCGCGCAGTAGATGCCGATGCCGGCGTTCCAGATGAGGTTGTCGGCCGCATGGGCCTTGCCCTCCTCGACCGCCGGGAGGCCCTGCCAGAGTGGCTCGCTGGTCCAGTCGGCGAGATAGGCGGCGGACTCGGCATCTGCGTCCGCGAAATAGAAGATGCGGTCGCCGGCCATATCCGGAATCCTTTCCTTGCCGATCTCCTCGCCAACGCCCGGCTTGTCCTGCGCAGGCGGGCGCTTGAAGCCGATGTCGGAAAGAATGACGCCCGCGAAGGTGTCGCGGAAATAAAGCCGCGTGCGGCCCGGCGAGAACCGCACCAGCGAGATGTCCTCGTCGACCGCTTCGCCGAGCGATTGGCGTAAACGCGCAACACGCTGGTCGAACGCGGCAAGATCGGCAGCGCCTTCGTCGGCAAGCCCGAGAGCATCGGCATAGAGCGCATAGTTCTCGCGCCAGACGCCGCCGATGGTTTCGGAGAAGACTGTCGGGGCGATGGCCGAGAGCTGACCGTAGATCTTCTCCTGGCGAACCTTGGAGCCGATGATGAGATCGGGCTCGAGCGCCGCGAGCCGTTCGAGATCGACGGCACTTTCGGTGCCGAGCGGAATGGTCGCAACAAGCCCTTCGGCAAGGTGGTCGTACCACGGGTCTCCGTACCAGGATTGAACTGCTCCGATCGGGGCAACGCCGAGATGCAGCAGAGCTTCCGTGCCTTCGTTGGTGAGGATCACGATCCGCTGCGGCGCATCCGGCACATCCGTCACGGCCATGGCATGAGTAACTTCACGTGCCTCGGCGAAGGGCACGAACGCGATGGCGACCAACGTGACGAAGGCCGCCACCATTGAACGGGCAGGACGCATTTTTGGGAGCTCTCAGTCGGTTGCGGTCGGATCGGTACCGGCAAGACAGTCAGAATTGAATATGACTGTCAATATCCGGTTTTATGTCGTGCTGGCCTTGACACCGCAATGCCGGGGCGAGATAGGGTGCGCAATTCTTGTGCCGGACAATCAGGTTTCGCCATGCCGCATCGCGCTCTTCTTGCCGCCGCTCTGGCGTTGGCCGCTTTCGCCGTCCCCGCAAGCGTTACCGCCGCTTCCTGGACCTATACCGATGGTTCAGGCGCAACGCTCACGCTCGACGAGGTGCCGACCCGGATCATCGCCAGCGCCGACGCGGCCGCCGGCCTCATTCCATTGGGCATCAGGCCGGTCGGCATCTATGCCGACAGCCCCGTCGCCGACAGCAAGCCCTTGCAGGGTCTCGACCTTGCGGGGATCGAAATCGTCGGCGAGGCCTGGGGCGAAATTGATATCGAAAAGGTTGCCGCGCTAGAACCCGAAATCGTCATTGCCGAATACTGGCCTCTGGACGAGGCCTGGAGCGGCGGCGAAACGATCACCGGCCCCAACAGCCCGTTGCGCGCCCTGGCGCCGGTGACCGGTCCCGCGGTTGGCGATTCCATCCTAACCCTGATCGAGGACTACGAAAAGCTCGCCGAAAGCCTTGGTGCCGACCTCGCAGCGCAACCGATCGCCGACGACAAGGCCGCCTTCGCGACCGCCCGTGCACAATTCGAAGAAACGGTGGCGGCCAAGCCAGGCCTTCAGGTTCTGGCTGTTTGGGCGGCTCCCGATGCGCTCTATGTCGCGGAACCGACAGGCGCCGCCGAACTCATGGACTTCCAGCGCTGGGGGCTCGACATCATCACGCCCGAAGTCGCGGACGATCGCGGTTATTGGGAAACGCTGAGCTGGGAGCGCGCGGACAAGTACCAGCCCGATCTCATCCTCGTCGATGACCGCGCCGCGTCCACTCTCGAGACCGCGCTCGCCCAGCCGACTTGGACCACGATGAAGGCGGCTGAAGCCGGTGCCGTCGCAGCCTGGCCGGCGTTTTGGCTGCGCAATTACGGCGCCTATGCCCACGCGCTTGATGATCTGACCGCCGCGATCGCGGCGGCCGATGAAAACCTCGTCGATTAGCGGTTTCGTCCTAGCTCGACCGCGACAAACTTGACTTGACTGTTCATGTTTGTGCCCGATAGGTGAGGTCGAAATCACCGAAAGGCGGGAGAGCCTCATGAAACGCCTGCTGATTGTTCCGTTGTTTGCGGCTACGCAGTTTTCGATGCCGGTATCCGCGCATGCCGAGGAGTGGACCTATACAGATGGGTCCGGCGCGACCATCACTCTCAACGAGGTGCCGACTCGCCTCATCACCAGCGCTGTCGCCGCAGCAGCCCTGATCCCGCTCGGCATCCGCCCGGTCGGCATCTTCGCCAACAGTGTTGCCGAGGAAAACAAGCCGCTCATCGGCCTCGACCTCACCGGAATCGAGATGGTCGGCACGGCCTTCAACGAGATCGACATCGAAAAGGTCGCTGCGCTCGAACCCGACCTCGTCGTCGCGGAGTTTTATCCCATCAACCAGGCCTGGGCCGGCGGGAAGGCGGTGACGGGAGAGGGCAGCCCTTTGCGGAATCTCGCGCCAGTGACCGGACCAGCTCAGGCCGACAGCATCGTGACCCTCATCGAAGACTACGAGGAACTGGCAACAAGCCTCGGCGCCGATCTTTCTGCCCCGCAGATCTCAGCCGACAAGGCCGAGTTCGAGCGTGCCCGCGATGCCTTCCGAGTGGCCGTGGCGGCCAAACCGAACCTGACCGCGCTCGCTGTCTGGGCAGGCATCGATGCGCTTCACGTCGCCGCACCCGAAGGGGCGGCCGAGCTTATGGACCTGCGCAGCTGGGGCCTCGACATCATCACCCCCGAGACCGCCAACGACCGCGGCTATTGGGAGACAGTGAGCTGGGAGCAGTCCGACAAGTATCAGCCGGACCTGATCCTCATCGACAACCGCATCGCGACCAACCGCGAGAATGCCTTCGCACAGCCGACCTGGACCGCGATGAAGGCGGCGGAGCAAGGCGCTGTCGGTGAGTGGCCAGCATTCTGGCTGCGCAACTACACCTCCTATGCCGCCGAACTCGACAAGCTGACGGCCGCCGTCACCGCTGCCGACGAGAACCTGGTCGAGGAGTGATGGCGTCCACCGTGCGGACATACGTGGGAAACCAACAGCGCATGCTGGGACTCGGCCTTGTGGGGCTGGTCCTCATCGTGACGACGGTCGGATTTCTTTCGGTGACCGTCGGCGCGCGCGCCATCCCGCTTGCCGAGGTCTGGACCGCGTTGACGGCGTTCGATCCCAATTCGACCGATCATCGCATCGTCTGGGATTTGCGCCTGCCGCGCACGCTGATCGGGCTCCTGGTTGGGGCCGCGCTCGGTCTTTCCGGCGCCGTGCTGCAGGGCGCGACGCGCAACCCGCTCGCCGACACCTCGATCCTCGGCATCCATGCCGGCGCCGCCGTCTTCGTCGTCATCGGCATCGCCGTCTTCGGCATCGGGCAGTTGAGCGCCTATGTGTGGCTGGCTTTCATGGGTGCGGGCGCGGCGATGGTCGTCGTCTACAGCATCGCCTCGCTCGGCCGCGAGGGCGCAACCCCGGTCAAGCTCGCTCTCGTCGGCGCCGCGCTGACTGCGGCGCTGTCCTCCGTGGTCAGTGCCGTACTGCTGACCAGTCCGCGCACCTTGGATGAGCTTCGCTTCTGGCAGGTCGGGTCGCTCGCCGGCCGTGACATGAGCATCCTGATCCAGGTCTGGCCGTTCCTCGCCTTCGGCGTGGTGCTGGCGCTCAGGACCGCCCGTATGCTCGACGGTCTCTCGATGGGTGAGGACGTCGCCCGCTCGCTCGGCCAGAACGTTCCCCTCTCGCGCGGCGTGGCTGGTCTCGCGGCGGTCGTGTTGGCCGGCGCCGCGACGGCCGCGGCGGGTCCCATCGCCTTCGTCGGCCTTACCGTACCGCACGTGGCGCGCGCGGTGACCGGGCCCAACTACCGCTGGATATTGCCCTATTCGATGCTGCTGGCGCCCATCCTGCTGCTCGGCGCCGACGTGATCGGCCGCGTCATCGCTCCACCGGGAGAGGTGCAGGTCGGTATCGTCACGGCAGCACTCGGCGCGCCGTTCTTCATCGCACTGGTCAGGCGGCGGAAGCTGGCGGCGCTCTGATGACAGTACTTGCTGGCTCAGACGGTATCCACGCCATTCGCCGCAGCCTGGCAGCCCGCCGCCGGCGCGTCACGGTGATTCTGCTCGTTGCCCTGCTTGTCGCGATCACTGCCTCGCTTTACTTCGGCGACTATCCGGTTGCGCCCGCCGACATCGTGCGCTCGCTGCTCTCGCCGGTGACCGGCGACGTCAACAAGGGAGTCGATTTCATCGTCCTAAGCGTGCGGCTGCCGCGCACGGTCCTGGCGATCCTCACAGGCATCGCCTTCGCCCTTTCGGGCGCCATTTTCCAGACCCTCCTGCGCAATCCCCTCGCAAGTCCCGATATCATCGGCATTTCCCACGGCGCCAGCGCCGCCGCCGTCGTCTGCATTGTGGTCTTGGGCATCAGCGGCATCGGCGTTTCCCTCGGCGCTCTCGCCGGCGCGCTGGCGACCGCGCTTGCCATCTATGGGCTCGCTTGGCGCGGCGGCGTCACCGCCTACCGCATCGTTCTGGTCGGTATCGGCATGGCAGCTATCATGAGCGCGGTTATCAGCTACCTCTTCACCCGCGCCCGGCTGAATGAGGTGCAGGAGGCGCTGGCCTGGCTGGTTGGCAGCCTCAACGCCGCCAGTCTCAACAACATCATTCCCCTGGCCGCAGCTCTTGCTGTCCTGACCCCGGCGACCATCTATCTCGTGCGCGGACTGGACGTCATGCAGCTCGGCGACGATGCGGCAATGGCCCTCGGCAATCGGGTCGAGTGGACGCGGCTTGGCCTCATTCTCGTCGCTGTCGGCCATGCGGCATTCGCCACCGCGGCCGTCGGTCCCGTCGCCTTTGTCGCCTTCGTTTCTGGCCCCATTGCGCGGTTCCTGCTGGCCGGGGCCGGGGGCGGCTTCCTGCAATCGGCACTCGTCGGCGCCACCGTCATGCTGGGCTCCGATATGGTCGCCCAGCACGCACTGCCGGCAACGCAGCTGCCGGTCGGCGTCGTCACCGGAATATTCGGCGCTGGCTTCCTGCTCTGGCTGCTGGCAGCCTCGAGCCGCGAGGGGCGGGTCGCATGAACACCTGACCGGAGCCATGCCCACATGAGCACCCGACATTCTCTTGCCGCCACGGGCATGCACCTTGCCTATGGCACGCGCGAGGTCGTCGCCGATCTAGACCTTGCCGTGCCGCCCGGCAAACTGACGGTGATTGTCGGCGCCAATGCCTGCGGCAAATCCACGGTGCTGCGCGGGCTTGCCCGCCTTCTGGCTCCAACGCATGGCACCGTGCTGCTCGACGGAAAGTCCATCCACGCGATGCCGACGCGGGAGGTGGCGACGATCCTTGGCGTGCTGCCGCAATCGCCGACGGCGCCAGAAAGCATCCTCGTTGCCGATCTCGTCGGGCGCGGGCGCTATCCGCATCAGGGTTGGTTCCGTCGATGGTCCACGGAGGACGACGCGGCCGTCGCCGAGGCGCTGGCCGCCACCGACTCGCTCGAGCTTGCCAAGCGGCCGGTGGACGAGCTCTCCGGTGGGCAGCGTCAGCGCGTTTGGATTGCCATGGCGCTTGCCCAGGAAACCGACCTGCTGCTGCTCGACGAGCCGACGACCTTTCTCGATATCAACCACCAGGTCGAGGTGCTGGACCTGCTGACCGACCTCGTGCGCAACCGCGGCCGCACGGTCGTGGTCGTTCTCCACGATCTCAACCTCGCCTGCCGCTACGCAGATCATATCGTGGCCATGAAGGCCGGACGGCTCGTCGCCGAGGGGCGTCCAGCCGATGTCGTGACCGAGGACCTGGTGCGCGAGGTCTTTTCAATGGCGTGCCGGGTAGTGCTCGACCCAGTCTCGCACACGCCGATGATCGTGCCCATCGGCCGCCATCACGCCGAAGTGCGCGAGCACGCATAAAGATGATCGCTTTAATCGTCTTTTAGCTGACCTTGCGGAGCGGTGGTGATAGGGGGTAGGGCAATTGTCATTGCCCCACTTTGCTTTATTACCAGATGATCCGTCAGTTCTTCGCCTACTACGCGCCCTACAAGCGCCTGTTCTTTCTCGATTTCGGCTGCGCCATTGTCGTCGGCCTGCTCGAGCTCGGTTTCCCCATGGCCGTGCAGGTGTTCATCGACCGGCTCCTGCCGAGCGGTGATTGGCCGCTGATTCTTGTCGCTGCTGGCGTGCTGCTTGCGGTTTACGCCCTGAGCGCAGTGTTGCAGGCCGTCGTCACCTATTGGGGTCATGCGCTCGGCATCGGCATCGAGACCGATATGCGCCGCAAGGCGTTCGACCACCTGCAAAAGCTTTCCTTCCGCTTCTTCGACAACCACAAGACCGGCCATCTCATCACCCACGTCACCAAGGACCTGGAGGAGGTGGGCGAGGTCGCCCATCACGGGCCCGAGGACCTATTCATCGCCGTGATGACGTTCATCGGGGCTCTGCTGCTCATGGTTTCGATCAATTGGCAGCTTGCGCTCATCACCGCGACGGTCGTGCCGTTCATGACGTGGCTTGCAAGCCGTTATGGAGCGCGGATGACCTCGGTCTGGCGGCAGGTCTTCGGCCGCGTCGGCGACTTCAATACCCGTATCGAGGAAAGCATCGGTGGTATCCGCGTGGTCAAGGCCTTCGCCAACGAAGACCATGAGCGTGTGATGTTCGAAACCGACAACCAGAGCTACCGGCGCACCAAGCTCGAGGGTTATCGGGCAATGGCTGCCTCGACCACCATGACATACCTGGCGACCCGCCTCATCTACGTCATGGTGATGGTCGCCGGCACCTGGTTCGTCATTGAGGGCAGCCTCAGCTATGGCGGGTTCGTCAGCTTCCTTCTGCTGATCAACGTCTTCTTCCGGCCGATAGACAAGATCACCAGCGTGCTCGAAACCTATCCCAAGGGCGTCGCAGGCTTTCGCCGCTACCTCAACCTGCTCGCCACCGAGCCGGATATCGCCGACCGCAAGAGCGCTCGTACCGTCGACCACCTCAGGGGCGACATCGTCTACGACAAAGTGAGCTTCGGCTACACGGGCGAACGCAAGGTGTTCAGCGACCTCAATCTCTCAGTGAAGGCCGGCGAGACGTTGGCCTTTGTCGGTCCCTCCGGTGCCGGCAAGACGACGATCTGTTCGCTGCTGCCGCGCTTTTATGAGATCGATGAGGGCTCCATCACCATCGACGGCATCGATATCCGCGACATGACGCAGACGTCACTGCGCAGTCAGATCGGAGTTGTCCAGCAGGACGTGTTCCTCTTCGGCGGTACCCTGCGAGACAACATCGCCTATGGGCGTCTCGGCGCGAGCGAGGCCGAGATCATGGATGCCGCCCGCCGCGCGCGGCTGGAACCAGTGATCGACATGCTGCCTGAAGGGCTCGATACGGTCGTCGGCGAGCGTGGCGTCAAGCTCTCGGGCGGTCAGAAGCAGCGCGTCGCCATCGCTCGCATGTTCCTCAAGAACCCGCCTATCCTTATTCTCGACGAGGCGACCTCAGCGCTGGATACCGCGACCGAGCAGGCGATCCAGAAGTCCCTCGGCGAGCTGGCACAAGGCCGTACCACGCTGGTCATCGCACACCGGTTGGCGACCATCCAGAACGCGGACCGCATCGTTGTCGTCGACGAGACGGGGATCGTGGAGCAGGGCACTCATGCCGAGCTCCTCGCCAGCGGCGGCACCTACGCGCACCTCCACAACGCGCAGTTCGGTTCGCTGGTGGCGTGAAGCGAGGAGAACCCGCGTGGAATCCGATTACATCCGCCGCATCCTGTCAGCATCGGTCTACGACATCGCCGTCGAGACACCGCTCGAGCGCATGGAGCGCCTTTCCGAGCGCCTGGGCATCGATGTGCTGCTGAAGCGCGAGGACCTGCAGCCGGTGTTCTCGTTCAAGATCCGTGGTGCTTACAACCGCATAGCGGCGCTTACAGGCGAACAGCGAGCAAGCGGCGTCATCTGCGCCTCCGCCGGCAACCATGCCCAAGGCGTAGCGCTCTCGGCCGCTCGCCTTGGTACGCGCGCCGTGATCGTCATGCCCAAGACCACGCCCTCGATCAAGATCGAGGCTGTCAGGGCTATGAGCGGTGAAGTTGTGCTGTTCGGAGACAATTTCGATGCGGCGCGGGCCCATGCCGGCGAGATTGCCGAGCAGGAACGGCTGATCTTCGTGCATCCCTTCGACGATCCTGATGTCATCGCCGGGCAGGCAACCATCGGTGTCGAGCTGTTGCGGCAGCACTCGGGGCCGCTGGGCGCCATCTATGTACCGGTCGGAGGCGGCGGTCTGGCAGCGGGCATAGCCGCTTACGTGAAATTCCTGAGGCCTGAGGTGAAAGTCATCGGGGTCGAACCGGAGGATGCTGCCAGCATGAAGGCGGCCATTGCTGCCGGCCATCCCGTTACGCTCGACCGGGTCGGTATCTTCGCCGACGGTGTCGCGGTTCGCCGGGTCGGCGATGAAACCTTCCGGCTCTGCAATGCACTGCTTGACGGCATAGTGACGGTCACGACCGACGAGATCTGCGCCGCCATCAAGGACATATTCGACGATACCCGCGCCATCGCGGAACCCGCCGGTGCACTGGCGCTCGCCGGGTTGCGCCGGCATGTGGCCGACGGCGCGGCGCCGGCCGGGCCGCTCCTTGCCATCAACTCGGGCGCCAACGTCAACTTCGATCGGCTGCGGCACGTGGCAGAGCGGGCGGAGATCGGCGAGCGTGGCGAGGCATTGCTGGCGGTGACCATCCCCGAGCAGCCGGGCAGCTACAAGGCCTTCATCCGGTTGCTCGGCGACAGGGCCATCACCGAGTTCAACTACCGATACGCGACCGGCAGCACCGCGCAGATTTTCGTCGGCGTCAAACTCAAGGGCGGGGACCGGGAAAAGCAGCAGATCCTCGACCTGCTGGCCGGGGAAGGCCTGTCTGTGGTCGACATGACCGACAACGAGCTCGCCAAGCTCCATGTGCGTTATATGGTTGGCGGGCGGGCAGCCGATGCCGAAGACGAAGTGCTTTACCGCTTCCAGTTCCCCGAGCGGCCGCGCGCGCTGCTCGATTTCCTCGAAGGCCTGCAGCCGGATTGGAATATCTCGTTGTTCCACTACCGCAACCACGGCTCCGACTATGGACGGGTGCTGGCCGGCATTCAGGTGCCGGTGGCAGAACGGCAGGCATTCCTCGCCGCACTTGACCGGCTGGGCTACGACTATTCCGAGGAAACCGCCAACCCGGCCTACCGGCTTTTCCTCGACAGCCGGGGTGCATAGCTGGGAGTTGGCACCAAACCCGGTCTACCCACCGGGTCATTCCCGCGAAAGCGGGAACCTCCGTTGAGTTCCCGTAGATCGCAAACAGAGGTCCTCGCGTTCGCGAGGATGACCCCGTGGGCGTGGCAAACTTGACGCCAAGCCCTTGCATTCGAAGCGCTTTCATGGCGGCATGGCTGCCATCGACCGGGGAGATTCCAATGCCGATTGCTTACGATGCCGTGCTGGCCGACATGGTGGCGGCCGCGCGCGAAGCGGGCGCGCTGACGCAGACGCATTTCGAGCGCTTCCGCGAGATCGAGATCGGTGTCAAAGGCCCGGCCGACTTCGTCTCCGATGCGGACAAGGAGTCGGAACTGCTCATCCGCAAGCGTCTCATCGGCAAATATCCCGATTGGAGCTTCACCGGTGAGGAGTTTGACCCCGTCACCGGTACCGATGCCGAATACCGCTGGCTGGTCGACCCCATCGACGGCACCACGAACTTCATCAATGGCATGCACTATACTATCTCGATCGCGCTGCGGCGTGGCAGCGAGACGGTGTGTGGGGCGCTCTACAATCCCGTCGCAGAAGAGATGTTCACCGTCATCAAGGGCGAGGGCGCCTACCTCGACGGCGAGCGGCTGTCGGTCAGCAAACAGGCCGACGCCAGGTTCTTCGCGGTCGGCACAGGCCTGCCGACCAGCAATCTCGCCCTCTATCCGGGCGCTTACGAACGGCTCGACCGCATCCGCGACCCGATCGGGGCAGTGCGCATCGTCGGCTCCAGCGCCAATAGCTGCGCCTATGTCGCTTGCGGACGGCTGACTGGTTATTTCGAGGAGTCCGGGCTCGTCGACTGGGCCGTTGGCGTGCTGCTCGTTCAGGAGGCCGGCGGCGTCGTCACCGACTGGTGGGGAAGGGGCCCAGAGTTCTACGAGAAGACGGGTGTAGTGATCGTCGCCAACCCCGAGTGCCACGCCTATCTGCTCGAAAAGCTCAGGGACGCGCCGCGGAAGGATCCGAAATAAATCAGACTGTAACCGCCGGCGTATTCGCCCGTAGCGCCAGTGCCGCACCCAGCCCGTGCGGATCGTCCGTGGTGATCTGGTCGACCTTCAACGCGATCAGCCGTTCGGCGATGGCAATCCCTTCGACATCGGCACGCTGCAGCGTATAGGTATCGACCCGACGGCCGTGGGCATGAAAGGCGCCAATCATATCGAAGCCGGCTTCCTCCGCCTCGAGCACGACGGGATAAGCGAGGTAGATGAGCGTAGCCCTCGGCGCCGCAGCAATTGCGTCGGCAACGAAGGCGGCATAGTTGCCGGTTGCGCGCAGCTCTGCCAGCGTCCCGCCATGGCAGGGATCGTAGCCGATATCGAGGTCGGGCAGGCCGGCCGACAGCATCGCGACCGACGCCGCATCGCCTGAGGAAATGATGAAGTGCCGCGCCACCGGCGCGAGCGCCGCGGCGAAATTGGCGACGGTCTGCGCGTCGAGCGCCGCAGCATCCTCCTTGTAGTCGAGTTGCAGCAGAGCGTCCGAATGCGCGCCGTCACGGGCGAGAAGCGCCGCGAGATCCTCGAGCAGCATCACCTTGTCGGCGATCGGCGCACCGTCGTTACCGCGCAGGTTCAGTGCACGCAGCGTTTGCGCGGAAGTATCGCGCACGCGTCCATTGCCTGTGGTCTCACGCTCGAGCGTCAGGTTGTGCAACACAGCCATGCCGCGATCGGCATGGACGACGAGGTCGACCTCGACGCTGGCGCCGAGCTGCATGCCCTCGAGGATGCGCCGGCCGGTAAAAACAGGGTCGCTGCCGTGGCGCCGGGCGCGATGCCATTTGAACCAGGTGCGATGGCCATCGCGATCGATGAAGATGTCACTATGCATTGACGGTGCCGCGTGTCCTGCTGGGCGCTTTGCGCGGCGGGGTGCCGACGTCGGCCCGATAGATGGCCGCATTGTCGCGATAAAGCGCGAAAGCACCGGGCACGAGGTCCACCTGCTGCATGGACGACCATTCGTCAGCGGTCGGCATCATCGATTTCAGCCGCTCGCCGTCGGGCAGTTCGACGTCGATCATGGCGTGGGTGCCGTAGTCAGTGACCCGGTGAACGTGCCCCATACCGACGCCGCTTGCCGGTTTCAGCGTCAACGCTTCCGGGCGCACGGCGAGCGTTGCCGGACCATCGGCGACCGCAACAGGCACGTTGAACGCCGAGTGGCCGAATTCGCCCTCGGAAACCACGCCGGAAATGAGGTTCATCTGTCCGATGAAACCGGCAACGAACGGTGTCGCCGGCGTGCGGTAGACCTCGGCGGGCTTGGCGATCTGCTCGGTACGCCCGTCGCGCAGGACGACGATGCGGTCGGCGACCGACAGTGCCTCGTCCTGAGCGTGGGTGACGAAGAGGGTGGTGATCTTCAGGCGCTGCTGGATGTCGCGCACCTCCTCACGCAGCCGCTCGCGCAGGTGCTGGTCGAGGCTGGCGAACGGTTCGTCGAGCAGGAGGATCTTGGGCTCCAGGACCAGCGACCTGGCAAGCGCCACGCGCTGCTGCTGCCCGCCTGAAAGCTGGTGCGTCAGGCGCTCTCCAAAGCCCTTGAGACCGACGAGATCGAGCACGGCCTCGACCCGTTGAGTGATCTCAGCCTTCGGCAGGCGGCGCAGCTTCAGCCCGAAGGCGATGTTCTTGAACACGTTCATATGGCTCCAGAGCGCATGGCTCTGGAACACCATGCCTGTCGGGCGCTTCTCGGGAGGCAGGTGGATGACTTCCTCGCCATCGATAGTCATCGACCCATAGGTCGGCTTCTCGAAGCCGCCGATCATGCGTAGAAGCGTCGACTTGCCCGAGCCCGAAGGACCCAGCAGGCAGACGAGTTCGCCGTCGGTAACGGTGATGGAGAAGTCGTCAACGGCCCTGGTGGCGCCGAAGAGCTTGGTGACGTTGGCGATATCCAAGCGTGCCATGTCGGTTTCTCCCTTTAGCCGCCGAAGCCGCGCGCGAAGGCGCCACCACCAATGATGCGGCGCGCAAAGAGCAGGGCAATGAACGAGGGCACCCAGAGCAGGACGGACAGTACCGCCCCGTACTGGATGACCATCTGATTGTTGATGAAGGTGATCATCAGCACCGGCATGGTGCGGATACCGGGCGCGCCGATGAGCCAGGCGCCTTCGGTTTCGTAGAAGGTGCCGACGAACGAGAGCAGGACGGCGGCTGCGATAGTCGGCCCTGCCTGCGGCAGTGTGATCGACCAGAAGACGCGTAGCGGCGAAGCGCCCACATCGCGTGCGGCTTCTTCCATGCGCCGATCGACCGACTGAAAGGCGGCGACGGGAATCCAGATCATGAACAGCAGCGTGCCGACAAGCTGGATCAACACCACGCCCCAAAACGTGCCGATGAGATTGAGTTGCAGGAAGATCGCCGCGATAGCGACCAGGAGACCGAACTTGGGAAAAGCGTGGCCGGCAAGGAACGAGAAGAACAGCACATTCCGACCCGGAAACGTCATGCGCGCAAACGCATAGGCTGCCGGAAGGCAGATCGCCGCCGAAAGGAGGGTGACGACGGTCGAGAGCTGCAGGCTGAGCGTCAGTGCCGACCACACATCGGCCCGAGAAAGCGTTTGGTTCCAGAACCTGAGACCAAACTGCTGCGGCACGACGTTGGGATAGCGCCAGACCTCCGTGAAGGCCCAGGTTCCGACGACGATCAGCGGGAAGATGATGACGGCGGACAGCACAATGGCAAAGCCGATGCCTGGGAAATCGATCCGACCGCGGGGGATTGTGAGGGTCTCTGCCATCGCTATTTCCCCCGGTTGCGCGCGACTGAACGCACATAGAACAGGCCGAAGACGATGCAGAACCCGAAGGTGATCACGGCCTGGGTGATGGCCATCTGCGGATCGTTCACATCCCGGAAGGTGCGCTGCATGAATGGCCCCATCATCTCGGGCGCCGCCGGACCCAACACATAGGGAAGCGTGAAGGATGAGAAGATTCCGAGGACCGAAAAGGACAGCGCGACGAGGATCGAATTTCCGATGCGCGGCAGGATGATGTACCAGAGCACCTGGAGCCAGCGCGCGCCGACATCGCGGGCCGCTTCGATCGCCTGGTTCGAGACGTTGCCCAGGCCGGACAGCAGGATCAGCACGGTCAGCGGGATGTTGTCCCAGACGAGCCCGATGACCGGTCCCCACGGGGTGAGGTAGGGCGTTCTGATTTTGGGCAGGCCAACCGCATTCAACAGGATGTCGACCATGCCGTTGGGGCCCAGCACACGGATGAACGCATATGCAAGAATGATCGAGGGCACGAACATCGGGAAGATCGCGAGGCTCTGCACATAGGCTGGCAGGCGCCCGACGGAGAAACGCAGGTAGAGTGAGATCGGCAGGCAGATAACGAGCAGGAAAAGGGCGCACATTCCCGTCGTCCACAGCGTCACTGTCAGGTTGTCGAGGCTGTAACGGTCGGAAAAGAAGAACACATAGGTTTCGAGAGTGAACTCGTAACCACCGTCGTCCGCCGGCTGCCATAAGGTGCGTATGACCGCCGAGACAATTGGCCAGATGACCAGCCAGCCAACCAGGAGTACTGGGGCGGCGACAAGCAGGAGGCCATATGGCCTCCTGCGGGTTTCACTTTCGTCCAGCGGCTCCGGCTGTGCCTGCACCGCGCCCCCGGCTGCACTCATGAGTCGCGGGGGACGTTCGGTGCGACGTTGCGGTACCAGCCATCGTTGATGGCTTCGCCCCACGGTCCGCCCGGGAAGGTCGGGATGGAGGTCGGCACGATGTCGGCGAAACGTTCACGCAGTTCGGGCGAGACGTAGTCCCAGGAAACGCCGGGGAAGCCGCCGATCTCGGTGAGAATCGCCGTCTGCATTTCCTCGCTCAGCATGAAATCCCCGAGCTGGAGCGCCACATCCTTGTTGACGCCATTGGAGAGGAACGTCATCGCCGAGAAGCCGCCGACCAGCGCCAGATCCTGCAGCTGTACCAGGCCGGTGTCCTCGGGCAGGACACCCTCGTTCATGGCTTGCAGCACCTGGTCCGACCAGACGGGAGTCATCGTGACCACACCTTGGGCGAGGAGCTGGATCGACTGCGTATTTCCAGAGGTGTAGGCGCCGTTGTCATAGAGCGAGGGGGCGATATCCGCGAGGATGTCCCAAGCCTTGCCGAGTGCCTCCTGAGCAAACTCGTCAGTATAGTTGTCGAGCGTAAAGGCGGCGGGATCGAGCCCATTGGCCTGATGAATAGCGCGGCGCACGAAGTTGCCACCCGAACCACCCTTGTCAGGACGGTTGTAGATGAACTGACCGGGGTTCGCCTTGATCCAGGCAACGAGGTCGTCCCAGTTCTTGGGAGCATCGGCCGGCGAGAGCTTGGTGGTGTCGTAGGCGAGCAGCACCTGCGAGCCGCGATAGGGAAGCGAGTAGTCGGTTTGCCAGGCGGCGGGGTTGACCTTGTCGACGTTGGAAAGGCCCGCCTCGCGGACATTGACCCAGAGACCGGCTTCGACCGCGCCTGCCGGCACCAGCGGATCGTGGGACTCGAACATGTCGGCCTGAGGATCTGTGTTGGTGTCCATGGCGGCGATGGCGCGCTCGGCAATGGCGGTGAGGCCGCTGCCGTCACCGGCATCAACGAGATTGAGGGTAATGCCCTGATTGGCTGCCTCGAAGGCTGGTTTGACCGTATTGGTCCAGAAATCGAGGATGTTGGAGTCCGATGCCGTATACCAGTCGATGCGGCCGGCTTCGGCGAAAGCGAGGCGGGGCAGCATCGTGGAGCCGGCGACCGCGCCGGCCGCAAGCATGAATTCACGCCGTTTCATGTTGTTCTCCCTTATTTCTTCGAACGTTTGTTCCAGGCGCCGGACCATTCCGCCACCAGTTTCGACCGATCTTCCGCCGGCTCTTACCCCTAGAGTATGGACCGACGAACCACGGCTGCAAGCTGAAATTTAAGGATATTGCCGGCAGCGATGGTGGGACTAAACACAACTCCAAGACACTATTGTTACACCCCGCGAGCAATTCCCTCCAAAGCGTTGGAAAAACTCAAACTCTCTCATCAAGCCTGAACTCCCTCGTTCAACTGACTGTGAATAGTCGAGTTTTCTCGATTGGAACGAACGTTCCAAAAATGGCGACCCTTCGGACCATTTTCGATCACCCATCGATGTAGATCGGATTGGAGAGCGCCCGCCGCAGCGGCCGCGTTTTCACGTCGGCCGGGGTAATGCCCCAGGGCAGAGGCTTGTCTCCAAGCTCAGAGGTGAAATCTGCGATAAGTCGCTGGCGACTGGCCTCGGCCACAATTTCGGTCCGCAGGAATCGGGACGGTGTTCCGGAGTACTCGCTCTTCCAGAAGTCGCTGGCGACGGTCTCCTCGTGGACGACGCCCGTCGCATCGAGCCAGACCAATCTATCGCCCGCCGCTCCGTTGACCTCCGCTTCGGCGGTAACCGTTCTTCCGGGTACCGACGAACCCATCGGGTGCCCGGCGATGCCAATGGCGAGGTGCGGGCCTGTCGGACTTTCGGTCACATAGCCGCGCCCGGCCTTCATTGCGGCGAGAACCGCATCTTCGGAAAGCTCGGGCAGCCACAGTACGGTCGTCGGCCGGGCAAGAACGAACGGGCCTTCGGGCATGAGCCGGTCCGGCTGGTGGTAGTCGGAGCTGCCGATGGCCGAGATGCGCAGGCCCGAGGCCAGACGCTGCTGGTAGCGCTCGAGCGAAGACCAGTTCCAGTTGAACCAGTTGGCCTGCCACACCTCCATGCAGTCGATGACCGGCAAGTCATAGGCCCACGGAATCGGCGGCTTGTCGTGATTGACCGAGAGCAGGCCGCCGCGCTCGTGCACCATGCGCGCCAGAGTGTGAGCGTCGGAAGGCCTGGTCATGCGGAAATCGATCCAGTCGTCGACGCCGAAGACGTTGGCGTGCCCTTCGGCGGTGGTCACCTCCATGGCGCGAACGAAGACGAGGTCGGGCGAGGAGTGCTGGTGGAAATAACGTCGCTGGGTAGTGGTGTTGTGATCGGCGACGGCCAGGAAATCGAGCCCAGCTTGTTTTGCCGCCGCATGCAGCAGCTCAGGCGATCCCTTGGCGTCGGAATGCCAGGTGTGGCAATGGAGGTCTCCCCGGTACCAGCCGGCACCGATCCGCACCGGCCGCAGACGCACCGGCTGCGGGGCGAGCGGGCGGGGGGCATCGTCGAGCGCAATGGTCAGCGTCACCGTCGCACCGCGTTCGGGCACCTTGTAGAGCCCCAGCACCACCTGCCAGCGACCGGGTGGAATCTCGCCGTGCACATAGCCGGGGGTCGCATCGTCGAGCGCGATGAAGAAGCGGTCGCGCGCGCCGCCGCTCCAGCCGCGGAACCCCTCGGTCGAGGGGTAGTCCGTGACGCGCGGATCGAAGGCGCCGAGGTCGATCACACAGTCTTCGGCCTTGGGATAGGCCATGGTCACATCAATACGGCTCGTTCCCGCGGGCACATCGAACGGCACGTAGAAATAGGGATCGGCGGCCCTGTCGGCCGGCGTGATGGTCACGGTTACGGTCGCTGCCGATAGTTTGGACTGCTGAGGCATAGACGGGGTGTTCACTCCTTGACCCCGCCGATGGTGAGGCCGCGGATCAGATAGCGCTGCATGAAGGGATAGAAGATGAGGAGCGGCACCAGCGCTACGACGATGGCCGCCATGGTGACGTTGGGGGCGATGAAGTCGTTGGTCGAGGTGGAACTCTCTCCGAGGATCACCGCCTGCAAGGCGATCTGCAGCGTCACTTTCTGCGGGTCATTGATGAAGAGCAGCGGCTCTATGAAGAGGTTGTATTTGTGGACGATCTGGAAAGCCGCGACGGTGACGACCCCGGGCAATGCCAACGGAAAATAGAAATCCTTGAGCAGCTTGAAGTGTCCGGCTCCGTCCATGCGGGCGGACTCGATCATTGATTTGGGAACCTGCTCGAAATAGGTCTTCATCAGCAGGATCGAGAAGGCCGAGACGAGCTCCGATACGATCAGCGAGAGGAGCGTGTTCAGCAGGTGGAACTGCTTGAATACGACAAAGAGCGGCACCAGGATCACCTGCGAGGGGATCGTCAGCGTCAACAGGATGATGCCGGCGATGATCCGTCGGCCCGGCAGTTCCTCATGCACCAGGACGTAACCGCCGATCGCCGAGAGCAGCACGTGCAGCGTGGTGCCGACGACCGTGACGTAGAACGTATTGGCGAAGGGCAAAAGGAAGTTGAGGCGGCGGAACAGCGTGTCGTAGCCCGCGAGCGACCACGGGTCCGGCCAGAGGATGATGCCCGGCTGCAGCGAGCCGAATTTGGTCGAGAACGCGGTGGCCACGACCGACCAGAGCGGCACGATCATCATGGCGGCGAGCGCGAACAGCACCAGGAAGGAAATGACTGTGATCGAGCGGCTCTTGAGCATCGTCAGTCGCGCTCCTCGCGGATGAGGAGCCGGGCAAGGCCCGCGATGACGAGCGAAATGGCGAGCAGCACCACACCGGCAGCGCTCGCGACCCCGAGATCGAAATTAAGGATGCCGCGCTCGTAGGTGAAGATGGCGAGCGTCCTGATCTGGTCGGCGGTGCGTCCGTTGAGCATCAGGAATGCCGAATCGAAAGTACGCAGCGAGCCGAGCAGCGTGATGATGAACACCACCCGGATCATGGGCATCAGGTGGGGGATCACGATGTCCTTGATCTTCTGCCACCCGTTCGCCCCGTCGATCTCGGCCGCTTCCAGGACGTCGGAGCTCAGCGAGAGCAGGGCGGCGAGATAAATGAGGGCGTGGAAGCCGATGTCCTTCCAGACGGTCAGCCCGATGACCATCGGCCTCGCCCAGAAGGGGCTGGCAAAGAAGGTGATGGGCTGCTCAATGAGGCCCGTTTGCGTCAGGATCGAATTGACGAGACCGATAGGTGAGAGCGTGTTCGACCAGATGCCGATGATGATGACCCAGGAGAAGAGGTAGGGCGTATAAATGATCGTCTGCAGGGACCGCTTCAGCCAGTCCGGGAAGACCTCGACGAGCGCGATTGCCGGAATGATCGGCAGGATGACGCCGAAGAAGGTGATGCCGGCGGCCAGGATCAGCGTGTTCCAGATAGTCTGCCACACCATCGGGGTCGAAAAGACCTTCTGATAGTTATCGAGCCCGATGAACCCGACCGGACCCAGAAGCCCCGCCTTCTGGAACGAGAGGTAGATACCCTGGCCCATCGGATAGAAAAGGAACGCGCAGAAATACGCGATGATCGGTACGATCAGCACGTAAAGGAACCAGTGGCGCTGGATTTGGGCGAGTATTAGGGGCGTTCGCTGCATGGGCTTTGGCAGGCTCCCGCGCCAGAGAGGACGGGAGCCTGCGGTCCACTTGTGCTTATTCGTCGATAAGGCCGGCGGCCAGCAACTCGTTATGCATGGCGGCGACCGCTTCAGCACCAGTGGTCTCACCGAGCATTGCCGGGAACGAATGCTTTTCGATGATGGCCTGCGCCTCGGGCCATTCAGCCGGCAGGAACTCGGTCGTGGCATGTTCCATGATGATCGCCTGGGCCTCCTCGACCCCCGGCAGGGGCGGGAAGGGCGGTTCCCAGGTGGTCGAGGCGACGCGCGGGGCGCCGTGATCCATGCCGTGCGCCTGGCCCTGCTCGGTCAGTTCGTATTCGCCGTCGGCGGTCATCGTATAGTCGACATCCTTGATGCCGAGCGTGCCCATGATGTAGCCCGGTTCGGAATGCCAGAACTCGAGGAACTTCATGGCGTTCTCGGGATGTTCGGCGTTGGCCGGCATCATCCAGAGCGAGGCGTTGCCGCGCCGCAGGATGATCTCGCCGTCGGGCCCCGGAACACCGGCGACACCCTTGGCCTCGAAGCCCGACTCGGGGTTGTCCGTGGCCATGATGTTGTTGAAGAGGCCGACCCACGCATCCCAGTAGGTCACCGCCGCAACGCGATCCGTCATGAATAGGTTACGGAACTCGCCCGAGCCGTTGGTGGTGAAGTTGGGATCAAGCAACCCTTCCTTGGCCAGCATGCCGAACCAATCGTAGATCTCGGCGGCGGCATCCGTGGCGTAGGGAATGGTGCGTTTGCCGTCGACCATGACGTACCCGGCCTTGACGCCGTTGGCCGACATGAAGCCCTGGATGTCGTATAGCTTGGAGGTCGAGAGCCCGTAGGCGCCTTTCTCCTCCTTGGCGCGGCGGAAGAATTCCGTCCAGTCATCGAGCGTGACTGGCGCTTCCATGCCGAACTCCTCGAGCCAGTCCTGGCGGACGGTGGGGAGGGTGCCGCCCTCGAACTTGTTGGGTACGCCCCACTTGCGCCCGTCGATGTCAAAGAGCGCCCATTCAGCTTCGGGAATGACTGTGACGTCCGAGAGCACCGCGGAAGCGGCCACCATATCGGTCATGTCCTGGATCGCGCCCTGCTCGACGAGGCCTGCCAACATGCCGGAATCGCCATAGATGAGGTCGTAGCGCTCCCCGCTCGCAAGCGAGGTGAAAAGGACGTTGTTGTAGTCCGAGGCCGGCTTGATCATCTCGATATCGAGGCCCAGGTGCTGCTCCAGCTCCTCAACGAACTGCTCGTGCTCGGCGGCGTCCTTGCCGCCGGTGACGGCAGTCAGGATGCGCAGGTCGGCAGCGAGCGTCGTGCCGGCCATCAGCGCCGTGGCAAGGGTCGCCAGGCTGACAGAAAAAACCGATTTCATGATGTTGTTCCCTCTCCCGCAGGAATGATTGGTCGCGCAGGCATTTGAGCCTGTCGCAGCGGCGGCGCCTCCCATACGCCGTCCGCATGACAGTAGAATGAACACGTGTTCATTCGTCAACCCGGTTCATGAGCATGAACATGTCATGGAAAGTTCATGAAAAGTGGTGCATATCACTGCACATGTCACACGTCCGGTCCGGATCTCGGGCCGTGCAAGGGCTTGACGTTTCCAGATTTTGAACACGCTTGCATTTATGACGACGACGAAGGGTACCAAAATTGGACGCACCCGAACGCCCGCCGCGGGCGACCGCCGAGATGGTGGCCAAGGTGGCCAAGGTATCGCGTGTGGCTGTCTCGCGTGCCTTCAATCCCGCGGCCTCGATCAAGGCCGACAAGCGCGCCCATATCCTCGACGTGGCCCAGACGCTGGGCTATGCGCCCGACCGGGCCGCGCGTGCCCTGGTGACACGCCGCTCACACCTCGTCGGCGTCATTGTGCCCGACGTGTGCAGTCCGTGGGAAAGCCAGGAGATCGACGCGCTGACCAAGGCGCTGCAGAACGAGGGCTTTGCCACGCTGCTCTTCAAGACGCGCACCGATTACAGCATCGATCCGACGCTCCTCGCCTACATGCGTGGCTTCAACCTCGATTCGGTCATCGCCTACACCGAGAATGTGCGGCCGCAGACCCTCGCCAAGGTGCTCGGCCATGCCGTGCCGATCTATATCGGGTATCCCACCGGGACTGAGGTGGGCGAAGCGCCGGACGGAGAGCATCTTTTCGACAGCCTCAATGTCCTTGCCCGCGACGGCATCGAGCAGGCCATTGCCATGATGCAGGGCTATGGCGCGCGCAGCATCGGCTATCTCTCGGGGCTGGAGCGATCGCTGGCGAGCGTGGCGCGCGAGCAAACGCTGCGCACCGTCCTGCGCGAACGTAACCTGCCGGCCCCGGTTATGATCCCCGGCGATTTCACATACGACACTGCCTATGCGGCCACGCTCGATCTCTTCCGCATGGGCGAAGGCGTGGACGCGGTCTTTGCCGCCAACGACGTCGGCGCCTTCGGCGTGATGGATGCTTTGCGGCACGAGTTGAAGCTGCGCGTGCCCGAGGATGTCATGGTTGTCGGCTTCGACGACATCGATCATGCCCATTGGAAGAGCTACAACCTGACCACCGTCAAGATCGACCTTGACCTGCGCGTGCGCGCGCTTGTCCGCCTCATCCTGCGCCGACTGAAGAATCCGCGTGCGCCGGCCCTGGAGGAGACAGTGCCAACCCGTCTCGTCGTACGCGGCACGGTGGGCAAGCGCGGATCGGCATCATGACCGGAAAATCCATCCATCTCGTCTTCAAGACCCATCTCGACATCGGCTTTACCGACCATGCCGAACGGGTGCGGCGTCAGTACCACGAGCAGTTCATCCCGCAGGCGCTGACAACCGGCGAGCACTTCCATGCCGAAGATCCCGCCAATCCTCGCTTCGTCTGGACGACCGGCGCCTGGCTGATCTGGGACCACCTCAACACTCAGGATGCCGAAAAGGTCGCACGGCTCGAGCGCGCCATCGAGCGCGGCCTCATCCGCTGGCATGCCCTGCCGTTCACCACCCATACAGAGCTGATGTCGCCGGCCCTGTTCCGGGCCGGTCTTTCCATCGGCCGCGAGCTCGACGAGCGGTTCGGCATCGCGACGATAGCAGCCAAGATGACCGATGTGCCCGGCCACACGCTGGGCATGGTGCCGATCCTGGCCAAGGCGGGCGTTCGTTTCCTGCACCTCGGAGTCAACACAGCAAGCCCAGTCCCTGATGTCCCCGATCTCTTTCGCTGGCGCACGCCCGCGGGAGAGGAGATCGTCGTCATGTACCAGAATTCCTATGGAGCGACGCAGTTTGCGCCAAGCGGGGAGGTGGGGCTCAGCTTTGCCCACACCAACGACAATATGGGCCCGCAAAGCGTGGGTCAGACGGTCGAGGTGCACCGCCACATGGTGCACGAGCACCCCGATGTCGAGGTCAGGGCGTCGACCCTCGATGCCTTCGGCGTGCTGATGTGGGAGCGGCGGGAGGAGTTCCCAGTCGTCGACCTCGAGATCGGCGACAGCTGGATCCACGGCGCAGCGAGCGACCCCATCAAGCTCGCCCGCTTTAAGGCCCTGCAGCGGCTCTACGAGTCTTTCGAAGCCGATCTGACGCCGCAGCGCCGCGCTTTCGGGCGTGGTCTGACGCTGGTGGCCGAGCATACCTGGGGCGTAGACATCAAGACGTACCTTCGGGACGAGACGGCCTGGGACCGCCCCGACTTCGAAGCAGCCCGCGCCGGCGACTACCGCTTCGCTTTCACCGAGGCCTCCTGGGCTGAGCAGCGAGCCTATATCGACAAGGCGATCGCTGAACTCGCTCCCGCAGACCGCAGCACAGCCCACATGCGGCTCGATGAGCTGTTACCCAAGCCAACGCCCGATATTGTCGACGAAGACGAGCGGCTCTTGGAGATCGGCGGCTGGACGCTCGCATTGGACGCAACGACCGGTGATGTGACGCAGATTGTTGCGCCTGGCGGAGCCGTCCTGACGGGCAAGGACGGCGCACTGGTCGCCTATCGCTACGAAAGCTACGACAGCGCCGCGCTTGAGGCCCACCTCGACACCTACCTTCAGCATCGGGACGAATGGGCGATCCTCGACCACGACAAACCCGGGCTTTCCGGAGCGCGGACAGCGCGCCACGAGACGTTTGCCCCGGGACGTATCGGCGGCGGCTGGTCGGACGGCAATCCGGTGTCGGTTATGGCAATGCCCGATGAGGCACATCGGATACTCGGGGCGCCCGAGCGCATCGAACTGGGTGCAGAAGCTCTCGACGACAGGCGCTTGCTACTGAAACTGACGCTGCGCAACAAGCCGGCCAACCGCATGCCCGAAGCGAGCTTTCTCTCGGTCACGCCCGAAGGCGCGACCGGCTGGCGCTATCGCAAGTTCGATCTTTGGCAGCCGGGTGACCGCGTGGCCCACCGCGGCGGCGGACAGCTTCAGGCTGTCGAAGCGGTGGCTATGACCCTGTCGGCCGGAACCTTTATGGTCGAGCCGCTTGATGCGCCGTTGGTCGGGCCCGCGGGAAGAGCTTTCATGCCGTTCTCGGCCGCGCCACCCGACCTCTCCGCCGGCATCCGCTTCAACCTCCACAACAACAAGTGGGGCACGAATTTCACCATGTGGTGGGAGGGCGACCTTGTGATTCGCTTCGTGCTGACGATCGGCTAGGCTTTCTGCCCGGCTGCGCGCATCTCGTTGGTCTTGAACAGGCACCAGGCGAGGGCCAGCTGCGCGGCAAGGCCGCCGGCAAGGATCATTCCATCGCTTAACGGATTGGCGGTCGTGCCGGACCTGACGGTCTGCAGCACCATGCTGAGCACCGATCCGGTGGCAAAGACCGGCAGTCCATAGCGGCCCATGAGAATCAGCGGCTGCGCATAGGCCGTGCCGGCGAAAGCCTTGATGCTGCCAAGCGAGGCCAGCACGTAGGCGAGCGCCAGGATGTGGGAGAGGCGGGGCAGGGACAGGAACGTCTTATCGAAGCCGACAAGATAGAACGGGGCGCCGAGCTTCCTCAGCCCGTTCAGCGCCGCCCAGCCTATATCGGCCGTTGCCGGCACGCGCGCCCAGATCAGCACCAGGACGAGATACCCGACGGCGACCCAGAAGAGCGTGGCATTGTAGGCAAAGAACGTCCGTCCCTGTTTCATCGCCACGCCGGCGAGGAGCCCGACCACGAACAGCACCTGCCAGGAGAAGGGGTTGAAGAACCAGCCGCCGGGGTTGGGGAAGTTCGGTAGGTTGAGGCGGAACTGGCCGGCCGCGATCCACAGCGCGACCGACAGGCCGAGCAGCAGCCAGGGTCGGCGCAGGCCGACGAGGATGAGGACCGGCGTCACCAACAGCAGCGTGATATAGAGCGGCAGGATGTTGAAGTAGCCCAACTGGTGCAGCATGGTCGGGATGCCGATCATGACCGATAGCGGCTTCTGGAAGAGCGCCGCGACGTTGTTCTTTGCCAGGATCTCGGGCCGGTCGAACCAGAGCGCCGCGGCGGCGAACACGGCGAGCGCCAAGAGTGTGATGGTGATCTGCACCAGATAGAGCTGACGCGCCCGCGCCCACACCTTAGCGACTGCCGGCCAGTTGAGCCCGTTGGCAAATCCGTGCGAGTAGGCAAGCCCGGCCGCGATACCCGACATCAGTACGAACGCCTCGGCCGCGTCGGAGAAGCCGAAATTGCGGCTGGTCAGCCGCTCGTAAACCGTCCCCGGCACGTGGTTGACGAAGATCATCACCAGGGCGAGGCCACGGAACATATCAAGGCGCAGATCGCGTCCGGCAGCGAGAGCCGCCGGCACGGCTGGCGCCGCGGGGATGTAGTCGGCGAGCGTGGTTTCACCGCTCTCGGCGGCTCGGGTCGTGCTGGCGGCCGACAGGGTGCGCATGTCTTGGGGCTCGTGCGTCAAGGATTGGTTCTCTGCGGGGTTTATGCGCTCTGCCAGTGGCTGCGCACGCGGTCGCGCGCATCGATGGTCGGCACGACGTTGTATTCCTCTGCCGTCATCAGCAGCAGACCGTCACGACCGTCCGAAACCATGGAGCTGTAGGCGATGAGCATGGGCGCCAGGGCCATCGGGACGATGACCGGCAGCAGCCAGAGGAAGAGATTGGGCGCAATGGCGAGGGTGACGGCAAGCACGACCGCACCGATCATCACGATCCAGTAGCTGGCTTCCCAGGCCTGCTTGAGGGTCAGACTCCGCTCGTTCCGGCTCGTCGCCGGCCATCCGCCGTCGATCCCGAACAGGACCTGGAAGACCGATCGGGTCTGCATGAGGAGCGTTATCGGTGCGATAAGACTCGAAAAGACGATCTCGGTGCCCGCTGATGCGAGGACCGCCCGCATGCCTCCGAACTTGCGGTTAGTTCCGTTCAGAGCGCTCGAGATGACGATCAAGAACTTCGGCAGCACCAGAAGCGACGTGATCAGCCCCACCAGACTCCAGGCCGCAATATTGGAGGCGACCTGCTGGCTGAAGGTGATGTAGCTCGTGCGCGGCATGCCGACCGACAGGATGCTGGCCGCCAGGAACGCAAGCCAGATGGGCGAGCCGAGATAAGCCATTATGCCTTGGAGGAACGTGAAGCGGTTCCACCAGTGGAGGCCAGGCGCCGTCAGCAGCCGGGCGTGCTGGAGGTTGCCCTGGCACCAGCGCCGGTCGCGCTTGGCATATTCGATGATGTTTTCCGGCCCTTCCTCGAAGGAACCGTCGATGTCAGGGTCGACTTCCACCTTCCAGCCCGCCCGGGAAAGTAGCGCAGCCTCCACATAGTCGTGGCTGAGAATCTGCCCGCCGAACGGCGGCTTGCCGGAAAGCCGCGGCAGGCCGCAATTGTCCGCAAATGCCGTCATCCGCACAATTGCGTTGTGCCCCCAGAACGGGCCCTGAGCATCCTGGATGAGGGCGGTTCCGCGCGCGAACGTCGATGAATAGTAGCTGGCGCCGAACTGGATGATGCGGCCGAAGAACGTACGTGCGCCGATGATCTTGGGCACGGTCTGCAGCAACCCGAGAGTGGGGTCTGCGTCCATGCGCCTGGCCAGCAGCACCAGGGTTTCGGGACTCATCAGGCTGTCGGCGTCGAGAATGACCGCATAGGTGTATGCCGCGCCGGATCGGCGGATGAAGTCCTCGACATTGCCGGACTTGCGGCCGATGTTCTCGGAGCGCCGCCGATAAAAGAAATGGCCCCGGGCCTCTGCCTGGCTCGCCAGCCGGTCGAACCATTCGATTTCCTCAGCAGTGATCTCGGGCGAATTCGTATCCGAGAGCACGACAAAATCGAACTGGTCGTGGAGGCCCAGTCGGCTCAACCCCGCGCTCATGGCGGCAATGCGCGAGAAGGTGGCGACCGGATCCTCATTGTAGATGGGAACCACCACCGCACAGCGACCGACGGGAGGCGACAGGGGGAGGGGAGCGGAGTTCTTGGGGCGGTAGAAGAGTCCGGCTATGCCCAGAAGCGCGCCCCAGCTCAGCCAGAAGGTGCTGATCGCCACCAATGCCACACGCAGCCCGTCGAGCGTGTTGAACCCGCCGGGCGCGCTGAACTGCACGAAAAGCCAGGTGGACAGGAGCGAGACCGTCGCCGAAGCAGCGATCAGCCTTGCCCTGTTTGCAGCGGCGGAAGCCATCTAGGAACCTTCTCTCGCCTTGGCGACCGGTTAGTTGCGAATTGCCAGGAGTACCCAGAGAGATCGCAGGTGCTCGAACCAGGATCTGCTGTGCGCGTGCTCCAGCACTTGCGTGGGCATGGGCAGGGGAGCATCCGGCAACTGGTACTCGGGCTTTACGTCCAGGTCGCCAAAGTCATGCTTCATGCCGCGCTCTCCACTGATAGAGCCAGGTTTCGGTCAATTTGCGACCGGAATCGTCACGCACCGAGGCGACAAGCTCGACGAGATCGCTGCCTTCTGCATCGACGTCGATGACGGCACGCCAGACCCCGTTCGCATCGATCCGTGAGACTGTCGCATGCAGGAGCTCGGCACCCGAGACTTCGGCAGCAAGCTCCGGTTCCGCCTCCGGGTCGAGATCGGCGAGCGGTCCGCCGGCAAAATCGATGACGAATTTGCGCAAGGTTTCCGCATTCTCGACGCCCGAGACGCCACCCTGGCCGGTGCGAGTCTCCACCACATGCCCCCAATCGGGGGAATCGGGCAGCAGATCGCCCCAGCGCAGCAGATATGAGAACTCCCGAGAGGTGCCTGCGGTTGCAGGCTCTGCCGGTACCCAGAAGGCGACGATGTTGTCTTCTGCTTCGAGATCGGCCGGAACCTCGATGAGCCGCACGGCCCCTTCGCCCCATTCACCGACCGGCTCGACGCGCAGCGACGGGCGGCGCTCGTAATGGGCGCCGGAATCCTGATATTCCTCGAAGGAGCGTCCTCGTTGCTCGAGGCCGAATGCCAGGGGATTGACGTCACCGAAATAGGAATTGCCTAGCGTTGGTGGGTTGTTGAGCGCCCGCCACATGGGTTCGCCATTGGAGCGGCGTAGAAAGAGGCCGTTGCTGTCGTGCACCTGCGGCCGATAGTCGTCGAAATCGGACCGATTGCTTTCGGCGAACAGGAACATGGACGTCAGCGGCGCAATTCCGAGCTCGGCCACATCCTGGCGGAAGAAGAGGCGCGCCGTCACCTCAACGACGGTCTCCTGTACCTCCTCGGAGGGTGGCGAGATGACGAAGCGGTAGGCGCCGGTGACACTCTGGCTGTCGAGGGCGGCATAGACCGTCATCGGTTCGCCCGGCACCGGCCGTTCGACGTAGAAGTCGGTAAAGCGCGGGAACTCCTCGGGCCCGTCGCGCCAGGAATTGAGCAGGAGTCCGCGAGCGCTCAACCCATATGCGTTACCGCGCCCGAGCGCGCGGAAGTAGCTGGCGCCGAGGAACGAGATCAACTCATCGAATGTCTCAGGCGTATTGAGCGGGTAATTGAGCCGTATCCCGGCGACGCCCGGCAGTACGACCCCGTCGGCGGCGGTCGCAACAGCCCGATCGTGGAATTCAAAGTCGTTGGCCGTGAAGACGAATGGGCCCGCCTTGCCGTCATTGACCTCAAATACGTGCACGGGCTCCTTGAACAGCCACCCCAGGTGATAGGCCTGCAGGTGGAAGGGACTGTCGCTGTCGGCCCACTTACCGCGCTCGCGCCGGAACTGGATGCGCCGGTAGGAGTCATAGTCGAGCTCCTCGACGTAATCAGGAAGCTCTTCGATGACCGGCCGGTACTCGGTCTCGGCCCGCTGCCGCATGGCTTCGGTCAGGATATCGAACGAGAATTCGAATGGCTCCGGAGGAGCCTCGGCGTCCTGCCCGAAGGCGAGGCGCGTGAGGGCTGTTGATGAAAGGAGGGCGGCGCCAAAACCGAACGCCCCGAGCAGGGCGCGGCGCGACAGGGAGGGGGAAGGGGGTGTGGACTGCACTTGATGCTCTTGTTGGGTGGCAGGCAGCTTCTTATGCCAGCAGATATCGACTAACTCCGGGATTTATGAAGCGGTTCTCGCATGGCAGATATGCACCAATTGCATTTACTATTTTTTTCTCATAATCAGCGCATTAGCGCAGCCGGTTGACAAACAGGTCCAGGCTCGGCTCGGCCCGGAGCCGGCGACTTCGCCGAGAGATATGACCAATTTGTGTCCGGGCCTCATTGCGGCCCGATTTCGCATGGAAATGCGGGCCGGCGCTCGAAAGTTCCCAAGTGGCATCTGACAGTTAGTGAAAATGGAGGCGTTTTTAAGCACGACGCGGGGTCCGCGGGACGCTTGAGGCCAAATCCGGCTACTGGATGTCCGCCACCCAGCGCATGGCCAGGTCCTGCTCGTCCTCCGGGAACACCCGGGATTCGATCTGCGGGAAGAGCCTGTCTGTCATCTCGGTTGCCGCCTTGATCCACTGCTTGTCGGAAATCACTGCGGCACGCCGGAACCGGTGCGCTTGTCCAAGCTTTCCGAGCCCGTACTGGAAATCACGCACGATTGCTCCGGCCCTCATGTCGCCGAACCCGGTCAGGTCAGCCAGCACGCCGATGTCTGCGTGAGTTTCGAGTTTCTCCTCAATCCTGGGAAGCATGCGGTCGTAGTCGCCGGCAGTGACGGTCCCGGCCAGATGAAAGGCGGCGACGTGCCCGGGGGCCGCAAGGACTTGGATCATGGTTTTCTCCGTCGGTCTGGAAGCGCGGCCTTGCCGCAACCGACGGAACGTGCGCAGCAACGCCACGTTCCCCGCCTCGCCTGCATCAAGCGGCGCCTAGGTGGGCGGATGGGACGGGGATTTCGAGAGAAGTGGCTTGGTACGCCCAAGGGGAATCGAACCCCTGTCCCCACCGTGAGAGGGTGGTGTCCTGACCGCTAGACGATGGGCGCCTGAACCAAGCTCGGTCTACTACTATATATGTGCCGCTCTCCGCAAGGGTTGGTACGCCCTAGGGGAATCGAACCCCTCTCTCCACCGTGAAAGGGTGGCGTCCTGACCGATAGACGAAGGGCGCCTGAGCGCTGCGTCCGTATAGTGAGGTTGCCCCCATCGCGCAACCCCATTTGCGGGAGGCTTGTGGAGAAAATTCAGCAGCCGCTGAAGGTGACCGGCCGGGTGTAACCGCGCGGACGGTCGCGTACGTCGATATGGATGAATTTCCGCCCTGGATAGCAGCCGAGCCCGCCCACATAGCCGTTGCGCATGGCAAAGGCGATGAGCTCTTCCTTGGGCACGCCAGGAATGTGGAAATCAGCCGCCATGCACTTGGTGTGATAGGAATCGCTCGCTCCACCAGCCTGCGCATTGTGGTGGCTGTCCCTGTAGCCCGAGCTCATCACCACCTTGCGCCCGAAACGTCCCTCGAAATCCCAGATGGCGAGCCGCAATTTGGGTGAAAGGCAGAGAGCATTGACCTCGCGGCTCGAGACATACGTCCCCCAGTCGGAACGCAAGCCCCTGTAGGACGAGCTCGATCCGTCGGCGAACATGGCCAGCGGCACGCAGCCGCCGAGAGCGAGCGCGAAGGTGAGGGCGGTGAGGAGCATTCGCATCGGCGTCTTCCCAGTACCGGATGTGGCCGCGGCGCAACAAAGGCCGGCCGGTCTGTCGAAGTCGCTAAAATACCGCTGGTTTCGCTAACCAGCAGCTAATCATGCTGGTTAGCGAAGGGTTGACGCTGTGGCGGCATGCAAAAGGGGAACCGGATTTCGCACCACGCCGCGACTATGCGGGCCTACCAGCTACCGGTGTTGGGCATCGAGGCCCAGGGTTCCTGCGGAGCCAGGTGCCCGTCTTGGATGAGCTCGATCGAGACACCGTCGGGCGAACGCACGAACGCCATGTGGCCGTCGCGCGGCGGACGGTTGATGGTCACGCCCAGGTCCATCAGGTGCTGGCAGAGCCCGTAGATATCCTTGACCCGGTAGGCGAGGTGCCCGAAATTGCGCCCGCCTGTATAGACTTCCGGGTCCCAGTTGTAGGTGAGTTCCACTTCGCCGCCCGTGTCTCCCGGTGCCTTGAGGAAGACGAGGGTATAGCGCCCCTTCTCATTGTCGCTGCGGCGCACCTCCTCGAGACCGAGACCCTCGCAATAGAACCGCAGGCTTTCCTCGATGTCGGTGACGCGCACCATGGTGTGCAGATACTGCATGGGTTGTTCCTTGTCAGGATTGGAAGGAGAGGATTGCCGGAAAGGTCTAGCAACCCGCATCCCGAACGGCAACGGCGACGATGGCCCGACCAAGCCCAAACAAATTGTCAACGCCTCCTTAACTTTTGCTGCTGAATCGGACAAAGTGAATCCAAGTCTGTGGAGTACCCCGCTGAGGGCGGGGGGAGTGCAAAAAGGCATTGGGTGCGATGGGGGGCAAGCAAACGGACAGCGGTGGACGGCCGGACACCACGCCCGAGGGTGTCGATGACAAGGTCGGCGGGACGGCGGGAGCCGATCATACCCCCGATACCATCGAGGTCGTCGGCTCCATCAAATGGTTCGACGCAGGCAAGGGTTTCGGGTTCATAGTGCCCGATAACGGTATGCCGGATGTCCTGCTGCATGTGACCTGCCTGCGGCGCGATGGTTACCACACGGCCTATGAGGGCGCCCGCATCGTTGTCGAGGCGCTGAATCGTCCTGGCGGGCTGCAGGCCTTCCGCATCCTTTCCATGGACGAATCCACTGCCCGGCATCCCGCTCAGATGCCCGCGCCCCGCACACACGTAACTGTCGAGCCGACGTCGAGCATGGTTCGGCTCGAAGTGAAGTGGTTCAACCGCATCCGCGGGTTCGGATTTCTATCGGCCGGCGAGGGCACGCCCGATGTTTTCGTACACATGGAAACCCTGCGGCGCTTCGGCATCACCGAATTGCGTCCCGGCCAGCACGTGCTCGTGCGCTACGGGCAGGGCCCCAAGGGTCTGATGGTTGCCGAGATTCGTCCGGATGGGTGGGGTGAGGCGCCCTCTTCTCACTAGCCGTTCCCCGAATCGGATTGAACCAGCGCGCACTCGCGGGCATTGTCGCGCCCACCGGCCATCCGCCGGCAATCGGAACGTTGACTGGAATCTGGATATGGTCGGAAATTGGCAGGTAGCGGTCCGGGCACGGCCGACGCGGGCGGGGCTGTTGGCGGTGATCGCCCTCGCCATGCTACCGCTTGCCGCCTGCAGCGATGAAGGTCGGCTGATCCTCAATACCGAGAGCGGGGCGCATGCTTTTGCAGTCGAGGTCGTCGACACGGCCGAGACACGGGCGCGCGGGCTGATGTTCCGCCAGGAGCTGGCAGACGATGCCGGAATGCTCTTCGACTTCAAGGAGGAGCGTGAGGTGTCCTTCTGGATGATGAACACATTGATCCCGCTCGACATGATCTTCATCGGTGCCGACGGGGTGGTCAAAACCGTCCACGTCAACGCTCGGCCCCAGGACCCGACATCCATTCCCTCGCAGGTCCCGGTGCAGTTCGTTCTCGAGATTCCCGGCGGCCGCTCCGAAGAGATCGGCCTCGAACCCGGCGATACGGTCGAGCACCCGCGCATCGGAAGCAAGGCGCCATAACCGCTAAAGGCGTTTGACGACCATGCAGTCGATCACCGCCCAGAGGTGAAGGCTGGCCCCGACGACCACAAAGCCGTGCCAGACGGCGTTCTGGAACTTCAGCTTCTCCCAGAGATGGAAGATGATGCCGAGCGAGTAGACGATGCCGCCGGCAAGAAGCAGCCAGAGTGTCGAGGCGGGCAGGGCGCCGGCCAGGGACCTGAAGACAATGACGCCGCTCCAGCCGATGCCGAGATAGAGCAGGATCGCCAGCCGCCCGAACCGCTGTGGCACGATGAGCTTCAAGGCAACGCCGACGAGGGCGGCGCCCCAGACTAGGCTGGTCAGCAGCATTCCCGTGGGCGTTGCGCCAAGGACGGCAAGGAACGGCGTATAGGTTCCGGCAATGAAGAGGAAGATCGCAGCCTGGTCGAGCCGCGCCAGGATGCGTTTGATCGGCGAGACCGGCCAGAGGTTGTAGGCCAGCGACACGCCAAGCACCGCGTTGAGGGTGCCCACATAGACAATGAGGGCGGGAAGCTCCTCCTGCGCCGTGTGCTGGACAGCGTAAACAAGCAGGAAAGCGCTTGCCGCGCCCGCTAGCATCAGGCCGACGACATGGACGATGCCGTCCGCGACTAGTTCACCCAATGTGAACGGTCGATGCTCGCGGCTCCACCAAGAATAGTTTTGTTTGATTTGAGTTCCTGTCATGCGAGCCTCCTTGCATATCAAGGTGGCAAAACTTGGCAACGAGACAAGGGGCGCCCATCGACTCTCGCCGATCGTCATCAACCGTTGGAAAACGGACACGGTTGACAAGCGATTGCCGGCAAGCGGCTTGCCGCAGGCGCCCCCGGTCTGTACAGCGGCAACGCCTCAATCCCTAACACTTGCGTTACCCGCCGATGTCCCTTCATGCCCTACAGCTCGCCGCGCTCGGCGATCCCATCCGCTGCCGCATCGTCGAACTCCTCGCCCTCGGCGCGATGCCTGTCCATGCCCTGGCCGAATGCTTTACTGTCAGCCGCCCGGCTGTCAGCCGTCATCTGCGGGTCCTGCGCGAGGCCGGGATCGTGCGCGAGGAGAAGACCGGGCGCGAGAACCTCTACGCCCTGCGCCGCGAGCAGCTGAGCCCGACGCTGGAGTGGATTGGCCGGGTCTTCCCCGCAGAATCTCATCAGCCTCAGCCGATGCGGCAGAAACCAGCGGCCCCCGCTCATCTTCCGACGCGGGCCGGCCAGATGGAGCTGGACCTATGACAGACATTGACCACAGTTGAAGGGCATTAGGAGCATGGCCGACGGCACTTAAAACGCGCGGTAAGCAACGGCAACTGTTAGGCGGGTTTTCCGGCGTCCCCCCGGCGGAGCACCTGCAGGAGACTGGCCTTTTGATCTTCGAATCTAGCTCCTGGACAAACGCAGCCTGATGCGCTGGGCACCCATACGTTGGCACGACCGTTTCGCCCACTTCCTAATCCAGCGCCGCCTGCTGGTCATTGCCCTGCTCGTCGCGCTGTCCTGGGCGTTCTTCTTGACCCTGCTTTGGCTGGCCTCGCTCCTCGCCTGAGGATTGCAACCCACAACACGGCGTCAGCCCTTACACGCGCCTCGGCAATCGATTGAAGAAATCGGCGTAGCCCGGTTCGCGCGTGGCGGCGAGTATCGCGCCAAGATCGGCGATCGGCTGCTCGGACCAATCGGCACGTAGATCTGTGGCCGGGAAGGGGTCGTTAGTATAGACCTTGAGAGCCGCCGAACGCGTGCCGCGCCGGTCACCGCCGGCATGCTCGCCGGCGGTCAGAGCCGCCAGTAACCTGTCCTCCAGCGCTCCACTGGTCGCGGCAAAGGCTTCCAACATCGCCTGGAGAACGCCCGCATCGGCCAGAAGATTGCCGCCGACGGCAACGTCGCTGCCGATCCGCGCGTCGGCATAGGGCTCGCAGGCGGAACCTGTCCAGACAGCGGCACTCCCGGCAAAATCAATGATCAGGCACTGCCGCCTTTCGCGTTGCGGGTCACCGGCTACCAATTGATCGAGAACCGTCTGCGCATCGGCCCCGGGGCGGGCCAGCGCATCCAGTCCGTCATAGGCATAAAGGCCGTTGGTGCTGGCCTGGGTGGCGATGGCGCCGACCCCCGCGCGCGCATGCGGCACCAGCGAGCCGACCACCGGCCCACCCGTCGCCGTCGCGACGCCGAGGGCTCGCGTCGCGGGATCGCGGGCGACGATGGAAAAGGTCATTTTGGCTACAAATCCGCGATGCAGTGGTCTCCATTTATAGGCATAAATTGATTGCGCGACAAATTTATACTGATAAATTAAGGCAAGGTCGGTTGCCTCCAGGTGTCCGCGAGGCAGCGTGCCCAACGAGATGCCACAAGGAGGTCCGTCATGAATGCAATCCTGAGGGGAGTGGCGAGCGCGACCCTTGCCCTGGCGCTGGCGCTTGCCGGCCCTGCAGCCGCCCAGACCCCGCCCAACGTCCTCGTCGTCGGCCAAATCGCCGAACCTGCCTCGCTCGACCCGCACGTGTCGACCGCGGCGAATGATTTCCGCATCCACGTCAACATTTATGATGGCCTAGTGCGCAACAAGCCCGGCACGCTCGAGATCGAGCCAGCCCTCGCTACCGACTGGACCATTTCTGAAGACGGACTGACTTATACCTTCAGCTTACGCGAAGGGGTGACGTTCCACGACGGCTCGCCATTCGACGCTGAGACCGTCAAGTTCAATTTCGATCGCATGCTGGACGAGACACACCCGTTCTACGAGACTGGCCCGTTTCCTCTGTCGTTCAATTTCGCTTCCGTCGAGGATGTGACGGTCGTCGACGAGATGACCGTCGAGTTTACACTGAACGAGCCCTTCGCGCCGTTCATGTCGAACCTCGCCTCGCCGACAGGACTTGTCGTTTCGCCCGCCGCGGTCGAGGAGTTTGGCGAGGACTACGGCCGACATCCTTCGGGCACGGGGCCCTTTAAATTCGAGGAATGGGAATCGAACGCGCGTGTCGTGGTTTCGCGCAATGACGCCTATTGGAACGGCGCGCCCTCGCTCGAGGCAATCGTCTTCCGGCCGATTACCGACGCCAATACGCGCGTTGCCGAAATGCTTTCGGGCGGCATCGATGTCCTCGTCGAAACGCCCCCGGACAATGTCGCAACGTTCCGCCAGGACGCGAACTTCACAGTCCATGAGGCTGTCGGCCCGCATGTCTGGTACGCCATGCTGAACGTGAAGGAAGGGCCGTTCGCCGACAAGCGCGTTCGCCAGGCGGTGAACTATGCCGTAAACAAGGAGAGCCTTGTCGACGATGTGCTGCAGGGCACTGCCGAGGTCTCCGCAGGACCCATTCCGCCCGCATTCAACTGGGCCCACAACGATGAGGTCGAACCATACCCCTATGATCCCGAGCGAGCGCGCGAACTGCTGGCCGAAGCGGGGGCCGAAGGGGCCGAGCTGACCTTCTACGTCACCGAGGGCGGTTCGGGCATGCTCGATCCTGTGCCGATGGGCACGGCCATCCAGGCAGACCTGGCGGCGGTGGGGCTCGAGGTCGATATCGAGACCTACGAGTGGAACACCTTTCTTGCTGAGGTCAATCCAGGTCTGGAAGGCAAGGCGGATATGGCCGAAATGGCCTGGATGACTTCGGATCCGGATACGCTCCCCTACCTGACGCTGCGTACAGAGGCCTGGCCGGAGAACGGAGGCTTCAACTCGAGCTACTACTCAAACCCGCAAGTCGACGAACTGCTGAATTCTGCACGCACGTCGACCGATCCGGACGAGCGGGCCGAGCTCTATAAAGAGGTGCAGGCGATCGTTCACGAGGATGCGCCGTGGCTGTTCGTCGCCAACTGGAAGCAGAATGCAGTGACGACAGCCAACGTCGAAGGGTTCCAGCTCCAGCCCGATTTCAGCCTGGTGCTGCGCAATGTAAGCAAGAACTGACCAAGTCGGGCGTGCCGCAGCTGCGGCACGCCCTTACGCGATTTCCGCCAGACCGGCCACATCCCGGAGTGGTGCCATGACGGCCTACATCATCAAGCGCCTGCTGACTGCCATTCCGGTGATCATTGGCCTGTCGGTCATCGTCTTCCTCATTATGGCGATGATCCCGGGCGATCCGGCGCTCGCTATATTGGGCTCCTACGCCACGCCGGAAAACGTCGAGCGGATCAATCGCGACCTAGGGCTCGACCGCCCGCTGCCCGAGCAGTACCTCATCTGGATCACCAATCTGCTACAGGGCGACTTCGGCCGCTCCTATATCCTCAACCGGCCGGTCATCGACGAGGTGCTGGAGCGGCTGGGCGCAACGATGATCCTGGCCGGCACCGCGCTCGTTCTTTGCTCGATCTTTGGAATATTGGCCGGAGTGGTTTCGGCCGTCCGCCAGTTCGGGTGGACCGACAGGGTCGTCACCTTCTTCGTCCTTATCGGCATTTCCATGCCGGCGTTCTGGCTGGGGCTTATCTTTATCCTGCTGTTCGCGGTGCAGTGGCGCATCCTGCCCGCCTCGGGGATGTATGCGGTCTATGGCGGCGGCGATCTGTCCGACCTCATCCGCCACTTGATCCTGCCAGCCGCCACCCTCGCCATCGTCGCCACGGGCGTTGTCGCCCGGCTGACCCGCGCGGCGATGCTCGAGGTGCTCCGGCAGGATTTCGTACGCACCGCCCGCGCCAAAGGCCTCGACGAGCGCGCCGTCGTTTATCGGCACGCCCTGCGCGCAGCGCTCGTCTCCATCATTCCGGTGATCGGCGTGCAGGCAGGCTTCGTACTCGGTGGCTCGGTCTATATCGAAACGGTGTTCCAGTGGCCGGGTCTTGGCGCAATGCTCGTCAAGGCTGTCTCGACCCGCGATCTGCTGCTGGTGCAGGGGGGTGTTCTGGTCGCGGCCGCGCTCTACGTGCTGGTCAATCTTGCCGCGGACGTGGCGCAGGCCATGCTCGATCCGAGGCTGAAGTCATGAGCGTTGCCATCGCACCGGAGATCCGGTCCACCCGCCTCACCAGCTGGCAATTGCTGATGACGAACCGGCTGGCCGCCGCTGGCCTTTTCGTACTTGTCGCCATCTTGCTGCTCGCGGCGCTGGCTCCATGGCTGCCTCTGCCAAATCCCAACATCACTGACCAACCCAACCGCCTGCACCCGCCATTCAGCCCGGGGCACCTGCTCGGCACTGACCATCTGGGGCGCGATATCCTTTCGCGACTGCTCTGGGGAACTCGGGTCTCGATTCTTGTCGGCCTCTCGGCGACGGCGATCGCCGCCTTCTTCGGTTCGCTCATCGGGCTGGTGGCCGGATATACCGGCGGGCGCGTCGACGACGTCATGATGCGCCTCATCGATATGCTGATGGCTTTCCCCTACATCCTCCTCGCTCTCGCCATCGTTGCCGTTCTGGGTCCCGGCCTCCTCAACGCCCTCTACGCCATCGCGCTCGTCAACATCCCGTTCTTTGCCCGCAATATCAGGGGGGTAACGCTTTCGATCCGGCATCGCGAGTTCGTCGACGCAGCCCGGCTCTCCGGCAAGGGACACACGGCAGTTCTCTTCACCGAAGTGCTCCCCAACGTCTTGCCGGTCATCGTCATCACCATGTCGACGACCGTCGGCTGGATGATTCTCGAGACAGCGGGCCTCTCTTTCCTCGGCCTCGGCGCGCAGCCTCCGCAGGCCGACCTCGGCTCTATGCTGGGGCAGGGGCGTGCCCAGCTGTTTACCGCCCCGCACGTCTCGATGATCCCGGGGCTGATGATCTTCGCCCTTGTCATGAGCATCAACCTGCTCGGCGACGGCGTGCGTGACGTGCTCGATCCGCGCCTGCGCTCGGGTGCGCTCAACCGGCCGATGCCGGTGACCAGCATCGAGCGCGAACGCGAGCAGCCCGCCGAACGGCCCGGTGCCGCTTTGCTCGAAGTCGATGGTCTCGAGACCGGGTTCCGCTCGGGCAGGAGCCTGACGCTGGCTGTCAAGGGCGTGAGCTTCCGGCTCGACAGGGGCGAATGCCTTGGCCTTATCGGCGAGAGCGGATCGGGCAAGTCAGTGACCGCACTTTCGCTGCTCGGCCTCGTTGCCTCCCCGCCCGGCGTCATCCGCAACGGGGCAGTCTATCTCGGCGGCAGGGACGTCCTGGCCCAGAGCGAACAGCAGATCATCGCCCAACGCGGCGCTCGAGTCGCCTACGTCTTCCAGGACCCGCTGACCACACTCCACCCATTGTACCGTGTCGCCGACCAGATCGCCGAGGCGATCACCGCGCACAATGCGCTTGGAGCCTCTGAGGCGCATGCTCGGGCCGTGGCGCTGATGGAGACTGTCGGCATTCGCAACGCCCGGGAACGGGCCAGTGCCTATCCTCACGAGCTCTCCGGCGGGCAGCGTCAGCGCATCGGCATCGCCATGGCGCTTGCCAATGATCCGGACGTGATCGTCGCCGACGAGCCGACGACGGCGCTCGACGTGACGGTGCAGGCTCGCATCCTCGACCTGCTCCGGACGCTGCGTCGCGAACGCGGTCTGGCCCTGCTGCTCATCACCCACGATTTCGGCGTGGTCGCGCAAGTGTGCGACCGCGTCGCAGTGATGAAGGACGGCGAGATCGTCGAGCAGGGTGACACGCGCGCCGTGCTCGATGCCCCGCGCCACGATTACACCAGGCGCCTGATCGCCTGCGTGCCCGAACTCGGTCAAGGCAGACGCTTCCTCGACAACGTGCGGCCGCTCTTTGCGCCCCAGCGGCAGGAGACCGAAGCATGAGCGGCAACGCCATCGTCATAGACAACATCACCAAAACGTTCGGAGGAACGCGCCGCCTTTTCGGGGGACGCACGCATGCCGTGCACGCCGTACGCGGCGTTTCTATCAAAGTAGCTGAGGGGGAAACTCTGGCCGTAGTAGGGGAAAGCGGATCCGGCAAGTCAACGCTGGCGCGCATGCTGGTGGGGCTCGAGCGGCCGACGTCGGGTCACATGGCTATCGACGGACGGGACGCCGCCGAGCTTGCCGGAACCGGGCCTCGCGCCTTCGGACGCATGATCCAGTATGTCTTTCAGGACCCGGTCGCTTCTCTCAATCCACGCAAGACCGTAGAGCAAATCCTTGATGTGCCGCTGCGCCTGCTCGCCGGCCACGGCGGACCTGACCGCAAGCGCCGTATGCACCAACTGCTCGATGCCGTGCAAATGCCAAAGGACACGCTCGAGCGCTACCCCCATGAGTTCTCCGGGGGACAAGCGCAGCGGATCGCCATTGCGCGGGCACTGGCGGCGAGCGCGCGGATCCTTGTCCTCGATGAGCCGGTGAGCGCTCTCGACGTGTCGGTGCAGGCGCAGGTCCTGATTCTGCTCGAGGACCTCAAGGCCGAGTTCGCTCTCTCCTACCTGTTCATCAGCCATGACCTGGCGGTCGTCGAATCGATTTCCGACCGCGTGGCGGTGATGTATCAGGGGCAGGTGGTGGAGACGGGGCCGTCCGAGCGCCTGTTCGCCTCCCCGCAGCACGAGTACACGAAGACATTGCTGATGAGCGCGCCGCGTCTCGACCACGCGCGGGCCGGCTGAGGGCCATGACGCAAGCACTTAAAGACCGGACCGAAGACAAGACGCCCGCGCCAGGGCCGGCGCGCCGCAAGCGCACCGACACCATCGTCGACGCCATCAAGCGCATGATCGTTGAGCATGGTCTCGGACCTGGCGACCGGCTGCCGCAGGAAAAGGACTTGATGGCTCAGTATCAGGCCGGCAAGGGCACCGTGCGCGAGGCGCTGAAATCGCTTGAGGTGCAGGGGCTCATCCGTATCCGCACCGGCCCCGGCGGCGGCGCTTTCATCGAGCGCATGTCCGAGAGCCGGGCGATGAGCCTGTTGTCCAATTTCCTGTTCGCCAAGGACCTGACGATCTCCCACATCTACGAGATGCGCAAGGTGCTCGAGCCGTTGGTGGCCGTCAGCGCCATCGCGAACATCGACGAAGCCGGCTTCAGGCGCCTCCACGACATCATCGCCATCTATGACCACGAGCCGGCCGATGCCGAGGAACGTTGGAACCAGCGCATGGCTGAGCTCGATTTCCACGCCATCGTCGCCGAATATTCCGACAATCCGATCCTCGCCTTCACCTGCCGCTTCCTGCAGCGGCTGTTGAAGGAGCTTGCCATTTGCCACGACATCTACGTGCAGCCAGAGCCCGTGATGCGCCAGTCGGGCATCCAGCACCAGCGTGACCTCATTGCCGCCTTGCGGGCAGGGGACGCGCAGGCGGTTCACGCGATCCTCACCCGGCATATGGCCGAAGCCGAGCAACAGATGCTGGGGTTGCAAGCGCGCATCGAGGCGCGGTTCCTCGAGGATCGGCCCGAGCCGGGACGAAAGCGTCACTAGCTCCTGCCCTTCGAGGCGATCGGTTAAGGTGACGCCAGGTTTACCCGAACTTTGGCCGCGCCCCGCGGCTGCATAACAGCCTTCGTTCTGCTTGACCTTACCACCGTGGCAAGGTGCACACTTTCCAAAAAGGAGAGTGCGATGTCTTCGGATTTAGCGAATTCAAACCAGCATCACCACCCCACCCATGGCCGCACCCATGGTGCGAATGAGGGCGCAGGCGACGTGACCAAAGACCCCGTCTGCGGCATGACCGTCAATCCGGACACGGCAGAGCACAAAGCGACCTACCGGGGCACGACCTACCACTTCTGCTCACAGGCTTGCCGCGACAAGTTCATGGCCGACCCCGACCGCTACCTGGAATCAACGGCTGCGCCACCTCAGGTTGCGCAGCCGGGCACCATCTGGACATGCCCGATGCATCCCCAGATCCGGCGCAACGAGCCTGGGTCCTGCCCGATCTGCGGTATGGCGCTCGAGCCGGAACTGCCTACTGCGGAAACCGGTCCAAGCCCCGAACTGGTCGACATGACCCGCCGGTTCTGGATCGCGTCGGCATTGGCGCTCCCGGTGTTCGTCCTGGAAATGACTTCGCACCTGATTGACCTGCACCAGTGGATCTCAGGACAGGGGCTCAATTGGACACAGTTGGTGCTTGCAACGCCCGCGGTATTGTGGGCCGGGTGGCCTTTCTTCGACCGCGGCGTCGCCTCCGTTCGCAATCGCAGCCTCAATATGTTCACCCTGATCGGCATGGGCATTGGGGTGGCCTGGTTCTATTCCCTGGTGGCGACGGTGCTGCCGGGTGCCTTTCCGGCAAGCATGCGCGAGATGGGTGGTGGCGTGCCGGTCTATTTCGAGGCGGCAGCTGTGATCACCGCGCTGGCGCTCCTAGGGCAGGTGCTGGAGTTGCGGGCAAGAGAGCAGACCTCGGGGGCCATCAGGGCGCTGCTCGATCTCGCCCCCGGCAGCAGCTCGCCCGGGATGCAGAGCGGTCCGACAAGCGCAAACGACTTCGACAACGGTGGCGGGGCTATATTAGCGACGGGTGTCCAGAAGGTGAGACCTAGGCCCGCACCCACTGTTTATTGACCTGACAAACACGAGCGGTTTACCCAGCCCTCATAGCCACTGACACGCACCTTCCGCCAATCCCCAGTGGAGTAGGGCAGGAAGGCAATATCGCACTCGTTGCGCGGCAGTTCCGTGCCCACTCGGGATCTTGCCGATGGATAAGCTCTGAGGTTGAGCACATAACCGGCAGAAACGCCGGCAACGCAATACATTGCCGGCGAAACCATGGAGATAAACCTGCTGTGCACCCAGCCCGCGTTGTGACCGTCCTCAATCGGGCACCAAGAGCCCCGGCATTCGGCGACCACGATCACACCGCACTGGCCATAGCGCAGGGTCGTGACAATCTTGCTGCTGGCGCTGTTCCTCGACCGGACGTTGAGAACGTCCGACGGCATGACGTTGACGACGCAATGCTCCTCGCCCTGAACGACCTGCGCGGAAGCGGAGCCGATGCTGGCCAGCGACGACAGACCGGCGACTGCCGCGAATAGGAGCACTTTATGATCGAGCATTTGGGCTTCCTCTGTGCACCAGTGATAGGCGGGACCGACTGAACCGCGCCTGAACAGCGGAGGCCGAGGATCTTGCTTAGTTTAAGCGCTCGCAGGCTATGCCGTCATTGTCGGCATCGAGGCGGTGTGGGTCGCCCGGCCCGTTTGCCTCGTAGAAGTCCTGGGCTTCTCGCCACGAGCTGAAGTCGGAGCAGTCCAGATCGCGCTGGGCGTAAGCTGGAACGGTTATGGCGATGAGCGCGGCAAGTGCCGCGGCAAACAAGTTTCATGGTGTCCCCCCAGTAGCCCGGGAGGATGGGTGGGCCCCGCCGAGAGTCAAACCGCGGCATCCAACAACAGCAGGTTCATCGCGAGTCGCAGACCACCTCGACTACTGTGGCTGGGCTGTACTAGATCACGCCATGCAGTGAAGAGTTACGGTGCATATGGTCGGTCAAGCAAGAAGACCTCGTCGGTTCCTTCGATTTTGAACTCTCGATCGCCAAGCATCTTCAACGGGCGTCCATCGGAAAGCTGCATCCGCGTGATGCCAGATTGCTTCCGATTCGGATCCAACATGGTCCCGGCATGGTCCATGTCCTGGACTTCATAGACGGTCACCTTGGAGCCATCTGCAGCTGATGCTTCATAGGTGTTGATGATCTTGTCCATGTGTCGTCTCCAGTTCGAGGCGAATGGGGCTGGTACCGCAAACAACGTTCCTCATGGGCGAGCGCCTGACCCCAGATGCTAAACCTTCCGCCCGCTGACCGCGCGAGCTACTGCGATGAGTATGCAGGCGCCTATTATGCCGGCGAGTAAGTAGCCGAGCCAACCCGCGAACGAGACGCCGAGAAGCCCCAGCAGAATGCTGGCGATAATCGCACCAACGATGCCCAGAACAATATTCATCAACACGCCGGTCTTGCTGTTCATGAGTTTGCCCGCGAGCCACCCGGCAAGCCCGCCGATGATGATTGCTGCCAATACGCCTACGCCGTCGAAAGCCATTGCGTCCTCCAAGGTTTGTTGCGCCGTAACGCACCCGTTAGCAAAGCAGTTGCGCGGGACGGCAGCACTCAGTCCAGTCCTGCAGCGACACGCAGAGCGGCATTGATGCGATCCTGCCAGCCGGTGCCGTCTTCCTGGAAGTGCTCTAGTACATCCCGGTCGATGCGCAGCGAGACCAACTCCTTGCCGGCGGGAATAACCTTCGCTTGCGGCGCGGGGTCGGCCTTCTTCGTCGCCGCCGCCTTAAACGCCGCTTCAGCGGTCTCCGTGGCGCTGATTCGTCTGCGGGGAGGTTGGGCCATCGGGAAGTCCTTGCTGCTATTGAAGAGGCTGATCAGAGCTTACTGTACAGCGTTGTGACCTTATCGACGCCTGAGATGCTCACGTGGGTAACGCGAGCTCGTAGACGCTGCGCATTGCCGATGGGTGTGTAGGTCCTCGTTCGACACCTTCATCGCGGCGGCCTCTGGAGAGGTGGCAGACACCTTCTGCACGTCGGATTGTTGCGGACGGCCTTCGGGATCTGTGCTGTACGACTCGACGGTGTATTCGCGCTGCGGGAGGCTGGTCATGGTCACACCCTTTTTGCTCAACGTAACACACATCGGCCGTATCAGAGCACGCGAATGGCCGGCGCTATCTCGGGCTTCAAGTACACCTCCTACCTCTTCGCAATGGCGCCACTGGCTATGCTGAGGCAACTGGTGAGGGCGGGTCGAAGAAGCCGGTCGAGATCGACAGCGTTGCGGCCGCCGGTAACGGTGAAGGCGTCGAGACGGTCTGGTACCGCCGCCACTGGGTCATGCACCCCGCGGCGTTGCCTTCTCCGGCACGCCGGCGTCGGCTTCCGGCGTGACCGATGCCGAACTCGCCACTGGCACGAACTGGACGCGGGTCTACGATCCGAAGCTCGTCCGCATGGTCGCCGTCGTCACTTACGGCTGAGGGTAGGGGCTCCGGCCGCTCTCCATTCCACCCCTCAATCTGGAGAACTGACACAATGACCGATCATCAGAATGATCCGCTGCTGGCGGAGGCGATTGCTCGCCGCGATGAGAGCCGGGCGCAGATCCTGCGCTCCCGCACCAACCGCATGGGCGGCAGCGCCGTCGACCGTCTCGCCAACGCCTTCGACAAGATGGAAGAGCAGGCCGAGAAGGCATCAGGGACGTCCTCGTCCGCTCTGGCCGATATCGAGCCCCTCAAGCCCGATCCGGAAGGCACCAGCCACCACAGGCCGGCGAGGCCGTAATGCCTAGCGCTCAGAAGATCGTGGGCGATGAGCCGGTAGGTGGTGCCAGCACCACCCGTACGGCCGAAACTGACGCGACCCGCGCGGCCGTGTCCATTCCGGACAACTGGCGCGAGCTCACCTGGCAGGAGCGTCGGTCTCTGGCGTCCAAGCTCCGTGACGATCCGATCAGCAATGGCGAGGAAGCCAATTCGGCCATCGAAGCGGAACTGAAGCGTCGGCGCTGACCGCCTTGAGCGGCCGGGGAGGTTTGCTCCGGTCGCTCACGCCTCTCAGCGAGGCTTGGTGGCTACGCCGTCAAGCCAGAGTGTTGCTTTCGTCTCTATGAACGCCGCTGGTGCCGACGTACTTGGGGTCGATCTCTGCGCCCTTTTTGATCACATGAACCAATGCCATGCCGTGACCTCTGCCGAGATCATATTCGGATTTCAGCCTTGCTAGGATCTGGCCAGCCTTCACGCTTTCAGCGTCAAAGCCCTTGGATTTCGCCAAGTCTATGATCTGGCGGGGCGTCTTGCCGGTCTTCGCCTCGACCGCGTCCAGGTAGGCTTGGAATGACATGGGGTGGTTCTCCTCTGTTGCTCGCCTAAGCGACGAATGGCCTACGCCAGTTTCGACACGAACTCGCTTTGAGTTTTACGGACCAAGGAGCAGGCCCAGGCCTTCAACGCCCTCGATGCCGATGGCAGGGGGAAGTGGCTGGCGGACGACAAGAAGGCCGGGTAACAGGAAAGCCGCCCGTGCATCGGGCGGCTCTTCTTCGCGTGGCCAACTGGCGTCAGTGCTTCAGAGCGTCGCGAGCGGCCTCTTTGGCCTTGCCCACGCCCTTTTGAACCTTGCCTTCCGCCTTGTCGGCGGCGCCGTCCGTGCGGAGCTTCTCGTCACCGGTCATCTTGCCGGCGGCTTCTTTGACGTTGCCACGAGCCTCTTTGGCCGAGCCTTCTTCATCCTTGTGGGGCATCTCGTCCTTCTTTCGAGGTTCACAGATAACGAGGGTTCAGATGGCTCGTTCTGGTCACGGGAGAATTTGATATCCGGCTAGATCGTGTTGCAGGGATGACTACCGCTGATCGTTGTGCGGACCTTTCGTCTGGCCCACTTGCTTGGCTAGGGCGTAGAACGACAGGTTCTCGGCAGGCGCAGCGTTGGCAACCATTAGGAAACGTGCAGGGAACGCCATCGCGTCACGATGAGCCGGGCTCAAGTCTTCGATCGACCGGTCCTCGCCAAGCGCGGCCTGTTCCGCCCGCTTGAGAGCGTCTTGGATCTCCGTTTTGGTCAGCACGCCCTTGGCCTCCAATGCGTTGGTTATTGCTGCAATGGCGAGATAGAGGCCTTCGAGCTGAAGATTTGCGTTGTTCATGTCGTGACCCTCCTTTTGGGGGGATAACGGCATCGAAGCCTATCCGATCCGGGAGAGACGTTTGTCCACACAGCGCCAGATTTTCGATGCCCTTTCCGATAGGTTTGAGCCCCACCTTCGTGACGCCTCCGGCCGCGGGTGGTGTACTCGCGCGTCGAATGTTCGGACCGGCGACGGTCGAACAAATCTCTCCGTCGCCCAAGAATGGGCCGGGGGATCCACGCAATGCACATGCGAGAAAAGAAGGATACGCAGTTGATCGATCGACCATTGCCTCTGCCCGACGGCTGCGTTCCTCACCTGCGGTCCTTTGGGTGCCGGTGCAAGTGCCGTATAACGGCCCCAACTGGTACAACCATAGATGGCTTCGCTGGGTGGTGGGAAGCGGTCGGGCGGCTTCTAATGACGCGGAGGGGAAAGGCAGACATACACTCCTGGGCCGCGTTGATGCATCTCCGGGGGCAAGTGAGATAAGGGAGGGAACGCCCCCTCCCTATTAGTTCAGGCTAAAGCACGTTCGTCTGCGATCGACCAGTTGTAGACACATCGGTCTAGAGAGTGCAGAGGAACTGCGTGCAATCTGCAATCTGGATAGGGTGATGATAGCAATGGCTCCGGGAGCGGGGTCGAACCCGGATTGGGGAGAGCTACTGGAGCCAGAGCGCTACGAGGGCAGAACCTCGGTCGGCCCCAGCCGGCGGGAACAGGCGACCCAGCAGCCGTCCAAGAGCCCTCGGTAAAGGTCCGCCGCCGCGGGCGCGACCACGCTCTTACGCCCGTCTCCAACTTCAGCCACAAAAAGAGCCCCGGCGTCACCAAATGTAGGGTGAGGCCGGAGCCGCTCTTGGAGATCACCATCGTATTGAAAGCCCTGAAACCGTGCCGGGTCAAATCACGAAAGGGGACCTAGGGAAAGAAGTGCGTACGCGTGACCTAGAAGGGATGGCATCGGTGGGTAGCTCGGCGAACTGCCACCCTGCAGTTCGTCAATCGGAACATGGACGATCCACGGCCCGCCGGCCGAAAGCCGACGGGCGGTCTTCCGGAGCTACTCTCGGTGGGCAATGCCTGCGGCGAGACTGTCGCGCCACACGAGGCGCTAAGGCGCGATCTGGTGGTTGAACAGCATGTAGAATTTTCGCGGCAGGTCGAGTACCTCCGGTAGCTCTAGCTTGGCTCCAGCCGGGGAAATATCGACGATGTCCGCCGGCAGCCGGGTCAGGCCCTCGTCCAGAACAACCGTCGCGTCGGTGTGACACGTGTTCCGGGGATGCCTGCGTCGCTCTAGGAGTGGTGCATGCACCACCAATGCAGCCGCCATAGCTGAGACTTCCCCAACAAAGTCGCTAAACCTTTCGGAAGGAGCTGGGTAAGCGATGGCCGGGTGCGGCACCCACGAGGTTCGGAACGATGCGCCGCGGATGGTGTTCAAGCAATTCCATCGGTGAGGAGATGACAATGGAAGAGGCGATGCGGACGTTCTACACCAGCGAGAACGGAGACGAATGGCTGCTCGTCCGAGACGAAGATGGCGTCATATCCGTAGTGCACCGACCAAGTCCTTCGTCCGGCGGCGGTCGGCATGTTCTTGACCTGGCTACGTTCCTGGCGCAGGAGCCACACTCTGCGCAAAACCAGTCTCTCCGGAGCCTGATCGGAACACTGCTGCCCGAGCGCACTTCCAAGAACCCTCGGAAGCTACTTCTGGCTAGCGATCAAAGCCGAGAACTGATTTTTGGCAGCGCCAGCGGCGCGTCAAGTTGCCCCACTCTGGGTCACTTCTGCTTTGATTAGGTCGCTCAGCTGGCGTGACAAGGCGCGGCCCTCAAGCTGGTCCAAGGAGTAGCCCTCCGCCGACACGGCACGCTTGACCTCGGACACAGTTCGATAGCGCCCTGACCGAGCCAACTCGAAGGCCCGCTCGAGTGGTGATTTGTTTGGATCCATGGCGCAGAACATATAGCCGGCTTCACCTAATTGCGACCAACAATCGGCCCAAAGCTGTGCCAAGCACAGTAGCCGTCTAAGCGATGTACCCCGGGGCACTCCACCGAGGGGAACCAGATGTGCGGGCAGTCAGTTGAGGGCGCACAAGTGGCCCGGTACGAAGGTCACCCCCAGCCGCTCAGTCCCTCCCCCGGACTGGGCGGCCTTTGTTGTGCTCGAAGATGAGGGGGCATCGCCGCAGCAACCAGCCTATCCAGCACTCGACTGCCGACTCGATTCAGCTGCCTGCTTGTGCTGAAATAATGTCGCAGGGAACCGGGGAAACTGATGCCAAGCCTGGAACAGATGTTCGAACGACAGCAGGTGCTGGCGGATTTCGGGGACTTTGCGCTCAGAAGCCAGGACCTGCAGGAGGTACTGCAGGAGGCGTGCCGGCTGGTCGCACGGGCACTCGGAACGGAGTTCGCCAAGGTCCTCGAACTCCAGGACGACGGGAAGACGGCGCTGGTGCGGGCCGGTGTCGGCTGGGGCCCCGCTATCGTTGGCAAGGCGACGCTGCAACTCAATGAGCGCTCGTCGGAGGCGTTCGCGCTGAACCATGGCAAACCCGTCATCACGCAGAACATAGAGGCCGAAGAACGGTTCGAGTTTCCACACTTCATGCGCGAGCACGGCGTGATCTCCATTGCCAACGTTCCGGTGTTCTTGCACGGCGGCAAGGCCTACGGACTGCTGCAGGTCGATCACACCAAGCCACAGATGTTCGACGAGCATGACATCGAGTTCCTGCGGACCTATGCGACCATCCTCGGCCCGGTTATCGACAGGCTGGAGAAGGTGCACGACCTCACCAAAGCGCTTGAGAGAAACGAGCAGCTGATGCGGGAGCTCCAGCACCGCGTCAAGAACAACATTGCCGTCATCAGGAGCCTATTGGAGATGCGCGCGCGCAATGCCAGTTCCGAGGAGGCGCGCCAGGACCTGAGAGCGGTCGGCGAACGGGTGGAAACGCTCCGGCTCGTCCACGAACGGCTCTACTTGGGCTCTCATTTGGACAGCCTCGAGCTGCGGGATTATCTTTCGGGGCTGTTGGACGGCCTGGCGAAGCTACATGAGCACGAGCTCGTTGAGATCAGCATGGCGGCCGACATTGCAGTTGTGACCGTGTCGGCGGAAGAGGCGATAGCCGTCGGGCTGATCGTCAACGAGTTTGTCACCAACAGCCTCAAATACGCCTTCGACGGCAGGGAGGGCGAGATCAGGATCAGCGCCGAGCCCCTGGCCCAGGATCGGCTCCGCCTCCGGCTGTCCGATACAGGGAAAGGGATGCCCGCAGCCGGTGGAACCGCCGGGCGTGGGACCGGCACCGGCATGCAGATCATCAGGGGGCTATGCCGGCAGTTGGGCGCCGAGGCAGATTGGACTTCCTCCGGGGGCACGACCCTCACTGTCGAGTTCGCCATTTCAGAGGCGTAGGAGCTTAATCCCGAGGGTGTCCGTGGGAGCGGGCCTCCGACGTATGGCCGGGTTGGGCGCCAGCAAATGCCATTCGGCCTGCAACCATCTCCGATTGCGTCCGGTTGTAGATAATTCGCGGGCTTGTGGCTTCCGCCCGATCCGTGGCGACCGCGAGGGCGCAGAGGGAGCGTAGAATGCAAGGGAATGCCGCCGTCGTCCTGGTCGTTGAGGATGAGTTCCTCATCCGGCTCGATATGCTGGACATGCTTGAAGCGGCAGGGTTCGCCACCATCGAGGCGGCCAATGCGGACGAGGCAATCCGCATTCTTGAGAGCCGAGACGACATTCGCATCGTTGTCACAGACATCGACATGCCAGGATCGATGGATGGCCTCATGCTGGCGCATGCGGTGCGGGAGAAGTGGCCGCCGGTGAAGCTGGTTCTGGTTTCCGGCAAGAGAACGCTCGGGCGCGACGAGCTTCCTGAAGGCGCCCTCTACTATGCCAAGCCCTACAACATCCACGAAGTCACAGATGGTATCCGCAGGCTGATGGTCTCCTAGCTGGGCGCCGAGCCGCCAATTGCGCCAAGGGTGGGTGGCGACTTCAATCCGAACCGGGCCGCTGCTCCGCCGTTCATGGCTCCCACTCGAAGCTAGGAACTCATATCATCGTGAACGCTCGAGATTTCAGGACGGGGTCAGCCTCGTGTTCGTCGGCGCAGCTGAGAGAAGTGACGTATGTTCGTCCCAATACGGACAGCGCCGCTGCCTTAGATTAATGTTGCACAACGTGAACACGGTCGGCCACCGAGGCCGATTGTCCGCTCTGCGCCGCCCATACCGGCCGCTCACTTACCTTCGGCGAGCACCTAAAGCGGACGGTCCGCTCGCGATTTGACAATGGCCAGGCTGTCGCGCGCGAGGCAAGCGTTTCTACTGATCGTGCAGATGAACTTCGCTGGATCACCCATCTTCATGGTCTTTCATGTTAGGTGATCACACACACAGGAGACCCGACATGCAGTTCCAGCTGAATACCGACGCCAACATCCAGGGGGACGACCGCCTCGCCGAGGTGGCCGGACAGACGATCGCTTCAGCGCTGGGGCATCTGACGGACCGGTTGTCGCGGATCGAGGTACATCTGGCCGATGTCAACGCCGCCAAGGGCGGCACCGGTGACATTCGCTGCACAATCGAGGCGCGGCCCGAGGGTATGCAGCCGCAAACGGTCACCCATAACGATGCGACTGTCGAAGCGGCCCTGCGCGGCGGCGCAAAGAAGATCCGGTCGCTGCTCGACAGTGAATTCGGCAAGCTCGGTCGACGCTGAGCCGGAGCCCCTTCGGATCCTGGCATCAACGCCGATACGGAGCGACTACAGTTTTCCCTCCACCCAGTTCGCCACGATCAGCCCAGGCACGCTGTCGAGCGCCCGCTCGGCGTCGCGGTCAAGATCAAGACGCTTCGGCAGCTTGACCTGCGGCACCAGCAGGAAGACTGGCGCGGCGACCTTCCCGCGCCAGGTCTTCGAGCGCTATACACAACCGCTTGGCCCTTGATGTTCAGCCGCCCCTCCACCTCCAGCAGGCTCGGACCCGTCCGGCGATAGACGATCCGCAGGCGCAGCCCGCGCGTCGCTCCGTCTTTATGAGCCGAGCTATCGGAATGGCAGCTATTTCGATGATGGCACCTAGGAGCGGACAGACTGCTACCGGCCCCACACTATCTCTCTGCTGGCCATGTTGGCCAAAGGGAGAAATGTCATGGGTATCTCACGGTATGACCCAGCCGCTAAAGGGCGGCCAGCCTGGAATGCAGGCAAGCAGGTCGGCGCCAAACGAGCGCTTAAAGTGAAGCAAATCTGGCTGATCCGCTTCTTTCTGGATCGCGAAGGGCGGATGCGCGACCGGGCATTATTTGACCTCGCGATCGACAGCAAGCTTCGCGGTTGCGACCTGGTCAAAATGAAGATCGGATCGCTTGTTTCCGGCACGTCAATTCGCTCCCGCTCAATGGTGATCCAACAGAAGACCGGCCGGCCCGTCCAGTTCGAGATCACCACAGACACGATGGCAAGCCTGCTAGCGTGGCTCGAACGCCGTGGTGGTAGTATCGACGACAACGCGTTCCCAAGCCGAGTCGACCGCAAAGGGCACCTCAGCACTCGACAGTACGCGCGATTGGTCGACGAATGGGTTACGGCGATTGGGCTGCGTCCCGAGGAATACGGAACACATTCGCTCCGCCGTACCAAGGCAGCCCTGATCTATAAGGCCACCGGCAATCTTCGAGCTATTCAGATCTTGCTGGGACACACCAAGATCGAAAATACGGTTCGATATCTCGGTGTAGATATCGATGACGCATTGACGCTGGCCGAGACAACAGAAATCTGACCCGCACGGCCTCGCTGAACATAGCGGGGCCGCGTTTCGGCAACGCGCCCGCAGCTAAGTCGTTCGACACGTCAAGCCACCGTCCCGAAACCGGTCATTCGTTCAGCACACCGCGCTCCCCTTGCGGGGATTGGGTAGGGGCTCGGTTCACATGAGATGGAATCGTTCATTTCCGAATGCGCCGAGTTTTGCCGGATCGTGACGATTTTCTCGTGGAGGCGCGCGCACTCGCAACCTGATCGACACTGGAATCCACCATGAGCCGTCCGTCCACCGAGTCCGAGTGTTCATCCGTGTAAAGCGACCAAAAAGCTACAAACAGGGCCGCAATCAGAGGTCCGATGACAAAACCGTTGATACCGAACAATGACAGACCGCCTAGCGTCGACACGAGTACCATGTAGTCAGGCAGCTTCGTTCCCTGGCCCACCAGCGGCGGCCGCAGGAGATTGTCGATCGTGCTGAGGATCAAAACGCCGACCGCCAGTAGGACACCGCCTTGAAGTAGCTGCCCTGATAGGAACAGATAGGCCGCAGCCGGCGCCCAGACCAGAAAGGCTCCAACCGCGGGAAGAAGCGAGAGAACGGCCATCAGGACGCCCCACAGGATTGCCGCTTCGATACCGAGCAGCCAGAAAGTCACCCCGCCGATAACCCCCTGTATCACAGCGATGATGACGTTGCCCCGGACAGTGTATTGCACCACCGTGGTGAACTTACGCAGTACGTGTTCCGTCTGATAGTCGCTGAGCGGACTGGCTTTGCGAATTACGATCGCCAGTCGGGAGCCATCCCTGAACATGAAGAAGAGCACGTAAAGCATTACTCCCAGGCTAATGATCAGCTGAGCCGTGCTCTGCCCAATAGTCAAAGCGCTTGTGGCGATGGTTTGCGCCGCCTCCCCCAGAAACGCCGTCAGGCGCGATTGGATTTCGTGGAATTCGCTAAGGCTGAAAACCGACAAGGCCTCAACGAGGAAAGAAGGCATTGCGGCATAAATCCCCTCGAAGATGGAGACGGCATCAAATTCCGGATCGCTAACGCGATTGTACAGACTGTTGGCTTCCCGGGCCAATGCCGCCAGGACCATTGATCCCGGTATGACGACGATGCAGATACAGGCAAAGGTGCTAATCGCCGCTGCCAAGTTCCTGCGGCCGCCCATACGCTGAACGAGCCTGCGCTGGAGCGGGTTGAACAGGATCGCGAGAATGACGGCCCATAGTACGGCGCCATAGAACGGCAGCATCAGCCAGACGAAGGCCGCAGTCACGATGACTAGCATGGCAACGAAGCTTGCGCCTTGGGCGGTAGGTGGTGACATCTGGATGGTCCGCCTTTGCCAGATATGGTTCGGCTCCTTCCGGCTTAATGAGGGAACCTAGCGCCACCTATATACCTCAAGGACACCTCCGGCAGCGACTGAGATAAGGCTGCTGCGCGTTGTTGCCAAACAACCGCTGCCCACTCAGTTCAGCCGAAAGCTGCCTGACCGGTCCTGGCCACCGGTGCGTCCTCGCCGAAGCGGAGATAGCACTCGTCTCACGCTCTGAACGGGGCAACTCGCTTGCTCAGGTCGCCGCGCGGCGATGCCACGAATACGGCGCATGCCGCTTATCTTGTTTTTACCAGGACGTGGCGCTGCATACCGGTGAGGTCTATCGCTGCGACGGCTGGCGCCTGATCGGTCGTGGCGGCGGTGGCGGACGGGATAGCCGAACGGGAGCTTTCACGAACCGCTACGGCTGAGATTACGACCCTCTGACATCATTGCCGCCGTACGGCAATGACCGATTTCGGTCAGGTCACGACTGCACCGTTCTGAATGTCCGGTGCTCAAAGTCTGCTGCCAGAAGCAGACAGTCCGCACGCGGTCCGACAGCCGCCAGAGATCGGCGGCTGCGGAATGACCGCATCGGGGCCGTAAGCCGCCCGACCGCTTTGGCGTCAGAAAGGCGGGTAGCGGTCGTTTACTTCGACTAGACGATAGTTCGGATAGGGGCATCAATGGCAACGTATTTAACGCGCTCGGCTGGCTGGCTATAGTTCTAGGGGAGCGTGGTCAGGACTGATCCTGTTTGCCCGTTCCGGCGCTCAGCTGACTGGGATGGACGTACTGGCACGGCTCGTGGTCGTCTGGCCGGGGCTCGGTCTGATGCTGTCCGGATTGTTTCCGTTAGCCATCGGCGGGGTGCTATCTCGGCCCGACAAGATCGTGGCGAATACGGCGGCTACGACCGCAATGATAACGGGAAGGCAAGAGCCAAAGTTCTGACTTCAGCTATTCGGGGGGTGAATTGACTGAGCTAGACCAGTTGCTTTCCTCATTACGATCATGGCGCAACTTTCGGGACGTTGAGGCGCAGGGGAACGACTACTTTCGAGGGAACCGTCCGCTCGCGGACATCGCGGCGTTCCGAGAGATGCGCGGCCCCTTCAAGAAGCTGAGTGACGAGGTCGTACCCGTCCTTCGGCATTTGAATTTCCTTAGTTTCCAAGGGCAGGTGAGGTTCGAAATGAGTGACGCAGTGCCCGACTGCTGGCTTCGGCAAGGAGAGGGGGGAACCCGCGCGTTTGCGGCACCGATTAGCTGGCCCATTTCGGTCGCCCGCAGCCGCATTTGTGGATACCCCGGTGCGGTCCTTTATCGCCTCAGTGACATTCGCTCACTTCGGTATGTCGGCATCCGTGCGGTACATGTTCTGTATAGCCGACCACGTCGCAGCTTGGGCCTCGGCGAGCTCTTTGCCCGTTTCGGTCAGCCTATGATTGGCACATCCTGCCCATCTCTGGCTTCATCAACGCGCCCCGAATTCGTTAGCGAGTGTAGAGCTGGCACCACTTCAGCCATGTCCTTGCGCAAGCTCTCGGCGAAGAACGTCGCCGCAGCCCAAGCGTTCTGGTGGTGCGGGTAGAAAACGGAAAGGACTTGAGCGCCTACGTAGCCTCCCGGCACTTCGAAGGCATCGACCCAGTCCAAGATGGCTGCCTCGCGAGCCTCGCGAACGGCGTCCGAAATGGTATCGGGATCCTTTGCCACGCCGAGCAATCGGTCGATCTGCAGCTTGGCATGCTCAATCTGAGGTTGCTGCCCCCACTTTTTCTCCAGGTGAGCCAGACCAGCGATCAATTCCTCACGGACTTCCCATGCAAGAAGCATTGGTTCAACGTCTTTTTCGACGAAACGCTCCCACCACTTCCATCCGATCCCTCGCTCGAGCAAGGCGCTGTCGAACAGGTTGTGCTCAATATTGAGATAGTCGGCAGTCGCATTCGCTAGTCTCCGTGGCTTGCCGCCCAGTCGCCATCCGAAAATCATAACACCCCCTCATCGCGGCCACACGCGCCAACGAAACGTCGCCTATTCTCGATATCTGGTTCAACGCGGGTTGTAAGCTAACCACCCCGCTTTCGTCGCTGGCGAGACGCTAACCGGACCGACTGTCTTCAGGAAATCGAAATGCCTAGGCGCTCCCATGGTCCTGTCGAAGCCAAGGCCCGGGATTCCGGGGCCTTTGAGTTTCTATGGAAAAACTACCGGTTCGATAATGGGAACGACCGCCCGAATTATGGAAATTCTATCGGTCGCGTCACACGTCTCACCTCCCAACGGCGGAGCAAGCGGAGTAGTGGTGTCACGACATCCGCATGCTGAACACCAGCCGGTCGCGGCCCCCTTGCGATCCAGCCCAAAAATGAGAAAGCCCCGGTTTCCCGGGGCTTTCGCTTTCAATCAAAAGTTGAGGCCAACTGAAGTGAACATTGAGTGCGCACAAATCGGACTTCTGACCATCCTCATGTGGCGCTCACAAACAATTCCGATGTGGTTTCACCCTCATGCGTGGTCGCGCCGCAAGAGTCGCGCTTTGGGCTTGTGCCTCTTCGCACCAATTGATGTGACCGTGTAGTTTCCGTATCCCAGCCCGCTTGCCCGGCAAGACGATCTCGACGTAGATCGCCACCCCGCACGTCAGTGCCGGAAATTGCGTCTTGGGTCAAACCAATAGTCAGTAGGCTAGGTGCATGACCAAGCGCAAAAAACTGCCGAAAATCCGCCCCTGGCATATCCGTTTGGACAAAACCAATAGCAATTCAACACTGGGAATGGCGATCCCGGCAGGACTCGAACCTGCGACCAACAGCTTAGAAGGCTGCTGCTCTATCCAGCTGAGCTACGGGACCGTAGTGGTGCCTCCTTTAGCGCAAGCGGGCGCGCGACCCAACCCCCTCGCGTGAGTGGGCAAGCCCGCAGCCTCTCAGAATCGGAACTCTCGTGCCGGACGCACGGCAGCCCCCTTTGGCGGGGCGGTGCTCGCCCGCGCGATGAGGTCGCAGCGCAGGATGATTCGCACCGGCTTTGCCGGATCGCGCACGCCCTCGACGATGTCGATGAGCGCGCTGGTGCTGATCGTGGCCAGTTCAGCTCGTTTTTGCCGCATGGTGGTCAGTGCCGGCGAGACATACTGGGCCATGTCGATGTCGTCGAACCCGACCACCGAGACGTCCCGCGGGCAATGGAGGCCCGCCTGCTGCACGCTTGAGATGAAGCCGAGAGCCATCTCGTCATTGGCGCAGACCACCGCGCTTGGCCGCTCGTCGAGTGCAACGAACTGTGAGCCGGCCTGGTATCCGCTGCCGATGGAGTGGTCTCCGGCAATGATCCAGTCCTCGCGCATGGCTAGACCGTGGCGGGCGAGCGCCTGCCGGAAGCCCAGCGTGCGTTCGTTGGGATAGTCGTGGATCGTAGGACCGGCGACCAGCCCGATGTGCTGGTGTCCCAGGTCCACGAGATGCTGGACGGCCCGGCCGGTCGCCTCGCGATTGTCGCTGGTCACAAGGTTGAAGCCCGGCTCGATTATCTCGTCGCAGACCACCACGATCGGCAGGTTGCCGCGCTCTTCCATGAAGCGCCGCATGCCCGAAACGTCGAGCGTGATGTCGAACAGCAGCAGGCCGTCGGCCCGGCTCGACAGGAAATAGTCGCGCAGCCATATGGTCGGGTCGCCCTGGACCCTGTTGGAGACGAGGACGCCATAGCCGCGATGGCCTGCCTCGGCGAGCACCGCGTCCAGTATGGTCGAGTAATAGGGATTGCCCGCATTGGGCATGGCCATGACGATAGTGCCGGCGCGCTGACGGCGCAGCGACCGGGCCGCCTGGTTGAGCGTATAACCCGTCGCCGTGACGGCCACCGCGATCCGCTCGCGCGTCGCCTGCGAAACCCTTTCCGGCATCGAGAGCGCACGGCTCACAGTTGCCGTCGACACGCCGGCATGGCGCGCAACATCTTGAATCGTCGGCGATTTTCTCGTCAGCGCCATGGCTGCCAGCGTCCCTTTCGCTGTCAGGACTTCAACTTCAATAAATGGAACTTGACAGCAGCGCAACAACCGGCTGAAAGTAATGAAATCGATTGCAGAGGGCTCGAAGCGCCTCCATGCAATCGATTACATGCAGCCAGCGCGGACGCCTCTCGAGAAGGTGCGTGCGGCTGGCCGCTTCGCGGGAGCCTCGGCTCCAAGTGAACGTTGGGAGGACGACCCTATGAAGAAATACGCAGTGGTTGCTGCCATGGCGACCGCTTTCCTGAGCTCCACGGCGATCAACGCCGCTGAGCTAGAAGTCACCCACTGGTGGACGTCCGCAGGTGAGGCCGCGGCCGTTGCCGAGTTCGCCCGCGTGTTCGAGGAACAGACGGGTCACACCTGGGTGGACAGCGCCCTTTCTGGTTCCGGTACCGGTGCCAACCCTGTGATCATCAGCCGCATTATCGGCGGCGATCCGATGGGCGCCACGCAGATGAACACGGGCCGCGACGCCGAGGAACTGATCCAGGCCGGCCTGATGCGCGACCTGACCGACATCGCCGAAGAGCTCAACATCAACGAGTTCTACGTCGACCAGTCTCTGCTGGAGCCGTGCACCTATGAGGGTCGCATCTATTGCTTCCCGGTCAACATCCACTCGTGGGACTGGCTGTGGCTCTCGACTGCCGCCTATGAGGAGATCGGCCAGCCCGTGCCGACCACCTGGGACGAATACGTCGCGTCCTGGCCTGCGCTTGAGGAAGCCGGCATCCTGCCCTTCGGCCTTGCTACCGGCTGGCCGATCGCTGGCGTTCCGGGCGTGTTGCTCTCGGGCATCGGCGGCAGCGAGCTCGTTCTCGCCGTCAATCGCGACAAGGACGTTGAAGCCGTGCGTGGCCCCGAGTTCCGCAAGGTGGCCGAGGCCATGGACGCGATCCGCAGCGTCGTTTCACCCGATACCATGGTCCCTGCCTTCGCCGACGTCGGCAACCAGATCCTGGCGGGCGAAGCGGCCGGCAATATCCACGGTGACTGGCTCCAGGGCGACCTGCAGGTTGCCGGTGGCGTGCCGGGAGAGGACTATGAATGCCTTCCGGCGCTCGGCATGAACGATCAGCTTACCGGTGGCGGCGACGCCTTCTACTTCCCAGTCCTGCCTGAGGGCACGGACCCGGAGGTTCTCGAGGCCCAGACCGAGCTCGCCAAGATCCTGATCTCGCCGGAGGCGCAGCTCGCCTTCAACCTCAAGAAGGGTTCGATGCCGATCCGCACGGACGTCGATCTGTCGCAAGCCAACGCCTGCATGCAGAAGGCGCTCAAGCTCCTCGAGAACGGCCTGCTGCCTTCCGGTGACTTCGCCCTCTCCAGCGACACCCAGCAGCAGCTACAGGATCTCAACATCGAGTTCCTTGGCGACGACAGCATCACCGTCGACGATTACGTCGAGCGTTATGCCTCGATCATCGAGACGGCTGACTGACAGCTGGATGGTAAGCTACAGTCACCACTGACTGCATGGCGGCCGGCCTGGTCTTCCAAGCCGGCCGCTGATTATGGAGAGGCACAATGGCGGACATGACGGTCGAGCAGGCGCGCAAGGGTGGCGCGGGCTCGTTGACGCGTTTCCTGCGCAATATCTTCCTTCGCAACCTGTCTGCCAAGATCGCGGCAGCGCCCATGATGGCGACGGTGCTTGTCGTCTTCGTCGGCTGCACAATCTGGACAATCTGGTATTCGTTCACCAATTCAAGGCTCCTGCCGAGCGGCGACTTCGTCGGCTTTGAGCAGTATCAGCGACTGTTCGCAACGCGGCGCTGGAACGTCTCGGTCACCAACCTCGTGACCTATGGTGCGTTCTCGCTGGTCTTCACCATGGTCTTCGGCTTCCTCCTCGCCGTTTTGATGGACCAGAAGATCCGCTTCGAGAACGCATTTCGCACCATCATGCTCTACCCCTTTGCGCTGTCCTTCATCGTTACCGGGCTCGTCTGGCAGTGGATCATGAATCCCTCGCTGGGCCTCCAGGGCACGATGCGCAATCTCGGCTGGACCGGCTTCACGTTCGACTGGCTGACCAACCCGCGCATGGTGCTCTATGCCCTGTTGATTGCCGGGCTCTGGCAGGGTGTCGGCTTCGTTATGATCCTGATGCTTGCGGGGCTCCGCGGCATTGACGGCGAGATCTGGAAGGCGGCGCGGGTGGACGGTATCCCCACATGGCGCACCTATCTCTCGATCGTGCTGCCCATGATGCGCGGCGTGCTCGTCACGGCTGTCGTGCTCGTGGGCTCGGGTATCGTGCGCCTCTACGACCTGGTGGTTGCCCTGACTGACGGCGGGCCAGGCATCGCTTCGGAAGTGCCTGCCAAATACGTCTACAACTACATGTTCGGCGCCGGTAACATCGCCCAGGGCCTCGCCGCTTCGACCATGATGCTCCTGACCGTCATGATCATCATCATCCCCTGGGCCTATCTCGAATTCGGCGGAAAAGGGAACCGCAAATGAGCCAGACCGCAACCATCTCTTCGGCCGGGCCGACCGCCTCCCAGGACGCGCGCGTCGAAGCGCGCGGGCCGCGCCCGACACCGTTCTTCACCCCACGCAAGATCGTCATCTACTCGATCCTTTTCTTTGCCTGCCTCTATTTCCTTTTTCCGCTCTACGTGATGATCACCACGTCGTTCAAAACGATGCCGGAGATCCGCTGGGGCAACATCTTCGCTCCGCCGATCGAACCGACGGGGGAGGCCTGGATCAAGGCCTGGACCAGCGCCTGCACGGGTCTCACATGCCAAGGGCTCAGCCCCGGCTTCTGGAACTCGGTCAAGATCACCGTGCCCTCGACCCTGGTGTCGATCTTCATTGCCGCCGTGAACGGCTATGCGCTGATCAACTGGCGGTTCAAAGGCTCCGAGATCTTCTTTACCATCCTCATCTTCGGCTCGTTCATCCCTTACCAGGTGATGCTCTATCCGCTTGTGATGATCACGCGCGAGCTCGGAATCTTCGGCAGCCTTTGGGCTGTCATCCTCGTGCACACCATCTTCGGCATGCCGATCCTGACGCTCCTGTTCCGCAACTACTTCGCGTCGCTTCCGGTCGAGCTGTTCAAGGCGGCGCGCGTTGACGGGGCAGGGTTCTGGCGCATCTTCTTCGAGATCATGCTGCCCATGTCGCTGCCGATCTTCGTGGTGGCGATGATCCTGCAGATCACCGGTATCTGGAACGACTTCCTGTTCGGCGTCGTCTTTGCAGGCACGCAGAACTATCCGATGACCGTCCAGCTCAACAACATCGTCAACTCGGTGCAGGGGAGCCCTGAGTACAACGTCAACATGGCAGCCACGATCCTGACCGGTCTTGTACCGCTGATCGTCTATTTCGTGTCGGGCCGGCTCTTCGTGCGCGGCATCGCAGCCGGCGCCGTCAAGGGATAAAAGCATGCAACATAGCGTTTCCATCCGCGATCTGTCGCTGAACTTCGGGCACGTGAAGGTGCTCGAGCATCTCAACCTCGACATCGCCGAGGGCGAATTCATCGTCCTGCTCGGCCCCTCCGGCTGCGGCAAATCGACCCTTTTGAACTGCATTGCCGGGCTCCTCGACGTCAGCGACGGCCAGATCTTCATCAACGGCAAGAATGTCACCTGGGAGGAGCCGAAGGACCGCGGCATCGGCATGGTGTTCCAGTCCTACGCGCTCTATCCGCAGATGACCGTCGAGCGGAACCTTTCCTTTGGCCTCAGGGTCGCTCGCATGCAGAAGGATGAGGTCGAGCGCCGGGTCAAGCGCGCATCCGAGATCCTGCAGATCGAGCCCTTATTGAAGCGCAAGCCCGTCGAGCTGTCGGGCGGCCAGCGTCAGCGCGTCGCCATCGGCCGCGCCCTCGTGCGCGATGTCGATGTCTTCCTCTTCGACGAGCCGCTTTCCAACCTCGATGCCAAGCTGCGCTCGGACCTGCGCGTCGAGATCAAGCGGCTGCACCAGCGCCTCAAGAACACGATGATCTACGTCACCCACGACCAGATCGAGGCCCTGACGCTAGCCGACCGTATCGCCATCATGAAGAACGGCGTTATCCAGCAACTCGCCGACCCGCACACCATCTACAACAAGCCGACCAACCTCTACGTTGCCGGCTTTATCGGTTCGCCCTCGATGAACTTCCTCGAAGGCGAACTGCAGGGCGGGACCGAGCCGGTGTTCCGCGCCAATGACGGTACGGTCATTCCGGTCAAGACCTATGCGTTCGAGACAGCTCCCAATGGCGGAGCGGTCAAGGGCGTGCTGGGCGTCCGGCCCGAGCATATCGCCGTCGGCGAGGCGGCCAAGGCCATGCCCTTCGCCACCGAGGTTGAGGTCGAGATCGTCGAGCCCATGGGCTCGGACACACTCGCCTATACCAAGCTCGCCGGGCAGACGCTGACCTTCCGCGCCGACAGCGAAATCAACCTTCGCGACGGGCAGACCGTGCTGGTTGGCTTCGATCCTGGCCGCGGCTCGATCTTCGACACGGCAACGAGCAACCGTATCTGACGCTTTCCGCTCCGGGGCTCGTTTTCCCGGACGCACCTCCTCGATAAACGCGTCCGGCGACGCTAGTCGCCCGATGCACCCCGCACATCAATGAGGCAAGCGACCCATGGACCTTTCATTTCAGCTCTATAGCGCCCGCAACTTTCCACCGCTCGACGACTTCCTCGGCAAGCTCGCCGCCCTCGGCTATACGCAAGTCGAGGGCTTCGGCGGCCTCTATTCCGACCCTGCCGGGCTCGACCAGATGTTGCGCAAGCACGGCCTGACCATGCCCACCGGCCATTTTGGTCCGGATCAACTGAAAGACAAGGACGCAACCCTCAAGATCGCCGAAACCATCGGCGTCAAGACCATCTTCTGCCCGCACATCAACCGCGAGCTCTTCGGCAATTCCGACGCCAAATGGACCGAATTCGCCGAGACGCTTGCCGGCTTCGCCGAGACCTACAAGGCCGAGGGCTACGGCTTCGGCTGGCACAACCACCACTTCGAGTTCTGGAAGACCGAAGCCGGTTCGACGCCGATGGAGATCATTCTCGAAACCGGCGCCAGCCTCGAATGGGAAATGGACGTTGCCTGGGTGGCCAAGGGCGGCGAGGACCCGCGCGCCTGGATGGACCGGTATGGCGAGCGCATCACTGCCGTCCACGTCAAGGACATCGCGCCCGAGGGTGAAAACGCCGATGAAGACGGCTGGGCCGACGTCGGCCACGGCACCATGGATTGGGACAACCTCATCAACGACGTCAAGGCCAAGACCAAGGCCGCATATTTCGTTGCCGAACATGACAATCCGTCCGACGCCGAGCGTTTCGCTCGCCGTTCGATCGAGACGGCCAAAGCCTGGAAGTAGTGCAAATGACCAAGACCTATGGCGTCGGCATCGTGGGTGCCGGCAATATTTCGGCCGCCTATCTGAAGCTTGCTCCGCTGTTCAAGAGCCTTGAAGTACGCGCGGTTGCCGACATCGTGCCGGAGGCGGCAAAGAAGCGTTCCGAGGAATTCGGTGTTGCCGCGCAGACCCCGGACGAGCTGTTGAAGAACAGCGAGGTCGATGTGATCGTCAACCTCACCATCCCGGCCACCCATTACAAGGTGTCGATGGATGCGATCTCGGCCGGCAAGCACGTTTATTCGGAAAAGCCGTTCGTTCTGACACTCGAGGAGGGCCTGGCGCTGCGCAAGGCCGCCCATGAGCGCAATCTCGCGGTCGGCAGCGCCCCCGACACCTTCCTGGGCGGCGCCCATCAGCAGGCCCGCGAGATCATCGACAGCGGCAAGCTCGGCAGGATCACCTCCGGCACGACCCATGTGATGAGCCGCGGCATGGAGCACTGGCATCCGAACCCGGACTTCTTCTTCCAGATCGGGGCAGGGCCCATCCTCGACATCGGGCCTTATTACGTCACCGACCTCATCCACCTCATCGGGCCGGTCAGGCGCGTCACCGCCTTTGCCAACATGGCGCGGACTGAGCGCGAGGTGACTGCCGCCGGTCCCTATCAGGGCACCAGGATCAAGGTGGGCACGCCAACGACCGTCCACGGTATTCTCGAGTTCCATTCGGGCGCGATCGTCACCATCGGCGCGAGCTGGGACGTCGCCAGCCACGGCCACCACAACATCGAGCTCTACGGCACGGAGGGCACCGTCTACGTACCGGATCCGAACTTCTTTGGCGGCGATCTCGTCATCACCGATCCGGCCGGAGAGAAGCAGCCGGTCGAACCGTGGAACCACCCGTTCGGCATCTTCAACCAGGATCTCGACAAGCCCAACCCGCGCGCCAACTACCGTACGGCCGGTCTCGCCGACATGATGGCTTCGCTCGAGAACGGCCGGCCCGCCCGTTGCGGCCTTGACGTCGCGCTCCACGCCGTCGACATCATGACTTCGCTGCTCAAGGCCGCCGAGTCTGGTGAGGTGCAGACGCTTCAGACGACCTGTGAGCGACCGCTCGCTCTCGGCCCCGACGACGCCAAGGCGCTGCTCAAGGCTTAGCATTGGACCGAAAAGTGGATGCCGCTTTTCGGGCGAATCCGATGCGAGGACAGAGAGTAAGGACGCCGGTTCCGCCGGCGCTCTGAGCTTGACAGGGCAGGCCGCTCCAATAAGGTCTGCCCACACTGATAAACGCGATGGCGGGCTGGCGGTCCGCCACAACCGTTTCAACCAGACTGCACCCCCAGAGCGGCCCTGAGGTACGTACACCAGGGCGCCGGGAGGGGCAGCGCAAAGAGGAGGTCCATATGCGCACCATCAAGGGGCCCGCCATTTTTCTGGCCCAGTTCGCCGGCGACGCGGCGCCGTTCAATTCCTTTGCATCCATCTGCAAATGGGCGGCGGATCTCGGCTACAAGGGCGTGCAGGTGCCGACCTGGGTCGAGAGCTTCATCGACCTCGAAAAGGCAGCCAGTTCAAAAGACTACTGCGACGAACTAAAGGGCACCGCCAAGGAGAATGGCGTCGAGATCACCGAGCTGTCGACGCACCTGCAGGGCCAGCTCGTTGCCGTCCACCCGGCCTACGATACCGCCTTCGACGGCTTCGCGCCCGCTTCGGTGCACGGCAATCCGAGGGCCCGGCAGGAATGGGCCGTCAAGACCATGCTCAACGCCGCCAAGGCCAGCCGGAACCTTGGCCTGACCGAGCACGCAACGTTCTCAGGTGCGCTTGCCTGGCCCTATCTCTACCCCTGGCCGCAGCGCCCCGCCGGTCTCGTCGAGGAGGCCTTCGACGAACTGGCTCGCCGGTGGACCCCGATCCTCAATGCATTCGATGAAGCCGGCGTCGACGTCTGCTACGAAATCCACCCGGGCGAGGATCTGCACGACGGCGTGACCTACGAGATGTTCCTCGAGCGGGTGAACAACCATCCGCGCGCCAACCTCCTCTACGACCCCAGCCATTTCGTGCTGCAGCAGCTCGACTATCTCGACTACATCGACATCTACCACGAGCGCATCCGGATGTTCCACGTCAAGGACGCCGAGTTCAATCCGACGGGCCGCCAGGGCGTCTATGGCGGCTACCAGAGCTGGGTGAACCGGGCAGGGCGCTTCCGCTCCCTGGGCGACGGCCAGGTCGATTTTGCCTCGATCTTTTCCAAGATGGCGCAGTACGATTTTGCCGGCTGGGCGGTGCTGGAGTGGGAGTGTGCCTTGAAGCATCCGGAGGACGGCGCCCGTGAGGGGGCCGAGTTCATCGCCAGCCACATCATCCGCGTTACCGAAAAAGCCTTTGACGATTTCGCCGCCGCGGGTACCGACCGGGCGGCAAACCGCAAGATGCTGGGCCTCGACTAGTGTCGAACCGGGTGGTCGAACTGGTGCGGCTGGAGCCGATCACTGTGATCGGCTTACGGGTCGAGGCGCCCTGGAACCAGCTATTTGAGGCTGTGCCCGATGCCTGGCGTCAGCTCTTCCGTCGCGCCGACGATCTTCGTCGGTTCATGAGTCAAAAACAGTCCTTTCTTGAAGTCAGCGTCGACGTGCGGGACGGCGTCTATACCGAACTCGTCGGGGTCCAAGCGCAGAACGCCCCTGCGGCGTGCCCGGTGGAAATGCGTCGGCTGGATATCCCCGCCGGCGAGTGGCTGCATCTCGTCCACACCGGCCCGCTCGCCGGTATCGCGGACGGTTTCTCGGCCCTCTACGCCCACGCAGAGACGGCAGGACTTGCGGTCAGCGACGTCAAACTCGACTTCGGCTATACCGCGGCGGGAGAAGATAGGCCGCACGATCTCTATTTGAGCCTGAAGAGCAACGATGCGCCGCGATGGCGCGAGCGAACACCGGAGGAGTTGGAAAATGGGTGAGAATGGCGCAAGACCCATTCGCCTTGGCATGGTCGGCGGCGGCACGGGGGCCTTTATCGGCTACGTGCACCGCATAGCGGCGCGGCTCGACGGCGACTTCCAGCTCGTTGCCGGCGCGCTCTCCTCCCGCCCCGAGGTGGCAAGGGAATCCGGCAGAAATCTCGGCCTCGCCGAGGACCGCATCTACGGGAGCTATGAAGAGATGGCGCGGGCCGAGGCCGCGCGGCCCGACGGCATCGAGGCCGTCTCGATCGTCACTCCCAACCACATGCATGTCGGTCCTGCCAAGACCTTCCTCGAGGCCGGCATCCACGTCATCTGCGACAAGCCGCTTTCCAATACCATCGAAGACGCCCGCGCCCTCGCGCAGGTGAAGCCGGCCAACGGGGCGAAGTTTCTGCTGACGCATAACTACACCGGCTATCCGTTGATGCGTCAGGCCCGTGAACTGATCAAATCCGGCGCGCTTGGCACGATCCGCGTGGTTCAGGCCGAATATCCGCAGGACTGGCTCACCGAACCCACCGACGAGGACAACAAGCAGGCCGCCTGGCGGACCGATCCGGCCCGCTCGGGCATGGGCGGCGCCATCGGCGACATCGGCACCCACGCCTATAACCTTGCCCGCTTCGTCACCGGCCTCAGGACCGAGGCAGTGGCCGCCGACCTCACGGCCTTCGTGCCGGGCCGGCGCGTGGATGACAACGTCCACATCATGCTGCGGTTCGAGGGTGGGGCGCGTGGCATGCTCTGGGCGAGCCAGGTTGCCGTCGGCAACGAGAACGGCCTGCAGCTGCGCGTCTATGGCGACAAGGGCGGCCTCGAATGGCGCCAGGACAACCCCAACCAGATGTGGTTCACCGAATTTGGCAAACCCAAGCAACTGTTGACCCGCGGCGGCGCCATCTCGGGCTCGGCCGCCTCGGCCATGAATGTACGCATTCCGTCTGGTCATCCGGAAGGGTATCTCGAGGCCTTCGCCACCCTCTACAGTCAGTTCGCCGCCGTGATCCGCGGCGAAGGGGCCGAGTATGAGGACCTTCTGCCAACGCTCGCCGATGGCGTCGAAGGCATGCAGTTCATCGTGGCTTCGGTGAAGTCGAGCCAGGCTGAGAGCAAGTGGGTGAAGCTCTCCGAGGTTTGACCCAATCCGGCTCACGAACAAATCGATCGCACGACAAATGGCGGCTGCGGCCGCCATTTTCTTGTCCAAGCAACGGTCGCTCATTTCCGCTTTATTCGGGACAACGCCGGGCCGGCACGAACTCCGGTAGAGCGTAACCGCAGCGGGTGCTCATTTTAACCTCGCGTTAACTGCCCGGCTTTCCCCGCTATCCACGCTCTTCACAAGAACAAATGAGAAACGTATAAGAACAAACCAGAAACAACGAGGAGGCAGTCATGCTCGGCTTCATCAAGGACCTTGCCGCGTTCATTACTCTCGGCGCGTTCACCATCGGCGCGCTCACCTGGATGGATGTCGTAACCCGACTCGTGTGACATCTGGGGAAAGCGGGTGCGCGGTGGTTTCCTCCCGGCCTTCGGCCTGCCACAAGGAAGCGTCAGGCAAGAGCCCCAATGAGTGGTCCCGGTTTCATCCATCTGCACGTGCATTCCGCCTTCTCGCTGCTCGAGGGCGCGCTGCAGCTCGGGACCATCCTTGACCTCGCCAAGGCCGATAAGCAGCCTGCCATCGGCATAGCCGACACCGGTAATCTATTCGGCGCGCTCGAATTCTCCGAAAAGGCCGTCAAGAAAGGTATCCAGCCGCTGATCGGCTGCGAGTTGCCGATCGACTTCGCCGCCGCCGAGGAGCGGGTGAGCGAACGCGGTTATCAGGGCTGGCAGGGCAAATCTTCGGTTGTGCTGATGGCCGCCAACGAAGCAGGTTTCGGCAATCTCTCGCGCCTCGTCAGCCGCGCCTATCTCGAAGGCGAGAACGGCCACGCCCGCGCCCGGCTCGACTGGCTCTCGCCCGAAACGCTCGAAGGCGTCCTCTGCCTCACCGGCGGCCCCGAAGGCGCCATCGACATGGCCTTCGCGCTGGGGCAGGAGGGTAACGCTCTGGGCCGGCTCGAGCGCCTGCGCGGTCTCTTCAAAAATCGGCTCTATGTCGAGTTGCAGCGACACGGTCGCCCGCAGGAGGCCAATGTCGAGCCGCGACTGATCGATTATGCCTATCGCCATGGCGTGCCGTTGGTGGCAACCAACGAACCCTTCTTCCAGGCCATGGAGGATTTCGAAGCGCACGACGCGCTGCTCGCCATCGCCGGCGGTACGGTGATCGCCCAGACCGCCCGGCGCAAGCTCAACGACCAGTACTATTTCAAGACCCGCGCCGAGATGATCGAGCTCTTCTCGGATCTGCCCGAGGCGCTCGATATGAGCGTCGAGATCGCCAGGCGCGCGAGCTATCGGCCGAAAACGCGCGGACCGATCCTGCCCAAATTCGCCGCAGCCCCCAATGTGAGCGAGGACGAGTCTGTCGCCACCGAGGCGGCGGCGCTGCGCGCAATGGCCGAGGAGGGACTCGAGAAGCGCCTCGCCGCGGGCTTGGCGCCGGGCAAAACCGAGGCGGACTATCGCGAGCGCCTGGACTTCGAGCTCGAAATTATCCAGAGCATGAAGTTTCCAGGCTATTTCCTGATCGTTGCTGACTTTATCCGCTGGGCAAAGGCGCACGATATCCCAGTGGGACCAGGGCGTGGCTCAGGGGCGGGCTCGCTCGTCGCCTATGCGACGACCATCACTGACCTCGATCCTTTGCTCTACAACCTCCTCTTCGAGCGCTTCCTCAATCCGGAGCGTATCTCGATGCCGGACTTCGACATCGACTTCTGTCAGGACCGGCGCGAGGAAGTGATCCGCTACGTTCAGGACAAGTACGGCAGCGAGCAGGTCGCCCAGATCATCACCTTCGGTACGCTCCAGGCCCGCGCGGTGCTCCGTGACGTCGGACGCGTGCTGCAGATGCCTTATGGGCAGGTCGATCGCATTTGCAAGCTGGTGCCCGCCAATCCGGCAGACCCCTGGACCATCGAGCGCACGCTCGCCGATGTACCGCAGTTCCGCATGATGGCCGAGGAAGACGAGACGGTAGCCGACCTCGTTGCCATCGCCCGCAAGCTCGAGGGCCTCTTCCGCCACGCTTCGACCCACGCTGCCGGCATCGTCATCGGCGACAGAGCGCTGCAGGAACTCGTGCCGCTCTATCGCGATCCGCGCTCGGACATGCCGGTCACCCAGTACAATCTCAAATGGGTCGAGCCCGCCGGTCTGGTCAAATTCGACTTTCTCGGTTTGAAGACGCTCACGACCATCAAGCAGGCTGTGGGGATGGTCCGCCGGAAAGGGGTCGATCTCGATATCGACGCCATTCCGATCGACGACGCGGAAACCTACAAGCTCTACGCGCGGGGCGACACCTACGGCATCTTCCAGTTTGAAAGCGCGGGCATGCGCCGGGCCCTCATGGAATTGAAGCCCGACCGCATCGAAGACCTCATCGCCATGAATGCGCTCTATCGGCCGGGGCCGATGGATAACATCCCGAGCTTCATCGACCGCAAGCACGGGCGCGAACCGGTGGATTATCCCCACCCGGCGCTCAAGGCTGTGCTCGATGAGACCTACGGCATCATCGTCTATCAGGAGCAGGTGATGCAGATCGCCCAGCTCCTGTCGGGATATTCGCTGGGCGAGGCGGATATGTTGCGCCGCGCCATGGGCAAGAAGATCAAGGCCGAGATGGACGCCCAGCGCGTCCGCTTCCGCCAGGGTGCCGGTCCCAACGGCGTCAGCGAAAGCCTGGCCGACCAGATCTTCGACCTCCTCGCCAAGTTCGCCAATTACGGCTTCAACAAGAGCCACGCTGCGGCCTATGCCTGGGTTTCCTACCAGACCGCCTACCTCAAGCAGCACCATCCGCACGAGTTCTACGCCGCCTCGATGACGCTCGACATGGCGCAGACCGACAAGCTCGCCGACTTCCGTCATGAGGCGGGCAAGAAGGGCATCGAAGTCGTTCCGCCCTGCGTCAACCGCTCGGAAGCCCTGTTCTCGGTCAAGGACGGCAAGATCTACTACGCACTCTGCGCGGTCAAAGGCGTTGGTCGGCAGGTTGGCGAGCACATCGCCGAGGTGCGGGGGGATCGGCTGTTTGCAGACCTTGCCGATTTCGCCACGCGTGTCGACCCGCGTATCGTCAATAAGCGCACGCTCGAAACCCTGATCAACGCCGGTGCCTTCGACGAGTTGGTACCGCGTCGGGAGCAGGCATTCGCCGCGATCGATGCCCTAGTCGGCACCGCCCAGCGTGCCGCCACCGACAAGACCGATGGCATCGTCGACCTCTTTGCTGCAGACACGCCCGAACCGATCAAGCTGCCGGCCGGTGTCCCCGCTTGGTCGGTTGCTGAGCGCGCCGACCGCGAGTTCTCAGCCATCGGCTTTCACCTTTCAGCCCATCCTCTCGACGCTTATTCCGATCTCTTCGATAAGCTGCGCGTGCAGCGCTGGGGCGACTTCGAGCGTGCGGTCAGGGAAGCGGGCGCGTCGGCCGGCCGGTTGGCAGGCACGGTTTCGGCCCGGCAGGACCGGCGCACCCGCAAGGGCACGCCCATGATGATCCTGACGCTGTCCGACCAATCCGGCAGCTATGAGTGCATCGCTTTTTCCGAGCAGATCAACGAGTTTGGAGCCCTTTTGCAGGTGGGCAATTCGGTCCTCCTGCAGGTTGGTGCCGACGAGCGGGCAGAGGGCGTGAGCCTCAGGATCCTTGACGCCCAGCCTCTTGAGAAGGCCGCCGAAAAGGTCGGCCGTCGCTTGACGGTCTTTGCCGCCAGCCCCAAATGCCTGCCACCCATTCGCGCACAGTTGAAGTCGGGCGGGGAAGGGCAAGTCAGCTTCGTCGTCATCCGAGACGGCGGCGCGCGCGAATACGAGATCGAACTGCCCGGCAATTTCCGCCTCACCTCCGAGATCGCCGGCGGCATCAAGGCGCTCGAGGGGGTAACGGACGTCAGGCTCCACTAAAGGCGCGCTTGATATGAACAGCCGCCCTCCGTGTGGACCATCGAAGACGCACCCCCATCGCGTTCGGGGCTAACCCAGGCGGCACATTCTCTAACGTGCACGCATATGAAAGACGCGTAAGTCAGAATTCCTTGGTTGTCGGCAGCGGCAAGAGGCACCAATCCTCGTGCGCAATCCCGAAGGGAATAAGCTCGAGGCGGTGCACCATGCTTGCGCTCCCGCCAAGTCTGGGCTATAGCCCCGCACGCGATCGGGTGCGTCCCGACGCTATTTCACACACGAGGCCGGCCTCCTGATTTCTGATCGGGTGCCCATCCGGTGGCGGGGTTCCCGTCGCACCGCTTCGTGGAGGCATCAACCGGTAAAGGAGAGTTGCCAGATGGCAATGCCCGATTTTTCTATGCGCCAGCTTCTCGAAGCCGGCGTGCACTTTGGCCACCAGAAGCACCGTTGGAACCCGAAGATGGAAAAGTTCATCTTCGGCGTGCGCAACGACATCCACATCGTCGACCTCAGCCAGACCGTGCCGCTCCTGAGCCGCGCGCTGCAGCTCGTCTCCGACACAGTGGCCGACGGCGGCCGCGTGCTGTTTGTTGGCACCAAGCGACAAGCCGCGCCGCTCGTCGCGGACGCTGCCCGGCAGTGCGCCCAGTACTATGTTAATTCCCGCTGGTTGGGCGGCATGTTGACCAACTGGCAGACCATTTCGAACTCTATTGCGCGCCTGCGCGAGCTCGAGGCGCTCGAGGCCGAGGGGCTTGAAGGTCGTACCAAGAAGGAACGCCTGATGATGAGCCGCGAGCAGGAGCGCCTGGAGCGCGACCTCGGCGGCATCAAGGACATGGGCAACCTGCCCAGCCTCCTTTTCGTCATCGACACCAACAAAGAGGCGAACGCGATCAAGGAAGCCCGCCGCCTCGGCATTCCGGTTGTCGCCATCGTCGATACCAATAGCGATCCGGATCTCATCGATTACCCGATCCCGGGCAACGACGATGCCAGCCGCGCGCTCGAGCTCTATGTCTCGCTGGTCTCGCGCGCTGCCATCGACGGCATCGGCCGGTCGTCGGCTGCCCTGGGCGCGGACCTCGGCGCGGCCGAGGAGGCTCCGGCCGAGCCGGCCCTGGAATCCGAGCCGGGCCAAGAGGCTGCCGCCAACTGATCCGCGTCACACGGATTACATCTTCAGACTTAAATCTGCGGCCCCGGTTCGGGGCCGCCAAGAGGTGAACCCCATGGAAATCACAGCTGCAATGGTCAAGCAACTGCGCGACGCCACTGGCGTCGGGATGATGGACTGCAAGAGGGCGCTGGCCGAGACCAACGGCGACATGGAAGCTGCTATCGACTGGCTGCGCACCCGCGGTCTCGCCAAGGCCGCCAAGAAGGCTGACCGCGTTGCGGCCGAAGGGTTGGTCGGCGTTGCAACCGAAGGCACCAGTGCAGCCGTCGTCGAAGTCAACTCCGAGACCGACTTCGTTGCGCGCAACGAGCAGTTCCAGACTATTGTCGGCACCGTGGCCAAGCTCGCCCTTGATGCCGAGGGCGATGCCGTCAAGCTCGGCGAGATGCCTTATCCGGGCACTGGACATTCCGTGTCGGCCGAGCTCACCGAAGCTATCGCTAAGATCGGCGAGAACATGAACCTGCGCCGCACCGAGACCGTCTCGGTTTCGGACGGGGTGGTGTCGAGCTACGTCCACGCGGCCGTCAAGGACGGCCTCGGGCGCATCGGCATTCTCGTGGGGCTGGAGTCGAGTGGCGACAAGACCGCGCTGAACGCGTTGGGCAGGCAGCTTGCCATGCACATCGCCGCCACTAACCCGCTCTCGGTCTCGCCCGATGATCTCGACCCAGCCGTAGTCGAGCGCGAGCGCGCCATCTTTAGCGAGCAGGCTAGGGAGTCGGGCAAGCCCGCCGAGATCATCGAGAAGATGGTCGATGGCCGCATCCGCAAGTACTATGAAGAGGTCACGCTCCTCGCCCAGACTTTCGTTATTGACGGCGAGACCAAAGTCGCAGACGCAATCAAGAATGCCGAGAAGGACGTCGGCGCGCCGATCAAGCTGACCAAGTTCGTGCGCTATGCGCTGGGCGAAGGCATCGAAAAGCAGGAAACCGACTTCGCCGCCGAGGTCGCGGCGACCGCCGGTACGCGCTGAACCCTGGTAGTACAAGGGCGGGCCAAAAGCCCGCCCTTTTTCTGTGCGGCGGCAGCTATCCCGCCACAATCGTCTTCGAGTGCAGGTTTGCACGTATCGCGCGCGGCACGGACAGTTCCCAGTCCGCCGTCGATACATTAGGGTCAGCCCGGCGTCGGCGGAGTCGGCGCCCGGCATGCGTAATGCTTAGGGGTCGTGTATGGCATCAGCCTACAAGCGCATTCTGTTGAAGGTCTCTGGCGAAGTGCTGGCCGGCGACCAATCCTTCGGCATCGAGCCACAATTCCTCAACGCTGTTGCTCGCCAGATCGCCGAGGTCGCCAAGAGCGGCGTCGAGGTCGCTATCGTCATCGGGGCCGGCAACATCTTCCGCGGCATGGCCGTTGCCGCTGACGGCACCGATCGGGTTACCGCTGACCTCATGGGCATGCTCGGCACGGTCATCAATTCGCTGGCGCTCTCCAATGCCATCTCCCGCCAGGGCGTCAAGTCCAAGGTATTCAGCGCCTTGACCATGCCGTCTGTCGCCGACAGCTTTACTGCGCGGGCGTCCAAGGCGGCCCTCGACGAGGGCTATGTGGTTGTCTGCGCCGGCGGCACAGGCAACCCTTTTTTTACCACCGATACCGCCGCTGCCCTCAAGGCCATCGAACTGGATTGCGACGTGCTGCTCAAGGGCACCAAGGTGGACGGCGTCTATTCGGCTGATCCCAAGAAGCACCCGGATGCGACGCGCTACGAGACCGTCAGCTATGACGAGGTGATCGGCCGGGACCTTCGGGTCATGGACACGGCGGCCTTCGCACTTGCCCGAGACAACGGGTTGCCCATAATTGTCTACGCACTCGACGACAAGGAAGGGCTTGTCGGTGTATTGAATGGCAAGGCGCGTAGCACCCGCGTCGGCTAGCCGCAGAACAAAGAGGACCAGAAAATGGCAGCGACCTTCTCACTCGACGAACTCAAATCACGCATGGCCAAATCCATCTCCTCCCTCAAGGACGAGCTGGCGGGCCTGCGTACGGGCCGAGCGAGCGCGAGCCTGCTCGAGCCGGTTCAGGTCGAAGCCTACGGGTCGCGGATGCCGCTCAACCAGGTCGCGACCGTCACCGTGCCCGAGCCGCGCATGCTCAGCGTCCAGGTGTGGGATCGCTCGATGGCTGGCGCCGTGGAGAAGGCCATCCGCGATAGCGGTCTCGGGCTCAATCCCGCCGCTGAAGGTCAGATCATCCGCGTGCCGTTGCCCGAGCTCAACGAGGAACGCCGCCGCGAGCTGACCAAGGTCGCCCACAACTATGCCGAGCAGGCGCGTGTGGCCGTGCGCCATGTTCGCCGCGACGGCATGGATGTCCTCAAGAAGGCAGAAAAGGACGGCGACATGGGGCAGGATGAGGCCCGCGCACAGTCCGAACTCGTGCAGAAGGCGACCGATGCCGCCGTCGCCGAGATCGATACGATCCTTGCGACTAAAGAGCAGGAAATCATGCAGGTCTAGGACCTGGCAATTCAATACGCCGGGAGAGCGCCCCAATGCCCACCGATCCCGCTTTCAGTAAGGAGTTGGCCGCAGCACCGCGCCTGCGGATTCCCAACCACCTGGGCGTGATCATGGACGGCAACGGGCGATGGGCTACTGCCCGCGGCAAGAAGCGCACCGAAGGGCATTTGGCCGGCGTGCGCGCCCTACGCGGCCTTGTCGAACTTTGTATCAACTATGGGGTCCCCAACCTCACGGTCTTCAGTTTCTCCTCCGAGAACTGGTCGCGTCCGGCGGAGGAAGTAAGCTTCATTTTCAGTCTGTTACGCCGATTTGTTGCATCAGACCTTCAGTCACTTATTCGCAACAACGTGCATGTGCGCGTCATCGGCTCGCGCGAGGGACTCGACCCATCTCTTGTGCGTCTGATCCGGGATGCCGAGCAGAAGACGGCTGCCAATACCGGGCTCAATCTCATCGTCGCCTTCAATTATGGCAGCAAGGCCGAATTGACAGAGGCGACGCGGGCTGTTGCCCGGGCGGTCGCGCGCGGTGAACTCGATCCGGAATCAATAACCGAAGAAACCATTGCCGCCTCCCTCTACACCACCGGTCTCCCCGATCCCGACCTGATCGTGCGCACCAGCGGCGAGCAGCGCATTTCCAACTTTTTGCTTTGGCAGGCTGCCTACGCCGAACTCGTCTTCGTCGATGAGTATTGGCCCGACTTCAACGAGGCGACGTTCCTGCGGGTCCTCGAGACTTATGCGCTGAGGGACCGGCGTTTTGGCGGCATCGAGGCGCGTATCACTTGAGCGACGGTGGCCAATCGGAGCCCATCCACAAGCCTCGGCGCAACTGGGCCGACCTCGGACCGCGTCTTGCTTCGGCAATCGTGCTCGTCGCCCTGACCGCCACGGCTCTTGCTGTCGGCGGCTACGTGTTTTCAGCGTTGGTCGGAGCGGTCTTTGCCGGAGTCTATCGCGAATGGGAGACCATGGTCACCCGAGCGCCGCCGACCATCGCGTCCTGGATTATGATCGTACTGGTTGCCTGCGCCGGACTGGTCTTTCCGTTGGCCGGCGTCGCCGGCACCGCGACGCTTATCGCTTTTGCCTGCGGCGTCGCGGTCGTTTCTGGTCGCGATGAAATCGGCTGGCGCATGGCCGGTCTGGTGTTTCTCGGCGTGGTGGTTGCCGCGGCCCTCGCTATGCGCGGGGCCGGCACAGCCGGGATCTGGGCTGGTCTCTATCTGGGCACGGTCGTGTGGATGACGGATTCGGCGGCGTTTTTTACCGGCCGCCAGATCGGCGGAGAAAAGCTTGCCCCCGACATATCCCCGTCCAAGACCTGGTCCGGAGCGCTGGGAGGGCTGGCACTTGGAACCGTTGCCGGCACGATCGTCTGGACAGTAGTGACCGACTCCCCACTCTGGCTGGGGATGCTCTTTTCCATTGCCATCAGCGTACTGGGTCAGCTTGGCGATCTTGCCGAGAGCGCAGTGAAACGGCGCTTTCGCATCAAGGACAGCGGCGACATCATTCCGGGCCATGGCGGCTTGATGGACCGGCTCGACAGCCTCACATTGGGCGTAATCTTCCTGACCGTTGTTGGTCTGTTGCACGCCGGACAGGGAGCGGTTGCCGAAGGCTTCCTCTACTGGTAACGCGTTAGTCGTGCCGTTCGACCGGCCGAAAGGGATACGATGATCGATTTCCCCCTCTGGCTCCTGTCCTATGTGGTGCCGTTCCTGGCGGTGCTCACCGTCATCGTCTTCGTCCACGAGATGGGCCACTATCTCGTTGCCCGTTGGAATGGCGTGGCCATCCAGACCTTTTCCATCGGCTTCGGGCGCGAGCTCTTCGGCTGGAATGATCGCAGCGGCACGCGCTGGCGCGTTTCCGCGATTCCTCTCGGCGGTTATGTGCGCTTCGTCGGCGACATGAATGCGGCAAGCGTACCGGACCGGGACGTCGTCGAGAATGCCGATCCGTCGCTTGCGCCGCGCCTCTTTGCCAACAAGTCGGTCTGGCAGCGGATCGCCATCGTGGCGGCCGGCCCCGCGGCCAACATCATCCTGACATTCCTTATTCTCTATGCACTGCTGCTCGGCTACGGGCGCTACACCATTCCGCCTGTCCTCGGCGAAGTTGTTGCGGGTTCCGTGGCCGAAGAGGCCGGGCTCGAATCCGGCGACCGCATCCTGACCGTCGATGGCTTCGCGGTGCACGGCTTCGAGGATTTCCAGAGGTTGGTCGCGACCAGTCCTGAGCGGCCGATCTCGGTGGTGCTCGAGCGGGCAGGGGAGACCCGTGCCCTGAGCCTTGTTCCGGAGGCAACCCGGGTCGAGGATCGCTTCGGCAACAGCCAGCGTATCGGCCGGATCGGCGTGATGCGCGATGTCGCCGAGGACGATCTGACGCTTTATCGGCCAGGCCCGGTCGAGGCCCTCGGCATGACCGTTGAGGAGATTCGCTTCATCATCATCCGCACCGGCGAGTTCCTCGGCGACTTCTTCGTCGGGCGAGGCGACGTCGAACAGCTCGGCGGCCCGGTCAAGGTTGCGCGCGTCTCGGGCGAGGTGGCAACCTTAGGTGTCGTCGCGCTCATCAACCTGACCGCCCTGCTTTCATTAAATATAGGAATTTTCAACCTTTTACCCGTGCCCATGCTCGACGGGGGACATCTGCTGTATTATTTGGTCGAAGCCGTTCGCGGCCGACCTCTCAGCATGCGTGTACAGGAGATCGGGTTTCGTTTCGGCTTCGCTCTCGTTCTCGCCTTGATGGTTTTCACGTTGTTCAATGACACCCTCTTCGCCTACCTCCGGGCTGTCGGGTAATGCCCTGTTAACCTTCGTTCGCAAGGTGTTGCACGAATACACGTGCGCCAATCATTTGCTAACCTCGCGGCGGCTTCCGCCTTGCCCTTGGTTAAAAAAACAGTAAAACCGTTCAATGGAGTTAGCTTGGGGGAGCGCTGTGCGTGGCGATTCCCTGGCCATGTCGCAGAAGGCTAAAATAATATGATCCAACCCACCAAGCTGATGCGCGGCTTAATCCTTGCGTTTGCGTTTTTGGGAGTCGCGCCGCTTGCGGGGGCGAACCTTCCCGTTGTCGGCGTTCAGGCCGTTGCTGCCCAGGAGCAACTCGTCTCTTCCGTGCTCTTCGAGGGCAACCGCCGCTTTTCGGACGCGCAGCTGCAGGCCATGGTCGATGTGGCGACCACCGGCATCTACACTCCGCAGCGCGCTAATGCCGATGCCGAAAGCATCCGCCAGGCCTATGTCCGCGATGGGTTCAACGGCGTCTCTGTTTCGCCGCGGGTCGAGGCGGCAGAGGCCGGGCGCGTGCGAGTAACCTTTGTGGTCAACGAGGGCGACCGCGCCGGTATCGCCGCGATCAACTTCACCGGCAACAACTCGATCAGCGCCGGCAACCTCAAGGGCGCCATCCGCACCAAGGAAAGCGGCATTCTCAGCTGGCTTTTCCGCGACGACAGCTATGACGAGCAGAAGCTAGCCATCGACCGCGAGCTGATCCGCCTTTATTACTCCAATCGTGGCTTCCCCGACGTCCAGGTCACCTCGGTCGCCGAGTTCGATGCCTCGCGAAACGCCTATTTCATCAACTTCACCGTCAACGAGGGCGAGCGCTACAGCTTCGGCAATGTGGGCATCGAGACCAGTATTCCGGGCCTCAATGCCGATGTCCTGCGTAGCGCCATCCAGACCTCGCAAGGTAGCAACTACTCCATCAGCAACCTGCAGGACAGCGTGCAGGACATGGCCTTCGAGGCCACCGCCCAGGGCTATGCCTTCGCCGACGTGCGCCCGCGCCTCGAGCGCGACATTGCCAACCGCACCTTCAACGTGACGTATCTCGTTGACGAAGGCGCGCGCATCTATGTGGAGAGAATCAACGTTACCGGCAACGAGAAGACCCGCGACTTCGTCGTGCGCCGCGAGCTCGGCTTTGCCGAAGGCGACCCCTTCAACCGGTCCATGGTCAACCGCGCCCGCGAAGAGATCATGGATCTCGGCTTCTTCTCGGCTGTCGACATCTCGACCCAGCCGGGCAGTGCGCCCGACCAGGTCGTCATCAACATCGCCCTGACCGAGCAGTCGACGGGTGAGTATGGCGCAACGGTGGGCTATTCGACCTCCGACGGTGTGCTAGGCGAGCTGTCGCTCACCGAGCGCAACTTCCTCGGCCGCGGTCAGTATCTGCGGGCAGCGATCGGCGCATCCGAGAACGGGCAGACCTTCGACTTCTCGTTCACCGAACCGCACTTCATGGGGCTCGACATCGCCACCGGCGTCGATGTCTATCACCGGATCGTCAATGAGACTACGCGCAACTTCTACGGCTACCAGGCGACCGGCGGTCAACTGCGTGTTGGCGTGCCGTTGACCAGCTCGCTCTCAGTCACTGGCTTTGGCGGCCTCGAGCGCAAGGTCATCGACGATACCGACACATTCGATGACGATGACAATGATGCGACGCCGGAAGTGCCCGATCCCCGTGCCTCGGCCTTCGTCGACGACGGTGACGAGGTCTGGAAGTACTTCGTCGGCTACACCTTGACCTACAACGGCGTGGACGATCGCCGGAACCCGACATCGGGCCTGCTTGCGACCTTTACCCAGCAGTATGTCGGGTGGGACTTCAACCTCCTCAAGACCGAGGCTCGCGCCCGCTACTACATGCCCTTGATCGAAGACAGCGGCATCATTGCCAGCGTCCGCGGCCAGGCCGGCGTCATCCATGCCCTGGGCGATGATGGCGTTCATCCTCTCGAAGCCTTCTACCCCGGTTCTCAGTTGGTGCGCGGCTTCCAGTCACGCGGCATGGGTCCGCGCCTCCTGACCAGCGGCGAGCCCGTTGGCACGACGATGTACGCGGGTATCTCGGCCGAAATCGAGTTCCCGGTGCCCGTCCTGCCCGAGACCTATGGACTGAGCGGCGCCGTCTGGGCGGATGCGGGCTGGATTGGCGATGCGGCAGACAGCTTTGGACTTCCCATCGATCCCGCCAGCGAAAATGAGCCCTTACGGACGTCCGTCGGCGCCTCGATCATCTGGGATTCGCCGTTCGGCCCGCTACGGGGCGACTTCGCCCACGTCCTCAGCGAATCGGATACGGATAGAACGCAAGTGTTCCAGCTGACGATGCAGAACTCGCTCTGATCGGGCCGCGGGCCTATAGTCGGTCAGGCCGCGGGGCGCAACGCACCGCGGCCTTCGTCTTTGCAAGTGACTCTCATGGTTGATACGCGCTTCTTTCCGGCCTCGCCGCCCGCAACCCTCGCCGACCTGCTCGCGGCCGTCGGCTTCGCCGAGGCCGGCGATCCCCGTGGCGGTTCATTGATCATCGCAGGTGCCGACGAACTTACGACCGCCGCCCGACAGTCGATCGCGCTTGCGGCCAGCAAGGCCTACGTCGAAGAGCTGCGCGATACCTCGGCAGGTGCCGTGATCGTCTCGGCGGCGCTCGCCGAGGAGGTGCCGGTCGGCACCGTGGCCGTGGTCGCCGACAAACCGCACGAACTCTTCGTCGATATTCTCGAGCACCTCTACCCGGATGCGACGCGAGCGATCGCCGCCGGCAAGGGTGGTGGGGACACGCCTCCGTTCATCGAGGAGGGCGCCGAGATCGGCGAGAACGTCGTCATCGGCGACGGGGTCGAGATTGGCCGCAACAGCGTGGTCGGCGCCAATACGGTCATCGGCCAGGGTGTCACCATTGGGCGCAACTGTATTATCGCGGCCAACTGTACCATTCATTGCGCGCACCTCGGCAACAACGTCATCGTCCACCCCGGTGCGCGCATTGGCACGGAAGGCTTTGGCTGGCTGGATCACGGCGCGACCAACCGAAAGATTCCACAGCTCGGCCGGGTGATCGTGCAGGATCGATGCGAGATCGGACCCAACGCCACCGTCGACCGCGGTGCGCTCGGGGATACGGTGATCGGTGAGGGAACCAAGCTCGGCAACATCGTAGTCATCGGTCACAACTCGCGTCTCGGCCGCAATTGCCTCCTGGCGCCAACCACGGGCCTTGCCGGTACGACAATTGTCGGTGATGGAGTCGTCATGGGTGCGGGGGTAGGTACCTCCGGGCACCTCTCGATTGGCGACGGCTCAATGGTCTATGCACGGGCAGCGGTCACCAAGGATTGGCCGCCCGGGTCCAAGCTTGCCGGGGCGCCCGCGCAGGATATAAGAGACTTCTGGAAAGAGATTGCGACAGTGCGGCGGTTAAGTAAGGGGGACCAACGGTGATGGATGCAGACCTGGCCCGGACAGGGGAAGGTGCACAGTTGGGAAGCCTCGATATCGCCAGGATTCTCGAGTGCCTGCCGCATCGCTATCCGTTCCTGATGATCGACCGCATCATCGAGATCAACGGTGACGAGACCGCCATCGGCATCAAGAACGTCACGTTCAATGAGCCGATCTTCCAGGGACATTTTCCCGGCAAACCCATCTTTCCAGGCGTGCTGATCATCGAAGGCATGGCCCAGACCGCCGGTGCTATCGTCATTGCCAACGACGCCATGTCAGGCAAGAAGAACATCGTCCTGATGCTGACCATCGACAAGGCCAAGTTCCGCAAGCCCGCCGAACCCGGCGACCGGCTCGAATACCATATCCGCAAGATCCAACGCCGTCGCAATGTCGGGCGCTATGAAGCCAAGGCCATCGTCGACGGGGCCGTCGTCGCCGAAGCGGAGATCGGGGCCATGATGGTCGAGGCCGAGTAGAGTGAGTTCGGTCAGCATCCACCAAACCGCCATCGTCGCTCCCGGCGCGCGCCTTGGCCACAACGTCAAAATCGGGCCCTATTGCGTGGTGGGCGAGAACGTCGTCCTCGATGCAGACGTGGAACTCATTTCCCACGTCTGCGTCGAAGGCCATACCCATGTGGGGGCAGGGTCCCGCATCTTTCCCTTCGCCTCGGTCGGGCACCAGCCGCAGGATCGCAAATACCAGGGCGAAGCCTCGCGCCTCGAGATCGGCGAGCGCTGCGTCATCCGCGAGGCGGCAACCCTCAATCCCGGCACAGCCGGCGACGGCATGGTGACGCGCATCGGCAACGACTGCCTCATCATGGCCAGCGCCCACGTTGCCCATGACTGCATCATTGGCGACAACGTCATCCTGGCCAACTATGTCGGTATTGCCGGCCACTGCCATATCGGGGACAACGTCACTTTCGGCGGGACGGTCGTCGTCCATCAGCGCACCCGCATCGGTGCTTACGCGTTCATCGGCGCCCAAAGTATGGTGGATGGCGACGTCATTCCCTACGGCATGGCCGTCGGCAATCGTGCGGCGCTCGCCGGGTTGAACCTCGTTGGGCTGAAGCGTCGCCAGTTCGACCGGGACGCCATCCACCGCCTGCGCGCCGCCTACCGCATGATCTTTTCCAACGAGCGGACGCTGCGCGAGCGTGCCGAGGACGCAGCCGAGCTGTTCAAGAACGATGCCATGGTGCAGGACGTGGTGACTTTCATCACCTCGGCCGCGGACCGTCCGATCCTCGTGCCCCGCAATGGCAACGGCGGCAGCGAGAGCTGACGCCAGATGTCCGAGCCGCTGGAGCTCTTCATCCTCGCCGGCGAACCATCCGGCGACCGCATCGGCGCCGATCTCGTGCGCCGTCTGCGCGAGCGCGCGACAGTCGAACTGGCGGGGGTAGGCGGCGACGAGCTCGCGGCTGAAGGCCTTGCATCGCTCTATCCCATGCAGGACTTGGCGGTCATGGGCATCACCGATGTTCTCAGGCGCCTGCCATTGCTGCTCTGGCGCGTGGAGGAAACCGTCCGCGCCATCGTCAGAAGCCGACCCGATGTCGTCGTCCTCATCGATGCGCAGGAGTTCTCCCGGCTCGTCGCGGGACGTCTGCGGGCTCGGCAGTTCGATCGCCCGGTGCTGCTGTACGTGGCCCCGTCGGTGTGGGCCCGTTCACCCCACCGCGCCGCCAGGATCAAACCGCTTTTCGACGAGGTGTTGGCAGTGTTGCCGTTCGAACCGGCGGTGATGCGCGAACTTGGCGGGCCACCGACGTCCTATGTCGGCCATCCGGCTCTCGCTGAAATCGGCGCTACCGCCTTGAGCGATACCGGTCTCGTGGCGTTGCTGCCCGGCAGCCGTCAGGGCGAACTGCGCCGCCATCTGCCGTTAATGAGGACTGTCGCCGAGGCGCTGGCCGGCGACAGCGCCGTCGATGGCTTCCTCCTGCCGGCCTTGCCGGCACTGGCTGAAATGCTGGCCGCAGAAACGGCAGACTGGCCGGTGAGCGTCGAGATCGTTGCCGATCGCGGGCGACGCGCCGAGCTCTACGCCCGTACGGTCCTCGCCATCAGCGTTGCCGGCACCGCAACCCTGGAACTGGCACTGGCCGGTGTGCCGATGGTCACCACTTACGTCATGGACGGCCATCAGGCCCGGGTTTTCGGCAAGCTCGGCCGGCCGGCGGTCGGCCTACCCAACATCATCCTCGACCGACTCGTCATTCCGGAAATCATCTCGCGGGCTCCCCAACCCGCAGCCGTCATCGCGGCCGCGCGTGACCTCCTCGATGACAGAACAATCCGTCAGGATCAGGCGGATGCCTTCGGCGAGCTGGCGCGCTTGATGACGCACGGGGCGCCCGAGGCAGCCCGCCAGGATCCCGCCGAGCGGGTCCTGGCCCATTGGCACCGCTGACATTCGCTGCGCAGCCGCCCGTAGAGATCGCGTAGACAGACCTAGAGCTTTATGCGTTCTGACGTAATCAGAACGCCGGCTCTAGTCTTTTGTTGTCGCGCCGTTTTTTGCGCAAAGCCGGTATCCACCTTTGCGCACGTTGCTCTAACGCGCGTCTATCGACTGGTATTCGCGTGCCGGCGAGCCATTGTAGAGCTGACGCGGGCGGCCGATCTTCTTCTGCGGGTCGGCGATCATCTCCTTCCACTGCGCGATCCAGCCGACGGTGCGCGCCACTGCGAAAAGCACGGTGAACATCGAGGTCGGAAAGCCGATCGCATTGAGAATGATGCCCGAATAGAAGTCGACATTTGGATAGAGCTTACGGTCGACGAAATATTCGTCCTCGAGCGCGATGCGCTCGAGCTCCTTGGCAACCTGCAGGGTCGGATTGTTCTCGACGCCGAGAATGTCCAGCACTTTCTTGGCCGTCTCCTGCATCACCTTGGCGCGCGGATCGTAGTTCTTGTAGACCCGGTGGCCGAAGCCCATCAGGCGGAACGGGTCGTTCTTGTCCTTGGCACGAGCGATGAACTCCGGGATGCGCTCGACCGTGCCGATCTGGCGTAGCATGTTGAGCGCGGCTTCGTTCGCCCCGCCATGCGCAGGTCCCCACAGGCATGCAACGCCCGCTGCGATGCAGGCAAAGGGATTGGCGTCCGACGAGCCCGAGAGCCTGACGGTCGAGGTAGACGCGTTCTGCTCATGATCGGCGTGTAGGGTGAAGATCAGGTCCATCGCCCGCGCGATCTCGGGACTGACCTCGTATTGCTCTGCCGGCACGGAAAAGCACATGTGCAGGAAGTTGGAGGCGTAATCGAGGTCGTTGCGCGGGTAGACGAACGGCTGACCGACCGAATACTTATAGGCCATCGCCGCGATCGTCGGCATCTTGGCGATCATGCGGATCGAGGCGATTTCGCGCTGCTGCGGATCGGTGATGTCGGTCGAGTCGTGATAGAAGGCTGCCATAGCGCCGACCACGCCGGTCATGACCGCCATTGGGTGCGCGTCACGCCGGAACCCCCGGAAGAAGTAGTGCATCTGCTCATGCACCATGGTGTGGCGGGTAACGAGATCGTCGAATTCGGCCAGTTGCGCCTTGGTCGGTAACTCGCCATAGAGCAGCAGGTAGCAAACCTCGGTATAGCTGCTCTTTTCTGCGAGCTGGTCGATCGGATAGCCGCGGTAGAGGAGTTCCCCCTTGTCGCCGTCGATGTAGGTGATGGAACTGTCGCAGGCAGCCGTCGAGGTGAAGCCGGGGTCGTAGGTGAAAAGTCCTGTCTTGGCATAGAGCGATCGGATATCGATGACGTCGGGCCCCACCGAACCTTGCAGCACGGGGAAATCGAAGGTCTGATCTCCGAGCGTGAGTTTGGCGACTTTTTCGGTCATTTAGCTCTCCTCGATGGCCCCGCAAACCCTGAATAGGGAAGGGCGCGTCTTGTGGCGGGGCCAATATGGGATCGGCCGTTCAATTCCGCCCTCTGAGGTATCTCTTTTACCCCGTCCAGGCAACAGATGGGTAAGCATGGCTTACCCATCTTGAAGTGTCGTCAAGCCTCGATCTGGTCGGACAAGCGCGAAAGGCTATCGTCCTTTCCTATCAGGACCATGACTTCGAAAATCCCCGGCGAGACGGTGCGCCCGGTGATCGCTGCCCGCAGCGGCTGGGCGATCTTGCCGAGCTTCAAGCCCTTGGCCTCGGCAAATCCGCGCATGGCCGCATCGATCGCCGGTACCGTCCATTCGTTGAGCCCCCTCAACAGCTCGTGGACATCTCTCAGCGTTACCCGCGCGTCGGAGGTCAGCAGCTTTTCGGCTGCCTCGTCGACGGTGATCGGACGAACCGCATAGATGAACTGGGCAAGGTCGATGAGTTCGAGCACCGTCTTGGCGCGCGGCTGCAGTTCGGGCAGGGCTGCCAGCACCGTTTCCTTATTGCTCGAAAGACCCTCGTGGTCCGCCTCTCGCCCGGTCTCGAGCGCGGTTGCAACCATCACCTCGAAGAGATATTCGGGCGCCGCTTCACGGATATAGTGACCGTTGATGCTCTCGAGCTTGACGAAATCGAAGCGCGCCGCCCCCTTGTTGAGGCCGTCGAGGTCGAACCACTCGACCATCTGCTCGGTCGAGAAGAGCTCGTCGTCCTCGTGACTCCAGCCGAGGCGGGCCAGGTAGTTGCGCAGCGCCGAGGGCAGGTAACCCATCTGCCGATAGGCGCCAACCCCGAGCGCGCCGTGCCGCTTGGAGAGCTTGGCACCGTCCGGCCCGTGGATCAGCGGGATATGCGCCATCTCCGGCACCGTCCAGCCCATGGCGTTGTAAATCACGATCTGCCGGGCAGCGTTGGTCAGATGATCGTCACCGCGGATGATGTGCGTCACCCCCATGTCATGGTCGTCGACGACCACGGCATGCATATAGGTCGGCGTTCCGTCCGAGCGCAGGATGATGAAATCATCGAGGTTCTCGGTCTTGAAGACGACCTTGCCCTGCACATGGTCATCGACCACGATCTCGCCTGAAAGCGGCGCCTTGATGCGGATGACCGGCGCCACACCCTCGGGTGCCTCGGCCGGGTTCCTGTCGCGCCAGTAGCCGTTGTAGCGCGGCGGCAGCCCGGCGGCCCGCGCCTCCTCGCGCATCTGGGCGAGTTCTTCGGGCGTGCAGTAGCACTTGTAGGCCTGGCCGCGGGCAAGGAGCTCATTGGCGATCTCGGCATGGCGCGCTGCCCGAGCGAACTGCAGGATCGGCTCGTCGTCCCAGTCGAGCCCCAGCCACTTTAGCCCGTCGTAAATCGCCTCGACCGCCTCCTGCGTGGAGCGCTCGCGGTCGGTATCTTCGACGCGCAGCAGCATCTTGCCGCCGGTCTTGCGCGCATAGACCCAATTGAACAGCGCCGTTCGGGCGCTGCCGATATGGAGGTATCCCGTGGGAGACGGAGCGAAACGAGTGACGATCTGTGACATCAACGCGTGAATGGTTGGACGAATTCGGTCCCGTGTGTAGCATAGGTTGCCGACAGCGCAAGTACGGCACCGGCAGCCTGCAGGGATAACGCCAAAGCGCCGTCAGCGAACTATGGGTGTTATTCAGGTTTGACCATGCATTGCCGCCCCGTCTTCTCGAAACAATGGGACGCCTTCGCGAGATAGCATAGCCTCAGGGGCGAGAGGCGGGGGCTCGGACGATTGACGGATCAGACTGCGCTGCCGGATGCCCTCGAGGCGCTTGCAAGGGAGCGAATGCAAGTTCCTGCGCCTCCACGCCTGCCGCAGTTGCGCGCCCGCGGCGGTACGGCCTGGCACGCCTCGCTTCTGGCAGCCATTGCCGACGCGTTTGAATCGCGACGCCTGCTGGTCCTCATACCCTTCGCCATGATTGCCGGCTTGATTGCGTATGCCGATTTGCCGACCGAGCCGAACCACGGCGTGTTGCTGGCCCTGGTGCTTGTCTGCACAGTGCTCCTTGCCGTTTCGCCGGCCAGACCCAGGCTGCGGCGTGTATCTGCGCTGGCGCTTGCGGCGGCAATCGGCGCCGGCCTTCTGCCGCTCCACGGCATGCTTTGGGGATCCCCGATGCTGGCCTTCCCTGCCTACGGCACCTACGAGGCCGTCATCGACGAAGTCCTCTCTGAATTCGATGGTGGGCGCCGCATCGTCGTCTCGCAGATCCACCCCCTTGGCGACGCCCGACCGGTCGATGTCCGCCGCGCTCGGATCATAGTTCCTGCCGAACCCGAAGTCGCGCCTGGCGATCGCATCCGTGCCGATCTCCGCCTTGCCCGCGTGCCTGCCCCCATCTTGCCTGGCGCGTTCGACAGCCAGTTCCACGCCTATTTCGCAGGTATAGGCGCTTACGGTAATGTCACCGGCAACTTCGCACTCGTGGCGCCGGGCGAAGGCCTTGACCTCGTCCGCAGCGTCGACGGCCTGCGCCGCGGCATCGCTGAGAAGATCGACGGCACGCTGGAAGGCCCGCCCGCTGCCATCGCGCGGGCGATGCTGGTCGGCGACCAAAGTGGCATCAGCGACGAGATACGCGACGTCATGGCGGCCTCAGGCCTCGCCCATATCTATTCGATCTCTGGCCTGCACCTCTCGATCGTCGCCGGCGGCGTCTTCTTCGTCGTGCGTGCGCTCATGGCCGCCTTTGCCGGCCTTGCCGGATATCTGCCGGCCAAGAAGATCGCTGCTTTGGCCGGGATCGCGGCCGCGTTGGGCTACCTGCTGCTGGCCGGTGGCGTCGCAAACACGCCCGCGTTCCGTTCGACCCTCATGCTGGTGCTGATTTTCGGCGCGGTACTCGCGGGCCGCAGGGCCCTCACTATGCGCAATGTCGCGTTCGCCGCGCTCGTCATCTTGCTCGTCGATCCCGCCGATGTGTTTCGCGCCAGTTTCCAGCTCTCCTTTGCCGCGGTGGTTGTCCTTATTGGGGTCTATGAACTGCCGCGGTTGCCCCGCGAGGGTCAGCCCAGCCTAGTGCGGCGGGGGTGGGATGTGGTCTTGACTACCGCGTGGACCAGCCTCGTTGCTGGCCTCGCGACCCTCCTTTTTGCCGCCTATCACTTCCAGCAGACCGCGCCGCTCGGTGTTGTCGCCAATGTGCTTGTGCTGCCGGTCCTCATGGCCGTGATCATGCCGTTCGGGGTGTTCTCGGTGCTGGCCATGCCCTTCGGGCTGGAGCAGCCCTTCCTTGTTGCGATGGGGTGGGGGATCGCCCGCATGATCGAAATTGCGGTGCTGGTTACCGGCTGGAGCGCGGGATTGGAAACCAACCCGCTGCTGACCCCCGCAGCGCTCATCGTTGGCCTCGCCGCGCTCGCCTGGTTCGCATTCCTGGCCAGCCCCTGGCGCTTCGCGGGACCGCTGCTGGCGCTGCCGGTCATCGTCCTGCTCGGCTTCGACCAGCGTCCGGACGTGCTCGTTGCCGATACGACACAAGCGGTTGCGGTACGCGAGGGGCAGGCGATGGGACTTATAGCCGGCCGCACGGGCAGCTTCGCAACCGATGTTTGGTCCGAGCACTTCGGCAGTGACATCGCGCCAGGGCTGAATGAACTCCGTTGCGACAGCCTCGGCTGCATCCATGAGGGCGCGGAATTCTCCATCGCCCTTGTCCGCGCTCACGACGCCTTTGCCGAGGATTGCGCTCGCAGTAATCTTGTCGTCACCCGCCTGCGGGCCCCTCATATCTGCCGCGAGCTCACCCAGGTCGTCGACATCGGCGATCTCGATCGGGACGGCGTGCACTGGTTGAGGTGGAACGCCACCGTATCCCGGTTCGACGTTCGCCAGGCTATCGACGATCCCGAGCGGCCGTGGCGGATCGCCATCCCGTAAATCGTGCCTAGAGTAAGATGGCGGGCTCGGGCAACCCCGGTACGTCGAGCGTGACAGCGAAGACGCTGCCGGCACGCGGCTCTTTGGCCAACTGCTCGGCACTCAGGGTTTTGCTCGCCGAGGTAATGAACAGTGTCTTGTAGTCGGGGCCACCGAAGGCGGGGCAGGTGACCTGGCTGACCGGCAGCTCTATGACGCGGTCAATGGCGCCATCGGGCGCGTGGCGCACGACGCAACTCCCGCCCCAACGGGCATTCCAGACGAACCCCTCGCTATCGGTCACCGCTCCGTCCGGATAGCCGCGATGGTCGGAGACGTCGGCAAAGAGCGTCCAGTCGCCGCGAGGCAAGCCGGACTCGGCGTCGGTCGGGCATTTGAGGATGCGCTTGCTCGGCGTATCGCTGAAATAGGCAGTCCGCCCGTCGGGCGAGAAGCAGATGGCGTTTGGGATCTTGATTTCGGAGAGGATTGGCATCAGTGCACCCGCGCGGTAGCGGTAGACCGCACCGCCCGGCTCGTCCTCCTGCTTGCGCATCGTGCCGATCCAGAAGCCGCCGGTCCGGTCGACCCGGCTATCGTTGGAGCGGGTCCTGGCATCCTCCGCCTCGATCGGCATCACCAGTTCCTGCCGGCCGCTGGTGAGATCCATCTGTTTGAGTCCCGTCTCGGTGGCGAGGGCCAGGCGGTCGTAGTCGACCACCGCCGCCGCCGACACCGCCTCATCGAACGTCCAGGTCTGCACCATCGAGCCCGAAGCGGTCGCTGATAGCATCTGGCGCGCATTGATGTCGAACCAGAAGAGCTCGTGCCGCAATGGGTGCCAGAACGGACCTTCCCCAAGTTCGCACCGGCAATCGACAAGCAGTTCCGCCGTCAACGTCATGATCCCGCTCCCAAATCATAAGCGGCAACCGCCGCCGCTGCTCGCTCTCTTATGTCTGCGGCGCTCGTGCCGGGCTTGTAGAGATAACTGCCAAGCCCGAAGCCGGTACAGCCTGCCGCGAAGTACTCGGAAAAATTGTCGGGTGCCGCTCCGCCGACCGCATAGACCGGCACCTCGGACGGCAGAACGGCTTTCATGGCCTTGATACCCTTGGGGCCCAGCACTTCGGCCGGGAAGAATTTGAGGCCCGTCGCGCCCGCCCTGATCGCGCGAAACGCATCGCTCGGTGTAAAGACGCCGGGATAGGAGCCAAGACCCGCAGCGACCGTCTCCTCGATCACCGACTTGTTGGTGTCGGGTGAAACGATGAAAATGCCTCCCGCCTCGGCCACGGCGCGCACCTGTTTCTTGCTCAGCACCGTTCCCGCGCCGATGGTCGCCCGATCATTGAGGGCGTTTGAGGCCAGAGCGATGCTGGTCAATGCCTCAGGCGAGTTGAGCGGGACCTCGATCATCGTGATGCCGGCCTCGATCAGGGCCTCGCATGCCGGGATAGTCTCCTGCGGGGTGATGCCGCGCAGGATAGCGATGATATGACGGTGGTCGGACATGGGCGCTCCGTTCCTAAAGCGTTGTCGGAAAAAGCGGCAGCCACTTCTTCGGGTCGAAAACGCTGCAAACAAACATGGTCAGGTCGTTCTCAGGATTGACTGTCGAATTCACGCGCGGCCTTAAGACCGGCAAGGGTCGCCTCGGTGGCGTCAATCGTGCGGGTCCTGCCGCCGATGCTCGCGATCGCTTCGGCATAGAGAGCGCACAGGTCCGGCGAGCCGATGAGCGGCACCTCCTCGTCGCCGATCCAATCCCTACGGCCGCCGACTTCGCTGCCGATCAAAAGGCCGGAGAGATAGCCGCCGCACCAATCCGCTTGCCTGCCCGAAAGCAGCGAAGCTGCCCGCACGGTAAACAGATTCCCCGTGAGGACGTCAGGCCGCGCAAGCCCGGTTTCGAGCCCGGCACGAAAACCGTCGGCGCGTCCCGGTCCGTTGACGTCTCCGTTGAGCGAGTGGCGAAGCACCGAATGCTGGCGCAGAACCTCGTAGAGCTCCCCGGTCATGGCCGTCGCGAATTTTTCAAGGCGCACACCCTCGAGCACGGCCCATTTGGAGTGGGTGCCGGGCATGCACACGACACCGGAAAAACCGGGCAGGAGGCGGCTGAGCCCCAGGAGTTGGGTTTCCTCGCCGCGCATGACATTTTCGGCACAGGGCGTTTTCTGGCAGGCACCCGGCAGGATGCGTACGGAAAGCGCGCTTTCGGGCACGGTCGGTGAAACGGCGCCGGCGGCAAGCCCACGCAGGTCCGTGGGAGCGTCCAGATAGGGGGCCTCCATCCAGCCTTGCCGCGCGCCAGCCATGCCGGTGATCAGCACCTCGGCCGGCTCATTGGCCTTCGACCCGCCTGCTTCGATGACTTCGGTAAGGGCCGCCGGAAACTGGTCGCGCTCGAGCCGACCCATGCCCTTGTCGGAACTTGCCGCGAATGTCACCTCGCCATTCAGCCCGACGCCCCAGGCCCGCAGGTTCGACGTACCCCAGTCGACCGCAATCCAACTCGTTGCCGTACTCACTCGTTCCCCCGTCGCCCCAGGCACCCGCCGCAGGCTGCAACACCACATAACCGATCCGTGCGAATCGGTCCAAGATTGTTACTGTTCATGCCGCTGGCCGCCAGCGGCATGAGTTTCAGCGACCGGTGCAAACCCGATTTTTGGATTTGCATCGCAAACTTTGAAATTCGCAACGAATTCTGTTTCCCTGAGGCCCGTGACCGGGCTAGAAGAGCCTGTTTTGAGGAGCTTGCCGCATCCTGGCGGCACGATGCGAGGTATTTCCGATGACTGCAAGCAAGGCCGACGTTCCCGCGAACGGACAATCGGTTGCGCCCAAAAAGCTGCGCTCGCGCGCCTGGTTCGATAATCCGGACAATCCGGACATGACCGCGCTCTACCTCGAGCGCTACATGAACTATGGGGTCTCGCGCGAGGAGTTGCAGTCCGGCAAGCCCATCATCGGCATCGCCCAGACCGGCTCGGACCTTTCGCCCTGCAACCGTCACCACATCGTGCTTGCCGAACGTGTGCGGGAGGGCATCCGCGAAGCGGGCGGCATCGCCATCGAATTTCCGGTGCACCCCATCCAGGAGACGGGCAAACGTCCGACGGCCGGGCTCGACCGGAACCTTGCCTATCTCGGCCTTGTCGAGGTGCTCTACGGTTATCCGCTCGACGGAGTGGTCTTGACCATCGGCTGCGACAAGACCACGCCTGCCATGCTGATGGGCGCTGCCACCGTCAATATCCCCGCCATCGCCCTTTCGGTCGGCCCCATGCTCAACGGCTGGCACCGCGGCGAGCGCACCGGCTCGGGCACGATCGTGTGGAAGGCGCGCCAGATGATGGCCGCCGGCGAGATCGGTTACGAACAGTTCATCGAGCTCGTCGCCTCCTCGGCGCCCTCGACCGGCTACTGCAACACCATGGGCACGGCAACGACCATGAACTCCCTGGCCGAGGCGCTCGGCATGCAGCTGCCCGGGTCCGCCGCCATTCCCGCGCCTTATCGCGACCGCCAGGAGATTTCGTATCGCACCGGCAAGCGCATCGTCGAGATGGTGCACGAGGACCTGAAGCCGTCCGATATCCTGACCAAGGAAAATTTCCTCAACGCGATCGTCGTCAATTCGGCTATCGGGGGTTCGACCAACGCCCCCATCCACATCAACGCCATCGCCCGCCACATCGGCGTCGAGCTCTCGATCGATGACTGGCAGGCGCATGGCCACAAGGTGCCGCTACTCGTCAATCTGCAGCCCGCCGGCGAATATCTGGGCGAGGACTACTACCACGCCGGCGGAGTGCCGGCCGTCGTCAACGAGCTGATGAAGCAGGGGCTGATCCACGAAGATGCGCCGACCGTCAACGGCAAGTCCATGGGCGACAACTGCCGCGAATCGCACATTCAGGATCCCAAAGTCATCCGCTCCTTCGCCGATCCCCTGAAGCAGGAGGCCGGCTTCATCGTGCTGCGCGGCAACCTCTTCGACAATGCAATCATGAAGACCAGCGTTGTCAGCCCGGAATTCCGCGAGCGGTACCTGTCTGATCCGAACGACCCGAATGCCTTCGAGGGCAAGGCAGTGGTCTTCGACGGGCCGGAAGACTACCACCACCGCATCGACGACCCGTCACTCGACATCGACGAACACACGCTGCTGTTCATGCGCGGGGCAGGTCCCATCGGCTATCCCGGTGCCGCCGAGGTGGTCAATATGCGCCCGCCTGACTATCTCATCAAAAAGGGCGTCTCCGCGCTTGCCTGCATCGGCGACGGTCGCCAGTCGGGCACGTCCGGCTCACCCTCCATCCTCAACGCCTCGCCGGAAGCGGCCGCAGGCGGCAACCTTGCGGTGCTCAGGACCGGCGACCGCGTACGGATCGACCTCAACAAAGGCGAGGCGAACATCCTCATCTCCGACGAGGAAATCGCTCGTCGTCGCCAGGAACTGGCCGAAGCTGGGGGATATAAGTTCCCTGACCACCAGACTCCCTGGCAGGAAATCCAGCGTGGCATCGTTGATCAGCTCGGCAATGGTGCGGTCCTCAAGCCCGCTGTCGCTTATCAGCGCATCGCCCAGACTCGGGGTGTGCCGCGCGACAACCACTGATCGCCGCGGCATGAGAACAAAAGGCCCGCCAGACGGCGGGCCTTTGTCACTGTCCAAGGTATGCCGGGTCCATCAATATTTGCGCAGGAGGCCGATCAACCGGCCCTGCACCTTGACCCGTTCGGGCCCGAAGATGCGGGTCTCATAGGCGGGGTTGGCTGCTTCGAGGGCAATGGAGTTGCCGCGGCGGCGCAGGCGCTTCAAGGTTGCTTCCTCGTCGTCGACGAGGGCGACGACGATATCCCCAGTACCGGCGGTGTCCTGCTTCTTGATCAGCACCGTATCGCCGTCGAAAATGCCGGCTTCGATCATCGAATCCCCGCGCACCTCGAGGGCGAAATGCTCGCCAACGCCCAGCATCTCGGGCGGCACGGCGATGGTGTGGGAATGGGTCTGGATCGCTTCGATCGGGACGCCGGCCGCGATGCGGCCCATCACAGGCACCGATACCGGCCGTCCGGAATCACTCTCGTTGGCTGCCTCTGCACGCGGCGGAGGTGTGGCGACACGGCCAAGATTGCCCTCGATGACGCTGGGCTCGAACCGTGCCTTGCGCCCGCCGAGCGAGGGATTCATCGAGTCGGGCAGCTTCACCACCTCGAGCGCCCGCGCCCGGTTGGGCAGGCGTCGGATGAAGCCGCGCTCCTCGAGCGCCGTGATCAGCCGGTGGATGCCCGACTTCGATGCCAGGTCGAGCGCTTCCTTCATCTCGTCGAACGAGGGAGGTATGCCGCTTTCCTTCATCCGTTCGTGGATGAACATCAAGAGCTCGTGTTGTTTGCGCGTCAGCATGATTGCCCCTCGGCCGGAATCAGAACAAAGACTGAACGATAGTACGTGTTCCAGTTATGTTCTGCAATAGAGGCGTGAATATCACGTTACCAGCGCAAGTTTTGAAGCTTTGTCAGAAGCCGGCGAGGAGCACGACGTCGACAATCGCCCCGGCCGGCTGGCCCGGATCGTTCTCGCTCTGGACGATCAGCACATCGGCTTTAGCGAGGGACGAGGTATGCCCGCTGTCGGTCTCGCTGATGGGCATCACCAACGACCGGTCCTCAAACATCGTCAGATTCGCTCGCATGAAATGGCGCCGCGCGCCATTGGGCGGGGTAGGGGCAGCGAGCGGCAGGCGGAGCGCGGGGCCGCGCGGATCGGCGAGACCCAGCCACCTGCGCAGTGCCGGCTTGATGAAGACACTCGCCGTGACCATTGCCGAGACTGGATTGCCCGGCAGTCCGAAGACCAGAGTCTTGCCGCGCGTGCCGAACATCAGGGGCTTGCCCGGTCGCATGTTGATCCGCCAGAAATCGACGGTGACTCCGAGCGAGGTGAGCACCTCCTGGACGATGTCGCGGTCTCCAACGCTTGCCCCGCCGGTCGTCACCAGCATGTCGGCTTGCGAACTGAAGATCGCTTCCAGTCGGGTGGCGAGTGCAGCTCGGTCGTCGCCGACGATGCCGTAGTCCGAAATCTCGCGGGCGTAGGGCGAGAGCAGGGGGACGAGGCCATAACTGTTGGAAGCAACGATCTGCCCCGGTGCAAGCGGCGTTCCCGGCAGGACCAGTTCGTCACCCGTCGCCAGCACCGCAATCCGCGGCCGCTCGGCCACGATGAGCGCCGGGTTGTTGGCCGCTGCTGCCATCGCCAGGGCAAAGGGGGTCATCAGTGTTCCGGCCGGCAGCAGCGTCTGTCCGGCGGCAAAGTCATTGCCAAGGGGCCTGATGCTGCGCCCGGGTCTCGGCCGCTCGCTGAACCGCACCAGTCGCCCGTCGACTTGCGCTTCCTCCTGCATGATGACCGCATCCGCCCCGGAAGGTACCGGCGCGCCGGTGAAGATGCGCACGCATTGACCGCGTCCGACGGCGCCTTCGTAGCCGGCCCCGGCTTGTGAAACCCCGATCACTTCGAGCGCGTGGCCCTCGACGATGTCGGCCGCGCGCACCGCATAGCCATCCATGGCGCTGGCATCGAATGGCGGCTGGTTGTGACCGGCAATGAGCGGGGCGGCCAGAACCCTCCCGTTCGCCTCGGCCAGCGCCAACGTCTCACCCCGCGCTTGCGGCACGCGGGCAAGGATCCGCGTCAGGGCCTCGTCGACCGGTAACAGGCTCATGGCGTGCGCACGAAATCGCCCGACTTGCCGCCGCTCTTCTCGACGAGCCGCAAATCGGTGATGGTGATCGCCCGATCGATGGCCTTTGCCATGTCGTAGAGCGTCAGGGCAGCGATCGAAGCGGCGGTCAGGGCCTCCATCTCGACCCCTGTCTGCCCGACCGTCTCGGCCGTCGCAACGACGTGCAGGCTGTTTGCTTCTTCAGTCGGCTCGATCTCGACCGTCACCTTGGTGAGAGCGATCGGATGGCAAAGCGGGATGAGCTCGGCGGTCTTCTTGGCCGCCATGATGCCGGCGATTCGCGCCACGGCCAGCGCGTCGCCCTTCTTGAGAGTCCCGCCGGTGATGGCGGTAATGGTCGCGCTTTCGGCGATGACGAACGCCTCAGCCACTGCCCGCCGGCGCGTTGCCGACTTTTCGCCGATGTCGACGATATGCGCCTGCCCGCGCTCATCGAGGTGGGTGAGCGTGGGCGCGGTCATCAGCCTGGGACTTTCTCGCCCACGAGCAGCGCGCGGGTGGCTGCCACGACGTCAGGCTGCCGCATCAGGCTCTCCCCGACGAGGAAGACGCCGATCCCGGCTTCCTTCTCGAGGGTGCGCAGGTGCTCGTGGTTCATGATACCGCTCTCGGAAACGAGAAGCGTTCCTGCCGGAACGCCGACGGCGAGGTCGATGGAGGTTTCGAGCCGCGTCTCGAACGTCCTCAGGTTCCGGTTGTTGATACCGATGAACCTGGCGTCGAGCGCCAAGGCCCGGTCGAGCTCGAGTTGGTCGTGCACCTCAACCAGTGCGTCCATGCCCCATTCCTCTGCCGCATCGAGCAGGTAGCGGGCAGCATCGTCGCCCACCGCCGCCAGGATGATGAGGATGCAGTCCGCGCCCCAGGCACGCGCCTCGGCGACCTGGTAGGTCTCGAACATGAAATCCTTGCGCAGGACAGGCAGCTGCGTGGCCGCACGCGCCTCGATCAGATAGCTCGGCGATCCCTGGAACGAGGGCCTGTCGGTGAGAACCGAGAGGCACGCGGCGCCCGCCAGCTCGTAGCAGCGTGCGATCTCGGCCGGGTTGAAATCCGGCCGGATCAGTCCCTTGGAAGGACTGGCCTTCTTGACCTCGGCGATGAGCGCATAGTCGTCTGCCGCCCGCTTGGCCTTGATCGCCTTGACGAAACCGCGCGGCGGCGTCTGGTCATGCGCCTGCGCCACCACTTCGGCCCAGGGGCGCATGGATTTGGCCGCAGCGATCTCCTCGCGCTTGTAGGCCTCGATCTGTTTAAGGATGTCCGTCATGACCCCTATCCGTTGGATACGGCGACGAGCCGATCCAGCGTGGCCTTCGCCTTGCCGCTGTCGATCATCTCGGCCGCCAGCGATGCGCCCGACTTGAGGTCGGCGACCTTGTCGGCAACGACGAACGCCGCCGCGCTGTTGAGCAGCACGATGTCGCGATAGGCCCCGGTTTCGCCATCAAGCAAGGAACGGAGCCTGGCCGCATTGTGTTGCGGGTCGCCGCCCAGGATGTCGTCGAGCCGCGAGCGCTGCAGTCCCGCGTCCTCTGGCGTCACCTCGAAACTCCTCAGATCCCCATCGGCAATCTGCGCGACAAACGAGGGGCCGGAGATCGAGAGCTCATCGAGCCCATCGTGACCGTGGACCACCCATGCCTTCTGCGTCCGGTTGGCCAGAAGCGCGGCCGCCACCGGCTCCACCCATTGCTTATCGTAGACGCCGAGCACATAGCGGCGCACGCCGGCCGGATTGGACTGCGGCCCGAGGAGATTGAACAGGGTTCGCACCCCCATCTCCATGCGCGCTGCCCCCACGTGCTTCATGGCCGGGTGGTGTTGCGGAGCGAACATAAAGCCGATGCCGACTTCGGAGATACACTGCGATATCCGCTCGGGCGACAGGTCGGCCTTGACCCCCAGTGCCTCCAGCGCCTGCGACGCGCCGGACTTGGACGAGAGCGCCCGGTTACCGTGCTTGGCGACCGGTACGCCGGCCGCTGCGACGACGATGGCGCTCGTGGTCGAGATATTGAGCGTGCCTGCGCCATCCCCGCCCGTGCCGACAATGTCGATGGCGCCTTCCGGAGCCTCGACAGGCACCATCTTGGCCTTGAGGATGGACACGGCGGCGGCGATTTCCCCGACGGTCTCGCCTTTGACCCGCATGCCCATGAGAAACGCGCCGATCTGGCTCGCCGTCGCTTCGCCCTCCATGATCTGCGTCATGACCGAGCGCATCTCCTCGCCGGTCAGGTCGTCGTGGTCCGCGATCTTTGCCAGTGCTGCCTTGATGTCCATCACGCGGCCTTTCCGAGATTGAAGTCGCGCGCGATGTTGAGGAAGTTTTGTAAAAGCGCGTGCCCGTTTTCCGAGGCAATGCTCTCGGGGTGGAACTGCACTCCGTGCAGCGGCAGGGCACGGTGCTGCAACCCCATGATCACGCCGTCATCGGTGGTCGCCGTCACCTCCAGCGTTGCCGGCAGCGTCTCGGGCCTCACCGTCAAGGAGTGGTAGCGCGTGGCGTCGAATCCGGAATTGAGGCCACGGAACACACCCTTTCCGGTGTGGTTGATGCGGCTGGTCTTGCCGTGCATCAATTGCGGCGCACGGATCACCTCGCCACCCATGGCCTGGCCGATCGCCTGATGGCCGAGGCAGACGCCGAGGACCGGCACTTCTGCCTTGAACCGGTCGATAAGCGCAAGGCACACGCCCGCTTCGTTGGGCGTGCAGGGGCCCGGAGAAAGCACGATCGCCTGCGGGGCCATCGCCTCGATCTCATCGAGGGTGATCTTGTCGTTGCGCCGCACGGTAATGTCGGCGCCGAGCTCCCCGAGGAAGTGCACGAGGTTGTAGGTAAAGCTGTCGTAGTTGTCGATGACGAGCGTTCTGGTCATGTCCTTGTTCCAGCGCTGGTTTCTGTCACGGGCTTCTCCCGCGGGAGCGAGAGGTTCTGCTTCAGAACCAGCTCCGCCATCGATGGACGGATATCGCGGCTTTCGCCGGAATGTAGATATTCAAACGCATCATTGCCCGATCCTCGCCTCCCCGGCGTAGCGTAATGCTTCCTCGGCTGCGCTGAAAAGGGCGCGAGCCTTGTTTTCGCATTCGAGCTGCTCGAGCTCTGGGCGGCTATCGGCAACAATGCCGGCGCCGGCCTGCACGTAGAGCTTGCCGTCCTTGACGATAGCGGTGCGCAGGACGATGCAGGTGTCCATCGTGCCGTCCGCCCCGAAATAACCGACGCACCCGCCATAGATACCGCGCCGGGCCTTCTCCAGTTCGTCGATGATCTCCATCGCCCTGACCTTGGGCGCGCCCGAAACGGTTCCGGCCGGAAATCCGGCCGAGAGCGCATCGACGAAGTCGAATTCCGGGTCGAGTTCGCCCACGACGTTCGAGACGATGTGCATCACATGCGAATAGTATTCGAGGAAGAACTTGTCTGTGACCTCGACCGTCCCGATCTTCGCCACCCGCCCGACATCGTTGCGCCCGAGGTCGAGGAGCATCAGGTGCTCGGCCAGTTCCTTGGGGTCGGAGAGCAGTTCCTCAGCCAGTTCCCGATCGCGCGTCGGGGTCGCGCCGCGCTTGCGTGTACCGGCGATCGGGCGAATCGTCACTTGCCCGTTTTGCACACGCACGAGGATTTCGGGGCTGGATCCGGCCACCGAGAACTCGCCGAAATCCAGGAAATACATATAGGGTGAAGGGTTTGTGCGCCGCAGCGCCCGGTAGAGGGCCGTAGCCGGCAGACCGAACTCGGCCTCGAACCGCTGGCTCAGCACCACTTGGAAGATGTCGCCTGCCTTGATGTACTCCTTGGCCCGCGCGACCATGTCGTCATATTCGGCAACGCTCGTATTGCTCGTGATCGAAAGGCTCGCCAGATCGGCCAGATCGCTGGAATAGGGCAAGGCGCGCGCCAGTCGGGCCGTGGCCTCGTCGATCCGTGCCTCTGCCGCCTCGAACGCCTGGCGGGCGGAAACGCCTTCGCGAGGATAGACTGGGGCTGTTAGGTAGAGTTCGTCCTTGAGCGTGTCGAAGATGGCGAGCAGCGATGGCCGCATCAGCGTCGCTTCAGGCAGACCGAGGTCGTCCGGATTGCTGTCCGGCAGAACCTCCATGTAGCGCACCATTTCATATCCGAGATAGCCATAGATACCTGCCGACTGCGGCGGCATCCCTTCAGGCATCTCGATGCGCGATTGCGCCACCAGTTCGCGCAGCGCCTCGAGCGGCGTTTGCGGAATGTCCTCGAATGCATCCGGGCGACTCAACGCCGTCCGATTGATCCGCGCCCGCCCCGCCTCGACCCTGAGCATCACGTCAGGTTCCAGCCCGATGATCGAATAGCGCCCGCGCACCGAGCCGCCCTGGACGGACTCGAGCAGGAACGTGTTGCGCCGCCCCTCAGCGAGCTTAAGGTAGGTTCCTATGGGCGTTTCGAGATCGGCGACCACGCGGCGCCAGACGATTTGGGCATTGCCCAAGTCGTACTGCTCCGCGAATTGCCGATAAAAATCGTCGCCCATCTGGTTTCCGTTGCCGAATTATTGTCCGGTCGCGAGCGCCATGGCTTGCTCGAGAGCCTGCTGGTTGATCCTCATGTCCGCGTCCTCGCGCACGCCGGTAACGAATCCTCCAACAAGGTCCAGCCGGCTCTCGTTATCGAGGGCTTCAAGGGTCTGCTCGTCGAGGCCGTCGGTATCGGGCGCGACATCGACGACCTCGAAGACGACATGTTCACCCTCGGCGTTGACCGCCGAGCCATGATGCTCCGGCCCGCCAGCAAAGACCGCGTTGGCAACGGTCGAGTCGATCGCCGTGCCAGCCTCGCCCGACCGAGTGAAGGGCGAAGAGATCTGCGGGAACTGATTATAGGCAGCCGCCAGATCGGCCAGTGATTCGCCCATATTGAGCCGGTCGGTGATCTCGGCGACCTGCGCGGCGATCGCCGCCTCGGTCTGTTCGCGGGTCCAGGCTGCCGCGACCTCTTCGCGCACCTCCTCGAGCGTCTGGTCGCGCGCTGGCTCGACCGATTTGAGGTCGAACCAGATATTGTGGTTGCCGCCCAGCGCGATGCCCGGCGTCAGCCGTTCCGGCTCGGCCGCAAAGATCGCCTGCGCGACGCGAGCGCGTTCGGCCTGCGGAATATCCTCGATCTCGGCCAGGGCCGCGCCGCTCGCCGTGACCGGAAGCTGCGTCACCTCCAACCCGTAGCGGACCGCAATATCGGTAAGCGGCTGGAAGGCGGCACGCAGTTCCTCGATCTGATCGAGGATCTCAGCATACTGGTTGCGTGCGGCCGCGAGCGCCAGCTCCTGGGCAATCTGGTCGCGCGCCTCCTCGAGCGACGGCACATGGCTGGGTTCGATGGCGGAGACGTGGATGGCGCGTCGTCCGGCGGCGCCGGGGATGATGGCAAAGGCGCCTTCTTCGAGACCGAAGGCAGCCTGGGCAAGGCTCGCGTCGGTGATCTCGCCGCGGGCGAGAGTGCCGAGCGCGGTGGGCGTCAGCCCCGCCTCGGCGACCAGCGTCTCAAAGCTTTCGCCAGCCGCAAGGCCTGCCTCGAACGCGCCGACCTGCTCATCATTGGCCAGCACCACCTGCTCGATCGTCCGCCGCTCGGGCGTGGCGAGGCTATCCCGCCTCTCCTCGTACTCGACGGTAACCTCCTCTTGCGAGACGTCGATCGTTTCGGCCAGCGTCTGCGGAGAGAAGGAGAGGATGTCGACATTGCGCGTCTCGACGGTACGGAATTCGGCCTGGTGCTCCCCGAGATAGGCGGCAAGGTCCGCATCGGTCGGCTCGTCGGGTGGCAGAATGCTCGTCTCGGCGACGACGAAATAGTCGATGGTGCGGGTGTCGCCGATGTAGCGCGCCAAAAGACTGGCCGCCGTCTGCGGCAGCGGCGTGTCGGCAAACAGTGCCGAGACCAGCTGCTCGCGGCCGGCAGCCTTGCTTTGGTCAGCGAAATACTGCGCCTCGGTCATTCCGCTCCTTTGGAGCACTTGGGTGAAAGCCTGCGGATCGAACGTGCCGAGCGTGCCGGCGAAGGACGGATCCTCGCGCAGCATCTGGCCGAGCCTCTCGTCGGAAACGCCGAGGTCGAGCTGACCGGCGAGATTGTCGAGCGCTGCGTCCTGAGAGAGGCGCTGCAGAGCACGCGACGGCAAGCCCATGTTGGTTGCTTCCTGCGGCGTCGGGGACGAGCCGAACTGCTGGGCAAAACGACTGATCTCGTTCCGGTAGGCGCGCTGGAACTCCACAGAGGAGATCTCCTCGCTGCCGACACGGGCAACCGTGTTGCTGCCGAGGTCGAGGATCACGTTGTTGATGCCGAAGCCGGCCACACCAACCAGTAGAAACGCCCCAAGGATCTTGCCGGGGCCGGACTTTGCAAAGTTACGCAAACCATCGAGCATTTCGGGCGTTCCAATAATCCGTTCTAGGCTTTACCCCACAAGGCGCGGGATATTAGACAGGGACGTCAAAGCGCCGCAAGGCGCACGATCGAGCCGGGTTAGGGCAATCCGCACCCCGGCGCAAGTGGCAGGAGCAAAAGCAAGTGACAACGACCATAACCCCTCTCATTGCCGGTAACTGGAAAATGAACGGCGCCATGGCGTCCTTGAGCGAACTGCAGGCGCTCGCCGTTCTGTTGACCACCGGAGAGGCGCCCCGCGCGATGGTCGTCGTCTGTCCGCCCGCGACGATGCTCGCGGCGGCCAGCGCCCAGGGCGCCCTGAGCGGCATCCTTACCGGCGGGCAGGACTGCCACTGGGAAGCCCATGGCGCCCATACCGGCGATATCAGCGCAGGAATGCTCGCCGATGCCGGGGCGCAATACGTGATCGTCGGCCATAGCGAGCGACGCGCCGACCACCACGAGACGGACGATATGGTGCGCGCCAAGGTCGAGGCCGCTATTGGTGCGGGCCTGAAGCCCATTATCTGCGTTGGCGAGACCGAGGACGAGCGCGACAGCGGCAAAGCCGAGAACGTTGTGGCTGCGCAACTGGCCGGTTCCGTGCCCGAGGCCGGGGGCCAGCACGAGATCATCATCGCCTATGAACCGGTCTGGGCCATCGGCACTGGACGCACACCGACCTACGACGAGATCGCCACCATGCACAACGGCATCCGCCATATCCTGACCAACCGGTTCGGCGAGCGCGGCGCCACAATCCGGATCCTCTACGGCGGATCGGTCAAACCGATCAACGCGCGCGAGATTTTGGACATCAATGACGTCAATGGTGCCCTTGTCGGAGGTGCCAGCCTCTTGGCAAATGACTTCTATACTATTATTTCGGCGGTGTAGCTCCGAGCTTCTCCTGCTGGTCGCCCTCGAAAAAAGCGGCGCGATCGGCTGGTATTTGTTTGGGCGGGCGTGTATGACGCCGCATTCTTGAATTCTCCGAGGACTTGAGACTCGCATGGCGAACGTCCTTCTTGTTGCCTATCTGTTGATCGTTCTGGCGATGATCGTGGTGATCCTGCTGCAGCGCTCGGAAGGCGGTGCGCTCGGTATCGGCGGGGGCGGGGGCGGTTTCATGACCGCGCGCGGCTCGGCCAATCTGCTGACCCGCACCACGGCGATTTTGGCGGCGCTTTTTTTCGCCACCGCCATCGGACTGACCGTTCTCAACGAGTTCGACCGGGGAACATCAGGCATTCTCGAACGGGCAACCGAGGGCGAGACGCCGTCCAGCGTGCTCGACGCGCTCGACAGCCTCCAAGGCGGTAGCACCTCGGACCTGCCGGCTCCCCCCGCGCAGCAGGCTCCGGCAGAGCAAACCACCGCTCCGACCGACATCGACGCGCTCGATCTCGCCGTACCCGACACGCCGGCCCAGCAGCCCGCCGAGGAGACGTCCTCCGGCGACCAGACCGGCACTCAAACGCCCGCTGCGCCCTCGGGTAACTGACCCGCCGCAAGGCGAAACGGAAAAGGGGATGGAAACATCCCCTTCTTCTTTTGTGCCGTTCCTCTCAAGGCTCGGCGAATCGACGTGGACTTGGTAAGGTGAGCGCCCATGGCTCGGTACGTTTTCATCACCGGAGGCGTGGTCTCCTCTTTGGGAAAAGGTTTGGCCTCGGCGGCTCTAGGCGCCGTGTTGCAGGCGCGCGGTTATAAGGTCAGGCTGCGCAAGCTCGACCCGTACCTCAACGTCGATCCGGGCACCATGTCGCCGACCCAGCACGGGGAGGTGTTCGTCACCGACGACGGCGCCGAGACCGATCTCGATCTTGGCCACTACGAGCGCTTCACCGGCCGCTCGGCCAACAAAAGGGACAACGTCACCACCGGCCGCATCTATTCGGAGATCCTCGCCAAGGAGCGGCGTGGCGACTATCTTGGAGCCACCGTCCAGGTCATTCCCCACGTCACGGACGCCATCAAGGCCTTCATCCTCGACGGCAATGAGGACTACGACTTCGTTCTCGTCGAGATTGGCGGCACCGTCGGCGATATCGAGGGCCTGCCGTTCTTCGAGGCCATACGCCAGACCGGCAACGAACTGCCGCGCAATCATGCCGTCTACGTGCATTTGACGCTGATGCCCTATATCCCGAGCGCGGGCGAGTTGAAGACCAAGCCGACCCAGCACTCTGTCAAGGAACTGCGCTCGATCGGCATCGCGCCCGACGTGCTGCTGGTGCGCTGCGACCGGCCAATCCCTGAAGGGGAGAAGAAGAAGCTTTCGCTTTTCTGCAACGTGCGCGAGAGCGCGGTTATCCAGGGCCTGGACGTCGCCTCGATCTACGACGTGCCGCTTGCGTACCACAAGGAAGGGCTTGATCGAGAGGTGCTGGCCGCGTTTGGCATTGCCGATGCGCCGGAGCCGGATCTCTCGGCCTGGCAGGAGGTCTCGCAGCGCCTGCACAATCCCGAGGGCGAGGTCAACATCGCCGTCGTCGGCAAGTATACGGGCCTCAAGGATGCCTATAAGTCGCTTTCGGAAGCGTTGACCCATGGCGGCATCGCCAACCGGGTCAAGGTCAATCTGAATTGGATCGATAGCGAGATCTTCGAGCGCGAGGACCCGTCGCCATGGCTTGAGCACATCCACGGCATCCTCGTCCCCGGCGGCTTCGGCGAGCGCGGCTCGGCCGGCAAAATCGAGGCGGCGCGGTTCGCCCGCATCAAGAACGTGCCCTATTTCGGCATCTGCTTCGGCATGCAGATGGCCTGCATCGAAGCGGCCCGTAACACGGCGGGCATCAAGAACGCCTCATCGACCGAGTTCGGCCCGACGCGCGAGCCGATCGTCGGAATCATGACCGAGTGGACCAAGGGCAATGAGACCGAAATGCGCAGCGAGGCGACCGACCTCGGCGGCACCATGCGCTTGGGTGCCTATCCCGCTCAACTGACGCGGGGCAGCCGCGTCGCCGACATCTATGGCACCACTCGCATTTCCGAGCGCCACAGGCACCGCTACGAAGTCAACATGAACTACCGCAAGCTCCTGGAAAAGAACGGGCTGCTGTTCTCCGGCGTCTCCCCGGACGGCAGGCTCCCCGAAATCGTCGAGCGTACCGACCACCCCTGGTTCATCGGCGTGCAGTTCCACCCGGAGCTGAAATCGAAGCCCTTCGAGCCGCATCCGCTGTTTGCCAGCTTCGTCGAGGCGGCCGTGGTGCAAAGCCGGTTGGTGTAGCAAGCGCGCGCTCTGGAGCGTTTTCAGCAAAAGCCTGTCCCGGACTTGATCCGGGATGGACACCACTTTTGCGGTTCGAAAACGCGGCAATTCAAAGATTTAGAGCTCCCGCTCCGGTTCAATCGGAACGGGAAAGGCTCTAGCTGCGGCGATGCCTGTGCCGGAACTCACGCGGCGGGCATCCTTCACGTGCGTGGAACAGCCGGGAGAAGTAGTAGGCATCCTCGAAGCCCAACCGGCCGGCGATTTCGCTGACGGGTATATCGGTCATCCCCAGCATCTCCTTGGCCTGATCGAGCTTCAGCTGCAGGTGGAAGGCCTTGGGCGCCATGCCGTAACGAGCCAAGAACTGCCGGCGCAGCGTAGCCGGCGATAGGCCAAACGCGCCGGCGAGATGGGTGAAATCGACTTGGCCCGCGATATCTTCCCGCAGACGCGCGGCGATCTTTTCCGCCACATCAGTGCTGGTCCCGCGCACCGCGGTGCGTCGGCGCGGCCGGACGATCAACTCATGGATAGCAAGGCCCGCCAACGCGTCGCTTTCCTGTGTGTCGGCAAGCAACGCCTCTATGATCTGCGCGAACAGCCGTAAAGCGACCGCGTCGCCTCGCAGCGGCTCAATCGGCCTTTCGGCCGCCAGATATCCGCAGCGCCACGCATCCCGCGACAAGTTTCCATCGAACAGCACCCAGTGCTCCTGCCACGCCTCGCCCTCGCTCGGCCCATAGGTGTGCTCGATCTCCGGAAAGAGCCAGAAAAGGGCAGGAGCCTCGACCGACAGCTTGCCGGTCGCCTCGGTCCATAGAGTTCCACTCCCACTCTCGATCAGGACCATTGCATAGCTCGACAGACGCCGGCGCACCACGGGCCTCATTGCCCTCTGCCGCCCGACACCCAGCACCGCGACCGGTGCTAGTGCTGCGGGACCTGCCGGCGTCCGATAGCTGGCAAACGGCTCACCCGATTTGAGCGAAAAATCCATCTCTCGGTTATGTCCATTTACTTCCACCCAATGCAACAAGAAGATCTCGCCTATTGGCGTACCTACAAACATGATCGAATTGTTGTATGCGATGGCAACTCAGAACCATTTGACGATGCCGATGCTGCGCGCCGGGGGCAGGGCGCTCTCCACCGCGCCCATCCGCATTGGCCATCTCACGCCCAGTGATCCCGGTGACGATCTTGAGAACCTCCTCGCGACTTACCGTCGCGACGGCTACCTCTGGCTCAAGGGTGTCCTCGATCGTGACGAGGTGCTGGCATTCCGCGCCCGAACGCTTTCCCACCTCAATGAGGCCGGCCTCCTCGCGCCGGACACGGATCCGGTAGTCGGGATAGCGGCCGCCGAACCGCCGGGGCGGGACACGGTCAATAAGCTGCTGATGGAGATCGTGCGCTCGGCCGCTTTCGAGTCTTTTTGCGTACAACCGCGGCTCTTTCGCTTTATGGATGCCTTCCTGGACGGGGTCTCCTACCTCCACAAGCGCAAGCTTCTGCGCTACACGCTCCCGCATTCGCCGGGCTCGACGCCCGCCCACTACGACCTCGTCTACCTACGCGGTGGCACGGACCGCATCGTCACCGCCTGGATTCCTATTGGCGACATTCCCTGCAAGATGGGCGGTCTTGTCTATCTGGAAGGGTCTCACGCCCTCGGCGTCGACATGGAGCGCGAATTCTCGGAAGCCAATGCCGACCTTTCACCCGAGGAGCGCATCAGCGCCTACAACAGGAACATGACCGAAGGCGGATGGGTCTCCAAGGACCTGCCCGACATGGCTGAGCGCTTCGATGCGCGCTGGCTCGTTGCTGACTACGATGCCGGAGACGTCGTCCTACACAGCCCGTACATGATCCACGCCGCCACCATCAACGAGGACGAGGAAGGCCGCGTTCGCCTTTCCTGCGATATCCGCTACCAGAACGTGCGCGATGAGATCGATCCGCGCTGGGCCAACCACTGGTCGCTCGACGACATGCTCTAGGCTATGCTGCCGGTAAACCGGAGACGTTCTATGGCCGACATCGTGAACCTGCGCCGGGCGCGTAAACAGAAGGCTCGCTCCGAAAAGGAGGTAACGGCCGCCGAGAACCGTGTCAGGTTCGGCCGTACCAAAGCCGAGCGTGAGCGCGAGGAAGCTCAAAAGACCCTGGCCAACAAGCGGATCGAGGCGCACAAGCGCGACGAGTAGGCCTATGTGCCGATCAGAGGCAGTAGAGCGGCGGCGACCAGCACCTCGGTGCCGGCGAGGCCAACCGAGCAGAAAAGTGTCGATTCATTTCGGTACGAACGTGTACGCAGCGATCCGTCGAGCAGTCGCGAGAGGTCGGCGATGCGCTTCGAGTGTCTTGATCCATCCAGAAAGAACTGCGGTCGATAGGCCTGGGTCTGTTCGGGAGAATCGGTGGCGATGGTGCGGGCCCATTCGGCGACATCCAGTCCGATTTCGTGACCGTCGACCGTCTTGGGCCCCACAGTGGAGACATGGGCATCGGGACGCAGCCAGCCAGCTTCCAGGACGTGACTACGGCTCGTCGTCGCGCAGATGACGATTTCGACGTCGTCCACGGCGTCCCTGGCCGCGGCAACTGGTTGGATGGACAGGTTCAGCCGCTCGCCCATCTCCTTGGCAAAACGCTCTCGGTTGGCGGGGTTCGGGCTGAACACGCGTACCGAACGCAAACGTCTCACCGCAGCGGCAGCTTCAAGCTGCATGCGGGCCTGTCGGCCGCTGCCGATTATCCCGACGGTCTCAGCATCGGGTGCGCTCATGTGGCGGATGGCGACCCCGCCGATCGCGCCGGTGCGGATTTCTCCCAGCCGTGACCCCAGAACGATGCATTCAAGTTCGGCCGAACCCAGCGACCAAACGGCAACGATCTGCGTGTGCGTACCGCCGCCCGCGAACGTGTCGTAGACGCGAAAGCCGGCATGTCCGGCGTCTGCCAGGCTGCCGCCGGTGGTGAAGTGGAGCTCGCCGCGATTGCCGAACGCGACGGCATGGCGAGGGGGAGAGACGAAATTCCCGGCCGCACGCGCCTTCAAGGCCGACTCCACCGCTTCGATCGCCGCCGGCATGAGCGCGGGGCTGAAGAGGTCGTCGTCTGTTAGAATCGTCGTCATCGAGAACTCCTCGACCTATCGATCCCCGCTTCTACGACCTCAGTCGCGATTGAGGTAAAGCGAATTCCTACCCGACACCTACCAGTTCACCTGGCACTCCCCACCATGCGGCACGAACTGCTGGCTTTTGTCGGTATATTGGAAGATCTCGAGCTTGACCCCATTGGGATCCTTGGTCCAGGCCTGCCAAGTGCCGTCGACGCCGAGCTTCTTGTCGGTGATCTCGACGCCTTTGGCGCGCACATGGGCGACCAGCGCGTCGAGGTCTTCGGTTTCGATGCAGATATGGTTGATCTGGTTGTTCTCGGCAAAGCTCGATTCGGTCTTCTGGAAGACTTCGATGAAACTGCGCCCGCCGAAATCGAGGTAATAACCGATCGATTTCTCGCCCCTGAGGAACGTGAAGGCCGTGGGGACTCCCAGGACGTCATGGTAGAATGCCTCGGTCTCGTCGAGGTCGTGGGCGAAGATGCAGACATGGGCGATTTGCTTGACGAGGGGTTTGGACACTTGCAGCTCCTCCGGGATTTGTGCAGCGAGTATTAACGATAATCCGGCGCGTTGGCGAGACTGGAGTCGCCGCTTTGCACGCCTACGAGTCGGCATTAGTTTCGGTGCACCTGATCTTTGGAGGAGAATGACATGGCGCGTGTTGTCGTCATCGGAGCGACCGGTCACATCGGGACCTACCTGGTGCCGAGGCTCGTTACCGCCGGGCACGAGGTCGTGGCGGTCACCCGCGGCAGCTCCCGGCCTTACAGGCCTGCCAGTTCCTGGGCGGAGGTGGAGCACGTCGTGCTCGACCGGTCCGCACTGGAGAAGGAAGGAAAGTTCGGCTCGCGGATCAAGGACCTCAACGCCGACATCGTCATCGACATGATCTGCTTCACGCTTAAAAGCGCGCAGCATCTGGTGGAAGCACTGGACGGGTCGGTCCAGCACTTTCTCCATACCGGAACGATCTGGACACACGGCCACGCGACGGTTGTGCCGACGCCCGAGGATATCGCCAAGAACCCGTTCGGCGAATACGGCACCCACAAGGCCGCCATAGAAAGCTTCCTTCTCGCCAAGGCGCGTCGCCATGGCTTTCCCGCGACCATCGTCCATCCCGGCCACATCGTCGGCCCGGGCTGGGCGCCGCTCAATCCCGCCGGTCACTTCAATCCCGGGGTCTTCACAACCCTGGCGCGAGGGGAACAGCTGGCGCTGCCCAATTTCGGGATGGAGACGGTCCATCACGTCCATGCCGATGACGTGGCACAGGTCTTCATGTGCGCCATCTCCAACTGGGCGGCTTCGATAGGCGAGGCGTTCCATGCCGTCTCGCCCGCCGCCATGACCCTGCGCGGCTATGCTGAAGCCATGGCTGCCTGGTTCGGACAAAAGCCCGATCTGGTCTTCGAGCCCTTCGAGGAGTGGGCCAAACGTCAGGATCCAGACGAAGCTCGGGCCACCTGGGATCACATCGCCCGCAGTCCCAACTGCTCGATCGACAAAGCTCGCACACGCATCGGCTATCAGCCGCGCTACACCTCGCTTGAGGCGGTCGAGGAGGCGGTGACCTGGCTCATCTCCGATGGTCAGGTCGCGCAATGACGGTGAGCGCCGCTTTTTTTGCCGCGCCCTCTTTTCCTTGTCACACACCACGTCTAGACAAGCTGCGAAACCATAGGTGATCCAGCGGGAAGGGCTTGTTCATGTCATCCATCATCCACGTTTCCGGCCGACAGATCTTTGACAGCCGGGGTAACCCGACGGTCGAGGTCGATGTCGTGCTCGATGACGGCAGCTTCGGGCGCGCTGCGGTCCCCTCGGGCGCGTCGACCGGCGCGCATGAGGCCGTGGAATTGCGTGACGGCGGTAAGCTCTATCTCGGCAAGGGCGTCACCAAGGCCGTCGAGAACGTCAACACTGCGATCGCCGACACCATCCAGGGGCTCGACGCCCTCGATCAGCTTGGGCTTGACCAGACGCTCATCGAGCTCGACGGCACCCACAACAAGGGCAAGCTTGGCGCCAATGCCATTCTCGGCGTGTCGCTGGCCGTCGCCAAGGCGGCCGCCGAATCGAGCGAATTGCCCTTCTACCGCTATATCGGCGGCCCCAACGCCCATATCCTGCCGGTGCCGATGATGAACATCATCAATGGCGGCCAGCACGCCGACAATCCCATCGACATGCAGGAATTCATGATCCTGCCCGTCGGTGCCGAGAGCATCGCCGACGCCGTGCGGATTGGCGCCGAGATCTTCCATACGCTCAAGAAAGGGCTCGCTGCCAAGGGTCACAACACTGCCGTTGGCGACGAGGGCGGATTCGCGCCCAACCTCAAATCCGCCGAAGATGCGCTCGGTTTCATCATGACCTCCATCGAGAAGGCCGGGTACCGGCCCGGTGAGGACGTCTTCCTCGGTCTCGACTGCGCTTCGACCGAATACTTCAAGGAGGGCAAGTACGTCATGGAAGGCGAGGGCAGGACACTCTCCTCGGACGAGAACGTGCGCTTCCTCGAGGACCTGGCCTCGCGCTTCCCGATCATCTCGATTGAGGACGGCATGGCCGAGGATGACTGGGAAGGCTGGAAGAACCTGACCGACGCTATCGGCAAGACCGTGCAACTCGTCGGCGACGATCTCTTCGTCACCAACACCGAGCGCCTCGTCTCCGGCATCAAGATGGGCGTGGCCAATTCGATCCTCGTCAAGGTCAACCAGATCGGTTCGCTCTCGGAGACCCTGAACGCCGTCGATACGGCCCACCGCGCCGGCTATACCTCGGTGATGTCGCACCGTTCGGGCGAAACCGAGGATTCGACCATCGCCGACCTGGCCGTCGCCCTGAACTGCGGTCAGATCAAGACCGGCTCGCTCTCGCGTTCGGACCGGCTGGCCAAATACAACCAGTTGATCCGCATTGAAGAAATGCTGGGTTCGTCGGCGAGGTACGCAGGCTTCTCAGTGGTCAAGGGCCGTTGACGACGGCTGGGGAGGGGCCGTGAAGGCGCTCATTTACACGGCCTACGGCCCTCCGGAAACTCTGCGGCTCGAGGACGTGCCCGTCCCCGAGCCGGAAGCCGGCGAAGTGCTGGTGTGCATCGTGGCCGCCTCGATCAATTCCTGGGACTGGGACCTGATGGTCGGCTCGCCACTCGGCCGCATCGGCAGTCCCTTTAAGCCACCGCGCAAGGTGCTCGGCGCCGACATCGCCGGCACCGTCGTTTCTGTCGGAACGGGTGTCGAGCGGCTGAAGCCCGGTGACGCTGTATTCGGCGACCTTTCCGAAGGCAATTGGGGCGGATTTGCCGAATACGTCGCGGCCAAAGCCGATGCCCTTGCCCTCAAGCCCGACACGCTCGGCTTCGCCGAAGCCGCGGCGCTGCCGCAGGCGGGGCTCCTGGCACTGAAGGGTCTGCAGAGACGCGCCTTGAAAGCTGGCGATCGGGTTCTTCTCAACGGTGCCGGAGGCGGTGTCGGCACCTTCGCGATCCAGATCGCCAAGGCTGCCGGCGCTCACGTCACGGCCGTCGACTGTGCCGAAAAGCGCGAGACGCTCCTCGCTCTCGGTGCCGACCGCTTCATCGACTATCGCGAGGACGATTTCACGGCCGAAGGCGAACGCTACGATCTCGTGCTCGACGTCGTGGCCCGCCGCTCGGTGTTCGCCTTTTCCCGTGTCTTGACGCCGGGCGGCCACCTAGTGGTCATTGGCGGCAGCATCGGCACGCTCCTGCAGGTCGCCGCACTCGGTTCGATGGTCGGCCGCAAGCACGGCCAGCGTCTCGAACTCCTCATGCACAAGCCGGCCGTTGCCGACCTCGACGACCTCGCCGCCCGGTGCGTGAAAGGGGAACTGAAGCCCGTCATCGACAGCACCTGGCCCCTGGCCGAAGGCGCTGCGGCTCTCCGCCGGCTGGGCGATGGACTTGCCATCGGCAAGGTCGTCATCACCATGCCGACGCCTGAGGCTACTGGAACGCCGTCTCGGCAAAGCTCCTGAGCTTCCTCGAATGCAGCCGCTCAGCCGGCTGGTCGCGCAGGATCTCCATGGCTTTGAGCCCGATGAGCAAGTGCCGGTTGACCTGCGTGCGGTAAAAATCCGAGGCCATGCCGGGCAGCTTCAATTCCCCATGCAGCGGCTTATCGGAGACGCAGAGCAGCGTGCCGTAAGGCACGCGGAAGCGGAAGCCGTTGGCCGCGATCGTCGCGCTCTCCATATCGAGCGCGATGGCGCGTGACTGCGAGAGGCGCCGGATGATCTCGACCTGGTCACGCAGCTCCCAGTTGCGGTTGTCGAACGTCGCTACCGTTCCGGTACGCATGATCCGTTTGGTCTCGAGCCCCTCGAGCTGGGTTACGTCCCGCACGGCCTCCTCGAGTGCCACCTGCACCTCGGCGAGTGCCGGGATCGGCACCGAGAGCGGAAGATCTGCATCGAGCACGTGGTCCTCACGTACATAAGCGTGCGCCAGCACGTAGTCGCCCAGCTCCTGGGAATTCCTGAGGCCCGCGCAGTGCCCAAGCATGATCCATGCATGGGGCCTCAATACCGCGATGTGATCGGTGATCGTCTTGGCGTTCGAAGGGCCGACGCCGATATTGATCATGGTGATGCCGCGGCTGCGGCCTGCCTTCAGGTGATAGGCAGGCATCTGCGGCGTGCGCCCCGCCGGCGCCCCGACGGTGCCGCCGCCCAGCCGGGAGTTCAGCGTGACGAAGTTGCCGGGCTCGACGAAGCTGTCATAGTGCGGGTGCCCGGCCTTCATGTGCTCGTAGGCTACCCGGCAGAACTCGTCGATATAGAACGCGTAGTTGGTAAAGATCACGAAGTTCTGGAAGTGCTCCGCTTCCGTGCCCGTATAGTGGTTGAGCCGGTAGAGCGAATAGTCGACGCGCGGCGCGGTGAACGCGGCCAGCGGGTAGGGCCCGCCATAGGGCGGCACGAACGTGCCGTTGGCGATCTCGTCGTCGGTATGGGTGAGGTCGGGAGCATCGAACACGTCGCGCAACGGAAGGCCCTGCCCGGCGAGTGCCGCACCGTCGATCTGCGCGTTGGCGGCCAGCGCGAAGTGCAGGGGAACAGGCGTTTGCGACTCCCCGATGTCGATCGTGCCGCCGTGGTTCTTGAGAATAACGGCGAACTGCTCCTCGTAATAAGTGCGGAAGAGTTCGGGCGCCGTCACCGTCGTGCGGTAGATGCCGGGAGTATGCAGATATCCGTAGGGCAGGGTAGACTCGCTCTTGCCGAAACTCGTCGAGCGCACCTCGACCTGCGGATAGCACGCTCGCACCCGCCCCTCGGGAACGATGCCCCGGCTGAGCTTTTCGAGCTTATCGCGCACGAACGCGGTGTTGCGGTGATAGATATGGGCCAGATACTCCCAGGCCGCGGCCGGTTCTGTGAATGACTTCTTTTCGAGCGGGGGCGGGCTGATGGTCGTCATCGGTGTCTCATCGAGGCCGGCTGGCGGCCCTCGTCTCCGGTAAGTGCGGGGATTATCGCGGATTTCGCCTTGTGCATCCGGCATGCCAGCAATCACGGGCGGCGGCAAGCCGCGACGGCTGGCAAAAATGACATTCACCTTTCGGTGATGGCTCTTTTCCTGCCGTATTCGCGCACCATCTTGAATGCAGTTCACTGGCCAAGCAAGCGACCCATGCACCGGTGAATGAGGGAAGTTCCTTTCACCGCTTGTCCCCCAAGCCCTCAACAGCGCGGTGAAACTCTTCCCATTTGGGGCCACGCCTGCAGAGATGCGACGTGGCCCTTTCTATTTGCTGGGATACATCCTTTCGATCGTCGCGATCGACACGCGCACGAGGTCCTGCAGTACGTTGAGGTCGATATCAGCGATCTTGTTGACGTAGAGGCATCCCTTGCCCATGCGGTGCTTGCCAAGTCGGGCGAACAAGTCGGCACATTCCTCATTCTCCGACGCCTCGAGGCAACTCAGATAGATGCTGAACTCGTTCTTGCGCGGCGCGAAACCGATGAGGAAGGTATCCCCTTCGTGTCCGCTCGCGTACCTGTAGTGATAGCGCCCGAATCCGACCATCGAGCCCCAGAGGATCGGCGGTTCACCGGTCACCCGACCCATCAGCTCGACGAGCGTTTGCGCATCGGCGCGCCGGCGCTCGTCCGGAATGGCGGCGATGAAGCTGTCGATGTCGGTCGATGTTGGAACCGTCTTTTGCCCGGCCATCGGCGCCTCCCGCAATCTACGGTGTGACGGGCGGCGACGGGAAGTCCACCGCCACCACCGGATTCATCTCAGAGTCATAGCTCGGGTCGACTTCGTAGTGGGTGAGGACATAATGGTCCTCCGCCAGTTCCCAGGTTCCGCTCGAGCTCGCATCGCCGAGGCCCCGCCAGAGGCTGAAACTCCTGATCGTGCCCGTTTCCGCGTCGATCTCGGAATTGACCAGCACCGGCTCCACGGTCATGCCCGTCACGGTCAGGCTATCGAGCGCGGCTTCCAGGCTGTCATTCTCCATTTTGGCATCGAAGTCCGGCGCAGGGAACTGCAGAGGCAAGACGGCGTCATGTTCCCTGGCAATGAGATAGGCATGGATTACATTATAGGCCCCGCTCATGCAGAAGTAGCGAAAGACCGTAACCTCGTCTGTCTGCTCATCGTAGCCGGGATAGGAAAAGCTATAACGCTCCGGCGCCGGTCTCTCCTCGTCTTCGACGTACCATGTGCACCGTTCGCCATAGCTTGCTGCGAATACCTTTTCCGCTTGCTTGTCGAGTTCGTCGGCGCAGGGAGTGCCAATCAACGCACCGAGGAGCGGCAAAGCGCAAAGCCATGGACGGATCATTTGTGTTTCCCTATTTGAAGGCCCCGAGGGCCGATGGGCTTGTGTCGCCGGACGATTCGTTCCATATCGACCCATCAATAGATTATCTGTTCTATATTGAGCGGCGACAGCGGAGAGCAACCATGGCGGCGACCATTATCGACGGCAAGAGCTTTGCAGAGACTTTGCGCGGACGGGTTGCCGGTCACGTGACACGCTTGAAGGCCGAACATGCACTTACTCCGGGTCTTGCCGTGGTCATCGTCGGCGAAGATCCGGCCAGCCAGGTGTACGTTTCAAGCAAGGCCAAGCTGACCGTCGAGGTGGGCATGGCCTCGTTCAAATACGAATTGCCTGCAGAGACGCCGGAGGCAGAGCTCCTCGCACTCGTCCATAAGTTGAATGAAGACAGTCAAGTGCATGGCATTCTTGTGCAAATGCCCGTGCCGGCTCATATCGACCCCAACAAGGTCATCGACGCCATTTCGCCGGACAAGGACGTCGACTGCTTCACGCCGGCCAATGTCGGCAAGGTGCAGATCGGCCTGCCGGGCCCGGTGTCCTGCACGCCGCTTGGCTGCCTGTTGCTGCTGCGTGAATACCTCGGGTCGCTGGAAGGGCTGAATGCCGTCGTCCTCGGCCGCTCCAACCTCGTGGGCAAGCCCATGGCGCAGTTGCTGCTGCGCGAAAACTGCACCGTCACCATCGCCCATTCGCGCACCCGCGACCTCGCCGAGGTCGTGCGCCGGGCAGACATCGTCGTTGCGGCCGTCGGCCGTCCGCTGATGGTCAAGGGCGACTGGATCAAGCCGGGCGCGACGGTCATCGACGTGGGTATCAACCGCGTGCCGGCGCCGGAGAGGGGCGAGGGCAAGACGCGATTGATCGGCGACATCGACTACGCTGCCGCCGTCGAAATCGCCGGCGCGATCACTCCGGTGCCCGGCGGCGTCGGTCCGATGACCATCGCCTGCCTCTTGGCCAATACCGTCACCTGCGCCTCGCTGATCAACGGACTGGAGCCGCCAAGCGATCTGACAGTTTAGCCATGGTTGCCAAGGAAGCGTACGGCCCCGTCAGGGCTGCCGTGCCGGCTCGAAGAGTTCGATGAGGTTGCCGGAGGGATCCTCCAGTAGGATTTGCTTGCCGCCCCGGCCTTGGACGAGGGTGTTCCTGAACTTGGCGCCTAGCCCGTTCAGCCGCTCGATTTCGGCTTCGAGATCGTCGGATTGAAGCTGGATACGGTTCCAGCCCCCGGGTTGCGGGCTCGAGCCATCCGGCATCTGCTGGCCCGCTCCTCCGGCCCCGGCTGCGTTGAGCAGTAACCTCAGTGCGCCCTTCGAAAGCATGGCAAATCCGGGCCCTGGGTTCGCCTCCACGTTGAAGCCGAGCATGTCTCTATAGAAACCTGCCGCCTCCGCGGCGTCCTCGACGATATAGCGAACACTGATCGTTTCCATACGACCCCTCCCGACGTGGGGGTTCGGACTCAGTCTGGACCGTTGTCACGAAACCCGGCGCTTCGCTGCCCGAGCAGCCGACCCATCGAATACCGCTGCCTGAGGATCGTCAACTCGTCCGTATGAACTTACCCTGCCAGCCTGAATCGCCGAGCCACGGTATGGTCGCGCATTGCTCGGGCCGGCATGCGTCCTTCAAGCGCCGCAACGACTGGCTCCACATCGCCGACCGCCCTCGCATCCAGCAGCACGGCGCCGAACGGCGGCCGCAGGCCTTGGCGCGCAGCCTCCAGCAGATCGAAGAGCAGCGCCCGCACGTCCGTGCGCGCTTCGCAGGCCGGGCAGAAGTCGCCATTGCCGTGTGCATGGTCCGCCTCGGGCCCAAGCTGCAGCACCGCAACACCGGGACCGGGCAGGGACATCGTGCCGCCCGGCCCGACTACCGTGACCGGAATCTTGCGTCCGCCTATGTCGAACGGGCCGCTGGTCATTCAGCCGCCTGGATCGCCGGGCCGGGAATGTAGTTGAGGACCGGTCCGAGCCAGCGTTCGACGTCCTCGACCGCCATGCCCTTGCGCGCCGCATAGTCGAGCACCTGGTCGCGCTCGACTTTGGCAACGCCAAAATAGTAGGCATCCGGATGCGACAGGTAGAGGCCGGAAACCGACGAGCCGGGCCACATCGCATAGCTTTCGGTCAATGTCACACCGACGGCCTTCTCGGCATCGAGCAGTTCGAAGAGCGTGGTCTTTTCCGTATGGTCGGGCTGAGCCGGATAGCCGGGGGCAGGGCGGATGCCCCGATAATTCTCCAGAATGAGCTCGTCGGCGCTCAGCGCCTCATCGGCGGCGTAACCCCAATAGTCCTTCCGCACCTGCTCATGCGTGTATTCGGCCAGTGCCTCGGCGAAGCGATCGGCCAATGCCTTGACGAGGATCGAGGAATAGTCGTCGTTTGCCCGCTCGAAGCGCTCGGCGATGGCCACTTCCTCGATGCCCGCGGTCACCACGAATCCACCGACAAAATCGGCCTTACCACTCTCGGCCGGTGCGACGAAATCGGCGAGCGCCATGTTGGCCTTGCCATCCCGCTTGGTGAGCTGCTGGCGGAGCGTGAACAGCGTAGCGAGCTCGTCCTTGCGCGCCTCGTTCGCATAAAGCCGGATATCGTCGCCAACAGCGTTGGCGGGCCAGAAGCCGATCACCGCCCGCGGCTGAAACCACTTATCGGTGATGATCTGCGACAGCATGCGCTGCGCGTCTTCATAGAGCTGGCGCGCCGCCTCACCCTGCTTCTCATCCTGAAGGATAGCGGGGAATCGGCCTTTCAACTCCCACGTCTGAAAGAAGGGCGTCCAGTCGATATAGCGGGCGAGAGTGGCGAGATCGAAATTCTCGAAGACGCGCGTGCCGAGGAACTTCGGCGTGGGCGGCGTATAGCCCACCCAATCCGGCTTGAAGGCGTTGGTGCGCGCCCTGACAAGCGGCAGGCGCTGCTTCTCGGCTTCGGCTCGCATATGAGCGGCCGCCGCTTTGGCGTACTCGGCCCGCACACCGGCAACGAACTTGTCTTTTTGCTCCGACAGCAGGTTCGAGACGACGCCGACGGCGCGACTGGCATCGTTGACATAGACCGTTTGGCCGCGCTCGTAGCGCGGGTGGATCTTGACCGCCGTATGTACGCGGCTGGTTGTCGCGCCGCCGATCAGCAGCGGGATGTCGAAGCCCTCGCGCTCCATCTCGGCAGCCACATGCACCATCTCGTCGAGGGAGGGTGTGATGAGGCCGGAAAGACCGATGACGTCCACGTTCTCATTGCGCGCCGTCTCCAGGATCTTCTGGGTTGGCACCATGACGCCGAGATCGATGATCTCGTAATTGTTGCAGGCGAGGACGACCCCGACGATGTTCTTTCCGATGTCGTGCACGTCGCCCTTGACCGTCGCCATCAGCACCTTGCCGGCACTCTTGCGCCCGGTATCGCCATTGGCCTCTTTCTCGGCCTCCATGAAGGGCAGGAGGTAAGCAACCGCCTGCTTCATCACCCGAGCGGACTTGACCACCTGCGGCAGGAACATCTTGCCTGAGCCGAAGAGGTCACCGACGACGTTCATGCCCTCCATCAGCGGGCCCTCGATCACATGGAGCGGCCGGTCGAACTGCTGACGCGCTTCCTCGGTGTCGGCTTCGATGAATTCGGTGATGCCATTGACGAGTGCATGACTGATGCGCTCGCCGACAGGCAGTTGCCGCCATGACAAATCCTTGGCCTTGGCCTCGCCGCCAGCCTGTCCCCTGTAGCGTTCGGCAAGTTCCAGCAGCCGGTCCGTCCCATCCTCGCGCCGGTTGAGGATTACGTCCTCGCAGGCCTCGCGCAATTCCGCATCGATGGTCTCGTAGACCGCAAGCTGCCCGGCGTTGACGATACCCATGTCCATGCCAGCCTGGATGGCGTGGTAGAGAAACACCGAGTGCATCGCCTCGCGCACCGGCTCGTTACCACGGAACGAGAACGAGAGGTTGGAAACACCGCCCGAGATGTGGACGTGGGGCAGGGTCGCCGTGATCTGCCGCGTCGCTTCGATGAAGGCGACGCCGTAGCCGTTGTGCTCCTCGATGCCAGTCGCAACCGCGAAGACGTTGGGATCGAAGATGATGTCCTCAGGTGGGAAGCCGACCACTTCGGTCAGGAGCTTATAGGCGCGGGAGCAGATGGCGACCTTGCGCTCGAGCGTGTCGGCCTGGCCGTCCTCGTCGAAGGCCATCACCACCACGGCGGCTCCATACGACCTCACCAGCCGGGCATGGTGCAGAAAAGCCTCTTCGCCCTCCTTCATGGAGATCGAGTTGACCAGCGCCTTGCCCTGCACGCATTTGAGGCCCGCCTCGATCACCTCCCATTTGGAGGAGTCGATCATCAACGGGACGCGAGCGATATCGGGCTCGGCAGCCAGCAGGTTGAGGAACTCGACCATCACCTTTTGGCTGTCGATCAGGCCCTCATCCATATTGACATCAATGATTTGGGCGCCGTTGCTGACCTGATCTCTCGCAACTTCCAAAGCGGCAGCGTAATCTCCGGCGGTGATAAGCTTCCTGAAGCGCGCTGATCCCGTCACGTTGGTGCGCTCGCCGATGTTGACGAACGGAATGTCGTTGGTGAGCGTGAAGGGTTCCAGCCCGGAAAGCCGCAGCCGCGTCTCAACCTGCGGCACCTGCCGAGGAGCATGCCTCCCGACAGCTTCGGCGATGGCCTGAATATGATCGGGCGTGGAACCGCAGCAACCGCCCACGATATTGACGTAGCCGTCACGCGCGAAAGCCTCGATCTGCTCGGCCATGAATTCCGGGCTTTCGTCATACTGACCCATCTCGTTGGGCAGGCCCGCGTTGGGATAGGCGCAGATGAGGGTGTCGGCCGCCTCGCTCAACTCTCCGATGTGTGTGCGCATGGCATTGGCGCCGAGCGCACAGTTGAGGCCGATAGTCAGTGGCTTGGCATGCCGCACCGAGTGCCAGAAAGCCGTCGGTGTCTGCCCCGAAAGCGTACGTCCGGAAAGGTCGGTGATCGTGCCCGAGATCATGATCGGCAGCCAGCGGCCCCGCTCGGCGAATACCTTTTCGGCCGCGAAGATGCCGGCCTTGGTATTGAGCGTGTCGGTGATCGTCTCGAACAAAAGCGTATCGGCGCCACCGTCGAGCAGCCCTTCGATGGCCTCTCCGTAAGCCTCGACAAGTCCATCGAAGGTGATCGAGCGGTGCCCTGGATTGTTGACGTCTGTCGACATGGACGACGTCTTGTTGGTTGGCCCGAGTGCACCGGCGACGAACCGGCGCTTGCCATCCTCGGCGGTTGCCCGTTCGACAGCCCGCCGCGCTACCCGCGCGCCCTCGAGGTTGAGTTCGTAGATATAGTCCTCGAGCCCATAGTCGGCCTGCGCGACGCTGGTACACGAGAACGTGTTGGTCTCGACCATGTCGGCCCCCGCCTTGGCATAGGCGTAGTGGATATCCTCGATGGCCTGAGGCTGGGTGAGGATCAGCAGATCATTATTGCCACGCAACGGCAGGTGCCAGTCCTTGAATCGCTCACTGCGGAAGTCCTCTTCGGTGAAGTTCAAGCGCTGGATCATCGTACCCATGGCGCCGTCGAGAATTAGGATGCGTTCGCGCGCAGCAGCTGTGATTGCCTCACGCACCTCCGCCCCATCGGGTAGGGCGGTTGCCGAGTATCGTGCGCTCTCGCCGTGGGTGCTCATGGATATTCGTCTTTCTTCCAGAATTTCGCTCCACCATCTCCGGCGGATCACATAAAGATATCTTTATATCACTTTAGCCACAAGGGCGGAGCCGAGACAGCGTTCCCAAACCCTCCGCCGGGCACGCAAACTTTTGCCCCCTTAACGACCTTTCAACCACTAGCGGCTTCTATGCGCGCTCGTTCTTCGCCATTGAGTTAAATTGCTGGCATTTCAATCCGAGCGTACTTTGCCAAACCGCATGTCCTACCGCACCTGCCGCCTTGTTGTCCTGACGGCCGCGGCCGCAACGGTCCTGACCGCCTGTTCAGGTATGGGTCTTGGGCCGACTGTCAAGCGCGCCGCCTTTTCTTCGTCCGAATATGGCGTCGCCGTTTCGCCGCGCGTTACGCGCGATCCCAACCCACCTAAGGGTGGCGGCCGCCACCTCGTTGGCAAACCGTACACGGTCCGCGGCAAGACCTACCACCCGCAAGAGAACCCTTCCGACTACGCCGCCGCTGGCGAAGCCTCCTGGTACGGAGCCGACTTCCACGGCCGCCGCACCGCCAATGGCGAAATCTTTTCGGCCAATGCCATCACCGCCGCGCATCCGACCTTGCCGCTCCCGTCCTATGTGCGCGTAACCAACCAGCGCAACGGCCGCTCGCTTGTCGTGCGCGTCAACGACCGGGGGCCCTATATGCCCGGCCGCATCATCGACCTCTCCTACCGCGCCGCCAGTATGCTGGGGTATGTCGGCAACGGTTCGACGGACGTCCAGGTTGAATATGTCGGGCCGGCGCCGCTCAATGGCGACGATACCCGCATGCTCGTCGCCAGCTATTCCGGACCGGCTTATCAGGAGACCGGCCCGACGCGCGTCGCCTCAGCCGGCGACCGTTCGCTCGTCGGCATGACGACCAACTTCATCAACGATCTCTTCTCCTATGCGCAAACGACGCCCGAGGAGCAGGATGCCGCAATCACCAGCGCCCATGCCGCGGTCAATGCGATGGCCGGTGAGGCGTTCGAGCTGCGCGAGGCGATGCGGGCCTACGATGCCGATGCCCGTGCCGTCGGCATTGCTCTCGGCGTCTTCGCTAATCCCGACGGGGCGGTTGCCGTCGCCGAGGCGTTTGCGGTTCTTGGCGCCGTCGATGAGGAGCAGGTGGAGATCGCCGGTGCGCCAGCCACGCGTCTGACGCTGACACATCTGAAGCCCGGTGTTGCCGGCGACGATGTTCTCGGCCTTGCCCGCGGCCTTGGCCTCAATGACATCAGCCTGTAATATCTGCCCTATCGGTAGTTGGTGATGCGGGCAGGGCCACCATGCTCCCCGCCGGACGGTGGTTGATGCGATACGTGTCGCAAGTGCTGGTGATACTCGTTGCCGTGTTCGGCGTGTCAGGCCAAGCGGTGGCTCAGGTGCAGTTCGAGACAGCCGCCAGATACGCGCTCCTCGTGGACCACGAGTCCGGAACAGTGCTGTTTCAGGAGAATGCCGACGAGCCTATGGAGCCGGCCAGCATGGCCAAGCTCATGACGATCGCTGTGGTGTTCAACGAACTGCGTTCCGGGCGCCTTTCGCTCGACACTGAGCTCTTCGTTTCCGAGAATGCCTGGCGCAGGGGCGGAGCAGCCTCCGGTGGGTCGACCATGTTCGCCGAGCTCAACTCCAGGATCAGTGTCGAGAACCTTTTGCGTTCGGTCATCATCCAGTCCGGCAACGATGCCAGCATCATCCTTGCCGAAGGTATCGCAGGCACCGAGAGTACCTTCGCTCTGATGATGAACGAGCTGGCCGCCGAGATTGGCCTCACCGGCTCGCATTTCACCAATTCGACCGGGTTACCGGATCCAGACATGTACGTAACTGCCCGCGATCTGGCGACGCTGGCGCGCTACCTGATCCGCGAGTTCCCCGAATACTATCACATCTTCTCCGAGCCCGAGTTCGAGTGGAACAACATCAAGCAGTCCAACCGCAACTCGCTGGTCGAAATGGGGATCGGTGTCGACGGCCTCAAAACCGGTCACACCGAAGCGGCCGGCTATGGATCGGTGGTCTCCACTGACGAGGGCGGCCGCCGGCTCATCGCCGTGGTCCACGGCCTCGACAGCATGAACCAGCGCACCGAGGAGGCCCGGAAACTCATCACTTGGGGGACCCGCGCCTTTGAACGCATACCTGCTTTCGCCGCGGGTCAGATCATCGGCTATGCCGACGTCTACGGCGGCGAGGATGGGAGTGTGGGCCTCATCGGCGAAGGTTCGGTCGATCTTTACCTGCCTCGCGGCTCGCGCCGGTGCCTGACCGCCGACATAACCTACCAGGGGCCGTTGCTGCCCCCGGTCGCCACCGGCGAGCGTGTCGCCGAGCTGCGTGTCTATTGCAATGAGCAACTCATCCAGGCCGCACCGCTCTACGCGGCCGACGACGTGAAGCAGGGCGGCATCGTGCGCCGCGCCACTGACGCGATTAAGCAGCTTGCCCTGGGTTGGCTCTAAGGCGAGATGCGAGAAAATGGGAACCGGTTCTCGCGGTAAGTTCCGCGACATCAAGGTCGGAGCGCGCGATCCGTCTCTGTCAAATCGCATCACGCTCTGACGGGTTGTTTGCCGCTACCACACAATCGATATTGTGGTATCTGCAGACCATCGTCCAAACCCAGGAACCTATAGACCAATGCCCGAACCGCGCTATTCCAGCGGCGCCCGCTTTATCACCTTCGAAGGGGGGGAGGGCGTTGGCAAGTCGACCCAGGTGAGGCGGCTTCTGGCCCGTCTCAACCGCGCCGGGATAGATGCCGTGCGCACCCGGGAGCCGGGCGGCACTCCCAAGGCAGAAGCCATCCGCTCCTTCATCTTGCAGGGCCGCTCGGAAAGCTGGGGCGCGGGTGCCGAAGCGGTGCTTTTCGCCTCGGCCCGCCTCGACCATGTCAATGAGTTGATCGCGCCCAACCTTGCCGCAGGCCGCTGGGTCCTTTGCGACCGCTTCCACGATTCCACCCGCGCCTATCAGGGGCTGACTGGTGGAGTCGACGACAAGCTGATCGGCGCGCTTGAGGAGCTGGCGCTTAATGGCTACACGCCCGACCTGACGATCGTGCTGGACATGGACCCGGACGTCGCCTTCCGCCGCGTCGAGACACGCGCCGTCGAAGACGGCCTCGCCGTCACCGGCGACCGCTTCGAAAAGGAAGACCTCGTCTGGCACCGGCGCCTGCGCGAGAACTTCCTCGCCATTGCCCGCGACAATCCCGAGCGCTGCGTCGTCATCTCCGCTGATCAGCCCGAGAGTGCACTCGAAGAGGCCATCTGGCAGATCGTTTCCACCCGCTTCGCCCAGCAACTCGCCGAGCACCAGGCTTGACCGTTCCGGACGCCATCGCCGACGTCGCGCTGCCCGAGCAACAAGTCGGAGTAGTGGGACACCATGCCGCCCGCGCGTCCATCAACGCCCAGCTTGCCGCCGGCCGGTTGCCCGGCGCCATTCTGCTTCACGGACCGCAAGGAATCGGCAAGGCCACGCTCGCCTTCACCCTGACGCGTGAGATACTCACTGCTACGGGTGACGAAGACGCCCATCGCGTTGACGAACAGATCGCCGCTGGCGCCCATCCCAACGTTCAGGTGCTGCGGCGCAGGCCGCGCGAGGGCAGGGGCTTTTATACCGTCATCCGTGTCGAGGACGTGCGCGAACTGCGTGAAGAACTGCACATGACACGCGGGCGGTCCGGCCACCGGATCGCCATTGTCGACGCGATCGACGATTGCAATCCGAGCGCTGCCAACGCCTTGCTTAAAACTCTCGAGGAGCCGCCGCCTGAAACGACGTTCCTCCTCGTTTCACACCGACCGCGCCAGTTGCTGCCGACCATCCGCTCTCGCTGCCATAACCTCGCGTTGCGTCCGCTGGCCGACGCCGAGGTGTCAGCCGTGCTGCAGGCGCAGCGGCCCGACATCGAACCCGACGAACTCGCCCAAGCCGTCTCGCTCGCCGGCGGCCGGCCGCGGCGCGCCTTCGAAGCGCTGGGGCTTGGGGCGGACAGCCCCCTTGGTGCCCTTCAGGCGTGGCTGCGCGCGCCCGCCGCGCATCCAGCTGCCGCGCATCTTGCCCTCGCCGATGCGCTGGCAGCGGATCGCGACAGCCCCGATCTCTCGTTTGCCCGCGAAATACTGACCGATTGGGTGGCCGGCGAGGCACGATCGGCCGCTGTCCAGACGGACCGGATGCGCCTTGCCTCCGCGAACGAGCTATGGGAGAAGGCTGACGCCCTGTTTGCCGAGACCGACGCGCTTAACCTCGATATGAGGCAGACGCTCGTAACTTTCCTCGACGCCATCAGAAAACACGTTCACGCCACATCCTCCCCGGCCACCCAGCAATGACCGCCAAACCCTTCTACGTCACTACAGCGATCTCCTATCCCAACGGCGCCCCCCATATCGGGCACGCCTATGAGATGATCGCGACCGACGCCATCGCCCGCTTCAAGCGGCTTGAGGGACGAGACGTGTTCTTTCTGACGGGCACGGACGAGCACGGCATCAAGATGCTGCAGACGGCCGCCGCCCAAGGCGTGCCGGTGCGCGATCTTGCAGACCGCAATGCCGGTGAGTTCAAGCGCCTTGCCGAGGTGCTCGATGTCTCCAACGACGATTTCATCCGCACTATCGAACCTCGCCACCTTGCCTCGAGCCAGGAAATCTGGAAGCGCATGGCCTCCCACGGAGCCAATGGCGACATTTACCAGGACTCATACGAGGGGTGGTATTCGGTCCGCGACGAGGCCTATTTCGACGAGGACGAGCTGACCCAGGGGCCGGACGGCAAGAAGTATGCGCCTTCGGGCGCGCCTGTCGAATGGGTGGTCGAGCCCAGCTATTTCTTCCGCCTCTCGGCATATCAGGATCGGCTCCTCAAGCTCTATGAGGACAACCCGGATTTCATCGCACCCAAGGAGAGGCGCAACGAGGTCATCTCGTTCGTCAGGGGCGGCCTCCAGGACCTCTCCATTTCCCGGACGACCTTCGACTGGGGCATACCAGTACCGGGCGCGCCCGGCCATGTGATGTATGTCTGGATCGATGCGTTGACCAACTACATCACGGGCATCGGCTTTCCCGATGACACGTCCGAGCAGTTCCAGAAGTACTGGCCGGCCAACCTTCACGTCATCGGCAAGGACATCATCCGTTTCCACACTGTCTACTGGCCGGCCTTCCTGATGAGCGCCGGGCTGCCGGTGCCGCAGCGGGTCTTCGCTCACGGTTTCCTGACTGTCGACGGCCAGAAGATGAGCAAGTCGCTCGGCAACGTCATCGATCCGTTTGCACTCGTCGAGGAATTCGGTGCCGATTCTGTGCGTTTCTTCTTCCTGCGCGAGGTCTCTTTCGGCAACGACGGCGACTATAGCCGCAACAAGCTGGTCAACCGATCCAACGCCGATCTCGCCAACAACCTCGGCAATCTGGCACAACGCTCACTCTCGATGATCAACAAGAACTGCGATGCCAAGGTGCCGCAACCGGGAGAGCCGACTGAGAGCGACAAGGCCGTCCTCAAACTTTCCGACGACGCGATTGCCGCGGCCGTCAAGGCCATGGACGAACAGGCCATTCACGAGGCCGCCGCCGAAATTGTCTCGGCCCTCGGCGCAGCCAACAACTATTTCGCTGGCGAGGAGCCGTGGGCGCTGAAGAAGACGAATCCGGCGCGTATGGCGACTGTCCTCTATGTGACAGCCGAGCTCGTTCGCCGCCTGAGCATTCCGATGCTTGCGTTCACGCCCGGCTCGGCCACCAGACTCCTTGACGCTCTGGCCGTTCCCGAGGATAGGCGGCTTTTGGCCTTCGCCAACGAGACCGGCGCACTGACGCCCGGCACCGAGCTTCCTGTCCCGCAGCCGGTGTTTGCCCGCTTCGAGCGCACGGACGAAGCCTGATGCTGATCGACAGCCACTGCCACCTCGACTTCGATTCGCTGGCCGGCGATCTCGATGGCGTGATGGCGCGCGCCGCCGAGGCGGGGGTGGCCGGCATGGTGACGATATCCACACGTGTGGAGAACTTTTCCACCTACGTCGCGCTCTCGGAACGTTTCGCGAACGTCTGGTGCTCGGTCGGCACGCATCCGCACAACGCGCACGAGGAACTGCACATCGCGTCCGAGGATCTGATCCGTCTTTCCGCCCATCCTAAGTGCGTTGCCATCGGCGAAGCCGGCCTCGATTACCACTACGACAATTCCCCTCGCGATGCGCAGACCGAAGGTTTCCGCCGCCACATCGCGGCGGCCCGCGCCACGGGTCTTCCACTGGTTATCCACAGCCGAGAAGCAGACGACGACATGGCCCGGATACTCGAGGAGGAAACGGAGCAGGGGGCTTTCCCCTTCGTTCTGCATTGCTTCTCGTCGGGCGCCGACCTCGCGAGGCGGGGGCTGGCCCTGGGTGGCTATGTCTCGTTCTCGGGCATCGTCACCTTCAGGAACGCCGAGGAGATCCGCGCCGTCGCCGAATTCGTGCCGGCCGACCGCTATCTCGTCGAGACGGATGCGCCTTATCTTGCGCCCGTGCCACACCGCGGAAAACCAAACGAGCCAGCTTTCGTAAGGCATACGGCCGAGCGACTGGCCGAGGTCCGCGGCATGGAGTTCGAGGCGCTCGCCCGGGAGTCGACCGCCAATTTCGCCCGGCTGTTCTCGAAAACGGGGCTGGCCTGACCGTGCCGGCTGCCACCCGCATCACCGCAACCGTCCTGGGCTGCGGCTCGTCCGGCGGCGTACCGCGTATCGGCAACATCTGGGGCGCCTGCGATCCCGACGACCCCCGCAACCGGCGCCGGCGCTGCTCACTGCTGATCGAAGGCCGTCGTGAAGACAGCGACGGAGTAACCCGCATCCTCGTCGATACCGGCTGCGATCTGCGCGAGCAGCTGCTTGATGCCCACGTCGACCGTATCGATGCCGTGCTTTACACCCATGAGCATGCCGACCACACCCATGGGATCGACGATCTTCGGGTCCTGGCGCTGCATACACGCAAGCGGGTCGAGGTCTATTTCGCCGAGACGGCGGGCGAGCGTATCCGCGAGGCCTTCGGCTATTGCTTTGCCGCGCCGCCAGGAAGCGACTATCCGCCGATCCTCAACGCCAATATTATCCGCACCGGCCAATCCCTCAGCATCGACGGCCCCGGTGGTACCATCACCGTCGAACCGTTCGAGCAGGAACATGGCGGCATCATCTCGCTCGGCTTCCGCGTTGGCGGCTTTGCCTATTCCTGCGATCTCTCCGGCATCCCCGAGCGGTCGGCAAAATCCGTCACCGGCCTCGACGTCTGGGTGGTCGACGCCTTGCGCCCGACGCCGCACCCCAGCCATCTGAGCCTGCCGGAGACGCTCGAGCTCGTCGGACGCTTCGCGCCGCGCCAGGCGATCCTGACCAATCTCCATATCGACATGGATTTCGCGACGGTCGATGCCACGACGCCGGCCAATGTGACGCCGGCCTATGACGGGATGCGGATCGAGGTCGTCGTCGAGGAAACAGCGGCAGCGCAGTAGCTGTATCAGTCGCCTTGTTACTGCCTGTGCGCTGGAAGTCGCCGACGACGCTCATATGGCCTAGAGGTGACTTCTTTTCGAGCGATCCTGCAAAGCGTTATGACTTTGGGAGTTGGATACGTGTACGAGGCGAGGCGGCTGCCGAAAGAACGAAACGGAACATGCTATGAAAGCTGGTGTCTTTGGACTGGGGTCTATGGGTTATGGCATCGCTTCGTCGCTTTTGCGCGCGGGGCATGAAGTCTGCGGCGCAGACATCAATCCGAATGCCGTCGAGCGCCTTCAGGCCGCCGGCGCAACCACGGACAGCATCTCGGTTTCGGCACCAACCCTCGATGCAGTGCTGGTGGTGGTGCTGAATGCAGCACAGACCCAAGAGGTCCTCTTCGGCGCGGACGCGATCGTGCCAAAGTTGCCCAAGGGGGCGGTAGTCATCTGCTGCGTGACCGTGGCGCCTGACTTTGCGCGGGACATGGCCGCTCGCTGCGCCGGCTATGGCGTCCATTATCTCGACGCCCCGATTTCCGGAGGCTCGGTCAAAGCAGCTGAAGGCCAGCTGTCGATCATGGCCTCCGGGACCCCGGAGGCGTTTGAGACGGCGCGACCGATCCTGGACGCCATAGCCGAAACGGTGTTCGAATTGGGCGACACCGCCGGCGCGGGATCGGCGATGAAAGCGGTCAACCAGATGCTGGCGGGCGTGCATATCGCGGCGATGGCGGAAGCCATTACTTTCGGGATGACTCAGGGCGTGGCCCCGGAAACCTTCCTCAAGGTGATTCCGAAATGCGCGGGAACCAGCTGGATGCTGGAAAACCGGGCGCCCCACGTCGTTGAAGGCGATTACGCGCCGCACTCGGCAATCGACATCTGGCCCAAGGATCTGGGCATCGTGTTGGACGTTGCGCGGGCTTCGCGGTTTTCCGCGCCGATAGCGGCGGCGGCATTGCAGCAGTTCGTCGCTGCCTCAGGGATGGGCTTGGGCCGGGAAGACGACGCTGCCGTGGCCAAGGTCTACGCGCGCAATGTCGGACTGAAGCTGCCTGGCGGGGCCTGAGCGGTAGGTGTAGACGACATCCGATCCCAGTTTCTGCCAGTTTGGCGCAATTGAAAAAGTTCCATAATATATATTATGCGAATCTCTGACGTGCGCGTGGCACGTCCCCGCGCGGCGTGCCTACACAATCCAATTGGGCACTGGCGAGAGTATCTAATTTCACACTGCCCCGCTTCTGGCAACGAGACGTCTTGCTCAAGTCGTCGCGTAGCGTCGACCATTCCCAGAGGCTGCAACTGATCGTGTCTTACGGCGACCACCGCTGTTGAACCTTTCCGCGCCGTGCCTTATTTTTGCAGCCTGCAAACAAGTGCCACGCGGTCACCAAGGCCCATCATGCACCACCTGCTGGACCTGCGGAGCCTGTCTGACGCTCACGGTCATGAGGCAGCGCACCGGGGAGCGCCGCGCCCAGGCCACCGCTCCTCAGGCAGGAGGTGTCTGATCTTCCTTCGACCAGCAACAAACGACCAAGTGTGAGCCTTACACCCTCACTTAGGTCATGATCGCCTGCCGAGCAGATGCCGGAGAATTCGATGACCATCCACCAAATCCGAATCTACGAAATATTCGAGCACAACAAACAGTTCTTCCACGACCGGTTCAGAGATCATGCCGCCCGGATCATGAAGCGCCACGGGTTCGACCTCGTTGGGATGTGGGAGGCCCAAACGCCAGAGCGGACCGAGTTCGTGTATCTACTGCGCTGGCCGAACATCGCGGCCAAGGAGACCGCGTGGAGTGCGTTCATGAACGATGGGGAATGGGCTGAGATCAAGCGGGCCACAAGCGCTGCTCACGGGCGTCTGGTTGGCGCGATCGAGGATCGCGATCTTTCGCCGACGGAGTATTCGCCGGTTCTCGCGTGACTCCGGACTCGAAAATAACCGGCTCGAACCAACAAGAATGATCACCCCTTTGGGGTCGCACTGCCAATTCCCAGACCGGGACCGGCTGCTGCGCCCCATTCTTCTCCGCCTCGCGGTTGTGGCCTGCCTGCCGCCATTGCTAAAAGGATGACACCCGACTCTTTTCCGGCGAGACATCCATGCAGCCGTCGCGTGACCTTTCCCGCCTTATCGAGATCATGGCCGCCCTGCGTGACCCGCAGTCGGGCTGCCCCTGGGACCTCGAACAGGATTTCTCGAGCATCCGTCACTACACCATCGAGGAAGCCTATGAAGTCGCCGACGCCATCGAGCGCGGCGACTATGACCATCTACGCGAGGAACTGGGCGACCTGATCCTCCAGCCCGTCTACCACGCCCAGATCGCGGCAGAGCAAGGCCTGTTCGAGATCGGCGACGTCATCTACGCCATCACCGAAAAGCTGATCCGCCGGCATCCGCACGTCTTCGGCGATCTCGATGCCAGTGATCCTGAAGCCGCCAAAATGCGTTGGGAAGCCATCAAGGCCGAGGAACGCGCCCGCAAGGCGGAACGCCGGGGAGAGCGGCCTGCCTCCCTGCTGGACGACGTCCCTGCCGGCCTGCCCGCCCTTGCCCGAGCAGAAAAGCTGGCAAAGCGCGCAGCCACAGTCGGTTTCGATTGGCCGGACGCGGCCTCCGTGACGGCCAAGGTTCACGAGGAGATCACCGAGGTCGAGGCCGCGGCCGAAATAGACGATCCGTCCGCTCTCCATGCCGAGATCGGTGACTTGCTGTTCGCCGTCTCCAACCTTGCGCGCCATCATGGTATCGATCCCGAAGCCGCCCTGCGTGACGCCAACCGGAAATTCGCCCGCCGCTTCGCCTATGTCGAGCAGCGCTGCCGGGAGGATGGTGTCGAGCCGGCCGACGCCGGCCTTGCCCGCCTCGACGGCTACTGGAATGAAATTCGTGCTGCCGACAAAGCGAAGTGAACTCTAGACGCGCTCGATGCGGCCATTGAACCGTTCGAGGAACACCGCCAGGTGCCGGGGCTCCACCCTGACGACGAAGTCCGAACCGCGCTCGTCCGGCGGGTATCGGGTGAGGATTTCCGAATGGCTGTGCAGCCAGCCGATGTCACCGCCGGCGCTGTGCGGGACATGGACCCTGTACGTGCCGCTGCGGCTGGCAAGCGCAGATTCGATCTCCAGCAGCAGCGCTTCCAGCCCCTCCCCGGTTTTCGCCGATACTGGTACGGCAGCGCTGACCCTGCTGGCGGCACTGGTGGTTAAAAGCGCTGACTCCGAGCCTTCTCCAGCCTCCTTCAAGAGGTCGATCTTGTTCCATGCTTCGATGATTGGCGTCGTCTCGATCGAAACACCGAGATCGGCCAGAACCTGCAGCACGTCGCCCGCTTGCGCGGCGTGATCTGGGTTTGCCAGGTCCCGCACGTGGATGATCACGTCGGCCTCGAGCACCTCCTCGAGCGTCGCGCGGAAGGCGGCAACCAGATCGGTGGGCAAGTCGCTGACGAAGCCGACCGTATCGCTGAGCATCACCTCACGCCCATGCGGCAACTCGATCTTGCGCACCGTAGTGTCGAGGGTTGCAAACAGCAGGTTTTCGGCAAAGACCCCTGCCCCGGTCAATATGTTGAAAAGACTGGATTTTCCGGCATTCGTATATCCAACGAGAGCAACAACCGGGAAAGGTACGTCCCCACGCCGGCGCCGCTGCACGGCCCGGGTGCGCTTGACCCTGGCGAGGCGCTCCTCGATGAACGCGATCCGTTCCTGAAGCAGTCGGCGGTCGCTTTCGATCTGCGTTTCGCCTGGACCGCCCAGGAACCCGAAGCCGCCGCGCTGGCGCTCGAGATGGGTCCAGGATCGGACGAGACGGCTCTTCTGGTAGTTGAGGTGCGCCAGCTCGACCTGCAGCACGCCCTCGCGCGTCGCTGCCCGTTCGCCGAAGATCTCGAGGATCAGCGCGGTGCGGTCGAGCACCTTGGCGCCTGTTTCCCGCTCCAGGTTGCGCTGTTGGATGGGACTGAGGGCCGTATCGAAGAGCAACAACTCGATGTCTTCTGCTTTGACCCGCTCGGCAAGCGCCGCCACCTGTCCACCGCCCATGAACGTTGCCGGCCGCACCTCCCGCACCCGCAGGATCTCCGCAAAGACGACTTCGAGCCTTATCGCTTCGGCAAGACCCTCGAACTCGGCCAGGCGCGCCTCCGCGCCGCGCTGCAGCGCGCTCCCGCGCACGTCCGGACAAACAAGTCCTGCGCGCACGGGCTGTTCCCGGCGATCGATGAACGCCTGCGGGCCGGCAGGCCGGCCGGCATCGTCTGAAAAATCACCCATTCAGCCGGTCAGGTACCGTCGTTGGCGTGTTCGGGGTCGAAGAGCTGGATCGGCGCGCCAGGCATGATCGTAGAGATGGCGTGTTTGTAGACGAGTTGTGATTGCGCATCACGACGCAGCAACAGACAGAAATTGTCGAACCAGGTGATAACCCCCTGCAATTTCACTCCGTTCACCAGGAAAATCGTTACCGGAACTTTCTGCTTGCGGACATGATTGAGAAACGCATCCTGCAGGTTTTGTTGTTTTTCGCCGGGCATTCAGGCCTCTTATGCGGCATTTGTTGTCGCTGTTCTCGTTGCTTGGTTGCACCGAACGTACACGGATGCTGCCGCCCTGCTCCATGCCGACGGGACGTGCTGATCCCGTAGTCTCAAGTATGGCACGTTTAATATTGGATGCCTACCCGCGCCACGAGCAGACCTCACCTGCCTGCTTGGGTCACGTAAGGCCCAGAGACTTGATCTTGCGGTGCAGCGCGCTGCGTTCCATGCCGACGAACTCGGCCGTCTTGGAGATATTGCCCCCGAAGCGCTCGATCTGCGCGAGCAGGTACTGCCGCTCGAATACCTCCCGCGCCTCGCGCAGTGGCAGGCTCATCAAATGCGCGGAAGCATCGGTGTCCCCTACCGTCGGCAGCACCTCGCCGATGTCGGACGGGAGCATGACCGCCGTGATCATGCCGTCGATCGGTGCCTGGTCCTTCATCAGGATCAGCAGCCGCTCGATGGAGTTGCGCAGCTGTCGGGCGTTTCCGGGCCAGTCCTGAGCCTGCAGCACGGCGATCGCATCATCGCCGATCGTCATGCGCTGCAGGTTGTGCATGCGGCAGACCTGATCGATGAAGATGTTGACGAGTGGCGGCACATCCTCGCGACGCTCGCGCAGCGGCGTCAACTGCACGGGAACGATCGAGAGCCGATGGAAGAGGTCCGACCGAAAATCCCCGCTCTCGATCAACGCGCTCACATTCTGGGAACTGGCAGAGATGATGCGCACGTCGATCGGCACCGCACCCTGACCTCCGACCCTGTTGAAGCGGTTCTCGACGAGCGTGCGCAGCAGCGCCTGCTGCACCGACGGGGGCAAAGATGTGACTTCGGACAGGTAGAGCGTGCCGCCATGAGCACGTTCGAGAGCGCCGACCTCGGTACGCAGCATGCCGGTCTTCTCGCGTGATTCGCGGCCGAACAATGCAGCGGCCACCTCGTCGGGCGCATAGAGCGAAGCGTTGATCTCGATGAACGGCGCTTGAGCGCGCGGGCTCTTCTGGTGGATGAGCCGCGCCACCATCCCCTTGCCGGCACCCGAAGGTCCCGCAATGAAGATGCGCGAGTTGGTGGGTGCGGATTTCTCGATGATGCTTCGCACGTGGTGCAGCGTCGGCGAGTTGCCCACGAGCTCGGCCGCCTTGCTGGCGGTACGCTCCTTGAGCTCCGCAACCTCGTTGCGAAGGCGCGTGGCCTCGACGGCACGCTGCGTGATGTGCAGCAGCCGGTCGACCTTGAACGGCTTCTCGATATAGTCGTAGGCCCCGCGCTTGATGGCGGAAACGGCGGTCTCGACGTTGCCGTGGCCCGAGATCATCACCACGGGCATCTCCGGGTGCTGCGCCTGGAAGATGTCGAGGAGCTGCAGGCCATCGAGCCGCGATCCCTGCAACCAGATGTCGAGGAAGACCAGGCTCGGCCGGCGGCGGGCGATCTCGTTGAGGCCGCTGTCGGCATCGTGCGCCTGCCGGGCCTCGTAACCCTCGTCCTCTAGAATGCCCGCGATGAGCTCCCGGATGTCGTCTTCATCGTCGATTATAAGAATGTCGAGTGCCATTATTTATGAACCGCCGCCTGCATCAGCGGCTCCTCCTGTAAGCCCGGCTGGCTGGACTGACTGTTGCCGGCATCTGCGCCAGGCGATGTCTTGACGGGGGATTGCAATGGTAATGTGAACGCAAAGGATGCCCCGATGCGGCCGTCCTCATCGGGTTCGGAATCGAGCAATTCGACTTGGCCGCCGTGCTGCTCGACAATCTTTGTGACAATTGCAAGGCCGAGACCCGTCCCTTTCTCCCGAGTGGTCATGTAAGGCTCGAGCAATCTCAACCGGTTCTCCTTTGGCCAGCCCTTGCCGTTGTCGGATACGGTGACGCGCGCGAATTGCCCCTCGACGACCGCCTGGACGACGATCCTCGGATCTCTCATGGTACTTATTCCAATAGATTCAAAAGCTTCTACGGAATTTTTAATCAAATTCGTCATGCATTGAGCAATGAGGCGGTTATCGAAATAGGCTCGAATTGGCTCCTCCGGCAGGTCCGTCGAAATGTTGATTTCGGGAAGGCGGACGCTCTCAAGGAACACGGCCTGCCGCACAGTATCGGAAAGGTCGGCGACTTCCGGTGCAGCCTCCGGCATGCGGGCAAAGGCGGAGAACTCGTCGACCATCCGGCCGATGTCGCCCACCTGGCGCACGATGGTGTTGATGCATTTGTCGAACACGTCCCGGTCATCGTCCAGCCGGTTGCCGTAGCGCCGCCGCAGGCGCTCAGCCGACAACTGGATGGGGGTGAGCGGGTTTTTGATCTCGTGGGCGATACGCCGCGCCACGTCCGCCCACGCGCTGGTGCGTTGGGCCGATTCGAGGTCAGTGACATCATCGAACGTTAGGACGTAACCCTTTGATTCAGTAAGCGAACCTTCTCGCGTGAGCTGCACCTGGTAGGTCCGGCGGTCCTGTTCGCTGCCGAGATGGATCTGGTCGCGCACCTGACCGCGCCGGGCAGACCGGGCCCGCTCGAGGATCGTGGAGAGTTCAGGTACCACCTTGTCGATCGGAGCGCCCATCAGCGCCATTTCCGATTTACCCAGCATCTCGCAGGCACGAGCATTGACGAGGGTAGCGGCGCCATAGGGGTCGAGACCGATGATACCGGCTGACACCCCCTCCACCACCGCTTCGGTGAACTGGCGTCGCTTCTCATTCATCTGGCTGGCGCTGACCAGCGCCTCGCGCTGGCTGCGCAGTTGCTCGATCATACGGTTGAACCGGTCAATGAGGTCGCGCAGGTCCCCTCGCCCCTCCCGCGCGGGTACGCGCACCTCGAGATCACCCTGGCTGACCCGGTTCGAGGCAACCATGAGATAGCGGATAGGATCGACGAAGCGATTGGCGAGCGCTATGCCGATCCACAGCGCCGCCAGCAGCAGAACGACGGCAAGGCCGACATACATGATGGTGAAGGTGATCTGGAACACTAGGCGATTGGAGGCATACTCGCGGTATTCGGTGATGTTCTCATCGGTCAACCGCATGTATTCGAGCACTTCCGGATCCACCCGGCGGGCAACGAAGAGGAACATGTCCTCGTAGCCACGCAGCTTGACCACCGAACCGACGAAATTAGTCGAGCCGGGTGCAATGGCCGTGGGCCGCCCCTCGACCACACCCTCGGTGATGCCTTCAGGAAGGCGCGGTTGGTCGTTCTGCACGTTGATCTGCGCTCTCATGAGCGTATCTCCGTCCGCGTCGATGAGCGAGGCGATAGGCAAAGAACGCGTCACCGCCAGCGCCGTCAGGATGCTCTGGTATTTGTTCTTGTCGCTGTCGAAGGTGCCGTGCGCCTGCTCGAGCTCGCTCGCCATCCAGATGATATCGTCGCGCAGCACCTGAGCGTGCTCGAGCATATAGGAGCGCGCGACCAGCCGCGAGCTTTCGACCATCGCCCGGGTGCGCTCCGAGAACCACTGATCCAACCCTTGATTCAGCGCGATAGTGGCAACGACCGCAACGAGCGCGGCCGGGATAGCGGCCACAAGCGCGAACATGGCCACCATGCGCACCTGCAGGCCGGCCCCGGCGTGCCCTTGCATGCGGGCCTGGATGAGGAGAGCCGCCTCGGTGACCACCAGCGCGATCATCAACAGCACCAGGATGCCCGTGACCACCCAGATCGCCGTCCACACCTCCGGCGACGGCTCGATCTCCGTTGCACCCGAAAGGATGAGGAACGACACCGACGACATCACGACCGAAGCCAGCACCACTGCAAAACCGAGTATGCGCAGGGGCCGGTTGCGTTGCACGGTGAACAGCGGCGTCCGCGGCACGGCTGCCGTGCTGGTCTGGGTGTCGGATGGTTGCTTGCCGGTAGCTGCCGTCTCGTCCATTCAATAAAGCCGCACGGCTTTTCCTCTCCCGCCATAAGCGAGACGCAGCCTGACCGAATTCGGGCGGCCCTTCAAGTCAATTGTTGCCGAAATGTTACAGTCCGGTGAAACGGGAAGTGCGGTCCCACGAGAGTATTCCAGCGCCGGATATCCGCTGACTCATGTCAGAGGCAAAGGTTATCCAGACCTTCGATGGCGGAACCATGACCAGAACGTCCTGCGTATCTACCCGTTCCGCCGGGACTGCTTGACGATCTCGATGCTGTGCACGCGGATCTTCTTGCGCAGGGTGTTGCGGTTGAGGCCGAGGAGATCGGCCGCCTTGATCTGATTGCCGCTGCAGGCGTTGAGCGCCATGGCGATCAAAGGCGCCTCGACCTTGTCGATAACACGCTGATAGAGGCCTGGCGGCGGCAGGTTCGGTTCGTATTCGCGCAGCAATTGCCCGACATGCGTTTCCACCGCCACCGACACATCGACCGGCCCGGTCATGGCCGACGCCGGCTGCCGGTCGGTGATGTTGAGCTCGTTCTGGACGATCTCGGCCGAGATCACCTCGTCGGCATAGAGCGCCGACAGGCGCCGCACGAGGTTCTCCAACTCGCGCACATTGCCTGGCCAGGAATAGTTCTGCATCAGCCGGATCGCCTCCGGCGCGATGGATTTCAGCGGCTCACCCTCGTGTTGACCGGCCTGCAGGAAGTGCTGGACGAGATCACCGATGTCGTCGACGCGCTCGCGCAGCGGCGGCAGACGGATCGGCACGACGTTAAGGCGATAATAGAGGTCCTCGCGGAAGAGCCCCTGGCGGATCATCTGACTGAGATCGCGATGCGTTGCAGCCACGATCCGCACGTTGGACTTGATGGCGGTGCGCCCGCCAACCATCGTGTATTCACCCTCCTGGAGGACACGCAAAAGTCGCGTCTGCGCATCCATCGGCATGTCGCCGATCTCGTCGAGGAAAAGCGTGCCGCCCTCGGCCTGCTCGAAGCGGCCCGAAGAGCGGGCGGTTGCGCCGGTAAAGGCGCCCTTCTCGTGACCGAAGAGCTCGGCTTCGATGAGGTCGCGCGGGATGGCCGCCATGTTGATGGCAACGAAGGGACCGTTGCGCCGCTTACCGAAATTATGCAGCGCCTTGGCGACGAGCTCCTTGCCCGTGCCGCTTTCGCCGGTGATCATCACCGTCAGGTCCGTCTGCATCAGCCGTGCCAGGGCACGGTAGATGTCCTGCATGGCCGCCGAACGACCAACGAGCGGCATGGACTCGCCCTGCTCCTCGATCTTGCGGTCCCGCGCACTCGGCTTCTTGGCATCCGCCAGCGCTCGCGCGACCACCGAGAGCACCTCGGTGATATCGAAGGGCTTGGGCAGATATTCGTAAGCGCCGACCTCGGACGCGCGGATCGCCGTCATGAAGGTGTTCTGCGCGCTCATGACGATCATGGGCAGGTCCGGCCGCAGCTTCTTGATCTTGGGCATCACCTCGAAGGCATTGCCGTCCGGCATGGCGACGTCCGTGATCAGCAGGTCGCCCTCTCCGCGGCTCACCCAGTTCCACATGGTCGAGATGTTGCCGGTCGGCCGCACCTCGTAGCCGGCTCGGGTCAACGCCTGGTTGAGCACCATGCGGATAGCCGCGTCATCATCGGCCAGCAGGACAACGTGATTCATTTGGCCATGACCTCTTCGGAAGGCGCGATGTAGGCGGGATTGGCGACCGGCAGCAGGATGCGGAACCGTGTCCGCCCCGGTCGGCTGTCGCAGTCGATCACGCCGCCATGATCGCCCACGATCTTGGCCACCAGGGCCAATCCGAGCCCCGAGCCGTTGGTCTTGGTCGTAACGAACGGGTCGAAGAGGAACGGCAGGATGTCTGGAGGTACGCCCGGCCCGTTGTCTTCGATGATGATCTCGAGCGGCAGCGAGATGCGCTCGGAGACCCCGGTCACGCTGATGCGGATGCCGGGGCGGAATGCGGTCGAGAACTTGATCTCGGGTTTCTGTGTCCGCTCAAGGGCCTCCGAAGCGTTCTTGACGAGATTGAGGAAGATCTGGATGAGCTGATCGCGATTGCCGTAGACCGGCGGCAGTGACGGGTCGTATTCCTCCGAAAAGGTGATGCCGCGGGCGACCCCGTTCTTGGCAAGGAGTTTGACCCGGTCGAGCACCACATGGATGTTGATCGGCTCGCGTTCCAGCGGCCGTTCGTCACCGAACACCTCCACCCGGTCGATGAGGTCGACGATGCGGTCGGTTTCCTCGCGGATCAGCCGGGCGAGCGGAATTTCCTCAGGCGGAACGCTTTGTTCCAGGAGCTGCGCAGCGCCGCGAATCCCGGAAAGCGGGTTCTTGATCTCGTGGGCGAGCATGGAGGCAAGGCCCGTGACCGACCGAGCCGCCCCGCGTGAGACCATCTGCCGATCGATCTTGTCGGCCATGGTGCGCTCCTGGATGAGAAGCGCGACCCGCCCGTCGCTCTCCGAGAGAGGGCTGGCAAAGACATCGGCGATGCGTTCGTCGCCGAACCGGGAGGAGCCGACCCGCACGCGATACTCGGTCATGGGTGCGCGCCGCTGCGCCACGGTCTCGACGAGGCTGATGATCGGCGAGCCGAAGGCGATAAGATCCTCGAGCTTCTGGCGGGCGAGCACGCTGAGAGAGGCGCCGAAGAATGCCTCGGCGGCATAGTTGACGAAGGTGATGGAGCCGTCTTCGCTGCACACGATGATCGGCTGCGGCAAGGCCTGCAGGACGGCGGTGGACGCCTGTGGATCGACTTTGACTTTCATGCGGCCGCCTTCCATTCTCCGGAAAACACCTCCCCGATCATTGCGATGACGTCCTCGGGACTTTCGCCTTCGAGCAAGGATCGTCGATCGGTCTTGCCGAGCACCAGGTCCTGGGCTTCCAGGTACCAGTTGAGGTGCTTGCGCGCGACGCGCACGCCGAGTTCGCGCCCATAGTCGCCGAGCATGTCCTCATAGTGCGTGATGATCAGGTCGGCGAGGTCCCGTCCGGCCGGAGCGGCCGGCGCGGCGCGGCTCATAAGCACGGCGCCGATCTGCCCGACCAACCAGGGACGCCCCTGGGCGCCGCGTCCGATCATCACCGCGGCGGCACCAGACTGCGCCAAGGCCTGGCGGGCGCAGGTCGCGTCGACGATGTCACCGTTGACGACGACTGGTACGCTGACGGCCTCGACGACCGCGCGCACCAGCGGCCAGCGGGCTTCTCCCTTGTAGAACTGCGATCGAGTTCGTCCGTGCACGGTGATCATCTGCACACCGCTGTCGACGGCCCGGCGCGCGATGTCGGCGGCGTTGAGGCTGCCGTCGTCCCAGCCGAGCCGCATCTTGACCGTGACTGGCAAAGGCGTCGCGGCAACCACGGCATCGATCAGGCGCAGGGCCAGATCCGGCACACGCATCAGCGCCGAGCCGGCATAGCCGTTGGTCACGCGCTTGGCCGGACAGCCGAGGTTGATATCGATGATGTCGGCGCCTGCCGCGTGGGCGATCTGCGCCCCGCGCGCCATCCATTCCATCTCGCACCCAGCCAGCTGCACCACATGCGGCAAGCTGCCGGCCTTGCCGAGCTTACGCACCATCTCGTCCTGTCCTGTGCTCAGCGCCGCACTGGCGATCATCTCCGAGACGACGAGCCCGGCGCCGAACCTTTCCGCGATCTTTCGGAAGGCGCGGTCGGTGATTCCGGCCATGGGCGCAAGAAAGGCGCGATTTGGGAGAAGGTGATCTCCGATGCTCAAGCCGCAGGCAAACTCAGACACAAACTGCCCCAGAAATGGTCAAGACGCAAGGAATGCCTGCACAATAATCAAAACACCGCTGGACGCAACAGGCTTATCGCGCCTCCAGAGCCCTTGCCGCATGTGAGGCAGACCGATAGATCAGCGCTGTGTGACAGCACTTTGACCACCACGAGACCCTATGGCCCGAAAAACCACAGCCGTGATCATCGTTGCCGCGGGTCGCGGCGAGCGGGCCGGAACCGCAAATGGCAGCCTTCCAAAGCAATATCGTCATTTGCTCGGCGAGGCGGTCCTGTCGCGCACTGTGCGTGCATTTCTTGCCAGCGAGGCGATAGATCATGTCGTGCCCGTCATCAATGCCGACCACGCGGGGCACTATGCAGCGCTCGGCCTCGACCATCCACGGCTGATGCCGCCCATCCTTGGCGGCGCCACCCGCCAGGCCTCGGTCCTTGCCGGCCTCCAGGCTGTCGGCGCCAAGCGGCCCGACCACGTGCTGATCCAGGACGCAGCCCGACCTCTGGTGACGCGGGACATCATCGAAGGCGTCATGGCCGCTCTCGCGGCCAGCGACGGCGCCTTGCCGGCCGTGCCTGTCACCGACACCATCAAGCGGTCGCCGGACGGGACCACGGTTACCGCCACCGAGGACCGGAACACCCTTTTCTCCGCACAGACGCCGCAGGGTTTTCGTTATCCACAGATTCTGTCCGCCCACATGCGCGCCGCTGCCCTGCCCCGCGATTTCACCGACGACGCGATGATTGCCGAATGGGCCGGGCTCAAGGTGGTCCTGACGCTCGGAAACACCCGCAACATCAAGATCACGGCGCCCGAAGACTTCGATCGCGCCGAACGCATTCTGACTGGAGGCCATCTTGCCATGGAGACGCGTGTGGGTACCGGCTTCGACGTGCACGCTTTCGAGGCGGGCGACGCGGTCTGGCTGGGCGGCATCGAGATCCCCCACACCCGCAAGCTCAAAGGGCATTCGGATGCCGATGTAGCGCTGCATGCCCTGACCGATGCGATCTATGGCGCACTCGGCGAAGGCGATATCGGCCAGCACTTTCCACCGAGCGACCCGCAGTGGAAGGGGGCGCCGTCGCGAATCTTTCTCGAGCATGCCGCCGGCCTCGTCGCTGCCCGTGGCGGCCGTATCGTCAATCTTGACGTGACAATCGTGTGCGAGGCGCCCAGGATCGGAGCACACGTACCTGCCATGCGGCGGGCGATAGCAGCCGTCTGCGGGTTGGGGGAGACCCGTGTGGCGGTCAAGGCAACGACAAGCGAAAGGCTGGGCTTCACCGGCCGGGAGGAGGGCATAACGGCTATGGCCAGCGCATCCATCGAATTGCCGAGGCAAGAGTGACATGGCGGCCAAGCCCCTGCCCGACCCGGCCAAGCGGGTCATCGAGCTTCTGACCCAAGCCAAGGCGACTATCGCCACCGCCGAAAGCTGCACCGGCGGGCTGGTCGCCGGCGCCCTGACCGACGTGCCGGGCTCGTCCGCCGTCTTTTATGGCGGCTATGTAACCTACGACAACGCAGCTAAGACGCGCATGATCCGGGTTCCCGCCCGGCTGATCCGCGACTATGGCGCCGTTTCGAACCAGGTGGCGCGCGCCATGGCCGACGGCGCGCGCAACACTGCCCATACCGATTATGCCCTCGCCGTCACGGGTATCGCCGGTCCGGACGGGGGCAGCGAAAAGAAGCCGGTTGGTCTTGTCTACCTTGCGGTCTCGTCGAACGAAGGCACCAAGGTCATCGAAAGGCGGTTCGGCGATCTCGGGCGCGAGGCGATCCGCAAGGCGGCGGTCGCAGAGGCGCTGAAGCTGGTGCTGGACGTGGTCGAGAACGGCGTCGGTTCTCGTTAGAGCGCGATCCGATTTCGCATCGCGCTCTAACCGCCGATCAGTACCAGCACATTCCCGTCTGGCGCAGTCATGACGGCCACATGTCCTTCCTCGATGGGAAACGGCTCGGCGAGCCACTCGATCTGCGAGTTGGCGCGCAATGCGCGATAGGCGGTCGGCACATCTTCGACCCGGATCTCGACGTCGATGACTTTGCGCTCCGGGTGGGTGCTGAGCGTCAGTTGTGAACTAGTGTTATCAGGAAAATCAAGCCCGACCAACGTCCAGGGGATGCCCTCATCCGTGGTCCGCTCCAGGCGCCAGGCCTCGCGCAATCCCATCTCGGTATAGAAGGCCAGGGACTTCTCGAGATCATTGGTGTGCAGGCACACGCAGTCCAGCCTCTGAAACATCCTCAGACTCCATAGCGCCGGTCCGCCTCCTCCTCGAAAGCGTCGAGGATTTCCTCCTGCTTGGCGGCGAACGCCGGCTCGGCGACAGCCGCTAACAGCGGGTTGGAGATCTTGAAGTCGATCTCGAAGCGGATGCGCGTGCCCATCCCTTCCGGCTCAAAGCTCCAGACGCTGTCGAGATAGGCGAAGGGCCCATCCGTCGCCTTGGCCCGGATCGTGCGCGTCTCACGGTCGAGCGCGACCCGGCTTGTGTAGGATTGGGTGACCGGCCCGAAGCTCAGCGTCATCTTGGCATAGCGTACGTCGTCCGGCGCGCTGCTGTCGACCGTGACCGACATCGCCCGGCAGTTCGGAATAAAGCGCGGGTAGGATTCGAGGTCCGCCACCAACGCGAACATGCGATCCGGCAAATGCGGTACGTGATGTTCGAAGAAGCGCTTCATCACATCCCGAGTTTGGCGAGACGCGCAGCGCGGAGCGCCGCGAAGTCCTCGCCGGCATGATGCGAGGAACGGGTCAGCGGGCTCGATGAGACCAGGAGGAAGCCTTTGGCCTGGGCGACCGTCGCATAGGACTTGAACTGCTCGGGCGTGACGAATTCCATCACCGGATGGTGCTTGCGGCTCGGCGCCAGGTATTGGCCAATGGTCATGAAGTCGACTTCGGCACTCCTGAGGTCGTCCATGAGCTGGAGCACTTCATTGCGTTCCTCGCCCAGCCCCACCATGATTCCCGACTTGGTGAAGATGGTGGGATCGATTTCCTTGACCCGCTGCAGCAGCCGGATGGAGTGGAAGTAGCGCGCGCCCGGCCGTACCTTCAGGTATTTCGAGGGCACCGTCTCAAGGTTGTGGTTGAAGACATCCGGTTTGGCCGCGACCACGATTTCGAGCGCCCCGTCCTTGCGCAGGAAATCGGGAGTGAGGATCTCGATCGTGGTTTTCGGATTCCGGGCCCGGATCGCCCGGATGACATCGGCGAAGTGCTGGGCGCCCCCGTCGGCCAGATCGTCGCGATCGACCGAGGTGATGACCACATGCTCGAGCCCGAGCTTTTCGACCGCCGTGGCGACGTTCTCCGGCTCGTTGGGATCGAGCGGTCCGGGCAGACCGGTACGCACATTGCAGAAGGCGCAGGCGCGCGTGCAGATCTCGCCCATGATCATGAAGGTCGCGTGCTTCTTGGACCAGCACTCCCCGATATTGGGGCAACTGGCCTCTTCGCAGACCGTGACGAGATTGTTCTCGCGCACGATCTTCTGGGTCTCCTTGTAGACGGGAGACCCAGGTGCCTTGACCCGGATCCAGTCCGGCTTGCGCAGTACCGGACTGTCGTCGCGGTGGATCTTTTCCGGGTGGCGCGGCCGGTCCGCGCGGGTGTCGATCAGTGTAACCAAGGAATACCTGCCTTAGGCGATCAGCCTTGCGATGATGACGACAATGATGGCGCCCACGGTCGAGGTGATGATCTGGCGCACCAGATCGTTCTTGATGCCGAGGTTGATGTTGAGCGCCGAGAACAGATACCCCCCGACGAACGAGCCGATGACGCCGCTGACGAGATAGGTGAGGAGCCCGCCACCGCCGACGACCAGACTTGCAAGGAAACCGGCGACGAGGCCGATGCCGAGAAAAACGAGAATGGCCCGCAAGTTGTCGTTGCCCACGATAAATCCCCCTCCGGTTTCATTGCGCTGCGGCAAGCTCATGATCCAGCCTCTGGAACGCCGATGGTCGACATATCGTCCCGGTTCCCCCCGGCTTCAAGCCGCGCGCCTAGCCTGCGATTATGCGAGCGACCGCCAACACGACGATCGCCCCGATCGTGGCCGTAATGATCTGGCTGAGGAGCACATTGCCGATCGGCAGACTGACGCCGAGCACCGACAGCAGCCAGCCACCGACGAACGCTCCGATCACACCAACAATCAGGCTGCGGATGAGCCCGCCACCTCCCAGTAGCAGACCGGCGATCCAGCCCGCGACAAGTCCTATGCCCAGAAAGATCAGCAGTTCCGTAACGCCGACACTCATTCCATCACCTCCGCGATGTCTACCCACTCGCCTGCGCGATTGGCCGAGGCGATGGTCGCCTGGACGAGCGCCAGGCTCACGAGGTTATCCTTGCCCGAGCTGAAGCGTGGCGGCAACGATCCCGTCTCGATCACCTTGGCGACGGTGGCGAGCGTTCCCAGACGGTCTGCATAGTCGAGCGCGGGGAGCTTGACGTTTTCTGGCTTTCCATCGAGAGGACGCAGCTCGACGACATCGGGTTTGGCCTTGCCCATGAAATGGTCACGCGAAGTCCACCAGATCTCACCCTCCGAGCAGTCGATCGTCCATTCGCCCGACCAGGCAGTGGGCCTGCCGGTCGATACCCATGATGCCCGGTAGCTGACGACGATACCTGTGTCGAATTCGATAAGAGCGGCACCTGTCGGGTGATGCGCGAACGGGCTGCCCTCCGGGTTCCACGTTCGGCACGCGACCCGCACGGGCTCGACGTTGAGCACCATGCGCATCAGGTCGAAATGGTGGATCGACATGTCGGCCAGCAGCGGATCGGGCATGTCCCAATAACGGTAGCCCTGTGTCGGCGCATGGCGGCGGAAGTCGATGGAGACCTGGTTGATCGGTCCGAGCTTGCGCGCAGCCATGAACTCGGCGACCGCTATGGGAGCCTGCTGGAAGCGGTAGTTCTGGCTCACCATCAGCACCCGGCTCTGCGCTTCGGCCAGCGCTACCAGTTCCTTGGCCTGTGCCATGGTCGAGGCAAAGGGTTTTTCGACGATGACGTTGAAGCCCAGCTGCAGCGCTTCCTTGACCACGGGATAGTGCGCCTCGGTGCGCAGCGTGGCGATCACGAGATCTGCCTCCACTGCCTTTGCCGCCTCGCTGAGGCTGGCAAAGCACATCTGCGGATCGACCTTGAGCTCGGACTGCACACGCTCGGTCGCCGCCGGGCTGGCGTCCGCATAGGCGACCACCTCGATGGACGGCACGTTGGGAATGACCTCTTTGCTCCAATCAAAGCCCCAACTACCGAGCCCGACCTGTATCGCTTTGACCATGAGGATATGCCCTTTTCCGTTCAATCGCTGCGTCGTCGCGTGAAGCCCCTCCTCCACGGCTATTCCTGATCAGATGTTCAACGCCCGTCCATAGGCGTCCAGAACACTCTCCTTCATCGTCTCCGACAGCGTCGGATGCGGGAAGATAGTGTGGATGAGTTCTTCCTCGGTGGTCTCGAGGTTCATGGCAACGACAAACCCCTGGATCAACTCGGTCACCTCGGCCCCGACCATATGGGCGCCGAGAAGCTCGCCGGTCTTGGCATCGAAGATCGTCTTGACCAGTCCGTCCGGCTCGCCGAGCGCAATGGCCTTGCCATTGCCGACGAACGGGAAACGGCCGACCTTGATCTCGCGGCCGGTTTCCTTGGCCTTGGTTTCGGTCAGCCCCACGCTCGCCACCTGCGGCTCGCAATAGGTGCACCCCGGTACCTTGGTCTTTTCAAGCCCGTGCACCTTCAAGCCTGCGATGGTCTCCACAGTGACGACAGCCTCGTGCTCGGCCTTGTGGGCAAGCATCGGCGGACCGGCGACGTCGCCGATGGCCCAGATTCCCTCGACATTGGTCTTGCCATGCTCATCGATGACGATGGCCCCGCGCTCGATCTTGACGCCGACCTTTTCAAGCCCAAGCCCCTCGACGTTGCACTGAACGCCCACCGCAGAGATCAGTTTCTCGCCCGAGATCGTCTCGGTCTTGCCGTCCTTCAACTCGACATGAGCGGTGACGCTCTCCTTGGTCTTGTCGACCTTGGTCACCTTGGCGTCGGTGAGGATGCGGATGCCGCGCTTCTCGAAACGCTTGCGGGCAAGAGCAGCGATCTCGGCGTCCTCAACAGGCATGATCTGCGGCAACAGCTCGATGACCGTCACCTCTGCCCCGAGCGACCGGTAGAACGAGGCGAACTCGACCCCGATGGCGCCCGAACCCATGACGACCACGGACTTTGGCATCTTTTCCGGTTTCATCGCTTCGAAATAGGTCCAGATCTTGTCGCCGTCCGGCTCGATGCCAGGCAGTAGACGCGGACGTGCGCCGGTTGCGATGATGATATTCTTCGCCTTATAGGTGCCTTCGCCGAGCGCGTTTTTGGGCACCGGCCCCTGCGGCTCGACGATCTTCTTCTTGGTGGGCGCGACCTTGATCTCGCCGGGCTTCGTGATCTCGGCCTCGCCCCAGATGATGTCGACTTTGTTCTTCTTCATCAGGAACTGCACGCCGTTGTTCATCTGGGCGGCGATGGCGCGCGAACGCTTGACGATGCCGGGGATATCGAACCCGAATTTGTCGGCCGAAAGCCCATAGTCCTTGGCATGGGCCATATGCCCGTAGATCTCGGCAGAGCGCAGCAGGGCCTTGGTCGGAATGCACCCCCAGTTCGAGCAGATGCCGGCCATGTGCTCGCGCTCGACGATGGCAACCTTCATGCCCAGTTGTGCGCCGCGGATGGCGGCAACATACCCGCCGGGACCCGCGCCGATGACAATGAGATCGTATTGGTCAGCCATGGGCGCTTCTCCAGTCTTGTTCTAGAGCGTTTTCAGCAAAAGTGGTGACCACTTTTGCGGTTCGAAAACGCGACAACTCAACAATTTAGAGGCCCCGTTTCGATCTGATCGGAACGGGAAAGCTCTAGTCGTTGCTCAGAGGCCGAGCAGGGATTTGACGAGGGGGACGAGCCCCTCGCCGATCGCACGCGTATTTGCCGGATCGAGATGCACGCCATCGGCCGGGTCGGGCACGGCGACCGTGGAGGCGTCGAAGAAAGCAACGCCGTATTCCTCTGCGCGCATCTTGTAGTGACGGGCGAACTCGCGTGACTGAGCGATGGCCCCCTCGCCGCCGAAGTGCATGAGCATATCGATATTGTCTGTTTCGCCGATCAGCGGCGGCGCGACGATCAGCATCTGCGGCACCGTCTGGCCCGGCTCGACGAAGTGCCCGCGCACGACCTGCATCAGCCGGCGAACGCCGTGAGAGGCCGTCTGCGCGCGACCATGGATGGAGGGTTTGAGGTCATTGGTGCCGAGCATGATGATGACGAGATCGAGCGGCGAGTGGCTGGCAAGGAGCGTGGGCAGGATGCGCGCGCCGTTCCGGTCGGCATTGGCCAGATGGTCGTCGAACGCCGTCGTACGCCCACCGAGCCCCTCCGGGATCACCCGCGCCTTGCCGCCGAGGCCTGCCTCGAGAACGCTCGGCCAGCGATCCTCATAGTCGTGGCGCGGCCCGTTCTTGATCGGGCTCGCCCCATACGTCAGGCTGTCGCCATAGGCGAGAATGGTTTTCATTGCCCAGCCCCTAAGCCAGCATCATCACGGGATTTTCGATCAACCCCTTGAACACTCCGAGCACCTCGGCCCCGAGCGCTCCGTCGACCGAGCGGTGGTCGCAGGAAAGGGTGACGGTCATGAACTGCCCCGTCTTGATCTGCCCCTTCTCGGCATAGACCCGTTCCTCGCCAGCCCCGACCGCCAGGATCGTGCCGTGGGGCGGGTTGATGACGGCTCCGAAGTGCTTGATGCCGTACATGCCGAGGTTGGAGACCGCGGTCGCGCCGCCCTGGTACTCGTGCGGCGCAAGCTTCTTGCCGCGAGCGCGGCTGGCCAGGTCTTTGACCTCTTCAGATATCTCCCGCAGCGTCTTGGTATCGCAGGATTTGACCACCGGCGTGAACAGTCCGCCCGGAACCGCCACGGCGACCGCGACGTCAGAACGCTTGTGATAAAGGATCGAATCCCCTGCCCACGTGGCATTGGCCGCCGGCACGCGCTGCAGGGCCACCGCCCACGCCTTCATGATGAAATCGTTGACCGAGAGCTTGTATTCGGGCTTGCCGTCCTTGGACTTGGGCGCGGACGCATTGATCTGCTCGCGTGCTTCCATCAGCGCATCGATCTTGCAGTCGAGCGTCAGATAGAAATGCGGGACGGTCTGCTTGCTCTCCGTCAGGCGTGCGGCCACGACCCGGCGCATGCCGTCATTGGGCACCAGCTCGTAGGTGCCCTCCTCATAGAGTGCCAACACCTGCTGCTTGGTCATGCCGCCGGGCATCGCGCCCGCGGGAGCGGGCGCAGCGGCAGGAGCCTTCGCTGGCGCCGCGCCGGACTTGGCCTTCTCGACATCGGCCTTGATCACCCTGCCCTTCGGCCCGGAACCGGCGACGGCTGCGATATCGATCCCCGCCTCGCGTGCCAGACGCTTGGCAAGCGGCGAGGCAAAAACGCGCCCACCCTCGCGCGTCGTGGGAGCCGGCGCTGAACCATTGGCCGGCGTGGCGCCGACCTCCGGCTCCTTGCGTGCGACCTGCGCGGCCGGCGTCGGGCTGGCCTCGGTCGCGGCGTTCTCCCGCGTCACCGCGCCGGCGTCGGCTTTCGGCTCTTCTTTGGCGGGCGCCGGTGCCGGTTCGGGCCTGGCAGAAATGTCCGCCTCGCTCTCGCCCTCCTGCAGCAGCACGGCGATGACGGCGTTGACCTTCACGCCTTCGGCGCCCTCGGCGACCATGATCTTGCCGATCTTGCCCTCGTCGACCGCCTCGACCTCCATCGTCGCCTTGTCGGTCTCGATCTCGGCGATCACGTCGCCTGAGGAGACGCTGTCGCCTTCCTTGACGTGCCACTTGGCAAGCTTGCCCTCCTCCATCGTCGGGGAGAGCGCCGGCATGGTGATATCGATCGGCATAGCGGGCCTCCCTTACGACCGGTACGTCACGGCGTTGACCGCCGCGATCACTTCATCGACGTTCGGCAACGCCAGTTTTTCGAGGTTGGCGGCATAGGGCATGGGCACGTCCTTGCCGGTGACCCTCGTCACCGGCGCATCGAGATAGTCGAAAGCGTGCTCCATCAGCTTGGCGGCGATCTCGGCACCGATGCCGCCTTGCGGCCAGCCTTCCTCCACGGTCACGCACCGGCCGGTCTTCTTGACCGATTCGATCACCGTATCGATGTCCATGGGCCTCAAAGTCCGCAGGTCGATGAGCTCGACGTCGACGCCAGCGGCGACCAGCTTCTCGGTTGCCTGCGTTGCATAGCGCATGCCCATGGAGAAGGACACGAGGGTCACATCGTTGCCCTTGCGCGCCACACGCGCCTTGCCGATCGGCAGCACGTAGTCGTCGACCTTTGGCACTTCGCCGGTCGAGCCGTAGAGGATCTCGTTTTCGAGGAATACCACCGGATTGGGCGAGCGGATTGCCGCCTTGAGGAGGCCCTTGGCGTCGGCGGCGCTATAGGGCGCGATGACAGTCAGGCCTGGGATATGGCTGTACCAGGCCGAATAGTCCTGGCTATGCTGGGCGGCAACGCGCGCGGCGGCGCCGTTGGGGCCGCGGAAGACGAGCGGCGCCGTCACCTGGCCGCCTGACATATAGAGCTGCTTGGCCGCCGAATTGATGATCTGGTCGATCGCCTGCATGGCGAAGTTCCAGGTCATGAACTCGACGATGGGCTTGAGTCCGGCAAAAGCCGCACCGACCCCAAGGCCGGCAAAGCCGTGTTCTGTGATGGGCGTGTCGATGACACGCTGCGGGCCAAACTCCTGCAGCAGTCCTTGTGTGATCTTGTAGGCGCCTTGGTACTCGGCCACCTCTTCGCCCATGACGAAGACGTCCTTGTCTCGGCGCATCTCCTCGGCCATGGCCTCATTGAGAGCCTGGCGAACCGTCATCTCGACCATCTCGACGCCCTCGGGCAGGTCGGGGTCGGCGGCGGCGGCGAACTTTGGCGCAGGAGGCACCGCCGCGGCACTCGGTTCCGCTTCGGCGGCCTTCTCGGCCGGCACGGCCGGCGCTTCGGCCGGCTCAGGCGCCGTTTCGGCTGGGCTCTGAGGCGGAGCATCCTCGCCTTCGGCCAGCACAAGAGCTATCGGCGTATTGACCTTCACCGCGTCCGTGCCCTCGGCCACCAGCAACTGTTTGACGATGCCGCTGTCGACCGACTCGACTTCCATCGTCGCCTTGTCGGTCTCGATCTCGGCCAGCACGTCGCCGGGATTGACGGTATCGCCTTCCTTGACCAGCCATTTGGAGAGCTTGCCCTCCTCCATGGTCGGGGAAAGGGCAGGCATGAGGATGTTGGGCATCAGCAGTCTCCAGAGACGCTAAAAATCGTCAAAAAAGAGCGCCGGCATGCTCCGCGCTCACAATTTCAGTTTCGTGACGTGGCTCACGCAGGAATGGTGATGTCCGTCCACAGTTCCGAGGCATCGGGCTCGGGATCGTTGGTGGCAAAGTCAGCCGCCTCGGTGACGATGGCCCGCACCTCGGTCTCGATCGTCTTGAGATCCTCTTCGCTGGCGTACTTCTTTTCGAGGATGCGCGCCTTGCTGTGCTCGATCGGGTCGCGTTCCTGGCGGTACTGGCTGACCTCTTCCTTGGTGCGGTACTTGGCCGGGTCGGACATGGAGTGACCGCGGTAGCGGTAGGTAAGCATTTCGAGGATATAAGGTCCCTGCCCCGAGCGCGCATGTTCAATGGCCCGTCGAGCCGCGTCATAGGTCATCCGCACGTCCATGCCGTCGACCTGCTCGCCAGGGATGTCGAAAGATAGCCCGCGCTGCGAGAGATCCGTCGTCGCCGCCGAGCGCTCGACGGAAGTCCCCATGGCGTACTTGTTGTTCTCGACGATGAACACGACCGGCAGCCTCCAGAGCCTCGCCATATTGAAGCTTTCGTAGACCTGGCCCTGGTTGGCAGCGCCGTCGCCGAAATAGGTGATGCTGACGGTATCCTCGCCCCGGTATCTGGCAGCGAACGCGAGGCCAGTGCCAAGCGATACCTGCGCCCCGACAATCCCATTGCCGCCATAGAAGCGGTGCTCGTTCGAGAACATGTGCATCGAGCCGCCTTTTCCCTTGGAAAGGCCGCCCCGGCGTCCGGTGAGCTCGGCCATCACCCCTTTCGGGTCGAGGCCCATGACCAGCATGTGCCCGTGGTCGCGGTAGCCGGTAATCTGCGCGTCTTCGCCCTTGCGGCTGGCCATGGTGACGCCTGTCACCACCGCTTCCTGGCCGATATAGAGATGACAGAAGCCTCCGATCAGACCCATGCCGTACATCTGGCCCGCCTTCTCTTCGAAGCGCCGGACCAGCAGCATGTCGCGATAGGCTTCGAGCTCCTGCTCCTTGGTCAGTTCTGGAACATTGGATTGCGCCTTGGCCTTGGTGGCCACCGCCTTACGCGCCATGAGTCACGCTCCGCATGAGAAAGTGAGATTGCCGCTCGCCCGAGTTGGGCACAGATCGTCAGGGTAGCGCAAGCGACGCCCCCGCGACAATGGGGCGTTTTTGACAGAATTTCAGACTAGATGCCTGAAGTAGCAGTGATAATTGAGGTTAACTGGTTTTCAGGCAATGCCAAAAGTGAACTGGAACTCGGTTCACCGTTTTCGCGATCCACCATGACGATGACGTCGTTGGCATTGGCCATGTTGAGCAGCTCGCGAGCGCGTTCATCGAGGATATCGGGATCGAGCTTGCGGGCATCAAAAAGCGATGCCCGGTGCCGATAAGATTCGATCTGCGCCTGCAGGGCGTTCGAACGCGCCTCGAGCAAGGTGATGTCCGCCAGCAGGTCCTCGCGGCTCTCGATGCCAAACTGTCCGTTGAGCGCCGAATAGCCGAGATAGCCGAGAAACCCGAACAATGCTGCCGTCACCGCGAGGTGGCGCCAGAATGGAGGTCGTTTGAGGCGGGTGGGCATAACGATGGACCGTGAATCGACGCGACAATCTAGTGCGCAAGCCATTAATAGCGCGTTGAGAGCGGCGGCGCTCATCACCCGCCCCGTCATGGCTCGCTGTCACGCCCCGCCGAGCGCCTCAGTGGCGGCGATCGCGGTCAGGTTCACAATGCCCCGGCTCGTTGTCGAGGGTGCCAGGATATGGGCCGGCGCACGCGTGCCCATCAGGAGGGGTCCGATCGAGAGCGCGTTGTTCATCTCCTTGAGGAGCGTCATCGAGAGATTTGCAGCATCGAGATTGGGGAAGATCAGGAGATTTGCTTCTCCCTTGAGGATGGTATCCGGGATGTAGCGCTCGCGCAGCTCCGAGTTGAGCGCAAGGTCGCCCTGCATCTCGCCCTCGACGATGAGCTCGGGCGCAACGGATTTGAGCAAACGATAGGCTTCCCGCATCTTGAAAGCGCTCTCCCCGTCCCGCGAGCCGAAGTTGGAGTAGCTGAGCAGTGCCGCTTTCGCCTCGATGTTGAACCGCTGAAGATGATCGCGCGCCTGCAGTGCGATAGCGACGATCTCCTCGGCCGTCGGGTCCGTGTTGACATAAGTGTCGGCCAGGAAGAATGCGCCCCGCGGCATGATCAGCATCGAAAGCGCCGAAAGATCGTTGACCCCCTCCTGGAGGCCGATCACCGAACGGATATCGCGCACATGTTTGATGTAGCGCCCAGTGAGCCCACAGATGAGGGCATCGGCTTCCCCGCGCTTGACGGCAAGGGCGGCAATGATAGTCGTGTTGGTTCGAACAATCGTGCGCGCCGTGTCGGGGGTCACGCCGTCGCGCCCCACCAGCGAATGGAAGAGCGCCACATAGTCGCGATAGCGCGGATCGTCCTCCGGATTGATGACTTCGAAATCCTCGCCAGGCTTCAGTGTTAGCCCGAAGCGCTCGATGCGCGCCTCGATCACCGCCGGCCGCCCGATGAGGATGGGCCGGGCGATCTGCTCTTCGAGGAGCACTTGCGTTGCCCGCAACACCCGCTCGTCCTCGCCGTCGGCGAAGGCGACGCGTTGACCCTGCCCGCGCGCCCTGTCGACGATGGGTTTCATGACGAGGCCAGAGCGGAAGACGAAGCGGATGAGACTGTCCCGATAGGCGTCGAAGTCGGCAATCGGCCGTTTGGCGATGCCCGTGTCCATCGCCGCCTTCGCGACCGCAGGCGCGATCCTGAGGATCAGCCGCTGGTCGAAGGGATTGGGAATGATATGGTCAGGCCCATAGACGGCCGGCGCCCCCGATGGCGAGACCTCCAGGCCCGGCTCGTGGGCAAGCTTGGCAATGGCCCGGACGGCGGCGAGCTTCATCTCCTCGTTGATCGTCGTCGCTCCGATATCGAGCGCGCCGCGAAAGATGAACGGAAAGCAGAGGACATTGTTGACCTGGTTCGGGTAGTCGGACCGGCCTGTGCACACCATCGCATCTGGCCGCGTTTCCTTGGCCAGTTCCGGCATGATTTCGGGAATAGGGTTGGCCAGCGCCAGGATCAGCGGCTTTTGCGCCATGCGCAGAAGCATTTCGGGCTTCAGCACGCCCGGTGCCGAAAGTCCGAGGAAGACGTCGGCGCCATCAATGACGTCGGCCAGGGTCGTTGCCTCGCTCTGTTGGGCGAATTTGCCTCGCCAGCGGTCCGCGACGTCATGCCGCTTGTGCGTGACAAGTCCATCCTTGTCGGCGACCCAGATGTTCTCCAGGCGCGCGCCGAGCCCCAGCAGCACATTGAGGCAGGCGATTGCCGCCGCCCCTGCCCCCGAGGTGCAGATCTTGACGTCCTCGATCCTCTTGCCGGCGAGCTCGAGCCCGTTGAGCACAGCGGCACCCACGATGATCGCCGTGCCGTGCTGATCGTCGTGGAAGACCGGGATCGGCATGCGCTCGCGCAGAACCTCCTCGATCTCGAAGCAGTCGGGCGCCTTGATGTCTTCCAGGTTGATGCCGCCGAAGGTCGGCCAGAGCGGCGCCACCGCGTCGATAAAGCGCTTCGGGTCCGTCTCGTCGATCTCGATATCGAACACATCGATGCCGGCGAACTTCTTGAACAGCACCGCCTTGCCTTCCATCACCGGCTTGCTGGCCAGCGCTCCGATATTGCCGAGACCCAGAACAGCGGTGCCGTTGGAAATGACGGCAACGAGATTGCCGCGCGAGGTGTAGCGCGAGACATTTTCCGGGTCGGCCGCGATCTCCTCGCAGGGCGCCGCCACCCCCGGCGAGTAGGCGAGCGCCAGGTCGCGCTGGTTGCCAAGGGCCTTGAGCGGCTGGATCTCCAGCTTTCCAGGCTTGGGAAATTCGTGGAAATGCAGCGCGGCTTCGCGTAGCGCGGCGCGCTGCTGGTCGGCGTCAGACGGCACGGGAACGTCTCCTGCGAACTTTGCGCGCCGTAGGTGCCATCATTCGGGGCGAATTGAAAGAGTTCTATGCAGCGTACGCCGGCGATCCGGCAACCACCGGCGCAATCGTGGCCAGCGCCGACGCCAGCTCCTTGAAGGCGCTGGCACGCAGGGCCGGAGCAAAGAGGAATCCTTGCGCCTGGTAGACCCCCCGGGCCCGCAGATAAAGCGCTTGGTCCTCCGTTTCGACACCTTCGGCCACGATCTCGGTTCCCAGGTCCCGCGACATGGCGATGAGCCCGTCGAGCACCGGCACCTGGGCCACGCCCGGCTTGATCATATCGACAAACACCCGGTCGATCTTGATGATGTCGACGCCCAGGGTTGCAAGATAGGCAAGGTTCGAGTGGCCTGTGCCGGTGTCGTCGAGCGCGAGCCGCGCGCCAAGCGCGTGGAGCCCGGAGATCACCGCATGGGTCTGCATGGAATTGCCCAGCGGCCGCCGCTCGGTGATCTCGAACACCAGCTGCGAAAAGGCAATCGGCGAGCCGCCGAAGATCGCCTGCACATCCTCGACGATCGCCCCATCCTGGAAATGACCGTCGAAGAGATTGATGGAGATCTTGAGGTTCGGCATGTCCCGGGCCAGTTGTCCCAGATCTGCTTTCACCTGTTCCATCAGCGACAGCGTCATGGGAATGGCGAGCCCCGTAGCCTCGGCGTGCTCAATGAAGGCGCCCGGCGGCACGATCTTGCCGTTACGCTTTTCCCAGCGGCACAAAACCTCGCAGCCGAGCAAGGCTCCGGTACGCAGATTGATGACCGGCTGGTAGAATGGCTTGATCTCGCCGCGCGCAATGGCGCGCTCGAGATCGAATGACGGCACACCAGCCCGGCGCACATAGTAGAGCGCCATTATCAGCAGAACCGCGCTCATTAGGCAGGCGATCGCCGTCAGGCTGAGGTCGAGGTCCGCATAGCGGGCACGTGCCATGGCAAAGGGCACTGCGACCTCGACGCGCAGCGGTAGCGCTCCGGCAAAGGCCTGAGCCGAAACGAAGTCGTCGCCCGAACCGCGCGCATCATAGGCCTCTGCTCCACCGGAGCTCAGTATCGGCGTTGCGTTGGTCAGCGACACCCGCACCATTCCTGCCGGCGCAAGCCCATGGATAAGAGAGTCCGGCGGCAGACCGAGGAGCGGCACGAAGCCGGCCACGGTCCGGCTGTCTCCATAGGCACGCGCCAGCTTCAGAACCGGCATTTCCATGTTCGGAATGCGCACGACCTGCAGCGTCTCGGCCCGGCCGGGTATTGGCAGGACTTCCGAAAGCGGTGAATAGGCGACAGGGCGACCGAAGGCGTCGCAATACTGAACGCCATCGCCATTCTCGACCAGGACCTGCTTCAGTGTAAGTTGAGTGGTGATCTCGCGGTGCACATGGGCGATGAAGGTCGGCGTGCAGAGCGACGGGCTGTCGTCGATGATCCGTCGCAGCGATTCGACAGCGCCCTCGGTCGTCGTGCGGATCTGGCTGGCAACACCGTCGGCTGTCTGCTGCAGCACATCCTGTTCGTGCGTGCGCACATAGCCATCGAGCAGGTAGTCGACGGCCACGATAGGCAAAAAAGCCAGGATTGCGCAGAAGAGGGTCAGGACATTTGAATAGTTGGATTTCAAAATGGAAGCCCGACCAGTCGCCTGCAATAGGGGCGAGCTTTAGCCGTCACATGCTAAGGTTTCGCTAATGAGCCGAGCCGCTTAGGGAAAGAAGACTTCCCCTCTTGCTGCCGTTAGGCCAGCGCAAGCTGATGATCGACGATAAGGCCATCGCGCAGCGTCACGATACGGTCGGCCCGGCGGGCGAGATCGTGGTTATGCGTCGCGATCAGCGCAGCCGCGCCCTCGTTCTTGATCAGCGCGGCAAGCGCCTCGAAGACGAGGTCGCTGGTCGCTGGATCGAGATTACCCGTCGGTTCGTCGGCAAGGATGACGCGCGGATGATTGGCCGCCGCGCGTGCGATGGCAACTCGCTGTTGCTCGCCGCCCGAGAGTTCCGCGGGGCGATGGCTCGCCCGCGGCGCAATGCCCAGAAGATCGAGCAGCTCCATCGAGCGTTTCTCTGCCTCTGCCGGAGATTTGCCCGCTATGAGTTGCGGCATCGAGACGTTCTCGAGCGCTGAGAACTCCGGCAGCAGGTGATGGAACTGATAGACATAGCCGACAGCCGACCGGCGCAGCTGCGTGCGGGCGCGATCGCCAAGCCTGCTTGTCGAGACGCCGAGGATGTCGATCTCCCCCGCCTGCGGGCTTTCGAGCAGGCCGCAAAGATGCAGCAACGTCGACTTGCCTGCGCCGGACGGGGCGACGATGGCCACGAGTTCGCCGCTCATGACGGTCAGATCCGCCGCCTCGAGCACGCGCACGAGCTTCTCGCCTTCCCCGTAGTGACGGTGCACGCCCTTGAGAACCAGATGTGGCTTACTCATAGCGCAGCGCCTCGACGGGATCGTATTGGGCAGCTCGCCAGGCCGGATAGATGGTGGCGAGGAAACTCAGTGCCAGGGCTACACAAACGACGACGATCACCTCGGTGGGATCGGTCCTGGACGGTAGCCGCGACAGGAAGAAGATCTCAGGCGGAAAGATCGCCACGCCCAGCGTATTGGAGACGAACGCGCGCAGCGGCTCGGCGTTGGCGGCGATGATGAGGCCAAGGATGAGCCCGATCAGCGTGCCGGCAACGCCGATGGCCGTGCCGGTCATCGAAAAGATGCGCATGATCGAGCCGCGAGTCGCTCCCATTGTGCGCAACACGGCGATGTCGGCGGCCTTGTCTTTGACCAGCATCACCAGCGAAGAGATGATGTTGAAGGCCGCCACCAACACGATCAGCGACAGGATCGTGAACATCACCACCCGTTCGACCTGCAGGGCCGAGAAGAACGTCTCATTGCGCTGTTGCCAATCGGTCAGCACGAGCGGGCGATCGCCCACTGCACTCTGGATGCGCTCGCGCATGCGCCCGACATCGTCCGGATTGGCAATGAAGATTTCCGCAGCCGTGGCGCGATAGATCCGGTCGTAGGCCGCATCGATCTCCTCGTCGCTGGCCATCGGATCGAGCGGCGGATGTCCGGGCTTCAGCACGTCTTCATAGAGCTTGAAGTAGTCCTGTGCGGCCTGGAGCGGCATGTAGATGAAGAAACTATCGAACTCGACCATGCCGAGGTCGAAGATGACGTTGACCGGGTAGGACCGGATCTGCGGTGTCGTACCAAAGGGGGTGGTCGCACCGTCGGGATTGATGATGGTCACCGGATCGCCGATGCTGACACCCAACCGCTGCGCCAGCCGATAGCCGATGGCAACCCCTCGGCTCTCGTCCCAGTTGTCCCAGCCGCCCAGAATGGCGGAATTGCGCAAGAGTGGCAGCTTCTCGATGTTCTCGAGATCCATCCCACGCACGGACGCTCCCGTCGACTCGGTCGTGCCGGAGGCCAGTACCTGCCCCTCGACGAAATAGACCGCATAGGTGACGCCGTCGACGGTTTCGATACGGTCGACGAGGTCCTTGTAATCTGTGAACTGCTGCTCGATGGGAAAGGCGGTGAAGTGGCCGTTGAGGCCGAGGATCTTGCTCAGCAGCTCCTCGCGGAATCCGTTCATCACCGAAAGCACAACGATGAGCGCGGCAACGCCGATGGCCACTCCTGCCACGGTGAACCCGGCGATCACCGAGATGAAGGTGTCGGAGCGGCGCGCCCGCAGATAACGACCGGCGACCAGCCACTCGAAGCGCGAGAATGCGCGGGTGCCCCTGTCGAGGGTGGGCGGGAGTGCCTGGTTCAAATCGTGTTGCGCCTTTGCGGCTCGATAAGGGATTTAAGACGCGCGACGGCATCGCCGATAGGCAGCGTCTCGCGCTCACCGCTCTTGCGGTGCTTGATCTCGGCCTCGCCGGACGAGAGTCCGCGCGGCCCCAACACCACCTGATAAGGAATGCCGATGAGGTCGGCCGTGGCGAACTTGGCGCCGGCCGCCTGGTCGCGATCATCGTAAAGAGCGTCGATGCCGGCCGCCTGCAGGTCCTCATAGAGCTTTCCGCACGCGGTATCGCAGGCGGCATCGCCCACCTTGAGGTTGATGACCGTTGCCTCGAACGGCGCAACGCTCACCGGCCAGGCAATCCCCGCCTCGTCATGGCTGGCCTCGATAATGGCGGCTGCCAACCGTGAGGGGCCGATGCCATAGGACCCCATGTGCACCGCCACTTCCTTGCCGTCCGGTCCCATGACCTTTGCGTTCATGGGCTCTGAATACTTGGTACCGAAGTAGAAAATATGGCCGACCTCGATGCCCCGGGCCGAGACCCGCTTGTCCTCGGGCACCGCCTCCTCGTATTCGGCCATGTCGACCATTTCCTCCGTCGCTGCATAGAGCGAGGTCCAGTCGTCGACGATCGGTTTAAGGTCGCCGCGGAAATCGGTGTCGGGACCAGGTATGGGTTTGTCGAGCAAATCCCTGTGGCAGAAGACGGCGCTCTCGCCCGTGTCGGCGAGCACGATGAACTCGTGGCTGAGGTCGCCTCCGATCGGTCCGGTGTCGGCGCGCATGGGAACGGCTGTGAGCCCGAGGCGGTGGAAGGTGCGCAGGTACGCAACGAACATGCGCTCATAGGCCTTGACCGCGCCGTCCTTGTCGAGATCGAAGGAATAGGCATCCTTCATCAGGAACTCGCGTGCGCGCATGGTGCCGAAGCGCGGCCTGACCTCGTCGCGGAACTTCCACTGGATGTGGTAGAGATTGAGCGGCAGGTCCTTGTAGGACTTGGCGTAGGCGCGGAAGATGTCAGTGATCATCTCCTCATTGGTCGGCCCATAAAGGAACTCGCGCTCGTGGCGGTCTTCGATGCGCAGCATCTCCTTGCCATAGGCGTCATAGCGCCCGCTCTCACGCCAGAGTTCGGCCGATTGGATCGTCGGCATCAACAATTGGATGGCACCGGAACGGTTCTGTTCCTCCTCGACGATCCGCTGGATTTTCATCAGCACCTTGTAGCCGAGCGGCAGCCAGGAATAGAGTCCGGCGGCCTGCTGGCGGATCATCCCCGCGCGCAGCATCAGCCGGTGCGAAACGATCTCGGCCTCCTTGGGCACTTCGCGCAGCACGGGCAGAAAGTAACGGGAAAGGCGCATTGCAACTCCGATCTGACTAGGCCCGACTCAAGGCTTTTGCCGTCGCACAGTCAAATCGTACTCGTCCATCCGTTGCAAGCATGGAAGCCATGCAGATTCTACGTGACAGCCCCACGACATGTTGTTAGGGTCGCGCGCAATAACATGAAGGTGGTTCCAAACCGCCGGACGCCGACAACGTCAAGGGAGGAGCGTTGGCCGCCGCTGCGAAGCTGGCCTAAGACCAACGTATTGTCGCGCAACTCCATCAAGCAGGGCTTCATGCCCTGCTTTTTTGTTTCGCGTTTTGAAGATAATCGCGGGGACGGGAGATGGCGAACGCAAGTGACCTGCGGCGTGTGGCAATGAGCCTTGAGGGAACCACCGAAGCGCCGCATTTCGATCGCGCCGCGTTCAAGGTCAAGCGTATCTACGCAACCCTTGCCGCCGACGGACTGACCGCCAATCTCAACCTCGCGCCGGACGAGCAGGAATTCAAGGTGATGATGGCGCCCCAAGCCTTCGCACCGATCCAGAATGCCTGGGGCCGGAAGGGCTGGACCACGATGACGCTCGCTGCGGTCGACGAGGCCGAACTACGCGCGGCCCTCGAAATGGCCTGGCAACACGCGCTGCCAAAGCGCTAACGCCAGTACTCCTGGAGCGTCGGGTTGGATATGCCCCAGAGGAGCAACACCGTCAGCACCCCCGCGAGCGCGGTCGTCACGAGAAGTTTGGGCCAAAGACGCAGCAGCGCCGGCGCGCCCGGCTCCGTACCGGGCGTCACCTGGCCATCGTCGATCTGGTTGTGCACCTTGAACGGCAGCACCATGAACAGGCACAGCCACCAGACAACGAAATATACCGCGATGATCGAACCGATCTGCATCTAGACCCGGTGCACGAAGACGGTGACGTTGGGCTTGCGCCCCCAATAGGCATTGACCTCGCCACGTATGGCCTTGAACAGCGCCGACTGCAGGACCACCGGATCGGCACGCCGCTTGGGCGGCACACTCTTCAGCACACCCTGGATCGTGTGCTCGACGAGCCCGGTCAGGGATTCGTCCTCGGTTTCGGGCAGGCCCTCGATAACGAGGTCGGGACCGGAAGCCACCTCGCCGTTGCGATTGACGCAGAGCGAAAGCACCACATGACCGCCGAACGAGAGACGGCGGCGGCCCTTGACCCCGCTCTCCTCGGGCGTGCAGAGGACAAGCCCGTCAAGATAGAGTTCGCCCGCGCGCACCTCGGCCGGAAACGCCATGGGCTCGGGAAAGAGCCGCACGAGGTCACCATTGCGGGCCTCGATCACGTCAGGAATACCTTCCTCACGCCCCAGCCGCGCATGCGCCTGCAGGTGCATGGCCTCGCCGTGCACTGGAACCAGCACCTGCGGCTTGACCCAGGAGTAGAGCTTGCGCAGCTCGTCGCGGCGCGGATGGCCGGTGACATGCACCAGCCCGTCTTTCTGCGTAACGACGTCGATACCGCGATCGATCAGCATATTCTGGATGTCTATGACTTCGCGTTCATTGCCGGGAATGGCCCACGACGAGAAGATCACCCGGTCGCCGGCATTGAGATCAATAACCGGGTGCTCTCCGCGGGCAATGCGGGCGATCGCCGCACGCGGCTCACCCTGGCTGCCCGTGCAGATCAACACGCACTTGTCGCGCGGAATGGACTTGTAGGCATCCTGGTCATGGAGCCGCGGCAGGCCCTCGAGCATCCCCAATTCCTGCGCAATGCCCGTGATGCGGTGGAGCGACCGGCCGGACATCACCACCTCCCTGCCCGCCTTCTGCGCTGCGCGGACGATCGAGATGACCCGCCCGACATTCGAGGCAAAGGTGGTGAGTGCCACCCGGTGGGGGGCCTCGGCGATCATGCCGGCAAGGGTCGCGGCGATGTCTGTCTCGGAGGGGCTTTCCCCATCCTTCATCGCATTGGTCGAATCGCAGACGAGCGCGAGCGGAAGGCCGCTCTCGCCGCCGATGCGCTGCAGCCGTTCTGTGTCGGTCGGTGGCGAGGCGACGGGCGTCGGATCGAGCTTCCAATCCCCCGTGTGCAGCACCCGTCCGATCGGCGTCGTGATCAGCAGGCTGTTGGACTCCGGGATCGAGTGAGCAACGTTGATCGCCTCGACGGTGAACGGCCCCACCGTGAAGGGCTTGCCCGGTCGCATGATGGTCACGTCGACATTCTCGACGATGCCGTCCCCTGCCCGCTTGGCGGCGAGCATGGCGGCGGTGAACGGCGTGGCGAACACGGGCTTGTCGAAGGCCGGCCAAAGATCGAGCGTTGCTCCGTAGTGGTCCTCGTGGCTATGCGTGAGGATCAATGCCAGGACATCGTCCATCCGATCCTCGAGGAACTCCGGATTGGCCATGATGAGCTCGATACCCGGCAGGCTCGGGTCCCCGAAAGTAACGCCACAATCGACGACGATCCACTTGCGGTTGCGTTCGGGTCCGAACCCGTACGCCCCCATATTCATGCCGATTTCACCGACGCCCCCCAGGGGCACGAAGACCAGCTCGTCCTGCTGTGTCCTTGCCATTGTGTCGTTCCCAAAATACGGGCAGACGCGATCGAGGCGATTCCCTCGTCCGCTGCAGTCTGCACCTCTGTCGTCGGTCAGCTTCGGGCGCTGGCCGTAGCCCCAAAATGTACGTCGCCCGCCGTGATGGCGATGCGCAGCCCGTCCTCGGCGCGCACCACCAAGCGACCGTCGTCGTCTATGGTCTCGAAAATGCCGCGCACCACCCGTCCGTCATGGCTGACGGCCACGGGTGCGCCAATGCCGGCTGCGGCCGATCGCCAATGGGCCAGGACGTCGGCAACACCGCGCCCATCGCGCCAGAGGCCGAATACCTCCACCCAGGCTTCCGATAAGGCCTCGAATACGTCGAACGCCGACCGATCGATGCCCAGTTCGGCAAGGCTGGTCGCCGGATACGGCACGTCCTTGGGCGAACGGACGACATTGACGCCGAAGCCGACGCCGATGGCATGACGACCGTCCGAAAGCTTCTGCGCCTCGAGCAGGATGCCCGCAAGTTTGGCGCCATCCGCCAGTACGTCGTTTGGCCACTTGAGTGCGATGCGCGCATTATGACCGTTCACCGTGCCGTCGGCCCCGTCGATGCCCATACGCACCAGCCTGCCCGGCAGGATCGAACCGAGCGCGCGGCTGAGCGCCACACCCGCAACGAAACCGAGCGTGGCGGTTGCCGCCGTCTCCGCATCGGGAACGATGAGCAGGCTCGCCGCCAAATTGCCGTGAGGCGAAGCCCAGGGTCGCCCCCGCCTCCCCCTGCCGGCAGTCTGCTGCAACGCCGCGAACCAGATCCCCCCGGGATCGCCAGCCGCCGCGGCAGCCAAAGCCTCGCTGTTGGTCGACCCGATGTTGTCGAAACCCACCAGCCGGTAGCCGGCGGAACGCGCGTTTGCACCGAGAAGAAAGCCGGCCACCTAGAGCAGACTTCCTGCAGCCGTGTGCGCAAGGCTCGCCAACGGACTGCCAACCGTGAAGTAATAGGCGATCATCAGAAAGCCGGTGATCGCCATGATGACGTTGAGCTCGCGTGGCACCGCCTCGAAGCGAGCGACCGGCTCGTCGAAATACATGACCTTGACCACCCGGAGATAGTAGAAAGCCGAGACCGCCGAAGCGAGGACGCCGATGACCGCCAAGACGAAAAGCTGCGCTTCTATGGCGGCCAAGAACACATGCCACTTGGCAAAGAACCCAGCGAGCGGCGGCAGGCCGATCAGCGAGAACATCAGGATGGCCATGACGGCGGCAACGAACGGTCGCTCCCTGGAGAGACCTGCCATCTCGTCGATGTTCTCGACATAGCCGTCGGCCGTGCGCACCGACAGGACGCAGGCAAAGAGCCCCACGGTCATGGTGATGTAGATGGCCATGTAGATGGCAACGCCCTCGACGCCAACCTGCGTGCCCGAGGAGAGCCCGACGAGTGCGAAGCCCACGTGACCGATCGAGGAATAGGCTATGAGGCGCTTGATCGACCGCTGCCCGATGGCGGCGAAGGCGGCGAGCACCATCGAGGCGATCGAGAGGAAGATGATGATCTGCTGCCAGTCACGCGTGATCGGCTCGAACGTGTCCATGACGATACGCACCAGCAATGCCATCGCCGCGACCTTGGGCGCGGTGGCAAAGAATGCCGTCACCGGCGTCGGCGCGCCTTCATAGACATCGGGCGTCCACATGTGGAACGGAACCGCCGAGATCTTGAAGGCAAGGCCGGCAAGCAGGAACACGATGCCGAAGATGAGCCCGATCGAGCGGCCCTCCGTGGCGATTGCCAGCACGATTTCCTGCAAATTGGTGTGGCCGGTGAATCCATAGACCAGCGAAGCGCCATAGAGCAGCATCCCCGACGAGAGCGCGCCGAGAACGAAATATTTAAGGCCCGCCTCCGTCGCCTTGACGCTGTCGCGCTTGATCGCCGCCACCACATAAAGCGAGAGCGACTGCAGCTCGAGGCCCACATAGACGCTCATCAGGTCGTTGGCTGAAACCATGGTCATCATGCCGAGCGTGGCCGTCAGCACCAGGACCGCATATTCGAACTTGTGCACACCGTTCTCGGTCGCGTTCGAATAGGAAAGAACGAGCGCGAATGCCGAGCCCCCGACGATCAGCGCCTTCATGTAGCGCGAGAAACTGTCGGAGATGAAAACGCCGTTGAACAGCACGCCGTCCGGCGACTGGAAGATGACGAGCAGTCCTGCGACGACCAGCGCCGCAATGGCCCCGACCGTAACAACGACTGAACGCTCCTTGTTGAGAACGACGCCGGCGACGAGCAGCGCTAGTGCCGCCAGCACCAGGAAGATCTCGGGATAGGCTGGAGCCAGGCTCGCCAGGCTGGTGATGTCCGAGTTCATGGCAACTCCTAGTGGGCGACCGCGACCATCGGCTCGGCAGGGAGCCCGACAGCGGAGGAATAATGAGCGACGAGCGCATCGACCGCGCCTGCGGTCGTATCGAGAATGGGCGCCGGATAGAAGCCGAAGACGATGATCATCACGATCAGCGGATAGAGCACCACCTTCTCCTTGAAGGAGAGATCGAGAATGCCCTTCAGCGATTCTTTGGTCAGGGCACCGAAGATGACCCGGCGGTAGAGCCAGAGCGCGTAAGCCGCCGAGAAGATGACGCCGAAGGCCGCGCCGAACGCCACCCAGGTATTGACCTGGAAGACGCCGAGCATGGTCAGGAACTCACCGACGAATCCAGACGTGCCCGGCAGGCCCACATTGGCCATGGTGAAGATCATGAAGGCGAAGGCATAGCGCGGCATGCGCTCGACGAGCCCACCATAGGCGGCGATGTCACGCGTGTGCATGCGGTCGTAAACGACGCCGACGCTGAGGAACAGCGCGCCCGAAACGAGGCCGTGCGAGATCATCTGAAACATCGCGCCCTGGATGCCGAGCGCATTGCCCGCAAAGATCCCCATGGTGACGAACCCCATATGGGCCACCGATGAGTAGGCGATCAGCTTCTTGATGTCTTCCTGCACCAGCGCCACCAGCGAGGTGATGATGATGGCGCACACCGACAGAACGAACACGAAGTTGGCGAACTGGGCGGAGGCATCCGGGAACATCGGTAGCGAGAAGCGCAGGAAACCATATCCGCCGAGCTTCAGGAGGATCGCCGCCAGGATCACCGAGCCGGCGGTCGGCGCCTCGACGTGCGCTTCCGGCAGCCAGCGGTGGAACGGCCACATCGGCATCTTGACCGCGAAGGAGGCAAAGAACGCCAGCCACAACCAGACCTGCATGTCGGGCGGGAACGGGTGGTTGAGCAGCCGGACGATGTCGGAAGTGCCCGCGTTCCAGAACATGGCCATCATGGCCAGCAGCATCAGGACCGAGCCGACGAACGTATAAAAGAAGAACTTGTAGCTCGCCTGGATGCGGCGCTTGCCACCCCAGATGCCGATGATGAGGAACATCGGCAGCAGCGTGCCTTCGAAGAAGACGTAGAACATGGCGAGGTCGAGCGTGACGAAGACGCCGATCATCAGCGTCTCGAGCACCAGGAATACCACCATGTACGCCTTGACGCGCTGCTCGACCGAATCCCAGCTCGAGAGCACGACGATGGGCATCAGCAGCGCCGAGAGCACGACGAACAGCACCGAAATGCCATCGACGCCGACCCGATAACCGATGCTATCGCCGATCCACGGGGAATCGACCACGAACTGGAATCCGGCGTGCCCCGGATCGAACGCCGCCCACATGACGAGCGAAAGCGCGAAGGTGATGAGCGTCGTCACCAGCGCGATCCAGCGCACCAGGTTGAACGAGGCCGCATCGCGTCCCGGAACCAGAAGGATGGCCGCCGCCCCGAAGAGCGGCAGGAAGGTGAGAATGGAAAGAATCGAAGTCTCAAAGGTCATCAAAGCAGTCCCCCGGCGGTGATCGCCCAGGTGAGGATGGCCGCAACGCCGATCAGCATGGCGAAGGCATAGTGATAGAGATAGCCGGACTGGAGCCTGACCACCCAGGACGTGACGTTCTGCACCCGCCGGCCGAGACCTTCGGTAATCTTGCCGTCGATCAGCCAGTCATCGAACCCGCGCCAGAAGGCGCGACCGATCCAAAGGGCCGGCTTGACGAAGATCGTGTCGTGGAGCTCGTCGAAGTACCACTTGTTGAGGAGGAACTTGTAGAGCCCGGGATTGCGTTCGGCCAGACGCGCCGGCGTCTCCGGATCGCGGATATACATGTACCAGGCGGTGACGAACCCGATCAGCATGGCGACGGTGGCCGACAACTTGACCCAGAGGGGCACACCATGCGCCGCCTCGATGAGCTCGTGATCGACAAAGATCGAGCCAGCGAAGAAGTGCTCGATGTGCTCCACATCATGGAAGAACATGCCGTAGAAGACGACACCCGAGAGCACCGCGCCGGCGGCCAGGACGTAGAGCGGAATCAGCATGACGTTGGGCGACTCGTGCGCATTCTCGTGCGCGCTGCCGTGGTGATCGCCGTGGTCGTCGGCGTTGCTGTCGTCGATCGGCTCGTGATGCGTCTCGACCGCCGCATGCGCCGGATCAGGATGGGCGGAATGTCCATGCAGCCGATCGCGCGGTGAGCCGTGGAAGGTGAGATGGACGAGCCGCCATGAATAGAAGCTCGTCATCAGCGCGGCGATGACCAGGAGCCAGAACGCGAAGGACCCGAGCGTGCCGCCATAGGCATAGGCGCTCTCGATGATCGCGTCCTTGGAGAAGAATCCGGCAAAGCCGAAGTTGGTCCCCGGAATGCCGACACCGGTCAGCGCCAGCGTGCCGATCATCATCAACCAATAGGTGACTGGGATCTTGGTCCTCAATCCCCCCATGTTCCGCATATCCTGCTCATGGTGCATCGCGTGGATCACCGAGCCGGCACCGAGGAACAGCAGCGCCTTGAAGAAGGCGTGGGTGAAGAGGTGGAAGATGCCGGCCGAATAGGCTCCGACGCCGAGCCCGACGAACATGTAACCGAGCTGGGAACAGGTCGAATAGGCGATGACGCGCTTGATGTCGTTCTGAACGAGGCCAACGGTCGCGGCAAAGAACGCAGTGATCGCACCGATGGCGATGACGACCATCAGCGCCGCTGGCGACGTTTCGAACAGCGGCGAGAGGCGTGCCACCATGAAGACGCCGGCGGTGACCATCGTTGCCGCATGGATGAGCGCCGAGACCGGCGTCGGGCCCTCCATGGCGTCCGGCAACCAGGTATGGAGCAGGAACTGTGCCGACTTGCCCATGGCGCCCATGAACAGCAGCAGGCAGACGACCGTCATGGCGTGGAAGTCCCACGACAGGAACCGGATCGTTGCGTCCGCCGCTTCCGGCGCCGCATGGAAGGCGCCGTCGAAATCGATGTGGCCCAGCACCATGAAGGCGGCAAAGATGCCGAGGGCAAAGCCGAAGTCGCCGACACGGTTGACGACGAAGGCCTTGATGGCGGCCGCATTGGCCGACGGGCGCGTGTACCAGAAACCGATGAGGAGGTAGGACGCCAGGCCCACGCCCTCCCAGCCGAAGAACATCTGCAGGAAGTTGTCGGCAGTCACCAGCATCAGCATGGCGAAGGTGAAGAGCGAGAGATAGGCAAAGAACCGGCTGCGGTGCGGATCCTCGGCCATGTAGCCGATGGAATAGACGTGCACGAGGCTCGAGACGGTTGTGACGACGACGAGCATGACGGCCGTCAGAGTGTCGACGCGCAGGATCCACCGCAGGTCCATATCCCCGACCTGCACCCAGCGCATCACCTCGATCTTGAGCACGGCACCATGGTTGATCTCGTCGACGACCGCGCCGACAAGCCCGTCGCCAAAGGCGACCGGGATGAAGACAATCCAGGAAAGCACCGCCGAAACGAGCAGCACTCCCGTCGTCAGGTATTCGCTGTTGCGGTGCCCGAGGGTACGGCCGAGCAGGCCTGCAACGAGCGCCCCGATGAGGGGCAGAAAGACAATCGCTTGAATCATGGCGAGCGCCCTAGCCCTTCATCATGTTGATGTCGTCGACCGCGATGGAGCCGCGGTTGCGGTAGAAGATCACGAGAATCGCAAGGCCGATCGCCGCTTCCGCCGCCGCGACCGTCAGGATCATCAGGGCGAACACCTGCCCCTGCAGGTCGCCTAGCTCGGCCGAGAACGCCACGAAATTGAGGTTGACCGACAACAGGATCAGCTCGACCGACATCAGGATGATGATGACGTTCTTGCGATTGAGGAAGATCCCGAAAACGCCAAGCGTGAAGAGGATTGCCGCCACGCTCAGATAGTGACCGAGCCCGATACCCAAGCCCATTTGCATTCTCCTCTTAAAGCCCTTGCCCGCTCTTGACCTTGACCACCTGCAAGGTCTCGCTCCTCTTACGCCCGACCTGAACGGCAGGATCCTGGCGCTTGACTCCCGCCTTGTGGCGCAGCGTCAGGACGATCGCACCGATCATGGCGACCAGCAGCACGAGACCGGCCGCCTGGAAGAGGTAGACGTATTGCGTATAGATGATCCGACCCAGCGCGCGCGTATTCTCGATGCCGCTCTCGATGGGCACAACCGCCCCGCCGGTGACCTCGGGCGAAACCGCAAAGCTGCCTGCGACCAACAGCAGCTCGAGCAGCAGGATCACCCCCACCAGCACGCCGACCGGCGCATACTGCAGCATACCCTGTCGCATCTCGGCGAAGTCGACGTCGAGCATCATGACGACGAAAAGGAAGAGCACCGCGACCGCGCCGACATAGACGACGACCAGGATCAGCGCCAGGAATTCTGCGCCGGCCAGAAGAAACAGCGCGGCCGCATTCACGAAGCAGAGGATCAGGAACAGGACCGAGTGCACCGGATTGCGCGAGGCGATCACCATCAGCGCCGACGCGACAGCCACGATCGAGAACACATAGAAAAAGAACAGTGGAAGGGTCATCCTCTCCCTCTCAGCGATAGGGCGCGTCGGCGGCAAGGTTCGCCGCGATCTCACGCTCCCAGCGGTCGCCGTTGGCGAGCAGCTTGTCTTTGTTGAAATAGAGCTCCTCGCGGGTCTCGGTGGCGAACTCGAAATTCGGGCCCTCGACGATCGCATCGACCGGGCACGCTTCCTGGCAGAAGCCGCAATAGATGCATTTGACCATGTCGATGTCGTAGCGCACCGTCCGGCGCGTGCCGTCGTTCTGGCGTGGCCCCGCCTCGATGGTGATGGCCTGCGCCGGGCAGATCGCTTCACAGAGCTTACAGGCGATGCAGCGCTCTTCCCCATTGGGATAACGGCGCAGCGCGTGCTCGCCGCGGAAGCGCGGACTGATCGGCCCCTTCTCGAAGGGATAGTTGATGGTGGGCTTCGGGCTGAAGAAGTAGCGCATGGCCAGGAAGAAGGCCGAAACGAATTCCTTCAGGAGCAGCGAATTGACGAACTGAGCGGCACGCATCAGGCAACTCCTCCGTGCCAGCCCCAGCCAGTGAACTGGAGCACGAATGCCACCACGAAGATCATGAAGAGCGAGATGGGCAGGAAGACTTTCCAGCCGAGCCGCATGAGCTGATCGTAGCGGTAGCGGGGAACGATGGCCTTGGTCATGGCGAACATGAAGAAGACCAGAGACAGCTTCAGGACGAACCAGAACACCCCCGGCAGCCAGGTGAAGGGCGGCAGATCGATGGGCGACGACCAGCCGCCGAGGAAGAGGATGGTGGTCAAGGCGCACATCAACAGGATCGAGATGTACTCGCCCAGCATGAACGTCATGTACTGCGTCGAAGAATACTCGACCATGAACCCGGCAACGAGTTCGGATTCGCCTTCCGGCAGGTCGAATGGCGGGCGGTTCGTCTCGGCCAGCGCCGAAATGAAGAAGATGACGAACATCGGAAAGAGCGGCAGCCAGAACCAGTTGAGGAACGACAGCCACGGCAGGCCGATGGCATGGGCGAGGCCCATTTCCTGCTGGGCGATGACGATGTCGGTCAGGTTCAGCGACCCGACGCAAAGAAGGACCGTCACGATGACAAAGCCGATCGAGACCTCGTAGGAAACCATCTGCGCGGCCGAGCGCAACGCGCCAAGGAACGGATATTTCGAATTCGACGCCCAGCCGGCCATGATCACGCCATAGACCCCGAGCGAGGAAATGGCGAAGATGTAGAGGATGCCGACATTGATGTCGGCGAGCGCCCATCCGGCATCGATCGGCACGACTACCCAGGCCGATAGCGCCAGCAGCGCCGTCACCAGCGGGGCAAGGAGGAACACCGCCTTGTCGGCGCCCGCCGGAATGATCGGCTCCTTGAAGACGAACTTCAGGAGGTCGGCGAACGACTGCAGCAGGCCGAACGCCCCGACGACGTTCGGACCGCGCCTGATTTGCACGGCAGCCCAGACCTTACGGTCAGCCAGCAGGATAAAGGCCGTAAAGATCAGCAGCGAGACGAGCAGCAGCAGCCCCTTGTAGACGAAGCCGACCTGCTCGCCCCAGCCAAGGACGGGGATGCCGAGCAGATAGTCGAGCGCGGCGAGTATGAAATCCATGTCGCTCCCCTACTCCGCCGCTTGCCGCTGGCCGGCCGCCAGCGCCGCGCATTCGCCCATGATGGCCGAGGCGCGCGCAATCGGATTACTCAGATAGAAATCGGTGACCGGCGAGGCGAACGGCGCCGAAATGGTCTTGGTCGCGGCCCTGGCAAGCTTTGCGACATCGGCAACCTTGCCCGCCTCGATCGCGTCGATCCGCGCAAGGTGCGGGAATTCGGCATAGATCGCCGCACGCAGCTGCGCCAGCGAGTTGAACGGCAACGGCTTCCCTATCACGGCCGACAGCGCCCGGATGATCGCCCAGTCCTCCTTGGCGTCGCCCGGCGGAAAGACGGCGCGGGCGGCCATCTGCACCCGACCCTCGGTGTTCACGTAGGTGCCGCTCTTTTCGGTATAGGCGGCAGCCGGCAGGATCACATCGGCCCGATGGGCGCCGGCATCGCCATGCGTACCGATATAGACGACGAAGGCCTTGCCCATGGCCGACATGTCATGTTCGTCGGCACCGAGCAGGAACAGCACGTCAAGCTCGCCCTTGCCGGCGAGTGCGATCTGGTCTGCCGAGCACACGCCACCGTCATGCGGAACGAACCCGATGTCGAGCCCGCCCACGCGGCTCGCCGCGTTGTGGAGGAAGGCAAAACCGTTCCAGCCTTCGGCAATGGCGTCGCCCGAGGTTGCGAGCTTTGCGGCGAGCGCGATCACGTCGCGGCCAACCTGCTTGCCCAGCGTCGCGTGCGAAACCGCACCCTCGCCGACGATGATCAGCGGCCGTTCGGCCTTCTTAAAGGTCTCGGCGAAAGCGCCGTTACCGGCAGCCAGATCGGCCAGAGTCTCAAAGCCTTCGCCCAGATATTCGTACGGATAGGTCAGGTCCATGCGTTCGCCGATGACGGCGATCGGCAGGTTCCTGGCGCGCCAAGCCTTGCGGATACGCGCATTGAGCACCGAGGCCTCAAGGCGCGGATTGGCGCCAATGATCAGGATGGCATCCGCCTCCTCTATCCCCGCAATGGTCGGGTTGAAGACATAAGCGGAGCGCGGCATCGTCGGATCGATACCAGACATCGGTGGGCGCACGTCCGTCATGCCCGACCCCAGCGAAGCGAGCAGCGCCTTGGCAGCATACATTTCCTCGACGGCGGCAAGATCGCCGGCGATCGCGCCGACCTTGTTGCCGGCCTTCTTGAGCCGCGCGGCGACCGCGGCGAACGCTTCTTCCCAGGTGGAAGCCTGCAGTTTGCCGTTCTTGCGGACATAGGGTCGGTCGAGCCTCTGGCTCCTGAGGCCGTCCCAGACGAACCGTGTTTTGTCGGAGATCCACTCCTCGTTGATCGCATCGCTGACGCGCGGCAGGAAGCGCATCACCTCACGGCCACGCGAATCGACGCGGATGTTGGAGCCGACGGCGTCCATAACATCGATGGATTCCGTCTTGTTGAGCTCCCATGGCCGGGCCTGGAAAGCATAGGGCTTGCTGGTCAGCGCTCCGACCGGGCAAAGGTCGATGACATTGCCCTGCAGTTCGCTCGAGAGCGCACGCTCCAGGTAGCTGGTGATCTCGGCATCCTCACCGCGCCCGACGAGCCCCATCTCCGAGATGCCGGCCACTTCCGTAGTGAACCGCACGCACCGCGTGCAGTGGATGCAACGGTTCATCGAGGTCTTGACCAATGGGCCGAGATACTTGTCTTCAACCGCCCGCTTGTTCTCGATATAGCGCGAACCCGAGACGCCATAGGCCATGGCCTGGTCCTGCAGGTCGCATTCGCCGCCCTGATCGCAAATCGGGCAATCGAGCGGGTGGTTGATCAGAAGGAATTCCATCACGCCTTCCCGGGCCTTCTTGACCATCGGCGTGTTGGTGAACATCTCGGGCGGCTCGCCATTGGGGCCCGGACGCAGGTCCTTGACCGACATGGCGCAGCTTGCTTGCGGCTTCGGCGGTCCACCTTTGACCTCGACGAGGCACATGCGGCAATTGCCGGCGACCGATAGCCGCTCATGGTAGCAGAAGCGCGGAATCTCGGCGCCCGCGGCCTCGGCCGCCTGCATCAGGGTGAAGTAGTCCGGCACGTCGATGAGTTGGCCGTCGACCTTGATGTTTGCCATCAGATTTACTCCGCCGCGATCGAGGGCACGGCGCCCTCGGAGGTGGAATTGTAGGTATAGCCGTCGATCCGCTCTTCGATCACGTGACGGAAGTTGCGGATAAGGCCCTGGATCGGCCAGGCCGCCGCATCGCCGAGCGCGCAGATGGTGTGGCCTTCGACCTGCTTGGTCACCTCGAACAGCATGTCGATCTCGCGCTTTTGCGCGCGGCCCTCGACCATGCGTTCCATCACCCGCATCATCCAGCCCGTACCTTCACGGCATGGCGTGCACTGGCCGCAGCTCTCGTGCTTGTAGAAGGCCGAGAGCCGCCAGATCGCCTTGATGATGTCGGTCGACCTGTCCATGACGATCACGGCGGCCGTACCGAGCGAAGACCCGACTTCACGCAATCCGTCGAAATCCATGGCCGCATTGCGGATTTTCTCGCCCGGCACGCAGGGCACCGAAGCGCCGCCTGGGATAACCGCGAGCAGGTTGTCCCAGCCCCCACGGATGCCACCGCAGTGCTTTTCGATCATCTCCTCGAAGGTGATGCCCATCGCCTCTTCGAACGTGGCTGGCTTGTTGACATGCCCCGAGACGCACATCAGCTTGGTGCCGGTGTTGTTCGGCCGTCCGATCGAGGCGAACCAGGCGCCCGAGCGGCGCAGGATTTCCGGCACCACGGCGATAGACTCGACATTGTTGACCGTCGTCGGGTTGCCGTAGACACCCATGCCGGCCGGGAACGGGGGCTTGAGGCGCGGCTGGCCTTTCTTGCCCTCGAGCGATTCCATCAGCGCCGTTTCCTCGCCGCAGATATAGGCACCGGCGCCGTGATGGACGATGATATCGAGGTCCCAGCCGTGGATGTTGTCCTTGCCGATGAGCCGGGCGTCGTAAGCCTCCTGCACGGCGTGCTCGAGGCGTTGCCGTTCGCGGATGAACTCACCGCGCACATAGATGAACGCCAGGTGCGCATCCATGGCGCGGGCCGCGAGCAGGCATCCCTCGACGAGGTGGTGCGGATCATGGCGCAGGATATCGCGGTCCTTGCAGGTGCCGGGCTCGGACTCGTCGGCATTGACCAACAGGTAGTGTGGACGCCCGTCCGAGACCTTGGGCATGAAGGTCCACTTGAGCGCCGTCGGAAATCCCGCCCCGCCGCGGCCGCGCAGCCCCGAGGCCTTGACCTCGTTGGTGATCCAATCACGCCCCTGGTCGATGAATTCTCTGGTACCGACCCAGGCGCCGCGCTTGCGCGCGCCTTCGAGCGTCCAGTCGCCCTGGCCGTAGAGATTGGTGAAGATGCGATCCTTGTCGGCCAGCATGTTCAATCGTCCCGCTTGCGCAAATAGCTCATCCAGGCCGCGACGCCGATGACGACGCTGGCGATGACGAGCAGGAAACCCTCGAGCTCAAGGCCTAACGCGCCCGACAGCCCGAATACGATGGCAAAGCCCACGGCCACGAACGCCACACCCATGGCATAGTCCTTGGCGGCAAGCTTGCCGAATGCAACCTTGTCAGCCATTTAGCGCGGGTCCCTTCCGAAGACCTTGCGGTATTCCTCGACCCCGCCCTTGGCGAGCGCCTTGGCCTGCTTGACCCACTCGTCCCGCTCGAGGCGGCCCTTGAAGTTCAGGACTTCGTCGACGCGGGCGATATCCGCCTTCCTGAATTTGGCGATCTGCGCGTATTGCGTAATGCCCAGCGCATTGAGCTTGCGCTCTATCACTGGTCCGACACCGGATAGCAGCTTCAGATCGTCCCCGGCGCCTTCTGGCATCGCAAAGAGCGGCGTCAATGCGCCCCTGTCGGCCGTGGGGCTCACCTCTTTGGGATCAGCTTTACGGACCTTGACCGGCGATGACTTGCGTGTACCGGCCGACGTCCCACCCTCGACAGGTTCCGAACGCACCCGTTTACCCGGCGCCTTGCCGGTATCGAATTTTCCGCCTTCCGCCTCCGAGCCGACGGCGCCCTCACGCATGGCCGCATTGGGCGTGCCATTGGCGCGGGCCTCGACGTTGACTTGCCGGCGCTCGCTTTCCGCCGTGGCCTGCGAGACCTTGGCCCGGCGCGAAGGCTCCTTGATGGCCGGCGCTGACTCCGCGGTCACGTCCTTGGGTTTTGCCGCAGTCGTGGGGGTGGGAGATTGCGCCGGGGCCTGTGCGGGAGTTGCGGCCGCCGCTGGCACCTCTTCCGCCGGGGCCGGCGGGACGAACTTCTCGCGCGTGGCGGTCGGTTCCTCAATCAAGGTCGTACGTCCGCCGATGGCGGCCGAATTGTGCCGTTCGATCTGCGTGCCGGGCGTGATGGTATCGCCCTTGCCGGCGGCGAAGGCATCGATGATCTCTTCGAGCCGCTCCGGCGTCAGATCCTCGTAGGTATCCTGGAAGATTGCCACCATGGGCGCGTTGACGCACGCACCCAGGCACTCGACCTCCTCCCACGAGAGCGTACCGTCCTCGTTTGTGTGGTGCGCCTCCGGGTGGATTTTCTGCTGGCAGACCGCGCGCAGGTCCTCGGCGCCGCGCAGCATGCAGGGCGTGGTGCCGCAGACCTGGATGTGGGCACGCGTGCCGACCGGCTGCAACTGGAACTGCGTATAGAAGGTCGCGACCTCGAGCACCCGGATATAAGGCATGTCGAGCATCTGGGCGATCTTCTCGATCGCGGCGCGGCTTACCCAGCCTTCCTGTTCCTGCGCACGCATCAGGAGCGGAATAACCGCTGACTGCTGGCGGCCGGCCGGAAAGAGCGCGATCCGCTTTTCCGCCCATTGGACATTGTCATTGGTGAACGCGAACTCGGCCGGTTGAACCGACTCATCCGCAAGGCGACGCGCAACCATCAGCGATCAACCTCTCCGAACACGATATCGAGCGAACCCAGGATCGCCGCCACGTCGGCCAGCATATGGCCTCGGCAGAGGTAGTCCATGGCCTGCAGGTGGGCGAAGCCCGGCGCCCGGATCTTGCAGCGATAGGGCTTGTTTGTGCCGTCCGAGACGAGGTAGACGCCAAACTCGCCTTTGGGTGCCTCGACCGCCGCATAGACTTCCCCGGCCGGTACCTTGTAACCCTCTGTATAGAGCTTGAAGTGGTGGATGAGCGCCTCCATCGAGCGTTTCATCTCACCGCGGCTGGGCGGCACCACCTTGCCGTCGAGCGAGGAAACCGGCCCCTTGCCGTCGGGCGCGTTGAGCTTGGCGATGCACTGCTTCATAATGCGCGTCGACTGCCGCATCTCTTCCATGCGCACCAGGTACCGATCGTAGCAGTCGCCATGCCGGCCGACGGGTATGTCGAAGTCCAACTCGTCGTAGCACTCGTAGGGCTGGGCTTTGCGCAAATCCCACGCCGCGCCCGACCCGCGCACCATGACGCCCGAGAAACCAAAGGCCCAGGCGTCGTCCAGCGGCACGACGCCGATGTCGACATTGCGCTGCTTGAAGATGCGGTTCTCGGTCAAAAGCCTGTCGATGTCGTCGAGCGCCTTGGGGAAGGTGTCGCAAAACGCCTGGATGTCGTCGATCAACGCCTGCGGCAGATCCTGATGCACTCCGCCCGGGCGGAAATAGGACGCATGCATGCGCGCGCCCGAGGCCCGCTCATAGAAAATCATCAGCTTCTCGCGCTCCTCGAACCCCCAAAGCGGCGGGGTCAGTGCGCCGATATCCAGGGCCTGCGTCGTCACGTTCAACAGGTGTGAAAGGAGCCGGCCGATCTCGCTGTAGAGCACGCGAATGAGCTGGCCGCGCCGCGGCACCCCGATACCCAGCAGCTTTTCGACGGCGAGCGCGAAGGCATGCTCCTGGTTCATCGGTGCGACGTAGTCGAGCCGGTCGAAATAGGGAATGGCCTGCAGGTAAGTCTTGTACTCGATAAGCTTTTCGGTGCCGCGATGCAGCAGTCCGACATGCGGATCGACCCGCTCGACTAATTCCCCGTCAAGCTCGAGAATCAACCGCAGCACACCATGGGCCGATGGATGCACAGGACCGAAGTTGATGGTGAAGTTACGGACTTCGACTTCAGACATTACTGCTTCGCCTTCTCGTCACCCGGCAGCACATAGTCCGTGCCCTCCCACGGTGACAGATAATCGAACGTGCGGAATTCCTGTGTCAGCCGGACCGGCTGGTACGCAACGCGCTTGCGCTCCTCGTCGTAACGCACCTCGACGAAGCCGGTCAGCGGGAAGTCCTTTCGCAGCGGATGGCCGTCGAATCCATAGTCGGTCAGGATCCGCCGCAGGTCCGGGTGCCCCGAGAACAACACGCCATAGAGGTCATAGACCTCGCGCTCGAACCAGTTGGCGCCGGGAAAGACCCCGGTGATACTCGGCACCGGCTCGACGTCGTCCGCCTCGAGCTTGACGCGGACCCTCTGGTTCAGACGCGGGCTGAGGAAATGGTAAACGACGTCGAATCGCTTTTCCCGCTCGGGATAGTCGACGCCGCACACATCGACAATGCTGATGAATCGACACTCCGGATCGTCGCGCAGGAACGTCGCGACGTCGACGATCGATTCGCGCGCGACGGTGAGCGTGAGTTCGCCGTAGGCCATCTCGCTCGAGACGACCGCTTCACCCAGGGAGCGCGTGATGTGTTCGCCGAGTTCTTTCAGCGGCTCGACTTGAATACTCTCGTCCATGACTTGCCGCCTATCTCTCGATGGTGCCGTCGCGGCGAATCTTCTTTTGCAGGAGAAGGATGCCGTAAAGCAGTGCCTCTGCCGTCGGCGGGCAGCCTGGCACGTAAATGTCGACGGGCAGGACGCGGTCGCACCCGCGCACGACCGAGTAGGAATAGTGGTAGTAACCACCCCCGTTTGCGCAGCTGCCCATGGAGATGACGTAGCGCGGTTCGGGCATCTGGTCATAGACCTTGCGCAGCGCCGGCGCCATCTTGTTGGTCAGCGTGCCCGCCACGATCAGCACATCCGACTGACGCGGCGATGCGCGCGGTGCCGTGCCGAACCGCTCGATGTCGTAGCGAGGCATCGACATCTGCATCATCTCGACCGCGCAACATGCAAGGCCGGTCTGCATCCACATCAGTGAGCCGGTGCGGGCCCAAGTGATGAGCTGAGAGGCGGTGGTAACGAGAAAGCCCTTGTCGGCCAATTCGTCACTGACGCCCGAAAAGAACGGATCGTCCGCACCCAGTACCCTGCCTGTGCGCGGATCGGTCGCGCCGGTCGGGCGCGGCGCGACCAGCACGTTGTCTTGGCTCACTCCCATTCCAGAGCTCCTTTGCGCCACTCGTAGATGAAACCGACCGTCAGCACCCCGAGGAAGATGATCATTGACCAGAAGCCGAACCAGCCCACGTCCCTGAAGGCCACAGCCCAGGGGAAGAGGAAGGCGACCTCGAGGTCGAAGATGATGAAGAGGATCGAGACCAGATAGTATCGCACGTCCACCCGCATGCGCGCGTCATCGAAGGCATCGAAACCCGCCTCGAACGCCGAGACTTTCTCGGGATCGGGGCGCTTGACGGCGATGAGGAAAGGAGCGGCGAGAAGCGCCAAGCCAATGACGCCGGCCAGTCCTATAAAGACTACGATCGGCAAATAGTCGCTGAGCAAATCGGTCATGCGGCAGCCTGTGTTCCGTACCGGCCTGGCGGCCGGGCCGCGCGGGCACACAGGCGATTGGGGCCCGCGCACCGACGCGAAGTTGATGGGTAGGGCCTATACCTTCCCCATGCTGGTTTCAAGGGAAAGAAAATATGACCCCAAACATCAGCTATTTGGCGATCGGCATGTTCCACAAGCGCTGCTGAGAACACAAAAAAGCCCCGCGGGAGCGAGGCTTTTTTGTTCAACCAAAACGGCGAACCGTTGCCGGTTCGCCGAATTGAGTTGCAAGACGGTGATCCTGGCTCGTAAGCCCGGATCGATTGTCGTGTCGCCGCTTAGAAGTGGTAGAACACGCCAACAGTCGCCTTGGCGGCGTCGAAGAAGTCGTCGTCCGACACCATCGGGGGATCGGCATCTTCGAAGTCGCCGATACCGAGAACCTCGCCACGCAGCGAGACATTCTGGGTGACGGCGAATTCGACACCAGCACCGAGAGCGTAGACCATCTCGCTCTCGTCGTCGCCGAAGATGGAACCAACACCACCCGCAGCGTAGACGAGAACCTGATCGGTCACGACGGCGCCGACGCGGCCGAGCGCGAGAACGAGAGCTGCATCCTGGTCGTTGCCGAAGATGTAGTCAGCCTGGATTTCAACACCGACGAGGATCGGGTCCATCGGGATGAAGTTGGCACCGACGACGCCGCCGACGACGCCAAAGGTCTCGCCCTCAATAGGCGCGAGGGCGTCGTCAAAGAAGAAACCACCCAGCTCGACGCCGGTGTAGAGGCCTTCCCAGCTAAAGGCAGAAGAAGGAGCGGTGTAGACCGGCTCCGGGGTGGTCGGGACGAAAAGATCGGCAGCCTGAGCTCCCGAAGCCATCAGCGCCACAGCGGCGACACCGAGGGTGAGCGAACGTACAAACATATCTTGCACTCCTATAGAGTTAACCGTAGTCGGACTGATAAATGCATCAGCCCCACACTTGTGACAACCCCGTTCAAACCCAAATTGGGCAGTGCGGATAAGAATTGATGACCATTTGAGGGTGAGTGTTGCGCGAACGCCGCGCTACTGGCCCAATTTGAGACATAATTGACTAAAATTGCGCCTAGATTCCCGGTCCGCAGGGGTTGTTGAGCCCCAAACCCTTCGAATCGCAGACCATGCTTTAGAAGTGGTAGGCGGCCCCCAGGGTGAACTGATTCCTGTCGTTTCCACCCTCGGCCGGGAAGCCGTGCAGATATTGGGCGCGCAGCGAAATGCTGTCGGTAATGACCAGTTCGACGCCCGCCCCTATGAGGTAGTCCTCTTCATCGGGTACTCCGAGATCGATGCCGTAGCCTCCTGCCGCGTAGACGGCAACGTCGTCGTTGACGATGAGGCCGGCGCGCCCGAGAATCTGTCCATAGCTGGTCTCGCCGACGTCTCCGGCAACTCCCTGGACTGTGACTTCCGCCCCGAGGAGATAGAAGTCGAAGGCAGCGTTGACGCCCGCCCCGATGCCGAGACCGTATTGAGTGCCGCTCTCGTCACCCCGCTGGACGGTTCCGAAGACCTCGGCATAAAAACCCGACCAGTCGAAGCCGGAGTCATCGTGCACGGGCAGGCCTGCAACCGGAGCGGACGACGTCGAGACAGTCAGGATGTCGCTGCCCATTGCCCCGCCGCTCGGCAGGACGACGGCGAAAACAACAAGCAGGGCTCTCGCGATCCGTTGCATTGCAATCCCTCTTGCCGCCGCCTCAAGTGCCCGCAGATGGCCGAGCCGGCTTCAAGTCCCATCGGATGTTGGCACAGGTCATGGTCTCGCGCCAACAGGTCAATTCTCACAAGGTTATGAGGACAAAATTGGCCAGGGAGCGGGCCAAAACAAGGCCACTATAGCCGATGGTGGGAACCGCTAGTCGCGAAAAGTCCCGCGACAACAAAAAGCTGGAGCACGCGATCTGCTTCCACCAGATCGCACCGCGCTCCAGGGACTCCGCCCTGCCCGGCCTCATCCCTTGAGCGGAATGATCCGGCCGCTTTCGGGTTCGTCTGCACGGCCACCGCGCCGCCGCCGGCCGCCGATAGCCTCAGCCAGCTGCGCGCACTGGATGGCAGCCGCTTCGACTCGAGCAAGAACAGCGGGATCGGCGAGTCGGTCGTCCTCGAAGCTGGCGTCTTCGGCATAGACTGCCGTCGGAATGGTCAACGCCGAAAAGAAGCCGAAAAGCGGCCGCATCTGATGCTCGACGACCAGCGAGTGCCGCGGACCGCCGCCGGTCGCTCCGACCACCACCGGCCGTCCGATGAGCGCGTCCATATCGACGAAGTCGAACAGGTGCTTGAAGAGCCCGGTATAGGATCCCTTGTAGACCGGGCTGACTGCAATGAGGATATCCGCCTCCTCCACGGCTTCAACGACCGCAAGCGCCTCGGGCGTAAGTTGCTGGCGGGTGAGAGCGGCTCCAAGCCCGGGCCCGGCGCTAAGCACATCCACATGCAGATAATCAGCATCCATGTGCGCCTGGATGCGCCTGGCGATGGCCTCGGCAAGGTTGAGCGAGCGCGAAGGGCGGCGGGTGTTGCCGGTAAAGGCGACGATCTTCTGGCGCGCAAGGGTCATGAAGCCTAGTTAGGCTTGATGCAGCCATACGGCAAGAGGATACGACGCCGCCGCTCGATCGCAATGTCTGGAAGGAAATGGCGCGAGAGACGGGGCTCGAACCCGCGACCTCCGGCGTGACAGGCCGGCGCTCTAACCAACTGAGCTACTCCCGCGCAAGCAGGTCATGCCCGCGACGTGGGCTTCGTGTATCGGCGCTCTCCGGGCAAGTCAAGCGCCGAAAACAGACAAGCCGCGACAAACTTGTGAACCCCACAGCGCATGTGGAAAGTCTGGGCCGAGGAGATCGCTCAGGCCACTTCGATGGCAGGTGACTGGGGCTGCGTCGCGTGAGATATGGCGCGGAAATGACTGGCCCTGGCCGAACTGCCGCGCGCCGGGAAGGATGGTGGGCGATGACAGGCTCGAACTGCCGACATCCTCGGTGTAAGCGAGGCGCTCTACCAACTGAGCTAATCGCCCGCCTGAACCGGGACCATGGTCCCGCAGGGAGTGGCGCACTGATTAGGCATTCGACCCGGTTGCGTCAACCTGAGATTGCGGCAGGCCCTGCCCGCCTTGCGCAGAAAAAATAAGGCCCCGGCGCGGAAGCGCTCGGGGCCGAAGGCGAGATCGCGACCAATGCGATCTTAGTTGATCGAGTCCTTCAGGCCCTTGCCGGGCTTGAACTTGGCCTGATTGGAAGCCGGAATCTGAATCTCGGCGCCAGTCGCGGGATTGCGGCCGGTGGAGGCTTTGCGCTGGGAAACGGCGAAGGTGCCGAAACCGACCAGGCGCACTTCATCGCCGTTCTTGAGGGCACCGGTGATGGCTTCGAACACTGCGTCAACAGCTTCGGCCGCCTGTGCCTTGGTTATCGTGGCCTTGTCGGCAACGACGCCAACCAGATCGTTCTTGTTCATAGCGTATCCTCACAGTGAAAGCCCGCCTGCGGCGGCGAACCAAAACGCGAGAACCCTTTGTCGATTCTGCACCAAAGGCAAGGATTTCCGGGCGTTTCGGACCGCTGAGCGGCGGAAAGTTGTTAATGAACGGCAAAATCCGATCCCGCAAGGCCGAATCGGCGTCTTTCCCGGTTTTCCGGGCATTTCCTGCCGCGGGCGTAAAAACTACTCGGCAGCCGCCGCGGCAACCGACCGGGTACGGATTCCGAGCATCAGCGGCAACGCGAGCAGATAGAGTCCCGCCCCAACGATCCAGATCAACCCCGGCCAGCCGTCGCCGATGGTCGAATAGGCGAGGCTGAAGAACACCGGGCCGAAGATTGCCGAAAGGCTGACGAGGCTGGCGAGCACACCCTGAAGCTGACCTTGCTTGTCGCTGCCGACCTGCCGGGTGGCGAGCGATTGAAGCGCGGGTATGCCGATGCCGCCAAGCGCGAACAGCGGCATCACCGCAAAGACGACCCAACCCTGTCCGGCAAAAGCCAGAATGACCAGCGCCGCTATTTCACAGCCCAGGCCGGTCACCAGCGCCCAGCGTTCGCCCAGCCGCGCCACTGCTGGACCCGTAAGGAACGCCTGGGCGCCCGCATGGCAGACACCATAGGCGCCAAGCGACAAACCGATCATCATGCCGGTCCATTGGAAGCTGTCTTCTCCGAAGATTGCCCAGACGGTGCCGTACATGGTGCCGACGAAGTTCATGATGACGAAGATCGCCATCAGCGGAATGAGTGCCGCAAAAGTCAGTGCCCATCTGAGCGGCTTGAAGGGATTGAGGGCATCGAGATCGAATCTCGCGCCCGGCTGACCCGGTCGTGATTCCGGCAGCACGAAGAGGGCCAGCGCGAAGTTGAGGGCATTGAGGCACGCCGCCGCAATGAACGGCGCGCGCACCCAGATGTCGCCGAGCACACCCCCGAGAACCGGACCGATGATGAAGCCGATGCCGAACATGGCGTGGAAGAGGCCGAAGCGCCGGGCGCGTTCCTCCTCGCTCGAGATGTCGGTGATATATGCGGTGGCAACGGCCATGTTGGCGCTGGTGACGCCGGCGATGGCGCGCCCGAGCACCAGGAGCCAGAGATCGGGTGCAAGCGCCATGATAAGATAGTCTATTGCCGCACCCGCCAGTGATACGAGCAGTACGGGACGCCGTCCGAATCGATCGCTGAGGACCCCGAGCACGGGCGAGAACAGGAACTGGCACGCCGAATAGAGCGCCAGCATCACCCCAAGCATCGTCGCCGTCTCGGTGATGTGCCCGACTTCGCGCAGCAGCGCGGGCAAGATCGGAAAGATGAGACCGATGCCGATGGCATCGAGCGTCACGGCGGTCAGGATGACGAGGAGCGGCTTGTGCACCGGTGAACTCCGTTATGCGGGGCCGCCATGGCCTTGGACAGGCACATCGATGTAGCTGCTTCACGCGCGCGTTACAAGTAGACGTACCTGCTTTGTTCCCGACAACCACGACCACGGTCTGGCTGCCCTTATGACGGCGGCAACCGACAGATTTCGACAGGAGCGCTGGGAAACGTAACGTAAGGAGCCACACCCCACCCACATACTTGTCCAAACGAAAAACGGCGCCCGAGGGCGCCGTTCCGTTGGTTCGCAGGAAAAGTGACGTCAGTGCGGCAGTCCGGCGGTTGCCTCGTCGGTCGGCTCGATGCTGGACGAGACCGCGGGCTTCTCATCGAAGTTCCACTCGATCGCCTCGGGTTGGTGAACCAGCGCGTGCTTGACCACCTCGTCCATGCGGCTGACAGGAACGATTTCCATGCCTTCCTTGACGATGTCCGGAATCTCGGCGAGATCGCGCACGTTCTCTTCCGGGATCAGCACCGTCTTGATGCCGCCACGCAGCGCGGCCAGGAGCTTCTCCTTGAGGCCGCCGATCGGCAGCACCCTGCCCCGCAGCGTGATCTCGCCAGTCATGGCGACATCATTGCGCACCGGTATGCCCGTCATCACCGAGATGATGGCCGTGGCCATGGCGATGCCCGCCGACGGACCGTCCTTGGGCGTTGCGCCTTCCGGCACGTGGACGTGGATGTCGCGCGTGTCGAACATGGGCGGCTTGATACCGAAATCAATCGAGCGCGAGCGCACATAGGCCATCGCGGCGGTGATCGATTCCTTCATCACTTCCTTGAGGTTGCCAGTGACGCCCATACGGCCCTTGCCCGGCGTCATCACCCCCTCGATAGTCAGGAGCTCGCCGCCCACCGACGTCCAGGCAAGGCCCGTGACCAGCCCGACCTGAGCTTCTGCCTCGATCTCGCCGTGCTTGAATACCGCCGGTCCGAGATACTTGGCCAACCGCTCCTCATCGATCTCGATCTTGTCGACCTTGGTCCTCATGATCTCGGCGACGGCCTTGCGCATGAGCTTGGAGACCTCGCGCTTGAGATTCCGCACCCCCGCCTCGCGGGTATATTGCTGGATCACCTTGGTCAGCATCTCGTTGGAGAGCACGAACTCCTTGGCGCTGAGCCCATTCTCGGCAAGCGTCTCGGGGATCAGGTGATGCAGCGCGATCTCGCGCTTTTCCTCTTCGGTGTAGCCGGAAAGGCGGATGATCTCCATCCGGTCCATCAGCGGGCCGGGGATGTTCAGCGTATTCGAGGTCGTCACGAACATCACGTCCGACAGGTCGTAGTCGACCTCGAGATAGTGATCGTTGAACGTGTGGTTCTGCTCGGGATCGAGCACCTCGAGAAGCGCCGAACTCGGGTCGCCCCGGAAGTCCTGGCCCATCTTGTCGATCTCGTCGAGGAGGAACAGCGGGTTGGATTTGCCGGCCTTCTTCAGGGACTGGATCACCTTGCCGGGCATTGAGCCGATGTAGGTGCGCCGGTGACCGCGGATCTCGGCCTCGTCGCGCACGCCACCCAGGGCCATGCGCACGAACTCGCGACCCGTGGCCTTGGCGAGCGACTTGCCAAGCGAGGTCTTGCCGACGCCCGGAGGGCCCACAAGGCAGAGGATCGGACCCTTGAGCTTGCCGGTGCGGGACTGCACCGCCAGGTACTCGAGAATGCGTTCCTTGACCTTTTCGAGACCATAATGGTCGGCGTTGAGCACCGTCTCGGCATGCTCGAGGTCGCGCTTGATCTTGGACTTCTTGCCCCAGGGCAGGCTGAGAAGCGTGTCGAGATAATTTCGCACGACCGTCGCTTCAGCCGACATCGGGCTCATGGCGCGCAGCTTCTTCAACTCGCCTTCGGCCTTCTGCCGGGCTTCCTTGGAGAGCTTGGTCTTCTTGATGCGCTCTTCGAGCTCGGCGACCTCGTTGGAGCCTTCCTCGCCATCGCCCAGCTCACGCTGGATGGCCTTCATCTGCTCGTTGAGGTAGTACTCGCGCTGCGTTTTCTCCATCTGCCGCTTCACGCGCGAACGGATGCGCTTTTCGACCTGCAGCACGCCGATCTCGCCTTCCATCAGGCCTAGAATCTTGGTGAAGCGGTCGGCAAGCGACACGGTCGAGAGGAGATCTTCCTTCTCGCTGATTTTGACCACCAGGTGGCTCGCGATGGTATCGGCGAGCTTGCTGTGGCTGTCGATCTGCTGGACCGCGGCGACGACCTCCGCCGAGATCTTCTTGTTGAGCTTGACGTAGTTTTCGAACTCGGTCTGGGCTGAGCGCGCCAGCGCCTCGATCTCGACGGGATCGTGCTCGGGCTCGACGAGGACAGTCGCCTCGGCCTCGAAATATTCGTCCGTCTGCAGGTAGCGGTCGATGGTCGCACGGTTGAGGCCTTCGACCAGAACCTTCACCGTCCCGTCCGGAAGCTTGAGGAGTTGCAGAACCGTGGCAATGGTGCCGGTCGAATAAATGTCATTGGGCGCCGGATCGTCGTCCTGCGCATTTTTCTGGGTGACCACGAGAATGTGCTTGTCATCGCGCATGACTTCTTCAAGCGCCTTGACCGATTTCTCGCGTCCAACAAACAGCGGCACGATCATGCCGGGGAACACGACGATGTCGCGCAACGGTAGGACCGGGTAGACCCGATCCCGGCTGATTTCTCCGCCGGTCAGATTGGTTTCCGACATCTCTTATCCTTTCCGGGCGCCAGGGAGGAAACTAGGGGCGCGCCCGTTAGAGAGGGCCAAACATAAAGACGAGGCCCGATTCCGGTTAATAAATAGGTTCGCCTATGAGCCAGGCAAGTCAACTCCCGTAGGAATTTCGTGAACAGTGCGGTTAACAGCCATGCGTCTGGCTCACGCTCCGGGCTCTGCCGTCCTATCTCCCCATTCGAGTTTGCGAGCTCTTTTGAACTGCTCCTTGTCGCGCTTGAGCACCTGCCGGTCGACGAGTCCGCCTTGGGTGCAAAGCTGCATATCCATTGAGAATTTGGTCGCCGCCGGCCGCTTGATCACGCGGCTCCAGCCGCCACGTACCGTAAGGTGCGGACGCACGGCAACGAGGTAGCTGAACTTCTCGTCCTCGTAGCCAAGGCGCGCGCCCTTGAGCGCCTGGTGATCACGGCTGCGCGCCAGGCGCACGGCGAAATGGCACCAGTCCGGGTCCACCAGCGGGCAAGATTCGTCATGAGGACAGGGCGCCGCGATTCGTGCCCCGGCCCGGACCAGCGCTTCACGTGCCCGCATCAGCCGCCGATAATCGTGCGGCCGCCCCGGCTCGACGATGACGAGGACGCCCTCGGTCCGGTTCCACAATCGAAGGACCGTCGGCTCGACCGCATCGTCGGGAAGTTCGGTAAGCGCATAGGCGAGTGTCACCAGATCATGGCTCCCGGCGTGCCACTCGGCCGCTGTCACGTCTCCCCGCAGGATGCCCGCCTCCCGCAATGCCGGTTGGCTGCTCGAGGCCGCCAGCGACCGGGCCAGCGAGAGGAATCGGTCGTTATGGTCGAGCATGGTCACCTGCGCCATGTCCGTCCAGAGTGCGCAGGCCGCCCAGCTCGCCGTACCAGGCCCCGATCCGGCATCGAGCAGGGTCCTGGGCGAAAAGCCGTCCACAAGCGCGTCCACCTGCCAGAGCGCATAGGAGACGGCCGCATAGGTTGCCGGCATGCGGCTGAGCGCATAGGCGAGCGTATCTTCCTCCGCCGCCACGTGCCAGGTCGACGGAGCGCGATCGCGATACTGTTCCGAGATGTGCCCCGCCCGGGCGGCGAGCGTCCGCCGCGAGCGGCCCGTGGCGAGCTCGCGCAGCGCCAACGTCAACTCTTCGGGAAACGCATCGGCCAATCTGCCGCTCCTTGGAGAGCGACGCGATTTGATGGAATCAAATGGCGTGCTCTAGCTTTTTGTCGTCGCGATTTTTCCCATCTCGGATCGAGTCCGGGACAGGCTTTTTTCGCAACCCGCTCTAGAAAACGAAGCCGGAGGGCGCATGGCGCCCTCCGGCCAATCCGATCCGGAAATCGCCTTCGATCAGGCGCCGGCCTGGATGTCTTCCTTCTTGCGCTCGGCGTAGATGTAGAGCGGCCGCGCGTCCTTGCCGTTCACCACCTCTTCCGAGATCACCACTTCTTCGACGCCCTCGAGCGAAGGCAGGTCGTACATGGTGTCGAGCAGGATGGCTTCCATGATCGAGCGCAGCCCGCGCGCGCCGGTCTTGCGCTCGATGGCCTTCTGGGCGATGGCCTTCAAGGCATCCTCGTGGAACGTCAGCTCCACGTCCTCCATCTGGAAGAGTCGCTGGTACTGGCGCACCAGCGCGTTCTTGGGCTGGGTGAGGATTTCAATGAGCGCGCCGATGTCGAGATCCTCGAGCGTCGCCAGCACCGGCAAGCGACCGATGAACTCGGGTATGAGACCGAACCTGACGAGGTCTTCGGGCGCGACGTCGGCAAGGACTTCGCCGACCCGCCGGTCCTGCGGATCCTTGACCACGGCCGAGAAACCAATCGAGGACCCCTCGCCACGCGCCGCGATGATCTTCTCGAGCCCCGCAAAGGCGCCGCCGCAGATGAAGAGGATGTTGGTCGTATCGACCTGCAGGAACTCCTGCTGCGGATGCTTGCGCCCGCCCTGCGGCGGCACGGAGGCGACGGTGCCTTCCATGATCTTGAGAAGTGCCTGCTGTACACCCTCCCCCGAGACGTCCCGGGTGATCGAGGGGTTGTCCGATTTGCGCGAGATCTTGTCGACCTCATCGATATAGACGATGCCGCGCTGCGCCTTCTCGACATTGTAGTCCGCCGACTGCAGGAGCTTCAGGATGATGTTCTCGACATCCTCGCCCACATAGCCCGCCTCGGTCAGCGTCGTCGCGTCCGCCATTGTAAACGGAACGTCAAGAATGCGTGCAAGGGTTTGCGCCAGCAGCGTCTTGCCCGAGCCGGTGGGCCCGATCAGCAGGATGTTGGACTTGGAAAGCTCGACGTCCTGGTTCTTGGCCGCATGATGCAGGCGCTTGTAGTGATTGTGGACCGCCACGGAGAGCACGCGCTTGGCGCGGCCCTGGCCGATGACGTAATCGTCGAGTACCTTGCAGATATCTGAAGGGGTCGGCACGCCATCGGAGGACTTGACCATCGAGGTCTTGTTCTCTTCGCGGATGATGTCCATGCACAGCTCGACGCATTCATCGCAGATGAACACCGTCGGACCGGCGATCAGCTTGCGAACCTCATGCTGTGATTTGCCGCAGAACGAGCAATACAGCGTATTCTTGGAGGACTCGCCGTTCGTTGTCTCTTTGGACATCCTGTTACTCCCGGAGGCGGGGCGCCTCCAAAATCGGACGTTGACGTATAGGCTAACGCCCGAGGCCTAAAGAAAGTCTAAGCCGAACCGACCTTAGCGGTCGATCCGGCTGGGTGCAATTACACCATTGTCACAGTCGCACAGCGCTGTGGATTGCGGGAAACCATCACTCTCAGCTGGCTTCCGGAACCGCCCGCTTCTCATAGACGCTATCGATAAGCCCAAAAGTCTTGGCTTCGTCCGGGCTCATGAATCGGTCGCGCTCGAGGGCCGTCTCGATCTCGTCATAGGTGCGACCGGTGTGCTTCTCGTAGATTTGATTGAGCCGGCGCTTGAGGCCCTCGACCTCCTTGGCATGGATCAGGATGTCGGTGACCTGTCCCTGATAGCCGCCGGAGGGCTGATGGACCATGATCCGGGCATTGGGAAGCGCGGCACGCATGTCCTTCTCCCCCGCGGTCAGGAGCAGCGAACCCATCGATGCCGCCTGCCCCATGCACATTGTGGCTACCGGCGGACGGATGAACTGCATGGTGTCGTAGACGGAAAGGCCCGCCGTCACCACGCCGCCCGGCGAGTTGATGTACATGGCGATTTCCTTTTTCGGGTTTTCCGACTCAAGGAAAAGCAGCTGTGCCACGATCAGCGAGGCCATGTTGTCCTCGACCACGCCGGTCACGAAAATGATGCGCTCGCGCAAAAGGCGCGAATAGATGTCAAACGCGCGCTCGCCCCTGTTGGACTGCTCGACCACCATGGGAACGAGCGTGTTCATGTAAAGATCGACGGGATCTTTCATATATCTGATGCCCCTTTTGCCTTCCCCGGATCAGCGGGTCGGCCATCTCGGTTTGCGGCACGGCCCTCATCCGGAAGCCGGACATCCAATCCCCGGAGGTCGTGCCTTGGATTCCGATCGGCGCGACTGGCCGACCGCTGACGAAACCGCATCAACACGCGGTAAAGCGACACATAGGCGGCATTGCGGCGCCGTTCAATAGCCGATCGCCGGGCGTGTTCGATCAAGGTTTACCGGCTTTCCTCTGCTCAGGAGGCGAACGACACGACGACGCCCCGCTTTCGGAAATAGGCCTGCATCATCTTGCGGCCCTGCCGGTTGTTCTGCGCCAGGCGGGTCGGCTCGAACACCGCCTCCTTGAGCCCTTCGCGCGCCAGGACGGCTTTGAGCGCTGCGATATGCGCGTCCAGGTCGCGGTTGTCGTCTCTGATGGAGGCGTAGATGTTCTCGAAAGCCTGGTCGAGTGTCAGGTCGGTCAAAGGGCTGCTCCGCGCTGTTGATTGGACAATGCACTAGCCATTTCTGCAGCGATGGCAAGTTTGCCGGTGGCGGGTGTGCGCTAGCTGAGCTCAGCCAGCACTTCCGGCAGCAGACCCGGCAGGTCCTCGCTGACCAATCCCGGCTTACCGAAGCGCGTCGCCGCCTCCCCGTGCACCCAGACAGCAGCACAGGCGGCCTCGAATCCGTCCATGCCCTGCGCCAAAAAGCCCGCGACAATGCCCGCCAGCACGTCCCCGGCCCCGGCCGTTCCGAGATAGGCGGGCGCGTTGCTGTTGATCGCGACCCGCCCGTCCGGATGGGCAACGACCGTATCGTTGCCCTTGAGCAGCAAGATGGCGCCGGCCTTCAGCGCTGCCGACCAGGCGCGGTCCGGCTTGGACCCGTCGACGGCAAAGAGCCGGGTGAATTCACCCTCGTGGGGCGTGAGCACCACCGGCCGCTGCCGCGCCTCGATTGCTGCGAACAGCGTCTGCGGATCGTCCCGGAAACTCGTCAGCGCGTCCGCGTCGAGTACTGCCGCCGCACCCGAGGCGAGAACGGCGAGCGTCCTGGCGCGTGTTTCCTCGCCGACGCCTGTCGCCGGACCGATGACGACGGAGTTGAGCCGGGTGTCTTCGAGGAGATCGGCAAGGGCGGCGGCATCGCCGGCGTCACGCAGCATGATCGAGGTGACATGGGCGGCATGAACCAGCAGACCCTCGCGGGCCCCCGCCAGTGACACCAGACCGGCGCCGGCCCGCAACGCAGCGATGGCCGCGAGCCGCGGCGCTCCCGTGTGGAGGGGACCACCCGAGACCACGATGCAATGGCCCCTGTCGTATTTGTGCGAGCCGAGCGCGGGTTTAGGGATCGACCAGAGATCGGGCCCGTTCTCCCACGTCTGCGGCGCGATTTCGGCGAGGACCGCGTCCGGTATGCCGATGTCGGCCAGCACCAGGTCTCCGCAGCGCTCCCGTCCCGGCAGCAGCAGATGCCCGGGTTTCTTACGAAAGAACGTCACCGTCACCGTCGCCTGAACTGCAACGCCCCTCACCTGCCCTGTGGCCCCGTCGATCCCGCTCGGCACGTCGATGCTGATGACGGGCTTGCCGGCAGCATTGACCGCCGCGATCAGCGTTGCGAGTTCCCCCTCGATCTCTCGGTCGAGTCCGGCCCCCAACAGCGCATCGATAACAAGGTCGGCGTCTTGCAGATCTTCAGCCGGGGCCGGCCGCTCGGCGCGCCCGCCCCAGGCCGCGGCCGCAGTCGCGGCATCGCCTCGCAACGCCTCGCGTTCACCCACGAGCCGTACCTGTACCGGCCAGCCGCGCTCCTTGAGAATGCGGGCGACAACGAACCCGTCGCCGCCATTGTTGCCCGGCCCGCATAGCACCAACACCGAGCGTTGATAGTATCGCTCGATCACCGCTTCTGCCACGGCAAGCCCCGCCGCCTCCATCAGCCTGATCGATGGGACGCCCGACTCTACGGCCAGATGATCCGCCTGCCCCATCTCCTGGGGAGTGAGCAACGCCAGCCTCGATATCTCCATTCAAGCAATCCGCTCTGCTCTCGATCGTCTTCTCTTAGCCGGACCCCGGGCGGGTTCAAGCCGGCCCTTGCCTTACCCGCAAACAAAAAGGGCCGTCCGCTGCCGGACGGCCCCTCGATTCGACCCCGCGATCTTAATGATCGTGGTGGTGATGGTCGTGATCGTGGCCTTCATCCTCGTCGTCGGACTGGATCAGCTTGGCCAGTTCCTCACGGGTCATCTTCTTTTCGGTCTGCTTGGCCTTTTCCGCGATGAAATCGACCACTTTGTTCTCGAACACCGGCGCACGCAGCGAAGCCAACGCCTGCGGGTTCTTGCGGTAGTAGTCGTAGACCTGCTGTTCCTGACCCGGGAAACGCCGCACCTCGGCGATCAGCGCCTGCTGGTGCTCCTCCTCGCTCACGTTGACTTCGTTGACATTGCCGATCTCGGCGACCACGAGCCCGAGACGCACGCGGCGCTCGGCGATCTTCTGATACTGCTCGCGCGCCTCTTCCTCGGTCGTGCCTTCGTCCTCGAAGCTGCGGCCGTGATGCTCGATCTCGTGCTTCACGCGCTCCCAGATCTGATTGAACTCGGCCTCGACGAGCTGGGCCGGCACCTCGAACTTGTGGCCTTCATCGAGAAGATCGAGGATCTGCCGCTTGATGTGCTGGCGGCCCATCGAGACGAGCGCGTTCTCCATCTGCCCCTTGATCGCTTCGCGGAGCTTGTCGAGGTTCTCGAGACCCAGCTTCTGGGCGAACTCGTCGTTGAGCTCGCCGGCACGCGGCGCATCCGCATGCAGGATCGTTACGTCGAACGTCGCCTTCTTTCCGGCGAGATCTGCATTCTGGTAGTCTTTGGGGAACGTGACCTTGACTTCCTTGGTCTCGCCCTTCTTCATCCCGACGAGCTGCTCTTCGAAGCCCGGAATGAATTCGCCCGAGCCGACGACGAGGTGGGCATGGTCGGAAGTGCCGCCCGGGAAGGGTTCGCCATCGATCTTGCCGACGAAGGAGAGGCCGAGATTGTCACCCTCCTCGACCACCGCGTCATCGCCCTTGTCCTCGTAGCCTCGGTTCTGCCGGAAGACGCGCTGAAGCTCTTTCTCGACATCCTCAGGGCTCACCTCGACAACCGGCTTGGTGACCTCGAGACCCTCGAGGTTCATCAGCTTGACGGGCGGCAGCACCTCGTACTCGACCTCGAAGGCGAGGTCCGCCTTGCCGTCGAGCACGTCATTGATCACTGACTGATCGCCCGGCAGGTCGACCTTTGGCTGGGCGGCCGCGCGTTCCTCGCGCTCGTCGAGCGTATTGGAAACCGTCGAGTTGATAGCTTCCTGCATCACCTCGGACATGGCCGAGCGGCCATAGACCTTCTTGAGGTGAGTGGCGGGCACCTTGCCGGGGCGGAACCCCTTGATCGTGACCTTGCCTTTGATCTCGTCGAGCTTAGCATCGAGGCGCGTCACGAGGTCGTTGGCAGGAATGGTCACGCTCAGTTTACGCTTCAAGCCCTCGTTGAGGGTCTCTGTAACCTGCATTCGGTTCAAATCCCGTTTGTTCTCATAATTATCGGGCGGCCGAGCCCTTTTGGTGCGGGTGAGAGGGGTCGAACCTCCACGCCTTGCGGCGCTGGAACCTAAATCCAGTGCGTCTGCCAGTTCCGCCACACCCGCAAGAGTGCCCGTCGGCCGGGTTGGCGAGGGTCTAAACCAAGTTCGAGGGCCAGTCAAAGCATGATTGTGGCAGGTCGTGCACGGGCTGTGAACCCTGCCTTTATGCCCCCTCGCCTAATGATGCGGCAGATGCTCAGCGGCCGACGAAGCAATCCTGCTCACGAATTAAGCCGACTGCATAAAATTTGGACAACGGTATGCGGGCCTTATTCAGCTGAAATGTAAGGTGACAGGTATAAGTATATGGACTGGCGTTAATTTTCCCAAACTGGAACTGCATGGCACAGACCGTGCATGCACCCAATCGGTACCTGCCCAGGAGCCACGCGGAGGAAAGACGTGAAAAAAATCGAGGCGATCGTAAAACCCTTTAAGCTCGACGAGGTCAAGGAGGCGCTGCAGGAGGTCGGCCTGCAGGGCATCACTGTCACCGAAGCCAAAGGTTTCGGCCGCCAGAAAGGCCACACGGAACTCTATCGCGGCGCCGAGTATGTCGTCGATTTCCTGCCTAAGGTGAAAGTCGAGGTTGTGTGCCCCGACGATCTCGCCGAAAAGGCGATCGAGGCCATCCGCAATGCGGCCCAGACCGGGCGCATCGGCGACGGGAAGATCTTTGTCTACCCGATCGAACAGGCCATCCGCATCCGTACCGGCGAGTTTGGCGACGACGCCCTCTAGACCTTTCTCGAGCGTCGGCCGCCCTATTCCGAACCCCAATCCCAACAAGCATTCCGAATTAGACAGGGGAAAACCTATGACCACCGGAAGCGACATCCTTCAGAAGATCAAGGATGAGAACATCAAGTATGTAGACCTGCGCTTCACCGATATGCGCGGCAAGCTGCAGCATGTGACGATGGACCAGTCGGTCATCGAAGCCGAAACGTTCGAGGAAGGCGTGATGTTCGACGGCTCCTCGATCTCCGGCTGGAAGGCGATCAACGAGTCCGACATGGTCCTGATGCCCGATCCGGATTCTGCCTATATCGACCCCTTCTTCAGCGCTGCCACCCTCGCCATCAACTGCGACATCCTCGAGCCCTCGACCTACCAGCCCTACAACCGTGATCCCCGCTCGATCGCCAAGAAGGCTGAAGCGTTCGTGGCATCAAGCGGTATCGGCGATTCTGTCGTCTTCGGCCCTGAGCCCGAGTTCTTCCTCTTCGATGACGTCAAGTACTCGACCTCGACCTACAAGGTCGGCTTCCAGGTCGATTCGACCGAACTGCCGGTCAACTCCGACGCCGACTATGAGGCGGGCAACAGCGGTCACCACATCGGCCTGAAGAAAGGCTACTTCCCAGTTCCCCCGCTCGACAGCGCCCAGGACATCCGCGGCGAAATGCTCGAGGCCATGGGCTCGATGGGCGTGACCGTCGAGAAGCACCACCACGAGGTCGCTTCCGCCCAGCACGAGCTCGGCATCAAGTTCGCCCCGATGATCAAGTCGGCCGACCAGGTGCTGATCTACAAGTACGCCATCCAGCAGGTTGCCAACGCCTACGGCAAGACTGTCACCTTCATGCCCAAGCCCATCTATGGCGACAACGGCTCGGGCATGCACTGCCACCAGTCGATCTGGAAGGACGGCAAGCCGCTGTTTGCCGGCGATCAGTATGCAGGCCTCTCGATGGACTGCCTCTACTACATCGGTGGCGTCATCAAGCACGCCAAGGCAATCAACGCCTTCACCAACCCGGCGACCAATTCCTATAAGCGCCTCGTTCCCGGCTTCGAGGCACCGGTGCTGCTGGCCTATTCAGCCCGCAACCGCTCGGCTTCCTGCCGCATCCCCTTCGGTCAGTCGCCCAAGTCCAAGCGCGTCGAGGTCCGCTTCCCCGACCCGCTGGCCAACCCCTATCTCGGATTCACTGCTCTCCTGATGGCCGGCCTCGATGGCATCATCAACAAGATCCATCCCGGCGATCCGATGGACAAGGACCTCTACGAGTTGCCGGCCGAGGAGCTCAAGAGCATCCCGACCGTCTGCGCCTCACTGCGTGAAGCCCTCTCCAGCCTCGATGCCGACCGCGACTTCCTCAAGGCCGGCGGCGTGATGGACGACGACTTCATCGACGCCTACATCGACCTCAAGATGACCGAGGTCATCAGGTTCGAGCATACACCGCACCCGGTCGAGTACGAGATGTACTACTCGGCCTAAGACCCGAGCATGCGAACGGAAAGGGGCCCGCTCGGGCCCCTTTTTTGTGCCGCGTCAGCGGCGGACCCGGTAGCGCAGGTGAGTTACGCCATCCTCCCCCTCCAGAACCCTGACCCGCTCGAGTTCGCGCTGCGGGAGGCCGAGGTGCTCGAACAGCCGCCTTCCCTCGCCGAAGAGAACCGGAACGACGTGGATCTCGAGTTCGTCGAGCAGTCCTGCGGTGATCGCCCGGTGGGCGATACCGGCGCCGTGAACCAGCACATTCCTGTCGCCGGCAGCCCGCTTGGCTTCCCGCATGGCCAGTTCGAGGTCGCTAACGAAATGCACGTTGGGCCATTCGGCCGCCCAGGCGGGCGCCGGACTGCGGCTGAGGATATAAACGGGCACTCCGTCGTGATGGTCGCCGCCCCAGCCGTTGGCCGGCTCGAACGTCCCGCGCCCGGCCACCACTGCTCCCGTTGACAATCCCTCGTCGTAGATTTGGCGATTGACGCCCCGCAGCCGCGCAACTGCGGCCTCGAAATCGCCGCCCTCCGCGCCTGGGAAAATCCACTCGTGCAGCCGGCCGCCGCCGTCGCCGAGGCCATTGTCACGTGTCTCGTTGGGCCCCGCGATGAAACCATCCAGGGACATCGACATGTACAACACCGTAGAAGACATCGTTTCGCTCCGTAGTGTCCGTTCAGCGTACTGGATGTCTTCACAACGTACGGGCGGCTCCGATTTCGACATCGGGGTCCACCCGCCATCAAACCGGAGCCGCAACCTATCCGTTCGCGTCTCAGGAACGCTCGGGCGCTTGCCGGGATAGTCCGAGAACGGAGGCGGCCAGATGCTTTTCCGCGCGGCTCTTGAGCGTCAGCAGCGCTTCCAGTTGGTCGATATCCTGCAACTCGTTGAACTCGACCGCAAAACCATAGTCGAGATGACGCACCACGCGGCCGGGGACCGCCCCGACGGCCAAAACCGCCATTGCCGGGGGCTTGATATCGGCTGATATGGCAACTCCGGAACGTGACATATCGATGATGAGGCATGGAACGCTGCGTCCGCCCGCCATCACGATCTGTGCGTGTGGGTGCCGCGGGAGAATGCGCTTATGCCGGCGCCGCTCCGACGCCTGGTGCAGGACGTGGTGCTTGAGCCAATCGATACGGCCCGCCAGTATCTGGCGCTCCTCGTCAGTCGAGTGGAACCGAACCACGAAACCGCCCTCGATCTCATAATCGATCTCTCCACGCAGCGGCCAGTCTCCTGCGACCATCCTCGCAGACGTCGATATCGATCGCGAATCCCGAGTTCAGCCTACAGATGATCTTGCCGCGCAATATGCCGAAGGCATCGAAATGCGCGGTCACACCGCTCCCGACGTTGCCCAGAACCGGCGCCACCACCACCGCCATGCGCGCCGATCGAACAAGGGCAGCAAGCAAAGACTTCGACGCTCCCGTTCCAGGAACTATCCTGTCAGGCAGGGCATAGCGTCCTGCCACGGCGCCGATGAAGCGCACGTCATGGTTTTGCGGTGGAGCTGCGCCGTCCGAAAAGGACGGCAAAGGACGTTCTGTCATGGCCCCGGACACGCAGACTAACTTCCTGTCGCGAACTCCATCCATAGGGACTTCCTAAGAGGAAGGTTGCGGGGGTTGTTGCCGCAAAACTACTCGATCGGCGGTTTCATTTACTGTTCTGTCAGGCCTCCACATCTTCGCGCATCTGCCGATAGAAGGTGTCTGGCCAGTCGACCTCCGTGAGCCGCCCCTTGTCGATGAGCATGAACCGAGTAGCCACCGCCTCCACGAACGCCCTGTCGTGCGAAACCAGGATGCCGCTGGCGTCCCTCTCGAGGATTTCTGCCTCCAACTGCTCCTGTCCGGCGATGTCGACATGATTAGTAGGTTCGTCCAACAAGTAGAAGTTGGGCTCGGTGAGGCGGAGCGCCAGAAGCCCGAGCCGAGTTCTCTGGCCATAGGAGAGCTGACCGATCGGGCGGGCCTGCTTCTCGATCGCGAACCCCGCTCCGGCAAGCAGGCCCCGGGCACGCTGATCGGCGACGTCGAAGCGACGGGTGATGAACTGATGCGGAGTTTCATCGTTCGGCAGTTGCGACATGGCTTGGTCGGCGTATCCCATGACCGCCGATGGCGTTACGCGGATGCCGGCAATGTCCTCGCCCGTCATTGCAAGGGCGAGCAGGCGCATCAGTTGTGACTTGCCCGTCCCGTTCCGGCCGAGGACGACGATACGGTCGCCTTTGAAGACATGGATCAGCCCGGTACGAAACAGCGGTCGACCATCGGGCACCGCGACCGCGACATGATCCAGCGTCGCCAACACCCGCGCATGCGTGTCGCGGTTGGCCAGCCGGATGTCTCCCGTGCGATCCTTGTGGAGCGACTTTTGCGCATCCTCGATGGCAGCAGCCCTGGATTTGAGCTGCTTGGCTTTGCTCAGCAACAGGTCGCTGCCGCTGTTGATGCCCACATTGTAGAGGTCTCCGGCATTGCGGCGCAGCCGCTTGGCCTCCTTGAGATCTTTTTCCTGCCGATTGGCATCGGCGGCATCCGCCTCAGCGAGCGCCTGCCGTGCCTGCGAGAACGGCAGGGCAAAGAGGCGCGACACACCCGGGCGCAGAAACAGCGTCCTGTTGGTGGTGGCATCGAGGAAGCGCCGGTCATGGCTGGCAATGACGACGGGGATCGAACGTGCCGCCTGGTTGATCCAGGCCTCGAGCTGCAGGATGCGGGCGAGATCGAGATGATTGGTCGGCTCGTCGAGCAACAGTGCGTCCGGTTGCGTAACCCAGACGCGGGCGATCAGCGCAAGTCGCTGCCAGCCGCCGCTGAGCTCTGCGAGCATGCGTTCGCGAAACTCGCCGGGTGTGGCGAATTCGTCGAGCGCGACGTCGATCCGCCAGGCCTCATCGTGCCGGGCCTCATCCGGCAGCGCGTCCGCCACCGCGTCCCAGAGCCGCATCTGCATCACGCGGGCGGGAACATCCTGCTCGACGTAGCCGATAGTGAGCCCCCGCGAGAGCACGATCTCGCCGCTGCTTGGCGCGGCAAGGCCGGCGACCGCCCTGAGGAGCGTGGTCTTGCCGCCGCCATTGCCGGCAATCAATCCGAGGCGGTCGCCATCGGAAAGCACGAGGTTGATATCTTGGAACAGAGAGTCGCCGGCGACTGCACCGACATGGCGGAGGCTGATCGAGCCCATGGGAATTCTCGCTGGTTGGTCGGCGCCATGCGCCTGGAATGCGTTCCGGCTCGCGACAAAGACGCGCGAACAGCGGGATGCGGACCAGCGATCGAGTAAGACGAAGAGGCGTCAGTTCCCGTGGATTGCCGGCCCTGCTGACATCTGCCGCAGGGCATGGACAGGGCCACGCTGACGGTGGTGACGGAACGTGTCGGTCACAGCGGCCCCTCCTCGGCTAGCGTTGACGACGCGAGTTATAGAACCTGGCGAGCGCCGATGCAACGATCTAGCTGAGATAGAAGACGCCGGCGCAGAGCGCGATCACCATCGGCCGCGACACTGCAAGATGGGCAAGCCGGTACGCAATACTAGTGAATCCGGTTCTTGCCCATGCAGTGGGTCGTGAGGGGGAAAGTTGGGCAGCAAACGACGCAATACCGACAGACCAAGCTTTCCGCATACGGCAACTCCAAACAAAGACCGTATGAGAAAAATCTAGCAGCACGCCCTTAAGAAAGTGCTGAGAGAAAGCAAACGCTTGGTAAAGCAATCGACCGATCTTGGGACGACGCCACTCCGATCCGGGGAAATCCTCCAGCGCCCGGACAGGACCTGTCCGCGCAGGGCTACCGCAGTGCGCGCCGTTCGATAATGGTGTTGTTACAGAAGTCGAACTCAAGCAGGAAGACGTGCCCGCCCTGCGTCGCCCTGACCTGAATTCTCCGGTCGCGCCGCACGTTGAGCGCGATGTCGCCGTAGCCGCGCGCTGCGATTGCCTGGCGTATCTGCCGATCGGTCATGCAGATTCCGAGCTCCGGACCGCGCGGTTCATAGGAATCCTCCCAATTGAACTGCAGCCCGAACGCGCTGAATGGCTGCGCCGCGACTGGTCCGCCGGCGGCCAGGATTGCCATCGCTATCGCTGCGGCCAAACGTTTCGGAAGGTCTCTTGCCTTGGCCATTGTCAATTCCGCCATGGTGCAGCCCCACAATAGGCGCACGCTTCGCCATGCTCAATCGGCGATCACGCTTCGCGCCAACGTGCTCGCGAGGCTTTGACTCTCCCTCTATCTCCTTCAGTTTGAACCGTGACCAAACCCGCTGTTCATCTTCGGTTCACCTTGACGCGGCAATTAGGCTGGGGAAGTCGGCCAAGCGCGCTTACGGCAAAATCCCGGCAACGCTTGGGTTATGCTAGAAAATGGCAAGGTCGATTCGCCCGCTTACCGCATGGCACGCAAACGTGCGGAGCGGTTTCGGACGAATCCGATGCGCAAACATATAGATGGAGCGCTGCAGGTTTCGGTCGTGTTGGAACCCGCGGCGCCCTAAAACGGAAATTCCATGTCGCAAGCAGAAGACCTCTTCGGGGACTCCCCCTCCCCCAGCACCCCGCAGGCGAAGCCGGATCCGGCCAGACCCTCTCGTGCCGCGCAGCCAGGTGCCAGTTCCTATTCGGCCCACGACATCGAGGTGCTCGAGGGCCTGGAGCCCGTGCGTCGGCGGCCGGGCATGTATATCGGAGGCACCGACGCAAATGCGCTCCACCACCTCTTTGCCGAAGTCATCGACAATTCCATGGACGAAGCCATTGCCGGCCACGCTAATCGGATCGAGGTGCACCTCGAAGCGTCCGGGCACGTCACCGTTACCGATAACGGCCGGGGCATGCCTGTCGAGAACCATCCCAAGTTTCCCGGACGCTCGACGCTCGAGATCATCATGACGACGCTGCATGCCGGCGGCAAATTCGACTCCAAGGCCTACGAGACTTCCGGCGGTCTGCACGGCGTCGGCGCATCCGTCGTGAATGCCCTCTCTGACGAACTCGTAGTCGAGATCGCGCGCGACCAGACGCTCTACCGCCAGACCTATTCGCGCGGCAAACCGCTCGGACCCGTCGAAACGGTCGGTCGGGTCAGCAACCGCCGAGGCACGACCGTGCGCTTCCATCCCGATCCCGAGATTTTCGGCGCCCACGCCCACCTCTCGGCCGCGCGCCTCTTCCGCATGACTCGCGCCAAGGCCTACCTTTTCGGCGGCGTCGAGTTACGCTGGAGTTGCGACGAGAGTCTTGCCGGCGAAGAGGTGCCGGCCAAAGCCATCTTCCACTATCCCGGCGGCCTCAAGGACTTCATGGCTGCGCGCATCGACGGCGAAACCCGCATCATCGATGAGATCTTTTCCGGCAGCGCAGGCCGTGCCGGCGGCCATGGCGGCGTCGAGTGGGCCATCGCCTGGACGCTCGGGGACGGCGGAGTTTCCTCCTACTGCAACACGGTGCCCACCCCCGATGGCGGCACCCACGAGACGGGTTTGCGCACCGCGCTCCTCCGCGGCCTCAAGAACTACGCCGAACTGACCAAGAACAAGGGCGCGGCGATCCTGACCGCCGAGGACCTCTTTTCCGGCTGCAGCGCCATGCTCTCGGTCTTCGTGCGCGAGCCTGAATTCGTCGGCCAGACAAAGGACAAGCTCGCTTCCGGCGAGGCCACCCGCATTGTCGACAATGCCTTGCGAGATGCCTTCGACCATTGGCTGGCGGCCTCGCCCAACCAGGCCGGCAAGCTCCTCGACTGGGCCGTCGACCGGGCCGAGGAACGCGTGCGCCGCCGCAAGGAGAAGGAGATCGACCGGGCCAGCGCGACGCGGAAGCTGCGTTTGCCCGGGAAACTCGCCGACTGCACGCAGACCGCCGCCCAGGGTGCCGAGATCTTCATCGTCGAAGGCGATAGCGCCGGCGGCAGCGCCAAGCAGGCGCGCAACCGGGCAACGCAGGCCGTGCTGCCGCTGCGCGGCAAGATCCTGAACGTCGCCGGTGCCAGCCGCGACAAGCTCGCTTCCAACCAACTGATCGCCGACATGGTCCAGGCGCTCGGCTGCGGCACCCGCGACCGCTATCGCGAAGACGACCTGAGATACGACAAGATCATCATCATGACGGATGCCGATGTCGACGGCGCCCATATCGCTTCGCTTCTGATCACCTTCTTCTTCCAGGAGATGCCCAAGCTCATCGATGGCGGCCACCTCTATCTCGCCATGCCGCCGCTCTACCGCCTCTCGCAGGGCCCCAAGACGCTCTATGCCCGTGACGACGCCCATAAGGACGAATTGCTGGCGACCGAGTTCAACGGCAAGGGCAAAGTCGACATCACCCGCTTCAAAGGCCTGGGCGAAATGCCCTACGCGCACCTGCGCGAAACGACCATGTCGCCGGCCACCCGAACCCTGCTTCAGGTTAAGGTCATCGATGACCGCGAGGAAACAAAACTCGCCGTCGATCGCCTGATGGGGACGCGCCCGGAAGCTCGTTTCGACTTCATCCAGGAAAACGCCGAGTTCGTTACCGACCTGGATATTTGAACCGCCAGCGTGCAGTCTTAAGCAAATCCTTGAAATACCGTTGACTTGAAAGGTCCATAGGATATGGTCCGCGCCGCCAGGGGTTTTCGGGCGCCCGGCCGGCCGCGGCAGGGATGGCTCGCAGAATTCACGGCGGCACTGTCGATCACCGTATCGCCATAGAGGCAATCGACCGACACCGTAACCCGGAGGCGGCGCATATCGTTTCCGCCCGGGACCTGACGAACGCTGTCGGCAGGCATCACATCGCTTCCGTATCGCATGCCTGCTGAACCATGAGTGGACACTGATTTGACCGACGATTTCTCCGGGCTTGGTCTTTCGAGCAAAGTCACCGACGCCGTCGTGTCGGCCGGCTATACCAAGCCTACCGACATCCAGGCGAAGGCCATCCCGCATGTCCTCGAAAAGAAGGACATCATCGGCATCGCCCAGACCGGCACGGGCAAGACCGCCTCGTTCGTGCTGCCGATGCTCACCCGCCTCGAGACCGGCCGCGCGAGGGCGCGCATGCCGCGCACGCTCATCCTCGAGCCGACGCGCGAACTTGCCGCCCAGGTGCATGAGAACTTCGAGAAATACGGCAAGAACCACCGCCTGTCGGTTGCGCTCCTTATCGGCGGCGTTTCGTTCGAGGACCAGAACAGGATCCTAGACCGCGGTGCCGACGTCCTGATCGCCACGCCCGGACGCATGCTCGATCAGTTCGAGCGCGGCCGCATTCTTTTGAATGGCGTCGAGATTCTCGTCATCGACGAGGCTGACCGCATGCTCGACATGGGTTTCGTGCCCGATATCGAACGCATCTGTGGCCTGCTGCCGCCACGCCGGCAAACGCTCTTCTTCTCGGCCACCATGCCCCCCGAGATCGAGAAGCTGACCAAGCGGTTCCTCCGCGATCCGATCAAGATCGAGGTTGCCCGCCAGAATTCGACCGCCGAGACCATCACCCAGAAGCTCGTTCGCGTTGGCTCGCGTCCCGAGGAGAAGCGTGCCGCACTGCGCGATCAGATCCGCGCTGCCGAGAACCTCACCAACGCCATCATCTTCTGCAACCGCAAGCGCGACGTGGCAACGCTCGCCCGCTCGCTGCAGCGTCACGGCTTTTCAGCCGGGGCTCTCCATGGCGACATGGACCAGAAGAGCCGCACGGAAACGCTCGATGCCTTCAAAGCCAATAAACTGACGCTGCTCGTGGCCAGTGACGTTGCCGCTCGCGGCCTCGATATCCCTGCGGTCAGCCACGTCTTCAATTTCGATGTGCCTGTGCACGCCGAAGACTATATCCACCGCATCGGCCGTACCGGCCGCGCGGGGCGGTCCGGCGCAGCGTTCACCCTTGTTGCTCCGGCCGATGGTAAGCACCTCGACGCGATCCTCAGGCTCATCCAGCGCGATGTCCCCTGGGTGGAAAGCACGGCCCCCCACGCGCCTGTGCAAGAACAAGCGGCGGAGGAGTCTCCCGGATCGTCGAGGCGGAAGCAGGGTGAGGCACGCAAGACTGCCAAGACTGCCAAGACCACCAACACAGTAAAGACGACCGAAAAAGCCGAGCCGCGCCGCAAGCAGCAGACCGACCGCGAGCCTGAATCGTTCGGTATTGACGAGAATTCTCCTTTCGGAGCCGATGGTCCGGTGCCGGCTTTTCTGCTGCGCGAAGTATCGCGAACACGCTAATTATTTGTGGGAATTGAAAAAAACGCCCAATACCACGCGTTCTGCCCGTTGATAGAAGTTTGACACGGGCATATTTACCGTCTCTTAGACGAGATGGTGTGTAATTCGTGCGCCCTTAGGCAGGCGCCCGAGCAGAACGCGAGGACATCGTGTCGGAACAGGAATACACGCGCGTACTTGGCTACGCGAATGCCGCCTTCGACCTGCTCAAGCGCAGCAGCATCCCGCCCTATCCCAATTTCTACGAACTCCTTTATACCTATGCGACGGGCGTCAACCCCGCGCTTAACACGCGCATCAACGAAATCTTCCGGCATGGGCACTCGCCGTCCGTCAATCTGGCCGAGGCGCTCTACGACGAATTCCTGAAATCTGACCTTGACGAGCGCATCAGTGCGGTCTCCGAACGCATGCATGCGCGTATCGAGGCCGTGCATGACGCTATCGACAGCGCCATGGTCAGCGCCAACGCCTATTCCGGCTCGCTGCAGGCCGCCGCAGGCGATCTCGAGGCCGAGATCACGCCGGATGCGTTGAAGACAATGGCCGAGCGCCTGCTTGCCGAGACCCGGCAGATGCAGGATACCAACCGCCACCTGGAACTGAAGCTCGAGGCGTCGCGCGACGATATTGCCGCTCTTCGCCGCGATCTGGAAAACGTCCGGCGCGAGTCCCTGCTCGATCCCCTGACCAAGATTTCCAACCGCAAGAGCTTCGACGAAGGCCTTGTGACCGCCATCGCCGATGCGCACCGCGATAACCTGCCGTTGTGCCTGCTGCTGCTCGACATTGACCATTTCAAGAAATTCAACGATGTGCACGGCCATCAGACCGGCGACCAGGTGCTGCGGCTGGTAGCCATGACCCTCAAATCCAACATCAAGGGCAAGGACCTCGCGGCCCGTTATGGCGGGGAGGAATTCGCCGCTATCCTGCCCCATACCGATATCGAGGGCGCGGTGATCGCTGCCGAGAACATCCGCAAGGCCATCCAGGCCAAGCAGCTTCTGAAGCGGTCGACCAACGAGAAGCTGGGGCGGATCACGGCTTCCTTCGGCGTTGCAATGCTGCGGGGTGAGGAGGCGGCCAGTTCCCTCATCGAACGCACCGACCGCTGCCTTTATGCGGCCAAGAACGCCGGGCGCAACCGCGTCGTCAGCGAGGCCGAGCTGGCCAATTTCGAAGCGGCGTGAAGGAGCGAGTAGCAGGTGGCTGAGCGTGAGCCTTTCGACTTGACCGCCCTGGTGGAACGCACCCGCTCCGGCCCGTGCTTTATCTGCGAGTTCCTCGCCGGCAATCCGGCTTACGCGCACCACAAGATCGCCGAAGATGAAGAGGCCGTCATATTCCTCAGCAAGTACCCGACGCTTAGGGGATACGCTCTCGTCTGCCCCAGGGTGCACCGCGAGGATCTCGCCACGGACCTCACGCCGGATGAATATCTGCGGCTGCAGGCGCGTGTGCACCACCTCTCTCGGGCGCTGAAACGCGTCTTTGATGCCGAGCGCATCTACATCCTCTCCCTCGGCAGCAGCCAGGGCAACAGCCATCTCCATTTCCATGTCGTGCCGCTCCCCAAGGGCGTCCCTTACGAGCAGCAGCAGTACCACGCCCTCATGGCCGAGAACGGTGTTCTCGACATCCCTACCGACGAGATGGCCGCCTTGGCACGCGAGATCGGGCGGGTCTATGCGGAGTTGGAATAGCCGTTTCAGCAATGGCTGGAATGGGTTCTGACATCACCGCTTGCCAGACGCACGCCGCTTCCCCCAGACTGCGCAACCTATCGATGGGTCAACGCTGGAGCGGATGCGAAAAAGTGGTTACGGTTTTTCGCGAAGAATCCCGCGACAACAACGTCAGCGCGCTCGATGTGATTCAAGCTGATCGCAATGCGCTCGAGTACGCCGGGGAGCCATTGTGATCGGCATCGACGACATCTTGCGCAGCTATCAGGCCGACCTGCAGCTCGTCACCCTCGTCCTTGCCGCCAACTATGTCCTTGCCGCCGTCTGCGCCATACGCGAGGTGATGAATTCGCGCACCTCGCAAGGCTCCATCGCCTGGCTGCTTTCGCTCCTGCTGCTGCCGTTTCCGACCGCCCTGCTCTATCTGGTCGTCGGCTGGAAGTTCTTCGACGACTACGCTATCGAGCGCATCAAGCTCGGACGCACGATGCGCCCGGTGCGCGCACGCGACCTGGCGCTGATCGACCAGGCGGCCAACAAGGAATGGCCGGTGCTTGCAGGTGTCGCCGAGCTGCCGTTTCTGTCCGGAAACAAGGTCGAGATTCTCATCGATGGCAAGCAGACCTTCGACTCCATCTTCGACGGCATTTCCAAAGCCCGCTCCCAACTGCTTGTCCAGTTCTTCATCCTGCGCGACGACCGGCTGGGGCGGGAACTGGCTGACAGGCTGATCGAGCGCGCCCGGGCAGGCGTGAGCATCTATATGCTCTATGACGAGGTGGGCAGCCGGGGCCTTCCGAGAGCCTACCGGGAGCGCCTGCGGTCCGAAGGCATCAAAGTCGCGGCCTTCAACCAGCGCCACCGGTTCCTGCGCGTATACGGTCCGGCACGGCTCAACTACCGCAACCACCGCAAGATCGTGGTGGCCGACGGCGAAATCGCCTGGGTCGGTGGGCATAACGTGGGGGTCGAGTATCTGGGCGAGGATCCTCGCTTCGGCCACTGGCGCGACACCCATGTCCGGGTCCGTGGTCCCGCCGCGCTCGCCTGCTCGCTTGTGTTTCGCGAGGACTGGGAATGGGCGACGGGCGAGTTGCTGCCGGCCGATCCGCCCGAGCTCGTGCAGACGCCGGGTGACCAGTCCGTGTTGGTCATGGGCACTGGCCCGGCCGACAAGCTCGAGGAATGTGCCATCGCCTTCACCGACGTCATTGCCCAGGCCCGCCAGCGCCTGTGGATCGTCAGTCCCTATTTCGTGCCCGACACCGACGTTCGCACCGCACTCTATGCCGCCGCCATCCGCGGCGTCGACGTGCGCATCATGCTGCCGGAGAAGCCGGACCACCTTCTGGTCTGGTTGGCCAGCATCGCCCATGCCGATGCGATGGTTGAGCACCGTATATCCATGTATCGCTATACCTACGGCTTTCTGCATCAAAAGGTGCTCCTGATGGACGATCGGGTCGCTTCGATCGGCAGCACCAATTTCGACAACCGGTCGTTTGCCATCAATTTCGAGATCACCATGTGGTTTCCCGGCCGCGACACCATCGAGGCGGTCGAGCGCATGCTCCTCACCGATTTTGCCCATTGTCGCAAAGTCTCGATGGCCGAGGTCACCGGCCGGCCGCTGGCGTGGCGGTTTGCCACGCAGGCCGCCAGGCTTCTTTCCCCAGTACTCTAGGACATTCGCCGATGACCGAGTTCCTGTTCCGAAGCGACAGCTATCTACGCAGCACCGAGGCACGGGTGGTCGAAATCACCCCGGATGGAGCTGTCGGACTCGACCGCACCATCTTCTATGCCACGTCCGGTGGTCAGCCCGGCGATACCGGCCGGCTCCTGCGCCCTGACGGTCGTCCGCTCGCTATCGCCACAACCGTTCATCCGGACGGCGACAAAACCCGCATCGTACACGTGCCGGCACCCGGCGAACCCCTGCCCGGTCCAGACGAACCGGTGATCGCGGAGATCGACTGGGAGCGACGCTTCAAGCTGATGCGCATGCATACTGCCCTTCACCTGCTGTCGGTCGTCTTCCCTTTCTCCGTGACGGGTGGAGCCATCGCCGAGGACAAGGGGCGGCTCGATTTCGATATGCCCGATGTCCCCGCCGACCTGCCCGAGATAGAGGAGCGTCTCAATGCCATGGTCGCGGCCGGCCATCCGGTTTCGTCCGAATGGATCACCGACGAGGAGATGCAGGACAATCCGGGGCTCATCAAAACCATGAAGGTCAAGCCGCCCATGGGCCAGGGGCGGGTGCGCCTCATCCGCATCGGTGATGCGGATCTGCAGCCCTGCGGCGGCACCCATGTGCACAATACCGCTGAGATCGGACTTTTGAGGCTCGGCAAGATCGAAAAGAAGGGCAAGGAGAACCGCCGCGTCCACCTGCACTTTGCCGAAGAACCAGGCCAGACACCTATCTGATGGGCGGCGCGTAGAGCAGCCCGCCGTTGACCCACAGCGAGTTCTGCCCGCGCAACAGTACCGCCCCGGTCTGCGGCCCGAAATTGCGCTCGTAGATTTCTCCGTAGTTGCCGACGGCCCGGATCACGTCGGCCATGAAGTCGGGCTCGAGCCCGACCGGCGCACCATAGTTCCCGTCAAGGCCGAGAAGGCGTCTGACTGCAGAGGTCCGCGTGGCCGACAGAGAGTCGATATTGAGCGCGGTGACACCCAGTTCCTCGGCATTGATCAGTGCGAACACCGTCCATTTGACGATGTTGAACCAGGTATCGTCCCCGGCACGCACCACCGGCCCCACCGCTTCCTTCGAGATACGCTCGGGCAGGATACGATGGGAGAGTGGATCGCCAAGCTCACGACGCATGGCGTTGAGCTCGCGCCCCGCCGCTGACAGCACGTTGCAAAGGCCCGCACGATAGGCGAGCAGCAGGTCGGCCGTATCCTCGTAGATGATCTCGCTGTAGCTTGCCTGGTTCTCGAAGAAGAATTCACGCAGCCGCGTCAACTCCTCTCCGTTGTCGGCAACGCATATCGTCAGGTCATCGAGCTCGAACGCCGAAACAACCCCCTCCGACTGCGGCACCATGAAGGCCTGGCCATCATAGAAGGTCGGTGTCACGTAGCTGGCGCCATACACGGTGTCACGCCGCTCGGTCCAGGGAGCGTTACGCACGATGACGTCGACGTCGCCGGTCTGCAGCACCGCAAACCGGCTGTTGCCGCGCAACGGTCGGAATTCGAGCTTGTTCGGGTCGCCGAACACCGCCGCCGCCAGCGCCCGGCAAATGTCGATGTCGAACCCGCTCCAGCGCCCCTCGCCGTCGACCTGGGAGAATCCGGCCAGCGGACCGACCGCTCCGCAGATGAGGAATCCCCGCTCGCGCACCGCCTCGAGGGTCTGCGCATACGCCGCGGACGCCGCCAGCAAGGTTGCGATCAGGACGAACGCAACCACGCGCAACGCGCGTCCCACGGCCCGCAATGGCGGCTCTTTTGAAGGTTTCGACACTGCCAGGCGACCGGGACCGTTCCTCTCCCCAGCACTATCGATACGGCACCCAAGCCGGTCAAGGCGTGAAGCCGGCGCAGCCGCGGTTATGGACAACTGGCTGCACCGGCCGCTGGAGTGTTTCCAAAAAACGTTAGTGCAGTATCTGGCTGAGGAAGAGCCTGGTGCGCTCGTGCTGTGGATTGGAGAAGAAGTTCTCCGGATCGTTCTGCTCGATGATCTGGCCCTGGTCCATGAAGATCACCCGGTTGGCCACTTGCCGGGCAAAACCCATCTCGTGGGTGACGCAGATCATGGTCATCCCCTCTTCTGCCAGAGATATCATCACCTCCAGCACCTCCTTGACCATCTCCGGGTCGAGCGCTGAGGTCGGCTCGTCGAAGAGCATGATCTTGGGATGCATGCACAGGGACCTGGCGATAGCCACGCGCTGCTGTTGGCCCCCCGAGAGCTGGCCAGGGAACTTGTGGGCCTGCTCGGGAATCTTGACCCGCTCCAGGTAATGCATGGCGGTCGCCTCGGCTTCGGCCTTGGGAGTGCCCCGCACCCAGATCGGCGCCAGTGTCAGGTTCTGAACGATGGTGAGGTGCGGAAAGAGGTTGAAATGTTGGAACACCATACCGACCTCGCAGCGCACTTCATCGATGCGCTTGAGGTCGTTGGTCAGTTCAACTCCGTTGACGACGATGTCGCCCTGCTGGTGCTCCTCAAGCCTGTTGATGCAGCGGATGAGCGTCGACTTGCCCGATCCCGAGGGGCCGGCGATGACGATGCGCTCACCCTTCATGACCCGCAGGTTGATGTCGCGCAGCACATGGAAGTCCCCGAACCATTTGTGCATGCCGACGATATCGATGGCGACTTCGGTGTCCGATACCTTCATATGCGAGGTGTCGATCCGCCTATCGATGGTAGTCTCGGATACTTCGCTCATGACGTTACCCCTTGTGACCCGTGTCCAGGCGCCGCTCCATCCAGATGGAGTAGCGGGACATGGCAAAACAGAAAATCCAGAACATGAATGCAGCAAAGAGATAGCCAGTCACCGCCTGGGTTGGTGAGGACCAGTTGATGTCCGAACTTGCCGCTTGCACCGTATTGAGCAGGTCGAAAATCCCCACGATCGAGACAAGCGACGTGTCCTTGAACAGCGCGATGAAGCTGTTGACGATACCGGGAATGACGTGCTTGAGCGCCTGGGGCAGGATGATGAACGCCATCGACTTCCAATAGCTGAGGCCGAGCGAACTCGCAGCTTCATACTGCCCACGCGGCAGAGCCTGCAGCCCTCCACGCACCACTTCGGCCAGATAAGCCGACGAGAACAGCGTCACGCCCACGAGCGCTCGCAGCAGCTTGTCGACGGTCGTACCCTGCGGCATGAACAGCGGCAGCATGATGGATGCCATGAACAGCACGGTGATCAGCGGCACCGCGCGCCAGAGCTCGATGAACATCACCGAAAGCGTGCGAATAATCGGCAGTTTCGATTGCCGCCCAAGCGCCAGCAATATGCCGATCGGGATTGAGCAGATGATCCCGACCAGCGAGATGATGAGGGTGACCAGCAAGCCACCCCACTGCTCGGTCGGCACCCGCCGCATCCCGAACACCCCACCGTTGAGCAGGTAATAGCAGACGACCGGATAGACGACGAAGAAGAGCACCGCGTTGGTGCGCTTGAAGGGTGCCGCCGGCCACAGGAGCGGCACGATCAGCACAGCGCCCAGGAAGAAGACGAGATTTGGGCGCCAGTACTCGGCCGGTGGATAGAAGCCGTAGATGAAGAAGGACATGCGGGCCGAGATATAGGCCCAGCACGCTCCCGCACCCGCCGCGCGGCAGTCTTCGACCGTGCCCCCGGGCGCCACCGCGTCCCCTCCGAGAAAGTTCGGGGCAATGAAGCCGTAGATCGGCGGCACCGCCCAGATCAGGAAAGCAATGCCGATGATCGTCATGATTGTGTCGAACGGCGTGGCAAAGAGGTTCTTGCGCATCCATCCGACGACGCCGGCGGTGCTCACGGGTGGCGGCTGAGCCGGCACCATTTGCTCGCGAACGTAAGTGAGTGACATGGCCAGTCTCCTAGCGTTCGACCAGCGCAACGCGGGCGTTGTACCAGTTCATGAAGGCCGAGGTCGACAGCGAGAGCGTCAGATAGACCGCCATGGTAATGGCGATCACCTCGATAGCCTTACCGGTCTGGTTGAGCGTTGTACCCATGAACACGTTGACCAGTTCGGGGTAGCCGATAGCGGCTCCGAGCGACGAATTCTTGGTCAGGTTGAGATATTGGCTGGTCAGTGGCGGGATGATGACCCGCATGGCCTGCGGCACGATGACGAGACGCAGCCTGTCACCTTCGCGCAAACCCAGCGATTGGGCCGCTTCTGTCTGCCCCCTGTTGACCGCCTGTATGCCGCTGCGCACATTCTCGGCGATGAAAGCCGCGGTATAGATCGACAGGCCGAAGGCCAGCGCTACGAACTCGGGTACCAGCTCCAAGCCACCACGGAAGTTGAATCGCTGGAGCTCCGGCATTTCGAAAGCGACGCTGGCGCCGCTGAGGACGAAACCAAGTAGGACGACAACCAGAAAGATGCCCAGGTTGACCAGGACGACCGGGAAACGCTGCCCGGTGGCCTCCAACCTTCGCCGCGCCCATATCGAGACTGCGACTGACGCGGCGATGGCGAGCGCCACGGCGAGGTAGATCCATCCGAACTGCGCGTCCGGAACGGGCTTTGGCACGTAAAGACCGCGCTGATTGATAAACACGCCCAGGGGCAGCGCCAGGCTTTCGCGTACCGCGGGCATGGCCTTCAACACCGCAAAATACCAGAAGAAGAGCTGCAGGAGCAGCGGGATGTTCCGGACCACCTCGACGTAAACGGTCGCCATACGCGAGATCAGCCAGTTCGAGGAGAGCCGCGCGATACCGATGATAAAGCCGAGTACCGTCGCGAAGACTATGCCGATGGCGGCGACCAGCAGGGTGTTGAGCAGGCCGACGAGAAAAGCCTCCCAATAGTATGAGCTGCGGTCGAACGGGATCAGCGTGAAGCTGATGCCAAAGCCCGAGGTCTGGAAGAGGAAGTCGAAGCCAGTCGACTTGTTCTGAGCTGCCAGGTTCTGCGCAGTATTGAGGATGATCCAGGCGAAGAATGCGATGACAAGTGCCGCGACGACGAGCTGATAAATAATCCCGCGAATGACTGGATCGTTATAGAACGCCACTCTTGGCGGGGCGTCACGGGTATTGCCTTGAACGGCCATGGCGAAAGGTCCTCTCAGCGGAAACGGCCACGCACTTGCCGGCCCGACACATGGAACGAATCGACCATACCGGCCTCGGCGCTGCCCGGCAGCGCCAAGATGCCAGTAGACCTGACCCATTCCCAATGTGTCACGAAAGATGCCAGCAAAGCGGGTCTGGCGCCGTTTCGAGGGCGCCAGACCTTGATTTCCTTAGCGGATCGGCATCGCGTATTGCAGACCGCCGTCGGTCCACAACGCGTTGAGGCCGCGCTCGAGACCGATGTCGGTTTCCGGCCCAACATGGCGTTCATAGGATTCGCCGTAGTTGCCGATATGCTTGACGATCCTGTAGGCCCAGTCGTTTGTCAGCCCGATCGGCGTGCCGAACTCGCCTTCGACGCCGAGCAGGCGCTTCACGGCCGGATTGTCGGAGCCCAGCATCTCGTCCACATTAGCCTGGGTGACGCCAAGTTCCTCTGCTTCCAACAGCGCGTAATAGGCCCAGCGGTTGATCTTGAACCACTGCTCGTCGCCCTGGCGCACCACGGGACCTAGGGGCTCCTTGGAGATGATCTCGGGCAGGATGATATACTCGTCAGGATTGGCGAACTTGGAGCGTTCAGCCGCGAGCGCAGAGGAATCGGTGGTGTAGACGTCGCAGCGTCCATCCTCGAACGCCTTGACCACTTCGTCCTGGTCGGTGAAGACGACAGGCGTGAACTCCATACCGTTGGCCGCGAAGTAGTCGGCGGCATTGAGTTCGGTCGTCGTGCCCGATTCGATGCACACGGCGGCACCCGACAGGTCGAGGGCCGAGGCGATACCGTCGGCTTCGCGGACCATGAACCCCTGGCCGTCATAATACATGGTACCCACGAACGTGATGCCGAGGTCCGTGTCGCGGCTCATGGTCCAGGTCGTCGTGCGCGAAAGAATGTCGATCTCACCGGCGGAAAGCGCCGCAAAGCGCTCCTGCGAAGTCAGCGGTGTGTAGCGCACGGCATCCGGATCATCGAAGATCGCGGCGGCCACAGCGCGGCAGAAGTCGACCTCGAGGCCGGCCCAGACGTTGTTGGCATCCGGCGCCGAGAACCCGGGAACGCCCCCAGTCACGCCACACTGGATATAGCCTTTCGCCTTTACGTCATCGAGCGTTGCGGCCTGCGCAGCCGTGGCCGTCAGGCCGAGTGCGGCCGACAGCGCGATCGTAAGGACTTTATTTTGCATCTTATTGCCTTTTTTGTTTCCTGACCCTGAAGGCCGGGCGCACGTCATTGTTGGTGCGACCCGGACGCATCGCCGCCTTTGTCTGGCGATCGGATGCTGCTAAGCATCGAAGCGGCTTATGGCACTGTCGTCAAGGGCAGAAAGCGGCTTTGGCCAGCAGCGCTGTCGCTTTTTTAGGCGTAGTATGGAAGTGAATTGATTTTGTGCAAGGACGTTAGGATGAGCGCAAGGCCGCCCGGGAGCGATCTCGAATACTCTGTGGAAACCATGCTCGCCCACCACGGGCGGGTACCTGATGAGCAGTTCGGCTTCGTCAACACCCCGGTCTATCGCGGGTCGACGATTCTGTTCAAAACGCTCGACGACCTGGAAAGCCAGCAGCAGCGCTTCCTCTACGGACGCGCGGGCAATCCGACCACTGCCCAGGTCGAGACGGTCGTAACGCAGCTGGAAAGCGCTCATCGCACGCTCCTTGCTCCATCGGGGCTGTCCGCGGTCACGATTGCGATACTGAGCTGTCTCGATACCGGCGACGAGATTCTCATCACCGACAGCGCCTATGAGCCGACGCGCAACTTCGCTGAAGGGTTTCTCAAGCGCATGGGCATCGGTGCGCGCTACTATGACCCGCGCATCGGCGCGAGTATCGCCGAACTCATCACCGACAACACCAAGGCCGTCTTCGTCGAAAGCCCCGGCTCAGGCACGTTCGAGGTTCAGGATCTGCCCGCCATCGCGCAAGCCGCTCATGCCCGCGGCGCCAAGGTGATCGTCGACAACAGCTGGGCGAGCCCCCTCTTCTACCGTCCTCTGATGCTTGGCGCCGACATCGTCGTTCATGCCGGCACGAAGATGTTCGTCGGACATTCCGACGCCTTTGCCGGCACGGTTTCGTCAGTCGAATCGGCTTGGGCTGCGATCGACAAGACGAGACGGCTGCTCGGCTTCTTCACCTCCGGTGACGAAGCTTTCCTTGTCGCCCGAGGACTGCGCACGCTGGCCATCCGCATGGCCGAGCATCAGCGTCGCGCTCTCGACATCGCCCGCTGGCTAGAAGGACAATCCGAGGTCGAGCGCGTCCTTCACCCCGCTCTTGAGAGCCATCCCGACCACGCCGTCTGGAAACGCGATTTCACCGGGTCGGGCAGCCTTTTCAGCGTACTTCTCAAACCCGCCCCGCGCGCCAGCCTCGCCGCTTTCCTCGATCATCTCGAGCTCTTTTCCATGGGCTTTTCCTGGGGCGGCTACGAAAGCCTTTGTGTACCCGTCAAACCGGAGCGCACACGCACGGCCGTTGCCTGGGCGCAGGAGGGCAACCTCATCCGGTTGCACATAGGCTTGGAAGGCATCGAGGATCTGAAGGCTGATCTGGCCAACGCTCTAAAGCGCTACGCGGCAGCACGCTGACTCTGGTATTGCGCCAGAGGCTCCGGGAGCTTCAGCAATGAACGCGCTCGGCCGATAGAGATCGTTACGCCACCAGCGATTCGTTCCTCTTTCGCCGCCAGCCCCGCCACAAGCGCCTCAGCCCCGGCAATCCACGGAAATGCACCGTGCCATCCGCGTGCCGCTTGAAGAGCCACCGGCGCCGCGCGAATTCGTTGCGAACGAGGTAAGCCCCGAGAGTGCCCACCACGAAGCCGGCGACGACGTCGGTCGGATAGTGCATGCCGACAGGCACCCGCGAAAGCGCCGCGGCGGCGGCGATGAGCAGCAGGATCCAAAAGAAACGCGGCGCCATGAAGCCAATGACGAAAGCGATGGCGAGCGAGGTCGTCGCGTGGCCCGACGGGAAGCTCTGGAAGGTCCAGTCGTTGACGACACGCTGGAACTCGAATCCCCCGACCTCGTCATAGACCACCGGCCTACCGCGCCCGATGAGGCGCTTCATGATATTTGCCGCCAGCCCCGGAGCCCCCACGCCGATGAACAGATAACCCGAGAGCAGCACGAATTCGTAGAACGCCCGCCGATAGCGCCCCCGCCGCAACGGCAGCATGATCGCCAACGCCGCAACGAGGAGGACCAGCGCCGGGATCAGCACCCAGTCAGACAGGCCGAAATCGGTGATGAAGAAGAATGGCGCTCGCCATACCTCCGGCAAGGCCATGGCGCTCTGCGAGATCCACACGTCGAACCAGACGACGGCAAAAAGCGCCAGCACGACCGCCTTGACATGCGCCGGCCAGGACGCGCGGCTCAGTCCCAGCGGCCAGGGCTGGGTGAGGTCGAAAAACGTCTTGGACACTCCACTTGCTGCAAGAGGCCTCGCCGGCACGATGGTGTCCACCGGCCGCGGGTGAAATGTCTCGTCCCGCCCTTGCGGCGGCCTAAAATGCGTCATGGACTTCCCGATCTACGCACGAACCTGCCACGGCTCGTTGCTTCTCCCGTGGAGACATTGCATTCAATAGTTTGGCGAGAGCACGGCCAACTCGCATGCCCCCGCAACAAGTTGCGCCCCTGGCGTTACCCGGCCGTTAGCGTACCGCGCTATTGGTGCAAACGTCGAGCCGCGGCTGCCACCCGCGTCGCACTTGCCCTTTTCAGGCGAACCTTGTAACGGGATGAGGCGATTTTCGGGGTATAGCTCAGCCTGGTAGAGCACCGGTTTTGGGAACCGGGGGTCGAGTGTTCGAATCACTCTGCCCCGACCATCGTCAAAGACCAGCTACGTGACCGGCCGATGGCCGATCCAGCACAGGTGTTGAGGAAGAACGCCGAAATGACCGCCCGCATCTACCGCCCCGCCCCTAACGCCATGCAGTCAGGCAAGGGCAAGTCGAAGCAATGGATCCTGGTGTTCGAGCCCGAGGTGCCGCGCACCATCGAACCCCTGATGGGCTACACCTCCTCGACCGATATGCACCAGCAGGTGCGCCTGTCCTTTGCGTCCCTCGAGGCGGCCGAGGCCTATGCGCAGCGCAGCGGCATCCCCTACACGGTCCAGGCCGCGCATGTGCCAACCCCCAAGCGCGTCTCCTATCCCGACAATTTCCGCTCGGATCGCAAGACTCCCTGGACGCACTGATCCGCCCGCTACCGAATAAAAAAAGCGCCGCAACGGGTTGCGGCGCCTTCTATTGCTGCCGGTCTCAGCCCTTCTCGGGCAGGTTCAGCCGGATATGCAGCTCGCGCAACTGCTTTGCGCTCGCCGTCGATGGGGCGCCCATCAGCAGGTCTTCGGCCTGTTGGTTCATCGGGAAAAGCGTGATCTCGCGCAGGTTTTCCGCCCCGCAGAGCAGCATGACGATGCGGTCGATGCCGAAGGCGGCCCCGCCATGCGGCGGCGCGCCATACTGGAAAGCGCGGTAGAGCCCGCCGAACCGCTCCTCGACCTCCTCGCGCGACTGCCCGGTCAGCTCGAAGGCCGTGACCATCGTCTCGGGCTCCTGGTTACGCACCGACCCCGACGCGATCTCGTAGCCATTGCATACGGCATCGTACTGGAAGGCCTTGATCGAAAGCGGATCGTTGGTCCGTAGCGCTTCGAGGCCACCCTGGGGCATCGAGAAGGGATTGTGGGCAAAATCGACCCGCCGTTCCTCTTCGTTCCACTCGTAGAAGGGGAAGTCGACGATCCAGCAGAGTTCGAATCGCTCCGTGTCGACGAGATCGAGCTCGGTGCCCGCCCGCGTACGCGCCTCGCCGGCGAACTTGTAGAACTTGGCCGGATCGCCGGCGACGAAGAACGCCGCGTCGCCATCCTCGAGCCCGAGCTGAACGCGGATGGCCTCCGTGCGTTCGGATCCTATATTCTTGGCGACAGGCCCCGCGCCTTCGAGCGCGTCGCCTTCCTTGCGCCAGAAGATGTAACCCAACCCGGGCTGGCCCTGCTGCTGCGCCCAGGCATTCATGCGGTCGCAGAAGGCGCGCGAGCCGCCGGTCTTGGCTGGAATTGCCCAGACTTCGGTTTTGGGATCGCTGGCAATCAGGTTGGCGAAGACCTTGAAACCGGACCCAGCAAAATGCTCGGTCACCGCCTGCATCTCGATTGGGTTCCTGAGGTCAGGCTTGTCGGTGCCGTACTTGCGGATCGCCACCTCATAGGGAATGCGTGGCCATTCCCTGGTCACCGGCCGGCCCTCGGCGAACTCCTCGAATACGTCGGTGATCACCGGCGTCATCGTGTCCCAGACGTCCTCCTGGGTCACGAAGCTCATTTCGAGGTCGAGTTGGTAGAATTCGCCCGGCAATCGGTCGGCGCGCGGATCTTCGTCGCGAAAGCACGGCGCGATCTGGAAATAGCGATCGAAACCGGCAACCATCAGCAACTGCTTATACTGCTGCGGCGCCTGTGGCAGCGCGAAGAACTTTCCCGGGTGCACGCGGCTCGGCACCAGGAAGTCGCGCGCGCCCTCCGGCGACGATGCCGTCAGGATCGGCGTCGAGTACTCGGCAAAACCGACCTCGGCCATTTGCCGGCGCATCGCGGCGATGATCCTGCTGCGCTTGGCGATGTTGGCGTGCAAGGTCTCGCGCCTGAGGTCGAGGAACCGGTACCGCAGCCGCACATCCTCGGGGTAGTCGGGCTCGCCAAAGACCGGCAATGGCAGCTCTCTGGCCGCCGAGAGCACCTCGACCTCGCGGATGAACACTTCGATCTCGCCGGTTGCAAGGTTCGGGTTGATCGCATCCGAAGCGCGCGGCTTCACCTCGCCGTCGACGCGGATAACCCACTCGGCCCGCACCTTCTCCATATCGGTGAAAGCCGGCGAATCGGGGTCGACGACGCACTGGGTGAGCCCGTAGTGGTCACGCAGGTCAACGAACAGCAATCCGCCATGGTCGCGGATACGATGGACCCAGCCGCTGAGCCGGACGGTAGTGCCGGCGTCGGCGGCGGTCAGCGCGGCACAGGTGTGCGAGCGGTAGCGATGCAAAGTCATGGTTTGAACCAGAAGGGCCGGAATGTTTGGCGCGGAAAAGCGCATGCGCGCGCCGCATTGTCAAGTTGAGGCGATCCGGCGATGTTGATCGCAGGGCACGACCCGCATCCTGCCACAGTATTGCCAGAATCCGTTCTGGAGTGCGCGCGCCTGACCTGTTAGGAAAGGCACCTCGACTTTCGGGACGGTAGGTATGGATCTGATTACTTCGAACGAGGCCTTGGCGGCATTCTGCCAACGCGCCGCCAAATTCGACTTCGTGACTGTCGACACCGAGTTCCTGCGCGAGACTACCTACTGGCCAAAGCTCTGCCTCATCCAGGCGGCGACCGACGACGAAGCGGTGCTGATCGACCCTCTGGCCCCAACGCTCGACCTCGCTCCGTTCGTCGTGCTGCTCGACAACCCGAACGTCGTCAAGGTCTTCCACGCCGCGCGCCAGGACATCGAAATCTTCGTCAAGATGACCGGCAGGGTTCCCGCCAACATCTACGACACCCAGATCGCGGCCAGTGTTTGCGGCTATGGAGACAGCGCCTCCTACGACAGCCTGGTGCGCGCCATCACCGACGTATCGCTGGACAAGTCCTCGCGCTTCACCGACTGGGCCGCCCGGCCGTTGACGGAAAAACAGCGCACCTACGCCCTCGCCGACGTCACTTACCTTCGCGAGATCTACCGCGCTCTCAAGGACCAGGTGGAAGCCACGCACCGCACCGAATGGGTCGACGACGAACTGTCGCTCCTTCGCCGGCTCGACACCTATGTGGTCGAGCCGGAAAGGGCTTGGATCCGCCTCAAGCTCAAGATCAACCGCCCCCGCGACCTGGCGGCGCTCCAGCGCCTCGCCGAATGGCGGGAGCGCCGGGCACAGGAGCTCGACCAGCCGCGCAGCCGCATCTTCAAGGACGACGTGCTCTATGAGCTGGCCGTGCAGCGTCCCCAGACACCCGACGCCTTCGACAAATTGCGCGCCGTACCACGCGGTTTCGGACGCAGCTCAGCTGCCGCCGAATTGATGACCCTCCTAAAAGAGGTCGAGACGCTCGCCAAGAACGAGCTTCCCGCCCTGCCCGAGCGCTATCGCGGCCCATCGCCCAAAGGCGCGGTCGGCGATCTCGTCCGAGTGCTGCTGAAGTCCGTGGCCGAGGAGCACGGCGTTGCCGCCCGCATCATTGCCACTTCCGACGAGATCGATGCGCTGGTGCTCGACGACGAAGCGGATGTGCCGGCGCTGCGCGGCTGGCGGCGCAAGCTTTTCGGCGAGAAGGCACTTGCCATCAAGCACGGCCGCATCGGGCTGGTGGCGACCCGTAAGGGAATTGTCGAGTTCCCCGTGGAGCCCCTGGTCACCTGATCGCGGCTGTCAGGGCGGGATGCGAAAAAAGCGTGTCCCGGACCTGATCCAGGATGGGGACCGGTTCGTAAAGATTCCGCAGCGACAAAAGCTAGGCGATTTTGACAGCCGAAGACCCGAACTGGGCGACACCGGCGAACTGCTCGAGCCGCCCCCGCAGATGCTCACCATCGAGGAAGGCAAGATCGCGCGGCAGGTCGAGCCAGAGCGTGGCACCTTCGACACGGAAGCCGACCCGCGGCAGTACCCCCGGCATAGCCGCCGACATCGGGTAGGCTACACGAAAGAGTGCACCGATCAGCTTGGCCCTGGCGCTCGCTTCGCTGTCGGCAAGGCTGAGCAGCGGCGCAGCAACGCCCTTGCGCTTGATGCCGACATAGCGCACCGCCAGCACCTCCGAAAGAAATGCCCGGCCGGGATGATCGATGCCGTTGAGAGCGCTATAGGCAACTGAATCGATGCTCTGTTCGGCGCGATAGTCCGGATGAGCGCGCCAACCGATATCGGCCAGCAGGCAGGCCACGCGCCGCAACCGCATCTGCTCGTTCGTCTCTTCGAGCCTCGCCGCCGCCACGAACTTATCGGTGAATTCGATGAGATCGCGCGTGTGTGCCGGGGAACGCGAGCGCAGCACCGACATCTCCTCGGCCCCCTGTAGCAGGGGGTCGATCCTCTGTTCGTCCGGGGCGAGCAGGCTGAAGAGAAAGCCTTCGCGCACTCCGAGCGCGGAAAACGTGACCCGGTCGAACCTGCCCGCTTTCAGGACCTCGCCGAGCACGGCCGCACCGAACGGCACCAGTTCACGGCGCGAGGAACTGGCATGCTCCGATCCCGGATAGCTCTTGTTGCTCCCTCCGGCCGAAACGATCTCGCTGCAAAGCTTGATCATGTCATCCGCCCGCACAGTGTAGTGCTGAACCATGTGCAGGGGATAGCCGCGCAGGTTCTGGTGGATCTTGGCGAGGGTGCGCCACGTCCCGCCGATGGCGCAGAATGTACCATCGCGCCGATTGGCGTTGAGCGAGGCACTCCTGAGCCGGCTCCTGACGATCTCGGTAGCCCTGGTGGGTGAGCCACCGCTGTCATCCTGCAGGCGGATCACGCCCAGCTCATAGGTCTCGCCATTGGTGTCGGACCCGTCGGCGATGCTCGAGAGTTCGAGGCTCCCGCCACCCAGATCGCCGACCATTCCGATGAAATCGGGATACCCCGCGACGACGCCGAGGGCCGCGTAATGAGCTTCCTCCTCGCCGCTGAGCACATTGACCCGCACGTCCATGATGGCCTCGACCGCTTCAACGAACGCGTCGCGGTTGGACGCGTCGCGTACAGCCGAGGTCGCCAGGACATGCACTTGGCCCGTGCGCATGAGCCGTGCAACGAGAGCGAAGCGCTTGATGGCCGTCAGCGCCCGCGCGACATTCTCGTCGGCCAGCCGTCCGTTGGCGGCCATACCGCGCCCAAGGGCACAGGCGACCTTTTCGTTGTAGAGCGGCGTCAACGATCGGGCATGGCGCTCATAGACGACGAGGCGAACCGAGTTCGAACCGATATCGAGCACGGCAACGGGGCTGGCGCCCTTGATACGGCCCTGCGCGGTCGGATCGGCGTCGACGCCCCAGTATTGGTTCACTCGCTGCCCTCGTCGCCTTCATGCACACCCGCGCTGCCCCGTCCGGAGAGCGAAGGATTGGTCATGAAATAGTTATGCGCGTTGAAGGGGTCCTCCCCCTCCTTGACGCGCACCCGGTGCGAGCTGCCATCCGGCAACACTTCCCAGCTTTGCTGGTTGTCGCGCAGATATGCAACGATGATCCTGTCCAGAATCTGCTTATGCACGGTCTTGTTGAGAATCGGCACCATGACCTCGACGCGCCCGTCGAGGTTGCGCTGCATGATGTCGGCCGAGGACATGTAGACCGTGGCGCGCGGCGAAGGCATCGGCTCACCATTGCCGAAGCAATAGATCCGCGAGTGTTCGAGGAAGCGGCCAACCACCGACTTCACGCGGATATTGTCCGAAAAACCGGGAATACCCGGCCGCAGACAGCAAATACCGCGCGCGATGATGTCGATCTGCACGCCAGCCTTGCTCGCATCGTAGAGCGCATCGATGATCTCCGGATCGACGAGTGAGTTCATCTTAAAGATGATCCAAGCCGGCTGTCCCTGCTGCGCGAACCCGACTTCTCGCCGGATCTGATCGAGCAGCGTCTGGCGCAGGTTGACCGGTGACACGGCGATGGTTTCGAGTTCAGTTGGGCGCGCGTAGCCCGTAATGAAGTTGAACACCCGCGCCACGTCCCGGGTGATCGCAGGGTCGATGGTGAAATAGCTGAGGTCGGTATAGATCTTGGCAGTGATCGGGTGATAGTTGCCCGTACCGATATGGCAGTAGCTGACGAGCTTGCCCTTCTCGCGCCGCACTACCTGGCTGAGCTTGGCATGCGTCTTGAGCTCGATGAAGCCGAACACCACCTGCGCGCCCGCCCGCTCCAGATCGCGCGCCCAGCGGATGTTTGCTTCCTCGTCGAAGCGCGCCTTGAGCTCGACGAGACAGGTGACCGACTTGCCCGCTTCTGCCGCGACGATCAGTGCCTTGACGATCGGACTGTCGGGCGAAGTGCGATAGAGCGTCTGCTTGATGGCGACGACGTCGGGATCGCGCGCCGCCTGCATCAGGAACTGCGCCACCACGTCGAAGCTCTCGAACGGATGATGGACAAGAATGTCCTTGGCCCGGATCGCCGCGAAGCTGTCCCCGTTATAGTCGCGGATGCGCTCGGGAAAGCGCACGTGATTGGGCGGAAACTTGAGGTCGGGGCGTTCAATGTCGCAGATGTTGCGCGCGTCGGCCAATCCAAGGAACCCCTGGACCTGGAAGGTGTCGGCTTCCGTCACGCCGAGTTGCTCGCTGATCTGGCGTTTCAGGGCCCGCGGCATCGACTGCTCGATCTCGAGCCGGATGACCTGGCCTCGCCGGCGCTGGCGCAGTGCCGATTCGAATTCGACCACAAGGTCCGCCGCCTCGTCGTCGATTTCGATTTCGCTGTCGCGGATCAGCCGGAAGGCGCCGGAGCCCACGACCTCGTGGCCCGGGAACATCTTGTGGAAGAAGAGCTTGACCAGCGTGTCGATGGTGACGACCTCGCTGCGCCCTTCCGAGGCGAGCCCCGAGGGCAGGTTGATGAACCGGTCGATGTTGGACGGAATGCGCACAAGCGCCGTCAACGGCAGATCGCCGTTGGGACGCTTGAGCTCGAAGGCGAGCGCGATGCCGAGATTGGGGATGAAGGGAAAAGGATGGGCCGGGTCCACAGCGATTGGCGTCAGGACCGGAAAGATCTCCTCCCGGAAGAGCTTTTCGAGATAGGCAACCTGCTCGCCCGAAAGATCATCGGATTCATGGATGACGACGTTCTGCTCGAACAGTTCCTCACGCAGCGTCTGCCAGTGATCCTGCTGCTCGAGCTGCAGGTGCTGGGCGAGCGTGGTGATTTCCTCGATCTGCTCGCTGGGTGTGAGCCCGTCGGCGCTTTGCTTGGCGAGGCCCGCGCGGATCTGCCCTTTCAGTCCGGCAACCCGGACCATATAGAACTCGTCGAGGTTGTTGGCCGAAATGGACACGAACCTCAGGCGCTCGAGCAATGGATGGTTTTCGTTCCCGGCCTCCTCGAGCACCCGCATGTTGAACTGGAGCCAGCTCACCTCGCGATTGACGAACCGCGCCGGGCTCTGCCGCAACGCGTGGGCATCCGGAGCGCCTGTTTCCACCTCGTTGAACTCGGTCATCTCATTCATGGTCGTCGCTTTCCGGATGGTCGTCGGGCGCCTCGCCTCGTTCGATACGGCGGCGTTCGAGGGCTTCTGCGGCAATCTTGCGGGTTATCGCAGTTCCTCTGGTAAGCGCCAGGTGGTCCATCAGGCCGCAAAGCGCTACTGCCTCTTCGGTGGAGCGTTCCATGCGCGCCACCAGATAGGCAATGATCTTGGGATCAACAGTGATCTGACGATCACCGAACAATTTCACGAACATGTGTGACAATTGGATGTCGTCGGTCATCTCCACCGTGAAGGCGACCGCCCGGCGCGCGCGTGAGCGCACGTCGTTGGTGCGGAACGGCCAGCTCTCGATCGGTTCACGCGCCGTCAGCAGCAGGGGCCGCTGATCACGCATGCTTTGGTTGAGGAGGTGGAAGACGGCATCCTCGTCATAGCCAAGCCTGTCGACGTCTTCGACGATGACCGGTTCCGCCCCGCCTCGGGCTGCGATGGTCTCGATCGCCTCGGGCGGCGCGGTGACCGCGCCGCTGCGGTCGGCAAAGATGCGCGCGAGGTGCGATTTTCCCGCCTTGGCCGAACCGACCAGCAAGGTCAGCGGGTCGGGCCAGTGCGGAAAAGCCGCGATACGCTCATAGGCGAGGCGGTTGCCCTCGCCTATGATAAAATCGTCTTCGGCATGTGACGGCGTATGGCCGAAATCGAGGACAAGCTGCCCGTCCGGTCCGAGCGGCCGGTCGGCCGGCAGAGCCGCGGCCACGGGATCAGGCTGGAGTCTCGTCGCCACCCTCGCCACCGTCCTGTCCGAGATAGAGCGTACTTGCCTTGTACTTGCGCACGCCGTAGCGCACCAGCACTCCGCCGATCGCCGCCAGCGGCACGGCCAGCAGCAGCCCGACGAAGCCGAACAGAAACCCGAACGCCAGGAGCGCGAACATCAGCCATACCGGATTGATGTTGATGCTCGATCCCACCAGCTTGGGGTAGAGGATGTTTCCCTCGAGGAACTGTCCGATCATGTAGATAGCAAAGATCACCGCAACCAGCCACCAGTTCGGCCAGAACTGGACGATCGCGACCCCCATCGACAACACGAATCCGATGGCGAAACCAACGAACGGCACGAAGCTGAAGAGGCCCCCTATGAGCCCGATCGCCAAGCCGAAATTGAGGCCCGCCAGGGTCAGGGCCGTGGAATAGAATACCGCCAGGATTAGGATCACGCTGCCCTGCCCGCGAATAACGCCGGCCATGGAGCTGTCGATCTCGGCAAGGATATCGCGGATCTCTTCCGCTTGCTGGACCGGCAGCAGGTTGTTGATCCCGCGCACCATACTCTCCCAGTCGAGCAGCATGTAGAACGCCACAACCGGGGTGAAGACGATGAAGCCGATGGCGCTGATGACCGACCAGCCGCTGGCCAGAACCTCCGCAGAAATAGCGCCGACCAGCCCCACGCCTCGCCCCAGCAGGTCGGTGAGCGTTGCCTCGAGCCGGGCGGCCTGCTCCGGGCCCAGCCATGCGTTGAGCTCCGGGGCCCAGCGGCGCGCCAGGCTCTGCAGATCGCTGGCATAGCCCGGCAGCCGCTGGACGAGCCCGACCACCTGCTGGCCGACGAGCGGCACGAGCATGAAGAAGAGGCCGAGAATGATGGCGACCACCCCCAGCAGCACCACGGCCGTCGCCCAACCTCGGTTGAACCGCCACTTCTGCAGATGGTTGACCAGTGGATTGAGGAGATAGGCAAGCGCCGCGCCGACGACGAATGGCAGCAGGATTCCCCGAAATATCCAGAGGACCAGCAGCAGGACCACGAAGAACGCGATCCAGATCAGCACTTGATTTCGCAGTGTCATCGGCCGGCCGACCCTTGCGTCGCTGTGGTGGAGAGGCTATCAGCGCTGTTAGCGGTCGGCCCCCGAAAGTGCAACACCGGTCTTGACGCACGCCGCCGCGTTGGCCGCCCAAATCCCCAACTGGCTCGAGCACATGTCCGACGCGCGAAACCTGCCATCAAACGGCCTGTCCTACAAGCAGGCAGGGGTCGATATCGATGCAGGCAACGCCCTTGTCGAGGCGATCAAGCCGGCGGTGAGGTCCACCCGCCGGTCGGGCGCCGACGGCGAGATCGGCGGTTTCGGAGGGCTTTTCGACCTCAAAGCCGCGGGCTTTGCCGATCCGGTCCTGGTCGCCGCCAACGACGGTGTAGGCACCAAGCTCAAGATCGCCATCGACACCGACAACCACGCCACTATCGGCATCGACCTGGTGGCCATGTGCGTCAACGACATCGTTGTCCAAGGCGCAGAACCTCTCTTCTTTCTCGACTATCTGGCGACCGGCCAGCTCGATGTGGCGCAGGGACTCGCGATCGTCGAAGGCATCGCCGAGGGCTGCCGCATCGCCGGCTGCGCCCTGATCGGCGGCGAAACCGCCGAGATGCCCGGCATGTATCATGGCAAGGACTATGACCTTGCCGGCTTCGCGGTCGGCGCCGCCGAGCGCGGGTCGCTCCTGCCGCGGCGCGACGTCGCCGCCGGTGACGTGCTCGTCGCAATCGCCTCGTCGGGTGTCCATTCCAACGGCTATTCGCTGGTCCGCAAGATCATCGAGGTCGGCGGTGCCGACTGGTACATGGAGGCGCCGTTCGCGCCCGGCCAGTCGCTGGCCGAGGCTCTGCTCACCCCGACCCGGATCTATGTCAGGCCCATCCTGTCGGCGCTGAAGGCCGGCATCGGCATCAAGGCCCTCGCCCACATCACCGGCGGCGGCTTCATCGACAATATCCCGCGCGTCCTGCCCGAAGAGCTGGCCGCAGACATCGACCTCGGCAGGATCGCGGTGCCACGAGTGTTCGGCTGGCTGGCGCGCGTTGGCGGCATGGACGAGCGCGAGATGCTGCGCACTTTCAACTGCGGCGTCGGCATGCTGGCCGCCGTCGCCGAGGACGATGCCGAGCGGCTTGTCGAGCACCTGACGGCCGCCGGAGAGACCGCGGCAATCGTTGGCTCGCTGGCCGGGCGCACCGGCGAACCGGTGACCTTCACCGGAACCCTCGCCCTATGAGGCGCAAGCGCGTCGCGATCCTGATTTCCGGGCGCGGCTCCAATATGTCGGCGCTGATCGAGGCGGCCAAGGCCCCGGACTACCCTGCCGAGATCGTTGGTGTCTTCTCCAACCGCGCCGCCGCCAAGGGCCTGGAGACTGCCGCGGCCGAAGGCATCGCCACCAAGTCCCTGGCGCAGTCGAGCTACGAAAGCCGTGAGGCCTTTGACGATGCGATCGGCCAGGTGCTGGAGGCCTGGCAGGTCGATATCGTCTGCCTTGCCGGCTTCATGCGCATCTTCACGCCGAGGTTCGTCGAGCGCTGGCAGGGACGCATCATCAACATCCACCCGTCGCTGCTGCCGCTCTATCGCGGGCTCGACACGCATGCCCGGGCCTTGGCCGACAAGGTGGCCGAACACGGTTGCAGCGTGCATTTCGTCACGCCCGGGCTGGACGAAGGGCCGGTCATCCTCCAGGCCAAGGTGCCGGTACTGTCCGACGATACGCCGGAAACCCTCGCAGCCCGGGTGCTCGTTGAAGAGCACCGCCTCTACCCGGAGGCGTTGCGCAAACTTGCCGCCGGCGAGGTGCGCCCCTGATGCTGATCATTCTCGGAGGCCTGCCGGGTAGCGGCAAGACAACCGTCGCCAAGGCACTGGCCTCCCACCTCCGCGCCGCCCATATCCGCGTCGACAGCATCGAGCAGGCCTTGCTGCGTACGGGCGAAGCGGAAAAGATCGAAACCGCCGGCTATGCCATCGCTCTTGCGGTCGCCGCCGATTGCCTCAGGGCAGGCGCCACCGTCATCGCCGACAGCGTCAATCCTCTTGCCGTGACCCGCGACGCCTGGCGGGCGGTAGCAGCCGAAGCCCGAGTGGGCGCCCTCGAAGTCGAGATCGTCTGCTCCGATCCCGGCGAACACCGTCGGCGGGTCGAGACGCGGGCGGCCGATATTCCCGGTCATGTCCAGCCCACATGGACGCAAGTGGTCGAGCGCGAATACCACTCCTGGACCAGCGCCGATCTCGTCATCGATACGGCGTCGACCCAAGCCGACGCCGCAGTGGCTGAGATAGTAGCGCGGTTCCGGGACTAGAGCTTTTCACGTTCCGAGTGGATCGGAACGTGCTCTAAGTCATTGGATTCCGCGTTTTCGAACCGCAGAAGTGGTGTCCACTTTCGCTGAAAACGCTCTAAGGCAGCGCGGCCAGGAACGCCTTCACCACCGCCGCCGAGTTGGCCGAAGCCAACCCCATGAACGTACCCATTTCGTTCTCGCCCTCTCCGCCGCCGGCAAGATCGGAGAGCGAGCGGAACGCGATGAACGGCACGTCATTGGCATAGGCGACATGGGCGACGGCCGCGCTCTCCATATCGAGAACCTCTGCCTCGAACGTCTCGAAGGCATATTCGCGGAATGCCGCGTTGTCGACGAACGCTGCGCCGGAAACGCCGTTGCCGCCGACGAATATTCCCGGGTCGTGCGTAAGGCATTGGTTCTCGGGAACACAGTCCGAGAGATCGAGTTCGACAGCAACCGTCTCGGCGACAGCCAACAGTTCGGCATCGACCGGGAACCAGAACCTGTCCTCGGGCTCCGCCCCGTCCCTCGCGACGGTGACATTCTGCGGAAAGATCATCCCGAAGTTCGGGTGCGGCGCCTCGAGGAACGGCGGCGGCACGAAATCGCCGTCGACCTCGCGCGCCAGGATGACGTCGAGATACTGCCCCCACTGGGCCGGCACGATGACGTCTCCGATATGCCGCGACGGATCGACGCCGCCGGCAATTCCCGAGAAGACGATGCTCTCGATGTTGAAATGGTTGATGGCGAGCTGCGAGGTCATGGCGGCGTTGACCATACTGACGCCCGTCAGGAACAGGACCACGGGCTTGCCTTCGATCGCTCCGGTCGCAAAGGTGATGCCGTTGAGGGTGTGGTCGACCCGGTCCGAAAGCGCCTCCTGCAACGCCACCCATTCGGGCGCGAAAGCCGACATCACGGCGATCCGCGGCGTTTCATCCAGGGTTTCGGCAGCCCCGGCCGGCAGGGCGAGCGACACGGCGGCGATGGCGAGAACGATTGTCTTGTGCACCAGACGATTCCTCCAAGGTTGAAGCCGGATAAGCTAAGCAGCCTGCAACGCCTGCGGTATCGATTTCTGCGCATGGCAGACTTCCAGGCCAGCCATCACGGAAATTCATCAGGCTCATCGTCAAAATCGGTTCGACCGGCTCCGGCGGGAGGCGTATCTTCCGCCTTTCGGACGGGAGACAAACAATGGCATTGCGCGACTGGCTCTGGGTGATCCTCCTCGGCGCAATCTGGGGAACGTCGTTCCTGTTCAACGGCATCCTGATTCGCGAGATCGGTCCCCTTTGGGTCTCGGCTGGCCGGGTCGCCATTGGCGCGGCGGGCTGCTGGGCTTTCTTCCTCGTCCTTGGCAAGAGCCTGCCGACCAACAAGTGGCTATACCTGCACTTCCTGGTGCTCGGCATCCTCAGCTATACGATCCCGTTCGCCCTCTTCCCGCTGAGCCAGGAGCATCTGGCCGCCGGCGTAGCCGCCATCGTCAACGCCATGACCCCGATCATGACGGTGATCGTCTCGCACTACTGGCCGGGCGGGGAAAAGGCGACGTGGAACAAGTCCCTTGGTGTGCTCGCCGGTTTCACCGGTGTTGCCATGCTGGCCTCGCCGGCGCTCGTGGGCGGTGGTGCCTCGCAGCTCTGGGCGATCGGTGCTTGCCTGCTCGCGACGTTCTGCTACGCGATCAGCCTCAACTACACACGCTCACTCGGCAAGATCGACGCCTCGGTGATGGCTGCCTGCGCACTGACAGGCGCGACCATCGCGGCCGTTCCCCTCGCCCTCCTGGTGCACGGAACGCCGCACCTGGCAACGATCGAGGGCTGGGCATCGATCTTGGGCATCGGCATCCTGGCGACCGCCTTCGCTTTCCAGATCATGTACCGCATCCTGCCCAGGATCGGCGCCACCAACTTCTCAGTGGTGACGTTCCTCGCGCCGGTGTCGGCGATCATCCTCGGCTTTGCCATCCTCAATGAAACCATCGAGCCCGCCCACATCTTCGGCATGGTCGGCATCTTCATCGGCCTACTGCTGATTGACGGCCGGGTGGTCAGACGCTGGCGGCGCAGCCCTGCCTGACGCTGCGAAGACTCGCGCATAGGATCAAGCCCATGCAGGTGCGCGCGCTCGACCACATCGTACTTTGCGTCCGCGACGTCGCCGCGACGCGCGACTACTACACACGGGTGCTGGGCATGGAACCCCGTGAGGAGCGTCCGGGCAAATGGTCGCTTCACTTCGGCGCTAACAAGATCAGTCTGCAGGACGCAACGCGATCGCCGAGCATCGCCCGCGACACCGTTCCAGGCAGTGGGAACTTCTGCCTGCTGACCGATTCGCCGATGAACGACATACTCGCGCATCTCGAGCAGGAAGGGGTCGAGATCGTAGATGGGCCTGGCGAGCGGGCCGGCGCGACCGGTCCAATCGTCTCGGTTTATTTCAAGGATCCGGACGGCAACCTTGTCGAAGTGAGCAATAAGCGCTGATCGGTCGGGTCAGTCTACTCGATGCCGAGCTTTTCCTTCATCAGCGCGTTGAGCGCCTGCGGGTTGGCCTTGCCGCCCGAAGCTTTCATCGCCTGGCCGACAAACCAGCCGATCATCGTCGGCTTGGCCTTGACCTTCTCGACCTGTTCGGGATTGGCGGCGATGATCTCGTCGACGATCTTCTCGATCGCCCCCATGTCGGTCACCTGCTTCATGCCGCGTTTCTCGACGATCTCAGCAGGATCGCCGCCTTCGCTCCAGACGACCTCGAAGAGGTCCTTGCCGATCTTGCCGGAGATATCGCCCTTGGCGATGAGCTCGACGATGCCGCCGAGTTGCGCGGCCGAGATCGGGCTGGTGGTGACGTCCATGCCTTCCTTGTTGAGGCGGGCGAAGAATTCGTTGATCATCCAGTTGGCGGCGAGCTTGCCGTCGCGACCCTTGGCGACTTCCTCGTAAAAGTCGGCCGCCTCGCGGTCGAGCGTCAGGACCATCGCGTCATAGTGGGTCACGCCATACTGGGCGACGAACCTCTCGGCCTTCTCGTCCGGCAGTTCCGGCAGGTGCTGCGCCAGATCCTCGATGAAGGTATCGTCGAACTCGAGCGGCAGGAGGTCCGGGTCGGGGAAATAGCGGTAGTCGTGAGCCTCTTCCTTTGAGCGCATCGAGCGGGTCTGGCCGAGCCTGGGGTCGAACAGCCGCGTCTCCTGGTCGATCACCCCGCCATCCTCGAGAACGTCGATCTGACGACGCACCTCGTATTCGATCGCCTGGCCGGCAAAGCGGATGGAATTGACGTTCTTGATCTCGCAGCGCGTGCCGAACGCACCGCCGGGCTTGCGCACCGAGACATTGACGTCGGCGCGCATCGAACCCTGTTCCATATTGCCATCGCAGGTACCGAGGTACCTGAGGATCGTGCGCAACTTCGAGAGATAAGCCTTGGCTTCCTCGGAAGACCTGAGGTCGGGCTTGGAAACGATCTCCATCAGGGCCACGCCCGAACGGTTGAGGTCGACGAAGCTCATGCTCGGGTGCTGGTCGTGGATCGATTTACCCGCATCCTGTTCGAGGTGCAGCCGCTCGATGCCGATCTCGATGATCTCCCCGTCGACATCGAGCAGCACCTTGCCCTCGCCCACGATCGGATCCTTGAACTGGCTGATCTGGTAGCCCTGCGGCAGGTCAGGATAGAAGTAGTTCTTGCGGTCGAAGATCGAGCGCTTGTTGATCTTTGCCTTGAGACCCAGTCCCGTCCGCACCGCCTGACGCACGCATTCGGCATTGATCACCGGAAGCATGCCGGGCATGGCCGCGTCGACGAACGAGACATTGGAATTGGGCGGGTTGCCGAACTGGGTCGAAGAGCCGGAGAAGAGCTTGCTCTCCGAGGTGACCTGCGCATGCACCTCCATGCCGATGATGACTTCCCAATCACCGGTCGAACCCGAAACGAAATTCTTGGGATTGGGCGTACGTGTGTCGATGATGGTCACGAGGGGAGTCCTAGCGGGCAAACGTCAAACTTGCGGCCAAACGCATAAAGCGCCGGGCCGCGCGATGCAATCGGTCGGGATAATCCTAGTCGTCGTCTTCGATGTCGCCGTCAAAGGGATTGAGGCGTTTTTCGAGGTGCACGCTCATGAACGGTTCGTGCGCCGCCCGCCCGTCCGGGCGAAGCGCCAGGATGCGATAGCCCTGCCGCTCGTAGAAACGCACCGCGCGCACGTTGTCGGCCGGTGTTTCAAGATGCACGCGTTCGGCGCCTTCCAGCTCGAGCATGGATTCCATGCGCCGCAAAAGCATGGAGCCGATGCCCTGGCTTTGCAGCTCCGGCATGACGAACAGGAACGGAACATACGCCCTGCCCCGCGCCCGCGAGCACCAGCCGACCGGGACGCCGTCGATTTCGGCCACGATGATCCGCTCGAGCGCCTCGCCCACCGCCAGCGTGAGCCGCCTTTGCTCGGCCTGCCGCATGCCTGGGCGTTCCTTGAGTAGCGGCAGTATTCCTGTCGCCCAGGCATCGTACGCGATCCGCGCCAGTATCGGCGCATCCGGTCGTTCGGCTTTGCGGATAACCACCACAGACATGGAAGGCCTCGCTATTCTGCGCGACGGCGCGCGACAATGATGCCCTTTTCGTAATTGATATTCCAGTCGATGAGCGTACGCCAGATAAGTTCGACCTGATCCTCGTCAAGATCAAGGCCGATAGCGCGTTCACGCTGCTTCTCGACGATCGATTCGATCCGCGCCTTGTCATAGGCCTCGTGAGGATCGGTCTTGATTTGCGCCATGCGCGTCACATACCGATGCCGCTCGGCGAACAACGCGAGCAGTGCCTGATCGACCCTGTCGATCTCGGCCCGCACGTCTTCCTTGGTCTGGCATTCCGCTGGCGATTTGACGGCTGTCACTGGCGATTGTCCTTCCGATCCGGGAGTCGATGTGTTGCTGGTTTGCACCGGCGCGCGCGGCTTGGCAACCGCTCGCCGAACCAGGCCTTCCGTCCGCAGCGCTTTTCGCCTTATCTTCGCACCGGCTCTACCGGAGTGTTTATGTCTAGTCTGTCTGAGGCCTGCTGAGGCCCCGCCTGTCGTGCTGCATGCTCAACGCATGTCGATGGAGCGGGGCGACACCAACCAGACTGCCGCCACGCGTGAGGCTGGCGGCGGTCCGTTTGTGTTCGCGGGTAAAGAGCAGTGCGCCTGCCGCCCGCCTGACAGGCTCCAACAGCACAATGGATATTTCGAGACAGGAACAGCGAGTGCTGCATACGCTCGCACAAGGCGGCATGATCGTCGCGCTGAAGAATGGCGACGGCAGGATCGCAGGCTTCGAATTCTACAACCGCGACGGCTGGCTGATCACCGAGTTCGACCAGCGCCTCTTCCGCAAGCTCAAGGCCAAGAAGGCGATCGCCTCGTCCGGCGGCCGCCCCTATCGCATCACCAGACGCGGCCTCGAGCTGGTGCGTAGCGAGGTCGACAATCGCTAATGCCCATAGCCTTAAAAAGGAGCCCGCGCCTACGTTAAGGAAGACTTAACCGTGTCGGCCAGTCCTTTGTTAAGGCTGGTCGATCAAATTGTAATGACTTTCGGCCGGCCGGGGACCCGAGCAATGACGCTTATCGCTCAGACAATTATGCGCGCTTGCGCCGCGGCGATGCTCGCCAGCAGCCTCGGGGCCTGCAGCCTCTTCGGCATCCAGTTCGGCACCGCGCGCCTCTCCGAAAAGGAATGCCTGATGCGAGCCATGTATTTCGAGTCCAACCGCTCGAGCGCCGAGGGTATGCTCGCCGTCGGCACCGTGGTGATGAACCGGCTCTACGATGCCGAATACCCCAAGACCGTTTGCGGCGTCGTCGGTCAGAAGAACCAGTTCGCCAATGGCGTGCTCTCCCGGCGGATGACCGATTCCGGCGTCGTCCTTGCCGCGCAGATGGCCGATCGGGTAATGCGGGGGGAGCGACACTCGGGTGTCGGCCCCGCCCAGCATTTCCATACCGCCGGCCTCAGGTTCCCCTACAACAACATGTATTACGTGCTGGAAGCAGGCGGCAACGAGTTCTACATCAAGACGCGCAGCCGCTAGGCGGTGAGAGGAAGCGTGAGAGCTGCTGTTCCTGAAGCCGCGACAGGGACGTCCGGATCGTCCGTGGCAATGATCTAGAAGCCACCGCCGATATCGAAATCACCCCAGTCGTCGCCGCCGAAGTCGCCGCCATCCCCGCTGGGCTCGGGCTCGGCGGCCGGTTCAGCCGCCGGCTCCTCCGCTTGCGCACTACCGGTAAAGAGGCCGGCGATGGCGCTACCCAGCAGAAAACCGCCCGTAACGCCGAGTGCCGTCTGTGCCGCGCCGGCAAGGAACCCGCCACCACCGGCACGCTCCTGGCGCCCCTCGCGCTCCCAGGGTCCGCGCACCCTGCCGCCCTCGTCTTCCAGCCGCTCCTCAAGCGCCGCAATCCGCTCGCGCGCCTCGCGCAGGGCCGTTTCCTGAACGAGGATCGTCTGCGCCATGTAGTAGGGCGCCGCCGGCTGGGCCGCGATTTTCTCGCGGATCAGCGCCTCGGCCTCCACGTCCCGTGGTCCGGTGCGCCCGGCAACGTCGTTCAGGCGTCCGAAGAGGTCCTCGATCGCGCCGCGGTCTTCAGGATTGAGCATGGGTCCACTCCCTAATGCGATAGCGGCTAGGGACATGGGGACGGTGGACGGCCCGCGCAATGCCGTGAACTACGATTTCGCCTGGCGCAGGACGAATCCGATGACGATGGCGACCGCCTCGTAGAGCTCGATGGGAATCGCATCGTCGAGTTCCACCTGGGCAAGGGCTTCGGCCAGCACCGGGTCGCTCTCGATGACGACGCCGTTTTCCTGGGCCAGGGCAACGATCCGCTCGGCGAGCGCGCCGCGACCCTTCGCCACCACGCGCGGAGCCGCATGTACCCGCGCCTCGTATTCGAGCGCCACCGCCAGCGGCGTCTTCTGCTGCTCCTTGCTCATGATGTCGCATCCACGATGCCGCCGCTTGAACGGCCGACGCTGTCCGGTCGCCCCCGGCGGCAGATTAGTGTGCCCGGCGCGAGACCGGCATCCGCCAGCATCCCGGCAAGCTCAGGCAGCGCGTCTTCGATCGCCTGGGCCATGGCGTCCTCCGTCGCCCAAAGCATGGCGCTCGCCCGGCTTGCGTGCAGGCTGATCTGCGCACCCACCTGCCCTGATTGGCCGAGATCCATGGCGAACCGCACCCTCCAGCCGCGTTCACCCTCCGCCTGACTACCGCCCTCGTCGGCTTGGATCTGGAACGGCAGGACACCGAACTGGCCTTGGTATACGAACGGCAGATCGAGGTTCCATTCGCTTCGAACGGACGCGGCGCGACCCGCCTCGTCCGGCAGAGACGCGTTCTGCAGGAGCCGTACGCGCGAAAGCGCCGCCTCGACGTCGTCGAGCAACCGGCGACCGGCCTCCTCGCCGGTTTCTGGCGACGGAGCAAGATGAACGGGCGTCTTTGCGGCGCGCGGTGCAACGCCCCGCATGGGTGGCGGCGGCCCGTTTACCGGAAGGGCACCTGTCGGCGCATTGCCGAGCCAGCGCCGTAGGACCTCGGCGAGCGCCAAGAGCTGACCCTTGAGCTCGCCTTGAACGGCGCCGGCGTTGCCCGTGGTCGAAAGCAAGGCTTCCTGGAAAATTCCGGACGTCCGTACCGCCTGCTGCAGGTTTCGTGCCGCCATCGGCGTCTCGCCCAATCGAAGCGTGTGAGGGGCGATCTCGCCCAGAAGGCGGCGAACGGGCTCCGGCAGGTGTCCGGCAACAGGGCCGAGCGCCGCAATGGTGGTGAAAAGCGATGCAATATTGCCCTGACGCCCGAGGGCGCTCTGCACCATCTGGGTCAGGGCAAGCCGTGTAGGATCGGTTGGCGCCTGGGTGCTGCTGCGGGCCGCTGCAGCCGATTCGGCCGCGGGTGTAGGTGATCCACCGGTCGAAAACTGCTTCAGCGCCGCGCCTGCATCAGCTTGCGCCGGAGCCGTGGGGGTCAGAGCGGGAGCCAATTGCGAAAGTGTCATGCGGCCGTCGGCCGTTCGTCCCTCGAGCCGCAGGTGAAGAACCGTTCCGGCCGCCGGTGGCGTCGGCAACTGCAGCGTCAGTTGCTGCACTCCGATCCGGACCAGCGTGCCGCCGTCGGCGGCAGGCCCGAGCACTCGCGCCGAGATCGTCTGCCCCACTCCGAGCGCGAGCAGATCCGTCGTTCCCGGCCGCAGGGCGAGGGAGATCGGGGGGAACTGCGTGGGCATCGACATGCGCCGAATCGCCTCCGCTGCCAAAGGCATTGCCGCTTCAGACTAGCTGGCCTGGCGCCGGAGGAAAACGCCCGCTCGTCAATACCCGACCGCGTTGGAGATCATTGAGGACGGATGTCGGTATAGTCGCTCGTTGCCGGCTTGCCGCGGAAAGTCACCCAGAAAAAGTTGAGGGTGTAGGTGCCGGCTGTCTTGAAGACACCTTCCTTCTCCAGCCGACGTCCCGACGTCTTCATCTTCAGAGCGAACGTCCATTTGACACCGCCGACCTTGGAGAGCCGGACCGCCACGTCCGTATCTTCACCATGGAACTGGATCGACCGGTCGTATCCGCCAACCGCCGTCCAGGCGGACCGTTTGAAGACGAAATTGCCGCCCTGCACGACCGATCCGACCCGCAGGATGAACCGGTTGAGGACATAAATGAGGTAGGTCAGGCCGTAGAACAGTCCCACCAGGAAACGGCTCCACGCCGACATGTCGTAGTAGATATAGGGCCCGCTCAGCGCGACGAGCTTCGGGTCTGCCTCGAACTCGCGCATGACGACATCCAGCCATCCGGCGGGGACGATGGTGTCGGAGTCGATGTTGGCCACGAGCTCCGCGCTCGACGCGTTGAAGCCGGCATCACGGGCATTGACCAACCCCTTCTTGGGCTCATCGACGACGACCACTCCCGGGTAGCTTGCTGCGATCACTCCGGTACGGTCGGTCGAGGCATTGTCGACCACGACGATCTCGACGTCGCGACGCATGCCGGCACGCTCGACCTCAGCGATGACCGACTCCAGACAGGTGCCGATCAGGGCCTCTTCGTTGTAGGCCGGAATGACGAACGCCAGCTTCATGCTCACTCCCGTTGGCGGATATATGACAGTTTTATGCCCGAATCCGAACAGCCATTATCCCGCGCGGGTTCCCGGAGCAACAGCGCGCGTGGTATTTCCGCCAGTTCGCAAGCCATGCCGCCGTGTCGAACCACTCGCCATCCCGCTGTGCAAATGGCATGTTGGCGCTCAACAGCCGGAGCACCGAAAAATGACGGATGACGATGATCCTGCCCTGCCGCCGGATTCCAAACTCACCCGCACCAAGGCCGACTGGGTCCGCCAGGGCCGGTTCCTCACCGGTAGAAACGCCCGCCCGGAAACAGAGCGTCTGCCGCCCGGTCAGCACCTCGTCAAGAACTGGCCGATCCTCGATCTCGGCGTCGAGCCTGCCATCGATCGGACGAATTGGCGACTGGATATTGTCGGGTCGGTCGCGACCGACCTCTCCTGGGACTGGGCCGAGTTCGCGCGCCAACCGCAGGTGGAGCTGGTTTCGGACATCCACTGCGTGACCAGTTGGTCGCGATACGACAATACCTGGAGCGGCACTCCCACCGGACACCTGCTCGAGGCGGCCGGCGTGCTGGAAGAGGCCCGCTTCGTGATCCTCCACTCCTATGACGGCTATACCACCAACCTCACCATCGAGGATTTCTTCAGCCCCGATGCCCTCCTCGCCTATAGCTGGCAAGGGGAACAGCTCTCGCGCGAGCACGGCGGGCCCGTGCGTCTTGTCGTGCCGCACCTCTACTTCTGGAAGAGCGCCAAATGGCTGCGCCGTATAGAGTTCTCACCCGTCGACGCGCCCGGCTTCTGGGAGGTGCGCGGTTACCACAATCACGGCGACCCCTGGACCGAGGAGCGCTACTCGTGAAAACCGATGTCTGGTTGCCGGCTATTGTGCCGCTGCCTGAATTGACACGAAACGAACCTTTCAAGCCCGGTTCATCCTCCTTCCCTCAAGCTGGCGAAACATGAACAAAACTTGGATTGCAATAGCCATTATCGTGATGTTCGCCGGCGCTCTCGCATCGGGTGCGGCAAGGGCCGCCAATGAAGGTCGGGCTGCCGGCGTCGATCCAGACGCAGCGGCGCGGGGCGGTTCTGGTGACCGCACGCTGATCGTCGGATCAGACGTATCGGTGGGCGAGCGTGTCATCACCGGCCCTAGCGGAGAGGTGCAGCTTGTCTTCGTTGACAACACGCGGCTGGTGGTCGGTCCGGGCAGTTCTCTGCTGATCGAGTCATACCTGATGCGCGGTAATGGTTCCGCCGAGAAGTTCGCCATCAACGCCCTCGGCGGCACCTTCCGCTTCATCAGCGGCAACAGTGCCAAATCGGCCTATGACATCCGCACGCCATCCGCCACCATAGGTGTGCGCGGCACCGAGTTCGACCTGGTGGTCAGCGGCAGCGAGACCAGGCTCATGCTTTACGCTGGCGCCGTAAGCGTTTGCGCGAGCAGCGGTTGCGTCGACCTCGGCGAGCGCTGCGGGCTGGCGACAGCCAGCGGCGCGGCACGGCTATACCCGCGTGCCGACCCGGAGCGGCTGCCGCTGGCACGTGTCTTCCGCTACGCCGCCGTACAGTCACCGCTGCTGCCGCAATTCCGTGTCGGCGGGGCGAGCCAATGCCTGGAAGCGGCAGCAGAGGGGCAGCCGAACTCCGAGAGCACCGGATCGGGTGGTTCCCAGCAGCGGCAGCGCACTCAACCGGGGGGCAATCAGCGGCCTTGAGAGCGATTGGACCCTTGACCGGAAGAGCAACCGCAAGGGTGTCCAAGCCATTGCATCTGTAGCTGCTCGTCAGGGCTCAATCGAGAAACCTGAATGACCGACAATACCGACGACCGCTCCGACGACGACCGCTCCGCCTTCACGCGGGTCCGTACCCGGCTGCGTGTGCTCTATCACGGCCAATCGCCGGAAGCGGTCCGCTTTCAGTTCGCCGTCCTCGTCGTCGACCTGGCGATCATCGCCTTCTTCATCGCCACGCCCCTGTTGCGTGGCGATCCGGCGTTCCTCTGGATCGACTACGCAGTCGCCGCACTGCTGATCGCGGATCTGACAGCCCGGGGTCTAGCCACCTCCGATATGCCGAAATGGCTGCGCCAGTTTCCGGTCATCATCGACGTCTTCATTCTTGCAACTCTGCTGTTTCCGGCTTGGTTGGCCAATCTCGGCTTCCTGCGCATCCTGCGCTTGTGGACGACAACCCGCCGCTCATTCCTGTGGAAGCCTCTGCGAAAGCGCGGCCTCGGCCACTGGCGTGAACCCGTCCAGGCGGTTATCAACTTGTTGGTCTTCCTCTTTATCGTAACCGGCTTCGTCTACACGTTCTTCGCCGGACGCAATGCCGGTATAGACGGCTATGTCGACGCACTCTATTTCACCGTCGCCTCCGTCACGACCACTGGCTTCGGCGATATCACCCTGCCCGGCACGTTCGGCAAACTCACCTCGATCGTGGTCATGATCGTAGGCATCTCGCTGTTCGTGCGCCTTGCCCAGGCGATCTTCCGCCCGCACAAGGTGACCTTCCCCTGCCCGCAATGCGGCCTGCAGCGCCACGATCCGGATGCCGTGCACTGCAAGGCGTGCGGACATCTGCTCAACATTCCCGACGAAGGGCGCTGAGGCGGCCTACATCTCGATCAGCGGTGCTTCGCGTTCCGGTTCTACCGGCGATATACGGATATCCTCGGCTTCAAGGGCATCGCGTACCTCTCGCGCCAGGTCGACAGCGCCGGGCGTGTCTCCGTGCAGGCAGATCGAGCGCGCCGCGGATTTGAGCACACTGCCGTCACGGGCAACGATCTCGCTGCTCCGGGCGAGGCGCAGACAGCGCTCGATGACCGTGTCGGTGTCGTCGATGACGGCCCCCTCCTCGTTCCGCGGCACCAGGAGGCCCTTTGCGGTATAGGCGCGGTCGGCATAGGCCTCGCGGATCAGCGGCAGGCCCACGGCCTTGGCTGCCCGCACCTGCTGGCTGTTGTCGAGCGCAAGCACTGCAAGCTTGGAATCCATGGCCTGGACCGTGGCGAAGATGCCGACAGCGAACGCCAGCTCCTCGGCCGTCTGGTTGGCCAGCGCACCGTGGAGCTTCACGTAGGAGAGCGGAATGCCGACTTCATCGGCGATCCAGCGGATGAGGAAGAGCTGCGAGCGTATCTGTCCCATCAACTGATCGAGCGGCATCACCACCCGAAAGCGCCCGAAGCGCTTCGGGTCCGCATAACCCGGATGAGCTCCAGCTCGTATCCCTTTGTTCTTACAAATCTTGAGGATATGGCGCATGGTCTGCGCATCGCCGGCATGGCCGCCACATGCGATCGACGCGCTCGAGACGACTTCCAGCAGATCCTCGTCGGTCCCCATGCCCTCGCCAAGGTCGGCATTGAGGTCGATCGAGATCATCGAGAGGCGCTCCGCAGGGTTGAAAGCCGATGGGCGTGCACAAGACTAACAGATTCAAACCGCACATGCGTACCCGGCCGCATCTGGGCAAGACGGTCGAGGTCGCTCCCAATCACCGTAGCGATGCGTGGATATCCGCCCGTCGGCTGATGGTCGCGCATCAGGACGATCGGCGTGCCGTCGCCGAGGATCTGGATGTCCCCTGCCACCACCGCATCGGATACCAGAGAGAGGCCGGATGATGCGCGGAAGACCCCCTCCGGGTCATCGAGCCGCACGCCCATCCGGTCCATCCTCGAGGTGATGACGAACTCCTTTTGCAGAAATCGGGAATGCACCTCCGGCGGGAACGCGTCGGCGTGCAGTCCCCAGAGAACGCGTATGGGACCGGCGGAAGCGGCTGCAACCGCTTGCTGCCCCGGATCCAGTTGCTCGGGTTCGATAAGCCCCAGAATATCGCCGGCGGCGAGCGCGCGACCCGCGAACCCGCCGATGCCGGCACGCAGGTTAGTGGCCTGGCTTCCCATCACCAGCGGCAGGTGGATGCCTTTGTCGAAGCGCAGATAACCGTAGTTCCCGACTGGCCCCGGCCCGATATGCAGTCGATCGCCCTGCTGCAGGTCGCCGACATCCGGCCAGGCGATCGCCACATCGTTCAGTGAGGCGGTGAACTGCCCGCCCGCCAGAGCAAACCGGCACCCACCCGCCACCACCTCGATGTCGAGGCCGCTGGTGGTGAACTCGATACCGGCGGGCCCTGCACCACCGAGCGCAGCGGCGGCCGCCGCGAAAGCCTGGCTATCCATGGGTCCTGACGCACTGATCCCGTGACGCAGCATGCCCGACCGTCCCAGGTCCTGTACCGTCGTCAGCGGACTGGTGTTCGAAACAAGAAGCTTCGCCGTCACGTCGTCGCCTCGAATTCGATTGTGTCGCCGGCTTGCAGCAGCGTCGGCGGATCGCGCAAGGCATCGAAGTTGCGCAGTTGTGTGTGTCCGATGACGTGCCAGCCTGTCGGGATATCAGTCGCCGCGATGGCCGTCTGCCCCGCAGCAAAGAGCACGCTGCCGGCCGCCACCCGGGGACGGACCTCCGCCCGCCTCGGGACATGAAGCCTTTCGGGATGGAAGCCGCAATAGACGAAGCCGGGCGCGAAGCCCGTCGCAAGCACGCGGAGTCGGGAGGCGTTGTGTGCAGCAACAAACGCCCCGGCGGACAGTCCAAGCCGCTCGGCGACATCCGGGAGGTCGGGACCAGCTTCCCCACCGAATGCAACCTTGACGATGTGATTTCGAGCTTCGGCCCCGACGTCATCGACCGCGGCGGTCAGCAGCAACCCGATTTCCCCGGCAAGGTGATGGAAGCCGATCCGTTGCGGCTCGTAACGCAACAGCACCGAAACGAGGTTCGGCACCACCTCGACGACGCCGGCGATCGGCCGCAGTTCGAGAATACGCGCAAATCTGAGTGCGGCGGTGTTGGCCGCTTGCGAGAGGGTGCTGCCGAAACGCACCAGCAGGGCGCTTTCGCCAAGCGGCAACACCAATGGCTTGGCAGCCGGATCGCTGCCGTCCGCTGCGAACATGGTTCGGCCCTTCCTTGCCCAAGCTCTCGCCGATTTGCCCCAGGTTGGCAAGCAGGTGCCCTTGCCGGCCGGTGCAAACTTGGTCATGAACGGCGCCATGCACTCCCTGCCGCCCCTGCCGATCGACGACGTTCTCCCCCGCCTGCGCGAGGTTCTTCAGACCCGTATGCACGCCGTGCTGGTCGCTCCTCCTGGGGCGGGCAAGACGACGCGGGTCCCGTTGGTTCTGCTCGACGCTCCCTGGCGCGCCAACGGACGGGTCGTCATGCTCGAACCGCGCCGCCTCGCCGCCCGCGCGGCTGCACGGCAGATGGCGCGGCTGTTGGGCGAAGAGGTCGGCGAAACCGTCGGTTATCGCGTCCGCCTCGATACCAAGGTCAGCGCCAGGACACGTATCGAAGTGGTTACCGAAGGCGTCTTTACGCGCCTGATCCTGGATGATCCTGCACTCGAAGGCATTGCGGCCGTCATCTTCGACGAATTCCACGAACGCAGCCTTGACGCGGACCTGGGGCTCGCGCTTGCCGTCGATGCTTCAGCCTTGCGCAACGACCTGCGGCTCCTCGTGATGTCGGCCACCATCGACGGCGCTCGGGTCGCCCGCCTGTTGGGCGGCGCTCCGGTCATCGAAAGCGAGGGGCGCGCCTTTCCTGTCGAGACGCGTTACCTGGGCAACGACCCACTTCAACGCATCGAGGACCAGGTGACAGCGGCTGTCCTGCAGGCGCTGGCAAGCGAGCTGGGTTCGATGCTCGTCTTCCTGCCGGGCCAGGCCGAAATCAGCCGGGTGGCCGAACGCCTGAGGGACCGGATCCCGCCGGATGTCGACCTTGCGCCTCTTTTCGGCCAGCTCTCGGCGAGTGAACAGGATCGTGCCGTACAGCCCGCACCGGCTGGACGGCGAAAGGTCGTGCTGGCGACGTCCATCGCCGAGACATCGCTTACCATCGAGGGTGTGCGGATCGTCGTCGATAGCGGCCTTGCGCGTGTGCCCGCCTACGAGCCGGCGACGGGATTGACGACGCTCGAAACCCGCCGCGTTTCTCGTGCCGCCGCCGACCAGCGCCGCGGCCGCGCCGGACGTACCGAACCCGGCGTCTGTTTCCGGCTCTGGAACGAAGCGCAGACAGCCGCCCTCCAGACTTTCGATGCTCCGGAAATCCTCGAGGCCGATCTCAGCAGCCTCGTCCTCGATCTCGCCTCCTGGGGCGTCCATGACCCGGCAACGCTCGCCTTCCTCGATCCTCCTCCGACGCCGGCCTGGAACGAAGCCAGGTCACTGCTCGCGGCTCTCGATGTACTGGATGCGGACGGACGGATCACGGCGCAGGGCAAGCTGCTGGCCCGTTTGCCCCTGTATCCGCGCCTCGCCCACATGGTCGCCACGGCCGCAGACGAGAACCAAGCATCGACGGCCGCACAACTGGCGGTGCTGTTGACCGAACGTGGCCTCGGCGGTGACTCGACCGATATCGAGTCCCGCCTCAGCCGCCTGCGCACCGATGCCGGTTCGCGCGCCAAGGAGGCGCGTTCGCTCGCCGCGCGCTGGAGCAAACTGGTCGCCGCTGACGGCGGATCCAGCGGTACGTCCGACATCGGCCGGCATCTTGCCCGGGCCTACCCCGACCGCCTCGCCCAGGCCGCCGGCGCACCCGGCCGGTACCGCCTCGCCAATGGTCGCGCAGCGACGCTGGATGAGACCGACCCCCTGACCCGTGAACGTTTCCTGGTCGTTACCGATGTCACGGGAACGGCTACAAGCGGCCGTATCCGTGCTGCTGCTCGTATTGACCGCGAAACGATCGAGGACTTGTTCGCCGATCGCATCGTCGACGAGACGATCCTTACCTTCGACCGAGCAACCACAAGCGTTCGCGCTCGCCGCATACGGCGTCTCGATGCGCTGAAGCTCGAGGAAGCCACCATCCCCGTCAAAGACTTCGAGGCGGCAGCCACGGTTCTGGCGCAGGGCCTTGCCGAGCGCGGCATCGGCAAGCTGCCCTGGAGCAAGGACCAACTCGCCCTTCGCGCCCGCGCCAGCTACCTCCACCGTCAGCTCGGCGAGCCTTGGCCGGATCTCAGTGACGCCGCCCTCGCCGATGGCGGCGCCTCCTGGCTCGTGCCGCACATCATTGGCAAAGTGCAGGCAGCGGAGATCACCGCCGAAGACCTGTCGTCCGCTCTCTTCGAGTTGCTGCCCTGGGAGCGGCGCGCCGAGCTTGAACGGCTGCTGCCAAGCCACTTCACCGCGCCGACGGGATCGCGCCTGCCTATCGACTACGAGGTCGAGAACGGCCCGGCACTGGAGGTGCGCGTCCAGGAACTCTTCGGCCTCGACACCCACCCGAGCATCGCCGGCGGCCGCATCCCCCTGCTGCTGGTACTGCTCTCGCCCGCTCAGCGCCCGATCCAGACCACACGCGACCTGCCCGGGTTCTGGCGCGGTTCCTGGAGAGATGTGGCCAAGGATCTGAAGGGGCGGTATCCCCGTCACTACTGGCCCGACGATCCGTTGACTGCCGGGGCGACCAACCGCGCCAAACCGCGTGGCACGTGATGCTGGACACTCCTATATCGACAAGCTAAAGGCTCCCTGCCGGGTAGGTGGCAGAGCGGTTGATTGCTCCGGTCTTGAAAACCGGCGAACGTGCAAGCGTTCCGGGGGTTCGAATCCCTCCCTACCCGCCATTCCCACGATTTGTCCACACTCTAATGCTTTCCACCCACCACCCATTCGCTGATGGCGGCGCTGTCGGTGTCGGCTTCGGCCTGATCAGCGAAGGCGCGGTAGAGGGCGACCGCCTGCTCGATCAGCGGAGATGAATAGCCGGTCTTGCCGGCGAAAACGGCGACCGCGCGCAGGTCCTTGTCGAGCTGGGCGGCCCTGCCCCGCGGCGGATGGAAATCGCCCGAGTTCATCTGCGCATATATGCGCTGCAGGATCGTGGAATCGGCCATGCCGCCGGCAAGGGCACGCGGCAGGGCGGCGGCGTCGAGGGCCGTCGATCTGGCGAGCGCCAGCACTTCAGCCATCAGGACATAGTTGACCCCGACGATCGCCTGGTTGAGGAGCTTTGCGGTCTGGCCCGCGCCCAACGGCCCCATATGGGTCAGATTGGCGGCTAGGCTTGCGAGCATGGGCGTCGCCCGCGCGAAATCGCCGTCTCGGCCGCCGGCCATGATCGTGAGCTCACCGGCTTCGGCCGGGCCCGGCCCGCCCGATACCGGCGCATCTAGCCAGGCCATGCCTGTTGACTGTTCGAGGCGTTCCGCGAGGCCGACCGTCACGTCTGGATCGACGGTGGAGAAGTCGACGAGCAGATCCGCTCCGCTTGCGGCGGCGGCTAGGCCATCGGGTCCGAAGCAGCAGGTTTCGATCGCCTTGCCGTCGATGACACAAGTCGCGACGATGTCGGACGCGGCGCGGACCGCCGCCGGGTTCTCGGCCCAAACGGCGCCAACCGGCACGACCTCGCGAGCGCGCTCGGGCTCGCGGTTCCACACGGTCACCTTGTAGCCCTCGGCCAGCAGGCGCCGCACCATGGGCGCGCCCATAATGCCGATGCCGATGAAGCCGAGGCGCGGTTTTTCTTGCGTTGGAGCCATGGGAGATCCTAGCTCGCGATGCGGTAGATGCGGCAGGCGTTGTCGTGGAACATGGCGGCGCGTTCCTGTTCGGAAAAGCCGGCAGTTATGGCGTCGAACCCCGAGAGGATGGTTTCGAAACTGGCGACGAGGCCGTCGACGGGAAAATTCGAGGCAAACATTACCCGGTCGGTTCCAAAGATGTCGATGGCCTCGCGCACCACGCGCTCGTTATCGGCGACCGTCCAGGGGCGGCCGGCGATGCCGAGACCGGAGATCTTTATATAGGCGTTGGGCGCGCCCGCGAGGATCGTCAGCGCCGCCTTCCAACCGGCGAGCCCAGCCTCGCTGCGGTCGGCCGGCAGGCCCGTGTGGTTGAGGATCAACATGGTGTCGCCAAAATCGTCGGCGAGCGAACGCGCCTCCTCGAGGTGCCACCAGGGGGTCTGCAGGTCGAAGCTCAACCCGTTCGGCGCAAGGAGGGCATAGCCGCGCCGCCAGGTGGGATCGCCCATCGAGCCGGGCGCACGAGGCTCGACGAGATCGGGAGATTTGGCGGGTCTGGGCTTATGACGGATGCCGCGTACGAAATCGGTCCCGCCATGGGCGGCGAGCACGGTTTCGGCGTCGGCGCGATCGAGCCGGGCCTGGGCCACCATGACGCTCGGCAGGCCCTCGCGCCGACGCAGATCGGCAACCCATCGCGTCTCGCCGACCGGGTCGGCGGGATCCCATTCGGTTTCGATGAAGACCGAGCCGACGACCTCGAACCGCCCGGCATCGCGCCTGTAGTCGTTCGGCAGGTAGTTGCGCTTCAGCGCCGAATAGTCGCCATAGCGGAAGGCGATGGGAGGCTCGTCGCGCAGCCACGGCAGGTAGTTGGCCGCGATATCCCAGAAGTGCTGGTGCGCATCGATGATCTGCATGGGGTGGCGCCTCGCCCTACTTGCCGACGCCGAAGTTGACGCCGGTAACGATGAAGCGCTGCAGCAGCATGAAGAGCGCGATCAGCGGCAGCGTCGAGATTACCGCGCCGGTCAGCAGCATTGCCCAGTCGGTGCCGTCGGTGGTCGAGAGCAGGCCGAGGCCGAGCTGGATGGTGCGGGTCCTCTCGGAACCCGAGATGATCAGCGGCCATGTGAAGTCCGACCAGGCGAACTGAAACGAAAAGATGCCGAGCGCGATGAGCGCGGGCATCGACATGGGCAGCGCCACGCGCCAATAGATGCCGAACTCCGAGCAACCGTCGATGCGCGCCGCCTCCTCGAGCTCCTTGGGCAGGGTCAGGAAGAACTGGCGCAGGAAGAAGATGGAGTAGCCGCTGACGACCCCCGGCAGGATCAACCCATAGAAGGTGTCGAGCCACCCGGTGCCGCCCATCCCGAAGATGTCGTTGCCGCCGGCGAGCGGCACGGATTTTACCATGAGGAAGAGTGGCACCATCATGACCTCGTCCGGGATCATCACGGTGGCGAGCACCAGGTAGAAGACCAGGGTGCGGCCGGGAAAGCTGTAACGGGCGAGGATGAACGCGGCCATGCTCGACAGCAGCAATTGCAGGAACGTGCGCACAGTGGCGTAGACCAGCGTGTTCCAGGCCTGGATGCCGAGATTCATGCGCGGATCGGTCCAGATGTCGATGTAGTTCTGCCAGCGCAGCGGAATGCTGACGAGATCGGGCGGATAGGAAAAAATTTCGGCGTTGGTGCGCAGCGATATCGATACCATCCAGAAAAGCGGAAACAGCATGACCGCGGCGACGATCGTCGCCGGCAGGTAGAAGGTCAACACCGCGCGCCAGAACCGGCGCCGGCTGCGGTCGATGGCGGCGGTCGGTACGGGACGGTCGGGCTGCATGATGACGACGGTCATGGGAAAGGCTTAGCCGTAGAGGTTTCCGCGGCTGACGAGCCGCAGGTTGATGAACGAGGCGGTGACGAGAATGACGAACAGCACGACCGCCATGGCCGAGGCATAGCCGAAGTCGAGGTTCTGGAACGCGGTGCGGTAGATGAGATGCACCAGGGTCACCGTGGCGTTGTTGGGACCGCCCTCGGTCATCACGTAGACCTGGGCGAAGACCTGGAACGAGCCAATGAGCGTGGTGATGAGCACGTAGGTCATGGCCGGGCGCAGGAGCGGCAGGGTTATGCTATAAAATTGCCGTGCCCGACCCGCGCCGTCGAGCGCCGCCGCCTCGTTGAGCTCGCGCGGAATGGCCTGCAGCGCGGCAAGGAAGATCACCATGTTGAAGCCGAGGCTCTTCCACACGCTCATGGCGATGATGGCGGGCATTGCCGTCGCCGAGTTCGAGAGCCATGGCAACGGGCTGATCCCGACGAAGCGGAGTAGATAATTGAAGAGGCCGGTCGAAACCTCGTAGAAGAGGATCCAGATCAGAGCGGTGGCGATCAGTGGCGAGACGACCGGCAGGTAATAGATGGTGCGGTAGATCCACGCGCCGGGCAGGCGCGTGTTGACCAGCATCGCCAGCAGCAGCGACAGGGTGACGCCGAGGGGCATGGCGAAGGCGGTGAAATAGAGCGTGTTGCCGAAGGCGCGCCAATAGAGACTGTCGTACCAGAGATCTTCGAAGTTCCACGTACCAACCCATTCGGGCGCAGACAGGATGTCGTAGCTGGTGAAGCTGAGATAGAGCACGACGAAGATCGGCGTCACCACCCAGACCAGCAGCCACAGCAGGGGAATGCCGAGGAAGATCGTCCCAAGGAGCAATTGCTGCTGCTTTATCGTCATCGGCACGCTCCCGAGCCCAGGCGGATGAGGATGGCGGGCCTCGCGGTTCGTCCGCAAGGCGCATGGCGGCGAAGCCGCCGCCATGCCGATATCGGTCCGGGCTAGCCGCGGCGCAGGGCGCGATTGGCCTGGTTGACGGCGGCATCGAGCGCCGATTGCGGGTCCTCCCCTCCGATGATCGCCTCGACCGCCGGAATGATGGCCTGGAAGACGCTCGGCCAGTTGTCGTGCTTGGGGAAGATGCGGGATTCATCGAGGAGGTTCTGGGCCGTTTCGAGCCCGGGCCATTCCTCGAACGCGGCCTGAGCTTCGGGCGCATCGCGCACGCCGGGCGAAACGCCGGGCTTGAGCATGGCGACGCGGTGCTGCTGAGCTTCGGGCGACGCAAGGAACTTGACGAACTCGGCCGCCGCTTCCTTGTTGTCGCTCTGCTCGTAGACGACGTAGGCGCCGACGCTACCGAAGTTGAGCGGCTGATCGCCCTCCCCGGGCATCGGAACGCGGCCGATGCCGAACTCCTCCGACTCCGGATCGTTGAGCGCCTCATAGAAGATCCACGGGCCGTCATAGATCATGGCGACGCGCCCGTGCAGGACGCTCTGGCGCAAACCTTCGCCCGCATTGAGAGTGGCGCCGGGCAGGCCGGCCAGCCGCGAAATGATCTCGCCGGCCTGAAGCCCGGCTTCATTGTTGAACACGGCCTCCGTGCCGTCCTCGTTGAAGACCTGTCCGCCATAGGCATAGAGCAGGTTGATGAAGAAGTAGGCGAGGCTGTCACTGCCGCCGAGGCCGAAGCCGTATTGCTCGATATTGCTGCCCTCGCCGACGGTCAACTGCTCGGTATATTCGATCAGTTCCTCGAACGTGGCGGGCGGCTCGGTCAATCCGGCCGCTTCGAATGCCTCCTGATTATAAACGATGAAGCGCGGATCGAAGGCATAGGGAAGCCCGTAGACGCCATCGTTCCAGGTCACATAGTCGAAGGCTCCCGGATAGATGTCGGCATTCGTCGGCTCGACGCCGTACTGCGTCAGGTCCACCAACTGCCCCTGCTCGGCGAACTGGGTGAGAAAGCCGCTCCAGATCGGGCTGACGTCGGGGGCGGTGTTGGATGCGATTGCGGTGGTGATGCGTTCGAAATTGGTGCCGAAGCTGGTCTTGACCCTCTCGACCTTAATGTCGGGATGGGCGGCCTCGAACGCCGCGATCATATTGATGGTGGCCTGTTCTTCCTGGACCGAGTGTCCCTCCCAGAACTGGATCGTCACCGTTTCCTGCGCGAAGGCGGCTGGTGCAAGTAGACAAGTCGAAGCCAGCAGCGCGGCAAGCATCTTTCCTGACGGCATGATATTCCTCCTTGTGAATGCCTGAACGGCCGATTGGCTCGGCGCTTGCTCTTTTGTCGGCACGGCGCCGCCGCGCATCATCGCGCAACGGCAAAGGCACTTGCGCCCTCCGGCGCCGCGGGACTCAGCCCTGGGCCTGAAGATCGGCGTAATATTTATCGACGGCCTCGACGTCGACCGTTTCGTCGCGGGTCATGCCCAGCCGGTCGTATTTGTCGCGGCGCTTGACCATGTCGGCGACGAGCACGGCGCGCGCATGGAGCGCCACTTCGCGGGCCACCTCGATCGGCACCACCACGAGACCGTCCTCATCGCAACCCACGATGTCGCCGGGGCGCACCTGCGCGCCGCCGATGCCGATGGTGGTCTGCGTTTCCACCGCTTCGATACGCCCGGGAATGATGGTGCGCTCATGGCGCTTGGCCACTATCGGGGTCTTCTGCAGGATGACCTCGCCCGTGTCGCGGCAAGCGCCGTTGGTGACGATGCCGACGCCGCCGGCCTGGATAACGCCCAGCGAATTCTCCGAGCCCCAGAAGCCAACGTTCTCGGCGCCGCCCACATCGGTGACCACCACATGGCCGGGCTTGATTTCCTTGCCCATATGCGCGGCGGCGTTGCCCATCTTGCCGAACCAGACACCGTGGGCATTGACGATGTCCTCGGTGGTCTCGAGTTTCCACATGGGCTTGTTGGCGGGCACGCAGCGCAGGGTATAGGCGACGCCCCAGAACTTCATGCCCGTCCACAGCGGACGCAGGTCCTGGCTGACAAGGCCGATGTTGAAATAGCCGATGCCGTCGAGCGCATCACACGCGTCGGCCACGCGAAGCGGCTCGAAATACTTGCGGATGTGAAAGGGGTCGACGGCGGCGGTTTCGGCGGCGAGCGCGGACACTTCTGGTTCCTCCTTGGCAGGACGGCGTGGTCTTGATGTCGATGGCGGCGAGTAGCTGCCGGTGCCGTTTCATCTATTCTTGTATGCAAGATTTGCCTGTGTCAACACATCGCGGCAGCTATCTGCGCAAAACCGGCGCCGTGGATATGGGGCCCGGAGACGGAGGAGATACAGTCGCAGCTAGAGCACTTTTCGTTCTGACGGAGTCAGAACGAAAGCGCTAACCCCTTGTTCTTCGCGTTTTCGAACCGCAAAAGTGGTATCCACTTTTGCTGAAAACGCTCTAGCTGTCGCCGGTGGGAACGAACTTAAGGCCGTTCATGAAATGCTCGCGGGTGAGCCTGGCCAGCAGAGCGCCATCGCGAGCAGCGAGCGCGGCGAACATCTTGGAATGCTCGTGGACGGCGGCGATCCAACGGGACGGCTCCAGATTGGCGATCGCGCGGGCGCGCTCGACCCGGGGAAGCAGGGATTCCCAGGTGGCGAGCAGCACCGGATTGCTGGCGATCTCGACCACCCGACGGTGGATGAGGTGATTGAGGTCGAGGTAGGCGCTCCTCTCGCGGCGCTCGTAGCACCCCACCATGTCGCTGTGAATGGCCGCGATCTCAGCGATTTCGGCCTCATTGATCCTCTGGCAGGCCAGCTCCCCGGCCAGGGCCTCAAGTGCGGCGACCACCTGGTAGAGATGTTCGACATCGGGCGAGCGCAGCTGGGCCACGACGACGCTCCGGTTGGGCAGCAACTCGACCATGCCCTCCGCGGCCAGCGTGCGGAACGCCTCGCGCACCGGGGTGCGCGACACGCCCAGCTGGTTGCAGATCCGCACCTCACGCAGCCGCTCACCGGGCGGCAACTCGCCCGAGACGATCATCGCGCGCAACTTGCGCGCGGCTTCCGAATGAAGACGCCCCCGACGCCGAAGGGAGGCATCGTTACCTGCATCGATTTGCGCGTTCGCGGTGTCATCCATGCAACATTGGTATGCAAAATCATCCTGAGGTGCAACTTCGCGCGTTCGCCGGGCTGCGGGTTGACCTTTTTCCATTCTTGCATACAAGATTGTTATATACGGTGCCATCCCGGCGCGAGCACGGGCGGCCAGATCGCCAACACCCAACCGGACCGACGCGGGTCTTGAGGAATGTCAGATGACCATCGATGCAACGCAAACGCTCGCCCACGGGCAAGCCGCGTCTCCAGCGGCCCTGCCGCTGTCGCATCTGCGCGTCATCGACCTCAGCCAGGTCATGGCCGGGCCGTTCTGCTGCATGCTACTCGGCGACATGGGTGCCGACGTCATCAAGGTCGAGCCGCCCGGTGACGGCGACCAGACGCGCAAGTCGATGGGCTTTCGCATGAAAGGCACGGACAGTCCCGGATTTCTGGCGCTCAACCGCAACAAGCGATCTATGGTCATCAATCTCAAGACGCAGGCGGGGCGCAAGGTCTTCTATCGGCTGGCCGAAACCGCCGACATCGTCGTCGAGAACGGGAGGCCGGGCGTCGCCGCCAAACTCGGCGTCGACTACGAGACGCTGAGCGCGATCAATCCGCGCCTAGTCTACGCCAGCATTTCCGGTTTCGGCCAGACCGGCCCCTGGTCGCAGCGCCCCGGATTCGACCTCATCGCGCAGGCGATGTCGGGCGTGATGAGCGCCATGGGCATTCCCGGCCACGAGCCGGTGAAGTCGGGCGTGCCGGTTGGCGACCTCGGCGCCGGGCTATTTGCCGTCTACGCCATCCTCAGCGCGATCATCGGGCGCGACAAGACCGGGCGCGGCCAGTTCATTGATGCTTCGCTGTTCGAGGCGGCGCTCGGCCTTTCGATCTGGGAGACGACCGAGCTCTGGGCGACCGGCAAGTCGCCGCAGCCGCTCGGCACCGCCAACAGGATGAGCGCGCCGTACCAGGCTTTCACCGCAGCCGACGGCAAGTTCGTCGTCGGCGCGGCCAACCAGAAGCTGTGGCAGGCGTTCTGCTCCGTCATCGAGCGGCCGGACCTGCTGGCGGACCCGCGCTACAGCGAAAACAGCGACAGGCTGCGCAACCGACATGCCCTTGCCGAGGAACTGCAGCAGGTCTTTTTATTGAAGAGCGTCGACTGGTGGGTCGAGGCCTTCCTCGCCGCCGGTGTGCCCGCCGGGCCGATCAACGACTACGGACAGGTGGTCGAGAGCGAGCATGCGGCGGCGCGGCACATGGTGATGGAGATCTACCATCCGGTCGAGGGACGCATCCGAACGCTCGGCTTTCCGGTCAAGCTTTCCCACACGCCCCAGCAAGTGCGCTACGCACCACCGCTTCTGGCCGAACACACAGACGAATTGCTGGCCGAGCTCGGGCTGACGGGCGAGCGAGAGGCATTGGCGCGCGCGGGAGCCTTCACGCCATGAACGCGACGGCAGACGAAGGCGAGGTTCGTTTCAGCAGCGAAGGCCACGTCGGCCGTGTCGTCTTTGACCGGCCGGCGGCGCGCAACGCAATGACCCCGGCGATGTACGAACAGTTCGAGGAGATCTGCCGCGAGCTGACCGAACCGGGAGAGCTGCGGGCGGTGGTACTGCGGGGGGCCGGCGGCGACGCTTTCGTCGCGGGGTCCGATATCGCCCAGTTCCGCGAATTCGCCACCGGCGAGGACGGCATCGCCTACGAAGCGCGGATGGAGGCGCACCTCGCCGCCCTCCTCGCCATTCCGGTGCCGACGCTGGCGATCGTCGAAGGCTGGGCGATCGGCGGTGGGCTCAACATCGCGGCCTGCTGCGACATCCGCATCGCAACACGCGAGAGCAGGTTTGGCGTGCCCATCGCGCGCACTCTGGGCAATTGCCTTTCCATCCACAACCATGCGCGGCTGGTCGCCGGTTTCGGCGAAGGCCGCGCCCGGCGCATGCTGCTGCTGGGCGAATTGATCGGCGCGGACGAGGCGCTGGCGGCCGGGTTCCTGTCCCGGGTGGTGGCGAAGGCCGAACTCGACGAGACGGCCGAAACGCTGCTGGCGCAGTTGACGGCCAACGCGCCGTTGACGCTGCGCGCCAGCAAGGCGGCCCTCGGACGATTGCTGCAATCGCAACTGCCGGAAGCGGAGGACCTCATCGCACTCTGCTACGCCAGCGCCGATTTCCGCGAGGGCGTGAGGGCGTTTGCGGCCAAGGAGGCGCCGAACTGGCAAGGCCGCTGAACGGCCGTGGGAGGAACAGATGGCAAAGGTGAGCATCAGGCAGATCGAGAAATCCTTCGGCGCGCTCAAGGTGATCGAAGGGGTGTCGATCGACATCGAGGACGGCCAGTTCGTGGTTCTCGTCGGCCCGTCGGGCTGCGGGAAGTCGACGCTCCTGCGTATGATCGCCGGGCTCGAGGAGGTCTCGGCCGGCGACGTGGTCATCGACGACAAGGTGATCAACGACCTGCATCCCAAGGACAGGGACATCGCCATGGTGTTCCAGAACTATGCGCTCTATCCGCACATGAACGTGCGCGAGAACATGGGCTTTTCCTTGAGGCTCAACGGCGTCCACACATCCGAGCGCAACGCCAAGATAGAGCAGGCGGCGGGCGTCCTCAATCTCGAGGCGCTGTTGGAGCGGTATCCGCGTGAATTGTCGGGCGGCCAGCGCCAGCGCGTCGCCATGGGCCGGGCGATCGTGCGCGATCCGAAGGTCTTTCTGTTCGACGAGCCGCTCTCGAACCTCGACGCCAAGCTGCGGGTCGCCATGCGCGCCGAGATCAAGGCGCTGCACCGGCGGCTGAAGACAACGACGGTCTATGTGACGCACGATCAGATCGAGGCCATGACCATGGCCGACGTGATCGTCGTCATGAACGCCGGCCGCGTCGAGCAGATCGGGCGTCCGCTCGAGCTCTACGACCGCCCGGACAATCTTTTCGTTGCCGGCTTCATCGGCTCGCCAGCCATGAACTTCCTCGACGGCACACTGCGGCCGGGCGGGCGCGAGGTCTTTGCGACCGCCCAAGGCATCGAGCTGCCCCTGCCCCCGAATGCCGCCGCGGGCCGCGATCTGAAGGCGATCTATGGCGTGCGTCCCGAGCACCTCCACATCGTGACCGAGGGCGGCGCGGGCATGACCGCCGAGGTAGTAGAGCCGACGGGTTCGGAGGTACATATCCTCGGCCGGCTGGGCGATCAGCCATTTGTCGGGCTCTTTCGCGAGCGGGTGCTGCCCGAACCGGGCACCGACATCCGGTTCGAGCCCGAACTCGACAATATCCACGTCTTCGACGCGCAAACCGGCCGGCGCCTCGCCGCCTGAGGACTCGGCAGCTGGTGCGGGACTGGAGGAACAGCTACAGCGATGTGGATTGATGATCCCACATGCAGCTGGACGGCGGACCAGACGCAGTAAACCGCGCGGCTCGACGCGCAGGCGCGTGATATTCGGCTGCATGCTCGCAGGATCAGCCCTGCGACGGCTTCCAGTCAGCCGATGGAATGACGTTGATCATCCACGGGACGCCGAACCTGTCGACCAGGGAGCCGAAGCCGGGCGACCAGGGGGTCTCTTCGAATGGCATGACAGCCCTGCCGCCTTCGGACAGTTGATTGAACCACCGTTGGGCTTCGGCTTTGTCCTCGGTGTGCAGCGTGACGTCGAAGCCGTTCTTTGGTTTGTCGATGTTGGGTGCCCATCCGACATCCATGTCGGCGCCCATGAGCGCCTGATCGCCGACCTCGAGCCAGCAGTGCATCAGCCAGCTCTTGTACTTCTCGTCGGTGATCGGCATGCCGGGAGGCCCATCGCCATAGGGCACGGCGGCGGTGATCTTTCCGCCCAGGACGCTGGCGTAGAACTCGAATGCCTCGCGGCACTGGCCCTGGAAGCTCAGGCTGGTCACGATCTTCATGGTCGTCTCCCTTTGAATGGTGCTTCGACGCGCCCGCCCCCTGCCCACCTTTTACTCGCCCCCATTTCGAAGGACTAGGGTGACGGCGAGCGTCCGCATAGAGACGCAAAGGGAATGCGCGACCCTTGCGGAGCCGGCATTCCCCCATTTGACAGTCGACCCACGATGTTGAACGACCATGCATCGGTCACGAGGGTGCGACCGGGGCACCGCTAGTCCAAAATGACGACGGCTTCGACCTCGAACAGCATGGGGTCGATTGCAAGCTTGGGAACGGGAACCAGAGTCTGCGCCGGCAGAGTCTCGCCGAACATCTCCGTGACGTTCCTGGTCAGCACCTCGAGCTTCCCCATATCGTGATCGACCACGAAGACCGTAAGCTTGGCGACCTGATCCGGCCTGGCGCCGAGCGCATCGAGGGCGGCTCGCAGATTTGCGTAGGCCTGCTTAACCTGGACAGCGAAATCGGGCGACAAGGCTCCCGTTCTGTCCTGCCCGCCTTGTCCGGAGATGTAGGCCACCCGGCCTTCGCGTGGCACGATCACCGCTGTGCTGTAGCCATTCGGCGTCGGGTTATTAAGGGTCTGTGGGTTGACGATCGTCAGCTTGAGTTCCTTGTCATTGGCTGTCGTCGCAGTGGGAACTGCCATGGTCATGGTGATTAGCCCTCCGATAAGTAGATGCTTGATTGCGCGTGACATGAATTTCTCTTGGCTCTGAGGCGCGCGAGGACCCTCGCCGCCGTCAGGATTGAACTTTCACCCATCGCTCGTATGATTGACTCGTACGGCGTACGACTAGATCGCATCGTACACTGTACGAGTCAATCGCTCGGGATCGACATTCATCGTGTTGCCGGCCTAGATCAGCGTTCGGACCAGCAAGGAAGACAGATGGCAGCCAAACCTAGCAGCGCCCGAGGCAAACAGTCTCCACGCAGAGGTGCATCAGTTCAGCCCCTGCAGGAGCCGCGCGGTGAACCGCCTCTCTCCCTGGAACGTATCGTGGCGACCGCGGTGGAACTGCTGGACGCCCAGGGTGTCGACGGGCTGTCGATGCGCCGGCTGGCCGACCGCCTCGGCTCGGGCGCAATGAGCCTCTACTGGCACGTCGACAGCAAGGAGGCGGTCTTCGATCTGGCGCTCGACTCGGTGCTCGAATACCGCGGACCGCCGCGAGCTCCTGCGCCTCAAGACTGGCGCGGAGAAGTCGTTCACATGCTAGAGGACTGGCGCGCCAGCATGCTGCGCCATCCATGGTCGGCATCGCTGTTGCCGCGCCGGGCACTGGGCCCGAACATCCTCAGCCGCCTGGAACTGCTCAGCAACGCCTTGTCCAGAGCCGGCGTAGCGCAAGCTGATCTCAACGTCGCGATATGGTCGCTGTGGAACTATGTGATGGGCGCCACCATCACCCGAGGCAGCTTCGAGCTCTCGGACAACGACAGGGTCGCCGCGCAGCAGCGCCTTGCAGATCTCGGCGAACGCTATCCGACAATCGAACGCTCCCACCTGCTGCTGGATGACAACTGGGATGGCACCTTCCGGAAAGGCCTCGACTTCCTGCTCGAAGGCCTCGCTCCGAAACAGTGAACGTGCCTGCGACCTCCGACATTAGCGCCCTACATCGCCTGGCCCGATCGACGCGCCATCTCTGCCGGATCGAGCAGGAATTGCAGGACCGCCTCGGTTTGACCCGGAATGAAATGAGGGGCCTCAGGCAGGTGCCGCATCGTCAGGTCTGGAACGTTCTGCTCCAGCCGCCGCTTCGTTTCCGGCGCGTCAATGAAGACGTCCTTCCCACCAAGGATCGCCAGAACCGGCATGTTCAGCCTTTGCAGAGCTTCATCGCCGATCTGTGGAAGCTTTGCCGTGCGGGGCTTGAAGTGAGTGAAGATGGTTGCTGTCAACTCGAGAAGCGAGCTTTCGGCCGGTGACAGTGACGTGGCTGGCCGCCCGCCGATACGCTCGAGCATCTTACGCCGCCCCCAGGGACCAAGCAGCAGCAAGGGGATCGCCCACAGCAGGATGTTCCTGTTCCGGCCAATGCCTCCGGGACTGAAGAGAACCAGCTTGTCCACGCACTCCGGCCGCCGCGTCGCATAGTCGAGCGCAAGCCATCCGCCGAACGACATGCCGGCAAGAGCCGCAGAAGACAGCGACAACTCCCGCATCACATCGTCCAGCCATTGCTGGTGTGCATCCGACTCGTATGGCGGTCGAGACTCCGCACTCAATCCGGCATCGCCAATGATGTCGATGCAGAAGACACGGAAGTGTCGGCTCCATAGCGGCACGTCGATGATCCAGCTTGCCGAGTTTGCCGCAGTCCCATGCAGCAACACCAGTGCCGGCGCGTCCTCGCGGCCGCACGCAATCGCAAAAGTCTCGCCGTAACGCGTGGGCAGGCGAAGCTGGCGGTTCTCCACCGGCCACTGACGCAGAAGGGACTCATAGCGGTCGTGGATGTCGCGCCGGCCCTCAGAACTCTTGAAAACGGACACCATCGCTCACGCCTCCAGGCATGCGTTGACGAGCGTGAGGAGCGCAGCCACGTCAGACGGCGTTCCGACCGCAACGACTTTGACCGCGCGTCGAACAGGGTCATGAGCAACATCGATCGAGATCGCTGATCCGGGCTGCTCGTTGCCTGCCCCTGCGCCGAGCGTGGTCGACGTGATCCGCCGAAGAAGGTCCCCATCCACATCGGGGACATCGACGATGGCAGTAACGCGCGCGAGAGGCTCGCCTCGCGCTGAACCGACTCCCGCAAACGCGTCTAGGTCGGAACGCAGGATACGATATTGCTTGCCGATCTTTGTCGCCCGCAGACGGCCCTCACGGATGAAGCGCAGCACCGTCTTGTTGTGCAGTTTCAACTGTTCGGCTGCCGCCTCGACAGTGCAAAGCTCTTCTGTCATCTATTGTTCCCTATCGGGTCCTAAAATGCCTTATCATAGGGAACAAAAGGGAGTCAATATACCGCATGAACCATGACGGCACGGCAAGCTGAAGCTAGCGGACCTGTACCCTCGGTCGCCGCGAACGCCGTTGTAGGGGCACGTCGAACAGCAGGTCACCCGGCGACCGCCGATCAAGTTCGCCCTCCGCGAACAGGCGGATCTCACCATACTCGCCATCATAGCCGGGCTGCCGGATCACCGCCTCGGCGCGAAGCCGCGCGATCGCCTCGGCGAGCAGCGGCGCGGCCTGCGCGATATCCTCGACCGGCACCTCGCCGAGCATCGAGAGTTCGGGCCCGAGGATGGAGGTGGCGCGGTCATAGGCCGCAGCGACCGCCTTGGATGTCACGCCGTTGCCGATGAGTTCGGAGAGAATTTCCGGCCGCGGCACGAAGCTTGTGGCCTCACGCGCTGTCGGCGGCGGCACGATTCCAGCTTCCCCACGATCCGCCAGCGTCTCGACGCGATGCGCCACACCGACCGTGACGCCCTTGCCGCAAACCGGGCAGCGCCCGCCGAGCGCCAGCGTTTCCTTTGGATCGAGCCGTACGCCGCAGGCACGATGCCCGTCCATGTGGTACTTGCCTTCCTCCGGAAAGAACTCGACGGTTCCCCCATACCCTTCGCCGGTCTCGAGCGCCCGGCGGATGGCGAAGTAGTCGGGTGCGCAGGAAAAGCGCGTCGCTTCGCGGCCCAGCTTGCCGGGCGAATGCGCATCCGAGTTCGAGACCAGCCGGAACCTGTCCAGGAAAGAGACGCGCCAGTTCATCGCCGGATCGGAGGAGAGCCCCGTTTCCACGGCAAAGACGTGCGAAGCGAGGTCGCCATAACATTCCTCGATGGAATAATCGAAGCCGGACCGGGAGCCGAGAGCGCCGAACCACGGTGTCCATATGTGGGCCGGCACCAGATAGCTACCTGGCCCGGACTCCAGCGTCACCTCCAGGAGATCGCGGGAATCGAGGCCCAGGATCGGCCGCCCGCCCGAGGCGATATTGCCGATCCGGGCAAGCCGCATCGCCAGCCGATCCGCCGAAGCGACGTCCGGGGCGTAGATAAGGTGATGGATCTTCCGGGTCTTGTCGCCCTTCTTGTAGATGGTCGAAATCTCGGTCGAGAGCATGAACCGCACGGGCGTTCGGCAGGCAGGCGGCAGAGTTCTTTCGATCTCGGCTTCGATCTCCGGCCTTAAACGGAAAAGTCCGCTCCCATCGGGAACGAGCTTTGCGCGTATTTCGGCGAGCCAGCCGGGATGCACGCAATCGCCGGTGCCGACAACGGCTATCCCCTTGCGCGCCGCCCATCGGGCAAGGTTCTCGAGATCGAGGTCTCGACTTGTCGCACGGGAGTATTTCGAATGGATATGCAGGTCCGCGTAGAAGGTCATGGCACGCGTATAGTGAGCTGAGGCGACGGTTTGAAGAGGCGAAAGCGGCAGCAGACAGGACGCTGTTCAACTGTCTGATCCGGAACGATGCTCGGACCGCTTCGTTGGACACAAGCGCAACACCTCCTACACCTCGAGAATGGCCAGATCAGGAACCATCCGCATCGGCATTTCCGGCTGGACCTATGCGCCCTGGCGCGGCGTCTTCTATCCCGAAGGCCTTCCCCAGAAGAAGGAGCTCGCCTACGCAGCCGAGAAGTTCCGGGCGATCGAGATCAACGGCACGTTCTACGGCTTGCAGCGCCCCAAAAGCTTCGCGCGCTGGCGGGACGACACCCCCGATGACTTCGTCTTCGCCATCAAAGGGTCGCGTTACATCACGCACATGCTCAAGCTGCGGAACGTCGAAACGCCGCTCGCCAACCTGATGGCGTCGGGCCTTTTGCGTCTGGGGCCGAAGCTAGCCCCGATCCTCTGGCAATTCCCGCCCCAGTTGAAGTTCGACTCCGACCTTTTCGGCACGTTCTTCGAAATGCTGCCGCATGATACCCGCCAAGCCGAGACGCTGGCGCGGCGCCACGACGACAGATTGAACAATCGCAGCTGGCTCAGGAGCGACGCCGATCAACCTGTGCGCCACGCCGTGGAGATCCGCCACGACAGCTTCCGCGATCCTGCCTTCATCAAGCTCCTGCGCAAGCATCGCGTCGGCCTGGTCTGCGCCGATACCGTCGATTGGCCGCGTCTCATGGACCTGACCGCTGACTTCGTCTACTGCCGCCTGCACGGCTCCAAACAGCTCTATGTCAGCGGCTATGACGACAAGGCCCTCGACAGCTGGGCGGACCGGGTGCGCGCCTGGGCGAAAGGCCAGGAACCCAAGGACGCCGAGCGGGTCATGCCCCCGACCAAGCCTCGCAAGAGCGGCCGCGACGTGTTCGTGTTCTTCGACAACGACGTCAAGGTCAGGGCGCCCGTCGATGCGGCTGGTCTCGCCGAACGCGTCGGGGCCTCTCCTCCAACGGCGAGATCAGGGCACTAGCACCACCGAGCCTGTCGTCTCTCGGGCTTCGAGCGCCCGGTGCGCCTCACCGGCTTCCTCGAGCCGGTAAGTGTGGTTGACCGAGATGTTGACCGCGCCGGATCTGACCGCATCAAACAAGGCGTTGGCCCCCTCGAGCAGTTCTTTACGCCCGGGGAAGTAATGGGCGCTGGTCGGCCGCGTCACGTAGAGCGATCCCTTGCGGGCAAGGATACCGAGGTCCGGTACTGAAACGACGCCCGAGGCGTTGCCGAAGCTCACCATCAGGCCACGCGGGCGCAGGCAGTCGAGCGACTTCTCGAACGTCGCCTTGCCCACGCCATCATAGACGACGTCGACACCCCGCCCCTCGGTGAATTCTCGCACGCGCTCGGCAAAGTCCTCTTCGCGGTAATTGATGACGGCATCGCATCCATTGGCGAGCGCCAGCTCTTCCTTGTCCTTGGAGCCGACGGTGCCGATCACCCGCGCCCCCAGCGACTTGGCCCACTGGCAAGCGATCAGGCCGACCCCGCCCGCAGCGGCATGAAAAAGCAGAGTTTCGCTTGAAGCGAGCGGCCAGGTCTTGAACAGGAGGTAATAGGCGGTCATGCCTTTGAGCATCATCGCCGCCACCTGCCGGTCGTCCAGCCCGTCGGGTACGGGAATGGCGCGGTCGGCCGACAATAGCCGCTCGCGCGAATAGGCACCGATCACGCTCTGATACGCCACGCGGTCGCCGATGGCCAACTCTTCGACACCTTCGCCCATCTCGACCACGGTACCGACGCCTTCATTGCCGGGCACAAACGGCGTTTTGATCGGATAGAGGCCGGAGCGCTGATAGGTATCGATGAAGTTGACGCCGATGGCGGTCTGCAGAATGCGCACCTGCCCCGGACCCGGCGAACCGACACGCCAGTCCTCGCTTCGCAGAGCCTCCGGTCCGCCCGTTTGGTGAACGACAATCGCGTCGGTCATGACTTCGGCTTCCTGGGTGCCGATTTCGGGCCGGACTGGGCGCGCTTCGCAGGGCTGGACTTGCTGCGGGGCTTGCGCTGCTGTCCGCCGGCCGCCGCCGAGCCCGCACTAGCCTCCACCGAACCTGTGGTGCCGGTAAACGGTGTCACCGTCACCTTCGCGGCATGGCCACCTCCCGCTCGTGCAAGCCGACGCTGCTTGGCGATGATGTTGATGGCCTCGACCAGGACCGAAAAGGCCATCGCCGAGTAGATATAGCCTTTCGGTATATGGAAGCCGAGGCCGTCAGCCACCAGCGACACACCGATGAGCAGCAGGAATGCCAAGGCCAGCATCTTTGTCGTCGGATGGTCGGCAACGAACCGCGCGATCGGTCCTGAGGCAACGAACATAACGCCGACTGCCACCAGCACGGCCGCGACCATCACGGCCACCTGGTCCGCCGGCACCATGCCGACGGCAGTGATGATCGAGTCGATGGAAAAGACCATGTCGATGATGACGACCTGCACGATAATTGCCTGCAGCGAAGCCTGCGCCGCCTTTGCAAGGCCAACTTCATGCGGCTCTTCGATCGCCGCGTGCATCTCGTGCGTAGCCTTGTAGATGAGGAAGATGCCACCGCCCAAAAGGATGATGTCCTTCCACGAGAGGTCAAGGCCGTAGGCCGAAACCACCGGCTCCTGAAGCTGAACGATGATGGTGATCAGGAACAGCAGGATGATGCGGAAGACCAGGGCAAGGCCGATGCCGAGCTTGCGGGCGAAATCTGCCTGCTCCCGCGGTAGCCGGGACACCAGCACCGAAATGAAGACGATGTTGTCAATTCCCAGAACGATCTCCATCACGGTCAGCGTGACGAAGGCGACCCAGACGTTCGGATCCAGCAGCAGTTCCATCATTTCTCCGACCTTTGGCGAATTACGGGTTAGCATTTACCCTTTGGCGCACGGCAAGGAAAGCCGAGCGCGTGTAATCATTGCAGCGAATTCCACTGTTGCGACACATGGCATGCGCGGCTGGTCGATGGCCGCCGGCGGTGCTAACACTTGCACCGACATCGTGTCCGGCGGGTTGATGTAAGACAGGAGGCTGCACCTGCGATGAGCGCATTCGATGCAGATGTCATTGTCGTGGGAGGTGGCCTTGCGGGACTGGCTGCGGCTATCGCCGTGGCGCAGGCCGGGCTCGAAACCCTTCATGTCGCTCCTGCCGCTCCGCCCGACCGCCGCACGTCGGCACTGATGATGCCGAGTGTCGACTATCTGCGCTCGGCCGGCCTCATCGACGATCCGGCCGAACTCGGTCATCCCCTGACGCAAATCCGCATCATCGACGCTACATCGCGGCTGGTGCGCGCGCCCGAGACGCTGTTCGACGCGCGCGAGGCGGGCCTGACCGCCTTCGGCTGGAATTTTGCCAACACCAAGCTCGCCGAGGCATTTTCGACCGCGCGGACGAACCTTGCAAATCTCTCGGCAAGACAGGCCTCGCTCGCTGCCCTCGATATCGGCGAGGGCGCCATGCTGACCCTCGACGACGGAACCCGGCTGCACTCGCCTCTTCTCGTCGGCGCCGACGGGAAGAAATCACTGATTCGCGCCGCCGCCGGCTTCCGGGCAAGCGAGAACGGCTTCACCCAGGCCGCACTGGTCTGCGACCTCGACCTCAGCCGTCCGTTGGATGGGACGTCCGTTGAGTTCCACTATCCGCGAGGCCCGTTCACGTTGGTTCCTGCGGGCGGTAGCCGCGCCAATCTCGTCTGGATCGATGACCGCGATGCGCTCAAGCATGCGCAGACACTGTCGCCGGAGGCCCTGGCTCGGCTCTTTGAGGAAAAATCGCAGCACCTCTTCGGCCGCATCGGCCTGGCGACACCGACCCACACGTTCGCGCTGAGCACCATTGCCGTCGATCCGGCCGGAAAGGACGGTGTCGTCCTCGTTGGTGAGGCGGCGCATGCATTTCCGCCGATCGGCGCTCAGGGGCTCAACCTTGGCCTGCGCGACGTTGCTGATCTTGCCGCTGCGCTCAGGGCTGCCGATCGCAGCGGAGCCGGCTGGGCGCGGACCGTCAGCAACGACTATGCCCGGCGCCGCGCCGCCGATCTCAAGCGCACCGGCGGCATGGTCGACGCCCTCTTCCGCTCGCTGATTTCGGAACTGCTGCCTGCACAGTTGCTACGCGCCGGCGGTCTCTGGGGCATGAAGGCGCTTCCGGGGCTGCGCAAGCGCGCATTCGCCCTCGGGATGGGCGCAGGGTCCTGATCCCGCAACAAAAAGGGCGCCCGGGGGCGCCCTTGGGTTCATCTGTTGCTTGGCGAGCGCGCCTTACTGAGCCGTGCCTTCTGCTGCCGGCGCGGTTTCGGTCTGCGCACCGCCTTCGGCCGGCGGCTGTCCCTCGCTGGTCAGCTCTCGGCGCAGTTCCTCGGCGCGGTCCTGCAGGACCTGCTCGAGCGCCGACTCGCCGGTGCTTTCCTGGCGGAACTCGTCGAACGTCAGCGCCGTCTCCCCGTCGTAGGTGGCGGTGAAGCCCGAGAGGTTGATCTCGACCGTCAGGTCCTGGTTCTGGCGATTCTTCGCCGTCAGCTTGAGGACGTTGCCGCGCTTGAGCGAATTGACATAGGCCTCGTTGATGACGAGCTGGGTCGCGCACGAGGTCGGATCACACAGCATGTAGGGCACGCGGATCGGCTTGGCCCCGTCGATCTGCCAGGTCAGGCCGAACGGCAACAGCACCCCGAGCGGGACAGCGGCAACGGCAAGCAGCCGGCTTTCCTGGCCCGGGTCGTCGCGCAGCAGGAAGGAGCCGAGGAACTGCCCTTGCGCCAGAACCACCTGGCGCATGATGCAGGCCCGCTGACCATCGGGCAGCGGATCGCACACCTTCAGCCAGTTCTGTGAGGGCAGACCGCCCGGACCGGGCTGGGCGGCAGCCGCGTCGGCAGGAGCATCCTGTGCACCCTCGGCGGGCGGGTCCTCGGCAGGTGTTTCAGTGGGTGTTTCGGCGGGCGTTTCAGTCTCCTGGGCAAACGCCGACATCGGAGACAGCAGCAGCGCAACGGCCGTGAATCCGGCGATGAAGGGGTTCCTGAGGCTCATTGATTTTCCTTGGTTTCCTGGGCGATGGCGATGTGCGGCACATCGCAACCCGTTCTGGGTGACCATCAAGTGCTCAATTCGGGCAATAACATGACCGGCGAGACTTGCAACAGCTTTATGAGGTGCACCGTGCACCTCGCTCGCATAAACCTTAACATTGCCGCGCTCACAGAGCTTTAAGCCTGGTTTTCGGGGCTCTCGGCGAGCTTGGCCAAACGCGAGAGAATCGCGGCCGCTCCCTTGAGTCGGGATTCAGGCGTCGGCCAATTGCGTGCGAACACAAGTTTCTGATCGGGCTTGATGCGCACCTGGTTTGCAGGGTCGGCGACCATTGCGACGAGCGCCGCCGGATTGGGAAACTCGCTGTTGCGAAGCGTAATGACCGCGCCCTTGGGGCCCGCGTCCACCTTCTCGACATTGGCTGCCCGGCAAAGCGCCTTGACCAGGATCACCTTCAGGAGCGCCTCGACTTCCTCGGGCAAAGGACCGAACCGGTCGATGAGCTCGGCGCCTGTCGCATCGATCTCGCGCGCATCCTTGAGATCGCCCAACTGCCGGTAGAGCTGCATGCGCAGCGTCAGGTCCGGCACGTAGTGCTCGGGGATCATGACCGGCATGCCGAGCGAGATTTGCGGGCTCCACTCGTTCTCGTCGACATATTCCTCCTCGCCGGTCCTGAGGCTGGCCACCGCCTCCTCGAGCATGGCCTGGTAGAGCTCGTAGCCGACCTCGCGGATATGGCCCGATTGTTCCTCGCCCAGAAGGTTGCCAGCGCCGCGGATATCAAGGTCGTGGCTGGCAAGCTGGAACCCGGCGCCCAGGCTTTCGAGCGACTGCAGCACGCTGAGCCGCCGCTCGGCGGTATCTGTGAGCTTGCGGTCCGGCGGTACGGTAAAGAGCGCGTAGGCGCGCTGCTTGGCCCGTCCGATGCGACCGCGGATCTGGTACAGCTGCGCGAGACCGAAATTGTCGGCGCGATGAACGATCAGCGTATTGGCATTGGGGATGTCGAGGCCGGATTCGACAATGGTCGTGGCCACCAGCACATCGAACTTGCCGTCATAGAAGGCATTCATGATGTCGTCGAGTGCCCCCGCCGCCATCTGCCCGTTGGCGACGACGAACGACACCTCCGGCACCTGGCTGCGCAGGAATTCGGCGATATCGGGCTGATCTTTGATGCGTGGAACGACATAGAATGCCTGGCCTCCGCGATACTTCTCGCGCAGCAGCGCCTCGCGCACCGATAGGGGGTCGAACGGCGAAATGAAGGTGCGGATCGCCAGCCGGTCGACCGGAGGCGTTGCCAGCAGCGACAGGTCCCTCACACCCGTGAGCGCGAGCTGCAGCGTTCGCGGAATGGGCGTTGCCGTCAGCGTCAGCACATGGACATTGGCCTTGAGTTCCTTGAGGCGCTCCTTATGGGCGACGCCGAAATGCTGCTCCTCGTCGATGATGAGGAGCCCCAGGTCCTTGAACTTTATCGATTTGGCGAGCAGTGCATGCGTGCCCACCACGATGTCGACTTGCCCCTCCGCAAGCCCCTCCCTGGTGGCCTTCATCTCGGCGGCACTGACCAGTCTCGAAGCGTGCCGCACGCGCACCGGCAAACCGGCGAAACGATCGGTGAAGGTCTTGAAGTGCTGGCGCGCCAGAAGGGTCGTCGGCACGACGACGGCGACCTGCTTGCCGGCCAGCGACATGCCGAACGCCGCGCGCAGCGCCACTTCGGTCTTGCCGAAGCCGACGTCGCCGCACACCAGCCGGTCCATGACCTTGCCCGAGGTCAAATCGTCGAACACCGCCTCGATGGCGGTCAACTGGTCCTCGGTCTCCTCGAAGGGGAAGCGGGCCGCGAATTCTTCGTAGGCGCCGGGCTGGATGTCGACGGGGTCGGCCTTGATCAGCTGACGGGCGGCCGCGATCTTGATGAGCTGCTCGGCCATCTCGCGGATGCGCTTCTTGAGCCGTCCCTTCTTCGCCTGCCAGGCAACGCCGCCGAGCTTATCGAGCTGAACCGAGAGGTCCTCCGAGCCGTAGCGTGAGAGCAGCTCGATGTTTTCCACCGGGAGGTAGAGCTTGGTGTCGCCGGCATATTCGATCTCGACGCATTCGTGCGGCGCCCCGCCCGCCTCGATGACCCTGAGGCCGACGAACCGGCCGATACCGTGATCGACGTGAACAACGAGGTCGCCGGCGGCAAGGCTTGCCGCCTCGGTCAACGCATCGCTCGCGCGCTTCTTGCGCTGCGGGCGCAGGATCCGCTCACCCAGGATATCCTGCTCGGAAAGCACCAGCAGGTCATCGGTCTCGAAGCCGGTCTCGAGCCCCAGCACCACCAGCGAGGTCGTCGCCGGGCTGGTCGTTTCCGCGTCGCGCCAGTTCTCCGCAAGCCGCGGGTTGGTCAACCCGTGGTCCCTGAGGACCTGGGTCATGCGGTCGCGCGTGCCCTCGCTCCAACAGGCGATGATGGCGCGCCGCCCTGCCCTGCGCTCGGCCAGGAGCCGCTCGACGACGGCCGAGAACAGGTTGACGTCCGCAGCCTGCCGCTCGGCAGCAAAACTCGGTGCGATACGCCCGCCCGCATCGTCCTGGGCCCTGGCGTCGGGCGCCATGAATGGCGAAAGCTGGGTCACGCTCGCGCCGGCAAGCCCGTAAGGGTGCTCCTCGACGGCGTAGAGCAGGCCGGGCTCTATCGGTTTGTAGGGTGCGCCTCCGCCTGCGACCTGCGGCTGCTGGCGGGCGTGTTCGCGGGCCTCGTAGTAGTCGAGGATCTGCTGGCGCCGCTCGGCATAGGCTTCCACCGCCTGGTCATCGAAAACAAACGGCGCATCACCTGCGTAATTGGCGAGCCGGTCCACCGCTTCATAAAAGAATGGGAGCCAGTGTTCGGTGCCCGAATAGCGCGAGCCGGCGCTGATGGCGCCGTAGAGCGGATCGTCGGCCGTGTTGCCGCCGAAGGCGCGCGTGTAGTTCTGCCGGAAACGGCGAATCGTCTCCTCGTTGAGCAGCACCTCGCTCATCGGGGCGAGATCGATGCGCTTCAAATTGCCGGTGGTGCGTTGGCTGTCGGGGTCGAAAGTGCGGATGGTCTCGAGCTGTGACCCGAAGAAATCGAAGCGCAGTGGCGCCTCGGCGCTCGCCGGGAAGAGGTCGACGAGGCCTCCTCGTACTGCATATTCGCCAGCCTCGCGCACCGTCGGCACACGCAGATACCCATTATTGGCTGCCCATGCGACGAGTTTGTCGCTGTCGACGACCCGGCCTGCCGCGGCCGAAAAGCTCATGCCGGCAACCACGTCGCGCGGCGGCAGGTACTGGATGAGCGCATTGACCGCCGTCAGCACCACCGCGCCCTTCGTCGATCCGCTCGTCAACGCTGCCAGGGCGCTCATACGCGCGGCGATGGTGACGTTGTTGGGCGAGACGCGGTCGTAGGGGAGGCAGTCCCACGCCGGCAGCGTCAGGATGGTATGGCCGGGCAGCATCTGCCCCAGCACCTCGGCCACACGCTGCAGTCGTCGCCCGTCGCGTGCAACGAAGACGATGCTGGCAACGTCATCGGGGGCGGCCTTCAGCCGGTCCTCGACCAGCCGCGCCAGCACCATCGGCTGCATGCCCTCCGGGACGTTGGATATCGTGCGGCGGGGAGTGTGGATGAGCTGCTCGTTCATTGGCCTACCCGCTTCTGATGGTCGGCAATGACGAATGCCAGAAGCTCGGCATCCACGTGGGAAGGTACCGGCTCCTGGCCCATCACCCACTTGAGCAGGTCCGTGTCCGGCTCATCCATCAATGCCTCCAGCCGGTCCAGCGCAGGCGAATCGTAACTCTCGACATGTGCGTCGGCAAATGGACCCAGCACCAGGTCCATTTCTCGCGTTCCGCGATGCCAGGCGCGATAGCGCAGCCGCTTGCGGCGCATAGCAATGTGTTCACCGGCCGTTTCTGGAACTGCCATGACGAAGAGAGCCTTTCGATGTGGACGCCCTGTTTACGCGGATCGGAGCCACTTGTCAGCCATGCTTGCTTCGGCGATGTCCTCTGCCGCGCTTATCCTTTTCTGGAACATAGGTCATTTTTCGCAGATCGTGTCTTAGGGTGGTCCACAGGAGGTTGCCGAGTCGTGCCACGCCCTGCTTTGCTCGATCCGCTGTTCCGTTCCCTGCGCTCGATCAAGGGCGTCGGGCCGCAACTGGCCGCGCTCTTGACCCGCTTTTTCGGCGCGCCCGACGGGCAGGATGCAATTGCGCTCGACGTCTTGATGCATATGCCCTCCGGCGTCGTCGACCGCCGCCGCATGGTGGGGATCGCCGAGGCCTATCTGGGCCAGGTGGTAACTCTCAAGCTCCACATCGACCGGCATCAGCCGCCGCCGCGCGGTAAGCCAAACGTGCCGCACAGGATCTTCGCCCATGACGAGACCGGCGACATCCAGCTCGTCTATTTCCGCGCCCAGGGGGGATGGGTCGAGAAAACGCTGCCGGTCGGCGAAGAACGCTATGTCTCGGGTGAGATCGGCTTCTTCAATGGAGAAAAACAGATCACCCATCCCGACTATGTGGTGGAGCCGGCGCAATTCGCAACCCTGCCCCTCGTCGAGCCGGTCTACCCGCTGACGCACGGGTTGAGCTCGAAGGTGCTGGTCAAGCTTGTCCGGCAGATCGTGCAATCCGTTCCGGAACTGCCCGAGTGGATACCCGCCTCCACCAAGGCCCGTTTCCACTGGCCGGATTTCTACGCAGCCATGCAATCGGTCCACATCCCCGAAACGCCCGCCGATGCGGAGCTCTGGGGACCCAATCGCATGCGGCTCGCCTATGACGAGTATCTTGCCGGCCAACTCGCGCTGCTGTTGGTGCGTTCGTCCCTCACCGCCGCACGCGGCGTTGCCCGCAGCTTCACCGGCGAGCTGACCGCGAGGGTCGAAGCCAACCTGCCCTTCTCCCTGACCGACGGCCAACGCGAGGCTATAGAGGAGATAAAGCGCGACCTCGCGGCGCCCGACCGCATGTCGCGGCTGCTGCAGGGCGACGTCGGCTCGGGCAAGACCGTCGTTGCCTTGATGGCGATGGCCGCCGTGGCCGAGAGCGGCGCCCAGTCGAGCCTGATGGCGCCCACCGAGCTGCTCGCTGCCCAGCATTTCCGCACCTTGAAGCCGATCTGCGAGGCCGCGGATCTCGGCATCGTGCTGCTGACCGGCAAGATGGCCGCTGCCGAACGCCGCGCCGCGCTCGCCGGCATCGAGAACGGGGAGATCGCCATCGCGGTCGGCACCCACGCCCTGTTCCAATCCGATGTCGCGTTTCGCAATCTCGGCCTGACCGTTGTCGACGAGCAGCACCGCTTCGGCGTGCACCAGCGCCTGGCACTTTCGGAAAAGGGCCGCGACACCGACCTGCTTGTCATGACCGCGACGCCGATTCCGCGCACGCTGGTGCTGACGCATTTCGGCGACATGGCCGTCTCGGTGCTCAAGGACAAGCCGCGTGGCCGCCAGCCGATCGACACCGCGGTGATGTCGATCGCCGACTACGACCGTATCATTGCCCGCCTCAAGGCACGGCTCGATGAAGGAGCCCAGGCATTCTGGGTCTGCCCGCTGGTCGAGGAAAGCGAAGTTCTGCAGGTAGTTTCCGCCGAGGATCGCTTTGCTGAACTCAAAAAGATCTTCGGCGACAGGGTCGCCCTCGTCCACGGCCGCATGAGCGCCGCTGCCAAGCAGGAGGTCATGGCCCGCTTCCAGGCCGACGACCTCAAACTTCTCGTTGCCACCACCGTGATCGAGGTAGGCGTCGACGTACCTAATGCGTCGATCATGATCATCGAGCATGCCGAACGCTTCGGCCTCGCCCAGCTCCACCAGTTGCGCGGGCGCGTCGGACGCGGATCCAACCGCTCAGCGTGCCTGCTGCTCTATAAGGAACCCTTGAGCGAAACCGCCAAGGCACGTCTCGACACCATCAAATCCACCGAGGACGGGTTCGTCATCGCCGAGCGTGATCTGGAACTGCGCGGCCAGGGCGATCTGCTCGGCACGCGACAATCCGGCATGCCCGGTTATCGCCTCGCCGTGCCGGACGTTCATCGCCATCTGCTCGAATGGGCTCATGACGACGCAGCGGCGACACTGGAACGCAATCCCGGGCTTACCGGACCTGATGGAGAGGCTCTGAGGACGCTGCTATACCTTTTCCGTAAAGACCTCGCGATTCCGCTGATACGAGCCGGATAGCCTCGACCAACTGGTGCAGAATGAAAATCCGACCTTTCGCCGCTGACGACACGGAAGCGGTCATTGCTCTATGGCAGACCTGCGGACTCGTTCGTCCCTGGAACGATCCACACAAGGACATCGCCCGCAAACTTTCCGTGCAACCTGAACTCTTCCTGGTTGGAGTCCTCGGAGAGCAGATCGTCGCGTCGGCGATGGGTGGATATGATGGGCACCGAGGGTCCGCCTACTATTTGGCAGTCAGTCCGGCTCATCAGGGAAAGTCCTACGGCGTGGCCATGATGAAGGAGCTCGAGGACAAGCTCCTTGCCATGGGCTGCCCCAAGATCAACCTGTTCGTTCGTTCAGGTAACGAGAAGGTCGAGGGCTTCTACGCTCGCCTGGGCTATGAAGCCGAGACCGCGCGCTCCCACGGAAAACGCCTCATCCCCGATATCTAGGTTGACTGGCTAATCCAGATCGGCCGCGAATTTCTTGAGCGTTGCCAGCTCCACATGACGCAGCGCGCCCTGATGCGTTGCCCGCAGATAGACGCGCGGCGCCATGCCGGCCGCCAGCGCCTCGACCCAGCGGTCGGCCACCATGCACCAGCGATCACCGGCCTTTAGGCCCGGAAAGGAGGACTCGGGATGTGGCGTCGTCAAGTCGTTGCCGACCGTTTTGGAGAAGGCGAGAAATGCTTCCGTCATCTCGGCGCAGATCAGGTGACGGCCGATGTCCTCGGGGCCCGCGGAGCAATAGCCGGAACGGAAGAACCCCGTCAGTGGCGCCAGCGAACACGGCTCCAGCGGTTCGCCGAAGACGTTGAGTTCAGGCTCGCGCTCGGGAAAGGGCCTATTCAACGGTCACGCTCTTGGCGAGATTGCGCGGCTGGTCGACATCCGTGCCCATGGCGACAGCCGTATGATAGGCGAGGAGCTGCACGGGGATCGTCGCAACGATTGGGGCAACGAAGCTGTCGACCCGGGGCATCAGGATCGTTTCGGCAACGTTGTGGCCCACCGTCTTCACCCCTTCCTCGTCGGTGATGAGGATAATGCGCCCGCCCCGCGCGGCGACCTCCTGCATGTTGGAGAGGGTCTTCTCCACCAACTCGTCGGAGGGTGCCACCACGATGACCGGCATGTCCTCGTCGATGAGCGCGATGGGCCCATGCTTCAACTCGCCCGCCGCATAGCCCTCGGCGTGGATGTAGGAGATCTCCTTGAGTTTCAGGGCTCCTTCCATGGCGACGGGAAACATCGGCCCGCGCCCGAGATAAAGCACATCCTGGGCACGCGACAGGTGCCGGGCGATCTCGATAATCTGCTCTTCGGCCTGCAGGGCCTGCGAAACCGCCCGAGGCAGGCCGATCAGCGCCTGTACGAGCTTGCGCTCGGCCTCCGGTGTCAGCGCACCGCGCGCGCGACCGGCCGCGATGGCGATGCTGGCGAGGGAAACGAGCTGCGCCGTGAACGCCTTGGTCGAGGCCACGCCGATCTCGGGACCACAGAGGATTGGAAAAACCACCTGGCTTTCGCGCGCAATGGTCGATTCCAGCGTGTTGATCAGCGAGGCGATGTGCTGGCCCTGCCCCGCACAATAGCGCAGCGCCGCCAGGGTATCGGCGGTCTCGCCAGACTGCGAGATAAAAAGCGAGAGACCGTTTTTCTCCAGCGGCGGCTCCCGGTAGCGGAATTCTGAGGCAACATCGATGTCGACCGGCAATCGCGCGTATCGCTCGAACCAGTACTTGCCAATGCACCCGGCATAATAGGCCGTGCCGCAGGCGCTGATGGTCAGACGCGTCAGGTCGTCGAAGTCGAAAGGCAACGCCTCGCGCAGCGCGATGCTCTCGCTCGCCATGTCGAGATAGTGGCTGAGCGTGTGCGAGATGGTCTCGGGCTGCTCGTAGATCTCCTTGGCCATGAAATGGCGGTGGTTGCCCTTGTCGACAAGCAGGGCGGAGGCCTGGGAGATCCGCGGTTCGCGCGAGACGACGGCATCGTGTGCGTCCCTTATGGTGACGCCCTCGGCAGTCAGGACGGCCCAGTCGCCATCCTCGAGATAGGTGAGCCGCGACGTGAACGGGGCGAGCGCCATGGCGTCCGAGCCCAGGTACATCTCGGTTTCACCGTGACCGACGGCAAGCGGCGCCCCGCGCCGGGCAGCGATCAGCAGCTGCTCCTCGCCCTTGAACAGGAAAGCCAGCGCGAACGCTCCTCGCAGGTGTTTCAGGGTGCGCGAGACGGCCAGCTCCGGATCGGCGCCATTGTCGAGCTCGCGCGTCACCCAGAGCGCCACGGATTCGGTGTCCGTCTGCGTGTTGGGGGTGTAGCCGTCACCGGCAAGGTCCGTAAGCAGGTCCCGGAAGTTTTCGATGATGCCGTTATGAACGACGGCAACACGGGTGGTCGCGTGCGGGTGCGCGTTCTGCTCGGTGGGCGCGCCGTGCGTGGCCCAGCGGGTGTGACCGATGCCGATGCGGCCGGAGAGCGGCTCGCTAGCGAGCCTGCCGGAAAGGTTGGCGAGCTTGCCTTCGGCTCGCCGCCGGGAGATGTCCCCGCTTTCGAGGGTGGCAACGCCCGCGCTGTCGTAACCACGGTACTCTAGGCGCTTCAACGCGTCTACGAGCCGCCCCGCAACCGGCTCGACGCCGATGATGCCGACAATACCGCACATAGGTTTACTTCCCCTCGGACTTGGCTTTCTTGGCGGCCGCCGCGCGTTCGAAGATCGTCTTGGCCCGGCCGGGCTTGTTGGTCTGGCGGCTGCGGCCGAGCGCCAGGGCATCACCCTCGACGTCTTCGGTGATGACGCTGCCGCTGGCAATCAACGCCCCCGGCCCGACGCTGACCGGCGCCACGAGCGACGCGTTCGAGCCGATGAAGGCGCCGTCCCCGATATGCGTGTCGTGCTTGTTGAACCCGTCATAGTTGACGGTAATCACACCGGCACCGATGTTGACCTCTTCGCCCACGGTCGCGTCGCCCACATAGCTGAGGTGACTGATTTTGGACCCCTTGCCGACCCGGGCCTTCTTGATCTCGACGAAGTTGCCGACCTTGGCCTTGGCCTCGAGCCGCGCCCCCGGTCGCAGCCGCGCGAAAGGGCCGACCGACACGTTCTCTGCAATGCTGGCCCCCTCGATATGCGAGAAGGCGTGGATCACCGCGCCGGTCGCCACGCTGACGCCGGGTCCGAACCACACACCCGGCTCGATCGTCACGTCCTCGGCAATTTCGGTATCGTAGGAGAAATACGTCGTTGCCGGATCAAGCAGTGTCACCCCCGCCCGCATCATCTCGGCACGCTGGCGCTGCTGGAAAAGCGCCTCTGCGCGAGCGAGCTGGGCCCGGTCGTTGACTCCCATCACGTCGACCTCCGGCGCCACTCCATACCCGACCTTGTAGCCGGCGGCGTTGGCGAGCTCGACGAGATCGGGCAGGTAGTATTCGCCCTGCGCATTCTTGTTATCGACCTTGTCTATGAGCTCGCGGAAGACCTCCGCCCGGAACGCCAGGATGCACGCATTGCAGAGCCCGATCCTGCGTTCGGATTCGCTTGCATCCTTGTGCTCGCGGATGGCGAGAAGCCGCTCGCCATCGGTGATGAAGCGGCCATAGCCGGTAGGGTCGGCCGGTTCAAAACCGAGGATCGCCGCATCCATGCCCGCCTCGAGCCGGTCTGTCACCACCTTGAAGTTCTCGGCGCGCAGCAGGGGATGATCGCCATAGATCGCTGCAACATAGCCGCCGGCCGTGCTCCAGAGATCGCGCGCCATGGCCGCGGCATGAGCCGTACCCTTGCGCTCGACCTGCTCGAAGAAACGCAGGTCCGGATCAATGGCCAGCAGCGCCTCGCGCACAGATTCGTGGTCCGGCCCGGTAACCACCGCGACCTCGCGCGAGCCCGCGGCCCGCGCCGCTCGCGCCACATGCGCAACGATCGGGAGGCCCCCGACCTGGTGCAGCACCTTGGGCAGGCGCGAGCGCATGCGCGTTCCCTCACCTGCGGCCAGGATGATCGACACCAGTTCCGTCATGTAGGGCGCTCCCGAATTGGACTTAGTTCACCAGGGTGTATTTTCACCGGTTTATGGCACGCAAGCGTTGGCGAAGCGATAACACGCACAAAGACGGTGTAAACTAGGCGAATTCCGATTCGACGTGTCTTGCGTGGAGTTTTCTGTGGCCCGAACAGCCGAACTATTCCGCCCGTCCGACGTGACCCGCTGGGGTATTGTGGCACTGGTCAGCCTGAGCCTGGCGGTGCTGTCGGCCAATGTCTCGGCCCTGCTGCCCCCCGCCACGCTCTCCGGTCTGCACGCGACGCGGCTCGGCGGCCTGTCGGTCGAACAGCTGCGCACGACGGTTGCCAACCTGCGGCAGGAGGCCGTCGCGATGCAGCGCGAGAATAGCGAGCTTGCGGCGCGCTTTTCCCTCAATGAAGAGGCGGGCCATGAGGCAACCCGCCGCATCGGCGCCCTGGAAGCAACCCTTCCCCACCTGCTCGAAACACTGGCCGCTAACGAGCCCGGCGTCGATCGGTCGCTCACGACCGCATCGATCGGCGCGCCGGAAGGCGAGACACGCGATGCCGATGGCGGCAAGGTCAGGGTCGTGCAGACGCCGATGCAGATGCCGTCGGTGCTGGCCCCCGAGCCCGCTCCCGCGCGAGCCGGAACGGCCGCCTTCACCCCCAATAGCGAGGGTCGCTTCGGCATGGCTGTAGGTCCCCGGCTCACCCCCGGCCAGGCGGCTGTCGCCTGGGACGACCTCTCACGCACGCTTGGCGCGACGATCCTCGGCTTCACACCGCTCCTCGCTGACGAGGCCGGCGGCACAACCCAGCGCATCGTGCTCGGACCGGCAGCGGACCTGGCTGAGGCTACGGCGGTGTGCGGCCGGCTGGAACGTGCATCCGTTCCCTGCGAGCCCATGCCCTATGCCGGGACGCCCCTGGCGCCCTAGGCCAGGACCAGTGACAATTGCGGTTGACAGGGGGAGCGCGTCGGCTATGTTCCGCCGCGACCGATCCGCGGTCGACGCCGCAATTGGCGCCGGTAGCTCAGTGGTAGAGCATTCGACTTTTAATCGAATGGTCGTGGGTTCGACCCCCACCCGGCGTACCAATCCGCACCTTCCCCGCATGGCGCAGCGATGACTCAGGACACCATCGATCTCATCAAGGTGATGGTGGTGACCTTTCTCGCCCTGGCCATCGGGACCGTCGCGATGTTCTTCGTCGGCTCTTTGCTGCGCACCTATAGTGGCGACCTTCCGGTCATCGGCGATCTGCGCGCCTACGACCCACCTGCAGCCATCCCGGTCATCGTCGACATCCGCCTGCTTGTCGTCCTCGGCGCAAGCTTCCTGACCGCCAGCGGCCTGGCGCTCGCCGCCTGGAGCGCGACGCTCGACATGGCGCTGCTGGTCGTTGCCAAAGCCGTCACGGTGCTGATCTCGGCCGCTTTCGGGATCTTTGCCGGCACCTGGGTCTATATGCGGCTCACGGCCGGCAGCGAGCTTTCGCTGATGAGTCTCAACCGGCCCGCCATCGCGCTCGTTGCCTTCTTTGTCTTTTCGACGCTGATGCGCAACTCGAACCTGCGCGGAATTGGACCGCTGCGTTATCTCGTGGCGGGGCTGCTCGTCTTGCTGGGACCGATTCTGCTGACCTCGTTCTGAGGTTCGGATATCGAGGTGGGCAGATGCCCGCCAGGATACACCCCGCCCGTCGCAGCGCTACTGGATGCGCTCGAGCGTATGCCCGCGCTCTTCGAGCAGATCGACGAGACCGTCTTCGCCGACGAAATGCCCGGCGCCCACGGCGATGAAATAGTCGCCCTCGCCCGCCATCATCTCTTCGATGCGCTCGATCCAGGCGCGGTTCCGCGCAACGAACATCGCCTCATACATCGCGGGTGCGACTTTCTGCACGCTCTTGTTGGCCATGGCCTCGAGGCCGGCGAGGTCGCCCATCCGCCAGACGTCGAGCATGTGCGTCATGTGCTCGCCGAAATCCTCGTACTCGGCAAGGCTCGCCTCGAAAACCCGACTGATGACCTCGTCGTCGAGCCCGGCCAATATCAGCAGCTGCTCTTCTGCGGTCTCGAAATAATCGACAGCGTGCCCCTGCCCCAGCGCCTGATCGAGCACCTGCTGGTCGGCGCCGAGCGTTGCATGATGCCCTTCCTTTTGCATCGCTGCGATGCTGACCAAGGTCAGAGCGAACCAGGGCCGAAAACCTTCGAGCCCTGCCGATGGCAGGCCGAGGCTTTCAGCGAGTTCCACTACCCGCGCCGCCCTCTCTGGACCCAGTAGCGAGGAAAGCGTCACACCCGGCGGATTGATGGCGAGCTCTCCGACGACCTCGCCCATGCGCTTGAGAGCTTCGGGACTGGTGACATCCGCTTCGAGAACGATCGTATCCACGTCCTTGAGTGCCGTCTCGAACTCGGGAGTCCGCCACTCGACGTCGGCGGACATCAAGTGAACCGTACCGAAGAGATAAAGCGTCGAATCGCTATCGCTCAGCCGCCACATGGCCGGCGCCGCCTCGGCTCCACCGGCACCCAGGGCGAAGACTGCACCGACGGCTGTCAGCCACCGTAGCCGTCGGCCGGGAGTTCTCAGGAGAGTATTCAGCATGGGCTACAAATCCGCTGCACGGCTGGCCTCGTATTCTGCCCACGCTTCCAGCGAGGTCAATGACGAGGGTATCTCATCCTCGCCCAGATGCTCCCAGAGACGCAGGACGGCGGTGTAGAGATCAACGCGGCGGCGGTCGACGGCGATACCGGTTTGAGCGCCATAATGTGCGATGACGCGTTCGGTCAGATCCGGGTCGATCCAGTTGGTCGAGCTGAAATCGCGGTGCCGCTCGCCGATACCGGCATCGGCGAAGTCGTAGACGCCGTTGAGGACGCCGACATCGTGGTCGAATGCCATGTTCCAGCCGTGGCCGTCGAATTGGCCGAAGACGAGGTCTTCTTCACATGTAAGCTCCTCGCGCCAGCTCTCAATGATATCGCGGGCGTAGGTCATGAGACGCGACGGCAGCTGTCCGATCCGCTCCTCGATCCAATCCGGCGATGGGAAGGCCTCAACCGGTCCGGCTCCGGCGCCTTCCATGACGCTCACGCGAATCGCGTGGAGATCGGCATGAAGATCGGCTAGCTGGCGAGCCAACCGGTTGCGCTGGTCTTCGTCGAGCCGCTGATAGTCGGCAGCCAACAGATGAGTGCCTGGAATCTTGCGGTGCTGGCTGAACGGCGCCCCCTCGCGCTCGTGCAGAACGAGCTCCGGCAGGCGCATGCGTACCCGCGGGACGATGGCCTTCAGAAAGTCGACCTCGCGCAGCAGCGATGCTTCGGCTCGCGCCGAACGTGGGAACTTGAAGATCCATTCGCCGGCGACATCGAGGGCGACACTGTCCCAGCCCTCACCCAGCACCTCATACGGTGCATCGGCGAGTTCGGGCGCAACCTGTCTGACGCGCGCGAGCAGTGTTGCGACGTCCTCGGGCGCGCCACCCGGCATGGCTACTTGCGCAGCTCGTGGTAATAAGCGAGCAACCCCTGCGTCGAAGCGTCGTGGTCCTTCCACTCGGCGTTGCCCTCGACCTTGGGCAGCAGCGCCTTGGCAAGCTGTTTACCGAGTTCGACGCCCCATTGATCGTAGGAGTTGACGTTCCAGATCGTGCCCTGGACGAACACCTTGTGCTCGTAGAGCGCAACGATCGCGCCGAGCGTCTCGGGGGTGAGGCGGGGATACATGATGGTGTTCGAGGGGCGGTTGCCGGGAAACACCTTATGCGGCGTCAGCGCTTTGATCGCGTCCTCGTCGAGCCCCTGGGCCTTCAGTTCCACCTCGACTTCCCTTTCGGTCTTGCCCAGCATCAGCGCCTCGGACTGCGCCAGTACGTTGGCGACGAGCTTGGCATGGTGCGGCGGCAAGTCCTCCTGTGGATTGGCGGCGACGAGGAAATCGCAGGGGATGACGTCGGTGCCCTGGTGGATGAGCTGGTAGAAGGCATGCTGGCCGTTGGTGCCGGGCTCGCCCCAGACGATGGGGCCAGTCGACCAGTTGACCGCCTTGCCGGAAAGCGTCATCGATTTGCCGTTGCTCTCCATGTCCTGCTGCTGGAGGTAGGCCGGAAAGCGCGACAGGCGCTGGTCGTAGGGCAGCACGGCGTGCGTCGCAAAACCCCAGGCGTTGCGATACCAGATCCCGATGAGCCCCATGATGACCGGCAGGTTCCTTTCGAGCGGTGTGGTGAGGAAATGGCTGTCCATCTCCGCCGCCCCTTTGAGGAACTTCTCGAAATTCTCGAATCCGACCGCAATCGCGACCGGCAGACCGATGGCCGACCAGACCGAATAGCGCCCGCCGACCCAATCCCAGAAGCCGAAGATGCGGTCTTCCTTGATGCCGAAGCTCTTGCACGCCTCTATATTGGTCGAGACTGCCGCGAAATGATCGTTGACCGCCTCCTCACCGAGTGCCCCGGAAAGCCATGTGCGGGCGGTCGCCGCGTTGGTCATCGTCTCGTCGGTGGTGAAGGTCTTGGAGGCGACGATGAAGAGTGTCGTCTTCGGATCGAGGCGCTTCAACGTGTCGTGCATGTGAGCACCGTCCACATTGGACACGTAGTGGGCGCGAAGATCCGGCCGGGTATAGGGCTCGAGCGCCAGCGTCACCATCGCCGGACCCAGGTCAGACCCGCCAATGCCGATATTGACGACATCGGTGAACTGCTCGCCGGTCGCGCCGCGGATGGTGCCGTCACGCACCTCATTGGAAAAGACCTTGATGTTGGCAAGCGTCTCGCGCACCGCCGGCATCACGTCCTCGCCATTGACCATGACCGGATCGGCGCCGTGGTAGCGCAACGCCATGTGCAGCACCGAGCGGTGCTCGGTGCTATTGATCGGCTCGCCCGCCCACATGGCGTCCCGCCGGCCTTCGACGTCCACATGGCGCGCAAAGGCAAAGAGCGCATCCATGACCTCTTCGTCGATGCGGTTCTTGGAGTAGTCGAGAAGGATGTCGCCGGCTTTGACCGAAAAGCGCCGGAAGCGGTTGGGATCCTCAGCGAACATCACCCGCATGGGGCGCCCGGCAATGCGCTCGGCCTGCTTTTCAAGCGCGGCAAAGGTCGCTTTGCGTCCAGTCTTGGCCATTTTCCTCATCCTTCGATCAGCGCCCGTCGAGCGGGTCATATTTGCGCGAGAATACATCCACACCCACGGGGTCGTTCCCGCGAAAGCGGGAACCACCGTTGCAAAATCTTTGGGCTAACACAGAGGTCCCCGCTTTCGCGGGGATGACCCTGTGATGGTTGAGGCAAAGGGCTAATCCTACATCTCCTAGACCGACCTTATCCCTCGATTGGCGGCAGGTCGCCCGCGGTCCATCCGGCGCGGGTTGAAGCCGAAAAGTCCTCAAAACGCGCACCCTCGATCGCCGCGCGGGCGCCCGCGACCAGCTCTTGATAATAGCTGAGGTTGATCTGCGAAAGGATCATCGCGCCCAAAATCTCTTCTGTCTTAACGAGATGGTGCAGATAGGCCCGCGAGAAGCGGCGGCAGTTGGGGTTGGGCGACGCCTCGTCCAGCGGGCGCGGATCATCCTTATGCCGGGCGTTCTTCAGATTGATGACGCCGAAGCGGGTATAGGCATGGCCATGCCGTCCGGCGCGGGTCGGGTGCACGCAATCGAACATGTCGATACCGCGTTCGATGGCGCCGAGAATATCGTCCGGCTTGCCGACCCCCATCAGGTAGCGCGGCCGGTCGGTCGGAAGCTCCGGCGTGATCTCGGAGAGCACCCGGAACATCACTTCCTGCGGCTCGCCAACAGCAAGTCCGCCGACTGCATAGCCGTCGAACCCGATCGACCGAAGGCCAGCCGCCGACCTCGCCCGCAATTGCGCATCGTCCCCGCCCTGGACGATGCCGAACAACGCGCGGTTCAACTGGTTGTTGAACGCCGTCTTCGAGCGATCTGCCCAGCGCAGCGACAGCTCCATCGCCCGCTCCATCTCCTTTTGCTCGGAAGGGAGCGGGATGCACTCGTCGAGCTGCATGATGATGTCGCTGTCGAGCAACGTCTGGATCTCGATGGAGCGCTCCGGGCTGAGTTCATAGGGCGAGCCGTCGAGATGCGAGCGAAAGGTCACGCCCTTCTCGGTGATCTTTCTGAGCTTCGACAGGCTCATCACCTGAAAACCGCCGCTGTCGGTGAGGATCGGGCGCGGCCAATCCATGAAGACGTGCAGCCCGCCGAGCTTCGCCACCCGCTCGGCGCCCGGTCGCAGCATCAGGTGATAGGTGTTGCCGAGCAGGATATCCGCCCCCGTCTCACGCACCTCTTCCGGGTACATGGCCTTGACGGTTCCCAGGGTGCCGACCGGCATGAAGGCCGGCGTCTGGATGTCCCCGCGAGGCGTATCGATCCGACCGCGCCGGGCCATGCCGTCGGTGGCTGAAAGGGTGAAGGTGATCTGCTTGGTCAATGGATTTGGTCCTGTGGTCGAGGGGCTTTACCCCCCTCCCGGCCCGTTACGCAAGAGGTGCTGCCAAAAGCTCGGGATCAAGTTCTCAGGCGCTCTCACGGCGCTCATCCGGCCTTTCTGACTGCCCTCTCGCTCAAGTATAGACGAGGTCGTAGACGTAGGACTTGTCGCCCTTACGGGTGACCCAAACCCCGGTTGGAGGATGGTCGCTCTGTTGACTGGGATGCCTTTCCCAGGATCGACCGGTGATCACACCTGTTTCAGGATCGGTTGATATCCAGCCCCACTCAGGCGACCGGACAATCCACAAATCGCGGTCGGCGCGCTGGTAACCCACCCGGCCCTGGGCATCGACCTTACGCTCGAACCGGTAGACGAGGTCATCGCTCTTCCGGCGTAATTCGAACTGATCGAAACTATCCGTGCCAGCTGTCACTCTTCTCCCTCATCCCCCCGATAGAGCAGCGAGGAATCGCCATAGGAATAGAACCGGTATCCCTGCTCGATCGCATGGGCATAAGCCCGTTTCATCACCTCGAGGCCCGAAAAGGCCGAAACGAGCATGAAAAGCGTCGACTTGGGCAGATGGAAATTGGTCATCAGCACATCGACACAGCGGAACCTGAAACCCGGCGTGATGAAGATGTCGGTTTCTCCGACAAACGGCCGCAACCTGCCGGTGGCGCGCGAGGCGGTCTCGAGGAGCCTGAGACTCGTGGTGCCGACGGCGATGATCCGCCCGCCTGAGGCGCGGGTCGCGAGGATGCGTTCGACGGTGCCGGCGTCGATCTCACCCCACTCGGCGTGCATGATGTGATCGTTAGTGTCCTCGACCTTCATGGGCAGGAACGTCCCTGCCCCGACATGCAGCGTCACCCGCTCGATGGAGACGCCGCGCTGCTGCAGGCCGACAAGCAGCTCGTGGGTGAAGTGCAAACCGGCGGTCGGGGCGGCGACTGCCCCATCTTCGGCGGCATAGACCGTCTGGTAGTCGGTGCGGTCGCGCTCCTCGGGCTTGCGCTTGGCCTCGATATAGGGCGGCAACGGCATGGCGCCATGCGATTTGATCGCCTCGTCGAGTACGGCGCCCGAAAGATCGAACGCGAGCGTCACCTCACCGCTTTCCCCCTTGCCGGTGACGGTCGCCGTCAGCGGCTCCTCACCGCCGTTGCCGAGCTCGAGCCGATCGAAGAGCTTGAGGCGCTTGGCCGGACGGGCGAAGGCACGCCATGTACTGACATCGAGTCGCTTGTGGAGGTTGAAGGATACCCGTGCTCTCTGCTCGCCGCGGATACGCTCACCCCTGAGCTCAGCCGGCAGTACGCGTGTGTCGTTGACGACCAGGACATCGCCCGGATGCAGGAGCCAGAGCAGGTCGCGCACATGGCGGTCCTCCAGCCCGTCGCGCGGGTTCACAACCAGCATGCGCGCGGCATCGCGCGGTTCAGCTGGATGAAGCGCGATCAGGCGCTCGGGAAGTTTGAAATCGAAGAGGTCGACGCGCATGTAAATCTCGCTAACCGCCTAGCCGGCTTCGCACGTGACCGCCCATACCCCTCGGCCTGCGACAGCCAACGTGCCCGCTATGACGATCTCGTCCGCCTCCCTTTCCGTGACGAGCCGTAGGCGCACGAGAATAGCTTCGTAGTTGTCGTCCATCAGATCGACGGCAATGCTGTCGGCATCCTCGAAGGCCTGGCCAACCACGATCGGTGTCCCAGAGATGCGAGCTGGCGCCGTCGTCCATGTCTCCTCGCCCACCGACACTGTCGCATCGAGGATGTGGAGTACGGCAAGCCGTCCCGTCGCCAGGTCGATCCCTGCAGCGTCGCCGGCATTGCAATAGATACCGCCGGAGGCCCAGGCAGGACTTGCCAGGACTCCGGCGACCAACATTCCGACGATGGCGGACTTAAGCTGCAATGTCTGCCGCGACCTTGACCGAGACCATCTTGTCGGGATCCTGCACCGGCTCGCCGCGCTTGATCTTGTCGACGTTCTCCATGCCCTCGATCACCTTCCCCCAGACCGTGTATTGCCGGTTGAGGAAAGGAGCATCGTCAAAGCAGATGAAGAACTGCGAGTTGGCGCTGTCCGGGTTCTGCGCGCGAGCCATCGAAGCGGTGCCGCGCACGTGCGGCTCGGCGTTGAATTCCTGCTTGAGGTTCGGGTATTCGGACCCGCCGGTACCGGTGCCGCGGGGGCAGCCGGTCTGCGCCATGAAGCCCTCGATCACCCGGTGGAAGACAATGCCGTCGTAAAAGCCCTCGCGCGCCAGCCGCTTGATGTGCGCGACATGATTTGGCGCCAGGTCCGGACGCATGGCGATGACGACGGGGCCCTGGGTGGTTTCGATGACGAGGGTGTTTTCGGGATCGGCGTATTCGGCCATTGGACGTGACTTTCGCTAGTTTGAACTGGTGGTGGCTTTAACCGAGTTGGCGAGCCGGCACAACGCCGCGCCACCCGCGGCCGCCATGCGGCGGTGGTGACCTCCCCGACTCTGGATGGCGCACTACCGGTATTCGATCGTCGCAGAAACGACGGCGTCGGGCTCGGTGACCATGCCATTGGATGCCGGGTCGCCCTTCTTCAAGGCATCGACGAATTCCATGCCCGAGACCACCCGCCCGAAGACGGTGTACTGGCCGTTGAGGTGCGGCGCGTCGGCATAGGTGATGAAGAACTGGGAGTTGGCGCTGTTCGGGTCCATGGCGCGGGCCATGCCGAGAACGCCGCGGTTGAAAGGCTCGGCCGAGAACTCGGCCGGCAAGTCGGGCAGGTCCGAGCCGCCCATGCCCGTGCCGGTCGGATCGCCCGTCTGCGCCATAAACCCGTCGATGACCCGGTGGAACACAATGCCGTCGTAGAACCCATCGTCGGTGAGGGTGACGATGCGCTCGACATGTTGCGGCGCGACTTCCGGCAGAAGCTCTATGTCGACAGTGCCAGCAGGCAACTCGAGCATCAGGTGCGGCGTGCCGGTTTCGCTCTGCGCTCGCACGAGAGTTGGGAAAGCGGCAGCGGCCGCAAACACGGCAACGAAGGCAAAGGCGAGCACGGCCATCAGGCGGCTGCCCTTCGAGGACTTTTCACTCATGGGGTTTTCAGAGCCTTGAGAACGATTTGCGGAACGAAGGCGGAGATGTCGCCGCCCATTTCGGCTATCTGGCGGACCAATGTGGCCGAGATGTGCCGCACGTGGGGGCTCGACGGCACGAAAACCGTCTGCAGGTCGGGCGCCATCTGCGCGTTCATGCCGACCATCTGCATTTCGTAGTTGTAGTCCGTGGTGTCGCGCAGGCCGCGGATGATCAACTTGGCACCGTTCTCGCGCGCCGCCTGCACCATCAATCCCGTAAAGTCGATGATCTCGATCTCGGTATCGGTGCGCTTGCCGACAGGCGCAAGCGTCTGCCTCAACAACTCGATGCGGTCCTCGTGGGCAAAGAGCGGCTTCTTGGTGGCGCTGATGCCGACGCCGACGATCAGACGGTCGACCAGCTTGCAGGCGCGCTCGATCACATCGAGATGTCCGTTGGTCACCGGATCGAACGAGCCGGGATAGAACCCCACCAGTCTTGTCATTGCCGCTCCCCGCTTTTGATCCGGTTGTGTCACGCACCGGCGGGCGTGGCAAGTCGCCGCCAGACGTCGAGCAGGTGAGGACCAACCCCCTGTTCCAGCAGTTCCCACCCAAGTGCCGCGTAGTAGCGTCGCAAGGTCGACTTTGCGCAGAGGAACATCGTGCCCACGCCTAGATCCCGCAGCCTTGCTTCTGCCTTTCCAAGCAGGGCTGCACCGAGGCCCTGACCTCGCTCCTCAGGCTCGACCCAAAGCGCTGCGATCCAGGGGGAATATTGGGAACGCTCGGCAAGATCAGACGCGACGCAGGTGACCGTGCCGAGAAATCTTCCACTTTCGTGCGCAACAAGGGTCACCGGAAGGTCGTTCACGTCGAGGCATTCATCCAGCGCCGCCTCCACATCGGCCAGCGTGGCGCCGTGCGGACCCCACCACTCTCGCCAGATCCGATCCGCTACGGTCGTTGCGTACATCCGCTGGGACCGCAAGTCATCGAGGAGAAACCTGCTCGTCATCGCGTGCCCGGTCCGATCGTTTCCCACGCTTCCCTCACCCACGCTGCGACCTCGTCGTCGATCTCTTGAGGTTTCGTGAAATAGACGCGGTGGGTGATCACGCGGCTGGTTGTAGGGAACGCCTGTCGCAGGTTGGGATGCGAGACGGTGCGCAAAAGGTCGATGGCAACCTCCAGCCGGCTGGAGAGGATGAAAGCCGCCGCAACACTCGCTTCCTTGCCCAGGCAACCTCCGATCTGTGCACCCGTTCCTCGACATCGCCGAGCGCCAGCACCAGGTCGCGGAACCGGTGCATGGGCGCCACCGCTTGCGGCCGTTTGCCGGCGGTGTATTCGGCGATGTCGGCCATCAGGCCCGCTTCTGCAGCGCCAGCCAGATCCCGCCGATCATCAGCACGACGCCCGAGACGCGGTTGACAAGCCGGACCCGCGCCGCCGTGAGAAGGTGCCTCGCCTGGCCTGCTGCCATGGCGTAGATGGCATCGGTTGCCGTCGCAACGACCATCACGATCAAGCCGAGGACCATGATCTGGCCAAAGGCCGAACGATCGAGGTCGACGAACTGCGGCAGGAAGGCCGAAAGGAAGAGCAGCGTCTTCGGGTTGGACCAGTTGACCAGCGCCCCCTGCCAGACATAGCGCCCGACCGGCCGGCGTCCGTCGGCCGCCTCGATCTCTAGTTCGCCGGACGAAGTGAACATCTTCCAGCCGATCCAGATGAGATAGACTGCGCCTACGAGCTTGATGATCTCGAAAGCCTCGGAGACCAACGCCATCACCGCCTCGAGCCCGAGCGCGACGATAACGACCATGCTGAGCATGCTCAGCTCCGTGCCGAGGATGGTCAAAAGCCCTGCCCGCGTGCCCCCGCCTAGCGAATTGGCAACGACCACCGAGACGGAGGGGCCCGGCACGATGGAAAACAGAAGGCAGGCAAGGGCATAGGGCAGGATGATGGCGGGCTCGATCATGGCTCAATCTCCGATGGCGGAGCCGAGCAAGCCACTTCACGACACAATTGGCAAGATCAAAGAGATGTCAGGAGAGCACGGCCATCACAGCTCGCCGCCCTCGCCCCCAGCCCCATTCTCACCCTCAGCCCCGTTCTCGCCTTCCTCGACCGCTTCCGGTTCGCTGATGTGCTCGACCGAGACGACCTTCTCGTCCTCGGCGGTGTCGAAGACGATCACGCCTTGGCTGCCGCGCGAGACGATGCGGATCGGCTTATCGCCGCCGACCGGCAGGCGAATGGTCTGGCCGCGGTCGCTGATCAGCATGATCTGATCGTCCTCGGCCACCGGGAAAGAGGCGACGAGGTTGCCGTTGCGCTTGTTGACCGCCATGGCGACGATGCCTTTGCCGCCGCGCCCGGTGATGCGGTATTCGTGGCTCGAGGTGCGCTTGCCGTAGCCGTTCTCGGAAACTGTGAGGATGAACTGCTCGATGGCGCTCATCTGCGCATAGCGCTCCTGGTTGAGCTCACCGGCGACGACATCGGCCTCGTCGGTACCGTTCTCCTCGGTCTCGCCCTCGCCGCGCACCGCCCGGCTCATCTTGAGATAGGCGGCGCGTTCCTCGGCGCTCGCATCCGAATGGTTGATGATGGCCATGGAGATCACGGTGTCGCCCTCGGCCAGAGCAATGCCGCGCACGCCCATGGAATCGCGGCCTTTGAAGACCCGCACGTCCTCGACCTGGAAGCGGATGGCCTGGCCCATGGCGGTGGTCAGCAGCACGTCGTCATTGGCGGTCGCGGTCTCGACCCCGACGATGGCGTCGCCCTCGTCGAGCTTCATGGCGATCTTGCCGTTCTGACGCACTTCGACGAAATCGGCGAGCGAGTTGCGCCGCACCGTTCCGCGAGTGGTGGCGAACATGATGAAGAGATCCGCCCACGTCGCCTCGTCTTCAGGCAATGGCATGATCGAGGTTACGCGCTCGCCCTGCTCCAGCGGCAGGATGTTGATGAGCGCCTTGCCGCGCGCGTTGGCCGCCGCCAGCGGCAGCCGCCAGACCTTTAACTTGTAGGCGATGCCCCGTGAGGTGAAGAACAGGACCGGGGTATGGGTGTTGGCCACGAAGAGCCGCGAGACGAAGTCTTCCTCGCGCGTCGTCATGCCCGAGCGTCCCTTGCCGCCGCGGTTCTGTGCGCGATAGGTCGAGAGCGGCACCCGCTTGATGTAGCCGCCATGGGTGACGGTGACGACCATGTCCTCGCGGGCAATCAGGTCCTCATCCTCGAAATCCGCAGCCGAGTCGGAGATCTCGGTGCGGCGCGGCGCGCCGTACTGTTCCTTGATCTCCGTCAGCTCGGTGCGGATGATGTCGATGACGCGCTGGCGCGAGCGCAGGATATCGAGATAGTCTTCGATCTCGGTGCCGAGCCCGTTGAGCTCCTCGCCGATCTCGTCGCGCCCGAGCGCGGTTAGGCGTGCGAGGCGCAGCTCGAGAATGGCTCGTGCCTGCTCCTCGGAAAGATTGAAGGTGCCGTCGTCATTGATGCGGTGGCGCGGGTCGTCGATGAGCGCAATGAGCGGAGCGACGTCCGCGGCTGGCCAGTTGCGGGTCATCAACTGCTGGCGCGCCGATGCCGGATCGGGCGCGGTACGGATGACGTGGATCACCTCATCGATATTGGCGACGGCGACCGCAAGGCCTACGAGCACGTGTGCACGGTCGCGCGCCTTGTTGAGGAGGAATCGAGCCCGACGGGTCACCACCTCTTCGCGGAAGTCGATGAAGGCGGTCAGGATTTGCCTGAGGCTCATCAGTTCCGGCTTGCCGCCGTTGAGCGCCACAAAATTGCAGCCGAACGAGGACTGCAGCGGGGTAAACCGGTAGAGCTGGTTGAGCACCACGTCGGGCACGGCGTCACGTTTGATCTCGACGACGACGCGCATGCCGGAACGGTCGGATTCATCGCGCAGGTCCGCGATGCCCTCGATGCGCTTATCGCGCACGAGCTCGGCAATGCGCTCGACCATCACCTTCTTGTTCACCTGATAGGGAATCTCGGTGATGATGATTGCTTCGCGCTCCTTGCGCACCTCTTCGATATCAACGCGCCCGCGCATGAGGACCGAGCCCCTGCCGGTCTCATAGGCCTGACGGATGCCCGAGCGCCCGAGGATAATCGCCGCCGTTGGAAAATCCGGCCCCGGCATCACTTCCATCAGTTCCTCGACCGTCACGTCCGGCTTGTCGATCATGAGAAGCGTCGCGTCGATGACTTCGGCAAGGTTGTGGGTCGGCACGTTGGTCGCCATGCCGACCGCAATGCCCCCGCCGCCATTGACGAGCAGGTTGGGGAACCGGGCGGGGAGCACCACCGGCTCCTTCTCGGAGCCGTCGTAGTTCTCCCTGAAATCGACGGTATCCTTGTCGAGGTCGTCGAGCAGGGAACCTGTAACCCGCTCCATGCGCACTTCGGTGTAGCGCATGGCCGCCGGCTCGTCGCCGTCCACCGAGCCGAAATTGCCCTGCCCGTCGATCAGCATCTGGCCCATGGAGAACTGCTGGGCCATGCGTACCAAGGCGTAGTAGACCGCCTGATCGCCGTGCGGATGGTATTTACCGATCACGTCGCCGACGACGCGCGCCGACTTGCGATAGGGCTTGTTCCACTCGTAGCCGTTCTCGCTCATCGAGAACAGGATGCGCCGGTGCACGGGCTTCAACCCGTCGCGAACGTCCGGCAACGCCCGGCTCACGATCACGCTCATCGCGTAATCGAGATAGGACTTGCGCATCTCATCAGTAATGGAAATCGGGGCGATGTCCGACGGCGGCATGCCGCCACTCACGCTTTCAGGAGTATCGGTCACTCAGGTGATTCTTGTCTGTTCGAGTTACTCACTAGATAGGCGATTTGAGCCGGAATTGCTAATTCTGCGACGCAGATTCTGTGGAGAGCGCCACCAAAAAACGAGAAGGCGGTGCTGGAGGGAGATGGAGATGGTCGTTTCGGACTGGACACAGGCGATCGAGCGCAACACGGCCAGCTTTCTCCTGGCGCTCAGTCGTCCCGGGGGCGCCGCGGAAAGGAACGACGGACGCCTGCAGTGGACGATCGGCGGTTCGCCCATCGACTATCACAATGCTGTCGTTGTGCTCGCCTTGCGCCCGACGAGGCTGACGAAGCCATCCGCTCGGTCATTGATGAATTTCGGGCCCGCAACGTCCCCGGCTCATGGCATCTGGGGCCATCCATGGCGCCTCCCGATCTCGGCGACCGCCTGCTGCGGCAGGGCTTCATCCATGCGATGAACGAGCCGGGCATGGCACTTGAGCTTGCACCCTGGACCCGTAAGGGCCGGGATTGGGAGCCGTCGCTTGAGGTGCTGCCCGTCCTCTCACCAACTGAACTCGGAACCTGGGGCGAGACCCTCTCCAAGGGCTTCGGCAGCGGCCCACACGAGGCTCATTGGGTAGCAAATATGTACGGTCGGCTGGGCTATGGGCCCGGGACGCCCTGGCGGCATTACCTTGCGCGTCAGGACGGGCAGCCCGTTGGCACCGCCACCATGTTTTTCGACGGCGACGTGGCCGGCATCTACTTTGTCTTCACCCTGCCCTCCATGCGTGGACGAGGCATCGGCACCGCCATCATGGAAGCTATCCTGACCGATGCCAAAGCCGAGGGCATGCGGCTGGCGGTACTGACCTCCTCGACGGTGGGAACTCCGCTTTACCGGCGGCTAGGCTTTACCGATTGCTGCACTATAGGCATCTACGAATACCCAGAAGCGAGCTGAGCATGCGTCGCCGCCGCGCGGCCGGCCGCGAGATGGCGTGGCTTTATACAGCGCGGGATGCGAGAAACCGGTCCCCACTTTTCGCGTCCCGCTTTATGCGGCCTCCACCCCATCGAACTGCGCGCGGGCGTCGTCAATGCGAGCATGGTTCTGGTTGGCCCAGGCGATGAGATAGCCAAATGGCACCACCAGCGATACCCCGAGATCGGTCAGCGCATATTCCACCGAAGGCGGCTTGGTGGGATAGACGGTGCGAACGACGAGGCCGTCGCGCTCGAGCTCGCGCAGGGTCTGGGTCAGCATCTTCTGAGAAATATCCGGAATTTCACGCCGCAACTGATTGAACCGCATGGGTTTCGTCGCCAGGTTCATCACCAGCAGCATGCTCCACTTATCGCTGATCTTATCGAGAACGCCACGCACCGGGCAGCCGACGCTTTCCACCGACATCGCGGCGCCCCGGCGCCAGGCGTCGATCACCGCATCGAAATCCATGTGCTCGCTCATCAAGTCACCTCCGGGTGCCTTTATGCGGAGAAAGTGCCTCCTTTCGCCGCGGTTTCCGTGCCTCTATATGGCGGTCTCCGCCTGATACTTACTCTCTTGTAGAGTGCTTCTCAAGAGGGCGGTATCGACCCGCCGCGGCGCCTCCGCCGCGCTGACCACAGGAGACAAACATGACCGATTTCCGCAACGCCAAGCTGCTCGTGACCGGCGCTTCAGGGCAGCTCGGCCGCCTCGCCATCGAGGAACTGCTCGCACGCGGTGCCACCCGCATCGTCGCCGGCACCCGCTATCCCGACAACCTCGCCGACCTCGCCGCCCGGGGCGTCGAAATCCGCAGGCTCGACTTCGCCGACTCCTCGACCCTTGCCGGCGGCTTTGCCGGCATCGAGCGGGCGCTGATCATCTCGACGGATGCCATAGGCGCGCGAGCTGAGCAGCAGGTTGCTGCGATCGACGCGGCCGAGGCCGCCGGCGTCAGGCACATCGTCTACACATCCGCGCCAGCGGCCAGCCCAAATCCAGGCAGCGCCGTCCGCAACGACCATTTCGCCACGGAGCTGCGCCTCTATCGCGGCAACACCGACTGGACGATCCTGCGCAACAACATCTATGCCGAGATCATCCTGATGGGCGCAGCCTCGGCCCTCCAGTCCGGTCAGCTGTTCGATGCGACCAGCGGCAAGGGCCGCAGCTACGTCACCCGCGCTGATGCCGCCCGCGCCGCCGCCGGTGCGCTGCTGACGTCCACCGGCAAGCTCGTCCTCGACGTCACTGGGCCAGCACCCGTGACCCAGGAGGAGATCGCCGGCCTCCTCTCGCGCGTGTCCGGCAAGCCAGTGACCCGCATCGGCCTCGCACCCGCCGACCTCAGGGCCGGCATGATCGCCGCCGGTCTGCCTGATGCCATGGCCGACGTCATGGTCAGCTTCGATGTCGATGCCGCCCAGGGCTGCCACGCTGTCGTGACCGACGCCGTTGCACATCTTTCCGGGCGCGAACCGCAGACGATCGATAGCTTCCTCGACGCCAATCGGGCCGCACTCGCCGGCTGAGCGCCGGAGTCAACCGGGCCTCTACCTTAATCAGTCAACTCTTGTCGGCGACGACACCGTGATATGCGAGCGCGCGCGAACTCTGCTATGAGAGCGAGTGCGCCCTCGCGGCGGAACGAGGTGAAGCCCTGTGACCGATTCGTGCCGATTCCTGTCGCGCCTGGTGATTTCGTTTGGCCTGGCGATGGCGGCCACGCTGCCATCATCGGCCGCCCTGGCCGCGCCTGATGAGATGGCGCTGCTCAGATCCTATCTTGGCGACTGGCAGGGCAAGGGCACGCTGACCGGCGCCGATATCTATCCTATGCGTTGTCAGCTCTCGCTGCTGGAAGGCAATACCGGGAGGGTGAACTATTCCGGCCGCTGCCACGTCGAGGGCGTCAACCTCTCGCTCAACGGCACGCTCGCCTATATCGAGAAACTACGCCGCTTCGAGGCCGCCATGACCACCAACGCCGCCTTCAGCGGCGTCGCCATCGGCCAGAAGCGCGGCGATACGCTGGTCTTCAATCTCAACGAACGCGACAGGGCTGAGGGCAAGGACCTGACGATCACTGCGCGGATTGTTCTCGACCGCGGCGGCATAGACGTCGAGTTCTACGCCGTCTACGACCAGACCGGCGAGAACCTGCGCGCCCAGGTGCCGTTCTCGAGGTGAGCGACGCGTTGAGACAATAAAGTATTGGAGCGCGCGATCGACTGCATCAAATCGCTCGCTCCAACGAGAAGGCCGTGGAGATACCTAGGCTCAGAACGGAATGTCGTCGTCCATTCCGCCGGGCTCGAAGGCCGGTGCATTGGCCGCCGGGCGCCGGGCGCCGCCCTCGGGACGACCGCGATTCTCAAAACCGCCGCTGGCTCCTTCGCCCTCGCCCCTGCCGTCGAGAAGCGTCAGCGCCGAGTTGAAGCCCTGCAGCACCACCTCGGTCGAATACTTGTCCTGCCCGCTCTGGTCCTGCCACTTGCGGGTCTGCAACTGGCCCTCGAGATAGACCTTCGAACCCTTGCGCAGATACTGCTCAGCGATGCGCGCCAAACCCTCGGAGAAGATCACCACGCGATGCCATTCGGTGCGCTCGCGCTGTTCGCCGGAATTACGGTCCTTCCAACGCTCGGAGGTCGCCACCGACAGGTTGACCACCTTGCCGCCGCTCGGGAGGGTGCGCACGTCCGGGTCCGCCCCGAGATTGCCCACTAGGATGACCTTGTTCACACTGCCAGCCATGGCAAATTCCTTCCTCGACTTTCGTTCGCGGGTCCACCCGCTTTGGCGTGCACCTTAATCGCTCGAGCCGGCGACGCCCAAGCTTTCCGCGCGCTGCCCACATATATTGTCAACTCGTTCTCTATATGTTCTACAGTTTGGGAGTGTGTCAAGGCGTATGAGTCGGTGTTGTCTCACTCCCATTCGCCCTCAAGGTCTCACTGACAGATTCTGTCAGGAGACTCTTGACCCGACCTCGACTTGTTCCTTTTATGTTCACTTGAGGTCTGCTAGCTTCGCGTAATTGAGGCTGCAGGAGCCGGTTCGGAGCCCATGTGCGGCTCGCTTGCGGTTGCAGGCGCGCGCGCCTATTTGTGGCTTCGAGACCTCCCGAGCCAGACTCTACCGATTGCGGAAGCCCTCCGGCGCTGCCGGGCCGACCGAACTCTGGAAACGACGACCATGCCCGACAGCCACAGCCACTCTCGCGAAATCGTCATCCGCGGCGCGCGCGAGCATAACCTCAAGGGCATAGACCTCAGGTTGCCGCGAGACAGCCTGATCGTGATGACCGGGTTGTCGGGCTCGGGCAAGTCATCCCTCGCCTTTGACACCATCTATGCCGAGGGGCAGCGGCGCTATGTCGAGAGCCTGTCCGCCTATGCCCGCCAATTCCTCGAGATGATGCAAAAGCCCGATGTCGAACACATCGAGGGCCTGTCGCCCGCCATTTCGATCGAGCAGAAGACGACGAGCCGCAACCCGCGCTCGACCGTCGGCACCGTCACCGAGATCTACGACTATCTGCGCCTGCTCTTTGCCCGCGTCGGCATCCCCTATTCGCCGGCAACCGGCCTGCCGATCGAGAGTCAGACGGTCAGCCAGATGGTCGACCGCACGCTGGAACTTCCTGAAGGCACCCGCCTTTACCTGCTTGCCCCGATCGTGCGCGGGCGCAAGGGCGAATACAAGAAAGAACTGGCCGACCTGCTGCGCAAAGGCTTCCAGCGCGTCAAGATCGATGGCCAATATCACGAGATCGAGGATGCCCCTGCCCTCGACAAGAAGATAAAGCACGACATCGAAGTGGTCGTCGACCGCGTCGTGGTGTCGCCCGATATCTCGGGGCGCCTGGCCGAAAGTTTCGAGACCGCCTTGAAGCTCGCCGATGGCATCGCGCTCGTCGAGTTTGCCGACGAGACGGAAGAAAACGGCGAACCGCGTCGCATCACCTTCTCGGAAAAATTCGCCTGTCCGGTCTCAGGTTTCACCATTTCCGAGATCGAGCCCCGGCTCTTCTCCTTCAACAATCCCTTCGGCGCCTGCCCGGTCTGCGACGGGCTCGGCACCGAGATGAAGATCGATCCCAACCTCATCGTGCCCGACGGCACGATGTCGCTGCGTGACGGCGCCGTCCTGCCCTGGTCGAAGACCTCGGCGCCCTATTATCAGCAGACCCTGCACGCGGTCGCCCGCCATTTCGGCGCATCGACGGGCACTGCCTGGAACGACCTGCCGCTCGAGGTGCAGAACGCGGTGCTGTTCGGCACCGACAAGACGGCGATCAACTTCGTCTATGACGATGGTCTGCGCACGTACAAGACCACCAAGCCCTTCGAGGGCGTGATCGGCAATCTCGAGCGCCGCTACAAGGAGACCGAGAGCGCCGGCATGCGCGAAGAGATCGAGCGCTACATGTCGCAGGCGCCATGCGTTGCCTGCAACGGCTACCGACTGAAGCCCGAGGCGCTGGCGGTCAAGATCCACGGCCTCCACGTTGGTGAGGTGACCGACAAATCGATCCGCGCCAGCCTCGACTGGTTCGCCGATTTGCCCAACCACCTCAACGACAACCAGCGCACGATCGGTGAGCGGATCCTCAAGGAAATCCGCGAGCGGCTGACCTTCCTCAACGACGTCGGGCTCGAATACCTGACGCTCTCGCGCAACTCCGGCACGCTTTCGGGCGGCGAAAGCCAGCGCATTCGCCTCGCCAGCCAGATCGGCTCGGGCCTGACCGGCGTCCTCTACGTGCTCGACGAACCCTCGATCGGCCTCCATCAACGCGACAATGCCCGCCTCTTGGAAACGCTGCGGCGCCTCAGGGACCTCGGCAATACCGTGATCGTCGTCGAGCACGACGAGGATGCGATTCTCACCGCCGACCATGTGGTGGACATCGGCCCCGGCGCCGGCGTCCATGGCGGACATGTCGTTGCCGAAGGCACGCCGCAGGACATCCTCGACCACCCCGAGAGCCTGACCGGCAAGTATCTGTCCGGGCGCCTGGGCATTCCCTTGCCAACGGAGCGGCGGAAGCCCTCCAAGACCAAGAAGCTCGCGCTCAAGGGTGCGACCGGCAACAACTTGAAGAACGTCTCGGTCGACGTGCCGCTGGGCATGTTCGTCGCCATCACCGGCGTCTCGGGCGGCGGCAAGTCGACGCTGATGATCGACACCATGTACCAGGCCATCGCCCGGCGGCTGAACGGCGCACGCGTGACCCCTGCCCCGCATGAGAGCCTGACCGGCCTGGAATTCCTCGACAAGGTCATCGACATCGACCAGAGCCCGATCGGACGCACGCCGCGTTCGAACCCGGCGACCTATACCGGCGCCTTCACGCCCCTGCGCGAATGGTTCGCGGGCCTGCCCGAGGCCAAGGCCCGCGGCTACGGTCCGGGCCGCTTCTCCTTCAACGTCAAGGGCGGGCGCTGCGAGAAATGCGAGGGCGACGGGGTCTTGAAGATCGAGATGCACTTCCTGCCCGACGTCTATGTCACTTGCGACATCTGCAAGGGCAAGCGCTACAACCGTGAAACCCTCGAGGTGCAGTTCAAGGGCAAGTCGATCTCCGACGTCCTCGACATGACCATCGATGAAGGTGTCGAACTCTTCTCGGCCGTTCCCTCGATCCGCGACAAGTTCCTGACGCTGCAGCGCGTCGGCCTCGGCTACGTCAAGATCGGCCAGCCGGCGACGACCCTCTCCGGTGGTGAGGCTCAGCGCGTCAAGCTCAGCAAGGAGCTGTCAAAACGGGCCACTGGCCGCACGCTCTACATGCTCGACGAGCCAACCACGGGCCTGCATTTCCACGACGTCGCTAAACTGCTGGAGGTGCTGCACCAACTGGTCGCCGGCGGCAATACCGTGGTGGTGATCGAGCACAATCTGGAAGTCATCAAGACCGCCGACTGGGTGATCGACCTCGGCCCTGAAGGGGGCGACGGCGGCGGCGAGATCGTGGCGATCGGCACCCCCGAAGAGATCGCCGAGAACCCGCGTTCCTACACGGGGGTCTTCCTCAAAGAGATCATGAATCGGCGTCACCAAGGCGAGCGCAGGGCAGCCGAGTGAGTCGGCGCTGCCTGTGCGTGTGACACTCAGGTGAATTGTGGCATGCGCCGAGTGCATGCCACACTTGATGGCCAGGCGATGGAACAGCCGCGCGTTTAGGCGCATTGGTTGATCTGTTGCAACGCCAACGAAGGACCAGACCGATGTTTGTGCGTGCAGTATGGCGCCTGAGACGCCTCATCGACATCAAGCAGCAGCTGCGGGAAATGGATGTTCCAACCACGCGTGATGCCGACCTTCTGGGCATTTCCGGCCCAGACTTCTCCAAAATGACCCGCGGCCTGTTCGACCGCTGATAGTAAGCCCGCCAAGAGTTCGAAGACGGCCTGCGGAAAAGGTTCTTCCGCAGGCCGTCCGCGTCTGGCGATGATGAATGGCGAGTGAACCAGTAGGGTTAAAGCTCTGCGGAGAATGCATGGGTCGTTTGAGCTTTTCCCCACTGCTCATCTTTCCTGCGCGGCCCTAAATAAGCCTCGTAAACGAAAGGAGACTTCCAATGGGCATCCGTAATACGCTTCGCAAGTGGACGGCTTACCAGCAGACTGTTCGCGAGCTTGCTTCGCTCGACAACCGTCAGCTCAACGACCTGGGCATTTCGCGCGCCGACATCAATCGCATCGCCCGCGATCATGTTTCGCAGCTCTAAATCCCGGCCGACGACCACTTCGACCGAACTCTGAACACCCGCTTTCCCAAGGAAAGCGGGTGTTTGTCTTTCTAGGCCTCTCTCGTCAGAATGCCAGCCGGCCGACCAGCTCCTGATAGCTGACCATTACCGCCTTGCGGAACGCCGGCCGCTCGGCGAGCCGCGTGTACCAAAGCGCTACGTGCGGCGTTTCCGGCCGCTCGATGTCCATGGTGAACCAGCGATAGAGCGAGACACCGGCCGCGATGTCGGCATAGGTGAGTGTCCCGCTGGCAAGATATGCAGTGGTTTCAAGCTGTCGGTCGAGGATGGCGAGACACCTGGCCGTCGCGGCCAGGGCATCGGCGATATCCACCGGGTCGTACTGCTCGACCGGCGTGCGCACTACGCTCCAGAATACCTTGATCCAGGCCGGCTGATAGGTGGTCGCGGTCCAGTCCGTCCATTGGTCGGCCAACGCCCGCACCCGGGCGTCTCCCGGCCACAGCGTCCCGGCTCCATAGGCAGCGGCGAGATAGCGCACTGTCGCATGGCTCTCCCAGACAGTCAGATCCCCGTCCTGCAGGGTCGGCACCAGTCCATTGGGATTGAGGGCGCGATAGGCAGGATCGTCGAGGCCCTTGTAGGAGCCGCCCAGCGGCACGTGCTCATAGGCAAGCCCGAGCTCCTCCAGCGCCCACATCGTCTTTTGCACATTGGCCGAGTTAGCGCGGCCCCAAAGCGTGATCCTAGACACGATTCGACTCCCTCAAAGCGGTGAGCATTGTCGTGGGCAATCGTGAGCGGTCAACCGGGAACAGGCCGAATCCAAAAGCGTTGGACAAGTGTTCCAGCAACTCAGGAGAGCGCCTATGCAAAGTCTTTCGGGCAAGAAAATCGCCATCCTCGCCACCAATGGCTTCGAGCAGGTCGAACTCACCGTTCCGCATCTCCAATTCAAGGATGCCGGCGCGACCGTGGAAGTGATCTCCCCCGAGCGAGAGCGTATCCGCGGATGGAACCATACCGACTGGGGCGACTATGTGGGCGTCGACCGTCTGGTCGATGAGGCCTCGGCCGACCAGTACGACGCCATCGTACTGCCTGGCGGCCAGATCAACCCGGACATCCTGCGCCTCAACAAGAAGGCGCTCGATCTCATCAAGGCGTTCTGGCAGCAGAAAAAGGTTGTGGCCGCCATTTGCCACGCACCCTGGCTGCTGGTGGAGACCGGCATCGTCAAGGGCCGGAAGGTCACCTCCTATGCCTCAATCAAGACCGATGTGATCAACGCCGGCGGCAAATGGGAAGACAGCCCTGTCGTTGCCGACAACGGGCTGGTGACCAGTCGCAAGCCGGACGACCTCGACGCCTTCTGCGAAAAGATCGCCGAGGAAATCAACGAAGGCCGTCACGAGCAGCGGGCAGCCTGAGGTCGGCCATTGCGACAGCATGGCCGGACTGCTATCAGCCCGGCCATGTCAACAGAACCCATCCATATCATCGGCGCAGGCCTTGCCGGCTCCGAAGCCGCCTGGCAGGCCGCCGAAGCCGGGGCCAGCGTCGTGCTGCACGAGATGCGGCCACAGCGCACGACCGATGCCCACCAGACACACGGTTTTGCCGAACTCGTCTGCTCCAACAGCTTCCGCTCGGACGACCATGAGCATAACGCCGTCGGGCTCCTTCACGAGGAGATGCGTCGCTGCGGCTCGCTCATCATGAAGAGCGCCGACATGCATGCCCTACCTGCCGGTGGTGCGCTGGCGGTCGACCGCGACGGCTTTTCCGACGCGGTGACGGCGGAGCTATCTGCCCATCCCAACATCACCATAGAGCGGAGCGAGATTGCCGGTCTCCCGCCGGCCGAGTGGCAGAATGTCATCGTGGCCACAGGCCCCCTCACCTCGCCGCCCCTGGCAGAGGCGATCCGCGAGCTGACCGGCGAGGATTCACTCGCCTTCTTCGATGCGATCGCGCCTATCATCCACTCCGATTCCATCGACCACGATATCGTCTGGGCCCAGTCGCGCTATGACAAGCCCGGCCCCGCCGGCACCGGCGCCGACTATCTCAACTGTCCGATGACCGAGAAGCAGTACAACGATTTCATCGACGCACTGCTGGCGGCTCCCCTCCACCAGTTCAAGGACTGGGAGATGGTGCCCTATTTCGACGGATGCCTGCCCATCGAGGTGATGGCCGAGCGCGGCCGCGAGACGCTCCGGCACGGACCGATGAAGCCGGTGGGTCTGACCAACCCGCGCGATCCGCTCACCAAACCCTATGCCATTGTACAGCTGCGCCAGGATAATGCGCTGGGCACTCTCTGGAATATGGTCGGTTTCCAGACCAAGATGCGCTACGGCGTCCAAACCGAGATCTTCCGCATGATCCCGGGGCTCGAGAACGCCCAGTTCGCCCGGCTCGGCGGCCTGCATCGCAATACGTTCCTCAATTCGCCCAAGGTTTTGCGACCGGACCTGAAACTAAGGGCCGATCCGCGATTGCGCTTTGCCGGGCAGGTGACAGGCGTTGAAGGCTATGTGGAGAGTGCCGCCATCGGCCTCGTCGCAGGGCGGCTCGCGGCAGCCGAGACCTTGGGCAAGCTCATGGAGACGCCGCCGCGCACCACGGCGCTCGGCGCTCTCATCGATCATATCACCGGCGGCCATCTCGAGGCCGAGGCCTATTCGAGCGCCCGCAGCTTCCAGCCGATGAACGTCAACTTCGGTCTCTTCCCGCCGGTCGAGATCAGCAAGCCTGAAGGGGTCAAGCGCTGGCGCGGCAACGAGAAGGTCATGGCCAAGCGCAAGGCGATCACCACGCGGGCGTTGCAGGATCTGACGGTCTGGGCCTGACGCTCAGCGATTGCGCCAGGTCCACCAGGTCAAGAGCCAGATCTTGCGCCAATCGGCCAGGTCAGGCGGCGTGGAGAACGGGGCAGCCGCGCTCTCGCTGAACGCCTGCAACTGCGCCTTGGCCACCGTTATGCCGGCAAACGCCGCGCGCAATGGTCGCGGCAACTCTGCTATCGCCGCTTGCGCCTTGGCGAGATGCTCACCGGCAAGGTCCACGATCTGGCACAGCGCTTCCACAAGTCCTTCGCTGACGGTGCCGGAGAATACCTCGCTCTCGCGCACGCCATTGGCGGCAAGGATCGACCAGGGCAAGAATATCCGGCCCATCGCCGCATTGTAGCCGAAGGCCCGCAGGTGCCCGACCATCGCCTGCGCGACGCCCAGATGTCCGGCCGCGTCCCCGGTCTCGACAGGACGTCCGTCATTGAGGATCATCGCCGCGACCTGCAGGAGGGTGGAGCTGGTCTCGCCTGCATAGCCCTCAAAACTCTCCAAATCCCGCATGGGATCATCATAGAGGTCGAAGCGGCGCGCGCCGAGCAGGCGCTGCAGTGTGCCGACGGGAATGGCATAGCGCTCGACGGTCTCCATGAGGGCATCGGCCAGTGGGTTCTGTCGCACCGCTCCGTGCCCTTCGCCAGCAAGCGCATCGTTCCACCACTGCAGGCGCACTTCCCCCGGCGCCGGCTCGCGCGCGCGCTCGCGGATCATGGCGACATCGGCATTGAAGGCGTAAAGGGCGATGATCGCTTCCCGCGCCGGAGCTCTCAGTACGAGAGTCGACAAATACCGATCACGATCGTTCTGGCGGAGGAAGTTTTCGGCATGGGCAAAACTCTCGCGCGCCATCGCTCCTATGCCCGCGCGTTCTCGACGGCGATGAACGCAGCGCCGACCGCGCGCTTTTCGGCCAGCAGCACGTTGTAGGTCCTGACTGCTCCGCCCGTTGCAACCGCCTCAACGATGACGCCGCGCTCCCGCAGCACCTGCCGGATGGCCGGATCGATGGCGGCGATCTCGCCACCGAGGCCGATGAGCAGCACGTCGATGTCATCGGCTGCCGCCAACACGGGGGCAAGACTGGCGAGTGTCAGCTCTCTGGGCGAGCCGACCTCCCAGGCCTGCATGCCGGTTGGCAGGCAGAGGAGCGAGCCGCGATGCGACATATCGGCGAAGCGGAACCCGCCGTTGCCATAGGCATCTATGGCAACTTGGTGAGGGTAGTAACCACGCTCGCCGGCATCGGTCACGGTCAGACCGCTGCGCCGTCCGCCCGCTTCTCGGCAGCGGCAGGCTTGTCCGCCTCAGGCCGATCCTTGAGGCCGAGATAGACGAGGATGGGCGCGGCGATGAAGATCGACGAATACGTGCCGATGAGCACGCCAAAGATCATCGAGAGCACGAAACTTTGGATGACCTCGCCGCCGAAGAGCGCCAGCGCGAGGAGCGCCAGGAGCGTCGTCGGACCGGTCAGCACCGTCCGCGACAGGGTCGAGTTGATCGACATATTGAGGAGTTCGACAATCGGCACCTTGCGGTACTTGCGCATGAACTCACGCACGCGGTCATAGACAACGACGGTGTCGTTCAACGAATAGCCGACGATAGTGAGGATAGCCGCGATGCTCGTTTGATTGAACTCGATGCCGGTCAGGGCAAAAAAGCCGATCGTCAGGATCACGTCGTGCAATGTCGATACGATTGCACCAACGGCGAACTGCCACTCGAAACGGAACCAGAGATAGATGAGGATGCAGACGACAGCGACCGACAGGCCGATGGCGCTGGTCATGGCCAGCTCGCCCGAAACGGTACCGCTGACCGCCTCGATCCGGCGTACCTCGTAGTTCTCGGCCGCCAACGCCTCGGTCACCCGGTCGGTGGCGACCTGCTGGGCGGCGTCCCCGCCCGGCTGCAGCTCGATGCGGATAAGGACGTCCTCGGGTGTACCGAACCCCTGCACCTGCACGTCGCCGAGATCGAGCCCGCTCAGCACCTCGCGGATCACCCCTGGATCGGCCGGGCCGCCCTGATGCTGCACCTCGATGGCCGAGCCGCCCTTGAAGTCGATGCCGAGGTTGAGCCCGGCAATGCCGAACCAGGCGATGGACGCAACCGACAGCACCACCGATGCGGTGATGGCGATACGCCGCCAGTTCATGAACGGGATCTTGGTGTTGTCGGGAATGAAGCGGGTAAGCTGAATCTTCAAATTCTTGGGTCGCACCCAGTCGTACCAGCGCCCGATGATGAAAAGCGTGATGAAATAGGCCGTCAACAGGGTGGTCAGGATGCCGAGCGCGAGTGTCACGGCAAATCCCTGCACCGGACCGGAGCCGAGGAAGAAGAGCACGATCGCGGCGATGAGCGTCGTCACGTTGGAGTCGAGGATGGCGCTCATGGCATTGGAGAAGCCCGCCTGGATCGACTGAACGTTCGAGCGTCCGTTGGCCTTCTCCTCGCGAATGCGTTCGAAAATAAGGACGTTGGCATCGACCGCCATGCCCATGGTCAGCACGATACCCGCAATACCCGGCAGCGTCAGCGTCGCCCCGAGAAGCGAGAGCGCTCCGATAACCATGACGATGTTGAGCACCAGCGCGATATTGGCGAAGACACCGAAGAGCCCATAGGCGATGAGCATGAAGACGACGGTGCTGATGCCTCCAATGATGCCGGCAATGGCGCCGCCACGCACGCTGTCGGCGCCGAGACTCGGCCCGACCGAGCGCTCCTCGACGATATCGAGGCTGGCCGGCAACGCACCCGCGCGTAGCAGCACGGCAAGATCGTTGGCGCTCTCGACGGTGAAGTTCCCGGTGATCTGGCCCGAGCCGCCGGTGATCGGCTGCTGGATGACTGGGGCCGTCAGCACGCGGTTGTCCAGGACGACGGCGAAGCGCTGCCCTACATTGGCCGACGTGATCTCGCCGAAGGTGATCGCGCCGCGCGTGTCGAAGCGGAAAGTGACGACCGGGCGATTGGTCTGCTGGTCGTAGCTCGGCTGCGCATCGACGAGCGATTCGCCGCCCAGCGCCACGTCGTCGTATATGAGCTCGTTGCCACCGTCCTGGCCCGGCAGGATCATCGTGCCGGCCGGCAGCCCCTGAGCCTGCGCCTGGGCGGCGCTCATGCCCGGATAGACCATGTGGAAGGTCAGGCGCGCGGTCTGCGAAATGATGTTCTTGAGCCGGTCTGAATCTTCAAAGCCAGGTACCTGTACCAGGACACGGTCGTCACCCTGGCGCTGGATGGTGGGTTCGGTGGTGCCGAGCTCGTCGACGCGATTGCGGATGACCTCCATCGACTGGGCGACCAGCGAGCTCATGCGCCGGTTGATGCCTTCCTCGGTCAGACCAGCCGTCAGCTTTCCGTCCGGTGTTTGACCGAATTCCAGCTCGTTGACGCCTACCCCGGCAAAGAAGGAGTCCGTAATGACGTTCTGCAACCCCTGCAGCGCGGCCGCGGCTGCATCCCTCTGGCTCGGATCGGTGAGTTCGATGACGATGCGGTTGTTGGCTGCGTCCGTGGTGATGATGTTGCCGATGCCGTTATCGTTGGCCAGCACCGAGCGCGCGTCGCGCCGGAGGTCCGTCAACCGCTCGGTGATGATGCTCTCCCGGTTGACCTGCAGCAGAAGGTGCGAGCCCCCCTGCAGATCGAGCCCCAGCACCAGAGCTTGCTTGGGTAACCAGTCCGGCCAGCCTGCCACCTGTTCCTTGGAGAAAAAGTTCGGAACCGTGAACAGGATGCCGCAAATGGCAACCAGAAGGATGAGCACGGTCCGAAGCGGGGAGAACTGCAACATGGAGAGGACTGGTCCGGTGGTCGTGAAAGAGCTTATTTGTTGTCGTTGACGGGTTCGGCCTTGCTGCGCACGTCCGCGACCATGCCGCGCACCACCTTGACCTTGACCCCCTGCGCCACCTCGACCTCGAGATCCTCGCCTTCAACGGCCTTTATCACCTTGCCGACGATCCCTCCGGTGGTCACCACCGTATCCCCGCGCCGGATGGCGGAGAGCATGGCCTGCTGTGCTTTCAGGCGCTTCTGCTGCGGGCGGAAGATCAAGAGCCAGAAGATCACCACCAGCAGGAGGATGGGCGCGAACTGGACGATTATGTCCATGCCACCGCCGGCGGGCGCTCCGGCGGCTTGCGCATAAGCAGGGGTAACGAACATTCGTGAGGGCTCCTGTTTGGATTTGATTATTGGAGGTTTGCCGCTGCGGTCCGGAAGTCGGGTCCTGGCCCGGCAATGCTGGACGGATAAGGCCTTTTCGGCCTACCCCGTTCAAAATCGCGCGGACTATACAGTTGGCTTCCGGCGATTGCAAAGGCAATAACGGCGCCACAAATTGCCGCGTCTGACAAGGGAATACCTGTGCCCAACGACCAATATCTTGCCGAAATCGCCGCCGCGCTCGCCAGCATCGCCAAGTCTCTCGAAGCCCTGGCGCCCGTCCGCCCGGAGGACTCCCCCGCCATCGGTGCGGCAGACGCCTATCACTGGGATGCCGAGGGCGAACGATTGATGCCGGTCGACCAGGTCGCCCGCGTGCCGCTCGCCCTGCTCAAGGGCATCGATCAGGTTCAAGACATCCTCTTGCGCAACACCGAGCAGTTCGCCCGCGGGCATGGCGCCAACAACACGCTGCTCTGGGGCGCGCGCGGCATGGGCAAGAGCTCATTGGTCAAAGCCGTCCACGCCGATATTCTCGCCCGCGTCGACCAAGGTTTCCGACGGCTGATCCTCATAGAGATCAGTCGCGAGGACATCGAGTCCCTGCCCGCACTCATGCGCCTCGTTGCGCACCAGGAAGAACGCTTCATCATCTTCTGCGACGACCTGAGCTTCGATTCCGGCGAAGCCACCTATAAGTCATTGAAGACCATTCTCGACGGCGGGCTCGAGGGCCGACCGGAGAACGTGCTCTTCTATGCCACGTCGAACCGCCGGCACCTCATGCCGCGCGACATGATCGAGAACGAGCGCTCGACCGCCATCAACCCAGGCGAGGCAGTCGAAGAGAAGGTCTCACTTTCGGACCGTTTCGGTCTCTGGCTCGGCTTCCACAACTGCGACCAGCCCACTTATCTTGCAATGGTGCGCGCCTATGCCGACCACTTTGGCCTGGACGTCGACGTCGACGAGGAGATCCTCATGGCCCGGGCCATCGAGTGGTCCGCCACCCGCGGCGCCCGATCGGGGCGCGTGGCGATCCAGTTCATCCGCACGCTCGCCGGCGAGATGGGCAAGGCGATCTGACCCAGCAAAACAAAATCCCCGGCCTCTCGACCGGGGATTGGCGTTCCAGTTCCAGCGGGATTTCAGCTCGCCAGCATCGGCATCGGATCGATCGGGGTCGCGCCTTTGCGCAGCTCGAAGTGGAGCTGAGGACGGCTGACTGAGCCGGTCATGCCGGCCGCCCCGATGGTGTCGCCGCGATTGATCACTGCGCCCTTGGTGACGCTGATCGACTGCAGGTGTGCATATGCCGAGACGTAACCGTTGGGGTGGCGCACGAGGACGAGGTTGCCGTAGCCCTCGACGCCCGAGCCGGTATAGATGACCGTGCCGTTCTCGGCGGCCTTGACCGTCGTGCCCTCCGGCACCTCGATATTGATGCCGGTGCCCTTGGAAGCGGCAAAATCAGTGATGACACGACCGCTGACCGGCCAGCGGAACTTGTCGGAACCGGACATGGCGGGCTCGGCCGGAGGGGCCGAGGCGACCTGAGTCGGCTGCGGCGCCGCGGTCTGTGCCGGCGCCGACACAGCTGCATTGTTAAGGACGCTGGCATCAGTCACGGCGGCCGTAGACTGCTGGGCCGGTACAGGCGTGACGATCGGACTGGCGGTCGCGACTTCGGTCGGCGCGGCCGTGGGCGCCGGCGTCGGAGCGCGATTGGCCAGAAGATCTGCGCGGCCGGGAATGATGATCTTCTGTCCGACGACGATCTTGTCAGGCGAGGAGAGCGCGTTCGCCTGGACGATCGCCTGGGTCGTCACGTCATAGCGCCGCGCGACGGTATAGAGCGACTCTCCGCTCTGAATGGTGTGGGTAAACGTGCCGGCCGGCGCCGAGGTCGGGCTGGTGGCTACCTGTGGAACCGAGCTGTTGACCGGCAGGGTCCCGAGATTGGAGGGCGGAGCGCCGAGGCCAGCAGTCTGAGGCTGGGCTGCGACCGGCGCAAGAGGCTGCTGTGCAGGCATGGCTTGCGAATTTCCCGTTGTGGATGAACTCAATGCTGGCAGGTCTTGAGTTGAGACGGACGTGGCAACGCCCGACCCGGTCGCGACTGGCGTCATCGGCGCCATCGGTGCGGCATATCCAGGCTGAGCCATGCCCGGACCACCGCCGACATAGGCGGGCGGGACGAACCGACTCTCGGCCACCTGGATCGGCACACCGAGATTGGAAGGCATGGGTTGGCTCAGATTGCTTGGGGTGGATTGCGCACTCGAGCCGGTGGTGACCGGGTCACCGAAGGTGCGGCTGCCGAGGGCGGCACACCCGGAAAGGGTGACGGCGCCCACCATCAGCCCGGCGATCGCCACGACGTTCCTGGACGTCCTACGGGATACGCAGATACTCATGAAGCTCACTCGTACGCAGGTACTCAACACGGATGAGAGACTAAACCGGTAAGGTAAAAGCGAACTTAAAGCTGCCGCGATTTGAGCAAATTGCAGCCGACCGGATTCCGAATTGGGTAAGGTTAAGCGCGCCGCGCGACTTGCCTGCTTAATTGAGCCGCAGGAACGACGACGCCGGAACCGGGCTCTGCGCGGTGATGACCTCGCGCCCGAATATCCCGCGCGGCTTGGCTGCGAGCCGCACCACCTGATATCCCCGCCTTTCGAGCTCGCCGAGAAATTCCGGCAGCATCACTACGGTGCGTGCGTGTATGTCGTGAAAGAGAACGATGCCCCGCCCGCGCGCCTCGATCCGGGCGAGCGTACGCTCCATCACCTTAGCGGGCGTGTCGCCGTAATAGTCCTTGCTGTCGATATCGACGTCGAGCACGACGATGTCGGACTGGACGAGACTGGTGCGCAAAAATCCTGTCTGCGCCAGATAGGGAAAGCGAAAGAACGGCGACGGCGGATGGCCCAGCGCTTCGGCAACAGCCGCCTCCCCTGCCGCGATCTCGGCCGTTGCCTCCGCATTACTCATGTCGGCGAGATTGGCGTGGTCGTACGTGTGGGTACCAATGGCATGTCCGCGTGCGGCAACCAGTTGCGCGAGGTCGGGATGCCGCTCGGCCGCCCGGCCCAGCATCATGAAGGTTGCCCCCACGCCAAACGCGTCGAGGGTATCGAGGATCGCCTCGGTCTTGCCCGGGCGAGGACCGTCGTCGAAGGTGAGGATCACCTCGCCCGGCAGCAGTGTGATTTCGTCCGCCGATCCTACGGTCAGCGTGCGCCCGGCAAGGTTTCCCTTTGTGAATATGCGTGGCGGCAGCGGCTGATTGGTGACCGAAACAGCCCTGTTGCCGATACTCGCCGTAGCCAGGGTATCCACCGGCTGATAGGCTTGGAGAGGCGGCGCGGAAGCCGTCAGGTCGAGTCCGCGCTGATCCGGCGCCTTGGCGCACCCTGCCGCGACCACACCCAACACCATCAAGGCAACGGCAAGACGTGGATGGCGCACGGGATGAACTCGCTCTCGAAGATCGAGTCCCACCTTTTGCGATTATGGTTAACAATCGGTTTGCCCGATCGGTCATCCCTGCGAGCGAACGGACCTCGCCGCGCGACGCCAACCGGCCCTCGCCCCTTGCCACCCGCACCGACCGGTGTTAGCCAGCGTGGAACGCCGGTATAGCTCAGTTGGTAGAGCACCTGATTTGTAATCAGGGGGTCGCGGGTTCGAGCCCTGCTGCCGGCACCACGGCCATGCGTGTCCGCCGCACGGCTTGCCTTTCCGCATTTGTTGTCCCGCTTACCCACCAACGCTCTTGCCGCAGCGCTCGAGAGCCGCCACAACGCATGAGCGAGACGCACATGTCTGAAGCAATCGTCCCGGTCGGAGGGTCCGAGCATGCCGCAACGAGGCAAGCAGATCGCGCTGACAATCGCTATGGTCGGCCCATCGGCAGTTTACGTCTCGCTGCCGGCGACGGGCACGCCCGCCGCGGTCGGTGAAGCTGCGGAGCAGCCAGCGAGATGACGGTGATTTCGGGTCTCGGCAGGTTTTTTGGCGGTGAGCCCCCTTCACCCGTGCCCCCGCCGCGCCCGCGCCTTGGCGGCGCAAGCTGGCCTGCCGCGGTCTATGCGATCGGTGACGTGCATGGATGCCTTGCCCAATTGCGCCTCTTGCACGAGAAGATTTTCGCGGATGCTCGCGGTATTGACGGCAACAAGCTGATCGTCTGCCTCGGGGACTACGTCGATCGGGGCCCGGATGCGTCGGGTGTCCTCGACTATCTGGGAAAGGACTTGCCCCAGGATTTCCGCCGCATCTGTCTTGCCGGCAATCATGAAGTCATGATGCTGGATTTCTTGGAGAACCCGGTGCTCGAATCATCCTGGCTGCAATTTGGCGGCCTGGAGACACTCGCCTCTTACGGCATCGATGGAGACCAACTGGCCGGTACGTTCCCGCGTGAGCGGCTGGCGCTCCTCAACAGCCACATTCCGCGCGAACATGTCGCCTGGATGCGCGCTCTGCCGGCCGCGCTCACTCTGCCGGGCGTCTGTTTCGTGCATGCGGGCCTTCGCCCCGGCATCGCCCTGACCGAGCAGCACGAGGACGACCTCCTGTGGATCCGACACGAGTTCTTCGATGCCGAGGACGATGTCGACACCTTCGTGGTCCACGGGCACACGCCGGCCGCGAGACCTGTGGTGACGCACAAGCGCATCTGCGTCGACACCGCCGCCTTCGCCACTGGCACCCTCACTGCCGTGCGCCTCAGGCCCGATGCCGAGCCCGAATTCATCGAAGCCACGGCCGGCGAAATCGTCACCTGATTCGAAAACGCCGCGCTCGAGTGCGACTGTGCGACAGCGTGAGCAGCTATGGCAGTCTCTCGGCTTGCAGCCGATCCACCGTCCCGCGAGCAAGAAGGTGGATCGGCGACGGGGTGGCAACTTACGAAAAGGTGGATACCGCCTTTTCGCAATAAACGTTGCGACAACAAATACCTACTAGAGCCGGCGCTCTGATGCCATCAGAGCGCCTAAGGTCTAGCCGATCAGACGCACATAGAGCTCGTCGGCAAGGTCGACCGGATCATGCTCTGCCCCATGCAACACGATGTCTGCACGTTCGGGCGCTTCGAAAGCGCTGTCGATGCCCGTGAAGTTCTTGATCTGGCCGGCGCGTGCCTTGGCATAGAGCCCTTTGGGATCGCGCGCCTCGCACACTTCGAGGGGCGTGTCGACGTAGACCTCGAGGAAATCGATGTCGCCGGCGATCTCGCGCGCCATGCGCCGCTCATTGCGGAAGGGCGAGATGAACGACACGAGAACGATGAGCCCCGAATCGGCCATCAGCCTGGCAACCTCAGCCACCCGCCGGATGTTCTCGATGCGGTCCGTATCGGTGAAGCCCAGGTCCTTGTTGAGCCCGTGGCGCACATTGTCGCCGTCGAGGATATAGGCGTGCTTGCCCTCGGCGGTCAGTCGCTTCTCGATGAAATTGGCGATCGTCGACTTGCCGGACCCGGAGAGACCTGTGAACCAGACGATGCGCGGCGTTTGCGCCTTCATCTGCGCGCGAACCTCCCGGTTCACGTCGAAGCTCTGATAGGTCAGGTTCTGCGCGCGCCTGAGCCCGTAGTCGATGGTGCCGGCGCCGAGAGTGCGATTGGAGATGCGGTCGATGAGGATGAAGCCGCCGGTCAGCCCATTGTCCTTGTAAGGATCGAATGCCACCGGCTTGTCGGTCGCTACCGTCACCGTGCCGACCTCATTGAGCTCAAGAGTCCTGGCCGCGCTCTTCTCGAGCGTGTTGACGTTGGTGCGGTGCTTAAGTCCTGTGATGGTCGCGGGAACCGTTTGCGAGCCGATCTTGAGGAGGTATGAGCGTCCAGGATAGGCCGGCTCGTCGTTCATCCAGATGAGGCGGGCCTGGAACTGGTTCGAGTATTCTGGCGTGGCGCCCGAATGGGTGAGCACGTCGCCGCGCGAGATATCGATCTCCCGGTCGAGCACGAGGGTCACCGCCTGGCCTGCCACCGCCCGCTCGAAATCACCATCCATCGTCACGATACGCGTAACGACGGCAGGCTTTCGCGAGGCCGCGACCAGCACCTCGTCGCCAACCTTGACGACGCCCGAAGCGACCGTGCCGGAAAAGCCGCGGAAATCGAGGTTGGGCCGGTTCACCCACTGCACCGGAAAGCGCAGCGGCCGCTGGGCCCGGTCCTCGCCGACCTCGACGGTTTCCAGATAAGGCAACAGCGGTTCGCCGCCATACCAGGGCATGCGCTCGCTGCGCTGGACGATATTGTCGCCGCGCAGTGCCGAAACCGGCACGGCCGCCAGTGACTTGAACCCAAGCTCGGCGGCAAACGCTCGATACTCGGCCTCGATCCGCTCGAAAACCTCTTGGGAATAGTCCACCAGGTCGATCTTGTTGACGACGAGGACGATGTGTTTGACCCCGATGAGCGAGAGAATGAAGCTGTGCCGCCGGGTCTGCGTGAGGAGCCCTTTGCGCGCATCGACCAGCAGCAGGGCCAGATCCGCGTTGGAGGCGCCCGTCGCCATGTTGCGCGTATACTGCTCGTGGCCGGGCGTGTCCGCGACGATGAACTTGCGCTTGTCGGTGGAAAAGAACCGATAGGCGACGTCGATGGTGATGCCCTGCTCGCGCTCGGCGGTAAGCCCGTCGACGAGCAGCGAGAAGTCGATACCCTCCTCGCCCACGTGCCGATTGCGACTTTCGTTCTTGAGCGACGCGAGCTGGTCGTCGAGAATCAGCTGGCTGTCATAGAGCAGCCGGCCGATCAGTGTCGATTTGCCGTCGTCGACGCTCCCGCAGGTCAGGAACCGGAGCAGGGACTTGCCGGTCTGCTGCTCGAGCCAGAGCGCGATATCGGTGTCGGCGCTGACATCGAGCGCGGTCTCTTGCGTGGCCTTGAGCATCAGAAGTATCCCTCTTGCTTCTTCTTTTCCATCGAGCCGGCCTGGTCGCTGTCGATCAGACGTCCTTGCCGTTCAGAGGTGCGGCTGGCCTGCATCTCCATGATGATCTCGGCGAGCGTTGCCGCGTCCGAGCGGATTGCGCCGGTCAGGGGGTAGCAGCCGAGTGTGCGGAAGCGGACCATCTCTTCTCGCGGAGCCTCACCCGGCGCGAGCGGCATCCGCTCGTCATCCACCATGATCAGCGTGCCCTGCCGCTCGACCACCGGCCGGTGCCTCGCGAAATACAGGGGCACGATGGGGATGCCTTCCGAATAGATGTAGGTCCAGATGTCGAGTTCGGTCCAGTTGGACAGCGGAAACACCCGCATGCTCTCGCCGGGATTGAGTCGCGTGTTGAACAGCCGCCAGAGCTCGGGCCGCTGGTTCTTGGGATCCCAGGCATGCTGGGCGTTGCGATGCGAAAAGATGCGCTCCTTGGCGCGGCTCTTCTCCTCGTCGCGCCGTGCGCCGCCGATTGCCGCATCGTACTTTCCGGCATCGAGCGCCTGGCGCAGCGCCGCCGTCTTCATGATGTCGGTGTAGCGTGACGAGCCGTGGTCGAACGGGTTGATGTTGTCGCGAAGCCCATCCGGGTTGGTGTGGGTGATGAGGTCGAACTCGTACTCTTGCGCCATCCTGTCGCGGAAGGCGATCATCTCCCGGAACTTCCAGGTGGTGTTGACATGCAGCAGCGGGAACGGGATGCGGGAGGGAAAGAAGGCCTTCCGCGCCAGGTGCAGGAGCACGCTGGAATCCTTGCCGATCGAATACATCATCACCGGCCGGTCGAAGCTCGCGGCAACTTCCCGCAGGATTTCTATGCTTTCCGACTCCAGCGCGTGCAAATGGCTGAGTTGGGTGGGGGTTTGCCCTATATCCTGACCCATCTGGGGATGATACTCCGTCTGTACTGCGTCACTTCGGGTGGACGCGCGGGCGCGGCCGGCTTGGCTCGACCTGCACCACATTGCGCGGCGATCGAGAAGCGTAAATAGCGATGGCGTTGAAATAGAGGCCGCGGCCGGTGCACTCAAGGCCCCACCGAGCAAGCGATTTCCGCGCGGGGGGGCAAGGCGAGCAACCATTGCTCCGCCAGCAGCGGTTGGCACGAGTTCGGTCCGAGCAGACGATAATGCCGAAATTTGCGGCTATGAAACCCCGAACATCAGCCGGCGGATGGTGCCGCCGGCTGAAAGGTGATTCGATGACCGAGATCCTGGGTCAGTTGCCCGTGCCGCTGATAAACTCGCGCCGCAGGGTTATCCAAATGATGCGCAGGTCGAGAAGCAGCGAGAAGTTCTGGATATAGGCGATGTCGTGATCGACGCGGGCCTTGGCAACCTCCGCCTGCGTGGTGGGTCCGCGCAGACCGTTGGCTTGCGCCCAGCCAGTGATTCCAGGCAGCATGTCGAACCGCGCAGGGTAATAGGGCACGAGTTCGGTGTAGAGCACGCCGCCTGCCATCATCCCGGGCACATGGGGGCGCGGCCCCACTATCGACATGTCGCCCGAGAGGACATTGAAGAGCTGCGGAAGCTCATCGATGCTCGTGCGTCGCAGAAATCTCCCGACCGGCGTCACCCTCGGATCGTCCGACACCGTCTGCGTGACGCCCGATTCGTCGCCATCCTCGACCCGCATCGAGCGGAACTTGAACATCTCGAACGGCTTGCCCCCAAGGCCTTCGCGGCTCTGCCGGAAAAACACCGGTCCGCGGCTGTTCACCTTGATGGCGATCGCGACCAGGCACAGCAACGGCGCGAGCGCGAACAAGGCCGCCGTGGTGACCACAATGTCGAAAGCGCGCTTGAGAACGAGCTGCATGTCCCTGTCCCGCGAGGGGAGCACGGAACTGGGCTGGCTGTTCGTCATGTAGAGCGGCAGCCCGCTGGCGTCCTGATGGCCGCGCAGACGAACTCGGTCCGTCGAGCTGGTTTCCAGTCGAGCGTAAGGAACGGCTGTCCGGGAATTCAACTCCAGCTCAGGACGAAGTTCGCCTTCGCCTGATTCGCTGAAAGTGCTCATCTATGCACCCATGCACAGGGTTAGAGTTAACAATCCGTTAATGCCGCAAGGTGACTCTAACAGATATTCCCGAGCCGCCAATGGCTTTTGAAGCAACCTCAAGAAAAGGTAAACGCGCTGTGTGAATTTTGCGCAAAGCCTTGTCGCGGCCCGCTTTGAAGCCGGCGCTCGCTGGCAAGCCGTTGCGTCCCGTGCTAGACGCAAGCGGCGCAACGCTGCCGGCGCTTGCGCCGCCGACGGCACTCGTAACAGCGCCGCAATTGCCCTTGTGCCGGATCGAGGAGTGCACCGGTTGACCAGCCCTGCCCCCCGCAAGATCGGCTTTGTGGCCAGTGGCACGCCAGATGCGGAGGCTGCTGTCGCCGATCTGCGGGCGATGTATGGCGAGGCCGGACTGGACGAGGCCGAAGCGATCGTCGCCCTAGGCGGCGATGGCTTGATGCTCCAGACCCTGCACAAGGTCATGCGCCGCAACGTGCCGGTCTACGGGATGAATTTCGGTTCGGTCGGATTTCTCATGAACAATTTCGCACGCGACGACCTGATCGAGCGTCTCGAAGTGGCGCAGCCGACGGAGATCTATCCCCTCTCCATGGAGGTCATCGACGCCAACGGCCATCGCCAGAAGGCGCTGGCGCTCAACGAAGTCTCGCTTTTCCGTTCAACCTACCAGGCCGCCAAGCTCCAGATCCTCGTCGACGGCGAGACCCGGCTCGACGAACTGATCTGCGACGGTGTGCTGCTCTCGACCCCTGCCGGCTCGACCGCCTACAACCTGTCAGCCCACGGCCCGATTCTGCCCATCGGCTCGCCGCTCCTGGCCCTCACGCCCATTTCGCCGTTCCGTCCGCGCCGCTGGCGAGGCGCCATAGTCAACAATCGTGCCGTCGTCACCTTTCGCACGCGCGAGGCCGACAAACGCCCGGTGAGCGCGGTGGCCGACAACGTCGAGTTCCAAAACGTGCTCGAGGTCCATGTGCGCGAGGATCGCGCCTCCGGCGTCACCCTGCTCTTCGACCCGGGAACCAGCCTGGAAGAGCGGGTGCTGATCGAACAGTTCAGGTATTAGTCCGGGCGCGAGAGCCCGCCGGTCAGGCAGCCGGCAGCGCCAGCCGCTCCTCCGGACCAATCTGCAGGTGAGTGGACGCTTCCGCCGCGAAGGCTGCCATGACGCCCTGTGCCGCCCGGCGGGCGAGCAGCACGTTCTGCTCGCAAAGATAGGCGAAAGCCTCGGCAAGATCGTCCGGAATGTCGCCCTCGTGCTCGGCGATCAGTTCTTCCGTCAAAGCCGTCACCACAAAGTGGCGCGCAGCGATATCGTCGGCAAGGTCGACCGAGCGCGCATGGGCGATGAGGCGGGCCAGAAGGTTACGCACGCCTTCGGCAAGGCCGCAGCGGGCAAGCAGCGCGTTGAGCGCGGCCCGGCTGCCATGCTCAAGAATTGAGAAGACCTTCGCCCGCGGCACGTCGCCGAGCTCGGAGCAGCAGGCCGCAAAAAACAGCACGTGTCCGTTGACCAGGGCATGGAGCAAAGTGCGCGTACTGAGCTGGTCCTGCGTCGCCAGCTCCTCGGCGTAGGCGCAGGCGCCCTCGCCCGCTTCGCGCTCACCAATGCGCGTTACCGCCGTATCGAGCGCGTTGCGCAGCAGCCGCTCCAGCCGCCCTCGCGCAATGGCGCCACTGACGATGCGCAGGCCCCGTAGCGCCGTAACGACGTTGCGCACCAACAACAGGCGAGCGTCTGCCGGCAGATCCGCCCGCGCCAGCAGTACAGCGCGCACTCTGGCATCCTCGCCCATCTCGTGCGCCAGCCGTTTTAACGTTGGCGCACCGATCGGCACGTCGGCACGCTCGAATATCCTGAGCGTCACCGGCCGCACCCCGCGCGCCAGAAGCGCCTCGGCGAGCCGGCGGCTGACCTCGCCTCGCTCGGCAGCCGAAAGCAGCATGGCCTCGTCAAACCCCGCGACCAGCGGCAGGATATCCGCGTCAACCAGAACTGGCGAGTACTGCAATACCGCTCGGGCGATAATCGGGCTGTCGTGCAGGAGCGCCAACATGATCGGCCGCGGCGCCTCACGTGCGTGCAAAAGACCGTAGGCCATCGATGCACGCACCTTTACCGAGGGGTCCTCGAGGAACCCGAAAAGCGCCGCATAAAGCGCCGCGTGCTCATCGGCCGGCCCGCTATGGCGCAGATAGGCTAGCGCCGCCAGATGTGCCGCCATCCCCCGCTCCGCGCTATCTGGCGATCGGGACAGGGAAACGAACTCATCATAGCCAACCATTGCGCTCTCCGGCACTTGCACCAGAAAAGCTACCGCTCAAGCCTTAAGGATTGGTTCACCATAAATGGTCGGGCATGCACGCGAGCCACCTGCCGGCTCGAGGCGTTCAGAACGAGGCGAGAAAAAATTGGGAAAGCCTGGAAGCCGCGTTTGCCAAAGCGAAGAGACCGGCCCATGACAGCAACGCGAGACCAACAATGGTCCATCCCCTCGGCAGGGGCCTAGCGAACTGAACTCTGCGGGTGAAGCCAGCCATATCCCACCTCCCGCGGCAGCGCATGCCGTCGGAGGCCACTACGCGCCAGACCCCTTTAATGGCCAGTTAAGGTCAGCCTGCGGATTGCGCGATTCGTGCCGCTGGCTAGAGCGGGACGCGAAAAAACCACGACAACAAAACTAGCGGGCAAAGAGCCGCGTGAACAGCACGCGGGCCGCGGCGTCTCCGGGCGGTGCAAGTTCCGGAAGCTGCGCAGGCTCGGGTTCCGTGCGGAACAACCCGGTAAATGACATATTGGCCGGCGAGAACCGCGATGGGATGACCTCGGCGTTGGATTGCTGCGCAGCCGGCGATTCGCTCGCCATTTGCTGGGCGGCAAAGGCCGGGCTTTGCCCCTCCGTTTCGTGTCGCGACACCAGTCTTCGATAGACCTCGCGGATCGTGCGCGCCTTGCCGTTGGCGTAAAAGATCGCCGTGTTGGCCGCCGCCTGCCGCGGAAAGAGATCGGCCGCGATCTGGTCGGGATTGGAAAGGCCCGCCATGAACAGCCGCTCGGCCCCGGCGGCTCCGAGGAAATGGGCTATATAGAGTTCTCCGGCGCTCGGCACACGGCCGAATCGGCCGGCAAGGTACTCCCCGTTGGACCTGGTGAACGCGGCGGCCATGTCCGCAGCCATCTGCGGATCTTCGCGCAGTCTGAGAACCTGCTCCCGTATCCGGCCGTCGGCGATCAAATAATTGCCTTCGCCGTCGACCGAGATCAGGTCCGCGTAGCGCTGGTAGCCAAGGCGCGGCCCTTGCTCCTTGACCACCTGCAGCCATGTGCTCTCCAGGAACTGGAAGAGGCCGACGGCACTCGACGTTTCTGCCTTGGCCTGCGGGTTAAGGCTGCTTTCGCGCATGGCCGTCTGCAAAAGATAGCCGAAGTCGACGCCGTTGCGGGCGCCGGCCGCGTCGAGGACGCGCACTAGGCTCTGCGGCACGGCAATCGGCTGGACGCCCATGGGTCTCCTGCCCCCGACGAATCACATCGGGTTAACAGACCCCTAATGCAGTTAACGCCGCGTTAACCCTGCCAGCGCGTCACTACGTCCACGAGCAGTGGACGCGGCCGGTCTTCGATAACGGTCGTCGGGGTCCCGATATGAACGAAGCCGACGAAGCGCTCGCCCGGCCCTGCCCCAAGCATTGCGGCCGCCTGGGCGTCATAGGCAAACCAGCGCGTCACCCATTGAGCGGCGAACCCCAGCGCGTAAGCGGCGTGCACAAGATTGAACGCCACGTTGCCGGCCGAGATGAGCTGCTCGAATTCGGGGATCTTGGGATGTTCGCGCGCCGTCGAGATGACGCCAACGGTCAGCGGCGCCGGCAGGAACTGCCGCCGCTCCAGCTCGAGCCGCGCCTCGTCAACCACGGGGTCACGGATCCTGATGATCTCCGCCAGCTTCTCGCCGGCGCGCACGCGCCCCTCGCCCTCGAAGAGCACGAGCCGCCAGGGCGCCAGCTTGCCATGGTCGGGCACGCGCGTCGCGATCGTCAGCAGATCCTCGAGCTGGGCCGCATTCGGTCCCGGCTCCTGGAGAAAGGCGAGTCCGACCGAGCGGCGGGTCATGAAGTAGGACTTGAGGGCAGCGTTTTCCGGCATGATGGGGATTCCAGGCAAAGACGGCAGTCAGATACGACGTTTGTGCTCGCGCGCACAGCCCGAGGACGAATTTTGGCACGACCGATCCGGCTGGACTGTTCCAATCTTTAAGCGTCTGTGACACAGGTTTTCCCCAATCGCCGCCTAACCGTGCGCTGGGGGTTCCGATGCGCGGAAGGGGTGCCCGCTAGATTTACGGAGTGTACATGCGTCTGGGGTTCCTGATGGTCGTTGCCGTCGCCGCAGCAATGCTGGTCGGCCTGCCTTCGGCGCCGCCCGTTCGGGCCCAGGAATCGGCCGAGATGCCACCACTGCCGCGGCCTCGACCCGACCGGGGCACACCGGCGCCGCAACCTGCGAACCCCGCCGTTCCAACGACAAATGCGGCAACCGCCGCGGAAGCCATCAGTGCCCTGACCGACGCGCCGCAACCCGTGACATTGACCGCCACCATCGCTACCGGCGGCGCACAGGTAAGCGAAGGGCTCGTGTGGCGCGTGTTCGACACCACGCCCGACGAGAGCGGCGAATTGACCATGGTCGCCAAATCCGAGGAGGCCGCCGCCAGCGTGGCGTTGCCGCCGGGCGAATACGTCGTGCACGTCGCCTACGGTCGCGCCCAGACCAGCGACACGATGACCGTCGTACCCGGCGCAAACACCAAATCGATCGCGCTTGAAGCCGGGGCGCTGCGTCTCAATGCGGCCATCAGTGGTGACCTTCCCATTCCCGCCAACCTGCTGCGCTTCGACCTCTTCACCGCGGGGGGATCTGAATCGGACCGCACCCTGGTCGCACAAGGCGTCTCGCCCAACGACATCGTCACGCTCAACTCCGGCACCTACCACGTCGTATCGCACTTCGGACGGATCAACGCGGTGGTGCGCGCCGACTTGAGGGTCGAGCCGGGGCAACTCACCGACGCAACCCTTTATCATCATGCCAGCGAGGTCTCGTTCAAGCTGGTCTCCGAGCCGGGCGGCGAGGCCATCGCCGATGTCGAGTGGACGGTGCAGTCGCCGGAGGGAACGACCCTCTTTACCGATCTCGGCGCGTTCCCCGCGACGGTGCTTGCCGCCGGCGATTACCAGGTCATCGCCAAACAGGGAGAGTCGGTATTCAATCGCGACTTCGAGGTCCGCGCTGGCGCGCCCACTGAAATCGAGGTCCTGACGCAGGTCTACTGAGCCGGTTGTCGCCGGGCTGTCATTAAGATCGCCGACATCAGGATTCTGGCTATTGAAGCAGCGTGCACAATGGCACACATTGCCCGGCAACCCGGGCCAGAGGAGATGACGATATGACTTGGGAGTTCCGTTCACGCCGCCTGCACGCGGCTACCGCCTGTACCCTCCTTCTGGCCGTGACGCCGGTCGCCGCGCAGGAGAAGGTCAAGGAGCCAGCGCCCGCCCCGGCGGCCACGACCAGCCCGCCGGAATTCAGGCTCGAGATTCCCGAGATCACCGCCGAGGGCTCGACCCTCGATGCGGATGCAATCCGCGACATCCTCACCGGCAATGTCGCCGACTATGCCGAAGAGCTCGCGACCCTCGATGCCGACCGCATCCTCATTCCGCAGGCGACGCTGTCGATCAGCGGCACCGATTCGACCGGCGAGAACATCGTCTTTGACGTCGACTACAACGACATCGAGCTGACCGACGTCGCCGACGGGATCGCAGGGAGCGTTTCCATCGGCGGCACTTTGGTGGCTGGGCCTGAGGATGCTTCCACTGAACTGGGCGCCATCACCGCTGCCGATTTCGACATCGGCGCTACCCTTGCCTTTTATGGACTCACTGACGCAGCGGACACCGGCTTCAAGACCATCTACCGCGACCTCAGCTTTGAGGGCGGCACCTTTTCCGCCGACAGAATGGACTGCACGATCGGTGCCGCCGCTATCGAAGAGTTCCGCGCCCGGCCGCTCGGAACCTCCTTTGTCGACTTCATGGCTCTCGCAACCGAGCTGGAAGCGGCGGGTGAAGAGCCCTCGCCCGAGCTCATGTCGCGGTTCCTGGTGATTTACGCCGACATGCTGACCGCGTTCGAATCGACCCCGTCAACATTCGACGGCATCGACTGCAGCGGCGTCACCGAGGACGATGTTCCTATGACCTTCGCCATGGGCAAGCTCACCATCGGCGGGTTCGAACCGGGACGTTATCCGCAGGTTTCAATCGAAAACCTTGAAGTCATGGTCGAAGGTGGCCCGGAAGCCGGTGACTTCAGCGTCGGCAGCACGGTGTTCAAGGGGTTTGACTTCTCGGCCCAGGCCGAAGTCCTGCGCAACGCTCCCGAGAATGTCGATGAGACCTGGTTCGAGTCCAACGCCCGTAGCCTGATACCCGCCTTCGAAGGCTTCGCGCTCTCGGATATCGCGTTCGACGTGCCCAACCCCGACGCTCCCGGAGAGCGAATCACAGCATCGGTGGGCGCGTTCGACCTCTCGCTTGCCAACTACGTCAACGGCATTCCCGCCTCGATCGACAGTTCAGCCAGCAACGTCGTCATCAACCTGCCCGAAACCAGTGAGGACGAGCAGATCCAGCAGATGATCGCCGCGGGTATCACCAGTCTTGACCTCGGCTACAATCTCTCGCTCGCATGGGACGAGGCGACCGAAACCATCGCTGTTAAGGACGTGACGTTCGACGCCAGGGACATCATGACGCTCAAGCTCGCCGGCACCCTCGGCAACGCCGTTGCTGAACTGTTTTCGACCGACACCAACGTTGCCGCCATGGCCGGCATGGGCGTCACCGTCAAGGACGTCAAACTCGACATCACTGATGCCGGCTTCGTCAAGATCGCCCTCGACATGGCGGGCGCCGAGCAGGGTGCCGACGCAGCCACCATGCGCCCGATGATGGCGGGTGTCGCCGAGGGCATGGTCATGGGTGTTCTCGGAGGGGACGAGCAGGCGGCCAAGGTTGGCGCTGCTGTCGCCGCCTTCATCCGTGGCAACGACACGCTTTCGCTGACGGTGACCGCGCTCGATGAAGCCGGCTTGACCATGTTCGACTTCATGGCAGCCGAGAGCGATCCGACGGCGCTGATCAGCAAGGTCAAGATCGACGCTACGTCCGAATGAACGGTGCCGGCGCCCTCACTGCGACGTCCGAGGGCGCCGCCACTTCCCGTCCCCGCTATGGGCTGGTGGACGCCGTTCGCGGCGCCGCCATTATTGGGGTCGTCGTTTACCACTTCTTCTGGGACCTCAGCTTTCTCTGGCTGATTCCGGTCGACGTCAGCACCCACCCAATTTGGGTCGCGTTCGCCCGAACCCTGCTCGGCAGCTTCGTTTTCCTCGTCGGGGTCGGACTCGTCCTTGCCCATGGCCGTGGGATCCGCTGGCCGGCCTTCTGGCGCCGTTTCGCCGTTATCGGCGGCGCGGCGCTGCTGGTGACCGCAGGCACGCTGATCGCCTTTCCACAGACCTTCGTCTATTTCGGCGTGCTGCACGCCATCGCCCTCTTCAGCCTTGCCGGCCTCGCCTTTCTGCGCACGCCGCTCTGGCTGGTTTTCGCGCTTTCGGCCGCCTTCGTTGCGGGACCGCTGATCTACACCAATCCGATGTTCAGCGAACGGGTCTGGTCCTGGATCGGTTTTTGGCCGGTGCCGCCTCCGACCAATGACCTTGTGCCGGTCTTTCCCTGGTTCGGTGTCACGCTCGCCGGCATCGGCCTCACCCGCCTGGCACTGAGCAGAGGCTGGGCCGAGCGCATCGGCCGGTGGCGGGCTAATGGCCGCCTGTCGCGCTTACTGATCGGTGCTGGACGCTGGAGCCTCGTCATTTACCTCGTCCACCAGCCCGTGCTGCTGGCCATGCTCTACCCCACCGCCAACACGGTTTTCTCGCGGACCGCTTCGACCAATTCCTTCACCCGCACCTGCGAGATCGGCTGTGTCAATGCCGGCTCGAGCGAGCCTTATTGCACCGCCTATTGTGGCTGCGCCCTTGCGCAGGTTGAGGCCAACGACCTCTGGGCGGCGGTCGAATCTCCCGATCCGACACCAGAGCAAACCCAGGCGATCACCGACGAGGTGATCCTTGCGTGTACGGGCGATATTCCGCGGGATCCCGAAGCGCTCTCGCCTAGTCTTCCCCGCTAGGCCCCTGCCGCATCTGCTTGATCGCGCTACGCTTGACCTTGCCGGCGATACGCCGCTCCCTGGAGGCGAGCGTCGGTCTTGTCGCGATGCGCCGCTTGGGTACGATCGACCCCTCGCGCAGAAGCGCCACCAGCCGCGCAACGGCTGCATCCCGGTTTTGCTGCTGCGTGCGATAGCTGTTGGACGTCAGTACGATCACCCCGTCCTTGGTCAGCCGGCTACCCGCAAGGTTCGCGACCCGCCGCTTGACCGGCTCGGGAAGAGAGGGCGACTTTTCGAGATTGAAACGCAGCTGCACCGCGCTCGACACCTTGTTGACGTTCTGCCCGCCGGGGCCTGAGGCGCGAATGAAGCTTTCCTCGATCTCACCAGGGTCGATGGAGATCGTGCGGGTAATGGCGATAGGTTCGGCCATGGCAGTTCCACTCTATGCGAGGCTTGCCTCGATCCTCTCGGCCTGCTGCTGATCGACCGCCCCCCGAAGGTCGCTAGCGCTTCCAGCGCCCCTTGAAGATGATTTCGCCCTCATGGACGGTCAACCCTTTGACCGTCGCGCGATATCGGTCAGCCTGGCCATCGGCGCGCACGATCCACCCCTTCTCCAGCATTCGCGCGAACACCTTCTCGCCGACATCCTGGAAATCGTCAGGCCCCAGCGCATTTTCCTCACCAAGGTGGGTCAGGACCTTCAGTTCACGGTTCGACGGGCGAGTCATAGGAGCGTCTTTCGCATGCGAATGGCGGGGCCGAAGGGAGTTGATTCGGGGCCCGTGGTGACGAAGCCGCAGGCGGCATAGAAGGCTTCCGCCTCGGGCGCGGCGATGACCGAAAGGCGGGCGACGCCGAGCGGGCGCGCCTCGGCCTCACCGGCCGCCATAAGCACTCGTCCGATTCCGCGTCGCCAAAAACCCGGTTCAACGAACAGGCCGTCGACCTCGACCTCCGCGCCATTCGGCAGCATGACTATGAAGCCGGCCAGCCGCGCGCCCAACTCCGCGACCAGCACCGAGCCATCGTCGATTTGCGCCGCCGGTAGATCGACCGCCTCGGGGTGGGCGGTGAGCGCCTCGCGGTAGGCCTCGTGCATGAGCGACGCGCGCCGCTGCAGTTCGATCAGCTCGTGCCGCTCCTCGGCGCGCGCCGGCCTGATGACGGGGGCTTTGTGCAGAAAAGTCGGCATGGAGAAAACCGCCCCTATGAGGGGCGGTCCTTGTTTGTGATCAGGCAGCCTGGGCTGCCGCCTTCAGATCCGGCGCCGCGGCCTCGGCCATCAGTGCCACCATGGCGTCCCTGAAGGGCAGCACGGCCTGACCATCGCTCCCCAACCGGCGCACCGATACTGTGCCCTCCTCGGCCTCCCGTTTGCCGACGACGAACATCACCGGCACCTTGCCAACCGAGTGTTCGCGCACCTTGTAGTTGATCTTCTCATTGCGGGTGTCGATCTCGGCGCGGATGCCTGCCGCTTTGAGCTGGTCGACGAGTTTTTGCGCATATTCATCCGCTTCCGAGACGATGGTCGCGACCACCACCTGCACCGGAGCCAACCACATAGGCATCTTGCCCGCGTGGTTCTCAATGAGGATGGCAATGAAGCGCTCGAGTGAACCGAGGATTGCGCGATGCAGCATCACCGGGCGCTGCCGCGAGCCATCCTCTGCCACATAGGAGGCATCAAGCCGCTCGGGCATCACGAAATCGAGCTGCAGGGTGCCACATTGCCAGGAGCGGCCTATGGCGTCCTTGAGATGGAATTCGAGCTTGGGACCGTAGAACGCCCCTTCGCCTTCCGCGATCTCGAACTTGCGACCGGTAGCCGCCAGCGCGTCGCCGAGGCCCTTCTCGGCCACGTCCCAAACGGCATCGTCGCCCGCCCTCGTGTCAGGTCGGGTTGCCAGCAGGATTTTGACCTCGCTGAAGCCCATATCCGCATAGACGGAGTCCAGCAGGTTGCAGAAGGCTTCTGTTTCTGCCTGGATCTGATCTTCCCGGCAGAAGATATGCGCGTCGTCCTGGGTCATCTGGCGAACACGCATCAGCCCATGAAGAGCGCCGTGCGCCTCGTTGCGGTGGCAGCAGCCGAATTCGGCGAGACGCAACGGCAGATCGCGGTAGGACTTGATTCCCTGATTGAAGACTTGGACGTGCGCCGGGCAGTTCATGGGCTTCAGCGCCAGAAAATTGACGTCCGAGGAGATCTCGGGCTGCTCGCCTTCAGTCGAGGGGATCTCGTCGGGCACAACGAACATGTTCTCGCGAAACTTGCCCCAGTGACCTGACTTCACCCATAGCTTGTTGTCGACGAGCTGCGGGGTCTTGATCTCCTTGTATCCGGCACCATCGAGGCGGCGGCGGATGTAGGCCTCCATCTGGTTGTAGATGACGAAACCCTTCGGATGCCAGAAGACGCTGCCCTGCGCTTCCTCCTGAAGGTGGAAGAGGTCCATCTCCCGGCCGAGCTTGCGGTGGTCGCGCTTCTCGGCCTCCTCCATCATCGTGAGGTAGGCCTCAAGCTGCTCCCTGGTGGCAAACGCGGTGCCGTAGATCCGGCTCAAGACGGGATTATTGCTGTCCCCGCGCCAATAGGCACCGGCGACCTTGGTCAGCGTGAAGGCCTGGCCCACGTCCTTGACCGAACGCATGTGCGGACCGCGGCAAAGATCGAGCCACTGGCCCTGCCGATAGATCCTGATCGACTGGTCCTCGGGGATGGCATCGACGAGCTCCACCTTGAACGCTTCGCCCTTTGTCTCGAAAAAGGCCCGCGCCTGATCGCGCGACCAGACTTCCTTGGTAAAGGCAGCACCCCGATCGATGATCTCGGCCATCTTCTTTTCAATGGCGCGCAGGTCCTCCTCCGAGAACGGCTGCTCGCGATAGAAGTCGTAGTAGAACCCGTTCTCGATCACCGGTCCGATGGTCACCTGCGTACCGGGCCAGAGTTCCTGCACGGCCTCGGCAAGGACGTGCGCGGCATCGTGCCGGATGAGCTCGAGCGCCGCCGGGTCGTCGCGCTTGACGAACTCGATCGTTGCCCCGTCCGGCACCTCGTCCGAAAGGTCCGACAGCACGCCGTCGACGCGCATAGCCACCGTCGCCTTGGCCAGCGACTTGGAGATGGACTCGACGACGGTCGTGCCCGTGGTGCCCATCGCGTATTCGCGTGTGGCGCCATCGGGGAATCTAACCGTGATCATTTTCCAACTCCATGAATCATGAAAACCCGGGACCATTCCCGGGCAGCGACGGGGTTTAGCACTCGCGAGCGTGCGTGGAAAGGCTGGCATCGCCCCGGGCACGTGCGGTTTGCGATCGCGGACCCTACCGCCACCGCCCATAGCGCCACGGGGTGTACCAGTGCGATCCGGGCGGGATTTCCTCCGGCACGGGATCGTATCCATGCGTTCCGCCCGGGCGGCACCGGGAAAACCGCGCCAGACCCATCCATCCGCCCGGCCAGAAGCCGAAGCGCCAGATGGCATCGCGCGTATATTCCGAGCAGGTAGGCAGATGCCGACACATCCGTCCGATGAAGGCCGAGAGCGTGTAGCGGTAGACGGTGATGAGAAAGACCGCCGCGACCTTGAACGGAAAATCGACGACCCGCCAGAACCCGCCGATGAGGTTTTGCATCAGGAAGCCGCCGCAACCGACTCCCGCGACTCGATCTTTTCAAGCGCAGCCGCGACCGCGTCGAAGACGAGAAGCGTCGAGGCGTGGCGTGGCGGATAGTCGCGCACAGGCTCGAGATATCTGAGGTCTGCCCAGCGCCCGGTCGGCGGGGCGCCGCCCTGCCTGAGCATCGCGTGCATCTGCGCGCGCAGCGCCTGGAACTCGCCAGGCGTCGTCCCGACGATCTCGCGCGCAACGATCGCTGCCGATGTCTGCCCGAGCGCGCAGGCGGAGATCTCGTGCCCGTATTCCGCGATCAGGCCATCGCGCACCACCAGGTCGACCTCGATGATGGAGCCGCAAATGCGACTGACTTTGCGTGCCGTGGCGTCCGGTTCAGTCAGCCGCGGCGCCTTGGGGGCGTTTGCCGCAATATCGAGGATTTTTTCGGAATAGAGATCGCTCAGTTCCATGTTTCGGCACAAATCTGTTTCTTGAGACGCGTATGACTTGCCCTATATAAGTGCTCGCAACCGCACTGTCAGGCCTCGCACTGGCCGACGTGATCCGATTGCGCGGGGCGCTCGAGCGACCCTAGCAACAAGGAGCCGACCCTAATGGACGCCCGCGTCAAGCCGCACGAGGTGCTCGCCCTCGACCATGCGAAGGTCCCGCGCCCTTCCCTAAAGGAAGTGGAAGCAGCCGTGCGCACGCTCATCGCCTGGGCCGGCGATGACCCTGACCGCGAGGGGCTGCGCGACACGCCCCTGCGCGTGGCCAAGGCCTATCGCGAGCTTTATGCCGGCTACGAGCAGGATCCGAGGGATATCCTCGAGCGCACCTTCAAGGAAGTCGGCGGTTACGATGATATCGTGCTGGTGCGCGATATTCCCTTCCACTCGCATTGCGAGCACCACATGGTGCCGTTCGTGGGCAAGGCGCACATCGCCTACCTGCCCCATGACGGCGTCGTTGGTCTCTCGAAGCTCGCCCGCCTCGTCGAGGTCTTTGCCCGGCGCCTGCAGACGCAGGAGAACCTGACCGCGCAGATCCTCGACGCCTTGAACGAGCACCTCGGCCCGCGCGGCGCCGCCGTTATGCTCGAGGCCGAGCACATGTGCATGTCCATGCGCGGCGTCCATGCCCACGGCGTCAAGACCATCACCCACCGTTTCACCGGCGTCTTTGCCGAGGACCGCGAGGAGCAGGACAGGTTTTTCGCCATGGTGAGCCGGTAATAAACGCCCACCGCAACAGCGATCAAACCTCGCTTTCTCCGCCATGCGATAAGCTGGAGGTGTCAACGCGAGTGATCCCATGTCCGCGATCGTCAGAACCTTGTGGTACATCGAAAGCCGCTATCGCGAGGAGCTCTGCCTCGACGATTTGGCGTCGGCCACGGGCCTGTCGCGCTTCTACCTGTCACGGATGTTCCCGATGGCTACGGGCTATACCGTTTCCGGCTATCTGCGTGGACGCAGGCTGACGCAAGCCGCCAAGGCTCTGGCCGACGGCGCCCCCGACATTCTCGCGGTGGCTCTGGAGGCTGGCTACAGCTCGCACGAGGCATTCACCCGCGCTTTCCGCGATCAATTCGGCATGACGCCGGAGGAAGTCCGCAGGAGGCGCTCGATCGACAACCTCACCCTCGTGGAGGCCATCAAAATGGAAGCAGCAACCAAAGTCACCCTCGACCCCCCGCGCATCGAACACCACGGCGCCCTGCGCATCGCCGGACTTTCCGAGCATCACGGCATGGCAGGCGCCGCGGGCATCCCGGGGCAGTGGCAGCAGTTTGCCCCCTTTATCGGCAATTTCGATGGCATGATCGGCGCCGCCACCTATGGCGTCGTCGGCGAATTCTCCGATGACGTCCAAGGTTATGACTATATCGCTGGCGTCGAGATGCGCCCGGATGCGGATCTGCCGCGGGAGTTCGCCAGTATCAGCATTCCCGCCCGTACCTGGGCCAAGTTCACCCACAAAGGCCATGTCAGCAGCATAAGCAACACCTGCGCTTCGATCTTCGGCGACTGGCAGCCCAACATGGATTTCGAGACCGGCGGGGGCTACAGCTTCCTCGAATATTACGGCCCCGACTTCGACCCCAAGACCGGCTATGGCACCATGGAGATCTGGGTCGGCGTCAAGAGCTGAGGCTGGCAAAACCGCGTGGTGCGGTATAAAACCCGCACCATGACCCTGACCTTTGCCGATCCAAAGCCGCTTTCCCACGAAGAGCTCGAAGAGGGCTCTACGTTCGCACCCCGCTTCGACGCGCATGGCCTCATCGCCGTCCTTGCCATCGAAGCCGGCACCAACACGGTGCTGATGTTCGCGCACATGAACGCCGAGGCGCTCTCGCTGACGCTCGAGACCGGCTTTGTACATTACTGGTCGCGCTCGCGCGGCAAGATCTGGAAGAAGGGCGAGACCTCTGGCGAGTTGCAGAAAGTGGTCGAACTGCGTACCGACTGCGATCAGGACGCCATTGTCGTTGTCGTCGAACAGATGGGACGGGGCGCCGCCTGCCACACCGGCCGCAAGTCGTGTTTCTATCGCCGGGTCGTTCCCTCAGGGGGGACGGCGAAGCTCGAGGACATCGGTTTGCCGAGACTTTTCGACCCTGCGGAGGTATACTGAGGGACTGCTCGTCGCGTTTGGAGGGGATGATGAGCTTGTCCTCCGACAACCGGGACGTCCCTGCGAGCCAGACCGTGGTGTCGCTGGGCGCCACATTCGTCATTTTGGCCGTACTTCTCTTCTGGCCAGCGGGAAGCTGGGGCTGGGGGTTAGGCTGGGCCTTCCTCGCCGCCTTGGCCGTGCAGATCGCCATCGCCCTACCCTGGCTGCAGCGCGTCAACCCGGAGATCATTGCCGCCCGGCAGGGCATCGGCCCCAACACCAAGGGCTGGGATTACATCCTGATGCCGCTGGTGATGGTTGGCCTGGTCGGGGTCCTGCCCGTCGCCGCGCTTGACAACGCCCGCTTCGCCTTGAGCGCGCCCCCATTCACGGTCATCCTCTTCGGCTATGGGCTGTTCGTTGCCGGTTTCTGGATCATGGCCTGGGCACAGGCGGTCAACCGCCACTTTGAGCCGAGTGTCCGCATCCAGACCGAGCGCAACCATCAGGTGGTGGAAACTGGCCCCTACGCCTATGTCCGCCACCCCGGCTATCTCGCCGCAAGCCTGCTGGCCTTTGGCTGGGGATTTGCTCTTGGTTCGACCTGGGCGCAAATACCCGCTCTGTTGACGACCCTGGTGCTGATCGTGCGTACAGAACTGGAAGATCGCACCCTGCAGGCCGAATTGCCTGGCTATCCCGACTACGCCCGGAGCGTGCGCGCCAAGTGGATACCCGGGGTTTACTGAGCGCCGGCGGGGCGCCGCTCGAAAAGCCCGACAAGGAGCAGACCGGCAACGAATCCCCCCAGATGCGACTGCCAGGCGATCTGCACACCCTGACCTGTCAGCAGCGGCAGGAACGGTATCGCCGCATTCAGCAGCACCCAAAAGAGCGTGAACACCCGTGCCCGCGGATTGCGCATCATTTCGCTAAGAGAGGCCAAGCGCCGCCCGAGAATGACCCGCTCGCCTGTTTCGGGGTCCTGGCCGACGATGACCGGTTGGAAGATAAAGCGCATCGCCGCGCCCATGAGGCCGGCGACGCCCCCTGAAGCGCCAATCAGATAAGCGACGGTCATCAGATCGGTGAGCGCGAACGCCGCCGCTCCGGCTGCCGCGCTCGCAAAGAATATCGCGAGCATCGGCCAGGTTCCGTATCGCCGGGCCACAGGCGTCGCAAATATTGCCAGCCATGCGACATTGACGATGAGATGCTCCCAGCCCGCGTGCAGCAGCGCGTGAGTGAACGGCGTCCACACGAGCGGCAACGCCAGCCCTATGTCCTCGGCCGCCGCCGCGATGCGTAGCGGCAGGAAGGCCAGGAGGTTGACCAGTTGCAGTTGGCTCTCTTGGTTAAGAACCAGTCCCTGAGCGAGGTGAATGGCAACCAGGACGCCGATGAGCCCGGTGACCCCGCCAGGAATGAGGAAAACCGGCTCACGCCCCCGCGCCCCCCGGTTTTCCGCATCCCCATGTTGTTCAGTCATCCGGTTTCTCCCAAGGGGCCAGCCTGCCCGGTTCTGGGACATGTTTTCCACATCGACCCGGCGACGTTAACCTTAACCATTCTTTAAGGGCGATTTTGGCGGCGGGTTTTGCCACTCTCGGAGGCGTTGGACAGGGCATCGGCATAGATGGCTCGCACGATTCTGGCGGAAAAGAACAATGCAAAAAGCGAGCACCAAGATCCTCTACGAGTACTGGAACACCTTGCGCGGCTCGCGCAGTGCTCCCGACCGCCGGGATATCGACCCCACCCGCATCCGCGAGGCCCTGGCCAATACCTTCATCCTCGAGCTCGAGGAGAATAGTAGCTTCGCCTTTCGTCTCGCCGGCTCGCACCTCTGCACGGCCTACTGCCGCGAGCTCAAAGCCCGTTCGTTCAGTGCCCTTTGGCACGACCGCGACCGCGACGCCATCGAAACCCTGATCCGCGCCGTCACCGAAGACCATGCCGTTGCCCTCGTCACCTTCCAGGGCACGACCGCGATCAACACCAAGGTTTCCTTCGAGACGATCCTCTTGCCGCTGCGGCACAACGGATCCACCTTCAACCGTATCCTGGGCGCAATGACCGCCATCGACCACCCCTATTGGCTGGGCGTGCAACCCGTTGTCGAGCAGCGCATTACGGGTCTCCGCCTCATCTGGCCGGACGACGCGCCCCAGCAGGATCTGGTCGCCGATGTGGCAGCCAACGTTTCGGGAGAGCCACCTTTCGCCAGCCATATGAATGGCGCGGTTCCTGCTACCGTCTTCGGGCGCAGCGCCCGCCGCTATGCCCATCTGGCAGTCATCGACGGCGGCCGGCAGTAGCCGGTTTCGTTAGACCCCGCTGCGCAAGCACCGCGTTATTTCTCACCATGCGTTAACCAAACTCCAGTACGGTGGTTGAGAAGTATTCTGCTTCCCTATCGGTTTGGTGCATGCTCAGCGACAACGTTTCTTCACCGCCCCTTGCGGTCGCAGACCGCACCAGCGCGGAACCAGCCCGGTTCCAGCGCGTGAGAATTTCTGTTCTCGGCCGCTACATGCTCGCTGACAAGCGAGAATTCCCCTGCCAGATACTCGAGATGTCGCCAGGCGACGCGGTTGTTATCGCGCCGGTGACGGGAATTGTGGGCGAAAAGGTCATCGCCTACCTCGACCATATCGGGAGAATCGAGGGAACCGTGATCGACCAGGTCGAGGGCGGGTTTCTGATGAACGTCGCCGCTTCGCCGCGCAAGCGCGACAAGATGGCCGCGCAACTGACCTGGCTCGCCAATAGAGATCTCCTCAACATTCCCGAGGACCGCCGGCACGAACGCGTCGTGCCCGACAACCGCCATTCGACCGTCGTTCTGGATGACGGTCGGCGTTACAACTGCAAGATCATTGACATCTCGCTTTCAGGCGCCGCCGTCGAGATCGATGTGCGCCCGGCTATGGGTACGCCGCTGACGCTCGGACGCATGCGAGCCCGCGTCGTGCGGCACTTCCAGAACGGCGTTGCCGTGGAGTTCACTTCGACCCAGGAAATGATCACGGTCGTCCAGCAGAACCTGCGCGTCAACTGACGACGGCTAGAGCGCGATGATCGAGTTCGATCTCGCACTCTAACCTTTGTTATCGATTTTAGCGAAAACCGGGTCCCACTTTTCGCGTCCCGCTCCATCGGCTATTTCGACCGCCTGTCTCGCGACGGTCTTTTTCATGCTTAACCAAATCCTGCAACAATCGCTAAAACACGCATAAAAACTGCATTGCAGTTTTCGGACCGGGGCAATCGGCAGTCCCTAACGTGGTCTCCATCAGGGAGACCACAACAATGTCCATCGCCGCAAAGGCCTTCAAGACGGTCCTCATCGCCGCCCTTGCCGCCTTCTCCGCTATGCCGGCCGCCGCGCTTGACCTGACCAATGTTGCCTTCGTCAGGGTCGTCTCGGGCAACACCAGCATTCCTGTCGGCCACGCCGAGTTCTGCAAGGCTCGTCCAGCCGAATGCCAGGCGAACGCCGACCCGCTGCTGGCAGTGACGCTCGATGAGGACCGGTGGAACCAGCTCCTGGACATCAACGCCCATGTCAACGGCACGGTCGTGCCGGTCTCCGACAGCGATCTCTACGGCGTCGAGGAATTCTGGACCTACCCCAACGGCTACGGTGACTGCGAGGATTTCGTGCTGGCCAAGCGCCGCGCCCTGATCGAAGCCGGCTGGCCCGCCAGCACCCTGCTTATGGCGGTGGTGCGCGAAGCCAATGGCGACGGCCACGCGGTGCTGCTCGTGCGCACCGATCGCGGTGACCTCGTGCTCGACAACCAGGACGGCCTGGTCCGGATCTGGAACGAGACGCCCTACCAGTTCGTCAAGCGCCAGGACCAGGCCCATGCCGGTCGCTGGGTCGACATGATCGACGACCGCGCCATCACCGTGGCCGCGACCGCCAGCCATTGACCGCAGCATCTGTTGCAGGCGGCCGATAGCACGAGCCCGAACAGCACGGCCGGCCTCGAGAGATCGAAGCCGGCCGTGCTGTTTCTCAATATCGGGATCCTCAGGTGCGGATCGCCACGTAGAGGCCGACGAACATCAGTCCGGTAATGAACGCCCAGCCGAAGGCAACGAGCGCCGAAACGAGCGCGGAACTGAGCGAGAGCGTTTGGCCTTGCCCATGCCGCCAGCCCAACTGGAGCATGATGTAGGGTCCGCACACGAAACTCATGAAGAGGTGGCCCAGCGCCTGAAAATACGTTGCCCCGTCATACCGCAGCAATGCCTCTTGGCGCGCAAGCCACTGATAGAGATGGGTACCGGCGCCCGCCACGCACAAACCAACTCCCATGATGAATGCTGCCAGCAGCAGTTCCCTCTCCATCACCCCACCGCTCTGCGTTTCTTTACGATTTGTTAATCATATTTGCCGCCCTATCGGCTGTCACCTACCCTTAGAAGATCTGGTTAATGCCGCTCATGCGTATGGCGCCTGCACCCAACACGGCATTGGCCGGCACGACCCGCCCGACGGCATCCGCGATCGCCTACAATCTGGCGGGGCTGGCGGTGCTCGCAGCGCTGGTGGCCGTCGCGGCGGCGTATCTTCTCGATTTCCACATGGCGAGCCACAGCGGGCCGCCGCCGGCCCAGACCATGACGACACTCGTTTCGCGCACCATCGGCGGACGCGAATTGCGTATCCCGCTCGACTGGTTCCGCGGCGAGGCCAGCCCCAAGGATGAGTTCGCCAGCCAGGTCGAGTTGCGTGCCGCCCTTGCCCTCGAAGGGCTCGACCGGCCGGCCACGATCGACGTCACGCTCCTGCCGCGCAGCCGCGTACGGCCGAGCGCAATGCTGCTCGACACGGTCTACTTGCGCGATTTCGGATCGGAAACGCTGCGCGGAGCACCCGGCCTCGTCGGTAAGCGGTTGTTGCCGGAGCGGGGATTGGGTGAGACGGTGTGGTACGATCCGCTCTCGCCTGCCCCGTTCGTGGCCAAGTGCATGGCGCCTGTGGAAACAGGTGCGCCTGGCCGATGCCTCCGCTCGGTCGTCCTGCCAAGCGGAGTTGGTGCTGTCTATGCCTTCGACGACACCGTTCTCGAAGGCTGGATGGGGTTCGATGCGGTTGTGAAGCGCATGATGACAACCATCGGCGCCTGGTAGAATACCCCGCCGATGCGGCCGATTTTCCTCTTCCAGGACTTACATGTCGCCAGGTGGCAAGCCTCAGTCCGAGGCTGACTACTCCTCGAGATCAATATCGAGGATCGACATCGAGAACATATAGGAGAGGTCACCGTCCTCGTCGTCGACGTGGATGAGGCCGATCGATTCGTCCCCAACGAACACCTCGACCGAATCGTTGAGCTTGGCGCGAGGCCGCACGTCGATGTTGCGGTTGTTGAATTTGCGCTGCAGGAAGTTCTGCAACTTGATGATTTCGGGTTGGTTCACGCGCTAATCCTGGTTCGTTGTCTCGGGGAGCGGGACTTAAGCCACTTGGGTGATGCGGGGCAACCCCGCAAGGCTTATCGCTCCTCACTATTGGTTCATATCGTGGACCAGCACCATCTGGTCCATCACCAGCGCCGGTTGGGCGCATCCAGCTTCGCCGATGACCTTGGCCGGTACGCCCGCGACCGTCACGCGCGGCGGCACTTCCTTTAGGACTACCGACCCGGCGCCGATCCGCGAGCAGTCGCCGATCCGGATATTGCCCAGGACCTTGGCACCCGCACCTATAAGAACGCCGTTGCCGATCTTTGGATGCCGGTCCTGATCCGATTTGCCCGTACCTCCCAGGGTTACGCCCTGCAGGAGGGAGACGTTGTCGCCGACCGTCGCGGTCTCGCCGATGACGAGCCCCGTGCCATGGTCGAGCATGATGCCACGTCCCATCGTGACGGCTGGATTGATGTCCACCTGGAACACCTGGCTCGACCTGCTCTGCAGGTAGAGCGCGAAATCCCGCCGGCCGGCGAGGAAGAGAGCATAGGCGAAGCGGTGCGTCTGGATGGCCTGATAACCCTTGAAGTAGAGCAGCGGTTCGATGGCCCGGTGGCAGGCCGGATCGCGCTCGAGGGTTGCGGCGAGATCGGCCCGGGCCGCCTCACCGATCTCGGGATGGTCGACCATGGCGTCGCGGAAGGCCTGCCGGATGAGGTCGGCCGAAACATCATCGTGATGCAGTCGCGCCGCGATCCGATGGGCCAGGGCCTCCTCAAAGGTATCGTGGTTGAGGATGGCCGAAACCACCAGGTTGGACAGCGAGGGCTCGTTGGAAACGATCTCGCGTGCACCCGCCGTCACCGCATCCCAGACGGGATCGACCGAAGCGATGGACGACGTGCGTGTCTTGCTGCTCATAGCCGGACTCCTGTTCGCCCGTTCCTATACGCCATACAATGCTTCCTAACAAAGCTTCGCAGGAACAATTGGTTCACGTTTGGCTGACGGCAGGGAACGTCCTGCCGAGGAACGCCAGAGCGGCTTCCTTGAACTTGGTGTCGCCGGTGGCGCGCATGTGGTCCCGACGCGGGATGAGGAATGCCTCGCCGTGCGGCAGTAACTGCGCCAGTTCTTCCGGCCGTCCTGCCATCACGTCCGCCTCGCCGACCGCCACCAGGACGGGCACCTCGATTCGCCGCACGTCCGCCCGCGGCATCGGCAGACGGGAGGTCTCCATGCAGGCGGCGAGCGCTTGACGGTCGGACCGGGTGTGATCTGCAAAGATGCGGAACTGCCGTGCCGTCGGATGGGTCAGCCCGTCAAGCGAAGGAGCGAGGAGCCCGGCGATGATGTCGTTGCTATCAGCCAATCCGTTGACGAGGTTCATGCCCATGCCCCCGAAAACGGCAGTCGGGAGCCGCTCGGGGTGATCATAGGCAAGGAAGGCTGCAATCCGCGCGCCCATCGAATAGCCCATCACCGCCGCCTGCTCGAATCCCAGATGGTCGAGAAGCGCCAGCGCATCTCCCGCCATCAGCTGCGGGTAGTAGAGCTCGGGATCATGCGGCTTGTCGCTCGCGCCGTGCCCGCGATTGTCGAGCGTGATCACGCGGTAGCCGGCGCCGGTCAACGTTTCGACCCAGCCTGTCTCGATCCAGTTGACCCTTCCGCTCGAGGCAAAGCCATGGATGCAGAGTATCGGCGGTCCCTCGCCATGCATTTCGTAAGCGAGGGTCAGGGAGTCGTTCTGGAAGGTGGGCAAGGGTATCTCCGCTCAAGCGTGATACTGCGACGCTCTAGCAAGCCTTCGCGTGTGTACCAACCCTTTCATTCCACGCGGCGATTGACTATGGTCCGCGCCGACCGATCTTCGCCGAGGTTTGCCATGTCCGCCACTCATTCCATCCCGCATTTCCACAACACCGCGGGCCTCCGCCGAATCGAGATCGGGGCCAAGGAATTCCAGTGCATCGGAGCGCTGCCGCCGTTCGACCACCCACATGTCTTTCTGGACATGGGCAAGGACAGCGAGATCGTCTGCCCCTACTGCTCGACCCTCTACGTCTATGATCCCAAGCTCCCGGCCGGCGCCGCCAATCCGCCTTCGGCCGTTTACGAGGCCACGCACGCCTGATCCTTCATGCCGGGGACCGGCCGTACCGTCTTCATAGCCGGGGCCGGCATTGCCGGGCTGACGCTCGCCCTCGCTCTTGCCAAACTCGGCGTCGATGTCGTGGTGCTGGAGCGCAATAGCGACGTTTCCGGATTCGGCGCCGGTTTGCAGATCAGTCCCAACGCCCGCCGCGTTCTCGACCGCCTGGGGCTTGCCGACGCGATCGGCGAAGCGAGCTTCGAGCCCACGGGCATCGACATCTATCCGTTCGGCAGGGAACGCCCGCTTGTCACCCTCGCGCTTGGACCAGTTGCCCGAGCCCGGTACGGGCTGCCTTATGCGGTTATGCACCGCGCCGACCTCGCCGATGTCCTCCATGCCGCCTGCAAGCGGTTTGCCAACATCGACATCGTCTTTGGCGTCGCGGACTTCACGGTGTCTTCGCACGCCGGCGGCGTGTCGGTCGCCGCCGATCTTGCCGGCCGTTCCGGCGAAGGTTTCGCCTTCGTGGGCGCAGATGGCGTGCATTCGCAAACCCGGCGGCAAGCGCTCGGGGGGCCTCCGGCCCGCTATTCGGGTCGCCTCGCCTGGCGCACGCTGCTCCCGCTCGATGCCGTCGGGGACCTTGTCGCACTGGACCGCACCTCTCTTCTTCTCGGCCCCGGCTATCATCTCGTCGCCTACCCCCTGCCCCATCGCGGTCTCCTCAACCTCGCCCTCTTTGCTCCCAATCCCGTCATCGACCCAGGGGCGGAATCGCAGCCGCGACGTCCGGATCTGCCCCGTTCGGCTCGTTCCAGCCCTCGCATCAGCGCCTTGATCGACCTCGCCGGTGATGGCTGGACGGCCTGGCCACTCTATGCCGTCGAAACCCACCACTGGCATCGCGGCAATGTTGGGCTTATCGGAGATGCCGCGCACGCCATGCTGCCGTTCCAGGCCCAGGGCGCAGCCATGGCCATCGAGGATGCCGCTGTACTCGCCCCGGTACTGGGCCATGCCCAGCACGCCCATACGGCCTTCGCCCGCTATGCCCAAGCGCGGCAGACGCGCGTTCTCCGTGTCGCCCGGCTGTCGCAGACGAATGGGACGATCTTCCACATGCGCTGGCCGTTGACGATCGCGCGCGACGCCGTGATGCGATGGGGCGGCCCGGAGAGCCACTTCCACCGACTCGACTGGCTCTATGGCTACGATGCCACCGATGACTTGGCGGCCGGCACGCGCGACGCGTAGCCTTTTGCACAATTTGCCGCGCCCGGTGGTCATCGCGCGCGAACTAACCTAAATGGCACCAATGCCTTCGCGTTCGCAGCGACGGCTGCTTCGGGCGGTCCCGCAAGGCCTTGCTTTGGCCTCCTGCCTTATGTCAACTGCGCGGCACATTTCGAGAGACCCGTCATCGCATGCAAACCACGACGCGATCCCGCCTGACCCTGGTCTGCATCCTGATCACCATCCTCCTCGACATGACCGGTCTTGGCATCATCGTGCCCGTGCTCCCCGAACTCCTCGAGCAACTGACCGGAGGAAGCGTCGCCGAGGCCGCCGTCATCGGCGGCTATCTGGTCTTCGTCTATGCGTTGATGCAGTTCGTCTTTTCCCCGGTCCTCGGCAACCTCTCCGATCGGTTCGGACGCCGGCCGGTCCTGCTTGCCTCGCTGCTGGGGCTCACCTTCGACTACCTGATGATGTCGATCGCCCCGTTCGTCTGGTATCTCTTCATCGGCCGTTTCATCGCAGGCATAGCAGGCGCCGCTGTTGCGACCGCTACCGCCTACATGGCCGACATCACGCCCCCGCACAAACGCACGCACCGCTTCGGCCTCATCGGCGCCGCTTTCGGGCTTGGCTTCATCATCGGTCCGGTGATCGGTGGAGAGTTGGGCGAATTCGGACCTCGTGTGCCCTTCTACGCGGCGGCAGGCCTCGCCTTTGCCAATTTCCTCTTTGGCCTTCTGGTGCTGCCCGAGAGCCTGCCGCGCCACAACCGGCGCAAGTTCGACATCCGCCGGGCCAACCCGTTCGGCGCCATCGGCGCGCTGCGGCAGTATCCGATCGTCCTCTGGCTGCTGCTGGTGCTTTTTCTCTTCACACTTTCGGCGCAGGCGTTCCCGTCGGTCTTCAACTATTTCACCATCGAGGTGTTCAACTTCAGCTCCAGCCAGATCGGCCGCTCGCTTGGTGCCTTCGGCATCGGTTTCGCGGTTTGCCAGGCGCTGCTTGTCGGACCGCTGGTCAAGCGCTTCGGGGAGATGTCCGTCACAGTCTTCGGCATGCTGGCCGCCGCCGCCGCTTTCATCGGCGTCTCCTTCAACACCGACGTCATCTGGCTCTACGGCTACATCATGCTGGGAGCTCTCTCCGGGCTTGCGGCTCCAGCCATCAATGGCGTCCTCTCGCGCCAGGTGCCCGACAATTCCCAAGGTGAACTGCAGGGCGCCGTCAACGCCGCCAATTCGCTGGCGACGATCATCGGGCCGGTGGCGGCCACACAAATCTTCTCCTATTTCACCCGCAACCGGGTTTCGGCCGATTACTTCCCCGGAGCCCCATTCATCGCCTCGGCCGCGCTGGTGACGTTAGGGGTGATCCTCTTCATATTTGCCGCGCTGCGCTACGACCTGCGCCGCCGTCCGTCGATTGCCGATCGGCCACATGTGCCCGACATAGCGCCGCCCGGACAGATCCGCGTGCCGCCGCTCGACGAGGAGTCCGACGATCGTGATCGACATCCGCCCCGCCGATAGGGCCGACTGCCCGGCTGTCCTCGCCATCGTCGCCCCGATCCTCCGGGCCGGCGAGACCTACGCCATGCCCACCGACATGACCGATGAGGACGTGCTCGCTTACTGGTTCGCCCCGGCGCACGAGACTTTCGTTGCCAAAGCTGATGGCGAAATTCTCGGCACCTTCTATCTCAAGGCCAACCAACAGGGACCGGGCTCTCACGTTGCCAATTGCGGCTATATGACCGCCGAAGCAGCACGCGGCCGCGGCATAGCGCGAGCCATGTGCGAGTTCTCGATGGAGCGCGCCCGCGAGCGCGGCTTTCGGGCCATGCAGTTCAACCATGTCGTCTCGACCAACACAAGCGCGGTCAGGCTCTGGCAGTCGTTGGGATTTGAGATCGTCGGCACCCTGCCGGAGGCGTTCAGGCATCCACAGCACGGGTTCGTCGATTCTTATGTGATGTTCCGAGCGCTTTAGAGCCGAGCTTCCCGGCTCACCGGCCGCTATCCGGGCATTCCACTGAGATGCTCGTGGATGATCTTCCAGTGACCGCTCTCGGTCCGCAGCACGGTCGTGCCGCGCCCACTTCCCGACATGGCCTCGCCGTCCATTTCCGTCTTCCAGCGGAAATGATAGGTGCAGCTGGCCGCACCCTCCCCGAGGGCGATCCAGGACTTGTCCTCGAGCCAATAGACCTCGTTGGCGAACCGCTCCCACGTGGCCTCGAAAGCGCGCCGGATTTCAGCGAGGCCCGAAAACGAGCCGTCGTTGAACCAGAAGACGGCGTCGTTCGATATCAGCGGTACCAGCGCGTCAAAGTCGTGCTGGTTGATGCGGGCTTCATACTGCTCGAGGACGTCTTCCGCGGTCATGGCCCCGGCGCCTCAATTGCCCAGCGTCGACGGCCACTTGCCGTGAAGATCCTTACCGCGTCCAGCGATCTCGAATCCGTGGGCGCCGAAGAAGTCGCGCTGCCCCTGGATGAGGTTGGCCGTGCCCTGCGCCTGGCGGTAGCTGTCGAAATAGGAGAGCGCAGCCGAAAGACAGATCATCGGGAACTCGCCCAGCGCGGCCGCGGCGACGATCTTGCGCAGTGCCGGGTGGCTTTCCTTCATCAGTTCGATGAAGTCCGGCACCATCAGCAGGTTCGTCGCCTCGCCCTTGGCATAGGCTGCCGACATCTGATCGAGGAAGCGCGAGCGGATGATGCAGCCGGCCCGCCAGATCTTGGCGATGGTCGACAGCGGCAGACCCCAGCCGTTCTCCTCGGAAGCCTTGGCGATGACCGCGAAACCTTGCGCATAGGAAACGATCTTGCCGGCAAGCAGCGCCTTTTCGAGGTCGGCGAGAGTGACGTCCGCCTTCCTGTCGGCACGTTTGCCGTAAGCGGCCTCGGCAGCCACGCGCTCGTCCTTGCGAGACGATATCGAGCGGGCGGCGACCGCGCCCTCGATGGCGGTTGCCGGCACGCCCATCTGCTGAGCAGCAATCGCCGACCAGACGCCCGTGCCCTTTTGGCCGGCCTTGTCGAGTATCAGTTCGACCAGCGGCCGGCCGGTCTCCTCGTCGACGGCATCGAGCACATGACCGGTGATCTCGATGAGATAGGAATTAAGCGGGCCGTTGTTCCACTCCTTGAAGACTTCGGCGCAAGCCTTTGGATTCATGCCGAGGCCATCGCGCATGACGCCGTAGACCTCGGCGATCATCTGCATGTCGCCATATTCGATGCCGTTATGGATCGTCTTGACGAAATGGCCGGCCCCGCCTTCGCCCAGATACGCGCAACAGGGTTCGCCGTTGAACTTGGCGGCAATGGCCGTCAGCACCGCCTCGGCATTGTGCCATTGCTCCTTGGAGCCGCCGACCATGATGGAGGGCCCGTGCCGCGCGCCCTCCTCGCCGCCGGAAACACCGACGCCAAGATAGCCGATGCCTTTGGGCGTCAGGTAATCGAACCGGCGCTGCGTATCCGTATAGAGCGAGTTGCCGCACTCGATGATGGCATCGCCCGCTTCCAGGTGCGGCAGGAGTTGTTCGATCATGTCGTCGACCGGCTGGCCAGCCTTGACCATGATGATGATCGAGCGCGGACGCTTGACGGTCTGGACGAAGTCGGCGAGGTCGTACTTGGCGATGGTCTTGCTGTCGAGCCCTTGCTCCCTGGCCTCGGCCACGAACTCGTCGATCCGGCCGGGCGACCGGTTGTGGACGGCGATGGTATGGCCTTTCTCGGCGATGTTGAGCGCAAGGTTCGAGCCCATAACCGCAAGGCCGATAAGGCCGATATCCGCTGTCGACATTCGCCAGTCCTCTACAAGAAATCGTCTGATTGGCCGCAAGGCCGCGCCGGTCTGGCGCGCGCGAACCTGACCACAATCGCGAAGCCAACGGAAGTGGCTGCCGCGCAATTTCTGAACAAATCGCAGCGCTTGTATGGAAGATAATATTGCGCAGCAGACGGCCTATGATCTAGGGTCCGGCGCATCGGAGGTCGATCTTGTCCATCCTGTCCCAGTTCAGCCTTACCGGCAAGCGTGCGCTCGTCACCGGCTCCAGCCGGGGCATAGGCCTGGCCATCGCCGGGGCGCTGAGTGAGGCCGGCGCCGAGATCGTCCTTAACGGCCGCGATCCCGAGGCGCTCGGAAAAGCGGCCGAAACGCTGGCCTCGCAGGGCGCGAAGGTCAAGGCGGTGGCCTTCGACGTCACCAGCGCCGAAAGCGTCTCCGACGGCATCGCCTATTGCGAGGAGGAGCTCGGCGGCCTCGACATCCTCGTCAACAATGCCGGCCAGCAGCATCGCGCCCCGCTCGAGGAGTTCCCGCGCGACGCGTTCGAGGCGCTGATGGCGACCCACGTGACCTCGACGTTCACGGTCTCCCAAGCTGCCGCCAAAGGCATGATCGTCCGCCGGAACGGCAGGATCATCAATATCTGTTCGGTCCTGACCGATCACGCGCGCGCCGGCGTCGCCCCTTACGGCGCAGCCAAGGCCGCCATCGCCAACCTGACCCGCGGCATGGCCGCGGACTGGGCCAAATATGGCATCAACGCCAACGCCATCGCGCCCGGTTTCTTCAAGACCGAACTCAATACCGCCCTCTTCAACGACGCCGAGTTCAGTGCATGGCTGGAAAAGCGCACCCCCATGGGTCGCTGGGGAGAAGTAGAGGAATTGGGCGGCGCGGCGGTCTTTCTCGCCTCGAACGCCGCCAGCTTCGTCAACGGACACATCCTTTATGTCGATGGCGCCTTCACAGCGGTGGTCTGAGTTGAAACCCGCGCGCATCATCATTGCAATGGGCGTGAGCTCCTCGGGCAAGTCGACCATCGGCCAGTCCGTCGCCCGGCGCCTGCACGTGCCATTCCTCGACGGCGACCAGTATCACCCGCCCGCCAATGTCGAGAAGATGCGCTCCGGAATCCCGCTGACCGACGAGGACCGCTGGCCCTGGCTCGAGGCCCTCGCGACGGCTCTGGCCGACGCGGCCGATCGCAAGGGCGCCAGTGTCGGCGCTTGCTCGGCACTTAAGCGCGCCTACCGCGACTTCCTGACCGAGAAGGCGGGCGAACCCGTTCTCTTCGTCCACCTCGACGGCAACAGGGAAGTGATCGCGGAGCGCATGGCCAAGCGCAAGCACGAATACATGCCCGAAAGCCTGCTCGACAGCCAGTTCGCAACTCTTGAAGAACCGGACACGCGAAGCGAGAACGTGCTCTTCGTGCCGGTGACAGACAGCGTCGAGAAGATCACGCAGACCGTCGTCAAAGCTGTCGATCACCTCAAGGCCTTCAAGCGCTGGCAGTAGTTGTCGTTTGCGGCATTCATGCCGACGACCGGCTCGCGCTTTTCGCGATCAACTCGCTATTCCGCCGCGGCGGGTTTTGCGACGAAACGACCCTGCCCATAGGCCACGAGTGCGGCCGCCCCCACCACGACCAGTGCCCCGCCGATCGACCAGGCATCGAGTGCCACGCCAAGGAGCGCCACGTCGAACAGGAACGCCCAGATGATGCCGGTATATTCATAGGCCGCCAACAGCGAGACCGACGCGCGGGCCACGGCCTCCATCATCAACACATGGCCGATGCCACCGAGTATCCCGGCGCCGATCAGCAGCGAGAAACCGAAGCTGTCGAGCTCTGCCCAGCCGAACACTGCAGAGGCGAGCCCTACTGCGCTGCAGATGACGGCAAAAGAGAGCGCTATGCTGGCCGGGGGATCGGTGCGGGTGAGATCCTTGACCTGCACCCGCGAGAGCGCATTCGTGGCCGCCATCGCAACCCCGGCCGCGATACCGACCAGACTTCCCTCTCGCACCTCGGTGCCGGCCAGCGCAGGAAACAACATCAGGATAATCCCGCCGAAACCCAGCGCGACCCCGAGGAAGACGACGGCTCCGGGTCTCTCCCGCAGGAAAACGATAGCCGCGAAGACCGAAAGGATCGGCGCCAGATAGCTGAGCGCCGTGGCAAGCCCCACCGAAAGATAGGCGAGCGAAACGAACGAAAAGAACATCACCGCGCAGCCCAGCAGCCCGCGTATCAGGTGCTTGTAGGGATATCTGGTACGCAGCGACCGGCTCAGTTCGCCACGAATGACGAGATAGGCGATGATCGGCAGCAGTGCCACGGAACTGCGCCAGAAGATCAGTTGCCCGACGGGGGCAATCTTGGCGGCCTCGTGGATTGCCGCCGACATGGCCGCCATGGCAATGAGGGCAAGGGTGGCAAGCCGTAGGGCAGCGGCCGTGTTCTGCTTGGGCATCGGAGACGTCCATCGCCGGCCAGGTCGACCGGAAAAGCCAGGAAATGCCAATCCCTTATCGGGGGCGTAGCGGGGACGCAAGGAGGGAACCGATCCGGATGTAGTCTCCCCTTGCCCTGCGGCCTGCTCTACGCTCAGCCCTCCTGCCGCCGCGCCCAGGCACGCATCGCCGTCGTCAAATAGTCGGCAAATCCCTTTTCGATTGTCTCATAGCGGGCTCGGAAATCCGGATGCTCGTAGATGTCGGCCAAGCCCGCATAGGCCTGCGGTGTACACGCCCTGCCCCAGGCCGACCCCACCCACGTGCGATGCCGCTCGATCAGCGGAGCGAGGCTCGCCGCCTGGGGCGGTATGCCTCGGCGCAGACCTTCAGCGAGTCCCTGCTCCACCGCCTCGAGTTCGCGCATCGCGGCAGCGCGCTCGTCCTCACTCATTGCCGACATGGTCTTGCGGCTGGCCTCGATGCTTTCCTCCATCCTCGGCCCGTGGTGCTCGATCAGCCAGGCCTCGTATTCGGCCTGCTTGTCCGGGTCGACAATGCCCGAATATAAATCCGCGTCCTTCATGGCGCGATCTCCTTTCAATCTGGCGATCGTGCGGTCGATCGTCCTGACCATCCGGGAGTAGCGCTTCGCCTGCTCCTGAAGGCGCTCGCGCTGGCGTTGCAGCGCTTCGAGCCGGTCGAAGCCGGGGGCATCGAGAATGGCGCCGATATCCTTGAGCGGAATATCGAGCGCGCGGTGAATGAGGATCTGCTGCAGGCGCAGCAACTCGTCTTCCCCGTAGTAGCGATAGCGGTTCTCGCCGGTGAACGCGGGCCGCAGGAGACCGATCTCGTCATAATAGTGCAGCGCGCGGACGGAAACGCCCGCAATGTGCGCCAATTCGTTGACTGTATAGGTCTTCATGTCCTGCTCCGCGTTTCCGCGAGACAGGGAATAATCCCTGACGCTGCGTAAGGGTCAACAGTGCAGCTAAAGCGCGGCAAGCACCGCGTTGTAATAGCGCGGATCTGCGGTCACTTCCTTGCCGATCCAGTCCGGCAGGTCGGGGACCGTGTCGGCTGCGTCGAGCTCGATCTCGGCGACCACAAGACCCGCATGCCGGCCTTCGAAGACGTCGACCTCCCAGGTGAACTCGCCCGCCGGAACAAGGTGTCGACGCTTGGCGATGATGTGCGGCACGCAGAGAGCAAGCAGTTCGCGAGCATCGGCGACCGGTATCGCATATTCGTACTCGGCCCGCACAAGCCCCGATCCGCCACTTTTGAGCGTGAGGAACGCTTCGGCCTCGTCACGTACGCGCACCCTGACGGAAACCCCGCCCGACTGCGCCAGATAGCCTTGCTCGAGCTTCATGCTGCGGGTCACGCTCGCCCGCCAACTGTCCGAGACGACGAGAAATTTCCGTTCGATTTCGTCGGCCATCCTCGCCCCTATTTACGCAGCAGCGCCCAATAGCGCTCGAACCGTCGGGCCAGCGCCCGGGGCGTTTCTGCCGTCAACTGCAGGCCGAGATCGAAAGCACGCCTGGCGAGCTCCTTCTGCCTCTCGCGCGCAGCCGCCTGCGCCGCGCGTCCCCCGTCTTCAAGCGCGCCTTCCCCAAGGATGTCGATGAGCACGGCAAGGTTGTGATGTTCGCCCAGAGTCTCGCCCAGGCTGTCGGCCATTGTCCGGCTCACCCCCAGCACATCCGGCGCTCCTTCGCGCATGAGCCCGATGTGGTGCCAGTGGTACTTCACCATTTTGCGCCATTCATGGAAGTTTTCGTCGCTTGGCACGACCCGCGCCAGTAGCATGGACTTACCCATCCGCTTGTAAACCTGGGTCAGACCGCCCTCGAGTGCAGCAAACTCCCGCTTTTCAAGCCGCCATCCGGTGATCGAATCCTCCAGCGCGCCCACACGGCCGGCAAATTCTTCGAGCAGCCGCTCTTCCTCAGCCGAACTTGCCTTGTGGACCGCGCGTTCGGTCAGCCGGGCACGCAGTCGCTCATAGGTCCCTGGCTCGACAGATCCGTTGCCCGCTTTGGCAAGGCTATCGAGCGTCTCGACCACCACGGCCGCATCGCGTGTGTGCGCAAGCCCGGCGGCAGCCTCGCGAACCGCCGCGTTGACGCTGCTATAGGTATTGAATCCGGGCCGTATCAGGCGGATCAGCCCGCGCAGCTTCTTGCAGCGCCGGCGAACTCGATGCACCTTTTCGTCAAAACCCATATCAGCATCGGCGATCTCGCTCAGCGCCGACTCGATTTCCTGCCGAGCGATCCGGCGCACCCCCGCCGCCGTGGATTTATCATCCCGCGAGAACTTGAAACTCATCTGATGCGCACCCACCAGCTCTGATATTCGCCGGGACCTTACGATGCCGCCACCCGTTCTAGAAGCCGAAACTCAGTTGGGCAGTCGGATGCGGCCCCGCGTCCACGCCTTCCAAGGCGAGCATGCGCAGCTTCGCCCGCGCTCCCCCCGGGGCGGAGAAACCGCCTGTCTTGCCACCGCTGGCCAGGACCCGGTGACATGGGATGATGAGTGGAATTGGATTCGCCCCCATTGCCTGCCCGACCGCGCGTGAAAGCGCGATATCTCCTACTCGTCGGGCGATGTCGCCATAAGTGGTGGTCTCGCCCCAGCCGAGGCTGAGGATGTCCTCATAGACGCGACGATTGAAACCACCGACACCGGCAAAATCGAGCGGCAGTCCGGCGAACGACACGGGAAGACCTTGCGCGTAGTCTGCGATCAACGACCGTGCCTCGGCGACGAATGCCGGCACGCTATCCTCTTCCGACCCAAGTTCCGGTCCGTGTCGCGCCATGCGCGACCGCAGCGCGTCCGGCTCCTCGCCCGGCAGATAGGCACGCGTGATGCCCGCTACGCTCCAGGCGAGGCCGAACCAGCCGAGTTCGGTTTCAATGAGGCAATAAGCCATGGCATCCATCCATACGCTTAGTGATTGTGCCGCTTCACCATGGCTGTCGCAAGGCCGCTCATCCTTCTCGTTCGCGCGCCAGCACCACTGCACACCAGTCTCGCAGCTCACGCCCGATGAAGCTCGCGGCGCTGCCCCTGCGCGAGAACGCCCACCAGATCTGCGCGCCCTGCCACTGGCTCGCCATAAGCCGCCCCAGCAGATCCTGCGTCGCCGTGTCCGGCGTCAGTCGCCGCCCAAGGGCTTTGGCCAGTACCTCGCCCCAGCGGGTCCCCCGCGCCCGAAGGACCGGATCGCGCACATCTTCGCGCAGGATCAGCAGACCTTCGGCGTAATCGGTCTCGCCCTCCCCCGTTGGAAACATGGCGACCAGCATGGCGACCGCCCCTTCGGGACTGATCTCCATAGCAGCGTCGAGCTCAGCGGTTAGCGCATCCAGTTGGTCCCAGGCGCGCAACAGCGCAGCACGCAAGAACGCGACCTTGGTCGGAAAGCGCTGCACCAGGGTTGCAGCCGAGAGCCCCACCTCCCTACCGACCGAGGCGAAGGTCACCGCCTCCGGCCCGGAACGCACCATCACTGCCATCGCCGCATCGAGAATCGCCTCGTCGCTCACTGACCTCTTGCGAACCATTCGGAATCCATAGTAAATGAACGTTCATTTATATACGCAGCGATCCTACACGAGGAGATCCATCATGGCCAGAATTCTCGGATACATCGCCACAAGCCTCGACGGCTACATTGCCACGGCGGACGAAAAACTCGATTGGCTGATGAAATACGATGCCGACTTCGGCGAGCATGACTACCGCAAGTTCATCAAGCGCATCCACACCGTGGTCATGGGCCGTGGCACCTATGACTGGATCGAAAAGTACCCGGGCAAGTGGGAATACGGAGACCAGCGGGTGTTCGTCGTGACCTCCCACCCCATCGACACTCCCAAAGGACCGCTCGAGACCCGAACCGACGTCGACGCTCTCATCGCCGAACTGCGCGCACTCGATGACGGAGACGTATGGATGCTGGGCGGTGGCAAGCTGCAGATGGCGTTCATGGAACGCGGTGCACTCGACGAGATCGAGATCTACGTCATTCCCGAAATCATCGGCGGCGGATACCCGCTCTTCCCGCCGACCGGTTTCAAGGCGTCGCCCCGGCTGCTATCGGCCAAGGTGATCGACCCGGGCTGCGTGCGCCTGCACTACAGCTTCGAATGAACAACTGACCAGCGATCATGCCGGCGGCGTTGCGGGAGCGGCGGGGCCTTCCGCCCCGTCCGGTTTATGGCCGATCCAGCCTGCAGCCTTGTCCTTCAACTGATTGAATTTCTTGGACGCCGACGAGAGCCGCCCCTCCCATACCGGATCGGGCACCTGCCCCTCGATCGTCTTGAAATAGACCTGCATCATGCAGGCAATGGCGAAAGGCTCGATGAGCGCGGCCTTGACTGCCCAAGCAAAAAGGATGGCGAAGACGAAGCCGCCGGCCGACCAGCCTCCGGGGATGAACCAGACCACGGCAGCCGCTGGCGCCAGCATGACCAGGAAGACGACAAAGGCGAGCACATAGGTGAAGATCGTGAGCCAGGCGGCGTTCTTGAGCATGATGGGATAGTTCTGCCCATAAAGGACGAGCGCGGTCTTGGCTGCCGCCCAGGGATTGTCGGCCCGCGTGCGGATGACGTAGGCGAGGATGACCTCGTCGACGAGCCCGACAGCGATCCGCAGGAACGCCCGCACCAGTCCCACGAACTGCTGCAGACCCGGGATCGGAATCAGCGAAGCAACGCCCTGCACCAGTCCGGTGACCGCGGCCAGCACGCCCTTGACCAAGAGGTCGAGGGCAAAGAGCACGTTGGTTTCGGCAAAGCGTTCCTTGACGACGCCCGTTGCATGCTCGATCTGCGGACGCCCGTCGGGAATGGGGTGATCGTCGAGCAGCTCGACCAGCACTGCAATATGGCCGGCCTTGACCATGTAGAGGATGTATTCGCGCAGGAAATAGAGCAGGCCCGCCGTGAGTCCAAAGCCGGCCGCTCCACCCCAGAACATTGTCGCGCCCTGGAAATCGGCGTCGCCAAAGGCACCTACGCCCCAGCCGATGCCGGCCCCCACCCCAGTCGCCAGCACATAGGCGACGGCGATGCCGAAATAGACGACCAGGCGGAAGACAATGAACGGCCAGGTTCTAGCCATCATCGAAAGACCGCGTCCGACGGAAAAGTCCCACATGCTGCATCCCCCAGGCAGAATTGCGCCAATCTAGCCGAGTCTGGATCACGCCGCAAAACCAGCGTTCCAACCTCGTTCTGTCATCGGAGCGCAAGACCTGCTAAAGCCCGGCCATGTCCGAACCCCTGCCGACACTGGTTGATTACGATCCCCCGACTGAACCCTACCTGAACGTGGTCTATGTCGACGATGACCTGCTCGTGCTCGACAAGCCGAGCGGGCTTCTCTCCGTGCCCGGCCGCCATCCTTCCCTCTGGGATTCGATCCGCCACCGCGCCCGCAAGCAGTGGCCGACCGCCGAGATGGTGCACCGGCTCGACAAGGACACCTCGGGCCTCATCCTGATGGCGCTGAACAAGCGCGCCCACGGGCGGCTCGGTATCCAGTTCGAGAAACGCACGACGAAAAAGAGCTATGTGGCGCGCGTCGCCGGCGTTCTCGATAAGGAGGAGGGCCTCATCGACCTGCCGCTGATGACCGATTGGGAGCACAAGCCCCGCCAGAAGGTGGATTTGGAGCACGGACGCCCGGCCCAGACGCGCTGGCAGGTGATCGCACGCGAGACGAACGCCACGCGTCTGCGCCTCTTCCCCTTGACCGGCCGAACCCATCAGTTGCGCGTGCACATGCTGGCCGTCGGCCACGTAATCCTCGGCGATGCATTCTACGCCGACCAAAGGGCGTTCGCCGCCGCCGATCGTCTTCAGCTCCACGCCGAGGAACTGGAATTCGTGCACCCGACGACGGGGGAGACATGCCGGTTCGTGGTGCCGGCGCCATTTTGAGGAACGCAAGTCCGCACGATCGGGCAGGAATTGCGGTTCACACCCAAGACGTTGACGGAAGATCCGGATTCTGGTTCGGAACTTCAACCTTCTCCGATGAAGGCAACTTCAATGCGGTGGAAGAGGTGTCCCTCTTTCATCGTCAACAGCCATTTGCGAAAGTCGGCCGCGTCGGCGAAACCAGCACGGCGGGCGTCGGTATCGCTGACGTCCTCAGGACGTATTTCGTCCATCGCCTTGATGGCTAGCAGGCCCACCTTGGTCTTCAGTGTACCACCGGCCTTGACCGTCGGCCGCTTCCAGCGCCGGAAGACGATATCCACCCTGCCCGCCTTGATGTCTTCCAACAGTTCACGCTTCAACAGCATGACAACCTCCGAATCCTGCACCACATTGTCTTGGGGCAAGCCTTGTGACAAACACGAGGCGCGAGGCCAAGAGCGCGGGCGTGGTGGAATCGGTAGACACAAGGGACTTAAAATCCCTCGGCTTCGGCCATGCGGGTTCGAGTCCCGCCGCCCGCACCACCCTTCGCTCTTCGAGCTTCGGGTGGCAGCCACCCGGAGATCGCCAGACGACGGAGTATCCTCCAAAGCCTTGGCGTAGGAGGACGAGTGCACCAGACATGGGGGAGTGTCCAATGACGCAAGCAGATCTCGTGGACAATCGCGAACAATATGGCGACAGCTCCAAGCTCGAGGCCCGTGCCCGACTGCACCGCAAATATGCGCAGACCGAGGCGCCCTGGTTCAGTTGGATTGCGGGAAAGGCGAAGCTCCAATCTGGTTCACGCGTCCTCGACATCGGATGCGGCCCCGGCTGGTTCTGGGCAGAGGCAGCCGAAAGCCTGCCGGAATCACTCGACATCCAGCTTGCCGACCTCTCCCCTGGAATGGTGGACGAAGCCATCGCACGCGTGCGCGGCATCGGGCGCTGGGCTGAAGTCGAGGGTACTGTCGCTGATGTGACGGAACTTCCCTTCGACGATGCCAGCTTCGATGCGATTTTCGCCGTGCACATGCTCTATCACGCGTCCGATCGCGCCAGGGCGATTGCTGAGATCGCGCGCGTCCTCAAGCCCGGCGGCGTTGCCATCGTCACCACCAACGGTCGCGACGACTGCGCCAGCCTATACGATCTCGGCTACAGGGCCTTCGGCGGCAAGCCGGGCAGCCCGATCGCGGGCCTGTTCGATCTCGAAATGGGCGGACCGATGCTGAGGGCAGCCTTCGGTGAGGTGGAGGAATTCCCCTTCCAGAGCCGGCTCGTCTGCACCGATCCGAAGGACGTCGTTGCATTCCTGCTCTCTCACCCCCCGGGCGACGGCGCACCGGCCGAGCAGCAGGCACGCCTGCGCGAGCTCACCGAGGCTGCCTTCGAGGCGGCAGGCGGTGTTTTCGAGATCAGGAAGGTCGTCGGACTGTTCCTGTGCCGGAAGGGTTAATTGCCAGCCTCAGTCCGTCCCTCCCGAGATCGGCGCCACATAGGCTACGTCGAGATCCCAGGGGAAGAAGATCCAGGTATCCTGGCTGACCTCCGTGACGAAGGTATCGACCAACTCGCGCCCCTTGGGCTTGGCGTAGACGGTGGCAAAATGGGCCCCCGGCAGCATGTCACGCACGACGCGGGCCGTCGCGCCGGTATCGACCAGGTCGTCGACGATGAGCACCTTGCCCCCGTTCTGCGCCATCTCGAGTACGGGCTTGGAGATTTCCTTCAGGACCTTGATGTGGCCCTGGTTCTGATGGTCGTAGCTCTTGACCGCCACCGTCTCGACGGTGCGGATGTTGAGTTCGCGCGCCACGATCGCCGCCGGCACCAAGCCGCCCCGGGCAATGGCGACGACTGCGTCGAACGAGCCCATACCCATCAGCCGCCAGGCGAGCGCCCGGCTGTCGCGGTGGAACTGATCCCAGGTGACCGGGAACGACTTCTGGTTGGTGCTCAAGGCTCGGCTCTCCAGCTGACAGCGCGGGGAAGGCACGCCAATAGCAAAATGCGGCTGTGCCCTCAATCCTCCGCAGGCGGTTCCACCCCAGCTTTCGCGTGGGCTTCAGCCACCATGGCGCGCACCTTTTCAGCCGCCTCTTCGAGCAGCACCGGATCGGACGAGCGCAGCACCAGTTCCGTCATCACCCGGTCTCGGCCCATCTGCGGATAGCTGCCCATCTTGACGTCGGGATACTCGGCCTGGAGCCGCGCGAGCGGTCCACCGACCGTCCCCTCGCCGACGGCAGCCTTGACCGTGATGGAAGCAACCTTGCGTCCGCCCCTCAACTTAGGGGCCAAAGCCTCGAGCATGGAACGCATGATAACCGGCACACCGGCCATGACGTGGACGTTGCCGATGCGAAAACCCGGGGCCGCGCTCACCGAATTGACGATGAGGTCGGCTCCTTCCGGGATGCGTGCCATGCGCAGCCGTGCCTCGTTGATCTCGGTGCCGGTCTGTTTCCAGCGCGCTTCCAGCATCGCCCGCGCCGTCTCGTTAATGGGCAGTGCCACCCCGAAGGCTTTGGCGATGGCGTCGGCCGTGATGTCGTCGTGAGTCGGTCCGATGCCGCCGGTGGTGAACACATAGGTATAGCGGGCGCGCAACGCGTTGACCGCCTCGACGATGGCGTCGAGTTCATCGGAGACGATGCGCACTTCCCTCAGCTCGATGCCGAGGTCCGTGCAGAACTCGGCGGTCGCACCGATGTTGACGTCCTTGGTCCGCCCGGAAAGGATCTCGTCGCCGATGACCACGAGACCGGCGGTTACTATGTCTTGGCTCGTCATGGCTTGACCTGCGGGCTTGCTGCCGGCCATGGATGCCCGCTGACACGCCAAAGGTCAAGCAGCCCATGCGCCTCCCCCAACCGATGCAGCGCGGCACGCTCGTTGCCCGCTACAAACGCTTCCTTGCCGATGTCCGCCTCGATTCGGGCGAGGAGATCGTTGCCCATTGCGCCAATCCGGGGGCGATGCTGGGCCTGAAGGACCCAGGCCTGCCCGTCTGGGTGTCGCCATCGGCAAACCCGGCGCGAAAGCTTGCCTGGAACCTGGAGCTGGTGGAACTGCCCACTGGCCTCGTCGGCATCAATACAGCCCATCCCAACCGCATCGTTGCCGAAGCGGTCGCCAGTGGCGCCATCCCCGAGCTCGCCGCCTATGAGTCGTGCCGACCGGAGGTGAAGTACGGCGAAAGAAGCCGAGTGGACTTTCTCCTGACCTGCGAGGGCCTCCCCGACCTCTATCTCGAGGTCAAGAACGTGCATTTTTCACGCGAACCGGGCCTTGCCGAATTCCCGGACAGCCCGACCGAGCGCGGCGCACGGCACCTTGCCGAGCTTTCGGCGATGGTTGCCGCCGGCCATCGTGCGGTCATGCTCTATCTCGTGCAGCGGACCGACTGCAGCCGGTTCGGTCTTGCCGGCGACCTCGACCCCAGATATGCCGCCGCCTTTGCGCTGGCCAAAGCCGCTGGCGTCGAGGCGCTCTGCTATGATTGCGCTCTTTCGACCGAGACCATCACCTTGCGGCAGGCCCTGCCAATACTCCCGGCCGGCGACTACATCTAGATTGCTTGTCCGAAAGCGCCCAGCAATGCGAGGGCGGCCGGAATAAACAGCGAAAGGCCCGAGAGCAGCAGGAGCAGGAAGGCTGCCCGCCGCAGGAAGAGCTGCGAGACCGGCGGCGGCCAGCGTTTGGCCACGAACGTGAGCGCCATGACTACTGGGATGGCCAAGAGGGACCACCACACCCGTGGCGCCGGCAAGTTGCCGGACGCAGCAACGCTCATGAAGCGCACCACCGCATAGGTGGCGAAAACGGAAACCAGCGTTTCGCGCACTTTCGCATGGGGCCAGGGCTGTCGGTAGAAATGGTAGATCAACGGTGGTCCCGAGGTCGAGAACAAGCCGCTCATGAGCCCGGAAACGGCGCCGAAACCGAGGAAAGTCGCCTTTGGCGACATCGTCGTGCGTGGATGCGGCTTGAACGAAAGCTGTATGCTGGAGGCGACGATGACCAGACCGAGGATCAACTGCAGCCATACTATGCTGGTCGCGGCCAGATACTCGAGCAGCCAGTAGCCGGCAAGCAGCATCGGCAGGCCGGCCACGAGGACGAGCAGCAGTTCACGCCAGGCAACATCGCGCCAACCCCGCACCAGCACCTGTGTGGCATTGACCAGCGTCAGGACGCTGACGACCACCGCGGCATCCGGCAGGGACATCAATCCCGTGAGCCCGATTCCGCCCATCATCACCAGCCCGAAGGCAAAGCCGGTCAGCGTCTGGATATAGGCCGCGACACTCGCAAGGAGCAGCAGACCGGCAAGACTGGCGGCGTCCATGACGTCTCCGCAATCGATTGAAATACGCCGAAACCAAGCGGCCGGAACTCGTCACATCCCTCCCCGAGAGCGCGCGCCAGCGGCGATCTCGCGGGCGCGATTGTTGGCGAGCAGGCACCAGGCTCTTCCCATCAGCAGGGGCACCGATTACTTATAGGTAAATCAATATCGCCGCGGTGCGGCCGGAGTGTTCATGATCACCTATGTCGATGCCCAGGCCAAGGCCCGCCGCACACCCGGCGTTATCCCTCTGCACGGGGAAGAAGGCTTTGCCGGCATGCGCAAGGCAGGGCGGCTGACGGCCGAAGCGCTCGACATGCTGGTCGAACACGCTCAGCCCGGCGTGCCGACCATCAAGCTCGACAGGCTCGCCTACGAGTTCGCCCGCGATCACGGCGCGATACCTGCAACGCTCTTCTACAAGGGCTACCGACACTCGGTCTGCACCTCGATCAACCACGTCGTCTGCCACGGTATTCCCGATGAACGGCCATTGCGCGAAGGCGACATCGTCAACATCGACCTGACCCTCGTCGTCGACGGCTGGCACGGCGATTCGAGCCGAATGTACCCGATCGGCGAGGTCTCGCGCAAAGCCGAGCGGCTGGTCGAAGTCACCTATGAGAGCCTCGAGCGCGGCATCGCCGCCGCGAGGCCCGGCAATACCACCGGCGACATCGGCGCGGCCATCCAGGCCTATGCCGAGGGCGAACGCACCAGTGTCGTCAGGGACTTCGTCGGCCATGGTGTCGGGCGTCTCTTCCACGACGAGCCCAACATCATGCACTTCGGCACGCCTGGCACCGGCATCGAGCTCAAGCCCGGCATGATCTTCACCATCGAGCCGATGATCAATCTCGGCCGCCCGCACGTGAAGATCCTTTCGGACGGCTGGACGGCGGTCACCCGTGACCGCACCCTGTCGGCCCAGTGCGAGCACTCGATCGGCATTACCGAAGACGGCTGCGAGGTATTCACCCTCTCGCCCGCCGGCCTCTTCAACCCCCTCGCCCGGGCCTGACCGTGCCGCAGGCCGTCAAACCGGAAGGCGACCTGCCTGAAGCCGTCAAGCCGCACTATCTGGGCCACCGCGAACGTGCGCGCCAACGCTTCAATGCCGTCGGCGGCGAGGCTCTGCAGGACTACGAGCTACTGGAGCTGATGCTCCACATGATCATCCCGCAAAAAGACACCAAGCAGCTCGCCAAGGATCTCATCGCCCGTTTCGGTTCGTTCTCGCAGGTGCTCGGGGCCAGCAGGGCACGCCTCACCGAGATCAAGGGGTTGGGTGAGACGACCATCACCCACATCAAGGTCATGCAGGCCGTCGCCCAGCGCTATGGGCGCGACCAGATCGTGCGCGACCAGCCGATCCTCGGCTCGTGGAACCAGCTCATCGACTATTGCCGGGCGCAGATGGCCTTCGATGACATCGAGCAGTTCCGCATCCTCTTCCTGGACAAGAAGAACCGGCTGATTGCCGACGAGGTACAACAGACCGGTACCGTCGATCATACCCCGGTCTATCCACGCGAAGTCATCAAGCGCTCGCTCGAGCTTTCGGCGACAGCCCTGATCCTCGTCCACAACCACCCGTCGGGCGATCCGGCCCCCTCCTCGGCCGATGTGCGCATGACCCGCGAGATCGCCGACATTGCCAAGCCGCTCGGCATCACGCTCCACGACCACATCATCATCGGCAAGGCCGGGCACACGTCGCTGCGTGGGTTGAAGCTGATCTGAAGCATCTCTGCTGCCGGCGGCTGGAAGCCGGCAGCAATTTTGTCGTCAGGCCTTCGTGTAGTCGATCAGCGCAACCCTTCCTCCGAACGGATCCGCGATCGTGGCCATGCGTCCGACGCCCGGAGCCGTCATCGCTTCCGAAACGATCACGGCGCCGGCCGCCTTGGCTTTGGCGAGACGTGTATCGACGTCGTCGACAGTGATATAGGCGAGCCAGCCGCCATCGCCCGGCATTGGCGAGAAGCCGCCGACGGGTGCCTCCCCGACGACGATGGCCGGGTAATTCGAGCCGTCCTTCATCGGCATTTCGCTGACGGTCCAACCGAGCACAGTCTCGTAGAATTTGCGCGCGGCAGCAGGATCCCGGCTCGAATGCTGAAGCCAGCTCGGGCTGCCATGAGTGGTGTTGGGTTCGTTTGCCATTGTCGTCCTCATGTTCAATCACAGATTGTTAAGTGCGCTCTCTCGAGCACACCAAGAGGACGCGCCAGGTTGGCCGAACCGGACAGTGCAACTGAGAATTTTCAAAACTGACGCCAAACCCATGCGCATTTGGCCAATCATGTCGCGCGCAAGGTCTCGAGCGCCGCAATGTTCTCCCTCAGATATGCCGACTCCTGGCGGGTCGGCTCGCAGGAAAGCGCCGCCTTGAGCGCAGCGATCGCCGCCTCGATCTTACCGCTCTCCTCCAGGAGTGCGGCGCGCACCGAGTGATAGGGCCGGTAGCGATCGAGCTCTTCGGCTAGCGGGATCAGCGTCGCCAGCGCCGCTTCCGGCCCGCGAACCTTTCCGATCGCGACCGCGCGGTTGAGCGTCACCACCGGGCCGGGCGCCAGCAGTTCCAGGGCACCGTAAAGACGCTCGATCTCCGGCCAGTCGGTATCCTCGGCGCGTTCGGCCGCGCAGTGGACGGCCGCTATCGCCGCCTGCACCTGCAGCGGCCCCGGGCGGCCTTTCATCAGCGCCTTCTCGACCAGCACCCGGCCCTCGACGATTCTATCCCGATCCCAGAGCGACCGGTCCTGATCCTCGAGAGAAACCAACCGCCCCTCCCCGTCGATGCGCGCGCCGGTGCGCGCGTGCTGCAGTAGGCAGAGCGCCAACAGCCCCATCAGCTCGGCCTGCCCAGGGAACAGTTCAAGAAGTAGCCGGGCCAGTCGGATCGCCTCCTCACAGAGTGCATGCCGTATGTGCTCACTGCCGCTTGCGGCGGTATAGCCCTCGTTGAAGAGCAGATAGATCATGGTCTGAACTGCGCTGAGTCGCTCAGCCCGCTCAGCCAGGCTTGGCGTATCCAACTTCGAAGCAATGCCGGCTGCGCGCGCCTTTGCGCGCGACAGCCGTCGCTGCATCGTGTCGGGCGTCACCACGAAGGCGCGCGCGATCTCTTCGACCGAAAAGCCGACGATCACTTTCAATGCCAACGCCAACTGCTCATGCACCTTCAGCTGCGGATGGCAGCACATGAACAGCAGACGCAGCACATCGTCCCTGTATTCGGTCCGGTCGATCGCCTCCGCAATCTCGGCCTGCGCATCGCCACCCGACAGCGCATCCAGCGCCGTCCCGACGTCGACCGGTGAAAGGCGGCGGTCCCTGCGGATACGGTCGAACCCGGCATTATGCGCCACCGTAATCAGCCAGGCCGTCGGGTCGCGCGGGACGCCGGTTCCGCGCCAGTGCTCCGCTGCTCGCAGGCATGCTTCCTGGTACAGCTCCTCGGCGACATCGAGATTGCGGAAGCTGCGCACCAGTACCGCCAGCGCCCGTGGTCTGCTGTCTGCGAAGATGGCGCTGGTCAGACCCGCTCCGTCCATTCCACTCACATCACCAACGGCTTCCGCCCATTCTGCGGAACTCACTGTAGCCCGCCCGCCCAGTTGACCGCTCGAACCTCCATTTGGGCCACTCCCTGCGGAAGCGCCTTGGCCGCCTCGAGCGCTTCTTCCATGGTGTCGCATTCGACGAGGTAGAAGCCGAGGATCTGTTCCTTGGATTCGGCGTAGGGGCCATCGAGCACACGCAAGCCGCTGCCCTTGTCCTGCACCTTCATGGCCGTCGAAGGCGGCATCAGTTGCACGGCACCGCGGAACTTGCCCTCTGCCTGCAGCCTTGCCTGCAGGGCGCGGTGCTTATCGAGGAGTGCTTCCCGCTCGGTAGCCGGCAAACGGTCCGCCAGCCCTTCGGCGCCATAGATCAAAATCGTAAAAAGCATGAGTTGCTCCCGACACGTCCCCACTAGGGGGACGTCCAGGATTGCATGAAACGGACACATCCGGCTGGGCGAATTTGAATGCGCTGCTCGGATGGATGCGGCAAACCTTCCCGGTCAGCCCGGGTCGACCTCTCCACTCTGCCAGCTCTTGCGGTGGAGGATCCTTCCGAGGCTGCGCCGCAGGCTGATGAAGCGCCGGTCGGCCTTGATCCACGCCCGCGTGGTTTGGAAACGCTCATGGGCGGCGACGGCCAGCCGGCCGCGCCAGGTCAGCGCTACATAGTGCTGGCGCAACACCGTCTGCTCATTGCACCAGTGCCGCTTCTCGTCGGTGAAGCCGGCCCCCATGTCGAAAATGCGAATGCCGGCGTCGAATACGGTCTGCATCACTCGCAACAGGCACTGCTTTCCCGGCGATCCGCTCTGGATCGCCTGATCGTCCGACATCGACGATATGAGGCAGAACATCCGCTCCCCATGCACGATGTTATAGCGCGTGGCGACAATCTGGCCGTCAAGCTGCAGAACGTGCAGGCGAACATCGACATGCGAGTCCGTCCGCAGCGCCGCCCGGTAGAAACCGGCGAAGTTGTTCAGCGCGAAAATGTCGCGGATACCCATCTGCTTGAATCGGGCCGAACGCTGGCGGAACATGGTCGAGAGGGCCTGGTCGACGTCATCGCCGTTGCGCATCTCGGCAAAGGCGACCTCGCCCATGGCGGAAAGCCGCTCGCCCTGCTGCCGGTCGTGCTTGCGGCGCGAACGGCTGCGCTGGATGCGGTCGCACTCTTCCCAGCTGGCAAAGCGCGCGCGGTAAAGCGTATCGACGGCCACGGCACGTCCCAACTCATCGAAAGTTCCGTCGTGACCTTCACTTTCCGCTGGAACCGCCCGCAGGTAGACCACATCGGCATCGGCGATTTTCGCCGTCAGCGCGCGCCAGAACGCCCGCCGCCCCTCCGACCCGAGAGCCGCCAGCCGTTGCCGGTCGACGAGCGGTGCGTGACACCCCACATGCGTGCCGGGAAACCACGTCAGCACCCTGACGCCGAATGCGGTACGCCGCTGCAGCGCCATCAACGCCACCGGCACTGACCCAACCGACCCGACAAGATAGAGCTGGTCCCGCTCGGGCACCGCCCGTTCGCGAACCCACAGACGGATGAAGTCGTAGCTCTGACCGGGCGATTCGACGCCTGCCGCCTCGAGTTGCCTCCAGACTGCCTCGACATCCGCGATGCGGCTGGTGACCGCGACGGAAAAGGCGCCCACGTCGACGATCGGACCGGCCGCGGCACCGGCCGCGGCGGCCTTCATCACCGGCGCAGAGCTCAAAAGCGCAGTCTCCCCACTCATGGACTTTCCTTGTCCGTCGACGCCAGCCACCCTGCCGGCAGCCGGTAAAGCTCGCGTTCACATTGGCGGGAGCGGATGGGCTTGTGTGCAAAAACTGCCCGCAAGGTTAAAGGGGTCTTGTGCTCAGCCAAACTGGGAAAGAACAGGGAAAGTTTCGAGGAACCAGTAGGATAGACGCGTGAACTGGCCGGTTAAGAAAAGCAGGCCGGTCAACACCAGCAGCCCGCCCATAATCTTTTCCACAACGCCCAAATGCCGGCGGAAACTCTGGAAGAAGGTAAGGAAAGGACCGACCGCGATTCCGGCAAGGAAAAACGGAACCCCGAGCCCCAGCGAATAGAGGCCGAGGAGCGCCGCCCCCTCCGCGGCAGTCTGACGGCTCGCGGCCACCGACAGGATCGCCGCCAGCACTGGCCCGATGCAGGGCGTCCAGCCAACGGCGAAGGCAAGGCCGAGGAGGAACCCGCCAATAGGGCCGCTCGCCGTGCCCGGTCCCCGATGCCGCAACTGACGGTCGAGGAATCCGAAGCGATAGACGCCGAGGAAGTGCAGGCCCATGGCGATGATGACGATGCCGGCGATGGGCGTGAGCACCGGCAGGGCCTGCCGGAACGCCTGGCCGAACGCTGTCGCAGTCGCTCCGAGGGTAACGAAGACCAGCGAGAAGCCGAGGATGAAGAAGAGCGACGTGCCCGCCGCCCGCCTCTGCAGAGCCGCCGCCCCCTGGCCGTCGGCGCGCAACTGCTCGAAGCTCGCCCCGCTCATATAGGTGAGGTAGGGGGGCACCAGCGGCAATACGCAGGGGCTGAGGAAACTCAGTATCCCGGCCCCGAATACGATCGGCAGCGAAAACTCCAAGATCGAGCGCTCCTCTTTTCGCCTGGCGCCGTTTTAATGCAATCGGCGATCCGCACATATGTGCTCCACTGCCGCATCGCCGGAAAGTGATGGCGAAGGCTACTCCAGGCGCAGCTTCCCTTCGAGCCGTGCCATCGCCCCCATATCTGTCTGCATGAGGCTGATCGGCGTTACAGTGATTGCCCGATCCTCATGCAGCACCTCGAAATCGGCCTGCCGGTCCAGCGGCAAGGGCGTCTCGGGGATGGCGATGAAGAATTTATCGGCGTTGTGGCTGGCATAGTAGCGAAACGGCGAGCGCGAGAAGCGCTGGTGGGGCACCACGCGAATACCCGCGACCGTCTCGGGGTCGCCGAGCGGAAAGTTGACGTTGTAGAACGTGTCCCGTCCCTCGGCGCCTGCGAGGATCTGCCGGATGACCTCGGCACCGTAGCGCTTCGCATTGTCCCAGACGACGTCGTGGCCGTGGACGTAGTCGACTGCCTGGCTAAGCGCGATGCCCAGCGCACCTTGCAGCGCGCCCTCGCGCGCGCCGGCCGCCGTCCCCGAGCAATGGATGATGTCGCCTAGATTCTGCCCGTTGTTGACGCCCGAAAGCACTAGGTCCGGCCGCCGGTCCTTGAGCAGGTGCGTTATGCCATAGACGACGCAGTCGGCTGGTGAGGCGCCGTCTATGGCATAGATGCGTTCGCTTCGCTCGACGGCCTCGAGCTCACGTCCGAACGTGAAACGGTGCCCTGCCCCGCTCTGGTTGCCTTCCGGCGCCACCACCCAGACGTCGTCGGAAAGCGCGCGTGCGATCCTTTGCAAGACGGCGATGCCCGGCGCATCCACACCGTCGTCATTGGTCAGAAGGATGCGCAGGGTCCCCATCTCAGCGGCCGCCGATGGTGGCCAGGCCCCCCATATAGGGCCGCAACGCTTCGGGCACGGCGATCGAGCCGTCTTCCTGCTGGTAGTTCTCCATCACGGCGATCAGCGCCCGGCCGACCGCAGTGCCCGACCCGTTGAGGGTATGGACATAGCGCGGCTTGCCGTCGGTGGCGCGGTAGCGCGCTTCCATGCGCCGGGCCTGGAAATCCCCGCACACCGACACCGACGAAATCTCGCGATAGGCGTCCTGGCCCGGCAGCCACACCTCGATATCGTAGGTCTTTTGCGCGCCGAACCCCATATCTCCGGTCGAAAGTGTCATGACGCGATAGTGCAGCCCCAGCCGGGCCAGCACCTTCTCGGCACAGTCGAGCATGCGTTCGTGCTCGTCGATCGAGGTCTCGGGCGTGGTGATCGAGACCATCTCAACCTTGTTGAACTGGTGCTGCCGCAGCATGCCGCGCGTGTCCCGCCCCGCCGAACCCGCCTCCGAGCGGAAGCACGGAGTGAGTGCGCTGAAGCGTAACGGCAATTCCTTCTCCTCGAGGATGGTTTCGCGCACGAGGTTGGTGAGGGGAACTTCGGCGGTAGGAATGAGGGCGAAACGCATCTCGCCCTGCCCGGCAAAAAACAGATCCTCCTCGAATTTCGGCAATTGCCCCGTGCCATAGAGCGCGTCATCGCGCACCAGCAAGGGCGGCTGCACTTCGGTATAGCCGTGCTCGGTGACATGCATGTCGAGCATGAATTGGCCGATGCCGCGTTCCAGCCGCGCCAGATGCGACTTCAACACCACGAAGCGGCTGCCCGACAACTTGGCGGCCACCTCGAAGTCCATCTCACCCATCGCCTCGCCGAGTTCGTAGTGCTCCTTGGGCCGGTAGGTGAACGCGGGCTTGGGCGGCCGCGCCTTGGCGGCGAGCTCCGGCGATCCGTTGGGTCCGAAATATTCGATATTGTCCGTCTCGTCCTCGCCCACGGGGACGTCGGCAAGCGGCAGGTTGGGGATGACCTCGAGCGCTTCCCTCAGGGCCTTCTCCGCCTCACGCTCCTCGGCTTCGCCCTTCTGGATGAACTCCTTGAGGCTCGAAACCTCGTCCATCAGCGCCTGCGCCCGGGCTTCGTCCTTTTGCGCCTTGGCCTGACCGATCTGCTTGGAGGCGGCGTTGCGCTTCTCCTGGGCCTCATTGAGGCGGACGATCACTCCTCTACGATTCTCGTCGAGTGCGATGAGCTTGTCAGCCCGGAACAGCGCGCCACGCCGCTGCATTGCCGTGTCGAACGCCTCGGCGTTGGCACGAATCCATTTGATGTCGAACATGGGATGGTCAGGCCCGGTGCGGGCCGGCCTTCTGAATCTCGGAACGAAAACGGGTTAGCGCATTTGCGCCGTCCGGGAAACCCGGTGCGTCGCCTATGCCTGCGGCTTTGCGGCCTCTGCCGCTTGCTTGGCCGCCCGGGATCGCTCGATCCAACGCACCGACCAGATCGAGGCTTCGTAGAGAAGATAGACCGGCAGTGTCAGGCCGATCTGCGAAATCGGATCTGGCGGCGTGATGAACGCTGCCATCGCCAGGATCGCCACGATTGCGTAGCGCCGGCCCTTCTTGAGCATATCGGAGTTGACGAGTTCGATCCGCGCCAGGAGCGTCAGGACAACCGGTAGCTGGAAGCAGATGCCGAAGGCGATGATCAGCGTCATGGCAAGGCCGAGATACTCACTGACCTTGACCAGCATAGAGACGTTCTCGGTCTCCATGCTCTGGAAGAACCGCATCGCCATGGGCAGGACGGCGAAATAGACCAGAAGCGCGCCCAGCAAGAAGAAGATGGGCGTAGCAATGAGATAAGGGACGAAGGCCTTGCGCTCGTGCCGGTAGAGGCCGGGTGCCACGAACATGTAGATCTGCGTCGCTACAAAGGGAAAGCCAAGGAAGATCGCACCGAACATGGCGATGTTCAGCTGGGTGAAGAAGAATTCCTGCGGCGCCGTATAGATGAGCTCGAGCTCGGCTGGGTTGGGCACGACTGATCTGTAGGGCTGGAGCAGGATGTCGAAGATCTGCCCGGCGAAGATGAAGGAGACGACCATCAGCACGGCGAGCGCGATCAGTGAACGGATGAGACGCTTCCTGAGCTCGATCAGGTGATCGAGCAGCGGCGCTTCGCTGCCGGCGAGTTCGTCCTCGGGCTCGGCCGTTTTGTCTTCGATCTGTTTGGGGGCGTCGACCATGACTTAGCCCTCCCCGCCCGTTTCAGCAGGCTTCGCGGGCGCCTTGCGGCGGGCAGGCGCCTTCCTAGGCGCCGGCTTCTTTTCAGCCGTCGCCGATGCGGCGGTCTTGGCCGATGTCCTGCGCGCGGCGGGCTTCTTTGCCGTCGGCGCTTTTGCCGGCCCAGGTTCGTCCTGCTTTGTTGCGAGGTCGAGCGCCCCCTTGCGCGCCCGCGGCGCCTTGACTGGAGCGGGCTTATCCCCGAGCGCCTGCAGTTCGGCACGTTCCACCGTACCTTCGACGACGGGTTCGGCTTTGGCCGGCGGCTTCGGCGTCACGGTCCGAGCAGCCTTGACCGGCTCGGCCTTCCCCATGCCGGCGGCCGCGCGGATTTCGTCGGCAACACTTTCCTTGGCGGGATCGGACGGCTTGATAAGGCCCGAGGGCTTGGGACCACTCGGGGTCATGGCGTTGAATTCGCGACGAATTTCCTCGGTCGACTTGCGCAGCGGCTCAGTGATGGACTGCCTGAGGTTGCGCACCTCGTCGAGACCGGTGGTCTTGTTTATCTCGCGCTGAAACTCGGCGCCCATGCGCCGCACCTGCCCGGCGAATTTGCCGATGCGCTGCATGACCATAGGCAGGTCTTTCGGGCCGATGACGATCAGCGCCACCACGCCCACAACGAGCATTTCAATCCAGCCCAGGCCGAGCATCGTCTCTTAGTTCCTAAAGGATTTGGGTGCGCGTGAAGCGCCCGGCACGGTTGGCCTCAGGCGTCCTTGCTCTTTTCGGTTTCGCGCGTCTCGACGCCGGAAGCGGTTTCAATACGCTCGGCCGGCTTGTCGTCGTCCCGCATGCCCTTCTGGAAGGCTTTGATGCCTGAAGCGACCTCACCCATCATGCCGGATATCTTGCCGCGCCCGAACAGCAAAACAACGACGATGGCGACGATGAGGATGGCCCAAATCGATGGCGCGTGCATAGAAATCTCCCTTCGATATTCAGAACGCGATACACGCGACTTCTAGCGGCACAAATAGGTTCAATCACGATCAAACACAAGGATGTGTTCGGGATTGGGGATCACGAAAACGTCTTCGCCAGGTCGCAACGCGCCGTTCGAACGTTGACGCACGGTCAGCGGCCGCTCGATGCCCTCGACCTTGACTTCGTAAATGTCTTCCCCGATCGCATCGCGCTTGCTGACGATCCGTCCGGGAACGCTCCCGGATACCGCGTCGAGTTCCACGCCGCCGGCTGGTCGGATGGCGACAGTGACCCGCCTGCCGTCTGGGCGCCCTGGTGTCGGCACGACGCCGAGCGGTGTCTCGGCCGCCCCGGCGCGCACGACCGTCTCCACCTCGCTCAAGGGTGAGAAGAACCGCGCTGCATTGAGATCGACGGGATGGCGGTAGATTTCGGCTGCCGTATCGACCTGGGCAATACGCCCTGCCCGCAGCAGCGCCACTCGATCGCCAAGCAGCATCGCCTCTTCCGGATCGTGCGTCACGATGACGCTCGTTGCCCGGGTCTCGCGCAGAACTGCCAGGGTCTCGGCTCGCACGCTCTCGCGCAGGCGCGCATCAAGGCTCGAGAAAGGCTCGTCGAGCAGCAGCAGGCCTGGGCGTGGAGCGACGCTTCGCGCCAGGGCCAGGCGCTGCTGCTGCCCGCCCGAAAGCATATGCGGGTAGTCTGCCTCGCGTCCGGCAAGCCCGACGCGGGCCAGCGCCGCATGGGCCTGCGCCCGCGCTCCGGCCCGCCCGAGGTGCCGTAAGCCGAACATGACGTTCTGCAACACGCTAAGATGTGGAAAAAGCGCAAAGTCCTGGAACATGAGACCGATGCCGCGGCGGTCGGGCGGCACATGCCGATTAGGCGAGGACACCACCTCGTCGTTGATCTTCACCTCACCGGCATCGACTCTCTGGATGCCTGCAGCGACCCTGAGCGCGGTCGATTTGCCCGAGCCGGATTCGCCCAAGAGGCAGACGATCTCGCCCGGCGTCAGCGAAAGGTCGAACCGGTCGAGCACCGGGCGCCCCCCGAGCCGCACATCGACACCGGTGAAGGCGAGTGCGGCCGCAAAGCTGACCCCCGCGGTGCCGCGTGCGCCCCAGCCCGAAAACTCCCCCGAAAGATCGCCGGCGCTCATCGAGCCTCGTCGTCGTCGATGTCGCTGCCATCCGTATCGTCCGGGTCGAGCGGGTCCTCGTCCTCTCGTAACGGTCCGTCCAAGGGCAGCGGGATCTGCATGGAGGACGGCAGGCGGCTCGAGAGCAGCCCCGCGCCCTTCAACTCCTCCAGTCCCGGCAGGTCGCTCAAAGCTTCGAGCCCGAAATGATCGAGAAAAGCGTCGGTCGTGCCGTAGGTCACCGGCCGCCCCGGCGTGCGCCGCCGTCCGCGCATGCGCACCCAACCGGCTTCCATGAGCAGGTCGATGGTGCCCTTACCCGTCGCAACGCCCCGTACTTCTTCAATTTCGGCACGGGTCGCCGGCTGGTGATAGGCGATGATGGCAAGCGTCTCGAGGGCGGCGCGCGAGAGCGGCCGGTTGTCCTCTTCCTCGCGCCGCAACAGGAAGCCGAGGTCTTCGGCCGTGCGGAATGCCCATTTGTCGCCGCGACTGACGAGGTTGACCCCGCGCGAGGCATACCGTTCGGCAAGCTCGGTCAGCAGCGCCGCTGCATCGGCGCCTTCTCCCAGGAATCCGGTCATTTGCGCCACCGACAGCGGCTCGGCCGAAGCGAACAGCAGCGCTTCGAGGATACGCAAATTGCGTTCCTTGACCTCTTGGAATTCGCCGTATTCGTCTGCCAGTGCCAACCTATTGCTCGCCAGTCCTGCGCCGCCGCACGAAGAGCGGCCCGAAAGCGTTCGATTGGCGCAGTTCTACCTGTCCCTGGCGCACCAGTTCAAGGCTGGCCGAAAAGCTCGACGCTCTGACCGTCGCGCGTTCCTGCGGCGAGGCGAGGTAGTCGGCAAGATAGGTGTCGAGCGGCACCCAGTCCATGCTCTCCCCGATCAGCCGCTCGAGGATTTCGCGCGCCTCCTGCAGAGACCAGACGGTGCGCTGCACGGGCGCATAGTCGGTGGCGATCCCCCGCTCGCGCTGCGTGGCATAGGCCTTCAGCAGGTCATAAAGGCTCGCCTCCCAGATGCTGCGTCGGTTGACCACCATCGGCTCGGGCTCGCCGCGCGCATAGACCCTGAGGCCAAGGCGCGGCCGGTGCATCAATTGGCTTGCGGCGTTGCGCATGGCTTCGAGGCGCTTGAGGCGGAACTGCAGCAGCGCCGCCAGCATCTCGCCCGAAGGCTCATCGTCGCTGGGCGCCTGCGGCACCATCAGCCGGCTCTTGAGGTAGGCTAGCCACGCCGCCATGACGAGATAGTCGGCTGCCACCTCGATCCGCCGGCTGCGCACCGTCTCGATGAAGGCGAGATATTGCTCGGCGAGCGCGAGGATCGAAACGGCGGCGAGGTCCACCTTTTGCCGGCGCGCCAGGTCCAGCAGCAGGTCAAGCGGGCCTTCATAGCCCGTCACGTCGACATTGAGCACGTCCTCATCGGCCGGCGCACGCGCCGGCGTCGTGTCGAACCAGTCGCTGGGTGTAATGGCCATTGGGTGGCCGCCTCCTGACGATCAGGCGACCTTGGCTGCTGCGGTGTGGAGCGTCAAGTCCGCAGTACGCACCTGGGTGTGTTCGGATTCAGGTCAGGCCGAGGCGAAAGTTGGCCGTTTTCGAGAACCGGAGCGCAGCGTACCTTAGGGTACGAGAGCACCGGAAGCGCAGAAAACGGGCATTTGCAGACCGGCATCACCTGAATAGCAACACACCTAAAGCGTGAAGCAATCCCCGCCGCCAGACTTGACGCTGTTGCAGATCTGCGTGGCACTTTGCAGCGACTGCGCCGGCAGCCGCACCCGGTAGTAGATGCCGCGCTCGCCCAGATCAACGCGCTGGATTTCGAGCGAGGTGCCACCAAAGAGGTTGCCGAAACGGGTCTGCAGGCTTGTCGCGGTCTGCTTGGCGGCCTCCTGCGACCTCTGCGAGGAGAGCTGCACATAGGCCGGTGCGCTGCTTTGCTGCTGGTTGACCGCGGCCTGCTGGGCAGGTGCCTGCGGAGCAACCGGCTGCAGCGTGCCCTGGATGACCGCATTAAACGGCTGCGAAGGGGTATCGGCAACCGTGGTGACGGTCGAAGGCGCCGAGGGACGTTCAATGCGGGGCATCGGCACGGGAGCGGTGGCGCCACTGGTTGCCGTGTTTGTCGCCGGTGTTTCTGCAGCCGCGTTCGCAGGGGCGGCAGGGTCCGTCGGTGCGGTTGCAATGAGCTCCGCCACAGGATCCGTCGCGTCCGTTCCGGTTTGGCCGACCGCCGCGCCTGTCGTGTCTGCCGGCGACGCGGCAGCCGCCTGCGTCTCGGCCGGTGCGGGTGTCTCGCCTTCCGTCACCGTTATCGCCCGGGTCGCCTGCTCGGCCCCGGGGACAGCCGGCACGTTTGGCCGGTCGACCGGCAGCATGGCCGCGCCCGCCACCGAATCCTCGCCACCGACGATCGTACCGTCCGGCCGCACGGTCACGGTGCGCACCTTGCGGTTGACGAGGCCCTCGGCGCTCGCCTCATCCGTTGGCAGCGCAGCAACCTCTGTCGTCTGGCTCTGGTCCCGCGAGACGAGCTGCTCGTCCTCTGCCGGCGTCGCAGTCCCGGCAATCTCGCTGAACACCACCGATTGCGGTTCAGGCTCGGCATCGGCCGCCGTTTCCGGCACTTCCTTGACCGGCCCGGCATCCGCCGTCAGCAGCGGCGCCGGTCCATCATTGCCGCCGCCGAGCCCCAGCACGCTGTAGAGCCCTACACCTGCTGCAAGCAGCAGCGCCACGGCAATGGCCGGGCCTGCAAAGGCGCGAAGCAACCCACCCCCCCGCCGCACGCGAGCATGCGGCTCCTCGCCGATGGCCGACGGCTCGAAATCGGTTGCCACCTCATGCGTGTCGGCCCAATCCACCTGAGCCCCGCTCGCCTCAGCGGCAGCAAGAATGGTGTCTTCTGCGCTCATTGCCACGGTTTCGGCCACGGGGGTCGAACGCTGTGCGGCAGGACTTTGCGGCAGAACAGGCGTTGCAAGGCTGCGCAAGGCCGGGCTGGCATTCATCCGGGTTTCGCCGGTTTTCGGTTCGACGTCTGCCCGCGGCGCGACCGCTTCGCGCTGGACACGAACGGCGTCACCGATGAGTGATTCGATGTCGCTTATCGGGTCCTGGCTGGCTGATCCCGCCTGTGCACCGCCCGCCGCCGGTTCGTTGCGAACCGGCGGTGCTGCCGGCTCGACCTGACTGCTAGGACCACCAAGCCCGAAGACCGGTGCCACCCTGAAGTCGTCGGACGCTTCCCTTGGCCCGGCCTCGGGCGCAGACACCTGCGGCTCGTTGCGGATCGTCATGGCCGGTGGCGCTGTCGCCTGCTCAGCTTCAGCTTCGTTCGGGAATTGATCTTGCGCCGCATCGATCTCCTGGCTGAGTTCGGCCGCGATGAGATCGCCGATCGCATCCTGCTCCTCGGCGGCGCTCGCAGCTTCGGTCGCTTGCGGATCGGCTTGATATGCTTCCTCGGAGGTCTGCGGCGTGGCGGCCGGCGCCGGCCGGTTCAACCCGAAGTCGAACGCGAAAGGCTCGGCCGGCGCAGGGGCAGCCGAACCGGAGGCGGACGGCGCAGCCGGATTGGGCGCGGGGGTCGTGCTGAAATCGAAGCGCGGTGCCGGAACGGGATCGCGATGCGTCGGCGCGGCATCCCCCGGCATGCGGAAGGTGAAGGGCGTTGGCGCCGCCGGCGCCGGATCGGCGGCCGGAGGTTCCACAGCCGGCTGCGGCTCGACCGCAGGAGCGAACGCTTGCGAAGGCTTCTCTTCGACGGCTTCCGGCTCTGGCGCCTTGTCCTTGCGGTCCCCTTGCGCGTCGTGAGCCATCAGCTTGGCGAGTTCTGCGATCAGATCGTCGGCAGCTTCCGGTTGATCATTCACTTGTTGCGGTTTCGCTGTCGTCATCGATACAGCGCCCTTTCGTTACTGAACCGACGCCTGAAGGGCGGTCGGCACAGTCATCACATCAATGCGCCCGAATTATGAAAGCTCTTCAGGCGCCGACACCCCTAGTATTCGCAGGCCATTGACAAGAACCTGCCGCGTGGCGTCGACGAGGGCGAGTCGCGCCATAGTCATCATTGGATCGTCGGCGTTAACAAAACGCAAACCAATATTTTCCCTGCCCTTGGCCCAGAAGCCGTGAAAGGCGCCGGCCAGGTCGTAGAGGTAGAACGCGATGCGGTGCGGCTCATGCGCCGCAGCGGCCCCCGCGACGATGCGTGGCCAAGCGGCCAGGAGCCGCACCAGCTCGAGCTCGTCGGCCGTCGCGATCCGTTCGATCTCGGCCGCCGCGAGTGCTGTTTTGGAGAGGTCCGTCCCCGGCATGTCCCGTTCGGCGGTCCGGAATACCGAGCAGGCCCGGGCATGCGCGTATTGCACGTAGAAGACCGGATTGTCCCGTGTCTGCTCCTTGACGAGATCGAAGTCGAAGTCCATGACCGCATCGTTCCGGCGGAAGAGCAGCATGAAGCGCGTAGCGTCCGATCCCACTTCGTCGACGACGTCGGCAACGGTGACGAGGTCTCCGGAGCGTTTGCTCATCTTGAACGGGGCGCCGTTCTTCATCAGCCGCACGAGCTGGCAGATCTTGACGTCGACGTCTGCCTCGCCGTGCGACACCGCCTTGACCGCGGCCTGCAGGCGCTTGACGTAGCCTGAGTGGTCCGCGCCCAGTACATTGATCATATGCTTGAAGCCGCGCAGGTATTTATTGCGGTGATAGGCAATGTCGGCAGCAAAGTAAGTATAGGACCCATCGGATTTGACCAGCGCCCGATCAACGTCGTCGCCATAGTCGGTCGCCCGGAACAGCGTCTGTTCGCGATCCTCCCACTCCTCGTGGACAGGCTGGCCCTTGGGCGGCTCGAGCCGGCCCTGATAGACCATGCCCTGCTCACGCAGCCATTCGAGGGTCAGGTCGATATCGCCGCCCTGACCGTGGAGCGTACGCTCGGAAAAGAACACCTGATGGCGGATGCCGAGCTTGGCAAGGTCAGCCCTGACGAGATCCATCATCGCACCGAGTACGCGATCCCTGACCAGCGCCAGCACCTCCTCTTCCGGTTTGGCGAGCAGGCTCGCGCCGAACTCGTCGGCAAGCGCCTTGCCGACCGGAATGAGGTAGTCGCCGGGGTAAAGCCCCGGCGGGATCTCAATTGTTTCGCCCAGCGCTTCGCGGTAGCGCAGCAGCGTCGAGCGCGCGAGCGTTGTCACCTGTCCGCCCGCGTCGTTGATGTAGTATTCGCGCGTCACCACGTAGCCCGAATAGGCCATGAGGGAGGCCACTGCGTCACCGAACACGGCACCGCGGGTATGGCCGACATGCATGGGCCCGGTCGGGTTGGCCGAGACATATTCGACATTGACGGCCTCGCCCTTGCCGATGTTGCTGCGCCCGTAGTCGTCGCCCTCGGCGGCGATTGTCCGCAGCACCCGGTGCCAGACCGGCAGCGCCAGGCGGAAGTTGAGGAAGCCCGGTCCGGCGACCTCGACCGAGATAACGTCTTCATCGCCCTCGAACCGAGCTGCGATCGCCGTCGCCACCTCACGCGGATTCTTTCCCAATGGCTTGGCGACGACCATTGCCGCATTGGTCGAAAGATCCCCATGCCCAGCGTCTCGCGGCGGCTCGACCACGATACGGCCAAGCAGCTCCTCGGGAATATCCGGATGAAGCGACTTGAGGGCATCGGCGACGCGCACGGCAAAGAGGGCGAAAATGTCCATGATTGACCTGTTGTGGAAAACCGGCCGGGGTTAGCGGAATTCCGGACGAGCGTCAAACAGGCGCTCGTACTGGTCGAGCGCGTAAGGGTCGGTCATGCCGGCGATAAAGTCGGCGGCAATCCGCGCCCGCGCCAGCTCATCCTCCGCCTTCCGCATCGCCTCGCCCCAACGCCCGGGCATCTCAGCGCCATCCGTGAATTTGTCGAAAAGCCCCGCCACGACCGCCTCGCTCTCGTGCACCGGGCGCATCACGTCCTCGTGCCTATAGACCCGCTCGAAGAGGAATTCCTTCAGCCCCTTCTCTGCCGCCGCCATCTCCGGCGAGAACCGCACCAGGGCCTGCCCGGCGGCGCGCACGTCGTCGGCGCTGCCGACCCCGGCTGCGGCGATCTGCGTGGCGCTGGTTGCGATCACATCCTCGATGGCCCGCGTGATCAGCCGTCGCTGCACCTCGTGCGTCTGCCGCTTGACCGCAACATCGCCATAGTGCGCCCGCACTTCCGCGAGGATCGGGCCAACCATGGGCACGTCGGCGAAGTCGCCGAGCTCGAGGAGCCCGGCGCGCAGCGCATCGTCAATGTCATGGGCGTTATAGGCGATGTCGTCGGCGATCGCCGCCGCCTGCGCCTCTAGGCTCGCGAACGTATCGATGCGCAGATCCTCGCTGGCCGGAATGGCCTCGAGGCCGGCCGGCAACCCCTCTTTCGCGTAGCGGCCGACCGGATGCCCCTGAGCATCGATGAGCGGCCCGTTATGCTTCAATATGCCTTCAAGCGTTTCCCAGGTGAGGTTGAGGCCGTCATGCTCGGCATAACGATTCTCGATCTGCGTGACGACGCGCAGCGCCTGCACATTGTGGTCGAACCCGCCGAACGGCGCCATCAGCTCGTTGAGCACCCGCTCGCCGGCGTGACCGAACGGCGTGTGGCCAAGATCGTGCGAGAGCGCCACGGCCTCCGCCAGATCCTCGTTGAACCCGAGTGCCCGAGCCATCGAGCGGGCCATTTGGCTGACCTCGAGCGTGTGCGTCAGCCGGTTGCGGAAATGCTTGCCCTCGTGGTGCAGGAACACCTGCGTCTTGTGCTGCAGGCGGCGGAAGGCGGTCGAATGGATGATGCGGTCGCGATCGCGCTGGAACTCGGAGCGCGTCGGACTTTCGCTGGTTGGATAGACCCGCCCGCGCGACTGCTCGGAGAAAGATGCATAGGGTGCATTCAGACCGTTTTCGATCAATCCCGCCCCCTTTTCATCTGCGTCCGGAACACCTATCTTGCAGGTGCTGTTATGAAGTTACGAAACGGTTGGACCAAACCGATGACGCAAGTGCTCGAACGCCCCCAAGTAGTCCTCACCGACCGCGCTGCCAAGCGCGTAGCGCGGATTATTTCCAAGGAACCTGAGGGAACGGTGCTGCGCATTTCGGTGGCCGGCGGCGGCTGTTCCGGTTTCCAGTACGAATACAATCTCGTCCAGGAGACGCCGAGCGAGGATGACATCGTGCTCGGAAAGAACGGCGCGACAGTCCTCATCGATTCCCTCTCGCTCGAATTCATGGGTGGAGCCGAGATCGATTATGTCGACGACCTCATCGGCCAGTCCTTCCAGATCAAGAACCCCAATGCGGTCGCTTCCTGCGGCTGCGGCACGAGCTTTGCCCTCTAGAGCGGGATTGCGAAAACGTGGGAACCCGTTTTTCGCGAAAAGTCCCGCGACAACAAAAAACTAGAACCCCGGACTGACGGTGGCCGGCCAGATCCTCTACGTCATGGCCGCCGAGGCCGAGTACGGCGCGCATCTTCAATCCCGCATCAAGCCGCTGATGACCGGAGTCGGCCCGGTCGAGGCGGCGGTGGCGCTGACCCGCGCCCTGGCTCGCGCGGAACTCGAAGGAGAACTGCCCCACCTCGTCGTCTCGCTGGGCTCTGCCGGTTCGCGCACGCTCGAGCAGGCCGGACTCTATCAGGCCTCTTCGGTCTCCTATCGCGACATGGACGCATCGGCCCTGGGTTTCCCGAAAGGCCAGACGCCGTTCCTCGACCAGCCGCTCGAACTGCCTTTGCGAAACGCCCTGCCAGACATCCCGCAAGCGCGCCTTTCGACCGGCGCCAACGTCGTCTCGGGCCACGCCTACGACGGCATCGATGCCGACATGGTCGATATGGAAACCTATGCGATTGCCCGCGCCTGCCAGACCTTCAGCCTGCCGCTCATTGCGCTCCGCGGCATTTCCGACGGTTCGGACGAACTTGGGCACCTGGCTGACTGGACGCAATACCTGCATGTCATAGACGAAAAACTGGCCAATGCGGTCGATTGCATCGAGACGGCGTTCGCAGCCGGTGAGCTCGTCTAGGCCTGAACCCGGTCTTATGCCGCCTCACCACTTTCGGCGATCTGCTTGAGATTGGTGAGCCCCCGCTCGAAATCGGCGCCGACGGTCTTGTCCATGTTGAAGACGAGGCCCATGAGCTTGAAGAGAAAGTTCTGCGGTCCGTGCATGGCCCAGGTGACGCGCGTACCTTTCCCATCGGGCGTCAGCGTCCATTCGGCAAAGTTGTGCGCTTCGAAAGGTTTGATGAAATCGAGCTTGGCGACGACGCGACTGGGGATAACCGTCTCGGTGATCTCCATGCGACCGCTGCCCACCTTGCTGTTGCCCTCATAGGCGTAAATGGCTCCGACCCCGTGCGCGGCACCGGAATAAGTGCGCTTGAGCTCGGGATCGAGGCTCTCCCAGGGAGACCACTGCGGCCATTTGTGGAAATCGGCGATCAGCGGAAAGACCCGCTCGGCCGTCGCATCGATGACGATCGAACGCTCCATGCGGAACCGGTTGGGCTTGGACGCGGCATAGATCGCGACGGCGACGACCGCCAGAATGACAATAATGACAATGGTTTCAATCACGGTAGCCTCCCCCGACCCCATGACGGCACCAGCCGGAGCACGGTGCCAGCAGATTGCCCGCGCGGGAGTGCGTTGTCAAAAAATCTCAGGGTTTCCTGCGCCGCGAGCGCCGCCAGGTCGACCACCTGCGCCGCGCCTGCACAATGCTCCAGGTGACTGGCGGGCGCAGGAACGGCAGGTCGATTGCGAGCAGCAGCAGGCCCAGCGGCAGCATCCAGATGCCGAGGACCGGCAGGAAGCTGAAAATGCCGCCGAGAACCAGCACGAAGCCAAGCGGGATGCGGATGAGCCGGACGCCAGGCCGGCGCAGGAACTCCAGCACTCGCCTGGCCGGCGGTGCCATGCGTTCGATCATGTCGAATTGGCGGTCGAGCCGCCGCTTGTTCTTGTCGCTCATGGCGAGTCCGTCCGGATAGTCCGCACTCGCATATGGGGAGCCGTGCCCGCTCTGCAATCCCCCGCCCCGCACGCCTTGCGTCAGTGCCGCGTCACATCGCTGAGCGCGGCCGCGATATGTTCCCATTCCTGGGAGACGCTGGCGGTCGCCCGGCGCTTGCCGGCACGGCGATACCAGTAGTCGGCATTGCCCATGTCGGCCTCGACCCAGTGCAGCAGCGCATGCACCCAGTCGAAGGCCTGTACGCCCTCCATCGCCTGACAGATGGTGTGGGCCTGCTCCCATTCCGGACCGACGCGAAAGCCACCCTTCTTGACCCACCAGAGCGCCTGCAGGGGCTTGCTCATGTCCTTGGGCGGCTCGGACCAGTCGAGGGTAGAAAAGACATCGTTGGCCATACGCATCACCATAGTCCCTCAGCACGCCACGGCGCGCCGGAAATTTGTCCTAGAGCGTTTTCAGAAAAAGTGGATACCACTTTCGCGGTTCGAAAACGCGACAACTCAACAACTTGGAGCTGCCGTTCTGATTCAATCAGAACGGGAAAGGCTCTTGTCGGCAAATAACGCTCAAACCCTGCGCAATCAAGGAAAGCGCGGAAGAGGCGGCCGGTCCCGCGGTATCTACCACCAGCGGCTCGGAGAGAAATCCATCGCCGCGCTGCGCTCGATCGCCCGCCCGGCAGCGAACAGCGTCTCCTCGTCGAAAGGCTTGCCGATGAGCTGGAGACCAAGTGGCAGTCCCTTGGCGTCCTTGCCCGCGGGCACGGCGATGCCCGGCAGCCCCGCCATGTTCACCGTCACCGTGAATATGTCGTTCAGGTACATCTTGACCGGATCGGCGTTCATGTCCTCGTCGCCCACTCCGAAAGCCGCCGAAGGCGTGGCGGGGGTGAGGATCGCATCGACACCGTCGGCGAAGGCAAGCTCAAAGTCGCGCTTGATCAGCGTGCGCACTTTCTGTGCCCGCACGTAATAGGCGTCGTAATAGCCGGCCGAGAGCACATAGGTGCCGATCATGACACGGCGCTTGACCTCGCGACCGAACCCGGCAGCACGCGTCAGCTCATAGAGGTCGGTGATGTCCTTGCCGGTGACGCGCAGGCCGTACTTGACCCCGTCATAACGGGCAAGGTTGGAGGACGCCTCCGCCGGCGCCACGATATAATAGGCCGGCAGCGCGTATTTGGTGTGCGGCAGCGAAATGTCCTTGATCGTCGCGCCTTCCGCCTTCAGCCAGGCGAGCCCCTGGCTCCAGAGAGTCTCGATCTCGTCGGGCATCCCGTCCATGCGATACTCGCGCGGAACACCGATGGTCAGACCCTTGACACCCCGCTCAACAGCGGCAGCAAAGTCGGGCACGTCGATATCGACGCTGGTCGAGTCCTTGGGGTCGTACCCCGCCATCGACGTCATCAGGATCGCGGCATCCTCGACGGTGCGGGCGATCGGTCCCGCCTGGTCGAGCGACGAGGCGAAGGCAACGGTCCCCCAGCGCGAGCACCGCCCATAAGTCGGCTTGATGCCGACCGTGCCGGTCAACGCGGCCGGCTGGCGAATGGACCCACCCGTGTCGGTTGCCGTCGCGCCCGCACAAAGCCAGGCGGAAACCGCCGCCGCTGAGCCGCCCGAGGAACCGCCCGGCACCAGGTTCATGTTGGAACCTTCGGCGCGCCACGGATTGACGACAGGACCGTAATAGGAGGTCTCGTTGGACGAGCCCATGGCAAACTCGTCCATGTTGAGCTTGCCCAGCATCACCGCGCCGTCGCGCCACAAATTGGCGGTGACACTCGATTCGTATTCCGGCTTGAAGCCGTCGAGGATGTGGCTGGCTGCCTGCGTATGCACACCTTTGGTGGCAAAGAGATCCTTGATGCCCAGTGGGACGCCTTCGAGCGGTCCGGCTTGGCCTGCACCAAGCTTCATGTCGCTCGACTTGGCCATCTCGAGCGCATGCTCGGGCGTCACCGCCACATACGCATTGAGGCTGGGATTGGCCGTTTCGATCGCCTCGATGTAGCCCCGCGTCAGTTCGACCGAGGTGAAATCCTTCGCCTTCAGGCCCTTGCGGGCTTCGGCAAGCGTGAGTTTGGTGAGTTCGGTCAAGAGGTCTGCTCTTTCTTTGGTCGCGGCCAGCCGGCCGGCATCATCTCAGGCCGCGGTCGCAGGCACCGTCAGCGTCATTTCGTAGAACGCCGAATGGCCGCTGTCGGGATAGTCGAGGAAGGCGCCGCAAGCGGTAAAGCCGTAGCGCGTATAGAGTCGATGAGCGCCGGCAAACCCCTCTCCGACGCCGGTTTCGAGCTTGAGCTGCCGCAGTTTCTTATCGCGGGCGAGTGCGATGATGGCCTCGAGGATCTTGACGCCCACCCGCTGCCCGCGCACCGAAGGGTCGGTGAACATGCGCTTGACTTCACCGAGTTCGGCATCGTGCACTTTGAGGGCCCCCATGCCGACCGCCGTGCCGTCCTGGAGACGGGCGACAAGCACCGTGGTATCGGACCCCGCCATCTGCTCGACGGTCATCTTGAATTGGAATTCGATCGGTGAGAGCGGCAGCAGGTGGTCGTTGAGCGCGTCGACCAGCCGACGCACGTCGTCCTGCAGGGGCGTCTCGATGGCAACCGTTGCGACCATCGCCTACTCCACCACCTTCGGGACCATGAAGAAGTCGTCTTCCGAGAGCGGCGCGTTGGCGACGATCTTTTCGGGATAGCCACCGTCGCGGACGGCATCCTCGCGCTGTCGCAGAGCCATTGGCGTCACTGACGTCATCGGTTCGACGCCGGTAATATCGACCTCACCCAGTTGTTCAACAAATCCCAGGATCGCATTGAGCTCATTCTGGTACGCGGGAACCTCGCTCTCCTCAATGCGAATGCGCGCCAGGCGCCCGATACGCTTCACTGTGGCGGCGTCGACCGACATGAAATGCTCCAAAAAAACTGGATGAGTTCATCTGATCCGGCGCTTTTAGCAATGCACCCGGACAAAAGACAACGATTTTGCCTTATGGCACGCATCAAACTTCCAGAGCCAGCCCCGCCTCGAGCGAGACAAGCCCGGTGCCGTCGAGATTCTCCTTGAGCGCAGCGACGACGAAGTCGATCGCCGCCTCATCGGCGGCGAGCGCGACGAGCTTTGGCTGGGCTGCCGCAAGCAATCCCTCGGCCAGCGCCCCCATCGCTTCTCCGCCCCCGAAAAGCACGACGACCGCACCATCCGCCCATCGCCCGAAGCTCGGCGCCTCGCCGCCAACGAGAACCAGCGCCGGCTCGCCCACGGCATCGATCAGCATGGCTCCGCCACCGATGCGATAGGCATGGACCGGCAGCGGTCCCTGATCCTCGTCAATAGCGCGCGGCGCCTTGCGCGGCCGCCATTCGGCCGGGTCGAACGAAGCAAGGTTTTCGTCCGCCTCGGCAAGGCGCAGGACCCGGTCGGTTCCTGCCGTCAGCTCGGCGCGATCCACGCCCTCGGGTGCGAGTTGCGGATCGACAACGAAAATCTGCCCGCCGATATAGATGCGTATGGCTGTCTCGCCGAACCAGGTGAGTTTCATTGTCTTGGCCCTCGTGTCGGTGACTGTCGCAACGCGTGCGAAACCTATAGGAAGCAGAAGTCGATTCAACTGTGGCGTAGCGAGCGTGACCGACTTTCCTCCCAATCCCCTCGCCGACCTGCCTGCTACCGGCAAGATTCTCGGGCTCGATCTCGGCACCAAGACCATCGGCGTCGCGATCTCCGATGCCATGCGCTATTCGGCAACGCCGCTCGAGACGATCAAGCGCGTGAAGTTCACCCAGGATGCCGAGCGGATCCTTGAGCTTATTGCCGAGAACGGCGCCGTCGCGATCATCCTTGGCCTGCCGCTCAACATGGACGGCTCGGAAGGGCCGCGGGTGCAGTCGACCCGCGCCTTCGCCCGTAACCTTGCTCAGAAGACCGCCATCCCCATCGCCTTCTGGGATGAGCGGCTCTCAACGAGCGCCGTCACCCGCATGATGATCGAGGCCGACCTGCGCCGGGACCGCCGCGCCCAGGTGGTCGATAAGCTGGCCGCCAGCTACATCCTGCAGGGCGCGCTCGACCGGCTGCGCCTGCCATAGCCGCGCGCAACTCCTTCGCCGAGGCTCCGCCCGGCCCCTGCCGCGATTAGTCTGTTGGATGTCTTGCGGATGTCTGCAATCTCGGTTGCAAAAACCGATACCAGTCGCTAGACCGCTGGCAATCCATCAGGATCGGAGCGCATGGCCCAGTCTTCGCCAGCCAACGCCTCGGGCGCCCTCCCCGGCCAGCTCGCCGGCTTTCCGCCATTCTCCCAGCGTCACCTCATTTCGATCGCCGATCTCCAGCAGCACGAGATCGTCGAGCTGCTCGACCGGGCCGAGCGGATGATTCCGGTCTCCCGGCAGGAGCGCAAATCGCTCTCGACACTGTCGGGAAAGACCCAGATCAACCTCTTCTTCGAGCCCTCGACCCGCACCCAGTCTTCCTTCGAGATTGCCGGCAAGCGGCTTGGCGCTCTCGTCGTCAACATGTCGGTCAAGACCTCCTCGGTCAGCAAGGGCGAGACGCTGATCGATACCGCCGCCACCCTCAACGCCATGCGTCCGGACGTCATAGTCGTCCGCCACTCGGCCGCCGGCGCGGTCGAGCTCCTCTCCCAGAAGGTCGGCTGCTCGGTGGTCAACGCCGGCGACGGCGCCCATGAACATCCAACGCAAGCTCTTCTCGACGCGCTGACGATTCGTCAGCACAAGGGCCGCATTGCCGGGCTGACAGTGGCCATTTGCGGCGACATCGCCAATTCGCGCGTCGCACGCTCGAACCTCCTGCTCCTTGGCGCCCTCAACGTGCGCACCCGCGTGATCGCCCCCAGGACCCTGCTGCCCGCCGGCATCGAGCATCTGGCGACCGAGGTCTTCACCGACATGGAAGAGGGGTTGAAGGACGTCGACGTCGTCATGATGCTGCGCCTGCAGCACGAGCGCGCCAATGGTAAGATGATCCCTTCGGTGCGCGAATACTACCGCTTCTATGGCCTCGACGCGGCCAGGCTCAAAAGCGCCAGGCCTGACGCCATCGTCATGCACCCGGGCCCGATGAATCGCGGTGTCGAGATCGACCCTGCCATCGCCGACGGCCCGCGCTCGGTCATCACCGACCAGGTCGAGATGGGCGTGGCCGTGCGCATGGCCGTGCTCGATGCGCTGCTGCCGGACAGCAACGGGGGTCCGCAGTGAACCTCGTCATACGCAATGCCCGCATCGTCGATCCGGCTTCGATGACCGACCAGAGCGGTTCGGTGCTGGTCGAGGGTGGCCGTATCGCCGACCTCGACTTCGCCGACGCGCCCGGAATACCCGGCGGCGCCGAGGTGATCGATGCCAAGGGCCTTGTCCTCGCCCCCGGTCTCATCGATATGCGCGTTTTCGTCGGCGAACCCGGCAAGGAATACCGCGAAACCCTGGCCTCGGCCGGCGAGGCCGCCGCTGCCGGCGGCGTGACGAGCTTCGTGATGATGCCGGATACCACTCCGGTCGTCGACGACGGTGCGCTGGTCGACTTCCTCATCCGTCGGGCAGAAGCGACTGCCAAGGTGCACATCCTGCCGGCCGCCGCCATTACCAAAGGGGTCGGCGGCGCCGAGATCACCGAGTTCGGGCTGTTGAAGGAGGCCGGTGCGGTCTGCTTCACCGACGGCAAGCAGTCGATCCAGTCGAATGCCCTCATTCGCGCCGCCTTCACTTACGCCGCCAATTTCGACATGCCGGTGGTCCATCACCTCTCCGACAGGGAATTGACCGGCGATGGCGTGATGAACGAGGGGCTCTTTGCCACGGTTCTCGGCCTCAGGGGTATTCCCGTGGAAGCCGAGACCATTCCTCTCGCCCGCGACCTGCAACTCGCCCTGCTGACCGGCGTCAGATATCACGCGGCGCAGATTTCGGCGGGCAATTCCATCTCCCTGGTGCGCGAGGCCAAGCGCAGATCGGAGCGCATCTCCGCCGGCGTCTCGATCAACAACCTCACGCTCAACGAAAACGACGTCGGCCGCTACCGGACTTATTTCAAGCTGGCGCCCCCGCTACGCTCCGAGGATGATCGCCTGGCGATCATCGAGGGCCTGCGCTCGGGCGTGATCGACACCATCCATTCAGATCACGATCCGCAGGACACTGAAGTCAAGCGCCAACCCTTCGCCGAGGCCTCGGGCGGCGCCATTGGCCTCGAAACCCTGCTCGCCGCGGCCCTCCGCCTCGTTCACAGTGGCGAGGTCGACCTGATGACGGTCCTTCGCGCAATGACCATCCGGCCCGCGCAGATCCTCAGCCTCGAAACCGGACGCATCGCCAGGGGCGCGCCCGCCGACCTCGTGCTTGTCGATCTCGATTATCCATGGCAGGTCAAGGAAACCGAGCTGCGCTCGCGCTCGCGCAACACGGCGTTCGAGGGCGCGCGCCTGGCCGGAAAGGCGATCCGCACCATCGTCGGCGGCAGGACCGTCTTCGAGATGAGCGAGGAGGCTCTCGCATGACGTTCCAGATCGGCAACTTTAATGCCGTCTTCCTTGGCTATCTGCTGGGATCCATCCCCTTCGGCCTCATCCTCACCCGCATGGCCGGCCTCGGCGACATCCGCGCCATCGGCTCGGGCAATATCGGGGCGACCAATGTGCTGCGCACCGGTGACCGGAAGCTGGCGGCCGCAACGCTCATCCTCGATGCCGGCAAGGCCGCCCTCGCGGTGCTCATCGCCCGCTATTTCTGGGGCGAGCTGCCGGCGATGATCGCCGGCGGGTTCGCCTTCCTCGGCCATTGCTTTCCTGTCTGGCTCAACTTCAAGGGCGGCAAGGGCGTGGCGACCTTTATCGGCGTCCTGCTGGCACTCTACTGGCCCATCGGTCTCATCTTCTGCGCCGTCTGGCTCCTGATCGCCTTTGCACAGAAGTACTCATCGCTGGCCGCCCTCACCGCATCGGTCACCGCGCCCATTTTCGCCTACTCTTTCTCCGGAGAACCTCTCGCCATCACCTCGGGGCTGATCGCGCTGGTGCTGATCTTCCAGCACCGGGCAAACCTTGCCCGGCTGCTCAAGGGCACTGAGCCCAGGATCGGGAGCGAGAACAAGGCCGGGGAAGAGTAGATGGAGGCAGCACTGGGAGGCGTCACGCTGAGCCGGCCGCAACGCGTCGCCTGGCTGCGCCTTCTGCGCACCGACAATGTCGGTCCCGTCACCTTTCGGCAATTGCTCGGCCGCTTCGGCTCGGCCGAGGCCGCGCTCGAGGCCCTGCCCGGCCTGACGCGCGGCACCGGCCGCAGCGTGCGTATTCCCTCGCAGGGAGAAGCCGAGGATGAGCTTGCCGCCGTCGCGGCGGCAGGCGCCCGTCTCGTTGCCAGCAGCGAGGCCGACTATCCCGCGCACCTGCGCTTCATTCCCGCCGCCCCGCCGCTGGTGACCATCGCCGGCGGCGAGAACCTCGATTGGCAGCGCACGGTCGGCATCGTCGGCGCCCGCAACGCATCGTCGGCCGGGCACAAGATGGCGCAGATCCTCGCCCTCGATCTCGGCGAGCGCGGCTACACCGTTGTCTCAGGTCTTGCCCGCGGCATCGATGCGGGCGCCCATCGCGCGTCCTTACGAACCGGCACCGTTGCCGTCCTTGCCGGCGGGTTGGACAGGATCTATCCCGACGAGAATATCCCGCTCGCCCAGGAGATCCTCGACAATGGCGGAGCGCTACTGACCGAAATGCCGATGGGATGGGAACCGCGGGCCCGTGACTTCCCAAGGCGTAACCGGCTGGTTTCCGGCCTTTCACTCGGTATCGTCGTGGTGGAAGCCGCCAAGCGCTCGGGCTCGCTGATCACTGCACGTCTCGCCCTCGAGCAGAACCGCGACGTCTTTGCCGTCCCCGGCTCACCGCTCGACCCGCGCGCCGAAGGCGGCAACGCCCTGATCCAGCAGGGCGCCAAGTTGATCACCTGCGCCGCCGATATCATCGAGAGCCTGTCGACCGCCGATCCCGCACGCTCGACCCTCTTCGATCCCGACTGGGAACCTGACGCTCCGGCCATAAGGATCGACCTGCCGCCACCCTCCGCCGATGACCGCTCGCGTCTCCTCGAGGCGCTGAGCACGACGCCGATGCCGGTCGACGACATCATCGCACAGACGGGACTGGCGGTTCCTGCCGTCCAGACACTGCTCCTGGAACTGGATCTCGCCGGCCGGATTGAATGGTCAAGCGGCCAGCTGGTGGCGCTGCGTTTTGAGTGATCTGCGCGAGCCGCTTGCACACGGCAATCTCCCTCCCCGTTGACACCGCCTCTGGCCTTCACCATGTTGCCCGCGATTTTGAAATCGTGTTGCGGATCGGTTTGGCATGAAAGTCGTCGTCGTTGAAAGTCCGGCTAAGGCCAAGACAATCAACAAATATTTGGGCAAGGACTATGAAGTCCTGGCCTCGTTTGGCCATGTCCGCGATCTGCCGGCCAAGGACGGCTCGGTGCGTCCCGAAGAAGATTTCGCCATGTCCTGGGAGGTGGATACGGCGGCAAGGAAGCGCATCAGCGACATTGCCAACGCCCTCAAGGGCGCCGACGAACTGATTCTTGCCACCGACCCTGACCGCGAAGGCGAGGCCATCTCCTGGCACCTGCTCGATGTGCTGAGGCAGAAGAAGGCGATCAAGAAGGACACGCCCGTCAAGCGGGTGATGTTCAACGCCATCACCAAGGACGCAGTGACGGCCGCCATGGCCAATCCGCGCGAGATCGACGCACCGCTTGTCGATGCCTACCTCGCCCGGCGTGCGCTCGACTATCTCGTCGGCTTTACCCTCTCGCCGATCCTCTGGAGGAAGTTGCCGGGCTCGCGCTCGGCCGGCCGCGTCCAGTCGGTGGCGCTTCGGCTCGTCTGCGATCGCGAAGCCGAGATCGAAAGGTTCAAGCCCGAGGAATACTGGTCGGTCGCCGCCCGCCTCAACCAAAAGGGCAAGAGCTTCGAGGCCCGGCTCTTTTCAGTCGACGGCAAGAAGACCGACAAGCTTGCCGTCAAGACCGGCGAGGAAGCAACGGCGCTGCGCCAGATCATCGAGGCCGGCAATTTCAACGTCGCCAACGTCGAAAAGAAGCCGACCAAGCGCAATCCTTACGCCCCCTTCACCACCTCGAGCCTGCAGCAGGACGCCTCCTCGCGCCTCGGCATGTCGCCCTCGCGCACCATGCAGGTTGCCCAACGTCTCTATGAGGATGGGCACATCACCTATATGCGTACCGACGCCGTGCAGATGTCCCCGGAGGGCATCGACCAGGCCCGCCGCGCCATCACCAAGGAGTTCGGCGCCGATTACCTGCCCGAGAAGGCCCGCATCTACCAGACCAAGGCCAAGAATGCTCAGGAGGCGCACGAGGCCATCCGACCGACGGACATGTTCCGGCATCCGGATACGCTGCGCAACGCCGACCCTGACCAGGCCAAGCTCTATGGCCTCATCTGGCGCCGTACGCTTGCAAGCCAGATGAAATCGGCCGAGATCGAACGCACCACCGCCGATATCGCGGTCAACGTGCCGGGCCGTAATATCGAGTTGCGCGCCGTCGGCTCCGTCGTCACCTTCCCCGGCTTCCTCGCCCTCTATGGCGTCGAGGCGAAGTCCGACACGGACGAGGACGACGAGGAAAGCCGCGAACTGCCCCCGCTCGCCGTCGGCGATAAGCCGGCACTCGAAGAGGTGCTGATCGATCAGCACTTCACCCAGCCGCCCGCGCGCTACACCGAAGCCAGCCTCATCAAGAAGATGGAAGAGCTTGGCATCGGCCGCCCCTCGACCTATGCGGCAACGCTCGCCACGTTGAAGGATCGTGACTACGTCCGCCTCGACAAGCGCGCCCTGGTGCCCGAGGATCGCGGCCGGATCGTCACCGCCTTCCTCGAGAGCTTCTTCCGCCGCTACGTCGAATACGGATTCACCGCCGGGCTCGAAGAGCAGCTCGACCAGATCTCTGCCGGCGACCTCGACTACAAGCAGGTGCTGCGCGAGTTCTGGCAGGACTTTTCCAACCATACTGCCGAGATCAAAGACCTGCGCGTCTCCGAGGTTCTCGATGCGCTGAACGATCTTCTCGCCGACCACATCTTCCCCGAAAAGCCCGACGGGACCGATCCTCGCCGCTGCCCCAATTGCGGCACCGGTTCGCTGTCCCTGAAGCTCGGCAAGTTCGGGGCCTTCATCGGCTGTTCGAACTATCCCGAGTGCCGCTATACCATGCAGCTTTCGGATGCTGCGATGGGCAATGCCGAGGCCGCCGGCAGCGGCGACGGTGTGCTGGGCATCGATCCGGACTCGGGCGAAGAGGTCTACCTCAAATCCGGGCGCTTCGGCCCCTACGTCCAGCTGGGCGATGGCAAGGACGCCAAGCGTTCTTCCCTTCCCAAGGGCTGGTCGCCCGAGGGCCTGACCCTGGACCGTGCACTGCAACTTCTCTCCCTGCCGAGAGAGATAGGCTTGCATCCCGAGACGGGACTTCCCATATCGGCGGGCATCGGCCGCTATGGGCCGTTCGTCGTGCACGACGGCAAATACGCCAACCTTCCCGAAGTGGAGGAGGTGTTTACCGTCGGTCTCAACCGCGCTGTAGACTTGTTAGCCGAAAAGGCCGCCAACGGCTTTTCACGCGGCAACCGTGCAACGCCGGCCGCAATCAAGACGTTCGAGCACGATGACGGCCCGATCACCGTCCGGGCGGGACGGTATGGTCCTTATGTGAATCAGGGCAAGATCAACGCCACGATCCCTAAGGACGCTAAACCCGAGGACGTGACGCGCGAGCAGGCCATCGAATGGATCGCCGCCCGCGCCGCCGCGACCGGCGCGAAGCCCAAGAAAACACCAGCCAAGAAGGCACCGGCCAAGAAGGCCACCACCAAGAAAGCCGCAAGCAAGAAGAAGGCGGCAGAAAAAGCGAATTAATGGCCAAAGCGCCAACCAGAAACAAAAACACATCCGGCCCGAAACGGGCCCGCCAGCATACAGCCGGCGAACTCCCGACCCGCGAGCAGCTCCTCGAGGCGCTCGCCAACGAACCCGACATCAAGGGCAAGCGTGACCTGGCAAAGGTCTTCGGCATCCGCGGCGAACTACGCCGCCCGTTCAAAGCCATGCTCAACGAGCTCGAAGGTGAGGGGATCATCACCCGCACCCGCAAGGCCCTGCGCCGCACCGCGGCTCTACCCGCCGTCACCGTCCTCGATATTCCGTCCGACGCCGATCCCGACGACCTCCACGCCTTTCCAGCTCAATGGAACGAGGAGGAAGGCGAGCGACCGCGTGTAACCGTCGTCCAGGGGAAATCCGCCCGCGTTGCGCCCGCGCCCGGCGACCGCATCCTGGCCCGCATCGACGCCGGCGACGGCCCTGTGCCGCACTATACGGCCAGGGCAATGAAGATCCTCGACAAGCCGCGCCGCGCCCATATCGGCATTGTGCGCATGGACGAGGACGGCGCCCGCCTGATCCCGGTCGAACGCAAGCAGAAGGAGATGCGCATCCCCAAGGGGGACCTCGGGGCAGCGCGCGACGGCGATCTCGTCGAAGTCGAGGTCAAGCTCTCTGGACGCCTGATGCTGCCGCGTGCCCGCGTCACCAACGTCATCGGCAATCCGAAGTCGGAAGGCGCAGTCAGTCTCATCGCCATCCACAATCTCGAGATTCCCTACCGCTTCCCGGCCTCCGTCGAGCGAGAGGCCGAGGCAGCCAAACCCGCAACTCTCAAGGGTCGCGAGGACTGGCGCGACATTCCCCTCGTTACCATCGACCCGGCCGACGCCAAGGACCACGATGATGCGGTGCAGGCCGAACCGGACACTGATCCGAAGAACCCCGGCGGCCATATCGTACGCGTCGCCATCGCCGACGTTGCGGCCTATATACGCCCCGGCACCGCGCTCGACCGCGAAGCGTATCTGCGCGGCAACTCCGTCTACTTCCCCGACCGGGTCGTGCCGATGCTCCCAGAGCGCATCTCCAACGACCTCTGCTCGCTTCGTGAGGGCGAGGCGCGCCCCTCGCTCGCCGTGCGCATTGTCATCGGCGCTGACGGCCGCAAGCGCAGCCACAGCTTCCACCGCGTCCTGATCCGCTCGGCCGCAAGACTGAGCTACCAACAGGCGCAGGCCGCCATCGACGGCAAGCCGGACGACAAGACCGGTCCGCTGCTGGAGCCGGTCCTGAAGCCCCTCTGGGCCGCCTATTCCACCATGGCCAAGGCCCGTGACAAGCGCAGTCCGCTCGACCTCGAACTGCCCGAGCGCAAGATTCTTTTGAACGAAGCCGGCCTCGTCGCCGATATCCATGTGCCCGAACGGTTGGCGGCGCATCGGCTGATCGAGGAAATGATGATCGCCGCCAACGTTGCGGCCGCCGAGACGCTCGAGAGAGCCAGAACACCCCTGCTCTACCGTGTCCACGACGAACCCAGCCGTGAAAAGCTGGGTGCGCTACGCGAATTCCTGGCCTCACTCGATATCTCCATGGCCAAGACCGACGCGCTCAAGCCCAGCCAGTTCAACGGCATCCTGAGCCAGGCCCGTAAGGCCGGCAATATCGAGCAGGTCTCCGAAATGGTGCTGAGGAGCCAGGCTCAGGCCGAGTATGCCGCCGAGAACTACGGCCATTTCGGCCTCAATCTCGATCGCTACGCCCACTTCACCTCACCCATCCGCCGCTATGCCGACCTCATCGTCCACCGGGCGCTGATCGCTGCGCTCAGCCTCGGCAATGATGGCCTTTCCGACAACGAGATCGGCAAGCTTGCAGGCATTGCTCAGCATATCTCGGCCACGGAACGCCGTGCCATGATCGCCGAACGCGAAACCGCCGACCGCCTGCTCGCCCAGTATCTGGCCGAGCACATCGGAGCGCGCTTCGAGGGCCGTATCTCGGGCGTCACCCGCTCGGGCCTGTTCGTCCGCCTCACCGACACCGGGGCGGACGGCTTCATCCCCGCCTCGACGCTCGGCAGCGATTATTTCCGCCATGTCGAGGAACAGCAGGCCATGATCGGCGAGCGCACCGGTGAACGTTTCGGGCTGGGCGATCCCGTAACCGTTCGGCTACTGGAGGCCGCTCCGATTGCCGGCGCTCTCAGATTTGAGATGCTTTCCGAAGGCCCCCGCGTCAAACCGCCATCTTTCCGTTCCAGCGCAAAGCGCCGATCTATGACAGGCGGACCGCGCGGTCGCAGGAAGAGGTAGCAGGATGAGTGTCGAGATTGGGGTCGCCGACAAACGCAGCGTCGGCGATGCGATGTGGAAGGGCGGACTGTGCAGGTGCCCGAAATGCGGTGAGGGCAAGCTCTTTCGTGCCTATCTCAAGGTCGACCGCACCTGTTCCGCCTGCGGCGAGGAGTTCTTTCACCACCGCGCCGACGATTTGCCGCCTTATGTCGCCATTTTTGTCGTGGGCCATGTGCTCGTCGGCCTCATGCTGCATATGGAGATGGTCTGGCGGGTCCACCCGATGACCTATATCTACACCATGGTGCCGCTGGCGATCATCCTGCCGCTGCTGATGCTGCCCTCGATCAAGGGCGCGATCGTCGGCCTGCAATGGGCGTTGCGCATGCACGGCTTCGATCCCGACCATCGCGACCCGGCGCAGCCCGAATACCCCTAGCTGCCAACCACCTTGCCGGTTGACAATCGGCCACAAATCCGTAGGTTGCGCGCAAATTCCCCAAGGCGCCGCTCGACGCGGCGCTTCGCTGTTTAGAGGACACCGAAATGGCCAAGGCCAACACCGTCAAGATCAAGCTCGTGTCGACGGCTGATACTGGCTTCTACTACGTGACCAAGAAGAACGCCCGGACTCAGACCGAGAAGCTCGCCTTCAAGAAGTACGATCCGGTCGTGCGCAAGCACGTGGAGTTCAAGGAAGCCAAGATCAAATAACTTGGTCCTGTCGGAACGAACATGAAAACCCCGCACTCGATGCGGGGTTTTTTGTTGTGGTTCGCGGTGAGGCGGGAGTACCCGGCAGGGCTCTGGCCGCGTAAGCTGGAAGAGGGTGTGGCTGGTCCGGTGCGGTTTTCGAAGAGGCCACTCTTACCAACACCGGACCAGCCGCCCTACGGACTCAGGAGTTGCGGCGGACCTGAGAAGAACCGTAGGGAGAACTGAGCTTTCGGAAGCAAAATGTTCCGCTGCTCTTTGACCGGACCCTACTCTCCGCCCAAGCAAACTCAAGTAAAACCAACCAACCGGGGCCGGCAAACATTTGTTAACTATAAGAAATAACCCTAATATCTAAAGTTTTAAGCGCTGCCCCCTCTGCCGCCTGCGCCGTTGCCCGCGCTTGACCTCAACTTTGGTTGAGGTTGTAGCCTCGATTGAACACGAGCAAAGGCAACGAAAATGACCGACACCATGACAGCGAGCAACCACGTCACCGCCGTGGTCACATCCTGGCCCGGGGTTACCGCGGGCTTCGGCAGCCGCGGTGAATGGGCGTTCAAGGTGAACGACCACGAGATCGGGCATCTTCATGGCGACAGCGTCGCCCATTTCTTCTTTCCCAAGCCCCTCTGGCGGGAGCTGAAGGCCGCCGGGCGCATCGAACACCACCCGGTATTTCCGGACGCCAAAGGCCCGGCCGCCCGGCGCATCCGTTCGGTAACGGATGTCGAGGACATCATCGCGATGATGAGGATGAACTACGAGCGCTTGACGGCCTGAGGCGTTGTCAGGCGGCGTCGAACACCACGCGGTTGCGGCCTTCGCGCTTGGCCCGGTAGAGCGCAATGTCAGCCCGCTTCAGCAGCGTTTCCGGCGTATCGTGGTCGTGCTCGTTGAGCGACACGCCGACCGAGACCGTCAACGTCAGTTCGAGCACCGTGCCAACCTCGAACGGCCGCTCCGCCATGGCATTACGTACGCGTTCTGCAACGGCCTCCGCCTGCCTGTGGTCCGTATCAGGCATCAGGACGACGAACTCCTCGCCGCCGAACCGGCAGGCGAGGTCAACCCCACGGATGTTGCGTCGCAGCCTTTGGGCGAACTCCTTGAGAACGGCATCCCCTGCGTCATGCCCGTGCGTGTCGTTGACCGATTTGAAGTGGTCGATGTCGAGCAGCATCACGGCCAGCTCGCGGTCCTGCGCCTGGGCCTTGCCGAGCATTACGGCCAGATGCCGGTCGAAATAACGGCGGTTATAGAGGCCGGTCAGTTCGTCCGTCACCGCCATGGCCATGGTGTTGTTGACGCTCTCGCGCAGCTCCATCGCATATCGATGCCGGCGGATCTGCGTGCGCACGCGCGCTGCCAGCTCGTTGCGCTCGACCGGACGGGAAATGAAATCGTTGATGCCGAGGTCGAGCGCACGCACGACCTTGGGTTTGTCGGCCTCGTCGGCGATGAGGATGATCGGCAGGTTGCGCGAATGGTCGAGCGTGCGGATCTGCGAGCAGACCCGCAGCGGGTCGAAATCGGTGAGCGCCATCGAGACCAGCGCCAGCTCATAGCGTCCACCAGTCACCTGGAATACCGCGTCGGCCGGCTGCGTCAGCACATCTACCCGATGCTCCCTTTCCAGATATCCCTTGATGCGCTCGGCGTGGCGCGGGTCGCTGTCGACAATCAGAACCGAACCGCCGTCGGTGCTGATGGCATCCGTCGCCCGGATCGAATCCTCGATGGCGATCTGCTGGCCGGTCAACGCACGGGCGCGCAGCTCGTCGGTGAGGTTCTTGAGGCGCGCCAGGCTCTTGACCCGAGCCATCAATTGCATGTCGTCGACAGGCTTGGTCAGGAAATCGTCGGCGCCGACTTCGAGCCCCCTCACCCGGTCGGAAGGCTGATCGAGCGCGGTGATCATCAGCACCGGGATGTGATGGGTCTTCGGGTTGGACTTAAGCCGACGGCAGGCTTCGAACCCGTCCATGTCAGGCATCATCACGTCGAGCAGTACGATATCGATGTCGGAGCTTTCGCAGGCAGCAATTGCCTCGGGTCCGGTCGTCGCAGTCACGACGTCGTAGTATTCCGCCTCCAACCGCACCTGCAGAAGGCGCAGATTGGTAGGGATATCGTCAACGATCAGAACACGTGCAGTCACACCTGCCACTCCGAATTCTAACGGACTCTCAGTCGGCGAGCATCGGCCCTGGAAGTCGCTGCGCTGAGTCGGCTGGCGTGGTTATCGAGACCGGAGCGCAGCGTACGCTAAAGTACGCAAGCGCCGGAAGCGCAGAGAACCGCATCAGACGGCCGGCGGAGTAGACTTCCGGGGCCGATCCTCAGGCGCGGCCAATGTAGCGCTCAATGGTTTCCAAAAAGTGAGGCACGGAGATGGGTTTGGAGATGTAACCCTCACACCCGCCTTGCAGAATCCGCTCTTCGTCGCCTTTCATAGCGAAGGCCGTCACCGCTATGACCGGAATCGAATGCAGTTCCTCGTCGTCCTTGAGCCACTTGGTGACGACGAGCCCGGAAACCTCCGGCAATTGGATATCCATGAGGATGAGGTCGGGATGGTGGGCGCGCGCCAGATCCAGTGCCTCCAGGCCGCTGCGGGTCTGGATCACCGAATAGCCACGCGATTCAAGCAGGTCGTTGAAGAGCTTCATATTGAGCTCGTTGTCCTCGACGATCATCACGGTCTTGGCCATCAAATCTCTCCTGCCACCTGTTGGCAGCCCGGCGCTTCGCTTTGCCGTTGCCTTGCGCTAGCATGCAATGCGTTACAAAACCCGAAATGAGCTCGGCCTTGCCAACACGCGGCACACTCGACCACAACACGCAATCCCTTGCCGATCTCTGCCTCGGGCACCTCGCTGAAAACCCCGAGGAACTCGCCGGCTTCATGGACCATGCCGGCTATGATCCGGCCGCCCTGCGCCGCGACGTCGGCTCTCGGCAGCTGGCCATCGGCCTGATCGATTACTTTGCCTCAAACGAAACGATTCTGCTCGCGCTTTGCGCCAACGCGTCGATCGAGCCCGAGGCATTCATGCGCGTCTGGCAAAAGCTCAATCCTGCCGGCTGAACCATGCCCATGGCGCCATACATTTGCCGGGACTGCATAGCGAGCGGCGAGGCAACCGTCATCCCCGACCGATGTCCCGCCTGCGGCTCCCCTCGCCTTCTTTCCCACCCCGAACTCTTCGAGCTCGAGGTCGCCCATATCGACTGCGACGCCTTCTATGCGTCGGTCGAAAAGCGCGATGACCCATCCCTTGTCGACAAGCCGCTGATCATCGGCGGCGGCCAGCGCGGTGTCGTTTCGACCTGCTGCTACATCGCCCGCCAGAGCGGCGTTCGGTCGGCCATGCCCATGTTCCAGGCGAAGCGCCTTTCCCCGGACGCCGTGATCCTGAAGCCCGACATGGCCAAATACGTCGCCGTCAGTCGGCAGATCCGCGAGCGCATGGAGGCGTTGACTCCCCTGGTCGAGCCGCTGTCGATCGACGAGGCATTCCTGGATCTTTCGGGCACCAGGACGCTGCACAAAGCCCCGCCAGCCGTCGTTCTCGCCCGCTTCGCCAAGAATATCGAAACGTATATCGGGGTCACGGTCTCGATCGGCCTGAGCCACAACAAGTTCCTCGCCAAGGTTGCCTCCGAACTCGACAAGCCGCGCGGATTTGCCGTCATCGGCGCTGCCGAGACGGTCTCCTTCCTCGCCCCAAGGCCCATTTCGCTGATCTACGGTGTCGGCAAGGTTTTCGCTGAAACGCTACGCAAGGACGGTCTGATGACCATCGGGCAGCTCCAGGAGATGGAGCCGACGGATCTGATGCGTCGCTACGGTGAGATCGGCGCACGCCTATCGCGCCTCGCGCGCGGCGAGGACCACCGCGCCATCTCGTCGGACCGCGACATGAAGACCATCTCCTGCGAGACGACGTTTTCCAAGGACTGCATCGACTTCGAGCAGCTTTCGACCGAGTTGCTCGCACTCTGCGAGCGCCTGTCCGAGCGACTGAAAGCCAAGGAGATCGTCGGCGATACCGTCACCCTGAAGCTCAAATCAGCGGGCTTTCGCCTGCGCACCCGCGCACGCCAATTGATCGTACCGACGCAACTGACGGGAGTCCTTTACGAGACGGGACGATCGCTGCTCGCCCGCGAGATCGACGGCACGGCTTTTCGGCTGATCGGAATCGGCATTTCGGGTATTGAGAAGGCTGCCGACACCGATCCGATCGACCTGCTCGAACCGGCCATCGCCCGCCGGGCGGCTGCCGAACGGGCCATCGACAAGGTCCGTGGACGATTCGGCCGCGAGGCTCTGGTGCGCGGCAAGCTCTATGGGCTGAAGCCCGCGCCGGAACCGGAAGACGAAACCAACAAAGGCGAGATGCCATGACGAGCCCGATCGAGAAACTGCGCGAATATGGCTACGAGCTGCCGAGCCCCAAGCCCCCGGTCGCCAGCTATGTGCCCGTGGCCCGCACAGGCAACCTCGTCTACGTCTCCGGCCAGATCTCCTCCAACGACTTTGGCGTCGTCCAGGGGCGTCTCGGCGACACCATGAATGTCGTCCAGGGCGGCAACGCGGCCGAGCTTGCCGCCCTCAACATTCTCGCTCAAATCGTTCATATTGGCAGAATCCGCCTCGAGGACATCAGGCGCATCGTCAAGCTCACCGTCCTCGTCGCCTCGACGCCGGATTTCACCGAGCAGCATCTGGTGGCAAACGGTGCGTCCAACCTGTTCGTGGGCGTTCTCGGCGACAAGGGCAAGCACGCCCGCGCAGCCTTTGGGGTCGTGAGCCTTCCACTCGGCGCCGCCGTCGAGATCGACGCTGTTGTCGAGGTCGAACACTAGTCTTTTTGCCTGTTACCTTATCGTCATGGATCGGTGCCACTCAGGACCCGATCTCCAAACCAGCATGAGTTGCCGCATGACCAATCCGCTTGTTTTCGATCGTCCCGTTGCCCATCGCGGCCTGCATGATCGTGCTGCCGGCATCATCGAGAATTCCGCCTCGGCTTTCGAGGCAGCCATCGCCCGCAACTTCGCCATAGAATGCGACCTGCAGTTGACCAGCGACGGCGTGCCCGTCGTCTTCCATGATCCCGACCGCAAGCGCCTGCAGGGCGTCGAGGGGCTGGTGGCCGACGCCACCGCCGCCGAGATGACGACCACACCGCTGCTCGACAGCGCCGCCGGCGACTGCCCGCAGACCTTCACAGCTTTCCTCGCCCAGATCCGCGGCCGCGCGCTCCTTCAGGTCGAGCTCAAGCACCAGCGCGACATCACCAACACCCAGCTCCTCGCCCGCGCCGCCGCCGAGGCACTCAAGGCCTATGAGGGTCCCGTCACCGTCGAATCCTTCGATCCGCGCCTCATTACCCTCATCCGTCAGTTCGGCTTTACCGGTCCACGCGGTATCATCACCCAAGATTACACACCGAACGGCTGGCACGGGGACCTGCCTGAAGAGCAGCGCTTCGTCCTCAAGCACCTGCTGCACTGGCACGAAACGCAGTTCGACTTCATCTCGTGCGCCAAGGATGCGCTCGAACTACCGGCCGTCAAGTTCTGGCGCGCGCTCGGCAAGCCCGTCACCGGATGGACCATCAAATCGGCGGTTGAAGCCGAAGCGGCGGGCCCCCATATCGATCAGATTGTCTTTGAAGGCTTTGACCCCGACGCATAGAGATTGACCGCTCGCTGGCATCCACAGGCCTGACGGATATGCGTTAGAATGGAACGGAGCCAACTTCCGAGAATGCATGTCCGACCCCGGCTATACCGCGACCGTTCACCCCTCGACCGCCTCCATTCCGGCCGAGATATGGAACCGCCTGACGCCCGGTGAGGGTTGCCGGCCGGACAATCCATTCCTCGATCATGCCTTTTTCCTGGCGCTCGAAGAGTCCGGCTGCGCCGCCGGCCGCACTGGCTGGCAGCCCCAGCATATCCTGCTCAACGACGCTGCCGGCACGCCTGTCGGTCTGATGCCGCTCTTCCTCAAATCCCACTCGATGGGCGAGTATGTCTTCGACCACGGGTGGGCCAACGCTTTCGACCAGGCAGGCGGCTCCTATTATCCCAAGCTCCAATGCTCGGTGCCCTTCACCCCGGTGACTGCTCCCAAGCTCCTGGTGCCCTCCGGCAGCCTCGACGTCCGCACACACCTGCTGGCAGCCGCCCAGCAACTGGCGCGACAGCACGGCGCCTCCTCCGTGCATGCAACGTTCGTGCCCGAGGAGGAGGCCGACCAGGTCGAGGCGGCCGGGTGGCTGAAGCGGGTCGATACCCAGTTCCATTGGTACAATCACGGCTTTTCGACCTTCGAGGACTTCCTCGAGACCCTCTCTTCGCGCAAGCGCAAGACCATCCGCCGTGAGCGGCGGGACGCGCTGGCCGAGGGCCTAAGGGTCGAGTGGGTGACCGGCAGCGATCTTAGGGAGCACCACTGGGACGCCTTTTTCGAATTCTATGAAGACACCGGCAGCCGCAAATGGGGCCGGCCTTACCTCAACCGCCGCTTCTTTTCGCTCCTCAACCAGACGATGGCCGACCGCATCGTCTTGATGTTCGCCTATGACGGGCCGACGCCGATCGCCGGTGCCCTCAATTTCGTCGGGCGGGATCGCATCCTCGGGCGCAACTGGGGCTGCACCCGCGATGTCCCGTTCCTGCATTTCGAGCTGTGCTACTACCAAGCCATCGACTATGCCATTGCCCATGGCCTCGCGGTCGTCGAAGCGGGTGCCCAGGGTGAGCATAAGCTGACACGCGGCTATGAGCCGACTTCGACCTACTCGGTCCATTGGATCGCGCATCCCGGCCTGCGGCGGGCGATCGCCGACTTCCTTGAGCGCGAGCGGCTGTCGGTCGTCCATGAACAGGAAGTTCTCGACCGCTACACGCCATTTCGCCGCGGGGAGCGTAGAGACTAGAGCCTTGTCCCAACGGGCGCCAAGGCGCTAGGTTCGCCCGATCACCACGCCGCGAGGGAACCATGACCACCTACGAGCCCGACAACATCTTCGCCAAGATCCTGCGCGGGGAAATTCCGGCGGTAAAGGTCTACGAGGACGAGGCGGCGCTGGTGATGCTGGATATCTTTCCCCAGTCCCGCGGCCACACGCTGATCGTGCCCAAGGCGGCCTCGCGGAACCTGCTCGATGCCGCGCCGGAAACACTCTCCGGCGTCATGCCGCTCGTCCAGAAGGTGGCCCGGGCCGTGACGGCCGCAACCAATGCCGACGGCATTCGCCTCGTCCAGTTCAACGAGACTGCGGCTGGCCAGACGATCTTCCACCTGCACTTCCACTTGATCCCGGTCTACGAAGGCGTTGCCATCGGCCGCCACGCTGGTGGCGCTGAGGCCGACAGCGAAGAGCTCGCGGCACTCGCCAAGGACATCGCGGCCAATCTCTCCTGACTTCCCCCTCCTCAAACTCCCGACCACGTCGCGACGCGACCGCCGACCCGAACCGCCGACGATCCCGCCGCCTTTCCTGAAAGGCGCCAGCCCGAATGGACGCCACAGTCCGCCCCGGAAACAAACCCACCAGACCCGGCTTTCTCGATCTCTACACGCCCAAGTTCGTAACGGTCCTGCGCGAAGGCTATGGCTGGCACAGCCTTCAGGCGGACGCCATCGCCGGCCTCACCGTTGCTGTGGTTGCCCTGCCGCTCTCGATGGCCATCGCCATTGCCTCCGGCACCACACCCGACCGAGGGCTCTATACCGCCATAGTCGGCGGCTTCCTGGTCTCGCTCCTCGGCGGCAGCCGCTTCCAGATCGGCGGGCCGGCCGGAGCGTTCATTGTGCTGGTCGCTGCAACCGTTGCCCAGCACGGCATCGACGGGCTGATCCTGGCGACGTTGCTATCAGGTCTCATCCTCATCGCCGTAGGTCTTCTGCGCCTTGGCACCTACATCAAGTTCATCCCCTATCCCGTGACCGTCGGTTTTACCGCCGGCATCGCGGTCATTATTTTCGCCAGCCAGATCAAGGATCTTCTCGGCCTGACGCTTGCGGACAAGGAACCGGGCGAACTCGTCGAAAAACTGCACGTACTCTGGCTGGCCAGCGATACCATCAACCCCGCCGCCGTCCTCGTTGCGCTTTCCAGCATCCTCATCATTCTCGGTCTGCGTCGCGTCCGGCCGGCCTGGCCCGGCATGCTGATCGCCGTGGCGGTCACATCCCTTGCCGCGGCGATCTTCGCCCTGCCAGTCGACACCATTGGATCGCGCTTCGGCGGAATCCCCAACGCCCTGCCCCTGCCCTCTCTGCCCAGCCTGTCCCCGGACCGTATCCTGGCAGTGCTGCCCAATGCCATTTCCTTTGCCCTGCTCGGGGCTATCGAATCCCTGCTTTCGGCCGTCGTCGCCGACGGCATGACCGGGCGGCGCCACCGCTCCAATTGCGAGCTCGTGGCGCAGGGTATCGCCAATATCGGGTCAGGCCTGTTCGGCGGCATCTGCGTGACCGGCACCATCGCCCGGACCGCAACCAACGTGCGCGCCGGTGCCCGCGGGCCGGTCTCGGGCATGCTGCATTCGCTGTTCCTGCTCGCCTTCATGCTGGTCGCAGCCCCCCTCGCCGCCTTCATTCCGCTATCTGCACTCGCGGGCGTGCTGGCGGTCGTTGCCTGGAACATGGCCGAGCGGCACCAGTTCGTAACGCTCGTGCGGTCCTCACCGGGTGATGCAGTAGTGCTGCTGGCCACGTTCCTTTTGACAGTCTTCCGGGACCTGACCGAAGGCATCGTCGTCGGTTTCGCGCTTGGGGCCCTGCTCTTCATAGGCCGCATGGCGCAGGTCACGGGAGTGGAGGCGCACGCGCCGGAGGTGCCGGCGGACCGTGCCGACAGTGCCAATGGCGACCGCCGGCCCTACGAACCCGGCATCGCCACCAATCCCGATGTCGTCATCTACCGCATCACCGGAGCCTTCTTCTTCGGTGCGGCTGCCGCCGTCGGCACCGTCCTCGACAACATCAGCGATCAGCGCAAGGCCCTCGTCATCGATTTCGCCGCCGTACCCTTTCTTGACTCAACGGCCGCCAACACCATCGCCGGCGTTGCACGCAAGGCCAAACGCAATGGCATTGCCGTCTACATCACCGGCGCGTCGCCGTCCGTGCGGCGAACGCTGCTGACCCACGGCACCCGCCCACCATTAGCCCGCTTCGTCAGCACGATCGACAAGGCGATGGCCACCGTCGCGGCAAAATCCGAACGCGCGGCTGCATGACGGGAAGATGGGCCAGCACGGCCGAACTATGGCCACTGACCAAGGAAATCCTCGCAACGCTGGTTTAGCTGAGGAAACCGGAGCGCGTCTAACCGTCCGCCGGACCCAAGAACTCAGCAGCTTCGTTGCCGCGTAGGACCATGATACGCCCCGACAGCTCTTCGTCGCAAACAAGCTTCATCACGGCAGCCGTCAGGTGGTCGAGGGGTATGGGCGTCGGTACAGCCGTCCGCTCCGATGCCGACCTGTCACTAAGTTCGCGCTGAGCCCTCTCGGTGAGAATCCAGTCGGGCACAAGACAATTTATCCGGATATGATCCCACCGCGCACCCAAGGTTGCGGTAAACCGAATCAAGGCCGCTTTGGCGGCTGCGTATTCTGGCGAGACGTAAGGAAGAAGACCCAGTCCGGCCGTCGAGGCGATGTTGACGACTACGCCTCCAACCGCAATCATCGATCGGACTGCCAACTGCGTTGCGTACATCGGACCGATCAGGTTCAAGTCGACCTTGGTTTTCCAGATCGCCGGCTCCGCATCGGGAAAATGCGGCGGCTTCTCTCCCCCGCCCCCGGCGTTGTTGATGAGCACTCCGAGAGGTTCGGGTTGGCGGTCCGCCAACCGCAACAGTTGTTCGATGCTTGCGGGTTCGCGCATGTCGACCACGACCGCAACGGCGCGACCACCTGCGTCTGCTATATTCTTTGCCGTAGCATTCGCGGCGTCTTCGTCCAGGTCAGCCACAAGGACAATGGCCCCCCTCCGCAGCCAGTCTAAGTGCGACGGCACGCCCCGATCCAGCGCCCGATCCTGTCACGATCGCACATCTGCCGCACACGTCCACGAGTAACTCCCTTGTTCGAGCAGAACGAGAGCGGTAGTCGTGGGTTCCAGCCTTGGGGCAACCGCGGTCGCCTAGCGGAGAAAATCCGTCCGCGCCCGCTCGATGACCAGCGAGCGGATGGCGACGTTCGGGGGCTGACTCCAAATATAAAGGATCGCCTCCATCACATTGCGATCGCTGAGCATATCGGCGGGATCGCATCGTATACCTATTCGAGGTTCGTCTGGATCCAGCGAGGCGATAGGTGGATATCGAGCGTTTGGAGCCGTCCAGGACCGAGGTTGATGAACCGATGCGGCACGCCGGCCGGCCCCATCACCGTCTCTCCCGCCTCGGCATCGATCGTCTGGTCGCCAACGAAAAAGCGTGCGCGACCCTCCTGGACCACGAACACCTCGTCGTAGGGATGCACGTGCAGCATCGGGCCGACCCCCGGCTCATCGTTGCCATAGGTGAGCACCGTGATCTGGGTTGCCAGCGTTTCGCCGTTGATAAAGCCACGATTGGGACCGTCAACGGTGGCATCAAAGAGTCGCGCCTTGGCGGGCGGGCGACCGTCAGGGGTGACGGTCGCAGGATCGAAGTCGCGTCGTGTCATGTAGCCTCCTCCAGTGGAAGGCGGAGGATGATCGACACGGAGCCTCGAAGCAAGATGCCGAGGCTCAGGCAGTGATCTCGCCTGACAAAGACGGCAGCGTCTGCGTATGTCGCGTTTCCCCATGCAGCCATCGACGACAAGCGCAACGAACGACTAGAGTGAACCCTAGTCGGTCATTTCGGTTCATGCGCCGATCGCATATAACTGGACATAAGGAAGCAGCCGCGCTTCGAGCTCCTTGGCGGCGCGCAGGGCGCCCAGTGGGACCGCTCCGGATGGGCCAGAACCATTTTGCGGTCATCCCGAATACCACGCACTACGACATCATCAACACGACCGCGATCAGCGATCTCGCGATCCCGTTTCTCGACGGCTACGCGCAGTCCGCCGAGACGGCGCAGTAAAGGGAACTGCGGCAGGAATGACTGACTATCGCTTCGCTTCGTAAGCTTACATATTAAGGCGAGGGATCCAATCAATGGGCGCAAATGTGGAGACCGCCGTTTCGTTCTTGGCCACGCATGGTCGACTCGTTGACCGGCGGCGCCTGCAGTTCATCCGCGGTGAGGGCACGTCTGAGAGCGTGTGGGCTGCGCTACGGGCTTATCGGAACGTCGATGGCGGATACGGGTGGGGTCTGGAGCCAGACCTGCGCGCTCCGGAAAGCCAGCCAGTCGGAGCTATGCACGCGTTGGAGATTATGGCCGATCCGGGCATGACCAGCGCGTCCGAGGTGAACCACGTGCTGGAGCTGTGTGTGTGGCTGCAAAGCCATACCTTGCCGGACGGTGGACTCCCTTTCGCCCTTCCAGTGCTCGATCCCTCCGGCACAGCACCTTTTTGGGCGTCGGCGAATCCAGATATGTCGTCTCTGCAGATGACCGCACAGGTCGTAGCGCAGTTGCATCTCATCGGGCGCAACCACCCAACCGTTGCTAGCCACCCTTGGCTCGCTCGTGCGTCAAACTACTGTTTTGACGTCTTAGGCGCGGATACATTCGTTCCGAGCGCATACGAGCTTCTCTTCGCTCTCCGTATGCTCGATGCGGCAACCGGCCAAGATCCGCGGGCTGAAAATCTCATCGATCGACTGGCGCTGCATCTGCCACGCAACGGTATTGTGTCGGTCGATGGCGGCGCGGCTGGGGAGGCGCTCTACCTCCTCGACCTTTCACCAAGACCAGACAATACCTCCCGTCGGCTGTTCGACAAAGACGCCGTTGCGGCCGATCTTGCCCGCCTGACTTCGGAACAACGGCCGGATGGAGGCTGGTCGGTGAACATTGATGTGCATTCACCTGCGGCCGCCCTCGAATGGCGAAGCTACGCTACGGTGCAAGCTTTGACGATCCTGCAACTTCATGGCGTGTGAAGGGCGTCTCAGAGACGACGTTCTCGATCACGCCATACGGCTTTCCACCCCGCGTGAGGTTGGCACGACCACAAGCGAGCAGGCCGTTGCGAGCGTGTCATCGACCTCACCAATCAGAATAGCGCTTCCGGCATATGCGTGGAATTGTTCGAAGACGTCATGCGCCAGCGTCAGCTCTGGTTGCTCATCGTCCGATACCACCCCGTCATCGACAATGAATTGCGTAAACCGAACGGCGGCTTTCGGGCGTTTGTCAAAGTGCCCGGAACGACCGACATTAACGCAAAGCCGACGCAGGAGGTTCGCGACGCGTGTGGAGCAACGGTCATGGTATAGCGGGCACGGCAGGGCATTCAACTCAAGAACTCCGTCCGCGCCCGCTCGATGACCAGCGAGCGGATAGCGACGTTTGGGGGCTGACTCAAAATATAAAGGATCGCCTCCACCACGTTGCGATCGCTGAGCATATCGTCGGCACCACGCTCCGAGGACCAGGCTTCCTCAACCGGCGAGACATCCTCGATGATCCCGGGATAGACGGAGGTCACCCGCACGTTCGTACCGATCAGTTCCTCCGTCAGCGCCTGCACGAATCCGCTCTGACCGGCCTTGGCGGCAACGAACGCCACCGACGAGCCCCTCATGCGGGCATAGGGCAAGCCGCTCATCGAGACGACCGTGTGGATGTCGGCTTGCGGGCGGGCGCGCAGGACCGGCAACAGCCGCCGCGTCAATGCCATGGTGCCAGTCACCGTGGAATCGACCATGGCAGCGATCTGCTCGTCGGTCAGCGCCTCGAAGGCGCCGCCTGTCCACTGCGAGCCGGAGTTGACCAGGATATCGAGATCGCCATGTTCGGCTGCGATGCATCCGGCGACATCGGCGACCGACGCCGGATCGGCGAGATCGCATCGTAAGCAATCGGGCTGTTTGCCGGTTCGCTCAGCGATGGCGTCGGCAACTTCGCTGAGCCGCGCCCGGTTGCGGCCGAGCAGCAACGGCGTCATGCCCTGGTCCGCGGCAACGATCGCCAGCGCTGCGCCCAATCCCCGTGCCGCCCCGGTAATGGCGATCTTGCGTCCCGCTAGTCCCATTCAATTTCCCCCGACATGAAAAAGGCCGGGACAAGCCCGGCCTTGGTATTGGTGTAGACGGTCGATCAATCCTTTTCGACTGTCGCCTTCTTGGGCTTGCGCCGCGTTTTGGGTCCGGTCAACGCCTTGGGTTTGGCCGGGCGCGGCGGTGCCGCGACGAGCTCGAGTTTGGCCTCGGCGCCTTCGCCCACAACCGCCACCGTCACCGTGCCGCCATTGACCAGTTCGCCGAACAGCACCTGCTCGGCCAGCGGCTTCTTGACGTGCTCCTGGATGACGCGGGCCAGCGGACGGGCGCCCATGCGCTCGTCATAGCCCTTCTCGGCCAGCCAGTCGGCCGCCTCGGGTGTCAGGTTGATGGTGACGCCCCGCTCTGCGAGCTGACCCTCGAGCTGCAGCACGAACTTCTCGACCACGCGCCGCACGACTTCCGGCGGCAGTGGTGCGAACGAGATGATCGCGTCGAGCCGGTTGCGGAACTCGGGCGTGAACAGGCGGTTGATGGCTTCCTCGTCGTCGCCCTGCTCGCGCTTGCGCCCGAACCCGATCGGGCTCTTCTGCAGCTCCATAGCCCCCACATTGGAAGTCATGATGAGGATGACGTTGCGGAAATCGACCGACTTGCCGTTGTGGTCCGTGAGCTTGCCGTGGTCCATGACCTGCAACAGGATGTTGAACAGGTCTGGATGTGCCTTCTCGATCTCGTCGAGCAGCACCACGCAGTGCGGATGCTGATCGACCCCATCGGTCAGGAGGCCGCCCTGGTCGAACCCGACATAGCCCGGAGGTGCCCCGATCAGCCGGCTGACCGTGTGCCGCTCCATGTATTCCGACATGTCGAACCGCAAAAGCTCGACGCCGAGCGTATCGGCCAGTTGCCGGGCAACCTCGGTCTTGCCGACGCCCGTCGGACCGGTAAAGAGATAGGAACCGATCGGCTTTTCCGGCTCGCGCAAGCCCGCGCGGGCCAGCTTGATTGCCGAAGAGAGCGCCGTGATCGCCGCTTCCTGACCGAACACCACGGTCTTGAGATTATTCTCGAGACCCGACAGCAGCTCGGAATCCGACTTCGAGACCGACTTGGGCGGAATGCGCGCAATGCCGGCGACGGTTGCTTCGATATCCTCGACGTCGATGATCTTCTTGCGTTGGTCCTCAGTCACCAGCATCTGGCTTGCGCCGGTCTCGTCGATCACGTCGATCGCCTTGTCCGGGAGCTTGCGGTCGTTGATGTAGCGGGCCGAAAGCTCGACGGCGGCCTTCAGTGCGTCGTCGGTATATTTGAGCTTGTGGAACGCCTCGAAATAGGGCCGCAGACCCTTGACGATCTCGATGGCGTCCGGGATCGACGGCTCGTTGACATCGATCTTCTGGAAACGGCGCACCAGGGCCCGGTCCTTCTCGAAGAACTGCCGGTACTCCTTGTAAGTGGTCGAGCCGATGCAACGGATCGTTCCGGACGCCAACGCGGGCTTCAAGAGGTTGGAGGCATCCAACGCCCCGCCTGAGGTCGCGCCCGCACCGATCATGGTGTGGATCTCATCGATGAAGAGCACCGAGTTCGGCAGCTTCTCAAGCTCCTTCATCACCGCCTTCAAGCGCTCCTCGAAGTCGCCGCGGTAGCGGGTACCGGCCAGCAATGCGCCCATGTCGAGCGCATAGATGGTGGCTTCGCGCAAAACCTCGGGCACATCGCCTTCGACGATCTTGCGGGCCAGACCTTCGGCGATGGCCGTTTTGCCGACCCCCGCATCACCCACATAGATCGGATTATTCTTGGAGCGTCGGCAGAGTACCTGGATGGTACGGCGCAGCTCCGCATCGCGCCCGATCAGTGGATCGATCTTGCCGTCGCGCGCCTTGGCATTGAGGTCGGTGCAGAAATCGGCCAGCGCCGAACTCTTGCCGCCGCCTTCGCCGCGCGCGCTCTCGCCCGCACCGCCGCCTTCGCCTTCCTCGGCACCACGCACCCGCCGCGCTTCGGTGGGACCGGATTTGGTAATGCCATGCGAGATGAAATTGACCGCGTCGAGCCGGCTCATATCCTGCTGCTCGAGGAAATAGGCGGCATGACTCTCGCGCTCGGCAAAGATCGCAACCAGCACGTTGGCGCCCGTCACCTCCTCGCGTCCGGAGGATTGCACGTGGATGACGGCGCGCTGAATAACGCGCTGGAACGCAGCGGTCGGGCGCGCGTCCTGCCCGTTGGGCACAATGAGACTGTCGAGCTCCTCATTGATGAAATCCTCGAGGTCGCTCTTCAGCGCCTCGATGTCGACGTCGCAGCCATTCAGAACGGCGATCGTCTCGCGGTCGTCGGTCAGGGCGAGCAGCAGGTGTTCGAGGGTGGCGAACTCATGGTTGCGCTCCCGCGCCAGGTTCATCGCCTGGTGCAGAGCCTTTTCCAGTCCGCGGGAGAATGAGGGCATAGTGTATTCCTATTGCTTTTCCATCACGCATTGCAGCGGATGCTGGTTCTTGCGTGCTATGTCCATAACGCGCGTAACCTTGGTTTCAGCCACCTCGTATGGATAAATACCGCACTCCCCCACCCCCTTTTGGTGAACGTGCAGCATGATGCGCATCGCGTCTTCGCGCGACTTGTTGAAGACGTCCTGCAGGACCAACACGACGAACTCCATGGGCGTGTAGTCGTCGTTCAACAGCAGCACCCGATAGAGGTTCGGCCGCTTGGTCTTGGTACGCGTCTTGGTGGCCGTCCCGGTTTCCTGCCCGGGACGCCCGCTGTCGCCGCTCCCATCATCAGGGCCAGCGCGGAGGTACTCGTGCACCGGTGCAGGCGGCAGGCCCGCCGGTTCGGCAATTGCAGCGATGGCGTGGCGCGAGGTCGTCATGGCCGGACTATCGGATGGAGGAACGACGCAACTGGTGGACCCATTATGTAGGCAAAATCACCGCGCTGTTAAGGGGCAGCCTGTCCCATATTTGTGATGACGCCGGAGCACCGCTTTTCGCTCCAATTTCATTGACATTTTACCGAAAAGTAACAGGGCCGCACCTATGGTTACGCCTGTTGTGGGCGCAGTTGTGGCCGTGGGGGCTTGTCGCCGGCGCCACACATTTCGAGTTGTGTACGGACGCAGTCGTCGTCCGGGAGTAACGAGTTGGAGTACCGGGTGGCTTCCCAGGCGCAATCCCCTTTGCGTGCCCAGTTGGCGCGTGCACTTGCCGCTTTCTTCGTCTGTTTCGCAATCCTTTTGCCCTCGACGGCGCCCGCTTCGGCCATCGAGAACCTGCGCAAATATGCTGGTATCGTGGTCGACGCCAAATCTGGTCAGGTGCTCTACGAAGAAGGCGCCGACTCCAAGCGCTATCCGGCCTCCGTTGCCAAGGTGATGACCCTCTACGTCCTTTTTCAGGAGCTGGAGGCGGGCAATCTCAGCCTTTCGACCAAGATGACGGTGTCGCGCCACGCGGCGTCGGCCGTGCCCACCAAGCTCGGCCTGCGGGCCGGTGCCACCATCACCGTCGAAGACGCGATCAAGTCGCTGGTAACCCTTTCGGCAAACGACATGGCCCGGGTCATCGCCGAGCACATCTCGGGCACCGAATCCAAGTTCGCCGAGCGCATGACCGCCACGGCCCGTGCGCTCGGCATGCGCAACACCACCTATCGCAACGCCTCGGGGCTGCCCGATGGCGGCCAGATTACAACCGTGCGCGACCAGGCAATCCTCGGCATCGCTGTCTACCAGCACTTCCCGCGCTACTACGAGTACTTCCAGACCCGCAGCTTCCGCTACGGCGGCAAGACCTTCGGCAACCACAACCGGGTGCTGGGCTATATGAACGCCGTCGATGGCATCAAGACCGGCTACATCAACGCGGCCGGTTCCAATCTCCTGACCGCCGCGCGCAAGGACAACCGCCACATCGTCGTCGTCGCCTTCGGCTTCAACAGTGCAGCGTCCCGCGACCAGAAGGTGCGCGAGCTTGTCGCCAACTATCTCCCCAAGGGCCGCCGCGGCGACTATCTGCAGACCGCGATGATCCCGCTGCCTGGCCGCCAGGGCGGCGGTGCGACCATGGTGGCCCAGTCGGCAAAACCGGTCTATGTGACGCCCGCCCCACTGCCCGGCTTCCGCCTTGCCCAGCTCGTTGCCGCCAATGGCGCACAACCCGCACCGACGGTCGTGACGGCAGGCCTGGCGCCGGCGGCCGCTCCCGCGCCCGCCCCGATGCCCGCAGATCTCGCCCTCCAGCCTGCCGTACAGGCCGCCAACGTCCTGGCGGCTCCCACGCAGGCCCCTCAGCAGGCCTACCCGGCTGAGGATGTCATCGGCGCCTGGCTCAGCGAAACCTATTCGCTCGGCGCTCCACCTTCAGCGCTAGGTCAGACGGCTCCCTCCGCCCCGCTGGTGCCGCCGGTCGAGACTGGCGATGGTCAGCCCATCGACCTGATGACGAGCGGCAGCATCTCGGTCAGCGAGAACCAGCCAGCTGCCGGCGGCTGGGTGGTCCAGATCGGCGCAGCACCTTCCGAAGAGAGCGCCCGTGGCCTGCTGAACGACGCCACCGGCAAGCTCGGGGTCCTCACGGACTTCCGCCCCTATGTCGAACGCTTCGAAAAGAACGGCCAGATCTTCTACCGCGCCCGCTTTGCCGGCTTCGGCGACCGGGATGATGCCACGAACGTATGCAATCAACTCAAGCAACAAAATCTGAGCTGCCTCGCAATGCAGAGCTAGCCGCTACAGGGACCCGTCTCTTGGCACATGGTTTGGAGTAAGCCCGGATGACCGAACGTTCAGCCCTTTCCGAATTGGCCGCCTTCGTTGGCCGTTCGCCCCTGTCCTCGGCCAACGAGGCAGTCCGCCGCCGAGCCCTGGACGGGCTGGTGGCACGCCTTGCGCCCCAGACCCATCGCCGTACGGTCACTGAACTACTGGGCGCCGTTCTGGCGCTCTCGGCACGTACCCGCCGCGCAGCGCTGCCGCCGGCCGCCGTCGATCTCGATGTCTTCTCACCCGACGGCCGGCGGGCCGTGAACCTCGAGCTCGGCCGCCGGCGCTAAAGCACGATCCCGAAGACTCGCAGACGTTTCGGGATCATCGGTAGAGCCAATTGCTGAAATGCGCTCGGGCCGTCAGAACCTTGCTGTGCTTACTGCCCGGCGGCGGCGACCTCGATCTCCCGGCGCACGTGTGCCCGGGCGCCGATGGGAAGGTTGAGAGCTTGCACCAGTAATCGATATTCCTGGCGGGCGCTGACATGGGACATTGACGGCATCCCCCCGAGCATCGTCTCATCCAGGGGATCAAAGACCGTCAGGCCCGTGGGAAACAGGGAACGGAAGATCACCCGTTCGGCAATCCCGTCGGCCACTCGGCAGCCGAGCCGGCCCGCGATACGCTCGAGCATGGCCTGCACCTGGCGTGCATTGCGCGAGGAGAGCGTCGAGATGCGGTTACGCAGAAGCACCCAGTCGATCGTCTGACCATCCGCCGCCAACCGTTCGGACCGGGCCCGCTGCACCAGCCGCGCATAGTGGCTCGTCGGCCCCGGTTCGCCACTCGATGGATCGACATGGGCGATCACGTTGAGATCGATGAGGCTGTCGTTGACCGGAGTGACCAACGTGTCGGCCATGGAATGGGCAAGCCGCGAGAGGTTGGTATCGAAGCCTGGGGTGTCGATGATGAGGAAATCGGCATTGCGGTCGACCTCCGCCAGCGCCTGTCGGAACAGGTCGAACTCAAGCCTCTGTCGCTCGGCGGCAGAATCGCTGCGCACCAGAGGCAGATGGTAATGGGTCGTATGCGGCAGCTTTGTTTCCAGCCGCTGCATCCAGTTGCGCCGATTGCGCACATAGTGGGTAAAGGTCTGCTGGCGGCTGTCGACGTCGATACTGGCGACCCGGAAACCGGCGTAAAGCAGGTAGACTGCCAAGTGGAAGGCCGTGGTGGACTTGCCCGAACCACCCTTCTCGTTGCCCACGACTATGACATACGCTCCGGACCGCACCGTCGCCGACTCCTGGAATTTCGCTTCGCCGAATGTGGCGGTTCCCTCAGCCGATACAAGCGCGGATATGGTTAACAAAATCTGAATTCACGGGTTGACCGGGCAACCGGGACTCAAGGCGTCTCGTGCTTCTTGAGCAGCAGGTCGCGCGCCTCGTTGATCTTGGAGGCGAGATAACTCGAGCCGCCGTGGTCGGGGTGGACGCCCTTCATCAGTTCGCGATGGGCAGCCCGGATTTCTTCGGGCGTCGCACCGGGCTGGAGGCCCAGCACCTCGTAAGCCTCGGCCACCGGATCTCCCTGCGCTGGCGCACCGCCGGCCTCGGTGTGCGCCGTTTCCTCGAAATACTCCCGCCAGCCCGCCCGGTTGGCGTCCAGCCAGCTTTCGAGGAGACTGACGCTGTCGGGATCCCATGCGACCTCTTCGATCAGCGCCCGCGTCTCTATTTCGCCGAGATCGATAAGATCTGCGCCGGCGAACTGGCCAGCCACCGTACGTCCCTTGACCTCCCCCGTGTCGTGGTCGAGTTCCATGGCAAAGTAGCGGCTGCGCACCTTTGAGATGTTGTCCTGGCTGAGCGTCTCGCTTTCAAAGGAGAACGGGCCGATTCGGCCACGCACCAGGATCGTATAGGCGACAAAACCGAAGAACACGGCAATGTCGATGCGTCGCGCAATGAGCAGCAGCACGGCGATCAGCGCCGCCCCTCCACCAGTGATCCAGCGCAACAGGAACATCATCCGAGGGCGCCCCAATCCACGCAGTCCCTGCCATGCGGCCAGCACCGCAAGCAAAATGGCGCCACCGATGAAGAAATAGGTCATGTCAGCGCAACTGCTCGAGCAGCGCCCGCGCCGGTGCGCTCTTCTGCAGTCTCAAAAGCTCGCGCCCGCCGCTTGCATAGGCCGCCACAGCTTTGAGCAGCTCGGCAAGTTCACGCGGCGCCGAGGAATCGAAGCGCGCATAGGCGCCTTTGGTCAGCCGCGCGAATTCGCGGAACGCGGCCTCCACCCGGCTGTCACGTCCCTCCTGGAAGACGAACATCGGGCAGCCGAGAAGCCCGAGTTGCCCGGCCTTTTCGGCCAAGGCATCGACATTCTCCTCGATCGCATCGCCGACATAGACGACCGCGTTGATCCGCTCCATTGCATGCTCGGCCCGGGCATGAGCGAAAACCTTGGAAATCTGGGTGTTGCCGCCTCGACATTCGAGGCCAGACATCAGCTTGGCCAGCGCCGACGCATCGACCACCCATTTGGAGGCGCGGCATTCCCCGAATCCGCGAAAGTAGAGAAGCTGCACGGAGAGCTTGCCCTTCGGAATTGCCTCGAACATCTCGGCCTGGAGCTGACAGGCGAGGTCCCAGGTCGGTTGCCGGCTCATGGTGGCATCGAGGGCGAACAGCAGCCGGCCGCGGCCAGCTCCTGCCGGCCGCGCCATGGCGCCGACCTGCTTGACGAACGCGGCAACGTCCGAGCTTGCCGACTCCCCCTCCCGGTTCGTCACGGAACCGGGGCGATCGCGACGCTCGAGATTACGATCCTTGTCTCCCATAGATCGAATATGGAACCGCACCGGGACCGCCGCAAGGCCGCGCCGGAAGGTGTGTTGCCGACGAAGGTTTGTTTCGCCGACAGGACACCCTCCAAAAGGTGACCGAACTTGGCTAAGAAACCAACGACTTCTGTCGACGGCTCATGAGGTGCTGAATGCCTTCCACCGACACTGCTCTGGCGTCAGCGGTTCACGATCCCGACGGAAACCTCGTTGCAGCGGTCGAACGCCTGTCGACACCGCTCACCGACATGTTTTCCCGCATCGCCCTCAACGTCTCGGACGCCTCGGCGCCCGCTCTCGTAGAAGCCGTTCGCTCGTTGCGCGGCGCAAAGGTCGTCGTTCATCCTGCCAACGAAGCAACCATCGGCAAAGCTCGCCGGGACGCGGTCCGGCTCGCGCTGGACTGCCCGACTATCCTTTTAAGCGACCTCGACCATCTGCTGCGCTGGATAGAGCATGGCGGCACCAACCTCGCAAATGTCCTGCAGGACCGTCCCGATCTCGACTTTCTCGTAGTTGGCCGCTCTGCACGGGCCCTCTCGGCCGGGCCTCGTCGTCTGCAGGAGACGGAACGACTGGTCAACCACATCTACACGCTCATGACCGGTAAGAGCTGGGACCTGATGTTCGCGGTCCGGCGCATGTCGAGCCGCGCTGCAGCCACGATCGTCACGCAGAGCACGGTCGACACGCTCGCCAACGACGTGGAATGGCCGCTGCTGGCAAGGCAAGCCGGCCTGAGCGTCGGCTATGCCGAATCCGACGCCCTTTTCTATCGGGCCATCGAGGAGTTCGGAGCGCCGGCCGATACCGGCGACGATGATCCGCTGCAATGGATCAGGCGCCTGGAGTTCGCTGGCTTGATGGCAAGCGCGGTGCGGCCGTTCCTGAAAGAGGGTCGTTACAGCAGCCCCAGCCGCGCCAATTCCCTGGCGATAACCTCCGAGCCGGCGTCGTCGTTCGCGCCGAGGTCTGGCGGCGCGTCCTGCGGCCGCAGATAGCGCCAGCCCTGGAAAGGACGCTTGGGATAGGGAACGGTGCGGACGAGCTCAGGTGACATGATGATGTCGCAATAGGTTTTGCCTTCTTCGTCCGCATAGGGCGCGAGCCGAAGGATCGGCTGACGGCAGCCGATAACGCCGGAGATGACCCAGTAGATCGATGCCTTGCCCTCCATCTCTGCGGCGCGCTTGGGCATCATGCGTGTGCGGTGCACATGCACATCCTCGCCATAGTCGGCGTCCCACCAATGGGCGCGCTCGTCACGGTAGCTTTCCAGCTCCTCTATGCTGGAGACCCCGACGCAGAGCTTCACCATATGGATCATGCCAGCGTCCCCCGCGCGATCCGGCCCTGGATCACATCGATCTCGTCGTCGTCAACGATCCACGGCTCCTTGAGCGCCAGGCTCAACCACTGCTGGAAAGCGGGCAGACCGTAGATCGCTTCGACATAGGCCGCCGCCCCGTCCGAGACCGGCAGGTCATAGACACGCAGCCGCGTCGCGACCGGCGCGAACATGGCATCGGCCGCCGTAAACGCACCGAAGAGGAATGGTCCGCCGGAGGCCAAAAGCAGATCGCCCCAAAGCGTTTCAATCCGGTGCAGGTCGCTCGCGACCGCATCGAGCGCAACCTTGCCCGGGTGGCTGGCGCGCAGGTTCATTGGCGCCTGCGACCTCAGCGCCGCAAATCCGGCATGCATTTCGGCAGAAGCCGCGCGGGCCAGAGCCCGTTGGCGCATGTCGGACGGCCAGATGGCTTTGTCGGGAAATTTGTCCGCCAGGTATTCGATGATGGCGATCGTTTCGGGCACCATCAGGTCGCGGTCGACGAGCACCGGCACCCGGCCTGTCGGTGAACGCGCCGCGATCGTCTTACGCCAGCCCTCTCCCGAGAGCATCAGCACTTCGTCCTCGAACGCGATGTCGAAATGCGCCAGCACCAGCCAGGGACGCATCGACCAGCTCGAATAGTTGCGGTTGGCGATGATGAGCTTCATATGGCCTCCAAGAAGAAGGGGCGCCCTGTGGCACGGGGCGCCCCTTCTGAACTTTCAAGATCAGCGGTCGATCGGCCGTTAGACGCCGGCAACCACGGAAAACACGAGCCCCATAGACACCAGACAAACGAATGTCCAGGTGGCGGCCCGCCACCATGTCTTCGGTTGACTTCGCATGCAAATGCTCCTTGTCAGCCGCTTCACACCGGCGCCGCATCCATCGTGTGGACGATGTCACATGCCGGTCAGAAATCGTTAACCGCGCCGAATTGGCTTTGCAAGCGGCCAAAAAGACACACTCGTTACTGGCACAACCTGTGGAAAAGCGGCGGCATGAGGAACGTAAAGCGAGGCAAAAACATATTCTCATTCAATAGGTTGACCGCACCGCCTCCCTGCTCAGAACAGCCCGAACCAGAGCCCCGCCAGCGCCAGAAATGCAAAGAACCCGACGACGTCGGTCACGGTGGTAACGAAGACCGCCGAGGCGACGGCAGGGTCGGCCTTGAGTTTGTGGAGGGTGAGCGGAATGAGGATACCGGCCGTCCCCGCCACGATCATGTTGATGGTCATGGCCATGCCGATAACGATGCCCAGGTCGATATTGCCAAACCGCAGGGCCGTCACCACGCCGACCAGCACGGCAAAGATCACGCCGTTGAGGAACCCGACAACCATCTCGCGGGTGACGAGCCGGCGCCTGCGGCGCCCCTCGAGCTCGCGCATGGCGAGTGCGCGCACGGTCACGGTCATGGTCTGCGTACCGGCATTACCACCCATTGACGCAACGATCGGCATCAGCACGGCGAGGGCCACCATCTGCTCGATGGTGGCGTTGAACAGGCCAATGACGAGGGAAACGAGCACCGCCGTGATCAAGTTGACCACCAGCCACGGTACGCGGCTCTTGACCGTATCGAAGGTCGAGTCGGACACCTCCTCGTCGCCGACGCCCGCCATCAGGCGGATGTCCTCATCCGCCTCCTCATGGATGACGTCGACAATGTCGTCCACCGTCAGCACGCCGACGAGCCGCTTGTTTTCGTCGACGACGCCAACCTCGACGAGGTCGTAGCGCTCAAAGTCGCGGGCGGCCTCCTCCTGGTCCTCCATGGCATCGACCAGCACGACGTTGGTGTTCATGATCGCTTCGATCTTGACCGGTCGCCGCGTGCGCAACAGCTTGTCGAGCGGCACGATGCCGAGAACGTGGTAGGAAGCGTCCACCACATAGATCTGATAGAATTCGTCGGGCAGGTCCTTTTCAGCCCGCAGATAGTCGATCGTCTGCCCGACCGTCCAGAACGGCGGGATGGCGATGAACTCGGTCTGCATCCGCCTGCCAGCGGACTCCTCGGGAAAATCGAGGCTGCGCTTGAGGCTGAGTCGCTCGAAGGGCGGCAGTTGCGCGAGGATGGCGTCCCGATCCTCTTCCTCGAGGTCCTCGAGGAGATATACGGCATCGTCGCTGTCGAGGTTTGCAACGCCCCTGGCGATCTCGGCATTGGGCAGCAGTTCCATGAGCCCGAGGCGTACGGATTCGTCCACCTCGGTCAGCGCCGAATAGTCGAACGCATCTCCGAGGGCGAGGACCAGCGCCAGTCGTTCGGGATTGTCGAGGGCCTCGAGCACGTCGCCGGTATCGGCTGCATGCAGCGGCGTCATCATATCGGCGACATCGCCCGTCTCGCCGGCAGCCAAATGCGCGCGAAGGCGTTCAATCCAAAGCGGATTGATCCGATCCTCGGCATCGCGGAACGCATCAGGATCGATCCCGGAAGGCTCGACCGGGCTGTCGGTGTGATCGTCGCTCATTGGGGGCCCTCATGTGACCGCAGGTTCGGGGCTGACAAAGCTGTAGCCAATCGCTGCCGGCCGCGCCAGACTCCCGATTGCAAGTCAGCTCGGATTTCCACGCCGTTGGGAGGCGGCAAATGCAAATGAAACCGGCAGAACGTGGATCGAACCTCGACACGGTCTTTGAGCGGGTCGTCCGACTGGCGCGGGAGCGCGGCCTGCCGGAAGTCACACGCTCGACGAGCTATGGGACGCCAAGCCTCAAGGTCAAGGACAAATCATTCGTGCGCCTCAAGGATGCCGACACGCTGGTGCTGCTCTGCCCATTGGAACAAAAGGCACTCCTGATGGAGATGTCGCCGCACATCTACTTCGAGACCGACCACTATGTTGCCTGGCCGGCCGTGCTGGTGCGCCTCTCGGCGATCGACGACGAGGAGTTGTCGCTGCGCCTCGAAAATTCCTGGCGCTTCAAGGCACCGGCGAAAGTCGCCGCTCAGAAGCCCCTGCAGGTGCCGTTAACGGAAGATTGACCAGTGGCCCCAACTTTGCCTGATTGAACGACAAGGCTGGTGCGGTTTTGGGGGACCTTCAACACACCACAGGTGACGTCCAAATGTCCTTTAAGCTCTTCGCCCCTCTCGCAGCCCTGCTTTTCATGGCGCTCGCGGCCTGCGGCGACGCCCCTCCGGGTGATGCCGGCGCTCCGCCTGCCGACGCGCCGCCCGCCGATACGGCCCCCCCGCCCGCGCAATAGGGCCGGAAACAGGAAAGCCGCCCAACCGGGCGGCTTTTTCATGTTCACCTTGAGGGTGACCCTGGTGCGGTCGAGAAGACTCGAACTTCCACGCCTTGCGGCACAGCGACCTCAACGCTGCGCGTCTACCAATTCCGCCACGACCGCACATCGGGGGATGCCCGCCCTGCGGCGAAGCGAGCCAGCATGTAGCAAATCGGTTCCGTGACCTCAAGCGCTATATATGATTTTTCCGAAGCGCTTGCAGAACGTGCGTCCGCCTTCGCTTTTTGGCCCAACTTTGTGCTTGAAATTCAGAAGGTTGACAGGAAAGCCTGGAGCAACGCGCCGAAGGGTTACCCGCGCTTCAGAACCTTTTGGGTGACGAGCACCCGCAACTGTCCGTCATCGACGCTGATGTCGCCCTCGGCGATGAGCGTCGAGTTGGCGTAGATGCGCATGGGATCGTGCTCAGTGGTATCGAGTTCGATCACGGCGCCGCGCCCCATGCGCAGGAGATGGTGGATCGGCATGGTGGTTGCGCCGAGTTCGACCGTGATATCGACTTCAATAGTGTCGAGAGAACTCATAAATAAGCACCAGTAGCAGGGGCCGGCACTGTGCCGCCGGCCGAGAATCCGATGGAGCCAGCATTGGTCAGTTTGGTTAGCGAAGCATTAACGCCGGAACCGCAAGCGTGCTCGGTGCAGGGTAAGCTCGCACGCCCGGATGCGCGCCCAGTTGAATGGCTCATCTCGGACAATCCTGTCGATTACCGCCAAGCGCTCGAGGCGATGCGTGAACGTGCGGCCGCCATTGCCGCGGGCGAGGCGCCGGAAGCCATCTGGCTGCTGGAGCACCCTCCCCTCTATACCGCCGGTACCTCCGCACGCCCCGAAGACCTCGTCTCTGCCCGTTTCCCCGTGTATGAGGCCGGCCGCGGCGGCCAGTATACCTATCACGGCCCCGGCCAGCGTGTGGCCTATGTCATGCTCGACCTGCGCCAGCGGGGCCGGGACATCCGCTGCCTGGTCGAGGGTCTGGAGGCCTGGGTGATCGACACCCTGGCCGCCTTCAACGTGCTTGGCGAGCGGCGTCCGGGGCGCGTCGGCGTGTGGGTCGGGCGCCCCGACAAGGGGCAAGGCCGTGAGGACAAGATCGCCGCCATCGGCGTCAGGGTCTCCAAATGGGTGACCTTCCACGGCATCTCCCTCAATGTCGCACCTGACCTTGCCCACTATGACGGTATCGTGCCCTGCGGCATCTCCGATCAGGGCGTTACGAGCCTTGAAGACCTTGGACACATCGTGTCGCTGGCAGAGGTCGACATTGTCATGAAGCAGGCATTCGAGCGCAATTTCGGGCCGACCGGTGCCACGCGGACCCAAGGCCTTGCCAGTGCTGGATGACTTCCCCAGTCTGGGGTTAAGCTCGAATCGTCACGCCCAAGGAGGCTGAAATGACACTCGATGACCTCAAACGCCTCTTCAGCCGGCAGACACTTTTCCGGCTCGACGCGGTCCTCGCACCCAGGCTCGCCTCCATCATTTATGCCGTGGGGCTGGCGGGCGTGCTGCTCTGGGCGGTCAGGCATCTCGTTACCACCTTCGCCGTGGGCTTCACCAACGGCCTCTGGGGCCTCATCGAGATCGCGGTCTTCGGTCTGCTGATGGTGCTGGTCCTGCGCGTCTTCTGCGAGGCGCTGCTGGTCTATTTCAAAACGCATGAAACCGAGGGCGAAGCGGTCAACCGCAGCCGCTATTCGGCTTCCCTGCTCGACGAGGTCCGCGAGGCCATCCGGGATCTGGCCGAGGAGGACGAGACCGACTTCGCCGAGGCCGACGAATATATCACCCCGGCCACGGAACCACCGCCGCGGGCGCCCGAGCCGCCCGCCACCATGCCGCCCGACAGCTCCACCGCCCGGCCTGCTCCGCCTGAGACCGAGAAGCCCGCCCCCAAGCGCGCTGTGCGGCGTACGGCCAAGCGCACGCCCAAGCCCAAGCCCCCGCCGACATAAAAAGGCCGCCGCGACGGTTCGCGGCGGCCCGGCGTCACCCGTGCAATCCGCTACTGCTTATTGACGCTCCAGGCGCCAGGACCGGCGAACACGAGATAGAGGAAGACAAAGCAGTAGAGAACTGCTGCTTCGCCCATATTGACGAGGGGGAAGACGCTTTGCGGCGCGTGAAACATCCAGTAAGCAACGGCCATCTCGCCCGCGAGGATGAAAGCTACCGGACGCGTGAAGAAGCCGACCAGTACCAGCAGGCCCCCGACCAGTTCGAGGACGCCGGCGACGACGAACAGCGGATCTAGAGGTGCCGGGAACTCGGCGGGAAAGCCGAAGAACTTCTGCGTACCGTGCTCGATGAAGAGCAGGGCGGTGATGATACGCAGCACGGCGAGGGCCTGCGGCGCATAAGCGGAGAGACGATCGAACATCTGTTATCCTTTTGGCTGTTGGTCCTGCCATGCGGCGCGGAATGTGCACCTAACCCATCGACGGCATGACGAACTACCCGGGCAAAGCGCACGCACTGTTCGAGAATTTGGCCATAACTGTTTGTGATCAGCAACCACTGCAACCCAGCATTCCCGCTGCCGGGATGGCTTTTGGTTGCATTTTGCGCCGTTTGCAGTATGAAACGCGCTTGTTTTACCCAGAGCTCGAATTGGCCCGAGACAATGCGTGCCGCGAGCCATGAGATATCCATGAGCCAAGCCCTGAAGTCCGGCCAAGCGCCTAAGATAGGCCTTGTTAGCCTCGGCTGCCCGAAAGCCCTCGTCGACAGCGAGCGCATCATGACGACCTTGCGCGCTCAAGGCTATGCCTTCTCGCGCGACTACGAGGGCGCGGACCTCGTGCTGGTCAATACCTGCGGCTTCCTCGACAGCGCCAAGGCGGAAAGCCTGGAGGCCATCGGCGAAGCCTTGAACGAGAACGGCCGCGTCATTGTTACCGGCTGCTTCGGCGTCGAGGAGAACCTGATCCGCAAGACGCATCCGAACGTGCTGGCCGTCACCGGCCCGCACCAGTATGAGGCCGTGGTCGGCGCCGTACACGACCACCTGCCGCCCGTGCCCAACAGGTTTGTGGACCTCGTGCCCGAGCAGGGCTTGAAGCTCACCCCGCGTCACTACGCGTATCTCAAGATTTCCGAAGGCTGCAACAACCGCTGCTCGTTCTGCATCATCCCGCAGATCAGGGGCGACCTCGTGTCCCGTCCCGCGGCCGGCGTGCTCTCCGAGGCTGAAGGCCTCATCCGCTCCGGCGTCAAGGAGTTGCTGGTCATCTCGCAAGATACCAGCGCCTATGGCGTCGATATCAAATATGCCGAAACGAAATATCGCGGCCGACCGGTGAAGGCCAGGTTCTATGATCTTGCCAAGGAACTGGGCGAGCTAGGCGCCTGGGTGCGCCTGCACTACGTCTACCCCTACCCGCATGTCGATCAGGTCATCGAGCTGATGGCCGAGGGCAAGGTGCTCCCCTATCTCGACATTCCCTTCCAGCACGCTTCGCCCAGCGTCCTCAAGGCCATGCGCCGCCCGGCCAACCAGGAAAAGACGCTCGATCGCATTAAGAAATGGCGCGAGATCTGCCCGGATCTCACCATCCGCTCGAACTTCATCGTCGGCTTCCCCGGTGAGACCGAGGAGGATTTCGAGTTCCTCCTCGACTGGCTCGAGGAAGCCCAGATCGACCGCGCCGGGTGCTTCGAGTACGAGCCGGTAACGGGTGCGCCCGCCAATGATCTCGCCGGCGTCATTCCCGACGAGGTCAAGCGCGAGCGCTTCGAGCGGCTGATGGAGGTCGCCCAGGACGTTTCGACCCACCAGCTCGCCAAGAAGGTCGGCCGCACCATCGAGGTGCTCGTCGACGACGTCCGCCCTGAGGAGAACCGCGCCCTCGCCCGCTCCAAATGGGATGCGCCCGACATCGACGGCCAGGTGATCGTCGAGAATGCCGCCGGCATCAAGCCCGGCGACCTGGTGACGGTCACCGTCACCGGCAGCGACGAATACGACCTCTTCGCCGAACCCGTCCGCAACGCGAACTGACCATCGGCACCAGTCGGAGTTGAAGCCCTCGTCCACCCGGACGGGGGCCTTGTCGTTTGGCGCACGATTTCCGTCGACTGTCGAATACCGGCGCTGCGCTTCGTCCTCGACGCGGATCCGCGCACTTCATCGTCTTGTCTCGCGGGCGCCCCACGACGTAAGTAAAGAGGACTTACAGAACGCTTTGGGGGACAGCCATGCCAACGAGACTTTCGCACATCTCCAAGCTGCCCGTCGTCTCCGGCGCCGGCTACAAGATCGAGCGGGAGCGCTTCAGCGGCAGACATGAGCAGAGGCTTGCCAAGGGTCTCGGCATAACGCAGTTCGGTGTGAATGTGCTGACGCTCGACCCCGGCGCATGGTCGGCGCTGCGTCACTGGCACCAAGCCGAAGACGAGTTCGTCTACATGCTCGATGGCGTTCTGACCCTCGTCGACGACAACGGCGATCATCAACTGACCGCGGGCGCGATCGTCGGCTTCCCCGCCGGTGAACCCAACGGTCATCACCTCCAGAATCGATCGCAGGCTCCCGCGAGCTATCTCGTCGTCGGTTCCCGCCTTCCCGGCAAAGAAACCATCTACTATCCCGACAACGATCTCGGGCCCGTACGCAAGTAGCCTCATCTGGACCAGTGCGCATCGCACTGATAGACCGGCAACCGGAGCCGGTACCGCCATGCACACCGCCTATACCCTTACCCTGCCCGACAGATCCGAGCTTGCGCTTGGCTCGACGGCGCGCATCATGGGCATCCTCAACGTCACGCCCGACAGCTTTTCGGATGGCGGCCGGTTCGACCGCGTCGATGAGGCCCTCGCCCATGTCCGCCAGATGCTCGCCGAAGGCGCAGACATCATCGACGTTGGCGGCGAGAGTACCCGGCCGGGATCGCAGGAGATCGGGGTGCAGGACGAGCTCGACCGGGTGATCCCGGTGCTGGAGGTGATCCAGGCCGACCGCGTCGGCGCGCCGCTCTCCATCGACACCTACAAGGCCCTCGTCGCCGATCAGGCCCTGCAATCGGGCGCCGCGATCGTCAACGACGTCTATGGCTTGCAGCGCGAGCCCGAAATGGCTGACGTCGCCGTCCTCCATGGCGCGCCGGTCATCGCCATGCACTGGGACAAGGCGCGCGACCTGCAGAAACCGTTCTTGGACGAGATGCGCCGCTGGTTCGACCGCACGGTCGAGATTGCCGAGCGTGCCGGGCTTGCCCGTGGCCAGCTCGTCATCGATCCCGGCTTCGGCTTTGGCAAATCGTTCGCCGAAAACTACCTCCTGCTGCGCGACCTGCCGAAAGCCTATCCCGGCTATCCGATCCTCGTTGGCACCTCGCGCAAGTCGATGATCGGCAAGTTACTCGGCAACACGGCTGAGGAGCGCCTGCCCGGCACCATCGCCACCAACGTCATCGCCTACGGCCTCGGAGCCCACATCTTCCGGGTCCATGACGTCGGGGCCAACAGGGACGCCCTTAGGGTTGCGCAGGCGACACTCTACGGCCCGGACTCCGAGCCTTATGCGCTCTGACGGAATCAGAGCGCCGGCTCTAGTTGTTTTTTGTCGCAACGTTTTTGCGAAAAGCCGGACCCCATCCCGGATCAGGTCCGGGACAGGCTCTTTTCGCACGTTGCTCTAGAACCAGGGACTGCACCATGACCGACCGCTTCACCGGTGACCGTATCATTCTCGAGGACCTGGGCTTTTACGGCTATCACGGCGTCCTACCCGAGGAGCGTACGCTCGGCCAGCGCTTCTTCGTCGACCTCGTCTGCGGCATCGACCTGTCGCCTGCGGGCTCGACCGACGAACTTGGCAAGACCGCCTCCTACGCCGAAATCTACAATGTGACCAAAGCCGCCTTCGAGGAAAGCCCGTTGAACCTCATCGAAGCGGTAGCCCAGCGCATCGCCGACCGCCTGTTCGCCGCCTTCCCGGATATCGGCTGGATCAAGGTGCGCGTCCGCAAGCCCGAGGCGCCCATTTCCATGGTGCGCGGCAATGCGGCAATCGAGCTCCACCGCCTTCGGGAGAATGGATGATGCCAAAGGCGTGGCTCTCACTGGGCGCTAACATCGGATATCCCAAGGCGCAGCTCGCCGAGGCCGTGCAGCGGCTTGACACCCATCCCGAGGTCACCGTGACCAGTCGCTCGAGCGTCATCATCACCAGGCCCTGGGGCAAGACCGACCAGCCCGATTTCGCCAACATGGCCGTGGCCGTCGAAACCAGCCTCAAGCCCGAGCCGCTGCTCGATGCGTGCCTTGCCGTCGAACGCGACATGGGCCGCGAGCGCATCGAGGTCTGGGGACCACGCCTCATCGACATCGACATCATCGCCTACGACAGGCTCGAGATCACGACCGAGCGGCTGACGGTGCCGCATCCATATGCCCACGAGCGCGACTTCGTGCTCGTTCCGCTGCGCGAAATCGATCCGGCAACGGCCGAATGGGTGATGGAGCGGGCTAAAGCGGGGTCGTGAACCAGGCGGCGGCCAGCGAGAGCTTGTGGTCGCGCAGGAACACCATTTTGGCGTGATCCTTGTAGCCGGAAACGACGACGATCTGCTGGAAACCCAGGTCTTTGAACCGCGAGCGCGCCTCGGCGAGGAGGCCCGCGCCGGCCGTCGCCCAGAGCTCGGGGGAGCGCACGTAGTAGTCGTCGATCGCCGCCGTTGGCCCCGCATCATAGACCGGCGGCGTCGGCATCTCCCGCCCAAACAGAAATCCGACGATCTCGTCATCTGCGGCCGCGACGAGGCAGACCGTGCGTTCGGCGCCGAGCAAGGTCTTGAGATAGTCCGCGCTTGCTTGAGCGATGCCCTGCCGGCGTTTCCAGAAGACCGGCTCATAGCGCGCATAATCGTCTCGCCGCGCTTCGAGAATCTTGACGACCCCCTTCAGGTCGTCGGCCTCGCACTCGCGGACCGCAATGCTCATCGCCCCCGTTCCTCCCCAAGAAACTCGAGGACGGCGACCGCCGCGTCGAACTCAGCTTTGCGCTTGGTCCGCCGCAGCGCCGCTTCCTCGTCCATGCCCCAGAGTCTGGCCTGGTGGTCCTCATCCACATGGGCGCGCACCCACACGTCCTCCGGCTCGAGGAGCTGGTGCCGCAGACTGAGTGCAAGGATACCGGAGCCGGTGAGATTGGTGATGGAGACGAGCGCCGTCATCGTCAGGAGCCCCTCTGCCGCCAACATCTCGCCGAGACGCGAGAGCGTCGCTTCCGGCTGCGGCTGATGCAGGATGCCGATGGTCGGCTGGAAGCTGACACCGAAATGCCGCGCAGCACGCACCAGCGCATCATCCCACAGCCGCTCCTGCTCGGCGACCAGCTCTCTGGGGCTGTCAGCCCGATAGAGCAGCAGATCACTGGCGGCGTACTTCACCACTTCCTCGCGGAAAGCCGGCAAGGTCTCGCTGCCGCTTTCCAGCGCCGAGTTGACAAGGCGCACGACCGGCATCGTCTCGGCATCGATCCGCTCGCCCTGCCCCGCCCATTCGGCCGCCATGGCTTCGGCAAGGTCAACGACCGGCACCGCCACCGGCGTCTTGTTGCCTGGTGTGCGGGTCGGTCGCCCGTCGAGCGTCACCGTGTAGCCGCCCTCGACTGCCGCAACGCCCGTCTCCTTGTAGAAGCGCTTGGGCAGCTCGCGCTTGATCAGCCGCTGTGCGCGGCCATAGCCGTCGTCGCGATGGTTGAGGGCGTCTTCGACGAAGTCACGCATGGCTGTTCCTTAGTGCACGGCGCATCGCGTTCTAATCCATCAGCCGCCGGATGACCGGCGCCAGATCGCTGAAATGATCGATCATCGCGTCGGCGCCCGCAGCGACCAGATCGGCAGGATCGTGATAGCCCCAGGTGACGCCGATGGTAGCGACCCCGGCCGCTCGGCCGAGTTCGATGTCGAACACCGTATCTCCCACCATCACCGTTTCGGACGTCGCCGCGCCGGTTTCGTCCATCGCCCGCAGCAGCATGCCCGGATGCGGCTTCGATGGATTGTGGTCTGGCGTCTGCAGAGTGGTGAAGTGATCGCCGAGGCTATGCAGTTCCAGTATCCGGCTTACACCCGCGAGGCCCTTGCCGGTCGCGATCCCCAGCACATAGTCCGGCTCGGCGCGCAGTGCATCGAGCGAAGTTCTCGCACCCGGAAACAAGCCTTCGCGGTCACTCCCACCCACGAGCGAAGCACGATAGTGCTCCTTGTAGTCCTCGACTAACCGGTTGATCAGGCTATCGTCCTGGCTGCCGGCAAGTCTCTCGATGGCGACCGGCAGAGACAGGCCGATGATGCGCCGAACTTCCTCCGGTGTCGGTGCCGGCAAGTCGGCGCCGCGGAACGCAGTCGCCATGTGCTCACAAATGAGGCTCTGCGTGTCGATCAGCGTGCCGTCCATGTCGAACATGACGAGCATCAGGCTGCATCCTCCGGATCGACCGCCTGCACATCGTATCGGCTGGCGTCGAACCCCAGGGCATCGAAGCTTTGTTGCATGTGTGGCGGGAGCGGGGCCGAGACGTCGAGACGCTTGCCCGAGCGCAGCGGCAGCGCGATGCGGCGCGCGTGCAGATGCAGCCCTTCACCCAGCCCCTCGGCCGGTTGGTAGTTTTCGATATTGAAATAGCGCGGATCGTCGAGGATGGGGTTGCCGAGCTGGGCCATGTGCACGCGCAACTGGTGCGTGCGCCCGGTCACCGGCTTCAGCGTCACCCAGGCAAAGCGCCGGCTGGCCGTGTCGGTGATCGAATAATAGGTCATCGAGTGCTGGGCACCGGGGGTGCCGTGCGGCACGACGACCATCTGCTCGCCATCGGTGGTCGCGCGCTTGGCCAGCCAGCAGGAGATCTCGCCCTGTCGGGGGCTGGGATTGCCCGCCACCACCGCCCAATAGATCTTGCGCGCCGAACGCGAGCGGAACACCGTGCCGAAATGGCTGGCCGCTGCATGCGTCTTGGCAACGACAAGACACCCGGACGTATCCCGGTCGAGCCGGTGGACAAGCCGAGGCGGCTCTCCCTTCTTGTTGGGCAGGCTCTTGAGCATACCGTCGACATGGCGCTTGGTGCCGCTGCCGCCCTGGACGGCGAGCCCATAGGGCTTGTTGAAGACGTAGATCTCATCATCCTCGTAAAGAATGAGCGAGCGCAGGAAATCGGCATCTTCGTCGCTGACGCGCATCGGCCGGACGACATCGGGATCGTCGATGGGCGGAACGCGCACCACCTGGCCAGCCGAGAGCCGCGTGCTCGTCTGCACCCGGCCCTTGTCGACGCGCACCTCGCCGTTGCGGATGAGCTTCTGCAGCCGCCCGAATCCCAGCTGCGGAAAATTGCGGGCGAACCAGCGGTCGAGCCGCATTCCGTCCTCGTCGGCTACCACCTCGCGCTGCTGTACGCGGCTCATGCGTGAAATCCTCGTGTCATCAGCAGCCCGCAATACAGCCCCGCAAGGCAAAGAACAACCGACAGCAGGATATAGAGCCCGGCCTGGCTCCATGCGCCCCGCTCGATGAGCGTGATCGTGTCGAGCGAGAAGGCGGAGAACGTGGTGAAGCCTCCGAGAACGCCGACGGCAACGAACAGCCGCGCCTCGGCAGCCCATGCCGGCAGAGTACGCGCCAGCCAGCCGATCAGCAGTCCCATCGCCAGCGAGCCGAGGATGTTGACGATGAGCGTTGCAAGCGGAAACTGGGACGGCCAAAGCCGTCCGACGATCGAGGACACGCCAAAGCGCATCATGGCCCCCAGCGCGCCACCGGCGCCGACCAGCAAGAATGCCTGCATCTAGTCCTCTTCGCCCCCACGCTTGGCCACTCTCAGCCGGGTGAAATAGTCGAGCCGCTTTTTCAATTCGCGCTCGAACCCCCGCTCCACCGGCCGGTAGAACTCCTGCCGGCCGATCTTTTCCGGGAAGTATTCCTGTCCCGAAAACCCCTCCGGCGTGTCGTGGTCGTAGATGTAGCCCTCGCCATAGCCGCTCGTTTTCATGAGCTTGGTGGGCGCGTTGAGGATGACCATGGGCGGCGTCGGCGAACCGCCCGCCTTGGCGATGCTCGTTGCCTCTTTGAAACCGGTGTAGACGGCATTGGATTTGGGCGCGAGCGCCAGATAGACGACGACCTGCGCCAGCGCCAGTTCGCCTTCGGGCGAGCCCAGCATCTGATAGGCGTCGCGCCCAGCCACCGCTTGCGGCAGCGCCTGCGGGTCGGCAAGGCCGATGTCCTCAACGGCCATCCGAATGAGCCGCCGCGCCAGGAACAGCGGGTCTTCGCCGGCATCGAGCATGCGGGCGAAGTAGTAGAGGGCGGCGTCGGGGTCCGAACCGCGCACGGTCTTGTGCAGCGCTGAGATCAGGTTGTAGTGCCCGTCCTGGGCCTTGTCGTAGATCGGCGCGCGTCGCTGCACCACCGAAAGCAGAGTCTCGACGTCCATCACCTCGTCCGTCCGAGCTGACGCAAGAACCTCTTCGACCAGCCCGAGCATCGCCCGACCGTCGCCGTCGGCGAGGGTGAGCATGGTGCGCCGGGACTCGACGTCGAGTGGCAGGGCCTCCCCGGTCAGCGCCTCGGCACGCTCGGCCAGCTTTTCAAGATCCTCGAGCGAGAGCGGCTCGAATCGCAGCACCTGGGATCGCGAGAGCAGCGCGGCGTTGAGTTCGAACGACGGATTCTCGGTCGTTGCGCCGACCAGGACGATGGTGCCATCCTCCATGACCGGCAGGAACCCATCCTGCTGGGCGCGGTTGAAGCGATGGATCTCATCGACGAAAAGCAGCGTGCGCTGGCCGTTCATCCGATCGAACCGCGCTTTCTCGAACGCCTTCTTGAGGTCCGCAACCCCCGAAAACACGGCCGATATCTGCTCGAACTTGTAGCCGGTCTCGTTGGCCAGCAGCCGCGCCACCGTCGTCTTGCCGGTACCCGGCGGCCCCCATAGGATTAGCGAGCCAAGCCGCCCGGAGGCGATCATGCGCCTCAAGGTTCCTTCCGGGCCGAGGAGATGCGCCTGCCCGATGACCTCGTCGAGCGACTTCGGACGCAACTGGTCGGCGAGCGGCCGGCCCTGCTGAACCGAGGGCGCGCTGGGCTCGTCGTCGTTATCGGTGGCAAATAGATCCGACATCTGAATTGGGCGCCGCCTCGGCAAACTGGACTACAACCGGAAGTACCCCCCTCCGGACCTGTCCCGCAAGGGGTATCCCCCTCGAGACGCCTCTGGAGACAGGCGCTTCCTATCCGCTGACATAGGTGCGCACGACGCGTCCATCGCGCTGCAGCACGATCTCCCATGTCCGCACCCGCCGCGAGGCGGTCTCGGCGAAGGTACCTGCGTCGGTCATCTCTATGCCATTGAGGCTCAAAATGATATCGCCCGTCGCCAGCCCCATGGCCTCGGCAGGAGACCCTTCTTCGACCTCGGTGATGACGATGCCGCGCGCATCGAACGGCAGGTCCTGTTCCTGGGCCAGCGCCGGCGTCAGCTCCTGCCCTGTTGCGCCGGCAAAGCGGGTGTTGCCGGTGATGCGGGCGATCTGGCTTTCTTCGGGCTGGGATGGCGCCTCAACCGGCAGCGTCGCCTCGAAAGCCTGACCACCACGCATCACCGCCAGCCGCGCCTCACTCCCCAGCTGCTTGGTGGCGAGGCGGAAATTGAACGCGCTTGGATCCTCGACTGTCACGCCGTCGATCGCCGTCACCACGTCGCCGGGCCTGAGCCCCGCGCGTTCGGCCGGACCACCCGGAGCCACATCGGTGATCATCGCACCGGTCGGCGAGGCAAGCTGCAAGCTTTCGGCGATGTCGGCACTGACCACCTGCGTCTTGGCACCGAGCCAAGGCCGCACGATCTCTCCGCCCGCCAGTCCCGCCTGCGCGACGACCGCCGCCATGTTGGAGGGGATGGCAAAGCCGATGCCGACCGAACCGCCGGTGCGCGAATAGATGGCGGTGTTGATGCCGACCAACCGACCGTCGAGATCGACCAAGGCTCCCCCCGAGTTGCCCGGATTGATCGCCGCATCTGTCTGGATGAAGAACTCGTAGTCGCTGGCTTCCACGCCGGTTCGGGCGAGCGCCGAGACGATGCCGCTTGTCACCGTCTGTCCAACTCCGAACGGGTTGCCTATGGCCAGCACCAGGTCGCCCACCTCGAGCACGTCTGAATCGGCAAAGGCGATGGCCGGCAGCTCGACGCCTCCGGTATCGCGGATGCGCAGCACCGCCAGGTCGGTCTCCGGATCGTCGAGCACTAGGTCGACCGCAAACTCGCGCCGGTCAGCAAGGGCAATGCGGATGTCTGTTGCGCCGGAGACCACGTGGCTGTTGGTGAGGATGAGGCCGGTGGAATCGACGATCACCCCCGAACCGAGCGAACGCGACTCCCGCGGCCGGCTCTGAAAAAATGGCGATCGCTCACCGAAAAAACGCTGGAAGAATGGGTCGTTGGCAAAGGGCGAGACCACCTGCTCTTCGACCCGGGTTGCATAGACATTGACCACAGAGGGGGCGACCTGCCGCACCACTGGCGCAAAGCTCAGCTGCACCTGCTCGCGCGATTGCGGCACCTGCCGCTCGGCCTGCGCCAGCTCGATACGCACGGGTGCTTGCTGCGGCAACGGTGCCACGCCACCTGCGCGCTCGCCTGCCGCGGCCGAAGCTAAAGCCCCAAGGACGACGACACCGGCAACCGTCAGAACAATCTTACGAAAAAAGATCATGTGCATGTTTCCATTCACGAATCCGCAACTCTTACCCTCCCCTCGCAACACACGAGAAAGCCCCGGAATCTGACGCCATTAAGGTGTCACAGCGATCGATAAGATGACGGGCAAAATATCGTTTGCGCCCCAGTCATTTGATCCCTATATGCAGCGCTCATTTTCGCTCCCTCACGCCCCGAAAGGCAAAAAGTCCAATGACTGAGCCGACAACCGTCTATCCGAACACCTCGGCGCTCATCGCCGCCGAAGCGCCGGATTTTCCGAGCTTTCTCTATTCGGAGCGCGAGCTGCGCAAGGCCGCCAAAATCTTTCGCAAGGGCTTCGATGGCCTGCTGACCTACGCGGTCAAGTGCAACCCCTCGCCCCACATCATCGCCAAGCTGCACGAAGAGGGCGTGAAGGCCTTCGACGTCGCTTCAAACACCGAGATGGCGTTGGTTCAACAGCATGCGCCGGGTGCGGCCATGCACTACAACAACCCCATCAAGAACCGCCGCGAGATCGAGCGTGCCTACGAGGAATTCGGCGTACGCTCGTTCACCATCGACCATCCCCAGCAACTCGACCAGTTGCAGGCGGTCGTCGCGCCATCGCGCGATGTAGAGGTCACCACGCGTTTCAAGGCCGGCAAAGCGCTCAAATCCTACGACTTCGGCACCAAGTTCGGCGTCATGGAACAGGGCGCGGTCGAGATCGCCAACATGGTCGAGCAGATGGGCTACACCGCCAGCCTCTGCTTCCATGTCGGTAGCCAATGCGAGGACGCCTATGCCTACGAACGGCACATCGCTGCGGCCGCCCGCATTGCCAAGGAATCGGGCATTGAGCTGAAGCGCCTCAATGTCGGCGGCGGCTTCCCCGCCCGCTATCCGACCAGCGTCGCTCCGCCGATCGATTACTATTTCGAGACCATCGCCGAAGCCATCGAGGATAATTTCGGCTCATCCAAGCCCGAGCTGATCGCCGAGCCCGGCCGGGCGCTGGTCACCTCCTCGACATCGCTGCTCCTGCGCGTCAAGCACCAGCGCGGCGGTCTTTCCGTCTATCTCAATGACGGTGCCTATGGCGCGCTGATGGAAGTCAAGTTCATGGACTTCACTCCACCCGTGCGCGTCTGGCGCGGCGCGCGGCTCCATACCGAGGAGGAAGTAGCAGGCTTTACCATCTTCGGCCCAACCTGCGACAGCTACGACGTGCTACCGCAGACTTTCATGTTGCCCGTCGATATCGGCGAGGACGACTGGATCGAGTTCGGGCTGATGGGCGCCTATACGCAGGCTTCCCTCACCCCCTTCAACGGGTTCGACCGGCGTGACTGGTATCAAGTCGACGAGATCTATACCGGCAAGGACGTGCAGCCGGAATAATCGTCCGGCCTGCCGAAACCTGATTACGCCGCCGGTCCCCCCGGCGGCGTTTCTTTTGTCTTGACAACTCCACCGGTCTGGGCGATTGCCCTCGCCCCGCATTTCCAGAGACCTGGTGTTCCCATGCTGCCCTTGGCCTCCCTTGGCAGGCGCATCGTCGTCCTCGGCCCGTCCAATGCCGGCAAGTCGACACTCGCTGCCGCCATCTCGCGCAAGCTCGGCATTCCCGCTGTTCATCTCGACCAGTTCCGGCACCTGCCCAACACCGATTGGCAGCCGCGCCCGGACCCCGAGTTCGCCGCGCTTCACGACGCGGCGATCGAGGGCGAAAGCTGGGTGATGGAGGGCAACTATTCGCGCTTGTTTCCGCAGCGCTTTGCCCGTGCGACCGGCGCTATCCTCATCTCTTCCCACCAATGGCTGCGATTTGGCCGCTATCTGAAGCGCACGCTCATCAACCACAGCGACCGCGCCGGGCACCTTGAAGGCGCCAGGGACAGCATCAAGTGGGAGATGATCGACTGGATCCTGGTCAAGACCCGCAACAGTCAGGCTAGGTATGGCCGCCTCATTCGCGAGTCGGGCCTGCCGTTCGTCGAATGCCACACCGCGCGTGAGCTCAACGCGCTTTACGCGCTCTGGGGTTTGCCGGTGCCACGCTAACGGCACCGGCGACTTCGTTATGCGATGGCGTCCGCTATCTCCCGACGCCTGAGCAGCGCCAAGGCGACAAGCACGCATGGCGCCATCAACCCGCAATAGCCGACGAGCGGCCAGAGTGTATGGCCGCCGAGCACTACCACCATCAGCGTGCCGACAACCCCGATGAAAAGGCTTTCGACGGCGAAGTAGACCGCGACCGCCGCGCCCGCAACCTCACCGAACGCCGCGAGCGCGCCGTTGGCGGTGACCGAAACGGCAAGCACGATGCCAATCGCGACAAGCCACATGGGCAGGATCACCGTCCACACTGATGGTGCGAACAGCGTCTCGCACAGCGCCAGGACGACAGCACCGGCAATGAGCAGCACCATGCCACGGGTGAGGCTCCCGGAAACGCCCCACCCCGCCACGAACCTCTTGGCAAAGTGTGTCGTAGCAATCATCACGAACGCCACTGTCGCAAAAGCAAAGCTGAAGCCTATCTCGGACAATCCTGTCCGCTCGATGAGGATGCGCGGCGCCGTCGAGAAGAAGACGAAAAACGTCCCCATTGCAGCACTGAAACCGAGCGTATAGGTCCAGAAGGCGCGGCTCTTGAGTATCGGCCAGAACCCACGTTTGCCGGCAGGTGCCGGCACCCGTGTTTCATGCCATCTCGGCCAGGCATTGGCCAGCGCGACAAGCGCCAGACCGCCGAGGACGAGAAAGATCGCCTGCCATCCCAAGGTGTCCGCGATCAGCGCGCCTGCGATCGGTCCGACGGCCGGCACGAAGGCGAGAATGGAACTGAACAGGCCATAGATCACCGTACCCTCGCGGCGTTCAGCATAGACGTCACGCACCGTGGCGAAGGTGGCCACCATTGCCGCCGACGCCCCGGTCGCCTGCAGGATGCGCAGTAGAACGAAGGCTGCCGCCGAGGTCGCCACCGCCATGGCGATCGATGTCGCGGCAAAGATAAGCGCGCCGGCCAGCAACACCGGGCGCCGTCCGAAACGATCGGAAAGCGGGCCGAAGACGAGTTGGCCGAGGCCAAGCACGACCATGTAGAGGCTCAAGGTGAGCTGCACCACCGCCGGCGAAGCACCGAGAATCTCAGGCATAGCCGGAACGATGGGAAGGTAGATATCCATGGCGAGCGACGCCAGGACATCGAACGGGGCCATAAGCAGCAGCGAAGCCGCCAGGGAATGGCCCCAGGCTTGGGACTGGGTAGGCATGGGTGAACATCCGCTCAAATGTGAGAACATTTGGCGGCGATCTGCCTGAGCTATTTGGATCTGGAAAGTGAGCTGGCAGACAGCCGCAACGACGAGAACAGTCGCTGCGGCTTACCTGTCCGCTTTGGCGAGACTACCCATGGTCGGCACTCCATTCCCCACCTCGACGGGAAGCGCAGATGTAGCAGCCCTACCCTGCAACCGCAACTGGCAGAAACGAAAGGCGGCCGCGGAAAGCTCCGCAGCCGCCTGAACTGTCTGGCTGGACGCTCTGGGCTTACGCCGCTACGGACTCGTCGTCTTCTTCTTCGCGCGCCGTGACCGGACCGCTGTCCAGGCCCTTGGCGTTGACATCGCGGTCGACGAACTCGATGACGGCAAGCGGCGCATTGTCTCCATAGCGGAAGCCCGCCTTCATGATGCGCAGATACCCGCCCTGACGGTCGGCATAGCGCGGGCCGAGAACCTCGAAGAGCTTCTTGACCTGGGCCTCGTCGCGGATCTGGGCGACCGCCTGGCGGCGGGCGTGCAGGTCACCGCGCTTGCCGAGGGTGACAAGCTTCTCGACGATCGGACGCAGGTCCTTGGCCTTGGGAAGCGTGGTCACGATCTGCTCGTGCTTGATCAGGGCAGCCGACATGTTGGCGAACATCGCCTTGCGATGGCTCGCCGTCCGGCTCAGCTTGCGGCCCTTATTACCGTGGCGCATGGTGTGTCTCCTTTAGCAGTGCCGCGCGAGATCAATAGTGATCTTCGTAGCGCTTGGCGAGGTCGTCGATGTTCTCGGGCGGCCAGTTGGCCACGTCCATGCCGAGATGGAGGCCCATCTGCGCGAGAACTTCCTTGATTTCGTTGAGCGACTTGCGGCCGAAGTTCGGCGTCCGCAGCATCTCGGCTTCCGTCTTCTGGATGAGGTCGCCGATATAGACGATGTTGTCGTTCTTGAGGCAGTTGGCCGAACGCACGGAGAGCTCGAGCTCGTCGACCTTCTTGAGAAGCGCCGGATTGAAGGCGAGTTCCGGAACAGTGTCGGCGGCCTTCTCCTTCGTCGGCTCTTCGAAGTTGACGAAGACGGCGAGCTGGTCCTGCAGGATGCGCGCGGCATACGCCACTGAATCCTCAGGGCTGATTGCCCCGTTTGTTTCGACCTGCAGCGTCAGCTTGTCCTTGTCGAGGCTCTCGCCTGCGCGGGTGGCATCGACCTTGTAGGAGACGCGCTTGACCGGCGAGAAAAGCGAGTCGACCGGGATATAGCCGATCGGCGCATCTTCGGGTCGGTTCTTTTCGGCAGACACATAGCCCTTGCCGGTGTCGACGGTGAACTCGATGTTGATCTCGGCGCCGTCATCGAGATGGCAGAGCACGAGCTCCGGGTTCAGGACCTCAATGTCACCGGTCACTTTGATGTCGGCGGCAGTCACGGCGCTCGGACCCTGCTTGGAGAGCGTCAGGCGCTTGGGACCTTCGGCTTCCATCTTCAAGGCGATTTCCTTGACGTTCAGCACGAGGTCGGTCATGTCCTCTCGCACGCCCGGAAGCGACGAGAATTCATGCAGAATCCCGTCGATCTGGATCGCGGTGACAGCCGCGCCCTGCAGCGACGACAGCAGCACGCGGCGCAGAGCATTGCCCAGGGTGAGCCCGTAACCGCGCTCAAGCGGCTCGGCAACCACCGAGGCCACGCGCGCGTTGTCGCCCGAAACAAACTCCAGCTTGGTCGGCTTGATCAGTTCTTGCCAGTTCCTCTGGATCGTCACGGTAATTTCCTTTCAAAAGTGCGGCCCTACCCGGCCGCCGGCCGCAAACGCAATGGAAACTCCCGGCTCGGAGGGAACCGGGAGTTCGAAAAGAACGTCGGATCAGACGCGGCGCCGCTTGCGCGGACGGCAACCATTGTGCGGGATGGCAGTGACGTCACGGATCGAGGTGACGTTGAAGCCGGCCGCCTGCAGCGCGCGCAGCGCCGACTCACGACCCGAGCCCGGGCCGCGCACCTCGACCTCGAGGGTCTTCATGCCGTGCTCCTGAGCCTTCTTTGCGGCGTCTTCGGCGGCGACCTGCGCCGCGTAAGGGGTCGACTTGCGCGACCCCTTGAAGCCCATCACGCCGGCGGACGACCACGAAATCGTGTTGCCCTGCATGTCGGCGATGGTGATCATCGTGTTGTTGAAGGATGCGTTTACGTGGGCCACGCCCGACGTGATGTTCTTGCGCTCCTTGCGGCGGACGCGCGTCGTTTCAGCTTTTGCCATTCATGTCCTCAGTTCGATATCGGCGCTGCCGTAAGCCTTTTCAAGGTCCCGGCAGCTACATCGGGGGCTCCGGAAGTCTGGAACCTTACTTCTTCTTGCCGGCGATCGGCTTGGCCGGACCCTTGCGGGTGCGGGCATTGGTGTGGGTGCGCTGCCCGTGCACCGGCAGGCCACGGCGATGGCGCAGGCCGCGATAGTTGCCGAGATCCATCAAACGCTTGATGTTCATGGCAACGGTACGGCGCAGATCGCCCTCGACCACATAGTCGCGGTCGATGGCCTCACGGATCTGGATGACTTCCGCATCGGTCAGTTCGTTGACGCGGCGTTCGGCGGGGATGCCCACCTTTCCACAGATGTCGGACGCGAACTTGTCGCCGATACCGTGAATATACTGCAGCGCGATGACGACGCGCTTGTTGGTCGGAATGTTGACGCCAGCAATACGAGCCACGTCTGCTCTCCTTCATGCAACACAAGCCCTTGCGGCTCGTGCCGTTAAACAACAAGGGACCGGATTTCGACCCCCAACTAAGGTGAGGAACCGAATCCAGTCCATTTATCCGTGAGACTGGTGCGGTTCTTTAAGGACAAGACCTGCCGGTGTCAACCGGCAAACCGAGCCCTCTTGTCTCAAGTGATCGCCGCGCGAATGGCGGTGGTCACCTCCTCCACGGGGGCCATGCCGTCGATCGACTGCAACAGCCCCTTTTCACGGTAGAACGCGATGAGCGGCGCGGTCTGCTCCATATAGACGTCGAGCCGCTTGCGCAGCACCTCTACGTTGTCGTCGGCCCGCGCGCCCCCGCTCTCCTTGGCCCGCTTGACGACCCGCTCGACCAGGACGTCCGGGTCGGCCTTGATCTCGATGACCGCGTCGAGCGTCATGCCCTTGTCCTCGAGCATGTCCTCGAGCGCCTCGGCCTGGGCAATAGTGCGCGGGAACCCGTCAAGCACGAACCCGGCCTTGCAGTCCTCGGCATCGAGTCGCTCGGAGATGATGCCGTTGACCACCGTGTCCGAGACGAGGTCGCCCCTGTCCATGATTTCCTTGGCTGCGAGCCCCATGGGCGTCTTGGCCGCGATCGCGGCACGCAGGATATCGCCGGTCGACAGTTGCGGAATGCCGTAGGTCTCGATCAGGATCTTCGCCTGCGTGCCCTTGCCCGCCCCCGGCGGCCCCAACAGGATCAGCCTCATCGGCGTTTGCCCCCTCCAAGTCTCGATCTCTTCACCAGCCCCTCATACTGCTGGGCAATCAGATGGCTCTGGATCTGGCTGATGGTGTCGAGCGTCACCGTCACCATGATCAGAAGCGACGTACCGCCAATGAACTGGCTGACCGTCAACTGGCTGACCAGCACTTCCGGGATCAAGGCCACGATCGTCAGGTACGCGGCGCCCACCACCGTGATGCGGGTGAGCACATAGTCGATATGAGCGGCCGTCCGCTCACCTGGACGGATGCCGGGAATGAACCCGCCCGACCGCTTGAGATTGTCGGCCGTCTCCGTGGGATTGAAGACGATAGCCGTATAGAAGAAGGCAAAGAAGATGATGAAGAAGGCAAAGAGCGCGAGGTAAAGCGGCTGCCCGCGTCCCAGCAGCGCCGTCACCGTCGTCAGCCAACCCGACGCGTTGCCCTGCGCGGCGAACGAAGCAATCGTTGCCGGCAGGAGGAGAAGCGAGGAACCGAAGATAACCGGGATGACGCCCGCGGTATTGAGCTTCAACGGCAGGTGCGAGGTATCACCCTGGAACATCTTGTTGCCGACCTGGCGCTTTGGATACTGGATCAAAAGCCGCCGCTGCGCCCGCTCGAAGAAGACGATGACGCCGATGACCAGCACCGCCAGCACCAAGAGCCCGATACCCGCCCAGGCCGGCAGCGCGCCGGTGCGGCTCAACTCGAGCGTCTGTACCACCGTCCCCGGCAGGTTCGCCACGATGCCGGCAAAGATGATCAGCGAAATGCCGTTACCGACACCTCGCGCCGTGATCTGCTCGCCGAGCCACATCAGGAACATGGTGCCGCCGACGAGCGAGACGACCGTCGAGAAGCGGAAGATCCAGCCGGGCTCGAGCACCACGCCCTGGCTGCCTTCGAGGCCTATGGCGATGCCGTAGGCCTGCACTGCGCAGAAGACGACCGCCAGGTACCGCGTATACTGGTTGAGCTTGCGCCGGCCCTGCTCGCCCTCTTTCTTCAAAGCCTCGAGCCGCGGCGAGGCCGTGGCGATCACCTGGATCACGATCGAAGCGGTAATATAGGGAATGAGGTTGAGAGCAAAGATCGCCATGCGCTCGACGGCACCGCCGGCGAACATGTTGAACATGCCGATGATGCCCTGCTGGCTCTGCTCGAACGTGGCGCGGAATGCGTCCGGATCGATGCCTGGCACCGGGATGAAGGTGCCCAGCCGATAAACAAGCAGCGCGCCCAGTGTGAACCAGATGCGCTGCTGCAAGGCCTTGGCCTTGGAAAACGTCGAGAAACTTAGATTTCTGGCCAGCTGTTCGGCTGCGGACGCCATCAATCGCTCCCTTGGCTAGTGCGCGTTGGCCCCGGGGCCCCGGGAGCGCACCATTCTGTTGTAACCCGCACCAGAACACGCAGGATCGGCAAGCGATCTTGCGCGCTCTGTGCTCCAGAGGCCAGGCGCGAGGCCGAGATCACTCGGCCTTTGCGTCTTCTGCCGTCGACTTGGGCATATCGACCTTGCCGCCCGCCGCTTCAATAGCAGCGAGCGCGCCCTTGGTCGCATAGTCGACCTTGAACGAGACCTTCTTGGCGGAAAAACCTTCCGAACCGATAAGGCGTACGCCATCCTTGATCCGGCGGATGACGCCGGCCGTGACCAGCGCCTCGGCGTCGATCACTTTCTTGGCATCGAGCTTGCCGCTATCGATATAGGCCTGAATCCGGTCAATGCGGATGGCGTTCCACTTGCCAGGATTGTAAGGGTTGAAGCCGCGCTTCGGCGTGCGCATGTGAAGGGGCATCTGGCCGCCTTCAAAGCCGTTAATGGCAACGCCCGAGCGAGCGGTCTGGCCCTTGCCGCCGCGCCCACCGGTCTTGCCCTTGCCCGAGCCGATGCCGCGCCCAATGCGGGTGCGCAACTTGTTCGCGCCGGGGTTGTCGCGCAGTTCGTTCAAACGGGTCATAGTTCTACCCTTTAACCTTGCTCGCCCACGATGCGCACGAGGTGCGGGATCTTGTTGATCATGCCGCGCACGTCGGGCGTATCGATGAGCTCACGTTTCTTGTTCATCTTGTTGAGCCCGAGACCGATGAGGGTCGCGCGCTGGCTCTTGTCGCGGCGGATCGGGGAACCGACCTGCTCGACGATAATGGTCTTGGCTTTAGCCATTGTTCTTCTCCGTCACCAGGCTCAGGCTTCGGCGGCCGCAGCTTCGCCGCGGCGAGCCTGCAGTTCGGAAACCTTGAGGCCACGGCGCGCGGCGACCGAGCGCGGGCTGTCGACGCGCTTCAGCGCATCGAAGGTAGCGCGCACCATGTTGTAGGGATTGGCCGTGCCCTGGGACTTGGCGACGATGTCGTTGATCCCCAGCGTCTCAAACACGGCGCGCATCGGGCCGCCTGCGATGATGCCGGTGCCGGGCACCGCTGCACGCAGGATGACCTTGCCGGCGCCATGGCGGCCGGCGACGTCGTGGTGGAGCGTGCGCGCATCGCGCAGCGGCACACGGATCATCTGCCGCTTTGCCTGCTCGGTAGCCTTGCGGATCGCCTCAGGCACCTCGCGGGCCTTGCCGTGACCGAAGCCGACGCGCCCCTTCTGGTCGCCGACGACGACCAGCGCTGCAAAGCCGAAGCGCCGGCCGCCCTTGACGACCTTGGCCACGCGGTTGATGTGGACCAGGCGGTCGACGAATTCGCTTTCGCGCTCTTGAACGTCTCTGCTCATAATTCTTCTTTCCTCGCCGCGGTTAGAACTGCAGGCCGCCCTCGCGGGCAGCGTCTGCAAGGGCCTTCACACGGCCATGATAGATATAGGCGCCGCGATCGAAGACGACCTCGGACACACCCGCCTTGGTGCCGCGCTCGGCGATGAGCTTGCCGATCGTGATCGCGGCCTCGGCGGTGCTGCCGTTCTTGACCTGGGCCTTGACGTCCTTATCGAGGGTCGATGCGGCAGCCAGCGTGCGGCCGGATGCATCGTCGATGATCTGGGCGTAGATATTTTTATCGGACCGGTGGACCGAAAGACGCGGACGCCCGTATGCACGGGCCTTGAGCGCCTTGCGGACGCGAGCCTTGCGGCGGGCCGCTCCCTTTGCACTGATAGCCATCTCAGGCGCTCCTTACTTCTTCTTGCCTTCCTTGCGGAAGACGAACTCGTCGGCATACCGCACGCCCTTGCCCTTGTAGGGCTCGGGGGCACGCCACTCGCGGATATTGGCGGCAACCTGGCCGACCTGCTGCTTGTCGATGCCCGAGATCACGATCTCGGTTGGGCTCGGCACGGCCAGCGTGATACCCTGGGGCGCTTCGTAAACCACTTCGTGGCTGAAGCCGAGCGAGAGCTTGACGTCCCTGCCCTGCAGGGCTGCGCGGTAACCGACGCCCTGGATGGCGAGCTTCTTCTCGAATCCCGTGCTGACGCCGGTGACCATGTTCTGGATCAGAGCACGTGTCGTGCCCCAGGCGGCGCGGGCCTCGCGCGTGTCGTTGGCCGGCGTGACGACGATACCCTCGCCATTCTGCTCGACATTGACGTTATCCATGAGCTTTACGGAAAGCTCACCCTTGGGGCCCTTGGCCAACACGGTGCGTCCATCGACGGTCACCGTGACGCCGTTCACCGGGGCAACCGGCATTTTGCCAGTACGTGACATTTTGTTCTACCTTCGAGTAATCGTCACACCGCGTGTCTTGTTTCGTACGTGCATTGTCCGAAAATCGGAGACCCACTTTTCGGGCACATACGAGTTTAGAACACGCGGCAGAGTACCTCACCACCAACATTGGCAGCCCGGGCTTCGTGGTCGGCCATCACACCCTTGGGGGTCGAGAGGATCGACACGCCGAGACCATTGGCCACCGACGGAATATTCTTGACCGACGCATAAACGCGGCGGCCCGGGCGCGACACGCGCTCGATCTCGCGGATCACCGGCGCATTGTCGGAATACTTGAGTTCGACCTCGTATTCAGCAGCGCCGTTCTCGAACTTGACTTCGCTGTATCCGCGGATGAAGCCCTCGGCCTGCAGCACGTCCAGCACGCGCCCGCGCAGGGTCGAGGCCGGCGTCGTCACCGAAGTCTTGTTCCGCATCTGCGCATTGCGGATACGGGTCAGCATATCGCCGATAGGATCTGAAAAGCTCATCTGTCTCGTCTCCTTACCAGCTCGACTTCACTAGGCCCGGGATCAGGCCCAGATTGCCCAGCTCACGCAGCGCAATGCGGCTGAGCTTCAGCTTGCGATAGTACCCGCGCGGGCGCCCGGTCATTTCGCAGCGGTTGCGCACGCGTACCGGCGAGGAGTTGCGCGGCAGCTCGGCGAGCCTCAGCTGGGCCTTGAAGCGATCTTCCATGGAGAGGTTCTGATCCTTGGAGATCGCCTTGAGCGCGGCCCGCTTGGCAGCGGTACGCTTGGCGGCCTCGGCGCGCTTCTTGTTCTTGATGATGGAGCTGGTCTTTGCCATGTCCTAATCCTTGTCCCTTCCCTGTTGCCTTACTGGCGGAACGGGAAGTTGAATGCCCGCAGCAGCGCGCGCGCTTCCTCGTCGGTCTTCGCCGTGGTCGCGATCACGATGTCCATGCCCCAGATCTGGTCGACCTGGTCGTAGTTGATCTCCGGGAAGACGATGTGCTCCTTGATGCCCATGGCATAGTTGCCGCGGCCGTCGAAGGAGCTCGGGTTGAGCCCGCGGAAGTCACGCACGCGCGGCAGAGCGATGTTCACCAGGCGGTCGAGGAACTCATACATGCGCTGCTTCCGCAGCGTCACCTTGACGCCGAGCGGCATGCCCTCGCGCACCTTGAAGCCCGCGATCGACTTGCGCGCATGGGTGATCACCGGCTTCTGGCCAGCGATGCGCTCGAGGTCGGCGGCAGCTGAACGCACCTTCTTGGTGTCGTTGACGGCGTCGCCCACGCCCATGTTGAGAACGATCTTCTCGAGCTTGGGGAGCTCCATGACGTTCTTGTAGCCGAACTGCTCGCGCAGTGCGCTCTTGATCTTCTCTTCGTACTCGGTGCGAAGCCGAGGAACGTAAAGGGTCTCAGCCATCGATCACATCTCCGGTGGTCTTGGCGACGCGCGCCTTGACGCCGTCTTTGATCTGGAAGCCGACGCGCGAGGGCTTGCCGTCTTTGTCGGCAACAGCCAGGTTCGACAGATGGATCGACGCTTCCTTGGTGAAGATGCCGGCATCGTTCGACGCGGTTTGCTTAGTGTGGCGGCGCACGAGGTTGATCCCCTGGACCACCGCCCGGGTTTCCGACGGGATGACCTGCAGGACCTGCCCGGTCTTGCCCTTGTCCTTGCCGGCCAGGACGACGACCTTGTCGCCTTTCTTGATCTTGGCAGCCATTACAGCACCTCTGGTGCAAGCGAGATGATCTTCATGTGGTTCTTGGCGCGCAGCTCGCGCGGAACCGGTCCGAAGATGCGGGTGCCGACCGGTTCCTTCTGATTGTTGATCAGAACCGCGGCGTTCTTGTCGAAACGAATGACGGTGCCGTCGGGACGGCGGATGTCGAAGGCCGTGCGCACCACGACCGCCTTCATCACCTGCCCCTTCTTGACGCGCCCGCGCGGAATGGCGTCCTTGACCGAAACGACGATAATGTCGCCGACCGAGGCGTATTTGCGATGCGAGCCGCCCAGCACCTTGATGCACATGACGCGACGCGCGCCGGAATTGTCCGCGACGTCGAGATTGGATTGCATCTGGATCATGACTGGATGCCTTCTAAATTGAACCGGCCTTCGCCGCTGACCGGCTCGCCGACTGGATACCTTGTTATAGTTACGCCTGTGGAACGAGCGTCCAGCGCTTGTTCTTGGAGATCGGCGCGCATTCCTCGATCCACACCACGTCACCGACTTTGGCCACACTGGCTTCGTCGTGGGCGTGGTACTTCTTGGACCGGCGCACGGTCTTCTTCAAAAGCGGGTGGGTGAAGCGACGTTCGACGCGCACCACGACAGTCTTCTCGTTCGTGTCGGAGACGACCGTCCCCTGCAAAATACGCTTTGGCATCTGGCCGCTCCTTACTCTGCTGCGCTCTTCTGGGCCAGGATCGTCTTGATCCGCGCGATGTCGCGGCGGACCTGACGAACGCGGGCCGGAGCCTCAAGCTGCTGGGTCGCCTGCTGGAAGCGCAGGTTGAACTGCTCTTTCTTCAGGTTCACGAGCTCGGCTTTCAGCTCGTCTGCGGTCTTTGCCCGCACATCACTGGCGTTCATCGCTCGTATCCTTAGTCAGCGATGCGGGTCACGACCCGCGTGGTTACCGGAAGCTTCATGGCGCCGAGGCGCAGAGCTTCCATGGCGACGTCCTCGGGGACGCCGTCGATCTCGAACATGATCCGGCCAGGCTTGACGCGGGCCGCCCAATACTCGACGGACCCCTTGCCCTTACCCATACGGACTTCGGTCGGCTTCTGGGAAACCGGCAGATCAGGGAAAATCCGGATCCACACACGGCCCTGGCGCTTCATCTCGCGGGTGATCGCGCGGCGGGCCGCTTCGATCTGACGCGCGGTCACGCGCTCGGGCTCGGTGGCTTTAAGGCCATATTGCCCGAAATTCAAGTCCGTACCGCCCTTGGCCACGCCATGGATGCGGCCCTTGTGGGCCTTGCGGAATTTTGTGCGTTTCGGTTGCAGCATGATACTAACCTTCCTTAAGCGCGTTCGCGCTCGGGCTGCGGACGGCGCTGGCCAGCACCCTCGCCGCCTTCGGTGGCGCGGCGCTCATGGGCCATCGGATCGTGCTCGAGCACTTCGCCCTTGAAGATCCACACCTTGATGCCGATGATGCCGTAGGTCGTCTCGGCTTCGGCCATGCCGTAGTCGATGTCGGCGCGCAGCGTGTGCAGCGGCACCCGGCCTTCGCGGTACCATTCGGTGCGGGCGATATCGGCACCGCCAAGGCGCCCGCCCACATTGACGCGGATGCCGCCGGCGCCCATGCGGACCGCCGTCTGCACCGCGCGCTTCATGGCGCGGCGGAACGCCACGCGGCGCTCGAGCTGCTGGGCGATGCCCTGCGCAACGAGGGTCGCATCGGTCTCGGGCTTGCGCACCTCGACGATGTTGATGTGCACCTCGCTGTCGGTGAACTTCTTCACCTTGGCGCGGATCTTGTCGATGTCGGCGCCCTTCTTGCCGATCACGATGCCCGGGCGGGCAGTGTGGATCGACACGCGGCACTTACGGTGCGGACGCTCGATGACGATCTTGGAGACCGCCGCCTGCTTCAGGTCCTGGAGCAGGGTCTCGCGGATCTTGAGATCTTCCTGCAGGAGCGAACCGTATTCGCCCTTGTTGGCGTACCAACGCGAATCCCAAGTGCGATTGATGCCGAGGCGGAAGCCTATCGGATTGATTTTCTGGCCCATTATGCGGCCTCCTCAACTTCGCGGACGACGATCGTCAGGTGTGCGAACGGCTTCAGGATACGCGAAGACCGGCCACGGCCGCGCGCGTGGAAGCGCTTCATCACCAGCGAGTTGCCCACGTAGGCTTCCTTGATGACCAGCGCATCAGGATCGAGCCCATGATTGTTCTCGGCATTCGCAATGGCGCTTTCCAGCACCTTCTTGACCTGGCCCGAGATACGCTTGTGCGAGAATTCGAGTTCGGCGAGCGCCTTCTCGACCTTCTTGCCGCGGATGAGCTGCGCGACGAGGTTGAGCTTCTGCGGACTGATGCGGATCATGCGCAGAACAGCCCTGGCCTCGTTGTCGGGGAGCGCGCGCGGTGTCTTCGGCTTGCCCATCTTTTACTTCCTTCTGGCCTTCTTGTCGGCCGCGTGGCCGTAATAGGTCCGGGTCGGTGCGAACTCGCCGAACTTGTGGCCGATCATCTCCTCGGTCACGAGGACCGGGATGTGCTTCTGGCCATTGTGCACGCCGAACGTGACGCCCACGAACTGCGGCAGGATGGTCGAGCGACGGCTCCAGATCTTGACGACTTCATTGCGGCCGCTCTCGCGCGACTTCTCTGCCTTCTTCAGCAGGTAGCCATCGACGAACGGGCCTTTCCAAATCGAACGGGTCATGGCTTAGCGGCCCTTCTTGACGTGACGCGAGCGGACGATGAACTTGTCCGTCGACTTGTTGGAGCGGGTCTTCTTGCCCTTGGTCGGCTTGCCCCACGGGGTGACCGGATGACGGCCGCCCGAGGTGCGGCCTTCACCGCCGCCATGCGGGTGGTCGACCGGGTTCATGGTGACGCCCCGGTTGACCGGGCGCCAACCGAGCCAGCGGTTGCGGCCCGCCTTGCCGACAGTGGTGTTCGAGTGGTCCGGGTTCGAGACCGCGCCGACCGTTGCAAGGCACGAGCCATGCACGCGGCGCTGCTCGCCCGAGTTGAGGCGCAGGACCGCCCAGCCCTGGTCGCGGCCGACATACTGCGCATAGGCGCCGGCCGAGCGAGCGATCTGGCCACCCTTCTTGGGCTTGAGCTCGATGTTATGCACGATCGTGCCGACCGGCATGCGTTCGAGCGGCATGGCGTTGCCCGGCTTCACGTCGATCGCCTTCATCGACGAGATCACCTTGTCCCCGGCGGAAAGCCGCTGCGGAGCCAGGATATAAGCCTGCTCACCATCCTTGTAGGAGACGAGCGCAATGAAGGCGGTGCGGTTGGGGTCGTATTCCAGCCGCTCGACCGTTCCTTCGACGTCAAACTTGGCGCGCTTGAAGTCGACGAGGCGGTAGGTCCGCTTGTGGCCGCCGCCGCGGTGGTAGGCGGTGATGCGGCCATAGTTGTTGCGGCCACCCGACTTGGTCAGGCCTTCGGTCAGAGCCTTGACCGGCTTGCCCTTCCAGAGTTCCGAGCGGTCGACCGTAATGAGGTGGCGTACGCCCTCGGAGGTCGGATTATAGTGCTTGAGAGCCATTGTTCTCTTCTCCCCTCTTACAAGCCGGTCGAAATGTCGATCGACTGGCCGTCGACGAGGGTCACCACGGCCTTTTTGACGTCGTTGCGCGTGCCGAGCCGGCCGCGGAAGCGCTTGACCTTGCCCTTGCGCACAAAGGTGTTGACCGCCTTGACCTTGACCGAGAAGAGCTGCTCGATGGCAGCCTTGATCTCGGGCTTGGAGGCGTCGACCGCGACGTCAAAGACGACTTGGTTGTGCTCCGAGGCCATCGTCGACTTTTCAGTCACGACCGGATTGCGGATGATGTCATAGGCAGCGAGCTTGTTCATGCCGACACCTCGTCAGTCTTGTTGAAGCGCGCCACGATTGCCTCGAGCGCGGCTTTGGTCAGCACCAGCTTCTCGCGGCGCAGGATATCGACCACATTGAGGCCCTGCACCGGCAGGACATCGATGTGCGGAATGTTGCGTGCGGCAAGCGCGAAGTTCTTGTCGACTTCCGCCCCGTCGATGATGAGCGCGTTGGTCAGCGACAACTTGCCGAAAGTCGTGCGCAACGCAGCGGTCTTGGCATCCTTCTGGACGAGGCTGTCGACGACGACGATCTCGCCGCCCTTGGCCTTGGCCGAGAGCGCGTGCTTCAGGGCGAGCGCGCGGACCTTCTTGGGAAGATCGATGGCGTGGCTGCGCGGTTCGGGACCGAACGCGCGGCCGCCGCCGCGGAACTGCGGCGCCTTGCGGTCGCCGTGACGGGCGCCGCCCGAGCCCTTCTGCTTGACGAACTTCTTGCCCGTGCCCGCACCTTCGGACCGATGCTTGACCTTGTGCGTGCCCGCCATTGCCTTGAGCTGCTGGTAGCGGACCATGCGGTGCAGGATGTCCGGACGGACCTCGAGACCGAATACGTCCTCGGCAAGCTCAACCTTGCCGGCCGATTTGCCGTCGAGGGTTGTGACCTGGAGTTCCATTTACTTACCTTCCCCCGCAGCTTCAGCGGCGGTCTTGAACGAGCCCGGCAGCGCCGCGCCCTCAGGCGCCGGCTTCTTGACCGCGTCCTTGATCTGGATCCAGCCGCCCTTGGCGCCCGGAACCGACCCTTGGACCATGATCAGGCCGCGCTCGACATCGGTCCGGACGACCTTGACGTTCTGCGTGGTGATGCGGCGGGCGCCCATGTGCCCCGGCATCTTCTTGTTCTTGAAGGTCTTGCCCGGGTCCTGGCGGCCACCGGTCGAACCGATCGAGCGGTGTGAGACCGACACGCCGTGCGAAGCCCGCAGGCCCCCGAAATTCCAGCGCCGCATGCCGCCCTGGAAGCCCTTGCCGATCGAGGTGCCGGTCACGTCCACGAGCTGGCCCTCGGAGAAGTGGTCGGCCTTCAGCGTGGCGCCCACTTCGATGAGGTTGTCCGGATCGACGCGGAATTCCGCGATATGGCTCTTGGGCTCGACCTTGGCGACGGCGAACTGTCCGCGATCGGCCTTGGTCTTGTTCTTGGCCTTGGCCTGTCCGGCGCCAAGCTGCAGCGCCACATAGCCATCCTTTTCGGACGTGCGCTGGCCCACCACCTGGCAGTTCTGCAGACCGAGCACCGTCACGGGGACGTGCGAGCCGTCGTCCATGAAGATGCGGGTCATGCCCAGCTTCTGTGCGATCAATCCAGAACGCATCGGTTGCTACCTTCTCTCTTTGGCGCCGTTCCGGGTCATTTTCTTAAGAGGACCCATTAACTGGAAGGCGCGGAAACTCCAGACTTCAGAGCTTGATTTCGACGTCGACGCCGGCGGCGAGATCGAGCTTCATCAGCGCATCGACCGTCTGAGGCGTGGGATCCACAATGTCGAGGAGACGCTTGTGGGTCCGGATCTCGAACTGCTCGCGCGACTTCTTGTCGATGTGCGGCGAGCGGTTGACGGTGAACTTTTCAATTCGCGTCGGCAGCGGGATCGGGCCGCGAACCTGCGCGCCCGTGCGCTTGGCCGTATTGACGATCTCGCGCGTCGACGTATCGAGCACGCGATGGTCAAAGGCCTTGAGCCGGATGCGAATATTTTGACCGTTCATCTTGTTAATCCTGACAACAATGGAACGCGGCGCGCGAGGCAATGTCGCGCGCCGCGAATGTCATGCAACCCTTACTTCAGGATCTTCGCGACCACACCGGCGCCGACAGTGCGGCCACCTTCACGGATAGCGAAGCGCAGCTTCTCTTCCATGGCGATCGGAACGATCAGCTGAACGTTCATGTTAATGTTGTCGCCCGGCATCACCATCTCGGTACCTTCCGGCAGCGTGACCACACCGGTCACGTCCGTGGTGCGGAAATAGAACTGCGGACGATAGTTGCCGAAGAACGGAGTGTGACGGCCGCCCTCTTCCTTGGTCAGGATGTAGGCCTCGGCCACGAAGTCGGTGTGCGGAGTGACCGAACCGGGCTTGCACAGCACCTGGCCGCGCTCGACCTGGGTGCGGTCGATACCACGGATCAGCGCGCCGATGTTGTCGCCAGCCTGGCCCTGGTCGAGCAGCTTGCGGAACATTTCAACGCCGGTCACGGTCGTCTTCTGGGTCGGCTTGATACCGACGATCTCGACTTCCTCACCAACCTTGACGATGCCGCGCTCGACACGGCCGGTAACCACCGTGCCGCGACCCGAGATCGAGAACACGTCTTCGATCGGCATCAGGAACGGCTGGTCGACCGGACGCTCCGGCTGCGGGATGTACTCGTCGACGTGGCGCATCAGCTCGAGCACGGCATCATGGCCGAGCTTCGGATCGCCGTTCTCGAGGGCAACGAGGGCCGAACCCTTGACGATCGGAATGTCGTCGCCCGGGAACTCGTAGGACGAGAGGAGTTCACGCACTTCGAGCTCGACGAGCTCGAGCAGCTCCGGATCGTCGACCATGTCGCACTTGTTGAGGAACACGACCAGCGCCGGCACGCCAACCTGACGGGCGAGCAGGATGTGCTCACGGGTCTGCGGCATCGGGCCGTCGGCAGCCGACACCACCAGGATGGCGCCGTCCATCTGGGCGGCACCGGTGATCATGTTCTTCACGTAGTCGGCGTGACCGGGGCAGTCGACGTGAGCGTAGTGGCGGTTCTCGGTCTCGTATTCGACGTGAGCCGTGTTGATCGTGATGCCGCGCGCCTTCTCTTCGGGAGCCGCGTCGATCTGATCATAGGCCTTGAAGGTCGCCCCGCCGGTTTCGGCCAGGACCTTGGTGATCGCTGCCGTCAGCGAGGTCTTGCCGTGGTCCACGTGACCAATGGTGCCGATGTTGCAGTGCGGCTTGTTGCGGGAGAATTTTTCCTTCGCCATCGCTTTTCTCCGTATGTCGTCAGCGCAGAGGCCGACATTCAGTTGGTTTCTGTTGTTAGGCTTGCGCTGTTTAGGCGTACTTGGCCTGGACTTCGTCGGCGACTGCCTGCGGAACCTGCTCGTAGTGATCGAACTGCATCGTGTATTGCGCACGACCCTGGCTCATGGAGCGCAGCGAGTTCACGTATCCGAACATGTTGGCAAGCGGCACAAAGGCATTCACGACCTGGACCACGCCACGGCTTTCTGTGCCCTGGATCTGGCCACGACGGGAATTGAGGTCGCCGATGACATCGCCCATGTAGTCTTCTGGCGTCGTGACTTCAACCTTCATGATCGGCTCGAGGATCTTCGGGCCGGCCTCGCGCAGTGCTTCGCGGAAACCCGCACGCCCGGCGATTTCGAAGGCGAGGACCGACGAGTCGACGTCATGGTAGGCGCCGTCCACCAGGGTGACCTTGACGTCGACCACCGGGAAGCCGATCAGCGGACCAGCGCCCATAACCGACTCGACACCCTTGCTCACACCCGGGATGTACTCCTTCGGGATCGCACCGCCGACGATCTGGTTGACGAACTCGAGGCCCTTGGCAGGCTCGCCGGGTTCGACAATCATCTTGATGCGCGCGAACTGGCCCGAACCACCGGACTGCTTCTTGTGCGTGTAGTCCTTCTCGGTGCGGCGCGTGATGGTCTCGCGATAGGCCACCTGCGGCTGACCGATATTGGCCTCGACCTTGAACTCGCGCTTCATGCGGTCGACGATGATGTCGAGGTGCAGTTCGCCCATGCCCGAGATGATCGTCTGGCCGGATTCTTCATCCGTCTTGACGCGGAAGCTCGGGTCCTCGGCGGCGAGGCGGTTGAGCGCCAGGCTCATCTTTTCCTGGTCGGCCTTGGACTTGGGCTCGACCGAGATGTCGATGACCGGATCCGGGAAGATCATGCGCTCGAGGATCACCGGCGCGCTGGCAACGCAAAGCGTATCACCCGTGGTGGTGTCCTTGAGGCCGACGATGGCGACGATGTCGCCGGCGAAGGCTTCGTTGATCTGCTCGCGGCTGTTGGCGTGCATCTGGAACATGCGGCCGACGCGCTCGCGCTTGCCCTTGACCGTGTTCTCCAGTGTCGAGCCGGCCTCGAGGCGTCCCGAATAGATGCGGCAGAAGGTCAGCGAGCCCATGTGCGGGTCGTTGGCAATCTTGAAGGCCAGCATCGACAGCGGCTCGGTATCGTCGGCGTGACGCTCGATCGGTTCTTCGGTCTTGGCGTCGATGCCGGCGATCGAGGGGATGTCGATCGGGGACGGCAGGAAGTCGATGACTGCATCGAGCAGCGGCTGCACGCCCTTGTTCTTGAAGGCCGAGCCGCAGAACACCGGGAAGAACTGCACGTCGACCGTGCCCTTGCGGATGAGCCGGCGAATGGTGTCGTTATCCGGCATCTCGCCTTCGAGATAGGCCTCCATGGCCGCGTCGTCGACTTCGACGGCGGCCTCGATCATCTGCTCGCGGTACTTCTCGGCCCGCTCCCTGAGATCGGCCGGAATCTCGACGATGTCCCACTGGGCGCCGAGTTCTTCATTGCGCCAGATCAGCGCGTTCATCTCGATGAGATCGACGATGCCCTTGAACTCGTTCTCAGCGCCGATCGGCAGCTGCATGACGACGGCTTTCGCGCCGAGGCGCGAGCCGATCATCTCGACGCAGCGATAGAAGTCAGCGCCGATCTTGTCCATCTTGTTGACGAAGATCATGCGCGGCACGTGGTACTTGTCGGCCTGGCGCCAGACGGTCTCGGTCTGCGGCTCGACACCGGCATTGGCATCGAGCAGCGCGATCGCGCCGTCGAGCACGCGCAGGCTCCGCTCGACCTCGATAGTGAAGTCGACGTGTCCGGGCGTGTCGATGATGTTGAAGCGATGCATCACACCGTCGCGACCCTTCCAGAAGGTCGTCGTCGCGGCCGAAGTGATGGTGATGCCGCGCTCCTGCTCCTGCTCCATCCAGTCCATGGTCGCGGCGCCGTCATGGACTTCGCCGATCTTGTGGGACTTTCCGGTGTAGTAGAGGACGCGCTCGGTCGTCGTCGTCTTGCCGGCATCGATGTGGGCCATGATGCCGAAGTTGCGATAACGGTTGATCGGGTATTCGCGGGCCATTTGGGCTCCTCCTACCAGCGGTAGTGCGAGAACGCACGGTTGGCATCAGCCATCCGGTGCGTGTCCTCGCGCTTCTTGACCGCCTGACCGCGCCCGTTCATGGCGTCCATGAGCTCGCCCGAAAGGCGTTCCCGCATGGTGTTCTCGCCGCGCTTGCGAGCGCTCTCGATCAGCCAGCGGATGGCAAGCGCCTGCTGGCGGTCGGTGCGCACTTCGACGGGGACCTGATAGGTCGCACCGCCAACGCGCCGCGAACGCACTTCAACGGCCGGGCGGATGTTATCGAGCGCCGTGTGGAAAACGGTGATCGGATCCTGCTTGGTCTTGGACTCAACGATGTCGAATGCGCCGTAGACGATGGATTCGGCGGCCGACTTCTTGCCGTCCTTCATAAGCGAGTTCATGAACTTGGTGAGGACCAGATCCCCGAACTTGGGATCGGGCAGGACATCACGCTTTTCTGCGCGGTGACGACGGGACATGACTCAGGTTCTCCTTACTTCGGACGCTTGGCGCCGTACTTGGAACGGCGCTGCTTGCGGTCCTTCACGCTCTGCGTGTCGAGCACGCCGCGCAGCACGTGGTAACGGACGCCGGGAAGATCGCGCACGCGTCCGCCACGGATCAGCACCACCGAGTGCTCCTGCAGATTATGCCCCTCGCCGGGAATGTAGGAGATCACCTCGCGCTGGTTGGTCAGGCGAACCTTGGCCACCTTGCGTAGAGCCGAGTTCGGCTTCTTGGGCGTGGTGGTATAGACGCGAGAACAAACGCCGCGCTTTTGCGGGTTCGCCTCCATCGCCGGGACCTTGTTCCGCTTCGGCTTCGAAGCACGAGGCTTGCGGATCAACTGATTAATGGTCGGCATTCAAGCTCTTTCCATCGTCCAAATTCGTTTCGATCGTGACAAGCAAACCAAAATGGCGCTCGGCCCGTGACCCCAAGGGAAACGGCGGCGCCCCAATTGCAGCGGACCATCGCCCGTTTGGCGACAGTCATGCGCACAAGGATTTGCTTCGTCTATCTACCCGACAGTGTGTTTGAGTGTCCCGGATGCCCGCGCTAGACGGCAGGCACCCAAAGCGACAATCACGACCGACCGCTAAGGTAGGCGCTGTTTAATGCCGGGGACTCGCCCCGTCAAGGATTCTTTCGCAAAAAAGGCTGCAGAGCGTTCATGCGTTTCCCGCGGTCCTCAAGGCGATCGCCATCGGCAGGACGCCCGACGGTCTTCCGGTCGGCAAATCTGCATATCGGCCGGCCCGCAAACGTGTAGAATCCGTTCCGGAGCCTCGGTCGTATCATAGGGAGTTTGGGGAGTTGGGGAGAATGCTGATATCCTGGAAACGAATGACACTGGTGCCGGCGAGCCTCGTTCTGCTGGCGGCCCCTGCCCTGGCCCAGGATCTGGTGACGGCCAACGACACTGAGGCGATCCTTGATATCGCACGCATCTACGGCAAGGCCTCGCTCTCCGAGCAGGACAACGGCAATCCGCAGATCACCGGCCGCATGGAGGGATTCCTCTACCAGATCTACTTCCTCAATTGTGACGAGGACGGTGGCAATTGCGAAGACCTCAATTTCTATCTGGGCTTTCTCGACGTGAAGCCGACCCTCGAGGTCATCAACGACTGGAATTACAACAAGCGCTTCAGCCGTGCCTATCTCGATGCCGACAAGGACGCCTGCGTCGAAATGGAACTCGACCTCGCCGTGCCGGTCTCGGTCGAATACATGGAATCGACGTTCGAACTCTGGAGCCTCATCGTCATCCAGTTCGCCGAGCACATCGGCTACCAGTGAGGAACGCCAGCTCCTCGCACCTTCGCCATCGCCAGGGATGCGCGGACAAGCTCAGCTGACGACCATCATGGCGAAGCCGTCCCAGCCCTTGGCCCCGACCGTTTGAAGGGCCGTCGCCGAAAGCCTGGGGTGGTCAGCGATGAAATCGAAAGCCGCGCGGGTACCGATGATGCTCGCGTCCGCGCTGTCGGGTTCGATGACCTCTCCGCCCCGCACCACGTTGTCGAGGATGATCAAGGTACCCGGCCGGCTGAGCTTGACCGCCCAGTCCAGATATGTGCGGTTGTTCGGCTTGTCGGCATCGATGAAGATGAGGTCGAACGGTTCCCCTTCCTCAGCGGCGAGTTTCGGCAGGCTTGCGGCCGCCGGACCGACGACTATGCGCACTTTGTCCGCAACGCCGGCCCGCGCGATATTGGCGGCGGCGACTTCGGCATGATGCGGTTCATATTCGAGCGTGACGAGCTGTCCGTCGGCCGGCAATGCCCGCGCCATGGAGATGGTGGAATAGCCGCCAAGCGTGCCGATTTCGAGAAGCCTGCGCGCCTGGGCGATCCGCACGAGCAGTTCGAGGAATTTGCCTTGCAGGGGCGACACGTCGATCGCCGGTAGTCCCGCGGCTGCGTTGGCCTCGAGAGCCGCGGCAAGCGCTTCGTCCCTCCCGAGCAGACGTTCGGCCACATAATCGTCCACCGCCCGCCAGCGTTCGCCTGTCATTCCCGCCTCCATTCCCATCGGTCGACATCACGTCCGCATGCCCCTCCGAGAGGCTGCGGCAGAAAAGAAAAGGGCCCCGCGGGGCCCTTTTCGATCGTTGTCGACTGCCTATTCGGCTGCCGGAGCGGCAATGGCGGCGGTCGATGCCTGCCGGCGACGCTCCTCGAGAATGAGATCGTCGCGCTTGGTGGCGATTTGCTTGGCCTGGGTGATGCCCGCGCCGGTGCCCGCAGGAATGAGGCGGCCGACGATGACGTTCTCCTTGAGGCCTTCCAGAAGGTCCGCCTTGCCGGAAACTGCAGCCTCGGTCAGCACGCGCGTCGTCTCCTGGAAGGAGGCGGCCGACACGAACGAGCGGGTCTGCAGCGACGCCTTGGTGATGCCCAGCAGCACCGGATTGGCCGTCGCCGGCTTCTTGCCTTCTGCCACCAGCTGGTCGTTGAGCTCGTCGAAGTCCAGCCGGTCGATCTGCTCGTCCTTGAGGAGCCCGGAGTCGCCCGGCTCGACGATCTCGACCTTCTGCAGCATCTGGCGAACGATCACCTCGATGTGCTTGTCGTTGATCAGCACGCCCTGCAGGCGATAGACCTCCTGGATCTCGTTGACGAGGTAGCGCGCCAGCTCCTCGACGCCCTTGATGGCAAGGATGTCGTGCGGGGCCGGGTTGCCATCCATGATGTACTCGCCCTTCTCGATGGCGTCGCCTTCCTGCAGATGGAAAGGCTTGCCCTTCGGGATCAGGTACTCGACCGGATCGACACCGTCTTCCAGAGGCTCGACGATCACGCGACGCTTGTTCTTGTAGTCGCGCCCGAAGCGGATGGTACCGCTGATCTCGGCGATGATCGCGTGGTCCTTGGGACGGCGCGCCTCGAACAGCTCCGCCACGCGCGGCAGGCCGCCCGTGATGTCCTTGGTCTTGGCGCTCTCGAGCGGGATACGTGCCAGCACGTCGCCCGGCGCAACCTTCTCGCCCGGCTCCACCGTGATGACGGCATCGACCGAGAGGAGATAGCGGGCATCGCCGCCGCGATCGAGCTTGACCACGTTGCCGCTGCGCGCAATCGAGAGTGCGGGCCGCAGGCCTTCGCCGCGCTGGCTGGTGCGCCAGTCGATGACGACACGCTTGGTAAAGCCCGTCGCCTCGTCGGTGGTCTCTGCCACCGATGCACCGTCGACCAGATCCTCGAACACCGCCTCGCCCTCGACTTCCGCGAGGATCGGACGGGTATAGGGATCCCATTCGGCCAGACGCTGGCCGCGCCGCACCTCGTCACCTTCCTTGACCAGGAGCTTGGAGCCGTAGGTCACGCGGTGCGAGGTGCGCTCCTTGCCCTCGGCATCGACGATGACGAGTTGCACGTTGCGCGCCATCACCACCAGCTTGCCGTCGGCAATCTTGGCGAAGTTGGGGTTGCGGAAGGCGACCTTGCCCTCAGCCCCGGCCTCGAGGAAGGAGGAGTCGACCACCTGAGCCGTACCACCGATGTGGAACGTGCGCATGGTGAGCTGCGTGCCCGGCTCGCCGATCGACTGAGCCGCGATGACGCCGACCGCTTCGCCGATATTGACTGGCGTGCCGCGCGCAAGGTCACGGCCGTAGCAGGCCGCACAGCAGCCCTGGCGCATCTCGCAGGTCAGCGGAGAACGGATACGCACCGTCTGGATGCGCGCCGCCTCGATGACGTCCACGTGGCTTTCTTCGAGCAACGTCCCCTTGGCCGCGACCACCTCGCCCGTCAGTGGGTGGAGAATGTCGTCGGCGGAGGTGCGGCCGAGGATACGTTGGCCCAGCGAGGCCACCACCTGACCGGCATCGACGATGGCTTCCATCGTCAGGCCGCGGTCGGTCCCGCAGTCTTCTGCAACGATGATCGCATCCTGCGCCACGTCGACCAGACGGCGGGTCAGGTAACCCGAGTTCGCCGTCTTCAAGGCGGTATCGGCCAGTCCCTTGCGGGCGCCGTGGGTCGAGTTGAAGTACTCGAGCACGGTCAGGCCTTCCTTGAAGTTGGCCGTGATCGGGGTTTCGATGATCGAACCATCCGGACGCGCCATCAGGCCGCGCATACCGGCGAGTTGCTTCATCTGCGCCGGCGAACCGCGCGCACCCGAGTGGCTCATCATGTAGACCGAATTGATGGGTCTCTGCCGCTTCGACTCCTCGTCGAACTGGATCGTGGCGATGCCCTTCATCATCTCCTCGGCCACCTTGTCACCGCACTTGGCCCAGGCGTCGACCACCTTGTTGTACTTCTCGCCCTGGGTGATCAGGCCGTCATTGTACTGCTGCTCGAACTCCTCGACCTGCTTGCGGGCCGCTTCCACGATCCCGTACTTGGTCGGCGGGATGACCATGTCGTCCTTCCCGAACGAGATGCCGGCCTTGCACGCCTGGCCGAAGCCCAGCTGCATGACGCGGTCGCAGAAGATGACCGTCTCCTTCTGGCCGCAGCCGCGATAGACCGTATCGATCATCTTGGAGATCATCTTCTTGGTCATCAGCTGGTTGGCCACCGAGAACGGCACAGCCGGATGCTTGGGCAGGATCTGCCCGATCATCATGCGGCCCGGGGTCGTTTCGACGATCTGCGTCGTCGAGTTGGCCTCGGCATCGTATGCCTTGACACGTGCTTTGATCTTGGTGTGGAGCGTGACGATCTTGTTGTCGAGCGCGTGCTCGAGCTCGGCCATGGACCCGAAAGTCATGCCCTCGCCCGGCTCGTTCTCGTTCATCAGCGAGAGGTAGTAGAGCCCCAGAACGATGTCCTGGCTCGGCACGATGATCGGCTGACCATTGGCCGGGTGCAGGATGTTGTTGGTCGACATCATCAGGACGCGCGCTTCGAGCTGGGCTTCCAGCGAAAGCGGCACGTGCACGGCCATCTGGTCTCCGTCGAAGTCGGCGTTGAACGCCGAGCAGACGAGCGGGTGCAGCTGAATCGCCTTGCCCTCGATGAGGATCGGCTCGAACGCCTGTATGCCGAGGCGGTGGAGCGTCGGCGCACGATTGAGGAGCACCGGATGCTCGCGGATCACCTCATCGAGGATGTCCCAGACCTCCGGCTTTTCCTTCTCGACCAGCTTCTTGGCCTGCTTGACGGTCGATGAGAACCCCTTGGCCTCGAGCCGCGAGTAGATGAACGGCTTGAAGAGCTCGAGCGCCATCTTCTTGGGCAGGCCGCACTGATGCAGTCGCAGGTTCGGTCCGACGGTGATGACCGAACGGCCCGAATAGTCGACGCGCTTGCCAAGCAGGTTCTGGCGGAACCGGCCCTGCTTGCCCTTGAGCATGTCCGAGAGCGACTTCAGCGGACGCTTGTTGGCACCCGTGATCGTGCGCCCACGCCGGCCGTTGTCGAAGAGCGCATCGACAGCTTCCTGCAGCATGCGCTTCTCGTTGCGGATGATGATGTCGGGCGCCCGCAGCTCGATGAGGCGCTTCAACCGGTTGTTGCGGTTGATCACACGGCGGTAGAGGTCGTTGAGGTCGGACGTCGCGAACCGGCCGCCGTCGAGCGGGACGAGCGGACGCAGTTCCGGTGGAATGACCGGAATGACCGTCATGATCATCCACTCGGGCTTGTTGCCCGACACGATGAACTGCTCGACGATCTTCAAGCGCTTGGCGAGCTTTTTGGGCTTAAGTTCGGTTGTCGACTCGGCAATTTCGACCCGCAGGTCCGCTGCGATCTTTTCGAGGTCGAGCGCCATCAGCATGTCGCGGATGGCCTCGGCGCCGATCTTGGCGGTGAAGCTGTCGGCGCCGTACTCGTCCTGGGCGTCGATGTACTGCTCTTCGGTCAGGAGCTCGTACTGCGTGAACGGGGTCAGGCCCGGATCGAGAATGAGGTAGTTCTCGAAGTAGAGAACCCGCTCGATGTCCTTCAGGGTCATGTCGAGCAGCAAGGCGATGCGGCTCGGCAGCGACTTCAGGAACCAGATGTGCGCGACGGGCGCGGCGAGCTCGATATGGCCCATGCGCTCACGGCGCACACGCGAAAGCGTGACCTCGACACCGCACTTCTCGCAGATGACGCCCTTGAACTTCATCCGCTTGTACTTGCCGCAAAGGCACTCGTAGTCCTTTACCGGCCCGAAGATGCGCGCGCAGAACAGGCCGTCACGCTCGGGCTTGAACGTGCGGTAGTTGATGGTCTCGGGCTTCTTGATCTCGCCATAGGACCAGGAAAGGATCTTCTCCGGGCTGGCGATATTGATCTTCATCTGATCGAAGGTCTGCGCCGGAACCGCCGGATTGAAGGGGTCCATGACGTGGGAATGATGATTCATCAGTTCTCTCCTCGTTCCGCCCGGCCGGGCTTTGTCTCGCCCGGCCGTCGGAAGCGTTGATGGGTAGGGCTCGGCAGGCTTATTCCGCCGCGTCCTGAGGAGGTGCCAGCTCTTCGGTCTGGTCGGGCTCGTTGTCGTTGCTGCGCATGTCGAGCTCGACATTGAGGCCCAGGGAACGGATTTCCTTGACCAGAACGTTGAAGCTTTCGGGGATCCCCGCTTCAAAGGTATCGTCGCCGCGCACGATGGCCTCGTAGACCTTGGTGCGCCCGGCCACGTCGTCCGACTTGATGGTCAGCATCTCCTGGAGCGTGTAGGCGGCGCCATAGGCTTCGAGCGCCCACACCTCCATCTCGCCGAACCGCTGTCCGCCGAACTGGGCCTTGCCGCCCAGCGGTTGCTGGGTGACGAGCGAGTAAGGACCGATCGAACGGGCATGGATCTTGTCGTCGACGAGGTGGTGGAGCTTGAGCATATAGATGTAGCCCACGGTCACCTGCCGGTCGAACTGCTCGCCCGTGCGCCCGTCGAAGACCGTTGACTGACCCGAGCCCTTGAGCCCTGCCCGCTCCAGCATCTCGACGATGTCGGCTTCCTTGGCTCCGTCGAACACCGGCGTGGCGATCGAGAGACCCTTGGAAAGGTGTTCGCCGAGCCGCACCACGCCGTCGTCGTCGAGGTCGGTGATCGCCCCATCGCCGGCAAACAGATCGCCGATCTCTTTCTTCAGCGGGGTCAGATCGCCCTTGGCCTGATAGGCCCTGAGCATCTGGTCGATCTTACGGCCGACACCCGCGCAGGCCCACCCGAGATGCGTCTCGAGGATCTGCCCGACATTCATGCGGCTGGGCACGCCCAGCGGGTTCAGTACGATGTCGACTGGCGTGCCGTCTTCGAGGTACGGCATGTCCTCGACCGGCACGATACGGGAAACCACGCCCTTGTTGCCGTGGCGGCCGGCCATCTTGTCGCCGGGCTGGAGCTTGCGCTTGGTCGCAACGAAGACCTTGACCATCTTCATCACGCCCGGCGGCAGCTCGTCACCGCGCTGCAGCTTGTCGACCTTGTCGATGAAGCGCTGTTCCAGCAGACGCCGGCTCTCCTCGTACTGCGCGTGCAGGGCCTCCATCTCGGCCATCACCTTGTCGTCCTCGACGGCGAACTGCCACCACTTGGAACGCGGCTGCGCATCGAAGATCGAGTCGTTGAGCTTGGTGCCGGTGACGTAACCCTTGGGGCCCGAGGTCGCGACCTTGCCGAAGAGCATCTCCTTGAGACGTGCGTAGACGTTGCGGTCGAGGATCGACTGCTCGTCGTCACGGTCCTTGGCCAGGCGCTCGATTTCCTCGCGCTCGATGGCCATGGCACGCTCGTCCTTGTCGATGCCGTGGCGGTTGAAGACACGCACCTCGACAACCGTGCCCGCGTCGCCCGGGGGCACACGCAGCGACGTATCGCGAACGTCCGAGGCCTTCTCGCCGAAGATGGCGCGCAGGAGCTTTTCCTCCGGCGTCATCGGCGATTCGCCCTTGGGCGTGATCTTGCCGACCAGGATGTCGCCCGCCTGCACCTCGGCACCGATATGGACAATGCCCGCCTCGTCGAGGTTCTTCAGTGCCTCTTCCGAAACGTTCGGGATGTCGCGGGTGATTTCTTCGGGACCAAGCTTGGTGTCGCGCGCCATCACCTCGTATTCCTCGATGTGGATCGAGGTGAAGACGTCGTTCATGCTGATCCGCTCGGACAACAGGATGGAGTCTTCAAAGTTGTAGCCGTTCCACGGCATGAACGCGACGAGCACGTTCCGGCCGAGAGCAAGGTCGCCGAGCTCGGTCGAGGGACCGTCAGCGATGATGTCGCCGGCCTCCACATGGTCGCCCACCACCACCAGCGGACGCTGATTGATGCAGGTTGACTGATTGGAGCGCTGGAACTTCATCAGATTGTAGATGTCCACGCCCGACTTCGACGCATCCGTCTCTTCGGTCGCCCGGATAACGATACGGGTTGCGTCCACCTGATCGACGATGCCCTTGCGCTTGGCCCCGATCGCCGCACCTGAGTCACGGGCCACGACCGGCTCCATGCCGGTGCCCACGAACGGCGCCTCGGCTCTGAGCAGCGGCACAGCCTGACGCTGCATGTTCGAGCCCATCAGCGCGCGGTTGGCGTCGTCGTTCTCGAGGAACGGGATGAGCGCGGCGGCCACTGAGACGATCTGCTTGGGCGACACGTCCATCAGGTCGACGGTCTCCTTGGGCGTCAGACCGTTGTCGCCGGCGTGGCGCGCCACGATCAGATCGTCGACAAGCTCGTTCTTCGCACTGACCGCGGTATTGGCCTGCGCCACGTAGTGCTTGGCCTCTTCCATGGCCGAGAGGTAGACGACCTCTTCAGTCACCTTGCCATCGACGATCTTGCGATACGGGGTCTCGATGAACCCGTACTTGTTGACCCGCGCAAAGGTCGAGAGCGAGTTGATGAGACCGATATTGGGCCCTTCCGGAGTCTCGATTGGGCAGATGCGGCCATAGTGGGTCGGGTGCACGTCGCGCACCTCGAAACCGGCGCGCTCGCGGGTGAGGCCACCCGGTCCGAGCGCCGACAGACGCCGCTTGTGGGTGATTTCCGACAGCGGGTTTGTTTGGTCCATGAACTGGGAGAGCTGCGAGGAGCCGAAGAACTCGCGCACGGCGGCTGCCGCCGGCTTGGCGTTGATCAGGTCCTGCGGCATGACGGTGTCGATTTCAACCGACGACATGCGCTCCTTGATCGCCCGCTCCATGCGCAGCAGGCCCAGCCGATAGGAGTTCTCCATCAGCTCGCCCACCGAGCGCACCCGGCGGTTGCCCAGGTTATCGATGTCATCGATCTCGCCACGCCCGTCGCGCAGGTTGACGAGCGTACGCACCACCTCGACGATGTCTTCCTTGCGCAGGATGCGCATGGTGTCGGGAGCGTCGAGCTCGAGGCGCATGTTCATCTTGACCCGGCCGACGGCCGAAAGGTCGTAACGCTCGGAATCGAAGAACAGCGACTGGAACATGGCCTCGGCCGTTTCCAGCGTCGGCGGCTCACCCGGACGCATCACCCGATAGATGTCGAAGAGCGCGTCCTCGCGGCTTTCGTTCTTGTCGACCGCAAGCGTGTTGCGGATGTAGGCGCCGATGGTGATGTGGTCGATGTCGAGGATCGGCAGATCGGTGAAGCCGAGGTCGACAAGCTTGGTGAGAAGCTTCTCATCGAGCTCCTCGCCCGCTTCCACGTAGATTTCGCCGGTCTTGAGGTTGACGAGATCCTCGGCCACGTACATGCCGTGAAGATCTTCATCGACCGCCAGCAGGTGGGTCAGGCCGTTCTCGGCGAGCTTCTTGGCCTGACGGGCCGAGAGCTTCTTGCCGCCTTCGTGCACGACGTCGCCGGTCTTGGCGTCAATGAGGTCGTGGGTCGGCTTGGCGCCCTTCCACTTCTCGGCGTCGTACGGAACGCGCCAGCCCTTGTCGGTCTTTTCGTAGGCGAGCTTGCTGTAATAGGTGTCGAGGATCTCCTCGGCGTCCATGCCGAGAGCCTTCAGCAGCGAGGTCACCGGAATCTTGCGGCGCCGGTCGATGCGCGCATAGACGATATCCTTGGCGTCGAACTCGATGTCGAGCCACGAACCGCGATAGGGAATGATGCGACCAGCGAACAGGAGCTTGCCCGAGGAATGGGTCTTGCCCTTGTCGTGGTCGAAGAACACGCCGGGCGAACGGTGCATCTGCGAAACGATGACGCGCTCGGTGCCATTGACGATGAAGGTGCCGTTCGAGGTCATGAACGGCATGTCGCCCATATAGACGTCCTGCTCCTTGATGTCCTTGACCGAGCGCGCACCGGTCTCCTCGTCCACTTCGAAGACGATGAGGCGTAGCGTGACCTTCAGCGGCGCGGCGAACGTCATGTCACGCTGCCGGCACTCGTCGACGTCGTATTTGGGCTGCTCGAACTCGTACTTCACAAATTCGAGAGAGGCGGTGTTGGAAAAGTCGGTGATCGGGAAAACCGACTTGAAGACGGACTGAAGCCCCTCGTCCGGACGCCCGCCCTTGGGCTCATCGACGAGAAGGAACTGATCATAGGAGGCCTTTTGGACCTCGATCAGGTTGGGCATCTCCGTGACTTCGCGGATGGAGCCGAAAGATTTGCGTACCTTGCGGCGGCCGTTGAACGTGGTAGCCATAAAAGCTCCTTGATCCTTGCGATTTGTCTCGGAGGCAAATGTCCAAAGACCCGACAATCAGCCGGCGGGTATCGGGACATGTGCCCTTGCATTTTGCCTGTTTCAGGCGACTGAAACGCGCAATACCGAACGGGCGGCAACCGCCTCGTTTCGGTTCAGCGCGTTGGAAAACTCTATTCCGCAACCTCTTGCCGGATGTTCCGGCATTAGCCCCAGATTGTCCATATGGGGTAAAATGAGGCGGCACGATGGCGCCGCCCCAAAAAACTTCGTCGCGACGAACTACTTGAGTTCGACCTTGGCGCCGGCGCCTTCCAGCTTCTTCTGGATGTCCTCGGCTTCGGCCTTGGACACGGCTTCCTTGACGGCCTTGGGCGCGCCTTCAACGAGCGCCTTGGCTTCGCCGAGGCCGAGGCCGGTGATGGCGCGGACTTCCTTGATGACGTTGATCTTGTTCTCGCCGAAGGAGGCGAGGATCACGTCGAACTCGGTCTTTTCCTCGACGGCAGCGGCGGGAGCCGCGGCACCGCCGGCGGCGGCAACGGCGACCGGAGCGGCGGCTGAGACGCCCCACTTCTCTTCGAGCATCTTGGAGAGCTCAGAGGCTTCGAGGACGGTAAGGGCAGACAGTTCGTCTACGAGTTTGGCGAGATCAGCCATTTGGGGTCTTCCTATCTAGGTGAGTTTCGGTTCGATTCAATAGTGGATGGGAGCCTTGCTTAGGCTGCGCCCTTTTCGGCATAGGCCGACAGCACGCGGGCGATCTGGCCGCCCGGAGCCTGGACGACCGTGGCGATGCGCTGAGCCGGCTGCTTGAGCATGCCGGCGAGCGTTGCCCGCAGTTCGTCGAGTGAGGGCATCGTGGCGAGCGCCTTGACGCCATTGGCGTCGAGCGCGGTCGAACCCATGGCGCCGCCGAGAACCACGTATTTCTGGTTCTTTTCGGCGAACTTGGCGGCGATCTTTGGCGCCACCACCGGGTCTTCCGCATAGGCGATTACCGTCGGGCCGGTAAAAAGGCCCGAGATGTCCGCAGTGTCGGTATCCTTCAGAGCGAGCTTGGCAAGGCGGTTCTTGGCGACTTTGAGCTGTCCGCCGGCCTGCTTGACCTGCACGCGCAGGTCCGTGAGGTCGGCAACGGAGAGCCCGGTGTTGTGCGCAACGACGATCGATCCGGCACGGCCGAGGGCCGCCTGGAGCGATGCGACGACTTCACGCTTTTCCGCTCTTTCCAATGCTAGTCTCCACATTCGGCCCGGCATGCCTGCCGGACCATTGCCAATTGTCGCCCCCGCGAGGGGAGGCAACGGTTCCGAACATCGCGAGATGTCCACTTCATGCCTGTAAACCGTTGGCCCCAGAGGGCGTTTGGCCTGGTTCGAACCGAAACCCTTGACCTTGCGGCCGGAAATTCGGTCTTCACCCCATCTATGCAGGCTCCTTGCGGATTTAAGCGCCACCAGAGCGTGACGAACCGGCAGTCTCGGACAGGACTTCATCGGCCGGCGGGCCGGCCGATGTCACGGACGGCCGAAGCCGCCCGAAACTCAGTAACTAGAGGGCCGAAGCCGGCTCCACGTGGACGCCCGGCCCCATGGTGGAGCTGACGGACACGCGCTTGACATAGGTGCCCTTGGCGCCCGCGGGCTTCGACTTCTGCACCGCATCGGTGAAGGCCTTGATGTTCTCGAGGAGCTGGGCTTCCGAGAACGAAACCTTGCCGACGCCGGCATGGAGGATGCCCGCCTTCTCGACGCGGTATTCCACTGCGCCACCCTTGGCGGCCTTGACCGCGCCCGCGACATCCGGCGTCACCGTGCCGACCTTGGGGTTCGGCATCAGGTTACGGGGGCCGAGGATCTTACCCAGGCGCCCAACCAGCGGCATCATGTCCGGCGTTGCAATGCAACGGTCGAAATTGATGTTGCCGGCCTGAATCTGCTCGGCAAGGTCGTCGGCGCCTACGATATCGGCACCAGCGGCCTTGGCCTCCTCGGCCTTGGCATCCTTGGCGAACACGGCAACGCGCACGGTCTTGCCCGTGCCGTTCGGCAGGTTGACGACGCCGCGAACCATCTGGTCGGCATGACGCGGGTCGACGCCCAGGTTCATGGCGATCTCGAGGGTCTCGTCGAACTTGGCCGAAGCCCGTTCCTTGACCATCTTGATGGCGTCTTCGAGCTTGTAGAGCTTCTTGCGGTCAATGCCTTCGCGGGCAGCCGCGATTTTCTTTGCGATCTTTGCCATCGGCTTAGCCCTCGACCTGAATGCCCATGGAACGGGCGGAACCGGCGATCATCGACATCGCGGCCTCGACGTTATCGGCGTTGAGGTCCTTCATCTTCTTTTCGGCGATGTCGCGAAGCTGAGCTTCACTGATCGTGCCGGCGCTCTCCTTGCCCGGAACCTTGGAGCCGGACTTGAGGTTCAGCGCCTTCTTGATGAAGTAGGTCACCGGTGGCTGCTTCATCTCGAAGGTGAAGCTCTTGTCCGCATAGGCGGTGATCACGGTCGGGATGGGCGAGCCCTTCTCCAACTCCTGCGTGGCCGCGTTGAAGGCCTTGCAGAATTCCATGATGTTGAGGCCGCGCTGACCGAGCGCGGGACCGATCGGCGGCGACGGGGTCGCAGAGCCGGCCGGCACCTGGAGCTTGATGTAGCCCACGATTTTCTTTGCCATAGTCGTCCTTCCAATGCCCGTTGCCGGGCGCTGCGTCCGCCGTCACGCGGACAATTGTGACGCTGTGGTGCGAGGGACTTGCGGCGGCATGGCGTCCGCCACCCTCTTCCACAGATTTCCGTCCGACCGGAGCCGGACGGTTCGGCGCTTATGCAGCGCCTCGGGTCAGACCTTCTCGACCTGCCCGTATTCGAGCTCGACCGGAGTCGGACGCCCGAAAATCGAAACTTCCACCTTGAGGCGCGAACGCTCCTCGTCGACTTCCTCGACGATGCCGTTGAAGCTGGCAAACGGCCCGTCCGAGACGCGCACGCTCTCGCCCACCTCGAACGAGATCGAGGGCTTAGGATGCTCGACGCCTTCCTGCACCTGCTGCAGGATCGCCATCGCCTCGGCCTCCGAGATCGGCATCGGCCTGTTGTCCGCGCCCAGGAACCCGGTGACTTTCGGGGTGTTCTTGATGAGATGGAACGCCTGATCGGTCATATCCATCTTCACCAGCACATAACCCGGGAAGAACTTGCGTTCGGCGTCGACCTTGCGGCCGCGCCTGACCTCGACGACCTTCTCGGTCGGCACGATCACGTCTTCGAAAAGATGCTCAAGCTTGTTCTGCGCAACCTTCTCGCGGATCGCGTCGGCAACCTTGCGCTCGAAATTCGAATACGCCTGAACGATATACCAGCGTTTGGCCATGACCGGCTAGCCGCTCCTAATAATCCAATTGTCGACCGCTCAGCGGATCGAAAGCAACAGCGACACGAACCAGGATATCACCTGGTCGGCCAGCAGGAAGAAGAGACTCGCCAGGATGACCAGGACAATGACCATGGCCGTCGAGATCAGAACCTCGTTGCGCCCCGGCCAGGTAACCTTGCTCACTTCCTGCCGCACCTGCTGGAAGAAGGTGATCGGGTTCGTGCGGGCCATCAGCGACTCAACTTGTGTTTCAAGCAAAAGCAATCGCCGCGCGGTTATCCCGCACGGCTGGGAAGTGGCTATCTAGTGGCTTTGAGCGGCAATTGCAACAGGCCGGATGCGAAAATTGACCGGCCGCCGCATCGTTCTGCGCGTGTTGCCTTGTTCGGCGCCGTGTCGGGCACTATCTTCGCTAAAGGAGGAATGATGCGCAACCCCTCATTCATTTCCATTGTTTTCTTGGTCACTCTGCTGACTGCACCCGTGGCCGCCCAGAGCCGCTGCCCCCAGCCGCCCGCCGACAGCGGCAATCCGACCGCCGAAAGCGGCCGCGAGCAGATGCTTTGCCGTCACGACACGCTGACGCAAACCATCACTGGCTTCGAGGACAAGGCGCGGTTCGATGATCTTGCCGCCTCGGTCCAGCGACTCAACTTGCAGCGCCGGTTCGACGCTCTCCCCCCGCCGCCGCGCTTCACTTTTCAGCCGTGAGTGAGGTCGTCAAGCGCCACCAGTGGGCCGATGATAAGGCCGATGCCTGGTCGGGTGAATGGCAGAGCGGACCGCACGGGTCCGAGGTTTCAGTCATTTTCGTTGCCTACGACAAACCCGGCATCGGCCCGCGCCTCCATACCCACCCCTATTCGGAAACCTTCATCGTGCGCAGCGGCCGCGCGCTCTTCACCCTCGGTGACGAGCAGATCGAAGTCACGGCCGGCCAGATCGTGGTAGCGCCCGCCAATGTACCGCATAAATTCGTCAATCTCGGCCCCGGCGCCCTCGAGCAGATCGACATCCACGCCAATCCCACCTTCGTAACCGACTGGCTGGAATAAACGATGGCCGGCATGGAGTGGACCGGTGGCAGCATGTGCGAGGCGGTCCACTTCCGTGCCTTCGGCGAGCCGGTTCGCATCGAGGTCTGCCATTGCCGCACCTGCCGGCGCAACACCGGCTCGGCCTTCGGCATCTTCGTCCTCTTCAAGGCGGACAAGGCCGTTATCGAGGGTGAAGAGAACCTGACCAGCTATCGCTCCTCGCCCGAAACCACCCGCCATTCCTGCCGGCAATGCGGCACACCGCTCTTCAACCGTTTCGAGGGCCATATCGACTTTCACCTGGGAACGCTCGACGAAGCGGAGCGCCTGCATCCCCAAACCGAGATCTGGACCACCCGGCGACTCCCTTGGCTCTCCGCCTTTCCGGATACCAGCTGTTCCCTCTACGGCCCCCGATGAACCTGCGCTTTAGCGATCGCCGGCCGGATGCCGGCGATCGCTAAAAGCGTTACTCCCCACCCATCGCCTGCTTTGCGGCGGTCTCGGCCGCATCGCCCGCCTGCCGGATCTGGTCATCGCCGAGGCCGGCCGCGCGTGCGGCGTCCTCGGCGGCCTTCCGAGCCTCGGCGACGGCCGCCTGCTTGTCAGTATCGCTCATCGACTGAAGCTGGTCCCGGGCTGCCTCCACCTGCTGCTGCATGGCGCCCATCTGGCTCTGCACCGCCTGCATCGCATCCTGGGCGGAGTCCATTGCCTCGTCCGCCGGCGCGGCCGCACTGACCGGAGCCTCAGTTTCAGGCTCGCTCACGGTCGGCGTCTCGCTTTCCGTCGCTTCGCTGGTGGGCGCCGGCGCGTCCCCGCAGGCAGCCAATGCCAGAAACGCCGCGAGCGCAGCGGGCAGCAGGATTTTGGTATTCATTAAAGTGCATCCTTTCTCGATATTCCCGGCCGATCCGGATTTTTGAGCGGTATCAGTAAGATCGCGGCAAAGTTAAGGCTTGACGGCACCCTGTGGACGAACACGTGATTTATTTGCGGCGGGGTGCGAATGAGTTGAAACCGTCGTGATGAATGGCTCAGACTGGTCCACCGCCTCTCCTTGTATGCCCGCGACAGCCGCCACTGACGGTCGGCGGCATCCTCGACGACGCGAAGCGACTTCGGAGCCGGCGCCAGGCCGCTCAGCCTGAAGGAAGGAGTGGCGTTATCCTTCGAGCGCCACTCACTGTAATGCCAGACGCTCCGCCGGAGGAACTGTAAACGCGTTTGGCTCGTTGTGCTCCAGCGCATCCAGGGGGCGTTTTCATGGGATGGTCCTTCCCTATCGGCGTGTTCATGGGCACGGTTCTGCGTGTCCATGTCACTTTCTTTCTCCTGCTCGCCTGGATCGGCGGCTCTGCGTGGTTCGCCGGAGGCCCGCAGGCAGCTCTCGAGAGCGTTCTTTTCATCGTACTGCTCTTTGCCTGCGTCGTGCTGCACGAGTTCGGTCACGTGGTTGCCGCAAGGCGCTATGGTGTGCAGACGCCCGACATCACGCTCCTGCCCATCGGCGGCGTCGCCCGGCTGGAACGCATTCCCGAAAAGCCCTCGCAGGAATTCGTCGTTGCCATCGCCGGTCCGCTGGTCAACGTCGTGATCGCGGCGGTCCTGCTGTTAGTCCTCGGCGGCATCCTGCCCCCCGAGAGCATGGATCTCGACGACCCCGGCGTCAGCCTCGTGGCGCGGCTGGCCGGCGCCAATATCTTCCTGGTGCTCTTCAACCTCATCCCGGCGTTCCCCATGGACGGCGGCCGTATGCTGCGCGCCCTGCTCGCCTATTGGCTCGGGTATGCAAGGGGTACGCGCATTGCCGCCACCGTCGGCCAAGTGGCGGCCTTCGGCTTCGGCTTTCTCGGTCTCTTCGGCAACCCGCTGCTGCTTTTCATCGCGCTCTTTGTCTATCTCGGCGCGAGTGCAGAGGCGCATGCCGCGCAAGTGCGGGAGGTATCGAGGGGCCTGCTGGCGCGAGACGCAATGCTCAGCCGCTTTGAAACCCTTGCACCTTCGAGCCGCATCGAGGATGCGGTTCAAAAACTCCTCGCCACAAGTCAGCACGAGTTTCCGGTGGTCGACGACGCGGGTAGTCTGCGCGGGCTTGTGACGCGCGACGACATCATCCGGGGACTGCGCGAAAGCCAGCCTGACACTCCGGTCGTCGAGATCATGAAAACGGACATCCCAACAGTCAACGAACGCCAGAGCCTTAAGGACGCGATGACCCTGATGCAGGCCGAAGCGCGCCCGGCCGTTGCCGTGCTCGACGCAGCCGGGCGCCTCATCGGCCTCATTACGCCTGAAAACATGGGCGAGCTGATGATGGTGCTCAGCGAGGATCAGTCTGGAAAGTTGAAGCCGAGGAGGGGAGCGCCCGGCCCGTGGGTCACGGGCAACGAGTGAAACTGTGATTCGCCTGCTGTCGTCCTGAGGGCTAACGTGCAGTCAGGCGGCAGCCACCGACCTCGGCAGTCTGCCGTCCGGGAGCTTCCTCGACTTGACCGGAGTTCCCGCCTGCCAGCGAAAGGGGTGGGCCATGACCGACCGTGAAACCGTTCGAGCGACGGCCATCTGTCCTGTATGCGGATCGAGGAACGAACTGACCGCGGCCAAGCTTTCCAGCCAGGCTCTCGTCGGCTGCTCCCGCTGCGGAACGGTTTTAGGTACCTGGGGCGGCTTGGTGCCGGCGCCCCGTCGGCGGCCGCTCAACTCATGGGTGGTCGAAACCAGCTCGACTAGCCAAACGAACCCTAGTGATCCCAGACGTCACGCAGTTTCAATATGGCCGCCGCGATCTCCCGCTCGAGGTTATAGAGCTCAGTCATCGCTGTGGCCATTCCAGTCTCCATCTCCTCGCTTTTGAACGAGGAGGACCGACAAGCCTCCTCCAGGGACCGCTGCTCCTCCTTGATGGCCTCAAGCGTCTGCTCGGCCGCTTCAAGCGCCTCCTCGTCGGGATCGCCGACGAGATCAGCTTTGCTCGCCGCTCGAATGAAATCAGCGGTGTCGGCTGTCCAGGTCCCGATGGATTGGAGCGTCAGATCGAAGCGCTGCCTCAGTTCCTCTTCCGTCATCGCCCCGTCCTTGCTGCTGACAGGACGGGAAACGATTGCCGGAGGCTCGCGGTTGCCACGACTTTCGGGAAGCGTTGGCGCAAGCGGACAACCTCATCCTCCGCAGTATCGTCCGTCTCGCGGAAGATCTTGATTGTCACTGCGATTCCGGCCAATTCGTAAATCATGGCGCAAACATACACCGACCCTGATCCCTATGCCGATTTGGATAACAGGGCGGACGCAACGGAGTTGTCGGAAGATTTCCGCAAGCCGGTGAAGATCAGGCGGGAGCGTACGACCGGCGGCAGGATTCGACGGCGGTAACCGCCATCGGCCGAACCACGGCGTCAATCGCCAGAGCGGCCAAAACGTCTCGCTTGAGCAAGTCGGAACGAAAGTATGAGCCTCTTGGTGGAGAGCGCCCTACGTTCTGCATTTTCTGGAGATCCAAGAACCAGGAGCAATGGTTCTGATTTGATCTTAGACTAGGTACAACTGTTACCTATGTGTCCGGGCCGGACATTTTGAGCCTGGCAGGGGCGGAGGGACTCGAACCCACGACCCTCGGTTTTGGAGACCGATGCTCTACCAACTGAGCTACACCCCTTCAGGCGAAGTGGTGTCTACTGGCAAAGTCCGCGCTGCGCAAGACGCTTGTTGAAGCTCTCTTCCTCGGGGTTGGGCCTACCGGTGGATACCAGATTTAGCATTCTAGGCTTCCGGCGGTGCGACAAGCCGAGCAAGCTTCTTGGGAGCCTGCGCCCTATAGCTCTCGTCGATCCAGTTCCTGATCAGCGCAATGTCCGGCAACTCGCCCGGGAGCCAATCGACGCTGACCCAGCCACTCTTGCCGAGCCCGTAAGCGGTCGGCACCGCGCGAGGGAACTCCCGCTTCACTGCCTCGCCGGTAAAAGGCAGCTTGCACGATATGCTGAACGGTTGGCCCTCGACGCTGAGATAGGCGAAGGTCTTGTCGCGTACCGCCAGATCGTTGTGCCCCGGCCACGGACTCTTCACGTGCGTTTCCGGATAGGTCAGCCCGAAGTTTCGCACGTCCCGCAGAAAGGCATCGACCTTCTCCTGTACGGCGTTCATCTCAGTTCCCTCGGATCTACCACTCAAGGACGATCTTGCCTTCCTCGCCCTTCGCCGCCAGGGCAAAGGCTTCGGCATAGTCCTCGGCTTTCATCCGCCGGGTGATCACCCTGCGCACGTCGAGGCCGGTTTCGAGCATGGCCAGCATCTTGTGCCAGGTCTCGAACATCTCGCGTCCGTAGATGCCCTTCAGGGTGATCATGCGGAATACCACCTTGCCGAGATCGAACGGGAACGGGCGCGCCGGAATGCCGAGGAGCGCGATGCGGCCGCCCATCACCATATGTTCGATCATCTGGTCGAGCGCAGCCGGTGCGCCGCTCATTTCGAGCCCGACATCGAATCCCTCCTTCATGCCGAGCCTGTCCATCACCGCCTGCAGGTCCTCGCTCGCCACGTTGACCGGCGTCACATCGGCCACCTGCCCGGCAAGCTCCAGGCGCTTCGGATTGACGTCGGTGACGACGACGTGCCGCGCCCCCACATGCCGGGCGACCGCCGCCCCCATAATGCCGATGGGTCCAGCGCCGGTTACCAGCACGTCCTCGCCCGTGATGTCGAAGGCGAGTGCCGTGTGCACCGCGTTGCCGAGCGGGTCGAGGATTGCCCCCATTTCGTCGTCGACGCTATCGGGCAGCGGTACGGCGTTGAAAGCGGGAATGCGCACGAACTCGGCAAAGGCACCGGGCAAGTTGACGCCGATGCCCCTGGTGTGGGGGTCGAGATGGAACTTGCCGGCCCGGCTCGCACGGCTGTTCATGGTCACCACATGCCCCTCCCCCGAAACCCGCTGACCCACGGTCAGGTCGTCCACCTCCTCGCCCAATGCCACGATCTCACCGGCGAACTCATGGCCGGTCACCAACGGCACCGGCACGGTCTTTTGCGCCCATTCGTCCCAGTTGTAGATGTGGACGTCCGTACCGCAGATGCCGGTTTTCCTGACCTTGATCAGCACGTCCCTGGGCCCGATCTCGGGCACGGGACGCTCTTCGAGCCAGATACCCTTTTCAGGTCGAGCCTTTACCAATGCGCGCATGCGAGTTCCTAAATCACGCCGAGTGCCTTGCCGGCATCGGCAAAGGCATCGATGGCAAAGGTCACGTCTTCGCCCGTAAGGGCTGCCGACATCTGCGTGCGTATGCGTGCCTTGCCCTGCGGCACCACCGGATAAAAGAAGCCGGCAACGAATACCCCGCGCTCGTCGAGCGCCGCCGCCATCTTCTGGGCGAGCACCGCGTCTCCCAGCATCACCGGAATGATCGGTGTTTCGCCCGGCAGCAGCGTGAAACCCGCCGCCTCGAGCCCCTGCCGGAACCGGCGCGTATGTCCCATCAGCCGCTCGCGAAGATCATCTCCGGCCTCGGCGATATCGATGGCCTTGATCGCCCCCGCTGCCAGCGACGGCGCCAGTGAATTAGAGAAAAGATAGGGCCGTGCCCGCTGTCGTAACAGGTCAATTACCGGTTGCACGGCGGCGATGCACCCGCCCATGGCGCCACCCAGCGTCTTGCCCAGCGTGCCGGTGACGATGTCGACGCGGTCTCCCACACCCGTCAGCGCCGGTGTTCCCCGGCCCTTCTCGCCCAGATGTCCCGTCGCATGGCAGTCGTCGACGGCGACCAGCGCTCCGTAGCGCTCGGCGAGCGCGCAGATCTCGGGAAGCTTGGCAACATAGCCGTCCATCGAGAACACCCCGTCGGTGACGATGAGCTTGAACCGCACCCCATCTGCCTGCGCCTGCTTGAGCTGCGTTTCGAGCTCGTTCATGTCGCTGTTGGCGAACCGGTAACGTTTTGCTTTCGAAAGCCTGACCCCGTCGATGATCGAGGCATGGTTGAGACTGTCCGAGATTACCGCGTCCGCATCGGTCAGCAGGGTCTCGAACAACGCGCCGTTGGCATCGAAGCAGGCGGCAAAGAGGATGGCGTCGTCCTTGCCGAGGTAAGCTGCAATCCGCTGCTCCAGCGCCCGGTGCAGATCCTGCGTACCGCAGATGAACCTGACCGAGGCCATTCCGTAACCGTAGCCGTCGAGGGCCGCCTTGGCCGTTGCAACGATATCGGGATGGTCGGCAAGCCCGAGATAGTTGTTGGCGCAGAGGTTGATCGCCTCCCGCTCCTGTCCGTTCGCCTTGAAGCGAATGCGACCGCCCTGCGGTGTCGTGATCTCGCGCTCGCGCTTCATCAGGCCCTGCGCCTCGATATCGGCCAGAACCTGCGTCACGTGTTCGGAAAATCGACCCAGCATCGCTCACTCCCGTTTAGTGGATTCAAAATCCACTATATCGGAATGCTGGTCAAGTCCGGCATCGGTGATGGACTGGCCGCCAATCAGCTGAGGCTGGGTCGGAGGCGCGGAAAAGCGGCTTGCAGACCAGCATCAGCTGATTGGCGACCGGTCCTACCGATAGAGCAGCACCAGTATCCCGTGCCCAACCTCGCCCGAGACGTTGGCGATAGCGTGATCGACATCGGCGGGATAACGCGCCGTCTCGCCCGCGGCGATGGCACGCTCCTGCGCCCCCGAGCGCACCGTGAACTCGCCGGACAGCGCGGTGAAATGCTCGACGGCCCCGGCCTGGTGCGCCGCGCTCGTCAGCGCTTCGCCTGCGGCAATCTCGAGGGCGTACCACTCGGTTTCGCCCGCTGTCTGCATGGGACTGAGAATCCGCAGCCGGCATGCTCCGTTGCCGCTGACGATCTCGGGCGTCTGCTCTGTGCTCATCACGCTGATCGCAGGCTTGTGCAGCACAGCGCTTCCCGCGATCAGCTCGGAGAATTCGATACCGAGCGCCTGTGTCAGGTTCCACAGCACCGCGAAGGTCGGATTGGCCTCCCCCCGCTCGATCTGGGAGAGCATCGAGCGTGATACTCCCGACATCTGCGCCAGCTGCTCGAGCGTCAGCTTGCGCGCCTTGCGCGCCGCGTTGAGGCCGGGACCGATCGGGGGAGGTGCGCTGGCATCCATGAAGCCAGCTAAACCAACTTGGCCTCAAGCGTGACGTCAATCGCGCCCAGCGCGCGCGAAACCGGACATTCAGCCTTGGCCTTGTTGGCCAACTCCTCGAACTTGGCCTGGTCGATACCTGGAACCTCGGCCTCCAGATTGAGGTGACTGCCCTTGATGCCCTCCCCGGGCTTCAGTTCAACGGTCGCGGTCGCCTGGACCCTGCTGCCCGGAGTGCCGTTCTGGGCAAGAAACGCAGAGAGTTGCATGGCAAAGCAGCTCGCATGGGCGGCCGCTATCAATTCCTCGGGGTTGGTGCCCGAGCGTCCCTCTTCATCCTTGAAGCGGCCTTTGGCATCGTACCCCTGATTGGCCAGAACCCCGCTTTGCGACGACACCACTCCGCCGCCATTCTCGAAGTCACCTTTCCAGACCGCCGTCGCCTGTCGTTTCATGAGATCAGTCCTCTATATGTGTCGCGCCTCGACTATAGAGCACTTTCAGATGAGTGGTCACCGCTGTTCCGGTTCGAAAAACGCGACAACAACAAGTTAAGGCCGTTCAACGGTTCCGCGGCCGGCCGCGAAGATAGCGCCGGCCCGCCACCTACTGCAAATGCGCCAGGACCATGCTGACAAGGAAGCCGACGCCCGTTGCAACGGTCGACGAGCGCTGGAACTGACGGCTTTCGGCCTCCGGCAGCAAGTCGGATATGGTCAGGTTGAACATGGCGCCAGCGCCGGCGGCCAGCAACGCCCCCAGCGCCCATTGCGGGAGCCCGCGCAGCACCAGCCACCCGACGGCGGCCGAAACGAACAACGAGGCTCCGATGGCGCTGGTCCAGATCATCACGCTCCTCTTGGTATCGTCCTCCTCTCGGCTTGTGCCAGTGCGCCGATACTCAGCGCCTCGCTGATATTGTCGATGAGAAGGGCAAGGCCGATAACGAGCGCGGTGCCGGTGTTCACCGCCGCCCCTGCCCCCAGGACGCTTCCCTCGATGATCTCCTCGACGCTGGTCGCGCCCCCGATGACGGTCACGACCGTGCCACGCGGCTTTTTGCGCTTGTGGAACCGCTCCACCTGCCGCCGCTCCTCGGCTTCCGGTCCCGCAACTTCCCCACGGTTGAGGTAGAGGTCGAACCAGTAGACCATCCCGAACCCGGCGATAAAGCAGACGACGACGAGAGCGAGCGGAACGTGCGCGATGGCCTCCGGCAACATCTCGAAGGCGAAGGTTCCGAGCAACAGCCCGCTGGCAAGGCCCACCGCGATTGAAAGCATCAGCGAACCGGGTTTGGAAACAAAAGACAGATAGCCGCCGAAGGGGGAGGCAAGCCCGGCTGCAGCCGCTATCGCCAGAACGATGATGAAGTCGCCCATGACATCGGTCCGATCGCATCCGATCCCCGGGAGAGAAACGAGAGCAGCGGCCGCATCGTTGCCTGTTGCCGCAATTGGTGAACCGATGCGGTTTGGGTGTTGACAGGCTGTCAGCCAATCACCATAAACCGCCCCGACGACGCGCTCCTGGCAAGTCGTCACCTCGCTTCGGCAACGCTGCGTTGGGTTTGGGCTTGAGCCCAGCCGAGCGAATGGTGGACCGGAGGGGTGGGAGAGTGGTTAAATCCATCAGACTGTAAATCTGACGCCTTAGGCTACGCTGGTTCGAATCCAGCCCCCTCCACCAGCACCCGGAGCGAGACCCGATAGGGTGCGTCTGCCAGAGGGCCGCCCGCAAGGGGCCCAGGCTGGCGGGTATAGCTCAATGGTAGAGCAGCAGCCTTCCAAGCTGAATACGCGGGTTCGATTCCCGCTACCCGCTCCAACTTCTCACCACACGCCAGATGGCGAGGAAACCGCCACTTGCCGGTGCCTGGCAAAGGCGCTACGGCTCGCCTGAGCAAAGGACGCCCATGAGCCGCAACAAGTTTCCGCCCAAGCCCAGACACGATCCCGATACCGGCCCTATCTATCTCTATGGCCTCCATACCGTTCGCGCCGCTCTCGACAATCCGCACCGGGTGAAGAAGACGCTGCTTGCCACGCCCAATGCGCTGGCGCGGCTGCGCGAGACCGGCGAGATCGGTCAGCTTTCGGTTACCGAAACAACGCCCAAGGAGCTGGACCGCCTGCTCGGAACCGACGCGGTGCATCAGGGCGTCGCGCTTGAGGTCGATCCGGTCAGCCGCTTCGGCCTCGACGATATGCACAACCCTCACCTCGTCGTCGTCCTCGACCAGATCACCGATCCGCACAATGTCGGCGCGGTCCTGCGCACTGCCTGCGCGTTCGGCGCCGACGCGGTGGTCACCACCGCACGGCACTCCCCGCGCGAGACGGGCGTCATGGCCAAGGCCGCCTCTGGCGCACTCGATCTGATGGCCGTGGTCGAGGTGCGCAACCTCGGCGACGCGCTGCAGACCCTCAAGGATCGCGGCCTGCTGGTACTTGGATTTGATTCCGAGGCCGAGGCTCCGTTGAAGCCGCGCACCGACGCGCAGCCGATTGCTGTCGTGCTTGGTGCCGAAGGCAAGGGATTGCGCCAGCGCACTCGCGAGCTTTGCGACGAGATGGTCCGGCTGGACATGCCCGGCCCCATCAAGTCCCTCAACGTCTCCAACGCCGCCGCCATTGCCCTCTTTGCGGCGACAGCAGGAGCGGATCAAGGGCGGTAAATCGCGGTCAAGACGTCAGGTGAGGTTCCTACGCCGCTCCAGCTCCATCTCCGTTGGCTGCTCGAGCGCGAACGACCCGGTCACCACCTCGCCGTTGCGCACATAGCGGTTCATCGTCACACCGGACGGGGACGTCACCGAGGAAATGAGCTTCAGCGCGCCCGGCTGCACGCTGTCGCCTAAGAACCGCTTACCCCTGCCCAACAGCACCGGAAAGAAGAGGGTATAGATCTCGTCGGCGAGATCGTTGGCAAAGAGCGTCTGGACGAAATCGCTGGAGCCCTGGGTCATGATGTTCCGCCCATCCTCGCTCTTGAGCTTCCTGATCGCCGCGACCGGATCGGCGCCCAGCCAGTGGCTGTTCTCCCAGTCGAGCCGGATGTCCGGATTGCGCGAGGCGACGTATTTGTTGATCTGTCCGAAGTGCTGACCCATGGGGTCGCCGTTTTTGGCCGCCTGCGGCCAGTGGGCCGCGAAGATGTCGTAGGTTTTGCGGCCGAGCAGCAGGTCGAAGGGATCGGAGAACATCTCGCCCATCGCCCCGCCCACTACCTCGTCGAAATGCGGCACGTTCCACCCGCCATACTTGAAGCCACCCGTCGGATCCTCCTCCGGCGCACCCGGCGCCTGCATCACTCCGTCGACACTGACGAATGCGGCTGCAATGACTTTTCTCATTGGTCTCTCCTTGAGTTGCGCTTGGCTGTCTGATGCCTCCACGACGACCTTGGGTGGCGGAAATCGACAAGGCAGACGGAGAAACTTGAGTAGTGATGGTAGCGGTAAATAGGCAAGGCCGGGAGCTCATCGGCTGGCTATTTCCGCCCCACCCCTTGTGGGCGGAACCCCTTGCGGCTATGGCAGGCACGAAGCCCGACGGCGACGAGGGACACCACGTGACTCAGCAATCGATCCGCATCGCCCCTTCCATCCTCTCGGCCGATTTTTCGCGCCTGGGCGAAGAGGTTCGTGCGATCGATGCCGCCGGCGGCGATGTCTTCCATATCGACATCATGGACGGTCACTTCGTTCCCAATATCAGCTTCGGCCCCACCATCGTGCAGTCGATCCGCAACATCACGGCCAAACCCTTCGACGTGCATTTGATGATCGCCCCCGTCGATCCCTATATCGCCGCCTTCGCCCGGGCCGGCGCCGACGGCATCACAGTCCATGCCGAAGCCGGTCCCCACCTCCACCGTTCCATCCAGGCGATCAAAGCCGAAGGCAAGCGCGCCGGCGTTGCCATCAATCCGGCGACCCCCGTCTCGGCGATCGAACACGTCATCGACGGCGTCGATCTCGTCCTCGTCATGAGCGTCAACCCCGGCTTCGGCGGCCAGAGCTTCATCCCCGTGGCGCTCGAGAAGCTCCGCCAAGCTCGTGCCCTCATCGGCGGCCGCCCCATAGATCTGGAGGTCGACGGCGGCGTCGACCCCGACAATGCGCACGAGATCGCAGCGGCCGGCGCCAACCTTCTCGTTGCCGGCTCCTCGGTCTTTGCCGGCAACGACCCCGCGACCTATGCCGATCGCATTGCGGCACTGCGCACTGCCGCAACGACGCTCAAAGCCTGATCGGCATGTCTGATCCGCGCCCGGCCGGCCTCAGCCACATGACCTTCGTCGTCGCCGATCTCGACGCGATGGAGGAAATCCTGATTGCCGTGCTGGACGCCCGCAAGGTCTACGACAGCGGCCAAGAGCAGGTCTCACTCTCCGAAGAGCGCTTCTATCTTGTCGGGGACGAGGAGATATGGATCGCCGTGATGAAGGGAGAAGCCCTTGCCTCGCGCACCTACAATCACATCGCCTTCAAGATCGACGAGGCCGATTTCGACTCCTATCGTCAGCGCATCGCAGCACTCGGCCTCGACATCCGCGAGAGCCGCCCGCGCGTTGCCGGCGAAGGCAGATCGCTGTATTTCCACGACCGCGACAACCATCTGTTCGAGCTCCACACGGGGACGTTGAGCGAGCGCCTCGCCCGCTATGCCCGTGGCCGCGAGCCTGACTCAGACATTCAACCGATGAGCCCAAGCCCATGATTCCGCGCTATTCCCGTCCCGAGATGGTCGCCATCTGGTCGCCGCAGACGCGGTTCCGCATCTGGTTCGAGATCGAGGCGCACGCGACCTCGGCGCTCGCCGACCTCGGCGTCGTGCCCCAGGAGGCGGCGCGGGTCATCTGGGAGAAGGGAAACGCGGCGACCTTCGATGTCGAGCGCATCGAGGAGATCGAAGCCACCACAAAGCACGATGTCATCGCGTTCCTCACGCACCTGGCCGAAATCGTCGGGCCCGAAGCCCGCTTCGTCCACCAGGGCATGACCTCCTCGGACGTGCTCGACACCACGCTCGCCGTGCAGCTCGCGCGCGCCGCCGACATTCTCCTCGCCGATATCGATGCCCTGCTCGCAGCGATCAAGCGCCGTGCCGTCGAGCACAAGACCACCATCACCATCGGGCGCAGCCATGGCATCCACGCCGAGCCGACCACCTTCGGGATCAAACTCGCCGAGGCCTATGCCGAGTTCGCGCGCAACCGCACCCGGCTCGTTGCCGCCCGCGCCGAGATTGCCACCTGCGCCATCTCCGGCGCCATCGGCACCTTTGCCAATATCGATCCGCGGATCGAGGAATATGTCGCCGAGAAGATGGGGTTGATGGTCGAACCGGTCTCGACCCAGGTCATCCCGCGCGACCGGCACGCAATGTTCTTTGCAACCCTGGGCGTCATCGCCTCCTCGCTCGAGCGCGTCGCTACCGAGATCCGCCACCTGCAGCGCACCGAAGTGCTCGAGGCCGAGGAATATTTCTCGCCCGGCCAGAAGGGCTCCTCGGCCATGCCGCACAAGCGCAACCCGGTGCTGACCGAAAACCTCACCGGCCTCGCCCGGCTGGTACGCGGCATGGTCACCCCTGCCCTGGAAAACGTCGCCCTCTGGCACGAACGTGATATCTCGCACTCGTCGGTCGAGCGCATGATTGGTCCCGACGCCACCGTCACCCTCGATTTCGCCCTCGCCCGCCTGACCGGGGTCATTGATAAGCTGCTCGTCTATCCCGAGAACATGCAGCGCAACCTCGACTTGCTGGGCGGCCTTCACAACTCTCAGCGCGTGCTGCTGGCCCTGACCCAGGCCGGATACTCGCGCGAGGACGCCTATGTTCTGGTCCAGCGCAGCGCCATGAAGGTCTGGGAAATGCGCGGCGACCGCACCGGCGCCTTCGCCAGGAAACTTAGGGAAGATCCCGAAGTGACTCTTTCCGATGGCGAAATCGACGCCATGTTCGACGATGCTTATCATTTGAAGCACGTCGACACCATCTTCCGCCGGGTCTTCGGAGAAAGCTGAAAACCGATGCCGATAACTTGTCAGCAAGAGGAAACGCTTACGGCCGCCGATTATATCGCCTGTGTTGGACAGACCACGCTGGGATCGGGGCGCCCGATCACCAATCCCGAGCGTGTGCAGGCCATGCTCGACGGCGCCAACTTCATCGTTACCGCCCGTGACGAGACCGGTATGCTCGTCGGCCTCGCGCGCTGCATGAACGACGGTGTCTGGATCTGCTTTTGCGCTGACCTTGCGGTGCGCGAAAGCCACCAAGGCCAAGGTATCGGCCGAGCGATCATCGACAAGTGTACCGAGTTGCTCGGCCCCAGAGTCGGGTTCATTCTCGTTTCAGAACCGTCCGCAGAAGGGTTCTATGAGCGCACTGGCATGAAGCGTTATGCGGCATTCTTTCATCCACGGACCGATCGCTCATGAGGATTGCCGAAGCCGACGTCCTCATCCTGCCGGGCCTGGGTGATTCCGGTCCCGGCCATTGGCAGCGGCGCTGGGGTGAGCGCCTCACCAACGCCCGCTTCGTCGAGCAGGACGACTGGGACGAGCCGCAACTCGAAGATTGGGTGGCAGCCATTCACCGCGAGATCATGATGGCGACGCGTCCCGTCGTTGTCATTGCCCATTCCCTCGCCGTCATTGCTCTCGCCCACACCGCCCAACGCCTCGTCGACACCAAGGTGCGCGGTGCTTTCCTCGTCTCGGCGCCCGACATTGAGCTCAATCGCGCCGTACCGTCCGAGACCGCACCCTTCGCCCCGGTCCCGCGCGATCCTCTGCCCTTTCCCTCGATGCTCGTGACCTCGGCCAGCGACCCTTATTGCAGTCTGGAACGTGCCGCCGAATTCGCCGCCTGCTGGGGGTCCGACTTCCATGTGGCTGGCGATGCCGGCCACATCAACCTCGAGTCCGGCCACGGGCCATGGCCGGAAGGCCTTTTGATGTTCACCCGGCTGATGCAGCGGCTATGAGCGACCCTTACGCAATTCTCCTCACCCCGCCGGACGTCGACGACTATCGTCGGTTACGGGTGGTGGCGGGACTCAGTGCCAAGTCCGAGGAATCCGCGCGCCTCGGCCTACCCAACACCTGGTTCGGCGTTACTGTCCTCCACGACGGCCACGCCATCGGCATGGGCCGCATCATTGGAGACGGCGGAACCGCGTTCCAGATCGTCGATATTGCCGTCGAACCGGCCCATCAGGGCAAAGGGCTGGGCAAGCGCATCATGAGCGTGCTGATGGACCACCTCCACGCCAACGCACCGGCGGGCGCTTATGTCAGCCTCATTGCCGACGGCGACGCGCAGCACCTCTATGCCAAATATGGCTTCTAGCCGGTCATGCCTGCCTCGATCGGCATGGCGACTCGCGCCGGCCGGCACTGAAGCAAACAAAAAAGCCGGCTCAGCGGCCGGCCTTTCGCACTGTCAATTCGACTGTGCTCAGCCCTCGGCCAGCACCTGCTCACGGGCCACTTCGACGAGTTGCGCCATTTTCTGGCGAATCGCCTCGTCAGTGACGGAAAGGCCCTTGGCCTTGATGTCGGCGGAAACCTTGCGGAAAACATCCTCGTCGCCGGCCTCCTCGAAATCGGCCGCCACCACTTCAGCCGCATAGGCCTTGGCCTCGTCGCCCGACAGGTCCATCAACTCGGCTGCCCATATTCCCAGCAACTTGTTGCGCCGCGCCTCGGCCTTGAACCGCAGTTCCGCATCCAGCGCGAACTTGGCTTCCTGGCCCTTCTTGCGATCCTCGAATCCTGACACTTCGCTCTCCCCTTGTTCTGGCCGGATGCCGCTTGTCTGTTGGCTCTGGACATAGAAGGTTCGACACACCAAATCAACGGTTACGGCGCACACCCGAACCTGTCCCCACCCAGCTGCGGCGCGGCATAATGTCCGGCGGCAGGAACGGGAATTCGCCGCTGACTACCTCGCCGCCCGCAGCGAAAGGACTTGCATTTCTGTCCCGTTCTGGCGCATGAAGCGGCCCAATTCGCATCCACTCCCTTCATCGGTATCCGGCAGAGCCAATATGAACCGTCGTCGCAGAATCTATGAAGGCAAGGCTAAGATCCTCTTCGAGGGTCCCGAGCCCGGCACTCTGGTTCAGTACTTCAAAGACGATACGACCGCCGGCGATGGCGCAAAGCACGAAGTCCTCGACGGCAAAGGCGTGCTCAACAACCGTATCTCCGAGTTCATTTTCAGTAAGCTCAATGGGCTCGGCATACCGACTCACTTCATCCGCCGCATCAACATGCGCGAGCAGCTGATCAAGGAAGTTGAGATCATCCCGCTCGAGGTGATCGTGCGCAACTTCGCCGCCGGATCGCTCGCCAAGCGCCTGGGGCTGGAGCCGGGCACGCAGTTGCCGCGTTCGATCATCGAGTTCTGCTATAAGGACGATGCCCTCCACGACCCGATGGTCTCCGAGGAGCATATCACCGCCTTCGGCTGGGCAACGCCCCAGGAACTCGACGACATCATGTCGCTCGCCATCCGCGTCAACGATTTCCTATCGGGCCTCTTCATGGGCGTCGGCATCCAGCTCGTCGACTTCAAGATCGAGGTCGGCCGCCTCTACGAAGGCGACATGATGCGCATTGTGCTCGCCGACGAGATTTCGCCCGACAGCTGCCGCCTGTGGGACATCAAGACCCGCAACAAGCTCGACAAGGACCGCTTCCGCGAAGACCTTGGCGGCCTCGTCGACGCCTACCGCGAAGTCGCCCAGCGCCTCGGCATCCTGGTGGAAGCCGAAAATGCGCTGACGACCGGCCCGCGCCTCGTGCAGTAGACCTCTTCACGCTCGGAAGTTCCATGAAAGCCCGCGTCACCGTCACCCTCAAGGCCGGCGTCCTCGATCCGCAGGGACAGGCCATCGAAGGCTCCTTGAAGGGCCTCGGCTTTTCCGGCGTCGCCTCGGTCCGCCAAGGCAAGGTCTTCGACCTCGTTCTCGACGGCGCAAGCGAGGAGGAGGCCCGCATCGCGATTACGCAGATGTGCGAGAAGCTCCTTGCCAACACGGTGATCGAAAACTACGCCGTCGAAATCTCGAATTAACCCCTTTCTGTCACACTGCTCGTATTCGCGTGTGTTGCGCTGGACGCTCCTGAAATGCTGACTAAAATCTCCCTTTCCGTCCTCTTTTTCGCCTCCATGTTCCTCCTGGTCGCCGCCTACGCCTCCGTGCCTGCCTGATCGCTGGCATTTAGCTAAAGCCTTAGCGATTAAGCATTTTCCTTAATCCTGCGAAAAATCCCTTATCCACGCTCGCATCGAACTGGGCTATGTGTGTGGCACGGTAAGAAGGGGCATGGCATGAGCGGACAGCGTCTTGATTGGGTCGATACGGCCAAGGGCCTCTCGATTCTTCTCGTCGTCATGATGCATTCGGCCTATGGCGTCGGGGAAGCCACCGGCGGCACCGGTATCCTGCATTGGGTCATCGCCTGGGCGACCCCTTTCCGCATGCCCGAATTCTTCCTGATCTCGGGCCTGTTCCTTGCCAACGTCATCAGCCGCGACTGGTCGCGCTACGCCGACAGGCGCGTGGTTCACTACCTCTATTTCTACGCCCTCTGGGCAGTCATCCATATCGTCTTCAAGGTCGGCCTCGGTGCCGGAGATCCGGCAACCGCCGCCGGCTACCTCGCCTGGGCGGTGATCCAGCCCTATGGCGTTCTTTGGTTCATCTACATGCTCGCCGTGCTCAGCGCGGCCGTAAAGCTCGTTCACGACCTGCGCGTGCCCCTCTGGGCAGCGCTTGCCGCCGGCGCCGTCTTGCAGGTCGCGCCCATCGACACTGGAATCTACGCTCTCGATCAGTTCGCCGAGTACTTCGTCTATTTCTACGCAGGCTATGCGCTCGCGCCCTACATCTTCCGCCTGGCCGCCTGGACTGCCGAAAACCCGGCTCTCGCCGTGATTGGCCTTGCCGCGTGGGCGGCGATCAATACCGGTCTCGTCTTCTCGTCCGGCTTCGCGTTGGAACCGGTCGGCAGCACGCTGGGCATCGCCGGCATTCCCGGCCTTCGCCTCGTGCTGGCGCTTGCCGGCTCGATCGCGCTCTGCACCATCGCCGTCCTTGTCTCACGGCTGGCGTTCATGGACTGGCTGCGCTGGCTGGGCTCGAAGTCGATCGTCGTCTATCTGGCCTTTGCTCTACCGATGGCTGTCACCCGCGAGGTCCTCGTCCGCCTCGGCCTCGTTTCGGATACCAGCCTCCTCAGCGTCGTTGTCATGGCGAGCGCGGTCATCTCTCCGCTCGTCCTCTACTGGCTGATCCAGCGCACCGGCTGGGGCAGGTTCCTGTTCGAGCGTCCGGCGTGGGCACATATCCCCGGCACGCCCGGCTCGCGCCAAGCCCAACCCGTACGTGCACCGGCCGAATAATATCCGCGTCATTGACGCAGCTCGCCCCTTGCCTTTTGGGCCAACCATCGCCACAAGACCGTCCTGAGCCCACATCTGCCAAGGACAACAGCGATGAAGTCCGCCGTCGTCGTATTTCCCGGCCTCAATCGCGATTCCGATATGATCGCCGCCCTGACCAAGATCGGCGGCACGCCTCCCGCCGTCGTCTGGCATCAGGACGCGACCATTCCCGATGTCGACCTCATCGTCATCCCGGGCGGATTCTCCTATGGAGACTACCTGCGTGCCGGTGCCATCGCCGCCCGCTCGCCGATCATGGACGTCATCCGCGAGCGTTCTGAAAAGGGCGTCCGGATCCTCGGCGTCTGCAACGGCTTCCAGATCCTGACCGAGGCGGGCCTCCTGCCCGGCGTCCTCATGCGCAACGCCTCGCTCAAATTCGTCTGTCGGGAAGTCAAGCTCGAGGTCGCCAACGCCGATACGGTCTTCACCCGCGGCTATACGGCCGGACAGGTGATCCGCTGCCCGGTCGCCCATCATGACGGCAACTATTTCGCCGATCCCGAGACCCTGGCGCGCATCGAAGACAATGGCCAGGTGGCCTTCCGATATGCCGATGGCACCAATCCCAACGGCTCGATCCACGACATCGCCGGCGTCTTCAATGCGGACAAGTCCGTGCTCGGCCTCATGCCGCACCCGGAGAACCTCATCGAGAGCGCCCATGGCGGCATCGACGGACGCGGGTTGTTCAACGGCCTGCTCGATGCGGTAGCTTAAGGGGCCGGTGGGCCATGGGGGACCTCCCCCACGCCCATGCCTGTGTCTGCCGCTTTCCCGATCCGCCCTACGGACCTCCCGCTTGATGACCATCCCCAACGACACCGCCATCACGCCGCAACTCGTCGCCGATCACGGCCTCAAGCCCGACGAGTACCAGAAGATCCTCGATCTCATCGGCCGCGAGCCGACTTTTACCGAGCTCGGCGTCTTCTCGGCGATGTGGAACGAGCATTGCTCGTACAAGTCCTCGAAGAAGTGGCTGCGCACGCTCCCGACCCAAGGGCCGCGGGTCATCCAGGGACCCGGTGAGAATGCCGGCGTCGTCGACATCGGCGATGGCCAGGCGGTGGTCTTCAAGATGGAGAGCCACAACCATCCTTCGTTCATCGAGCCCTATCAGGGTGCCGCGACCGGGGTCGGGGGAATCCTCCGCGACGTCTTCACCATGGGCGCTCGGCCGATCGCCGCCATGAACGCCCTGCGTTTCGGCGCGCCCGAGCATGAGAAGACCCAGCACCTGGTTTCCGGCGTCGTTGCCGGCGTCGGCGGCTATGGCAATTCGTTCGGTGTGCCGACGGTCGGCGGTGAAGTCGAGTTCGACGCCCGCTACAACGGCAACATTCTCGTCAACGCCTTCGCGGCCGGCCTCGCCGATACCGACAAGATTTTCTATTCGAAGGCCGAGGGCGTCGGCCTGCCCGTCGTCTATCTTGGCGCCAAGACCGGCCGCGACGGGGTGGGCGGGGCCACCATGGCCTCGGCCGAGTTCGGCGACGACATCGACCAAAAGCGTCCGACCGTGCAGGTGGGCGACCCGTTCACCGAGAAACGCCTGCTCGAAGCCTGCCTCGAGCTGATGGCGACGGGGGCCGTCATCGCCATCCAGGACATGGGTGCGGCGGGTCTCACCTGCTCAGCCGTCGAGATGGGCGCCAAGGGCGACCTTGGCATAGAGCTCGACCTCGACAGGGTGCCAGTGCGCGAAGCAGCCATGACCCCTTACGAGATGATGCTCTCGGAGAGCCAGGAGCGCATGCTCATGGTCCTGCATCCGGACAAGGAGGCCGAGGCGCGCGCCATCTTCGAGAAGTGGGAGCTCGATTTTGCCACTGTCGGACGTACCACCGACGACCTGCGCTTCCGCATCCGCTGGCACGGCGACGAAGTTGCCAACCTGCCCATCAAGGAGCTGGGCGACGAGGCGCCGGAATACGACCGCCCCTGGATTGCGCCGCAAGCGCCCGTTCCGCTCGCCACCAACGATATTCCGCAGATGGACGTGGCCGACGCGCTCCTCAAGCTGATGGGCGGGCATCAGCTCTCATCGCGCCGCTGGGTCTATGAGCAGTACGATACCCTGATCCAAGGCAACTCGCTGCAGACGCCGGGAGGCGATGCCGGCGTCGTCCGTGTCGAGGGTCACCCGATCAAGGCTCTCGCCTTCTCCTCGGACGTGACGCCGCGCTATTGCGAGGCCGACCCTTATGAAGGCGGCAAGCAGGCCGTGGCCGAGTGCTGGCGGAACTTGACGGCCACCGGAGCCGATCCGCTGGCTGCCACCGACAACCTCAATTTCGGCAATCCCGAGCGTCCCGAGATCATGGGCCAGTTGGTCCGTGCCATCGAGGGGATCGGCGAGGCCTGCCGGGTTCTCGAGTTCCCGATCGTTTCGGGCAACGTCTCGCTCTATAACGAGACCAACGGCCGCGGCATCATGCCGACCCCAACCATCGGCGGAGTCGGCCTCATTCCCGACTGGACGCACCTGGCCCGCATCGCCTTTGCTGGTCAAAACCAGCCGATCCTGCTCATTGGCGCGCCACCTGCCTGGGGCACACACCTCGGGCAATCGATCTACCTGCGCGATCTCTTCGAGCGCAAGGACGGCCCGGCCCCACATGTCGATCTCGTCCACGAGAAGAAGGTCGGCGATTTCGTACGCGGACTGATCCGCGCCGGTACCGCCACCGCCGTCCACGACCTGTCCGACGGCGGTTTGGCGGCCGGCCTTGCCGAAATGGCCATCGCCTCCGGTATCGGCGCGACGGTCAGCCAGCTCGAGGGTTACGATCCGATCCCGGTCTTCTTCGGCGAAGACCAGGGCCGCTATCTCGTCACCGTCGCGCTCGACGCGCAGAGCGAGGCCTTCCATGACCTGCTGAACGAGGCCGCCGTCCACGGCATTTTCGCGCCCTGGATCGGCACGACCGGCGGTACCGATCTCGTCCTCGGCAACGCTCGTCCCGTGGCTGTCGCCGATCTGCGTTCGGCATATGAGGGGTGGTTCCCGAACTATATGGCCGGCCAGTGATGTGCGGCTTTGCATGACGATCCGCCTTATCCTTGCCTTGGTTTAGTGGCGACAAGGAGAGGCGGAGGGCAGGACCGTCGGCGACCCCGTTCAGGGCCAGCGCCGGCGAAACTGCAGAAAGAGCGCAAGGCGGGAATACGCCCCTTCCCGACCGCGCCTGGAGAAGTCTATGCGTCTTAGCCGTTACGCGTGCAGCCTCCTTATGGCCGCAGCCGCGCTCGTGCCCATCGAGACCGCTGCCCAGACCGTCAGCATCACCCGCGGCATCTTCGAAGGTCAGCCTTATACGCTCGTCTACCCGTCGGCCATGCTGGCCTCGGGCGGCGGTGCAAATCCGCTGACGATCAACCATCCGGATGCGCCGCTGCAGTGCGAGCTTGCCATCCTGCCGGCTACGGCGGACGACTGGACTCCGCAAGGTGCGCTCGAGCACTTCGATGAGGAGGCGGCCGCCGAGCGATGGGCGCAGATCTTCCCCGGCTTTGCCATCACCGGCAGCTCGGTCGTGCCCTACCAGAACGGCGACGCGCTGCTCTACGAAGGCCTAAGCGACGATTCGCCGATGGATATCCCCATCACCCTCGTCCACACTGAAGCCGTGGATGCCGGCCGCGGCTACGTGCTCGACTGTATTTACGCCACCGCCGAAGCGGCCAACGCCCGCCCAATCGTCGATTTCATTATCGCCAATTTCTCGACCCGCTCGGACGCCGAGTGCTGCGCAGGCGCGCAGCCGGCCGAGCCTCCCGCAGCGGATCCGCCCCAGTAGCGCGCCTTTGTATTGAAGGACGCCGGCCCGCATGCCATATCAGGCAAGGTGGAATGCGGTTGCAGGAGGTGACGATGCCGATGGATGCCAGCGAAATCGAGCGCCGGATCAAGGCCGCCCTTCCCGATGCCGAGATCGAGATCCGGGACCTTGCCGGTGACGGCGACCACTATGCCGCCGCGGTCAAGTCAGAGCAGTTCCGCGGCAAATCGCGCGTGCAGCAGCACCAGCTCGTCTATGCGGCCCTGAAGGGCGACATGGGCGGCGCACTGCATGCCCTCGCCCTGCAGACCAGCGCGCCCGACTGATCCGGTGTCGTTAAAGGATTCCCTCGAACTGATCCGCACGGTTCGTCCCGAGGCCGGGACAGCCATGCTCGATCACGAGATCATGGCCGAGCGTGCCTCCTCGCTCGGCGAGGCTGAGCGGCAGGTCGCCAAGACCATCGCCGCCCTGTCCGCGGCCGCCGCAACCGACGGTCGGACTCATCGCCTGGCCGAGGCGCAAAGGGCGGTCTGGCAGTACTTCGTTCAGCGCGAACTCTGTGGCTTTCGCCGCCATGCCGACGTGATTCGCGATCTGAGAATTCCGGCCGAAGTCCTTAACGGACTTGGCGCTTCTCATACGCTGCGGCGTTCGTAAGAGCGGGCCATGTCGGATCTCCCTCACTCTGTGCCCGGGTGCCAGTTCTGCCTTGCAAACGACCTGCTGAACGATGCGCCTTTGTTCACCAATCGGACCTGCTACTTTCTCGCCAGTGCCGATCCGCTCCTGCAGCATGCGGGCATGATCATCCCGTTCCGCCACGCTGCTACACCCTTCGATCTTGGCGAAGTCGAATGGCGCGACACCTTCGATCTGCTCGAAAAGGCCAAGGTCCACCTCTCCGAAGCGCTGCCGGATGGCTACACCATCGGCTGGAACGTGGGCGCGGCCGCTGGCCAGACAGTCGGCCACGCTCATCTGCACGTCATCAGCCGGTTCGCTGACGAACCTCTGGCAGGCCGGGGGCTGCGCCACCACCTCAAGCAAGCCGCAAACCGACGACCGACAAGGAATTAAGCATGCGCGCGGTTCTCTTTGACATTGACGGCGTGCTCGTGCACAGCCGCTTTCACCCGGAAATGGAACGCCGCCGCTTCTGGGACGAGCACCTGCTTACCGATCTCGGCATCGAGCCATCGCGCTTCCAATCGATGTTCGGCCCCGGCTTCGACGCTGTCATCACGGGGGAACGCTCGCTGATCGAAGTGCTCGATGGGTTCCTGCCAACCATCGGCTACAACGGGTCTACCTTGCGGTTCCTCGAATATTGGCTCGAGCGCGACACCAACGTGAACTATGCCCTTGTCGAACAGATAACGAGGCTGCGCGGGACAGGCGACGTGAAGGTGTTCCTTGCGACCAATCAGGAACACCTGCGGGCGAACTACCTTTGGCGCGAACTCCGTCTCGGTCACATCTTCGACGACATGCTTTACGCGGCTCGTCTTGGCGCGGCCAAGCCCTCGGTGGCGTTCTTCGAGCGCGCGGCGGTGCACCTGACCGATTGCGAGGGAGTGCCGCTGTTTTTCGACGATTCCGAAAAGGTTGTCGCCGGAGCCCGCGATTTCGGCTGGGAGGCGGTGCTTTTCAACGAGATCGAGCACTTCACGGACCACCCATGGGTGGCCGGTCGGTTGGCCAGGTCGTGAAGGCAAATGACCAAGGCAATCATCTTCGACATCGACGGCGTGCTCGTGCACGGCTATCACGCCCGCCCGGAGCTTCAGCCACGCTGGGATGAGAACCTGCTTGGCGACCTTGGAATCGATCCCGAACGGTTCCGCAACGAGTTCATCTACGACGTCTTCATCAAGAAAGTGATCGTCGGAGAGATGGCGCTGGTAGATGCGCTCGAACGGGTTCTGCCGACGCTGGGTTTTAATCGCTCGCCGATGATCCTTGTGCACTACTGGCTGAGCCACGACAGCGAGATCAACCAACCTTTGCTCGACGCCATCGCGCGCCTCAAGGCGGATTCCGACATCCGCCTCTTCCTTGCCACCAACCAAGAGCATTTGCGAGCCCACTGGCTTTGGCAGACGCTCGGCCTCGGCGACCTGTTCGAGGACATGTTCTATTCTGCCCGCGTCGGTGTGTTGAAGCCGGAAAAGGCCTTCTTCGACTTCGCCGCCGCCCGCATTGGTCCGCAAGACGAGCAACCGCTTTTCTTCGATGATACGCCCAAGATGATCGATGGTGCGCGCAGCTATGGTTGGGAGGCGGTGCCGTTCAACACGCTCGAGGACTTTACCCTTCATCCATGGGTCGCGGCGCGTCTTGCGCAGACTTGATCGGCGTCAACCTCGACACAGTCTGCGCGATATCCTATCTATCGGTAGAATATGTCCGTCCTCCCCCGGACCAGAAAGCGAGTTTCGATATGACTGACATCAACGCCTTCATCGACGACAAGGTGAAGACCACCGACGTGTTCCTGTTCATGAAGGGCACGCCCGATTTCCCGCAATGCGGCTTCTCCGGTCAGGTCGTACAGATCCTCAACTATCTCGGCATCGACTACGACAGCGCCAACGTGCTCGAGAACGACGAGCTACGCGAAGGCATCAAGGCCTACTCGAACTGGCCGACCATTCCCCAGCTCTACGTAAAGGGCGAGTTCGTCGGCGGCGCCGACATCACCCGAGAGATGTTCCAGAGCGGTGAGTTGCAGGGTCTTCTCGAAGGCAAGGGCATCGCCGTCCGCCAGACGGCCTGACGCCAGATCCGATCTTGTGACAATGCCGCGCCTCCCGCAGGCGCGGCATTGTCACGTCCGGGCGGTGGAATCGACTCATGAATCGGTCGCACCCATTCGTGTGGGTGATGCCATCCATCAGATAAAATCGCTGTTCGCGATCCGGGTGCGGGCGTAAGTACGACCTCAGCCATTGGACAGCGACCATGACCTCGATCACCGCCACCCGGCAGCCGGCCATCCCCTTCCCCCTCATCATCGTCGCGGGCTGCATTATCGCCGCCATCGGCTTTGGCACCCGCGGAGCCTTCGGCCTCTTTACGCTGCCGGTCACGGAAGACCTGGGCCTGACGCGGGAACAATGGGGCATGGCGATGGCCATTCAGAACCTCGCCTGGGGCATCGCCCAGCCCTTCGCCGGCGGCTTTGCCGACCGCTATGGCTATGGCCGCACGCTCGCCATCGGCGGCCTTGTCTACGCGGCCGGGCTCGTCTGGATGGCCTATACGCCCAATGCCGAGATCATGTACCTGTCGGCCGGGGTGTTGACGGGCGTTGGCATCGCCATCGCCTCCTTCGGCGTCGTCATGGCCGCGTTCGGCCGCATCGTGCCGCCCGAGAAGCGCAGCTTCGTGTTCGGCATCGCCACCGCCGCCTCTTCGGCCGGTCAATTCGTCTTCGCTCCGCTGGGACAGGGCTTCATTTCCGCCTTCGGCTGGCAGATGGCCCTCGTCTACATCGCCTGTCTGATGCTGCTGGTGGTGCCGCTTTCCCTGGCGCTACGCGGCCGCTCGCAAAGCGTTCCGGGTCAAGCCGACCTGCCGTTCATGGAAGCACTGGCCAAGGCCTGGGGCCACGGCTCCTACCGGCTCCTGGTCATCGGCTTCTTCGTGTGCGGGTTCCACCTGGCCTTCATCAACGTCCACATGCCCGCCTACCTGGTCGACTGCGGACTGACGCCTGAGGTCGGCAGTTGGACCATTGCCGTCATCGGCCTCTTCAACATCGCCGGCTCCTTGCTCTCGGGCTATCTGGGAGGACGCTTCCCCAAGCAGATCCTGCTGGCGGCCATCTACTTCTCGCGTGCCGTCGCCATCGGCCTCTTCCTCCTGATCCCGGTCAGCGAAATCACCGCCTATACCTTCGCGGCGGTCATGGGGCTGCTTTGGCTGTCGACCGTACCGCTGACCGCCGGCCTCGTCGGCCTCTTCTTCGGACCGCGTTACCTTGGCATGCTCTATGGCGTCGCGTTCCTCTCCCACCAGATCGGCTCCTTCGTCGGCGTGTGGCTGGGTGGCGTCGTCTATGACCAGACCGGCGACTACAGCCTTGTCTGGTACCTCGGCATCCTGCTCGGCCTGGCATCGGCCGCTGTGCATCTGCCAATCAACGAGCGCGGCGCGGCCAGCTTCGCATTGAAACCCGCCTGAGTTCTCAAAAGCCTGCGACCGTTACCGGAATCGATCTGATAGATCGAGCCCACCCCGAGGGTTGCCAAAGCCGGTAGGGAGGTTCATGTTCGCGGCTCCTGATGCCGCCGGACTTTTTTCCTTCCGGCTCTGCTTTTCGAGATAGTTATGTCAGATTTTGCCAAGCGGGCCATTTCCCGCCCGGAGTTCATTGCCCTGATGGCCGCCCTGATGGCGCTCAATGCGCTGGCCATCGACGTCATGCTGCCAGCCCTGCCCTATATGGGCGAGGCACTCGGCGTTGCCACCGAGAACGAACGCCAGTTTGTCATTTCCGCCTACATGCTCGGCTTCGGTATCGCCCAGCTCGCCTTCGGCCCACTGTCGGACCGGTTCGGCCGTCGCGCGCCCCTGCTCGTCGGCATAGTCATTTATGTTATTGCCGTCGTCGCGGCTGCATTCGCGCCCAACTTCGCCGCTCTGTTGCTTCTTCGCTTCATTCAGGGCATGGGCGCTGCGGGGACAAGGGTCATTGCCACGTCGGTGATCCGCGACCGTTATTCCGGGCGCGCCATGGCCGAGGTCATGTCGTTGACCTTCATGGTATTCATGGCCGTTCCCATCATCGCGCCTGGAGTCGGTCAGGTCCTGCTGTTGACCGGCCCCTGGCAGGCCATATTCATCTTCATGGGCGTTCTGGCCTCGGTCTTCGGCATCTGGGCGTTCCTCCGCCTGCCGGAAACGCTGGCTCCCGAGAACCGCCGTGCCCTGCGCCTCGGCGTCATCACCGAAGGTTTCCGCATGGTCTTCACCAACCGTGTGGCGATTTCCTACGGTCTGGCCGGTATGTTCCTCTTTGGCGCGCTGTTTGGCTTCATCAGCACAAGCCAACAGATCTATGTCGACATCTATGGCCTCGGCGTCTATTTCCCCGTCGCCTTCGCCGCCGTGGCTGGATTGATGGCCATCTCGTCCTTTCTCAACTCGCGGATCGTCTCGCGCTTCGGCATGCGGCGCCTGTCGCATTTCGCCGTGCTGGTCTTCACTGGCGTCAGCATCTTGTGGCTTACGCTTGCTCTCAGCGGCTTCATGCCTCTCTGGCTGTTCTTCTCGCTCCTTGCCACGATCATGTTTATGTTCGGCTGGGCTGCCTCCAACATGAACTCGCTCTCGATGGAACCATTGGGCGCCGTCGCCGGCACGGCCTCCTCGGTCTTCGGCTTCGTCCAGACCGTCGGCGGGGCGCTCATCGGCAGCTATATCGGCCAGCACTTCGACGGCACCGTGGTCCCCACCGCGATGGGCTATGCCGCCATGGGCACGCTCGCCATCGTCTGCATCCTCGTTGCCGAGAACGGCAAGCTGTTCGGCGTCAGCCCCGAATATGCCCAGCCAGGCGACATCGTGGCCGAAACCGACTAACCGCTACACAGCATCGGGGGCGGGCTCGCCCCCGACTTGCCCACGGTCGGCATAGACGTGATCGATCAGGCCCCAGGTCCGCGCCTGCTCCGGAGTCATGTAGTGGTCGCGATCGAGCGTACGTTCCACCTCCTCATAGGTGCGCCCGCAGTGCTTCACATAGGCTTCTATGACCCGGTGCTTGAGCTGGCGGGAGTTCTCGGCGTGGATTAGGAAATCAGTCACCTGCCCCTGATACCCGCCGGACGGCTGGTGCACGAGGATAGTGGTACTGGGCAGCGAAGCGCGCCGCCCTGATGCCCCGGCCATCAGCAGGAACGAGCCCATCGACATGGCGGTGCCCATGCTGAGCGTTGCGACCGGCGCCTGGATGAACTGCATGGTGTCATAGATTGCAAGCCCTGCCGTCACGGCTCCGCCCGGCGAGTTGATATAGAGGGAAATCTCTTTCTTGGGGTTCTCCGCCTCGAGGAACAGAAGCTGCGCACAGATGAGCGCCGCCATGTTGTCCTCGACCTGTCCGTTGAGGAAGATGATCCGCTCGCGCAGGAGCCTCGAGTAGATATCGAACGAGCGCTCCCCGCGCGTCGATTGTTCAACGACGACAGGGACGAGTTGCATCGTGTCGCGCATGGGCGAACCTCCGTTCCATTCTGCGGGTGATGGTGACCGGCTCTTGTCGCCGGCCGATATGTTCTAGGCAGCCATCATCATGGCGACGCCATTGTCGTTGGCCGCACGGACCGGGACCGTGTGCGTCAGGCGGAAGAGCGTCTGCTCACCGGCAAGCGGGTCGAGCTCGAAGGTCACCAGGCTTTCTGCGGCATCCTGAACGGCTCCCTCGCCCGACTCGCGCCAGCGATAGGTCAGCCGCCGGTTGGGCTCCTCGGCAACGAGCGTCCAGTCGATACGCTCGGCGAGGCCCTCCTGCCTGCCGGAGAACGTCAGCGGCTGCGCTTCAATCGGCAGCAGCCAGCGTGCCAGGTATTCCGGGATCGTCAGTGCCCGCCACACCTTCTCGGGTGGAGCATCGAGCACGGTCTCGAACACCATCGGTTCGTCGGTGCCGTCCGTCATTGATCCATCTCCTTGAGCAAGGTCCTCAGCCTGTCGATACGGGTCGGCCAGAAGGCGCGGTGGCGTGTCAGCCAGTCTGTAAGCGGCAGCAATCCCTCAGGGTCGACGCTGTAGTTGACGTAGCGTCCCTCGCGCCGTTCGCGGATGAGCCCTGCCCCCCGCAACGCCGCGATATGTTGTGATAGGGCCGGCTGCGAGATGGTGAACCCCTCGCGCAGCGCCGTGCCGGTCATCTCCCCCTGCGCCAGACGCTCGAATACGGCGCGGCGCGTAGGATCAGCCAGAACCTTGAAGATTTCAGCTTCGTTCATGCGTAACACATAAGCACAGGCTTATGAGTCGTGCAAGGGCTGGGCATCAGATCGTGAAGATCTCGCGCCGCAGCGCTTCCCAGCCGGCTTCGTCCGGCGCGATGATCAGTCCGCCATCGCGGTGCTCGGGGCGATAGGCCGAACCGTCGAAGCGCGCGAGATACGCGCCCGCTTCCGCAACGATCAGCGCACCGGCAAGGTGATCCCAGGGCATCAGCTTGCTGTACATCTGGAAATGCATGTTGCCGCCGGCCGCGAGACGGTACTCATGGCCCGCGCAACGGTAGTTGGCGGCAACGGCGACCTTGGAGAGGTTGGCCATGACGGTGCGCCTTGCCTCACCCGGCAGGAAACTTGTTGAAGCGGCTCCTGTCATCCCCGACACCGGCACGGGCGAGGCAAAACTCAACCGCGTCATGCGGCCATCGGGGAAGACCTGCCAGGCACCGGTCCCTTTCTCGGCCATGATCCAATCGTCGCCAAGCGGATCGTAGATGATGCCGGCGACCGTCTGCCCGTTCTGCACGACTGCCGCCATTACCGCGAACAGCGGCAGGCCGGAGGCAAAATTATAGGTGCCGTCGACGGGATCTATGAAGATGGCGATGCGGTCGTCGATCGGGCTGTCGAGCAGCGCCGGATCGGCGGCGACGGCTTCCTCGCCGATCACCAGATGGTCGGGATTGTGGGCAAGGATGGCCTTGGTGATGGCGCGCTCCGCCGCTTCGTCGGCTTCAGTCACCAGGTCCGTCGCGCTCGATTTGGTGCGGATCATCCCCTCATCGAGCCGGCGGAAGCGCGGCATGATCTCCTGCTGCGCAGCCTCACGCAGTACCTGGGCGAGCCGTTCGATATTCATCAAGCAAATTCCTTTGGCGGTGGGGCGTCAATCGCGCGTCTGGCCGTTCCCGGGTCTGGAGAGGGCCATGAAATCAAACAGCTTGGAATCCAGCATATGACTCGGGTTTATGTTCCCGAGCGCGCGGATCATGACGTCCTTGCGTCCGGGCATGCGCTTTTCGATGTCGTTGAGCATCGCCTTCATCGCATTGCGTTCGAGCCCGTCCTGCGAGCCGCAGAGATCGCAGGGGATGATCGGAAAGGCCATCGCCTGCGCAAACCGCGCCAGATCCTCTTCGGCACAGTAGATGAGCGGGCGCAGCACCTCGACGTCGCCTTCGTCGTTGAGCAGGCGCGGCGGCATGGCCGCGAGCTTGCCGCCATGAAAGAGGTTCATGAAGAAAGTCTGGAGGCTGTCGTCTCGGTGATGCCCCAGCACCAGCGCCGAACACCCCTCTTCGCGCGCAATGCGGTAGAGATGCCCGCGCCGCAGCCGCGAGCAGAGCGAGCAGTAGGTCGCGCCTTCCGGCAGCTTGTCGGTGACGATGGAATAGGTGTCGCGGTATTCGATCCGATGCGGCACGCCTAGGCGTGAAAGGAACTCCGGCAGGATGTGCTTGGGAAAGTTCGGCTGGCCCTGGTCGAGATTGCAGGCAAGCAGCTCGACCGGCAGCAGCCCCCGCCATTTGAGGTCGAGCAGCAACGCCAGCAGCCCATAGCTGTCGTTGCCGCCCGAGAGCGCAACCAGCCACCGCTCGCCGGGCCGCACCATCCCGAACTTGTCGATCGCCTCCCGCGTCAACCGGATGAGGCGCTTGCGCCGCTTGTTGAATTCGACCGTGCGCGGTGCATCGGCAAAGATCGGATGGGCAGCGGCATCCTGATCTTCGTCTGGCCGGATTTCGAGCGCAATCTCGTTCATGGGCAACTCCGTTCCCGCGCCGACGCTCATAGCCTCTCACGACACCAAGGGAAAGCGGCATCGGCCTCACGTCAACCTTACCAAGGTTTAATTTCCCTTCCTTGCGTTAGTCGATTTGCGTCAGTTAGATGACGCAGTCCCTCGGCACCTGGAGTCTCGCGGTGTTTCGATCCTTCTTTCCCGTTCCCAAGCTCTTCTTCTCCTCGGCAGTGCTCTGGATGCTGCTGGCCGTGCTCATCTGGTTCACCGTCGGCGATCCATTGCGCACAGCGGTGAGTATCGACCGCTTCACCCATCCGGTCGCCGCAGCAGCGCCGGACTCGGCGGCCGATCAGCCGACGACGGCAACACCCGGCGATCCAACCCCCGCGGATCCGGCCGCAGGCGCCCAGCAATCCGATCCCAACGCTCCAGCGGCAACGGAAAGTACCACCCCGTCCCAGCAGGCAGCGGCGGCCGCCGCCAACCAGTCCTCGGGCGCCAGCTTCTTCAATGGCGAGCGCGTCTGGCTTTACCAATACGTTCTGATAGTGGCGTTCCTGTTCTGCCTCTTCTGGTACTTCTACAGGCGGAACGAGTGGTACTGGTGGTCGGTCGTCGGCTCGACGGGCATCCTGCTGGTCATCTACTTTCAGGTGCAGGTAGAAGCCTTCGTCAACGCCTGGTCGGGTGTGTTCTTCAACATGATCCAGCTGGCGCTGACCCAACCCAGGTCAGTGACGCCGGAACAGTTCTATGGAGAAGTGTTCACGCTCTTCGCCGTGCTGATGCCGACGATCATCGTCGCCGTGCTGCTCGCCTTCTTTACGTCCCACTACGTCTTCCGTTGGCGCAAGGCGATGAACTTCTACTACATGGCCTATTGGCCCCATATCCGGCAAACCGAGGGTGCGGCACAACGCGTGCAGGAAGATACCATGCGCTTCGCCCAGATCATGGAGGACCTGGGCACGGCCTTCTTCGGTTCGTTGATCACGCTGGTCGTGTTCCTGCCGCTGCTTTGGGAACTTTCGGCCAACATCACTGGTCTGCCCATCATCGGCGACATCCCGGGGGGGCTCGTCTGGGTGGCTCTGGCAGCGGCGATCTTTGGAACGGTGCTATTGGCCACGGTCGGAATCAAGCTGCCGGGACTGAACTTTGCCAACCAGCGTGTGGAAGCGGCCTATCGTAAGGAACTCGTCTTTGGAGAGGACAACGCTGAGCGTGCTGATCCGCCCACGGTCAGGGAACTCTTCGCCGGCGTCCAGAAGAACTACTTCCGCCTCTATTTCCACTACACCTACTTCAACCTCGCCCGCTATGCGTACATCAACATGGTCGGCTATGTGCCCCTCCTGGCACTTTCACCGTCGATTCTGGCGGGCGCCCTGACCATGGGCCTCTACCAGCAGGTGCAACTCGCCTTCGGGCAGGTGTCGTCCTCATTCCAGTTCTTCGCCCGCGCCTGGACGACCATCGTCGAGCTGCAGTCGGTCTACATGCGCCTTCGCAAGTTCGAGAGCTTCATTCCGCTCGACCAGGAACCAATCAAGGAAAGCGTCAGCGACATTCCGACGCCTGCTCAGTAGCGTCGGGATGCAACGAAAAAACGAAGGGGCCGCTCCATAGGAGCGGCCCCTTCTCTTAGAATATTCGCTTGGCTTAGCGCGAGTAGAACTCGACCACCAGGTTCGGTTCCATCTGCACCGGATAGGGCACATCCGAAAGCGCCGGGATCCGGGCGAACGTGGCGATCATCTTGTTGTGGTCGGCCTCGACGTAGTCCGGCACGTCGCGCTCGGCGAGCTGGGTCGCCTCGAGGACGATGGCAAGCTGCTTGGACTTGTCACGCAGTTCGACCTTGTCGCCGACCTTGACCTGATAGGACGGGATGTTGACCCGCTTGCCGTTGACCAGCACATGGCCGTGATTGACGAACTGTCGGGCGGCGAACACGGTCGGCACGAACTTGGCGCGGTAGATGACCGCGTCGAGACGGCGCTCGAGAAGGCCGATCAGGTTCTCGCCGGTGTCGCCCTTGACCCGGGAGGCCTCGGCGTAATAGCGGCGGAACGTCTTTTCGGTGATCGAGCCGTAGTAGCCCTTGAGCTTCTGCTTGGCCCGCAGCTGCAGACCGTAGTCGCTGAGCTTGCCCTTGCGGCGCTGGCCGTGCTGACCGGGGCCATAGGCACGGTCGTTGAGCGGGCTCTTGGGACGGCCCCAGATGTTTTCGCCGAGACGGCGATCGATTTTGTGCTTGACTGAGTTGCGCTTCGACATCGCGTATCCTTGTTAAACGAACCAATGGATCGCGCCCTCCTCTGCCGTTCTCGCGAACGGCCGACAGACCTCAAGAAACCTGGAAGTCTCGGGTGCGCCTAAGGGCCTTGGGCCGCTATAGGTTGCGGCGTGATACGCATCGGCCGCCGCAAAGTCAAGGGAAGAGAGCGGAAGGGAGCGAATAGCGAATAGGGAGGAGCGAATCGACCACCACCCCGGAGGGGCCTGCGCTCCCTCTATTCGCTATTCGCTACCTCGCTATTCGCTCTCTATCTCTCATGCCATGCGCTTGTCGAGCGCTCGCTGCTCGCGCAGACCCGGAAAGACCTGACTCCAGATCACGGCGACCGCGATAGCCCCGAACCCGCCGATGACGACCGCCGGCACCGGCCCGATGAGATGGGCGACGGTACCGGCCCGGAATTCACCGAGCTCATTGGAGGCGCCGATAAAAACGCTGTTGACCGCATTGACTCGCCCGCGCACCTCCTCGGGCGTCCACAGCTGCATGATGGTCTCGCGGATGGTGACGCTGACCATGTCGGACGCGCCGACCAGGGCCAGCGCCGGCACCGAAATCCACACCGTGGTCGAGAACCCGAATACCACCGTGAAGGCGCCGAAGAGCCCGACGAAGACGAAAAGGAGCTTGCCCGAATGGTCGCGCACCGGAAAGCGCGTCAGGACGAGCGCCATGACGATCGCGCCGACCCCCGGCGCCGCCCGCAACAGGCCCAGTTCCTCGGGACCGGCGTGCAGGATGTCCTTGGCATAGATCGGCAGCAGCGCCACCGCCCCACCCATCAGCACCGCGAACATGTCGAGCGAGATGGCGCCGAGCACCACCTTGTTTGCAAAGATGTAGCGGAAACCCGCCAGCATCGTCTCGAGGCTCGTCGCCTGCTGCGATTCGCGCTGGTGAGGCTTGGGGATGAGCGAGACACTGACGACGGCGGCGATGAGCAGCGCCGCTGCCGTGCCGAAGGCGACCGTGGGGGAGATGCCGTAGAGCAGCCCCCCGGCCGCTGGTCCCATGATCGAGGCGAACTGCCATGCCGAGGCGTTGACGGTAATGGCGTTGGCCAGCGCCTCGGGCGGCACCAGGTTCGGTGCCAACGATTGCGCCGCCGGCCCCCAGAACGCGCGCGCGGTGCCGAGCACCACCAGAATGCCGAAGATCGGCCAGACCTCGTGCGCCTGCGCGTTGACGAATAGCAGGAACCCAATGGCGCATGCGAATTCCACCATCAGGCAAAACCGCATGATCATGCGCCGGTTGAAGCGATCGGCGGTCAACCCGGTGACGAGGATCAGGAGCAGCGCCGGCAGGAAAAGGCAAAGACCGACCAGCCCCAGCAGGAACGCGTTGCCGGTGACGTCGTAGATCTGCCAGGCGATGGAGACCGACATGATCTGCACCGCAAAGCTTACGGTCAGCGTCGTCAGCCAGAAGAAGCGGAAGCCGACATAGGTGAAGGCCTGACGGCGCTTGTCGGCGGGAGCGGAGCTACTCATGATGCTCCTCGATGCCACGGCGCATGCATGGCGTCAAAGCCGATCTTGCGCAAAAGCGTCAGGCCGGTGGAGTTTATTCGTCGTTCTTGCCGCGCTTGCTCCGGTGCCGCTCGTGCACTCGGTCGATGGAGGAGATGATGCCGCGGAACGTCCTCACCTCCTGGCTGGTGAAGCGCGCGCGTGAGAACATTGTGCGCAGATTGTTGACCATGGCCGGCCGCTTGTCCGGGGTGGTGAAGAACCCAGTCTTGTCGAGCGTCGATTCGAGGTGCTCGAACATGCCGATGACTTCCGCCTTCGGCGCCGGCTCCCCGATGTTTTCGCCAAACGGCAATGTCTCGGCGAGGCCACTCTGCCGCCGCCATTCATAGGCGAGGATCAGCACTGCCTGGGCGATGTTGAGCGAAGCGAAGGCGGATTCGACCGGCAGGGTGACGATAGCATCTGAAAGCGCCACCTCGGGATTGAGCAGCCCCCACTTTTCCCGGCCGAAGAGGATCCCCGCCTTGCCCCCACCACCGATATGGGCAGAAAGCCCGAGGCAGGCGTCCTCTGGCCCCAGCACCGGCTTGCGCATGTCGCGCGATCGCGCCGTGGTTGCATGGATGAGCGTCAGATCGGCAACCGCCTCCTCGACCGTCGCGAAAACTTGCACCCGATCGATTACATGATGGGCTTTGGACGCGTTGGCGACGGCCTTTTCGTTCGGCCAGCCATCGCGCGGATTGACCAGCCGCAGGTCCCACAGCCCGAAATTGGCCATGGCCCGCGCCGCCGCGCCAATGTTCTCGCCCAGTTGCGGCTCGCAAAGGATGACCGCCGGACCGGGCCGGAACTGTAATGCTTGAGAGGAATCCGTGCCTGCCATGCCGCGCTCTTACTTCAAGTCGCGCGGCAATTGAAGCGGGCAAGGTGCTTAGGCGACTCGCGGTGCGTGCATCTCGCGGATCTTGCCCGAGCGGCGCCACTCCCGGTCGAGGATAGCAAAATGCAGCTCCTCGTCCCACTCGCCCTGGAACAGCGCGTGCTCGCGATAATGCGCCTCGAGCCGCAGGCCGAGCCTCTGCATAAGCTTGGCGGCCCGATGATTGTGTCCGTCGCAACGGGCAAAAACACGGTGGATCTTGAAATGGTCGAACGCCAGATCGAGGACCGCCCCCACCGCCTCGATCGCATAGCCGTTTCCGGCAAAGCGCGGATTGAGCGCGAAGCGCACTTCACCCTGCCCCGCCGTCGCATCCGACCAGCGCAGCGACGCCTGACCAATGAGCTGCAGATCGCCTTTGCGCACGATCGCAAGGCTCAAAGTGTCACCGGGCCTGTGCAGGCAAACCTGCGTGCGCATCAGGTTGAGTCCTGTCGCCACATCCGTCTCGTTCCAGACCGGCCACTCCAGATAGCGCTGCATTTCGGGAAGAAGCTGATAGCTACAGAGCGCGTCGAAGTCGCCGCGCTCGAAGCTGCGCAGGATCAGCCGGCTCGTTTCAATAGGCAAAGCTAAAGATGTCATGGCCGCCGCGATCCCTCCGCTGCTCGCTGCAAACGCCCAAATTCCGTAGGCGCCAAACGTGACACTAAGGCCGGCGGTTCCCGGGACGGAAGTGGAATATCTTGCTCATTTGTAGGCGAGTTTTATCGATGCAACGCGACGGGGCTCTCAACATATTGGCGCGCCTGCCATTCCCGCTTGAGGATGGCGTAAATGTACTCTTCGTCCCACTGCCCCTTGAAGAGCGCATGCTCGCGGAAATGCGCCTCACGGCGCATGCCGAGCCGCTCCATCAGCCGGGCGGAAGCACTGTTGCGCGCATCGCATCGCGCCATCACCCGGTGCATGTCGCCGGGTCCGAAAGCAAGCTCGAGGAGCGCCGTGGCGGCCTCCGTGGCGTAGCCCCTGCCGTGGTGTTCGGGATGGAAGATCCAGCCGATCTCTGCCTGTTGGGCGTCGACGCTTCGCCAGATCAATGACACCTCGCCGATCAGCATGCCCGTCTCACGCAGCGTCGCGGCTAGCACGATCTTGTCGCCCTCGAGCTCGAAGGCGATCTGTCCGATGCGCTGCTGCACGGCCTCGGCACATTCTTCCCGGCTGAGGGGTGCATCGAACAGATACTCGGCCACGTCCTCACGCCGCCGGTAATCGTGGACTGCATCCACGTCCCCCCGCGTAAAAGGCCGCAGCGCCAGCCTTTCCGTTTCGATCGGGTAGTCGGGATGCAGTGTCATGGCCGTCCGCCGGTTGTGCCGCGGCACTCTTGCGACCCTCTCCGGCAAAATCAAGACTGTTGCTCGTGCTTGCCGGGCGCACGCAACCGTGGCAGCGTCGCGCCATGACCTCGCGCTCCCATACCATCATCGATATCGCCGCCACCTGCGCATGCGGAAGCGTCACCATGCGGATTGCCGGGCCAGCGCTCTCGATGTTCATGTGCTCCTGCCTCGATTGCCAGCGGGCAACCGGCACCGGCCATTCGACCGCGGTGCTCGTGCCTCTCGGCGCGCTCTCGATCACAGGGGAGATCAAAAGCTTCGGCTCGCCAAGCGACTCCGGCGCTGTCTTCACGCGCCACTTCTGCCCGGGCTGCGGCAATCCGCTCTTCGGAGCCTCCTCGCGTGCTCCGGACGTGCGCATGGTCAGCGTCGGCTTCTTTGCCGGCCACAACGACTGGTATGCGCCCAACCAGTTGATCTTCGCGCGTTCGCATCGGCAATGGGATATGATCGCTGACGAACTACCATGGCACGAAACCTATCGGGAAAAGCGGATATCATGAGCCAGGCTGCGGACCATCTTGCCGATCGTATCCGGATCCTGCTCGCGGACCGTCCCGGTATCCGCGAGCAGAAGATGTTCGGGGGCGTCGCCTTCATGCTGGACGGCAATATGCTGGTCGGACCGATGAAGGACGGAGGCCTTCTCGCCCGTGTCGGCAAGGACGCCTACGAGGAGGCCCTCACCCGTCCGGGCGCCCGCCCCATGAACTTCACCGGCCGCACCATGGCCGGCTTCGTCGAGGTCGATGGCGACGCCGTCGAGGACGATGACGACCTTGGCGAATGGATCGCGCTCGCCGAAGCCTTCGTCAGGACGTTGCCCGCGAAGTAGGTTATCGGGCCTAGGACGCAAGCTGGGACGGCACACTTGTCCCCCCAACGTCCCCGCTTTTCGCGGGGATGACCCGGTGGTTGTGATGTCGCCTCCCCCGGAATGATCGGCTCACAGCTCAAAAAAGACTGCCTTGAACATGTTTGCTTAGCCCTGAGAATCCCAAGCGTCCACGCGTCTTAGACTTTCCCAAAAACCAGCGTGGCGTTGACCCCGCCGAAGCCGAAGGCGTTGGAAAGGACATAATCCAGCGATTTGGACTTGGGGGTCTTGGGCACCAGATCGAAGATCGCGGCCGTCGGGTCCGGATCCTCCAGGTTGAGGGTGGCCGGCAGCGTATCGTTGGTGAGCGCCGTCACCGAAATGATGGCCTCGATGCCGCCTGCGGCCCCGAGCAGGTGCCCGGTCGAGGATTTGGTCGACGAGACCGCCAGGCTCTTTCCGCGCTCGCCGAACACGGCCGCTATACCGGCGATCTCAGCCGCGTCCCCGACCTCGGTGGACGTTGCGTGCGCATTGACATAGCCGATATCGTTCGAGCTGATGCCGGCCATCTCTATGGCCTTGCGCATGGCGATCTGCGCACCCGCGCCCGTCGGCTCGCCGGAGGTCAGGTGATAGGCGTCGGCCGACGTTCCATAACCGGCAAGCGTCGCCAGCGGCTTGGCGCCGCGCGCACGCGCGTGGCTCAGTTTCTCGATCACCAGCACCGCGGCGCCCTCGGCGAGCACGAAGCCCGCACGCCGGGCATCGAACGGTCGCGAGGCGCCCCGAGGGTCGTCGTTGAAGCTGGTATTGAGCGCGCGCGCCGCGGCAAAACCGCCAATGGAGACCGGATCGACCGAACCTTCGGCACCGCCGACCACCGCCACGTCCGCCTCCCCGGTCAGGATCAGGCGCATGCCGTCGCCGATTGCCTGCGCCGAAGCCGCGCAAGCCGTGACTGGCGTGCCAATGGGTCCTTTGAAGCCGTAGTGGATGGAAATCCAACCAGCTGCGAGGTTGGCGAGGAACGCAGGCACGGTGAACGGCGACAGCCGGCGCGGCCCCTTGTGCTCGACCGTATAGGCCGATTCCACCAGGAGCGGTGATCCACCGACACCGGACGCGATGATGGTGGCGGTCGCCTGCTTCTCGTCTTCCGTTTGCGGCGCCCAGCCCGATTGCGCGATCGCCTCCTGCGCTGCCACGAGCCCGTACTGGATGAAGAGATCCATCTTCTTGATCTCCTTGGGATCGACCGCCACCAAAGGGTCGAACCCTTCCGGATCCTCTGCCTTTGTCGGAACCAGTCCGGCGATCTTGCAGGCAAAGTCCGTCACATCGAAGCGCGTGTTGGGCACGATGCCGCTCTCACCGGCCAACAGCCGCTGCCAGTTGGTCGCGACCCCGACCCCGAGTGGGCTGACGACGCCCATTCCGGTGACGACGATGGGATCGGTGGGGTCGGGCTTCAGCATCGAAAGTCTCCTGGGGTGTATATGCACGGTGTCCTATGTCACCGTGGCATCTTGAAGGCCGTGGCCTAGGGTGTGTTGGGGTTCAGGTCAGGCCGAGGCGAAAATGCCCGTTATCGAGAACCGGAGCGCAGCGTACCTTCGGGTACGAGAGCACCGGAAGCGCAGAGAATGGGCATTTGCAGACCGGCATCACCTGAATTCCAATACACCCTAAATTCGTGAAAGCTGCCGCAACGCGGCGAGTACCTCTCCGAAACCCGGTTCCTTGAGGGTAAGGCGTAATTCGGCTTGCGAGTTGCGCCACTCCGGAACGATCTGTTCGAAAAGTTCGCCGCCTTTCTCGGTGAGTTGGGAGAGCCGGCTGTTGCCATGCAAGCCGGTCCCCGCCGGAATCGTCTCGACCAGGCCCTTGCGTTCCAGCACGTCGAGATTGCGGGAAAGGGTCGTGCGGTCCATGGCGATGCTGTTGGCGATCTCGGTCACCGACCGGCCCGACTGCTGGCGCAAGGCGCCGAGGATGTTGAACTGCGCCGCCGTCACCCCGAACGGGCGCAACTTGCGGTCGGCCCGCCGCGTCACCGCGCGGGCGGCCATGCGAGTGTTGAGCACCAGGCACTGAGAGAAATCGTCCTGCATTGACTGTTCGGTAGACCGTGCATATGCACGAAGTCAAGGGTGTGCTCGTGTGCGTAGCCCCCTTGCTCAGCAAAGCTTTGCGCTTTCCGGCACCGATGCTATAGGGGCGCGAACCCGGCCGACCGCGTGCCAGAATGTCCTTTGGAGGAAGCTTCCCATGAGCAAAATCAAAGTCGCCAACCCCGTCGTCGATCTCGACGGCGACGAGATGACCAGGATCATCTGGCAGGCGATCAAGGACAAGCTCATCACGCCCTATCTCGATCTGCCGATCGAGTACTACGACCTCTCGGTCGAGAACCGCGATGCCACCGACGACCAGGTGACGGTCGATGCGGCCAACGCCATCAAGACGCACGGTGTCGGCATCAAATGCGCCACGATCACGCCCGACGAGGCGCGTGTCGAGGAATTCAAGCTGAAGAAAATGTGGAGGTCGCCCAATGGCACCATCCGCAACATTCTCGGCGGCGTCATCTTCCGTGAGCCCATCATCTGCAGGAACGTGCCGCGCCTGGTGCCCGGCTGGACGCAGCCCATCATCGTTGGCCGTCACGCCTTCGGCGACCAGTACCGCGCCACCGATTTCAGGTTCCCTGGCAAGGGCACGCTGACCATCAAGTTTACCGGCGAAGACGGGACCGTTATCGAGCACGAGATGTTCCAGTCTCCCGGCTCCGGCGTGGCCATGGGTATGTACAACCTCGACGACTCGATCGCCGACTTCGCCCGCGCCTCGATGAACTACGCCCTCAACCGCGGCGTCCCCTGCTACCTGTCGACCAAGAACACCATCCTCAAGGCCTATGATGGGCGCTTCAAGGACATCTTCCAGGAGATCTACGAGGCCGAGTTCAAGGGTGAGTTCGAGGCCAGGAAGATCTGGTACGAGCATCGCCTCATCGACGACATGGTGGCTTCCGCGCTCAAGTGGTCGGGCGGTTATGTCTGGGCATGCAAGAACTACGATGGCGACGTGCAGTCGGATACCGTCGCCCAGGGCTTCGGCTCGCTGGGCCTGATGACCTCCGTATTGATGTCGCCCGATGGCAAGATCGTCGAGGCCGAGGCTGCACATGGCACGGTGACCCGCCACTATCGTCAGCATCAGCAGGGCAAGGAAACCTCGACCAACTCCACCGCCTCGATCTTCGCCTGGACCCGCGGCCTCGCGCACCGGGCCAAGCTCGACGACAACGCCGAACTCGCCAAGTTTGCCGCAACCCTCGAGAAGGTGACGGTCGACACCATCGAGGAAGGCAAGATGACCAAGGACCTCTCGCTGCTCGTCGGCCCGGATCAGCCGTGGCTGTCGACCCTCGGCTTCCTCGATGCCATCGACGCCAACCTGCAGAAGGCGATGGCTTGATCCTTTCCGGATTGTCCATCAGGAGCGGCGCCCCGAGGGGCGCCGTTTTCGTTTATCCGACAGTCGCCCGGTCGCGCCGCGGCTGGGTCCCTGCTTTTCCCGTTTCGTCGTTCGATGGGCGGCTTTCGTCGCTTTCTAGCTTGCGGCGGGCATGGCGCTGTCCAGAATGTGTCGGGTCCGCACCTGGAGGAGACACGACTATGCGCGCAGCACTTGCACTTGCACTTGCAGCCGCGGCTTTCGCCGCCGCCACAGGGCCGGTCCTGGCCGAAACTCGCGAGTATGACCTGCCCGCGTTTCATGCCATCGATATCGCCACGGGACTGAATGCCGTGGTCACCGTCGGCGGCGAGCAATCGGTGAGCGTTGAATCCGAGCGCTCCGAACCGTTCGACAAGCTCGAGCTCGATGTCGAGAACGGCACGCTGCGCGCGCGCTTCGAGGCCGATTTCTTCGACTTCATCATGAGCGGCGGCCTGCTTGGCTTGCTGGTCAATGGCCGGCCCGATGTCACCGTCCACATCACCATGCCCAAGCTCGACCGGATCGAAGCCAGTTCCGGTGCCGATGTCGCCGCAAGCGGCATGAGCGGCGACACCCTCAAGGCCAATGCATCGAGCGGCGCCGACATCGACCTTGCTGACGTGACCGTCGGCAGCTTTTCCGCCAGTGTCTCGAGCGGTGCCTCGTTCGCGGCTGCAGGCAGCTGCGAGACGGTCGATGCCGACGTCTCGTCCGGCGGCGATCTCGACCTCGCCGACCTAGTATGCAAGTCCGTGACCGCAAACGCCTCGTCAGGTGGCGACATGGACGTTCATGCGCTAGAATCGATACGCGCCAATGCCTCGAGCGGCGGCGACATCGGCATTTCCGGCAATCCCGCCCAAACCGATTTCAACAGCTCGAGCGGCGGCGACATCGATCTCGACGACTGAGTAATGCGTGGAGGCCGGGTCGCGCCTGTCCTCGCGCCTCACTCGACAATCGCCTGCGCCTGCGCTCAGCCTCGGAGATTTGTCGGGGCAGTGCCCGATCCAGAGTCACCTACCTCGTCATGCCGAGCCGCCTCGCATTGGGCAAGATCGACTGCTCCAGAAAGAACAGCAGCTTATCGCTCGGTAGGAAGGCGGTCATGTCGGTCACGACGGCCGCCTGGGCGGTTTCTGGATCACTCCAGTCGGCAGCCTTTATTGCGGCCTCGAAGCGGTCGAGATAGGCTTCTTGCCAGGCTAGGAAAGCTGGCGTCACCGGTAGGCCGTGACCGACATGGAGGATCATGTCCTCCGGCAGTTCCGACCGCAGCCGGCCAATTGCCCGCTTCCATTCGGGGTTGGTGTTGTCGGCCATGTAGGGATGCATGAATGAGTAGACGAGGTCGCCGATGAAGGCGGCCGGAGCCGACCCCTCCAGGACGAAGATACTGTCATGGAAGGATTCCGCAGGTCCCACATCCATGACTGTAAACCGCAGGCCGGGACCAAAGTCGAGCATGTCGCCATCGCCAACGGTGTCGTTGGGGAATACGCGGTTTCGAGGCCACTCCTCGCCGAACATGCTGCTGATGACCGCATCCTTTTCGGCATCGTCGCGCCGAGCGATGTCGTTGACCGAGGCGAGCGATACGATTGGAATGTCCAGACCCTCCGTCAGATTGCCGAGCCCCGCATAGTGGTCGGGATGGGGATGGGTGAGAAGAACCGCCCGCAGGGGTTTCCCTAAGCCGTCCACCCGGGCTCGCAGTTCCCTTGAGGCCGTGTTGGTGAGCGTGGCGTCGACGACCACCAGTCCGTCTTCGCCCTCCACCACATAGGCGTTCAGCGGAAACGGCATTTCCACCGAGTGCCTCTCAACGTCGACGGTCCCGGTGCGCTCCTGCGCCGAGGTGACCGTGCCTGCCATTGCAAGACCGACGCCAGCCAGTGCACCAGCACCCGCTGTCCTGATCAGGTCTCGGCGAGACAGGGTATTGATGTCGTCGGATCCGGGTTTCATGTCCTCGCTCCTTGGAGATGCTCTTTCATCCAGTCCGCAACATGAGATACCGCCGCGCGCACATGCGGCTGGCTGTCATAGAGTTCGATGTGGTTGGTGGTCTCGATCCATTCGATACGTTTGGGCGCGCCGATGCGCTCGAAGGTCCGCATCGCGGCTTCCGGCGTGCAGTAGAGATCGGTCGTGCCATGCACGACGAGCGTTGGCGTGGCGGCCAGATAGTCGGCGCCGAGTACAGCGTCGAAGCGGGCAAGATTGTAGCCCGAAAGCCGGGTGATCTCGTTTTTCCAATGCGGGCTGTAGGCGCGGTCAGTGCCGTAATAGTCGAAGGGTTCCTGGCCGGGCATGCCTGCTGCCTCGCCCTCTACATCGGTGACAGCCTTTATGTGCGTGGGGTAGCCTTCGTGAAGCAGGGCGAGCTCGCTGGCATAGCCTTGGAACCACTCGGCCTTGCGGGCCGCCGCATCCGCCGAGGAGGGGCGTGCGTCGAGATAAGCCGCGGCGACCGTGGCCAAGGCGCGAATGCGCGGATCGAACGCGGCAAAGTGAAGCGCGTAGGAGCCACCGAGGCAGATGCCGACCGCACCGATGCGCCCCGCGTCGATCTCCGGTCGCGCGGCGAGATAGCCGGTCGCCGCCGCCAGGTCATCGAGCTTCTTGGATGGTGCTTCGTGCTGATGGATGCGCCCGCCGCTCTCGCCGAAATTGCGATGGTCGAAGGCCAGCGTGGCAAAACCCTCCTTGGCCAAGAGCCGAGCATATGTGCCGGTCACCTGTTCCTTGACGCCGGTGAAAGGGCCGGTGAAGACGAGGGCCGGCACCGAATTGGCGAGTGACGCACCCTCGGGCAATTCAAGATTTCCGATGACCGTCTCGCCATCCACCTCGAAACCAATCTTCTCCATATCTCTCTCCTCGTGTGGCCTGACGCCGAGGGAAGAAGTAGACATGGGCAAGTTGTCTGGGAACGGACACCAGAACGATATCAATTATTGACAGGATCGATTGGATCGGTGCCATGCCCGTGCCGCTCGGGGACCTTGACCTTAACCTGCTGAAGGTCTTCGACGTGCTCATGGACGAGCGCAGCGTTTCACGCGCGGCACGGCGCCTCGGGATTACCCAGTCGAGCACAAGCAACGCGCTGGAGCGTCTGCGACGCGCACTCGACGATCGTGTACTGGAGCGGTCGGGCAACACGATGGTGCCGACGCGCACGGCGATCGAGTTATGGCCGCATGTCCAGTTGGCTTTGGCCCAGATCGTCACTGGCCTCAATTCGGTGGGCGAGTTCGATCCGGCCGCGCTGCGCCAGACGGTCTGTATTGGAATGGATGAGTACAGTCTGGCGATACTCGGCCCGGCGATCGAGGCCCGGCTGCGCGCGGCCGCTCCCAGAATCCGGCTCGTTTTTCTTCCGGCGACGCCGCAGGAGGACGAGCAGGCTCTGTTCGGCGGCAGCCTGGACCTTCTGATCGGCCCGGCCTGGCGCCCGATTGCCGGGCTGGAGCGGTCAGTATTATTGCATGAGACCTTTGTCGCGGTGGTCGACGCTAACCACCCGTTGGTCGGTGAAGGCGAGACCGCCACGCTGACGATCGAGGACTGTGTGCACTATCCCCACATACTCGTGTCGAGGCGAGGCTACGTGATGGGAAATGTCGATGCCGGCATGAGTGATCTCGGCATGCGACGCACGGTAGCGACGACGACACCCTACTACGCGAGCGCGCCGCGCTTCCTCCGCGGCACCGAACTGATTCTCAACATGGGCCGCAGGCTGGCAAGGGAGTTCGGCGAGGGAGCCGGCCTACGAACCTTCGAAATACCGATGAAAGTGCCTGGTTTCGACATCTGTCTGTTCTGGCATCCTCGCAACACGCGGGCCAAACCACATCAGTGGCTCCGGAGGGAAATCAAGGCAGTGGCGGCAGATGTTGAAGCCACGACGTAGAAGGTTGTCGTCGATGGAATCGAGATTCACGGGGATACGAAAAGGTGGGGCGGGTTTTTCGCGAAAAGTCCCCGCGACAACAAAAGTCAGAGCGCGGTGCGATTTGATCCGTCAAACCGCATCGCGCTTTGAGGCCTATTCGACCGTCACGTCGACACGATCACCGGCGGCTACGGTGAACGGCACCTCCTTTTCGACATCGTCGGGGAAGTGCGCCACCACGACATACTTCCCGGCCGGCAGGGTCTGCTGGTACTCTTCGTCGTAGCTGTAGCCGAACTCCTTCCGGTTGCCCTGGATGTCGGCCTTGCCGGAATAGATGTTGAGCCGGTCCGTGCCGGCCGCGGTGATGGCGACCACGCCAGCCTCGAGCACTCCGACCACCTCGACCGATTTGCCGGTCTCGACGGTGAAGGCCACTTCAGCGGTTGCGTCGTCCATCTTGACGACGGCAACGTAATCGCCGGGCGGCAGGTCGTAGCCTGTGTCGGGACCAAAGCCGTAGCCGACTTCCTCGCGCGATCCGTCGATGGAGGCCGACGCCTTGAAGACGTTGACGCCGAGGCCACCGGCTTCGACCTTCATGCCCTCCACATAGGCGGCGTTGACCACCACCCGCCCGACGCCGGCAACGAGATCCCTCTCGATCGTCTCACCGGCCGCGATCGTGAACGTCTCGCTGACCTCGCCCTGCCCGACCTTGGCGGTGGCGGTCACCTCGCCTGCCGGAACGATGAAGGTCTCCTCACCGTAGCCGTAGGTGTCTCCGCCCGGATAGTAGAGGTTGAGCGCGGCTCCCTCGGCCACCGGCCCGCCCTCTGCCGCGTAGGCACGCAGGGTGACCGTGGCGGCGTTCAGTATGAAGCGAGGCCGGGCGACCTCTTCGGCGGCGACCGTCACCGCCTGCTCCATTTCGACTTCGCCTTCCTTGATGGCGATGATGTAGTCACCTGGCTCCAGGCTTGTTTCGAATGGGTTGCCGTAGCCATAGGTCACCCCCTCGCCCCGGCTGCCGTCGGCGCGGGCTTCATAGACGTTCCAGGCAGTCCCGGAACGAACGATCGGTTCTCCGCCCTCCGCCATCACCGCCTCCGGGGAGAGATTGAATTCGAGCGCGACCGGTTCTGGTTCGGGTGCCGGCTCAGGCTCGGGTTCGGGTTCGACAACTTCCGCTACCGTTAGCGTCAGTGCCGAGGTAAGTGCATCGGCATCGTTTGCTGGCAGATAGGTCCCGCCGGTATTCTCGGCGAGACACGCGACCTGCCGGCCCTCGTCGTCCGAAAGCCCGAAACCGACGACGTGCGTGGTAAAGTCGATGCCTGCCGACTCGAGTTCGAAGCCGAGGTCGCAGGGGTCCACCTCGCAGGTCTCGAGACCGTCGGTGATCAGGATGACTGTAGCCCGCTCCTCGGTATAGCGCAGTTCCTCGGCTGCCATGCGCACTGCATCCGACAGCGGCGTCATGCCCTTGGGATTGATGTCGGCCGCAGCCGCGCCGATCGCTTCGCCCATTCCGGGCGCCGGCGGCACCAGCAGCTCGATATCGGTGCAGTTGCCCTTCTCGCGATGCCCGTAGGTCATGAAACCCAGTTCGAGGTCGTCCGGCAGCGACTGCAGCACGTCGTTGAGCGTTTCGCGCGCGATGGTGATCCGCGCAGTCCCGTCGATCTGCGCCCACATCGAACCCGATCCGTCGAGCACGATGATGGCCCGTTCCGCCGCCACCGATGGCAGCAAGAAACCCAGCGCGGCGACTGCCGCAAGTACGAGTGATTGAAGTATCCGCATGTCGATCGCCCTCCAGATGCATGCGCGAGCCCAACAAAGCGCATGGAATGGCGGACTTTTCAACATGCCTTGCATGACCTGCCGATGAACAGCTCATTAATCGACAGCTCATACGCTTGGTGGCGGCCACCGACCAGTTTTGCGCCACAATAATGAAATGAACCTGCGCCTTCTCTGGGTTGGGGATTTCCATGAAAAGATTCGTATTACGTGCCGTCGGCGTGTTGGTCCTGTTTGCCGTCGCTGTCTACGTCTTCAACGCCTCCTGGCGCATCGCCCGCGCCGCTGATCCGACCGTTACTCTGATCTCCCACCGCGGCGTGCACCAGACTTTCGACCGCGACAATCTCACCGGCGACACCTGTACCGCCAGCCGGATCTACCCGCCCACCCATGGATATCTTGAGAACACCATCGCCTCGATGCAGGCCGCCTTTGCCGCCGGTGCCGATATCGTCGAGCTCGACGTTCATCCGACGACCGACGGGCGCTTTGCCGTAATGCACGACTGGACGCTCGACTGCCGCACCGACGGCACCGGCGAAACGCGCAGTCACGATATGGCCGACCTCAAGACCCTCGATATCGGCTACGGCTACACTGCCGACGGTGGCGAGACCTACCCCTTCCGCGGCAAATACACCGGTCAGCTGCCCGAGCTTGCCGAGGTGTTTGAGGCTCTGCCCGATGGTCGCTTTTTGATCAACTTCAAGAGCCGCGAGATGCGTGAGGGCGACATGCTGGCCGCACTTGTCGCCGCCAATCCGGATTGGCGAAGCAACGTATGGGGCGCCTATGGCGGAGATGAGCCCACCTACCGCGCCGCCGATCTCATCGATGGTCTTGCCGTCTGGTCGCGCCGGGGACTTGTCGACTGCCTGCTGCAATACGAGGCGATAGGCTGGACCGGCTTCATGCCGCAGGCCTGCCGCAATACCAAGGTGATGGTGCCCCTCAATGTCGCACCGTTTCTCTGGGGATGGCCCAACCTCTTCATCGCGCGGCTGCGCGACGCCGGCAGCGAGGTCATTCTCATGGGCCCTTACGAGGCGGGCGATTCGGGTACGGCCGGCATCGACACCCTCGATCAGCTCGCCCAAGTGCCTGAGGATTTCTCCGGGTATCTCTGGACCAACAGAATCGAGGTCATCGGCCCGGCCATCGCCACCCACAAATAAGGCGCTTCAGCCAGGCGGAACTGCAACTTCCCATCGACGCCAAACGCGTCCACCTCTATATTCAGCCGCCCCCTCGCGGCCGGCTGCCGCTACCCTGTCACACTCTGGATGCACGATGCCGATCGGCATTTTCTTCGCGCTCGCGGCCTACTCGATCTATTCGTGTGGCGACGCCGTCATCAAAAGCTTCGGCTCGTCGCTCTCGGTCTTCGAGATCGGATTTTTCATCGGCGCCTTCTCTCTGCTGCCGGCCCTGTTTGCCAAACCAAAGGGCGAACGCTGGCGTGAGGCCTTCCGCCTGCGGCACCCGTTTCTCGTGCACCTGCGCTCGTTCAGCGGCGTCGCATCGGCAATGCTGGTCACCTATGCCTTCGTCACCATCGCCTTCGCCGAGACCTATTCGCTGGTCTTCCTGATGCCGGTGTTCATCACCCTGTTTTCGGTGATCCTCTTGAAGGAGCGGGTCGGCGTTACCCGCTGGCTGCTGCTGCTCGTCGGGTTTGCCGGCGTGCTGCTGGTCGTGCGCCCCGGCTTCCGTGAGCTGGGCCTCGGACATCTGGCCGCCGTCCTCTGCCCGGTGTTCGGCGCCATTACCACGACCGTCCTGCGCGTCATCGCCGGAAAGGAGAAGCGGGTGACGCTGATCCTGCTGCCGGCGATCTATGTCCTCGTCGTCAACGCCATACTGATGATCCCGGCCTTCGTTGTGCCGACCCTGGGGCAGTTCCTACTGCTCGCCGTTAGCGGCAGCTTCATTGGCATGGGTCATATCCTGTTGATCGCCGCCACTCGCAACGCACCGGCAAGCCAGGTTGCGCCGGTCCAATACGTGCAGATCGTCTGGGCCATCGGCATCGGAGCGGCGTTCTTTTCGGAAGTGCCGGATGTCCTCGCCTTCCTCGGCTTGACGCTGGTCGTCGTCTCGGGCCTCGTCAACATCTTTCTCGACGGCGCCCGGGCCCGCATCGCCAGCCGCTTTGCCGAATATCGCGCTCGCAAGGGGAGCACCAATCCGCCGGTCTCGGAGGTGCGTGGACCGCAAGTTTGATCGCCCAGACTCTGCGGATTTGTCTGATGACGCGGTGCCGGGAGCCTTGTATGGTAGCCCGGTTCCCACCGAGTCTCCTCGACTTCCCACCTTCGGACTTTTCAGATGCCGCTCGGCGTCGTTCTCGCGTTTCTGGCCTATGCCAGCTTTTCCATGGCCGACGCCCTGATCAAAGGCATCGGTCCCGCCCTCTCCGTCTTCGAGATCGCGTTTTTCACCACTGCCTTTTCCATCATTCCGGCGGTCGTTGCCAATCGTGGGGAGCGCTGGCGCGAGATGTTTCGGATGAAGCATCCGTGGCTTCTGCAATTGCGATGCCTGACCGCCATCGCAGGCAGCGCCCTCGTCATCTACGCCTTCACCCACATCGCCTTCGCCGACGTCTACGCCATCGCCTTCACCACGCCGATTTTCGTAACGCTCCTCTCGGTGCTGGTGCTCAAGGAACGGGTATCACGCCTGCGCTGGGCACTGCTGCTAATCGGCTTTCTCGGCGTGCTACTGGTGGTGCGCCCGGGCTTCCGCAGCCTTGAACTCGGCCACCTGGCCACCCTCGCCTGTGCCGGCTTTGGCTCGGTGACGACAACCATCCTGCGCCACATCGCCCCGCACGAGAAGCGCGTCAGCCTGGTCGGCGTTCTGGTGCTCTATTCGGTCGTCTTCAACGGGCTGATGATGCTGCCCACCTTTGTCGTACCGACGCCCCAGCAGATGGGCATGTTCATCCTGGTGGGCGGGTTCGGCGGCGTCGGCGGCCTGCTGCTGATCGGCGCCACCCGCCGGGTGCCGGCCAATCTCGTGGCGCCGGTGCAGTATAGCCAGCTCATCTGGGCGATCATCTTCGGCGCAGCCTTCTACGCCGAATTCCCCGACGCACTCGCTGTCATAGGACTGTCGGTGGTCGTCGGCGCGGGGCTCCTCAACGTCCTCGTGGAAGGGCGCCCCATCCGCTGGAAGCCAAGGGTCTTCTTTTATCGCAGTGGCCTGTGAGGGTTGTGCACGCGACAAGATCGCCGTGGAAAGTCACCATCATATCACGCGGCCGTGATTCACCCGAGTTCGAAATTCCGCCACATTGACGTATACGTCAATCACGCGGCGGCCCCTAATATTTACGGTTTCGGAAGTAAACGGGACTAGGCTGCCGCGGGTCGATTTTGGGGAGGGTTTTCCAATGAAGACGCGGAAGCGGCTCGCAGGCGCTGCATCGGGCATCATGCTCAGCCTTTCGCTCGCCGGGGCGGCGCACGCCAGCGGGCTCGAAGCCAATGGCTATGATTGGGAGCTGCTTTTCGATCCGGCGACCTATACCGCCAAGGGCACGGTCGCCTATGTCGGTATCAACCATGATCTCGCCAACACTGCGTTCTCTCCCGACGGGCGGACGCTGGTCTCGCACAAGGACCAGATCTACTTTAACTTCGGCATCAAGGCAGACCTCGCGCCCAATGCAAGCTGCCTTGTCTCCGCGCAGAACCCTTGGGGAACCGAAGTCGAGCGGGATCTTACGTATGCGTTCGCCTTCCCCGGCGGCAAGGCTGTGAGCGAAAAGCTGACCTCCTTGGACCTGGGCCTGACCTGTGCCTACGGCATCGAAATGGGCCCCGGCATCATCAGCCTTGTCGGCGGCGTGTCGGCGCAGACCATCAAGTACGAAGCTGAGCTGCCGACCCCGTTTCTGACTACCGCGCCGCTCGAAATCGACGGCTGGGGCCTCGGCTGGCGCGCTGGCCTTGCCTACGAAATTCCTGAATACGCGCTGCGGGTGAGCGCTATCTACAACGCAGCGATCGACTATGAATTCGAGGGCACCGCCTTCGACGGCACCCTCCTCAGCGGCCCGGCGACCGCGGAAGAGACCACGCCTCAGTCGGTCGAGGTCAATGCCCAGACTGGCATTGCGCCCGGCTGGCTTGCCCTTGCCTCGGTCAAGTGGACCGATTGGTCGGTGTTGCAGGCTCTCGATGTCGATACTACGACCGCCGGGACGATCAGCTCAGACCTCTCCTACCGCGACAGCTGGCAACTGAGCGCTGGCATCGGCCATCAGGTCAACGAGCAATTGAGCCTTGTCGGCATAGTGACGTGGGACCAGGGCGCTTCGAACCCGGTTTCCGACGACGTCTACGAAGCCAGTGCCTCGATGGACCGCTGGGGCCTGTCGCTCGGTGCCCTCTACGACGTGACGGAAGCGGTGCAGTTCACCGGCGGCGTCTCCGTCAGCACGCTCGCTGACGGTTCCAATCTCGAGGGCGAGAGCTGGGAAAACGGCTCGATCTTCGCCGTCAGCGGCGGACTGAAGGGCTCGTTCTAAACCACGAGTTTCAGAGAAGTATCACCGGAAGGCCTTAGGCCTTCCGGTTTTTCTTTGCGTTCAGAGCGCGGCGCGGATGGCGCCGATGGCGTCGTCTGCCTTGCTACCGTCCGGACCGCCGGCCTGGGCCATGTCTGGCCGTCCGCCCCCACCCTGTCCACCGAGCGCGGCCGAACCGGCACGTACCAGATCGACCGCGGAGACCCGAGCGACAAGGTCGTCTGTGACACCGACCGCCACCCCGGCCTTGCCATCCTCGGTCACCCCGACGATAGCGACGACGCCCGAGCCCACCTGCTTTTTGGCTTGATCGACCAGCCCGCGCAGGTCCCTTGGCTGCAGCCCCTCGACGATACGGCCGATGAAAGTGACCCCGTTGACCGTTTCGGTCTGCGCCGCGCCGTTGCCTGCGCCCCCACCCATGGCGAGCTTCTGCCGCGCCTCGGCGAGCGCCCGCTCGGAACGCTTGACCTGTTCCTGCAGCGCCTCGATACGCTCGAGCACCTCGTGCGGCCCCGAACGCAGCAGCGAGGCCGCGGTGCTGACGATGGCGACATTGGCGTTAGCGCGGTGTCGGGCGGCATTTGCCGTCAGTGCCTCGATACGGCGCACTCCGGCCGCAACGGCGCTTTCCGAAACGACCGAGATCAACCCGATGTCGCCGGTCCGTCGGACATGCGTGCCTCCGCAAAGCTCGACCGACCAGCCGAGCGCATTGCCGGTCGCCTCGCCCATGGAAACAACACGCACTTCGTCGCCGTATTTCTCGCCAAAGAGCGCGCGCGCGCCTGATTCCTTGGCCTCCTCGACCCCCATCAGCCGGGTCTCGACCGGCGCGTTCTGGAGGACCTTGGCGTTGGCGATATCCTCGACCTCGGCGATCTCCTGCGGCGTCATGGGTTTTGTGTGGACGAAGTCGAAACGCAGCCGGTCGGGCGCGACGAGCGAGCCCCTCTGCGCCACATGCTCACCCAACACCTGCCGCAGCGCCTCGTGCAGAAGGTGCGTCGCCGAATGGTTGGCGCGGATCGTTGAACGGCGATCGTGGTCGACGACAAGCTCCAGGGCTTGTCCAACCTTGAGCGTGCCCTCGGCGACCTTCACCTTGTGGGCAAAGACGCCATGGAACTTCTGCGTGTCGACAACGTCGACGACGACGCCCTCCTCGCCCCAGATCATGCCGGTATCGCCGATCTGGCCGCCGCTCTCTCCGTAGAACGGGGTCTGGTTGAAGACCGCGAAGCCTTCCTCGCCGGCCGCGATCGCGGCAACCTCGGCGCCGTCCCTGACAAGCGCCCTGACCTCACCCTCGGCCACTTCCGTCTCATAGCCAAGGAACTCGGTCGGCCCTTCCCTGTCGGCGATGGCGAACCACACCTGGTCCGTACGCGCCTCACCGGATCCCGCCCAGCTCTTGCGCGCCTCGGCTTTCTGGCGAGCCATGGCCGCATCGAACCCGGCCTGATCGACGCTGATGCTGCGCGTGCGCAGCGCATCCTGTGTCAGGTCCAGCGGGAAGCCGTAAGTATCGTAGAGCCGGAAAGCAGTTTCGCCCGAAAGCGTCGCGCCCTCGCCCATCCCCTCGGTTTCCTCGGCAAGGATCTGCAGGCCCCGACCCAGCGTCTTCAGGAACCGCCCTTCTTCGAGCCGCACCGTCTCGGCAATCATCGCCTCGCCACGCGCAAGCTCTGGATAGGCCTGTCCCATCTCACGTACGAGGACCGGCACCATCTTGTGGATGACCGGCTCGCTGGCACCTAGCAGCGTTGCATGGCGCATGGCGCGGCGCATGATGCGCCGCAAGACATAGCCACGCCCTTCATTGGACGGCAGTACGCCTTCGGCAATGAGGAAGGACATGGCGCGCAGGTGATCGGCCATCACCTGCCGGCTTGTCGTTCCCGGCCCGCCAGGCTCAGTACCGGTCACCTGCGCGGCCGAGGCGATCAGGGCCTTGAAAAGATCGATGTCGTAATTGCTGTGGACCCCCTGCAGCACGGTGGCCACGCGTTCGAGGCCCATGCCGGTATCGATCGAGGGCTTGGGCAGGTTCGTGCGCGAACCGTCCGGGTGCTGCTCGAACTGCATGAAGACGAGATTCCAGATCTCGACAAAACGATCGCCGTCCTCGTCGGGCGAACCCGGCGGGCCACCTGCAATGGTCTCGCCGTGATCAAAAAAGATCTCCGAGTTGGGCCCGCACGGACCGGTATCGGCCATCTGCCAGAAGTTCGACTTGGCCCCAAGCCGCACGATCTTGTCGTCGGAAAAGCCTGCGATCCTCTTCCAGAGTCCGGCCGCTTCGTCGTCGTCCTCATAGACGGTGACCATCAGCCGATCCTTGGGCAGTCCCCAGTCGCGGGTGATCAGCCCCCAGGCGAGTTCGATGGCGCGCTCTTTGAAATAGTCGCCGAACGAGAAGTTGCCCAGCATCTCGAAGAAGGTGTGGTGGCGTGCGGTGAAACCAACATTGTCGAGGTCGTTGTGCTTGCCGCCCGCGCGCACGCATTTCTGCGCGCTCGTCGCGGTTGAATAAGGGCGCTTTTCGAGGCCTGTGAAGACGTTCTTGAACGGAACCATGCCGGAGTTGGTGAACATCAGCGTCGGATCGTTGCGCGGCACCAGCGGTCCGGAGGCCACTTGCTCATGGCCCTCGCGGCGAAAGTACTCGACAAAACTCGACCGGATATCATTAACGCTCGTCATCACCTGGCTTTCGTCACGGGGATCGGGCACCGTCCGGCGCCCCCTTGAACAATCGATGGCTTTTATCGCGCCGCCCGGGCTGCGTCCAGCATTGCCGAGGGCCCGTTTTGCGCTGCGCAACGGAACCTGCTGGAGCGTTGCTCAGGCCTCATGACCTTGCGATCGGGGCACGCCGCTCGTCCACCGCATCCGGCTCTGGGAAACAACACTCGTGCGGGAGCACCGTCGCAGCGCCCCCATCTAGTCCTTCGCGCCACCGACCTCGGGTGGATTGGTAAGGAAGAAATTCTATCGGGTCTTTGATGCTTGGGCTAACGCTGACGCAAGAGAATTGGGAGAGCATGAGATGCGGCGGATTGAGAAGCGGTTGTGGCCGGATGGATTTCAGCGGGTGCTCGACGGGAGAAAGACCTACGAGCTCCGCCTGGGCGACTACAAGGTCGAAGAGGGAGATATTCTGGTGCTCAAGGAGTGGGACCCGAAGTCGTCCTCGTACACGGGCCGCACGCTCGAGCGCCGGGTCGGCCATGTCGGCCGCTGGATGCAGGAAGAGTTGGAAATGTACTGGACCGTCGACCAGATACGACAACACGGGCTACAGGCCATCTCGCTGCTCCCGGTCAATTCCGGTTCCGATTAGTTCAGCTCAGATTCCGCCCCGCGGCTACGAGAAAGGCGCCGGTTGCCCGGCGCCTCCGCAGAAGTCCCTGCATGGGAGAACGATCAGTCTTCCTCGAGGCTCTCCGGACCTTCGACGGCGAGCAGCGCATCGCTCAAAAGCCCGGCGCTCTCTCGTACGCCTTGCTCGATGACATTGGCGATTTCCGGATTGTCCTTGAGGAACTGCTTGGAATTGTCGCGCCCCTGCCCCAGGCGCTGGCTGTCATAGGAGAACCAGGCGCCGGACTTCTCGACGATCCCGCTCTTGACGCCAAGATCGATGAGTTCACCGGTCTTGGAGATGCCCTCACCATACATGATGTCGAATTCGACCTGGCGGAACGGTGGGGCGAGCTTGTTCTTGACGACCTTGACCCGCGTCTGGTTGCCCACGATCTCCTCGCGGTCCTTGATCGCGCCGATGCGGCGGATGTCGAGGCGGACGGACGCATAGAATTTCAGGGCGTTGCCGCCGGTCGTGGTCTCGGGCGAGCCGAACATCACCCCGATCTTCATGCGGATCTGGTTGATGAAGATGACCATGCACTTGGACTTGGAAATCGAGGCGGTGAGCTTGCGCATGGCCTGGCTCATCAGGCGCGCCTGCAGACCGGGCAGCGAATCGCCCATCTCGCCTTCGAGTTCGGCGCGGGGCGTGAGCGCAGCGACCGAATCGACCACGAGCACGTCGATAGCTCCCGACCGCACCAGCGTATCGGTGATCTCGAGCGCCTGCTCGCCCGCGTCCGGCTGGGAGATGAGGAGATCGTCGATGTTGACGCCGAGCTTCCTGGCGTAAACCGGATCGAGTGCATGCTCGGCATCCACGAACGCGCAAATGCCGCCATTCTTCTGCGCCTCGGCAACGACATGCAGCGCCAGCGTCGTCTTGCCCGAGCTTTCCGGCCCGAAAATCTCGACGATGCGGCCCTTGGGCAGACCGCCGATGCCGAGCGCAATGTCGAGCCCGAGCGAGCCGGTCGAGATCGATTCGACCTCGATGGCGGTGTTCTCGCCAAGGCGCATGATCGAGCCCTTGCCGAAATTGCGCTCGATCTGGCTCAGCGCTGCCGCCAGCGCCTTGTCCTTATCCATGGAACCCCCTTCGATAACGCGAAGCGGTGAATTGCTCATCGTCTGGTCTCCTTATTTCACGCTCGAAGGGCCGGCGCAACGCACCGGTTTGATCCTCGTTGTGCCCTCAATGTGCTTATTTTGTTCTCATTTTGTTTCGGTTCTGTCAATGGGGAAAGTGCTTCCGGCCTAAATTTCCGCTACGGCGAATGGCCTTTTCGCAAACAGGCGAAACAACGATTCGAGCTGCCGGGGTGATTCCATCCGGTAAACGGTTCCGCCGAACCCGGACATGACTTCCAGGTCGCGGTCCCGGCGCGTGCGCCGATAGTTGAGGACGAACTGGAAGAACGGCCAGTCCAGCCTCTCCTGGCAGCCGTCGCCCAGTTCTCCGCCGCGTTGTCCGCCGAGCCCGGTCAGCGTGCGGCGCAGAACCCGCGAAGCGCAGACGAACGTCGAGAAATCCAGGTGGATCAGCGTGTCGGCGGCCGCCAGCCTCAAGTTGAGTGTGCTGCCGTAGTTGCCGTCCATGATCCAGCGCGGGCGGGCGGCAAGTTCGCTCACGGTTTCCTGCCAGTCTTCCGGGTCAGGCCTCGTCCAGCCGGGCTGCCAGTAGTGCCGGTCGAGATGAACCACGGGCAAGCCGGTGATTTCGGCAAGCCGCCTTGCCGCTGTCGACTTACCGGCCCCAGGGCACCCGGCGATGACGACGCGCTCCATCAGGTTCAACCCAGGAGGATGGTCTCGGCGATCTCGATGCCGAAGCCCCCGAGTCCGACATACTGACGGCCCGAGCCGGTCATCACGGCAATCGAAGTCACGCCGAGGTCGCGCAGGATTTGCGCGCCGAGCCCCACCTCACGCCAGCCTTCCATCCGCCTCAGGGCACTGCCGTGCCGCTCGTCGTCTTCGGTCTCTGCGGTCAGGGGCTGCGGGGGGCGGCGCCCGTCGGGCTCGGCAACGAGGGCCTCGGTCCCGCGCAGGAGGAGGATGACGCCGCACCGCCCGCGCGTCTTGATCTCGGCAACGGCGCGTGCGACCGGATCCGGCTCGGTCCCGCCGCGCGCCAGCAGATCGCGCAGGGGCTGTTCGCGGATGATGCGGCAGGGAACGGCTGTCTTGCCCGCCACCTCTCCGATAACGAGCGCGACCTGCTGGACGGAATCGAACGCGGTCTCGTAGGCATAGGCCTCGGCCGAGAGGCCTGAGACGACCGCCGGTACCACCGCCACGCGCTTCAAGAACGCCTCGTGCCGGAGCCGGTAGGCGATGAGGTCTTCGATCGAGACGATCCTGAGGTCATGCTCGCGCGCGAAGGCGACGAGTTCGGGCAAGCGCTTGACCGTGCCGTCGTCGTTGACGATCTCGGCGAGAACGCCGGCGGGCTCGAGGCCGGCGAGCCGTGCCAGGTCCACACCTGCTTCGGTGTGGCCGGAGCGCGCGAGCACTCCGCCCTCGCGGGCGATCAGCGGGAAGATGTGGCCGGGCCGGATGAAATCCGAGGTGGCCGCGTTGCCGCCGGCGAGCGCCCGGATGGTCGCAGCGCGCTCGCTGGCCGCGATTCCCGTCGTCATGCCGACCTTGTAGTCGACGGTGACGGTAAAGGCCGTCCGGAAAGGATCGATGTTGTTGGCAACCATAGGCGATAGATCGAGCGCGGCCGCCCGTTCCGCTGGCATCGGCACGCAGATGATGCCGCTCGTGTGCCGGATCATGAAGGCGATCTTGTCGGCCGTCGCCTTGCTCGCGGCCATGATCAGGTCGCCCTCGTTCTCGCGATCGGTGTCGTCGACGACCACCACCAGCTCGCCCGCCGCGATGGCGGCAATGGCTGCCTCGATCCTGTCCAGTTCCATGCCGTCTTCCACCGCGCCACCGTCCAGAGCGTTTTCAGCAAAAAGCCTGTCCCGGACTTGATCCGGGATGGAGACCACTTTGCGGTTCGAAAACGCGCCAATTCAACAACCGAGTGTTCCCGTTCCGATTCAATCGGAACGGGAAAAGCTCCAACCTGCCGGTCGGTATAGGCGCCCGCCCCCACCATCGCAATCGGACAATCCCTATCGGAAAAATTGATAAGGACCGGACTCTGCGAAGAACAAGCGCTTGGGGACTGGACGAAAGCCCCCCTCTTGGGTTCTATGCGCGCCGGACAATTCTTTGCGCATGAACCGAGGGGAGCGCGGCGTGAACATCTTCCAGTTTCGCGATGTGGATGGCGGACGGGCCGTGGGCGTGGTCGAGAGTGGCCGGGCACAGCGGGTGAACGGGGCCGAGAGCGTCTATCATCTGGCCATGGCCGCCATCGCCGAGGGCGAGAGCCTGACGACGCTCGTGACGCGCCGCGGGCTAGGCGAAAACCTCGACCATGCAGCGATCCTGGCCGAGGGCCGCATGCTCTCGCCCATCGACCATCCGGATCCGGCCCACCTCTACGTGACGGGCACGGGTCTCACCCATCTGGGCTCGGCCGCAACGCGCGATGCCATGCATAAGTCTGCCGGCACCAAGACCGAAGAGAACCTGACCGATTCCATGAAGATGTTCCGCATGGGCCTGGAGGGCGGCAAGCCCGCGCCCGGCGCTATCGGCGTGCAGCCGGAATGGTTCTACAAGGGCAACGGCTATTGCGTCGTCGCACCCGGCCGGCCCATCCCCTCCCCGTCGTTCGCCAAAGACGCGGGCGAGGAACCCGAGATCGCCGGCATCTACGTGATCGACGCCGACGGGCAGCCGCGCCGCCTGGGCTTTGCCATCGCCAACGAGTTCTCCGACCACGTGACCGAGCGGGTCAACTATCTCTACCTCGCCCACTCCAAGCTCAGGTCCTGTTCATTCGGACCGGAGCTGCGTCTCGGCGACCTGCCGGCTCACATCGAGGGGACCTCGCGCATCGTACGGAACGGTACAGCCATCTGGGAAAAGCCGTTCCTGTCAGGCGAGGACAACATGAGCCATACCATCGCCAACCTCGAATACCACCACTTCAAATACGACCTGTTCCGCACGCCAGGCGACGTCCACGTCCACATGTTCGGCACGGCGACCCTCTCTTTTGCCGACGGCGTTGCGACGCAAAACGGGGATATATTCGAGATCGGTGAAAGCCAGTTCGGCCTGCCGCTCACCAATGCGGTCAGGACAGAGGCGGAACGACCGGTCAAGGTCGCACCGCTTTACTGAGGGAAACCGTCAGAACCAGCGGTGGCGGTGGTCGTAGGCCGCATTACTGGCAAGCAGGAAACCGAGCGCAAAAGCGACTGCCGCCACGCTCGCGAGTACGGTCGTAGTCGCCACGGGATGCTCCCGTGCCGCTTCGGCGACGTCTGCCGTCTCGTGCCGGACGCGCTCGACCGCGCCGCGCGCCGTGGTCGCCAACCCACCAGCCACGCCCTGGGCGCCGGCCCTCAAGTCCTTGACGTCGACGCCCCGGTCCGTCAGGAGATGCGTGATGCGGCCGACCTGGTCGCGCAGGTCGTTGATCTGCTGCTCGATTGCTTTTGTCGGCGTGGTGTTGATGGCCATCTCTCCCTCCCACGGCTGGCAATGGAGGAAAACAACCGCGCGCCGATTTCGTTCCTTGAAGCGTGATCGGCGCTGCGCCATCAAGCAGCTTGATTCACGTCCGCCAAAGCCTCAACCTGCCGCTCATTCAGGGTCCCGGAACCGAAAGCAAAGCGCCTTGCACGATCCCAATGCCAGCCATTTGCGCGAACCGCGCCTCCTTGGCACCTCGACGTCGCCGCGCGCAGCGATCATTCCGCCGCTTTCGGCCGCGCGCTGGCTGATCCTCCTGATCCTGGCGGCCTGCGTCTATTTCTTCCACGGCTTTCTCGTGCCGGTACTGGCGGCGCTCATCATCGGCTTTGCCAGCTGGCCGGCCTACCGGCGCGTACTGGCCTGGTTCAACGGCAACAGGACGCTCGCCGCCTCGTTCATGATCGCCATCATCGTCGCCTTCCTCGTCGTGCCGCTGCTGATGGCCGTTTCCTATGCCGTGCGCGAGGTGCAGGCGATCCTGCAATGGGCGCTCGAAGCCAACCGTTCCGGCGCACCGGCACCAGAATGGTTCGCAACCGTACCATTTGCCGGAGACTGGATGATCGCGCAGTGGGTTCGATATGTTGGGGAGCCTGGGGCGCTCGGTGCGTTGGTCCAGGGCGTGGGCGGGGCCAATATCGGCAACATCTATAGATCCGTCCTCGCCTTCGGAAGCGGAACCTTAGGGTTTCTCCTCAACCTCCTCTTCATGATCATCGCCCTGCTCTTCGTCTATCGGGACGGGGCGGGGTTCGCCGCGCAGCTCGATCGATTCGGCGAGCGCATCTTTCCCATGCGCTGGAACCGCATCTCGCGCGTCGTACCCGCCACCATCGCTTCGACCGTGACCGGTATGACCATTATCGCCATCGGCGAGGGCATCGTGCTCGGCACCGCCTATTGGCTTGCCGGCGCCCCATCGCCGGTCACCCTCGGCATCATCACCGCCATCGCTGCCATGATCCCCGGCGGCGCTCCGCTCTCCTTCACCCTGGTCTCGGTCTACCTTGTCGCCAGCGGCTCCGTCTTCCAGGGCCTGGCGCTCCTGACCTGGGGCTCGGTCGAACTCTTCATCGTCGACAAGACGCTGCGCCCCAAGCTTGTCGGCGGCCCAATCAAGCTGCCGTTCCTGCCGACCTTTTTCGGCCTTATCGGTGGGGTCAAGACCATGGGGTTCGTCGGCCTCTTCATCGGCCCGGTGCTGATGGCGCTGCTGGTGTCCATCTGGCGTGAATGGGTACGCGATCTCGATACCGCCGAAATCGAGGCCAAGGAGCGGGAGATCGCCGGCACACCGGAGCCGGAGACGGCTGCCGGGGAATCGCCCATCGCGGGCAAGCCCGCCAAGGTTGCGGCGCCGCTCGAGACCGGCTAACGCAACGCCCTTTACCTCACGTAACTAACATGTCAGTTATCCGCGCAACCGGAGGATGAGCCATGGGCGCGATCGCATTCGAAAAACGCAAGGTGGGACGGACGGGGCTCGACGTCACCGCGCTCGGCCTTGGCGGAGCAAGCCTTGCCGGCATCTTCACCGGCGTGTCGGAGGAGACCGCGCGCTCGACCGTTGCCCGCGCGCTCCAGGCGGGCATCACCTATTTCGATACCGCACCGCAATACGGCTACGGGCGCTCCGAGCACATCATGGGCAACGCGCTGCGCGGCAAGCGCGAGGGCACCGTGCTGTCGACCAAGGTCGGCCGGCTGCTGAAGCCGATCAAGGACAGTTGGGCAAAGCCGCACAACTGGGTCGACCCCCTGCCGTTCGACGAGCTTTACGACTACTCCTATGACGGCATCATGCGCTCGTTCGAGGACAGCCTGCAGCGCCTCGGCCTCAATGCCGTCGACATCCTCTACGTTCACGACATCGGCGTCATGACCCATGGGGAGGAAGGCAACAAGCCGCTCTGGAACCAGCTCGTCACCGGTGGTTACAAGGCACTGCGCGAGCTGCGCGACGGGGGAACCGTCAAGGCCATTGGCCTCGGCGTCAACGAATGGCAGGTGCTGATGGATGCTTTCGCGCTCGGCGACTGGGACGTATTCCTGTTGGCCGGCCGCTATACGCTGCTCGAACAGACGTCCCTCGACCCGTTCATGACCACCTGCCTTAAGCGCGGTGCCTCGGTGGTTGTGGGCGGCCCGTTCAACTCCGGCATCCTCGTCGGCGGCTCGACCTGGAACTACGCCAAGGCGCCCGAGGACGTCGTCCGGCGCGTTGCCGCTATCGAAACGGTGTGCAAGGAATTTGGCGTGCCGTTGCCCGCCGCGGCCCTGCAGTTCCCGTTGACCCACCCCGCCGTCTGTAACGTGCTCCCGGGCCCGCGCAGTCCCGAAGAACTGGACGGCATCATCGACTGGTGGAAGACGCCTGTTCCCAGCGAGCTCTGGACGCGGCTGGCCGACAAGGGCCTGCTGGCGCCGGGAACGCCGATTCCGGGTGAAGTTGCGGGCTGACCCCTGTCTCGCGGCACTGAGTGCGAAAAGTGGGGAACCGGTTCTTCGTGAAAAATCCGCTCTAGACCGGGCGCCGCCGCAGCACCATGCCGGCGTGAGAGAGTACGCCGTCGCGGAAATCGCCGTCGGCCGTAAAGCCGGTATCGTCGACATAATCGATATGGTTGCCGGTCACTCGATAGCGGCCGCGATAGGCAGCCTCGCAGGCACCGCGCGCTTCGACATAGCGCCCACCGGCCAGCAGTTCGTGGCGGATCAGCCGTCCTATGTCTCCCAAAGACCAGCTGCGTCGAAAATCGGTCATGCTAACCTCCAGCTGCCAGAGCCGGCTACCCGTTCATACCGCGCCGGCGGCGCGGTGTGCGCCGTGACGCGGCGCGCAGCCAGCGCACCGGTTCGTTGCGCAGCGTTGCAAGCAGGCCGGGAAGGATTTCGCCGAAAAACGTCTGGATATTCGTGTTCATGCTGATCGCTCCTTCCAAAGAGGTCGGGCATCGCCGCCCGCCGCGGCTCTCTCAATGCCATCGCGGGGTGGAAGAGCGGTAGAGCAATGCTCCACGTTGATTGCACGATCCTCCAGGAGACGACGATTGGACTTCCAACCTTTGAGCCCCACCTGTAGAAGAAATCCTCAGAGTACAGGCTTCAATGGAGGCTCTTTCAATGGATCCACTGTCCCAGGCAATTGCGCAATTCTGTGAGGTCGACGGGATTCATGCAACCGCCTTGGACCGATTGCAGCTCGTGCGCATGTCGCAGCCCACCCAGCCGGTGCACGGAATCCATCGTCCAGCCGTCTGCATCGTCGCCCAAGGGCGTAAGCAGGTCATGCTCGGCGACGCCCCCTTCACCTATGGCGGCGAGCACTGCCTCGTTGTCTCCGTCGACCTGCCGATCGTTGGTCACGTGATCGAGGCGACGCCCGAGTTGCCGTACCTCTGCCTGCGGCTCGAACTCGATTCAGCACTGCTCTCCGAGATCATCATGGAAATGCGCCAGCGGCCAATGCTGCTTCCCCCAGGCCCCGGCATCGGGTTGGCGCTTGCCACCGCCGACCTGCGCGATGCTGCGACGCGTCTGGTGCGCACGCTCTCGAACCCGAGAGACGTGCAGGTGCTGGCCCCGATGATCGAAAAGGAAATCCTTTATCGGTTACTGACCGGAGAGCAGGCCGCGCGCCTGCAGCAGATCGCGTTGGGCGCGAGCCGTATGGAGCAGGTCAGTCGTGCCATCGTCTGGATCCGCGAAAATTTCGACAAGCCGTTCAGCATCGAGGTCGTGGCGTCCGAGGCCGGCATGAGCGCGTCGTCGCTGCACGAGCATTTCAAGCAGGTCACCAGCATGAGTCCGCTGCAATACCAGAAGCAACTCCGGCTGCAGGAGGCGCGTCGGCTGATCCTGAGCCAATCCGCTGACGCGGCGACCGCGGGCCACCGGGTGGGCTACGACAGCCCGTCCCAGTTCAGCCGCGAATATGCGCGGCTCTTCGGCGCACCGCCCCTCCGCGATGTCGCCCGGCTGAAATCAGATCCGGACCGCTTCGCCGAAGCCTGATCACTTAGCTCTCGGCCTCCCGCCCGCCGGCGCGGCTCAGCACGTCTTTCACCTTGGAGTTGATCTGATCGAGCGTATAGGGCTTGGGCAGGAAATCGACGCTCTGGTCGTCCTCGATGTCGCGGCGCACGCTGTCCTCGGCGTAGCCGGACACGAAGATGACCTTGAGGTCCGCCGCCCTCTTGCGCACGTGCTTCAAGAGCGTCGGTCCGTCCATTTCCGGCATCACCACGTCGGAGATGATGAGATCGACTTCGTAGCCGAGATCATCGAGCACCTCGAGCGCTTCCTCGCCGCCTTCAGCCTCGTGCACCTCGTAGCCGGTCACCCGCAATGCCCGGGCCGAGAAGGCGCGTACGCTCTCCTCGTCTTCGACGAGCAGGATGCGCTCGTGGCCGGTCAGGTCCTTGACCGGCGCCGCGGCCTTGCCGGCCGGCTCCGCGGCCACCTGGGCATAGCGGGGCAGGAAGATCTTGAAGGTGGTGCCAGCTCCGACCACGGAGATCGGATAGATGAACCCTTCGGTCTGCTTGATGATGCCGTAGACGGTCGAGAGGCCAAGGCCGGTGCCCTTGCCCAGTTCCTTGGTGGTAAAGAACGGCTCGAAGATCTTGGCCAGGACCTCCGGTGGCATGCCGGTGCCGGTGTCCTCGACTTCGATGAGCACGTAGTCGGCTGGCACAAATCCTTCGAAGTTGAAGCGGGCTGCCTCCGCCGCGCTCACATTGTCCGTGCGGATGGTGATTGAGCCGCCTTCGGGCATGGCGTCGCGCGCGTTGACGACGAGATTGATGATCACCTGCTCGAGCTGGACGAGGTCCGCCCGCACCGGCCAGATGCTGCGGCCGTGCTCGACGTCGAGCGTGATCCGATCCCCGATGATGCGTTTGAAAAGGACGGACAAGTCATCGATGATCAGCGGCAGTTCCAGCACTTGCGGCCGCAACGTCTGCTGGCGCGAGAAGGCCAGGAGCTGGCGGGTGAGCCCGGCGGCCCGGTTGGCGTTCTGCTTGATCTGCATCAGTTCGCTGAACGAGGGATCGCCCGGCTTGTGCTTCAGGAGGAGCAGGTCGGAAAACCCGATGATGGCTGTGAGGAGGTTGTTGAAGTCGTGCGCGACCCCGCCAGCGAGCTGGCCGACCGCTTGCATCTTCTGGCTTTGGGCGAATTGGGCCTCGAGCTTGCGCTGATCGGTCATGTCGAGCGCATAGACGTTGATGCTCTCGGGCGAGCCGGCGCTGGTTTCTGAACCGGAGACGTAAAGGCGCACCGCATGGTCTCCCGCCGCGCTGAGCTGGGCATCGACCGGCTGTATCTCCGACTTGTGGGCGGCCGCGTCCGCGACGGCGCGGGCGAATCTCTCGCGCGCGGCCTCGCTGATGAGCTCGGCCATCGGCTGCAGCTCGAGGCTCTTTTCCTCGCCCGACCAGCGAAAGATGCGCCCGAACGGGGCGTTGGTGCGCACGATCCGGCCGTTCCCGTCGAGAGTGGCGATGGCAAAGGGCGTATCGTTGAAGAAGCGCGAAAAACGCACCTCGGCCGCCCGCAGCTCCTCCTCGGTGTCGGGCGCATTGGTCTGGTCGAGCACCAGCGTGCGCGTTTCGCCAAGCTCACCGTCGGCAAGCCTTGCAGCCCGATGCAGGAGGCGCACGGGGAACGTCATACCGTTGCGGCGCACGAGGTCGAGATCGATGATCTCGGTGCGGATTTCCCCGTCCCCGCGCCCGCGCATCAGCAGCGTTGCTCCGTCTCCGCGCACGATGTCCTGCAGCCCGAGATGCCCGGAATTGAACTCTGCCAGATCGTAGCCAAGCCAGTCGGCGAGCGTCGAGTTGAGGTACTGGATGCGCCCCTCTGCGTCCGCCGAGAAGAAGCCGGCCGGCGCGTGGTCGAGATAGTCGATGGCGCGTTGCAGATCGCGGAAGGCGACCTCGATATTCTCCTTGTCGCGGGTGATGTCCTCAACCGACCAGGCGACCGCACCACGCCTGAACTCGTCGGTCTCGGGCAACGGGCGCACGGAAACCCGGTACCAGTAAGCGCGCATCGGGTCTGCCTCGCGCCCGCCGAGGCCGCCGACGATGCGGATGTCCTCGACGGCGCTACGTCCGTCCTTGGCCGCGCGCGAGAGCCGATAGATGGCTTCGCTCGCCTCCGCCTGGCCGGCAAAGAGCCGCGGCACGCCCACGGGCACGCCATTGGCGAAACCGCCCGCGAACGCGCCGTACTGGGCATTGACGTAGACGATCCGTCCGTCCCGGTCGGCAACCAGCGCGCCGTAGGGCAGGCTGTCGACCATGGCGCGCGAGACCGTGCGCCGTTCTTCGCCGCTGGCGAACCGGAAGAGTCCCGAGGCCAGCGCAAACAGGCAGAAGACGCCGACGACCGCCAGGAGGCCGACAAAGGTCATGACCACGTCGACCGGTATGCGATCACCAAAGAGGGCAAAGGCTACTGCGCAGGCAATAAGCACCACCGCGAGCACGGCAACCCGCCACAGTCCGGAGCCCCGCCCCCGCGACACCAGCGGGTCGGGATAGTTGTCCTCGTCGAGCGTCGATGCCATCGGGGTCGCTTTAGCTCCAGTGGCCGGAAGGCGGGCGAATCGGGGCGCCGTCCAATCCTCTAGCAAATGGGTCGCAGGGTGAGGAGACTTTACCCTTTGTTTACCCCCCAGGCCGATCGCTTTTCCACCTCTCGGCGGCTTTTTTGCCCCTTAGAGCGTTTTCAGCAGAGGTGGTCACCACTTTTGCGGTTCGAAAACGCGGTAATTCGAGATCTGGGGCAACACGTTCCGATGCTATCGGAACATGAAAAGCTCTATACTACCTTTCGGCCTTCCAGCCGGCGTGGCGCTCGAGGCGCATGACATAGCCGATGACTTGCGCCACCGCCTTGAAGTGCTCGGCCGGAATGGTTTCATCGACATCGACGCTTTTGAAGAGCGCGCGCGCCAACGGTGGGTTCTCGACCACGGGCACGGCGTGCTCTTCGGCCCTGGCGCGAATGCGCAGCGCCACCGCGTCGACGCCCTTGGCGACGCACACGGGCGCGCGCATGGTCTGGTCGTACTTCAACGCCACGGCGAAGTGCGTGGGATTGGTGATGACGACCGTGGCGTCGGGCACCGCCGCCATCATCCGCTGGCGCGCCCGCTCCTGCCGGAGCTGTCGTATCCGGCCCTTGACCTTGGGGTCGCCCTCCATTTGCTTGTATTCGTCGCGGGTCTCCTGCAGCGTCATCATCTGCTTCTTCCACCACTTGTTGCGCTGGTAGAGGAGGTCGGCGCCCGCGATCAGGGTAACGACGACAAGGGCTGCCAGGAAGATCTTGATGCCGAGCGCCTGGAAGTCGGCGAGGATCAGCATCGGATCGGCGGTCATCATCGTATCGAGCCGGTCACGCTCGGGCCAGATCGCATAAAGGACCGCCGCGGCCACCACCACGATCTTGATGAGGCCTTTGACGAAATTGACGATCGCCTCGCCCGAGAACAGGCGCTTGGCCCCCTGTAACGGCGATATCTTGGACAGACGCGGGATGATCGGGTCGATGGAAAGCAACGGCCGGTGCTGGAGGAGATTGGCCGCCACCGCGCAGACCGACAAGACCAGCAGCGGCACCAGTGCGATGGAAAAAACCGATATCGCCAGACCGTTGAAGAACGTGCCAAGCGCGGGCCCGCCGACCTCGAAGCGGTCGGCATTGGCGATGAGGTCCCTCATCTCGAGCATCAGGGCTGCGCTGGTTCCCGGCGCCATCATGGCGAATATCACCGCCGAGCCCAGGAGCATGAACCAGGTCGTCACTTCCTGGCTCTTGGCGACGTCGCCCTTCTTGTGTGCGTCCTCGAGCTTTTTATGGGAAGGATCTTCTGTCTTGCTGGATTGCTCGGGGGCTTCGTCCGACATCGCCTAACCTCGTAGCATCGCAAGGTGGTTTTCGAAGGCAGTCAGGTACCAACCCATCATCATCGTCAGCAGCAGCGCGAAGAGCACGAGCCCGGCAAGGATGTTGGCCGGCATCAGGATGAAAAAGACCTGCAGCTGCGGCATCAGGCGGGCGAGGATTCCCGCCCCGAGATTGAAAACGAGGCCGAAGACGATGAACGGGGCCGACATCTGCACCCCGATGGTGAAGGCATTGGCAACGGTGGTGACCGCCAGCTCGGCGGCATCACTGAGCATCAGCTCGGCCTTTGGGTCGAACACCATATAGCTGTCATAGATCGCCGCCAGCGTCACGTGATGGAGGTCTGTGGCAAAGATCAAGGCGATGCCAAGGAATGACAGGAAGCTGCCGAACACCGCTCCCTGTATCCCGCCCTGGGTCGGGTCCGCGGCCTGCGCCACGCTGAGACCCGACTGGAAGGCTACGATCGCGCCGGCCACTTGCGTCGCCATAACGAGGATACGGGTAATGGCCCCGAGCATCAGGCCGACGGCAACCTCGCGCAGCACTGCCCCGACAATGCCCTCCATGCCGCCGGGCATGGCAGGCAGGTACTCAAAAAGCAGCGGATAAAGGACGAGGGTCAGCGCCAGCGCAAAGGCCAGGCGCAGGTTGCGCGGGATGGTGTCTTCACCTAGCGCCGGCACCAGCATCAGGAAGGCGCTCAACCGCGCAAAGATGAGGAGGTAAAAGTAGGCGGCCTGCGGCAGCCAGTCGAGCGCAACGGTCATGCCGGATGGACCATCGCCTAGCCGCCCACGATGATCATGTCGACGATGCGATCCATGTAGCCGGACATGGTGGCCCCGAGGAACGGCAGCGCGATGAGCATGGTGATGAAGATGGCGAGGATCTTCGGGACGAAGACCAGCGTCATTTCCTGGATCTGCGTCAGGGCCTGAAAGAGCGCGATGACGACACCGACGATGAGCCCCACCAGCATCATAGGCAGCGAGGCGATGATCAGCACCCAGACGCCTTCCCGGGCGATATCGAGGACTTCGGCTCCGGTCATGCTCTTCTCACTGGCGCAGCGTTGCCGACCATCCTAGCCGAGTCGCCGCCGTCCCGCATGTGCTAGCATTTTCAGCAAAAAGCCTGTCCCGGACTGGATCCGAGATGGGTACCGCTTTTGCGGTTCGAAAACGCGCCAGCTCTACGAGTCGGTCGGTCGGCTCGATTGGCGTCAGATCGGCATCTGCATGATCTGTTCGTAGGCCGAGATCACCCGGTCGCGTACTGTAACCATGGTCTCGATAGCCATCTCGGTCTGCGAAATGGCGGTCACCATGTCGACGGTGCTGGCCTTGCCGCTGATGGTCTCGAGCGCCGTCTGCTCGGAGACCCTGCCCTGGTCGATCACCCCCTGCACGTTCTCGGCCAGCAGCGAAGCGAAATCTCCGCCGGGTGCTGGCGCTGCGGCAAAATCGAGCGGCGAACCGGCGCTTGCAATCAGGTCGGTTTGCGGCTTGGCCCCCTTGTTGAGCAGATTGGCGACATTACCATAGGCGGCAGCCGCGTTGAGTGCGGTGACGGTCATCTTTCAAATCCTTTAAAGGGCAAAATGGTTAGCCGCGCAGAATGTCGAGGGTCTGCCCCAGCATCTGGCGGGTGACGGAGACAACGTTGAGGTTGGCCTCGTAGGTCCGCTGGGCTTCGCGCATGTCCATTGCTTCTATCAGCGGATCGATATTGGGATAGCGGACATAGCCGGTATCGTCGGCGGCCGGATGACCCGGCTCGTAGCGCGTGGTGAACTCGCTCATGTCGTAGGCAAGACGCCCCACGGCGACCTTGGTCGCATCCAGTTCCCGATCATACTCCGCCCGAAATGTGGGCACGCGCCGGCGGTAGGGGTCCTCCTCCGGCGTGTGGCCGGCCGAGTCGGCGTTGGCGAGATTCTCTGCGATGACACGCATGCGTGCGGTCTGGGCATGCAAGCCAGTCGCCGCGATGCGGAGCGAAGTGGAAAAGTCGGTCATGGAAAGGTCCCGTTATGCCTGCCGCCCGAGCGCCGTGCGCAGGATCCTGACGGATTTTTGATAGAGGGTGGTGGCGGCCTGATAGTCCATCTGGTTGGTGGTCACCTTCATCATCTCGTCCTCGAGGGTGACGCCGTTGCCCGAGGGCGTGATTTCGAAGCTGTTGATGCGCTGAGCGCCGAACGCGCTCGCCCCACCCGCATTGACCGGAATGTGCCGGGGCTGGGTGACGGCGGTCGAAACCCCGGTCCGGGAAACCCCGGACGACTGGGCCTCGACGTCGAAGACCTTGAGATCGCGCCCCCTATAACCGGGCGTTTCGGCGTTGGCCACGTTTTCGGCCAGAAGCCCTTGCCTCGTCTGATGCCAGCGCATTTTTTCGCCAAGCGCCGAGAATATGGGAAGGTTCATCAGATCCACAGCCGCACCCCCGCTGTTTCCGTTTAGCAACTGGGCAAAATCTGCCGTGCGGATGGTTAATGGCTCGTTAACGGCCGGCGAATTGCTCGCCGCAAGTCTCGCATTTTGCGATTTTGCCGGCGGCCAGCGGCAATTTGTGCCCACTGACAACCGGACTTGTCCCCGCGAGGCGATGGCTTGCGGATTCCCTTGCTTTTGCGAACCTGCTATTGCGTTGGTCGAGATGCGTACCGCCAAAAAGGCGGCAAAGTGATTCTGTGAGGTACGACTCGTGCAGTTCCTGACCAGCCTTTTCGGAGGCTCCGGCAATATGTGGCTGACGGCGCTGTTCGCGCTCGGCATCGTCATTCTGCTCATTGTCATCGCCACATGGCTGCTGCGGCTGCTGACCGGCACAACGGGCCGGGTCGGACGTGGCCGCAACCGCCGCCTGATGCTCGTCGAGCAGCTCGCCGTCGACCCCAGGCGGCAACTGCTGATCGTGCGTCGCGATAATATCGAGCACCTGATCCTGACCGGCGGCCCGACAGATCTTGTCATCGAGACCGGCATCCCCGCAGCAGAGGCGCCGGCGCGGCCCGTCCCGGTGCACAGGGCGCCCTCACCCACAAAGCCCGCCCAGCCGCCGACGACGCCGCGCCCAGCTGCCGCGCTCGCTCCGGTGCCCGCCCCCTCCACGACGCCGGCACCGGTTGAGTCCACTTCCAACGTCTCACCGCTCGACCGCCTGCGCGCGGCAACCGGCCGCCGCAATGGCGCACTGCGCCACCCGGGTCTGCGTGAGGAACCGGCTCTTCCACAGGTTGCCGAGAATTCGGCGATTGCCGCTCGCGACTCAGCTAAAGACTTCGGTGACGAAACCGGGGGCGATCGGAGCGGCGGTGACGACGACAAGGCTCAGGCTGAGGCGGAAGGGCGCGCCCGCGACGGCCGCTGACGCGCACCGGCGCCGCAGGCGGCTTCTCGCGCTTGCCGCTTTCGCCGCGCTGCTCCTCGTTCCCTCCCTCGCCTTTGCCCAGAACGTCTCGATCGATTTCGGCGACGATGCGACGCTGACCGAACGCGCCGTCCAGCTCATCGGGTTGATCACCGTCCTCTCGCTTGCTCCATCGCTTCTGGTGATGGTGACGAGCTTTACCCGTATCGTGGTGGTGCTCTCACTGCTGAGGACCGCGATCGGTCTGCAGACGGCTCCGCCCAATTCGGTCATGGTGTCGCTGGCGCTGTTCCTGACCATCTTCGTGATGGCTCCGACCCTCCAGCAATCGTACGACCAGGGCATTGCCCCGCTGCTCGCCGGCCAGATCGAGACGACCGAGGCGTTCGGACGCGCCGCAGCGCCCGTCCATGAATTCATGCGCGCCAACGTGCGCGAACAGGACCTCGCCCTTTTCTACGATTTGACCGAAGCCACGCCCCCCGACGAGCCCGAGGCCATCGCTCTGCAACTGCTGATCCCGGCCTTCATGATTTCGGAGTTGCGCCGCGCCTTCGAGATCGGCTTCCTGCTGTTCCTGCCCTTTGTCATCATCGACATGGTGGTCGCCTCGGTGCTGATGTCGATGGGCATGATGATGCTGCCCCCAGTGGTGATCTCGCTGCCCTTCAAGCTCATCTTCTTCGTCCTGGTCGACGGCTGGTATCTCGTCGCCGGCTCGCTGGTGAGAAGCTTTGCGTCAGGATAGCCCTGGGCGGCGGAGGCGATAGTGCAAAGACATTACCGGCTCGCGACCGACGCCTGCGCCTGGCTTGCCTGAGCGGGAGCAAGGGCGCCCTCGGACTCATAGACCTGCCGGTAGGAGGCAAGGAACGCGTTGAGGCCGTCGATGGCCGCCACCTCGCGCGCCACTTGGCGGAATTCGAGGCTGGTAGGCTGGATGGCCGAAGTCACATAGTCGAACATTGCCCATTCCGGGGTCGTCACCAGACGTTCTCCGAACTTGCTGCGCAGCCGTGAGACGCCCAGCCGGTCGTCGGCGAGCACGAAACCGACCGCTGCCTTGACGATGCTCATGCGCTCGGCCTGAGTGAGTGGCCCTGTCTCTGGCGAGTAGATAGCCTCGAGCATACCCGCGGCCACCTCATAGCGGCCGGCCTTCCAGTTGGCTTCGATCCGCATCAGGTCGATATCGCGTCCGCTCATGTCGCGTATCATGTCGAGCGCCAACTCGTGCCGGCCGACCTCGATCAGCGCCCGAGCCTCGAGCACCCGCCGCTGACGGGCAAGCGTCGTCGATATGTCCGGCAAGCGCGTGCCGGTTAGGACACGCAGGGCATCCTGCGGCCTGCGATCGGCAAGGTAGACGACCGCGAGGTCGGCGGCGATCTGGCTGCGCGCAACGCCCCTGAGGCGGTTCTCGAGCTGGTATTGAAGGAGTTCCGCGGCCTGCCCCAACAGATCGACCCGGATCAGCCGGCGCGCCAGGTTCCGGATCATCTCGTCGCCGCGCGCACCCGGCGGCGTCAGTTGCCGGAAATCGTAATAGAGCCCGAGCGCATCGACTGGTGCCAGCGTGTCGGCACGTCCATTGAGGAAGAGATCGGCGAATACCCGTTGCGCCTCGTCTCGCATGGCGTTGATCGCCGCGCTTTCGGTAGAGGCGGCCATCGCCTGCCGCACGGTCTCGAAGCCCTGCCGATAGGCGCCCTCGCGATAATAGAGGTCGGTGAGCATCTTCTGCATCTCGGCCTCGAGCGGCCCGCCCCGCCAGAGCATCGCCTCCGCCGCAAGGGTCTCCGCAGCCTTGCCGGCATCGAGGTTATCGGCCCCATCGAGGAGTTGCAGCGTGCGGTAGATCGCCTCGGCACGCGTAGGGCGGATATCGGCTGCGATCACCTGCCCGTACATGTCCATGGCATCCTCGGGCCGCCCCTCGAGCTCGGCCAGGCGCCCCTCGAGCAAATGATAGAGGCTCGTCTGTTCAAGGTTGAGTTCAGCAAAATCGATCGCTTCGAACAGGCGCTTGGCCATGCCGGCGTCGCCAGTTTCCACTGCCGCCCGCACCGCCGCGAGCCTGAACCGCGCCTTGACCCATGTCGGGTAGCTGTCGAGAACCGGCTCTGCAACCTGCGCATCCTGGCGCCCCCCCTTGAAATCAGACGCATCGACCCTGGCGATGGCTCGCCAAAGCAACGCATCGACGTCGGTAGCCAACAGCGGCGACTGCAGGATGGTGATGGCCTCCTGCGGACGGCCCGCCAGCGTGTTGGCGATCGCCTGCGTCATGCGGATCTTGCGCAGTACGTCCCTGGCTTCGAAATCGACGCCGACCATCCGCAGTACGCCGAGCGCCTCGTGGGCGAAGCGGTTGGCGACGTAGAACTGCGCCAACTCGAGCCGGGCGATGTCGCGCGCCCGTCCCTCGCCTTCAGCGGCCTGCGCCATCAGCATCTTGCGTCGTTGCGCGAACGCGGCGGGATCGCCTTGCGTCAGCCGGGTCAGGTCAATGAAGCCTTCGCGCCGGGCGGCGCTGCCAAAGAACGTCTCGCGGCGCACCTGGTCGAGCGAGGAAACCGTCAGCCCCTGCTCGGCGCTGACCACGGCGAGCCCCCCCTCGAGCCTCACGCCGACGCCCTCGTGCTCGGGACGCAGCACCAGTCCATGGATGCTGCGCAGGGCATCGAAATCGACATAGTCGAACGTGCGCGTCACGCCACGCGCGGGCGGATAGGCTGTCACGATCTTCAGGACATCCCCGACCTGGGGATCGCGGAACTCATGAACGCGCACCGGCCGCGCCATGTCTGCGGTCATTTCGTAGAGATCCGAGAGACCGAGACGGCGCGCAAAACCCACCGGCTCGGTCGGCGCGAGGACCAGATCACCAAGAGAGAGTACCCACGCCCGTCCCTCGGATCCGAGCGTTGCCAGACGCTCCCCGGAGAGCGCGATGCGCACCACCTGCGCATCGCCCGCCGGCGTTACCTCAAAGGCGCCTGCGATGCCGCCGAGGTTGCTCCGATCCTCCGGTGCGGTGATCGCGACGTCGGTATCGAAAAGCATCCAGAGCGTGTCGCCGCGCCGGAAGACGGCGGCAGGCACCTCCTCCTCGAAGGGGAAGACGATGCGTGCAGTCGTGCCGACGACTGTTACGAACGGCGTAACCGGCTCTGCCGACATCGCCCGGGGCATGCTCGCAGCCGACTCGACGGACGCCTCTGCGGCTTCGGCCGCTTGCGCATCGCCCGCTTCGGCGGCAAGGTCCTCCACCCCTATCTTGGGCAGGGAAACGCCGGCCAGGTCGACATCGAGGAGGAACTCGCGCGACGAGTTCTGAAAAAAGCGCGGTTCGATGCCCTCGGCGAGCTTCAGGCTCACCACTGCGCCATCGGGCGTCGTCTCGCTCTCGACCGAGGCGATCTCCACCGGCAGGTCGAGCGCGAGATCCATCAGATCGACGTCGACCGGCCACTCGAAGGCGATGCGCGCCTCGTCTTCGACCTGTTCGTACGCGGCAGTGGTGTCGACGTTCCAGTTGAACTGGAGCCGCAGGAATGTGGGATTGCGTCCGATGCGCACCTCGGCAGCGGGATTAAGCTCGGCGACGTCGCGGGCCTTGCGCTGCCGCTCGGCCTCGATCGCGGCAAGCCGCGCCCGCTCTGCCAGTTCGTCGATGATCTCCTGCGGCAGGCTCGGCGGCAGGCCCCGCCAGGAAAGCGGCAGGAGGTCGACAAAGAGCCTTTCCCCCGCCTCGATGCTGTTGAAGTTGAAGTCGCCGCGCAGGGCGAAGCGCACGCCGTTGAGATCGGGATCGACGCGGGCGATGGAGATGTAGTCGGGCAGTGTCACCTCGACATCCGGCATCACGACGCTCACTTCATCCTCGAACTCGATCGAGAGCACGCCGTTGTCCATGCGCAGATAGTAGGGAGGCAGCTTGTCGCGGTCAGGAAAACCGAGGACGAGGCGCCCGTAACCTTCCTCCTGGGTGACGAACAGCCGGGCCCGTTCCAGGCCGAACACCGGCGCAGGCTGCACCGAAAGCACCACTGCGGCACCCACGGCGAGGCCCGCCGCGGCCTTCCCGCAACCCGACTTGAAAAATGCCCCCACGGCCCGCCCGCCTAACACTATTCAGGGCGTTTTCCGACGGAACGCGAGCCGCTCCCTCGGGTCGAAAACGCTTGTTTACACCAGACGGGGCTAGACTAGTCGAGGTGCCTTAACGCGCCATTACCCGCACCGATCCAAACGTTCACGCCGGTTCGCTCGCCTTCTCGCGCGTGGTCCACTTTCCGTTCAACCAATCGCGCACCCTGATGGTGATCTTCTCGTGGGAGATTTCGACGAGGTTGTAGGAATTGGGCTCGCCTCTGAGCCGCGTCGAGATGGCCGAGGATGCCTGTGCCACCAGAACAGGCGCCCGCGCCGCCTGGCGCAAACCGGTCGGCGCGCCGACCGTGACCGGGTGGCTCGCTTCGTGCCGGCGCACGTAAGAGAGGTGGAAATGGCCGGAAAGCACCAGCCGCACGCCGAGCTCTGCAAAACGGACCAGCGCCTCGTCGGCGCGTTTAACGAGCTTGGTGCGTTGCACCATTGGTTCTGTTGGAAAGAGCAGCGGATGATGAGCGACGATGACCCGGATGGCATCCGGAGCTGCCTTGGCGAACCGGTGCTCGAGATAGTCGAGCTGGTCGCGGGAAATTGTGCCATGCCCCCAGTTCCAATCGAGGCGCCAGCGCCGCGAGGTCTTCATCCCGACGAACGCCACACCCTTCATCTCGAGGAAGGGCTCAATGTCCTTGGCGATATACCGGCGATAGAGGCCGTAAGGGTCCAGGAAGCGGCGAAAGAGATTGATCGCCGGAACGTCGTGATTGCCGGGCACGGCAAAGAACGGAGCGTGAAGCGTTTCAAGGAAGGCGCAGGCTTCTTCGAACTCGCTGCGGCTGCCGACCTGGGTAAAATCGCCGCTGATGACGATGAGGTCAGGATCCTGCCCAACGATATCGGCCGCAAGGGTCTTGGCGGCGATGGAATCGTGGTGCCCGAAATGCAGATCGGAAAGGTGGACGAGCTTCATGCGGCGGACTCCCCGGTGCTTATCTCCGGAGTGGCCTGTACCACCGGGTCGACCTCCACCGGCGGCATGAGCACCGTCAACGCGAGCGGCCGGATGCGGAAGACAAGGGGCGTCTCGATGGTTATCAGCTCCCCGTCCAGCATCACCTTGAGCGCAGGCTTCTTCGTGTCGAGCCTGACTTCTCGGACCCGTTCGATTTTAAGGGCCTCGTCCTGCTGCCAACGCCCGAGAAACATTCTCGCCGTCAGGCGCAGGAGATCGGTAAAGTCGAGATGTCGCACGACATAAACAGTGAGAGCGCCACTGTCGAACCTGTCGCGGGCGAACATGCGCCCGAACCCTTCACTGAACTCGCTGCACACAACCGCTAGCGCCTGCGCGCGCTCTATATGCGCTTCGCCCTCGCTGGGACTGACGGCGAGCGCCAAGCGGCGGCTACGCATGAGACGGCGGACGAAAAATCGACCGAAGGCGACTGCCTCCAGCAGGCCAAAACGGCCGCGCACGCGCTCGCGCGCTGCCGCAATTCCTGCGACGAAGCCGACTACGGCCATGTGGAGGAAGAAATGCCCGTTGACCTCTCCGACGTCCATACGCTGCGGCGTCCCGCGGGCTATGTCCGCGATTGCCTCCTCCAGCGTCAGCGGCATGCCGAGGTCACGCGCGACGGCGTTGACGGTACCCAGCGGGAGGATGGCGAGTATCCTCGCTGTCCCGGCCAGCGCTTCAGCCAGCGCTCCGACTGTGCCGTCGCCCCCGCCCGCCACCAGCACGTCAGCATCGCTGTCTAGCGCACCCCTGATCCGCTCATCCATGGGAGACTTAACATCGGCATCTACCGTCGCGACAAGGCCATGGCGACCGAAAAGCTCGACTATGGACTCTGGCGTGACGCCGGTGGCATTGGCGGTTCCCGCACTTGCATTGAGAATGACATGATACTTGAAGGGCACAGGATCGGCTCGCGGGATGTAGACCCTGCGATAACGGCGCCGACCGCGCCTTGGTTCACCAGATACGTCTCAAGAGCAAGAAGTGACGTACGGCCGCTGCGGCTATTGCCCGACGATCTGCGGCAGCGCCGCCAGGTTGTCGATGCTCATCTCGTCGGACGGTTCTTTGTGCACCGCCGCAAGTCGCACCGTCAGCTCCTGGGCGCGTGTCGGGGTCATTTCGGCCAGGATTGGTGCCATCTTGCGCGGAGCCATGGTGCGGGCGACCTGCTCCAGCACCGCCATGTCCAGTTCGTTGAAGATCGCCGCCGCGTCGCGTGGTCGCATGGATTGGTACATGGCTACGACTCCGCTGATCAGCTCTTCCTCGGCCGCCTTGCGTGCGTCGACGAGCGCTGAGATCTGAGCCTCGAGCGCCTCCATCGTCGCGGCACGCTCCTCGATCCGCTTTTCGGCGGCCTCCATCAGCGAGGCGCGCATCTCGAGCTCGGCGGCGTAGGCATCGAGTTCGCTCCGACGTTCGGCCAGGCGTTCGAGCAAGGCCTCTTCGGTCGGCGAACCATTGGCGGTGGCGGCCAAGGGTTGGGACATGCCGTCGGGGCCGATCTGCATGGCCTGCGCGTCGCCTCGAGGAAGGCAGGAGGATTGGCCCTCGGCGCCGGAAGGACAAGCAGTGGCCGCCACGGCGTCATCGTTGCCGTGCGCACCGCCAGCTTCGGAAGTGTGTCCCGCCCCCCCTTCCGTGACACGGCCGTGACTTTCTGCAAGGGCCGCGGGATCGAAAGTCGGCGCCCCGTCGGCAAGGGTCGGAGCCCTGTCGGCAAGGGTCGGCTCGCTCGGCAACACGACCTCGCCGTGGCCTTCCGCCTCCGCCCCGGCAGCGATAGCCGGGCGAACCCCTGTCAGCACGTAGCCGCCATGGGTAACGAGCCCGACGGTCTTGAGTGCCAGGAGCGCCCCGGCGGCACAGACGACGACAGGCAAGAGACGGACTGTCCTCACGCCGCGTTCCCCCGTTCCCGAGCCCGTGCCGCAAGCTGCTCGAGCGCCTGGTGGACCTTGTTGGTCTCCAGGACGGGCTCGATCGATCCGCCCTCGCGCACGGCCCGCGCGATCCGCGAGATGCGCTCGATGAGCGCGCTGCCGGAGTTGACGTGGTTGGCAAGCTCGACACCGAACCGCTCGGCCTCGTCGAGACGCGAGGTGAGCATGGTATCGGCCTCGACCGCCGATTGCTTCAACTCCTTGATCGCCTGGTTGGCGAGATTGGTTGCGCCGACGAGATCGGCGATCATCTGTTTCAACATGTCGCGGTCGGCATGCAGGCGCTTCAACCGCCGGTTGAGCACGACACAATAGCCGATTGTCAGCGCAAGAAGCAGGGCCACCGCCCCCTCGATCACCAACCCCAGAGACAGTTCCTGCATCATTTTCCGTCCATTGCTTCGTCGATGGCCTCGAAGGCCTCCATGGTGACCTTGGGCGGATTGAGCGGCCGCACCACCCGCACCGAAACATTCTTACCGATATGACCCATGATGGCTTCGGTCAGTTCCACGTCCCCGCAGCGCAACTGCACCGGATCGGTCGGAGCGCGCTCGAACATCACGGTATCACCCGTCTCCAGCGCCAGAACCTTGGCAAGGGGCAGGTCCTGCTCGTGAAGGATAGCATCGATCTCGACCCCGGCCTGGTAGATCTCGGTGGCCAGGTGCCCTTCCCAGATCGGGTCGCGGCCGAATTTCTCGCCCATGAACATCTGCAGGAGCTGTTCACGGATCGGTTCGATCGTGGCGTAGGGCAGGAGGATCTCGATCTTGCCGCCGCGATCGTCCATTTCGATGCGTAGTTCGATGAGAATGGCCGCGTTCGCCGGCCGCGAGATGGCGGCAAAGCGCGGGTTGGTCTCCATGCGCTCGAGCTTGAAGTTGACCTGCGTGACCGGCTCGAACGCCCGGTGGGTGTCCTCCAGGATCACTTCGATCAGCCGGCGTGCCAGCGTCATTTCAATGGTGGTGTAGGGCCGTCCTTCCACGCGGATGGCGCCGCCCGTACGCCGGCCGCCGAGCAGCACGTCGATCATCGAGTAGATGAGGTTGGAATCGATGGTGAGGAGCCCGTAGTTGTCCCATTCCTCGGCTTTGATGACCGAGAGGATGGCGGGCAGCGGAATGGAGTTGAGGTAGTCGCCGAACCGGACCGAAGAGATCGAATCCATCGACACCTCGACATTGTCGGAGGTGAAGTTGCGCAGGCTCGTCGTTGCCAGCCGCACCAGCCGGTCGAAGACAATCTCGAGCATGGGCAGGCGTTCGTAGGAGACGAGCGCCGAGTTGATCAAGGCCTGGACGCCCGTCAGCTCGACATTGCCGCCGGCATTGGGATCGAACCCCAGGAGGCTGTCGATCTCGTCCTGGTTGAGCACCCGATCGGCCGCGCTGCCGTCGGCGCCGGCGGGATCGGCCTCGAGCATCGCCGCCCATTCTGCGGTGGCTGCGGCGGCCCTCTCGTCCTCGCTCATCTGCGCGTCGGCCGGCGGATCGTTGAGAGCGTCGAGCCCCCATTCCTCTGCCAGCTTGTCCTGTTCGTTCGGGCCAGCCATCCTACTGCACCAGCAGTTCTTTGAAGAGAATGCTTTCCACCCGCGATGGGTAGATGGCGACGTTGACCCGCCGCAGCAGTTCTTCCTTCATCCGATAGATGCCTGCCGATCCATCGAGGTCGCTCTTACGCAGTTCGCGCAGGTACACCTGGAACGCATCGATCACCTTGGCCAGCCGCGGCTGGATCTCGTGCATCATTTCTTCGTTTGCCACCTCCAGCGCGATGGTGACGCGCAAGAATGCCTCGCTGTCGCCCTCGGCGTTGAGGTTGACCGTCATGGTGGGCAGATTGAAAATGAAGGTCTCTGGCGGGGCGATGATCCCGCCCTCGCCCTCACCATGCTGTTGCGGCGCAGCTGAGAGGAAGTAGTAGAGCCCACCTCCGCCCGCCATCATCACGGCCAGCGCCGCGCCGGCAATGATAAACAGCAGGCGCTTACGCCCGCCGCCAGCCTGCGCATCGGTCGCGCCATCTTGGATTTCTGCGTCAGCGGCCATTGCCCCCAAACCCCTGCCGTCCGGTCGATTCCGGCCCGCGTCCAGCTAAGCGGTCCATGGTTAACGAAAAGTTACAAACGACAGAAAAGTCGGCAAAATTTGCCGGGCAGCTTTTGCCTGAGACACCCATCGTACCTGGCAAGACCTACGGCCAGTAAAGCCAGAAGTCTTTGATTTAATTAAATTCCCACCCTTGGCATGGTTTCTGCAATGTAACCGACGAGCCCGCCAGCTTGGGGAAGCGGGAGGGCTCGGGGACCGGCAAACGGCAAAGTTTGCCCTATAACGGGGATCTCGCATGATCGAAAATGCGCAGCTCATCGGCCTGTCGCGCCAGATCGCGCTCAAGCGTCAGATGGATGTGATGGCCAACAATATGGCCAACATCAACACTACCGGCTTCAAGGCCGAGCAGGTGCTGTTCGAAGAATACATGATGCCAGGCGCAAGTCACCGCGACTTCATGCGCTTCGACCAGCCGCTCTCCTATGTGCAGGACTGGGCGACGCGTCACGACCTGACCTCCGGCGCCGTCGTCCAGACGGGAAGCGAGCTGGACGTGGCGCTGATGGGCGACGGGTTCCTTGCCGTCGACACGCCGGCGGGCGAACGTTGGACGCGGGCCGGGAGTTTGCAGATCGACGCCGAGGGCAGGCTGGTCGACTCCTCGGGCAATCCGGTCCTGGGCGAACGCGGCCCGATCGTCTTTCAGCCGGAGGAAACCGGCATCGTCATCGCCGAGGACGGCTCCATCGCAACGAGCGAAGGCCCCAAGGCTCGCCTGCGTCTCGTCGAATTCGCCAACGCTCAGGAGCTGACCCGCGAGGGCGCCAACCTCTTTGCCGGCGGCACGCCCGTCGCCGCCACGCAGACCCGGGTTGTCCAGGGTGCCGTCGAGCGCTCCAACGTCTCCGGAGTGGCCGAGATGGCGCAGATGATCCGCGTGCAGCGCGCCTATGAATCGCTCGCCAATCTGATGAAACAGCAGGACGACCTGCGCAGATCCGCCATCCAGCGTCTCGGCGACGCCAACGCCTGAAGGAGGAGCCGAAGTGAAAGCTCTCTATATCGCATCGACCGGCATGAGCGCTCAGGAGCGCAATGTCGAGGTGATCTCCAACAACATCGCCAACATGCGCACCACCGGCTTCAAGCGGCAGCGTGCCGAGTTCCAGGACCTGCTCTACCAGCAGGTTCGCCGCGCGGGCTCGCAGACTTCGAACGAAGGAACCATGCTGCCCGCGGGCCTCGAGATCGGCTCGGGCGTGCGCACCGTCGCGACGCCGCGCGTCATGAGCCAGGGTTCGGTGGTCGCGACCGAGCGGGAGCTCGATATCGCGGTCCGGGGAGAAGGCTTGTTCATCGTCGAGATGCCGGACGGCAGCACCGCCTATACCCGCGACGGTGCCCTGGAGCGCGACGACCAGGGCCGGCTCGTCAATTCGAGCGGCTATCCGATCCAGCCGGGAATCACCATTCCCGAGGACGCGGTCTCGGTCTCGATCTCACCGGACGGCCTGGTTGAAGCCTATCTCGGCTCGGATGCCGCCCCCACCCAGCTCGGTCAGCTCCAGCTCGCGCGTTTTGTCAATAAGGCAGGCCTCGCGTCCATCGGCGACAACCTCTTTGCCGAGACCGCCGCCAGCGGCGAGCCGCAGATCAGCCTGCCTGACATCGACGGCACCGGCGACCTGCTGCAGGCCTATCTCGAACAGTCCAACGTCAACTCGGTCACCGAGATCGCCGACCTCATCGCCGCCCAGCGCGCCTACGAAATGAACGCGCGCGTCATCTCGGGCGCCGACGAGATGATGCGCTCGGCGAACCAGATGAGCTGAGGAGGGTGAGAATGATCACCCGTTCATTGCTCTGTGTCGGTGTTGCCGCCCTGATGACCGGCGCGGCCCTGGCCGAACCGGCGCTCAAGGCCGATATTACCGTGGCCGACGCCATCGTCACCGCCGGCGACATGTTCGAGGGAGCTGGTGCCCTCGCCGACAAGCCCCTGTTCCGCGCTCCACGTCCGGGAACGGTCGGCACCGTCGCACTCAACGACGTGGCGGCAGCCGCGGCCCGTATCGGCCTCACCGACTACTCGACAGCGGGCCTCACCGATGTGCGCGTCGCCCGCGCCGGTGTGACGGTCGGCAGCGCCGACTTCATCGGCCTGATCCAGTCTGACCTTGCCGCGCGCGGCGTCCTCAGTGACGGGATGTCGGTCGCGGTAACCTTCTCACGCGACCTCGCACCGCTGGTCGCTGCAGCCACACCCGAGCCGGTCCGACTGCTGGCCCTGCGCCATGTGCCGGGCCGCAGCGCCTTCTCGGCACGCTTTGCCGTCGCTGGCGTCGACAAGCCGATCGAGGTCGCCGGCACGGCCGAGTTGATGATCGAGATGCCGCACCTGGCTGGATCTCTGCCGGAAGGCGCGGTGCTCGGTCCCGACGATATCGAGATGCGGCCCGTTCCGCTGCGCCAGGCGGATGCGATGGGCTATTCAAGCCCGAATCTTCTGGTGGGCAAGGCGCTCAAGCGCCAAAGCCGCCAGGGTATGGTGCTCGGGCCCTCCGATGTCGCCGAACCCCAGGTGGTGGGGCGCAACGACATGGTGACCATCTACTACCGTTCCGGTCCGATGACGCTGACGGTCAGGGGCCAGGCGCTGAACGCCGCCGCTCAAGGCGAACCGGTCGAGGTGCTGAACCTCATGTCGCGCCGCGTCATTGCCACCACCGCCATCGCCGCCGGCGCCGTCGAGGTGACGTCCGGCGCCATCGACCTTGCCGGCCTCTGACAGGTTCAGGAGATTACCATGCACCCCCTCAAGATCGCCACGCTCCTGACCGCCGCCGCGCTCCTTGCCGGCTGCAACACCACCGACAGGCTGGCCAGTATCGGCCAGGCGCCGCCGCTCAACGCCATCACCGACCCGACCACGGTCGCCGGCTACCAGCCGGTGCGCATGCCCATGCCCGAACCCATTGCCGACACTTACCAGCCCAACTCGCTCTACCGCACCTCGGCCAAGGGCTTCTTCAAGGACGAGCGCGCTCACCGCGTCGGCGATATCCTCACCATCCTCGTCACCATCGACGATCGGGCTGCCATCGACAACCAGACCGCACGCAGCCGTTCCTCGACCAATTCGGCCGGCATGGGTGGCATCTTCGGCAGCGCCGTCACCAACCTCTCGGGCGGCAGCATCGACCCGTCAGGCGCCATAGACCTGACCTCGGGCACCAAAGACTCCGGGACCGGTTCGGTGAACCGTTCCGAAACCCTCGAGACTTCGATCGCCGCCGTCGTCACGCAGGTGCTGCCAAACGGTAACCTCGTCATCGAGGGCCGGCAGGAGGTGCGCGTCAACTTCGAGGTCCGCGACCTCATCGTTGCCGGCATCGTGCGTCCGTCCGATATCCAGGCCAACAACACCATCCCCTCGACCAAGATCGCCGAGGCGCGGATCTCCTATGGTGGGCGCGGGCAGATCACCGACGTACAGCAGCCGCGCTATGGCCAGCAGGTTCTCGACGCCATTCTGCCGTTCTAGCCAAAGAGCTTCCCCGCCGCGCAATCCCCCAATACGGCGCGGCGGGGCAATCAGCGGTCGGCTTCCAGAAGGAACCGGCCACCCCAAGGGCGCAGTCTCCCCGGCTGCGCCCTCCCCTTTTTGTACGGCCCGGCGGAACGCCAGAAGGGCCGGCGTGTTGGGAGGGGAAACGCAAGGACGGAGAACACGGATGAGCACCGGCAGTGCCATGAGCTTCGGCATCGCACTTGGCATTGGGCTCGGCGCGGCGATCGGCGTTGCGATCGACAATACGGCCCTCGGCATTGGTATGGGGATCGCCGTCGGCGCGGCGCTGGGCGCGGCCTGGAACGCCTATCGCGGCGACCGGAAGGACTGACGACAATCCGAGCTTCCCATTTCATCATCCCTTCACCGCCGATACCCTAGCTTCCACCACAACTGGCTGGAGACAGGTTCAACGATGCGCGCCCTCCTTTCACTCGCCGCCCTTGCCCTCTTCGCGGCTCTTATTGCCCTCCCATCGCAGGCGGCGAGCTTCGATTGCAGCAAAGCCGAAAAGCCCGATGAGCTTGCCATCTGCGGCAATCCCGAGCTTTCAGCCCTCGATTCGCAGATGGCCGGCCTCTGGTATGCCTATGCCAAAGTACCCATGCTCATGGGCGGTAGCGGCGCCCGGCACGACGAAGCCGAGGCATTTCTCGACGCGCGCGCCACCTGCGGCGGCAACGTGCAATGCCTCGAAAAGGCCTATGACGAACGCATCAAGACTATCGAGAGCGAGATCGACGCGGCCATGCAGTCCTATTTCGAGCTCATGAACGCCGATCCCCCAACGCTCGCCAACGATGTCGCGCCGATCGTCTCGGACTATGCCGACGAGTGCAAAGCGCTGGGCGGAACGCTCGCCGCCGACGCCGGCACGCCCAGGATGATGACCGCCGACCTCGATGGCGACGACACCCAGGACTATGTGCTCAACACGCAGAACCTCCAGTGCGATGCGGCCGCCACGGCCTTTTGCGGCAATGGGGGATGCCAGATAGACATTGCTCTTTCGACAAGCGGTTTTGCGAATCCGGTTTCGGCGCTCGGGGGTCAACCGACGCTGGTGCAGGCCGAGATGGGAACGACGCTCGAAGTCTGGGTGGATGGCACCAACTGCAATCTACCGGGCGGCAGCGACCAGGAGTGCTGGGCGACCTACGAATGGTCCGACGGGGCTCTGACGCCCGGCTACGCAGCCCGCTCGCCTGCGCAGTAAGCAGCCACCCCCGGTATTGCCCCTTCCATCGACCGCCCGCCTGTGGAACTACAGGCGTGTGACGATGTGGAGTCTTTGATTGATGTCTTTTGAAAAGCTCGATGCCCTCGGGCGCAAGCTCGAAGCCTTCGAACATGCCCTTTCGATCCTCGGCGCCGATGAGGCGACCCATATGGCCGTCGGCGGCGGCGAGAAGCGCGCCGAGGCCATGGCCAACCTCGCCGGCATGTATCACGCCCAGTCGACGGCCCCCGAAATCCGCGACTGGATCGAGGCGGCCAAGACCGAGGAGCTTTCCGAGGACCAGCGTCTGGCGCTCGGCGAGTTCGAGCGCGTCTACGTCAACACCACCTGCCTGCCGACCGCATTCGTCGAACGCCGCACCGCTGCCAACATGCGCGCCGAGCAGCTCTGGCGCGAGCTGCGTCCGACCGGCGACTGGGACGCGTTCCTGCCCGCCCTCGAGGGCGTCGTCGCCCTGGTGCGCGAGGAGGCGCAACTGCGTGCTGACGCGCTCGGCCTCGCCCCCTACGACGCATTGATGGAGCAGTACGACCCGGGCAACCGCACGGCCGAGCTCGATGTGGTCTTCGCCGACCTCAAGTCCTTCCTCACCGGCTTCGTGCCACAGGCGCTGGAAGCACAGGAAAAGAGGCTTGCCGCCCGCCCCCTGAAGCCCCTCGCCGGCCCCTACCCCATCGAAAAGCAACGCGAGCTCGGCCTTGCCGCCATGCGCGCTGTCGGCTTCGACTTCACCCATGGCAGCCTTGCCGTCTCCCACCATCCGTTCTGCGGGGGTGTACCGACGGACGTCCGGATGACGACGCGCTACCGCACCGACGAGTTCCTGACGTCGCTGATGGCCGTGTTGCACGAAACCGGTCACGCACTCTACGAGCAGGGCCTGCCGAAGGACTGGTCGCACTGGCCACTGGGAAGAGCGCGCGGCATGGGGATGCACGAGAGCCAGAGCCTCTTTGTCGAGATGCAGCTGGCCCGCAGCCCCGAGTTCTGGCAGTTCGCCCTGCCCCTGGTGCATCTCCATATGGGCGAGGACGCCATCGCCGGTTGGGATATCGAGGATGTTCTGGCCAAGGTCAACTTCGTCGAGCGCGGCTATATCCGCGTCGACGCCGACGAGGTGACCTATCCGCTGCACGTGATCCTGCGCTACGAGCTGGAGCAGGACCTCGTCTCAGGCAAACTCGAGGCGAGCCAGATTCCGGAAGCCTGGGACGCCAAGATGACGCAATATCTCGGCATCTCGACCATCAACGACCCCAAGGACGGTCCCATGCAGGACGTCCACTGGCCTGGCGGCGCCTTCGGCTATTTCCCGAGCTATACGCTGGGCGCCATGATCGCCGCTCAGCAATGGGCCGCTCTGGAAAAGGACCTGCCGGACGCACGCGCGCAGATCGCCAAGGGCGACTTCGTCGCCATCAACACGTGGCGCTCAGAGCATATCTGGCTGCAAGGTTCGCGCTGGTCGACGCCAGACCTCATCGAGCGTGCCACCGGCGAACCGCTCAACGCCGATTATTTCAAGGCACACCTGAAGCGGCGGTATGGGGCTTGAGCAAAGGGCCCGACGCTTGCCGAGCCCTTGCCAACAGTCCACGCCGGTCAGATGAAGCCCATATCGTTCGGCGCCTTGAGGCCGGTATTGAGCACGACCACCTTGGAGCCCACCGTCACCCGGTTGTAGAGGTCGATGATGTCCTGGTTGAAGAGCCTGATGCACCCGCTCGACACCGATCGGCCGATCGAGGAGGGATCGTTGTTGCCGTGGATGCGGTAGAGCGTGTCGCGCCCGTTCTGGTAGAGGTAGAGCGCGCGGGCGCCGAGCGGGTTGTCCAGCCCCGGCGGCTTGCCGCCAGCCCAGGGGGCGTTGAGCTCGGGGGCCTCGGCGATCATGGTCGCGGTCGGCGTCCAGGTCGGCCAGGCGGCCTTGCGCCCGATATAGGCGTCGCCCTGGTAGTCGTAACCGGCACGGCCGACGCCGACGCCATAGCGGATCGCCTGGCCGTCGCCGCGGGTGAGATAGAGGAACTTTGCGCCCGGATCGACGATGATGGTGCCGGACCGCTCGGTAGTTGGATAATCCACGACCTGCCGCAACAGCTCCGGCCGGACGCTTGCCGGATTGAAGGCGGGGATGGGGTGCGGCTCGTCGGGCATCGCCCCGTACACTTCGTAGTACATGGGATCGACGTAAACCGCGGGCTGAACGCCGGCGGCCGGCTGCAGGCGGCTGGAGGTACATGCCGCGAGCGCGAGTGGAGCGAGCGCCAGAAAGCCGCGGCGCGATACTTTGGACAACACTTGTGACAAATCCGTCGGTTAAGGTGATCAATATCTAACGAAAAGCGGCAAACGCTTTCCTAACTGCGGCTGGTCTAGTCGCAATCGGCGGCGTGACGCTAGGACGCCAAGGCCACAGTTTCCGGGCTTTTTACCGGCAACGATAACATTCTCGCGAACGGATATCCGAGCTTGCGGCCGGTGTAGTTGCCGGCTTTGTCCGGCAGGGCAGTTGACACTTCAGTCCCCGTCCCTATCTTCCCGTCATCCGCAGCACCAACAGGACGGTGAACCATGGACATCCTCGTGATCGATCGATTCGCCCGCATCGCCCACTTGGACTCTGCCCATGCCCACCTCCATTACGCTCACCGAGCTCACCTACCGGACGCCCGACGGTCAACCGCTTTTTGACGGCCTCAATCTCTCGTTCGGTCCGCAAAGAACAGCCCTGATCGGCCGCAACGGCACCGGTAAATCCACCATCTTAAAGCTTGTTACCGGCGAGCTCACGCCTGCCGGAGGCCGAGTCACGGTCAACGGCACGCTGGGTCTGCTGCGCCAGTCCGTGCAGGTCGAGACCGCAGCAACCCTCGCCCAGGCACTGGGTATAGACGAAGCTCTTGGCCGCCTCGAGCGCCTCGAAGCAGGAACCGGAAGTCTCGAGGATGCCGGCGAGGCCGACTGGACCCTGCCTGCGCGCCTCTCGACCGCCCTTGCCGAGACCGGGCTGCCTGACCTCGACCCGCACCGGCCGCTCATGACATTGAGCGGCGGGCAGCGCACACGTCTTGCTCTCGCCGCGCTCCTGCTTGAGGCGCCCGACATGATCCTGCTCGACGAGCCGACCAACAATCTCGATGCCGACGGCCGCGCAGCGGTCGCCGATGTCCTTGCCGGCTGGCGGGGCGGCGCCATCGTCGTCAGCCACGACCGCGAATTGCTGCGGCAAATGGATACGATCGTCGAGCTGACGACGCTCGGCGCCAGGACCTATGGCGGCAACTGGGATCATTATGTCGAGCGCAAGGCCCTGGAACTGGCCGCCGCCGAGCATGGTGTTGCAACCGCCGAGCGCAAAATGGTCGAGATCGACCGCCGCGTTCAGGCGCAGGTCGAGCGCAAGGCGAAGAAGGATGCTGCCGGCGCCCGCAAGCGCGCCAAGGGCGACGCGCCCAAGATCCTGATGAACGCCATGCGCAACCGAGCCCAGGAGACCAGCGGCGAGAATGCCCGCCTCGCCAATCGCATGCGCGAGGAGGCGGCCGAGGCCGCTGCCGAGGCGCGCGCCCAGGTCGAGGTGCTGCAGCCCCTGACGGTCAGGCTCGCCTCGACGGGCCTCCCCGCAGGCAAGACCGTCGTTCAGGCCGACAGCCTGACCGGCGGCCCTGATCTGGACAACCCGGTCATCCAAGACCTCAGCTTCACCATCACCGGCCCCGAGCGCGTCGCCATCACCGGCCCCAACGGCTCGGGCAAGACCAGCCTCCTGCGGCTGCTCGTTGGTGAGCTCGCGCCCACTTCCGGCGCGGCACGCGTCCGCTCGACCTTCGCCATTCTCGACCAGACTATTTCGATCCTCGATCCCACCCAGACGATCCGCGACAATTATCGCCGGCTCAATCCCGACGAAGACGAGAATGCCTGCCGCGCCGCCCTCGCCCGCTTCGTGTTTCGGGCCGACGCGGCGCTAAAGGTTGCCGGCACGCTGAGCGGAGGTGAGATGCTACGCGCCGGTCTTGCCGCCACCATCGGCGGCAGGACGCCACCGCAACTGCTGATCCTCGACGAACCGACCAACCACCTCGACATCTCCGCCATCGAAGCGGTGGAGGCCGGTCTCAAGGCCTATGACGGCGCCCTCATCGTCGTCAGCCACGACCGCACATTCCTTGAGAACATCGGCATTGAGCGGGAGATCGCGCTGGCATGAAGCGGGACGCGAAAAGCCTGTCCCGGATCCGGGATGAGTATCGGTTTTTCCCGGAGAATCCCCGCGACAACAAAAAAGCCCGCGTTCATGCGGGCTTGTCTAGTCGTTCGAAATCAGAACCGCAGCTATTCGTCCCGGTAGACCTTCTCGCGCCGCTCGTGCAGCTCCTGGGCTTCGAGCGAGAGCGTGGCGATCGGGCGGGCATCGAGTCGGGCAAGGCCGATGGCATCACCCGTCTCTTCGCAATAGCCGTACGTGCCGTCCTCGATGCGCTTCAAGGCCGCGTCGATCTTGGCAATGAGCTTGCGCTGCCGGTCGCGCGTGCGCAGTTCCAGCGCCCGATCGCTCTCGGATGAAGCCCTGTCGGCCATGTCAGGATGGTTCTGGCTTTCTTCCTGGAGATTTTCGAGTGTCTCGCGGCTTTCGCGGAGGATCTCCTCCTTCCAGCTTTCGAGCTTCTTGCGGAAATATTCCCGCTGGCGCGGGTTCATGAACGGTTCGTCGTCCGTGGGTCGGTATTCTACAAGGTCATCAACCGAAGACATCAGCAGACTCAACTCCAATGCACCCCTGAGGCGGCCTATATAGTCAAGTGCACCTTGACGAGCAAGCAGCCAAACCGCATGTGATCGATCCGCGACAGGACTTTGCGGTGCCCCGCCTTATCCCGATTTGCGCTACGATTTCGTGACACGGCTTTAGAACGAGGGATAGCGCCCGTGCTTGGCGAGCTCGACACGCACCCTTAATTCGATATCGTCGAGGAGCGCATCGATCTGCGGACTGGCGGCTTCCCGCGCGTCGGCCAGAACCCCAACGAGCCTGTCGAGTGCCGCCGGCTCGACCCGTCCGGCGAGGAGATCGGCCCGCATCTCCTCGAGCACGTCGAGGAGCGTGCGCCCACGCTTGACAGCTCGCCGGCGCCCTTCGGTCGCGTCCCCAACCGCCTGCAACGCCAAAAGCACATCTATGCCGGCGGGGGCCGAAACCATCGGAGATGAGGTCGCCCGCGTCGTCGGGCCGGCTTCGGCGAGCCGAAATTCTGCTCCGCCCGCTGCCCGGCCGGCGGCCGGACGCGAACTGACACCACGGGTTCTGCTGTTGGTTTCGATCCGCACGATCGGACCCGACTCCCCGGCTGCAACGCACTGGGCAAAAACTGCCCGCTTACGGTTAATGAACGTTTAATCGGACCGGCAAGAATTGCCCGCCAAAGCGACACCCACACCAATCCCCGACCGAACATTCCGTAAATTGCCCCGCATTTACAGAGAGTTGAACGCAGGAGCGGACTCCATCCCGTAGTTGGCATGCTTCTGGCAACGCCACCCGTGAATGGTCCGCACATGGGGATGTGCGGATGCAATACGGGGAAAGATCATGAGAATGAGGCTGTTGCGATACGCCCTTGCGGCATGCGTCAGCGCCACCCTTGCATTTGCGCCGGCAATGGAAGCCGCCGCAGCGGCAGCGCGTATCAAGGACATCGTCGATTTCGAGGGCATCCGCGAGAACCAGCTTGTCGGTTACGGTCTCGTCGTCGGCCTCAATGGCACCGGCGACGGTCTCAACAACTCGCCCTTCACCAAGCAGTCGCTGCAATCGATGCTCGAGCGGCTGGGCGTCAATACCGCCGGCGAGACGGTGCGCACGGCCAATGTCGCCGCCGTTATGGTCACTGCGAATCTCCCGCCCTTCGGAACGCAAGGTTCGCGTATCGACGTCAGCGTGTCAGCACTCGGCGACGCCAACAGCCTGCAGGGCGGCACCCTCCTGGTCACGCCGCTTCTTGGCGCCGACGGCGAGGTCTACGCCATCGCCCAGGGGCCGGTCCTCATCAACGGCTTCCGCGCCGAGGGCGACGCGGCAACCATTATCTCGGGCGTACCGACCACGGGGCGTATCTCCAGTGGCGCACTGATCGAGCGCGAGATCGATTTCCGCCTGGGCTCCCAGCATTCCCTGCGCCTCGCCCTGCGCAACCCCGACCTGACGACGGCGCGGCGCATTGCCCTCTCAATCAACGACTTCATCGGCGTGCCGACCGCCGTGCCCGAGGATCCGGCAACCGTTCGCGTTACCCTGCCCGCAGGCTTCAACGGCAACATCGTCGACTTGTTGACCGACATCGAGCAACTGATGGTCCAGACCGACCAGCCGGCCAAGATCGTCATCGACGAGAACTCCGGCATCATCGTCATGGGCAAGGACGTTCGCGTCTCGACCGTAGCCGTCGCCCAGTCGAACCTGACGGTCACCATAGCCGAGAACCCGCAAGTGGTTCAGCCCAACCCTTTGAGCTTCGGCGTCACCGCCGTCGAGCCAAATACCGACCTCGACGTCGTCGAGACCAACAGCAACCTCGCCCTCGTCAACGAGTCCATCACTCTTCAGGAACTGGTCGACGGCCTCAATGCGCTGGGGATCGCCCCGCGCGACCTCATCGCCATCCTGCAGGCGATCAAGGCGACGGGGGCGTTGCAGGCCGAGATCGAGGTGCTGTGATGATGATCGGATCCATTCCTGCCTCAAGCGAGGCCGGTCGCGTCGAAAAGCTGCGCCGGCAGGCCGAGGAACTGGAGGGCATGTTCCTCCACACCCTCGTCAAGCAGATGTTCTCCGGGATCGAGACCGATGGCACCTTCGGCGAGGAAACCTGGCGTTCGATGCAGGCCGAGCAGCTCGCCCAATCCATGGCCGAGGCGGGAGGCATCGGCCTTGCCGATCATCTCCTGCGCGATCTGATCGCCGTTCAGCAAGCCGCCGCCCCTGCCATACCCCTTGCCACACCCATGAGCGCCGCAAGCGCCTATAACGGAGAAACCCGCTAGATGTCCGCCGCAGAACGCCTTTCCGCCCTCGACAGCCTGCCCGCCACGGACCTCTGCGCCAGCGCCGAGGCTGCGCTTGCCGCCCTCGTAGAGGTCATGAACCACGAAACCACCCTTCTCAAGGCTGGCCACTTCCGCGACTCGGCAACACTGACGCCTGAAAAGACCCGTCTGGCCCAGGACTATGTCGGCTTCGCCCGTTCCATTCAGCGACAGGCGGAGCGCCTCAAGGTCGAGGCGCCGGCCGAACTCGACGCACTGCGCCTTGGTCACGAGCGTCTTGCCACGCAAATGGCCGAGAACCTGCGCGTGATCGCTACGGCCCGCGCTGTGACCGACGACATCCTGACGGACGTCGCCATGCTCGTCGGCCGGGATGCCAGGCCCGAGACCTACGGCGCAGACGGCACCACCGCCGTCGACCCGACCGATTCCGCCCGTGGGATCGCCGTGAACAAGGCACGCTGATCGCGTTCACATTGAACTAAAATTGTGCGATCACAGCAACATCGGCTAAAACGCCGCCCGCGCATCATCCCTCCGATCCCGTCCGCCGCCGGCCCGCCGGCGGCGCGATCGTTAGAGCGTAAGGATGACCCATGGCTGTCGTGTCCGCTACCGGGCCGATCCTCGCTGGCGCCGCCGCCAGCGCCGACTATCGCCCCCGCACTTCGCCGGGACATGCCACCATCCTGCAGGACAGCACGGTTCCGGCCCGCCAGGCCGCGCTTCTGGCCGATCAACGACCGCGCGAGCGTCAGCGACGCCGCGCCCCGGCAAGCGATAGCGATTTGCCAGCGGGCGCCATGTTCGCCGCTTCCATTGCCGCCGCCGAGCTTCCCGTCATGCCCGAGAGCTATGAGGAATTGGCGCGGCGCCTCGACTCACGCAGGCTGCCACAGGAGCCCGTCCCGCTCCTGCCGCGCCGGCTCGTCTAGCGCAGCGTGAGGCGCCTGCAACGGCTGCAAAAATCGACGCGATGGTGCTGCCTTTAACGATGCCATTAACGGTTCTTTATTTCGTCGTGGGCATCCTCCTCACGTCTCAGGAAGAGGCGTCAATGCAATCGGTCTCCTAGAAGAGGAAACAACATGTCCGATATCTCGCTTTCGAAAGCCGTTCGCTCGAACCTGCTTTCGCTCCAGAACACCGCTGCCCAGATGGGCAAGACGCAGGAGCGTCTGGCCACCGGCAACAAGGTGAATTCTGCTCTCGACAACCCGACCAACTTCTTCACTGCTTCCGGCCTCAACAGCCGTGCCGGTGATATGAGCCAGCTGCTTGACGGCATGGCCAACGGCATCCAGACGCTACAGGCAGCCGACAATGGTCTCAAGGCGATCACCAAGACGCTGGAATCGATGCAGTCAACCCTGCGTCAGGCTCGTCAGGACAAGTCCTTCCAGACTCAATCCTATGAGCTCGATGCTACCTACGCCGCCGGCACGACCCCCGGCCAGTTTGACGCGGCTTCGGCCATCACCTTCCGCGGTGGTGCGACCACTGAGGATCTCACCGCCGGTACGCCGATCTCGATCGACCTTAGCGGTTTGACCCTTGACGGAGCGGTGGCTGCTATCAACACAGCAGCTGAGGCAGGTGGCACGCTCGAGGGCGCCGTTCGCGCGTCCAACGACAACGGCAAGCTTCGCATCGAGAACCTGTCGACAGGCGACCTGGAGGTTGCCGGCACGACGTCGGTTACTGGTACCACCATCGAGGGCAACTCTGTCCGCGCCGATCTCGCCGACCAGTACAACGAACTTCGCGACCAGCTCGACAAGCTGGCCGATGACGCCTCGTTCAATGGTGTTAACCTGCTGCGCGGCGATCTGCTCAAGATCACGTTCAACGAGACCGGCACTTCCGAACTGGAAATCCAGACCAAGAACGGCGACTCTATCAACTCGGCCAGCCTTGGCGTCGAGACGGCCATGGTAGCTTCGGACCTCGACAGCGATACCAATATCGACTCGATCCTTACCGACGTGAAGACCGCCATCAACACCGTCCGTTCGCAGTCGTCCGCCTTCGGTTCGAGCCTGTCGATCGTGGAGAACCGTCAGGACTTCTCCAAGAACATGATCAACACGCTGCAGACCGGCGCTGCCAACCTCACCCTGGCCGATGCCAACGAGGAAGCGGCGAATATGCTGGCACTGCAGACCCGTCAGCAGCTGTCATCCACGGCCTTGTCGATGGCCTCGCAGGCCGACCAGGCCGTGCTGCGCCTGTTCTAAGACCAACGCCTCGAACTTGGAAAAAGGCGGGCCTCGGCCCGCCTTTTTTCGTTCACCACGTCCATGGGAAGCAGGGGAAGAACTCCTCGTCTATACTGGCGACGCATTTTATCGATTCGAGGCAACCTCCATGTCGCTCAAGGTCGAACTCAAACCGGGCGAACGCCTGATCATCGGCAACTGCATCGTGACCAATTCCGATCAGCGTGCCCGCTTTTTCATTGACGGAAAGGCGCCCATTCTGCGTGAAAAGGATATCCTCACCCCGGCGACGGCGGACAGCCCTGCCAAGAGGATCTACCTCGCCGTTCAGTTGATGTATCTGGAGGATGACATCTCTACCTTGCGCGGAGAGTATTTCGAGCTTGTTAATGATATCATCAAAGCAGCGCCATCAACACTCCCATTTATTGACCAAATCAATAACGAGATATTAACCGGAAACCTCTATAAGGCTCTCAAGGCAGCAAAAAAGCTGATCGAGCACGAGAGGGGCATTTTCGCACATGCAGCAGAACCAGGCGGCGGCAGCCTACCAACAGGTCGCCAAGCGGACGACTAATCCTCGCGATCTGGAGGCGAACCTGCTCACGCGGTCCGCCGCTAACCTGCAAAGGTTGCGCGACAATTGGGAGGACGACCCCCGAGAGCTCAACCAGGTGCTCACCTTCAACCGGAAGTTGTGGAACGTCTTCATCAACTCGGCCACCAATGAGAGCCATCCCCTCGCCGCCCCGATCCGCCAGAACATCGCCAATCTCGGCCTGTTCGTGATGAAACGCTCACACGAGATCATGCTGCGTCCCGAGCCCCAGAAGCTCGACGTGCTGATCAACATCAACCGCGAACTGGCGGCCGGCCTGCGCGCCCAGCAACCCAGCTGAGCCGTCGTCAAACCCCCGAACGAGCGAAAGCCCCGAACGATGTTCGGGGCTTTCGCTATTCACCGACGGGAATGGTCGCTGAGACCGGAGCCTAGATGTACCGCGCCAGGCTCAGCTGCGCGACCATGGCCGTCACCTGATAGCTAGCCTCGAGCCGGGTCTGCAGGGCAAGGATCTCCATGGCCACGTCTTCTTTCGAGACCGTTTCCACGTCTGCGAGCAGGTTGTCTAGCTGGGCCTTATAGTTAGTATGCCGTTGAGCCGAGTTGTCCGAGGTCATGCGAGCGATGCCCAGCTCCATGGTCACGATCTCGATCGAGCCACGCTCGGCATTGTGCTGCTCGCCCATCTCCGCCATCTGACGCGTCGCCATGGCATCGAACCGGCCGCGAGAAGACGAGTCGCCGGTAGGATAGGTCTCGATTGACATCGCCGCCATCGTGCGCATCAGGCGCAGGAACCCGCTTTCGTTGGCTTGGACCCCGTAAGCGGCTTTGGTTGCGTCATCGACCTGGGCGGTGACACTCTGACGCGGATTACCTTCGGCCGCGCTGGCGGCGGCCGAAATACCGTCGTTGAGCGCAGCGGCAAAATTTGCCGCCGTCGCGTTCGCGTCGGCGCCGATGCTGAACTGGCCCGGCCCAGCCTTGCCGCTAACCGCCGTGAGGCGGACCGTGCGGGTCGTCCCGTTCGGCTCCGTCAGGGTGACGCTGACGGTTTCGCCCGCTGCGGGCGGAGCCGTGAACTGCACCGAAAGCGAAGCCGGATCTCCGGCCGGCGGGCCCGTCGTGATATTGGGGGTCGAAGGTGATACGTCCGTCACCTGGAAGCCATGCGCGGCCGAGACCGGTGCCCTCTCCTCAAGCGTCACCGTATCCCCAGACTGCTCGATATCCAGCCGCCCGAGATTGGCGGCGCTGACCGCCGGGCTCTCTCCCGAATACCACATCACCGTGTCGGTCAGCGTGGCAAGGCGCAGAGCCGTTGCTGTCGCGGGGTTGCCGTCGACCCGCAGCACCGGCTCTCCAGGACCGTTGAAGAAGTTCTGCGATGCCGCGAACGTCGAAGCAGCCGAAAGTGTCGTCGATGCTTCGTCAGTCAGGCTCGAGCGTAATGCCGTCTCGAAGTTGGCAGCCGTCGCCGCCTCGTCGACCCCAATGGTGAACTGGCCCTTGCCCGGAGGAGCAGCCTCCGTCGCTTCCAGCGTGATCTGCGTCTCGGTGCCGTCCGGCAGGGTAAAGCCCATAGTGACCGATTGTCCCGCGACCGGCAGGGCGGTGAAGTCGAGGTCCATCGAGCGCGGACCGGGAACGACCGTGGTCTCCGATACGGAAACGAAGCTATTCGAGGCTGGCAGGACCGAGAGCTTGAAACCAAAGGGGTGCACGCCGTCCTCGGTGAGAGAGACTGTGGTGCCCGTCGTGCTCGTCGTCAGTCGCCCCAGGCCGTCGGCGCCGGCATCGGCGAGTTTTCTTTCGCCCGCCACGGTGCGGAAACCATCCCGCCCCCCCTCGCCCTCGAGCAATACCCGCTCGTTGGGGAGCGGTGGCCGGTCGGTCACCGAGCCACCGAAAAGATAGCGGCCGGCGACCTCTGAATTGAGCATGGTGACGATCTCGTCGAAGCGCGCCCGCGACAGGCCCGGGAGCGTCGCCACGTTGATGTCGCCGGTGCCGTATTGGCCCGGCAGCGCCGAGTTGCGCGCCTCGCCTTCGATCTTGTCGAAGCGCGACATGGTGTTGTCGAAGAAATCAAGACGCAGGTTGACGGTCTCGATATTGGCGCTGAACCCCTCGATACGGGCGAGCCGCGAGCGTACGCTCAATGACAGCGGCAGGTCGCGCCCCATCCCTGCAAGGGTCGAGGACTTCTGTCCGGTTCCCAACTGCATCTGCAGCACGCTCATGCGGCTCTGCATTTTGGAGAGCACCGAAAACCCGGTCTGCAACGGATACATCGACTTATTGACGATCATGGTTCGGCCCCTCCTTAGATTCTAAATAGTTCGGCAAGCAGTTCCTGGACGATCGAAACCACCCGCGCATTGGCCGCGTAGGCGTTCTGCAGCTCGATCAGCCGGGCCATTTCCTCGTCGATATTAACGCCGTATTCGGTATCCATCTGCTGAACGACCGTGTCGAGGGTAAGTTGCCGGCCGTCGCTACGCGAAAGCGCCGAGGCAATGGAGCTGCCCTGGTAGCCCATGACCTGGGAGACAATCTCACTGGCATTGCCATTGAGCTGGAAGACGTTTGGATTTGCCTTCGGGTCACCACCCGAGACGAACTTCATATTCTTGAGCTGGTTGACGAGGTAATCGGGCCGCGAGCTGTCGCCGAGCGAGCCGCCCACTTCGTGCTGAACCAGTACCCGGTTGTCTGCGATCACCGCCGTGTTGACCGAGATACGGGCGGCAAACCCCAGCTTCTGTGGCGGGTCGGTATCGAGATTGTTGGTGAACCCGCTATTGCCGGAATCGACGAAGAGGTTGAGCGCCAGACCAGCGCCCTGCGCCGCCGTGGAACTGGTACGCCCGACGACCGAGCCGATGTCGATATTGCCCGTCGCCCCATCGTCCAGGACGCGCAACATCGTGCCGGACGGGTTGGCGAAGTCGAGCCCCGGTAGCAGGCTGTCGAGGCGGGTGGCCATCGACGTCGCGCCCGCCGACATATCGACGCCGATCACCCGAACACCGCTGGCGTCCTTGTAGTCGAGATCCTGCGTCGTATTGACGACACGCACCTGCCGGGAAACGCCATTCTCGACATAGTTGATGAGCATATCCTGCCCCGGCGCGATGTCGCCGATGTCGAGCTCGAATCCTTCGGCCGCGCCCGCGGTCACCGCCTGGCCCGACGTCTGTACCGTGCCGAAGGCTTGGGCCAGGCTCGCGGCGATTTCGTCGAGCTGCGACTGCGCCTCGACCAGGGTGCGGTCGCGCAGCGTAAGCAGGCCGCCGAGTTCGCCGCCCTGGATGACCCCCTGCTGCACGAGATCGAGCGTCAGGCCCGAAGGCGTGGTCAGCATAAGCTTGCCGACCTTGGTGATGTCCGGATCGTAGTTAAATTGTGACGTTGCCGCGAGGTTACCGGCCGACTCGAACTTGAAGGTCGAGGCGCGCCCGTCGAGAAGTCCGACGCCCGAGCGCGTCATCAGCGCCACCGTACCGTCCGGGCGATAATCGGCCTGCAGGTCGATCTTCTCGGCGATCTGCGAGACCAGCCGGTCGCGCTGGTCGAGGAGGTTGGCACGTGCGCCGTCCTCCGTGCCGAGGTCGAGCAACCTGAGGTTCACTTCCTGCAGGGAGGTCAGCATGCCGTTGAGCGCGTGGACGTCGGCGGCAATCTGCCCCTCGGTCTCCTGCCGCATGGTCTGGATGTCCGACGAGAGCCGGTTGAGCGTCTCGGCCATGGTCTGGGCATGCGCAACGACTTGCGCGCGAACGGTATAGTCATCCGGGCTGGTCGCCAGCGAAGACAGCGCGTTCTGCAGGTCCTGGAATACGTTGTCGAGCGCGCCGGCATCGCCTGGCTTGCCAAGGTAGGTCTGCAGCCGGTCGAGATAGTTGGCCTCAACCGACGACATCGCCGCATCCGACACCTGCCGCGTGTAGTAAGTCTGCAGGCTCTTGTTGAAGGCCCGATTGACCCCGACCGTGCGGGCATAGGTCGAAGACTGATCGGCATAGTCAACGACATTGAGCGACTGCCGGTGGTAGCCGGGCGTGCCGGAATTGGCCACGTTGCGCGAAACGACGGTAAGCGAATCCTGGTTGATCCGCAGCCCGGTGACCGCATTATTGAGCGTGGACATCAAACCCATTCTGGGCTCCTCTCGGATTGTAGTGCCGCGCGCCGCTCCCGGCGCAATTTGGGCGCCGGGTGCCGCTTATCCTCAGCGGACCGGCGGCGCCCAGAGCTTGCCCTAGCGAACCATATTCAGCGCTTCCTGCAGCATCTCGTCGGCGGTACTGACGATCCTGGTGCCGGCAGCGTAGGCCTGCTGGGTGACGATCAGCTTGGTGAATTCCTCCGAGATGTCGGTGTTGGAGGCTTCCAGCGACCCGCCGATGATGCCTCCGCCCGAAAGGTCGGTGATCGCCTCCCCCGATTCCGAAGTCGCCGAATAGACGCCGCCGTCGAGCCGCTTCAGCTTGTTCATGGCATTGAACTCGGCCGTCACCACCTGCGCCATGTCGATGCGCTCGCCATTGGAATAGGTGGCGACCACCCGGCCGTTGTCGTTGATGGCGACCGAGACGAATTCGCCCGCGCCATAACCGTCCTGGTTGAGGGTGGTGACGTTCGCCGTGCCGTTTACATCGGCAAACTGCGAGAGGCCGTTGGTGTTGTAGCGAAAGTCGACGTCACCGATGGCAACGCCGTTGACGGCGAGGTTGTTCAGTTCGATGGAGGAACCCGAGGGGGAGATCATCGAGCCGTCAGCGCCGAACTGGAACTGGGTATCGACGCGCGACCACATAGGCGCGCTGCCCGTGGCGTTGCTGTTCGACATGTAATAAAGGTGCCAGGTGTCGGTGCCCGGCGGCGTATTGGTCTGGCTGTCGACCTTGGCCCAGCGCAACTGCACGTTGGCCGGTGCGCCGTTCTGCGCGTAGACGGTGATGGCGCCACCCGCGATGGTATTGGTGAGGAACTGTGTGTTCTGGGCCGCCGAAACCGTCTCCACCGGCACGATCGGCACAGCCGGATAGGCGATGTCGCCATCGGTTAGCCCTAGGTTGCCAAGGGTTGCCGTATCGCCGGTGACGGTCAGCGTCGCCGAATAATTGGTGCCGAGCGTGATCTCGAGATTGCCGCCGCTGATGCCCACGGTGGCGTCGGCCGCCGCCGAGCCACCACTGGCCCTGAGCGCGGTTTGCATGGCCGCAAGCGCCGTCGCGATGTCACCCGAAACGTCGATGCCCTGGTTGGAGCCGGAATAGGCGCCCGCGCCACTATCGTAGAAGTCAAAGACGACATTGGTGCCGTTGACGTTGAGCGTCAGGCTCTCGCCGACGACGAACGGCCCCCCGCTGGCGCTGTCGGCTGGATTGGCACCGGTCAAGGCCATACTGCCGGTCATGGTAGCGGTCACCGAGCCAGGCACCGTCATGTAGTCGGCCGCGTGCAGCAGTTCGCTGTTCGGCACGGTGGCGTTGTAGGCGGTGGTCTTGGGCAGTTGAGGCAGGTTCGCCTGATAATTAATGCGAGAGGTCAATTGCGCAGGCAGGAACGCATTGGAAAGCTGGATCACCTCCGGCACGGAGCCCGAGATGTTGCCTGTGCGCGTGTCGATCGGCAGGCCCTTGAGAAAATAGCCGGCCCCGTTGACCAGGCGCCCGTCCTTGTCGATCTCGAAATCACCCCGTCGGGTATAGAAGTTGGTGCCAGCAAAGACCGCGTTACCGTCCGCCTGGCCAACCTTGGGCTCGACGATGAAGAAGCCGTTTGAGTTGAGCGCGATATAGGTCTCGTTGGCGACCGTCTTGATGTCACCTTTGACGTCATTGGTCGAGCGCGACTGCGCCAGCACGGCGCCCGGCACCTGTCGCGAGATCGGCGCATCGGGGATGAGGTCGAGGAAATCGGTCTCGATGCGCTTGTAGCCTGTGGTCTGCGAGTTGGCGATGTTGCCCGAAATGTTCTCGAGCGCGTGCGCCTGCGCCCGCAATCCGGTCACCGCGCTGGAAAGAGCCCCGTAAATGCCCATGAATAACTCCCGAACTTTTTGCGCCTGGTTTGGCGCCTTCGCTCATTTAAGTGCAAATAGAATGCCAACTGCCGGGCATTGGATTTGCTGGGGTTTTCGGCGCTCGCTCCGACCCTTGCAGCCGCATGGCGGCAAGACTGACCTGCAGGCGGGCATTTTTTGCCCGGCAGGCAAGGCGTTGCTTGTGCCGGTCGGGCGCTTGCTCTAAACGCTTGCCGGTTGAGGATCGGAGCAGTTCTTCCCATGCTTTTCGAGAGTGCAGACGCGTTCCGCGCCAGACCGCGCCAAGCGGTGACGGTGTTCGGCATGTCCGGCGTCGGCAAAACGTGGCTGAGCAATCTCTTGCGTGAGGACGGCTGGTTCCACTATTCGGTCGACTATCGCATCGGCACGCGCCACATGGGCGAGTTCATCGTCGACAATTTCAAGCGCGAAGCCATGAAGGTGCCGTTCCTGGCGGACCTCCTGCGTTCGGACTCGATCTATATCTCGTCCAACATCACCTTCGGCAATCTCGAGCCGCTCTCGACCTATCTCGGCACGCCCGGAAATCCGAAAAAGGGGGGCCTGCCCTTTGCCGAATACCAGCGCCGGCAGGAGCAGCACCGCGTTGCCGAGATCTCGGCGCTCTTGGATATTCCCTATTTCATCGAGCGCGCCCGGGCACTCTATGGCTATGAGGACTTCATCGCCGACACCGGCGGTTCGCTGATCGAGGTGGTCGACCATGACGATCCCGAAGATCCGGTTATCAAGACCCTCACCGAACACACCGTGCTGATCTATATAAGGGGGACAGACAAGGACGCCGACGAGCTCGTGCGGCGCTTTAGGAAGAACCCGAAACCGATGTATTACCGGCCGCAATTCCTCATCGAGAAGTGGACCGAGTACAAGGCCATGAACGGCATCGCAAAGGACGATGACGTGGATCCGGCCGGCTTTGCCGCCTGGGGCTTTGCCGCGCTCCTTCACGACCGGCTGCCGCGCTACCAGGCGATCGCAGATAAATTTGGCTATATCGTCGAGGCCGCCGACCTCGCCCGGGTCAGATCTAGCGCCGATTTCCTCGAACTGATGGGCAAGGCGATCGAAGGACGAATGCGATAGCCGAAAGGCCTTTGCACAGACTTCGATTTCCCTTTTCCATTCAGCGAAAGAGGGCCCCGATGCCCATCCGTATTCCCGACCACCTGCCCGCCCACAAGACCCTCGAGCGCGAGGGGATCGTGGTGATGGATTCGACCAGAGCCGCCCGGCAGGATATCCGCCCGCTCCAGATCGGGCTCTTGAACCTTATGCCCAACAAGGAGCGCACCGAGACCCAGTTCACCCGGCTGATCGGCGCAACTCCCCTACAGGTCGACCTGACGCTGGTGCGCGTCACCGACCATAAGTCCAAGAACACGCCCGAGGACTACCTCAAGACCTTCTACCGAACCTGGGAAGAGGTTCGGCGCCAGAAGTTCGACGGGTTCATCGTCACCGGTGCGCCCATCGCCAACCTCCCGTTCGAGGAGGTGCGCTACTGGCCGGAAATGATCGATATCCTGAACTGGACCCAGACCCACGTGCACCACACCATGTTCATCTGTTGGGGTGCGCAGGCGGCTCTGCACCACTTCCACGGCGCCCGCCGCTACCGCATGGAAAAGAAAGCCTTCGGCGTTTACCGCCATAAGGTGGTCAAGCCCGCTTCGCCGTACCTGCGTGGTTTCTCCGATGACCTCGCCGTCCCCGTCTCTCGCTACAATGATATCGAACGCGAGAGTTTGTCGCCTGACCTCGAGGTGCTGATCGACAGCCCTGAAGTAGGGCTGTGTATGCTCGACGACCCCAAGCACCGGGCCGTACACATGCTCAATCACCTCGAATACGACAATCGGTCCCTCGCCGACGAATACGAGCGCGACCAGAAGGCTGCGCTCGGCACCCCTCCTCCCGTCAATCTCTTCCCGAATGACGATCCTGCCCAAGTGCCGGAGAACCGCTGGCGCAGCCACGCCTTCCTTCTCTTCCAGAACTGGATCAATGTGATCTACCAGACGACACCGTTCGAGCTGGAGCAGATCGGCGAGTAACAACAACGAGGGCGCTTCGGCGCCCTCAATGTTTCTCGACGGCGTTCTTGAGACTGTCGAGCATCATCCTCCAATTCTTCTCGTAGTCGGCCCTCGTCCCGGCATCGATATCGGTCTTGCTACCGCGATTGAACTGAGCCAGGGATACCTTGGTCCTATCGCCCTGCGGGTCGAGCCGATAGCGCACGACGTGGTAGTTTTCGGGCCGATCCGGCTGACCAGAGAGCTCGCTCCAATGGGTGAAGCTCAGTTCCCTGCCCTCCTCGACGCTCTCGATTTCGCCGCGATCCTTGAAGGGCTTGCCGTTCCATTCGCCCGAGAACGTGATGGGGTGGCCGACCACCCAGTCTGTCTCGACGGTGGTGCCCGGAAACATCGCCGATTGCCTTGCCGTCATCGCCGCCCAAACGGCTCCCGGATCGGCAGCGATCGTCGTATCGACTTCAACAACGGGCTTGTCCATGATGGAACTCCTTTCGTGCCGAAAGAACGTCCCGCACCCCCCGCCGTTCCGGAAAAGACCGGCTCCATCGGAGCCGGCCCCAATACTCGCTGTTCGTTGTTGCTCAGACCGCGATCTTGCCGCCGCCCTGCTTGGTGACGACCACGACCGACGGACGCACTGGCAGATTCTCGTCGAAATCCGGCCAGCGAGTCGACAGGTCCTCGTAATAGGAGACCCGCCCGAAGCCCTCCCAGTCGTCGCCGCCGTCTGCCGGGTGCTGGACGGCAAGGAAGAGGGTCTCGCTATCCGGTGTGAACACCGGGCCGCACATCTCAGCGCCGACCGGCACCCGGAAGAAGAGCTTGGAGGTCGCCCGCGCCGCCCCTTCAGTGTCGACCGCCCAGAGGCCGTCGGTACGGCCGGTGGCCGAGGGGCTGTTGCCGTCGGTCGAGACCCACAGCCGGCCCTCACTGTCGACGGCACAGTTGTCGGGCATGCCGAACCAGCCGTTGACAGTGGTGTCGGTCGAGAAGGTCGCGCCGACTTCAGCCACCGAGGGGTCGCCGCATTGCAGCAGCACTTCCCAGGTGCCGGTGGTGGCGGCAAAATTCCCGTCCGTTTCGGCAATCTCGATGATATGGCCGAAGGCGTTCTCGGCACGTGGATTGGCCATGTCCACTTGTTCGGCCGTGCGCCGGGTATTGTTGGTCAGCATCACGTAGACCTTGCCGTTGGTCCCGTTGGGCTGGATATCCTCGGGCCGGTCCATCTTGGTGGCACCCAGCAGGTCGGCGGCCCGGCGCGTCTCGATCGAGATGTCGGCCTGGCTCTCGAAGCCGTTCTCTGCCGTCAGCGGCCCCTCGCCGTGGACGAGCGGCATCCATTCCATCGAGCCGTCCTCGGCGAATTTGGCAACGTAAAGCGTGCCGTCGTCGAGCAGGTCCATGTTGGCGGCGCGGTCGTCCGGGTTGTAGGTGCCGGTGGTGACGAACTTGTAGACATAGTCGAAGCGTTCGTCGTCGCCGAGATAGAACACTACCCGTCCGTCGTTGTTAACGATCGACTCGGCGCCTTCATGCTTGAAGCGGCCGAGCGCAGTACGCTTCTTGGGCACCGAGGTCGGGTCCATCGGGTCGACCTCGACGATGTAGCCGAAGCGATTAGGCTCGTTCGGCTCCTTGGAGACGTCGAACCGGTCGTGAAAGTTCGCCCACTCGTAGGAGCCTTCGGGCACGCCATAGCGTTCGTAGTTGGCCGCCTCCTTGTGGTCGGCCGGCAGCTCACCGCCGAAATAGCCGTGGAAGTTCTCCTCGGCCATGACGTAGGTGCCCCAAGGGGTCACGCCCCCAGCGCAGTCGTTGAGCGTCCCCAGCACTTTGGTGCCGGCGGGATCGGCAGTGGTCTTCAGGCGGTCGTGGCCGGCGGCCGGGCCGGTGATCTCCATTTCGGTCATTGCCGTGATCCGGCGGTTGTACTGGCCATCCGGGACGACGCGCCACTTGCCGTCGACCTTCTCGATTTCGACGATGGTGCCGCCATGGGCCATCATCTCGACGTCGACCTGCTCCTTGCCCAGCGGCTCCAGGGTCATTTCGCCCTCGGCCAGGGTCACCAGGCCCGGGAACATCAGGTGCGGGTTGGTGTATTCGTGATTGACGACCAGCAAGCCGTGCGTGCTCGAGCCGTCGAGCGGAATGAAACCGACATAATCGTTGTTGTAGCCGAACTGCATGGCCTGCGCCTCGGCTGTCTGGTTGGCCGGGTCGAACTCGGGCGCATTGGGCAGTACCGCATCGCCCCAGCGCAGCAGGATGTCTGCATCGTAGCCCTCGGCCACGTGATGCGTCTCGTCGACGCCCGCCTCGATCTCTGTGAACGAGAAAGCTGAACCGCCTTCCTCGGCCCTGGCCTCTTGCGCCTGCATTAAAGCCAGCGGGCTGACCGTCGCCGCAATCGCCGAGACCGCTAGCGAGCCCTTGAGGAAGCCGCGGCGCGAGAAGCGGGCGGAGATGATCTCGCCCATGGTGGGATTGGCGGTGGGGTTGCAGGGCTCGGCGTCGGCGAATTCGAGTTGCGATGTCTTGAAAATGGGGTGCTCGTTCATGATCGTGCTCCTCAACAGCATGGAAAGGCTTTGAAAGATTAGAGCCATTCCAAGGTCTAGGAGGGTGCGGTCACAGGCCGATGACCGGATGATGACAGTTGCATGACACAGCGAGTGCCCAGCGGCTACCGCCTTGCAATTGCTGCGATTGCCCCTACGTTCTTCAGCGCTTGAGGAGACGCGTTTGCCGCAATCGCCAACCACCATCGTCGACGAACTGGGCATTGCGCTGGCCAATTTCGCCGATGCGGCGACCGGCACCTTTACCCCGACCCTGCGGCTGGGCGTCACGGGCCTCTCGCGTGCCGGCAAGACCATCTTCATCACCGCCCTCGTCCACAACCTGTTGACGGGCGGACGCCTGCCGGGCTTCGCGCCCCTCACCGAAGGCCGCTTCATCGGCGCCAGACTCGCCGAGTACCCCGACGCAACCATCCCGCGCTTTGCCTATGAGCAGCATCTGGCGGCCCTGACCGGCAAACCGTCCGCCTGGCCGGAAAGCACCCGCCGCATCTCGCAATTGCGCCTGGTCCTCAAATATCAGTCCAACCGCTGGCTTTCGGGCATGACCGGCCCGGCGACCCTCAACCTCGATATCGTCGACTATCCGGGCGAGTGGCTCCTCGACCTGCCCCTTCTTTCGCTGAGCTATGCCGAATGGAGCCGCGAGGCCTTGGAGCGCGCCTCCCGCCCCGCTTCGGCAAGCGAGGCCAAGCCCTTCCTTGACATCCTCGGCGGCGTCGACCCTGCCAAGGACGCCAACGACCTCGACGCCGAAGCGCTCGCCGGTGCATTCACCCAATATCTGCGATCGAGCCGCGAGGATGGTCGCGCCCTTTCAACTCTCCCGCCCGGCCGCTTCCTCCTGCCCGGAGACCTCGAGGGCTCGCCGGTCCTGACCTTCGCGCCCCTGCCCCCGCAGGATCACACCATGCGCTCCTCGAGCCTCCATGCCATGCTCGCGCACCGATACGAGGCCTATAAGGACAAGGTGGTACGGCCATTCTTTCGCGACCATTTCGCCCGGCTCGACCGGCAGGTGGTGCTGGTCGATGCGTTGCGCGCCCTCAACGCCGGACCGGCGGCCGTCGCCGATCTCGAAACGGCGCTGACCTCGGTCCTCGCCTGTTTCCGCCAGGGCGAGAGCAATCCGATCGCCAAGCTCATCTCGCGCCGGATCGACCGCATCCTTTTTGCCGCGACCAAGGCCGACCATCTGCATCACACCAGCCACGACCGGCTGGAAACGATCCTCAACCGGCTGCTCGCCAACGCCGCCCGGCGCGCCAAATTCGCCGGGGCCGAGACGAAATCGCTCGCCATCGCCGCGGTCCGCGCGACCCGCGAAGGCACCATCGAGGAACGCGGCGAGACCCTGTCCACCATCGTCGGTACGCCTGTCGAGGGGCAGGAACTCGACGGCACAGTCTATGACGGCAGGACCGAAATCGCCCTGTTTCCCGGTGACTTGCCGGACGACCCGGAATCGGTTTTCGAGGCTGGCAAGCCGCTCGCATTCAGTTTCCTGCGCTTCACCCCGCCGCGCGATCTGGAGCGCAACGCCTCGGGAGACCCTGTGCTCCCCCACATCCGCTTCGACCGCGCCATCGACTATCTCATCGGAGACTGGCTGAAATGAAGCGCCCCGTCGCCCGGCCCGTCGCGCCTGCAAAGGACATTCCCGAAGCCGTGCGCGCGCCACGCGCTTTCACGCCCGATGCGGTGACCATCAGGGACGCACAGTTCGAGGCTCCTCCCCCGCAGGACGACCTCGTCTCGCCTCCACCCCGGCGGATGAGCTGGGTGGGTCGCATGTTCTGGACCACGGGCGGCATCCTGGTTTCGCTGGGCCTCTCGCTTGCCTTCGAAAGGCTGATACGGGATCTCTTTGCCCGCTACGAGTGGCTGGGCTGGGCCGGCCTTGCCGCCCTCGCCGCCTTCCTCGTCGCTGTGCTTGCGCTCGTCATCCGAGAGATCGCCGCGCTTCGTCGCCTCTCCGCCCTCGACCGCCTCAAGGCAGAAGCGGCTGACGCTCTCGCCACGGATCGCCCTGCCAAGGCCAAGGCGGTGCTTGCCGGACTCGACGCCGTCTATGCCCACCGCGCCGATCTCGCTCGCGCCCGCCGGTTACTCGCCGAACATGCCTCCCACATGCTCGACGGAGCCGAGCAGGTTCATCTCGCCGAACGCACGCTGATGGCCCCGCTCGATGCGCGCGCCAGAACCCTGACCGCCGCCTCGGCTCGACGCGTGGCGCTGGTGACCGCGGTCTCGCCACGCGCACTAATCGATATCGCCTTCGTCATCTACGAGAGCGTGCGGTTGGCCGGCGCCATCGCCCGGCTCTATGGCGCACGCCCCGGCTTCTTTGGCTATTGGCGCCTTGCGGGCGCTATCCTTGCTCACCTTGCGGTCACCGGCGGATTGGTGCTGACCGACGGCGTGGTGGAGCAACTCATCGGTCAAGGGCTTGCCGCCAGGCTCTCGGCGCGGCTCGGTGAAGGCGTCGTCAACGGCCTGATGACCGTGCGCGTCGGCATCGCCGCCATGCGGGTGGTGCGCCCCCTGCCATTCGCGGTACTGCCGCAGCCGGTGGTACGCGATTTTCTCGGCGAGCTCGCCAACGTCACGCAGGCTACGCGAGAGAACTAACGGGCTGCTACTTGCCTGCGAGAAGTTCGCTCATCGGCTGCCAGTACATCATCGCCCATCCGCCATCGAGCATGGCATGGTCCTCTTCGGGATACCCGACCTGATCGAACACCAGCTTCGTTCCCGCCCCGTCCTGGCTGAGATTGAAGGAAACCAGCGAATAGAGCCCCTCTGGCCAGCGCTTGGGGCGCCAGGCCTGCACGACCCGTTTGCCCGGCACCAGCTCGACATTGCGCCCGCCGATGTCCCCGCCGAACATTGCGAACGAGCCGCCCTCTTCGGTCGAGATATCGGCGCTGCGCCCGCCGGTCATGGCGGCGAACTTTTCCGAATTGGTCAGCGCCTCGTAGACGGCGGCGGGGCTGGCGGGGATGGTGACTTCCTGGTGAATGGCCATCGTGGCCTGGTGAGTTCAACCGGTCATCGCAACACCTCTAATCTGAGAGGATGGGGAGGTGTCGCATG
>NZ_BSNS01000023.1 GCF_030160115.1 Devosia nitrariae | reverse complement strand
TGACCATGGCCGACAAGATCGTGGTGCTGCGCGATGGCGTCGTCGAGCAGGTGGGCTCGCCGCTTGATCTCTACGACACGCCGCGTACCGAATTCGTTGCCGGCTTCATCGGCAGCCCCAGGATGAACTTCCTTGCCGGCGAGCGCGCCCGCACGTTCGACGCCGCCCGCATCGGCGTGCGGCCGGAGCATATCGACATCGTGGCCGACGGGCCGTGGAGCGGGACGGTGACGCATGTGGAGCGGCTGGGCTCGGATACGTTCGTTTATCTCGATCTTGATCAGGGCGGGCGGCTGACGGTGCGGCTCGAGGGGAAGACGGCGATCGCGCAGGGCGAGGTGGTCGCCCTGGGGCCGACGGGGCCTGTGCACCGGTTCGATGGGGAGGGGCTGGCGGTTTCGAAAGGGGGCGGCGGTATGATCGCGGGAAGCAAACTCTCCACCCACCGGGTTTGATTGTTGCGACCCGGGTTCGAGGCACCATTCCTCACCACCCACCGGCTGTCATCCCGGCGAAGGCCGGGGCCCCAGCCCTGAACACATCAACGGGACGGCGAGATCGGTTATCGGCGATCGCTGGTGCCCTGTTCACACATCTTGCGGCTGTGGTGGTATCTCAGGCTGGATCCCGGCCTTCGCCGGGATCAGAGACACCCTGCAACCTCAGAGTTGATGACATCGGGGTGGTGGGGCGCTGGTGGCAGGAGCCGAAGTCTCAGCGGAGTCGGGGAAGAGCACCATCCATCCTCGCCCAACGGATGCCATCCCGGAAGACTTCAAGGGGTAGGGGGAGATCGATTATCGAAGCAAGAGGGCCCCAGCTATCCCTTCGCCGGCAACCCTGCAACAAACTCCAGCCCCCGCTGAACCCAACCGGCGAGCGCCGCGTCGCTCGCGAACCCCGCCGGGTCGACCAGCACGAAGCCGGTGGCGGGGCGGGTGCCCATCAGCATCGGGCGCACATGCGGCTTGGTGAGTGCCGCTTCGTACGCGTCACTCCCGACGCGAACCATCAGCGCCTCGCCCATCACGCCGGCGAACATGTGGCCGCGCGCCATGAAGCACAGGGCGCCCATCATCTTCCTTTCGGCGAAATCCCGGCCCAATAGGCTCTTCTGCACACGCTCGGCCGTTGCCTGGTCATAGGCCATGGTGCCGCCCTCCGCTCAGGTCAGCACCTGCCACAGCAGCATGGCGATACCGACGATGCTGGTGGCAAACAACGCCGAGCGCAGGCCAGGGATGCCGAGCGCATAAACCGGCACATAGAGGACCCGCGCCGTCAGCCAGACCACGGCGCCGATCGCCGTCCATTGATTGTTGAGGCCAGCGAATTCGACCATGAGGATGGCGGTCGCCGCGATCGGGAAGGTCTCGAGGAAATTGGCCCGGGCGCGCGTCAGCCGGCCGACGAGCGGGGCGGGCGGCGGCACGGCTGCGTCGCGCGGCGACAGGCCCCAGGAAAGGCCGTACTGGCGCGTCGCCAATTGCGCGGCAACGAAGATCTGGACGACGCCGAGGATGCAGCCCAGCGCCAGCACGGTCAGCTCGATTCCCATGGTTTTTCCTCCCCCCCGGTTGGCTTCCAGTGCGTAAGAGAGTTCTATTCGCCGTAGTACGTTTCTGTAAATACGGACAAAAAGGGTAGCATGAACAAGACCATGACCGAGTCGAGAGGGCCGGCGTTCTCGTCCCTGACGGGACTCGATATGAGCCACATCAGGCTCTGTCCGGCGATCGCCTTCAACCAAATCCTCAACGGGCGCTACAAGCTCCATATCCTGTGTGTGCTTTACGGCGGCCCGCGCCGCTACGGCGAGATCGGCCGCTCGCTGCTGCACGGCAGCCTCAACCGGCCGATCACGCCGCGGATCCTCAGTCGGGAATTAAAGCAGATGGAGGAACGCGGGCTGATTACCCGCAAGGCCTATCCGGTGGTGCCGAAAAGGGTGGAATACAGCCTCACCGAGCGCGGGCGGGCTCTGGTGCCGGTGCTCGCGGAGATCATCCGCTGGGGGTCGAGCGGCGTGCACGAGGAGATTTTGGGGGTTTAGGCAGGAGGGGTGGGGCCGTTGGGAGGCGCCGTCCCTCGCCACCCACCGGGTGTCCTCCCGGCGAAGGCCGGGACCCAGCCTTGAACGCATCTACGCACGCAGAAAGTGCGGTTTTGGTCATGTTTCGCGCCCTGTTCACATACCTTGCGGCTGGCGCCGTATCTCAGGATGGGTTCCGGCCTACGCCGGAATGTCATCGAGGTGGTGGGAACAGCGGTGAAAGAGCCGCGGCGCCGGGATGACCTCGGGAGTGATGGAGCGTCGATGGCACGCACCAGGTGACCGCGCTGTTAACGCTCGCTCCCCTGACGCTCCGATGCCGTACCCGAAGCATCATTCTCCCACCTGACGCCGCCGCGGCCATAGGCGAATTCGTAGGCAGTCTCGATGACCTCCTCGATGCGCAGCCGCAGATCGACCGACGCTACGTCGTCGGGCTCGGGCAGGGCGTAGAGGGCCTGCTCGAGCTCGGTGCAGGCCCGCAGCATGATGGGATCCGGCGTCTTCATGGCGCCTGACCTAGCGCCGCGAATCGAACGAATTTGCGGCAGGGAACGGCGCGATTTGATGCAAAGTCGCATCCTGCTGGCGGGCCTCGAAAAACTGCGGCACTCCGAAGAGGAACTTAACTGCACACATTCGGACTCAGTCGGTTCCAGCGGCACGGTCTCGCCACACGGCGGGCGAGACGCCGACGGCCTTCTTGAACGCCCGGCTGAAGGCGGCTTCGGATTCGTAGCCGATCTCGCGTCCGACGGCCGCCACCTTCATCGAGCTGTCGGCGAGAAGTCGCGCAGCGATCTGCATGCGCCAGAGCGTGCGATATTGCATCGGCGCATGCCCCACGAGTTGCGTGAAGCGCGCAGCCAGCGCCGCGCGCGACAGGCCGGCATGGCGTGCCAGCTCGGCGAGGGTCCAAGGGTGGGCGGGGCGCTCGTGGATCATTGCCAGTACCCTGCCGATCGAAGGATCGCGCAGGCCCGACAGCCAGCCGGTCTGGTGTGCCGGCAGGCTCTCCAGGTACTGCCGCATCACCTCGACGAAGATGAGTTCGCTGAGCCGCAGGCGAATGGACTGGCCGCCGGACCGCGGCTGTCGCGCCTCCGCAAGGGTGAGGCCGATCAGCTGGCTCAGCAGGTCGTCGCCCCCGGTCTCGGCCCGCCTCACGCGCAGCAGGCGCGGCAGGGTCGACAGCACGGGGTTGAACGGACGCATGTCGCAGCCGAGAAAGCCGCACACGAATTCGCAGTGCGGCTCGCCGCCCCCACCCTCCCTGGAGACGAAAGGCAGCTTGCCCGCCGCCATGTCGCGCAGATACTCCATGGTCTCCCCGGCATCGAATTCCGGGGCCTGGCCGGGTGAGCTGAGCATCGAGTAGGGGTCGCCATGGGGGAGGACGAGAACGTCTCCGGTCTCGAACCAGGTGGACGCGACGCCGGGGATGTTCGCCCACCCGGAGCCCTTCAGGATGACGTGATACGATACGACATGCTGGGCGCGCGGCAGGATGATGGAAGAAAAGGCCGCCGCCGGCGGCACCTCCACGCCCCAGGGGAGGGACGCGTCCACCAGGAAGAATAGTGCCCCGGTCAGCCTTACCGTGCGCAGGACGTCCGAGAGAGGGTCACCGCCGGGCGTCTCGCAGCGCCATGGCGGCTCTACCGGTGCGGCGTCAGCCCGCCGTCCGGCACGTAAGATCATGGACGGTGCGGCAAGCGACAAAGACGTATGGTCATGGGCCTGGACCATGGCCGAAGCATACCCTGAGCGCTCAGGCATATCCACCGGGTATGCCGCTTTGACGATCAGGTGGAGGCAAGACCATGAACACGCTCGAACAAACGCACAGCCCCGCGGAAGTCTACGATGCCCAATTCGTGCCGGCGCTTTTTGCCCATTGGGGACCGGTCGTCGCGGCGGAGGCGGGGGTGCGGGAAGGCGACCGCGTACTGGACGTCGCCTGTGGCACCGGCGCGCTGGCGCTTGCGGTTGCAAAGATCGTTGGCCCGGCGGGTTCGGTCGTCGGGCTGGATGCCAATCCGCAGATGCTCGCCGTGGCGCGCCGCAAGCCAGCCGAGATCGAGTGGCTGGAAGGAAGGGCCGAGGCCTTGCCGCTGCCCGACAAGAGCTTCGATGCCGTCGTCAGCCAGTTCGGCTTCATGTTCTTCGAGGACAAGCCGGAGGCGCTGCGCGAGATGATGCGGGTCCTTAGACCTGGCGGCAGGCTGGCGGTCGCCGTATGCGATGCGGTCGAGCACTCGCCGGGCTACAGTGCCTTTGCGCTGTTACTCGACCGTCTCTTCGGCCAACAGGTCGGCGACGCCTTCCGGGCCCCGTTCAGCCTCGGCGATGCCGAACGGCTGCGTGCGATCTGCCGCGAGGCCGGGATCGAGGGCGCCGAGATCGTGCAACGCAACGAAAAGGTACGGTTCGCGTCGATCGGCGCGCTCGTGTCCACCGAACGTGCCTGCGTGTGGACGCTTGGCGGTGTGCTGACCGACGAGCAGTTCGAGCGGCTTCTCGATGCATCGGAGACGGCACTCGCACCATTCGTGGTCGAAGACGGAACCGTCGAGTTCGACATGCCTTCGCTGGTCATCAAAACGCAAAGACGCTAGGTGCCGCAACGTTTGTTGCGAAAAGCCGGTGTGAGGCGGGTCTTCCCGCTGCAGAACCGGGCAGTCTTGCGCGTCGGGGCTGGCTGAACGGCGGGGTCAGGGCAGGTTCAGGCCGAAGGGGCGAGGGTCAGGCGCGGCCAACGGGGCCGCGTTCCACAAGGAGAGAGAAATGACCCACTACCCGACGATCACCCGCACCAACCTCACCCGCGCCGTGGCGCTCGCGGCGGCGATCGGGCTCTTTGCCGGGCCGGCGGCCGCGCAGACGTTCCGTGCGGTGACACCCAACCCGCCCCCGCCGCAGCCGGGGCTTGGCCTCTCGAGCGGACAGGAGCCGGTCGCCGACGAGCATTGCGGACCCGGTCATGTGCCGTGCGACTCGATCTTCGAGGATTACTGCGCCAAGGTGCTGCACGGCCACATGTCGGACGAACAGGGCTGGGGCGGCAAGACCTGCTTCGAGCCGTCCTAGAACGCGATGCGACCTGGCACGGGGCCGCCTGCCGGCCGGCCCCGTGCCGGCAGATCATCAGGACCGGTATGAGGCGCCCTAACTCACCCCAGCCACCGGCTGTCACCCCGCACAGGGGCCCCAACCGACTCCACGCCACGCGTGGGAAGACCGGTTCGCTCGCGATCTCGCCCTGCACGCACATCTTGCGGCTGGCGCGGTATCTCAGGCTGGATCCCAGCCTTCGCTGGGATGACGTCGGGGATGGTGAGGCGTCGGTGAAGGAGCCGGAGGCTGGAGTGAGGCACCAAACCCACTCCATCAGATAGGTGCGTAAGGGGTGCGCAATTGCGCGGCGTTACAGATGGGTACCTGCCGCCCTCTCGCGGTCGAGCCCGAAGGAACAGTCGCCCTTGCTGCGCGAGAGGATGATCGGAAGCCCGGCAACCGAGCTCAAAACCTGCGCCCGGGCGAGCCCGTCCTCGGCGCGCATGGGCCCTTCGATGCGCCATTCTCCGTCCGGCAGGCTTCCGAGGATCGCGTAGCCTATCCTGGCCATCCCCCCGTCGATGACCAGCTTGATGCGCCGGGGGTCGCGGTCGCGCAGCGGAACCGTGCGCGCGGGAACGTCTATTGCAGAAAATTCCGCCGGACGCGCGAGGGGCCACGCGAAAGAGGGAAGGGAAGGGCGTGACATGGTGGCCTCGGCGGTTGATGCCAAGAGCAAAGCCCGTGGGGCGCGCCGAGTCCAGCTAGCAGTGTCGCTTGATGGCTGCTTGTGAGGCGTTGGAGGGCAGGGCGGGGGCCGTGCATCGCCCCCGCCCCTTTCGGCTCAGGCCGCGGGCAGCGAGATGGCCCGTGCGGCGGCGCCGTCGCGGGCGCCGAAATGGCCCAGAACACCGGCGGCGAGCCTGGCGCCGATCAGGCCGGCCTCGGCGATATCGCGGCCGCGGGCGAGTTCGCTGAGAAAACCGCTGGCATAGGCGTCACCCGCCCCGGTGGAATCGACGACCCTCGTCACCGGCACCGCTTCGACGTGCACCGGCTCGCTGCCATCGGAGACGAGGGAGCCTTTCTCGCTCTCGGTGACGGCGGCGATGGCGACGTGTCCGAGCGCCCATTTCAGGGCCGTCGCGGTGTCGTCCTCACCGGCCAGCGCGCCGATCTCGACATGGTTGCCGATCAGGATGTCGGTATGGTCGGCAACGAACGCCAGCATGCCGTCGCGGTTGCGCTCGACGCAGGCGGGATCGGAGGGCGTCAGTGCGATGCGGGCGCCCGTCGCCCGGGCGAATTGCGTCGCCGTTTCGATGACCGCGTGGCCTTGCGGTGCATCCCACAAATAGCCTTCGACGAAGAGGATGTCGCAGCCCTCGAACTGGTTGGCGCAGATGTCGGATGGGGCCAGCGTGACGGCGGCGCCGAGATGGGTGCTCATCGTGCGCTCCCCGTCGGCGGTGACCAGCACGACGCAGCGGCCGGTGCCGATCTCGTCCGCCGACCCTTCCGCGACCGGCGCGGCAATGCCCATGCCGTCCATCTCCTGCCGGAATGTGCGGCCGAGATCGTCGTCGGCGATCTTTCCGAGATAGGTGCCGCGCAGGCCGCTATCGGCCATGTGCGCGATGGAGTTGGCAACCGACCCGCCCGACTGGCGGAAGCCCGGTCCGACCTCGGCAAAGAGCGCATGGGCCGCATCGGCATCGACCAGGTGCATGCCGCCTGGTGTCAGGCCATGCCGGCCGATCACGTCCGGATCGACCGGGGCGACGACATCCACCAGGGCGTTACCGACGCCCACGATATGCGGTTTGGTTCGGCTCACGGGCACCTCCCCGATACGGGCACGTGCTCGGAGAAGGGGCCTTCGACGGTGATGCCGACGCGATCGGTTTTCACGGGTCTGTTCATGTCTGTTCGCCTTCCGGGTTGGGGCGTTTCGCTCACTCGGCCGCCTGGGTGGCGCCGAAGGCACGGGCCAGTTCGTCTGCCAGATCCGTCTTCTCCCAGGAAAAGCCGCCGTCGCTGTCCGGCTTGCGGCCGAAATGGCCGTAGGCCGAGGTGCGGGCGTAAATGGGTTTGAGAAGGTCCAGATGCTTGCGGATGCCGCGCGGGGTCAGGCGCACCATCTCGCGCAGGACCAACGACAGCCTGGCATTGTCCACGCGTCCGGTGCCGAGTGTCTCGACGTAAAGTGCGACCGGCTCGGGCATGCCGATGGCATAGGCAAGCTGGATCTGGCACTTGTCGGCGAGGCCCGCGGCAACGACGTTCTTGGCCAGATAGCGGGCGGCATAGGCCGCCGAACGATCCACCTTGGTCGGATCCTTGCCCGAGAAGGCGCCGCCACCATGTGGGGCCGCGCCGCCATAGGTGTCGACGATGATCTTGCGGCCGGTGAGCCCGGCATCGCCATCCGGCCCGCCGATGACGAACTTGCCGGTCGGGTTCACGATCAGCCGGTCGTCGGGCACCGTCCAGCCTTCGGGGAAGACCGCAGCGACGTAGGGCTTGACCAGTTCGCGCACGTCATCCTGGCTGAGGCCTTCGGCGTGCTGGGTCGAGACCACGACGGTGTCGACCCCGACGGGCTTGCCATTGCGATATTCGAGGGTCACCTGGCTCTTCGCGTCGGGGCCGAAATTCGGCTGGCTCCCGGCTTTGCGGTCCTCGGCCATCAGCCGCAGGATGCGGTGCGAGAACTGGATGGGAGCGGGCATCAGTTCGTCGGTTTCGTTGCAGGCATAGCCAAACATGATGCCCTGATCGCCGGCGCCCTCCTCGCCCTTGTCGCCTTCATCGACCCCCATGGCGATGTCCGACGACTGCTCGTGTAGCAGGTTGTTGACGGCGCAGGTCTTCCAGGAAAAGCCCTTCTGCTCGTAGCCGATATCCCTGATCGCCCGGCGCGCGATCTCCTCGATGTGCTGGCGCAACTCGTTGGGGCCGCGCACTTCGCCGGCAATGGTGACGTGGTCGGTGGTGGCCAGTGTTTCGCAGGCCACGCGGCAGTCCGGATCGGCGGCGAGATACGCGTCCAGCACAGCATCCGAGATCCTGTCGCAGACCTTGTCGGGGTGTCCTTCAGATACGGATTCACTGGTGAAAAGCCAGGTGTCGTTGCTCATCTTCGTTTCCTCTGTCTTGTGCGGTGGAAGGGTTGGTCGCGATCAGGCGATCTTGCGTTCGATCTCGCCCTGCGCAGCGTTGCGCTCGGTCAGGTCGATCCCGGTGTGACCGGGCGCGAGCTGAGCAGTGCGAGCGGGATTGTCGATTCTCCGCCGGTTTTCGGCGGGAACAGCGCGAACGAAACGTCTTTGGGTGTCCGGGACGAGGCCCGCCCATGCGGATTGCTCCGTGGGTGCTTTGTGATCCTCAAAGGCAACAGAGCCGGGTGGCAAAATGCCACCCGGCTCCATGGATCACGCGGGCTTGCGGAACAACTGGATGCCCCAGGCCAGGTAGCCGGCATCGGCCGCCTTGACCCAGTTGGCGAGGCCCACCGTCATCTTGTCGAGATAGGCGGCGGACGCGCCGTTCTCGCGCAGCTTGTCGTAGTTGGCGACCAGCTCCTCGCGCACCCGGTCGTAGTGGGTGCGCAAATGATGGGTCATCTCCTCCTGTCGCAGCACTTCGAAGCCGCGCGCCTCTGCCGCTTCGCGATAGAATCGGAACGAGGCGAGGCTCTTGAGCTGCACCCGGTCATAGACGGGCTGCAGCACGCCCTCGGGCACGTCGTCGGCCTGACAGGGGTCGGTGAAGACAAAATGACCGCCGGGCTGCAGCACGCGCCAGACCTCTGCGAGCACCTTCTCGCGCTGGTCGGAGTGCAGGATCGCGTCCTGACTCCACACCAAGTCATAGCTGGCGTCGGCTTCGGGGATGTTTTCGAACGCGCCGTGGACGATAGCGATGTTCTCGGCGAGGCCCGCCTGACGCGTCCTGGCGCGGTTGTAGTCGTTCTGCGTCTCGGAGATGTTGAGGCACGTTGCCGTGCAGCCATGGTTTGCCACCACCCGGCGCATCGACCCGCCGTAGCCGGCGCCGATATCGAGGATGCGCGTCGACTGGCCGAGGCCGGGAACGAGGGCCGCCATGCTGTCGACGGTTTCGTCGCTGGCGGCGCGAATGTCCCTGGTGTTCGTGTAGATGCCGATATGCAGGTCTTCGCCGCCCCAGATGGTGGAATAGAAGGTGTCGGCGTCGTTGCTGTCGTAATAGGTCTCGGCGATCTCACGCACATCCTTCTGCCCGGTGTCGCGCGTGCCATCATCCCAGCGCACGAGATGCAGCGCCGACTTCTCGGCCACATGGATAAAGAAGTCGGGATCGTTCTCCGCGTAGGTTTCCTGAAAGTCGCCATAGGTGCGCACGCGCTGGAAGCCCGCCTCGGACAGCAGACGGCGCACGTAGTTCTTGCGGATCGGGTGGAGGTTCAGCGTGTACTGCGCCCCGTCGGGGAAGCTGTAGAGCATCCGCACGAGTCCCTCATCGATATGGGCGGGCTCGGCGCTGACCTTGTCACCGCAGTAGTAATACTTGTGCTTTGTGGAAAAGCCCTCGTCGAGCATGGTGTCGTAATTGCGCTGGTCGAGGATCAGGACACCGTCATGCTTGAGCGCGGCGTAGAATTCGGCGAGCGCGCGGCGGCGGTCCTGCTCTTCGTGCAGATGTGTGAACGAGTTGCCGAGGCATATGATCGCGTCGTACTTGCCCTGGATGTCGCGGTTGAGCCAGCGCCAGTCGGCCTGCACGGTCTTGAGGATCAGGCCGCGCGCCTGGCCGTTCTCGAATGCCTTGGCCAGCATCGAGGCCGAACCGTCTGCTGATGTGACGTTGAAGCCTGCATCGCGCAGCCGCACCGAATGGAAGCCGGTGCCGGTCGCCACATCGAGCACGGTCTCCTTGCCGCGGGCCCTCAGCACGTCGATGAAGAACTGGCCCTCACTTTCGGCGCGTGCCTGCCAGTCTATCAGTTCGTCCCACTTCTCGACGAAACTCATCACGTATTCGTTGCGATACTGGTCCGTCTCCCGAACCTTAAGGGGATTGTCGCCATAGAGTTGGTCGGTCAGGGTGAGTTCGGTGTTCATCGCATTCGAATCGGACATGAAGTCTCCTCTCTTGCTTGTCGTACTCGTGGATTTAGGTCGCTCCGGCTCGGCTTGAGCTCGGCTTGCGGCGAATGCAGGCGCACAATTTCAGGTCGGCGGTGGCTGGATGGTGAGTGCGGCGCAAGGCCACGGCGCGGCCCGGGACGTTTCCGCCTCGGGATGATGCTGCCACCACATCGTTCGATTTGCTGGGCGCCCTGTCTCAGACGCTGCCCGATGAGGATTAGTACAGGAAGAGGCCCCCACACCTCAAGGCCCTGTGGACAACTTATCTAATTCAATCTGCGAAACAATTTGTCCGGGGCGATGGTCGAACGGCCCGCGGAGCCTGATCCGTGAACTGGATCCTGCCGCCTGATGGTGATGCTCTGGATCTTCGGTGTGAGGCGGTGAAACCGGTTGTCACGCAGGTGAAGGGCGCTCCTATCCAGGCATGGACGGCGGTGAAGTCTGGAGGTGCAGTTCAGGGGTTGCGGACTGCGCATCCCGTTCCAGCCAAAGCGCCAGCCCCAGCCAGGCGAGCGCAAGGCCGACGGGAATCGCCGCATAGCGCTGGATCTCGTGCGGAAGCAGCGCGGCGAGCGGCGTCAGCAGCGAGGCGGCAGCCAGGAGGGCGGCGGGTGCGCGTGGCAGGACGCCGGCGCGGAACGTCGCGATGCCGAGAAGCAGGCCGCCGAGCATATAGAGGATGCCGACCACGCCGTAGACGGCCGGAAGGGCGCCGATATCCATCTCGCCGGGGACGCCGTTGACGATGCCGAGAAAGCTGTCGATGAACTGCGGCGCTGCCGTCGCCAGGACCGGAACGATCAAGGCTTCGGCGAAGACGAAGCCTGTCTGCAGCCACCAGGAGAGGGTGAGGCAGACGAACCCGAGAAAGCCCACCCAGCCGACGTTGCCCAGCTGCCGGAAATAGAGGCCGGCAATGCCGATGAGGAACAGGAGGCACATGAGGGTCTTGAGGGGCATGATGACGGCCCATGCCTGCGTGGTGACCGAGGCCAGAAAATCGGGCGGATGGATCGGCTGGATGCCCGCAAAGATGACGCCGGCCACCACAGCGGCCAGCCCGCTCCACCGCAACAGTTGCCTGGCGGTCGGTTTCATCGCGCCTTCGCGCGTCGCCCCCGTATGCATCGCTCTGCCTCCTTCCAAAGGCTTCAAGGACAAGCTGTCCTCGGCGCATTGTGCGCCTTGGCGCGAACAACGGCAACGGGAGAGCGCAGGGGGGCGTGGCGGACGCTAGCTGCGCGTTTGCGTCCGGTCGCATTGAGGCCGAGCCGATCCGGCCAGTGTGCTTTGTCGAAGCACCGCGCTTGCCGAACCTCGATGCGCGGCGCGAGCTGGTCGAGACGCTGAACGGGGCCATGGCCAAGGCCTTCGCAGGCTTTGCCAACACCGACGACATCCTCATCCTCTTCAACGAATATCCGCTGGAACTGGCCGGCGCGGGCGGACGCCTGCAATCGGAAAATCCCGATATCGTTGCCGCGATGGGGGCTGCCGCCGAGTAAAGTGAGCCGGGCGGAGCGTGCCGCTGCGTCCGGTGACTACAGGATGCGTGGTGGCAAAGCCGGGCGTGGTCACGCGCCGGTATCCCTCGCCTGGCGGGCGAGGGCCGCGAACCGTGCCGAACGCAGTTCGGAGATGAGGCGCTGGGCGCTGTCGAGGGCACGGTCGACGGCGTCCTGGGTGGCGTCGACAGGCTGTGGTGCGGGCGGGGATGTCGGGTGGCCGGCTTCGGGCAGGGCGGAGGAGCTTCCCACTGCGACCGCGCTCATGCCGCCACCTCGACGGTGTCGAGGCCTTCGGCGCGCTCGGTGCGGCGCAGGAGCTCCTCGGCGGTACGGAAGCTGCCGGCGCGGCGGTAGGCGGAAAGGAGATCGGCAAGCGCCGCCGGATTGAGGGGAAGGAGCGTGTCGAGCCAGTCGGGCGAGAGGACGTTGCGGCGGTTGCGGGTGAAGTGGGCGGAAAGCTCGGCCTGGGCGGCTTTAATGGAAGCCAGGCGATTCACGGTGGCCTTGAAGAGGGTGGCCGGCTGGTTGCCGAATTGGGCGTTTGTCCAGAAGGCGGGTCTGCCTTCGATGAGGTTTGTTGCTGCGTCCTCGAGATCGCTCAGCGTGTTGGTGCGGTCGGCAAGTGCGAAGATGCGTGAGCGTGCGCGCCAGAGCGCGTCGTCGTTGGCCATGTTGTCCCCATCCAGCCCTGGGCAATGCGCATTGGTGATGGGGTGATGAAAGCATAACTGTTACGTGAAAGCAAGTTTTACTTTCAAACTGTTGAAAGCAATGTCTCCCGTTCCTGCGGGTGGCCATGACGCAGACCTAGTAGGTGCGGTGCATGGTGGAGCGTAGGTATGGTGCGGCTCCAGCTCTATCCTGCCACTACCCCGGATGTCATCCCAGCGAAAGCTGGGATGACACGCAGTGGGTGGGGCGGCGTGGTGCCTCAATCGCGCACGCAGCCCGGCAACCCCGCGGCTTCGCTACACGGGCATTGCTGGACGGGCAGGGTCATTTCTGCCCTGTCACATCCCACCACAAGTCCCGCCAGTCCGGATTGTTCAGCTCGATCAGCTCGATTTTCCAGGCGCGCTGCCAGGCCTTGATCTGCTTTTCACGTCTGATGGCGGCGTCGATACTCGCGTGCACCTCGAACCAGACGAGGCGCTTGATGCCGTGATCCTTGGTGAAACCCTTGAGCTGCCCCTCGCGGTGCTCCCATGTCCGACGCACGATGTCGTTGGTGACGCCGGTATAGAGCGTACCATTCCTGCGGCTCGCCATGATGTAGGCGTAGTAGGTGCGCTGCATAGCCGGGTACAGGGACGGGTGTTGCTCCGCTACACCAGTGCCCTCGGTTCCTGAACCAGCGCCACACCGCCCTCGATGTCATCCCAGCGAAAGCTGGGACCCATCTTGAGATGCCGCGCCGGCCGCAAGGTGTGTAGATGAGGCACTATCTCAAGCCACTGATCTTCCCATGCGCGGTGAGGTGTTCAGGGCTGGGTCCCAGCTTTCGCTGGGATGACACGCGGTGGGTGGGGCGGCACGGTGCATCAAGAGACGCACAGCGTCCGGGCGTCGCAGTAGCGCGGCAAACCCTCACTTCCTCCACTGGAACCAGCCGACGATGCGGCCGTAGACGTCGACGTCGTCGCGCTTAAGGCGGTCGACGGGGTAGCGGTCCTTGTTGTCGGAGATGACGTCGATGCTGTCCGAGCGCGGCACCAGGTGCAGGCGCTTGACGACGAGGCCGTCACCGGCATCGAGCGCATAGATGTCGTCGGGGGGCAGGGTGTTCTGGGTGACGTCGACGAAGACCACCGAGCCGCCGGGCAGGGTCGGCTGCATGCTGTCGCCGCGCACTTCCCAGGCATAGATGCCTTCCATCGAGCGGAAGGCGTTGAGCATGTAATCGGGGAAGGTCCAGTAGCCGCGCAACTGCCCGGGATCGACGGGGGTGCCCTCGTCGGCCAGCACCTCCATCAGACCACCGCCGCCAAGGCCGCCGAAGATGTTGAGATCGGGCACGCGCACGATCTTCTGGCTCTGGGGCACCACAGCCTGGCCGGTCGGGTCCATGCTGCCGCGGCCGGTCGCCAGCCATTCGAAGGAGACGCCGGTTTTCTGGCTGATAAGCTCGAGGTTCTCTTCCTTGATGCCCTGGTCGCGCTCCCAATTGCCGACGGCACCGCGCGACACGCCGCCGAGCGTATCGGCGAACGCCTGCTGGGTGAGCTGAAGCTTGCGGCGCACCGCGATGATTCTCTGACCTTTCGTATCCATGGCCGACATTATGGCGAAAGGAATGCTTTCATGCACTGAAAGTTGCACTTGCATTACGATGTAAGTTATGCTTTCAAATGGTGCATGGACACACCGATAGATCAACTTCGCAATCATGGATGGACGCCGGCCCGGCTGGCGCGGGCGCTTGTTGGGATCACGCCGCAGGCGATCTCGCAATGGCGGCAGGTGCCGGCCGAGCGCGTGCTTCAGGTCGAGCGCGTCACCGGTATCAGCCGGGAGGTGCTGCGGCCGGACCTGGCAGCGATCTTCATCCGGCCTGAGCCGGAGCCGGAGATCGACACGGACGACGAGGAGGCGGATGCGGCATGACCTGGCTCATCTTCCTCTGGCTCTTCGGCGCGGTGGTCGTGACGCCGCTGGCGCTCTACTGGCGGCCGGGCGCTCGCGGTGAGGCCGGCGGCCCGGCCCTCTGCGTGGTGCTGGCGATCGGCGCCGGCGGGCTCATTGCCGGCGCTTATCTCAGCCTCGGAGGGATCGCATGAGCCCTCCGCTCGTTTCCCATCGGTCCCGCGTTGCTCCTCCCGCGCGGGTCCGCAGGCCGGTGCGCTGTGTCCTCCTCCCTCGGCGCACCGGCCGTTCCTTTCTCCCGTGCTCCTGCACCGCTGCCCCCACGACCCCGGTGTCATCCCGGCGAAGGCCGGGACCCATCCCGAGATACCGCGCCAGCCGCAAGGTGTGTGCGTGGGGCGGGATCGCGTGCAAGTCGACCTTTCCGTGCGTGGTGAGGCGTTCAGGGTTGGGTCTCTGCCTTCGCCGGGATGACAGCCGGTGGGTGGGGCGGCGTGGTGCCCTGAACCAAACGTGGGAGGCGGGGCGATGAGCGCGCCGTGGATGAAATTCTTTCCCCGCGACTGGCGGGGAGACCAGTCGCTGCGGGCGGTGAGCGTTGCCGCGCGCGGCCTCTGGATCGAGTGCCTGTGCATCATGCACGAGGCCAAGCCCTATGGGCATCTGCTGCTCAACGGCAGGACGATAGACGACGATGCACTCGCCCGCATGACAGGCGTGCCCGCGGAGGGGGTTTCGGCGCTGATGGCCGAGCTGACACAAGCGGGCGTGCTGAGCGTGACGGCCAAGGGCGTCGTCTATTCCCGCCGGATGATCAGGGACAACGCCCAGGCGGCCAAGGGCCGAAAATCGGCGGCAAAGCGCTGGTCGCAAGGCGCTGATTTTCCTCACGAATCCGGCGGACCTAATGGGTTGCCCAATGGGTACCCCATTACCCAGAATCCAGAAGCCAGAAACCAGAATCCAGAAAAACCCCCCGCAGCCCCCCAAGGGGGCGGGGCGGGCGGGCTTTTCGACGAACTGGTCTCGGTCTTCCCGCGTTCGCCGCACGTCAAAGAGGCCAAGGCGAGGAAGGCGTTCGACGGGCATTCGCTTGACGACCAGGTCGCGCTCGTCGCGGCGGCCAGGCGCTATGCAGCCTGGTTCGGCGAGGAGCAGGCGCGGCGCAAGCGCACGATCATCGAGGCGCTGAGCTACGCGCCGCCGCTCGATAAGTGGATCGGGGAGGGCGCCTGGCGCAGTGCAGGCGAGCTGCGGCTCAACGGCGAGGCCGCCGACGGCAGCGAGATGGCCGTCGTCGATGCCACGGACCCGATCGTTGCCCGCCTCGAGACGCTGCGCGGCCGGCCGTTCGTCATTGGCGCCAGCGGCAGGATCACGGTTTTGAAGAGCGAACTCGATGCGGCAAGGAGCGCGGCATGACCTTCGTCACGCTCAGAAAGGCTCCTTGGGCACATCGCGATCGGGGAACGGGTCACGGTCGGGCGGGTATTGCGGCTCTGGTACTTCGCCCGGCGGCTGGTCAGGGAACGGCGTCGGCGGCTCCTGCGGCCGGCCCGGTTCCCCGGGCATCGGCGGCACGGGACCCGGCTCCTCGGGCTCGATCGGATCGTCATGCGGCAAATCATTGGGGCGCTGGGCCATCAGCCTCACCTCCTGGGTCATGTCATCGGAGCGGGCGGAGGCGCTCACTCGACGAAGATGCCGGCCTCGATCGCCGCCTCCATGAAGGCGATCCAGGCAGGTTCGGGATCGGCGCCCTCCATGGCGGCAAGGCAGATGTCGCTGGCGATTTTGTGCTTGTCCGTGCGCTCGGCCGGCCAATCGACCAGGAGGATGTGCCGCGCCTGCACCGGTCCGGTGACGTCGTTGCGCACGCCGGAAAGCATGATGGTCACGGGTCGCTTCCATCGGTTGGTGGTGTCGAGCATCGGTCGGTCCCTTTGGAGGACAAGCGTAGCTCAACGGCTGGCCGGGAGGGCGGTTGCATGGGGCGGGTGGTCCTTATGAACCGCCTTCGCGCCTCCTGCACTGATGCTCCCACCACCTCGATGTCATCCCGGCGCAGGCCGGGAACCATCCCGAGATACCGCGTCAGCCGCAAGGTGCGTGGATGGGGCGGGATCACCAGCCAACCGCACTTTCCGCGCGTGTTGAGATGTTCAGGGCTGGGTCCCGGCCTGCGCCGGGATGACAGCCGGTGGGTGAGGCGATGGCGTGCCCTGCAGCGGCCGAAAGCCGCCGAGAGGAGGGCACCATGACCTATTCCCCGCACAGTTCATCTTCCGGCTCGGCGCGGGCGGCGTTCATCGCCCGCATTCGCGAGATCGCCGAGGAATACCGCCTCGGCCTCGGCCCCACGGCCTCAATGGCTGAGATCTTCGCGGCGCTGCGCGAATACGACCGGCGCCGGCCGCAGGCGCGGCCCCATCAGCAGGAAAAGAGGAGGCAGCAGCCATGACAGGCTTTAAGCGCAACTGGTACGTGCTCGTCGTTCCGGCGCAGAAGGAATATGTGGCAGCGTTCCTGCTCGAAAAGGTGGGGGCGGACGTCTATGTGCCGACGGAAACCCGCTGGCGCCGCAAGAACCGCTACGCCAAGACCAAGGAGGAGTTCGCCTTTCCGGTGGCGCCGCGCTACGTCTTCGCCGGCTTTGCCGGGCCGGTGCCCTGGCACCGGGTGTTCTCGGTCTCACTGGTCAAGGCCGTGGTCGGCATCGGCGGCGTGCCGCAGTTGATCGAGGAGGGGCGCATGGCGCGCTTTCGCGCCCGCATCCCCAATGGGCGGCTGACCATCGAGACGGTCGAGGTGCGCGTCAAAGGCGGGCGCACGATCGAGAAGGGCGTCAAGCACCGGATCGTCAGCGAGGCGCACGCCCCGGCCGAGCAGCGCTTCATGGCCTCGGGCAAGGAATTTTCTGCCGGGGATGAAGTCGAGATCGTCGAGGGGCCGTTCCGTGACCGGATGGTGACGGTCGAGGAGATCAACGGGCCGATGGCAACGATCATGCTGGAATTGTTCGGGGAGGCGCGGGCGGTGGAGGTGCCGGTCAAGCACCTGGAGAAGGTGGCTTGAGGGGTGTATCCGTGCGGCATTGGTGCGGCTCCCGCACTGCTGCTCCACCATCCACCGCATGTCATCCCCGCGCAGGCGGCGCCTACGCGGGGATGACAGCCAGTGGGTGGGGGGAGAGGGTACCTCCATGCGGCGTCGGCTCTGTCGCCATCCCGTCGGTGGGGTAGACCAGCTTGGCGCCCGAACTAAACCTTCGATCGCCGCCACCCGGCCGCCAGGGCCTCGGCCTCGCTGCAGAACCAGCGTTCGCCGTATTCGGGGCGGATCTGCGTAACGTAGTAATAGTCCTGGCCGGGCAGGTGATAGATGCGTGAGCCGCCGTGCGAGATGTTGCCCTTGATGCGGCAGTCGGTGGAGGGTTGCCCGAGCAGCGTCTGGGCCGCGCCGACAGCATCGGTCGTTGCCCAGTTCAGGGCAAACATGCCGGCAAAGCCGATGGCCGCCATGGCGCCCAGTTGAATCGGAAACGGCAGCCCGCGCCTCATCGCCAGGCCCTCCCCAAGATCCGCCATGGACAAGCAACAGCGGCATTGCGGGTCAAGCAATGATCAACTTTGCGGATGGTGGGGAAAGGGTTGACGCGGTGGTGGCAAATGAGCGGAGTTTTTGGAGGCGCAGCCGCAGTTTTTGTACGTGGTGAGGGGCCTGGTGCGCATCTTTGGCGCCAGTGCTCTTGCCCGCAACGATCAACAACTCGGGGTCACCCGCAGCAGCCTGCGCTGGGGTGACACCCGGTGGGTGCGGTGGGCTTGGTGCCAGCGGCCGTCACGGCGAAAGCCCGGCCGCCTGGGTCGGGCTGTCGATAGTGCGTCCGGCTATTTGTTCTGACCGGGAGCGTCGTCGGAGGGACTGGAGTCGTCCTCATCGCTGGCGGAATCGGATCCGTCGTGCTCGTCCTGCTTCGTCTGGCCGGGGGCGTGATCGCGGGCGTCGCCTTCCTGGAGACCCGGAGCATTGGCGCTGTTGCCGCGGCTGGTGACGTCGTCCTCCTCATCGAGGTCGTCATCGCCGCCGATGTCCTTCTTGACCTGGCCGGGGGCGAAGTCGGTCGCCGGGCCGTCCTGCTGGCCGGGGGCGAAGTCGCGGGCAGGGCCTTCCTGCTGGCCGGGGGCGAACGCGGCGGCGCTGTTGGTGTCCTCGTCGCCATCGAGCTCGTCCTCGAGCAGGGCGGTGAGCTCGGCACTGGAGGTGACGGCGATGCAGCTGTCGGCCAGCGAGCCGGCATCGACACCGCAGACGACCGCGGCGATGTCCGGTGAGAGGTTCACCGTTGTCGGCACCTCCTCCAGCTCGATCTCGAGCTCGGCGGCGAGATCGGCCGAGATGTCGGAGAGGTCGACGATGATCGTCATCTCCTGGGCGAGCGCGGCGGGCGTCAAAGCGAGGGCCGATATGGCCATGATGGCTTGCAACTTACGCATGGTAATCTCCTTTGCGAGCCCCGGATGGCCATAAGCTTATGAAATTCATCATGAAATGTGGATGACGCCTTGTGTCAGCGAGGTGTCAGGCGCGGGCGGGCAGCCAGCTGTGGCGACCGCGCGGCCCGGGGCTTCAACTGCCTGATGCTGTTGCGGGTTTAACGGCGAGCAGCATGTGCGCCCGCTCGGAAACGATGCTGCGAAAGAAGGGGCCGCTGATTGATGTCCAGAAATCGGTCATGATCGAGCAGGATGCGGCCCCGCGACACTCTCCGTTGCGCCCCGGCAGCTCGACTGGGCGGAAGATCGTCAGGATGATGCTTTGGGGCTTGTTTGCCCAGCTTGCCTCTAGCGCATCGGCGAGAAGCTGGTGGGGCGCAGCAGGGTGTTCGACCTGTCGACCAAGAGCGGACCATCCTTCTCGCTTTCGGCCAGCGCCTTGTGCCACTCCGGATCGGCGATGAAGGACGCCCAGCAGCGTTCGCGCTGCTCGAGGCTGTCCCATTGCAGGTGGTAGGTCAGCGACTGGTGCGAGGGGCCGGCAAGGGTGGTGAAAAATCCGAGCGGCTTGAAGCCGTGCTTGTGGAAGAGTTCGATCGTGGCGTTTTCGAAGCGGGCGAGAAGGGCCGGCAGTCGTCCCGGCAGGCAGCGGTAAACCCAGGTCTCAAGTATCATGATGTGCTCTTCCTATCAGTCGGTCCTGGCCGCATCGGGCTTTTAGCTTCTCGGTGACGCTAAGGCCCTCGAACAGCGGCCGCGCCACCGTAGCTGCGGACACGGCGGCGGGGAAGCCGGCATGAATGGCGCAACGGGTCATCACGTCGCTCCCCCGGTACTTCACCCGACCGGGAATCCCGATGACACGGCTTTTCATGGAGAAGGGCCCGGCCGCACGGGCCGGACCGATTCTCGTCCTTCCTGATCTGGCCCGCCAGTCGGGCCGCGGCGTCAGTAGCCGTCGTCTCCCTCGTCTCCCTCGTCCTGCCCGGATTCGGTGGCGCCGTTGCTCTCGACCTCGATCTCGATCTCGCTTCCGAGCTGCGTCGTCAGCTCGGTGCTCGAGGTCGTAGCGACGCACGTGTCGGTCAGCGAGCTGACATCGACGCCGCAGACGACGGCGGCGACATCGGGCGAGACCATGACGGCGGTCGGCAGCTCGTTCGCCTCGACATCAAGTTCCGTCGCCAGGTCGGCCGAGATGGCGGAGATGTCGACCGAGATGGTCGCTTCCTGGGCGAGCGCGGCGGGTGCACAGGCGAGGGCGCAAACGAAGTTGAAGGATGTGAGTTTACGCATGGTGATCTCCTTTAGAGATGCCTTGACCGGACAATGGTCGGAGAGGAGATTGGTTTCGGCAACCAACTGAAGGCAGAAGCGAAATTGCACTGTGTCAGGCCGTGCCGGACTTTTCGTGCCTGGTGAGGTGATCAGGGCCGGGCCCCGCCTGCGCGGGGGTGGGATGCGGTGGCTGGGGTGGTCTGGTGCTTCACCCACCAACAGAGAGCAAAAAGAGCCGCCGGGCTCATCCGCCCAGCGGCCCCCATGCTGCGATCGGTGAACGCGCTAGCGTCTTACAGCCCGTACCACGGCGATCAAGATACAGGCGCCGACGAGGCCGGCGATGAGATAGCCGAGCCAGCCGCCGAACGAGATGCCGAGGATGCCGAAGAGGAAGCTGGCGATCGCTGCCCCGACGATGCCGAGGATGATATTGAGGAAAATATTGGTGTCGGTCTTCATGATCATGCTGGCAATCCAGCCGGCGAGACCGCCGATGATGATCGCTGCGAGCCAGCCTATCCCGTCAAAACCCATGGTGTCCTCCTCGAGAAGTTGACCTCAGATGGATCGGGCGGCCGACAGGTATCGGGTCGCCGCACGACCCCTGGTTTTTATAACACGGGCAAGGCGTTGTTCGTTCCGAAAATGCAGCGGCGGCAGGTGTGTCGGTGGGTGCGGGGAATGGTGCGCACCTTCAGTGTGGGTGGGTGGCGCGCGACGACCACAACCGCGGTGATACGCGGTGGGGTGGGGCGGCATGGTGCCTCTTCAAGAGGCTCTGACACTCAATCCTCGTATTCCAGCCCCACCGTCTGCTGGTGCCGCCAGATCATGCGGCACTGCTCGATGCGGTGGGCAAAGAGCATGTAGAAATCGGCGGGCAATGGAACGTCCTCGGCGAGGCGGATGCGGGCACCGAAGGTCGAGGCGTCGAGCACCTGCGCGGGCACGCGCGTCAGCCCGTCATCGATGACAACCTGGGCGCCGATGTGCAGGCGGTACCGGCGAAATCGGCGCTTTTCCTCGAGGAGCTTCATCCCACGTGGTGTGCGCCGATTTTGCTTACGCGGGCTGAAGGAAGTCGGTGAGAACTTATCGGTTTGGGAGTTCGCCGGAGATGGACGGCGCCGTCCTAGCGGCTCACCTGGTGGCGTAGGCCCACGCTGATCGAGCCGTCGCTTTCAAGGATGAGGAATTCGGCGTCGGCGACGTCCGACCCCCCGGACTGGCGAATGGCGCTGATCGCTTCCTCCCTGGTGATCCGTTCGCGGTGCATTGCCTCCTCGCACCAGGCGCCGGAGCGGGCGAGCATGGTCGGCTCGGAGCGCACCAGTCGGGCGAATGGGCGCGAGCGCACCGACAACCAGGCTACGAGAAGTTGCAGCAGGATGAGGAGGCCCAAGGCCACCGCACCTTCGGCCAGCGCGATCGATTCCTGCAGCAGGATAGCCGATAGTGTCGAGCCGAGCGCGATGGTGACGACGAGGTCGAAGGCGTTGAGCTTGGCGAGCGTCCGCTTGCCCGAAAACCTGAGGAACAGGACCAGGGTGATGTAGGCGAGGGCGCCGACGACCAGCGTCCTGACGATCCCTTGCCAACCCTGGAAGAACATCCCCGTCCAGTCCATGGGCCTCTCCCTTCTCGCGCAGCATTGCCTAATCAGGGTAATCGCCGGGGATGCGCGGCGGTTCAAATGGGTGGCCACCGAAGGCGCCGGCGAAAAGGGTGGGCGGGCGCACTGCTCGGGGCGGTTGCGCAGGGACGCCGGCCTGGTCAGGCGCCGGCCTTGAGGCGATCCTCCAGTTCCTCGCTGGTCATGGCGTCGTGCCAGCGCCAGATCGGCTCGAGGATCGCCCAATCGGCTTCGCCGAGCTTGGTGTCGAGGGCGTATTCGGCCGTCTCGCGCAGCGATTTGAGGTGGAGCTTGCGCGTGCGAAGGATGGCGTCGGCCACCACCGGGTCGAAAGTCCATTCGTCCATAGGGGTTACTCCCGGCGTACTGCAGCACCAATGCGGCAAACCCGCCGCCGGTGCCGCGAACGCCAAGAAGTTAACCCAGGCTATCGGAAGGGGCCGGCCTCAGGTGGGACCCACGGCACCGGTGGCGCAAAAGCCGTGCCGTTCAAATCAGGCGCGCACGGGTTCGTCTTTGCTCTCTTCGTCGCCGGAAAAGGCCTGGATTTCCTCGATCAGCACCGCCACCACCTCGTTATGCGAGATGTGCGCTTCCGGGTGCCGCGCGATGAGCGCGTCGGCTTCGGCATCGAAGTCGATGGTCTCGGCCGCTTCGGCCGCGCGGTTGACGCGATCGGCGATGTCGACTGCCAGCAATAGCTTCACGGGCCGCAACTCCCAGGGTTGCCACTGATGTTAAGTCACAAAAATGAAATAATCCACGCAAACGATCCATCACGATTTTAATCGATCTGGCAAACCGCGCGCTGCCGGCCTGCAGGCCAACAGCTTGATCTGTCGCGAAAGAACCTTGGAATTGTCGCGAAGGAACCTCGCAGGAGGGAGGCTCATTCATGCCCCATGAGCCAGCCGGACCTCTTTGGAGAGCCTTTGCCGGACCTGCCGCCGGGCTTGCGCTACGAGCCGGGGCTGATGGGCGTCGACGAGGCCGACCGGCTGACGCAGACAATCGCGCAGCTGCCGTTCAAGGCGTTCGAGTTCCACGGGTTCACCGGCAAGCGGCGGGTCGTTTCGTTCGGCTGGAAATATGACTTTGCCTCGGAGCGCGTCGAGAGGATAGAGCCGATGCCGGCGTTCCTTGTGCCGCTGCGCGACAAGGCCGCTTCGTTCGGCGGGCTTCCCCCCGAAACTCTCGAGCAGGCACTGGTGACCGAATACCAGCCGGGCGCCGCCATCGGCTGGCACAAGGACAAGGCGGTGTTCGACGAGGTCATCGGCATCTCGCTCGGCGCGCCTTGCACGATGCGCTTCCGGCGCAAGGCCGGGGCGAAGTGGGAGCGGCGCAACCTGACCCTGGAGCCGGGCTCAGCCTATCTCATCAGCGGCGAGGCGCGCACGCTCTGGGAGCACTCGATCCCGCCGGTAGAGGAGCTGAGGTACTCGGTGACGTTCCGATCGATGCGGGGGTAGGGAAGCACCATCTATCAACACCCACAGGGTATCATCCCGGCGAAGGCCGGGATCCAGCCCTGAAGACATCAGCGAGCACGGGAAGTGCGGGTGCTGCGGTTTCGTGCCCGGTACACACACCTTGCGGCTGGGGCTGGGTCTCAGGATGGATCCCGGCCTGCGCGGAAGGAGCAGCTGCGCCGGCAGGAGCCCCAACGCCCTCACACCGTCACCACGATCTTGCCGAACTGCTCGTTCGACTCGAGGTAGCGGTGCGCTTCGACGATCTCCTCGAAGGGAAAGGTGCGGGCGATCACCGGGCGGAGCGCGCCCGTGGCCAGGTGATCGAGGATGAAGGCTTTAGCCGGTTCCAACCGGGCCGGATCGCCGGTGATCTCGTGGACGAGGTAGCCGCGCAGCGTCAGGGTCTTGCGCAGGATCGCAGGGAGCGGGAATGGTGTCGGCTCGGGGCTGAGGCCGCCATATTCGATGAGCATGCCGCCGGGCGCCATGGCCGCCGTCAGGGGCTCGAAGATGGGGCCGCCGACTGCGTCGAGGACGACACGGATACCGTCCCGCCCGGCGATCTCGCGTAGCGCGAGCTCGAGATCCTCCTCGGCCGAGGCGACGATGTGAGCCGCCCCGGCTGCGCGCAGCGCATCTTTCTTGGCGCAGGTGCGCGTGACGGCGATCGGGATGGCGCCGACGGCGTTGGCGATCTGGATGGCGGCGAGGCCGACGCTGCTCGAGGCGGCGGTGACGACGACGGGTTCGCCGCTGCGCATCCCGGCTATGTCGATGAGGGCGCCATAGGCGGTGAGGTATTGCATCCAGCTGGCGGCCGCCGCTTCCATCGACAGCGATGGCGGGTGCCTGACGACGAGGCCGGCGGGGTAGGTCACGAGTTCGCCATAGGCCGGCGAAGAGAGCATCGACTTTGGCGGTATGACGCTGACGGCGTCGCCGGATTCGAAGCCGGCAATGCCTTCACCGACCTTGTCGACGATGCCCGCGGCCTCGAGGCCGAGGCCGGAGGGCAGGGTCGCGGTCTCGATATAGGCGCCGCGGCGGACCAGAGCCTCGGCCCGGTTGAGGCCCAGCGCCCTGACATGGATGCGGACCTCACCCGGGCCGGGTTCGGCATCATCGATATGCTCGATGCGCAGCACCTCGGGACCGCCAAGCTGATGAAAGCGAACGACACGCGCCATCGCACAAACTCCGAAAACAATTGAGCGCAATGAGCTTTGCCTCAGGCATTTTCGCCGATAAACAGCCGTTCAGGCAGGAGAGTCGAAACCAGGAGTTTCTAAATCATGGATCGCCTGACCAGCATGGCCGTGTTCGTCAAGGCCGCAGATCTCGGTTCATTCGCGGCGGCGGCGGAAGCGCTCGAACTTTCCGGGCCCATGGTCGGCAAGCATGTGCGGCACCTCGAAGAGCGCCTCGGGGTGCGCCTCATCAACCGCACCACCCGCCGCCAGAGCCTCACCGAATTCGGGCGCGCCTATTACGAGCGCTGCCGGACGGTGCTGGCGGAGGCCGAGGCCGCCGATGCGCTGGTCGGCGGGCAGATCAGCGCGCCGGTGGGCAAGCTGCGGGTGACCATGCCGGCCCTTATCGGGCGACGCTGCATCGCGCCGATCCTGCTGCCGCTGGCGCAGCGGCACAAGGAGCTCGAGCTCGAGCTTTCGTTCGGTGACCGTATCGTCGACCTTGCCGAGGACGGCTTCGACCTTGCCGTCCGCACCGGGACGCTTACGGGGGGAGCCGGGCTGATGACGCGCCGGATCGGGCGCCACACCATGATCGTCTGCGCGGCACCCTCGCACATCGCCCAACACGGCCGGCCCCGTCAGCTCGAGGACCTCGAACGGCATAAGGCGATCATCTACAGCCGGCCCGGTTGGACCCATGCCTGGCTCTTTCCGCGCGAGGGGGAGGAGCCGGCGCGGGTGTCGCCGCCGGCGCGACTGCGCCTCGACGACCTCGAGGCGATCGCCGATGCGGCGGAGGCCGGCATGGGGCTCGCCTGGCTCCCCTCGTTCCTGGTGCGCGAACGCCTTGCGGTCGGCACGCTGGTGCCGTTGCTGACAGATCACCCGGGTTATGTGTTCGACAACCACGTCCTCTGGCTCGAGACGCCGCACCTGCCGGCAAAGATCCGCCTCGCCATCGATGCGCTCGCGGCGGAATTGCCGGGGGTGTTGGCGTGACCGGGAACGATGAGTCCGGTCGTTCAATCACCGGCGCGCGTCACCCTCCCGGCGCACGCGCATGCCGGCAGCGAACAATAGGGCGATGGCTGCGGCTGAGAACACGGCGTTGCCGACAAGGTCGGTCATGAGGTCGACGCCGCCGATCGAGGGCACCTGCAGGAAGCCGAACCAGACATAGGTAAGGGTCATCCCGGCGGCCACGGCGAAGCGGTGGGTCTGCGTCCAGCCGTCTCGGCGTGACCAGTATCGGAGCGTGAGGCCGAAGGCCGCCGCCGTCAGCAGCATGAGCGCGGCGCTGACCCAGGCGTTGGGAATATCGCGCAGATAGGCGAGCCCAAGGAAGATGCTGCCGGCGGCAAAGGCTGCAAGGCCGGCGACAGGCGGGCGGGGCGCCGTGCGGGTGGTGTCGTTGGCGCCTGCCCGGCCGCGCTGCATGAATGCGCCGACGACCAGTGCCACCACGGCAATCGCGGCGATGGCGAACTGGTGTGGCGCGGCGATGAACGATGACTGCTCGAACATCACCGTCATCGCGCAGCCGGCGAGAAAAAGGAGGGCGGTGACCGCGAGCCCGAACCTGCCGAGCCAGGACGTTTCGCGCTCTGCGCCGGCGAGCGTTTCGATCAGCGCGATGGGGACGGCCGTGCTCCACACCGCATGCAGACCAAGGACGAACACCGTCCACCACATGCCGATACCGAGCCAGGGCACCTCCGCGTGGGCGGTGAGGCCGAGCCCCAGATAGTCGGGATCGAACAGCGACTGGGTGACGAACGCTTCCTCGATGACGCCGAAAGCGAGGCAGAGGAGGAGCATGCCCGGCCAGCCGAGCCCGGCCCGCCGGGCGGTCTCGCGAATGAGAAGCGCACCACCACCATAGAGGGGGGCAAGCGCGATCAGGGCCGGGAGGAAAGTGATCGGCAAGTTGCCGAGCAGGAACTCGCCGATGAGCGGGGCGAGAAGGAACAGGCTCAGTGCCCAGATCAGTGCAGGTGCCCGTCGCGCCATGGGCAGGCCCTCCCTTGCCGGGCTTTGACATCAGGGTAGCCAAGGCCGATCGGCTGATGGCGCTTTGCGTGAGGAGGCTAAGAGTTGGCGGAGACGCCGGCGGTCGTCACCGGGCCGCCTGTGACGGCGACGCCGACGGGTTCGAGTGCGTTGAACATGGTGCTGGCGAACATGACGAGGGCGAGAGCCGCGACCGCGCCGAGGACGAGCGCCATCAGCCGGGTGTTCAATGACTTGTAGTCCATTGCTGTTCCTTCCCGCGTTTGACTTTAGTCCACCACCATCGCGCATCAACAGCAACGACCTATCGTGTCGCTGCGGTGGAATAGCGTTCTCACAGAGGTGGTTTTGGGGTGGTCGGGTAGAACAGGTTTGCGTGAGATGGTGCCGATGATCTTGGGCAGACCGGGGCGCATAGACGCGCACGCGGGGTGCGGCAGGCATGCAGCCGTGGGGTTCGTGCCTCTACGCACGATCCTGCGGCAGCGCCGCCACGCGCCGCGGAACGCGTAGGGTTGCGGCCCCGTTGCCCCTCGAAATCGGCCCCGAGATCGCCGCTCACGTTTGCGATACGCTCAGAGGCTCGCCAACTCATGCGTCTCCCTTCGGTTGCGGAGGGTTGGGAGCAGCGATTGGGCCGTAGTTGTCGTGAAGACGCCACCACGTGTAGGGATCGCGCTGAGGGCGCCCAGGCGGCACCTCCTGCCAATTCTCCTGCCGACCTAACAGCGTCATGTCGAGAAATGACCAGACGGGACCTATTTCCTCGATGCCGCGTCCGTTCAGAAAGTAGGTGCGGAAAACCCGTTCACCGCGCCGGATGAAGACGTTGAGGCCGAATAGCTCTTCAACACCGAAATCCCGAGAGAACCGCTCGTCGGGCAGCGAATAGAAAGGGATGTGATCCCATCCCATCCGTTCGCGCAGGCTCTCGATCTTGTCGACAGGAGCAGCAGTGACGAAGGCGAGGGTCGTGTCGCGTGCTGCAAGGTGCGCAGGATGAACCACGGTGTCAGCAAACATCGAGCAACCGCTGCACGCCCCATCCGGCCAATTCTCGACATCGGGCGCATAGAAGAAACGATAGACGATAAGCTGTCGTCGTCCTTCGAACAGCCCCAGCAGATCCCGATCGCCATTCGTGCCCATGAATCTGTAACTGCGGTCAACTTCGGTCACCGGGAGGAGCCTGCGTTTGGCGACCAGACGGTCCTTGGCTTTCATCAGGGTCTTTTCCTCCGCGAGCAGCTTCTCGCGGGCAGCCTTCCATTCATCTTGCGAAACCACATCGAAGTCGCCAATGGGTTCGCGCATGGACGGAGCAGGGACTCCGGGACCTTCTTGTCGAGCCATTTTCTCCTCCGCTGAACGTGTTGCATGTCCGCATGCAACGGCTATGCAGCACGCGGGTTGCGGTTAGAAGCTTCGACTCTCCCTGAATGCGACCGTCTTACCCCGATCGTACGTTGCCCTAGATCAACTGGAACCCCTCGCCGGCTTTCCAGCGCATCCAGGCTTCGATGCTTCGGAGGTGGTTGGGCACCATTTCGGGAAGGTCCTGGGGGTCGAACCAGCGGTATTCGAGGGCTTCGCCGTCGAGCGGGCGCGGCGTGCCGGAAAAGGCGCGCGTGGTGAACATCAGGGAGAAGTTGCGGCAGACGTCGCCATTGGGAAAGGTGGTCGTTTCCCAGTGCGGGTCGCTGGCAAAGCCAAAGGGCGTGACGCTCTCGAGGGTGAGCCCGGATTCCTCGCGCACCTCGCGGATGATGGTCTGCGCTGCATCCTCCTCCGGCTCGCAGGCGTCGCCGGGCAACGCCCAGACCTCGAAATCGGCGCGCAGATCGAGGAGGACCGATCCGGTTTCGTTCTCGATGACGATGCGCGTGCCGGCAACGATGAGCAGGCGGTCGCCGACCAACTGGCGCAGCTGCCCGAGATAACTTTGCGAGAAATCGGCCATGCGGTCCTTCCCAGATGACAGTCGGGCGGGGAACCTAGCACGCGTCTGGTGGGCGCTGTCACCACCTCGTGGCACTTCGCTTCGCCTCAGTTCTCGCGTCGAGCGCGGCGACGCGCTAAGCGTTGGGTATGGAAGAGCCTGAGATTGCGCTGACGGGTGGTCGCGTCACAGCCGGGGTCGTCAGGATAGGCGACACGGTCAGGCGGCCGATATCGCGCGACCGCACGCTGCAGCATGACCTGCTCAGCCATCTGGAAGCAAAGGGCTTTGTGGGAACGCCGCGCTTGCTGGGCGTCGATGAGATGAACCGGGAGGTGCTGTCTTTCATCGCCGGAGAGGTGCCCGCAGATCTCGGGCATTTCACGGACGAGCAACTGCACCAGGCAGCGCGCCTGCTGCGCCGCTTTCATGATGCGACGGTGGATCTGCCGGCGGTGGTGGCAGCCGGGGCAGAGGTGATGTGCCACAATGACTGGGGCCCGCCGAACTGCGTGCTCATCGACGGGATGCCCTGCGGCATCATCGATTTCGACACGCTGGCGCCCGGGCCAAGGCTTTGGGACCTCGGCTACTCGGCTTTTTCGTGGCTCGATATCGGCAACGACGACGAGTATTCAGGCAAGGAGCAGATCCGGCGCCTTGGGGTGTTCCTCGACGGCTACGGAATGGCTTCTCTTTCGGTATCCGAACTTGCGGTCTTCGTCGTCGCCCGCCAGTCGGCGCTCTCGACATGGGCGCACATGCAGGGCAAGCCCGAAATGGCCGAATGGGCGGCGGCGTGTCGGGAATGGACGGTTCGAGAGGTGCTGGAGCCGATTCTGCCGACGGCATTTCCGGAAGCGCGTATGACCTCGAGGGCAGCGGGTTTCGTATCCGGCAAGGAGTAGCCGGCTGGTTATCCGAGAGCCGGAACCGCCAAATGAAATTGATGGAGGCACACGGCCGCCCCACCCACCGGGTGTCATCGAAGGTGGTGGAGTGCTGGTGGTCGAGAGCCGCCGGGCGGATCGCCCGGCGGCTCTCGATACGCGTGCAACCGTTGCCAGCGTCAGGCGGCTTCGAGGGCCGTGATGCAGGCGGTGGCGAGGGCGCGGTTGGGGCTTTCGGACCCGAGCGGGGTCGCCCAGCCGGCCTTTTCAATGACGGCGCGCTTGGCCGTCGATCTGGCAGCCTCGAGTTCTGCAAGGACGGTGACGCGGGCAGGATCGGTCCTCGACCTTTCCACGCAATAAGGCGTCAAGGCGACGACCACGTCGGCAGCCGATTTCTTCGTCGCCAGATCCTGCGCGCTGCCTGCAGTGACCCAGCCGCCCCACATGAAGCCGACGATCGCCAGAAGAACAGCGCCAGAAACCGCGCCATATAGCGCGGGTTTAGTCCATGCAGGAATGTTCATTATGTCCCCAATCCCATTTCGTTGGAGGCGGCAGCATTGCTCGCCTTGCAGTAACGTTAGCACGGGGGCGGCAGGCAAAACGGTTAATATCGGACGTTCCCCCCTGTCAAATTCTCGTCATGAGAGCGCACGGGGTCGGAAATTCTCGGAAATACTCAAATGCGCAAAAGAATTGGGGATGAGGCGGCGATCGCACTCACCTCTCAACCCGGCCGATGCACCGGTGGCCAGTCGTCGGTGTCGTGGTCGGGATGCTGACGGTTGCTGGCGGCGATCGCCGCGGCCCAGTCGGGATCGTCGTCGCCGGTCACGCCGGTATCGGGCAGTTGGTGGAGCGTGGCGAAAAACGGCATCACGCCCTGGGTGCCGTCGAGGGTGACCGGCGGTACCAGCTCGGGGTGGTCGAGGGAGCCGAGGGTGATGCTGATATGGGTGCTGGTGACATCGTCATAGAACAGCGGCGTGCCACAGGCCGAACAGAAGCCGCGATCGACATTGGCCGAGCTGCGGAAGCGCGCCGGCGCGCCCCGTGTCCAGGTGAAGGCCCGCCGATCTACGGAAACCAGAGGGGCAAAATAATTGCCCATCGCCTTCTGGCACATGCGGCAGTGGCAGATATGCGCGTTGTCGTTGCGCTCGCTGGCGCGGTAACGCACCGCCCCGCACTGGCAGCCGCCGGTGAGATCCACCGGAATGCGGTCTTCGTAGGCCAAATCATCCCCCGATCGGCTGGCGGTTCAAGACTCAGCCAGTCTAGAGCGCGATGCGGTCTGATGGAATCACCGGCGGGCGTTTCCCCCAATCCGGCCGCGGCGTTCCTCTATGATGGGATCGGCTTAACCAGATGAAGACGAGGCGGCCGCGGGGAACCCTGGGTGCGGAGCCACGTTTGTTGTTGGCTTTCGTTCCTGATGTGAACCTTTGTATGGCAGGTGAATCATGCGCTCGCTGTTGGCCGTTCTCTCCTTCGTGCTCTTGTCCGCCGGTTCCCTGGCGCAGGAGGCCTCGATCGAGGGTGACTGGATAGACAAATGGGGGACGTCGTTCCACATGACGCTGTGCGGCGACGACGGCACGCAGCTCTGCGTGGTGATGACCGATCTCCAGGGCGAGTCGCGCACCGAGGAGAACCTTGCTTATCTGAACGAGGAGGTCCTGCAGGGGCAGATGATCGCGCCCAACCAGTGGCAGGGCAAGATGATGCTTGGCGGCGGCGAGGCCACGGGCACGGTGACCATGACCGGACCCGACACCATCGATATCGAAGGCTGCCAGGGAATCCTCTGCAACACGATCGAGTACCACCGGGTCGGATCCGCCGGGGCATCCGGGGGCGAGGCGGGCTGAAGCGTTGAGGGGGAAAGTCATGGGTGACCGGACGCCGACGACGGACCAGCTGCGATCGGCGATCGACAGCGAGAGCACCGGCGAGAAGGTGAACTTTCCCGATCCCGCAGCGGCGCCTCTTGGCACCGACGCGGAGGCAGCGGGTGAGCCGCCGACCGCAACGGAACGCCAGGCCGAGGTGCGCTCGCGGCCCAGAGCTTCGGGTCCGGAACAGGACCGGGGCATGCTCTACTATCTCGGGCTCGTTGGCATGGCCTACGTGCTGATGCTGGGGGTGGGCGTGCTGGCGCTGATGACGCGGTAACGGCATCGAAGTCCGGCGGCTGTCGAAATGCGCCCTTGTCGAACGACACTGTGGTGTACGCTCAAAGGGGGAGCCGACCATGTCCGAACTCGATCTGGTTTTTCGCGCCGAGCTGCAGAAAAGCCCTGCCAAGGGCGGATGGACCTTCCTTGTCTGGCCGAAGTCGGCAGCAACGTTTGGAACGCGTGGCCTGGTGAAGGTGCGCGGAACCATCGATGGAAAGCCCTTCGCGAGCTCGTTCATGCCTCTGGGTGACGGCAACCACAAGCTCCCGGTGAAGGCCGAGCTTTGCAAGGCATTGGGAAAGGCGGCCGGTCAGCAGGTGGAGGTGCGCCTTACCGAGCGTCTGGACTGATACGCAGGCGTTTTTAGAACTTGCATTCTAGAATGTTCTCTCTATAATGCCCTCCATGGCTAGAACACGCGCATTCGATAGCGACACTGTCCTGTTTGCCGCCGCCAACGCCTTTCGCCAGCGCGGCTACAGGGATGTCTCGATCGGTGACCTCGAAAAGGCGACGGGGCTTGCCTCCGGCAGCATTTACAATGCGTTCGGCGACAAGGCCGGTCTCTTTAAGGCGGCTCTGCACCAGTATGTCCATGGGTTCGTCAAACAGCGGCTGGTCGTCCATGCGGGCGAGGGTGCGGCGCTCGAGGATCTCGAGGGCCTGTTCATTACGGCGCTCGAGCCGCCTCTTGCCGACGGCTATGGGTGCCTGGTGGCCAATTCGATCATTGAGTTCGGCAATGCCGAGGGCATTGCCTCGAAACACATCGATGAGACCCTCTCCATGGTGCGGCATGCCATCGACGGGGTGCTGAAGCGCGAACTCGGACCGCAGGCATCGGATGCCGAGACCACGCACCTTCTCGTCCTCTATCTCGGCATCCTCACCCTCTCGCGAAGCCGCACGCCGCTCGAGGCGATGGCCGAGACGGTGCGGGCTGAATTCACCCGCCTCAGGCAATTGCGCGCGCAAAGGGACGACGCTTCTGCCCACGCCAACACTCCCTGACCAGGAAACCTCCATGCTCACCATGATCAACCCTGCCGGCTATCCGACGTCGCCCAGCTACAGCCAGGCAGCCGAGGTGCGAGGGGCGCAGCGCACCGTGTACGTGTCGGGGCAGGTGGGCGTGGATGCCAAGGGATATGTCGGAGCCGACATCGGCGAGCAGGCGAAGATCGCCGTCGCCAATCTCGATGCCGTGCTGCGCGAGGCTGGGATGGACAATCGCAACCTCGCCAAGGTCACCATCTACCTGACCGATGAAAGCTCGGTGCCGGGTTTCATGGAGGCGGCTGCCCATGCGCTGCCGTCACCTCCGCCGGCCACCACCCTGCTCATCGTCAAGGCGCTGGCGGCGCCATCTCTTCTCGTTGAAATCGAGGCGATCGCCGTCGACTGAGCCGCGCACCTGGGGCGGTGCAGGGGCCTGATCGAGGGTGCGGAAGAAGTCAGTGTCGCATTCCCGGTCACCCTGCATCCCGCTCTAACCCTTCGGCGGATTCCCCTCATGCTGGCTGACCCCGGCGACGGGCGCCAGCCAATGCTCGCGGCGGTTGGTCCAGATCTCGACCGACGGCGTAATGCCGTTCGGCGCCTCGTCGAGGGTGCCGAGGAAGATCTCGACGCCTTGGTCATAGAGGAAAAAAAGGCGCGCGCCGCAGGCGGGGCAGAATTGCCGGCGCTCGAACGTCTTCACCTCTCCGGTCATCGAGAACTGGTCGAGGCGCCAGTCGGCGGTGACCGAGAAGGCCGAGCCGGTGAGCTTGCGGCAGGTCAAGCAGTGGCAGACGCCGGCCTGATAGGGCTCGCCGCGCACCTCATAGCGCACCGCGCCGCAAAGGCACCCGCCGGCTCGGATGGGTTCGGTGGTCATGGGTGGTCCTCCGCTTGCGGTGACCCCGCCAGCGCAGCCTTGGCCGTGTCGATGAAATCGCGCTTCAGCGCCGTATATTTGCCGCGGCCGACAGGCGCTTGCGCAACCGCCGCCTCCTTGATCGCGACATAGGCTTGGCGCAAGGCCGCGTCACCGCGCAGGGCCTGCCGGAAGGCCAGGTTCGAGCGCCAGGATTCGCCTTGGAATTCCACCACATGCACCAGATGCGTGCGCACGCCCGCCTCCGGGCCCCGGCCGAAGATGTAGTGGCCGGCAACGCCTGCGTTCTCAGCATAGTCGTAACCGAGCGCGGCCAGCGGCTCAGGGCAGCATGCCCAATCCGCCAGTGGCAGAACGCCGACGAGAATATCGAGGAGGGGCTTGGCCCGCATGCCGACGACGGAAGTCGACCCGTAGTGCTCGATGCCCTTAGCAATCGTCCCCAACGCCGCCGTCAGCCGCTCTCGCTCGGCGACGAACTCGGCCGGCCAGGCCGGATCGTAATCGACCAGCACGTTCACACCGCGCTTGAGACCGAGCATTGGGTGCCTCCCGCGTTTCCGCCCGAACGTAATAGAAGGGCGAAAGTACGGCGATGCAAGCGGGCGGCTTGAGGTTGGACCGCCGGCCGCAGCTCGCCTGCCCCTCCTTTTCAGCGCGGCTTTTCAAGCAGCCAGTTGAGGTGCGAGCGCACCGCCGGCCACTCCTGGGCAATAATGCTGTAGACGCAGGTATCGCGGATGGTGCCGTCGGGCATGCGCATGTGCTGGCGGAGGATCCCGTCGAGACTTGCCCCGAGCCGCTCGATGGCGCGGCGGCTCTGCTGGTTGAGCACATGCGTGCGGAACTCGACGACGCGGCATTCGAGAGCGTCGAAGGCGTGGGAGAGCAGCAGGAGCTTGGCTTCGGTGTTCAGGGGCGTGCGCTGCGCGCCGCGCGCATACCAGGTCGCCCCGATCTCGACGCGCGGTACGGCGAGGTCGACATTGAGGTAGGTTGTCATCCCAACGATGCGTTGGGCAGCCTTGTCGAAGACGGTGAAGGGCAGCATCGCGCCGCCAGCCAAAAGCCCCAGGCGCCGCTCGATCTCCCCCGCCATCGCCTCGGGTGTCGCCACCTTGGTGTACCAGAGCTCCCAGAGGCTGCCGTCCTTGACCGCCTCGACGAGGCCGTCGTGATGGTCGGGCGAGAGCGGCAGGAGGTCGACGTGGCGGCCGGAGAGGGTGACGGGGGAAAGGGGCATGGCAGGAAGCTGGGGATATGGTGGGGGACCAATGCAATATTGATTTCCCGCGGCCAAATCCAGTGCGGTGGGGGTACGCACCAGGCCACCGGGGTGATGGCAGGATGGCCCCCACGCGATGCCTTCCAGTCATCGGCCCGATGAAATCTCGGCAATTGCTGCATCGCGTCAGCAAACCTACTCTCGTTCGACAGCCGGAGCGCCGGCGGCTCGAGGGAGGAGACGGCAATGGCGGAGGCAGTGATGACCCTGCCAGGTCTTGCGTTCGACCAGGCGAATTTTCCGCAGATGTACGAGCGTTGGCTCGCGCGGCCCCTGTTCCGGCCATGGGCCGAAACGGCTCTGGCGGAGGTGGGGTTGGCTCCGGGCGATCGGGTTCTCGACATCGCCTGCGGCACGGGCATATTGGCGCGGGTGGCGTGGGAGCAGCTGGGCGGCGACGGCCGCGTCGTCGGTATCGACGTCAGCCCGGGCATGCTTGCAGTTGCCCGGGCGCAAGCGCCGGAAATCGACTGGCGCGAGGGCAATGCGGGCGATTTGCCGCTCGCCGAGGGAGAGCAGTTCGACATCGTCGCCTGCCAGCAGGGCCTGCAGTTCTTTCCCGACAAGCCGGCGGCCGCGCGTGAGATGCGCCGCGCGACGGCGCGGGGCGGACGGCTGGCGGTGGCCACATGGCGCCCCGATGAGGAGGTCCCGTTCTATCTAGAGCTGCGGCGGATCGCTGAGCGATATTTGGGGCCCATCTCCGATCCGCGCTACGGTTTTGGCGATGCGACCCGGCTCGAGACGCTGTTCGAGCACGCGGGCTTTAAAGACATCACCTCGAGGATCCTGTCGCTCACCTTGAGGTTCGAGGAGGGTACGCCCTTCGTGCGTCTGAACACGATGGCGCTGATCGGCATGAGCGCTGCCGGCAAGGCCATGAGCGAAGACGAACGCAGCCGGGTAATGGAGGCGATCGTCAGCGAGAGCGTTCCCGTGGAGCAATCCTATAGTGACGGAACCACGCTGGCCTTCGAGGTGCGCACCAACCTGCTCACAGCCACGGGGTAGAGCCCGTTCCGATTGAATCGGAACGGGAGCTCCATGCGGTGGCGGATCGATGGCGCCGCAGCCGTTGGGTCACGTCCTGTAGCTCAACACCACTCGGCCGGAGGCGGCCGGCTGCGCGCCGACGAAAGTGAGCTGCCGCCTGTCGCTGACGCCTTCGAACAAGGCCCGGCCGCCGGCGAGAAGGAGCGGATGCACGATGAGCCGGAGCTCGTCCAGGAGCCCCGCATTCAGGAGGTTCGTGACCAGCGTCGGACCGCCGACGACGTAGATGTTTCCGCCCTCCTTGTCCTTCAGCTCACGCAGCTTATCGAGATCCTTGACGATTTGCGCCGTTGGCGGCCAGGAGACGTTCTCCAAGGTCTTGGACACGACATAGTGGGGCGTCTCGGCAGCCCGCCGCGCATAGGCGACCTCGCGCTCGTAGGGCAGGCGTGCCTGGAAGGGCGGAATACTCTGCGGCTCGGCGTGGATGGCCGCCCAGTAGTCGCCATAGCCCGGATACATGCCCGCGCCCTGGACGAAAGCATCGACGTCCGGAATGAGCTCCAGCGCATCTGCCCACGAATCCACCCACTCTTCTCCCGTCTGGTCGGACCCTTGCGTGAACCCGTCCAGCGACACCTGCATCCCAGCGATCATTCTTCTCATGGCAATTCCTCGTGTTTGGCGGCCCCGTCGCCGCGAGGGGGATGCCTACATCCTGGCGGAGGTCGCCCGTGAGTAACATTGGCGGCGCGATTGGCGGTTGCTGAGGGGGTTTGTTCTGCACGGGCCAATGCAGTACTTCAGTTCATGCGACCGAGCGCGGTCCGGCATGCGAGCTGCAAAAAAAGGGACCAGTGGCATGACCCAGCTCTTCCTGGACCACTTCGAAGGCTTCGGGAGTATGCTCAACCACTATTTCGAGCGGTCACCGTGGAGCGTGCGGGAAATCTCCGACACCGATGGATCGAGCAGGGGTGAGCGAGGGTCGAGGTATCAGAGGCGCTATGCGATCCGTAACGCCTCGCATCAGGTGGGCACGCTTGTTCTATCGAACGCGGACGACTATTCGCTCGAGAGGCCAAACGTTCACGCGAACGTCGAAATCCACGTCACCCGCACCATTCCAGCCTCGACGCTCGCGGAGCTCCTCTTTGGCATTGCCTGGCATGTCGCAGGCGCGACGCCCGAAGAGCTCGAGACCTCGCACCAATCCATTCGCGATGCCACGGGGCTGGACGGACCTCCTGACATTCGAGTGATGGCCCATCCCACCGCAGTGCGGATAAGCGGATCGGCACTTGCCTATCTCCGGCGCGTCGGCATCGCGCGGCGTGAACGGCTGGAGTAACTTGCCCGTCGCGACTGGACGGTTCAGCCCGTTGCCGGCCTTCCCTCATGTCGCCGAACCGGGTTCTGTTGGGTTTCCCGTACCGACCGCCGGCAAACCTCATGGAAGATCTCGATCGCTGGCTCACCCATACGCGCTTTTCCAATCCTGGCCGCCATGCCCGGTCGATCGCCGCCCTTTCCGCCGATGTCGCGCGTCTCAACGAGATCATCCAGGGCGTGCTGGTGCATTCCAGCTGGCTGAGGGAATACGGGCTCGATACACCGAGACTCGACGCCGGGGCTCGAACGACGTTGCCGTTTGCCGAGCGGCTGGACGATATCCTGGCAAGGGATCCACGCCCTCTCGAGGCACAGCGACCACCCGAGCTGAGGTCCATCGGAACCTGCCGGGATTATGCGCTGATGCTTTGCGCGATCCTCCGCGCCAAGGGTATTCCCGCCCGCGTGCGCTGCGGCTTTGCCGCCTACTTCCACCTGGTCTGGGAGGATCACTGGGTGTGCGAATACTGGGATGCGAGGCGCCGGTCCTGGCGCCTCAGCGATGCGCAGATCGATCCCATGCTCAAGCGGCAGAATCGCATCGATTTCAATCCGGCCGACATGCCGCGCGAGGTGTTCCTGACGGCGGGCGAGGCGTGGACGAAGTGCCGGCGGGCAGAGGCCGATGCCGGCGACTTCGGCCATGGCGAGACGACGGGCATGTGGTTCATCAAGGTCAATGTGCTGCGCGACCACCATGTGCTCAACGGGCGCGAAACATCGCTCTGGGACCGCTGGCGGGAGGCGCCGGCTGCATCGCGAACTGTGTGCGATGAGGAGCTGCAGCTGCTCGACAGCCTTGCTGCGCGGCTGGAGCAGGAACTGATCGCCGCCACTCCGGAGTGGATCGTATAGATCGGGCTGTTTCGTCCACTCGGGAGGGCTGCTAGCTTCACGACATGCCCGTTGAAACCAGCATCTCTGAGAATGATTTTCCCGCCATCCTCTCCAATTACGATTTGGGCAGCTATCGCGGTTTCCAGACCTTCGCCAACGGTGCCGGGCAGACCACTGTGTTGTTGGAAACCACCCGGCGAAAGGTGGTGCTGCGGTACTACGAGAACCGCACGGTCGAGCACGTCGCTTTCGAAGCGCAGGTTTCCGCCTTACGAGCAAGCGGTATCCCGTGCCGGCGATCATCAAAAATCGCGCCGGGGAATATGCAGGCACCTATCGCGGCAAGCCCTACATCCTCATCGCGTTCATCGAGGGTGAGCACGGCGCGAATCCGAACGCCCGCTTCGATGCCGAACACGCCGCTCTGGTGGTGGAGACCGTTGCCCGGCTGCACACCACCATCCAGGACTATTGCCCCGCATATTTTTCCAACCGCGAAGCGTTCGACGTCGCCTATTGCTGGCGGCAGTTCCAGAGGAAGCACCAGGACTTGATCGAGACCGCGGATGGACGGTGGTTCAAGGCCGAGCTCGACGGGCTGGTGTTTCCGCCCGACATGCCGAAAGGCCTTTGCCATGCCGATCTCAACTACGGCAATTTCCTGTTCAGGGACGGCGAGGTCGTCGCCGTCCTCGATTTCGACATGAGCTTTTATGGCTTCCTCATCTACGACATCGCCAGCCTCATCTATTGGTGGGCCATGCCGCCTGAAGGGGGGTTTCGACGCGAGGCGACGCGCTTCATCGTGGCTGAATACGAGAAGCATCGGTCGCTGAGCGAAACCGAGCGCGCGCATATCATCGATGCTCTCAAGCTCATCGTGCTGCTCGGGATCAGCTGGGGGGATCGCTCTGAGATCGCGGGCGAGCGGGAAAAGATCGAGCTGCTGAACGCGGCCGGCGCGGATGTCTTCGGGTAGCTGCGCGGCCGAGATCACAGCAGGGTGCCGACCCAGGCTGCGGAGTGGAGCGCCCGACACCGTGCAAATGTGACTCGACAACCATTGGTGGCCTTTGCAATATGCGAACAAAACGAGAACAATTGCAGAGTCCCGCCATGCCTACTTCCGCATATGAACCCGTCGAAGTTCCCGAATACATCGAGTTCACCATCGATCTCGGCGCGCGACCGGCGCACAAGCCGCCCCTGACAAAACGGGAAGCAGCGTCGATGCTGGAGGCCGGTATCCGGTTCTCCATCTATCGACCGGCGACCGGTGAGTTCGCCGTAAGCTTCCCTTACGTGACCATCCTCGACACCGTGCGCAGGAGACTGACATTCCGGCAATGAGGAAAAGCGTTTCAGAAAATCCGCGGTACACGCGGATACTTCATAATGATTTACCGGATCAGGACGGGCACGTCGTCTGGCGTGATAATACCGGACGGAAGCAGGCCGGCCTACGGCTTCGGCGCTGTCAGCTCCCGCACCAGCCAGACCAGTTCTCCGCGCTCGTCATCCGTGCTGTGGTGCCGGGAAAAGCCGAGCTTTTCCAGCACGCGGAACGAAGGCGTGTTCCACGCCCGCACCGTCGACCACAGGCGCCGCCGGCCGGTGGCGATGGCCGCTTCGACGATGGCGGTGGCCGCCTCTGTGGCGTAGCCGAAGCCGTGGGCCCCGCGGAAGAGCTCATAGGCGATCTCGGGTTCCTCGATGGTGGACCGGCCGATGATCAGCCCGCAATAGCCGATGCAATCGCCCTCGGCGCGCCGGCGCACGGTCAACAGGGCAATGCCGGTCTTTGCCGCGCTATCCTCCTGCACCCCCATGACTTCCCGCGCCTCGTCGGCCGACGGCATCTGTCCATTGCGCTCGACAACAAGCTGCCGCCACCAGGCTCCGTCCGCCTGGGTGAAGGGCTGGAGGGTCAGGCGTGCGGTCTCGAGGTGGAGGGGCATGGGGGTGAAGGGCATTGGCGGGTTCCGGATCGCTGCTGCGGACAGGCTAGCCGGGCGGCACCTTGCCTGGCTAGCCACCGGCGCGCTTGAGCAGCGTGCGGGAAAGAACCCCATGGGTTTCCGTGATATGAGGCGGCGCGGTGCCGTTCATCAGCCGCTCGCCCCAGCGGAAATCGATGATGAAGAGATAGTCCTCGAGCGTTTCCGTCGGACCATCGAGATCGATTTCGAACGGTTCGTTCCTGGGCAGGTTGCGGGCGAGATCGTCGCGGCGCCTGAGTTGCCAGACGGCTTGCGTTGCCGCGTCGGCGCATACCTGCTTGCCGAGGCACCTGCCATGGTCATTGAAGTCGCCGACGCTTGCCGACCATACCCAACGCTTCTCGCCGGAGGTGGCCAGGAACATCCGCGCCCGGGGCGCGACCGGCGCACAAGCCGCCCCTGACGGAACGAGAAGCTGCGTCGATGCTGGAGGCGGGGATCCGGTTTTCGATCTACAGACCGGCGACGGGAGAGTTTGCCGTCAGCCTGCCTTACGTCACTATCCTCGACACCGTGCGCGGGCGGCTGACGTTCCGGCAGTGACGGCCATCAGTTGCGGGAACTACCCCGCTCATGCACCGCCGCCCAAGGTCCCGCGGAGGCTTGCGCCGGCAGTACCGGTCAATATTGTTGCCGCATGCAAGCACCTGACGATTTGACGGATTGGAGCCTTCACTGCTTTTGCCTCGGTGCGCGCGTGACGCCGCACGCCGAGGTGCGCGCGCATGGCCGTCTCCTGCTCGCGGCCCTGCCGGGTGTCCCTGTCAGGAGCGTGGCGCATTCCGACCTGGCGCGGCTGGAAGCGACGCGCCTGCTGGTGCGAACCGGCGACAGTGTCAGACCCGCTTTTCCCATTCTTGGCCCGGAGCCGACCGATGTTCTGAGGCGGCGTGCCGGCGCGGTTGCGCTCGAATTGGTTGAGGACATGCGCGCGGGTGCCCAAGCGGTCGTCGACGCCTTGCGTGACGAGGGCTTCGGCGCGCATGGCCAAGCCATCCTCTTCGGTCATGTCCTCGATGGGCTCGCCTGGAACGCTGTGCGCGTGAAGGCCGATCTGCCCGAAACGACGCTCACCGCGGAACGGCCGGATTGGAACGGTCTCTTCTGGGCGAGCTACCCCAAGGCCGACTACGCCGGCGGGACCAACGAACTGACCTGCGGGCGAGCGAGCCTAGTGATGGTGTGGGACGAGGCCAATGCCGATGCGTTGCGCGCCATTGCCGCTGCCCCGCAAACCGAAATAGTTCTGAAGGGGGTCTCCGGATCCAGCAGAAGGACTGAACTGTTGGGCGCCGAACTGCCCGTTGTCGGCGCAACCGCAGGACTCTGGATCGAAGATCAGTGCGCGCGACTCGCCGAAATCATCGCGGATCGGATGGCTGGAGAGACGGACCTGCTGGCGCGGCTCGCCGATTTCGACGTGCACCTGACCAAAGCCGAACTCAACGTCATCTTCGGCCACGAGATGATCTGGGCCACCGCCAAGGCGATGATTGCGAGCGGGCTGTTCACGCCTCCGCCTGCCGGTGCCGTCGGTCCGGCGATGTTCGTTCGGCTGGAGTAGTCAATCAGCAGGGGCGAACTCCACCTGGCGCGGACCCGTCGCGATTGTCGAGGATGATCAAAAGACGGCAAATGCTTTCCGCCAGTCACCCCTGGGGCAGGGGCGGCGTTGCGGAATAAGAGAGAGCAACCCGTAGGACCACGATGCTGGCTTCGTCCCGGACGTTGATGGCTATGTCTCGTCGTGTGTCCCGGGAGAGATCGTTTTTCACAGCGGCGCTGAGCGCCTCGTCTGCCTCTCTCTTTGCTGCCTGCAGGCTTGCCAGATCCCGCCCGACATAGTCACGAAAGGCGCTTCCGTTCTCAACATCGAAGAAGTAGTGCGGCATGGACGTCACCTCCTCAGAGTACGTCCCAATGCCGTTCCATGCCGGCTCGTTGCCGGCATTCACTTCGTATAGTTAAAAATCCATCTTTTCTGTCGACGCTGCGTTTACCTCAAACGATGTTCCGGCGCTTCCAGCTTGCCAGGCTCGTCGACAAAGTGCCGGACGGTGACGACTGGCTCTTCGAGATGAAGTTCGATGGCTACCGATGCGAGGCCGAACTCTTCGGCAGCAAGGTGACCCTTTATTCGCGTGGCGGACATGACTGGACCGGGATCTTCTCGCATCTGGTGCCCGCATTCCAGAAGCTGACCAAGGGCTCGGCATCGATAGACGGGGAAGTTGTCGCCATCGACGATGAGGGCCGCGCCAGCTTCAACCTTCTGCAGAACTCGCTGAAGCGGAAAGCCCCTATCGTCTTTTATGCCTTCGACCTCCTCGAGCAGGATGGCGAGGACCTGCGCGGCCTGCCGTTGATCGAGCGCAAGGATCGCCTTGAAGCTTTGCTTGGGGAACGGCGACCGACCGATCCCATCCAGTTTTCCTCCCACATCATCGGCCACGGCCAGGAGGTGTTCGAGAGAATGTGCGCCAGCGGCCATGAGGGCGTGATCGCCAAGCGCCTGAACGCGAGGTACCAGAGCGGTGATCGTTCGCCGACCTGGCTGAAGGTCAAATGCACGAAGCGGCAGGAATTCCTCGTGGTCGGCTGGCGGACCAATGAAGAGGGTGAGGATTTGCGCGCGTTTCATCTTGCCGAGGAGATCGAGGGCAAGCTCGTCTATCGCGGCCGCGTCGGCTCGGGCATCACCGACAGGGAGCGGCCGGGTTTTCTGGGTGCGGTTGAACTCATCGAGGTCGACGAGCCGGTCCTGGCAGTGCCGCGGGAAGAGCGTAAGCTTGGCCGGTGGGTTGAACCGCGGCTGGTCGCCGACGTTGCGTTTACAGAGGTGACGGAGGAGGGGACACTACGTCACCCCTCGTTCAAGGGCATCCGTGTGAGGTGACCGATGACCGACGAAAACGGCCTTGGAAAGCCCCGACCCCTCCATCTTGTTTCAAATTGCAAGGGACACATGAGCCGACGCGCTGCGTTCTAGAAAAGCGCGGGGCATTCAGATGAGGCCCATGATGAAGCACTTGGATTTAGTGACGGCAGTGGCTTTTGCCGCCTTCGCAGCCGTCCCCGCCGCAGCGCAGGACGTGACGTCCGCGCCCATCGTTGCCGGTGGTGACACAACGATCGTTTATGTGTTCCCGACTTCGCCGCAGGCGTTTGCTCCTGTCGTCGGCCTGCCGTCGTTCCTGATGATGCCGGGTGCCGATGCCCCCCAGGTGGCAACGCAGGTGATCTACTCGACGCCGGTCCCGGCTGCATCGACGCAGCAGGTGGGAAGCGTCGAGGTGGACTGCAGCAACTTCACCGGCCCCGTCACAATTGCGGGTCCCGATGCCTTCGGCCTCGACAAGGACGGTGACGGCATCGGTTGCGAGGCGGAAGACCGCTGAGCCAGGCGCGCCGCACGCTCCCCTGGTCTTGTGACCGGACGGCGCGCCTGGAGGTTGAGGGTGACCGCAATCGTTCTAGCCGCCGGCGCGCTTGAGCAGCGTCCGGGATAGCACCGCATGGGTCTCGGCGATGTGAGGCGGCGCGGTGCCGTGCATCAGCCGCTCGCCCCACCGGAAATCGATGATGAAGAGATAGTCCTCGAGCGTTTCGGTCGGACCATCGAGATCGATCTCGAACGGCTCGTTCCTCGGCAGGTTGCGGGCGAGATCGTCGCGGCGCTTGAGCTGCCAGACGGCCAGAGTTGCCGCGTCGGCGCATTCCTGCTTGCCGAGGCACCTGCCATGGTCGTTGAAGTCGCCGACGCATGCCGACCACACCCAGCGTTTCTCGCCGGAGGTGGCCCGAAACATCCGCGCCCAGGCGATGCGGTCGATCGGCAGATCGGCCTGGTAGTCGTCGGGCCTGTCGTCGGAGCTACGGCGCCAGGGCAGGCGGGGCGGTTTGCTCATCGGTCGTCTCGATGTGATTTGTTCCTGTTATGTTCTTATTCTATGACTCAGACCTCGAAAGGAGGTCAAGAGAGTGCCGGAACGCTATCCACCGCCGGGCAAGTACCGGGTCAGGAACTACATGGGCAAGGACCGGGTGATGGTGGTCAAGTGCGGCGGGTGCCACCGGATCGTGCGCTACCTCGTCGAGGACATCGCCGCGGTCAAGGGCGAGGACTGGGACATCACCTGTCCGCCTTATCCCTGCTCGACCTGCGGCACGCGCGACGCCATGGGCGTATTTCTCAAGGAGGCCACCAAGGCGGACGTGGGTGTGATGGATATCCGCCGGCCGTGGAAGGTGGTCACGATCCAGAAGTGGAAGACGGTGAAGCTGGGGGACAAGGTTTAACTAAAACAGCGAGCCCTGGGGGTTCGTGGGTGGTTCTGCCGGCGTCTCACCCTCCGGCGGCGGGTCTTCCTTGAAGCCGCGCGAGATGATCTTCAGCAGGCCGTCGGGCAGGGGGCGCTGAAGCTTCTTGGCTTCTTCCCATGGCGCGGTCATCCAGGTCTCGACCTCCTCAGGCGTCCTCAGGATCACCGGCATGGCCTTCGGGTGGATCGGCGCGATCTCGGCGTTGGGCTCGGTCGTCAGGAAGGCAAAGAGGTCAATGGTGACCTCCCCTTCCTTGATCTTCCTGACGCTGGTCCATTGCGGGGTCCAGATGCCGGCAAAGAAGGCCAGCGGGCGCTCGGCGTCGAAGGCGAACCAGATGTCCCCGCCCTCATCGGCCTTGAACTCGGAGAAGCTGTTGAAGGGCACGACGCAGCGGAACTCGGGCGCGAGCCAGCGTTCCCAATGCTTGCTCGTGGTGTTGCGGATGTTGGTCACGCCGCGGTCGGGCTCCATCTTGAGGAGCGCGTTGAACTCGTCCTTGTCGAGGTCGCGCCCTTCCTTCTGGCGGATCTTCTGCGCCCGCCGCTTGGCGGCCTCGAACAGCTCGCGCGACGAGGTCGGCATGCCCCAGCGCACCATGGCAAGCTCCACGCCCGCCTCGGTGTTGCGCACGATCGGCGCGAACTGGTCGGGAAAGATCCCCGGCATCGGCGCGAAGTTCCCGAGGTTCTGGTTCTCACGCCACTGCCGGCTGGTCCGCACGAAATCGCGGATCGCCTGCACGTTCGAGGTCATCGAATAGAGGTTGCACATGGGCGCTCAGGGCGATGGACAGGACCGGGATGTATTGAGGTCCTTTTGCGTGTTGATGGCAAGAGGCCCGAGGGCTAGGGCGCAAGTGCGGCAGGAAGCGCGCGAGTCCATGACGCGGAGCGTCGGGCGGAGATTGCTCTGAAGGCAGCGGCCAAGCGCTGGACCTATCAGCAAGCATAATTTGTGAAATTCTAGCTGATTATGCTTGCTAAGGCCAGCAAGCATACGGTACGCACCTTGTGAGCAGACACAAGGTGATTCCACATGGTTGAAGATCTATTCGGTCCGGGCGAGACTCCCCAGCAGAAGGGGGGCAAGGCGCGAGCCAAAACCCTATCTCCTGAAGAAAAGAGCGATATTGCGCGGCGCGGAGCAGCGGCCAGATGGGGTTCGCCTCGCGGGAAGGACGTTGCTCCGGGTCTGCCCGTCGCCACTCATCAGGGAAAGATGACGGTGGGCGCGTTGGAACTTGATTGCTATGTCCTGGCTGATGGGCGGCGGTTGTTCCACAAGCGCGGGATGGCACGGGCGCTGAACATGAAGTCCGGGGGCGGGAACGTCTTCATGCGGGCGATGCGTCGCAAGGGGCTTGGATCCGAACTCGACCAAAAGCTGGTTCAAAAGATCGAAAACCCGATCAATTTCAAACCTTTGACCTTGGATCTAGGCCACGGCTACGACGCAGAGGTTTTGGTCGACGTGTGCAAGGCCATCATCCGTGCAGACGACGCCGGCAAGCTGACGAGCGCGCAAGAGGGGCTGGCGGCACAAGCGCGGATCCTTTTGAATGCCTTCGCCAAGGTTGGCGTTACCGCGCTGATCGATGAGGCCACGGGTTTCCAGGAGATCCGGCAGCCTGACGCACTTCGGCTTTTGGTGCAGCAGTACATCGAGGTCGAGAAGAGGGAATGGGACAAGCAGTTCCCGAACGACTACTACGATGAATTGAACCGGGTATATGGCAGCCGCAAGCTGACCACGACCGCCAACGGCACGGTGATCCAGAACCGTCCTCAGCACTTCGCTAGGTTCACGCGGTCCTACGTCTATCACCCGCTTGAGAATGGAGCGGTTTTGGAGGAATTGGACCGGATCAACCCCAAGATCGACGCAAAGGGTACGCGTAGGGCTCGGTTCCACCAACACCTGACTGAGGGATATGGTATCGAGAAGCTCAAGCGGCAGGTGCAAGAGGTCCTTACCCTCATCAAGGTGTCCGACAACGTCTCTCAGTTCAAAAAACTATTTGCCCGGCGGTTCCCGAAGGTGGGCACGGATCCGGATCTGTTCGACAATTAAGTGAACAGGGAGCGACGGGGGTTTTGGGAGCTGTTGAACTAATCGAGATCGACCAGCCCTCTCGGTACCGCGCGAGGAGAAGCGCCTGGGCCGTTAGACCGGGCCGCGAGTGATCGCGGACGTCGCCTTTACGGAGGTGCCCGAGGAGGAGACGCTGAGGCATCCCTCGTTCAAGGGCAACCGTGTGAGGCATCTGCCCAATGCCGTGCGAATATAACTCGACAACCACTTGCGGCCTGCGCTCGGACGGGTGAGTAGTAATCTGAACAGGTTTGACACGAGCGGTTCATTGGAGATCTGACTTTGGCAGGAGGCGCGTTGTGCCTTGGCGAGGGGCGTGATAGTCTATAACTTCACTTGATGAATACCTTTTGGGGGAGGGGTATGCTCAATATCAAGTTAATACCATTCATCGCGTCCGGGCTGCTCGCGCTGCTGTTCATTCTGGTGTGGCTGGTGGGCTGGCTGATTATTGTGCCCGTGGAAGATGTGGTGGTCTCTAGCGACGCCACCAGCTTGGAACTTTCGCAGTCAACAACCCGTCTTTTGACCGCAGTTGACCAGTCGGTAACGATGATAACAGGACTGATTTTTGGACTATTTGTCCTGGTCGGTTTCGCCATTAGTCGCTCTGACAGGCATTTCTCGAGTTTCAATGCCTGGGACCGATCGGCTGGAGCATTGTTCCTGATATTCGTGTTTCTCGCTGTCTATCTGGGCCATGCTGCCCGGATCCAGGCCGTAGTTCACCTGCCGAAGCCCTACGACGAGGTAGAGGCTATAAAGCTACTGGAAGTCGCGCTGTCGGCTAACCTAGGTCGACAGGCGTTTTGCGCGGGGCTTGCGGCGGTTTTCGCAATATTCTTGGCTCTCAGAGCGATTGTCGACAAAGGGGGGGTGGCCCGCGACGATGCAATCGTTTTCCCGATCATCGTAACAGTGCATGCTGGCGGGAAGGTGGCTGTTTCGCCCAAAGAGGCGTTGGAGCAGGGGGGATAATTTTGGCTCGTCTCTATTGGAAGGCAGCGGTTATTGCTGCCGCTGCGACAGGACTATCGAGCAATGCTTCGGCGCAGGACACACTGGCGCCGTGTACGCCCGAACTTGTGTCGAAGGCCATGGCAGGCCTACCAGATGAGATCGTGGTTGATGGAAGCGAAGGGATCGAACGACTCTCGTCCGCTTATGGCTGCCAGTTTGAAGACCTGACCAACTGGCCGGTGACCGTGGTGGTGAATGCAGATCCGCTTGCGGACCGGAGCGTGCGTGCATTCTTTGCTGCACTTACTCCGGAGAGTGATGGAACGGTCGCTAAGGTTGCTGACTACTGGCTTGTCGAGGACACAAAAACCAGTCAGTTCTACGCGGTAGAGGCGGCAATTGCTGAATGGAAACCGGAGGTCACGCTTAACGTGAAATCCCTAGTCCTGCCTGACCTAGAGGCGATGTTGCCGTATATCGACGATGGCAGTGACCAGCCCACTAGCTATGGGTATAGTGTTGCCGGGCCAGACCCGGCGGTGCTGGAGGATCGATCACAAGCCGCGATGGTGTGGGCTATGACCTTCAGATGGGAGATCGGACCAACCGAGCGTGTGCTCGTCACCTTCCAGTCGATTCCGGAAGGTGCGGATCTTTATCGAGGAAAAACTCATGTTGCCCAAACAACCGCACAGCTCGATACAATGCCAGGCAATCTGAGTTCGTATACATTTAAGATGGCTAACTATCAGGACTGCCCCTACTCCCAAGCCAGCAGCAGCGAGGGCGTGGGTCGCGGAATGATGACGGTCGTATGTGAACTTCAGCCAGAGTGATTTGGCCGCACGACGCCGCTGTTGACGACCATCCTCAGAGCCCCATCGCCGCCGGCGTGAAGACTGGCGCGCCCAGCCCCGTCACCCCCGATACGCCATCCGATACTGTGACGGCGTCATACCCATCACCTGGCGAAAGGCGGCGTTGAATGCCGAAAGCGAGGTGTAGCCGACCTGCAAGGCGACGTCGGTGATGGATGCGTTGCCAAGAGCCAGGATCTCGACCGCATGGATGATGCGGATGCGCTGCAGCGTCTCGCGCCCGGTCATGCGCATTTCGCTGGCGAAGCGCCGGGCGAGCGTGCGCGGGGACTGGCCGGTGGCGCGGGCGATCACGGCAAAGTCCGGCTGGTCGGCAGGGGCGTCCTCGATCATGGCGAGCGCCCGCATCATTTCCCGGCTGGTGGGGACGGGCAACACGCAGGGGCTGGGCGTTCGCGCCAGCTGGCCGATCACCGAGGCCAGGGCGCGAAACATTTGGCGGGCATGGGGGGTCTGGTCTTCGTCATCGCGCCCCCATTGGCGGCACTCGCGCACCAGCTCGCGGGCAAGGGGCGAGACGTCGAACACCGCCAGGGGCTGGGACGGCTTGAACATCGCGCTGTCGAAGAGAACCGAGGCGGAGATGAAGCGCGCCGGCACCGATATCCTCACCGGATGGTCCGCCTCGATCAGCGCCCCGCGCGCCGGCGGCAGCGTCCAGCGCCGCCCGTCTGCCTCGAGTCGCAACGAGCCTTCGAGGGCATAGACGAAATAGTGCCGGTCCAAGCGGAATAAGCGTGGACCGGCGGCTTCGAAGGCGCGGTGGATGCAATAGGCTTGCGGCTCCATGCCGTCAGTTTATCACTTCAATGAGTTCCGCGCTGAAGCGCTTGCTGACGGGTTTGGCGGTCATCATCGGGCGCAGAGCCGCACCAAAGCTCCTGAAGGTCTCGGAAGCGGTATAGGCGGCAAGGTCCTCCCCGGCCTCCCACTCCTGCAGGATACCGACAGCCGTGTCGTCAGTCGGATCGGAGAAGGGAATATAAGCGATGCAACCCGGCATCGCCCGCACGACAGGTGCGCCGGCGACAAGGGTTTCGAGGGTCTGCTGACGCGTTTCGGGTGCGACGGTGAAGCGAAGATGCACAACCAGCATAGAACAGTCCTTTCGTGTCCTGGCGGGGTGATGAAGACCACGCCTCAACAGTGCCATCGCCCGAAATGGCAGGCTTGCGTTCGCCGGACAATCTTTTGCTCCGATCTGCCAACTTGCCGCCCGAAATGCCGGATAAATTCAGTGGTGGAAACGGATTTGGTGCGCATGACGGCTCCGGGCCGCCGCGCACTGGAGGCCACCATGCCGATCCTTGCCAATCTGCGCATGTTCCTGTTCGCGGGGATGCTCGCGCTCATCGCGCCGAACCTCGCATTCGCTCAGCTTGCGGAAGCGTCAGGCGTTTGGATGAATGCGGCGGCGCTGCCGGAAGCGCGCACCGAAGTGAGCCTGGCCAGTGACGGCACGCGTCTCTATCTCGCCGGCGGCTTTTCCCAGACGGGCGGGACTTCGGCCGGCGCATCACGCGCGCTCTTTGCCTATGAACCCGACGCGGATGCCTGGACCAAACTGAGCGAGCTTCCGGAAGGCGTGAACCACGCTCCACTCGTCCATCTCGATGGCAGGCTCTACGTCGTCGGCGGCTACCGCGAGACAACCTCCGAGCCCATCGACGCTTTGCGCATTTATGACATCGAGCGAAACAGCTGGAGCGAGGGCCCGCCACTGCCGACGGCGCGCGGTGCACTTGCGGTCGCGGTGCACGAGGGCCGCATCCACGCCATTGGCGGCGTTGACCACAACGGGAACACTGGCGCTCACGAGATTTTCGACCCGCAAACGCAAAGCTGGACGCATGCGGCCGCCCTGCCGACGCCCCGCAATCACCATGCCGCGGCCTCTGCCGGCGGCGAGATCATCGTGCTCGCCGGTCGCAACCGGGAGACCTCCACCCTGACCGCCAACGAGATCTACGATCCCAAAGGCGACCGCTGGCGCAGTGGTGCCGATGTGCCGACCGGGCGCAGCGGCGTCGCGGCCGCGGTGCTGGGCGGGCAAGTCTATCTCTTCGGGGGCGAAGCGCTTGACCCGCGCTCCACCTTTGACGAGGCCGAGCGCTACGACCCGTCAAGCGACAGCTGGGCGACGCTGCCGGCCATGCCGACGGCGCGCCACGGCCTTGGTGTTGCGGTTCTCAGAGGACACATCCACACCGTTGCCGGCGGGCCGCAAGCCGGGCTTACCTTTAGCGACACACACGAAGTTCTCGCACCGGAAGATTGACGCTGGCGCGTTCGGTCGGGCCGTGTGGCGCGCACCAACTGGCGGCCAGCGGCCCAAAGCTGACAAAAGAAGGAGACTGTTGTAGGCTTGGACTGCCACGCTTGGGAGGACGAGAAGCATGCCCCTAGCATCCGGCTGCCAGCATATTGCTTTGGTGACAGCGGACCTTGAGCGGTTCATCTCTTTCTATGAGCGCGTCTTCGACGCAAACACCCGCTGGGTTCTTGACGAGGGACAAGTGAAACACGCCTTTGTCGATCTCGGCGGTGGCTTCTGCCTTCACCCCTTCGAATTCGGCGACGGAAATCCAGAAGCGAACGCAAAACCGGGAATGTTCGCACGGGGTCATATCGACCATCTGTCGATTGCAGTTTCGGACAAGGAGACGCTGCATCTTTTGCGCGATCGTCTTATGGCCGAGGGCGTAACGGACGGCACGATTGCGGATTGGGGCATGCTGGAGCAGTTTTCCTTCCTCGACCCCGACGGGATGGAAGCGGAAGTCAGCTTTCCCAAGGACGGCACCCCCCGAACATTTCAAGAGCGCACGACTGAGCCTCCGCCCGGCTAGAAGCGGGGTGCGCCGCCGCTCAGCATCTTGGGTCGCAACCGCAAGCAATCCCCGCTCCAGCGGGATCCTCTCGGATTTGCCACGGGCCGCTGGCGCAATGCCGTAGCGCTCCGCCCGCCACAGTCACCTCCACTCGCGCACCTGTCCAAGGACACGGGCCCTTTCGCGTTTCCGCTCAAATCGGCTTGACCTGTATTAAACCGTTTGGTATTTTACTCATCAGTAAAATACGAATGGTTGAGCACGATGACCGATCCTCTGAGCACGACGCTCGCTGCCCTGGCCGACCCCACGAGACGGGCCATATTGGCGCGCCTGTCCACGGGGGAGGCGAGCGTCAATGAATTGGCCGAACCTTTCGACATGACGCTGGCGGCCGTCTCCAAGCACATCAAGGTGTTGGAGAATGCGGGACTCGTCAGCCGGAGCAAGCAGGCGCAGTACCGCCCCTGCGCGCTGGACGCCACGCCAATGCGCGAGGTGGCCACCTATGTCGAGACCTATCGCCGCTTCTGGGAACAGAACCTCGATCAGCTCGATGCCTATCTCAGGAAACTTCAGACCCCGGACTCCAACACGAAAAACTAAACGAGGAGACTTGCGATGAACGCCCAGACTTTCCCCAATCCTTTCAAGACCGAACTGCCCGCCAACGAACCGCTGATCATCATGTCGCGCACGTTCGATGCACCGCTGGACCTGGTGTGGAAGGTGTGGACCCAGGCCCGGCACGTTGCGCAATGGTGGGGGCCGCATGAGGCCAATCGTGTCGTCGAATACGATGTTCGCACCGGCGGCAAATGGCGCGTGGTATCGACCATGCCCGACAAGTCCGAAATCACCTTCTTCGGCACCTACCTGGCGGTCGAACCCAAGTCGATGATCCGCAACACTTTTGTCGTCGAAGGCATGTTCGAAGAGGATCCGCGCTATTACGAGGAGCATCACTTCGAGGAGCGCGACGGCAAGACCTATTACCGTTCGATCTCGAACTTTCCCGATTTCGAGATGCGCAACGCCACGGTCGATACCGGCATGGAATGGGGCGCCAATGTCTCCATGGTCAAATTCGACGAAATCCTCGAACAGCTCAAAGCCGAAGGGTAGATCCACCCTGCCTCAAAATCGCGTGGCGCGGAACTCGAGTGGGGACCGCGCCACGTTTGCTGCCTGCATTGTCGGCGTGGCTCTCGATTTCGACGGGGGCATGCGCATTCGTGACAAGCTAACACCATCCAGAGCATCGTCTCTGCGCAGAGAATTTGAACAACAACCAAGGAGCCACTACGGCACGCGCCCAGCTACCGCATCCAACCCTGCGAGCACGTCGCACACCCCGCCTGGGTCCTCGCGTCGAGGCGCGAGGATGACATCGCGGGGTGTGAGGCGGCAGTGCTAAAGCCGCAGCAGCGTCTCCACATCTTCGCCCCTGGCCAACCGGACGGGCACTCCCGATCTCTCCGCCGACCACCAAGGACACCCACCCACCGCTGTCATCCTCGCGCTTCGACGCGAGGACCCAGGCCGAGCGCACAACACGCCCGGCGCCGGGGTGCGGTCGCTGTTGGACGGCGGTCGATGCGGGGGACTGCGGCGGCGCCCCCTCTCCGTGCCGGGAACGCTACGCCAGACGCCGGAGTGCCGACAACATCATCGGCATTCGTCGTCCACTGCTTGCAACCGGAATCGACCGCCCCAGATGCGGCCTTAAGCCAGAGCGGTACCGGGGTTGTCAGAGGTGATGCCGCATCCACAAGGTGTCATTCCAGCGAAAACTGAAATTCTGGTGGACGCGACCGGGGGAGGTGATCGGGTGTCGTCTTGACATATGCCTATATCGGCATATGATGCGTTCATGGCACGAGCAGCGACAACGTCGGATGTCTTCAACGCGATCGCCGAGCCGCAGCGCCGGGAGATCCTGGTCCTGCTGCGGGCGGGTGAGCGGCCGGTGACCGAGTTGGCCCAGGCGTTGGGAATGACCCAGCCGGGGGCGTCGAAGCACCTGCGGGTTCTCCGGAAAGTCGGGCTCGTGCGGGACCGCAAGGCAGGCAAGCAGCGCCTCTACGGCCTCGATGCACGCCAGCTGCGAGCGGTCCACGAGTGGACCGGCGGGTTCGAGGGGTTCTGGAACGAGAGCTTCGACCGGCTGGATGCCTATGTGCAGGGCCTCAAGCAGGCAAGGCAGAAGGAATAGCCGATGAGCGCGATGGGACGAGGAATGCCCGCGCAGTCCGCGACTACCGACCGCGAGATCGTGATCTCCCGGGTCATCAACGCCCCGCGCGAGCTGGTGTTCGAGGCGTTCACCGACGTCCGGCACCTGTCGCAATGGTGGGGACCGGAGGGGTTCACCACCACCACGCGGGCGTTCGAGTTCCGCGTCGGCGGGGTGTGGGACTTCGTGATGCACGGACCCGACGGGACGGACTATCAGGAGTGGATCTCCTGGACCGAAATCACCCCGCCGGAGCAGATCGCGATGCTGCACGGCGAGTCCCGCGGCGACCCGAACGCCTTCGAGTCGGCCTTAACCTTCGCGCCCGAGGGCGCGGCGACCCGGGTCGAGATGCGCACAGTGTTCCCCACCAAAGAGCTGCGCGACGCGGCGGTCGAGAAATACCACGCAATCGAGGGCGGCCAGCAGACCCTGATGAAGCTCGCCGCCTATGTCGCCCAGATCGCTCGCAAGGGAGTAGAGGACTGATGGCCGGAAAGGTGTTCTTTAGCGTCACGATGTCGCTGGACGGTATCATCGCACCCGAGTCCCCTAAGGATTTGATGGGGCCCAAGTGGGTGGAACTGCAGCGATGGTTGTTCCCGCTGCGGTTCATCCGGGAGAACCTGAAGCTCGGCAAGGGCGGCGAGGAGGGGCGCGACAATGATATTGCGCGCGAGACGTTCGAGCGCACCGGCGCGAGCGTGATGGGCAAGCGCATGTTCGACGCCGGCGAAAAGGCGTGGCCGGAGGAGGCGCCGTTCCATACGCCGGTGTTCGTCGTGACGCACGAGAAGCGTGCTCCCTGGGAGCGGCCGGGTGGGACCATTTTCCTCTTCGTCAACGATGGCATCGAGTCCGCGATCGACCAGGCTCGAGCGGCCGCCGGCGACCGGGATGTGCGCATCGCGGGCGGCGGCGCAACGATTCTGCAATATTTGAACGCGGGCCTCGTCGATGAGTTCTCGATCGCGCTCTCACCGATGCTCTTCGGCTCGGGCATCCGCCTGTTCGAGGGCGTGGACGCGAGCCGCGTCGCCCTGGAGCCGGTCCGCGCGGAGCCGTCGCAGCGCGTGACCCACCTGACCTACGCAGTCCGGAAGCGGTAACGGTCTCGGCCTCGGCGCTCCCCTGCCGAGGGCGGCAGCGTTGGCTCCAAATCTTTGAAGTGGCGCGTTTTCGAACCGCAAAAGTGGTGTCCACTTTTGCTGAAAACGCTCTAGTGACGCTTGAAGTATTGCACCTCGCGCTCGTGCTTTTCAGCGGCCTCGCGAGATTTGAACGTTCCGAGATTCCTGCGCTTGTGGGTCTTTGGATCGACCTTTCGCGAATAGAGACGATATTCGCCCGATTTCAGCTTGCGGATCATGGCAACCTCCTTGATGTCCATAAATCCTTTGTGGCCGTCCGGGTTCCTGGGTGCGTCGGAGCTGCGGGGCTTGCCCATACACCTTGCGGCTGGTGTGGCATCTCAGGGTGGGTCCCGACCTTCGTCGGGATGACAGCCGGTGGTTGTGGAGGTAGGGGCGACAAGGCCGAGCGGCAGTGAGGCATAAGGCCCCCCACCCACCGGGTGTCATCCTCGCGCAGGCGAGGACCCAGCTCTGACGACCTGCCCTGCAACAAGAGTGCAGTGACGCTCGCTACCCGTGCTCCATTCACACACCTTGCGGCTGCTGCGGCATCTCAGGATGGGTCCCGACTTTCGTCGGGATGACAGCCGGTGGGTGGGGTGGTGTGGTGCCTCACCTCGGCCTGGTCCCCTCCCACCGCAAATCCCTTGGCGAAAAAACACCCGGCCCCCTGTCGATCGCCCGGCCGGCCGTTCGTCTACTCCATAAAAAGGAGACCAGAGATGAGCAACATCGCCGCCATTGCAGCTGCCCGCAGCGTGCAGACGACCCCCACCATCACCGCCTTCGAGCGCTCGCCCGATGGCGGGATGGGGCTGGCGCGGGATACGCGCGTGCGCTGGGCGCTGGAGGAAGTGGACCAGGCTTACGAGGTGCGCCTGGTCTCATTCAGCGCGATGAAGGAGCCGGCGCATCGCGCGGTGCATCCGTTCGGGCAGATCCCGACCTATGAGGAGGGGGATCTCGCGCTTTTCGAGAGCGGGGCGATCATCTTTCATATCGCGGAGCGTCATCGGGGCCTGCTGCCCGAGGATGCCGATGCCCGGGCGCGCGCCATCACCTGGATGTTCGCGGCGGTGAGCACCGTGGAGCCGCCGATCCTCGAGCGCGAGAACGCCAGGCTCCTCGAGGGGGGCGAGATCTGGTCGGCAGAGCGGCTGCCGCTCGTTACAGAGCGTGTGCGCAAGCGGCTGCGCGAGCTTTCCGATCGCCTTGGCGATGCCGACTGGCTCGACGGCACGTTCAGCGCCGGCGACCTGATGATGGTCAGCGTGCTGCAAAGGTTGAAGCCGTCGGGCCTGCTCGAGGAGTTTCCCAGGCTTGCCGCCTATGTCGCCCGCGCCGAAGCGCGACCGGCCTACCGGCGCGCGTTCGCGGCGCAACGGGCGGTCAACACCGACAGGCCGGTGGCAGTCGGATAGAGGGCCGCTTCAGGATATCCGGTCCAGCCGGCCCTTCTTCTTGATGATGTTCTTGTAGTCCCACTGGATCAGCCGCGCCTCTTCCAGCCAGCGGGCGAGCGCGGCAGCGTCGATCTCATCAGGGGACGTATAACGGATCTCGGCCGCCTTGAAGGTCCCTTCGGGCGTAAGGCCCGGCGTGGCGAAGGACTGGCCGCTCCAGAAGAGCAGGCGCACGCTCGACTTGAGCTTGCTGTAGCCCACGATCGGGTTGCCATCGAGGAACCAGACGGGATGCGCATGCCAGATCTTGCTCTCGGCCTCCGGGAGCTGCCGATCGATGATCTCTTTCAGCGCAGTGCAGATTTGGCGGTCCTCGCCGGTCTGCGCATCATTGTAGGCGAGGATGTCCTTGATCTTTTCTGCCGTCATGGGGCCGTCCTTGTCCAATCTCCTCAACGGCGTCGGTTGCAGCCGCTCCCCCTCACTCCCCCAATATCACCGCCACCACCTCTTCCACAGTCAACCCCGACGAGTCGATCCATTTGCCGACCCGTGGCGTTTCGCGGACCAGCGCCTCGGCCAGCACCGATGGCGGGAAACCGTCGGAATAGCCAGTCTTGGCCCGGTCGCGATCACGCTCGGCGAGGGTCTCGATGGAAGGCGCGAGCACCACGACGCGGGGCTCGAGGTCGGCGAGGCGGTCGATGGCGGAAAGGAGATCCTCGCCGATGAGGATATCCTGATAGACCACAGCAAAGCCCGCCCGGTGGTAGCGGCGGACGACGTCGGTGGCGATCTCCTGGCGCAGCGTCAGCTGGGCGCGGGCCTCGGCATCGAGCACCGGGCCCATCACGGCGCCGCCATTGACGATCATCCTGAGGAACGCATCGCCGCCGACATGGGCGGAGCGGGGGAAGCGCTGGACCAGCGCCTTGGCGACGGTCGATTTGCCGGCGGCCATGGCGCCGGTGATGATGAAGAGGGGTTGGCTCATTGGCCGACGGTACAAGTGGGTGCAGTCGTTGGCTACATCAGGGTACCTGGCAAACCGATTGAACTGAATCTCAGGCATCGTTGTTTAAACGAAACGCGTGATAGGTAGACAAAAACAACCCGTGCCTGAAAGGACTCCTGATCAGTGGCTACCGAGAAGCGCTCTCCACGCCTGGCAGTTCTGATCGACGCAGACAACGCGTCGGCCAAGATCGTCGACGGTCTTTTCGACGAGATCGCCAAGATCGGTGAGGCCAGCGTTCGACGCATCTATGGCGACTTCGCCAGCTCGAGATCGAAAGCGTGGATCGATGTCCTGGCACGCCATGCCATCATCCCGCAGCAGCAGTTCGCCTATACGACCGGCAAGAACGCCTCCGACATCACGCTCGTCATCGATGCGATGGACCTTTTGCATAGCGGCCGTTTCGACGGCTTTTGCCTGGTCTCATCGGACAGCGACTTCACGCGGCTGGCCGCTCGCATTCGCGAGCAGGGCATCGACGTCTTCGGGTTCGGCGAACAGAAGACGCCAGAGAGCTTTCGTCAGGCCTGCCGGCGCTTCACCTACACCGAAAACCTGCTCCCCGATGCGCCAGCCAATGTGGAGGCCGCAGGCAGCAAAGCCAAGCCGCTGCAGCCACCGGGTGCGGCCGCGACGATCATCCGGCGCGTTCTCGGCCAGATGGAGACAGAAGACGGTTGGGCACCGCTCGGAGCTGTCGGAACGCAACTGGCGAACCTCTCGTCGGATTTCGATCCGCGCAATTACGGCTTTCGCAAGCTCAGCGATCTCGTGCGCAAGACCGATGCTTTCGAGATCGACCACCCGGAAGGGCGGGCCATTCGCATTCGCGAAAAACCATCACCATCCAAAGCCTCTGCGAGACGGTGATTCTGACGGCCTTGCCATTGGGCTTCCCAAAAGCCGAATTGTGGCTCTGGTGCTGGTGGCGTCACACGTGCCGGAAGCGGCAGGGGGTTCCACCCTGGCATGATGAACGCTGCTGCGCGATGGCCGACTGTGTTGCTGGATCCTTTACACAACCAGGGCAAACAAAAGCCAGGCAAGCGCGGCCAGACGGGCGAGTCCTCGTTGTACCGGACTGCTTTGCAAAGAAGCCTTCCAGACGGCAAATGTCGCAAAGACGCAGTAGGGCCAGTTCGCGACATAGGCGATGACGATCCACGCAGTGGGCGCATTGTTGAGCGCCAGAACGACGACAAGCGCAAGACTGAGCAGGACAAGGCCTGAGCCGATGGCGACCATGTCGCGCCAGAAAACGATGGCGAGAGGTGCGGTGCCGGCAAGCCGGGAGGTGAAATACGAGGCGATTGCCGCGCCGGCGCGGGAAATCGAGCTGGAGTTTTGGGCATCGAACATCGCGTGTCAGCGTCTCCGGGGTGCTCAGCTCAAGCCTTGGATTGAGACCGACGATTTGCTCGAGGTTACTCCAATAGGGTCGACCAACGCGGCCTATTGAAGGCGGCGCGTCAGCTGGGCGCGTGCCTCGGCTTTGAGCACCGGGCCCATGACGGCGCCGCCATTGACGATCATCCTGAGGAACGCATCGCCGCCGACATGGGCGGAGCGGGGGAAGCGCTGGACCCGGGCTTTGGCGACGGTCGATTTGCCGGCGGCCATGGCGCCAGTGATGATGAAGAGGGTTGGGTCATTGCGGGACCACATCCGCGGGCGGGGCTGGTTGCTACTGCAGGAGCCGGTTTGCGCCGCGCCCACGCTTCCCGTCGAGAAGGAATGGCTTGCCATCCACCATCTCCCCCTCCCCCTCCCCCTCCCCCTCCCAGAGCGTCTCGCCGACCATGAAATCATCTCCGTAGAGACGCCGGATACAGGTGGCTCGTTCGCCCCGGGGCACTCGAATAGAGCATCTGGTAGTATGCCCGTATCTCGCCGCGATCGGTCAACTCACCAACAGGCGACGGGATCACTTCATGCCGGATGGGGCCCTCAGCCAAACTGGACATCACCCCATCCAGATCGTCGTTGGCTTCGCACCGGCCCCATCCGCCCCGGAACGGCCGCTTGGCGCCAGATGGGGGCAGTCGCACGAACGTAAGGCGGGGCTCAAGCAGGATCTGGCTTCTGCGGGCTGGGCGAGGCAAGCACCTTGAGCTGGGTGAACTCGAGCAACCCGTCCTGTCCGAGCTCGGTGCCGATGCCCGACTGCTTAGCACCAGCTAGTGGCACGTCCGCGTCGATGCCCGCGTGCTGGTTGATGCCGACCGTTCCGGCATCCATCCGCTCGGCCAGCGCCCGGGCCCGCTCGACATTCGCCGACCAGACCGAGCCGCCGAGCCCATAGGGCGAGTTGTTTGCGCGCGCGAGGGCGTCTTCATTGCTACTGAAGCGGATCACCGGCAGCACGGGCCCGAACTGCTCCTCGTCAACCAGCCGCGTCCCCTCGGCGATATCTCGCACGATCGTCGGCCGCAGGAAATACCCCGGCCGATCCGGTATCGTGCCGCCGGCGATCACCGTTCCGTGCTTTCTCGCGTCGTCGAGGATCTCGAGAACTTTGTTGAACTGCGCCTTGTTCTGAAGCGGCCCGTGCGTCGTCCCCTGCTCGGACCCGTCGCCCACAATCGCCGCATCCGCCAGCGTCGCTAGCTCGGTGCACATGGCATCGTAGATCACGTCATGCACATAGAGCCGCTTGATGGCGATGCACACCTGGCCGCTATTGCCGAAGGCCGAGGCGAACACCTTTGGCGCCACGGCCTTGGGATCGGCATCCTCGAGCACAATGGCGGCGTCGTTGCCGCCGAGCTCGAGCGAGAAACGCTTCAGTGTTGCCGAGGCATTGGCCATCACCTTGCGGCCGGTCACGGCCGAGCCGGTGAAAGCGACCTTGTGCACGTCCGGGTGCCGCACCAGCGCGTCGCCGAGATCGTTGGCGTCGGCAATGACGTTGAGCACGCCGGCCGGCAACAGATCGGCAATCAACTCCCCCAGGCGCAGTGTCGTCAGGGGCGTCGTAGGTGCGGGCTTGGTGACAACCGTGTTGCCGGCGAGCAATGCGAAGGGCAACTTAAACCCGAGCAGCGCCATTGGGTAGTTCCAGGGCAGGATCAACGCCGCGACGCCCAGGGGCTTGCGGCGCACCTCGATCCGATGGCCCGCGCCATTCTTCATAACTTCGAACGGCAGTTCGTAGCCGGCATGCGTGCGCAACGCATGCGCCAGGAACCGGAGCTCATGCTTGGCGCTGCCGATCGGCTTGCCCTGCTCCTTTGTCAGGAGCCGCGCCAGTTCGTCGGCGTGGGCGTCGATGCGATCGGCGGTGGCCTTAAGGATACCCCGCCGCTCGTCGATCGGCGTTGCTGCCCAGCCGGGGAACGCCGCCTTGGCCGCGGCTACCGCCTGATTGAGTTGCGCCTCGGAGGCGCGCGGGCATTCAGCCAGTACCTGTTCGGTCGCGGGATTGATCACGGGCGCAGACGCGTCGCCAGCAACCGACCGTCCGTCGATGAGAAGCTTGAAGATCATGGCCGAACTCTTCGCAGATGTGCCAATCCACCGCTTCAGCCTGACGGATGTGCGCGCTGTCCTCTGTCATCCGATCGCGTGACAAATCAGGGTAGGGATCAAGTCGGGACAGGCTCTTTGCTGAAAACGCCTACCGCGGCACGGCGACCGAAAGCAGCGCCCGAACCAACGCCGGCTGGCTGTGGACGCCGACCTTTTCGAACATGCGCCGGAGTTGCGTGCGCGCCGTATTGACGCTCACGCCGCTGTCGTCGGCAATCTCCACCAGCGAGAGCCCCTCGACGATCCTTCTGGCAACACGCAGTTGCGAGGGAGACAGGCCGAAGGCCGAGGCAGCCATTGCCAGCCGCTCCTCGGCCAGGTGGCGATTGCCGAACGAGAACAGGATCATGCCGGATTCCGCTATCACCCACCAAAGCTTAGTCGGCAGTCCTTCGCCGGCGTCCATGACGATCGGCATCGCTCCCCGGCGCGCCATCAGGAATCCATCCCGCTTGGCGGCCCATTGGATCGCTGATTGCAGCCTCAGATCGGCCGCTCGACCGCGGATGCGCAGACGATCGCCCCGGATGACGAGGTCATCGTCGTCATCGAGGGCGGCTCCGGCGTCCCTGCTCTTCCACATCACCCGTCCATCCGGGCCGAGCTGCAGCAGCGGGCCACCCAGCTGGTCGAGGCCCGGGACCATGACGCTGCAGAGCGCGATCTTCCATTCGCCAGCATGCTTTTCGAGAATCCTCAGTTCATAGGCGAGGCTGGTGGTGCCGCGCAGTTCGCTGATCGGTCCGTCACTGCTGGGGTAGTGCAGCTGATACGTCGCCCATGCCATGTCGCCACATATCCGTACCACCATGTTATCCCAGGTGGTTTCGTAGGCGTAGCTCGGACTGGGGGCGATGAAGGCGGCCATGGCTTTACGAGAGCGCTCGCCGATCTCGTCCCATCCGTGCCGTATGGCAAGGCCTCCGTGACGCCAGTAACTCCACCACCAGGTATGCGGCGCGTGGAGATGGCAGCGCGCGTAGCCGTCGTGGTCCTTCATCCAGAAGGCGACATGCTCGGCCTTTATGACGGCAACGATGTCATCTACTACAGTCGGTGTCGCGACGTTCATGCCCGCCCTCCGACGGCGCACCCTCAGCGCAAGAATATCGCACCCTTTCGAACGCGAAAAGACTGCTCTGGGCCAGACGCCATCGTTGAGCCAAGCGCGCCGATAGTAACCGGCGAAGTTCAAAACTTATCTTCGTGCTTTTACATAGGCGTGAACTGTTGCAAGAGCGATCCAGGCCTGTTCATGGGCTGGCGGTAGACGCAACTCGGGGATTTTGCCAAGGACCGGTAGTCACCCCGGGGTCAGGAGGGGGCACGTTTCTTTGCTGAAAACGCTCTAGCGCGCCAGCATGGCCTGCACCAGCCGCGCGAAGAATAGTTCGCTTTCCCGTTGCCCCGGGGTGCGGGGCGATCCGTCGAAACGCTCAAAGGCGATGGTCCGGGCCAGAAGCGCACGCCGGCGCCGGCAGCGCTGCAGGCGCAGCCATGCGCGAAAGCGTTGCTTGGGAAAGGCGTCCTTCCACCATGAGGCGTGAAGTGTTGGGGCGGCGGGTGATGGGTTTGCGTCAAAGCGCTGATCGAGAACAGCCACTTCCATCCTCCTGTGACCGAGTGGATGGGGACAATCTAGCACCGGGCAGCGTGGACGCTTGTCATCCGGGCAGGGGACGGTTGCCTGTCACCCGATCGGGTGACGTAATTACCCCGCCGCGCCTACCGAGAGCAGCACGCGCACGAGCGCGGTCTGATGATGAACGCCGGTCTTTTCGTAGATGCGCTGGAGGTGCGTGCGGGCGGTGTTGAGCGTCACGCCCATGGCGGCCGCCGCATCGGGCAGTGTCAGTCCCTCGGCAATGTGAGTGGCCAACCGCGTCTGTGCCTCTGAAAGCCCAAAGATCCTCGCGGCAAGGCCGAGGCGGCGTTCGGCCGATCCAAGGGGCCCGAAGCTGAGGAACAGCGTTCCCGCCTCCACCGACACCCAATAGACGTTGACCGGCAATCCCTGCCCAGCTTCGACCACCAGCGGCATCGACCCCCGGCGGGACATCAGTCCGTCATCGAGGTGCGCGGCCCAGTCGAGTGCGCTGCGGAACCTGGCGTCAATGCTTGTCTGGCGGAAGCGCAGCCGGTTGTTGCGGATGACGAGATCGTCATGGTCCGGTAGCACTTCGCTGGCCGCCGGGTTGACCCACAGCACTGTGGCATCCGGGGCAAGCTGAATAATCCTGGCGCCCGGTTCGCCGGCATTGCCGTCGAGAAAGCCGAGGAACGCGATCTTCCAGCGCCCATCATGCCGCTCGAGAATGCGCATCTCATGGATGAGGCTCGGCCCGACGTGACCGGGCAGCATGTCGTATCCTGGGTAAAGCTGCTCGAAAACCGCCCAGGCCACGTCACCGACGATGCGGATCGTGAGATTGCGGATCTTGGTGTCATAGGCATAGTCGTGGCGGACACGGGGAAAGTCGCGCCCGACGCGCCCCTCGATCTCCCGCCAGCCGCGCCGCACGAAAACGCCGCCCGCTCGCCACCAGCCCCAGCGCGTGGTGTAGTCGGCATGCACGAAGCACTCCCGCCATGCATCGAAATCGGCCGTCCACATGGCGATGCGGTTGGCATGAAGAAGCTCGACTATGGCTGCCTCGTCTTCCTGATCGTTCGCCATGGCGGCGCCCCTCCCTATGGCAGGAATGCTACGCCAGACGCCCGGGTGCCGACAATATTGTGGGCTCCGGCCCACAAGGTGTCATCCCAGCGAAAGCTGGGACCCAGCCCTGAACACATCACGTGCATGGAGGGAGCGGTTATTCTGTGTCGCGTGCCCCGTTCACACACCTTGCGGCTGGCGCGGTATCTCAGGCTGGGTCCCAGCTTTCGCTGGGATGACAGCGGTGGGTGGCGTGGCGTTGGTGGCAGGAGTCACGTCGGTGGCGGCAACCGCGGCGGTGAGCGCCTGACAATCCAGCTCGCAGAGGGCCGGATCTTCCCCTGCCGATCCGCTTCAGCCTCAAGCTCAAACCATCGTTCTCTTGAGGATACCCATATAGTCCTCGGCGGACATCGGCCTCGGGTTGGTGGGGTGGCTGTGGTCGGCCAGGGCGCCGGCAACGACGGTTTCGAGCATGTCGTCGGTCACCCCGAGCGTTCTGAGGCCCGGTGGCATCTTGAGGCGCCGGTTGAGGGCCCGCAGGTGCTCGGGCACGTCGCTGTCGGCTGGCAGGTCCAGCGCCCGGGTCAGCCGCTCGAGCTTATCGGGAGCGGCGCTCGCGTTGAGTTCCAGGACCTCGGGCATGAGGATGGCGTTGAGGGTTCCGTGGTGCAGTGACACCGCCTTCAACCCGCCCAGTGCATGGGAGAGGGAATGCACGGCCCCGAGGCCCTTCTGGAAGGTCAATCCGCCCTGCAGCGAGCCCATCATCATCTCGGTGCGCGCCTCGATGTCCCCGCCATCGGCGACGGCGCGCGCGATGGCGCGCCAGATGCGGCCGGCACCATCGAGCGCGATCGCTTCGGCCGGTGGGTTGTAGCGGGGGGAGAAGAGGGTCTCGATGCAGTGAGAGAAGGCGTCGAGCCCGGTCGCGGCCGTCAGTCCCGCCGGCAGGCCGAGGGTGAGCTCGGGATCGCAGATGGCGCGACGGGGGATCAGGTGCGGACTGATGAAGCCGAGCTTGCGCCCGTCAGAGAGGGTCAGGAGCGCGGCGCGGCCGACCTCGGCACCTGTTCCGGCGGTCGTTGGAATTGCGATGACCGGCGCCACCTTCTCGCTGATGCGATCGAGGCCGCCGAGGATCGACGCATAGGGTTCGAGCGGACCGGGATGTGTGCCGAGCAGCGCCACGCCCTTGGAAAGGTCAATGGGCGAGCCGCCGCCAAGGGCAACCACGCCATCGCAGGCCTCGGCCCTGAACAGGGCAGTTGCAGCACTGACGGCTTCCTCGGTGGGATTGGAGGGGACGTCGAGAAAGACCGTGGCGCCATCGGGACAAAGCGCGCGAACGTCATTGACGAGACCGGTGCCCGCAAGTCCGTGGTCGCTGACCAGCAGCGGCCGCCTGATGCCCAGGGCCTCGAGATGCTGGGGGAGCGTTGCCAGCGAACCGGCGCCGAACTCGATCGTGGTGAGATAGGTGATGAGGCTCATCTGTTTCCGGCTCCTTGGCGTGGGTGCGTGGGGCTACGCGCTTTCAGATATGCAGGCTTTCCCTTCAAGTTTCGGCCGTCAGTCCGGCTCGGGCGTCGGGAGCGCCGCCGTGCGGCGGTTGAGCTCGAGCATCTGGGTCATCTCCCTTTGCGCGCCCGCTGCGTCCCGTTTCCTGATCGCTTCGGCCACCTTGATATGGCCCTCCCGGGACACCGGTTCCTCGCTCCTGGCGAGCACGCCGTATTCATAGGAAATCCACAGCATGGTGAGGATAATGGGGCGCAATTGCCGCATAAGGAGGTTGCCGGTTGCGTCGAGGATAGTGGCGTGGAACGTGCAGTCGGCGGCAAACAGCTCTTCCACGGGTCCCGATTGCGGGTGCATGGCATAGGCGGCCTCGACGATGGCCGAGACCTGCCGGTCCGTCGCCCGCGCCGCCGCCAGCGCCGCTGCCTGCGGCTCGATGATGCCGCGAAGCTCCGTGGTTTCGGCGAACATCACCTGCAGGCGGGGATGGGTCGGGTCGTGCCACGCGGCGACGTCGGCATCGAGCAGGTTCCACTCCTCCACCGGCCGCACCCGCGTGCCATAGCGGCGTGCCGTACGCACCATGCCCTTGCCCGACAGCACCTTGATTGCGTCGCGCACGGTCGCCCGGCTCACGCCAAGCGAACTTGCCAGCTCCGGCTCGGTCGGCATCACCTCGCCAGGCCGATAGGCGTCATTTGCAATCCGACGGCCGAGCACGTCCACCGCGATCTTGGTGGCGCCCGTGGGCAGCGACGAACCCAGATCCACCGGAAGGGTCAGGACCACTGGCCGCGTCTTTGGTCTCGAAGGGATCGTATCGGTCATCCTGAATCTTTACATATGATCTAAAGAATTGCATGGTAGCCCCATGTCGCCGCCAGTCGCGCTCGGCGTCAATGCAAATCCGGCCTCAAGGGCCGCATCCTGGGAGGATCGAAATGTTTATAACGCGTGCCGCAGCCATTGCCCTGTTGGGAACCATTGCTCTTTCATCGGCTAGCGTGGCCGCCGAAATCAAGTTCGGCATCGGCGTCGCCGAAGGGGATTACCCCGAGTACAACGCCGTCGTCCGGTTCAAGGAATATGTCGAGTTCAAGACCAATGGCGAGATCACCGTCCGCCTCTTCCCAGGCAACCAGCTGGGCGGCGAGCGCGAGATGCTCGAGCAGGTCCAGCAGGGGAGCCTCGAGCTGACGCTTCCGGCCGATGGGGCCATGGCCGGCTTCTATCCGCCCATGCAGGTCTGGTCGGTGCCTTACCTCTTCGAGAGCGCTCCGATCGCCTGGGAGGTGATGAACGGCCCCTTCGGCGATGCCATGCGCCAGGACATCCTGGAAGAGACCGGGATGCGCGCGCTGGCTTTCTCGCAGAATGGCTTCCGGTCCTTCACCAACAATGTCCGTCCGATCGTCGATCCCGACGACATGGCCGGCCTCAAGATCCGCACCATGGAAAGCCCGGTCTATATGGAGATGGTCAAGGCGCTCGGAGCCACCGCCGTGCCAATCAGCGGCGCCGAAGTGGTGATGGCGCTCCGCCAGGGCGTAGTCGACGGGCAGGAAAACCCGCCCGCCGTGGTCTATAGCGGCGGCCATGGCGAAGTGCAGCAATACTATACGCTCAACGAGCACACCTTCGGGCTGCACGTGATCGTTGCCAACAATGACTGGTTCGAAGCCCTCTCGCCCGGCCACCAGCAGATCATCCAGGACGCCGCCGAGCTCGCCGCCCTGACCGAGAACCTGGAAAAGACCGAGGGCGACTGGCTCTACAGCCGCCGTCTCCAGGAAGAGCTCGGCATGGAGATTCACGTCTCCTCGCCCGAGGAAAAGGCCGCCTTCCGCGATGTCGTGCAGGCGCCCGTCCTGCAGTTCATCCGCGGCAATGTGGGTGACGAGCTGGTCGACGAGCTGCTCGCCGAAGTCGAGGCCGTCAAGGCCCGCATGTACGGCGCCCAGTAGGCTCAACACCTTGCCGCGGACTTTAGAGCGTTTTCAGCAACAAGCCTGTCCCGGGCTTGATCCGGGGTGGACACCACTTTTGCGGTTCGAAGACGCGAACATACAACGAGCTGGAGCTCCCGTTCCGATTTCAATCGGAACGGGAAAGGCTCTGGCCCGCGGCACCGGAGGGATGTTTCCATGCAGGCTTTAGCCCGCCGTGCCGCGCTGCTGCTCGCCCGAACCACCGAGACGCTGGCAACGCTGCTGCTCATCACCGTCACTGCGCTCAACCTCACCCAGGTGATCGGCCGCTATGCCTTCAGCATCGGCTTCAGCTGGACAGAGGAGCTGATGCGCTACCTGATGATCTGGCTGATGATGCTGGGCTCGGTCGCCGCGATCTACCGGGTCGAGCACATGGGGGTGGAAACGCTGGAATCCATGGTTCCCGCCCGACACGCGCTGCTGATGCGCTCGGCGCTCTATTCAATCGGCGGCATCTTCTGCGTCGTGGTTCTCATCTATGGCTGGCCGCTCGCCATGCGCAATGCCGGCCAGGTCGCCCCGGCCTCGGGAATCCCGATGATCTACCCCTATATGGCGCTGCCGGTCGGGGCCTTCCTAATTCTCGTGCAGATCGCGCTCTCCTGGTTCGGTGCGTTCGATGCGGACCGCATCACGCCCGAGACCACCGGGGGCGCGGCATGATCTGGGTCGCCATTGCCGGGCTCGGCCTGCTGCTCATCGGCGTACCGGTCGCCTTCTCTCTCGGGCTTGCCGGGCTCGTCGGGGTGTGGATCGCCGACATCCCCTTTTCGATCGTCGCGACGCGTCTGTTCACCGGGGTCGACAGCTTCGTGTTCCTGGCCGTCCCCTTCTATATCCTGGCCGCCGAGATCATGAGCCAGGGCGGCATCACCACCAGGCTCATCTCCATCGCTTCGGGGGCCACGCGCTGGCTGCGCGGCGGCACCGCCTATGCCAATATCGGCACCTCGGTCCTGTTTGCAGGCATTTCCGGCTCGGCGGTGGCCGATGCGGCCGCGCTCGGCCGCGTCTTCATGCAGGAGATGCCCAAGGAAGGCTATACCCGCCCCTATGCGGCCGCGGTGACCGTCGCCTCCTCCATCATCGGGCCGATCATCCCTCCATCGGGGCTGGCGATCCTCATCGGCGCCGTTACCGGCGTCTCGATCATCGACCTGTTCCTTGCCGGGGTTGGCCCCGGCCTGCTGCTCGGCCTCGCCTGCGCGGGCGTCGTCTTCATCGGCGCGCTGCGTGGCAAGCTCCCCAAGCCCCGGATCGGTGAAAGCTCGCAATCGCGCGTGCGCATGATCGTAGAGGGGATGGCCGTCGCCACCCTGCCGTTCATCATCGTGGGCGGCATGGTGCTCGGTGCGTATACGGCGACGGAGGGCGGGGGCATCGCGGTCGCCTATGCCATTTTCCTTTCCGTCGTCGTCTTCCGCAAGATGGACATGGCGGGGCTGTGGCAGGCCTTCATGCGGGCAGCGCGCACCTCGGCCACCATTTATCTGCTCGTCGCGGCGGCGACCATCCTTTCCTATGCGCTCAACCTTCTCGGCATTTCCGGATTCGTGCGTGACGCGGCGATGATCTTCGAGGGCCAGCCGCTCAACTTCCTCTTCGCGCTGGCCGTGCTCATGCTGATCCTCGGTACCTTCCTCGATATCGGCGCGGCGATCCTCATCTTCATGCCGCTGATCATGCCCGCGGCCGCGGCGCTTGGCATCGATCCGCTGCAGGCGAGCATGGTCGTGGTGGTGACACTCGCCATCGGGCTGGTCACACCCCCGGTCGGCGTCGTGCTGTTCGTCGTGATGCGTGTCGGCAATATCCGCATGATCCCGCTCATGCGGGCGCTGGTGCCCTTCCTCCTCGCCCAGCTTGTTGCCGTCGTCATCCTCTGCCTCGTCCCGGAAATCTCGACCTGGCTTCCAAAAGTTCTCAATCCCTGAGTGAGGCTCAATTGAAGATCACTGCCGTTCAAACGGTCGTCGTGAACGCCGTTCATCGCAACTGGATCTTCGTCAAGGTTCTGACCGACCAGCCAGGCCTTCACGGCTGGGGCGAGGCGACGCTCGAGTGGAAGACCCGGGCAGTCTGCGCCACCATCGAGGACCTGGCGCCGTTCGTCGTGGGCGAGGATCCCATGCGTATCGAGCACATGGTGCGTCGCATGACCGGCTTCAGCTTCTGGCCGCTGGGGGCCATCGGGCTCACCGCCGTCTCTGGCATCGAGCAGGCGCTCTGGGACATCAAGGGCAAGGCGCTGGGCGTGCCCGTCCACCAATTGCTCGGCGGGCGCGTGCGCGACCATGTGCGCGTCTATACGCATTTGCGCCGCGCCAAGATCGGGGCGCAGGTGCCGACCAGCGATATCGGCGTGTTCTGCGACGCGGTGCAGGAAACCGTCGAGATGGGCTACAATGCGATCAAGCTCGGCTTCGTCCCCTATACCGGCTATGACGCGCCGCTGCCCGCGGTCCGCCATGTGGAAAAGCTGGCCGCGGCCGTGCGCGAGCGGGTGGGCGACGAAATCGAGATCATGACCGATTTCCATGGCCGGCCGGACAGCATCGAGGCCGCCAAGGCCTATATCGATGCGATCGCCCCGATCCGCCCGCTGTTCGTCGAAGAGGCGATCCAGCCCGGCGACGCTCCGGCCATGGCCGATCTCGCCCGGCGCGTCGACTGCCCGCTCGCCACCGGGGAGCGCCTGTTCACGCCACGCGAGTTCGCCGAGATCGCCGAGCACCGGGCGGTGGCCTATATCCAGCCCGATCTTGCCCATTGCGGCGGCCTGACCGGCGGGCGCAAGATCGCCGCCATAGCCGAGGCTGCCCATATGGGCGTCGCTCCCCATAATCCCATGGGCCCGGTCGCCGGCGCGGTCGCGCTCCATTTCGATCTCGCCACCCCCAACTTCCTCATCCAGGAGGAGGCGGTGGGGCTCGTCCCCTGGTTCCGCGACATCTGCACCGATGCCTATCCGCTCGACATGCAGAACGGAGTCTGGGGCGTGCCCGAGGCTCCGGGGCTCGGCATCGAGATCGACGAGGCCGCCGCGGCCCGCCATCCTTTCAAGCAGGAAGAGATCCCCGCGCTCGAAGCCATCCTGCCCGACGGCCGCATCGCCAACTGGTAGGGCAGGAGGCAAGGAGTCGACGCGCGCCACGACATTGTCGCGTTCGCGCGAAAGCCGTATGCCGCCCCGCCTCATAACGGCTTATCGGCCGTGCTGCTGCGATAGAGGTTTATCTCAGGTATCCGCAGAGCAACTCGCGGCGGCCTGGCGATCCTGCGCCAGGCGTTCAAGCCCCGCTGGTCCTGCCGGCATTCGAAGACGTTGATGCGCTCCGGATCGACCGCCATATTGCCTTGAGGTGCGGCGTCTTCAAACGGACGCGCTCAAGGATCAGGCGTCGCTGACGCTGCAACGCGGGGGAAGTGCCAATGTATGCAGGTGTCGTCACAATTCATGCCACCGCCATGACCGCGGCGTTGGCCTTGATGGTGCTGGGCGAGGTGCTGCTCATTCCGGCACGGCTGGGGCAACTGGCATCGCTGAGGCTGGCCTTGCTCGCAACGCGAGCGGTGGGCGTTCTCATCCCGGTCGGGCTCCTGGCCGGGATCGGCGTCGTCATCGTGGGAGGATGGCCGCTGCTGACCCCATGGCTGCTGTGCTCGTTCGCCATGATTGGCCTGTTGATCGTCGTCGACGGCAGCATGGACCGCCAACCTTCGTTCACTCCCGATCGATGCCGGGGGCAGCACCAGCGCCCAAGCCCTGGTCAGGGACAATCGCGCGCTGCTGGCGCGCCTGGCGTCCATCACCCTCTTCGCGCTGATCTTTGCGATGATGAGCACCAAGCCGGAGCCGGCCTGGCCGAACTAGTCTAAAACGGCTTCTCGGCCTTGTCGCTGCGATAGAGCTTTGCCTGGGGTTCCCGCAGGACGACCTTCGGGCCTCTGGCGATCTTGCGCCAGGCGTTCAAGGTCTGCTGGTCCCGCCAGCATTCGAAAATGTTGACGCGCTCTGGATCGAGCGAGTCGGCGGTGATCGCGAAATCAAGGCAGCCGTCCTGCTGCCTTGCTGTTTCGACCATGTCGGCGAACGCAGAAACGGCAGCGTCGCGCTCGATTGCGTTTTTGGCCCGCGAATGGCCAGCTATGATGATCATGTGTTCCTCCTTTGAAACTTGCTGGGTTGGAATCCGCTATGCGGCGGGCGTCTCGGGCAAAGGCGCGGCCTCGGCGGGTATCTTCGAACAGGCCAGCGCTTCGACGATGCGGCCGTCGCGGACGCGCACCAGGTTGACGCCGCGGACTGACTGACCTTCGCCGAAATTGAGGCGCCAGCAGATGTTGGCGCGGTCGCCTATGACAAAGGTGTCTTCCACCTCGAACCAGGTCGCGCGATCGGCGGCCAGAGCCTCCCAGAACGCCACGCACACATCGTAGCCTTCGTAGCGCGTGCCGTTCGGCGCCGGTTGGATCGACTCCATGACGCAATCGGGTGCGACAAGATCCCTGAGGATCTCCGGCTGGTGCTCGAGAAACGCCTGGTTGAAGCGGCGCATGATTTCAGTTGTTTCGTTCGACTGCATTTTATCCTCTTATACAGACAGGTCTGTCTACTACAGCATACAGATCTGTCTGGTAGAGTCAACCCACGAACAAGATCGACTCAGACAGAAACCCTGCAACCAGCCCGGCGCGGCGCCGCCTGCTCGACACAGCCCTTTTATGCAGAGGATATCCATGCGGTCGGCATCGACCGCATCATCGCGGAAGCGGGCGTCGCCAACGCGACGTTCTACAATCACTTCCCATCCAAGGATGATCTCGTCCTCGCCTATATCGAAGAGGTGGATCGGCTCGGGCGGCAAGCGACCGCAGCTCTGCCGAAGCAACGTCCACGCGACATGGCGGTCAAACCTGTCGTGCGATCCTGCGCTGTCATGGCCGAGCAGATCGAGCAGATCGAGCCGTCATAGAAGGGCCCATCGATCAGGTCGGATATTCCGGCTCCAGGACGGCGCTACGGGTTCATCGCAGACATGCGAAGGCCGCGATCGTTCCCCTCGTCGAGTGCGACATGCAAGGCCAACCATTCGGTGAGCGCACTGAAGTATGCGCTGCTGTTGGGAGCGTCCTTGGCAAACAGGCCCGGGTCCACCTGGTCGAAAGGCGGACGCCCCACCATCATCACGTGATCGGCGTCCTCGATCTCGAGAACAGTGACATTGGGACGTTGCAACCGTCTCAAGGCCTCCATCGACATTTCCGTCGGCACCCAGGGATCGTGTCCGCCGTAAACGGCGAGAACAGGACCCCGAACTTTTGCGATCGCGTCCAATGGCTGTTGCCGCATGTCCTCCCCCCACCGGGAGGTCCCGGCGGTCGGCAGGTCAGGTGCGACATAGGCGTGGTCGAACCATGGACGCGATCGCGCCAGCGCCAGGCGCTGCGATGCCAGCTCCTTCCCTTCTCCCGTCAGGGCGAAATGATCGATGGCGGAGCGGAGCGACAATGCATCAGCAACGTCCTGCTCTTCAAAACCTCGAATGCGCAGAACGTTGGCGACGGCATGTTCCATCTGTGTCTTGGGCGTACACATGGGCGAAGAGACAACGACGGTGAACGCAGCGCTATGCACCAGGCTCGCCGCCAGCAGCGCCAGCCATCCGCCCTGGCTAAGTCCCCAGAAGCCGATCTGGGTCGGATCGATTCTCGGGTGACGACACAAGCTGTCGTACGCAGCGGCCGCGTCGGTCGCGAGGTCCTGGTAGCTTGGTGGGCGCACTTCGGTTCCGTCTGCGCGCCATCGGTCGTAGCGCAGCACGGCAACGCCCCGCGGCACCAGGATATCGACCAGATGCCGGTACAGTGGAGCGCTTCCGATCGGATTGGCAGCTGAATGCAGTACGATGACCGCGGGTACGGTCCCGACGCCTGCCGGGATCACCAAGGTCCCCGTTCGATCGACCTGGCCGTTGTTCCAGCGGCAGAGCTGCGGCGGGAGCGCCTGCCGGGATGCGTATTCTGCCACTTGTGCGTTCCTCTTCTGTTCGAAGCCGGCCGCACGTGTCCGCATGCGGATCCGATCGCCCTTCAAGAGGCACTGAAATGCAGGGGCGTCAGGGTGTCAATGACCTGCAGTGCGAGGGGCGCGTTCGTTCGGCCGCCTCGGGACGACCCCTCGGTCAGCGGCCGCCCGGAAACGGGTAGCTCACCTGCGAAGGTACTTGTCCAGGACGTCGAGCATGCTTCCAGCGACGGCCTATGCCGCTTGCCCGGGTGGCCTCTCTCATGACCGTTGCGGAACCTCAAGCCCAGAAAGACGGTCGCCAGACGCGGGCGTAGGAGACGGTGAGGGCGCTGGTGGAGGCCACGGCGCGCGTCCTGGCGAGGGACGGTTTAAATGCGACGTTCCTCCTGCGCCGCCAGTCTTCAGGCGTGAGCATGTGTTCGATCTGCCGCACTTGCGCGGAACGGAGCCAAGCCTTCGGCATTGGTGCTTACCAGTGACCGAACAAAGGGTGGAGACGATGAGCTTTGGAAATATCATCGGAGGCCTGCTGAACCAGGGAATGTCGGGTCAAACGCACAACAGGCTCCGATCGGGCGCACAGAACGCCGACCGCTCCGGCGGCGTCGAGCAGATGCTCGGCTCATTTCTGGGCAGCGGATCCGGCTCTCACGGGCAGGGCGGGAGGGGTCTTGCCGGAATGGCGAAGGATTTCCTGGGCAAGGAGCAGGTGGGTGGGATGAGCGGCGCCAAGATCGGCGGCCTCGGCGCTCTTGCGGGAGGCCTGCTTGGTGGGGGCCTGGGTGGCGCAGCCAAGGGGGGCGCGATGGCCGTGCTCGGCACGCTTGCGTTCAAGGCCTGGCAGGATCACCAGAACCAGCAGGGCGACCAGGCGCCGACGTCCGGCCAGGTCGAGGCGATGACGAGCGTTGCGACCGAACGGCTGGTGCTGCGTGCAATGATCGGGGCCGCGCAAGCCGATGGTCACCTCGATGAGCAGGAGATGGAGAAGATTCTCGGCCAGCTCAGCAATGATGAAGCTACGCAAGAGGAGCGGCAGGCGGTTCGCCAGGAAATGAGCCGACCGGTCGACCCTGAGCAGCTCGGCGTGCAAGTGAGCCGGCCGGAGGTCGCCACCGAAGTCTACCTGGGTGCCCTACTGGCGGTCGACATCAATACCGAGGCCGAGCGGGATTACCTGCAACGACTGGCGAACGCACTTCGCCTCGATCGCGGCGTGGTGGAACGCCTGCACGGCCTGACGGAGTCGCCTGCGCCCTGATCATTTCCGGGCGGTGGCGCCGGCCTTACCGCACCTTGATCAGAAGCGTGAGCAGGAACCAGAGGCTCGCCAGGTGGATGAGCAGGAAGCGGAGCAGGACCTGCGAGGTCGACCATTGCAGGTTCTTGCGGGCGTGATCGTGAAACGGAAACCGGATCGAATCGAGGGTGCGCCAGCCGAACACGCGGATGAGGCCGACCTTGACGAGGCCGGTGGCGCCGTTGAACAGCAGCAGGGGCGCGACGAAGAACACGATCGCCGGGTTGCCGGAGACGACGATGCACATGCCTATGAAAAGCCCGATCGGACGTGAGCCCGCATCGCCCATGAGCGCCGCGCTCGGAGGGGCGTTGTGCCAGAGATAGCCGACGATTGCCCCGCAGAAGATGGCGGAGGCGATCGCCCAGTTGGCGGCGTCGGCGCGGAAGGGAACCAGCAGATACTGCGCATTGGTCACATCACCGACCACGACATAAAGGATGAAGCCGAGGGCGCCGATGGTCACAGCCGAGAGCGATCCGGAGACCCCGTCCACGCCATCGCTGCAATTGATGGCGTTGATGCAGATCCAGACGACCGGCGCGTAGATCAGCATGGCAAGCCAGAACGGAACGTCGAAATGCGTCGAGGTGAACGGAAGCCATAGCTCGGCGTCGTAGCCGCTGAGGATCACGACACACACGAAGATCGACATGGCGAGGTCGGTGAGGCCGAGGGTCAGCTGGCTGAGGCCGCCGGGCTTGAAATCGTCGACATAACCGACGCAGGATGCCAGCAGCACCGCACCGAAACAGAAGTAGATCCGGGCATCGACCGGGGCAAACAGGGCGAGGAAAATTGCGGTGATGAGGACGACGAAGATGCCCACACCCACGGGCTTGCCGACGCTCTGTTCGGAGTCGACCGCGTGGGCCCGCCCCTTGTCCTTGGTCGCCAGATGCCACAGGCGCGGCAGCAACAGCACGCTCGCCAAGGCCGAAAAGAACGATCCGACCGTGGCGAGCATGGCGTAGGAGGAAAAGAGCCTCGCCGGACCCCAATACGGGGCGAGCAGTTCGGACAGGTAAGGGAGCATCGGCCGGAATTCTCAGGAGCTGTTGGGTTAGAGACAAGAGATGCCCCGAGAATCGGGGTAATTTGAAGCCCGTGGCGTCGAAGGCTGTGGATGGAGCGAAAGCGTAGGCCGAACACACTCTCCAAAAATCGGGACTGAGCCCAAGCTCGTCAGGCGCTCGTACCAGGCTTGCGCATAGACCGAGCCCACCGGACCGAGTGACTCCGTCATTCGCCTGATAGGATGCGCGAAAGAGGACGATTCGCGCGATGCCAGCTTACCCTGACTTCCTCATGCCTCGCCCGCCGCACGTCGACGACCCCGTGGCGCGCGCGGCATTTGACGCGCTTTTCGATGCAGCCGTCCGCCGCGGCGGCAACGCACCCATCGCATACGACCTTCCTTGGCCGCGCTGGCAGTTCATCTGCCACATTGCCGAAACCCGGCCGATTGTGGTGCATGGCTCACAGAACGCGGGTATCGACGTATTCGAGCCGCGCCAGTCGAACGACGTGCACCCTTTCGGAGACCGCAAGGCCGTGTACGCCACATCTGACGGGCTGTGGTCTATGTTCTATGCAGTCCTCGACCGACCCTCCACTCCAATGTTCATCGTCAACGCCGCGCTGCGCCTTGAGACCGATGGCGGACTCGGCGCTCCTCACTACTTCTTCTCGGTCAGCCGCCCGGCGCTCGAAGCGCGCGCCTTCGCTAGCGGCGTCGTATATTTCCTGCCGCGCGACACGTTCGAGCTCATGCCGCCACAGGACGTCCACGGCGGCCGCGCGCATGTTCCCCAGTGGGCGAGCCTTGAATCGGTTCGCCCCATGGCGCGGATCACCGTCAGCCCGGACGACTTCCCATTTCTCGAACACATCCGTGGCCATGACGATGACACGGTTCTGGCGCGCGCCAAGGCCGATCCTGATGGGTTTCCGTGGGTTGACTAGGCGGCTGCGGGACGGGGGCGTCCGCCTGAAAGACATCATTGCGTGTCGGTTAGCACGAGATGTTCCTCGGTGGTGCGGAAACCGGCGCGCGTGAATGCCCTCGCCATCGGCACATTGTCGAAGTCGGTGTCGGCGCCGACTTCCTCGCCGGGCGCGAGCTCGCTGAGGCGCCAGGCCATTTCGGCCAGGAGGTCGTTGACGTAGCCACGGCCGCGCTCCCTGGGGACGACGCCGAGGTAGCCGATCGTCGGCATGGTGTAGTTACGCGCCGGCACGATCACGCCCACGAGCTCGCCCGACCCGGTGTACGCCAACTGCCACCAGTCACGCGGGGAGGGAAACCAGTTGAGGCCCTGCAACTGCAGCTCGGCCGCACGGTCGATGCCGTGGGCGGCAACGTTGCGTCGGTCGTGTGCATCGAGGGTGCCGATCAACACCTGGCGGAGCGCCGCCAGCATCTGGCTATCCTCGGCGGGGCGGAACTCCAGTCGATCGCTGCGCGCCGGCAGGCCGTCACGTTCGGCCGACCAGCGGTATGAAAATCTTTCAACGAACAGCGTCAGCCCGGCGTTCTGCGCCGCCTGCAGCCTGGCCTCCCCCGCAACCCGCAGCGCCTCGTTGTCACGCCAGCCGGGCGGCAGGAACAGGTGACAGTCTGGGCGCTTGCCCTCGTCGTTGCGCATCGTCTCGTGCGCAGCGAGCAGGAGCCTCGTTGCGAGTTCGACCTGCTGCGGCCCCGGCTCGGCCTCGATCCAATCGAGCGATGCCGGCCGTTCATCCCCTTGTCCCGTCCACCAGCACGCCCGGGCGACGACAATCCCGTCCCGGATCGCCACCCAGGTGTGCTCGGGCCGATACTCACCGGACGCAAGCAAGGCGGCGTGGTCGCGCCCCGTTTCCCACAATTCGCGCTGGCGCGGAAACGGGTACGACAGGAAAAGCTCGGTTTCGCCCGGTCGCAGCGGGCGGATGACGAGTTCGGTCATGGTTCCTCCGCGTCCGATATTAGCGGAAAGACTGGTTGGCGCCACATCGACACGGCCGCTGTGCCGGAGACATCCTGCGAGGACCAATTTGCACGGCAATCGGCGGTGTTGGGTGGGCAGAGGCCGACGAAACGGAGAACGACGTCTACTCTACAGCCCTCCAATGAGGTATGGGTCGAGCAAGCAGACACCGTCGTTGCGCGCGCATGATCGACCGCCAAGAACTTGCTCAGCAATTGCGCGCGCTCGGCGTTGGGGGCGGGGCGCTGATGGTGCATGCCAGCCTGCGGCGGCTCGGTACCGTGGCAGGCGGGGCCGATGGCGTACTCGACGCCTTGCAGGAGGCGCTCGCCCCGGACGGCACGCTCCTCATGATGCTCGGCGCGGATGCCTCCGTCCCCTTCGACGCCGCGACAACCCCGGCTGATCCAGAAATGGGCGTTCTTGCTGAAACGTTTCGCAGGCGGCCTGGTGTTCGTGTCAACGATCATGCAGCATCTCGATATGCGGCGATCGGGCCGCTAGCTGCACCACTCCTCGAACCGATGCCGCTGCACGATTATCATGGGCCGCGATCGGTGCTCGAACGGCTTGTGGAGATCGGCGGCGCGGTGCTCCGCCTCGGCGCAGATACCGACACCATGACTTTGACCCACTATGCGGAGTACCTGGCCGAGCTTCCTGAAAAGCGGCGCAGCCGACTACGCTATTTGCGTGCTGACATCGGGGAGCAATGGATCGAATCCCTTGATGATACCGATGGCATAGCAGATTGGGAGAATGGCGGAGACGACGACTATTTCGCGCGCATCCTCATCGACTTCCTGGCCACTGGTAAGGCACGTACCGGCCTGGTAGGGCGGTGCAACGCAGAACTGGTTCCGGCGCGGGACTTTGTGGAGTTTGCCACGACATGGATGGAGGACAGACTTGGCTGATCGGGGATGGACATCGAGCGAACGCGCAGGCGCTTCCTTTACGCAAGCAGACGTTGTCGAGAACTACCCCTTCCGGCCGCCCTATCCGGATTCCCTGTTCGAAAGACTTGTCGAGATCGCGCCGGCGCGCGGGGCGCTGCTCGATATCGGCTGCGGGCCGGGCAAGATCTCGCGGCAGCTGGCTTGGGAGTTCGAGACGGTCACGGCCGTCGATCGGTCGTGGAACATGATCGCGCTCGGGGGCGAATGAGGCTCTAAGGCGGCCTGTTGGCCTTGTCGCTGCTTTCCCGCCTACCCCGGTCCAGCAGGGCGACGGCGGCCGCGGCCGGTATGGCGATCAGCAGTGAGCTGAGGGAGAGTGGACGGCGGGCGGTTGGCCGCATCCTCATGGCTGCATTGTAGCCGGCCTGCCATTCCCCGCTATGGCCGTCACCGCGGTCGTGCTTGCCGTCCCAAGGGGCGACCGTGTCGGCAACGGTGGCGTCTCGCTCTCCCATCGGCTCGTCGGGGCCAATGGTAGTGTCCTTGCTGGTCTGGCGCTCGGCCTCCGAGTTCAGCTCGGCACCCATGATCAGGACCATCATGGAAATCCAGATCCAGGTCAAAAGCGCAATGAGGCCGCCAAGGGATCCGTAGGTCCTGTCGTAATTGCCGAAGTTGCTGGCGTACCAGGAAAAGAGGATGGAGACGACGAGGATGGCAACGACCGCAAAGACCGCCCCGGGAGTGATCCACCGCCAGGTCGCCTGCTGCCGGCTGGGCCCGAAGCGATAGAGGGCGGCAATACCGGTGAGAAGGAACAGGGCCAGGAGAACATAGGAACCGATCTGCACGAGCCAGTCCAGCCCACCACCCAGACCCAGCAGGTTGAGCACCACCGGGACAACCACGGCGACGCCGATCATGGCGACGATCGCTACGAGCCCGGCGAGGGTGAAGAGCAGCGCTACGGCGTTGAGCTGGAAGAAGTTCCGACTTTCGTGTTCCTCATAGGCGATATTCATCGCCTCGAACAGGTTCTTGACCCCCGCACTGGCGCTCCAGAGTGCGATGCCGACCGAGAACAGCAGGGCAAAGCCCAGTGTCGTGCGGCCGGCGGAACTAAGGCGCGTCAGTTGCTCCTCGATGATCTGCATGCCGCCTTCAGGCACGACCGAGGAAAGCAGGCGAATGTGTTCGGTCACCGTCCCCGGATCGGTGAAGAGCCCGTAGATCGACACCAGCGCTGTCAACGCTGGGACCATCGACAGCAACAGGAAGTACGTGACGGCCGCCGCGATCATCGTCACCCGATCCTCCCTGATCTCATGGTAGGTGCGCCAGAGCACATCCTTCCAGCCTCGGAAGGGAATCTCCTGCGGGCTTTCGGCTCCCCTGCCGCGGCCGGGTTCCTGCTGCGAGAGCTTTTGGGTGGCATCTGTCATGGCGACTCCCGGCTCCTCACAGCCCAACGAACACAACCCTGCCCGGTTGCAGTTTGGCGCTGGCCTGCACATCGGTTAGGCCTTGGACAAGGTCATTGCTCCTGACCATGGACTGGAAAAGCCGTCCGGTGCCGAACCTCCGGAAACGGCCGATCGGCACGGGTGCCGGAACCCGGACAGCCCATTCGCGCTTACCTTCATCAGCGTCGGGAGGTGGTTTGGGCTTTTAATGCAGAGTGAATCCTTTTTCGGGCTGGACCCCTACCATGTCGCCATGGTGGCGATCGGCGCCGGCATGATACTAGCTTATTGGATCCCCCGGTTCCTTTCAGGACGCGAACCGGCAGCTTCGGCGCTGCTGATCCTGTCAGGGGCCTTGGCGTTCAGCTGGATTCCGGGCATGCCGGCGGTGATCGACCCGCGAACGCAGCCGCGGATCTGGGAGTTGACGAGCGAACTGGCGGTGATCGTCGCCCTCTTCGGCACGGGCCTGCGCATCGACAATCTGAGCAGCTACCGGAAGTGGCAACCCACAGTGCGGCTGCTCGCCGTCGTCATGCCGCTGACGATTGCCGCAGTGGCTCTGCTTGGATGGCTTTTGGCCGGAATGACTCTTGCCGGAGCGCTTCTGCTCGGTGCCGTGCTCGCGCCAACCGATCCGGTGCTCGCCGGGGATGTGCAGGTGGGGCCGCCCACGGAAGGCGGAGAGCACCCGGTGCGCTTCTCGCTGACGGCCGAGGCCGGCCTTAATGACGGCCTCACCTTTCCCTTCGTCTATCTGGGTCTGATCATCGCCGCCGAGGGGTTCGCGCCGGAAGCCTGGGGACTGCGGTGGCTCGCGCTCGATGTCTTTTATCGCATCATCGTCGGCCTCGTGGCCGGCGCGGGGCTCGGCTGGCTGATCGGCAGGATCCTGTTCGTCGTGCCCAGAGGCAATGCGTTGGCCGATACAGGCTCGGGCGTGCTGGCGCTTGCGGGTATCCTCCTCTGCTACGGCGCGACTGAGCTCATCGAGGGCTATGGCTTCATCGCCGCGTTCGTTGCCGGCCTCGTGCTGCGGCGGGCGGAAGCCCGGCACGAATTCCACGTGACCCTTCACAGCTTCACCCAGGCGATCGAGCACGCGTTGACGTCCGTCATTCTCATCCTTATCGGCAGCGTACTGCCGGTGCTCCTGCCGGTGCTCGACTGGCAGCACATCGCGATCAGCCTCGCCTTGCTGCTCGTCATCCGTCCGGCGGTCGGCTGGCTGGGGCTGGCAGGGACGCAGCTCTTGTCGGGCGAGCGGATGGTCGTTGCTGTCTTCGGCATTCGCGGAATTGGCTCGATCTACTATCTCGCCTACGCAGCCGCTCACATCGAGTTCTTGAACGAGGGGCAGCTCTGGGCAACCATTGCCCTGACCATCACGCTCTCCACCATCATCCACGGATTGACCGCAGGGGCCGTGGTGGAGCGGGTGACGCGCGACGGGCAGCTTGCCGCGGGCCACAATAAGCAGCCGGCCGAGGTCGAAAGGTGACATCCCTCACCCCAAGTAGGGTTCTCCGCGATCTGAAAGCCACGTTTCAAGCTCGTCCTTGACCTTTTGAATACGGTCGCGCAACTGCGTGTCCCCAGGGTCGGTGTTCAGCCAGGAGATGCAGGCAAACAGCATCGTACGCACGGCGGGTGCCCGGTCATAATGCGCGAGATCCCCATAGAAGGCATCGACGTGCGCGCGCCAGGCCAGGATGGTGGTAGGGTAGTACCGGTCCCGAGAGGTGGTCATTCCAAGATCCGGTCGGTCCTTTTCCCGCTGCCGTCGCCTTGCCACGCCGGACAGAGGCTCGTCCCGGCGCAATGGATCGCCTCTCCGAATGACCGGCGCTCCAAGTCACCCGAGCGGCTGGTTGGACTCAATTTTGATAACGCCGCGCGGAAGCCGGCGTTGCAGCCCAAAAGACGAAGGGGGCGGCAATCGTAACCGGCGACGACGAAGAGCCAGAGGCCTGGGTCATTGCCGATGGCGCAGTGTCGGCCTTACCATCGACACCGTCGACGCACGACGGTGGGAGTTAGCCGGACGTATGGATGAGGCAGAGATTCCGCTGGAGGGCGGTGCGGACTCGCGTGTCGTTCGCGTCGGCGAGACGGTCCGGCGCGACGCTCGCTCCTGGTCTCACGCCGTCCTCGATCTGCTGCGGCACGTCGAGCGTCAAGGATTTGCCGGGGCGCCCCGAGCGCTGGGCTTCGACGACCAGGGGCGGGAGGTCCTGAGCTACATCGAGGGGGAGGTCGGGCAAGGCGCCGGTTTCATCCCGGACGAAGGCGGCCGCTTCGACCTTCGCCTCCCGGACTATGTCTGGCGTGACGACGTGCTCGTGCATCTGGGCACGCTTATACGTGCCTATCACGATGCCGCGGCGAGCTTTCCATGGGCCGGCCGCGCGTGGCGCCTGGAGCCTCGTCTGCCTGTCGAGACGATCTGCCACAACGATCTGACGCCCTGGAATACCGTGTTTCGAGACGGCCTGCCGGTGGCGTTCATCGATTGGGACGCCGCGGCGCCGGGCCCTCGCGCCGCAGACCTCGGCTTTGTCGCCTGGCGCTGGGTGCCGTTCTGGCGCGACGCGAAGTGTCGGGCACATGGCCTGCCGACGGGCGTTGGCGAAAAGGCCCGCCGCTTTCGCTTGCTGCTCGACGCCTACGGTTGCGAGCCTGATGTCGGCGTCGTCGAGGCGGGCATCGCGCGGATGCGGCATTTGCAGGACCACATGTGGAAGCTTGTCGCCGACGGATCCGAGTGGGAGGTAGAGCTTGCTCGTCGCGGTGTGCTCGACGAAGGGGCGCAAGAGATTGCGTGGGTTGAGGAGCATGCAGGTGAGTTGATCTTCAGGTGAGGCCGGTCTGCAGGTGCCCATATTCGCTTGCGCGGCCCTTCTGCTGTGCTGCACCCGACGCCTCCTCCGAAGTCAGTAGGCCCGCGCGACAAGTATGCGTTCGGCTGCCGGCTCGCCGGTAAAGATGCACTTGCCGGTCGCGGGGGCTGCATTCATGCTCACATTGCGCAAGGTGAGCTTGAGCGCCTTCAACTGGCCGACGATCTGTTCGAGGTCGGCGCCGGTGGGGCGGGCCCACTCGACTTCGACCCAGCCGGGGTGCTTCGTGCCCTCGAAGTGCTCCTTCAGTGCGCCGAGGTCGGAGATGTCGCGTCGAATGCCGCGTTCGAGGCGTTCGCTGGCTTCATCGAAAAGGCCCTGCTGCAACTCATCGAGGGTCATTCCAGCTTGTCCGGCGAACGAGTCGATATCGAGGCTTGCATTGGAGGGTTGGCCGTCCTCTCCATAAAGCCGATCCCGGCGAATGAAGGTCACCTTCCGGGCCGCCAGATCCCTTGCGCCGATCTCGACGACGATCGGAGCGCCCTTCTTGATCCAGGACCAACGCTTGGTCGCCGTCTTCATCGCCCGCCGATCGATGAAGGCCCGAAGCGGTTCGCCGAAGGCGGTCTGGCGGACGAGGGCCGCCTGCAGTTCGTCGCAGTAGGCGAGGAGATCCGCGCCTTCCGGCGTTCCCCGCAACATCGGCACGATGACAACCTGCCACGGCGCGACACGCGGCGGAACACGCAGCCCATCGTCGTCGCCGTGGATCATGATGAGCCCGCCGATCATGCGCGTCGACATGCCCCAGCTGATGGTATGGGCAAGCTCGAACTGGCTGTCCTCGTTCTGATACCGGATATCCTGGGCAGCGGCGAAATTGGTGCCCAGCAAGTGCGACGTGCCGGCCTGCAGTGCCTTGCCGTCCTGCATCATCGCCTCGATCGAGAATGTGGAGACGGCGCCCGGGAAGCGCTCGTTCTCCGGCTTCTCGCCGGCAATGACGGGCATGGCGGCACACTGCTGTGCGAACTCGCGATAGAGCTCGAGGGCTTCAAGCGTGGCCCGGCGCGCCTCGTCGGCGGTGGCGTAGGCGGCATGGCCCTCCTGCCAGAGGAACTCGCTGGTGCGCAGGAACATGCGCGTGCGCATCTCCCAACGCACGACGTTGGACCACTGATTGATCCGCACCGGCAGGTCGCGCCAGGATTTGATCCAGCGGTTGAACGCGGCCCCGATAACCGTTTCCGAGGTGGGCCTGACGACCAGGGGCTCTGCCAGCTCGGCATCCGGATCCGGGCGCAACGCGCCATCGACCGCTTTCAGGCGATGGTGCGTGACAACCGCCATCTCCTTGGCAAACCCTTCGACATGCTCGGCTTCCTTGGCAAAGTACGAGATGGGGATGAACAGCGGAAAATAGGCGTTGTCGTGGCCGAGCGCCTTGATGCGGTCATCGAGCAATCTCTGGAAGCGTTCCCAGATGCCCATGCCCCACGGTCGAATGATCATGCACCCACGAACGCCGGACTCTTCGGCGAGCTCAGCTTCGGTGATAACTTGCTGGTACCACGCCGCGAAATCGTCGCTGCGAGTGACCGTCAATGCGTGCTTGATCATGGGATTTTGCCCTTTCCGAGGGGTGCGAAAGGCCATAGGGACGATAATCATGTCAAGTTGGGGCGGCTTTCCGCGTTCTCTGGTGCGCCACCTTGCGACAGTCGAAAACTCATGCACCATTCGCTGAACAAGGGCAGATGGCAGTCCTTGTACACGGCATAACATGGCGCGGGTGACGATGAAGACAGGGGGAATGATGAGTGAACGCGCCGGCGCTTCCTTTACCGAAGTCGACGTTGTCGAGAACTACCCCTTCCGGCCGCCCTATCCGGATGCCCTGTTCGCAAGGCTAGTCGAGATCGCGCCGGCGCGCGGGGCGCTGCTCGATATCGGCTGCGGGCCGGGCAAGATCTCGCGGGTCCTGGCTCGGGAGTTCGAGACAGTCACGGCCGTCGATCCGTCGTGGTCGATGATCGCGCTCGGGCGGTCGATGCCGGGAGGCGATGCGGCCAATATCGAGTGGATCGAAGGGTTTGCCGAGGATTTTGCCATCGAAGGCCGCAGGTTCGATCTGACGGTTGCCGCCAACAGCATCCACTGGATGGACCACGCGCGCCTGTTTCCGCGCCTAGCCGCGCACCAACGTTCCGGCCATGTCGTGGCCGTGGTTGCGGGCGATGATGCGTTCGAGCCGCCGTGGCAGGCGGACTGGCTCACATTTCTTGGGCGTTGGGTACTGGAGGTCACCGGAGGGCCGCTCGATCCTGTCGGCAAGGCCCGGCAATGGGGGAGCTTCAGCGCGTATCTCGATATCAGGGGGGAGGAACAGTTCCTCTCGGCGCCGTTCGAGCAGAGCGTTGCCGACTTCATTGCCTGCCAGCACTCGCGCGATACGTTCGCACCCTCCAAGCTCGGCGCACGTGGCGCGGCGTTCGATGCGGAACTCGAGGAGATCCTGCGGCCGCATGCTGTCGACGGGCGGCTGACGTACCGGGTGCGCACCAAACTGGTGTGGGGGGCGATCAGGGCCGGCTGAGGCCGCCGGATGGGATGAGGGGAGGTCCTATGGTTTTCTGGATAGCGAGTGTGATTGGACTGGCAATCGCTTATCTCTTCGGGTCCACGCCGACGGGCTATCTGGCGGGAAAGCTGCTTAGGGGCATCGATATCCGGGAGCATGGCTCCAGATCCATTGGCGCAACGAACGTATTGCGGACTCTGGGGAAGTGGCCTGCGCTGGTCGTGCTGGTGATAGATGTGCTGAAGGGCGCGGGAGCGATCGTCTTTGCCCGCTGGTTTTATCCCTGGCTGGATGCGTTGGGCAACGACACGCCACCGCTTGAACCGCAAACCTGGGTGCCCTGGGCCGTTTGCCTGGCCGGACTTGCCGTGCTGTTGGGGCACAGCCGTTCGATCTGGTTGAATTTTACCGGCGGCAAATCCGCTGCAACAGGGCTGGGCGTGCTGCTGGCGATGTCCTGGCCAGTAGGTCTAGGTGCTGCGACGGTTTTTGCCATTGCGCTGGCCATCTCCAGGATCGTTTCCCTCAGTTCGATGCTGGCGGCGTTGACCGCGATCGTCCTCATCTTCGGCCTGGAGCAGCCCTTACCCTACCGGTTGCTGGTGATCGCGGGTGGCATCTACGTGATCGCGCGCCATCGCGCCAACATCCAGCGACTGCTGGCGGGGACAGAGCCACGCCTGGGGCAAACCAGCCCGGAATCGAGTACGAGCTCGCCAAGCTGATGTGTGCACTCTGAGCTGTTGAGACCGTCAACGCGAGCTGCCTGCCTCTTTGAACCGCGCAGGATTGTCACGAAAGGACTTTCGGGAGTGGACAATCGAGCAGATGGGTGGGCGCGAGCGGCTCCCCCCGGGTTCGCTTGACCGAGGGCGTTTGTCTCGTCCGCGATGGTCTGCCTATCCTCTATCTGCCGGTGATCCAATACTAGCAAGGCGCCCCTCCTGTCGCGCCAAATGGAGAGAGATGAGTGAGCGATCCCGCAAACAGACGCGCCCCGTTCCAGGTCCTGGTTCTTCCCTTTCGCCTGGCTGAGGGTGGGCGTGAGTATGGACTGTTCCGCCGCAGCGACAGCGGGGAGTGGCAGGGGATTGCGGGCGGAGGTGACGAGGGGGAGGCTCCACTCATCGCTGCCGGCAGGGAGATGGAGGAAGAAAGCGGCCTTCCACGAAACCTTCCGCTGCTGCCCCTCGACACGATCGCCATGGTGCCCAGGACGCAATTTCAGCGAAACGGGCATTGGGGGCCTGAGATACTCGTCGTTCCCGAATTCAGCTTCGGCGTCGACGCCACTCACAGCGAACTGGTCCTTTCCCATGAGCATGGGGAGGCAGGGTGGTTTCCCCTGAACATCGCCATCGATCGGCTGAACTGGGATTCGAACAGGACCGCGTTATGGGAGTTGGATCAACGCCTGCAGCACCAGGTGTTCCGGCCGCGGAATGAGAGCGCGCCCCTGTCGTCGGCGTTCAGCGGGCGGTTCTGGGAGCGCTGGCGCTGAGAGCATGATCAAAGCCCAAAGGCGGGAAATTGCCAACCACCAGGTCAGCCTAGTACCTCTGCACAGGAGTTATGACTCTTTGGTGGCTGGTTGAATCCTATGTGCAGCGGTTCTGGTTGCGAAGCACTGCGTCGGCCCGCCACACGGAATCCGACAGCTACCGCACTCTGGCCCCGTGCCTGTTGCGCCCAGGCGGGATGTGCAACATGCACGAAAGGTGGGTGCGGTAGCTGGCGTATGCCGTGCGTCAGCGTTCGAGGATGAGAGGTGCCGTGAGTCTTCGGCAGTTGGTCAAATCCTCTGGGCAGAGGTACCAGATCAATTTGTAGCAACCTTCTTCCTAGCCGCTCCAGACGGCTCGCGTCTCTCCCCCAATGTTCGAGTGCTTCCCCCCATCCAGGCGTCAGGTCAGTTGGGCCAGGATATCGTCGACGACGCTCGGGACCGTTCCGGTCGTGTCGATACTGATCCCGGAGGGAAAGTGTTCGTTGCTCCTATGGTAGCGTAGAACCACCGCACGCTCGTCCGGCGCGAAACCCGGCTCATTTGGCCGCCCGTCCAATCGTCTGTTCAACGTCTCGACACCTATGTCGAGCACGAAAACCTTTTCGAACACGTCCAGGAACTTATGGAAATTGCGGGAGCCGCCACAAAAGAAGGTGACAGGATGGGTGGTGTCAGCGGCGATGGCTCGAACCTTTTCAACAGGCCAGATCCAGTGCGCGTACCCCCAAACGACGCGGTCCACACCTTGCGGCGGTCCTTCGAGCGCATCGCCGGTTTCGGGGTCCCCGACATAGGCCAAGACCCGATCACCATGGACGACATGAAAACCACGCCGCTCCAGCTCAGTAGCGACAGACGTCTTTCCAGTGCCGGAGCTGCCTTCGATCAAGTAGTTCTTGATGCCCATAAGCGCCGCTTACCACGGCCCGCGATCCCCTGAGAAGATACTTCACAAGAGAATACGCTCCGCCAAACGGCAGTTTTTGGGACCTGGTCGAGGCCTGCCAATCAATCCAGCGACAGCCACATTGCGTGCCGTATCGTCACAAATCCTGCCTTCTTGTATGCAGCTTCAGCCGGTTGGTTCCCATCGATGAAACCAAGGCTGATGCCGGGCGCCCCCAAGCTACGACACCGGGTTTCAGCAGCTCCCAGAAGCCTCGAGGCAATTCCTCGCCTGCGAAACGCTGGCAGCACGTACATCGTATTGATCGTGGCCTGTTGTGGCGGCGGCACAAGGGCCCTCTCTGGTGCCGGATGGGAGAACCAGATCGAAAGGAACCCACAGGGCTCATCACCATAGAGAGCAATGAAGAACAATTCGCGTTGCAGGAGCGCCTCTATGTTAGGGCCCGGCATACCCTCACGGTGAAAGCCAGACGCTGTTGCCAGCTCGCGCATTTCGTCATCGAGGCTACGCAACCCCTGGCGCAAAAAGTCCACATCCGCCGGAAGGGCTTCCCGTATGCTCATCTCCACTCTCATGTCTTCATAAGCCCTCCCGGGACCGGGCTCGAGAACGCCCCTTTTCTTCGATGCGAGAACCATCGCCAGCCCGGTCGCGCGTGAACGCCGGTCGTCCCATCCTGCCGACGTCGATCGCTTGCGAACTTATGCGGGCATTCAAAGCCGGGGTCAGGCATTAGGCCACGCCGCCACCACGTAAGCACAGTTGGTTGTAGATGGCAGCCACTAGCCGTCGTTGGCAGGTGCTGGCCTAAACAGTTGGGACGAATCGCTGTAACGCGCCTGGGCTTCGGCAGATAGCCTGACCGGCGGGTTCCAAAGCAACCCCTGCAACTCCTGCAAGCGCGTTGGTTCGTAGCCCAACTGAGCCAACCGCAACATTACCCATTGGGGCACCATCTGAGCGGATAAGCTGCTGACTGCCTCTACCCGTTCCAGCACCGGCAGCATCGCCGCGTAGGTGTGGAATCCAAATCCAAAAGCGATGGCTTCGTCGATGTGGGACGATTTGATATCGGGGCACTGGTCGCGGATGCGATGCTTCACGGCCGTGATGCCGTCGCGGGTGAACGGGACGATGCCGAAAGGCATGACGAACCTCTCATCTCGGTCGACGTCCACCGATTACACGTCGACCATGGACTGAGGTCGTCGCTCGCAATGACCTGGGTGTGCCCCCTTCAACCCGGCGGCAGGTTCGGCTGGGACGGCCGGGCCGGAGTATGCACCAGCCACCAAGAACTGCAAGCCGGTGACTGAGCGGCGTCCGCATTCAGGCACATGAGCCGAGCCGTATCGGCAGAGGCATATGCTAATCCTTGAGCGTCGTCCGGGCGGAGTGGCCTATGTCGAAAGCTCGCGCGGCCGTTGCAACAGTTGCGCCTCCGCCAGAGCCGAATAGGTTCAGTGGGCCGGTAGGCGCGAGAAATACGGGCAGTCGCAACTTGCGGCCGAAATGCTCGACAGAAAGGTCTATTTTGCTGACGTTGCGTAACACACTCGGTTTAAAAGCGATGGAATCGATGGCGAGACGGTTTCGTTTGAGCGTGGTTTCCGTTTCCGCGCCACCTGTAAGGCTGTCCCATTTTTCTTTCGGCAGCATCTCGTGAGCTTTCCCAACGATCTCGTGCAAGCTCTCGAATTCGCTAGCTGGGAAAGCGTCCTCTCCTGCACTCATCGCGCCTCCTGGGTGGTCCAATCCGCAAAACTCCCGAGTTTTGCTCGATATGTTAGCCTGACCTCTGCAACGTCGCAAAAATGACCGGCTCGCGATCCTGTAGCCTACGCAGGCGAGCCCGTCAGCGGAGCGGCGGTAAGCCCGCGATAGACTGCGGTGCGCAGCTCGCTGGCATAGTGGCCGATAGCAGGCATGCCACTGGCTTCAGCCGCCGCGATTTCGCCTTCGATATCGTAAGGCAGGCGGACGAAGTGCAAGGACCACGGGTGTGGTGCCTCAACACCGTACCTGCCCTCGAGGACGGCGTAGCAGGCGAGGGGTATATCAAGCGGATTGCCTACGCTGCCGGCATTGAACAGCGTGCGAAGTTCGAAGTTGCGTGCGTAGGCGGTGTGAATATCGCCATACCCGACGATCTGGGGCTCCTGACCGAACCCCGTGAAGAGCGTGTTGCTGAACATGGCGCGATGCTCCTCACGCGTCCCGGTCTCGTGCACGCGATGGTGGACACTGAGCTGGCTGGCATGAAAGATCCTTGCCCGTCGACCACTGAGCGTGAAATCGAAGCTGCCGGGCAGCCCCGCAAGGTAGTCGAGGCGCTCTTGTCCCAGCTGCGCACGGTGCCACTGGCGAGCCGGCTGCTCGCGATCAGGACCTTCCGAAATTGCGGCGTCCCAATTGCCCTGTACCGTGACCTCACACACCTCCCGGCAGCGATCGACGACCGCTGCCGATCGTGGCCCCTTTCCAACCAGATCCCCGAGGTTGAATATCCGTTCAATGCCCGCCGCGCGGATATGCGCGAGCACAGTCTCCAGCGCGGACAGATTCCCATGCACATCCGAGATAATGGCAATCCGCTCACTGGCCCCTGGTGGTCCAGCCATTCACTCTTTCCGTTTTGACGCAGTTTTCAGTGTGCTTTCATGGGCAAGCTAGAGCAATCGTGATGCTCTGTCGAAAGGGCCAGCCTCTCACAAGATCCACTGGGACAACGAAATTGCCAAGTCCCGATCGGCTGGAAAGCAGCGCACCCTGTTTCGGCAGCGGTCTCGTAGCATCGAGGTCGAGACGGATCGGATCGATGCCGGAGTACGAAAACGCTGCGATTTACCTTCGATTAACCATGGGAGGCTAGCCTTAACCAATCAGTAAGGACCGCATTCCTCGTGACCACCGCAGCGCCCATCGAGAAAAAATCACTCCGCTTCAAGGCGCGCTCCTTCGTCGCCTTCGCGCTGACGCCCGAAGCACCCATTTCCGACTGGCTGCACAGGCTGGACCGCTGGACCGCGAACTCGCCAGGTTTCTTCGAGGGGCGCCCGGTGGTGCTCGACCTGAGTCTGCTAAAGCCCGGCAGCAACGACGTCACGGCGCTCGTATCGCAGCTCTCGCAGCGCCGCATACGCGTCTATGCCATCGAGGCCGCCGGCGTTGAGGACCTGGGGCCCGATCTGCCGCCGCTGCTGATAGGTGCCAAGGAAACGCTCATCGAAGACATAGAGCGCACCTCGCAAGCCCTCGATGCCCCCCAAACGGGGGAACTCCCGAAGCCGGATACGAAGATCATCGATCAGCCGATCCGCTCCGGCCAGTCGATTTTCCATCCGCATGGGGATGTGGTCGTCCTCGGCTCCGTCGGGTCGGGATCGGAGATCATCGCCGGCGGCTCCATTCACATCTACGGGACCCTGCGCGGCCGTGCTTTTGCCGGCGCCTCCGGTTGCGAATCGGCCCGCATCTTCTGTCGGCGCAACGAAGCCGAGCTTCTGGCCGTGGATGGCTGGTACCGCACGGCGGACGACATCGAGCCATCCTCTCGGGGGCGTCCGATACAGGCTTATCTCGACAATGGCGTGCTTTGGGTCACGGCCCTCGACTAATTCAGATTTGGAGACACAGCAAATGGCCAAGGTAGTGGTCGTCACATCGGGCAAGGGAGGCGTTGGCAAGACGACCTCGACTGCTGCTCTGGGCGCCGCCCTCGCCCAAAGCGGCAAGCGCGTGGCCGTGGTCGACTTCGATGTCGGGTTGCGCAATCTCGACCTCGTGATGGGAGCCGAGCGCCGCGTCGTGTTCGACCTCATCAACGTGACACAGGGGGTGGCGAACCTTTCCCAGGCGCTTATTCGCGACAAGCGCATCGACTCGCTCTTCCTGCTGCCCGCATCGCAGACGCGTGACAAGGATGCCCTCAGCGAAGAGGGCGTCGCCAAGGTCATCGCTGAGCTGCGCGAGAAATTTGACTACGTGCTCTGCGACAGCCCAGCCGGCATCGAACGCGGTGCCCAGCTTGCGATGCGCTTCGCTGACGAGGCCGTGATCGTCACCAACCCGGAAGTCAGCTCCGTGCGCGACTCCGACCGTATCATAGGTCTTCTCGACTCGCGGACCCTGCGTGCCGAGAAGGGCGAGAGCTTAGCCAAGCACGTGCTCATCACCCGCTACGATGCTGCGCGTGCCGCCCGCGGCGAGATGCTCACCATCGACGACGTTCTCGATATCCTCTCGACGCCCCTGCTCGGCATCATCCCCGAAAACGAAGGTGTACTGCGTTCCTCGAACGTCGGCTCACCCGTGACGCTCAACGAGCCAAACAATGTCGCGGCACGCGCCTATATAGAGGCCGCCAGGCGATTGCAGGGCGAGGACGTGCCTCTGGTGCTGCCGGCCGAAAGGAAGGGCTTTCTCGATCGACTGTTCGGAAGGAGAGCGGCATGAGCCTGCTGGACATCTTCAAACGTCGGGGCAGCGCACCGGTTGCGCGCGAACGCCTGCAGGTGTTGCTCGCATACGAGCGTAGCAACCGTCAGCGGCCCGATCTCGTCGCGGTCCTGCGCGAAGAGATCATGGCGGTGATCGCCAAGCACGTTACAGTCGACCAGGACGATGTGCAGATAACCATGGAACGGGGGGAAACGATGTCGACACTCGAGATCGACATCAACATCAACATCCCCAACGCGGCCGCCGCCTAGTTCAGCTAGCATCCTCCACAAGAATCAGGGGTGTCGTCCTCCCCGAGGAGCCTCGCTCGAGTGGAACGGCCTTGCGGTCAATCGTGCGTCGCGCTCTGGAACTGGGCTGGGCGGTGCATTCATCGTGCCACGGTGATGTGAAGTTCGCGCCCCGTCGCCCCGGTACCGTGAATTTCAACGAGAACAATTGCATCGCCACTCATGATATCACGTGCCGCTTGCGGGGAGATCGATCCGCGCGAGAGCATGTTCTCCATGATGGCCCGGTTCTCCTCGATCTCAAAAAAGCTGTCCCACTGATCGAGCGGATCGCGCCAGCCGAAGCGGTGGAAGTTTGCCCGATCCTGCCTCAGCACCTGCCAAGGCCTGCTCAATGGGACCCCGCTGGAGTTGTACAGATCGCGCAAACTGATCTCGGCGATGTAGCTCTCAATCAGTCGATCCTGCATCGACAGGCTTTGAATGGTCGATTGTCCGCGCACGGCGCCGACAGTTGCCAGCACGACGCACGCGAAGACCAATGTTCTTCTGAACATTTATAGGAGCCCCCAACCCATTATCCTGTCTCTCTTGTAAGCGCTCGATCATGCGATCGTGTGAAATGATTGCATAAAATTGATCGATCCAGATCCGCTGGGCACTTGCGCCGGCCGACTGAACGTCGGCCGTGTCGCTACCGTCGGACAATCCCAACGCAGCGTTCGCCCGGACTGTTGACCAGGATGATGATCCAACGTCTTGATATCGCCCATGTCTCAACCGGCAGTTTTCATACTTGTGCATGGTGCGAACCTTGGCGGTTGGTGCTGGAATGGCGTGCAGGCCATTGTCGAGGCCAATGGGCACCGCGTGCTGTCGCCAACGCTGGACCTGTCCGTTTCCGCATCCCCTTCTGGCCCATATCGACGCCGTTGCTGACCTGATCGCGCGCAGAGACCTTTCCGACGTGATCCTCGTTGGGCATTCCTACGCGGGAATGGTGATCACCGGCGTTGCAGACAGACTAAAAAGGCGGTTGGCGCGGCTGGTGTATTTCGATGCGGCGGTGCCGGAGGACGGTGACGATTTAGCCTCGGCCGTGCCCGGTCTCACGGCCGTCGAGATAGAGGAACGCCGCGACTTCTTCCGTCGTCTCTCGCCCGACGGCGTATGGCTCTTGCCGCCAGCATTGGCGTCAGTGGGTGTCACCAGGCCGGAGACGATGGCGGCCGTCACCCCGCGCCTGGTGCCTCATCCGCTCACGACCTGGCTGGAGCCGGTGAACCTGCCCAATGGCGGTGCCGACGGCGTTCAAAAGACCTATGTCCTCGCCACCGACCCGCCGACCGAAATCATGGGTTATCCCCGCCACGCTGCGGTCGCGCGGCGCGGTGGGGAGTGGGCATTGCGCGAAATTCATACCGGTCACGCCATGATGCTCGCGGCACCTGAGCGAACCGCCGAGCTGCTGCTGGAAGCGGCCAGGATGAAGTAGACCGAAATGACTGTGGTGCTTGCGGGCGGACACTGCAGCAGCAGGTTTTGGGCGCAACCGCTCACCCAGCCAAGCATCCGTTTCTGATACACTTCAAACTTTCCTGCACCTCGGCTAATGGCAGGGGTGGTGACAAACAGACACGCCGCAACTCAATGCTGTGAGGAGCCAGCCGCAGCGAGAACTTCAATTACGAGGTCATTCACAGGTCTGGATGCGTCGAGCCGAATAACCGGTGCTTCTTGTTTCGCAAGCCATGCCTCATGTGCTGCGCGGCTACGCTGTTCCAGCCCAGCGGTATCGTATCTGGCTGCCCAAGCGAGGAACTCCGCATGTGCTCCTTCAAGATCACCGCCTCTTGCGATGCGTTGACCGTAACGTTTTTGCTCGCGCTCCCGTAGTCGAGCCATTCTGATGCTGGGATCGAGCCAGACATACGCGACTAGGTCGTATAGCGGTTCGAGAGGCTGAGCCCAGCCGATCGCAGAGCCAGAAAGCACCCAGCCAGTCTCGAATGCTATCCTGTCCATCAGCATGGATATCCGCTCCTCCCTAGGCCGGGGAGAAGTGAATGGAGGGTCGGTCGGCAACCAGTAGAAGTTGTCCGTGTCCAGGTGAGGAACAGCCAGCGCATCGGCAACTGCAGCACCGAGCGTGCTTGTCCCCGCCCCGGACGCGCCCAGAACATGAATTCGAACCATCGGCTCAGCCTAATTCACAGTGAGCGCCAAAACTATCAGGTGAGCGGGACGCCTAGAAGTTGGATGCTGTGCCTTACGCCCGAACACCTCGACACGCACGGAAGGGTTCGCTCATCCCGCCCAATTCACACACCTTGCGGCCGTGGAGAAATCTCAGGATGGGTCCCAGCTTTCGCTGGGATGACATCGGGGATGGGGCGGCGCCGGTGGCAGGAGGTGCGGAGGTGGCACTCTTCCCATACCCACTCGGGTCGCGCTTCAAGCAGTGGTTGAGCTCTTACCGGGCGTGCGCGTATTGAGATCGGAGCTTGGTCGCTTCGAAGACGAAGTAGCCGTCGACCTCATGCACACGGCAGCCACCGAAGATGGCGATGAGCTTGTTCCGATACCAATCCAGCCGCCTGGTCACCATCCACATCGAGCCGCCGATCCTGAGGCGGTTGAATCCCTTCTCGATGAAATGCCTGGGGACGGAGAAATCGACGTGGTAGGGCGGATTGGAGATGATCTTGGTGAAGTCCATCTCGCGCGTGCTCTTGAAGCCGTCGCTGAGCTCCAGGGTGACATCAGGTACGCCGTTGCGCACCGCGTTGGCCCGGGCGGTCTCTACCGCTCTCGGGTCGTTGTCCAGCAGATGGACCTGGGCGGGCGAGACGTGCTTGGCAGCGACTATTCCGACGAGACCGTACCCGCAGCCCAGGTCCAGGACCTTGTCGTCGGGCGAGAACTCGATCAGCGAGAGCATGGCCAATGTGCCCGCATCAGCGCCCCTGGGGGAGAACAGACCTGGCTCGGTCTGAAGGCGAAGATTGAGCCCCTGTATCGTCAACTCCAGCACTCGACCCATCCTCCCCACATCGGCCGCTCGCGAGCATTTTCAGGGTATTCTCAATCACTAGCAGCTCGCTGGCCGGGCTTTCGCGCGTGGGGCAAGGTTCCATCGATCCAATCGCGGATACGTATGGCCGTTTCCCTGGGTGACAGCGAGGTGTTGTCGATCGTCATTCGATGCGTGGCACCATCGTCGAACAGTACCCGCTCATTGGCGAGTTCGACGAGGAGCTCTGGATCCCGCTGCTTGCGGGAAAGTGCCCGATCCTCGCGCACGATGCGGCGGGCATTCTCGTCTGGGGCGCACGTCAACGTCACGGAGTAGAGGTCGCAGCAGCGTGCCTCAGCCAGCTTTATGATGGCTTGCCAATTCTCTTCCAAAAATCCGCTCGTCCCTCCTCGCGCAACGACGTTGGTGAAGATGACCGGCTCTTTAGGCGGCAGGGCCAGGATGGCGTCGAAGGCAAGAGAACGAACCGCTCGCACCAAAGCATAGAATTCGGCGCTACCCTCGACTGTCACTGCCTTGCCCACATTCAGGATGGTGTGGTTATCGAGGAGGCGACCGTCGACCAGCAGCGACAACTCCATGGCTGTTGTGAGCTTTCCCACACCCGGCCATCCGTTGATGTTTACCAGCATCTCCATCTACCCAGTCGCGCGTGAACAATTGCCCTTTGGTCCACATTTCAGACGCCGGCAGAGGTGACGTTCGGGAGATGCCCCGACACTCCCGGCATACTCCGGCTCGGCTTCAAGGTTTGAATCGGGTCAGGCCAATGCCGCACGCTATCATTCCGGCAGATACAAAGCGCCACACTCCAAAACCCTCCTTGAGAATGAACGTCGATATCAGTGCTGCGAAGAGAACGCTTGTCTCTCTGAGCGCTGAGACGGCGCCCAGAGGCGCGTAGGCCATTGCCCAGATGATCATCCAGTACGACCCGACCTGCATCGCCCCAGCGAGTGCAGATGAACCCAGTTGAGTTGTGACGACCGACCGCATTTCCCGGGCCTTCCAGATCAAGGCGATCAGAAACGTCAGGAGCCCATCGCCAATCGTGAGGCAAACGGCAAAGCCCAATACCGATCCTGCCTGCCGCGCGCCAAGACCATCCACCAGGGTGTAGGCGGCAATGCAAGTGCCCGTCAGCAGCGCCAGGAGGACGGCGTGAGGACGGCGCCTGAGACCGGATTTGCGGTCGAACGCGAGGGCCATCACGCCGGCGGATAGAAAGATGACGCCGAAGAGCGAGGGTATCCCCAGGACCTCACCGGCAAAGGCAGCCGCGCCCAACGTCACGAGCAACGGAGCCGACCCCCGTGAGATGGGATACACCTGTCCAAGGTCGCCGTGATTGTACGCGACCGGCAAAGCAAAGTGATAGGCCGTGTGGAGGGCAATCGCCAACGCGAGTAGTGGCCAACTGGCAGGATCCGGCAGCTCGACAAAAGGCAGGGCCATGAGAGAGACCAGCGCGCCCATGAACGTTACAATCGCCATGGTCGCTATCCGGTCGCCGCTGACCTTGACCAGAGCGTTCCACCCTGCATTGAGCGCCGCTGCAAACAAGACGACGAGTACGATTTCCGAGCTCATAGCCCAAACCGATCATAATCTGAACAAAACGTCGAGGAACTCGACTGCTTGGCGCGGGTTCCAATCCTTGCTGCGTTCCCGGGCGGTCATCTCAACAGCATGTTGTGTGCACAATTGTCCGACGGTGACTATCCCCAACGGGGTGGAAAGCAGCCGTTCCAATGGGCGGTAGCCAAAGGTAGCTAAGCGCCACAAGCGAACCCATAGACCATAGGTCAATTTGGGCCTCTCCGACGGGGCCGTCGGGGGCAAGATGCGGGATACCTCAGCGCCAAAATAGTAGTATCAAAGTGCCTCACCTTGCCGTCGGGACAGAAAGTCAACGATATTGGTGGCACCGGCTCGGGCCCAAGCCGGCACCTTTGTCGGTGCGCTATATTGGTAGGCCCGCCAGAAGCCCGGGCGGATGCTTCGCCAACGTCGTTGCCGGTTTAGCGTAACTCCCCGTTCTTGGCGACGATTGCCGACCTTGCTTTGTCGTCGAGTGACTTCATCATGACCACACCCAGCTCACCGTAGCCGATGCCTCGATAGAAGCTGCGTGTGCGCTGTCGTTCGGCATAACACTCAAGCTTCATGATATCACAGTCGAGACGCTCGCCTTCCTTCTCAATCCACTTCATCATCATGGCGCCAATCCCCGCGCCGCGAACGTCTTCGTCGACCACTATGTTGTCGGGCTCGATGTAGCTGCCGCACCAGAGTGCTGTGCCGACCCAGAAGCCGGCAACTCCGACCATCACTCCATCGCGATACGCTGCAATGCAGCGATAGCCGCCTTCTTTGAGCATGTGGTCGAGTCGCGAGTAAAACGTGTTCTCGTCCAGCTCAGGATTGAGTTGGTGGATCAGCCGATAGGTCAATGTCATATCGGCGTATCCCCTGAGTTCGCGCACAGCCACTTCGTTAGCTCGCAATGCCATCGTAAGGTAGTCCATCGTTCCCTCCATGCTGGCCCCATCGGGCTGTTGATGCAGAGACTATGGGCTCGATGGCCTTTCCGGTCTTGAAGCCGACGGTGAAGAGTTCCGAAAAGTCTTGAAGAGGCGTGCCGGGGCCGTGGCTATTCCGGGAGGCCCGCTTTGCGGTAACCCTCGGCAAATCGATCAGCATCCTGCTGGCGCTGCAGGTTCTGCGTCGTCAGCCATCGCTGGATTGAAAAACCTGGCATCAACCTCAGGAACGCCGCGGCCGCCGCGCGAGCCTCGTCTGTCAGCCCAAGCTGTGCCAGTGCGGCGGCAAGAAGTCGGCCGGAGGGCGCGCGCTCGACGCCGCTTATATTCAACGTCGCCACGACGTCCTCGTAGCGTCCGCCAGCATAGTAGGCGAAAGCGAGCATCCAGTCGTACCAACTGGGGGGGTACGGATTGAGGCGCATCGCCGAGCGTACGAGGTCCACACCATCGCCGGGCCTGCCCTCGATGACCAGGAGTTCGGCTTTGAGGGCCATGGCGTCCGCATGGTTGGGGTTGATGTTCAACGCCCGAGCGAAGGCCGCGCCCGCTTCCCCCAGGCGTGGCGTGAAGGCCAACGCGTAACCAAGATGCGCGAGGGCGTCGCCATTATCCGGGTCGAGACCGATGGCTGCTTCTGCCTCCGTGACCGCGTTCTCGATGCTTTGCCTTGGCTCAACCCCCCAATGCAGACCCGACTGCACATGGCTCATGGCAAGCCACGCGTGCGGCTCGGCAAAATCAGGATCGAGTTGAATAGCTTTGTGGAAGAGCGCAACGCCCTCGCGATACCCTTCCGGAGACCGCAGAAAGATCGAACGGCCCCGCTGGAAAGCGTCGTAGGCGCCGATATCGACGGGACGGCGATTGCGAGGGGCGTCGCCGACAGCCAGCACTCGCGACAGGGCACCCACGACCCGTCCCACCACCTGATCCTGTAGTGTGAACACGTCGCTGAGATCGCCATCGAAGCGCTCGGCCCAAAGCTGTGCCTGCTCGGCGACCTCAATCAGCTGCACGTTGATACGCACCTTGTTGGAAGACCGTCTCACGCTGCCGTCGATGATGAACCTGGCGCCGAGGTCAGCGCCGATACCACGGGTGTCGCCGCGCCGTTCGCGCATGGCGAAGGACGAGTTGCGCGCGATCACCACCAGGCCCGGCACGCGCGAGAGATCCGTGATCAGGTCTTCCGCTAGCCCTTGAGCGAAGAACTCCTGCTCGCGATCGCTGCTCACGTTGTCAAACGGCAGAACGGCAATGACCGGCGTGGCATTGTCTGTCCGCGAAGCATTACCAGGACCAAGAAAGCGATAGCCAATGCGTGGCACCGTAGCGATCCATTCCTGGCCTGCAGGGGACGTGCCGAGGGCCTTACGCAATGCAGCGATCTGCACGGATAGGTTGCTCTCCTCGACGACCTGGCCCGGCCATGCCGCTTGGAGCAGTGCGTCCTTACTGATGATCTCGCCCCGCTTCGCCGTGAGAACGCGCAACAATCCGCTCCCACGGTGGCCGAGCGCAACGGCCACGCCCTCGCGAAAGAGCGTCCCTGTCGCCGGATCGAACTCGAAGTCCCCGAACTTCATGCGGTCCCACCAAGGGTGAACTCATCCCCCACCTTGAGGCGTCCGCGAGACTATCACGTGCTATTTCGTTTGCGAACTCAAGCGCGTCAACGTCCGCTTCGGGGTGGAAAGCAGCCGTTCCAACGGGCGGTAGCCAAAGGTAGTTAAGCGCCAACAGCGGACATCAGGCCCCCACAGATAATGTCGGGTTGTGGGTGCTGCAGGCAGTCCTGGCCTTCCAGTTCGCCGGGGGGCGGCATCATGAAGGCTGCGCTACGTGGTCGGCGTGCTGGAGGTGGCCGGCGCGGTCGGGCTGCTGATCCCGTTGCTCTCGAGCCTCGCAGCCCTTAGACTCGCCGCCGTGATGGTCGGCGCGGCCATGACCAACCAGTTCCTTCTGGAGGAGAGCCCGTGGCTGCCCCTGGCCCTCCTGGTAGTGGCTGCGGTGATCGCCTGGGCTCGCAGATCCAGTAACTCAATCCTGGTCGACATTCTCCGACGGTGACGACCACGCATCGAGAAATGGAGAGAAGCAGTGAACGAGATGACACTTCGTGTGACGTCCGCCGACGGTACGAGGATCGCCTACGACCGGAAAGGCACTGGCCCGGCGGTGATCCTCGTCGGCGGCACCCTAGACGACGGCGCTGAGAACGCGCCGCTGGCCCGGCTCCTTGCCGACCATTTCACGGTCTACAATTACGCACGACGTGGCCGGGGCGCCAGCGGCAATACACCGCCGTACGCCTTGGCGCGGGAGGTGGAAGACCTCGACGCGCTGATTGCGACAGCCGGCGGCTCAGCTCACGTGTACGGCGCCTCATCTGGCGGCGCCCTCGCGCTGGAGGCAGCAGCGGCAGGTTCGGCGATCGACAAGATCGCGGTGTGGGATGTGCCGTACGTGATCGGGGACGACCTGTGGCCGAGGTTCAACCAGTATCTCGCGGACACCCACGAGGCATACAAAGCCGGCCGGGACGAGGAGCTCCTGGAACTGTTCATGAGGCTTACCGGCGGACCCGACGCGGACATCGCGGCTGGCAAACAGCACCCGATGTGGGCCTCGTCCGTCGCGCTCGCCCACACGCTCGTCAAAGACGCCGTGATCCTCAATGACTACAAGATCCCCACGAACCGACTTGCCCGCATCACTCAGTCGGTCCTGGTGACCACCGAGGGTCCGACCACCGAGCCCCAGTTCGCAGGCCTCCCGACCGACTTCTTCGACCGCGCCGCGAAAGCGATAACCGCTGCCATCCCCCAGACCGAACGACACACGCTCGACGGGCAGGGACACGTCGTCGCCCCCGAACTCATGGCCCGTGTACTGAAGACGTTCTTCAACCACTAACCCGTCGACTGATCAGGTCGCGACCGTGGGTCGCTTCGGAACGCAGGCCCATCGGCCACGTCAGCATCGGTCGGTGAGCGGCGACTCCTGAGTTCCGGAGTCTCGCCGCGTGTTGGCGCGAACGCGATCTGCAAGCCTGCGATCCTTCTCCGTGACGGGGGGCTCCGATGACGCGGACCTTGCCGCGGGCTCGTCAACTGGGCAGCCAGCGCACGGACTCACCCCGGGACTCGACTACCTTCTGCGACACGAGGTGTCGGTGGCCTCTGAGAGCATGCACGGCATACAAAACCCGAGCGAGGTGCGGGTAGACACCCAGCCACGACGAGAGCGCGAGCAGCTATGTCTACCCACGCGAACGCTCCCCTCATTCCCGAAGGCCGCCGCCGTACAGAGGGTGTGCGGGTAGGCCGATGGTCCGCTCTGGGCCAAAAGCGGTCAATATGAGAGCGAAGCACCGATGGCTGGAATGGGGTCGGTTGCTGCCACTCTCGTGATGGATTGATATTGGAATCCTTGCTGCGTTCCGGACGGCCCGCGCACCAACGCCGTCGGACCTCCCCGTGACGAGTTTGACCTGCTGTGGGCAGGGGCGATCGTCAGGACTCGGCACAGGCCGGGATGCGGCGCTTCTGAAAGCCTGTTTCCGGCCGATCGAAGCCCGCTCCGGAAGCCCGACCCGCACACCGGGCGGCGGTTATTCCGCCGCCGATTTCAGGTCCTGGAATACCCTCCACGGCGTGAACAGCTTTGGGCCGCCCTCTCCGAGCTGCATCTTGGGATCGGGCCTGCCCAACACCTCGCCGGTGACCGTCGCCGTCGCCATCAGCGGTTCCATCAGGTGACCGATGTGGGCAAAATGCTCCATCGCAGCGTCGATGTCGCGATAGCGCTCGAACACCATTGCCTCGCTCTCGTCTTCGTTGAAGAAGATCTCGTACTGGAGCGTGCCGGTGTCCTTGGTCCGGACGATCTCCATCGCCTCCTCACACAGGCGCTTGTATTCTTCCAGCTTGCCGGGGCGGATCTTGGCCCGGGCGATACCCTTGATTTCATCCATGGTTGTCATCCTTTGAAATGGCTGGCCCTACCGGCCAAGCTCGAGATTGATGGTTCGGAGCGCCGCCCGTCAGCGGTAGACAATGTCGTCACGGGTTGCGATCCGGCGGACGCCGATGTCACGCAGCGAATGGTCACTGAGACGGTCGAGATAGGCCGTGTCTGTTCCGGTTCGGTGGAGTTCGGCGACAAGCCCAACGAGGCGGGCGAGCACGGCTCGGAGAATAGAGGCAGCGGAAGAGCGGCGTTGGCGATAAAGCATTTTGTGTCTCCTCGACCTGACTGGAGGAGCATGCGACCGCGAGGCGCTTCAGGTCCTTGGCGCAATCCTGAAGAATTCTGAAAAACCGCCGGAGCGGCTATAAGGCGTTTCATGGAACTCGTTTTTGGCGATTACCGGCTGAAGATACGCGAGCGCGAACTGATCGGGCCGGCGGGACACGTCGCTCTCTCGGCGCGGGCGTTCGATTTGCTGCGCGCGCTGCTGGATGAGCCGGAAGGGTTGCTCGACAAGGATGCGCTGTTTGCGGCGGCGTGGCCCGGCATGATCGTCGAAGACAACACGCTCCAGGTCCACATGTCGGCGCTGCGCAAGGCGCTCGGCACCGGTTACATCACAACCGTCCACGGGCGCGGCTACAAGTATGTCGGCCCGCGGCCGCATGCGCCGGGCGTGCCGGAGCCGGCCCCTGAGCACAATAGTGGCAACATCGAACGCTATCTGGGCGATTGTATCGAGCGCGAGGCCGAGGCGAGCGCGATCGCGCGTCTTTTGGAGCAGCACCGACTGGTGAGCATCGTCGGATCCGGCGGCGTCGGCAAGACGACCGTCGCTACGGCGGTGGCGACCAGCCGCGAGGCGGCGGGCGGTGTCTGGCTGATCGATCTCGCGTCCCTCGACAGCGGGGCGTTCATCGACAGTGCGCTGATCCAGACGCTCGCCATTCCCTATCGCAGCGAAACACAGGTATTGCAGCTTGTCGCAGAGCACCTGCGCCGTGCCCAAGCGGTCCTGCTGTTCGACAATTGCGAGCATGTCCAGGCCGAGGCCGCGCAAATCATCGCAAAGCTGCTCGCCGAGGTCCCAGCGCTGCGGGTGTTGGCCACGAGCCAGGTTCCGCTGGGTGTTGCCGGCGAGCGCATCTTCAAGTTGCTGCCGTTCGCCTTGGCCGACGGGGCGGACGAAGGATTGCCGGCAGCGGGACAGTTTCTGCGCCACTGCATCGAAATGTCGGGGGAGACCCTGTCTCGCGACGACTACCCCGTCATTCAGCGGCTTTGCCGTCGCCTCGACGGCGTAGCCCTCGCCCTCAAGATGGCCGCTGCCGGCGCTTCAACGATCGGGCTGGAGGCGGTGGACGAGCAGATCGAGCGGCAGTTGGCGGGACTCGAAGCCGACTGGAATACAACTCTGCCGCGGCACCGATCGCTGCTCGCCTCGCTGCGCTGGAGCTACGATTTGCTGCCCGAAGACGTGCGGGGAACACTCCGTGCCCTTGGCGTCTTCAACGGCTCGTTTTCGCTCGCCGGTGCCCTCGCCGTGGCCGGGGAGAGCGCCGAGGCGCACATTGGCGAACTCGTTCGTCGCTCGCTGGTTGCCCGCGACACTGCCAATCGCGGACGCTATCGCCTGCTCGACAGCACCCGCCGCTTCGCGCTGCAGGAACTCGCGGCTGCCGGAGAGGAAAGCCTGGCACGCGACCGCCATGCGGCGTTCGTGACACGGCTGTTTGCCTCGAGCATCGAGCTATGGGAGACGATGCCCGATACGATCTGGGAAGCCACATTCAGGCCGGATGGCGACAACCTGCGTGCGGCTCTCGCGTGGACCAAAGCCAAGCCGAACAGCGCGGGGTATGTCGAGCTCGTCGCCGAAACGACGCGCTTCTTCCTTCAAGAGCAGTTGGGTGCCGAAGGGCTGGCGACCATAGAATCTGCTCTTCCCTCCGCACCGGACGCCAGCGCCCAGGCGCAGGCGCGACTTGGGTTGGCGCTGGCCGAGGTGGCGAGGGTCAACGCCGCCGATATCAAGGGCCGGCAGGGAATCGAAAGCGCGTTGGGCTGGCTGCGCGACAACGATCGGGGCCTGCGCTACTTCGAAGCACTGGTGATGCTGACCTGGATCACGACCTTCTCGCGCGATCGCAGCGAGGCATTGCCGCTCGTGAAGGAACTGGGCGACGTGCTGCACCGCATGCCGGTCTCCAAGACCAAGGCGTGGGCCCTGGTCGCGCTGGGGACACATATGTGGCTCAGCGGCGATCGTGAAGCGGGCCTTGCCCGCTGTCAGGCCGGATCCGCCATGCATATCGAAACCGGCAATTTGCGCGGACGCTTCCGCTCCCTGATGAATTTTACCGAGATCGTTCACAAGGAAGGCGACACGCGGCTTGCGCTTGAACTGGCGCAGTCGGTGCTGCCGGACGTGCGCCAGTATGCCACGCGGTTCCACCTCTCCAATCAACTCGGCAACATCGCTGCTTATCTGTTCTGGGTCGGCGAGATCGAGGAGGCCGAAAGGGCGCATCTGGAATCGGCGCCCGTTATGTGGCCCGACGGCAGTTACTGGCACCTGTGCGTTCTGCAGAACGCCGCAGAGTGCCACTACTGGCGGGGCGACCACATCAGCGCGTCGTTGCTGCTCGGCATCGTCGACAAGCGCGTCGAAGCCTGGCCCGACGGCAGGCAGGCGACCGAACAGATCCAGCGTGACCGGCTGCGCGAGCGACTGGCCGAGGCGCTAGGTGAGGGCGAGTACCGTCGGTTGCGCGAACAGGGCGCCAATCTCGACCTCGAGGATGCGCGGCAGTTGGCAGCGATGTAGCACGACCCTCGCGCTTACCCTTCCCATCCTCACCGTTACCGGCCACCGCCGCAGACCGGACGGTCGTCGTCGGCGGCGGTTCCGATGACAGCAAGCCTATCAGAACTCGTCCCAATCCGTAGAGACGGCGGCATTGCCGTTGCTCAGATAACTCACCGCAGCTTTGGCCTTCTGCTGCAGCTTCTTGATCGGAGAGCGCTCGGCAGCGCCCTGGAACGACTGCTGACCTGTGTTCTCAGCCGTCTTGAACACCGCGATGATCCTGTCCAGATCGACGGCCTGCGCCTCTGTCTGTTCGATGGCGGCGTTGGTTTCTTCAACCAGCGCTGCATTGTGCTGGGTCATCTCATCCATTTGCCGGACTGCAGTGCTGACTTCGGCAATGGCCGAGGATTGCTCGCGGCTGCCCGTCGAGATGGCCTTCATCAGCACCGAGTTGTCCTGCACCGCACCCAGGATGGATGCGAGCTTGCTGGCAGCCTCCGCCACGAACTTGGAGCCGGTATCAACTTCCTGGGAGCTCTGCTCGATCAGCACCTTCACCTCCGAAGAGGCCTCGGCCGCCGATTGCGCCAGGCGCCGAACTTCCACCGCTACCACGGCAAAACCCTTGCCGGCCTCTCCAGCTCGTGCCGCTTCCACCGACGCGTTCAGCGCCAGAAGATTGGTCTGGAAGGCGATGTCGTCGATCATGCCGATGATGTTGGAGATCTTGGCGCTCGAGGCCGTGATCCGCTCCATAGCACCAGTCGCGCGATCCATCACTTCGCCGCCTTCATTGGCCAGCCGAGTTGCCGCTTCGGAGCGCTCGGAGGCTTCCTCTGCCTTCTTGGCATTGTCGACGACAGTTGAGGACAACTGGTCCATTGCAGCGGAGGTCTCTTCGATCGCCGCGGCTTGCTTGGTCGTGCGTTCGCTGAGATCGTTCGAACCGGCAAGGATTTCCCCGGTTGCCGAGCGCAAGGCGCTGGAGGTATGCCGCAATTGCGAAACCACTTCGTTCAGCTTCTCGGCCACGGCATTGGTGTCCTGCTTGAGTTCGGCGAAGGCACCGCGGTAGTTGCCCTTCATGCGCAGGGTCAGATCCGCCTTGGCCAGCCCGGCCAGAACATCGCCGGCCTCGTCCAGGCCTGCGTTCACTGTCTCCAGCATCGCGTTAAAGTTGGTGGAGATGCGGTCGATGTCCTGGTCGTTGAAGCTTGCGTCGATGCGCTTCGAGAAATCGCCGTTGTTGGTCGCTTCGACGACGCTGTCGAAGGCGTTCTGGAAGTCCTGCATCATCTGCGCCCGCTTGGCCGCTGTGCGGGTGCGTTCGGCCTCTTCCTCGCCAAGTGCGGCGATACGAATGCCATTCTCGCGGAACACCTCGACTGCCTTAGCCATCGAACCGAGTTCGTCGCTCCGGTCTTTGCCCTCCACGGTGATGTCGTGGTCGCCCTGAGTGAGCTTACCCATCACTGCAGTCAGGCGGCCCATCGGTGCCAAGACGCTGCGCGCCAGATAGAGGCCGAACGCCCCGCACACCATAATCGTGAGCATCGTGCAGCCGATAAGCATGGTGAGGGCAAAAGTCTGGCCGGCTTCAGCCTGCTCGATGGCGTTCTGGGTGCGCGCCGCCAACTGGACGTTGAACTCGTCCAGGGGTTCCTGAATATCAGCCGCATAGCCGTGATACTCGGGCGAGTTGAGTAGCTGCGTTGCAAGCTGGAGATCAGGCTCCCTGTGAACCGTATAGTTGCCCTGATTGTCGGCGAAAATGCCCTTTACGGCGTTCATTGCCTTAACCTCGAGCGCAACCAGTTCGTTTGAGAGCGACTGCGACCTGGCAAGAAGGTCGAACTCGGCTTTCGTGAATCCGGCTTGTCGCATCAGCTCCTGCAACGGCACCGTGGTCGCGGTGTCTGGGCGTGGAGGGCGGCGTTCAGCGTCGTAGAACGACCAGTAGATGCGCTGAAATTCCTCTGGTCGCGGCGCCTCGCCCGACCGAATCGCCAAGATACGATTATACTGTTCCTCGTAGAACGGATCGGCTGTGGACGCATAGGTGCGGGCATATCGTGTCAGGTTCTGCGTATCCGACAGCAGCTCCTGCGCAAGCTCCAGAGAATAGGTCTGGCTTTCATAGGCGGCCTTGACCGCCCCGGCGGCGCTGCGGGTTTGAAATCCTGAGAAGGTTATGAGCCCGAGCGCGGCGAGTACGCAGCCGCCGGCAAGTATCGTGCGCGCTCTGATGGTCGACATGTTCATTGCGTCAGCTTCTCCTCAGGGGCCTAAAAGACTTGCGCCGTGGCCGTTGCCATCCGCGAGCCCACGCACAACTGCTCCCCCACAAGGTCGCCCTTGTTGGCCGAGGAGTTCTGTGAGGTTCCGGATATGCCTGACATCGACGCAGCGGAGGATGGGAGCACGCTCCCAAATCGTTGGTGGGACCTGTCAGGAATATCCGCGGGTTCTGCTGAGAACCGCAACAGTCGAGAGAGGCTGATTCTTGATCGGCCGCAAGCCGACCGACGGCAGGACAGTAAGAGTGCGCGAGTTAAGAATCTTTTGAAAAGCGGCCTCTTTGTGTCAAAGAAGAAGGTCGCCGCCACTCCAGCACGGACTCACGGCCGAGAGGAGCATTCACGTGGCCTTCCGAGCCGGGCAACTGGTATTTCGGGCCGCGTTCGTTGAGAATGACGAACGCTTCGCAAGCGGCTCACCTGAACGATCGATGCGCCGTGCGCGGCTTAAGCCAGCTTCTCGACCCTATCGCTCCGATAGAGCGAAACATGGCTCTCTTGCGCCCGTGACCTGGGCCCCTTCGCCACTTTTCGCCAAGCTTTCCATGCCTGTTCGTCGCGCCAAATCTCGATAATGTTGCTGCGCGTCGGGTCGAGCGAGTCCGCCGTGATCGCCATGTCGATGCATCCGTCCTGCGTCCTTGCCCGTCCGACCATTTCTGCGAACGCCGCGACCGCGGCGTCCCGGTCTTCGACGCTCTTTGCAAGCGAGTAACCAGCGATGATGATCATTGTACTTCTCCTTTTTGAGTGGTGCCAGGTCAGCACTCCCGCAGGCAGCTTGCCGCAAGGATATGCCTTGCGGCGGGTTATCCCTTCACGTAGCCCATGCCTTCGACGATCTTTCCGTCCCGCACGCGCATGATGTTGACACCCCTGACCCGGTCGGCATCGCGCTTGCCCCAGCGGAGCTGCCAGCGGATGATGCCGCGATCGTCGCTGGCCCAGATGTCTTCAAGCTCGAATGCGAGGTCGGCGTTAAATGCGACTCCCTTCCAGAACGTGAGGCATGCCTCACGTCCTTCGTAGCGTGCGCCATCGGGTGCGGGGGTCGTGTTCTCGAGAACACAGCCTTCCCCGATCAGCTCATCGAGGTCATCGGGGCGATGCGCCTCAAACGCGTCGTGGAAGCGCTGCATGAGCGTGTGGGTAGTGTTGCTTGCGTCAGTCATTGCTTACCTGCTTGAGTTCGGTTGGTTACGATACCAGGTGCCGGGGTTCATTCCGGCAAGGGCGCGGCGTCACCAGGTGATTTTGCGTAAGCCAGCGCTTCGACGATCTTGCCGCCCTGGACTCGCATCAGGCTGACGCCGCGGACGGAGCCGCCGTCGCCGAAGTGAAAGCGCCAGCGCACGTTCGCGCGGTCGCCCATCACGAAGGTGTCCTCCACTTCGAAGCGGTTGATGCGGTCGGCCGCCATTGCTTTCCAGAACGCCAAGTTCACCGCAGAGCCTTCGTAGCGCGTGCCGTTGGGCGCCGGCTGTATCGACTCCATGACGCAATCCGGTGCGACCAGGTCTTCGAGGAGCGCAGGATCGTGCTCCTCAAACGCTCGGTTGAACCGGCGGACGATTTCAGATGTGTCGTTCGATTGCATTTTTTCCATCTCCTATTTCAGACAGGTCAGTTTCCACGAGCCTCGGGCGACTTCCGGAGCCGGTGACGGGCCGATCTCGACAAAGCTCGCCAAGGCGGCGGGCATCCCAGCCAGTCAACCTCCCACCATGACATCGGCGACGCCGTAGCAGTGGCTCGCCTGGTAGGCGTTCCGCCCCCGGTTCATGTGCGTCAGATTGAATCTTCGAATGGCGCGCAGCACGTGGGGGGCTGCGAGGAATGTGTGGATCGAGGCGGAGCCACGCACATTGATGCCGAATATGTCCTCGCCGCGTGGGAAGAAATAGCTGACGTCTTCTGGCGTCGCGACGCAGTGCTCGAGCAGGACCTCATCCACCTGGCCCTGCTCGGTTGAACGGTCCGCGGTGAAATCCGAAAGGTGCACGATGACTCTCGCGCGGATACCCTCGCCGTCCGCATAGATCGTGAAAAGCTCCATCCAGCTCGTATTGACGCGGACGAGCGGCTTATCGGACGTCGACGGCAGACAAGACACCGACCAGTACTGACGCTCGGTCCTGCGTGGCATGGGGATGCAGTTTCGGCCGTAATGCCGAAGAATCTTCAGAACGTCTTGTGCCTGCGGGCGAGCAAGCAGCTTCTGGACTCGCGGCATGTACTTGAACCGCAGTTCCATGGATTGCGAGCGCTCGTCGGCGTCAGGCAGGTCCGTGTTGCCTTCCATCCAGTTGCGCTGCTGCTCAACATTTAAGAATTGGCGCAGGCCAGTGGTGCTGATGCGAGGAGTCTTGCTCATGTCAGATGCCCTTTTTGGGGATGATGAGAACCCTGCGACTTGCTGGGGAGTCCGCGCTTCGGTTGGCGGACGACGCCACTCTTCACCGGATGTCCGGCCGGCTGTGGGGCTTTCCCCACGGCGAGGCGTGCTGCCCGTCGAGCGCGCCGTAGACGTCGGAGGGCTCGAAGCCCGGCTCCAGGCCCACGTCCATGAGCAGGTGTTCGTCGAGGCGCGACAGGAGGGCCAGCGTCTGCCGTCGGCCGTGCCAGCGCTCCACCGAGGCGAAGACGCGCAGAAGGCTGCTGAGGAAGCCGCTTGTTCCGAGGCGTTCGGTTACGAATTCCTGGTGTTCGAGAGTTGTCATTTTTGAATCTCCTTTGCCTGGTGGTCCTCGGTTGTGATGAACAGACAGGTCGGTCTGTCTGTTGCACTATACAGACCTGTCTGTTACTGTCAAGCGGTGAAAACAGAGACTCTCAAACGATGAATTTACGGAATCCCGATAGCGGGCCGTCGGCCAGTCCCGCGCGTCAGCGCCTGCTCGAGACCGCGACCCGGCTGTTTTATACCGAGGGCATCCATGCCGTCGGCATCGACCGCATCATCGCGGAGGCGGGCGTGGCCAAGGCGACGTTCTACAATCACTTTCCGTCCAAGGACGACCTCGTCCTGGCCTACATCAAAGATCAGGATCGGATTGGACGGGAAGCGGTGGCCGCGTTGCCGAAGCGGCCGCCGCGGGAGATGATCGCGGCCGTCATGGGACGTATCAGCGAGGCCGTGGTCGTGGGAGATTGGCGAGGATGCCCGTTCCTCAACGCGGCAGCCGAATACCCGAACGCGACGAGCCCGGTGCGGCAGGCCATTGATGCGCGGCGCGCCTGGTATCACGGCGTGCTCCGGGAGTTGCTTGAAGCAGACGGCGATCCCGCCCCGGCCGTCACCGCCTCGCTGCTCGTTGCGGTGTCGGACGGCTTATTGGAAAGCGCCTATCTGGATGACGCCAAGCAGATCGCAGCCCTGATCCGGGAGGCGCTGGCGAGAATCCTGGTTCCGCGGTAGGCGGTGCTCTGCGATGCATACACATCGCTGCCCAACTCGGACCTCCGATAGACCTCCAAATCCATCTATATGCAGACCGTCTGCTTCGGCGGCTTTAGGCCGAAGGCGGGCGGCCTTGCGTGCGGCTTGATCGGACTGAGCGGTGCGTCCGAACGCAAGCCTCTGTTTTTTCCTTCGGCCATCGCCTAGCCTCCATCGCGCCACCCGACCAACTCGGAGTTTGTCCGCAGAACGCCGGTCGGGACACGACGCAATCATATGGGAGCCGGGCGCATGACCGAAGCTATCGTCAACCTTGGCAGCATTCCGCTCAAGCCAGAGCAGACCGGAAGCCGGTTTGTCGCCCAAGTTGCCGAGATCGGGACACCTCTCGGCCTTAAATGGCTCGGGGCCACATACTACATCGTTCCACCCGGCAAGACGGCGGTGCCGTTCCATCGCCACCACACCTCGGACGAGATGTTTGTCATTCTCTCGGGGAGTGGTGAATACCGCCTCGGTGATGAGCGAATTCCCGTTGGTGAGGGCGACTGCCTGGGGGCACCCGCCGCCGGCGCTGCCCATCAGCTTTTCAATACCGGCAGCGAACCACTGCGCTACCTGGCGGTGTCGAACAACACGAGCGCCGAAGTGATCGAATATCCCGACAGCGGCCGCGTCCGTGTCGATGTCGGCGCCACCGGCTATCATCGTTTCGACGGCACCTTCAAGGAAGGCGGTAAGCTGACGCCGTTTGGCTATTGGGAAGGTGAGGACATCGGGGCGGAAAAGGATGGTGGAAAATAGATACGGGTTTGCCTGGCGGTTCCCGGTGGCCGCCAGCGCAACGCTACGGTTCGCGCGTCCCAATGGGCGCTAGCCATTCTGGCGGTTCGGGTATTTCCCCAACAGCCGCCGGTCTGCTTAGCTTGCCGCACCTTCACCCGGGCGGGACCGTCGAGGCGCACCGCTACTCGACACCGGCCGCAAGGGCGGCAACGTCCTGTTGCGCGTGAGCCGAGCGCTACTGCGTGAGGAAGGCCGTCGCGACCTCGGTGAGGAGCGGCGACTGGATCAGGCTGTAGTGCGTGGTGTTGGGGATGATGGCGAGCTGGCTGGCTGGGCGCAGGGAGCCGTCGAGCCCGGCGTCGCGCTGGCCGCCACCGAGGAGCTTCCAGAACTCGACCATATGCTCGGGCCGGATGGAATCCGCGTCCGCAAAGACCAGCTGGGTCGGGACCTTGATGGCCTCGACGCCCTCGGTCCAGTCGTAGTCCGCCTGGAACATCTCACCGGTCTTGCGGAACATCGTCTCCCAGTCGACGTCCGGGTAGAGCTGCGCGAGCGGCGAGCCCGAGATCTGTTGGCCGATGGCGGCGGCCATGCCGGGCATTTGCTCGAAGGCCTGCCGGATTTCGGGATAGTTGCCATCGGCGCGGAATGCGATTGACACCGCGACCAGCTTTTCGACCAGTTCCGGGTGCCGGATCGCGACCTGCAGTGAGACAGCGGCGCCGAGCGAATAGCCCATGAAGCGCGCTTTGCCGATGCCGAGTTGCCCGAGCACGGCCGCGACGTCGTCGGCCATCGCCTCGATGGACCAAGGCTCGTCGCTGTCCGTGCTGAAGCCGTGGCCGCGCAGGTGAATGGCGATCACCTTGTGGCTCTTGCCCATCGCGGCGAGCGGGGCGCCGAAGGTGTCGGACGGGTTGACGCCGCCATGCAGCAGCACCAGCGGCGGACCGTCGCCGTGGATTTCGTAGTGGATTTCGGCGCCGCCGACCGGGACCTTGCCCGTGCTGCTGGGGGTGCTCATCGGGTTGTCTCCTGCGGTTTGGGCAATGACGGGCGCAGCGACGAGGGCCGCAGCGACAAAGGCGAAGGTCAAGAGGGCGCGCCTCAGCATGATGGTTACTCCTCTGATCGGTAAGTCGCGAGCTGGCGCTCGAGCTTGTCGTAGGCCTGGTTGGTGCCGCGGACGAAGCCGCTCTTGCTCGCGAACTCGAGGTCCGCGGCGCTCTCGAACTCGGCGCGCATGGTAAAGAGCGTCTCGTTGCCGAGCGCTTCGAAGGTGAGGGTCGCAAGATAGGTCGGCGGTGGGTTGCCGCGCCATACCGCCGCCGGCGAGGGCAGCGGCCGGTAAATGATGCGTTCGGGCGCAAGGATCTCGACGAAGTGGTAGCGCACGGGACGCTCGGTGCCGTCGGGCGCCCGCATGGTGACGTGCCACGCGCCGCCGGCGCGGAATTCGAACCTGGTGATGACCGAGGTGAAGTTCTCGGGGCCCCACCACTGGGCCAGCAGGTACGGGTCCTCGAAGGTGCGCCAGACGAGGCTGCGGGGCGCCTTGAGGCGGCGCGTAATGACGAGCTCGCGCTGTTCCAGCGGGTCGCGGGCCATGGCGCGCCTCAGTTCTTCTTGGCCGCGGGATCGGCCGACTGCAGGCGCTCGAGCAGCCCGTCGAGCCGGTTGAGGTTTGTGTCCCAGAACTTCGAGAACTCCTCGATCCAGCTGTAGGCCTCGCGCAGCGGCTGCGCCTCGAGCCGGCAGGGCCGGAGCTGCGCCTTGCGTCCGCGGCTGATGAGGCCGGCGCCTTCGAGGACCTTGAGGTGCTTGCAGATCGCCGGGATGCTCATCTCGAACGGCGCGGCGAGCTCCTTCACCGACGCTTCGCCATCCATCAGCCGCATCAGGATGGCCCGGCGGGTGGGGTCGGCAATGGCCGAGAGTGTGAGGCTGACCTGGTCGGGTTGCATGTCTGTTCCTAACCGATTGGTTAGCTAACCTGATGGTTAGATACAGCGGGTAGGGAGGTGTGTCAAGGAGGGTGGGCGATCGCCTTCACGGGAACGGGAGCGCTGAAGCTCACGCCGGCGGCCGAGGCTGGGCGGTCGCCGGCACCCGATGTCGGCAGCGGAGCGTCGCTGCCGCTGCATGCCATCGCGCTCAGTGACAGCGCGGTCAGCCGCGAAAGCCCCACGACGGACGACCAGCCGGGTGCTCACCATCGGTGACGGTCGTCGTCGCGGAACGCGGCACACATTTCGCACGCGGCACACCCTCGGTCGAAAACGGCTTGACCCTTAATATGCACGAAGATACATATGCATAATGATGCAACAAAGCGTATTCCAGACATTGGCCGACCCCACGCGGTTTCGCATCGTTGAAGCGCTGGCAGACGGCGAGCAGGCCGTGGGTGACCTGGTTCGTGCCGTGGACATAGATCAGTCCGGCGTTTCGCGGCACCTGCGGATCCTTGGTGAAGCCGGCTTCGTTTCGATGAGGCCTGATGGGGCGAGGCACCTCTATTCGCTCCGACCCGAGCCGTTCCTGGCGATCGACGACTGGGTTCGCAGCTATCGCAAGCTTTGGGAGAGCCGGCTCGATCGCTTCGACGCAGCCCTGGCGCGACGGCAGAGCATGCGGCAACCCGGGGGGGGAGAAGTGATGGTGCAGGCCAGCGAGCAGGGCGCGGGTACGATCAGGTTCGAGCGGGTCTACGACGCATCGATCGAGGACGTTTGGGCGCTGTGGACCACGAAACAAGGGCTCGAGGAGTGGTTCGCGCCCGAGGGCATGCGCGTCGAGGTGTCGGCCCTCGAGCTGCGGGTCGGCGGTGCCTTCGATCACGTGATGACCGCGGTGGGCGCCGAGCAGGTCGCCTACCTGGCGAACCTCGACAGGCCGCAGACCGTGCGGGTAAGCGGTCGATTCGTTGAGATGGTGCGCCACCGGCGGCTGCGTATCCGCTTCGACATCGACTTCGTCCCCGGCGTCGAGTCGTACCCCTACGACATGATGGTCGAGCTCCACGCCGAGGCCGGGCGGGTTCGGATGATCTTGACGGCCGATCGCCACCCGGACCCCGAGATGACACGCGGCGCAATCCTTGGACTGACCAGCCAGCTGCAACGCTTCGACATAGCCATCGCGGCACGAGCGACAAAGGAGCAACGAGCGTAATGCGACCGCTTCTCTACTCCATCAACGCAACGCTCGACGGGTGCGTCCACCACAACGCGATACCGGCGGACGAGGCGCTCCAGCAGGAGACACTGCGGGCAACGCATCGTCACGCCACCGAGAGCATCGGCCGAGCCGACGCCCTGCTGTTCGGCCGCGTCACCTACCAGATGATGGAAGGGGCGTGGCGGCTGGATACACGAACTACGACGCCACCTGACTGGACAGAACCTTTCGCGCGCACCATCGACGCGATGAAGAAATACGTCGTTTCAACAACGCTCGACCGGGTCGACTGGAACGCGGAGCTTTTGAGCGGAGACTTGGGTGAGGAGGTGGAAAAGCTCAAGCAGCAGCCGGGCGGTCCACTCTTCACGGGCGGCGTGAAGCTCCCGATGGTGCTGGCGGAGCTGGGCCTGATCGATGAGTACGAATTCGTGGTGCAGCCCAGACTTGCCGGCCATGGGCCCACCTTGTTCGCCGGGCTCTCCAAATACGTCGAGCTGAAGCTCGTCGACCGGAAGGAGCTCAGCTCAGGCGCTGTAGCGCTGCGCTACGAGCCGAGAAGGTAAGCGCGTAAGCCCACGACTTGAACCGGACAATGGTGTTCCCGCCCGATTGGCGCGTTCCGGACGGTCCATGCACGGGCATGTTGTGGTTACAAATGACCAACATGGACAATGACCATTGTGGGGTGGAAAACCGCCGGACCGCTTCTGGGTGGAGCAGTTGGGCAAGCGGCCATTCATGTGGCTGACGCACTTCGACGGCAACCGCGCCAAAGAGCGGACAAAGCCACCTACCAGGCGCAAAGCGACCGCGGCGTCGGCGTCAAGCGTGCCACCTCGATCTTCCGCCAGCACTGGCCGTCCATTCGGGGATAGACGTCGTTGGTCCAGTTGACGTTCTGTCTTAAGCGCTCCCGGTAGTGGGCTGCGCTGTCTTCGTCCTTGTGGCTTTCGAACCAGACAAGCACAGTCTCTCCCTCGCGAACCGGGAGCCTCGGAAAGCCATTCACGCTGCGCTCCGTGACAAATACAGCGTCAATGCGGGCGCCAGCGTCTCGCATAATTGGGAGCGCGTTTTCATTGACGAACCGGGCGAACTCGTCCTCTGTCCCGGGAGCCAGCGAGCAGAGATTCACGACGATGAGGCCGCATGCTTCGGGCCGCTCCCCCTCCTGTCTTCTTGGCAGATTGTGAGCGAACGGTTGCACATCGTTTGTTGGCTTCAGGAGCAACACGTTATCTGAGTTGAGCATCGTTTCGTTGGCGGCCGGTCCGTGTTTCTTCCAGATCGCACTTGAATAGAACGATCCGAGCGCTGCCGTTCGGGCTTCCATGTCCTTGAAAGAGCGCACCCAGACAAAGGCATCGGGATTGTCAAGGTCGCGGAACTCGCCTTCGATGCGCATGCCCAGCGCTTCCTGCGGCTCAACGAATTCGCTGTCAAACAGTCTGATCAATGTCTCCCCACCCCCTGGCCGAAGCCGATAGCGGCGCAGTTCAAAAACGGTGTGCGTGTCCATGATATCTCTCAAACAGGTCAATCGTCCTGTTGATATCAACAGGACGATTGACCTGTTTTGTCAAGACGCTATTGTTGAACGAAATTGCAAATAGCTTCCATGACCGGAAACAGAAGAACCATTGACCCCAAGGCCGTGCGTCGCCGGATTGTCGACGCCGCCTACGATGCCTTCGTCACCCAGGGCTATCTCGCGACAGGAATGTTGGAACTGCGCGAAAAGGCTTCAGTATCCGGTGGCGCCATGGCGCATCATTTCCCGGCGAAGCGTGAACTCGGACTCGCGGTCATCCGCAATCGGGTGGCCGAAGCCGTTCGCCAGACATGGATCGAGCCGCTTGACGCCTGTGCGGACGCGCCAACGGCCATTGATCTGATCTTTGGAAACATCGTCAGCGAACTGATGCGCAAAGGCTCGGTCTCTGGCTGCCCCCTCAACAACATGGCGATGGAGGTTTCCCGGCACGATGAAGAGATGCGCGATGCGCTCAGCAGTGTTTTCGCCGTTTGGCAGGAGGCTTTATCGGCAAAGTTTCAGAAGGACATCGACGCAAACCGCGTTGTCGGCATCGATCCTGGCCGCCTCGCCACGCTGGTCGTTGCCGCCTATTCCGGAGCGATGGCGATTGCAAAGGCCGGCCAGGATGTTCGCCCGCTCATCAACTGCCGGGCGGAACTCGCGGCGCTTCTGGCATCGAAATATTCTCCGACAGTTCCGGCTGGCTAATGCTTCAATATCAAAAGCGGTCCTGGAGGAAGGCGGTGAACGGTCCTGTCCAAGCCGAAAGCCAGATACCTTTCCGATGGCGGGTTTCGGGTCGCGGCAATTTTGGCTGAAAGGCCGCAATGGGGTGGTGAGTTCAACCGGTCATCGCAACACCTCTAATCTGAGAGGATGGGGAGGTGTCGCATG
>NZ_BSNS01000022.1 GCF_030160115.1 Devosia nitrariae | reverse complement strand
TCGAAGAACCGACGCCCGTCGCTGCGTGGCCCGCGCCTGCCCTTGCGCCCACCCGGCACGACCGGCTTTACCTTCTCCCACTGATCGTCGCGCAGAACCTCGCCATCCATCGCCAGCCTCCAAAAGCCAGCGTTGAATCTGATTTGCCAACCAAGGGGAATCCCTAGGTCGATTAAATTGTCACTACGACCTAGGGCCTTTCCCGTTCTGACGGAATTCGCAGACGTGCGTTGCTGTGCTCAAGGCTGCGCGGCCGCTTCCGGCAAAGAACTGGAAGCAAGTGGTGCCTCGGGATAGGCCGTACCTTGAAGGCGGCTCGAATGGCGTCTGCGCCATTGTCCTGGTGGCACGCCGGTCGCCTTCTTGAAGGCACGATTGAAGGCTGCTTCCGACTCGTAGCCGATTTCTGCGCTCACCTGCGCAACACTGACGCCGGCCATCTCGAGCCGCCGGCCAGCCAGTTGCATGCGCCAGCGGGTGAGGTACTGCATCGGCGAGACGCCGACATAATGATTGAAGCGTTCGGCAAAGACCGAACGCGAGAGCCCGATCTGCCTTGCCATGCCCTCGAGGGTCCATTCCACCGCCGGCTGGCCATGGATGAGGCGGAGCGCCCGCCCTATATGCGGGTCCCGCAGCCCCGACAACCAACTTCGCGACTCTGCAGGCAGTTCTTCCACATATTGACGGATGACCTCGACGAACAGCAGCTCGGCGAGCTTCGCCAAAATGGTTTCGCCGCCCGCCTGATGGCGCTCGGTTTGCGATACGGCGTAGTGGATCAACTGCGTCAGCCAGGCCTGATTTGCGATACCCCGGCCGTGGAGCATGCGTGGGAGCGACTCGAGGAACGGATTGTAGGGCTCGATGTCGCAGCCAAGATAGCCGCAGACGAACCGGCAACCCTCGCTTCCAGAACCGGAGTTGATTACGTAGGGCAGTTGCCGATCGACCGGATGAATGAAGATGGCGAGGTCCGGGGCCGCCCGCAGGCCCACTGTCGAACAGAGCGCATGCCCGTCGTCCATGGGAAAGGCAACGATGTCACCGGCCTCGAGGCGAATGGGGTCCATCGAGCCGTCCGTCAGCTCTGCAAAGCACGTACCCTCGAGCAGCGTATGGAAGTAAAAAACGTATTGGGACGTGGGCATTACGTTCGCGGCGATAATCGAGGCCTTGGGCGACTCGGCCACAAAATCGGCATGAAACGTACTGTCGAAGAATATCGCCCCGGTCAGCCGTACGGATGCAAGGACGTCTGAGAGAACATCCATTGGACAAAAGTCTCCCCTGGTCGATGACTTCCGGCCGGGCACCCCCTGACTTCACAATACCGCCAAGCTCCAGCACTGGGCAATCGCAATCCCACGGTTCTGTGATCACAGAAGTGGATCCCTGAGGGTTGCAGACGCGCGAGCAATAGATCCGGACGATCCGGCATTCATTGCGCCGAGCTCTGGGCGCTAGTCTCCCGCCTTCGAGGCCGCTTCGGCCAGGGAGGGAAAAATGGACAATGCAGAGATCGAAACGTTCGCTGCGGGCCTGCGCGGCGAGGTGATCGGCGCGGCCGATCCGGACTATGATGAAGCCCGCAGCCTCTATAACGGCATGATCGACAAGCACCCGCTGCTCATCGCGCGATGCGAGGATGTTGCAGATATCATCGCGGCGGTGAACTTCGGACGCGAGGCCCGCCTGCCGATCGCCATCCGCGGCGGCGGGCACAACGGTCCGGGCCTCGGCAGCGTCGACGATGGGCTGGTGATCGACCTTTCCATGATGAGGGGCGTGCGTGTCGACCCCGCGACCCGCACGGTTCGCGTCGGGCCGGGATGCACCTCGGGTGATGTCGATCACGCCACACATGCCTTCGGACTTGCCGTTCCCTTCGGCATCGTCTCGACGACCGGGGTCGCGGGTCTGACGCTTGGCGGCGGCACAGGCTACCTCACGCGCAAATATGGCCTCACCATCGACAACCTCCTGGAAGCGGACGTCGTCCTCGCCGACGGCAGCTTCGTTACCGCCAGTAAGTCGGAGAACCCGGACCTGTTCTGGGCGCTGCGCGGTGGCGGTGGCAATTTCGGCGTGGTGACCAGCTTCCTGTTCCAGGCGCATCCGGTAAAGATGGTTTTTGCCGGACCGATTTTCTGGGATGCCAGACACGCGCGGGACATCATGCGCGCCTATCGCGACTTCCTTCCCAACGCGCCCGAGGAACTGGGAGCGTTTGTCGGCCTCAAGACCGTTCCCTCGATGGATCCGTTCCCGCGCGAGGCGTGGGGGCAGCGTGCCTGCGCCGTGATCGCGAGCTTCAACGGCTCGGAGGAAGACGGCAGGAGAGCGATGGCCCCGCTCATCGACAAGCTCCCCGAGCCCTTCTTCAACTGGATGAGCGTCATGCCTTTCCCGGCGATGCAGGGGCTGTTCGACGGGTTCTTCCCCAAGGGGCTGCAGTGGTACTGGAAGGGCGACTTCGTCAAGGACCTGCCCGACGAGGCCATCGACATCCATATCGCCGAGGCGGCGAAAGCACCGAGCGAGCTGTCACTGATGCATCTTTACCCCATCGATGGGGCCGTGCGCCGTGTGGGCAAGAACGAGACGGCCTGGGTCGCCCGGGACGCCACATGGTCGATGGTGATCGCCGGAATCGACGCCAACCCGCAACAAGCCGGATCGCTCACGCGGTGGGGTCGGGCCTATTGGGAGGCGGTCCACAAATTCAACCCCGGGGGTGCTTACGTCAATTTCATGATGGAGGACGAAGGCGAGGCGCGCGTGAAGGCGAGCTACGGCGACAACTACGCAAGGCTGGCGGCAGTCAAGAAGCAATATGACCCGTCGAACCTCTTCCACGTGAACCAGAACATTCAGCCGGCGGATTAGCGGGCGAGCGTCCGGATGCCTGGGCGCGCCCCGGCATCCGGACAGTTTTGTGATCGCGGGCTGCCGGCCGGCCGCGGTGGGATCGGTTCCGCGTGCTGGCGCGCTGGTGAGGTGAACCCGGCGCCGGCATCTGCCCGTCATCCCTCCCGCGCCGGATGGCGCCTCATCTGAAACCCGGTCTTGGTCTGCTCGAAGCCGGCGGACGCATAGAAGGCGAGGGTGGCGGGGGTCTTCGATCCGGTCATCAGCATCACCTTGTAGCAATCCTCAGCCCATGCCCGTTCGGCCGCGGCATCGAGAAGGGCTTTGCCGAAGCCACGGTTCCGATAGTGGCTGTGCGTCACCACGTTCTCGATTAGGCCATAGGACCGGCCGCCACGCGTGAGGTTGGGGATGACGACAAGCGTGCAGCTGGTCACCATGGTCTTGCCGACGAACCCGACCAGGATCGTGCTGCCCGGGTAAAGCTGGAACCTGCGGAAGACGCGGATCGCCTCGTCGGGCGGACAGCGCAGGTCCCTGGCGTCCAGATGGGCATAGAGGTCGAGCAACACCTGCAGGTCGCTCTCCTCGGCCGGACGAATATGAAGTGCTTGCGTCATTGGGGCATGGAAGCCGGAAATCGACGGTTCGGCAAGTCGGCCAGCGCCCGAAGGAGGATGGCCGGTCCCAACCGCTATCGTGGCCGGCTAACCGCATGGGGCGCCGCCGGCATAGGTGCTCCTGGCTTGGGCAGCAGGGTGTCGCAATGGCGCATGCCCACAAACGTTCGTTAAAATTGCGTCGGCCGGGGCAACAATGGTGCGACCGTAGTGGAATACAACGGCCGTTTGAGCCGGAACCGGCACAGTTGGCAAAGATTACTCGAATGAACCCCGACGGGTCCCATAAGACAAGCGCTGAGCTCACCGCGATGGCATCGCTCGAAGTCCTTGAAGGGATAGCTCATCCGATCTTCGTCAAGGACCGGATGCATCGGTTCGTCTATCTCAACGAAGCGGCGTGCGCGCTGTTTGCTCGCCCGCCCGAGGACATGCTCGGACGCACCGACCACGACTTCGTGCCCAAGGAACAGGCTGACGCGTTCTGTGCCATCGATGACGAGGTCCTCGCCACCGGCGAGGACAGCCAGGTCGAGGAGGTGTTCACCGACCCGACCGGAGTGACGAAGACATTCCTGACGCGCAAGCGTCGGGCGACGATCCCCGGGGCGGATGGGCCGGAAGACGTCATCGTCGTCTCCATTTTCGATATCACCGAGCTCAGACTCTCGATCAACGCCCTTAGGGAAAACGACGCGCGATTCCGGGAGATGGCCGATGGCGCGCCGGTGATGATCTGGGTGACGAACGCGGCCGGCGAGTCGACGATGTTCAACCAGCTCTGGACCGATGTCACCGGCCAGGCGGAGGCCGACGCGCTCGGCACAGGATGGCTCAACTGCGTCCATGACGACGATCGCGAGCGGGTATTGGCAACGTTCATTGAAGCAAGCGCGTCACTGCAGCCGGTCGAAATCGAATACCGGTTGCGCAGGCGCGACGGCAGCTGGGCCTGGGTCCTGGACCAGGGCAGGCCGCGGCTGACCGAGCGCGATGAGTTCGCCGGCTATGTCGGCGCCCTCATCGACATCAGCGAACGCAGAGCGGCCGAGCTCGCGCTCGAAAGGAGCGAGCGGCGCCTGTCGACGGTCTTTGGGCAGACCATGGTGGGCATCCTGCACCGGGATCTCGACAACCGGGTGTTGATGGTCAACCAGCGGTTCTGTGAGCTGCTCGGTCGCACCAAAGAAGAGCTCGATGGCCTGCCGATGCACGATTTCACCCATCCGGACGACTACCCGGCCAACGAACGGAAGTGGCTGAAGCATGTGAGGACTGGAGAACCTTTCCAGCTCGAAAAGCGCTACCTGCGGCCGGATGGTGAAGCTGTGTGGTGCGAAGTGAGCGTCTCCTTCATCATGGACGCGCATGGCCGGCCCGAGTCCACCATCGTCGTCATCCAGGACATTGCGCTGCGCCGACAGGCGGAGCAGGAGCGGCTGCAGGCGCAGCAGCAGCTCGCACATCTTGCCAGCCACGACGTCCTGACCGGCATCGCCAACCGCGGTTATTTCCTGGAACGGATCGACGAAATGCTCCGGGTCCGCGGCAACCATCTGATTGCCCTCCACTACATCGATCTCGACGGCTTCAAGGAGGTGAACGACACCCTTGGGCATGCGGCCGGCGACGCGCTGCTCTACCAGGTGGGGCGTCGGCTTGAGCAGTGCATTGGCGAGGCGGACATCCTGGCTAGGCTCGGCGGCGACGAGTTCGCCATCGCCCAGCGCTCGCCTCCTGGCCCGGACAGTGCCCGGCGCCTGGCGGAGAAGATCATCGACGCGCTGGCCGTTCCGTTCGACATCGAAGGCGCCGGTGCGAGCGTGGGCGCGAGTATCGGCATCGCCTTCGCCCCAATCGACGCCGGGCATTCGAGCGATCTCCTCAAGGCCGCCGATACCGCGCTCTACCGGGCAAAATCCGGCAAGCGGGGCAGCTACTGCATGTTCGAGCGTGGCATGGACGCAGCGATGCGTACGCGCCACCTGGTGAGGATCGAGCTTGCGGGGGCGATGTCGCGGGGCGAGCTCGAGCTCCACTATCAGCCGCTCTTCGATATCGCCTCCAACCACATCACCGCGTGCGAGGCGCTGGCAAGATGGCGGCATCCTGAGCGCGGGCTCATTCCCCCCAACGAGTTCATTCCTGTCGCCGAAGAGTCGGGCCTCATCATTCCGCTGGGCGCCTGGGTCCTGGAGAAGGCTTGCGCCGACGCTGCCCGCTGGCCCATCGATGCGGCCGTCGCCGTCAATCTCTCGCCATTGCAATTCCGGAACTCTTCGCTTGTCGACACGGTCGCCAAGGCCCTGGCCGCTGCGGATCTGCGCCCGGACCGGCTGCAGCTCGAGATCACCGAAAGCGTCCTGCTCGACGACAGCGCCGGAAACCTCGCAACGCTGCGGGCTCTGCGGCAACTGGGGGTGCGGATCGCGATGGATGATTTCGGCACGGGCTACTCATCGTTCGGCTATCTGCGCAGCTTCCCGTTCGACAAGATCAAGGTGGATCGGGAGTTCGTTCGGGATCTGCCCGACAGCCCGGAGTCCCTTGCGATCCTGCGCGCCGTGGTCGGGCTCGGCCAGAGCCTCGGAATGACGACCACGGTCGAGGGCGTCGAGACGCAAGACCAGCTTTCGGCCGTCCGCACCGAGGGCTTTGTCGAAGCGCAGGGGTATCTGCTCGGTGTTCCGGTTCCAAACGCGGAGATGGTGAAGATCCTGCACGGACACAGGCCCGTGAGGGGCAGGGTACGTTCGGCGTGAAACGTGGCATGCGGCAAAAGCGCCGGCGGCCCGGTTGAAGCTTGGATCGGCCGACTGCCTGTCCTAACCTTGCTGCGTCTGGACCATTTAGAGGTTCAGGGATATGCGCCGTTCGCCCGACGCCCGCGAGGCACCCTATAGCTACCGCAGCGATCCGAACGTCCCGCCGTTTCCGGACGACCAGCCGATCATCGTCTTTGATGGTGAGTGCAAATTCTGCTCGGGCTGGGTCAGGTTCGCCCTGCGGCACGACAGGTCGGGCCGGTACCGGTTCCTGCCGGCGCAATCGCCGCTCGGGGCAGCGCTCTATCAGCACTACGGCCTCGATCCCACCGACTACGAGACCAACATCCTCATCCGCGACGGCCGGGCGTTGTTCAAGGCGGAAGGGTCGCTGCAGATGATCGCGGGGCTGGGCTTTCCGTGGTCGCTGATCAACCTGGCGCGCGTGTTTCCCCGGCCGCTGCTCGATAGAGCCTATGACCTCATTGCCAGTAACCGGTTTCGCTGGTTCGGACGACGCGAGAGCTGTTTCGTGCCGGATGCCGGTGTCAGGGCGAGGTTCCTCGCGTGACGGACAAGCGCCTGCGCATCCTGATCCTCGGAGGCTACGGCACCTTCGGCGGCCGGCTCGCGACACTGCTTTCAGGCGATGCGCGCCTCTCCCTCATCATCGCCGGTCGCTCGCGGCAAAAGGCCGAGCAGTTCATCGCAACGCTGCCGGTCGGTGCCGAATACGCGCCGATGGTCATCGATCGCAACCACGATCCCGAGGAGACCTTCCTCAAGGTCGCGCCCGACATCGTCGTCGATGCCTCAGGGCCGTTCCAGAGCTATGGGCGCGATCCCTATCGTGTGGTGCGCGCCGCGATCGCGACGGGCGCCAACTACCTCGATCTCGCCGACGGCTCGGTGTTCGTCGAGGGGATCGCGCAGTTCGACGCCGCCGCGCAAGAGAAGGGCCTTTTCGTGCTTTCGGGCGTCAGCAGCTTTCCGGTGCTGACAGCGGCAGCGGTCAGGGCGTTGTCGCGGGACATGGTCGAGATCACCAGCGTGGCCGGCGGTATCGCGCCCTCGCCTTATGCCGGTGTCGGGCTCAACGTCATCCGCGCCATCACCCACTATGCCGGCCAGCCCATCCGGCTGATGCGCGATGGCCGCATCACCAGCGCTCACGCCCTGACCGAAACCCGGCACTACACCATCGCGCCGCCGGGGCGTCTGCCGCTGAAGAGCACGCGCTTCTCGCTGGTCGACGTACCCGACCTGTTGCTCGTCCCGGCGGCCGATCCACGCATCAAATCGATCTGGATGGGAGCGGGACCGGTTCCGGAAGTCCTCCATCGCCTGCTCAACGGGCTTGCCTGGCTGGTGCGCCTTGGCGTTCTGCCGACCATCGCGCCGCTGGCGCGGTTCTGCTTTGCCGTCATCAACCGGGTGCGCTGGGGCGAGCATCGAGGGGGCATGTTCATCGAGCTCCGGGGCAGGCGCGGCGACGGCGGAGGCGTGAAGAGGTCTTGGCACCTGCTCGCCGAGGGATCCGATGGTCCCTTCATTCCGTCGATGGCAGTCGACGCGATCGTACGCAAGGTGCTGGCCGGAACCTCGCCGGCAGCGGGCGCTCGCCCGGCGACCGACGCGCTTGAACTGTCCGACTATGAGGAGGTGTTCGAGGGTCGAACGATTTTTGCAGGGTTGCGCGATGAAACTTGCGAGCGGTTGCTGCCGCTCTACCCACGCGTCCTCGGCAGCGCATGGATGGAGCTTCCGCACACCATTCGCGCCATGCACGAAACGTCTCAATCGACGGTGGCGGACGGCGTTGGCTGTGTCGACAATGGCAGGAGCCTGTTCGCCCGATTGATCCGACGGCTGGTCGGGTTCCCGGGGGCCGGCGGCGACCTGCCGGTCACCGTGTCGTTCAAGCGCAGCGATAAAGGCGAGGAGTGGACGCGCACGTTTGCCGGCCACGAGTTCTCAAGCTTTCAGCGGGTCGGAGAGGGGCGGGACGAGCGTTTGCTCACTGAACGCTTCGGCCCGGCCGAGTTCGGCCTCGCCCTCGTCGTCGATGCGGGCCGCTTGCGCTTCATCATCCGCCGTTGGCGCCTGTTCGGCGTCCCGCTGCCCCTCATCCTCGCGCCGCGCTGCAATGCCTTTGAGGCCGAGCACGACGGAAAATTCCACTTCCATGTCGAGCTGTCGCATCCTTGGGTAGGCCTGATCGTGCGCTATGCAGGCTGGCTCGAGCCGCGTCCCGAGGGGTGGGAAGGTCCGGTGGAAATGACGTCGGATGTGGAGAGGTAGCCGGAAAGAGGCACCATCCCACCCACCGGATGTCACCCAAGCGCAACTGGCTGGCACCCTTCCCCTCGCCCCTCGAATAGAGGCTTCCGCCGCATAGATCGGCAGCTCTGACTGCGGGTGAGGCGATCCTCATTTGCGGCGACACTGAGCAGTGCCGGCAGGATCGGTTTTACTAAACCCCACTTGCGATAATCGCGATCGACCAGTCCGTCGGGAAGGAGCAGCATCCAACACCACAAGGCAACCGGCCGAACCCGCTGCGCCACGAAGGAGTGGGAACGATGAAGCGATGTGTTCTGGAATATCCGCGCCAACAGACGCCGCAATAGAAAACGCTGCGACAACAAAAATCTAGAGCCGGCGCCCTGATTCTTTCAGAGGGCATAAGGCTCCAGCACGTCGCTAGCCCGACCGAATTTACCCAGATTCCCGACTGCCCGTGCATCATGAAAGGAGCACGAGATGACCACCCTTGTCCAACGCCTGCCCCGCCGGATGTTCTGGGCGGTTCCCCTGGGAGTGGCGCTGACCGCCGCAGCCATTCATGGCGTCATGATGCTGATGCCGGCGCCCAGCGATCTCGACCTGTCCCACACGAGGACAAGCGAGACCGAGGCGTTCGTTGCCAGCATCGAGCCGGGCCCGATCACCATGGGCGAGCCGCAGACCTGGATCGTCGAGGTGACGATGACCGATGGCTCCGCCGTCGGTGTCAACGACATCACGGTCGATGGCGGCATGCCGCGCCACGGCCACGGCCTGCCGGCCGAACCCAGAGTTGCCCGCGACCTCGGTGACGGTTGGTTCGAGGTAGAGAACATCTTGTTCACCATGGCGGGCTGGTGGGTCGTGAACATCCACGTCGAGACACCAGCCGGCGAGGATCAAGCCACGTTCAATTTCACGCTCTAGCCAGGCAACAGCCGGCAGGCTTTGGGGAGAGCAACAGCACGAATTGCCTCGAGACACAAAAAGGAGAATGAGGATGACCATCGATACAAGCTGCTTGCCCAATGCCGGTCATAAGTCGGTTCTCACCATCCTCCTGGAGGAGATCACCGGAGTGATCCGGAGCGCAAGGAAGCGTCGCCAACAGCGAAATGCGCTCAAGAGCCTGCTGCAGATGCCGGCGCACCGGCTCTACGATCTCGGAATCAGTCCCGAGGACGTTCTGCAGGCAATGAACCGCGCAGAAGCGTCCGGCGCTTACCTCCAGGCCGCCGGGCGAGCCGCACCCTTGTCAACCTCTGCACCGCAAGCACCGGGTCCCTCGGAAAGCCCGCACTGTAGTTCAAGTAAGGCTTGCGGCATGGATGCTCAAATCGGCTCGCCGGCGAGACGCTTCACTCCGACCGGCCCGGAGTGGAGCTTTCATCCGGCCCCCGCCGCCGACGCGGTGGCGTCGGGCGCATCGGCCGGGCTTTCGGTCTGCAAACCGGCGTCGGAAAGCCGCAATTCCGCTTCGATCCAGCTGCGGAAGGCCTTGACCTTGGATTTGCGCGATGCGTCCGGCGTCGAGACCAGCCAGTAGCCGAGCTCGGTGGGGAGTGCTTGCGCGAACGGGCGAACAAGACGTTGGTCACGAAGGGCGTCGGCGGCGATCAGCGACCAGGCCAGCATCACGCCCTGACCCGCGAGCGCGGCCTCGAACGCCAGTTGTGGGTCGCTGTAAACCGGCCCATCCACCAAAGGCATATTGGAGATGCCGGCCGCGGCGAACCATTCCGGCCAGCCGGGCCCGGAATTGTCCTCGCGTATGACCGGGACCTTCGCCAGGTCCGCAGGGCCTTGGAGCTGCCGGGCGAGGTCCGGCACCGCCACGGGAAAGATGCTCTGCGCGATCAATCTGTGACACGCAAGGCCGTCCCAGGGACCAACCCCCAGACGTATGGCCAGATCGATATCGCTGCGGGTGAGGTCAATCAAATCCGTGGTCGCCACCAGCCGAAGCTGGATGCCCGGATAGGCTTGAGAGAAACGACCGAGGCGCGAGACCAGCCAGGCCGAGGCGAAGGCGGGACCCATGGTGATGGTCAAGACCTTGGAATCCGATGCCTGCAGCCCCGCAACGCCATCGACGATCTCCCGGAATCCGTTCGCCAGGCGCGGGAGAAGCCGGATCCCGGCCGGCGTCGGCACCAGCCCCGAAGGCCTGCGCTCGAACAGCTTCATGCCGATGCGCCCTTCGGCATTCTGGAGGTGTTGGGAGACCGCACTGGCAGAGATATTGAGGTCCTCTGCCGCCGCCGCCAGGGTTCCCAGACGGCCGACCGCCTCGACGGCGCGCAACGCATTCAGGGGAAGCGCGGACAAGGGTATCATCGGTTTTGCTTAAGCCCCGTTTCGATAACTGCGATCGACCGCCCCTGTATCGCCGTTCCATTATGAGTTCCACAACCAGCCTGGATCAAGTAATTCTTAGGAGCGGGACCGATGTTGAACGATGCCTCAGTCATCCATGGATCGGGCGGTCCGACCGCCACTTTGCTGGAGCCGTTCGTCCTCAACGCGGAGATCGTGCTCTCCAACCGCATGGTGATGGCGCCCTGCACCCGCAATCGCTCCGAGATCGATCTGGCGCCCACGCGCGGCGCCATCAGTCATTATGCAGCGCGCGCGGAGGCCGGGCTGATCATCACCGAGGGAACCATTGTCTCCAAGGAAGCCCAGGGTGGGCCCGGCACGCCGGGTATCTTCACCGACAGCCAGGTCCGGCGTTGGGCGGAAGTGGTTTCGGCAGTGCATGAGCGGGGCGGCAAGATCTTCTGCCAGCTCTGGCATCTTGGTCGGATGGCCCACTCCTTCTATTCCGGAACGACGCCGCTGGCCCCGTCCGCCGTGCTCGACGTCACCAAGCACCGCGGCGATCGCTACTACGACTTCACTCATGAAATGCCTCGGCCGATGTCGCGGGGGAACATCGCCAGGACGCTGTCGGACTATGCGCTTTGCGCCGCCAATGCGCGGCGCGCAGGGTTCGATGGCATCGAGATCCACGGCGCCAATGGCTATCTGCCTGAGCAGTTCCTGCGCCAGCATACCAATAAACGCACCGATGAGTGGGGCGGCTCGGCGCAGAACCGCGCCAGGTTCCTGATCGATGTGGTCGATGCCTGTGCCGCCGAAATCGGTCACGAGCGGGTCGGCGTACGCGTGTCGCCGGCGGCACACTTCGCGGAAATGGAGTTCACCCCCGGTGACGAGGACGCGCTGATCGCCGTGCTCGAGGCGATGAGCTCCCGTCCCATCGCCTATGTGCATACCGGGGTCGATGACGACATCGATTATGACTATCTCGGGGGCAAGTCGACCGCGTTCCTGCGGCGTCACTTCGACGGCACCCTGATCGGCTGTGGCGCTTATACGCCCGATACCGCCAGCATGGCACTGGCCGAGGTCCGCTTCGATCTGGCCGCATTCGGGCGATTGTTCCTTGCCAATGCCGATCTGGTCGCCAAGGTTCGATCGGCCGCAGCGCTGACGCCTTACAGTCGTCAGGTCTTCGAGGCCCTGCGATAGATTGACCCTTACCAAAAGCCACCAGGAGAATGGCAATGCCAAGAATGATATTCGTGAACCTGCCGGTGAAGGATCTCGCCGCCGCCACACGCTTCTACGAGGCGATCGGGTGCAAGAAGAACGAACAGTTCAGCGACGAGAATTCGGCCTCGATGGTCTGGTCCGACACCATCACCTTCCAACTGCTGACGCACGATCATTTCAGGAGCTTTGCGACCAAGCCCATTGCCAACGCCCGGGAGGCGGTCGGCATGCTGATCGCCCTCTCACGTGACAGCCGGCAAGAGGTGGACACGATCACGCAGGCGGCTGCCGCTGCCGGCGGCAAGGCCGACATTCGCGATCCACAGGACATGGGGTTCATGTACGTCCGCACCTTCGAGGATCCTGATGGCCATGTCTTCGAGCCGGCCTGGATGGACATGCAGGCGGCACCCGCCGCGCCGGGCGAGTAACTCCCTGACGGGTTCGAGAGACGACGAACGGCGATGGCCGCGGACTCAGCCTGCCGGCCATCGCATCATTGAACGGAACCATCCCCCGAAAGGACGACGTCATGTTTGACGAGGTCAAAGCGCTGCTGGACGGCCGATCCGAGGCTATCCGCATGAAGGACATCGATCGTCTCATGTCCTTTTATTCTCCGGACGTCGTTTATTTCGACACTGTGCCTCCCCTCCAATACGTCGGCACTGCTGTGCTTCGGGACAGATTCCTGCATTGGTTCGATGGCTGGAAGGGCTCGATTGGCCAGGAAATCCGCGACCTGAAGATATCCGCCAGCGGGGATGTCGCCGTCGCCTATATGCTGGTGCGGGCAAGTGGAGCTCTGAAGAACGGGCTTGAGGTTGAGCGCTGGGTACGCGTCACCTCCTGCTGCCAACGGTCAGATGACAAATGGCTGACTGCGCACGAACATGTCTCATTTCCCATTGATTTCGCGAGCGGGCGTGCGGTCATGGATCTGGTGCCCTAGGGCAACGGCTGGTAGATCCGCCTCGTTGAATAGAGCCAGGATGCCCCGCCATTCAAGCTTGGATCAGCTGATAGCCTGTCTTATCGTCTCCGGCGTCAGAACCGGATATGCGCGACCGACGCCGCGGCGTTCAAGGCTGGTCGTGCGACAGACCACTGGGAGGAGCTTCATGTCCGAGCTCGATGACGTCCTGGCTGAACTCGCTTCGCTGGAAGATCCCAGGATGCGGGCTATCAACGAAGAGCGCGGCGACGATCACGGTGTGAACCTTTCAGCGCTGCGTGCCCTGGGCAAGCGCTTGAAGACCCAGCATGAACTGGCGAAGGATCTGTGGAGCAGCGGCGACACCGCCGCGCGGCTGCTGGCGACCCTGATCGCCAGGCCCAAGGCTTTCTCCGTTGACGAACTCGACAGCATGATCCGCGACATCGGCGCACCGAAGCTGCTCGACTGGTTCATCACCAACATCGTCAAGCCCGGCAAGCAAACGGAAGAGTTGCGTTTGCGCTGGAAGGACGAAACGGGGCTTGTTGGCCGCGCCGGCTGGAGCCTGACGACCGACCGTGTGGTCAAGGACGCTGAGGGTCTTGATCTTGATGGCCTGCTCGACCAGATCGAGCGTGAGATGAAAGCGGCGCCAGAGCCCAAGCAGTGGTCGATGAACCATTGCCTCGCCGAGATCGGCATTCGTTATGCCGAGCATCGCAAGCGTGCCGTCGCCATCGGCGAAAAGCTCAAGGTCCTGATCGACTATCCCGCCTCGCCGGGTTGCACGTCACCCTATGCGCCGATGTGGATCGCCGAGATGGTCCGGCGTCGCGAAGGTGAGGCGGCCTGAACCAGATTGACATGCAATAAAATCATTGCATAATGCGTCGGTATGAACGCCGACCAGCTTGACCACATCTTCAGAGCCCTCGCCGACCCGACCCGACGCAGGATCATCGACCGGCTGCGTGAGCAGCCCGACCAGTCGCTGTTCCAGATCTGCGCCGCGTCGGTGGCAGAGGATGGAAAAGCGATCTCGCGACAGGCGGTGACCCAGCATCTCGACATGCTCGAAAAATCCGGGCTCATTCGCGTCACCTGGTCGGGCCGAACCAAGATCCATTCGCTCGATCTCAAGCCGTTGCGAGAGGCGGTCGAGATCTGGCTTGCAAGACACCTTCAGGAAGGCAATGGCCGATGAAAATCTACGTTATGAGCGTGCTGGTCGACGACCAGTCGAAGGCACTGGAGTTCTACACCAAGACCCTCGGTTTCGTCGCCAAGCACGACATGCCGATAGGCGGCGAGGATCGCTGGCTGACGGTCGTCTCGCCCGAAGATCCCGGCGGAACGGAATTGCTGCTCGAGCCCAGTGGTCATCCTGCGGCCAAACCCTTCAAGGATGCGCTGGTCAAGGACGGCATACCGGCTGCCTCGTTCAAGGTCGACGATGTCGATGCCGAGTTCAAAAGGCTGCGCGATCTCGGCGTCAGGTTCACCACCGAACCCATGGATGCCGGCACCGTGCGCATGGCGGTGTTCGACGACACCTGCGGCAACCTCGTCCAGATCATCGAGATGATCGAGAAGTAGGAGCTTGCCGGGAAGCTGCATCATGACCGCCACCCCAATATCCATTCCCGCCGACTGCTGGTTGACCGAAGCTGCCGAGGTCCGCGGTTCGACAATCGAGGGCCTTGGCCTCTTCGCCGTCCGCAACGTCGAACCTGGGGAGCCCGTCATGCGGCTCGGCGGGAAGGTCATAGACGATGACGCCCTTGCCCGCCTGACCCCGCCCTATAGCAGCCTTTGCGTCGGCGAAGGCCGGCACATCCTCATCGACCCGGCACACCCTGTCCGGTACGGCAACCACAGCTGTGATCCGACCGTTTGGCATCAGGACGCCATAACGGTCGTCGCTCGACGCCTGATCCTGGCCGGCGAGGAAATCACCATCGACTACGCCACCCACACCATCAGTCCTCAATGGCGGATGGACTGCCATTGCGGATCGTCGACCTGCCGTGGCGTCGTCAGCGGAAACGACTGGAAGCTCAGCGAGCTGCAGAGCCGCTATGGCCTCCACTGGACGCCTCCGCTCCTCGACGCGATCAGACAATCCCAGCGATGATGCGGCCGAGGTGACATCCGGTGGGTGGGAGAGGGTTAGTATAAGAGCCGCGGCAGGATCTGTTTTTGGCCTGATGTCGCTCACTCACCTACGTTGCCCTTGCCTCTAGCCAGTAGAGACGTTTCCCAAAGACCAGCTGCTCTCCTCCTTCAAGCCACTGCTGCAGCGCGAGGAGCTCGACGAAGTGGGTCTCGACGCTGAAGTCGGGGACCAGCCAGGGCAGGGCCTTGAGGTAGTAGACCAGCGCGCCAACGTCCCTGACGACAAAGGCGCCGGTCCAATCTGCGCCACCAGTGATCTGAAGCCCCGCGGAACGCTGCTTTTCAGTGGCGTTTTCGTAGGTGGCATCGGGAAATTTCGATGTCGCAGCGAAGTGGGCGAGCAGATCAAGCGTCGACAAGCCATGCACCTGCTGGGTGAGGAAGACGCCGCCACGCGTCAGAATGCGTGTGAGCTCGGCCGCGTTGAAGGCGCCATGGCGGTTGATCACGAGATCGAACTGATTGTCGGAGAGCCCATCGTAGCGCGGGCTGTTGGCGTCCATCTCCACGACCTCGACTCCGAAGGGGGTCAGTCGCTCCCGCGCCACGGCGACATTGGGCGGGTATCCTTCGCTGGCGACGACCTTGGCGGGCCAATGGTCGCGCAGGTCCAGCAATCGCTCGCCGCCTCCCGTATCCACGTCGAGCATTGAGGCAGAACTCGGCATCAATGCCTGGGCCATGCCGAGGTAATCCCAGGGCGGCGAGTCCTCGACGATACGATCGGCTATGTGGGAAAAGTCCCAGCCGCTGAAGGCCTCCCGCTCTTCTGCAAGCCATGCTTCCCGCAAAGCACTCAGCGCTGCATTCATGGGGGTCCTCCAGGTTGGACGGCTCATTCTGGGGCTGTCGCGCAGCTGGCTTTTAGAATGGCGGCCCAGCTGGCGAAAGAGCGGCTCCCGATCAGGCGCGCCAGCTCTCGATCTGAGCAACAGCCATGGCGGCGATGTCACGCAGCGTCGCGGTGTCGGCGCCGTCGCGTGCCTGCACCGCCATGCCCTGGATGACGGCGCCGATGAAGCGGGCCAGCGCCGTCGTGTGGGTGTCCGGCCGCAGTTGCCCTTCGGCGATGCCGCGCTGCAGCCGCTCGGCGAACCGGGCGACATTGGCCTCGCGCAGCCGGCTCATATGCGCGGCGATGTCGACGTTCTCGACCGCTGCCGTCAGCACCGCCGTCGAGATCATGCAGCCGGGCGGGTAGCCCGGCCGGGTGAAGGTTTCCGCCTGTGATTCCAGGAGCTGGCGCACGCCCTCGACGACGTCGTCGGCCTCCACCCAGTCGTTTTCGCCGATATTGGTGAGGTACCAGCCCACAGCCTCACGGTAGAGCTCGGCCTTGGAGCCGAAGGCGGCGTAGAGGCTTTGCGGCGTGATGCCGATGGCCGCCGTCAGATCGGCAATCGAAGCCCCTTCATAGCCGAGTTTCCAGAACTCGATCGCCGCCTTCCCCAGCACTTCATTGCGATCGAAAGCGGGTGGGCGTCCGCGCCGACGCTTATTTATCACAACGTTCACTCTTGAATTCCTCTGCGCGTCATCTATTTTGGAGTGACCATTGTGATATATAGGAAGCCGGTCATGACCGCACCAGTAAAATCCTCACTCGACCGCGCTATCGAAGGGGCCATAGCCGAAAAGCGCATCATGGGCACCCTCGTCACGGTGCTGCGCGACGGCGAGGTCATTTATCGCCGCGCCGCCGGCCTTGCCGACCGCGAGGCGGGCAGGGCGATGGACGAAACCCTCGTTTTCCGCCTCGCTTCGCTGACCAAGCCGATCGTCACCGCGGCGGCCATGCATTATGTCGAAGCCGGGACCATCAGGCTCGACGATCCGGTCACGGCGTTCCTCCCCGATTTCCAGCCGGCCTTGCCCGACGGCACCCGGCCGGCCATCACCCTCGAGCACCTCCTCACCCACACGTCTGGGCTCGGCTACGGCTTCATTGAAGAGCCGGGTGGCGCTTACCAGCGTCTCGGCATCTCCGACGGCCTCGACTTGCGTCCGTTCGGCCTTGCCGAAAACCTCAGGCGCCTGGCGCAGGCGCCACTAGCATTCGAACCCGGCAGCGGTTGGCGCTATTCTCTGGGCATCGATGTGATCGGTGCCGTTCTGGAACAGGTTGCACGTGAACCTCTGCCGGCGATCGTCGACCGTCTCGTCACCGGTCCGCTCAGTATGACGGACACCGCCTTCCACGCCCGCGAGCCGGAGCGGCTGGCCACGCCCTATGTCGACGGCGCCCCCGAGCCGGAGTTGATGGTCGACGGCAGCGTGACGAGCAATGTCGTCTATTCGCCCTCGCGTGCGCTCGATCCCACCGCCTATCCCTCCGGTGGCGCGGGCATGGTCGGTAGGGCCGCCGACATGCTCAAGTTCTTCGAGGCGATGCGCACAGGAGGGGGCGGCATCCTCAAGCCCGAGACCGTTGCCGAGATGAGGCGCGATCGCGGCGGTGCCGCGGCGCAATCGGACGGGCCGGGCTGGGGGTTCGGCCTCGGCTGGGGAGTCCTCGCGGACCCGGCAGCGGATGGCTCACCTCAAGCGCCTGGCACGCTGCAATGGGGCGGCGCTTATGGCCACAACTGGTTCATCGATCCGGTCAACCGGCTGACGGTGCTCGCTCTGACCAACACGGCACTCGAGGGCATGTGGGGCCAGTTCAAGCGCGATATCCGAGACGCTGTCTATGAGGAGTTCGGATCCTGAGGTTCAGCTGCGGGAAGAAAAGATCCGGTCGGCAATCCGGCTGTTGCGGCCCGCGACGATCCCCGGGATCAGCAATGCATCTATGAGCCACCACAGGCCAATGAGGAACCACAAAAAACCCAACACACCGAAGGAGACCAGCGAGACTACCAGGATGACGGCTGACAGGACCAGCATCAGCAAGCCACTCACAGGCCGACCCAGATAAAAGCGATGCGCTCCAACATAGCCAAGAAAGAACCACAGCAGGTAAGCCACCAGCAGGGACTTCTTCTCGATGTCGTATTGGGCCGAGGTGCGATCCATCGTCATGGCAGGTTCTCCGTTGCACTTTGAAAGTGGTGAGCCCGCACACGCGTTCAAGGCCGGAGCAACTTACCCGCACGGTTCACTGCAAAACGACATCGGAGGTGGTGATGCGGTGGCAGAGCCTCCGCATCCGACAGCTCCTCGCCCCGGTATCGGTGCCTGCATCCTGCTGACATGGCCTGTCAGCAGGCCTGGCGCATGACGGTCTTATCAGATGAGGAGACCGACCATGACCATGATCACCCCCTTTACCATCGATGTTTCCGACGCCGATCTCGACGACCTCAGGACGCGGCTCGACAGCGTGCGCTGGGCCCGGCCCGACCCCGCCGGTGACTGGAGCCGCGGCGTTCCGCGCGATTACATCGAGGCCCTGGCCAGGTACTGGGTGCAGGGCTTCGATTGGCGCAAGCACGAGGCGGCGCTCAACCGCTTCGCGCAATTCACGACTGAAGTCGATGGGCAGCCGTTCCACTTCGTGCACGTGCGCTCGCCGCACGAAAACGCTCTGCCGCTGGTGCTCTGCCATGGCTGGCCCGGTTCGTTCGTCGAGTTCCAACGCCTCATCGGCCCGCTCACCGATCCGGTGGCGTTCGGGGGCGATGCAGTAGATGCGTTCGACGTCATCGTGCCGTCGCTGCCGGGTTTCGGCTACTCGACGCCGCTGACGAGCCCTGGCTGGGACCTGGCGCGCACGACAAGCGCCTATGCCGAAATCATGGCGCGGCTCGGCTACTCGAAATACGGCGCGCACGGCAGCGACATCGGTGCAGGGATCGCCGGCCATCTCGCCTCGTTCCACCCGGACCGGGTGGTGGGCGTTCATGTCGCCAGCGACCGCGGCACGCTCAACGCCGTCGGCACCTACCTGCCGATGCCGGAGGACCTGACCGACGAGGAAAAAGCCGAACTCGAGGCGATCAAGGCTGCCGACCGCGACGGCGACGGCTATGCGCGCCAGCAGGGCACCAAGCCGCAGACGCTGGCCTATGGTCTTGGCGATTCACCCGCCGGCCAGCTCGCCTGGATCGTCGAGAAGTTCAAGGAGTGGACCAACCCGGCCAAGGTCCTGCCGGAAGAGGCGGTCGACCGGGACCAGCTCCTGACCAATATCGCCCTCTACTGGTTCACCAACAGTGCGGGCTCGTCCGCCCAGTTCTACTGGGAAAGCACCCATTCGATCGGCGGCTGGACCGCGCCTTCCGACGTGCCGACGGGTTGGGCCGTGTTCAATACCCATCCGCTGATGCGCCGCACCATGGACCCGCAGCACGAAAAGCAGCACTGGTCGGAGTTCGCGCAAGGGGGCCATTTCCCGGCGATGGAGGAGCCGGAGCTGCTGGTGGAGGATATCCGCACGTTCTTTAGAAGGTTGCGCTAAGAGCTAACGCTGTCGCCCCCTCGCCGCGCGAAGGGCGGCAGCGCCTACGGCCTCGGTTTATCTTCAAAGCGCACCGAGATGGCGGCAGTTGCGGACCTCTACGCGATCTCCAGTCTGTCGTTCAGCGAGTAGGGATCGATCTCCACCGATAGTCGCGTGACCTTAGACGTCGGTATGCGGCGGTTGCCGGATGCGGTCATTTCGATGAGGCCGAAGGCTTCGAGTTTCCCGAGAGTGCGCAGGAGATTTGGCTGTGCCCGTTTGCTGATGCGTGCCAGTTCAGCCACTGATTGGGGATGCTCGTCACGGATCATGCGCAGCAGCTCCCGGTTATCGGGGGTGAGAAGCCGGAGTAGCACCTCGGCGGACTCGAAACTGGGCTGGGCGGCATCGGCCGGCGCAGGCTTTTCACCCCGTGCCACGGCCTTCATCTGCTCGCGCAAATCCTTGTGCCTTTGAATCTTCACCTGCGTCATTCGTTACTCCTGTCTTCTACTTTGACGACGTCCAGCGAAACCCCGTGGCCAACCAGAACGCGCTCCACTTCGTCAAAAAAATCATCCACCAGCTTCTCCGCGCTTTCGAAGATGTAAGGGCGGCCCTCATCATCTTGCCCGCGGTGCCAGTGATCGGTGACTACCGGCTTTTTCTTGTACCGCGAGCCGAGCGGCGCCACGGCATGCGCATTATCGAAACCGATCAGACGCTCTCCTCCGGGGCCATGCAACGTGAAGGAGTAGCGCAGGCCATGCGGACGCTCCTTCGTCGGCTCTACCTGGCGTATCTCGAACTTCACGAAATACCCGTCCGCGTAGTGATGCACGCGGCCATTAAAGGCGAGCAGGAATGCAAGCGTGTGTTCGCTCCCGCTCATATCATATCCTCACATGATATGATTCGCTTCGTCAAGACTTCCAGTATGGCCCGGGGTTGAAGGTGGAAATGCGGTGGCGGTTTTCGATCCGTCACCCCTTCGCCTGATCCAGCATCAGCTTGATAAACGTCCCCCCGACCACCGGCCGTGAGCGGAAGCCGCCGATGCCGATCTGCTTGCCGGTCTGCGTATCGAACCAATCGGAGAGCGGCACGCGTTCGGGGGCGTCGTCGAGCCAGTTGGCGACCGGCGCGATGAGGGCGTCGAAATCGGCCTGGTCGCCGGTGAGGCACGCGGTCCAGACCAACCAGTCGAGCTTGGTGTAGTGCTCGCGGCTGTCGAGCGGCAGGCCGTAGCGGTCCTGGCGGCGCTTGTAGGAGGCCATTTCCTTGCGGGCGATCTCGTCGGGGAAGAGGCCAAGCCCGAGGATACGATCCCAGATGAGATTGTATTTCTGGCTCCAGGATCCGGCCTTGTCGAAGGCGAGACGGAACGCGTCGCCATCATCGGCAAGGCCGGGCCACTTCAGGGCCCAGTCGCGGGCGATGGCGAGGTGTTCCTCGGCCTCGTCGGTCTTGCCGAGCCGGCGGCAGAGGAGCCCATAGGCGCCGACGCCGACGATGGCCTTCAAGGAGAGATTGGCGTTGTGCGGCAGATGGCCGGCGAAATCGTCTGTACAGAGCTGGTTCTCCGGATCGATGCCGGCCTCGACCAGGTACTTCGCCCACTTCTCCCACAGCGGCCAGAATTCGCGGATGAAGCGGTCGTCATCGGTCTTTTGCGCGAGCGCTGCCGCGAGGATCAGCATGTTGCCGCTTTCCTCATAGGGCATCTGGTTGTGCTCGGTGAGCTCGCCGCCGCCATAGACCTGGCCGTTGGCGAGCGGGAACTGGCCGACATCGTGCGGCGCGTAGGGGAAGGGCCAGCGGCCGCCCATCGCATAGGCACAGATCGGGCGCATCTGCGCTTCGAGGAGCGCGGGGTTGTGGATGAGGAAGAACGGCGCTCCCGGATAGGTGAGATCGACCGTGCCGAGGCACCCGTTGGACGAGTTCTCCTTGGAAAAATAGAGGAGCTTGCCGTCGAGGTCGGCGACCAGGGCATGACCGCCCAGGCACTGGCGGAACGCCAGGATGCCGACGCGGGCGTACGTCTCGCCGCCCGAGCGCGTCAGCTGTGCAATGAGCTCGTCGTCATAGGCGGCGGCGCGGGCGCAAAGCGCCTCGCGCTCGGCCCAGGCGCGTTCCACCAGGCCAATCGCCGACGCTCCGTTGCGGCTCCAGAAGGGCCGCAGACGGCGGTTGAAATATTCGAGCGCGAAGACCTGGTCGTAAGCCACCAACAGACGGAACGCCTGCTTCTCTTTGTCGACGCTGCCGAACGCGCGGCTCCAGGCGGCAACGTTATAGGCCGGACGCTCCTGATGGATGCCGCTCTGGTTGAGGTTGAGCCCGCGATGGCCGTGCGTGGGCATGGGCAGGGGCTTGCCTTCACGCACATCGTCGCGTGCCGGGATAGTGCCAGTCAGCGCGAAGCTATCGCGGAGGGTCCGGGCGTCGCCGAAGGCGCTGTCGGCGGCCATGTCGGGTTCGGTCGAGGTATAAAGATACCCCCAGTCGATCTGCACTTCGTCGCCGGAGCGATGGAGTGGCGTCTGTTCGCGTGCGCCGACGAACAGGGCCTCAGTTTTCCCGGCGCGATGGCGGCCCCAGATGACGTCGGTCTCCGGATTGCCGGTCGCCCAGTTGGTGCTCCAGTCGATATAGGCGGACACCTCGTGCGGCTTGCCGTCGATGGAGGCCACCTCGATATCGATATAGCTGACCGGCCGGGCCATCAGCTCGACATCTTCGGGAAAGGTCGGGGTGGTGAAGGTCAGCGTCAGTTCGACGCCGTCGGCCTCGAACCGATAGATGGTGCGCAGGGGCGTCACATCGCGCGCGGTCTGGCGCATGGCCGGCACGTCGCGTCCGCTGCGGGTCACCAGTCCCATGAAGCGATAGCCCTTGCCGTCGATATGGGCCATGCCGGACATCGACTGGTTCTTGCCGGTCCAGTGCGTCGGCCAGGATTGGGTCAATTCGTCCGTGTGCGACCACACGCTCATGAACGGGTCGTGGACGACAAGCGGCGTTGCCGGGGCGCGGGCGCTGCGGGGATCGGTCATGATGGAAGTCTCTTCAGGTTACCAGGGAGCGCGGCGGGGCGGGAGCGGGTCGACGGTGAAGGCCATGCGGTCGCAGAGACGTTGCAACAGATCGCACTTCTGCGCCAGCCTTTGCGGGTCATCCCAGAGATTGACGGTTTCGTTGGGGTCAGCCCCTAGGTCGTAGAGCTCGCCGCGCCGGTCGCCGTGGCTGACGACCAGCTTCATGTTCTGCGTCCGCAGCATGGTGGCGAAGGGCAGGTGCGGGTCGCGGTGCCAGGGCATGGCGTTGTAATATTCGCAATAGACGTCGCTGGTGCTCGTCGCCTCGCCGCTGCCGGTCAACAACGGCCAGAGCGACCTGCCCTGCATGCCCGGCCAGATGTCGAGGCCCGCTGCATCCAGGAGCGTCGGTGCAATGTCGACGAGCTCGACAAGGCCGTCGATCCGCCGCGCCGGGATGTGTCCCGGCCAGGAGATTGCCAGCGGCACGTGAACGCTCGGCTCATAGAAGAATGGGCCCTTGAGATAGACGCCGTGGTCGCCGAGAAGCTCTCCGTGGTCGGACATGAAGATGACGATGGTGTTGTCGAGCTGCCCGGTTTCCTTGAGAGCCTCGAGCATGCGCCCGACCTGGTCGTCAATCAGGTCGCACATGGCGAAGTAGGCGGCGCGCACCAGCCGGTGGTCGGCCTCGCTCATCTCGTCATAGGGCATGCCGGCATTGCCGCCATAGGCGGCGGCGTGGTCGATGTTCTGGAAGACGGGTTTGTCATCGAGCTCGCCCGGTCGGTAGTTGGGCAGCTCGATCTCGTCGAGCCGGTCGAGATAGCGGTCGAGATATTCGGCCGGCGGATCGAACGGATGGTGCGGATCGAAGAAATTGACCGAGAACAGCCACGGCCGGTCTGAAGATTCGTGGGCCTTGAAGAAGTTGATGGCCTTGTCGGCGCACCAGGTCGTCTGGTGATCGGCCGTATCGGGCCCGGCCTTGACGTAGTTCGAACCGCGATAGGGGTCGGCCCTGTATTCGGCCCCCTTCTCGGTCAGCCAGAGATTGTATTCGTTGAGCGGCCAGTTCTGCGCGCTGCCATAATGGCCCGGATGATGCGACCAGTGGAAGGCTGAATAGCCGTCGTTGATGCGCGGTTCGATGACCGGGGCGATGCTCGGGTTGGCCGCCGAGATATGGAGCTTGCCCGAAAGCCCGCAAGTATAGCCGTTCTCGGCGAGAAGCCGCGTCACCAGCACTTCGTCGGGCGGCATGTCCTGCCCGTTCTGGCGGGTGCAGGTGGTGCGTGGATAGCGGCCGGTGAGGAAGCTTGCCCGGCTTGGCGTACAGACGGGCGACTGGCAATAGGCCTCTGAAAACCAGGCGCCCTGCGCAAACAGCCTGTCGAGAACGGGCGTGCGCACATGGCGGTTGCCGGTGATGCCGAGCGTGTCCCAGCGCTGCTGGTCGGTGCAGATCCAGAGGATATTGGGTTTGGTCATCATGATCCTTTGCAACTGGCTCAGGCCTTGACGGCGCCGGCGATGCCTTCGACGAAATAGCGCTGAACGAAAAAGAAGAAGACGATCACCGGCAGCAGCGAGATCGTCGCGGCCGCCGCCATTCCCGACCAGTCGGTCTCATTGGTGCCGACGAACGCCAGCATACCGACCGGCAGGGTGCGCAGGCCGGGGGTGCCGAAGGTGAAGACCAGCGGAATGAGGAACGCGTTCCAGGCCGCAAGGAAGGTGAGGACGGTAACAGTCGCGGTAACCGGTCCGGCGAGCGGCATCATCACGTTGAAAAAGATGCGCAGGAACCCGGCCCCATCCATGGTGGCGGCTTCTTCGAGCTCGCGCGGCAGACCGCGGAAATAGCCGGCATAGAGCAGGATTGCCGCCGATTGGCCGCTGCCGGCCAGCGCCAGGATGATGCCCCAATGGCCATTGAGGAGGCCCAGCGCGCTGACGAGATCGACGATGGGAATGATGGTGAGACCGGCCGGAACCACCAGGGTTGCAGCGAGAATTCCAATAACCAGCTTGCGCCCGACGAAGTCGTAGCGGCCCAGCACATAGCCCGTCAGCGCGGTGTGGAAGACGACGACAGCGACGGTGCCGACCGTGACGATGACGGTATTGAGCATATAGGTGGAAAAGCCCGCCTGGCCCCAGGCTCGGACATAGTTCTCCCATACCGGCGTATCGGGGAGAAGGTTCAGGCCCTTGGCAAAGATCTCGATTGGGGTCTTGAGCGATGCCGAGACCAGCCAGAGGAAGGGATAGATCCATGCAAGGCAGAGCGCGCCGAGCGCCAGGTAGCGCAGGATGCTCCAGCCCTGTGGACGGCGGCGGGTTGCGACGAGGTTCATGTCAGTGCGACCTCCTGGCGCGGACCTTGCGCAGGACGATGAGCTGCAGGCTGGCGAGGACGATGAAGCTCAGCCCGAAGAAGATGGCGGCCGCCGACGCGTAGCCGAGTCGCGGCACGTTGGAGGTGAAGGCCTGCCGGTAGACGAAGATGTCGATGACTTCGGTGGCGTAGAACGGTCCGCCGCCGGTCAGCGTCAGCATCAGATCGAAGACATTGGTCGCCTCGATCACGGTGATCAGCGTGATGATGATGGTGAACGGGGTCAGAAGCGGCAGCGTGATGCTGGCGAACCGGTCCCAGGCATTGGCGCCGTCGAGGGCGGCTGCCTCGTAGAGATCGCGGGGAATGGTCTGCAGGGCCGCCAGCCAATAGATCAGGGTGATGCCGAGCCATTTCCACACCCAGATGCCGACCGCGCTATAGAGCGCGAGCCCGGCGGTCCCGAGGAAATTGAGCGGCTGGCCGAGGAGTCCTGAGTTCAATAGCGCTATGTTGAGCGGACCGCCGGTCGGATCGAGCACATAGCGCATGACGACGCCGACGATGGCGGCGGTGGTTACCACCGGCAGGAAGATCGCCGTGCGGAACACCCGCACCAGCGGGAAATGCGCATTGAGGACGATCGCCAGTACCAGGGCAATCCCCACCCGCAGCGGTACCGCGAGCAGGAGGAAAACGATGGTGTTCTTGAACGCGTTCCAGAACAGAGGATCGGCGATCAGCTCGCAGTAGTTGCCTAGACCGATGAAGGCGCCGGCGCGTTCGAAGCCGTTCCAGTCGAGCAGCGAGAACCAGATGCTGGCAATGACCGGATAGATGGTGAACGCGCCAACGAGGACGAGTGTGGGCAGCAGGAAGAGGTAAATCCACCTGTCCGCCCACATCCGCTTGGCCAGTGGCGCACCGCGCAAGACGTTCTGATGCATCGGTTGTTATCCGCGCCGATCGGCAATGTTTCAGTAGTTGTCGGTGAGGTCCTCGCCTGGCGTCCAGCCCTCGAACACCCAATCGTCGAGCGAAACCTCCGCTCCCTGGCTTTTGGCGACCTCGATGGCCCGGTCGCGTTCCCGGCTCATGGAGTCGGTATATTGCTGCAGGATCGGCTTGGCATCGCTGAAGGCGCCGCTGAACGCACCCTGGAGGATTTCGCCAATGCCGGGGGTGACGTCGCGCATCTCCGCATAGACCGCGCTGATCGCCGGATTGCGGGCCAGCGGATCGGGCGCGAGCCGCACGGAGTTCTGGTAGCCGGAGACCACCTTTTTATAGGTCGGGTGGACGTTTGCCCGCTCTACTGCCGTAAGATCGAGCGGGGGCTGGTCCATGCGCTCGGCAAGGCCGACATAATAGTCGTCGGTCGTCAGCATCTGCAGCACTTGCGTGGCGATATCCGGGTGCTGGGACTGGGCGGAGATATAGAATGTTCCCCCGCTGGGCCCCCGGTAGTTGAAGGCCGAAGCCTGGTCGACGGGATAGGGGACCTGCCCGGTGACGCCGATCAGGTCGATCTGGTCCGCAAAGCTGCCGTTGAGCACGCCGCTGTTCCAGGGACCATCGAAGAACATCACTGCCTCGCCGGCCACCCAGCGCGCGCGCCCCTGACGGGCATCGACCGATGAAGACCCCGGATGGAGTGAGCCGTCCTTCTGGAACGACATCAGGAATTCGATGGCATCGAGGAACGGCTGGGAGGCGTGCGCATAGTCGCCCGTTCGCCAGTCGATCTCGCCGGCCGCACCCGCGGTCTGCGCCAGGTCGATGAGATGGGCCCTCATGCGATCGCCGAACTGGAGCGGCAGGATAAGGCCATATTTGCCATCGCCGGTGCCGGCGAGAGCGGCCTTGCGCGCCTCGTCCCAGCTTGCCGGGCCTGCCTCGGGGTCGACGTCGGCGGCCTCGATATCCTCCTTGAAGAACCAGAGGGACGTCGCCGTCTGCCTTTGAGAGAAGATCGGGAACGAATAGGGCTTGCCCCCGAAATTGGTGAAGCCTTCGGTCAGCGCCTCCTTCTGGAAAGGCTTGTCGAAGGTGAAGCCGTCGGCGAGCGGCTGGAACCAGCCGGCCGCCTGCAGCGCGTTGACGGCGGCGATACCGCTAACCGGAACGTTGAAGACATCGGGAAGCTGGTTGCTGCGGAAGGCCAGCTGCAGCGACTGCATCATGTCGGACGGATTGCCAGGCGTATACTCGACCTTGGCCGGGTGGCTCGCGGCGAACTCGTCCCAGATCTTCTGATGCAGCGGGATCAGCGGCTGGAAGACGTCCCACCACTTGATGGTGACCATATCCTGCGCGAAGCTTCGGCCCGGCAGCAGGCCTGCCGCGCCCAGCATCGCCATGCCCTGCAGCAGCGTGCGGCGGCTGACGCCGGATACCGGTGCCGCGTTCGTCTTCGAGATGCTCATCTGTCCTCCCTCGCTGCATATGGCAGCGTCGATCTGGTGACGACCCTCAGGTCGACCGCGCTCCTCCAGCGCCCGGCAACGCTAACAGTTATTTATAACTATCGTCAAGCGACTCGAGTTATGTATAACTCGACCCGTTCGGTGGCGTTGTCGTGGTTTTCTTTCCCCGAAAGCTGCGTTATGCGTCGTGGCGGAGGGGCTGATGAACAGACGCAAGACCGAGAAAGCGAGTGCCCGTGCGACGATGGTCGATGTGGCCAAGCTCGCTGGCGTCAGCCAGGCCACCGTCTCCATGGTCCTTAATGAAACCGGCGGAACGCGGGTTACCGAGACAACGCGAAAGCTCGTGCGCGAAGCGGCTGAAGCCCTCGGTTATCGCGTGTGGATGCGCGCGCCCGTCGGCAGCGGTGGCCTGCAGGCCATCGGCTTCATCATCGACGACAGCACGTCGAACCCTATCGTCAACAAGGCCATCGATGCGGCGCGTCAGCTTGCCTGGGAGAACGAGGCCGTGCTCGTCGTGCTGCCTACGGCGAACGACGAGCGCTTGCGCGCGACAGCGCTGGAACTCTTGTTCGCGCACCGCGTGGTGGGCCTCGTCTTTGCCGCCTTTTTCACCCGCGAATATACCCTTCCCCAGAAGCTCAGCGCTGTGCCGGTGGTTCTCATCAACTGCCATATCAAAGGCGATCCGGCCCCGGCGATCCTGCCCGCCCACGCAATGGGTGCGGAAACGGCGGTGCGGCACCTGACCGATGCCGGCCATCGCCGTATCGCCTTCATCAACGGCGAGGGTTGGATGGAAGCCAGCCGGGACCGCCTGCGCGGCTACAAGCGTGGCCTCAAGGCCGCCGGCATCGCGTTCAATGCAAAGCTGGTGCGAACCGGCAACTGGACCCTCTCGGGTGGACATGACTGTACGCGTGACTTGCTGGCCCTGCCGGAACCGCCCACGGCGATCTTCTGCGCGAGCGACGAGATGGCGATCGGGTGCTACGAAGCTATCAAGGAGGCTGGGCTCACCATTCCCGGCGATATCTCCGTCGTCGGCTTCGACGATCACCCGTCCGCCCGGCACCTCTGGCCGCCGCTCACCACCATCCTCGTGCCGCACGAGGACATGGGCCGGCGCGCCATCACCCACCTCTATGCCAAGCGCGACAATGGAGACCGCACAGGTGTCGTGACCGGTCGGCTGCAGATCGATTGCCCGCTGGTCGAGCGTGCCTCGGTCGGCCCGCCGCGGGTGCGGCGGGACGGGTGAGAGATTTCTTTTCCGACGAGGGCGGGTGATGCCATAGGGTTGATGAAGTGTGCATTCGAGATTTCACCTGGAGTGACTCCATGGCTAAGGTCCTGATGTTTCATCACGCACAGGGGTTGACCCCCGGTGTGCAGGCATTCGCCGACGACTTGCGGGCGGCAGGGCACAAAGTACATACGCCGGACCTCTTCGACGGACGCACGTTCCAGAGCATTGATGAGGGACTCGCCTATATCGGTGAGATCGGGTTCGAAGACATGCGCGAGCGCGGCGTCCGCGTCGCCGATGAACTGTCTTCCGAACTGGTCTATGCCGGCTTCTCGTTCGGCGTTCTGCCAGCGCAGAAGCTCGCACAAACGCGGCCCGGAGCCCGCGGAGCGCTGCTCTTCTATTCCTGCCTCCCGATAAGCGGTCAGTGGTCGTTCGGGCCATGGCCGGTGGGCGTACCGGTCCAGATCCACGGCATGGACAACGACCCGGTGTTCGTCGGCGAGGGCGACATCGATGCCGCACGAGAGATTGTGGCGAATGTCGAGAATGCTGAGCTGTTTCTCTATGCGGGCGAACAGCACTATTTCGCCGACAGCTCGCTCCCGTCCTACGACGCTGATGCAACTGCGCTGCTCACCCGACGGGTGATCGCGTTCCTGGACCGCGCCTGAATTGATCCAGCGCAAGGGGAACGGCCTGCGCGATTGATACGCCCGTTGGTCAAGCCGGCCACGCTCGGCCTTTCCAAGAGTCTCGTTTGCGGCTAAAGCACGAAACGCACCGGAAAAACGAATGCCGTTCCGAACGAGGACCATGATCAGGGAGTTGGGCGCGGCCCTTGCGGTCGTTGCCGTCTACCTGCTCGTCCTCTTGGTCCCGCTCCACCAGGCTGCCGGCCTGCAGCAGGACCTGGCCGACCTTGGTTATGAAGGGCCTTCCTGGTCCATCTGCGCGGCGGGATCCGCCGGTCTCGCCGACGGCGAGGCGCCGTTCGGGCTCACATGCCCGATCGCGGGGCTCGGCAAAGACGAGATTGCGACAGTCGAGCCGCCTCCGGTCGAGGTCGATATCCTGCGTATCGCGCAGACGACTGCCTATCCGGAGCGGACGGCGCACGCTGGCCCTGCGACAAGCAGATATGTGGGACAGCCGCGCGCGCCTCCGGTGCCGGTCTGATTGCCTGGCAGCCCCTTGCTGCCAAACACCTCAAATCACTGGAGACATATCATGATCCGTTTTCTTTCCGGCGCGGCCATCGCCGCTGCCGTTCTGGCCGCCGGTCCCGTCTTCGCCCACGCGACCCTCGAAGTCAGGCAGGCCGGCATCGGCTCGACCTATAAGGCGGTGCTGCGCATTCCGCACGGCTGCGGGACCGAGGCCACCAATGTGGTGCGCGTGCAGATCCCGGTAGGCTTTTTCAACGTCAAGCCCATGCCAAAGGCCGGCTGGACCCTCGAAACGGTCGTCGGTCCTTATGAAGAGGGCTACGACAACCACGGCGCGACGCTGACCGAAGGCGTCAGGGAAATCATCTGGAAAGATGGCAACCTGCCCAACGAGTGGTACGATGAGTTCGTCTTCCGCGGCACCTTCGCAGGCACCCTGGAGCCGGGCACGTTCTACTTCCCGACCATCCAGGAATGCGCCGATGGCGAGGAAGCCTGGATCGACGTGAGCGGCGACGAGAATGCCGAGATGCCGGCCCCGAGCCTCGAGCTCGTTCCGGTCGAGGCTGCCGGCCACTGAGGTTGCCGGGGCGCGGCCGTCCGCGCCCCGCTTCCCGTTCGGGAGGTTGATGCATGCGTAAGGCCCTTTGCCTGCGACGGTTCGTCTGCCTGCTGCTACTCTTGGTCGTTGCGCCAGTCGAGGCTCTGGCCCACGCCCAGCTTCTTTCCACCGATCCGGTGGACAACGCGGTCCTCGAAGCAGCGCCGGACCGGGTCGTGCTGCATTTCAACGAGCCGGTTTCGCCTCTGGCGCTGAAGCTCGTCGAGCCGGACGGCAACGCGGCCGACTTGGCTGGAGGCGCGGCCGCGGGCCAGGATATCGCGGTTCCCATGCCGTCTCTCGGCAGCGGCACTCATGTGCTGAGCTGGCGGGTGGTCTCGGCGGACGGTCATCCGATCGCGGGTGCACTCGTTTTCTCCGTCGGCCAGATGACGGGCGCGGCGACTGCGGAGGCGGCAACCGATCGGGCGGTGGTCGCCATGCTCTGGGCCGGCAAGACGCTCCTCTTCGTTTCGATGTTCGTCGGCGTCGGCGGTGCAGTCTTTGCAGTCGTCGCGCCGATCCCACCAGCGGCCAGGCGCGTGGCCACCGGCCTCTCGGTCTTCGGGATGTTGCTGGTACCGGCCACGCTCGCCCTGCAGGGTCTCGATGCCCTTGGGTTACCCCTGCCCGCCATCATCGAAGGCCGGGTGTGGAGCGCGGCGCTTTCGACCAGCTATGGCCTGACGGCCGTCGTTGCGGGCGCGGCGTTCCTTACGACTCTCGGTAGCCTTGCGGACAGCAGGAAGGTCGCCGGTCTCGGCGTCGTCGCCGGCATCCTTGCTGCCCTCTCGCTTGCCTTGAGCGGCCATGCCGGCGCTGCCGCACCGCAATGGCTGACGCGGCCGGCGGTGTTTCTCCACATTGCTGGTATCCTCGTCTGGGTCGGGGCGCTGCTGCCGCTTTGGCTGCTGCTGGCCGAGCCTTCGACGCGGGCCGACCGCGCGCTGGCAGCGTTCTCGCGGCTCGCTCCCTATGCGGTGGTGCCGCTGGTCCTGGCGGGGCTGACACTCGCCATCACCCAGATGGGTGCGCCCGGTTCGAACTGGCTATCGCCCTACGCGATGATCCTTGCGGCCAAGCTCGGCCTCATCATCGGGCTCTTTGCCCTGGCGGTCCTCAATCGATGGTGGCTGACGACGCCGGCGCTGACGGGCGAGCCCGGTGCGCGGCGCCGCTTGCGTCGATCCATCAGCCTCGAGATGGTGCTGGTGGTGATGATCCTCGGGCTCGTCGCCGGCTGGCGGTTCACACCGCCGCCGCGCGCACTGGCTCCGGCTGCAACGCTCGCCGCCACCGACCCGGTCGCTTTCCACCTGATGGGCGGCGAGACCATGGCGATGGTCACGGTCTCGCCCGGCCGGGCCGGACCCGCCACCCTCGACATCGCGCTGACCGATGCCGGGGGCGCGTCCATGCCGGTCCAGTCGATTGCCGTCACGCTGTTCTCGCCAACGCTCGGCATCGAAGCGATCAGGCGCGACGCCATCGAGGTCGACGGCGTCTGGAGGGTTGTCGATATGCCCGTCCCCGTGGCGGGCGAGTGGCAGCTCGAACTCGAAATTCGCGTCGACTCCTTCGAGATGACAAGGCTTGAGGGGAGCTTCACTCTGCCCTGAACCTCAGACGATCTCGCGAACGACATCCGAGGCGACGGTCAGGGCGATCTTCTCGCGGGCCGGAGAACCCTTGGCCAGGGACTGGGCGAATTTGGTTGCCTGTTTCAGCGTAGCCTTGGGCGGCATCGGCGGTTCGTGCGGATCGACCGTTGCTTCGATAAGGGCGGGGCCGCGCGTGGCGAACGCCTCGCGCAGGATGCCGCCGCAATCGGCCGGGTCATCGATGCCATAGGCGCGTACGCCGAATCCGCGGGCGACGGTCACAAAGTCGATCGGCTGCAGGTCGCAGACATATTCCGGGTTGCCGAGGAACACCATCTGCTCCCATTTGATCTGGCCGAGCGTGTTGTTCTTGATGACCACGATCTTGATGTCGAGATCGTATTTGATGCAGGTGGCGAGGTCGCCGATGAGCATGCTGACCCCGCCGTCGCCGATGAAGCAGACCACCTGGCGCGAGGGATAGGCGATTGCCGCCGCGATCGCGTAGGGCAGGCCGCAAGCCATGGTGGCAAGGTTGCCCGAACAGGAGAATTTGCGCGATCCGCGCATGTCGAGGTAGCGGGCAGCCCATGTGGTGATGGTGCCCGAGTCGGTTGCAACGATGGCATCGTCGGTCAGAAGCTTGTTGAGTTCATAGGCCACCACCTGCGGCTTCATCGGCTTATCGTCCCGCGTGCCGCGCTCGACCATCAGCGCGTTCCACTCGTCCATCCCGGCCTGTGCCTTGTCGAGGAACGAACGGTCCTCGCGATAGTCGAGACGGGGTAAGAGGGCATCGATCACCTTGCCGGTGTCGCCGACCAGCCCCGCTTCCACCGGAAAGCGCAGGCCTATGCATTGCGGGTCGAGATCGACCTGCACGGCCCGGGCCCTGTCGGGCTTGGGATAGTATTCGATGTAGGGGAAGCTCGACCCGGCGATGAGCAGGGTATCGCAGTCCTCGAGGGCTTCCTGGGACGGGCGGGTGCCGAGGAGGCCGATGCCCCCGGTCGTATAGGGGCTGTCGTCCGGCACCGTGGCTTTACCCAAGAGCGGCTTGACGATTGGTGCCGCGAGCCTCTCGGCCAGCGCGATCAACTTGTCGCCCGCCCCGAGCGCTCCCTGGCCTGCAAGAATCACGGTCTTCCTGCCCGCGTTGAGGATCGTGGCGGCGCGCGCCAGCTGGTCCTCGTCGGGAAGGCGCGCCGACTTTGCCATCAGGTCGGAGGCGCGGCCCGGGACGTTGCGCTCGGAGCGCTGCTTGGGGTCCACGGACATGGACTGGACGTCGACCGGCATGGTGATATGCGCGACGCCGCGATAGGCGAGGGCCGTGCGGCAGGCGAGGTCCACGGTGTTCTCAACGTGACTGGGCCCCATGACGCGGTTGTTGTAGACGGCCACATCCATGAACACCTTGTCGAGCTCGATGTCCTGCTGGTTCTGGGTATGCAGCATGTCGTGGAACGGCAGGCCGGTGATGGTCAGGACCGGCTGGTGGTCGAGCTTTGCATCGTAGAGCCCGTTGAGCAGATGCAGGCCTCCGGGGCCGGACGTGGCGATGCACACGCCAAGGCGCCCGGTCCACTTGGCATGGCCGCAGGCGGCGAGGGCAGCGGATTCCTCATGCCGCGTCTGGATGAAGCGGATGTCGTCCTGGCGCTTGCGCAGCGCCTCGATGATGCCGTTGATGCCGTCGCCGGGTATGCCGAAAACGGTGTCGACGCCCCAATCGATGAGACTTTCAACGAGAATATCGGCGGCGGTTTGTTCGGCCATGGCGTAGTCCTCGCGGCTCTTTTGGCTTGGTTCACGGGCTTTCGCCCGCCCCAGGCCCTGACCTGTGAGACCAACCAATGGGCCACCGTCCGGTTCCCTGCTTTCATGCGCTTTCAACCTGAGTGGCCGCGCGCGGCCCGACGCTGCCAGCAAGGGTTAGCCCGGAACCCTTGTCGGCAGCACGAGTTGGTCGAAGACCGACGACAGGAGGCACCGATGCAAAGCAGGATATTGAGCGACGAGAACGGCCAGCGCACCTATGCGCTCGTCTTTGAAACCGGCGATCCTGTCATGCACGGGCTCGAGCAATTCGCCGCAAGCGAAGGGCTGACCGCCGCCAGCTTTTCCGGCATCGGCGCCTTTCGCGACGCGGTCACCGGCTATTTCGACTGGGAGCGCAAGGACTATCTGCACAACCGGATCGACGAGCAGGTGGAAGTCGCATCGCTCAACGGCGACATCGCCCTCGCGCCGGACGGCACCCAGGCGGTGCATGCGCATGTGGTGCTCGGGCGACGCGACGGCACGGCGATTGCCGGTCATCTGATGGAGGCGCATGTGCGCCCGACCCTGGAGCTGGTGCTGACCGAGACACCAGGTCACCTGCAGAAGGTTGTCGATAAGCAGAGCGGCCTCGCCCTCATCCGGCCCGACGTGTCCGCTCCCGGACACGTTCCTGCCGGCAGGGGCGTCTGAGAAGGCCAGCTCCTGCGCGAGACCCGCAGCGGCACGCAGAGCACGGGGTTGTCGGCAATGGCCCAGCTCTGTTCATTAACCTGCACCGGGATGACGTCGATGGAGATGACGGACCGGGGTCTCGCCATGGACCGGCTGATAGCTGTCGAACGTGTATTCGACCATGCCCTCGCCATGCGTCAGGCCCGGGAGCTGGCGTTGCAGATCGCCGACGCAGGCGGCGCGGATCGTGCCCTCGAGCGTCGACGAGGCGCCACGCATCTGGGGGATTTCGGGGATCGCGCCCAGCCGCGCCAGGGCCGGCAGCACCGTGCCCAGTGTGTCTCCCGGAATATCGAGATGGAAACGATGGACCGGTTCGCAGACCAGGGTGCCGGAGCTCTTCATCGCGTCCATCAGCACCAGGGGCGTCAGCTTCCTGAAGTCGCCGGCGGTGGTCGAGGGCGAGTTGTAGTTGGAATGGGTCATGGTGACGATGCAGTCGCTTACCTGCCAACCGAGAAGCCCTTGGGCCAGGGTGTCGCGCACCGTCGCCTCGATTGCGTGGCCGAATTCGTCGACGGTCTTGTAGACATAGAGCGGAATGGTCCTCAGCTCCGCTTCGAGCCGGAACTCGAAACCTGAACCGGGAGGGCCCGGATCGATACGCAGCCCAACCGTCGCGATGAACGGGTTGGACGAGGCGCCCATCAGTTCAATCGCCGCGCCGGTGCCGGCAGGGCGCTCGATGCAGATGGTCGTGGTGCCGCGGAATTCGACCTCGATGCCGTAGTCGCTGGCCAGCGTTGCCTCGATCACCTCCTTCTGCACCTCGCCATAGAGCGAGACGAACATCTCCTGGCCGATGTCGTCCTGGCGGAGGTTAATCAGGGGGTCCTGTTCGGCAAGCTCGACGAGAGCGGCGTGGAGCGCGCCCTTGTCGGCGGAATGCTTTGGCACAATGACGGTCTCGAGCGTCGGCGGGGCGAAGTGGTGATGCCCCTGACCTGCGCGCGGAACGCCGATCGCATCACCGATGCGGATGTCGGCGAGCCCCCAGAGCTTGCCGATCTGCCCGGCGGCGACCGCGCCCTTCTCGAGGGCGGCGCCGCGTTCGAAGTGACCGATGGCAGTGACCTTGGCGTCCTTGCCCGCACCGAACTGCAGCCGGTCTCGTGCGTGCACTGTCCCCGAGAACATGCGGAGATAGGCGATCTTCTCGCCCGCCCGGCCGCGCTCCACCTTGAACACCGTGCCCGAGACGGGGCCGTCCGCGTCGCCTTGGCTGGCGGGCAGCAACTGACTGATGCCGGCAACCAGCTGCTCGATGCCGGCGCCGGTGACGGCCGAACCGAAGAAGAGCGGATGAACCTGTGCCTGCCGGGTCTGCGCCTTGAGAGCCTCGCGCAGCCGCCCGTCGGGGAGGGTCCTCCCCTCGACAAAGGCTGCGAGGACCTCCTCGTCATTTTCGGCGAGGCGTTCGGTGAGCCTTGTCTGGAAGGCGGGGTCGTCGGGCTCGAAGGGCGCGAAGCGGGCCTGGCGCGTGCCGGGGTCCTCGACCGAGCCCATCGGCAGGATCGCCGGCGTCAGCGCCTCGCCGATGCGCGCAAGGACGCGCTGCTCGACCGCGCCGGCGCGGTCGATCTTGTTGACGAAGATCAGCGTCGGAACATTGAGGCGTTTGAGCGCACGCATCAGCACGCGGGTTTGCGCCTGGACGCCTTCGACGGCCGAAACCACCAGCACCGCGCCGTCGAGGACACTCAGCACCCGCTCCACCTCGGCAATGAAATCCGGGTGGCCGGGGGTATCGATCAGGTTGACGATGATGTCGTTCAGGATGAACGAGACGACGGCGGACTTGATGGTAATGCCGCGCCGGCGTTCGAGCGCCAGTGTATCGGTCTGGGTATTGCCGTCATCGACGCTGCCGATCCGGTCGATGACACCGGCTGCATGGAGCAGGCGTTCAGTAAGGCTGGTCTTTCCGGCGTCGACATGCGCCAGGATCCCCAGGTTCAACGTTCGCATGGAACCTCATGTCCTCTCGATAGGGAACTCCTTTCTCAGTGGACATGAAGGCTTTCATCTCGTTCTCCCGGGTGCGGAAGGATAGGGAAGCATGAATACAGCACAGGCCGCCGCTGCGGGCAATGGTGCCGTTGCCTGGGCCTCCGGCTTCACGGATAAGCGTGCTTGCCATCGAACTGGTGGATGGTCAGCGAAGCAAGCTCGACTCCCTCGATGCAGCGCGCATTGACCGACACGGGTGGCGGGTACTCGGTCGAGGTTCGCAGAATCGCCGTTCCGCAGTTCGCGCAGAAGTGCTGTCCGCCCGTCGCGCTTCGCCACCAATAGGTGCTCGCGCCCTGATTCTCGGTGAGGAATTTGACCTGGTCGGGCTGGACGTACCAATGCAGGAAGCCCGATCGCACGCAGAGCGAGCAGTTGCACTCCACCACCTCGGTGAGCTCCGCACTCACTTCGAGCCGAATCCGTCCGCAATGGCAGGAAACCGTGACGCTCATCTACCCAACCTCGACATTGCGGGAATGCTTGCACACTGGTGGCCAGCTGACAACGAAGCTCGGGCTTGAAGGCGCTTACGGAGTGAAGGGTATCCCGCCTCACATCCCCGGAATTTCTCGCCTTTTTGAATCAAGGACATAGCCGGATTCTGCGGTGTGGATGCGGAATCCGGTTGCTCGTGTTCTCTTTTTGTTCTTAAATCAGGGTATGCAACTGACGCTGCCTTTTGTGATGGAGAACAGGCTTGCGCGCGCCCATGAGCTGCTGTCGGCAGCCTTTGGGCCGGTGGCAGCCACGCGCCGGATGGACCCGGTGAGCCAGATGGTCTTTGCCATGCTCTCGGGGCGTACGCGCGATGGAATCGCCAAGTCCGCATTCGAGGGGCTTGCCAACAGCTTTCCCACCTGGGAGCCGGTGGCGCGGATGCGCGCCGGCGACCTCCTGGCCAGGATTGGGCAGACCACTTTCCCCGAAAAGAAGGCGTTCTACGTGCCGAGCGCGCTGCAGGCGATCATGCGCCGGCGCCAGCGGCTCGATCTAGATTTCCTCGGCAACCGGCCGGTCGAGGCGGCGCAGACGTGGCTCGAGAGCCTGCCCGGGATCGGCCCCAAGGCCAGCACGGCCGTCCTCAATTTCAGCACGCTCCACAGGCGCGTACTCTGCGTCGATACCACCCACTACCGCGTTGCTATGCGCTTCGGGCTGGTGCCGCCCGGAACGCCGCATAAGCTTGCATCGCGCCTACTCAACCAGCTGGTCCCCGACCAATGGAGCGCCGACGACACCGAGACGCATCACATTCTGATGCAGTTTCTGGGAAGGGTCTTCTGCACGGCAGGCCGGCCCAGATGCGCACCTTGTCCGCTGCGGCTGATGTGTCCAACGGCCAATTCGTCGGCGGTTGCGCCCCTCTCGGCTTTTTCTCCTCAAGCCTTCCATCCGGATCGGCAGGGTGGCTAGACATGTCCAGTCTCCAGAACCTTGCGGCGCTACGCGCCCGGATCACCGAAACGGAACGGATTTCCCCGCAGGCCTGGCCGAGCGCGCCGATGGGGGCTGCCGGGATCGATGCGGCGCTGCCGGGGAGGGGCCTGGTGACCGGAGCGCTGCACGAGCTGCTGCCGGCAAGCCATGCGGACCTCTCTGCCACTCTCGGCTTCGGGCTCGGGGCGCTTCGGCGCATTCTCGAGACGCGTGCCGGGCACATTCTCTTCGTGCTGCCCTCGTTCGTCGCCTTCGACATGGGCAGGCTCTACCCCATCGGTCTTGCCGCCTATGGGATCGATCCCAACCGGCTGGTGCACCTGCGCGTCGCAAAGCCCGTCAACGTGCTCTGGGCGCTGGAGGAAGCCCTGTCGCATCCGGCGGTCGCCGCCGCTATCGGAATCCTGCCCGAGAACGACCGCGCCTATGATTTCACCGCCAGCCGCCGTCTTTCCATGCGGGCCGGCCGGCACGGCGCCACCGCCTTCATCGTCGGCACCAGGCCGGACCTTGGCCTTTCGACAGCCGCCGACATGCGCTGGCGGATCGGGGCGGAGGCCAGCGCCCCTGCCTGGCGCACCGGCCAGTACCGGCCGGGACTCGGGGCCCCGCGCTGGCGGGTGGAGCTTATCAAAACGCGTAAAGGAGTGACCGGTGTATGGCCGGTCGAATGGGACCATGAAACGCTATCTTTCCGTGTGGCTGCCCCGCTGGGCGATCGAACGCCGCTCCGGGTCGATCGCCGCAGAGGTGGGCAACCTGCTGCCGCCTGACGAGGGCCGGCCGCTGGTCCTCTCGGATAACGCCCAAAGCGGGGCGCGCATCACCGCGACCAACGCCGCTGCCGAGGCGCAGGGGCTTTTTACCGGCATGCCGGTCACCGATGCGCGCGCCATTTTTCCGGCGCTCGAGGTCTATCCGGCCGACAGCGCCGGCGACGTCGAGGCGTTGACCCGCCTTGCCCTCTGGGGCCAGCGCTACAGTCCCTTCACCCGTATCGAGGGCGAGGACGGCATCAGCCTCGACATCACCGGCTGTGCGCATCTCTTCGGCGGCGAGGAGGGGCTGATGGACGATCTTGCGCAACGGCTCGAAAGCTTCGGGCTCTCGGCCCGGCTCGCCATCGCCCCGACCCTCGGGGCCGCCTGGGCCGCCGCCCGCCATGCGCCGAGTGCGCACGCCATCATCGCGACTGGCGAGATCAGTGAAGCCCTCGCCGCCTTTCCGGTTGCAGCCTTGAGGCTCAGCGAGGAGACGGTCGCCGCTCTCGACAAGCTCGGCCTCAAGCAGATCGGACTCCTCATCGGCAAGCCGCGCGGGGCGTTGGTTGCCCGGTTCGGCATGCTATTGGTGATGCGCCTCGACCAGGCTCTGGGTCAGGCCGACGAAAGCTTCAACCCGCTGACGCCGCCGCCCGTCTATCGGGCCGACTGCCGTTTCGCTGAGCCCGTGACCCTGCTAGCCGATATCGAGGCGACCGTTAAGCACCTGTCGCGCGAACTGGCCGAGGCACTCTACAAGGCAGGCAAGGGCGCGCGACGGATCGAGCTCGTCCTCTACCGGGTCGACGGCTGGTTCGAGGCGCTGGAATTGCGAACCAGTGCCTTGAGCCGCGATGCCAGGCACCTCTCGCGCCTCATCTGCGAGCGGCTCGAGCGCATCGAGGAGCGTGCCGGCTTCGGCTTCGAGGCGGCGACCCTTGCCGCCTTCGACGTCGAGCGGGGCGACGCGCAGCAGCATGGGCTCGATACCGGCGCGCCCGGCGAGGCGGAAGGCGACATTTCCGAGCTCCTCGACCGCTTCGCCAACCGGTTCGGCGCCGCCAGCGTCACCCGCTTCGTGCCGCGGCAAAGCTACGTGCCCGAAAAGGCGGTCGAGGCTCTCTCGGTGCTCGAGCCCATTGCACTGCAGGACTGGAGCGCCCATGCACGGCACCTCATGGACGATACTCCGCTCGCCCGTCCGATCCTGCTCTTTGGCAGGCCCGAGCCGGTCGACGTCATCTTCGAAACACCCGACCATCCGCCGACCCGCTTCGCGTGGCGGCGCATCGCCCACCGGATCGTGCGCGCCGACGGCCCTGAGCGCATCGCGCCCGAATGGTGGAGCGCCGCGCCCGGCGAGACCCGCGACTACTACCGCGTCGAGGATGAGGCCGGGCACCGCTTCTGGCTCTATCGCCAGGGTTTTTATGAGCGGCAGGGAGAGCCGGCGAGCTGGTTCATCCATGGGGTGTTCCCATGACTGCCGTGAACGCGCCCGCTTATGCGGAACTCGCCGTCACCAGTAATTTCAGCTTCCTCCACGGCGGCTCGCATCCGCATGAAATGGTCGGCATGGCCAAGGAGCTTGGGCTTTCCGCCATTGGCATTGCCGACCGCAACACGCTTTCCGGTGCGGTGCGGGCGCATGTGGCAGCAAGGGATGCGGGCATCCGTCTTGTCGTCGGGGCTCGGCTCGTTTTGCGCGACGGGTTCGAGGCGCTGTGCTTTCCGACTGACAGGGAGGCCTATGGGCGGCTCAGCAAGCTTTTGACCCTGGGCAATCTCCGCGCCCCGAAGGGCGAGTGCCATCTCGATTTCGAGGATCTTGCCGGTCTCGGCCACGGCCAGCGCTTCGTCGTCATGCCGACCTATGAGCTTGACGGTGAGTTCCGGGAAAGACTTGCCCGCTTCGCCTGCGTCTTTGCCGGCGAGACCTATCTTGCCCTGACGCCCTATTATCGCAGCAACGACCGCGCCCGCTTCGACAGGCTCGCCGCTCTGGCCGATCAACACGGCACGCCGCTCCTTGCCACCAATGACGTGCTCTACCACGATCACGGACGCCGTCGCCTGCAGGATCTTCTGACCTGCATTCGCGAGCATGTGACCATCGACGAGGCGGGCTTCCGCCTCGAGCGCAATGCCGAGCGGCACCTCAAGTCCGGCGCAGAGATGGCGCGCCTGCTCTCGGGCTACGAGGCGGCTCTGGCGCGTACCATCGAGCTGAGTGAGGTTTGCACCTTCTCGCTCAGCGAATTGAAGCCCCACTATCCCGATGAGCCGATGGGCGAGAGCGCTACGCCGCAGGCCGAGCTCGAGCGGCTGACCTGGGAGGGGGCGAGGAGGCGCTTTCCCAACGGGATCAGCGAGAATGTGCGCGGCAAGATCGCCCATGAGCTGCGCCTCATCGCCGAGCTCGATTTCGCGCCTTATTTCCTCACCGTCCAGGACATCGTCGGCTTTGCCCGCAGCCAGCATATTCTCTGCCAGGGGCGCGGCTCCTCGGCCAATTCGGTGGTCTGCTATTGCCTCGGCATCACCGCGGTCAATCCAGACGAGATCGATCTCCTCTTCGAGCGCTTCATCTCGGTCGAGCGCGGCGAGCCGCCCGACATCGACGTCGATTTCGAGCACGAGCGGCGCGAGGAGGTGATCCAGTACATCTACAAGAAATATGGCCGGCACCGCGCCGGGATCGCCGCGACCGTCATCTCCTACCGGGCACGCAGCGCCATCAACGAGGCGGGCAAGGCCATGGGCCTGTCGCCCGACATCGTGCGCGCCATGTCCGGCATCGTCTGGGGGTGGTCGTCGGAAACGCCGCCGCAGGACGATATCCGCAAAGCAGGCCTTGATCCCCACGATCCGCGCCTGTTGCAGGCGCTGGTGCTCGCGGGAGAGCTTGTCGGCTTTCCGCGGCACCTGTCGCAGCATGTGGGCGGCTTCGTCATCACCCAGGAGCCGCTGGAGGAGGTGGTGCCGATCGGCAATGCGGGGATGGACGAGCGCACGTTCGTCGAATGGGATAAGGACGACCTCGATGCGCTGGGGCTCCTCAAGGTCGACGTGCTGGCGCTCGGCATGCTGACGTGCTTGCGCAAGACCTTCGATCTTGTTGCCGACCATTATGGCACGCGCTACTCGCTGGCCAGCGTACCGCGCGAGGACAAAGCGACCTATGCGATGATCCAGGAGGCCGACACTGTCGGCGTCTTCCAGATCGAAAGCCGCGCGCAGATGTCCATGCTGCCGCGTCTGAGACCGAAGGATTTCTACGATCTCGTCATCGAGATCGCCATCGTGCGCCCCGGTCCCATCCAGGGCGACATGGTGCACCCGTATCTGCGGCGCCGGCAGGGCAGGGAAACGGTTGAATATCCTTCCGAGGCCTTGAAGGCCGTGCTGCACAAGACCCTCGGCGTGCCGCTCTTCCAGGAGCAGGCGATGAAGATCGCCATGGTCGGGGCGGGCTTTTCCGCCGACAAGGCCGACAAGCTGCGGCGGGCCATGGCGTCCTTCCGCAACCATGGCACCATCGACAAGTTCCGCGACGATTTCATCAAGGGCATGACCGGTAAGGGCTACAAGCTGGACTTCGCGCAACGGTGCTTCAAGCAGATCGAAGGCTTTTCCGATTACGGCTTTCCCGAAAGCCACTCGGCGAGCTTTGCGTTGCTCGCCTATGCCTCGGCCTGGCTCAAATGCCACTTTCCCGATGCTTTTGCCTGCGCGCTGCTGAACTCCCAACCCATGGGCTTTTATTCGTCGGGCTCGATCGTGCGCGATTTCCGCGACCATCATGGCGTGGTGCTGCCGGTCGACGTCAACCACAGCGACTGGGACCATAAGCTCGAGCCACTCGAGGATCCGCGCGCGATGACCCGCGAGGGCGGCAACGCCTTTGCCCTGCGCCTTGGCCTGCGCCAGATCGACGGGATGCGCGAAGAAACGGGGCAAAAGCTGGTTGCGGCGCGCGGCGCCGGCTTCGCCGACATGAACGACCTCTATGAGCGCACGCGCATCGAAGTCTCGGTGCTTCAACGCCTCGCCCATGCCGATGCCTATCGCTCCTTTGGCCTCGACCGGCGGCAGGCGCTCTGGGAGATCCGCGGGCTTTCCGGGTATCTGGGCGCGCGCGCCAATGAGGAGAGCCTGCCGCTTTTCCTCAACGAGGATGCGGGGGTCTCCGCCCTGCTACCGACCGAGGATGAGAAGGTGGAACTGCCCGCGCTCCTTGACGGCGAGCACGTGCACCAGGATTACGAGACGCTGCGCCTTTCCCTCAAAGGCCATCCGGTGGCGTTCCTGCGTGACAGGCTCGACCCGCGCGGGGTGGTGCGTACCCGCGACCTCGAGGGGGTGACAAACGGGCGCAAGGTGATCATTGCCGGCCTGGTGCTGGTGCGCCAGCGTCCGGGGACGGCGAGCGGCGTCGTCTTCATGACGCTCGAGGACGAGACCGGCATTGCCAATGCCGTCATCTGGAAAACGGTCTTTGATGAATTCCGCAAGGTGGTGATGGGCGCGCGCATGGTTGCGATCGAAGGTACGGTGCAGAAGGCCGACAACGTCACTCATGTGGTCGCCAAACGGCTGATCGACCTCACCCCGCAACTGATGCGCGCCATGGAAACCGCACCCGACCGCGCCAAGCCCCCGGTCGAGCAACCGAGCCTCTGGCGGCATCCACGCGATACGCGCGTGTTGCCTAAGGGGCGGAATTTCCATTGAGGGGACGAGTGGCGGAGTTGGGTCCGCCGCGGATGCTGGTTGAGCCCCCTTCCCCTCGCCCCTTGTGGGAGAGGGACCGCGTTTCCGCGTTCAGCGGAAACGCAGGGTGAGGGGGTGCGATGGTGCGGCTTGCACAAGGGTTTGGTGGGAGCCCCCTCATCCGGCGCTGCGCGCCACCTTCTCCCACGAGGGGAGAAGGGGAGGGTGCCAATCGCCAGCACCGAGCATTGACTGCCCGATCGCCACCACTAGGGAAAACGCTTATGCCACCCCACCGAACGGATTCGCCCAAAGGCGGCTCGACTCGCGGTCGGGGCGCGGTTACAAGCGCACTAACATGTTAGGGCTGGCTGCCGGCAAGAGGAGGCTGAAGAGATGAAGTTGCTGCGTGTGGGGGAAAAAGGATCCGAAAAGCCCGCGATCCTCGATGGGGATGGTGTGGTGCGCGATCTTTCCGGCGTCGTCACCGATATCGGCGGCGAGACGCTCACCCCCGAGGGCCTGGCGCGCATCCGCGCGACCGATGTCGGCGTCCTCCCGAAAATCGAGGGCACCCCACGCATCGGGCCGTGCGTCGCCAATGTCGGCAAGTTCATCTGCGTCGGGCTCAACTATGCCGACCACGCCGCCGAAACCGGTGCGAAAATCCCGGACGAGCCCATCCTCTTCATGAAGGCGACGAGCGCCATCATCGGGCCGAACGACGACGTCATCATCCCCAGGAACTCGATCAAACCGGACTGGGAAGTCGAGCTCGGCGTCGTCATCGGCCGCGAAGCCCGCTATGTCGAGCAGACGCAAGCCCTCGAGCACGTCGCCGGCTATTGTGTCGTCAACGATCTTTCCGAACGGCACTTCCAGACCGAGCGCGGCGGGCAGTGGGTCAAGGGCAAGTCGGCCGATACCTTCGGGCCGATCGGGCCGTGGCTGGTGACGCGCGACGAAATCGCCGATCCGCAGGACCTCTCGATGTGGCTCGAGGTCGACGGGCACCGCTACCAGGACGGCACGACCCGCACCATGGTCTTCGGCGTTGCCCATCTCGTATCCTATATCAGCCAGTTCATGAGCCTGCAGCCGGGCGACATCATCACCACCGGCACCCCTCCGGGCGTCGGCATGGGCATCAAGCCCGAGCCGGTATGGCTGAAGCCCGGCAACGTCATGCGCCTCGGCATCGACGGGCTCGGCGAGCAGCGGCAGAACGTCAGGGCCTGGCAGGGCTGACCTAGACGTAATCCCACCAGTCGCGTCGCGGTGCCGGCTTCTCGATGAGGCCGACATCGCGGCGCAGGGTATCGGCGGGCGGGCGCGAGGCGGCTAGCGCGCGTGCGAATGCAGCAAAGATTCTCATGATCTGAACCCTCATCGATTGCATGAAGGCGATCTTCGCGCTTAATCTACGCGAGGAGAAACGAAGTCTCGCCACGCCATGCATGAGGAAATTTCATGATCCTCGCATCGACTGCGCTGCCCTCCCTGCAGGGGCTGCGCGCCTTCCTGGCCGTCGCCGAGACCGGCAGCTTCACCAAGGCTGCGACAGCGCTGGGGCTGACGCAGACGGCGGTCAGCCACCAGATCGCCCAGTTCGAGGACTGGCTTGGCGGGCAGGTGTTCGTGCGCGACAGGCGCGCCGTCGGCCTCACGCCGCTCGGTGAGAGGCTGCTGCCGCAGGTGCGCGAGAGCCTGACGGATCTCCACCAGGTGCTCTCGGCGGCGCGCCAGACCGGGCAGAGGCAGAAGCTTTCTCTCTCGACGACGCCCGAGTTCGGCACGCAATGGCTGGCACCACGGCTCGAAAACTTCGTTTCGGCTCATCCCGGCATCAGCGTCAGCGTCACCCTCGAATACCGACGGGCGGACCTTATGGCGGGCGAGGCCGATATCGCCATCTGGCTTGGCAGCGGCGGACCGGGCCTATCGGCCGATCGGCTGATGCTGGAGGAGGAGTTCGCCGTCTCTTCGCCCGAACTCAGCGCGCGATTGCCGAAGCGGAAAGCGCTGCTCGCCGCGCCGCTCCTCCACTATAAGGGCGAGCGGCATACGGTGCTCGACTGGCGGCGTTGGCACAGCCAGCTCTACGGCGCCGGCGAGGGAAGCCCAGGCGACGAGCTCGCCCGCGAGATCGATATGGATGCCGGCCCGGTATACGCGACCTTTTCCGACATGCTCGAAGCCTGCCGGCGCGGGGAAGGGTTCGCGCTGGTGCGTACCTCGCTCGTCGCCGACGACCTCAAGGCCGGGCGGCTGGTGCGGTGCTTTGTCGAGGTGCTGCCCTCGGACCTGCACTATCATCTGGTCACGGCCCCGCAGCGCCGCCCGCGCCCCGAAATCACTATCTTCCGGCAGTGGATCTTTTCGCAGGTTCAGAGAGCATAGGGGCTACGGCCGGCGCGCGACCATGTCGATCTCGACAAGGGCGCCGACGGCAAGGCCGGTGACGCCGATGGTGGTGCGCCCGGGGAGTTTCCCTTCTTCGAAATAGCTCTTGTAGGCCTCGTTCGTCGCCGCGTAGTCGCGCTCGAAATGGGTGAGGTAGATGCGAGCGAAGGTGACGTTCTCGAGCGAGAGCCCGATGCCGGCCAGCACGAGCCTCAGATTGTCCATCACCCGCCGGGTCTGCGCCTCGATGCCCTCGGGGAGCGGCGCATCGGGCGCCTGCGGGTCGGTCGGCATCTGCCCGGTCAGGAATACCCAGCCGTCGGCCTCGACCGCATGCGAGAACGGCGCGACCGGACGGGGGCCGGTGGCGATCATGTGATGAATGGGCAGGGACATGGCGAGGCTCCGTGAGTGCTTGTCATTGCTGGCGCGGGCCACGATATAGGAGGACCCGATAGAAGCCCAAGGCCCCGTTTCATGACTACATTTCCGGTGACCGTTACCCGCGAGGACAGTGAAGCGCGCGGTCGCTACTCGGCGCCGCTCGCGCCCGGATACGAGGCGGAGATGACCTATCGCTGGGTGGCGCCGGGGATCATTTCCATCGACCATACGGGCGTGCCACCGAAGTTCGAGGGGCGGGGGATCGCCCTGCAACTGGTCAAGGCGGCGATCGCCGACGCGCGCAAGGACGGGTTCACCATCATCCCGCGCTGCCCCTATGTCGAGGTGCAGTTCCGCCGTCACCCGGACTGGGCGGACGTACGCGCGCAGCTTGACGGCGGTCGGCCGATTGCGGCCGGCTAGCGCCTTTTCCGTTCTGATTGAACGAGGGCGGGAGCGCTACGTGGATTATCGCGACCCGAACCGCAATAGTCGCGGACGTGTGCGCAGCCGTTTCTACGCGTAAGCCATCGACCGCAGGTCGTCGATCAAGTCGCTCGGTGCATCGGGCGTCGGGATGACCCCGACGTGCCGCAGCCACCACCACATGGTGATCCGGTGCAACAGCGTATAGTACCAGAGCGCGGCCTCAGGATCGGGGTGCTCGATTGGCCCGTAGCCCTCGAGAATGAGCATTGGGCTATCCGGCGCTTCATGTCTTGAACAGAACAGGCACTTAGCGAGGTCGAACACCGGGTCCGTCGCGCGGGCATTGCCGAAGTCGATGAGGCCACTGAGCGACAGGTTACCCTCCGCCGTCCGTGCGGCCAGCACATTGCCTGGATGCAGGTCGTCATGGGCGAAAACCGCGCCAGTGTTGTACAGGACGATGTCGTCGAACCGCTCGTCGATGATCGCGCGCAGGCGTTCCGCGAGTGCAGCGTCTCCACCGAACCTCACGAATCCCGTGAACGCGCCGTCGATCAGCGGTCGCAGAAAGTCCGCATTCGTTTGCGCGGGTGAAGCGACGCCGGTGGCACTCATGGAGCCATATCCAGGCATCGGAATGGTGTGGAGCTTGCGCTGCAGTTCGCCCATCTGCCGATAGACGTTCGCAATCCCCGGCTCGTCCTTCAGCACCCTGACGAGCACGCCCGGCAGATAGCTGGTGATGGCATAGCGGAAGGGCAGTCGCTTCCGGGTTTCGTCGACCAGCAAGTATCGTGTGGCTGGAATGTTGAGGTTTCGCAATTGCGCCGCTGCGAAGGCTTCCTTGGAGGGCACCAGGGAAAGGCCCTCCGTGTAGGTCTTGAGGACCAGATGGGTGCCGTCGACAAGGTCTATGCGAAAGGAGGGTGAGCTGCCGCCAGGCATCTCCTCGAGATCTGTCGGGATCGCTGCGCCGATCTCCTCGAGGATCGGCCGTAATCTGTCGATGTCAACGACAATGGTCATGCTGCGCCCGGCTCGATGGGACCCGATGCTAGCTCCCCCAGCGGAGCGTCTGGCCGCTCTCGCTGAGGAGCCCGTCGAGATTTTCCCACTTCACGGTCGCGGTGGGGGCGCCGTAGGCGTAGGCGGAGACCTCGTAGGGCTGGAACTGGATGGAAAGGCCATAGTCGCCGAAGATCCAGCGCTCTGGATTGGTGACGATTTCGGCGATGTCGTCCTCGAACCCGTCGAAGAGCGCATCGCCATGCTCGGACTTGAGGGCGGCAACGGTCAGGTCCAGCAGGGTCTTCTGCCAGTCTGAGCCTGCAAAGAGGTCCTGCGCAATCATCTGCCGGTTTTCGGCGGGCAGGTAGTGCAGGTAGCTCACGCCGTAATTGCCGTGGGCGGCGCCATGCCCGTACCAGAAATTGTCGAGCTTGACGGTGATGCGGGCAGGCAGCACCGTCTCGACCGAAGCGGACATGGTGATGTCGCTCGAGGAGTCGAAATCGTCGCTCTCCCCGTCGAGCACCCATTCGGCGAAATAGACGCCCATCATGTCGTTGAAGCCCTTGGCTACGTCGTCCTCGCCGTCGATCATCGGGAAGGCGAGGGCGTGCTGCGCAACCTGCCAGTAGGAGCCGGGTTCGGCCTCCGGGTCGGGGGCGGCGCCATAGGCAGTGTGGAGGTAGAAGCGACGGCCGCCGAGCATGCGGCTGTCCTCTAGGGTCGAGATGCGCTGGTTGTAGAGGTCGAGAAGGCAAGTGCCGCGCTCTTCGAGCGTGTCGTCAGGCGCCTCTTTGATGCAGACATAGCCGGCAAAATCCAGCCAGTCGCGCTGACCCTGGCGCATCTCATTGACGGCGGATTTGGAGAGGCCGCCGATAGCGGTGGCATAGGCGACGTCCAGCACCTCGTCGGCCTTCGAAAGGTCTGGCACGTCGCAGATGGTCTCCTCCATCACCGTTGCCGCCTTGGCGCAATCGAAGCTCGCAGCCGCCGCGGTATGTGGCAAGGCAAGGGCGAAGACAGCGAGAATTGCAAAGACGATGCGCATGACCGGTTCCTCCAGGATCGGGAGGTTCTTAGCATGTCCGGATGACAGCCGGAACGCGCAGCGCCGCAGTGGTGAAGGGTGGGTGCGGATGAGACGCTGGTGCAGGAGCCGAAGGTGACAAGGTGCTCACCTCCGCACCCCAAGCACGACTGCCTCTAGCGCAGTGCCTCTCGCGGCTCACCTTCTTCCCCGCCGGCCTCAGTTCCGATCTCCGTCGGTGCGACCGGTGGGATCGGCGGCTCGTTGCGCGTCCTCCACAGCGAGAACGCAACGCCGCCGCCGAGAATGGTTAGGGTCACGATCAGCGACAGCAGGGTGTCGACATGGATATGGAGCGGCACCAGGAAGATCTTGATACCGATCAGCACCAGGATGATGGCGAGCGAGATCTGCAAATAGCGGAAGCGGGTCATGGCCGCGGCCAGCGCGAAGTAGAGGGCGCGCAGGCCGAGGATCGCGAAGATGTTGGAGGTATAGACGATGAAGGTGTCCTGGGTCACCGCGAACACCGCCGGCACCGAGTCGACGGCAAAGATCAGGTCAACGAACTCGACGAGGATCAGCGCGACGGCGAGCGGAGTGAGAAACCAGGTGACCCGCCCGGCCTTGGGATTGTGCTGGCGCACAGCGAAATGGCGGCCGTGCAGTTCATTGGTGATCGGCACATGGGCGCGCAGCCATTTGAGGAGTGGGTTGTCCTCTATGTGCGGGTTGTCGTCCTTGTGGGTGAACATACGCACGCCCGTGAAGACGAGGAAGGCGCCGAAGATGAAGAGGATCCAGTTGAAGGAGGCGATGAGCGCGGCGCCGAGCCCGATGAGTATGGCGCGGAAGAGGATGACGCCGAGGATGCCCCAGAACAGCACCCGATGCTGATAGATCCGCGGGATGGCGAGGAAGCTGAACACCGAGGCGATGACGAACATGTTGTCCATCGCCAGGCTCTGTTCGATCAGGTAGCCGGTATAGAATTCGAGACCGGCGATATGGCCGCGCGAGACCCACACCCAGGCCCCGAAGGCCAGCGCTATGCCGACATAGAAGGAATAGAGCATGAGGCTTTCCTTGGCGGAAATCTCGTGCTCGTCGTGGTGGAGGATACCGAGGTCGAAGACCAGCAGGGCGATGACAATGGCAACGAAGGCAACCCAGAAATAAACGGGGGTGCCGAGAAAATCGCCCATAAGGGCGGCAAGAAGGGGCTCCATGGCCGGACCATCTCCATGTTGAATGGAGCGGCTCCGACATCACGGCAGGAACAAAAGCTCACCGCCGCCAGAGGGGCCCGGCGCCGCCTGTGCGATGTGGGGGCGGCGCCGCGGCTTTCAAGGGGGGTGTTGGAAATTTCTCTTTGCTCGCCGCTTGCTAAGGCAGCCGGTAGACCAACCGGCACTGCTCGGTATCGAAGTTGGCCACCCCGTCGGGCGCCGTTGCCGAGGAGCCGCGGACGAGAACCTCTGTGTCCGGCGCGTTCTCGATCATCTGCATCAGTGAGGTGTGGCCGGGCTGGTTGCCGATATCCATATCGAAGACGATGACGTGCCCGGCGGCCGCGCCAGCATCGACGGCAAGGCCCATGTGCTCGATGTGCTCGCTCGCCCAGACCAGCCGGCCCGTGGCGTCGAACGGCACGGGCGGGGCGGCGGCGGGCAGGTCGCCGGTCTCGGGGCCGAGGACGGTGGCGAGTACGGCAATGCCGTCCATGGCGACGCCTTCGGCAGCGTTCATGCCCGGCTGCAGGGGAGCGAGGCTGGCGAGGCGCTCGCGATAGGCTGTCTCGGTGCAGGCGGCATCCTCGCCGCAGCTTGCCGCGACCTTCTCGTGCCAGGCGGCAGTGTCGGCTTCGAAGCACTGGCGGGCGCCCTCGCCAATAAGGTTCAGCACGCCTAGCTCATAAAGAAACAGGGTTTCACCGAGCCAGTACCACAGTTCATCGCAGGCGATGTCGTCCTCGCCACACTGGTCGTATTGCGCCGCCGCGGGCGCCGGTGCCGCAAGCACCGCCGCCAGCAGGACGCCTGCCACCGTTTTCTTCATGCCAGCCCCTCCTCAACCCCTCGGATCGGCATCATGGCGGGGCGGGCCGCGGCAATCAACTGCGGTTCAGGCGGTCGCCACTCGGTAGGGCTTGAGGAATTCTGCGGTCTTCAAGAATTCCTCCTGGCGTAGCTCATGGCCGCCATCGTGCCAGAAGAGATCGACCGCGGCGCCCTGGCCGGAGAAGTAGTCGGCCAGGTCCTGGGTCGCGGCTGCAGGTCCGATGGGATCGCGCCGGCCGGCGGTGATGAGGAGACGCTTGCCGACAAGTTCGGGCCGCGGCGGTGGGGCGAAGGGGATCAGCGGGTGCATCAGCACAGCGGCATCGAAGATCTCTGGATGCTCGAACAGTACCGAAGCGAGGATGTTGGCGCCGTTGGAATAGCCAAGGCCGATGACGGCCGAAGGCGAGACGCCTTCGAGGCGCTCGCGCGCGAACTCGGCCATGTTGCTGGTGCGTAGCGCCAGGTCGTCCATGTCGTAGACGCCCTCGCCGGTGCGGCGGAAGTAGCGCAACGCCCCGGCCTCGGAGACGTCGCCGCGCGGGGCGATGACATGGGCGCCGGCAAGCAGCTTCCCGGCAAGGTCGAAGAACTGGTTCTCGTCGCCCCCGGTGCCGTGGAAGACGAAGAACACCGGCGCCTGGGCGTCGGCGCCCTTGCTCTCGCGGAAGAGGTAGTCACTCATGTGCGGATCTCCTGTCGTTCCGCCATATCTGGCATACGTCGGCCGCTAGACAATCAGCCGTCCGCGCCACGCACCGTTGCCGAGCTTTAAACAGTCAAGGGCGCTGGACGCCGCTCGCGGCAACGAAGACTGAATAGACCGCCTGGGTCGAGGTGAAGAACAGCCGGTTGCGCCGGGGTCCGCCGAAGGTCAGGTTGGAGACGGCCTGCGGGGCGCGGATGCGGCCGAGCAGGGCCCCCGACGAATTGTAGCATTCGATCGACGGGCCGGCGCTGGTCCAGACATTGCCCTCGGTATCGATGCGGAAGCCATCGGGCGTGCCGGCGCCGGTTTCAACGAACACACGCCCGTTGCTGAGCCGGTCGCCGTTGACGTCATATTGGCGGATGACCGTCGGCCAGTCGGGGTCATGGCTGCGACCGCTGTCGGCAACGTAGAGCACCGTTTCGTCGGGCGAGAAGGCCAGGCCGTTGGGCTTCTTCAGTTCGTCGGTCACGACGGTCAGCGACCCGTCCGCGGGATCGAAGCGGAAGACGTAGCAGCCGACCTGCTCCTGGGGGGACTTGTAGCCCTCGTAGTCCGAGATGATGCCGTAGGTCGGGTCGGTGAACCAGATGGTCCCGTCGGACTTGACGACGAGGTCGTTTGGCGAGTTGAGGCGCTTGCCCTCGAAGTGGGAGACGAGGGTGGTGATCGTTCCGTCCGGCTCGGTACGAAGGATTGCACGCGCGCCGTGCGAACAGGACACCAGCCGGCCCTCGCGGTCGCGGGTGTTGCCGTTGATGTAATTGGAGGGCATGCGGAAGACGGAGACGCCGAGGTCCGGCACCCAGCGCAGCAGGCGATTGTTGGGAATGTCCGACCAGACGAGGTAGTTGCCGTCCTCGAACCAGACGGGGCCTTCGCTCCAGCGGCACCCGTCGTAAAGGGTTTCGATGGCGGCGATGCCGATGGTCAGGTCGTAGAATTTCTTATCGATATAGTCGTAGGCATTGCTGGCCGCCATGATGCACCTCCCCCGTTTGGCGCGGGCAGATTGCGCGGAAGAGGCCGCCAAGGCAAGGCGCATTGACGACTAACATGTTAGTTAGTAGAGCAGGGAAAACCGTAAGGACTGGGCATGGCCGATCTCACCAAAATTCTGACCATCGAGGAGATGATGGCGCTGGCCAAGCGTCGGGTGCCCAAGCAGTTCTTCGACTATGCGGATTCGGGCGCCTGGACCGAGAGCACCTATCGGGCCAATGCCGAGGATTTTGGCAAGATCGCCCTCAACCAGCGCGTCGCGGTCAATATGGAAGGCCGTACGCTCAAGACCACAATGATCGGGCAGGAGGTCGCCATGCCGGTGGCGATCGCTCCGACGGGACTGACCGGCATGCAGTTCCCCGACGGCGAGATCAAGGCGGCGCGGGCGGCCGAGGCGTTCGGCGTGCCCTTCACGCTCTCGACCATGTCGATCTGCTCGATCGAGGACATCGCCGAGAACACCAGCAAGCCGTTCTGGTTCCAGCTCTACGTGATGCGCGACCGCGCCTTCATCGAGCGGCTGATCGATCGGGCCAAGGCCGCCAGGTGCTCGGCGCTGGTCCTGACCATGGACCTGCAGATCCTCGGCCAGCGCCACAAGGATTTGCGCAACGGCATGTCGGCGCCGCCCAAGTTCACGCCGCGCTTCGTCTTCGAGATGGCGCGCAAGCCCGCCTGGGCGCTGGGGATGCTCGGGACCAGGCGGCACACCTTCCGCAACATCGTCGGGCATGTGGAGAACGCGGGGGACCTTTCCAAGCTTTCGGTGTGGACCAATAACCAGTTCGACCCGACGCTCAGCTGGAAGGACCTCTCCTGGGTCAAGGAGCGCTTTGGCGGACCTGTGATCGTCAAGGGCGTGCTCGATGCCGAGGACGCGCGCCAGGCCGTGGCGCACGGGGCCGACGGCGTGATCGTCTCCAACCACGGTGGGCGCCAGCTCGATGGAGCGCCGTCGACCATCAGAGTGCTGCCCGAGATCGTCGATGCGGTGGGCAAGACCACCGAGGTCTATCTCGACGGCGGCATCCGCTCGGGCCAGGACGTGATCAAGGCCCTGGCCATGGGCGCCAAATCGACCTTCATCGGCCGAGCGTTTCTCTGGGGGCTCGGGGCCGGCGGCGAAGCCGGGGTCAAGCGGGTGCTCGATATCTTCCACCGCGAGCTCGAGATCACCATGGCGCTCTGCGGCGAACGCGATATCCGCAATATCGGGCCGCACAACATCTATTCCAACGACATCCCGCCGCGGAACCGGGTCGGGGGGAATTACTAAATTGCGGCTCCCACTTTTCCGCATCTCGGCACCAAAACACCAATACCCACGGGGTCATTCCCGCGAAAGCGGGAACCTCTGTTGGCAGAGCCGGCAAGGGAAACGGAGGTTCCCGCTTTCGCGGGAATGACCCGGTGGATGTGACGTAGTCTCACCGGAAGCATCCTCGGCCGGAAGGTCATCCCTCAGCTCATCCCCCGATATTCCTCCATCCCCGTGCTCCCACCGGTCAGCTGCCGGTAGACCGTCCGGGAGACGGTCTGCATGCGCTCCTGTGGCAGCGTGCCGACGACGGTGCAGGTGATGCGCGCATTGGCCCAGTAGAAGGCCTCGGCGCCGTCGAGGCTGGCGAATTCATAGGCCGGCTCCGGATCGGGCAGGGCCGCGGTGATGTAGACGGTGACGCGTTCGCCCGCCGCATTCTCGTACATCAGCTGCGCGGCGCGTCCGCCCGCCTGCGGGTCGGCGGGCAGCAGCCGGCCGCCCTTGAGGGTAAAGCCTTCGACAGAGAGGTCGGGCGTTCCGACCTCGGTTTCCAGCCTGTTGGAAAGCCAGGTGACCAGGTGGTCCCTGTCGTTGGAAGCGACCTCGACGGCGTGGCGGTTCTCGGCAGCAAAGACGCGGTGGGCGTTGACGGCGCTGGCGATGAGGATGTCGTAGGTTGCCGGCCTGCTCTCGAGCAGAGGGCGGGTGAGCCACCCGGCGCCGAGCCCGATGCCGAGAAGAACGACGGCGGCCGCGGCCCAGCGCCAGCGGCCGCGATTGCGGCTCTCCATCTCGGCGGCGAGGCGCCGGGGCTTCAAGCGTGGCGGCACCGGCTCGGCGCCGGCGGGGCCGAAGAGCGTGCGTATGGAATCGTCCTGGCGTGCCCAGAGCGCGACCTCGGCGGCGGCTTCCGGGTTGGCGGCGAGATAGGCGGCGACCGTCTCGGCCTCGGCCTGCGGCAGCTGGCCGTCGGCATAGGCGAGGAGCGTCTCGCGGGAGATGGGGCCGACGGCACTCATTTGACGGTCCTGAGGTAAGGTTCCCCGGGGACGCCCGCTGCGCTGCGCAGCGCCGCGCGGGCGCGCGAGAGGCGCGACATCAGCGTGCCCTGGGGGACGCCCAGTATTCCGGCGGCCTCGGCGTAGCTCACGCCTTCGAGGACGATCAGCAGCAGCGCCTCCTTCTGGTCGAGCGGCAACGCGTCGATGGCACGGGCGGTTTCGGCGAGTGCCATGTGCCCGGGCTGGGGAGCGGGAGTCACCGGCTCGCTGGGCACGTCGTCGAGCGCGACGACCTGTCCGCGCCGGCGACCGGCACGCAGCCCGTTGCGGTAAAGGTTCAAAAGAATGGTGAAAAGCCAGGCGCGGACCGGTCCCTGCGGCCGGAACAGGCCGCGCCTGGCAATGGCGCGTTCGAGACAGTCCTGCACGAGATCGTCGGCGGTATCGGCGTTACGCGTCAGCGCGCGGGCATAACGCCGCAACGCCGGTACGCAAGCCTCGATCTCGCTCAGGAACTCGCTCAAGCCGTCGCCCTCACGTCACGAACCTAAACGGCGCGTGATCATTCCACAGCAAGATGCCAGACGCCGCCGACGCCGTCACCGGTGGTATCGCCGGGATTGACGTCGTCCTTCCAGTAATAGAGCGGCATGCCCTTGTAGGCCCACATCTGGGTGCCGTCGGTGCGCTCGACGAGCGTGAACTCGCCTTCGGGTGTTGCCGAGGCATCGGCAATCAGCGGCGGCCAGTTGATGGCGCATTGTTCGTAACAATTGGTCACGCCCGGCTCGTCTTTGTCGAAGATATAGAGCGTCATGCCGTTAGCGTCGGTCAGGATCATCTGACCGCCGACATCGGTGGATTTGACGGCGCCGCCTAGATATTCGGCGGAGATCGCCGGTACGGCGAGAAGCGCGAGCGCGGCAGCGCCGGCCAGGAGGAGCTTTTTCAACATCTTTGGGAGTCTCCCTCGATTTTAGCGGGCGGAGGAGTCCGGCCCGCATGAGGGTCAACACCGCCGCGGGCGGTTTATTCCCGAGGGGACGATTTATTTCTGCGGCTGGTCGGATGCGTCCTCGATCGGCTCGGCGCCGTTCCAGAGGAAGATCTGGATCTCCTGGCCCATGGCGTGGGCCTGGCGCGCTGCCTCACGCGCGGCAGCAATCGCCGCGTCCTGCGAAAGATAGCCTCGAAGGGAGGGGCCACCAACCCCAACGGTCCAAGTCGCCCCCTCGCGAACGATGTCGTAACGCCGCTTCTTGCCCAACTTCACAACTCCATACTGCCTGTTAACAGCATGGAACGGGCGGGCGGTATTTGATTCAGATCAAATAGGTTCGGGATCGAGGTTGGTCGGCGCCATGCCCGTCGGTGGATTGGCAGTGGAGGGACAGGTGCTGGTGGATCATTTTGCGGCGCCGCCGACCAGCGTGCCGTTGCCGACCATCTGCGCTATGCTGGGTAAAAGGAGGGGAAGATGAGCGAGACAGAGGACGACCTGCAGGTACTGGTCGAAACGATCATCGAGGCGCCGGTGGACGCCGTGTGGCGGGCGCTGCGCGAGCGCGAACAGTTGCGCAACTGGTTCGGCTGGGATGCCGAAACGCTCGCCGACGAGATCGACTTCATCTTCTTTGGTCATGCGAAGGCGGACGAGGCGGGGCATGTGCTGCAGTTCGGCGAGTGGGAGGGCGTCTCGGACGCGTTCGAACTGACCGGGGACGCCAACGAGACGACGGTCGCGGTGGTGCGGCGCGGACCGCCGGTCGACTGGGCCGGCGCCTTCGAGGACGTGCCTGAGGGCTGGGTGACCTTTGTCCAGCAGCTGCGCCTGCTGCTCGACCGGCATCCGGGGGCCAAGCGGCGAACTCTCTATCTTTCGGGCGCGGCCAGGGCCGGCGTTGCCGAACCGCGCCAGGCGCTCGGTATCATCGACCTGATCAGGCGTCCCGACGGGGCGGAATATTCGGCAAGCCTGCCGACCGGCGAGACTATCTCGGGCATCGTCTGGCACCGCACGCATTTCCAGCTCGGGCTCAACGTCACCGAATGGGGCGACGGCCTCCTGGTCGTGACCAACACCGGCGTTACCGATACCCGTTCCAGCGCTGGCGGCTCGGTGCTGCTGACGACCTTCGGGCTCGATGACGCGACCTTCGGCGAGCTCGCGAGCCGCTGGCGGGCCTGGTGGGAGAAGCGGTACGAGGCTCCGCAGGCCGAGTGAAACACCTGCACTGGAGCCTTTTCCCGTTTTGATTGGATCAGAACGGGCGCCCCAAACTGATTGCGGCGTTTTCGAACCGCAAAAGTGGCATCCACTTTTGCTGAAAACGCCGTGGTGCGAGCATCGCGGGCGGTTGACCTCCGACTGGTGACAAGGGCGACAGACATGCTATGTGGCGGGCGGTCCAGACGGGCCGCGTGATGCATGGGAGGGTGTTGCATGTTCGTTGTCGGCGGGGAGAGCCTTATCGATCTCGTAAGCGACCCGCGGGGGGCGGACGGGATCATCCGCATGCATGCCCACCAGGGCGGCTCGCCCTATAACTGCGCCATCGCCCTCTCCAAGCTCGGGAACCAAACCGGTTTCCTCTGCCCCATCTCCCGCGACGGGTTCGGCGGCTATTTGCTCGAGCCCTTGGCGGCGGCCGGAGTCCGGCCCTTGCTCAGCGAGCGGGTGGCGTCGCCGACGACGCTTGCCGTCGTCACCCTCGATGCTGCCGGCAAAGCGCAATACGAGTTCTACCGCGGTGCCGAGCGGGCGCTGACCGCCGAGGCGGGGCTCACGGCGCTTCCCGCGGCGGTCGAGGTCCTGCAGTTCGGCGGCTTCGGCCCGATCGAGCCCGAGGATGCGGCCGTCTGGCTCGAGGTGGTCAAGGCCGCCATCGCCAGGGGCGCGACGATCTCAATCGATCCCAACGTGCGCCCATCGCTAGTCAACGATCCCGACGGCTATCGCCAGCGCCTGTCGCACTTCCTCGACCTGGCCCACATCGTCAAGGTTTCGGAGGAGGACCTCGCTTGGCTCGATCCGACGCTCAGCATCGAGCAGCACGCGGCGGGCCTGCTCGACCGTGCCAATTGTGCGCTCGTCATCGTCACGCTCGGCGAAAAAGGTTCGCGGGCCTTCACCCGCTCGGGCCTTGCCGAGGCCGGCATCTATAGCCCGCCGGTGTTCGGCGACACGGTGGGGGCCGGCGACAGCCTGATGGCCGGCATCCTCACCTATCTTGCCGAGCAGAAGGCGCTGGAGCCGGGGCGGATCGGGCGGCTCGACGATGTCGAGCTCGCGTCCATGCTCGGCTTCGGGGCGGTGGTGGCCGGGCTCAACTGCGCCTACAAAGGCTGCGTGCCGCCGACCCGCGAAGAGGTCGAGGCGGTGCTCGTTCAGCCGGTGCTGTAACGCGCTCCTCAATGGACAGGTCCGGCGGTTCTCCGATCAAGCCCCGGCGCGGATGGCGAGCGCTTCGGCCAGCGTCATGGTGGTATGATGCTCCCAGGTTTCGCTGGGCTGCGGGTGGTCGGTGCGGAAATGACCGCCGCGGCTTTCGGTGCGCCTCAAGGCCGCGGCGGCAACCAGTGTCGCCGAAGTGGTCATGTTGAGATAGGCGCGGGTGACCTGCTGGGCGTTGGCCTCGAGGTCGGCGATGCGGCGCAGGGCCTCACGCAGGCCCTCGGCGTGCCTCTCGACGCCGACGAGCTCGGTCATGACCGCGCGCAGGTCCTTGACCGCCTTTAGGTTGCGCAGCACCTGCTCGGCTTCCTCGCCCTTGGCGTCGTTCCACTCGATGCCGTCGAACGGGGCCAGCGCGCGCACCGGCTCGAGGCCGCCGATGTCCGCAGCGATGCGCGCGCCGTAGACGGTCGCTTCGAGCAGTGAATTCGAGGCGAGGCGGTTGGCACCGTGCAGGCCCGTGCAGCTGGCTTCCCCGCACACCCAGAGGCCTGGGAGCGAGGAGCGTCCGGTCTCGTCGACCTGGACGCCGCCCATGTGGAAATGGGTAGCCGGGGTGACCGGGATCAGGCCGTTGACCGGGTCGATGCCGGCTTCCCGGCAATAGCGGGCAACGGTGGGGAACCGGGTGAGGATCGTTTCCCCCAAAGCCTGACGGGTATCGAGGAAGACCTTCCGCCCGTCGCGGATCTGGCGGAAATTGGCGCGGGCAACGATATCGCGCGGGGCGAGCTCGGCATCCGGATGGATGGCGGGCATGAAGCGCTCGCCGAGGTCGTTGACGAGAATGGCGCCCTCGCCGCGCAGGGCTTCAGTCGCCAGCGGGGCCGGGTCGGCGCCGGTCAGGATCGCGGTCGGGTGGAACTGGACGAATTCGGGGTCACCGATCAGGGCCCCGGCGCGGGCGGCCATGCCCATGGCGTGACCGCGCACGCCCGGCGGATTGGTGGTGACGGCATAGAGCCCGCCGAGCCCGCCGGCGGCAAGGACGGTCGCGCGGGCGCGGATGAACACCGGCTCGGTGTAGCGGTCGCCGAGCTTGCGGCAGAAGACGCCGACGACGCGCCCATCGGCGCGAGCGAGATCGACGGCGGTGATGCCTTCGACGATCCGGATCGAGGGCGTGCGCCTCACCTCGCGGATGATCGCCTGCATGATGGCCCAGCCGGCCCGGTCGCCCTCGACCTTGACGATGCGGTTGGCCGAATGCGCGGCCTCGCGCCCCAGCGCATAATTGCCGAAATCGTCGCGGTCGAACGGCGTTCCCCAGCGGGCAAGGTCCTCGATGCGGGCGGCCGCCTCGGCGGTGACGCTCTCGGCGATGCCGTGATCGACGATGCCGGCACCGGCCATTTCGGTGTCGATCGCGTGGGCGTGCGAGCTGTCTCCGGCCCCGACCGCGGCGGCGACTCCGCCCTGCGCCCAGGCGGAGGAGGCGCCCGAACCCAGGGGCTTGGGCGAGAGCACGGTGACCGGACGCGGCGCGAGCTTTAGCGCGCAGAAAAGCCCGGCAAGACCCGCGCCGACGATGAGGGCACCGTCGGCGTTGAGTGTGTTGTCGAAAGTCGTCACCAAGTGTCCTCCGGCCGGCGCGCCCCGTAACGCAGCGCTTAACCGTATGTATGAGACTGATCAAGACATACGTATTTTGACCGATTGATCGGGATTTCCCCTGGGCTTAGACCTTTAGGCGAATCAGGGATTGAGCATGCTGCGTTTGGCCTTCGACATCACGAGCTCCGACGGCAGGGGCGAGATCGTTGATTGCCTGATCCCGGTGCGCCGGTTCGATGCGCCGCAGCTGGTGCGCCATATCGGCGGGCAGGTGCTGGTATTCCTGCCGGGCGAGGCCGGGCGCAACAGCTTCGTCGGCGGCGCCGTGCTGAGCGGCCTCGTTCCCAGCGGCCCCGACTCTCGCGGGCTGGTCGCCGAGCTCGCGCAGGTCGAGCTCTTTTCCGATCCGGTCGAGTATGGTGGCCTTCCCAGGATCGAAGGTGTTCCCTGGATCAGCCTGCCTGCCGCGATGTTCGAGGCAATCCTTACGAACGGTGAGTCCAGGGGGAGGGGCGATCTCGACGAAGACGAGGCTCCATTCGCCGCCGACGAGCGGCCGCCGCTGGAAAATGCGAGTTTTTCCGCGCTCGGCACGTCGGTGCTGCGCCACTATGGCAACGGCTGCGCGCTGACGGGCATGATGTTGGCTACGCAGTCTTCCGATGACCTGCGGATCGTGCCGATCCAGCCACTCGCCGAGGACGGGCCGGTGCACGTGACCAATTGCCTGCCCCTGGCGCCGGCGGCGGCCGAGGCCTTCTCGGCGGGGCACCTGACCGTTGCCGGCGATTTGCGGGTGATCGTCGATGTCGGGCGCATCGATCAGGACCTGCTCGCACGGCTCAATCCGCTGGGGCGCCTCATCGTGCCGCAGGACGAGGCTTTGCGGCCCGACAAGCAGCACCTCGCCTGGCACCGGCGATGGTTCTTCTCGCAGCTCGAGTGAGCTGAGCCGGTCCGCCTGGGTCGTGGCGGAGCCCTAAATGAAAAAGTCCAGGCGGGGCCCGGACATTTTTCAGGTTATCGATCTGTCTCTAGTCGAAGCTTAGTGGGCGCTCTCGCTCAAGCCGGGGGCAGGAACGCGGTAGCCCTGCTCGGCATAGATGTGAAGCTTGTTGCGCAGGGTGCGGACCGAAATGCGCAGGACGCCGGCCGCGTGTGTGCGGTTACCGTCCACCTGCCGCAGCGTTGCCAGGATCAGATCCCGCTCGACATCGGCGGCGGGCAGTCCGACGAGTTGCTCGGTTGCAGCAGATCGGGGATGGAAGTCATACATTGTCGGCCTCTTCTGAGCCCCCAGACCACCCAGAACGACATCAAGCTCCACCCCGCGTGGTTAACATCAGGTTAACGCGAGCCGCGGCCGCACGCTCCAGCGAATTTAGGCATATCTTCCACGACATCGCCCATAACCTGCCTTTATTCCGCCCGGCTGGCGCCACGGAATCGGATCACAAAGATGTGGCTGCCGGCCAGGCCCGTTTATCCGAGCCCCCAACTCCCGGCCCTGCCGGCAGCTCTCCCGAATTTTTCCTGACGCCTGGCCCGCCCTGTTGGCGGGTCCTTTTGTTTTGTTGTTCTGCCGGAACTGCGCGCGGACGGCTGCCGCCGCTGTTGCGCGTCAGCGGCTGATGCCAAGGACGGCGTGATAGAAGACGAGGCCGGCGCCGCTCTCCGAATGGCTCTGCCGCCCGGCCATGCCGATGGTGAGGGCAATGGGTGCAACGAGAACGAGGCTGAACACGAAGGCGGCCAGGAACGGCATGACGGGGCGGAAGACGGTGCTCATGGCTGGGAACGCGACGCTTGGAATTGATGATGACGAGGAGATAGCGGGCGAGCCCGCAACCGGCACTGAATGTGCCGTTCAGCTTGCGTTCAGGTTCGGGTTGGGGGCGGGGGGCGGTGCCGGCGCGGGGATCGGCTTGGCCGACTCCGTGCTGCGCTGCCAGGCGGAGTGCAAAGATTTTCCTGCGTCTGTCGATTTCGTTTCCTCGCATTCGACCAGGGGTGTTGCTGAGAGCACGTCCGCAAAGGAGTCGAAAATGGAACACCAGATCGTGTCACGAGATGAGTGGCTGGCCGCGCGAAAGGCCCTTCTTGTCGAGGAAAAGGAACTGACGAGAGCCCGCGACCGGCTGAGCGCCAAGCGGCGGGAACTGCCCTGGGTCAGGATTGACAAGGAATATGTGTTCGACACGGCCGAAGGCAGGAGGACGCTGGCTGACCTGTTCGAGGGGCGCAGCCAGCTCATCGTCCAGCACTTCATGTTCGGTCCTGATTGGGAGCAGGGGTGCGTCGGCTGTTCGTTCGGTGCCGATCACGCGGATGCCGCCTATCAGCATCTCAGGCACCATGACGTCACCTATGTCGCGATAGCACGCGCGCCGATCGAGAAGCTCGAGACCTATCGCAAACGCATGGGCTGGCGGTTCAACTTCGCCTCGTCCTACGGCAGCGATTTCAATTATGACTTCAGTGTCTCGTTCCGAAGGGAGGATATGGAGAAGGGCAAGGTTTGGTATAATTATGCAATGATCGACCCGGGTAGCGACGAACTGCCCGGCGACAGCGTCTTCTATAAGGACGAGGCCGGGCAGGTCTACCACACCTATTCCGAATACGGTCGCGGCGGCGAGGAAGCGCTCTCCGCATACATGCTGCTCGACGTCACGCCGAAAGGACGTAACGAAAACGGGCCCATGGGCTGGATGAAGCGGCACGACGAATATGAGGCAGCGGCGCCGCACTCCTGCCATGCCGATAACACCGACAGGCAAGCGCCGACGGCAGCCGCAGATTCGATTGTCTTGTAAAGAAGCGCGGCACTAACAATCCGCTCCTGGGCATGTACTAATGGGGCCGGCTCGAACGCGCGCGCGGTCGGGCTGCCCCGCATCTACATCCCGTTTCTGTGGAGGACAGAGCCTATGCCCGTCAGCGGATTTGGCATCCACACCAGTATCTGGGCGATGAATTGGACGCCCGAAGCGGCCGAACGCGCCGTGACGTCGGCCAGGTACTACGAGCTCGACTTCATCGAGATCGCCATGCCCGATCCTGCAGCGATCGATGCGGATCACACGCGTGGCCTATTGGAAGCCAATGAGCTCAAGGCGGTCAGTTCACTCGGACTTCCCGAGCACGCCTGGGCATCGGTCAGGCCCGATGCCGCCGTTGAGTTCCTGGAAGCTGCGATCGACAAGACCGCGGCTTTTGGCGGCAAGGCGCTTTCGGGCGTGATCTATGGCGGGATCGGCGAACGCACCGGCGTACCGCCGACGCAGGGCGAATATGACAACATCACCCGGGCCGTGGCCGCCGCCGCAAAGCACGCCAAGGGTCGTGGCATTGCACTCGGCATCGAGCCCATCAACCGCTACGAGAACCACCTCGTCAACACGGCACGGCAGGGTGTCGATCTCATCGAGCGCATCGGGGCCGACAACGTCTTCGTGCACCTCGACACCTACCACATGAACATCGAGGAAAAGGGCGTCGCCAATGGCGTCCTCGCTTGTCGCGACCACCTCAGATATATCCACCTTTCCGAAAGCGACCGCGGTACGCCGGGCTACGGCAACGTTGCCTGGGACGAAATCTTCGCCGCCCTTGCAGCGATCGAGTTCAAGGGTGGGCTCGCCATGGAAAGCTTCATCAACATGCCGCCCGAGTTCGCCTACGGGCTTGCCGTGTGGCGTCCGGTGGCCGACAGCATGGAGGAGGTCATGGACAAGGGCCTGCCGTTCCTGCGCAACAAGGCCGAGCAGTACGGGCTGACGCGGTGACGGTGCAGGCAAGGCCCACCCCGACTGGCTCGTCAAGAAGGAGGGAGCTGATGGATGTCGTCTCCAATGCTGGCGCACCCCTCGCCGGGTTTATGGGTGTCACTTTGCCAGACACCGAAGCCGGAATGGCGCACTGCATGAATGACGTCCATTATTGCCGGGCCGGGAAGGCCCGTGTCAGGGTCTGTCATCATGAGCGCACTCGATGCGGAAATCGTTGGTGAGCGGCTTGGGCTGACGGCTGGCCTGCTCGAATGGCTGCGCGCACGGCCGTTGCCGGCAGGATCGCCAAGCCCGGTGCTGCCGGACGACGAAACCGTCTGCTCTTACCTCGCGGCGCTCGCGGTTGAAGTGGAAGCGTGGTCGGAGATCCTGACGACCCGACCAGACCCGGCGAGCAGCCCAGAGCTATGGTGGGCCCTCGAGAGGGTTTACCACGATCTGGTCAGCAATCTCGGCAACGGGGCGGCCTTTGCCGGATGGCCGAATCTGCCCGTCGACGGCACCGCGCCGGTACGACATCTCTACATATGGACGTTTCTGGCGGCGGTGCCGGACGTACGGCAATACCATGCCGGGCATGGCATCCCCGATGAGATCAGCTGGGCGACCTTGCGTTCACTCGGTCAAGCGGTCACCGACTCGCGGGCGAGCGGGCTGCTGTTCGCACTGTGGGTGCAGCCGTTGGCGTTCCGCGGTGTGCACTACCGCATCGGCCGGCTTGCCTATGACCTCGGTGGGACCAAGGTCCCTCATCTTGATGGTGCCGATCTCGCCGTGCACATCGGCGCCGGTCAACCGCTTGAACCTCACGACTGTGACCAATCGTTTGCGCAAGCCGCCGCCTTCTTTCGCCGGCATTTCCCCCGGCGACCGGTGCGGCGTTTCACCTGCCACTCGTGGCTGCTTGACGATCAACTTGCCGATTACCTTCCCGAGGGGTCGAACATCCTGCAGTTCCAGCGCCGCTTCCAACTGCTCCCTCTTGACGAGGAACGAGAAGAGCGCGCCGATAACGTGATCCTTGAGTACGTCTTCGAGCGGATGCACACGGACCCGCTAATACCGGACGAGGTGCTCGAGGATCTGCCGCAGACGACTAGCTTGCAAAGGGCGTTCGTCACCCATTTGCGCAGCGGCAGGCATTGGTACTCCCGCACCGGCTGGTTCCCTGCGTCCGCCATCCGTTGATTCGGGGCAGGGGTGATTGCTTCGCAAGGCGAATGATGGACCGAACCTCCCGGCCGGTCGGCATCCGGGATGTCCGATGCTTGGCGGCGGTCGGTGGCCGTGCAGCTCGGAAGATTAAGCTCGGGCGCGTCGGTTCATGTCGGGCGGCCACGGCCGATGATTTCGACGACGGTGCCGTCAGGCAGATGAAAGTGCTGCCACGAGATACCGGCCTCGTGTTGGGATTCGCCGATGAAGGCGAAGCCTGCCGCCTGCATCTTTTGCTTGGTCGCATCGAAGTCGGGCACCTCGAAGCCGACGACTGGCCCGGTGCGAAAGAAGGCGTGGAAAGTGTCTTCGGGCCCGTAGAGCTCAAAGCGCGTGCCGTCGCCGAGCCTGAACTCGGTGAGCTGAGGCTCCTCGCGTACCGGCTCGAGGCCCAGCAGGTCGCGAAAGAGCGCGGTGTGCTCCTGTAATTTATCGGTGCGCATGCCGACGAAGCGGACTGCCTTGATGGTCATCTTCACCCTCCGCATCAGCGCGGCACGTGCTTTAGCACGGCCTGCCAAACCTGTCGTTGATCGGCGTCTTGCCCGAACCTAGCTCGCCTCGACCCCGCGCATCTCGCCGGGCAGGGTTTCCCAGGCTCGGATCAGGTCGCCGATGGACGCGGCTTGCATTTTGCGCATGACGTTGCTGCGATGGAGCTTGACCGTCACTTCGCTGATGCCGAGGTCGTAGGCGATCTGCTTGTTGAGGCGCCCGCGTGCCACCTGCTGCAGAACCTCGCGCTCACGGGGCGTCAATGTTTCGAGGCGGTCGACATTGCGCTTAACGACGACGGCTTCCGCCCGCCGCGCGGCATCCATGGCAATCCCCGCGATGACTGCATCGAGCAGCGTCTGGTCGCGCACCGGCTTGGTCAGGAAATCGACGGCACCGGCCTTCATCGCCTGGACGGTCATTGGAATGTCGCCATGCCCGGTGAGGAAAATGATCGGCTTGGGCTTGCCGCTGCGCGCCAACTGCTGCTGCAGATCGAGACCGCTCGCGCCGGGCATGCGCACATCGAGGATCAGGCACCCGGGGCTGTCGAGGATGTCGGCCTCGAGCAGCTCGCGGGTCGAGGCGAAGTCGACCGGCTGGAAGCCCGCGGACAGGATCAGTTCGGCGAGCGCCTCGCGCATCGACGCATCGTCGTCGACGATGAGGACGAGCGGTTGCCCGCCTTCACCGGTCCTTGGCTGTGACAGTGGCGCGGATCTGTGCGCGAACGGCTGGTCAATTCTCATGATTACCCTCCATCTTATCGCGTTCCCAATTCCGATTTGCCCAGGGCGTCGCCCACGGCCGCAAGCAGGGCCTGGGCATCGAAAGGCTTGCGGAAGAATCCGCTAATGCCCCGGGCGCGGCCCTGGTCGGCGAGCTCGTGACGGCCGGTGATCAGGAATACCGGCAGGTCGGGGCGCGCTTTCATCACCAGGTCGCGAAGCTCGAAGCCGTCCACGCCGGGCATGCCGATGTCGGTGATGAGGAGATCGAGCCCACCCAGCCCGGCAACGAGCAGCGCGCGCGCCGACGGGAAGCTGCGCGCCGCATAGCCGGCCGATTCCAGCAGGTCCTCCAGCGACTCGAGGAGCCTCGGATCGTCATCGACAACCGCCACGACAGGTCTTTTCTCACCCACGCTCAACTCCCTCCCGCCCGACGCGAGTGCGTGACCGGTATCTCCAGTCGCTCGGCCATGCGCACGAGATCGGCGAGCGACGCCGCTGCCATTTTGTGCATCACGTTCCTTCTATGGATCTGCAGCGTGACCTCGCTGATGCCGAGCTCAGCGGCGGCCTGTTTGTTGAGAAGTCCGCTTACGACGAGCGGCAGCACCTCGCGCTCGCGGGGCGTGAGCTCGAGATAGCGTTGCCTCAATTTGCCGAGGTCGGCCCGTTCGGCTCTTTTTCTACGATCCTCGCCGATCGCCGCGTCGATCGCGGCCATGAGATCGGCGTCGCTGAAGGGCTTGGCGAGGAAGTCCACGGCGCCGTGTTTGATCGCGCGCACCGAGGAGGGGATATCGCCATGCCCGGTTATGAAAACGATCGGCGGATGATCGCCGGCCGCGATCTGCCGTTGCAGGTCGAGGCCGTTGATGTCGGGCAGTTCGACATCGAGGATGAGGCAGGACGGGATGTCGGGCTTGTCGGCGCGGATATAGTCGCCGGCTGATCCGAACGTGACGGCGTCAATGCCGTGCGATGCGAGGAGCTCGCCGAGCGCCTCGCGGATGCGCTCGTCGTCATCGACGATGAAGACGATCCGGTCATGCCCCGTCATGGCGCAGCCTTCGCTTGGATCGGCAGGGTGAAGACGAACACTGCTCCCTGCGGCTCGTTGTTTTCCGCCCATAGCCGTCCGCCGTGCGACTCGACGATCGAACGGCAGATGGCTAGCCCCATGCCCATGCCATGGCCTTTGGTGGTAAAGAACGGCTCAAAAATCCTGTCGGGGAAGGCGATGCCCGAGCCGTGGTCGCTGATGCGGGTCTCGATCACTTCGCCCGCCCGGCGCACGCGCATGGCAAGAACCCGATCGCCGATAACTGCACTCGTCGCCTCCATGCCGTTGCGCATCAGATTGATCAGGACCTGCTGGATCTGGATGCGATCGATCGCCACCGGCGGCAGGCCGTCCTCGATGCCGACATCGAGGCGGATGGACCGCCGCGTGGCCTCCTCGGCGATAAGGCTGCGCGCTTCGGCGACGACGCTGGCAAGCATGGTGCCGGTCCTGGTCTCGACGGATTGCCGGAACAGGGCGCGGATGCGGCTGACGACGTCGGCGGCGGCGTTGGCGTCTCGGATGATGCGCTCGACGGTTCTCTGCGCCCGCTCGAGATTGGGTGGATCGGCGGTCAGCCAGCGCTCGCAGGCATGTGAGTTGGCAACGACCGCCGCCAAAGGCTGGTTGACCTCATGCGCGATGGATGCCGAGAGCTCTGCAAGGCTCGCCGCCTGCGAGGCGATCGCGAGCCTTTCCTGCGTGCGGCGCAGTTCCTCCTGGGTGCGCACTTCGTCGTCGACGTCGAAGCTCACGCCATACCACTGCACAATCTGCCCATCGGCATCGCGCAGCGGTTCGGCGCGGCCGTTGATCCAGCGATAGATGCCGTCGGCGCGCCGCTGCCGGTACTTCATTGAAAAGGTCTCGCCCGTCCCGAACGAGTGAACGAGGGCGCGCCCGACCGAAGGCGCATCGTCGGGATGGACGGAGCTCTGGATGGCCACCTGCAGGCGGCTCGAGTCGGGCATGTCGAGATCACTCAAGGTCAGGCCCACATATTCGGCGAGGCGCCTGTTGAGGTAGGAAGGTTCCCCTTGCGCCGTCGCCGCCCAGATCTGGGTCGGCAGGGCGTCGACGAGCCGTCTCAACTGCTCCTCGCTCTCCCGGATCGCTTCTTCGGCACGCAGTTGATCTTCTATGTCGTTGGCAAGGCCATACCACTGCAGGATGCGTCCGTTCTCATCGCGCATCGGTTCTGCGCGCACCTCCATCCAGCGATAGATGCCGTCGGCGCGGCGCAGGCGGTATCTCAAGGCGTAGTTCTCGCCGGTCGCGAGGGAATGGTTGAGCGCGTGGCTCACCCTGGCTGCGTCGTCGGGGTGAACGACTGTCTCGATGGCGGCCGCCAACGGGCTCACGCCGGGCTTTTCGTACTCCGCCACGTCAAGGCCCAGGAAATCGATCAGGCGTTTGTTGAAGAAGGTCGGTTCTCCGGAGGGCGCCAGGCGCCAGATGGGGATCGGGACCATGTTGACAAGGTGCGAGAACTCGCGCTCGCGGTCGCGTAGCGCCTGCTGTGCCGCCATCTGGTCGTCGATGTCGACATTGACGCCGAACCACTGGGTGATGGCGCCGGACTCGTCGCGTAACGGCTCCGCACGCGAATCCACCCAGCGATAGACGCCGTCCGCACGACGCACGCGCCACCTCATCGAAAAAGTTTCGCCGGTGACGAGGGAGTGACCAATCGTCTCCGCTATGACCGGTGCATCCTCGGGGTGGGCGGAAGTCAGGATAGCACCCGCCAGCCGGTTCATGCCGGGCTGGTCGTAGTCTTCTACGTCAAGACCGAGAAAATCGCCGAGGCGCTTGTTGATGAAGGTCGGCTCGCCCTCGGCCGTCAGGCGCCAAACGTGGCTCGGGACCATGTTGACGAGTTGCGAGAGCTCCCGCTCGCGTTCGCGCAGCGCCTGCTGCGCGCGCACCTCATCGTCGATGTCGAGAGAAACGCCATACCATTCCGCGATCGATCCGTCCTCATCGCGCCGTGCCTCTACCCTGCACTCGGCCCAGCGATAGACGCCGTCCTTTTCGCGCCAGCGAAACCGCATCGCCGCGCCGTTCCCGGTCGCGAAACACTCCTCAAGCGCGCGCTGCACCTCGGCAGTGTCGTCGGGATGAACGAGTTCCTGCAGCAACTGCGCGATGCCCGGCTTATCGAGCCGGTCGAATCCGTCGAGGACAGCGCGAAAATGGTCCTGGTATCGCTTGTTGAAATAGACCGGTCCACCCGCGGGCGTGGCGCTCCAGATGCGGACCGGCACCGCATCGATCATCTGCTGGAGTTGCTGCTCGCTGCGCCGCAACGCCTCGACATTCTGACGCAAGGTGAGCATTGCCAGCTGGTGCTGGCGGGATATGGCGGCAACGACGAGCGCGGAAAATGCCGAGATGGCCAGAAAGAGCTGCAGCATGACCTGCCTGTCCCTCTGGGACTCGGGGTCTCCGGCGAACTGGCTATCGCCGGATATGGTGAACACAGCCGTGATCAGCGCGAGGAGTAGCAAGCTGACGGCCGCGCCTTTGAACTCGAAGCGCACCGCGGTCCAAAGGAGCGGCGGCATGATCATGTAGGCGAACGGCAGATAACCGCTGAGGGAAAGGGCGGCGACACCAAGGAAGATCAGCGCCAGGACGGCGGCCTCCATCCATCGCGCGGTCGAGAGCTGCTCACCGCGCCAGTTTTGGACGACCACCAGCGCCAATGGCGCGACGATCAGAATGCCGGTTGCGTCTCCGATCCACCACAGAGGCCAGGCCTCCGCAAACGTCTGCGACTGTATGGCGAACCATTGAAGTGTCGCGCTTCCCGCCGTCGCGCTGACGACCGGCGCAACTCCGGCGGCCAGCACGACGAAGGCCAGAACATCCTGCAGGGTTTCCAGCCGGACCGACGCCCTGGAGGCCCTGGTCACGAGCCAGGCGCCGGTCATTGCTCCAAGCGCATTGCCGACATAGATGAGGAAGGCTGCGGGCAGCGGACTGTGGAACCACACGAAATTGCTGAAGAGTTCAGCGAGACACCCACCGAGCACCCACCACAGCCAGCTCTGCCTTGGGGCAAGGACGAGAGTCGCGATGAAAAGCCCGCCAGGCGGCCAGATGGAAATACCTGTTCCAGGTACGATCGCGAGCGACTGCGCGAATCCGCAGCCCAGGACATAGGCTGCAATGAAGAGCCCCAGATGCAGGAATTTGGGGCGGTGCGACCAGACGCGCATCATCGGCGGCTCCCATCGGCGCTTGCTGAGGCATTTATCTTATATCTACGCCGATAAACTCACGCCCCTACCCTAGTCGGGCAGTGCCTTGGCCGCATCTTATGGAAATCCATGCATAGCCCACGGCAGATGAGGAGAGAGAGCCGGACAGGTAAGACGCTCGCCTGCCGTTTCGTTGGCTGCAGAGAGAAACCGGAAAAACCCCTGCATTCGTCATCCCTGTCTCGTCCGGTTGACACGGCTCGTGGCCGAAACTCGCCACCTTCCAGCAAGAACGCATCTCACCGGTGACAGCGGTTGGCCTAACTGAAAGGTCAAATTGGCAATCCCTAGGTATAGTTCCGCACGCGCAACCCGCGGGACACAGTGGATCAGTCCACTGAGGATTGATGCCATGAAGCTCTATTATACTCCGCTCGCCTGCAGTCTTGCCGATCACATTGCTCTCATCGAGGTCGGTGTCGATTTCGAGCGGGAGCGGGTCGATCTCAAGACCAAGCGCACGGCCTCGGGTGGTGACCTCGGCGCAATCTCGCGGAAGGGCTATGTGCCGGTACTTGTCCTCGACGACGGTGAGACCTTGACCGAAAACACCGCGGTCCTCGACTGGATCGCGTGGCAGTACCCGGCGCTCGGTGTTGCCGGCCCCTTGGGCCGGACGCGGGTCATCGAGGCGTTGACCTACATCTCGACCGAAGTCCATCGCAGCTTCAAGCCGTTCTGGCACAGCGGCACGGACGCCGAGAAGGCGAGAGCGGCCAAGGCGATCACCCGCCAACTGCAGCTCCTTTCCGATAGCCTTGCGAGCGATTATCTCTTCGGCGACATGCCAAGTGTTGCCGATTTCTACCTCTTCGTGATGCTGCTGTGGGCGGAGCGGTTTGGCGTACCCATTCCCGCGCTGCTCCAGGCTCTGCGCGAGCGTATAGCGGCGCGTCCGGCGGTGGAAGCGGCGATGCGCCATGAAGGGCTGATCTAAAGACAACCGCCGAAATGGAAGAGCCGGCCGCGATGGGCGGCCGGCTCTCTCGATGCTTGAATCCGGCTCATTGCGCCGAGGCGACTTCCTCGATGATCGCGGCCTCCTGGATGATCGCGGCCACCTCGTCCGGATGCGAGATCATCAGCGCGTGCGAACCGCCTGGGATCTCGACGGCCTTCACGACGCCCGCGCGGTCGGCCATGAAGCTCTGGACAGCGGCCGGGATGTTGAGGTCGTCCGAGCCGTAGATGGTGAAGGCAGGCACCGCCTTCCATGTGGCAACAGTGGTCAACTCGGAGAGAGCTGCCTGCGTCACCGGGCGCTGCGTTGCCGCCATCAGAGCGGCGACGTCCTTGGGAATATCCGCGGCGAACTGCGCGTGGAACTTGGCCGGCTGTATGTAGAGGTCCACACCGCCATTGGCCAGGGCCACAGGCTGAAGCGCGTCGCCCAGCGTGCTGCCGGGGAACTTGGTCGAGAGGGTGAAGGCGGACTCGCCCGCCTCGGGAATGAAGCCGGCGACATAGACGAGCGCCTTGACGTTATCATTGCCGTTGGCGGCCTCGGTGATCAGGAGACCACCATAGGAATGACCGACCAGCACGACCTCGCCCGGGATGCTCTTGAGGACGGCGGAAACCGAGGCGGCGTCGCCGCCGAGGCTGCGCAGCGGATTGGCGGCGGCGATGGTGGAATAGCCGTCGCGGTTGAGTTGGGAAATGACGCCGTTCCAGCCCGACGAATCCGCGAAGGCACCGTGGACGAAAACGACCGTCGGCTTGGCCGGCTCCTGCGCCGAGGTGCCGGCAGACACGCCGAGTGTCGCGGCAAGAGCGATGGCTCCGAGAGCTTTCTGCATTTCATGTTCTCCAGATCGGCCGGGATGGCCGCCTTCGAACAATGGCGCCCGCAGCGGACGAAACCACTGTGCGCGGGCCGAGGCGGAGTTCGTCGGAAGGCGAGGTGGGTGCAACGCCTTGAGGCCGGAACGCCCGCCTGCCGCCTAGGCGGGTAAACCTTGGGGTGTGGAAGACCTCGCCCTAAGGCCGATGGCCGAGGTGGGTGGGAAATCGCCTGATGCCGGTGCGGCAGCCATGATGCTCGCCGGCAAGCCAAGCTGCCGGCACTCCCATGCGCCGCTCCTTAGTCAACCAACTCCAACAGGAGCCGAAATGAACAAGCCAATGTCCATGAGCCCCAGGCTCGAGCCGACCGCACACGCCTTTGTTGAAAGTCTTGCCGGGTCGCAGCCCATCCAGACCCTCAGTCCCGTCGATGCACGGGCGGTGCTCTCCGGAGCGCAAAAATCGGCTGAGGTGAAGCTCGCCGATGTCACCGTCAAGGACGTCACCCTGCCGCTGGGTCCGACCGGGGAGACCAGGATCCGCGTGCTGCGGCCGGCCGGCGCCACCAGCGCCCTGCCGGTCATCGTCTACATGCATGGCGGCGGCTGGGTACTCGGCGACCGCGAGACCCACGACCGGCTGATCCGCGAACTCGCGGTCGGGGCGAACGCGGCACTGGTCTTCGTCGACTACGAACGCTCGCCGGAGGCCCGCTATCCGGTGGCTGTCGAGCAAGGTTATGCCGTTGCCAGGCACATTGCCGAGAACGCCGACAAGCTCAATGTCGACGGCAGCCGCCTGGTGATCGCCGGCGACAGCGTCGGCGGCAACATGGCCGCCGTGATCGCGCTCATGGCCAAGGAGCGCAAGGGTCCTGCGTTCAAGGCGCAGCTTCTATTCTATCCCGTCACCGACGCCTCGATGTCGAGCCCGTCCTATGAGGAGTTTGCGCAGGGCCCCTGGCTCACCAGGGAGGCGATGGCGTGGTACTGGGAGCAGTACATCCCCGATACAGACAAGCGCGCCGAGGTGCACGCCTCGCCCCTCAACGCGCTGGTCGAGGACCTTGCCGGGCTGCCGCAGACGCTCATCATCGTCGATGAGAACGACGTGCTGCGCGACGAAGGCGAAGCCTATGGCCGCAAGCTCGCGCAGGCGGGCGTGCGCGTGACCAGCGTGCGCTACAACGGCACCATCCACGACTTCGTCATGCTCAACGCTCTGGCCATGACGCCGGCGGTGCGCGGCGCCGTCGGCCAGGCGACCGGCTATCTGCGCTTCGTTTTCGCGGCGAGCTGACCGCCGCTGTCATCTCGCGGCGGGTCCCTTGTGATCCGCCGCGCCTTTGCCGGAGCTCAGGTGGCACCCCTCTGGATGAGGTCATGCGGCAGGTGCGCCACCTCGCCTCCGTCGCCCGTAGGAGGGAACGCCATGACACCCCAATATCCGCAGGCCAAACCCGAAATCATCCCGCCCGCCACACACGAGAGCGTCGTTGGTCTTGTCCATGACCTCGGCAACTATATCCAGATCGCCATGTCGGCCGTCAGCATCATGTCGCGCCACGCGGACGTCGCCGCTTCCGAGGGGCTCGGAGCGATCGTCGCGCACGCGGCCGATTCCCTCGAACGCGCCGGCGCGCTGGTGCGGGGGTCGAGCGACCCCGACGCCTTGCAGGCCGAGGAGGTGAACATCGATACATGCCTCACGCAGATGGGGCCGCTTCTGCGCTATGCGTGCGGCCCCAATATCCGCATCAAGCTCTATATCGGCCTCGTGCCGAAGATCCGATGCAGCCGCCTGGCCCTGCAGAATGCACTGCTGAACCTCGCGCTCAATGCGCGCGACGCCATGCCCGGCCGCGGGACACTGACCATCTCGGCCCTTTTAGCCGACGGCCCGGAAGCGCCGGAAGTCGAGCTTACCGTCAACGACACCGGTGTCGGCATGGCGCCCGAAATCCTCGAGCGCGTGTTGGAAGCGCATTTCACCACCAAGCCGGGCGACGGCCACGGCATGGGCCTGCCGGGCGTCAGGTGGTTCGTCGAGCGCTCGAACGGGCGCCTCTTCATCGAGAGCGCGCCGGGGGTCGGCACCTCCGTAGTCCTGCGCCTGCCGGTATCGACCTGACGATATCCGGGAGGCGGTGCCCGACTGCGACCGAGGTCGAAAGGCCCTAAACCAAAAGCATAGGTCCCCACGCCTCCGGGACGATGGCTGCGCAAGCCCCCGGTGTCCACAATCGCGACATCAACCAATCTACCGGACAAAGGAGTCTGTCATGAAAGTCGTGGTCATTGGCGGAAGCGGTCTCATCGGTTCCAAGCTCGTCGCCAGGTTGCGTCACGGCGGGCACGACGTTGTTGCCGCTTCGCCGTCCTCGGGCGTCAATACGGTCAGCGGCGACGGCCTGCCCGAAGCAATGGAGGAGGCCGAGGTGGTCGTCGACGTCGCAAACTCTCCCTCGTTCGACGACGCTGTCGCCTGGGACTTCTTCACGGCCTCGGGGCGCAACATCTTTGCGGCCGAGACCGCCGCCAGGGTCAGCCACCATATCGCGCTCTCGGTGGTAGGTACGGACCGGTTGCTCGACAGTGGCTATTTCCGCGCCAAGCTGCTGCAGGAAGACCTGGTGCGCAAGTCCGGCATTCCCTACACCATCCTGCGCTCCACGCAGTTCTTCGAGTTCATGGGCGGTATCGCCGGCTCGAACACCGAAGGGCAGGTGGTGCGGATGCCCCTGGCCCTGATCCAGCCGGTAGCGGCCGACGACGTGGCCGAAACGCTGGCCCAGATCTCGGTTCGCGCGCCGGTCAACGACATGGTGGAACTGGCAGGCCCGGAGCCTTTCCGGTTTACCGATATCGTCAGCCGGGTGCTGGCGGCAAACCATGACGAGCGATTGGTCATCGCCGATCCCGACGCCAGGTACTTCGGCGTCCCGATCGAGGAGCGCACGCTGATCCCGGGCGAGAACCCGCGCATCGCCCCCACCAGTCTCGAGGCCTGGCTGTCCCGAACGCAGTTCCGGGCCGCGTAGGGAGAAGGAGGGCGTGCCGTGATCATCGCGGACCTGATCGGGGCGACCAGAACGAGGTTCAGGGCTCTCAGCCACGCGAGCTCGGTGCAAGCGGCCGCCGACGCCTTCTCTGACGCCCGCCTCGGCCTCATCATCGTTTGCGATGCCGCCGACCGGGCCACGGGCGTCGTCAGCAAGTCGGATCTTGTCAGGCATCTGGCGAGGTCCGGCCGGACAGATATGCCGGTCACCGCCGTGATGACGAACTCGGTGCTTTCGGCATCGCCGTCAGACGACCTGCGCACAACATGGGAATTCATGGTGGCGCGGCGCCTGCAGAGCCTGCCCCTGCTCGATCCTGGCCGCCGGCCGCTGGGGACGCTCGACATCCGTGACGCCCTCGAGGCCATTCTCGCATTCGAGCAGGACCAGGAAGACCAGCTGGTCAACTACATCGCCGGCAAGGGCTACCGGTAAGGCGGTCGCAGGCGCCATCCATCAAGGAGACAATAGCGATGACCTTCGTGATCCATCGGAGCGGCTGCCGAGGGGCGATCACAATCGTCGCATCTCGCTTGGTCTTCAGCGTGAGGAACTGGCGGCGGAAGCCGGGATCACGCCGGAGCAATTGCGTCTCTATGAGACCATTTCTCCCGATGGCAAGTTCAGTCGCGCCATTGCCGAGCGGGTCGGCCGGGCACTCGAGCGACTGGAAGCAAGCCGCGTCCCGATCGTCGACAACGGGCCCGTCCCCGGCACCGCCTGACCGCGCATCTGCCGTCTGCCGAGCCGTGTAAGGGGTGGGCGACAGGGCCAGATTTCCATTCGATTCAGCCGGTGGAGTAGGATCGGATGTGACCTGATGGTCAGGTGCCGACGACGGGCAGGGACGGGCAGATGCGCGATGTCACTTTGATGCTGGCGGGGGATGTCATGACCGGCCGGGGCATTGACCAGATTCTCCAGCATCCCTCGTCGCCCGAGCTCTATGAACGCTACATGCGCTCGGCGCTCGGCTACGTGAAGCTCGCCGAAGACCGGAACGGCGCCATTCGTCGCGCGGTCCCGCCATCCTATGTCTGGGGCGACGCGCTGACAGCGCTGGCACAGCAAGCGCCGGACCTCATCATCATCAACCTCGAAACTGCGATCACAAGGTCGGCCGCGCCCGAGCCAAAGGGCATCAACTACCGCATGCATCCGGACAACATCGATTGTCTTTCTGCACTGCGGATCGATTGCTGCGTGCTCGCCAACAATCATGTTCTCGACTGGGGTGAGGTAGGGCTGAGCGACACGCTGCAAGCCCTCGGGACCGCCGGCATTCGATGGGTGGGGGCCGGCCGCGACGCAATCGAGGCCGCCGCCCCCGCCGTGTTGCCCGTCCATGCCGGGCAGAGGATTGTCCTCCACGCCTTCGCCTGTCCCTCCAGCGGCGTCGACCGGCATTGGCGAGCTGCAGCGGGCCGCATGGGCGTCAATTTCGTGGACGAGGACGACGAAGAGGCGATCGGTCTGGCCATCGAGCGCGTGTCCGCCTTCGGCAAGGCGGACGACATCGTCGTCTGCTCGATTCATTGGGGCCCCAACTGGGGATATGACATCGATTCACGGCATCGGCGCTTTGCGCGCGCCCTTATCGATGGCGGAGCGGACCTCGTCTTCGGCCATTCTTCACACCACCCCAAGGCGGCCGAGATCTATCGGAACCGGCTGGTGCTCTACGGGTGCGGCGATTTCCTCAATGACTATGAAAGCATCGGGCCGCACGACGGCGAGAGGTCCGATCTCGCCGTCATGTACCTGCCCCGGCTCAACGGTGTCGATGGAAAGCTGCTGGCCTTGCGCCTGGTGCCGTTCAAGATCGAAAAATTCCGACTCAAACGGTTGGACGCGGGCACGGCCGCAGAGTTGCATCGGCGCCTGCAGCACGAATACGGCCGCTTCGGCCTTTCCCTCGACATCGATGCCTTCGGAGCCATGGATCTCGCATTGTAAGGCAGGAGAACACGGTGAACGGGCCGCGCAAGGAAGGATGACAAGGCGGTTTCAGCCGCGACATCAAATTAAACCTAGCGAGTGCTCGGTTAGTTTGCTACGATCCCGTCGATGGAGCCGCAAGAGGGGCACGCAAGCCCACGCGGCAGAACCGTTGATGGAGGAGCCAATGACTATGAGTGTCGCCCGCGGTTGCGGACCTTTCCGTTCGAGCATGCTTGCCGCGGGTATCGCCGCAGTGCTTCTTGGCAGCACGGCTGCCGCCTGGGCGCAGGAGCGCGGCGGGATCCTGACGGTATCGCAGTCTGCCGACGCCCAGCCGATCAACATCCTGGCGCTGCGGGCCGGCAATGCGCCGTGGATCCGCAATGTGTTCGAGACCCTGACCCTTGTGGACCCGCAGACGTTCCAGCCCCAGCCTGTGCTCGCGCAATCCTGGACACTGGCAGAAGACGGGCTTTCCATGGACATCACGCTGCGCGACGACGTGACGTTCCATACCGGCCGGCCGATGACGGCCGAGGACGTCAAGTTCTCCTTCGAGACGGCCGCGACGCCCGAGAGCGCTTCGCAGGTCGGCTTTATTGCCCGTGAGTTCGAGAGCATCGAGGTGACGGGCGACCACAGTCTGACCATCGCTTTCAAGCGCCCGCTCAGCAACATCTTCGACTTCTTCGAGGAGACCTATATCATCGACAGGGAGACTTACGACCAGCGCGAGGACGGATCCCAGGTCGTCGGCACTGGCCCCTACATGTTCTCCGAATGGTCGCCGGGCGCCTCGATCATCCTCAAGCGCTACGAGAACTACCGCTCGACCGACACGGCCTGGTTCGACGAGATCGAGTTCGCCGTCATTCCCGATCCGACCGCGTCCATTGCGGCGTTGCGCAGCAACCGCACGCAGATCACCACGGGCCTGACCCCGCGCGACACGGTCGAATTCATACGCAATCCGCAGTTCAGCGTGCTTGAGACCGGCGGCACCATCTATCCGCTCGGCGTCAACGTCACGATCCCGCCGTTCGACGACAAGCTAGTGCGCCAGGCGATCGCCTATGCCGTCGACCGCGACCGCATCAATGACCAAGTGTTCCTCGGCACCGGCACCGTCACGGACCTCTTCTGGTCGCCGGCGGCGCCCGGCTATAGCGGGGAACTGGCCAATCACTATACATATGATCCGGACCGGGCTCGCGAGCTTATCGCGGAGGCCGGCGCCGAGGGCGCTGCGATCCCGATTATCGTTCCGGCCATTCCATCCCAGCGCAGCATTTTCGAAATCGTGCAGAACAATCTGCGCGAAGTCGGCCTCGTGCCGGAGGCCGTTGTGCTCGATGTCGCCGATTTTGACCAGCGACAGATTGCCGGCGATCTGGGCGCTGCATTCCTGCTATTGCACGGCCAGGTCGGCTTTAGTTCGCCGACGTTGCTGAGTTCGCTTCCCTCGCTGCGTCAAGGCAACCCTTCCGCGTTCTGGAACGACGATTATGTCGCCTTGCGCGAGGCCATGCTGGCGTCGGCCACGCCTGAGGCGCTCGGCGATGCGACCGCGGCGCTTAGCGAATACATGCTTGATGAGGCATTCAGCACCGTTCTGGTGCAAGCTCCCGGCCAGGCCGTGATGTCGTCCGGCCTTCAGGGCGTGGTGGCGACCGTCCGTGGTCAACTCGTTCTCGCGGGCTCGTACCTGGAGTAGCAGATGTTCGGTTTCCTTTTGAGGAAACTGCCGTCGGTGGCGATGGTGGCGTTCATCAGTTCCATCATCGCCTTCGTCCTACCGAGGTTGGCGCCGGGCGATCCGGCGCTGACCATTGCGGGATCGGACGCGACTCCAGAGCAACTGGCGGCGGTGCGTGAGCGGATGGGGCTCCTGAAGCCCCTCTACCAGCAGTATTTCGACTGGATCTTCGGCATGTTCCGCGGCGATCTGGGCGAATCCTTCATCATGCGCCGGCCGGTGGCGAGCGTCATCGGCAGCCGGCTCGAAAGCACGCTCGAGCTCGCGCTCCTGGCCATGCTGCTGATGATCATCATCGGCCTTGCTCTCGGTATTGCCGCCGGCTCCCCGCGCTCCAAGTGGGCGCGCGCAGTGCTCGACGCGATGACGACAGTGTTCCTCGCAACCCCCCCGTTCCTGACCGGGTTGCTGCTCATCCTCTTCCTCGGCATCTTCGTTCCGATCCTGCCCATCAGCGGCGAGGTCGGCTTTCTGGAGGATCCGCTGCTGGCGCTGCAGTATCTGATCCTGCCGGCCGTGGCGTTAGCCTTGCCGCAGGCGGCAATCGTTGCTCGCCTGTTGCAGACGGCGATGAATTCGGCGCGTGGCGAAGATTTCGTGGATCTCGCCAAGGCCAAGGGCGTGCCGCCGGGCCAGATCACCCGGCGCCATGTGCTGCGCAACTCACTGGGAACGGCCGTGGTTGCCCTGGGCCTGCGCGCAGGGGACCTGTTGGCTGGGGCCATCGTCATCGAAGCCATCTTTGCGCGCAACGGGCTTGGCAGCCTCGCCGTCTATTCGGTGCAGTCACGCGACTATGTCGTGCTGCAGGTGCTGATCCTGGGGGCGGTGGTCATAGCGGTGTTCATTCAGCTCTTTTCCGAAATCATCCTGGCCGCGCTCGATCCGCGCATCCGTCTCGAGGGTTGAGCGATGACTGAAATCTCGACCCCATCCCACAAGCGCTCTCGCCTCAACCCGACGCTGGCTCGCTATCTCCAGGCCTTCACCACGCCCAAGGGGCAGATCGCCCTGGCGCTGATCGTTCTGCTTGCGGGCGTCGCGCTGCTCGCGCCCGTCATCTATCCGCAAGGTCATGACCTGCAGACGCGGGATTCACTGCTGCCGGTGTCCTGGGCGCATCCCTTCGGCACGGATGAACTCGGCCGCGACATCCTGGTGCGCAGCATCTATGGCCTGCGCACGGACTTGGCCCTGGCGTCCGTTGCCGTGCCGATCAGCATGATCCTCGGCACATTCCTCGGCCTTTCCGGGGCGCTGTCGCCGCGCCTCGGCGTACTCGTGCAACGGGCGCTCGACATCATCGTGGGCTTCCCCGGTCTGATCCTCGCCATCTGCGTCGTCCTCGTGCTGGGGGCGGGGTGGACGGCGCTGCTGGTCGCCATCGTCGTCGGCGGGCTGCCAAGTTTCGGCCGGCTTGCCCGCGCGACCCTGTTGAGCCAGCAGCATCAGGAATATGTGATTGCCGCGCGCACGCTCGGGGTGGACAAGTGGCGGATCATGGTGCGGCACATCCTGCCCAACGCCATCGATCCGATCATCGTCCAGGGTGCGGTGTTCGTCGTTGCCGCGGTCTTTACTGAGGCGGCGCTGAGCATCGTCGGGCTCGGCCTGCAGCCTCCCGAGCCGTCGCTGGGCATCCTGCTCAATATCGGCATGCGCTACATCACCATCGCCCCGTTCTATATCCTAGGGCCCACCTTGATCCTGCTGCTTCTGGCGCTGGCCTTCAGCCTGCTTGCCGATGCGCTCAATCGCACGGTCAACCGCACATGATCGCTGTCATGGACGTTTTAACGCCGCCCGCCCAGCCCCTGCTCAAGGTCGAGCATCTGACGACCACGTTCGACGCCGGCAAGGTCAGCGTGAAGGCTGTCACGGACGTTTCCTTCGACGTCTTTCCCGGCCGGGTCGTCGGCATCGTCGGGGAGTCCGGGTCGGGCAAATCGGTCACCGCACGATCGATCATGGGCCTGCTGCGCGCACCCGGCAGGGTGCGCGAGGGGAGGGTCCTGCTCAACGGCCGCAACCTGATCGACTTGCCGGAAGGGGAGATGCGCAGGATCCGCGGCAAGCAGATCGCCATGGTGTTCCAGGATCCGCAGGCGGCGCTCAATCCGGTCATGCGGGTGGGCGACCAGATCGCCGAAGCGCTGATGGTGCATGGCGCCGATGCAGGGAGCGCGCGCGACCGCGCCAAGGCGCTGCTGGCGCAGGTCGGCATTCCCGATGTCGAGCGCACCATCGATCAGTATCCGCACGAATTCTCCGGCGGCATGCGGCAGCGCGTCGTCATCGCCATCGCCCTCGCCAACGATCCGGCCCTGCTGATCGCCGACGAGCCGACGACGGCGCTCGACGTGACCATCCAGGCGCAGATCCTGCGGCTTCTGGCCGACCTCGGTCGCGAGCTCAATGTGTCGATCATCATGATCACCCACGACATGGGCGTGGTGGCCGAGCTCTGCGACGATCTCATCGTCATGTATGGCGGCCGGGTGGTCGAGCAGGGCCCGGTACGCGATATCTTCGCCAATCCGCGCCACCCCTATACGGCGGCGCTCCTCAAGGCTGTGCCACGGCTCGATACCGCGGGCGACGACCCGCTGATCGCCATTCCCGGCGCACCGCCGGTGCCGCTCCGTCTGCCGCCGGGCTGCGCCTTCCATCCGCGCTGCAGCAACGCCGTCGACAAATGTCGCGTTGAGGTGCCTCCGCTCGCCCCTATGGGCGACGAGCGGCGCTCGGCATGCTGGGTCGCGATGGCAGGCGGCGATGTGGCGCCGGTTGCGGCCGAAGCCACGATGCGGGCGCGCCATGGGGAGCGGGAGCGGGAACCAGCATTGAGGATCGAGGGGCTGCGCACCAATGTGGCGCGCCCCGGCGGGTTCCTGCGCACGTCCGATCCGGTCTATGCCGTCGATGGCGTGTCGCTGGAGGTCTATCCGGGCGAGACGCTCGGCCTCGTCGGCGAATCCGGCTGCGGCAAGTCCACGCTCTCGCGCACCATCATGGGCATCAATGCCGTCAGCGAGGGCCGCATCAGCGTTGCCCGTCGCGACGTCACGGCGATGGAACCCGAGGATCGCCGGCAGGTCAGCACCACGATCCAATACATCTTCCAGGACCCCTTCGCCTCGCTCAATCCGCGCCGGACCATCGGCCAATCCATCACCGAAGCCCTCAACGTCGTCGGCATCACCGGGGCCGCGGCGGAAACCCGCATGGTCGAGCTGCTCGAACGCGTGGGTCTCAGTCAGGACTACGTCCCGCGCTACCCCTACGAGCTCTCGGGCGGCCAGCGCCAGCGCGTCGGCATCGCCCGCGCCCTCTCGGCCAATCCCCGGATCCTCATCTGCGACGAGCCGGTTTCGGCCCTGGACGTTTCGATCCAGGCGCAGATCATCTCGCTGCTCGAAGAGCTGCGCGACGATCTCGGCCTCGGCTACCTCTTCATTGCTCATGACCTCTCGGTCGTACGTCACATCAGCGACCGTGTGGCGGTGATGTATCTGGGGCGGATCGTCGAGATCGGCACCGCCGAGGAGGTCTACGGTAACCCGCAGCACCCCTATACGGTAGCGCTGCTGAGCTCGACGCCGGAGCCGAATCCGGATCGGTCGGTCGAGAACCGCACCATCCTGACCGGCGACATGCCCAGCCCCGCGCGTCCGCCCTCCGGATGCCGCTTCCGCACCCGCTGCCCGATCGGTCCCGCATTTCGTTCCGAGCGTGAAATCTGCAATACAACCTCTCCGGACCTCGTCGAAACGCCGAATGGACAGAAAGCCGCTTGCCATTTCGCTGGCGAGGCCGAACCAGGAAAGGCGTGACTGGGATGGAGCATCAGGTCCTCCCAGCAAGGGAGCAGGCCATGAACGAGACCTCGGACAAACGCGCCAGCCGCCGCAGCCCGCGCGGCGACGCGGCCCGCAAGGCTATTCTGGAATCGGCAACGCGGCTGTTTTCCGAGGGTGGCTTCAATTCGGCCAGCATTGCGGACATTGCTAGGGACGTGGGCATGACCCAGGCCGGCATGCTGCACCACTTTCCCTCGAAAGCCGCGCTGCTGCACGCCGTGCTGCTGGAGCGCGAAGCGCGCAACGAGCGCGACACGCAGGCGGAGCGCGAGAAGGGGCTCGATCCGCTGACCGTCTTTCTCCATACGCTGCGCAACAACGACCGCAATCCGCCGCTCGTACAGCTGATGACGGTGCTCTCGGCCGAGAGCATCCCTGCCAACCACCCTGCACATGAGTGGTTCGAGCAACGCTACGAGGACATCGTCACCTCAACCGTCGAGCATTTCAGTGCCATCGTCGACGAGGCGGCGCTACCGGACGGGCTGACCGTCGAGACGGTGGCGCGGTGGCTTATCGCGCTGGCCGACGGTCTGCGCGTGCAATGGCTCTACGACCAGTCCTCGGTCAGCCGGCAGCACTCCCTGGCGCAGTTCTACGACATGGTCATGCGGCCCATCCTCAGGGAGCCTTATCGCTCCTTCTCCTGGTTGCAGATGATCGAGGACGAGGCCGCCAAATGAGCGAAACCTGCTGCCCACCCGCCGCGCATTGACTATCCATTGGAGACGCATCGTTGAAAGCCATCGTTGTCATGTTCGACAGCCTCAACCGGAAATATCTGCCCGCCTATGGCGCGGACTGGACCGGGCTGCCGAATTTCCGGCGTCTCCAGGAAAGGACCGTCACCTTCGATACCTGCTATGGCGGATCGATGCCGTGCATGCCGGCGCGGCGCGAGATGCACACAGGGCGCTACAACTTCCTGCACCGGTCCTGGGGGCCGCTCGAGCCGTTCGACGACTCCGTGCCGGAGATGCTCAAGTTCAGCGGGGTGCACACGCATCTTGTCACCGACCACACCCATTACTGGGAAGACGGCGGCGCCACCTATCACACGCGCTTTTCGACCTTCGAGTTTTTCCGGGGCCAGGAGGGTGATCCGTGGAAAGGGCAAGTGGCCGAGCCCGAGATCCCCGAAACGCTGAGCTGGCGGGAGGGCCGCCTCTGGCGGCAGGATTGGGTCAACCGGCATCATCTCGACAGCGTCGACAAGCATCCGCAGACCCTGACCTTCGACGCCGGCATCGAGTTCATCGCCACCAACAAGGACACCGATCGCTGGCTGGTGCAGATCGAGACCTTCGATCCGCATGAGCCGTTCTTCAGCTATGACGAGCACAAGGCCCGCTATCCGCACGACTACAACGGGCCCCATTTCGACTGGCCCGACTACCGGCCGGTCATCGAGAGCGATAGCGCGGTGGCGCATGCGCGTATGGAGTACGCGGCACTTCTCAGCATGTGCGACGATTCCCTCGGCCGGGTGCTCGATGCGATGGACGAGCATGGCCTCTGGGACGACACCATGCTGATCGTCTGCACTGACCACGGTTTCCTCCTCGGCGAGCGCAACTGGTGGGGCAAGAACGTCCAGCCCTGGTACGAGCAGAACATCCACACCCCGCTGTTCGTGTGGGATCCGCGGACGCGCGTTGTCGGCAAACGGCGCAAGAGCCTGGTGCAGACGATCGACCTCGGTCCCACCCTGCTCGACTATTTCGGGCTGGCGCCGACGGCGGACATGCAGGGGCGGGCGCTGCGCGAGACCATTGCCGAGGATCGCCCGGTGCGCGAGGTGGGCCTTTTCGGGGTCTATGGCGGGCACGTTTCGGTGACGGATGGCCGCTACGTCTATATGCGCTGCTGCGCCGAAGCGGCCAATGGGCCGCTGGAGCAGTATACGCTGATGCCGACGCACATGGCCTGGCGCTTCACCCCGTCGGAACTGACGAATGCGGAGCTCAGTCCGCCGTTGCCCTTCACCAAAGGCGTGCCGGTGCTGTGTATGGCCGGCAGGGCAATGGGGACCCCCTATGTCTTTGGCACTCTGCTCTACGACCTGGCGAGCGACCCCGACCAGCTGACGCCCCTCAATGATCCGGCGCTCGAGCGGGTGATGGCGCAAAAGCTCGTCACCGCCATGCGGGCCAATCATGCACCTTCCAGCCAGTTCGAGCGCCTGGGCCTGCCCGAGGCCGGTCCTGTAGAGGACCGGCACCTGCTCATCGAACGGCAGTGGCCGCAGGTCGAGAGCTCCTATCGGCAGGAGCGGCGGACGGATACTGCCGCGGACTACGGAAGTGAGGTTTCACGACCGCTGAGGGAGATCGTCGGCGAGCCAGCCGGCCGCGAGGCCATCCGAACCTCATTGGGGTTCGAGCCCGATGCGGCCATGCTCGGCTATATCGGCCATCTCAATGCCTGGCAGCTCAGCGTGATGCTGCCCGGCATCTCGCCGGCGGCGCTGAGATCGCTCGATCAGGCGCTCTCCCATCGGTAGCGTCGGTCGAGGGGCGAGCCTTGAGAATCAACTTCCCGTTCCGTTCACCCCGCCCCCCACATCCCACGCATCTTGGCACCGAGATCGACAGTGGCGGCGCTCGCCGGCTGCAGGTCGGCGCGGATCGGTGTGACGGGCGGCCAGAGGATGTCTTCGAATAGGGGCGTCATCGCGCGGGGGATGAACCGGGTCCGCTGCGCATAGAGGTGACGGTCCCCATTGCGGGTCTGCTGGGTGACGTAGAAGCGCTGCGGGAGGAGGAGATGCAGCTCGTCGCGCGCCCTGGTCATTGCCACATAGAGCAGGCGACGCTCCTCTTCGAGCTCGTCCGAAGTGCCCGCGCCGAGGTCGGAGGGAATGCATCCGTCGACGACGTTGAGGACGTGGACGGCCTTCCACTCTTGGCCCTTGGCGGAGTGGATCGTCGAGAGGATCAGATAGTCCTCGTCGCGCGACGGCACGCCGGGCCGGTCGCTGGTTGCGTCCGGCGGGTCAAGGGTCAGCTCGGTCAGGAACCGGTCGCGGCTGGCATAGCCGGCGGCGATCTGCTCGAGCTGGACGATGTCGGCCTGCCGCACCTGCACATCCTCATAGGTTGCCTCGAGCATGGGCTGGTACCACAAGCGCGCGTGCCCCAGCTCGATCGGCCAAACGACCTCCCGGCCGGAAAGGCGGACCATCAGCTCGACGAGGCCCGTCCACGCCTCGCCAGCCTTGGCGGGTGCGGGAGCTTCCTGCAGCGCCCAGACGGGGTCGGGACCGGTCTCCATGGCGTCGAGCACCCTTCCGGCGATACCGGGTCCGATGCCGGGCAGGAGCTGCAGGACCCGGAAGCCGGCGACGCGGTCGCGCGGGTTCTCGGCCCAGCGCAGAATGGCCAGGAGGTCCTTGATGTGGGCGGCATCGAGGAATTTGAGGCCGCCGAACTTGACGAAGGGGATGTTGCGCCGCGTCAGCTCGATCTCGAGGGGTCCGGAATGGCTCGAGGTGCGGAAAAGCACCGCCTGCTCCTTGAGCAGCACACCGCCCTCACGCGCCTCGAGGATTTTTTCGGAAACGTAGCGGACCTGGTCGGCCTCATCCTTGACCGTCACCAGCAGCGGCTTGGCCTCGCTCGTCCTGTCGCTCCACAAATTCTTGGTGAAGCGCTCGCTCGCCTTCTCGATGACGGCATTGGCGGCGGCAAGGATGGGTTGCGTCGAGCGGTAGTTGCGCTCGAGGGTGACGATGCGCGCAGGCGGCGCAAACGCCGTTGGAAAATCGAGGATGTTACGCACCGTTGCGGCGCGGAACGAATAGATCGACTGGGCATCGTCACCGACGACTGTCACCCCCTGTCCGTTCGGCCGCATGGCGAGGAGCACAGAGGACTGCAGCCGGTTGGTATCCTGATACTCGTCCACCAGCACATGATCGAAGCGGCCCGAAACCACACCCGCGATCGTCGGCTCGGCCATCATCCCGGCCCAATAGAGCAGCAGGTCGTCGTAATCGAGGACGTTCTGCCTTTGCTTGGCCTCGACATAGGCGGCAAAGAGGGACCGTAGCTGCTCCGCCCACATGGCGCACCACGGGAAGACGGTCTTGAGGACTTGCGCCAAATCCTCCTGCGCGTTGACCACGCGAGAGTAGATCGCAAGGCATGTGCCTTTGGTGGGAAAGCGTGAGGCGGCGCTGCTCAGCGCCAGCTCGTGCCGGACGAGGTTCATCAGGTCCGCGGAATCCTCGCGGTCATGAATGGTGAAGGCAGGGTCGAGGCCGATCTCGCGGGCGTGCTCACGCAGGAGCCTCGCGCCGATACCATGGAAGGTGCCGGCCCAGGTCAGGGAGTCCGTGACCGCGCCGGAACTGACCCCGAGGACCTTGCCTGCGATCCGTTCGACACGGCGGCTCATCTCGCTCGCGGCCCGGCGGGAGAAGGTCAGGAGCAGGATGCGACGGGGGTCGGCGCCGTTGACGACGAGGTGGGCGACGCGGTGCGCTAGCGTGTTGGTCTTGCCCGAGCCCGCGCCAGCGATGACCAGCAGCGGTCCCGGCGCGTTGGTACCCACACCGTGCTCGACGGCCTGCCGTTGTTCCGGGTTGAGCATCTCGAGATAGATGGCGTCAGCGGGCACGAATCGATCCCTGAGCAAAGTCGGACCATCGGACCGCATTCGCCTTTTGTTCGCAAGAGCCGCGTTCTGCGTGCCTGGTGCTTCCGTCCGAACCTTGAAAGTCGCTAACCGCGCGGACCATACTCTTGGCGGGGGTGGCCAAGGAGGACGCGAATGACCAGGATCGCCCATTTCGAGATCACCGCGAAGGACGTCGAGCGCACCGCAGACTTCTATCACCAGGTCTTCGGCTGGAAGACCAGTCCGTCGCAGTTCATTCCCGGCTATGTACTGCTCGATCTCGTCGATACCGACGCCGGCGCGGTCATGGACCGCAGCTATCAGAGCCAGCCGACCATCATCTGGTTCGAAGTGGCCTCGATCGACGAGACCGTCCAAACCATCGTCGCGGCCGGTGGGCGCACGATCAACGAGAAGCAGAGTCTGCCGGGGGTCGGCGAGCTGATTTATGTGGCCGATCCCGAGGGCACGGTTTTCGGCTTGAAGCAGCCGGCCTGAAGCCGGCCGGCTCTTGCGGTGGCTTCGCGCCTACGCCGAAGCGCTCCCTGCACCGTGCTGCAAGGCGATCATCATGGCTTTGCGCGCCGTTTGCTCGTCGCAGATGATCGCGCTGCCGAGGCCCGATGCCAGCACAGCGGCGATGGCTTCGGCCTTGTGGAGGCCTCCCGAGGCGAAGACGACGTTGGGGATCTGGCGCAGGGCCTCGAACGGCAGGGCGATAGCGCGGCGGTTGATCGGATGGTCGACGGCGTGGCCGGACCGGTCGATGAACTGGCCGAGAATGTCGCCGCAGGCGCCGGCCTCGGCGATCTCCTCGATGCTGATGTCCTTGGGCAGGCCATAACGCATCAGCAGCGAGCGGTCGGTCAGGTCGCCGATGCTCAAGAGGATGAGGTCGTTGGCGGCGACGCGGGCGAAGGCTTCCTCGAAGACATCCTGGTGCATGATGGCATCGCGCGATTCCGGGCTGCCGCTGTAGATCGGAGCAGCAAGGTACGCGCATTCGGCATTGAGCTGCCGGGCGAGATCGCTGGCGATGTCGAAGGTGTTGATCTCGATGCCGCGGGTCAGCCCGCCCATGACCGAATTGACGCACAGCTCCGGGCGGCGCATGGCCGGCATATGGCGCACGGTCTCGCGCAGCGTTGCGCCCCAGCCGACGCCGATCCCCTTCATCTTGTCGGCGTTGAGCAGCTGGGTGACGTAGTCGGCGGTCGCCTGGCCGAGCAATACCGGGATCTGCTCGACGTCCTGGGGCGTCGGGATGATGATGGCGCGCTTGAGGCCGAAGCGGCTCGCCAGTTCCTGTTCGAACTCGACGCAACTGGTCAGGCGCGAGTTGAGGGTGATCGAGACGAGCCCGGAGCGTCGGGCTTCGTTGATGATGCGGTTGATGCGCAGGCGGTTGGTTGAGAGCGTCTCGGCGATCTCGGCCTGGGTGCGCCCCTCCATGAAATAGAGCCAGACGACCCGCACGTTCAGCTGCTCTTCGGTCGTCGGCGGTGTGTCGACCGCCGCAGGCGATTTCTGCCCCATCTGCCTGTCCATCCCGTCAGCCACTCCAATGCAGCGCTATCGACATCAGTCGAGCCGCGCTTGTCAATTGCGGCAACCATCCGACGACCGCCGGTTCAGTCCATCCTGCGCCCCGTCCGGCTGTTGAAGGGGTGGAGCTTATCGAGCGGCGCATGGCAAGTGACGGCCTCGGCTTCGTGTACGCCGGCGCGGCCGGGAACGCTGGCGATCACCGGCTCGGCGATACCCTCGACACGCAGATGCACGTGGCTCTCGCCGCCGACCGGCTCGATAAGCTCGACGACGCCGCGCAGCGAAAGGGCGGGGGCGTCGGGGCGGTTGAGGGCAATCGCGTCGGGGCGCAGGCCGATGATATCCGTGCCGGTGGGCAGGTCGGGGATGCCTTCGACCGCCGTGGCGGTGCCCTCGAGCGGCAGGAGGTTCATCGGCGGTGAGCCGATGAAGCCGGCAACGAAAAGGGTTTCGGGACGCTCATAGACTTCGATGGGCGAGCCGATCTGCTCGATCTCGCCGCCGTTCATCACCACCAGCCGGTCGGCCAGGGTCATCGCCTCCAGTTGGTCATGGGTCACGTAAATGCTGGTGGTGCGCAGCCGCCGCTGCAGCCGACGAATCTCGACGCGCATGGCGACACGCAGCTTGGCGTCGAGATTGGACAGGGGCTCGTCGAAGAGGAAGGCCGCCGGATTGCGGACGATAGCGCGGCCCATGGCCACGCGCTGGCGCTGTCCGCCCGATAGCTGGCGCGGCCGGCGCTCGAGAAAGGGCTCGATCTCGAGGATGGACGCGGCCTCGCTTACGCGCTTCTCGATCTCGGCCTTGGGCGTGCCGCGATTCTTGAGGCCGTATTCGAGATTCCGGCGCACGGTCATGTGCGGGTAGAGCGCGTAGTTCTGGAAGACCATGGCAATATCGCGCTCGGCCGGCTCGACACGGCTGACGTCCCGTCCGGCGATATGCAGATGTCCCGAGGTGATGGTCTCAAGACCTGCAACCATGCGCAGAAGCGTCGATTTCCCGCAGCCCGACGGGCCGACGAGGACGATCATCTCTCCGTCCGAAACGGAGAGATTGACACCTTTCACGGCCGGCACCGGTCCATAATTCTTCTTGAGGTCGATGAGTTCGATGGTGGCCATTCTCTCCTCCGAACGGCAGTGTCATACAAATGTAACATCATATTGACATTTGTAACGACCGGGCGCTAGCTTCTTTTTGTCGCCGCCGTGGAAGCGGCCCGCCCGCCCCTCTCGAGCAGGAGAGCGGGAAAGGAATTACGGCGATGCGAGAGGAGAGAGAGATGAAGATTTTATCCAAGCGGGCCTTTAAGGCCTGCGCAGGCGGCGTCGCCATCAGCCTTATGACCCTGCAGCTCGGCGGCACCGCGTTCGCCCAGGACAAGGTCTCGGTCGAGTGGTGGCACGCGATGAGCGGGCGGCTCGGGGAGATCGTCGATCAGCTCATTGCCGACTTCAACGAGTCGCAGGACCAGTACGAGATCGTCGGCGTCAACAAGGGCAGCTATGCCGAGACCTTCGCGGCCATGATCGCGGCCTATCGGGTCGGCCAGCATCCGACACTGGTGCAGGCGACCGAGCGCAGCTTCCTGACCATGCTCTATTCCGACGCTGTCGTTCCGGTCGGCGAGCTGATGGAGCAGCAGGGCTATGAGATCGATTGGGACGACTTTGTCGGGCCGGTCGCTGATTTCTACATCGTCGACGAGACGCCGGCGGCCCTGCCGTTCAACTCGTCGACCGCCATCCTCTGGTACAATGTCGACCACTTCCGCGCCGCCGGTTTCGACAAGCCGGCCGAGACCTGGCAGGAGCTCGAGACGCAGCTCTATGCGCTCAAGGAGCAGGGTGTCACCGACTGCTCGATGGCGCTTGCCGGCGATTTCATCTGGAGCATGGTCGAAGGCTATTCGGCCATCAACGACTATCCCTATGCCACAAAGGCCAACGGCTATGGCGGGCTCGACACCGAGTACATCTTCAACACCACGCCCGTCGTCGGCCAAGTGGAACGCATGAAGAAATGGGTCGACGACGACGTGCTGCAGATCGCCGGTCAGGGTCTCAGCCCAACCCAGCTCTACACCTCGGGCGATTGCTCGACTTACATCGCTTCGACGGCCAGCCATGCGGCGGTCGAGTCGGGCGCCGAGTTCGACTGGGGCGCGACCTTCATGCCGCATGAAGAGGACGTCGCCGAGCCCAAGAACAGCAATATCGGCGGCGCTGCGCTCTGGGTCCTCAAAGGCAAGTCGGATGAAGAGCAGGCGGCAGCCGCCGCGTTCCTCGACTTCATCGCCAAGCCCGAGACCCAGGCCTGGTGGAGCGGCGAGACCGGCTACGTGCCGGTGACCAACGCGGCCTATGAGCTGATGCAGTCGCAGGGGTTCTTTGACGAGCACCCGACCCGCGAGATCGCCATCCTGCAGTTGACGCGGGGCGAGCCGACCGAGAACTCGCGCGGTTTCCGCTTCGGCAACAGCGACCAGACCTTCGCGGTCATGAACGAAGAGCTGCAGGCTGTGTGGACCGGCCAGAAGAGCGTTCAAGAAGCGCTCGACGCCTCGGTGTCGCGCGGCAACGAGATCCTGCGCGCCTATGAGACGCTCCATGCTGGCAAGTGACGCCATCACCAATCGGGAGGACGCGGCAACGCGTCCTCCCACGGGTTTCAAGGCCTGGACCCGGCGCCTCGTTCCGGTAGCGAGCGATGCCGGGCTGAAATCGGCCCATTTCCGCAAGCCCGGCATTGCCGTCTGGCTCCTGGCGCCGCAGCTGCTCATTCTTTTGTTCTTTTTCTTCATCCCGTCCTGGAAGGCGCTTTCGCTCGCCTTCGTGCAGGTCGACCCGTTCGGCGGCACGGTGCTGTTCGTCGGGCTCGACAACTTCACCCGGCTTTTTGCCAGCGCGTCCTACCGGTCGAGCGCGGTGCTGACCTTCTGGTTCACCATCATCCAGAACGTGGCAACACTCAGCATCGCCGGACTCCTTGCCTTTGCCACCGACCAGGTGATCCGCGGGCGCTTCGTCTACAAGAGCGTCATCCTTTTGCCCTATGCCATCGCGCCGGTGATCTCGGGCGTGCTCTGGGCCTTCCTGTTCAATCCGACCGTCGGGCCGATGGCGCAGTTCCTGCACAGTCTTGGCCTGCCCTGGGATCCCAACCGCCGCCCGTTCGATGCCCAGGTGCTGATCACCGTCGCCGCCGTCTGGAAGCATGTGTGCTACGACTACATCTTCATGGTGGCGGCGCTGCTTGCGGTTCCGCAATCGCTGATCGAGGCGGCGGCCCTCGATGGGGCGCGGCCGGTGCGGCGGTTCTTCACCGTCTCGCTGCCGATCATTGCCCCGACCATCTTCTTTCTGGTGGTGATGAACTTCACCTACGGGCTCTTTGACACCTTCGCCATCATCGATGCGGTGACCAAGGGCGGGCCGGGCGGCGCCACCAATACCCTTGTCTACAAGGTCTACCAGGACGGTTTCGTGCTCCTCGATCTCGGCTCGTCGGCGGCCCAGTCGATCATCCTGATGGCACTCGCCATCGTCTTCACCATCCTTCAGTTCCGCGCGATCGAGCGCAAGGTCAACTATCAGGTCTAGGCGATGGTCCAGCGCAATCCAGGTCTCACCATCTTCTGCCACATCGTTCTGTTCCTCGGAGCGGCGGCGGTCTGCATGCCGCTCTATTTCGCCTTCGTTGCTGGCTCGTTGACCACAGCCGAGGTGCAGCAGACGCCGTTCCCGTGGCTCCCCGGCGCGCACTTTATCGACAACATCGCCACTGCCTGGAACGAGGAAGATTTCTCGCGGCTCTACATCAACTCGATCATCGTCACCGCCGGGATCGTCGTCGGCAAGATCATCATCTCGCTGATTGCCGCGTTCGCCGTCACCTATTTCCGTTTCGCCTTCCGCATGACGGCGTTCTGGCTGATCTTCATCTCGCTCATGCTGCCGGTCGAGGTGCGAATCATCCCGACCTATGAGGCCGTCGCCGATGCCGCCGGACCGGTACGCTGGTTCGCGTCGGCGACCGGCCTTTCCGGCCTTGTCGAGAGCCTCACCGGCTACCGGCTCGAGGCGGCGCTGCAGTGGAACCTTGTCAACACCTATGGCGGGCTCATCCTGCCGCTGATCGCGTCGGCCTCGGCGACCTTCCTCTTCCGCCAGTTCTTCCTCACCATTCCGGACGAGTTGTGCGAGGCGGCGCGCATCGACGGGGCGGGGCCTCTGAAGTTCTTCTGGGACGTGCTCCTGCCCCTATCGCGCGCCAACATTGCGGCGCTCTCCATCATCCTCTTCCTTTATGGCTGGAACCAGTATCTCTGGCCGCTGCTGTTTACCACCGACAAGTCGATGGCAACGGTGATGCTGGGCCTGAAGAACCTGATACCTGTCGCCGACGCCGCGCCCGCCTGGAACATCGCCATGGCTGGCGCCTTCTTCGTCATGCTCCCCCCGGCCGCCATCATCCTGCTGATGCAGCGATGGTTCGCCAAAGGCCTTGTCGATGCAGGCAAATAGAGCGGGATTCAAAAAAAGTGGGAACCGGTTTTTTGCGAAAAATCCCGCGACAACAAAACACTAGAGTGCGCGATTTGATTCAATCAAATCGCATCGCGCTCTAGCCGCGCGCTTCACACGCAAGGACAACAACAAATGGTACATATCGTCGGCCACCGCGGCGGCCGCAACCTCTGGCCGGAAAACAGCCTCACCGGCTTTCGCGAACTGGCGAAGATGCCGGTCGATGGCGTCGAGTTCGACGTGCATCTGACCGGGGACGGGGAACTGGTCGTCATCCACGACCCGACCCTCGACCGCACCACCGACCGCACCGGGCCGGTCGCGGCGCTGAAGGCCGGCGAGCACCGGCAGGTGCGCCTCAAGGGCAGTGACGATCAACCGATTCCGCTGCTTGAGGAGGTGCTCGACATCTTCGTCCCGACGGCCATGGAGCTCCATGTCGAGCTCAAGGCAGATCACAATGGCACGCCCTATCCAGGGCTCGAGGCGCGCGTCGCCGAAATGCTCGAAGCCAAGGGCCTCTCCGGGCGGGCGATAATGACGAGCTTCCACGCGGAAGTGCTGGCGGCGATCCGGCACGAGGCGCCGCATATGCGCACGCTCTCCTCGTTCGATGCCAAATCGGCTGAGCGCATGGGCGGGGTCAAGGCGGGTCTTGAAACGATGCTCGCCCTCTCGGACGTCATTGCCATCGAAAAGAGCGTGCTCGGCCCGCACTGGAGCGAGATTTCGGCAATGATCCCCAAGGAGCGCCTCGGGGTGTGGGTGCCCAACGAGGAGCAGGATCTTTCCTATTGGCTTGGCATGCCGATCCGGCAGCTGACCACCGACCGGCCGGACCGCGCCGTCAGCCTGCGTGGTGCCTGATCCGTGCTGACATCCGATATCAGAGTGCCCGCGCCGGAGGCGCCAGCAGAGAGCAGCCTCGAGAACATCGATCTCATCATCTTCGATTGCGATGGAGTGCTGATCGACAGCGAACCGATCGCCAGCCGAACGCTGGCCGAGGCATTGCAGCGTGCGGGCATTGAGATCACCGCGGCTGAGGCGCATGAGAAATTCACCGGCAATTCGGTGACCATCATCGCCCAGATGATCGCGCGCGACCACGGCCTTGCCGATCTCGACGGCCTCTTTGCCGGCTGGCACACGGCGCTCTTTGCCGAATTTGCGAGTTCGCTGACGCCGATGGCTGGAATGACGGGCCTCGTCAGGAGCATCTCACGCCCCAAATGCGTGGCATCCAACAGCACCATGCAGCGCCTCAAGGGTAGCCTCGGGCACCTGGAGCTGTGGGAGCTGTTTTTTCCCCGGATCTACAGTGCCGACGCGGTGGCAAGGCCGAAGCCGGCCCCGGACCTGATGCTGCATTGCGCCGAACAGTTCGAGGTCGCCCCCGGCCGTTGCGTGATGATCGATGACAGCCCGCACGGCATCGAGGCGGCCAACGCGGCCGGCATGCTCGCCATCGGCTTTGCCGACCCTGCCGACCCGCGGCCGGGCCGCACCGAGATCCTGCGCCGGGCCGGGGCACGGTTCGTGGCGACAGGCGTTGCGGAACTGCGCGTCGGCCTGGCCGAGGCGAATGCGGTGCTGGGGGATCGGCCGCGTCCCCTTTGATTCAGACCATGGGCCAACCGGTTCCATAGGGTTCGCCCGCCGCTGCCGCCGAAATGCTCACAAAGGGCCCTCTATCGCCGGCACAGGATCGCCCCTCCAGATCATGCGGTAGACCGCTCCTTGCCTCACCGATTGCACGGCTGCTGGCCTCAGCGCCACGAGGCACGTGCCCCCCGGGTGTCGCACCGAAGGATAGATGATGCCGTTGAGACCCGCGGCGCGAGCGCTGTCGGCGAGCGCGTTTCCGACCGGGTAAGCCCTGGTTTTGTCAGGGTCGAGCGAGGGATGACCGGGCACCTGCCGAAGGTCGAGGAATTCCCCCGCGAGGCTGCAGAACATTTCCGCGTAATCGACTATGGCGTTGTAGTCGCCGGCGTCAGCGAGTGCATTGGTCAGATGGTACCCGACCTCGCGCAGGCACGTCGCGACCTCGAGTGCGGCGTACCAGGCGCCGCGATCGGCTCCATTGAACCGGTTGGGCTGCTGCGGCTTGGCATAGGCAAAGGATGCGTTGATGAAGCGGGCGTGGGGGACGTCGTAAACGAGCTCGTTGGCCGCGAGCCCCGAAATGCCACGATCCTGTGCAAGCATCCGGCTGCTTGTCGCGCCCTCGATCTCGGCCAAGGCTTCGAGCTCGTCGTTATCGTCCACCAACGGGGCAAGCACTGCCGCGCGCAGACGAGCCGTTGTCACCAGCCGGACGGTCCTCGGAAACGCCTCTGTGACGACGGGCACACCGTCGACCGACAACTACAAACCCCCGCGGACCGCGTCCACATATCGGCGCACTTCCAACATCTGCGGAATGCCGCCCTTCAACATCGAGTCGATCGGGCTCATCCGAGCGAAAAGCGGTCCCTTGTTCTCGAGCCTGGGCCAACGATCGGCCATGTCGTCAGCAAACAACAGGTGAAGGCCCTTGTAGATACCGACCATTGCCGAAATGCGCGTCAGCTGGTCCTGGCTGAGGGACTTGTCCTTTCCCTCCTGCTTCAGGCGCTCCCAGGTGCTTGTCGAGACATCAAGAAGCGCCGCAGCCTGCTGTCCCGTAAGGCCCCAATGCTCGACAAGCCGCTTATAGGCTTTGAGCGCCACCTTCGACAGCCTCGTGCGATCGGCTTCAGCCGAGAAGTCCTGTCGTTCCGGTAGGGCAGGTATCGGAATCGCGGCTCCCAGCATTATGGGCCTCCATCATTTGATGGTATATCCATATATCAAATGATGGCAATCTGTCCAGATGCAAGACCGCTGAAGAAAAGGGGGTCAGGCCGACCGGGCGAAGAGGTCCTGGCTGCGAACTCGATCGCCTCGACCTGCATACTGTGCTGAGGCGCAGCTTCTGCTCGCGACGCACCCTCATGAATGCGCAGCGTTGCGCGAGTTCATCCTGAATGTATGGAAAGGCAGTCAAGCCGGACAGGCTAGACGCGCAGGTAGTCGGCAGTGGCCTCTTCCCGCCATACTGACATGTAGTGCAAAAGGGGCTTGCTTCAAGACCCTGCTTGTCCCGTAAAAGGCTGGCCCTGGCTAGATTTTTAGGGAGCGACGAATGCCTGAATTCGAGCATGCGGTGATCATTGCCGGCGGAGGTCCGACCGGGCTGATGCTGGCGGGCGAGCTGACCCTGGCGGGGGTCGACGTGGCCATTGTCGAAAAACGCCTCAGCCAGGAACCGGAGCGTTCGCGGGGCGGCGGTCTTCATGCGCGCACCATCGAGGTTCTCGACCAGCGAGGGATTGCCGACCGCTTCTTGGCCGAGGGCAAAGCGATGCAGGTCAACGGGTTTGGCGGGACGCCGCTCGACATCAGCGATTTCCCGTCCCGCCATCCCTACGGGCTGGCGCTGTGGCAGAACCATAGCGAGCGTATCCTGGAGGGCTGGGTTGACGAGCTCGATGTGCCGATCCTTCGCGGCCGCGAGGTCAAGGGATTTACTCAGGACGAGGACGGCGTCGACGTGACCCTTGCCGACGGCGATCGGCTGCGGGCGCAGTACCTTGTCGGCTGCGACGGAGGGCGCAGCCTCGTGCGCAAGCTTGCCGGCATCGACTTTCCGGGATGGGACCCGTCGATGAGCTGGATCATCGCCGAAGCCCAGATGTCCGAGGAACCGGCATGGGGCTTTCGTGAAAACGCGGCGGGCTCGCACGCGATCGGCAAGGTCGAGGAAGGCGGTGCGGCAGTACGGCTGGTGTTGACCGACCCGGAAGTGAAGCGCGGGAAAGAACCGACCCTCGCCGATGTCAGCGCCGCACTCCAGGACATCTACGGCACGGACTTCGGTATCCATAGTCCCGTCTGGATCTCGCGGTTCACCGACATGACGCGGCAGGCCGCTTCCTATCGCGAGCGGCGCGTGCTGCTGGCTGGCGATGCCGCGCATATCCATCCGCCCATCGGCGGGCAGGGCCTCAATATCGGGGTGCAGGATGCGGTCAATCTCGGCTGGAAGCTGGCGCAGGTGGCCAAGGGCATTTCGACGGAAAGCCTGCTCGACACCTATCACGCCGAGCGCCACCCGGTGGCGGCGCGGGTGCTGAAGATGACCATGGCGCAGACGGCGCTGCGCCGCGTGGACGAGCGCACCAAGGCCCTCACCGGCATCCTGTCCGAACTTGTCGGCATGAACGAACCACGCAAGAGCCTCGGTGCCGAACTGTCCGGCCTTGGCGTCCATTACGATCTCGGCGAAGGGCACCCGTTGCTCGGGCGTCGCATGCCTGATCTCGACCTCGTCACCGCTGACGGGGCGCTGCGGGTGTTCAGCCTGCTGCACGCGGCCCGGCCAACATTCATAGATTTCGGGAAGCCCGGTGCCTTCGACATCATGCCATGGGCCGATCGGGTGCAACTGGTCGAGGCGCAATACCCCGGCCCCTGGGAGCTTCCGGTCCTGGGGCCGGTCAGTGCGCCTGCGGCCGTACTGGTCCGGCCCGATGGTTATGTGGCCTGGGTTGGCGAGCATGACGACGCGGGGCTCGCCGATGCGCTTGCCACCTGGTTCGGACCGCCTGCTGCGGTTGTTTAGCACCAACCGCGGCGGCCGCTACTTGGGGAGCGGCCGCCGGTTCGTATGGCTTACGATGGAACGCCTCCATCGCTTCCGTTTCGATGGAGCCGGGCGATGACGCGCTCGGCCATCAGCACGCATCTTTGCCCATCGAACGGATAGAGCTCCGAGAACGTCGCATGTAGCTGCGCCTCGATGCTGGCGCGGAGCAGCTTGCGGGCACGGTGGAGGCGTGTCTTGACCGTCTCCGGCTTGATGGCGAGATGCGTGGCAGTCTCTTCGACACTGAGCCCCTCGATGTCGCGCAGCACGAAGACAATGCGGAAGCCTTCCGGCAGACGATCAATGGCATGTTCGAGCAGATTTCGCATTTGGCTCCGATCCGCTTCACTGTCGGCGGGAAGAGGCACGAGCGAGAGCGGAAACAGCGAGACAAGGCCCGGATCGTCGCTGACCGCAGTGTCGAGTGACGGCAGGTCCGTCGTCACCCGTCGCTTGCGGAGGCGGCGAAAGGCTTCGTTGAGCGCGATCCGCACCAGCCACGTCGAGAACCGGGACTCTTCGCGGAAGTCCTCCAGCCCGGTGAACGCCCGGACATAGGCCTCCTGAACCACGTCTTCGGCCTCGGCGTCGTCCCGCACGACACTGCGGGCCACGCGGAACAGACGCTGGTTGTTGCGCCGGATGAGCTCGCGGATGGCGTTCTCGCCGCCCATGCGCGCGATCCTGACCAGCGCGGCGTCATGGAGACCGGTCAGGCTCTCGCGTTCGAACATCACTGCCACCATCGCTCGCTTCCTCCGTGGTGCTATCGGTCAGGGGTGAACTGTACCGGCCGAGATGATTTCGGCAACGTCCGGCAAGCTCTCCAATACGCCCTCCGGCAGACCGCCTTCGGAAGGCCGCTGATCGGTGCGCGGCATGCCGACGACGATGCGGCCCGCCATCCCCGCATGCTCATGCGGAATGCAATAGTAATCGTAGACCCCTTCGACCGTCAGGGTCACCTCGAATGACTCGTCGGGCAGCAGATAGTCCGAATTCCACGGCTCGGCACCGTTCGGTATCCGCAGCGGGTGCCCATCGAGGGACGGATGGTAGGCCGTGGCCGTATGCGAATTGCCCGGATCGCGGTTGGTCCAGCGAACAGTTTCGCCGGGGCGCACGTGGATGCCGACGGGATCGAACCAGACATGCGATCCGTCCGGCCCGCCTTGCATGGCGACTTCGACCGTGCCTGCCGAGAGCCCCGGGAGAGGTCGAAGGACGAGGCCGGCAAGGATCCCCGCGCCGACTGCAACCAGTCGCCTGCGGCGCACGCTCATTGCGCGACCCGCGCTTCCTCGTCCGCCGGAACGTGCCAGAGAACAACGTGGGCATGGGGCACCTCGACGCCGGGGTGTCCGGCATTGAAGTAGACGTCTACATGGTCGACGTCGCCGCCCGGAGCGGCAAGATCCTCGAACTTGGTGTCCGGGTTCAGGTCCTCGACGGGTATCATGTAGATGGTGCTGACGAGCCCGCCATCATGATCGTAGGCGAGGAACGGGCCGGCTGGCAGGCTCTCCGGATCGACGAAGAGCTGCCCGAGACCCGGCAGGAAGTCGGGCAGCGTCACGAGGCTGCTGACGGCCTTGTACGCGCCGGCGGGCGGCGATTTGGCGACTTCGGCTGGAATGTCGTGCGACAAGGCCGGCAGCGATCCAGCCAGCAGCAGCGCTGCGACGGCAAGGGGCAGTGGTTTCACTTCGCGTCTCCTTTTGGGTTCCACGCGGGTGTATGGCGTCCCGCGTCGTTCAATTGGATCAGCGATGGCGAAAAAGGTTCCCGGATCGCATCCAGAGCCGGACGTCTTCGGCGTGCCCGCCTTCCCATCCTGTTCCGCCGCCCCTATAGCTCGCTGTTCGTGTGGCTTGCAGGAGGAGGGCGGAAATGGACGCGAAAGACGTCGCCAGACATTGGGAGAGCAACGCGGAAACGTGGACGATCTATTCGCGTGCGGGCTACGACAAATACCGCGATGCGCTCAATACCCCGGCGTTTCTCGACATGCTTCCGACCGTCGCCGGTCTTCAAGGGTTGGACCTCGGATGCGGCGAGGGGACCAATACAAGGGCCGTCGCTCGTCTCGGCGCCCGGATGACGGGGCTCGATATCGCGCCGACCTTCATTCGCCATGCCCGCGAGACAGAGGCGCAGGATCCTCTTGGGATCGCGTACGTGGTCGGCGATGGTGAACGCATCGACTTTCCGGACGAGAGCTTCGACTTCGTCACCGCTTTTATGTCTATGATGGACATGGCGGACCAGCGCACGGTGCTCGAGGGAGTCTACCGCCTCCTCAAGCCCGGCGGATTCCTGCAGTTTTCGATCCTGCACCCGTGTTTCGTGCCGCCGACGCGCCGGAACATCCGGGACGAAACCGGAGAGCCCGTCGCGGTGCAGGTCGCAGACTATTTCGATGAGACCGACGGGCGGATCGAGCGCTGGATATTCTCCGCGATTCCGGCAGAAGAGCGCGAAGGGCTGACGCCGTTTTCGGTGCCGCGCTTCCATCGCACACTGACGAGCTGGGTGTCGATGATCGTCGGCGCCAAGTTGACGATCGAAGCATTCGGCGAGCCGATGGCGTCGGAGGAGGTGGCGCTGGCCGAGCCGGTGGTTGCCGATACGCGGGTTGCGCCGATCTTTCTGCATGTCAGGGCACGCAAGGGCTGATGCTCGTTTCTACAGAGTCCTGAGAATACACGGCACCAGGATCGGCTCGCCCGCCCCGGACGGCGTCTCCAACTCCTCGAACACCTTGTCGAGAAGGTGGGTCACATCCTGCTGCACCATGCCGATATTGCCGGGCAAGAGCACGGCGAATGGGTCCCAGTCGAAGCACCCGTAGCGTAACGGGTGCTTGGATGGCGGGCGGTTTTGGTTGAGCCAGCGCACGACGCCTTCGAGGGTGATCGTCGAATTGACGAACATCCCCCTGGGTAGGGGCATGTCGAGGGCGGCGAGGGCACGTTCGGCCTTTTCGGCGGCATAGCCGCAGGCGAGGATGAATTCTTCCGACACCGGTATGCCGCGCTCGGCATGGGCATCGCGGAAGCCGCGAATGCGAGCGCCCGTATTATGGTCGGTCGCCCGGCCGCCAACGAAGAGCAGGGGGCGCTTGTCGCCCAAGTCCTTTTCGCAGCGGTCGAGGATGTGGCGGGTGAGATCGAGGGCGCCGGAATAGTTGTCCGAGATGATCGAGGGCGCCTTGCTGCCGGGCAGGTCGAGGTTGATCGTCCTGACCCCGGCGGCGGCGCAGAGTGCGCTGATGTGGTCGGGATCGGTGGCGCCCGTCGAGACCAGGCAGTCGATCCGATAGGCGACCAGTTCCCGTGCCGCCTCGAGCTCGAGGTCGGGATCGCGCTGGGTGCAGGTGATGACCGGGAAGAGTCCGAGCCTGCGGGCCCGCGCCTCGAACTGTTCGGCGATCGCGCCGAAATAGCGGTTGTCGTATTTGGGCACGATCATGCCAATGATGTTGGAGCGCTCGCGCCGCAACAGGCTCGCCTGGATGTTGACCGAGTAGCCCTGCTCCTCGGCAATTCGCATGATGCGGTCGGCCAGCTTCTGGCTGATCCGCCGCTTCTTCCATGAGCCGTTGAGCACAGCGCTCACCGCGCTCGCCGATGTTCCGGCGAGCGCTGCCAGATCATAGATCGTCGTTCGTCTGGCAGGCGTCGTGTCCTTGGCAGCCATCGAATCGTGAGCCCCGTGCGTCGTGAGGGACCTTGACGGCAAAACCGCCTCGTGACAATCATGCTACATCGATTGCGCAAGCTTGCGCAATCGATGGCGCGCCGAAAAACGCGGTCGCGCGGAGGAAACGGCTTTTGCGAAAGGACGTGTCGGCAGGACACGCAGACCCGACCTCGGATGGCCGGGACACTGTGCGCCGACCGGAAGCTCTCTGGAGGAGAAAATGAAGTCCATCGCCTATGCACTCGCGACGACCTCGGTCGTTGCCATCACCACGTCCGCCACTGTCGCCATGGCCCAGGAGGCGGCGACCGTCGCCTTCCTGATGCCCGACCAGGCCTCGACCCGCTATGAGGAGCACGATTATCCGGGCTTCCAGGCCGCCATGGACGAGCTCTGTCCCGACTGCACGGTGATCTACCAAAACGCGAACGCCGATGCGGCGCTGCAGCAGCAGCAATTCAACTCGGTGATTGCGCAGGGCGCCAAAGTTGTCGTCCTCGACCCCGTCGACTCGGCGGCCGCCGCCGCGCTTGTCGAGATCGCCCATTCGCAGGACGTCAAGATCATCGCCTACGACCGGCCGATCCCGGACACGCCTGCCGACTACTATGTCTCATTCGACAATGAGGGCATCGGCCGGGCCATTGCCCAGTCGCTGGTCGACCATCTGAAGGCCGAGGGTGTTCCGGCTGGATCGGGCGTGCTGCAGATCAACGGCTCGCCGACCGATGCGGCGGCCGGGCTCATCCGCGACGGCATCGACTCGGCGCTCGACGCCTCCGATTACGAAACCCTTGCCGAGTTCGACACCCCGGACTGGGCGCCGCCCGAGGCGCAGGAATGGGCGGCCGGGCAGATCACGCGCTTTGGCGACCAGATCATCGGCGTCGTTGCTGCCAATGACGGTACCGCAGGCGGTGCCATTGCCGCCTTCAAGGCGGCGGGCGTCGATCCGGTTCCGCCGGTGACCGGCAACGACGCAACCATTGCCGCGCTGCAGCTGATCATCGCGGGCGACCAGTACAACACGATCTCCAAACCTTCGGAGATCGTGGCGCGCGCGGCGGCCGAGGTGGTGGTGAGCTTGTTGAAGGGGGAAACCCCCGAGCCTGAAACAACGCTCTACGACACGCCCTCGACGCTCTTCGTTCCGGCTGTGGTCACCCGCGAGAACATCAAGGCTGAGATCTTCGACGCCGGCATCCAGACGCCGGAGCAGGTCTGCACCGGCGAATATGAAGAGCCCTGCCGCGAACTGGGTATCCTGGAGTAGGATAACTGGGCTGCGCCGGGTTCACGGCGCAGCCTTTCCTTCCCGCCGCGCAAGATTTGTGCGCGGGCAGAACAAGGAGGTCGGTATGCCGCCGGTGAACGAGCAAGATCCGCCCCAGGGAGAGCTGCTCCTTCGATTGCGCGGCATTTCCAAGACGTTCGGCGCGGTGACGGCCCTTTCCGACATCGAGCTCGACGTCCATGCCGGCGAAGTGGTGGCGCTGGTCGGCGACAACGGCGCGGGTAAGTCGACACTCGTCAAGATCCTCGCCGGCGTCCACCAGCCGACCACGGGAACCATCGAGTTCGGCGGCCGGCAGGTCACGGTCGACAATCCACGCAAGGCGCTGGAACTGGGCATTGCGACAGTCTTCCAGGACCTGGCGCTCTGCGAGAACCTCGACGTCGTCGCCAACCTCTTCCTCGGACACGAACTGTCGCCTTTAAGGCTCGACGAGGTACAGATGGAGGTCCGCGCCTGGAAGCTGCTCCAGGAACTGGCAGCCAGGATTCCGTCCGTGCGCGAGCCTGTGGCCTCGCTGTCTGGCGGCCAACGGCAGACCGTCGCCATCGCGCGCTCGCTGCTGCTTGATCCGAAAGTCATCATGCTCGACGAACCGACCGCCGCGCTCGGCGTTGCCCAGACGGCAGAGGTCTTGAACCTTATCGAACGGGTGCGGGCGCGCGGGCACGGGGTCATCCTCATTTCCCACAACATGGAAGACGTACGGGCGGTCGCCGACCGCATTGTTGTCCTCCGCCTCGGCCGCAATGCCGGTGTGTTCGGCGGCGAAGCCTCGCACGAGGAACTGGTCACGGCCATCACCGGGGCACGGGAAAACGCCGTGTCGCGCCGCCGCGACCGCGGTATCGAAGCAACTGGTGGTGAGCAGCCATGAACCGGAGTTCTCCTGAAACCCAGCAGACAAGGTTTGATCAGGCGGACACGCGTCTGCGCCGCGACGAGGGCATCGCCGGTGCGCTGCGTGGGTTCGTCGATCGGGCGAGGTCGGGGGATCTCGGCATGTTGCCGGTGATCTTCGGACTCTTGCTGATCTCGGTCGTCTTCACCTCGATCAATCCGGTATTCATTGCGCCCAACAACCTGGTGAACCTGTTGTTTGATGCGGCGGCCGTCGGGTTGATCGCGCTGGGGGTTGTGTGCGTTCTGCTGCTGGGCGAGATCGACCTTTCCATCGGGTCGATGAGCGGGCTGGCCTCGGCGATTGTCGGCGTCCTCTGGGTCAACAGCGGCATGCCACTGCCGATCGGCATCGGTGCGGCCCTCGCGACGGGCGTGCTGATGGGCTGCGTCTACGGTTTCCTGTTGAACCGGTTCGGCATGCCGAGCTTCGTGTCGACCCTGGCGGGCCTGCTCGCGCTCCTGGGCTTCCAGCTCTACATTCTTGGACCGAGCGGATCGATCAACCTGCCCTATGCCTCGCCGCTGGTGCGGTTCGGGCAGATCCTGATCATGCCGGACTGGTTCTCCTACACCGTCGCGATCGTGCCCGGCATATTGATCGTGCTTTCGGGCCTGCGCACGATCCGGCAGCGCGCCGCGGCAAATCTTTCCCCCGGCAGCCTCAGCGTCGTCCTCGCCAAGGCCGGTGTACTGACGGCCGCCCTGCTGCTGGCCGCCTACTATCTCAACCAGGGCCGCGGCGTACCGTGGATGTTCGGCCTCTTCGTGCTGCTCGTCATGATCATGCACTACGCGTTCACCCGCACCAAATGGGGGCGATCGATGTTCGCGGTCGGCGGCAACGCAGAGGCGGCCCGGCGTTCGGGCATCAACGTCAAGCGCATAAGGCTTTCCGCGTTCATCCTCTGTTCGACCTTCGCGGCCGCGGGCGGCGTGCTGGCGGCAGCAAGGCTTGCCTCTTCCAGTCAGCAGGCGGGTGCGGGGGACGTCAACCTCAATGCCATCGCCGCGGCGGTGATCGGGGGAACGTCGCTCTTCGGCGGACGCGGTTCCGCCTGGTCGGCGCTACTCGGCGTGCTCGTCATCCAGGCGATCTCGAACGGGCTGACGCTCCTCAACCTCAGCTCGTCGCTGCGCTACATGATCACCGGCGGCGTCCTCGCCATCGCGGTGATCGTCGACTCGCTCGCCCGGCAATCGCGCGCCAGCCACGGCCGCGCCTGACTATCCAAGGAGACACAATTGACCATGCAGTTGAACGGCAAGACGGCGGCTGTCACCGGCGCCGCCTCCGGGATCGGTCTCGCCTGCGCGCAGATCCTCATCGAAGCCGGCGCCAAAGTCGTCCTCATCGACCGTGCCGCCGACAAGCTCGAGAGCCTCTGTGCTGAACTTGGCAAAAACGCCTATCCGCTGGTGGTCGATCTCCTCGACGGGAAGCAGGTTTCGGGGATGATGCCGAGGATCGAGGCCCTGGTCGGGCCGCTCGACATCTTCCATGCCAATGCCGGCGCCTATGTCGGCGGTCCCGCCGCCGAAGGCGACCCGGATGCCTGGGACCGCATGCTCAACCTCAACATCAACGCGGTCTTCCGTTGCGTGAACACCGTGCTGCCGCACATGATCGCGCGCCGGACCGGCGACGTCATCTTCACCAGTTCCGTCGCCGGTGTGATCCCGGTGGTCTGGGAGCCGGTCTATACCGCTTCGAAATTCGCGGTGCAGGCGTTCCTCCACGCCACCCGCCGCCAGGTGTCGCAGCACGGTATCCGCATGGGCGCGGTGCTGCCGGGGCCGGTGGTTACGGCTCTGCTCGACGACTGGCCGAAGGCCAAGATGGAAGAGGCTCTCGCCAATGGATCGCTGATGCAGCCGCGTGAGGTCGCCGAGGCGGTGCTCTTCATGTTGACCCGTCCGCGCGGAGTGGTCGTGCGCGACCTGGTGATCCTTCCCAACAGCGTCGATCTCTGACGATAACGCAACGGAACTGGATCCGAGATGACCGAGACATCGCAAGGCAGAGGTGCGGCGGCAGCCCGATATCTGATCGGTGTGGACGTCGGCACCGGCAGCGCCCGGGCCGGGGTGTTCACGCCCGACGGCAAATTGCTGGGCGCCGACAAGCGTCCCATCAGCGTCTTTCGCGAGGGCGGTTCGATCGCCGAGCAATCGAGCGCGGAGATCTGGGCGGCGGTGGCGGCGTCGGTCCGAGGCGCGGTCGCCGTGGCGGGTGTCGATCCAGGCGAGATCGCCGGGATCGGGTTCGATGCGACCTGTTCGCTGGTGGTTTTGGGTGAGGGCGGTGAACCGTTGCCGGTCGGCGATCCGCAAAGGCCCGAACGCGACATCATCCTGTGGATGGACCACCGGGCGGTGGAGCAGGCCGAGCGGATCAACAAGATCGGCCACCGCGTCCTCGACTATGTCGGGGGGCGCATCTCTCCGGAGATGGAGACCCCCAAACTCCTCTGGCTGAAGGAGAACCGGCCGGACGTCTTCCGGGGCGCGTGGCAGTTCTTCGATCTTGCCGATTTCCTCACCTGGCGGGCGACCGGGGACCTTTCGCGGTCCAACTGCACGCTGACCTGTAAATGGACCTATCTCGGCCACGAGCAGCGCTGGGACGCGAGCTATTTCGAGGCGGTGGGGCTGAACGACCTGGCCGACGAGGGTTTTGCCCGCGTCGGCACAAGGATCGTCGATCCCGGAGCGCCCTTGGGCAATGGCCTGACCGAAGCTGCCGCGCACGACTTAGGTCTTCTTCCCGCCACGCCCGTCGCCGCCGGTCTCATCGATGCGCATGCGGGCGGCATCGGATCGGTCGGCGCCCGCGATGGCGGCGGACCACAGGCTAATCTCGCTTATGTCTTCGGCACCTCCTCCTGCACGATGACGACCACAAACGAGCCGGTCTTCGTGCCCGGGGTTTGGGGGCCTTACTATTCGGCCATGGTGCCCGGCGCCTGGCTCAACGAGGGCGGCCAATCGGCGGCGGGCGCGGCGATCGAGCAGCTGCTCGACTTCCACCCCTATTCGGCGGAGGCCCACCGGCGCGCGGAAGAGGTTGGCCTTTCGCTTCCCGACTGGCTGTCCCGCCAAGCCCTGGCGCGGGTCGATGATCTCGGGCGCGTGGTGGAGCTGGCGGGCGGGGTGCATATCGTGCCGGAGTTCCTCGGCAATCGCGCGCCTCATGCCGATCCCAACACCAGGGCCGCCATTCTCGGCATCGGCATGGAGCGGGATCTCGATAGCCTCGTCGCCCTCTACATCGCCGGCCTTTGCGGCATCGGTTACGGCCTGCGCCAGATCATCGAGGCGCAGGCCCGCGCCGGCTGCGAGATCGAGCGCATCGTCATCAGCGGCGGGGCAGGGCGCAGTGACCTCGTGCGCCAGCTCCTTGCCGATACCACCGGCGTCGAGGTGGCAGCGCCCGAGACCGAGGAGCCGGTGCTGCTGGGGTCGGCCATTCTTGCCAGCGTTGCTGCAGGCCTTTATTCCGACATCGAGACGGCGATGGGCGCGATGTCCGCCTTTTCTACCCGCTACAGGCCGGCTAGCCAGTCGATCAGCGCAGTGCACGACGAGCGCTTCGCAATCTTCGAGGCACTGCAGGCTCTGGCCCGGAAAAGTGCTGCGGGGGCATGAGCCGCCGTCCGCTGACCGGCTCTCGACGCGCAACCGGACAAACGCCCCGTACGGCTTAGCGTTTTGGTAACTCAGTTGCCAAGGTCCTCCGCTCGCGGCGGCACCTCGCGGCTCGCCTCAGCGTTTCCGTCACGCAATGCAAGTCGTGGTCGCCGATGACGATCTGGGCGAACGCCTCGTGCTGAAGACGGTGCTGAGCCGGCTGAACTACGAGGTCGAGGCTACAGAAGACGGAGCCGCTGCGCTGGAGGCGCTCGAGCGGGGCAGCGCCTCGATTCTATTGACCGACATCACCATGCCCGAGATGGACGGCCTTGAGCTCGTCCGGCGCCTGCGCGAGACGGATCTCGGCCGCTACATCTACGTCATCGTCTTTACCGGACTTGGTGCCAGCGAAGCCCGCATGCGCGGGCTCGAGGCCGGCGCCGACGAGTTCATGTCCAAGCCCATCGATACCGCTTCGCTCGTCGCGAGGCTGCGGGCCGCCGAGCGGCTGATGACCTATGAGCGGGATCTCAGGGCTAAGAACCAACGGCTGCAGGAAGCCAATCGGATCATCAAGGACGACCTGGATGCGGCGGCCAGCGCGCAACGCGCCCTGTTGCCCGACCCGGATGTCAGGATCTGCGGGTGCCGGTTCTCCTCCGTTTTCCTGCCGTCACGCGCGGTGTCGGGGGACGTCTTCAACCATTTCCGCATCGGCGAGGGCCGCGTCGGCTTCTTTGGCGCGGACGTTTCTGGCCACGGGGTCAGGGCCGCACTCGCTGCTGTGGCGCTCGGCTACATGGCGAGCGAGGAGTTCTTCACCAATATGGCGGTCCGCCGGGACGACGGCACGCTGCAGCCTAAGCGCGTCGCCGACGTTCTCAACGCGCGCTTCTTCAGGGAAGGGGCCGAGACCTATTTCACCCTGTTCGTCGGCACGATCGACGAACGCCTCGACAGGCTTGTTTATTGCCAGGCGGGATATCCGAGCCCGCTCCTGCTCGGCAGCAACGGGCGTGCCAGATTCGTCGGCGAAGGCGGCATGCCCGTTGCTCTGCTTTCCGATGCGATATTCGACGAGGGATCGATCGGCTTTGCACCGGGGGACCGCCTCGTCGTCTACTCAGATGGCGTTACCGAGGCAGCCAATGCCAGCGGCGAGCCCTTCGGTGCCGAGCGCCTCGCCTCTTCTATGCGCGATATGAGGGGTGATCTCCCGCAAGTCGCACTTGACCATCTGACTCGGCAACTCGCGGCGTGGACGGAGGGAGAACCGCTCGAAGACGACGTCTCGCTCATCATCATCGACAGGGAGAACCCACAATGATCGATGTCGTTCAGCTCGACAACGGCACGGCAGTGCTGGATCCGGGTGACATGAGGATTACCGCCGCGACCGCCCCGAAATTCAAGGAGGAGATACTTGGCGTCGTCGAGGGCGGTAGCCATCGCCTGATCCTCGACCTCAAGGGGGTCAACTTCATCGACTCGACAGGCCTTGGAGCGCTGGTCGGCATCCTCAAGCGCCTCGGCCCGCGCGGTGACCTGGCGCTCTGCGGGCTGCAGCGGCCCGTCGCCACCATGTTCGCGCTGACGCGCATGGACAGGATCTTCCGGATCTTTCCCGATGTCGCCAGCGCCAGCGCTGCGTTCGAACAGGTCTAGACCCATGCGCCGGATCGTCCTTCCAACGGACCTTGCCAGGATCGATCAGGTCACTGAAGTGCTGACTGAGCAGGCGAGCGGTCATCTTGACCAGGCCAAGCTCGATTGCCTGCAGATCGCTCTTGCCGAGGCCCTGGTCAACATCGCCAAGCATGGCTACCACGGTGAGGAAGGGCTGATCGACGTCACCTTCGAGGTCGATACTGCGGTCACCGTCATTCTGCGCGATACCGGGATACCCATTCCGTCGTCCGCCTTCGAGCCCGGCCCGGAGCCGGACGATCACACGGTTCCGGACCTCGACGAGACCGGCCGCGGAATGGCCCTTATCCAGCATTGTTGCGACGGCATCGATTACCGGACCACCGAGCACGGCAACCAGCTCACCCTTGTCTTTCATCCGAACTCTGCACCGGTGAAGCGCCTCAAGACACAACACTCTGAGTAGGGGGCATCGAATGTCCTCAGACGTCACCAACGAAGAGGCAAAAAGCGACCGCGCCCCAGATTTGCGGCGCGCCACTTTCTATTTCGACCGCTACGAAGACCGCGTCCCTCCCGATCCGATACCGCATTCGGTTGCGCGCCAGGTGCTCTGGCAACTCCTCATCACCATCACGCTCGGCCTCGGTGCCGGATATCTCTGGTGGCGCTGGACGGCCTCGCTCAACTATGACGCGCTGTGGTTCGCCATCCCGCTCGTTACTGCCGAGACCTGCTCTTATATCGGGCTCGTCCTCTATGGAGTGAACCTTTGGGCGGTGACGGACCTGCCGATCCTGCCGCCGCCGGCTCGGATCGGCGAGTGCAGCAGCGAGACCGACGATCCGTCGCGCCTGCTCGCCGTCGACATCATGTTCACCACCTATAGCGAGGAGCCCGAGCTGGTGCGGCTCGGCATCAGGGATGCCAAACGCATAAGCTATCCCCACCCGATCGATATCAGGGTCCATGTGCTCGACGACGGCAGGCGCCGGAGCATGCGGGAAGTCTGCGAGGAGGAAGGCGTCAACTACATCACGCGGGACACCAATGAAGGCTTCAAGGCCGGGAACCTGCGCAATGCCATGGAGAATACCTCGGGCGATTTCCTGGTGATCTGCGACGCCGATACAAGGCCCTTCCCGACGATCCTCGAGCGCACGCTCGGCTATTTCCGCGACCCGCAGGTGGCCTGGGTGCAAACGCCGCAATGGTTCTTCGATCTTCCCGAGGGCTATACCCTGACCGAGACGATGTCCGATCGGTTCGGCACCCTCGGGCGTGGGGTCGGGTCGTTCGTCGAAAGGCTGGTCGGCCCGATCCGGTTCGGCGAGGACCCGTTCGTCAACGACCCGCGCATGTTCTACGACGTGATCCTGCGGCGCCGGAACTGGGCGAACGCCGCATTCTGCTGCGGGGCAGGCTCGATCCATCGGCGCGAAGCGGTGATGGAGGCGGCCCTGCGCAGCTTCAGCAGCCAGGTCGAGTTATCGATCGCCGATACGACGAACGAACTGCGCCGGGTCAGCCGCACGAGCGAGATCTCGCCGGAGCTACTCGAGGCGATAAGGGCCGAAGCTGTCGGCGCGAGTGTCCTTTCCCCTTACAAGTTCCACGTCTCGGAGGACATCTTCACCTCGATGATCCTCCATTCCGACCGCGAGCGGGGCTGGCGGTCGGTGATGCACCCTTATGTCGAATCCAAGATGCTCTCGCCGCAGGACCTGCTCTCCTGGACGATCCAGCGCTTCAAATATGCCGGGGGAAGCCTCGATATCCTCTTCAACAATTTTTCGCTCCTGCGCCGGGGTTTCACCTGGTCGCAAAGGCTGATGTATGCCTCGACCTTCTGGTCCTATCTCGCAGGCATCTGGAACGTCGTCTTCCTTTGCGCCCCGGTCATCTACCTCCTCACCAGCATCGGCCCTGTGACCGCATATTCGTCCGACTTCTTCGCCCGGCTGCTGCCGTTCCTCATCTGCCTCCAGCTCGCCAAGATGGTCGGGACGTGGGGCATCCCGGGCGGGCGGAGCGAGGCGAGTTATCTGGCCTTCTTCCCGATCAACCTCAGAGCGATCTGGACGGTGCTGCGCGGCAAGAAGATCAGCTTTCCGGTCACGCCCAAGGAGCGCCAGTCCGGCCGCCATCTCTACCTCGTCTGGCCGCATATCGCCGTCATCGCCATCACCGGCAGCGCCATCCTCTTTGGCACGGCGAGCTACGTGCTGGGCATTGGCGGCTTTACCATTGGCGGCATCCTCACCAACAGCTTCTGGGGGCTCAACAACATGCTCTCGATGATGGTGATGGTGCGGGCCGCCTTCTGGCAGCCGGACGACGGGGAGGCAGCACCATGACCTTCCGCGAAGGCCTGATCAACGCCCGCAGCCACATCGTCTTCATCATCGCCCTGATCTGCGCGATGTGGTTGGCCAATGTGCTCGAGGAGAAACTGGAGGCGCCGGCCAACAGCGAGGTGAGAGGGGTGGCGGAGGAAACCACCGAAAGGTAGGTGGTGCGGAGTGTGTGGGCACCATTCCTCTCCAATTCACCGGGTCATCCTCGCGAAGCGGGGACCTCTGTTGGCGGTGCAGGCAGGGGAAACGGAGGTTCCCGCTTTCGCGGGAATGATCCTGAGTTGGTGATATTTTCGCGGCTCGCACAAGCACTCCGACGGCAATGGTTTCCCATATCATCGCCTCGTTTCCACCGCACGCTGTGCACCTTGCGGAGGTGCAGATGACCAGAACCATCGACGGCATGGACGCACGCCTGATCGAGACCGACCGTGGCGGCGTGTTCGTTCAGACCGCAGGGAGCGGGCCGGCGGTGCTGCTCCTCCACGGCTTTCCGGAAACGGGTCTGATGTGGCGGGACGTTGCGCGGCTGCTGCAGGAGGACTTCACCGTCGTCGTCGCTGACCTCCCCGGCTATGGCGCCAGTCAATGTCCGGCTGATGAAGACGATCATGCATCTATGTCGAAACGGTCCATGGCCCTGACCCTGGCCGAGGTCATGAGCCGATTGGGGTGCGAGCGGTTCGCCGTGGTCGGGCATGACCGGGGCGGTCGCGTCGCCTATCGCATGGCGCTCGACTATCCGGATCGGGTGACCCACATCGTTGCGCTCGACATCGTTCCAACCGCCGAGGTGTGGGAGCGGGCCGATGCCCGACTTGCTCTTGCCTTCTGGCCGTTCTGCCTGCTTGCGCAACCTGCTCCGCTTCCGGAGCGGATGATCCTTGGCGCCGCGGACGCCGTGGTCGACAACGCCCTCGGCGGATGGGGCTCACCGGCGGACATGTTCCCGCCGGACGTTCGCGACGCCTATATCGCGGCGCTTTCCGATCCCGCGCATGTGCACGCGATCTGCGAAGAGTATCGAGCCGCCGCCTCGATCGACCGCGACCACGATGCAGTGGACAGGCGTGCCGGCAAGACAATCGCCTGTCCGCTGCTCGCACTGTGGAGCGGGCAGGGAGCGCTCGCCGAGTGGTACTCTGACGCTGGCGGGCCGATGGGCCTCTGGCGTCAATGGGCCGAGCTTGCCGCGGGTGAGGCGACAGACGGCGGGCACTTCTTTCCGGAGGAGTATCCGGCCGAGACGGCGCAGCGGATCAAGGCGTTCCTGTCGGATTAGCTTCGAAACGGAGCGGATCGCGTGCCCCCTCAAGTCACGCTCTTCTCCTCGCCCTCGTTGAGCTGGCGCATGAGAGCCACGACCTGCTCCGTCATCCAGGCATGCAGCGGGCTCGAGTTCAGGCGCTTGTGCCAGACGGCGATGATGAGTGCGGGCTCGATCGACATGGGCGGACGGTAGATATCGAGGCCAATTTGGGGCGCGACGCGCTCAGCGAGCTGGCGCGGCACAAGGCCGATGAGCTCGCTTTCGGCAACGGCGCGGCACACGCCCGAAAAGACCGGCAGCGTCATCATCACCTGCCGACGGCGGCCGACCCTGGCGAGGGCTGCGTCACCCATGGCCGAGAAATTGCCCTCGGGCGAGAACAGCACATGACCGAGGTCGCAGAAGAGGTCGATCGGCACCACGTCGTCGGGCACGATTTTTTCTGCCGCCAGGCGCGGGTGCCTGCGCCGGGCGATGACGACGAAGCTCGAATGAAACAAAGGCAGGCTCTTCGTCCAGTCCGGCACCTCCTGGCGCGGGATCAACGCAAGGTCGGCGCGATAGGTCTCGAGGCTGTCGATATAGCTGGTCGGCACCAGGTCGACGAGCTGTGCCCGGATCAGCGGCGCCTCTTTGCGTAAATGGTCAGCGAGCGGCGGCATCAGCATTTCGGCAAAGAAGTCGCTCGCGGTGATGCGGAAGGTGCCTTCGGCCGTTGCCGGATCGAAGGTCGTCGGCGGAGCGAAGAGGGTTGCCAGCCGATCCAGCTCCTCGCGTAGCGGCAGCTCGATGCGTTTGGCGTAAGCGGTCGGCACCAGCCGGTTGCCGTGACGAACGAAAAGCTCGTCGCCCAGCGCATAGCGCAGCCGCGACAGGGCGCCCGATACGGCCGATTGGGACATATTGAGCCGCCGGCCAGCCTGCACCGTCGATCCTTCGCGCAGAAGCGCATCGAGCACCCGCATGAGGTTCAGGTCGAAGGTAGCGAAATTCATTTTGGCGATATCCTATATCGCAACAATCGGTTGGACCGATACTGTGCCCGGGCGTACACCAACGTCAACGAAGGCGCCTTCGTTTTCTTTGCGACAGTGAGCAATGGAGAAAACGATGAACAACCACGACTACTATTCCGACGCCGCCGACTGGAACGGCGTCAAATACAAGACCATCCTCTCGACCGAAGAGACCGGCGGCAAGATGTCGATCGTCGACAGCCTCTCGCCCGTTGGCAGTGGACCGCCGCTGCATGTACATGCGGGCGAGGACGAAACCTTCATCATCGTCACCGGCGCGTGCAAGTTTCATCTTGCCGGCGAGGAGTTCATGCGCGGTCCTGGAGAGACCGTGTTCATCCCACGCGGCTCCGAGCATACCTTCCAAGTCGTCGGCGATGTCCCTTGCCGCCACATCGTCATCCTGACACCCGGCGGGTTCGAGGGGTTCTTTACCGAAATGGCGGCCGGCGGTTTTTCCATCCCGGCCGACATGCCAGCGATCGAAGAGGCGGCGGCGCGCCACAATTTGCGCTTCACCGGCCCGCCGCTGGCGGCGAACTAGGGGGAAGGCTATGCTGGATCTGCCCACTCTCTACCGCATCCCAGTCTGTCCATTCTCGCAGCGCATCGAGATCTTGCTGGCCCTCAAAGGCCTCTCGGGCGCAGTGCGGTTCGAGACGGTCGACATCACCCGGCCGCGCGATGCAGCGCTCCTTGCCAAGACACGCAGCACGACGGCGTTGCCGATCCTGGAGACGGGGCAAGGGACGGTGCTGAAGGAAAGCCTCGTGATCCTGCGTTACCTAGACGAGGCATTGGGGCAACGGCAGATCCGGCAGGCCGACCCGCTGCGCCACGCGATCGAGAACATGCTGATCGCCAAGGAGGGGCCCTTCACCACAGCCGGCTATATCCTGGTGATGAACCGCGATCTTGGTGCAAAGTCTGCCCTCGAAGCAAAACTGCTGGAGCTCCACCGAGAGCTCTCGGGGTTTCTCGACGAGCACAACCCGGACGGCACCTTTCTCTTCGAGGACTTCGGCCTTGCCGAAGCGGTGTTCACGCCGATCTTCATGCGCTTCTGGTTCCTCGACTATTACGAAGACTTCCGGCTGCCCGAGACGGGTGAATACGCCCGGATCGCCCGCTGGCGGCAGGCCTGCCTTGAGCATCCAGCCGCCCAGCAGGTGAGCCGCGAGGAGATCGTCAAGCTCTACTACGACTATACCATAGGCGCAGGGAACGGTGCCCTGCCTGAAGGCCGGTCCGTCTCAAGCTTCGCCTTTGCGCCGCACTGGAAAGAACGGCCGTGGCCCCCGAGCGACAAATATAACCGGCGGGCGAACGACGAGGAACTGGGGCTCGTGTGAGCCCCGGTCGCCTTGCACGGCGCGCCGGTTGCGCCAGCCGGCGAGCCTGCCCCGCCGAGAGCTGCTGCACAAGCGCACAGTCGCAAAACCGGGAGCAGGGTTGAGCGAACCGGAGCCTATCCCCATCATGCGTTCATGACTTTGACCGACCCGACCCATGCCGCCGCTCGCAGAGCCCTTTTCAACGTCGCTGGTCCGGCGGCAGGCGAGGCCGTTCTGAGCCACCGCCGCCTCTCGTCGGGCAGTGAAGCGAGCGAAGTCGTCCGCATCGCTGCCCGCTTTGCCGACAGGCGAGGCAAACCGCAAACCATCACGTTCGTCATCAAGCACCTGCAGGGCCGCACAAGGCGCGAGGCGGTTATCTATCGCGAGCTCGTCGCCATGCATGCGAGCGCCATCGCGCCGCGGCTGCTGGATGTGCAACATGGGCAAGCCGGATCGTTCCTGGTGGTGGAGGCCATTAATCGCGCCATGGCCTGGCCCTGGCGACACCTCGATCTCACCACCGTTCTGTTGCGCCAACTGGGACGGTTTCACGCCGATACGGTGGAAAGCCGCTTGCCGCTGGCCGACTGGGACTACGAGAGCGAGCTCGCCGCGAGCGCCGCCGAAACGGTCGCACGGCTCGAAGACTGCCGACACGATCCGGATCTGAGGCCGCTGGCGCGACATGTCCGCATGCTCGACAGGGTGGTCTCGAGCCTCGCCAGACTTCGCAGTGCCCTGCTGACCGAGAGCGCGTTCGACCGGCGTCCGATCCACGGCGATCTGCATCCGGGTAATACGATGATGAGGAGAGGCGTCGATCGCCGGCCCCTGGTGATCGATTGGGGACGCGCGCGGCCCGGCTCACCGCTGGAGGATGTGAGCTCGATGCTCCAATCGCTGCGCTTTTTCGAGCCGAACGCGTTGCAGCGGCATGATGTTCTGCTCAAGGAATATCTGACGGGGCTCGGGCGGGACAGGCGGATCGACGAGTCAACGCGCGGTGCCTATTGGGTCGCCGGCGCCTCCAACGCCCTGGCCGGTGCGCTCAACGTCCATCTGCTGACGGTCATGGACATAGATCGCAGTCCGCGTCAGCGATATCACGCTTTCCTTGCGGCCCGAGACTGGCTGCGCGTCATCCGCCGCGCCCATGCGTGGGCGTTGTAGGACGGGCTGCCGGCCTTGCCCGAAGGGGCGATCCGTTTCGAGCTTTGCCTACGCCCCGCACTGGACAGAGCGGCCATGGCCGCCGGCCGACAAATACGCCCGGCAGGCGAGCGACGGGGAACTGGGGCTCGCGTGAGCCCGGTTCTCTATACCGGCAAGCGCGTCTGCTTGCGCAGTGCCTTGTCGAAGGCTTCCGCGGGCACGAGCCGGCGCAGCAAGCCGATTTGCCGTGCGGTCTTGCCGACCTTGTAGCGCCGCTTGAGGCGGTCGGTCGTTGCAGCGGTGACCACTGCCTCGGCCACCAATTCGGGCGGATCGGCCTTGAGCATCACATCGCGTATCGCCGCGGCAGCGGTGGCTCGTGCCTCGGCATAGTCGTTCAATGGGAAATCCGGCTCCCACCCGTTCTGGTCGAAGACGGTTTTGGTATAGGCCGGCTCGATGATTGCGACACGGATATTGAAGGCCCGGATCTCATGGTCGAGCGATTCCGAATAGCCTTCGAGGGCGTGCTTGGTAGCGGCATAGTGGGCCGAATAGGCGGCGGGGATCACTCCGAGGATCGAGCCGATATTGATGATGCGTCCCTCGCCGCGCTGTCGCATTGCCGGCAACACGGCATTTGTCATGCGAACGACGCCGAAGAGGTTCACGTCGAACAGCGCCTGGACTTGAGCCACCGAAGACTCCTCGGCACCCGCCAACAGGCCGACCCCGGCGTTGTTAACGAGGACATCGATGCGGCCGGTTTTCGAGAGCACGGTTGAAACCAGCAAGGCGACGGAACTGTCGTCGGTCACGTCGCAGGCCAGCATGGTCACATTTTCGGGGCCGTTGTCCGTCGGTCTGCGGCTGGTGCCGAAGACGGTAAAGCCTGCTTGCGCGAGGGCTTCGGCGCTAGCGCGGCCGATGCCGGACGAGGCTCCGGTCACGATCGCGGTCGTTCCAAAATGGGCGTTCATCATTGTCTCCAACGCGCCGAAACGTCTTGGCGCTCTGTAATTGCCTTATGGTTACTTATTTAGTATATGATCGTAATGCAATGGCGAATCGACAAGGAAGGGCCATGCGCTACGAAAAAGGTCGCAAGGACGCATCGAAGCAACGGATCGTGGAGGTTGCGGCCGGCCGTTTCCGGGCAGACGGCATTGCCGCGACGGGGTTGGCGAGCATCATGAGCGATGCTGGCCTCACCAACGGCGCCTTCTATCCCCACTTCAAATCAAAGGCCGCGCTGATCGGCGCCAGCGTCTCTGCTGCGCTGGAACAGCAATTCGAGCAGATCGATAGTCTGTTGGCGGCAGGCGGGCCGGAAGCGGCGATCTCGGCCTATCTCTCGTCCCAGCATCGGGACGATCCCGGTCACGGATGCGCGTCGGCGGCGCTCTTGCCCGAGATTGGACGCGAGTCACCCGAAACGCGCCGGGCGTACACGGAAAGTGTCCTGGCGCTGGTCAATCGGCTGGCGGGTGAATTGCCTCTAGAAGTGAAAGATCGGGAGGGGGCTGTCCTTGCCATATTCGCGACCCTCATCGGTACACTCCAGCTGGCCCGAGCGGTTGATCGCCCGGAGCTGTCGGACCAGATCCTCGCTGCGGGAGCCAACGCAGCGCGCAGGCTCGGCCAGAGCGAAAAGGGCGAAGCAGTCAACCAACTCTGATGGACTGGTCGAACCGGAAGACATTGTCGGCGTCGTATTTACGCTTCACTCGCGCCAACCGCTCGCAGTTTCGCCCGTAATAGGCGTCCTCGAAGTTCTCAAGGGCGGGGTCGGGAAAATTCTGGTAGGCGCGTCCGGTGCCCGAGGGGTGTCCAATCTCCCAGGCGCGATCCAGCCATCGCTGCGCCGCCTGCCTTTCGTCCGCGCTCGCCTCGGCCCCGACCACCGCCGTATGCTTGAGGAGAAAGATCTCGTTGCGGTGAACGAAGGCAGTCGCGGTCTCTTCGATCCGGTTGTAGGCGCCGCCCCAGGGGTTGAAATCCAGCTCGCGTGATTGGCCAGCAATCCGATCCGCCTTCAGGTGCGCCACCAGGGCTTCGACGGCGTCCGGAGGCATTGCCGTGCGGAAGAACTCCGACTTGCTGTAGGCGTGACCCGCCTCTGCTGGCTCCGCCGCGAGATCGGTGTCGCCGAGCGAGGCGAGGTAGCGTTTAGTTTCGCGGTGCGTCATCGACTTGGCGAAAAGCGAAGTCGGCTCTGTGCCCGCCGCTTTGGCCAGCTCCTCCAGCAGCTCCCGCGTTTGCGCTTCCGTGCCGAGCATCGCGCCGAAAACCTTGATGACGGGCGGCTTGGCCTGGTCGGCGTCTGCCGTCATCACCAGACTGGCGGCGAGCGCGTCGGGGGCGTTCGGCGACCAGCTCTGCCAGGCGAGGATGAGATCGGCGGCGCGCGATATTGGCCAGAAGGTTTGGAATCCCGTGGCGGAAGGCGGCAGGATCGGGCGAAAGACAAATTGGGTGACGATGCCGAAATTGCGGGCGCCAGCGCCGCGCAGCGCCCAGAACAGGTCCGCCTCGTGCTGCTCGTCGCAGGTGACGATACGTCCGTCAGCAAGAACGACCTTGGCCGCGAGCAGGCTGTCGCAGGTCAACCCATGGGAGCGGCCGAGAATGCCGAGCCCGCCGCCGAGGGTCAGCCCGGCGATGCCGACGGTCGGGCCGCATCCGGCCGGAATGGTGAGGCCATGTTCAAGAAGCCTGTCATAGACGTCGCCGAGGCGTGCTCCAGCGCCGATGGTGGCGAGCCCTTCGGAAACGGAGACCGCGGACATAGGGGTGACGTCGATGACCATGCCCTCGCTCGAGGAGTGCCCGGCAAAGCAATGCCCGCCGCTGCGAGGCGCGAGCGGGATGGCGTTTCGCCGCGCGAAGGCGATGGCCGCGGCGACATCCTCGGCTGTCTCGCAGAGCACCACGGCTTGCGGACGCACCGCATCGAAACGAGAGATCTGCGATTTGCGGCGCTCCTCATAATCAGGCGCGCCGGCAAGAATGACACGGCCGGCGATGGCAGTCTGCAGAGCGTGCCAGTCCGGTCCCTGCGTCGTGGCGGTATCCGCGCATTCCATGTGTCCTCCTCCAGCTAACGGGTCATGATCGCCGCCGCGGCGCCGGCCATCATCGAGGCGCTGGTGCGGTTGGCGATGCGCATGGCGCGGGCGCTCTTCAAGAGCCTGCGCGCCTGGGCGGCGGCCAGCATCCAGGCAACATCGACGGTGACGAGGACGAGGAGCATGGTCAGCGTCAGCTCGGCCCAGCCGACGAGGCCGACGGCGGAAAGATCGAGGATGGTCGGGAGCAGCGCCAGGTAGAACATCATGATTTTCGGGTTGCCGAGGGTGACGGTCATGCCGGTCAGGAACAGCTTCCACCGGCTTCCGGCTTCCGGGATCTCGCCGACATCCTTGGCCACGGGCGCCGTCCACATCTTGAAGGCAAGATAGAGGAGGTAGGCAACGCCGAGATATTTGATGACGAGGAAGGCTAGGCCGAACGTTTCGGCGATGAAGGCGAGGCCGAAAATGGCGCAGGTCAACCAGATCGCCTCGCCGATCCACATGGCAAGCAGGACGGGAATACGTCCCTGATGCCCCTCGAAATGACTCGCGCCACCAGCGCCGCGATGCTCGGGCCCGGCGACCCGGCCGCCACGAACAGCGCCCCGGCGAAAATGATCAGCGAAGACAGCTCCATCACACAACCCTCCCGTTGCAGCGGCGATTAAAGCGGCTTTACCGGCCGAGCTCAACAGAAGCTCGGTACCGCCTCCTGCCGACACGACGACTCCGGGCTCGGAATTTCGACAGGTTGAGGTTGCGGGGTTGCAAACCCGGCGCATCCTCGCTTGAAGTGACGTCCTCACCTCAGCCCTTCCCTGGTCCGACAAGGAGTATTGCCATGACCCGGCTGGTCCTCGACTGCGACACAGGCACGGACGATGCCATCGCCATATTCGTCGCGGCGCTCCACCCGGAGCTCGAGCTCATGGCCGTGTCGACCGTCAACGGCAATGTGGCGCTGGAAAACACCACCGAGAACACGCTGAGGGTGCTCGATCTGATCGGCGCCAAGGTTCCCGTTCATGCCGGGGCCAGCCGTCCTTTGGTTCGGCCGGACTTTCCCATACCGCGCGACATCCTCAATGCCGGCAATCCCGAGTTCCAGGTCGCCTATCTCGACCTGCCGCCCTCGCGGACCCCCGTCCACGAGACGCCGGCCGTGCGCATGCTGATCGACACCTTCATGGACCCGGCGAACGCCGACATAGTGCTGGTTGCGACCGGCCCGTTGACCAATGTGGCGCTCGCCCTTGCCGCCGAGCCGCGGCTGGCGCGAAAGATCAGCCGGCTGGTGCTGATGGGTGGCGCCCACCTTGGCGGCAACGTGACCGCCACCGCCGAGTTCAATTTCTGGGTCGACCCGGAAGCGGCGCGCGCAGTATTTTCCTCCGACATCGGCGAGATCGTGGTGATGCCGCTCGATGCCACCCATAGCGCTCCGCTGATCCTTGCCGATTGCGACGCCTTCGACCGGCTGGGCACGCCTGCGGCCACGGCCTGCAGCCGCTTTCTTCGCCATCGGATCGAGCAATACCACCAGGAGGGTGACACGCCTTCCGCGCCCGTCCACGATGCCCTCTGCATCGCTTATCTCGTGCGCGAGGACGTCATCACCGCTTGGGGACACTATCCCGTTTCGATCGAAACGGCAGGAGAGCAGACGCTCGGGCAGATGGTCGTCGACACCAGGCCGTGGGCGACGGCAAGGGTCAACGCCGCCATCGCCTACAAGGCGTCGGTCGACATTTTCCGCGACGTGCTGATGACGGCGTTCAAGGCAACGGGATAGGAGGGGATCATCATCGCCAGCCGATCGCATCCGGAGCTGGTCCGGCGATCGAGGCGCTTAAAGGTGCATTAACTCCAACTCCTACTTTCAATTTCATTCGAATTTTAGGCGCATTGCCGCCGCATTGAGACATGAGATTTCGGGGCAGTCAGAACGCCAAGCTGCGGTAGTGCCCGGTCAATGCGTATCGTTGCATCTTTGAGAGGCTACGTCCTCACCGTCATTGCCGCTTTCGTGCTCAACCTTGCGGCTGCATTCACTTCCGTTGCGGCCATCGAAAATCTGGCAAGACCGGCAGCCATCGTCGTCGACGCCAAGACGGGCCAAGTGCTGTACGAGGAAGCGGGCGGCAGCAAACGCTATCCGGCGTCGGTGACCAAGGTCATGACGCTCTATGTCCTCTTTCAGGAACTGGAAGCGGGCAACATCTCGCTCTCCACCAAGATGGTCGTCTCGCGCCACGCTGCCGCGGCCCGGCCAACCAAGCTGGGGCTGGCGGCCGGCTCGAGCATCACGGTCGAGGATGCGATCAAGTCGCTGGTGACGATATCGGCCAACGATATGGCCCGGGCGATCGCAGAGCACATCTCGGGCACGGAATCCGAGTTTGCGCAGCGCATGACGCAAACGGCGCGAGCGCTGGGCATGCACGACACGCGCTATGCCAATGCCTCGGGCTGGCCCGATCCCAACAATCTCACCACCGTGCGCGACCAGGTGATCCTCGCCATGGCGGTCTACCAGCACTTCCCGCAATACTACGCCTATTTCCAGACGACACGGTTCGTTTATGGCGGCCGCACCTACAGCAGTCACAACAGGGTGCTGGGCTATATGGGCGCGGTCGACGGGCTGAAGACCGGCTGGACGACCTCGTCCGGCTCGACGATCCTGACCGCAGCGCGCAAGGACGGCCGGCATCTCATCGTTGCCGCGTTCGGCTTCAGCGGGGCGCGGGCAAGGGACGACAAGGTCCGGCAGCTGGTTGCGGCCTATCTGCCGAAGGCGCATCAGGGTGACATGCTTGCGGCCGCCATCGTTCCTCGGCTGGGCACGGGACAGGGTGTCGCGGTCGCCGCGGCTCAACCGAGCCAGGCCGTTTATGTCGTGCCGATGCCGCTACCCGACTTCCGCCTCCCGCAGGCGGGTGCGGGGAGCCCGGCTGCCGTGGTGATGGAAAGTGTGCCGACACCGGCTGTCCGGCCAGATCAGACTTCACAGCAACCGGCCCTGCAGGCTGCCAGCACCCTTGCCTCCCCGGCGCAGCCACCCCAGCCCGCTCATCCGAACGAGGATGTGATCGGCGCCTGGCTCAGCGAAACCTACAGCCTCGGCGCCCCGCCTGCTGCGCTGGGCCAGACACGCGCGTCCGCGCCACTCGTTCCGCCGGCTGACGTGGGGGCCGTGGAGTGAGGTCCGGGCCGGGTACTCGTATGGGCGGGATGCGGCGCGCGGGCGTGAGTGTGAGCCACGAAAACATCACCAACTCGGGGATGACCCGGTGGGTGGGGATGGATGGTGCCCACACCAAGCATCGCAGGGACGGATGAGCAACCTACGCCAGCGCCAGCACCGGCCCGTCGAGCAGCTGCATCAGGTCGCCGAAATAGCCTTCAGAGCGTGCTGGCTGGGTCGGGTCGGAGGTGATGGCAATGGCCAGGCGCCGTTCCTGATGCGCGGCGATGATCTGGCCGCCATAGCCGCGGGCAATGGCAAAGCCGGTGTCGGAGAGGAACCAGCCATAGCCGTAGCGCAGTCCCGACCAGGGCGACCGGCCGCGGGGAACGAGCGAGGCCTCGACCCAGTCCGCCGGCAGCACCTGCCGGCCCTCAAACTCTCCGCCGTTGCGCAGCATGACGGCGATCTTCAGCATCGCCCGTGGGGTCAGCGCCATCTCGTTGCCGCCGAGGTAATAGCCCTGCGGATCTCGGGTCCAGGGCGGGACCTCGAAGTCCATGACCTCGCCCAGCCGTGAACGGGCCTGGTCGAGAAGACTCTCACCCGTCGCCTCGGCAAGCGCGGCGCCGAGTATGTGGGTCGTGCCGGTTGAATAGATCATGCGGCCGCCTGGCTCGGCGACCATGGGACGGCGCAGCGCAAAGGCCAGCCAGTTGCCCGATTCCACCCACCGGCCGTAATTGGGTCCCGAGGTCGGCTCGAGCCCGGCGCGTAGGCTCACCAAATCCTCCATGGTGATGTCGGCCACCCCCTGCGTCGCGTCGGCCGGGATGATGGTCGGTGCCACGTCGCCGAGACGCGCGCCGACACCGTCAATTTCGCCCCGATCTATGGCCGCGCCCAACAGCAGTGCCACGATGCTCTTGGCGCAGGATTTGATGTTGGCGGACCTGTCGAGGCCGCCTCCACGAGGCGCCTCGGCAAAGAGCATGTCCGCGCCGCGCTGCACCTGCAGGGAGTGGAGCTGCGGCATGGCCTCGATCGCGGCGCCCAGGTCGCTGCGGGCTTGCGCCTCGGCTCTGCGCACGAAGGCCATGGCGAGACCCCCGGCGGCGAGCGCGGTGAAACCGCGGCGTGTCAGCATGTCGACCCCCTCGAGTGGAGCAGGCGCGGACGCCTGCCTTAGAACAAGGGAGGAGTAGTGGCCGGCGCTTTCGGCAAATTACCGGCAGCGGCGCTGACGTTTGCGTGATCAGCCTTCTGCTCCGGCGTCACTCCGCCGCGGCCGCCGACGAAAACCAGACATCCTCGTAGACGGCCACCGCCGTTTCATCAGGCTTCCGATCGGAGGCAAGCCAGACCGAACGGATCGCCCTGACATCGCTCCGCGTCGGACTGCGGTCGCCGGAGTGGCCTTGTGAAGCTCCGACGCAGGGAATGAACCAGGCGCGACCCAGTGACTTGGCGATCAGCCCGCCTGCCTCCTCGCGACGGATCAGCATCGCCACGCCGATGTCGTTGGTCGGCTTCCACGGAAAGATCATCCGACCGCCGGGACGCAATGCCTCGAGCCACTGGGCCGGCGGCGACACGACACCCGCGTTCACGTAGATCACGTCCGATGGTTCCAGCGGCAGCGCAGTGGCGTCGCCGCAGATGACGTCGACCTTCTCGAAGGGCTGCAGGTTGGTGCGTGCGGTATTGGCGAGCGTCTCATGAAACTCATAGGCCCGGGTGCTTCCCCCGGGAGATGTCAGGAAGGAGAGGATCGCCGTGTAATAGCCGGTCCCCGCTCCGATATGGGAGACGCGTTCACCTGGCTGAGGATCGACGGCAGCAAGCCAGGCGGCGTGCAACTGAGGCTCGCCATTGTTGATGCCACGTTCCTCGTCGAGAGCAATGAGGACGTTCTGATAGAGGTGAACCGGATCGGCCGTCGGCGTGTCGATATAGCGACGTGCCTGCATTGAAAGGATGCGCCACGGGCCGGGTGGCAGGAATGCCTCTCGGGGCAAGGCTTCGAAGGCGCGTTCAAGCCGGATGCCTGCGTCGCCGGCTCCGGCTGTCAGAAGCTGCGAATAGAACCTGCGAACATCGGCCAGATCGGCACGCTTGGCTGACATCGGAATTCCCTGGACTGCGTCGTGAAAAGGCAGGGAGGGAAATCTAGAGAGAAGTCGTTTCACACATTTGAAGTCGCCACGCCAGGAGTGAAATCCCTGGCGCGGCCGCTTGCCGGAAGAAGCCAGGAACGGTCAATTGGAACTCGCGTAGCGGCCGGTGCAGGGTCGCGGGAGCATCTCGTTGACTTGCCAATCGATATCGGCCGCGACGCTGCCATCGTGCGCGGCGGGGACCGGGGGAGCACACGGCCGTTCCCCGATATCCCTGTATTGGGCCGGATGCCTCGAGGCGGCGAGGCCGGCATTCACCTCGGCATCTACCCAGCCGGCCAGATCATTTCCCGCGGCGGGCAGAGCCCATAAGGAGAGTATAGCCGAAACGGCAAGTGTGGATCTCGACATGGTGGTCCTCCATTCCATTGGTTGCGTCGTGCACGCACAATGGTGTCGGCAGCCGGCCAAGACCTGTATTTGCGCTGCAATTTGCCTGAAATCCGGCTACATTCTGCCGACACCAGCGCAGGTGGAACGATTGCAAGACGCAGAGTTCTACAGGTTCGGCGATTTCGTCCTCGATACCGCGCGCATGGCGCTCTTTCGGGATGGCAGCCAGGTCGAGCTCAGGCCCAAGGCCTTCGAAACCCTGCTGACGCTGCTGCGCAATGCCGGACGGGTGGTGACCAAGGACGAGCTTGTGGCGAGCGTCTGGCCAAGTGTCATCGTCAATGACGACGCGCTGGCGCAGTGCGTTCGCGATATCCGCAAGGCCCTCGATGACCCTGGGCAGACCTATATCCGCACAGTGCCGCGGCGCGGCTACATGTTTGCTTCCCCGGTCGAGACAGGCGCGGGCGGCCCGGTGCCAGTTGCGAGACGGCGTCTTAGTTGGTGGCTGACCGGCGCTGTGGCTGTCGTTGCCGCGCTTGCCGTTGCGGTGGTCCTTACCCGGGCGTGGACAGAGCCGGAAGCGCCAGGGCTCGCCTTGTTCGACCGCAATCCTCGCCTGACAATCGCCGTACTCCCATTCAGAAATGATAGCGGGTCCGAAACGGACGCCTGGGTGGGTGCGGGGCTCGCGGAAGACATCCTCACCGGATTGGCCCGGTTCGGCGATCTGACGGTGATCTCCCGCAACTCCAGCTTCCGCGACGCAGAAGCGGACCCGGTGGACATTGGTCGCCAGCTCAACGCGGACCTCGTGTTGCAGGGATCGGTGCGGCAAACGGGCGACACGCTGCGGTTGTCGCTGCAACTCGTCGATCCCGACAGCGGGACCTATCGCTGGGTCGGCCGATACGAGGAGCGGCTGGCGAATTTCTTTACTCTCCAGGACACCGTGACCCAGGAGATCGCGTACCGACTTGCTCTCGGCGCGCGAGATGCGGTGGTCACGCGGGTGCAGGGAAAGCCGCCCGAACAGCTGGCCGCCTACGAGCTGGTGCTGAGGGGGCGGAACCTTTGGCGGCGCTTCACTCGCGAGGACACTCTGCATGCGCTGGACCTGGCGGAGCGGGCGGTAGAAATGGATCCCGGCTACGCCGTTGCCTGGGAACTGCTAGCGCAGGTTCTGCTGCAGCTCTACATCCAGCCTTACAATGAACAGGGCGGCGATCCGGCCACGCTTGCATGCGCGCGTGAGGCCGCCGAACGCGCGGTTGCGCTCGACCCGGGATATGCGGCCGGCCAGGCTACACTGGGCGCGATGCTCTTCCGGACCGGTGCTTATGATACCAGCATTGCAATCCTCGAGGAGGCGCTTCGCCTCAATCCCAACGACGCGGGCGCCATCACCAGCTACGCGAACATCCTCGGCGTTGCCGGTCTCAACCGGGAATCGCTGCGCGCCTGGGACGAGGTCGAACGCCTCGATCCGCTCGGGCCACCACTGATCCACGCGCTGCGGTCGCGATCGTACGTCCTGCTCGGTGAGTTCGCCCAAGCGCGCGCGGAAGCCAGGGCCTGTGTCGGCAAAGCACCCGGGCTTCCGGTCTGCCACCTGTATCTCGTGATAACAGCCCAGGCGAGCGGTGAAACCGAAGCGGCCCGGCAAGCGGCCGAGGGGCTCCTTGCTCTGAACCCGCAGTTCTCGATTTCCGAGCATTTTGCCCGGACGGTCTACCGCAATCCGCAGGACCCCGAAACGCTCGCGGCGTATTTGCGCGCGGCCGGGCTGCCGGAATAGTAGGGCGCGGCACGGGCGAGGGTGGGCGACTCGCGCTCCGGCATTCGTCCACTAAAGCCGCTCGTTTCGGAAAACCAGCGCTGCCGTTCGGTGGAATGCGCAAACGGATTCGACGCGCCGGGCGCAGGTAGAAACAATCTCCCGGGCTGTTGTAACCTACGGTTTCCAAGTGCATTTTCTGCGCCAGTGCCGGTCCAGTCAGAGCGGGCCGGCTGGTAAGGAGAACAACAATGAAGCTCACCAAGACTTTGCTCGCCATTGGCCTCGTACAACTGGCCCTTGCAACGCCCGCTCTCGCCCAGTCCGCGCTCGACCAGATCCGGGAAGCCGGCGTCCTGCGCATCGGCACCGAGGGCACCTACGCCCCGTTCACCTACCACGACGCGACCGGTGAACTGATCGGCTTCGACGTCGAGATCGGCCGCGAAATCGCCGAGCGCATCGGGGTGGAAGCCGAGTTCGTCGAAGGACCCTGGGACGGCCTCATCGCCGGGATCGACGCCAACCGCTACGACGTGGTGATCAACCAGGTCGGTATCACCGAAGAGCGCCAGGCAAAGTACGATTTCTCGGAGCCCTACATCGCCTCGAGGGCCGCCCTGATCGTGCGCGCCGACAACGAGGACATCCTCAGCTTCGAGGATCTCGAGGGCAAGCGCGCGGCCCAGACGCTGACCAGCAACTACGGCCAGATGGCCGAGGAAGCTGGCGCCGAGCTGGTAGGGACCGAAGGGTTCGACCAATCAATTGCCCTGGTGCTGCAGGGGCGGGCCGATGCGACCATCAACGACAGCCTCTCCTTCTATGACTTCAAGAAGCAGCAACCGGACGCGCAGGTGAAGATCGCGGCAACGCAGGCCGATGCGAGTTATTCGGGGGTGCTGCTCGCCAAGGGCAAGCCGGAACTGCTCGCGGCGATCAACGAGGCGCTGGCCGGGCTCGAGGAAGACGGCACCTATGCCGAGATCTCCGAGAAATATTTCGGCGAGGACGTCTCGCAATAACTCCGCTTTCACGGCAGTTTGCAGGATCGGCCGATGCTTCGGCCGATCTTTCTTTTTGAGTCTTTCAGGAGCGCGCGATGCCGCACTGGCTTTCCCTGATGATCGAGTCGCTGCCCTCGCTGCTCTGGGCCTGCCTGCTGTTCACCGTGCCGCTGACGCTCCTCTCCTTCGCGCTCGGCCTCGGCGTCGGCTTTGCCTCGGCTCTCATCCGACTCTTCGCCCCAGCGCCGTTCGCTGCGGTCGTCCGTTTCTACGTGTGGATCATCCGCGGCACGCCGCTGCTCGTGCAACTGTTCCTCATTTTTTATGGACTGCCCAGTATCGGTATCGTGCTCGATGCGTTTCCGGCGGCCTTGATCGGGTTCACGCTCAATATCGGAGCCTATACTTCGGAAGTGATCCGGGCGGTGCTGGGCGCGGTGCCGAAGGGGCAGTGGGAGGCGGCCTATTCGATAGGGATGACCTGGACGCAGGCCATGCGCCGGATCATTCTGCCGCAGGCGAGCCGCATCGCCGTGCCGCCGCTCTCCAACACCTTCATCGCGCTGGTCAAGGATACGTCGCTTGCCGCGGCGATCACCGTGCCGGAGCTCTTCCGGGCCGGCCAGAGAATCGTTGCCACGACCTATGAGCCGCTCATCCTTTATGTCGAGGTCGCCTTGATCTATCTGGTCGTCAGTTCCGTGCTTTCAAACCTGCAGGCCAGGCTCGAAAAACGTTTGTCGCGTTATGGCGGCTATATCGAGGCCGGCTCATGATCACGCTCGAGAACATCGACAAGCACTTCAACGACCTGCATGTGCTCAAGGGTACGAGCCTTGCCGTCAAGGAGGGCGGGGTGACGGCGCTGATCGGCCCTTCGGGGAGCGGCAAGAGCACGCTGCTGCGCTGCGTGAACCTGCTCGAAGTGCCGCAATCGGGGCGCGTGCGCATCGACGATGCGGTCATCGCGTTCACCCCTGCCGGCAAGGTCGACCGCAATGCCGTGCTGGCGCTGCGGCGCAAGACCGGCATGGTGTTCCAGAACTTCCAGCTCTTTCCGCATCTGACTGCGATCGAGAACGTCATGGAAAGCCTGGTGACGGTGCTGAGACGCTCGCGCGAGGAGGCGAGGCAGCGTGCCATGGACCTTCTCGAAAAGGTGGGCATGGTCGAGAAGGCCGAAGCCTGGCCCGCTAGCCTTTCGGGCGGTCAGCAGCAGCGCGTGGCGATCGCCCGGGCACTGGCGCCTTCGCCCAAGGTCCTGCTCTGCGACGAGCCGACTTCGGCTCTCGATCCGGAGCTTGCAACCGAGGTCGTCGAAGTGCTCGCCCAGCTCGCACGCGAGGGGACCACCATGCTGATGGCAACCCACGACCTGCGGTTGGCAGCGACAATCGCCAGCGAGGTGGTGTTCCTCGATGCCGGCGAGATCGTCGAGGCGGGGTCCGCAAGCAAGGTCTTCCGCACCCCGGAGCGCAACCGCACCAAGCAGTTCATTTCGACGCTGACCGCGCAGGACCTGCCGCCCGGCTAGGTGACAACCCTGGGGCAGCCGGAGAGGTGAGAATGCCGCTTCACATGATCGATCTCGATCTTCCGGAGGGCATCCCCCTGCAGGTCGGGATTTCCTCGGGCTCAGATGCGAGGGTCTGGTGCAGCGGAAACTGGACCGAGGCGCGGCCGGTCAGCGAAACTGATGTCTACTACACAGGGAGCCTCACCAAGCAGGTCGTCGCGGTGGCGATTTTCATGCTCGAGAGGGAAGGGGCTCTGTCGCTGGACCAACCGGCAACGCACCTGCTCAGCGATCTGCCGGCCTACTTCGGTTCGATCAGCCTTCGGCAACTGCTTCACCACACGGCGGGCCTGCCTGGCCCAAAGGAAAGTGAAGCGATTGCTGCAAGGCTCGGACATATGCACTGGACCAATCAGGCTGCCTTCGATGTTCTCCATGAGTCGAACGCGCCAGAGACGGTGCCCGGAACGATCTACAGCTATTCCAATCTCGGGTATGTCGTGCTGGCGGCAACCATAGGTGCGTGTGGGGTTCCGTTCCATGAGTTCGCCAGGCTGCGTCTGTTTCGACCGTCGGGTATGAATGATACCGAAGTCCGATCCACTCCGCCTGACTCTCCGCGAACGCCGCAGATCGAGTTGTTTGACAAGCTTCCATTGTCGACAGGCGACGGAGGCATGTGGAGCTCAGCGCGCGACGTCATGCACTGGGGCGCTGCGATGAACGCGGACGCGTTCGGCGTGTTCGAGAAAATGGCTACGCCGGGACAGCTGCTCGATGGAACGGTTCTGAACTATGGCGGGGGCGTAGGCATCCGCGAGTTTCAGGGGGTGCCGATGTTCAGCCATGGTGGCAGTTTCGGACCGGCTACCGCCAAGCTGATCTGGGTACCGGAGCGGCAGCTCGTTATTGCGGCAGTAGCGTCGGGAATGGGGACGGAAGATCTGGCAAATTTGGTCGACAATAGCCTCGCCTTGGCGATGCGTGTTGCCTGAACCGCTGCCGCGTGTCCGGTTCAGGCCAATGGAGCGCCACCGAGGCGGCGCTCGCCAAAGCTTCCGTCAGGCGGCGATGCGTTTGCCGCTGTCGGCGTCGAACAGGTGGATGGCGTCCCTTTCAGGACGAACGTGCAGCACCTCGCCGGGCCGGGCCGCGATGCGTTCGCGGAAGGCGCCCATGAAGTTCTGGCCCGCGAAACGGGCAAAGACCTGTGTCTCAGAGCCGGTCGGTTCGACCGTCAGGATCTCGGCGGGCAGGCCCTCCGGGTCGAGGTGGAGGTGCTCCGGACGAACACCGAGCTTGACCGGCCGGCCGACAGAGCCGGACGGAACAGGTCCAAGGTCGATGCGGGTGCCGTCGTTGGCAACGAACGCGTTGCTGTCGAGCTTGCCGTCCAGCAGGTTCATGGCGGGCGAGCCGATGAAGCCTGCGACGAACAGGTTTGCTGGATTGTCGTAGAGCTCGAGTGGCGTCCCGATCTGCTCGATCACACCGTCATGCATGACGACGATGCGGTCGGCCATGGTCATGGCCTCGATCTGGTCGTGCGTCACGTAGACCGTCGTTGTCTTCAAGCGCTGGTGGTTCTGCTTGATCTCGGACCGCATCTGGACCCGGAGCTTTGCGTCGAGGTTGGACAGCGGTTCGTCGAAGAGGAACACGGCCGGTTCGCGCACGATCGCCCGGCCCATGGCGACGCGCTGGCGCTGTCCGCCCGAGAGGTGCCGCGGGTAACGCTCAAGGTATGGCTCGAGGCCGAGGATTCCGGCGGCGTTGGCGACACGCTGTTTCGCCTGCTCGCGCGGCACCCGTTGGAGCTTTAATGAGAATGCCATGTTCTGTTCGACGGTCATATGCGGGTAGAGCGCGTAGGACTGGAACACCATGGCGATGTCGCGATCCTTGGGGGCGAGTGTGTTGACCACGTTGCCGGCGATCGAGATCTCGCCCGAGGTGATGTCCTCGAGTCCCGCGATCATCCGCAGCAGGGTAGACTTGCCGCAGCCCGACGGCCCCACCAGGATGACGAACTCGCCGTCGGCGATATCGATGGTGACGCCATGCAGCACCTCCATGCTGCCGTAGCTCTTGCGCACATCATCAATGTGGACCGCACCCATTTCTTTCTCCCTTTCCGGGGCCATTCCGGCCCTGCATAGTTTGCGCACTACGGTTTCGTTTGCCGCCGCGTGCCTTGCAGCAGACGCTAGCAGCAGTGTTCAGCAGGCGTCCAGTAACGCCGGTGAGGTCGACAGGGGACAGACGCGCTCGACGCTGTCGCGGCGGCCTATTACAAAGGTCGGCGATGCGAGAGCGCATCGATACTGGGGAGGGGACATGAAGATCACGTCGGTCAGGACCGCGGCCACGAGCGGCCATTGCATGCATCTGTGGGTGCGGATCGAGACGGACGCCGGAGTAACCGGCATCGGAGAGTGCGTGCATGGCGGACACCAGGCCATCGCCATCATCAAGGAACTCGAGGGGCGGCTGATCGGACGCGACCCCTTCGCCATCGATGCGATCTTCGAGGAGATCCGCCGCAGCCTCGTTTTCGAAGGGGGTTTTGCCGGCGCCCTGATCACGGCGCTGACGGGTATCGAAATCGCGCTCTGGGACCTCAAGGGCAAGGCGCTCAAGGTGCCCATCTACGAACTGATGGGCGGCAAGTTCCGGGACGATATCCGCGTCTATTGCGATTGCGAGGTTTCGCCCGGCATGAACATGGCCGAGGTCCAGGAGGTGGTCGACGAAGTGCTGGAGGCGGGATTCTCCGCACTCAAGGTCGATCTCGATATCCGTGCCTACGGCCACACCGGCAGCGAGACCGGCTGGTACGAAAAGGACAAATTCAACATGACTCCCAACCGCTGGGAGCATGACCGCATGGTCCAACTGGCCGAAATGGTGGTGAAAGCTGCCGGTCCTTCGGTCGACGTCGCGGCCGATCTTCATACGAGGCTCGACAAGCACAGCGCCATCCGGCTCGCGCGCGATCTCGAGCCGCTGAAGCTCATGTGGCTCGAAGAGCCGGTGCCGCCCGAGAATATCGACACCATGCGCGAGATCACCCGCGCGACCTCGACGCCGATCTGCGCCGGCGAGAACCTTTATCTCCGCCATGGCTTTCGTGAGCTGATCGAGAAGCAGGCGGTCGACATCATCATGCCCGACATTCCCAAATGCGGCGGGTTGTCGGAGTGCCGCAAGATCGCGGAGATGGCGGACCTCTATTCGATCCCGTTTGCGCCGCACAACGTGTCGTCTCCCATCGGCACGATGGCGTCGGCGCATGTCTGTGCCACGGTGCCCAACTTCCTCGTGCTCGAGTTCCACTGGTTCCACAGGGAGTACTGGTCGACCATCACCGACGGCGGCGACATCATCAGCAACGGCCGCATTGCGCTCAGCGACCGGCCCGGCATCGGGCTCGAGCTCAACGAGGAGGTGGCGCGGACCCACCAATATCCCGGCACCACCTGGTTCGAGTAGGATTCGCATCTTCAGCGCACCAGGGCAGGGCGCTTGGCATCGAAGCGCCAGCCCTCGATCAGGTGTTGCATGGCGGCGGCATCGTTGCGGCCGCCAGCCGGCAGCGAGCAGTAAAGGGCGTGTGCCTGTTCAAGCGCCTCTTCATCGAGTTCGACGCCAAGCCCAGGCTTCTCCGGGACTGCAACCTGCCCGTTGCGGATCACCGGCGGCTCCACCGTCAGGCGCTGCCCGTCCTGCCAGATCCAGTGGGTGTCGAGCGCAGTGATCGCCCCCGGCGCGGCGGCGCCCACCTGGGTGAACATGGCGAGCGAAATGTCGAAATGGTTGTTCGAGTGCGAACCCCACGTGAGGCCCCACCGCTCGCAAAGCTGGGCCACTTCAACCGAGCCCTGCGGCGTCCAGAAGTGCGGATCCGCCAGCACGATGTCGACGGCACCGAGCTGAACGGCGTGGGCCATCTGGCGCCAGTCGGTGGCGATCATGTTGGTGGCGACTTTTATGCCGGTGGCGCGGCGGAACTCGGCCAGCACCTCGCGTCCGGAATAGCCGGCCTCAGTTCCGCACGGGTCCTCCGCATAAGCGAGGATCGGCTTGATCTCGCGGCAAAGCGCAATCGCCTCTTCAAGCGACCAGGCTCCGTTCGGATCGATCGTCAGCCGTGCTTCGGGGAACCGCTCCGCGAGGGCAGCGATCGCCTCGATCTCCCCGCGACCGTCGAGCACGCCGCCCTTGAGCTTGAAGTCGGCAAAGCCGTAGTGCTCGGCTGCCGCCTCGGCCTGCCGCACGATGGCGTGCGCGTCGAGCGTAGGCTCATCGCGCACGCGCATCCAGCCCTTGGCCTCCGGTGCCGGCGAGCGGTAGCCGAGCGGCGTGCGGGTGCGGTCGCCGACAAAGAACAAATAGCCGAGCATCGGGACGTGCTTGCGGCACTGGCCATCGCCTAAAAGCTCGGCCATCGGCACGCCGAGGAACTGCCCCATCAGATCGAGCAGGGCACACTGGAGCGCGGCGACCGCGTGGATGGTGACGCGCTCGTCGTAAGTCTGCTGGCCCCGGCCGGCGGTGTCGCGCGCGGCGTATGTCGAACCGACCTGTCTCAGCAGGGACCGGTAGGAGGCGATCTCGTGCCCCTCGACCAAAGACCTTGCATCCTCGAGAGTGCGGGTGATGGCCTCGCCACCCGGCACCTCACCAAGACCGGTGTGACCGTGGCTGTCGGTCAAGATGACGACGTTACGGGTAAAGAACGGCGCGTGCGCACCGCTGAGGTTAAGCAGCATGCTGTCGTGTCCGGCGACGGGCACGACGCGCATGCTGACGACACGCGGTGACGAAGACGAACTCACCATCGCTCGCCGTCAGCCCTTGACCGCGCCGACCGTCAGGCCGCCGACGAGGAAGCGCTGCGCATACATGTAGAGCAGGGCCACCGGAACCGCCGTCAGCAGCGAAGCCGCCATCAACTGACCCCAGGGCAGGATGTCGCCGACGACCATCGATTGGAGGCCGATGGGGAGCGTTCGCAGGGACTCGCTGTTGATGAAGACGAAGGCGAAAAGGAACTCGTTCCAGGCATTGGTGAAGGCAAAGAGCGCGACCGCCAGCAGCGCCGGGGCGGCGAGCGGCAGCGTGATGCGCCAGAAGGCGTAGAACCGACTTGCCCCGTCGATCATCGCCGCCTCCTCGAGCTCCACGGGGATCGAGCGGAAATAGCCTATCAGCACCCAGGTTGCGAACGGCACCAGGAACGTCGGATAGGTGACCATCAACGCGCCATAGCTGTTGATGAGGCCCAGATCGCTCAGCGTCTGGTAGAGCGGGATAAAGATCAGCGTCCCGGGTAGGAGATAGGTGATGAGGATCGCGGTGGTCAGGAGCCCCGCCCCGACGAACTTGAGCCGTGACAAGGCGTAGGCGGCGAGGGCCGCGACCACCACCGAAACCAACGTGCTGACCGCGGCCACCAGCAGCGAATTGCCGAGCCAGACAAGGAAAGGCGACTGCGTGATCAGGGCCTGATATTGCCCGAGTGTTGCCGGATCAGGCCAGAAGATGGAACTGCGCTGGCTGATCTGGGGGGTGGTTTTGAACGAGGTGATGACGACCCAGTAGAACGGGAACAGCACGAACACCATGATCGGCAGAAGGATCAGGAGCCTCACGCCAATCCCCGCCTTCTCGCGCTGCCTGGGCTCGAGCACCGGAAGTACGGGCGAGCCCGTCACCCGCCGGCGGATCGCACGCGCAGTGGCCTCGAGGCCACGATTGATCATCTCGAAGGGCCAGAAGACGATATCGAGGATGAGGCTGAAGGCTCGCCCGAATAGTTTGCCGATGCGGGTGCCAATCCCCGGGGCTTTGTTGATCGACGCGCGGTCATCGTGCCGCATGAACTTGGCGAGCAGGTAAATGAGGAACGCCATCAGCGGGGCGACGCTCAGCGCAATGGCGCTTCCAGGGCCATACTGCAACGAGCCGATCGCCTTCTCATAGGCGAGGATGGAGTAAAGACGGGTGGCGCCGCCCGGACCGCCGCCGGTCATCAGGAAGATGAGGCCGAACTGGTTGAAGGTCGAAATGAACGACAGGAGCAGCACGACGAGGATGACGTAGCGCATTCCTGGTAGCGTCACGTAGCGGAACCGCTGCACGGCACTGGCGCCGTCGACCTCGGCCGCCTCGAACAGCTCGTTGTCGATGGCCTTGAGGCCGGCAAGGAGCAAGAGGGTATAGAAAGGGATGCCCTTCCAAACGTTGACGGCAATGACGCTGCCGAGCGCCATGTTGGGGTCCGAGAGCCAGCCGAGCGGCCGGTCGATCACTCCGAGGCCCTGAAGGATCGGGTTGAGGCCGCCGAAAAGCGGGTCATAGATGCTCTTCCAGGCCAGGGCCGTGACGACCTCGGGCACGATCCAGGGCAGCAGCATGATGGCCGACAGCAGGTTGCGATAAGGCAGCCTGCTGTGCAGGATCAACGCGATCGTCATGCCGGCCACGAACTTGATGGCCAACGACCAGATGGTGAAGTTGATCGTGTTCTGCAGCGAGAGCAGGTAGTCGCTGTTGGTGAACAGGCGCTCATAGTTTCTGAGGCCGACACCGACCGTTTCGCCGGTCACGAAACTGAACGTTGTCGTGCTCATCAGGATGGCGTTGATGAACGGCCAGAAGATCAGCCCGGCCATCAGCAACACCACCGGCAGCACGAACAGAGCTGCAATCTTCCAGTCGCGGCCAAGCATGGCCCTGAGCCGGATCGAGGTCGGCGTCGCCCCCTTTTTCACCACGGGTCGGTCGAGCGATATGCGGTTGTCCAAGGGCAAGTCTCCTGTTTGCCTTGAGCGCACGGCGCTCCGGGCCAGCAGCAAAGCAGCACGCATTCCGACGCCAAGCGTCAGATCCAGGCTGCGGAGGACATGACATCGATGGAGAGGGTCACTTGCGCCACCCTCTCCATCCGAACCCGTCTAGGGCTGCATGATGCCGCCTTCTTCGAAGATATCGACCATCTTCTGGTGCGCATCCCGCACGGCGTCGGCGGGCTGCATACGGCCCGCGATGACGTTGGCGACCATCTGCTCGACCACCCCCTGGGCGCGGATAGCGTCGACGCCGGCATTTGGATCGGCCGGCCACGACTGCCCCAGGAACGGATCTTCGACACTGACCTGCTCCTTGATGGTGGCCAGGTTCGGGTCGCTCGCCAAGAGCTGATCGGTCCAGAGATCCGCATAGGCCGGCGTAAACAGCACGCCGCCCAGCTCCGACATGGGCGTGAAGTTCACGGGATCGAGCAGGTCTAGCGCCAGCTGCTTGGCGAGGTCCACGTTCTTGGACCCCTTGAAGATCGTCAACCAGCCGCCGACATTGCCGCCGTCGCGGCTGTCGCCGTTGTTGGCGGTGGGCGCGTTCAGCAACACGATGTCGGGATAGACCGGATTGTCGTCGCGCTTGGCCTGCGCATAGACGCTGAAGGCGTTGTGCGTGTAGCCGATCTGTCCCGCGAGGAACGCTTCGTTGTTGCTGGTGTCGGTCCAACTCTCGACGCCCGGCGGCAGCATGGCGGCATATTTGCCGTTGCGGTCGTAGGTTTCCCTCAGCCACTCGACCGCAGCCACGGTCTCGGGCGTATCGAACTGCACGATCTGTCCGGTCTCGTCGGTGAAATGTCCGCCGAAGGCCTGGATGAGAAGCGTCAGATAGCCGAAGCCGTCACCGCTCTGGTTGGGCGTCAGGCCCCAGCCATAGAAGTCGGGCCCGGAAATGGCGAGAGCCGCCTCGCGACGATCGTCGAACGTCTTGAGGTTTGCCGGATCGATGCCCGCTTCCCTCAGCTTATCGCCCCTGAAGAAAAAGCCGGTCGTCGTGCCGATGAAGGGCACCGCCTTCCACACGCCGTCGAACTGGCCGGTCCTGGCGGCATTGAGGCCTGGCATGATGTTGCCGTACTTTGCAACGGCCTCCTCGACGACGTCGGTCACGTCCTCCAGGAGGTCGAGCAGATGCATCTGCGGGATCGAGACGTTGCTGGTATAGGCGAAGTCCGGTGGGTTGCCGGCTCTGACCGCGGCGGACATCTTGCCGAGGAAATCCCCGAAGGATTCCGGATTAGTGGTCGAGATGTCGAGCTCGGCGTTGTTGGCGGCCGCGAACTTGGTGACCGTGTCGCGGAAGGCGGCCTGCGCAGCTTCAAAATATTCGGTGCGGTGGATGACGGTCAGCTTGCCGGCGGCACCTTGCGGAAGGTCCAGCTCGGGCGCGGCATCCTGGCCGAGCACCGGCAGACCGTGTGCCCCGAAAAGCAGTCCCGCACCCGTCGCGGCACTCCCCCGCAGAACATCTCTGCGGGTCAGTTTCCCCTTGTACATGTTTCGTCCTCCTCCTGACGATTGTGGTTCCCCAGGGTTTGACGGTTCCCTCAAACCATCAGACCCCTTCTTCAAAAATCCTCTGCAGCCTCTTCAAAGGCAATCTGTGGGCGAACGGCTGGCTTGTCAACGAGCAATCATACTTCTTTGATCGCCGGTAACGTACCTCGAAGGGGCGATTCATGGATGAGCGGCGATCGATAAGTATGATTTCTATGGTGGCGGCCGAACCGCCACGTTTGTGATGGGCGATACCCTCTCGATCTGGAATTCTTTTCTCTTATCGTTCAGTAGCTTACGTGTGGACAGGGGGCGCTGCGAACCGCACCCGTTGCTGCGGATATCAATGATGTGCCAGACGGCGACTTGCCCAGCTGCGCGCGAAACTGCGAGTCGGGGCTATGAATGCTTCAAAGGAGTATGATAGATTTCGCAAACACCCCGCCCCGTGGCCCCGATGCCGCCATGCCGGCGTTTCCTCCGGCATCCCAAAACGTCCCACGCAATGTCCGCCGCTGCCCCTTCACTCCACCTCACCGATCGCGTCAAGCTGGGCCTGCTCCGTTTCATCGAGGCAGAACGGTTGGTACCCGGTGACAAGCTGCCTCCGGCCGAGCAGTTGTGCCGCAAGTTTTCGGTGAGCCGTACGGTGGTGCGTGAAGCGATTGCCAGTCTCAAAGCCGAAGGGCGGGTGCGGTCGCTCCGCGGCAGCGGTGTCTATGTGGCCGAGGCGCGCGATGTCACGGGCCGCGTGTCGATGTTCATGGCCGCGCCGCAGGAAATCGGCGATATCCTCGATTTCATGGAGTTCCGCATCGCTGTCGAGGTCGAGGCGGCCGGGCTCGCGGCCGAGCGCCGCACCGAGACCAACCTTTTACGCATGGAGCAGGCGATGGCGCAGTTCCACCGCCATATGGCCGATAGCAGTCTTGCCACCGACTCGGACCGCGCGTTCCACCGGGCTATCGCCGATGCGACCAACAACGGGCGCTTTCAGATGTTTGTCGACGAGATGGGCGGGCGGCTCATTCCCCGCCGCGCGCTCGGCGCGAGTTTCAAGGACGAAGCGAGCAAGTCGACCTTCCTTGAAACCATTGAAGCCGAGCATCGCCACGTCTTCACTGCCATCGCTGAGCGACGGCCGGACGAGGCGCGCCTCGCGATGCGCCGTCACCTCGAGGACGGCCGGCGCCGCTACCGCGAATGGAGCCTGGCGCGGGATCTGCCGGCGACGCGCTGAAAGAGCGTCAGAGTAGTGGCGGCCATCAACAATCGGCCTGCACCGCGGCATCGGGAGCTGCGAGAGCCCCTGATGTCGCAGGTTTTCGCCCCGGCGCAAGCGGGCCGAGGCCGGCGTTTTCCATCAATCGTCGTCGTCGGACGAGTTCGAGGAAGAATTGGAACTCGAGTTCGAGCTCGAGTTGGACGAGCTGTTGGAACTGGAGTTCGACGAAGAATTCGAGCTTGAATTGGATGACGAGTTCGAACTGGAATTTGAGTTCGAATTGGACGAAGAGTTCGAGCTCGAATTGGAGTTCGAGTTAGAATTCGAATTGGAGTTCGAGTTCGAGTTCGAATTGCTCTCCCACCACCAATTGCGCTTGGGATAACGGCGATAGCCGTCATCGGCGACCTGGACACGCTCGGCATCCACGACCCTTGGTGCGGTCATCGGGGCTTCGGAGATCGCGGCCTGGGCCGGGGCCGCGACGGACACGATCGTGGCGACCGCGAGCGTTGAAATGGTTATCGATTTGGCCATGTGAACGTCCTTTCGACTGGCGCGGGCGAATGTGCCTCGCAGGGTCAAGGACGAGCCTGCCTCCCATCTATTCCCGAAATTTTTTCACGCTGCGAATGGAATAGATCCGCCTGCCGGCCGTCTCACGCGGCAATGCCGATAACATGTGAGGTCCGTCCGATGTTCATGAACCCTAACCGCACGATAGAGTTCCTGTGCACCCCGGAGGACGAGGGTGTGATCGCTCCGCCGGTCGCCGCCAAGACGCACCTGCCGGACTGGTTCCGCAAGCTCCCGGCGATCGACAAATCCAAATACGGCACCGGCGATACGGGACTGACCGTCAAGCGCTGCATGCCGTTCATCGATGCGATGACCACCGGTTTCATCCTGCCGCTCGCGGCAACCGTCCGACTCGAGATCCGTGACAACGGCCAGACTGTCACCGCCGGCTGGGATTTCGACAAGGCCATGGTCTCCAACCACGGCGAGCACCAGGTCGCTGGCCACCCGAGCGCGCCACGGCCACCGTGCAAGTTCCACAACTACTGGTCGATCCGCACCCCGCCCGGCTGGAGCTGCCTCTTCGTTGCGCCGCTCAACCGCAAAGAGCCGGTGTTCGAGCCGGTCGCCGGCGTCGTCGATACCGACACCTATACCGCGCCGGTGCACTTCCCATTCTTTGCCACCGCGCCGGATGGTCTCTACGAGCTCGCCAAGGGAACGCCGCTGGTGCAGGTCATCCCCTTCCGCCGGCAAAGCACCGAACTCGAGCTTTCGGTACGGGCCGAACATGCCGGCGAGGCCATGGAGCGGCAACGGGTCCACCGCAACACGCTCGCTGCCACCGGCTGGTACCGCAAGTTCGCCCGCGCGCAACGTTAGCCTCTCGCTGCGACGGGCGTGGTGAGGGCGTGTCCCTCCGCAGGATGCGCCCTCACTCTTTGCAGGGGCTGCCGATCTGCACCAGACCATGGCCGAAGACGTCGTCGCGCCCGGGCTCGCCGAGATCGAGGCTGGCGCCTGCCACGGCATCGAGGAGCTCGGCAACGCTCGCTTCCGGCGCCCGTGCCCGTGCCGCCGCCAGTGCGACCGTCACGAACGGCGCTGCGAACGACGTGCCGGTCTGCGGCCGTATGCCCCTGATGGAGGCGGCGGTCGGGATGTCGACCCCGGGCGCCGCAAGGTCGACATGCAGGCCCTGGACGGCGCGGCGGTAGGCATTGCCGTTGCCGTCGACGGCGGTGACGGCAACGACCGAGTCGTAGGCTGCCGGATAAAGCGGCTCGGCTCGCGGACCGGCATTACCGACCGCTGCAACGAGCGGCACATCGGCCTCGACAGCCGTGGCGACGGCCTCCTCGACCACCGCATTGGCGGGGCCGGCAAGGCTTAGATTGATCACCTCCACCTCGGCCGAAAGCAGCGAGGTGATGGCGAGGTAAAGGCCATAGGCATCAGCGCGGTCGTCGCCGCCGCTGCCGGTGAAGGGATCGGCGACATGCAGGCGCGCGCCCGGCACCATGCCGGGCACCCGGCTGTCGGCAGCGCCGGCGAACATCGCCACCACCGCGGTACCGTGCTTGAGCTCGGCAGGGGCTGCGTCAGCGTCGCCGATCCGCTCGAGCCTTATGTCGGCGTCCGCCAGCATCTCCTGATCGAGATTGATACCGGCGTCGACGATGCCGATCACCGGCGCAAAGCCGCAGGTCCCGTCGGAGGGCACCTGATAGGCAACCTGCGTCCAGTTTTTGCAGATGGCTGCGTCACAGTCGGCGGCCTGGTTGCGGTAGTAGCTGTTGGGCGCGGCGATCAGTCCCGGCGAGAGCGCCGCCACGGCTTCGGCTGCGGCCTCGACGCTCATGCCTTGCGGCACCCTCAGCAGGGTCGCCTCTGCCTCGCTGCGCAGCGCATTGTAGCCGAGCCGCTCAAGCTCGGCTCGGATTGTGGCGTCGAGATGGAGCACCACCACTTCGTTGGCGGCCTCGACCGCGGGTGGTGGTGGCGGCGCGCGCACAGTTGGGGCCGGGGCAGAAAGGACGGGTCTGCTCAAGCTGTCGTCCCAGCCGCCATTGTCGTCGTCGTCATCATCACCAAAGTCATCGTCGTCGTCATCATCGTCATCGTCGTCATCATCATCGTCGGCGAAGGCCGCGTGCGGGGGCACGCCGGCCTCGTCGACGGAAAAGAGCCCGGTCAGCGGCAGGGCGGAGATCAGGCAGGCGAGCACGGTGAGGCGCAATGGGTCGAACTTAGCCACGGCCACTCCTTTCCAAAGCGGTTGATCGGGTTCGTCCGATGACGCAGCATTGATACATTCATTCCCTTCGTGACAAAATTTATGCTGGCGGGGAATAAGAGGCGCCGTGCGGCGTCATCGCGCCAAGGAACCTGTGACGCCCCATGACGACCGCCATTGGACCATTGCTGATCGAAGCGCTGCCGCGGCTGCGGCGCTACGCCCTGTCGCTGAGCCGGGTGTCCGACGTTGCCGACGAGTTGGTACAGGGTGCCTGCGAGCGGGCACTCGCCTCGGCGGCGCTCGACGACGAGATGCGCTTCGATGCCTGGATGTTCAGGATCGTGCGCAACCTCTGGTACGATCGGCTGCGGCGATTGCGTACGCGCGGCGAAGAGCTCGACGTTACTGTACGCGACGACCTTGTGGCCGTCGAGGGCGAGGCGGTGCCGGAGCGGCGGATGCTGCTGCGCCGGGCGGCCGAAGCCATCGATCGCTTGCCGGAGGAACAGCGCGAGGTGCTGCTCCTCGTCTGCGTCGAGGGGCTCAGTTATCGCGATGCGGCCGAGATGCTCGACCTGCCGATCGGCACGGTGATGAGCCGGCTGGCGCGCGCCCGCAAGCGGGTGGCCGAGGATATCGGCGCCGAAACCGGAAAGGTATTGTGAGAACGGATGGCCAGATCATTCGACGATGAAGAACTGATGGCCTTTGCCGACGGCGCAATCGAGGAGCCACGCTTCTCCGACATTGCCGCCGCCATCGAGGCCGACCCGGATCTGGCCCGACGCCTGGAGCTCCTGGCCGCCGGCGGCGAGGCCGCGCGCGCCGTCTATGGGCCGCTCGCCGACCGCCCGGTGCCCGATCGCCTGCGCCGCCGCGTCGAAGCGACGATTGCCGCGGCAGAGACGGTGAAGGTCGTCCCGTTCCGGCGGCTGCACTCTCGCCCCGCCTGGCAGCCGGTCACCATTGCCGCCTCGGTCGCCGTGGTGCTCGCCGCACCCGCCGGGTATTTTTTCGCCCGCACCGGCGAAGACTTTTCCATCGCCGCCGGCGAACCGCTGGCCCCCTCATTGGTTGCCCAGTTGGAGACGGTGCCGTCGGGCGCCGAGGCAGAGCTCGGCGCCGCGACCCTGCAGCCGATCGCAACCTTCACCGACGCCGCCCAAAACCTCTGCCGCGAGTTCGAACTCGATCGCGAGGTCACCACCGTCGCTGTCGCTTGCCGCAGCGAGGACAGCTGGCGGGTTGCCATCGCCATCGACGCGCCGCCGGCCGATGACGGCTATGCGCCCGCCTCCTCGCTGGCGGCCCTCGATGCCTTCCTCGACAGCATCGGCGCGGGCCCGCCCATGTCGCCAGAGGAGGAACGGCGGTTGCTCCTGAGCCGTTAGGCTACATTGGCGCATGATCGCAGTTGCCCGCCGCGGCGAATTGCGGTAGGCGGCTCGCATCCATGACAGGGACGTTTGCATGAACGAGCTGGCTGTCTTTTCTGGAAGTGCCCACCCGGAGCTTGCCGAGGAGATCTGCGCCAGGCTCGGCGTGCACCTGCTGCCGACGCGGCTCAAGCGCTTCTCCAATGATTGCCTCGAGGTGCAGCTGCAGGCCAATTGCCGCGAGCAGGATGTGTTCGTGATCCAGCCGCTGAGCGCGCCGGTGCAGGACAATCTGATGGAGTTGCTGCTAATGCTGAATGCCGCCCGCGGCGCCTCGGCGTCGCGCATCACGGCGGTCATTCCTTATTTTTCCTACGCCCGCTCCGACAAGAAGGACGCCCCGCGGATCTCCATCGGCGGGCGCCTCGTTGCAGACCTGCTTTCGACGGCAGGCGCCGACAGGGTGCTGACCATGACGCTGCATTCGCCCCAGGTCCACGGCTTTTTCAGTGTGCCGGTCGATCAGCTCCATGCCTTGAGTGAGCTCGCAGCCCACTTCCAATCCTACGATCTCGGTCGCGCAGTAGTCGTCTCGCCCGATCTCGGCAATGCCAAGAATGCGGCTCATTTCGCCAAGCGCCTGGGGCTGCCGGTCGCCGCCGGCGCCAAGGAGCGCATCAGCGACACCAAGGTCAGGGTCTCCGCCCTGATCGGCGACGTGCAGGACCGCGACGTCATCGTCCTCGACGATGAGATCTCGAGCGGCGGCTCGATTCTCGAATTGCTGCAGCACTTGCGCGACCACGGCGCGCGCTCCGTGCGAGTGGCAACCACGCATGGGATCTTTGCTCGAGACAGCATCGAACGGCTAGCGGCCGAGCCGGATATAGTCGAGATCGTCTGCACCAATACGGTGCCTGTTCCGGCCGCAAAGCGCGTTCCCAAGCTTACGGTCATCTCGGTTGCTCCGGCGCTGGCGGAAGCCATCAGCCGCATCAATAGCGGCAAGTCGGTCAGCGCCTTGTTCTACACCGAACCCGAGACAGGCAAAGCCGCCGCCGAGTAACATCTGCGACGGCCTAATACTTTCAGACCGACGTCATCGGGCATCCAGATAGGCATTGGTGTAGTACGCGGAAAAGTCCGGTTCCTCGGTCACCTCCGCGCCATTGCCGTCCTTGAGGATGCCGGTCTCGAAAAGAAAGCTGCCTACTGCGTCCATCTTGGCCGGATCGATGGCGCCGACCGCGCCGTCCTCGCCCTTAAGGTAGTGGCCGTCGATCAGCGCCTGCAGCGAGGCGCGGACGAAATCGCGGTCGAGCAGTGCATCATCATTGGCATCGACCAGGATGTCCGTCGCCTCGTCCGGGTGGGCGACCGCATAGGCATAGCCTTGCTGCGTTGCGGTGATGAAGGCCCGGGCGACATCGGGATGTTCGGCCAGATAAGCCTCGCTCGTGCCGATGAAATTGGTGTGCTGGTCGGGCACGCCGAAATCGGCATAGCGGATGGCGCGTTGCGCGCGTCCATCGCGTTCGGCCTTTACCCCCTCCCAGGTGTAGACCTCCAAAGTAAAGTCCACTGCGCCATTGTAGAGGGCCTCGTAGGCCGAGGTACCGAGCGTCACCGTCTCGAAGTCGCCCTTGCCCCCGTCGTTTCGGATGATCGTGCCGATCAGCGCAGTTTCCCAGGCGCTGCCGAACCCGGCATAGGTCTTACCGTCGAGGTCTTTGGGACTCTGGATATCCTGGCGGTCGGCATTGAACACCAGCCGCCCGGTCTCGGTCTGGACCAGCGCATAGACGGCGACGAGATCGGCTCCAGCCGTGCGCTGGGTGAAGAGACCGATCGATCCCAGGATGCCGAAATCGGCGACATGGTTGGCAACGAGCGTGCCGGCCGAGGTGTCCGTATAGGGCAGGATCTCAACCTCCAGCCCCGCCTCGTCGTAAAAGCCCTTCGCCTGCGCCACGAAGAGGCCGATATGGTTGGTATTGGGCGTCCAGTCGAGCGCCATGGTGACGGGCGTCGATTGCGCCATGGCCGGGCCGGCGGCTAGCATTGCAGCGAGTCCCAAGGCCAGAAGTCTGTGGGGGGAAAGCGACATGGTTCACTCCTCGGGATGAAACAGGGTTTTCAGGATGTCGGCTTCGATGGCGGCGACCTGCGGCGCAGCCGCGCTCGGCCGCGGATGGGCGAGCGGTACGTCGAACCGGCGCACGATCCGTGCCGGGCGGGCCGAGAGCACATAGATGCGGTCCGACAGCAGCACCGCCTCGCGCACGTCATGGGTAATCAGCAGCACGGTCCAGCGATGGCGCGTCCACATGCCGGCCAGCCAGTGCTGCATCTCTCTGCGGGTGAGGGCGTCGAGGGCTCCGAACGGCTCGTCGAGCAGCAGCATCGACCGCTCCTGTACGACCGTGCGTAAGAGGGCGGCGCGCTGGCGCATGCCGCCCGAAAGCTGCGCCGGGTAATGGAACTCGAACCCGGAGAGCCCGAACTCGAGGAAAAGCGGTTCGACCCGCGCCCGCGCTGTCTTGCGCGAGAGGCCCTCGACTTCGAGCCCCAGCGTTGTGTTGTCGATGACCCGCCGCCACGGCATCAGCGCATCGCGCTGCGGCATGAAGGCGAAGCGATGGCTGCCTGGTGCCAATGGCGCACCATCGACCAGGATGTCGCCGCCATCGCCCGCAAGTGCCCCGGTCAGCAATTGCAGCACGGTCGATTTGCCCGCCCCCGATGGGCCGAGGATGGACACGAACTCGCCCGGCCGCACCGAAAGGCTTATGTCGGCCAACACGGCAAGATCGCCGAATCGCTTGCGCACATGCCTGAGCTCAAGGCGCGGCGTGCTCATGGCTTGCTCTCCGCGAGCCGGGCCCAGGGCATGGCCGCCCGCTGCACCAGCACGGTCGCGCCGAACAGCGTGAGCGTGAGCGTAGCGCTGACGCCGACGGCGGCCAGCACCAGGTCGGGGCGGAAGTTGTTCTTGGCGTTGAGGATATAGATCCCCAAACCCTTCGCGGCTCCGGCATATTCGGCAAAGATTGCCCCCACCACCGCATAGGTGATCGAGATGCGCAGGCCGGCGAAGAAATAGGGCAGGGCCGACGGCAACCGGGCCGAGAGGAATATCCGCACCCGCGACGCTCCCATTGAAGCGAGCAGCGCCTCGATATCCCGGTCCGTTGCTTCATAGCCCTGCGCCAGCGCCACCAGCATCGGAAAGAAGGTGACCAGGGCTACCAGCACGATCTTGGGCGTCAGACCGAAGCCGAACCACAGAACGATCAGCGGTGCGATGGCCACCAGCGGCAGCGTCTGGGTGATGATGAAGACCGGAAACAGGGCTCGCCGCAGCGGCCGGAAGAAATCGACCAGCACCGAAAACAGAAAGGCTGCGCTCAGCGAACAGGCAAACCCGAAGGTGGTGGCCTGAAGCGTTGCCAGGCTATGCTCGGCGAGGGCCTCGCGCTGCTCAATGCCCTGAACGAGGATGCGCGAGGGCGCCGGCAGCGCGGTGGGCGAGATGCCGGAAAGCTGCACATAGGCTTCCCAGCCGAGGAAGAGCGCAGTGACTGAGAGCATGGCGGGGCCTGCACTTGCCAAAGCGCGGGCCAATGGGCGCGTAGGAGTAAACAGTGTAAACATGGATCGGCCCGATCGAGGCGCGTTTCAGCGGGCGCTGGGGCTGTTGGCCGATGCCGTCAGGTCGATGGTCACATGTCCTTCGGGCGGGCCGAAACGGCAGAAGGCTTGCTCGAGGGTTGCAAACAGCACGCCCGTGTCACCGGAAAGCTTGGTGGCGAAGTGCTTCGACTTTTCGAACGTGCCGGACTGTTTGAGGAAGTCGATGCAGCCATAGATCTCGTCCATGTGGCTGCCGCTGCCCATCACGTAGAGCGAGAACTGTGCCACGGAAAAGACATCGAGGACCGGTGCGCCACGCACCGCCGCAAGTGCGTCGGCATGCCGTTCGGCAAGCGGGGCAGAAGGCCCTTCGAAATGCGTCGACTGGCAGATGGCATCGTCCGGTTCACCCGGGCAGCCCCGCGAGATCGCCGCCGACAGCACGCAATGGACGCCGGTTCCGGCCGCGGCTGAAAAGAGGTCGCGCATGGCCGGGAACAGTACCTCCGGCGGCCCGACCAGGAGCGTCGAAACGTCGTCGGTCTCGATGCGCAGCCTCTCGCGATAGGGGGCGAGCGCAGAAAGTGCGCTCATGATGACGCCGACGAAATCGTCGGCCATGGGATAAAGGGAAATCTGTGCGCCAGAAAACATGGGCCCGCCTCGCTCCGCTGGTATTACCCAGATCAGCTATAGGGTCCGAAGGCATGCCGCCCTCATCTCAGCCCCGACCGTACGGAGCACCCCTGTGGATGGGCCATCCCCTAGAACAAAAGCCGGGATGACGCAAGGCGGATCGAAAACGGCAGCGGCAGGCCGGTTAGCGCCTGCCACCATCGCTTTCGAGATCGCTGATCACGTCTGGTGCTATTTCGACAGGAATGCCTTGGCGTGGTCGGTGGCGACCTTGGTCGCTTTCAGCATCAGGGCAATGCAATGCTGGAGAAGGCCAAGAGGTTCGCGACGGCGGCGCCGGCGGAGGCGTGAGGAAAGGGGCCGTTCCAGCCTCATACGCTCTGCTGCGGTCGAGGGTGATCCCACGCTTCCCACACATCGTAGAGGGCCAGTTCATCGGCCGTCGGGCGCTGGAAGAGTTCGGACCATCGGACGAGATCAGCCCGCGTCATCTCGAATGCGCCAAAAGGCCGATCCGCGTTGCGTCGCGAGACTCGACTCCAAAGTTCATCAATTGGAGGGTCGAGAAGACATAGGACAACCCGCGCGCCAACCTCGCGCGCCGCGACGCGGAAGACGTCTCGCTCATCCCTTGCCCAGACGCCCCAGTCAACGACCACATTGCAGCCAAGCTCAAGGGCGCGCACAGCGGTCAGCCACTGCAGCCGCTCGACCCTGCTCCGGAACGGACCTGTCTCGGCTTCGGCGGTGGACATGTTGGGGAAGAGTTCTTGCAGCCACTCGTCGCCGGTCAGGCGAAGAGCGGGGGCCTCTTGCTCAAGCTGCCTGGCCAGCGTCGTCTTGCCCGAGCCTGGCAACCCGCAGGTCAGAAACAACGTCGATGATCGGTTCATGGGCTTCTATAGCTTCTTCCAAAAGCCCGCGACGAGATCGGCCGAGCGCAGTTGACGCATGCGCTCATCGACAACCGTGGGCAAATGGGAAGTCCTTCAACAATATGCGTCACAAAACGGTCGGCAAGAGCCGCTGTTCGCAGCCGAGGCCGGAGAGTGCGCGCCAGTGGCGCGCCTATGGATCACGCAGTTGTTGCCATGACGGCACCCTACGGACGCAACTGAAGGCGGTCAACCGGGATCGCGGTCCAAGCAGCGTCGGGGTAATGGTGGTTCGATAATCTAGAGGCCAGAAAGTCGTGGTCCGTAGATCCGTGTCCCTGTCCGTTATCCGTCGGTCACGGCGATCACGTTGGCCTCGGCGAACCGGCCCGTTTCTAAACCTCGCGCGGTCGGCCGACCCGCCTTTGCGCGAGCTCTTCCGCCTTTTCGCGGCTCGGCCCTGCTTGCCGGATGATCTCGCGCGCTTCGTCAACGGATAGTCCGTACCGGTCGGCAAAGTGCTGCACTTCGTAGTCCTGGCCACCGCCGACGCGGGCGCGGTCCTGGGCTCCGGGGTCGGTCTTATCATCGGGCATGGCGATCTCCTTTGCTGCAACACGAACTCGGCGATCGGCTGTGAGGTTCCGGAGCACGGCGTTGGCGAACTGCACCACCGCCCCAAACGGTACAAACCCAACAATGAAAAGAGGCCCCGTGCCGAACACGGAGCCCCGATCGCTTCTTCAGGAGTGCAATCTTTTAGAAGCGGAAGTTGATGCCGGCCTTGACAGTGTGGAAGCCGAGCCACTCGTCGACCTGGGTGAAGCCGTCGTCGTAGATCTCCTTCTCGCCGAGGTCGGTATAGGCGTACTCGGTCTGGATCGAGACCATGTCGGTAACCTGGTATTCGACACCCGCGCCGATGACGAAACCGAACCGGTCGACGGCGTCGGTGTCGACAAGGCTCACACCATTGAACTCGATGCTGGAGTCGGTGCGCCCGAAGGCGAGACCGCCATGGACATAGGCGAGCAGGTCTTCATAGGCAAAGCCGGCACGCGCGCGCAGAGTTCCCAGATATTCGAGGGTCGAGGATGCCTCGATCGTGTCCGGCCCCAACGACACGCTGACGTCCGCTTCGTGATTGGTGATCGCGACGTCGGCGACGGCACCGACCACGAAGCTGTTGAACTGGTAGTCGGCACCGATCTGAACGCCGCCAAGGACACCGCCGCCGCTGATATCGGCCTCGATGACGGTGGGTCCGCCGGACGGGCCGAAGTCGTAGTCGAAATCGCCGCTGGTGACGCCGCCGAACACACCGGCATAAAAGCCGGTCCAATAGGCCGGGGTCTCGACCGGCACAGAGTAGGCAGGTTGCACCATTAGGGCATCAGCCGCATGTGCGGCCGCAGTCAGCGCCAGGGCCGAAGCCGCGGCAAGAAAGATGGTTTTCAATTGAGCCTCCAAGCCCCACGGAGCGGTTCAGCCGGAAATCGGCTCGCCCCGGTATCGTTGTCCGGGCGAAGTCATAGGGCCCGGTCATTTTTGAACGTCGGATCTCTCTCAGAACATTGAGAATTTAGCAAGTTTTATCCTGCCTCGCCATCGAGTGGGATCATCACGCATCTTCTGCGTCGGCTTTGTGTCGGGCAGGGCATCATCCAATGGGCGTCGCACCAGCCCGGTCCCGGCGGTAAGCATTTCGTTCCTGGGAACGATCGGCGTTAGCCGGGGTTGAATCGGCCTCAGCAAGTGGAGGCGTCATGGCGGAGCAACGACCGGTCTGGCAGGGGCAGATGCGCCTCTCGCTCGTCTCGTTCATGGTGCAGATCTATCCGGCCCTCAACGAGGGCGGCACGCGCTTTCACCAGATCCATGCGCCGTCGGGGGAGCGCATCCGCTACCAGAAGGTGGCCGAGGGCGTCGGCCCGGTGAAGCCCGAGGATATCTGGCGCGGCTTCGAATACGAAAAAGGCCAGTACGTGCTCCTCAGCGAGGACGAGGTCGAGGCGGTGCGTCTCGAAACCAAGAAGACCATCGATCTGGTACAGTTCAGCAAGGTCTGCGACATCGATCCGCTCTATTTCGACAAGTCTTATTTCGTAGTCCCGGCCGACGAGCTGGCTCACGACGCCTTCCGCGTGGTGCGCGATGCGCTGCGCGAAGAGGAGATGGCCGGCATCGGCCAGCTCTCCATGCGCGGGCGGGAGTACCTGGTTGCCATCCAGGCCTCGGGCAAGGGCATGATGCTCAATACCATGCATTACGCGGAGGAGGTCCGGCAGGCGCAGGAGTTCTTCCGACAGATCGGCGAGGCCAAGGCCGACCGCACCCTGATCGATGTTGCCGCCCAGGTGATCGAGCAGCGCACCGCAGCGTTCGATCCCAAGGTCTACCGGGATAACTATGAGGCAGCGCTACGCGCGCTGCTCGAGGAGAAGATCAAGGCGCTGCCGAAGAAGCGCAAGGCGAAGACCGAAAGGCAAGAGCAGGCTGAGCCTGCGTCGGCGGGCGCCAATGTCGTCGACCTGATGACGGCGCTCAAGGAAAGCCTCGAAGTCAAGCCGCCCGCGCAAAGCGTTCGACGTTCGGAGGGGCGGCGAAAGAAGGCGAGCTAATCCTACGCCTTCAGGCCCGCGCCAGGATCGCGATGCCTTTGAGGGCGCCAGCCTCAAGCCCGGCGATATAGTTGCGTCGCCGATCGAGAAAATCGTCACCCATGACGATCTGGTTGGCCATCATCCGTTCCGGCGATGGTGTCTGACCGGCCCGCCGGGCTTCGTGGGCATGCTCCACCTGAAGCGTCGTCTCGTCACGCCACTCGAGAATGGTTAGGCCCGCGCGCTCCAGTGCCTCGCGCAGACCCGACTCGGTCGTGAGATGGTTCGTCTCGGGCGAGCGCGCCCAGGGCAGCGGATAGGGCGGGTCCCGCCCCTCGATGCCGACTGCCTCACTCCAGAGGAGCCGGCCACCGGGCTTGAGGACACGCGCGATCTCGCGCGCCAGTCCTTCCTTGCCGGCTACGTTCATGGCAACGTACTGGCAGATGGCTGCATCGAAGGTTGCCTCCGGGAACGGCATGTCGAGCGCGTTTCCGACTTCGAACGTCACCCGATCGGCAAGTCCGCATCGCTCCGTGAAGCTCCTGGCGGCCGCAACGAAATCCGGTGTCAGGTCGATGCCCGTAACGCGGGCAGATGTCTTTGCCGCGACGAAGCGCGCGGGACCGCCGACGCCGCTACCGACGTCAAGCACATGCTCATCGGGACGAGGAGCAAGCCAAGCGACGTGCTCTTCCGTCGCTTTCAATTCGCGCGCATGAAGCTGGTCGTAGGGAAACAGCATCTCGGGCCGCAATTGGCCAGGATCAGCGCCGCTCGCCGCGACGGCAGCCAGAACGCGTTCAGCGATGCCGGTACTGCCGTAGTGCTGAGTAACCCCGTCACTCATCGCATTTCCCTCAAGGCCATCTTATCCGGACGCGAACACTCTGCCAACAGACTGAACATGGCGCTTGCCGCGGGCTCCGTGCTGGCCGTCACGCCGGCGAGGGGGGCGTTCAGGGTGGTATCCGGTGCGCTTTTGCAATCCGTCGCCAAGCACGTCAGACTATGAACCGATGCAGCGTCCGCGCCCTTATGCGAATGTTCAAACCTGCCAGCGGTGGCCAAAGCGCGACCGATACGTTGTCGAATAGCTGGTCCGGCCAACGGGAGTGTATCCGATGTCCACGATCGAGACCGTGGTGACGACCTGCAAGCGCGGCCTCGTCCTTGCGCCTGTGGCTGCCTTGCTGCTGAGCGTCGCCCTTCTTCTTCTCGGCAACGGCCTACTGGGGACGCTGCTCGTCGTGCGGGCCGGCAACGAAGGTTTCGCAAACGAGACGATCGGGGCGATGATGTCGGCCTATTTTGCCGGCTATGCGATCGGCGCTTGGTTCCTGCCGCAGGTGGTCATCTCGGTGGGGCACGTGCGCACATTCGCCGGTTTTGCCGCCGTTGCGTCGATGACGGCGATCCTTCACCTCGCCTCGATCGACCCGTGGTCCTGGACGCTTCTGCGCGCAGTGACCGGCCTTGCCTATGCCGGCATGATCCTCGCAACCGAGAGCTGGCTCAACGCCCACGCAGTGCAATCGACGCGTGGACAGCTGTTGTCGATCTTCGGCGTGGTTTCCATGGGCGCCTGGGCGCTCGGGCAGGCGCTGCTCAACGTTGCCTCGCCGGATGGCATCGTGCTCTTCCTCGTGGTCTCTCTCCTGATAACCGCGTCCGTCGTGCCGATCACACTGTTGCCGAGCCGACCGCCGGCGGACGTCGCGCAGGAGCCGTTCTCGCTGCGCCAACTACTCGCGATTTCACCGCTGGCAACCGCCGGCGTTTTTCTTGCAGGCCTTGCCATCGGCGCATTCTGGGGAATGGGGCCGAATTTCGCTCAGCGCATCGGTTTGGACGTCGGCGGCACCTCGGCCTTCATGGCCGCGGTCCTTGGGGGCACCCTCGTTCTGCAATGGCCGCTCGGCTGGGTCTCCGACCGCCTGCCGCGCAACATGGTCATTGCCGCGGCGGCGATAGGAGCAGGGGCCGCTGCCATCGCCCTCGCCGTGGCGACACAAGCGCCGCTGCCGGTGCTGTTGGTCATTGGTGCCCTTTTTGGCGGCCTTGGCATTCCGATCTACTCGCTGTGCGCGGCCTTTGCCAACGATGGCCTGTCACAAGGACAAATGCTCGGCGCCGCTCGCGGCCTGCTCCTGCTCAACGACCTTGGCACGGCAGTTGGACCGTTGGTCGGCGGACTTGCAATGACGGCAGCCGGCCCGGGCGGGCTTTTTGTCTACGCCAGCGTCTTGCTGGGTGTCCTCGCCGTCGCAGCGCTTCCGAACATGCGCATCGGGCGCTCGGGCGAAGCCGTCTCGACGCGGTGTCCGCACACGCCGCTCATTACCCTCTCCCTCAATGCCTTGCTACAGGGACAGGACGCCCCGCAGAAAGCGAAGCAGAGTCAGCCAGCGTCCTCGGGAAGCAGTTGAACAGCGGCGCATCCGCACCAGACGCAGGAGCGCCTCGGTCCGATGTCTGTGCTGAGACCCGGCCAGGGGGAGCGGGTCGATGCCCAGGCCGTAGATCAGTTGCTCATCGAAACCCGACAAGCTGAACCAGGCATCGAGCCTGCGGCGGGCGAACCGCAATATGGTGCGCAGGGCGTGGAATCCGGCTGACACACGGGGCGTGAATAATGGGCTCGCTTGCCGGCCCACACCGGTTTCATCGTGGGTTGCCATCTGAATGTCCTTTGAGAATGATCGGGTCTTGTCCGCTCGGCCGCTTGCGCGGGTGCGGCTCAGACGACCGCGAGTTCCGTCAGGCGCTTTTCCATCTTTACGCAGGCGAAGCGCACTCGATCGGGCAGTCGAAGCGACGTGACCTCTTGTGTCCGGTAACCGAGGCTTTGGTAGAGGGCTAAGCCGGAGAGCGTCGCCGTCAGATGCAGGGTGTCATGACCATTCGTGGCGGCGTCGCGTTCGGCTCTGTGCATGACAGCTGTCCCGACGCCACGGCGAACGGCGGCAGGGTCGACGAATACGCTGCGAACGGTCGGATATCCGGCCGTCGGCGCACCGTCATCGAGCCCGTTCGCATAGCTCGGACGCAATCGCGTCCAGCCGCCGCTGCCGATGATTGCGCCGTGATCGTCCTCGGCGACGAAAAAGTGCCCTTCATCGACAATGGCATCGTCCATGGTTCCGAATTCCCTCATGAAGCCTGTGATTTCGCTGGCCGAATAGAAGTTGCCGCCGAGAACACCCATGGAGCGTTCCTGCATCGCCCGGATCTCCACAACGTCGGCTGGACAGGCATGGCGGATGACATATCGGGCGGGGTTTGTGCTCGTTGGCATAGCGTTTATCCTTCCGTTGTCCTGTCCTAGTTGCGCGACGCGAGCAGTCGAGCGAGCGAAAGGAACGTGGTGACCAAGGTCCCAGCGGCGAGGCCGATCCAGATGCCGATGACGCCCGATCCCTGCGCCTCGCAGAGATAGATGCCCAGCGGCGCGCCGATCGCCCAATGGCCGACCAGCACGTAGATCATGGGCGCCCTGGTGTCTTTGCGCCCGCGTAACAGTCCTGCCGCGGCGGAGCCCGGACCGACCATGAACTCGATAAGGCCGAGCAGGATCACCAGGACGACGGCAAGTCGCATCGCGGTCACGCCCGCGGCGCTGTCGTCGAAGAACGCCATGGCAAAGGGCTCGGCGCCGGCGGCGAGCATGAGGAAAATAGCCGTTCCGAAAATGGCCGAAAGCGTCAGGCTGGTCGTAACGAGAACTCCGCCGGTGCGCGCATCCCCGAGGCTCTCCGCGCGCGCCATGCGCACCATGGACGCCTGCAGGAGGGCCACCGGCACGGCGTAGAGCACTCCCGCCAGGCGCAATGCCAGCGTGTGCGCGGCCACATCGGCCGCTCCGAGCGTGGCGGCGTAGAGTGTTGCGCCGAGGAATATGCCGAGTTCGGCGACCGTTGCGATTCCGATCGGGATGCCAACGCGCAGCACGTCGGCCATTGCGCGCCAGTCCGGCGCTGCTTTGCCTCGGGGGGCTGAAGCCGAGCCGCGCGCGCTGCGGCGAGCAACGACGACAAGAACGGCGAGGCTCGCCATGGCAACGATCAGCGACGAAACGCCGGCGCCTGTAGAGCCCAGTTCGGGGACGGGGCCGACGCCAGTCATGAAGAGGTAGTTCGCGATGGCGTTGAGCGGCAGCATCGCGAGCGTGACCTTCAGGAAGACTTTCGGCTTCTCGGCCGCGGTCAGAATGGTGCGATAGAGGATCACGCCGAGCATGGGCACGAGCGTCAGCGCCATGGCGCGCGTGTAGCCCTGACCATCTGTCAGCAGGCTCTGCTCAATGCGGAACGCTTCGAGCCAGGCAGGCGCCAGCCAGATCAGCGGGACGGCGAACAGTGCAAGCAAGCCGGCCGTCATCCATCCGGCACGCTCGAGGCGAGCGCGCTCCGGCCCATCCGCCTTGGCGACGGCGGCCGTATAGAAGGGAGCGATACCTGCAAGCACGCCAGCACACAGATAAAAGACGATCGAATAGAGGTCGCTTCCGACCGCAACGGCAGCCAGCGCGTCCGTGCCGAAGAGCGCCGAGACCATCATGGTGTCGGTGACGCTCATGCCCATGTTGACCATCGAGATCAGCGCGATCGGGGTTGCGAGCCGGAGGAGCGCGTGCGCTTCCGCAAGATGCAGGCGCCGTCCAGAGCCGGAGGCGGCAATGAACGTAGAAGCGGACAGGGTTCGCGAAGGAGCGATAGACATATCGGTGACTCATGCTGTTGCGTGGGTGCGGCGCATCAGGGGTCGCGAGGCGGGCCTTTATTGCATCGTCCCCGTGACCTCCGGCCGCGTCTGGCGGCCCGGTCGCGTGATTGCTCGAGCGCCGGGAGGGCTCGTGCAGCGGTTAGTCACAGAGACGGCGGGGAGACGACAGAGGCGAACCAGCCAGAATCGGGTGGTTTGCGCCAATCGGCGTTGGTGCCCGGCCAGAAATGCTCTGTCTGCCACCGGACGCGCCCCGTGGTGCTGTCGCTCCGAGACGTAGCGGTTGGTAAGCCAACCGCAATCAAGCCGGCCGACAGCTCTGACGGACTGCGAGCCGAAGCGCGGTCTCGGGGCCGTTTGGCACGGCGCCGTTGCGCCTTAGGGGGTCATTGGAAGTTTGCCCGGTGCATAAGGAGAGACTAAGAGCTCTCTGCTCGCGCTGTCGGATTGATGCCCGGTTCCGATCGGCAATTTCGCCAACCCTGTCTCCAACCGTCAAGGGAACGCCTGTCGTCGGAGTGAAGCGGCCCGCACCAGATTTCACTTACGCGCGTCCGGAAACGGTGATCCAGCCGGGTGACCTGCTGTGCCACGAATCTGGTCGAACGGTTCGCGGCGCTGGAGTGAAACGCAGCTCCTCGGGCGCGGCAGCGGGTAACGTAGAGATGCCGCCCGGGGAGACCGGGCGGCGCAAGGAGGAGATCAACTGAAGGCCCGAGCGGCCCTGGGACGCCCAAGCCTTCAGTTGCAACGTTGCACATTGCCGGCATGGCTTGGTATTGTAAATTCTGACAATGCGACCGGCTTCTACGGTAGCCGGAGCGCTGCAGGCTGCTGAACTGGCCAACGAGGTTTCATGCCGATGATGGAAAAGGTTCTCTGCGTCTGTCTTGGCAACATCAGCCGCAGCCCGATGATGCAGGCGGTGCTTCAGCAGCACCTTGGCGCCGCCTATCTGGTCGAAAGTGCCGGCGTGAGTAAAGAGTTGGCGGGCCGTGCCGCCAATAACCACTCTGTCGCGTGTATGAACGAACGCGGGGTCGATTTGAGTGGCCATATCAGCCGCTGGATCGGGGACCTGGAACTCGACCAGTACCGATGGATCGTTTGTGTCGGTCAGGACGAGGCCAACAAGGTCCGTTCCGCCCTAGGCGCAGTCGCGGCGAGCGTGATGGTCGCAAACGAGCATCAAGGCGGGATTCCGGACCCCTACGAACTTGGGCTGGCCGGTTACCGCGACTGCCTGGCTCTGCTGGATCAGGTCATGCCGAACGTCGCGCAGCAAATCAGCGGAGCCATGTTTGCAAGTACGAATGGCCGATAGCCACCCATTTCGCGCGTTCAAAGTCCTGGCGTCGGCTGGTCGGTAGTGATTCACTGTCTTCGAACCAGCGGTAGCGTCCGGGACAGGCTCTTTCGCACGTTGCTATAAAACTCAAGCCCCGTCGGCGCGGCCGGCGGGGCTTAAATATTACGGCACAAGGGCTGGCAGGATGAAGGTCCGGCCGCCCGATCCGAAAGACGGGCAGTCCTTGCAGGCTTATCTCGAAGCCTGGAAGCCGCGAGACGCGGTCTGCGGGCGGGCCGGGCGCTTGGGCGCGGCGATCAGACCTTCACGGATTGCTTGCTTGCGCGCCAGCTTGCGGCTGCGCCGGACGGCCTCTGCTGCCTCGCGCACGCGCCTCTCCGACGGCTTTTCATAATACTTGCGAAGCTTCATTTCGCGGAAGACGCCCTCGCGCTGAAGGCGCTTCTTGAGGACTCGAAGAGCTTGATCGACGTTGTTGTCGCGGACCTGTACTTGCAAAAATTTTCCTAACATGAACCTCGCCTCGCCCGATAAACGGGGCAGGCGGAAGGGCGGTGGAATCCGCCCGCGACTGCTGTAGCAGAGTTCGCCACCAGGACCAAATCGCAAGCGCCCGAGCGGAAGCCGGCTGGACCTTGACTCCAGACCGCCACCCCACGATATTGGAGTTTACGCGTTTCCAGCCCTTCTTGGCTAACTAAACTTCCCGGCAAAAACCGGTTGCTTGGCTACCCATTGAACTTGTGAACGTTGAACCCTTCCGCATGTTGCGGCGGGGAAACTTGCCCGTTCGCAGCTGCCTGCGGGCCCATCCAAAGGGAATGCCAATGATTACCGGCACCGTAAAATTCTTCAATTCCACCAAGGGCTTCGGCTTCATTGCGCCCGACGACGGCGGCAAGGACGCCTTCGTCCACATCTCTGCTGTCGAGCGCGCCGGCCTTTCCACTCTGGCCGAGGGCCAGAAGGTCACCTACGACCTCGAGCAGGGCCGTGACGGCCGTGCTTCGGCCACCAATCTGCAGCTCGCCTGATCCGACTAGCGAAAGCCCCGCACCGCGGGGCTTTCGACTATTAGAGCGGGACACTGTCCCGCGACAACGACACGTTAGAGCGGGCGATTTTGAATCCATCAAATCGTACTGCGCTCTAGAAGAGGGCACCGATGCGACACAAGTACGCTGTCGGCCAGATGGTTGACCTCATTCCTTCACCGCGGCTCAGCAACCGGCCCTCGGGACCGTGCGAGATCCTGCTGCAGTTGCCCTTCGAGGGTCATCGGCTGCAGTACCGCGTGCAATCGAGCGCCGAGAGCTATCAGCGGGTGGTCAACGAGGAGGACATGCGCCCCTCGACGGCCGCCTCCGACGGCACGCGCGAAGCGGCGTCGCATTTCGCGCGCATTCCGGTCTTGCGGCGATGAACGACAATTTCGACTACACCCACGCCGCAGAACTCTATCCCGGCCGTTCGATGACCGGGCGCCGTTCGGGCCGCTACATGCGCTTTCCGTCCGCCGCCGAAGCTGTGCAGTTCGCGGTCGAGAAAATGCCGCGCGAGCTGCTGCGTGGCGCCACTTTGGAAGTCGATGAAGAGCGGTTCCTGGGCGAGGCGATCCTTGGCCTCTACATGGCCGCGGGCTATCCCCTGCCGCGCGTGGAGCCCGGCACCCCCCTGCCGCCGACGACCAGCAATCCGGGCTAGTCGTACTCGCACTCAAAAACCAGAGCTGTCGCTGGCCGTGCCGTAGTGCGTGTCCAGAATGTCGATGAGCACCCGGACTTTTATGCGCAAGAAAATCGCCTGGGGACAATGATGCGGATCGCATGTTCGCCGAAGGCGGCACCGGCTTCGCACTCCTCCCGCAATCTGCTGTCGCCGATCGCCGCGGACATCATCATAAAGGCGGTCTGTCGAGCACTGCCCCCAAACATTCATCGTGCGTCCGGTGGAATCGGCGGGGGGCGCCCCCGCCGATCGTTAACTCAGCCGACCGGCACCTCGCTTTGCCGGGGCGCCGAGCGGATGAGCAGCAGCGCCGCAAGCACCGCGATGGCGGCCGTTACGCCAGCCCCGAGGAACGCGGCCTGAAAGCCGGCGAGCAGGCGTTCGGTGGTCGGGCTGACGCTATGGGCGATGCCGGACGCGGAGATCGCCACCATCACGGCGAGTCCGACGGCCGAGCCGATCTGGTAGGTCGTGTTGATGAGACCCGAAGCGAGGCCGGTCTCTTCGGGCTTGGCGCCTGCCATACCTGACATAGTCGCCGGAATGTAGGCGAGGCCCATGCCGAGGGCGGCCAGAACCGAGGCCGGCAGCACGTTGGCAACGAAGGACCCGTCGAGCGGCAGCTCGGCGAACATCCACAGCGAGCCGGCCATGAGCATCAGACCGAGGATCAGGCTGGTCTTGACGCCGAAGCGGGCGATCGACCTGCCCGAGAACCCGACCATCACGACCATGATGGTCACGGTCATGGGCAGGAGCGCGAGGCCACCGGCCAACGCCGAAAACCCGAGGACCTGCTGCAGATAGAGGTTCAGGAAGAACCACAGTGGGATCCAGGCAGCGCCGAGCAGCGCCATGACGAGGTTCCCCGCCGCCAGGTTCGGCGCGGCGAAGATGCGGAGCGGAAGCAGTGGTTCGTGCCGGATGACCTGAGTGGTCAGGAACACGGCAAAGAGCGCTGCGGATATCGCGAGCAGTGTCAGTATCTGGGGCGACCCCAAGCCTACCGACTCGATGGTGACGATCGCATAGACGAGAGTCGCCATCGCGCCGGTCACGGTGATCGCGCCGAACCAGTCGACCTTGCCGGAATTGCGCTGGAACTTGCGCAGCAGGGCTGGGATCAGCGCCAGGACAAGCAACCCCAGCGGGACGTTGATCAGGAACGTCCATGGCCAGGAGAGCCACTCGGTGATGACGCCGCCAAAGAAAACGCCAGCCGAGCCGCCCGCCGCTGCGGCAGCACCCCAGAAGCCGAAGGCCTTGCCGAGTTCGGCACCATTGTGGGCGAAGAGGCGCATAACGATCGTCAGCGCGGACGGTGCGATCAACGCGGCACCGACACCCTGCAACGCCCGGCCGGCAAGCAGACTTTCCTGGCTGTTGGCAAGACCGGCAAGGAGGGATGCCGCCGTCAGGATGAAGAAACCAGCCGCGAAAATCCGGCGCGCACCGAGGAGATCGCTGAGCCTGCCGCCCAACAGCAGCAGGCCTCCGAACGCGATGACATAGGCGTTGAAGATCCAGCTCAGCCCGCTGGCGCTGAAGCCGAGGTCGGATTGGATGGCGGGCAGGGCCACGCCGATAATCGAGGTGTCGAGAATCACGATGAACTGAGCCGCACAAAGCAAAGCCAAGGCGGCCCATCTCTTCGGATCAGGTGTGAAATCTTGCATTGGAATTCTCCAAGATCGAGTGTCCCGCTTGTCGCGATTGATCTCGGTGTCCGGCTTCCAACGCTTGGAGGGTCAATACCGAATTTTTCGAATTATACGGAAATGGAGAGGGCGCCGATTTTATCGGCGCCCTGAAGACCTAGCGGGCAGGGGAATATACTTGTGCGGCGACGCCAAACCGAGGCTGCCGCTTCCTGAGTTCCCTTGGCGGAGGCGCTACCGCGAACTCATCGATGATCGGGCAGTCCGGTCGGTCGTCGCCATGGCAGTTATCGGCAAGGTGCCTAAGTGTCCGACTCATGTCCTGCAGCGAGCGTGCCTTCTCCTCGAGCATCGCGGCATGCGCGAGGGCGAGGGCCTTCACATCGGCACTGGCGCGGCTTCGATCGCCCCACAAGTCCAGCAGGTCGCGCATCTGCTCGACCGAAAAGCCGAGGTCGCGGGCACTATTTATGAAGCGCAGGGCGTGGATGTCGTCATCGGTGTAGACGCGGTATCCGGCTTGCGATCGATGGGCCGGCGAAATCAGCCCGATGGATTCGTAGTATCGGATCATCTTGGTCGAGATGCCCGTGGCCTTGGCGGCGTGGCCGATGTTCATTGTACGTACTCCAGCTTGAGGACTGTGTGGTCCGACTGCTCCATCGTTTGCACCTTCCAATGATGGTAAGGTCAAGCCGATTTTGCAACCGTTAGCCGGACATCAGCCGACTGGGGCTATCCTTGCTTGACAAAGCGCCAGGGATGGCTGACGACAGGGCCATGACCTGCCGCTGCACCAAACTCACGGTTGCGAAAAAAGCCCCGTTCTAGGGGCAGTCGGTCGTCGCGCGCAAAAAAAGCAAGCCCTCTGATCAGATTGACCCCGCCGGTTTCGACGGGGTTTTTGCGTGCGCTCCGTCTCCGGCCTTTTGGAGATGGACCTCATGAACCCCACACATTCTGCCCTCACCGGCCTCTGGCTGCCGCTCGTCACCCCGTTCCGCGACGGCGCGCTCGATGAGCGCTCCCTCTACCGGCTCGTCACGCATTTTGCGGCGCAGCCGATCGACGGACTTATTCTCGGCGCGACCACCGGGGAGGGCACCTCGCTCGACGACGAGGAGGCCGAGCGGCTGGTTTCGATCACCAGCGCCGCCCTCGAGGCGGCGGGAAAGTCCATCCCGCTCTATTTGGGCCTTTCCGGCGCCGATACGCGCAAGACCGTCAAGGCGCTGGAGCGCACGGCGTCGTGGGACGTCACCGGCTATTTGATCACCTGTCCCTATTATACGCGGCCGTCGCAGCGGGGCTTGTTCGGCCACTTCTCGGCGCTTGCCGACAGCACGCAAAGGCCGATCCTTATCTACAACATCCCCTATCGAACCGGCGTCAACCTCGCCAACGAGACGATGCTGCAACTGGCCGAGCGCGCCAATATCGTCGGCGTCAAGGACTGCTCGGCCGATCCCGAGCAGTCCTTCGACCTGCTGCGCCGCCGACCGGCGGACTTCGCTGTGCTGACCGGCGAAGACTATTTGTTCTATGGCGCCCTGACGCTTGGCGCCGATGGCGGCATCACTGCCTCGGCGCATGTGTGTACGGCGCAGTTCGCTGCCATCCGCAACAAGCTCATCGCCGGCAACCAGGCCGGGGCACTAGCCGACTGGACGCGTCTTGCCGACCTGCCGCGCTTGCTGTTTGCCGAGCCGAGCCCAGGACCCATCAAGTATTGGCTGTGGCGGGCGGGGCTGATCGACAGCCCGGAGATGCGCCTGCCGATGGTGCCGATTACCGCTGAACTGGCGTCGCGGATCGACCAGGCGATGGCAGGCGGGAGCGAGGGCGCATAGCTGCGAACCCGGAACGGGCTGCGGCCGCACGCGTTTGGCATGAGTGCAGTGGGAGCCTCCACCAATGCGTTCATATGCCATCATCGAAGCGCCCTCCGGGCTCGGCCTCACCACGGACGGCGTCGAGCAGTTGCCGGACCGGCTCCTGGAGCTGGGCCTTGCCGAACGCATTGTGGCCCGTCGGGCGGGGCGACTTGCCGTCCCGACCACGGATCGCAGCCGCGACCCCGAAACGACGATCCTCAACGCCCGGGCGATTGCCGCCTGGTCGCCGACGCTTGCCGATGCGGTCGAGGCGGTGCTCGACGCGGGCAAGTTTCCGGTCGTTCTGGGCGGCGACTGCACTATCCTTCTCGGCCCGATGCTGGCGCTGCGGCGCCGGGGTCGCTTCGGCTTGCTCTACCTCGACGGCCATGCGGATTTCTTCCAGCCGGAGGCCGAACCCAAGGGCGAGGGCGCATCCATGGATCTGGCGTGGGCGACCGGCTACGGGCCCGCAATTGTCACCGATCTCGAGGGACGCCGTCCGCTCGTCCGGCCCGAGGACGTGGTGGCGTTCGGCTATCGCGACCACGAAGACCAGGCCGAGTACGGCAGCCAGCCGCTTCCGGCTGAGCTCGTCAGTCTCGATCTTCCCGCCATCCGCGAGCGCGGAATCGAAGCCTGCGCCCGCGCGGCGGTCGACCATCTGACGCGGGGCGAGCTCGAGGGATACTTCATTCACCTCGACGCAGACTGCCTCGAGGACGCCATCATGCCGGCGGTCGATTTCCGCATGCCCGGCGGCCTCTCCTGGGACGAATTGGCGGCTGCATTGCGGATCGCCCTTGCCAGCGAAAAGGCCGTCGGCATCGAGGTCACCATCTACAATCCGCGCCTCGATCAAAGCGGCGCGGCGGGCCACGGCCTTGCCGACGTGCTCGCCACAGTGCTTGGATAGCCTATTGCCGCACTATTGCGCCGCGGGAGTGCCAAGCGCCTCGGCGAGGGCAAGCCCCGCCGCGGTGCGCAGGTCTAGATCGGCCTCGATGTGGTCGATGTGGGTCAAGAGAAGCGCGCTGGCCCGCTCGGCATCGCCCGCGCGCAGGGCGCCGACGATCTCGGCATGTTCGTTATGGCCGCAACTCGACGCGCCCGAACGGCCGTAGAGGGCAATGACCAGCGACGAGCGGGCGACCAGCTCTTCCATGAAGCGAAGCATGATGGCGTTGCCGGCGACCTCTGCCAGCAGCAGATGGAAGTCACCGGAAGCGCGGATTTCGGCGCGGCGGGCCGAGGGGCCGCGCTCGCCCATCAGCCGGTTCTCGGCTGAAAGGCACGTCTCGAAGCGGGCGAGATCGGCCGCCGTCACCCGTGCCGCCGCGGCCCGGACCAGGCCCGGTTCGATCACCCGGCGGGATTGAAAGACCTGCCGGGCCTCCTCCGGGGTAGGGCTCGCAACGAACGCGCCGCGATTGCGCTCGATGCGCACCAGGCCCTCGAAAGCCAGCGCCTGCAACGCGGCACGCACCACCGTGCGGCTGACGTCGAACAGCGACCCGACCTCGACCTCGCTGAGCTTGGTGCCGGGCGCGAGCCGCCGGTCGACGATCGCATCGCGCAGGTGCTCGCGGATCGCCAAGGTGCGGTCATCGGATGCTGCTGTTGCGGGGGAAACGGCCTCGATGCTCATGCGTCCATTCATAAGCATAATCGCATGCAAGGGGAAGGAGTGATCGCATACGAAATTCCGGAAAATTGCATACAATTTCGGCGGGAACTGTGAACGCGTGCCCATAAATCGGGCAGAGGACTGCTTCGCTTACAGGGAGGGCCGATCGCGACGCGAACAAAAACCCGAGCTCTCAGGGACATAGCTCGGATCGATGAAACTGGCACGGCGGATGCATTGAAGTCTCTCGACCACGGAGAGACGCTTCATGTCGAAGGCGGTAGAGATCGACATCGCTTCGGTTTCCAAGATTTACGGCAAGTTCACTGCCGTCGATGCCATCAGCCTCAAAATTCCCGCTGGCAGCTATTGCTGTCTTCTGGGACCTTCCGGCTGCGGCAAGACCTCGACTTTGCGCATGATCGCCGGGCACGAGACCGTATCGCGTGGCGACATCGCCCTTGGCCAGACGGTGGTGACGGACCTGCCGCCGGCCAAGCGCGGCACGGCGATGATGTTCCAGTCCTATGCGCTCTTTCCACACCTCGACCTCGTCGACAATGTCGCCTTCAGCCTGAAGATGCAGGGCGTGCCCAAGGAACAGCGGCGGGCGAAGGCCATCGACATGCTGCGGCTCATGCAGATGGACGCCTATGCCGGCCGGCATCCCGCCCAGCTCTCAGGCGGACAGCAGCAGCGCGTGGCGCTGGCGCGTGCGCTCATCACAGATCCCGAGGCGCTGCTGCTCGACGAGCCGCTCTCGGCGCTCGACCCCTTCCTCAAGGTGCGCATGCGCGCCGAGCTCAAGAAGCTGCAGAAGAGCCTCGGCATCACCTTCGTCCATGTGACGCACAGCCAGGAGGAGGCCATGGCCCTGGCTGACCTGATCGTCGTCATGGACAATGGCAGGATCGAGCAGGCGGCGACCCCGCGCGAGGTCTTCGAGCGCCCGTCGACGTCCTTCGTTGCCCGCTTCATGGGCGACCACAACGTCATCCCCGGCAAGGTCGCCGGTGCCGAGGACGGGCGCGTCAGCTTCGACGTGATCGGTGGCGGCAGCTTCCAGGCCAGTGGCGCGCCGCTGGAGGCCGGGTCCGACATCGACGTGGCGGTGCGCATCGATCGCGTGCGCATCGGCGAGAGCCCGATCAACGGCCTGGGTTTTTCCGGCATCGTCTCCAACCTCGAATACCGCGGGCCGAGCGTGAAGCTCACCATCGACGGGGCCGGCATCTCCGATTTCACCGCCATCGTAAGCGATACCGCCTTCTTTTCCACACCAGTCGATGTGGGGGATGCGGTGCCCGTCCACTGGGACGCCGAGGACGCCATCGTCCTCGCACGTGCCAATTCGTGAAGCCGCCAGCAACAGGGAGACTGACACCATGACGGATACGACCAAGAAGACCGGAATTTCTCGCCGAAGCCTTCTCAAGACCGGCGCAGCCGCCGCGGCCGGCGCCGCGCTCGGCTCCGGGGCCATCACCGGCTTTCCGACCATCTGGGCGCAGAACCCGATCACGCTGCGCCAATTCGGCACCGGCGTGTCGAACCTCAACGCCATCGCCGAAAAGTGCAAGGAAGACCTCGGCATCACGCTCGAGATGACGGCGACGGATTCCGACGCCGCTGCCCAGCGCGCCGTCACTCAACCCGACAGCTACGACATCGCCGACATCGAATACTGGATCCTCAAGAAGGTGTTCCCCACCGGCGTGATCCAGCCGATGGATACCTCGCGGCTGACCTATTACGACAAGATCGTGCCGCTCTTCAAAAACGGCAAGCTGACCCCCGACAGCGTCATCGCCCAGGGCACGGCGCCGCACACGGTCGGCTTCGTCGAGGGCCCCGACAGCAAGAGCTTCGCTGCCGGCGAAACCGGCTGGTTCACCATGGTGCCAACCATCTACAACGCCGACACGCTCGGCATCCGGCCGGATCTCGTCGGCCGCGACATCACCTCTTGGGCCGACATCATGGATCCGGCCTTCAAGGGCAAGACTTCGATCCTCAACATTCCGTCGATCGGCATCATGGACGCGGCCATGATCATGGAAGCCATGGGTGAGCTCACCTATGCCGACAAGGGCAACATGACCACCGAGGAGATCGACAGGACCATCGACTTCCTGATCGCCGCCAAGCAAGCCGGCCAGTTCCGCGCCTTCTGGAAGAGCTTCGACGAAAGCGTCAACCTGATGAGTTCGGGCGAAGTGGTGATCCAGTCCATGTGGTCGCCGGCCGTCGCCGCCGTCCGCGCCAAGGGTATCCCCTGCGTCTACCAACCGCTGAAGGAAGGCTACCGATCCTGGGGCGGGGGCCTCGGCCTTGCCGCTCACCTTTCTGGCGCCCAGCTCGATGCGGCTTATGAGTACATCAACTGGTACACCTCAGGCTGGGTCGGCGGCTATCTCAACCGCCAGGGCTACTACTCGGCGGCCATGGAGACGGCCAAAGAGTACATGTCGGAAGACGAATGGGGCTTCTGGATCGAAGGCAAGGCGGCTGCGGGCGACATCCTCTCGCCCGATGGCGTGGTGATGGAAAAGGCCGGTGCCGTGCGCGACGGCGGTTCCTTCGAAGAGCGCATGGGCAGCGTTGCCTGCTGGAACTCGGTGATGGACGAGGATCGCTACATGGTCCGCCGCTGGAACGAGTTCATCGCGGCCTAACCGCCCGGGAAGCGCGGGACCCGTCGGTCCGGCGCTTCCCACCTCGAGCTGATTGCCGGATGCCGGAGACGACCTGGTGAACACGCTGCTCAATCGCGCCACGCCCTATCTGCAGGCGACGCCCCTGGCGGTCATCCTGGGGTTCTTCCTCGCCGTCCCAATCCTTCTGTTGCTGATCGTCAGCTTCTGGGACTACGACTTCGCCGGCATGTATCCCGGTTGGGAGACATTCAACTATACCGATACGCTCGGAAGCTGGGTCACCTGGAAGACCTATCTCAACACCCTCAAATACGCGGCCATGGTTTGGGCACTCACTGCCTTCATCGGCTTCTGGGTTGCTTATTTCCTCGCCTTCCACGTGCGGTCGGCCACGACGCAGATAGTGCTCTTTCTCATCTGCACCGTGCCGTTCCTCACCTCCAACATCATCCGGATGATCTCCTGGATCCCGGTGCTGGGGCGCAATGGCCTGGTCAATTCGGGCCTCGTCAATGCCGGCATCGTCGAGCAGCCGATAGAGTGGCTGCTCTATTCCGATTTCGCCGTGGTTCTGGCCATGGTGCACCTCTACACGCTCTTCATGGTCACCCCGATCTTCAACACCATGATGCGCATCGACAGATCGCTGGTCGAGGCGGCCCGCGATGCTGGCGCTGCCGACTGGCAGATCGTCTGGAATGTGATCCTGCCGCTGGCCAAGCCCGGCATCGCCATCGGCACCATTTTCGTCGTGACGCTGGTGATGGCCGATTTCTCGACGGTGCAGGTGATGAGCGGCGGCCAGTCCGCCTCAGTCGCGCTGATGATGCGCAATCAGATGTCCCTGCTGCAGTATCCGGCCGCGGCTGCCAACGCGATCGTGCTGCTGGTACTGGTTCTCGTCATGGTCGCCGGAATCCTGCGCATTGTCGACATCCGCAAGGAGCTTTGAGATGGGCGACAAACGCACCCTCGGCTTTTACGTGCTCGCTGCCTTCTTCGGGCTGTTCGTGCTCTTCCTCTACGGCCCGCTGTCGGCGGTCTTCATCCTGTCGTTCCAAGGTCCCAATGGCGGCCTCACCTTTCCGCTCAACGGGGTGTCGCTGCGCTGGTTTGCCAATCTCTTCGAGCGTCAGGCGGTGGGCGATTTCGGCGCTAGCTTCGGCCGCTCCTTTGCGCTCGGCCTCATGGTCATGGCAGCGACCGTCACGGTCTCGCTCCTCGCCGGCCTTGCCTTTCGCCGCAGGTTCCTCGGCGCCACGCCGCTCTTTTATCTGACCGTCGCGAGCCTGGTGATCCCGTCGATCATCGTCTCGCTGGGCATCGGCGTGCTGTTCCAGCAGGTCGGCTGGCGACCAGCCTGGTTCAGCTCGGGGTACGGCGCACACCTCACCTGGACGCTGCCGTTCGGAGTCCTGATCATGTTCGCCGTCTTCAACCGCTTCTCGCCGAGTTACGAGGAAGCCGCCCGCGATCTCGGCGCCAGCAACTGGCAGACGTTCCGGCACGTTCTGCTGCCGATGATCGCGCCGAGCCTTGTCGGTGTCGGCCTTTTCGGCTTCACGCTCTCCTATGACGAGTTCGCCCGTACGCTGATGACGTCGGGCAGCTCCAACACGCTGCCGCTCGAGATCTACGGCATGACCACCAATGTCACCACGCCCGTGCTCTATGCGCTCGGCACGGTAACCACCGTCTTCTCATTCCTGGTGATCCTTGCGACCCTGGGGATCATCATGGCCATCAATCGTCGCCAGGCCCGTTCATGACCCGCATCCTCGTCGTCAACCCCAACACCACCGCCAGCATGACGGCAACCATTGCCGCCGCCGCGCGCGAGGTGGCGGGGCCCGCGACCGAGATTGTGCCGGTCACCTCGCCCATGGGCCCGATTTCGATCGAAGGCTATTACGACGAAGCCTTCGCCCTGCCCGGGCTTCTCGCCGAGATCAGGGCAGGGGAGAGCGCCGGGGTTTCGGCTGCGGTCATCGCCTGCTTCGACGATACCGGGCTCGACGCCGCCCGGGCAATGGCGCGCATTCCGGTCGTCGGCATCTGCGAGGCGGCGCTGGCAACAGCCGGTTTCCTTGCCAAGCGTTTTACCATCGTCACCACTACCGAGCGTTCGCGCGTGCCGATCGAGGAACTCACCCAGCGCTATGGCATGTCCGGACGCGCCAGGGTGCGTGCCGCCAACATCCCGGTGCTGTCGCTCGAAGACCCCAACTCGGGCGCGCGCGATAAGCTCAGAAGCGAAATCACCCGTGCCATTGCCGAGGACAATGCCGAGGCGATCGTCCTTGGCTGCGCCGGCATGGCGGATCTGGCGCGCACCCTCTCGCGCGAATTCGGCATGCCGGTGATCGACGGCGTCAGCGCCGCAGTCAAGCAGGCCGAACTGCTGGTGGCGCTGGGGTTAACGACCAGCAAGCGCGGTGCTTATGCCAGTCCGGTGACCAAACCCTATCTCGGGGCTCTGGCGGAGTTCGCGCCGGCATGACGCGCACAATCCGCACGCTCACCCTGCCCGAGATCGAGACCCTCATCGACTGGGCCGCGGGCGAGGGGTGGAATCCTGGCCTTCATGACGCGCGCGCCTTCCAGGCCGCCGATCCTTCCGGCTTTTTCGGCGCCTTCATCGGCGACACCCTGGTCGCCGGCATTTCTGCCGTCGCCTACAATGATCGCTTCGGGTTCATCGGCCTCTATATCTGCCATCCCGGCTGGCGCGGGCAGGGGCATGGCAAGGCCGTGTGGGATGCCGGCATGACATATCTCGGCAACCGTACGATCGGGCTCGACGGTGTGCCGGAACAGCAGGCGAACTATGCCCGCATGGGCTTCGTCGTCGCCTACGACACCATGCGCTGGAGCGGCACCTTGCCGGCGCCCGAACCGTATCCGAGCGTGCGGGCAGTGACCGATCCTGCGGAGATCATGGCGCTCGACCGTCGTTGCTTTCCGGCGCCGCGGTCCGAGTTTGTCCGCCACTGGATCGCGCCGCCGCATCGCAGCCTGGTGTTGCAGCGCGATGGACACGTGGTCGGCTGGGCAGTGTCGCGCCCATGCCGGAGCGGCTCCAAGATCGGCCCGCTATTCGCCGCCGACCTCGAGGCAGCAATGGCACTGCTGCGCAGCTTTTCCGGGGACGTCCATATCGACGTGCCGGTGGCGCAGCGGGAGTTCGCAGCAACGCTCTCCGGTTTCGGCTTTGCGGCTTCGTTCCGGACCAGCCGGATGTATCGCGGCGAGCCGCCGAGCCTGGAGCTACCCTTGATCTACGGGGTGACGAGCCTCGAACTGGGGTAGGGCAGCATCTCTCCCCACCCACTGCGTGTCATCCTCGTGCAGGCGAGGAACCAGCCTGGAACACCTCGTCGACCATGGAAAGTTCGGTTAGCTGCGCCTTCCGTGCGCCGCACACACACACCTTGCGGCTGTGGCGAAATCTCAGGATGGGCCCCCTGCGCTGGGTGACAGCCGGTGGGTGGGGAAGCATGGTGCGCAAGCCGCGGCTCCTTCACGGCCGCTCCCACAACCCCAATGTCATTCCGGCGAAGGCCGGAATCCATCTTGAGATATCCCGCCAGCCGCAAGGTGTATGAAACGGGCACGAAAGATCATCGCCCGCCTGTCTCGCGAGGCGCGCGAAACGTTACTCGTCCGCCTTGAGTGTCCGCTCGAAGAAGCCGATCAGTGCCTCATTCACCTCGGGGACGCTCGTCATCTGCTCGAAGTCGTGGCCTACGCCCTCAACGGTGATGAAGGTTGCATCGACGTTCTCGGCAATGAGGGCGTCGTAGAAGCGCTGGCTCGAGGCGATCGGGACGATGCTGTCTTCGGTGCCATGGATCAGGAGGACCGGCGGACTGTCCGGGCCGATATGGCTTTCCGGCGAGGCATGCCGTGTTGCCTCGGCGTTGGCCGGGTCATGCGGCGAGAAGCCGAGGTGGAGGCTGCCGAGGTCATAGCCGGGGCTGCCGGATTCGCCGAAATAGACCGCCGGGTAGAAGGTCGCGATGGCCGTGACTTGCGAGGAGACGCCGGGCCAGCGCTTATCGATGAACTCTTCGTCCTCCCCCGTCAGCCCGGCGATCAGCGAGAGATGGCCGCCGGCCGAAGGCCCGAAGACGGCGATGTTCTCAGGATCGAGGTTGTAGAGCCCGGCATTGGCGCGCAGGTACCTGACGGCCGCTTTCACATCCATCTGCGGCTCGGGAAACTTGGCTTCGCCTATTCCGCGATAGTCGATCGAGGCGACGGCAAAGCCTGCCTCGGCAAGAGGCACGAGTTGAGGCAGGAGCCGTTCACGCTCTACGGCGCGCCAGCCGCTGCCGGTAACGAAGATGACGACCGGCGCTGGCTCGGCACTGGTGGGGCGCATGAGGTCCAGATAGAGCTCGTTGCGCATCAGTCCGAGGGGTGAGGTCGAGTATTGTACATCGGAATAGAGCTCGACGCCGCTGAAGGTCACGTCGTTGGCATCGATGGTGATGGCCTCAGCGTGTGCTGCGCCGGAGATAAGGCATGCGAGAGCGATCCCGCAGATGACGGGTTTGAACATGGTCTCCTCCTTAAAAAGCTCAGTCGGTGCCGATCAGAGCGCGCTTCTGTAGATCGTCAGGATGTCCTCGACCCCCAGCGCGCGGGGGTTGTTGTCGATCAATCGTTTGATGGCGAAAGCCTCCTCGGCCCAGACCGACAGGTCCTGCTCCTCAGCCCCGTGGCGCGACAGGCGCATCTCGATGCCCAGCTGCCGGCACCATTCCATGGCGTCGGCAAGGATGTCCTGCCCGTGCCTTGCAGTAAGCCCCAGCGAGCTGGCGACCGCCGCGGTCTTGTCCGGGCGCTCGGGGGCGTTGAAGGCGAGGATGTGGGGGAAGATGATGGCGTTGGCGAGGCCATGCGGGAGCTTGAGGCGGGTGCCGAGCGGATAAGCGAGGGCGTGGCCGCCGGCGGTGTTCACCGGCCCGAGGCAGAGGCCGCCATAGTAGGAGGCCAGCATCATGCCTGCGCGGGCCTCGGTGTCCTCGCCATCGGCGACGGCGCGGGCGAGGTAACGGCCGACGAGCGAGATGCCGAGGTTGGCATAGCCGTCAATCAGCGGATGCGCCTTGACGTTGGTGAAGGATTCAACGCAATGGGCGAGCGCGTCGACGCCGGTCGCTGCGGTGACGGCGGGGGGCACCGAATAGGTGAGCTCGGGGTCGAGCACAGCGATATCGGCGAGCATAAAGTGGCTCTCAACGGCCATTTTGGCGAGCGTCTCGGGGTGGGTGACCAGCGCGCGGATGCCGGCTTCCGAACCGGTGCCGGAGGTGGTCGGCACCTGGGCGAGGGCAGTGCGGCGCCCGGTGATCTTGCCGACGCCGACGACGTCGGGGACCGTCTGCTCGCTGTCCCAGAGCACGGCGACGAGCTTGGCGACGTCCATCACCGAGCCGCCGCCGAGACCGATGACGAGGTCGGGCCGGAAGGCGCGCGCCGCAGCGATCGCCGCTTCCACCGCCGGCAGGTCGGGCTCCGGCGGCAGGTCGATATACGTCTCGATGTTGCCGGAAAGGCCGATGCGCTCGAGAAAGCCGACGGTTGGGGCCATGGCGACGACGAAGATACGGGTGTAGGGCTCAGCCCATTGGCCGAGCCGCCCAACCGCGCCGGCGCCGATCTCGAGCCGTGCCGGCTGCAGCAGGGTAATCTGCCTGGCCATGGAGAGCATGGGCTCAGCCATTCTCTTGCGCCTCGAGCTCGGCCATCCTCGCCCACACGGTTTCGATCTCATCCTCTGTCAGTTCGACCAGCGGCGGGCGCACGCGCGCCCAGCCCGGATGGTTGCGGCGGCGCGCCAGCATCGCCTTGACGGTCGGAAGCTGGACATAGGCGTTGGAGAGGTTGCGCCAGGCTTCGATGCGCTCCTGGGCCCGGGCAACACGGGCCTCCGCATCGGGCTCGTGCCAGTGGTCGAACACCACGCGCAGGTGCCGGCCGATGAGGTTGGAGCTCGAGGTGATGCAACCGGCGCCGCCCGAGCGCAGCAGCGGCAGCATGAAGGGGTCGGCGCCCGAAAACACGGAGAAGTTCTCGAAAGCGGTGGCGTAGGACTCCATGCTCTCGAGCTTGCCGGAGCTGTCCTTGATGCCGACGATGATGCCGGGGAAGGCCTCGAGCAGCCGACCGACCAGCGGGAGCGACAGGCCGATCTGTGAGGTGGGCGGGATGTGGTAGAGGACGATCTTGAGGTCGTTGCGGCCGACGCCCTCGATCACTTCGGAATAGAAGCGGAAAAGGCCTTCGTCGCTGACGCCCTTGTAGTAGAAGGGCGGCAGCACCACCGTCGCCTTGACGCCGGCATCGACGGCATGACGCACCAGCGTCACCGTATCGGGCACATTGGTCTGCGAGGTGCCGGGAAGCAGGCGCTTTGGATCGATGCCGGCGTCGATCACGCGTTCGAGCAGGTCCTGCCTTTGGGCGAGGCTGAAGGAGTTGGCCTCGCCGGTGGTGCCGAGCAGGGCAATGCCGTCGCAGCCTTCCTCGATGAGCGCACGGCAGTGGGTAATGAAGGTTGCGTGATCGGGCGCGCCGTCGTCGCGAACCGGCGTTGCCGAGGCGCAGAAGACGCCGTGGATCGGGAGCTTCTCTGCTGGATTGGTCATCAGTTCCTCCCCGCGGCCAGCCGGCGCGCATAGGCGATGGCGGCGTTCATGTTGACGTGGTTGGCCTTGCCGGTGCCGGCAATGTCGAAGGCGGTGCCGTGGTCGACCGAGGTGCGGTCGATGGGCAGGCCCAGCGAAACATTGACGGCGGTGTCGAAGGCGACGAGCTTGATCGGGATATGGCCCTGGTCGTGGTATTGCGCCACGACCAGATCGAAGGCGCCGGAATAGGCGCGGTGGTATACGGTGTCGGCCGAGATCGGACCGGCAACGTCGATACCCTCGGCCTTGGCCAGGGCGACGGCCGGCACCACCTGCTCGTCGTCCTCGGTGCCGAAGAGCCCGCTCTCGCCGCAATGCGGGTTGATGCCGGCAACGGCGATACGGGGCCTGTCGATGCCGATGCGCTTCAGGTGATCGTTGCCGGTGCGGATGGTGGCGAGGATGCGCTCGGGCGTCGCCCGGTCGATAGCGGTCTTCAGCGACACATGCGTCGAGACGTGGATGACCTTGAGCCGGTCCGAGGCCAACAGCATAAAGGCCGACTTCTGTCCGGTGAGCGCGGCCAGCATGCCGGTGTGCCCGTCATAGTGGTGCCCGGCAAGGTTGAGCGCTTCCTTGTTGATCGGCGCGGTGACGACGCAGCCGATGCGGTTCGCCTCAGCATCGCGTACGGCCTTCTCGATGAAGCGGAAGGCGGCATCGCCCGCGCGCGGGTCGAGCCTGCCCCAGGGAAGCGGTCCGCCCTCAATGGGCAGATCTTCGACAAGCTCGGCAAGATCGAGCGACTGGCCGTTTGTCTTGAGCGCGTTCTCCAGCGTTGCGCGGTTGCCGTATATGCGGGTGCGCGAACGGTCCTCTCGGCTCATCTCCGCCACGGCGCGAACTGTGATCTCAGGGCCGACGCCCGCCGGGTCGCCCATAGTGATGCCGATGATGTCGCTCACGCCTCGTCTCCGTCGATCCAACCCTTGGGCAGGCGAACATATTTGATGGCCCGCCGGAAGTAAGTGTAGGCGACGTGGAGAGATCCGTCCGGGTCTTCGAGCAGATAGGGGTAAGACAGCTCCTTGTTGCGCCCGTCGATGGAGTTGTTGGACAGGCACGTGCCGGGGCTGTCGTCGATGATGCGGCGCGTGGGAAAGCTGCGGCCGCCGTCGGTCGAGACGCAAAGGGTGAGCGGCGCGCGCGGAACGCCCCAGATGGGCGAGCATCCGCCCGTGGCGTCGGGGCGGTCGTCGCCTTCCTCGATCTCATCATAGAGTGAGGCGCGCCGGTCGCTGGAGGTGGCGGCCGACACCGGATTGCACACCATCGCCAGGCGCCCGTCGGCGAGGCGCACGACGTTGATCGAAGAATTGTTGTTGGGTACGTCGGTCGGCTCGGGCGCCGACCAGGTGATGCCGCCGTCGAGGCTTTGCGAGCGGTGCACGAAGTCCGATTGCCGGCGGCGGTAGAAGGCCGCCATATGGCTGCCGCCGAGCGGCACGATGGTCATGTGCACGCTGCCGATGGACCCGGGCACTTCGGAAAGCGTCCAGGTGGCGCCGTGGTCATGGCTGACGGCGACGCCGGCGGTGTCGTGGCTGCCGTTCCAGCGCTGGCCAGGCCGGGAGATGCAACGGAAGACCGGCATCATCCAGGCACCGTCCGTACGGCGCACGAACCGGGCGCGGACGAACGTGCCGAGCGGCAGGTCGAGCGTGCGCGGCTCGCCGCCCGTGAGCTTCCCATCGCTAAGGGTGATCTCGCGGGCACGCAGCAGGCACTCGTCCTGGTTGCCTGCTGGCTGGGCGGTGTGGAAGAGCTGCCAGCCTTTGCCGTTCCGGGCGAGGACCGGGTTCTGCTCGGAGCGCTCCGGATCACGGCTCAACTGCACGGGCGCGCTCCAGCGGTCGGCGCCGGGCGCCAGCGTGCTGCCATAGATCGAGATGTCCGACTTGCCCTCGAGCGTGCCGCCGAACCAGAGGCAGGCGAGGGTGCCGTCGTCCAGCCGTTCGATGAAGGCGGCATGGTTCTGCACCATGGGCGAGGGGAGGTAGGCTTCCGTCAGGCCCAGCGGCAGGTCGACAAGCTCACCCGTCATGCGTGCCGCGATCTCGTTCGGAGTCATCTCTTCTCCTCGTTCTCGATGCGCCAAATTTTACATCGGCGGATATGTTGTCAAGTTATAATTGCCGGAATTTCTGCGTGATGCCTAGAGGTGCACATTTTTTCTGCTTAAATTTCAATATGATGTGCCGCATCAATTCAACCCGCTTAGGGCCATTCCCAATTTTGCTTTGACAACTTCTGGTTGTAACGTGATAGTGCCGGCCACGGTGGACCCGCCCGCGGGTCGGCCTTTCAAGGAATTGCATGGACGCCCCCGCAGCGCCGCCCATGCCGCCTTATCGAGCTGCGAAGGGAGGAAGAATTGATTTTGAAGCGTATTCTGATCGGCGCCCTTCTGGCGTCGGCTTCGGTCGCTCCGGCAATGGCGCAGGCCGATACCGATATCACCGTGGTGCTCAGCGAAGACCTGGACCTCGTTGAACCATGCATGGCGACGCGCTCCAATATCGGCCGCGTGGTTATGCAGAACATCAGCGAGACCCTGACCGAGCTCGACGTGCGTGGCGATGCGGGGCTGATGCCGCGTTTGGCGGAGAGCTGGGAGGACCTGGGCGACGGCTCGTGGCGCTTCAACCTGCGCCAAGGCGTGACCTTCTCGGACGGCTCGGCGTTCGACGCCAATGACGTCAAGCACTCGTTCGACCGCGTGTTCAGCGACCAGATCACCTGCGAGAGTGCCCGCTATTTCGCCGATACCGAACTGACCTTCTCTGTGGTCGACGACAATACCATCGACGTCAAGGCCGAGCCGGCCCAGCCGATCCTGCCGCTGCTGATGTCGCTGGTGACCATCGTGCCGTCCGAGACGCCGATGGAGTTCGTGCGCGATCCCATCGGCACCGGACCTTATGCGTTGTCGGAGTGGACCGCCGGCCAGCAGATCGTGCTGACCCGCCGCGACGACTATTGGGGCGAACAGCCCGCCGTGACCTCGGCCACCTATGTCTTCCGCTCCGAGCCCGCTGTCCGCGCCGGTATGGTCGCTGCCGGCGAAGCCGACATTGCGCCGCAGATCAGCGAAGAGGTCGCCGACAATCGCGATACCGATTTCACCTATCCGAACTCGGAGACGGTCTATCTGCGCATCGACCATTCGGTCGAACCCATGGGCGACATCCGCGTGCGCCAGGCTCTCAACCATGCCATCGAGCGCGAGGCGTTCATCGGCACCGTCCTCGCCGAGGGCACGGAGCTGGCGACCGCCATTGTGCCGCCGACGACGCTCGGCTGGAATCCGGAGCTCGAGCCGCCGGCCTATGACCGGGACAAGGCTCGTGAACTGCTCGCCGCCGCCGAAGCCGATGGTGTCAACGTCAAGGCGCCGGTGGAAGTGATCGCGCGCACCGAGAATTTCCCGCATGTGACGGAAGTCGGCGAGGCCATTGTGCAGATGCTCAACGAAGTGGGCTTCAATGCGTCGCTGCGCATGGTGGAAGTGGCCGAGCACGAGCAGTACTATTCCAAGCCCTATCCCGAGGGCCGCAATGCCCAGCTCATCATGGCTCAGCACGACAATTCGCGTGGCGATCCGGTGTTCTCTGCGTACTTCAAGTATCACAGCGACGGCACCCAGTCGGGCATCAGCGATCCCAAGGTCGACGAACTGATCGAAAGTGCCACCGCCGCCACCGGAGAGGAGCGCGCCGCGCTTTGGTCGGAGCTCTTCGCCTATGTGCAGCAGGATATCGTGGCCGACGCGCTGCTGTTCCACATGGTGGGTCATAGCCGGGTGGGCACGCATCTCGACTTCAGGCCCAGCATCGCGACGAACTCGCAGCTGCAGCTCGCCGAGATCGGCTTCAAGTAAGACCCTCGAACGGTCCATAGTCAGGTGATGCCGGATTCCTCCGGCATCACCACTGTTACAAGTCCTGGGTGATCGACCATGACGAGACTGATCGGACAAAGGGCGATCGCGAGCCTTCTTTCCCTGATGGGATTGATGATCCTCGTCTTCTTTCTCTCGCGCCTGACGGGCGATCCGGCGGTGCTGTTCCTGCCGATCGACGCGACCGAGCAGATGAAGCAGCAGTTCCGGGCCCTCCACGGACTTGACGCGCCGCTCATCGAACAGTTCGGCCGCTATGTCTGGGATCTCGTCCATCTCGACTTCGGAGAATCACTGCGCAAGGCCCGTCCGGCGATCGACGTGGTGCTCGAAGCCTACGCCTGGACGCTGCCGCTGGCGCTGATCACCATGGGGCTGGTGGTCGTTGCCGCCATCGTGCTCGGGGCACTTGCCGCCTTCAATATCGGCGGCTTCTTTGACCGGCTGGTCTCGGTCGTCTCGCTGATCGGGGCTTCGGCGCCCGATTTCTGGATCGCCATCGTGGCGATCGTCGTCTTTTCGCTCAATCTCGCCTGGCTGCCGACCTCGGGAGTGGGAACGCCCATGCATTGGGTGTTGCCGGTCGCGGTGCTTTTCGTGCGGCCGTTCGGCCTGATCGTGCAGGTGGTGCGCGGCTCGATGCTCTCGGCCTTGACGGCGCCTTATGTGAAGACCGCCCGCGCCAAAGGCGTCAAGAACGGGCCCATCATCTTCATCCATACGCTGCGCAACGCCATGCTGCCGGTCATCACCGTCATCGGCGACCAGGCTGCGGCCCTGCTCAACGGTGCGGTGGTCGTCGAGACCATCTTTGGCTTTCCGGGCATTGGCAAGCTGATGATCGATTCGATCCTGCAGCGCGACTTCAACGTGGTCTTGGCCGCCATCATGGTCACGGCCATCGCCATCTTCCTCATGAACATCCTGATCGACATCGCCTATTCGCTGCTCGATCCGCGGATCCGGCATTAGGGAGGGCGCGATGACCGACCTCACTCTCCCCAAATCTTCACAATCAGGCGCCAGGGGCGGCATCGCTGCGCTGCTCGCTATGCTCTGGCGCGACAAGGTGGCGCTCGTCTCGGCCCTCGTCCTGCTGGTCATCGTCATCTGTGCGCTCATCGGCCCGACGCTTCTCGGTGACCTCGCTACCGACCAGAACCTGCGCGGCCGCAACAGCCCGCCCTTCGACCTGGAACGCGGCTGGGCCTTCGTTCTCGGCGGCGATTCCCTCGGACGGCCGATGCTCGCCCGTCTGGTCGTTGCAGCGCGCAGCACCATGATGGTGGCCGCCGGAGCCGTCGCTTGCGCCCTGCTGATCGGCGCGGCGCTCGGGCTCGTCGCCGGCTATTTGGGCAAGGGCGTCTCGCAGGTGATCATGCGGCTGGCGGACGTCATCATGTCCTTTCCCTCGCTGCTGATCGCCGTCGTCGTGCTCTATGTGCTGGGTCCGTCCGTACCCAACATGATCCTGGTGCTGGCCATCACCCGCATCCCCATTTACCTGCGCACCACGCGCGCCGAAGTGCTCGAAGTGCGCGAGCGCATGTTCGTGCAGGCGGCCGTCGTCATGGGTGCGAGGCCCGGGCGCATCATCCTTCGGCACATCCTCCCGGTCGTCGCTCCGACACTCGTCACCATCGCGACGCTCGATTTCGCCTTCGTCATGCTCGCGGAGTCCGCGCTCTCCTTCCTCGGCATCGGCATCCAGCCACCGGACATCACCTGGGGCTTGATGGTCAGCCAGGGCCGGCCCTATCTCACATCCGCCTGGTGGCTGGCGTTCTGGCCGGGCCTGATGATCGTCATCACCACGCTCTCGCTCAATCTCCTGTCGAACTGGATGCGCATCGCCCTCGACCCCGCCCAGCGCTGGCGGCTGGAAGCCCGGAGCACGACCAATGGCTGACGCCCTGCTCGAAGTGCGCAACCTCTCGGTCGACTTCCATACCGCGCACGGCACCGTCCACGCCGTGCGCAAGGTGGGCTGGTCGGTCAATCGCGGCGAGACGCTGGCCATCCTCGGCGAAAGCGGATCGGGCAAGTCGGTCTCGGCCTCGGCGGTGATGAACCTCCTCGATATGCCGCCGGCACGGATCGTCTCTGGCGAGATCCTGTTCGAAGGCAGGGACCTGCTGAAGACCAGCGCCGAAGAGCGGCGCGCGCTCAACGGCAAGCGCATTGCCATGATCTTCCAGGACCCGCTCGGACACCTCAACCCGGTCTATTCCGTCGGCTGGCAGATCGTCGAGATGATGACCGCCCATGGCCGGCCGGCCGATGCGGCCCGGGCCCGCGCGCTCGAGCTCATTGCCCGGGTCGGACTTCCTGAGCCCGAGCGGGCGATGCACAAATATCCGCATCAGTTCTCCGGCGGCCAGCGCCAGCGCCTGATGATCGCCATGGCGCTGATGCTGAAGCCCGATATCCTCATTGCCGACGAACCGACGACGGCGCTCGATGTTACCATCCAGGCCGAGGTGCTGGCCCTGCTCAAGGAACTGCAGGCCGAGACCGGCATGGGGCTGGTGCTGATCACCCATGACCTCGGTGTCGTTGCCGAGATCGCCGACCGCGTGGTGGTGATGAGCGATGGCGAGATCGTCGAGGCGGGGACGGCGGGCGACGTCTATCACCGTCCGCACCACCCCTATACCCGAAAGCTGATCGGGGCGGCACCGGGCAAGGGCGAGATCAGGCGGCCCGATGACAGCTCGCCGGTGCTGCTCGAGATCAAGGACCTCTGCAAGACCTATGGGCACGTGCCGGCGCTCAAGAACGTTTCGCTCGCGCTCCACAAGGGACAGAGCCTGGCGGTGGTCGGCGAGAGCGGCTCGGGCAAGTCGACCCTTGCCCGCACCGTGCTGCGGCTCGAAACCGCCGACAGTGGCGAGGCGCTGTGGAAGGGCAAGGACCTCATCGCCATGAACGCCCGCGACCTCCTTAGCGTGCGCCGCCAGATCCAGATGGTGTTCCAGGACCCGACCCAGTCGCTCAATCCGCGGATGTCCGTCTACCAGATCATTTCGGAAGGCTGGGACATCCACCGGCTGGTGCCCGACCGGGCGGCGCGGCGCAAACGCGTGGCGGAACTGCTCGAACAGGTGGGCCTGCTGCCCGAGCATGCGCAGCGCTATCCGCACCAGTTCTCGGGCGGGCAGCGGCAGCGCATCGCCATTGCGCGGGCACTGGCGCTGGAGCCGGAGCTGATCATCTGCGACGAGGCGGTCTCGGCGCTCGATGTCTCCATCCAGGCGCAGGTGATTGCCCTGCTCGACAGCCTGCGCCGGCGGCTCGGCATCTCGTTCCTGTTCATCGCCCACGACCTCGGGGTGGTGCGCGATTTCGCCGATACGGTCGTCGTGATGAAATCGGGCGAGATCGTCGAAAGCGGCCCGACGGGTGAGATCTTCGAGGATCCGCAGCAGCCCTATACGCAGCGTCTTCTCGCGGCCAATCTCGACCCCGATCCCGACGTGCAGGCGCAGCGGCGCCTTTCCGCGAGCGCACCTGCATGACGCGGTTGGCGATCATTGCCGACGACCTGACCGGGGCGCTGGATTCGGCCGCGCCCTTTGCCATGCGCGGCCTGCGCACGCTGGTGGCACTGACGCCAGCCGGACTGCAGGAGGCGCTCGGGCAAGGGGCCGACATCGTCGCCGCTTCGGCCGACAGCCGCGAGTTGGCACCCGACGCCGCGCGCGCGGCGGTCGGCGCCTGTCACGCCCAGCTGCCGGCGCAGCAGGCAATCTTCAAGAAGGTCGACTCCCGTCTCAAGGGCAATATCGCCGCCGAACTCGATGCCATCCCGCATCGGCGCGCGCTCGTCGTCCCGGCCATTCCGGCGTTCGGGCGCTGGGTGCATAAGGGGGTCCTTAGCGGTTTCGGGGTCGATGAGCCGGTGGACATCGCGGCGCGCCTGGGCGCCCATGCCGGCACCGCTCACGTTCCCGACGCGCTGGTGCAAAGCGACATAGAGGCGGCGGTGGCCGAGGGCGACTATGATTTGCCGGTCGGGGCACGGGCTCTCGCCGAGGCAATGGCGGAGCGGATGGCCCCGGAGGGTCGCGCGCCAGCGCCGACGCTCGCGGCAAGACGCGTCATCGCCATCATCGGCTCGGCCGATCCGATCACCCGCGAGCAGGTCGAAACGCTACGTCGCGGAATGCCGGACCTTGCCTATATCGCCGCGCCCGGCGGAGAGACTCCGGAAGCCCTGCCGCTGGCATCGGCCCTGACGCTCGTGCAGGCAGTACCGGGCGCGCGGCCGGTCGATGCGACAACTGTCGCCGAGCGGCTGGGCGAGGTGCTGGCGCGGCTTGAGCCGGAGCCGGGAACGCTCCTGGTGATCACCGGCGGCGCTACGGCGCAGGCGGTCCTCGCCCGGATCGGCATTGCGGTGCTCGAGGTCGTCGGTGAGGCGCTGCCGGGGCTGCCTATTGCCCGGGCCGAGGGCTTCACGATAATCACCAAATCGGGGGGCTTTGGAGAACCGGACACATTGCTGCGTCTCCTCGGCCACGTCACCGCAACGCCAGTGGAGAATATCGGATAGAAATGTCGGAGGCCCTCAATGTTCGGCGCAGTCTTTCTGACGCGGTGTTCGATCGCATCCAGCGGGCCATCAAGTCCGGCGCCTATGGCGTCGACGAACGGCTGCCGACCGAACATGCGCTGGCGGCCGAGTTCCAGGTTTCGCGGCCCGTGGTGCGCGACGCGCTGCAGCGGCTGCGCGACCAGGGCCTGATTTATTCCCGCCGCGGCGCGGGCAGCTTCGTGCGCGAACATGGCCTGCGCGAGCCGCTCGGCTTCGGGCAGATGGAGAACCTGTCGGACCTCCAGCACTGTTATGATTTCCGCCTCACCATCGAGCCCGAGGCCGCGGCGATGGCGGCGGTGCGGCGCACGCCCGAGGCGCTCTCGAAAATCAAGTCTGCACTGAGCCTCCTGCGCGACGCCACCAATCGGCAGGCGCACAGGGCAGACGCCGATTTCATGTTCCACCTCGCTATCGCTCAAGCCTCGGCCAACCCCTATTTCGCAACGGCCATGAAGGCGCTCGAAGAGCATATCGCCGTCGGCATGCGCTTCCACGGGTTGTCACTGCGCTCGACCAGCGACGGGTTGCAGAATGTCTTTACCGAGCACAAGGCGGTGTTCGAGGCGATCAGCGACGGCGACGCCGAAGCGGCGCGCCGGCTGATGAAGGATCACCTCACGGGCTCGCGCGATCGCCTGTTCGAACCGAAGAGGTAATCACTTCCTCACCCACGCGCCGGCATTGCCATAGCGTTGACCGGAGAATTTTGCCGGCGCCAGCATGTCGCCGAGGGTCTCGAGTTCTTGCGGTGAAAGGCTGATCCCGGCCGCGGCGACATTTTGCTCCAGATGCTCAATCCGGCGCGCTCCGGGAATGGGAACGATGAAATCAGCCTGGTTGAGGACCCAGGCGAGGGCGAGTTGGGCGGCTGTTACGCCTTTGTCGGCGGCCATTTCCTCGAGCATTTTTACCAAAGCGGCATTGGCCGCCATATTCTCGGGGCTGAAGCGCGGCAGCGTGCGCCGGAAGTCGTTCTCGCCGAAATCCTCGGGCTTCTGAATCTTGCCGGTGAGGAACCCACGGCCGAGCGGGCTGAACGGTACGAAGCCGATGCCGAGTTCGCGGCAGGTGTCGAGGATTTCGCCTTCCGGATCCCGGGTCCAGAGCGAGTATTCGCTCTGGAGAGCTGAGATCGGATGCACGGCATGGGCGCGGCGGACGATGTCGGCACTCGCCTCGGACAGGCCGAGTGCCCGCACCTTGCCTTGCTTCACCAGTTCGGCCATGGCGCCGACGGTCTCCTCGATCGGCACCTGCGGGTCGACGCGGTGTTGATAAAACAGGTCGATCACCTCGACCCCAAGCCGCTTCAACGATGCTTCGGCCACCTCGCGGACATGTTCCGGACGGCTGTCGACACCAGACATGGCCTCGACGCCCGCCTTGCCCTTATCGATGCGGAAACCGAACTTGGTGGCGATCACCACCTTATCCCGATAGGGCTTCAACGCCTTGCCGACGAGGATCTCGTTTTCGAAAGGTCCATAGACCTCGGCGGTGTCGAAAAAGGTCACACCGAGCTCGACCGCCCGGTGCAGCGTGCGCACGGACTCCCTTTCGTCCTGGCCACCATAGGCATGGCTCATGCCCATGCAGCCGAGCCCGACAGTCGAGACGGTAAGGTGCGGACCGAGCTTGCGTGTCCGCGAAGCGTTGCCGTCAGTCCCGGCCGGCCGCCCGCCGTGCTCCGGCCGGCCGTTGCCGGCGTTCTGGTGGTGCTGTGTCATATGGATTGATCCTCATTTCTGTGCCGGCATAACCGGCGATCTTGGTGTCGAGGACGAGAAGGCACTCCGATAGTTCTGCAAGGTGGGCACGCACACTGTCGCGATGCTGTTCCAGCAATCGACAACGCTCCGCCTCCGTTCCGGCGCCACGTTCCCGCAGAGCGGCATAGCGCAGCATCTCCCGGATCGGCATCCCGGTCGTTTTCAGGCGGCCGATGAACTCGATCCAGGTGAGGATCGATGCGTCGTAGTCTCGCTGGCCCGACCGGTCCCTGTCGGCATAGGGCAACAGCCCGATGCGCTCATAGTAGCGCAGAGTATGGGACGACAGCCCCGAGCGCCTGGCCAGTTCACCGATCTTCATGATTGCCTTCCGTAACAGGACGCGTCCAAGGCTAGGGGTTCGAGCGCGCTCTAAGTCAAGAGGCGATCCGCTGTACCGGGGCCGCGTCGCAGTGTGTTAGGACGGCGCCGGCATGGTGGCGTTCGCCACTTCGCCGGGTGGATCGAACCCGAGCAGCGCCATCGCTGCAACATTGTCCGGCCGCGACCAGAAGCGAGCGTGCAAGTCGTCTGGGAGTTCGTCGCGATGCGAGCCTATCAGTCCCCGGCGAAAGAACTTGTCGTCTGTCTCTCGCAACTTTGCAAAATCGGGCGCACTGGCGCCGTCCACCAGGGGCAGGTCAGGAACCAGTTCGCCGACGATCCGCCGCGTTACGGCTTCGGGATGGCTACCAGCTCCCCGTAATGGACAACCACGCGGTTCGGCATCTCCGGCATGAGCCAGCTCAGGACGTTGGCGCCCCAGCTGCCGGTACCGATCGGATCAGTCCGATCGATCATCTCACGCAATTTCGTCTCGTATAGGTCCGGATCGGTCTCGCTCTGCATGCGCGCCCAGGACACAAGGCAGTCTCGACCGTCCCGCATAAGACAGATCGCCCGATCCCCAGCATCCACGTCGCTGTCGCGTTGCCGATGCGTTTTGACGAAGTGGATCGCCGAGGAGGACCGCATCTCGTCATAGCTCGCGGGCCGGTTTTCGAAGCCCACGAACTCTTGGCCCAGCCTCGCGGCCACGCCATCGACGTCATAGACCACCGAACTTCGCACGCCATAGAGCCGATTGAGCAGGATGCGAAGGAAAGTGTTTCCCGAACGGGGGAATGAAGCGAGCCAAACGATCATGCGCCGAATCTATCCGTGCGGTGAGAAGCAAAGTCTAGCGCTGACGGTCGCCCGCCAGTACCGCAGCAGGGTGGAAAACCCAGCAATTTCATCACCAAGGCCCTGAGACGAACGCGGAGGCAGTTGGCCGTCTCGCCGCGATAGGCCATGATGGGGCAAATCGATAGGAGGTCCCGTCATGAGAGTCCGCGCCGCCGTTGCCTGGGAGGCCAAGAAGCCCCTGACCATCGAAATGGTCGATCTGGAGGGCCCCAAGGCCGGCGAGGTGCTGGTCGAGATCATGGCGACCGGCATCTGCCATACCGATGCCTATACGCTCTCGGGCCTTGATTCCGAAGGAAAGTTCCCGGCCATTCTCGGTCATGAAGGCGCAGGGATCGTGCGCGAGGTCGGCGCAGGGGTCACGTCCGTCAAGCCCGGCGACCATGTGATCCCGCTCTATACGCCCGAATGCCGCGAGTGCAAGACGTGCCTGTCGCACCGCTCGAACCTCTGCACCTCCATCCGCTCGACGCAGGGGCAGGGTCTGATGCCCGACGGCACCTCGCGCTTCTCTCAGGCCGGCCGCGACGTCTTTCACTATATGGGCTGCTCGACCTTCTCCAACTTCACGGTGCTGCCCGAGATCGCCGTCGCCAAGGTGCGCCAGGACGCGCCCTTCGACAAGATCTGCTACATCGGCTGCGGGGTGACTACCGGGATCGGTGCCGTCATCTACACCGCCAAGGTGTGGCCCGGCGCCAATGTCGCGGTCTTCGGCCTCGGCGGCATCGGCCTCAATGTCATCCAGGGCGCGCGCATGGTCGGCGCCGACAAGATCATCGGCGTCGACATCAATCCGGCCAAGCAGGAAATGGCCAGAAAGTTCGGCATGACCCACTTCGTCAACCCCAAGGAAGTCGGCAACGACAAGGTGGTGCAGGCGATCGTCGACATCACCGGGGGCGGGGCGGACTTCTCGTTCGATGCGACCGGCAACACCGAGGTCATGCGCCAGGCGCTCGAATGCTGCCATCGCGGCTGGGGCGAGTCGATCATCATCGGCGTTGCCGAGGCCGGCAAGGAGATCTCGACGCGACCCTTCCAGCTGGTCACCGGCCGGGTGTGGCGCGGCACGGCGTTCGGAGGCGCCAGGGGCCGTACTGACGTGCCCAAGATCGTCGACTGGTACATGGAGGGCAAGATCGATATCGACAGCCTCATCACCCACACCATGCCGCTCGAGGACATCAACAAGGGGTTCGATTTGATGCACGAGGGCAAGTCGATCCGCTCCGTCGTCCTCTATTGACCTTGCCGACCATGGAGACGGTTTCCACCTCGAAGAGCTTCGGGGGCATCCAGGGCGTCTATCGTCACGAGAGCCGCGAATGCGCCAGCGAGATGACCTTCGCGCTCTATCTGCCGCCGCAAGCGGAGGATGGGCCTGTGCCGCTGCTCTGGTACCTGTCGGGCCTCACCTGCACGCACCAGAACGTCATGGACAAGGGCGAGTATCGGCGCGCCGCCGCCGAGCACGGCGTTGCCGTCATCTGCCCTGATACCAGCCCGCGTGGCGCGGACGTTCCGGACGAGCCCGACAACTGGCAATTCGGGCAGGGGGCGGGCTTTTATGTCGACGCCACAGAGCCTGCGTTCGCGCGCAACTACCGCATGGCCAGCTACATCATCTCCGAGCTTCCGGAGCTCCTCGCCGGGCGTTTCCCGCTCGACATGAACCGTCAGTCGATCTTTGGCCACTCGATGGGCGGCCATGGCGCCATCACCCTGGCGCTCAAGCGTCCCGGCCGCTTCCGTTCGGTGTCGGCGTTTGCGCCCATCGCCCAGCCCTCGACCGCCGGCTGGTCGCGAACCGCCTTCGAGAAGTATCTCGGTCAGGACGAGCAGGCCTGGCGGGCCTATGACGCGACGCACCTCATCGAAGACGGCTTCCGGCTCCCGGAACTCCTCGTCGACCAGGGCGATGCCGATGGCTTCCTCGACGATGGCTTGCGGCCGTGGCTCCTTGAAGAGGCGTGCAAGGCCGCCGGCATTCCGCTGACGCTCAACATGCGCGCCGGGTACGATCACTCGTACTTCTTCATTTCGACCTTCATGGCCGATCACATCGCCTGGCATGCAGAGCGGCTGAAGTAGCGCGAACGGGCGGCGCCGTTCGCGCCTGTTACCGGCAGGCCGGAGCCTTCCCGACCCATCCGGCGGCCTGGGCCTTGGAGTCCGAGGTGCCGTCCTACTCCACCGACTGGCGTTCGACCAGCTCGCATTCGACCTTGATGCGGTTGTGCCGGGCGCGCAGGCCGTTGGCCCCATCGATCAGCATCTCGGCGGCGATCTCTCCCATCTCGTAGTGGGGCAGGATCAGCGTCGTCAGTGGCGGGTGCATGTGCTGGGCGATCTCGCGGTCATCGAACCCGATTACGGCGATATCGTCGGGCACCTTCAACCCGAGCTTGGCCAGCGCGTCGTAGCAGCCGAGCGCCATCATGTCGTTGGCACAGAAGATGGCGTGGGGCGGATGGTCCATCGCCATCAGCTCCAGCGTCATCTCGTAGCCGGAGTCCGGCTCCCAGTTGCCGGGCCGCACCAGGGCGGCATCGAACGGGATGTCGTTGCTGGCAAGGGCCTGCCGATAGCCTTTCAGCCGGTCGCGGGCGGCATCGACACCCTGCTGTCCGTTGATGAAGCCGATGCGCTTGTAGCCTGCCGCTATCAGCCGCTCTGTGGCTGTGCGGCCGCCTAGAAGATCGCCGGGTAATACGGACGGATACTCGCGCTCGGCATCATAACAGTTGAGGAGCACCGTATGGTCGCCGGCGAGAGCCGGGGAGACCTCTACGAGGCGAGTCAGGATGGTGCCATAGATGAAGCCGAGCGGAGACAGTCGGCTCATCTGGCTGGCAACGACCGTCTCGATATTGATTTCGCCATGGCTGACGGCAAGGCAGGCGTTGATGCCGAATTCCAGCGCCTTGTCGCGCACGCCCTGGAAGGCCAGCGCCATCCACGGGTCGGTCGAAAGCTCATCGGCAATGAAAACAACGGTGGACTGCATTCCGGACGCGCCGCGCGAGTCCCGGCCGATCAGTCGGTAACCCAGCTTGTGGGCGGCATCCAGCACGCGCTGGCGCGTTGCGTCGGCGAGCTTTGCGCCGGGGCTGCCGTTGAGCACGAGGGACACGGTCGCCTGGGACACACCGGCCATCGCCGCGACGTCCATCATCGTCGGCCGTCCCCTGCCGCCACGTCCCGTGTTTTCCGACATCGATCGTTCCGACCCCTCGGGTCTTCTGAATACCGTCATGCTCTTGATAGTTGGCTAGCGGCAACCCGGCCCAATTGCAAATGTCAACTGTGTTTACCTAACCGCTCCCGGCTTCTTTCCCCAACCGAGCGCTTGTCGAGGCTGATCCGTCGCCATGGCGGAAGGGTCGCCCGACCCATTCGTCGCCCGAAACTGCCTCCTTCACCCCTCTCAATGGCGGCTTGACTAAAGAATATTACTTAATATTATTGATTATAGAAAGAGGGGGGATTAATGAAGCTTCTGGTGACCGGTGCGACCGGAAAGGTCGGCCGGAATTTCCTCGGCGCGTTTCTTTCCCGCGACGAATTCCGCGCGTGGGACGTGGTGGCGCTCTGTCACAACCGGACACTCGAGGCGACGCCGCGCGTGCGCGTCATTTTCGGGTCGCAGGCCGATGAGGCAGTGGTACGGACGGCGATGGAGGGGGTGACCCATGTGCTGCACATGGCTGCCGTCAAGGAATCCCCGGATCTCGCGATCGGCGTGGCGGTCAAGGGCATGTTCCTGCTGCTCGAGGAAGCGCGCCGCTCGCCGACGCTACGCCAGTTCATGCTGATCAGCGGCGACTGCGCCGTGGGCCATATCTTCCACCGTTACCCCGCGCCGATCACCGAAGCTTCCCCCCGCATGGCCTATCCCGGCTGTTATGCGCTGACCAAAGTGCTCGAAGAGGTGATGATCGAGCAGTACCAGATTCAGTACGGCCTCAACGGCACGGTGCTGCGTGCGCCCTGGGTTATGGAGAAGGACGATTTCCGCTATGCGCTGAGCTTCGGTCCTGGGCAGTTCGGCGGACCCGCCTGGTCGACCCTCATATCGGCCGAGGAGGAGGTTGGCCTTGCGGAAAAGGGCGCGGTGCCGCTGCTGCTCGATGCCGCCGGCGCGCCGCTGAAGCGCAATTTCGTTCATGTCGACGATTTGGTGGGCGCGATCCTTGCCGCCCTCGACAACCGGGCGGCCGAGGGAGCGCTTTTCAACATCTCGATGAACGAACCGGTCGATTACGCCAAGGTCGCCGAGTACTTGGCGGGCACGCGGGGCTTGGAGCCGGCGGCGATCCGCACGCCCTTTCACAGCAATTGGCTGGACAACTCAAAGGCGCGGCTGCTGCTGGGATGGCAGCCGCACACCGATTTCGAGGCGCTCGTCGAGCGCGCCTGGGCCTATGAACGGGACCCGGGCGATCCTCGAAAGATCTGGTACCCGGGCTGAGGAGGCCGGGCCAGGCAACCAGGGAGGAAGGACTATGAGGAACTATCTATTGCCGGCGTTGGCGTCGGCGCTGGTGCTGGCCGGCGTCACGGCGCAGGCGCAGGACAAGCAGACTCTGGCGATCGTCGTCAAAGGTCTGGACAATCCGTTCTTCGAGCAGATCAATCTCGGCTGCCAGGAGTGGATGGCCAACAATGCGGACTCCGAATACGAATGCCTTTACACCGGTCCCGCCTCGAGCGCCGACGAAGCCGGCGAAGTGCAGATCGTCGATGACCTCTTGACCCGCGGCGTCGCCGCGATTGCCATATCGCCGTCCAACGCGCCGGCCATGGCCAACCGCATCCGCCAGATCAGCCCCAGCATTCCCGTCATGACCATCGATGCGGACTTCCTGGAAGAGGACCGTGACCTCCGCGCGACGTATCTGGGCACCGACAACTATCTCATGGGCGTCAAGATGGCCGAGGAGGCCATGAAGCTGAAGCCGGAGGGCGGGACGGTCTGCCTGCAGCTCGGCAATGTCGCCGCCGACAATATCAATGCCCGCGCCCAGGGCTTCCGCGACACGGCAAGCGGCGAGGAGGGCATAGATCGGCTGACCGGCCAGAACGGCTGGACCGAGATCGACGGCTGCCCGCTCTTTACCAACGACCAGGCGGATCTGGCCAACCAGCAGATGGCCGACACCTTCACCGCCAACCCCGATCTGGATGCCTTTATCCTGGTCGGCGGCTGGGCGCAGTTCGCCCCGCAGGCCTACGCGCAGGTCACCGACCAGGTCATGGACCGGCTGGAATCCAAGGACCTGATCATCGTTGCCGGCGACACTCTGCCGCCGCAGACACAGGCCTTCCGCGACGGCCGCAGCCACGTGCAGGTGGGGCAGCGTCCGTTCGAGATGGGGCTGCGCGCGCCCGATGTGATGATCCAACTGATCAACGGCGAGACCGTGGAGGACCCCCTCTATACCGGGCTCGACGTGTGTAACGAGGAGGATCCGGGCTTCTGCGAAGAGCCCTGATCCCGCTGGCTGCGGGTGCCGGGTCCGTTTGCAGGTCCCGGCGCCCGTCGAAAGGTGCGGTGAGGTCGCGTCAGAATGCGCTTCCTTACGTATCTCTATTGATAATATTACTGATAGAAACGAACGACTATGGACTTCAAGGCAATCTCAGGAGGAGAGAGATGAGACTTGGAATGACCCTCGGCGTGGCCGCTCTTGCGGTAGTCCTCGCCACCGGCGCGCATGCGCAGGACAAGCAACAGCTCGCGTTCGTGGTGAACGCGGCATCGGACTTCTGGAAATTGGCCGAGGCCGGCGTCAGCGCGGCGCAGGCGGAGCTGCCCGATTACGAGCTGCAGTTCCGCTATCCGGCACAAGGTACCGCGGCGCTGCAGAACGCGCTGATGGATGACCTCGTCGCTGCCGGCACCGACGCCATCATGATTTCCTCGGCCGACCCGAAGAACTCGATTGATGCCTTCAATCGCATCGCGGCCCAGATCCCGCTGTTCACCACCGACAGCGACGCCCCCGAAAGCGATCGTATCGCTTATCTTGGATCGTCCAACACCGATGCCGGAGTCCAGGCCGGCGAGATCGCGCTCGAGGCGATGCCTGAAGGTGGCAAGTGCATGGGCTTCGTCGGGTTCCTCGGCGCCGACAATGCCGTGGAACGCATCGCCGGCTTCCGCCAGGCGGTGGAAGGTTCGGGCATCGAGCTCGTCGACGTGCGCGGCGACGACGTGGACTTTGCCCGAGCCCGGTCGAATGTCGACGACGTGCTGGCGGCGATGCCTGACGTCAACTGCATGGTCGGGTTCTATTCGTACAATCCGCCCAAGATCTACGAGGCCCTGCAGGCTGCGGGTAAGCTCGGCGAGATCACCGTGATCGCATTCGATGAGGATCCGATCACGCTGGGCGCCGTACGCGAAGGCAGCTTTGCCGGTACGGTCGTGCAGGACCCCTATCAGTGGGGGTACCAGGGCATGCACCTGATGGCCGATTATCTCGAAGGCGACACGTCCGGGGTTCCGGAGGATGGCCTGATCATCGTGCCGACCAAGGTCATCGACCAGTCCAATGTCGATGCGTTCGAGGCCGAACTCAAGGCGCGCATAGGCGGCTGAAGACTCCCGCCATGCACCGGGTGGGCGTAGCATGCGTCCACCCGGTCATTCGACGGTACGCGCCGCTGTCCGGCAACGGGGGAGCCGAAACGCATGAGTGCAGATCTGCAACTCGATCTGCGGTTGGAAGCGATCACCAAGATCTATCCTGGGGTGATCGCGCTCGAAAACGTCTCGCTGCACATTCGAGCGGGCGAGGTGATCGGCCTCATCGGCGAAAACGGCGCCGGTAAGTCCACCTTGATGAAGGTTCTCGGGGGCGTGATCACGCCGACCGCGGGTACGATCAGTATCGATGGTGAGGAGTACGACAGCCTGACGGTGGCGCAGTCGCAGGCGGCCGGCATCGCGTTCGTCCACCAGGAACTCAATGTTTTCGATAACCTCGATGTGGCCGCCAACATCTTCCTCGGTCGTGAGAAGACGCGCGGCCGGTTCAGATTGATCGACATCGGCGCCATGCATACGGCGGTGCAGCCGCTGCTCGACCGGGTTGGCGCCCGCTTCAAGCCGAGTACACCGGTGGCGACCCTGTCGCTCGCCGAACAGCAGTTGCTCGAGATCGCCAAGGCGCTCTCGGTCGAGGCGCGGCTGGTGATCATGGACGAGCCCACGTCGAGCCTGACGATCTCGGAGACCAACACGCTCTTGAAGGTCATCGCCGATCTGAAGGCGCAGGGTATCGCCGTGGTGTTCATTTCCCATCGCCTGGGGGAGGTGGAGGCGTGTGCAGATCGGGTGGTGGTCCTGCGGGACGGACGGATCGCCGGGCATCTGCCGCGCGAGAACACGACCCACGATGCCATGATCCGGCTGATGATCGGCCGTGATCTCAAGGCCCTCTATACGCCGCCGGCCGCGGCGCCCGGCGAGCCATTGCTGGCGATCAGGAATGTCAGGACGTCGGCCAAGCCCGCGAGCGCCGCGAGCTTCGACGTGCACACCGGTGAAATCCTCGGCGTTGCCGGCCTCATCGGAGCCGGGCGCACCGAGCTGGCCCAGGCAATATTCGGCGTCGGGGGGAAGCTCGGCGGCGAGGTTTCTATCGGCGGGAAACCGCTCGACGCGCAGTCTCCGGCAGAAGCCATAGCAGCCGGACTTTATCTCGTGCCGGAGGACCGCAAGCGATCCGGTCTCATCCTGGATCTCGCAATCCTCGATAATGTGACGATGGCGAACCTGCCGGCCTTTGCCGAATGGGGCATGGTCTCACGTGCGCGCCAGATCGTTGTCGCCGAGGATCAGCGTCGCAAGCTCTCGATCCGGACGCCGGACGTGCGGCGTGCGGCGCTCGAGATGTCGGGCGGCAACCAGCAGAAGGTCGTGCTGGCCAAGTGGCTGTCGATGGCGCCCAAGGTCATCATCTTCGACGAACCGACGCGCGGCATCGACGTCGGCGCGAAAGCGGAAATCTACAAGCTCATGCGGGCGCTCGCCGACCGTGGCGTCGGCGTGATGATGATCTCAAGCGATATGGAGGAGGTAATCGGCGTGTCGGACAGGATCGTGGTGATGAAGGACGGCAGGGTCACCGGGGAGCTGCAGCGCCGTGACTTTTCGGAGCACAATGTGCTGATGCTGGCCGTCGGCAGGGTCCTGGAGGAGGCCTGAACGATGCAGAAGAAGGATCTGGGGCTCGCCGTCCTCATCATCGTTGTTGGCGCCATCGTCTATCTGCGCAACCCGCTGTTCCTGTCGCCGATCAACCTCGGCAATACGGCCAACCTCATCGGTCTTTTCGGGCTCTTCGCCATCGGCCAGGGCTTCGTGATCATGACCGGCGGCATCGATCTCTCAGTCGGATCGGTTATCGCGCTCCTCGGCGTGCTGTTCGTCGATATGGTGGGTAAATTGGGCGTGCCTTGGCCCGTGGCCGTCGCGGTTATCATCGCGCTCGGTGCGCTGATGGGACTGGCGCATGGCCTCTTGATCACCCGCTTCAAGATGCAGCCGTTCGTCGTGACGCTCTGTGGCCTGCTGATCTATCGCGGGGTCGCCCGCGGCTATACGGCCGAGGCGACCGCTGGCTTCCCGTTCGGCGCGTCGTTCCCGCAATTGGAGTGGTTGACCATCGGGCGCAGTTTTGGCATGCCGCATTCGTTCATTGCCATGGTCCTTGTTGCCGTCGTCATGTGGCTGGTGCTGCACCGGTCCGTCTTCGGGCGGCATCTCTATGCCGTCGGCAAGAATGAAGAGGCCGCGCGCTTTTCCGGCATCAAGACCGGGTTCGTCATCACCAGCGCCTATGTGATCTGCTCGGTGCTGGCGGCAATCGCGGCGATCTACTTTGCCATGTTCACCAAATCGGTGCAGCCGTCGTCCCATGGCAACTTCTATGAGCTTTACGCAATCGCAGCGGCGGTGCTCGGCGGATTTTCGCTGCGCGGCGGAGAGGGCTCGATCGTCGGCGTGGTGCTCGGGGCAGTATTGCTCCAGGAGCTGCAGAACCTCGTCAACCTCCTCGGTATCCCGTCCTCGCTCAATTTCGCGGTCATGGGAACGGTGATCCTGCTCGGGGTCCTTGCCGACCAGCAGTTCGCCGCCTACCGGGCGCGAAAGCGTGCCGCGCAGGCGCTGGAGCGGCTGCAATTCGAGGAGGGGCACGCACATGAGCGCGCTTGAGTTGCACAACATCTCCAAGAATTTCGGGGCGATCCAGGCGCTGAACGATGTGTCGCTCAGCATCGAGCCGGGCGAGGTCTACGGGCTGATGGGCGACAACGGTGCGGGCAAGTCGACGCTGGTCAAGGTGATCGCCGGAAACTTCCCGCCCTCTGCCGGCGAGGTGTTCATTTCCGGCCAAAAGGTTGAGTTCCACAAGCCGATCGATGCCCAGCGCGCCGGGATCGAGGTCGTCTATCAGGACCTTGCAATCTGCGACAACCTGTCGGCGGCCTCCAATGTCTTTCTCGGGCGGGAGCCCATCCGGCAGTTTGGCCCGCTGAAGGTCGTCGACTATGCATTCATGCGCAAAAGAACCGGCGAGCTCTTCTCGCGGCTCAAGTCCGAAACCCGGCCGCGCGACCTCGTCCGGCGCATGTCCGGCGGACAGCGCCAAGCGGTCGCCATTGCCCGCGCTCTGCTCACCGAGGCGAGGATCGTACTCATGGACGAGCCGACCGCGGCCATCTCGGTGCGGCAGGTCGCCGAGGTCCTCAACCTTATCCGGCAGCTCAGGGATCACGGCATCGCCGTGGTGCTGATCAGCCACCGTATGCCGGACGTGTTCGAGGTCGCCGACAAGGTGGCCGTGCTGCGGCGCGGCCGGCTCGTCGCCGCCAAGAAAGCGTCCGACACCTCGCCCGAAGAGGTCACGGGGCTGATCACCGGCGCCATCGAGGCGGTCTAGCGCAGCGTCCGGAAGGGAACGCAACTCATGTCGAACACCAATCTGGCGGATGCCATCAACCGGTCGCAACACCGCGGCGTGCTGTCCTGGATCACCAGCCAGCAGACCTTTTGGGTGTTCATCGCCGCGGTGCTGGCCTGTCTGGCGCTGACGCTCCTGACCGACACTTTCGCCACCGAGCGCAACCTCTTCAACGTCACCCGCAACTTCGCCTTCGTCGGCATCGTGGCGCTGGGCATGACGGCGGTGATCGCTTCGGGCGGCATCGATCTTTCGGTCGGCTCGACCGTGGTGATCTCGGCCATGACCATCGGTATCGTCATGGCCGAGGGCTATCCGTTCTGGGTCGGGTTCATCGCCGCCATGGGCGCTTCGCTTCTCGTCGGCGTCGCCAATGGGGTCCTGATCGCCTATGCGAGGATGCCGCCGTTCGTCGTGACGCTCGGCATGCTGTCCGTGGCGCGCAGCCTTGCCATGGTGCTGTCGAACAACAGGATGGTCTACCAGTTCGGCCCCGACCATAATCTGCTGCTGTGGCTGGGCGGCGGTTCGACCTTCGGTCTGCCGCACCCGCTCATCATCCTTATCATCCTGGCGGTGATCACCGCTTTCGCCTTCAAATGGCTGCGCTGGGGCCAGCACCTCTTTGCCATCGGCGGCAACGAGCAGGCGGCGATCCTCACCGGCATTCCGGTCAAGGCGGTCAAGGTCAGCGTCTATATGTTCTCAGCCGCCATGGCCGGCATCACCGGTGTGCTCGAGGTCGGGTGGCTCGGTGGCGTCACCACCAATCTCGGCCAGGCGATGGAGCTGACGGTCATTGCGGCGGCGGTCATCGGCGGGGCGAACCTGGCAGGCGGCTCGGGCACCGCGTTCGGCGCCATTGTCGGCGCGCTGCTCATCGAGGTCATCCGCAACAGCCTGATCCTGCTTGGCATCAGCACCTTCTGGCAGGGCACGTTCGTCGGCTCGTTCATCGTCATCGCCGTCGCCTTCGATCGCTTCCGGCAGGCTCGCGGCGGCGATTGATGTCCGCCGAGGGCTTGCCGAGTTAGGTGATGGCCTCCTCCGCGGCCCATTCCTCGTCGACGAACTGCCGGGACGAGTTGAGCTTGGGGAAGGTGATGGCCGGCACGGGGCAGCCGAGAAAGGCGCAGAGCGGCTCCCATCCCTCGCGCACGTCGAAGACCAACAGCCGCGCGGGCGCAATGGTCGCCTTCACCTCCTCGATATGGGCGTTCAAGATACCGATCGCGTGCGCCCTCTCGCTCAGTCGGCCACCGAAGATACCTTGCTCGATCAGCTTGTGGCCCATTTCGACAAGAGCGTTGATGTGCTTGTCCGGCTGCTGTCCGCGCGTGCCGAGCAGCTTCACGATCGTCGCCTGGACGCTGTCAAACCAGTCGTCGGGATCACGGACTGACAGGATCACCCGCGCGTCCGGGAAGTCACGCGCGAGTTCGCGCCAGCAGGCCGCGCCAGGCCAGTCGACCTGCGCGCGATATCCTCTGAAAGCCGTTTCCCAATCAATTCCACGACCTTCGACGAAGGCCTGCCATGGCGGCAGCAGGTGCGGATTGTCCCGCACCTCGAACATGTGATGCACGGGGCCGAACCCCAGATGCTCGAGGGCGACCTTCAGGGAACTCGTGCCGGTGCGGCCGAACCCCGCGCCGATGATCTCTAGTGCCATTGTCCTGCCTCCGCGGTGGGAAGGGCGCCAACAGCATAGTTCCCTTCATGTGTCGTCTTGCCGGGATTGAGCGCGCTGAACGGCAGGGCCGCTGCCGCGATCGCAGCAACCTTCGACCAAGCCCATTCAGTATTGCGGTAGTACACATCTTCGTCTTGCCGAGACATCGGACGCATCGCGCCCACTCCTCGATAGGCCCCGAAGGCAGCAAGATAGACATCCATTTTGGTCCTCCTCGTAGGGTCACTGGGTGGGTCCAGCTACCGCACGGTCCTCCGGATCGACCGCTTAAGTCCTTACGCGACTCCAAAAAGTTCCAAAAAAATCAGCGGAGGCCGGCGAGGCGTAGTCCGTCAGCCAGCGCCCGAAAGCGGTCGTCCATTCTGGCGCCGAGGACGTTGAGTCCTTCTAGGGTCGTATGGGGCGCGATCTGCAGCAATCTTGCCACGGTCTCGCGCGCCTCCTCTATCCGGCCCGAATGAGCCAATGCGGCCGCCAGCATCCAGAAGGTCGGCGGCCAGTCGACGAGGGTGGCCCGCGAGCGTTCGAACCAGGCAATGGCGTCGTTGTGGCGGCCGGCCAAGAAGTGGGTAAACCCGATGCCCGCCAGGCATTCATGGGCTTCCATGCCGCCAGGACAGAGGGTGTAGGCGCGGGTATAGGCCTCTTGCGCGAGATCCAGATCGCCGGCCGCCATATTGCATATGCCGCCGAGCATCAGCACGACGACGCTGTTGGGGTTCTCCTCCGTTGCCCGCTTAACCAGCGCCAGCCCTTCGGCACGTTTTCGGCCGATCGTAAGCAGCGAATGCCCGCAGGCGGCCATCACCAGCGGATCATCGCCGCCATGGCGTAGCGCTGCGGCTCCGAGCTCGAGGCAGCGCGCGGCCTCCTCTTCGGAAAGCATCTTGAGGGCAACCAGGCTGCGGCGGGGATAGGTCCAGGAGGCATAGGCGAGGGCCAGGGCATAGTCGGGTTCGAGGGCGATGGCGCGCTCGAGATGTTCGAGCGCGAGCGCATATCCGGCGGGGTCGCGGGCATAAAAGTGCGGCAAGGCCTTGAGGAAGTGATCGTAGGCCACGGGGCTCTCAGGCCATTGGCGCCGCGCACGCTCGATCTCCGTTCGCCGGATCTGCGGCTCGACGAGACCCGCGACGGCCTCGGTGATGCGATCCTGAAAGGCGAAGATTTCTTCGAGCTCGCCATCGAAGCTCCTGGCCCAGAGGTGGCTGTCGAGGTGGGCGTCGATCAGCTGCGTCGTGACCCGCACGCGCTTCCCCGCACGGCGCACGCTGCCTTCGAGGAGATAACGCACGCCGAGCTGGCGAGCGGTTTCGCGGGCATCGAGCCCATCGTTCCTGTGAGCGAACGAGGAGGTGCGCGAGACGACGGCGAACGAGCGGAAGCGACTGAGCGCCGCGATCAGGTCGGTCACCAGCCCGTCGGCGAAATAATCGCCGGAGCCCTCGGCTCCAAGGGAAACGAAGGGAAGCACGGCGAGCGTCGGACGTCCGGTTGCGGCGGCGCCGGACGGCTGGGCCGGGAGCGCGTCGGCTACGAGGCGATAGCCGATGCGGGGCACGGTCACGATCCACTCACCGCCGCCCGGGCGCAGGCCGAGCTCGCGGCGCAGGGCCGATATCTGCACGGTCAGGTTTCCCTCCTCGACCGCCGCGCCCTGCCATGCCTTGTCGATGAGGTCGGCCTTGCTGATGACTTCGCCATTGGCTCGCATCATGGCCTCGAGCACAAGCAGGGCGCGATGGCCGACCGGCAACAGCTTACCCTCGCGGCGCAGCTCCGTGCCGGGCACGAGTTCAAAAGGACCAGCAATGAGCCTGTCCCGTCCCATGCAGCCAATATATCTGGTGTCAGCGGCGAAGAAAGATGCATCCGATGGAGGCCCACCAGAGCAACCGGTCACTTAGTCGGTGTTACAGAAAACAATGGTGGGTGCGACAGGGATTGAACCTGTGACCCCTGCCGTGTGAAGGCAGTGCTCTCCCGCTGAGCTACGCACCCGACGCCGAAAGGGCGCGGTAGGTGACCTGAGGCTAGCCGGGCCACCGAAAGCCGGATCGTTGCGATCGGGCCTTAAGAAGAAGAGAGAATGGTGGGCGTGACAAGGATCGAACTTGTGACCCCTACGATGTCAACGTAGTGCTCTCCCGCTGAGCTACACGCCCATCTCTCGAGCGGAGCGGCTTCGCCGTTCCGGTGGCGGGGATAGACCATAAAATCCCCGCTGCGGTCAAGAGGTCAAGAACGCAAATGAACAGGCTCAGGCGGCGAGCAGTCGCTCGACCTCGTTGACCAGATCGCGCAGGTGAAAGGGCTTGGAGAGCACCGAGGCATCGCGCGGCGCGTCGCTGTCGGGATTGAGCGCGACGGCGGCAAAGCCGGTGATGAACATGACCTTGAGGTCCGGGTCGAGCTCGGTGGCACGCCGGGCGAGCTCGATGCCGTCCATCTCGGGCATGACGATGTCGCTGAGGAGGAGCGCAAAGGGCTCCTCGCGCAGCCGCTCATAGGCGGAGAGGCCATTGTCGAACGAAACCACTTCGTAGCCGGCGTTCTTGAGCGCGCGTGTCAGGAACTGGCGCATGTCGTTATCGTCTTCCGCAAGCAGGATCCGTTTCATCCCAAAACCTTCCAAGTCGCCAGCGCTGAGCCCGATTCGGGCGAATCCCGGCTATTGAATCGCATTTTACGCGGTGATGTTTAAGCGAGTTTTGCTGCAAGGCAAACCAGAGGAGGAATCTCGCGCTCGCAAAATCGCGATATTCTGGACAATGCCGGCGAAGCGGGGCAATCTTGTTCTCAACAAGGCCGATTTTGCGAAAAGCGCCGCGGCGGAAAACGGAGGAAAGGTGCGGTCGGACTACAGCGACAGACCCGCTTTTGAAACCGTCCGTCCGCGCCGGCTGCTTGCTCCCGTTGTCTTCAACTCCGCCCATTCCGGCCGCGTCTATCCCGAACGGTTCCTGGCCATGACCCGGCTCGACCACCTGTCGATCCGCCAGTCGGAGGATGCGTGGGTGGACGAACTGTTCATGCGGGCGCCGCATCTGGGCGCGCCGCTGCTGCGCGCACACTTCCCGCGCGCCTATCTCGATGCCAACCGCGAACCCTGGGAGCTCGACCCGGAGATGTTCGCCGAGCCGCTTTCGGATCGGTTCAACACCACCTCGCCGCGGGTCGCCGCCGGGCTCGGCACCATTGCCAGGGTCGTGGCCGAAAACAAGCCGATCTACCGTGAGCGCTTGACGCTCGAGGATGCGCGCATGCGCATCGAGGGCATCTATCACCCCTACCACACCGCCCTGCAGAAGCTTCTGGCCGACGCGATGAGCGCGTTCGGCGTCGCGTTGCTCGTCGATTGCCATTCCATGCCGCGCATCACCCGTAGCGGCGACCGGCCGGCACCCGATGTGGTGCTGGGCGACCGCTACGGAACCACATGCGCGCCGGCCATCATCGATCTCGTCGAGACGGTGTTCGTTGCCGCCGGCCTCAAGGTTGCGCGCAACAGGCCCTATGCCGGGGGGTTCTCCACCCGTACCTATGGCCGTCCGCAGCATGGGGTGCATGCCCTGCAGATCGAAATCAGCCGGCACCTCTACATGAGCGAGGTGACGCTGACCAAAACCGCCGGCTTCGAACCGATGCGGGCCCTTATGGAAAAGCTGATCCTGGCGCTTATCGGCTTCGACCTGGCGGCGCTGGCGGCGGTCCCCATAGCCAGGGCGGCCGAGTAGCTGCCGGTTTTCATTTGCAAAACAATAGTTTGAAAAAACAGGGCCGCCCGAGGGCGGCCCAAGTCAAGGGAGGAAACGATCACGGCCAACCAAAGGCCGGAGCAAGTCCGGTATGAAGTAAAGCCGCATACCCATCATGCATCTTCTTAGTGAACTGATTTGTTAACGCGGACAATATCTGGATCGTGACTTGGCAAAAAACCGTCATGCTGTTGCAAAAATGAATCACAGTCATTGACGCGGGATGCAATTCAAAAGCAAATACCGCGCCCGTCTCGATCTTTGAAAGCGCAATAAAATCCGATGATTACCTCCCAGCACGCCATGCCGCCCGCTGGCCTCGTCGATTTCGACGCGGTCGAGAAAGTTTTGCACAGGGCCGCCGAAGCAGCGGCATCGGTAACGCTTCGGCTCTTCCGCACGCCGCTGGCGGTCGAGAACAAGTGGCAGGCAGGCTTCGATCCGGTGACCGAGGCGGACAAGGAAGCCGAGATCGCGATTCGCCAGATCATCGAGGAGAGCTTCCCCGACCACGCGATCGTCGGCGAGGAATGGGCGAACAAAGAGACGGGCAGCCCCTTCACCTGGATCATCGATCCGATAGATGGCACCCGCGCGTTCATTTCCGGCGTGCCGGTATGGGGCACGCTCATCGGCCTGATACATCAGGGCAGGGCGCTTGCCGGCCTCATGGCGCAACCTTTCACCGGCGAGACGTTCTGGAGCCTGCCAGGGAGGGCGCGCTATCGCCATGGCGGCGACATGGCCCCGCTCGGCACCAGCGCGGTGACCGAACTCGCCCATGCCAAGCTGACGACGACGAGCCCGGACCTTTTCCTCGGCGCCAACCGGGAGGGACCGTGGCGTGCCATCAGTCCGCGTGTGCTGCAGGTGCGTTACGGGCTCGACTGCTACGGCTACTGCCTGTTGGCCATGGGGCAGATCGACCTGGTGGTCGAGGCGGGATTGAAAGACGTCGATATCGCGCCGCTCATTCCCATCATCGAGAATGCCGGCGGCGTCATCACCACCTGGGCGGGCGGGCCGGCCGAGGCAGGCGGCAATTGCGTGGCGGCGGCAACCCCGGACCTGCATGCCGCGGCGCTCGCCGTGCTTGCCGGCGGGTAGGTGGTGGCACCGCGGGGGGCGGTAGGGAACCATCGGGCAGCTCCCGCGTAGAGCCCAGGACTCAGTCGACGCGAGAGCCCCAATGTCCTTCGTTCTCGAGATACTTGCCGTGCTGGCGGCAGCCGTGGCCCTGGCGCCGTCACTTGCGCATGCCCTGGAATATCCTGGCAAACTGCGGCTCGACAGGCTGGACTATATGACCGTGCAGCCTATCTACTATCCAGGCTTTACCATGACTGGCTTTGCCGAGCCGGTGGCGGCGTTGCTGGCCCTCGGTCTGCTGTTCGTCCTGCCGGCCGGCAGTTCGGCATTCTGGTGGGCGCTGGTGGGGTTCGTCGCCCTCGTTGCCATGCATGTGACCTATTGGCTCGTCACTCATCCGGTCAATCGCGTGTGGCTGAAGGAAGAACGGTTGCATCCGACTGGCGAGCGGTTCTTTGCAGCGGGCGGCGGGGAAGAACCTTCAACCGCCGATGAGGACTGGGAGAAGCTGCGCAACCGCTGGGAATACTCCCACATGCTGCGCGCCGCGCTCGCCGGGCTCGGGCTTGTCAGCCTGACCATTACGGCCGCGCTCTAGGTTATTGAATTTGTCGCGCTTTCGAACCGCAAAAGTGGTGTCCACTTTTGCTGAAAGCACTCTAGTGCCGCCTATTCGCTCTGCTCGGTCACGAACGCATCGAACGCGGCAAAGACCTGGGCACGGATGGCGTCGGTTTCCATGAACAGCTCGTGACGAGCGCCGGGAATGACAACATGGCGGCCGGTGCGCATCCGCAGCCCCAGTTGCTCGGTCGCCGCGCTCGCCACCACCCGGTCGCAGGCGGCAGCCAGCATCAGCACCGGCACACGGATGCGGGCGGGGAAGTCGTCGCGAGCGACTTCGGCCATGGCGGTCATCGCCGCGGCGGCCCAGCCGAGGGTCGGCACGGAAACTTCGAGCTCGGGGCGCGCCGCATAGACATCGACGGTGCGCATGTAGCGCTCGAGGTCCGAGGTCAGCGGGTTGCCCTCGAACGCCTGGCGGGAGGGCGGGCGGTCGGCCGGACGCGAAACCGGCATCTGCGAGAGGCCGAGAAAGCCGAGCGCCCGGGTGAAAAAGGCCATGCCGGCCGGCGGCAGCGGCTGGTTGGGCAGCCAGATCATCGGCGCCGACAGGAACACCCGGTCGAACATCATGCGGTCGTTGGCGGCGGCAAAGAGCGAGGCGAGGCCGCCCATCGAGTGACCGACGAGATAGAAGGGCGGCGGGCACTCGGGCAGCAGGATCTGCCGGTGGAAGCTTTTAAGGTCGAGCCAAAAGTCCTCGAAACGCTCGACATGGCCGTGGTGGGGATGGCCGATCAGCCGCTCCGAACCGCCCTGGCCGCGCCAGTCGAAGGTGGCGACGGCAAAGCCGCGTCGGCGGAAGTCCTCGATCGTCTCGAAATATTTCTCGATGAACTCGGTGCGCCCGTGGACGAGGCAGACGGTACCTTTATGCCCCTCGGCGGCACGCGGCCAGGTGGCGTAGCGCAGCCGCACATTGTCCTCGGTGCGGAAATAGCCGGGCCGGGCACCCTCGGGCACGCGGTTGCTGGGCAGGTCGACAAGGACGGCCTGGTCGGGGGTGACGGCGGCCGTGGCGCTGAGAGTCATGACTTCGGCTCATTCGATCAAATCGGACAACTGATGGCCGAGTTCAGGCGCGCATGCAATGGGCGGGGAATGTCGGGGTTGAGAAGGAACCGGCGATGGCCCGGCAAAAAGGCCAGCACCCTGTCGGATGCTGGCCCTCGTGACTGGCGACGCCGTGCGGGGGGCGGGTGACGACGCCGCTGGGGTACGCGGGGGCTCGGAACCATTCCTCGCCGTCCGCATGCCCCGTTCTAAGCGCGGCAAGCTGAACCTATTCGGACCGCTATATTCATCCGCCATTCATCATTGCGGCGGGGTCTTGAACGCCGGTTCGGCGTCCCTACATCAATTGCGTCCGCCGGATATGCCGGGGACCGGACCTTTCCATGACTGCTCGCCTAGACAGGGAGTTTACCGGGAAGGCCCGACAACACGTTGCTCAACACGGAGAATGTGACATGCAGACCTACGACTTTTCCCCCCTTTATCGGTCGACCGTTGGTTTTGACCGGTTGTTCTCGCGTCTCGACAACCTGGTGACCCAGGAAGCCAAGACCTACCCGCCCTACAACATCGAGCGGACGGGCGAAGATGCCTACCGCGTCTCGATCGCCGTGGCCGGGTTCTCGAACGGCGACATCGCCATCGAGAGCAAGGAGAACAACCTCCTGGTCAAAGGCGCCAAGCCCGCCGACTCGGGCGACAAGCCCCGTGAGTTCCTCCATCGCGGCATTGCCGAGCGCGCCTTCGAGCTGCGCTTCCAGCTTGCTGACTATGTCGAGGTAACCGGTGCCGCGCTCGAAGATGGGCTCCTGCACATCGATCTCAAGCGCGAACTGCCCGAGGGCAAGAAGCCGCGCCAGATTCCGATCAATGGCAGCGCCAAGAGCATCGAGGACCAGTCGGTCAACTAACCGGCGGCCTTACGGCAGACAGAAGGGGCGCGGTCCGTCTGGACCGCGCCTTTTGCTTTCGTGGGTACGGAGAACGTAGTGGGTGGGTCGACGGCGCCGGAGCCCGGAAGGAGGCGCAATACCCGCCCGCCCACCGAGTTCACCTCCCCCTTGACGGGGGAGGCAGGAGGGGGTGATGCGCGGAGCCGCGTGGGCACCCCCCTCCCAGCCTCCCCCACAAGGGGGGAGGTGTCCATCCGGTGGGCTTGGCAAGATCGTGTCACGACTGCGATGTGCCGCTCTTCCCCCCATCCGGTGGTGATAGAGCCAGCCTGGGCATCGGATCCTTAACAGCCGGGAACCGCGTCACGCTCCCGGGTGTTGTGCACGCGACTGTTGCAGGGAGACCTCCATGAAAACCCCGTCGATCCACCTCAATTCCAATACCAAGGCGACCGTCATCGCGCTGCTCAATTCACGGCTTGCCGACACCATCGATCTGGCGCTCGCCACCAAGCAGGCGCATTGGAACCTCAAGGGCCCGCAGTTCATCGCCGTGCACGAACTGCTCGACACTTTCCGGGCCGGACTCGACGAGCATGGGGACGTCATGGCCGAGCGGGTTGCCCAACTTGACGGCATAGCATTGGGCACCAGCCAGGCGGTGGCCAAGACATCGGGGCTCGAGCCCTATCCGACCGACATCCAGAAGGTGCCCGCTCACCTGGCGGCACTCGCCGATCGCTATGCCCACCTTGCCAACACGGTGCGCGAGGATATCGACACCACCGACGAGGCGGGGGACGCCGATACCGCGGACATCCTCACCGCCTTTTCGCGTGAGCTCGATAAGGATCTCTGGTTCATCAAGTCGCACCTCGAATAGGGTGTGTTGATATTCAGGTGATGCCGGACTGCAAATGGCCGCTTTCTGCGCTTCCGTTGCTCACGTACCCGAAGGTACGCTGCGCTACGGTTCTCGAAAAACGGCCATATTCGGCCCTTCGGGTCGCCTCGGCCTGACCTGAATCTCAATACACCCACGGAGCCGCAATAGGCATTCGCAGGCGATTGGAGGCGAAGGTGGTGCGAATCGGGTCGATTCGTACCGCCTTCATGCGCCGCGGCGGTTGAAAAGACGGTGCATTCCTACTATCTCCTACGATTTGTTGGTCTTTTCCTATTCTGCATGGCGAAAAAGTGACGGCCGCCGCTTGTGCGCAGATTGGAATTATGCAAATGTGCGGTCGATAGGACAACATTGTTGTCATTTATCTGCGCGGCGTCCCGGTCTCCCCGGACAGCGCCGCACGCCGTACCGGCTGGTCCCGCTCGTGCATAGCGGAAACGGAATGGCGGGGCTAAGATAGCCCGAACGAGCGGCCATTTGGATGCAGAGCCGCTCCCCACTGAATGGATGCGTTTGCTCTTTCGAGCCGTACTGTGTACGACCCGGGACGACAGCGCGCCCACGAAAGGACGAAATGCTGCATCCAGGCGCCGGCAAGCCGGCACGAACGCCAAGGATGCGAACGAGACATCAAGCGAGGTCGCCCGATAGCCGGGCGCCGGGCACTGCGAGAGAGGACACGATATGGCAAACGAACGGACCGGAACGGCTCTTACCGTCGGCGCGAGCGCTGCCAATCGCAAAACCCTGATCGCCAACGGCCGTCGCGTGGTTCCGGCTGGCCGCCCGCAGGCTCAGGGTCTCTACGATCCGACGCGCGAGCACGATGCCTGCGGCATCGGCATGATCGCCAATATCAAGAACAAGCCAAGCCATGAGGTGGTCGAGAAGGGTCTCGAGATCCTCGAGAACCTGGAGCATCGCGGGGCGGTGGGCGCCGATCCGCTGATGGGTGACGGCGCGGGCATCCTTGTCCAGATTCCGCATGCGTTCCTTGCCAAGAGCGTCGATTTCGCCCTGCCCGAAAAGCACGGCTATGCCGTAGCCATGATCTTTTACCCCAACGATCGGGCGTTGCGCGATCGTTGCGCGACGGCGGTCAAGGCGTGTCTCGAAAGCGAGGGGCTGACGCTTCTGGGCGAGCGGGTGGTGCCGACCGACAATTCCAGGCTCTCCGAGGGCGTCATCGCCACTCAGCCGTTCATCGAGCAGATGTTCATCGCCCGGCCGGAGGGCCTCTCCCTTGACGATTTCGAGCGCAAGCTGCTGATCGTGCGGAAGGTCATCTCCAATACGGTTTACCGCGCGATCCCCGAGAGTGACAGCGACAATGGGTTCTACGTCGTCTCCATGTCGGCGCGCACGCTCGTCTACAAGGGCATGTTCCTTGCCTACCAGCTCGGCGCCTTCTATCCGGACCTTTCGGACGAGGCGTTCGAAAGCGCCGTCGCGCTCGTCCACCAGCGCTTCTCGACCAACACCTTCCCCTCCTGGAAGCTCGCTCATCCCTATCGGATGACGACGCATAACGGCGAGATCAACACCATTCGCGGCAACGTCAACTGGATGGCGGCACGCCAGGCTTCGGTCGCCTCGAAGCTCTTCGGAGACGAGATCACCAAGATCTGGCCGATCTCCTATGAAGGCCAGTCCGACACCGCCTGCTTCGACAATGCGCTCGAGTTCCTGGTGAGCGGCGGCTACTCGCTGCCGCACGCGGCCATGATGCTGATTCCCGAGGCCTGGGCAGGCAACTCGCTGATGGACGAGGAGCGGCGTGCCTTCTACGAGTACCACGCCGCGCTGATGGAACCCTGGGACGGGCCGGCGGCGATGTCGCTCTCGGACGGACGCTATGTCGTTGCGACCCTCGACCGCAATGGCCTGCGCCCGGCTCGCTACCTCGTCACCAAGGCCGGGCACGTGGTGCTGGCTTCCGAATCCGGCGTCCTCGATATTCCCGAGGAAGACGTCGTCGAGCGCTGGCGGCTGCAGCCGGGCCGGATGCTGGTCATCGACCTCGAAGAGGGGCGGATCGTCTCGGACGAGGAGATCAAGCATCGCCTTGCCGGTAAGCACCCGTACAAGGAGTGGCTGGCCCGCACGCAGATCGTGCTCGAAGAGCTGCCGCCAACCGAGCCCAAGGCGCCCAAGTCCTCTGAGAGCCTTCTGGACCGCATGCAGGCCTTCGGCTACACGCAGGAAGACATCAAGCTCCTGATGGCGCCGATGGCGACCACCGGCCAGGAAGCCGTAGGCTCGATGGGCACCGATACGCCGCTCTCGGCGCTCTCGGACAAGTCCAAGCTCCTCTATACCTATTTCAAGCAGAACTTCGCCCAGGTCACCAACCCGCCGATCGACCCGATCCGCGAGGAATCGGTGATGAGCCTCGTCTCGTTCATCGGACCGCGGCCCAATATCTTCGACCTCGAGGGCCTCTCCAACCAGAAGCGGCTCGAAGTGCGCCAGCCGATCCTGACCAATGAGGATCTGGAAAAGATCCGCACGATCGGCGACATGCGCGACAACCAGTTCAAGACCGAGACGATCGACATCACCTATGCGACCGATTCCGGCGCGGCGGGGATGGAAGACGCGCTCGATCACATCTGCCAACTGGCGGAAGAGGCCGTGCGCGGCGACTATAACATCATCATCCTCTCGGACCGGCTGGTGGCGGCCGACCGCATCGCCATTCCGGCGCTGCTGGCGACGGCTGCCGTGCACCACCACCTCATCCGCAAGGGGCTCAGAACCTCCTCGGGCCTCGTTGTCGAGACCGGCGAGGCGCGCGAGATGCATCACTTCGCGATGCTCGCCGGGTACGGTGCCGAAGCGATCAACCCGTATCTCGCCTTCGAGACGCTGGCCGCGCTCCATGCCGAGGGCGAGTATCCGCCCGAGGTCGACGCCGAAGAGGTCGTCTATCGCTACATCAAGTCGGTCGGTAAGGGGCTGCTCAAGGTCATGTCCAAGATGGGCATTTCGACCTACCAGTCCTATTGCGGTGCGCAGATCTTCGACGCGGTCGGTTTGAAGTCCGATTTCGTCAACCGCTACTTCTTCGGCACAGCGACCTCGATCGAAGGTGTCGGCCTTGCCGAGATCGCCGAGGAGACGGTGCGGCGCCATCGCGACGCTTTCGGCAATGATGCGGTGCTGAGGAAGGCGCTGGATGTCGGCGGCGAATACATGTACCGCATCCGCGGCGAAAAGCATGCCTGGTCACCCGACACCGTCGCCGACCTGCAGCACGCGGTGCGCACAAAGGACGAAAGCCCGGAGAGCGCCCAGGAGCGCTACGAGAGCTTTTCCAGGCAAGTCAATGAGGCCATGAACGGCTTCAAAGCCATCCGGTCGCTGTTCGAGGTAAAGCCCCTGGGGTCGGCCGTGCCGATCGAGGAGGTGGAGCCGGCAACCGAGATCGTCAAGCGCTTCGCCACCGGCGCGATGAGCTTCGGCTCGATCAGCCGCGAGGCGCACACGACGCTCGCCATTGCCATGAACCGGATCGGCGGTAAGTCCAACACCGGCGAGGGCGGCGAGGAGCAAGATCGGTTCAAGCCGCTGCCGGACGGATCGATGAACCCGCTGCGCTCGGCCATCAAGCAGGTGGCCTCGGGCCGGTTCGGGGTGACGGCTGAATACCTGGTCAACTCTGATGCCATCCAGATCAAGGTGGCGCAGGGCGCCAAGCCCGGCGAGGGCGGTCAGCTTCCCGGCCACAAGGTCGACTGGAAGATCGCCAAGGTGCGGCACTCGACGCCCGGCGTCGGTCTCATCTCACCGCCGCCGCACCATGACATCTATTCGATCGAGGACCTGGCACAGCTCATCTACGATCTGAAGAACGTCAACGAGCAGGCCGATGTCTCGGTCAAGCTCGTTTCGGAAGTGGGTGTGGGCACGGTCGCGGCGGGCGTTGCCAAGGCGCGGGCCGACCACATCACAATTTCCGGCTATGACGGGGGCACGGGCGCCTCGCCGCTGACGTCGCTGAAGCACGCCGGCGGTCCTTGGGAGATCGGCCTTGCCGAAACTCACCAGACCCTGGTGCTGAACCGCCTGCGCGCGCGCGTCAAGCTTCAGGTCGACGGGGGCCTGCGGACCGGACGGGACGTGCTCATCGGCGCGCTGCTCGGGGCTGACGAGTTCGGCTTCTCGACGGCACCGCTGATCGCGGCCGGCTGCATCATGATGAGGAAGTGTCACCTCAATACCTGTCCGGTCGGGGTTGCGACCCAGGACCCGGTGCTGCGCAAGCGCTTCAAGGGCACGCCCGAGCACGTCATCAACTACTTCTTCTTCGTCGCCGAGGAGCTGCGCGCTCTGATGGCGCAGATGGGTGCAAGGACGCTGGCCGAGGTCATCGGGCGCTCGGACCTTCTCGACCAGAACAGACTCGCCGACCATTGGAAGTCGGCGGGGATCGACTGCTCGAAGATCTTTTATAAGCCCGATCCGATCGGGGGCGACACGCTCCATCACTCGGAGCTGCAGAACCACCACCTCGAGACGGTCCTAGACCGTACGCTGATCGAAAAGGCGATGCCGGCGCTCGAGAACCGCACGCCCGTGCAGTTCGAATTGCCCATCCGCTCGCGCGACCGCTCGGCCGGAGCCATGCTCTCGGGCGAGGTGGCGCGCCGCTTCGGGCATGAGGGCCTGCCGGACGACACCATCGCCATCCGCCTCAACGGCACCGCCGGGCAGAGCTTCGGCGCGTTCCTTGCGCGCGGCATCTCGATCGATCTCGTGGGCGATGCCAACGACTATGTCGGTAAGGGCCTCTCGGGCGGGCGCCTTGTGGTCAGGCCGTCGGAGAAGGCGGCGATCGTGCCCGAGAAGTCGATCATCGTCGGCAACACGGTGCTCTATGGCGCCATCGAGGGCGAGGCCTATTTCCGGGGCGTTGCGGGCGAGCGGTTCGCGGTTCGCAATTCCGGCGCCATCGCCGTCGTCGAAGGCACGGGCGATCACGGCTGCGAGTACATGACCGGCGGCCTCGTCGTCGTCATAGGCGAGACCGGGCGCAACTTTGCCGCCGGCATGTCCGGGGGCGTCGCCTATGTGCTCGACGAGGACGGCACGTTCCGCTCGCGCTGTAACCTGGCCATGGTCGATCTCGAGCCGGTGCCCGAGGAAGAAAACCTCATGCAGAAGATCCACCACCACGGCGGGGATCTCGAATGGCACGGGCGCGTCGACATCTCCGGCGATATGACCCGGCACGACGACGAGCGCCTGCAGCAACTGATTGCCAACCATCTCCACTACACCGGCTCGACCCGGGCCAAGGCGATCCTCGAGAACTGGGAGGCCTACAGGCCCAAATTCGTCAAGGTGATGCCGGTCGAATACCGCCGGGCGATCCGCGAGATGGAACAGAAGAAGAAGCGCGCCGCCGAGCTCGGCGTGGCTGCAGAGTAGGAAAGGAAAGCCGATGGGTAAGGTTACAGGCTTCCTGGAAATCGACCGCGAGGAGCCCCGGTACGAGCCCGCCTCCGATCGCATCCGTCACTTCGGCGAGTTCTCCATTCCGCTCTCGGAAGGGCGGGTGGTGGACCAGGCGGCGCGCTGCATGGATTGCGGCATCCCGTTCTGCCACGGCGACACGGGCTGCCCGGTCAACAACCAGATTCCCGACTGGAACGACCTCGTCTACCAGGGGGACTGGGAGGAGGCGGCGCGCAACCTCCATTCGACCAACAACTTCCCCGAGTTCACCGGCCGCATCTGCCCGGCGCCGTGCGAGGAGGCGTGCACCCTCAACCTCGAGGACACGCCCGTCGCCATCAAGACCGTCGAGCAGGCCATCGCCGACCGGGCGATCCGCTCGGGCTGGGTCAAGCCGCAGATTGCGGAAACGCGCACCGGCAAGTCGGTCGGCATTATCGGGTCGGGCCCGGCCGGCATGGCCGCGGCTCAACAACTCGCCCGCGCCGGCCACGAGGTGCATGTCTATGAACGCGAGCTGAGGGCAGGGGGCCTGATGCGCTACGGCATCCCCGACTTCAAGATGGAAAAGGACCATATCGACTTCCGCGTCAGCCAGATGGAAGCCGAGGGGGTCATCTTCCACTATGGCGAGAACATCGGCGTTTCCCGTCCGCTCTCGGACCTTCGCGCGCGCCATGATGCGGTGCTGCTCAGCGGCGGGGCGGAAAAGCCGCGCGAGGTCGGGGCCGAGGGCGTCGAACTCGACGGCGTGCATTTCGCCATGCCGTTCCTCGTCCAGCAGAACCGGCGCATCGGCGGCGAGGACGTGTCGGGCGAAATGCCGCTCGTCGCCGCCGGCAAGCATGTCGTCGTCATCGGCGGCGGCGACACGGCCTCGGACTGCATCGGCACCTCGTTCCGGCAGGGGGCCATCGCCGTCACCCAGCTCGACGTGCGCCCACAGCCGCCCGAGTTGGAGAACAAGCTGTCGACCTGGCCCAACTGGGCGGTCAAGATGCGCACCTCCTCCTCGCAGGCCGAGGGCGCCATCCGCGAGTTCGCGGCAGGAACGCTCAAGATCATCGGCGACGCCAAGGGGCGCGTCACAGGCGTCGAATGCGCCCGCGTCGACCGGCAGCGCCGGCCGATCCCGGGCACCGACTTCGTCATCAAGGCGGACCTGGTGCTGCTGGCGATCGGCTTTGCCGGCCCGGTGCAGGAGGGGATGCTCAATGAGCTCGGTGCCGAGCTCGACAAGCGCGGGAACCTCTTTGCCGACACCTTCAGCTATCGCACCAGCGTTGCCGGCGTCTATGCGGCCGGCGACATGCGGCGCGGCCAATCGCTGGTCGTCTGGGCGATCCGTGAGGGACGCCAGGCGGCACGGGCGATCGACATGGACCTGATGGGCAAAACGGACCTGCCGCTTTAGCTTTCCTTTGTCACGGGATGCGAAGAGTTGCCGCTTTCGCATCCCGTTCTAACCCATATGGGCCCGGCGACCGTCCGGCCTTCGCTTTTTCGATTCGAGGACCGACAGGACGATGGGCGTAAACTACGTGGTCGACGAATTAATCTCGGCCAAGGCCGTCGCGGCCCGTGTCGAGGGCCTTGCCAAGGAGATCTCGACCTATTTCCGCGATACCGAGAAGCTCGTCGTCGTCGGGCTCCTGCGTGGCTCGTTCATCTTCATCGCCGATCTGGTGCGCGAGCTCGACCTGCCGGTCGAGGTCGATTTCCTCGAAGCTTCCTCCTATGGCGATGCCATGGAATCCAGCCGCGAGGTGCGCATCCTCAAGGACTTGCGCGGGGAGATCGCCGGTCGCGATGTCCTCGTCGTCGAGGACATCGTCGATACCGGCTACACGTTGAAGCACGTGCTCGAGATCCTCGCCACGCGCCACCCGCGCCGGATGGAAGCGTGCGCGCTTCTCAACAAGCCCTCGCGGCGTGAGATCGACATCGCCGCAAAATGGGTCGGATTCGATATTCCCGACGACTTCGTCGTCGGCTACGGCATCGACTATGCGCAGCGCAATCGCAACCTGCCCTATATCGGTACGGTGCGGTTCGTCGAGGGCTGAGGCTCGGACCGACGGCCTTTTGGCCATCTGTCGTCACGGAGGTCCCTCACGTGGGTGCCGTGGAGGCGAACGAACCGAAGAATCTCATCAGCTGGAAAAATAGAGCTATCGTCCTGCCGGATTTTCTACGTCCCGCCCCGGACTAATCCCGACGCCGAATGCATCGACCCGCCCGACCGGGGCCTTGACCATCTGCTCGAGGTCGAAGGATGCGGCCGGCTCCGGGATGCTAACTGCCGAGATCAGGTCGACTGCGGGCGGGGGCGAGCGGGTCAGGGGCGTTACGGCGCCGGCGACCTCCAGGAGCCGGATCTGGCCGAGGCCTTGCAGGGGCGGGCGCAGCATGGCTCCGGCGTCGGTGCCGGCCAGCGGGTCGGCCACCTCGATCGATATGCCGCCTTCGCGATAGAACCTGCGCACGGACTGGGACACGAAAAAGGCGAGCTTGTCGGCGCCGGCGGACGAGAAGTGGATGCCGTCGTCCTTGCGTATCCTGACGTTCTGCCCGTTGAGGTCGGGCCCATAGGCTGAATACTTGCCGTCCTCGCCGAGGAACCGTTCATAGACGTCGACGAATTCGGCTCCGCCCGAAAGGCTGGCGAGCCGATGGATGGCGCTGATCTGGCTGATGGCGGTCGAATAGGAACTGCCCGACATCGGCGGCAGCCCGATCCAGATCGCCGGTTTGCCGGCGGCGCGCAATTGGTTGAGGAACGTCGTGATCCGCGCCTGGTAGGCGGCGGTCCATGTGTCTGACAGCGGCTGAAGGACCTGACCATTGGCGCGCATCTCCTGCCGGTCGTTGATGCCCACGATAATGACGGCGAGATCGAAGCTGTCCTTGGCGATCTCGTCGTTTATGGCTGCATTCCAGTTGAAATAGTCCTCGCGCACGAACCCAGACGAGCCGACTCCCTGGTCGAGAACGATGAGGTTGGGATCGTCGACGTAGAGGCGCTCGAGCGCCTTGGCGAGGTCGACGGCCAGCGAGTCGCCGAAAACGGCGAGGCGCGTGGCGCCCTCTGCCTTTTCGACTGTTGGCTTGGGCGGGGGGAGGTTTGCCGTGGGCGTTCGCTGGCGAGGAGCGGTCTGTCGCGGCTGTTCGACCGGTTGACGCTGCGGCGGTTGGGGGTCGCCGAACAGCAGGTCGAAAAGCGTGCGGCGCCGAGGCTCCTGCTGGGCAAGGAGAAGCGTTTCGGCCTGCGCGAAGGCGGGCGCGGCATCGACCGCCGTGATGCAGAGAGCAAGCAGAAGGACGAAAAGGCGAAGCATTCGTGTCTTTTACCAGAACGCGATGGGTAAGGCACGAGGCTCAGTACCCCCCTCCCAACCTCCCCCACAAGGGGGGAGGTGCCGGATTTGTGCGAGTGGCACAATCGTGCCAAGAGCACTGTGCTACACCTCCCCCCTTTGGGGGGGAGGTTGGGAGGGGGAATCCTTTTCACCTTGCGGCACTCATCAGTGCCTCATACGCGGCGCGGGTGATGAAGCCGTCGGCGACCTCGCCGCGAGAGGCCTGGAAGCGGGCATAGGCGGCCTGGGTAATGGGTCCGATGCGCCCGTCGAGGTTGCTCTCATAGAGGCCGAGCGCTTTCAGCGCCCGCTGGATGGCCTGACGCTCGGAAAGGTTGGGAAACTGCGTGGCGCGCGGCCAGTCGTCGGCAAAGGGGCCGGCGCCCTTCAGCCGGTCGGTCATGTGGGCGACCGAAAGCGCATAGCTGTCGGAGAAATTGTAGCCCTTCAAAACGAGGTAGTTGCCGGTCATGAGGAATTTCGGCCCGTCCTTGCCGGCGGGCACGTAGAGGAAAACGGGTTCGGAAAGGTCGGCGAACTGCCGGTTGCCGACCCGGGCGATGCCTCGTTCGGTGAAAAAGGAAGCTGGGCGCAACTGGCTGCGGTCGGCGAGCAGGTAGTCGAAGCCCGGGAGTACCTCGACCTCGAAGCCCCAATCGGTGCCGGGCTTGTAGCCCAACGCCCGCAGGTACACCGCGCTCGTCGCCAGGGCATCGGCCAACGAGTTGTGGAGGTCGATGCGCCCGTCGCCGTCCCCGTCGGTGCCATGCCGCACGACGTTGGACGGATTGACCTGCAAATGGCCGATGGCCCCGGCCCAGGAGCCGACAAGGGTGTCGACCGTTGCCGGTCCGCGTTCGAGGAGCTTCAGGGCCGCGATGAAATCGGCCTCGTCCTCGACGAGCCGCGAGCGGCGCTGATGGACGAGGGTCGCCAGCGAGCGGATGATCGGCCGGATATAGCGCGGGTTGCCGAGGACGCTCCCATAGTCGGTCTCCATGCCCCAGATGGCGGCGAGCAGATAAGGGTCGACGCCGTAGCGGGCGCCTGTCGCTTCGAAGAGCGCGGCATTGCGCTCGATCGCCGCACGCCCACGGGCTACGCGATCTGCGCTGACGCGGGTTTCGATGTAATCCCATACGGGCGTGGTGAATTCGGGCTGGCCGGTGACCAGCGTCGGTGTCTGCGGGTCGGGCGTCAGCCCGGCGGTCGCGGCACGGTAGGTGTCGCGACTGACGCCGGCCGCCACGGCCTTCGCCTCGAAATTGGCGAGGAACGCGGGAAAGGATTCGATCGGCTGGGCGAGAGCGATGCCGCCGCCTGCAACTACAAGCGCGATTGCCGCCAGAATCCGCAGCATGGGCATCCCTCCTCGTCGGACCCATTGTGCCGACCGATTCGGGCCAGATTCAAGGCTGCCGGCAGCGCCGAGCAGCCAGGGCGCAAGCTTTCTCGTTGTCGCGTTCTCGAACCGCAAAAAGTGGCATCCGCTTTTGCTGAGGACGCTCCTTCAGCGATTGCGCCGGATGAGGTGCTGCTCCCAGTCGAAGGCGGTCTTGACGATCTCGTTGAGGTCGTCGTGCCGGGGCGTCCAGCCGAGGAGCTTGCGCACCCTTTCGCCGGTCGCGGTGATCGAGGCCGGATCGCCGGGGCGGCGCGGGCCTTCTTCGACGGGAAAGTCGACGCCGGAGACGGCCTTGACCGTGTCGATCACCTCGCGCACCGAGTAGCCGCGCCCGTAGGCGCAGTTGAGCGTCGTGCTGTCGCCGCCGGCCCGCAGGCGCTCGAGCAGCAGCGCGTGGGCCTCGATGAGGTCGGTTACGTGGATATAGTCGCGCACGCCAGTGCCGTCCGGTGTCTCGTAATCGGTGCCGAAGATCGCCATCTTGTCGCGCTGGCCGAGCGCCGTCTGGCAAGCGACCTTGATGAGGTGGGTGGCCATCGGCGTCGACTGGCCGGAACGGCCGGCGGGATCAGCGCCCGCCACGTTGAAATAGCGCAGCACTCCATAGGTGATGGGGTGGGCGGCCGCGACATCGGCCAGCATCCATTCGGTCATCAGTTTGGAGCGCCCATAGGGCGACATGGGGTTGAGGGGCGTTTCCTCGATGACGGGCGCGAGCCCGGTCATACCGTAGACGGCTGCGGTCGAGGAGAAGACGAAGTGCTTGACCCCGCCCTTGACCGCCGCCTCGATGAGATTACGCGAGGTTGCGGTGTTGTTGGCGTAGTATTTCAGTGGGTTCTCGACCGATTCCGGCACGACGATCGAGCCGGCGAAATGAACGATTTCGGTTATGGCGTGTTCAGCGATCACCTTGCCGACGAAGTCCATATCGCCTGCATTGCCTTCGACCAGTTCCGCGCGGTGGTCGATTGCCCAGTCGAAGCCGGTTACCAGATTGTCGAGGACCACCACTTTCTCGCCGGCGTCGGCAAGCCTCAAAACCATATGGCTGCCGATATAGCCGGCGCCGCCTGTAACGAGAACGGTCATGTTGTTTACCCTGGGGGAGGAAATGACGAAACGACGCGGATGCTATTGGCGAGGTGTTGCGATAGCTTTACCAAGCTTTCCACCGATCTTTCCATTCCATCAAGTGCATAGACCGGAGCCAAATGGTGCATAAACGCGTACGTACTGCCGTCTTCCCCGTCGCCGGGCTCGGGACCCGGTTCCTGCCTGCGACAAAGGCCATGCCCAAGGAGATGCTGACGGTCGTCGACCGCCCGCTGATCCAGTACGCGGTGGACGAGGCGCGCGAGGCCGGCATCGAGCATTTCGTGTTCGTCACCGGTCGCAACAAGGGCGTGATCGAAGATCATTTCGACCGGCAGTTCGAGCTCGAAACCACCCTCGAGGCGCGCGGTAAGGTCGAGGCGCTGGCCGAGCTGCGCATGGACCTGCCCTCGGCCGGCCGGACGAGCTTTACCCGTCAGCAGGAGCCGCTGGGGCTCGGTCACGCGGTCTGGTGTGCCCGCGATATCGTCGGCGACCAGCCGTTCGCCCTGCTCCTGCCGGACATGCTGTTCCGAAGCGAGCCGGGTGTCCTCAAGCAGATGATAGAGACCTACGAGGAGACCGGCGGTAACCTCGTTGCGGTCGAGGAAGTGCCGCCCGAGGACGTCAGCTCCTATGGGATCGTGGCGCGCGGGGAGGGACCGGACGAGGGTTTCCGCATCACGCAGATGGTCGAAAAGCCCAAGCCCGAAGATGCGCCGTCCAATCTCATTATTTCCGGCCGCTACATCCTGCAGCCCGAGATCTTCAACCTCTTGGCCGAACAGACCAAGGGCGCGGGCGGGGAGATTCAGCTCACCGACGCCATGCAGACGCTGATGCGCAGCCAGACCTTCATCGGGGTCAAGTATCGCGGGCAGTCCTTCGACTGCGGCGCCAAGATCGGGTTCCTCACCGCCAATGTCGTCTATGCGCTCGATCGCGAGGACATCCGCGACGGGTTTCTCGCCGAACTCCATAAGCTCGGAGTCGGGCGCGAGATCAATTAGCCGCTAGCCAGGGACGTTGAGAACGCCTTAGCGCGAAACGGTGACGCCCACCGTCACCCGGTGCGTGTCCTCGGGCGTGTCGCCGGACTTTTCGGTATGGGCAAAGCCGTAGTCGGCCGAGAGCTGGGTATGGGCGCCGAGGCGGTAGTCGGTACCGAGCCCGAGGCCGTAGCCCTTTTCGGTCTCGCCCGAACCTTCGAGCTCGGCGTCCCACCAGTCGGCGCTGGCACGTAGCCGCAACCAGCGGTTGACCGTATAGGCAAGCTCGGCATCGGCGCGGGTTTCGATGCGGGCGGTGCCGGAGGTGTCGACTCCCGCCGCTTCGAGTGTCCTGCGGAAGCCGGCCGAGAGCGTGACGGTCGGGTCTGGTGTATAGGTCAGGCGAGCGTCGAAGAGAGTCGAGGTGATCTCGTCGAGCGCGCCCGCGTCGAACCGGCGCAGCCCCACTCCGACCGAGCCTTCGGCCGTGAGGATCCCGCGCCAGTTGCCGGCAAGGCCGCCAACGAGCGCATATTGCGTGGCGTCGGCCTTGACTCCAAGGCCGGGCACGGGATGGTCGAAGATCTCCCGCTCGACGCTGCCGCGCCCGAACACTTCGAAAATCGGGGTGATCTGGTAGCCGACGCGCAGCCCGGTATCGAAGGTCCAGGCATTGTCGTGGCCGTTAAGCTCCTCGATGCCGCCGGTCATGATCGTCGGTCCATAAACGGTGCGGGCAACGCCGCCGTCGAGGCCGACGGAAAAGAGGCCGAAGCGCCGCGACACGCCAAGGTCGACGCTCCCGGAAATGCTGTCGGCCGGGTCCTCGACGTCGTCCGCAACGCCCGGATCGTTGGGATTGGGCTGTTCATAGGCGAGCGCCGCGGATCCGGTGAGGTCGGTGACGCTGTCGAGCGCATAGGCACCCGAGACGCCGAGGCGGAGCGCCTCGACATGGGTCTCGCCGTCGAGCGGCAGGGCGAGCTCGGCCTCCGTGTCGAGGACAAGCGTCGACCGCCCGCCCTCCCGAGTCAGCGTCACACGCGGAACCAGCACCGCTTCATAGCTCTCGCCGTCCTCGTCCTGCGTAAAGCTACCGCGCAGCGCCAGGCTCCAGTCGACATCGAACGGCAGGTGGGCAGGCTCGGCCGGGGGAGGGGAGAGCGGCGTGCCGGGCGCCAGGGGGTAGAGGTCCGGCTCCAGTCGATCATCGGCCGCCCATGCGCCCGCGATCGGCGCGGCCGCAATGAGCAGCAGGCCGGCGAACAGCTTTACGGGCCAGGATTTGGGCCGACGTGCGGGGCAGGACAAAAGGCGCTCCATCCGCCTGCCCGTTGCGCAACGGGCAGGCGCTCACGCCATGCTTGGACGGTTATGGTTAATAAAGCGTTGTCGGCGATTGGAGCTACGGCGGAACTTGCTTTATCCCAGTTCTCTCGAAACGTCCGGTTTGGCTCCTAGTTTCCCCACTCGCCCGTCATCCCCGCGAAAGCGGGGACCTCCGTTTCCCTTGCAGAATTTGCTAACAGAGGTTCCCGCTTTCGCGGGAATGACCCGGTGGAGATGAGCGTTCTTGAGTAGGGACGATTCAACGCAGACCTAAACGATCCCCCCCGACCCGCCGGCAACGGCCGGGCGTATCTCGGCGACCTTCTGCCGATAGCCCGAGGCGCGGTAGGCGCCGACGGGGTCGATGGCGCCGCCCTTTTCGAGGCGGACCATGGCCAGGATCGGTTCGACGTCGGTGCGGAAGGCGGTCTTGAGGGAGAGGGTCGCCATCAGTGCGTCATTGGCCTGCTGGTAGCCGTCGAGGGCCTTGCGATCGACGAGAAGGGCGCTGGTATAGGCGCGCAGCACTTCGGCCGCCGACACCATCAGGCTCTCGATAGGGTCGGTGACGTTGTGGCTCTGGTCGAGCATGTGGGCGGGGTGGAAGTCCGGCAGGTTGAGCTCGGCATCGACCAGTTCATTGAAGACAAGGAACAGGCGGTAAGGGTCGATCGCACCGGTGTCGAGGTCGTCGTCGCCATACTTGCTGTCGTTGAAGTGGAAGCCGCCGAGCTTGCCGAACTGGATCAGCCGGGCAACGATCATCTCGATGTTGACGTTGGGCGCATGGTGGCCGAGGTCGACGAGGCAATAGGCCTTGTCGCCCAGCTCTTTCGAGATCAGGTAGTTCGTTCCCCAATCTTGCACGACCGTCGAATAGAAGGCCGGCTCGTACATCTTGTGCTCGGTAAAGATGCGCCAGTCGTCGGGGAGCGCCTTATAGACCTCTTTCATCGCCTCGAGATAGCGCTCGAACTGGCGGGTGAAGTGGGCCTGGCCGGGGAAGTTCGAACCGTCGCCGATCCAGACCGTCAGCGCCTTTGAACCGATGGCCTTGCCGATCTCGATGCACTCGATGTTGTGCTCGACCGCCTGCCTGCGGGTTGCCGCATCGGTATGGGAGAGCGAGCCGAACTTGTAGGAGTGCGCCTGCCCCTGGGCATCGGAGAAGGTGTTGGAGTTCATGGCGTCGAACCCGAGGCCGAGCCGGTCGGCCGTCTCCCTGAGACGGTTCGGGTTGGCCTTGTCCCACGGGATGTGCAGGGAGACGCTGGGGGTCGCCTGGGTCAGTTGGTTGATGACGGCGCAGTCCTCGAGCTTGTCGAAGATGTCGCGCGGCTCGCCGACGCCGGGGAAACGGGCAAAGCGCGTGCCGCCGGTGCCGACACCCCACGAGGGAATGGCGACGGTGAAGGCGGCGACCTTCTGCTTGATCTCGTCGATGGCGACGCCGGCCCGGTCGAGCCGCTCGCCGAGGGTCTCGTAGTCGCGGCGAAGAGTGGCTTCGCGCGCGGCGTTGTCCTTTTCGATGGAAGACTGGTCGAAGATGGATTCGTGCATGTTGTTCCTCCCGTGAGTCCCCCCTCCTAGCCTCCCCCAAAAGTGGGGAGATGAACCCTGTGTGCGTGGCAGTATCGCGCCACAAACGCTGCGCTCACCCTCCCCCTTGTGGGGAGGGCTAGGGAGGGGGTTCTGCTTATCGCGTGAATGCCTGGGCGTTGCCGGCGTCGACGTTGATGATGTTGCCCGTGGATTTGGCCGACATGTCCGAAGCCAAAAAGTAGATCGCCTCGGCAATGTCCTCGGGAAACACGGAGCGCTTGAGCATCGAGCGCTGGCGGTAGTGCTCCTCGAGGTCGTCGGTGTTCATCTTGTAGGCAGCGGCGCGCTGTTCCTTCCATTCGCCGGTCCAGATCTTGGAGCCGCGCAACACCGCGTCGGGGTTGACGACGTTGACGCGGATCTGAGCTTCGGCGCCTTCGAGCGCCAGGCACCGGGCGAGATGGATCTCGGCGGCCTTGGCCGTGCAATAGGCGGCGGCGTTCGGCGAGGCGGCCAGCCCGTTCTTGGAGGCAACGAAGACGACGTTGCCGCCGATCTTCTGGGCGCGGAACAGCTTGAAAGCCTCGCGCGACACCAGGAAATAGCCGGTCGAAAGGATATCCATGTTGCGGTTCCACAGCGCCAGCGTCGTCTCCTCGATCGGTGCCGAGGAGGCAAGGCCAGCGTTGGAAACGAGAATGTCGAGGCCGCCGAACTCCACTGCCGTGTTGGTAAAGCCGGCCAAGACCTGGTCCTCGCTGGTGACGTTGATGTTCACTGGCCGCACGAAATCGGCACCGAAGACCTTCGAGAGCTCCTCATGGGCACCGGCGAGGGCCGCTTGGTCGATATCGGCCAGCACCACGCAGGCGCCCTCACGCAAGAGCCGCGCGGCCGTCGCCTTGCCGATGCCGCCGGCCCCGCCGGTGACGAGCGCGACTTGGCCGGCCAGCGACTTGGGTTTGGGCAGGCGCTGGAGCTTGGCTTCCTCGAGAAGCCAATATTCGATGTCGAACGCTTCCTGCTCGGGCAGGCCCCGATATTCCGAAACCGTCGAGGCGCCGCGCATGACGTTGATGGCGTTGACGTAGAACTCGCCCGAGATGCGCGCCGTCGCCTTGTTCTTGGCGAAGGTGAACATGCCGACGCCCGGCATCAGGTAAACGACGGCGTTGGGATCGCGGATGGCGGGCGAGTTGTCGCGCTTGCAACGCTCATAATAAGCCGCGTAGTCGGCTCGGTAGGCGGCGACGTCGTCGGCGAGCTTGTCGACGACCGCATCGACGTCGGGCTTGGCCGGATCGAAATCGATGACCAGCGGGCGGATCTTGGTCCGCAGGAAATGGTCGGGGCAGGAGGTGCCCAGCGCCGCCAGCGGCCGCAGATCCTTGGAATTGACGAATTCGAGCACGGCCGGCGAATCGTCGAAATGGCCGAGCTTGTGGCTGTCCTCGGAGATGAGGCCGCGTATCTTGGGCATCAAGCGGGCGGCGATGGCGCGGCGCTCGTCGGCGGGCAGGGAGTCTACCGCCTTTCCGCCGAAGATCGCCTTGCCGGCGGTCTTCTCCTCGAACCAGGCGGTGGCCCTGTTGATGATGTCGATGGTCGTCTCGTAGCACTCCTTGGGGCTATCGCCCCAGGTGAAGAGCCCGTGGCTCTCGAGCACGACGCCTTTGGCATTGGGATTCTCGAGGCAGAATTTTTCGAGCCACAGGCCCAGCTCGAACCCCGGCCGTTTCCATGGCAGCCAGCCGATCTCGTCGCCGAAGATCTCCTGGGTCAGCGCCTTGGAGTCCTTGGAGGCCGCGATGGCGATGATCGCGTCCGGGTGCATGTGGTCGACGAAGGGCCTCGGTACATAGGCGTGCAGGGGCGTATCGATCGAGGAGGCGCGCGGGTTGAGGTTGAAGGTCGCGTGGGGGAGGTAGCCGACCATCTCGTCCTCGAACTCGAGACCGCGATAAAGACCCTTCAGCGCGCGGAGCTTCTCCATATAAAGAGTGGCAAAGCCGTCGAGCCTGATCGTGCCCACGTCCCCGCCCGAGCCCTTGACCCAGAGCACCTCGACCTCTTCGCCGGTCAGCGGGTCCTTCTCCATGATCTTGGACGAGGTGTTGCCGCCCCCGTAGTTGGTCACCCGCTTGTCGGAACCGAGGAGGTTGGAGCGGTAGACGAGGCGTTCCGGCTCGCTCATCGCGGCGGCTTTGGCATCGTCCCAAAGATTGGCGAGGCGCGGATGCGCGGACTTGGACATTGGACCTCCTCCCAAGGGAAATTCGCGTGCTAGGGTTTGGCTGGACAATGGCCATAGAAAGCCGGCGTATGTCAATCAGAAACAATCAACTTCCATCACCAATCCGGTCGCTCGACCGGAAGTGGCAAAATTCTGATTGACACTGATCGGTTTTGATGGAACTCAAATCATTGAAAGGGAGGTGCTGCGTGCACGAAACGGAACGCCACAGGGTCATTCTCGCCGCCGTGCAGGCACGGCCGGTCGCGACCGTTGCGGACTTGGTCGAGATCACCGGCACCTCGGAGGCGACCATCCGGCGCGACATTGCCGCGCTCCACATCCAGGGGCAGCTGCGGCGGGTGCGGGGCGGAGCCGAGGCGGTCAATCCGCCCGAGCAGAGCGCCCTCATCGGACGACCCTTCTCGGTCAACGAAAGCATCAACATCGGCGCCAAGCGCGCCATCGCCCGCGCGGCCGCCGATCTCTGCCGGGACGGGGAGTCGATCATCATCAATGGCGGCACCACCACTCACCAGATGGTGCCGCACCTGGCGACGCGCCGGTTGTCGGTCTTCACCAATTCCTTCGCCATTGCCGAATACCTCATCCACAATTCGCGCAACAGCGTGGTCATTCCCGGTGGCACGATCTACCGGGAGCAGAACGTCATCCTCTCTCCCTTCGGCGGGGTGGTGGCGAGCCACTTCTATGCCAAGAAGATGTTCATGGGCTGTCAGGGCCTTAACGCGCATGGCTTGATGGAGGCGGATCCGATGGTCGTGCAGTCGGAGCTGGCGCTCATCGGGCAGGCGGACGAACTGATCGTCCTGGCCGATTCGTCCAAGTTCAAGGCCAAGTCGAGCCTTATCCTGTGCGGACTCGACAGGATCACTACCGTCGTCACCGACGGGGGCATCCGCGACGAGGACCGGCAGATGCTGGAAACGGCGGGCGTCGGTCTCATTGTTGCGGAAAAAGGTGCTGATAGCGATCAGCAATCACCGTCCGTGGCCCTGTAGGGCCGCGGCATCACTCGGGAGGACTATCCAATATGAAACTCATCCATACCCTGGCCGTGACGACTGCCCTTGCGGCGGTATTCGCGGCAGCGCCTGCCTATGCGCAGACGCGCATCGCGCTCGTCGTCAAGTCGCTGGGCAACGGCTTCTTCGAGGCGGCCGCGCGCGGCGCCGAAGAGGCGGCCGGCGAACTCGGCGATGTCGAGATCATCTATACCGGCCCCACCGAACCGACGGCGGAAGCCCAGATCGAGGTGGTCAACTCGCTGATCGCCCAGCAGGTCGACGCCATCGCCATCTCGGCCAACGACCCGGATGCGCTGGTTCCGGCACTGCAGCGCGCCATGCAGCGCGGCATCACCGTCATCTCCTGGGATTCGGGCGTTGCCCCGGAAGGCCGCGAGATGCACCTCAACCCGTCCTCGAACGACCTCATCGGCAACACGATCATCAAGCTGTCTGCCGACCACCTGCCGGACGGCGGTGATGTCGCCATCCTTTCGGCGACCGCGACCGCCACCAACCAGAACATCTGGATCGCCGAAGCCGAAAAGGTGCTGCCCGACTATGAGGGTATCAACCTCGTCGCCACCGTCTATGGCGACGACCAGTCCGACAAGTCCTATCGCGAGGCGCAGGGCCTGATCTCGTCCTATCCGGGCCTCAAGGCCATCATCGCCCCGACCACGGTCGGGATCGTTGCGGCGGCGCAGGCGGTGACCGACGCCGGCAAGATCGGCGAGATCAACGTCACGGGCCTGGCGCTTCCTTCGGAAATGGCCGCGCACATCAAGTCGGGCGCCAGCCAGTCCTTTGCCATCTGGAACCCGATCGACCTCGGCTATTCGGCGACCTACATCGCCCATGCGCTGGCAACTGACGCGGCGACCGCCGAGCCGGGCGCGACGATCTCGATCGGACGGGTCGGCGAGGTCACCATCGGCGAAGACGGGCAGGCGGCAATGGCCGAGCCCTTCACCTACGATGCCTCGAACATCGACGAGTTCGCGACGATTTTCTAAAGGCATCAGTCCGGCAGACAGATCGCCGGCATCGCGTCACCCCCTCCCATCCTCCCCCATCAAGGGGGAGGTGTGCCCGGCGGTGGGTATGGCAATATCGTGCCACATCCCCGGTATCACCCTCCCCCTTGTGGGGAGGGCAAGGGAGGGGGTCCTAACCCAAGAAAACATGACCGAACCCGTCCTCACCCTTTCCGGTATCTCCAAGTCCTTTCCGGGCGTGCGCGCGCTGCACGATGTGGCGCTCGAACTCTATCCCGGCGAGGTGACGGCACTCATCGGTGAGAATGGGGCGGGCAAGTCGACGCTGGTCAAAATCCTGACAGGCATCTACCGGCCGGACGCGGGAGAAATCCATGTCCGGGGCGAGCCGGTCAGCCTGCCGACGGCACACGCCGCGTTCGAGAAGGGCATCACCGCCATCCACCAGGAGACGGTGCTGTTTGACGAATTGACGGTCGCCGAGAACGTCTTTCTCGGCCATGCGCCACGTACACGCTTCAAGCTCATCGACTGGAAGAAGATGCGCGCCGAAGCGCAGTCGCTGCTCGATTCCATGGGCGCGGAGCTTCGCGCCGATACCAGGCTCAAGGAACTCGGCATCGCCAAGAAGCATCTGGTGGGCCTTGCCCGCGCGCTCTCGGTCGAGGCGGACGTCGTGATCATGGACGAGCCGACCGCGGCCTTGAGCCAGAAGGAGATCGAGGACCTCTACGTCCTGGTCGAGCTTCTGAAAGAGGAGGGCAAGGCCATCCTCTTCATCTCGCACAAGTTCGACGAGATCTACCGCGTCGCCGACCGCTTCACGGTCTTTCGCGACGGGGAGATGGTCGGCAAGGGGATGATCAAGGAGACCGCGCAGGACGAGATCGTCAGGATGATGGTCGGGCGCTCGGTCGACCATATCTTTCCCAAGGTCAAAGCCGAGATCGGCGAAGTCGTGCTCTCGGTCGAAGGCCTCAGCCATCCCACCGAGTTCGCCGACATCTCGTTCGCGTTGCGCCGGGGGGAAATCCTCGGTTTCTACGGCCTTGTCGGGGCCGGCCGCACCGAAGTCATGCAGGCGCTGTTCGGTATTACCCGGCCTTCCGGCGGCAGCATCACCATCGATGGACGCGAGATCGCGCCCAGATCTGCGGCGGACGCGGTTGCTGCGGGCATCGTCTATGTGCCCGAGGAGCGGGGCAAGCAGGGCGTCGTCATCGGCCTACCCATCTTCCAGAACGTGTCGCTGCCTTCGCTCAAACGCACCAGCACATCGAGCGTGCTGCAGCTGGCGCAGGAGTTCGCGCTCGCCCGCACTTATACCGAACGGCTCGACCTTCGGGCGGCATCACTCAGCCAGGATGTCGGCACGCTCTCAGGCGGCAATCAGCAGAAGGTGGTCATCGCCAAGTGGCTGGCGACCAACCCCCGCGTCATCATTCTCGACGAGCCGACAAAGGGCATCGACATCGGCTCCAAGGCCGCCGTCCATGCCTTCATGAGCGAACTCGTCGGCCAGGGACTTTGCGTCATCATGGTCTCTTCCGAACTGCCCGAGGTCATGGGCATGTCCGACCGCGTCGTCGTCATGCGCGAAGGGCGCATCGCCGGCGTCTTCGACAATAAGGGGCTCGATCCGGTGACCCTCGTCGAGACGGCCGCCGGCATCAGGAGCCAAGCGGCATGATCCGGTTACTCAAGCAGCGGGAGGTGATGCTCCTTGCCATCATCGCCATCATCGTGGCGCTGGTGACCACTCGTTCGGCCGGCTTCGGGCGCCCGGGGAACCTGACAGCCATTTTCAACGACACGGCAGTGCTGATGATGCTGGCGTGCGGGCAGCTCGTCGTCATCCTCACCCGCTCGATCGACCTGTCGCTTGCCTCCAACCTGGCGCTGACCGGCATGATTGCCGCCATGGTCAACGCGGCAATGCCGGGCATTCCGGTCGAGGTACTGATCCTGGGCTGCATCGTCGTCGGTGGGCTCCTGGGCATGTTCAACGGGCTGCTCGTCTGGAAACTCAACATTCCGCCCATCGTCGTCACGCTCGGCACGCTGACCATCTATCGAGGCACTGTGTTCCTCGTTTCCGGCGGCACCTGGGTCAACGCGGTCGAGATGTCGGACCGGTTCAAGTCCTTTACCCGCGCCGAATTCCTCAGCCTGCCCATGCTCTCCTGGATTGCCATCCTCGTCATCGCGCTCTTTGCGCTGATGATGCTGCGCACCCCGCTCGGTCGAGCGTTCTATGCCACGGGCATCAATCCGACGGCAGCGACCTATGCTGGGATCGATGTCGGCAAGACCAAGTTCATCGCCTTTACCCTTGCCGGCATGGTCGCCGGGCTCGCCGGGTACCTCTGGGTCTCGCGCTACGTCATCGCATCGGTCGACGTTGCGCGCGGGCTCGAACTGCAGGTGGTCGCCGCCTGCGTCATTGGGGGCGTCTCGATCGCCGGCGGCATCGGCACGGTCGGCGGCGCGGTGCTCGGCGCCCTGTTCCTCGGCGTCATCAACAACGCCCTCCCCGTCATCGGCGTCTCCCCCTTCTGGCAGATGGCGATCTCGGGCGCGGCGATCATCACGGCGGTGATCTTCAACGCCCGCGGCGAGCGCCGCGGCGGCCGGATCATCCTCAAGACGGCGGAGGCGGGATGATGGGTATCGTATGTAGTCCGGCTTGGATGTGGTCCGGGCTTACCCCCCTCCCATCCTCCCCCACAAGGGGGGAGGTGCCGCCTAGTGTTCGTGGCACGATCTTGCCACAAGCACTGACATCCACCTCCCCCCTTGTGGGGGAGGTCGGGAGGGGGGTGTCTTGTTCCGCCACAGCACCAAGGGCGTCCCATGACTGACGCTGCCGAAACCACTCACCGCCACATCCCGGACCGGCTGGACAATCCGATTAAGTCCGCTGTCCTCTCCTGGGAGACGCTGCTCGTTCTCGTGGCGGTGGTCATCTTCATCCTCAATTCGCTGGCCTCGCCCTATTTCCTCAACGCCTGGAGCCTTTCCGACCTCACCTTCAACTTCACCGAAAAGGCGGTGATCGCGCTGGCGATGGCGCTGCTCATCACCTCGGGGGAGATTGACCTTTCGGTAGCGGCCATCATCGCGCTGGCTTCGACGCTGATGGGGATGGCGGTGCAGTGGGGCGTGCCGACACCGGGGCTGGTGGCCATCGGCATTGGCGTGGGGCTTGCCTGCGGAGCCTTCAATGGCGCGCTGGTGACGGGCCTGAAGCTGCCTTCGATCGTCGTCACCATCGGCACGATGAGCCTGTTCCGTGGCATCTCCTATGCCATCCTCGGTGACCGGGCCTATGGCGGTTATCCGAGCGACTTCTCGTTTGTCGGGCAGGGCTATGTGTGGTGGGTCATTTCGTTCGAACTGGTGCTGTTCGTTTTCGCGGCGGTGCTCTTCTGGTTCGCGCTGCACCGTACCAATTTCGGCCGACAGATCTTTGCCATCGGCAATAACGCGGTGGCCGCGCAGTTCTCGGGCGTGCGGGTTGCTCGTATCAAGTTCGTGCTCTTTTGCCTCACCGGCCTGATGAGCGGCATTGCCGCCGTCATGCTGACGGCGCGGCTGGGCTCGACGCGACCTTCGATCGCGCAGGGCTGGGAGCTCGAGGTCATCACCATGGTGGTGCTGGGCGGGGTCAATATCCTGGGTGGCGCCGGCTCGATCACGGGCGTCGTCCTGGCGGCCCTGATCATGGGGCTCGTCACCTTCGGCCTGGGGCTGCTCAACGTGCCGGGCATCGTCATGTCGATCTTCATCGGCGGTCTGCTGATCACGGTCATCGCGCTGCCGATCCTTTATCGCATGTGGAGGGAGCGCAGGGCATGATCGAACAGGACGGTTGGGAAAAGCACGCTTTCAAGATGCGGCTCAATCCAGGGATGGCCGCCGAATACAAGAAACGTCACGACGAGATTTTCCCCGAGCTCGTGACGCTGTTGAAGGACGCAGGGGTGCGGGACTATTCAATCCATCTCGACGAGGAGACCAATACGCTCTTCGGCGTGCTCTGGCGGCGCAAGGACCACACCATGGCGGACCTGCCTGCCCACCCGGTCATGCAGCGCTGGTGGGCGCACATGGCCGACATCATGGCCACCAACGACAAGAACGAGCCGCTCTCGGTCGACCTCAAGCCGGTGTTCTGGCTGGAATAGCGGCCCTTACGTCGCTCCGGGTAAACCCCTCACCCGGCGCTTCGCGCCGACCTCTCCCCAGAGGGGCGAGGTGAGCCCCGGTGGGCAGGCTTGTCTTCCAGCGTGCGCCACGGCGTCCCCTCGCCCCTTTGGGGAGGGTCAGGGTGAGGGGGCTTTGGCCCGCACAATTGAGACTACGCCGCCTCGATCAGCAGCACCGTCCCGTCGGCGCCGACGATCTTGACCCTGGTGCCCGCGGGAAGGTCCGGACCTGCAACACGCCAGACGGTGTCTTCCAGTACCAGTCGTCCGTAGCCGCCGGCGACCGGGTCGTCGAGTACGGCTTCACGCCCGACAAGGCGCTCGGCGCGGCGGTTGAGGTAGGGGCGGTCGGTGACCTGCGGGCGGGCGCGGAAGAAGCGCAGCCAGGCAAAGATCGCAATCAGCGAGAGGATGCCGAAGAGGCCCCATTGCATGGGCAGCGAGAGCGGCTGGATCATGGCGGCAAGGCCGGTGACGATGCCGGCGATGCCGAGCCAGAGCAGGAAGCCGCCCGGAATGACGAGCTCGAGGGCGAGGAGGATCAGCCCGGCGATGATCCAGGCCCAGGGGCCGTAGGCCAAGAGAAAGTCGACGATCTGCATTGGTGTCCCCCTGAGCCTATACTAGCCGGCGCTGGGCGGGCGGGCACCGCGCATCGGGGGCGTGCGGTTTTCGCCGAACGCCTCGCGGGCGATTTCGGCGATGCCGCCGATCGAGCCGATAACGCTCGCGGCCTCGACCGGCAGCATCAGCACCTTCTGGTTGGGCGAGGTCGCGAGCCGCTCGAGCGCCTTGATGTAGTTGTTGGCGACGAAATAGTTGATGGCCTGCACGTCGCCGGAGGCAATCGCCTGGCTCACCATCTCGGTTGCCTTCGCCTCGGCTTCGGCGGAGCGCTCGCGGGCCTCGGCGTCGCGGAAGGCAGCCTCGCGCCGACCCTCGGCCTCCAGCACCTGCGCCTGCTTCGCGCCCTCGGCCTGCAGGATCGCCGCCTGCCGGCGGCCCTCGGCCTCGAGGATGGCGGCCCGCTTCTCGCGCTCGGCCTTCATCTGCCGGCCCATGGATTCAACGAGGTCCTTGGGCGGATCGATGTCCTTGATCTCGATGCGGGTGATCTTGACGCCCCAGGGCGAGACGGCGGTATCGACGACGCGCAGCACGCGGGTGTTGATCTCGTCGCGGTTGGACAGGAGCTCGTCAAGGTCCATCGAGCCCATGACCGAGCGGATGTTGGTCATGGTAAGGTTGAGGATGGCGTGCTCGAGATTGGTCACCTCATAGGCGGCGGCCGCGGCATCGAGGATCTGGTAGAAGGTGACGCCATTGGCGGTGACCGTGGCGTTATCGCGGGTGATGACCTCCTGGTGGGGAACGTCGAGCACCTGCTCCATCATGTTGATCCGCTTGCCGACCGTATCGATGAACGGGACGATGAGGTTGAGGCCGGGCGACAGGGTGCGCGTATATTTGCCGAAGCGTTCGATGGTGAAGTTGTAGCCCTGCGACACAGTCTTGATGCCGGCAAACAGCACCAGGATGGCGAGGATGCCGATAACGATCAGCGTCACGCTGCCGCCGTCGATGAATAAATCCATGTTTTCAAATCTCCCCCGAGCAATCGATGGCGGGACTGTAGTCGATTGCGTGGCAGGGCGGGAACAGGATTTTTCTGCGATCGCCGCCCGGTGCCGTCTTACGGCCGTGGCAAGCCTGCGCGGCGGTCGATCATCAGCATACCGGTGATGGCAACGAACCCGAAAACGACCATGCCGAGCGAAAGGATATGGGCCGAATTCCACTCCAGCCGCTCGACATAGTCGTAGATGGCGATGGAAAGGACCCTAGTTTCGCCGGGGATATTGCCGCCGATCATCAGCACCACGCCGAACTCGCCCACGGTATGGGCAAAGGTGAGCACCGCACCGGTCAGGTACCCCGAGCGCGAGAGCGGTACCACGACCCGGCGGAAGCTCTGCCAGCGCGTTGCGCCCAGGGTCTCGGCCGCCTCCTGATATTCCCGAGGCACCGCCTCGAAGGCCGACCGCAACGGGTGCACCATGAAGGGCAGGGAATAGAGGATCGAGCCGATGAGCAGGCCGATAAAGGAGAAGGCGAGAGTGCGCGCGCCCCAGAGCCCGGCGATGGCCCCGCCCGGCCCGCTGGGGCCGAGGGCGATGAGCAGATAAAAGCCGATGACGGTCGGGGGCAGCACCAGCGGTAGCGCAACGATACCGCCGATCATCTCGCGCCCTTTCCAGTCCGTGCGCGCCAACCACCAGGCGAGGGGCGTCCCAAGCGCCAGAAGGCAGAGCGTGGTGACTGCCGAGAGCGTCAGCGTCAGGATGACCGGCGGCCAGAGTTCGGAAAGCGCGATCACGGCACGTCGTATCCGGCCGCCTCGATCAGTGCGACGGCCTCGCCCGAGCGCAGGAAATCGAGGAAGGCGACGGCTGCGGGGTTGGTCTCACCGGCTTTCAGCAGCACGGCATCCTGGCGGATCGGCTGGTGGAAGTCGGCCGGCACCAGCCATTGGTGGGGCCTGCCGACCACCTGGCTCGCGGCAACGAAACCGAGCTCGGCATTGCCGGTCTCGACGAACTGCAGCGTTTGCGAAATGTTCTCGCCGGTAACGAGCCGTCCCTTGATCGCCTCGTAGAGGCCGAGCGCTTCGAGCGTCTCAATGGCAGCGGCGCCATAGGGCGCGGCAGCGGGGTCGGCGATGGCCAGCTTGCTGAAGGGCTCTTGCAGGACCACCTCTCCCGCCGAGACGTCCAGGGTCGGGCTATATAGCACCAGCCGTCCAACGGCGTAGGTGAAGGCGGTGCCCGCAACGGCGAGGCCTTGTTCGATGGCGATGCGGGGTCGCTCGTTGTCGGCCGCGAGGAACACCTCATAAGGCGCCCCTTGAGTGATCTGGGCATAGAGCTGACCAGTCGAGGCAAAGCTCAGCACCGGCTCATGCCCGGTTTGGGCGGCGAACATTTCTGCAAGGTCTTCGGCGAGCGCAGTGAAATTGGCGGCGACGGCGATGGTGACGGTTTCGGCATGGGCGGGGCTGGGCGACACGGCGGACAGCAGGGCGAGGACGACGCGTTTCATCATTGGCTCCGATATGTCCGTCTAAACATATCGTCTGCCAAACATGTCCTTGCCGATCAAGCGTTATTTCCTTCCGGAAATAACGGCGAGCCGCGTCCGCAGGGCAGCGACATCGGCGGCGATGGCCGCTGCGGTTTTGTCCTGCATGGCGCGATAGCGGGCGAGGACCTCGGCGCCGAGATCTGTCAGGTGCGCGCCGCCCTGGGCGGCGCCGCCGCGGCTGGCCTCGACCAGCGGCGCGCCGAACCCGTCATTGAGGGCCTGCACCAGTCCCCAGGCGCGCTTGTAGCTCATGCCCATGCGCCTGCCGGCAGCCGAGATCGACCCGGTCGCGGCAATGCCCTCGAGCAGGTCGGCGCGGCCCGGTCCGATATAGGCGGTCTCGGAGAGGGTTACGCGCAAATGGCCGAGCCCGCTTTCGGGCACGCCGGCCATGGCGGCCTCAGCCCCTGAGGGCCGCCGCCTCGCGCGCGAGGGTCTCGATGCGGGCAAAGTCCCCGCTCTCGACCGCGTCGGCCGGCATGATCCATGAGCCGCCGACGCAGATGACGTTGGACAGCGCCAGGTAGGTTTTGGCCTTGGCCGCGTCGATGCCGCCGGTCGGGCAGAAGGTGACGTCCGGCAGGGGCGAGGCGAAGGCCTTGAGGACGGGGGCGCCGCCAAGCGCCTCGGCCGGGAAGAACTTGAGGTACGAGTAGCCGCGCTCGGCGGCAGTCATGGCCTCGGTCGGCGTGCCGATACCGGGCAGCAACGGAATGCCGATATCGTCGGCGGCATCGAGCAGGCGCGGCGACGCGCCGGGCGAGACCATGAAGCGCGCGCCGGCGTCGACCGACTGCTGCATGTGCTGGGCATTGCGCACCGTACCGGAGCCAACGATAGCGCCCTCGACCTTGCCCATCTCCTCGATCACCCGGATCGCATTGGCCGTGCGCAGCGTCACCTCCAGCACCGGCAGACCGCCGGCCACCAGCGCTTGCGCCAGCGGCCGGGCTTTGGAGACATCATCAAGGATGATGACCGGCACGACGGGAGCGAGCGAGAGGATGGAGCGGATGGCTTCTGCGTCCTGGGGCATGGCGGCGATCCTGCGCTGGAGTTGCCCCGTGGTAGGGGCTCGGTCGCGTTTGAGCAAGCGCCAATTTCGTTAGCTGCTGAGGTCACAGATCACCCCCCTCCCAACCTCCCCCACAAAGGGGGGAGGTGCTGTTTTGTGGGCGTGGTACCATTCTGCCAAAGGCACAGGGTTCACCCCCCCCCTTGTGGGGGAGGTTGGGAGGGGGAACTTCGGGGCACCCAATTCCGCGCTCGCTCGATTGAAATAGGTCTCGAAAGTGCCTAGGTAACCCCGGCAGCTGGAGCACTTCCCGTTCCGACGCGGTCGAAGCGGGGTCTCTGGCTCTTTGCCTCTCGCATTTTCGAACCTGAAAATGCTCCGGCGCCGAGGAGGGTTGCCATGGTTCAGACGATCAACGCGTTCACCCCGCTCGAAGACGCGCGCGCCATCCTCGCGGAAAACTTCGACCTCAAGTTCTCGCCCGCCGTTGAACGCGAAACCGGCGGCATCTTTGATCGCGTCAGGGACAAGATCCCGGAGATCGAATGGCCCTTCTATGCGCCGCTGATCTTCCAGATCAACCGGCTCAAGAAGGAGAGGGATGCGGTCATCCTCGCCCACAACTACCAAACGCCGCAGATCTACCATGGCGTTGCCGATTTCGTCGGCGACAGCCTGCAGCTGGCCATCGAGGCGACGCGCGTCGACCAGTCGGTGATCGTGCAGTGCGGCGTGCATTTCATGGCCGAGACCAGCAAGCTCCTGAACCCTCAAAAGACGGTGCTGATCCCCGACAGCCGTGCCGGCTGCTCACTTGCCGAATCCATCTCGGTCGACGACGTCGAGGCGATGCGCGAGATGTATCCGGGTGTACCGGTCGTCACCTATGTCAACACCTCGGCGGCGGTCAAAGCCGTGACCGACGTCTGCTGCACCTCGTCCAATGCGCTCGACATCGTCGAGGCGGTCGAGGGCGACACGGTGATCATGATCCCCGACCAGTATCTGGCGCAGAACACGGCCAAGAGGACCAAGAAGAAGGTCATCACCTGGGCGGGCGCCTGCGAGGTGCACGAGACCTTCACGGCCGAGGACATCGCCGAATTGCGCCATGCCTATCCGACGGCCAAGATCATCGCCCACCCCGAGTGTCCGCCGGAGGTGATCGATGCGGTCGATTTCGCCGGCTCGACCGCGGCGATGATCGACTGGGTCAAGACAGAAAGGCCGGCTCGCGTGGTGATGGTCACCGAGTGCTCGATGTCGGACAATGTCGCCTCGGAGACGACGGGCGTCGATTTCCTGCGGGGATGCAACATCTGTCCGCACATGAAGCGGATCAACCTCGAGAATGTCCTGTGGTCGCTCCATACCGGCACCGAGGAGGTGACGGTGCCTGAAGACATCATCCCTCCGGCGCGCCGGGCGGTCGAGCGCATGATCGAGATGAGCCGCAAGCGCGACTAAGGTCGGGCGGAGACAGCTTGTTTACCCTCTTGTCGATCGTCTCGCGCGCTCGGCAAGCCGCAGAGACGGCGTAGAGCCTTCATTAAGGCGGTCGCCCTAGGGTCCCGTTGAAGGGGCAGAAGCCCTGGTTGGCGGTGCCCCGAGAAGATGGCGAACGGCGGACAGAAAGAGCAAGCGGAAGCGAAGGCCGCCTGGGAGGTCCGTCGGCAGGCGGCCGTCAAGGCGCTCGCCATTCTCGACACGCCGCCAACGCCCGAATTCGAGGCCCTGGTCGATATCGTCGGCCAGACGCTCGGCGTGCCGATCTGCGGGATCTCGCTCATCGACGACAGGCGCCAATGGTTCAAGGCGCTGCGTGGCCTCGGGCTCAAGCAGATGCCGCGCGAGCATGCTTTCTGCAACCGACTGATCGAATCCGGTGCGCCTCTCGTCATCTCCGATCTTGCCGCCGAGAGCGCCAGCAGCAGCCATCCGCTCGTTGCCGGCGGACCCAGGTTGCGTTTCTATGCGGGTGCGCCCCTGACCCTCGAGGACGGTCTCGTCGTCGGGGCGATATGTGTCTTCGACACGGCGCCGCGCGTTTTCGAGAAGAAGGAGGCCGAGGCGCTTTCGCGCCTTGCCGGCATCGCCGAGGGGTTGCTGCGGCAGTTCGAAAGCGCAGAAAAACTGGCGCGGCTGAGCCGCGAAGCCGAGGCGCATCTGCGGCTCGTCGAAGATCAGCGTCGCCAGCTCTTCCAGCAGCACCGCGTCCTGTCGCAGGCATCGGTCATGGCGCGCATCGGCGCTTGGGAGCGGGATCTGGCGACCGGCGCCTATCGCTGGAGCGAAGGCATGTATCGGCTGCACGAGGTCGGTGAGGATTTCGTGGTCGACGAGGAGGCGGTGTTCTCCTTCTACCCACGCAGCGAACGGCGACGCATCGCCGGCGTCATCGCCCGGGCGCGCAAGGCCAACACCTCCTACCGGCTCGACGCACAGATCGTGACCGGCAAGGGCAACCGGCGCTGGGTGCGGATCAGCTCGGAGGCCGAGATGATCGACGGTGTCCCGGTGCGCCGCTTCGGCATCATGCGCGACATCACCGATGAGAAGGAGGCGGCGGACCGCATCGCCTCCATGGCCGAGCGCGACGCCCTGACCGGGCTCTATAACCGGGCCTTCCTCCAGACCCGCATCGACGGCCTGGCAGAGACCGTCCCCGGGCGGCGCCACGCCTTCCTGCTACTCGACCTCGATGGCTTCAAGGACATCAACGACACCCATGGTCACGCCGCGGGCGACGAGTGCCTGAGGCGGGTGTCGCGGCGGATCGGGCGGGCGGCCGGGCGCGGGGCTCTGGTGGCGCGGATCGGCGGCGACGAATTCGCCATTCTCGTCGAGGAATCGCAGGGGCGGGATGCGCGGGCGCTGGCGCGGCATGTGCGCAAGGCCATACAGGTGCCGCTGCGCTGGCAGGGCCAGGCCTTTCAGCTCAGCGCCTCGATCGGCATCGCCTACTGGCCGGGAACCGGTCCCATCCGCAGCGATGCGCTCTTTGCCGATGCGGACCTGGCGCTCTACGATGCCAAGGGTGCCGGCAAGAACTGCGATGCGGTCTACCGGGTCGAACTCAAGGCCGAAGCCACGCAACGCTTCGCCATCGTGCGCGACATCAGCCGGGCGCTGAAGCGCGGCAATCTTGAACTCTACTATCAGCCCAAGGTGCGGCTTGCCGACGGTGCGCATAGAGGGTTCGAGGCGTTGTTGCGCTGGGTGCGTGAGGACGGATCGGTGGTCGCGGCCGGGGCGTTCGGGCCGGCGCTCAAGGACCCCGGGCTCTCCGTCGAGATCGGCCACTTCGTCCTGCGCTCCGGCTTGGAGCAGGCAGCCGAGTGGCAGCGCCAAGGCCTCGCCTTCGGGTCGGTCGCCATCAACCTCGGCGCCAGCCAGTTCCGCCACCGCAACCTCGCGCGCACCATCCTCGAGCACATCGCCAGCCTCGGCCTGCCGCCCGGGTCGATCGAGGTCGAGGTCACCGAGGATGTATTCCTGTCACGCGCGGCCGGGTACGCACCCGAGATCTGCCGGGACCTGAAGCAGGGTGGGGTCACCATTGCCTTCGACGATTTTGGCACTGGCTTTGCCTCGCTGACGCACCTGCGCGAGTTTCCGGTGGACGTCCTCAAGATCGACCGTAGCTTCATCTCCCGGCTCGGCACCGATGCCAGCACCACCTCGATCGTCCACGCGGTCATCGACCTAGCGCACAATCTCGACCTGCAGACGGTGGCCGAAGGCGTGGAGACCGAAGGCCAGGCGCAGTTCCTGCGCGCGGTCGGTTGCGAATGGGCGCAAGGCTATCTCTATGCCCGGCCGATGGATGCGCGGTCGGTGCCGGCTTATCTCGGGGCAGCAGAGCGGTTGCGGGCCTAGGATGTATTGATATTCAGGTGATGCCGGTCTGCAATGACCATTTTTCCTCGGCCTGACCTGAATCTCAACACACGCTATTACGCTCGCGTAGCCAAGAGGCCAGACCGCTACTCCGCCGCGGGGCGTTCCTCAGTCATGGCATCGGGCCCTTCGGGGTCGCTCGGCGCCGTCTCGCAGCCGAGGTCGGGCAGGGCGACGACGCGGGCACCGCGGAAGTCGAGGCGTACCACGATCAGCCCGCGTTCCTCGAACCAGGTGAGCAGCCGTCGGGCCCGGCTCGGCGAATGCGTGCCGTAGGCGCGCGCCAGAGTCGCATCGGAAGGACACGGCTCTCCGGCAACCGCTGCCTGTGCGATCATCAGGAAAACGCCCTGGACATCGTCGGTAAGGCTCTCTGAAAGCGCCAGCGCCTGCTGCCAGGCCTCGCTTTCGGCGATCTCAGCGGCGACCCCGGCGCGAGCGACCGCGAGCTTCCGGCGAAAGGCGGGCAGGGCGGGCGGGTCGCCCGGCACGCGGCGGATGCGACAGCGCACCAGAAAATCCTGATAGAGCACGGCGACCGAGCGGAAGCCGGCATCGGGATCGTCGAGGAGTTCACGCATGACCGCGTCGATCAGCGCCTCGCGTTCGGCCTCGTCAATCTCGGGGAAAAGGCCTTGCGGCACATCCGCCTGCTGTGGCCGCGGCCGGGCCAGTTGAGCGAGGATGTCGGCGGTCGGGGTCGGCGGGGGTGGCGCCGCCCGACGCGGCGCCGGGCGCACCGGCTCCGGTTCGCGGGTGAAGATCAGCTCCTGTGCGTCGGCCGGCGCCTCGGGCAGGGGCGTCAGCTTCGGGCTCGTCGAGCGGGCCGAGGTTTCGACCGGACCGATGACGACGGGCAGCGGCCGGCGCGCGACGGCCGGACCGAGCGCGACGAAACGGCCGCGCTCCAGGTCGCGGAACTGCTCGGCCTGGCGCCGGTCCATGCCGAGAAGGTCGGCGGCACGCGCCATGTCGATGTCGAGGAAAGTGCGGCCCATCAGGAAGTTGCTGGCCTCGGCCGCAACGTTCTTGGCGAGCTTGGCGAGGCGCTGCGTGGCGATAACGCCGGCAAGCCCGCGTTTGCGGCCCCGGCACATGAGGTTGGTCATGGCGCCGAGCGAGAGCTTCCTTGCCTCGTCGGAAACCTCGCCGGCGGCGGCTGGGGCGAACAGCTGGGCCTCGTCGACGACGACCAACACCGGATACCAGAAATCGCGGTCGGCATCGAACATGCCGCCGAGAAAGGCTGCGGCGGCACGCATCTGCTGCTCGACGTCGAGCCCTTCGAGATTGAGCACCACCGACACGCGGTGCTGGCGGATGCGGCCGGCGATGCGGGTGAGTTCGTTCTCGGTACGGGCGGCGTCCACCACCACATGGCCGAACCTGTCGGCGAGGGTGACGAAATCACCCTCGGGATCGATGACGCACTGCTGCACCCATTGGGCGCTCTGCTCGAGCAACCGGCGCAGGAGATGTGATTTGCCCGAACCGGAATTGCCCTGCACCAGGAGGCGGGTGGCGAGCAGTTCTTCGAGATCCATGAGGGCCGCCCGCCCATCGGGCGCCGCTCCCATGTCGATGTCGACTTTCATGCTCAATCCGGGCTGGGACTCAATGACGGGCACTTCCCTTAGCATCCCCTGTCCGTGTCCGACCAGAAGCGGGAGCGCCTACCCACAGCTTGGCTCGGTTTGCACCGACTGTCCCCCTTCCACGGAGTCATCCCCACGAAAGTGGGGACCTCTGTTGGCAGAGCCTGCTAGCGAAACGGAGGTTTCCGCTTTCGCGGGAATGACCCGATGGGCGGGGGCGGAATCTGGTCAGAGCCGGTTTGCTTGTGCAGATTGCGGCTAAGCGAAGTCAGACCCGGTCACAATCCCGCACGCAGCATTTGACAAACGCCGCGCCTGCCTTCAATCTTGTATGGAAGATGGAGGCATACCTGCGGCGCATGCAGGCGTCCTGCTCTCCGCCGTCCTGTCCCCGAGTCCTGACCCTTAAGAATTCATCGCAATGAAATACGCCATCGTGGGCACAGGTGCCCGCCATTCCATGTTCCGCACGGCGGTCACCGAAACGCATGCACAAGGCAACGAGCTCGTTGCGCTGTGCGACGTCAACTCCAAGCGCCTGGCGCTGTCGGCCGGCAAGGTCAAGAACCAGAAGGGGAACGGAGTCGCCACTTATCACGCTGCCGAATTCGATCGCATGATCGCCGAGCAACGGCCGGACACGGTGATCGTGACGACCCCGGACTATCTCCACGACAAGTACATCGTCGAGGCGCTGCGCGCGGGCTGCAATGTGATGACCGAGAAGCCGATGACGATCAACGTCGAAAAGCTCAAGGCTATCCTCGATGCGCAGCGCGAAACCGGCAAGTCGGTCGCCGTCACCTTCAACTATCGCTACACGCCCGCCCGCACCCAGCTCAAGGATATCCTGATGGCCGGCACCATCGGCGAGATCACGGCGATCGACTTCCGCTGGTATCTCGACCGGGTGCACGGGGCGGACTATTTCCGCCGCTGGCATCGCTACAAGGACAAGTCCGGCGGATTGCTTGTCCACAAGTCCACCCACCATTTCGATCTGCTCAACTGGTGGACGGCCTCGTTTCCGGTGCATGTGGCGGCCAACGGCAAGCGTGATTTCTATACACCCGAGATGGCGATCAAGCTCGGGCTGGCCGGCCATGGCGAGCGCTGCCACGAGTGTCCGGTCGCCGACAGGTGCGACTTCCGCATGGACCTCGAAGAGAACGACAAGCTGCGCGAGCTCTATCTCGATGCCGAGGACGAGGACGGCTACATCCGCGACAAGTGCGTGTTCGCGCCCGACATCACCATCGAAGACACCATGCAGGTGCAGGTCGCCTATGCCAACGGCATCTCTTGCAACTATACGCTCTGCGCCTACAGCCCCTGGGAGGGGCTGGAAATCAAGTTCCACGGCACCAAGGGCGAGCTGACCCATCGGCATGTCGAGGTGCACGGGGTCTTCGGCGGCGATCGGCAGCGGCCGGTCGAGGACGGGATCACGACGGAATTGCATCTTGCCGGCAAGGCACCGGAAAAGCTCGAGGTGTGGGAAGGATCCGGCGACCATGGCGGGGCGGATCCGATCATGCTCGGCTATCTCTTCGATCCGCAGGGCGTCGAGCCTGACCGCTACAACCGCAGCTCGGACCAGGTGGCCGGCGCCTGGTCGATCCTCACCGGCATCGCGGCCAATCAGGCGATCGCCACGGGCGAGCGCATCCATGTCGGCGAGATGCTCAAGACCGCGGGAATCGACCTCGGCGTCGATTTTGGGTAACGATCGCGGGAATGGTGGAGGAGGTCACATAGTGGGAGAGGTGCTGCAACCGGTGGAGGAGGCGGTGAGCGATACGATCGCTTCCCGTGTGGTTGCGGCCCTGCGCGAGGAGATCGTCACCCTCAAGCTCAAGCCTGGCGATGCCATCTCGGAAAGCGATATCGCGGCGCGCTACGGCATTTCCCGCCAGCCGGCGCGTGAGGCCTTCATCCGCCTCGCTCAGCAGGGGCTTTTGCTCATCCGCCCCAAACGGGCGACCGTGGTCAAGAAGATTTCGGCCGACGGCGTGCGGCAATCGCGTTTCATCCGCGAATCCATCGAGGTCGAGATCGTGCGGCGGGTGGCGGGGGCGCACCTGCCGGAGACGAAAGAAGCGCTCAAGGCCATCATCGCCGATCAGGAGGCCGCGTCCGAGATCGAGGACGTCCATGGCTTCCACGAACTCGACGAGCTCTTCCACAGGACGCTCGCGCGTCTCGCCGGTGTCGAATACGCCTGGCAGCTCGTCGACGACCACAAGATCCAGCTTGACCGGGTGCGCTACCTGACGCTCGGTGTTGCCAGCCAGAAGCGGGCTATCACCGAGCACAAGGCGATCGTGGCAGCGGTGGCGGCGGGTGATGCGGCCGGCGCGGAAGCGGCCATGCGCGCCCATCTGGCGCGCGCCGAGGTGCTGCTCGGTCAGACCATTGCCGAGCATCCGGACTACTTCGAAGCCGAGGAGGACGAACCGGCCGAAGGCGAGACGGTCTAAAGTGAGACGCAAAAAGTGAGAATCGGGTTTTTGCAGAAAATCTCGCGACAACAAGACGTTAGGGCGCGGGATTTGATCCAATCAAATCGTATCGTGCTCTAGCCCGATGCTGCTGGCTCACAGCTGGAGGAAAAAGCGCATGAACAGGCGCCGTTTGGGCAAAACCGGCTATATGGTCTCCGAAATCGGGCTCGGCTGCTGGCAGCTCGGTGGCGATTTCGGGCCGGTCGGCGACGAGACCGCCTCGGCCATCCTCGATGCGGCCAACCGGCTCGGAGTCAATTTCTGGGATACGGCCGACGTCTATGGCGGCGGACTCTCGGAGAGCCGCATCGGTGCGCACTCCAAGAATCCGGACGTTCTCGTTGCCACCAAGCTCGGCCGGTCCGGCACGCTCTATCCCGACAAATATACCAAGGCCGGCGTGCGCGAGAGTCTCGAGGGGTCGGCAAAGCGGCTCGGCGTCGAGACGCTCTATCTCGCGCAGTTGCACTGCGTGCCGATCGACGTCATCCGCGACGGCGCGATCTTCAACTGGATGGACGACCTGCAACAGGCGGGGCTCGTTCGCTTCTATGGCGCCAGCGTCGAGACCATCGAGCAGGCGATGATCTGCCTTGCGCACGAGAACGTCTCGACGCTGCAGATCATCTTCAACATTTTCCGCCAGGACCATGCCGAAAAGCTGCTACCGATCGCGGCTGACAAGGATGTGGGCATCATCGTCCGCCTGCCGCTCGCCAGCGGGCTCCTCTCGGGCAAGTTCGGGCGCGACACGCAGTTTTCCGCGCAGGACCACCGCAACTATAACCGCGACGGGCAGGCTTTCTCGGTCGGCGAGACCTTCTCGGGGATACCGTTCGAGAAGGGCGTCGAACTCGTCGAGGAACTGAAGGGCAAGGTGCCCGCTGATGTGCCGCTGGCGCAGATGGCGCTGCGCTGGATTCTCGATCATCCCGCCGTCTCGACCATCATTGCCGGGGTGAGCAGGCCCGCCCAACTCGAGGACAACGTGGCAGCGACCAGGCTCGCCCCGCTGCCCGAGGCGACGATGGCGGACCTGGCGAGTTGGTATACGCAACGGGTGCGTCCGCAGGTGCGCGGCGAGATTTAGGGCGGCGTTGTGCCTCCGGTGCACCACCACCCTCAATGTCATTCCGGCGTAGACCGGCATCCATCCTTGAGATCCAGCGCCAGCCGCAAGGTATTTGTCTCGTCTACGAAAACATCACCAACTCAGGTCATTCCCGCGAAAGCGGGAACCTCTGTTTTTTAGACCAGCATCGCCAACCGAGGTCCCCGCTTTCGCGGGGATGACCCGGTGGGTGGGTGGGATTATGCCTCTGGCGTGGCCCCGGCGTCTGGCCTTCCGGCGCTCGTTTAGCCCCAACATTCACGATCGGCACTGGCGCTCCGTGTCCCGCCTTCCTACGTTGTGGGTTCCTACCCAAGTCGTTTCAGCGAGTACATCCATGTCCGACCATGCCGCCTTCGATCTCGTGCGCGAGGAAACCATCCCCGAGGTCAATTCGCTGGCGCGGCACTACCGGCACAGGAAGACCGGGGCGGAGGTCATCAGCCTCATCAACGACGACGAGAACAAGGTGTTCGGCATCACCTTGAAGACACCGCCGGACGATTCCACCGGCATTGCTCATATCCTCGAGCATTCGGTGCTGTGCGGGAGTCGCAAATATCCGGTCAAGAAGCCGTTCGTCGAGCTGATCAAGGGCTCGATGCACACCTTCCTCAATGCGATGACCTTTCCGGACAAGACGGCCTATCCGGTGGCCAGCCAGAACCTTGCCGATTTCTACAACCTCGTCGACGTCTATCTCGACTCCGTGTTCTTTCCGCTGATCACCGAGGACACCTTCCGTCAGGAGGGCTGGCACTACGAGATCGAGGAGAAGAATGCGCCGCTCACCTACAAGGGCGTCGTGTTCAACGAGATGAAGGGCGCCTGGTCCTCGCCCGACGCGCTGATGCACAAGACGGCGCAGCAGGCCCTCTATCCCGACACCACCTACGGCAAGTCGTCGGGCGGCGAACCGGTGGTGATGCCCGAGTTGACCTACGAGAAGTTCAAGCGCTTCCACCAGACCTTCTACCACCCGTCGAACGCGCGGGCGTTCTTTTCGGGCGACGACGATCCGGCAAGACGCCTCGACATACTCGACGAATACTTCTCGCAGTTCGAGCGGATCAAGGTCGACGCCGAGATCGGTCTCCAGGGGCGGTTCAACGAGCCGCGGCGGGTGGCGGCGACCTATGCCGGCACCAAGGCCGAGGGCAAGCCCCGCGACGGCATGGTGACGGTCAACTGGATGATCGACCCTCCGGGCGGCCGCGAGGAGGCGCTAGCCAACGGCATCATCTCCTATATCCTGATGGGCACACCAGCCGCGCCGCTGCGCAAGGCGCTCACCGATTCCGGGCTCGGCGAGGGTCTGATGGGCGGAGGGATCTCCTCAGGCCTGCGGCAGCCCATGGCAACCTTCGGACTTAAGGGCATCGACCCGGCCGACGCCGGCAAGGTCGAGGAATTGATCCTTTCGACCCTTAGGGATCTCAAGGAGAAGGGCATTGATGCCGAGGCCATCGAGGCGGCGCTCAATACCATCGAGTTCTCGCTGCGCGAGTACAACACCGGCTCGTTCCCGCGCGGCATCGCCATGATGTTCGCAAGCCTCTCCACCTGGCTCCATCAGGACGATCCGCTTGCGCCCCTGCAGTTCGAGGCACCCCTCGCCAAGATCAAGGAGAAGGCGCAGTCCGGCTATTTCGAGGACCTCATCGGCAAGCGCTTCCTCGACAACACCCATCGGGTAACCGTCACGCTCTCGGCCGACGAAGGGCAGGGTGCGCGCGAGGAGGCAGCCGAGGCCGAAAAGCTCGCCGCCATCCGTGCCGGGATGAGCGAGGCCGAGATCGAGGCGGCCATCGAGACGACGAAAACGCTCAAGGCTCTGCAGGAGAAGGAGGACGATCCGGCCGATCTTGCCAAGATCCCGTCCCTGACCCGCGCGGATCTGCCGCGCGAGATCCGCACAGTGCCAATCGAGCGCGGCGATATCGCCGGCACGCGACTCTTCACCCACGACCTGCCAACGCTCGGCATCTTCTATCTCGACCTCGGCTTCGACCTGCATGCGCTCGATGCCGAGCTTTTGCCCTATGTGCCGCTATTCGGCCGGGCTCTGCTGCAGACGGGGACCGAGAAGGAAGATTTCGTCTCGCTCACCCAGCGCATTGGCCGGTCGACCGGCGGCATCTCGCAGCACCGGGGCGTTTCCACCCGCCAGGGCAGGGACGGCACAGCGGCGTGGTTCTTCCTCTCGGGCAAGGCGGTGCCCGACAGGATCCCGGAACTCCTTGCCATCCTTAGGGATGTCATCCTTTCCGCGCGGCTCGACAACCGGGCGCGCTTCAAGCAGATGGCGCTCGAGGAAAAGGCGATGCTCGAGGCCCGGCTGGTGCCGGGCGGCAACGGCTTCGTCGACCTGCGCATCAAATCGGCGCTGACCGAGGCCGGGTGGGTCGCCGAGCAGATGGGCGGCATCAGCTATCTGGAATTCCTGCGCACGCTGGTTAAGCGCATCGAAAGCGACTGGGAAAGCGTGCAGCGGGCGCTCGAGACGATCAGGCGCCTCCTCGTCAACCGGGCGCAGATGGTCGTCAACGTCACCGCCGACGACGAACTCTGGCGTCAAACCCAGGCGGAGCTGCGTGCTTTCCTTGTCGATCTGCCCAGCGGACCGGTGCACCGCATAGATTGGGGGATCGGCGTGCCGCCGGTCAACGAGGGCCTGACCATTCCCGCCCAGGTCAACTATGTCGGCAAGGGCGCCAACCTGCGAGACTTGGGCTTCGAGCTCACCGGGGCGGCGAATGTCGCGCTCAAGTTCCTCAATACCACCTGGCTCTGGGACAAGGTGCGGGTGCAGGGCGGCGCCTATGGCGGGTCGAGTCGTTTCGACCTGGTGTCGGGCAACTTCGCCTTCCTCTCCTACCGCGACCCCAATCTCCTCAAGACCCTCGATGCCTATGACGGCTCGGCCAAGGCCTTGCGCAACGGCATCGGGGAGACCGAACTCACCCGCTCGATCATCGGCGTCATCGGCGACATGGACCCCTACCAGTTCCCCGACGCCAAGGGGTATTCCTCGATGTGGCGGGAACTGACCGGTACCACCGACGCGGTGCGCCAGCAGCGGCGCGACGAGGTGCTGGCGACGCAGCCCAGGGATTTCCTGGCGCTTGCCGACGCGCTCGAGGCGGTGGCGAGTGCGGGGCGGGTGGTGGTCCTCGGCAATGTCTCGGCCATCGAGAAGGCCAATGCCGATAAGGGCGGGTTCCTGGCGGTCAGCAAGGTGATGTGAGGGCGCTGGCGCCAGCTGCGACGAAGGCCCCTCACCCTGTCCCTCTCCCCAGAGGGGCGAGGGGACCCTGTGGATGCGCATGATACATACACGAGCACTGAGCTCACCTCGCCCCTCTGGGGAGGTCGGCCTCCCCGGGTCGCGTCGCGCCCGAGGACAGGCTCCGGGCCGGGTGAGGGGCCTTCCACTCTAAATCATCTCCAGTCCGCGCTTGCCCCGCGGCGGTGGAAAGGCCCTGTCTAGACGGGCGCGGTCCTCGTTGGTCAGGCGGATGTCGAGGGCCTTGAGATTCTCCTCCACCCGTTCGGAATCGCTGGTCTTGGGGATGGCGATGACGCCGGGCTTGTCCAGCACAAAGGCGAGAGCAATCTGCACGGGCGTTGCGCGGTGCGCTTCGGCAATGGCGGCAAGCTCGGACGAACGTGCCAGCCGTCCCTGTTCGATGGGCGAATAGGCCGTGATCGGCATCGAACGCCGGCGCGACCAGTCGAGCAGGTCGTGCTCGATGCCGCGGCGCGAGAGGTTGTAGAGTACCTGGTTGGTGGCGCAGCCGTCCGAGAGCGCTTCCAGTTCCTCCATGTCGTCGACATCGAAGTTGGAGACCCCCCAGCGCAGGATCTTGCCGTCGGCCTTGAGCTTCTCGAAGGCGCGCACGGTCTCCTCCAGGCGGAAGGAGCCGCGCCAATGGAGCAGGTAGAGGTCGAGCCGGTCGGTTTCGAGGCGGCGCAGGCTCTCCTCACAGGCACGGAGGGTGCGATCATAGGAGGCGTTGGACGGGAGCACCTTGCTGACGAGGTAAACCTCGTCGCGCCGCCCGGCGATCGCTTCCGCCACCACGCGCTCGGCACCGCCCTGGCCGTACATCTCGGCGTGTCGATCAGCGATATGCCGAGCTCGAGCCCGACGCGCAGCGTTTCCACCTCCCTGTCGTGATCGCCGCGCCGTTCTCCCATCATCCAGGTGCCCAGCCCAAAAACGGGCATCTGCGAGCGATCGGGCAAGGGAGTCGTCGGAATCGTCGTCATCGTGCACCTTCCTGCGGGGATATCATCGAACGCCAGGGGCAACCGCGGACATCTCCCCACCGTTCCCATGAACCGGCTACAATGAACGCCATGACGCTGATCGACCGCAACCTCCATATCCGCGCCATCGACACTTATGTCGATCCGACCGTGCCGCGGGCACGGGCGATCGTCACCCATGGCCATTCCGATCATGCGCGGTCCGGGCACGGCGCGGTGCTGGCGACGGCCGATACCATCGCCGTCATGAAGACGCGTTATGGGGACGATTGCGCCGGCCAATTCCAGGAGGTCGCCTTCGGCGAACCGGTCTCGATCGATGACGTCACCATCACCCTTTATCCGGCGGGGCACATTCTCGGCAGCGCCCAGGTGCTGATCGAGCACCAAGGGCAGCGCATCGTCGTCACCGGCGACTATAAGCGCCTGCCCGACGCGACGGCGCAGCCCTTCGAACTCGTCGAGTGCGACCTGCTGGTGACCGAAGCGACGTTCGGCCTGCCGGTCTTCCAGCACCCCGAGCCGCAGTCGGAGATCGCGCGCCTGTTGCGCTCGCTCGCGGCCAATGCCGATCGCGCGCATCTCATCGGCGCCTATCCGCTGGGCAAGGCGCAACGGGTCATCCGGCTGCTGCGGGATACCGGCTATGACGAGCCGATCTATCTCCATGGCGCCATGGTGCGGCTTTGCACGCTTTACGAGGAGCGGGGCGTCGCGCTCGGCGACCTGCGGCTGGCGATCGAAGCGAGCAAGGCCGAGCTCGCCGGCAAGATTGTCGTCGGGCCGCCCTCGGCCCTAAAGGACCGGTGGAGCCGGCGGCTGCCCGATCCGGTGCTGGCCATGGCCTCGGGCTGGATGAGCGTCAAGCAGCGCGCCCGGCAGAGCGGCGTCGAGCTGCCGCTGATCATTTCCGATCATGCCGACTGGAACGAGCTCGGGCAGACCATCGCGGATACCCGGGCGGGTACGATCTGGGTCACGCATGGGCGCGAGGATGCGCTGGTCTACTATTGCCAGCAGCAGGGGCTTGCCGCCGAGCCGCTCAACATCCAGGGCTTCGAGGACGATGGCGGGGAGGGCGAGGAGTGAAGCGCTTCGCCCAATTGCTCGAGCTGCTGGCGCTCACCCCCTCGCGCAACCGCAAGATCGCGGCGCTTGCGGAGTATTTCCGCACTACGCCCGATCCGGATCGGGGGCTGGCGCTCGCGGTTTTGACCGGCGCCCTGACCTTCCGCAACGTCAAGCCGGCGCTGTTGAAGGAAACGGTGCTTGCCGAGGTCGATCCCCACCTTTTTGCCCTGAGCTATGACTATGTGGGGGATCTCGGTGAAACCATCGCGCTCATCTGGCCGCATCACGGGGGCACGGAGGAGCTGCCGCGGCTTTCCGACCTCATCGAACTCTTCAACACCACCTCGAAGCGTGACCTGCCAGGGCTCATCGCTTCGCTCCTGACGCGGGCCGAGGTCAACGAGCGGTGGGCGCTGGTCAAGCTCGCGACCGGCGCCTTGCGCATCGGCCTTTCTGCGCGCCTCGCCAAGACCGCGCTCGCCGAGATGAGCGGGAAGGACCTGCAGAAGATCGAGGAGATCTGGCACGGACTGACGCCACCCTATACCGAACTCTTCGCGTGGCTCGAGGACAAGAGCGAAGCGCCCGACATCGCCCATACGGCGCGCTTCCACCCGCTGATGCTCTCCAATGCCATCGACGAGGAGAAGGACCTCACGGCGCTCGATCCGCGTGATTTCGCCGCCGAGTGGAAGTGGGACGGCATCAGGGTGCAACTGGTGATGGGCAAGGGCGGCATCTCGCTTTTCTCGCGCACCGGTGACGACATCGCGCATGCCTTTCCCGATATCGTCGAAGAGGTGTTCGGAGAAGCGGTATTGGACGGAGAACTGCTGGTCGGACACGGCTTCGATCCGGCCCCGTTCAATGATCTGCAGCAGCGGCTCAACCGCAAGGTGGCGCTGGCCAAGCACCTCAAGGAGTATCCGGCCTTCATCCGCGTCTACGATATACTTTACGACGGCGACGAGGACATAAGGCCGCTGATGTGGCGCGAACGGCGCGAGCGGCTCGAGGATTGGTTTACCCGCCATCCGCAGACCCATATGGACGTCTCGCAGGTTATCCCGTTCGCCGACTGGCAGGAGCTTGCCGCCATCCGGCGGCGCGGCGCCGACGAGCATGGGCATGAGGGGGTGATGCTCAAGCTCAAGACCTCGCCCTATGTACCGGGCCGGCCCAAAGGCCTGTGGTTCAAGTGGAAGCGGGACCCCAACGTTGTCGACGCTGTGCTGATGTATGCCCAGCGTGGGCACGGCAAGCGCTCCTCGTTCTATTCGGATTATACGTTTGGCGTCTGGGCCGGCAACGAGATCGTGCCGATCGGCAAGGCCTATTTCGGCTTCACCGACGAGGAGTTGAAGCAGCTGGACCGCTGGATCCGCGCCAACACCATCAGCTCGTTCGGACCGGTGCGGGAAGTGCGGAAAGAGCTGGTCTTCGAGGTCGCCTTCGACAGCGCCCAGCTCTCGGGCCGGCACAAATCAGGCGTGGCGTTGCGCTTTCCGCGCATCAATCGTATCCGCTGGGACAAGCCCGCCGCCGAGGCGGCCAGCCTCGATGAGGTGCGGGCACTGGTGCCGGCAACGTGACTTTTTGTTGTGCGGGATTGTTCGCGAAAAACCGGTTCCATCCCCGGATCCAAGTCCGGGACAGGCTTTTCGCATCCCGCTTTAGCGGCTCGGAAACCCTGTCGGTTTGCGTTTGTGGGCAAAGCTGGCATTGCCGGGAAAACATGCGGACTTCGTTTACGGTTCTTTCCACACACTGGTCCTCAGCATGGCAAGGCTTGCGGCCGCTAACGAGGATATGGGCCGAATGACCAGCGGGGGAAGCATGGATCCGGCGACGGGTCCGGGAAGGGGGGACGAGGCCTATTTCGTGGGCCTTGCCGCCAATTGCACCGATCGCGCCGTCCTCGTCGCCGAGGAGGCAGGGCCGATCGTCTACTGCAACGACGTCTTCTGCACCATGTTCGGTTTTTCTCGCGAGGAGGTGATCGGCGCCCTGCCGCTGCCGCTTCTCGGGCGCGGCGACATGAGCGAGGAGGCGGTCGAGGCGGCGCGCGCGGATCTGCGTGCCGGCAAGATCTACGAGGAGGAAACCCTCGTTGCCAGGCGGAACGGCGAGACGCTCTGCCTTTCCGCCACGCTCTTCTCGCGTCTTCATACCGACACGGGAGCGCGGCACACGGTCTTCGTGTTCTCCAACATCACCGAGAGCAAGCAGATCCAGTCGCTGCAGCGCGACGTGCTCGAGGCGATAGCCAGGGACATGCCGCTCGTCGAGATCATGGATCTGCTCTGCCGCCGGGTCGAGGCGATAGCGCCGGATGTCACGTGCTCGGTGCTGGCGGTCGAGGACGGATGCGTCAAGCCGCTGGCGGCCCCGCGCATGCCCCCCTTCTTCAGCGAGGCGATCGATGGCCTTCCCATCGGCCCGGCGGAGGGGTCGTGCGGAACTGCGGCCTGGCGCGGTGAGCCCGTGGTCGTCGCCGATATCGAAAACGATCCGCTGTGGGCGCACTATCGCGCCTTGGCGCTGCCGTTGGGACTGCTAGCCTGCTGGTCGAGCCCGATCAAGCTGCGCGACGGGCAGGTCGCAGGCACCTTCGCCTTCTACTATCGCAGCAAGCGCGCGCCTTCGGCCTGGCATCACCACATCGTCGAGGCATGCGTGCACCTTTGCGTGGTGGCTATCGAACGTGCGCTGGCCAAGGCACACATCGACCGGCTCGCCTATTACGACGCGCTGACGGGCCTGCCGAACCGCACGATGCTTCGCGAGAGGATCGGCGGCGTGCTGGCGGGCAAAGTCGATGGCCCGGATACGGCAATGCTCTTTCTCGACGTCGATCACTTCAAGGACGTCAACGATACCCTCGGCCATTCGGTTGGCGACAAACTGCTGGTCGAGATCGCGCAGCGGCTGCGCACGCTGGTGGGGCGGGACGATCTCGTCGGACGGCTCAGCGGCGATGAGTTCGTGATCCTGTTGCAGGACGCGGATGGCGATGGGGCGGCACGCCTCGCCCAGCAGGTCCTCGAGGCGATGCATGCGCCGGTAATGATCGAGGACGTGGCGCTGCCGGCTTCGGTTAGCATCGGCATCAGCCTTTTTCCCGCCGACGGTATGGACGGGGACACGCTCCTCAAGCACGCCGATTCCGCCATGTACCAGGCCAAGGGGGGTGGCCGAGCCACCTATCGCTTCTTCAGCCCGCGGATGAATTCCATGGCGCAGGACCGGCTGCTGCTCGGCGCGGCGCTGCGGGAGGCCATCGCCAACGGCGACCTCGAGCTACACTACCAGCCGCAGATCGCCACACGCACCGGAGAGCTGCATGCCGTCGAGGCGCTGGCGCGCTGGACGCACCCGGAATTCGGTCCGATCTCGCCCGGCCGTTTCATTGCCCTTGCCGAAGAGAGCGGGCAGATCGAGACACTGGGGGAATGGGGGATCGAAGAGGCCTGCCGGCAGATGGGCGACTGGCGGCAGCGCGGCATCGCCGTTCCGTCGGTCTCGGTCAACATATCGCCCCTGCATTTCCGCAATAGGGACATCATCCCGCCGGTGCGCAGTGCGCTCGCGCGGCACGGCATCGAGCCACAGATGCTGACCATCGAGATCACCGAACGGGTGATCCTCGACGATTGCCCGATGGCCCTCGAAAACGCCCACGCGCTCGACGCGCTCGGGGTTCGGCTGTCGATGGACGATTTCGGCACCGGCTATTCGAGCCTTTCGCACCTCGCCAGCATTCCGGCGCGCGAGCTCAAGATCGACCGCAGCTTCATGAAGGACCTGCTGACCGGATCTTCGCCGGGAGCGATCGTCACGGCAGTGGTGCGGATCGGGCAAAGCCTCGGGATGACAGTGGTGGCCGAGGGGGTCGAGACCTCCCTGCAGCACTTCTTCCTCGAAACCCTCGGGTGCGATGTGTTGCAGGGCTATCTCTTCTCGCCGGCGCTGCCCCCGCCCGCGCTCGAGGCTTGGCTCAAGGAACGCAATGTGCAGGCCAGCGCGCTGGCGGTGCATGGGTGACTCTCGGCTTTGAAGGGCGTCAGATGCGTCGGTGAGGGCACGACAGCTGGACGGCGTGGTGCCGGCGTGAGGATTTCACCAGCGGATCAGCCCGGTCGCGGTCAAGGCCTCGACGAGGCCGGCGCGAGAGTCATCGAGGTCTTCGAGGCGCTTGATTGGAGTGAAGCGGGAATCGACACCGCCCCGGGGCACGGCTATGGCGTTGAGCCCCGCGATGCTGCCGATGTCGCCCAGCAATTGCTCGAACTGAATGATGTTGCGGTCGTCGGGCATGGTCTTCGAGACTGCGTGGTAGGGCAACTTGTCGGCCATCTGCGCAGTGCTGCGGCCGACGATGAAGGTGTTGGTGCTCAGAAAGAACGCGCCTTTCGGTCGCTCGGCGGCTTCAACCTGGAAACCCTCGATGATCTCGAAGCCGCGCGGCGCGATGGCGAGATAGCCGCCGACGTCGGCGGAGGTGCCTGGCGCAGCTTCAACCGTCGCGTGGGCTCCACTAGCGGCGTGGGCGCCGACGATGCCGGGGTCAAGGATCGCCAGCAGGTTGTCGATGTTCGAGATCTGCCAATAGATCGGTGCGGTCTCCGCCTTGAAGCCGTGGGCAGCGAGCAGGTGCAGCACCTCTCCATGACCGGGCGGGTTGAAACTCAGACCGCCGTCGGTCTCCCTGACGAGGCGCCCCTCAGGGTCGATCCTTGGCAGCACGGTTTGGCGCACCAGCGTGATGGCGAGATGTCGGAAGGCGTGCTCATCGATGATCCGACGCACCGCATTTTCGGTGGCAAAGCTGACAATGACGATGACGGGTAAGGTCGTCTCGCGCCGAGCGGCGATGCTTTCCAGCGCCTCGAGCTTGATGCGCAGCAGCGGCCATCCCGGCACGAGATCGACAGCCGCCTTGGCTTCCCCACCGAAGCGTGTGGCGAGACCGCCAGCGAGTATGGCAGCCCCAACACCGCCTTGCGCGATCAGATCCCAACCTGCTTCGACGTGCTGCGTGGTACTGCCTTGTGCAAGATCGGCAGGCGTGGCGTAGCGCAAATCGGTCCTGAGGGCCCGCTTGAGATTACCTCGTGCGAACTGCTCGCGAAGACGCTCGAACAGCGCCGCGTCGTACTGCGCCGGCGTTTCTGTACCTGCATGCTTCACAGGTCTTAAGCCCCCGTGGCCATTCGTTCGAGTGCCAGCTTGCGGATTTCGCGGAGTTCCGAGATCGTCGTTTGCAGATCCCGCATCTGGTTTTCGAGCGCGGCCAGCCGCGCGCCGACCTTCTCGGCCAGCAGGTGTACCTGCTGGTTCCGATCGGCATCGTAGAGCGAGAGATAGTCCGAGATGTCGCGCAGCGAGAAGCCCAGCCGCTTGCCGCGCAGGATCAGGATCAGCCGGGCGCGGTCGCGCCGGCGGAAGATGCGGGTGGCGCCGACCCGCTCGGGCGCGATCAGGCCCTTGGATTCGTAGAAGCGGATGGCGCGTGTAGAGATGCCGAACTCGCGGGCGAGATCGGCGATGGCGAAGAGATCCTTGCTCTCGCTCTCAGGCTTGTTCACGGTTCTTTGCCTTCATCTGAGCGTAGTCCTCGCGCAGTTCCTTCTTGGAAAGCTTGCCGATAAGAGTCTTGGGCAGCGCTTGCTTGAAGATGATTTCCCGCGGCATTTCAATCTTGTTCAGCCTTTCGGCAAGGAACGACTTGATCTCGCTCTCGCTCGCGGCCTCATCGGTCTTGAGCTTGACGAAAGCGACGGGAGCCTCGCCGCGGTATTGGTCGGGCACGCCGATGACATTGACTTCGTCGACCGCCGGATGCTCGGCGAGCGCCTCTTCGATCACGCGCGGATAGACCTTGAAGCCCGAACAGATGATCATGTCCTTGATACGATCGACGAGGAAGACATAGCCGTCCTCGTCCATGTGTCCGACATCACCCGTGCGCAGCCACCCGTCCATGAAGACGTCCTCGGTCGCTTCCCTATTGTTGTAGTACCCCAGCATCACCTGCGGCCCCTTGACCTGCAGCTCGCCGTCCTCCCCGATGCCGAGCACTCGGCCGCTGTCGATGTCGACGAAGCGGATGTCGGTCGCGGGCAGGGGCAGACCGATCGACATGGGCTTGGACGGCACCCGCAGAGCCGCGCAGCAGACGACCGGTGAAGCCTCGGTCAGGCCGTAGCCCTCGGCGAGCAGCGCCTTCGACTTCTTGGCGAAGGCTTCCCGCACTTCGTTGGGAAGCGCCGCTCCGCCCGAGACGGCGACTTCGAGGCTCGAAAGGTCGTTTGATGTGATGTTGTCGGCGCGGGCTAGGGCGGTCAGCAGCGTCGGCACTGTGGGCAGGATGTTTGCCCTTGTACGCGCGATGAGGTCGGCAAGGGCCTTGAGCTCGAACCGCGGCAGCATGACCACCTGGGCGCCATTGCAGAGCGGCACGTTCATGCAGACGGTCATAGCGAAGATGTGGAAGAACGGCAGCACGGCGACGACCTTGGTCGGCGGGTAGAACAGGTCGCAGCCCCATTTGTCGATCTGGCTCATATTGGCCGCGACATTGGCATGGGTGAGGAGCGCACCCTTGGGTATGCCCGTGGTGCCGCCCGTATATTGTTGGACCGCGATGTCCGTGTGCGGATCGATCGTCACCGGCTCCGGCGTCAGCTTGCGCGCGACGAGCTGACGATAGTGGGCAACACGCCCGGCGATGCGGGAGCGGCGGGTGTCGACGAGATCCTTGCGCTTGGCGAGCGAGAACAGCACCTTCTTGGCGAGCGGCAGGGCATCGGGGAAATGGCAGACGATCAGCGAGCCGATGCGGCCCGTCTCGACCAGCGTCTCGGCCTTCTCGAAGATCATCTTGAGATCGAGAGTGATCATAAGGTCGGCGCCGGCGTTGTCGGCCATGTGCGCGAGCTCGTCGACCGTATAGAGCGGGTTACAGTTGACCACGGTGCCGCCGGCGCGCAGCACAGCGTAGTAGGCGACGGGATAGAATGGCGTGTTGGGCAGCAGCAGCGCCACGCGCGTTCCTTTAGTGACGCCGAACTCGCTCTGCAGGGCGCCGGCAAATGCGGTGATGGCGTCGGCGAGGGCGCCGAATGTTGTAGTGGCGCCGAGGAAGTCCAGGGCAATGGCGGAAGGGGTCTTGGCGCAGGCATCCAGGACCTGCTCGTGAACCGGACGAATGTCGATATCGACGTCCCAGTCGATGCCTTCCGGATAGTGATCGATCCACGGGCGCAGCGGTTGCGACGTGCGGTTCGCGTCTGCCTTTTTGTCCATAGTCTCCTCCTCGACCCGTTTCCGAACGACCGTGCCCGGGCACTGGCCGGCCGCGGTCTTGGTGCCGCGAAATGCCGATGGTTCGAGTATTCCACGGCTTTACGTAAGCGTCAAACAGATGCCGGAGAGGCAAACCAAGCGATGGGTCGCGGCTAATGGTCGAATTGCCATCCTGAAACCTAATGGGCTTTCAGTTGACGTATACGTAAACCTTGTTAAACTCTTGGCCATGGCGCCGCGCGGGACGGTAGACTGGCCGGCGGCGGGCAGAAGGAGCTCGGGATGACTATCGCGCTTTGGGCAATCGGCGTTGTCGCCTTTGTCGTACTGGCGATGCGCCAGGCGCCGCTCTGGCAGTGGGGCGCGGCGGCGCTCGTCATTGGCCTTTTTACCCGATTCGACCCAGTGACTGGGTTCGATCCTTCGCCGCTCCTGCTGATCCTGGCGCTGCTGCCGGGCGTCGTTCTCCTGGCGCTCTCGGTTCGCGCGGTCCGCAAGGCTCTGCTCACCGCCCCGGCCTACGGCATGGTCAGGAAGATCCTGCCCAGGGTCTCGCGCACCGAGCAGGAAGCGCTCGATGCCGGCACCATCGGCTGGGACGCCGAACTGTTCTATGGCCGCCCGGACTGGACGAAACTGACCTCCATCCGGCCGCTGACGCTGACCGAGGAGGAAAAGGCGTTCCTCGACGGGCCGACCGAGGAGGTCTGCGCCATGATCGACGACTGGGAGACGCGCAACGAGCGCGCCGACCTCTCCCCGGAAGTCTGGCAGTTCCTCAAGGAAAAGGGTTTTCTCGGGATGCTCATCGACAAGGCTTATGATGGGCTCGGCTTCTCGGCCCAGGCCCAGTCGATGATCGTCTCCAAGATCGCCTCGCGCTCGGTCGCGGCCGGCATTACCGTGATGGTGCCCAATTCCCTGGGGCCGGGCGAACTGCTGGAGAAATACGGCACGCCCGAGCAGAAGGAGACCTACCTGTCGCGGCTCGCCAGGGGGCTCGAGGTGCCGTGCTTTGCCCTGACCGGCGTCCACTCGGGGTCGGACGCCGGCAACATGCGCGATGTCGGCGTGGTGACCAAAGGCACGTGGAACGGCAAGGAGGTCGTCGGTGTCACACTCTCCTGGGACAAGCGCTACATTACGCTTGCGCCCATCGCGACGCTGATCGGCCTTGCCTTCGACCTGCACGATCCGGACAACCTCCTTGGCAAGGGTGAGCATGTCGGCATCACGCTGGCGCTCATTCCACACGACCATCCGGGTGTCGAGATCGGCCGCCGGCATTTCCCGGCGCGGCAGGCGTTCATGAACGGGCCGACGCGCGGCAAGGACGTGTTCGTGCCGATGGACTATCTCATCGGCGGGGTCGACTATGCCGGCCAGGGCTGGCGCATGCTGATGGAGTGCCTGTCGACCGGTCGGGCCATTTCGTTGCCGGCCATCGGTTCGATCTCGATCAAGCAGGCGCTGAGGGTGACCTCCGCCTATGCCCGCATCCGCCGCCAGTTCGGCATCCCTGTCGGGATCATGGAGGGCGTTGCCGAACCCCTCGCAGGGATGGTCAAGAGCGCCTACACCTTCGAGGCGGCGCGACGACTGACGGCTTCCATGGTCGATGAAGGACAGCGCCCCTCGGTTCTTTCGGCGCTGCTCAAATATCGCACCACCGAGGCGATGCGCGACTGCCTCGATGCGGCTTTCGACATCCATGGCGGGCGCGCCATCCAGGACGGCCCTTCCAACTATCTCTTCGGCGGCTATATGGCGACGCCTGTCGCCATTACCGTGGAAGGCGCCAATATCCTCACCCGTACGCTGATGACCTTCGCCCAGGGCGTGCTGCGTGCCCATCCTTTCCTCTATAAGGAAGTCCAGGCCGCCCAGAACCCCGACCGCAAGGCGGGGGTCGACGCCTTCGACAAGGCCTTTGCCGGGCACACGGCCTTTATGCTGCGCAACAAGATCGCGACCTTTCTCCACGCGGTCACCTTCGGCATGTTCGCCTCCTCGCCCGTCGACCACGAGATGGCGCGCTGGTACCGGCAACTGCACCGCTACGCGCAGGCCTTCGCTCTCGTTGCCGACTGGACCACAGTGGTGCTCGGCGGCGCGCTCAAGGCCAGGCAACAGATATCGGGTCGCATGGCCGATATCTTGGGCGACCTCTACCTGATGAGCGCTGTCTTGAAGCGCTACGAGGACGAGGGACGTCTGGCGGATGACCGGGCGCTGGTCGATGCCATCATGGCCGACCGCATCGCGGCCATGGAGGCAACGTTTGGTGAAGTCTTCGCCAACTTCCCCAGCCGGCTCTTCGCCTTTGCCATGCGGGTTCTGTGCTTCCCGTTCGGACGGCATGCGAGGCCCGCACCGGACCGGGTCAACAACGGTTTCGTGTCCATGGTGCTGCGGCCAGGTGCCTTCCGTGACCGGCTGACCACCGGCGCCTATGTGTCGATGGATCCTGAGGATGTGACCGGCCTTCTGGAAGATGCGCTCGCCAAGGTGATCGCGGCCGAGGAGATCGAGGCCCGGTTCATGCGGGCGGTCAAGAAGGGAGAGGTTTCCCGCCGCCTCGACCGGGACGCCATCGCCGATGCCGTTGCCGCGGGGATCATCAACGACAACGAGGCCGGCATCCTGCGTGCTGCCGATGAAGCGACCGACCGGGCCGTTGCCGTCGACGACTTCGCCCCGGACGCCTTTGCCGCCCGCAAGTCGGCCCGGGCAGCGGCGGAATAGCGCGTTATTGAAACCGAACGCGACCCCTCGTCGCCAGCCAGGGAAGAGGAGCCGGAATTGGCGAAAACCGAGACGCCGGAGACCAGAAACTGGTCGTTCCATATCGACGTCGAGCAGTTGGGGTGGCTGACCATCGACCGCCCCGATGCCCCGGTCAATACGTTGAGCCGCGAGGCCATCGCCGAGCTCGAGAGCCTCATCGAGCGGATCGAGGATTTGATCGCGGGCGGGGAACTGGCCGGTGTCATCCTGCTCTCGGGCAAGGAGAGCGGGTTCATCGCCGGCGCCGATATCTCCGAGTTCGACGCCATGGCGGATTTCTCGGTGCTGCCGGATGCGCTTCGGCGCGCGCACGCGCTCTTCCAGCGCATCGAAAACCTCAAGGTGCCGGTCGTTGCCGGCATCCACGGCTTCTGCCTCGGCGGCGGCCTAGAGCTGGCGCTCGCCTGCCATTACCGGATCGCCATCGCCAACGATAAGACCCGCATCGGCTTTCCCGAGGTCAATCTCGGCATCTTTCCGGGCTTTGGGGGCACGGGCCGTTCCATCCGGCAGGCAGGGCCGGTCGATGCCATGCAGATCATGCTCACCGGCCGGATGCTGCGAGCCGGTCAGGCCCGCGGCATGGGCCTTGTCGACAAGCTCGTGAGGCACCGCGACATGCTGCGCTGGGAGGCGCGCAAGGCCGTTCTGCAAAAGCGCAGGTCGCGGCGGGCGAGCCTTGTGAAGCGCGTGATGGCGATGGGGCCGCTGCGCGGCTATGTGGCGAGCAAGATGCGCGATGAGGCCGGCAAGAAGGCGCGGCCCGAGCACTATCCCGCGCCCTATGCCCTCATCGATCTCTTCGAGAAGCACGGGGACGAGCCCGGGGCCATGATCGCCGGGGAGGTCGATGCGTTCGTCCCGCTCATGGGGTCGCCGACCGCGACGAACCTGCGGCGGGTGTTCTTCCTTTCGGAAGGATTGAAGAAGCAGGGCGTCAAGGGCGCGCGGTTCGCCAGGGTCCATGTCGTCGGGGCGGGCGTGATGGGCGGCGATATCGCCGCCTGGTGTGCGTTGCGGGGCATGGCGGTAACGCTCCAGGACCTCGACATGGAACGGATCAAGCCGGCGCTCGACCGGGCAAAGGGCCTGTTCAAAAAGCGGCTGAAGAAAAAGCACGAGGTCAATGCGGCGATGCTCCGGCTCGAGGCGGATCCAGCCGGCAAGGGCGTGGCGCGGGCCGACGTCGTCATCGAGGCGGTGGTCGAGAACCTTGAGATCAAGCGCAAGATCTTTGCCGGGGTCGAGGAGAAGTTGAAGGCTGGCGCGATCCTTGCCACCAACACCTCCTCGATCGAACTCGAGCGTATCGCCGAAGGACTCAAGGACCCGAGCCGGCTGATTGGCCTCCATTTCTTCAACCCGGTCGCGCAGCTGCCGCTGGTCGAGGTCATCCGTTCGACCTTCAACAGCGACGAGCAGATCGCCATGGGCGCAGCCTTTGCTCTCGCGATCGGCAAGAGCCCGGTGGTGGTCAAGTCCGCACCCGGCTTCCTCGTCAACCGGGTGCTGATGCCCTATATGCTGGGCGCCGTCGAGCGGGTCGAGAGAGGCGAGAGCAAGGAGCTGATCGATGCCGCCGCCGTCGCCTTCGGCATGCCGATGGGCCCGATCGAACTGATGGATACTGTCGGCCTCGATGTCGGCCAGTCGGTCGCCACCGAGCTCGGCCACGCGGTGCCGGAGGATTCGAGGTTCGCCCGTCTGGTCGCTGCCGGCAAGCTTGGCCGCAAGAGCGGCGAGGGCTTTTACAAGTGGGAAAAGGGCAAGGCGCAGAAGGGCGAGGCACCGGCCCATGCCGACCTGGCCGGGCTCGGGCGCGAGCTCGTCAAACCACTGGTGGACACCACGGCGGTGGTCGTTGCCGAGGGCGTGGTGGCGAGCGCCGATCTCGCCGATATCGGGGTGATCCTCGGGACGGGCTTTGCGCCGTTCCTCGGTGGGCCGATGAAGGCACGTGCGGACGACAGGGCGTGAGGACAATATGAACGGAATGAGAAAAGTCGCCATTGTCGGTTCTGCCCGCATCCCCTTCGCGCGCGGCCATACCGCCTATGTGGAAGAGAGCAATCTTTCCATGCTTGCCACTGCGCTCGGCGGTCTTGTCGACAAGTTCAACCTCAAAGGCGAGAAGATCGACGAGGTGATGGCAGGCGCGGTCATCAACCATTCACGCGACTTCAACCTCGCACGCGAAGCGTCGCTCGATGCGGGCCTGTCGCCGAGAACCCCGGGCACGACCATGCAGATCGCCTGCGGCACGAGCCTGCAGGCGGCGTTGACTATCGGCAACAAGATCATGACCGGCGAGATCGACTGCGGCATTGCGGCGGGCTCCGACACCGTCAGCGACAGCCCCGTGGTTTTCGGTGACAAGTTCCAGCACCGCATGATCAACCTCAGCCGCGCGCGAAGCGCCGGCGAAAAGCTCGGGGTCTTCAAGGGGTTCTCGTTCGGGGAACTGACGCCCGTCGCGCCATCGACGCAGGAGCCGCGCACGGGTCTTTCCATGGGGCAGCACTGCGAGCTGATGGCGCGCGAGTGGGGCATTGCGCGTGAGGCACAGGACGAGCTCGCATTGAGGAGCCACAAGAACGCCGCCAAGGCCTATGACGAGGGCTTCCACGACGACCTGCTGGTGCCCTGCGCCGGGCTGGTCAAGGACAACAATGTGCGGCCCGATACGAGCCTCGAGAAGATGGCGACGATGAAGCCGGCTTTCGACAAGTCCTCGGGCCATGGCACGCTGACGGCGGCCAATTCGACGCCACTGACCGACGGGGCGGCCGCGGTGCTGCTGGCGAGCGAGGAGTGGGCGAGGGCGCGGGGCCTGCCGGTCCTGGCTTACCTGACCATGGGGCGGGTCGCCGCCAACGATTTCGCCGGCGGCGAGGGGCTGCTGATGGCGCCGACCATCGCGGTCTCCGAGATGCTGGCCCGTTCCAACATCACCTTTGCCGATATCGATGTCTTCGAATTGCACGAGGCTTTCGCCGCGCAGGTACTCTGCACCCTGAAGGCCTGGACCGACGCCAAATACTGTAAGAACGTGCTCGGGCGCGAGACGGTGCTGGGCGAGGTCGATCCGGAAAAGCTCAACACCAAGGGATCGAGCCTTGCCTATGGCCACCCCTTTGCCGCGACCGGCGCGCGCATACTCGGAGTCACCGCCAAGCTCCTTGCCAGCGAAGAAAAGCAACGGGCATTGATCTCGGTCTGCACGGCCGGCGGCATGGGGGTCGCTGCCTTGGTCGAACGCGCCAGTTAAGTTCACAATTGCAATAAAACCGGCGCAAAGCCTGCACCTGGCATCGCTGGTTGCCGGGGTGTTAACATTTTTGTGGCGGTTGACGTTTGCGGCAACCTTTCACTTGCAAGTGGACGGAAAGTGGGGATACCGTCCACCAATCTTGATCAGGCGGTAAATTCTGCCGGTCAGGCAAAAAATGGCCGGGCCAACCAATTCCGGCTGCATAAACAGGAAACCCTTTCAGGAGATGGGACGATAATGAAAATCACACAGGTCCTTAAGGCGGCAACGACCGCCGGTGTGGTTGCGCTGCTTATGAGCAGCTCCGCCTACGCCGTGACCCTGCAGATGCACAATGGCGGTGATCCGGGTTCGATCGACCCGCACAAGGTCTCCGGCGACTGGGAGAACCGCGTCGTCGGCGATTATCTGGAAGGCCTTGTGACTGAGGATCCCGAGGCTGCGCCGATCCCGGGGCAGGCCGAGAGTTGGGAGATTTCGGACGACGGCCTTGTCTACACCTTCCATCTGCGCGACGGCATCCAGTGGACCGACGGCACGCCGGTCACCGCCGACGACTTCGTCTTTGCTTTCCAGCGCCTGATGGATCCGGCGACGGCCTCGGAATACGCCTACCTCCAGTATCCCATCAAGAATGCCGAGGCGATCAATTCGGGCGAGATCACCGATTTCAGCCAGCTTGGGGTCAAGGCTGTTGACGAGAAGACCGTCGAGATCACGCTCGAGGCGCCGACGCCGTTCTTCCTCGACGCGCTCACCCACTACACGGCCTATCCGGTCCCCAAGCATCTCATCGAAGAGGTCGGCGATGCCTGGACCGATATGGACAACATCGTCGCCAACGGTCCTTACAAGATCGTCGAGTGGCTGCCGGGCTCCTATGTCCGTTCGGAAAAGAACGCGGACTATTACGACGCCGAGAACGTGCAGATCGACGAGGTCTTCTACCACGTGCTCGAGGACCAGACGGCGGCGCTCAACCGCTACCGCGCCGGCGAATTCGACATCCTGACCGACCTCCCTTCCGACCAGTACCAGTGGCTGCAGGACAACCTGCCGGGCGAGGCGCATGTGGAGCCGTTCCTCGGCGTCTACTACTACGTCCTCAACCAGGAAAAGCCGCCGCTCGACGACGTGCGCATCCGCGAGGCGCTGTCGATCTCGGTGCTGCGCGACGTGATCGGGCCGGACGTGCTCGGCACCGGCGAACTGCCTGCCTATGGCTGGGTGCCGCCGGGCACCGGCAACTATGTCGAGAACGCCTACGATCCTGAATGGGCAACGCTGCCCTATGAGGACCGCGTCGCCCGCGCCGTCGAGCTGATGACCGAGGCCGGCTACGGCCCCGATAATCCGCTGAACCTGCAGTTGCGCTACAACACCAACGACAACCACCAGCGCATTGCGGTGGCGATTGCCGCCATGTGGGAGCCGCTCGGGGTCAATGTCGAGCTGTTCAACTCGGAAACCGCAGTGCACTACGACGCGCTGCGCGCCGGCGACTTCCAGGTCGGCCGGGCCGGGTGGCTCCTCGACTACAACGACCCGTCCAATACGCTCGACCTCCTCAAGACCGGCATCTCGCAGGGTGACGGCACCAACTGGGGCAACAACTACGGTCGTTACTCCAACGAGGAGTTCGACGCGCTGATGGACCAGGCCGCCACCGAGCAGGATCTTGTCGCACGCGGTGAAATCCTGGCTGATGCCGAGGAGATCGCCATGGACGAGTTCGCGGCCATCCCGATCTACTGGTACGTCTCGAAGAACGTCGTGAAGCCCTACATCGAAGGGTTCGTCGACAACGCCAAGGACATCCACCGCACGCGGTGGCTGACGAAGTCGGAGTAAGCCGATGACGGATCGTGGGGCCGGCCGGCCCCACGATCCCTTTTCCGGCGAGACGCGCGGTCTCCGCGGCGCCCCGGACAATAAAGGTCACACGAAATGCTCGGTTACGCATTGCGGCGAGTGCTCTCGGCCATACCGATTGCACTGATCGCCGTATCGGTCTGTTTTTTCATTTTGCGCCTGGCGCCTGGCGGCCCGTTCGACGGGGAGCGCGCGCTGCCGCCACTGGTCCTCGCGAACCTTCGCGCCCACTACAGTCTCGATCAGCCGCTGGTCGTCCAGTATTTCATCTATATCTGGCGCCTGCTGCACGGCGATCTCGGCCCGTCAATGGTCATCGAGGGCTTTTCGGTCAGCCGGCTTATCGCCATCGGCTTTCCCTTCACCCTGACGCTGGCGCTCACTGCCTTTGTCATCGCCACGGCCATCGGGCTCCTGGCCGGCATGGTCGCGGCGGTGAACCAGAACAAGTGGCCGGACTACGTGTTGGTGCTGGCGGTAATGATCGGCGTGATCATCCCCAACTTCCTGATGGCCGCGCTGCTGCAGCTCTGGTTCGGCGTCCATCTCGGATGGTTTCCGGCGGGAGGCTGGGTCACAGGGTCATGGATGCATCTGGTGCTGCCGGTGACGGTGCTCGCCTGGCCGCACGCGGCGCGCATCTCGCGGCTGATGCGCGGCTCGATGATCGAGATCCTAGGTACCAACTATGTGCGCACCGCCCGCTCCAAGGGGCTCGGTGAGCGCCTGGTTCTGGCCAGGCACGCGATCAAGCCGGCGCTTATCCCCGTCGTCTCCTATCTCGGCCCGGGCCTTTCATACCTTCTCACCGGTTCTCTCGCCGTCGAGCAGATCTTCGGCCTGCCCGGGATTGGCAAGTACTTCGTCACCGCCGCGCTCAACCGCGATTACGGCATAGTTCTCGGAACGACCATCCTCTATATGTTCATCATCCTTGCGCTCAACCTCATCGTCGACCTCGTCTATGCCTGGCTCGATCCAAAGGTGAGGTACCGCTAATGGCCGGGATCACTGGAAAAGACGCGGTCCTGACCGACTACGCCAACCGGCTGGCGACGCTCGAGGCGCCCAAGGGCCGCTCACTGACGCAGGACGCGCTGCGACGCCTCTCCAACAACAAGGCGGCGGTGGTCTCGATCGTGGTGCTGGCGCTGATCGTCATCATCGCTTTCGTCGGCCCCTATTTCGTGCCGTGGACCTATTCGCAGGTCGACTGGACGGCGATCCGCAAGCCGCCCGATTTCGACAAGGGCCACTTCTTCGGCACCGACCAGAACGGGCGCGACATGCTGGCGCGCGTGCTGCAGGGTACGCAGATGTCATTGATCGTGGCGGGAGTGGCCACGGTCGTCTCGGTCGCCATCGGCGTCGTCTACGGAGCAGTTGCCGGATATTTCGGCGGGCGGGTGGATGCCGTCATGATGCGTATTGTCGACATCATGTACGCGCTGCCCTACATCCTCTTCGTCATCATCCTCGTCGTCATGTTCGGGCGCAATCCGGTGCTGCTGTTCGTCGGCATCGGGGCGATCGAATGGCTGACCATGGCCCGGATCGTGCGCGGGCAGACGCTGACCTTGAAGGAAAAGGAATTCGTCGAGGCGGCGCGGGCTGGCGGGGCCAAGCCCTGGACGATCATCACCCGCCACATCGTGCCGAACCTGACCGGCCCGGTGGTGATCTATGCAACGCTGACCGTTCCCGAGATCATCATTGCCGAAAGCTTCCTTTCCTATCTCGGCCTCGGCGTCCAGGAGCCGCAGACCTCTCTCGGCACGCTGATCTCGTTCGGAGCGCCCGTCGCCGAGGTGCTGCCCTGGATGCTGATGGCGCCCGCCGGCGTGCTGATCACCATGCTCCTCTGCCTCACCTATATCGGTGACGGCCTGCGCGACGCGCTCGACCCCAAGGATCGTTGAGATGTCCAATACCGTTCTCACCGTTGAAGATCTGTCCGTCACCTTCGCTTTGCACGGCAGCGAGGTGCATGCGGTGCGCGACATGAACTTCACCCTGACCGAAGGCGAAATCCTCGCGGTCGTCGGGGAAAGCGGCTCAGGCAAGAGCCAGGCATTCCTCTCGATCATGGGTTTATTGGCCAAGAACGGCCGAGTGACAGGCAACGCCATGCTCGGCGACGTCAACCTTGTCGGCATGGACAAGGTCAAGCTGGACGCCTATCGGGGCAAGGACATCGCGATGATCTTCCAGGATCCGATGACCTCGCTCAACCCGAGCCTGCGGGTGCGTACGCAGCTTTCCGAGGTGCTGGTCAAGCATCGCGGTTTCGACAAGGAGAAGGCCGTTCTAGCGGCCATCGAAATGCTCGAGCGTGTCGGCATCCCCGAACCTGCCAAGCGCTCCAATGCTTTCCCGCACGAACTGTCGGGCGGCATGCGCCAGCGCGTCATGATCGCCATGGCGCTCCTCTGCCAACCCAAGATCCTCATCGCCGACGAGCCGACGACGGCGCTCGACGTCACCGTGCAGGCGCAGATGCTCGACCTCTTCAAATCGCTGACTGAGGATTTTGGCACTGCTCTGGTGCTGATCACTCATGATCTGGGCGTCGTGGCCGGCATCGCCGACCGGATGATGGTGATGTATGGCGGGCGCGCGGTCGAGAAAGGCAAGGTCGACGATCTTTTCTACGACCCCAAACACCCCTACACTCTGGGGCTCCTGCATTCGACGCCGCACATCGCCCACCGGGCGGCGCGGCTCGACCCGATCCAGGGGTTGCCACCCAGTCTCGAACACCTTCCCAAGGGTTGCTCTTTCAATCCGCGCTGCGCCTTCCGCTTCGAGCGGTGCCTTGCCGAGCGTCCGCCGCTGGCGCCGGCCGGCGAAGGCCGCGAGAAGGCCTGTTTCTATGAAGGTGAACTGAACTACGAGAAGGTGGCGTGATGGCCGACAAATCCGAAACCCTGCTCGAGATCCGGGGACTCGGGAAGAGCTTCTCGATCGCGACCGGCCTCTTCTCCCAGCCGCTGGAACTGAAGGCGCTTCAGGACATCTCGTTCAGCATCAAGAAGGGCGAGACGCTGGGGATCGTGGGCGAGAGCGGCTGCGGGAAATCGACACTCGGCCGTTGCATCCTGCAGCTCATCGAACCGGATCAGGGCCAGGTGCTCTGGCTCGGCCAGGACCTGATGAAACTGTCGGGCGAGGAGATGCGCAAAAGGCGGCAGGACCTGCAGATCATCTTCCAGGACCCGCTGGCCTCCCTCAACCCGCGCATGACCGTCGGTGAGATTATCGCCGATCCGCTGAGGACGTTGCGGCCGGAGCTCGGTCGCGACCAGCGGCGGGCCAAGGTCGTCAAGATGATGGAGGCGGTGGGCCTCCTGCCCGAAATGATCAACCGCTACCCACACGAGTTCTCGGGCGGGCAGGCGCAGCGCATCGGCATTGCCCGAGCGCTCATCACCGAGCCCAAGCTTATCGTCTGCGACGAGCCGGTCTCGGCACTGGACGTCTCCATCCAGGCACAGATCCTCAACCTCCTTGCCGACCTCAAGGACGAGTTCGGGCTCACCCTCATCTTCATTTCGCATAACCTCTCGGTCGTGCGGCACGTGTCGGACCGGATCCTGGTGCTCTATCTCGGTCGGATCGTGGAGCTGGCAACGGGTAATGAGATCTACGACGACCCCAAGCACCCCTATACCAAGGCGCTGCTGACGGCCGTGCCGATCCCTGACCCGAAGCTCGCACGGCAACGCAGCATCGATGCTTTGCGAGGCGAGATTCCTTCGCCGATCAGCCAGCCATCTGGCTGCACCTTCCGCACACGCTGCCGCTATGCCAAACCGCTTTGCGCCGAGGTGCGCCCGCCGCTCGAGACCATCGGAGGAGACCGGCTGGTCGCCTGCCACCGCTGGCAGGAAATCGAGGTGCCCGAGGAAGCGATGGTCGAAGCCTGACCTGATCAGGCTCCGATCTATCGGAGCGGGTCTGCTGTTTTACCTCTCCCGCCGTTCGCCCGTGCCGAGATCAGGGGCGGCACGGCGGCGCCGATCGGGACCGACATAGTCGTCGGTCTCGATGGTGGCGCGGGGCGCTTTGCGGATGGCCTCGAGCCGCGTCTCAAGATGGGCGGCAGCGAAGGGCTTGCGCAGGAATTCGGTCACTCCGGCGTCGCGGGCCGCGGCGATGCGTTGGCCGTCGGGCATCGATGCCATCATGACGATGGGCGTCAGCCGGTTGCGGCAGTCCTCGCTATGGCGCAGGCGGCGCACGAATTCGACGCTGTCGGTACCGGCAAGTCCATCGTCAAGCAGGATGACCTCGAAATCGCGGCGCTTGAGCTCGAACATGGCGCCTGCCGCGTCCGTGGCGCTGCGGATGTCGCGGCGGCCGGCATGGCGGAGCATTGCCGCGACGATGTCGATCATATGCTGGCTGTGGTCGGCGATGAGGACGCCGTGGGCGGTGATCGTCTCTACGGGCATTCGGGCGGGCTCGCAGGCAAGATGTCTTTGAAAAGAACAATACGCCGCGGCAGGTGACAGGGTGGTTAACGGGCGGGCGCACCGACGTTCCGGGTGCTTTGGACTATCGAATTGTCGGGCTTTCGAACCGAAAAGTGGCATCCACTTTTGCTGGAAACGCTCTCTTCGCAGCGGTGGAAAACCAACCGTTTCCGGCGTTGACATCGCCGGCCGATATCCCTATGTTCCGGCCAGTTTCGGGCGCCCACAGCGCCCGGTTTTTGTTTATCCGGGGTTCAAGAGATGAAGATCCGCAATTCGCTGAAGGCGTTGATGACTCGCCACCGCGCGAACAAGCTCGTCCGCCGCCGCGGACGCGTCTACATCATCAACAAGACCGACAAGCGCTACAAAGCCCGTCAGGGATAAGCGTTTATCTTAATCGGTAACCGTTTGAAAAGGCTCGCGAAATTCGCGGGCCTTTTTCTATTGCCCTGGCAGGAAACATGATGCACCCCTAGCACGCGCGATTTTGGTGGTATCAGATCGCGCGCTTTGACTTTGTCGTCGCGGGATTCTCATGAAAAACCGGTCCCACCCCGGATCAAGTCCGGGACAGGCTCTTTTCGCATCCCGCCTTCGCGCGCCTCAACCTTCGTTCGAGTTGCTGATGTATTCCAGCCGAACCGTGACCGTCGCCATCGCCCGGCCGCTGCAGCGCGTCTACGAGTTTCTCGCCGAGCCGCGCAACCTGCCGCGCTGGGCGTCGGGCCCGCTGGTCAACTACCACCAGGTGAGCGCGCACGAGTGGCAGGCGGACGGACCGGTGCGGATCCAGTTCACGCCGGTCAACAGGTTCGGTGTGATCGACTTCTCGATCACACCCTCGAGCATGCTTTCGCAGATGACGCCCGCGCGGGTTTATGCCAACGGAGAGGGAGCGGAAGTGGCGATAACACTCTTCCAGCGCGAAGCGATCACCAACGAGCAGTTCGCCTCCGACTGCGCGTGGATGGAAGCGGATTTGCAGGTTTTGAAGACGTATTTGGAAAGCTTGGAGCCGTAGGGTCTCGTAGAGGTTGACGGCCCATCACCAGCCGGGTGTCATCCTGGAGAAGTCCGGAACCATCTGAGATACTGCGCATGCCGCGAGGTGCGTGAGCCGTGAAAACATCACCAACTCCGAATCATTCCCGCGCAAGCGGAAACCTCCGTTTCCACTTACCGGCATCGCCAACAGAGGTCCCCGCTTTCGCGGGGATGACCCGGTGGGTAGGGAGGAATTCTGCCACCGCCGTATTCGGTTCGCCTTCGCCGGGATGACACGCCGTTGAGTAGGGAAGGATGGTATCCCTACTAGGCTCGGCCTCAGCTCGAGCCGGCGCCGTCCTGGCGAACGAACGCGATGCGAAGCATGTTGGTCGCACCGGGCGTGCCCAGCGGTACGCCGGCGGTGATGGCGATGCGGTCGCCGGGGCGGGCAAAGCCTTCCTGATAGGCGATGATGCAGGCGCGATCGACCATGTCCTCGAGGCTCGCCGCGTCTTCGGTCTGAACGCAATGGATGCCCCAGACGACCGACAGGCGCCTTATGGTTCGAAGATTCGGGGAGAGCGCGATGATCGGCTTCGACGGCCGCTCGCGGGCGGCACGGATGCCGGTCGAGCCCGACGAGGTGTAGGTGACGATGGCGGCCAGATCGAGGGTTTCCGCGACCTGACGGGTGGCTGCGGAGATGGCGTCGGCGGCGGTCGCCTCGGGCTCGGTCGCCTGAGCACGGATGATCGTGCGGTAGTTGGTGTCGTTCTCGACGGCGATGGCCACGCGGTTCATCATGGTAACCGCCTCGACCGGATATTCGCCCGAGGCGCTCTCGGCCGAGAGCATGACCGCGTCGGCGCCCTCGAAGACGGCAATCGACACGTCCGAGACCTCGGCGCGGGTCGGCACCGGCGAGGTGATCATCGATTCCAGCATCTGGGTTGCGACCACCACGGGCTTGCCGAAGCGGCGAGCCATGCGGATCATCTTCTTTTGCAGGCCCGGCACGGTCTCGAGCGGCAGCTCGACGCCGAGGTCGCCGCGCGCCACCATGAAGGCATCGCACAGCTTGATGATCTCCTCGAGCCGGTCGATGGCTTGCGGCTTTTCGATCTTGGCCATGACGCCGGCACGGCCCTGCACGATCTTGCGGACGTCGATGATGTCCTCCGGCCGCTGCACGAAGGAGAGAGCGATCCAGTCGGCATCGCATTTGAGCCCTTCGAGCAGGTCCGCGTGGTCCTTTTCGGTCAGCGCGCCGACGGGCAGGAGCGTATCGGGGAGCGACACGCCCTTGCGGTCCGAGAGCCTGCCGCCATAGATGACCTCCGTCTCGACGGCGCCGCCGCCGACCTTGGTCGCCTTCAATTGCAGCTTGCCGTCGTCGAGCAGCAGGCGGTCGCCCACCGACACACTCTCGATGATCTCGGGATGGGGGAGGAAGACGCGCTCGGCGGTGCCGGTTTCGTCGACCGAATCGAGCACGAATTTCTGCCCTGCAACCAGTTGGACGGCCCCTTCGGCAAAACGCGCGATGCGCAGCTTGGGGCCTTGCAGGTCGACGAGGATGCCGAGCGGGTGCTTGAGGCGCGCTTCGACGTCGCGGATGCGGGAGACGGTCTCACGCAGGAGCTCATGGCTCGCATGGCTCATATTGATGCGGAAGACATCGGCTCCGGCGCGCGCCAGATCCTCGATCGTCTTATCATCCTGGCTGGCGGGGCCGAGGGTGGCGACGATCTTCACGCGTCTCATGCGTCTCATTGGGTATCCGTGCCTTCGATGTCAGTTGCGTCGAACTCGCCTTCGATCTCGCCCTCGATCTCAATGTCGACGTCGTCCGGATCTACGAGCAGCAGGGGTTCTTCCAGGTTTTCCTCACCGTCGGGCGCGATCACACGCGGCGCGGCTTCCCCTTCGGTCAGCTGCAGCGTCCATTCGGTCTTGCCCTGAGTGTTGATCTCAAAGAACCCCGTGCGCTCATAGCCCCGTGCGAGGCAATCCTCAACCCCGAATATTGTGAAGGTTTCGTCACGTGTGCACATGAAGAACGACCCGCCCCAGTCGCCCCCGCCGATATCGTCTGCGGCATAGACGTAGTAGTAGCTGCGGGCGAGATCGCCCTGGTAGAGCACCCGGCAGTTGCCGGGCGGCGTTTGCCACCAGCCTTCCGACTGCCAGCCGCGCTCGGCCCTGTAGCCGAGGGCCACCGAGACCAGATTGCCCGTCTCGTTGCAGACGCGAAGATCCGCACGCGCCGGCGCGGCCGTAATCATCAGGCCGGAGAATGTCAGGCCGAGAAGTGTTATGCCGAGGCGCAGGACGTGCAAGAGCGGGCCGGAAATCATCGCGGGAAATCACCTCTGGTTTGAACGCGGTCAACGGACGGTGTCAATCGCTAAAGCCGGGTTTTGGCGCAATTGCGGGGGCTTTGCGCAACCCGATGTGGATTGAGGTCAAAAGCGCTTGAACCGAGGGCCCCGCTGGGGTTGAACCGGGGGCGAAACGAAAGGTGAATTCATGTCGGTTGAAAGTGTAGCCCAGGACCAGTTGCGCGCGTTCATTGAAAGGATCGAGCGCATGGAGGAAGAGAAGGCGGCCATCGCCGCCGACATCAAGGAGATCTATGCCGAAGCCAAGGGCAATGGCTTCGACACCAAGGTCATCCGGCAGATCGTGCGGATCCGCAAGCAGGACGCCAATGAGCGCCTGGAGCAGGAAGCCCTGCTCGAGCTCTATATGGCCGCGCTCGGCATGGTCAACGCGCCGAGCGAGGTGTGATCGTTTCCAGAGAACGGCTTTTCGGCCCCTCAGCATAGGGGAGCGACAGAGCTACTGCCGATTGCAAAGCCCGCTCCGCTCGCCGGCAGCGGGCTTTTTGCGTTCACCCGATGCGATCGGCAGCCGCCTTCATGGCCGCTTCGTCGTAGCCGAGAGCATTGAGGGCGGCCGCGAGGATGCCGGCGCGGTCGAGGCCGGCCGCGGCATACATGTTGCCTTGCGTCGAATGCTCGGTGAAGACGTCGGGGATCATCAGCGGGCGCAGTTTCAACTTGCCGTCGAGCAGACCGTTGCGGGCAAGGAAGGTCGCCACATGGCTGCCGAAGCCGCCGATCGAGCTCTCCTCGACGGTCAGGAGCACGTCGTGACTCGTGGCGAGGCGCGCGATCAGCTCTTCGTCGAGCGGCTTCATGAAGCGAGCATCGGCGACGGTCGGGGCAAAGCCGAGGGCTGCGAGTTTTTCGGCGGCGGCGAGCGCTTCGGCAAGCCGCGTGCCGTAGGAGAGGATGGCAACGGTCGAACCTTCGCGAACGATCCGCCCCTTGCCGATGGCAAGCGGTGCGCCGCGCTGGGGCAACTCGACGCCGACACCGTCGCCGCGTGGATAGCGGAAAGCGATGGGGCCGGTATCGTGGCCGACGGCGGTCGCCACCATATGGACGAGTTCGGCCTCGTCAGCAGCGGCCATCAGAACCATGCCGGGGAGGGCGCCGAGATAGGCGGCATCGTAGTTGCCGGCGTGGGTGGGGCCATCGGCGCCCACATAGCCGGCCCGGTCCAGGGCGAAGCGCACCGGCAGGCTCTGGATGGCCACGTCGTGGATCACCTGGTCATAGGCGCGCTGCAGGAAGGTCGAATAGATGGCGCAGAACGGCTTTAGGCCATCGGCGGCCATGCCGGCCGCGAAGGTGACGGCGTGCTGCTCGGCGATGCCGACATCGAAGCAGCGCGCCGGGAAAACCTCGGCGAACTTGTCGAGGCCGGTGCCCGAAGGCATGGCGGCGGTGACGGCAACGACGCGCTCATCATGGCGGGCTTCCTCGATCAGCGCCTTGGCGAAGACGCCGGTATAGGAGGGGGCGTTGGAGGGCGTCTTGGCTTGCGCGCCTGTGATGACGTTGAACTTGGAAACGCCGTGATACTTGTCGGCAGAGTCTTCGGCCGGTCCGTAGCCCTTGCCCTTTTTGGTGACCACATGGACGAGGATAGGACCGCTGTCGGCGTCGCGGACATTGGTCAGGACCGGCAGCAGGTGATCGAGATTGTGTCCGTCGATGGGGCCGACGTAATAAAAGCCCAGCTCCTCGAAGAGCGTGCCGCCGGTGAAGAACGAGCGGGCGAACTCCTCGGTGCGGCGGGCCGGCTCATGGAAGACGTGCGGCAGCTTCTTGGCAATGGTCTTGGCCGTCTCGCGCATGCCGCGATAGACCGGGCCGGAAACGAGCCGGGCGAGATACGTGCGCATGGCCCCGGTCGGCGGGGCGATCGACATGTCGTTATCGTTGAGGATGACGATGAGCCGTGCGTCCATGGCGCCGGCATTATTCATGGCCTCGTAGGCCATGCCGGCCGACATCGCGCCGTCGCCGATGACTGCGATGACATTGCGCTTGATGCCCTGCTGCTCGGCGGCGACCGCCATGCCGAGACCTGCCGAAATCGAGGTCGATGAATGGCCGGCCCCGAACGGGTCGTATTCACTCTCGGCCCGGCGGGTGAACCCGGAAAGGCCGTCCTTCTGACGCAGGGTGCGGATGCGGTCGCGCCGGCCTGTCAGGATCTTGTGCGGATAGGCCTGGTGCCCGACGTCCCAGATCAGCCGGTCGTCGGGCGTATTGAAGACGGCATGGATGGCGACGGTCAATTCGACGACGCCGAGTCCGGCGCCCAGATGCCCGCCGGTCACCGAAACGGCGTCGATCATTTCCGCGCGAAGCTCGTCGGCGAACTGGCGCAGGTCCTCGCGCGGGAGTGCGCGCAGGTCGGCAGGCGAATTGACGGTATCGAGCAGCGGTGTTTGCGGCTTTTCGGCCAATTGCTTGTCCTTGTCGTGATCACCGGCCATCCGGACGATCATTAGTGAGCGCCGCGCGCCAATGCAACCGCCACGCTGTCGCGGGTAAACCCGGCAAGTGGGGCGGAAGTTCGTCGGGATGTGCTGGTTTCTACCCGATCTCGCTCGAATGGTCTGGTCGCAAGACGCTGAAAACGGCTGCGGCGTCCCGAGCTACCGGGACGCGACGATCATCGGGCGGGCGGGCTGGAAGCGGTCGGAGGCGAGGATCGGGGGGAAGTCGCCGACCCCCATGCGCGGGACGTGAGGCCCGAGTTCGGTGGCAGGGTCGAAGTCGGCCTCGTCGTGCTCGAAAATGACCGCGTAGCGAGCCGAGCTGACGGCGGCAGGCAACGCCATGATCTCGGTCACATGGTCTAGATCGGGGGCGATCAGCTCGGCGTCGCGCATGGCGATCCTTTTAACCGGTTGGTCGCGCGCGACGAACTCGGCCAGGGCCTTCGCCACCGGCAGGGCTTGCGGCTGGCTTTCGAGCGCGCCGAAGGTGGCCTCGAACAGATCGGATACCGGAGCCGGGGAGGCGGCGGTGACCGCCGGCAGGCTGCCGAGAGAGGCGGTGCGCATGGTTGAGGCGCTCACCAGCCCGGGCCGTAGTGAGGATGCGGACGGGCCCTGCTGGGCATCCGGTTCCGGCGTCGCGGCAACCTTGGCTGTGCCGGTCTCGATGAGGTTTTCCAGCGCCCGCTCGGTCGCGGGGGCGGCATAGGCGGTCAGCACCGTCTCGCGTTCTTCGGCGGGCGGATTGGTCATGTGCAGGCGCGGAGCTGGCACCGGCGCATCGAGCGCGGCAATGGCCATGACGGCGGTCTCGCCATTGGTCACCTGCCGCAGGCTCGCCGGCTTGGTGGCGGGAATGGGCGCGACGCTGGCAACGGTAAGCTCCTCGGGGCGCAGCGGCGCGCTGCCGACGCTCGAGAAGGGGACGGTTTCCGACTCGACCGGATCGGGTGTCGGGGCCGGCACCGACGGCGCCTGCGTTGCGGCGGCAACCTGCATCTGCGGGCGTGTGGCGGGCACCGGGGCGACGCGCGTGCCCGATGCCTGTGGCGCGGATGCCTGGGGCGCCGCGGCGACTGCGACGGGGGCGGGTTCGGCTGCCTTGCCGCCGCCGGTGAAGAGGTCCATGAGCGTGCGGCCCGAGCCGCCGGAACTGGCGATGGCCGTGCCCGAGGACCGGCCTCCGCAGGGGATGGAATGGCACTTCTGCCACTCGGCTTGGGCGAGCTTGTAGCCTTCCTGGGAGAGCGGACGGCCGTTGGTCGGCAGGTGCAGGGTGCGTCCGTCGGGAAAGAGTTCCTGCAATTGCGCTGTGGTCATGCGGGGCCAGGCGCGGACGTTTCCGGTATCCAGGTGCACAAACGGGCTGCCTGAGGTCGGATAGTAGCCAACACCCCCAACCTGCTTTTTCATGGCGATGGCTCGCAGGCGGTTGAGCGGGACGCCAGGGATGAAGAAGTCCATGGCATTGCCGCGCATGTGCTGGGAGTTATCGGCGACACCGGACGACTTAGCGGCGAGCATAGCGTTTGTTGCGGGGGAGCGGTAGGCGGAGACCACGTGGATGGGCTGGGTGCCGCCCGCCTCCTGATAGACCTCCCAGACGAGATCGAAGAGGCGCGGGTCCATCTTCGCCGGCTCGTTGCGCCGCCAGTCGCGCAGGAAATGGTTGAGCTGATCGAGGCCCGACTGGATGTAACGCCCGTCGCGCTTGAAGGCGATGCGGGCGGTTTCCTTGGTATGGGTATAGTAGAGATAGAGCGCGCGCTCATTGGCGGCGGCAGCCGGCAGCCCCATGGGCAGCATGGTCGCGATGCTGATGACCGCGGCCATGAACAGCCGCGCAATGCGAGTAGCCCTCAAACCAAAGTCCCCGCTACGCTATACACAGTCCGGTGGATACAATTTCCGGACTTTTTAGCGCAAACCTTACTAGAACCCGTTAACGCTAACCCGGCGCTAACATCTCAGGCCTGCCCTCGGCATGGGGTTTTAAGGTCGAAAGCGGGCTGAACCAAGGCGAAAATGTAAACGCTGCGTAAAGGAAGCGGCGGCCACCTAGAGCTTCATCAGCTCGATGAGCCTCTCATGATGCCCATAGACGTCACCATAGGAGCGGATGGCGCCGTCCTTTTCGACCCTGAGGGTGAAATAGGCAATGTGGACCGGGATCTTCTTTTCCGGATTGACCCAACGTTCCGACGGACCGAACAAGGCCTCGAGCGAGGTGCGGCTGATATTGGGCTCGTTGGCCATCAGCGCCTCGGCGAATTCCATGGGGTTCTGAACGCGGATGCAGCCGTGGCTGTAGGCGCGGAAGGCGCGAGAGAACAGCGACTTGGACGGCGTGTCGTGGAGATAGACGTCGTGCTTGTTGGGAAAGAGGAACTTGATCTGGCCAAGCGCGTTGCCGGTGCCGGGCTTCTGGCGCACCTTGAACGGGAAACTGTTGGCCGAGACCATCCCCCAGTTGACCGAAGAGGCGCTGATCACCGCGCCGTTGTAGAGAAGTTCCATGTTCTGCCGGCCGATATAGCCGGGATTGCGCAGCACCGCCGGGGCGACCTCGTTGGCAACGATCGAGGAGGGCACGTTCCAATAGGGATTGACGACAATGTGGCGGATGCTGTCGGAAAAGATCGGCGTCTGGTTCTTGGGCGTGCCGACGACGACGCGCGTGGCATAGGCCTCGCGCCCGTGGTCGTTGATGGCCACACGGAACTCGGGCACGTTCACCATGACGTTGAACTCGCCCAGTTCGCGCGGCATCCAGCGCCAGCGTTCCATGTTGGCGAGGATATCGGCGCGGGTGACGGCGCGGCCGCCGTTGAAGGCGGCCACGGTCGCCGGGCCGATGATGCCGTCGGCCTCCAGCCCCTGGCTTTCCTGGAAGGACCTGACCGCCTCGTAGAGCGGCGCGTCATAGACGGTTAGAGCCTCGGGCGAGCCGGCAAGCTTCAACCGCTCGCGCAGCAGCGGCACGCGCGGATCGCTCATGCCGAGCCGCAGGACCTGACCGTCCGGGACCGGCTGGGGACGGTCGACCTTGTCGTCCTCGAACTTGGCGAGGGCCGCCTTGAGGGCCAGGAATTCCGGGTGCTTCGGCTCGAGTTCGGCAAAGACCTCGCCGGGTGCATCGGTCGTGGCGAGGCGCATGAGCAGGGACGCCTCATCGAGGCGCTTGGGCTCGATGTCGAGAAAAGCAGAAACGTCGCGCGGACGGATGCGGCCGGCATAGATGTGGGTGGCATAGCGAAGGGCCGCCGCCGAAAAGGCAGTCTCGAGCTCGGCCATGCGGACCGGATCGCCGTCGGCGCTCGCAACGTCCAGTTCGGCGGTGAGATAATCCTCTCGCCGCAGGCCTTCGCTGGCGGCGCCCTCGAAGATCGAGATGATCTTCTGCGCCTTGGCCGAAAAGGCCAGCGAGCCATCGGGGGCAAGATCCAGCCAGAGCGGCTCGAAATGGCGCTCGCCGTAGAAATAATAGAGCTTTTGTGCCTCTTCAAAGGCGGCCGTATCGGGTCGGGCGGCCGCGTAGGCAGCGGCGAGCCCGGCCTTGATCGTTTGCGCCAGGGGCGTGCGGGCCGGCGCGATGACGACGCGCTCGATGCCGATGCTTGCCACGTCCTGGGCGAGCGCGGGGGAGGCGGCAGCGACCGACAGTACCGAAAGCGCGACACCAGCCAAAAGCTTAATCATAGGGTCTCCATGCCAATGGGGCGGGCCCCCGCCGCCGGCTCCGCAGAATCACGGGCCAAACCCCAACATTTAAGCGCGTTCATACTCCCGAAGCCTTAACGGCGACAATTGCTCCCAACTTTGTGAGCCATGTGTGTTGCGCTGCCGCAACGGTGGTCGGACGGCAGGTCCCGTCGCACTTGGCCAATGTGGCAGAACAGACGCCGAAAGGTCGCGAATGGCCGATCAGGGGTTCCAGCCGCCGCTGCCATACGGACGGGTGATGAGCTCCAACAGATGACCGTTCAGGTCCTTGAAATAGACGCCGCGGCCGCCATCATGGTGATTGATCTCGCCCTGTCGCGTCTGGCCAGGGTCGGCCCAGTAGGGGAGATCCTGCTGACGAATCCGACCAAAGATCTCGTCGAACTCGGTCTCGCTGATGAGGAACGCGTAATGCTGCGGGGTGATTTCGCCGCCGGCATCCGCATAGTCGAGGTTGGCTCCGTTTTCGGTCGTGACCACGTGGAACGGCCCCCAGCGCCTGGGGGCGGGAAGGCCAAGCATTTCCGCCAGGAATTCTGCCGATGCTTTGCTGTCGCGGGCCCACAGGATCGTGTGGTTGAAATCGATAGCCATTCCGCCTCCTTGCCATCTCTCCTGGGACGGTCCTAGGCCTTGAACCACTGCAACCGCGGCCCGATAGGAAAAAGCTCGCGGCAGCACAATTGTTCCACGACTGAAGCGCTGCTGCGCTGGCCCCCGCTCCGTCGGCAAAGCGCCTAACCTTGACGGTTTTGCAGGCGCCAGCAACACTTTCTGCCGATATGTCTCGTCCGAGGGATGGTGGGCGGTTGTGACGGTTTCTTGGCCGGCTGGAGACTGGCAACGTAGTGATCCCGACGACCGCGGCTTCGCCATCGAGCTCCTGACGCGGGCTATAGCGGCGATCGAGGCCTTCGGTTGCATCGGCGCAATTGTCGTGCACGACGGCGTGACTGTTGCGGCCACCGGCACCCTCGACCACAAGTCTCTCGTGCGCTCGGTACGCAAGAGTCTCCTGAGTGCGCTCGTCGGGATAGCCGTCGGTCGCGGCCAGATCGACCTGGATACAACCTTGGCCGATCTCGATATTGACGATGTAGAGCCACTCTCCTCGCAGGAGAAGCAGGCGAAGGTCCGTCATCTTCTGCAGGCACGATCCGGCGTCTACCATCCGGCAGTGGCGGAAACCCAGGACATGGTTGCCTCGAAGCCGGCGCGGGGCAGCGTCTCGCCCGGCGAGCAATGGCTGTACAACAATTGGGATTTCAACGTCCTCGGCACGATCTACGAGCGCGCGTCTGGTCGCTCCATCTATCAGGCCCTCTTCGAGGACATCGCCGCTCCCATCTGTATGCAGGATTATCATCCGGACGACGGGCGCTACATGAGCGGGGAGGTCTCTCGGCACCCCGCATATCATATCGCACTGACCGCGAGAGATATGGCGCGGTTCGGCTTCCTCTATCTCAATGACGGCAGGTGGGACAACAAACTGGTCTTGCCCGCCGGTTGGGTAGCGGAAAGCACGACCGCACACTCCTTGGCGCGGAGGTCCGGCTATGGATACCTGTGGTGGACAACGGGTCATGCGGGCGAGGCTGAGACCGTAGATGGCGTTCGGCGGAACGCGGACCTGCCTGCGTTCCGATACGCTGCCCAAGGTCATCACGGTCAGATGATCTACGTCGTTCCGGCCAAACGTCTTGTCTGGTCACGCAGTCACCCCCTAAGGAACGGCCCCAGGACGATTGGGCGAACTACTGGAACTTCGTGCGGTGCGCCATCCTGTCAGCTCCAGGCTAAAGATCGCCTTTGGATCGAGAGCGGCCACGGGCACCGCTTGGGGCGAGATCACAGGATTTCCGCCGAAGCCAAACGGCGGAACGGATGCGTCTCAATGGCTACGGACAATGGCATTCGCTGCCATCAGAATGCGCTTCCGCATCTTGATGCTGTCGCATCGCTCTCTAAGACCTCGTGGCCAACTGATCTTCACGCTGGACCTGCTGCTCGCTCAACGCCGGCAGTACGGCGTCGAGATGTTCCCCGAGCGCCTTGGCGGCCCCTTCGGCATCCCTGGCCGACATCCGCTCGAGGACAGCCTGGTGATCCTCGATCACGACGAACATGCGCTTGGGCATCAACAGGGTGAGTTGACGGAAGCGGTCGACCTGCGTCTTGACCTGGAGCACCAGTTTCCAGATGCCGGGATATCCGGAAATCTCGGCGATTTTGGCATGGAAAGCCTCGTCGGCCCGGTGGAACTGTTCGGTGTCCCCTTCGGCCGCCGCTTCACGCTGCCGCTCGATGATCGACGCCAGCGTCAGTTCCTGGCTGCGCGACATGCGCTCAGTCGCCATGCGCACCGCCGCCGTTTCGAGCGCCTTCCTGATGACGATGGCTTCGGGCAGATCGTCATAGGGAATGCGGGCAACGAACGTTCCAGATTGTGGAAAGACTTCGATCAGGCCTTCGTCGGCAAGCCTCAGGACCGCCTCTCGGACGGGCGTGCGGCTCAACCCGAATTGCGCTGCGATCTCTTTTTCGCGGATCGGCGTCCCCGGAGGCATCTTCATAGCCACGATCGAGGATCGCAGGGACTCATATACTAGTCGCCACGCGGCGTCCCTGATGCTCCTGGATTCGCGCTTTGGTGCCGTGCGAGCGCGCACCGGCCGGTGCTGTTTTACCGATTCCTTGCTGTTCCGAATTGTCATGCTCAGCGGTCGCGCCTCGATTGCAGTGTGTGACGGAGACATATCAGTCTCCAATCCCCCTTGCACTAGCAGAACCACCATTGACTGTCATACTATTATATCAGTAAGGTCGGAGCACCAAAAGAGGAGGAAACGATGAGCATGAGGTCTGGCCTTCTGGCGTCCGTCGCCCTTTGTACGGGCATGTTCGGCATTGTCGGAACCGCTGAAGCGGGAACTGTGGAATTCTGGAGTCCGTTCACAGGACCGGACGGAACGGCAATCGATGCGCTGGTCAGGCAGTTCAACGAGACGACCGGCGCCGAGAACGACGTCAGCGTGGAATTGCTGATCATTCCGTGGGAGCAATACTATACGAAGCTCTCGGTCTCCCTGGCGTCGCGCACGGCGCCCGACCTTGCTGTCATGCACTCCCACCAGATCGCCGGTTTCGTGAAGCAAGGCGCGCTGGAAGCTTATACGCCCGAGGAGATCGAGCAGGCGGGGCTCGTCGAGGCGGAGTACATTGCACCGCTCTGGCAGGCCGGGGAGGTGGAGGGCCAGCGTTACGGCGTCCCGATCGATGCCTTTCCACGTCATATCTACTACAATAAGGCATTGTTCGAGCAGGCCGGTCTCGATCCTGACGCTCCCCCGAAGACCGGCGAGGAAATGCTCGATGCAGCCCGGGCCATCGCCGGTCTGGGGCAGGACATCCACGGCGCCTTCCTCCCGGTGACCGGTTCCGGCGCGACGCGCAATTTCTACGCGCTGTTTTGGCAGTACCAGGATGACCTCTACAATGCGGACAATACCGACGTTGCCGAGGGGTTTGCGGAGTCGGCAACCAAGGCACTGGAGAACCTCAAGGTGTTCCTCGACGAGGGCCTGGCGCCCGCCGAGGAGGTATCGGACTCCAATTCCCTGTTTGCACAGAACAAGATCGGTATCTCGCTCATGCAGATCACGGATCTGCCCGTCTACCAGACCGCCGCGGCCGATCAGGGGCTGGAGTTCGGGGTAGCGCCGATTCCCCAGTTCGGCGATCAGCCGGCGACCTTCGCTCTCGGGCACAATTTTATCATTCCTCGCGGCACACCCCCAGAACCGCGCCAGGATGCCATGGTCTTCGTCAAATGGATTGGCGACAACAGTCTTGCCTGGACCGAGACCGGCAAGATGCCCGCCAAGGTCACGACACTGGAATCGCCCGAATTCCAGGCCCTGCCTGAGCAGCAGATCGTCGCTCAGTCGCTCGAGTATGTTCGTTTCCCGCCGCCGGTCTCGGTGCAGCCAGCGATCGATCGGGTGGTGCAGGAGACAGTCGAGGCCTATTTCGCCGGTCAGGTGGATGTCGGCCAAGCCGTTTCGATGATGGCGGACGGGATTCGCGGCGAACTCGCCAAGCAATAGATCGATCCAAAAGCGGCGCGCCTGCCCAGGCGCGCCCTCTTCGATGACGGCCGTTCCGAGCCGTCTGGATCAAGCCTAGCATCTCGAGCTCAAGCGGCAATGGCCAGACAACGCGCAAAAGTCCTGCCCTATCTTATGGCAGGTCCCTACATCCTCATGTTCGCGATCTTTGCCGCCTATCCGGTCGGGCGGGCAATCTACATGAGCCTGTTCGACTGGGGCATCTTCGGACCCAATGCCTTTGTTGGGGTGGCCAACTATCTCTCGCTTTTCGGGGACCGCAGATTCTGGAGTTCCGTCGGCGTCACGACTGCCTTCGCGGCCATCTACGTGCCCATGATCGTGGTCGCCTCTCTGCTCATTGCGGTGCTGCTGCATCGGCGACTGCCGGGGATCACGATCTTCCGGACCGCCTTCTTCATTCCGATCGTCATCAACGTCGCGGTCGCAGCCATCGCCTTCAATTGGCTGCTCGCGCCAGATGTCGGCTTCGTGGATCAGGTGCTCCGTTTCTTCGGCCTGCCCGGCCAGCGCATGCTGTCCCAGCCGGGTTGGGCGCTTTTCGCCATCGCCATCGTCGCGCTCTGGACCCAGACCGGATTCATGGTCGTCATCCTGCTGGCCGGGCTCGAGAATATCCCTGACGATCTCTACGAAGCGGCGCGGCTCGACGGCACGCGGCCGTTCTATGACCTCATCTACATCACCATTCCGCTGCTGCGCCCGATCCTGCTGATCGTGATGGTGCTGAGCATCGTGCACGCGTTCCAGATTTTCGGAGAGGTTTTCATCATCACACAGGGCGGTCCCTATGGCAGCACCACCGTCATGACCATGCTGCTCTACGAGGAGGGCTTCGAACGCTTCGCCCTCGGACGCGCGGCGGCCATCGGCGTCGTGATCACGATCATCATCGCCTCGCTGTCCTTCATCCAGTTCCGCTTCTTCAGGCGTCAGGTCTAGGAGGCGAGGATGCGTCGCGCACAAATTATCCGCTGGTTTGTCCTGCTTGTCCTGGCGCTGCTCTGGTTCACGCCGCTCGCTTCGCTGGTCCTTTATTCCTTCGCGCCGCCTGCCGAAGTGCTCAAGGGTGGCTTTGTTCCGACCCAGTGGACGTTGCAGAACTACTGGACTGTTCTCACCGATACGACCCGCGGGGTTAGCGTCCCGCAGGGCTTGGCCAACAGCACGATCATCATGGTCTGTCAGGTCGTCGGCATTCTGCTGCTCGACATTCCGGCCGCCTACGCTTTTGCCCGGATGCGCTTCATTGGCCGCGACGTCATCTTCATCCTGGTGCTTGCCACCATGATGATGCCCGGCGTCCTCGACATCATCTCGCTCTACGACCTGATGGCCAATCTGGGCCTGATCAACACCCTGGCGGGCGTCATCCTGCCCGGCCTCCCCCGCGTAATCGGCATCTTCATTCTGCGCCAGTTCTTCCTCGAGATCCCGCGCGAGATGGAAGAGGCCGCGCGCATGGACGGCGCTACCGACTTCCAGATCTTCACCAGGATCATGGTGCCCCTAGCCTGGCCCTCGATCATGACCGTGGCTGTGATCACCGCTCTCTACAGCTGGAACAATTTCCTCTGGCCGCTGATCGTGACCAACTCGCCCGAGGCCATGCCGGTACCGGTCGTCATCGCCTATCTCAGCGCCGATACCACAGCGGTCCTCAACTACACGGTCATTCTGGCCGCCGCCTTCGTGACCTCCCTGCCGATGATCCTGCTGTTCATGCTCGGGCAGCGCTGGATCGTGAGCGGCATGCGCCCGTCCTCGGGCATCAAATAACAATCAAGCCTTTTCGGAGACGACCATGCCTACCCTGACCATCGATCCCCAGGAACTGCACGCGATCTCGCCCCGCCTCTACATGCAGTTCATGGAGCCGCTTGGCACCACAGATTCTTCGGTAGAGGCCGGATGGGATGTCCTCAAGGACGCATGGCGGGAAGATTTCGTGTCGGTTACCAGTGACCTGGCTCCCGGCGCCATCCGCTGGGGCGGCATTCTGACGAGCTTCTGGAAATGGCGCGAGAGCGTGGGCGATTCCGCTCAGCGTCCGCCCATGGTGAACTATCTCTGGGGCGGCTGGGAGAAGAACCGCGTCGGTGTCGATGAATTCCTTTCGTTCTGCCGTGCGGTGGCGGCCGATCCGATCCTTGCGGTCAACTTTGCCGGCGACGGCCGGCCCGAATACATCAAGACAGCCCTGGGCGAAGAGCGGGCCGGCGATGCCCGGGAGGCTGCCGACCTCGTCAGCTATTGCAACGACCCTGATTCAGCCGAGCGCCGCGCCGGCGGCTTTGCCGAACCCTGGAAGGTCAAATTCTGGCAGATCGGCAACGAGACCTCCTATCCCAAGGCAGGGCACCGGTTCACGGCCGAGGAGAACGCGAAGACCTATCTCGAGTTCGCCAAGGCGATGCGCGAGCGCGATCCCGGGATCACACTGATCGGCTGGGGCGATCAGGAGCGCGACACCGGGACGTGGTGGATGCGGACCCTGATCGAGACTGCCGGCGACTATGTCGATCAGGTCGCGCTCCATATGATGCAGCAGGGACCCGACAAAGAGAGCATCCTGCACGGGCGCCGCTATCGCCGGGATTATGCGGCAAGCTGGGCCGAGCTCGGCAAAATGTACGACAGGGTCAGGGACAAGCTCGCCGACGCCCGCTCGGTTCTGGCCGGCACAGGCTCGAGCGCAAAGCTCGCGATCACCGAAGGCCACCTCTCGCTTCGGCCGCACAACAAGTCGGAGATGCTGCGCGAGTGGATATCGGGGCTCTATCATGCACGCATCATGACGCTCTTCGAACGCAATTCGGACGTGGTCGACGTGGCGACCCTAGCCGATTTCGCCGGCACCACCTGGACCGTCAATGCTCTTATGCTGGGCTCGCCTGCCGAAACGCCTTACCTCTTGCCGGTCGGCCACATCATGCGGTTCTTTCGCAAGCATTCCGGCGAGCGCGCCATTGCGGTCGGGAAGATGCACTCGACCCTGGAGATGGCCGCCAGCCGCAGCGGCGATACCGTCTACCTGCATGTCGTCAACACAGATCTCGACAACGAGGTCCGCTTCGATCTCTCGGTCAAGGACCGGAAGGTCGTCTCCGGGCGGCAACTGACCATCAATCCAGGGCTCGATGCGGCGATCGACAGCACCGCCCTCGATGTTTTCACCCCGAGCGATACAAAGCTGGCGGATGTCGAGCACATCGTCATCCCCAAGGCTGCAGTATCCGTCCTCGAACTCGCGCTGGGTTAGGAATGCAGCCATGAGCGGACTTCGGCTACAAGACATCCGCAAAAGCTTCGGCGCCGTCGAAGTCATTCGGGGCGTCAATCTGGAGATCGAGCATGGCGAATTCGTCGTGTTCGTCGGCCCCTCGGGTTGCGGCAAGTCAACGCTGCTGCGCATGATCGCCGGGCTCGAAGATATCTCCGGTGGCACGATCATGATCGGAGAACGGGCGGTCAACGATGTTGAACCGCGCGATCGCGGCGTGGCCATGGTGTTCCAGTCCTATGCGCTCTATCCGCATATGAGCGTCTACGACAATGTCGGCTTCAACCTGATGCTGTCGAAGGTACCCAAGGCTGAGCGCGACCAACAGATTCGCGCGGCCGCGCGCTCGCTGCAGATGGAACATCTCCTGGAGCGCAAGCCGGGACAACTATCCGGGGGTCAGCGCCAGCGCGTTGCGATCGGACGGGCCATCGTGCGTAATCCCAAGGTCTTCCTGTTCGATGAGCCTCTGTCCAACCTTGATGCCGCTCTGCGGGGTGACATGCGCCTTGAACTGGCGCGGCTTCATCGCGAACTGGAAACCACCATCATCTATGTCACGCATGATCAGGTCGAAGCCATGACCCTGGCGGACAAGATCGTGGTGATGGACCAAGGGACCGTGCAGCAGGTCGGCAGTCCGCTGGACCTTTATGACCGGCCAGCTAACCGCTTCGTTGCCGGGTTTATCGGGTCGCCCCGCATGAATTTTGTCGAGGTGGTGGTCGAGGAGGTCGGTGCAGGCCTTGCGCAGGTCACGAGCCGCGATGTGGGTCGGCAGGCCGTTAGGATAAGAGACGGCGCAGTGGCGGCAGGCGACAAACTGACACTCGGTATCCGACCGCATCAGGTCGATATCAAAGGATCCGACATAGAAGCCACCGTCAGCGTCGTCGAGCGCCTGGGGCATGAAGCGATTGTCGCTGCAAAACTTGCCTCGGGTGTCGATTTTACCTTCGTAGGCCCCGGAGACATCGACGTCACGCCTGGCCAAGAGTGCAGATTCTCGCTTGATGCCCGCAGAACATTTCTTTTCAATGCCGCGGGCGAGGCCGTGTCGGCAGGATAGTCGTCGTGTTCCGGGGCGTCGTCCCCGGGGAGAACGACGGCCCCGATGACGGCAGCGGAGCCGCCCGACAAGGCCACGTGGCCTTGCCACGCGGGCTGCCGGCTCCAGGCGGAGAAACAAGCGCTCGCCTATAGCGGGCGGCACCATCCGGAGCCCGTGGTGTGAAAACTCGAACACGCGGTCGAGTCGCAAGTGCGGTCCCCGCCCTTGTAGGTCCCTCGGCACTTGACATCCATACCTCGTTGGCTATGAATCAGATTCATAGCCAACGAGGTATGGATCTTGATGCCCGAAGCCCATGACATGCTGTTCAGGTCGCTCGCCGATCCGACCCGCCGGGCGATCTTCGAGCGCCTGTGCCGCGACGGGGAGCAGACGGTCGGGGCCTTGACGGTCCATGCCGGGGTCTCGCAGCCGGTGGTCTCGAAGCATCTTGCGATCCTCAAGCAGGCCGGGCTGGTGCGCGACCGCCACGAGGGGCGCAACACGCACTACAGCGTCCAACTCGGCGCCCTCGCGCCGCTGATCGACTGGACGAGCGAGATGGCGGGGTTTTGGCAAAGCCGGTTCGATGACCTCGAGGACCTTTTGAAACGAATGGATCAGTGAGCGAGACTGGCAAGCCGGTTCCAAAAAGGACCGTGCGGTCGACGTCCGCTCGTTACACAAGGAGAGTGCAATGAACTGGAGCCATTGGATCAGGCAGACCCACCGCTGGGTGTCGGTCATCTTCATCATCACCGTCGTGGCGGCAACGTTCGCGGCAGTGACCGGGCAGGGCGAGGAGAGCTTCCTTTACTATCTGCCGCTCCCCCCGCTCTTCCTGCAGATGCTCACCGGCATCTACCTGTTCGTGCTGCCCTACGTCGTTCGGTGGCGCGCGGTGCGACGCGCAAGCTGATGGGAGCGGACGATGCCCGGCAAGACACAGAAGAGTTCAGGGAAGGCCGCCAGCAAGCCAGGCGACGTCGTCCTGCTTTCGGGCGGCAATCCGCAGATCCCCAAGGGAGATGGCGATGCGCCCGTCCAGGCCTATATCGCGGCGATGCCCGGCTGGAAGCACGACGTCGGACGGCGCCTCGATGCGATCATCGAGCGTGAGGTCCCGGGCGTCCAGAAGGCGGTCAAATGGAATACGCCCTTCTATGGCGTCGAGAATCCGTTCTGGTTCCTCTCTTTCCACTGCATGACCAAATACATCAAGATCACCTTCTTTCGCGGCTCGTCGCTCGATCCCGCGCCCCCCGTCAAATCCAAGTACGAGGAAGTGCGCTACTTCCACATCTTCGAAGACGGTCAGTTCGACGAGGCCCAGTTCGCCGATTGGGTAAGGCAGGCGAGCAAATTGCCCGGCGAGCGCATGTGAGCCGGAAATGACATGATCGCGGACGACCAGTCGGTGCACGTAGCGCCGAGAGCGGCGATGAATGCCAACGACATTATGAAAGCAAAAAAGACCATGGCGAAGATGAAAAGCGGCGCGGAGCAGGAAGAAGGGGACGCTTCGGCCTCCCGGCTGATCGATGCAAGGATCGCAGAACTCAGCGATTGGCGTGGCGAGACGCTCGCGCGCATGCGCTCGCTCATCAAGGAGGCCGATCCCGATGTGGTCGAGGAGTGGAAGTGGGCAAAGCCGGTGTGGTCGCACAACGGCCTGATCTGTACGGGCGAGACTTACAAAGCGGCCGTGAAGACGACCTTCGCCAAAGGTGCCTTTCTGGAGGATCCTTCCGGCCTCTTCAATTCCAGCCTCGAAGGCAACACCAGGCGCGCGATCGACTTCCGCCAGGGCGAGAAGATCGACGAAGCCGCATTCAAGGCGCTCATCCGTGCCGCCGTGGCACTGAACACCTCCGGCAAGAAGGCGTAGGGCGCCGCCTCTACAGAACGAGCATAAGAGCAGGATCCATGAACGAAGCACCGAGCGGACTGCGCACCGTCGTCGTCGAACGGCAGATCCCTTATCCGGCCGAGAAGATCTGGCGCGCGCTTACGCAGCCGCACCTGATGGAAGAGTGGCTGATGAAGAACGACTTCAAGCCGGACGTCGGCCACCACTTCAACCTTCGCGGAGACTGGGGTGGCGTGCTGGACTGCGAGGTGCTCGACATCGAGCCGGAGAGAACACTCTCCTACACCTGGAACTTCGCCCATGAGGATCCAGCCTATGGCCTCACGAGCGTCGTGACCTTCACCCTCACCCCGACCGACGCGGGAACGCATCTGCGCGTGGAGCAGTCGGGTTTCCGGCCGGAACAGACGCAGGCCTTTGGAGGTGCGCACGCCGGGTGGAAGGAGTTCCTCGGCAAGCTCGAGCAGGTCGTGGCGCGGGAGGAGTGAGGTCGAGTCGATGCCCGCAATGCCGCTGACATGATTAAAACCCTGTTAAGCCACCTCACCTAGCTTGATCCAAAACGGCACAGCGATTCGAAACGCCCAAGTGCCGGAAAAGGTAATGGCGGGTTCCGACCAAGAGACATGACACGTGTACTCATAGTTGACGACGATCCGGTGCAGTTGCGCCTGACCGCGGAAGTGGCCAATCGGGCCGGGTTCCGGGCGGTGACGACAACGGGCGGGGCAGAGGCCTTGAGCATCCTGCGTTCCGACAGGTCCATGGGGGCGGTCATCCTCGACCTCGTCATGCCCGAAGTCGACGGCATGGCGGTGATGGAGGCTATGGCGCGCGAGGGCCTGACCACTCCCGTCATCATCCAAACGGCTACCGCTTCGCTCGAGACGGTGGTGACGGCCATGCGGCAAGGGGCAGCCGACTACTTCGTCAAGCCCGTGGCGCCCGAGCGGCTCGTCGTCTCGCTACGCAACGCCATCAAGCTCGATACCCTAGAAGCGGCCGTTCGTGCCGAGCACGCGCGGCGGAGCGGAACCCTTTCCTTCTCGGACATGATCGCCGAAGCGCCGGCCATGGCGCGAACCGTATCACTCTGCGCCAAAGCAGCGAAGTCGACCATTCCGGTGATGATCGAGGGTGAGACGGGCGTTGGCAAGGAGCTCGTCGCCCGGGTGATCCAGGGCGGGGGCGAGCGGGCGGGCAAGCCCTTCATTGCCGTCAACTGCGGGGCACTGCCGCCCAACCTCGTGGAGTCGACGCTCTTCGGACACAAGAAAGGCGCGTTCACCGGCGCCATCGCCGACCAGCCGGGCAAGTTCGCCGAGGCCAATGGCGGCACCATCTTCCTCGACGAGGTGGGAGACCTGCCGCCCGAGGCGCAGGTCAAACTCTTGAGGGTCCTGCAGGAGGGCGAGATCGAGCCGGTGGGGGCGTCGCGGCCGGAACGGGTGAACGTCAGGGTCATCTCGGCGACGAACCGGCGGCTGCTCAACCTGACGAAAGCCGGCGAGTTCCGCGAGGATCTCTACTATCGGCTCAACGTCTTTCCCATCTATGTGCCGCCGTTGCGCGAACGGCGCGAGGACATTGCCGCGCTCGTAGACCACTTCATCGCCCGGTTCGCTGCCGAGGCAGGCAAGCGGATCACCGGCATTGCGCCGGGGGCACTCGACCTCTTGATGCGCTACGACTGGCCGGGCAATGTCCGGCAGTTGGAGAATACCGTCTACCGCGCCGTTGTGCTCACCGACGGGACCACGCTCGAAACTGCCGACTTCCCTCAAATCATCGCCCAGCTCGGCGGGCGCGAGGCGGCACTGATGAGCCTCGATGCGGTGCCGGTGCCGGCCGCGCCCGTCCATGTCGACGATGCACCACCGCGGCGGCGGCAAGCCGAGGTCGAAACTTCTGCGCAGGACCGCTTCCTCGACGAGAACGGTGAGGTGGCGACCGTTGCGGAGATTGAGCGGGCCCTCATCGCCTTCGCCATCACCCAGCATGGCGGGCGGATGGCACGGGTGGCGCGCGCGCTCGGCATCGGCCGTTCGACCCTCTATCGCAAGCTCCACGAGTATGGGCTGACCGACAGCATCGACAGCGACGCCGCTTAGAGTTCACCCCATCCGCAGCACCAGGACGTCCCGGGCCGGGACCGTGATCCTGTCCTCTGCGAACGCGGCGCCCGTATTCGCCCAAGCCGCGTCGCGGATCGCCAGAGGACCGTGCCCTCCACCGATGCCGAAGGTCGCGGACTGGCTCTGGCGGGTGGGGTTGATCAGCCAGAGAACGCTGCCAGCCGCTCCTTCATGCAGGCGGGCCTGCAGGGCGGGGTTGGAAACGACGACATGCGGCGCCTTGCCGGTCGAGGCGAAGACGTCGGCGAAGTAGCGCCGGTTGGCGGCGCCGTCGGTGCGGAAGTAGGCGACGGACGGGTGGGTGCCGACCAGCATAGTGCGGCCGGCGCCAAAGGCGTTCTCGACGGCGGCGAGGCGTCCGTCGGCATAGCGCCCGCGCTCGCGCCCGCCGGCGAGGCGATAGGACTGCAGATAGCCGCCGCCGGCGACCGGCTGCCCGTCGAGGGAGAGGCGGATGCGATCGCCGATGTCGGGCATGAACTCGACCTCCTCCTCGCGCGCCCCGAAGACGGCGTCGAGCCCGTTGTTGGGCTGGACGGTGCCGACCTTGCCGCGATCGCCGAAATAGCCGGGGCAGCCTTCGCAGATGAGGTGGCCGCCTTTCTCGACCCAGGCAGCGAGGCGCCGGGCGTGCTCGCCGGTCAACATGATGGGGTAAGGGAAATAGAGCGCATCGTAGCGGTCGATGTCGTCGATATGCACCCAGTCGGGCTGCAGGCCGTTGTCGAAGAAACCGCGATAGGCGCCCCACATGGCTTGGCTGTAGGTCTCGCTGACGCCGTTGTGGTTGAGCAGGTAGTCCCAGCTCTGCGTTTCCGGGACGACGAGAATGCCGATGTCGCCGGTGACGGGCCGGGCGGCAAAGACTTCCTGCTGCTCGGGTGCATTGGCCCAGCGGGCAATGGCCGCGGCCATCTCCGAGCGGGGCGTACGCGATCCGTCCATGCCATAGGAACCGAAGGCGCCGAACAGCGGCCCGTCGAGCAGCGGGCGCCAGCGCAGGTTGAGGACACCCCGCGCGCCGGCGGCAAAGGAGGTCATGGTCCACACCCTGATATCCTCGGGCTCGGCAACGCGCCCGTCCTCCTTGTCGCGACCGAGGACCTGCGGCTGCAGCCAGAGCGGGCCGCCCTGGCGTTCGGCATGCCAGAAGGGCTTGCCGCGGGCGGCCGCGCGCGTGAGGTCGCCGCCATGGAAATTGCGCCACGGCTGGTTGCCCTTGCGTGCGGCGATCCAGGTGAAGCCATAGACCTCGACCTTGGACGCAGCGAGCCAGTCGTCGCAGCCATTGGCGGCCATGTTGGGGATGGCACCCGCAACGCCGTGGGCAGCGATCAGGCAGTCGCTGTCGACGGCGCGGATAGTGTCGATCCGCCACTGCATCTGCGCGTAGTAATTGTCGCGCTTGAATTCCAGCCAGTCGAGGCATTCCGGGTAGGCGGCCATGACGGCGGGCGGCTCGATGTCCTCCCAGTCGGCGTAGCTGTAGCGGTGCCAGGCATTAGCGAGGGTGTCGAGGTCACCATATCTCAGCTTGAGCCAGGCACGGAAGGCGTCCTTGCCGTAAGGACCGTAGTCGACCTCGGCCGAATAGTTGCACTCGTTCCAGACGTCATAACCCAGCAGCGCTGCGTGAGCCTTGTAGCGGGTAGCGAGCGCGGTAAGGAACCGGCCGGCGGCCTCCTTGACCTCGGGGCAGTTGAGGCTCAACGCCCCGGCGCCGCCGCCATTGGCGGCAAAGCCGCCGACCGCGGCCGAGACGCCCATATTCGAGGTCAACGGCCGGCCGTCGGCCCTCAGCTGGCGGGCATGGGCGAACTGGCGGACCGCCCAGTCGGGGACGGCGTGGATCAGCTCGGCAATGATGGTCTTGAGGCCATTGCGGGCGGCAAGCTCCATTTGCCGGTCGTACTCGTCCCAGTCGTAGACGCCGGGGCGGCGCTCGATGGCGCCCCACATGAACCAGTGGCGGAAGATGTTGAGCCCGTCCTCGGCGGCCACCGCATAATCGCGCTCCCAGTCTTCACGCGGCGGATTGGACTTACGGAAATAGACCGCTCCGAACGGCACCTGCGGCATGGTTTTCATGTTGTCTCGTCTCCCTCATTAACGCAGACGCTATCCTTCGGCGTGCGGACGGCGCGCCGTTGGCAAATCCGGATGGGTGAGCCTTGCGGGCTGGAGGATCAGGTGTACGGTTTCATCCAGCCGAGCCCCTCGCTCGTTCCCGCCAGCGGCTTGTATTCGCAGCCGACGAAGCCGTCATAGCCGGCTGCGTCCAGCGCTCTGAAGACGTTGGCGTAGTTGATCTCGCCGGTGCCCGGCTCATGCCGGCCCGGATTGTCGGCGACCTGCACATGGGCGATGCGACCAGCTAGCCGTTCGAAGGTTGCGATCAGATCGCCCTGCATCACCTGGGTGTGGTAGATGTCGTATTGCAGGAAGAGATTGTCGGAGCCGACGTCGTCGAGGATGCGCTCGGCATGGTCGGTGGTCGAAACGAAGAAGCCTGGAATGTCGCGCAGGTTGATGGGCTCGAGCAGGAGCCTGACCCCGGCTTCGGCGCAGAGCCGGGCGGCATAGACGAGGTTCTCGACGAGCGTGCGTTCCAGAAGCTCCGGATCGGCGCCCACCGGGGCGATGCCGGCAAGGCAGTTGAGCTTCCCGCAATCCAGCGCTTGCGCATAGGTCAGCGCCTTATCCACCCCCTCGCGGAACTCCTCGACCCGATCGGGCAGGCAACCGATGCCGCGCTCTCCGGCGTCCCAGTCGCCGGCCGGAAGGTTGAAGAGGGCCTGCGTGAGGTCATAGCGGTCGAGCAGGGCGCGGATGTCGTCGGCGGGAGAAGCGTAGGGGCCGACATATTCGACCGCCGGGAACCCGTCGGCCGCGGCGGCGGCGAAGCGATCGAGGAAGGGCTTGTCGGCGTAAAGGAAGGAGAGGTTGGCGGCGAATTTTGGCACGGACTATCTCTTAGCTCTTGAAACGGGTGCGGTGCAGCATGCGCTTGTTGCGCGGATCGGGATTGGGCACGGCCGAGATGAGGCTCTGCGTATAGGGTTCGCGCGGGTTGTTTACGATCTCCTCGGCCGTGCCCATCTCGACGATCCGTCCGCGATGCATGACCGCGACATGATCGCAGAAATAGCGCACCACCGAAATATCGTGGGAGATGAAGATGAAACTGAGACCCAGCCGCTTCTGGATATCGAGCAGGAGATCGAGGATCTGGGCGCGAATGGAGACGTCGAGTGCCGCCGTCGCCTCGTCGGCAATGAGGACACTGGGGTCGAGCGCCAGCGCCCGGGCGATGCCGATACGCTGGCGCTGCCCGCCCGAAAACGCGTGGGGGTAGCGTTCCATGGATCTGGGATCGATGCCGACGAGGTCGAGCAACTCGCCGACGCGGTGCTCGAGCGCGGCACCGCGAAGGGTGCCGGCAACGACCAGCGGGTCGCCGACGATCTGCTTGACGGTCATGCGCGGGTTGAGCGAGGCGAACGGATCCTGGAAGACCAGCCGCACCTGCCGGTGATAGTCCTTGAGTCCGGCCTTGGAGAGGGCTAGCACATCGTCTGATGTGCCGTCCTTGCGGCGGTAGGTGATGGAGCCGGAGGTCGGCTCGACGGTGCGCAGGATCAGCCGGCCGAGGGTCGTCTTGCCCGAGCCGCTTTCCCCGACGATGCCGAGATTCTCGCCGGCATGGAGGTCGAAGCTTGCATCGTCGACGGCGGTCAGGGCCGGTCCGGATTTACCGAACCAGCCCGAAACGGCGCCATAAACCTTGGTAAGACTGCGCACCGACAGTACCGGCTCGCCCAGCGCCTCCGCACGATCGCGAATGTCGGCGCGGGGTTGCTCGAGCCGGACAGTCGAGGAGAGCAGGCTGCTCGTATAGGGATGCTGGGCGGCATGGAAGACATCGTCGACGCTGCCGGTCTCGACGATGCGGCCATAGCGCATCACCGCGACATCGTCGGCGACCTCGGCCACCACACCCATGTCATGGGTGATGAGGAGCATGGCCATGCCGCGCGAGACCTGCAGGCGCTTGATGAGATCTAGGATTTCGGCCTGGGTGGTGACGTCGAGGGCGGTAGTCGGCTCGTCGGCGATGAGGATGTCGGGGTCGCAGGCGAGCGCCATGGCGATCATGGCGCGCTGGCGCATGCCGCCGGAGAACTCGAAGGTATAGCGGTCGACCATGGTCTCGGGGTCGCGGATCTCGACCTGGCGGAGGAGCTCGACGGTCTCGGCACGAGCGGCGCGGGCATCCAGCCGCCGGTGGAGGCGCAGGGCCTCGATGATCTGCGAGCCGATAGTGTGGACCGGCGAGAGCGAGGACATCGGTTCTTGAAAGACGAGGCCGATGCGCCCGCCGCGGATGCGCAGGAGCTCGGAGCTGCGCTCGGTCATCTGCGCGATATCGACCTCGCCTTCGTCCCCGTGCAGCAGGATACGGCCGCCGGCGATGCGGCCCTGGCGGTCGACGATGCCGAGCAGGGCGCGGGCGGTGACGCTCTTGCCCGAACCGCTCTCGCCGACGAGGCAGAGGGTGCGGCCGCGCTCCAAGGCGAAGGACACATTGCGCACCGCATGCAGGATGTGGGTACGCAGGTGAAAGTCGATGCTGAGGTCCTTGACCTCGAGCAGCGGCTCGCCGGTGTCGGCAACGTCAGCCTTTAGCTTCGCGACCATGCCTCCAATTCCCATGGCTCAAGACTCGTAAGGGTCGGCCGCGTCGCGCAAGCCGTCGCCGAGGAAGTTGTAGGCAAGGACGACGACGACAACCGCTGCGGCCGGCCAGACCAGCAACCAGGGCGCGGTGGCGACCGTGCGGATGTTCTGGGCGTCCTGCAACAACACGCCCCAGGAGACGACCGGGGGCTTCAGGCCGACGCCAAGGAAGGAGAGGGCGGTCTCGGCCACGATCATGGTGGGGATAGCGAGGGTGAGGACGGCGAGGATATGGCTGGTCAGCGACGGCAGGATATGGCGGAAGATCAGCCGGCGTTCGCCTGAGCCGTCGAGGCGGGCGGCAGTCACGAAATCTTCGCCACGCAGCGCATAAAAACGCCCGCGGACCTCGCGCGCCAGTCCCGTCCAGCCGAACAGCGAGACGATGAGGGTGATGACGAAATAGACCTGCAGGGGTGACCAGGTGAGAGGGATCGCGGCGGCGAGCCCGAGCCACAGCGGGATGGTCGGCATCGAGCTGATGACTTCGATGATGCGCTGGATGGTCATGTCGACCCAGCCGCCATAAAAGCCGGAAAGACTGCCCAGGACGACGCCGAGGCAAAGGCTGATGGCCACGCCGACCAGCCCGATCGACATCGAGACGCGCGTGCCGTAGATCAGCCGGGTCATCAGGTCGCGACCCAGCTTGTCGGTGCCGAGGAGGTACATGGGGTCGGTGGGATTGAGCGGGCCGATGAGATGCCGGTTCATCGCAAAGACCCCCCAGAGCTTGTAGGTCGGGCCCTCGACGAAGAAGCCGATGGGGACGATTTTGGTGTCATCGACAACGAAAGTGCGGCGCAGTGCCACCGGATCGACCTCGATGGCGTAGCCCTTGACGTGGGGCTGAAAGCGGGTGCCGCCGCTTTCGTCGGCGACGAAGAGGCCGATGCTCTGGGGCGGGGCATAGGTGTATTGCGGTCGCGAGGCCTCCGGCAGGGCGGGGGCGAGGAATTCGACAAAGAGCGCAATGAAGTAGAAGACGGCGATGACAATGCCGGCGCCAACCGCCACGCGATGCTGTATGAACCGCCCCCAGATCAGCCGCCACTGGCCGGCGACCGCGATATCCTCGAGAGGTGCGCCGGTTTTCAGCGGGCTGACGGCCGGCCTCTCTTCGCCGACGGTGTCTAGAAAGACCTGCGTCGTCATCAGGTGAACCTTATGCGCGGATCGAGGAGGGCGAGCAGCAGGTCCGAGACCAGCATGCCGATCAGGGTCAGGACGCCCATCAACAGGATGAAACTGCCGGCCAGGTACATGTCCTGCGAGACCAGCGCGCGCAGGAGCAGAGGCCCCGCGGTCGGCAGGTTGAGGACGATGGCGGTGATGGTGACACCCGAAATCAGCTCGGGCAGCACCCAGCCGATGGCCGAGACGAACGGGTTCAGCGCGATGCGCACCGGGTATTTGAGGACGACCTTGTATTCGGGCAGTCCCTTGGCCTTGGCGGTCACCACATAGGGCTTGTTGAGCTCGTCGGTGAGGTTGGCGCGCAAGATCCGGATCAGCGCAGCGGTGCCCGAGGTGCCGATGACGATGATCGGGATCCAGAGGTGCGACAGGAGGTCGACGAACTTGCCCCAGGACCACGGTGCCTCGACATATTGCGGCGAGTAGAGGCCGCCGACGCTCTGCCCCAGATAGCGGTAGGTGACGTACATCAGGGTCAGCGCCAAGATGAAATTGGGGATGGCAAGCCCGAGGAATCCGAGGAAAGTGAAGGCATAGTCGCCGAATGAGTGGCGGCGAACAGCCGAATAGATGCCGATGGGCAACGCCACCGCCCACACGAACAGCAGCGAGGCAAGCGAGATGGCAAGCGTCGAGCCCATCCGCTCCCAGATGAGGTCGGAAACCGGCCGGTTCCATTCGAAGGAATGGCCGAAATCGCCGCGGAGGAGTATGCCGCTGATCCATTTCCAGTACTGGATGAGCACCGGATCATCGAGGCCGTAGATCTCGCGCAGGCGCGCGACCTGAGCGGGGTCGACGTTCTCGCCGCTCTCGGTCATGCGCGCGATCATCGAGGTGAGGTAGTCGCCGGGCGGGAGCTGGATGATGAGGAACGCGATGATCGACATGCCGATGAGGGTCGGCACCATGTAGATCAGCCGCTTGACGATATAGCGCCCCATCATCGCCGCGCCCTCCCGGTTCAGGCCCAGACGAGGTGGACGACTTCGATGAGCTCGATGCCCGGCACTTCGAGGAGGACGCGGCCTTGCTCCTCGCGGACCGGCACATCGGTGCCGGCGACGAGAAGTCGGGCCGCGGCGACGCGCCGGCCCTCGGGCAGGGCGATGGTCAGGCGCTGCGGGCCGGCGGGATGGAAGGCGCGGGTCGGGCCTTTCATCATCATCGGATTGGTGAGGTTGACCATGGCGAGCGCCAGGCCCCCCTCGTTCTCGCGCAGGCTCAGGTCGAAGACGCCGAGGCCGTCGATGGTCACCCGGCCCGGTCCGCCCAGCGCCCAACGCACGGCATTGGCGATGAGCCGCCCATGGTCGGGGGCCAGCACCTCCCAGAAGGTGCGCCCGATGTTCCAGGGGATGTGGACGGTGCGACCGCCGCCGGTCACCTGCCGGGCGATCACAGCCGGCTCGGTCGCCTCGCCGCGCACATAGACCTCCTCCATAGGCAGGTCCGGAAAGTCGGGCACATAGAGGAAGGGGATTTCAGCGCCGACGTCGGCTTCGACGGCAATGACCTGCGTACCACCGATGATGCGCTCGGCCCCGTCATAGCCGCTCGCGACCGGATGGTCGCCGCTGAGGGCGACATAGGTGTTCTTGATCGGGCCGCGCGGCGGCGCCTTCAGTCGCACGCCCAGAACGTCGGCGAGGCCGAATTCATCGCGCGGCCGGCCGTTTTCGTCGCGCAGCGACGTTTCGTTGGCCGCAACGATGCTGCCGCCGCGCTCGACATAGGCGGTGAGCGCAGCGCATTGCGCATCCGAAAGGCAGGCGGCGTTGGCAAGGACGACGACCTTGAAACGGTTGAGCTGGTCGGGCGTCAGCACCTGGTCGGAAAGGCACTCGAAGGGGAGGCCCGCCTCGATCAGCGCATGGTAGAAGCCGAGTTCGTCCATCTCGGCTTCGCGCCGATGCTCGGGCGCCCAGTGGCGTAGCGTCGTTGCCGGATCGAGGAGGGCGATCTCGGCTGTCGGGGTCATGGCCGACAGCACCGGCTCGAGGTCCGCGTGGAGCGCGAAGGCGTCGGTGACGGGCTCGACCCAGCGCTTGTCGGGCACGACGCCGTTGAACTTGGTGAACCAGGGGAGCATGCCCTGGGCGGCGCCGTCGACGATCCAGGATTGGATCTCGGGGCCGCTCGTCACCGAATCCTTCCAGCGGGGGACCTCTTCGGGGCCGATCGAAGTGATGAGGATCACCGGCCGTTCGGGGAAAGTGGCGCGCATGCGCTTGCCGTTGCGTCCCGACATCCAGATGGGCTCGGTGCCGCGCCGGCCCTGGTCGTCGACGACGAGGAAGGGGCAGTGCTTTTCGATGAGGGATAGATCGAACTCCATCAACGAGGCGCCGCCCATATTGGGAATGAAGCTCGCATGGGGCTTTACCGCCTTCACGGTCTCGTCCCAGTCGACGACGAGGCGGGTCAGGACCGTCCGGCGCCAGGCGGTCCACGCTTGCCAGACCGGATCGTTGGCATCGGCAACGATTGGCAGATCATGGCCGGAGAACGCCCTGAACCTCGTCCTGCAGCTCTCGCAGTAGCAGACGCCATGGCCCTGCCAGCGGTTGGCGAAGATGGCGTCGATATCGTAGTCGCGGGCGATTTCCTCGAGCACATGCGGCATAAATTGAGCGTTGTAGTCGCCATAGGCGCAGGTGACCCAGACCTCCGGGTAGGCCCAGTGGCGGCGCTTGTTGCCGTCCTTGTCTACGGCGATCCATTCGGGATGGGCGTCGGCGGCGTCCTGGTGGATGGCGTGCGGATCGACCCGCGCCATCACATGCATATTGAGCCGGCGGGCGCCCTCGACGAGCGTGCCGAAGGGGTCGGTGTCGCCCAAATATTTGCTGACATAGTGGAGGGGCACCTTGCTCGGATAGTAAGCGATGTAGCCGCCAGCGCTGAGGCAGGTGGCGTTCGACTGAGTGCGCTTGAAGATGTCGATCCACAAGGCTGGATCGAAGCGTACGGGATCGTCCTCGGCCAGCGTCAGCTGTGTCCAGCGGGTCGCCGACTTGTACCAGTCGGGGGTGCGGAGGGTGGCGGCGGGCCGGGCCTTGGCGTCGAGCATGTCGGGTTTCCAGTCATAAAGAAGGGCCCACCGGCCGCAGCCGGCGGGAGGGAGGAACGTGCAGCCGGTCAGCTCTTGAAGAACTGCTCGGGCCGGGTCGGCGCGGGTGTTGGCCAACCGAAGGAGTTGGGCATCTCCTTGGTCACGTTCACCATGTTGTTCTTGACGACGCCGTAGCCGTCGGGCGGCAGGCTCACTCCGAATACCAGGAACTGGTCGGCGGCGTTTTCGAGAAGCTGCGCCATCTTGGCGTTCTGCTGCTCCGCACCGGCGGTGCCGAGGAGATCGCGGTAAAGGTCCTGCTGCGCCTTGATCTCGGATGGTGGCTCGATGGCCTGTGGGTTCTCCGGTTCGGTGTAGTAGAGGTTCCAGCCGGGGGCATAGAGCGCGTTGCCGTTGAACGGCACGAAGTAGCGCGCATCGAGCATGGCGGCGATGCCGCTGTTAGCGCCGAACTGGTGGCAGGTAGCGTCGAACTCGCGCCCGTTGCGCACCCGGGTCTCCCAGAGGGAGCGGTCCATGGAGCGCACCTGCGCGTCGATGCCGACCGCCTGGAACATGGGCACGACGAGCTGCATCATGTCGATGAAGGTGGTGCGGGTCTGATCGAGCTCGAAGATGAGGGCCAGTCGCCGTCCCTGCGAATCCAATCGGAAGCCCTCGCCATCTTTTTCCGGGATCAGCTCATCAAGCAGGGCATTGGCCGCTTCCGGATCGTATTCGGTATGTTGCGTCGCAAGCCGCTCATTATAGAGCGGATCGTCCGGGCGGATCGAGGGCTGGGCGGGCGCGCCCTGGCCGACGAACACCGTGTCGATCAGGGCCTGGCGGTCGACCGCGACCGAGAGCGCCTGACGGAATTCGCGGGTGTTGAAGAGCTCGTTCTTGACCGGGTCGGGATGGTTGAGGTTGAGCTGGAACACCATGACGTTGGCGGCGGTTTCCTTCAACGTATAGAAGCCGAAGTCGCCGGTTTCCTGGGCGTCGAACAGCACGGGCTTATTGGCGGGCGTCGCGATGTACTGGTCCATCATGTCGATCTCGCCCTGCAGGGTCTTTAGAAGCAGGACCTCGGGATCGGCGACCATCTGGTAGACGATGCGGTCGAAATAGGGGAGCTGGGTGCCTTCGGTATCGACCTTGAAATAGTAGGGGTTGCGGACGGCGATCGCCTGTTCGGTGTTCTCGCCGGGCGCGGACTGCCACATCCAGCCCATGAGCGTCGGCCGGGCAGAGTTCTGGAAGAAGACGTTGTCGTCATCAAGCCCGTTCTCGCGCTGGAAGAGCGCGATCCAGCTCTCCATGCCGCGCTCCTGGGCGAGCGTGTTGGCGTCGGGGTTATATTTGATGTGGAACTGCTGGAGGTAGTGCTTGGGGGCGAGGACCATGTGGTCCTGGCGAGCCCAGGCAAGCTGCTGGACGAAGAAGCCATTGGGCGCAGCGAAGGTGACCCTGAAGGTGACGTCGTCGATGACCTCGAGCTTGCCGACCTCACCGCCGGCGTACCACCAGGTGTGTCCGCCCATGGTGGCATCCTGATCGAGGAAGATGTCCTCGTACCAGAACAGCACGTCTTCGGTGGTGTAGGGGTGGCCGTCGGACCACTTCATCCCTTGGCGCAGGTGGAAGGTATATTCGGTACCGTCCTCGTTGACCTCGTAGCTTTCGGCAACGTTCGGGGTCAATCCCGACCAGTCGGGCGTATAGCGCACCAGCGGCTCATAGCCCTGGTAGCGCACCACCATCGAGAGCGAGCCACCCCCGACAAGTGCATGGTTCCAGTCCCCGCCCTGCTGGCCGGGCCGTTCCGTTGGCGTGATGACGAGCGGGTTGACGGGCAGCCGCTCGGCAATGGGCGGCAATTCCCCACTGTCGACCTGGGCCTGGAAATAGGCGGATTCCTTGGCCTCGGCGGCAAGTACGCCCCGCCCGATCACCATGGCTCCGGCAAAGGCGGAACTGGCGGCAATGAAAGCCCTGCGGCTGATCTTGGTCATTGTGAACTCCCTCCCTTGGAAAAACGGCCTTTGGCTTCGTTTTCACTATCTGATAGGCTTGCATATGCTGTTTTGTTAGGTAAAGCGTTATGCCGCCTTAGGTGGACGCTTTGTTGGAAGCGGAATTTTTGTGGTTTAGCAGGAAGTTGGATTAATACAGCGGCCGGGTTTCGGCAACACAAGCGCTGCAATGAGAAAGAAATTTCCTCCAGATCGCGTTTCACGCATAACGCGTTAGGTTGCCGGCATGCCGACTCGGCGTTAGAGGTCGGGTGACAAGAGGAGAACCGATTGGCGCGTATCACGCTCGCAACCATTGCCCGGCATACGGGACTTTCGAAGTTCGCCGTGTCGCGCGCGCTTTCGGGCAAGGATGGAGTGAGCGAGGAGACCCGGCGCCGGGTGCAGGAGGCGGCGGCAAGCCTCGGCTATCTGCGTCCGGTGGCGCAGGCGGTCTCACCGCTCCTACGCGTCATCTTCCACGACATGGATCTCATCAACAGCGAACTGCATGTGCAGATGCAGAGCGGTATTCTCGGCGCGGCGCAGCAGCTTGGCTACCGGATCGGCATGCGCTGGACGCACTTGCCCGAGGAGATCGAGGTTAATGCGCGCGAATGCGACGGTCTGGTATTGGTCGGTCCCCACACGAGGGAGGCACTCGCCGGGGTCTACGGCATCGGCAGGCCGGTGGTGCGCCTTGGCTGGCTCGATCCGCTCGAGCCGGTCGACCAGGTGACAGGCACAGACCACGAGGCGGGCGCGGCGGTTGTTCAGTTCCTCCTCGACCTCGGCCACAGGACCCTCGCCTATGTGCATGGCACGCCCGGCTATCGCGGCCGCTTCGAGCGCCTTTATGGCGTGCGCGAGGTGCTGGAACGGGAGGAGGGGGTTGCGTTCCGCGATATGCGCTTTGCAACCGATGTGCGCTTCACCGAAAGCCTGATGGCCCTCAACCGCGACGGGTTCAAGCCGACGGCATTCTTTTGCGCCCACGATGGTATGGCGGTGACGGTCACCAGCGAGTTGTTGCGACTCGGCTACCGCATCCCAGAGGACGCGACGGTCATCGGCTTTGGCGACTATTCAAGCGCAACGCAGGTGTCGCCGCAGTTGACCACCGTCAAGGTGCATGGGTCGGAAATGGGCGCTGCAAGCGTGCGGCTGCTCGATGATCGCATAAGGGGAAGGGGCGATCCGGCACGGGCGATGCGCATCCAGATCGCCTCTACCCTCATTGTTCGCGACTCGAGCGGGCCCGCGCCGGTAACGGCTTAGCGGCCGCACGAGGTCCTCTCGACGGGCCTGGCCGGTCTGGTCCATTCTTTGCGGCCACGAATCGCCATCGGTGCCCATGTCCCGTCCGCTCGCTGTCCCGCATGCTCGCCGCATCTGGCTCGCCGCGCAAAGGCTCGATAGCGCTGCGCCCTTCGGTGACGGCCCGGCTGCGACGCAGGCAGCCGTCGCGCATCTGGGGTATGTGCAGATCGACACGATCAACGTCATCGAGCGCAGCCACCATCACATCCTGTTCACGCGCATTCCGGGCTACGAACGCGAGCACCTTGCCCAGGCGCAGAGCGTCGACAAGACGGTGTTCGAATACTGGACCCATGCGCTGGCCTACGTCCCGACTGCAGACCTGCGTTACTTCCTGCCGGCGATGAAAAACCACAAAGCCAAACCCATCTCCTGGTTCGGCAGCGTCTCGCCCAAGGATGTCAGGAAACTGATCAAGCGCATCCGCGAGGAAGGGCCGCTCTCGATCCGAGACATCGACGACGACAAGCTCGTCGAGAAGGATCACCCCTGGGCCAGCCGCAAGCCCTCGAAGCGGGCGTTGCAGTTCGCTTTCTATACAGGCGACTTGGCCATCAGCGCCCGCTCGGGCATGGTCAAGACCTATGAGCTGATGGACCGGCACTTCGGCTGGGAGAAGCGTCCGGCGCCCGCGACCGAGCGGCAGATCACTGCCTACCTGCTCGACCGGGCGCTGCGCTCGCAAGGGCTCATCAGCCTCGATTCGGCCTGCTATCTCGATGCCAAGCGCAAGCCAGCGATGAAGGCGCTGATCGAGGCGCGGGTCAAGCGCAGGCTGCTGGTCCCGGTCCATGTCGAGGGCGCCGAAAAGGTGCAGCACTGGGCCGAACCGCAAACGCTGGAGCGGGCGGCGCCCGAGCCGCCGCACCTTGTCCATATCCTTTCGCCCTTCGATCCACTGATCATCCAGCGCAAGCGCCTGAAGCACTTCTTCGGCTACGACCACATCTTCGAGGCCTATGTGCCGGCGGCCAAGCGTGTGCTTGGCTACTTCGCTCTGCCCGTGCTGGTGGGCGAGAAGATCGTGGCGGCCATCGACCTCAAGGCCGACCGGCAAGCGGGCAAGCTCCTCGTTCAGAAATGGACATGGATGGAGGAGGTCGGGGCTGAGGAGCGGGCGGCAATCGACGAGGCACTGACGCGGTTCGAGCGGTTCCAGTTCGCAGGGTGAGGGGCGCTCCCACCCCTTCACATCACCCCCACCGCTGGCTAAGGTCGCGGCCCGATTGACTTTAATGACCAACACCGGAGATGCCGCCATGCCAACCATTGCCCGCGCCAGCGACGCCGCGAGCCAGAAGGGGCACAATGCGTTGGGCGAACTGCCGGTGTGGGATCTCTCCGATCTCTATCCCGGGCGCGACAGTGAAGCCTTCAAGGCCGACCTCGAAAGGGCCAAGACCGACGCGGCGCAGTTCGAGGCGGACTACAAGGGCAAGCTCGTCGAGCTGACCAAGGCCGGCCGACTGATTGAGGCCATCGAGCGCACGGAGGCGCTGGGGGACCTGACCGGCAAGATCGGCTCCTATGCGTTCCTCGAATATGCCCAGGACACCGGCGATCCGGACCGGGCCAAGTTCATGGGCGATGTCAATGAAGCCCTGACCAACCTTTCGACGCGCACGCTTTTTTTCGAGCTGGAGCTCAACCGCGTCGAGGACGAAGTGCTCGAAGCGGCGCTGGCGGCCGACGAGAAGCTGGCGCGTTACCGGCCCTGGTTCGAAGAGCTGCGCAAGGCCAAGCCCTACCAGCTCGAGGACCGGGTGGAGGAGCTTTTCCACGACAAGTCGATCACCAGTTTCTCGGCCTGGAACCGGCTGTTCGACGAGACGCTCTCGGCGCTGCGCTTCGAGGTGGAGGGGGAGAGCCTCAATCTCGAATCGACGTTGCATCTCCTCTCCGAGCGCGAGGAGGAGAAGCGCGAGGCTGCATTCCATGCGCTCTCGAGGACCCTCTCGGGCAATGCGCGGCTTTTTGCCCATATCACCAATGTGCTGGCCAAGGACAAGGAAATCGCGGACCGCTGGCGCGGCTACGAGGACATCGCCGACAGTCGGCACCTGGCCAATTCGGTCGAGCGCGAGGTGGTCGATGCGCTGGAAAAGGCGGTGCGCGAAGCCTATCCGCGTCTCTCGCACCGCTACTACCAGATGAAGGCCAGATGGTTCGGCAAGGATCGGCTCGACAGCTGGGACCGCAATGCCCCGCTGCCGACGAGCGACGAGCGAACCTTCACCTGGGACGAGGCGGTCGGCACCGTCCTCGAGGCCTATGGGCGCTTCTCGCCCTACATGGCCGAGGTCGCACAACCCTTCTTCAACTCCGGCTGGATCGACGCGCCGACCAGCGACGGCAAGATGTCGGGCGCCTTCGCGCACCCGACGGTGCCGAGTGCCCACCCCTATCTGATGCTCAACTATCTGGGGCGCGCGCGCGATGTGATGACGCTCGCGCATGAGCTTGGGCACGGCGTGCACCAGCGCCTGGCGGCGCCGCAGGGGCCGCTCCTCGCCAACACGCCGCTGACGCTTGCCGAGACCGCCTCGGTCTTCGGCGAGATGCTGACCTTCCGCTCGATCCTCGACAAGACCACCGACAGGCAGCAGCGTTTTTCGCTGCTGTCCTCCAAGGTCGAGGACATGCTCAATACCGTCGTGCGGCAGATCGCCTTCTATACCTTCGAACGCAAGGTGCACACGGCGCGCCGGCAGGGCGAGCTGCGTCTCGAGGAAATCAACCGGTTGTGGCTCGAGGTGCAGAGCGAATCGCTCGGGCCCGGCATCAGGCTGAACGAGGGTTACGACACCTTCTGGGCATATATTCCCCACTTCATCCACTCGCCCTTCTACGTTTACGCGTATGCCTTCGGCGACTGCCTTGTGAACTCGCTCTACGCACAGTATGAGAAGGCCAGCGAAGGCTTTGCGGAGCGCTACTTCGAGCTGTTGAAAGCGGGGGGATCCAAGCATCACTCGGAACTCCTCAAGCCGTTCGGGCTCGATGCCAGGGACCCGCAGTTCTGGTCGATGGGTCTTTCGATGATCGAGCGGCTGATCGACGAGCTCGAAGCGAGCCAGCCCGAATAAGGACGAGGATTTCATGGCCACAAAGACCACCGCCACCGCAACCGCAGAGCACCCACATGAGTCTGCCATGGACTACGCCGAGCACGAGCGCACGTTCGACGGCTTCATGGCCCTGCTCAAGTGGTCGACCATCTCGATCGTGGCGCTTACGGTCATCCTATATTTCCTGATCCAGCCATAGCGGCGCCGCAGGAAGCGAACGCCCGTCCTGCTGGACAGGGCCGAGGCCAGGAGATTTCCATGAAGATCGCTATTTTGCGCGAGCGTCTTGCCGGCGAGCTGCGGGTCGCGGCAACGCCGGAGACGGTCGGCAAGTATGTTGGGCTGGGCGCCGATGTCATGGTCGAGGCGGGCGCCGGCGCGGGATCGCGCATTCCGGACGCGCAGTATGCGGAGGCGGGCGCAGCAATCGCTGCGACGGCCGAGGCGGCGGTCAAAGGCGCCAACATTGTCCTCGTCGTGCGCCGTCCGGAGGCGGGGCTCCTCAAGGGTGTGGCCAAGAGCGCGCTGGTCATCGGCGCGCTCGACCCCTATGGCAACGAGGCCGACATTGCCGCGTTAGCCAAGGCGGGCGTTTCGGCCGTCGCCATGGAATTCATGCCGCGCATCACGCGCGCGCAGGTGATGGACGTTCTGTCGAGCCAGGCCAACCTTGCCGGCTACCAGGCGGTGATCGAGGCGGCGGCGGCGTTCGACCGGGCGCTGCCGATGATGATGACGGCGGCCGGTACGGTACGGCCGGCCAAGGCCTTCGTCATGGGCGCAGGGGTGGCGGGGCTGCAGGCCATCGCAACCGCCAGGCGCCTCGGCGCGGTGGTCTCGGCGACCGACGTCAGGGCGGCAGCGGGCGAGCAGGTCGAGTCACTCGGCGCCAAGTTCATCATGACCGACGCGTTGAAGGACGCCTCGGGCGAGGGGGGTTATGCGCGCGAGCTGACTGCCGAGGAGCAGTCGGCACAGGCCGAACTCGTTGCCAGCCACATCGCCAAGCAGGACATCGTCGTCACCACAGCGCTGATCCCCGGGCGCCCGGCGCCGAAACTGGTGACGAAGGCGATGGTCGACTCCATGGCACCGGGATCGGTGATCGTCGATCTTGCCGCCGAGCGTGGCGGGAACGTCGAGCTGACGCAGTCGGGCAAGACCATCGCCCATAACGGCGTCACCATCATCGGCCTCACCAATTTCGCCAGCCGCATCCCGACGACGGCGAGCCAGCTCTATGCGCGCAACCTTCTCGCCTTCGTCGAGACGCTGGTCGACAAGGCGACCAGGGCGGTCGCGGTCAATTGGGACGACGACCTCACCAAGGCGGCGGTTCTGACGCGCGACGGCAAGGTGGTGCACCCGGCCTTCGCGACGGCCGTTTCGACGCGCAGGGCAGCGCCCAAGCCGGCGGCGGGAAAACCTGCGCCGGCGCGCAAGTCCAAAACCGAGGCGATGCAGCCGGAACCGAAGGCGGCTGCCGCCGGCAAGCCGGCCAAGACCGGCAGCGCCGGCAAGGGGAACAAGTCCAAGGACGTGGCGGCAAGTCCGGTCGCGGCGATTGCCAAGGCGGCGCCGGCCAAATCCGGTGCGTCCAAGAAAGCCGCGACGCCCGCCGAGACCTCGAAGCCCGCTGAAGCCAAGCCCGCAGCGCGCGCGCCGCGCAAGCCTGCTGCCAAGTCCGCAGCAGCGCAGGAACCGCGGGTTGAACCGCAGAAGCCGCGCCGGGCACCGCGCAAGAAACCGAAAGCTCCCGGGGGAGGCGAATAGATGGACCAGACTGCCGAGCGGGGCGCCGATGTCATCGCCGCCGTCGCGCATGCGGCGACGGGCGGGGCGATCGATCCCTTCACCTTCCGCCTCGCCATCTTCGTTCTGGCGATCTTCGTTGGCTACTACGTCGTCTGGAGCGTGACGCCGGCGCTGCACACGCCGCTGATGAGCGTCACCAACGCCATCTCCTCGGTGATCGTGGTGGGGGCGCTCCTCGCCGTCGGGGTCAATCTTGCCGGCGATTCCAGCTGGGTCTCTAAGGTCTTCGGCTTCATTGCCCTCGTCTTTGCCAGCGTCAACATCTTCGGTGGGTTCCTCGTCACCCAGCGCATGCTCTCGATGTACAAGAAGAAGGGCTAGAGCCGAATGATCTCCGCGGATATCGCTGCTCTTCTCTATCTGGTTTCGGGCGTGCTCTTCATCCTGGCGCTGCGTGGGCTGTCGAGCCCGGCGTCGGCGCGTCAGGGCAACATCTACGGCATGACCGGCATGGGCATCGCGATCGTGACGACGCTCGCGGTCGCGGCGCCCTCGGACTGGGTGAGCTGGCTGCTGATCATTGCCGGGCTCGGGCTCGGCGGCGGCATCGGCGCCTATATCGCGCGCAACGTCAAGATGACGGACATGCCGCAGCTGGTGGCGGCTTTCCACTCACTGGTCGGCCTTGCCGCGGTGTTTGTCGCCGCCGCCGCACTCTATGCGCCGGATGCCTTCGGCATCGCGACCGATGGGCAGGTCCACGCGCAGGCCTTGATCGAAATGTCGATCGGTGTGGCTATCGGCGCCTTCACCTTCACCGGCTCGGTCATTGCCTTTGCCAAGCTCGACGGGCGCATGTCGGGCAAGCCGATCCTGCTGCCGTCGCGCCACCTCATTCATCTCGCCATCGGTGTCGTTATCGTCCTTCTCGTCTGGTATTTCGCCGTCTCGGCCGATCCACTGGCGTTCTGGGCGATCACCATCCTGGCGCTGGCGCTCGGCGGGCTGATGATCATCCCCATCGGCGGCGCGGATATGCCGGTGGTCGTCTCGATGCTCAACTCCTATTCAGGCTGGGCGGCGGCGGGCATCGGCTTCACGCTCGGCAACACCGCGCTCATTATCACCGGGGCGCTGGTGGGCTCGTCGGGCGCGATCCTCTCCTACATCATGTGCAAGGCGATGAACCGCTCGTTCATCTCCGTCATCCTCGGCGGTTTCGGCGGCGACGAGACGGCTGCGGCCGGCGCGGCCGAGGAGGAGCGGCCGGTCAAGCAGGGCGCGGCGGAGGATGCGGCGTTCCTGATGAGGAACGCCGGCAAGGTCATCATCGTGCCGGGCTACGGCATGGCCGTCGCCCAGGCCCAGCATGCGCTTCGCGAGATGGCGGACAAGCTCAAGGCCGAAGGCGTCGAGGTCAAGTACGCCGTCCATCCGGTGGCCGGGCGCATGCCGGGGCACATGAACGTGCTGCTTGCCGAAGCCAACGTGCCCTATGACGAGGTGTTCGAGCTCGAGGATATCAATTCCGAGTTCGCCCAGGCCGATGTCGCCTTCGTCATTGGCGCCAACGACGTCACCAACCCGGCGGCCAAGACCGACAAGACCTCACCGATCTACGGCATGCCGGTGCTCAACGTCGAAGACGCCGGTACCGTGCTCTTCATCAAGCGCGGCATGGCGGCCGGGTACGCGGGCGTGCAGAACGAGCTCTTCTTCCGCGACAACACCATGATGCTCTTCGGCGACGCCAAGAAGATGACCGAGGATATTGTCAAGGCACTGGGCCACTGAGGGTCGGTCGATAGTCGGCTGATGCCGGCCTGAGTCGAATCTCGATCGACCCGCCGCCGATCTTCAGGTCAGTGCTTGGGTAGCAGCCGACGGGGACCGGGACCCTGCTTGCCGAGCCGATCGCCGGGGTTGCGCAGAGGGCAGGTGACGAGGGAGAGGCAACCGCAGCCGATGCAGTCGCTCAATCCGTCACGCAGCTTCTTCAGCTGCGCGATGCGCCGGTCGAGGTCGTCGCGCCAGCGGGCCGACAGCTTGATCCAGTCGAGGTGGTTGGGCGTGCGGTTGTCGGGCAGGGTCGCGAGGGCGGCGGCGATCTCGGCGAGCGACAGTCCCAGCTCCTGGGCGACCCGGATGACGGCGACGCGCCGCAGGACGCTGCGCTCGTAGCGCCGCTGATTGCCGCGCGTGCGGCGGCTCATGATCAGGCCCTTGCTTTCGTAGAAGTGCAGCGTCGAGACGGCGACGCCGCTGCGGGCTGCCAGTTCGCCGACGGTTAATTCGGGTGTCATAGCGATAAAATCCTTGACCTCAAGATTACTTGAGGTTGTAGCACGTGCCCGTTTTCAGGCAATGGACCGGCGCCGGGCGGCGCCTCCAAATCGTTAAGTTGTCGCGTTTTCGAACCGCAAAGTGGTGTCCACTTTTGCTGAAAACGCTCTAAAGGGGAGACGGACGTGGACTTGATCATTTTCAACCTTTTGCTCGTTGTGCATCTCATATCGCTGGGGGTCGGGTTGGCCGGCAACATCGTCATGCCGCTCATCGGGCGGCGGATGGCTGGCGCAACGCCGGAGATGCGATCAACCCTGGGCGGGCTCGGTGCGGAAATCGGCCGCAACGGGCGCATCGCCTTCGGCCTCCTGGTCGTCACCGGCATCATCATGGTCGCGATGCGCTATGGCGGGGACGTTGCCGGGCTCGGGCCGTGGTTCCAGGCCAAGATGGTGTTCGTCGTCCTGCTCCTCGCCGCGCTGGTGGTGAGCGCGGTCAAGCCCAATCTGGTCAAGCCCCAGCTCCTCGGCCTGGTCATGCGGTTGCTGTTGCTGGGCATAGTGTTCTGCGCAGTGTTCGCGTTCAGCTGAGCGCACTCCGACCGTCGGGCGGCGGCGGCTTCGTTTTGAGCCAACGATTCATCCACCCGGTAACCAGGTTACGCCCGGGTGCGTCCTTGCGGTTGCGCGATGGCCGGTCCATGTGAGAGACCGGTCGCAGACGAAAGGACGTACGATGGCAAAGACATTGAAGATCGACGTTTTCACCGACGTCGTCTGCCCCTGGTGCCTGATCGGCTCGACACGGCTGGACAAGGCAGTGGCGACGTTGCCGCACGGCATCGACGTCATCATCGAGAACCATCCGTTCTATCTCGACCCGACGACGCCCGTGGAAGGCGTCGTCGTCGCCGACATGCTGCGGGCCAAGTACGGGCGCGATCCCAAGGAAATCTGGGCGCGTGCCGAGGCGGAAGCGGAAAAGTCGGGCATCCCGCTCGACCTCTCGCAGCAGCCACGCATGTTCCCGACGGCCAAGGCACATACACTGACCCGCCTCGCCAGGCCCTACGGCACGCAGCATACGCTGGCCAACGCCATCGCCGAGGCCTATTTTCTCGACCACCGAAACATCAACGACGACAATGTGCTGGCGGACCTGGCCGAGGCGCATGGGTTCGACAAGGGCGAGGCGATGGACGCGATCAGCGATCCCAAGGAGCTGGCGATAACCGAGGAGCTGGCGACGCAAGCGGCGGCCCAGGGCATCCGCGGCGTGCCGTTCTTCGTCTTCAACGGCAAATATGCACTCTCGGGCGCCCAGCCGGAGGAGGTGTTCCTCCAGGCGATCGAACATACGCTGACCGAGGACGAGGCCGACGCGTGAGGCTCTTTCGACGCATTCTTGTCGTTCTGGCAACGCTCCTGGTCGTCGCCTATCTCGCGGTCATCGGCTATATGTACGTCAACCAGCGCGCCCTGCAGTATGCGGCGAATGGCGAGGTGACGGCGTTGGCCAAAGCGGGACTGGCCGGCGCCGAGGAGGTCACCATTCCGACGGGCAATGGGCAGACCGTCACCGGCTGGTACGCGCCGCCGGCGGCGGGTCGGCCGCTCATCGTCTATTTCAAGGGTAATTCGGGTAGCTTTACCGGCGAGGACGAGCGCTACCGGCAGTGGGTGGCGGACGGCTACGGGTTCCTCGCCTTCGACTATCGCGGCTTTCCCACCTCGCCGGGCGAGATCAGCGAGGTGGCGATCCTCGAAGATTCGCTTGCTGCTTTCGACTGGGCGCAGGCGACCGGGGTGGAACTCGTGCTCTGGGGCCGTTCGCTGGGCTCGGGGCCGGCGACTTATGTCGCCAGCCGCAGGGACGCCAAGGCGCTGCTGCTCGAGACGCCCTTTCTCTCGGCTGTCTCAGTCGCGGCCGAGCGCTATCCGCTGCTGCCGGTCGGCTGGGTGATGCTCGACCAGTTCCGCTCGGATGAGTGGATCACGGAGGTCGAGGAACCGGTGTTCGTTGCCCACGGCACCGCCGACACCACCATCGGCGTTTCCAACGGCGAGCGGCTCTATGCGCTGGCGCCGAATGCGAACGGCATCTGGATCGAGCCGGACGCTGGCCATAGCGACCTCTGGGCTCGTGGCATCTGGGAGCGGGCGGAGCAGTTCTTCGAGCGGGCGACGCGGTAGTCTCTCTCAGCTGCGTACCGGCGCTACTGCGGGCTCCACGGCTTCTCTCCTACAGGAGCGCCATCGCCGACTGCCAAACGAAAACGCCGCCCAATGGGCGGCGTTTCCTCAAATCTCTATGTGCGTCGACTTAGCGCGTGGTGGCGCCGGGACGGGCGGGGGCGCCAGGGCGGGCCGCGGCCGGACGGCCGGCAACGGCAAGGCCACCCTCGCGCTGGGCGCGCTTGCGGGCGAGCTTACGGGCGCGGCGCACGGCCTCGGCCTTCTGGCGCGCCTTCTTCTCGGAGGGCTTCTCGTAGTAGTTGCGCAGCTTCATTTCACGGAAGACGCCTTCGCGCTGCAGCTTTTTCTTGAGCGCGCGCAGCGCCTGGTCAACGTTGTTATCGCGAACGACTACTTGCAAAGGTCAACCGCCCTTTCGAAGCTTATCAATCTGTCCATAGAGGAAAGCGCCAAGGCCAAAGGGCCCCGTCGCCGACCAGCACAGCCGGTCACCGTGGGCGCTCTATAGCGCAAGCCCAACGGCTTGTCCACTGGTTGCGGCGCAAAAAGCGCGGCCACGGGCTTGATTTAGCCCACGCATCGGAAGAAGTCTCGATCCCCTGAAATCACAATTCGCGGAGACCTCGATGACGACGTCACTAGTGCTGCTGCCGGGTCTGATCTGCGACGAGCGGTTGTGGCGCGATGTGACGGCGGGTCTCGGCAGCGATATTGAGCCGGTCGTCGCCGACCTCACACGCGACGATTCGATCTCCGCCATGGCCAACCGCACACTGGCTTCCGCGCCGGCGCGTTTCGCCCTGGCTGGGCTCTCGATGGGCGGTTATGTCGCCTTCGAGATCATGCGGCAGGCTCCGGAAAGGGTCACGCACCTCGCACTCTTCGACACATCGGCCCGCTCTGACGACGAAGATCGCAAAGCGACTCGGCGCAAGGGCATCGAGAGCGTGCGGCTCGGACGGTTCATCGGCGTCTCCAAGGGGTTGCTGGCGAGCCTCGTTGCGCCGCAGCACCTGCGCACGCCAGTGGCGGCCGACGTGCAGGCGATGTCGGAGCGTGTCGGGCCGGAAGCGTATATGCGTCAGCAAACGGCGATTCTCGGGCGGATCGACTCGCGCCCGACGCTCGGGACGATCACCGTGCCGACTCTGGTCGGCGTTGGGGAAAGCGACAGGATGATTCCGCCGGAGCTGTCGCGTGAGATCGCCGAGGGGATCGCCGGGGCACAGTTCGTCACCTTCGCGGACAGCGCCCATCTGCCCACGATGGAGAATCCGCAAGCCGTGGTTGCCGCGATGCGGGACTGGCTCGCGCGCTGATGGCGTTTCGGTCAGTCGCGTCGGATGTGGTTGACGTGGCCCATCTTGCGGCCGGCTCGGGCCTCGGCCTTACCGTAGACGTGCGGCCGCGCGTTGCCGTCAAAGGCTCCGGGAACGCCCGATATCTCCTCGCCGATGAGGTTCTCCATCACCACGTCGGCTAGCCGCGCCGGCTCGCCCAGCGGCCAGCCGGCGACGGCGCGGATGTGCTGCTCGAACTGATCAGTGATGCACACGGCTTCCGTCCAGTGGCCGGAATTGTGCACGCGCGGGGCGATTTCGTTGACGAGGAGGCTCGGGCGTCCGTCGCGGGAAACGACGAAGAACTCGACGCCCAGAACCCCGACGTAGTCGAGGGCAATGACGATCGCCTTGGCGACCATTGCCGCATGGCGCTCGAGCGCGGCAGGTATGCCGGCGGGCACGGTGCTGGTCTTGAGGATATGGTCGCGATGGACGTTCTCGGCGGCCTCGAAACTTTTGACGGTCCCGGAAACGTCGCGGGCGACGACGACGGAGATCTCCTTGTCGAACGGCACGAAGGCCTCCAGCACCAGGGGCTTGGGTGCGAGGGCGGCAAAGGCCGCTTCGGCGTCGTCGGGTGTGCGCAGGATACGCTGGCCTTTGCCGTCGTAGCCAAGCCGCGTGGTCTTGAGGACGGCCGGCAGTCCGAGTTCGGCGATGGCCGTATCGAGCGCGGCAGGCTCATGGACGGCGCGCCACGGCGCGACGGCGATGTTGCGCGCCGAAAGGAACTGCTTTTCGGCGAGCCGGTCCTGCGAGATGGCGAGCGCGTTCGCCCCCGGACGCAGGGGCTTGCGTTGTGCAAGGAATTCGGCGGTCGCGGCCGGTACGTTCTCGAACTCGTAGGTGACGACATCGACCGCCTCGGCGAAGGCTGCAAGCGCCGCCTCGTCGTCATAGGCGGCGACGGTCTTGAACGGAGTGACGTCGAAGGCGGGGCTTTGCTGATCCGGGCAGAAGATATGGGTCTTCATGCCCAGCCGCGCGGCGGCCAGGGCCAGCATGCGGCCGAGCTGGCCGCCGCCGAGAATGCCGATGGTCGAACCCTGGGGCAGGGGAGAACTGGCGGTCAACACGCTACTCGTCGTCTGCGGGAAATTGCGGCACGGCATCGGTCTGGGCGCGCCGGAAGGCGTCGAGCCGCTCGGCGAGGTCTTCGTCGGACAGTGCAAGGACGGCGGCGGCAAGGAGCGCTGCGTTGATGGCACCGGGCTTGCCGATGGCAAGAGTGCCGACCGGGATACCGCCCGGCATTTGCACGATCGACAGAAGGCTGTCCTGACCCGAAAGCGCGCGCGATTCAACCGGCACACCGAAGACCGGCAGCGGCGTCATCGCGGCGATCATGCCGGGCAGGTGCGCTGCGCCACCGGCGCCGGCGATGATCACCTTGAAGCCCTCGTCGCGGGCAGTGCCGGCGAACGCGACGAGGCGCGCGGGCGTGCGGTGAGCTGAAACGATGCGCGCCTCGTATTCGACCTTCAAGGTGTCGAGAATGTCGGCGGCATGCCGCATGGTCGGCCAGTCGGACTGGCTGCCCATGACGATGGCGACAGGCGGCGGGTTATGCATCGGCCACGGCCCCTCCGGCGGCAAATGCGCCCTGGAGCTCGGCGTTCCGCTCGAATCAGAACCCGCGCCCCAAATGTCTGTTTCGCCGCATGAACTTGTTCGAAAAGTCTGCGACTTTTCGTGATCATGCTCTAGCCGAAAGGTGCACAGGCATCAAGCCCGGCGGGGTGCGGGCTCAGGCGGCGCTCTTCTCGCGCCGCCAGGCCTCCATCATCACACGAATAGTGTCGCAATCGGTCAGGACGATGCTGCCTTCGGGCAGGCCGAGAATGCGATCGACCACCGTGCCCATATAGTCGTAGCGCAGGACAAGTTCGGCGGCGGCCGCGTCGAGGTCGGCATCGTTGCGCGCCGCATAGAGATCGGTCACGACTTTGCGCACCGAACCCATGACGTGCAGGATGGTCTCGGCGGCAAGGTCGGGATGGCGGGTGTCGAAGGTGCGCTCGGCAACCCCGTCGGCGATGATGCGGGTCAGGATCGGCCGAACGACGCCGAAAAGCGCCTGCTGCACCCGATCGAAGAGAGCCATGTTCTCAGGGCGGAACAGCGGCTCGAAGGTGTTGCGCACCTCAAAGGCAGCGCTGACCTTGCTCTGGCGCATGCTGGCCAGGAACTTCGACAGGCGTGAGAAGGCGTCGAGGCTCTCGTCCTCGAGCACCGGGCTTGCCATGCGGGCCGCATCGTCGGCAAAGCGCACGGCCAGGGCCTCGATCAGATCCTGCTTGGCGGCGAAATGGTGGTAGAACGCGCCTTTGGAAAGCCCTAGCGCGGCGATGATCTGGTTGACCGAGGTCGCGTCGTACCCCTGCTGGCTGAAGAGACGTAACGCGCATTCGAGAATCTCCTCGCGGCGGATCTCGGCGGGCTTGACGATACGGTTCATCGGAAATCTCCACAAGCTGCGCGCGACAGACCGACGGTCGGTATGCAGTTATCTTCCCATGTCGCGTCAGTTGCAAGCCTGTCTGCCGACGCTGGGCGCGGACGCGTCAAATGGACGCGCCCAGGGGAAGCTCGCGATTCGGAGCCGCAGATGGAGCGCGTAAGGTTCGCCTGACGATCAGGCGATGATATCGGGCAGGAGGATGTTCTCGAGCTGCACGATGCGGTCCTTGAGCATCAGTTTGCGCTTCTTCAGGCGCTGGATGAGCATGCGGTCGGGTACATGTGATTCGGTGAGCATCTCGATCGCCGCATTCAAATCGGCGTGCTCCTGGCGCTTGGCAGCCAGTTCCAGCCCCAGTGCGGCCTCTTGTTCCTTGGTCAACGGCAGCATCGCGCGTCCGGTCCCACCCCGCAGCGTACCCGTTCTGGTTAACCGATCAGCCCGGGTTTTGCACCCGATTTTCAACTCTGGGCACAAGGCGGTCGACAATGCTTGAAATATTTGTGACGATCGGTCGTCCACACGCTGAAAGGAGTTGTCATGACGACTGAAGGCCACATCGCCGCTCTCGAGCGGCGTCATCAGGAGCTGGATCGTGAGATCCAGACCGAGATGCAGCGCTCCACCTATGACGACATGCGGATCACGGCGTTGAAGCGCAAGAAATTGGTGGTCAAGGACGAGCTGACCAAAGCGAAGGGTTCCGTAGCACACTGACGACAAAAGCCACTCATCACGAGGAATCAGGAAGGCCACGGACATCACCGCGGCCTTTTTTGTTGGCCGCAACTCAACCCAAGAGGCCGGTCACACCGTCCCAGACGAGCTTCAAGGCCAGAAGGAACACCAGCCAATAGGCGATACGGTAGAAGTATTTGGCAGAGATGCGACGCACCAGATAGACGCCCGCAAGCACCCCGACGACGCCCACCGGCGCCAGCATGGCCGAAAGCGTCAGGTTGGCCGGGTTGAGCTGCCCGAGGAAATAGTAAGGGATGAGCTTGGAGGTGTTGACGATGGCGAAGAACCAGGCTGCCGTGCCGGCAAAGACAGCGGGCGGCAGGCGCTGGGGCAGGACGTAGATCTGGAAGGGCGGCGCGCCGGTGTGGCTGACGAAGCTGGTAAAGCCGGCGAACGTGCCCCAGAACCGGCCCCAGGGCCTCGAGGGCGGCAGACCTTCCAGGCGTTTCCTCAGCGGCAGGATGGCGTCGAGGATGAAGAGAAGGGTGATGATGCCGACAAACAGCAGCACCATGGCGTCGCTGACGACGGCCCAGAGTCCCCAGCCGATCAGCGTGCCGACCATGGCCCCTGGCAGCATGATCTTGAGGATGTGCCAATCGACGTCACGCCGGTAGCTCCAGACGGCGATGGCGTCCATGGCCAAAAGCACTGGCAGCATCATGCCGGCGGCGTCGCGCGCGGGCATGATGAAGGTCAGAAGCGGCACGCCCACCATGCCGAGGCTGCCCAGGAGCCCGGCCTTTGACAGGCCGACGAGCAGCACCGTCGACACGGCGATCGTCACGAAGAAAGGGTCGAACACCGCAGTCAACGCACCGAGCTCCCTCGTGCGGCAGGAATGTGGTCTTTCACTGGATCATTCCCGCGCAAACGGGACCTTTCGCTGGGTGGGAGAGGTCGGCGCAGGAGCGGCGGCCCTTGGGAATGGTGCTATTCGGACCTCTCGGACGCGTCCTTGTCAACCGGCGGATCGCCGGCCTTCATCACCTCGTCGAGGAGCTCCACGGATTTGCGGCGGAAAAGGCCGACATAAGCTTCGGCATCGTCGCGGACCTCGAAGGATTCAGTGAGAAGCTGGCGGTCGTGGCGTTCGAAGGCGTCAGCCAAGCGCCTGGCATGGCCGGGCGGGTAGCCGAGTAGCTCCAGGGCCTGCGTCCCCAGGCTGATGGCCGAGAGGAACGTCTCGCGCTCAAGGGCTTCGACCTTCAATTCCATCAGGGCGTGGGCGTGTTCGCGATCGGTTGCGCGGGCGGCGATCTGGACGTGCGGGAAATGCTTCCTCAGCATCTGGGCGATGGAGACGATACGGTGGCCGCCGGCGACCGCGATGACGACCAGCCTCGCTTCCCCGACGCCGGCGGCATGCAGCAGGTCGAGACGCGACCCGTCGCCATAGAAAACCTTGATGCCGAAACGCTTCATCAGCTCGATCTGGGCCGGATCGTCATCGATCAGGGTCATCTCGAAGCCTTGCGCGCGCAGCATTCGGGTGACGATCTGGCCGAAGCGGCCGTAGCCGAGAACCACGATCGACTGGCGCCTATCGATGGGTTCGGCGGGCAGGGGATTGGCGCGCAGGTCGACGAGCGGCGCGACCAGGCGATCGAAGGCGAAGAGCAGGAGCGGGGTCACCGACATCGAGAGCGCCACCACGACCGTCAGCAGCTGGTAGTCGGGCTCGGCCATGGCACCGGCGGTCATGGCGAACTGCAGCACGACGAAGGCGAACTCACCGGCCTGACTCAGGAGCAGCGCCACCAGCAGCCGGTCAGCAAGGTGAAGGCGCGCGATGCTCATGAGGAGATAGAGAACGAGGATCTTGACCGCCACCAGCCCGACGACCAGTGCCAGGATGCGCACCGGTTCTTGCGCCAGCACGTCGAAGGAGATGGAAATCCCCACCGAGATGAAGAAGAGGCCGAGCAGCAGGCCCTTGAAGGGTTCCAATATGCTCTCGAGTTCGTGGCGGTACTCGCTGTCGGCAAGCAGCACGCCACCGATAAAGGCGCCAAGCGCCGGCGAGAGGCCGGCGAGCTGGGTCAGGAGCGCTGCACCGATGACAAGCGCCAGGGCGAGGGCCGTGAAGGCTTCGCGCACGCCGCTCCTGGCCACGAGGCTCAAGAGCGGGCGCACGAGAAAGCGGCTGGCGACAAAGGCGGCAACGAACGCACCAATGATGACGATGGGTGTAAACCAGTCGGCCGGATCCTCGACGGCGCTGGCGGCCTCGGCCAATTCCTCGCCGATGGCGGCCGGCTCCAGGTTGACGAGGCTGGCAAGAATGGGGATGGCGGCGAGTATGGGGATGACGGCAACGTCCTGCAGCAGCAGGACGGCAAGGCTGGTGCGGCCGGTATCGGTCGACATGATGTTGCGCTGATCGACCGTTTGCATGGCAATGGCGGTCGAGGAAAGCGCGAGCGCGAGACCGATGATGATCCCGACCTGCCAGGCATAGCCGAAAAGGGTAAGGAGCGCGGCGAGCGTCGCGGTGGTAACGACCACCTGGGTGACGCCGAGGCCGATGAGCCTGTGGCGCATTCGCCAGAGCTCGCGCGGCTGCAGCTCGAGGCCGATGAGGAACAGCATCATGACGACGCCGAACTCGGCAACCTGCAATGTGGTCTCACCGTCGGCGACGAGGCCGAGGCCGAATGGGCCGATCAGCACGCCGACGGCAAGATAACCGAGCACCGTGCCAAAGCCGGCCCATTTGGCGAGCGGCACGAGGGCGATGCTCGCCGCCAGCACCACGAAGATGGCCAGCAGGAGGTTGCTTTCCAAGTCGTCCTCCCGCTAGGGCGCGTTAATCTTCAGGTGATGCCGGTCTGCAAATGCCCGTCTTCTGCGCTTCCGGTGCTCACGTACCCCAAGGTACGCTGCGCTCCGGTTCTCGAAAACGGCCATTTTCGCCTCGGCCTGACCTGAATCTCAACACACCCTAGAGCGCGATGTGATTTGATGGAATCCAATCGCGCGCTCTTTTGTTGCTAGAAACCGGTCCGCTCTTTCGCATCCCGCTCCAACCGCCGCGTTGCTCGTTACTCGTCGCTGTCGGACTTGAGCGACTTGAGCTTGGAGAAGACCGAATCGGCATCGAACGCCTCGGCTGCCTCGGGCGCGCGGCGGTGCTCGTCCCCGCGCTCGTCTCCCTCGGCTTCCTCGCTCGAACGGCCGCCGGCTCGCGCCAGTGCCTCCTCGGCGGTCAGCAGCATCGTGCCCTCGGTGAGCTCTTCGGTCGCAACGGCGCCCTTGGAGGCGCGCTTGACCTCGAGGTCGAGGTCGATCTGGCTGCACAGACCCAGTGTGACCGGATCCATGGGAGTGAGGTTGGCGGCGTTCCAGTGGGTGTTCTCGCGCACCGCCTCGATCGTCGACTTAGTGGTGCCGACAAGGCGCATGATCTGCGCATCCTTCAACTCGGGATGGTTGCGCACCAGCCATTTGATGGCGTTGGGCCGCTCGTTGCGGCGCGAGATCGGGGTATAGCGCGGGCCCTTGCGCTTGGCGGCGGCTACGCGCACCTTGGGGTCGGAAACCTTCATGCGATAGTTCGGATCGGCCTCTGCCTTCTCGATCTCCTCGCGCGTCAGCTGTCCGTTCTGGATGGGATTGACACCCATGATGCCGGCGGCGACGTCTCCGTCGGCGATCCCCTGCACCTCTAGCGGGTGCAGTGTGCAGAACGCCGCGATCTGCTCGAACGACAAAGCGGTGTTGTCGACGAGCCAGACGGCGGTGGCCTTGGGCATCAGCAATTGTGTGGCCATTGGTAAAACTCTCCTGCAGGCGCGGCCGGTCTTCCTCCGGCTCGCTCCGCCTCTTGTCTTAAATTGAGGGGAATTACCGACAATATAGGGATTGGCGGGTTGATCCGCAACGGAATTGTCGGCCGGATCTCGCTCAGATCGACCGCCGGCGCCCCCAGTCGGTCAGCAGCACGATTTTGCCGAAATGTTCGGACGTTTCCATGGCCCGATGGGCGGCGGGCGCGTCCTCGAACGAAAAGACCGTCAGGCGCGGCCGGGGGAAGTCGCGGCGCTCCAGGTGGACGAAAAGCTCGGCATGGATGCGCTCCGCGATGACCGCCTTCGTCTGCGAAGACTGCGGGCGCAGGAGCGAGCCGGAAAGGGTGAGGTCTTTGCTCATCATCTCGCGCAGTGGAATGGAGGCCGTGCCGCCGGCAAGGGTCGAGATCTGCACGATATGGCCGCCGCGGGCGGAGGCCGCGACGTTCTGCGCCGCCACCTCTCCGCCGACGACGTCGACGATGCGGTCGGCACCCTTGCCACCGGTGAGGGCGAGCGTGCGCTCGACGAAATCCTCCCGCGTGCGGTCAATGGTTTCGGCCGCCCCCATGGCGCGGGCATAATCGGCTTTGTGCGCCGAGGAGACGATGGCGATGGGTTTTGCCCCGAGCGCTGCGGAAATGGCGATCGCCGCGCCGCCGATCCCGCCAGCCCCGCCATGGACGAGAACGCTCATGCCCTTCGAAAGCCCGGCGCGCATGACGAGAGTCTGGGTCACGGTAAACCAGGTCTCGGGGAGCGCCGCCGCTTCTTCCATGGACCAGAAGGTCGGCAGGGGCAGCACCTGTCCGTGGGGTACGGCGGCATATTCGGCATAACCGCCGCCATTGGTGAGCGCCATCACCTGATCGCCGACGGCAAGGCCCGGAACCTTTGCGCCCAGGGCCGCGATCTCGCCGGCTACCTCCAGGCCCGGGAGTGGCGAGAAGCCGGGCGGGGGCGGATAGGCGCCGCGGCGCTGAGCGAGGTCGGGGCCGTTGATGCCGGCGGCGGCAACGCGGATCAGCACGTCCGTGTCGCCGAAGGCGGGGACGTCGGTGCTCACCGGGGTCAGCGCTTCCGGGCCGCCCGGGGAGGCAATGGCGATGGCTGTCATGTGTCTCGGAATCGTCATGGACCGAGTGTCACGCGTCGGCGCTTGCCCGGCAAGACGGCCGGCGTAATATTGCGGGTTTGCTGGTGGCGTTTTAGGGCGAGGTGCCTGCAAGGAGGCCGGAGATGTTCGAGGACGAGGATGCGAAAAAACCGACGGCCCATGAGGTGGGCATGCCGCTCGATACCCTGTCGGTCGAGGAGCTGACGGCGAGGATTGTCTTGCTCGAGCACGAAATAGCGCGTCTCAGGGCGGCCATCGAGGAAAAGGGCAAGACGCGCTCGCAGGCCGATTCGATCTTCAAGTTCTGACAGCCGGTCCAGGAGGACCGGCTGTCAGAATTGCCTCAGCAGGAGCAGCGTACCTTCTGTACCGCGGGCAACAGCAGGCCGATGGCGACGTGCTCCCGGGTCTCGAGCTGCAGGTTGACGGGAGGTTCGGGCTGCGGGTTGAAGCCTGTCTCGTCGAGCGGGTGGACGAACTGGTGGCTTCCGGCAGGAACCTCGCCGAATTTGTGGATTGCGGCGGCGGCCGGCAAAGCCAGCGCGGCGCTAAGCGCCAGGATGCCGGCAACGGTGATGATGGATGCTTTCATGTCTTTCTCCTGCGTTACGTCGATCATCGACTGGGCGCAGGAAAGCACGGCCAACCCCAACCCCGCCGGAACGGCAGGTTCATCGACAGTTCATCGGCGGGACCCGGACTCGCGAGCTGGTTCACAAGCCCTCAAGCGGCAGGGTTAAGAAAGAGAGTCCCGTTAACGCACAATTAAGACCTTCGCGGTAACCTTCCGTTATTCAGAGCTTTTCTGGATTTCAGAGCGGTTTCTCCCTCTGTTTGACGCCTCCCTGTTAACTTCCGAGAGCCGTTTCGACGGCTCTTTTCTTTTGCGCCAGCCGTAAGCCTCTCGCATTCTGCAAGGGTCACGCTCAGCGGTTAAACCTCTCTTGAGCGTCGTGCGGCTCAGGGGGTGACGCGCAAAGCGAATGCACATAGGCTCGCGGCGTCCGGGTAGGCAGGCAGGACGGGGTTCTCTTGGCGGAAGCAGGCGAAAGCAAACCGGCGGTGGCGCTGGGTCCGAGGATCGTGGCCGCGGGAGGGTTCGATGCGCTCTACCGCGAGGGCATGGCTCTGATCGAACAGGTCGCCTCCTATCTTGATGGCGACGGGCGCGCCGACAGTCGCCTGCTGGCGCGCGAAACCTCGTTCCTCTATGCCAGTGAATCCATGCGCCTGACGACCCGGCTGATGCAGCTCGCCTCCTGGCTGCTGCTGCAGCGCGCCGTCAACGAGGGCGAGATCACGCCCGAGAACGCGCGGGTCGAAAAGGAAAAGGTCAAGTTCTCTGCCACCCCGTCGCAACGCGGCGGGCCGGGATACGAGCACCTGCCGGCAATGCTTCTCGACTATATCGCGCGCGGCGACAGGCTCTTCGAGCGGGTGCTGCAGTTCGACCGGCTCGAGCGCGGCAGCATGCCCGAGCTCGATCCGGGCACGGCCAATTCCATTGCCGACCAACTCAATCGGTTGAAAGCAGCGTTCGGCCGGCCGGATTGAGAGTTGGCGCTTTTCGTCGTCGCGAGATCTTTGCGAAACACCGGTACCCATCCCGAATCAAGCCCAGGACAGGCGTTTTCGCGTCCCGCTCTAACTTGACTTTATAGATCATAATTTATCTAACCTTCCTGTCTGATCGGACTGGAGGGAGAGAACATGAATCGCAAGATCGCTTTCGCCGCCATGATGCTGCTGCTCACGGCGGCGCCGGCAGCCGCGCAGAACTTTCCGGTAACCGTCGAGCACGTTTATGGCACCACCACTATCGAGGAGGAGCCTGTCCGGGTCGTGTCGGTCGGGATGCATGAGCAGGATTTTCTCTATGCCTTGGGTGTCGCGCCAATCGGCGTGAAGGAATGGTGGGGTGAGCGTCCCTATGCCACCTGGCCGTGGGCGGATGAGGCGCGCGAGGAACTGGGCGCCGAACCGGAGGTGATGTACGGATCGGGCATCAATTTCGAGTGGGTTGCAGCCCAGCAACCCGACCTCATCATCGCGATCTATGTCACCATGGACGAAGCAAGCTACGAGTTGCTCTCCAAGATCGCACCGGTCGTCGTCACCCCGGCTGGCTACGAGCACTGGGGTGCGCCCTGGCAGGCGGAGCTGACCATCATTGACGAGGCGACATCCGGCACCACGGAAAAGTCGCAGGCAATCATCGAGGCGTTGGCTGAGCGCTATGCCGCCGTGCGAGCCGAATACCCGGAGCTGCAAGGTAAGACGGGCACCAACATCTATTATCGAGATGGTGTCTTCATCGCCTGGGGAAGCGATGATCTGGCCAGCAAGTTCCTGGCCGACACTGGTCTTGTGCTCCCACCCGAGCTCGATACCTCGCCGAGGCGGACAACCGGATCGAAATCAGTCCCGAAAACATCCATCTCCTGGACATGGACGTCGTGATCTGGCCGATCGAGGATACGCAGAGCAGCGTGCAACCGGCCATCGAAGCCATGGGGCTTTATCAGTTGCTCGATATTGCCAAGGAAGGACGATCGGTCTGGCTCGACGATGGCGACGGGCTCGCCTACGCGGCGATGAGCTGGCAGACGCCGCTGTCGCTGGGTTACCTGCTCGACGTACTGCCGCCTAAGCTCGCCGCTGCCGTGGATGGAGATCCGGCGACGATCATACCATCATCGGATTGAGGCCGAGGGATTATTGCGGAAGTGAGGAGCGGACCATGTATCAGGTGCTGACGGGCGGGTGTCTCTGTGGCGGCGTGCGCTACCGTTATGAGGGGGAGGTGCGCGACGCCAACTATTGCCATTGCGAGGATTGCCGGCGCATTTCGGGCAGCGCCTTCGGCGTCAGCGTGCCGGTCGATGCCGCGGGCTTCGAGATCGTCAGGGGCGAGCCCAAGGGCTATACGAAGTCCGGCGACAGCGGCCGGGCGGTGACCCGCTTCTTCTGTCCGGAATGCGGTTCACCGCTGTTCACGGTTCCGCCCCTGCATCCTGAGGTCCGGTTCCTGAAGGCCGGAAGTCTCGACGATCCTTCCGCGGTGCGCCCGGCCCGGCAGAGCTGGACGCGCTCCCGGGTTTCCTGGGCGAGCATCGATCCCGAGCTGCCCTCGTTCGAAAAGGGCCGCAGTTGAAGGGCGAAAAAGCAAAAGCCCGGCGCGATGGCCGGGCCTTTGTGGAATTCCGTAAGGGCTCGGGCTCAGATGCCGAGGCCCTTGAAGCGCTCCTTGAAGCGCGAAACGCGCCCGCCACGGTCCATGAGCTGGCCGGTGCCGCCGGTCCAGGCGGGATGGGTGTTGGGATCGATGTCGAGCTGGAGCGTGTCACCTTCCTTGCCGTAGGTCGAACGGGTCTGGTAGGTGGTGCCGTCGGTCATCACCACGTTGATGGTGTGGTAGTCCGGGTGGATGTCGGTCTTCATGGGGCTCTGCCTCAAATCAAACGGGCGCCGCAGCGCCCGGTGAGCTGAATGGAATATCGTGGCGCGCTTCTTACAGAAAGCGCGGCGAAATCGCAAGGGTCAAGCTCCCGCCCCAATAGGTCGCAGGCAAGCCTGTTGCGGGCCGGGGCAGGGGAGCCTATTTAGAGGCGCCAAGTTTAGAGGCGTCAAGTTCAACCGCACGCAGGCAGCATGACAGACGAGGCCGGCAAGGTTTCCAGTTCGGCCGAGAAGGCCGTCGACGGCGCCGAGGCGCAGATGAGCAGGGTCGGGCCGCTAAGGCGCCTCCTGCCGTTCGTCCTGCGCTACCCGCTGCGCCTGGCGCTGACGGTCGCGTTCCTTCTGATATCGGCGATCGCCTCGCTCTCCATCCCTGCCATGCTCGGTGGGGTCATCGATGACGGCTTCCTCGAACAGAATCTCGAGAACGTAGCGCGCTACGGTTGGGCAATCGTTGCGATCGGCGTGGTGATGGCGGCTGCGAGCGGCGCGCGCTTCTATTTCATCTCGGTCATCGGCGAGCGGGTGGTGGCAGATCTGCGCCAAGCGGTGTTCTCGCACCTGCTCTCGCTCGACACGCGCTTCTTCGACACGCACCGGATCGGGGAGCTCACCTCCCGGCTCAACGGCGACGTGACCGTCATCCGTTCGGCTGTGGGTTCGAGTGCATCGCTGGCGCTTCGCTCTCTGGTGACCATCATCGGCGCGTTGATCATGATGTTCCTGACGAGCCCGATGCTGACCCTTGCCGTGGTCGTAGCGGGTCCGGCAATCCTCTTGCCTATCATTGCCTATGCGCGGCGGCTGCGCCGCATGTCGCGGCGTACGCAGGACGCGCTCGCCGAGCTTTCGGCCATGGCCACCGAAATGCTGGGCGCCAACCGCACGGTCAAGTCCTTCACCCAGGAGGATGAGCAGCAGCACATCTATGGGCAGCGCAGCCAGGCCAGCTATGATGCCGAGGTCAAGCGCCTTTTCGCGCGGGCGGCGCTCATTGCGCTGGTCATCTTCCTCGGCACGTCCTCGGTTGTCCTCATGGTCTGGTGGGGTGCGCGCTCGGTCTTCGACGGTTCGGTGACGGCCGGCCAGCTTGCGCAGTTCCTCGTCTATGCATTGATGGCCTCCGGGGCGCTGACCAACGTCTCAGAAGTCATGGGCATGCTGAACACCGTCGCCGGCGCCACCGAGCGGCTGATCGAGATTCTCGAGACGCAACCCAACATCCGCGTCCCCGCCAATCCCAAGCCCCTGCCGCAGCCGCCGCTCGGCACGCTCGCCTTCGAGCATGTCGGGTTCAGCTACGGTTCCGATGCGGAAGGGCCGGTCCTGCATGACCTCGTTTTTTCGGTCAGTGCGGGGCAGACGGTGGCGCTCGTCGGCCCGTCGGGCGCGGGCAAGTCGACGGTGCTGGCGCTGCTGCAGCGTTTTTACGACGTTACGAGCGGCGCGGTGACGGTCGACGGGATGGACGTGCGCGAGGTCGACCCGAAGGCGCTACGCGCCCGCATGGCCTATGTCGAGCAGGAGCCCACGATCTTTGCCGGCACGATTGCCGAGAACATCCGCTTCGGCAAGCCCGAGGCCAGCGAAGCCGAAGTAATGGAAGCAGCCAAGGCCGCACTCGTCGACGATTTCGTCTCCGAGTTGCCGGGCGGCTACGACACCGTTGTCGGCGAGCGCGGGGTGATGCTCTCGGGCGGCCAGAAGCAGCGGCTCGCCATCGCCCGCGCCATCCTCAAGAATGCGCCGATCCTGCTGCTGGATGAAGCGACCAGCGCGCTCGACGCGCAGAGCGAAAAGGCGGTGCAGACGGCGCTCGAACACCTGCGCGCCGGCCGTACGACCCTGGTCATCGCCCACCGGCTCGCCACCATCCGCGATGCCGACTCCATCCTCGTCCTCGATGGCGGGCGTCTCATCGACCAGGGCACACATGACGAACTGGTGGCCAAGGGCGGACGCTATGCCGAGCTCGCTCGCTTGCAGTTCCGTTTGCCCGAGGCCGCCGAATAGGCAGGCTCGCCTGTCATTGTCGTGAACGCGATGTGGCATTACCCATCTGCCTCACGCAGCTTGAATGAGCCTCGATCCCGGAACCGTGCCTTAGACTGAGAGGTGTTTTCAGCGAGTTCTGTATTCATCTCCAAGAGTATATTTTGAATCAAACGCCCAGTTGATAGAATATACTGTTTGCACCCGTCTCTAGTCAGGTGTATCATTTTTCAGTTTTGATAGGTCTTTACCTTCGCCAATCCCCCTTTGGCTGAGGTGCTGCGGTAGACCGCACAACAAGCCTTCGGCAACCCGGCCGACCGCGATCAGGTTGCTACCGGCTCTTTGCGAGCCGGTCGGTTTTGCTTTGGTTGCGGAGGTGTCGTTGGACGCCGGAGGAGACGAATTCTCACGCCATGCTCTGACCGCCATGGTCGTCGGGTCCATGGTCGGGGCGGGCATCTGCGGTGCGCTCCTGTTCGATGACGTGCTGTGGGGGGACGTTGCCAAGCGGGGACAGCGGGGCGAACCTCGTCTGCGTCGAATCCGGTGCGATCTTCGCCTACGACCGCAACACCTACACCAATACGCTGCTGCGCAAGGCGGGCATCGAGGTGATCACCATCTCGGGCGCCGAGCTGGCCGCGGACGCGGAGGTGGCATGACCTGTCCGATCATCCGCGACCCGGTGGAGTTCTGAACAGGCCACAGTCCAGCGAAAGGATCACCCCATGGCCGTTTCCCTCAACGCCGCGTCCGAAATCTACCGCCAGGCCCTGCAGGACAATGTCAAACGCTTCGCACTGCTCTACGCGGGCGAAGGAGTGCTGCTCGGCGTCGTCGGGCTCCTCGCCATCATCTATTCGTTCGCGACCTCCAGTGGCCTCGCCGTCCCGCTGGGTTGGCTGCTCATCGTCATCGCCGCACTGCAGGCGGCCATCCTGCTCGGCATGCGGTCGCTTCCGCATGCCGGATTCCAGCTCATCTCCGCGCTCATCACCCTCCTCATCGGCTTCCTTCTGCTACGCGACCCGCAGCAGGCGCGGCAGACCATCATCCTGCTCGCCGTTGTTTTCCTCATGCTGCAGGGCGTCTCGCGGCTGACTTTCGGCCTCAGCATACGACCCTTCCCGGGGTGGCAGTGGGTCATGGGGAGCGGCGTGCTCGGCATCCTGCTGTCCCTGGTTCTGGTCGGCAGCCTGCCGGACCCGGCCAACTGGCTGGTGGGCCTGCTGGTCGGCATCGAGCTCATCGGCGAGGGAACGGCATTGGCTCTGTTGGCGTGGCCCGGCCGGAAGGCAGCCGGGACCAAAGCATAGGAGGTGAACATGTCTTCGATGTTCTGGGAAATCATCTGGCTAATCCTGTTGAGCTTTTTCCTGCTTGCTTATCTCACGGTGCTCTTCAGGATCGTCGTCGACCTCTTCCGCGACGCGTCGATCGGCGGGTTCGCCAAGGCCATCTGGTTGATTGCCCTTTTCGTACTGCCGCTACTGACGGCGCTGGTTTATCTGGTGGTCCGTGGGCAGGGTATGGCGGAGCGGGATCTGGCCGAAGAACGCCGGCTCAAATCGGAAGCCGAGGCCTATATCAGGCAAGCTGCCGCGACGTCTCCGGCTGACCAGCTCGTACGCGCCAAGACGCTCCTGAAAGAAGGCGCCATCACCGACGACGAGTTCGAACAGCTCAAGCAAAAGGCCCTGGCCCATTAAGGCGCGATGCAATTCGTTTTCAAGCGGCGGCCTTACCCCTCGGTCAGCTTGAACTCGATGCGGCGGTTGCGGCGATAGGCTTCTTCGGTGTTGGCCGGATCAAGCGGGGCGAATTCGCCGAAACCGGCGGCGACGAGCCGGGCCGGCGGCACGCCCTGGTCGACGAGGTATTTGGCGACCGAGATGGCGCGGGCGGCCGAAAGTTCCCAGTTGGAGGGGAACTGGATGTTGGAGATCGGACGCCGGTCGGTATGGCCGTCGATGCGCAACACCCAGTTGATGTCGTCGGGTATCTCGTCTTCGAGCTGCAGGATTGCCTGCGCCAGGGCATCGAGGTCCGGCAGGCCCTGCGGCGAGATCGATGCTTCGCCCGGCGCAAAGAGCACTTCCGACTGGAAGACGAAGCGGTCACCGACGACGCGCACGTCCGCGCGTCCCTCGAGAATCTCGCGCAGACGCCCGAAGAAGTCGGAGCGGTAGCGCGTCAGATCCTGGACCCGCTGGGCGAGCGCCACGTTGAGGCGCCGACCGAGATCGGCGATCTGCGTGCGGTTCTCGGTGTCGCGGGCTTCGGAGGCTTCGAGGGCAGCCTCCAGCGCGCTGATCTGGCTGCGCAGTGCCGCGAGCTGCTGGTTGAGGAGGGCGACGGCGGCATTGGCTTCGTCCGAAAGTTCCTGCGCACCCGCAAGGTCCTCCTGGAGCGAGGCGATCTGCGCGTCCTTGTCATCGAGCCCGGTGCCCACCCCGGAAAGCTGTCCGGCCAACCGGTCGCGCTCGGCCTCGGCACCGGCAAGAGTTGCGGTCAGCATGGAGATAGTCGATTCGAGATCGTTCGAGTTGGCGCGCTCCAATTGCAAGAGTTCGGTCAGCTCGGCGATCTGGCTGTTGAGGCGCTGCAGCGCGGTGTCGCGACCCTGGATCTCCTGGCCGAGGAAGAACTGGGTGAGCATGAAGAGGCTCAGCATGAAGATGATGACGAGCAGGAGGCTCGACAGGGCATCGACAAACCCCGGCCAGTAGTTGCTCGATTCCCTGCGCCGTGCGCGTGCCAAGGTTGCCATGGGTCAGTTCCGCCGCTCGTCCTCGCCCTCGGCGAGCATGGCCTCGATGAGGTCGCGTAGCTTGCGGTTGGTCTCGCCCTGTTCAAGGATGTGGCGCCGCAAATCGTCCTGTTCGGTGCGGATGTGCTTGACCAGGCCGTCTATGCCGCGGGCAAGCTCGGCCATGGCGCGGATGGCGTTCTGCGAGGAACTGGTCGACTGCATGGTGGTGCCCAGCCGCTCGAGCATCGCCTGCATCTCGCTGCCCGAGACGCCGAGCCCGGTCGCCTGCATGGCGGTCACCGGATGGTCGAGCTCGGTCATCGAGGTCATCCAGTCCTCGAGGTCGGTATAGAAGGCATTCTGCGCCTGGCTCGTCTGCAGATCGAGGAAGCCAAGGATCAGGGAGCCGGAAAGGCCGAAAAGCGAAGACGAGAAGGCCGTGCCCATGCCGCCGAGCGGAGCGGTCAGTCCTTCCTTGAGATTGGTAAAGAGCGTGGTGGTGTCGCCGGCGGTAACGTCGAGGGCGTTGATGACGCCGGCCACCGACGTCACGGTTTCCAGAAGGCCGTAGAAGGTGCCGAGCAGGCCCAGGAACACCAGAAGACCGGTGAGGTAGCGGGAGGTATCCTTGGCCTCGTCGAGCCGGTTGCCAACCGAATCGAGAATGGAGCGCATGGCCGAGGGCGTGATCACCGCCTCCCCGATCCGCTCGCGTAAAAGTCCTGCAACGGGCGCCAACAATACCGGGGGACGTCCGCCCGGCAGCCCGCCTTCCTGCAGGGAGTTGACCCATTTGACTTCGGGGAACAGCCGCACGACCTGCCGGAAGGAGAGGAATATGCCCACCGCCAGGGTGAAGATGATCATCGAGTTGATGAACGGGTTGGCCCAGAAGAAGGTAACGAGGGTCGAATAGAGAATCGCGCCGACGAGGGCCGCCAGCACCAGAAAGATCAGCATCTTGATTAGATAGACGGTCGGGCTGCCGAGGCGATAAGGGTCGTATCCTTGCGTCATCGTCTGGTGAACCTTCGCCCCCCGGCCCTGCAAATCATCTGGAACTGTGGTTTGACACTAGTCAGACCAACGTGGCCTGACAATGACAAAGACTAACAACACGATAGCGCGTGGTGTTCCAAGTCGGTAACGCGAAACGTGAACGGGTAAGAGGTGACGAGGAGCCGATGACAGGACCATGCGGACAAACCGGTCTTCCGCTTCCATGTCGTGCTGTTTGTTCTCGACCTGATGTCGGGGCACGGGCAGCGGTTTCAAAGAAAGACCGAGCGATCCAGGGGTCCGGCAATGGTTGCAGACGGTATTCGACGGGGCCGGAGCGATGGGCCCTGCCGTTCTGACGGAGTCGGAACGGGAGCTTCAGGCTATTGTCGCGCTTTCGAGCCGCTCTATTTGACCGTCTTCAGCACCTTCATCAGCGCGGCCTGCGTGGTCTCGTTGCCGGCCACCACCTCGCCGTTCCAGATCGAGCCGGCCCCGCCCGAATAGTCGGTGACGAACCCGCCGGCTTCGCGGACCATCAACAGGCCGGGGGCCACGTCCCAGGGGGCAAGGCCGGCTTCCCAGAGCACGTCGTAGCGGCCGGAGGCCAGCCAGGCCATGTCGACGGAAATGGAACCCGAGCGGCGCATGCCGGCGACGGCCGGGTTGACTGCGGCGACCTGGCGGAGCGAGAGGGTGTCGTTGGCCGTCCCCTGCGTCTTGATACCGGTCACGGCGACGCAATCGGCCAGGTGCCGGCGGCCGGAAACGCGCAGGCGCTTGCGGTCGGAGAGCCACGCCCCGCCGCCCTTCTCTGCGGTATAGAGTTCCTCGAGGATTGGGTTGTAGATGACGGAGGCGACAATTTCATCACCCCGCTGCAAGGCGATGGCCACGGCAAACAGCGGGATCGAATGGAGGAAATTGGTGGTGCCGTCGAGCGGGTCGACGATCCAGCGGTGCTGGCCGTCGGTGCCCACGACCTCACCGCCTTCCTCCATCAGGAAAGCATAGGTCGGGCGGGCCTTCCTCAGTGCCTCGAAAACGATCTCCTCGGCACGCCGATCGGCGGCAGAGACAAAGTCGGCCGGACCCTTGCGCGAGACCTGCAGGTTCTCCACCTCGCCGAAATCGCGCGTCAGCGACTTACCCGCCTTGAAGGCGGCCTGGACCATGATGTGGAGAAGCGCGGAGCGGGCCATGCGGTGAGGTATTCCTGATTGGAATGGGGGGCGAACGAGCTAGCCGGCACGTCTGTCGAGGCCGGCGGTTGAGCCGGGATTGCGGGCAGGGCGCCTATTTGCCCGAGAACGCCGCCCGGTTCAAGGGCTTTGGGTCTCGCCTTCCTCTGTCGCCGCCTCGGGTCCGTCCGCATCGTCCTCGGCCGGCGGGTCTTGCGTTGTGGTTGCAGGCTCATCTGCGCCTGCGGCAGGACCTGGTACGAAGCCGGACGCGGGCGGCACGCCGTCGCTGGGCGGTTCGGCCGGCCAATAACGGGCGCGCAGTTCGGCACGGGCGATGGTTTCGGGCGGGACGGCGGCAAGCATCTCATCGAGGGCGGTGTCGTTGACGCCCTGCCGGCGAGCGAGTGCGCGCCACATGGCGGCCGTTTCGAGGTCGGGCTCGATGCCCTCGCCGGCGGCCAGGAGCTTGGCGTAGCGGTTCTGGGCGACCGGATTGCCGGCGTCGGCTGCGCGCCGGTACCACTCGACGGCGCCTTCGAGGTCGCGCTCCACGCCCTGACCCATATAGAGAATGGTGGCGTAGTCGACCTGGGCGGGGGGGAGGCCCTCTTCGGCGGCGCGCGCAACATAGCTCACGCCCTCGGCGGGGTTCGGGGCGATGCCCGCGCCTTCCATCAGCATCACGCCATAGTCGTATTGCGCCTGGGCAAGCTCGGCATCGGCCGCTTCTTTCATCAGCGCGGCGGCACGGGTGAGGCTGGGCTCGACATAGACGCCCTCCACATGCAGCAGCGCCAGATTGTATTTTGCCTCGATGCTTCCGGCCTCGGCCGCCTGGCGGAAGAGATCGGCGGCCCTCTGACGGTTGCGCGCGACGCCACGGCCGTCCTGGTAGAGGAGGGCGAGCTCGAAGGTGGCCAGCATGTCGCCGTTGTCGGAGGCGAGCTGATACCAGCTGGCTGCCCGCTCCACGTTCTGCCCGACGCCGAGCCCTTTGGCGAAGATCTCGGCGATCAGCGTCTGGGCGACGGCGTCATGCTCGGCCGCGCGCGGCAGGGCGCGCTCGAGCGCGGTCAGATAATAGCCGCGCTGGAAGGCGCCATAGGCCATGTCGACCGGCCGGCGGGACCCGAAGATGTCATTGCTGATGTCCCGGGCGGCCTCAGCGTCGGCGGGGTCCGGCGCCGTCGCGTCGGGGATCGGGGTGTCCTGCGCGGCCACGCTCACGGCGCCGAGGGCAAGGATCATAGCAAAGAGCAGCCCGCGGCCGGCCATCACGCGGTTTCCAACGTCTTGGCGGCGCGGACCGCGAGCGCGGCGGGCGATTCGGCGCCCGTCCAGAAGCTTTCGCCGAGTGCCAGGAACTCGCAGCCGGCCGAATCCTCGCCGGCGCGCCCACTCAGCACCGACGGGACCTCGAAAGTCTCGGCCCACCAGGCGCCCATCTCGCGCGCGTTGGCGTCGGCGGGGTCTGAAAGGTCGCCGAAGAACAGATAGTCGACGTTGAACTCGCCCAAGGACATGGCCTCATGACGGCTGCGGATCGGCCCGGCACCGACGATGAGGCCGGGTTTGACTGCCGCTACCGCGTCCTTGACGGAGCGGGCGTTGCCGGTCACGTGCACGCCGTCGGCCCCGATCCGCCGGGCGAGCGCCGCATCGTCCTCGACGAGCACGGCGCAGTCCGCGCCTTGCGCGGCCGGAAGCACCGCCTGCACCAGCGCGCGATAGGCCGCGTCGGTCCGCTCATGCCGGCGCACCAGGAGCGCGGCGACGGGTGCGGCGGCCAGCACTTCGGCAAGCGCCGGACCGAAGGTCGCCGGTTCGGCGGATTGCGGTGTGACAAGAAAGATCTGTGCAGCAGCCATGGTTTACCGGACGACGACGAACGCGCTCTCTTGCTCGGCCAATTTGGCGAGAAAAGGGTTCGCGCAGCAATAGAGCGTTTCGAGCAAAAGTGGATACCACTTTTGCGACTCAAAAACGCGGCAGGCGCAAAAAACTGCGTGACTGGTTGTAAATGCAAAGAAAACGGGCGCATGCCGTGACATGCGCCCGAAGCGACGTTGGGACGTCGAAAGGCTCTAAGTTAATTGTCGCGTTTTCGAACCGCAAAAAGTGGTATCAGCTTTTGCTGAAAACGCTCTAGGCGGCCGCCCGGTCGAGGGTGTTGCTCCACTGGCCGAGGGCGGCAAGGGAATTCATGTGAGCGCGATGCGTGAAGGCCGCCTGCGCCTGGGGGAAGTTCTCTCGCCGGCCGGCCCAGAGGCGCAGCGCCACGTTCTGCAGGGCGCGGCCATAGGAGAAGGTCAGCGGCCAGGGCTTGCCATCGATCTGGTTCATCGCCGAAAGGTGCGCGGTTGCTTCCTCGTCGGTCTGGCCACCCGAAAGGAAGGCGATGCCGGGCACCGCGGCCGGCACCTGCTCGCGCAGTACCTCGACAGTGCGGCGGGCGACCTCGTCGATGGAGGGGCGTTCGCGCGAGTTGATGCCGGGCAGGATCATGTTGGGCTTCAACAGCATGCCGGAAAGGTCGACACCGGCGAGACGCAACTCCTTGAAGACGTTCTCCAGGACCTCGGCGGTCACCTGCGCGCAGCGCTCTATCGAGTGGTTGCCGGGTTCGCCGTCGCCCACCACCTCCGGCTCGACCACCGGCACGATGCCCGCTTCCTGGCAAAGGATGGCATAGCGGGCGAGCGCATGGGCGTTGGCGCGGATATTGTTGCGGGTCGGGGCGATGTCGTTGATGGTGATGACGGCGCGCCACTTGGCAAAGCCGGCACCCAGTTCAGCATAACGGGCGAGGCGCTGGCGCAGCCCGTCGAGCCCTTCGGTGATCTTTTCGCCCGTGTCGCCGGGCATCGGAAAAGCGCCGCGGTCGACCTTGATGCCGGGAACGACGTCGGCATCGGCAAGGATGGCGCGGAAAGGGGTGCCGTCGGCGGCGGACTGCTCGAGGGTCTCCTCGGTCAGGATGACGCCGGAGATGTAGCTCTGCATCGCCTGGTTCGAGCGGAACAGCATCTCGCGGTAGTCGCGGCGCAGTTCCAGCGTCGAGGGCAGGTTGATCTTGGCGAAGCGCTTGGCGATGGTAGGTTCGGACTCGTCGGCGGCAAGGATACCCTGCCCCGGCGTCATCAGCTTCTGGGCAACGGCATTCAATGACATGGCGGGCATTTTCGTCTCTCGAAGGGTTGAGGCGGGAGCTTGAACTCAACGATAGAGCCGAAGGTTGCAGAGCGTCGATTAGACCAAGGGATATACGACGAAGGTGGGAGAAATGGACGTTGCCGGTCTGGCTATCCGCGCTGCGCAACCCGCGGATTTCGAGGCGATCCGTGATCTTCACGAACGCGCTTTCGGTGGCGAGACAGTTCCCCGCCTCGTCGAAGCATTGCTCGATGCGCCGGCCGCCATCGCGCCCGTCTCCCTCGTTGCAACCCGCGAGGGCGAAAAGGTGGTCGGCCACGTCCTCCTCAGCGCCGCGCGGCTTGATGCGCCGCCTCGCCTTGTCGACGTGGTTACCCTTTCTCCGCTGGCCGTCGCCGAAGAGGTCCGGCGGCAGGGGATCGGGGCCCGGCTGATCGAGAGCGCTCTCGCCGAGGCCGACAAGCTCGGCATCCCGCTGGTCTTTCTGGAAGGATCGCCGCGGTACTACTCGACGCGCGGGTTCGAGAATGCGGTTTCGCTCGGCTTCCGCCGGCCATCCCTGCGCATCCCGGAGGCGGCGTTTCAAGTGGCGCGGCTATCGGCCTACGAGCCTTGGATGACCGGCAGCTTCGTCTATTCGGAGACCTTCTGGGCCCACGATTGCGTGGGCCTCCGATAGGGGTAGGGGTCAGTTGGCCAGGGCGCGCTCGATCTCGGCGGCGAGCCGGTCGAAACCCTGTTCGGTACCCATCTGCCGTTCTGCCGCCCCCGCTCCCTCGAGCATCGCCAGGTGCTCGGTATAGAGCATGCGGGTGGCGGTGCCCTCCGGGACGAGAGCGATGGTCACCAGCGAGGCCGACACTGCCGTCTCGTCCAACCGCATGCTGTAGGCATAGACGATCCGTTCGCCCGGCAGGAGATCGAGGTAGTGGATGTCGACGGTCTGCACGGCTCCGTCGCCGCGGCGCAGGCGGGTCGTTTCGTTTCCGCCGATGCGGAAGTCGAAGGCCTCGTCCACAACCGTCCAGTCCGGGTGGCACTCGGTCCAGCGCCGCTTGAGGTCGGGTTCGGCAAAGAAGCGATAGGCGTGAGCGGGGCGCCCCGGCAGCTGCCTTTCGATGGTGAAGCTCGAATGCGCGCCGGCGGTGCCGGACATCATTGGGCGGTTCATTGCGAAGGTTCCTCGGGCATGCTGCGCATCAGATGTTCGAGCCGGTCAAAGCCCGCCTCGAGCTGGCGCCGGTGTTCGGCGAGCCAGTCCTCGATCGTCTCCAGGCCCTGGCGCTCGATGGCAAAGGTTCGTACCCGGCCGGCCTTTTGCGAGCTGACGATGCCCCCGCTCTCCAGCACCTGGAGGTGTTTGAGTGCCGAGGGCAGGGCGATGCCAAGCGGCGCCGCCAGTTCCTTCATCGAAGCGGGACCACGCACCAGCCGTGCGACCATGGCCCGCCTGTGTGGGTCGGCGAGCGCTTGAAAAAGCCGGTCGAGATTTGCGGTTTCAGCCTGCAGATCAGTCTCCGTCACTCGGCAAAAAAGCGTGCGGGGATGGCTTCGCGATAGGGGAACATAGCAAAATAGGACCGGGCTTCGGCAAGTACCCGCTGGATGCTCGGGCGCGCCATCAGCCGCTCAAAATAGCCGGCAAGGTGAGTCTTGTCTGCCGGCAAGGGTTCGACAATCATGGAATAGAACAATGCAGGTGCAGCGGCGCAATCGGCAAGGCTGAACTCGGCACCGATCGCCCAATTCTTACCGGAAAGATGCGCGTCAAGCATGTCGTAGGCGGTGCGCAGCGTCGCGCGGGCGCCGGCGACGCCGTGAGGATCGGCGGCGCCGGCCGGCCGGATGCGATCGGTCACGATCTTCTGCACCGGCACGGACACGTAGTGATCGAAGAACCTGTCCCACAGGCGCGCTTCGAGCTCTCCGTCGACGTCGCGCGGGAGCAGGCGGACCGGGCCGGGATGGTGTTTATCGAGGTATTCGATGATGACGCTGGTTTCCGGGACGATCCGGTCATGAGCCGTGTCCTCCAGAAGCGGGATCTTGCCGACGGGCCAGCGGTCGAGAACCTGCCGCGCCGACTGGGGATCCATCAGGTCGACGATTTGAGGCGTGAACGGCGTTCCATTTTCGTAAAGTGCGATGAGCACCTTGTGGCAGAACGAGGCCAGCGGATGAAGGTATAGCGTCAGGGACACGGCACGGCTCCAGATAGTTTCCAGATGCGGAAACTATCTGGCTTGGGCTTGCGGCGCAATATAAAGTTTCCGATCTCGGAAACTTTTATGCCCGCAACGCCTCCACACCCGGAAGTGCCTTGCCTTCCATCCACTCGAGGAAGGCGCCGCCGGCGGTCGAGACATAGGTGAAGGCGTCCTTGACGCCGGCGTGGGCGAGGGCGGCAACCGTATCGCCGCCGCCGGCGACGGATACGAGTTTCCCGGCCTTGGTCCGCTCGGCCACATATCTGGCGACTTCGACAGTGCCCCTGTCGAACGGGGCCAACTCGAACGCCCCCATGGGTCCGTTCCAGACGACGGTTTGCGCTTCGTCGATGGCGCCCTTGATGCGCTCGACCGAGCCCGGACCGATGTCGAGCACCATGCCGTCCGGATCGAGGCTGTCGACGCCATAGAGCCGGTGCGGCGCGTTGGCTTCGAAGTGCCAGGCGACTTGGGCGTCGATGGGCAGGATCACCGCGCAGCTCGCCTTGTCGGCCTTGTCGAGGATGCGCTGGGCAGTGTCGGCCAGGTCCTTTTCGGCCAGCGACTTGCCGATGCCGTAGCCCAGGGCATGAATGAAGGTGTTGGCCATGCCGCCGCCGATGATGAGCGCGTCAACCTTGGTCACCAGGTTCTCGAGCAGATCGATCTTGGAGGAGACCTTGGCACCGCCGACGACGGCGACCACGGGTTTCCGCGGCGCGCCGAGCCCGGCCTCCAGTGCCTCGAGCTCGGCCTGCATGGCGAGGCCCGCCGCAGCCGGGAGCGCATGGGCGAGGCCCTCGGTCGAAGCATGGGCGCGGTGGGCGGCCGAGAAGGCGTCGTTGACGTAGACGTCGCCGAGGCTTGCCATGCGCGCGACAAGCTCGGGGTCGTTGGCCTCCTCGCCCGGGTGGAAGCGGGTGTTCTCGAGAACCAGCACGCTGCCCACGGGAGCCTGGTCGATAGCCCGTGCGGCCTTGGCGACGTCAGTCCAGTCGGTGGCGATGAAGCCAACCGGGTGGCCGGTGGCGTCGGCAATGGCGGGGACGACGATTTCTAGGGAGAATTCGGGATCGACCTTTCCCTTGGGACGGCCGAAATGGGAGAGCAGGACGACCTTGGCATCATGCTTAACCAGTTCGCGGATGGTCGGGACGATGCGCTCGATACGGGTCGCGTCGGTGACCTTGCCGTCGGCGACCGGCACGTTGAGATCGGCCCGCAGCAGCACGCGCTTACCCCCAAAATCGAGATCTTTGAGGGTTTTGAAAGCCGAGGTCATAGGGTCACCGTTATCGTTGCCAAGCCGCGCCCACTCTAGCGCAAATCGGCGCTGGCGTAACAGAAGCGGGCGCGATGGAAAAGCCCGCAAGCGGCGGGAGAGGTGTTTCCGCCGTTCAGGCGAGTCCCAGCCGCTGGCGGGCGAGACCGGCAATCAGGAAGACGAGGACGTTGCCGGCGGCGTTGCGCAGCACAAGGGCGACGTCGGCAACGACGAGGAAGCGGGCGAACCCGTCGCTCGCCCAGGCTGCCGAGCCGATGCGTGAGCGGATCGCCTTGTCGCGCCAGACGACATAGGCGAGATAGCAGGCCGGCGGCACCGCAAGCCACCAGGCCTGCTGGTGCCAGCCGAAGAGCACGCTGCCGAGCGTGCCGGCGATGGCGATCCAACGCCCGGTTGCGAACATGATCCACTCCGATGCGATCGACGTGGGTGCGTTTGCACTGATTTGGTTTCGAGCGTGTGACGACTGTATGTCAGCTCGGTGACGGGGGTGGAGCTGCGCCCTCAGCCTTTCAGTCACACCCGCTCGAACAGCGGATCGTATCTCAGTACCAGCCCGTCGGAATCGACGGTGATGGTGCCCTCGAAGTCGGTCTCGTCGGACTGGTAGCGATAGCGGCCGTCGCCGAGGGCAGTGTAAACCTGGCCGTCGCGGAAGGGCTTCAACGTATCGAGGGGGATCCAGGCCATGTCGAAGCGGCGCGGCTCGCCGAGCTCGAGACCGACGCGGCGGATCGGCAGGGAATTGGTGAAGGCGCTCGCCGACATGTCGATGTCGACGCAGCCGCCGAGTTCAGGCAGGTCGATGCCATCGGCCGTCCAGTTGCCCAGGTCGTCGCGAACGAGATGCAGCTGGGTGCCTTCGACCGTCTCTATGGTGGCCTCGCGGAATCCCCAATCAGGCGAGAGCGTGACGGTGTAGTGTGCGGCAAACCTGCTGCCGTCATTGTCGCTGACGATCATGCCATGGGCGAGCAGACCGTCACCGGTCGCGGAAATGAAGAGATGTTCAAGGCCGTTGCCGTCGAGGGTGCGCCAGCGGATGGATCGGGAGAACATGGGGGGCCTCGCGTCTGAGTTTGCGGTGGAAGCCTAACGCGCTGGCGGCTGCGTTGTCTCCATCGCAAAAGAAAAGCGCCCCGTGTGGGGCGCGTTTCAAATCACATCCCAGAAGGGAGCTCTCAGAGCGTCTTGGCGAAGGCAGTCGTGACGTCGCACATGCGGTTGGAGAAGCCCCACTCGTTGTCGTACCAGCCGAGCACGTTGACAAAGTTGCCGTCCATGACCTTGGTCTGGTCGAGCAGGATCGTGGCTGAATGCGGGTCGTGGTTGAGGTCGCTCGAAACCAGCGGGTAGTGGGTATAAGTCATCACGCCCTTGAGCTTGCCGTCCGAGGCGGCGACCAGCGCCTCGTTGACTTCCTGTGCCGTCGTCGACTTCTTTGCGATGAACTTGAGGTCGACCAGCGAAACGTTCGGGGTGGGGACACGGATCGAGATGCCGTCGAGCTTGCCCTTGAGTTCGGGCAGGACGAGACCGATAGCCTTGGCCGCGCCGGTCGAGGTCGGGATCTGCGAGAGCGCCGCGGCGCGCCCCCGATAGAGGTCCTTGTGCATGGTGTCGAGCGTCGGCTGATCGCCGGTATAGGAATGGATGGTGGTCATCATTCCCTTTTCGATGCCGACGAACTGGTCCATCACCATGGCCATCGGTGCGAGGCAGTTGGTGGTGCACGAGCCGTTGGAGATCACGACGTGCTCCTTGGCGATCTTGTGGTGATTGATGCCGTAAACGACGGTGAAGTCCGCGCCTTCAGCGGGAGCGGAGATCAGCACCTTCTTAGCGCCGGCGGTGAGGTGTGCCGAAGCCTTGTCCTTGCTGGTGAAGAGGCCTGTGCATTCAAGCACGATATCGACGCCCATATCGCCATGCGGCAGCTCGGCCGGGTTGCGCACGGCTGTCACCTTGATCGGGCCGCGGCCGACGTCGATAGTGTCGTCCTTGACCGTCACCGTCCCCGGAAATCTGCCGTGTACGCTGTCGAAGCGGATGAGGTGGGCATTGGTCTCGACCGGGCCGAGATCGTTGATGGCCACGACTTCGATGTCGGTGCGGCCGGATTCGATGAGGGCGCGCAGAATGTTGCGGCCGATGCGGCCAAATCCGTTGATGGCGACGCGGACTGCCATGTGAGACGCTCCTTGGGGGACAAGGGTGGGAGGGGAGGGGTCGGGCGCTCTCTTACAACTGAGCGGTCGCCGCTTCAACAACGGCTTTAGGTGTAAGACCGAAGTGTTCGTAGAGGTCGCCGATAGGACCGGAAGCGCCGAAGGAGTGCATGCCGACGAACCGGCCCTTTTCACCAAGGAACTTGCCCCAGCTCATCTCGACACCCGCTTCGATGGCAACGCGGGCTCTGGCCGAGCCGAAGATTTCGGCCTTGTAGGCCTCGGACTGCTTGGCGAACAGTTCCATTGAGGGTACGGAGACGACCCTGGCGGAAATCCCCTGCTCGCCGAGCGCCTTCATGCCGTCGACGGCGATGGCCACTTCCGAGCCGGTGGCGAAGATCACCACATCCGCGTTCGCGTCGCCGGCGAGCGTGTAGGCGCCAAGCGCCGCCTTGTTCTCGGAGGAATACTCAGCGCGTACAGCCGGCAGGTTCTGCCGGGAAAGGGCGAGTATGGAGGGGCCCTGGTGCTCGAGCGCCAACTGCCAGCACTCGGCAGTCTCCATCGCATCGGCCGGACGAAAAACGGTAAGCCCCGGGATGGCGCGCAGTGCCGAGAGGTGCTCGATAGGCTGGTGGGTCGGGCCGTCTTCGCCAAGACCAATGGAATCGTGCGTCATCACATAGACAACGCGCTGGCCCATGATGCTGGCGAGGCGGATCGAGGGGCGCGCATAGTCGGTAAAGACGAGGAACGTCCCGCCATAGGGGATGAGACCGCCATGCAGCGCAATGCCGCTCATGGCGGCGGCCATCTCATGCTCGCGGATGCCGTACATCATGTAGCGGCCGCTGCGGTCGGCAGCGGTGAAGGGCAGGGTCTCGGGCGTGTTGGTGAGGTTGGAATGGGTCAGGTCCGCTGAGCCGCCAACGGTCTCGGGCACGACCTTGTTGATGACCTCGAGCGCCATCTGGCTCGACTTGCGGGTCGCAACCTTCGGTTTGTCCTCGGCGAGCTTCTTCCTATAGGCGTCCATGGCTTCGGCAAGGCCCGCGGGCAGGGTGCCGGCGATGCGGCGCTCGAACTCTGCCCTTTTGGGGGAAGCGGCCAGCCGTGCCTGCCATTCGCCGCGCACGTTCTGGCTGCGGGTGCCGGCGGCGCGCCATTTGGCCAGCGTTTCGGCCGGGATCTCGAAGGCGGGGTAGGTGATGCCGAGGTTTGCTTTGGCGGCGGCCAGTTCTTCGGCCCCCAGCGGGTTGCCGTGCACTTTCTCGGTGCCGGCTTTCTTGGGGGCGCCGAAGCCGATGGTGGTCTTGGCAGCGATCAGCGTCGGCCTGTCGGCGGCCTTGGCGGCAAGAAGAGCGGCTTCGGCGGCGGCCTGATCATGGCCCTCGATCTCGATGGTGTTCCAGCCACAGGCCTTGAAACGGGCAACCTGGTCGGTGGAATCGGCGTTGGAGACGGCCCCGTCGATGGTGATCGAGTTGTTGTCCCAAATGACGGTCAACTTGTTGAGCTTCAAATGCCCGGCAAGCGAGATGGCTTCCTGGGAGATGCCTTCCATGAGGCACCCATCACCGGCCAGCACCCAGGTGTGATGGTCGACGAGGTCGGCGCCGAATTCGGCGGCGAGCTTGGCTTCGGCGACGGCAAAGCCGACCGAGTTGCCGAGGCCCTGGCCAAGCGGACCGGTCGTCGTCTCGATGCCCGAGGCGTGGCCGTATTCGGGGTGGCCGGCGGTCCGGTGATTGAGCTGGCGGAAGTTGCGGATCTCCTCGATCGTCATGTCCTCATAGCCGAGTAGGTAGAGCGAGGCATAAAGCAGCATCGAACCGTGGCCGGCCGAGAGAATGAAGCGGTCGCGGTCGGGCCATTTGGGGTCAGCCGGATCGAACTTCATGACCTTGGTGAAGAGGACTGTCGCGACGTCGGCACAGCCCATGGGCAGGCCCGGATGGCCGGAATTGGCTTTCTCGACCGCGTCCATGGCAAGGGACCGGATGGCATTGGCCAATTCGTTCTGCTCAGACGTGTTGGTCATGATCGCTCGCTCTTAAATTCGCTCGAATCTGGGGAGAAGAAGGCCAAATGCCTCCTCGCCAAGGCGGGACAAGGGCATAACAGGTTCAAAAGCACTGTCAATGACAGGACGATGACGATCCGGACCTTGCCGGTTGCATTCGGTAAAGGGGTCGGGCTTACTGGTCAGGCCGGAGTCGGTGCGGGGGCGGTTCGGGGAGCCATGAGCGACAGCGAAAAGGACAGCGAGCTCGAGGTAGCCATCGCCCGTTTCGACCGGTCCGTTGGCCGGCTCGAGGCGAGCCTTCAGGGTCTTGAAGCGCGGGTGCGCACGCTCGCCCGCATCGAGGCGGACACCAGGCAGCTCATCAACGAGCGCGCCCGTCTTGCGACCGATCTCGACAAGGCTTCTGCACGCGCCAAGCGCCTCGACGATAGCGCCCATGACGTCTCGCGCCGGCTGGTGGTTGCCATGGAAACCGTGCGCGAAGTCCTCGCCAAATAATCGAACAGGAGTGCCGCATTGCCCGAGGTCAATGTCGAGATCAACGGTCGCAAATACCGTATGGCCTGCGAGGAGGGGCAGCAACAGCATCTCCTGGGTCTGGCCGATCGCTTCAACGCGCAGGTCGAAGGTCTCAAGGGGTCCGTCGGCGAGATCGGCGACGGGCGGCTGACGGTGATGGCCGGCATCGCCGTTCTCGACGAATTGGCCGAGGCGGAGCGGCGTATCGCCGCGCTCGAAGGGCACGTGGCCGAGCTTACGCGTGCCGGCGAGGCGCTCTCGGCCGAGATCGAGCGGATCGAGGGGCGGTTCGCCGCGACGCTCGACGAGGCTGCGGCAAGGATCGAGACGGCAGCCAGCGGCATCGACGAGTCGGCGGCACAGATTCCGCAGGGATGATTGGCAAGCTTTGCCAATTTTTGCTACTCTCCGGCTGAAGGAGAATAGCCATGGCCACCATGAACATTTCCCTGCCCGAGCAGATGAAGGAGTGGGTGGAAACCCAAGCCAGGTCTGGCAAGTACGGCAATGCCAGCGACTATGTGCGGGATCTGATCCGGCATGATCAGGAGCGGGCGGACAAGATCGCCGAGTTCCAGCGGCTGGTGCAGGAAGGAATCGATAGCGGTCCCAGCGACCTTACGATGGAGGACGTTCGTCGTCTGGCGCGTAAGGACCTGGGAATAAACGATTGAAGACGAACTATCGCCTGACTGCTCAGGCTTCGCGGGATCTCCGCGGGATATATCGCAAATCGGCCGAGCAATTTGGCCTGGCTCAGGCGGACAGATATTACGATGCACTTTTTGAGGCCATTCGGCTCCTGGTCGACTTTCCCGAAGCGGCTCCCGAACGCGACGAAATTCGGCCGGTAGTGAGAGCGTATCCGAAGGGATCGCATCTCATAGTCTATCGGGTCGATTCCAGAGGGATCGAGATCGTCAGGGTGTTCCATCAGAGCCAAGACTGGATCAACAAACTCTGACCCTGCTGTTCATCCCCTTTGCACCCACTCCGCAAACGTCTTATATCTCGCCTGCTGCCCGGCGCGTGTAGGACACCAATATCCCCGGGGCCTTATCGATCCTTAAGGGAGCTGTTCCTGACCGGGCCCGTGGGCTCGGACATACGGCGCCCACCTACGTGAGTAGGTTCCCGGGATCGACTGTCCCACGGCCAGGGCGGCACCTGAATTCTGGAGCTCCGGCTCCTTTGTTGTGTCGCGTTTCGGTCCAAAAGGCTGAATCGAAACGCACCAAATAACGGACCGGCAGCCGCCATGATCGATGACGATATCGAACGCGCCAAGGCGGCGCTGCGGGTAAAGGCCCATGACCTGCGGGCGGCGCTGTCGCATTCCGCGCGCGAAGAGGCCTCCAAGGCGGCGTGCCTGCATTTCTTCGAAGGCGTTCCCCTGGCCGAGGGCGAGGTCGTGGCCGCCTACTGGCCCATTCGCGACGAAATGGACTGCCAGCCGATCCTGGTGCGGCTGATGGATTCGGGCCAGCCGGTCTGCCTGCCGGTCGTCATCGGTGACGGCGCACCGCTGGAACTGCGGCTCTGGGAGGAAGGGGCGCCGCTCTATCCTGCCGGTTTCGGTACCCTCGCGCCCGAGGACCTGGCGCCAAAAGCCGAGCCTGACGTCATCCTCATCCCGCTCCTCGGGTTCGACGATCGCGGTACGCGGCTCGGCTATGGAGGCGGTTACTACGACCGCACGCTGGCGCAGCTCGCCAAGAGACCACGGCTCGTCGGCCTTGCCTTCGCCGCCCAGCAAGTCGACCTTATCCCGCGAGATGCCCATGATATTCCGCTCGATGTCGTGGTCACCGAGAACGGCGTGACGCATTTCGGCGCGGCGCAATGAGGCTATTGTTTCTGGGAGACGTCGTCGGCCGGGCCGGGCGCGATGCGGTGGCCGAGCGGCTGCCGGGCCTCATCGAGCACCTCGATCTCGATTTCGTCGTCGTTAACGGCGAGAACGCCAGCCATGGGCGCGGGCTGATCGAAAACCACTTCCTCGGCCTCAAGAATGCCGGCGCCGACATCGTGACGCTCGGCGACCATGCCTTCGACCAGCGCGACACCATAACCTTCATCGAGCGCGAGCCCAGCCTGCTGCGGCCGATCAATTTTCCGCCGGGGACGCCCGGCCGTGGCGCCATGCTCGCCGAGGGGCGCAGGGGCCATCGCGTGCTGGTGATCAATGCGCAGGGGCGGGTCTTCATGGATCCGATCGACGATCCGTTCCGCGCCGTCGAGGCGGCGGTCGCCGCCTGCCCGTTGAGCGAGCAGGCCGATGCGATCATCGTCGACTTCCATACCGAGGCGACCTCGGAAATCCAGGCCATGGGACATTTCCTCGACGGGCGGGTCAGCCTAGTCGTCGGCACCCACACCCATATCCCCACCTCCGACCACCGCATCCTCAGGGCCGGTACGGCGCTGATGGCGGATGCGGGCATGTGCGGGGACTACGATTCGATCATTGGCGTCGACGCGGAAGAGCCGCTCGGCCGGTTCCTGACCGGTATCGCCAACGCCCGCTTCACCCCGGCCGAAGGCGAGGCGACGCTCTGCGGGGTCGTGGTCGAGACCGATCCGGCGACGGGACTTGCCCTGCGAGCTGAGCCGCTACGCGTCGGCGGGGTCCTGGCCCAGGCGATCCCCGAGTTCTAAGCCGGACCACGCGGCGCCCGACTTTATTTTTGCCTTTTGTGCCCCTATAAGGCGCCAACTCCCAACTCACCACGTCGACCGAGGATCCGAATGGCTGGCCATTCACACGCCAAGAACATCATGCATCGCAAGGGTAAGAGCGATGCAATCCGCTCGAAGATCTTCTCCAAGCTCGCCCGCGAAATCACCGTGGCGGCCAAGCTCGGCGTGCCCGACCCCTCGATGAACGCGCGGCTGCGCCTGGCAGTAACCAATGCGCGCGCCCAGTCCATGCCCAAGGACAATATCGAGCGCGCCATCAAGAAGGCGGCGGGTAGCGACAGCGAGAACTATGAGGAGATGCGCTACGAAGGCTATGGGCCCGGCGGCATCGCCATCATCGTCGAGACCCTGACCGACAACCGCAACCGTACCGCATCCAACCTGCGCTCGTACTTTTCCAAGAATGGCGGGGCGTTGGGTGAAACCGGCTCGGTATCGTTCATGTTCGACCGGGTCGGGGAGATCTTCTATCCGGCGAGTGCCGGGGACGCCGATACGGTGATGGACGCGGCGATCGAAGCCGGGGCCCAGGATGTCGAGAGCGACGAGGAAGGCCACACAATCTACACGACCTTCGAAGGGATAGGCGAGGTCGCCAGCGCGCTGGAGAAGGCGCTCGGCGAAGCCGAGTCGGTCAAGCCGGTGTGGAAGCCGCAGAACCTGACGCCGGTCGACGACGAAAAGGGCGCAACGCTCCTGAAGCTCATGTCGATCCTCGAAGAGGACGATGACGTCCAGGACATCTATGCCAATTACGATATGAGCGACGAGACCGTGGAGCGCCTGTCCGCGTAGGCCGTCAGGCTGCCTGCGTCAGCGCGATGCAGTCGCGTCCGTTGCTCTTGGCCATGTAGAGGCGTTCGTCGGCCAGCCGGTAGATGTCTTCATAGGTTGCGGGCTTGGCAAAGCTGATGCCGCCGATGCTGACCGAGAGCGGACAGAGCACTTCGCCTGGCGCGAAAACGACAGCGGACACCGCGCGCCTGATACGCTCGGCTACCTGGTCGACGACGGCGTGGTCGGCCTCGGAAAGGTAGATGCCGAACTCCTCGCCGCCGAGGCGCCCGACGAGATCGCTCTGCCTGACGCTCAAGCGGATGGCCTCAGCTATCAGGCAGAGGGCCTCGTCTCCCCTCTGATGGCCGAAGCGGTCGTTGACCCGCTTGAAATCGTCGGCATCGACCATAAGCAGCGCGCCCGTACGGCCCGCCTGCGCGGGATCAGCGAGATCGGCCTCGACCTTTGCGGTGAAAGCACCGCGGTTAAGGCACGCAGTCAGCCAGTCGGTTTCGGCAATGACCCGCAACTGCCGGTTGGCGTGGCGCAACTGCTCGTGCCGCAGCGACAGGTAGAACATCATCGGCCCGCCGAGGACGATCGGCATGATCACCGCCGATGCGAGGCCCGGCACGTTGAGGCCGTTCGAGAAGACCTCGAGGATGAAATTGGTGATCAGCACCGACACGGCGACGGACGCCATCGTCAGCAGCCCGGTGAAGCGCCGGATGCGGATCCAGGCAGCCGGGGGCAATCTGCTGTTGATCTCGATCAATCTCGTCCCTCTTTAGCTTCCCGCACGGGAAGCTAAAGCGCACGCGTTGAAGAAGAACTTCCCTTAACGGCTGCAAGTTTATCCAATCCACAGCCCGCCGTTCTCGTTGCCTCTTTGTTCACTTCCGCCTTGGTAGGTTTGCCCAGCATGCGTAAGAGTGGTGAATGGGCGATTTCGTGCGAATCATCGGCATAGATCCGGGACTGCGGCGCTGCGGCTGGGGCGTCATCGAGGCCGAGGGCAACAGGCTGCGCTATGTGGCCTGCGGCGTTTTGACGCCAAAGGTCGATGCGGAGCTGTCCGTGCGCCTGGCGGAGCTCAATTCCGGGCTTGCCGACCTGCTCGACCGGTTCGTACCGCATGAGGCGGCGGTGGAAGAGACTTTCGTCAACCAGGGGGCACGCTCGGCGTTGATTCTCGGACAGGCCCGGGGTGTGGCGCTGATGACGCCGGCGGCGCGCGGGCTGCCAGTCGCCGAATATGCGGCCAATCTCGTCAAGAAATCGGTCGTCGGCACGGGGCATGCCGAGAAGGCGCAGGTCGGGCTGATGGTCAAGACGCTGCTGCCGGCCGCTGACTTCAAGGGCGCCGATGCGGCCGACGCGCTTGCTATTGCCATCTGCCACGCCCATCACCGCATTTCGCGCCAACGCTTGAGGTCTTTTGCATGATCGGCAAGTTGAAGGGTCTCATCGACAGTTTCGGAGACGACCACGTGCTCGTCGATGTGGGGGGCGTTTGCTATGAGGCTTTCTGCTCGGCAAAGACGCTGCAGTCCCTACCGCGGGTTGGCGAGGCGGCGGTCCTCTTTATCGAGACGATCGTGCGCGAGGACATGATCCGGCTCTTCGGCTTTGCCAGCGAAGCCGAGAAGGCCTGGTTCAACGTGCTGATGACGGTGCAGGGGGTCGGCGCACGCGTGGCGCTCGCCATCCTTTCGGTGCTCACGCCCTCGGAGCTCTCGAGCGCCATTGCCTTGCAGGACAAGGCCATGGTCGGGCGGGCCAACGGCGTCGGGCCGAAACTCGCCCTGCGCATCGTCTCGGAACTGAAGAGCAAGGTACCGGCTCTGGGCGCAGCGGAGGCCGGCGTGCTTGGGTTGCAGACAGCGCTGGGCGCGGGTGTTGCCGGCGGCAACGTTGCCGACGCGGTTTCGGCGCTGACCAATCTCGGCTATTCGAGCGCCCAGGCCTCGGCGGCGGTGGCGCGGGTAGTGGCGCAGGAAGGCGACGGGACTGCAACGGAGCGGCTGATCCGGCTGGGGCTCAAGGAACTGAGTGCGTGATTTTCTTGAAATTCCTGCGCCTCCTTACTATCTTCAGAAAGTAAGGAGAATGGGTATGCCTACGGCCACCGTGACAAGCAAAGGGCAGATTACGCTGCCCAAGGATGTTCGAGACGATTTGAAGCTCAGACCCGGTGACAAGGTCGAGTTTGAGAAGCGCGATGGTCGATACGTGCTGAGGCCTCGAAACCGGTCAATCATGGAGCTTGCTGGCATTCTACATCGGCCCGGCTCGAAGGCCATGACAATCGAAGAAATGGACGAGAAGCTCGCTCAGGCTCTCGCTGAAGACGACGAGCGTATCCGTGCTGGGCGTTGACACGAATGTTCTTGTCCGCTTCGTGACGCAGGATGATCCGCAACAGTACCGATTGGCGAGTGAGCTATTTGCGGGGGCGGGTGACGATGGACTATTTGCCAATCCCGTCGTCTTCGTTGAGCTCTATTGGGTGCTGAGGCGGGTCAAGAAAATGCCCAAAGTTGATATTCTTGCCGTGCTGGAGGGGCTGCTGGATTCGCGCGAATTGCTCGTGGAGCGTCGCGACCTGGTGATTGAAGCACTAGACCTTGCTGCGCGGCTTGGCGTCGATTTCAGTGACGCAGTGATCGGCCTGCTCAACCGGCAGTTCGGCTGCTCAGTTACGGCAACCTTCGACAAAGAGGCTCTTCGCCTGCCCCAGTTCCAATCGGTTCAGGACGCGATCGCGTGACTTCCCTTACCTCCGCCTCCGCTGGCCGCGACGATAGCCTCGATGTTTCGCTGCGCCCTTCCGGGTTCACCGATTTCATCGGGCAGGCTGATGCGCGTGCGAACCTTCAGGTGTTCATCGAGGCGGCCAGGCAGCGGGGCGCCGCGCTCGACCATGTGCTGTTCGTCGGCCCCCCGGGGCTCGGCAAGACGACGCTTGCCCAGATCATCGCCAAGGAACTGGGGGTCGGGTTTCGCGCCACGTCCGGCCCGGTCATCGCCAAGGCCGGGGATCTTGCGGCGCTCCTGACCAATCTCGAAGAGCGCGACGTGCTCTTCATCGACGAGATCCACCGGCTGAACCCGGCGATCGAAGAAGTGCTCTATCCGGCCATGGAAGACTTCCAGCTCGACCTGATCATTGGAGAAGGGCCGGCGGCGCGTTCGGTAAGGATCGATCTCGCCAAGTTCACGCTTGTCGGGGCGACGACGCGTGCGGGGCTTTTGACGACACCGCTGCGCGACCGTTTCGGCATTCCAGTGCGCCTCAATTTCTATACGCCTGAGGAACTGGTGAAGATCGTCGAGCGCGGCGCCAGGCTCATGGGGCTAGCGATGTCGCCGGACGGGGCGATGGAAGTCGCGCGCCGCTCGCGTGGCACGCCCCGCATTGCCGGGCGTTTGTTGCGCCGCGTCACCGATTTTGCCTTGGTGGACGGCGCCAAGGAAATCACCAGCTCCGTCGCCGATAAGGCGCTGTTGCGGCTCGATGTCGATGCGCGCGGGCTCGACCAGCTCGATCGGCGGTATCTGACCACCATCGCCGATTTCTACGGTGGCGGGCCGGTCGGCATCGAAACCATCGCGGCCGCGCTTTCCGAGCCGCGCGATGCGATCGAGGAGATCGTCGAGCCCTATCTTATCCAGCAGGGCTTTATCCAGCGCACGCCGCGCGGGCGATTGCTGACTGCCATTGCCTTCCAGCACCTCAACATGGCCGTGCCGCAGGGGTTCGTCGGGCTGCAGGCGAGCCTCTTCGAGGAGGATGGGGAGTGAAACGCCGCGCGGTATTGGCGGGACTCTTCGGAAGCTTGCTGACGACGCTGGGCGTCGGGGGTTACGCGACGGCAGTCGAGCCGAACTGGCTGCGGATCGCGCGTTACGATCTCGACCTGCCGGCCTGGCCGGCTGGCCTGACCTTGCGAGCCGCGGTGCTGAGCGACTTTCATGCATGCGAGCCATGGTTGAATGCCGATCGCCTCAATGCGATCTGCGACAGCGTCGCCGACCTCGAGCCGGATATCGTCCTGTTGCTGGGCGACTATTGCGAGGGGCCGCGTTTCAGCCGCTCTCTCAAACCTGCCGAATGGGGCGCGTGCCTCGCTCGGCTGCACGCGCCGCTCGGCGTCCATGCCGTTCTTGGCAATCACGACTATTGGGCGGACGCGGCGGTGCAAGCGGCCGGAGGCGGGTCGACAGAGGCGGAAGGTGCGCTCACCGCCGCGGGCATCGACGTCTACGTCAATCGTGCGAGGCGAATGGAAAAGGACGGGCGCGGCTTTTGGCTGGCCGGACTTGGCGACCAACTCGCCTTCATACGCAGCCGGCGCGGCCTCGACGACCTCGATGCAACCCTCGATCAGATCGAAGGTGATGAACCGGTCCTGTTGATGGCGCACGAGCCCGATATCTTTCCGCGTGTACCCCCACGCGTAGCTCTGACCCTGTCCGGCCACACGCATGGCGGCCAGGTCAGGCTTTTCGGCCATTCGCCCGTCATACCCTCTCGATACGGCGACAGGTACCGGCATGGCCACGTGACCGAAGATGGCCGCCATCTCGTCGTTAGCGCAGGTCTGGGCCTGACGTGGCTGCCGGTCCGCCTGGGCGCCCCGCCCGAAATCGTGCTGCTCGAACTGGGTGGAAGGCGCACGGCATAAACGCCGACGGTGATATCGGTCTATCATTGGGCGATTCGCGTAGTTTCCAGGCGAACCTCCTCGGGAAAAGATGGCATGCCATGAGCGGGCGGCACATGATCAGCTATGACCTGCCGCCGGGGCGGTTCAACCTGCGGGCGGCCGCAATCGCCATTCGTGACGGACACGTGCTCATACATCGTGCCACGTTCCAGGACTTCTGGTCGTTGCCCGGCGGGCGTGTCGAGTGGGGCGAGTCTTGCGAGCAGACGGTGGCGCGAGAACTCGAGGAGGAACTGGGCGTGCGCGGTGAGGTCGCCCACCTGCTTTTCGTCCGCGAGAGCTTCTTCAGCGACCAGGGCAGACGGTTCCACGAACTCGGCTACTATTTCCGCGTGTCGCTTCCGGACAGCTTTCCGTTCCGCACGGACGGCGAAATATGCCACCGTTGCCGGGATGGCGAGGCGGACCTCGAGTTCAAATGGGTGCCGATCGCCGGAGACACTCTCGCCGAACATGCGTTCGTGCCGGCAAGCTTACGGGAGCGGTTTTCTGCGCTGAGCAACGACATCGAGCACCTCGTCTTCTTTGAGAGTGAGGCGGGGGTGATCCAATGAACGAGCGTGTCGTCCTCAGCTATCCGCATGGCGGGCGGCGATTTAACTATCGGGTGGCGGCTATCGTCCTGGTTGATGGACACGTGCTCGTCGACCGCCAAGATGATGACGACTACGTCATGCTGCCAGGCGGGCGGGTGGAACTGGGCGAGCCCAGTGTGCTCTCGCTCGAACGTGAGATCGCCGAGGAACTTGCCATGAACGCACGGATCGGTCCGTTGCTTGCGACTTCGGAAAGCTTCTATCGCCGTGTGGATGAGGATTTCCATGAGATCGGTCTGTTCTACAGAGCCGCGCTTGCGGATGCCCGTCCGAATGGAAAGTCGCCTTGGCTTGTACGGCAGGACGAGGGGCATGAGCTGAAGTTCTACTGGGTGCCACTCAACGGCAACGCGCTGGAGTACATGAACCTTCTGCCGCGTTGGCTGCCGAGCTTCCTGCGGAATCTGCCTGGCACCGCCACGGATATCGTGCACGACGAGCGGATGGTGGCATCACAATGATTGCGGCCTCCGACCGCATCGCCGAGACGATCAAGCTCAGCCGGCCGGCCCATCGCGCGTTGATGGCCGCGGGGATCGTGAGCTTTGCCGATCTGACGAAATGGACACGCCAAGACATCGCAAACCTGCACGGCATCGGTGCCAGGACCTTCGTTTTTCTCGAACCGGCCATGGTTGAGCGCGGGGTGACGTTCAAGGCATGAGCGCGCATCGCATGTCCGTCCGCGTCTACTACGAGGACACCGATTTTTCCGGCAACGTCTATCACGCGGCCTATCTCAAGTTCTTCGAACGCGGGCGCACCGAATTCCTGCGCGATCTCGGCATCCACCATTCCGAACTTATCAGGGATGGCATCGCGTTTGCCGTGCGCGCGATGCATATCGATTTCGCCGCAGCAGCCCATATCGACGATCTGCTGACGGTCGTGACCGAGGTTGCCGCTTTCACCGGGGCGCGGCTGACGCTGAAGCAGGCGATCCTTTCCGGCACAAACGTTCTCATCAGCGCCGAGGTGACGGTCGTCGCCATCAAAGTCGGGGGAGGCGCCGCGCGCATGCCGTCGGACCTGCGCGAGCGCCTCGCCATTGAGATGAAGGGTTGAGAGAGGGGCGTTGGTCCCTCTCTTTGGCTCAGGATGACGTGCTTACATGCCGCCAGCCGTCATCACCTGGCCGCGGATCTCACCGTCCGGATACTGTTCGGTGTGAATGTTGAAGTACCACATGCCCGCCTGCAGGTCAGTCGCCTGCTCCTCGGTCAGCGTTGCGCTGCCTTCGATGGGACTGGCGAGATCGCCTTCGATCGGAACCACCGGGCCGGCACTCTCCTCGGGGCCGGCCGGGCCGTGGAAGTGGGCGGCGGTCGCGTCGCCCGTCAGACCCTCATAGGTCACGGTCCAGGTCAGTTCCATGCTTTCGGTGTCGTACGTGCCTTCGAGGGTGCCGGTGCCGGCGGAATCGTTGGCGGGCACCTGGGCAGCGCCGGACAGTTCGGCGGTGAGGTCGACGACTTCGGCTTGGGCGGCGCCCGTTGCGAAAAGCGCGGCAAGCGCAACGCCTGCCGCGGATACGAAGCGGATGGTCATGGGGTTCTCCTCCTGTTGAAGCAGCGCGCATAGCGCAGGAGCAACAACGGTTTCGCCCGGTCCGGCGTTCCCCATGACAATCGTGGTCCGGCATCAGCCATGACAATAACGTGATGGTGCCTCGGAGACCCTTTCTTAACCACTTGTTGACCATGATCGGGCGATAGGGATAAAGCCCGCGAGAGCTCCGGAAATCCGGGAATTTTCTCTTAAATTTGACAAATTTCGACCGCATCGGGGACCTCTCTGGCTCATGCGGTCGTAGTGGCCGAGCCGAAAAGGGACCACTCAATGGAAGCGATGGATGCCGTGGGTCAGGTGGCGACCCACACCGACTTTTCGATCTGGGGCCTGTTCTGGGCAGCCGACATCGTGGTCAAGACGGTGATGCTCGGGCTTTTGTCCGCCTCGATCTGGTGCTGGGCGATCATCGTCGACAAGACGATCCATTATCGCCGCGCCAAGTCGGAGATGAACCGGTTCGAGCGCCTCTTCTGGTCCGGACAGTCGCTCGAGGAGCTCTATCAGGCGCAGTCGCAAAAGGTTTCGGGCGGGCTCGGATCCGTGTTCGTTGCCGCCATGAAGGAGTGGAAGCGCAGTCACGAGCAGAACGCGGCCTCCTTCATAGGCGTGCAGGCCCGGCTCGAAAAGGTGCTCGACGTCGCCATCGCGCGCGAGAGCGAGAATCTCGAAAAGCGGTTGAGCTTCCTCGCAACCGTCGGCTCGGCGGGACCCTTCATCGGGCTTTTCGGCACGGTTTGGGGCATCATGAACGCCTTTACCGGCATCGCTCAGGCCTCCAGCACCAACCTGGCGGTCGTTGCCGGACCCATTGCCGAGGCGCTTTTTGCCACCGCGATCGGACTGGTGGCCGCCATTCCCGCGGTCATTGCCTATAACAAGCTTTCTTCCGATGCCGGCAAGATGATCGGCAGGCTCGAAGGCTTTGCCGATGAATTCTCGACGATCCTGTCGCGTCAGCTCGAAGCACGGAGCCCCCGCTGATGGGCATGTCGGGCGCAGGCGGCTCGGCCAAGCGCCGGGGACGGCGCGGGCGGCACTCGGGCCTGATGAGCGAGATCAACGTCACGCCGATGGTCGACGTGATGCTGGTGCTTCTCATCATCTTCATGGTGGCCGCGCCCCTGATGACGGTCGGCGTGCCTATCGACCTGCCGCAGACGCAGGCGCGCGAGCTCAATGCCGAAACCCAGCCGATCACGGTCTCGGTGACGCCCGATGGGCTGATCTATATCGAGAACGAGCAGATCCCCTACGAAAACCTGGCGGGCGTCATCAACGAGCGCGCGGCCGGCAACACCGAGGAGCGCATCTTCGTTCGCGGCGACACCACCGCCAATTACGGTTCGGTGATGCAGGTCATGGGGCTGCTTTCGGGCGCCGGCTACACGCGGATCGGGCTCATCACCGAGCAGGAACCCAGGCAATAGCGTGAGAACGGGCGTTGCAGTATCGGTCACCGCGCATGCGCTGCTGATAATGGTCGGCCTCATCACCTTTGCGCCCGGGCGCGACCTCGAGCCGTCGATGGTACAAGCGATCGCAGTCGATCTGGTGCCGGTCGAGGAGTTCACCAACATCCGCGTCGGCTCGCTCGACAGCCAAATCGTGGAGACGCAGACGCCTTCTCCGGTCGAGTCCGATGAGCCGCCGGAGCTGGCAACACCCGCCGGCAATACGCAGGAGGACCAGCCGACCCCGCAGGACGCGCCGACGCCGAGCCCGCGCCCGGTTGAGAACACGGCGCCCGCACCCGAGGCGCCGCCCGAACCCCAGCCGGAACCCGAACCGGAGCCGGAGCCGGAGCCAACCCCGGAGCCGGAGCCAGCTCCCGAGCCGGAACCAGCCCCCGAGCCGGAACCGACGCCGCAACCTCCGACGCCGCCCGTCCCGGCGACGCGCCCGGAGCCGCGGCCGGCTCCCGAGCCAGAGCCGCAACCAGAGCCCGCTCCCGAGCCGGAACCGGCCCCGGAGCCGCGGCCGGCTCCCGAACCGGAGCCAGAGCCGCAACCGACACCCGAACCGGAGCCCGAGCCTGAGCCTGAGCCTGACCCTCAACCACCGACCAATGTCGCACCGCAGCCGGCCATGCGCACCGCCGCGCTCGACAGGGCGCGCGAAGAGTTTGCGCGTCAGCAGGCGCAGCGCCAGCGCGAGGAGGAGGAGCGTCGACGCCGCGAGCAGGAGGAACGCGCCCGCGCCGCGGCCGCCGCTCAGCAGCAGGCGAGCCAGCAGACCGCCAACACAAGGCCTGCGGATGACATATCATCGATCATCAACCAGGAAACCTCTCGCGGTGGGACCACAGGCCAAGGCGGCTCGCCGACCCTGGGCGACACCACCGGCACCTCGGCGCGCTTGAGCCAGTCGGAAATCGACGGGCTGATCGGCCAGATCAAACGGTGTTGGAACCTGATGCCAAGCGAGATCGATGCGGGCCTCTCGGTGCGGCTCCTCGTCTCGCTCAATCGGGATGGGACCGTTTCCGGCACGCCGCAGGTGCTGCAGGCCGACAGCTCGATGATCGGCGGTTCGATGGCGCGCGCGGCCCAGCGCGCGGTGATGCAGTGCGGGCCCTACCGGCTTTCGGCGGAGTCCTACAGCGAGTGGCAGCAGATCGATGTCACGCTGCGGCCATGAAGTGTGAACATGACGCGGCTGCATGCGGGTATCGTTGACGTAGAAACAGGTGCTGTGCGCAGTCGCAGATACCTAAGGAATTGAATTGTCGCATTTGCGGACCACAATGACCCCCGAACGTCCGCAGGAGCGCGTGATGGAGACCAAGATGACCCTTTTGACCCGGCGCGATGCCCTGAAGCTCGGTCTTGCTGGCGGCGCGGCCCTTGCCGCGAGTCCTGCCCTGGCACAACTGCAGATCGTTGTCGAAGGCGCCAATTTCCAGCCCTTGCCGATCGCCATTCCCGATTTCGCCTCGTCCGATCCGACCTTTGGGCGCGAAGTCGCCGAGATCGTCAGGAACAATCTGCGCCGCTCGGGCCTCTTCCTGCCGCTCGATCCCGCCTCCCTTCCCATCCGGGTCGGCGACGTCAATGCCCAGCCGGATTTCGCCTCCTGGCGTGCAGTCAACGTCGATGGCGTCGTCATGGGCGCGGTCGAGCGCGGCGCCCAGATCCAGGCCTCGGTGCGCGTGTGGGACACCGCCCAGGCCGTACAGGTGGTCGGCAAGCAGCTTGGCACGGATGCCCAGAGCTGGCGGCGGATCGGCCACATTGTCTCTGATGCGATTTACGAGTCGCTTGCCGGCGAGACCGGGTATTTCGACACGCGCGTCATCTACGTCGCCGAGAGCGGCCCCAAGGCCAACCGCGTGAAGCGCCTCGCCATCATGGACCAGGACGGGGCCAATGTTCAGTATCTGACCAATGGCAACACGCTGGCGCTCACCCCACGCTTCTCGCCCAACAACGACCTCGTCGCCTATATGAACTTCGATAGCGGCAACTGGCAGGTCTATGTGCTGCAGCTTTCGACCGGCCAGCAGCAGCGGTTGGGCTCCTTCGGGCAGATGACTTTCTCGCCGCGCTTTGCGCCGGACGGACGCCGCGTCGTGTTTTCGGTCGAGCAGGGCGGGGCAACCAACATCTATGCGCTCGATATCGGCTCGAGCCAGCCGGTGCAGCTGACCTCGGGCGCGGCGATCGACACCAGCCCCTCCTATTCGCCGGACGGCAGCCGCATCGTCTTCGAAAGCGATCGCGGCGGCTCGCCGCAGCTCTATGTGATGGGCGCCGGCGGCGGGCAGGCCCAGCGCATCAGCTATGGGCAGGGCAGCTATTCAACGCCCGTATGGTCGCCCAAGGGCAACCTCATCGCCTTCACCCGCCAGTCGGGCGGGCAGTTCTCGATCGGCATCATGAACCCCGACGGGTCGGGCGAGCGCCTCCTGACCACCAGCTTCCACGCCGAAGGACCGACCTGGGCGCCCAACGGGCGTGTCATCATGTACTTCCAGGATCCGGGCGGCAATGACGGGCCGCGCCTGCATTCGATCGACATCTGGGGCCGCAATCCCCAGACCGTGCCCACCGAGAGCTTCGCTTCGGATCCGGCCTGGTCGGCGCTGCGGGCGTAGCCCCGGCCGGTCGGAGCCTCTTCAGCTTTCCTTGAGGTCCTTCAACACGTAGCGGGCTGCCGCCTATCCACTTTAACCGTACTTCTGAAGCGCACACCCTGCGCGTCTCATGGAAACGTCACGAAATAGCCCCGATTCCCGCCACATTGGCGCCCGAGTAGCCAACGATTAACCAAGCGGGCAAACCCGGCCTTAAGACTAGCAGGGTAAATACGGGGTCAAAGAGTTTAGCTTTTCAGGAGCCGTACCCGGATGCATATCGCTGCACCCATTTCCGGGGTTGTGCGCTTTTTCGCGCTGACCCTCCTCGTCGTCGCGCTCGCGGCCTGCTCGCGTGCCCCCAACACCATGCCGACGGGTGTCGGCAATGTCGGGGCAGGAGCCGCCACCCCCGGCAGCCAGCAGGAATTCCTGGTGACCGTGGGCGACCGCGTCTTCTTTGACACCGATTCCTCGGCACTGACCACGGAAGCCCAGGCAACGCTCGACAAGCAGGCGGCCTGGCTCAACCGCTACACCAACTATCGGATCATGATCGAAGGCCATGCCGACGAGCGGGGCACGCGCGAATACAACATCGCGCTCGGTGCCCGGCGCGCCTCGGTCGTCGTCAACTACCTCGCTTCGCGCGGGGTCGCCGCCAACCGCATCCAGAGCCAGTCCTTCGGCAAGGAGCGGCCGGTCGCGATCTGCAACGACATCTCCTGCTGGAGCCAGAACCGCCGCGCGGTGACGGTCGTCCAGTAGCGCAAACCGGTCCCATCGCGGACCGCCGATCCAGCGGAAAACTGGAGGCATGGGGCGCCGGGACCGCGTAATTGGTCCCGGCGCTTTCCGTTTCACGACGAGTTGCGACACCAAAGCACCAAAATTGCGCTTTATTGCGCGCGCAATCCCAATCTCTTCGGGTATGACGCAGTCATTTGGAGGCTCGATGGTGACTTTCGAATACAAACGCAAATCAAGGCGAATGCGCCTGGCCGCGCTGGCGGTGGGTCTCGGCCTTGCCGGCCCTGCACTGGGCTTCGAGGCATTGCCCAGCCTGCCGCCGGCACGCATCGAGATTGCCCAGACGCAGGAGGCAGCTCAGCTCGCCGTGCGCATCCAGCAGCTCGAGGAACAGATGCGGGCCCTAAACGGGCAGATCGAGGGGCTGACCTTCCAGATCACCCAGATGCAGACGCTCATCCAGCGCATGCAGGAAGACAACGAGTTCCGCTTCCAGCAGCTCGAAGGGGGCGCCCCCGCAAACCCTAATGGGGCGGCGACCGGGGCCGGGGGCGCGATGCCGTCCGGTGGCTCGCCGCAGGATCAACCGGACGTCGCGCCGACCGTCATTCCCGAGCAGGGGGTAAGGCCCCTGCCGGGCGAACAGGAGTTCGACCCGACTTATGACGACGGCACCGCCGCGCCGCCGCCTTCGGGGGATTCGGGCATGATCGAGGGAGGCAGCGTCGCGCCGTCTCCCGAAACGACGGGAGCCATCGGCCCATCGGTCGATCCGCTGCTCGGCACCGGCCAAGGCCAGACAGGCGCGGTGCTCGGCGAATTGCCGGTCGATCCGGTCGTCGCCGGTGCCCAACCCCTGGACCTGAGCTTCAAGCCGGGCATGGATACCGGCGACCCGGATGCCGATGCGCAGTTCGCCGCCGCCTACGAAGCGGTGCAGCGCGGCGATGTCGCCTTCGCCGAGGACCAGTTCGGCCAGTTCATCGAGCTTTACCCCGACAACCCGCAGGCCCCGGATGCGGCCAACTGGCTGGGGGAGGCGCTGCTCAAGCGCGGCGCCAACCAGGAAGCGGCAGAGGTGCTGCTCAACGCCTACCAGGCGGCGCCGGAAAGTCCGCGCGCACCCGACCTGCTGCTGCGGCTCGGCATCGCCCTTGCGCAAGCCGACGAGCGCGACACGGCCTGCCGCACCTTCAACGAGATCCCGCAGCGCTTTTCCAATCTGACCGAGGCGTTTCGGGCCCGGCTGGAAACGGAGAGGGCGAGCGTCGAATGTCCGCCCGCGTGACCCCGCCGCTCTCCGACCCGACTGTGTTCGAGGAGCTCTTCGCGCCCGTCGCCGGCAAGGCGGTGCTCGGTCTCGCCATCTCGGGCGGGGCCGACAGCCTGGCGCTGATGCTCCTGGCGGCGCACTGGGCGAGCGGGCGGGCCGACCGGCCCCGGCTCATCGTCTATAGCGTCAATCATGGCCTGCGGCCCGAAGCGGCCGACGAAGTGCGTATCGTCCTCGCCCAGGCGGCCAAGCTCGGGCTCCCGGCCCGGGGGCTTGCCTGGCGCGACGGACATCCAGCCACAGGCCTGCAGCAGGCGGCGCGCGAAGCGCGTTACCGGCTCATTGGCGCGGCCATGGCCGAGGACGGGGCGGAAATGCTCATGACCGCTCATCACCGTAACGATCAGGCCGAGACGGTGTTGATGCGCCTTGCACATGGCAGCGGCATCGAAGGCCTCAAAGGCATGGAGCCGTTCTCGCTCGTTGCGGGCGTGCCGATTTTCCGGCCGCTGCTCGAGGCCGACCCGGCCGAGCTCGCCGGCCTGGTTGCGCAAGCAGGGCTCACCCCCGTCGCCGACCCTTCCAATGCCGATACGGCCTACGAGCGGGTGCGCTGGCGCGCCCTGCTGCCGCAGCTTGCCGAGATGGGCCTGGACGCCCCGACCCTTTCACGCTTTGCCCAGCGCATGGGCGAGGCGGACCGGGCGCTCGCCGGCATTGCCGATGCCGCGTTCGAAAGTCTCGTGGTTCTCGACGGGTTCGGGGCCGCCCGGCTCGACCGCACCGCCTTCCGTGCGCTCTCGCCGGCCATCGGGGCACGGGTCCTTAGCCGGTTGCTCAATATCGTCGGGGGCCGGCAGAAGCCGCGCGCGCTCGGCCAGGTCGAGCGTCTGACGCAGGGGCTGGTCGCACCGGAACCGGTCAAGGCGACGACGATGCTGGGTTGCGTTACGCGGGCCGACGAGGGGGCGATCATCGTTGCACGCGAACCGGGGCGGCAGACACCGCCGGATCTCGCTCTGGTACCGGGGGGTGAGATCATCTGGGACCAGCGCTTCCGCATCCGCAACGTGTCACCCGATACGGCGTTCACGGCGGGCGTCGCCGACTACCTGCCGCGCCATCGCCTCCAGGATTTCCTCGGCTTCAAGGTCACCGCACCCGCCGAGGCGCTGCGGACGGCGCCAATTGTCAGGGACGAGGCGGGAGGTGTGCTTTCGCTGGGAGGCTGGTCGTTCGACGAGAGGATTGCAGTCGAGTTGCTGATCGATTGAGCCAAGTCAAAATGGCGCGCGCCTTCCCACGCCAAGGAACGCACGGTCCACACGGCCCGTTAACTGCAAAGTGACTGGATAGCTGGACGTAGCGGCGAAACGGCCGCACGTCTTGCCCTTGTAACGCCTGAGTGGTGGTCATACATTCGGGCTAACATGCCGGGTCCTCTTGGACCGGCGCCCCCGGGACGGATTTTTAATGAACGGAAACTTCCGCAACTTCGCCATCTGGCTGGTCATCCTCTTCATGCTGATGGGCCTGTTCCAGGTCTTTCAATCCTCGACACGCTCCATCTCGGTGATGGACAAGAGCTATAGCCAGTTCGTTTCCGACATCAACGCGGGCAGCGTCCAGGCCGTCACCATCACCGACAACATCGTTTCGGGGACATTGCGCGACGGCACGCGCTTCCAGACCATCATTCCCGATGGGGCTGACGTCATCAACCGGCTCGAGGACAAGGACGTGTCGATCACCGCGCGCGAGCCTGAAGGTTCGCCGTTCTGGTCGATCCTGCTCTCCTCCTGGCTCCCGTTCCTCGTCATCATCGGTGTCTGGTTCTTCTTCATCCGCCAGATGCAGGGCGGGGGCCGCGGCGGCGCCATGGGCTTCGGCAAGTCGCGGGCAAAGCTCCTGACCGAGACGCAGGGCAAGGTCACTTTCGAGGATGTTGCCGGCGTCGACGAGGCCAAGCAGGACCTCGAGGAAATCGTCGAGTTCCTGCGCGATCCGGGCAAGTTCCAGCGGCTGGGCGGGCGCATTCCGCGCGGCGTGCTGCTGGTCGGTCCGCCGGGCACCGGTAAGACGCTGCTTGCGCGTTCGGTTGCGGGCGAAGCCAATGTGCCGTTCTTCACCATTTCCGGCTCCGACTTCGTCGAGATGTTCGTTGGCGTCGGCGCCAGCCGCGTGCGCGACATGTTCGAGCAGGCCAAGAAGAACGCCCCGTGCATCATCTTCATCGACGAGATCGACGCGGTCGGCCGCCAGCGCGGCGCGGGCCTGGGCGGCGGGAACGACGAGCGCGAGCAGACCCTGAACCAGCTCCTCGTCGAGATGGACGGGTTCGAGGCCAATGAGGGCGTCATCCTCATCGCCGCCACCAACCGTCCCGACGTGCTCGATCCGGCGCTGCTGCGTCCGGGCCGTTTCGACCGGCAGGTGGTGGTGCCCAATCCGGACGTTTCGGGCCGCGAGAAGATCCTCAAGGTCCATGTGCGCAAGGTGCCGCTGGCGCCCGACGTGGACCTCAAGATCCTGGCGCGCGGCACGCCCGGCTTTTCCGGTGCCGACCTTATGAACCTCGTCAACGAGGCGGCGCTGATGGCTGCCCGACGCAACAAGCGTTTCGTTACCCACCAGGAGTTCGAGGACGCCAAGGACAAGATCATGATGGGCGCCGAACGGCGGACCATGGCGATGACGGACGACGAGAAGAAGCTGACGGCCTATCACGAGGCCGGCCATGCGCTCATCGCGCTCAAGCTCACCGGCATCGATCCGATCCACAAGGCGACGATCATCCCGCGCGGACGCGCGCTCGGCATGGTCATGACTCTGCCCGAGAACGACAGCTACTCGTTCAGCCGGGAAAAGGCGGTATCGCGACTGGCCATGCTCTTTGGCGGACGCGAGGCCGAGATCCACAAGTTTGGGATCGAAAAGGTAACAAGCGGTGCCTCCGGCGACATCCAGATGGCGACCAACCTCGCCCGTTCGATGGTCATGGAATGGGGCATGAGCGAGAAGCTCGGGCGTGTGCGCTACAAGTCCAACGAGCAGGAAGTGTTCCTCGGGCACTCGGTGACGCAGTCGACCCTTATGTCGGACGAGACGGCCAAGCTCATCGACGAGGAGGTGCGGCGCCTGATCGAGGACGGCGAGCGTACGGCCCGCGAGCTCATCACCGGCAACGCCGAGCAGTTCGAGGCCATCGCCCAGGCGTTGCTCGAATACGAGACGCTGACCGGCGACGAACTGCGCGCGCTGATGGACGGCAAGCCTCCGGTGCGTCCGGAGGATACTGAGACCGCCACAGTCAAGCATTCGAGCGTGCCGAGCGCCGGCAAGAACGCCAAGAAGCGCCCGGGGCCCGAGCCCGAGGGCGGCGGCCTGGAGCCGCAGCCGGGGAGCTGAACATAGAAAGGCCGCCAAGAGGCGGCCTTTTTGTTGGCAGTGTTGCGTAAATCCCTCGAGCACGGCGCTGGCCACCTGCCGGGAAAAGACGGTGGACGGCAAGTACTTCGTTAACCCGCGCTATCGATTTTCTGCCCAATATGGATATTAACGCTCGCGAGCGTGAAATTCGCACGGGCGCGCGGGTCGCGCTATAATGCGCGCCATTTCTGTTGAGAGGCTTTCCATGGGCAGGAAATATTTCGGAACCGACGGTATCCGAGGCAAGGCTAACGGGGCCAAGCTCACGCCCGACCTTGCCATGAAGGTGGGCATGGCCGCGGGTCTGAAGTTCGTCAACGGCGACCACCGCAACCGCGTCGTCATCGGCAAGGATACGCGCCGGTCCGGCTACATGATCGAATACGCGCTCGTTGCCGGCTTTACGGCCGTCGGCATGGACGTTTATCTGCTTGGTCCCATGCCGACTCCGGCGGTCGCCATGCTGACGCGGTCGCTGCGTGCCGATCTCGGCGTGATGATCTCGGCCTCCCACAATCCGTTCGAGGACAACGGCATCAAGCTCTTCCGGCCGGACGGCTACAAGCTTTCCGACACCGTCGAGGCCGAGATCGAGCGCCTTATCGATTCCAACCTCCTACCCAAGCTCGCGCAGGGACATGACATCGGACGCGCCTATCGCGACGACGAGGCGCGCACGCGCTATATCGAATACGCCAAGCGCACCCTGCCGCGGAACATGGACCTGACAGGCATTCGTGTCGTGCTCGATTGCGCCAACGGCGCGGCCTACAAGGTCGCTCCCCTTGCCCTGTGGGAACTCGGGGCGGAGGTCATCACCATTGGTGACAACCCGGACGGTTTCAATATCAACCACAAGGTGGGTTCGACCGCGCCCGAGGCGGTCTGCGCCAAAGTCAAAGAGATGCGCGCCGATATCGGCATCGCGCTCGACGGGGACGCGGACCGGGTCATCATCGTCGACGAGAAGGGGCAGGTGGTTGATGGCGACCAGTTTATGGCGGTCATCGCCCAGAGCTGGCTGAGGCGCAACATGCTGCTCGGCGGCGGGATCGTCGCCACCATCATGTCCAATCTGGGGCTCGAACGGTATCTTTCGTCGATCGGCCTCAAGCTCGAGCGCACTCAGGTCGGTGACCGCTACGTGCTCGAGGCGATGCGGTCCGGCGGCTTCAACGTCGGCGGCGAACAGTCCGGCCACATCATTCTCTCCGATTTCACCACGACCGGCGACGGTCTGGTGGCCGCGTTGCAGCTCCTCTCCGTCATCAAGGAGGAGGAGCGCTCGGTCTCGGAGGTCTGCTCGCGGTTCGAGAAGGTGCCGCAGCTCCTGCGCAACGTGCAATTCAAGGCCGGCCGGCCGCTCGAAGACAAGATGATCAAGAAGCTCATCGCCGACAGCCAGGCGCGCCTCGGCTCCGCGGGCCGCCTCGTCATCCGCGAATCGGGCACCGAACCCGTCATCCGGGTTATGGGCGAAGCGGACGACGCCGCGCTCGTCACTTCCATCGTTTCCGAGATCGAGGCGGCCATCCAGCAGGTCGCCTAGGGTCTCGAAAACGGCCATTTTCGCCTCTGCCTGACCTGAATCCCAACACACCTGGAGCGCATCGCCGTCCTGGAACGTCCGAGGCTGCTGGCCGCCTTAGCTGCCCATCAGCGCATGGATGTTGCCGTCCGGATCCTTGAACCAGGCGAGCTTGAAGCCTTCCATGTCGTGAATGTCGCCGTCGCGTGAGACGCCGGGAAAATCGTAATGCTCGAACGTGACGCCTTTGGCGCGCAGATGGTCCAGAACAGGCTTGATGTCGCCCCCGACATCCCAGCTCACGGTCGTTGCCTGGTTGGTGCCGGCATATTGAGACTGGTAGACGAAGAGCGGCGTGCCGCCGGTGGCGTAGGTCGCCGCATCCCGGGTCTCGGTCCCCGTGGGTTTCAGTTCCAGCGTCTTCTCGTAGAAGTCGCGCGCACGCTCAAAATCGGCGACGGCAACCGTTGCCATAGCGGCTTTGGTGCTGATCATTTGCTCCTCCCATTCCGGCGCCTGACGCCGGTTTCCGACTAAGCCTGGGAGAGAGCTTTCGTTCCCGCCGAGAACAAATTTATGAAGTACCGCTCCGTTGAAACCTGCGGCGTAGGCGATCTTTACCGATAACTTTGCCGCTCGTTAGGGTTAAGTGGCGTGGTTAAGCGTCGTTTAAGGAAATTGCTCGATATTGTTCGCGATTCCACTGCCTTTTTGGCAATATTGAAGGATCGTGACATGCGCAAGCTCATCGCCGCGATCATGGTGGCAGGAGCCGCCCTGATCGCTGCCCCCGTCCAGGCGGCCGACATTCCGGTCTATCCGCCGGTCATCGAAATTCCCGAACTTCCCCCGGTCGACTACGGTCTGCAGGGCGCGTTCTACCTGCGCGGCAGCGCCGCCGGGAACGTACTTTGGGCCAAGGAAGTGACCGCCTTTGGCTGCGAACCCTGCGGTGCGTTCGTCGAGCGGACCTGGGACGTGGACGAAGTCGGCTACGGCTATAGCGTGGGCGCCGGTCTCGGTTTCGAGACGGGCACAGGCCTGCGGGTCGACGCGACGGTCGATTACCTTTCCAATGAGGGTGCCTCGATCACCAAGGGACCGACCTCCGACTTTCCGGGCGAATACTCGCTCAACCTGCGCTCGACGGTGGTTTTGGCCAACGTCTACTATGACTTCAGCTTCTCGGATGCTTATGGCTACGGCGGCTATTCGGCCGCGGGCGGCCCCTTCGCTTATGTAGGCGCCGGCGCGGGCGTTGCCTTCAACGAGGTCGATGTCGACGCTCCGGCCGGCAATCCCATCGATAGCGGCAATAATACCAGCTTTGCGGCGGCTGGCATGGTCGGCCTCGGGTACGACTTCGGTGCCTTCACCGCCGATCTCGGCTATCGTGCCCTCTATATCGCCGAAATCGCCAACGAGGCGGCGGCTCCTCAAGGCTTCTCGGTTTCGGACGCCTGGGTCCACGAAGTCCGCGGCACCGTCCGTTACCGCTTCAACTGACCCCGACAGAACGCCGGATTGTCACGATCGACGACGGCGCCCACGGGCGCCGTTCTCTTTTGCGCGAACGTGAATAGACTGGCGGATAGGCCAGCAGGGAGGACAGGCAATGAAAGTTCTGGTGATCGGCGCAGCCGGTATGATCGGGCGCAAGCTGACGGCGCGGATTGCAGCTGACGAGGCTATCGGCGGCACGCCGGTATCGGACCTGGTGCTCGCCGACGTGGTAGCGCCGTCGGCGACCGAAGGGCCGATCCCGGCAGATACAATCGCTGCAGACCTGTCGCGGCCGGGCGTCGCCGAAAGCCTTATCGCCGGCCGCCCGAACCTCATCTTCCACCTGGCGGCGATCGTTTCGGGCGAGGCAGAGGCCGATTTCGACAAGGGCTATACGATCAATCTCGACGGCACGCGATTCCTCCTCGAGGCGATCCGCCGGGCGCATATCGAGGATGGGTACGTGCCTCGCCTTGTCTTCACCTCCTCGATCGCGGTGTTCGGCGCGCCGTTCCCGGAAGAGATTGGCGACGAATTCCACCTGACGCCGTTGACCAGCTACGGCACGCAGAAGGCTGTCGGCGAACTGCTGCTGGCCGACTATTCGCGCCGCGGCTTCCTCGACGGCGTCGGCATCCGCCTGCCGACCATCGCCATCCGCCCGGACAAGCCCAACAAGGCAGCCTCGGGCTTTTTCTCGGGCATCATCCGCGAGCCGCTGATGGGCGAAGAGGCGGTGCTGCCGGTCGCCGATACGGTCAGGCACTGGTTCGCCAGCCCCCGGGCCGCGGTCGGGTTCCTGCTGCACGCGGCGGCGATGGAGACGTCATCACTGGGCGCGCGGCGGAGCCTCACCATGCCCGGCGTTGCCGCAACCGTCGCCGAGGAGATCGAGGCGCTGCGCCGGGCGGCCGGCGACAAGGCGGTGGCGCTGATCCGGCGGGAGCCGGACGAGACGATCGCGCGGATCGTTGCCGGCTGGCCGCAGACATTCAAAGCCGAGCGCGCGACAGCGCTCGGCTTTACCGCGGACCGCGACTTCGACGAGATCGTCGCCACCCACATTGCCGACGAACTCGGCGATTAGTGCCCTATTCCGCCTTGGACTCGAAGCGGCGGCCGGAGATGTGCGAGATCACCGTGTAGCTCAAGACCCCGAGGCCGTAATAGGAGGAGGCGGAAGCCTGTTCGCGCGGCATGACGATCATCTGGTTCGTCCGGCAGGCGTGGAGGAACTTGCAGAAATTGGGCATGACCGCCTCGAGATGTCCGATGGCGTCGGCCGGGGTCTCGAGCGTGTCGGTGCGGTAGGTGACGAAGAGGAAGTCGGCGTCGAGCTCGGGCAGGGTCTCGGCGCTCATGCGCTCGAACTCACCCTCGGGGGATCGCCTCGACCCGCTCGGGAAAGGTGAAGCCTGAATCGCGCAGCACTTTGCCGAGCGCACCATAGGTGTGCCAGCTCAGCACCTGCCCGTCGACGCCCTGGATGACATTGACGGAGATGTCGCCGGTGTCGATCAGGCGCCTGATCTGTTCGACCTGGCCGGCATAGCGGTCCTTGAGCACGGCCAGACGGTCCTGCGTCCCGGTGATCTCGGCAAGGACATCATAGATCTCGAAATCGCCGCGTGCCTCGTCATCGAGGACGATGGTCGGGGCGATCGCTTCGAGCTGCTCGACCGGCGCGGTCTGCCACGGCGTGGTGATGATGAGGTCGGGCTCGGCGGCCGCGACCGCCTCGACATCGACCGGCAGGTTGCCGAGGAACTCGATATCGGAATTGTCGAAGTCGACCCCGGTCAACACCCTGCTGGCGCGAATGAAGCCCTCGCCCTCCGGGGTAGTGCGGCCGTGGTTGGCGATGGGCATCACGCCGAGTTCGATGAGCGGCACGGTGAGGGCGAGATCCTGGAGCGAGGCAATGCGCTGCGGCGCGACCGGGATTTCCACAGTGCGGCCGAGATCATCGGTGAAGCTGCGCGTCTCCTGAGCAAAGGCGGCTGGGACAAGAAGCGCGCTGATGGCGGCGACAAACAGACGGGCGATCTTCATCGGAGGGGTCCTTTTCCGGAAAGGGAACTATTGGCCGGCCGGCGGCGTGGTGAGGCCGAGCACGGTATAGGCGAGCATGCCGAGGGCGCCGTAGGAGGAGACGAATGTCTCGTCGCGCGGAATGGCGATCAGCCGGCCGTTCTGGCAGGCGGTGAGGAACGCACAATAGCCGGGGACGAGCGCTTCGAGCTGTCCGTAAGCGTCCGCGGGTGTCTCGCCGAACTCCGCGCGATAGGTGACGAAGACGAGGTCAGCATCCATCTGCGGCAGCAGTTCGGGGCTGAAATCGGCGTACTGGCCGTAATCGACGTTGGCCACGGCATCGGGCATGGCAAAGCCAGCATCGCGCAGTACGCGCCCGAGAGCCGCGAAATGGCTGTAGGAGCGTACCTGACCCTCGACGGCGGCGATAACGTTGACCGACACGTTGGCGGTGTCGACGAGGCTGCGCAACTGGCCGATCTGCTGTTCGTACCGCGCCTCGAGCAGGGCCAGTCGGTCCTCTCTGCCGGTGATCTCGGCCAGACGCTCATAGAGTTCGAACTTGTCGCTGCGGTTGAAGTCCAGGAGGATCGCCGGGGCAATATGGGCGAAGAGCTCGGGGTCCTGGTTAGTCGAGAGGATGATGAGATCCGGTTCGATTTCGGCGACGGCTTCCGGGTAGATCTCGGTCCCCGTGCCGAGGAAGGCGACGTCGGCGGTGTCGAAATCGACGCCGGTCATCATCTTGGAAGAGCGCATGAAGGTCGCCCCGTCGTCCCCTGCGCGGCCATGGCTGCCGACAGGCAGCACACCGAGCTCGATCAGCGGCACGGAAAAGAAGAGGTCGTGAAGCGAGGCGATGCGCTGAGGATCGGCGGGAATCTCGACGGTGCGGCCGGCGTCGTCGATAAAGCTGCGGGTCTCATCAGCGAGCGCGGGCAGGGCGGCGAGCAGGGCCAGCGCCGCAGCGGCAAGGCGGGACAGGATGCGCATTGGTTAGGTTCCTTTCTCGGACGTCATCGGCTCTGCGCGGCGAAGGCTGTGACCCGCCAGCGCGCGGTGATTTCCGGTTCTTTGCCGGCCGCGAGTGCGTCGCAGCGGCCATGGACCGGGATTGCCTCTGCTCCGAGGCGCATGCTGAGAGGCGTGCCCGCGGCAGTGACGGTCACAGCGAACTCGGCGCCGGCCGCCTCGTCGTCGGGCCAGGCGATGTCGGGCAGGCTGACGCTTGCCTGGGGAAGGCCGTGGGCCTGCGCCCACGCCATGGCGGCGTGTTCGGCGACCTGCGCGGTCTGTGGCAGTCCCGGGCGACCACGATAGGCGGGGAGATAGATGTCGCCGCGCGCGAGGGTGGCGAGGAATTCGTCCGCCTCCTCGGGAGCAACGCGCCCATAACGCTGGCGCTGCGGCAAGACGACGAGCGAGGCGGCGAAGCGGCAGCCGCCGACATGGGTTGCCTGCAAGAGGTTGAAACGGCCAGGGTCGGCCGCCGCCTTCAGCGTCTTGAAGGTTGCAAAGCCATAGCGGGCGCAGCAGGCGTCGCGCCGGCTGTCGGTGCAGCAGAGGACGACCGTACGCGGGTCGGCACGACCCTCGAACATCTCGCCGGCGGTGAAGTGGGAAATCGCCTGCGCCAGCGCCTGCTGGTCGGGGAAGTCGGCAGCGATCCCGTCAGCCTGAAGGCTAGGCAAGGCATCGCTTTCGCCGACACGGTCGACGAGGGCGACGTGGATACCGGCTTTCATCGCCAGCCGCACTGCCTCGCGCAACGGCTCGTCCATGCCGACCGACTCGAAGCGCGGCACGCGCCATTTGCCGCGCGGCCAGGCGAGGAGCAGCACACGTTCGGCGAGGTTGCCGGTGCCGGGGAGGGGCTCGCCCCGCTCGAGGCAAAGATCGCGGCAGAAGACGTGACCGGCCATCACTTGCCTTCGTCGAACGGAGTGAAGGGACGGGCGGCGATATGTGCCTCGACGAGTTCGAGCGCGAGCTCCAGCGAGGTCATGGTGCTGCCGAAGGCGGGAGCCGGCAGGAGGACGAGTTGCCCATTGCGGCAGGCGGAAAGCGCCTGGCACCAGCCGGGGGCGAATTTCTCGTAGGCGGCGTTGATCGCTTGTGGGGTCGCGTCCGGCTGCTGGCGATAGAAGCCGAAAATGAAGTCGGCATTCAGCTCCTCGATCAGCTCGCGGCTGAACGAGGCCTGCGTCTCCTGAAGCGCGGCAACGGCCTCGGGCCGGGCGAAGCCGACATCGGCGACGACCCGCGTCATGGCGCCGAGATTATCGCGGTAGACCCACAGCTCTTCGCCCGCCGGAAACATGAAGGTGAGCGTCACCGAGATGTCCCCGGCGCTGCCGAGGAAGGATTTCAGCCGCTCGACATTGGCGAGATAACGCTCGAAGCGCGGCTCGAAATTGCTTGTGGTGCCGGTGATGTCGGCAAGGGTCTTGAGCGTATCGACCAGGCCGAGGGTGGCATTGTCGATAACGAGGGTCGGGGCGACCGACTGCAGCTGATCGACGACATTGGGGTCGGTATAGGTACCGCCGATGATGAGGTCGGGCTGGAGCGCGGCGATCGCCTCGACGTCGAGGGCGTTGAACTGGCCGACGAAGGCGATGTTTGTGTTGGCGAAGTCGATGCCGAGGGTATCCATACCCGCTCGCATGTAGTGGCTGCCGTCCTCGGCTAGCCGTCCGGCGCTGCCGACCACCGGCGCGCCGAGCTCATATAGCGGGAGCGTGAGGATCTGGTCGTTGAGCGCCACGATGCGCTGAGGGGAGACTGGGATGTCGAACGTGCCGTTGGCGGCGGCGATGCTGCGGGTCTCTTGACCGAGAGCAGGCGGGAGGAAGGCTGCAAGGATGAGGGCGAGGGCTGCGAGCAGGCGGTGCATCGGTCGGTTTCTCAGTACGATTGGGTCTTGGCGCGGGCGAGCAGCACGATGAAGACCGGCACGCCGATAACGGCGGTCAGCAGCCCGGCCGGGATCTGGATGGGGGCAAAAAGCGCACGCCCGGCAAGATCGGCGGCGCCGACCAGCAGCGCGCCGACAAGGGCGGTGATCAGCAGGTTGAGCCCCATGCCGGCATGGGCAAGGCGGCGTGCGGCGTGCGGGGCGATGAGACCGACGAAGCCGAGAGGTCCGACGACCGAGGTGGCGATGGCGGCAAAGCCGACAGCGATGGCGACGAGTACGGGCCGGATCCAGTGCACCGGCGCGCCGAGCCCGGTGGCCGCGGCCTCGCCCATGCGCAACGCCGCCATGGCGCGGCTCATCATGAGCATTGCGGGCAGCAACACCGTCGACCAACCGGCTAGCGTCCACACGTCGCGCCAGGAGGCGGCGTTGATCGAGCCGGCGAGCCAGGAGAGCGCGGCCATGGCCCGGTCGATCTCACCATAGGTCATCAAGGCCGAGGTGATCGAAGAGATGAAGGCGGAAATGCCGATGCCCATCAGGATGAAGCGGATGGCGTTGCTACCCTCTCTTGTATGGGAGAGCCACTGGATGAGAACGGCAACGCAAATCGAGCCGGCAAAGGCGAGCCAGGGCCGGTAGGCTGGGCTGAGTTCGGGAAAGAGCACAGTCAGGGCAACGACGGCAAGCGCGGCGCCCTGGCTGACGCCGACGAGGGAGGGATCGGCGAGCCCGTTGCGGGTGACGGTCTGCAAGGCGGCGCCCGAGAGCGCCATCATCGCGCCGACGAGGGCTGCGGCGATGGTGCGGGGCAAGCGAAACTCCCAGACGACATTGTCGATGGCCCGGCTGATGCTGATGCCGCGCAGCGTCTCGGTGAGTTCGGAGAGGGACACGCCGTAGCTGCCAGTCGCGAGACTGACCGCCGAGAGGGCGACGATTGCCAGTACGAGAAGGCCGAGGGCCGCGAGCGCGCGCACCGGCAGGCGCAGCGCAATGCGCTCGCCGGGTGAACGCAGGACAAGGTGGCGAGGCGCGGTGAAAGCGGTCATCGCGCTCTCCGGCGCACCAGGTGGACGAAGAGCGGCGCGCCGACCATTGCGGTGATGATGCCGGTCGAGACCTCCTGCGGCGCAATGGCGATGCGCGCCACGATATCGATGGCAAGAAGGTAGGCGGCGCCGGCGAGGGCGGAATAAGGGACGATCCAGCGATAGTCGGCGCCGACATAGAGCCGCACCACGTGGGGAATGACGAGGCCGATGAAGCCCAGCGGTCCGGCGAGCGCCACCGAGCAGGCGGTGAGGACGACGACGGCCAGGAGCAGTTGTACCTTGAGGAAGCCTGTCTTGACGCCGAGGCCCCGCGCCACCTCGTCACCCATGGCAAGAACTGTCACCTGCCGGGCAAGGGCGAGCGCCAGCAGCATGGCGAGCGCCATCCACGGACCGGTGACGGCAAGGATGCCGATGTCGCGGCCGGCAAGCGAGCCGGTGAGCCAAACTCGCAGGTTCTCGAAGGTGTCCTGGCTCAAAAGATGGGCGATGGACACGCACGCGGCGAGGAAGGCGCTGATCGCGGCGCCAGCGAGGGTGAGGCTCAAGGGCGTCGCGCCACCCGGAACCCATCGTGCGATGAGATAGACGATGAGGGCAGCGGCGAGCGCCCCGCCGGAGGCGACCCAGGGAACCCACATAGTGCTGGAAAGGCCGAACCAGGCCGTGCCGACGACGACCGCAAAGGAAGCGCCGGCGGTGAGGCCGAGCAGGCCCGGGTCCGCCAGAGGGTTGCGGGTCACGCCTTGCATGAGCGCGCCGGCGACCGAGAGCGAGGCGCCGACGACGACGGCGACCATGGCGCGCGGCAGACGCAGGTCGCGCACGATGACGTGGTTGAACTCCGTCGGGTCGTAGGAGACCAGGGCGTCGAACACGGTGCCAACCGGCAGGCCCTTGGCACCCACGGCAATATGGAAGATGAAGACGAGGACGAGGCCGGCAAGGAGCAGCGGCATGCCGGTCCAGGCGCGGGCTTGATCGGTGCGCGGAACGGGGCTGTCGACGATCCCGGTCATGCCGGTTGCGGCGTGCGGGCGGCGGCGCGGGCGCCGAACGGCACGCAGACCAGCCGTCCGGTTACCGGATCGTGGAGCACGTGAGCCTCGAGGTCGAACACTTCGCGCAAGTGCTCCGTGGTGAACACGGCGCTGGGCGCGCCGGCGCAGGCGATGCGACCGTCGCGCATCATCACCAGGTAGTCGGCATAGGCGGCGGCAAGGCTGAGTTCATGGAGCACGACGACCAGCGTACGGCCGGTGCGATGTGCAAGCCCGGCGAGCAACTCCATCAGGTCGACCTGCACCTTGAGATCAAGGAAGGTTGTCGGCTCGTCGAGCAGCAGCAGGTCGGTTTCCTGGGCCAGAACCATGGCGATCCAGCAGCGCTGGCGCTGACCTCCGGAAAGCGTATCGACCGGGCGGTCGGCGAAATCGGCAACGCCAGCGATGTCCATGGCATGGATCACCGCCGCTTCGTCGGCCCGAGACCATTGACGCAGCAGCGACTGGTGCGGGTAGCGGCCCTGGGCGACAAGCTCGCGCAGGGTCAGGCCCTCCGGCGCAACGGGCCCCTGCGGCAGCAGGCCGAGCTTTTCGGCAACGGTACGGGTATTGGTGCGGTGGATGTCCTTGCCGTCGAGAAGCACGGCGCCGGCGCTTGGCGACAGGATGCGGGCGAGCGTCTTCAGAAGGGTGGACTTGCCGCTGCCGTTGGGGCCGATGAGGATGGTGACCTTACCGGAGGGAACGGCGAGGTCGACGCCCCTAAGGATATCCGCCCCGGCATAGCCGGCGTCGATACCGAGAGCCTCCAGCCGCGAAGGCGCTTCGCTATCGCTTTCGTTTCTGCCTTGCCTCGCGTGCACGGTCTGTCCCCGCATAGCTGACTCTCGTCGTCAGGTTTTGCGGTGACTACCAAAGCTGACAGCACCTATCAAGATAAAAGCAAGGGCGGGGCGGACTTGGTCCGGCCCGCCCTCCAGCAGTATCAATCGAATCAGCGGGTCGAGGCGACGCTGTAGATCTTCTCGATGTCGTCGAGCAGCAGATTGGCGGCGATATAGCCGCCGGCGGTGTTCCAGACGGCGTCGTCCACCTGGTGTGCCTTGCCCGCCTTGACCACTTCGAGGCTCTGCCAGAGCGGATCGACTGTCCATTCGGCTTCCTGGGCGTCACCGCCGCCGTCGCCGGTTTCATAGGTGAAGTAGAACATGCGGTCGCCCTCGAAATCGGGGATGCGTTCCTTTCCCACGTCGTCGGCAAATTCCTGCTTGTTCTGGATCGCCGGCCGGGCGAAGCCGATCTCGCCGAGGATGAGGCCGGCGAAGGTATCGAGATAGTAGATGCGGGTCATGGCCGAGCCGAAGCGCACCAGCGAGATTTCCTCGTTGAGCGCGTCGCCGAGTTCCTCGGCGAGCTTGGCCTCGCGGGCGGCAAAGGCATCGAGCGCGGCCTGCCCTTCTTCGCCCTTGCCGGCGGCGTCGGTGTAGAGCGCCATGTTGATCTTCCAGTCGCCGCGCAGGCGTTCGGCCATCACGGTCGGTGCGATGGCGGAAAGCTGCTCGTAGATCTTCTCCTGACGAGTCTTGTTGCCGATGATGAGGTCGGGCTGAAGCGCCGCGATCGCCTCGAGGTTGACCGCCGACTCCTCGCCGACGACGGTCACGTCCGCCATCTCGTCGGCGATGTGACTGTACCAGGGGTCGCCGGTCCAGGAGCGGACCGCACCGACCGGGGTGATGCCGACGGCGAGGAGGGCTTCGGTGCCCTCGTTGGTGAGGATGACGATGCGCTGCGGATCGTCGGGCACATCGGTCACGCCCATGGCATGGGTGATTTCGCGGGCCAGCGTCGCAGGGGCCGACAGGAGCGCGGCGACGACAGCCAGCGCTGCCAGACCGTGGCGGAGTATGGTCATTTCTTGCATCCCAAACTTGACAACCGTCTTCAGATAATGGTTGTGGCAAACATCAGAATTTAATCTGACTGTCAACATCCAGTTCAGAGGCGCGTCCTGTCCGATCTGACCGTACCCCATCGCCGGGAAGCGACGTTCGCCTGGCCGGTTATGGCGACCTATGGCGCGCTGGCGACTGGGCTGCTGCTGGTTATGGCGGCAAGCCTGACGCTCGGCTATCGCATCTATTCACTCGACCAGGTGGCGCGGGCGCTCTTTGCCTTCGACGGCACGGAAACCTCGGTGATCATCGCGAACCTGCGCCTGCCGCGTGCGGTGGTGGCGCCGATGGTCGGCGCCGCGCTCGGCATCGCCGGGGTGCTGGTGCAAACGCTTTCGCGTAACCGCATTGCCTCTCCCGACACGCTCGGGCTCAATGCCGGAGCATCGCTGAGCGTGGTGATGGCAAGCTCGGTGGTGGGCGTGTCCTCGTTGATGGGGCTGTCGCTGGCGGCGGCGCTCGGTGCGCTGCTCGCCGCGCTCCTCGTCTTCGGTATCGCGGCGACAGCGGGCGGGCTCTCGCCGTTGCGCATTGTCCTCGTCGGGGTCACCTTCGCCGGGCTCGGCCATTCGGTCGTCGAGGTGGTGCTGACCACAAACGAGGCGCAGATGCAGCAGTTGCTCTTCTGGCTCTCGGGTGCCTTCGTCGACCGGCCGCTGGCGCTCGCCGCCAACGGCGCACCGTTCATGGCCGCCGGGGCGCTGATCGCACTCGTCCTGTCGCGGGCGCTCGATGCGCTGCAGGCGGACGACTCGACGGCGGCAAGTCTCGGGGTACCCCTGTTCCTGGTGCGCGGGGCTGCGTTCCTTTCGGTCTCGTTGCTGACCGGAGCATCGGTGGCGATGGCGGGGCCGGTCGGCTTCGTCGGCCTGGTGGTGCCGCATGCGGCCCGGCGCCTGGTAGGCTTGCGTCACTCGCGCCAGATCGTGGCCGCTGCGCTGATCGGCGCGGTCTATACGACCGCCGCGGACGTCGCCGCCCGTTTCGTCATCTATCCGGTCGAGGCGCCAGTCGGGGCGGTCACGGCCGTCGTCGGCGGCGTCGTGCTGTTCGTGCTCCTGCGGCGGAGGGCGGCATGACGGCAATTGCAGCCCGCCCCGCCAGACCCGGAGTTGCGCGCGCCCCGCTGGTGCTTACCGCGATGGTTGTTCTTTTCGCGGTGCTGGGGCTTTCGGGAGTGGCTTTCGGGTCGACCTGGATACCGCTCGAGGACGTCGCCAGAGTCATCCTCGGTTTCGGCGACAAGACACAGAACCTCATCGTGCTGCAGTTGCGTCTACCGCGGGTGGTTGCAGCGATCCTGTCGGGCGGGGCGATCGCGGTCGCCGGGTACCTCCTGCAGAAGGTCACCCGCAATGAACTGGCCTCGCCGGGCGTCCTCGGTGTCGTCGATGGCGCGGCGCTCGGTGTTGTCATCTTCCTTGCCGCCCTTTCCGACGAGTCCAATGCGCTGGTCACCAGCATCGCCTATCAACCCCTTGCGGCGGCCATCGGCGGACTGACGGCCATCGCTCTCGTCTTTGCGCTATCGGGCCGCCAGGCCTCCTCGGCGGTGCGGCTCCTGCTCTTCGGCATCGCGGTGGCGGCGGTGGCCAAGGCGCTGACCATGATCATGATGCTGGTCGGCCCGATCTACCGCACCACCCAGGCGGCGCGTTGGATCGCCGGAGCGGTCAACGAGGTCAACTGGAGCGAGATCCAGATCACCTTCCTCGCGCTGGTGCCGCTGCTGGTCATCACGCTCCTCGTCGCACGCCGCCTGCCGCCCGCCGACCTCGACGAGGTTTCGGCCCAGAGCGTCGGACTCAACCTGCCGGTCGTGCGGCTGTTCATCTTCGTCCTCGCGGCGGTGCTCACCGCGGTCGGCGTGGCGTTCGTCGGCGGCGTCGGCTTCATCGGCCTGATGGCGCCGCACCTTGCGCGCATGCTCATGGGGCGCGGCGTCCATCTCGGGATCGTTGGCAGCTTCGTTATCGGGGCGATGATGCTCCTCGCCGCCGACCTTCTCGTGCGTGTCGCCTTCGCCCCGGTCGAAGTGCCGGCGGGCACCGTCACCGCCATTCTCGGGGCTCCCTATTTCCTCTATCTCCTCATGCGAAAGCAAAGCTATGACGGATGATCGTACCCAACACCGCATCGCGGTCGAGAACCTGACGCTCGCCTATGGGACGACGCGGGTACTCGATGCGCTGACCCTTCCGATCGAGCGCGGCAAGGTGACGGTGCTCGCCGGACCGAATGGCTGCGGAAAGTCGACGCTGCTGCGCGCCATCCGCAGGCTCCTGCGCGGGTCTGCGGGCCAAGTGCTGCTCGACGATGTCGACATTGACCGGATGAGCGGCAAGGATCTGGCTCTGCAGATCGGCCTCCTCGCGCAAAGCCCATCGGCCCCCGGCGATATGAGCGTCGAGGAACTGGTGCGGCTCGGGCGCTATCCGCACCAGACGATGATGCAGCCGTGGAGCCCGCGCGACGCCGAGGCAGTGGAGCGGGCGATGGCGGGTACCGGCGTCACCGGATTGCGCACCCGGCCGATCAGCTCGCTCTCGGGTGGGCAGCTGCAGCGGGTGTGGATCGCGCTGGTTCTCGCCCAGGAGACCGACGTCATCTGCCTCGACGAACCGGTCAACCATCTCGATATCGCCCACCAGCTCGAGTGCCTCGATCTCGTCAAGCGCCTCAATCGCGAACATGGGCGCACCATCGTTCTGGTGCTGCACGACCTCAACCTTGCCGCGCGCTATGCCGATCAGCTGGTGTTTGTGCGCGAGGGACGGATCGCTGCGCGCGGAACGCCGGCCGAACTGATGTCGGCAAAGCTCATCGAAGACGTGTTCGGCGTCCATGCCACTATCATCACCGATCCCGTCCACGGCAGTCCGGTGTGCATTCCGGCGAGCCGGAAGGCGATGTCGTCGGGCGTGGACGAGAAGGTCGCCGAGGCAGTTTAGTCGGCACAGCAAGTGCCCGCTTTTTGAGATTGTGCGCGTGTCGGCATCGCGTCACCCCCTCCCGGCCTCCCCCATCCATGGTGCTCGTGGCACGACCTTGCCAAGCCCACCAGACCGGCACCTCCCCCCTTGTGGGGGAGGTTGGGAGGGGGGTGGCTCAGGTGACCGAGCCAGTCCGAGTCACCTCAACCGCTCGATCAGCGCCATGGCAGCGGCCGGGTTTCGCTCCTTGAATCCGGAGATGACGTAGAGGAAGACTTCGGTCGGGCCGGCGTTAGCGGGCTTTTCCTCGACGGCGTCGAGACCCTCAGGCACGTCGCCCGCCGCCAGCGTCCTTGCGCGTTCGGCCCAGGTGTCGAGCGCAGCATCGGAATAGCCGAGCGGCTCGTCCTCGCTGGTGCCCATGATACGTAGATACGCGAACGGCGCGGTGATGTCGGCGATCTGAGTGTATTTGGCGTCGGCGGCCGTGATGACGGCGGCGCCGTATTTACGGGCAAGCGCGATGAACGCCGGATCGCGAAAACTCTCGTGTCGCACTTCGAGTGCGTGGCGGATCTGGCGACCCTCGATGCTTTTGGGCAGGAGCTTGAGGAAACCCTCGAAATCCTCGGGATCGAACCTCTTGGTCGGAGCGAACTGCCAGTTGATTGCGCCGAGCTTGTCCTTGAGTTCGAGCACGCCGCCCATGAGGAACCGCTCCACCGAATCACCGGCTTCGGCAAGAACCCGTCGGTTGGTGGCAAAACGCGGGCCCTTGAGCGAGAAGATGAAATCCTCGGGGGTTTCGTCATGCCACTTCGCGAAGCTCTCGGGTTTCTGAGACCCATAGAAGGTGCCGTTGATCTCGATGGAAGTGAGCTTGCTCGCGGCGTATTCGAGTTCGCGCTTCTGCGTCAGACCTTCGGGATAGAAGGTGCCGCGCCAGGGCTCGTAGGTCCATCCGCCGATGCCGATATGGATGCCGGACTGCTTGTTGGCCAATTGAGTCATCCTCCCGCTGCGGTTGCGGGCGACAACCTATCCGGAAAACCCTCGCCAAAACATCCCGGTTTTGACCGTTCTTTTGTTCGCTAACTTGTTTGACAAATTGTCAGGTCGGTGCAAACCTCGGGCGAGTGGAGGAGGTGTGGCGCCGGTACAGGCGGACGCATGCTCGTCTGCGACCAGACGAACCGCATCATGGGTGATCATCAATGTCGAAGAGCCAGGTCAGCGCCGCGCTCCATGAAGGTTTCGCGGTCCCGAACCCGGAATATTCGCCCGTACCGATCTGGTGGTGGAGCGGCGATGAGCTCGCACTCGACAGGATGACCTGGCAGGTCGACCAGCTCGTCTCGCAGGGCGTCCACAATGCCGTGGTGCTGAACCTCGCACCTACCGGGCCGATGTACGGCGCCTTGAGCGATAATCCGCACTTCCTCACCGAGGAATGGTGGGCGCTGTGGGAGGGGGTTTGCGATCACGCCCGGAAAGTTGGCATGTGCTTCTGGTTCTACGACCAGATCGGGTTTTCGGGCGCCAACCTGCAGGGACGGCTGGCAGTCAAAAATCCGGCTTTCGTCGGCATGGACCTCAACCGCGTGACGCTGGATGTAGCGGGCGAGGGTGAGATCGCGCTGCCGGAGGCCGGGGTGTTCGTTGCCGGCCAAGTGCTGCCGCTTTCGGCGGACGGGTGCGTGGCGGGGGAACCGGTGAACCTTGCACTCGAGGACGGCGTCATCAGCTGGCGGGGAGAGGGCAGGGCGCGACTGATCCTCGCCTATGCCATCCGCAAGGGATACGACTATCATTCGCCCGAGGCGTGCCGGGCGCTGATGGATATCGTCCACCACGCGTTCGAAAAACGCCTCGGCAAGTATTTCGGCAGCGCCATCGTCGGTTCGTTCCAGGACGAGCTGCCATCCGTGCCGACCTGGAGCGCGCGGTTCGCGGGCGAGTTCGAGAAGCGCTGCGGCTATCGGCTGACCGACAAGGTTGCCGCGCTCTGGGAAGATTGGGGCCTCGCGAGCGCCCGCATCCGCATCGACTATCAGCGGGTGCGCGCTCAGCTTGCCGAGGAGGCCCTGTTCAAGCCGGTGTTCGATTGGCATGAAAAGCATGGACTGACCATCGGCTTCGACCAGCAGAGCCCCTCGCGCGCCGCCCAGCCGATTTCGACGGTGGATCAATATGCCGACTATGCGCGTACCCACCGCTGGTACTCGGCACCGGGCAGCGACCATTGGGGCGACGCCAAGTTCCATTCCTCGCTTGCCCACAATTACGGGCGGCCTCGCACGTGGATCGAGGCGTTCCATTCGTCCGGTTGGGGCGGCACGCTCGAGGAGACCTTCGACTGGTTGCAGCCCTGGCTGCTGGCGGGCGCCAACCTCTACGATCCGCATGCGGTCTATTATTCGACGCGCGGCGGACAATGGGAATGGGCGGCGCCATCGACTTGCTGGCGGCAGCCCTATTGGCGCCACTACAAGCACTTCGCCGATGCCGTCAGCCGTCTCTGCTGGCTGGCGACGCGCGGTGAGCATCAATGCGATATCGGCCTGCTGTTCCCGAGCGCCACGGTGCAGGCCGATCTCTTTCTCGACAGCTGCGGCCAGACCGCTCGCGCGGCTCACGGGACCTATCAGGACCTCGTCGGGCAGATGACCTGGTTCAATGCACGGTCAGGGCCGCTCAAGCGGCTTCGGCGCGATTTCGACGTGCTGGACGACGATACCGTCGCGGCTGCGCGCATTGCGGAGGGTGCTCTCCATACGCGCGGCGAGCTCTACAAAGCGATCATCGTGCCGGCCATGTGGATGCTGGAAACAGCCACCGCGCAAAAGCTTTCCGCCTTTGCCGAGGCGGGCGGGCTGCTGATTTTCATCGATCATCCGCCCGAGGTTGCCGACCGTGTCGAAGGCGAGGCGGCGATCGCGACGCTGAAGGCTCTCGTTGCCAACGGCAAGGCTCAGGTCGTGGCGGGTGGCGCGGGCATCGAGGCGAGGCTTGAGGCAGCGCTGGCGACATTGCCTGCCGAGGTTGTGACGGATTCGCCGACGCTTCTGCGGCGGGACGGGGATGTCAGCATGCTGTTCATCACCGCCGCGGCTATCGGCGCGGCCAGTGCCGAGGGACGGTTGCCCTGGGCCGAGTGGGGGTACGATACCGACCATATCTCCATGCCGCGCTACAACCGCGAGCTGCGCGAGAGCGGTATCGGCTTTGACCTGGCTTCACAGCGCAAGAGCGCAACGGTGCGGATCGCCGGTCCGGTCGGCGCCATCGAGCAATGGGACCCGGGAACGGGTGAAACGAGGCCCGTGGCCGTGACGCAGCTGTCCGGCATCACGGAGGCCGAGGTCGACTTCTCGCAGTCGCCGATGACCGTGCTGGTCTGGTCGACGAAGGGCGAGGCGGAGGCCGCACCTGCGCGCGAGAGCGGCAGGGAGTTGGTTCTCAATGCCAGTTGGACGTCGCGCGTCATCCCCACCATGGACAATCGTCACGGCGACTTCATCCTGCCGGCGAGCCCGGGGCCGCTGCCCGTGCAGATCTGGCAGGCGGACTGGCGCGAGGACGCGGCCGAGTCGCCTCCGGCGGATGTGGAAGGCTGGCAGCGCGTGCCGCTGACGGATGGCGTCAGGGCCTGGTCGTTCGGACCTGCCCAGTCCGGTAAACTGCCGGCGCCCCTGCCGGCCGGGCACCAGGGCGAGCTTGGTGGCGAGGGCTGGCAAGCGGTCGACTATTCGCTTTCGCGCGGCATCGATCACGATTTCCAGCACGACAAGACATTAGGCCCCAAGGGGCGCGTGCTCGAACCAATGATCCGGCTGGCGAGCGTTGCGGCAAGCGAGACGGTGCAGGTGCGCACCTGCCTGCCGGTCGAAACGGCCGGCTCGTTGACGCTAGCGATCGGCGGCAACGGGCGCAAAGAGGTCTGGTGGAACGGCGTGCGCCTTGCCGAAGATACCGGCGGCTATCTCTACATGCAGCCGGTCGAGGCGAAGGCCGGACTCAACCTCCTGGAGTCGCGGGTGAGCGCCGTCGAAGCGGGCGACCTCGAGGCCTATTGGGCACTGACCAGCGACTCGGAAGCCTTTGCACGGCCGGAATGGCTGGAACCGGCCGATGGCTGGAAGGCCGGCACGACGCTCTCGATCCGCCGGAGCCTCACCACGCAGCAAGGCGACAGCCTTGTTGTGCATTTTGGTTCGATCGGCGTTGCGCGGTTGCTGGTCAATGGACACGAGGTCGCGATGCAGGGGGCGTTCGAGCCCTATGAGGTCTGGCGCAACGCGCGGGTCATGCGCTACGACCTCACCTCATACCTTAAGCCGGGCGACAATCTCATCGAGGCGCGGTTCACCGACGATGGCAAGGTGCTCGCTTTTTTCCTCGATGGTGTCATCACTTCGCCCGATGGCGGCGAGCGCTATCTGGTGAGCGACATGAACTGGGCAGCCGAACGCGAGGGCACACCGGTCGAGCTCACCATGCGGATCAACCAGCGCCACGATGCGCGGTTCTATTGGCTGCGGCCACGCCCGCACCCCCTGCCGCGCAGCAATTGGATCGACCCCGACGCGCCGCTCGAGGGCGTCCTCGACATCGTTCCCGAACCCAATCCGGGGCGCGAGAGGGTTGCCCAGTGGTTCCGCCTGCCGCTGCCGCCCGGTGCGCGGATCGCCAGACTTCCCATCACTGGGGCGCGGGTCACGGCGTCCTTGGGCGACGCCGAACTGGCGGTTGCGGATGGCGAGGTCATCCTTCCTGCTGAGACGCTGGCGGGCGCTCAGTTGATGGTGCGCGTGCTGCCTCAGGACGGCCGGCTCGGCGGCGCCGTGTGGGAAGCGCCGGTCGAGTTCGATGTCGCGGAGGGCCGCATCGCGCTGGGCGCCTGGGCGGACAACGGCCTCGAATTCTATTCGGGTGGCCTTGCCTATGAGCAGACGCTCACCATCGAGGATCCCTCGGCCTGGACGGTGCTCGATCTCGGCGGCTTGCGCGGGACGGCGGAGGTTGAGGTCAACGGGCAGGCGGCAGGCGTGCGCGTCTGGTCGCCATACAGGTTCGACATTGCCGGCAAGCTGCGCCCCGGCGAGAACCGCCTCACCGTCACGGTGTTCAACACGCTGGCCCCCTATCTCAAGGGCGCTTCGCCGACCCGCTCGATCTTTGGCGGACAGGACGTCTCCGGTCTCTTCGGACCGGTGCGGCTTTGCTGAATTCTGTGTGATGGAAGCGAGAGGAGATGAACCGTTCCGGCTGACTTGCTAACCTGTATGACAAGGCATGAGCCGGCGGGGCACGCGCATGACTATGACCACACTCGATAAACTGACACCAATCGATCAGAAGCCGTCCGCTTCCGAGCGCGTGGCCGAGCGCCTCATCGGCCTCATCTCCTCGGGCAACATCGCGCCCGGCGACAAGCTGCCGAGCGAGAACGAGCTCTCCAAGGCGCTGCAGGTATCGCGGCCGGTGGTGCGCGAGGCGCTGCGCGGGCTGGCGATGATGGGGATCGTCGCCAGCCGCCAGGGTGGCGGGTGCTATGTCACGGACCTGAAGCCGCAGCGGCTTATGGCGCCACTCTCCTTCGCCCTGTCCCTCAATGACTACAACATCGAGAGCCTGTTTCGTGCCCGGCAGGTCATCGATACCGGCATTGCAGCGGAGGCGGCGCGTTACGCGACGGACGAGCAGATTGCCTCGCTCTCGGAACTCGTCGATGCCGGTTATAAGCTCATCGACGATCCGGTCGGGTTTCGCGTCATGGACGCACAGTTCCACGAGCTGATCGCCGTTGCCGCCAACAACGACTTTCTCGAAAAGGTGTCGGGAAGCCTTTACAGCCTTGCCATCGAGCAACGGCGCAAGGCGTCGGCCAAGCCCGGCGTGCTCGAGGTCTCAGCCGCCGATCACGCAGCCATCTGCGCGGCGATCGCCGGGCGCGATCCCGAGGCGGCGCGTGAAGCCATGAGCGTCCATGTCGAGAACATCCGCCGCACCACGCTGGCGGTGATGGACGAAGCCTGAAGCGTTCTCGTTTTATGTCCGCGGTCGGGAGCTGCCGCGCGCGACCAGCCGCGGCGTGACGACGAAGTGTTCGGGGCTGATACGGCCCTTGATGCGTTCGATCAGCAGGCGCGCCGCCTGCAGCCCGAGAGTGTGGCCCGACTGGTCTACACTGGTCAGGTCGTTCTGGGCGAGGTCGCAATAACTGGTGTTGTCGTAGCCGACGACGGCAACGTCCTCGGGAACCGACAGGCCCAGCTCACGGGCGACGCTTAGTACTTCGAGCGCGACGAAATCGGTCCAGCAGAAGATGGCTTCGGGCCGCTCGCCGCTCTTGAGCATGCGGCGCGCCGCCGCCTGGGTTTCGCGCGAACTCTGACCGGCGCGCACGATGTCGACATGGGCCGAGAGCCCGTTCTCGGCCATGGCGGCGCGATAGCCGATCTCTCGCTGGCTGGTGACCAGGGCATTGATCGGATCGTCGATCTCGAGGCTGAGGAAGGCGATGTCGCTCCGCCCGGTGGCAACGAGATGCTCCACCACCAGTTGAGCGCCCAGCCGGTCGTTGTCGTTGACCGTGTCGAAGAGTGTCGCCTGCGGTTCATGATGGCCGATGAGGACGGTGGGGGAGCGCAGGGCCGTGACCGTCACGTCGGCGGCCACCATGCGCGGTGCCACCAGAATCAACCCATCCATCGGCCTGTCCGTCATGGCGTCGACCAATGCCAGCTCGATACTGAGCGCCGACTGGCTGATGCCCACCAGGCTCTGGTATTTCGTACGCTCGAGGGCCGAGTGGACGCCGTCCATGATATCGGAAAAGAACGGATTGCGAATGTCGGCGAGCAGCACGCCGATGGTATCGGTCTGGCCGCGCATGGCACGGGCGGCGGCGCGTGGCCGATAGCCGAGGCGGGCGATCGACGTCTCGACCCGGGCGCGCAACTCGTCGCTGACCCCGTAGGCGTTGCGCAGGACCTTGGAAACGGCGGCAACCGAGACGCCAGCATCGGCGGCCACAGTGCGGATGGTGGTGCGGTCGGTCGTGCGGCTGGAGGCCATGGCGGATCCTGTGACGACGGGTGAGGAGAGAATTCACCTGTCACCGGCATTGCCGCAAGACCCCAAAGTTCTGCGGACATGGATTTTCCGCAGGTTCTGCTCACGCTGTGACGGGTTCTGCATGAAGATGCACAAGCATGATTGCTTTTGGCGCCAAACCGTGATTGCTTGGTGCTATGTAGAACGGTCTACGCCCATGCTTCGCTGCCGACAGGGATTGTTTCCATGCAGGTCATTGAGGCCTTGCAAGTTAGCTACTTGTCAGACAAGATGGCAGCAGAGGTTGGTCAACAGCCCACGGATGCTCAAGGAGGAGCCCCATGTCCGACACCATAGTCGCGCCGGAAAGCTCGGCCGAAGCACGAGTCAGCCACAACCCGGCCGCTTGGACCGCCGAGATGGTGCGTCCGACCGTCGATGCGGGAGTGGGCGCGCAGGCTTCGTTCCTGCGCAAGGAATTCGACCTCGCCAATGTTGGCGGCAATGAGCGTTTGCTGATTAGCGCCCAGGGGCTCTATCGCGCCTTCATCAACGGAAAGCGGGTGGGCGAGGACGTGCTGACGCCCGGCTGGACCTGCTATGACGTGCGGCTGTCCTACCAGACCTACGATATCGCGGACCTTCTCAGGCCCGGCCGCAACGTCATCGATATCTGGCTGGCCGACGGCTGGTACCGGTCGCGCATGATGTGGCCGTCGAGCAATATCATCAATTGCTGGGGCGACAAGATAGGGGCGATCGCCGAGATCCGCGGTGACGGACTTGATCCGATCCTTGCCACCGACGGTTCCTGGAAAAGCGGACTGCTGCCCATCCTCAAGTCCGGCATCTATTTCGGCGAGATCTATGATGCCCGCCAGGAAGACCTGCCCGCGATCGGCGGCGGCGAGGTGCTGCCGTTCGACAAGAGCATCCTCGTTGCGCATGAGACCACCGGGGTCATGGAACTCGAGCCGCTGCCGGTGGTATCGTCCTTCACCGACGAAGAAGGGCGCACGGTCTACGATTTCGGCCAGAACAGCGCCGGCTACGTGGCGTTTACCGTCGCGGGCGAGCCGGGTGCGCAGATCGTCGTCGACCATGCCGAAATCCTCGACAAGCACGGCCAGTTCGACCGGGCGAGCCTTCGAACCGCGGAGGCGCGCATCGAATACGTGCTTAAAGGCGGCGATGTAGAGAGCTATCGACCCTATTTCACCTTCCAGGGCTTCCGCTATGCGCGGATTACGATCGAGGGCAGGGCCGAGATCAAATCGATCGCCTCGGTGCCCGTCTCCTCTGCGGCGCATCCGACAGCCGCATTCACCTCCGGCCATCCCCTGGTCAACCGGCTGGTCGAGAATACTCTGTGGTCGCAGCGCGCCAACTTCGTCGAGGTGCCAACTGACTGTCCGCAGCGCGATGAGCGGCTCGGATGGACGGGCGATGCGCAGGTGTTCGCGCCGACCGCATGCTACCTCAACGACAGCGAGACATTCTTGCGCAAATGGCTGCGCGACGTGATGGCTGACCAGCGCGAGGACGGCGCCATCGCCCATGTCACGCCCGATCCGACACGCATGCATCCGCAGGCCGCACCGGGCTTTTTCGGCTCGACCGGGTGGGGCGATGTCATCTGCGTCATCCCGCACGTGCTCTACGAGCACTATGGCGATGCTTCGGTCTTCGAGGAAACGCTGCCGGCGATGGTGAAATGGGTCGACTTCGTCTGGAGCATTTCGGACGGGCCGATCGTCAAGCCGCCGCGCGGTTGGGGCAAGCGCGGCTTCACCTTTGGCGACTGGCTGCAGCCGAGCGGACCGAGCGTCAAGCCGCTGCCGACAATCGGGGACGACGCGGCGGCAACCATTTACCTCTACATCTCGTCGGTGCTGACGGCGAGGGCCGCGGAAATCGTCGGCGACGACGCCGTCGCCCAGCGCATGGGTGAGCGCGCGGAAGCGGTCAAGAAGGCTTTCATGCGCGAGTTCGTCACCGGATCCGGACGGCTCGCCTATGACGACCAGACGTCGTATGCGCTCGCCTTCATGCACGACCTGATCCCGGCCGAGCATGTCGAGGCGGCCAAGGGCTATTTCAAGGCGGCGATCGCGCGCTGCGACGGGCGCATCGGCACGGGGTTCATCGGCACCCCGGCGCTGCTGCCGGCGCTGGTCAAGATCGGCGAAACGGAGCTCGCCGGGCAGGTGTTCCTGCAGGAGGAACTGCCCGGCTGGCTCTATCAGGTCAAGAAGGGGGCAACGACCATCTGGGAGCGGTGGGACGCCGTCATGCCGGATGGATCCACGCACCCTGAAGGCATGAACTCCTACAACCACTACGCCTATGGCGCGGTCTGTCAGTGGCTTTTCGAGGCCGTCGCCGGCTTCCGGCCAGACCCGGAGATGCCGGGTTTCAAGCGGATCATTTTCGAGCCGACCGTCATTGCCGCGCTCTCGCCGGTCGCTGCCCACCACGACAGCAGGGTCGGGCGTATCGAGGCGGGATGGGCGCTCGATGGGAACAAGGTCGCCTATGACGTCAGCGTGCCCGAGGGCGCCGAGGGCTTGCTGGTGCTGGCACCGGACTACCGTGACATCGTCGTCGACGGATCATCCGTCCTGACCGCCGCCGATGGCGGCAAGACAACGGCACGGCTTTCGCCGGGCCGACACGAGATCAGTTTCCGGGTCCAAGGGAACTAACGCCACGACCGCTGCCGGATGCGCTTGAGGAGTAGCGCACCGGTTCGGCCGGATCCGACAATCGAGCGTTTAAGGAGGAGAACGCAATGAACGCTTGCAGACTGACGGCTGTCACAGCCGGCATTGCCCTGATGGCGGCCTCGCCAGTCATGGCCCAGACCAATCTCAGCATGTACGTCAACCAGTTCTATGCGCCCGAGACCAATCCGGAGGTCACCAAGGTGACGCAGGAACTGGTCGCCGAGTACGAGGCGGAGCATCCTGACGTCAAGATCAACCTCATTCCGCACATCGCCGACGTCAACGCCTACCAAGCGTGGCTGACCACCCGCTTCACGGCCGGTGACGAGCCGGACATCACCTGGCAGCAGTTCTACCAGCGCAACACGGAAGGGACGGACAACTGGCTGGCCCTCAACGAATATCTCGAGCAGCCGAACCCCTATATCCCGGAGGGCGAGAACGGCCACGACCGCTGGGGCGACATCTTCTTCGAGAACGTCCTGGCCCAGATCCGCGGCGGTGACGGCAACTGGTACCAGGTCAACACCAACTGGGTGGAAACCGGCTTCTACGTCAACGAGCACCTGCTCGCCGCCAATGACGTCGACATCTCCGGTTGGGAAGACTGGGGTGACATGATCGAGACCTGCAAGGAGCTGCGGTCCAAGGGCATCCAGCCGATCGGGGTGTTCATGACGCCCGAATGGAGCACCTATCAATGGCTCGACGACATCATCATCACCGGCGCCTTCGCCGATGTCGCCCAGAGCTGGTACATGGACAAATACGCCAACGAGTTCCTGCCCTGGCGCCAGCTCACCCGCGAGGAGTTCGCCAAGGCGGTCAAGGACGGCAAGTTCTCGGTAGATGACCCGCGGTTCGACACCTATCTGTCGCTGACCAAGGAAATGGCCGACAATTGCCTGGTGGAAGGCTTTGCCGGCATTCCCGAATACGACACGCTGTTCAACATGTTCTACAACGAACAGGTTGCCATGGTCTGGCTCGGCGCGTGGTCGGCACCCAGCCTTGCCGACGTGCCGTTCAAGGTCGGCTCAAGCTATATGCCCCCCTTCAGCAAGGACGAAAGCCCCTACGCCATCCACGACACCTCTTACCGCGTGGGCGGGCCGTCGAGTTCGGGTCAGTTCGGCGTGACGGCCTCGACCGTCGAGCGCGGCACGGCCGAGACGGCCATCGATTTCCTCAGGTTCTTCACTGCCCCGCAGAACTATGCGCGGGTGGCGGCGGCCGACGCCGGCTACATTCCGGTGATCGAAGGGGTCGAGCCGCCGGCGGTCGCCAAGGCTTTCCAGGAGATCGCGCAGTTGCCCGAGCGGGCGCTCACCGATCCGATCGCTCGCCTCAACCAGAAGTTTGGTTCCGAGCACAACCGGCTGATGCAGAGCTTCATGCTGGGCGAGATGGATGCCGAGCAGCTCAAGGGGCAGTACCGGCGCGCGCTCGAACGGGCTGTCGAGGACATGTGCTTCGAGGCCGGAGACGAATGGGCCTGGTGCGCTGAGTAGTCACGACGTTCGGAAGGATCGCATCTGCGGTTCTTCGCCTCCCTCCCCCTTGTGGGGAGGGAAGCGAGATAGGACTTAGCGCCAGCTAAGTCCGTGATCGAGCAGGGTGGGGGACGTCGCGGCAAAACGCGATGCTACGGTTCCTGCCGAGGCATACCCCCACCCGACCCGCTACGCGGGCCACCCTCCCCACAAGGGGGAGGGAGGTGCAGGCGGACCACGACGCAGGAGGGTCAGCAGATGAGTTCAGTGAGCGGCAGCGTCGAGGCCAGCCGGACGAGGACAGGCGAACGCCGGTCGGCGAGTTCCTACGTCAACAAATATCTGCCGTGGATCTTGCTGGCTCCAGTGCTCGTCCACCTCATTATCTTTCGCTACGTCCCGACCTTCGCGGCCTTCTTCTATTCCTTGACCGACTGGGACGGCATCCGCATCCGCCGGTTCCTGGGCCTGCGCAATTTCGAGGACCTGTTCAACGACTACGTTTTCCTCGAAGGCTTGAAGAACATGGTCATCTACACGTCGCTGCGCGTCGTGCTGCTGATCACCTTCGCTTTCCTTGCCGCCGAATTCGTCATCAGTTTCAAGAGCGCGACGGTGCGTACGTTCTGGAAGATCGTCTTCGTGCTTCCCATGGTCGTGCCGCTTTCGGTCATCTATCTGCTGTGGGGATTCATTCTCGCGCCGCAGAACGGCATGCTGAATTCCCTGCTGGAGGCGATCGGACTTGCCGACATGGCCCGGCCGTGGCTCGGCAGCTCCGCCACGGCACTTTTCTCCATCGCCTTCGTGCAGTTCCCCTTCATTTCAGGCCTCTCCTTCATCGTCTTCGTCTCCGCGCTCGAGGGTATCCCAAAGGATGTCCTGGATGCCTGCGAGATTGAGGGTTGCGGGCGGCTACGCCGGGTGTTCGAGGTCGACATTCCGATGCTGCGCGGGTCGCTGATCTTCATTGCGGTGCTGCTGGTGCTCTCGGGCATTCAGGCGGTCGAGCCGCAACTGGTGCTGACCAAGGGCGGACCGGGTACGGCGACGGAATCACCCGGCTGGTATGTCTACCGGGCCGCATTCCAATATGGCGAGTTCGGGCTCGCAGCGGCGGCCGGCGTCGTCATGGTCATCGTCGGCCTGGTCTTTTCCTACTACACCGTGCGCGCCCGCTACAAAGGAGCCTACGATGTCGGTCAGTGACGCTGTGGGCGTGCGGCGCCCGCGCTTTCCCTGGAGCCTGGTGGTGCCGACGGCGGGGCTCGTTTTCTTTGCCATCGTCACCTGGTACCCGTTCATCTTCATGCTGGCGACGTCGCTCAAGACCCGCCAGCAGTTCTTCGAAAGCTATTGGTGGTTCACCTTTCCCTTCGACTGGATGAACTATGTCGAGGTGTGGCCGCGCGTGTCGCGGGCCGTCCTCAACTCCCTCCTCTATTCCTCGCTCACGCTGGCGCTGACGCTCTTCATGTCGCTACTCGGCGGCTACGCGTTCGGGCGCTTCAACTTCCGCGGCAAGGACCTGATATTCCTTGCCATCCTCATGCTGCTGATGGTGCCGGGGATCCTCACCATCGTGCCGCTCTTCGTGCAGATACGGCAGTTCGGCTTCATGAACACCTGGGCGGCGCTGGTCTTTCCGTGGACCGGGTTCGAGATGGTCTTCGGCATCTATCTGATGCGCCTCTTCTTCGAGCGGTTGCCGCGCGAGCTTTTCCATGCGGCGCGCGTCGAAGGGGCGAGCGAGTGGAAGGTGCTGGTGTTCGTCGCCATCCCACTGGCGCTGCCGGGCCTGGGGTCGGTGGCGATCATCGACCTGCTGTTTACCTGGAACGACCTGATCTGGCCGATCGTGACCATGTCGGACCAGAGCAATCTGCCGGTCGGACCGACGGCCCTGTTGTTCCGCGGCAACGAGAATGTCGACTATGGGGCGATCTTTGCCGCTTATGTCACCATCTCGGCACCGCTCATCATCGTGTTCAGCCTGTTCACGCGCCAGTTCCTGCGCGGGATCGAAGGCATATAGGAGGGACTATGGCGGAAGTCGTTCTCACCGGCGTGCGCAAGAGCTTCGGGCCCATCGAGGTTCTCAAGGGCATCGACCTGACCATCGATGACGGCGACTTCGCAGTCATCCTTGGCCCTTCGGGTTGCGGCAAGACCACGCTTCTGCGCTCCATCGCCGGTCTCGAGGGCATCACCTCGGGCTCCATCTGCATCGGCGAGCGCGTCGTCGACGACGTACCGGCTGCCGAGCGCGAGATCGGCATGGTGTTCCAGACCTACGCGCTCTTCCCGCACCTCAACGTCTACAAGAACATCGCCTTCGGCATGCGCATGCGCGGCGAGCCCAAGGCGCGCATCGCCGAGAAGGTCGACGAGGCGGCGGCCAAGCTCCGCCTGACTGACTATCTCGCCCGTCTGCCGCGCGAGCTATCCGGCGGACAGCGTCAGCGCGTCGCCATCGGGCGGGCGCTGGTGCGCGAGCCGCAGGTTTTCCTCTTCGACGAACCCCTGTCGAACCTCGATGCGGAACTGCGCGTCGACATGCGGCTGGAACTGGCGAACCTCCATCAGAGCCTTGCGGCCACGATGATCTACGTCACCCACGACCAGGTCGAGGCGATGACGCTCGGCAGCAAGATCGTCATCCTCGACCGCGGCGTGCTGCAGCAGGTCGGCTCGCCGCTCGAAGTCTACTACCACCCGGGCAACAAGTTCGTTGCCGGCTTTGTTGGATCGCCGCGCATGCGGTTCATCCCTGCCACGGTCGTTGCCAGCGACAGAAGGCAGATCAAGGTCCATGCCGACGGCATCAGCCCGGAGACGATCGTGGTCGATGCCGACGGATCGCGGCTTGCGGCCGGCGATGCCGTCGAAATAGGGCTGCGGGCCGAGGATCTGCGCGCCGACGCGCCGGCTCCCGGCCACCTGCTGCTCACCGGCACGGCGCGGCAGGTCGAGAATATGGGGCATTCCTCCTTCTGGTACGGCACGCTGAAGGGGACTGAGAGCGAGCTCATCGCGCGCCTCGACAAGCACCTGTTCATCCGGCCTGGTGTCGAGACGCAGTTCTCGGTCGATCCAGCCAATGTCTACCTCTTCGATGATGAGGGGCGGTCGCTCGAGCGTCACGGTTTCAGGAACGAGAACCTCGAGGCGCAGGCCCGCCGCGCCTGAGCCGGCCGCTTGCGGGTGGCATCACGAAATAGTTTTCACGAGGAGAACGCCGCGCAGGCTGCCGCAACCTCTTTCCTTTGGGCTCTTCCCGATGTAGCCATGCAATAAATTTCATTCGGGAGGCCGAGAGGCATGGGCGACATCGCGAAGCGGCTGGAGGCGATCGACACCCTGCTGGCTGCGCTGAAGAAGCGCATCTTCACGCCCACCGGCGTCTTCGTTCCCCTGCGATACCGGCCTGCCCGATATGACGAGCGGGCTGCCGTGCCCGGCGAGGATCGCACCCAATGGGAGCCGGTCGACTCGAACCTCATCTGGGGAGAGCCGGACGGATACTACTGGTTCGGCGGCGAGATCGCCATCCCGGAGACGCTCGACGGCATGAATGTCCACATGCGGATCGATGCGCAGTTCGGCAATGTCATGGGGCGCTCGGACCCGCAATGCCTGATGCGGGTCAACGGCCGCATCGCCCAGGGGGTCGATGCCAACCATCGCACGGTGCTGCTTGCCGGACAGGCGAGGAGTGGGGAGCGGTACGACATCCTCATTGAGGCCGGCACCATTGAGGACCGTCGGCAGCTCGGGTTTGCCTGCGAGCTGGTCACCCACGACCGGCTGGCCGAGAAAATCTACTATGACCTCAAGGTGCCGTGCGATGTAGCGCGACTGTTGCCGGCCGATGACAACCGGCGTCATGCTATCCTGCGGCACGTCGAGGCTGCGCTCGCCGTGCTTGACCTCCGCCCCGGCAACGCTGACCGCTTCCGGAAGGGCCTCGTTGCTGCCGAGCGGCACGCCGACGCGATCTATGGACTTGCCGATACCGAGGCCATGCCGAAGATCGTCGCCACGGGCCATACCCATATCGACGTCGCCTGGCTCTGGCGGGTGCGCGAGACGCGCCAGAAGATGGCGCGGTCGATGGCAACGGCGCTGTCGCTGATGGACGCCTATCCCGACTACCGGTTCATGTACAACCAGTGCGTGTTGCTGGAGTACCTGGCCGAGGACTATCCCGAGCTCTTTGCGCGCATCCGGCAGAAGGTCGGGGACGGGCAGTTCGAGATCGAAGGGGCGCTGTGGCTCGAGCCCGACGTCAACGTATCGAGCGGCGAGTCGCTGGTGCGCCATATCCTTTATGGGATGCGCTACCACGAGGCGACGTTCGGCGTGCGTCCGCGTATCCTCTGGCTGCCCGACACATTCGGCTATTCGGCGGCCCTGCCACAACTCATGGAGAGGTCGGGGCTCGACACGTTCATCACCCACAAGCTTAGCTGGAACGACACTAATCGCATGCCCTACGAAACCTTCCACTGGCAAGGGATCGACGGCACGAAAGTGCCAGCCTATTTCCTCACCACCCAGCCCTATACGGCAACGAGCATCGGCACGACATACTGCCCAGACCTCAAGCCGACCCACGTCATGGGCGCCTGGAAGCGCTACGGACAGCAGCCGATCAACGACGAGCTGTTCCTCGTTTACGGCCATGGCGACGGCGGAGGCGGGCCGACGCGCGAGATGCTGGAGAATGTCCGGCGCATGGAGCGCGGCATTCCCGGTTGCCCCAAGGTCAGCCACGAGCCGATGCGGCCGTTCTTCGATCGGCTGCTGGCGCGGATGGCGGCCGAGCCGAACCACTTCCCGACCTGGGTCGGGGAACTCTACCTCGAATACCATCGCGGCACGCTGACGTCGGTTGCCAAGAACAAGGCCAACAACCGCCGCGCCGAGACGGTTCTCCGCGAGATCGAGACTCTGGCGACCATTGCGGCCGTCAGGGCCGTGGTCGCGTACCCCCGTCAGGAGCTCGACGCGCTCTGGAAGATCGTGCTGCTCAACCAGTTCCACGACATCCTGCCCGGCTCGTCGATCGGCGCGGTCTACGACGACAGCGACCGCGACTATCAGCGCTTCTTCGAGCAGGCCGAGGCCCTCCGCGCGCAACTTGGCCAGGCCTTGGCGCCGGCCGGGCAGGCGGTTGTGTTCAACGTTGCCGGCCGAGATCGCTCGGGGCTCGTCGAGACCCGCGACGGTACCGGACAGCCGATCGAGCATGCCGACGGGCGCATGGCGTGCGTCGCGCGCGTCGTCTCAGTTCCGGCTCTCGCCGCGATGCCGTTGGCCGAGGCGCCGGCGAAGGGCGAGCTTTCGGTCTCGACCGGCCATCTCGGCAATGCCCATATCGAGATCCGCTTCGACGATGCCGGTCGCGTGACCTCGATCCTCGACCGCAAGACGGGTCGGCAGGTGCTCGAGGACGGCGCCGTGGGCAATCGCCTGCAGGCCTATCGCGACAGGCCAGCTCAGTTCGATGCCTGGGACATCGACCGCTCGTTCGAGGACCAGGTCTGGGAGATCGACGACCTCAAATCCGTCCGCGTCACCGAAACGGGACCCTATCGCGCCGCATTGCGCCTAGAATGGGCCTATGAGCGTTCGCGTATCGTGCAGGTGATCTCGCTCGAGGCCGACGCCCGGCAGGTCGAGGTTGAAACTTTCGTCGATTGGAACGAGCACAACACGCTGCTCAAGGCCGCCTTTCCGCTGGCGATCAACGCCGCCAAGGTGCGTGCCGAGATCCAGTTCGGTCATGTCGAGCGAGCAACGCACGCCAATACGAGCTGGGACGAAGCGCGTTACGAATGTTCCATGCAGCGCTGGGTGGAAATGAGCGAGTCCGATTTCGGCGTCGCCTTCCTCAACGACTGCAAGTACGGGTACGACGTCAGGGACACCACAATCCGCCTGACGCTGCTGCGCTCGCCGACCTATCCGTGGCCGCAGGCCGATCAGGGCGAGCACCGCATGCGTTACGCCGTCATGGTCCATGACGGCGATATCGGCGCCGTCGCGGCGGCGGCGGAGGACTTCAACATGCCCCTGTTGGTGCTTGAAGGTGGGGTAGGGCCTTCCGAGGGAACAGGCGAGCCGTTCCTCTCCGTTACCGGCGAGAGTGTCGTACTCGAGGCTCTCAAGCTTGCCGAGGACAACGAAGACGTCATCGTGCGGCTCTGCGAGACACGCGGCGTGCGTGCTGCGTGCCGTGTCGGGCTGCCGGCGGGTTTTGCAAATGCCGTCGAAGTCGACCTGCTTGAGCGCGAGCCGAGGTCGGTGGATGCGGGTCAATTACTTGCGTTCAAGCCGTTCGAGATCAAGACCCTGAGACTGATGCGAGGGTGAAACCAGGAGCCGCAGATGGGCAAGACCGCGACTGACGACGGGCGAAGCAGGAAGGTCGGCGTAAAGGACATCTCGCGAGAAGCGGGGGTGTCGATCTCGACCGTCTCGCATGTCCTCAATGGCACGGCTTCTATCTCGCCGGCCGTCAGGACGCGGGTGCTCGAGGCGGCGCGGCGATTGGGCTATCTGGCGCACCGGCAAGCCAAAGCCTCGATCACTGCCCTCGACACGATCCTTCTGGCGGTACCGCCGGACACCCTGCCGCAGAACAATCTCAACTTCGTCTCCTGGACTGTGCTGAGCGCGCTCGGCAAGGAGAGTGAACGGAGGGGCATCAGGCTGGTACCTTTCCCGCTCGAAGGCCTTGCGAACTCCGCCAAGGCCATCGTCGAGGCGGCACGGAGCGAGAAGGCTGGCGGCATTATCCTGCTCAACGTCGACAGGCGCGAGCTTGTCGAGGGCATTGCCGGCGCGGGGGTCGCCGCGGTGCTGATCAATGGCGAGGACAGCTCGATGCAGCTCGACAGCGTGACGCCCGGCAACCGGTTCGGCGCGCGGCTGGCGACCGACTGGCTGATCCGGCAAGGCCACCGCAAGATCCTGCACATCACCTGGCGCGGCCGGGCCACTATTCGGCGCCGTGGCGATGGTTTCGTCGACGCCTTCGTCGACAACGGCCTGCCGCGCGAGGATGCGCAGTTCCTCTTTGCCGAGGGGTACGAACCGCATCTCGGCGAGAAGGCGATCGGCGAATGGCTTGTTGCCAACAAGGGGCTGGGGGAGATCACGGCCATTTTCTGCGCCGCCGACAATCTCGCCCTCGGCGTGATGCGGGGCCTGCAGACAGCCGGATATAAGATCCCCAGCGATATCTCGGTCATGGGATTCGATGGCGTGGCGCCCGGTGAATTCACCACGCCGAGCCTGACCACCGTGAACGTGCCGCTCGATCAGATGGGGCCGGCAGCGCTCCATCTCATCGAGCAGCGGGTGACGAGCAACCGGCTAGACCGCGCGTCGCATCGCCTGGAGCTCGGATGCAGGCTGATCGTGCGCGCGAGCGTGGCGCCAGGCCCGGCGGGCACATCGCCCCGCTGATTCAGCAAAAATTTGTACCCGATTGCAGCCATCAGGAGCCGCAGCAGTCCGGGACCGCAAACTGCTGACTTTGTTCCATTTCTCTCTCGTTCAGCACATCCGTTCCATTTCATAGATGTAACCAAACGGTGAAAAAGAGTGGTCGTGAAAGAATTTTCCCGTTGATTTGGTGCGATTTTAGCGCAATGGTTCGGTCCACAGGCTCGCGTTCAGGCGGAAAAGCGGGGGTAAACCGCGCAGTCCGATCCAATGTCGAGCAGGAATGTGGGAGGTTCGATGAAAATATTTTCATCAAAGTTTCCCGCAAATGCTGGGTGAATTGCCGGTTGAAGCCCGGCTCGCACCATATCGCTGATCCAGGGAGGTTCCATTGAAGTTCACCACCGGTCTATCGACTGCACTCGCTGCAGGCTTGGTCTTGACGACCTGCCTCGTTCCCGCGGCTCTCGCATTCCAGGAATCGCCGATGCTCACCGAGCAGGTCGAGGCCGGCACGCTTCCACCGGTTGACGAGCGCTTGCCTGCCAACCCGACCGTCATCGAGGCCGTCGAGGTCGGGCAGTATGGCGGCACCTGGCAGCGCGCCTATAAGGGCCCTGGCGACCGCTGGGGGCCGACCAAGCTGATGGAAGAGCGCGTGCTCAAATGGGCGCCCGGGGAAGACGGCGGCCTGGAGCTGGTGCCGGGCTACATCGAAACCTACTCGGTCAACGAGACTTCGACGGAATTCACCTTCACCCTGCTCGAAGGCCTGAAGTGGTCGGACGGACACCCGGTCACTACTGAGGATGTGCGCTTTTGGTACGAGGACATTTTCCTCAATCCGGCGATCAATCCGACAATCGATCCGACCTTCTCGCCGGGCGGCAAGCCGTTGACGGTCGAAATCGTCGACGAGAAGACGTTCATCGTCAAATTCGAGGAGCCCTACGTCTATTTCCTGACGATCCTCGCCAAGGATTCCACCGGTGAGCCGAGCCTCGATCGGCCGAGCTTTCTCTTCCCCAAGCACTACCTCTCCCAGTTCAACGACAAATATGCCTCGGAGGACGAGCTGACGGCCGCCGCCGCCAAATACAGTGTCGAGAAGTGGACCGACCTCTGGGGGTCCAAAGGCATCATCACCGCCTGGTGGTCGAACCCCGACCTGCCGGTCATCACCGCCTGGAAGATCGAGACGCCGGCGCCCGCCGACATCGTCACCATGGTGCGCAACCCCTATTATTACGCCGTCGACCAGGAGGGTAACCAGCTCCCCTATATCGATCGCATCGAGCACAAGCTGTTCGAGCAGCAGGAAACCTTCAACCTGATGGTCGTCCAGGGGCAGATCGACATGCAGGGGCGCTATGTGAGCCTGCAGGACTATTCGTTCTACAAGGAGAACGAGGAGCGCGGCAACTATCACACCGTCGACTGGATCAGCGCCGACACCATGTCGCTGGTGCCGAACCTGACGACCAAGGACGAGGTCCTGGCCGAGCTTTTCGCCAATATCGATTTCCGCCAGGCGCTGAGCGTCGCCATCGACCGAGAGTTGGTCAACGAAGTGGCCTTTTCGGGTCTTTCGGAACCGCGCCAGGCATCCCCGATCACTGGATCGCCCTATTTCAACGCCGAGCTCGAGCAGCACTGGACGGAATACGATCCGGACCTTGCCGAAGAGCTGCTCGACAGCGCCGGTCTTTCGGAGCGCGATGCCGACGGCTATCGCCTGCGGCCGGACGGACAGCGCCTGACACTGGTGGTCGAGGCCAACGACGCCGCCTGGGGCAATACCCTCGAATTGCTGGCCGACAATTTCGCCGATGTCGGCATCGAGCTCCTGCCGCGCATCATCGACCGTACCCAGTGGGACTCGAACCGCGACAACAACGACTTCCAGATGCAGTGGACCCCGTTCGACCGCCTCTCGGTAGTGCCGGCCGATCCGCGCAACATGATGGGCAGCGACAGCTACGGCCACCAGTACTTCGTCTGGTACTCGACCGACGGCGAGTCGGGCGTCGAGCCGCCGGCCGATCATCCGATCCGCGACATGTGGGCGGCCTGGGACGTCGCCTCGACCGCCGGCAGCATCGAAGAGGCCGATGCGGCGGTCAATGAGATGATCGAGACGTTCGTGACCAATGGCTTTGTGATCGGCGTGGTCGGCGAGTCGACCGTTCCGAACATCGTCGGCAACAACTTCCACAACATGCGGGCCGGATTGGTCTCCGATGACGTTGCGCGCGGCATCGGCCTCGGCCAGACCCAGCAGATGTGGATGGACCAGTAGCACACGCCATCGGAGCGGGGCGGACCATAGTCCGTCCCGCCTTCCCTCTTGCCATTCCCCGGGGCAGGCGGCCTGCATGAGGTAGGGAGACATCATGATCGGCTTCATCCTCCGGAGGGCCTTTTGGGCCATCCCCACGCTGATCTTCGTATCGCTGATTTCCTTCATCATCATCCAGCTGCCGCCGGGCGATTACGTCACCGCCTATGCTGCGCAACTGCGTCACGGCGGCGAGTACATCACCGCCGTCCAGGAAGAGGCCATGCGTCAGCAGATGGGGCTTAATGACCCCGTCCTCGTCCAGTACTGGCGCTGGATTTCCGACATCGTCCTTCACGGCGACTTCGGTCACTCGCTCGAGTGGAACGCTCCCGTCAGTACCCTGATCTGGGACAGACTGGGGCTGACGCTGGCCATCTCGTCGCTCTCGATGCTGTTCACCTGGGCAATCGCTATCCCGGTTGGCGTCTATTCGGCCACGCGACAGTATTCGGTGTTCGACTACATCTTCACCGTTTTCGGGTTCCTCGGCAAAGGCATCCCGGATTTCCTGCTCGCCCTCGTCCTGATGTGGATCAGCTTCGTCTATCTCAATCTCAACGTCGGGGGCCTGTTCTCACCCGAGTTTCAGACGGCGCCCTGGAGCGCCGCCAAAGTCGTCGACCTGCTCGTTCACCTGTGGATCCCCATCCTGGTGCTGGCCACCGGCGGCGCGGCCGGCCTCATCCGCGTCATGCGCGCCAACATGCTCGATGAACTGGGCAAGCCCTATGTTGAGACGGCTTATGCCCAGGGGCTCTCCGAGGGTCAGGTGGTCTGGAACTATCCGGTACGCGTGGCGCTGAACCCGTTCATTTCGACCGTCGGCTGGGCGCTGCCGGCGCTGTTTTCCGGCGACATCATCACCGCCGTGGTGCTCAACCTTCCGACCACCGGTCCGCTGCTGCTGAAGGCGCTGCAGATGCAGGACATGTATCTGGCGGGCAGCTTCATACTTATCCTCAGCGTCTTTACCATCGTCGGCACGCTGGTGTCCGACGTTCTCCTCGCGTGGTCGGACCCACGCATCCGTTACGCGTAAGGACCGTGCCATGACCGATCAGGCCCTCGATCCCGTCGCCACGCCGGCCCCGGCCGCCGCCAAGGAGAACCTCTACACCGCCAGGCCGTGGACGCTGGTCTGGTGGCGTTTCCGCAAGCATGTGCTTGCCATGATCTCGCTGTGGTTCCTGGTGATCCTGGCCTTCATGGCGATCTTTGCCGACGTCGTTGCGCCCTACAATCCCTTCGGCATCGAGCGGCTATTGACCTTCTCGCAGCCGACTGCGGTGCGCATCGTCCACAATGGACAACTCACCTGGCCCTTCGTTTACGCCTTGAAGCGCGAACGCGATCCGGTGACCGCCCGCGTCCTCTACGAGGACGACTTCGAGAAGCCGCTGCCGATCCAGTTCTTCGTCTCGGGCGACGAATACAACCTGCTTGGCCTCTTCGAGACCGACATCCACCTCTTCGGCGTCGACGACCGGCGCGCCAAGATCAATCTGCTCGGCACCGATGGTCTTGGCCGTGACGTGTTCTCGCGCCTTATCCACGGCGCGCGCGTCACTCTCTCGGCAGGGCTTGTCGGGGTGGCTTTCGCTTTTGTCCTCGGCCTCACCCTCGGCTCGATCTCGGGTTATTTCGGCGGCTGGGTCGACGCCAGCATCCAGCGCCTGATGGAGTTCATCCGGTCGGTGCCGACGATCCCGCTGTGGATGGGGCTCGCCGCGGCGCTGCCCATCGCCTGGGATCCGGTCTTCGTCTACGTCCTCATTACCCTCATCCTGGCGCTCATCGGCTGGACGCATCTGGCGCGGGTGGTGCGTGGGCAGTTCTTCGCCATCCGCGACGAGGACTACGTGATGGCCGCGCGCCTTGCCGGCGCCTCCGAATACCGCATCATCACCAAGCACATGCTGCCGGCGATGACCTCCTACATCATCGCGGCGCTGACGCTGGCGGTGCCGGAAATGATCCTCGGCGAGACGGCGCTCTCCTTCCTCGGGCTCGGGCTGAGGCCGCCGGTTGTCTCCTGGGGCGTGCTGCTGCAGGACGCGCAGAACCTGCGGTCCATCTCGCTCGCCCCATGGCTGCTCTCACCGGGCGTCGCGGTGGTGCTGACGGTGTTGGCCTTCAACTTCCTCGGCGACGGCCTGCGCGATGCCGCCGATCCTTACGGCCAGTAAGAGAGATCCGATGACCGCAAGCCATTCCATGCCCGCCGAACGCCTACTCGACGTCGAGGACGTGCATGTGCACTTCCCGATGCGCGAGGGGCTGGTCAAGGCGGTCAACGGCGTCAGCTACCACGTCGACAAAGGTGAGGTGCTGGGGATCGTCGGCGAAAGCGGCTCGGGCAAATCGATCACCGCGCGTGCCATCATGCGCCTGCTGCCGCGCAATGCGCGCGAGGCGGGCGGCTGCATCCGATTCCGGCCGCGCACGGGCGAGGAGTTCGAGCTTTCCGCCCTCGAGCGCAACAGCCGCGCAGTACGGCAGGTGCGCGGACGCCATATCGGCATGATCTTCCAGGAGCCGATGACGGCGTTATCGCCCGTGCATTCGATCGGCGACCAGATCTGCCGCACCATCCAGCTTCATATGGGGTTCGACCGGCAAGCGGCGCGCAAGCGGGCGGCCGAGCTTCTCGCCAGGGTGCGCATGCCGCGCCCTCAGCAGATGCTCGACAACTACCCGCACCAGCTCTCGGGCGGCATGCGGCAGCGCGCCATGATCGCGCTCGCCATTTCGTGCGACCCGAGCCTTCTGATCGCCGACGAACCGACGACGGCGCTGGACGTGACGACGGAAGCGCAGATCCTGGAGCTGCTCAAGGAACTGCAGGCCGAGACGGGCATGGCAATCGTCTTCATCACCCACAATTTTGGCGTGGTCGCCGACATCGCCGACCGCGTGGCGGTGATGTATCTGGGCCGCGTCGTCGAGACCGCCACGGTCGACGACGTCTTCTATGCGCCCAAGCACCCCTATACCAAGGCACTGCTCAACTCGATCCCGCGGCTCGGCGTCGAGCAGGGCCGGCGCTTGCCGACCATTCCGGGCATGGTGCCGGATCCGTTTAGCGTGCCGGCGGGGTGCTCGTTCAACCCGCGCTGCGCGCATGCCGTGCCGGGCGTCTGCGACGTCACCGCACCCGAGCAGCACCGCTTCGCCAACGGGCAGGCGGCGCGCTGCCACTTTGCCGAACAACTCGCCGAGGCCGTCCATGCTTGACAAGGCAAACATGCCGGCGCTCGCCGACGACGTGCTGATCTCAGTGCGCAACCTCAAGAAGCACTTCCCCATCCATGCCGGATGGCTGCGCCGGCAGATCGGCGAGGTCAAGGCCATCGACGACGTCTCGCTCGACATCCGCAAGGGCGAGACCTTCGGGCTGGTGGGCGAGAGCGGCTCGGGCAAGTCGACTGTCGCGCGGCTGATGCTGCGCGCCTATACGCTCACCGACGGAAGCATCCTCTTCCGGCGCGGGAGCGGCGACGTCGTCGACATCTCCAGCCTTTCCGAACGGCAGATGCGCGAGATGCGCAGCGAGATGCAGATGATCTTCCAAGATCCCTATTCCTCGCTCAACCCGCGCATGAACCTGCTCGAGCTGGTGGGCGAGCCGCTGGTCATTCACGGCGTCGGCTCGCGGGCCGAAATCCGAGATCGGGTGGCCGAGCTGCTGCGGGTGGTGGGGCTGAGGCCGGAATTTCTCCTGCGCTACCCGCACGCCTTCTCGGGCGGGCAGCGCCAGCGCATCGGCATCGCCCGCGCGCTCGCGCTCAACCCCTCGTTCATCGCTGCCGACGAGGCGGTGTCGGCGCTCGACGTGTCGGTTGCTGCCCAGAACATCAACCTTCTGCAGGACCTGCAGGAGCAGTTCGGCCTTACCTATCTCTTCATCACCCACGACCTCGGCATGGTCGAGCACATCTCGGACCGCATCGGAGTGATGTATCTGGGCCGGCTGATGGAGATTGCGCAGACCAAGGACCTGTTCTCCAAGCCCCTCCACCCCTATACCGAAGCGCTGATGGCCTCCGTGCCGCAGCCGGATCCGCGCGGCAACCGGGCGCGCAAGCGCATTCAGGTCAAGGGTGAGATCGCCAATCCGGCCAATCCGCCTTCGGGCTGCACCTTCCATCCGCGCTGCCCCTATGCGCAGGAGCGTTGCCGCACCGAGGTGCCGGCGCTGCGTCCCGTCGCCGGCCGCCAGGTGCGCTGTCACTTCGCCGAGGAACTCGAGCTGGCGGGCGTTGCCGCATGAATGACAAGGCGACCCTGTCGTCCGCTTCCGATGTCGGAGTGCTCTTTGCGCTGCTGCCCGGCGGGAGCGTCACCGCCTGGGCGCTGTCGCCGGTCGAGGCGCGCTATTATCCGGGCGAGCCGGCGCTCGCCGAGGACCGGGTCGACTACCGCTTCATCAACGGCTTCGTCGATGTCGGCACGCTTCCCTGCCGTATCGCGCTGTTCAAGGAGCTGGCGGGTCGCGTGCCCGCCCTCGACAACGACTGGCCGGTCGAAAGCCTCAACCTGCCGGGCGCAAGCCGAAGGGTGGAGTTCACCCAGTTCCGGCACCGTCCGACGCGATTGAGTCGCTGGTGCCGCACGGTGCTGGTGCCGCCGACCGATGGCGAATATCGCTTCGAGATCGCGACCTGCGGCGGCGTCCACATCTGGGTGGACGGCGAGCTGCAGACCCGCTTCGAACCCTACATCCGCAATGTCGAACAGCGCCGCGAGATCGGCCTGCCGCTGAAGGCTGCGGGCAGCGAGATCGTGGTCCTGACCGAGGAGATGGCCGAGCGCGACACCAACTGGTTCTTCGAGTTCGCCCTCGTCTCGCCGACGCCCATGCATGTGCGCCTGCCGGGCGCGGTGCCGGTCGCATCGAGCGCGACGCTGGAGGCACTGGCCGGAAGCGTGCGGCCTGCTGGAGAATTCGTTAGGGGCACCGCTCCTCTCCGCCTCGTCTTCGATACACCGGTCGAGGAGGCCGTCGGCGTCCACGTCGCCATCCGCCGCGCCTCGCATGCCCGCGCCGTCCTCTTCGAGCGTGCACTGACGCTTGCGGCCCGCACATCGACGCTCGACATCTGCCAGGGAAGCGACCTGCAGCAGGGCTATCATGACGTGCATCTCACCTTTTCGGTGGGTGAGGCGCGGGTCGCGCGGACCGTCGGCTGCGCAGTGCTGCACGATGTCGCGCCGGCACCGCTCGGCGCGTCGTTCGAAGAGCGCAAGCTTGCCGCCCTCGAGCATCTCGCCAGCCACGGCGAGAGCCGCATGGGCACGGCCCTGGTACTGCTGGCGACCGGCCGACAGGACGACGAGCGGCTGCGCCCGATCCTCGAAGAGACCCTTCTCAGTATCGAGGAGCGACGGGATTGCTCGGATTTCGTCATGGTGCCGCTGCTCTGGGCCTATGGCGCCTATCCCGCGCGCTTCCCGGACGATCTTGCGGAGCGCACCCGTTGCGCTGCGCTCGACTACCGCTACTGGGTCGATGAGCCCGGCAACGATGTCATGTGGTTCTGGAGCGAGAACCACGTCCTCTGTTTCCACGTCTCGCAGCTGCTGGCCGGGCGCCTCTTTCCTGATGATGAGTTCCTTGCCTCGGGGCGCACCGGCGCCGAGCAGGCGCGGCTTGCCGAACATCGGCTCGACCGCTGGTTCGACACGGTGGAGCGGGACGGGCTCGCCGAGTGGAACTCGGCCGCCTATTACCCGGTCGACTTCATCGGGCTCCTGGCGCTCGCCGAGCTCGCGCCCGATGCGATTGCCCGCCGTGCCCGCGCCCTGATCGACCGGCTCTTCACCATGATCGCGCTCCATACGCTGGGCGGCGTTCCGGCCGGCAGCATGGGCCGCGCCTATGACAAGGAGCTGCGCGCCGGGCCGCTGACGGAACTTGCCCCCTTTGCTGCCGTCGCCTTTGGCGAAGGCTGGCTCAATGCCGGCGTCGCCTCCCTACCTCAGCTCGTGCTTGGCCGCTACACACCGCCCGAGGGGCTCGCCGACTATGCCAAGCCCGCCGAAGGCAAGGCCATCACCGCCCACTACGTGCAGGGGCATGGCCAGGCGGGTCGGCTTGCCCTCTACAAGACCCGTCATGTCCAGCTGTCGGCGACCGTCGATGGGCGGCCGGGGCTTGAGGGGCATCAGCAGCACCTGGTGGACGTGCGCCTTGCCGCGCACCCCTTCGCACGCGCCTGGGTCAATCATCCGGGCGAGGACGATCCGTGGGGCCACCATCGTCCCTCCTACTGGGCCGGCAACGGCGTCATGCCCCGCGTCGGCCAGTGTCAGAACACCGCCCTGATGCTCTTCGACCTTGGCGACAGGGCCCGCATCGACTTCACCCACGCCTATGTGGCGACCGACGGCTTCGAGCGCCGGGAGCTCCACGGCAACTGGCTGATCGTGCAATCGGGCGAGGGGCTCGCGGCGTTCGGTGCGACCGGGCCCATTCTTCCGGTCGAAACAGGTCCCGGTTCGGGTCGCGAGTTCCGCGTCATCGGCCCGCGCACGGGATGGGCCGTCATCGTTGCCGACGGCAAAGGGACGGAGGCGTTCGACGCCTTCCGGTCAGCTCTTGAAAGCGCCCGGTTGACGCTCGATGAGGCGACCATGACGCTGAGGCTCATTCGACCGGATGCGCCGGATCTCACGCTGAACTGGCACGACGGGCTTGTCGTCGACGGCGCGCGCTGGGCATTTCCCAATCCCACGGTCGGGCCGACAGTGACCAGCCTCGCTGCGCGGCGGTTCTAGAATCCCTTTTTGCTGCGCGAACTAATTGCCAATTTCTCAACTAGTTCATCAGTGATAGGCTTGCTCACCGAGAACGTAACTCCGGTCTTAGTTGCCTTGAGTCTTAAAGAAGCGATCTCATCTGCGTGGGCAGCAATTGCACCCGGGTCAACATATAGACCGCATTGTTTACCGAAGGCAGCATAGCCCGCGATAATCGTTTCTTCGATCTGAAATCCGGGCATATCGTACTTCACGACTTCTTCGGCGTCTGGTAGCGCCCGCGATAGCAGTGCACGCAGTTGACCCAACATGGCGCGAAACTGCTCCGGTGCGGCGGCTATATAGGCGTCATGGTTGTCTTTCTTCGTCATGCTGACAGTATGCCTTTTCGAACCGCAAAGTGGTGTCCACTTTTGCTGAAAACACTATAATCGCTCACAAACCGAGGTCGATGACCGCGATCCGCAGCAGCCGCGCCATCGAGGCGGCGGCGCCTTCGCTGTCGCGCTCGCGGATGCGCTCGATGACCTCGCCATGGTTGGGCAGCGACGCGCCCGGCTCGCGCGCCCGCTCGACGGTCATGCGGAACGAATAGGCGAGCGCCGCGCCGATGGTGTTGGACAGCTGCTGAAAGACGATGTTGCCGCTCGCGCGCAAGAGCGCGGTATGGAAGTCGATGTCGGCCTGGTTGAACGTCGCGAAGTCCTGCCGGGCCTTGGCCTCACTCATGCGCCGGTATGCGTCCTCGAGCGGCGCCAGCTCGGCTGCGCCGGCGCGCAGCGCGGCAAGGCGCGCCGCGGCCGGCTCGATCGCCTGGCGCGCCTCGATAAGGCTCAGCACCAATTCGGGGCTCGGGGCGATCTCCATCGACCAGGCGAGGAGGTCCTGGTCGAGCAGGTTCCATTCATCGCGCTTGCGCACCTGGGTGCCGGTGCGCGGGCGGGTCGTGACGAGGCCCATATTGCCGAGAACCTTGACCGCTTCGCGCAAGGCGCTGCGGCTGATGTTAAGCTCGTCGCAGAGTTCGGCTTCGGGGGGCAGGAGAGAACCAGGCTTCAATTGTTCGCTGAGGATCCGCTGGGCCAGCGTCTTGACCACGTGCCTGTGCACGCGCGGTTTGATCAGCGTCCTTGCGTCCGGTTCCAGGGTCACATGCGCGCCTTTCCGCGAGAGATCGTTGCCTGCGATAGCAATCGCCCAGGCGAGCGGCAATCGGGCCTACTCATGGTAGAGCACCGAACGGCCGCCATCGATGACGATGTTGGCGGCGTTGATGAAGGGCGCCTCGTCGCTGGCGAGGAATACGGCGGTCATCGCCACCTCCTCGGGCCTGCCGATGCGCTTGGGCGGATGGAGGTCATAGGTACGCTGCCGCTCGGCGGCCGGGTCCGGGAATCCATCCCAATAGTCGAGGGCGAGCTGCGTTTCGATATAGCCGGGCGATATGGCGTTCACCCGCACGTTGTCGGCGGCATATTCGATACCGAGGGAGCGGGTGAGGCCGAGCAGGCCATGCTTGGCGACGGGGTAGGGGAAGGTGCCGGGAATGATTGTGAAGGCATGCGAGGAGGCGATGTTGACGATCGAGCCTTGCTTTTGCTCGCGCATCGCCGGAAGCGTCGCTCGGCACATGCGCCAGACGCCCTCCAGGTCGACCGAGAGGCACCGCGCCCATTCGGCGTCGCTCGTTTCCAAGGGGTCATGGAAGACGTTGATGCCGGCGTTGTTGACCAGCACATCGATGCGCCCGTGCGCGGCGAGCACTGCATCGCGCGCCGCGTCGACCGAGGCCTGATCGGTCACGTCGGTCTCGATGAAACGGGTGCGTGCGCCAAGCTCGACCTGGGTCTTCTTGCCGGTCTCCGCGTCCCGCTCGGCGATGACGACCGTTGCACCTTCCCGCACGAATGCCTCGGCGATGGCCTTGCCGATGCCGCGGCCGGATCCTGTGACGATGGCGACTTTGTCTTTCAGGCGCATGGGGCTTACCAGTCGACGATGGTTCCGTCCGCCAGCACCGCGTTCTGGGTGTGGAGGACTTCCTGGGCATAGGGGTGGCGCGCGCATGCAGCCTCGTCGACGGTGATGCCGAGACCGGGTGCCTCCGGCACCTGCCAAAAACCGTCGACCTGTCGTATCGGCCCGTCGACGACCTCGTAGTACCAGGGCACGGCGCCGACCATCTCCTCCTGGATCACGTGGTTGGGCGTCGAGACCGCGAAATGCAGCGCTGCCACGCCGGCGATGGGGCCAAGCGGGTTGTGCGGGGCAACGCCGATGCCCAGCACCTCGGCGCGGGCGGCGATCTTCTTCGCCTCGAGGAGCCCACCGCAGTGGCAGATGTCGGGCTGGACGATATCGATGGCGCCGGTGGCAAAGAGGGCGTCGAACTCGCCGCGGTCGATCAACCGCTCGCCCGTCGCCAGCGGCACCGAGGTGCGTCGGGCAAGATTGGTGAGGCTGGCGAAATCACCCGGCTGCACCGGCTCTTCGACGAACATCGGCCGGCCGGGAGCAAGCGCCTCGATATAGGCGAGCGCCGCGCCGGCGGAAGCAGGACGGCCGTGGAAGTCGACCATGATCTCAACCTCCTCGCCAACTGCCTCGCGCAGGCCCTGCATCATGCGGGCGACCTTGTCGACTTCCGGCAGCGGCGCGTGGAAGTGCGTATAGGGGACGATGACGGCCTTGAAGGCCCGGTATCCCTGTTCCACCACCTCGCGGGCCCGCTCGATCAGCGGTTCGACTTCGTTCGTCTCATAGACGGCGCGCATGTCGCCCATGCCGAGGTGGGTATAGACGCCGACCTTGTCGCGCACCTTGCCGCCGAGCAGGCGCCAGACGGGCACGTCGAGGTGCTTGCCAAAAATGTCCCAGAGCGCGAGTTCGATGCCCGAGACCGCGCTCATGCCGACCGCGCCTAGCCGCCAGAACGACTGCTTGGTCATGGCCCGCACCGCCTGCTCGATGTCGCGCGGGTCGCGCCCGACGATCAGCGGGGCGAGGTCCTCTATGGCGCCGACCACGGCACGGGTCTTCCATTCCAGCGTTGCCTCTCCCCAGCCGAAGAGACCGGGATCGTCGGTCCCGACCTTGACGAACACCCAGTTGCGCATTTCCGCGTTGACGACGCGGGTCGAGACGGAAGTGATTTTCACGCGACGCACCCAAACATCAGATGTTTCAGATGTAGACGGCATGGAAAGGTCGGTCAAGCCATAGTAGTTGGCTTGACACCCTGCTTAAACATCTGATTATTTGAATGTAGATAGATGAAAGGTGACGCGAGCATGACGCGCGGCCCGGGCGGCAAGAGCATGACGAGGATCAGGCGGAACGGCGCGTTCTATGTCGCCATCGCGCCGTTCCTGGTCATCTTCCTGGTGTTCTCGGTCTTTCCGGTCGTGTTCTCGTTCTATCTCGGCTTCAACCGCTGGGACGGGTTTAGCGACCCGGAATTCGTCGGGTTTGCCAACTATGCGCAGGCCCTGCGCGATCCGGTCTTTCAGAAGGCGATCGGCAACACGGTCTACCTCTGGTTCTGGTCGACGCTCGTCACGGTCGGCCTTGCCCTGGTGCTGGCGGTGCTCGTCAACGAGTACGTGCTTGCCGGCAAGACCTATTTCCGCATGGTCTTCCTCCTGCCGCTGCTCGTTGCGCCGGCGATCGCGGCCATTATCCTTCGCGTCTTCTTCACCTCGAATGGTGGGCTGGTGAATCTGCTCAGCGGCGCCGTCACCGGCACGCCGAGCTATTTCGACTGGCTGGGATCGGAAGCCTGGATCAAGCCGCTCGTCGTGCTGCTCGTCGTCTGGCGCTGGACGGGCTGGCACATGATCATCTTCCTTGCGGGCCTCCAGGCCATTCCGCGCGACATCTACGAGGCGGCGCGCATGGACGGCGTCGGTCGCTGGCCGATCTTTTCGCGCATCACCGTGCCGCTGCTTCTGCCCTCGCTCGCCTTCTCGATCATCACGGCGACGCTCGGCGGCCTGCAGATGTTCGACGAGCCTTATGTCCTGACGCAAGGCACGGGCGGTACCAACAACGCGGCAACGACGCTCGGAATGTATCTTTATGCCACCGCTTTCACCCAGTTCAATTTCGGGCTCGGCTCGGCGGTCTCCTGGTACATCTTTGCGGCGGTTGTCGTCTTCACCGTCGTCTATCAGGCGATCGTGCGGCGGTCGCAGGCGGGGGCGGCGGCATGAGGAAGCTCCTTGCCAATCGCGAGCGCCGCTTCAACCTGCTGGTCACGGCGGCGCTGGCCGTCGTTTCGCTGCTGTTCGTTCTGCCCCTCTACTGGACGACGGTCTTTGCCACCCGCACCCTCTCGGAGGTGTTCCAGTTCCCGCCGCCCGTCTGGTATGGCGGGAACATCGTCCAGAACTACTTCAACATCGCCAATGTCTTTCCGCCGTTCCGGCCGATCTGGAACAGCCTTATCGTGGCCGTGCCCAAGACCGTGGGGCTGGTGCTGGTCAGCGCGCTCGCGGGCTACGGCTTTGCCCGCTACACCCGCGCGCCGGGCCATCGGCTGCTGCTGGTCATGACCTTTGCGACACTGTTTTTCCCGCCCTCGCTGGCGCTCATCCCGTTCTTTTTACAGATGAGCTGGTTCGGCTGGCTCAACACCTTCTGGCCGCTGATCGTGCCGGCGCTCGCCTCGGGCTTCGGGGTGGTATGGATGTACACCTATATCGGCTCGACGGTGCCGCGCGAGCTCTACGAGGCGGCCGAGATGGACGGGGCCAAGGGGCTGGCGACGTTCTTCTTCGTGGTGCTGCCGATCATCCGGCCGGGGCTGGCGGCGCTCGCGGTCTGGACCCTGATCAGCACCTGGAACGATTTCCAGCTCCCGCTGGTGGTGCTCGCCGAGGGTTCGCGGTTCACCGTGCCGCTGGCGCTCACCATGCTCTCGACCACGCACTATTCGGACATGCCGGCGGTGATGCTCGCGACCCTCATGGGGCTGGTGCCGGTGTTCGTACTGTTTGCGCTCCTCAGCCGGCAGTTTATCGCCGGACTGACCTCGGGCGCCGTCAAATGAGCCGGCGGAACCATCCTGCCGGACTGGAAACGCCGCGAGGGCGGCGGGAATCAAGCAAGTGGAGGAACTGCTCATGAAACTCTGGCTCAAGGGTCTGGCGGCCCTTTCCCTTGGCGCTGCGCTGGCCGTGCCGACGCTCGCGCAGGAGGCGACGCCCAACACCGACATCTCGGGCACCATCAGCGTCTGGACCTGGCCCAACAACGACCGCACTTTTGCGGCGCTGATGCCCACCTTCAACGAGGCCTATCCCAACATCACCGTAAACGTGCAGGGCTTTCCCACCGCCAACGACGCCTATCTCAACAACTTGCAGCGCGCGCTGTTGAGCGGCAGCGGACCGGACGTGGCGATGATCGAGATCTCAATGATGGCGCTGCTGCGCGAGCGCCCGCAATGGGTGGACCTCCGCCAGGCGCCCTATAATGCCGGCGAGTTCATCGAGGATTTTGCGCCGTTCACAGTCTCAAATGTCACCCTGTCGGAAGGCAAGATCGTGGCGCTGCCCAAGCACACCGGGCCGGGCGGCATGTTCTACCGGCACGACATTTTCGAGGAGGCGGGCCTGCCGACCGAGCCGGAGGAGGTCGCGGCGCTTCTTTCCGATTGGGATTCCTTCATCGAGGAAGGCAAGAAGCTCGTGGTGCCCAACGAGCGCTGGCTGATCGGCAATGGCGAGGAGATCCTGCGCGCCATGACCGCTCAGACAGGCATCAGCTATTTCGATGCCGACGGCAATTTGCTGTTCGACGAGCCTGTCTACCGCGAGGCGTTGGAGCGCGTTCGTGAGGCTGGTGAAGCCGGGCTCATCTCGCCCTTCACCGCCTGGTCGCCGGAATGGCAGGGTGCCTTCCAGCGCGGTCAGCTGGCGACTGTCCTCTACGGCAACTGGTTCGGCGGTCTTCTGAAGCGCGCCTATGCCACCGACCAGTCGGGCCAATGGGCCGTCGCTTCGGCGCCGGGCACGGACGGAAACCGCTCATTCAACAGCGGCGGGGACTATATCGGCATCCTCGAGACGTCGCAGAACAAGGAAGCTGCCTGGGCCTTCGTCCACTGGCTCGTCACTAATGACGAGAGTCTGAAGCAGCAATACCAGAACGACGATCTCTATCCCGCTTATATGCCGGCGCTCGAGCAGGACTGGATGAACTTCGAGGATCCCTATTACGGCGGGCAAAACGTCAACGAGATCTTCGCGCCCGTGCAGGCCGAGATGGTGCCCGTAGAGCTCGACGAGCGCGACACAATCGCCATCGCCGCCATGCGCACGGCCATCAACAACGTCGCCCGGGGCGTGGCCACGGTCGACGAGGCCCTCGCTGCCGCCAAGGCGGAAGTCGAAGCCAAGATGTAGGCTGACACGGCTCACTTTCCGGCGGGCGCTCGATGCGCCCGCCGTTCCACGTTTCATTGTCAGGGTTCTCAAATGCTGTTTTCCACCTCGCTCGACGGCGAATGGTTTTTTGCGCTCGACCCGGAAGGGCGCGGCGAAGCCGAAGCCTGGTTCAGGGCCGAGCTTTCCGACACCATCCATCTGCCCGGCAGCGTCGACGAGGCGAAGAAGACTCCGCCGACCGAAGGCGGCACCATGTCGTATCTCAGCCGCCGTCACCCCTATGTCGGCAAGGCCTGGTACGCGCGTGAGTTCGACGTCGCTGCGCAGGCCGATGGGCTCTTCCACCATCTCGCCCTCGAGCGTCCCCATGGTGAAGTGAACGTCTGGATCGACGGCCTCAAGCTCGGCCGCGACGAGAGTCTTTCCACCGAGAACCGTTTCCTCATCGGGCCGCTCGCGACCGGCACGCACCGCCTGGTGATGATGATCGACAATTCGCGCTTCGAGGCGGTGGGTGACGCGATTGCCCGCAACGGCCCGAAGATGGCGGACGTCGCCCATTCGAAGACCGAGCACACCCAGACCAACTGGAACGGCGTCGTCGGGTATCTGCGCATCGAGGCGGCGCGGGCATCCGTTGCGCGCGTCGACGTTTTCGCGCCGCACCACAAGGCGCTCGTGCGCATCGAACTCGATGCGTTCGATCCGGACAACCGTTGGCCGACCTTTTGGACCGAGCCGCACCAGGATGAACTGAAACTCAGTTTCGCGTTCGGCGACGGTACGGCGCCGCTTGAGCTGACCTATCCGGTCACCATCGACAGCGGCTATACGTCGGTCGAGTTCGAGGTCGAACTCCCGGCCGAGGTAGGGCGCTGGGATGAGATCAATCCGGTGGTCCATCGCCTCATCGTCGAATGGCTGCGGGACGGGGTGCCGCAGGACCGGCGCGCCGTCTCCTTCGGCATCCGCAGCTTCAAGCGCGAGGGAAAGCGGCTGACGCTCAACGACCGGCCGGTGTTCCTGCGCGGCACGCTCGATTGCTGCATCTTCCCGCTGACCGGCTATCCGCCCACCGACCATGCGGGCTGGCGCAAGGTCTTCGAGACGGCCAAGGCCTATGGTCTCAACCATATCCGCTACCACTCCTACTGCCCGCCGCGTGCCGCCTTCGAGGTGGCCGACGAAATGGGAATGCTCTTGCATGTCGAAACGCCGGTCTGGCCGGTGCTCGGCTCCGACCCGCACCTCGATCGCTACATCCATGCTGAAGCCGAACGGATCGTGCGCGACTACGGCAACCATCCGAGCTTCGTGATGCTGTGCGTCGGCAACGAGGTGAACGGGTCGGGCGTTCACGCCTTCCTCGAGCGCTTCGTCGACCATTGGAAGAGCCGCGACGACCGGCGCGTCTATACCGGTGGCTCCGGCTGGCCGACGCTCAAGCGCGCCGACTACATCTCCAAGCCCGAACCGCGCAACCAGCGCTGGGGTGAGGGGCTTGCCGGGCGCCTCAATGCCCGTCCGCTCGAGACGCTGACCGATTGGAGCGACTGGCGCGACAGCGTGCCCATGCCGCTCGTCAGCCACGAGACGGGTCAGTGGTGCGTTTACCCGAACCTCGAGGAGATCGAGAAGTATACCGGCGTCCTCGAAGCGCGTAACTTCGTCATGGTACGCGACGACCTCGAGAAAAAGGGCCTGTTGCCCCTGGCGCGCGACTATATGCTGGCGAGCGGGGCGCTGCAGACCCAGCTCTACAAGGAAGAGATGGAAGCGGCGCTGCGCACCCGCGATTTCGCCGGCACGCAGCTCCTCGGCCTCCAGGATTTCCCGGGCCAGGGTACCGCCCTTGTCGGCGTCGTCGACTCCTTCTGGGACGAAAAGCCCTATGTCTCGCCCCAAGCGTTCCGCGAGTTCTGTGCGCCGATCGTGCCGTTGGTGCGGGCCGGCAAATTCATGTGCGAGACGGGAGAGGTCTTCTCCGCCGACGTGCAGATCGCCCAGTTCGGTCCGGGTGACCTCGATACGCCGCGCATCGCCTGGTCGCTCAGCGACGGGCAAGAGACCGTCGCTTCCGGCGTGCTGGAGCCGGGCAAGCTCGCGACCGGCCACCTTCACGATGTCGGCCGCGTCGAGATCGCAACCGATGACCTTGCCGCTCCGCGCAGCTACGAGCTCGTCGTCTCGCTCGAAGGTACGGACTATCGCAACCGCTGGGGTGTCTGGGTGATGCCCGCCGACAAGGCGGCGAAGCCCGTCGCCATCGTCGAGGCTCTCGACGCCGATGTCCTGGCTCGTGTCGCCGCTGGCGAAGCCGTCGTTTTCAGCCCACCGCCGGAGGCGATGAAGCCCAATGCCGCGCTCGGCCACACCTGCGCCTTCTGGAACACGCTGTGGACCGACGGACAGGAGCCGCATACGCTGGGCCTGCTCAATGAAACCGATCATCCCGTGCTTGCCGGCTTCCCTATCGCCCGCCACAGCGACTGGCACCTGTGGGAATTGACCTTTGCCCGCCGCGCCCTCGACATCGCCGGCGTCGGCTTTGCTCCGGTCATCCGCGTCGTCGACGACTGGAACGAGAACCGCGATCTCGTCATGCTGGCCGAGGCGCGCATCGGCAGTGGCCGTCTGATCGTTTCCGGGGTCGACCTGGAGGGCGATCTCGAAAAACGGCCCGTGGCCCGGGCTCTGCGCAATGCGGTCGCCGATTATGCGGCCGCAGGCAAGAACGACGCGCCGGCGATCGAGGCCGAAGCGGTCGCGGCATGGTGGGAAAGGATCAGGGCATGACGGCGATCGAACTGCGTGGCGTCGAGAAGTCCTTCGGCGCCAGCAAGGTCATCCACGGCGTCGACCTGGCCATCGAGGACGACGAGTTCTGCGTCTTCGTCGGCCCCTCCGGATGCGGCAAGTCCACGCTCCTGCGGATGATTGCCGGGCTCGAGGACGTCACGGCTGGCGAAGTCGCCATCGACGGGCAGGTCGTCAACGACGTCGAGCCCTCCGCCCGGCGGCTCGCCATGGTCTTCCAGTCATATGCGCTCTACCCGCATATGAGCGTCAAGCAGAACATGAGCTTTGGCCTGCGCATGACCGGGACGAGCAAGGAAGAGACGGAACGGCGTGTGCTCGACGCGGCCCGTATCCTCCAGCTCGACGGTCTGCTCAACCGCAAGCCCGCGCAGCTCTCGGGCGGGCAGCGTCAGCGCGTCGCCATCGGCCGCGCGATCGTGCGCCAGCCGCGCGCCTTCCTCTTCGACGAGCCGCTCTCCAACCTCGACGCGGAGCTGCGGGTGCAGATGCGCGTCGAGATCGCCAAGCTCCACCGCGACCTCGGCGCCACGATGATCTACGTCACCCACGACCAGGTCGAGGCAATGACGCTGGCCGACAAGATCGTGGTCCTGCGCGCCGGCCGCATCGAGCAGGCAGGCAGCCCCACCACGCTCTATGCCGATCCCGACAACACCTTCGTTGCCGGCTTCATCGGCAGTCCCAAGATGAACCTGCTGGCCGGGGCCGCCAATGCCGACGGCGCCGTCGCGTTCGGTGGCGCCTCCATTGCGCCGGCAATCGGGCAGAAGCTCGCGGCCGGCCAGAAGGTCACCGTCGGCATCCGGCCGGAACAGTTCGAAGAGGCCGATGTCGGCGGCGCCGATCTTTCCGTGGTGGTCGATGTGGTCGAGAACCTCGGCGGCGCGTCGGTCGTCTATGGACGTCTCGCCGATGGCCAGACTGTCGTCATAGAGCAGCGCGGGGGAGAGCGGGCCAAGGTGGGCGAGCGTGTTACAGTGGGGTTCAGGCCGGGTGATGCGTTGATCTTCGACGAGGCGGGGGCGCGGGTACGGTAGGCCCGTTTCACTTGCCGACGCGATTGTGCGTGTGTCGGCATCGCGTCACCCCCCTCCTGCCTCCCCCATCAAGGGGGAGGTGGGCGCCTGTGGGTTTGGCGGGATCGAGGCGTACACTGGATTAGTCCGGGTGCCACGGCACGTCTTCACCACGTCCGCCAGACCGGCACCTCCCCCCTTGTGGGGGAGGATGGGAGGGGGGTGTTCATGGCGCCCCTGATTGTCCTTCCCACCGGGTCATCCTCGCGAAACACGAAAGCGAGGACCTCTGTTTCTTTTGCGCCCTGGCAAACGGAGATTCCCGCTTTCGAAAGCGGAACGACTCCGTGGTTGTAAATGGCAACACGGCCTACAGCTACTTCACCGGATTGAGCTTGCGCCACTCCTCGTATTCGCTGCGCGCGTCGGCGTGGAGGGGGTAGTAGCGCTGCAGCGGGGCGCCTTCCATCAGCTTCATGCGGGAGTAGTCCTCCCACTCGTGGTGTTCGGTCGCCTTGGCAATCACCTCGGGCGCCAGGGCGATCGGCAGCACCACGGCCCCGTCATCGTCGGCAATGATGATGTCGCCGGGGATCACGGTGACGCCGCCGCAGGCGATGGGCACGTTGACGGCAAAGGGCATGAGGCCGGTCTGGGTGTGGAAGTTCGGCGTCCAGCCGCGCAGCCATAGCGGCAAGTCGAGCTTCTTGAGGTTCGGATAATCGCGCAGGCACCCGTCGACCACGATGCCGGCGCCGCCCCGGCCCTTGAAATAGGTGGACATCATGTCGCCAAAGACGCCCGAGCTCATGTCGCCGCGCGCATCGACCACCACCACGTCGCCGGGCTGCACGTGATAGAGCACGTGGCGGTGGAGTTGCTTTTCCGGGTCGGAATATTCGCCTTCGTCGTAAAGATCCTCGCGCTTGGGCATGAACTGCAGGGTCAGCGCCGGACCGACGATCGATTTGCCGGGATTCTGGGGTACCGGACCCATGATGTGCGGATTGCGGATGCCCATATGGCCGAGGGTTCCGGCGACGGTCGCAGCGCCGATGCCCTTCAAGGCGTCAATGAGGTCCTGTGGTGGGCGCACGATATCGGGCGTATGCGTCATGGCTGAAATCTCCTTTAAATAAGCGCGGCTACCAGTTGGTGACGGATCCGTCGATGCGCTGCAGATGGGGGGCTTCCCAGAACTTAAAGCTCTGTTTCTTGACCAGATCTTCGTCGACCTCGACGCCAAGACCAGGCGTATCGGGCACCTTATAGACGGCGCCCTCGAGCCGCGGCTGCACGGGGAAGATCTCGATGTCGTCGAAGCCGTGATAGAGCTCCCCGGGCGAGGCGCGGGTCTCGAGCCAGGAAAAGTTTGCAACAGAAGCCGCGAAGTGGATGGTCGCGGCTGTACAGATTGGTCCCAACGGGTTGTGGGGCATCATGTCGACATAATGCGCCTCGCTCCAGCCGGCGACTTTCATGGCCTCAGTCAAGCCGCCCACATTGCACACGTCAATGCGGTTGAACTGGTGGATGTCGCGTTCGATGTAGGGCAGGAACTGCCACTTGCTGGCGAACTCCTCGCCGATGGCGAACGGTACGCCGGTCATCCGCCGCAACGCTTCATAGGCTTCAGGTGTTTCGTCGCGGATCGGCTCCTCGAGGAAATCGAGTGTTCCCGAGGGCATCTTCTGGCAGTAGCTCGCCGCCTCGGCGACCGAGAGGCGGTGGTGGTAGTCGACGCCGAGCACCACCTCGTCGCCCAGTTCCTCGCGGGCTTTCACGCACCACTTGGCGGTCTCGGCAATGCTCGCTCGCGGCTCATAGACACCGCGGCTGTCGTGGCTTGCCGGAAACAGGCGTATGGCTGTCCAGCCGCCGGCCATCAATTCCTTTGCCTGCTCGATCATCTCCGGCCCACAGGGGCCGCGAGTCGTGGCGAAGGTTGGTATATGGCGACGCTGCTTACCGCCCAGTAGCTGGTAGACAGGCACGCCCAGCGCCTTGCCTTTGATGTCATGAAGCGCGATGTCGATGGCCGAGATGGCGGCCGTCAGCACCCGTCCGCCCTCGAAATACTGGCTGCGGTACATTTCCTGCCAGAGCGCGCCGATCGCCATCGGGTCGCGGCCGATGAGGAACTCCCGGTAGTGCTCGATGGCGCCGACGACGGCTTTTTCGCGGCCGGACAGGCCGCTCTCACCCCAGCCAACTATGCCTTCGTTTGTCTCGACCTTGACGATGAGCTGGTTTCGGATGCCGACCCACACGGGGTAGGGGTGGATTGCGGTGATTTTCATTTAGTGGGTTACGCCGCCTTCAGCGCCATGGTTGTCTCTCCGTCGAAGAGATGCATGCGGTCCTGGTCGAACTCGATCCAGACGGCTTCATCCGGCTCAATCGCTACGGTCGGATCGAGGCTGATGTTGACCACGGCGCCGTTCACGAAGATCTGGGCGAAGGTCACGTCGCCGGTCGGCTCGACCGTATAGACCTTGCCGGGCGCGGCGCCGGCCGCGGCCGACTTGTGGAGCTTCAAGGTCGAGTGCCGCGCTCCCAGCACCAGCTTGCCGTTGGACGAGGCGGAAGCCTTCCTGGCGTTCATTGGTGAAAGCGGCAGCTCCCAGCCCTCCTCCGGACTCCTGAGCGCCACCTCTGTGCCCTTGCTCACCACGTCGAGTGGGATGAGGCTCATGGCGGGACTGCCGACGAAGCTGGCAACGAAGGTGTTGACCGGATTGCCGAAGACGTTGGCGGGCGTGTCGTATTGCTGGAGCACGCCGCCATGCATCACCGCCATCTTGTCGGCCATGGTTACAGCCTCGAGCTGGTCGTGCGTGACGTAGATAACCGTGGCATTGAGGTTGTGGTGGAAGCGCTTCAATTCCGAGCGCATGGCGACACGAAGCTTCGCATCGAGGTTGGAGAGCGGCTCGTCCATCAGGAAAGCGGCGGGGTCGCGCACCAGCGCCCGGCCGAGCGCCACGCGCTGCTGCTGTCCGCCCGAGAGCTCACGGGGTCGGCGCTCCAGAAGATGGGAGATATCGAGCACCTTGGCGGCTGCCATCACCTTGGCCTCGATCTCGGCCTTGGGCAGCTTTCTCATCTGCAGGGGGAAAGCGAGGTTCTTGAACACGCTCTTGTTGGGGTAGAGCGCGTAGTTCTGGAAGACCATGGCGATGTCGCGGTCCTTGGGATCGAGATCGTTGACCACGCGGTCGCCGATGACGATGTCGCCGCCCGACATCGGTATGAGACCGGCGATGAGGTTGAGCGTCGTCGTCTTGCCGCAGCCGGAAGGACCGACAAGCGCCACGAACTCGCCGTGCTCGACGGCAAAGGAGACGTTGTTGACGGCATAGAGGCTGCCGTAATTCTTCATGACGTCCTTGAGGACCACTTCGGCCATGGGCCGTCTCCCAACTCTTGAAACGCTAGTGCTTGACCGCGCCCTCGGTGAGGGCACGCACGAAATATTTCTGCAGGACCAGGAACAGCACAACGACCGGCACGCTCATCAGGAATGTCGCCGACATGAGCCCCGGCCAGTCCGTGGCGAATTCGGTGAAAAACCGCTGGATGCCGACGGGCAGCGTCATCTGGTCGTCGCGCGAGAGGAACGTGTAGGCGTAGACGTATTCGTTCCAGGCGCCGATGAACGAGAAGATCGAGGTGGCGATGATGCCGGGCGAGGATAGCGGCATGACGATGAGGATGAACGCCTGGAAGCGCGTTGCCCCGTCGATGCGGGCCGCCTGCTCGAGCTGGATCGGGATGTTGTCGTAGAACCCCTTTAGCAGCCAGATCGAGAGCGGCAGGCCGAAGGTCAGGTAGGTCAGGATCAGCGAGCCGTGGGTGTTGACCAGTCCCATCCAGCGCATGAGCAGGAAGAGGGGCATCAGGAACACGACCGCCGGGAACATGTTGCGCACCAGCACCGAAAAGAACAGGAATGTGCGGCCCGGGAAGCGGAAGCGCGAGAAGGCATAGGCCGCCGGCACCGCCACGACCACGCCGAGGATCGTGGTGAGGAGCGAGACGTAGAAGCTGTTCCAGAAGTAGCGCAGGAATTCCCTGCCGATGCGGTTAGTCGGATCGAGGAGCTTGAAATAGTTGTTGAGCGTCGGCTCGCTCGGCCACCATTGCGGCGGGTACTGCATGGCGGCGAACTGGGATTTGACCGAGGTCAGGATCATCCAGGCCATGGGCAGCACGGTAAAGAGCATCAGGAAGGTGAGGAACACGCGCCCAGCCCACCGCCACCAGTCGATGGGCTTCCTGACGACGGGACGCTGGGCAGTTTCGATCGCAGCCATCATGCCCTCGCTTCGTCGCCACGCGTCAGCGCCTTCACATAGAAGTAGCCGAGGAACATCATCACGATGAACAGGATCACCGCGTAGGCCGAGGCCACGCCCCATTGCTGGCGCCCGAACGCGAGCTGGTAGATGTGGGTGATCCAGATGTGCGAGGCATCGGCAGGGCCGCCGCCGGTCATCACGAACGGGATGATGAAGGAGTTGAAGTTAGCCACCATCAGCAGCAGCACAGTGACCATCGACACGCCTTTAAGGTGCGGGAAGGTCACGTGCCAGAAACGGTTCCAGGTGTTGGCGCCGTCCACCTGGGCGGCCCGTAGAAGTTGATCCGGTACGGTCTGGAGTCCCGCCATGAGCATGACCATGGCAAACGAGAATTCCTTCCATATATTGACCACGATCAGCGAGGCGAGGACCGTCTGGCGATTGTCGAGGAAGTTTATCGGTTCGGCCGTAATGCCGAGTTGGACGGAAATGGCTCCGATCACTCCGAAATCGGAATGGTAGAGCCACTTCCAGACATAGGAGGCGGCGACCGCGCTGATCACGTAAGGGATCAGCAGCAGGGCGCGCATCAGGCCGCGGCCGACGAACTCGCGGTGAAGCGAAAGCGCGGCGCCGAGGCCCAGCAGGAAAGAGATGACGGTGGAGGCGAGCGTCCAGATAATCGTCTGGATCGTGACCTCGTGGAACACCGGTGAGCTGAGGACCCGGACATAGTTGTCGATCCCGGTCCAGACCTTGTCCCGCATCTGCAGGTTGGGCGGGGTCCGGAAAAAGCTGAGCTCGATCGTGTAATAGATCGGATAGGCAATCACCACCAGCATGACGATCAGGGCTGGCAGGACGTAGAGATAGTCGGTGCGGTGCGCAACGATACGAGAGAGGAAGCCGGACCGTTTCTGCACCGTGCCGGTGGCCGGGGGGCTTGCGGCCTGTTGCGTCGCAATGCTCACGGGGCCCGTCCTTTCTCACGCTCTAGCGTTGTTATTGCCGGACGTTTTGCGAAACACCCGTTCCGGCTTTTCGCATCCAGCTACAGGGCAAGCGACCGGCGGCGCGTACGCCGCCGGCCTTGGGAGGTTAGAGGCCGCCGCCCATCAGGGATTCCACCTTGGCGGCGGCGTCGTCGGCCGCTTCCTCGACGGTCATCCGCTCGGTCAACGCGTTCTGCAGCATGTCCGGGACGATGATGTTCATGATCTCGGTGGCTTCCGGGACGACCGGGAAGGGGACGCCGTTGGGCAGCATCGAGGTCGTGACATCGAGGAACTTGATGGTATCGAGCCGCTCCTTCATCCACTCGGTCTTGAAGCCGCGCAGGTTACCCGGGTTGGAGCCGGTCCAGGCGAGCTTGGTCGACCATTCGGGGCTGTTCCAGAAGCAGGCGAAAGCCTTGGCCGCCATCTCGTCGAAGCCGCCGTCGACATATTCATCCTCGATGAAGTGCATGTTGGAACCGCCGAAGACCACGGCGCGCCGCTCCGGCCCTTCGGGGATGAGCCCGTAGCGCATATTGGCGACGACGGTGTCGGCGACCTCCTTGTCTGCGCCGGTTGCCTGTCCGGCCAGATCGACCATCTTGGCGTATTCGGCCGGGTGGGCGATCATCATGGCGAGCTGGCCGGCGATGAACGGGGCCTGGTTCTCGTTCTGCGTATTGGTAAGCGCCGACGCGGGCACCGATTTGTCACGCACATACATGTCGTAGGACGCCTGCAAAGCCGCTTTGGCACCCTCGTTGTTGAGCATCACCGTTTCGTAGGTCGGGCTGTCGGTGGATTCATCGAGCGCGCCGCCGCCAAAGGCCCAGAGCTGCGGCATGAAGCGGAAGGGTGTGTTGCCGGCATTCTGGCGGGCAACGAGGCCGTAGCCGGCAATACCCAGTTCGTCGTGGATCTGCTTGGAATAGGCGACAACATCTTCCCAGGTTGCAGGCGGCGTTTCCGGATCGAGCCCGGCCCGTTCGAAGATGTCGGCATTCCAGATGAACGCCATCGTCTCGTTGTTGGTCGGGATACCGTAGGTGGTGCCCTCCCAGGTCACCGACTTCATGGCGCCGGGCCAGAAATCGGCGGTTGGGTAGCCGACATCCTCGGGCTTCAGTTCCTGGAAATAGCCCTTGGAGGCGAACTCGACGCCGCCGAGGATCTGCAGACGCAGCACCATCGGTCCGGCATTGCCGAGAAGCGCAGTGCGCAGTTTGTCGAGCAACTGGTTGTAGTCGATGTTCTGCGCGTCGGTTTCGATATTGGGGTAGGTTTCCTCCCAGGCTGCCCAGAACTGCTCATTGATGTCGCGCTCGATCTGGGGCGACGCTTCGTTCGGCCCAGTCCACCAGTAGGTGAGGCGTCCCTCATAATCGAGCGGGACGACGCTTGCGCAATGCTCGGCGGTGTCGACCTCCTCGGTGCCGGCGATCGAGCGGACATATTCGGGCGACCACTGGCTGAGGTCGACGCTCTGCGCATAGACAGTGCTCGACAACAGCGAGGCGACTGTCACAGTCGCCACCGCGCGCCCAATCAAACGCCGACGAGTCGGCGCGGCAGACCGCATGCCGCGGCCCTGCAACTTCGTCATGGAAAAATCCCTCCTCCACATTGGATACCAGTTCGACCACTTGATCGGACCAGATTCCCCACAGCCTTCGCTGTGCCTCCTTCGGGCCGGGCTTATTCCCCGTCTCTCCACTGAAGAGAGTTTCAGACTGAAAACTATCTGTCAATATTGATTGGATCGTACATTATTTTTGAATTTTCGCGTGCGAACAGACTTGGCTTGCTCTTAAAACCCGCATAAACAGGGCGCTATGAGCGACGTCAGCATTTCACCGGGCCTACCCCAGAGCGGTCTCGAACAACCCGTGTCGGTGTTCGAGATGATCCGCGAGGACATCATTTCGGGGAGGCTGGAGCCCAACGAACGCCTCAAGGTGGCCGAACTTTCCGATCGCTACGGCACGTCGACCAATCCGGTGCGCGAGGCGCTGCAGCAGCTGCGCGGAGAGGGCTTCGTCATCATGGAGCCAAACCGGGGCGCGCGCGTGCTGCCGATCGACGAAGCATTCGTGCGCGACATTATCGAGATCGAGGTGTTGATCGAGCCAACGCTGACCCGTTGGTTCGTTTCGATTGCGACGGACGCCGACATCGCCGCCCTCGAGGCTGCCCAGGCCGAGATCGAGGCGGTGAACTTCAGCGATGCGACCCGGCACGGCCAGCTCGACACACGGTTTCACCAGTTGATCTACGATCGCCACTACAACAGGCACGCTGCCGAACTCTGGTGGAAACACCGCGAGATCCTGCGCGCCATTGCCCGGCGCTATCCGACCTCGCTCAGTCGCCGCGCCGCAGTGCTTTCCGAGCATCGCGAGCTCATCGCGCGCATCAAGGCGCAGGATGCCGACGGGGCGGCGGCGGTCGTCGCCCAGCACGTCGAGGGATCCGGCCGGCACATCATTGAGCAGATGGGCGCCGCAAAGCGTCTGAGGCCATAAGGGCCGACGGCTGAGCGTCTCAACTTTCAGATCAAAGCATATGAGGAGGGGATAATGGAGATCGAACTCAACGAACGCACGGCCGGCGAGGTCATAGAGGACAACGTCCGCACGAGTTCGCGCCCGAGCGATCTGCGCATCACCGACATGCGCGTTGCCGAGATCGTCGGCGCTCCGTTTACCTCGGCGCTCCTCAAGATCTACACGAACCAGGGCATTGTGGGCCTGGGCGAAGTGCGTGACGGCGCGAGCGCGACCTATGCGCTGATGCTCAAGAGCCGGCTGCTGGGCGAGAACCCCTGCGATGTCGATCGGCTGTTCCGCCGCATCAAGCAGTTCGGTGGCCACGGTCGGCAGGGCGGCGGCGTATCGGCCGTGGAGATCGCGCTCTGGGATATCGTCGGCAAGGCCTATGGCGTGCCGATCTATCAGATGCTTGGCGGACGGTTCCGCGAGAAGGTGCGCATGTACTGCGACACCGACGCGACCGTTCCGAGCGGTACCGAGACCGGCAAGCGCCTCAAGGAGCGCATGGAACTCGGCTATACGTTCCTCAAGATGGATCTGGGTCTCATGCAGATCGCCGATGTCCCAGGCGCGGTCGTCGCCCCGGCCGGTTCGCTCGAGGGCTACCGTGTTCACCCCGGCCGCGGTCCGGTCAAAACAATGGAGGATCGCCGCGCCCGCAACGCGGTCTATGATCTGCACAACGTTCGCCACCCCTTCACGGGTCTCCAGTTCAGCGACAAGGGCCTGGACCTCCTCGAGCAGTACATTGCCGAGGTTCGCGAGGTGATCGGCATGGAGATACCGCTTGCCATCGACCATGTCGGCCACATCTCGCTGCAGAACGGCATCCGGCTGGCGCGACGGATCGAAAAATACGTGCCCGCCTGGCTCGAGGACGTGATCCCCTGGCAATACGCCGACCAGTACCGGCAACTGCAGGAGGCCACGACCGTACCGATCTGCACGGGCGAAGACATTTATCTGCGGGAAGGCTTCGAGCCTTTGCTGAAATCGGGCATCTCGGTCATTCACCCTGACCTGTTGACTGCAGGTGGCATCCTTGAGACCAAGAAGATCGGCGACGCCGCCCAGGAACATGGCATCGCCATGGCCATCCATATGGCGGAAAGCCCGATCGCGGCGATGGCGGCCGCGCATGTGGCGGTCGCGACGGAAAACTTCATGGCGCTCGAGTATCACACCGTCGACGTGCCGTGGTGGGACGATATCGTCACCGGTCTTCCCAAGCCCCTGGTCAAGGACGGGTTCATCACCGTGCCCGACAAGCCGGGGCTCGGCATCGACGACGTCGTCGATGAGGTCATTAGCCAGCACCTGCAGGAGGGCGTCAAAGGCATTTGGCAGCCGACCGATCACTGGGATCAGGAATACTCCTGGGACCGTACCTGGAGCTGAGGGTGTCGCGCTCTAGCGCCAGGGTAGGTTGGACGATTTCTCAAGGGGCAGAGAAGTAGACAAATGAAAATCACGGACCTGCGCTGTGCCGTCATCGGCCGGCACCCGATCGTGCGTATCGTGACCGACGAGGGGCTCTATGGGCTGGGCGAGGTGGAGTACACCAAGCCTTATCTCAAACCCTGGGTGCTGCACTTTCGCGAGGCCTTGATCGGGGAGGACCCGACTGATGTCGAGCGTTGCATGCTCAAGATCCGCCAGCGCGGCTCGTTCAAGCCCTATGGCGCCGCGGTCAGCGCCATCGAGCATGCCCTCTGGGACATTGCCGGCAAGGCGGCGGGGGTGCCGGTCTACAAACTCCTTGGCGGCAAGGTGCGCGATCGGGTGCGCGTCTACAACGGCTCGATCCGCCGCAAGCGCACCGGCGACCGGCCAGAAGACTATGCCGCCGACGTCAAATGGATGATGGAGCGGCCCGAGAACTTTTTCATGGTCAAGCAGGGCATCAGCTTCCACTCGAACATGAAGCACACTGTCGAGGATTTCCACTACGGCGTGCGGCAGGTCAAATCCGGCTATCACGGCGCCATGGACCAGGGCCAGATCAGTGAGCGCGGCATGGCGCACCTGATCGACTGCGTCATTGCGATGAAGGACGTCCTCGGCGACAAGGTCTCCCTCGCCCTTGACTGCGGCCCCGGCTGGTTCCTCAACGACGCGATCCGGTTTGCCCGGGCGGTCGAGAAGTACAATCTGATGTGGCTCGAGGACATGCTGACCGGCGACTATGTGCCGTGGGTCAACTCGCAGGCCTATCGCGAGCTCACCCAGTCGACCTCGACGCCCATTCATACAGGCGAGCAGATCTATCTCCGGCACAATTTCAAAGAGCTCATCGAGACGCAGGCGGTGCGGGTCATCGGCCCGGATCCGGCCGATATCGGGGGCATCGCCGAGCTCAAATGGGTGGCCGAGCACGCCTATATGCACTCGATCATGATGGCGCCGCACGGCACGGCCAACGGGCTCTTGGGGCTTGGCGCGCTGATCAATGTCTGCGCGACGCTCCCGGCCAACTACATCGCCTTCGAATACCCCAGCGCCTCGGACCCATGGTGGGAGGAGATCGTCATCGGCCTGCCCGACCCCATCGTCAAGAACAGCCATGTCGAGCTGCTCGAAGCGCCCGGTCTTGGCCTCGACATCGATCCAGAGGGGGCGCGCAAGTATCTCCTCGAGGAGGACACGAATTTCTTCGATTAGGTGACCTGGGGCGATGATGCGGAGACGGTGCGGCGGTTTCGGCGCTGCCACCCCACCACCCACGATGACAGCGGTGGGGGATGTGCTTGGTGGCCTACACAGGGGTCGCCGCGTTCGACTGATTAGCGCACCAGCGATTGGCCGCCATCGACATAGACGGGCATTCCGGTCACGTGGCGCGCCGCGTTGGACGCCAGGAACGCGATGACGTCAGCGACGTCCTCGCTCTTGCCGGTACTCTCGCGCGAGAGCGGGATGGTGCCTTCCGGAAACTCGACGGGGAAGCGCACCGAGTCCGCGTTACGCCTGACCGTACTTGCTCCAATCGAGGTGGCGATCGAGCCGGGCAGGACCGCATTGACCCGGATGCCCTGCCGGCCGAGTTCCACAGCGAGTTGCTGGGCGATCGCCACTTGGGCGGCCTTGGTCGCCGAATAGGCGGTGGCGCCGGCGGTCGAGAAGGTGCGCGAGCCGTTGATTGAAGAGACGATGACGATCGAGCCGCCGCCGGAGCGTTTGAGGTGCGGGACGGCAAAGTGCAGGGTGAGATAGGTACCGCGCAGGTTTACTCTTATGGTCGTGTCCCATTCCTGCGGCGTCAGGTCGTCTATCGGCGCCCAGACGCCATTGATGCCGGCATTGGCAACGAGAATGTCGATCCGCCCGTAAGCGGAAGCGAGCTGCGCCACGGCTGCTTCCATCGCCGCCTCGTCGGCGACATCCGCGGTCAGGCCGAGAGCCGTGCCGCCATTGGCGGCGATCTCTGCGGTGGTCGCCTCGACCTCCGAGGTAGCGAGGCTGAGGACCCCGACCCGTGCGCCGCCGGCCGCCAGCCGCAGCGCGGTCGCTTTGCCGATACCCGATCCGGCGCCGGTCACCAGCGCCACCTTGCCCTCGAACTCCATCGTGTCCTCGCCCGACATCTCCAGCCGGGCGGCATTTAACACCTTTCCTGTCCCGGCAGCGTTATGGGCAATTGAAGGAACTGGAGATTTCCACACCCCCACATGCTGGTCCTTGAGGCGGGCGGCATGACTGCATAACTAATGAGCAAGACTTGGTGGATGACTGGGCGGTTGACTTGGTGGTCCTGAGCCTTCCCTACCTGCAGCCCTCCAAAGGAGGATAGAGCCATGAATTTTGATCCGACCCTGCCCTCAATCGTGGCCGTGCGTGCCCATATCCCTGAAGATGCGTTCACCGCAACGACACTCGGAATCCTCAGGGAAGGCAGTGGCGTGGTGATCGGCGAAGATGGCTTGGTGCTTACCATCGGCTATCTCATCACCGAGGCCGAAGAGGTGTGGCTGACAGCCCAGGACGGACGTGTCATCGCCGCCCATGTGCTCGCCTATGATCAGGTGACCGGGTTCGGGCTGGTGCAGGCCCTCGGCCCCCTTGACCTGCCGGCGCTCGAGTTCGGGAATTCGGCAGAGGCAGAGGTCGGCGCGTCGGTCATCTTCGCTGACGGCGTGGGCCAGTCCGTGCGCTCGAGGATCGTCGCCAAGCAGGAGTTCGCCGGCTATTGGGAATATCTGCTCGATGAGGCGATCTTCACCGCGCCCGCCCATCCGTCATGGGGCGGGGCTGCATTGATCGGTGAGGACGGCCGCCTGCTCGGCATCGGCTCTCTCCGCCTGCAGATGATCCGCAACGGCGAGACCGTCGACATCAACATGGCCGTGCCGATCAACCTCCTGCCGCCGATCCTCGACGACCTCGTCACCCGAGGCGAGGCCAACCGTCCGCCGCGGCCCTGGCTCGGCGTGTTCTCGGCCGAGAGCGATGGCGAAGTCGTGGTGATGAGCGTTGCCGAAAAAGGGCCGGCGGCTGAAGCAGGACTGCGCCGGGGCGATATCATCTCGGATATCCGAGACGGCAAGGTGGATGGTCTCGCCGACTTCTACCGCAAGGTCTGGGGAAGCGGGCCGGCCGGCGCCGAGGTGCCCATACGCATCGTGAGGGACGGCCGTGATAGATGGGTGCGGATCAAGTCTGCCGACCGCAACAGCTTCCTCGTCAAGCCGAAACTGCAGTGACCGGCGGCGCTGTCACGCCGTTTCGACCGGGTAGCCGGCCGCCTTCCATTCGGGAAAACCCTCTTTGAAGCGTCGGACGGCGAAGCCGCGGGCGCGCAGGGCCTCTACAGCCTGGAAGGAGAGGACGCAGTAAGGCCCTCGGCAATAGGCGATGATCTCGCGGCCCTCCGGCAACTCGGAGATTCGCCCCTCCAAAGCCGCGAGCGTGATGTTGCGGGCTTGGGGGATATGGCCTGAGCGGAACTCATCCGCCGGCCGCACGTCGAGCAACGTCACGCTGTCGCTCTCGAGGCGCGAAAGCAGCTCACCGGCTCCAACGGGCTCGAGACTGTCGATCTCATCGAAGTATCTCGCAACCACATCGCGCACCTCGGCCATGTTGTGTTCGGCCAGAGCCCGCAGGGCGGAAACGGCCTCGACCACCGGCCCGTCCTGCAAGCGATAGACGATGTTCTTGCCCCGACGCCCGCCGGTCACCAAACCGGCTTTGCGCAACTGCTGGAGATGCTGGGAGACATTGGCGAAGCTGATGCCGGTCCGCGCAGTCAGTACCTCTACCGGCTGTGCGCCTTGAGCGAGAAGCTCCAGCAATTCCAGCCGGTGCTCATTGCCGAGAACCCGTGCAAGGGCGGCGAAATGGGAGAACAGCTTTCGTTTCGGGTTGTCGCTTGACATCGGCCGTCCGGAGGATCATTCAAGAGAATTATTGAATGTACTGCCATTCCTTGGATGACGCAATGCACGCCATGCACCGCCAGGTCTTCCTGCTCGCCTCCGCGCAAGCCCTGTTCCAGACGGTTTCGGTCCTGGTCATGACGATCGGTGGCCTTGCCGGTGCGCAGATCGCCCCTACGCCCGAATGGGCGACCGCGCCCATAGCCTCCATGTTCCTGGGAACCGCGATCGCCACCGTTCCAGCCTCCATGTGGATGGCGCGGGTCGGCCGCCGGGTCGGGTTCGTGACGGGGGCACTTCTCGGCACGCTTGGCGGGCTGCTGGCCGCTGCCGGTGTAGTCTTTGCGTCGCTGCCGCTTCTCTGCCTTGGTACCCTCTTCGTTGGTACCTACCAAGCCTTCGCGCAATTCTACCGCTTTGCCGCTTCGGAGGTCTCCGACAATGCATTCCGGTCTCGCGCCATCTCCCTTGTCCTGGCTGGAGGCGTGGTCGCCGCCCTTGCCGGTCCGGCCCTTGGCCGGCTGGGCGGTGATCTGATGCAACCGGCTTACGTTGCATCGTTCCTCATTCTTTCCGTCGTGTCGCTGATTGCGGCTGGCGTGCTGCTCGGGGTCAAAGTGCCGCGCCAGGTCGACACCGCCGAAGACAAAGCCTCGGCGCGAGGGCTCGGCCAAATCGTCCGGCAGCCGACCTACCTCGTTGCCCTCTTCGGGGCGGTGACCGGCTATGGCGTCATGATCCTCGCCATGACCGCAACGCCCCTCGCCATGGCCCACCATCACCACGGTCTTGCGGAAACCGCCACGGTCATTCAGTTGCATGTGCTGGGCATGTTCCTGCCTTCGTTCTTCACCGGTTCGCTGATCGCCCGCTTCGGCGTCCTGCGCGTCATGTTCACCGGCATCGTCCTGCTGGCGGGGCACGTGCTGATCAGCCTTTCCGGGACAGAGTTCTATTCCTTCGCCGGTGCATTGATCCTCTTGGGCGTCGGCTGGAACTTCCTCTATGTCGGCGGCACCAACCTGCTGACGCGGGCCTATAGCACCGCCGAGAAGGGTAAGGCCCAGGCCACCAACGACCTGACGATCTTTCTTGTCGGTCTGGCGGCGTCGCTCAGCGCCGGCGTGCTGCAAAATACCGTCGGCTGGCAAACCCTCAACATGCTGCTGCTGCCGTGGCTGGCAATCGCCGCTGCTGCAATCGTGTGGCTCGGACGTCGGCGAGAAGGGGTTCTGGAGACGCGCGCTCTGTAGCAAGCGCCGCAGAGGAGAAGGACGGCATACCCCCAAAAAGGATGATTGACGCGACCCCCCGCGCGGGAGTATCTCGCGCCTCAGGACACCTCTCCCTAACGAGAGGCAATCGACCTGGGAGGGTCGCTCATGACTGACCTTATGACCGCGCCGGCGGTGAAACCGGCTAATCCCAATTTTTCGTCGGGTCCCTGCGCCAAACGTCCTGGCTGGACGGTCGAGGTGCTGGCCAATGCGCTGGTGGGGCGCTCGCACCGGTCCAAGCCCGGCAAGGCGCGGATCCAGCGTGCGATCGAGCTGACGCGCGAGTTGCTCGAGGTCCCCAAGGACTATCTCATCGGCATCGTGCCGGCCTCGGATACCGGGGCGGTCGAGATGTTCCTGTGGTCGGCGCTGGGCGCGCGCGGTGTCGATATGCTCGCCTGGGAGTCGTTCGGCGAGGGCTGGGTGACGGACGTCACCAAGCAACTGAAGCTCGAGGACGTGCGCATCCTCAAGGCGCCCTATGGCGAGCTGCCGGACCTCGATGAGGTCGATTTCACCCGTGACGTGGTCTTCACCTGGAACGGCACGACCTCGGGCGTGCGCGTTCCCAATGGCGATTGGATCCCGGCCGATCGGCAGGGCCTGACCATTTGCGATGCCACTTCGGCGGCTTTCGCGCAGAACCTCGATTTTTCCAAGCTCGATGTGGTGACCTTCTCGTGGCAGAAGGCCCTTGGAGGCGAGGCTGCCCACGGTATCCTCATCCTCAGCCCGCGCGCCGTCGAGCGGCTCGAGACGTTCAAGCCCGATAGGCCGCTGCCCAAGATCTTCCGCCTGACCAAGGGCGGCAAGCTCATGGCCGACGTCTTCGAGGGCGCCACGATCAACACCGTCTCGATGCTCTGCGTCGAGGATGCGATCGATGCCATGGAATGGGGCGTGCGCGAGGGCGGCCTCAAGGCGCTGAAGGCCCGCGCCGACGCCAACTACAAGGTGCTGGCCGATTGGGTCGGGCGGACCGATTGGGTCGGATTCCTGCCCAAGGAGAGGGCGACGCATTCCAATACCTCGGTCTGCCTCGTCATCACCGACGCGCAAGTCACGGCGCTGCCCGAAGAGCAGCAGGCGGCGCTGGCCAAGGCGATCGTCTCGCGGCTCGACAAGGCCGGTGTTGCCTACGACATCGGCGCCTATCGCGACGCGCCGACCGGCCTTCGCATCTGGGCCGGATCGACGGTCGAAGCCTCCGACCTCGATAAGCTGACGCCATGGCTCGACCACGCCTTTGCCGTCGAAAAGGCCGCGCTTCTGGCCCAGGCCGCTTAAGCCAAGACCCCCTCCCCAGCCCTCCCCACAAGGGGGGAGGGTGACTACTGTGCTTGTGGCGCATGCTGCCCAGCGCGCTGGCGTCACCTCCCCGTTGATGGGGAGGCCAGGAGGGGGTGATCCACCGAATTCAGCGGCACCAGCCGCGCCCTTGCATCAAGGAACACACCCATGCCCAAGGTTCTCGTTTCCGACAAGCTGTCGCCGACTGCCGTCCAGATCTTCAAGGACAATGGCGTCGAGGTCGACTACCTGCCCGATCTCGGCAAGGACAAGGAAAGGCTTCTCGAAGTCATCGGCCAGTATGATGGCCTCGCCATCCGCTCGGCTACCAAGGTCACCGAAAAGGTGATCGCGGCGGCCGCCAACCTCAAGGTCATCGGGCGGGCCGGCATCGGCGTCGACAATGTCGACATTCCCAACGCCACCAAGAAGGGCATCATCGTGATGAACACGCCCTTCGGCAACTCGATCACCACGGCCGAGCACGCCATCTCCATGATGCTCTCGCTCGCCCGGCAGATCCCCGAGGCCGACGTTTCGACGCGCGCCGGCAAGTGGGAAAAGAACCGCTTCATGGGCGTAGAGGTGACCAACAAGACCCTCGGCATCATCGGCTGCGGCAATATCGGGACGATCGTTGCCGACCGGGCGCAGGGCCTCAAGATGAAGGTTCTCGCCTTTGACCCGTTCCTGTCGCCGGAGCGGGCGGTCGAGATCGGCGTCGAGAAGGTCGAGCTCGACGAGCTCCTGGCGCGCGCGGACTTCATCACCCTGCACACCCCCCTGACCGAGCAGACCCGCAATGTGCTGTCGGCCGACGCCATCGCCAAGACCAAGAAGGGCGTCAGGATCATCAACTGCGCGCGCGGCGGCCTCGTCGACGAGGCGGCGCTCGCCGAGGCGCTGAAATCGGGGCAGGTGGCCGGGGCGGCGCTCGACGTCTTCCTCGACGAACCGGCGACCGACAATCCGCTGTTTGCGCTGCCCAACGTCATCTGCACGCCGCATCTGGGCGCTTCGACGACGGAGGCGCAGGAAAACGTTGCCCTGCAGGTGGCCGAGCAGATCTCGGCCTACCTCATGACCGGCGAGATCACCAACGCGCTGAACTTTCCTTCGATCTCGGCCGAGGAGGCGCCACGCCTCACCCCGTTCGTCAGGCTCGCCGAAATGCTGGGTTCGTTCGCCGGCCAGCTCACCGAGACCTCGATTCACGGCATCAGGATCGAGTTCGAGGGCAATGTTGCCGAAATGAACACCCGCCCGATGGTCGCCGCGGCGCTGACCGGCGTCCTCAAGCCCCTGCTCGCCGACGTCAACATGGTCTCGGCCCCGCAGATCGCCAAGGAGCGCGGCGTGCAGGTCGAGACCGTGACCCGCGAGCAGCAGGGCGCCTACGAGAACTACATCCGCCTGACCGTCATCACCGAGCGGCAGGAGCGCGGGGTGGCGGGCACGGTCTTTGCCAACGGCAAGCCGCGCATCATCCAGGTCAAGGGCATCAATATGGAGGCCGAACTGTCGCCCTCGATGCTCTATGTCACCAACGAGGACAAGCCCGGTCATATCGGCCGCCTCGGCACGCTTTTGGGTGACCTCGGCATCAACATCGCCAACTTCAACCTCGGCCGCATGGATGTCGGGGGCGACGCCATCGCCCTCGTCTCCATCGATGCCGAGCTGACCGAAGAACAGCTCGGCCGCATCGTCGCCCTCGAAGGGGTCAAGCAGGCCAAGGCGCTGAAGTTCAACGCCTGAGGCAGCCGTACCGAAGCGATTGGGGAAGGCCGGCAGCGATGCCGGCCTTCTTTCATGTCAAGGACGCTTTACATGCTTCGCGCTGATGGATAGTGTCAAGGACACTTTACACTGCCCATGGAGGTCGAGATGACCAACGAACAGGCTACGCGGCGCTACTTCACCGTCCTGGTCCCTGCAACCATCATGTTCCTGGGGTCGAGCTTGGCGGTCAAGCTGTTGGACGAAGCCGGTGTATTGCCCTTGCCAGGTCTTTATGCCGTCGCCGTCATACCTATCGTCGCAATGCTTGTGCCGTTCTGGGCACATTGGCGATACATGAGCGAGATCGACGAGTTCCTGCGTTCTGTCCAACTCAAGGCCATGTTCGCTGGCCTTGCCCTGGTGATGAGTCTCGCGTCTTCCTGGGGATATCTCGAGTTTTACGCCGGGGCACCCGAACTCTCCGTGTTCTGGCTCAATCCGATTTACTGGATAGCCTATGCAGTTGCGGCGGCGGCCCTTACGCTTCGCTACGGTGCGCCTTGAGGAACCGGATCAAGCATTTGCGCGGCGAACGGGGATGGTCCCAGGCAGTTCTCGCTGAAAAGCTCGAAATTTCCCGGCAATCGGTCAACGCCATAGAGACGGGTCGGTACGATCCGTCACTACCGCTTGCCTTCAGGATTGCCCGGCTGTTCGATCTGCCGATCGAGGCGATCTTCGAGGACGAGACCTGACCGCGTGTCCCCGGGGTGCTTGCTCCACGCCTGCCTAGAGAGCGCTCAGGCTACCGCGCCTGGCCCGGCAGGCCCTCGGCCTCGGCATGCTTTGCCGAGGCACGCCGCGCCGTCCATTCGGCGAGAACGATGCCGGCAACGATCAGGGCGCCGGCAATGAGATGAAAGGTCTCGAGGCGCTCGCCGAGTACGACGACCGAGCCCAGCGTGCCAAAGAGCGGAATGAGGTTGATGAAGAGGCTGGCGCGGTTGGGGCCGATGAGTTCGACGCCGCGCACATAGAGCATCTGCGAGCAGACCGACGGGAAGATCAAAACGTAGAGGACGATGATCCAGCCGCGTGGCGTGATCTCGGGCAGCGTCGCGACGAAATTGCCGATGCCGCCATCGAGCAGGGATTGATAAACGATCGCGGCAAGGATGGCGCCCAGGAACGTGCCGACGAGAAAGCTCATCCAGCCCATGGGCGGACGGTAGCGCAGGGTGAGCGAATAGGTCGCGTAGGCGGCGCTTGCCAGGAGCACCAGGGCGTCGCCGAAATTGATGTCGAGATCGAGCAACCGCTTCAGGTCGCCATGCGTGGCGGTCATGGCAACGCCGACGATGGTCATCACAACGCCGACGACCTGCAGCGCCTTCACCCGCACGCGGAACACCACGAAATTGCCGATCATCACGAAGATGTTGACCGCAACCTGCTCGATGGACGCGTTCACGCCCGAGGTGAAGTAGACCGAAACGTAGAGCAGGATGTTGAAGGTCGTGTAGCCGAGAGCGCCGTAGAAGAGCAGCAGCGGAAGATAGCGGCGAAACGTCACGCCGTCGCGCTTGAGCTGGCCAATAGCGAAGGGCAGGACGAAGAGCAGGGCACCGGTCCAGCGCAGGATCGTCAGCGAATAGGGGTCGATATGCCCGACCGCAAGCTTGCCGGCAACGACATTGCCGCCCCAGAAGGCGGTGGTGAGGACGAGGATCAGGACGGGCTGATCCAGGAGCCATGCCGAGATGCCGCGGTGCTCCTGGGAAGGCGGCTTGGTCATCGTTACTCCGGCAAATCTCCAAAGGGCGCCTGGGTTTTGCGCTGAAGAGTTTGCGTCAAGCAAAAGGGGTGATGTAAGGAACGTTGCACTTACCAGCAAATCAGCCGGCGTCAAATCGCAAGAGCGGCTGAGGGGGATCAATTCCATTGCCGGATCGGTGCGGTGGCAGGTCCACCGGATCTGATCGGGCGCGCCTTAAATCAAGGGATACGCAATGGCAAACGTGGTTGTCGTCGGCTCGCAATGGGGTGACGAGGGCAAGGGCAAGATCGTCGACTGGCTCTCGGAGCGCGCCGATGTGGTGGTGCGCTATCACGGCGGCCACAATGCCGGCCACACACTGGTCATCGACGGGGTGAGCTACAAGCTGGCGCTGCTGCCGTCGGGGCTCGTCCAGGGCAAACTTTCGGTCATCGGCAACGGCGTCGTGGTCGATCCTCACCACTTCGTTGCCGAGATGGCAAAGCTGCGCGGGCAGGGGGTCGAGATCACCCCCGACGTGCTCCGCGTCGCCGACAATGCGCCGCTGATCCTGTCGCTCCACCGTGAGCTCGATGGTGTTCGAGAGGACGCCAATACCGGCCTCAGGATCGGCACCACGCGCCGCGGCATCGGTCCGGCCTACGAGGACAAGGTCGGCCGCCGCGCCATCCGCCTGGTCGATCTCTCCGAACCCGAAACGCTCATGCCCAAGATCGAGCGGCTGCTCACGCACCACAATGCGCTGCGCCGCGGCATGGGCCTCACCGAAATCGAGCCGCAGGCGATCCATGACGAACTGATGGCGGTGGCCGCCGATATCCTGCCCTTCATGGACCAGGTCTGGCGCGTCCTCGAGAACAAGCGCAAGCAAGGCGCACGCATCCTCTTCGAAGGCGCGCAGGGCGCGCTGCTCGACAACGATCACGGCACCTATCCGTTCGTCACCTCGTCCAACACGGTGGCAGGGCAGGCCGCGGCCGGTTCGGGCCTCGGTCCTACCGCGATCGGCTATGTGCTTGGCATCACCAAGGCCTATACGACGCGGGTGGGCGAGGGGCCCTTCCCCTGCGAGCTCGACGACGACATCGGCCGGCATCTGGCCCGGGTCGGCCGCGAAGTCGGCGTCAATACGGGCCGTCCGCGCCGCTGCGGCTGGTTCGACGCGGTCCTGGTGCGCCAGACGGTCAAGACGTCGGGCATCACCGGCATCGCGCTCACCAAGCTGGACGTGCTCGACGGTCTCGACGAGATCAAGGTGTGCGTCGGCTACGAACTCGACGGCTCACGCATTGATTATCTGCCTGCCTCAATGGGGGCACAAGCACGGGTTAAGCCCATCTATGAAACGCTCGAGGGCTGGACGGAAACCACCGCCGGGGCCCGCAGTTGGGCTGAGCTGCCCGCCCAGGCCGTCAAGTATGTCCGTTACATAGAAGAGTTGATCGGTGCCCCGGTGGCGATGCTGTCCACAAGCCCGGAACGGCTGGACACGATACTGGTGCATGACCCGTTCCAAGACTGAGTTTTTTTGTTACAAGTTGACGGCAAGCGTGAGTACCAAGTAGCCGATGGCCGATTACAGAGAGCTGTTGCGCAGGGCGATCGGCGCCCTGCCGGAGAACAACGGGGCTGCGCGTCGCGCCGTCTACGAGAAGGCGCGTACGGCCCTTGTCGGTCAACTGCGCGCCATCACTCCACCGCTCCCGGCCCGCGAGATCACCCAGCACCGCCTGCAGCTCGAAGATTGCATCCGAGAGGTCGAGCAGGAGGCGAGCGAGGCGGTCATCAAGCTCAGCCGCAGCCAGCATGTGGCCGCGACGCCCCGGCAACAGGAGGCTCCGGTAGGCGAGGCTTTGCCGCCGACCCCGCCCGAGCCTGAGCCGCCGATCCCGCCCGAGCCCACACGGGAACCGGAGCCAGAAGCCGGATACACACCCGAGCCTGAGCCTGAGTCCGAACAGCAGCTTGAGCCTGAGCCCGCGTTCGCGCAGGAGGTGCAGGAGACCGAGCCTGCGCCCGAGCCCGCGCAGGAGCTCGAGCCTGAGCCTGAGCCTGAGCCTGAGGGTGTGGCGGCAGGGCCTTCCGCCGAATCGCATCAGGCCGAAGGCCAGTCGATTGAGGACATCATCGCGCAGGCCGAGGAGGCATCGCAGGACAAAGCGGAGCCCGACGAGCCCGCAGCGTTGCATGATGAAGAAGAAGCCGAGGTCGAGGCGGAAGTGGCTGCCGCGGACGGCGAGCCGACGGCGGATGCCGAGGGTGAGAGTGGCGACGAGACCGGCGAAGCAGGCGAGCCGGACGACGAACTCCCGAAGCCCGCGGCGCGGCCGGATCTGCGTGTCTTCACCTCTCCAGGCAACCGTGAGGCACCGGAGGCTGCCCCGCGCGCGCCGGTGGGCGAGATGCGTGGGGAACCGTTCCGCATCACCGCCGTAGCCGGCAACGATCAGCCCAAGAGCGCGCGTATGGAAGCGGCGATCGGCGGCCAGGCGGCGGCGCGCAAGCCGGTACCGGCGTTCGAGCCCTTTGTCGTCATCGAAGACCAGCCTGTCGAGGCGGCGCTCTCGAGTGTGCGAGAAGTCGAGGTCGAGGCGGCTGGCAGCACCGAGGCGCGCGAGGCGGAAGGCGCCATCGAGCGCGCTATCGAAACGCTGGACCGAGAGGCGCGCGGCGAGATCTCTCCCGAGCCCGAGCCCGAGCCCGAGCCCGAGCCCGAGCCGGCGTCCGAGGCGGGCACGCCTGCGGTCCCGCTGACCCTCGCCAGGGGCGAAGAGGCGAGCGCCGCTGATGCTTTGCCGGACAAGGATTTCGAGCCGGCGACCGAGGAGCGTTCGAGCAGCGGCCTCACGATCTTCCTCGTGGTCTTCGCTCTGCTGCTGGCCGGTGTCGGAGGCGGTGCATACTGGGCCTGGCAGGAAGGCTATGTGGATCTCGACCAGATGTTCGGCCGCAGCACCGCCACGGCAACCAACGAGCCGCCGGCCACGCCGACGCAGACGACACCTGAAGTTTCGACCGCCGATGCCGGGGGCAATCCGTCACAGCCGGCCCCGGAACTGACGGGACCGGGCAATACCGCGACCGAGACGACGGCTAACGAGCCGGCGACGGCTCTCCAGGGCATCGAGACCCAGGAACGCCTGGCGCCGACGCCCGAGCCGGCACCGCCGGAGGTGGCTGCGGTCGAGGAAGGAAACGCGACCGACAACCCACTCGCCGAGGAGCGGTTGCCGAGTTCATCGGGCGAGCTGGCGCTTGCCGACGATCCGTCGGCCTCCGTCGATCCGGCTGTGCTGGCCGGCAGCCAGTCGCTTCTGCTCGAAGCCTCCGACAGCGGCACAGGCGCCGTGCCCTTCTCGGGAACGGTCGAATGGAGCCGGGGTGTCGACGAAGTCGGCCTGCCCACGCTCGTGGCCCAGGCCGACATCCCGGCGCGTAATCTTGGTGTCGAGCTCACGATCCGTCGCAACGCTGACCCAAGCCTGCCAGCCAGCCATCTGGTGGAAATCGTCTTCGACGTTTCCGATACGTTCGTCGGCGGCGCGATTGCGAGCGTGCCGGGTATCCTGCTCAAGAACGAGGAACTGGCCCAGGGTGGACCGCTCGCCGGCGCCTCCGTGCGTGTGGTGGAGAACTCCTTCCTTTTCGCACTGAGCGCTACCGAGCAGGATGTCAGCGCCAACCGCAACCTCATCACCTCGCGCAAGTGGATGGATCTGACGATGGTCTATGCCACGGGCAAGCGGGCGATCATCACGCTCGAGAAGGACGACGAAGCGCAAACGCTGTTTACCGAGGTACTCGCCGAGTGGGATGAGGCGAGTAGCGAGTAGCTCTCATTTCGCCTGCAGCGTCTTGCCGACGATGACGTAGCGCCGGTTAGCCAGGGCCTCCACATCATCGCGGTGATGGCTGACGAGCAGCGTGATCCAGCCATGCCGCTTGGTCAGGTTGCCCACCAGGGCGCGGATGACTTTGCGTGTATCGTCGTCGAGCGCCGAGAACGGCTCGTCGAGCAGCAGGACCTTACGGTCGCGCAGGAGCGTGCGGGCCAGCGCCACCCGCTGCTTCTGACCCCCCGACAATGTCGATGCCCGTTGCTTGCCCACGCCGGAAAGGCCCGCTTCCTTGAGCGCTCGAGCGATGCGGGGGGCCGCATCTGGCGTCCCTGACGGCAGGCCAAGGGCAACGTTGCGCTCGGCCGACAGATGCTCGAAAAGGCTTTCCGACTGCAGCAGCAGGGAGACAGGGCGGTGCTCCGGGTCGAGCGGGATGAGGTCTTCTGCGTCGAGGGTGAGGGTGCCGGCGGTCGGCGCGAGGAAGCCGGCGACGAGATCGAGCAGCGTCGACTTGCCGGAACCGCTGGGGCCGGAGACTGACGTCACCTCGCCGGGCAGAGCCTCCATCGAAAAGACATAGGGCTCCCTTTGACCGGGGTGGGCGAAGGTCAGGCGGTCAAGCGCGAGCATTGGAGAGCCTTTCCACCAGGCGCGGCAGGCCGACGAACGCGACGATGGTGAGAACGAGGAGGATGGCGGCAATGGCCGCCGCGTCGTTGGAGCGGTAGGAACCGAGGGCACGGTACATCATCAGGGGCAGGGTCTGGAAATCCTGGGTGCCGAAGAGCGCGATGACGCCGAGGTCGCCCAGTGAGAAGCAGAAGGCGAGGGCAAGAGCAATGCCGATGTCGCGGCCGATGAGCGGGTATTCGACGGCCAGGAACTGGCGCAATCCGGAAATCCCGAGGGAGCGGATCAGCTTGCCGCGCGTGCGCGCGATCGCCTCGATCGGTGGGCCGAGCGTTGCAGCGGCGAAGGGAAGCGACAGCAGTGCGTTGGCGATGACGACGACATAGGGTGCGGCGCTTCCCGGCGCCACGCCCAATGCGCGCACCAGGAGGAAAAAGCCAAGGGAGAGGACGACTGCGGGTACGGCGAGATAGGCAAAGACCGGCAGGCTGAGACCCGTGCGCAGCAGCGGTTGGCTGCTGGCGGCGCGACCCATGCCGAGGGTGAGGGCGAGGGTGACGGCGAGCAGCGCCGAAAGTGTCCCGATGACGAGGCTGGCAGCGGCAGCGCGCCAGAAGTTAGCTTGGGCGAGAACGCTCAGTCCGGCGCTCACTCCGTCGGCCAGCACGGCAAGGAGCGGCGCGAGGAAGCCGACGAGGCAGACCGCCAGCACCAGCCATTGAACCAGCTGCGCGACCGGCCGGTCACGCCAGCGCTGGCCGGCAGTCGGGCCGAGGCTGGTCGGCACCGGCGGCAGTGCGGAGGCGGCAAGGATAACGAAGGAGCAGGCGGCGATCTGGACCAGGGCCAGCAGGACTGCGCCGTTGAGGTCGAAATCCTGCCGCACCGCGGCATAAATGGCGACCTCCAGCGTTTGGTTGGCCGGCCCACCCCCGAGCAGCAGGACAATCGGAAAGCTGGTGAACGCCAGGAGAAAGATGATCGCCGCGAGGCCCGGAAGCGCGCCGCTGATCGCAGGCCAGTCGATGAGGGCGAAGCGCCGGAACGGGCCGAGGCCGAGGCTCTGGCCGATCTTGAGGCGTGCGTCCGGCACCGCATCGAGCCTTGCCAGCAGCACTCGCGCGGCAAAGGCGGCATCGAGCACCACATGGGCAAAGAGAATGCCGCCGAGGCCGAAGGCGATGTTGCCGATGGGCGCACCCAAGAGCGTTTCAGCCGTGCGGTTGATCCAGCCATTGCGGCCCCAGACCGACAGAAGCCCGAAGGCGACGACGATTCCCGGGGTAACGATGGCGGCCGAGAACAGCCCGATGACGAGGCCACGCCCGGGAAAGCGAAGCCGGTTGAGACACCATGCGAGCGCGACGCCGACGGCGAGCGACAGCACCGTCGTCAGCCCGGCCTGCAGCGCCGTCATGCGCACGAGGTGGGCGATGTCGAGACGCGATCCGGCCGCTGCCGGTTGTCCGGCGGCGGCCGAGACGATCGCCCAGAGCACGGCGGCGATGAGCAGGCCCACCGCGGCCGCAAGGAGAGCGGCCGCGCGAACCCGCCACGGGCGGGGCGGCAGGATGTGACGAACCGCCTTGGGCGACACGGCGCTAGAGCGCGACACGATTTGACGGAATCAAATCGTGTCGCGTCTCAATCTTTTGTTGTCGCGGTATTTTTCGCGAAAAACCGTTTCGCACTTTTTCGCATCCCGCTCTATTGCATCGCAGCCAGCATCTCGGCGATCCAGGCGCGCGAGTCGGCGGCGATCTCCTCCTCGGCAAGGCTCAGGGACTTTTCCGGCTGGGGGAGCGTTGCGAAGACCGGGTTCAGCTTGCCACCGAGGTCGACGACCGGAAACATCCAGTTGGTGGTCGGGATCACTGCCTGACCTTCCTGCGAGGTGAGATATGCAAGGAAGTCGCGCGCCAGATCCTGCTGCTCGGACGATTTGAGGATGCCGGCGACTTCGATCTGGGGCAGGTGTCCCTCCTCGAAAAGGGCCGCCTTGATCGTCTCGTCGTCCTCCTCGAGGATATGGTAGGCGGGCGACGTGGTGTAGGAAAGCACCATGTCGACCTCGCCTTCGAGGAAGAGCGAATAGCTCTCCGACCATTCGCGGGTGACCGTCAGGATATGCGGCGCCAGTCCTTGCCAGATCTCGCCGGCGCGGTCGCCATAGGCGGCTTTCACCCAGAGCACGAGACCGAGGCCGGGGGTGGCCGAGCGCGGGTCCTGTATGGCGATCTTGACGTTCTCGGGCAGCGCGATCAGCTCCTCGAAGGACGTCGGCGGCTCCGGCATCGAGTCGGTGTCGTGCATGAAGGCGAAGTGGGAATAGTCGAACGGCACGAACTGCGCATCCGTCCATTGACCGGGAAGCACGAGGTTGTCGAGGGCAAGGCCATGCTCGGCAAAAAGCCCGGTCGCACGCGCCTCTCCGGCAATGGCGGTATCGAGGCCGACGATGATGTCGGCCTCTGTGGTTTCCCCTTCGAGCTGCACGCGGCGGAGCGTGCCGATGGACGAGTCGGCGGCGACCCAGTTGACGGTGCAGCCGCAGGTCTTCTCGAAGCCCTCCTTCAGAGGAACGCCCGGCCCCCATTCGGAGGCGAAGCCATCATAGGTATAGATGGTGAGGGTGGGCTTATCCTGCGCGAGGGCCGCCGAAGAGGCGAGCCCGGCAAGGACCGCAAGCGCCAGACGGGTGAATGTGACCATCGGTCAGTCCCTTTCGTGGCGGAACGCCAGGAGCAGCGTTCCAGTTGCGGTCACACGGGAAGGGGGACGCGTCAAATGGACGGGGCGGGGGAGCGCCCTTGCCATCTCGAACTTCCTCCGCCAGCATGACCTGGTTCAGGTTCAATGGGTAATTCTCAGCTCCGGCTATGGAGCACCCCAGCGAGACGCCAAGAGACATAAAGAGAGTTGTGGCACCGTGCAAGATGCAAACCTGAACACCATCCCGCTGGTCTTTCCCGACATCCTGGTGATCGTGGGCGGCGGCGAAGTCGACGTCCCGCTGCTCGAGCAACTGTCGCACGAGGGGGCGCGGCTCATCGGTGCCGACGGCGGGGCCGACGCAATCATGGCGGCCGGCCTGGTGCCCGACGCTATCGTGGGGGACATGGATTCGGTCTCCGACCCAGAAGGCTGGCCGGAACCGGTCCGGGTCATCCACATCGGCGAACAGATCACTACGGATTTCGAGAAGTGCCTCTATTCGACCCGCGCGCCGATCACCATCGCGCTCGGCATGACCGGCAGGCGCTTCGACCATACGCTTTCGGCGATCAGTGCGGCGACGCGCTTTGCCCGTGAGCGCCATATCATCCTTGCCGATGAGCACGACGTGGCGCTGGCCATCAGCGGTCCTTTCCATTTCAGCGTGGCGCGCGGGGAGCGGGTTTCGGTCTATCCATTGGCGCCGATCCGGTTCCTGTCGTCGAAAGGACTGCTCTATCCGCTCGACGGGCTGCACCTGGAACAGGGCGGACTGATCGGCACCTCGAACCAGGCGGTCGAAGGTGCGGTGGATATCGTTCCCGAGGGCGATACGCCCTGGCTTCTCGTTGTCGAGAAATCGCATCTGCCGGCCCTGACGGCCGCTTTGCGGGAGCAGCCGGCAGGTCTATGATGCATGAGCTGTCTCGTTCTGTCAGAACGAGACAGCTTAAAGTTCCTGAGTTATCGCGCTTTCGAACCGCAAAAGTGGTGTCCATCCTGGATCAAGTCCAGGACAGGCTTTTTGCTGAAAACGCTCTAGGATCGGGCGGAACGGCCATGGATGTGGACGTCAGCAACGAGATCGTAATCGATAGGCCCGTCGAGGCGGTGGCGCGCTATGCCATGGAGCCTGACAATGCGCCGGCCTGGTACAAGAACATCGAGTCGATCGTCTGGCGTACGCCGCGGCCGCTGGCCGTCGGCACGCAGCTCGATTTCGTCGCGTGGTTCCTCGGCCGGCGTCTCGCCTATACCTATGAGATTATCGAACTTGTCGAGAACGAGCGAATGGTGATGCGCACGGCGCAAGGGCCGTTTCCGATGGAAACGACCTATGCGTTCAAACCGGTGTCACCGGACAAGACGCGTATGCGCCTGCGTAATCGCGGGCGCCCCCAGGGCTTTGCCGGAGTGCTCGCACCGGTGATGGCCGGGGCGATCAACGCCGCCAACCGCAAGGATCTCGAGGCGATCAAGACAATAATGGAAAGCGGGGCCTGATGGCCCCGCTAGCGGTGATTGTGAGCGTGTTCAGAAAGCTCTAGGCCGCTTCGCCGGCCCGATCACGGGCCGCATGCTGGACGGCGTCCTGCACCTTCTCGAAGGCGCGCACCTCGATCTGGCGGATGCGCTCGCGGCTGACGTCATATTGCTGGGCCAGCTCTTCGAGGGTTGAAGGATTGTCCTGCAACCGGCGGGCCTGGAAGATGGCGCGCTCTCGGTCGTTGAGCACGTCGAGGGCGCCGGTCAGAAGACCCATGCGCTCATCATACTCCTGGCTCTCGCCGAGGATCGTTTCCTGGTCCGGCGTATCGTCGACGAGCCAGTCCTGCCATTCGGACGAGCCTTCGTCCGCCCGCATGGGCGAGTTGAGCGATGCATCGCCCGACAGGCGCGAGTTCATCGAGACGACCTCGTCCTCGGTGACGTTGAGGGTCGTGGCGATCTGCTTGATCTGGTCAGGATGGAGTGAACCATCCTCGAGCGCAGCGATCTGTCCCTTGACCTTCCTGAGGTTGAAGAACAGGCGCTTTTGCGCAGCGGTGGTGCCGATCTTGACCAGCGACCAGGAGCGCAGGACGTATTCCTGGATCGCGGCGCGGATCCACCACATCGCATAGGTAGCAAGGCGGAAGCCCTTGTCGGGCTCGAAGCGCTTGACGGCATGCATCAAGCCCACGTTACCCTCGGAAATGACTTCCGAGATCGGCAGGCCATAGCCGCGATACCCCATCGCGATCTTGGCGACCAGACGCAAGTGAGACGTGATCAGCCGCTGCGCTGCTGCCGGGTCTCCGTGTTCTTTGTATCGCTTGGCCAGCATGAATTCTTCATCCGGCTCCAGCATCGGAAATTTGCGGATTTCCTGAAGATAGCGGCTCAAGCCTCCGTCCGAGGACAGGACGGGCAGATTGGACTGGGCCATTGGCGCACCCCTTTCATTGTCCCCCGCATGACGCGGGCAGATCATCGCGCTTTCATCCTTAACGGCATGAAGGCGGATATCGATGCTTTATATAGGTGGGAAGTTGCCGTTTATAAGGGTCGACAACCTTACAAAACGTTCATGCTGCGGAAGGGTTCCAATACTTTCCGCGGTCAGCCGGCAAACGCACGATCATATGCGTGCAGCGCATCATCGAGCATTTGCAGGTCAGGCGGCAAGGGGCTTTGGAAAAACATTTCCTTGCCTGTACGCGGGTGCTCGAAGCCCAACTCGGCTGCATGCAGGGCCTGCCGCCCCAGGGCCTCGATCGCTGCACGCGGTTCGGCCGGCAGTCGGTTAACCTTGGTTGCAAACCCGGGTGCATAGACGGGGTCGGCCACGAGCGGATGGCCGATATGGGTCATGTGGACGCGTATCTGGTGGGTCCGCCCGGTCTCGAGTTCGCATGAGAGGCGGGTGATGTCCCAGCCCTCGCCGCCGAAGCGCGCCTCGACCGCGTAGTGGGTGATGGCCTCGCGTCCCTCGCGGCGCACGGCTTGCTTGAGCCTGTTGTGCTGGTCCCGCCCGAGCGGGGCATCGATGGTGCCGGCCGCGGTCTGGGTCGAGCCCCAGGCATAGGCGATATAGGCGCGGTGCAGCGGACCGGTGCGGCCGTGGTCGGCGAACTGGGCGGCAAGGTGCCGCATAGCTCTTTCGGTCTTGGCGACGACCATGACGCCGGAAGTGTCCTTGTCGAGCCGATGGACGATGCCGGGGCGCTTGACGCCGCCGATGCCGGGCAGGCTCTCACCGCAATGGTGGAGCAGCGCATTGACGAGGGTGCCGCCGGGGCTGCCGGGCGCCGGGTGCACAACCATCCCCGCGGGCTTGTCGATGACGATGAGATGCTCGTCCTCATGGAGGATGTCGAGGGGGATCGGCTCGGGCTTGGGCTCAGGGTCTTCCGGGGGCGGAGCGACGAGAACGATTGTCTCGCCGGCCTTGACGCGATAATTGGGCTCGGCGACGGTTTCGCCAGCGATAGTGACGGCGCCTTCGAGGATCAGGTCCTTGATCCGATTGCGACTGAAGGCGTCATGAGCCTTGGCCAGAACGGCGTCGAGGCGGCCGCCGGCAATCTCGCCGTCGACCACGACCACGACTTCCATTTCTTCAACGGGCACATCCTGCATGAGCGATCCTTCTACCGACGAAGCCAAGCCAGAGGCACTCACTCCCGAGGCACAGACGGTGCTGAGGCGCGCGCGGCGCTCCTTCGGGGTGTCGGTCGGCATCTTGTTGCTGGGCTTTATGGCGATTGCCTTTGCCCTTGTCTATCGTGTCATGCGCGACGCGCCGCCGCCGGCGGTGGCCGAAAGCGTCGCGGTGCCGGCCGGTGCCGAGGTCGTTTCCGCACTCGTCATGGATGGGACGGTCAACGTCACCTATGTGCTCGATGGACTGACCGTGCTCGCGCTCTACGACGCGGCCAACGGGGAATTCGTCCGCCGGATCGACATCGAGAGCGAGTAGGTCAGCTACCCAGGATTTCGCTCAGGGCCGTCATGCGGTCGGAGAGCTTACCCGCCGGCTTGCCGGTTCTGGGCGGACGCGCGGCCTTGGCCGGCAGCGTCTCGACGCCGACCCCGTCGTCGGCGAACCGCTGAACGCGCTCGAAGAGGCTTTCCTCGTCCTGTCCGGTTTGCGTGCCGCTTTCGGCCGTGTAGACGATCCGGCTGACGTCGGAGGCAATTTCGGAGAGGAGGCTGCGCAGGCCATCCTTGTCGGTGCCGGCACCGTTCCAGCCGGAGAGGATCGCGCCTTCGACGGCGTCGATCCTGGCACGCAGCGCCGCCAGTTGCTCCTCGAGGCCCAGTTCCTCGGCCAGCGCGCGCTCGGCGCGGCCTGCCGGCGCACCTTCGGTCGCGCCCGTCTCGGCGAGGATGGCATTGAGGCGGGTTTCGGCGCTGGCGATGGTGGCTTCGGCGGCGATCAACTCCTGTTCGTCCGGGTCTGCTGCGCCATTGCGGGAGTCGAGCGCCTGGCGCATGCGGGTGATGGCGGCGGCCCGCTCGCTGCGGCGGCTGGTTGCCTCGAGCCGGTCGACGAGCGTCTTGGCCTCGGTCTCCAGGAACCTCGAGCGCTTGCGCTCGATGGCGAGGGCGGTGGTCAGCCGGGCAGTATCCTCGTCATAGTCACCGGTCAGGGCATCGCGCTGAAGTTGACCGCCCTCGGGCAGGCCCGCCTCCAGCGCCTGGCGCAGTTCGGCTATCTCGGCAACTTTGGCGGCCAGTTCGCGCTCTCGCATGCGCAGGCGCTGGGAGATGTCAGTGTACTCGCGTTCAAGGGCGCTCACCTCCTCGCGCAGCTCCGCCTGGCGTTCCTCGAGCTGGCGCGTGACCGCCAGGTGCGTTTCGCGTTCGGACTTGATGCTGGCGAGGTCCGCCTGGCGGGTGCCGGCATCCGAGAGTTCTTCGGTGAGGCGCGCCCGCAACTGCTCGATCTGCATTTCGAGCCGGCGGGTCGACAGCGCGAACTGGGCGCGCAACTGATCCTTGTCGGCACGGAATTCGGCCATGGTCATGGGCGTCGCCGCTTCGATGCGGCGCTTGGTCAGCCGTACCGCCCGCCGCCAGACCGCCGGGAGCACGATCAGCGCCAGCAGCGCCGATATCAGCGCACCGAGGGCGAAATACATGACGTTCTCGATAGGCATCGATCCCAGTTCCGGCGGGCCAGTGCCAGCCCAGCGTCCAACCATCCGACATCGGACTCGCCTTTCAGACGCCGTCCATGTCGACACATATCCGTAAACCGGTCGTCTGCAAAGCTTGCGCGACGGAGCGGGGTCCGCCGACGAGGCCGGTCGCGTTGAACAAATGGTGATCGCTTAGAACGGGTTCCAGGTCGGTTCCTGCGTGAACTTCAAATAGCCGACATTGATGCCGAGGCGGGCGCCGACGCCGGAACGGATTGGCACCATCACCACATGGCGGTCCTTGAGCACGGTCATGCCGAAGCCGCCGATGATGTAGGCGGAGCCGTCGACGCCGGGGAAGCGCCCGAAGACGTCCTGAGTGGTCGAGAGGTTATAGACCAGCATCATCACCTTCGAGCCGGCCCCGCCGACGTCGAGCCCGAGGCTCGGGCCCTGCCAGTAGACCGGGAATTCGCCGGCATTGCGCGTATAGACAATGCCCTCGCCGTAGCGGGCGCCGGCAAAGAGGGCGCCGCCGGCCTCTTCGCCCAGGATATAGCCGTTGGGCAGCCCGAACTGGCTGACCGCTTGCTCGACGACGGTGGCCAGACCCTGCGCCGCCGAGCCGAAGAACTCTCCGCCCTCGCGCACCAGATCCTCGCCGGAATAGGTATCGCTGAGCGATCCGTTCTGAGCGACGGCGGGCAGGGGCGCAACAAGGGCCGCAAGGAGCAGCAGGAGAGGAGCGAAGCGCTTGAGCATGGTTCAGTCTCCGGTCAATCGGATGGACACGTTGGCGTCTACGTTACGACGAACTTAAGGTTGTCGCGCTAGCCTCGGGATGCCCCAAACCGATTCCGGCGCGCCGATTATTGCTCACATCATGAAGCAAATCTCTAAACAATTCTTAACCATGCTTGCCTTGGTTCTGCCCCTTTTGGCTCCGGTGAACGCCGCGCATGCCGCCTCGATCGTCAGCATCGTCAGCACCGATCCGCTCACCGGCATCGCCATCGGCGGGTGGGATCCGGTCTCCTATTTCACCGAGGGCGAGCCGCAGATAGGGCGGGGTGATTTCGAGCTCGTCTGGTCGGGGGTTCCCTGGCACTTTGCCAGCGCCGGCAATATGGAGGTCTTCCGCCGGGCGCCGGAAATCTACGCGCCCCAATATGGCGGGCACGGGGCCATGGGCGTGGCGCGCGGCTACGTCTCTGACGGCAACCCCCGCATCTACACAGTCTTCAAGCAGCGCCTCTACTTTTTCTATTCACCAGCCAACCGTGAGGCGTTCCTTGCGGCGCCCGACACGGCTGCAAGCGAAGGCGCGGAGCAGTGGCAAACGCTCTCGCAACAGCTTTCGGTGCGCTAGCTCGATTGTGCGACCGTGCGATCCGGCTAATGTTGGCCAATTGATTCTGGACCCAAGCGGAGAAAACTCATGGCCGACGTCATCGAGCTCAACGCAACCGATCTCGCCGCTATGCTCTGCTCGCGGGTGTGTCACGACCTCATCAATCCGATCGGTGCGATCGGCAACGGGCTCGAGGTCCTCAGCGATCCGAGCCAGGCCGAGATGGCCGAGGGGGCGCGCGACCTCATTGCCAGCGCCGCCAAGCAGTCGCGGGCAAAGCTCGAGTTCGCCCGGCTCGCCTACGGCGCGTCCTCGACCGCCGGCACCGACATCGATACGCGCGAATGCGAACGCGTGGCACGGTTGTTCTTCGAGATCGAGAAGGCTGACCTCGACTGGCAGGTGCCGCTGATCCTGTTGCCCAAGCTCAAGGCCAAGCTCTTCATGAACATGCTGCTGATCGCGGCAGGTTCGGTGCCGCGTGGCGGCACGGTCATGGCCCGGATCTCCGGGGAGGCTGGCAGGGAGAGCTTCGAGTTCAATTCAAGCAGCGATCCGGAGAAGCGCCAGAAGACACTGGTGCCATCCGGAGCGGCCGAGCTTTTGTCCGGCGCTCCGCCCGAAGGGGTCGACGCGCGTGGCATCCAGCCGTTCTATACGGGGCTCCTGTCGCGGATGACGGGCATGGATGTCAAGATCGGCCTGGAGGACGAGCGCTTCGTCTTCACCGCCAAGCCACAGGCGAATGACTGAAGTTTTGCTAACCATTCCGTAGCCGTTTGCCCGGATAATCCTGCGCGAACGCAAACCCGTGGTGCGGCCATGAAATCCTGCCTCATCGTCGACGACTCCAGCGTGGTGCGCAAGGTTGCGCGCCGCATTCTCGAGGATCTCGACTACGTGGTCGAAGAGGCCGAGGACGGGCAGGAGGCTTACGACAAGTGCCGGCAGGAAATGCCGGATGCCATCCTTCTCGACTGGAACATGCCGATAATGAGCGGGCTGGAGTTCCTGAAGCTCCTGCGCGCCTATGTCGGCGGGGAAAAGCCCAGGGTCGTCTACTGCACGATCGAGAACGAGGTCGGCCATATCGCCATGGCGCTCAAGGCCGGCGCCAACGACTACATGTTCAAGCCCTTTGACCGGGCGCTCCTCGAGGCAAAGTTCGAGGAAGCGGCCTGACCAAGATCACCGTCGCTCGAAGGTGCTCCCGGAAAGAACGCATCCCTCGGCGTCACCCACGGCGAACGAGCCCTGCTGCTGCTCGAGCGGACAGGTCATCGGGAAACGGGCGTTGCCCACGCTTCCCGAGACGTCTGCCAGGGTTAGGCTGCCATCCACAAGCGTATAGCTTCCCGTGACTTCGCGATTGTTGGCACCCGTCATGGAAAAGGTGCCATCTTCGTTGAAGACTGCTCGGAGGCCATTTCCCTTTGCCTCGTAGGTTCCCGAAAAGCCTTCGTCTGCCTGAGCGTTGCTATCCTGGCCGCCTGCGGCAGCGACCTGCTCCTCGATCTGGGCGAGTTCCCCACCACGCTGAGAGATCGTTTCCGCCAATTCGGTGACTTGCTGCTGAAGCTGGTCGCGCTGGGTGCGGTATTCGGTGACCTCACTCTGGAGGCCAGATTTCTGAGCTTCGAGATCGGCGACAGTCTGCTCGAGTTCGGATTGCTGAGCTGTGAGCTCGGACTGCGTCGCCTCAGCATCCTCCATTTGCGCAAGGGTGGCAGTTTCCTGTTCTCGGGCAGAGCGTAACGCCTGCTCGGCCTGAGAAAGGGCCTCGGCATTCTGCGCCGCTTCTTCAGTCAGCTCGGCGATAGTCTCCCGTGTCGTTGCTTCCTCGGCTCGTGCGGCCTCGAGCCGCTCGGTAACCGCCTGCAGTTGATCGCGCGCTTCGGTGAGCCGCAACTGCGCCTCCTGGGCAGCGGACTGGGCCTGCGTCTGCTGCTCGAGCGTTGCCGCCAGATCCTGCTCTGCCTGACCCAAGGCTTCGTTGCGGGCTGTCAGGGCCTCTGTAACTGACTGCAACTGAGCCTGCGCCGCCTCGACTTCGTCGGCGAGAGCCTGACGCTCGGTGTTCAATTGCTCCATTTCCTGACGGGTGCCGGCCAATTCCTCGTTCAGCGTCTGCAATTCGCCCGACGCCGCCTGCTGCTCCGTCAGCTGATTTTCCAGATTCATGCGCTGGGTCTCGGCCTCAGCAAGGCGAGCCTCCAGGTCGGCGGATTGGCCTGCGGAGTTGGCCCACATAATAATTAACGCGAGCCAGCCAAGGGTTGCAGCTATGGCCAATCCGAGGACCAGCGGGTCCCGGAAACGGCGAGCCATCACATTGGCGTCGCGATCTGCGACCGTGTTGGTGTCGTGATCTGTCATGCGTCGCCCCCAAAACTTCGTTCCCCGTGCAACGCGGCGGGCCAAGGGCGAGTTCCGAGCAAGAGCACAGCCCCGTTCGAAATGCTGCACGGGGCTGTGATGTTGGCAATGTGGCCGGCTGGCTACATACCCATGAACGATGCGGGCGTCTCGCCCTCAAGGAAAGGCTCGATGAGGGCCTTGAGCAGGTCGGGCTGGCTGATGACGGCCGTATGGGAGGTTGCCGGCAGGATGGCAAGTCGGGAGGCCGGAAGGGGCTCGCCCATGTCCCCCATGACGCCGCCGCCGAGGAGGCGGAAGAGGGCAACGTTGTGCTCGAGCGTTGAGACATCGGCGTCTCCGGCGATGATGAGGACGGGCGTTTCGAGCTTCCTGACGTCCTCTTCCCAGGCCATCGGCTCGTGCTCAAGGGCGATGAGTTTCTCGGCCAAGGCCTGGAACCCGTCCGGATTAACGGCCAATTTCCGGTATTCGTCTTCCATCGGCCCGCCGTTGAACATCTCGGGGCTCATCTGCGGGATGAATTCGCGGAACGCGGGTTGCCAGCCTTCGATGTCGTAGGCGACAGAGGCGGCCACGAGCTGATCGACCTTCTCGGGATGGCGGATGGCGAGCTGCAGGCCGGCTATGGAGCCCATGGAATAGCCGAAGACGTCGGCGCGCTCGAGGCCGATGGCGTTCATGAAGGCGGCAACGTCGTCGGCAAGGTTTGGATAGGTGATGGGGCGGTCGATGTCGTTGGTGCGCCCGTGCCCCTGGAATTCAATGGCGATGACCTGCCGGCTTTCGGCGAGTTTGGGGATGATTTCGCCCATGGCCGGAATGGTCATATAGGCGCCGTGCAGGACGATCAGCGGTTCGCCTTCGCCATGGGTCTCGTAATACATCTGCATGCCGTTGACCTCGACGGTCCGGCCAGCATTATCGGACTGGGCGAAGGCGGCGGTGGTCATCAGCATGGTTGCGGCCATGACAATCGTACGGATCATCGTTTGTCTCCTCGGTTACGTGCAGGCTGACCCGCCCGCATCTCGCCTTCGCAACGAGCGGCGGTCGGCCGTTTCGACATTTGCCCGCACTTTTTTCGCTCACTCTCAGTCGTCGCGGGATTTTCGCGAAAAACCGGTTCCCCTACCGTATCAAGTCCGGGACAGGCTCTTTTGGATCCCGCCCATAGCAAAAGCCCCATGCGGTGGTCGCACGGGGCTTCGTGTAGGTCGACAGGAAGAGGCGGCGGTCAGGCGCTTTCGGAATAGACTTCCTCGTCGGGCTCGCGCAGCACATAGCCGCGTCCCCAGACGGTCTCGATGTAGTTCTTGCCGCCGGTTGCGACCGAAAGCTTCTTTCTCAGCTTGCAGATGAAGACGTCGATGATCTTGAGCTCAGGTTCGTCCATGCCGCCGTAGAGATGATTAAGGAACATCTCCTTGGTGAGGGTCGTGCCCTTCCTCAGCGAGAGGAGCTCGAGCATCTGGTATTCCTTGCCGGTCAGGTGCACGCGCTGGCCCATGACCTCGACGGTTTTGGTGTCGAGGTTGACGTTGAGGTCGCCGGTCTGGATGACCGACTGGGCGTGGCCCTTGGAGCGGCGCACGATCGCATGGATGCGGGCGACCAGCTCGTCCTTGTGGAAGGGCTTGGTCATGTAGTCGTCGGCGCCGAACCCGAGGCCGCGCACCTTGTCTTCTATGCCTGCGAGACCGGACAGGATGAGGATCGGGGTCTGGACCTTGGCGACGCGGAGCGTGCGCAGCACCTCATACCCGCTCATATCGGGCAGGTTCAGATCGAGAAGGATGATATCGTAGTCATAGAGCTTGCCGAGATCGACACCTTCCTCGCCGAGGTCGGTGGTGTAGACGTTGAAGCTCTCGGACTTGAGCATCAGTTCGATGCTCTGCGCGGTGGCGCTGTCGTCCTCAATAAGGAGTACCCGCATTATTTTCCCCTTGCCAAACCGTTCCTGCTGGAACTTGCGAGGCGGGGCATCCGGGACGCCGCCTCGATCCAACCCTACTGGGTATGACTGAACCCTAAGCCCAAATAGTTAACAAAGTTTAATTCTGATCCGCAATACGCAATCGTCGGTAACCTCAATTAAGTCTAAGCCACTGATATCAAACAGCTTCACCGGCTGAACTTTCTTAAGAAAATAGTTTAAGAGACAGGGTTAACCGACTCTCTGGACTCAAGCAATTGTGGCTGGATCGGAAATGGCGCGGCCGACGGTTACCAGCGGCTGGAATATCGCCAAATCTGCCATTAACCCTTTTTGCCTTAACGTTCGGTTACCGAAGTGATTCGCAATTTTTCGATTCGCGAACGGAGCGGTCGGCGGCCCGTTCCAATCGCCTGCCTGGAGCGGATACGCCCATGAAAGCCCTTATCTCTGCGATAGAGGCCATTGACGACGTCGAGGTGTTCGGGCGCGTCAAGTCGGTGCAGGGCCTGCTCATCGAGATCGTCGGGCCCGTGCGCGAGCTCAAGGTCGGCGGGCGGGTCCTGGTCGAGACCTCGAGCGGCTGGATGCTTGCCTGCGAGATCATTGGGTTCCGAGACGGACATGCACTCTGCCTGCCCTTTGGTCAGCTCTCGGGGGTCCGGCTTGGTTGCAAGGCGGTGTTCCAAAGGCATGCCGGTGAGGTCTACCCTTCCGAAGGCTGGCTCGGCCGGGTGATCGATGCCAATGGCGAGCCCATCGACGGCAAAGGGCCGCTGCCGGGCGGCTCAATGGCATATGTCCTGCGCGCCGACCCGCTTGCCGCGCACGATCGCATGCGGGTCGGGGATCCGGTCGACCTCGGCGTGCGCGCGCTCAACACCTTCACGACCGTCTGCGAAGGGCAGCGCATGGGGATTTTCGCGGGCTCGGGCGTCGGCAAGTCCGTGCTGATGTCGATGCTGGCGCGCAATACCGATGTCGACGTGGCGGTGATCGGGCTCATCGGCGAGCGCGGGCGCGAAGTGCAGGAGTTCGTACAGGAATATCTGGGCGAGGAGGGGCTGAAGCGGGCCGTGGTCATCGTCGCCACGTCCGATGAAGCGGCGCTGATGCGCCGCCAGGCGGCCTATCTGACCCTGACGCTTTCCGAATATTTCCGCGACCGGGGGCAACGGGTTCTGTGCATGATGGACAGTCTCACCCGCTTTGCCATGGCCCAGCGCGAGATCGGTCTTGCCATCGGCGAACCGCCGACGGCCAAGGGGTATCCGCCGACAGTCTTTACCGAATTGCCGCGCCTGCTCGAACGTGCCGGCCCTGGAACGCAGTCTACCGGTTCCGTTACCGGCTTGTTTACCGTTTTGGTGGAAGGTGATGATCACAATGAGCCCATAGCGGATGCCGTGCGCGGTATTCTCGACGGGCACATCGTGATGGAGCGCGCCATTGCCGAACGGGGTCGCTACCCGGCCGTCAACGTGCTCCGGTCCATTTCGCGCACCATGCCTGGCTGCGTGCCACCGCACATGCGGCCGGTCCTGGCCAGGGCGCGCGAGTTCATGTCGGTGTTTGCCGACATGGAGGAGCTGATCCGGCTTGGGGCTTACCGGAAAGGGTCAGATCCGAAGGTGGACCGCGCGATCGCCCTCTACCCGGCATTCGAGGCCTTTCTGGGCCAGGAGCGGGAAGAGACGACGACGATAGCCGAGAGCCATGCGATGCTCGAGGCGATCGTCACCGAGCCGGCGGACGCGCAGGTCTGATGGGGCGCCGCGGTGCAGGCGTCCCGGGTTTGACTTGATGTGTAGGGAGTACAGGTCGTGAAGTCGCGCAGCGAGAGCCTGATCAGGCTCAAGAAATTCCAGGTCGACGAGAAGCGCCGCCAGGTCACGCAGATCGAGATGATGGTCGCCGACTTCGAGCGGATGGCCGCAGAGCTCGACCAGCAGATCGAGATCGAGCATCAGCGGACCGGCATCTCCGACGTGGCCCATTTTGCCTACTCGACTTTTGCCAAGGCAGCCTCCCAACGCCGCGATAACCTGCTGGCGTCAGCCCATGACATGCGTGAGAAGCTGGAAAGCGCCCAGGACGCATTGGCCGAGGCCATCGAGGAGCTGAAGAAGGTCGAACTGCTCGACCAGCGCGAACATGTGCGCGAGGCGGCCGAAGAGGCCAAGACCGAGCAATCCGAATACGACGAGATCGGCCGGCTGCGCCTGCGTCGCTAGAGCGGTTTGCCGTTCGAAATACGCGATCAATAATTCAGAGGCTCTCGTTCTGATTCAGTCAGAACGGGGCTCTAACATCGAGGGCCGTCTGGTCAGTTCGCTGCGGCTTCGTCGGGCCGGCGGAAGACGGGGGCAAGCGTGAGCGCCTCCCGTGTCGTCTCGAGCACCCAGCGCGTCTCCCCGTCGGTCCTGGGCACAGGCACGAGCGCCTGGAAGTCGACAGCGATGCTCTTGCCGGGGGTATCGAGGAAGCTGCCGACGTCGAGGATGACGCTCGATACCGTGCCGGACGGCGCGATCACCAGATCCTCGACGGTGCCGATCATCTCGGCGTTTTCGGCGTCGCTGGCAAAGATGCTGCGGCCGAAGAAATCGAGCGCCAGGATTTCGCCCGAGGCCATGGTGTGACCTTCCGACAGGATCGTGGGGGGCGTCAGGCCCACCGCCTCCAGCTCGCTTGTTTCACCCGAACGCGGTGCGGACGGCAGCGGAGCTTCCTGGGCAGCGGGCGACGAAGAGATTGCCGCCAACAAGGCCAAGGCACAGAGAATTCTTGGGGTCATACTCACCTCTCGACAAGCATCCGGCTGCCCATTGGGCAGCCGGATGGCACCATTTGTGCGCGCTGCATCCGTACCGGACGAACCGGTCGGACTGGGCTATTACTGCGTGGCCGGAGCGGCGGGTGCCGCCCCATCGGCCGGCGCAGCCGGTGCCATGCCGTCGGCCGGGAGCGCGGGATCGACCGGTTCGTCCTCGGCCCACACGAATTCGGGGGCCGCCTCGAGAGCCTCGGAGGTGGTCGGAAGAACCCAGCGTTCGGTGTTGTCGGCGGCGACGGTGAACTCGAGCGCGCTGAAATCAGCCGCGACCCGCTTTTCGCCGATGCCGAGGAAACCACCCACACCGATGATCACCGCCTCGATCTGACCGTTCTCGGAAAAGACCAGGTCGCTGACATTGCCGATGTTCTCGGCATCTTCGCCCGAGGAGGAATAGACGGGCTGACCGATCAGTTCGGTTGCCAGGTTGTCGCTATCGGCAGCGGTATAACCTTCCGAGATATCCCAAGGTTCGTCGACCTCGGTGGTCTCGGCGGCGCCGGTGTCGACTTCCTCGCCTTCAGTCACTTCACCGGCAGGAGCAGCCGGCTCTTCGGCTGGCGCAGCATCGGTAGCGGGAGCATCAGTAGCCGGGGCATCCGTAGCCGGAGCATCGGTAGCGGGAGCATCGGTTGCGGGTGCGTCGGTTGCCGGGGCCTCGGTCGCGGGTGCGTCGGTCGCCGGTGCCTCGGGGGTTGCCGGGGCATCCTGCGCGATCACGGCCGTGCCCATGAGCGCCGCGAGCGCGGTGGTGGTCAAAAGGGTGCGGATCATTGTAGACTCCGTTGGTTCAGTGCCTGGACAGGGCCGCGCGGCGCAACGCTTGCCGGTGGAGTGCCGTGCGGTCTGTCGTGCATCGTCAACGCCAGAACGGCGTAGATGTTCCCCAAGCGATGTTGCCCGATCGGAGCCGGGAACGCGCTGCCACGACAACATAAAAGGCCGGCGCCTGTCGGCACCGGCCCTTCCGCCTCCCCGGCGGTATCGTTGGAGCGGGCGGCGCGGCGCGCAACCCGGATCGTCGGATACCTTATCGAAGCCTTGAGGGCTGTGCACGCCGGCGATGCCCGTGCGGTTAACGGGTTGCTAAACGGTTAATCCGATCAAGCGCTTTGCGTATAGGTGCGCATAGCCAGATGCGGCATGCCGGCGTCCATGAACTGCTCGCCGAAGGCGGTAAAGCCGAGCTTTTCATAAAAGCCGAGCTTGTCGGTCTGCGCGGTAAGGTAGAAGCGATCCTCGCCCCTGGCGCGGCAATGGTCCATGGCAGCGAGCATCAACCTGCGTGCAATGCCGCGTCTGCGCCAGTCCCGGTCGACGGCGACGCGACCGATCTTGGCATGTTCGGGCTTGAAGACGACGCGCAGCGTGCCGACCACCTCGCCGGCGGCAACGGCAACGAAATGGGTTGCGGTCAGGTCGTCGGCATCGTGCTCCTCATCCTCAGGCACCTTCTGCTCGAGGACGAATACGTTCCGGCGCAACCCGAAGGCGGCGTTGCAGAGGGTGGAGAATACGGGGACGTCGAAAATCAGGATTTCGGCTGGATCGGTCATGAGAATTTGAGTGTTGGCATGCCGATCGATCCGCTTCAAGCAGTAGCGGCGGCATGCGGCAGGAATGCGAAGTGCTCTTCGTCGAGTTGCTGCAGGATCTTCATCATCAGCCCGCGAAAGACCGCCTCCTTCTCATCGACCTGGGCGACGACCTCGGGGAGGCCGGCGACCCGGCCCACCAGGGAGGCGGAAAGCGCGGTTTCGATCTCGGCGCGCATCAGGTGATATGCGCGCGCGCCGGGGCCGAGGATGCGGACGTGCGTGGCATCGACCAGCGAGATGACCCGGCTCAGCCCATAGCCGATCGCCCGACCAGCAAGATTGAACGCGTGCAGTGTGGCGCGGTCGCCGGCTTCAGCGCGCGCGATCAGTCCCTCGTATTGGCTGGCGGGGACCGATGCGGCGGGTGGCGCCGTCTCGGGTACCGAATAGGCGGTGCGGAGGACGGCATAGTCGGCGGCATAGGCTTCGATGCATCCGCGCGCGCCGCAACGGCAGAGCGCACCACCGGGCAGGTGGATCATGTGGCCGAACTCGGTGGCGCCTCCGTTGCCGCGCCCGACCGCGTCGCCGCGGAAGGTCAGGCCCATGGCGACGGTCGAGCCGACGAACACGGTTGCAACGCTCGCATCTTGCAGCTTCGGGTCGAGCCAGCGTGATCCCTCGGCGAGAAGCCGGCCGCGCTTATGCAGGGATACCGGCACTCCGAAGGCTTGCGCGATATCGTCGGCGAAGGGTCTGTCGGCCATGTGGACGATGGGCGACCATCTCAGGTGCCGCCCGTCGCGATCGAGGATGCCCTGTACCGAAACGGCGATGTACAGCAGCGCCTTCATTTCCCTGCGGTTGCGCTCCCGGAACAGGGTAAGGTGGCGAACGAGAAACTCGGCCGGTGTCGTACGCTTGAATTCGTCCGGGGCGACGGCAAGCTCGAAACGGTCGATGAGCGTCCCGCCATAATCGACAAGGGAGAACTGGGCGCGGTTGACCTCGAGCTCGACGAGCGCCACACAGCCGGCGGTCCTGTTGAAGCCGACGCGTACGGCGGGGCGTCCGCGCAGGCGAGCGGGGTCGGGCTCGTCGCGCATCTCGGCAAGGATTCCTTGCGCCAGCATGTCCTGGCCTATGGCGGTGATCGAGGCATGGCTGAGCCCGGTCTCTGCGGCCAGATTAGTGCGCGCCAGCGGGCCCTGCCGGCGCAGGGTGGACAGCACGAGAGCGCGGTTTTGCCGCCGTACGCTGTCGCTGTCGCTTACCACACGAGTCAAAGGCTGGCACCGGTAGAGGTGATTCAACGGTCTCCACCCTACAGGACGACGACATTTATTTCGAGCTTCGAAATTGGCGTTGACAGTGGTCGAGCACCATGCCAGTTCTTTTTTCGAGCATCGAAAATAATGCTCGCGCGATGATGCTTGCCCTGAAGCGGGCGAGCGGCGCAAATCGGGCGATTGGGCCCACTGGGAGGAAAAGATGAAACATATCATGACGGTCCTGCTGTGCACGACCGCGATGTTCGGCGTGGCCGGGAGTGCCGTGGGGCAGGACGAGGTGGTCGTGGGCGTCTCCTGGAACAACTTCCAGGAAGAGCGCTGGAAGACGGACGAGGCGGCGATCAAGGCCGTGCTTGAGGAGAGCGGGGTCCGCTATATTTCAGCCGACGCCCAGTCTTCCGCGTCCAAGCAACTGACCGACATCGAGAGTCTCATCGCCCAAGGCGCCGATGCGCTCATCGTCCTTGCCCAGGACAGCGACGCCATCGGCCCGGCCGTGGCTTCGGCCGTCGCCGAGGGCATTCCGGTGGTCGGCTATGACCGCCTCATCGAAAATCCCGATGCCTTTTACCTGACCTTCGACAACAAGGAAGTCGGGCGCATGCAGGCGCAAGGGGTGTTCGAGGTGCAGCCGGAAGGCAACTACGTCTTCATCAAGGGCAACTCTGCCGATCCCAATGCCGACTTCCTCTTCGAGGGTCAGATGGAGGTCCTGCAGGAGGCCATCGATTCCGGCGCCATCGTCAATGTGGGCGAAGCCTATACCGACAACTGGAACCCGGAAGTGGCCCAAGCCAATATGGAGCAGTTCCTGACGGCCAACAACAACGAGGTCGACGCGGTGGTTGCATCCAATGACGGCACGGCGGGCGGCGCCATTGCGGCGCTCGCGGCCCAGGGCCTTGCCGGATCGGTGCCGGTCTCGGGTCAGGACGGCGATCACGCCGCACTCAACCGCATCGCGCTCGGCACGCAGACCGTCTCGGTCTGGAAGGACGCGCGCGAGCTCGGCAAGAAGGCGGCGGAGATTGCCATCGTGCTGGCAGAGGGCACGGCGCTCGATGCGGTCGAAGGCGCGAACAGGTTCTCGGACGGTCCCAACGGCGTCGAGATGAACGCGGTGCTGCTGGCGCCCGTGCCGATCACCAAGGACAACCTCGATGTCGTCATCGATGCCGGCTGGGTTTCCGCGGACGTGGTCTGCCAGGGTGTGGCGGCAGGCAGCGTCGCTGCCTGCGATTGATCTGTTTTTGAGCGTATAGTCACGTCCCGAGAGGGTGTCGCGGTAATTACCGCGGCGCCCGCGGCGGCCATGCCGCACGCCGGGTGTGACGGGGGAGCCAGATGAGCGAGCAGAACGTCCTGTTGAGGGCAACGCATCCGAGCCAGGGGGCGCAGAACCCATTGAAGCGATTTCTCGCAGCGACAGAACTCGACACGCGCCTCCTCGGCATGGTCGGGGCCCTGATCTTCATCTGGGTCGGTTTCAACATCTTTTCGGGCGGGCTGTTCCTCACGCCGCGCAATCTCTGGAATCTTTCGGTGCAGACGGCCTCGGTCGCGGTGATGGTGACCGGAATGGTGCTGGTCATCGTCGCGCGCAACATCGACCTGTCCGTCGGCTCCATCCTCGGGCTCGTCGCCATGGTCATGGGGGTCTTCCAGACCGACATCCTGCCGGTGCAGCTGGGGCTCGGTTTCGGGCATCCGGCGGTCTGGGTGCTGGCGCTGGGCGTTGGCCTCTTGATGGGCGTCGGCATCGGCGCCATGCAGGGCCTTATCATTGCCTATCTGAAGGTGCCGGCCTTCATCGTCACGCTCGGCGGGTACCTTGTCTGGCGGGGTGCGGCCTGGTGGGTCACGGCGGGACGCACTGTTGCACCGCTCGACTCGCGGTTCCAGCTCATGGGCGGGGGGCCGTCCGGCGCCATCGGCGCCTTCTGGAGCTGGGTCGTCGCCGTCATCATCTGCCTCGGTATCCTTGCCATGCTCTATCTCGGGCGCCGGCAGCGCCGCCGCTTCAACTTTCCGCTGCGTCCAGTCTGGGCCGAGATCGCCCTCGGCGTTATCGGCTGCGGCATCGCGATCCTCGCCATCGCAATCGCCAATTCCTATCCGTGGCCCATACGCATTGCCGAAAATTTCGCCGAGGCTCACGGCATTCCCGTGCCCGAGGGCGGGCTCTTCATCTCACACGGCGTCGCCGTGCCGGTGCTGCTCGCGCTCGCGGTGGCCGTGACCATGACCTTCATTGCCACGCGCACGCGCTTCGGGCGGTACGTCTTTGCCATGGGCGGCAATCCGGAAGCGGCTGAGCTGGCGGGGATCAACACGCGCTGGGTCACGGTCAAGATCTTCATGCTGATGGGCGCGCTCTGCGCCATTGCCGCGGCGATCTCGTCGGCGCGGCTCAACGCGGCGACCAATGCGCTCGGCACACTCGACGAGCTCTACGTCATTGCCGCGGCAGTCATCGGCGGCACGTCGCTGTCGGGGGGTGTGGGCACTATCGCCGGCGCAGTGCTGGGCGCGGTGGTCATGCAATCGTTGCAGTCGGGCATGGTGCTGATGGGGCTCGACAGCCCCCTGCAGAGCATTGTCGTCGGCCTGGTGCTGGTCTTTGCCGTCTGGCTCGACACGCTCTATCGGCGCAACAAGGTTTAAGGAACCCGCTGATGTTGGACAGGAAGATACCGCTCGTCGAGATGAACGACATCTCGATCTCGTTTGGCGGCATCCATGCGGTCGAGAACGCGTCGATCGATCTCTACCCCGGCGAAGTGGTCGGTCTTCTCGGCCATAACGGTGCGGGCAAGTCGACGCTGATCAAGATCCTCTCGGGCGCCTACAAGCGCGATACGGGCACCATCCGCATCAACGGCGAGGAGGCCACGATCAACAACCCGCGCGATGCCAAGGCCTATGGTATCGAGACCATCTACCAGACGCTGGCGGTGGCCGATAACGTCGATGCGGCGGCTAACCTCTTCCTCGGGCGGGAACTGACCACCGCCCTCGGCACGCTCGACGATGCAGCCATGGAGTCGAAGGCCCGCGAGGTGATGGGCCGGCTCAATCCAAGTTTCCGCCGCTTCAAGGAACCGGTGAAGGCGCTTTCCGGCGGCCAGCGCCAATCGGTCGCCATCGCCCGGGCGATCCTTTTCAATGCCCGTATCCTCATCATGGACGAACCGACCGCAGCGCTCGGGCCACAGGAGACGGCGCAGGTCGGCGACCTGATCAAGCAACTGAAGTCCGAGGGCATCGGCATTTTCCTCATCAGCCATGATATCCACGACGTCTTCGATCTCGCAGACAGGGTCTGCGTGATGAAGAACGGCAAGGTCGTTGGCACCGCGCGTACCAAGGACGTCACCAAGGATGAGGTGCTCGCCATGATCATCGTCGGCAAGGTGCCGGCAGGCGCCACGCCCGGGCCCGGCGCGCTCAGCGAGCACCGGCCGGTGGGCTGATCCAGCTCCGTCGGCTACCGCTTTCTCCCGTAGGCGGCGAGGAAGACCCTAACACCTTCGGCGGCGTGCCGGCGCAATTCGCTGGTTTTGGGGATCGCGTCGTCGCCCAGCAGCATCGCCTGGTTGAGAGCTGCCGACATCACCAGCCAGTTGAAATGGGAGGCCGCCATCATCGGGTCTTCGATCTCGAGCTGGCCGCGCTCCGCCATGCGCTCGAACATTTGCGCCAGTATGCCAAGGGCGCGCTTGGGGCCGCGCTCGTAGAGCACGCGCGCCAGTTCGGGAAAGCGGGCGACTTCGCCGATCACCAGGCGGCGCAACTGCATGATGCGCGGCGTCAGGACGATAGTGAGCTGGCGATAGGCATAGGTCTCGAGATACTCGGCAACATCGCTATCGGCGATGTCGGGCATTTCGTTGTGGACCATGTCGCCGGCCTGATTGGTCATGCTGGTGACGATCTCGACGAAGAGCGCCTCCTTGCTGGCGAAGTGCTTGTAGACGGTCTGCTTGGAAACGCCGGAGAGAGCGGCGATCTCGTCCATGCTGGTGCCAAGGTAGCCATCGCGCAGAAAGACGACCGTTGCAGCGGTCAGGATCGCCTGGCGCTTGCGCGCCGAGCGGCTCGCGTCCGCCGTGTCCTCTGCTTTGGTTGAACCCGATGCCGTCATCAAACCTTCATCCCGATTCCCGTTGACACACAGTACTGGACAGTCTAGTTCGTTGCAAGATGAGAACTGGACGGTCCAGTTCTGAGGTCGAGGAGAGGTCTCCCATGCACGTTCAATTCGCAGAGCTTCCCGTTTCCGATCAGGATCGCGCCAAGGCTTTCTATGTCGAGCATTTCGACTGCGAGGTCGTCGCCGACGTGCCGATGGGACAGGACGGCTGGCGCTGGGTCGAACTGAAATTTCCGGGCGCGGAGACCAATCTCCATTTCGTCCGCCGCGCGAGCCAAGCCCCGTCCGAGGAGCCGGACATGATGCTGGTGGCGGACGATGTTTCGGCAGTGATCGAGGCGCTGCGGGCGAGGGGCGTGGAGATCCTTACCGAGCCCCAGGACGCGCCTTGGCAGCCGGGCCGGACGGTCGCCGAATTCCGCGACAGCGAGGGCAACCGCATGGATATCGGCAGCAGGTGAGCGGAGATCGGATCATGACGGGTTCAGTTACCTCAGAGACGCTCGCAGTGCCGGGCGGGCGCATCTACTATGAGCAGCGGGGCGACGGGCCCCTGCTCCTCATCATACCCGGCGGTCCGCAAGACGCCGGCATCTTCGCGGAGCTCGCCGGGCTCCTGGCCGATCGCTACACCGTCGTTGCCTACGATCCGCGCGGCAACTCGCGCAGCCCGATTGAGAGTGAATGGACCAATCAGGACCTGGACGTCCATGGCGACGACGCGGCCCGGCTCATTGAGGCACTGAGTGGTGGCGAACCCGCCCATGTCTTCGGCACCAGCGGCGGCGCTCAGATCGGCCTCAACCTGGCGGCCCGCCATCCGCAACGCGTCAAGACGCTCGTGGCGCACGAGCCGCCGACGATAATGCTGCTCGAGGACCCGTCCGAGGCGCTCGCCGCAGATAGGGCCATCTACGACACCTATCGCCGCGATGGCGTCGAAGCGGCCATGGCACAGTTCTTTGCCGATGCCGGACTCGAGACCGAGGGCCAGGGAGACGCGCCACCCGAATTCGACATGCCGCCGGAAGCTGCCGAGACCTTCGCGCGGGTCAGCGGCAATTTCGAATACTGGCTGGCGCACGGCATGATCCCGCTCTCGGTCTACATTCCCGACGTGCCGAGGCTGCGCGCGGGTGAGCCGCGGATCGTCGTGGCGATCGGCGAGAAGTCGGCGGGGCAGCCGATTGCCGCCATGGGCGCGGCACTGGCGGACAAGCTTGATATCGCGCCCGTGGCCTTTCCCGGCGACCATCTCGGCTTCGAACAGGATGCCCCAGCGTTTGCCGATGCGCTGGATGTAGCCCTAAGGCAGCCGTAGGCTTCCGGCTCTACGGCCTCAGGCTCGCGGGAACCGGGGGCGCCTGGTAGAGCACGGTGATCTTCACCCTCTCATTGGCGGCGAGATACGGGTCGCTCGGGAAGAACGGCTCGGCTGTCGCTCGGCCGGCGACGGCCAGGACATGGTCGTCGCCGAGGCCGAATTCGCCGAGGATGGTGCGCACCACGTTGGCGCGGTCGCTGGAGAGTTCCCAGGCGGTGTAGCGGGGGTTGCTGTAATTGCCGCCGGCAGCGACATGGCCGGAGATCGTCACCTGATTGGGCAGTTGCTGAAGGATCGGCGCGATGGCGGCGATGGCCTTGCGCGTCATTTCGAAGGGGTACTTCGACCCCTCCGGGAACATCGGCCGGCCTTCCTGGTCGACGATCTGGATGTCGAGCCCTTCCTCGGTTTCTTCGACCAGGAGATTGTCGGCGATCTCGGTGATCTCGGGCATTGCCTGCCAGGCCTGGCGGATGCTGGCAGCCGCGGCATGGAACGTCTCGCTATAGGTGGACCGCAAATCGACCTGGGAGGTCTTGGCCGCCTCGAACTGATTGCCGTCCTCTGCATCGGTGTCGCCGAGGCCACCGGCATGGCTACCTTGGCGATCGCTTTCGGGTGCGAGTGAGACGTCCTCGGTCACGTTGGGGGAGGAGCCGTCCATTTGCGCCCCATTGATATCGAGGGCGGTGCCGCCCATCACGCCGCCCGAGCCGCTGGTGGTCTCGCTGACATTGGGCGGGGCGAAGTAGTCGGCAAGCCCCTGCTTCTGTTCGGGCGTCGTCATGCTGATCAGCCAGAGCAGCAGGAAAAACGCCATCATGGCGGTCACGAAATCCGCATAGGCGATCTTCCAGGCGCCGCCGTGGTGTTTGTGCGCGGCCTTCTTGATCTTCTTGATGACGAAGAGCTGGTCGTCGGTCGCCATGGTGCGTCCTTAGCTTGCGGCCGGTAGGCTCGCGGTCGCTTCGTCGATCTCGGCGAAGGTCGGTCGCACTTCGGACATCAGCGCCTTGCGGGCGAATTCGATGGCCATTACCGGCGGGTAGCCCGAGATGTGGGCGAGCAGGCCGACTTTCATGGAGAGGAAGTACTTGGCCTCGGAGTCGTAGATGTTGCGCAGCGATTGCGCCATCGGACCGAAGAAGCCGTAAGCGACGAAGACGCCGAGGAATGTGCCGACGAGAGCACCGCCGATGAGGTGGCCGAGCACTTCGGGCGGTTCGGTGATCGAGCCCATGGTCTTGATGACGCCAAGCACAGCCGCGACGATGCCGAGCGCCGGCGTGGCGTCGGCGATGGCCTGGATGGCCGAGACGAGGCGTTCGCGCTCCTGGTGGTGCGTCTCGAGTTCTTCGTCCATCAGTGCATCCATCTCGTGGACATTATTGGTGCCGAGCGTCACCATGCGCAAATAGTCGCACATGAACTCGACGGCGTGGTGGTTGGAGATGAAGGTCGGGAAGCGCTGGAAGAGCGGCGACTGGTGGGGATTCTCGATGTGTTGCTCAAGGGCGAGCAGGCCCTTTGCCTGCACGAGCTTGAAGATGCTGAACTGCAGGCCGAGGAGCTCGACATAGGCGGCCTTGTTATAGCGCGGGCCGCGAAAGAGCGTGGCGAAGATGCCGAGCGACTGCTTGAGGACCGCGCCGCTGTTGCCGATGACGAACGCGCCGAGCGCGGCGCCGAGAATGATAACAGCCTCAAAGGGCTGCCACAGTACTTCGAGATGTCCGCCCATGGCGGCATAGCCACCGAACACGGAGAGCACAACGACAACAATGCCAACAATAAGGCGCATGCGATCCCAAACTTCTTTTGAAACGCGCGTTTGAAGCGGCGGTGTTCAGTCTGCGGTCCGGCGCCCTGGCTCCTGCCAGGTCCGTCCCGTCACCTGTCCTTCAAACGATTAGTGACTCCCAGCATCACGCGCGATTGCACCAAACGAAACTACAAACCGGCCCCGTCGTCCGCGGTGCGAAAAACGCAAGCCCCCAACAGCGGCGGCAGGCCGCCGATCCTGCGGGAACTGAATATTGGACCCGCGTGCTCATGGTTAGATGCTGCGACTTAACGTGCGGTTTATTCAGGCCGACTTTTGCGGGCCGGAAAGCCTTCAGGCAGAGGAAGACCAAACCTGGCTCACAGCCGGTGGACGTCGGCGATGTCGGTATCGCGAGGCGTGTAGCCGGTATGGAAACGCACCAGGTCTTCGGGCGCGATGCAGCGGACACCATGGCCGCCGATGCTGCCGCGCCCGGTCAACGCGCTCGCCGGGTAGAAGACGCCGTTCTCGGGCGGGCCGTAGATGCCGCGACCTTCTTCGTCGAGCTCGATCACGTGGATGTCAACGAGGCGGCCCTCGTCGTCGCCGAGCACGAAGTTCCAGGGGCTGGTGTCGTCGCGAGGGCGGTCGGTGTAGCCGCGGCCCGCCAGCAGTGCGGTGAGTGCCGGCAGGTGCCGCTTTTCGACGGCGACATCGAGGTCCGAATGCGGCCGCGTTTTTTGGCCGAGGAGCGCGTCGACGCCCCAGCCGCCGTCGATCCAGATGCCGACGCCCATGGTTTCGAGGGTCTGGTAGAGTTCGAGGACGTCCTCCTGCTGCATCAACCTTTCCAGACTAGACGCTGCCGATCGTTTTCAGCCGCACGCGCGGGTGCACCTCGTTCTGGCTCATCACCGTCGTTTGTGGGCGGAAGCGCTCGATGATGGCGCGCACATGCGGGCGGATCGAAGGCGAGGTGATCAGCACGGGGATCTCGCCCTGCTGGGCGGCGTTCTCGAAGCCGTTCTGGATAGCGTGGATGAACTGCTGCAGGCGCGAGGGCGCCATGGCCAGGTGCCGGTTCTCGCCGTCGCCCGCCATCGCCTCGGCGAAATCGCGTTCCCATTGCGGCGACAGGGTCAGGAGCGGCAGGTTGCCGTCGGCGTTGAGGCTGGCGGCGCAGAGCTGGCGCGCCAGGCGCGTGCGCACATGCTCGGCGATGGTCTGCGGCGAGCGGCCGCCCCCGGCGATCTCGGCGATGCCTTCGAGGATGGTCGGCAGGTCGCGGATCGAGACGCGCTCCGTCAGGAGCGACTGCAGCACGCGCTGGATGCCCGAGACGGTGATCTGGCCCGGCACGATGTCCTCGACGAGCTTCTGCTGCTCCTTGGAGAGGCCGGAAAGCAGGGACTGCACGTTGGCGTAGCTGAGGAGGTCAGCGACATTGGCCTTGAGCACCTCGGTCAGGTGCGTCGAGATCACCGTCGAGGGATCGATGATGGAGAGGCCGCGCATCTCTGCCTCGTCGCGCAGCGCCGGATCGATCCAGGTGGCGGGCAGGCCGAAGGTCGGTTCGGTGGTGTGGACGCCGGGCAGGGAGATCTCCCGACCCATGGGGTCCATGACCATCAGCTGGCTGGCGAAGATCTGGCCAGTGCCGGCCTCGACCTCCTTGATGCGCACCTTATACTCGTTGGGCTCGAGCTGCATGTTGTCGAGGATGCGCACCGGCGGCATGACGAAGCCGAGTTCGGCGGCCAGCTGGCGGCGCAGCGCCTTGATCTGCTCGGTCAGCCGATCGGTGCCGGTCTCGTCCTCCTTGACGAGCGCGAGAAGGCCGTAACCGAGCTCGAGCTTCAAGTCGTCGATCTTGAGGCTGTCGCTGATCGGTGCCTCCTGGGAGGGCGCCGGTGCGGTCTGCTGCTGCTGCTCGACCTCGGCGACGGCGCGGGCCGCCGCGTTACCGCGCGCGGAGCGCCAGGCGAGATAGCCCACGCCGCCCGAAAGCGCGATGAACGGCAGGAAAGGCATGCCGGGCAGGAAGGCGAGGACGCCCATGGCGGCCGATGACATGCCCAACGCCTTGGGATAGCCGGTGAACTGGCGCCCCAGGGTCTTGTCGGCCGAGCCGATGACGCCGGACTTGGAAACGAGGATGCCGGCGGCGGTCGACACGATAAGGGCCGGAATCTGGGAAACGAGGCCGTCGCCGATGGTCAGGAGCGTGTAGAGGTTGGCGGCCTCCTGGAAGGTCAGGCCCTCCTGCATCGTGCCGATGACCATGCCGGCAACGACGTTGATGAAGGTGATGATGAGGCCGGCGATGGCATCGCCACGCACGAACTTGGACGCACCATCCATGTTGCCGAAGAAGGCGCTCTCGCCTTCGAGCTCGGCGCGGCGGGCCCTGGCGCCCGCTTCGTCGATGAGGCCGGCCGAAAGGTCGGCATCGATGGCCATCTGCTTGCCGGGCATGGCATCGAGGTTGAAGCGGGCGGCCACCTCGGCGATGCGGCCGGAGCCCTTGGTGATGACGATGAAGTTGACGATGATGAGGATGGCAAAGACCACCACGCCGATGATGAAGCTGCCGCGCATGATGAAGTTGCCGAAGGCTTCGATCACGTGGCCGGCCGCGTCCGTGCCGTTGTGCCCGTCCGAGAGGATGAGGCGGGTGGTGGCGAGGTTGAGCCCCAGGCGCAGCATGGTGGCGATCAGCAGCACCGTCGGGAACGACGAGAATTCCAGCGGCTTCTGGATAAAGAGCGCCGTCATCAGGATCATCACCGAAAAGACGATGGAGATGGCCAGCAGCATGTCGAGCAGCACCGGCGGCATTGGCAGGATGAGGATGACGATGATCCCCATGACGCCGGTGGCAAGGGCGATGTCGCCCGAACGCAGGATGTCGAGGATACTGCCGAAGCTCGGCAGGCTCGGACGGGGAGTGCCGGCGGGGGTGTCGGTCATGCGTATGGCTCGGAATTCGCGTTAGTGCCAGTTGGGAGCGCGGTACCCCCCTCCCAACCTCCCCCACAAGGGGGGAGGTGCCGTATCGTGGCTGTGGCACTTTTCTGCCCAAATGCGCAAAGCCGCACCTCCCCGCTTGTGGGGGAGGCTGGGAGGGGGGTGAAAGCTGAGGATCGTGTCACGTTCACGCCACCGACCGGCGCTCGGCCGGCTCAGGCACGAGCGTGCCTTCATCGGCATATTGATTGAGCTTGTTGCGCAGCGTGCGGATCGAGATGCCGAGGATGTTGGCGGCATGGGTGCGGTTGCCGAGGGTATGGCCGAGCGTGTCGATGATCAGCTCGCGTTCGACATCGGCGACCGTGCGCCCGACAAGGCCCTGCGTTGCGGCAGCCGCCTTTTCGGCCGCGACGGCCGAAATCGAGCGGGTAATCTCCGACAGGCCCGTACCGTCGGGCATCAAGATGGCCTCGGGGCCGATCTCGTCGCCGCTCGAGAGCAGCACGGCGCGGTGGAGGGTGTTCTCGAGCTCGCGGACATTGCCCGGCCAGGGCGCGCGCAACAGCTCGTCGCGGGCCGCGTCAGTAAGCGTGCGCGGCGGCAGGCCGTTGGCCTTGGCGTATTTGACGACGAAGTGCTCGGCGAGCGCCGCGATGTCGGCAGGGCGCTGGCGCAGCGGCGGCAACTTCAGGTTGACAACGTTGAGGCGGAACATGAGGTCTTCGCGGAACGTGCCCTCGCGCACCGCCTCGGACAGGTTGCGGTTGGAGGTGGCAAGGATGCGGATGTCGACCGGCACCGGCCGCGCGCCGCCGACGCGGTCGATCAGCCGTTCCTGGATGGCGCGCAGGAGCTTGGCCTGCAGGCGGATGTCCATCTCGGAAATTTCGTCGAGCAGGAGCGTGCCGCCCGAGGCTTCCTCGAACTTGCCGACGCGGCGGGCGACAGCGCCGGTAAAGGCGCCTTTCTCGTGACCGAAGAGCTCGCTCTCGAGGAGGGCTTCGGGAATGGCGGCGCAGTTGATGGAGATGAACGGGCGGCCGGCACGTTTGGAGTGGGCGTGGATGTATTTGGCCATCACCTCCTTGCCGGTGCCGCTCTCGCCGGTGATGAGAACGCTGGCCTCGGATGCCGCGATCTGGCTGGCCATCTGCACGACGCGGGCCATGGCCGGATCGCGGAAAAGGAACTCGGTGGATTCGCGCGCGACTGCCGCGATCACGGCGGCGATCAGCTCGGCATCGGGCGGCAGGGGGATATATTCCTTGGCGCCGGCGCGGATGGCGTTGACCGCGGCCGCCGCATTGGTCTCGGTGCCGCAGGCAACGACCGGCGCGACGATGCGCTCGGCATCCATGGCGGCGATGAGGCCGGCGATGTCGGCCATCACGTCGACCAGCAGCAGATCGGCGCCGCGTCCGGCGCGGAGCGACGCGAGCGCGATCTCGACCGAGGGCGCATGAGCGACCTTGGCACCGCCTTGCATCGCAAGCTTGGTGGCTTCGCTCAACTGGCCTTCGAGGGCTCCTACGATCAGAAGTCGCATCTTCGGCTCCCTTACTGTGGCTTGATGATTTCGGTCATGGTCACGCCCAGCCGGTTCTCGACCAGCACGATCTCGCCGCGCGCGACCAGGCGGCCGTTGATATAGATCTCGACCGCCTCGCCGACTTGTCGGTCGAGTTCGATGACGGTGCCGACGTCCATGCGCAACAGGTCGGAGACAGGCATCTTCGTGCGGCCCAGTACGACCGAGATCCGCACCGGCACGTCGAAGACGGCCTCGAGATCGGCGGCGGACTTTTCCGCATAGGGTTCGGGGCCGCCCCTGACCATGTTCGCGGCCATTTCCTCGAGGCTCATGTCCTCGCGGGCTGTGACATCGCCTTCGATGTCGGTGGGATCGCCAGCGCTCATGCCTCGGTCTCCTCTTCTGTTCCGATCCCACGTGCGGCGAGATAGGCGGAAATGCGTTGATCGATCTCGCGCGAGATCGTGTTGATGTCGCGGCTCAAGCCCCCGTCGACCCATTCGAGCCGGCCGTCGCCAAGGCGCTGGTCGGGGTCGCCCATGACGACGAGTCGTCCGGCAAAGCCGGAGGTGGACATGTGCCCGGTGGCAACGTCGCGCACCGCTTCGGCGATGTCGGGATGGCAGCGGATGACGAGGTGGGGCACGCCGTCGAGCGAGGCCATGCATTCGGCAACGAGCGCCTCGATTTCGCCGACGGGGTAACGGGCGATGAGGTGCGCGGCGAGCTTGCGGCCGATGGCGGCGGCCAGCTCCACCGCTTCGGCAACGGCCGCCTTGCGGGCGTCGTCGAGCGCGGCGGTCATTTCGACGGAGCCAGTGGCGAGCGTGGCGGCGGCTGACGCGATGGTCTGGGCAGCCATGGCGGTGGCATTCCTCTCGCCGTCCCTGACGCCTTCGGCATAAGCCTCCTCACGCGCCTGGCGCAGCAGTTGCGCCACCAGGTCCTCCGGCATGACCGGCGGTTGGCTCTGGGGGCGCTGGCCGAGATCGAGGTCGAAGGTGAAGCGTGCGGGGCTCGCCATCTATCACGCCACCATCTGGTCGTCGGACTTGGTCTTGAGGATGATGATCTCGCCGCGTGCGGCCAGGTCCTTGGCGGTGGCGACCACGCGCGCCTGCGCTTCGTCTACGTCCTTCAGGCGCACCGAACCCATCGCCTCCATGTCGTCGCGCAAAAGCTTGGCGGCGCGCGCCGACATATTGGCGAAAAAGAAGGTCTTGATCGGCTCGCTGGCGCCCTTGAGGGCCAGGGCCGTGTCGCGCTTGTCCATCCGCTGGAGGAGGGTCTGCATGGCGGAAGCTTCGAGCCGGGTCAGGTCCTCGAAGGTGAACATCAGCGCCTTGATGCGCTCGGCGTCGTCCCGGTTCATGTCCTCGAGGTTGGTCATGAACCGCGCCTCGGTCTGGCGATCGAAGGAGTTGAAGATCTCCGCCATCTGCTCATGGCTGTCGCGGCGCTTGGTGTGGGAGAGCGTCGACATGAATTCGGTGCGCAGCGTCACCTCGATCTTTTCGAGGATCTCCTTTTGCACCGGATCGAGCCCCAGCATGCGCTGGACGACATTCATGGCCAACTCTTCGGGGAGGACAGCGAGCACCTTGCTCGCATGGTCGGGGGCGATCTTGGAGAGGACGACGGCGATGGTCTGCGGGTATTCGTTCTTGAGATAGGCGGCCAGCACGTCCTCCTGGACGTTGGAGAGCTTCTCCCAGATGTTGCGCCCGGCAGGCCCGCGGATTTCCTCCATGATGGAATCGACGCGGTCCGCCGGCAGGAAAGAAAGCAACAGGCGCTCGGTCGTGTCGGTATTGCCCGAGATCGTGCCGGTGGAGGAGATGGTGGTGACGAACTCGATCATCAGATCGTCGAGCATCTCCTGGGTGATGGGGCCGAGCTGCACCATGGCGCGCGAAAGCGCCTTGATCTCGAGTTCATCGAGTTCTTCGAAAATCGGTTTGCCGTAGTCCGGCCCGAGCGCAAGCAACAGCACCGCGGCCTTCTCGGCGCCGCGCAGGGCACGCTGCGTCGCGTCCTGTCCGACAATGAGCTGTCGGCCGGGTTCGGCTGCGATGGCACCGTTGGGGGTGCGGTTGTCATATTCGACCTGCGCCGGGGCTGCCACTAGTCTCGTCCTTACGCTGCGTCATTCAGCCAGCCACGCACGATGAGCGCGGCTTGCTTGGGGTTTTCCTCGACCAGCGTGCCGACGGTCTTGAGCGTCTGCAGCTGGGTTTCGCCCATCGACCTGGCGTTGGCGACCCATGCAGGCGTCTTGTCCCTGGGCTCTTCCGGGATCTCAGGCAGCAATTCGCCATTGGCGCCGGCCATGTGGTTGTGGCCGAGCTCGGCTCCGGGCGGCAGGGCGAGCGGCTGCGGCTCGGGCGCCAGCACGCGCTTCAACAGCGGGCGCATGATGAAGAGGACGAGAGCGAGCGCGATGAGGAGGGTTACCGCCATCTCGGCGAAGCGCACCAGGTCATCGCGGGTGAAATCGAGAAGGCCCGGCTCGCTGGTGCCGACTTCGAGATCACGACGCTCGGCGAACTGCATGTTGATGACTTCGACCGTGTCGCCGCGGGTTTCGCTGTAGCCGATGGCCGAGCGCACGAGGGTGGCGATGCGTTCGATGTCCTCGTTCGATCGCGGCTGATAGGTGCTGACCCCATTGCCGTTGTCGGCATAGACGCCGTCGACGACCACTGCGACCGACAGCCGCTTGATGCCGCCCGCTTCGGTGACGGCGGTCTCGGTGGTCCTGGAGATTTCGTAGTTGGTGACTTCCTCGGTGGTCGAACCCTGCTCGCTGGTCGCGCCATCGGCGGTGGCGTTCTCGCTGGCGCCGGGCAGCTCGTCGGCGACGGACACCTGCTGGCTGCCGGGGCCGGTCGCCGAGTTCGCCTCCTCGCGCAGCTGGCTCGAGCGAACCACCTGGCTTTCCGGATCGAAGATTTCCGAAGTGGTGGTCGAACGGTTCATGTCGAGTTCGGCGGTCACCTCGACGCGGGCGCGGCCGGGGCCGACGACGTTGGCCAGCATGTCCTCGAGGCGCGTGCGCAGCCGGTTCTCGTGGGCGAGCGTCAGCTCGGCCGCCTCGCCGGCGATGACGCCGTTCCGGTCGTCGCCCGTTCCGGCGGCCAGGAGCCGGCCGGCGCCGTCGACGATGGCGACGCGGTTCGGCGTCAGGCCCTCGATGGCCGAGGCGACGAGATGCTGGACGGCACGGATTTCGCCGGCCGTCAGCTCGCCACGCACGGTCAGCACGATCGAAGCCGAAGGATCCTTGCGCTCGCGGCGGAAGAGCTCGCGTTCGGGCAGCACGAGGTGCACGCGAGCCGCCTGGATGCGGGCGAGCGAGGTGATGGTGCGGGCAAGCTCGCCTTCGAGCGCACGCACGTTGTTGATGCCCTGGACGAAGCTGGTCGCGCCCAGCGTATTCTGATCATCGAAGATCTCGTAGCCGACCTGACCGCGCGTCGGCAGGCCTTCCCCGGCCAACTGCATCCTCAGCGTCGTGATCTGGTCACGCGGCACGAGGATGGTATCGCCCGTTCCGCGCAGCTCGTAGGGGATGTTCTGGGCCTGCAATTCGGCAACGATGGCCGAGGAATCCTCGATCGAGAGCTCCGAATAGAGCGGTGCGAGGCTCGGTGTCGAGGCGCGCATGACAAGGAAGGCGAAGAAGCCGAGCATCAGAACGGCTACCGTGGCCATCGCCGCTACTCGGGCAAGCCCAAAGCGGGTCAGAAACTGAAGGAGATGATTCACGCGAACACTCGAATTTCCTAAGACTGAGCGATCGCGAGCCCCCGCAACCGTTAGGCAAAAATTACCTAGCGGATGGTAAACAACCAGTTAACCAACTGTTGCAGGCTGCAAAAATCGGCAGAAACTGCCGGGTGGTGTGAATGAGTCGTTAAAGTGTTGCGCGCCGGCGCCGGTTTCCATACGAGCGGCACGACATCCGAGGACAGAGGCGAATATGCTCAAGATTCTGGGGAGGGTGACCTCCATCAACGTACGCAAGGTGCTGTGGCTCGCCGACGAGATGGGACTGACCTATGAGCGGGAGGACTGGGGCATGCCGCTGCGCGATCCCAAGGTTCCCGAGTTCCTGGCGCTCAACCCCAACGGCTTGGTGCCCGTGCTGATCGACGAGGATTTCGTTCTCTGGGAAAGCCCCGCGATCATGGGCTATTTCGCCCGCAAATACGGGCCGACGCTCCTGGCGCCCGAGGAGCCGCGGGCGCGGGCACTCTGCGATCAGTGGTTGTCCTGGCAGGGCGTCGAACTCGCCGGCAGCTGGGGCTATGCGGCGATGGCCCTCGCTCGCAAGGTGCCCGGCTATGACGACGACGCCAAGATCGACGAGTCACTTACGCGCTGGACGGCCAAAATGCGTATCCTCGAGGCGCAGTTGGGGAAAACGGCGTTCATTGCCGGCGAGGCGATGACCATGGCGGATATCGCCGTGGGTCTTGCTGTGCACCGCTGGTTCAGTGTTGAGCGGGAGACGGAGCCGATGCCGCAGGCGCGGGCTTATCTCGAGCGGCTGCGCGGTGAGAGCAAGGGTGGGCAGTATCTTACGGAGAAGACGCCTTGATGCAGGTCCATCAGGGTGTGCCCTGAGGTGATGTTGGCCATTTTCGGGGGTCGGGAGCGGACTGACGGATTCTAGCGTTAGCCGCAGGCTGACGCAAAGGCCTGGCGATTGGGGTGTGAAGTCCTGCCCCCATCGACCGTTCTGTATTCGGAAATGACCGGGGAGGGGCTGAGTGGCCGGCAATTTTGGCCATCATGCCGCGCAGGAACGGGCGCCACACCAAGAGTTACTAACTATTCTCAAGCAGATTTCTTGAACTGTCCCGCCTTCCGGCAGAAAACGCTATGGGGGGACCGTTGCATGTTTCGACTTACCCGAATTCTCCGAGCGGCTCTGATCTGCACATTTGTTGCTGCTGCGCCCCTCACGGCGCGCGCTGATTTTGCGGATAGCCAGCGCTGGTTTAACAGCATGACCGAAGAAGACCGGAGCTTGCTGCAATCGCAGCTAATGCTTCTGGGGCACTATCAGTCACTGGCAGATAGCACCTTTGGCAACTTCACCTACAGAGCCATTCAATCATTCCAGTCCTCCATCGGTGACAGCCCGACAGGCGTCCTGACGCCACGACAAAAGGATGCCCTGGGGGGTGCAGCGAATGACGTATTCCGCGACTTGGGTTTCGACATTGTAGAGGACACGCGGGGCAACATGGTCCTGTTGCTGCCCTTGCACTTGCTTCCATCTGTCAGTGAGACGCGGCGTGGGACAGCCTACACCAGCGCAGACGGCTCCATTCGGTTGGAGACCATCAGGAAGCCGTTTTCTGAGGAGGGATACGAAAGCCTTTATCGCTCGCTATCTGCATCGGGTGCAGACAGGAGCATCACCTATCAGGTGCTGAACGCTGACAAGTTCGTGGTATCGGGCACCCGCCGAGGAAAGGTATTCTACATACTCATCAACCACACACCCGGCGAGAGTGCAGGCTTCTCTATCGAGTGGGACCGTACGCGGAACGAAGTGGGCTCAATGGTGGCAACCTTCATGGCCTCCTACTCCTACCCCTTGGCCTTTGGGGCTCCTGAGGGCCGTTCAGCGGGAAGCCCCGACCCTGTGACACCTCAACCCGAAATCTCCCAAGGGTCGTCTGGCACAGGGTTCTTCGTGGCCGACAGGGGTGTCCTCGTGACCAACCACCACGTTATCGACGGATGTTCGGTAATTGACGTGATCGGTTATGGACCCGCCCGAGTTGTCACAAGTGATGAAGACGTGGATCTCGCTGTCCTTCAACTTCGGACGCCGAGGACACATTCGGTAGCTGAGATACGCGCCGAGCCTGTGCAGTTAGGCGAAACTGTGGTGGCCCTCGGATTCCCTCTATCGTCTATCCTCAACTCCTCGCTGAACGTGGGGACAGGTATCGTCTCGTCCGAGACGGGCTTAATGGGCGAGAATCGCTGGTTCACTACCAACGTCGGCATTCAGCCCGGCAACAGTGGCGGCCCCATTTTGGACGACATGGGGCGAGTGTTGGGCGTAGCGGTAGCAAAGATTGATGATGAGGCGTTGCTCGCCTCGATGGGCACCACAGCGCCGAACATTGGCTTTGCCATCAAGGGGAGTGTGGTTGCCGAGTATTTGAGCATTTTCCGCCTGCCAAAGCCCTCCCCGGTCCCGCCAAAGCCGTTCAGTGCCAGGGAACTAGCCGACAAAGGTCGGAACTTCACCGTGCAGGTAATATGTGATGCGCAGCAATCAGCCGTCGTCTCCGCGCCCGCCGATGTGGCGTCGCCAGCGCTCCCTTCAGGATACCGCTGGGTTGTTTTCGCCAGCGCCCGCAATATAGGCAATCTGCCGGATCTCAGCCGGTTTCTGGCACCCCATGAGACTCGTATAGTGCTCTCCGAAAATGGCAACTATGGTCTGGTGGCCGGCCCGTACACGGAAGTGGTAGCAGCAAGCCTTCTGACTGACTGGAAACGTAGTCCATCAGTTCCGAGTGATGCGTATCTGAGTTCCGGAAATCGCTTCATTGGGTTCATTGACCCACATTAGGGCAGCGCCTGCCGTTCCCACACCCGCTACCATTCGGCTTAGGCGGGGCCGAAAGCAGACTGACCGCTTCGGGCAGTCACAAGCGCATAGCAGACGCTGATATGACGGCGCAGGGTATCCGGCCTTGGCGGAGGAACTAGCTCGCTACAACGAAAAGACGGCTCGTGGGCAAGTATGCGCTGCGAAGGTGCCCAATGTCAGTCAACCTCCTAGAAACGCCAGCATAATTCATCACAACCGCTCGCCCCGCCAGATGGTTTCGACCGCCCCATGCGATCATCGGCCGGTGGAGAGGTGGTCGCGCCGCAACGATGCCTGCATGTCGAGCAGCTCGGCGCGCTGGCGGGGGTTGATCCCTCCCGCGAGCGCCGCCTCGACCTCGGCTGTTGGATCCTGCCCGATCGCAAGGAGCGTCTTGGCGCGTTGCAGCAGGAAGCTCGCCCGGTAGATCTCGTTGCGCCCCGTGGCCCCCGCGATCGCTTCGTCGGCAAGTGCGAGCGCCTCACCGGTCTTGCCCAATCCTAACTTGGTCTGCGACAGGCTGTTGGCGACCCATATGCGGCCATCTGGGTCGTCAATGTCCTGCAGCACGCTCTCGGCGTCCTCGAAACGGCCCAGCATGTTCAGGACCTCCCCCCACCGGCGCCGCTGGAATGCGTCGGTCGAACGCAGGCTCTCGTAGGCCTCGAGAGCGCGGCGCGCGCTGCTGCCGCAGGTCTCCATCAGCGCCGCGTGGTAGAGGATCTCGGCATAGCCTGCACGGCTCCTTTCGTCGCTCAGCATGAAAGGCGTGGGTTCTGGCAACTGCGAAAGCAGCTGCTGAAGTCGCTCGGGTGCATTCCAGGCCCAGGATCGGGCGAACGCGGAAAGCGCATCGTATCCTTGGGCGACCCCCGAAGCGGCGCTGAACAATGCTTGCGACATGAGGTGTTTGTCATGCGCGGCGAGTATCTCGCCCGACCATCGCGCACGACCGCCGTTCAGGGTGTCCGACAGCCCCATGAGCACGGAGGCCGAAACCCCCTCGCCCGATCGATGCGCCTCTATGATCTCCAGCGCCAGCGTGGTCGCTCGTTCGTACCTGCCGCGGCTGGCGTGCAGGCGGACCAGCTGCAGCTTGGCCTCGTTGAGGGGGAAGCTTGCCACCACTTCCTCGAACAGCGCCAGCGCCTCATCCTCCCGTCTGAGAAGCCTGAGCGTCTTGGCATGGTGATGCTTGATCTCCGCTGTCTGACGGGGGCTCAGGCCGGGAGTGCCGCCTAGCACCGCGTAGACCGGCAGTACATCGCGGAGCATCGCTTGCGCGCTCGCGTACCCGTTGACGTGCTTCTCGTATCTATTCAAGGCCTCGATGGTCTCGAGGACAAGAAGGATTTCAGCGTCGGAACCGGTGGCGCCGCGGTCCGCGATCTCGGCTGCCGTGGCGGCAGGCACAGGCAACAGTGCAGGGTCGATCTCGTGAGGGGACCAGGCGGCGAGCAGTGCATGCAGGAAGGCTGGCCTCCGGTCGCCCGCCGCCGCCAGCTCCCGGACACGATTGCGGAGCTGCGCCGCCGTAGTTTGCAGACCATGCCCGTCGCCTCGCATCTGAGTTGCCAAATACCGCTCGAGCGCGTCGTCGAGCTCTCTGGACTGCTGTGGAGAGAGCCAGTCGCCGGTGCGCAACGACGAATAGACGATGTCATGCAGGCGAACCGAGGAGGGGCTGTCGGGTGCGGTCAGCCCGAACTCCTGGAGCTTTCGTATTCCCAATGTACCGACCACTGATTTGAGGAACTCGCGATCGCAGTTGGGTTGTCCTGCCCAGACGAAAACCGACAGCTCCCCGGAGAGGATTGGCCTCAATCGCCCAAGGACTCTTTCCGCAAGAAGCACTTCGCCATCGGCCATGCTGCCCAAGCGGGGGCAATCCTCGATCATCTCATCCCATGACGCGCCGGATCGTACAGCGGCGTTCACAAGCCGCAGGCTCAACGGATGGCCGCCGATGGCAGCGATGATGGCTTCGAAGGCGGGATCCGGGACGGGCGAGGCGAGACCCGCATCGAGTAGCTGGCGTGCCTCCTCGCCACTCATGAGGGGAAGATCGTAGCTTCCCGGCATCCTCCGCCGACGCGTGACCACGATCCTCGATTCCGGTCCGCACACCTCCAACAAAGCTTCAGACGTCAATTCCTCGCTCGCATCGTCAAGCACGACGAGGCATCGGTGCCTCTTGAGCAAACCCAGCACGTTGCGGTCGGCCCCACCCCGGCGCAGCGGTATAGCCGAAAGCTGCTCGACACCTCGAATGGTGCGGGCGTCGACCCAAAACGGGTATTCAAATTCGCTACCATGCCGACGGAGGAACGCCGCTGCTGCCATCGACTTGCCCAGGCCGCCGAGGCCCGCGACTTCCACACAGGTGCTGTCGGCCAGCCTAAGACTCAATTCCCGGTCGACCTCCTCCCGAGGAACGAACCGGCTGTCCAGCACGGGCGCGGCGAGATTGTAGGGATGCAGGTCCCGGACCTCGTCCAACGCCGGGAGCAGCTCGGACAGGGCGTCCATCGCATTGTCCTTGACCACCAGCTCGTCGACTATCGCTTCTGCAATTCGCCGGCTGTCGAGGACGGCGATTTCCCGGTCGGCCGTGGCGGGATCGCGCGCCGCATCCTGCACGAAATCCTCGATCGTTCCGACAGGCGCCCGCTGCGACGACACCAAGAGGATCCGCTCGGCACCCGGGGCGAGTTCCAGGGCATGCAGGAGATCGTTGCGCGCCTTCGCCATCTGTTGCCCGAAGTAGGTCTGGAGCGCCGAGGCCTCAACAACCACGCGCTGGTCCGCCGACGTCGCGTCGAGCGTACCAGCGACTGGGTTCCCGGATATGGAGGACCCACTCTGGAAAAGTTCGATGTTTAGAAGGTGCTCTACCAGCACGACCGCGAAGCGTTCGAACACCGGTGCAGGCCCCATGGCCTCGACCGCCTCGGCAATGCGCTTCACCAGAAGGTTGCGGGTTTGCGGATTCAAGATAGGACGGGCCTTTCTCTCTGCGGCGGGGTCCGGTCGAAGCTGGAAGTCAGGGCGGCGCCGAAGTCATTCGAGCCGGAACGCGGTCGCAACCTCCCGCCACACCCGATCGGCGACCTCATCCAAAGGCGCGTCGGCGTCAACGACCTTGCAACGGTCGGGAGCGCGAGCGGCGGCTACCAGGAGACCTTGCCTGATTTCGCCGAAGTTCCTGGAGACTTCCGTAGGGTCGACCTTGTCGTCCTGCCTCTTGGAGCGACGTTCCAGGGCGGCCTCGGCAGGCAAATCGAGGACGATGGTGAGTTCAGGCATCGTGCCCCCCACCACCACGTCCCTGATCGCGTCGAACATCATTCCGAGACGATCTTCTTGCCCGTGGACCTGGAACGCGAAGGTAGAATCGATAAATCGGTCGGAGACGACCCAGTCGCCCGCAGCCAGTGCCGGGCGGATTACCGTCCTGACGTGCGCGTATCGGGAGGCGCTCACCAGAAGCATCTGCTCGACGGGGGAGAGCGTGCGATCCGGCACGACCATCATCGCCCTGACCTCGCTCCCTAGGTGACCTCCATCTGGCTCCTTGGTGCGGATCACGCTTTTCCCGGCAGCAACCAGCCGGTCGGCCAGGATACTGGTCTGCTCGGTTTTTCCGCTACCATCGATCCCCTCGATACTTACAAAAGGCAATAGCCGCTCCTATATGACGTCCCCACGCCGGCACGGGAGGACATCTTCTATGGAAAGATCGGATGTAATTCCATTTGTTTCGGCGGGTTTGCTTGCTCCCAAGAAGCGCGACCATCAGTTGGCCCGTCGCCAGCTCTATCTCAACTATGGCGCCTTGTCCCTGGCCACCATGCTGGACCTAGGCGGGCGGAACACACTTCTGATCCACGGCGACCACGAAACGCCCGAAATCCTTCTGGAACGATTGGCCTCTATGGGAGCCTTCCCGACTCGGCACCCTGTGATGCTCTCCATCCCGAGCTTCTACTCGCTGCCCTGGGCACAAGCCTTCTGTCGTCTCGTGAAGGCAACGGACCCGGGTGCACGCCTCGTCGTTGGCGGCCGATGGGTGGTCGGTCCCGACGTGGCCTGGCTGCGGACCAAGCTGCCCGAGGCACACGTGCTCGTGCCCGGGTTGGGCGAACCCGTCATCAGGAGCCTCCTGACAACTGACCCGGACCTGCGTCGTCTCGCGGCCCCGACTCCGGCGTTTACCCTCAACCACCTGCTGGTGGCCGATCACCTGCGCTTCCAACCGAGCATTGAAGCATCGAGGGGCTGCGGCATGGGATGCAAGTTCTGCGAAGAGCGCGACATCCCCTTGGAAAAGCTGAGGGAGCCCGAGGAGATCGCACGCTCGATGGCCCTGGTGCGGGATCAGTACGGCGGATCGGACATTCATCCGTACATGCAGGCATCGATGTTCGTGCCCAATCCGCGTTGGAGCGCGCGGCTGGCGGCAGCGGTTCAAGAGCTAGGCCTCGATATCGGGTGGCGAACTGAGAGTCGCGTCGACGCGCTGCTGCCCGAGTCAATTGCCCATTTGGCACGTGCCGGTCTCAAGGTACTTGATCTGGGCTTGGAAACTGCGTCGCCCACCCAGATCTTGGCGATGAAGAAGGCGAACAATCCCGAGCGCTACCTCACCAAGGCGTCCGCGCTGCTTCAGGCCTGCCGCGACAACGGCGTGATGGCCAAGGTCAATGTGCTGCTCTACGCAGGCGAGACCCAAAATACGCTGGCGGAGACCACGCAATGGCTGGATGCCCACGCGTCCTGCATCGCCGGGGTCTCTGTCGGTCCGGTCATCGCCTATGGCCCGCCTGCCACTGCCGATATCCTGCTGGACGAGTGGTCGCGTGCGGGTGCTCGTCCGGTCGATGCTACCAGCGCGATCGAGACCGGAATCACGCGCATGCATCTCAGCGACGAGTTCGACGCGGAGGCAGCCGAACTCGCGAGCCTCCAGGTGTCGAGGCGCTTCATGAGCATGGATGCCTATTTCACCCTGAAGAGCTTCTCCTACTACCCGCGGGACTACAACCGGGCGGATTTCGATCGCGACGTGACCGAATCGGCAGGTGAAAGACTGCCGTTTGCCGTCGACCCAGCACCTGTCGTCTGAGAGTTGCCGTCGCTGGCGATGCAGCCAGCATCCGTATCAACGTCGGCGGGGCACGGCCTTGACCCATTGCTCACCTGTTGCCGCTACGTCCCACCCGTGGACAGCCTGGAACGCCATCAGGGCTTGCCGCAGCGTTGATCCGGGAGCCGGGAAGGCATGGAAGTTCGTTGACCGCCCCGCAGGCTCGACCAGGAAGATGGTCAGCAATTCCTCGTCCCACGTCCCGATGTATCGCTGACCGGAGATCCCGACGATCTCCTCTGTCCCGTGGCGGAGCAGGTCGATCGAACCGCTGCCGGAATTCCCTCCGGGAAAGGCCGGATGACGACCATCCAGGGTGAGGCACTGGCTGTCGCTTCGCATATCGAAAGCCCGAGTGGTATCGGCAGCACCCTTGAGTTCCTTGTTGGCTTGGGGCGGATGCCAAAGGGTGACATGCAGTCCCTCGCTCACGAGCGCGCGCAGCAAGGGCACGAAGTCAGCGTCTCCAGCGAACAGCGTTGCGCGAGATATCTTCCCCCGGAAGGCATGGGTCATCATGTCGACGGCGAGCCGGACGTCCACGCCCTTCTGCCGCCGATCGTTGCCCACGATGTGACCAAGAGCGACGTGGACCCGGTCGAGCGCCTGTACCTGCGCAAAACGCTCGTGCTCAGGTTCGACACGGGCAGCGTAGTCCTCCTGGCCTTCACCATGGTTCCGGCCCGACACCGCATCGTAGTAGAACACCTTGTCGAAGCTTCCGACGAGACCCTGGACCAATGGCTGGTAGGCATTCTCGTCTTCGAAGACCTCCTTGGACATGGTTCGGACGGCGCTGCGCAGGCAGCCACCGTCGATGAACAGGTATTCCCGCTCACGCGCCCCGCCATTGCCCCCGTAGATCAACATATCGCTGCTTCGTCCTCCCGCACTCAACGAGTTGCACCGCAACCGTGTGCCCGCTGCAATGCGCTGGGCCGCCTTGCTGGAGTTATCCACAGCCGTTGCGTGTGGATCGACGTGCCAGTGGTTGCGACTGGATCAGATTCCGGAACCTTCGCCGTCCAGCGGCGCGCGCCTCCGCTTCGGAGCAGAAGTATCGTTCTCCGTATTTAGGGCCGGATCGAAGCCACATGACTACATTAATCGGCCCCGGCCGCGTTGAGGACGACGCGGAATCTGGCGTCCGTGTTCTTCTTCAAGAAGAGCTCCGTAGTCGCCAGCAACTGAAGGATGGGATCGGTCACGCTATCGGCGTTGGCGCCCGGCTATACGAGGACGACCTCGAACTCGACACCCGTTTCCGAGCCTTCTTCTTGAAGATGTCTCGGGATGGCTGCGTCACGTGCCAGGCCGGCCGTGAGCACAGGCAGATCCGTCTTAAGGCGCTTCGAGCCTTTGTGGCGGATATAGAGGTGGTGGTAGGGCGGCTTCAGTTCGGTCTTGACGAGGTCGTGACCGGCATATCGTTGAGGAAGACGCGGGCGCGTGATCTGCCGGACGACATTGCGGCCGACCTTCGCCCGAAACTCCGGCAAGGGCGGCTGCGTGAATCTGCCCCTCCAGTCCTCGAACATGCTCATCATCACCCCAGTGTGACGGCAGAGATTTCGTGCGCTGCTCCTTGTTGGGACTGAGAAAATCTAGACACTTGCGGTCAAGCCTTCGACCAGTGCGAGAGGCGGTGAACAATCTACCGCCAAGCTCGGCGTGGCTTTGCCTCGCACCGCGCAAGCGTATCTTGGCGCCTCGCAGCAGTCCCTAGACGGTAGGAGCTGCAAAGTCCGCTTTGCGGCCGGGTCTGAACATCCGCTGCTGGCGGTGCCGATCGGGCTCACGACCCCTGCGTTCGTAGTGCTTCGGCCGTCGCCCAAAACCTAATGTTGTATGGTCCAACCCTCTCGAACTACTATCAGCGAGGGGGAATCGGGGATGTATCTTTCGGACGTATCAATAAAGAATTTTCGCGTCCTGACGGACTTCAGAGTGCGTTTGAATCCTAGCATCAACTTGATAGTCGGCGAGAATAACAGCGGAAAGTCGGCACTTGTTGATGCCGTGCGCTATGCACTTTCCGTGAACTCCGGCGAGTGGATACGGATTCAGGACCGCGATTTCAGCCGCGGGGCCACGTCGTTCTCCATCCAGTTGAAGTTCGAGGATATTACCGCTCGGCAGGCGGCAGCGTTTGTTGAGCATCTGACGCACGAAACGATCCCAGGTACCGAAGACCGCCGCTCGGTCCTCTATCTCAACTATCAGGCGGAACAGACAACACATCTCATACGCGGTGCTCGGCAGATCCGGACTGAACTGCGGTCCGGCGCGAATGCAGAAGGCCCATCGGTGGAACGTGAGGCCAGAGATTTTCTCGCGACCACCTACCTCCGCCCCTTGCGCGATGCTGATGCCGAACTGATGGGCGGTCGCGGATCGCGACTGGCGCAGATTCTCGGCTCCTCCGACAGGTTCGGAGAAGCTGCCGTCATCGAAAATCTGCTGACGACGATCGTGGCGGCCAACGCGGCGATCATCGAGAATGATGGAGTGAGCGCAACCCGCGAACGCATTGAAGAGCAGCTTCGCAGGTTGGATTTTCGCACGAAACCCTTAAGCCCGCTGATCAGCATCATGGGCGGAACCGATCTCGAACAACTCGATGCGACCGAGCGCAAACAGATGTTCCGCGCAATTCTCGAACGCTTGCAGCTGCTCATCGATTCACAGGAGCGCTACCAAGGCCTCGGATACAGCAATCTGCTGTTCATGGCGGCGGAGCTCCTGCTTCTTGAGCAGGAACAGCATGATTTTCCGCTTCTGCTGATCGAGGAGCCGGAGGCGCATCTCCATCCGCAGCTTCAAATGAAATTTCTGCGGGCACTCAGAGAGGGTTTTGGCGGCCAGAATTCCTCGTTGCAGAGCATCCTTACAACCCACAGCCCGAACCTGGCGTCGAAAGCGCCGCTTGAAAACGTAATCATCATGGCGGAGGGCAAGGCTTTTTCCCTGCGCAAAGATGAAACACGGCTGGATGCGCAGAACTATGTGCACCTGGAGAAATTTTTGGATGTAACAAAATCCAACCTCTTCTTCGCCAAGGGCGTCATGATCGTCGAGGGCGATGGTGAGAACATCCTCCTTTCGACATTTGCTGACCTTCTCGGGACGCCATTCGAGGATTTCGGCGTATCTGTCGTCAACGTCGGCAGCATCGCTTTTGCGCCCTTCGCTCGTATCTTCCAAAGGGCGGGAATGGACGATCCTGCGAATAGCGCCGCATGGCTTGGCACGCGCGTGGTTTGCCTGCGCGATCTCGATCTGTGGCCCGAACCCGCTCGCATCTCGGAAGGCAACATTTACGGCTTTTTGCAAACAAAGCTCGGCAACCAACAATATTGGGAAAGCCACTACGCCGATAATGCTCAAGGCCGATTGAATTGGGTCGAAAGCCGCAAGTCACTTTCCGGGCAGAATGTGCGGGTCGAAGTATCGGACCATTGGACGTTCGAGTATGCGCTATTGCGGGCCGGGCTGGCGGCGGAGGTATATCAGGCGCTGAAAGGTACACTCGAGGGCTATGACGAGCTGCCGGCTGACCCGGAACTGCGGGCGGTTGCCATCTACAAGGATATCGCGACGCAATCCGGTGCGAAGACAAAACTGGCCTACGCGCTCTCAAGCGTGCTGATGGAAGAGTTCGGCCCGATCATAACGCCTGCTCCCGAGAATGAAATGCCCGAGCAAGCCGACGCGAGACGACAAGCTGATCAGGCGCAAACCGCAGAACGGAGAGCCGTATTTCGGGCAGCGCTGCCAGTATATATCGTGCGGGCCATAGATTATGTGACGGGGCATGAAGCTCCTGCGGCAGCGGCATAGGTGGGCCTGCTGATGCCGCTAACTGCCATAGATGATGCAGACATTGACGCGCTGCTTGAGGAGGTCAATGCCGCGTCGATGGACGAAGCGCTGACTCTTGACGAGGCAAGACGCGCGGCCATTCGGGAGCACCACCATGTCCATGCCTGCCCAGGTGCCGGCAAGACGACGCTCATCGGCTTGAAGCTGGTCCTCCTTGCCCGCAAATGGCGCTGGCACCATCGCGGATTATGCGTCTTGACCCATACGAATGTGGCAAAGGACGAGATTCTAAAACGTGTCGGCACAGACGCTGCGGCGAGATCGCTGATCAGCTACCCGCACTTCATCGGGACGATCCAGGATTTCGTACAAACCTTTCTCGCGCTGCCGGCCTGCCGCTCCAAAGGATACCCGATCCGTCAGATCGATGACTTCACTACGGCGGCCTACATGCATCGCCACCTGACCCCCGGCACGCGCACATATCTGCACAACAAGAACGCCAACACTTCCGGATTGCGCCTAAATTGGGCTCAAGACCAGCTATCCGTCGACGTGCCGGGAGCGCCAGGCACCCATACCGCCTCCTATCAGAACATGATCGTCGTAAAAAATCAGGCTCTGGAGAATGGCTATTTTTTCTTCTCCGAGATGTACGCGCTCGCAAGCGAGCTGATCTCAGCCAATCCATCTGTCATCGATGCCCTGCGACATCGCTTCCCGCTCGTACTGATCGACGAGATGCAGGATACGCTGAGATTCCAGGACGAGTTGATCAATCATCTGTTTGGCGATGCTGCAGAGTGCACACTGCAGAAGATTGGCGATCCCGATCAGGCGATTTTCGACGGCATGGCGGGCGAGCCGCCAAACGAAACATTCAACGCGGCGATAGACCTCGCCCCCATCCCGGACAGCGGTCGGTTTACCGCGACCATTGCTGACAAATTCTGCGGGCTCAGCACACGACGGATTGCTTTGACGGGCTCTCGCCCTACTGCCGCGAATGCCCCCTCCTGTACATTCATTCTCTATGGCAACGACACGATCGGATCTGTACTGGATCAGTTCGGCGCCATAGTCGCCGGTCTTCCAGAAGCCGAGCGCAGGGTCGTGAAAGCAATCGGTGGGCGTGCCGAGGGCGGAGTACTCAGCATACAATCTTACTGGCAGGCATTCGACCGGTACCAAGCCAACAAGGGGAGGACTGCCGATACTTTCTGCGAATGCGTTCGGCGTGCGGTAGTATTGAAAGAAGGGCCGGTTCACACTCACTACCAGCATCTGAGGCAGGGGCTGGTCGAGCTTCTGCGCCTGGGCGGCAAGACGGTCATTGGACGATCTGGAGGCGCAGTGCCAATCACGCGCTCGAACTTAAGGCGGTACTTTAATGTTTCGGAGAAGACGCCGCTCATCAGCGCACTGATGGCCGATCTGATGCTTCGCCCCGCGCTCACGGCGGCCGAATGGGCAGACATTACGCCGGTGCTATGCGACATTTGCGATGTCGACATCGGCAATGCCGCCATAGCCGAATATCTGGCCTATGCGGACCACGCGCCGGGATTGCTGGATGAGGCAGTGTTGCCCGGCAACGTGTATCTGAGCCCGGGAGGCATCCAGATGGAGGTTTCCACTATCCACGGCGTCAAAGGAGAAACGCATGACGCCACCCTCGTCCTCGAAACCAAGTTCGGGACTCTCTTTGACGTGAAGGAAATGCTACCCTTCTTGATCAATCCGGCGTTGGAGCGACCGGCGTTCGACCCAGCCCATGCTACCACCCACGCATCCATCCGGGCTTCCTTTATGAAAAAGATGTATGTGGCGACCACCAGGGCGCGGCAATTGGTCTGCATAGCGATGCACCGCGATCGCATCTCTCAGCAGGAGAGGGCAGCGCTTACGGACCAAAGGGGATGGTCGTTTGTCGATCTGTAGCCTTGCTACCATGTCGTCGGCTGGGAAGCTGTCGGGAGGACAAGGATACGGCAGGCTCGTCTAAAGTGATAATGGTTCAGGGACGCTACGGGCGCCGATTGCTGGAACCATGATGAGGTCTTCCTGTCAGTCCGAAGAAGCACGTCCGTTGCAGGGCGCGCAACCATTCGCCAGACGAACGAGATGTAGGTCGCGGTGCTGAAGGCAGCTTGCTTTAGATGATTGACCGCTTCTGCTGGCACCTAACCAAAAGCTGCCCGTCCGCGTTCCCCCCATCATGCACGTCGTGGCGACCTGAGCGGACCGTCAACTTTCAAGAATTCGCCGAATCGGTCGGAATGACCGGAATGGGGCGGTGAGTTCAACCGGTCATCGCAACACCTCTAATCTGAGAGGATGGGGAGGTGTCGCATGGTGACGTCACGGGTTTGGTTTACGTCGGAACAGAAGGCCGAGCTTTGGGAGCGATGGAAGCAAGGCCAGAGCATTTCGTCGATCTCGCGGGCACTGGAGCGCCGGAACAAGACCGGCGTTCAGCGGATCGTATCCCTGCACGGCGGGATTGCACCGTCAGCAAGGCGTAGAGCGGCCTCGGCGCTCGAGCTGGGGGAGCGCGAAGAGATCTCTCGCGGGATTGCGGCGGGTCTTGCCATCCGCGCTATTGCACGAAGTCTGGGGCGATCGCCATCAACGATAAGTCGCGAGATCTCGCGCAATGGCGGTGTACAAACGTATCGCGCAACCCGAGCCGACAAGCAGGCTTGGCAGCGATCGCTTCGACCCAAGCAGTGTCGCCTGGCATGCTCTGAACGGCTACGGTGGCGGGTGGCGCAAAAGCTGGCGCTGCAATGGTCGCCGGAGCAGATAGCGGGCTGGCTGAGGCGAGAGTACCCAGGCGATCCAAGCATGCGGATATCTCATGAAGCGATCTATCGCAGCCTGTTCATCCAGTCGCGAGGGGTGCTCAAGAAGGAACTGACGGCGCATCTGCGCACCAAACGACAGATGCGCCTTGCCAAGGGTGCACAGAGCCGGACGGGGCAAG
>NZ_BSNS01000021.1 GCF_030160115.1 Devosia nitrariae | reverse complement strand
ACCCCAAACGAGGTCTTCTCTGCCATCCGCAACCGTGTTGCACTTCAAACGTGACTCCACATCCCGCTTTTCGCGGGAATGACCCTGTGGGTAGTGGAGCTCTGGAGCCTCCCGTTCTGATTCATTCAGAACGTGACAACCTCTACGCCTCGACCGTAAGGCCGACGCGCTGCGCCAGAGCCGCTTCCATGAAGGGGTCGAGATCACCGTCGAGCACGGCCGATGGCTGGCTGGTCTCGACGCTGGTCCGCAGGTCCTTGACCATCTGGTAGGGCTGCAGAACGTAGGAGCGGATCTGGTGTCCCCAGCCGATGTCGGTCTTGGTCGCTTCGGTGGCGCTGGCCGCCTCCTCGCGCTTTTGCAGCTCGAGCTCATAGAGCCGGGCGCGCAGCATGTTCCAGGCCGTCGCCCGGTTCTTGTGCTGGCTGCGCTCGTTCTGACAGGCGACGACGATGCCGGTTGGGATATGGGTGATGCGGACGGCAGAGTCGGTGGTGTTGACGTGCTGACCGCCGGCGCCCGACGACCGGTAGGTGTCGATGCGGCAGTCGGCTTCGTTGATCTCGATCTCGATGGTTTCGTCGACGACCGGATAGACCCAGACGCTCGAAAAGCTGGTGTGGCGGCGGGCGGCCGAGTCGTAGGGGCTGATGCGCACCAGGCGGTGGACGCCGCTCTCGGTCTTCAACCAGCCATAGGCGTTGTGGCCCTTGACCTGGATGGTGGCCGATTTGATGCCGGCCTCCTCACCATCGTGGATTTCGATGGTCTCCACCTTGAAGTCGTGCTGCTCAGCCCAGCGCGAATACATGCGCAGCAGCATATTGGCCCAATCCTGGCTTTCGGTGCCGCCGGCGCCGGAGTGGATTTCGACGAAGCAGTCGTTCTTGTCGGCTTCGCCGGAAAGCAGTGTTTCGACCTGCTGGCGCGCGGCCTGGGCCCGCATCTCGGCGAGAGCGGCTTCGGCTTCCTTGACGATGCCTTCGTCACCCTCGACCTCACCAAGCTCAATCAGCTCGACATTGTCGCGGATGCTGGTTTCCATAGCGCGCACGGTGGAAACCTGTGCGTCGAGGTCGTCACGCTGGCGCATGACCTCGCGGGCTTTTCCGGGATCGTTCCAGAGGTCGGGGGATTCGGCTTGCGCGTTCAGCGCATCGAGGCGTGTCTGGGCTGTATCCCAGTCAAAGATGCCTCCTCAGCAGGGTCAGAACCTGCTCGATTTCAGTGACGACTTTCTCGGTTTCCGCACGCATTTCGTAGTGTCCTATTCTTGCGCGCTTCATGTAGCCAAGCAGGGCCGCGCAATCAACCCGTCGGAAAAAAATGGTCAGAAAAGGCCGCCGCGGCCGAGAGAGGGATCGAGAAATTGGCCGTTCGGGCCCGGCTGAGTGACGCCGCCGGATGGGGAGGCCGCGGCGGCTGGCGGCAGTTCCATATAGGTCTGGTCGCCGACACCGATGACCGAGGTCATCAGATTGGGTCCGGTGCCGGGCTTGAAGGCCTCGATGACGGCCGACTGGCCTTCGACCGCCCTCACTCCGGAGGCGGGGTCGATCCAGACGGCGTTCATGCCGTTCGGCATGTTGAACGGCGTCGGCGGGTGACCGGCGAGGGCCTTGCCAACGAAATCGGTAAAGATCGGCACGGCAATACCGCCACCGGTCGAGCTGCGCCCCATGGATCGCGGCACGTCGTAGCCGAGATAGACGCCGACGGCGAGCTCGGGGGTGAAGCCGACGAACCAGGCATCCTTGTAGTCGTTGGTGGTGCCGGTCTTGCCGGCGACCGGCCGGTTGAGCCTGCTGGCATAGGTGCCGGTGCCGCGCTGGACCACGCCTTCCAACATCGAGGTGATCTGATAGGCAGTCATCGGATCGAGCACCTGCTCGCGGGTGTCGACGATTCGCGGCTCGCCCTGCCCCTGCCAACTGGTGGCGTTACAGCCTTCGCAGATACGCTGGTCGTGCCGGTAGATTGTCTTTCCATATCGATCCTGGATGCGGTCGATGAGGGTCGGCACGATCCGGCGTCCACCGTTGGCGATGGTGGCGTAGGCGGAGGTCAGGCGCAGATTGGTGGTCTCACCGGCACCGAGCGCCATGGCAAGCACCGGGGTCATGCTGTCATAGACGCCGAAAAGCTTGGCGTATTCGGCAACGAGCGGCATGCCGATGTCCCTGGCGAGGCGCACGGTCATCACGTTGCGGCTGCGCTCGATGCCGCGCCGGAGCGTCTGGGGACCGTAGAACTCCTGAGCATAGTTTTCCGGGCGCCAGATCGAGCCGTCGCCGTTGCGGATTTCGACCGGCGCGTCGAGCACGACGGAGGCGGGCGTATAGCCGTTATCGAGCGCCGAAGCATAGACGATCGGCTTGAACGCGGAACCGGGTTGGCGAAGGGCCTGCGTTGCCCGGTTGAACTCGGACTCGGCGAACGAGAACCCGCCGACCATGGCCAGAACACGTCCGGTGCGCGGATCCATGGCGACCAGCGAACCCTCGATCTCCGGCACCTGCTCGAGCGTAAAGACCCCGTCTTTGCCCGCAACCGGCGAAACGTAGACGACATCGCCAACCGCCAGGATCTGGGAGAGCGGCTGGCTGACCCATTTGATTTCCGGGCCGGAAAGCATTCCCGTCTCGCGCTCGGGTCGTAATGATCCACCGACGTCGCCAGCCGGACGCAGACCGATCAGTGCCTCGTTCTGGCGTATCTCGAGGACCACGGCGAGATGCCATTCCGGCACATCCCTCAATGGCTCGATCGCCGCGACGTCGACGCCCCAGTCGTCGCCGATCTCGATGGTGGCCACGGGTCCCCGGAACCCCCGTGATCGGTCGAAGGCCACAAGGCCATCCATCAGGGCCTTGCGCGCGTATTCCTGAAGAGTGGGGTCGAGGCTCGTGCGCACGGAAAGCCCGCCGCCATAGAGCTGGTCCTCGCCATAGAGCCGGGCGAGCTGGCGTCGCACGTCCTCAGTGAAATATTCGGCCGAATAGAGCTGGCTGCCGGACTGGCGCGGTACAATGGTCAGGGGTTCAGCCTGGGCCGTAAGCATTTCGTCAGTGGTGATATAACCGTTCTCGCGCATGCGCTCGAGCACCCAGTTGCGCCGCTCGACTGCGGCCTCGGGATAGCGGTAGGGGTGATAGTTGTTGGCCCCCTTGGGAAGCGCGGCGAGGTACGCTGCCTCAGACACGGACAACTGATAGAGCGCCTTGTCGAAGTAGTTGAGCGCCGCGGCGGCGACGCCATAGGTCTGCCCGCCGACGCTGCCCATGAAGATCTCATTGAGGTAGAGCTCGAGGATCTTGTCCTTGGAGAAGGTCGACTCGATGCGCATGGCGAGCAGAGCTTCCTGAAGCTTGCGATCCCAGGTCTGTTCGCTCGAGAGCAGGAAGTTCTTGGCCACCTGCTGCGTGATCGTAGACGCGCCGACCAGTGGGCCGCGGCGGCCGTCGATCATCTGCATGAGGTTGTCGCGCACGGCACGCATGACGCCATCTACAGCAATACCGGTGTGGCTGTAGAAATCCTTGTCTTCGGCCGAGAGGAATGCCTGGACGACCAGAGGCGGCACGGTCTCGATTGGCTGGAAGAGGCGCCGCTCGCGGGCGAACTCGGCGATAAGCGTGCCGTTGGCCGCATGGACACGGGTGGTGACGGGCGGCTGGTAGTCCTTGAGAACGGTATAATCGGGAAGTTCGGCCGAAACAGTATGAAGATAGACCGCGCCAACGCCGATCGCGCCCAACGCCAGGAACACACCCAGTCCGAACAGCCAGCCCAGCAGACGCAGCATATCGCCTCGAGACCCTTTCTAGCGGCTAGAGGCCGTACTCAAACATTGATGGAATCATAGCAAATCGGTCGAGATTGTGCATGGCCGATCTGCACACGGCCATCAGGGTGATCACTCTGCAACAGGGGGCGCCTCGATCTGGTCGAAATAAGTCGAAATCCCGCGCGCTATCGCTTCCGCAGTGCGGTCGCGCCAATCGCTTTGCATGAGATTTTCGATATCGCTGGAGTTGGAGAGGAAACCGAGTTCGACGAGGACAGAGGGTACGTCGGGCGCCTGCAGCACGAAGAAATCGGCTTGGCGGACCGGAAATCGCCGCAACTGCACGCTGGGTTCGAGCTGGTGGATGATCGACTGCGCGGCCATGAACGACTGCACGCGCATCTCGCGGCGCATGAGGTCGACGAGGATGTCGACGACCTGCGGGGCCATCTGCGGTACCGCAAAGCCAGCGATGATATCCGTCTTGTTCTCCTGGTCGGCCAGCACCTTGTCGAGCACGTCAGTGGCGTTCTCGTCGCGCGTATAAACGCTCGCGCCCCGGATTTCCGGCTGCTGAAAGCTATCGGCGTGGATTGAGATGAACATGTCAGCCTTGTTCGACCGCGCAAGCGCAACCCGTTCCTCCAATCGCAGGAAAACGTCGCTCTCGCGTGTCAGGGCCACGTCGAAGCGTCCGGATTCAACCAGGATTTCCTGCAGCCGCAGGCTGAAGGCGAGGACGATATCCTTCTCCTTGACGCCGCTTGCGGTCTCGGCGCCACTGTCGATGCCGCCGTGGCCGGGGTCGATCACAACCAGCGGGCGCGTGTCGGTGGCGATGTTGGAACCGCCTGGCTCGGTGGGCGCCTGAGGGACGGCCGCCTGCTGAGCCGTCTGCGAGGCGGCACGGTCGCGCGCGACGTTTTCGGCGAAGACTTCTGCGGTTGCCGGGATGATGTCGACAACGAGCCTTGCTGGCTGGTCCTCGAACGGATCGAGCACATAGGCCTGCTGGACCTGGGCAGGTCCCGACAACGTCAGAGTGGTGCGCACGCGATCGGGTGCGGCCTGCTCGATGACGTAGGACGCGATGAGGCCTTCCCCGGCCGGCGGGCTCGGCTGGCTGACCGAAATATCGGCGGCACGCACATCGATCGCGAGCCGTTGCGGCTCATCGAGCGAGACGAGCGCGAACTCCGAAGTGTCGCTGAGATCGAGCACCAGGCGGGCGCGCTCGGAAGTCGTTGAAACGCGCGCGTCTCGCACACTCGGCAGATCTGCCTCTTGAGCCTGCGCAGAGGGTTGCATGCAAAAGGCCAAGGACAAGGCCAAGACGGCGAGGAGAGTGACAAGCAGGCGCTCGAGCGCAAAGCGGACCGTTTTGGACAAAAGCCGAACGCTTCCTAAATAGAAGGTGAGAGCTGTAGTGAGGTCACCCGATGTCAGGCGATTCTACGGCAGTTTTTGCCACTTATGCGGTGATTTGCGGCCGCCTGCAAAGGCCCGGGGATCCAAAAGTGACCGAGAAAGGCAGGTTTTGACTTTCCTGTTGCCAATCGGTTGCAACATCCCTAAACGCTAATCATTGAGGCGCGAGCCTTTCGCGACGTCAGGCTGCTGCGGCCACACAGGGCCGCCCCTACGCCGCGAGAGGATGCCGGACGCAAGCGGGTTGGCACCCTGCCCGGCAGCAAAGCGGCGACAGTCGCGCCTTGCAGAAGAATTTCGGCCCCAATCGGGCCGGACGGTCGGCGGCAAATCGCTTTGTGCCGGCGGCCCAATAGGAAGAGGTCAAATGGCCCGAAGGCGGACACTACGCGAGGCGATCAGCACTGATTGCGCGTTTGTCATGCTTTGCTCTTCCGGCCCGACCCCAAAGACCGGCGCAACCTCCCGCGCCACCCCCTTCAAACCATTCGCCTCGCATTGCGCCAGCCCAGGGGCCCTTCCTTCGGGAAGTCCGCCCGGCGGCGCGCGAGCGCGCGGAGTTCAGTTTTATGGCTACAAAGAGAATGCTGGTGGATGCCATCCACCCGGAAGAAACACGGATCGTCGTTACCGCCGGTAATCGTCTCGAAGAATTCGATTTTGAAAGCGCGACACGCCGCCAGTTGCGCGGCAACATCTACCTTGCCAAGGTTACACGCGTAGAGCCCTCGCTGCAGGCCGCGTTCGTCGAATATGGCGGCAATCGTCACGGCTTTCTCGCCTTTTCCGAAATCCATCCCGACTACTACCAGATCCCCGTCGCCGACCGCGAAGCGCTGCTCAAGGCCGAGGAGGCCGATGAGGCGCAGGATGCCGAGAACGGCGACGATCATGTCAGCGTGCCCGAAGGCGTCGTCGAGCCCGAGGCCGAGACCGACACGCAGGACATGGAGGGCGCCAGTCACATCGAACAGGCGCCAACCGATTCCGAGCCGGTTGAGAGCGTAGGCGGAGCCGATGCGCTCGAAGAGGTGCCCGAGCGGCGCCAGCGCAACCTGATGCGCAAGTACAAGATCCAGGAAGTGATCAAGCGGCGCCAGGTGATGCTGGTGCAGGTGGTCAAGGAAGAGCGCGGCAACAAGGGCGCGGCGCTCACCACCTATCTCTCTCTTGCCGGCCGCTATTCGGTTCTGATGCCCAACACCGCCCGCGGCGGCGGCATCAGCCGCAAGATCACCAACGCGGCCGACCGCAAGCGGCTCAAGGAAATCACCTCGGATCTCGAGGTGCCGCAGGGCATGGGCGTAATCCTGCGAACTGCCGGTGCCGCGCGCACCAAGGCGGAGGTCAAGCGGGATTTCGAATATCTGATGCGCCTTTGGGAGAATGTGCGCAGCCTGACCCTGAAGTCGCAGGCGCCCTGCCTCGTCTACGAGGAAGGCTCGCTGATCAAGCGAACAATTCGCGATCTCTACAACAAGGACATCGATGAAGTGCTGGTCGCGGGCGATGACGCCTATCGCGAGGCCAAGGACTTCATGCGCATGATCATGCCGAGCCACGCCAAGAACGTGAAGCTCTATTCGGAAGATCAACCGCTCTTCTCCAAGTATAACGTCGAAAGCCAGCTCGACCAGATGTTCTCGCCGCAGGTCACCCTGCCTTCCGGCGGCTACATCGTCATCAATCCGACCGAGGCGCTGGTTTCGATCGACGTCAACTCGGGTCGCTCGACCAAGGAACACAATATCGAGGATACCGCGCTCCAGACCAATCTGGAGGCGGCAGATGAAGTCGCGCGCCAGCTGAGACTGCGCGATCTCGCCGGCCTTATCGTCATCGACTTCATCGACATGATGGAGAACCGATCCAATCGGGCAGTCGAGCGCAAGCTCAAAGAGTGCCTGAAGGAAGACCGGGCGCGCATCCAGGTCGGCCGCATAAGCCATTTCGGTTTGATGGAGATGAGCCGTCAGCGCATCCGCTTCGGCGTCGTCGAGAGCTCGACCCACAAGTGTCCGATCTGCGACGGCACCGGCCTCGTGCGGTCTACCGAAAGCGTGGCACTGATGGTCATGCGCCATGTCGAAGACCACGTCCTGCGCAAGCCCGGTCAGTCCATCAATGTGCGCGTGCCGGTGGAAGTCGCGCTCTACATCCTCAACTACAAGCGCGAAACGCTGATTGCGCTCGAAGAGCGCAACGCCCTCTCCATCACCATCACCGCCGACGCCAAGCTCATCGGTCACCAGTTCGCCATTGAGCGCGGCGAGCAGCGGACAGCCGCCTATGGTGAGCAGCGTGCGGTCGCACATGTGCGGGTCGACAGCGCGGTCATTGCCGATGTCGAGGAAGATGAGGCCGAAGAGGAAGAACAGGCGGAAACCGGCGCGGCGCGTCCAGAGAGCGACGGCGGCCCCTCCAAACGGCGGCGCAGGCGCCGTCGGCGCGGCGGCGAGCGCGGCGAGGACGTGCAGGTGCCGCAGCAGGCCGAACGTGAGGACGAGGCCGCCGAGGCCGAGGACGAAGCAGAGACCGCCGAGGAGCGGGCCGAGACCCGCGCTGCCGAGGAGGCGGGCGAGGCTCGCAAGCGCCGCCGGCGCGGGCGGCGCGGCGGCCGCCGCAATCGGCGAAATGAGGACGAGACGATCGAGCAGCCCACGTTCGCGGGCGGTGAAGCCGTGGAAGCGGGTGAAGCTGAACCGGCAGCCGCCGAGGAAGCTGCCGAGGCCGTTGCGGACGCCGCGGCGCCCACCACAGAGACACCCGCCGCCGAGGTGCCTGCCGCCGAGAGTGAGCAGCCCGCAAAGCCCAAGCGGACGCGTCGGACCCGTAAGACCGCCGAGGTGGCCGCCGAGGCCGGCGCTGCCGAGAGCGTAAGCGAAACTGCGACTGCGGCCGAAGAGGCTCCGGCCGAGGAGGCTCCGGCTGAAGAGAAGCCGAAGCGCCGCTCCCGCGCTCGTACACGCAAGACGGAGACGGCTGAGGCTGGCGAAACGGCCGCTGCACCGGCGGAGGCAGCTCCGGCCCCCTCACCCGCTCCGGCCCCTTCGCCTGCTCCCGAGACTGCGGAAGCCGAGGACCGGCCCAAGCGAGGCAAGAAGAAGGACCTGCCGCCTGACGAGATCGTCGTCAGTTCGACCGCCGGCAAGCCCGAAGGAGAGGGCGAGCCCAAGAAGAAGGGCTGGTGGCAGCGCCGGCTCGGGCTCGGATAATCCGGCAATCAAAGGCGGGCTTTCAGCCCGCCTTTTTTGTTTGTACCCGGCGCTACTTCAGCCAACTCGCCATACGCTCGAGCGCGCGCACGATCGCAGCTTCTGTCCCTGCATAAGAGAAGCGCACGAAGCGGTTGCCGCTGGTGCGGTCGAAGTCGATGCCGGGCGTTGCCGCCACTCCTGCCTCATCCAGCATAAGCTGGCAGAACTCCATGGCATCATTGGAGAACCGGCCAAGGCCCGCATAGGCGTAGAAGGCCCCTTCCGTTGGTGGGCCAATGTCGAAGCCGAGACCGCGCAGGCCATCGGCCAACAGCAGGCGGTTGCGGGCGTAACCCGCCTTCTGCTCCTCGGCATAATCACGCTCGCCGAGGGCGACGGTTGCGGCGATCTGGCTCAGGGTCGGAGCCGAAATAAAGAGGTTCTGCTGAAGGATCTCGGTGCGGCGAATGAGGTCGCCGGGCATCACCATCCAACCGATGCGCCAACCGGTCATGCAATAGTACTTGGAGAACGAGTTGATGACGACGGCCTCACGCGTCAACTCGAGCGCACTCACCGACGGGGCCTGATAGTCGAGCCCGTGATAGATCTCGTCTGAAAGGAGGCGAACTCCGAGCCCGGCACAGGTCGCAACGAGTTCGGCAAGTCCCGCGCGGTCGACGGCAGCGCCGGTTGGATTGGCAGGGCTGGCAAACAGCAGGCCTTCGAACGGCGTCGCCGCATGGGCCCTGGCGGCAGCGTCGCCCGTCAGCTTCCAGCCGTTGGCGGGCGAGAGCGGGATCTCGACGACCTCGAAACCGAGACCGATCAGCGTGTTGAAATAGGCGGGATAGCCCGGCCGGGTGATGGCGATACGGGCGCCTGGCTGGAAAGCGGCGTGAAAGGCAAGGATGAAGCCTGCCGACGAGCCCATCGTCGCAACGATGAGTTCCGGATCGACCTCGATGCCGTGCTGCTCATTGTAATATCCGGCCAGCGCCTCGCGCAGCTCGCGTGTGCCGGTGGCGTTGGTGTAGCCCTGGGGATCGGGGAGCGCCCGTGCGACGGCTTCGCGGACCTTGGGAGCGGGCGGTGCGCCCGGCTCGCCGATCTCCAGATGGCAGATTGCCCGCCCCTCCGTCTCGAGCGCCTTGGCGCGGCGCATGATCTCCATGGCGTGAAAGGGCTTGAGTTCGGGCGGTTGCAGGTCTGTCATGTCGGCTCCGGAACAGCCCGTCTGCGGTAGCCGAAAGCCGCTCCGGCCTCAACCACATTTGACCCGAAGTCTTGCGTGCGATTTGAGGAAACAGTGATAAACGCCTCTGAGGCTATGATTGCCTTCTACCGATTCCGCGGAGTGTTCAATGTCCCGCCTCGTTATTGCCGTCGTTGCCCTGGCCGCCGCCATCGCCGGGGGTGCAGGCGCTTTCTACCTCAAACCGGCGCCGGAGCCGGTGACCGACATCGCGGCCGTCCGGGCGATCGTCGAGGAGGTGCTGAGTGAGCGGGACGCGGCCGCGCGCGTCGAAACGGCAAGCACCGAGATCGATCCCGCTGAGCTCAACCCCATGATCGAGGACTACCTCATGGGGGACCCGACCATCCTGCAGCGACTCTCCACCGCGCTCGATACCAGGGTACAGGCCGAAGAGCGCGAGAAATCCCGCACGGCGCTCGCCGCGGTCGGCGATGACCTCTACGAGGCCGAGGGCCATGTCGTGCTCGGCAATCCGGAAGGAGACGTCACCCTCGTCGAGATGTTCGACTACAACTGCGGCTACTGCCGGCAGGCCCTGCCCGACCTGGCCCAGCTGCTTGCCGAGGACCCGAACCTGCGCGTTATCCTCAAGGAGTTCCCCATCCTCTCCCAGGAGTCGATCGAGGCGGCTCGGGTCGGTGTGCTGGTGGCGCAGGCGGATGTCGACTATTGGGACTTTCATGAAGCGCTTTTCACCTCGCGTGGTCAGGTGACCAAGGAAACGGCGCTCGAATCGGCGGAAGCGTTGGGGCTCTCCCGGGTCAGCCTGGAGCTCGAGATGAACACCGAGAAGGTCGCCTCGGTCATCCAGGATTCCTACGAGATCGCCCGCGCACTCAACATCACCGGCACCCCCACCTATATCATCGGCGACGAGATCATCCCTGGCGCCATTGGGGTCGAGGAACTGCGCCAACGCATTGCCAATATGCGCGAGTGCGGTTCGACGGCTTGTCCGAGCGAATAGCGAAGTAGCGAATAGAGGAGCGCCTCACCCTATTCGCTACCCCCTATTCGCCATTCGCTTCCTTTGCCTCGCTTCCTTTGCCTTTTCAGTGCAATTCCTGTAGTCGAGCTTGCGCTGGTCGGAGGGCCAGTGCACAAGGCGGAGACCATGGCCAAACGCGTTCTCGTCCTCAACGGACCGAACCTCAATCTCCTGGGCACGCGTGAGCCCGATATCTACGGCGCCTCCACATTGAGGGACGTCGAGCAGCTTTGTGCCGGAACCGGCAAGGAGCTGGGATTGACCGTCGACTTTCGTCAAACCAACTCGGAAGGCGAGATGGTTACCTGGATTCAGGACGCCCGGAAGACGGCCGATGCGATCCTTATCAACCCGGCCGCCTACTCACACACCTCGGTCGCCATTCTCGATGCACTCAAGGCCATCGGCCTGCCGGTCGTCGAGGTGCACCTGTCCAACATCCACCAGCGCGAGCCTTTCCGGCATCATTCCTACGTGTCGAGCGTGGCCCTTGGGGTCATTTGCGGGTTCGGCGTAACCGGATATAGGCTGGCGCTCGAAGCACTGGCCGAGAAACTCCAATAGCTGTCGTCGCGTGAAGCGGGAGACCAATAAAATGACCAAGGCATCACAAGTGGACCAGGACCTGATCCGCGCAATTGCCGAACTGCTGAACAAGGAAAACCTGGCCGAGATCGAAATCGAGCAGGACGACTTCCGTGTACGCGTGACGCGTTCGTTCGCCAAGGAAACCGTGACTTACGCCGCGCCCGCGCCGATGCCGGCCGCGGCGCCCTCCTCCGCCCCGATGGCGCCGGCCGGTTCGGTTGCGCCCGCCTCCGCCCCCGCCGCCGAGGACCTGAACTCGCACCCCGGCACCCTCACCTCGCCGATGGTTGGCACCGCTTACCGCGCGCCGGAACCCGGCAAGCCGCCTTTCGTCGAGGTGGGCACAAAGGTCTCCGAGGGCCAGACTGTCCTCATCATCGAGGCGATGAAGACGATGAACCAGATTCCGGCGCACCGTTCGGGCACGATCACCCGTATCCTCTTCGAGGACGCGCAGCCGGTCGAATATGGCGAACCGCTCGTCGTGATCGAATAGGGAGAGGCGGAGATGTTCTCCAAGGTCCTCATCGCCAATCGCGGCGAGATCGCGCTGCGCGTGCTGCGCGCCTGCAAGGAACTGGGAATCCCAACGGTCGCCATCCATTCGACGGCCGATGCCAATGCCATGCATGTGCGGCTCGCCGACGAAAGCGTGTGCGTGGGTCCGCCGCCGGCGCGCGAGAGCTATCTCAACATTCCCTCGATCATGGCGGCCTGCGAGATCACCGGGGCCGACGCGGTGCATCCGGGCTACGGGTTCCTCTCGGAAAATGCGCGTTTTGCGCAGATCCTGACCGAGCACAACGTCACCTTCATCGGCCCATCGGCCCATCACATCGAGATCATGGGCGACAAGATCACCGCCAAGAGGACGGTGGTCGAGCTGGGAATCCCAGCGGTTCCGGGTTCGGAAGGCGCGGTCTCGACGGATGCCGATGCGCTCGCCACGGCAAGGAACATCGGCTACCCGGTTCTCATCAAGGCGACTGCCGGCGGCGGTGGTCGCGGCATGAAAGTGGCAAGGAGCGAGGCGGACCTGCTGGTCGCCTGGTCGACGGCACGCTCGGAGGCCAAGGCTGCTTTCGGCAACGACAGCGTCTATATGGAAAAGTACCTCGGCAAGCCGCGACATATCGAAGTGCAGGTGCTGGGCGACGGTCAAGGCAATGCCGTGCACCTCGGGGTGCGCGACTGCTCGCTGCAGCGGCGCCACCAGAAGGTATGGGAAGAAGCGGGTGGCCCGACGATCAGCCCGGAAGAGCGCGACTCGATCGGCGAGATCTGCGCCGCGGCCATGCGCAAGCTCAAATACTCGGGCGCGGGTACCGTCGAGTTCCTCTACGAGGACGGCGAGTTCTACTTCATCGAGATGAACACCCGCCTGCAGGTCGAGCATCCTGTGACCGAACGCATCACCGGCATCGACATCGTCTATGAGCAGATCCGGGTGGCTTCGGGCGAAAAGCTGCCGATGCAGCAGCAGGACGTGCAATTCTACGGCCATGCCATCGAGGTGCGCATCAATGCCGAGGACCCGCAGACTTTCGCGCCCTCGCCCGGCACCATCACCTTCTATCATCCGGCCGGCGGCGTCGGCGTGCGCGTCGATTCGGCGGTCTACCAGGGCTACAAGATCCCGCCCTACTATGACTCGCTCATCGGCAAGCTCATCGTTCATGGACGCAACCGCGACGAATGTCTGCAACGTCTGCGGCGGGCGATCGACGAGTTCGTGGTCGACGGGGTCAAGACGACGCTGCCGCTCTTCCAGCGGCTGATCAAGGAGCCGGACATCCTGGCCGGTAATTATGACATCCACTGGCTGGAAAAGTTCCTGGCCGAGAACAAGTCCTAGCGGCGATTCAGGGGAACTGGCGGCGCCGGTCAAAGAGGCGTGACCGTCGTCGGAACCGGCGCACAATAATTCCGTTCCGGCCGCAAGCCGGCTAAACTCAAGCGCATGTCCCGCCCGTCCAACCCCTTCGACATCGAAATCACGCCCGAACTGATCTTGCGCGCCTATCGGGCGGGCATCTTTCCTATGGCCGAGGACGCGGGCTCGCCGGATCTTTTCTGGGTGGCGCCCGAGAAGCGCGGAATCCTGCCGCTCGACGGTTTCAAGATCTCAACAAGCCTGCGTAAAGCCTTACGCCAGCGGGATTTTTCTGTTAAGGTCGACACCGATTTCGGCGCGATCATCGACGGGTGTGCCGCTGCGGCGCCGGACCGGCCTTCGACCTGGATCAACGAAGCCATCCGCTCTGTCTATGGCGAGCTCTTCAGGCGCGGCATCGCTCATACGGTCGAGATCTGGGACGGAGTGGAACTGGTTGGCGGTCTATATGGGCTGGCCATCGGCGGCGCCTTCTTCGGGGAATCCATGTTCCACCGGCGGACCGACGCGTCGAAGATCGCGCTCGCCCATCTCGTCGAACGGCTCAATGCCGGCGGCTTCGTCCTTCTCGACACGCAGTTCCTCACGCCGCACCTGGCTTCCCTCGGGGGAATCGAAATCTCCCGCGAGGAATACGAGGAGCGCCTTGCCGAAGCGCTGACGCATTCGGGCGACTACTACCGTTGGGACAGGCTGAAGGGCTCTTGATTCGCCGCGTTTTCGAACCGCAAAGGTGGTATCCACTTTTGCTGAAAACGCTTCAGCGCTCCTCCGCCCGACGCGCACTGACGAACTCCCGACCGCCGGGCAAGCGCCGCGCGTCGGGCTTATCTGGGTCAACCACGCGCCAGAACGGCGTGATGCCGTTCGCCGGGGCACCACCTTCATAGGCGGCAAAACTGGTTTCAGCGATCTCTTGCACATGCCTGCGTACGGTCACGGGGCACGTCGCGTCAGCCCCCCAGGCCTTGGCCAATCGCGTTCGAATGGATGTCAGGCTGCCGGTGCCGCCGGCCGGTATTTCGGCGATCAACTCCTCTACCATGACGCGCGACGGGATCAGCATCGACTGCGGCTGCATGACGCCGCTCACGGAATGCAGTTTCTGCTTGATATAGGGAAGTTGCGGCCCCTCGTCCTTACCTTCGCCCATCGTCGGATGCCCTCCCTTCATCAGCGAGCTTGATCGCCACCTGCGTAACCCACTTTTGCGGATCCCGTTCCTCGGACGGGTCGATTTCGTGGATCTGGAGCCGACAGGCAAACCGCTCACCATCAGTGGCGTGCTCGACGTCCCAGGCGAGACGCTTCTCCTTGGCCCAGCCGATAAACATCGGCATCACATCCCTGAGTCCGTTATAGGGGCCCGTCCAGACGACCCGCGCAAAGCGGCCGGCGGGCAATTGGCTGAAGTGCACCCCATCATCACCCTCTCCCGCCGCCGCCACAGGCGCACCGATCTCGATATCGAGGGTTCGCATCATATCGATGCGACGATAGTTGATGAACGGAGCTCCCACCGGCACAACTCCATTCCGCTTCATCCAGGCAAAGAGCCTCGGAAAGCCCTCGTCCGCAGCTCCGTCGATGCCATCCATGGGCACCGTATAGGGGATGTAGGGATAGGGCTGGGCATCGCGCTCAACGAATTCGGGCAGTGTCAGCACTGGTCTTTCTTCTCCAATGGAACGAGTTGTCAGTCGATATGGGCGCCGCACGTCACGTTGGCGGTGGTCGATGTCATGGCCCGTGCGTGGTCGCTTGCCATCAGCGCCACGGCATCGGCGACTTCGGCGAGCGAGGGCAGATGCCGCAGGGCCGCGCCTTCGCCAGCCTGCCGCTCGAAGGCCTCGAGCGAAAGGCCTGCCTCTCTGGCGTGAATCTTGAAGGCCTCGCGCACGCCGGGCGCATCGGGGGATCCGGCCGAACGCACGCAGACGACCCGCACGCCGGACGGTCCCATTTCTGCTCCGAGCTGGCGAAGGTAGTGCTCGACCGCAGCGCACGCGACGCCAAAGCCGCCGACCATTGGAAACGGAAAACGCCCGGCATTGGCCGTAATGCCGATAATGGCTCCACCACCATTGTCCGCCATATGCGCGGCGACGGCCCCGCCGGTGAAGAACCAGGTGCGCGTCGCCCTCTCTATGGGCACGAGGTACCGGGACGCGTCCATGTCGACGAGCCTCTCGCCCTGGGTATCCCCCCAGTCGATGGCGCTGAACATGATCCTGACGGGCCCTGCCCGCTCGGCCACGCGGTCGAGATGCGCCCTGACGGCCGCGGGATCAAGCGCATCGACCGGCGTGACGTCGGCCGCACCGCCGGCGGCCTCTATCTGCTCCCTTACAGTCTCGAGCGTTTCAGGTGTGCGGCCCGAGAGAAATACTCTGGCGCCCTCGCGGGCGAGCGCACGAGAGACCGCGCCACCGACCGCGCCGGCCGCGCCATAAACGATTGCGGGCTTTCCTTCCAAAAGCATACCTAATTCCTCCATTCATCAGGGGTTTCTGGCCCTGGTCGAGTGGCGGCAGGTCAAATCGACATGCTGGCAGCAGAATATTTCAACATGCCCGAGAGGGAGGCTGTGCCCGCCGCCCTTAGTCGGCGCGTGCCTCGGGCGGCGGCACGTTCGTGCTCGTCTTGCACTCGACGAGCCAGACGTCATAGACAGCATGGTCGACGGCATTGAGCGCGGGGCTGTCGGCGAAGACCCAGCCGGTGAAGATGCGCTGTGTCGTGCCCGAGAGACTGCGCTGGTCGACTTCGATGAAGGCCGAGGTGCGCTGCAGCGTCTCATTGGCGGGGCGGTTGTAACAGGCGCGCGGCGTGATCTCGAGGGCGCCGAACAGTACCGTCTCGTCGATATAGACATCGAACTGGGTGATGCGCGCGGTGATCTTGTCGAGCCCGGCGAACACCGCCACGGGATTGGCCAGGGGCTGGGCGCAGACGGGGCTGGCAAGAAAAGCCAGCGACGCAACCAGGAGATGTTGCCACAGGCCTACCGGGCTGCGGCTGTCGCCGGATTGCAGGCGCGGGCGGACGGCCACACCACTCACTCGGGCGACCAGGCCTCGTAGTCGCCGGTGACGCGCGGGCGCTCACCCTTGTTCATAAGGCTGCCGTCGGGCCGGTAGGCGGCGGCGGTGCCGGTCAGGTTGGGCTCGTGGGGCTGCTGCCAGTCGCGCGGCTTGTAGTTCACCTCCGTCGGGATGACGTCGGTGCGGTGGTGCATCCAGCCATGCCAGCCGGGCGGGATCGTAGAGGCCTCGGCTGGGCCGTTATAGGTGACGAACCGGCGCCCGTGCTTCTTGTCCAGATAGTACCTGTTGCCGAACTCGTCGGTGCCTACGTGCTTGGTGAACCGCCGCAGCCAGAGCCGGGTACCCCAGGTCTGGCCGTGCCACCATACGAAGATTTCCGAGAGGAACTGCTTGATGCCGCTGCTTGCCACGTAACGATTCCGCGTGCCGGAGAGAAGTCGATTTGGCTCGATGTAACACTATCGGCGCCGTCAGCCTAGCCCCGACCGCACGCCGCCAGGCATGTGCACGCAGGGTCTGCGGGACCACCAGATATTGTGTTCACAGGCGTCATCGGCCGGTCGTAAATTTCTGCGCTTGACAGGCCGACAGAGCGTGAGTCGGCACCGATGATGGCATGGTTAACACTTGGTTTCCACCGCGATGGCGAGGGCAATCTGCTTGATTCCGCTGGCCTTTAGCGCGGCTTCCTGTTGCTATCTGCCAACCGCCGGGTCCTCGAGTCCACCTTGCGAAAACCCGCGTTCAAACCCCGCGAAATCCTTGCACTTTGTCCCCGCAATCCACATATTACCCATACTAGCGGTTGTCCTGAGTACGAGCCCAGACACTAGACCTTGTGATTTCTTGCGTTGACGCCCGTTTTGAATCGGAACACTCTTTTCGACGGTCCGGGGCCATTTGAGGAACCTGGGCAAGTCCTTGTTTTAAGGTCCGGCGGCAGATCCGGGCGGAGACAGGGCGCGGGGTAAGAGTCCGGTTCGCGCCAGCGGACCGGTTGGTAAGCGTCAACGACAACGAGACACACGGAGAAGCCGGTTTTCGGCTCGCGGGCTTGTGCCCGCCAATTTGGGGACTACGCATGCGCATCGAACGCCGATTCACCAAGGCCAATGAGGACCGTTACGCGGGCATCGAGTTCCGCTCGGCCACGAGCGAGATCCGCAACCCCGACGGTTCCGTGGTGTTCAAGCTCGAGAACATCGCCGTGCCGGCCGCCTGGAGCCAGGTCGCGGTCGACATCATCGCGCAGAAGTATTTCCGCAAGGCGGGCGTCGCCAAGGTTTTGAAGCGCGTCGAGGAGAACGACGTTCCCTCGTGGCTGTGGCGTTCGGTGCCCGACGAAAAGGCACTCGCCAAGCTTGCCGAGGACGAGCGCTCCGGTTCGGAGATGGATTCGCGCCAGGTCTTCGACCGGTTGGCCGGCACCTGGACCTATTGGGGCTGGAAGGGCAAATATTTCGATACCGAAGAGGACGCCCGCGCCTTTTTTGACGAGCTCGCCTACATGCTCGCCACCCAGCGGGTCGCCCCCAACTCCCCGCAGTGGTTCAACACTGGCCTTCACTGGGCCTACGGTATCGATGGCCCGGGCCAGGGGCATTTCTACGTCGATCCTTTCACCCATAAGCTCGTGCAGTCCAAATCGGCCTACGAGCACCCGCAGCCGCACGCGTGCTTCATCCAGTCGGTCGAGGACGATCTCGTCAACGAGAACGGCATCATGGACCTGTGGGTGCGCGAGGCGCGGCTGTTCAAGTACGGTTCGGGCACGGGTTCCAACTTTTCAAAGCTGCGCGGTGAAGGCGAGAAGCTCTCGGGCGGCGGCAAGTCCTCAGGGCTGATGAGCTTCCTGAAGATCGGCGACCGGGCGGCAGGCGCCATCAAGTCAGGCGGCACCACGCGGCGCGCCGCCAAGATGGTGGTCGTCGACATCGACCATCCCGACATCGAGGACTACATCAACTGGAAGGTCAAGGAAGAGCAGAAGGTTGCCGCGCTGGTGACCGGTTCCAAGACCGTCTCCAGGCATTTGAAGGCCATCATGAAGGCCGCCGTCAATTGCGAGGGCAATGGCGACGACTGCTTCGACGTGCAGAAGAACCCGGCCCTCAAGCGCGAGGTGCGCGCGGCCAAGAAGGCGATGGTGCCGGAGAACTACATCTACCGCGTCATCCAGTTCGCCAAGCAGGGTTACACCGACCTTGAGTTCCCCACGTACGACACCGATTGGGACAGTGAAGCGTACCTGACGGTCTCGGGCCAGAATTCCAACAATTCGGTGCGCGTCACCGACGAGTTCCTCAACGCCGTCGAGGCGGACGGCGACTGGAACCTCATCGGACGCATCAAGGGGAATGTGATCAAGACCGTCAAAGCCAGGGACCTCTGGGAGCAGGTTGGCTACGCCGCCTGGGCCTCGGCTGACCCGGGCATCCAGTATCACACGACGATCAACGAGTGGCACACCTCGCCGGCGGCCGGGCCGATCAATGCATCGAACCCGTGCTCGGAATACATGTTCCTCGATGACACGGCCTGCAACCTGGCGTCGATCAACCTCCTGCCCTATCGCGGCAAGGATGGCGTCTTCGACACGGCTGCCTACGAGCATACAGTCAGGCTCTGGACTATCGTCCTCGAGGTCTCGGTGATGATGGCGCAGTTCCCCTCGCGGGCGATTGCCGAACGCTCGTTCGAATACCGCACGCTCGGTATCGGCTATGCCAATATCGGCGGCCTGCTGATGACCTCGGGCATCCCCTATGACTCGGCCGAGGGCCGGGCGATCGCTGGCGCTGTGACGGCCATCATGACGGGTGTTGCCTATGCAACCTCGGCCGAAATGGCAGGCGAGCTGGGGCCGTTCAAGGACTACAAGCGTAACGCCCAGCATATGCTGCGCGTCATCCGCAACCACCGCAACGCTGCGCACGGCAACGCCGACGGCTATGAAGGTCTTTCGATCAACCCGGTGGCGCTCGACCTCGCCAACCTGCCGGACTCCAAGCTCGGCGAACGGGCCAAGGCCGCCTGGGACAACGCGCTCGCGCTCGGTGAAAAGCACGGCTACCGCAATGCGCAGGTTTCGGTGATTGCGCCGACCGGCACGATCGGGCTCGTGATGGACTGCGACACCACCGGCATCGAGCCGGACTTCGCTCTCGTCAAGTTCAAGAAGCTCGCCGGCGGCGGCTACTTCAAGATCATCAACCGTGCGGTGCCCCCAGCGCTGCGGACCCTCGGCTACGGCGAGGACCAGATCGCCGAGATCGAGGCCTATGCGATCGGTCACGGCAACCTCAACCAGGCCCCGGGGATCAATCCGACGACGCTGAAGGCCAAGGGCTTCACGCAGGAGAAGATCGAGGCACTCAACGCGGCCCTCAAATCCTCCTTCGACATCAAGTTCGTCTTCAACCAGTGGACGCTCGGCGCCGACTTCCTCAGGAGCCTCGGCGTCACAGACGCGCAGCTCGCCGACATGAGCTTCGAGCTCCTGCCTTTCCTCGGGTTCACCAGGAAGGAAATCGAGGCGGCCAACATCCATGTGTGCGGTGCGATGACCCTGGAAGGCGCACCGTTCCTCCAGGCCGAGCACCTGCCGGTATTCGATTGCGCCACGCCCTGTGGCAAGATCGGCAAACGGTACCTCTCGGTCGAGAGCCACATCCTGATGATGGCGGCGGCGCAGCCCTTCATTTCGGGCGCGATCAGCAAGACCATCAACATGCCGAACGACGCCACGGTCGAGGACGCCAAGAACGCCTATATGCTGTCCTGGCGCCTGGCACTGAAGGCCAACGCGCTCTATCGCGATGGCTCCAAGCTCAGCCAGCCCCTCAATTCCTCGCTGCTTGCCGATGACGAGGAGGAGGAAGAGGACGCAGCCGAAGCTCTGGCCGCCCTGCCCGCGGCGGCGCGCACCGAAGTCGTGGTCGAAAAGATCTTCGAGCGCATCCGCGACCGCGAGAAGATGCCGGACCGTCGCAAGGGCTATACCCAAAAGGCCATTGTCGGCGGACACAAGGTGTACCTGCGAACCGGCGAATACGACGACGGGCGACTGGGCGAGATCTTCATCGACATGCACAAGGAAGGCGCCGCCTTCCGCGCGATGATGAACAACTTCGCCATCGCCATTTCGCTGGGTCTGCAATACGGCGTGCCGCTCGACGAATATGTGGAGGCGTTCACCTTCACCCGCTTCGAGCCGGCCGGCATGGTGATGGGCAACGATCGCATCAAGAATGCGACGTCGATCCTCGACTATGTGTTCCGCGAGCTTGCGGTCTCCTACCTCGACCGCAACGATCTGGCGCACGTCAATCCGGACAGCCCGACTTCGCTCAGCAAGGGCGTCGCCGAGGAACAGAGCGCGCGCGCTGGCGCCGCGCCCGCCCCGGTGCCCGCTGAGCGCTTTGTCTCCCGCGGCATGACCCGCGGCAAGGTGCAGAACGCGGCCCTGATGCTGGTGCCGCGCGCCGAAGGCGAGCAAAACCCCGTCGGGTCCATGCAGACGTCGACCGTGACGGCATTGCGTTCGGCAACTGCGCTGAAGCAGGAGCCGAACGTTGCCCCTGCCGCCTTCCCCGCCGCCGAACTCAACCCCATCCCCTCGCCTCCACCCACCAAGGACACCGGGCTGCTGCGGGCCGAGGCGCAGATGAAAGGCTACACCGGCGACCAGTGCACCGAGTGCCACAACTTCACGATGGTGCGGAACGGCACATGCCTGAAGTGCGACACGTGCGGGACAACCACAGGGTGCAGTTGAGTTGAGGACGTGATTGAGCCGATCCGTCTGGGCAAATGAAGTGTCCCTGACAATTCGAAGAGGCCCGGAATTACGGGCCTTTTTGCTATCTGGTCAGGCATTCGAATTGTCCTCGACGTCCGTCTGGGCAAATGAAGTGTCCCTGACAATTCGAAGAGGCCCGGAATTACGGGCCTTTTTGCTATCTGGTCAGGCATTCGAATTGTCCTCGACGGGCCCGACGCGAAGGCCAGACGGTTGCTCGGCCAAGAGCAAAGAATCAGAAAACGGGCCGGCTGGTTGTCCAGCCGGCCCGTTTTCTTCAATCAAGTTGCGGGGTGGTTAGTTGATCATCTGGCTTTGTTGCAACGCGAGCTCGGGGCCGAGAGCAGTCGCCGGGTGTTCAACAACCATAAGGTCCTCAAGCATGCGCGGATTCTGGACGCTGAAGAACGACATGCCGATCCGTCTGGGCAGAAGATGTTTCCTGGCAAGTTGCAAAACGGCCGCAATCGCAGGGCTTTGAGGCTTCTTAACGTGCCAGATGATCTGTCCTTGTGACGCTCCCCATCGAATTTCCATTATTGGGGTGTCGCTGCCCATGAGGTTTGGCCGGATTCCTGGGCATCAGACGCGGAAGGGTGGCAAAATTTGCCTCACCCCCTTAGGCTACCCGACAACGATAGCGGCGGTGGGTAAATCGGGACCTGCTGGGAGTGTGACAGTTGAGGGACGACGACCGCTTACGACGTCATCCAAGGCCACTTGTTGTTGTAGATGCGCGCAAAGGATATGCATAACGGCGCATAGTTCGCACTCAAACGGCGCATCAGTGGTGCTCACAAACCTCAGGTTAGAGAAAGGCCCGGCAAACCCGGGCTTTTCCGTTTCAGCACGCCGAAGAGGCCAACCGCCGCAAACACGTTAGGCCATAATACCCCCTGGAGCTCCTGGAAGTCTCAGTGGGACACCACGTGGAAGCAGTAGCAGTCAGCTATTCTAGAGCGCTCGGCTATGACCGAAACGGGGCCGGTTGCAGACTGTCCGGTATTCGGTGCTTCAAGCGAGAAGCGGACATATCGCCGATGAATGTCGAGGGCCGGAACTGGCCCAAAGCGGTCGCCAGGAGCTTAGCGGGGGTAACGGACGCGCCCTCGCCCCGATCCTCAGCGGAGACCAATAAGAGCACCGAGCCTGTCAACGCACCATGAACTGGAGACTAGGCACGCTGCAGGTGGTTAGGTTGGCCGGGATGCATTGGTGTTGGAGCGCTTAGCGCTGCGCCTTGTCGTTACCTGTGCCGACCCACCGTTGGAGTGTGGTGCTCCCGATGCTACACCTAGTCGAGTTCTTACAACCTTTTACGATCTGTTCTTAGGCGTGCGTCAGTCACCACAACGCAAGATGCTTCAGTTTGCCAAGATCTTTATCGGCGATGTCGTAACAGTCGGCTCCGATCAAGCCATTTTGGCTGCCGTGGTCGCGCACTTCGAGGCGACCTCGACGCCGGCTGTGATCCTTACCAACGTCAACCTCGGCGGACGGCAACTGGACTGCGTGGCCGTGACAGCGACACGCGCGGTCGTCCTGGAAGCAAAGGGCTATCACCGGCGGCTTCGCGGCGGACCAAATGGCGCCTGGGAAGTCGAGCTGGCCGGCGGCGCGTGGAAGGCAATTCAAAGCCCTTACCTTCAGGTCCTCGGTGGGCGGCACGCGCTCCGTGATGCGATGGCGATGTTTGACGGCGGGAGCGTCCCCTATCCTGACGCCGCGGTCGTATTCGCGCCGACCATCGGGCCGAACTCGCAGCTATCCTCCGACTTCAAGGTCGCTATCCGGGGCCTGGACGAACTGCCTTCGGAACTGTCGCAGGGGGGCGCGCAGGGTTGGCCGCTTGATAAGTGGGAGGCCTTCGCGCGGCATCATCGTTTGAACGAAGTGCCGGACGTGGCGACGGCCTGTTCGCCCGTGCTCGCGGAGGCGCACGCGCTCCTCGCGCGATACGCGTCTGGCTTCCTTCGCACCTATCGGCCGCTGACGACCGGCATCGTCGACGCGCTGTGGGAAAATGGTGAAGCCTCCGTCACGTCCGACCAGTTGATGAGCCACCTTACCCGCGGCGGCGACGCCTATCTGCTCGGTCCTTCCGGCTGCGGGAAGTCGATGACGGCCTATGGCGCGGCCGCAGGGTTCGCCGAGAAAGGCGGCGTCCCCATTGCGGTCGCGGCGAAGAACTTCAGCGTTTCGATGAATGCGCTTCTCGACGATGAAGTCCATCAGATCGTTGACGCGGATGCCGGCCAGCTGATTAGCGCGGCCGCGCGGCTCGACCGACCGCTCATGCTTCTCCTCGATGGTTTGAATGAGTGCTCGGACACTCAGCGCGGTGACGTGGTCCGCCGCTCCGCGGCTTTCGCCCGGCGCTACGCGGCCGGCATAACGGTCACAACGCAAGCGGTAGTCGAACGGTCCGACCTGCTGCCCTTGGACACCTACGTGGTCGTGGCGCCCGGCCTTGACGTGAAACTGGCGATCGCGCGGCAAGCGGCCGAGGGGCAGGCGTTGCCTGCAAGCGCGATCGAACTTTTGAACGTTGTCGGCACTTGCCTCGAAGCGGGGGTCGTCGGTCGGCTTGGAACGAAAGTCGGCGCCGAAGTAAGTCGTTTCGGTTTGCTCGATCTGTACGTTCGCGAGCGCTTAGGCGACGGCGCGGCGGATGGCGTCACGCGGCTTGCCGCGATTGCCGGCTGGATGGCGGAGCGCATCACCTTCAGTATCTCACGGCGCGATGTCGAGCGGCTCGCGGACAGTTCCTCGCGCACGCTTGCCGACCGGCTGGTTGCCGCGCACGTCCTTGTCATCCGTGGCGAGCGGATCAGCTTTCAGCATGACCTGTATATGGACGCTTATGCAGCGGAGGCCGCTATCCGCGCCGTCGGAAACGATGCGCAAGGAATTGCGAACGCCCTGGGCCACCCGGTTCATGCCAAGCGCAAGGAGTTCATTCTCGGCGCGATCGACGATCCTGTTTTGCTGGAGGAGGTTTTTGCCGTTCTCGCGGATCCCGAGCTCATCTTGTCCTGTCTCGCGGGGCGGTGCGGTCGACGGGCGCGGGAGTGGGCCGAAGCCGGCACGCTCCGGGCGCTCACGATGATGGCCGAAGAGATCGATGGGGTTCGTCTCGTCATCGAAGGTGAGAAGACCTGGTCCGTCGGGTTCGAGCCCTCCGGCGTGGCTTGGACCGCCGGCGAACGCGCTTTTGTCTATGCGCTGCCCTCCCAGGTTGTGGCGGGCCATCACCTCGAGACGATGCTCGCGCTCGTCGCGCGGATGGATCGGCGTCTTGCCAGTGAACGCGTGCGTCTGGGCGAGGAAGCGGCCGTGAAGAATATCGGGCTTCGCGGCGAGTCATTTTACGCGGCTTATGTCTCGCAGATGAGCGGCATTCCCGCCCTGTCCCATGTCAGTAGCCGCATTGGCCTTGTGCCGTGGCATGCGAACGAAGCAATCGGACCGCGGCTCCTGGAGCTGCTGCGCGATCCTAACCTCTCCATGGGTCAGGCCTATTTTCTCCTCAGCCTGTTCCATCGGAACGGCAAATACGACACGGCCGCGGCGGTGGCGATGGCCGACCTGATCGACCGTTTTTGGAAGGGCGCCCCTTACCATTTCAAGCTCGATCTCATAGACCATGCGGGCTGGTGCCGCCCGGCGGCCGATGCCGCGCGCGAGGCTCTCATCGCCAAGATCGATGCCTTGCCCACGGAGCCCCATATCTTTCTTTCGACGAGCGTTGTCGACGCCCTTCAACACCTCGGTGGTCTCGAAGCTGGCGAGCGTGAGCACGAAGAGGTCGTTCGCAACGAGATCGCGCAATGCCTTGCCGCCCCGGAAGATCCGGATATGCAAGCGGCGGCCTTCGGCGTCTACAGCGCCTGCATGGACCACCTGTATTCGAATGCTTATGCGGCCGTATTCAACGCGCTGCCGCCTGAGGACCGAGCGACCATGCTCACCATGGCGGCCCGCGGTGCCGGCGATGACAGCTTCTTCTTGTCGCCGCTGATCGTCGAAACGGCATCCCTGTCCGACAAACTCGCCACGGAAGCGTTGCAGCGCTTCCTCGCCCCGCCGCGCAAAGACAGCTTCAATCCAGGCGATGCCATTCAGGCCTTTACGCTCGCGCATTTGGCGTATGGGCAGAACGGGCTGGCGCTGCCGCGTCGCCGTGACGACGAAAATGATCCTGCGGGGGCCGCGCTCAGCGCGTGCGGTACGATACTGTACTGGATGAACCGGATCGATCAGTCGGTCGACGACCAAATGGCGGGGTCATCAGCCGCCCGCACCTATCTCCATGGGGGTCGCGGCGCGGCCGTGCTGAACTGTCTCCGGCTGACGGAACGCGTGTATATCGAGGGCTGGCGGCGGACCGCCGGTTTACCGCCGGTGACGCAATCCATTGCCGAGTTCGTGCCGCAAGAGGCGCTGGCGCTCGCCAAGCGGGCGCTCGCCGAACCATCCGCGCTGAAAGGGTATTTTGCGCATTACTATCAGCGCGATCGGTTCGATGACCTCGGCTATGCGGTCGGGCTTATTGGTCGATTTGGCACTACAGCTGATATCCCGCTTCTGCGGAAACTAGCCGCTTTAGAGGAATTGAGCGGGGGCGCGATCGCTGGGATTAGGTCGATTGAAGAACGATCTGCGCTTTGACCGTGCTATTCGATCGGCCAGCGAACCCGGCCCGTGTGGACTATTGCGCGGGTCGATTTGTGCATACTATTAGGCATTTATGAACGATGTTCGACGCTTATGACTATTACGCTTACTCCAACGGTTCATGGCGATCTGTGTCAGGGCTCCCGCTGGGAAGTCGCTGACCGCGAAGTGCTGGCGGAGCGCGTGGCCCGGGTCGCGCTCGGGCAATACCGCCACGTCGAAGGTGTCTTGGCGGGGCTGAACGTTCGCGCTCCGCGAACGGACAAGGAAGTCGCTACGGACGCCAAGCGCAAGCTCGAAGTCGCCGCGAACGGCGACCCGTGGCATCGCGACGGCTGGTTGTTTCAGACCATCTCCTGGATCACCGCTAACCAGTCAAAGGCGAAGGGGAGCGCCATCGAGTTACCCCACATCTTCCACGCGCATAAGGGCTTCGATGGCATGCAGCTGGACATCTCCGATGACGGCAAAACAATCACAGCTGTGGTCATCTTCGAGGACAAGGCAACGACGGATCCGCGCGGAATGCTGCGAGACGATGTGTGGCCGACTATCGAGGGCTTTGAAGCCGGCAAACGCGTGTCGGAACTCCTACACACCACGACCGGGCTCTTGTCGGCACGCCAGCACAGCTTCCCCGGTCTTAATGTGGACGAGGCGATCGATCGTATCGTTTGGCAGGAGGTGCGTCAGTACCGGGTGAGCATTACAACCGGGAAAACGCATGCAGCGGACGCTGCGCGGGAACGGCTCTTCGACGGCTATTCCGACCTGGCGAAAGGCGATGTCTCGCGGCGCCGCGCGGAAACCATGCACTTTGATGATTTGCGCAACTGGATGACGTCGTTCGCCGCGCTGGTCGGAACGAAAATCGATGAGGCCGTGATTGTTTGACCCCATCACATCGGCGTTGATTGCCTCTTCGCCCCAGCTGTCAGGGCTCGATCTCCAGGGTTTGCCGAAACGGCTTACCGAAGCGTATGCGGAGATCGTGGCGGCGCGTATCGAGTTCCGCGGCCTACCCGGCGCCACATCCGAGCGGCTCACCACAGTGCTCGCCGAAATGCGCCGGCTCGCTGCCGCACAAGAGGCGTTCGTTGCGCTGGAACCTGACCGCGGCAATCGAAACGCGGCAGCATTCGTTGCCGCGTCGGCTCACCAAGCCCGCTTGCTCGCTACTCCGCCCGAAGAGCGGGCGGCATCCTATGTGGATGGCACGAGCGTCGCGCCGGAAGTTTGCGCCTCGCTGCTTTTTCTCGTCGCCGAGGCGCACGCAGACGCTGCCGAATGCGCGAAGCAGATCGTCATCGCGGAAGAGCGGGCGACGAGTGTTGATGGCGTACTGCTGCAGGCGATCCGTCTTTTGTGCCAGGGCAACCTCAACGCCGTTCGGCGGCTTGAACTCCCCGCGCTGCGGGAAACGGAAGGCGGGGCCCTCGCTGTCGAGGCGCTATACCTCACGCTACTGAAAGGCGTGCAGAACCTCGCGACGCGTTTGCTTAGTCGCGTTGATACCCCAGTTGACGCGGGAGGCGTCGAGCCACCCGGAACAACGTTCGGGCGCGTGAAGGAACTGAGCGTTGGCACGCTAGGCGATGTGCTGGGGATTGATGCGGAGATCTACAGCCTGTTTCCAGGGCCCTTGCACCTAGCGAGCCTCCTGCTTGCCGCAGATCGCGATTTGATTGCGAACGCGACGTCGCGGATAATGCCGCCGGACGGCGTTTCTGAAGACGCGTGGTGGCCGATCATACGACGAATGGCGCGTCGTCGGCCCTACCTATGGCGCAACCACAAACAGGCGATCGAGGCGCACTATCTCGACATCGGCGTTTCATCGGCGTTGAGCTTCCCTACCGGCGGCGGCAAGTCGACACTCGCCGAACTGAAAATCGCCACCGCTTTGCTGCGGGACAAGAAGGTTGTCTTTCTCGTGCCGACGCACGCCTTGGTCGATCAAACGACACGTGCGCTAAAAAGCACGTTCAATGCCTTCGAGATTGTTGGCGACATTGAAGACGAGGCTTCCGCGGTCGAGTTCATTGCGCTGCCGGAAGTGGTGGTAACCACGCCCGAGCGATGCCTCGTACTCTTGTCATCGCAGCCCGCGGCCTTCGCTGATCTTGGTCTTGTAGTATTCGACGAGTGTCATTTGCTGCACCCGCGCGAGCCGGAAAAAAGCCGTCGGAGCGTCGACGCGATGTTGGCCGTGCTGAATCTCGCTCAGGTCGCGCCGGGGGCGGACTTCCTTTTGCTCTCCGCCATGATGAAGAACGCCGAAGAGGTCGCTGCATGGATGACCGAGCTAACAGGAAGCCAATGTCTTCATCTGGACCTTGCCTGGAAGCCGACCCGCCAGGTGCGCGGTTGCGTAGTTTACCCCTCATCGCGGATCGATGAGCTGAATCTCGTGTTGCGGCAAGCGCGTATCGACCGCCCGAAGCAGAAGAACGCTCCGGCGGCGGTTGTGAAGACGCTGACCGCGCGGCCGCTTGGCCTTTTCAGTCTGCTTCAGACCTGGGCAACGCAAGATCGAAACGACTACGCGCTCCTTCCCTTGCTCGATGCCGAACATCATTTCTCAACGGGTACGGCGGCCAACAGGCGATGGTATCTGACGCCCAATGGCAACCACACGAGCGCATTGATCGCCGCCGGCGCGGCGGCGAGCGGGATGAAGACCCTCGTCTTTGCCCAGACGGTTCCACAGGTGGTCGCCGCGGCCCGTGATTTCCGCGAGCTCGTCGCGCATGACCCGATTGTGCTTAACGACGACGAGAAGGCGCTCCATCAACTCGTCGTCGAAGAGATGGGTGGGCCGTCCTATTGCTACCTCGCGCTGGAGCCGGATGGGCGGTTCGCGGGCGGCGCCGTTACGCATCACTCCCTGTTGCTGCGCGAAGAGAGACTGCTCCACGAAAGCCTGTTCAAGCGGCGCCCCGGGGCAAATGTCCTGTTTGCGACCTCGACGGTTGCTCAAGGCATGAACTTGCCTAGCGAGGTCGTGATAATTTCGGGCGACAGCCGTTTCGATCCCGCGGAAAACAAATTCGCGCAGCTCGAGGCGCACGAACTTCTAAACGCGGCAGGACGCGCCGGCCGCGCAGGCGAAAGCTCACAGGGCTTTGTCCTGGTCGTGCCCAGCCGCGTCGTCCCGTTCGATGATAAGACCAGCAGCATCGGCGGTCATTGGATGAAGCTTCAGGCGATATTCTCGCAAAGCGACCAGTGCGTCGACATCGATGATCCGCTGACAGCCTTGCTGGATGCAATTCACGCGGGTGTTCGCGAGGGCATGCCCTTGTACCTTTTGAACCGCCTTCCCCCGGCGAGCGCTGAGGGGACGGACGCGCCGCTGCGCTCCCTTGTCGAACGCTCGTTTGGGGCCTTTCGCGCCAAGCAAAAGGCCGACGCCGCTTGGGTCGAAAGTCGCATCGCTTCCGCGTTCCAGGCGCGGAGTGAGCATCCCACTGCGGAGGCAGACAAATGGATCGAGGGTGTGGGTGCGCTTACCGGTGTGCCGGCAGAAACGCTTCGCGAGATCGCTGATCTCTTCGCCAACAACGACGGGCTAACGACCCCTGCGGCGGTGGATCGGCTGCTGTCTTGGCTCGCGGCTAAGCCGAGGAACTTGATGGAGGTCCTTCGTCCGGAGAACGTCGCCGAACTCTTCGGTGGGGAGTTCGAGAAGCTGAAAACCGAGGAGAAGCGCGTGAAGTACGCGCTCCCGGTGATTGCATCGCTTCTCCAGAAGTGGATGGCCGGTAGGCCGCTATGCGAGATGGAGGCCTTGCATCCAAATCCTGATTCGAATGCCTGTCGGCACGCACGGCATTTTGTATTGAGGTTGGTGCCGGATCTCGCGTTCTTAGCGGGCTTGCCTGCGCGTCTGCTTCAGGCGAAAGCCGGACTAGGCGCCTCCGTCGCCTTGCCAACCGCGTTAGCAAGTCTGGGAAGTGCTGTGAAAGAAGGATGTGATAGCCCGGAGACCTTGGCCGCCCGCATTAATGATGGGCGAGCCGTGTCTCGCGTTTCATCACGTCAGAGATTCATGGAAGTTGTGCCATACATCACGCCCGCTTCGGCCACTGAGCCCTTTGAAGAAACGCGGCAACGGGTTCGAAACGCTGTCGCATTGAAAGCGCTCTCGACACCGATCTAGATAGTCCAGTGGTTCTAAGTGATCGGCGACAATGGGGAGGCTGTCCGGCCGGCGAGGTCCGCCACCAAGTGTCCGCTAGTGGCGCAAAGGTGCCAATGTGCCCTGCCTTGCTCATGTCCGCTTCTGGGCTGCGGCTGCTACTAGGGCAATGACCGAGATGGGGCGGTGAGTTCAACCGGTCATCGCAACACCTCTAATCTGAGAGGATGGGGAGGTGT
>NZ_BSNS01000020.1 GCF_030160115.1 Devosia nitrariae | reverse complement strand
TCGAAACGCCCGCCGATAGGCTACAGAAGGTGTTGCGATGACCGGTTGAACCCACCGGCGCTAAGCTGCCATTCAGCCGTAAGGGAGAGCAACGGTCTCCTCCCTGTCAGGTTATTGTCGATGCCCCAGCAGAGGCAGGCCGCAGCGATCAGCACACTGCCAATGTCCAGTCGCACGCCGTCCCCTGACCACGAAAGCACCCGAGCTCCGGCCAGGATCGCAGCGGCCCCGGCAAGCAGGCGACGATCGGCATTCTCGAGAACACGATCCAGGCGATCGCCATTTGTCGCCAGCCCCTCGAGGTTGAGCAGCAACGCCCCCGGTTCGCGGATGTCGTCGTCGCAGCCTTTGATATCGAATAGAGATGGCGGTAGATGCGGTTCTCGAGGACGGCCAGCATTAGAGATGCTCCCAGCATGGCGATTGCGCCAGATCAAAGCTGGCTGTCTCAGCGGATGTACAAAGATGGCAGTTTTAGGGGATTAGACCAATGCTGCCGTTCTCTCGGGAAGGTTTCATCGGGGTTTTTGTAGACTACAACCTCGCGGTCTGGCCGCTCCAGATAGTCGCCTATGTGGTCGGTGTCGGAATGGTCGCTTTGCTCTTCAGGTCGTCGTCCCTCTCGGGACGACTGATAGCGGCGGGGCTCGCAGCAATGTGGCTATGGACGGGTGTGGTCTACCACGGCATCTATTTCTCCACGATCAACGCAGCGGCGGTCCTATTCGGCATTCTGTTCGCTCTGCAAGGCGCTGCCTTCCTCTACTTCGGAGTCGTCAGGGGCCACCTTCAGTTTGCCCCTCCGTCTAGACCCATCGGCTGGATCGGCACCGCTCTGGTCGGGTACGCGGCGATCCTCTACCCGATGATCGGCATCTGGGTTGGACATGAGTATGCCGAAATGCCGATGTTCGGCATTACCCCCTGTCCCGTCACCATCTTCACCTTCGGGCTGTTGTTGCTCACGACCGACCGCTTCTCCCGGTGGCTGCTGGTCATCCCCTTCCTGTGGACGCTTGTGGGCGGAAGCGCCGCCTTTCTGCTCGGGATTCCGCAAGACTGGCTGTTGCTGTTCACGGGAGTGGTTGCCGGGTCGCTACTCATGTGGCGCGACGGTCGCGCTGGCAAGGCAGCCACGGCCTGATCACGTGCGGAGACGAAGGAGTATTTCCATGGTGCCGGGCCCTACCGGCATTCCCCATGCGAGAAGATGGGCTCCAGCCGCAGAAAGCGCCTGGGTACGTCGCCGAACGCCAAATGGACGGCTTCGTTGACTTAGCAACTGAGGCCCACCTTAACGCCAGATGCGCTGCTGACCTCTCGGCAGCATTGTTGTTGACCATCCAGCCTTCGAAGGGGACGAGCTGCGCAAAAGATGCCGACTTTTCCAGAATGGATGACGGTAGCGGTGCGCCCGCAAGCGTTGATGTCAATCAACCCGATACGTTTGGATCCGGGCAAACATGGCGCCTTCACGACACTCAACCGGGCGGCGATCTCCAGCACGCCCTATAGGTGCTGCAATGCTTGAATACCATGTGACTGCATCTCGAATCGATGCGCATGCCGCCCTCGCGCAGTGCAAGAACGCAAAGATCGACCTCGACACAGACGTGGACGGTCGGACCGACGCCTTCAATCCCGCCCAGCTTCTTCTCGCGGCGCTCGCAGCCTGCATGATCAAGGGCATCGAGCGGGCAATTCCGATGATCAAGTTCAACCTCAAAGGCGTCGAGGTCCGCTTGCACGGCGTGCGCCAGGACAACCCGCCGAAGATGGCTGCGATCGAGTATGAGATTGTAGTGGACACCGACGAAGACGACCGCCGACTCGAACTTTTGCATACGAACGTTCGGAAATACGGGACCATCTATAACACGATCGCCGACGCGACGTCGCTGACCGGACGGGTGATCCGGAAACCTCCAGAGTAATACACTTCGTCCGAACTAATGTCAGAACGCGGCAATGCGAGACCGGCGGCGCCGTCCCTTTGGCGACGGCAAACTGGGGGGAAGAACTCAGGGGTTCTAGGTTGAGACCAGCCGAATCCACCTAAGGCATCACCTAGCTTCGGTGGTTGATCCCGATCAAAGGCAAGGGCACCCCATCGGACTAGGCAGGAGCATTGCCGGAGGTGGCGATGTCCCAACCTATATTTTCAGCTCACGATGTCTCTAAGGTCTACCGTAGCGGCGAAGTTGAGGTATGGGCGCTACGTGGGGTCGACCTCGACCTCTTCGAAGGCGAAATGGCGGTTCTGCTTGGGCCTTCGGGAAGCGGCAAGTCGACGCTGCTCAACATCATGGGCGGACTCGACCGAGCCTCGGCCGGTACGGTGCGCTTCGCCGATCAGGAGCTGACGGATTACCCCGACTCCCGCCTCACCCGGTTCCGTCGCGATCATGTCGGTTTCGTCTTCCAGTTCTATAACCTCATCCCGAGCCTGACCGCCTGGGAGAACGTGGCGCTCGTCACCGAAATCTCGCGTGATCCCATGCCGCCCGAAGAAGCGCTTTCGTTGGTCGGCCTGGACAAGCGCATGGATCACTTCCCTTCGCAGCTTTCGGGCGGCGAGCAACAGCGCGTCGCCATCGCCCGCGCCATCGCCAAGCGCCCTCAGGTGCTGTTGTGCGACGAGCCGACAGGCGCGCTCGATTCAAAGACCGGTATCCTCGTCCTCGAGGCGCTCGACAGGATCAATCGCGAGTTCGGCACCACTACAGCGGTCATCACGCACAATGCCGGCATCAGGGAGATCGCGCACCGCGTCTTCACCTTCCAGGATGGCGGTATCACGCAGATGCACGTCAACGAAAGGCGGATCCGCCCGCAGGACGTGGTGTGGTGATCGCCATGCTCGACCGCAAGCTTATCCGCGACCTTCTGCGCATGTGGCTGCAGGTCCTGGCCATTGCCATGGTGATGGCCTGTGGCGTTGCGACCATCATCATCGCGGTAGGAGCGCTGCGCACGCTCGAGGACACCCGCGATGCCTTCTATGACCGCTATCGCTTCGGCACCGTGTTTGCCTCGCTGGTACGCGCGCCCCTTCACCTGCGCGAGCAGCTTGCCCGGATCCCGGGCATCAACGGTGTCGAAACCAGGATAGCACGCGCAGTACTGCTCGACGTGCCGGGTATGCGGGAACCCGCGACCGGGTTGGCCGTCTCGATCCCCGATATCGGCGAACTCTCGGTCAACAGCCTCTACATTCGCGCCGGTCGCCTGCCCGACCCCGACCGGGTTGGCGAGGTTGCCGTCAACGAGCAGTTCGCCAAGGCGCACAGGATGGTGCCCGGCAGCACGTTCGAAGGCGTTATCAATGGCAGTAAGCGGCTGCTGACAGTCACGGGCATCGTGCTCTCTCCCGAATACGTTTACACGCTCGGCCCCGGCGACCTGGTGCCGGACCAGCGGCGATTCGGGGTGATGTTCATGCCGCGCCGGCAACTGGCGGGCATGTTCGACATGACCGGCGCGTTCAACGACCTGACGCTGCGCACGCAGCGCGGCGCCGATCTGGCGGCGGTCATTTCGGCGGTGGACACGATCCTTGCCCCCTATGGCGGCACCGGTGCCCGTGATCGGGATGACCAGATCTCCCACGCGTTCCTCGACAGCGAGCTCTCGCAATTGCGGGGCATGGTGACGATCGTGCCGCCGATTTTCCTGTTCGTCGCCGCCTTTCTCGTCAACATGATCCTGTCACGCCTGATCACCCTCGAGCGCGAGCAGGTCGGGCTGCTGAAGGCCCTTGGCTTCAGCGCGTTGGCGGTCGCCTGGCATTATGCCAAACTCGTCATCGTGGTGGCGCTGCTCGGCACCGCAATCGGAGGCGCCGTGGGAGCGTGGGTCGCCCCGATGCTGGCGCAGGTCTATGGCGAATTCTACTACTTCCCGTTCCTCGTGCTGCGTCCTGCGCCCGACCTCTACTTGACCGCCGCAACAGTCACCTCGCTGGCTGCCCTGGCAGGCGCCGGTAAGGCGCTCTGGAACGTCCTGTCGCTTCCGGCCGCAGTTGCCATGCAACCGCCCGCTCCCACCCGGTATCGAAAGCTCTTCCATCGGCCGGCGGATGCGCATCGCTTCTTTTCCCAACTGACCACCATGGCCCTGCGCGGGATGATCCGGCATCCCGTCCGCTCCTTGCTGACAACCTTCAGTACTGCAATCTCCCTGTCACTCATCGTGACGGCCCTCTTCACCTTCGATTCCATCGAAGCGATGATCGACATCATCTACTTCCGCACGGAACGTCAGGACGCAACCCTGGCGTTCGGCCAGGAACAGTCGCCCGCGGTGCTGCAGTCGGTCGGGCGCCTCCCGGGAGTGCTGCGGGCCGAGCCGATGCGCTCGGTGCCCGTCGTGCTGCGAAACGAACACGTCGAGCGGCGACTTACCGTCTCCGCCTGGACGGAGGGGGCCGACCTTTCGCAGATTCTTGCTACGGACCTGACGCCGGTCCAGCCGGCGCCAACGGGTCTGATGATCTCCGACCGCGTCGCTTCCATTCTGGGGCTGAGCATCGGCGACCTCGCCGAGGTCGAACTGTTGGAGAAGGAAGGCCGGATCGAGTGGGTGCCCGTTACCGGCGTCTTCCAGAGCTATATCGGCATGTCCGTCTTCATGTCGGACGAGGCGCTCACGCGGCTAGTCGGCGACGGGCCCCGCGTGACGGGCGCCCGGCTGGCGGTTGATGCGGCGCAGGTCGACGATTTGTATGACGTTCTCAAGTCCACACCGGCGATCGCCGCCATCTCACTGATGACCGTCTCGCGCGAACGCTTCCGCGAGCAGGTTGCTCAGAACGTGACGATGATGACCTGGATCTATTCCGGCCTCGCGATCATCATTACCTTCGGGGTCATCTACAACACCGCACGCATTCAGCTGTCCGAGCGCGCCCGAGAGCTGGCAAGCCTGCGCGTGCTCGGCTTCACGCGCGGCGAAGTCTACCGCGTGCTGCTGGTGGAACTGGCGGTCGTCGCGCTTGCGGCGCAGCCGGTCGGCTGGGGCCTCGGATACCTCTTCTGCTGGGCCGTCGTCGAAGGGTTCGATACCGACCTCTTCCGCATCCCGTTCGTCATCGAACAATCGACCTTCGGCATCGGCAGCGGCCTGGTACTGGCCGTCGTCGTCGTTACCGGTCTCGTCATCCGCCGGCGCGTAGCGCGGCTCGATCTCATCAGCGTTCTCAAGACACGGGAGTAGACGACCATGAACGTCTGGATCAAACGGGTCGGCGTCGTCGCCATCATCATTGCCGTTATCGGCGGCTTTGCCTATTCGATGCGGGAGACGCCGGTGCTCGTCGATACCGCGGCGGTCGCCGCCGGGACGATGACGGTGACCATCCGTGAGGAGGGAGTGACCCGCGTCCGCAACGTCTACACGGTCTCCTCGCCCATTTCGGGCTATCTGGCCCGCACGAACCTCGAAACCGGCGACAGGGTGAAGGCGGGAGAGAACGTGATCGCCTCGATCCGTCCACCCGATCCGCCCCTCATCGACCCCCGCACCCAGGCCGAACTCATCGCGGCTCGCGATGCGGTGCGCACCGCGGTTGACATCGCAACGATCGAGCTGGCCAGGGCAGAGACGGCCGCGCGGATGGCCGACGACGACCTAGAGCGGGCGATCCGGCTTGCCGACTCCGGAACCATCTCCACAAGGGCCCTGCAGGAGGCGCAGAGCCAGGCCGAAATGCAGACCGCGCAGGTCGCCTCGGCACGAGCATCGGTTGCCATGCGCAAGTCCGAACTTGCCAGTGCGGAAGCAAGGCTCGGCTCCGTGGGTACCTTCAAGGACTCACAAGCCTGCTGTGTCGACGTCATGGCACCGATTGACGGCATCGTGCTGGCGATCTACGCCGAAAGCGAGCAGGCCATAGCCGCCGGCACCCGGATCGCCGACCTCGGCGACACCAGCGACCTGGAAGTCAGCGTCGACCTCCTGTCCTCCGATGCCGTGCGCATTGCGGCGGGAACGAGCGCGATCATTTCCGACTGGGGAGGCGACACTCCCCTCGAGGGACGCGTGCGGCGGGTCGAGCCGGCGGCCTTCACCAAGGTTTCGGCGCTCGGCGTCGAGGAGCAGCGGGTCAACGCCGTGATCGATCTCGAGACCGCCGATCCGCGCCTCGGACACGGCTATCGCACGCTCGTCGAGCTGGTCGTCTGGCAGGACGAAGACTGCCTGCAGGTCCCGATCAGCGCGCTCTTCCGCAGCGGGCAGGACTGGAACGTCTTCCTCGTCGAGCAAGACCGGGTTCGCCAGATCCCGATCGAGATCGGCCGCATGAACGGACAGAGTGCCGAAGTTGTCGGCGGGCTGACCGCCGGACAGATCGTCGTCGTCCACCCGGGCGATACCCTGGCCGATGGCAGCCTCATAGCTCTCAGATCGTGACGCGCCGACCACGCTCGATTTTGAGCGGTATCAAGGCGCCTGGCGCCCGATGGCGTACCAGATAGCAGGAAATCTGGGAGAACCGCCATGACGACCATCCTCGTTGCCCTCGACGGGTCTGACCACAGCCGGCGCGCCCTGGCGCTGGCGATCGATCTTGCCAAATTGCAGCACGCCGACCTCACGTTGCTGCATGTCGAAGACGACCGCCCGGTGGCGGAAGGCGACCGACACCTGATGGCAGTCGAATTCAACCAGCAGCTCAAGCGATACAGCTCACTGCTGCCTGCTTATGCCGAAGGCGGCTACCTGCCGATCGTGGCGGAAGGTCCTCCAGTCCCGCCGGACGCCACGCTGCGCGCGGCAATGGAGGAGGCCATCCTCGAGGACGCCGCACGGGAAGCGCGGCGCGCCGGCGTTGCTGCGCGCAAGCTCGCAAGGCAAGGCGATGCCGGAAAGCAGATCGTCTCGGCCGCCGAAGAGGTCGGCGCCGAGCTCATCGTGATGGGCCGTCGCGGCCTCAATACCCTTGAGGAACTGCTCCTCGGAAGCGTTTCACGCAAGGTGCTCCGCGAAAGCCGGCGCAACGTGCTGACCGTGGTCTGAGCCGCTTCCGATCCAACACTCGATTGATCGGTATCAAGGCAGCACGATTTGGCGGGCGCATCGTTGCAGGACACATCGAGAAAGGAACAAGCCATGCGCAAGAGCATCGCTGCCATTGCCGGCGCCACGTTCGCGCTTGCCCTCCCGGCAAGCTCCCAGGATGCCGTATTCGATATCGGCGGGGACCATTATGCCGCCGGTCAGAACACGACGATCGCCGCTCCTGTCCCCCACGACGCTTTCGCGGCAGGTTTCAACGTCCGGATGGGTGCGGCCGTGACCGGTGATGCGCACGCCGCCGGATTCGACGTCGATGTCGACGAGCGTATCGGGGGAGACCTCTATGTCGGCGGCTTCACGATCGAAGTCAGTGCGCCGGTCGCAGGTGATGTTACTGCCGCCGGCAGTTCGGTCGTCTTGGGCACCGGCGCCGTCATCGGAGGAAACGCGCGGCTTACGGGAGCGTCCGTGACGATTTCCGCGCCGGTGGACGGCTCATCGCTCATTTCGGCCGATACGCTGAACCTCAACTCGACAGTCACGGGCGACCTCAGCTTCTTTGGGCGGACGATCCAGTTCGGTCCCGACGCGCGGGTCAGCGGCGAGCTTGCCATCCGCGCGCCCGAAGTGATCGCGGTGCCTAGCTCGGTCGCCGATCCCGCGCGCGTCAGCTATCAACAACTCGAGGCGCCGGATTATGTGAGCGAGGCCGGACGCACGGCCGACTCGGTCGTGCGCACGTTCTGGCCGGCTTTCTGGGCAGCCATCGCCTGGGTGGTTCTGCTGCTGCTGATAGGGACATTGTTCATCGCCCTTGCACCGCGGCTCGTCTCCGGTCTCGAACGTGAGAACGCGGACCGGCCGATGCGCAAGTTCGGGTTCGGCATCGTGACTTTCGCAGCGGTGCTCGGCCTCGTACCGCTAACGGCCATGACCATCTTCGGCCTGCTGGTGCTGCCCTTCGTCCTCGTCTTTACGGCGATTGCCGGTGCGCTCGCGTACCTCGCCGGAACCTACCTCCTCGGTATGCGCATCGGCGGCGCCTTCCTTTCGATCAACACCAATCCGAGAAGATTTGCCGTGCTGATCGTTGCGGTGCTGGTCGCGACCGCCGTCGGGCTCATTCCGTTCGTCGGATGGCTGTTTACCCTGGCCCTGACCACGATCGGGTTCGGAGCGGTCGCCGCGGTTATGCTACGGCGGCCGAGCATCGCCGCGGAGAAGCCGAACGCGGCGCTGGTGGCACCGGTGCCCGGGGAGTAACGCGCCGCCTGCGCCCGAGACAGAGGAGAGACGAATCCGATGTCGCGGCCACCATGCACAACAGCGATGTGACTGAGTTGAGCCTGACCAACCCCCACAGCCAGCCCACGTCGACCTGCCTGGCCGCCCTCGATTCCAGAGCGGACGGATTGACCGGCCTGGAGGCGGCGCGGCGGCTGGCGCAGCATGGCCCTAATCGGTTGCCCGAGGCGCAGACCCGCGGCCCTGTTCGCCGTTTCCTTGCCCAGTTCCATAACGTCCTGATCTACGTGCTGATCGGCGCGGCGGTGGTTACAGGTGCGCTCCAGCACTGGGTGGATACGGGCGTGATCCTGGCCGTCGTGCTGGCCAATGCGGTGATCGGCTTTGTTCAAGAAGGCAAGGCCGAGGCTGCAATGGCAGCGATCCGGGGCATGCTGGCCCCACGCGCGGCCGTGTTGCGCGACGGCGCCCGAACGTCTGTTGACGGCGCCGACCTGGTGCCAGGGGACGTCGTGCTGATGGAGGCAGGCGACCAGGTGCCAGCCGACTTGCGTATCCTGGAGGCGCGCGGGTTGGCGGCGCAGGAAGCGATCCTGACAGGCGAATCCGTCCCTGTCGACAAGGTCGTGAATCCTGTCGCGGCTGACGCTGCGCTTGGAGACCGGCGGTCGATGCTATGGTCGGGTACGCTGGTTACACAAGGCACCGCGCGCGGACTGGTGGTTGCAATCGGCACCGACACGGAGATCGGCCGCATAGGTGGACTCCTAGCGGGGCTTGAACAGCTGACGACGCCGCTGGTCGCGCAGTTGGACCACTTTGCGCGCTGGCTGTCGTTCCTGATCCTGCTGGCCTCGGGCCTTCTGCTCGCCTATGGCTACTTTGTCGGGCATCACGAATTCTCCGAAATTTTCATGGCGGTGGTAGGCGTCGCAGTCGCGGCAATCCCCGAAGGTTTGCCGGCGGTTATGACCATCACGCTTGCCGTCGGCGTACAGGCCATGGCGTGTCGCAACGCCATCGTCCGCCGCCTGCCTGCCATCGAGGCGATCGGCTCGGTCTCGGTTATCTGCACCGACAAGACCGGCACGCTGACCCGTAACGAGATGGTGGTCGCAGCTGCCGAGACCCCGGAAGGCGTGTTTGATATCTCCGGTGAAGGCTATGCCCCGGAGGGCGATATCACTCCCGCCGGGAACCTTGATGGCCTCGCGCGCGCGGCAACGCTGTGCAACGACGCGGAGCTGCGCCTGCGCGACGGTCACTGGTCGGTCGAAGGTGATCCGATGGAGGGCGCACTCGTGGCGTTCGCACGCAAGGTGATGGACGAGCCGCGTGCATTGACGCGAAGGCTGGATGCCATCCCCTTCGATGCCCGCCACCGCTATATGGCCGTCCTGACCGAGGGGCCCGCCGGCCGCGTGACCTCTGTCAAGGGTGCGCCCGAGCGGGTGCTTGGCATGTGCCGCGACACAGACCTCAAGCATTGGCATGATCGGGCCGAAGCCTTGGCTCGCCTTGGTCTGCGCGTGCTCGCGCTCGCCGAGCGGCCCGAAACAGGCGAACGAATCGACGCGGCTACGGTTGAAAGCGGGCTCGGCTTTCTCGGTCTCGTCGGCCTGATCGACCCGCCCCGTCCGGAGGCGGTTGCAGCGGTAGCCGAATGCCGGGCGGCAGGCATCCGCGTCAAGATGATCACAGGCGATCATGCGGGAACCGCCGCCGCCATCGCAAGGCAGGTGGGCCTCGAAAACCCGGGCCGTGTGCTGACAGGCGCGGAACTCGAAAGGCTCGATGACGCGCAGTTGGCGCTCGAGGTTTCCAACGTCGATGTCTTTGCCAGGACCAGTCCGGAGCACAAGTTGCGGCTCGTGACCGCACTTCAGGCCAATGGGCATTCCGTCGCGATGACGGGCGACGGGGTGAACGACGCGCCCGCGCTGAAACGCGCCGATGCTGGCATCGCCATGGGACTGAAAGGTTCCGAAGCCGCCAAGGAAGCCGCCGATCTCGTGCTGGCCGACGACAACTTCGCGTCTATCGCTGCGGCGGTGCGGGAGGGGCGCACGGTCTTTGACAACCTCAAGAAGGTGATCAGTTGGACCTTGCCCACGAATGCGGGCGAGTCGATGGTGGTTGTCCTGGCCTTGCTTGCTGGCCTTGCGTTACCGATCACCGCGGTTCAAATCCTCTGGATCAACCTGATCACCGGCATAACCCTGGGGATCGCACTCGCCTTCGAGCCGACAGAGCCGGGGACGATGGCTCGACCTCCACGCGCCCGCAATGCTCCGATCCTGTCTGGCGAACTGGTCTGGCATGTTGTTCTGGTGGCGTTCCTGTTCCTGGCGGCGGTGTTCGGCATCTTCACCTATGCAATCGACCGGGGCTATCCGCTGGAACTGGCGCAGACGATGGCGCTGAACACGTTGGCGGTGTTGGAAATCTTCCACCTCTTCTTCATCCGAAATATCCATGGCACGTCGCTCACCTTGGCAGCGGTGCGCGGGACGAAGGTCGTGTGGGCCGTGGTCATCGCCATTACCGCCGCGCAATTCGCGGTGACATATCTCCCTCCCGCGCAGGCGATCTTCGGCACCCGCGCAGTGTCCTTGGTGGACGGTTTGCTAATCGTCGGAATTGGCGTGGTTTTCTTCGCCATCATCGAAATCGAAAAACAGATCCGGCTCGGACTCAGCCGCTAGCTTCCCTCGGACATTGGCCGCATACGCTCATAGTCGTGTTCCCTCACCATCCACTCGATCGACGAACGCACCGCCCTGCGGCTAGCCGCCGAAACCTGCCAAGGGTTTCCGAAGTCTACGATCGAACCGTGGCCGAGTTTCGTATAGCTCCTGGGTGCGCCGGCAAGGTACCGCGATCACCCCGGCAAAGAGGTCCGGCAGCGAGGTGGCCGCCGCAAGTGAGGTCACGCCTATTCATGACCACGACAGCCGGCGAGACCGGCGATAAGCATGACGGATCAGACGCGGCGCGGCCCATCCGACACTTGGGTGAGTTCGGCAATGGCAGCGTGCTGGCTCAAGAACACCTTGCCGGTCAGGTGCTGGAGGAAGTCGGAGCGCTTGAGTCGGTCCATCACCGGACCTTTGATCTCTGCGAGGTGGAAGTCGATCTGCATGTCCCGCAGCCGCCCGTTAATCGCCTCGAGGCTCTCGAGCGCCGACATGTCGATGGCGTTGACCGCCGGGCACATCAGAACGACGTGCTTGATCTCCGGATGCGCGGTCACCTTTTCGTAAATGCAGTCTTCGAGGAAACGGGCATTGGCGAAATAGAGGCTCTCGTCGACGCGCAGGGAAAGGATCTTGGGAACTGTCTCGACGCGGTGCCGCAGCACGTTGCGGAAGTGCTCGGTGCCGGGCATCCGGCCGACGACGGCCACATGCGGCTTTGATGTGCGGTAGAGGAAGATCAGGATCGAAGCGGCAACGCCTAGTGAAATCCCCAGCTCCACCCCGAACACCAGCGTCACACCGAGCGTTGTCGCAACGGCGGCAAAATCCGCCCTGGAATAGGCCAAGGCTTTCTTGAGAATCGCCAGATCGACAAGAGAGAGCACCGCAACAACGATGGTCGCCGCGAGGGTGGCCTTGGGCAGGAGCGCGAGGAATGGGGTCAGGGCGAGCGTCGCGATAGCGATGCCGAGGGCGGTGAAGGCACCGGCGGCGGGGGTGACGGCGCCGGCGTCGTGGTTGACGACCGACCGTGCAAAGCCTCCCGTCACGGGATAGCCGGATCCGATAGCGGCCGCGATGTTGGCGGCACCGAGCCCGATCAACTCCTGATCGGGATCGATGCGCTCGCGTTTTCTGGCTGCCAGAGTCTGTGCAACCGAGATGGATTCGACGAAGCCGACGATCGAGATGATGAAGGCGGGACCCAGGAGGGCCGCGACAAGGTCGACGCTCAAATTGGGAACGACGAACATCGGCAGACCTTGAGGAACGTCGCCAACGAGCGCGACCCCCTTTTCTCCCAGTCCGAAGACGACTGACGCCACGATCGATGCGAGCACGACGACGACCGGGCCGGCGCGCGCAACAGTGGTGGCGGTGGCAGCCGGGACCCCGAGCGCTACGAGTCGGCGAGCCAGGTCGCGGCGTATCCAGACGAGACCCGCAAGCGAGGACATGCCGATGGCGAGCGTATAAGGATTGATCTCCCACAGATGATCCCACAGCGAGGTCAGGAGTTCGGGCATGGCGTGGCCATGGCTCGCAATGCCGAAGAGCCCGCTCAGCTGGCTGGTCGCGATGATGATGCCGGAGGCGGTGATGAACCCGGAAATCACCGGATGGGAGAGGAAGTTGGCGACGAATCCGAGCCGAAGGACGCCCATCAGCGTCAGGATCCCTCCGGACAATAGCGCAAGGACGATGGCCGCGCTGATATAATCGGCTGTTCCCTCCGCCGTGATCCTGCCGACGGCGGCCGCAGTCATCAGGGAGACGACGGCGACCGGTCCCACCGCCAGGGAGGTAGACGACCCGAAGACTGCATAGGCAACGAGCGGGAGAACCGAGGCGTAGAGCCCGACCTCAGGCGGCAAGCCGGCAAGCAGCGCATAGGCGAGCGATTGCGGGATCAGCATGATGGTGACGATGACGGCCGCAATCGCGTCGCGGCCGAACTGTTCGCGCGTATACGCTCGGCCCCAGGTGAGGATGGGAACGTATCTCGCCAACATGGCGCGCGCCCTAGCGCTTTGAAGTTGCATAAAGGCTTCCCGCGCGTGCGCCCGAACGGCAATAGCCGAGCACAGGCCCGTCCATTCCAGCCATCGCCTCTTCGAACCGCATAACCTGACCCTGCGTAAGCATACCGGAGACCGGTATATGAGCGATTGGAAGCCCCGCCTCCTTGGCGGCGCGTGCGATGTCATCGAACGATGGCTGATCGCGCTCCTCGTTGTCCGGTCGGGCGCAAACGATTCCTGAAAAGCCCATGCGCTTGATCTCGGCGATGTCTTTCGGGGTAATTTGGCCGGTAGTCGCGAACCGGCCGTCGATCCTGTTGATGTTCATGATGATACCTTTGGTTGTTCAGGCACTCTGGGCGCTGGCACGACCGGCAAGCGCCAGGCGGGTGGAGCGGGCAAGGACGATGCCGCCGATCATGGAGGCAACGAAGACGAATGCATCGAGCTCGGCGAGCCCCAGCGCCGGAATGGCGCCGCCCGGGCAGAACCCGGTGATGCCCCAGCCCACCCCGAAGAGCATCGCGCCCGCGACGAGCGGAAGGTCGATACGACGGGCGGTGGGGAGGTGGAAGCCCTTGTCGAAGAGCGGGGCGCTACGCCTGAGCACCAGACGATAGCCAAGGGCGGTCACAAGCAGCGCAGCGCCCATGACGAAGGCGAGCGATGGATCCCATGTTCCGGCGAAGTCAAAGAAGTTGAGGACCTTGGCTGGGTTGGCCATGCCCGAGATCGCGATCCCGGTGCCGAAGAGCAGGCCGATGAGGCCCGCGACTAGAACCTTTTGCACTAGAACACTCCCAGAACATGGCGAATGACGAATACGGTGGCCGCCGTCGAGGCCATGAAGACGCCCGTGGCAACTATCGAACGAGGGGAACGTCGCGCTAGACCGCACACACCGTGCCCAGAGGTGCAGCCCGAGCCGAAATAGACCCCGACACCCACGATCAATCCTCCGGCGATCAGCCATGGCGTAGGGGTGGAACTGGCGAAGCCGATGTTGTCTGCCGAGAGAGCCACGATCAGAGCCGGCGCGGCCACTGCCCCAGCAAGGAATGCGGCACGCCATGGCCAATCCGAAGACAGCGGCGGCAGGATTGCCGAGAGTATGCCGGTCATGCCCGCGATCCGGCCATGTGAGGCCATGAGGAGCACGGCGGACAATCCGATGAGCATGCCGCCGGCGAGCGAGAGAAATGGCGTGAACTGGGTCACGAAACTACCTTTCCGTTGGACGTGTGATGCTGCGCCGCCAGCCGGTGGACTGGCGGATCGGCATATCAGCTTGATGCTGCCCTAGCCTGCGTCGGGACCGCAGAAGAGCTCGTACATGGTGCCGACGAGAGCTTTCACCTTTGGATCAGCCAGACTGTAGAATACCGCCTTGCCGTCCTTTCGACCGGTAATCATGCCGGCAGCGCGCAATTCGGCGAGTTGCTGGGAGAGACCGGGCTGGCGAATGTCGAGCAGGTCCTCGAGCCCGCGCACGCTGCGTTCACCCTCGACCAGCGCGCATACGACAAGTAGCCGATCGCGGTTGGCGAGCTTCTTGAGGAAGCTCGAGGCCTCGTCGACCCTCCCCTTGATGGCACGGGTTTCCTGCGACAGCTCCATGTCAACCGCCGGGCTCACCATGCCGCCCCCTCAAGCGCATCCAGTGGGATCTTGAGGTACCGCCTGCCATTGGACTCAGGCGCGGGCAGCCGCCCAGCATTGGTATTGATCTGCAATGCATGCAGGATCAGCTTGGGCATGGGCAGCGTCTTGTCGCGCGCCTCGCGCACGGCAACGAACTCCTCGATGGATTTGCACCTCGCCATATGGATATTGCTGGTCTTCTGCTCGGCCACGGTGCTTTCCCACATCGGCTCGCGTCCGCCCGGCTGATAGTCATGGCCGGTGAAGATCCGGGTTTCGTCAGGAAGGGCGAGGATTGCCTGGATCGAGTTCCAGAGCGTTCGCGCATTGCCACCGGGGAAGTCGGCACGAGCCGTGCCGCTGTCGGGCATGAAAAGAGTATCGTGGACGAAGGCCGCGTCGCCGATCACATAGGTGATCGAGGCCAGGGTATGGCCGGGCGAAAACATGACCCGTGCAGGGATGTTGCCGACCATGAACGTCTCGCCATCGGCGAAAAGCTTGTCCCATTGGCTGCCGTCTTCGCGCAACTCGGGCCAGTTGTAGATACCCTTCCAGAGCTTTTGCACCGCGGTCACCTTCTCGCCTATGGCCGTCGCTGCGCCGGTCTGCTCCTTTAGATACTGGGCGGCCGAGAAATGGTCGGCGTGCGGGTGGGTATCGAGGATCCATTCGACCTCGTAACCCTTATCCCTGATAAAACCGAGGATCTTGTCGGCCTCATCGGTGCCGGTCGCGCCAGACTTCTCGTCGTAGTCGAGAACTGGATCGACAATGGCGCATCTGCGCGTTTCCGGATCGGCCACGACGTACTGGATCGACCAGCTGCGCGGCTCGAAGAAGCCAGTGACTTCAGGTTTGGTTGTCATTTGCAGATGTCCTGCTGCTGCTTTTGCGGCAATCGTTGCCTTCTGGTGGCTAGATAATAATGATTGCATTTTTTTGCAAGCATATTTTTGCATTTAATAGGCGGGTGTGTCCGGCGCCAGTGAGTGCGCACCAAGGATCCAGAAAGGACGACCGCGAACTTCGCCAAACCACACAACTTGAAATCATCGCACGTTGCCGCGTTGCAGGAGGGGCGCGAATGCTAGCGCAGCGCCCGCAATGCGTTGAGGATGACAGCGACGTCGATCGCTTCCTGAAATAGCGCCCCATAAACGGGCGGCAGATATCCGGCAGCGGCAAAGCCCATGCCGGTGAGCGAGAGACCAATGCCGGCCCAGACGCTCTGCAGAGCAATGTTGCGGGTGCGCCGCGAAATATGAAGCGCCTCGGCTACCGGGGCGAGACTGTCGACGAGCACCACGGCGTTGGCCGCCTCGGAGGAGGCAGCACTGCCACGAGCACCCATGGCAAGTCCGACATCGGCGGCAGCGAGCGCTGGCGCGTCGTTGACGCCGTCGCCGACCATCATCACCGGTCCATGGCGTCTTGCCCGCTCGAGAAGACCGACCTTTTCGGCCGGACCGAGATCGCCCTCGACGACGTCGAGCCCGAGTTTTTGGCCAACGGCTCGGGCAATCGCGGGGTGATCGCCCGAGGCAAGGACGAGGCGCATGCCGCTCGCGCGCAGCTGCGCGAGAACCGCAACCGTCTCCTGGCGAACCTGGTCCTCTAGCAGCAGGAGCCCCGCGAACCTGCCACCGATCGCGACGGCAACGCTGACCGTTTCAGGCGGCAGGCCTGCATGCAGGTCCTTGCGATCCTCCGCGGTATGTTCGGCAATGTAGCTGTCGCGGCCGAGGGCGACGCGCCGGTCACCGACGACGCCCTCGATCCCGGTACCCGGTTTCTCGCGCACGCCGGCCGGCGGCGTCAGCGCAAGACCCTGCCGGTGGGCTGCTTCGATCAGGGCAGCGGCCAGGACGTGGGTCGACGCCTGATCGAGGCTGGCGGCAAGTCGCAACACCTCCTCGGGCGCAAATCCGGGAGCCGCCCGAATGCCGGCCAGGGTGGCGCTGCCATGGGTCAATGTGCCGGTCTTGTCGAGCACGATGGTCTTGATGCGCGCCATCGTCTCCACGACTCCCCCGCTCTTGATCAGCACTCCGGCTCGCGACAGGCGGGACATGCCGGAAATGATCGCCACAGGTACGGCCAGGATCAGCGGACAGGGTGTTGCCACCACCAGGACAGCGAGGGCACGGACGGGTTCGCCGCTTAGCCACCAGGCCAGGCCCGCAATCACGAGCGTGGCCAGAAGGAACCCGACTGCATAGCGGTCGGCAAGACGCGCCATGGGCGCCTTGGTCTCGTGCGCCTCTTCAACAAGTCGCACGATACCGGCATAGGTGCTTTCGGCCGCAGTTCGTGTGGCGATGAGGTCGAAGGCAGCGCCGGTCGCGGTCGCCCCGCTCATCACTGCACCGCCCGCTTCGAGCGTCTGCGGCAGCGACTCTCCAGTCAGTGCCGAGTTGTCGAGGACAGCCGTGCCACCCACCAATGTGCCGTCGACTGGCACAACCTCCCCCTGACGGATCAGAAGTCGCGCTCCGGGCACGATCGCTTCGATCGGCGTTTCGACGAGATGACTATCGACATAGAGCATCGCGGTCCGGGCGACGCGACCCAGCAGCGCCTGCATCTCCCTGCGCGCCTTGCCCTCTGCAAAACTGTCGAGGAGTTGTCCACCCGCGTACATCAGGGCGACGATGTTGCCGGCCAGTGCCTCGCCGAACAGCACCGCCATGCTCATCGAGAGCGCGGCAAGCACGTCGAGGCCGAAGTCGCCATGGCGCAGCGACGTCGCGATCTGGGCAAGGAGCGCCACCAGCACTAGGATCGTTGCGCCGGACCAGGCGACATCGGCGAGCTTGCCGTTGCCGGCGGCCAACGACGTGGCTCCGAGGGCAAGCCCAAGGATGGCGACGGCCACGAGTGCGCTATCGCGCCCAATGGGGATTGCGCCAAGTTTTCCGTCCGACATCGATGGCGCTCCCGCAAATGCTCCGACGGAGGCTAGCCTACCTGCCCACCGACTGCATCGGCTTGACGCCGATCATGCTGCTGGATCGCAAAATGTCGGGTTTGACCGGGATCAAAGTGCCCTCATCAGCAAACAGTAGGCTTGTTCTACCCAGAGGAGAACCAGCTCATGCGCATCCTGGTCGTCTACTATTCCTTCACCGGCAATACCCGCAGGGTCAGCGAACTGCTGGCTGCGCGTCTTGGCGCCGACACGGCCGAGTTCACCTGCATGGCCTATAGACGGGGCTTACTGGGTGGGTTGCGGCAAGCATGGGACGTGCTGACTGGCGGCAGGCCGCCAATCGAAGTGCCGGCGTCGGCGACCGGCCGCTACGATCTCGTCGTAGCCGCCGGCCCCGTTTGGGCGGGGCGGCCGGCGCCACCGCTGCGCAGTTTCGTGTCCGAACATTTGCGCAGCCATGACGCTATCGCCCTCTTCCTCACCTGCAATGGCACAGCGAAAAATTTCCCTGGTGAGAAAGCGCTGGGCGAAATCGCTTCGGCGGCGCCACGTGCGCCCACTGCGACCCGACTGTTCAAGGAAGCCGAGATCGCCTCGCCCGATATTGAACAGAGCGTCGCCGCCTTCGCCGACGTGCTTGTCCGGATCGCCTCGAAGCCGACCGCGGCGGCAGGAGGCTGAACCGGGTGACGGTCATGGGCAAGATCAACAAACAATGGCACGAGGCGCACAAGCTCGCGCGCAACGCGACGCTCGATGAAAGAATCGACTGGCATGTCAAGCATGCGGCCAATTGCGCCTGCCGCCCGATACCCCGCTCAATCCTTGATGAACTCGAGCGCAGGGGACTGCTCGAGCCCTCTGCGCTCAGCCTGCGCTAGAACGAGCCAGTACTGTGAATCAAGGCACCACAGGCCAGCCGGTCCCGGCGCCCGAACAGGCAGCTGCCACTGCACCTGAACCTGCCATCGCCGAGAAGGTCGCGTTCCTGCGGCAACCCGATGCTTACCCGCAAAGACCGGCGTGCATAGAGGTGCGCGAAACGCATATGTCCTGGGTATTCCTGACGGGCGAGCGCGTCTACAAGCTCAAGAAGCCGGTCCTGTACCGGCATCTCGACTATTCAACGCCGGAAAGGCGGAAGCATTTTTGCGAGGAGGAACTGCGGCTCAACCGCAGGTTCACCGACGATGTCTATCTGCGCCTGGTGCCGTTGCGTATCGATGGCGACGGGCGGCTTTCGCTGTCATCGGCCGGCCGAGACGTGGACTATCTCATCGAGATGCGGCAATTGCCGGCCGATCTGATGCTTGACCACCGCATCCGGCTGGGCCGCGTCGAGACTGCCGACGTCCTCACCGTCGCCGACCGGCTAGCCCGCTACTATGCGGCTGCTGCGCCGCGGATAGCTAAGGGGCACCGCTATCTGGAGCACCTGCGCGAAGAGCTGGCGATCAGCCAGGACCTGCTGCTCAGCTCCTGCATGGGTGTTGCATCCCCCTGGACCCGCGGGATCCTGAGACGGGTGCATAACCTGCTGACCCTCTGGACCCCGACCATCCTCGAACGAATCGCCTCAGGTCACATCGTTGAAGGTCACGGAGACCTTCGCCCGGAGCATGTGTGTCTTGCCGACCCGCCGCAGATCTTCGACTGCCTCGACTTCGACCCCAAGATGCGCCTCATCGACCCTTATGATGAGCTCAATTATCTCGGTCTCGAATGCGAATTCCTCGGCGCCGGCTGGATCCGCCCCAGTCTCCTCGCCGTGCTCGAGGAAACCATCGGGGATCGGCCTGACCGCCGGCTGATCGCCACATATGGCGCGTTCCGTGCCGTGCTGCGTGCCCGCATTTGCCTCGCGCATCTTCTGGACGACACTCCGGCAGAGCCGGATCGCTGGCCGCGCGAAGCGAAGGCCTACCTGGCGTTGGCGGAGGCCGAATGCGTGAAGGGCGAGAACTGAGGGCCCGCCCCCGCGAGGTCGATAACAGCCTTGACCAAGGCCGGATCGTCGGCCGTCGCGACCTGGAATCCAAGCTCGCGGCACAGCCCGATCATACCTGTGTTCTCTCGTAGGATCAGGCCCTCGATGCGGCCGATGCCATCGGTGCGTCCATAGTCGAGTAGCCGCTCCATCAGGAACCTACCCAACCCACGGCCGTGCAAGTCGCTGCGCACAAGAATGCCGAATTCGGCGAAAGTCTTGTCGGGATCGGCGGCATAGCGGGCGATGCCCGCCAGCGCCTCGCACGGCTCCTCGATCGCCACCAGCGCGATCTCGCGGTCGTAGTCGAGTTGGGTCAGGCGCGCCAGGAGCTCAGGCGAGAGCGTACGCACCGGCGACAGGAATCTCAGGCGCATGTGCTCGGCAGTCACGCGCGCCAGGAAGTCGGGATAGAGCCGCACGTCGACTGGTCGGATGGGCCGCACGAGATAGTCCTGCGACCTCAAGGTCACGCGGCGTTCCCATCCGGAGGGATAGGGACGCACGGCAAGGTCGGGGTTCGGTGCCGGCTCATCCAGACGGGCGGGATCGATGACGACGCGGGCGTCAAGGGCAATGAGGCCGTGCTCGTCGACCAGCAGGGGATTGATGTCGAGCGCCTCAATGCAAGGGAAATCGACGATCAGCTGCGAAACGGCCAGCAGCGCTCGCACAATGGCTTCGCGGTCTGCGGGCGGCTTGTCGCGGTAGCCGGCAAGCAGCCGGCCGATGCGCGTTCGGTCGATGAGGTCTCCGGCGAGGACTGGATCCAGCGGCGCGATGCCGGTCGCCGTGTCGTCCAGCACCTCGACGGCAGTTCCTCCGGCCCCGAAAAGAATGGTCGGGCCGATCACCGGATCCCGATCGACACCAATGATGACCTCCTCCGCCATATCAAGTTCGACCATCGGCTGAACGGCAAAACCGTCGATTTCTGCCTCGCGTCCGAGGTTGGCGATGCGCTGGCGTATCCGCACTGCAGCGTCCTTTGCCTCATCCGCACCGACCAGTCCGAGGGCAACGCCGCCAATGTCGGACTTGTGCGTGATGGTGCGCGAGAGAAGTTTGACGACGATGCGGCCAGCGCCGAGCTTCTCAGCCGCTTGTCCGACCTCCTCGAGCGTCCTCGCAACCAGCGTCCGCGTCACCGGCACGCCATAGGCCGCGAGCACCGCCTTAGCCTCGGGTTCGGTGAGCAGCCGGCGGGCATCGCCGGCGACGGTTTTGAAGACCGCCCGTGCCGTCTCCGGGTCGGTAGCAAACGCCGCATGGCGTTCGGGCACCCGTTCCATGATGCGCCGCAAGTCGGCCCACTTGGTCAGGAATTCGACGGCCTCGGCCGCTCCTTCCGGCGTCTCGAAGGTCGCCACGCCGGCCTTCTGCAGGATGTCGCGCGCAGGTTCGGCCGCGAACTTGCCGAGCCAGTTCGCCAGCACCGGTCGGCCATGGATCATACCCCTGTCCACCATCTGTGCGACCGCTTCCGCCGCGCCGACAGGCGAGGCAAGCCCGGTCGGGCAGTTCATGACCATGACCGCATCGACCTGCGGATCGGCGGCAACCGCTTCGAGCGCGGCGGCATAGCGCGCCGGTGGAGCGTCGCCGATGATGTCGACGGGATTGGTTCGGGACCAGGCCGCGGGCAGTACGCGATCGAGATTCTCGATGGTTTGGTTTCCCAGTTCGGCGAGCGCGCAGCCGCGGTCGAGCAACTCGTCGACGGCAAGGACCCCTGCCCCGCCGCCATTGGTCACCACTGCGACGCGGGCGCTGCGTAAGGGCGCAAAGCGCGCCGTGGTCTCGGCGGCGTTAAACAGGTCCTCGAGGTCGTCCACCCGGATGATGCCGGCACGCCGCAAGGCGGCATCGACCGCCCTGTCCGCTCCGGCGAGCGCGCCGGTATGGGTCTGCGCCGCCTTTGCTGCTTCGGTATGCCTCCCCGGCTTGATGGCGATAACCGGCTTGATGGTGCCGGCCGACCGGGCGGCAGACATGAACTTGCGGATCTCCGGTATGGATTCGAGATACATGATGATCGCCGCGGTCTGCCCATCGGTCGCCAGCATGTTGAGACAGTCGCCGACATCGACGTCGGCCATGTCGCCGAGCGAATAGATCTGGGAAAAGCCGATACCCTCAGCGGCGGCCCAGTCGACGATCGAAGAGACAATCGCGCCCGATTGCGAGATCAGACCGAGCTTGCCCTCGATCGGCGCGAGATGAGTAAAGCTCGCATTGAGCGACACGCGCGGCGCCAAAAGCCCGATGACATTGGGCCCGATGATGCGCAGGAGATGGGGTCTTGCGGCCGCAAGCATCTCGCGGCGCAACGCAGCGTCGATCCCGGCCGTGATGACGACCACGAGTCGGCCGCCTGTCCTACCGATCTCGTCAATTAGCGAGGGCACGGTTCGCGCGGGCGTGGCGATGACGCAGAGATCGGGAGCTTCGGGAAGTTCGGCCACGCGTGGATAGCAGGGCATGCCCGCGAGCTCGGTATATTTCGGGTTCACCGGATAAATCCTGCCTTTGAATCCGCCGGCAACGACGTTGGCCAGCACGACCTGGCCGACTGACCCTTCCCTTGCAGATGCGCCGATGATGGCCACGGATTGCGGAGCGAGGCTGGCTGCGAGGTTGCGGATGGTCATCAAGGATCTCCGGGTGAAGTGCTGCAGCGAGTCCTATTCGCGTGCGTTCTCGCGAACTTGACCCGCATCAAATGCCCGACGTTTCAACGGATGACATGGATCAAGGCGCACGAGCTCCAAGGGTCCTAACTGGACCGCATCAGGAGGATACCGCAATGAAGGCAAAGGACATCATGGCACGGCAGGTGGTGACGCTCAGCCCCGGCAACAGTGTCAGCCATGCCGCCCGCATCCTGCTCGACCACCATATCAGCGGCGCTCCGGTGATCGACGACGAGAATACCCTCGTCGGCATCCTCACCGAAGGCGACCTGCTGCGCCGCACCGAGCTCGGCAGCAATCTGCGTGCGGACCTTGCTACACAGGAAGGTACCGAGAGCTTTATCCGTTCTCACAGCTGGCGTGTCGATGACGTGATGACCCCGCGGGTGGTCACGATCGGCGAAAACATGCCGGTCGGGGAGATCGCCCGGCTCTTTGAGACCAACAAGATCAAGCGCGTTCCGGTCATGCGCGGAGAGCGGCTCGCTGGAATCGTCAGCCGCGCAGATCTCCTCTTCTGTATTGCCGAGAGCCGCCCGGAACGGATTGCCAAGGGCGATCAGGCGCTCCGCACCAGTATCGCCGCGCGCCTGCGCGACATGCTGGGCACCGCGATCACGCAGCCCACGGTTTCGGTGATCGAGGGCGCCGTGCACCTCTGGGGCAGCGTGCGCACGGACATTGAACGCCAGGCGATCCGCGTTGTCATCGAAGGCGTCCCAGGGGTCAAGGGCATCGACGACCATATGCTCTGCGTCGGATCGGCCGAGGCGGATGAGTTGCGCGCCCCAGCGCCACAGGGCCAGTGAGCCTATTCTGGAAACGAAGGCATAACGAATGCAGCACTTCAACGTGTGTGTGGCTGGACCACCGTCAGGCGCGGCTCTTCGCGGTCGGCCGTGAACGGACGGATCAGACAGTGATCGAGAACGAGGACGTCGTCCACAAGATCCACCGCAAATCAGACCATGTCGGACTGGGGACCGAGCCGCTCGACACGGCGTTCATGGAGGCCATCAGCGACCGTCTCTCCACGGCAGGTGCCATTCTTCTGGTCGGGCCGGGTTCGGCCAAGGTCGAGCTTTCCGCACATCTGCATCACCGGCACCCGCAGGTTTCACGTCGGGTGTGGGCGGTCGAACCGATGGATCATCTGACGGCCGCCGAACTCGCCGCCACCGCGCGCAAGTATTTTCGCGCCGCTAGCCGCATGCGCGGCTGAAATCCAGACGACTTCGGAACCTTCGGAGGCCGCCGCTTCGTTACCACTGAATGCGATGGAGAGAGTCATGAAGCATGAAGCGGGCGATCAGCCCCTGCGACCGGACGAACTGGCGCTCATCGACCGCTACTGGCGGGCGGCCAACTACATTTCGGTCGGTCAAATCTACCTGCTCGACAACCCGCTGCTGCGCACGCCATTGAAAGCCGAGCACGTCAAGCCGCGACTTCTCGGCCATTGGGGCACGACGCCGGGCCTCAACTTCATCTATGCCCATCTCAACCGGGTCATCTCCCGGCGCGATCTCGACATGATCTACATCTGCGGACCCGGGCATGGCGGACCCGGCATGGTCGCCAACACCTGGCTCGAAGGCAGCTACAGCGAAATCTATCCCGACGTCCCGCGGAACGAAGAGGGCCTGCGCCGCCTGTTCCGCCAGTTCTCGTTCCCGGGGGGCGTGCCGAGCCATGCGGCGCCGGAGACGCCCGGTTCCATCCACGAAGGCGGTGAGCTCGGCTATGCGCTGATGCACGCATTCGGCGCCGCCTTCGACAATCGCGAACTGATCGTTGCCTGCGTCATCGGCGACGGCGAAGCCGAGACCGGCGCGCTTGCCGCCTCCTGGCATTCCAACAAGTTCCTCAACCCGGTTCATGATGGCGCGGTGCTGCCGATCCTCCACCTCAATGGCTACAAGATCGCCAATCCGACGGTCCTGGGACGCATGCCCGAGGAGGACATCGAACGCCTGTTCCTTGGCCTTGGCTGGGAGCCGCATTTCGTCTCGGGCGAGGATCCGGCATCCATGCACCGGCAGATGGCGGCGACGCTCGACCGCATCGTCTCACGCATCCGAACGATCCAGGACAGTGCCCGCGGTAGCCACGATGCTGCAACGATGCCGCGTTGGCCAATGATCGTCCTGCGCTCGCCCAAGGGCTGGACCGGACCCAAGCAGGTTGACGGCAAGAAGGTCGAGGGCTTCTGGCGTTCGCACCAGGTTCCGGTCGCCAATGCGCGTGGAGATGCCGGTCATCGTCAACTGCTCGAGGAGTGGATGCGCAGCTACCGGCCGCAGGAGCTCTTCGATGCAGACGGGCGCCCGCAGGGTGATCTTTTGACCCTGGCGCCGACCGGGGAACGACGGATGGGGCTGAACCCGCATGCCAACGGGGGCCTACTGAGGCGCGAACTGAAGCTGCCCGACCACCGCACCTTTGCGGTCGACGTAGCGGCACCGGGGCTGTCCGTGGCCGAGGCAACCCGGGTGATGGGAAGGTACCTCGCCGAGGTCATGCGTCTGAACGCGAGCGTGCGCAACTTCCGGCTGATGGGGCCGGACGAGACGGCTTCCAACCGCCTCGATGCGGTGTTTGAGGTCACCGATCGTGTGTGGATGCAGGATATCGAACCTTTCGATACCAACCTTGCCGCCGACGGCCGGGTGATGGAGATCCTCAGCGAGCATCTCTGCCAGGGCTGGCTCGAAGGGTATCTGCTGACCGGCCGGCACGGGCTCTTCTCGTGCTACGAGGCCTTCATCCACATCGTCGACTCAATGTTCAACCAGCACGCCAAGTGGCTCAAGGTCTCGCGCGAGCTGCCCTGGCGCAAGCCGATCGCCTCGTTCAACTACCTGCTCACCTCCCATGTCTGGCGACAGGATCACAACGGCTTCTCTCACCAGGACCCCGGCTTCGTCGATCTCGTCGCCAACAAGAAGGCCGACATCGTGCGCATCTACCTGCCGCCGGATGCCAATTGCCTGCTCTGGGTCACCGACCATTGCCTGCGGACCTACGACCGCATCAACGTGATCGTTGCCGGCAAGCAGCCCTCGCCTCAATGGCTCGACATCACGCAGGCCGACCGCCACTGCGACGTCGGCATCGGTACGTGGGACTGGGCAGGGACCGTCGCAGGCGACGAGGAGCCGGATATCGTCATGGCCTGCGCCGGCGACGTGCCGACGCTCGAGACCCTGGCTGCCGTCGACCTGCTGCGACAGGCTCTTCCGACGCTCAAGGTTCGCGTGGTCAACGTCGTCGACCTGATGACGCTGCAGTCCGAATACCAGCACCCGCACGGGCTGACCGACGCGCATTTCGACGCGCTCTTTACCACCGACAAACCCGTGATCTTCGCCTATCACGGCTACCCCTATCTCATCCACCGGCTCACCTATCGGCGGCACAACCACCCCAACCTCCACATCCATGGCTTTCAGGAGGAAGGCACGACCACGACGCCATTCGACATGGCCGTCCTCAACGGCATCGACCGCTTCCACCTAGCGCTGGCGGCACTGAAATGGGGGCCCGATGCCGGGACAGAGGGCGCGGCGCTGAAGGCGGAATTCGATGCCAGGCTCGCGGCCCACACCGCCTATGTGCGCGAGCACGGCGAGGACATGCCGGAAATCCGCGAGTGGACATGGACCCATGGCAGGTGACGGGCGAGAGGCCGTCCTGGCGCTGAATGCGGGATCGTCGAGCCTGAAATTCGGGCTCTATGACATTGCCGGCTATATCGCATGCCTGACCCGCGGCAGCGTCACACGTGGTGCCGACGGCAACCGCGTCCGGGCGAAAGGCGCGGATGGAGAGAGCATCGAGCACCACCTGTCCACCACACCGCTCGACGAGGCGGGGCTGATTGAGCAACTGCTCGCCTGGATCGCCAAAACGTTCGATCGTGCGGAGCCGAAAGCGGTCGGCCATCGCATCGTGCATGGCGGCACGCTGTTCACCGCACCAACGCTGCTCAGCGCCGAGGCGATCGATGCCGTCGCAAGCCTCACCCCGCTCGCTCCACTGCATCAGCCGCCGGCGGTGGCACTGATCCGTGCCGTCCAGGAGGTCGCTCCGCACCTTACGCAGGTCGGCTGCTTCGACACAGCCTTCCATCATCGACTTTCGCCGCCTGTCAGCCGCTATGCCATCCCAAGGGCCTATGAGCGCGAGGGCGTGCGCCGCTACGGCTTCCACGGGCTTTCCTACGACTATGTCGCCAGCGAGCTCGCCAATCGTTCCGCCGAACGCACCGTCGTCGCGCATCTGGGTAACGGTGCGAGCCTTTGCGCCCTCGTCAACGGCGAGAGCTGCGACACCACCATGGGCTTCAGCGCCCTCGACGGGCTCGCTATGAGCACCCGGCCCGGCCAGATCGACGCCGGCATCCTTCTCTACTTGCTGCAGCGCAAGGGAATGACGCCCGGCGAGCTCGAGACCCTGCTCTATCGCGAGAGCGGACTGAAAGGCGTTTCGGGCATCTCCGGAGACGTGCGCGAGCTTCTTGCCAGCAGTGCCCCCGAGGCGGCCGAGGCCATCGATCTCTTCGTCTTCCGCATCGCCCGCGAGACGGCCGCCATGGCCAATACGCTCGAGGGGCTCGATGTCTTCGTCTTTACCGGCGGCATCGGCGAGCATTCGGCGCCCATCCGCAAACGCGTGGCCGAACGCCTCGCCTGGCTCGGGGTTTCGCTCGATGAGGCGGCCAACAGTGGTAACGAGCGCCGCATCTCGACGCAGTCGAGCTGCGTCGAGGTCTTCGTTTTCCCGACCGACGAGGAAATGGTGATCGCGCGCCAGACAGTGGCGCTTCTCAATGGACGTCGCTGAGCTATTTGGCGACGTACCCGCCATCGACAAGATGATAGCTGCCGGTGATGAAACCGGCCTCCTTCGACAGCAGGAAACAGGTCAGCGCAGAAACCTCCTCTGAGGTGCCGAGGCGCCCGATTGGGTGCATGGCGGCAATGGCCTTGAGCGTCTCGGCGTCGAGGTGTTTGGACAAGAGCGGCGTGTCGATGAAACCGGGTCCAACCGAATTGATACGGATGTTTTTGTCCGCATATTCGATCGCGGCCGTCTTGGTGAGGCCGACAACGCCGTGCTTGGCCGCGACATAGGCGGGCGCCGTCGCGAAGGCTACGGACCCCAGGATCGAGGCCATGTTGACGATGGCCCCGCCCCCACGCCGCACCATGGCCGGCAACTCGTAGCGCATACAGTAGAAGACGCCGGAGAGATTGACATCGATCACCTGCTGCCAGCCTTCGAGCGTATACTCGCCCGTCGGCATCCCGACACCGCCTATGCCCGCGTTGTTGACTGCAAGGTCGAGGCCTCCGAAGGCGCGCTCGGTATGCTCGATCATCGCCTCGACTTCTCCGGCGACGGCGACGTCGATCTCGAAAGCGGCTGCCTCGCCGCCGTTCGCCTTGATCTCGTGGACGACGTCCTTCAGCAGATTGCCATCGCGGTCGGCGACCATTACGCGGGCGCCTCCGGCGGCAAGTTCTCGCGCGATCGCCGCTCCTATGCCCGATGCCCCGCCAGTCACCACCGCGACCTGTTTCTCAAACCGCTTGCTCATTTTTCGATCCTTCTCTGAAGACGCGACCCCATCCTGGGGCAGTCTGGCGAGCATGGATGTGATCGAGATCAAGCGGTCACGCGGCCGGGCCCTGTGTGCTGTCTTAGCCAGGCAGAGATTTGCGAAGATGGCATGGCGCCGGATTTGCGGGCGACTTCGTGACCGCCGTGAAACAGCAGCATGGTCGGAATGCCGCGTATGCCCAGACGTGAAGCCATGGCCGGTTCGGCCTCGGAATCGAGTTTGAGGAACCGGAAATCCGGCTCGAGGCGGCGTGCAGCCGCTTCGTATTCCGGCGCCATCACGCGGCAGGGACCACACCAGGCAGCCCAGATGTCGACGACGATAGGGATGTCGCTGCGCGCGATCTGCCTATCGAGCCCGTCGCCCGTGACGTCGGCGGGCTGACCGGTGAAAAGAGTGGCTCCGCACTTGCCGCAGCGGCCTTCACACGCAGGTTTGCCCGCCGCGATGCGATTGATGCTTCCACATTGTGTGCAAACCACGTGCATGGCGGCGCTCACTTTTTCTTCCTCACCATGGCCAAGGCTAGCTCGAAAATGGTCGAAGACGGCTTGAGCAGGATCAAATCGGCCTCGCAATGAAGCAATACGCTCGCCGCAGTTTCCGTTCCCCTGAGGAGGTTGGAGAAATGATCAAGGATGTCATTGTCTATCTCACCGGTTCGTCGGCCGACGAAGAGCGCATGGCACACGCACTCGCCGTCACGGCGCAGTTTGATGCGCATTTGACGGGCCTGCACGCCCACGCGCTACCCCAGCTCACGGTGGCCACTGACGCTTCGCTTGCCGCCGAGGTTCAACAGGTCATTGTCGAGTCGACGCAGCGTGCCGATGCCGTACATGCGATACTCGAAAGGCAATTCGCTGTCCTCGCCATCCCCAACGACCTGCGGCGCATCGACGCTTATCCGGGTGCGCTCGGACGTGCGGTCGCTTCCGAAGCCCGCACGGCCGATCTCTTTATCGGTTCGCGGCCCTACAACAACGCCAACGACGAGGAGCGTCTCGAAGAGGTGGTTCTTTTCGGATCCGGACGCGCCTCATTCCTCGCACCGCCGGCCCATCGAGCACCTGACAGATATGAACGGGTGCTCGTTGCCTGGAAGAATACCCGCGAATCCGCCAGAGCCGTCGCAGAAGCGATGCCGTTCCTGCGTTCAGCCGGCGAGGTGATCGTCGCGGTGGTCGAGGAGGACGGTGCGAGCGAAGAGCGCGGAATGCAGCCACATGGCGATATCGGCCGGCATCTCTCTCGGCATGGCGTCAAGGCGGAGGTGCGCGTCATCGACGGATGGACCCGCTCGGGTGATGCTATCCTCAACGAGGCCGGTCGCTCGGGTGCGCAGCTCGTCGTCATGGGTGGCTACGGGCATTCGCGCCTGCGCCAGTGGCTGCTCGGCGGGGTAACTCGTCAATTGCTCAGCGAAGCACAGGTGCCGATCCTGATTGCACATTGATCCACGACTGGTCAACTTGAAGCGCAGGACCAGGCGGGCTAGACATTCCCCGTAGTACAGGGGCATCAAGACCGTGCAGAGGATTGCCAGCGAGGGAACCGCGACTGTGCTGGCGCTCATTGCGCTTGCCACGATACTCGCGAGCGCACTGCTCGACCTTCCCGGCGAACCGTTTGTCATCCCCATCGCCTGCCTCGTCCTTGCCTGGGCGCTCGTCCTGCTGATCATACTGGCGAGTCGCGCACGCCGCACCGCGGCCGAAGCCGTGGCGGCACTCGACAACAGCGCCGCCCACCTGCAGCTCATCCTCGACACCGTGCTCGATGCAACCGTGGTGATCGAGACGGACGGGACGATGATCTCGTTCAATAAGGCGGCCGTGCGTCAATTCGGCTATTCGCCCGAGGAAGCAGTTGGCCAAAATGTGCGCATGCTGATGCCCTCCCCTTACCGGGAGCAGCATGACGGATATCTGGAGCGGTATCTGACCACCGGCGAGAAACGCATCATCGGGACGGATCGGGTCGTCGTCGGCCGGCGCAAGGACGGGTCGACATTCCCGATGAATTTGGCGGTCGGCGAGTTCAATTCGGCCGGCAAGACCTATTTCACCGGCTTCATCCGGGATCTCACCGAACGTGAGGAGAGTGCCGCCCGATATGCGGAGGTGCAGAGCGAGCTCGCCCGTCTTTCACGCCTCAACGAGCTGGGGGAGATGGCTTCAACGCTCGCCCACGAGCTCAACCAGCCGCTATCCGCGATCGCCAACTATGTGCAGGGCTCGCGGCGGCTGATCGAACGGGTGCAAGGGCCCGAAGCGCAAAAGGTGCGGGAGGCGCTCGAGGAGACGGCGAACCAGGCGCTGAGGGCCGGTAACATCATCCGGCACCTGCGCGAGTTCGTCACCCGTGGCGAGACGGAAAAGACAAGCGAGGACATCAAGAAGCTGATCGAGGAGGCTGCGGCGCTGGCCCTAGTGGGTTCGCGCGAGTATGGCATCCGTACGGTGTTCAATTATGGCATCATCGAGGGGAATGTCCTGGTCGACCGCGTGCAGATCCAGCAGGTGCTGATCAACCTGATGCGCAACGCCATAGAGGCGATGAGGGATACCGAAACGCGCAGCCTGCACGTCGAAACCCGCCTTACCAATGAAGGTCACGTTGCCGTCGAGATCGCCGATACAGGCACAGGCCTGACCGCGGAGGTTGCTCAACAGCTGTTCCGGCCGTTCGTTTCGACCAAGCCCGGCGGCATGGGGATTGGACTTTCGATCTCAAAACGTATCATTGAGGCGCACGGGGGGTCGATCGATGCGCGAGGCAATTCCAGTGGTGGCGCAACCTTCGTCTTCACGCTCCCCCTGTTGAGCGAGGCAAGTTCCGAGCATGGCTGATATTGTTGTCCACATCGTCGACGACGAAGAGCCCGTCCGCAATTCGCTGGCGTTCCTGCTGACGAGCGCCGGGTTCGCCGTGCGCACCCATGCCAGCGCCACCGATTTCCTGGCCGTTGCCGCCAAGATCACCAATGGCTGCCTCGTCACCGACCTGCGCATGCCCGACATCGACGGCGTCGAGCTGCTGAGGCGCCTGCGTGAGATGGGCGCCATGCTGCCCGCAATCGTCGTCACCGGCCATGGTGACGTGCAGCGGGCTGTCGAGGCAATGAAGAACGGGGCGCTCGATTTCATCGAGAAGCCGTTCAGCGACGAGGCGTTGATCCAATCCATCGAACGAGCCGTGGCTGCAGCCGAGGACCGCGTGACGAGTGCGGCCGGAACCGACGTTATCCGCGATCGCCTGAAATCCCTGAGCGAGCGCGAGACGCAGGTGCTGCGAGGGGTTGTGGCCGGCCTTCCCAACAAGTCGATCGCCATCGAGCTCGGCATCAGCCCACGCACAGTCGAGGTCTATCGTTCGGCCCTGATGGGCAAGATGCAAGCCCGGAGCCTGCCGGAACTTGTCCGCATGGTCATGGAGATCGACGTCGATTGAAAGGCCTCGTCGCGGGACGGTGATCGCGCGACCCAGCAAGATTTGATCTGGCGCAACCAAGATCTCTGTCCGGGGAGTATGTCGGTCCTGACACACTGCCTCGAGTTCGAACACCATGGCCAACGGCCGCATCCTCATCGTTGCCCCAGAAATTGACCTTCGCCGATCGCTTCGGTTCGCGCTCGAGGCCGAGGGCTACGCTGTCACCGATCTACCGCACATCAAGATTCCGCCTCCAGATTTGCGCTATGATTGTACCGTGCTCGACCGCAAGGCAGCGGTCGGACCACAGGCTGACATCGTCGACTTCTGCCGACGGTCGGACCCGGTCATCCTGCTTTCCGAGGTTGGCATCCCGTGGCTTGCCGACAGCATCGCGGCGGTGGTCGAGCGGCCGGTGGCGGGTTTCTCATTGGTCAAGGCTATCGCCAAGGCAACCGCCTCCCCGGCTGCAGCGACCACTACGTAGTTCCCCTAGTCAACCAACACGAATTTCGCTCCACCGGCTTCCTTGGCACTCTCGGTCCAGTCAAAACCGAGGCCTGTACCAAAATGCCGACCGCAAGCATCAGCGCTTTTCAACCCCGCTCCGCAAACCATCCCGTCCTTGCGTCGAACCTTCTGGCGCACTCGCGCCCGAGCGCGGTGACGCCCTACAATGAAGGCGCCGTCATTTATGCCCAAGGCGAACCTTCCGGGCCGCTCTACCTCGTCGAGTATGGGGCCGTGCGCATTCACCGCCTGACCTATGACGGTCGTCGGCAGATCAGCGCTTTCCACTTCGCCGGCGAAGTCTTCGGGTTCGAAGCGGACGGCGAGCATCACTTCTACGCCGAGAGCATCGACCGCGTCGGGATACGCACGCTGCGGCCGTTCTCAGAGGACAGCAACCTCGAGGGCGTCCTGCCGCTTGCGCTGCAGAGCCTGATCCGGGCCCAGGAGCATCTTCTGGTGCTGGGCCGGCGCACGGCGATGGAAAAGGTCGCCTCGTTTTTTGCCGACCTCAACGTGCGTCAGGGCGAGACCGGCAATGTCTACCTGCCCATGCAGCGCAGCGACATCGCCGACTATCTCGGTCTGACCTTCGAGACCGTCTCGCGCATGCTGCGCAAGCTGATCGATGCGCGCACGATCCGTCTCGCCTCGACCAAGGAAGTTCAGATCCTCAACCTCGAGGCCCTGGAAGACCTCAGTCAGTGAACCTCCTCCCTGGCTAGGACTGGCGGCCGGCGTTGAGAGAACGCCGGCCGACCTTCATTGGGGTCTAACGTCGATGACCTGGAACGTGTGCAGCGACCCGTCGTCCTCGCGAATCGACACGTATTCGCCCGGAACGAACCTTTCTGAGTCGTAGCGGAAGCCGGCTTCGTCGTCGAAGTCGGTGCGGTCGTCATAGTCGAAAAACCAGCGACTGCCCGGCCCACGCCGCAGACGGCCGTTCATTGCCTCTTCGCCGGGCCGGAAGCGCCGGACACGGCAGCGGGCGGGATTCTGCATCCAGGAGTCCGCATCGATGCGACCATCGTCCGTCAGCGGCAGGTAAATGTGATAGGCGTATTTCGAGTCACCGAACGGGTGGCCCGGCTCGCGGGCCAGCTCCAGAAAAACTTTCGCAATCCGGCTGCTCACCATTTCTCTCCTTCTTTGTGGATCCAGGTAGCAGTAAGCCGACCCGAACCGTCCTGCACTTTGATGCAGGTCAAAGGATTTCTTCCCGATCAGTCTAGCGTCCGATGAGAGAAATATCCGTTCATCGCTGGATGGCCGCTGTGACCGACCCCGTTGACATCCATGGGACTACAAATAGCCGAAGGCGCAGTGCGCTGCGCGAGTTCAACGAGCCGTTCGTCGGCAATACATGTGCTGACGACAACGTGGCCGAGTGCGTGCAACTGGCGCTTTGGACGACTCCCGGCCTTCCGCGCGGGAATGTGCATGGAGAGGTCAAGGATCGGCGCGTAACACTCACCGGGACGCTTGCCAGCAGACAGCAACGGCAGGCCGCGGAGGCGGCGGTCAGAGCACTGGATTGCGTAACGAAGATCACCAACGACATCGCGATCGACCCGACGCTCAAGCAGCCGCCCGAAGCCGTCGACGCCATCGATACGCCTCCGGACATCCGCGTCGCGTGCGCCTTCCCCATGGTTTACGTCACGCGGTATTGCAGCATGATTCCCGCTTCCGTTTCGGCGGCGATCGCGGACGCGATCACCTCGCTCGACCACGGCTTGGCAGATTGGGACGATCGGCACAGTGCCCGCCTCGTCGTTCTTTACCGAAACCAGCGCGGCGACACCGTAACCCTCGATGTCGGATATCTCGTCGAACGCGGGATGATGCCCGCTGTGGCCGGCGAGGTCAAAGCCGGCTCGACACCCGCAGGCGAGGCGCTGGCGATCGAAGACATAGAAAACCTGCCGCAGTTGGTGGCCGCGCGCGAGATCCTCCTCTCCTACGCAGCAGCCATCGGTCGCAAGCCAGAGAACATCGCCTGGCAGATCCTTGAAGGCGGCACTCACTCCTGGCCGAATGCCCCCTTGCATCTGCTGCTCTCACGGAGGCTCCAATGATCGATCCACTCATTCTTCTGCCGGTCCTCACTTATCCCGATGCCTCACAGACCCCAGCGCTTTGCAACGCGCTCGCAATAGCGCGGGCGCTGGACGGCCGAGTGTCCGCCATCATCCATGAAGTCGATATTCCGCCGGTGCGCAGTCTGATCCCGATGCTTGGCGACCACGTGGAAGCCATGGCGTTGCAGGCCGAACTGAGCAGCCGCAGTTCCGGCGATCGGCTGCTTCTGCGGCTGCATGACATGGCGAAGGCAGGCCCGCCCCTGCAGGTCAGCACCCTCGAAACCAGAATCGAACAGGCAGGCGATACGATCGCCGCCCTGGCGCGTATTTATGATCTGGTGGTCATGCCGTCGGACGAGCGCGACGAGCTAGGTATCGGCGCAGCCGTGCTCTTCGGCTCGGGCGGTCCCGTCATCCTGGCGCCCGCGATCGACGTCTCCATCAATCTGGATCACGTCATGATTGCTTGGGACGGCAGCCGTGCGGCGGCACGTGCGGTGCGTGACGCCAGCGATATCGTGGCCCGTGCCAAGTCCGTGTCCATCGTCAGCATCATCGACGACAAGCTGGTGGAGAGGGCGTGCCTCAGCGGTCTCACCGAGCTTCTCGCTCATCGCGGCATAGCGGCTAAGCAGTTGGAGGCGAGCCGGGGCAAGACCCCTATCGGTGAGATGCTGCAGGATTTCGCCATCTCCCGCGGCGCCGGCATTCTCGTCATGGGCGCCTATGGCCACAGCCGGCTGCGCGAGTTCGTTCTGGGCGGAGCTACCCGAGACGTCATCCGCGATACGCGCCTGCCGGTTTTCATGTCTCACTGAAGCGCAAGATTTGAACCAAACACGCGAGCAGCTCACCTGGCATGGCGCGGACAACTCGACGACCAATCCGGGGCCGGTGACCTCCACACTGTGGAAGCCTTCGTATCATCGCAAAGGGCTTATCGGCGCACGCGGAAATGTCCAGCCTGACAGGCAACAAGGGGCTGATCTATGGTGAGCATACTCAAGCTGATGCTGCTCGCACTGGGGCTCCTGGTTGTTTTGACGGCCGTCGTTGCACATGCGTTCTTTCGCATAGACATGCGAGAAGCGCACAGGGCGTGGGCGGACTTTGTCGCACCGGAAAAGGCGGCGGGGCCATTCGATCCCGAAATGCTTGTCAATTTGCCGGAGCCCGCGCGGCGCTACCTCACCTACTCAATCCTCCGCGGGACCCCGCTCAAAATGTCGGTTCAGCTTCACATGAAGGGCACCTTCGCGCTGGGCGACAGGAAGAGCCATCGGGTCATGACCATGGAGGCCAGACAGATGCTCTCGCCACCGCGCGGTTTCGTATGGATACCCGAGATGGGCTCCGGCATGGTGCGCATCTGGGGCTCCGACGGCTATGCTGGGGACAAGGCCTGGACCCGCTTCTGGGTTTGGGGTCTGATTCCCGTGGCAAGACTTTCGAGCACTGGCGACCTTGCGCTTTCAGCGGCGGGCAGATCGATCATGGAGGCAATCTGGGCGCCGGCGAGCCTTCTTCCGCAGAATGGCGCGCGCTGGGCGGCGGTTGGCGATGATGCTGCACGGGTAACCTTCGAGGTCGAAGGTGAGCCGCTCACCCTGTCGTTGACGCTCTCGGAGGAGGGGCGGCCGCTGACCGTGAGCATGATGCGGTGGAGCAACGCCAATCCCGAAGGTATATTCCGTTGGCAGTCATTCGGAGGCACGATTGAGGAAACCGGCGAGTTCGGCGGCTATGTGATTCCGACGCGGGTCGAGGTCGGCAACCACTACGGTACTGGTGATTATTTTCCTTTCTTCCGCGTTCGGATAGTCGATGCTCGGTATCGGTAAACGCCAGCTTTCCCTCTCGACGGTGACCGAGCGAATATGGACTAGCCTCGAAACATTGATTGGTCCGGTGAGACCGCAAGTCGGTCTGCGTGAATCAGACGCACTGTCGTCCGCCCTCCCCGATAAGCTCAAATCACTGTCGGCGGTTGGTGTTACAGATGGTTGAGCAGCCTAAGTCAATGCGGCGGAACTTGCGCCGAGGGTTCGGTCAACTACGAATGACCACCGCGCGCCGACGCATTCCTTCGGCGGATCTCGGTCTTGCGCTGGTCCTCGCGTTCGTTGCCGGCGCAGTGAATTCCGGAGGCTTTGTCGTTCTCGGTATCTACACGTCTCACATGACGGGCCTCGTTTCCATGGTTGCGGTCGGTTCGGTGAGGGGTGCCCTGCCCATCGCCGCATTGGGTGTTGCTGCCCTCGCCGCGTTCGTTGCGGGGTCCGCGACCTCGACGATCACCATTAATTGGGCGCGACAGCACCATCGTAGATACCAGTACGCGGCCCCACTCCTGTTGGAGGCGCTTCTTCTTGTGATCGTGGGGGTAATTGGCGTCACGCCAATTACTGCTTCGGCCGCATTCACCATTCCCGTCCTCTGCTTTGCCATGGGGCTACAGAACGCCACCATCACAAAGATCTCCGGCGCCAGGATGCGAACTACCCACGTAACAGGAATGCTTACCGACATCGGTGTGGAGATGGGCAGGCTCATTGTGGCCCGCTCATCTGGGGGGCTCGTTTCGCCCGCAGTGATACCCCCAGACCGGCGCAAGCTGATGCTGTATGCCTCACTCGTAGCGATGTTCGTCGTCGGCGGCTTCGCGGGTGCATTGGGCTTTTTCGTGTATGGCCTCGGCTTCGCCTTCGCGCTCTCGTTGCCTCTCGTCATGCTTGCGGCTCCCCAGTTTGCCGGCCGCACGAAATCACCGCCTCGGAAGAAGGCGGCGGAAATTTCCAGCGTGGAGTAGGTTTGGCCATCATCAGGACGATAGGTTCGGACCCGTGGAGATCTCTCGTTTGCTGAAGGATCGCATTCGGGATTCACATTTGGAAATCTACCACACCGAGGGCCATATTTGGCTCGGACACGACAATGACGTGGCCGACGAAATCGCAGCTTTTGTTGAGAGCTCCTAAGCAGGCGACCGGCGGTTTGCGGCTCGGCGCTTCGTTCTCCTAATGGCTACCGCGGCAGATCACGGCAAGCGCCTAGTGGGGATACTTGGAACGCACCACATTCGGCCACCTTTGATTTCGATCAAGGTCGTCATTCGCGTTCAGCTTAATCTCTGGACTATGAACCGATTGACCGAACAGCTCCGAATTGTCGCTGCAGTGCTGATCCTCAGCCTGCTTGTGGTGAGCTTCGGATCCCAACCGGCAACGGCATCGCCGTGTGCAAATGGTCATGGTGTCGTTGCCGTGGAACATGGTGCCCACACACACGAGAACTGCGAACAGCAGCCCTGCGCTGATCAGGGAAGGGACCATTGTTGCCTTGGCAGCTGTGCCGCCATCCTTGCTACACAAAAGTCGAGCTTCGCCGCCCGGCTGAAAGACTTGTGGGACGCGAGGCCGGTGGCGGCCTTCAGCGGCCTCGGACCGCTCGTCAACAAGCACCCTCCCCGCGATCCCGCTTGAGTTCGTGGCGCCTCGGCGCCCGAGACCGATGTGCCTTGCCTGCGCTCCTTCATGGACGCTGCAACGGGTGCATCAGCAGCCGTCAACCATCGCATAACGGGAGATTCCAGATGCGCCTCATTCAATCCCTCGCCGCGGCGACCCTGCTCTTGGGGCTGGCCGCACCCGCCTTCGCCCAGGCCGACCCACACCATCCAGAAGGGGCCGAAACGCCGGCCGGCGATGCGCCGGCCATGCCGGTCCCCGCCGATGGCGAAGGCGCCACCGCAACGCCCGGCTGCCCTGATCCCATGGGCGGAATGATGGGCATGATGGACATGATGCAGCCCGGCCAGAACGGTTCGCCGCAGATGCAGGTGATGGGCATGATGCAGATGATGCAAATGATGCAGATGATGCAGATGATGCAGATGCAGCAGATGCAGATGATGGAGCAGATGCATCAAATGCAGCAGGCGATGCCTGCGGCCGAGGCCCCCGTCGAGGAGGGTTCGCCATGAGGGGCTCCCTCGCCAAGGGTGCCGGAGCATCCTTTGTCCTGCTGGCTGCCGCGGGCGTGCTGGTCGCCGGAATAGGCGTCTACTTCATGCTCCTACGCCCCTCTTTCCTGCCTGAGGACCTGCGTTTCATGCAGCTCACGTCGGAGGAACTCGCTCTCATCACGCCTCGGCTGCAAAACTGGCTGGACCACGTGTTCCTGGTCCTTGGCGGCTACGCCCTGGCCACGGGGATACTTACGCTGGCGCTGGCTGCAACAAGCTTTCGCCGGCGCCACCTGGTCGCCGTCGTTGCGGCCATTGTCGGCGGCATCAGCTCGATCGGGCTGATGAGCGCCGTCAATTTCGCCATCGATTCCGACTTCAAATGGCTCCTGCTGAGTTTCGCCCTGGTCTGGGCACTGAGCTTCGTCGCCTACGGAATCGAGGGCCAGCGCGGCCCATTCGTCACACGCCCCGCAAAGGAACCACGTAAATGAAGCGCCGCGATCTGCTTTCTGGCTTCCTCGTCGCAGCGGCCGCCATCTCGTTGCCAAGAGGATTGCAAGGTTCTGCCCTTGCTGGCGAGGACGACGTGAAACGCCTCAGCATTACCCGCCGAACCATCGAGGTGAACGGCAAGGCCGCGAGCGTGTTCAGCCTCACCGGACCCGATGGAAAACCTGGGTTGAAGCTCACGGAAGGTGGGGCATTCAAGGTGCTGCTGCGCAACGAGTCCGGACAAGGCACCATCATACATTGGCACGGGCTGACGCCCCCATGGCCCCAGGACGGGGTGCCCGACGCCCCGTCGCCGCTGATCGCAGCTGGCGACGAGCGGAGCTACGACTTTCCGGTCGGCAAGGGCGGCACGCATTGGATGCACGCCCACACGCTGCAGGAACAGGCGCTGCTCGCCGCTCCGCTCATCGTTTCGCCTGCAAGCCCCGCCGACGAGCAGGAGGTCGTGATCCTGCTGCACGACTTCTCGTTCAAGTCGCCCGAGGAGTTGCTGGCGAGCCTGACTGAAGGTCAATCCGCCGACGCGATGGCCGACATGAACCACGGTGCCCACGGCAACATGTCCGCAGGCACAATGGTAATGGATCTCAACGACATCGAGTACGATGCCTATCTGGCCAACGACCGGACGCTCGATGATCCGGAAGTCATCGATGTGGACCGCGGCGGGCGGGTTCGCCTGCGCATCATCAACGGTGCGACGGCGACAGCTTTCACCATTGATCTCGGCGAGATCGAGGGAGAGCTCATCGCCGTGGACGGGCAGGACATCGTTCCCATCATTGGTCGCCGCTTTCCAATGAGCATGGGGCAACGGATCGATATCAGGCTGGCGCTGCCCGCAGGGACGCGTTCGTTCCCCATCCTTGCGCTGCGCGAAGGCGCGCCGCAGCGCACCGGGATCATCCTCAGGGCCCGCGGCGCGGAAGTGACGAGGCTGGCAACCGAGGACAGCAAGAGCGGACCGGTGCTCGACCTCCAGCTCGAATCGCAGCTGCGGGCGGTCGTGCCGTTTTCCCAGCGTGATGCAACCCGGTCCTACGAGATGAAGCTTACCGGGGACATGGCCGCCTACAAATGGAGCCTTGCCCTCAACGCGCCGATCCTCGTGAACGAAGCCGACCGGGTGGAGATCAAGCTCATCAACACGAGCATGATGGCGCACCCCATGCACCTGCATGGTCATCACTTCCAGGTCGTAGCGATCGACGGGCAGAGGTTTCCCGGTGCCGTGCGCGATACGGTTCTCGTCCCGCCAATGCGTTCGGTAACCATCGCCGTCGATGCCGGCAACCCGGGCCAGTGGGCATTCCATTGTCACCACCTCTACCACATGGCCACGGGCATGATGACGACCTTCGGCTACCAGACCTGAGGCGGGACAAGATGAAGACGGTCACACTCGATGTCGCCGACCTCCTCAGCATTCTCGGCTTTGCCGCCGTGGAAAAACGTTTGACATCCTTCGACGGGGTCGACCGTGTCGCCATCAACGCCGGCTCGAGCACGGTCAGCGTCGACTTCGACGAGACCATCACCAATCCTGAACGCCTCGCCGAGCAGGTCCGCGCCTGCGGCTTCCACTGCCGCGGAGAGGTCGCCCCGAGGCACGTTTGCGTTCCCGGTGAAAGGCTGGTCGAACCGACTCAGACGGGTGAAGCGGCTCATGCACATGCCGGGCATGTGCATGCCGGGCACGCCGGATCCGATACCAAACCGGCCGCTCCAGCCCCGAGTCATGATCCGATGGCCCATGAGATGGGCCATGGTGCCGGCATGAGCATGGATGAGATGGTGCGTGACATGCGCAACCGGTTCCTCGTGAGCCTCTTGTTCACGCTTCCCATCTTCGCGCTTGATCCCATGGGCCTGGCGCCGCCGGTGTTCGAGCCACCGTTCGGGCTCAGCATGGACGTCACCATGTTCGTCCTGGCGAGCGCGGCAATTCTCTGGCCGGTGTGGCCGTTCCTTGTCGCCGCGGTGCGGGCCCTGTGCAACGGCATCCTCAACATGGCGGTGCTGGTCATGCTCAGCGTCGGCACCGGCTACCTGTTCAGCGTCGGCTCGACGTTCATCTACGGAGGCGAGCAGTTCTACGAGGCTGCGTCGGTGCTGCTGGTTTTCATCCTCCTCGGCCACTGGCTCGAAATGCGCGCGCGCGCCGGCGCATCGGCCGCGATAAGGGCCTTGCTCGACCTCGCCCCGCCAAAGGCGACGGTGCTGCGTGACGGGCGGGAGATCGAAGTTGCCACTTCCGGAGTGGTGGTCGGCGACATCGTCGTGCTCAGGCCCGGCAACAAACTGCCGGTCGACGGGGAGGTGATCGAGGGAGAGTCGACCGTCGATCAATCGATGCTGACCGGAGAGTCGCTGCCGGTGACCAAGACGGTCGGCGACCAGGTGATCGGGGCGTCCATCAACAAGAGCGGCACTCTGCGTTATCGCTCGACTAAGGTCGGGGCCGATACGGCCCTGGCCCAGATGGTCAAGCTGGTGCAGGAGGCGCAGAACTCCAAAGCGCCCGCGCAACTACTCGCCGACCGCGCCTCGCAGTGGCTGGTGCTCGCCGCCATCGTCATCGGCCTGCTGACATTCGTGGTGTGGTTCTGGGGTATGGGCCAGCCGCTCCTCTTTGCGCTCACCCTCACCATCACCGTCTTCGTTATCGCCTGCCCGGACGCCCTGGGTCTCGCCACCCCAATGGCAGTGATGGTCGGAACAGGGCTGGGCGCCACTCACGGCATCCTCTTCAAGAACGCTTCCGCGCTCGAGCAAGCCACCAAACTCAACGTGATTGTCTTCGACAAGACCGGCACGCTCACCATGGGCCAGCCCAAGGTGATAGACGTCGTGCCTGCCGCAGGCATTAGCAAAGACCACCTGCTCGCCCTCGCTGCAGCCGTCGAAGAGAATTCCGATCATCCCATTGCACTGGCCATCCGCGAGCGGGCCGAAGGTCTGGTCTGGCCGGACCTGCGCCGGTTCCACTATATGGATGGGCGCGGCGCCAGTGCGCAGGTCGAGAACGCGACTGTGCTGATCGGCAACCGGCGCCTGATGGATGAGAATGCCGTCGAGATGGGCGATCTCTTTGCCCGTGTAGAAGCTCTTATGGGCGAAGGCCGCACCGTGACCTATGTCGCGCGTGCCGGCCGTCTGGACGGTCTCATAACGGTCGCCGATGCGCCGCGTCCAACCTCCGCCGCAACGATCGCCAGGCTTCACGAACACGGCGTGCGGATCGCCATGCTTACCGGCGACAACGAAGGCACAGCCAAGCGGATTGCCGGCATGCTGGGGATCGACATCATCCTCGCCGATGTCCTGCCTGGACAGAAGGCGGAAAAGATCAGGCAGCTGCAGGAGCAGGGGTTGATGGTCGGCATGGTCGGCGACGGCGTCAACGACGCACCGGCCTTGACGCAGGCCGACGTCGGTTTTGCCATCGGGGCTGGTACGGACGTTGCGATCGAAAGCGCCGACGTGGTGCTGATGAAGAGCGACCCCTACGACGTCGTCGGCGCGATGATCCTGTCGAAGGCGACGCTGCGCAAGATGCACCAGAATCTCTGGTGGGCCATCGGCTACAACCTCATTGCCTTCCCGATCGCGGCGGGAGTGCTTTATCCATTCCTGCTCAGCCCGCAGGTCGCGGCGCTTGCCATGTCGGGCAGTTCTGCTCTTGTGGCAGTCAACGCGCTCCTGCTCAAGCGTCTGCGGCTGGAGGGGATTGGCCGGACAGAGCAAACTGCCGCGGCAGCTTCGCTGCAGCCGGCGGTGCAGAACTAGCTAAGACGCCCGGGCCAATCCCGGATGTGCGAAATGCGCGCGCGCATCGGAAACCATCTGCCGCGTGCACCAGTGGGCATAGATGCCGCCAAACAGGAGGCCGAGAGCGCGCGGCAGTCCCCGCGCCGGCAGGTCGTAGCTTATGTCCACCTGCAGCCTGGTTCCGTCTCGCTCGGGCGTCAGCCGGAACCCCATCTCGTACCGGCCGATGACCCAGAGCCGGGGCTCCGTCATCGTCTCCCAGCGCTTGCTGATCGGGGGGTCGCGGGCGATGACGACTTCTGCCACCGCCAGCGGCACGCCTAACAGGCGTCCGCTGAACCCAAATTTCGAGCCGACCCGGCGCGTGCGATCGGCGTCCATGTAGATTTCCATGGTCGAGCCGAGCATCATGCCCGACGGCTTGCTCATGTGGGCGGAGAGGTTCGACTGGTCGTCGAGGAAGTCGAACAGGGTGGCGACTGGAGCGTTCACCCTGCCCAACGCCTCGGCGTATCTGCTATAGGAGCTCATGGCGTCCTCCCGGAGGAAAACTCCAACCGAGCATGGGTCTGCAGACGATGGATTGATCCTGCTCAATTCGGCATTGGCGAGAACTCGATGGTGTGATCATGCCAAACTAGCGAGTCATCACTGTAGGCCCGACCTCGGGCAAGGCCATCACCATTTAAACAAGCCCCGCGGAGTGCCGCGGGGCCGACATTCTTCATCAGACGCTGCGTCAGAGACCGAGTTCGGCATAGACGGCGCCGAAGCGCTCTTCGACCTTTTTGGGTACCGACGTTGCCTTCACCTCTTCGAGATTGGCGGGATCGTCACCAACCAGGATCAGTGCGGCCATGCCCATGGCGAAGTGCGGCGTGCATTTTATGCCATAGGCGCCTGGCACGTCGAAGGTGACCGTGACCTCTTCATTGAACCCGCTTTTGAACGCCTCTGCGCCAACCGGCAGCATGCCGGCAATGGTTTCGACATTGTGGCCCTTGTCCGTCGGAACGAACGTCACCGTATCGCCCGGCTGGATCTGCACGAACGCGGGTTCGAAGACCATTGTGCCCGTCGCGCCCTTGTTGAGCATCTGCACCTCATAGTTGGCGGCCACTGCCGGCATAGCGGCAAATAGCGCGATCGCAGCCCCCGCGATACCGACCCCGAAAATGTTTCGCATTGCTGTTCTCCTTGTATGCAGGCCGTCGAGAAACCTCTCCGGCCGGCACACCTAGTGAATCACGCCCTGCTGTCACGTTGATCCAAATCAAACAAAAAGGCGAAAACTGACAGCCGTCGACAAAGGCAAACGACTTTGCTCCAGATCAAAGATGCTAGCCACAGCTGCTATATTTTCCATCCTGCAGGTAAGGGCGTTCCTACCGGCAGCCATGGAGATAAGAATGACAAATATACACGGAGTTACGCGCCGGGCTTTACTTGTGGGCGCGATGGCCGCTGGCACCGTGGCCCAGCTCAGCACAATGTTGCCCGCGGCCGCCCAGGAAGCCGAAGCCGCACCGGTGGATCTGAGCACGCTCCGGCGCGAGAAGGTCGAACTGCTTCCACCGCCTTTTGCGCACCCGCATGAGCAGATTGCCAGCGGGGGGCCCAAGATCGTCGAGTTCACCCTCACGATCGAGGAGAAGCTGCACGAGGTCGACTACGAGGGCACCAAGCTCTGGGCGATGACCTTTAATGGTTCGGTGCCTGGTCCGCTGATGGTGGTGCACGAGGGCGACTATGTGGAGCTGACCCTCGTTAACCCCGAGGCGAATATGATGCCGCACAACATCGACTTCCACGCCGCGACGGGTGCGCTTGGCGGTGCCGGGCTGACCAATATCAACCCGGGCGAGAAGGCGGTGCTGCGCTTCAAGGCAACGCGGGCCGGCGTCTTCGTCTATCATTGCGCCCACGAAGGCATGGTGCCCTGGCACGTGACCTCGGGTATGAACGGCGCCATCATGGTGCTGCCGCGCGACGGTCTGAAGGACCACGAGGGCAACCCCCTTGCCTACGACCGTGTCTTCTACATCGGCGAGCAGGATTTCTACGTTCCACGCGACGAAGCGGGCAACTTCAAGAGCTACGAGAGCATCGGCGACGGCTATGCCGACACGCTCGACGTGATGCGCAAGCTGACCCCCAGCCATGTGGTGTTCAACGGCAAGGTCGGTGCGCTGACCGGCGAAAACGCCCTGACTGCTGCCGTCGGCGAGCGGGTGCTGATCGTCCATGCCGTGGCCACTCGCGACACGCGGCCTCACTTGATCGGCGGCCATGGCGACTATGTCTGGGCGACCGGCAAGTTCCGCAACCGGCCAGAGGTGGACCTCGAGACCTGGCTGATTCCGGGTGGAACAGCCGGCGCAGCGCTCTACACCTTCCTCCAGCCGGGGGTCTATGCCTACGTCAACCACAACCTGATCGAGGCATTCGAACTCGGCGCGGCCGCTCACCTCAAGGTGACCGGCGAGTGGAACGACGATCTGATGACGAGCGTCTACGCCCCTAACCCGCTCTGATCGGCCGCAACTGGGCTGCACGGCATGACCGGTCGTGCAGCCACTTTTCATTGATGAGGCACCCCGTGGCTGCCGTGACCCACCCGATCGAGAATGCTGCCAAGTCCCTGCTGCTGCCGGCCTTGCTCCTTGCCTGTGGGCTGGTGCTGGTCGCGGTTCAACTGGGAGCGTTTACGTTCGCGATACGGCCAGCCACCGTTGCCTCTCCCGAAACCGTCGTGATCCCGGCGGGCAGCTTCACCTACCGCCCCGAAGGTCACTTCTTTCGCGACGAGCGGGCAATCGACGCCCCGATGATGACAGTCGAGCTGCAGCCGGTGGCGATCATGAAATACCAGGTGCGCCTCGCCGACTATGCGCTTTGCGTCGCCGAAGGAGCCTGCGAGCCTGCCGAGCCGCGGCTTGCCGGCGGGGGTGATGTACCTGTGACCGGCGTCAATTACGAAGACGCCACTACGTACGCCGTCTGGCTCAGCGGGCGCACCGGAGAACACTGGGAGCTGCCGACCGATCGCGAATGGGCCTATGCCGCCGGGCAAACCTTCGAGGCGGAGGCACTGGGGATCGCGGCAACCGACGATCCCGCCGCACTGTGGCTCGCCAAGTACGAGAAGGAGGCGGCACGCGAGACTGATGCTAGCCGCGTTCCACAACCGCTCGGCAGCTTCGGGATCAACGCCAATGGCATCGCCGACATGGGGGGCAATGTCTGGGAGTGGACGCAGACCTGCCACCGGCGCGTGCACATTGATGCCGAGAGTACTGTCCTCAGCGAGGTACCGGCCTGCACCATCCGTGTGCTCGACGGCCAGCATCGCGCCTCGATGAGTTTCTTCATCCGCGACGCCAAGAGCGGGGGATGCTCTGTCGGCATACCCCCCGACAATCTCGGGTTCAGGTTGGTGCGTCGGCATAGTTGGCTGGAGCAGATTCTTCTGGCGGCCGGCTTCGGCGGCTGACTGCGGCGGATTGCCGAGTGCCCCGCTCAGCAACTATCCTATATGTCCAAGCGCGGACTAACGATGGAAGCCCTGCCGTGGCCGGAATTGATCGCAGCCTGGTGCGGGCGCTGCCGCTGTTTGCCCGAATGAGCGATGCCGATCTCGACCGAATGCTGGACCAGGCAACCGTCCGTCGTGTGCCTGCCGGGGAAGCGGTATTCGAGCAGGGGCAGAAGGCGACAGCGTTCTTCCTGCTCCTGCATGGCCGACTCAAGGTCATGCAGGTCACGCCTGACGGGCAGCAGATCATTGTGCGCATGGTCCACCCTGGCGACATCTTCGGCTTCGCCAAGGCGCTCCAGCGCGACGACTACCCAGGAACGCCGGTGGCGGCCGCCGAGAGCCTTGTCCTCTCCTGGCCCGACACACTGTGGGAGGAACTCGTCGAGAAGAATCCGAACCTCGTCGTCAACGCCATGCAGTCGATGGGCCAGCGTCTGCAGGAGGCGCATGTGCGCATCCGCGAGATGGCGACCGAGGCGGTCGAGCGGCGCGTCGCCCACGCCGTGCTTCGCCTGGCTGAAAAGGCCGGCAAGCCCGATGGCGATGGCGTGCGCATAGACTTCCCCATCACGCGCCAGGACATCGCAGAAATGACTGGAACTACGTTGCATACGGTTTCGCGCATCCTCAGCGGATGGGAAGCGCGAGGCTTCGTCGAGGGCGGCAGACAGAAACTCGTCGTGCGCGACAGGGGCGCGCTGGCGACCCTCGCCAAAGGCGGCGAATAGCTTTCGTCCGCGTCGTTGCGCCAGGTCAAGGAACGTGCCGTGGCGGGCATGTAGGGCAATTCGGATGTGAATTCGAGGAGCTCCTGCATGGCAACCACCGACATCGCAGACAAGAGAAAGCCCGTCCCGCGCGGGATCGCCAGTACCGGGCCGGCACTGTTCTCCTACGGCTTTCGGCCGTTCTTCCTCCTCGCGGGCATCTGGGCGGTCGCCGCCATGGGCTTGTGGATTGCCGCACTATCGGGTGCGGCAGAGGTTGGCGGCAGCTACGGCGCGCCGGCCTGGCATGCCCACGAGATGCTCTTTGGCTATTCCTCGGCGGCACTCGCCGGTTTCCTGCTGACAGCGGCCCCCAACTGGACGGGGCGCCTGCCCGTTTCGGGATGGCCGCTGGTGGGGCTCGTCCTCGTGTGGATCGCCGGCAGGCTCGCACTGCTGCTTCCCGACGAACTCGGCATCGGCCCTTCCATCACCATCGATGCCGCATTCCTGCCCCTACTGCTGGCCATCTGCGCACGCGAGATCATTGTGGGGCGCAAGTGGAAGGACCTGAAGGTGCTCGCGGGTCTGTCGGCCCTCGCAATCGCCAATATCGTGTTTCACCTGATGGTCGCACGTGGCGGCGATGTCGCCGTCGCCAACAGGTTGGCGGTCGGCGCCTACGTCATGTTGATCAGCATCATCGGCGGGCGCGTCGTCCCGAGCTTTACCCGCAACTGGCTCGCCAAGCGGCACGCCATCTCGCTGCCGGCGCCCTATGCTCACTTCGACACAGCGACCCTTCTTACCGGCGTCGTTGCCCTGGTGCTCTGGGTCCTCCTGCCGGGAACGCCGTTGACGGGGGCGGCGTGCGCGCTGGCCGGCTCGCTGCACGCCGTGCGGCTCGCCCGCTGGCAAGGCTGGCAGACGGGCGCGGAAGCCCTGGTGCTTGTGCTCCACGTCGGTTACGCGTTTGTGCCGCTCGGGTTCCTCATCACCGGTATGGCCCAGTTCGGCTGGATTGAGCCCGTCGCGGCCCTGCACGTCTTTACTGCCGGCGGCATCGGCGTGATGACGCTGGCCATCATGAGTCGCGCCACGCGTGGTCATACCGGGCTTGAGCTGGCGGCGAGCCCGACGACGGGCATTTCATATCTGCTGGTGCTGACGGCCGCGCTGTCGCGGCCATTGACAGCAATCCTGCCCGAGCTGACCCAGGAACTGCTGGCTTTGAGCGGCATCTGCTGGATGGCGGGCTTTGGCCTTTACGTCCTCGAATACGTGCCGGCTCTGACGAGAAGACGGCGCGACCGGGCCTGAGCGTTACGTCGTTGGCAACCAGCCGACGTCGGCAGGCGCGCCGTCGTCGTCATCTTTGTGGGCACGGCACCACCACCCTGCCGACGGTGACAGCGTAGATCAGGCTAAGATCGACAGTGTTCACCCCGAACTCCGGGTCGATGACGGATCGCATCGGCGAGCGCTTCGGTCCCGCTCATGCCTGCCCTCCGCCCGCAACACACACCAGCAGCCTGTAAGTGGCCCCCGATTCGTCGAAATTGCCGACCCAGGCGTGACCGCGATTGCGCAACTCGGGAATCAGGAAGACCGGCTCGCGGCCGAGCAAGGCAAAGAGCACCTCGCCGGCTTGCATCTCCTCGAGGGCGGCCAGGATATCGACCATAGGTCGAGGCGGATCGAGTTCGGTACAATCGAGATAGCGGACAGGATCCGGCCAATGTAGCGTATCGACCTCATCGAGGCCCGAACCATCACCCGCCTCGCCGGAAACGGCGGACGGTGAAAAGACGACCTCCCAGTCTCCCCCTTCAAGGTGGCGCGGCGCGCTCTCGTAGCCCCGGCGGGCCATGACCTGGAAAAGTGGGATCGGCTTGAAGGTTGCCACCAGCCTCAGCTTTTGGCCGGGCTGAAGCCGACCCACCGCCGCCATGATGGCGGCGAAGGGCTCGCCGCCGCCCCGCAGTATGGGGCGCACATCGAGTTCGAGGTCGTCCATAGATAGCTCCGTGTAGTGACAGTGCCGCGCGGGCTCTTCGAGTGTCAGGCCGGCAGTTGACGGCAGAGCTCCACCCGCCAGACTTCGGGCCCCTGCTCCAGGTAGGTCCAGGAGAACCGGCCTGGATATTCGACCTGGAGCTGGTAGCGAAGCGGGACCGGGTCATGGTCATTGACGATGACGAAGGCGTCGCCCGGCGCGAGCGACTTTGCGAGGACGAAAATACGGGGGTGACGCTCGGCCCTCGGCACGATGCGCACGTCCAGCTTCTGAAGCTGACCTGACACGACAGAGTCTCCTTGATGGCAACGACCTGAACCCGCCGAAGGACTGGCTTCGACGCATCTATCTAACGCCATCGCCGCCGCACCACTTTGTCGTAGGTCAAACAAGCTGCTTCCGGACCCATGTCCGGGGTCGCAACAGCGTTCAGCGTCGATCTTTGAGCCAGATCAAAGACTGCGCGCGCTTTCCCTTTAGGCGTGAGCCAACGGAATTGCTCTCATCCGTAGGGGGACTGCCGACTATGATTGCCGACCTGACGCGCACCGAGCGGCGCTGGGCCTTGACCATTCTTTCGGGCCTGACGGCAACGGGCCTGGCCATGGCGATCGCCGGACGTAGTGATCCGCTCGGAGTTCATGGCTGGGTTATCCTGGCCGCTGGCCTCTTCGGTTGCATTGCCGTGGCGCGGCGCTTCGACCTGCCCGAACCTGCTGCCGAGCGGCTCCACCACTACTACGACGGCCCCACCAAGGCCGGCATCGTCCTCACCCTCATCTGGGGGGTGGTCGGCATGGCCGCCGGCTTCTGGGTGGCTGCGCTCCTCGCCTTCCCCGAGTTCACCTTCGATGCCGCCTGGGCCAGCTTTGGACGCCTGCGTCCGGTCCATACCAGCGGCGTCATCTTCGGCTTCGGCGGCAACGCGCTTATCGCCACGTCCTTCCACGTCCTCCAGCGCACGACACGCGCACGCCTGCCCGACCAGTTGAGCCCCTGGTTCGTGCTGCTGGGTTACAACCTCTTCTGCGTGCTCGCGGCAAGCGGCTATTTGATGGGCCTGACCCAATCCAAGGAATATGCCGAGCCAGAGTGGTACGCCGATATCTGGCTGGTCATCGTCTGGGTCGTCTATTTCGCCATCTACCTGCGAACGCTCGCGCGGCGCAAGGAGCCGCACATCTACGTGGCCAACTGGTACTACATGGCCTTCATCCTTGTGGTGGCGATCCTTCACATCGTCAACAATTTGGCCGTACCGGTGTCGCTGGGCAGCGCCAAATCCTATTCGCTGTTCTCTGGCGTGCAGGACGCCATGACCCAGTGGTGGTACGGGCACAATGCCGTGGCATTCTTCCTGACCGCCGGGTTCCTGGGCATGATGTACTACTACCTGCCCAAGCGCGCCGGGCGGCCGATCTTCTCCTATCGCCTCTCGATCATCAGCTTCTGGGGCATCACGTTCATGTACATGTGGGCGGGCTCGCACCACCTGCACTATACTGCCCTGCCTCACTGGGTTCAGACGCTCGGCATGGCCTTTTCGGTGGTGCTCCTCGTGCCCTCCTGGGCATCGGCGGGCAATGCCCTGATGACCCTCAACGGCGCCTGGCACAAGGTTCGTGACGACGCGGTACTGCGCTTCATGGCGCTGGCGGCGATCTTCTATGGCCTGACCACATTCGAGGGGTCGTTCATGGCGATCCGCGCGGTCAACTCGCTCTCCCACTATACCGACTGGACCATCGGCCATGTGCATGCCGGCGCGCTTGGCTGGGCTGCGATGATCACCTTCGGCTCGATCTATGCCTTGACGCCCTGGATGTGGAAGCGGCCTCGCCTCTACTCGGCCAAACTGGTCGAAGTCCATTTCTGGCTCGCGCTCGCCGGCACCGTCATCTACGTCTTCGCCATGTGGAATTCAGGCGTCATCCAAGGCCTGATGTGGCGCACCTACACCGAGAACGGGACGCTCGCCTACTCGTTCATCGACAGCCTCGTCGCCATGCACCCCTACTACATCGCGCGGGCCGTCGGCGGGCTCCTGTTCCTGCTCGGCGCCATCGTTGCCGCCTACAACGTCGCCATGACCATTCTCATGCCAGTTTCCGCCGACGATGAGATTGCCAGCGACCTGCCTACACAACCTGTCCTTGCCGCCGGAGAATAAGCATCCATGTTCGGGCTTCACTACAACCTCGAGCGTAGCGCGATCGGCATGGTGGTCGCCATCGTGCTCGTTGCCTCCATCGGCGGCTTCATCGAGATCGCGCCGCTCTTTACCATCGACGAGACCGTCGAGGCAGCGCCCGACATGCGGATCTACACGCCCCTCGAGGTCGCGGGACGCAACATCTACATTCGCGAAGGGTGCTACGCGTGCCACAGCCAGATGATCCGCACGCTCCGCGACGAGGTGGATCGCTACGGACCCTATTCGCTGGCCGTCGAGAGCCAATACGATCATCCCATGCTTTGGGGCTCCAAGCGCACGGGCCCGGATCTAGCCCGTCTCGGCAACAAGTACTCGGATGCCTGGCACAGCGCCCATCTCGACAATCCGCGCGACCTCGTGCCCGAGTCCAAAATGCCGGCCTATCCCTGGCTGCTGCGTACACAGCTGCGGACCGATGATCTCGCAAACCACCTGGCGGCGCTGCGCACGGTCGGCGTGCCCTATACCGACGAGATGATCGCCTACGCCAGCATCGATGCCTTCGGCCAGGCCAATCCCGAGAGTGCTCAAGCCTCGGGCGTTGCCGAGCGCTATGGCGAAGCGACCAATATCCGGCTCTTCGATGCATCGGGCCAACGGCTGACGGAGATGGACGCGCTCGTCGCCTATCTGCAGGTGCTCGGCACACTGACTGGTGCCACCGCTCCAACCCAGACAGCAGAGGCCGAATAAGCCATGCCTTTCGATCACGACACGATGGTCGCCTTCTCCAAGTCCTTCGGGCTCTTCTACCTCGTCGCGCTCAGCATCGCCGTCCTCGTCTATGCCTTCTGGCCGAGCAACAGGAAGCGCTTCGAGAACGCCGCCCGCAATCCGGTCAGCAATGAGGAGGACCGGCCGTGGAACTGAACGAACGCGACAAGTTCACCGGTCACATGACGACCGGACACGAGTGGAACGGCATCAAGGAGCTCAACTCGCCGGTGCCGCGGGTGGTCTGGCTGTTCCTCGGGGTGTTTGCCACATTCGGGATCATCTGGACGCTGTTGATGCCGAGCTGGCCGGGGGTGAGCGGCTACTTCCGGGGACTGCTGGGCGTCGATCACAGAGTTGCCGTCGAGCAGACGATCAGCGAGGCCGCCGCGGAGAAGGCCGCCTGGCTCGACCGGATCGCCAGCGAGGATTTCGACGCGATCGGGGCTGACGGCGAGCTGATGGCGGTCGTGCGCGATACCGGCAAGGCGCTCTTTGCCGACAACTGTGCGGCTTGCCATAGCGCCGGCGGCACCGGCAATGCCGGCTATCCCAGCATCGCGGCCGCCCCGATGATGTGGGGCGAAGATCCCGAGACCATCGCCGAAACCATTCGGGTCGGCATCAACTCAACTCATCCGGAAACGCGCTATGCCCAGATGCTGGCCTTCGGGCGCGACGGCATGCTGGGCAGGGCCGAGATCGATGCGGTGGTCGCCTATGTGGAGACGCTCTCCGATCCCGCTATCGCCGAGGCGCAGCCCGAGCCCGTTGCGACGGGAGAACGGCTTTTTGCCGACAATTGCGCTGGCTGCCATGGCGTCGACGCCAAGGGCATGGTGGAGACGGGCGCCCCCGACCTCACCGATCCCTTCTGGACCTATGGTGGAGATCGCCGTTCCATCCGCACCAGCGTCTATGGCGGCCGGCAGGGCGTGATGCCGAGTTGGGAAGCCCGCTTCTCCCCGGCCGAGATCAAGCTGCTGGCGCTCTATGTCCTCGATCTGCGCGAGGGCCGGCAATGAGCGGACCGGTTGGCAGGCGCCGCGCGCGGCGCACGGTCATCAGCGCCTTACTGGCGATCGCCGCGCTCGTGGCCGTTGCCAATGCGCATCTCGTCTACGTGGCCGTCGCGACGCAACCGGCCTGCGTCGACCATATCAAGGACCACGGGGCGCCAGGCAACTTCCGCGCCGCAAAATCGGCCTGCTGATCAAGGATCGGAGAGTTCCATGGCATTGCAATTCCACCAGATCCCCGCCACCGTTCCCCCGCTCCCGCGCGCCGTCGACCACCGTCGGCGTCTGCCGGTCACCGTTGCCTTCGGCTGGCTCGCCGCGGGCTGGCAAGACCTTTGGACGGAAGCAGGAGCAAGCCTTGTCTACGGCCTCGGCGTCGCTACCCTCTCGGCGATCGTCATCTCGGCCATGTTCGTGTTCGGTTGGGAGCAGGTGCTGTTCCCGGCACTGGCTGGCTTTCTGGTCGTCGGTCCGGTCCTCGCCACCGGCCTTTATGAGAAGAGCCGGCGGCTTGCAGCTGGCGAGCCGGTCTACCTCTCGGCAATGATCTGGCCACGCCAGAGCCCGGGCCAGCACCTCTTTTATGTCGGCGCAGTATTGATGACGCTCATGCTCGTTTGGATGCGCGCTGCGGTCCTGCTCTATGCGCTTTTTTTCGGGTGGCGCCCATTTCCCGGTTTCGACCGCGTCATCGAAATGCTGTTCACCACACCTACCGGCATTGCGATGCTCGCGACAGGCGCGGCGGTCGGTGGGCTCTTCGCCGCCTTCGCCTTCGCCGTCAGCGTCTTTTCCATTCCGATGCTGCTGGACAGGCGACTCGATGCCTTCTCGGCCATGGGTAGCTCGGTGTCGCTCGTCTGGAACAACCTGCCGGCGCTCCTCGTCTGGGGTGCCATCGTGCTCGCCCTGACGCTGGTTAGCCTCGCGACAGGGCTCGCCGGGCTTGTCATCATTTTTCCCCTTCTCGGCCACGCGAGCTGGCATGCATATGCGGCGGTACGGGACTAGGCCATGAGCTGCTGCGTCCCGCCTCCCGTGTTCGCCGAAGCGATAGCCGGTCCGCAGCGGGTCGGCCCGGCGGCTGACGAGATACTGCTTTCGAGCCGCGAAGTGGACAAGGGCGTCCGCCAGACGGACCTCTCCGTCCCCTCCATCCATTGCGGGGCCTGCGTGCAGGCGATCGAAAAGGCATTTGGTGCCCTCGATCGCGTGGAGAGCGCGCGTGTCAACCTCTCGACCAAGCGTGTCGCCGTGCGCTGGAAGGGTGAAGCCCCGCCACCGCTGTTCGCGACGCTGGCGCGGCTCGGTTACGAGGCGCATCTGTATGAGACAGGCGACGACGGCAAGGATCCGGCGCTCGGTGCTTTGGTCCGCGCGCTCGCGGTCGCGGCCTTTGCCTCGATGAACATCATGATGCTCTCGGGCTCGGTGTGGTCGGGGGCGGATGCGGCGACCCGCGACGTGTTGCACTGGATCTGCGCCGGATTGACCCTGCCGACTCTCCTCTATTCCGGCCGCGTCTTCTACGTCTCGGCCTGGAAGGCGCTGCGGCACGGGCGCGCCAACATGGACGTGCCGATCACGGTGGGTGTGTTCCTCGCCTTCGCGCTCTCGGTCTACGACACCATCCATTCGGGCACCGAGGTCTACTACGACGCCACGGTTTCCCTGCTGTTCTTCCTCCTGATCGGACGTACGCTCGACCACGTCATGCGCGAGCGGGCCCGCACGGCGGTCAAGGGCCTCGCCCGGCTGGCCCCGCGCGGGGCGCTCGTCGAGCAAGCTGACGGCACACGCGAATACCTGCCGCTGCGCGAGATCGGACCGGGCATGCGCATTCTTCTTGCCGCCGGAGAACGCGTCCCGGTCGATGCGACCATCCTCTCCGGTTCGTCCGACGTCGACCGCAGCCTCGTCACCGGCGAAAGCGCGCCGGCGCCCATGGAAGCGGGAGCGCGCCTCGAGGCCGGCACGCTCAACCTTACCGGGCCGCTCACCATTCGGGCCGAAGCGGGCGAGCGTGAGTCGACCCTTGCCGAGCTCCTGCGGCTGATGGAAGCCGCCTCAGGTGGTCGCAGCCGCTACCGGCGCATCGCGGACCGCGTCGCGGGAGTCTATGCCCCGGTCGTACATCTTGCCGCGCTCGTCACCTTTCTCGGCTGGATGGCGGTCAACGGCGACGTCCACAACGCCGTCACCATCGCCATTGCGGTGCTCATCATCACCTGCCCCTGCGCGTTGGGGCTCGCAGTGCCGATGGTGCAGGTGGTGGCCGCCCGCCGGCTGTTCGATGTCGGGATCATGGTCAAGGACGGTTCGGCGCTCGAGCGACTGGCAGAGATCGACTGCGTCGTTTTCGACAAGACCGGCACATTGACCACCGGCCAACCACAGCTTGCCAATGCAGAGGCCATCTCGGCCGAAACCCTGGCGCTTGCCGGCGGGCTCGCCGTCCATTCGCGCCATCCGCACGCCCGCTCCATCGCGCTTGCGACCGGCGATACCATCGCCGTCGCCTTTACCAACATGCGGGAGGTTCCGGGCGCTGGAATAGAGGGCGTGCTGAATGGGGCCCAATATCGGCTCGGACGAGCCGATTGGGCCCTCACCCGGCCTGCTGGGACGACCGGCACCGTGTTCGCCCGCGACGGAGATCTGCTCGCTCACTTCGACATCCGCGATGCGCTGCGGGCCGGCGCCCGGGAGGCCATCCAGGTTCTGATGGCCGGGGACATGCCGCTGGAGATCGTCTCGGGCGATGAGGCGGTAAGCGTCGACGCGGTCGGGGACGCACTCGGGATCGCCAATCGGTCGGCGGGCGTGATGCCGGGCGGCAAGAGCGCCCGTCTTGCAGCCCTCTCGGCGTCGGGGCGACGGCCGCTGATGGTCGGCGACGGGCTCAATGACGCGCCAGCGCTTGCTGCGGCCTATGTCTCGATGGCACCCGGAAGCGCGGCCGACATCGGCCGCAACGCCGCCGACCTCGTTTTCCTGCGCGACAATCTCGATGCGGTGCCACAGGCAATCGCGATCGCCCGCGAGGCCAGCCGGCTGGTGCGGCAAAACCTGGTGCTCGCGCTCGTCTACAATGCCGTGGCTCTCCCGGTCGCGACCATCGGCCTGATCAATCCATTCCTGGCGGCGGTTGCCATGTCGGCTTCGTCTGTCGTCGTTGTGCTCAACGCGCTCCGGCTTGGCTGGTCCTTTCCTGGCCGCAGCTCGCACACCGCGCTCCTACCGGCGGAGGCAACTGCGTGACGGACTTTTTCTATCTCATTCCCATTTCACTGATCCTGGGCACGGGCGGACTGATCCTCTTCCTCTGGACGCTGCGCAACGGCCAATACGAGGACCTCGACGGCGCTGCCGAACGAATCCTCTACGAGGAGGACGAGCCGCGCCGGGACTGGGATGGGATTTGATCCGGGCCAAAGGCGCGCGCCGTCCCGTTGGGCATAGCGTGACGCCATGCCATCCTGTCCGCGGCCTTCGGAGACGCCATCTTGACCCAGTTCCTAGCGGCACTCGCCGTCTTCATCCTGCTCCACTCCGTTCCCGCGGTTCCGGCGCTTCGCTCGCCACTCATCGGGAGACTCGGGCGCCCTACCTATCTCATCGCCTATTCGCTGGTCTCGCTCATGGCTCTCGCCTGGGTCTTCCATGCCGCCCTGCGCCTCGACTACGTGCCACTCTGGGACGCACAGCCCTGGCAGGCCTGGGTGCCGCTGGTCCTCAGCCCCATCGCCGTCTTCCTGCTGATTGCGGGCCTTGCGAGCCCCAATCCGGCCTCCATTTCGCTGCGCCGAGCCGACCGACGCCCTGGCGCCGTCACCACCATCACCCGCCACCCCGTGCTCTGGGGTTTCCTGCTCTGGGCTGGCAGCCATCTGGTGCCGAACGGGGATTTGCGCAGCGTCATCCTCTTCGGCGCGCTCGCCGCGTTCTCGGCCTTCGGCATGGTGATGGCCGAGCGGCGCGCCCGCCGGCGGCTAGGCGCGGAGTGGCACGTCATCTCCTCCACCACCTCGGTCATGCCTTTCGCCGCGGCAACGTTCGGCCGCACCCGCCTGCGCATTGATCGGACCACCCTCGCCTCGCTGGCAGCGGCCGCAGCCCTGACCGCTTGGCTGCTGACCGGAGGCCACGCCGCGCTCTTCGGTGCCGATCCCCTTGCTTTGGCAACGAGCTGAAATGACAACCGGTACTTCCGACTTCGCGGACCTCGTCGACCGCTACGCAACGCCCGTCCCCCGCTACACCAGCTATCCCACCGCGCCGCATTTCCATGCGGGCGTCACGAGCGATACTTACGGCCGCTGGCTGCGGGACATCCCGGAGAGAGCGACGATCTCGCTCTATCTCCACATTCCCTATTGCGACCGTCTCTGCTGGTTCTGCGGCTGCCATACCAAGCACACGCTGCGCTACGAACCGATCGCCAGCTATGTGGAGGCTCTGCGGGCCGAGATCGACTGGGTCGCCGCGCAACTCGCCGGGCGCGGGCGGGTGACTGCCATACATCTGGGTGGCGGCTCGCCGACCATGTTGACGCCCGCGGATCTGCTGGCGCTCAAGGCGCATCTTTCGGCTGTCTTCACCATAGAAAGAGACGCGCAGATCAGCATCGAGATCGACCCCAACGACCTCGACGACGGGCGGTACGATGCCATGGCCGCGTTCGGACTGACCCGGGCCAGCATCGGCGTTCAGGATTTCGAGCCGAAGGTGCAGCGCGCGATTAATCGACTGCAAAGCTTCGAGCAGACCGCGCACGTCATCGAGGCTGTACGGGCGCGGGGCGTCCGCTCGGCCAACATCGATGCGCTCTACGGGCTGCCCTACCAAACACTTGCCAGCATTGAGGCGACGATGCGAACGATCCTTTCTCTCGCGCCGGACCGCATCGCGCTCTTCGGTTATGCGCATGTACCGTGGATGAAGAAGCATCAGACGATGATCGAGGAAGAGGCACTGCCCAACATCCACGCCCGATTCGCCCAAGCCCAGCTCGCAGGCGAATTGCTGACGGCGGCCGGTCTGGTTCCGGTCGGGTTTGATCATTTCGCTCGACCGACGGACAGCCTCGCCATCGCCGCCGCCAATGGCAATCTGCGGCGCAACTTCCAGGGCTATACCGAAGACGCGGCAGATGTCCTCATCGGTCTTGGCGCCTCGGCCATTGGTAGTCTTCCGCAGGGCTATGTGCAGAACATCACAGCGACCGGCGATTACCAGAAGGCCACCCATCAGGGCGGTGCCGCGACGGCGAGGGGCTTTGCCCTTTCGCAGGCTGACCGCCTGCACCGGGCCGCAATCGAATCGCTGCTCTGTCGCTTCGAGATCAAGCGCAGTGAACTGACTGCCGCATATGGGCACGCCGGCGATGCATTGTTTCGAACCGCGCAGACTATCGCGAATTCCGACCAGGACGGCCTGGTTTCAGCTGACGTTACCCGTTTCTCGGTGACCGAACGCGGGCGCCCCTTCGTGCGCTCGATAGCTGCCCGGTTCGACAACTATCTGGAGGCAGGCGCGGCACGTCATAGCGTAGCGGTTTGACGCGCCTCGAGCGCCGCCGACCCACAGGGAACGGCCGACCATCCCATCCCGGTTCAATGCGAAAGCAGAACCGGCAAGCGCAGGTCGGAGAAAACGCCCGTCGTTGCGCCGCCAAGAACGAAATCGCGAATGCGGGAGTGGCCGTAAGCGCCCATCACGAGCAGGTCAGCGTCGATCTCGATCGCCCGCGCTTGCAGCGCAAAAGACACGGACCTGCCGTTCAGCGAGAGGTTCTCGGCTCCAGCTTCAGTTCCGCGCAATTTGAGGAACGCCGCAAGGGAGGCGGCGACCCCGTGGTCGGACAGTGGTTTCTCGTCGTGAACTGTCAGAACCGTGACTCGGACACCGTGCCCGAGAAGTTGCACGGAATCAGCCAGAGCGCGGGCGGCTACGCGACTTTCATCCCACGCAATCGCGACATGCTTGATTTCGCTTGGCGCCTTGCGGGCGGGTAAGAGGATTGATGGCCGGCCAGATCCGAAGACTATCGATTGGGCAAGATCCTGCACCGCGAGTTCTTTCGACCATGCCAGAAGTGATATGTCGAAATAGCGTGATTTGACGATCGCAATGTCGTCCATTTGACCCGGAACGGCCTTCTGAATAGAGCAAGTTATTGGAACAGCGAGGCTTTTCGCTCGTTCACCGGCCAGATTCGTTAGCCGTCTGCAGTGTTGCCGGCTGTCCTCTTCCGTTGCGCGGATCATGTCGGGAATATTGATGATCCTTCCTGCAAGCGGCGTGTAGACAGGCGGGATATCGACAGCGAACGCCGTGACGTGCACGCGCGCGCCCAGTACAGCCGCGTAGTCTAGCACTGTAAGTACCGTCTCATCGGGTACCGGTTCCGGGTAAGTGGCAAGAGGAACATAAGCGAGACGGTGCGGGTCCATCGGAATCATTCTCCTTCGGCCTCGGTGCGCCCAGCATCTTCCGCTCCGGAGGAGCGCCGCTTGATGCAGGTCAAGCGTTGTTGCGAGGTGCGGATCAGCCGCTCTCCCAGCCGCGATGCAGGTGAAGCACGGTGTCGCGCTCGCCTTCGGCAGTGGCGACCTCTCGCTTGACGGCGATGAAGCTGTCGGGGCTGACCGAGATGCTGTCGATGCCGCACTCGACGAGGAAGCGAGCGAACTGCGGATGGTCGCTCGGCGCCTGACCGCAAAGGCCGATCTTGGCGCCGGCCGCATGGGCCGCATCGATGACGTTGTGGATCATCCATTTGACGGCCGGATCCTGCTCATCGAACAGCCCGGCGAGCTCGGCCGAATCCCGATCGACGCCGAGGGTCAGCTGTGTCAGATCGTTGGAGCCGATCGAGAAGCCGTCGAACCGTTCGGCAAATGCGTCTGCCAGGATGACGTTGGAGGGGATCTCGCACATGACGTATACTTCGAGGCCGTTCCGGCCACGCTCGAGACCGTTTTCGGCCATCACGGTCAAAACCCTGTCGGCTTCCTCGACCGAGCGGCAGAACGGGATCATCACCACCACGTTGGAAAAGCCCATCTCCTCGCGCAGGCGATGGATCGCGCGGCACTCGAGCGCGAACCCCTTGCGGTAACGTTCCGAGTAGTAGCGCGAGGCGCCCCGGAAGCCGATCATGGGGTTCTCCTCGGCGGGTTCGAATTCGGCGCCGCCGAGGAGCCCGGCATATTCATTGGTCTTGAAGTCGCTCATGCGCACGATGATCGGGCGGGGATGGGCAGCGGCGGCGAGACGCGCAAGCCCGCGCGAAAGTCTGTCGACGAAGTATTCGGTCTTGTCCTCGTAGCCTTCGGTCAGATAGCCGATCTGGAGTTTTGCCCCCTGGTTCTCAAGGCGATCGTAGCCGACCAAGGCCATCGGATGGGCCCGGATGGTGTTGGCGATGATGAACTCCATGCGCGCCAGGCCGACGCCGTCCGCCGGCAGCCGCCACCAGCGGAATGCCGCGCCCGGATTGGCAAGGTTGAGCATGATCTGCGTCTGCGTCGCAGGCAGATGGGTGACATCGAGAGTCTCGACCTCGTATTCCGCCTCGCCGGCATAAACGAAGCCCTCGTCCCCTTCCGCGCAGGAGACCGTGACCTCTTGGCCGGTGTGCAGCACTTCGGTGGCGTTGCCCGTTCCCACCACGGCTGGCAGGCCGAGCTCGCGGCTGACGATGGCGGCGTGAGAGGTGCGTCCGCCATGCTCTGTGATGATCGCCCGGGCACGCTTCATCACCGGCACCCAGTCGGGGTCGGTGGTGCTGGTAACGAGAATCGAACCATCGACGAACTTGTCGATATCGCGGGCATCCTCGATGAGGCAGACGGTTCCCGAAACGATCGCATCGCCGACGGCGAGACCGGCGGCGATCAGCGGACCCTTGCGAACGATGCGGTAGGACTGGAAGCTCGAGGCCGTTCGCTGCGACTGCACGGTCTCGGGCCGGGCCTGGACGATGAAGATCCGTCCGGTCTCCCCGTCGCGCGCCCATTCCATGTCCATCGGGCAGCCATAGTGTTTCTCGATAGCAACGGCCCAGCGGGCAAGGTCGAGGATCTCGCTGTCCGAGAGCACATAGGCGCGGCGCTCAACCTTCGAGGTCGGTACATTGCGGGTCGGGGGCGTGCCCTTGGCATAGACCATCTTCACGACCTTTTCGCCGAGGCGCTTCTCGATGATGGGGGAGAAGCCGTTATCGGCAAGTAGCGGCTTGAAGACCTGGTACTCGTCCGGATCGACGATACCCTGCACGACGTTCTCGCCAAGCCCCCAGGCGGCGTTGATCAGCACGACCTTGTCGAATCCAGTCTCGGTGTCGATCGAGAACATCACGCCTGAACCGCCGAGGTCAGAGCGCACCATCTGCTGCACGCCGATGGAAAGCGCCACCTGCATGTGATCGAAACCCTTGGTCTGCCGATAGGAAATGGCTCGATCGGTAAAGAGCGAGGCATAACAGCGCCTGCAGGCGTTCAGCAGTTCGGTTTCGCCGGAAATGTTGAGGAAGGTCTCCTGCTGACCAGCAAAGCTGGCGTCCGCGAGGTCCTCAGCCGTGGCGCTCGAGCGTACGGCAACGTCGATCTCGTGCTTGCCGGCCCGTGCCGAGAGCTCGCGATAAGCGCCCGTGATCGCGTCGGCGATGCGGTCGGGCCAGGTTCCCTTGAGGAAGAGATCGCGGATGGCAGATCCAGTCTCCTGCAGGCTTGCCCTGCCCTCCTGCCAATGGGCGAGCAAGGTCTCCATTCGCTGGCGGATGTCGTTGTGCTCGACATAGAGCCAGTAGGCATCGGCAGTCGTGGCGAAACCGGGCGGTACGGCGATGCCGCTGGACGAGAGCGCAGCCACCATTTCGCCGAGCGAGGCGTTCTTTCCACCAACGCGACCTACGTCGCCGCGCTTCACGTTCTCGAACCAGAGCACCAGTTCATCGGGTGTCGTCATCCCAGGTCTCCCAAGCAGCTTCGTGCGGAGTGCGGGATCCGCAGAACTCCATCCCTGACACTCACGCGGCGCAACGAAGAGCGCCTTGATCCTGATCAAGCTTGCCTGCGGCCGGCAGCATGACGCAGATCAAGATGCCTGGCGTCGAGCCGGGGTACTTCATCGTCAATGAACCCACTCCGAACAGGGAGCAGACGGATATGAAGGACTATTCGCGCAAGGCACTCGTGGCGGACGTCGGCGGCACCAACATCCGCTTTGCCATCACCGACATCGACGAACTGACCATCGACCATTTCGCACTGTTGGCGAGCCACGACTTTTCCCGGTTCGAAGATGCGCTCAACCAGTATCTGCGCAGCATTCCGCGTTGCCCCGACAAGATCGGCATAGCCGTTGCGGGGCCCGTCATCGGCGGCAGTGCGCAGATGACCAATCTGCCGTGGGCGGTCTCGATTCAGGGCATACGCGGGCTCACCGGCGCCGCGCATATCAGCCTCATCAACGATTTCGAGGCACTGGCCCTGGCGCTGCCGCACTTGACCGACTACGACCTCTACCGCATCGCCGGCGGCACGCCGGCCGAGACCGGCACCAAGGCCGTGCTGGGACCTGGCACGGGCCTCGGCGTTGCCGCTCTCGTTCACGACAGCGACGGCTGGATCACAGTCCCCGGCGAGGGCGGTCATCTCGCCTTTGCCGCGCACGATCAGGAGGAGTTCGACATCGTCTCGGCGATCAAGGGGGACAGGGACTATGTCTCCGCCGAACATCTCATCTCGGGTCCCGGGCTCGTCGCCCTCCATCAACTGCTTGCTGCCCGCCAGGGCCGGCCGGCTGCCGCCCTCACGCCCGCCGACGTGGTCGAGGCGGCGCGCGACGGCAACGACCCGATTGCCATCGAGGCGCTCGACCGGTTCGTGACCTGGCTCGGTCGGTTCGCCGGCGACATCGCCCTGGTCTACGGAGCTCGTGGCGGGGTTTATCTCGGCGGCGGCATCGCACCCAACATCATCGACCTGCTGAATACGGATCGCTTCCGGACTGCGTTCGCGGGCAAGGGGCGGCTCGCCGCCTACCTCGCCGACACACCGGTCCATGTGATCAAGACCGGCGCCGATGCCGGCCTGCGCGGGGCAGCGGTGGCGCTGGCGCGTGTAGTGACGACGGCGCTCGCGGCATAGTGGTGCTGCAATGCGGATCAGCGAGGCCGTCCAAAGAGTCCTCAATAACTATGGGGGCGAGCGGCCGGGTGTCAAAGCGAACCTCGCCCGCCTATTGATGCATGGGCGCACCGGCGGGTCGGGCAAGCTCGTCATCCTGCCGGTCGACCAGGGCTTCGAGCACGGGCCGGGACGCAGTTTCTCGGTCAACCCGGCAGCCTACGATCCGCACTATCACTTCGAGCTGGCCATCGAGGCGGGGCTGAGCGCCCTCGCTGCCCCCCTGGGCCTGCTCACGGCCGGGGCCGACCGCTTTGCTGGCGCCTTACCGCTGATCCTCAAGGCCAACAATGCCGACAACCTTTCCGACGATAGGGACCAGGCGGTGACGGCAGGCGTGCGCGATGCGCTCCAGCTCGGCTGCTCAGCCATCGGCTACACCATCTATCCAGGGTGCGACCGTCAATACGAGATGTTCGAAGAGGTGCGCGAAGGCATCGCTGAAGCAAGGGACCATGGCCTCGCGGTGGTGGTCTGGGCCTATCCGCGGGGGCGGCATCTGGGCAAGGACGATGAAACGGCGCTCGACGTCGTTGCCTATGGTGCGCAGATCGCCGCTCAACTCGGCGCCCACATCATCAAAGTCAAGCCACCTTCGGCCGTCATCGCGCAGGCCGAGGCGCGCCCGGCCTATGAGGGCATGGATCTTTCAGGGCTTGCGACGAGGGTCAGGCATGTCATGCAGGCGGCCTTCGCAGGCCGGCGCATCGTGGTCTTCTCCGGCGGACCGGCGAAGGACGTCACGGCCCTTTATGACGAGATCGCGGCCATCCGCGATGGTGGCGGGCATGGCTCGATCGTCGGTCGCAACAGCTTCCAGCGTCCGTTCGGCGAGGCCCGTGACATGCTCGGCAGGATCATCGACATCCATCTGTCGCAGGCCGGAGGGCAAGGGCCATGAACCAGGAGCCGATCCTGACGGTGACACTCAATCCCGCCCTCGATATCACCACGTGGACCGAACGTGTGCTGCCACACGGTAAGCTGCGGTGCAGCAGCCCGCGCTACGATGCCGGCGGGGGTGGGGTCAACGTGTCCCGTGCCATCGAGGAACTAGGCGGGGAGAGCGAAGCCTTCGTTGCCCTCGGTGGCGCCATAGGTGATCAGTACGCGGAGCTTCTCGCCGTCACCGCGACCGCCACACATTTTTGGCCGCTTGAGGGCGAGACGCGGTTCTCCCTGACGGTGATGGAGACCGAGACCGGGCAGCAATATCGTTTCGTGCTTCCTGGTCCCCTGCAGGTGGTCGAGGATGGCACGCGTCTGCTGGCAGAGCTGGAACGCGCTATCCAGGGACACATCAGATTCGTCGTCGCGAGCGGCACACTGCCTCCGGGCCTTGCAGAAGACATCTACGCCCGGCTGATCCGGCATTGCCACACGAGAGGCGTGCGGGTGATCCTCGATACCTCCGGGCCGCCGCTTCGGGCTGCGGCTGTGGAACGCCCCTTCCTCATGAAACTCAACCAGTTCGAAGCCAGGGATCTGGCGGGTGACGGGGCTGACGCAATTCCGACCGGCGAAGCGCTCGCCCGGACTTTAGTCGATCGTGGCGTGGCCGAAACGGTTGTGCTCACGCTTGGTGACATTGGCACGGTGCTCGCAACGCAAGGCCAGCAGCTGCTCATTCGCCCCCCGCTGGTCAAGGTGGTCAGCGCCGTCGGGGCCGGCGACAGTTTCGTCGGCGCCCTGACCTTGTGCCTCGCGCGTGGCTGGGAACTGGCTGACGCGGTTGCCATGGGCGTTGCAGCTGCGGCCTCGGCAGTGACCACCGAGGCGACCGAACTCTGCGAGCGCGACAGCACGGAGCGCTACTTCAGGCAGATCCTCGGTGACATCGAACAGATTGCCTGAGCGTGAAAGCCCGCTGCGTGACGCAGATCAAAGCGCCTCCGGTCGTCGCGGCCTAGCGTTGGGCAAAGGCAGTCGGAGGTCGGCATATGCGCCTATTCGCCCTTGGTGGCCAGAGCGCCCTGGCGGACGCGGTGGCCGCATCCATCGGAATAGAGCTGGACCCGCTTGAGGAACGTGAGTTTCCGGACGGCGAGCACAAGTCACGGCCGCTGGTGAGCGTACGCAAGCAGGACGTCTATGTCGTCGCGGGCCTCCATGGTCGTGGGGGGCGCACGGCGGGCGACAGGTTGCTGCGCCTGCTGTTCTTCATGGCGACCTGCCGGGAGAACGGCGCCGACAGGGTGACCGCAGTGGTGCCCTACCTGCCGTTCATGCGCAAGGAGCGGCAGACCAAGCCGCGCGATCCCGTTACCAGCCGCTATGTGGCGGAACTGTTCGAGGCGGTCGGGACTTCGATGGTCGTCACCCTTGAGGTGCACAATCCCGCCGCTTTCCAGAACGCCTTCCGCTGCCCGACGACCCATCTCGATGCGCATCACCTGCTTGCCCGCCGCATGAAGGAGATCGCCACCGGCGGGGCGGTGGTGCTGTCGCCCGACAGCGGCGGAATGCACCGAGCGAATCTCGTGCGCGATGCCCTCCAGCGCGAGGCCGGCGCTGAGATCGGCATGGCGATGATGGAGAAGCACCGCAGCCTGGACATACTTTCGGGGAATTTGTTTGCCGGCGAGGTGCATGGAGCCGACGTCTTCATCGTCGACGACATCATCGCGACGGGCGGCACGATCCTGCGCGCGGCCGAGGCCTGCCGCGAGCGCGGGGCCAACAGGGTCTTCGCGCTCGCCACCCATGGCCTCTTCTCGCCCGAGGCGGGCCAGCTCTTCGAGCAGGGGCGGCTCGACGGGGTTATCGTCACCGACAGTACGGCACCGTTCTCCCTGCCGGCCGGTGCCACGGATAGGCTGGAGGTTCTTGGTTGCGGACCGCTCCTCGGCCAGGCGATTGCGCGCCTTCATGGCGGTGGATCTATCAATCGCCTGCTCAATCCGCAGGGATGACGCTCACCCGCGCGCCTGCAAAAGCCTTGACGCACATCAAACCGGGCGGCCCGCCCGGAGGTAATCTGCGAGCCGCTAGGTCCGATCAACTCCCTGCCACGAAAGGCTAGGCAAATGGCACATAAGCAGGTTCTGTTCCGTTCCGAGGCACGCGGCAAGATCCTCGATGGCGCGACCCGGCTCGCTGACGCCGTCAAGGTCACTCTTGGTCCGCGCTCAAAGTCGGTACTGATCGACAGGAAATGGGGCGTGCCGCTGGTATGCAATGACGGCGTGACCATCGCCAAGGAGTTCGACCTCAAGGACCCGGAACAGAATCTCGGGGCGCGCATGCTGCGCCAGGCAGCCGAAAAAACCGGGGAAATGGTTGGCGACGGCACCAGCACCGCTACCGTTCTCGCCCACGCCATCTTCGCCGATGGCGTCCGTAATGTCGTGGCAGGCGCCAGCGCCATCGACATCAAGCGCGGTCTCGACCGTGCGGCGGCGCGGGCGATCGAAGAGCTCAAAACGATCTCGCGGCCGGTCACGGCGCGCAAGGAGAAGGAACAGATCGCGACGATCTCCGCCCACAACGACACTACCATTGGCACCCTCGTCGCAGAGGCCATGGACAAGGTGGGCGAGGAAGGCGTGATCACGGTCGAGGAAGCCAAGACGACGGAAACCACACTGGAAGTGGTCGAGGGCATGCAGTTCGACCGCGGCTTCATCTCGCCCTATTTCGTCACCAATCCCGAACGGATGGAGGCGATCCTCGAGACCCCATACGTCCTTATCGTATCCGGCAAGATCAGCGCACTCGCCGACCTTTTGGAGCTGCTCGAGGGGATGGCCAAATCGGGCACTCCGCTCCTCGTCATCGCCGAGGACGTCGAGGGGGATGCGCTCGCAACCCTCATCGTCAACAACCTGCGCGCCACCTTCCGCAACTGCGCGGTCAAGGCACCGGGTTTCGGCGACCGGCGCAAGGCAATGCTGGAGGATATCGCGGTGCTGACCGGCGGGCAGGTGATCGCCGCTGAGCTCGGCATCAAGCTTGAAAGCGTGACGATCGATATGCTCGGGCGCGCCGAGCGCGTCGTCGTCGACAAGGACAAGACGACCATCATCGGCGGCAAGGGGAACAAGCCTGCCATCGACGGCCGCGTCGACATGATCCGCCGCGAGATCAAGGCGACCACCAGCGACTACGACAGGGAAAAGCTCGAGGAGCGTCTGGCCAAGCTTGCCGGAGGCGTCGCCGTCATCCGTGTCGGCGCTCCGACCGAGGCCGAGATGCGCTCGCGTAAGGATGCGCTCGATGATGCCATCAGCGCGACAAAGGCGGCGGTTGCCGAGGGCATAGTGCCGGGCGGAGGCCTGGCGCTGCTGCGCTGCGCCGAGGCTATCGACGACGAAACCACCAAGTGCGAGGGCGACGAGCGTACAGGCGTCCAGATCCTGCGTCGCGCGCTCGAGGTCCCTGCCCGCCAAATTGCCGAGAACTCGGCGGTCGATGGCGGCGTTGTCGTCGCCCGCATGCTGGAGGCCAAGGGCAATACCGGGTTCGACGCGGCCAGCAAAACTTATGTCGACCTGATGGAAAGCGGTATCATCGACCCGACCAAGGTGGTGCGTGTCGCCCTCGAAAACGCGGTGAGCGTGGCGAGCGTCCTGCTGCTGACCGAAGCGACCATGACCGAAATTCCCGAGCCAGAGCCCGCGCACACTCCGCTCGCGGAGATGGCCGGCTAGCACATGGCGGAAGGCACAGCGCCCCGAGGAGGCAATGGCATGGACAAGCGCCGCCAGTACACGCTCTGGTACTGGATTGCCGCCATGATCGTTTTCGCTGCCATCCAGTTCTGGCTGGCCTATCGCGCCGTGGTGACGATTTCCTATAGCGAGATGCTCGACTATCTCGGCAACGGCGCCATCGCTGAAGTGTCGATTTCGGACAGCCTCATCGAAGGCCAGTTCCACGAGCCGCAGGACGGATACGACTATTTCGTCACCCGCCGGGCGGACCCGCAACTCGTCGACCTCTTCACCGATGCAGGCGTGACCGTGCGCGGCTCAAGCGACGAGAACTGGCTGACGATGCTCCTCTCCTGGATCGCGCCGGCGCTGATCCTGGTCGGGCTCTGGTGGTTCGTGTTCCGCGGCGTTGCCGAGCGCGGGGGCCTCGGCGGCCTGACCGCCATCGGCAAATCCGGCGCCCGGGTCTATGTGGAAAAGGACACGGGCGTCACCTTCGACGACGTCGCCGGGATCGACGAGGCCCGAGCCGAACTCATGGAGATCGTCTCCTTCCTCAAGGACAAGGAGACCTATGGCAGGCTAGGAGCGCGCATCCCCAAAGGCGTGCTGCTGGTTGGCCCGCCCGGCACCGGCAAGACCCTGATGGCGCGGGCCGTCGCCGGAGAAGCGGGTGTGCCGTTCTTTTCGATTTCGGGATCGGAATTCGTCGAGATGTTCGTGGGCGTTGGGGCTGCGCGCGTACGCGACCTTTTCGAGCAGGCCCGCAAGGCTGCGCCCTGCATCATCTTTATCGACGAGCTGGACGCCTTGGGGCGCGCCCGTTCGCCATTTGGAAATCTCGGTGGCGGCGACGAAAAAGAACAGACGCTCAACCAACTGCTCTCCGAGCTCGATGGGTTCGACCCGCGCGTTGGCATCGTGTTGCTGGCGGCGACCAACCGGCCGGAGATCCTCGATCCCGCACTGCTGCGCGCCGGCCGGTTCGATCGCCAGATCGCCATCGATCGCCCGGACATCAAGGGACGCGCCGCCATCCTTGCGGTGCATATGCGCAAGATTAGGACAGCCCCGACCGTTGCCGTCGAGGAGATCGCCGCACTCACCCCCGGCTTTACCGGGGCGGACCTTGCCAACCTCGTCAACGAGGCGGCCATCCTCGCAACGCGGCGCCACGCCGACATGGTTTCGATGGACGATTTCACCGGCGCGGTCGAGCGAATCGTTGCGGGCGCCGAACGCAACCGGCTGCTTTTGCCCAGCGAGCGCCGCCGTGTCGCCTATCACGAGATCGGGCACGCCCTGGTTGCCGCCTCGATCCCCGGGTACGACCCCGTTCATAAGGTCTCGATCATCCCCCGAGCGATCGGCGCCCTGGGCTACACCATGCAAAGGCCGACCGAGGATCGCTACGTCATTACCTCGGGCGAACTCCTCGACCGAATGGCCGTACTGATGGCTGGAAGGGCGGCCGAGTTGATCGCTCTTGGAGACATATCGACGGGGGCTGCCGATGATCTGGCAAAGGCGAGCGACATCGCCCGCCAATACGTAGCCCGCTTCGGCATGCACGAAGCCACGGGCCAGGCGGCTCTCGAGCAGGCGAGGCAAACCTATCTCAATGTCGCCGAGCCGCGCGTGCAGCGCGACTATTCGGAAGCGACGGCTCGCGAGCTCGATATTGCCATGCGCGAACTCATCGCGTCAGCCTTCGAACGGGCAAAGACCATCCTCAGCGGCCGCCGGAACGATCTCGAACAGGGCGCCGGCCTGCTTCTGGAGCGCGAAGTGATCACTCCTGAAGATTTCGAGTCGTTGAGGCCTGCGCAGGTACCCGCGAGAGACGAAGCCCCTACCGCCGCTGCGCCCGCGAGGGCTGCCGGCTCCCGGGCGTAGATTGTCCTCCGCGCAGGTTGATGAAGGTCAATGCAGGTCTGCTTGTTGTCTGCAACTCTGGCCTGCAAACGAGGGAGTACGAGATGGACGGCGCTCCAAAACGCAACCGCCTGCTGCCGTGATTCATCGGCCTGGCGATAACCATCGTGGCCGTGGGATACGTGGGCTACCAGATGGTAGTCACAAACTGTCCCGTAACCCTGCCGGTCGTTCTGCTGGTTCTGGGTGTTGTGCCGATCGTCTATCTTGCTTTGATGTATCTGGCGTTCGTCAGCCAGGACTAGCCCGTCATAGGAAAGTTCTTGGATGCTTACCTTCGGACGTTCCGCGTCGCGATGAGCATCAGAACCACAATGGAGGCAAGCTTGTGAAGCCAGACACGAACGCTAAGGACGACCCCACGACCATGCGGCAGAAGCGGAGTCAGGCGCACCTCGACCACCTTCTCGATGAGGCGCTTGAAGATACGTTCCCCGCCAGTGATCCTCCCGCGATCCTTGAACCGGCCGCGGCCTCGAACGACCCCGCGCCACATCGCCCAGAGCGCGCGGACATGCCGACGTGGCGGGTCAAGGCATCATGGATCGAGGACGAGGCCGAAGCCAGCCAGCAATGGGAAGTGCGCGCCGCCACTGCTCAAGAAGCGGTGCAAGGGTTGGCAAATCACCTGCACTTCCTGCCCCATCACGTTGAGGCTACGCGCAAGGTCGAAGAGAAGGAATAGGGCGAGGGGCTCGCAAGTCACCGCCGGGAAGACAGTACATCAGTCCACGACATTCGGGCCGGGCGGGCTCGACATGTCCCTGGCGAGGGGGGCGAACGAAGCGCCCAGCCGCGCAGAGCCTTACGCGCTCTGATGGTATCAGAGCGCCGGCACTAGTTGCCGCAACGTCTCTTGCGAAAGCCGGCATCCACCTTTTCGCACGTTGCTCTAGTGTTTCCCCTTGTGCTGCTGTTGCTCGAGCTTGGCGAGCTTCTCTTCTTCTTCCTCGAGCAATTGGCGCAGGGTCGCCAGGCGAGTGTCGTCCGTCTCTTCGGCCATCCGCTTACGGAAATGCTCGATGTTGAGACGGGCCACCGCCATGTCCTGATCTTGCATCTGACCGTCCGGGTCATCATGAGCAAGCAGGATACAAAGGCGATTGCCCCTCAGCAAGGATTGCTTCAGTCTATTCTTTCGGGCGACCCTCTCAAGTACCATGGGGGATGCCCTCCAACTGGGACCGGGCCATGAGCGAAGGCGGCGGTATCAGACGCAGCTTCCCTTCCGTGACGGGTGCTCGGGCCTATTTGCTGGCGGTTGGCGCCGCGCTCTCGGCTGTGTTGGCTCGCCTTCTGGTGACGCCCGCCCTGCAGGACAGCCCGGGGTTTCCACTTTACCTGATCGCCGTCATTACAACGGCCGCGTTCGGTGGGGCGGGTCCGGCCATCCTTTGCGCGGCGCTGTGTGCGGCACTCTACGAGGCGGTCGTTTTTCCCCTCCATCCGATCGATGCTCCCGCGCATCTGGCGCAACTGGCGATCTTTGCGGCAACTTCGGCGGGCGTTGCCGCGCTCAGTCACCTGCTGCGCAATGCGCAGGCGCAATCGGACGCTCTTCTGGCAGAGCAGACGAGATTCGCCGAGGAGTTGAGAAGCCGGGAAGCGCATCTCAGATCAGTCCTCGATACCGTACCGGACGCGATCATCGTCATCGATGAACTCGGCAATATCGAATCTTTCAGCAAGGCCGCCGAGCGCCAGTTTGGCTACAGACCAGACGAAGTGGTTGGAAAGAATGTCAAGATCCTGATGCCGGCGCCTTATCGGCAAGCCCATGACGGTTATCTGGCACGGTACCGCGCGACAGGTGAGAAGCGGATCATCGGGATCGGCCGGGTGGTGGTCGGACAGCGCAAGGACGGCACTACCTTTCCGATGGAACTGGCAGTGGGGGAGGTTGCAGCGAGCGAGAGCCGGCATTTCACCGGATTCGTGCGCGATCTGACCGAGCTCCAGCAGGCCGAAGCCCGGCTGCAAGAACTGCAGGCCGAGCTCGTGCACATGTCGCGGCTTACGGCCCTGGGCGAAATGGCTTCAGCCCTCGCGCATGAGCTCAACCAGCCTTTGTCGGCATCCGCCAACTATCTCAAGGGCGCACAACGGCTTATCTCCGATCTCGGCGACTCGCGGTTCGATAGGATCAAGACGGCCCTCGGCAAGGCAGCCGAGCAATCCCTGCGCGCTGGCGACATCATCCGGCGCCTGCGCGAGTTCGTCGCGCGCGGCGAGGCGCAAAGGAGTGTCGAGAACCTTTCCAAGCTCATCGAGGAGGCGAGCGCGCTCGCTCTCGTAGGTGCCAGGGAGAAGGGGATAGCGGTGCACTACGAGCTCGACGACGCGGCGGACATGATCCTGGCTGATCGCGTGCAAATCCAGCAGGTGGTTCTGAACCTTCTGCGCAATGCCATGGAGGCGATGGAAGCCAGCCCCGAACGTCGGATGCTCATCAAGACGTCGCGAACGGCAGACGACACGGCGCTGGTTTGCGTGTCGGATACGGGCTCGGGCATTTCCGATGAAATGCGCCAGCAGCTGTTCCAGCCTTTCGTGACGACAAAGGCGCACGGGCTGGGCGTGGGCCTGTCCATCTCGCGGTCGATTATCGAGGCGCACCGCGGCAAGATCTGGGCGGAGCCCAACCCGAGCATCGGGACCTCCTTCTGTTTCACCTTGCCATTGGCAGAGGAGAGCGGGATCGTAGGCGCTGGCGCCTCGTCCACGTCTTCGTGAGAGGTCGCAGAGACAGGATCAGCATGCCGCAGGCCATCGTGCATGTCATTGATGACGACGAGGCAGTGCGTGATTCGCTCGACTTTCTGTTGGGCGCCAACCAGTTTCAGGTGAAAACTTACACTTCAGGTCGGCAGTTCCTCGAGACGTGGTCTGCAGAACGGGCGGCATGCGTCATCTGCGATATCCGCATGCCGGAACTGAGCGGCCTTGAGGTCGTGTCCGAATTGCGCCGCCGCGGATACGACTTGCCGGTGATCATCATGACTGGCCACGGGGACATGGCCCTTGCCGCCGAGGTCACCGAGGCCGGCGCGGATGGCCTTCTCGAGAAGCCCTTCAGCGAGGAGAGCTTGCTCGCCGCGCTCCATTCGGTCCTCAGCAGATCCATTTGATTTCGGTCAAGGCAGGCCACGGTGGGCGCGAATAGCCTCAATCATGATCGAAATGGCACACCGCATAGACGGACCAACAACCACCGAGCTCGCTCCGCTCGTCTATGTAGTGGACGATGACGTGGATATTCTCGGCTCACTCGCCTTTTCCCTCGGGACCGAAGGTTACGACGTGCGCGGCTACGAGAGCGCCGAGGCAGCTCTGCGTGATCAGGGCGAGACGTTCAACGCCGCACCCAAGTGCTGGGTCGTCGACTATCGCCTGCCCAACATGGATGGTTTAGACCTCGCGGTCGCCATACGCGCGATGGCCCCCGAGGTTCCCGTCCTTCTCATGACCTCACACCCGACTTCGACCGTTCGTGCCCGGTGCGCGGTACTGGGTATCCCCATCATAGAAAAGCCGCTGCTCAACGATGCCTTGGGCAAGGCGATCCGCCACGCGCTGGCCAGCCAAAAGCGCTGACCGCGGCCGCGATCTGCACGGGTGCCGTTCCGGATTAATCGGGCTCAAACGCGTGGACGCTGCCACCGTGCAGGACCTGCATCGGCGCCTGCGACGTGAATGCGCGCTTCGACCTTTTTCTCTCGACATCGATGCCAAGGGCAACTTGAGCCTGGTCTTGTAAGCAGGCTGACAGGGCGGCACGTCTTCACCTGCAGGAGGGCGCGCCCCAGTCACAAACTTGTCCTCACTTGACGCGCATCAAGCCAGCCGCGATCCGACGGAGTTATCCAAGGGATCATCCACCAGAAGGAGGACCCGACAAATGGTTGAGACTGCCACCAAGGTTCCGGTGAAATCGGAAAGCAACAAGCCCGCTCCGGCAAAAGCACCTGAATGGGGCCCCGTTGAAACTTTGCGAACCGAAATCGACCGGTTGTTCGAAGACTTCAATCGCAGCAACTGGCCATGGCCATTCCGGCCGCGCGCGTTTGGCGCGCAGCCGTTCTTCCGGCGCACCTTCGAGTGGGCGGCGCCGGCTGTCAACGTCGTCGAGAAGGACAAGGCCTACGAGATATCGGCCGAGGTGCCGGGCATCGACGGGAAGAACATCGAGGTGATGCTGCGCAACGGCAACATCGTCATTAAGGGCGAAAAGCAGGAGGAGAAGGAGGAGAAATCCAAGGACTACTACCTGCACGAGCGGCAGTTCGGTTCGTTTGAGCGCGCCTTTGCGGTTCCCAACGGAGTTGAAACCGAAAAGATCGAGGCGAGCTTCAGGAATGGCGTGCTGACTGTCGTCCTCCCCAAGACGGCGGAGGCCCAGAAGCCAGAGAAAAAGATCACGGTGAAAGCGGCGTAGCGCCGCCCGGGCTGCCTGCCACAGCGCCGCAGGCAGGCAGCCCACTTCTGTTTATCATGGCCCGTCGCGCGCGGCGCCGGCGGGCGCCACTCCCCGGAGGAGGCGATGGGTTTCGTTGACAGGCAGGACGCCGGCCGCCGGTTGGCAGATCTCCTCGGGCCCTACAGGGCCGACCATCCGATCATCCTCGCCCTGCCGCGTGGAGGCTTACCCGTTGCCGCCGAAATCGCCAGGGCACTCGATGCACCGCTCGATCTGGTGCTGGTTAGAAAAATCGGGGTACCCCAACAGCCCGAGCTCGCCGCTGGAGCCGTGGTGGACGACGAGGAGCCGATCATCGTGCGGAACGAGGACGTCATCAGTATGGCGGACATTTCCGAAACCGACTTCAACCGGATTAAGGACGCAGAGATCGCCGAAAACCGTCGTCGTCGCGCGATATACCTCGGCAACCGTCCGCATCCGGAGCTCAGGGACCGTACCGTGATCGTCGTCGATGATGGCGTGGCAACGGGTGCGACTATGCGCGCAGCGCTGCGTGCGTTGCGCAAGCGGCACCCCCGGCTTCTGGTTTTTGCTGTCCCGGTTGCGCCGACCGACACGATCGAGCGACTGCGCAGTGAGGCCGATCGGGTCGAGTGCCTCGAGTCCCACGTAATGTTCGATGCCATCGGCACCTTCTACCAAGATTTCCGCCAGATCGAGGATGCCGAGGTCATCGATCTGCTGTCGGGCGCGACGCCCGCACCCTCTACTGCAACTCGCCCATAGCGGTCAGTTGCCGCTCGATCTCGTTTGTCGGCAGCTTCACCCAGTCCTTGGCGACGTCAGTAAACAGCACAGCCCGTGTCGTCGGCGAGAGCGCATCGCGCAGCATTCCCAACGCCCTGGGCGGCGCTATGACCGCCACATGCTTGGCATGCCTTTCCCGGACCAAGCGGTCGAGGAGGTGCGCGGTGTCGCCAAGGAACCGGGCCTCGGCTTCAGCGTGCCAGTCCGTCTCCTGCGTTCCGCTACGCGATCCGTCCATGCTGTCGAAGACGCGGGTCGGTCGGTCCGAACCGAACTCGCGGTTGGGCAGATGCGGCTCGACACGCACATCGAGCGCATTGAGGTTCAGGTTGCGGTCATCGCCCATGTTCTCAAAGACAAGAGCCTTGGAGCCGTCGCAGACGAGGTTCAAGGTGCCGGTGGGAAAGAGGGTGCGCGTCATTTTCTTTCGTTCAGGGGTCTTGTTGTATCGCCGTCATTCGAGCTGCCATCGTCGGGCCGGAGTCTCGATTACAGGTGTCTGCGTTCCATGTCGCTGCAGGAGAGGCCGAAGGCCGTCAGGCCCTCTTCCAGATAGTCAGAGAGCAGGGGGAGCCCGAGGAGATATCGCCAGGTGCGGCCGGTGCGCGCCTCTGCGGCTGCTTTCCGCAAATCCTCCCAATCGGTGATGTCACCGTCGCCGCGCCCAAGCCAGGCCAGCGCGACGAGGTCGATCTGCTCGTCCTCGCTGAGACCCGCAATGGCTGCGGCAATTTCCTGACGAACGGGATCGTCGGGATGATCCTCGAGCACCGAATACATCCTGTCGTCGGCGGGATTCGAAGCCGGATCGGTCTCGCTCGGCTCGTCCTTAGCATCGTACTCGCGGGCCTTTATCGCTATGAAGCAGACGTTTTCGGGCGATATCGCCAGCTCGGGTAGCCCGGTTTCGCTCGCAGTATCCGTCATCGTGTCCGGTTCCTCGCTTTCGACCATCATCATGCGGCGCCAGGCGTTTTGGATTGATGCAAATCAAGAGCATGGATCGCATACATCGCGGAAAGCCAGCACTGCTGCATGATCGGCAAGGGAGCGCATGTTCTTGAGCTGGATCAACGCCGCTCCGACGGAGATCGAGTTGACTCTGTTGGCACCAATCGTGGATGCGGCAAGGAGGAAAGGATGAAAGACAGTATCCTTCGACAGAGCATCATGGATGAGCTCGAGTTCGAGCCCTATATCGATGCCAACGATATCGGCGTCGCCGTGGAGGACGGCGTGGTAACGCTGACCGGTCACGTGCCGAACTACGGCCAGAAGCAGGCCGTCGAACGGGCCGTGGCCCGCATCAAGGGCGTACGGGCGATCGCGCAAGAGATGCAGGTTCGCCCGCCGGGGACCCCGGGGGTGTCCGACGACGAAATCGCCAAGCACGTCGTCAATACGCTCAGGTTCAGCACCCTCGTGCCTGCCGACAAAGTACATGTCAGGGTCCAGCAGGGCTGGGTCACGCTGACCGGCAATCTGGAGTGGAACTACCAGAAGACGGCAGCAGCCGACGCCGTCCGCGATATCAGGGGTGTGAAGGGCGTGGACAATTCAATCACGCTTTCGCGGAGACCCACGTCGTTGGACGTCAAAAAGCACATTGAGGATGCACTCAAACGCTATGCCGAACTTGAAGCCGAAAAGATCAAGGTCGAAGTGGTCGGGAATACGGTGACCCTCAGGGGAACCGTTCGTGCTCTCAGCGAACGTAGTGCCGCCGAGGATGCCGCGTGGGCCACGCCGGGTGTTCACTCAGTCGACGATCGCCTCACGGTCTCATGATCGCTATACGCTCAGCTGCGCCGCCATCGGCGCAGCTGCTCTTCGGGAAACAACTTGCACGCCCGCAGCAGATTCTGACACGCGAGGCGGTGAGGCGCCGCTGCCAGTCAGAGCCTCGATTGATGACGCGGCATCGCGCACACGCCCTCGGGCTTCACGGACATGAAGCCATGCAGCGTGGCGACCGGCGGCCCGGCTTCATTCGCCGTTGCGAGGATGGACGGGCCGAACCGTGCTGGCCTGCACCCCCTCTCTCCATCCTCGGGTACGAAAGTAACCGGCGAGCCGACCTGCAGCCGATCGAATCCGCCGTTGATGACGGCGTTGCGATGGAAGTAGACCTCCTGGGCGTCATCGGCCTCGATGAATCCGTAGTCCTAACCCGCCACGAAGCGCGCGACGCGCCCGCCGGTTTCACCGGCATGGACCTTCACCTGGCCACGCATCCTGCGCGCGGTATCCTCAATCTGGCGGTGTGCGGCGGCGAAGGCTTTTCTCACCGCGACCAGGGGGTGCTCGTTTTCCGGCTCGTCCCCGTGGGTCCTGTCGACGACGATGTCATTGTGGCGCGGCATGGCGATGCGAAGGTCAATTCGTAGACGTCGCCATGCCGATGACGGGTCTGCGGTCCGATGACGACGACGCGGCAGCTGGTGATCCTGTCGCTGAACCGCTCGAGGCTGTCGACCTGGCGCTAGATTTCCGACCGCAAAGTCTCTGAAGGCTCGCAGTTCTGGAATGTGATCTCCACAGGAACCTGCATGTTGGCGTGCTCCTTTATGAAGGCATTTCAAGCCAATTCCCGGCTCCGCCCGCATGGACGGGGAGCCGGGGCCCGACTCGAAATCCGACGTCGATCTCAAGCCCGTTGAACAATCTTCGGCCACAGGCTTCGCAACGCCGTTGGCAGTTGATCAACCAGTTTGGCCGTTTCGCCGACATCGAGCTGGGTCGAGATCACCTCGAACACACCCTGCGCCACAGTTTTCGGATCCATCGGGAAGGCCGGCGGCAACTCGGCGGAAATGCGCGCGTAGAATTCGTCTCATCTTCCAACCCTCGAAGAAGAGGCCACGGATCAGCATCGGAAGTTGCGCGGACATGTGCACGGCACTTTCCGGCGCCAGTCGATCGCGCAGCGCATGCAGCGTTGCCCGCAGCGCCGAATAGGCGTGGCGCCGGTCCTCGAAGTGCAGGCGCTCGGCCACTGCCTTGAGCCAGATGTTGGCCTCTTCAATCGTGTGATTGAAGCTCGGATGTCCGCTCATTTGAGCCGCTCCCTCGTCCTCGGCCGACACTATCCGCTGCCGGCTCGCGCATTGTTGCTGAGCTCGGCAGGCTAGCCCTGTCGCAGCGAGGTGATTTGATGTCGGTCAATCCCGTCTCTCCACTTGACCCTGCTCAATCGTGCCTGGTCCTGCACCGATATGCTCGGACACCTGCGGCCGGCATGGCCGTGAACGTGGGAGGCGAAGATGGTTACACGCAGAAGAGTGCTCGGTCTCGGCATCGCGGCGGCGGGTGTTGCGGCCGTCGGCGGAACGACGGCCTGGGCGTATGGTGACGCAATGACGAAGGCCGAGGCGCTGGTGGCGCCGGAGTTGAGCAAGGTGATCCGCTCGCGCTTCGGCGATCTTGAATACGCTGAAGCGGGCAGCGGAACACCCTTGTTGATGGTGCATGGTACCGGCGGCGGCTTCGACCAAGGCCTGTTCTTTGCTCGGCGTTTCAGCGAGGCCGGCTACCGCGTCATCGCTCCATCGCGCTTCGGCTATCTGCGTTCAGTGTTCCCGGCCGAGCCGTCGTCGGAAAACCAGGCGGATGCCTTCGTCGACCTGCTCGATACGCTCGGGATCGAAAAGATCGCGATTGTCGGGGGCTCGGCGGGGGCGCTGTCGGCCATGGCCTTCGCCATCCGGCATCCCGACCGCTGTGATGCGCTGGTGCCGCTGATCCCGGCGAGCTACGTTCCCCGGAACGAACCGGTGCAGTCGGTACCGCCCGACCAGATGCAGATCGCCATGGCCGTGCTGCGATCAGACTTCTTGTTTTGGCTGGCGATCGTCCTCGCGCCGGACCTTTTGACCGAGGCGCTGTTGGCGACCAAGCCCGCACTGATCAAGGCTGCCGACCCGGCCGAGCAGGCGCGGGCGAGGCATATCCTGGAGTCGATCCTGCCGGTCAGCCGCCGTGCGCAAGGCCTCATCAACGATGCGCGGCTTGCCGGAAATCCGGCAAAGATGGCGATCGAAACCATTACCGCGCCGACGCTTGCCGTTTCCTTCGAGGACGACGGCTTCGGCACTGCGGCCGCCGCACGCTATATCGGCGAGCATGTGCCCGGTGCTCGGGTGCAGGTCTTCGCCGAGGGCGGGCATATCGGCATCGGGCACGATGCTGAATCCTTCGCGCTGATCGACGGGTTCCTGCGAGAAATCGGGTACAGGTGATCTGAGGCGCGAGTTCGCATCGTCGCCGATTCCGTTTTTCGCTTCCTCATCTATGGATCGGAGGTCGATGATGCCAAAACAAGGACGCAAATACTCGGGATCGCAAATGTGCGTGCCCTAAGTCATAGTTTTCCCATTGCTCCGGGGTTTCCTCCCATCGAAGATGGACATAGCTCCCCATCGAAAACGGCAGGGCCAAAGGGCACTCCTCGACCGTTCCAGACGGTCGCAACTGAAACCAGACCGGGCGCCCATCGGCGTCCGGAAATGGTCAAGGGGACAAAACGGGACCACGGCATCCTCAGCAACCACCGCCTGCGGAACGATGAAGCACGAGGGCAGAGTCCCAGCAAAGTTGAAAACAGTGTCCAGTACGGGGCCGACTGCGGACCGTCCGCTGCCAGGCCATAGTTTGCCATTTGCGCGAGCCCATCTGGCACGAACCCTGCCGCAGGGTTAGCCACAACGTACAGGCGGTCTACCCCGAGTGCCGACAATTTCCGCGCTATGAAGTCCGTCAGTTCGGTGCCAATGCCCTTGCGCCAGGAATCGGGTTCGACAAACATCGCCACGAGGTCCGCTTGGGAGAGGTTTAGCTCAACGCTCGCTACAGCAAATCCCGCGAGACGCTCTCCACGTCGAGCCGCCACGAACACGTTGCCCTCTGACAGGCGCCCACTGGTTTCTTCGATAACAATTTCAGGGTTGGCTATGAGCGGCGCTCGTATGGGGTCAGGATAGCCTGCGTTCACCGATTGCATCTGCACCCTGATCATCGCCGGAAGATCGTCCGTCGCTGCCATCCGAATGTCGGTGTATGCGTCCTCATCGAGTGATGACACTCACAACTCGGTCGAGAGCACAGACGGGGCGGCATGGTTGCCAGTAACCGCTAGTGGCGCCAGCAGACGTCCGGTTCTGGCCCCAGCAGTCATTGATCTCCCCTAAAATGCGGTAGCTTTACGCGCTGTTAGGAGGATGTAGTGGCTCGATATCTAGCGCTGTACATGGGTTCGGCTGCCAACGACAAACAGAACGACGAACCGACACCGCGACCGAACAGAAAGGAATGGCGGCCTGGGGGCAATGGGCGAAGGAGCTCCGCGGCTCTATTGTGGATCCGGGCGCACCCTTGGGAAAGACGCTCAAAGTTAATCAGAGCGGCGTCTCCAAGACTGCGAACCTCATCACTGGCTTTGTCGTGGTCAGCAGCCACGAGGAAGCAGCCGCAATTTTCAAGCGGCACCCGCACTTCGCTGTTGTTTCCGCTGACAACTCCGTCGAGATCATTCAGTGCATGGAAATGCCTAGCACCTAGGGTCGTTCGCCGACTAGCGACGCGCAGAGGACGTGAGGTTGCGCCGTGTAAGGTCGCCTACAATGTGTAGCAGGTGAACAACCCTATCGTCGCGACCTGCTCCCTTCTTTGCGGCTCCTGATCGGTTTGGAAAGGCCCTTGAGCGTTTCCACGACCCGCCTGGTCACGAGATCGAGTCCTCGTTTGAGGTCGATCGCGCTTGCACCGTCGACAACGTCGCGAACCCCATCGGCCAGGATCGCGTGCGCAAGGATGGTCGCGGTACCGGTGCCATCGCCGACAAGATCACCGGTCTTTCGGCGGCCTGCCGCAGCATACGGGCTCCGAGATTCTCCTCGGCATCCTTGAGTTCAAATTGCTTCGCGATGGTCACACCGTCATTGCAGACGCCCCCATTTCTTCTGGATGAGCACGGACTTCGAGCGCGGTCCAAGTGTGACTCTTACAGCGTCGGCAAGCTGTGTGGCTCCCCTCAAACTCGTGTCACGGGCCTCGGAGCGAAAGAGAACCTGTTTTTAGGGCATCGCAGTGTGCCTCTTTCGTTGTGCCCCCTCGCGTTGACCGACGGTCAGCGCTTGGGATGACGTTGATCTAGCGCCTAACGATCACTGAGTGTGGGGCCGGACGCGTTGATTTCGTTCAAGGGGCCACTCCTGGTGTTCCTGGCGGAAGCCGCCCGTGCCGCGACCTGCAGAATCCTTTCTCTCAACACACGGTCGCTGATGCCCTCCATCTGGGTGCGGCCAAGATGACGGTTGATCCGGCGCGCGGCGGCGATACCTTGTACGAGTTCCATGTTTGAGAGGACCGTGTGCCACGCGTCCATCGGCCTCGAGCGGCCCAGGCTGCTATGGCGGGCCATCCAACAGCAATAGTTCAAGCGATGCCGCGGGAATGCTGAGCCTGATGAGCCAGCAATCAGCAGAAGCCTGACGTTCGAGACGTCCTCCAAGCTCAAGCTCGATCAGGCGGGACACCAGAATCGTGCCGAAGCCCTGGTGGACTGGAGTCGGAATGTCAGTCGGCCGGACATCCTCGCGCCATGTCAACTCGAGCCCCTCATCCGACCTGCGCCAATCGATGGATAGAAGAGAATCTGGTTGTCGCAGTGCACCGTACTTGATCGCATTCGTGGCCAACTCATGGAAGATCAGCGCGAGCACTTCTGAAGCACGCTGGCCTACTGTCAATTTGGGGCCCTGCAATGAGACCCTACCGCTTTCCGCCTCCGTCCAGATAAACGGGGATAGCACGGCGCGAAGGATATCTTCGATGGATAGCCGGGCGGGGGTTGCATGCGGCGGACCCTTCTTGATTGCCAGGTCGATTACCGACGAAAGAGCTAGGACCCGCCCTCGAAGGCTTTCTTCCAGTTCCTTCGGCGTATTTGCCGAGCGAGCGCTCAGCGAAATCAGCGCGGCGATCGTCGCCATAAGATTCTTGACCCGGTGCGCCATTTCCCGAGCCACGACCTCCTGGTGAGCCAACTCAAGCCCGAGTGCCTTTTCGTGAGCCTCCGAGGTAACGGCGCGAACATGGTCGGTGCGATCGGAAACCACGGCAAGAACCAGCGTCTCGTCCATGGCCTGCACCGCTTGCAGGCCGACCGCGATAGGAAAGACGGTGCCGTCCCGGCGTCTGCCGTGCAGGGATCGTCCGGCACCCATTGTGCGGATCTGGCCAGGCACGAGAGAAAGGGGCCGTTCATCGGCATGACGACTGCGGAGCGCTTCAGGCACCAAAATTTCCACCGGTCGGCCCAGCAGGTCCCCCGGCTCGTAGCCGAATTGTCCGAGGAGTTCAGCATTCATCGCCAGGATGGTTCCATGTGCGTTCACGACGACAGCCCCGGCTGGTACGATATCGAGGAAGTCCGGAAACGAAAGGCTGAAACCAGCCATGCTGCTTTGCGCTGGTTGATAGACGCGCTCTTCGAACCTCCCCTCGCCCATAGCCGTCCCCGATCTCCCCCTACGACGAGTCTAGTTTCGCAAGGGCTATGTCGGATCTCCTTGATCGCGATCAAACGGCACGACGCCAAGATGGTAGGGAGGAAGTACGCGCAGACTCCGGTGAAGGGGTTGCCCGGTGCGGGGTCCCGCGGTTCAGGCAACAGAGCATGCCACGCCTCAAGCGACGTGCTAGCACCAGCCGTCGGTGGTGCCGTGGGGGACGCGCTCGAGAGTCTTGGTCAGGCCTAGTACCGGGGTTGTCTCGAACAACCGAACTACGATCAGATCGTCTGATACGAGCTCTCCGGCGACATTGTATATCTTTCCGTCGTCGGGATTGTAGAACCTGCCGTCTCCCCAATGGTTGTCGCCAAGGGCCTTGAGCCCGGTGATTATCGTCAGACCGCACAGTTCACGCTTCCGAAGCGACGGTTCCGGGTTCTTTCGATCGAGCATCAGGTCTCCAGCACTGTCCCGGGGAACCTTCAACCACAAAATCCTGCCGCATGTCGAATAGCCAGACCCCGGATGGAATTGCCGCTGGCTTACCGCGCTGGCAACCAGAGGCACCAGACACAAGAACAATGCCGGCAGACCAAAGCATGCGGCGCGCCGCCAAAGGAAGCATCCTTTTTGGGACTCCCGCAAAGGAATTAGGTGTCCCCAACGCGTCCTCGCCAGCCTGCTCTGCCCGTCTCTCCTGGAAGCCAACCCCTTTTTGCCGAACCGGGTCCAGCCGGGCTGGGAGGAGACCGTTTGACCTCAAATCACCCGCATCAGCATCAGAATGACGACGATGATAAGGACGGTTCCGATCACGCCCACGCCGCCGTGACCGAAGCCATTGCCGTAGCCGCCGAAGCGACCGCTAAAGCCACCCAGGAGGAAGATGATTAAGAATGATGATGAGGATGAGGCCGATTGAACTGGTTACGTCTCTATTTGGAAGCCAGCGGACCGCGAGTTAGCCCCCGATCTCAACGCACAAGGTGGGGTGCAGGGCTTGGCCTAGCCTTGACCCAGGTCATACTACCGTGGTCAAGACCTCCAAGTGTCGCGTATGCAAGCACTTGTTCTGAATCAAATCGTCGGGAGGTGACGTCCGATAGCCTTCGATTAGTCGAAGGCCAAGCCGTCTACCGTTGCTAGCGGCCGCCTGGAACCGGAGGGACAAAAATGGTGGACAAGAACCGGATCATCGGATCAGCCAAGGAGGCCACCGTCAAGCAGGCGGTCGGCAAGACCATCGGCGACACCAAGCTTGAGGCCGAGGGCACCGCCGACAATGTCGAAGGCAAGGTGCAGAACGCCATCGGCGGGCTCAAAGGCGCCCTAAAGGGTAAGTAGGCCGCGCCATGAGCAGAAACACACTCTACCTTCTCATCGGGCTGCTGCTGGTTGTCGTTGTCGGCTTCGGAATCTACTTCTTCTACCAGGAAACACAGAAGCCGAGCCTCGAAATCAAGGTCGACGGGCAAGGGATAACGGTGAAGTAGGCGGTGTCGATCATGAATGGCTTTATTCAAGACCTCGAGACGCTAGCCGTTAGAAATGAGGACTTCCGACGCGTCCTCTATACGGCACGGAACTGCCAACTCGTCCTCATGGCGTTGAAGCCCAAAGAGGAGATCGGCGCCGAAGTCCACGAACTGGATCAATTCTTTCGCGTCGAAGAAGGAAGCGGCGAGGCCGTCCTGGATGGGGTTCGGACGCCGATACGAGCAGGCTTTGCGATAGTCGTGCCGGCTGGCGCCAAGCATAACATCGTCAATACGGGCGACGTCGCCCTGAAACTGTACACGCTCTATGCGCCACCCAATCATCGCGACGGGATCACCCACAAGACTCGGGCAGAAGCGGAGGCGGACACCGAGCACTTCGACGGCAAGACCACCGAGTGATCGCCGCCGCGCCCAGACCGAACCGCTGCCGTTGCGGCGCTGACCGGTTACGCTGCCATGGACCGATCGTCACTTGCCTGGACCCGCATGGGTCCTGCCATCGGTCCCGAAGGCGTCACCTTTCGAGTTTGGGCACCTCATGCAAGCGAAGCGTTCGTAACAGGAATGGCTGGGCCCAGGCCGAGAACCGTAGCGTCGTGCGCCACCCATCGAACGACCGCAACCAGCGCAGAGCAGGCGTCGCCTACAGCCGCTCTTGACGAGCTTTCGGTGACGCCGCTTGAACCTCTCGACGATCCCCTTCGGTCGCTCATGACCTAGTAGCAGAGCATGATCACGTCGCCTCCCCTAGGGAGGGCGCGCCGGTGTCCATCTAGCATGACCAGACGAACCGCTCTCCGTTCGATGGTGGGAAGCTCCTTGAGAGCCCGGCCATTGCGTTGCCGGCCGCCTCGCTGGCCTGCTTTGCAACGAACCTGCAGTATCCACGTTTCCTCCGGCAGCGCCGGAGATTTCACTGTGCCGATATTGCTGATTATTCTCCTTGCCATCCTCATTGCCCAAGTGGGGTTCTGGGATACCTTGGCCGCACTGTTCGGCGCAGTGGCCCTCGTGGTTCTGTTCCTCCTGGTGCTGGCAGCCGCCATCGCCATAGGCGCGTATTTGCTGTTCCGCCGAGTCTGGCGTTAGCGCTGGACGATGGGGAAAATCGTCACCTCCTCCTACCGACCATTGGCGTCCGCTGGCTTGTAGATGTGAGACAGCCGGCCCAATCGCCGGAGGCCTCAGCGGCCCTGCTGCGCTCTCCGTCGCTCACCTTGTGCACCAGGCCGAGGTTGTAGGCGCCGGTCGATATCCTATAGGTCGCCGGATGAACTCAGAAGGAACTCGGCATGCATACCGAAACAGAACTCGAGCGCGGCTCGGCGTGGCGTTCCTCGTCGGCCACGGCCTATGACGCTAGGGGTTTCGAAACGCAGGTACCAAATTCGTCATTGTCCTGAGGACTGTCTAGTCCAGCTTAGTCTAGCCGTTACTAGTCCAATCTGGACTAGCTAGAGTGTGATGTCCGATTTCAGAATGAGGCAGTCTCTGCCAACATGGGCGCAGAACCCTCCGCATATGGGGGAAAAAATCTCGATTGGGCGCGACCGTGAGCTTCCGCCACCAGAGGCGGCTACCACCGCTCCTGCGCCACAAGTGGCCGCGAGAGATCTGGGAAACGACCTCGACGCGCCTGCTTTAAGGCTGAGGTTGATCGGACGGCGAGGACTGATGTTTGCCGCCGTTGATGGACTGACCTCGGTTCGCCGCCTGTCATTTAAGTTCTATGGTTCAATTCGTGCCGCTATGGGTCAAGGCACAAGGACTCAGGCCCTCTGCAGCAGCATCACCCCTACTCCGGCTTTTGTCGTTAGGAACTCGATGCCCGCGTCTTCGAGTGCGCTCTGGAGTTGCGCTATTGTTTGCGCGTACGGATTGCGGCTTCCCGACTCGAACAGCCTTATCGTGCGAGTGGCTACACCCGCCCTGGCAGCCAGCTCTTTCTGCGTCCAATTCAGCAACGCGCGAGCTGCCCGCAGCTGATCGCCTGTGATCATCGAGAATCCTTGCTTACAAGGATTGTCCGTTGCGCCCTAGCAAACGTCAAGAATTCTCGCGCCCAACCTCAGCGTTAACCATAACCTAACAAAGTGTGCCGATTTGGAGTACACTTTGTTGCTATTTTCAGCAAAATGCTGCATAAATGACATCGTCAACTCCGGCCATTTGTTAACCATGGCTGTCGAGCTCCACGCACGTAACCGGCGGAAGGCCACCCCGCCGCGGACATGAATTTTCCGAGAAACCCGGCGGCTAATGCCGCCTTGAATTGTGGCCTCGAGGCCCAGGAGTGAGGTTATGTCTCTACTTGCGGTCAACCGCAGGCAGGGCTCGCAGCCCCTGCCCGTCGCTTCCCCGGAAAAATCGACCGGAGTTTCGTCACCCGGCGACTCCAACGAAATGCGGTCACCCTCATCAACGCGCACCCAAAAGCAGAGCTGCTCGGCTCAGATGAATTGGTCGAGACACTGGCCCGCAGCCGGGCTTTTGATTCCACCGACCTTGTCATCCTTCGCATTGGTCTCGGCCCCGAACGTCATACCCTTCTGTGCACTCCCGAACGAGTCTGGCACGGGCGCAAGGACGATCTGCTGGAATTGAAGCGGCTCGCGTCTTGGTCCGGCAGGAGTTGCTTCCTGATCCCAGAGGCGGCAGTGCAAAAGCAGCCCCGACTAGACTGTGCGCGCGCCATCGACGATGCCACGGGAGTCGAGGTCACGATGGAGCAGCGAATGGAAATTCTCGTGCACCTGATCGAGAGGGGAAATTCGACTCTTTTCGAATGCGCCTCTGCCATAAGCCACGCTTCGCCGTTTTCGGCAATTCTTCACCTCGTCGCCGTCGGCGTGCTGAAGATGGATTCGGCGGTTCCGCTTTCCCCTGAATCGACCATTGAGATCGCACACCCGTGACGGGCGGCGCCCGCCCTAGGCGGCAACCCCATGTGCAGAACATCGCGCCTCTCGGCGCGAATTCGGTTCCCTCTTCCACGAGTGGAGTCACAATGACCGGATCGTCGCAGGGTGCATCGTGCTTACCTGGCGAGCACCCCGATCTTGCCGATCTGGTGCAAACGCTACGGGTACTTGGAGCGGCGGCGGTGTTCACGTTGGACCCGCCCGTACCACCGGATCTCGCATTCGTCCGCTTTGATGACGATGCCGGTCTCGAGCTGGTGAGCAGATGGCTGGTCCGGAGCTCAGTAGTGGCAACGGATCCAGAGACACGAGCCCGAGCGCGGGCACTACTCGTGCGGTTTCGCAGCATAAGGCGTGCGCTGCTTCTCCAGCCGCAGAGGCCGTCGGAAGATACAATCGTCTGGCGCTACGTCTGCGGCGAAATCGACGGTTCCACAGCCTGTTCGATTGCGGACTGGAGCGAAGCGGATTTGGTTCGTGCCTGCGCATCACGTGGATTTCCCAACTCGATGGCGAGCAATCTCGGGGATGACGGCAGAGGCAGTGGTCTCTGAGCTCCCGAGCGAAGCTCACGCCGTTCCACTGAACTCGGTCGCGCTATTCGGCGCGACCTCCCACTGTCGATCGCGATCAGAGACTGGAACTCCCATGACGCGCCCTCCTCTTCTCGTTCGTCCAGAACTCATAGTGAGTCTCGCCGAAGACCTGAGCCGCCTGGAGGCAGGAGACCTCGATATACTTGGTGCCCTGGTAGACGCCCCCGTTATCAGTGACTGGCGGTTCACACCCTACGTAACCAGCAGCCTTGTTGGTGCCGTCACAGGTCATCCAATACTCGGGGACCGCCCATTTGTCGCGACGTCCGGCCTGTACGCTATCGACCCGGACGCGGGTTGGGCACGTACCCTCAGCAGGTGGTACGGATTAGGTCGCCGAGCGGGAGTGCGCATCGATGGCTGACAGGGACGACGAGGGGTTGGTCATGGAAGCCGCCTCGAACACGGATGGCGTGCAGTTGGTCGGCAAGGGAAAGAAGCGCTTCAAGAACCCGCGCGTGGTTTTGGCCGACGAGGCGCTACGGCTCTTCTTGACACGGCGCGTTGAGCGGCTGGCTAGGATCGGTCAGGTGAAGGCGATCATCGTTATCGCTCCAAGCATGCAATGGCTCACAGCGCTCCGGGCCGCAGTAGCCGTGCGCCTACCGAGCGCCAAAGTGTGTGCCTACCCGGGAGGAAAGAAGGGGAGCGACCGCACCGATGACCGTGCGGCTGAGGCGCTCTCGACTGCTCAGCTGTTCGTCGGCATAGGTTCGAGCGTCGCAGACCTACCGCCTGCCCTTGTTGCCTGTGCGGACGTGACACTGAGGTTTCAACGGTCGATGTCGCTCTCATAAAACGCGTGGCTCGAGGTTGCTTGCGCGGGCGTTTAGACTATTCGTTCCGCGCCGCAAACGTCGACCTGGGTGCCCGCCTGCATATCACGCCGGCCAAGAGCCCCACGGCGCGTGCTCGCCATGAGCGCCTCTATCGGACGCTCCATGACATGCTCATCTCGCGCTACTCCGGGCGCTCGTTTGAGAACGTCGTCGTCAAGGGTGACTACGACTCCGAAGCCAACGCCGTGCTCGATTACGAGGAGCTCGGCCGTGCGATCGTCCGCTTCATCGTCGACGTCTACCACCTGGCGCCCGCACGCCGGTCTGCAGGGTGCGACGCCCTACGACACGTGGCTGGAGCTCCAGAAGAAGTATCGCGTCCTGCCTCCGCCGGATGACGACGTGGCACGCCATATTTTCGGCGTGACGCTCGAACGCCGCATCGGCGGGCACGGAATTCGCGTCCTAGGGCTGAACTACCAGTCGGAAGACCTGCAACGCATGCGTAGCCGATCGATGGGCAAGCCCGTGTTCGTGCGCCTCGATCCGGATAACATCGGCTACGTCTCGGTGAAGACAGAGCATGGCTGGATCTCGGTAAAGTGTCAGCGCCAGGGTTTCGACGGTGTTTCGATGACCCAGTGGCTCATGGCGACGATGCGCATCCGCAAGGAGAACGAATCCAAGGCAAAGGTTCACGAGATGGTCATCTACGCGGCCATGCAGGCCATCCGCGGCCTGGCGGCAAGGGCCGTGACGTCGCGCCGGGATCGCATCACCCGTGATCTCCCGACAGGACATTGAGCGGTTCGAGCGTGACCTCTTCAGCACCTTCAGGGTCGATGAGTCGGACGACGTGGATGCAGGCTATCAGGCTCTGCACACCGATGATGCCGATGCGCCGGCAGCGCTCCCCGCGCCGACGAGGAGCGACGGGACATCGGTTGCACAAGCGACGTCCGATCTCGCGGACATTGGCAGCACCGCGGCCACGAATTCGAACTACGGTGTGGAGGACTAATGGCCGAGCGGAACGACTTAATTGGGGCGGGCGCTCTCGAGCGCCTGCTTGCCGGACGCACCGATGAGCGCCGCCAGCCGCATTCGCAGGATCACCCAGACCTACATCCAGAATCCTCGCGACGACGTTGTGGGAAAGGCTATGGATGATCTCGTCGACGCCAAAATACGACACTTCGAGGCTGTCGCGGAGGGACCGCACCGCAATGTCGGCAGACTGTCCGAGGGCGGGGTTATGGCCGTGCTCGGTGCTTCCGGCGCCGGCAAGACCCGCCTCCTCGAGCGCGAGTTCCATCGCCGCGACGAGTTCAAGGGCTACGGCACCTCCGACTGCCTCCTGATTTCGGTCAAGGCGCGATCACCCTTCTCGTTTGCCGGCTTTGCGCTCGACCTGGCTGCCGGCGTCACTCTCGACAACAAGACGTTCAAGAACCGCGATGCGGCATTCCGGTTCGCACGCAAGCAACTGGTGAACCGCGTCGCGTTCGTCCATATCGACGAAGTCCAGCTCTTCCTCGCCTCATCGAAGGCACTCTCGATATGCACGTTACCGCCGATCAACGCCTGCGTCTCTTGGCGTTCCTGATCGACTCAGGACCGTCCAGCCTGGCGCAATGCGCGAGTGAAATCGGGCGCCCCGACCCTGCCAGCGCAGTTCTGCAGTTGAGCGCCGCAGGGATCGTCGACGTCGACCTGACAAGGCCTATCGGGCCCGCCACGCTTGTCGACCTTCCCCAGCCGAAATTCGCCAGCTAACGACCTGATTTCAGGGACGCCAAAACATCGGCGTCCCTGGTGACCGCGCGGAAGCGCCGGCGCCGAACGACGCCTTCGCGACCACTCCCGAACCCCACCCCCACCACCACGTTGCGGCACCAGGTTACGGCGCCCTGCCCGTGTGGCATCTCAACGGACTGTAAAATGGACCTGTCGGAAAAGATCATCCGTTTAGCAACGGATCTGAACGCAATCGCGCAGGGCAAGGGCCCAACGGCGGAAGATCTGGCCCAAGCACCGCTGCTCCTCAACTGGAGCTCCATCAGCGTCCCAAGCATCGCCTTGACCGGGCTGGTACTGGAGCACCCCAAGTTGGGTACAACTCGGGTTACGACCTCCCTGGTCTACGCATTGTGCCCTGATTTGACGTGGGCCCGCACCCTTTCCCGCTACTATTCTCTCGGCCCCCGCGACACGGCATAGCCGCAATCCATCGACCCGCCTGCTTGACCTACCCTGGGCACGGGCCCGTCCCTCATTAGCGGCAGTTTCGCCTGTGCATATCAATGGACCGTTCATGGAAACGCTCGAGGAAAATCTTTCGGACGCAATCGAGGCGACGACCCAAGCAACGACCGACAAGCTGATCAATGCCAGGGCCGCGTTGGCCGAGGTCGCACTCCTGCAAGCCCTCGGCACGCGGGGAAAGCGGCTGTTTGCAGGGACCGGCCCGATCGCTGCGGTCGTCAAAGTGCCTTCCCAACAATGGGTCGAACCTATCAAGACCGCGATAGGCCATGTCAGCAAGGTACCTGTCTTCTTTCCTGACTCGCCCAAGAAGCATGGAGACGCTGCCACCGTCGGCGCCGAGATGTCGTCGTTGATCGCCCGAGGCGAACGGGTGATCGGCATATCTGCTTCGCCTGCCAGTCTGCCCGACACGCTAATTGCTGCCGCAACGCACGAATTCGGTATATCGCGACCCTCGGCATCCCTACTGGCGTCTGTGATGAACTTGTGCCTGACCGGCCGTCTGCCGCGCCACTTCTTGACGCTTGACCTGCTCGGCCTGGATTTCGACACCATCTGCGCCTGTATGCCGAAGGGCGTCACCAAGAAAGAGGCAGCCGATCGGATCGTCAAGGCTGCCGACCGCGTCCGCGGGAAGTCTAACACTTCTACCATTGCACTGCCGACGCTCGAATCTGCAATCGAGTATGGCGAGGCAAGGGAGTGGGGGCTCGACCTCAAGCGGGATATCAATGACGTGCGCGCGAACAAGATTGGATGGAGCGCCGTCGACCGCGGCATTGTGCTTTACGGTGAGCCCGGCACGGGCAAAACAACCTTTGCTAGAATTCTTGGCCAATCCTGTGGTCTGACGACGTTGGTCAAATCGACGGCGGAGCTGTTTGCAACGTCGTCGGGGGATCTGGGATCGGTGGTCAAGGCGCAGCGCCAAATGTTCGAAGAAGCGGCAGCGTCGGCGCCAAGCCTCTTGATCCTCGATGAAATCGATTCGTACCCCGATCCCTATACGATTTCCGAGCGGGGCAAGGATTGGTGGATGCCGGTGATCCTGGACCTACAGCTGTTGCTTGATTCTGCAGTGTCGGCGCGAGACGGCGTCATCGTTTGCGGCGCAACCAACAGAATTGGTGATATCTCACGAGCTCTGCTCCGCAAAGGCAGGCTTGAACGGGCCGTTTATATCGGGCCACCCACTTTAGCCGGTCTTGTCAACGTCTTGCGCACACACTTGGGATCCGATCTTCCTGAGGCGTCGCTATTGACCCTCGCCAGAGCTGGCGAAGGGGCCTCGGCTGCTGAAGCCATGGACTGGGTTAGGTCTGCTCGGCGAAGGTGCCGGCGCGAGGATCGACCGATGACGATCGATGACATGATGGAACAGATCCATCCGCCAGATCATCGATCAGATACCGAAAAACTGCGGGTGGCGGTCCATGAATCCGGGCACGCCATCATCGGGATGATGCTGGGCTATGAGCTGACAAAGGTGTCGATCAGGCGGGCCGCTGGTCGTGGAGGGCGGGTTACCTTTGCGGGTCGGCAACCAACGATCCTGATGAAAACAGAGATGGAAGATCAGGTGGTCTGCTCGCTGGCCGGAAGGGCTGCGGAGATCGTCTTGCTCGGAGCGCCTAGCAGCGGGTCTGGCGGAAGACCGGAATCTGACCTTGCACAGGCGACGCAAACGATCGCTGACCTACATGCGAGCCTTGGCTTGAAAGATGGGTTGACCTGGCACGGCTTCGGCAAGAGCGCTGCCGAATTGATCAAGCACAGCCCCGACCTGAGGGAGGCAATAGAAAGCGACCTTCAACGGCTGCACGCCGTCGCGATCGACATGGCCAAGACGCACCTTCGCCTGATCGAGATCCTGGCGCGAACGTTGGTGGAAAAGCAGTCGATGACGGGCACCGAGGTTGCCCATTTGCTTCTCGGCGGCTCCCTGAATTCGCCTGGCGATCAACGTGTCGGTACCGACATTTAGTCCCAGGGGCGCGATAGACGAAGAAAATCTGTGTCGTATCGTCTGCTGAATCCCGCTCCTCGTGAGGAAGCCCTCTCCCGCCCGGATCCTTCATCACATCGAGCAACTGGCGTGCGGCCCCCACCATCCGCCGCGTGTCGTCCTCGAAGCCCTCGACCCAGAAGTCGCCCATTTCAGCGAGCATTCCGCAGAATGTAGTCATAGGTCCAAAAGTGCGCCGCCATAGCACCCGCCGACTGACCGAAGGAGGTGAGTTTGCCGGTGCGGCCGCGCTTGTCGAACCCCATCAACTTCTGACCGAAGCGCGCGGGGCCGGACCGACGGTAGAGGAACTCACGCGAGCACCACTTCTCCGCTCCTGGCAACCTGTAGAGGTAACTAGCCTCGCCCTGACTGGACTGGCCCTGGACCATCCCAACCTGGGCACAGCCTTTGTCACCACGTCACAAGTCTATGCCGTGGCGCCTGATTGGAGTTGGGTGCGTACCCTGTCCCGCTACCACCTCCTAGGATCTAGTGACGCGGCATAGCGGGCGTTGAGGTTGACTAGCTGCCATCGGCAGGAGCGTCCAATTCGATAGATTGCTCCCCGTCAGCACGGACCGGTGTTTTTGACGATTTCATACGGGCAATTCTCTGATCGAGCCTATCCGCCGCGGTTTGAGGGATCTGCGATGCTTGCCGCCTTTTCTTCATTCGAAGCAAAACCTTGCGCTGCTGCTCGTTCCTCCTCTCCTCCTCCTCGTCCACTTCTGGCTCCATCGCCTCGTTGATGAGGTTGTTGAAATACCCGGACACCTTTTCGATCAAAGGGATCATGTCGATTTCTCGAAGATCGTAGTACCGCGCCAGGTAGGGACGCTGGAGCAACCACACGGCATAGATCTCCTCTCCTTTTTCGGTAAGGCGAAGTTCGTGAGCGCCTACGGCCTGCTTTGTGATTGCAGTCTTAAAGCGTGTGTTCAACCTTTTCAGAAGCTTCGAGAACGCACCAGGTGAGTATCCTAAGGCCTCACCGATGCGCTTTTGGCTGACCTTCAGTCCCTCATTCTTGTGGTCCTTGATGATCCACGCCACGTCAACGAATGTCAGCACCTCGTTCACGGTTAGGTTGGGATCGTAGGGCCCTTTGGGTAGGTGGCTCTTCGGTTTCTGGGGTCGTTGGGCTCCCTTGGCATCCGGTGATTTAGCGTTCGCTCGTTTGGTGATCATGGCTCCCTCGACACTTTTGCCTCAGTCACCACAAGGTCTCTCTAGAAAGGATTAAAGCCGGAATCCTTGCGCAGCGTGTTGGCGATACTTTGCTTCCAGTTTTTGCCTTACTTCCTCGATGAGTTCTTCGTCGTCCGTCAGCCTGTCGTGGAGGCAAAACCAGATTTTTTCCAGGATTTCGTCGACGTAGTCGTCGTGAAGGTCCTCAGAGACGATGGCGAAGACCGCATCGAGAGGAAGCTTCTTGAACGCATTCTTTTCCCGCGCTACCCAGCCGTCATCGAGGAGAATGTCCATCGCCCGATCTTGCGAAACTTCGGTCAGATCGACACCATCGTCGACCTGCAGGTCAGAATTCAGATCGTCGACCGCGGCGTTACCGTGCTTCAACAGCCTGGCTTTCAACGCTTCGAGATATGTACTCATCATTCGGCTCCGCTAGAACGAAGGCAATGATGCACCCACCCTTGGCAAGCCACAAAAGCGAAAGCAAATATTTACCACTGGCATAGGAACTCAGGAAAACCCGAGCAGAGCCACAAAAGGTCTTCGGTCACGTGATTTCGGAAGCCTGATCCCGCAGGCTCAACACCGTCTTAGTCATGTTGTCTCCTGCAAGCACTTTTTAAGCTGCATTTTCGGCGCAACCTCGATTGGCCTCCACCAAACGCGTCCTTTAGCGCTTTCCCATCGACGCAATTGTGCGTCTGGGAACAACCGCAATGCAACACTATAGCGATCCAGCCAAAGCTTATGCCGCTGATGGCGGAAGGCACCTACGCTCGGCGAAGGCGCACGCCCGTCTCCCTTACCGAGGAGGTGCGCGCGGGAGCCATCCGGCCGGGCGCAATGACCATCCGATGCTTCATTTCGATCTGCCCAAGGGCCCTCCGAAGTCTTGGGTGCCATTCGTGCACAATTACGCCTTGGGCGTCGCTGCCGGGTACCTAGACCTTCGTCCGGATGCCGTTGGCCGTCACTTGGAAGCGGAGCGCCTCGCCGGTTCGATCAACGCCGCAGCACCCAGCGTCACGGCCTTCATACGCTGGGTCAAAGACGCAGTCGAACAGCTTGATGTGGACGCAAATTGATCCTTCGCCGGGCGAACGCCCGGCTCCACACCTCAAGCCGAAGCGGTAGCCGACGATGTTGCTTGCCATGAAGAACAGGTCGCGTCCCTGGAAGCACTGGAGCTCCCAGCCCACGCCCCCGGCGGTGGACGGGCGCATTATACGTGTGCCGACGCTGAAGGTCGGCGGAAGAAAGATCGCCCGCCACAACCGCGGGAGCAACACCGGGTACATTCTCGATCCCATCGAGTTTGTGCTTCGCGAATGCGAGTCCGACAAAGAGTACCTGGCGGTGCTCCTTGCGTTCTCCGAGAAGGAGGTCGCTTCGGTTGTTTGTCAGGCACCAATCTTTCGGTACTTCGACCAAGACGGTGCAGAGCGCTCGACCTACTTCGATTTGGTCATCACTTTCACCGACGGTCGGAAGATCGTGGTGATGGTCAAGACAGCCGAGCGCGTGTGGAAGAAAGACATCTCACGGCAGGCTGCGCAGATGTCCACTCAGTTGAATGGGTTTGCCGATTCCATCCGGTTGGTAACGGAAGCCGACATGCCCTTTTGGCTGGTTCACAACGCTCGGCTCTTCCATTCGGTGCGCCAGGATTCTGACACGCACCTGGATCAACTCGTCCTCGCTCGAGCTCAGGGCCTCAATCGTGACGTTTCGATCGAAGATCTGGTCGCTCCTTTTCAGGGAGGTTTTCGCTCAACGGCACGACTGCTGTTTGACGGCAAGCTCGCTTCCGTAGTGCCCGAGGCGATCTTTCCCGAAACCATGGTCAAGGCGACGTCCGTCTAATGGCAAAATCTCGGCAGAAGCCGCCGTCTCAGACCAAAAAATCAAAGATCATGCACGACCGCGTGAGACCCAATGATCGTGTGATCATTGGTGGCCTCGCTCATCGGGTCATTCGGCCTGCTGTCGAGGGCTGGGTGCTTGGAGAGCCTAACGGAGATCTCTTGATCCTGACGAGGGACAACCTCGATCAAGGTGAGGAAAGCGGAGACATCCGGGTCGAAAGAGAGAACAACTACGGCCAGCACATTCTGCCACAGCCCGTCCGTCTTGATCTGCGTATCAAGGAAATCTGGTTCAGCCTGATCAAAGAGGCGCATGAGGCCAATCTATTCTCGGGCTGCGGCGATGCCGCCCTGACCCCCTTCATTGAAGAGAACAAGCCGAAGGTGGAGGGCCTGATACTCGACTGGTTACGAGATCCGAACGCTAGTCCAGCGGAGCGCAAACGCAAGGCGCAAGTGGGTGCCAAAAAGCAGAATGCGCTGACAATCGATGTAACGATAGCGCCGCGAACGATCCGCCGACACTTCGACAGCTGGAAGTCTACGAACGACATCCTGGTCGCCCGCAAGCGCGTGGAGAACTGCACCAAAGGCGGGAAACGGGTTTCAGCGCATGTTCGAAGCGAAATTCGGCGCCTTGTGAAAGAACATTCGGCAGCAAACAGACCCACAATAAATGGCGCCCACCTTCTGATCAAGGCGGCGATCGAAGAACACAACAAGGGTCTTCCCGAGGAAGTACGGGAAAACGTGCCGGATCGTCGAACCGTAAGCCGCCATGTTGCGAAGCTGCCCGAGGCGATGAAATACGGAGGTCGGTATGGTGCGATTTCTGAGTTTTATAACTTTGGGCCCTTCGGTGAGGGCCACTTGTTCACCCGGGTCGGCGAACTGGTAGAAGCGGACTTTTGGAACATCCCGCTATACCTGTTGTTGAAGCGGGCGGACGTTCTTGCCGAAGTTCCGCCCGAGCTCATCGATCAGCTTCTGAGCACTCGAATCTACGTCTTCGCTCTTGTCGACAAGGCCACTGGGTACATTCCTAGCCTTGCCTTCAGCACAACGGAGAATTCGTACACGGCCAGAGTAGGACTGCGTCGTGCGGTGAGCGATAAGGCTCGCCTGGCTACGTGGGCGGGCTGCAGTTCTGAGTGGTTGCATTTCGGGTTCGACAATATCGTCACGGACGCTGGACCTGCCTTCCAAGCCGACGATTTTCACACCACTGCCGGAGCTCTGGGCAGCCACTTCTTTGCAGCTAGCGGCCTGCCTCATCTTCGAGGTCTGATCGAGTCCGTGTTCTCGACATTGCATAAGGGCTTTATCAGCTCCTTTATCGCGAGGGCATTCAGTAACGTCGTCGATGCGGGTGACCATGAAGGGCAAAAGCGCGCCCACATGGAGCTTGAAGCCTTCCTGATGCTCATGGTCCGCTACGTGGTCGACGTCTACAATAACCGGACGCGAAACGACGGGCTGCGCCGGAGCCCTCTCCGCGAAGTCCAGGCGCTCGCCGGCAACATGGATGCGAAGCCGCCGCCGTCGCAAGATCAGCTGACAGTGTTTTTTGGGGCGCAGTACTCCCGGCCTATGACTGCCGAAGGCATTACCTTTGAGCACATCCGGTACGACAATGAGTGGCTGGTTCACCACCGGCGCCATGTCGGTCTGATCAATGTCAACATCCGAGTTGACCCGGACGAACTGGGTTGGATTTCCGTAGAGATAGACGGTGAGTGGCTGACGGTAGCGGCTCTCGATACCGAGTTCCGGGGCATGCCCCTGCCGGAATGGCTCGAGTTCAAGAAGCACCTTCGCACCACGTTTGCTGCTGAAGACGCCATCGACTTCCGTGAGCACGTGGGACCAGCGCTTGTCGACATCACCAACGAGGTGCGTCGGAGCGAGCGCGCCATGGGCCTTGATCGTGAAATCTGGACCGAGGAACGGCTGGCGGCGCATTCCGAACAGTGTCGGATCCGGATGGTTAATAACGCGCCGCCTCTGACGCCAGTGGCGCCTAGTTACGGCAACAGGCGCATCGGGGTCGATTTCCCTGGTCCTTCGACCGAGACCTCCGGTGTCCAGATCTCCGGCAACCAGCCGACGCCAGAGCCCCCATCACCATCAACGCGTCGGCCGCTCAAGCTCCGTAGGGATGAAAAATGAGCAAAAGACTATCCGAGGCTGACACGGCCTCACTGGCAGAGGCCATGCTCCAAAGCCCGCTCGACACGGCGGATTTGAACACGATCCAAGACGCTATCAATCGCTTGGACCATGCTCTCCTTGTCCGCCGGGATCCAGACGAGCCGTGGTCGCCAAAAAACCGGCAAACGGCAAAGGCTGTTGTAGTGATTGCTCCTGCTCGGACGGGAAAGACTTATTGCATTGACTACGCTGTCCGACACCTTTCCCCCTTGCCGGCGCCGCTCAATGAGCAGGTTGCGGCTCCCTTCGCGGTAACAGCGCCGAGTTTCTTCACGATCGAGGAACTCGGCCGCAGCCTTCTGGCGCCGATGAATCTTCTCCCCGCACGCGCCTTGGGTGCCGGGATGACCATGAGCAGGCTTTATACGCGCGTTGGCCTCAAACGCCCTCGGCTTGTTCACATCGACGAATTTCAGCGAGTGCTGACGCCCGAACGTGTAGCCCCAAGCAGAAGACAAGAAGCTCAGGTCAAGATTTTCTCGCACATTCGCGATCTGTTGGACCTCGCTACTTGGCCACTGCCACTCGTTCTGAGCGGTACCAGGGCGCTGCAGGAGGTGCTTGAGCGCCCGGATATGGACTTCATCCGAGAGCGTTGCACCTTCATCGAACTGAAACCTATGTCTATCGACAACGCGGACGACCGGCTGGACCTTGCCGATGCGCTGGATGCCTACGGTGAGATCGCGCAGATGCGGATAGGCATCGAGAAGAAGACTGACTTCTTCGGCCGCCTGATCCTGGCAAGCAACTACAACCGAGGTCTGGCTTTCGAGGTGTGTCGCGAGGCGATCCTGTTGGCCGCGCAAGTCGACGACATGGTCGGACCTGAACACTTTGCGGCCTTTTACGCTCGGAAGGTCGGCTGTCTCCCAACCGCCAACCCCTTCCTGGCGTCCAACTGGAAGCTCGTGACACCGGGCGCGCTTTTCGCGGAACTTCTTTCAGAGCGGGGTGTCAAAAAGTGAAACTCAACGAACAATCGTCTGCAGATCCCGAGCCGCTAACTGAAACGCTAGAACTGCGGGAAAATGAAATCCCTGCCAGCCTTGCATCCCGGTTGGCCGCCATGAATGGCGCCGGCAGCGCACGAGAATTTTGTCGTGATTTCTTTCTTGATTTTGTGAAGATCGCTGCAGGTGACGATGAGGAACTACGGCGCTTTTCGGTGTTCTGCGGCGCCAACCTCGCCGATCTGAGACGCAACGCCATCCGTAGATCCGCAGAAGGCTGGATTGAACTCAACGGGCAGAGCCTATCAAGTTTCGCCTCAAGGCGAACAAGGATGCGCATGTGCCTGGCTTGCGCCCGTGAAGATATGGCAACGTTGCCGCACCTCTCCCCAGATGCCGCAATAGCGTGCCGCTTGGACACCATTGCCGGCATGATCCGCACTTGCCATCGGCACGATCTTTCGTTCGTGCAGATTGCCGATAAAGACACCATGGGTGAGCATCGTGGTGACTACTCCCTCGCGGTGTCGGACGCCTGGGAACTCATGAGTGAGTATGAGTTCACTGTCTCAAGGCGTGCGCCCTCGGACGCAGAAATCTACTTTATCGGACGCATTGGTATCCTGCCTGGAATTCCATGCCCTCTTCTTGATGCAATGGAAATGGGAATGGCCGCTAGGGTCTGTCAGACGCTGGGGGTCTACGCCGAGAAGGGTCCAAAGGGAAAGCAGAGCGGGTTGAACGAAGACGAACTACAGTCTGTGATGCAGACGGGATATTCGATCGTTGCTGCTGGCGAAGAAGGTCTGCGGAAGATGGTGCAGACGCAGCACGCGAACATGGTGCGACCGGGCCGCGAACTCGGCGCAGCAAGATTGCTGGGCAAGCTTCGCCACCTTCTGCAAATCAGTATGGGGCGCGATCTCGATCCCCTGCGACAGCTCATTGTTGACATCATTTCTGAACTGGAACCCCTAGGGCCAGACGACCCGAAAGTTTTCGGAGTTTCTCCAGTAAAGCGGCATTGGCACACCCTCGAAAGTGCCTCTCGTACTTATGGTCTCTCCGCACGCACCATTCTCGGCGACCTCAAACGCTCCGGAACGTTTGGTGTACGAAAGGGCGCTCGTACAGGTGACCACAAGATTTCCGCTTGTACCCTGGAAGCGCTCTATAGATCGCGTGATGCCCTCCTTGGCCAGGTGCGCCTCTTCGAGCTCACGGGTATCAGAAACCGCTACCTGTCCGCGTTCGAGGAAGCCGGGCTTATTGGGCGGGCCGGGCGACATGGCGAGAAGAGATACTCTGCACTTTTTCGCCGGGGAGCTGTCGACGACCTCATCGATCGGATCAATGGCGTCGCTCCAACAGTTTCGGAAGCTCCATCTCCGGACTACGTGACATTGGTAGACGCGTATTTGGAATCCGACTGGACCTTGCCAGAGGTACTAATGAAGATCGTCAACGAGGAGGTCGCAGCCGTGCAGTTGCCAGGACTTCCAATGTTCGACGCACTCCTCGTCGACCTCTTCAGCCTGAAAAGACTTCACCCTTTTTTTGGTAAAGACCACATGTCGGTCGAAGAGGTAGCAGAACTCCTTGCGATCGGTGAAACGGCGGTATCGCGGCTTGCGCATCACCAGATTTTACCGTTCGCTCGGACCAGGTCTGGTTTGCGTCACAGTCGCTTGAGACGCTCCATCCTACGTGAACACGCCTTGGAATTCGCGAAGCGATACATCACTGTCGCTGAAATTTGGCGAGCCGGCATACCCATGATCAAAGTTCGGAAGTGGCTGGATAGTCTCGGTCTTCGTCGAGTTCCGTTTCCACCCGACGTCAGGTGCACCTTCTACCTTCGAAACGAAGTAGAGCCACAGCTTCCCAACTGGACCCGAGAGTTTAGGAGCCCCGATTAGTCGGGGCTCTTTTTTTGCGTCCGATGATGAAACGCGACCTGGCGGTGATGTAGCGCCACACACCTCAAGGACAAAGGAAATGGACAGCGAGGACAAACCTATTGGCAGGCGGGCCTGCAAAGTCCCGGAAATCCGGTGGTACGGGAGGTGCGCAAGGAAAGTTCAATTGCCCAGACGGAGCCGACGACGACCACGCTAGTTCGGGCCTTCATCCCGAATGTCATATTTTTTCGGCACGATAGATTTGGTGTCTGACGAGAAGGCCCGGGCAACCGGGCCTTTTTGCTGCTCCGACAGGGCATATGAACCGCCCTGCCGATGCCGCAGCTAGCCCCATCAGTTTAGGCTCAGCGCCGCGCCTTTGCGGAACGTCCCGTAGGGCGATCATCGTCAAACACGGTTCGGCCACCGTACTCGCGAGCACGCGCGCGTTCACGCGCCATGTACGACTCAAGCGACGGTCCGGTAGCAGTCCTCTCGAGGATCCGGGCCTGCGCGTCGATGCGCTTGATCGCGGCCGCCTGTTCGTCCTGGCCGAGACGCGATCGCACCACCGCTGTCTTCAACACCTGGATGGTTTGGTCGTAGACCGTCAGCGGAACAGGAAACGGGTGACCGTCCTTTCCGCCGTGAGCCATGGCGAACCGGGCTGGATCGGAGAACCGGTGCGGCGCACCGTGCACGACTTCGGCGACCATTGCCAGGGATTCCACGGTCCGCGCGCCGACACCTGGAACCAACAGCAGTTGCGCGAAATCCGCCGGTCCGCGATCTGCCGCGGCGGCCAGGCTACCATGGAGCCTGCGAAGCATCACGTCGGCCGGCCGGATGTCGTGATGCTCGGGCATCACCAGATGGGGGAGCAGTGGCTCATCCGACGAAACCGGAACCGGCCTGCCCCGCAGCAGGCCGACCTCCCGAACGATCCCCTCCGGGCCAAGCGACGTCAGCAAGTCGACACTGCCGGCGCGCGACTCGGCGGCACGCTTATCGGTCAGGTTGACGATCTCGCCCTGAGGTTCGCCTTCGATTGCGGAATGAGGGCGCTCGACGAAGCTGCCCAGGCCTTGCGACGTCCAATGGTATCTGCGGGCCAGACCGGCATCGCCCTTCATGCCCTGCTGCACGACTACCCACTTGCCGTCATCGGCGACGATAAACCCATGAAGGTAGAGATCGAAACCGTCCTGAACCGCTGCGCTGTCGACCTTAGCGACAAGTCGGCTGGCGGTAGCCAGGGCAGCACCGTCAAATCCAACTCTCTGTCCTATGGCGACCAGTTCGTCGGGCGTGTTTCTGGAGTGCCTGCCACGCCCGCCGCAGACATGAAGGCCTAAGTCCTTCTCGAGCGGACCAAGTCCTCTCTTGAGCGCTCCGATCACGCTGGTGGTGATGCCGGAGGAATGCCAGTCCATGCCCATCACGGCACCAAAGGACTGGAACCAGAAGGGATGAGCCAGCCGCTGCAGCAGTTCGTCGCGACCGTATTCAACGATCACCGCCTCGCATATCAACGCGCCGAGCCTGGCCATACGCTCGCTTAGCCACCGCGGCACTCGACCACCGTGGAGAGGAAGATCAGCGCTGCCGGAGCGGATCGTCACGTACGTTCCTTCATAGGACCACCTTTGTAGATCGAGAACAAAGCATAAACAAGGGCGAGGACTCACCTCCACCGCAACTCCCGTAAGGCAATCGGGGTTGGAGGAGGCAGGAGCCGACGATGCCGTCCGCGATCATCGATAAATTCAGCTACGATCCCGAAACCCGGGTGCTTTCCATATGGCTGGTGACCAATGGGAGACGGTATGACTACCAGGAGGTCCCCCTCGAGACCTACGGGGCCTTCCGGGCCGCGTTCTCCAAAGGACGCTTCTTCAACCGCCATATCAGACCGCGATTCACCGTCACCCGAGGCGATGCCGGGAATGCCGACGCGCGGCCCGAGGCGTGAGCGACTCGCCGACCGGGCGCCTTATCCGTGCCGGTGGCATGGAATACTCCAGTTACGACGCGGTGCGCTGGCGCTCGATCATGTCGATCGCGGCCAACAGGCTCAGCCCCGTGTGGTAGCCGGGGTCGAGGTCCGGCGTTGCGGGCACGTAGTCGACAGGTCCGCTCTCGGTCAGGCATTGATAGGCGATCGATGCCTCGGGGCGCCAATAGTCACGAAAGAAGATCGTGTCGCACTGCCGCCAGACGGCGAGCACGTCTTGGTCGCGCGTGCGTTCCCAGCATAGTGATGCGGCGCGGATGGTTTCCGGCAAGGACCACCACGGGCAATAGGGGCTGATCGGCGCTCCCGTCTCTGCCGAAACCACCAGCCGGATCCCCGGCCCCTTGAGACCGAACCGGACCGAGGAGACCAGCACTGTCCGAAGGACACGCAGCAATTCCGGGTCGCAATCGGCCGGCAGGTAGTCCAGCGCAAACCCGACGAACTCGATGGCATGACCGACATTGCACGGTTCAAGCCCGGGCGCATTGCGCAGGAGCCCGGATCGCGGATCGAAATGACGATCGATGACATGAGCGATGAAGCGATCGGCAAAGATCGCGGCGGTGCCACGCAGGCCGGCACGGCTGAGCATTCCGGCAGCACCCAGAAGGATCATGCGCGGCCCGAAATCATCGGGTTCGTCGGCGATGGCGGCCTCTTCGAGCGGGCGCTTCTCGTCCATCTGGAAGCGTCCATTCTCTATGGCGTCGACCAATGTCTCGAGCGCTTCAATGTAACGGGGAAGCGCTGTCGGCTGACGGGCCGCTGCTGCTGCGACCAGGCCCTTGACGACGAAGATGTCGGAATAGGTGTAAATATCACCTGGTGTGCGTTGCGGAACCGGTCTGCCATCCACGTCGAACCGGATGGGCTGCATGTGCCCGTCATAGGCAAAATAGGCGTGTCCATCGGTCGCGCGCAGCGCATCGAGCGCCCGCATCAACGCAAGTCCGGCGGCGTCGAGATCGGCCGACAGCGTGGCATCGTCGAACGCGCGAGCGTGAGTGACGACCGCTTCGAGCCCCCTGCCCTGTATCCAGCCATAGACATAGTCCGGGCCGCGCCAGCCGTCCTCCGGCCCATAGTCGACGAGGGTCAGAGGGTTGAGCTTGGTGTTCAGATAGACGCCCCGCAGGCGCGGGCGGTCCAGCATCCAGCGCAGCGTTGCCGCATTGGCGGCAAGATAGCATCCACGGGCGGCCTCGAAAAAGTCATCGGTCATTCCTTAAGGCCTGTACTGGCAACGCCTTCCACGAAATTGCGGCGCAGAAGGACGAACAGAGTGACGGACGGAACCAGAACGATGGCGGAGGCAGCACTGAGCCGCCCGAGATCCACGGTAAAGCCGGTCTGGAACAAGGCCAAGCCCACCTCGATGGTGTAGTTCTGGGCCGTGCTCAACACGATCAGCGGCCAAGCGAAGGCAGTCCATGCCTGGAAAAACGCCAGCACGAAGAGTGCCCCGAGCGCACTGCGCAGCAAGGGAAGCACCACGTGCCAGAATATCCACAGTTCGCCGGCTCCGTCGATGCGGGCGGCCTCCAAAAGCTCATCGGGAATGGTGTGTATGACGTTCTGGCGCACGAGGAAAATGCCAAAGCTCATCACCAGATAGCCCAGGAGAATGCCTGGCAAGGAATTCAGTAGGCCCAATTGCTGCGCCTGAAAATAGAGCGGGATCATATAGACCTCGAACGGCACGATGGCGGTGGCGAGGACGATCGCAAAGAGCACGTTCATGGTCCGCGACGGAAATTTGGCAAGCAGGTATCCCGCGATGGCCGAGGTTGCCGAGATGGCGATGGCCGATAGCGTTGCGAAAGTGAAACTGTTGAATATCCAGGTGAGAAGCGGCGTGTCGCCGAGCACGGCGGTGATATTTTCCGTTGTCGGCTTGGTGGGTATGAGCGTCGGCGGCCAGGCAAGCAGTTCCTGCGGCGCCTTGAAGGCATTGGCCACCAGCATGATCAGCGGCAGCACCATAAGGAGACCGAAGACGGTCAACACGACGTCGATCGCCAGATCGGTGAGACGCCGTTTAGCGCGGCCTACGGGACCACCTGTGGTAGCGGGCTCGACAGCGGTGTCGTCGGCAACATCGATCATCAGCGTGTCCCCTTCTCGCGCAGGAGGGAGAACTGGATCGCCGTCAGGATCAGCACGATGACCAGCAACACGACGGCCTCGGACGCGGCATAGCCCACGCGGTAGTTGCGGAAGGTATTCTCGAGCATGTCGAGCACCAGCACGCGCACCTGGCGCCCCGGTGCTCCCTGGGCGTCCGAGGCCAGCACATAAACCTGCGCATAGACGTTGAAGGCCGAAACGAGTGTCGCGACGGACACGTAGAGCGTGATGGGCTTGAGGAGCGGCACGGCGACATACCAGAACTGCTGGATGCCCGAAGCGCCATCGAGCTTTGACGCCTCGAAAAGAGAACGCGGCAGGTTCTTGAAACCGACAAGGTAGATCAGCACGGCAAAGCCGAGCGCCTGCCAGGAGCAGAGGATGATGACGCTGACGATGGAGAGGACCGGATCGAACAGCCAGGCCTTGGGCGCCACACCGAATACGCCGAGGAGCGCATTGAGGGGACCCAGCTGGGCATCGAAAATCCACTTCCAGGCCATGGCGGCCGGCACCAGCGAGACGACATGCGGAATGAACACCGAAGTTTCATAGAAACTGGCGAAACGCGACCGGGTGCGGTGATGAATGAGCGCTGCGATCACCAGCGCCAGCGGCACGGTGATAAACAGCACCCCGAAGGCGATGATCGACGTGTTGATCAGCGCGGTACGAAAGAGGCTGTCCCGCAGCAGCTCGGCAAAATTGGCCAGACCGATGAAAGGTTTATTGCGAGAGAGTATATCCCATTTGTGGAGGCTGAGGCGCAGGACTTCATAGATGGGATAGACACGCACATAAGCAAAGATCGCCATAACCGGCAGGATGGCAACGAGCGAAAAAAGCCAGAGCTTGCGCTTGAGCATGAACGTCTCCCTGAATACGGCTTTCGGGAGCACAGGCCCCCGAAAGCTTGAGACCGAGTGGAGCCGTTATTCGGCGAGCAAACCTTCACGCGAGAGGATAGCGTTCACTTCGGCGTCGATGTTCTCGAGCACACCCATGATGGCAGCATCGTCGCCCGCGAGCGACGGATTGGCAAAGGCTTCCTGCAGCAGCGCGGCAACGCGGGTCATGACTTCGTCGATCGGACCGATCGCCGGGGTGGTGAAGAACTCGTAGCTCTCGGGATAGTCGACGAAAGCGCCGAACGCCGGCTTGGCGGCGATGATCTCGGAATAGTCGAGGCCGGCGCGGTTGGGCAGCCAGCCCACATTGTCCAACAGCCAGAGCAGGTTTTCAGGCTCTTGCGTTGCCAGGATATAGCTCCAGGCGGCGTCGGCCTGTTCGCCCTCGGCCGCCACATAGAGTTGCACCGAGCTGACGATCGAGCCGCGCGGCAGTGTGCCGGTGTCGTAGTTCAGGTCCGGTGCCTTGCTCGCAATGTCCCCGATCACCCAGGACTCGCGGATGAACATTGCCGTCTGCTCACGCTCGAACGCCTCGGCGTCAGCGGGCATCTCCACGGTCACCGTACGCGTCTCGAAGAGGTTATGCAGATACTGCTTGAGCGTTGCGACACCAGCGTCGGTGGCAAAGCTGGACTTCCACATGCCATCGCCCGAAGAGGCGAGCATCTCGCCGCCGTGCTGGAACATGTTGATGGCGAACTTCTCGGTGATCCCCGAGCCACCACCCGACAGGCGCAGGCTCCAGCCCGAAACGGTCGGATTGCCGCTGCCGTCGCGTTGCGTAAGCTTTTCGGCATAGCTATCGAACTCGGCCATTGTCGCGGGCGGACCTTCGAGGCCAGCCGCCGCCAGCATGTCGGTGTTGTAGTAGACGGCGCTCTGGCCACGGAACAGCGGCACACCATAGACGGTGCCGTCATAGCTGGCGGCATCGGCAAAGAAGGCGCCGAAATTCGCGGTGTCGCCGACAAAGGCCTGCACGTCTTCGGGCGGCGTGCTCAGCAGGCCGTTCTCGAGATAGCGGGCGGCGATGGAGGTCGCGAGTTCCAGCACCTCGGCCGATTCACCCGAAGTTATGCCCAAGGCGACACGGCGTTCGTGCTCGCGCAGTGCGATGGCGTTCACCTCGACGGTGATGTCGGGAAACTCTTCGCGCATCGATTCCGCGACATGCTGGTAAAACGGCACCAGCTCCGGATAGCCGCTCCAGACAGTGATGGTTTGCGCCCAAGCCGACAACGCGCTGGCGGCGTAGGCAACCGAAACCGCCGAACCCAGCAGAAGGGCGCGGCGAATAGTTGGAGAAGTCGTCTTGGACAGTGTCATGTTCCCTCACTTCTAATGACGGCGGATTGTTCCCTTGCAAACTCAGCTTCTCGTGCAACCGGTTGCATGTCAAGCTATCGAAGGAAGACTGGCGCAATTAATGCCACTTCATTGCGCAATCGCGCGACGTGACGCTTTGTCGAGCAGCTCTATCGTCTTTTCAGCCAGCGCCTCGGCCGAACCCGGCGCAAACCGGCCGGGAAGGCCGATGAAACGGTGTGCTTCATCCACTTCGTATCCCCCATAGGGATATTCCTCGCGCGGCGGGATATAGCCGGGCGTATCGTCGGCATAGGCAAGAACGAAGCTTATGCGATCGCCGCACGCGGCACGGATGTCGAGCCCGGTACGGGAGAATATCTCTCCAGGCATGGCGGTGATCACCACCCCACCCCAATCGAGAACGCTTACCCGTCCCTGCCATCGGCCAGGTGGCACATGCGCATTGGCCTTTGCCCAAGCGATCCAGTGGGGCAGCAACAGGGACCGCGGCACCATGGCGCCGGCGTCCAATTCAGCCTGCCAGGCACGTGCCGCCGCCTCCAGATCGCCTTCGGGGCGATCGAGCTCGAGGGCAATCATGCCATTGGATGCAACGGCCTTTGCCTCCACAGGCGTTATTGCCGCGGCAATAGCCGCGCGGCCGATGCGCCGGCCAAGTCGTTCGGCGTTCTCGAACGTGCGGGTTTCGTTGGCCGCGACCGTCCAGGACGCCTTGGCCGCATGGCCGATATTTGCATCTCCGGCGCAGCCGATGAGAAAGAGGGCGACGGCTCCGGGAAAGGCGGCTTCGATCTCCTGGCGCACATAGCCGGGATAGTCGGCCGTTACGAGACGGTTGTCGGCTCCCAGGACCGTGGGGTGACAGGCGTAGGATGCCATCACAGCGATTGTCCGGCCGTCCTCGGCGAAAACCCTGAGCACCGGCAGGTTCCGGTCAAGCGGTCCGTCGGCATGGCGGCGGTTTCGCGCCACATCCGGATCCGGGCCGAGGCCAGCCGCAAGGCCGGCGGGCACGGCGGAAGCTGCTGCCCTGCGGATGGCGGCAACGCAGCCATCTTCGAGTTGTTGCAAGAACTGCGGGTCTGCTTGCGCGCCCAGGCGTTCGGGCATCGACAGCGGCGCCCCGTGGGTGTGGGTTGCCGTTACGATGACGTTGTCCGGAGGCAGGCCGCAGCGTTGGCGTATACGCGCGCTGGAGCCTTGGTGAACACCGATAACATCGGCGACCACAATGGCCGTGTCACCTATGACGAGTGCCCGCGCCGTCAGCGGATCGTGTACGCCTGTGGAAGGCTGACTGCGCGCGGCAAAACCGGCCAGCAACAGTCCCGACGGCGGGGTGATATCGACAGCGGCCGCGCCGGCCTTCAATGTTGCCATACAACCTCGCCTCCAGAAACCGTGGTGCGGATGTCGAGGCGGTCCGCGCCCGGTTGCCATCCAAAGACGATGAGGTCTGCCACAGCCCCGAGCTCGAGCCGCCCTCGACCGTCGAGGAAGCGCCCCGGCGCTGTGGTCGCGAGTGCAAGCGCTTCGGCAAGAGTAAGTCCGGCCATGCCGGCCACGCGGGCGACGCAATAGTCCAGAGTAAGCGCGGCGCCGGCCAGGAATGGCGTTCCCGGCGTGCCCAGGCGGCCATCGGGCCACAACTGCACCCGCCCGCCAATCGGCTGGTCGTAGATGCCAGGCTCGAGCCCGCCCGGTGCGGCCACGTCTGAGACCAGAAGTGCGCGCCCCAATCCCTTCACCCGCAACATGCTCTTGAGCGTATCGGCGGGCAGGTGATGCCCATCGGCAATGAAACTGGCGGTAAGCCGGTCATCGGCCAGTTGCGCCCAGATGAAATTGGGGTGCCGGGGGAGCAGGGCCGGCGCACCATTGCCCAGATGTGTGGAGAGCACGGCGCCGGCCTCGGCGGCCGCATGGATCTGCTCCGGCGTCGCCTCGGTATGGCCGAGAGCAACGTGAATGCCCATCGCGGTGAGGCTTCGCGTCAACTCGATTGCCTCGTTCGAGTGCGGCGACAATGTCACGATCCGCACCAGATCTCCCGAAGCAACCTGCCAGCGCTCCACCTCCGCCAGATCCGGAGCTCGGACCTGGTCCTTCGGATGGGCACCACGAGCGCCGTCGTGGGGTGAAATGAAAGGTCCCTCGACGTGGACGCCTGGTATCGCGCGCGCGAGCAACGGATCGGCCTCCCGCGCGGCAGCATTGGCCGTAAGCGCCGCAATCAAGGACTGTTCCGAGGCGGTGATGAGGGTCGGCAGGTAAGTGGTGACGCCATGCTCGAACAGCTTGCGGGTCAATTGCCCCACCCGCTCGGGCGTCAGCGCGTGATCGTTGAGATCGAACCCGAAATAGCCGTTGACCTGAAGGTCCACCAGCCCCGGACCGATAAAGTACTCACCATCATAGTCCACCGGCTCGATGACAGTGATCACGCCGGCGTCGAAGCTGACGCGAATGCCCTTCCCGTCCTGCGGGGAGCGTCCCGTCAGCTGCCCACTCACAGCTTCCTCACCCGGTCATGGAAGCGGGAGATGAACCGGGCATTGGCTTCATCACCGCCTGGGGCATTGCCGCTGCGCCAGACCGGAGGCTCGATTCCCCGGGCCCTGAGCCTGGCAACAGTCTCGATGACCAGGCAATTGAGCGCGAAGGCGTTGGCAAAGGTGGAGACGGCGCCGATCCGCTCGCCCATGTCCGGCACCTCAACCAGTGCATCACCGATCGGCACCTTGCAGTCGATGGCTATGTCGACCAGGTCATGCAGGTTGGCTTTGCTCGGATGGCGCGCCGGGTGATCCGGCGAGGTCGCACTGGCGTGGGATCGCGAACTCACGCCGATAAGGAACACACCGCGAGCCTTGGCCTCGAGCGCCGCGTCGATCAGCGCGGCGTTGATACCGTAGGCATTGACCAGGATCAGCAAATCCCCTGCCCCCAGTCGCTGATCACCAATGACGATCTTGCCGTAACCTGGGGTGCGTTCGATGGCCATGGAGCGCAGTGCGCCATTGGAGAGCAATGTGCCCTCGTCCAGAATGGCGCTCACATGCATCAGCCCCCCGGCACGGAAGAAGATCTCCTGCGAGGCAAGGTTCGAGTGGCCGCCGGGACCATAGACGTGAACCAGCCGATCCTGTGCGATCTGCTCGGCCATCCGGTCGGCGGCCGAGGAGATCGTGCCGCCCTCTTCGTCCATGATCTGCTGCATAAGGGCGGTGACGTCATTGAAATATCTTTGGCAGAGGCTTTCTGAGGGGCTGCTCATAGTTCTCAAACCTCCGGGTCGGAATCAGCATCGAGGTAGAGTGTACAGGCCGGATGCCGGCGCAGGACCGAGGCCGGACAGGACGTTGCGACCGGTCCATTGAGTGCGGCATCGACGGCCGCACGCTTGGCGCGTGTGGGGACCATGCAGAACAGTCTGTCGGCCCGCAGAAGGCGCGGCACGGTCAGTGTAATGGCTTGCTCGGGCACCTGCGAGACCTCCTCGAAGCACTCATCATCGACCTGCTGCTGACGGCATTCAAGGTCGAGGTCCACCACCTTGACGTCCAGGGGATCCGCAAAATCGGCGACCGGCGGGTCGTTGAAGGCAATGTGTCCGTTGACGCCGATGCCGAGCTGGACGATGTCGATCGGAGCGGCCGCAAGGCGCTCGGCATACTGCCGGGCGGTCTCAGCAGGATTATCGCCCGGGTCTATCCGGTAGACCGCCGCCAGAGGGACACGGTCGAAAACATACGCGTCCAGCCAGTTGGCAAAGCGCTGCGGAGCTGCCTTGGGCAGGCCGATATATTCATCCATGTGGAACGCAGTGACGCGAGCCCAGTCGATGCCCGGCGCGCGCACCAGAGCATTCAATACGTCAGCCTGACTCGGCGCCGAGGCGAAGACCATGCGCACACCCGCCTGGGACGCCAGCCGACGACGCAGTTCGACTGCAATGTCGCCTGCCGCCGCGTCGCCCATCGCTCGCCGATCCGGGAAGCTCCTGATCTCCAAATTATCGACACGACGACCGGAACGCTGCGGGTCGAGACGAACACTATTCATTGCGGGTTACTTCCATTTGTGACGACGCCAATGACTGCGCACTCGAAATCGCGGAAACTATTTCGTGCAACCGGTTGCACGTCAAGTGGCGTCGGTTGCAAAGTCGGTGCTGACGAGAGAAAAGCTTTCGAGGCCATTTTTTGAGAGGTGCCGCCATGCAGCATGGTGCCGGCGGGAAGACCCACACCATGGCAGACGTGGCCAAGGCAGCGGGGGTTTCGAAATCGACGGTGTCGCGCGCCTTTACCCAGCCGGAACGCCTCGGGGCCGAAACGGTGGACCGCATCGTCAAGATCGCCCAGCAACTGGGCTATGTGCCCAACCATACCGCCCGGGCATTGAGCACCGGGCGGCACGGCAACCTGGCGCTTATTGTCTCGGACGTCGCGAACCCCTTCTTTCCGCCGCTCATCCGCGCGGCGCAACTTCAGGCGGACCGTTCGGACTTCTGCGTGTTCCTGGGCAATTCCGACGAGGATCCCCGGCAGGAAGACAAGTTGATCGATCGTTTCGTGACCCAGGTTGAGGGTCTGCTTCTGGTCGCATCGCGTCTCAGCGCGGAACGCATCGTGTTTCATGCCAAACGCCGCCCCATGGCGCTGATCAACCGGGACGTAGCGGGCATTCCACGGGTACTCATCGACAGCACCACGGGCGTACGACAAGCTATCGACCACCTGGCGGACCTGGGCCATAAGCACATCATCTATGTCAGCGGTCCTTCGAGCTCATGGGCCAATCGCCAACGTCGCAACGCGCTCAAGTCTGCAGCCAGGCTCCATGACATGGCGGTGGATGTGGTGAGCCCGCATGTCCCCAGTTACGACAGTGGCCGGGCGGTTGTGCCGGAGATCCTCGCCAGCAAGGCAACGGCGGCGGTCGCGTTTGACGACCTGACCGCGCAAGGCATCATGACGGGCATGGCGGAACGCGGCATATCCATCCCCGACCAATTTTCGGTGGTTGGCTGCGACGACGTCCTCGGCGCTGCGACTTACCCTTCGCTGACCACGGTATCCAACCGGTCCGATGAAGCCGGGCGTGCCGGCGTCCGGCTGCTGCTCGACATGCTGAACGGCCATATGGCGGGAGATACCCGACTGGTACTGGATACCCACCTGGTGATCCGCAACACGACGGCCTCCCCCGCAAGGCCGGGGTTTCACAGCCGGCAGGCCGGTACCGCGATCGGATAAACCACCCCTCGCATCCTCGATCACGAACTCGTGTCGTCGCGCCACGTAACATTGGCGCCGCCGGACCGAACTCCCTTTTGCTCGCTCGATGATCGGGCGGGCTGTGCACAACCCAAACGGGAGAAGAGAAATCATGTCTAAGGGAACAACAGTGAGCGCGGCGATCCTGACCAGCGCCGTGGCCGCCGCGCTTTCGTCCTTTGCTCACGCGGCACCGATGACGGAAGCGGAAATGTCGGCGGCAATGGATGCCGGCAAGGAGAAGTGCTATGGCGTTTCGCTCGCTGGCATGAACGACTGTGCGGCCGGACCTGGCACCACGTGTCAGGGCACGTCGACCGTCGACTACCAGGGCAATGCCTGGACGCTCGTTCCCGGCGGAACCTGCACCTCGATCGAAGTCCCCGGAGACCGTGCCGGCTCGCTGGAGCCGCTCGATCGCGACCTGCCGGCGTAAAGCCTGAAAAACCGGAAAGCGGAGGCCACAATGAACCAGCAGGCGAACATTCAGCGCGCCCCGGTCTCGGCGGCCTCGCGCTTTCCGGCGCATCCCGTCACTGGCTTGGCGGGGACGAGTTTCAAGCATCAACACCTACCGACCATTTTAGCCGACGGTCCACAGCGCGGCTTCTTCGAAGTACACGCGGAAAACTACATGGGTGCCGGTGGACCGCCGCATGATGCCCTGACCCGCATCCGCCGCGACCATCCGGTGTCATTACACGGTGTGTGCATGTCCATCGGAGGGCCGCAGCCGCTCGACAAGGCTCATCTCGGCCGGTTCAAGGCGCTGGTCGATCGTTATGAGCCGGCGCTGGTTTCCGAACATCTCGCCTGGTCGACCCATGTGACCTCCTATTACAACGACCTGCTGCCGCTGCCTTATACGCAACCGACGCTCGCACGGGTGGCGGAGCACATCGAGGAGGTGCAGGAGGCGATCGGCCGGCCGATCCTGCTCGAGAATCCGTCGACCTATGTCCTGTTTACGCAGTCGACGATGAGCGAGACCGACTTCCTGCGCGAGCTTGTGCGGCGTACCGGCTGCGGGCTGTTGCTCGACGTCAACAACGTCTTCGTCTCTGCCACCAACCACGGCTTTGCCGCGCTGGATTACCTCGCCGACTTTCCGCTTGCTCATGTCGGCGAGGTTCACCTCGCCGGGCACGCCGAGCAGACGGACGACGAAGGCGACCTGCTGCTCATCGACAGTCATGACGGTCCTGTAGCCGACGCGGTGTGGAAGCTTTTCGACATTGTCATCGCTCAACGCGGACCTGTCCCGACCCTTGTGGAATGGGACAGCGACATCCCCGAGTGGCCGGTGCTCAAGGCCGAGGCAACCGCCGCCCAGGCGATCCTCGATCATCATGCGCAGAGTATCATACCTGGAAATGCCTATGCGGCCCGCTAACCTCAACAGCCATGGTGTCGACGACCGGTCAGGCTACGCCGCCGAGTTCGTCGCCGCGCTGCTCGATCCGGAGCGAGCACCGCCGGTTTTCATCTCGGGTCCCAACGGGAAGGCCGCAACCAAACGCTACGCGGTCTATCGCAACAATGTCACTGTCAGCCTCATCAACGCTTTGGCAGCGACTTTTCCTGCGATCCTGAGACTCACCGGTGAGGATTTCTTCCGCGCCATGGCGAGGCTTCACGTGCGCACCACGCCGCCTACCTCACCGCTCCTCTTCGAATACGGCCGCGATCTTCCCGAGTTCATCGAACGCTATGAGCATGCCCGGTCCCTACCCTGGCTCGCCGACGTGGCGCGGATCGAGCGGGCCTGGCTCGACGCCTATCATGCCGCCGACGCCAAGCCGCTGTTGCCTGAAACTTTGGCCGCCATCCCTCCCGAGCAACTCGGGGGTGTCGTTCTGACGCCGCATCCGGCGGCACGTGTCGTTCGCTCGCGCTATTCGGCTGTCACAATTTTCGCGGCCAACCGGCGCGACGGCCCGGTCCCCCGGATCGACGCCGGCGAACCCGAAGATGCACTGATAGCCAGACCCGCTCTCGATGTCGTGGTCCGGCGGTTGCCACCCGGGGGCGCAGAGTTCCTGTCGCGCCTCTCAGCCGGCGAACCGCTCGGTGCGGCGGCCGAGGCCGCCTCAACCAGTGCATCGGATTTCGACATCTCCGCCAACATAGCCGGAATGCTTGAGGCCGGTGTCTTCACTGACGACCGCAAAGGAAACGAACAATGACTGGGATCGAACGGCGCGGAATTGGCGGACTGGTCGAGTGGGTGAACGGCATCGTGCGCACCATCGCACACCCTTCCCTGACACAACTCGTTCTGCGCCTGGCGCTCGCTGTCCCCTTCTGGCGGTCGGGCGTCAACAAATGGGACGGCTTCCTGCAACTGAACGACGTTGCGATCTTCCTCTTCAGCGAGGAATTCAAACTGCACCTGCCCGGCGGTCCCTACGGGTTCCCCGCGCCCGAGCTCATGGCGTTCGCTTCGGCGTCAGCCGAGATCATTTTACCCACTCTCCTTGTCTTCGGCTTTGCCTCGCGACTGGCGGCAACTGGTCTGCTGGTCATGACGCTGATCGTTCAACTCACCGTTCCGGACGGCTGGCCATTGCACATCACCTGGGCGGCAATGGCGCTGGGGATCATGGCGTGGGGATCGGGCAGGCTCTCACTCGATTACGTGGCCGAAAAGCTCTGGATGCGACGTGCGGACGAACGGTAACTGAGGCGTGGAATCCGCCGGGGATGCCGCCCTGCCTGGTGCGAACTCAAGACGTTGCGTCATCGACGGCTTCAGCGGGTCGTCAATCTCGGGAAAGCGTGTACGGGCAGTCCGCTATGACCGCTCTGGCGGAACAGGTCATAGCGGAAGATCTTGCTGGAAGGCTCATAGCTGCCCTCAAGACGCCGCTTGAGGTAGCCGGCCGCTCCTCGTACATATTCGTCCTCGTCTTCGATCAATCCGGCGATCACCGGCAGCGAGACGCGGGACGGATGCGGCATTTCCGTGAGGGCACAAAGGGCTTGCAGGCGCAGGCGCGGGTTGTGTTCGCTGGCGATGAAGCGGGTGAGATATTCGGCTTGGGTCATCCCGTCGCCGGCATGGCCTAATGCTTCGCTCAACGCGATCCTGACCGTCGGCTCGTGCTCGCTCGCCCAGGCCGAGCGTAGTTGGGGGGGCATCGGACCGCCCTCAACGGCAAGCATCAGCAGGCCTTGGGCCGCCCAGAACCGCATCACCAGCGATGGATGGTCCAAAAGTCCGCAAAACCTTGCGATGTTGCTTGCGTCTCGAGCGATCGCCAAGCCCGCAAGTGCGATCACCTCCCGAAGCGGGTAAATCGTCTCGTTGCGGTTCGCCTGCCAGCCTTCTGCCTGACTCGCCTCTGGAATGAATCCGCAATCATGTATCTCGAGCATGTGCCGATCGAGCGCATCGCGCGTCTTCTCCAGTTCCGCCGCGTAAAGTGGATCAGAGGCGAGATTGACCGTTGCGTCGGGATCTTCGGCGATATCGTAGAGTTCCTCGGCGGGCTTGCGCTGCCAGAACCGCTCCTCACGCGGAGTTAGCCGGCCGGCGATATGGTCGGTTTCGTAGTCCTGATACGCTTTGCTCTCCCAGGCGAAGGCATAGTGCTGCCCCCAAATGCGATGGGGTGAGTAATTGCGGATGTAGCGGAAGCGCGCGCTTCGCGCGGTGCGCGTGAGGTCGTAGCGCTCGTCCATACGGTCGCGCCCGCCGAACACGTACTCGCGCTTGCGCCGCTTCGGGCCGATGAAGGCCTGGCCCTGCAGGCCCTCGACCAAGTCGAGCCCAGCCACCGACAAGAACGTGGCGAACAGGTCGACAAGCGAAACGGGCGTGTCGACCATCGTGCCAGGCGCTACGTCGAGCAAGTGTCGCCAGCGCGACGGAACGCGCACGATCATCGGCACGCCCAGCCCCTCGTCGTAACAGAAGCGTTTGCTGCGTGGCAGCGGACTGCCATGATCCGAATAATAGAAGACGATGGTGTCCTCGGCGACGCCATCGGCTTCGAGCTCTGCCAATCGCTCGCCCATGAACGCGTCCATGCGCTCGACCTGATTGTAGTAGCTGGCCAAGCTTTGCCGTATGCCGTCGCTGTCTGGCAGATAACTCGGCACCGTCACGTCCTGCAGCCGGACAGGCCCGTCCTTGCGCTCGAACACACACGATTCATGGGTGAGCATGGTGTTGAAGACGGCGAGGAACGGAGCGCCGGCGGGTCGGTTTCGCCAATGGGCGGTGCCGCTGGTCTCGTCCCAGAGCGTGTTGGGATCGATGTCGCAGTTGTAGTGGGTCTTGGAGTTGTTTGTGCAGTAGTAGCCGGTCGCACGGAAGACCTCGGGATATGTCGCGATGCCTTCGGGAAACGGACCGAAAGCGGTCATCTGTTGGGCCGGCGGAACGCTTTCGGCGTGTCGTCCCGTCAGAATCGCAAAGCGCGACGGTGCGCAGACCGGCGAGGTGCAGTTGGCTACCCGCCAGGTGACGCCCTCCCCCGCCAGCCGGTCGAGGTTGGGCGTGCGCGCCAGCCTGTCGCCATAGGCGCCGAGCCGTGGCGGGCAATCTTCGCTGACGATGCAAAGGATATTCGGACGGGTCTGGGACATGCTGGTGTTCGCTAGGCCTTCGACTGAACGGCGAGGCCGGCGGCCTCGTCTGGAAAATGGCAGGCGCTCTTGTGTTCGCCCGGGCCGACAAGGAGCGGGTCCTTTTCGATGCAGATCCGGCGGGAGGGATCGGCGAGCGGACCGATGGGGCAGCGGGTACGGAACCGGCAGCCGGATGGCGGGTTGCGCGGGCTCGGCATGTCCCCGCCAAGCACCAGTTTGCGCTGCATGGCCGAAGGGTCCGGCACGGGCTTCGGGGTCGAGGAGAGCAGCACCGCCGTATAGGGATGCAAGGGGTGCTCATAGACGTCGCTCGCCGGCCCGATTTCGACGATCCGCCCGAGATACATCACTGCCACCCGGTCGCTGAGGTGACGCACCACCGAAAGATCATGGGCGATGAACAGGATGCCGAGCCCGAGGCGATCGCGCAGGTCCGCGAGAATGTTGATCACCTGCGCCTGGATCGACACGTCGAGCGCCGAGACCGGTTCGTCGCAGATCAGAACCCGCGGTTCGACGGCCAGGGCGCGGGCAATACCGATGCGCTGGCGCTGACCGCCGGAGAAGGCCTTCGGATAGCGGTCGAGGTAGGCGGCATCGAGCCCGACCATGTCCATGAGCGCTCGCGCGGCTGCCTCGCGCTGCCGCCCCGGCAGTCCGCGCTGCTCGAGGGCTTCCGAGAGGATCTGGCGGATCGAAAGCCTCGGATTGAGCGAGGCGTAAGGGTCCTGGAAGACATACTGCACTGTCCGGCGCACATGGGCGGCGGCCTCCGCGCCGAAATCCGTCACGTCCTCGCCCGCGACCCGGATGTAGCCCGAACTCGGCCGGTTGAGCCCGACGATCGTACGAGAGAGGGATGTCTTGCCGCAGCCGGATTCCCCAACGAGCCCCAGCGTTTCGCCCGGGCGCAGCGACAGGCTTACCCCATCGACTGCCACGATCGGCTTCTCGCGCCGCAGCCAGCCGCCTCCGCCAGGAAAGGTGACGCTCAGGTCTTCGATCTCGAGGATCGCGGGCGCTGATCCACTGGTCCTGACACCCGCGAGCGGTTCACTGGAAGGCGTCGGATCTGGATCTGGCGGCAAGCCCGCGTTCTGGCGGGCGACATGGCAGGCGGCTTCGCGTTCCGGGCTGCCGGCCATCGGCAAGAGGACCGGCACTTCACGCAGGCAGATGTCCTCAGCAAATTGGCAGCGCGGGTGGAATGCGCAGCCCGAGGGCAGACGCGAGAGATCCGGGGTCGAGCCGGGAATGGTCGGCAGCCGAGCCGTGCGCACGCCCTCGATGCGTGGCATCGAGCGCAGGAGGTTGCGCGTATAGGGGTGCTGCGGCGCGGCAAAGACACCAGCCACGGCGCCGCGCTCGACAACGCGCCCGCCATACATCACCACGATATCGTCGCAGATCTCGGCGACCACGCCCATGTCGTGGGTGATGAGGATCACACCGATGTCGAGACGAGACTTGAGGTCGACGAGGAGGCGCAACACCTGCGCCTGAATGGTGACGTCGAGTGCCGTGGTCGGCTCGTCGGCGATAATGAGCTTCGCCGAATTGGCAATGGCGATGGCGATGACCACGCGCTGGCGCATGCCACCGGAAAACTGATGCGGAAAGTCGTCTATCCGCTTGTCTGGTTCGGGAATGCCGACCTGACCCAGGAGCTCGATGGCGCGCGCCCTCGCCCGGCTCTTGTTCATGCCGTGGACAACGAGGGCTTCCTCGATCTGCCATCCTACGGTCTTGACCGGGTTGAGTGCCGCCTGCGGATCCTGGAACACCATGGCGATCTTGCTGCCGCGAATGGAGCGCATGCGCGCTTCGGGCAGATCGAGGAGATTGCCACTCTCGAACAGCACCTCGCCATTGGAGACCGACGCCGTCTCGGGAAGCATGCGCATGATGGCCCGCGCGGTCAGCGATTTGCCCGAGCCGGACTCGCCCACGATGCCAAGAACACGTCCGGTGCGGGCTTCGAAAGAAACCTCGTGCAGCGCCTGCACCTCGGCCTGCCCGAAGCGGAATGTGGTGCCGAGATTGCGGACTTCGAGCAGGTTGGCCGCCATCATTCGCCTCGTGTCTTGAGCACCTGGGCATTCAGCGCGTCGGCGATCAGGTTGAAGGCGAGCGCGAGCAGCAGGAGCATGATGATGGGACCGGCCGTATACATGGGCTGGGCGTAGACGTAGCGGATACCGACGTTGAGCAGCGTGCCGAGCGAGGGTGTCGGCGGCTGGATACCCAGCCCCACGATCGAAAGCGCGGCCTCGATGAAGATGCCGCCGATCATCGACAGCGACACCTGGACGAAAATCGGATCGAGCGCATTGGGCAGGATGTGCCGGATCATGATCTTGGGTCTGCTGACGCCAAGCACGCGAGCCGCGAGCACGTATTCCCGCCCCTGCTCGGAGAGCAACGCACCGCGCGCAAGCCGCCCGAACTGGGGCAGCGAGAAGACGACGATGGTGGTGGCGAGCGCGAGCCAGCCGGGCCCGATGACGATGACGATGCAGATGCCGAGCACCAGGCTTGGAAAGCCGAGGATGATGTCGAACACGCGCTGGAACGCCTCGCCGAGCAAGCCGGAGATGGCGCCCGACAGGCCCATGAGCGTACCCAATACAGCCGCGATCGGCACCGCCACGATGACGAGGCTGATCGAAACCTGCAGCGCATAGACGCAGCGCACGAAGATATCGCGCCCGAGTTCGTCCGTGCCAAACGGATGCAGGAGCGAGGGCAACAGGAAGCTGTCGCGGCTCTGCTGGTCGACACCGCCCGGAAAGAGGATCGGGGCAAACACTGCCGCCAGCACGAGCAGCACAAGGAGGCCGGAGCCGATCAGCCCCTTGGGCTGTCCCAGGGCGGCAATGTACCGGCCAAGCCCCTCGCCCATCAGGCGGCGTCTACCGCCGGCATGCGTTTCAGTCGGGTTCGTCGCGGTCATTGCAGGCGAATTCTCGGATCGAGTGCGGCGAGCAGGATTTCAGAGAGGAGATGCACGAGGACTGCGATGACCACCGCCCCAAGAACCACGATCTGGACCACCTGATAGTCGCGCGAGCTGACCGCATCGACAGCCATGAGCCCGAGCCCGTTGCGTGCGAAGATGGCCTCGATCACCACTGCCCCCGCCAGGAGTTCCCCGACCCTGATGCCGGTCGCCACTACGGCCGTCCCCATGCTGTTGCGCAGGATGTGGCTCAAGACGATGCGGCGCGGCGGAACGCCCTTGGCAATGGCTAGATCGACAAATTCTTCCTGGCGCACCTGATACATGCGCGCCTGGATCAGCCGCGCGATCATGGCTGCCTGCGGCAGGGCGAGGGCCAGGGCCGGCATGATCAGAAGCGAGATACCGACCAAGGGATCGCGCAGCACCGACACCTCGCCACTGATCGGCAGCAGATTGAAGGTGATGCCGAGCACGAGAATGAGGATGAGGCCGGTAACGTGCGGCGGTGTGGCAAGCAGCACGCTCACTGCCCCATCGAGGCCAGCCCGACCGGCACCCTTGCGGATCGAGCCCGCGAGTATCCCGAGCCCGATACCGAGGACCACCATCAGCACGGTGGCGGCAATCGCCAGCTCAAGCGTGCTCCCGAGCCGCGCCATGATCAATTGCCCGACCGGACGGCTGGTAATCAGGGACGTGCCGAGATCCCCAACAAGGAGATCGCCGAGCCACCGGCCGTATTGAGCGTAGACCGGCTGGTCGAGCCCGAGCTCGACGCGGATGGCCGCCACCTGTTCGGCCGTGGCATCGGCACCTGCTATCGTCTGGGCCGGGTCGCCTCCCGCCAATCGCGGCAGCAGGAAAGCGATGACCGAGGTCGCCAGCAGCATGAAGACTACGGATGGCAGTCTCCGGGCGAGAAAGCCGAACATCGACTAGCCGTTCAAATGCGCGCCGGCAAGGTGCAGGAAACCGACATTGTTGAAGGTAAAGCCCTGGAACTGCTGCACTTTCGCGTGCAATGGCGGCGTATGCAGAAGGATATGGCTGAAAGCCTCGTCCAGCATGAACTGGCCAAGCTCAACCAGTGCAGGCGCGTAGGCATCGCCCTGAGCGGACTGTAGCGCGTCCTTGAGCTCGCGATAACGCTCGGGCGTGAACTTGGAGGGGTTGGTGTCGCGCAGCGCCGGCAGGGCATCGACGAGCGTTGCCGCCGAGAACCCCTGCAGGCCATGGATCTGCTGGAAGGCTGGTCCCAGGTCTCCCGCCGTCTGCCCCTGGTCGAAAGCCGCCGTTTCGACAACCTGTCCCATGGGATTGAGCCCGACCTCGCGCAGATTGTTCTGGACGATCTCGTAGATCGCTGGCACGGGTGCAAGGCCGATCACCGTCAGGTCCACCTGTGCGCCCTCGGCGCCTGCCGCTGCAATGAGTTCACGCGCCCGCTCCGGGTCATAGTGATAGTGGGTGACCATCTCCTCGGTCGTGCCGGGCTCGTTCGAGCGCCACCACAGGCAACTCGCGTTGCCGACTCCGTTGAACACCTGGTCGATGATGCGCTGGCGATCGATGGCGTAGCCGATCGCCTGGCGCAGTTCCCTCTTGTCGAAGGGCGGCGCGGTGACGTTGAGGCCAAGCGGAAAGATCTGCGCGCCCGGTCCTTCGATCAGCTCGACGCCTGGGTTGCCGCGGAACATGATGGCGTCGCGCGGCGTCATCGCCAGCACCATGTCGACGCGCCCCCGCATGGCGTTGGCCATGGCCGTCGAGTCGGTGATGATCGAGATTTCAACGCCGTCGAGCAGCACCTGGTCGGGTGCCCAATAGTCATCGTTCCGCTCGAGCCGCAGGCTGGCTCCCGGCACCCAGTCGACCCACTTGAACGGGCCTGTGCCGACCACCTGCGATCCGTCCGCTAGTCCGGAAAAGGTGTCCATGTCGAGAATCACGGCGAGCTGGAACACGTCGAACACACGCGGCGCGACAGGTGTATCGCTGGTGATCGTCACTTCATGCGTGCCGGTCGCCTCAATCGAGGTGTAGGCCCGCACCAGCGGCGCCATCTGCGAGGCATTCTCGGGCACCATCACCTGCTCGAGGGTGAAGACGACGTCCTCGGCGGTCAGTGGCCGGCCGGTGTGGAAGCGCGCATCGTTGCGAATACGCACGACGAACGTGCGCCCGTCCTCGCTCGACTCCCATTCAGTCGCAAGGACGGGACGAGGCTGGCCGGTCTCGCTATCAAGGACCGTCAAGGCGTCGAAAACCTGGTGGCGCCAGGTATTGTTGCCCGCACGCCCGGCGAGGATGTTCTTGGGCTGTGCGTCGGCCCCCTGCGCAAGGCGCAACGTGCCACCTGGCTGCGGTGCACCCTGCCCGTAGCTCGCGCCGCCGAGCACGGCCAGGCCGCCAGCTAGCGCGATGCCTCCTGACAGCACCTGACGTCGATTCAGCCGAAGTCGGCCCCCGGAACGCTCAACCATCGCTACCCTCCCCTGGGTGATCGGTTATTTGATCAATTTTCTTGATCATATACGCGAGACAAGGGATGTCAACCTGCAGAGGCGCAGGTTCAGGCGACGCGACGCCGGGCGATCAGGTTCGGCAGTTCGGGGTTGGCCGAGTGGCTCAGCGTGCTGACGGCGGCGCCGAGCGGAATGGCTTCGGCTCCACGTTTGGCTCGAAACAGGCGCGGCATGAGCCGGCGCGGGTCGCCATCCGGCGGAACGACGGAATCCGAAAGCGGATACGCGCGGGCGATCAACTGGTCGATGAGTACGGTCGGCATGAAGCCGCCCATGGCTATTCCATCCGGCCACATCGCCGCTTCGACGAAGTTGACCAGGAAACGCAGAATGGGCGCGGTCTCATCCAGCCAGGGTTCGAAGACGGCCTGGTTGTGGGCGGCGAGATGTTCAAGCGTGGCCTCCATCTCACCCTGCGGCAGGTCGAGCTTGATCGACTCGCGCAAACCGGAGGCGGACATCACTGAACTGAGCGTGCGCCCCCGATAGATGACGTGACCGATCTCGCCGCCGTGCTTCCACACATCCTGGCTGAGCGCGCGTCCACACACATACGAGGCCCCGAGCCCGAGACCGGCGAGCACGTAAACGAACCGTGCCTCAGCCGGCAAAATCATCGACTGGGCGAGAGCGGCGGCCTGCGAATTATTGAGGAGCCTGACCGGCAAGCCAGTCGTTCGTTCCAACCGGGTCCGAAGGGTCGCGGTACCAACACTGGCTGCGAAAGATTGGAACCACCGCTGGTCGGTCCATAGCCTCGGCAAGGAAAGAGTGTGGCTGGGCATGTTGGGCACTTCGATCGGCAGCGGCCCGGAGACGCCGACAGTCCAAATGTCCTTGCCCGCGTAGGACTCGATGAGGCCGAGAATGACTGCCTCGAGCCTGGCGAGGTAGCCATCGATATCGCTTTGGGGAACGTCGATCGGAGTCGTGCGTATGTCACGCACCTTGTAGTCAAGATCGACCAGAACGCTGAGGCAGGCATTCCACCTGAACTGAATGCCCAGCGCATATCCGCGATCAGCCACTACCTTGAGGCCGCGATGGGGGTTGCCACGTATGCGCGCGCCGGTCCGCTCGACTTCCTCGACAAGCCCGATGCCGATCAATTCCTGGACGACATTGGTCATCGTCTGCAGGCTGAACGGCATATCCAGGCCGATTTCCTTACGCGACGCGCCAGCCCGATCGCGGATGGCATCGAACACTGCCGCAAGATTGCGATTACGGGCGTCGTTGGTGTTTAAGGCCGTTACATACACTGGTCTGCTCGTCGCTGATCTCGGAGGCAACTGAAATTGCTATACCCGAGTCTAGCACTACCTGCTTTGGTTCGTAGAATTGCTTTCTCGGCGGCATCGGATGTCGCTCCGGCGGCCAGACGAGAGCCAAGGTTTCCGATTGCAGTCACCGCTCGGACTCATTGATAGGCAGGTCCCGGTCGCGGCCTCAGGCAATACCTGCGCTAAGCGTGCCGGTTGCGACCTCGCCCTCATGGGCTGGCCTTGAGCGCGAACCGCAGAACCATTTCCACCACGTGTCGGCGGAGGGTTTCCTGACCGCTGGCACTGTAGAGGTGGTCTCCGAAAATCCTCGAGAAGGTGGCGCTGTTGGACACGTTGAAAAAGCTGAGCGCGCTGATCTGCCAGTGCAGTTCGAGCGGTTCGACGTCTTCTCGAAACAGTCCTTCCTCCTTACCACGCCGGCAGATCGTTTCGAGCTTCTCGATGGCGCCCGCATTGAGGCTTCCGATCAGGTCCGACTGGGCGAGATAGGCACCGTGGTGGATGTTCTCGATCATCACGAGGCGGATGAAGTCGGGATGGCTGCTGTGATGATCGAAGGTGAACTCGACTAGTCGCGTCAACGCCTCGACCGGCGGCAGATGGTCGAGATCGAGTTGGCGCTCCCCCTCTCGCACCTTGCGATAAGCCTCCTCCAGAACACGCCGGTAGAGCCCATCCTTGTCGCCGAAATAGTAGTAGATCATGCGTTTGGACGTGCGCGTCTTGGCTGCGATTTCGTCGATACGCGCACCCGACAAGCCGTTTGCAGAGAACTCTGACGTGGCTACGGCGAGAATATTCGACTGCACTCCCGCCGGGTCCTGCTTCCAGCCGCCGCGCCCTTCCCTCTCCACGTCCACATTCACCGCGCTCATCCGCTACCTCCTGTCGGCCCAACTCATACACAAATTAACTGCACAGTACAAAGCTTGACTGAATTAACTGGATAGTTCAAAACGAGGGCGAGGTAACCTGAGGGAGGAAGGGTTGGAGCCTGCGACACGTTCGGCAGCAACGGCTCCTTCAAGCGCGCTCGAGCGTAGCCGGGCGGTGCTGGTGGGCCTGCTTGGCTCCGGCATCCAGATGTCGCGAACGCCGACCATGCATGAAGCAGAAGCAACTGCGCGCGGCATTCCGTTCGTCTACAGGCTGCTCGACACCGACCTGATGGGCAGCCCCTCCCCCTCGCTGTCCGACATCCTGCGGTTTGCCGAATATCTCGGGTTCAGCGGCCTCAACGTCACCTTTCCGTTCAAGCAGGCGATCCTACCGCTACTGGACGAGCTGTCACCGGCAGCGCGCGAGGTCGACTCGGTCAACACGGTCGTGCTCAGGAACGGTCGCCGCTTCGGCCACAACACCGATGTCTGGGGCTTCCGGGAGAATTTGCGCCAAGGCATGGATGGGGCCGCGCGAAGCCAGGTGCTGTTGCTTGGCGCAGGCGGGGCGGGCGCGGCCGTCGGGCATGCCCTGCTCGACAGCGGCGTCGACCGGCTCGCCGTCAGCGATACTGATAGCGAGAAAGCGAATGCGCTCTCTGACCGGCTATGCGCCCGCTTCGGCGCGGGCCGGGCGACGGTCACGCAGGATGTTGCTGCCGCAGCGAGCGCGGCCGATGGAATCGTCAACGCCACGCCTGTCGGCATGGCTAAACTGCCGGGCATGCCGCTGCCGGCCGACTGCATCGCTCCCCGGCACTGGATCGCCGACGTCGTTTATTTCCCGCTCGAGACAGAGTTGCTTCGCCATGCGCGCGAAAAGGGCTGCCGTACGCTCTCGGGCGAAGGCATGGCGATTTTCCAGGCGGTGCGAGCCTTCACGCTTTTCACCGGTGTCCAACCGGACACGGATCGGATGAAGGCGGCCTTTGACGCCTTCAACGGAGGGTCCGCCATAGAGCGGGCGGTTGTTTCCAACACAAAGGGAGGAATTTAAATGAAACTGCATGCAACACGCCGCCAGTTCCTTATCGGAACAGGCATGCTCGCCGCCGCGACGGCCTTTCCGGCTTTCGCGCAGGACAAGCCGAAGCTGCGGTTCTCGGCCGTGTTCTCGGAGCAGGACATCCGCGCCGAGATGATGACGCTGTTCTCCTCGATGATCGCCGACGACTTCACCTTCGAGGGCTATTACGGGGGCAACCTGTTCAAGCAGGGCACCGAGCTCGTCGCGCTGCAGCGCAACAACCTCGAGATGGGCAACATCGCGCCTCAGGACATCTCCAATCAGATTCCGGCCTGGTCGATCCTCACTGCTGGCTATCTCTTCCGCGATGCCGCCCATCTCAAGGCATTCTTTGCCAGCGAAGCCGGCGCCGAGATGAAGCAGATGACCGAGGACCAGCTCGGTGTGAAGGTGCTGGGTCCCACCTACTTTGGCGTGCGCCAGGTCGGCCTCAGAGTGGACAAGGAAATCCGCACACCCGCCGACATGGCCGGCATCAAGCTACGCATGCCCGGTGGCGATGCCTGGCAGTTTCTCGGTGAGGCGCTCGGCGCCAATCCGACACCGATGGCCTATGCCGAGGTCTATACCGGCCTCCAGACCGGGGCCATCGACGGCCAGGACAACCCGCTGCCGAACGTCGAGAACATGAAGTTCTATGAGGTGATGAGCCAGATCGTGCTGACGTCGCACCTCGTCGGGTTCGACCTGTTGACCGTATCCAAGACAGTCTGGGACGGAATGGACGCCGACCAGCAGGCGAGATTCCAGGAAGCGGCGGACGCTGCAATCGACTTCTCGACCGAAAGGCACCTCGAACGCGAGACTGAACTCGCCGAGCAATTCAAGTCGGTCGGGCTGAAGGTCTACGAGCCCGATGTGGCGGCGTTCCGCACCCACGTGCAGGAGAAGTATCTGGCTTCGGACCTCGCCGCGAGTTGGCCCGAAGGTATGCTCGAAAAGATCAACGCTCTCTAGATCCGATGCTGTGACTGCCGGCCCTCAGGCCGGCAGTCATGCTTTGTGTCAAGGGCGGCATCTGGGAGGCAAGCCGATGTTGGAACGTGCGCGGGCCGTGGCGGGATGGTTCTATCGCCGCTGCGAAAACCTTGCGGCAGTGATGATCGGCGTGATGTTTGCCGCCTTTCTGCTCCAGATCCTTTTCCGATACGGCCTGCAATGGCCTACGGGCTGGAGCAACGAGCTCACCGTCGTCATGTGGATCTGGGTCGTTCTGTTCGGTGCAGCCTTCGTGGTGCGCGAAGAGGAGGAGATCAGATTCGACCTGGTCTACGGAGCCGTACCCTACCGTGTCCGGCGAGTGATGATATTGGCCTCGGCCGTCGCGCTCATCACACTCTACGGTTACTCCCTTCCCGCCGTGTTCGACTACGTCACCTTCATGAAGGTGCAGAAAACCGCCTATCTCAAGATCCGCTTCGACTGGCTGTTTGCCATCTATGTGATCTTCGTCGTCGCCGTCATTGCCCGTTACCTGTGGCTCGGATGGCATGCGTTGAGGCGTGAGGACGTCAGCGAACCCGATCCGACCAAAGCGAGCTCGGGCATATGATGATTTTCCTCGATCCATTCACGATGGCACTGATCTCGATCTGTATCCTGTCACTGCTCGGCCTGCCTATCGGCCATGCCATGATCGGCTCGTCGATCCTCTATCTATGGCTCGCCGGCCTCGATATGGGCACGGCGGCAGAGCAGATCCTCAACGGGCTCTATACGAGTTACCTGCTTCTTGCCGTGCCCATGTTCATCCTGGCCGCCGAAGTGATGAACGCCGGGACGATGACATACCGCCTCCTCCATTTCTGCAACGCGGTCGTCGGCCGGTTCCGCGGCGGGCTCGCCCAGGTCAACGTGCTGCAATCCCTCATCTTTGCGGGCATGTCGGGTTCGGCGATCGCCGACGCCGCCGGCACGGGCAAGATGATGCAGCAGCTCATGACCAAGGACGACAAGTATCCCGCGAGCTACGCTGCGGCGTTGACCGCGACCACCGCGGTGCTGGCGCCAATCCTTCCCCCCTCCATTCCCCTGGTCATCTACGCGCTCGTCTCGGATGCGTCGGTCGGATTCCTGTTCCTCGCCGGCATCGTGCCGGGCGTGATGATGGCTCTCGCCCAAATGTCGATCGTGGCCATAGACGCCCGCCGGAAGAACTTTCCGGTCGAGGAACCCGTGCCGCTGCGCAAGTTGCCGGGCCTGACCCTTCGGGCGTTTCCGGCGCTGATGCTGCCGGTTGTCCTGCTCGTGGGAATTCGGGGCGGCGTGATGACGCCGACCGAGGCTGCCGCCGTGGCGGCGGGCTACGCCCTGCTGATTTCCGTTGCGATCTATCGCAGCGTGACGATCCGGCAGTTCTACCGCGCCCTGCTCAATAGCGGGCGAACGACTGCCTCGATCGGCATGCTGCTGGCGGGCGCCATGGTCTTCAACTACGTGATCACGGTCGAAGACATCCCACACTCCCTGTCCGAGCTGCTGCTCGCCTGGGACCTGTCACCGATCCAGTTCCTCCTCATCGTCAACGTGTTGCTGTTGGCCCTGGGATGCCTGCTCGAGGGCACGACGATCCTGCTGGTGATGGTGCCGGTGCTGATCCCTACGGCACAGGCACTGGGCATCGACATGGTGCATTTCGGCGTCGTGGTCGTCCTCAACATCATGCTCGGACTGATCACGCCGCCTTACGGGCTCCTGCTCTTCATCATGACCCGCATCGCCGAGGTGCCGCTGGCTCACATCGTGCGCGACGTCCTGCCGTTCCTCCTTGCCATGTTCGCCGCGCTCGCCGTCGTCACTTTCGTGCCGGACGTCGTTCTGTGGCTGCCGCGTGTGTTCGGATATTCGGGGTAGGACAATGAAGCCGATCTTCATCATCAACGGACCCAACCTCAACCGCCTCGGCATGCGGGAACCCGAGATCTACGGCACGACCACTCTCGCCGAGATCGAAGCTATGTGCCGGGACGCGGCAGGCACCAGGCCGGTTCGTTTCCATCAGTCGAACGCGGAACATCAACTCGTCGACTGGATCCACGAGGCAATCGATCAAGGGGCCGGCATCCTCATAAATCCGGCGGGCCTCAGCTTCAGGTCCATTCCCCTGCTCGATGCGTTGAAGATGTTTCCCGGCCCGATCGTCGAGTTCCACATCTCGAACATCCATCGACGTGAGGAGATCTACCACCGCTCCCTCGTCTCACGCGTTGCCACCGCGGTGCTGGCGGGGCTTGGGCCACGCGGCTACGCGCTGGCGGTGAACGCGTTGATCGACATGATATTGGAGCGCGAGAAATGAAGACCTCGATAGCCACCGTATCGATCAGCGGGGACCTGCGCGAAAAGCTCGCAGCGATCGCTTCGGCCGGTTTCGACGGGGTCGAGATCTTCGAACAGGATTTTTTGGCGTTCGACGGCACGCCGGCGGAAGTGGGGCGCATGGTGCGCGATCATGGGCTGGAGATCACGCTGTTCCAGCCCTTCCGCGATTTCGAGGGATTGCCCGAACCGCAGAGGTCGCGTGCCTTCGATCGTGCTGAGCGGAAGTTCGACGTGATGCAGGAACTGGGCACGCAACTGATGCTCATCTGCTCCAATGTCGCACCGATCGCGCTCGGTGGGATCGACCGGGCCGCTGCCGATTTTCGCGAGCTGGGGGAACGCGCAGCCAAGCGGGGCCTGCGCGTTGGTTATGAGGCGCTCGCCTGGGGCCGCCATGTCAACGATCATCGCGATGCATGGGAGACCGTTCGCAGGGCCGATCATCCCAACATCGGCCTCATCCTGGATTCGTTCCACACCCTGGCGCGCGGGATCGACGTGGATACGATCCGCTCCATTCCCGGGGACCGCATCTTCATCGTGCAACTCGCCGACGCGCCGAAGATGGAGATGGAACTGCTCAATTGGAGCCGGCACTATCGCAGCATGCCGGGGCAAGGCGACCTGCCGGTCGTCGATTTCATGCGGGCGGTGGCCGCCACCGGTTATGCCGGGCCCTTGTCGCTGGAGATATTCAACGACCAGTTCCGCGGAGGCTCGCCCAGATCGATCGCCATCGACGGCCATCGTTCCCTCGTCAACCTCATGGACCATGTTCGACGCGTTGAACCGGCAGCGGTAGCGGTCGAAGTTCCTGCCATGCCCGACCGAGTGCGGGTCGAAGGGGTGGAGTTCGTCGAATTCGCCGCCAACGAGCAGGAAGCAGGCGAGCTCGGCAAGCTGTTGGCGACCATGGGGTTCGCCCCGAAGGCCAAACACCGCAACAAGGACGTCGTGCTCTGGCGCCAGGGGCCAGCCTCGTCCGCCATCAACATCGTCATCAACACAGAGCATGAAGGCCTCGCCCATTCCTCCTATCTGGTGCATGGAACCAACGCCTATGCGCTAGGCATCAGGGTCGAGGACGCGCAGGCAACTGTCATGCGCGCACGCGCACTCGGCGCCACACTTTTCGAGCAGCAGCACGGACCGGGTGAGCTGGCCATCCCCGCCATCAGGGGAGTTGGCGGTGGCGTCATCTACTTCATCGATGGGCGCAGCGAACTTGCGGGGGTCTGGGACATCGAGTTCGAGCCGCTGCCGGATTCCAAGGCCAACGACGCGGGCCTCATTGCGGTCGACCACATCGCCCAGACTATGAACTATGAGGAGATGCTGACCTGGATCCTGTTCTACACGGCGATCTTTCGAACCGAAAAATCACCGATGGTGGACGTGGTGGACCCAGGTGGCCTGGTGCGCAGCCAGGTCATGGAGAGCCAGGACGGCGCGCTGCGGCTCACCCTGAATGGCGCGGAGAGCCGCAAGACGCTTGCCGGACACTTCATCGCCGAAAGTTTCGGTTCCTCTGTGCAGCACCTGGCCTTCCGCACGCGCGACATATTCGCGACCGCGGCCGCCATGGAGAAGCTCGGGTTTCGTCCACTGAAGATTTCAGCCAACTACTATGACGACCTGGAGGCACGCCTCGGCATCGAACCCGCCATGTCGGCCCGGCTGCGTACGCGCAATATCCTTTATGACCGTGACGAGGCGGGGGAGTATTTCCAGCTCTACAGCACCAACTACGGCGAAGGCTTCTTCTTCGAAGTGGTAGAACGCCGCGGCGGCTACCGCGGATACGGCGCCGTCAACGCACCCTTCCGCATCGCCGCACAGAAACGGCAGCTTCGACCGGCGGGAGTGCCCAGACCAGTGAGCGGCTAGTTCGAGGCCATCTCCTGGAGCCCTACCCGGTTGCCACGGCTGTTCGCACTTCAGGTCCGCCTACTTGGCCGGCGGTAAAAGAACCCGACCGCAGGCCATGGTCATGCTTTCGACAATGGTGGATGCCCTGATGCTGCCGCGAGTCGTCGATTCCGGCCTCGCCGGCGCACGGATTGACCCGAGACACTGGCGGCAGACCCGCTGGCACGAATGGATATGAGCATGACCGATACCGCCAAAATCGTTGAGCTGAAGCCAAGGATCACCGTGATCGGGGTGGGCGGCGGCGGCGGCAATGCCGTCAACAACATGATCGCGCAGAACCTCGAAGGTGCCGAGTTCCTGGTTGCCAACACCGATGCGCAGGCGCTTGCCATGTCGAAGGCGCCGCGGCGTATCCAATTGGGCGCCAGGATGACCGAGGGCCTCGGTGCCGGCTCGCTGCCCGAAGTCGGGCGTGCGGCCGCCGAGGAGTCGCTCGACGAGATCATGGACCACCTGGCCGGCACACATATGTGCTTCGTGACCGCGGGCATGGGAGGGGGAACCGGAACCGGGGCCGCGCCGGTCATTGCCGGTGCCGCGCGCGAGGCCGGGATCCTGACCGTCGCCGTCGTCACCAAGCCATTCGAATTCGAGGGCAAACACCGGATGCGGTCGGCGGAAGAAGGGATCGAGCGCCTGCGCGAACGCGCCGATACGGTCATCGTCATCCCCAACCAGAACCTGTTCCGGATCGCCAATACCAAGACGACCTTCGCCGATGCCTTCGCCATGGCGGATCGCGTACTCTATGCGGGCGTGGGATGCGTCACCGACCTCATCGTCAAGGAGGGGCTGATCAACCTCGACTTTGCGGACGTGCGCGCAGTAATGCGCGACATGGGGCGGGCGATGATGGGCACCGGAGAGGCGTCAGGAGAGGATCGGGCAAGGGCCGCCGCCGAAGCGGCGATCGCCAACCCTCTATTCGATGAAGCATCTGTGGGCGGGGCAAAAGGCGTGCTGGTGTCGATCTCGGGCGGCGCGGACATGAAGCTCTACGAAGTCGACGAGGCGGCCAGTTGCATCCGCGAGCAGGTCGACGCCGAGGCCGACATCATCGTCGGGGCCATATTCGACGCTGCGCTCGAGGGAAAGTTCCGGGTATCGGTGGTTGCGAGCGGGCTGCCGCCGTCGGCAGAGGTGATCGAACTCAGGGAGAGGATCGCCTGACGCAGAGGTGCTCGATGCCGTCCAGCCGCCGGCGGCTGGAGCGGCAGGGAACTATTCGATCGTCGTGGCCGCAGTCCCTCAAACCTTCAACGTCGGGTCATGCCAGAGGGCGAATCCTCCCTTGAAGGCATTCGCGTTGTCGCCGCGCCGGGCCTTGGGAGGCAGAGAATCAAGCTTTTCGACATTGCCGCCGCCAATGACGACATAGTCGGGCTCGAGCGCTGCGGTGAGGCGTTCGACGGCATCGAAGACGTACCCGGTCCACTTCTTGCGGCCGCGTTTCCTGATGCTCGCCTCTCCCAGATAATCCTCGAAACTGCGTCCTTTGCGGTAAGGCAGATGGGCAATCTCCATGGGCTGGGCGACATTGTCGACGATCATGGCTGCACCGAGCCCGGTACCGAGGCCAAGAAAGAGCATGCGGCCGCCTTCATAGCTGCCGATGGCCTGCATCAGTGCATCGTTGACGATCTTGACCGGTTTGCCAAAGCGGGCGCCAAAGTCGAAGCCGACCCACCCTTGGCCGAGGTTGTGCGGTTCGACGAGGATGCGGTTGTGGACGACCGGGCCAGGATAGCCCAGGGCAACGACGTCGTAGTGCAAGCCGGCCGCCAGCTCTTCGACAGCGTCGGCCATGGCGGCGGCGTCCATTCCGGGGCCTGAAACAGCCCTGCGTTCCCCGCCTCCGGTGCTGGCGAGGATCTTGACGTGCGAACCGCCGATATCGACGGCGAGCACCGTGGGTTCGGCCCGACTGACGTCCTCGCCGCTCATATTCGCCTCACGACCTGCAATTCACCGGCGACCGCGCCGAAATCATGCCGCCCCCTCGCCTCAAGGCTTCTCGGTATGCCCGCCAAAGGCATAGCGCATGGCCGAGATGAGCTTGTTGGCGAACTCATCGTTGTCGCGCGAAGCAAAGCGGCCAAACAGCGCCGAGGAGAGGACGGGCGCCGGAATGCCGGTCTCGACGGCTGCGCGCAGCGTCCAGCGACCTTCCCCGGAATCCGACACGATGCCGTCGAAATCGGCGAGTGAAGGATCGTGTTCGAGCGCTTCAGCGGTAAGATCGAGTAGCCATGAGCTGATGACACTGCCGTGGCGCCAGAGTTCGGCAACGTGCGCGACGTCGATGTCGAACTGGTAGTACTGCGGGTCGTGGAGGGGCGCAGTCTCGGCATCGGCCGCGCGCTTCTGCTGGCCGGCATCGGCAGCCTTCAGGATATTGAAGCCCTCCGCATAGGCCGCCATGATCCCGTATTCGATGCCGTTGTGCACCATCTTGACGAAGTGGCCGGCGCCGGTCGGGCCACAATGCAGGTAGCCGAGCGCTGCCGTCTCGGCGCTGCCGGGCTCGGCACCTTTGCCGTCAAGCCCGGGCGCCAGCGCCGCCAGGATCGGATCAAGTCGCTGCATCGCTTCCTCTGTTCCGCCCACCATAAGACAATAACCGCGCTCCAGCCCCCAGACGCCGCCGCTGGTCCCGGCATCGACCACCTGGATGCCCCTGGGAGCGAGCTCGGCGGCAAGATCGACGGCCTCGCGATAATAGGAATTGCCTCCGTCGATGAGCATGTCCCCGGCCTGCATCCGGCCGGCGCACTCGCGCGCGATGCGATTGGTGATGGCGGCCGGCAGCATCAGCCAGACGGCGCGGGGTGGATCGAGCTTTTCAACGAGGTCCTGGATAGAGCCCGCGCCCGTTGCGCCCTCGGCAACGAGGTCAGCAACATTCTGCGGATCGATGTCGTGGACGACGCATTGGTGCCCAGCCTTCAACAGGCGACGCACCATGTTGGCGCCCATGCGTCCAAGTCCGACCATTCCAATTTGCATGTCTCGACCCCTATGTTGGGTCTCGATCCTAACGCCTGGCGGGCAAAGATAAACCCGTGGTCCGCCCCTGAGATCAAGGACTCCGCGTTTCGCAGTTCAGCGGCCTGGTGCAGCCAACATAACCAAATTGCCGTCGGGGTCTTCGACATAAGCCGAGCGCTCGCCCCAGGGCAGGTTCTGCGGCGCCATCACCACTGGCGCGCCCAGGTTCTTGAGCGCTTCCACCGCCTCGTCCGCGTCTTCGACATTGACGCACAACTCAACGCGATGGCCGGACGCCGGCCGCTGCGGCACGCCGTGGAGCGGCGCTTTGGACAGAAGGCCTATGCCCAGTTCGGTCTGGCCGAAGCGCAGTGTCACAAATCCCGGCTCGCCGTCAGGCGGGAACTGATAGATCTGCTCACCCCCCAACGCGTCGCGATAGAAGACCAGCGATCGCGCCATGTCCGCGACCGACAACATCGGCATTATCCGGCTTGCCTGCTTCATCGACAATCTCCATATTAGAACGGTTTCCATCTATATAGACAATCATCGATATACACAAGACCCATGGACGTCTTCACCGCACTCGCCGACCCCACGCGCCGCCGCATGCTGGAGCTGCTGGTCGGCTCCGCCAAACCCGCCGGCGCCTTTGCCGAGGCCTTTCCGGACGTGCGACAGCCGACGCTGTCGCATCATCTGAAGGTGCTGCGTCAGGCGGGCCTGGTGCAGGTAGAGGCCGACGCGCAGCGCCGCATCTACTCCCTGCGCACCGAACCGCTGCGTGAGATCGGCGACTGGCTGGCGCGCAACCGCCTCTACTGGCGCAATGAGCTCGACGCGCTGGAAAATCACCTCGACACCATGCCTGAAGCCGGGGAGCCGTCGAATGAACGATAACGCGTTTGGCCGGGTCGAGATGGAGGGTACGCAGGCGAGCCTCGTCTTCAAACGGCGCCTCAATCACAGCCCGGAGCGCGTCTGGCGCGCCCTGACCGACAGCGCCGAATTCGAAGCGTGGCACATCGGCACCGCCACCATCATCGGCGGCGCCTCCGGCCACATTGAGATGACCACCGGTCCGGCAAGCTTTCATTGGACGGGGCGTATTCTGACCTGGCAGCCATTCGAGCTGCTCGAGTACGAAATGAATGCCGAGCCGCAGGAGCACTTGCATGGGGGCGAGCAGAGCATCGTCCGCTATGAGCTCTCACCCGTCGACAACGGCACGCTGCTTACCCTTCGCCACACCCGCCTCAATCAGCGCACCGCAGTGGGCTTTGCGCCGGGCACGCATGCGCTGCTCGACCGCCTCGCCGCCCACCTAGACGGCCGACCGCTGCCGAATTGGTCGACGCGCTATGGCGAGGTGCAATCCGGCTATCCCGAGTGGCAAGATTAGACTGTGTCCGGCGCGGTGCCCTCAAGCCGCTACCGCTGCCGGACCACGTCTGCTTCGAGCGCCGGCTCGCCTGATCAGTCGGCGCCTTTAGCCAGCGTGCGCGGGGTCACGAACCGTTTCTGGTAGGCAAAGACCGCAAGGCCGGCGCCCAAACCCATGATGTCCGAGATCCATCCACCCTGGATCATGCCGAGTGCCGCCAGAAGCAGAACGACGCGCAGCACATTGCTGACATTGCCGAAGAAATAGCCTTGGACCGCCGAGGACAGCAGATAGATGCCGATCAAGGCGGTTGCGACCACGTGCAGGATCTCGTGCCATTCGCCCTGCATCAGCAGGGCATGCGAATAGAAGAACATGAAGGGCACTATGAAGGCGGCTAGGCCGAACTTGAACGCCTCGACAGAGGTCTTCATGGGGTCCGATCCCGCTAGGCCAGCCCCGGCGTACGCGGCCAGCGCCACGGGTGGTGTAATGGCGGACATCACTGCGTAATAGAACACAAAGAAGTGGGCGATGAGGACAGGGATACCGAGCTGGATCAGGCCCGGTGCCACCACGGCCGCCGCTACCGCATAGGCGGCGGTTGTCGGCATGCCCATGCCCAGCACGATCGAGATGCACATCGCAAAGAACAGGGCGATGAGCTGGTTCTGCTCGGCAAGGCCCAGCAAAAGTGAGGAGAAGCGCGCACCGACCCCGGTCAGTGCTATGACGCCGACGATGACACCGGCGGCGGCACAGACCGCGACGAGCTGAATGCTCATCTTGGCAGCCAATTCCAGCGCCTTGAGAACGGCGCGCGGGCCCATCTTGTAAGGCGTCAGCCAGGACACGACCGCGGCCGCGGCCATGGCCATGGTGCCGGCGCGGATCACCGAATAGCCGGCGAACAGGGTATAGATGAGAATGACGATAGGCAGGAAGAGATAGGCCTGCCGGGCCAGTACGGCGAACTTGGGCAGTTCGTCCTTCGGAAGCCCCTTCATGCCGAGCTTCGTCGCCTGCAGGTCGACCATGAAGTAGACCGAGGCGAAATAGAGCGCCGCCGGTATGATCGCGGCAACCACGATGTCGGTGTAGGGGATACCGGTCACTTCGGCCATGATGAACGCGCCTGCGCCCATGATCGGCGGCAGGATCTGGCCGCCCGACGACGCTGTTGCCTCGATGGCTCCAGCACTGCGCGCGGGATAGCCGACCTTTTTCATCAGCGGAATGGTCAGCGAGCCGGTCGACACCACATTGCCCGCCGATGTGCCGTTGATCATCCCCATGAGGCCGGAAGCGAACACCGCCACCTTTGCCGGGCCACCACGCCAGCCACCGGCAACGGCGAAGGCGAAGTTGACGAAATAGTCCCCTACCCGCGAGGCCTGCAGGAAGGCGGCGAAGGTGATGAAGAGAATGATGTAGGTGGAGGAGACCGCAATGGGATCGCCGAGGATTCCCTGGTCGGTGAAGATATAGGTGAAGAAGCGTTCGGGCGAATAACCGCGATGGGTAAGGAAGCCCGGGAGCCACGGCCCCAGGAACGAGTAAGCGATGAAGATGCCGGCGATGACGACCAGTGCCAGTCCGGCGACGCGGCGGGTCAATTCCAGGATGAGGATGACGCCGACCAGGGCTGCGAAGAAGTCGGGGGCCTGTGCCAATGCCGTGCCGGCACGCAGGCGAATGGGGCCGACGTTAAACAGGATATAGCCCAGCACCGCGATGGACGCTGCCCCCAGCATCCAGTCAGCCCAGTGAATGCGCGCCTTCGACCGCTCGGGAAATATCCAGCCCGCAACCACCGCGGCCGAGGAGCCGACCAGAAGCGGGATGCCGAACGTGTGGAATACCAGGGGATCAGGGGCACGCAAGCCGGCAAACCACAGGCCGCCGAAGGCGATAGCCACCATTAGCAGACCGTAGCCGACGCCGGCGACCGCCACGGCGCCGAGCGCGAGCTCCAACGGACCGCGGCGGGCTGGCTGCACATGCGCATCCGCCTTCAGGCTCAGGGCGGAATAGATGAGGAAGCCAATGAACAGGCCGCCCGCGAGGTGGATCATGCGATAGGTCCACGTCTCCAGCGGATAGAGGTTCATCACCGCCACGTGGAAGGTGGTATAGGCGATACAGATGGCGACCACGACCATGTTGAGCCGCCCCCCGAGATCGCGCTGATTGGTGGCAAGGGGTTCGTCGTCGACGCCCTTTGCTATCACTGGGCCGGCATCCTGATCCGGATGCGTCGCAGTCTGTTTCAATTGTTGAGACATCTCAGGTCATCCTCCCAGGCCCGTTTGCGGGCGTTGTAGGGACGGCGGCCATCGGGCCGCCGTCCTGTTCGCGCGTCAGTTTCAGAGGCCGGTCGGCAGTTCGACGCCGATCTCCTCGAAGTAGCGCTTGGCGCCCGGGTGATAGGGCAGGAAGGTGTTCTTGTCGGTATTTGCCGACACGGTCTCAGCGGCAGTCGCATGGATCTGCAGCATCCGGTCGTTGTTCTCCATCACCAGCTTGGTGATTTCGTAAGCGAGGCTTTCCGGCATATCGGCGTGGACCACCGCAAAGTTCCACAGTGCCACGGTCGGGCTTTCATCGGGGAAGCCCTGATAGAGACCGCCGGGAACGTCAAAAGCCGCCAGCTCCGGCATTGCCGACAGAATGACCACACGTTCTTCCTGGCTGAAGCCGAAGATGTTGACTTCGTTTTCAGCGGCGATCTGAGCAAAGGCCGAAATGGGCACGCCGGCGGCGAAGGCGAAAGCGTCGATCAGGCCGTCCTTGACCTGGCTGACCGCATCATTGGCACCGGAATACGACACTTCTGGCGCTACGCCCGCGCTTTCGAAGAAGCGTGGCCAATAGGTTGCGGCAGTGCCGCCGGCAGGGCCGACCGAAACGCGCTTGCCATCCAGATCAGCGACCGACTCGATGCCCGACGACTTGAGTGCCACCACCTGGAAGGGCGTCTGATACATCGGGAACAGGGCGCGCAGGTTCTTGTGCTCGAGACCTGGCGCCAGCTCCGAATTGCCGGTCCAGGCCTCAAATGCCGGCCCCATGGTGACAAGGCCGATCTGGTGATCGCCGGTTTCCACGAGCGTTGCATTCTGCACCGGGCCGCCGGTGACTTCGCCGGAAGCGTTGACGCCGAGTTCTTCGGTGATCAACCCGCCGAGGCCGGTGCCGTAGATGAAGTATGTGCCGCCCTGGCTGGCTGTGCCGATCGTCAGGCTGGAGGGCCAGCCCTCGCGGTCTTGCGCCACTGTGGGCGCGGCAACCAGTATGGACGCTGCCGCCAAAGCAGCAAGTGTGGTCAAACGCATTGCGTTCCTCCCTGGGGACTATTTTTGAAACAGACCCATCCGCTCCGATGGTCCTCCACCAGACCGGATGCGTGAGGCACTCAATCGCTGCCTGTTGCGCGGTTTCAATCGCCCAGGGCCTTGGAGGGCTTCTTTATTTGAGGGAGTGGCAGTGCAATGGGTGGATTTGGTAACATCGGGCTCTGAGCATGGGCGGAAATCCACCCAAGCCTAGTCCTGGTCAGAACCGCCGGAACCAAAGCGGGTCTTGTCGAGCCCGTATTTCTGCATCTTCTCGTACAGCGACTTGCGCGACAGCCCGAGTGATTCATAGACGGGTCTAAGCATGCCGCCATGGGCGATGAGCGTATTTTCGATGACGCTTTTTTCAAAGGCGGCGACACGGTCCGCAAGCCGTGTGGGCGTATCGTCCCCTGCCCCACCCGAAAGGTCCTGCACCGGAAGGCCGAGATTGAGGGCATAGCGATCGGCGGCGTTGCGCAATTCGCGGACGTTGCCGGGCCAGGCGCGATCGGCCATCACGGCAATAGCACTTGGCGGCACCGTCACCGGCTCGCGGCGGTAACGGGCCGCCGCCTCGATCAAGAGCTGCATGAACAGCAGGGGAATATCCTCGCGCCGCGCCGAAAGCGGCGGGATTTCCAACGTAATGACATTGAGCCGGTAGAGCAGGTCGGCACGAAACCGCCCTGCCCCGACATCGTCTTCCAGCCCGGTCTTGCTTGTGGCGATGAAGCGCACGTCGAGCGGCAGCGGGTCATTGGATCCCAGCCGTGTGATCACCCGTTCCTGGATCACCCGCAGCAGCTTGCCCTGCACATCGAGCGGCATGGACCCGATCTCGTCGAGCAGGATGGTCCCGCTTTGCGCGAGTTCGAACTTGCCGAAGCGCGCCCGCATGGCGCCTGGGAAGGCACCGGCTTCGTGCCCGAACAGTTCGCTTTCGATCATGTTGGCGGGGAGGGCCGCGCAATTGATGGCGATGAAGGGCTTATCCGCGCGAGCGGATAGATCGTGCAGCGCGCGGGCGGTCACTTCCTTGCCGGTCCCGGTCTCGCCGACGATGAGCACATCAGCATCGGTCGGGCCGATGGTGCGAATCTTGCGGCGCAGGTCGACCATGACATTGGACCGCCCGACCAGGCGCTGCTCCAGATCATCGCGCTGCCCGGCGGCGGCCCGCAGCACCCGGTTCTCCAGCACCAGCCGGCGATAGTCGAGCGCCCGCGCCACCGTGTCGGCCAGGTGCGAGGACGGAAACGGCTTCTCGATGAAATCATAGGCGCCCTCACGCATCGCCCGCACCGCCAGTTGCACATCGCCATGCCCGGTGATCAGAATGACCGGCATTTCCCGGTCGAGCTCGTGCAACCGGTTCATCAGGGTCAGGCCATCCATGCCCTGCATGCGGATGTCGGTCACCACGATACCGTTGAAACCGAAACCCGCAAGCTCGAGCGCCCGCTCAGGATGGGCGAAATCGGCGACTTCGAAGCCAGCCAGATCGAGGGCCTGCGCCGTGGATAGGCGCAGATCCTCCTCGTCATCGACAAGCAGCACTCTGCCGACGCTCATTCGGCCGGTTCCGCCATGCTTTCAGCCTCGCTGGCCGCGGGCGTCGCTGCCTTGAGTTCTATGATGAAGATGGCGCCACCATCGGGGTGGTTTTCGACCCGCAGATCGCCGCCGAAATCCTTGACGATGTTATAGGAGATCGAGAGCCCCAGACCCAGCCCCTTGCCCACCCCCTTGGTGGAAAAGAACGGGTCGAAGATGCGCTCGCCCAGCCCTGCAGGAATGCCCGCCCCGCGGTCGCGGATGGTGATGGTCACTTTCGAGGCGGACCTGCGTGCCACCAGATCGATACGTTTGTCCGTGGCTTGGCTGACGGCATCGACGGCGTTGGCGATGATGTTGACCAGCACCTGTTGCAGACGCACCGGGCCGGCCTTGACCCAGAGCGGCGTGGGACCGAGGTCGATGACCAGCTCCGCACTGCCATCCTTGATGCGCCAGCCGATGATCTCCAGGGTCTCGCGCGTCACCAGCTCCAGGTCGACCGAAGCGAGCTTCTCGTTGGGCTTGCGGGCAAAGTTGCGCAAGTGACGGGAAATCGAGGCCATACGGTCGATCAGCCCGGCAATTCTCGACATCGTGTCGCGGGCGTCCTCTATACGGCCGCGCTCGACAAGGACGATGGCATTGTCTGCATAATTGCGCGCCGCCGCCAGTGGCTGGTTGAACTCATGGGACAGGGCGGCCGACATCTGGCCCAACGCCGCGAGCTTGCCGGCCTGTATAAGGTCCGACTGGGTCTGCCGCAACGTCGCTTCAGTGGCCTTGCGCTCGCCGATCTCCGCTTCAAGCTGCGCGTTGACCTGCGCCAGCTCCCGGGTGCGCTCGATGACGCGATGCTCGAGCTGTTCATGCGCCCGCCGCTCGATGTGCAAGCGTTCCTGCAGCTGGGCGCGGCGCTGCAGATAGATGGCGGCCGACAGCGCCACCAGGCCGATGAGCAGGACCGCCAGCACCACCGTAACCGCGGCCTGAGAGCGTGCCGAGGCTGTATCGAGCAGCACCGTGACCGTCCAGCCGGCCTCGTCCATCTCCTCGGAAACCATCAGGAATTCCTTGCGCGGAGCGCCATCCTCGACAATCAGCAACTGATGATCGTCCTGATAGCGTTGCTGGCTGGTGGGAAGATCGCGCAACTCGGCATTGGCATAGCGGATGGTCTTGGCCGTTCGTGCCAGCAGATCCTCGGTCAACGGGGGCACCGACATGAACAGCCAGTCGGTCTCGCTTGTCATAAAGATGATGCCTTCGGGATCGGTGACGATCACCTCGTAGTCGCCGCCTCGCCAGCTGCTTTCCATCTCGTCGAGATCGATCTTGATGACGACCACTCCTGAAATACCCGCCTCGGTATGGATCGGCGCGCCAAAATAATAGCCCCGCTTGAGCGACGTGGTGCCCAGCCCGAAGAACCGCCCGAGCCCGCCCGCCAGCGCGTCGATGAAATAGGGGCGATAGGAGAAATTGCCACCGACAAATGAGGTCTCCGTATCGAAATTGCTGGCGGCAACGGTATTGCCGTCCGGCAGCATGACGTAGATGTCGGAGGTTTCGAGCAGGCCGTTCACCTCGCGCAGGTAGTGATTTATCTGGTCGACGAATGCGCCATCATCCGGAGCGGTGACGAGGCGCTTGATGTCCTCATGATCAGCCAGCAATTGCGGCAATCGCTCGAAGCGCGCCAGATGGCCGCGCAGAACGGCGACGGCCAGACCCAGCGTATTCTGGCCGCGCGCCTCGGATTCATTGAGGTAGACCCGCGTCGCCCAGGCTCCGCCCCAGCCCAGCGTCATCAACAACAGGATGGCCGAAGCCAATCCCAGCCAGGACCAGGGATGCCGCAATCCAGCCTGCCATGACCTGATCAGTTCCCGCACGCCTGGATCAACCTCCGAGATGCTTGTGCCTCCTGGGCGTCAGCATCAACCCGCTCTCAAGTCCAGGCGGTCGTTCGCTCAAAGACCGGCGCGCCTGTTGCGTGTGGACTATCTCATACCGAGCCTCAGTGCAGCAACAAGCCTAGGCCACGTTCACAGTGCCGTCACCTTTATCCGCTTACGGCCTCAGCAGCTGCTCTTCGAGCCGCTCGAATGGTCGACGCGCTGCGGTGAGGCTCAATCCGGCTATCCCAGTGACGCGACTGGCCGTGGCTCCCGTTGTCCCGGGCGGACGCTCAACAGCCGGCGGGAGCGACCATCCTGACATAGCCCTGTCATCCTGGCCTGGAATAAGCAGGTATGATAATTTCCATACTGGAAATTATATGACAGGGAGACCATCCATGAAGCGTTCAAGCCCCTTCGCCGCCTTGGTGCTCGTCGCGGTTTCCGGCCAGGTTCTGGCCCAGGAGACGGTGCTGCGATACATGTCCTGGGATCCAGCCCAGCTCGAAATCGAAGGCCCCGCTATCGAGGAATTCGAGACGGCGCACAATGTCACGGTCGAGACCCAGGCGCTGCCGCCGGACGACTATTGGCCGCGCCTGTCGGCGCTTGCCGCGGCCGGCGACCTTCCGGACGTTTTTGCGATGTCATCAGGTTTCGTGGCCGAATGGGCCGAGGCGGGCAACCTTGCCAACCTCGGTGAACAGATGGAGGGCGTCGACCTCAACGCCTATTACGGTGCCGCCATCGAAGCCGGCATGGTCGACGGCGAACCCTACGCCTTCCCGCAGAATTGGGTGGCGCCGGTCCTCTATTACAACAAGGATGCCTTCGACGCCGCCGGCGTCGACTATCCCTCCGACGATTGGACCTGGGACGATTTCCTCAATGCTGCAAAGGCCCTAACCATCGACGAGAACGGCGACGGCGAGCCCGAACAGTGGGGCTATTATTTCTACGGCCGCTACGCCCATACCGATGGCTGGATCTTCCGCAACGGCGGCAGACTGATCAACGCCGAGGAAACCGCGCTCGAGCCCACCCAAGAGGCAGTCAATGCCCTGGAGTTCCTCGTCGGCCTGGTTTCCGAGCACACGGTGGCGCCGCAGCCGCAGTCTCTCGAAGGTGTGCGCCAGCAGGATGTCTTCCCCCTTGGCATGGCCGCCATGTGGGTGGACGGCACCTGGAATATCGACAACACACGACAGGTCGCGGGCGACAGCTTTGCATGGGGTATCGCGCCCATCCCGATGGGACCCGACGCGACGCCCGAGACGGCCGTGACCTATGCCTGGGCCGACATGATGTCGATTGCCGAGACGTCCGAACAGAAGGATCTCGCCTGGCAGTTCATCCAGCACATGGTGGGCGAGGGTCGCACCCCCGCCGACTTTCCGGGTGGCAAGGTGCCGGCCTACAAGGCGATCGCTGAAACCGAAAGCTGGCTCGAGGAGGGCCTGCAGCCGGACAACAAGGGGCTCATTCTCGAGCTCGGCGCACAGCCGACCTATACCGGCTTCAGCAAGAACTGGAGCGCCTGGCGCGGCTATGCTGCGGCCGGTTCGGGCGGCATGAACGGCGAGATCGACGAAGTCCTCAACGGGCGCAAGTCTCTTGACGAAGCCATCGACGCCTTCGTCGCCTACGGCAACGACGTCCTCTCGCGTTGACCTCTAGAGCCTTTCCCGTTCCGATTGAATCGGAACGGTAGCTCTAGTTGTTGTCGCGTTTTCGAACCGCAAAAGTGGCGTCCACTTTTGCTGAAAACGCTCTAGGGCGCGGGAACCGATCCCGCGCCCGCCAGCCTCGGGACCGGTTCATGCGCAAGCGGCCGCAAATCTCTCCAACCCTGTTGGCGGTGCTGTTCCTGGCGCCAAGCGCAATCGGGTTGCTGGTCTTCCGGCTCGGTCCGATCGTCTGGTCGTTCGCGCTCTCGTTCTACGACTGGCGCATCTTCGACACGCCCGTGTGGGCCGGCCTCGACAATTACGTCCATATCCTGAACTCGCCGATTGCCGGACGGGTTTTTCTCAACACCCTCTGGTTCGCCATGCTCTACGTGCCGGGTTCGGTCGGCATTGCCCTCGTCCTCGCCGTTCTCCTCAACAACAGCCTGCGTAGTTCGGCTTTCTTTCGCGGCAGCTTCTTCCTGCCCTACATCACCTCGACCGTCGCGGTGACGCTGGCGTGGCGCTGGATATTTTCCACCCGGTTCGGGCTCCTCAACAATCTGCTCAAAGGGCTGGGGTGGTCGGATCCGCCGGCATGGCTCGCGGACCCCGCATGGGCTCTGCCATCGGTTGCCATCGTCTCGATCTGGAAGGATTGCGGGTTCTATATGCTGCTGCTGCTTGCCGGCCTGCAAACGGTCGATCCGACCTTCCACGAGGCGGCAAAGATCGACGGGGCGGGCCCCCTGAAGCGTTTCTGGCAGATCACCGTGCCGCTGATCTCGCGCAGCCTCTTTTTCGTGCTGATCCTGGCGCTGGTCCGCTCCACGCAGACCTTCGAGATCACCTACGCGTTGACCGGCGGCGGGCCCAACCGGGCGTCCACGACGCTCGCCTACTACGTCTACGAGAACGCCTTCGTCCATTTCGACATGGGGTATGCCTCGGCCCTTGCCTATCTCCTCTGCATCGCCGTCGGCCTCGTCACCCTCGTCAATTTCCACTTCCGGAGGCGTTGGGTCCATGAATAGAGCTTCGAGCCTTCTTGCGCTCTATTGCGCACTCATCGCCTATGCAGCCATCAGCCTTTCTCCCTTCGCCTGGATGCTGATCACCTCGTTCAAGCAGCCGGGAGACCTCTTCCGCCTGCCCCCGACGCTGGTGCCGTCGATGCTCCTGACCGAGCATCCGTTTGAAAACTATGCCACCGTGCTCGTCGAGCGGGACTTCCTGCGCTTCTTCCTGAACTCGACTTTCGTCTCGTTCACGGCCGCGATCGGTCAAGTGCTGACCTGTTCACTTGCCGGCTATGCCTTCGCCCGACTGCCCCTGAAGGGCAAGAACGTGCTCTTTGCCGCCATCCTCGCCACGGCGTTCGTGCCGACCGAGGTCACCATCATTCCCGAGTTTCTGCTGATGCGCTGGTTCGGCTGGATGGACACCTTCCTGCCCCTGATCGTGCCGTCATTCTTCGTCGGCTCATTCGGCACCTTCATGCTGCGCGAGTATTTCGCCGCGCTGCCGGACGAGTTCGCCGAGGCCGCCCGCATGGATGGGGCCGGTCCGTTCAAGGTCTTCTGGCAGATTTACCTGCCGCTCGCGCAGCCGGCGCTGGTCTCGGTCTTCGTCGTCGCCTTCATTACAAACTGGGACGAACTGCTGCGTCCCATCCTCTACCTCAACTCGCCCGAGCTCTATACGGTCCCGCGCGGGCTGATGAGCCTTTTCAGCGAATACGAGGCCGAGTGGACCCTGTTCATGGCCGGGTCCGTCGTCTCCACCTTGCCGCTGGTCCTGGTCTATGTGCTGGCGCAAAGGCACGTGCTCCAGGGTTTCATGGCTGGCGGCGTCAAGGGCTGATCCAAGATGTCCGTTTCCAAGACCAATATCGTGCTGTCTTCGGGCGCTAAAGCCCGGATCGTGGTGGCGGAAGCCGCTGCCTTCGCCGTTGAAGCCTATTCCCTTGAGCCGGCAGTTCCCGCCGTCCGCCGCATCGCCGCGCGCCTCGCCCGCGCGCGCCTCGGTGCACCGGTCTACGACGTACCGCACCCTTCGGTGCGCCAACCGGCACGATCCTACGCCTGGGGGGATGGGCGCTCGGCCGAGGTCCATTCGGCGCGGGTCGGAGCAATCCTCGACCGGCTGGCCGAGGTCGGGACCAGCCCCGTCGATCTCTGGTGCGACCGCCGCGGCACGGCTCCGACCCGGCTTCCGGTTCCCATGGCAGGCACGGATCTGCTGCGCCTGCGCAGCGCAAGTCTCGAACGGCACCAGCTTCTCGCCAACGGCAGCTATTTCCTGTTCCACCACGAGGAGTTCGATACGCCGTTCGAAGCCTATGGCGATCCCATCGGCCTCGTCGCCGTCGGCGGCACGATCCTGGCACCCGCTCAGGTGAACCGTGCCAGCCTCACGGGGCGTGCCGGCCGTTTCGCGGTCGAGCGCGTGCAGTTCTGCGATCTGCGCATCGTCCTGCCGGGCGGACAGGTCATTGCGACCCATGCCTTCGGTGACCACGATCCCGGCCTCGTGGCGGGGCCGATCGCCATGGCGCGCTATTTCGGCGCCCTCGACGGACGAACGCCCGTGGCCCCTGCGGTCACCGAGGTCGTCATTGTGGGACGACATGCCGTAGCGGTGATCGCAGGCGGCAACGTGCCCATTCCACGCACGGGCTGCGTACTTCGCTTCCCCGGCCGCCCTGATGCCAAAATGCTTGATGCACTGATCGCGGGCGAACCGCTCGATTATGTCATCGAAGGACAGGCGCTCAAGGACGCCGTCCAGGCTGGACCGCGCATCGTTTCAGGCGGACAGGTGTCGGTTGACGAGGCGACAATGCTGGCCGAGCACGTCTTCGTCAGGGAGGCGAGCGGGGACCTGCGCCAACCGTCTCCCTTCCGGTGGCACGCCGACGCTCATGAGACTCGCGCGGCGCGGCTCGGAGCGGGTGTTCGCGCCGACCGGACGCTGTTCTTCTGTGCGATCGAGGGCCGCTCTTCCTATTCGGGCGGAGGGCAGGCGCGCGGAGCCACCTTGCACGACCTTGCGTACCTGCTGGTCGAGTGCGGCGCTGTCGATGGGCTTCATCTCGACGGTGGCGGCTCGATGCAGCTGTTTCGTCCTTATGGCGGCGCGCTCCTCACGCCTGGCGATGTCTGCCATGATTTCGCCGATCCCTTCGCCGAATACGACCGTCCGGTGCCCTTGGGGCTACGGCTGGATCTTTCATGAGTGCCTGAGGTTGCCAGGTTCAGAGTTTTCACCTGTCCAAAAACGCGTCCTGCAGCTGGCGCTCGGTGCGCCCGCGCCGAACCGGCTGGAGCTGTCGCGCATCATGGGGCTTTCTCCGCAGACCCTGACGCGCGCGGTCCGACCGTTGATCGAAGACGGGATACTCTCCGAGCGGGCGATCCATAACGGCAGGCCAGGCCAGCCCGTGCGAGAGCTCGCCTATCGGGAGGGAAGGCTTGCCGTGCTTGGTCTCGTTCTCACCCAGGAGCGCATCTCGGTCACCGCCGAGGACCTTGCCGGCACACAATACTTCAGGAAGCAGGTCACAGGCGCGGTTGGAACGCCGGCTCGCGCGCTTCCGATCGCAAGCGACTTGATCGCGGAGTGCCGGAGCGCGCTACCAGGACATTCCGACCTTCTCGGCCTCGGCGTTGCCGCACAAGGCTTTTTCCTCGAGCGCGGGCGGCGCATAGTCGCCCGCGGCGATCCAGCGGGTTGGTTGGAGGTGGACCTTCAGGCACGCCTGCGTGCCATGGCCGACCTGCCAATCGCCCTTCAGAACGATGCCCGAGCTATCGCGGCCGGATTGGTCCGAATGCCGGTCGGCAGAACCTACAGCCACTATTTCTGCCTCTTCCTCAGCACCGGCGTTGGTGGCGCCCTGGTTGTCGACGGGCAAATCCACGATGGACCGCATGGGAACGCGGGCGAGATCGGCGCCTTGCTGCCCGAAAGCCGCGCTCGCCCGACCATATCGAATTTCCTTGCCGCGTCGGAACTGGGGGCGATCGAAGAGTGGGCCGGGTTTGAGGCGTTGCCCGGCGAGCGCCGCACACGGCTCGAGGCTTGGTGCGCCGAAGCCGGAGCGCAACTCTCGGCCCCGCTGCAAGCCGTCCTGGCCTTGCTCGATGTCGAAGCCGTGGCGGTCTTTTCACAAATCCCGCGTGAGGTTGTCGAGCGGATCTGCAGAGGCATAAGGCTCCTTCCCATAGGAGCTGACTTTGCGGGGATTCCCAAAACCGTGCTCAATCAACCGGAATTCGTCGTTTATGACGACACATCCCTCGAGCGGGGCGCTTGCGCGGTCGCACGATCGCATTTCTTCAGCGGTGACTAGAGCGCGATGTGATTTGATTGGATCAAATCTCGCGCTCTAGATTCTTGTTATCGCGGTATTTTTTGCGAAAACCGATTTCCACTTTTTCCCAGCCCGCTCTAAAAAGGGCCCTTGACTGCCCGTCACAAAATATGCTGCTAATGCGTATAACTTGCTAATACGCATTAGCAGCAGCTGCGGGAGGACGAGGATCAAGGTGGCACCCAGCGGGCGGCTGACTCAGAAGGACATTGCGCGGCTTGCCGGCGTCAGCCAGGCGACCGTGTCGCTGGTCCTCAATGACGCCGCGGCGGCAGCCGGCCGTATCCCGCAGGAGACGCGCGAGAAGGTCGCCAGGGTCATCCGCGATACCGGCTACGTCGCCGACCCGGTCGCCCGCCGCATGGCCAAAGGCCGCAATCAGATCCTCGGCGTCTTCACCTATGAACCCGCCTTCCCCAGTGCCCAGGCAGATTTCTTCACGCCGTTCCTTCTCGGCATCGAGGAAGCCGCGCAGGATCTTGGCTACGATCTGCTGCTGCTGACTGGTGCGGGTAGCGCCAACAAGAAGATTTTTGCCGAGAACAATCGCCTGCGCCTCGCCGATGGCTGTCTGGTGCTCGGCCGCGACTTCGACCGCGACGAGCTCGAACGGCTGGTCTCAGGCTCCTACCCATTCGTTGCCATCGGTCGACGTGACGATGCAGGAGGGCCGGTGCCCTATGTCGGCGGCGCCTATACCGAGGCAACCGCGCGAATGGTCGAGCGTGCTATCAGCCTCAGGCACCGCCGCTTCGCCTTCATTGGTCCGGCAACCGGCGCAGAATCGACGCGTGACCGCTGGCAGGGCTTTGAGGAGGCGCTCCTCGCGCCCGCTGAACTGGTGCTGCACCTGAAGCAGACGGGTCTCGGCGCCGATGAAATGCTCGACGCCATCGCCAGCACCCGCGCAACCATCGCCGTCATGACCGAACTTGCCGACGCCGTGCGCCTTGAGGCCCTCGTACGCGAGCGCGGCCTTACCGTTCCCGCCGACTTCTCGATCCTCGTGCTCGGCAGCCACTATCGCGCCGAGCCGACTGGCACGCGCTTTACCTCCTACGTCATTCCCCGCGAGGAGATGGGCCGCGAGGCAACGCGCATGCTGGTTCGTCGCATCGAGGGGAGCGATGCCCTCGAGCAGCGGCTCCTCCCTTGCGAGCCCTTCGAGGGCGAAACCCTCGCATCCCCAAACCAACGGTAGTCACTCGTGAAAGAATTGCATGCAGACGTTTTGATCATCGGCGGCGGCCTCGGCGGGGTCGCCGCGGCGCTCGGCGCGTTGCGCGCCGGCAAGCGCGTGATCATGAGTGAGGAGTTCGACTGGATCGGTGGTCAGTTGACCAGCCAGGCCGTGCCGCCCGACGAGCATTCCTGGGTCGAGCAGTTCGGTGTTACCCACTCCTACCGGCAACTGCGCAACGGCATCCGACAGTTCTACCGCGACCACTATCCATTGACCGAGGCCAGCCGCGCCTGGACCGACCTCAATCCCGGCGCCGGCTGGGTCAGCCGCCTTTGCGCGGAACCGCGCGTCGGTCTGGCCGTGCTCGAAGCCATGCTGATGCCGTGGCGCGGCAGTGGCAAGCTCACGGTGCTGCAGCCCTATGTGCCGGTTTCGGCCGACGTAGACGGCGACACAATCCGCGCCATTACGCTGCGTCATCGCGATACAGGAGACCGCCTCGTTGCCTCGGCCCCCTATGTCATTGACGCGACCGAACTCGGCGACCTGCTGCCGATGACCGGCACTGAATACGCCAAGGGCTTTGAAAGCCGGGCCGACACCGGTGAGCCCAGCGCTCCGGCCGAGGCCCAGCCCGACAATGTGCAGGCCGTCTCGATCTGCTTTGCCATCGACCATGTCGAGGGCAACCACGTGATCGACAAACCCGCCAGCTACGACTTCTGGAAGGCGTACCAACCCGAGTTCTGGGGCGGGCCACTATTGGGATGGAAGGCGCCTCACCCGCGCACGCTCGAGATCGTGGAGCGCTCCTTCACCCCCAATTCCGACGACAATCCGCTGGAGGTCGACGCCGACCAGCGCCGCAATGCCGGCGATGCCAACCTCTGGACCTTCCGCCGGATCGCTGCGCGCCGCAACTTCGTGCGTGGCGCCTACCCGTCGGACATCTGCCTCGTGAACTGGCCGATGATCGACTACATGGAAGCCTCGATCATCGATGTGAGCGATGAGGAGAAGACCAGCCACCTCGAGCGCGCCGCCGAACTCTCCTATTCGGTCTTCTATTGGCTGCAGACCGAGGCGCCGCGCACCGATGGCGGCTACGGCTTCCCTGGGCTGCGCCTGCGCGGTGATATCACCGGCACCGCCCATGGCTTGGCCATGGCGCCCTATATTCGCGAGAGCCGGCGGATCAAGCCCGTCACCCGTATCGTCGAGCAGGACCTCTCCTATGACGTCCGCGGAGACCGTGGTGCGGTTCACTACCGCGACAGCGTGGGCGTCGGCATGTACCGCATCGACCTGCACCCCTCGACCGGCGGCGACAACTATGTCGACGTGCCCTCATGCCCCTTCGAGCTTCCGCTCGGGGCACTCCTGCCCCAGCGCATGAAGAACCTGCTGCCGGCGGGCAAGAACATCGGCACCACGCACATCACCAATGGCTGCTACCGCCTGCACCCCGTCGAATGGAACATCGGCGAGGTCGCGGGCCTGCTCGCCGCCTATTGCCTCGAACAAGGGCTCACACCGCATCAGGTGCAAGAAAACGACGCCCATCTCAACGACTTCCAGAACGAACTCTACGGCCAAGGGATCGAGATCCGCTGGCCGGAAGTCGCACCCTACTGATCGAACAAGGAGGAACACGACCATGCATTCCAAGACTTTTCTGAAATCGGCAGTGGCGAGCGCCGCGATTGCTGCCTCGCTCGCCTGGAGTGGCGTTGCCTGGGCTCAGGACGCCGTCAATCTGCGTATGACCATCTGGAGCGGCAATGAGGCGCACCTGGCGATGTTCAACGAGATCGCCGAGGGCTTCAAGGAAACGCACCCGAACGTCAACGTGACGTTCGAGCCGTTGCCGTTCGAGAACTACACGACAACCCTCACCACCCAGATCGCCGGTGGCAATCCGCCGGACCTGGCCTGGATCCTCGAGACGACCGCGGCCGACTTCGTCAATTCAGGAGCACTCGCGCCCCTGACCGAAGCATTCGAGGCGACCGAAGGCTATGACATGGCCGACGTTTCCGAACAGGCGACCGCGCTCTGGACCCGGGATGGGCAGCTCTATGCCTACCCCTTCTCGACCTCGCCCTTCGCCATCTTCGCCAATAACGATCTGATCACAGCCGCCGGCGCCCGCACTCCCGCCGACCTCATCGAAGCGGGAGAATGGACCTGGGAGAACGCGTTCGCGACAGCGGCTGCCGTTGCGCAAGCTGGAGAGGCGGACGGTCTCGTCGTACGCGACTTCAACTACCAAGTCTGGCAGAACGTTGCCTCGATCTGGAACGGCTGGGGCGCATCGCCCTGGAGCGAGGACGGCAAGACCTGCTCGTTCTCCGAGCCGGAGATGGTCGAGGCGATGACGGCCATCCACGACGCCGTCTTTAAGGCCGGCGCCATGCCCGGCCCCGGCGAGAATGTCGACTTTTTTGCCGGTGACGCCGCCATGACCATCACCCAGATCAGTCGGGCTTCGCTCCTGCCGAAGGAGGACCCGTTCGATTGGGACCTGGTGCCGCTGCCGACCGGACCTGCCGGCGAATATGCCGTGGTCGGCCAGGCCGGTGTCGGAGCATTCGCCAACGCGCCCAATGTTGATGTCGCCGTCGAATTCCTTGCTTACATGACCAACCCCGAGAACAGCGCCAAGCTGGCGCAGTTCTTCCCGCCGGCGCGTTCGAGCCTGCTCAATGCAGAGACCCTGGCGACCACCAACCCGCTGCTGTCGGCCGAACAGCTCGAGGCCGTCGTCATCGCCGGTATCTCCAACGGAAAGGTGCTGCCCGGGCACACCAACTTTGCTCAGATCCAGCAGACGGTGCGCGCCGAACTCGACGCCCTCTGGCAGCCGGACGCTGACGTTGCCGCCGTGCTTGCCAATGTGTGCAACCGGATCGCGCCGCTTTTGGCGCAATAGAACCGACGGAGGGGTGGCCGGCAGGTCCCACCCCCCCGCCATTTGGATTGGCACATGACCAACTTGGCCCACGACATCTCGAAACCAAGACGCACCTTCTGGACCATGGAGCGGCGCGACGCGGCGGCGGGCTACATCTTCATCGCGCCGCAGCTCATGGGCATCGTCCTTTTCGTGCTGATCCCGCTGGGTCTTGTCTTCTGGTACTCGCTCCACGAGTGGAACGTCTTAGCCAACACCTTCAACTTTCGCGGCCTCGGCAACTACGAACAGCTTCTGCGCGACCCGGCGCTGCCGCAGGTGCTCGCCGCCTCTGCGATCTTCTCGGCTGGCCTCGTCGTCTTCAACATGAGCCTGGCGTTGCTGCTGGCGGTCCTGCTCGACCAGAAGCTTAGGGGTATCGTCGTCTTCCGCACGCTGTTCTTCTCACCGGTCGTCGTCTCGCTCGTCGCCTGGACCATCGTCTGGGGGTTCCTGCTGCAGAATAATGGCGGCATCAACGGCCTTCTGCAGATGGTCGGCATCGAAGGTCCGAACTGGCTGCGCCACCCGACGACCGCGATGATCTCGGTGATCGTCGTTCAGGTCTTCAAGAATGTCGGGCTCAACATGATCCTGTTCCTGGCAGCTCTGCAGGGCGTGCCCAAGGAACTCTACGAGGCCGCGCGCGTCGACGGCGCCCCGCGCTTCAAGCAGTTCCGCCGCATCACGCTGCCCATGATCAGCCCGACGATCCTCTTGACCTCGATCATCACCATCGTCGGCTCGCTCCAGGTCTTCGCCCAGATCGCGGTGCTGACCCAGGGTGGCCCGGGCATGAGCACCACCGTGCTTGTCTACTACCTCTACCAGCAGGCCTTCCAGTTCCACTTCTTCGGCTACGGTGCGACGCTCTCGATCCTGCTGTTCCTGATCGTTGCCGTGCTCACCTTTGCCCAGTGGCAGATGCGCAGGAGGCTCGTCTTTTATGAAAACTGACCTCTCGCCGCGCATGAAGGTCGCCCTTTACGGGCTGATGTGCATCCTGCTCATTCCCTTCGTCTTTCCGACCTGGTGGATGGTCACTTCGTCGGTCAAGCCGATCAGCGATATCTTCGCCTTCCCGCCTGATATCATCCCGCGCCAGTTCGACTTCTCGACCTATTCGCAGGTGTTTGAGCTGCAGCCGTTCGCCCGGCAGTACTGGAACTCGGCCTATATCGCGGCGCTCGTGACCCTCGGGACCATGATCGTTTCGTCGATGGCCGGCTATGCGTTCGCGCGCATCAAATTTCCCTTCTCCAACGCCATCTTCATGGTGGTTCTGCTGGGCCTGCTGATCCCGTCAGAGGTCACCATCGTGCCCCTGTTCCAGATGTTCCTCTCCTGGGGCATGATCAACACGCACTGGCCGCTCATCCTGGTGCCCGTCTTCGGCGCGCCATCGGTGTTCGCCACCTTCGTCATGCGGCAGTTCTTCATTTCGCTGCCGGTTGAGCTCGAGGAGGCAGCGCGGGTCGACGGGCTCGGCCGGTTCAAGATCTTCTGGACCATCGCCCTGCCGCTCGCCAAGCCGGCCCTCGGAGCGGTCGCTATCTTCACCTTCCTGCACAGCTGGAACCTCTACCTCGAGCCGATCGTGTTCCTGTCCTCGACACAGATGTTCACCCTGCCCCAGGCGCTGACCCAGTTCACCGACGCCTATGGCGGGGCCATGTGGAACATCCAGCTCGCCGCCGCAACGATGACCGCCCTGCCCGTTCTCGTCGTCTTCATCATTGCCCAGAAACAGTTCGTCGAGGGCCTCGCACATACCGGCCTCAAGGGCTGATCAGGAATAAACAATGGCGCCAGTCACCCTCAGATCCGTCAAGAAGAGCTTCGGCCAGAGCGACGTCATCCACGGCGTCGATATCGACATGACCGATGGAGAGTTCGTCGTCCTCGTCGGCCCGTCCGGCTGCGGAAAGTCGACGCTCCTGCGCATGATCGCCGGGCTCGAACCCATCACTTCGGGTGAGATCGACATGGGCGGCCGGATCGTCAACGATCTGGAGCCCAAGGACCGCGACATCGCCATGGTCTTTCAGAACTACGCGCTCTACCCGCATATGAGCGTTGCGACCAATATGGGCTTTTCGCTGGAGCACCGCGGCGCCAGCAAGGCCGAGATCGCCGAGCGTGTCCAATGGGCTGCCGAGATCCTGGGACTCGAACCGCTTCTGAAGCGCTATCCGCGCCAGCTTTCGGGCGGCCAGCGCCAGCGTGTCGCCATGGGCCGCGCGATCGTCAGGAATCCGCAGGTCTTCCTCTTCGACGAGCCGCTCTCCAACCTCGACGCGAAACTGCGCGTCGACATGCGCGGAGAGATCAAGGCCCTGCACCAGCGTCTGAAGACGACGACCGTCTACGTCACCCACGACCAGGTCGAGGCGATGACCATGGCCGACAAGATCGTTGTCATGAATGCCGGCCGCGTCGAGCAGATCGGCGATCCGCTCGATGTCTACGATGCGCCCGCCAACCGTTTCGTCGCCGGTTTCATCGGTTCTCCGGCCATGAACTTCATCGAGGGCGAGGCAACCGCCGAAGGCTTTGTCGCTGACGGCGTGGTGCTGCCGCTGGCGGCCACGAGGTCCGACCTGGCCGGCAGGACGTTGGTCTACGGCATCCGGCCCGAACACCTGGTGCTTGATCCTCAAGGCCTTCCGGCAACCGTCAAGCTCGTCGAACCCATGGGATCCGAGACCCAGGTTTCAATGACGCTCGCCGGCACAACCGTCATCGGCGTCTTTCGCGAGCGGGTCCGGGCCTTGCCGGGTGAGGTCATTCGCCTGCGCCCCGAAACGGTCAACATCCATATCTTCGACGCAGCCAGCGGGCGCAGGCTCTAGCCTCGCGAGTCCTTCGCGCTCGCAGGGCGGGATGGCAGCGAACCGTCGGTCACATTTTTGTGCTTGACCTTACCATGATTGGAAGGTCCAGAACCTTTTCCTCGACGCGCATCGCGTCCTCGGAAAGGAAAACGCTCATGTCAAAATCAGCTCGCAAATGGTTGCATCTGCTCTGGATCGTCCCGGTAGGTGGTCTCGCCGTCGGCGCCGTCATGGCCGCCAAAATGATGTACGTACCTGCCGACCTCGATCTGTCGCTCTCGCGCACGACCGAGAGTGGCCTCTACGTCAGCTCGCTCGAGCCCGGCATCTCGCCCGTCGCCATCGGCTCCATCCACAGCTGGACAGTCGAAGTCACTACGCCGGACGGTACACCGGTCGAAGACGCCGTCATCTCGGTCGCCGGCGGTATGCCTCAGCACGGGCATGGGCTTCCGACTTCCCCCCAAGTGACGCAGTCGCTCGGAGAAGGCCGGTACCTGGTTGAAGGCGTGAAGTTCAACATGCCGGGATGGTGGACGCTGACGCTCTCCATCGACGGTTCGTCGGGTTCCGACGAAGCGACCTTCAATCTGAGCCTGTGAGGCTGGTATGCTCCGCATCGGCACCGCGATCGTCACGGCGGGCTTGGCCCTGACCCTGCTCTCGGCGTGCGCCCCGCAGGGTCAGAACTCCTCGGCGCCCTGGAGTGCCGAGGAGATAGCGCTCATCACGGCGCTGTCCCTCAGCCGCCTGCCCGAGTTGCCGCCCGACCCGTCCAACCGCGTCGCTGACGATCCGGCAGCAGCGGCGCTGGGTGAACTGCTCTTTTCGGACACGCGGCTGAGCAGCAATGGCGAGGTCTCCTGCGCCTCCTGTCACTTGCCGGAGAGGCATTTCCAGGACGACCTGGCGTTGGCCAGGGGCGTGGGAGAGACGACGCGCCGCACCATGCCGATCGCAGGCACTGCCTACAGTCCCTGGCTGTTCTGGGACGGCCGCAAGGATAGCCTGTGGTCGCAGGCGCTCGGGCCGCTCGAAAGCGGGGTCGAGCACGGCACCGACCGGACCCATGTCGCCCGAGTGATCGCCGCCGAGTACACGCAGGCCTACGCGGAACTTTTCGGGCCCTTGCCGGACCTCTCCAAACTGCCCGCCCACGCAGCGCCCGCCGGAGCGCCCGATGCAGTCGAAGCCTGGGAGACGCTTAGCGAAGAGCAGAAGGATTCAGTTGATCGCGTCTTTGCCAATGCCGGAAAGGCCATCGCGGCGTTCGAGCGCACGATCGTCCCTACCCCGACACGCTTCGACGCCTATGCCGATGCCCTGGCCGGAGGGGCCGCAACCGAAGGGCTGATGACCGAACAGGAGGAATTGGGGCTGAAGCTCTTCATCGGCGAGGGCAGTTGCGTCAACTGCCATAACGGTCCCCTCTTCACCGACAACCACTTCCACAACACCGGCGTGCCGGCTGTTGCCGACCTACCCGCAGATCTCGGCCGGGCGCTCGCAGTCGAACAGGTCGCCACCGATCCTTTCAACTGCCTCGGCGCCTATAGCGACGCCGGGCCGGCCGACTGTGCCGAGCTGAAGTACATGACCGTCGATGGCGAAGAGCTCGTGCGCGCATTCAAGACGCCGTCGCTGCGTGGCGTGGCACAGCGGCCGCCTTACATGCATGCCGGCCAGATCGGCACCGTCACCGAAGTCCTCGACCACTACAACAGTGCGCCGTCCGCGCCGGCCGGTCACAGCGAACTCGAGCCGCTGTCGATGTCGGCTGAGGAGTTGGGGGCTCTCGAGGCGTTCCTGCGAACGCTCGACTATGATCCTTGAGCAGCAGCGAGCGCAATCGTGAGACTCCCGATGCCGCCGACCGCCCGGACAGAACGACTGCCGGCATCGATCGCCGCAGTCAAACCTTCCTGGCCTTCGGCACCCTCAAGCCATGCGTTGAGAAAGCCGGCGTTGAAAGCGTCGCCAGCGCCGGTCGTGTCAATCACCTCGACGGCGGGTGCGGCGCGCTGGCTTATCTCGCCATTCATGGAGAGCCAGGCGCCATCAGCACCGCATTTAAGGGCGACGACGGGGAAATGCCGCGCGAGTGCCTCGAGAATGGCAGTCGGCTCCTCCTGTCCAGTCAAGGCGCGTGCCTCTTCCAGATTTGGCAGGAAGACATCGGTGCCCGCCACCCGTTCGAAGAATAGTGGGTCGCCGATCAGGCTCGAATCCCAGCTCGGATCGAGCGAGACCGTGTGGCCCCGCTCCCGGGCCGCGTCGATGGCATGCGGTATTTCATGAAGGGTGGCGTATTCGGCAATGTGGAGGTGCGCAGCGTCAGGCCAGTCGAGCGCCGCCTCTAAGGTTGCTGGCAGCGCCCTGCCCGCCCGGCGGGAAAGAAAGGCGCGCTCGCCCTCGCGCACCATGACCACGGTCACCTGCGGACCGGCATCGGGGTGCCTCTCGAGGAATCGCAGGTCGACGCCGAGAGCCGCAATGTCGTTCTCGACACCGCGCGAAATGGCATCGGTGCCGTAGCGGGCAACAAGTGCCGCCGGCCGGCCGACCGCGACCGCATGCGCGGCGGTGATGAAGGCGCCGCCTCCTGGGGTGATGACGAAATCACGGGCGAACAGTTCGCGCCCTAGCTCGGGCATGGCGTCCAACCCATTGAACACCATATCGCTATAGACGCGGCCGAGGCTGAGCAAGGCCCGGCCGCCAGACTTCTCGTGCCTCATGCCCGGCCCAGCGCCTTCTCGGTCGCAACATCGAAAAGGTGCAGCGAACCTGTCGGCGCCGCAACGGTGACCGAGCTGCCGATGGGCGGCACGACCCGGCCGGGCGCGGTGGCAATGACGGTTTCCCCACCGACCTCTACATGGACCAGCGTTTCTGCCCCGAGAGGCTCGACGGCGACAACCGGACCGGTGGCCGACAATCCGGAGCCGGCGGTCTCGGCGACCTCGAGGTCGTGCGGGCGCACCCCGACGCGCACCTCACCGGTACCGGAGACCGTCCCGCCCGACCAGGTGGCGCCTTCGACGGTGAGCTTGCCGCTCGCCATGCTGCCAGGCAGAAGGTTCATCGAAGGACTGCCGATGAAGCGGGCGGTGAACATGTCGACGGGGTTCTCATAGAGGTCGGACGGGGTGCCGACCTGCAGGATGTGGCCGTCCTTCATCACGACGATCCGGTCGGCCATGGTCATCGCCTCGATCTGGTCGTGGGTGACGTAGACGACGGTGGTGCCGAGCCGCTGGTGCAACCGCTTGATCTCGATGCGCATCTGACCGCGCAATTGCGCGTCGAGATTGGAGAGCGGTTCATCGAAGAGGAAGGCAACCGGATCGCGCACCATGGCTCGGCCGATGGCGACACGCTGGCGCTGGCCGCCCGAAAGCGCCGCTGGGCGGCGGTCGAGGAGTGCTTCGAGACCGAGGATCTTTCCTGTTTCCTCGATACGTTTGCGCTTTTCTGCCTTGGGAAGCTTCGACGTATAGAGCCCGAAGCCGATGTTCTGGCCGACGGTCATGTGCGGATAGATGGCATAGTTCTGGAAGACCATGGCGATATTGCGCTGCTTGGGTTCGCGCTGGTTGACCACCTCGCCGCCGATGATGAGGGTTCCGCCGGAAATGTCCTCGAGGCCCGCGATCATCCTGAGCGTCGTCGATTTGCCACAGCCGGAGGGGCCGACGAAGACGACGAACTCACCGTCCTCGATGGCAAGATCGATGCCGTGGACGACACGGGTCCGGCCGTATTCCTTGACCAAGCCCTGCAATTCGATCTTTGCCATCAGGCGACATCCTTGAGTGCTTGGAAACGCTGGTCGAGGGTGCGTGCGGCAGTCGTCTGCCGCGTGAGGAGCGCCGCGTGGCGCTCGGCGAACATCTTGGCGTCGTCGCGGTACCCGGCCAGCGCGGCGGCGAGCGGCGCTTGGGCGGGACCACCAAAGCGAGTGCGCACGGCAACGAAATATTCGGGCGAGACGATCTCGGCAAAGAGCGCAGGGTCGATGGCGGTCTTGCGTCCGGTCGCCTTCTCGAAGGCCAACAAAAACGGATCGTAGCCGTCGGTTTCCAGGCCCCCGCCCGTCGCAACCACGGCGCGGGCAACGGCTGCTGCGATCTCGTGGCCCTCACGGAATGAGAGGCCCTCGCGGCGTACGAGGCTATCGGCAAGCTCGGTGATGGTGATGCAGGAGCGCCGGATATTGTCGGCGACCCGGGCCGGATCGACTTTGATCTGGGCAACGAGTGAGGTGAGGAGGTCAAGCACGCGATAGGCGCTCTCGAAGGCTTGGTAGCCCATCGCCTGGGTTTCGCCTTCGCTGTCGTTCATGTCGGTGAAGGGGGTGTTGTGCATCACCTCAAGCATGGCGCGGGCGCGACCGAAGGTCTGACTTGCCAGGTGCCGCAGGTGTTCGATCGGTACCGGATTGCGCTTTTGCGGCATGATCGAGGAGATCTGCACCAGCGCATTGGGCACATAGATCTGGCCGACTTCGAAGCTCGTCCAGAACTGCAGGTCCTGGATCGGACGGCCGAGGTGCAGGAACATCAGTTCCATGGCCCCGTAGGTCGCGGTGATGTAGTCGACGCCCGCGATGCAGCTATAGGAATTCTGCAGGGGCGCCGAAAAGCCGAGGAGCTCGGCAACACGCGCCCTGTCCGTCGGAAAGCCCGATGTGGTGATCGCCGCGGCGCCCATCGGCGACAAGTCGACAATATCATAGGCCTGGAACAGGCGCTCGATGTCGCGCACGACGAATTCGACGATTGCCGAGAGATAGTGCCCGAATGTCGTCGGTTGCGCCGGCTGGCCATGCGTATAGGCAACGATCAGCGTTGCCTTCTCGCGCTCGGCTGCTTCGATGAGGGCCAAGTGGAGGTTCAGGGCCTTGTCAATCAGCACATCGAGCCGCGCCTTGAGGCCCAGCTTGAAAAGTGTGTGGTCGATGTCGTTACGCGAACGGGCGGTATGCAGGCGCCCGGCGAGATCCGCCCCCAGGCGCTTCTTCAGCTCTTTCTCGATGAGGAAGAAATAGTCCTCGACCTCGCCGGTATATTCGAGGCTTTCGGGGTCGATCTCGGCATCGATGCTCTCGAGCGCCGCAGCGATCTGGGCCGCTTGCTCCCGTGAGAGAATGCCGGTTTCGGCGAGCATGACGAGGTGGGCCCGGTCGATCGCCCGGAAACCGTCGACATGATGATGTTTGGCGCCATCGAAGAGCGGGCGCAGCACCGTTTCCTTATAGACAGGATCGGGAAAGACCGACCGGTCGGCTAGGCGAGGATCGGTCATGACTTAACCCTTGAGGCCGGCGAGCATGACGCCGCGCACGATGTAGCGCTGGAGCAGCAGGAAGACGAGGAGCGTCGGGATAGTGGCAAGCGCCGCTCCGGTCATGATCATCTCCCACTGGATCGATTGCTCGACGGCAAAGCTCGAGAGACCCACGGGCAGAGTATAGAGCTCGCGCGAAGTGGTGACGATCAGCGGCCAGAAGAAGGCCGTCCAGTTGCCGAGGAAGGTGAAGATGGCGAGCGCCGAGATAGCCGGGGTGACCATGGGCATGGCGATCTTCCACCAGATGGTGAATTCGTTGAGCCCGTCGACACGTGCCGCCTCCAGGAAGTCGTTGGGCACGCCCTCGAAGAACTGCTTCATCAGGAAGGTGCCGAAGGCGGTCATCATTCCCGGGAACATGATGCCCCAATAGCTGTCGATCCAGCCGAGCTGAGAGGACATCAGGTACCAGGGGATGACCAGCATCTCGGTCGGGATCATCAGTGTCGAGAGGATGGCAAGGAAGACGAAGTAGCGCCCGCGAAATTCGAACTTGGCCAGCGTGTAGCCGACGAGGCTATCGAAGAAGACGTTGGAAACCGTCACCGCCAGCGCAACGAAGGTCGAGTTGAGAAACCAGCGCAGGAACCGCCCGTCCGAGACCACCCGGATATAGTTGTCCAAGGTCGGAGCCGCAGGAATGAGACGGAGGTCATAGACCTGTCCGGCGGTCTTGAGCGAGGTCGAGAACATGTAGAGGAGCGGCGTGACCATGATCAGTCCGCCGATGAGGAGCAGCGTCCAGGTGATCACGCGACCGGGCCGGATGTTGCGGCCGTTGGCGGCGAGTTCCGAGGAAACGGTGGCAGCGGTCATTTCTGTTCCCTCAACACCCAGAGCTGCATGAGCGAGACGACGAGAAGGATGGTGAAGAGCACCACGGTCTGCGCGGCTGCGTACCCCATCTGGTAGGACGAGAACGCCGTCTGATAGATCATCAGCACCAGGGGCTTGGTGGAGTTGAGCGGACCGCCGGGATCATTGGTGGTCATGTTGTAGACCTGGTCGAAGATCCGCAGGAACCCGATGGATGAAAAGACCACGAGGAAGACCGTCGTCGGTTTAAGGAGCGGCAGGGTGATCTTGCGCAGGATCGCCCAGTCCCCGAGCCCGTCGATCCGCGCCGCCTCGTAGAAAGTCGACGGGATCGCCCGCAGGCCGGCTATGAAGATGATGATCTGGAAGCCGAGGCCCGCCCAGATGGCCGTGACCATGATGGCGGGCAGAGCCTGCTCGGTCGAGCGCAGGAAAGGTTGGGACGGCAGGCCGAAATTGGCCAGCAAGCCATTGATCATGCCGATCGGGACCGGCTGATAGAACCAGCGCCAGACCCACGCCATGGCGGCAGCAGTGGTCAGGAACGGCAGGAAATAGAGTGCACGGATGAACCCGTGCATGAAGCGGACCCGATCGAGGTAGTAGGCAACGACGAAGGAGATGACGAGGCTGACCGGCGCACCGATGATCAGATAGGCGAAGGTGTTGCGGAACACCTGCCAGAACTGGGGATCAGCGAACATGCGCTGGTAGTTGGCGATGCCGATGAACTGGGCGGGGCGCAGCAGATCCCAGTTCGTGAACGACAGCCAGAAGGCCTGAAACGTCGGGTAGAACCGAATGCCCACATAAAAAACGATCGGCACCGCCAGGAAGGCCCAGGCCCACATGACGCGCTTCTGTCTGATGGTGAAACGATCCCACAACCTCGCTTCGACTGCCGGGCCGGTACCCGTTACCGAGGACATCGTCACAACCCTTTCACTCACCAGGCGACGTACAGGAAAAGCACGCACCAGCCTTCGATCGCGACTGACAGAGGTGTCGGCGCCGAATGGCGCCGGCACCTCGTGAGCCTAGCGGCTGTAGAAGGCGTCGAGAATGGCTTGTTCCTGGGCAGCGGCCTCAGCGAGTGCCGCAGCCGGTTCCTGGCCCTGGATCGACATCCGGGCCTCCATGTCGATGGCGACCTGGCGCTGGGCGGCTTCATCCACAAATTGGGTGGTGTGGGCGTATTCAAGCCCCTTGAGGAAGGGACCATAGATCGGGTCCGCCAGATTTTCCTCGGTCAGGGCCACTTCCTGACGGGCGGGCAGCTCGCCCACCACCGCGAGCCAGATCTCCATCGCTTCAGGTGAGGAGACGTAGGCAAGGAACTTCTCCGCCGCCGCGAGCTCTTCTCCTGACGCGCCTGCGCCGATGGCGTTGGCGAAATAGCTCGCGTAGTTCGAGCGCATTCCCTCGTCATTGGCGGGAAGTTCGGTCACGCCCCATTCGAAGGATTCGATCGAGTCGAACGCGCCGAGACGGAAAGTGCCGTCGATGGACATCGCGGCCATGCCGGCGCGGAACGCGGCCTGCGGCTCGTCCATGAAAGCGATCTGGGTGACGATATGAGTGCGGTAGAGATCGGCCTGCCATGTGGTGGCGGCGATACCTGCTTCGTCGTTATATGTGACCGTGCGGCCGTCATCGGAATAGGGCTGGCCGCCGAATTGGCGAATGAGGCCTTCGCGCCACCAGTGGTGATCCTGGGCGGCCATGCCCATGGCGATACCGACCGAGGTGATGTTGCCGGCACCGTCGCGCTTGACCGTGGCTTCGGCCGCAGCCAGCAGTTCGTCGAGCGTCTGCGGCGGATTATCCGGATCAAGGCCGGCTTCCTCGAACAGGGCCTTGTTATAGAAGAGCGCGAGCGAGCGCACGGCAGTCGGCAAACCGTAATAGTCCTCGCCACGCTTCATGGCGGAGACGATGGGGAAGAACTCGGATTCGATCTCCTCGTGCGGGAACACTGCGGGATCGAGCGGCTGGATCAGCTGACCCGCAACGAAGTTGTCGAGCCAGCCATAGAAGAGTTGCACCACATCCGGCCCCTGGCCGGCAACCTTGGCGGCGACGACGCGCGTCTGGTAGTCGGCATAAGGGAAGGTCACATGCTTGACCGTGATGTCGGGATTGGCGGCCTCGAAGTTGGCAATGAGCTGGTCCATCGCCTGCACGCGTGTGTCGAACACGTACTGCCAGTATTCGATTTCGACCGCCTGGGCGGACCCGAGCGCCATAAAGCTGATGCCGGCGGCGAGGCCGGCGAGTTTGGCTTTTTTCATAAGGATACCTCCGTTGCGCCCCACCCGAGATACCGGGCGAGCGATCTCCCTGCGAGAAGGGCGTTCCCCGCCATTCCAGAGCTAGAGCGTCAACGAAATGACACGCTCTTGTCAATAAAATAAGCTACTTGAGTTATTTTCTGCGCGAGTCCACTCTCCCCGCGAAACGCCTGTATTCGAGGGAGGCGGAGGTTGAACGATCCGGGCACGCGCAACCTGCGGCATAAGGTGGCGATCGGGTACAATTCCGAACGCAATCGCGCCCACAACCGCCGCGTGGTGCTGGAGGTCATCCGCCTCCACGGGCATCTCGGGCGAACCGAGATCGCGCGCCGCGCCCAGCTCACTGCCCAAGCCGTCGCCAATATTGTCGAGGAACTGCTCGACGAGGGCCTTCTGGTCGAACTCGGGCGGTTGCGCTCCGGACGCGGCCAGCCGCCGATCCAGTTCGCCGTCAACCCCGATGGGCCTCTGACAGTCGGCATCGAGATCGCTGCCGACCATATGGTGACTGTCCTCGTCGACCTTGCCGGGGGTGTGCGGGCACAATCGATCAGTCCGTTGAAAGACACCGGTCCCGAGGTAGTGCCCGATATCGTCGCCAACGAGGTGAAGCGCCTGCATGCCACTCTCGGCGCCAGCCCCTCGCGACTCCTGGGCATCGGCGTGGTGATGCCCGGCCCCTTCGAGATCGAAGGCATGAGCTCGGTCGGACCGGCAACGCTTTCCGGTTGGACCGGCGTCGATCCAGCCGGGCTCATTGCCGAGGCGACCGGCGAACCCGTGGTCGTCGAGAACGACGCGACCGCCGCTGCCGTCGGCGAACGGCTCTATGGCGCGGCGCGACAGGTGCGCAACTTCTGCTATCTCTATTTTGGCGTAGGTCTAGGCCTCGGCACCATTCAGGACGGGCGTCCCTTGCGCGGCGCCTTCGGCAATGCCGGCGAGATCGGTCATGTCGGGCTTGTGCCGCGCCAAGGCCGCACCGTCTACGGGCCCGCCGGAGCGTTGGAACGCTTCGTCTCCGTCTATGCCTTGCGCGAGCGGCTGGCGCTGGCCGGCATCTACGCGGCCGGTGTCGAGGACATCCAAAAGCTGCACGACCAACGCGACCCGACCCTTGCCGAGTGGGTGGTATTGGCTGCCGACTACCTCGCCCCCACGGTCGCTCTGCTCGAGAACGTCTTCGATCCTGAAGCGGTGGTCTTCGGCGGAGGATTACCCGATTGCGTATTCGATGCGGTGATCGCCGCACTCGATCCGCTGCCCATTTCCGTCGCGACGCGCCAGCAGCGGACCACGCCGCGCGTGCTGCGCGGACAGACCGGACAATTGACCGCCGCGCTCGGCGCTGCGGCACTGCCCTTGCTCGATACGGTATCTCCCCACCTCAGCGTCGCCGCCGGCGCCTCAATCTAGGTTTGGACATTTCATGCTGACCGACCGCGAACGTCTACGCCTCCGCATGGCCCACCCGGCTCTCGTCTCACTCCACCGCGCGCTTACGCGCCTCACCTCCACGTTGACCGTGATGCACACGGGCGCACATCCGGACGACGAGCGGAGCGGGCTTGTGGCGCTCATGCGGGTCTCCATGGGGATGCGCACGGTCGTCGCCTGCTCGACGCGTGGAGAGGGTGGGCAAAACAGCCTCGGGCGCGAGCAAGGCGGAGCCCTCGGCATCCTTCGTTCGCGCGAGATGGAGGAGGCAGCGAAGGCCATCGATTCCGATATCGTTTGGCTCGGGCATGGACCTGACGATCCCGTCCACGATTTCGGCTTCTCGAAATCCGGAACCGACACCCTCGCGCGTTGGGGGCGCGAGCGCATCATAGAACGGCTGGTGCGTGCCTATCGGCAGGAGCGGCCCGATATCGTTATTCCGACCTTTCTCGACGTTCCCGGCCAGCATGGCCATCACCGCGCCATGACCGAGGCGGCGGAAGCCGCCATTGCGCTTGCCGCCGACCCTCAGGCCCATCCGGAGCACTTTGCCGAAGGTCTTGCTCCATGGCGGGTCGCCAAATTCTATCTGCCCGCGTGGTCGGGCGGAGGTGAAACCTATGATGATGAGGTTCCCCCGCCACCGGCGACCGTCACGGTTGCCGCGACGGGCCCCGATCCGGCCACCGGCCTCTCCTTCGACATGCTGGGCGAGTTCTCGCGCGCCTTCCATGCGAGCCAGAAAATGGGACGCTGGCGCACTACGCCTCAGACGCGCTGGCCGCTGCACCTGAAGCACGGGCCGGGTCCGGAGCGGGACATCCGGGACAACCTGCCGGCAACGCTTGTCGACTGTGCCGAGACGATCGGAGGTCAGGCCGCGGAGTACTTGCACGCGGCACAGTCAGCCATTGAGAACGCGATTTCCGCATTCCCCGCGCCCGAAGCTGTCATCGAGGCGCTCTCGGCAGCGAAGGCCTGCCTCGCCTCGGCGCTGGATACGCCTGTCGCCGCCGACATGGCGCACCGACTGAAGCGCAAACAGCTCGAGTTGGACGCGGCGCTGTCGGTGGCGGCCGGCTGCATGGCAACGGCCTGGGTTGAGCCAGCGCAGCTTGCGCCCGGCGGCGAGGGCGTAGTGCATGTCGCCATCGAGACGGGATCGGCCGCCACTATCAACGTTGGCCTTGCGACGGCGCCATTCATCTCCTCAGGCGAAGCGGCCGCGGACGGCCCCCTCTGGCATATTCCCGTGCGTATCGCTGCGGATGCGCCGGTAGGCAATGGCTTCCTCCCCGGCTTCTCGAGCCTGGGCGGCAACGGGCCCGTTGGCGTCGTGCTCGAGGCGACGATTGGGGGGCAGCGGGTTAACTGGCACATCGACCTCGAGGACGGCGTCCAGATCCTTCCCTCCCATACCGTCGCGATCGACCCTGAAGCGCTGATCGCGCCCCTGCCTGCTGCGGGAGAGACACACACGGTCGGTATCCGTTCCGATGCGCCGCTGGAACGCCTCGGCATCGAAAGCACGCGACACATCGTTGTCGCGCCGTCTCCAGGCGGGCTCGGCATCACGCTGCAGCCCAGCCTCCCCGCGGGCCGCCATACCCTGCCCGTGCGGATCGACGGGGCCGAGGCGTTCAGCCTCACGCCCATTTCCTACCCCCATATCGGACGTGTCCAATTCCTGCGTCCGCAGAAGCTGGATGTGCTGGCACTCGACTTGGCAATGCCCAAAGCACGGATCGGTTATGTCGGGGGTAGCGCCGACCGGGTCGGCTTGTGGCTTCAACGCATGGGCGCCGACGTCACAGTCCTTGATGAACCCGTGCTGGCCGGCGATCTTTCCGCGTTCGATACGATTGTCATTGGCATCTTCGCCTTCGGGACGCGACCGGACCTCAGCACGGCGACCCGGCGTCTCCACCGTTGGGTCGAGGATGGGGGCCACCTCGTCACCCTCTACCATCGCCCATCCGACGGCTGGTCCCCCGAGGAGACGCCACCGCGCCGACTGGTGATCGGCTCACCGTCACTGCGCTGGCGCGTGACTGATCCGGCGGCACCGGTCACCATTCTGGCGCCGGATCATGTGCTCCTCAGCGGGCCAAACCGGATCAGTTCGGCAGATTTCGATGGCTGGAACAAGGAACGTGGCCTCTATTTCGCCTCGCAGTGGGACGAGGGATATGAGCCGCTACTCTCGATGAACGACGCGGGCGAAAAGCCGCTTCTCGGCTCCCTGCTCTCGGCAGCGATCGGAACTGGCCGGTATACGCATGTGGGTCTCCTGCTTCACCATCAGCTCGACCGGCTGGTGCCCGGCGCATTCCGGCTCCTCGCCAACGTAGTGCAGCCCGCCCGCCTGTGATGACCGCCGGCGCCACTGCGCAATATTTCGCCGAGGCTGCACAACTGGGTCACGTTTTCCCTGGATTTCGCGATCTGTGCAAGTTTTTGCTTCAAATATCCTTGCGGAGGGTACATTATACCTCAGTAAGGAGATCGTCATGTTGGTTGCCATTCCGCAACGCGCCGAAGGCTTGATCCGCCGTATCCGCGGCGCTCTTATCGGAGGTTCAACAACGATCGCGGGCCCCTTCGGCCCTCGGCGGCTCGTCTATGCCGACTACACCGCTTCCGGCCGGGCGCTTGACTTCGTCGAGACGGCGGTGATGACGCAGGTGCTGCCGACTTACGCCAACACCCACACCGAGACATCCTATACTGGGCTGCAGACGACCCGCCTGCGCGAGCAGGCGCGCACCGTCATCCGCAGCGCTGTCGGGGCAGACGAGCGGCATGCGGTCATCTTCTGCGGCTCGGGGGCGACGGCGGCAGTCAACAAGCTCGCGAACCTTGTCGCCCTTCGGTATCGCGATGCTGAGGCTGCGCAGACCATCGTCTTCGTCGGCCCTTATGAGCACCACTCCAATGAACTCGTCTGGCGCGAGTCCGGAGCGCAGGTCATGCGCATCCCGCTCGATGCGCACGGGCGGCTCTGCATGGAAACGCTGGAACGCGAGCTTGCCGCGGCCCGCGATGTGCCGCGCCGCATCGGCAGCTTCTCGGCCGCCTCCAACGTCACAGGCCTTCGCACCGACATGCGGGCTCTGGCAAGACTGCTGCACCGGCACGGGGCCGAGTTCTTTGCCGACTTTGCCGCCGCGGCGCCATATCTGCCGATCGACATGGGCGAATCAACACCTGGCGCCGGCGACCACATCGACGCGATCTTTCTCTCGCCGCACAAGTTCGTCGGCGGTCCCGGGGCCTCGGGCGTTCTGGTCGCGGACCGGCGCCTGCTGCAAACCCCGGTGCCGAGCGTGCCGGGCGGCGGCACCGTCGCCTATGTTACCGCCCGCTCCCATCGCTACCTTGCCGACGAGGAGCGGCGTGAGGAAGCGGGCACACCCAACGTCATCGGCGACATCCGCGCAGGTATGGTAATGCAGCTGAAGGCCGAGATCGGCGCAGGAACCATCGAGGCCATCGAAGCGGCAACGGTTGCGCGGGTGCTCGACGCCTGGGGACGCGAGCCTGACATAGAGGTCTTCGGACCCAGTGAGCGCGACCGTCTCGCTATCTTCTCCTTCAACATCCGCTGTGGCGCGCGCTACCTCCATCCCAATCTGGTCGTCGCGCTGCTCAACGACCTTTTCGGCATCCAGGCACGCGGCGGATGCTCCTGCGCCGGTCCTTATGCGCATGACCTGCTGGGGATCGATGATGCCCGGGCAGCCGAATATGATGGATTGGTGCAGCGGGGCCTCAGCGCCTACCGCCCGGGGTGGGTGCGGCTCAACTTCAATTTCTTCCTCGAAGACGCCGAGGTCGCGTTCATTCTCGATGCGGTGCGGTTCATCGCCCGCCATGGCCGCCGGTTCCTTGGGGCCTATCGATGCGACACTGCCTCCGGCCGCTGGCGCTATGGCGGCGAGGCGCGGGAGCCGGCGCTCGCCTTCGCCGATCTCTGCCGTTGGGGCGAGGCCGCCGAACCCGCACAAGAGCCGGCGCCTGGATTTGCCGACTGCCTTGCCGAGGCGCAAGCGATCGTCGAGGCGCTACCACCGGTCGCCGCACCCGTGGCGCCTGCCGATGCAACACGGTGGTTCGCCCTTGAGGGCGATGCAGCCTAGCGCACCGCTAGGCATCGCGTGCCGCCCAGTTGAGGCCACGGCGCAGGATGGTGCGCATTTGCGGCACTTCGAACTCTCTCGAGACATGGCCGAGTGAGGAATAGAAGACCCTGCCCTTGCCGTGATGCCGCTTCCAAACGACCGGCATGGTCACGCCGTTGATCCAATAGGCGTGCTCACCCGAGAACGTCGTAGTGGCCAGCACCTCGTTCGAAGGATCCACGTGCATGTAGTATTGCTCGGACCGATAGGGAAAGCTCTCGATGCCCTCCATTATCGGGTCGTCTGGCCGGCTGATGTCGACGCGATAGTCGATGATGTTGCCTGGGTGGGCCACCCACTGCCCGCCCACCATGAATTGATACTCCACCGCCTCCCGGAAAGCGTCGGCCATGCCGCCGTGGTAGCCGCCCAAGCCAACCCCGCCCTCGACCGCCGCCCGGAGGTTGGAGAGTTCCTCCTTTTCAATCTTGCTCATGGTGAAGATCGGAACGATGAGGCTCAGATCGTGAAGGGCTGGATCGGCAAAGGCTTCGGTGGTGTTCTCGACATAGACCTTGAAACCGTCCTCCTCCAGCATGGCACGGATGATCTGCGCGCACTGCTCCGGCTCGTGACCGCTCCAGCCGCCCCAAACGATCAACGCCTCTCTCATGACTGCTCTCCTCCTTTTCCCTGATGACTGTTCTGGCGTGCCGGCAAGGCCGACACACGGCCTCTAGAGGGTGCTGCGCAGAGCCGGGCCGGTCGTGCTCCATGGCGACCCGTAGAGCTCGCTCAACGCTACGGCCGCCGCGCCGCGGGCCCACAGCTCGTCGCCCGCTTCGTCGATGATGATCTGGCTGACCTCGCGCAGCGGCGCGGACAGGGCGCGCTCGAACGAGGCCTGCAGCGGATCGAGCAGACTCCTGCCGAGCGCAAGGCTCGAGCCCACCAGGATGACGCGTGGCGGAGCGAACAGCCCGACGAGATTGGCGATGGCGATGCCCAGGGCCTCTCCGGCCCGACTGGCGGTGGCGGTAAAGCCGTCATCGCCCTCGGCCAGCAGGCGCTGCACGTGGTTCATGCCGCGCCCTACCCGCATGGCCTCGCGCAGCCGCAGGTCGGCATGCTCGCCATCCAGAATCGCCCGCTCGCTGGCAATATCGGACAGGCGCTCCGACTGGACTGTGGAAACCCCCATCATCATGTGTCCGAGATCCAGGCTCAGCTCACGCGCGCCGCGAAACAACTGCCCGCCATGCATCACGCCGAGGCCCAGTCCCTCTTCCATGGAGACAAGCACGAAATCATCGCAGTCACGCGCGCGGCCGAACCAGTGCTGGGCCATGGCCATGGCGTTGGCGTCGCTCTCAGCGATGGTGGCTATTCCCAGCCGCTCGGCTATGTAGGTTGCGAGTGGCACGTCGACGTCGCGGAAGACAGGGCTTGATCGCACCCGGCCCGATCCATGCTCAACGACCCCTGGGACCGCGAGCGCAACGGTGTGGATATCGGCGAGTGCAAGACCGGCGTCGAGCACGCAGCGTCGCACGCCGTCTTCCACCAGGTCGGCAACCACCGGCAGCGGCAGGCGGTCGACCCGTACCGGCAGGGTGAGATGGGCGAGGATGTCGCCCTGGAAGTCGGTCACCACGAACACCAGGCGGTTGGTGGCGATCTTGGCGCCGACCACCCGTGCAGCTGAGGCGTTGAGGGTCAGCATCACCCGTGGCCGGCCCCGATTGCCGTTGCTGTCGCTGCGTAGGCCGCCTTCGTGGTGCGGGGTGATCAGCTCGTCGTCGAGCAGCGCGGCGGTGATGGCCGAAATGGTGGTGGCCGATAACTGCGTACGTTCGCCGATCTCGACGCGGGAAATGGAGCCGGCCCGACGAATGGTATCGAGCACATGGAACCGGTTGATGGCGCGCATCAGCTCAGGATCGGCGGTTTTCATACCAAGCCCCGTCTTCCGCCCATTTAATCAACAAGGCGGACTAATTTTTCTGTTTCTTTTGCACAGGGTTGGGCGAATGCACAAGAGCGCAGCCGAAAAGCCCTCCAGGAAAGGCCGCCTCCTTCTTGACAATCGTACCTCAACGCGCGCTAATTAATTTGTAATCAGGACTAATCAGTCCGATCGGGAGGATCTCATGACCATGCTTTTTGGCCGCCTGGCGCGGCATCGGCTTGCTATTGCCCTAAGCGCGGCGACGCTGTTAGTGGGTATTTCTTCGGCATCGGCACAATCGGTGATCAAGTGGCTGCATCTGGAGGCCAATCCGGACCGCTTGGCTGTGTGGCAGGACATCGCCGCGCAATACGAGGCCGAGCATCCCGACGTCAAAATCGAGTTCCAGTTCCTCGAAAACGAGGCGTTCAAGGCCAAGCTTCCGACGCTTTTGCAGTCGAGCGAGGCGCCGAGCATGTTCTACACCTGGGGTGGCGGCGTGCTGAAGGCGCAGACCCAGACCGGCGCGCTGCGCGACCTGACAGAAGCCATGGATGCCGATGGCGGTGCGTGGCGCTCGACCTTCTCGCCGGCCGCGGTCGATGGCCTCAGCATCGACGGCAAGGTCTGGGCAGCGCCCTTCCAGTGGGGACAGGTCTCCTTCTTCTACAACAAGGCGCTGTTCGAGCAGGCCGGCGTCGATGCCTCCGCCATCACCACCTGGCAGGATTTCCTCGATGCGGTCCAAACGCTCAAGGATGCCGGTATCACCCCGATCGCCGGAGGCGGCGGAGACAAGTGGCCGATCCACTTCTATTGGTCCTATCTCACCATGCGGGAACTCGGCAAAGACGGTTTCGCGGCGGCTAAGAATGGCGGGGGCTTCACCGGTGACGGCTTTGTCCGCGCCAGCGAAAATCTGATCGAGCTCGGCGCTCTCGAGCCCTTCCAGGAAGGCTATCTCGGCGCCACCTGGCCGGATACTCAGGCCGTGTTCGCCGACGGTCGCGCCGCGATGATCCTCGGCTTCCAGAACACCGCGACACCGCAGATCCAAGCGCAGGCGGCCACCGATGGCGAAGGGTTGTCCGGCGACCAGATCGGTCGTTTCCTCTTCCCGCTGGTCGAGGACGCCCCGGGCGTGATCACCGACGAATTCGGTGGGCTCAATGGCTGGGTCGTCACCGCCAATGCGCCGCCGGAAACCGAAGATTTCCTCAAATTCTATCTTAGCCAGGACAACGCACGGCGCCTGGCTGCCGAAACCAGCATCCTGCCCACGACGCTCGGTGCAGAGGATGGCGTGGTCGACCCGTTCATGCGGGAAATCGTCACCGAGATGGGCGGCGCCACCTGGCACCAGAACTATCTCGACCAGGATCTCGGCCCCAATGTCGGGCGGGTGGTCAACGACATGTCCGTGGAACTGGTCTCAGGCCAGATCTCAGCCGAGGATGCCGTGCAGCAGATTCAGGACGCCTTCTCGCTCGAGATGTAATCGCCTGGCTGCCACGCTTTCCGGCGTGGCAGCCATCCGACTCCGAGGCAGTTATCGGGAGGCCCGACTGATGAGCCAGACCAGCTCGGTGGCCGATGCGGCGCCAGCGGTGACGCGTTCACCTTCCATCGCACGCGCGAAGCGCAGCCAGATCCGCGGCAAGTTGCCGGTGCTGGTACTGTTCCTGCCACCGGCGCTGCTATTGTTCACCGTCTTCGTCATCCTGCCGATGGGCGAGGCAGCCTGGTATTCCTTCTACAACTGGAACGGCTATGGCCTGCCGGACCAGTGGATCGGCACCCGCAATTACGAGCTGATCTTCAACAACGGCGCCTTCCGCCAGGCCTTGATCAACAACGGCCTCATCATCCTCATTTCCATCCTGGTGCAGATTCCGCTCGCGCTGTGGCTCGCCACGATGGTGACGCATCGCATCAAAGGCGCGGTGGCCTTCCGGCTGCTCTTCTTCCTTCCTTATGTCCTTGCAGATGTCGCCGCCGGCATGATCTGGCGCTTCGTCTATGACGGACAGTTTGGTCTCGTTGCCGGCATCTTCAACTCCTTCGGCATGGACGCGCCGTTCTGGCTGGCCGACCGGCAGGTCGCCTTCTATGCGGTCCTCGGCGTCATCGTCTGGAAGTATTTCGGCTTCCATATGATGCTGTTCGTCGCCGGCCTCCAAGCCATCGACAAGAACGTGCTGGAAGCGGCCGATATCGACGGCGCCACCGGCTGGCAGAAGTTCTTCCGCGTCACGCTGCCCCTTCTCGGCTCCACCGTGCGCCTGTCGGTGTTCTTTGCCGTCGTGGGCTCGCTGCAGCTCTTCGACATGATCATGCCGCTGACCGGCGGTGGGCCGTCCAACGCCACCCAGACTATGGTCACCTTCCTCTATACCTTCGGCGTGATGCGCATGCAGGTCGGGTTCGGCTCGGCGGTGGGCGTGGTGCTGTTCATCATCTGCGTCACCCTGGCCTTCAGCTACAAGCGGGTCTTCATGAAAAATGACTGATACGACAGCCCCCATCGATGCAGCTGCTGGGTCCTCGGGTGGCCGCAGCGTCGCCTTCCGGACCAAGATCTACCTCTATGCGAGCCTGATAATCGTCGCCGGCGTCGTGATCATTCCCCTGGTCATGACGGCGCTCGGCGGCTTCAAAACGCTCGGCGAATTGCGCGGCAATTCGTTCGGCCTGCCGCACGAATGGCAATGGTCGAACTACGCCGATATCCTGATCAGCCAGCGCTACTGGCTGCAGATGGGCAATTCGCTACTCATCGCGGTGCTGACCGTGTTCCTGACGCTGATGCTGTCGTCGATGGCCGCCTTCACCTTCGCCCACGTCAAGTTCTTCGGCTCGGGGTTCCTGCTCAACTATTTCCTCGTCGGACTGATGTTCCCCGCTGCAACCGCCATCCTGCCGCTCTTCATCCGCATCCGGGATCTCGGGCTGCTCGATACCTATTGGGGCGTGGTGTTGCCGCAGGTCGCTTTCGGCCTCGGCATGAGCATCCTCCTGTTTCGCAACTTTTTCCGAAACCTGCCCAGCGAACTGTTCGATGCCGCCTTTGTCGATGGCGCGGGCTATCTGCGCTTCTTCTGGAGCATCACCCTGCCGCTCAGCCGTCCGATCATCGCCACGGTCGGCATCATTTCGTTCGTCGGCAGCTGGAACAGCTACATCCTCCCGCTCATCATGCTCAATTCCGAGAGCAAATATCCCTGGCCGCTTGGCATCATGGTCTATCGCGGCGAGTTCAGCACCGATTGGCAACTGATCCTGGCTTTTGTCACCCTCACCCTTTTGCCGACGGTCATCGTTTTCTTTGCCGCGCAGAAGCACATCATTGCCGGTCTGACGGCCGGCGCCGTCAAATAGCCCCTGGGTCCAGGTCCTCGGGCAAGGAGAGCAGCCATGGCTGGATTGGAACTGCAGAACATCGCCAAGAGCTATGGCACCGTCTCGGTCATCGAGGGCATCAACCTTTCGGTCGCCGATGGCGAGTTCGTCGCCCTGGTCGGCCCGTCCGGTTGTGGCAAGTCGACCATCTTGCGCATGGTCGCGGGGCTGGAGGACATTACCGGCGGCGATATCGCCATCGGGGACAAGATCGTCAACGATCTCACCCCGCGCGAACGCAACATCGCGATGGTGTTCCAGACCTATGCGCTCTACCCACATATGAGCGTCTTCAAGAACATGGCGTTCAACCTAGAGCTTTCCGGGAAGCCCAGGGCCGAAATCAATGCGCGCGTGAACCAGGCCGCGCGCATGCTGGAGCTCGAGTCCCTTCTCGAGCGCAAACCGAGCCAGTTGTCCGGCGGCCAGCGCCAGCGAGTCGCCATGGGCCGCGCCATAGTGCGTGACCCGGCGGTGTTCCTGTTCGACGAGCCGCTCTCCAACCTCGATGCCAAGCTGCGTGTGCAGATGCGCAGTGAAATAAAGGCACTGCACAAGAAGGTGGGCGTGACCTCGATCTACGTGACCCACGACCAGGTCGAAGCCATGACGCTGGCCGACCGCGTAGTCGTGCTCAATCACGGCGTGATCCAGCAACAGGGCTCGCCGATGGAGCTCTATCGGCGGCCCGCGAACCTCTTTGTTGCCGGCTTCATCGGTTCGCCGGCCATGAATTTCTTCGAGGCTACCGTCGAGGACAACACCGCCCGCACCGCAACAGGCCTTGCCTTCCCCTTTACTCTCGCCACGTCGGTCACTGCCGGTCAGCGAGTGATCGTGGGCATTCGCCCTGAACATTTCCAGACCGGATCCGGGTCTTACAAAGGGGATGTGACGTTCGTCGAGCCAACGGGCGGGCAGACTTTTGTTACCCTTGACCTAGGAGGTCATCCGACGGTGGTCCTGGTCAGCGGCGAGCATGACATCAACAGCGGCGAAACGCTCACCGTGGGGGTGCCCACCGAGCGCACTTACGTGTTCGACACCGCCACCGGCCAACGGATCAGCCAGCACTAACTCGGGAAGTCCGCCAAACCTCCGAGACCAGCACGGTTGAAGCGCGCCTGCCTCATTATGCACATAATTCCCCTAGCGTTCGGAACAAATTCCATCCGTTCCCGGTTGATGAGACACCGTAGTCAACCAAGAAGGCGCTAGCGATGAATTCGATCATCTATCTCGTCGGCCTCGTCGTCGTGGTTCTTGCCATCCTGTCGTTCCTCGGTCTCGGTTGAGGAGAACGAAATGGCACGCGCGACTGTTACTGAGGCGCCCTCTGGCGTCGCCGTCGTCGAAACGGCGGGAGAACGCGACAAATCCTCTTATGTGGACTGGCCGGCCATCATCGCCGGCATTGTTCTGGCATCGGCCATCTCCATTCTCTTTCTGAGCTTCGGCTCCGCCGTGGGCCTAAGCTTTGTCGGTTTCGAGGCGCGGGAAGGCGCGCCGGCCTGGCTCATCGCCATCGCGGCGGCAAGCTGGCTGCTGTGGACACAGATCTCGAGCTTCATGGTGGGCGGCTACCTTACCGGGCGGCTGCGCCGCAGGGCGTTAGACGCCACCGAGGAGGAAAGTGACATGCGCGATGGTGCCCATGGCCTCCTGGTCTGGGCAGGTGCCGCCGTTATTGGCGCCTTCTTCGCGCTTGCCGGACTAACCACTGCGGTCAATACCGTCGGCGCAGCCGCCGCCACGGTCACGGAGGCGGCGGGGAACGCGGCCGAAGGATCGATCGACCCCAACGCCTATTTCGTCGATACGCTGTTCCGCACGGAACAACCGACCGATGCGACGACGGCGCGCGCCGAAGCGGGCCGGATCTTTGCTCAGGCAGCGCTTGGTGACGGCACCGTTCCCGATGCCGACCGCGCTTATCTCGCGACCCTCGTCGCCGCCAATACCGGCCTCGCGCCGGAAGAGGCGACGGCTCGAGTCGATGAGGTAATCGGCAACGTGCAAGTTGCACGCGAGCAGGCGATCGATGCGGCGCGGATTGCGCGCAACACCACCGTGATCGGTGCCTTCATCGTAGCCGCCGCGCTGCTGGTCTCGGCCATCGGTGCCTATTGGGCGGCACAGAAGGGCGGCGATCACCGCGACAGGAACCTCTACTTCGCCGACGTGTTCCGCAGGTTTTAGGCAAGGAGGAAGCCATGTTCAGAGGTCTGGCCTTGTGGCTCCTGGGGGTGCCCATCTGGCTGATCATCATCATCTTTCTGGTGACGTGAACGAGCGGCGGGGAGCGATCCCCGCCTCTTTCGTTGCCGCTTGAGCAAGAGGGCAGCGCCCTCAAACCAGTGTGGCAACCACGCCCAGACAGTCGCCGATGCCGATCAGACCCGGCGCGTGGCGGGCAGCCAGGATACCGGAGAGACGGGCGTGATAATCCACTGGTGCCTCGCCGGTGCGGGTCGCCGAATGAACGCGGGCAATGACGTCGCCTGCCGCCACCCGATCGCCGAGATCGACACAGGGCTCGATAAGGCCGTCGGTTTCCGAGAAGACGAAGCAATCGGCTGACGGCATGTCGAGGCGGGTGGAAGGAGATTGGACCACCTCGCCCGCCAGGATGCCCGAGTGGATGAGGACGTTGCGTACGCCGCGCTTGGCTATGGCGATGCTGCGGGCCGTGGCGGTGCCGGCGCCGCCGAGCTCGGTGGTGACGAACACCTTGCCCAATTCCTCGGCCGCCGTATCCAGCATGCCGACAGCATCGATCTCGAGCATGGTCATCGAATAGGGAGCTCCGAACGCGTCGCGCGCCGCATGGCACCGCGCCTCGTGCTCTTGGTCAGGCAATGCATGCGCGGCAGCGAAGGGCACGAAATCGAGGGTTTTGCCACCCGAGTGGAAATCCAGAACGACATCGGCAAGTGGCAAGAACTGCCGCTGCACGAAGTCGGCGATCTTTTGGCTCACGGTGCCGTCTGGCTGGCCGGGGAAGATGCGGTTCATGTTGGCGGCGTCGATGGGCGAGAGGCGGCGGCCAGCGCGGAAGGCGGGATAGTTGAGGAACGGGAGGATGATAACCCGGCCGCTGACATCGGCGGGATCCAGCGAGCGCGCGAGGTCGACGAGAGCGACCGGTCCTTCATATTCGTCCCCGTGACTGGCGCCGGTCAGAAGTGCCGTCGGCCCCTCGCCGTTGCTGACCACGGTGATGGGGATCATGAGATTGCCCCAGGCGCTTTCATCGCGGCTCCAGGGCAGGCGCAGGAAGCCGTGCTGAACCCCGCCGGCATCGAAGTCGACGGTTGGGACGATCGGAGAGGGTTTCATCAGGTGGTCTCGGCTTGGTGGGTCTGCACGTAGCGCTGCATGCGGGTGAAACTCATCGAGATGTGGGCGCGGCGCAGGTGCCCCACGGACTCGAGATCATTGATCTGCATGGCGGCGAGGATCTCGGCCATCTCATCTCGGAACGCCGCGAACTCTTCGGCCAGGTTCAAGACCGGCAGGAGCTTCAGAACGATACGCGAGGTCTGGAAGTAGAGCCGCTCGCTGATCTCACGCAACGGGACGTTCCCGGTCATGGCGCTGATCTCGGCGAAGAACGCCATGTTGAGGCGGGCGAATTCGGCATGATCGGGTTGAGCCGAGATCTCGTCGCAGCGCGCGATGAGGGCGCGCACGCGCTCGAGATCGGCCTCGGTGCGCGGGATGGGAGAGAGCCTACCGGCAAGCACTGCCAGTTCGCGGCGCAGATGGTAGACTTGGGCCAACTGCTCGAGGTCGGCATCGGTAACGATGGTGCCGACACCATGCATGATTTCGACCATGCCCTCGCTCTCGAGCCGGGTAAGGACCCGACGGACGGGGGTACGGCTGACCGCGAATTCCTCTGCAATCTCTTCTTCCGAGAGACGCGTGCCGGGCGGATACTCCAACAGGCAAATGCGGTCGCGCAAGGTCATGTAGATACGGTCCGACCGCTCCCGCGCCGATGCGGTGACGCGATCGGGCGCAGCCTTCCTGGCTGCACCAGCGGGCTCGACAATGGTCATGTCGCTTCCAGGACCGCACTGAGAAACTGCTTTGTGCGTTCATTCTCCGGCGCGCCGAAGATCTGCTCGGGCGGCCCCTGCTCACAGATCTTGCCGCTGTGGAAAAAGCATACGCGATCGGCGAACTCCTTGGCGAACCCCATCTGGTGGGTGACCATGAGCATGGTCAGATCAAGCTCGGAGCCGAGCTTGCGAATGACATTGAGCACCTCCCCGATCAGTTCCGGATCGAGGGCCGAGGTGACCTCGTCGAACAGCATGACTTTGGGACGCATCGCAAGCGCCCGCGCAATGGCGACGCGCTGCTGCTGGCCGCCTGAAAGCTGGCCGGGATAGTGATTGAACTTGTCCCCGAGGCCGACCATCTCGAGCAGCTCGCAGGCGCGCGCCCGGGCTTCCGCCTTCGGCATCCTGAGCACGGTCACCGGGGCTTCCATGCAGTTCTGCACGGCGTTCATGTGCGGAAACAGGTTGAAATGCTGGAACACCATGCCGATCTTGCCGCGCTGCCGGCGCAGGTGCGCGGCGTTGGCAGGGACGAGCTGGCCGTCCCTCTCCATGTGTGTCAGCGGTTCGCCGTCGAGCCAGATGATGCCGTCGTTGATCCGCTCCAGCGTCATCAGCATGCGCAGCACAGTGGTCTTGCCGGACCCCGAAGGGCCGATGATCGCGACCTTCTCCCCTGCCCCGAATTCAAGATCGAGGCCATCCAGCACCACGAAGGAGCCATAGCTTTTGGTGACGTTTTCGAAGCGCACCATCGGTGTTCCGTTGGAATCCGGCGCGGTCATGGTCGTATCCCCCTCAGGGCGATCCTTCTTTCAACATAGCGGATAAGCGCTGCTGCGATCAGGCTCATGACGAGGAAGAAGGCGCCGGCAATGGTGATCGGCTCGATATAGCGGAAAGTCTGCGAACCGAGAATTTTGGCGCGCTGCATCAGCTCCATCACCGCGATGGCCGAGAGCAGCGGCGTTTCCTTGAAAAGGGCGACGAAATAATTGCCGAGCGCCGGGATCACCGGCGGGATGGCCTGCGGAATGATCACGTCGCGGAAGGTATGGAAGGGGCTGAGGTTGAGCGCGGTCGAGGCTTCCCACTGGCCGCGCGGCACGCCTTCGAGGCCCGCGCGGTAGACCTCCGAGCAATAGGTCGCATAGTGCACGCCCAGCGCGATCACCCCGGCCACAAAGGCATCTAGCGTCACGCCGAATTCGGGAAAGACGAAATAGAGGAAGAAAATCTGGATGAGGAGCGGCGTCGAGCGGATGAATTCGACGACAAGCCCGGTGGGGACAGCGATGATCGGCAGCGGCGACGTCCGCAGGATTGCGAGGAGCAGACCGAGCGTTGCCGCGAGGACGAAGCCGAGCAGAGTCGCCTGGATGGTCACGATCGACGCCTGCGCCAGTATGGGCAGGATGGAGAGGGCGTAGCTCCAATCCCAGACCATCAGTGCGCCCTCCCCCTGGCGACCGCGCCGGCGGCCTTCGCCTCGAGCGCGCGCATGCCGACCGTGATGATCATCGAGATGGCGAGATAGAGCAGCAGCACGATGATGAAGATCTCGACCGTCCGGAAGGTCGTCTGGTTCATCTGCTGAGCCCGGAAGGTCAGATCTGCAATGGTGATGAGCGACACCAAGGAGGTGGATTTCAATAATTCGATCAGGAGGTTGCCCCAGGGCGGGATCATCGCGACGAAGGCCTGCGGCAGGATGACCCGGCGGAGCGCCGCGGCGCGGCTCATGTTGAGGGCGATGGTGGCTTCCCATTGGCCGCGCGGCACGGCTATGATGGCGCCGCGCACCACCTCGGCGCCGTAGGCGCCGATGTTGAGCCCGAGTGCGAGGATCGCGACCAGCAAGGGCTCAAGTCTCACCCCGAAATGGGGGAGGACGAAGAACATCCAGAACAACTGCACGAGCGCCGACGTGCCGCGGAAAAGCTCGATGTAAGTGATGGCGAGCCAGCGCACCGGCGCTGGCCCGTAGAGCTTGGCGAGCGCGGCGATCACCGCACACACCAAGGCCAATACGGCGCCGGCTACAGTGATCTCGACGGTGATCAGCGCGCCCTGCAGGAGTCCCGGCAGGAACTCCCGGAACCCCGCAAACGACGCGATGGCGAGGCCGGCGAGGAAGGCCATGATGGTGCTGACGAGGAGTAGCCTCTGCGCCATCTTTGCTCTCCGTTACCGGCCGCGCCGCATCTTACTCGCCGGCACAGAGTTCGGCGGTCGTTTTGGTCGGCATGTAGTCTGCCCCAAAGCCGTGCGGGGTGACCAACGCCAGATGCTCTTCCGAGCCGAGGAACGTCTCGAGTTCAGCATTGAACGCCTCGAGCAGGTCCGTGTCCTCTTTGCGGAAGGCGACGGCGCCGTGCCCGACCACCGACTTGCCCGCGACCTCGCCGAACGGTTTCACAGCTTCCGTTTCAGGATTCTTGGAGGCCATGTCGGCTATAGAGAGTGCGGTCAATGCGGCAGCGTCCGCGCGTCCCGCGGTGACGGCGGCAACGAGACTGGCCTGATCGGGCAACAGGACGAGCTGGGATTCAGCAACGCCGGCATCAGCCGCATAGCCGGCCTCGACCGCGCCCGCCATAACGGCGAGCTTCAGGTCCGGGTTTTCGGCAAAGGTCGCGTAGTCGACGATCTCCTTAGGATTGCCTTTGGCGACCAGCATGCCCTGCCCGATGCCATAGGTCGGCTCGGAGAAGGCCACCTGCTCGCAGCGCGCTGGATTGACGAACATACCGGCGGCGACGATGTCGAAGCGGCCAGCCTGCAGGCCCGGGATCAGCGAGCCGAATTCGGTCAGGACGCCATCCACCTGCGGAACGCCGAGCTTGGCCATGATGGCCTTGACCACCTCGGGGGATTCACCCGTCAGCGTGCCCGCGGGCGTTGCGAAGCCAAACGGGGCTTCATTGGCAAACCCGACACGGATAAAGCCAGCCTCCTTGGCCGCGTCCAGGGTCGACTGCGCTTGCGCAGCGCCAGCGAGAGTCAAAGTCGTGGCAGCGGCAATCAAGGCAATGAGAGCGCGCCGTCTTACGGTCGGTTTCATCTTGTGCGTTCCTTTTTGTCCACGAGGCACCAACAGCTTCCGATAGCTTTTGCGCGGCAACCGAGCCCCCAGCCGGATGCGGCGAAATCGAGCCTGCCCCAAGAATGTCGTATTTGCAATAGTTGTGCACATCATTTCATGTCAGAATTGTATTTTGCTTGATTTCAGGGCAGCTTGGCGACAGATTGGACGTTAGATGTACACATCTCATCGCAGGTAGACGATGGATCTCCGGGCTTTCGAAGACGCGCAAGCGGCGATCAAGAGTATCGCCTGCCGCACGCCTTTGGTTGAGACGCCGGAATTTTCCGATGGCGGTCGCCGCGTCCTCTTAAAGCTCGAAACCGCTCAACCCACCGGCGCCTTCAAGCTACGCGGCGCGGCAAACGCTCTCTCGCGCCTCTCCCCGCAGGAAGCGGCGCGCGGCGTGGTCTGCGCCTCGACGGGCAACCATGGCCGGGCGCTCGCCTACGCGGCGGACCGGCTCGGCATTCCCGCGACGGTCTGCATGTCGAAACTGGTCCCCCAGAACAAGATCGAGGCTGTTCGCAAGCTTGGCGCCAAAGTCAGCATCGTCGGCAAAAGCCAGGACGACGCGCAGGCGGAGGTCGACCGGCTGGTGTCGCAGCAAGGTCTCGTCGAAATCCCGCCATTCGACCACGCCGCCGTCATCGCCGGCCAAGGTACGATCGGGCTCGAGATCCTCGAGGATGCGCCGGAAACCGACACTATCCTCGTGCCGCTGTCGGGTGGAGGATTGATCGCCGGCATCGCGGCTGCGGCAAAAGCGAAGGCGCCGGGCGTGCGGGTAATCGGCCTCAGCATGGAGCGCGGCGCGGCGATGGCGGCGAGCCTTTCGGCTGGGCATCCGGTCGATGTGGTCGAGGAACCGACGCTCGCGGATTCGCTGGGCGGCGGCATTGGCCTTTCCAATAGGCATACGTTCTCCATGGTCCGGGACTTGGTCGATGACATTGTCCTCCTCACCGAGACCCAGATCGCTGCTGCCATGCGGACGCTGTTCCTCAAGGCGGGATGGGTGGCCGAAGGAGCCGGTGCCGTGGGCATTGCGGCACTGATCGAACCGGGGCTCGCCGAGCTCGGACGCAATGTTGCAGTGGTTATTTCGGGCCGCAACGTCGACATGGACGTGTTCCGCGCCGTCATCGACGGCAAATCGCCGGAGGCATCGGATGCCTGACGTCACCATCCTTACCGAGCGCGATCTGCGGGCATGCGTCGCCCTCGACCCTGGCTCGGTCGATATCGTCGAGGGCGCGTTCGCGGCCCTTGCCGGAGGCGGCGTCGTGATGCCGCCGATCCTCTCGATGGCCATCGCCGAAAAGCACGGCGAGGTCGACGTCAAGACAGCCTATGTCCCCGGCCTCTCGGGTTTTGCCATCAAAGTCAGTCCCGGCTTCTTCGACAATCCCAAGCGGGGCCTCCCCAGCCTCAACGGCCTGATGATCGTGCTGGACGCGGAGACCGGCATCGTCAAGGCCGTGCTGCTCGACAACGGCTATCTCACCGACGTGCGGACCGCCGCGGCGGGGGCCGTGGCGGCCCGGCATCTCGCGCTCGCCAATGTCGAGACGGTCGGAGTGATCGGGGCCGGAGTGCAAGCCGAACTGCAGATCGAGGCACTAGCGCTCGTGCGGCCATTCGCCCGCCTGCTGGTCTGGTCGCGCGATACTTCGAAGGCGAACGCCTACGCCGATCGGATGACGGCTCGACTCGGCAGACCGGTGGCGGTTGCCGAAACCCCGGAGGCCCTGGTGCGTCAGAGCCAGGTGGTGGTGACGACGACCCCGTCGCGGTCACCGCTGATCCGCGCCGAATGGATGCACCCCGGATTGCACATCACTGCGATGGGCTCGGACTCGAGCGAGAAGAACGAACTCGATCCGTCAATCGTCACGGCTGCCGACCGGTTCGTGTGCGATCGACTGGCCCAATCCAGGGTGGTGGGCGAGCTGCGCTCGGCGATTGCGGCGGATCTCGTTGGCCCCGACCACATGGCCGACGAGCTCGGCGCCATCTGTGCCGGCCATGTGCCCGGCCGACGGTCGGACGACGAGATCACCGTTTGCGACCTGACGGGGACCGGCGTGCAGGATACCTCCATCGCGGTGCACGCACTCGACGTCGCCCGCGCCCGCGGCCTCGGCCAGACCGTGGAGAGCTGAGCAATGGCTCTGGACAGCTATGATCGGGCGATCCTCAAGGCCCTGCAGCGCGATGGCCGCATCACCAAGGCCGGACTTGCCGAGAGGGTCAACCTGACGCCGAGTCCGGTCTGGGAGCGGCTGAAGCGCCTCGAGGCGAGCGGGGTTATTGCCGGCTATGCCGCGCGGCTCTCGCTCAAGAAGCTGGCGCCCGTCACCACGGTGATGGTCGAGGTCGTGCTCAAGCAGCATCGGGCTGCCGATTTCGAGCGCTTCGAGAGCCGCATCCGGGCAACGCCCGAGGTCATCGACTGCCAGGCGACCGGCGGCGGCATCGATTATGTGATGAAGGTCGTGGTCCGCGACATCGACGCCTATCAACGACTGATGGACGACCTCCTGGAAAGCGGCCTCCAGATCGAGCGCTATTACAGCTACGTGGTGACCAAGTCGGTCAAGGACAATGCCGAATTGCCGCTCGATGCGCTCCTTGGCGGAGACACGGCATGAGCGCGACACGCCAGCAGACGAGTCCTCGCCAAAGGGCTCCTCGAAAAGATGAAACCACCGTCGATAGCCGGCACTTCGGCGGAAGTCCCGGCGCACGCGCGCCTATCCTCCGGGCCAATACCCAGAGGAGACCCGAAATCATGGCCCAGAGTTCGACTGCACTCGCCTACTGGCCCGACAGCGCCAGCAAGCCGCGGGGCATGGAGCGGCTGACCGATCCGCGCCTTCTGCGCGAATTCGCCTTCATCGATGGCAAATGGCAGGCCAACGGCCAGACCATCGCCGTTGTCAATCCTTCGACAGGGGACATGGTCGGCCATGTGCCCGATATGGGCATGGAGGAGACGCGGCTTGCCATCGCGGCGGCAGAACACGCTTTCGACGCCTGGCGAGAGCTGCTGCCTCAGGACCGGTCGCGGCTCCTGCGCAACTGGTACGACCTGATCGTCGCCAACCGCGAGGATCTTGCGGTGCTGATGACGCTCGAACAGGGGAAGCCACTGGCGGAGTCGCGCGGCGAGATCGACTATGCGGCAAGCTTCGTCGAATGGTTCGCCGAGGAGGCCAAGCGCATCGACGGCGAGATGCCGATGAGCCATCTGCCCAACCGGCAGATGACGGTGCGCCGCGAGCCGGTCGGCGTGGTCGCGTGCGTCACGCCATGGAACTTCCCCTCTGCCATGATCACCCGCAAAGCCGCCGCGGCGCTCGCCGCCGGTTGCACGGTGGTGGTGCGACCCGCCTCGGAAACGCCGTTCTCGGCGCTAGCGCTTGCCGAGCTCGCCGACCGTGCGGGCCTCCCGCCCGGCGTCTTCAATGTCGTCACCGGCGCCGCGCAGCCGATCGTCGGCGAACTGGTTGCCAATCCGGCGGTGCGCGCGGTGAGCTTCACCGGCTCGACTGGAATCGGCAAGAAGCTGATGCGCGAGGGCGCCGATACGCTCAAGCGCATGTCGCTGGAGCTCGGTGGCCACGCCCCATTCATTGTCTTCCCTGACGTCGATATCGGGGAAGCCGTGGACGCGGCGATCGCGGCAAAGTTCCAGACCACCGGCCAGGACTGCCTTGCCGCCAACCGCATCTATGTCCATCGCTCGATCTACGAGACGTTCACCGCCCGTTTCGCCCTGCGCACGACCGAACTGCGGATGGGCGATGGATTCGAGGAGGGCGTCGAGCTCGGGCCGCTGATGCACGAGCGCGCCGTCGCCAAATGCGCCGCCCATGTCGAGGACGCTCTGAGCAAGGGGGCCCGCCTCGTGGCCGGCGGCTCCAGCCACGGCCTCTTCTTCGAGGCGACGGCGCTGGTCGACGTCACGCCGCAGATGCAGATCTTTTCCGAGGAGACCTTCGGGCCGGTGGCGGCCATCATTCCCTTCGACGATGAAGCGGCTTTGATCGCCTCTGCGAACGACAGCCCCTACGGCCTCTCGGCCTATCTCTACACCCACGACCACGACCGCATCTGCCGGATCACGCAAGCCCTGAAGGTGGGCATGGTCGCGGTCAACTGCGTGAAGATGACCGGGCATCCGATCCCCTTCGGGGGCGTGCGCGAAAGCGGACTCGGCCGCGAGGGCGGCCGTCATGCCATCGATGAGTTCACCGACATCAAATATGTCTGCGCCGCCTATCGGGCCGCGTGACAGAGAAGGCGATTATGAACCAGCATATCAACGACATCTCGACGATCGACCGCGAATACGTCTTTCACCCCTCGACGCATCTCGGCCAATTCGAGCGGGGCGAGATTCCCAACCGCATCATGACCGGGGGCAGCGGCGTCTACGTTTCCGACCGGGAGGGCAAGCGCAGCCTCGATGCCTTTGCCGGCCTCTACTGCGTCAATATCGGCTATGGCCGCACGGAGATCGCTGACGCCATCCATGCCCAGGCGCAGCAACTTGCATACTACCATTCCTACGTCGGGCATTCGAACGAGCAGATCATCCAGCTCTCCAGGCGCATCGTCGAGATGGCGGGGATGGGGATGAGCAAGGTCTACTACGGTCTTTCCGGCTCGGACGCCAACGAGACCAATCTGAAGTTGGTCTGGTACTACAACAACGTGCTGGGCCGCCCTGAGAAGAAGAAGATCATCTCGCGACAGCGCGGCTATCACGGCTCGGGCCTGATGACCGGCAGCCTTACCGGCCTTCCAACATTCCACAATGCCTTCGACCTGCCGCTGGGCCGGGTGCTGCATACCGCCTGCCCGCACTACTGGCGGAACGCGGAACCGGGCGAAAGCGAACGTGACTATTCCAGGCGCCTCGCCGCCGAACTCGATGCCTTGATCCGCGCCGAGGGGCCCGAAACCGTTGCCGCCTTCATCGGCGAACCGGTGCTCGGCACCGGCGGCATCATCCCGCCGCCGGAGGGTTACTGGGAAGAGATCCAGAAGGTGCTGGCCGCGCACGACGTGCTGCTGATCGCCGACGAGGTGGTCACCGCCTTCGGGCGCACCGGCAAGGTCTTCGGTTCCCATACCTACGGCATGCGCCCCGATATCATCACCATCGCCAAGGGTGTGACCTCCGCCTATCTGCCGCTCTCGGGCAGCATCATTGGCGAACGCGTGTGGAAGGTGTTGGCCGAGGGCAACGACAAGCTCGGCCCGATTGGTCATGGCTGGACCTATTCCGGACATCCGCTCTGTGCGGCGGCGGCCAATGCTAATCTCGACATCGTCGAGGGCGAGGATCTCGTCGGCAATGCGCGTGATGCTGGTGCCTACTTCCAGCAGCGGTTGCACGACGCGTTCGACGATCACCCCCTGGTCGGCGAAGTGCGTGGCGTCGGGCTGATGGCGGCGCTCGAGTTCGGCACCGGGCCGGACCGGAAAACCCAGTTCGACCCCAACCTCAAGATCGGCCCGAAGGTCTCCGCCACCGCGCTCGAAGAAGGCATGATCGCGCGCGCCATGCCGCACGGCGACATCCTCGGCTTCGCGCCGCCGCTGGTGATCACCCGCGCCGAGGTCGACAGGATCATCGAACTCACCACCCGCGCCGTAGATCGCGTCCACGCAGCCCTCTGAGGTCGCCATGGGGACGTTGTTCCCACCCGCCGAATACGAGCGCCGTCTCGAGCAGGTCCGCCGCGAACTCGCGCGGCGCGACCTGGGGCTGGCGCTCATCTCGTCGCCCGACAATATTTTCTACCTGACCGGCCTCGACCACTGGGGCTATTTCGCCCCCCACATGCTGATGGTCCCGGCCGCGGGCGAAATGGTGCTGGTCGCCCGGGCGATGGAGAAGGTGACCATCGCCAATCACGTGCACAATGCGCGCTTTGCCGGCCACTCGGATTCGGAGACCGCCGCCGACGTCGTCGTCCAGGAACTGAGCGACCTGCTACTCCCAGACCGTGTCGGCATTGAAAAGTCGAGCTGGGGGCTGAGCTTCGGGTTCGGCGAGCAGCTGACCGCGGCCTTCCCGCAGATCCGCTGGACCGACATCTCCGGCCTTGTGGACGAGATCCGGCTGATCAAAAGCGGGGCCGAGCAAGACTATATGCGCGCGGCGGCGCAGGTTACCGATGCCGCGACCGCCGCGGGCATCGAGGCCATCCACGCTGGCGTCAGCGAGTCCGAGATCGCTGCCGCCTGCCTCGCGATGATGACGCGCGAAGGGACCTATCCCGGCTTCGGCCCCTTCATCCGCTCGACCGCCCGGCTCGGCGAAGAACACACGACCTGGAGCCAGAATCGACTGCAGGACGGCGACGCGGTGTTCTTCGAGCTCTCCGGCTGCGTTGCACGCTACCACGCTCCGCTCGGGCGGCTGGTGCATGTGGGGTCGGCCCCTGCCGGCACGCATGAAATGGCAGCGATCTCCTCTGACGCCTTCGACGCCGTCGTCGGTGCGCTCAGCGACGGCGTCCTCGCCCGCGACGTTTACGCGGCCTGGCAAGGGGTCGTCGACGCGGCAGGTCTCAATCATTACCGCCGCCATCATTGCGGCTACCTTGTCGGCATCGGTGTGCCGCCGAGCTGGACCGGCGGCAACTACGTCCTGGGGCTGCGGCACGATAGCGACCGCGTCATCCGCACCGGCATGAGCTTTCATATCCTCTCCTGGCTGATGGGCACGGGACGGGGCGACTACTTCATCTCCAACACTGTGTTGCTCACCGAGGCGGGACCGGAAGTCTTCACTCGCTCCCCAACCGGCGTCAGCATTCGATAACAGAGGCGAAAATGGAATTTGGGAAGAACAACACGCCCTTCGGCACCGAGGAGTTCGCGGCACGGGTCAGCAAAACCAAGCAGCGCATGGCCGAGGCCGGGCTCGATGTGATGATCTGCAGCGACCCTGCCAACATGAACTACCTTACCGGCTACAATGGCTGGTCGTTCTATGTGCATCAGTGCGTGATGGTGCTCCAGGATCTCGACCAGCCGCTGTGGCTGGGGCGGGCACAGGATGTGAACGGGGCAAAGCTGTCCACGGTCCTGCCCGCCGACAACATCCTCGGCTACGACGACAATTTCGTGCAGTCCAAGACCCTGCATCCGATGCAGGAAGCCGCGCGGCATCTCACTTCGCGAGGCCTTTCGGCCGCCCGTATCGGCGTCGAAGCCGACAGTTACTACTTCACCGGCCGCTCGCTCGATGTGCTGCGGACCGAACTGCCCAACGCCACGATCGTCGATGCGGACGGGCTGGTGAACTGGGTACGGGCGGTCAAATCCGACGCCGAGATCGCACTCATGCACCAGGCGGCGCGGATCACCGAAAACATCATGCGGACCGCCATCGACAAGATCGGGGTAGGCGTCCGTCAATGTGATGTCGCCGCCGATATCCAGGCCACGGGCGCGCGTGGCACACCCGAATATGCCGGTGATTATCCCGCCATCGTGCCGCTGATGCCGACCGGCGTCGGCACGTCCGGCCCGCATATCACCTGGGTCGATGAGCCTTTCGCGGCGCAGACCGGCACCACCATCGAGATCGCCGGTGTGCGTCACCGCTATCACGTGCCGATGACCCGCACGGTCTATCTCGGCACCCCGCCGCAAAAAATGGTCGATGCCGCCAAGGTGGTGGTAGAGGGCATCCATGCCGCGCTCGAGGTTGCCAAACCCGGTGCCGGCTCGCGCGACGTACATGCCGCCTGGACCGCAACCATTGCCCGGCATGGTCTCGTCAAGGACAGTCGCTGCGGCTACTCGATCGGTCTCAACTATCCGCCGGACTGGGGCGAACGCACCATTTCGCTGCGCGGCAATGACGAGACCATCCTCGAGCCCAATATGACGCTGCATTTCATGCCGGGCATCTGGCTCGACGACTGGGGCATCGCCATCTCGGAGGCGATCCGCATAACCGAGACCGGCGTCGAAGCATTCTGCGACTTCCCGCGCGAACTGTTCGTCAAATAGGATTAGGAATGAACCGTTACTCCGCGTTCTCGCTCTTAAGGAACGCGCTCTCGGGCAATCGTCACTGGAGTGAGGCCTGGCGCAAGCCCGAGCCGAAGCGAAGCTATGACGTGGTGATCATCGGCGGTGGCGGCCATGGCCTCGCCACCGCCTTTTACCTGGCCGAGAACCACGGGGTGCGCAACGTCGCGGTGCTCGAAAAGGGCTATGTCGGCGGCGGCAATGTGGGCCGCAACACCACGATCGTACGCTCCAACTACATGCTGGATGGCGCCACCCAGTTCTACGAATATTCGATGCAGCTCTGGGAGGAGCTCTCGGCAGCGCTCGGCTACAACGTCATGTTCTCCCAGCGCGGGCAGCTGGTTCTCGCACACTCTGTCGATCAGCTCGACTATTTCAGCCGCAAAGCCAACATCATGCGGCTCAACGGCATCGATGCCGACATCCTGACCATCGACGAGGTCCGGCGCATGGCGCCCTATCTCGACCTCTCACCCGAAGCGCGGTTCCCGGTCTATGGCGGCATTTTTCAGGGGCGTGCCGGTACCGCACGCCACGACGCCGTCGCCTGGGGTTTCGCGCACGCGGCCGACCGGCACGGGGTCGACATCATCGAGAATTGCGAGGTGACGGGCTTTGCTTTCGAGAATGGCCGCGCGGTCGGCGTCGAGACCAGAAGCGGCACGATCGGGGCCGGCCGCATCGGCATGGCTGTCGCCGGCCACACCACGGAGCTGGGCCGCAAGGCCGACCTCGAGCTGCCGATCGAGAGCCATGTGCTGCAGGCCTTCGTCACCGAGCCGATCAAGCCGCTGGTGCATCAGGTGATCGCCTATGGCGCCGATCATTTCTACATCAGCCAGTCTGACAAGGGCGGGCTCGTCTTCGGCGGCGGCCTCGACGGCTACAACTCCTATGCGCAGCGCGGCAATCTCGGCGTCGTCCGCGAGGTCAGCGAAGCGGCCATCGCCCTGATGCCCAATATCTCGCGTTTGCGACTGCTGAGGCACTGGGGCGGCGTTGTCGATATGACGCCGGACGCAGCGCCGATCATCTCGAAGACGCCGGTGAAAGGGCTCTACCTCAACGGTGGCTGGTGCTATGGCGGCTTCAAGGCAACGCCCGCTTCCGGCTGGTGCTTCGCGCAGTTGTTGGCCGAGGACATAGTCCCGGCCCTCGCCCGCCCCTTCTATCTCGACCGTTTCCGGACCGGCGCCCTGCTCGATGAGGCCGGCGCCGGCCCCTATGCCTGGCGCCAGTAGGACCCCGCGATGCTCGCCATCACCTGCCCCAATTGCGGAGAGCGCAACTCCAACGAGTTCCGCTACGGCGGCGACGCCTCAATTGTTCGCCCGTCACATGAAGATCCAAGCGAAGAAGCTTGGTTCCGATACGTTTATATCCGAGACAACCCGAAGGGCCCGCACCGGGAATACTGGCAGCATGTCGGCGGCTGCCGCGGCTGGCTGATCATCGAGCGGAACACGAGCAACCACGTCGTGCTGGGCGTTAGGCGCGCGGGAGAATGCAGGTGAGCGGCAGCAGACTTCCTTCAGGCGGCCGCATCGATCGCGAAAAGCCGATCGGCTTCAGCTTCGACGGCAGGTCCTACTCGGGCTATGCTGGCGACACGCTAGCGTCGGCGCTCCTTGCCAACGGCGTTTCGCTCGTCGGGCGCAGCTTCAAGTATCACCGCCCGCGCGGCATCTTCTCGGCAGGCATCGAGGAACCGAACGCGCTGGTCACTTTCGGCCACGACGGCCGGCGTGACCCGAACGTGCCCGCGACCATGGTGGAGCTCGTCGAAGGACTTGAGGCGCAGAGCCAGAACCGCTGGCCCTCGCTCGGTTTCGACGTGCTGGCGGTCAACCAAGTATTCGCGCCGCTGCTTTCCGCGGGCTTCTACTACAAGACCTTCATGGGCCCGACGCGGCGCGCATGGCTCTTCTACGAACATTTCATCCGCCGCGCCGCCGGCCTCGGCAAGGCCTCGCTGCAGCCCGATCCGGACCGCTACGACACCGAATATGCCTTCACCGATGTCGCCATAATCGGCAGCGGGCCTACTGGCCTCGCGGCGGCGCTGAGCGTTGCGCGCTCCGGCGCCCGCGTCACGCTGATCGAGCAGGATGGGGCCATCGGCGGCCAGATGTTGTCGCAGCCGTCAGAGGGTGCGGCGGCCGACTGGCTGGCGGCGGCAGGCGCGGACATCGCAGGCTTCCCCCAGATCACCGTTCGCACCCGTTCCACCGCCTTTGGTCTCTACGACGGCAATACCATTGGCATTGTCGAACGCCGCGATCACCTCGGACCCGAGCCCGGTCAAACCCGGCAGCTTCTGGTGCTGCTTAAAGCGCAGAGCATCATCTTCACTACCGGCGCGATCGAGCGGCCGCTGCTCTTTGCCGACAATGATCGTCCGGGCGTGATGCTGGCCTCTGCCGCCTCGACCTATCTCAATCGGTTCGCCGTCGCCTGCGGCCGCACTATCGTCGTCGCCACAAACAACGATAGTGCCTACGCCACCGCGCGCGATTTCGCGGCTGCGGGCAGCAAGGTGACGGTGCTCGACGCGCGGCCTGCCTCGCCGCTCGCCGACAGCGCCCGAAAGCACGGGATTACCGTTCTGCAGGACCATCAACTGCTGGCAGCGCACGGATCGCCGGTAAGCGCGGTCGCCTTCCGCAGCGGAAGCAGTGAGGCCCGGCTTTCCTGCGATCTGCTGCTCACCTCCGCGGGCTGGACGCCGAGCGTGCACCTTACCTCGCATCTCGGAATCAGGCCGATCTACGACGCGCGCATTGGCGGCTTCGTGCCCGGCTCCTTTGCCGCGGGCCATTTTGGCGCCGGCGCCCTGATGGGCGACTATACCACCGCCGAAGCGATCGAGCGAGGCGCCGCGGCGGGACTGGGCGCCGCCTGCTTCTGCGGTCGCAAGGCGGAGCCACACGCCATCCCGACGCCGGATCTCGATGAGGGCATCGCGCGCGACCTGCCTGCCCTTGCCGTCCCGCGGCGCGGGAAAGTCTTTGTCGATCTGCAGACGGACGTCACCACATCCGACATCGCCCTCTCCGATCGCGAGGGCTTCCGCTCGGTGGAGCATTTAAAGCGCTACACCACCCTCGGCATGGGCACCGACCAGGGCAAGACCAGCAATGTCCACGCCATTGCCCTGATGGCCTTGGCCCGGGACCAGTCCATCGAGCAAACGGGGACGACGACCTTTCGTCCGCCCTACTCGCCGGTGGCCGTCGGTGTCCTGGCCGGCCGTTCGATCCACGGCCACTTCAAGCCGATACGTCGCACGCCCCTGCACGACTGGCATCTGCGTCGCGGCGCCGAGATGATCGAAGTCGGCCTCTGGAAGCGGCCACTTTTCTACCCCGAGCACGGCCCTGATGTCGGCGCGGCGGCCATTGCCGAAATGAAGCTCGTGCGCAGTGCGGTGGGGCTCGTCGATGTCTCGACGCTCGGCAAGATCGAAGTGGCCGGTCCCGACGCTTTGACCTTCCTCGACCGGCTCTACGTCAACAATCTGGGCAAGCTTCAAGTCGGCAAGGGCCGCTACTGCGTCATGTTGCGCGACGATGGCATCGTTTTCGACGAAGGCGTGGTGATCCGGCTCGCCGAAGAGCGGTTCTTCCTCACCACCTCGACGATGAAGGCCGCGGACGTGCAGTCCTGGATGGAGTTCCTGGCGCAGACTGCGTGGCCGGACCTTCGGGTCCACATCACCTCGGTCACCGACGAATGGGCGATGCTAGCCCTCGCCGGCCCGCGCAGCCGCGACGTCCTCGCCGCCGCCTTCCCCGATATCGCGACCGATGACGAGAGCCTTCCCAAAATGGCGGTCGTGACGGGCACGTTTGCGGGCGAGGTGCTGCGCATCCAGCGAGTGAGCTATTCGGGCGAGCGCGCCTATGAGATCCACGTCGGATCGCGCCGCGGCGCCGCGTTGGCCGATCATCTGATGGCCGCGGGCCAGCCCGTTGGTGTCGAGCCCTATGGCGTCGATGCCATGGGAGCTCTGCGGATCGAAAAGGGCTTTGCTGCCGGCAGCGAGATCGATGGCACGACGACCCTCGATGACATCGGGCTCGGCGGCCTCGCCAAGAAGAGCGGCGGCTTTGCCGGGGCCGTCCTGTCGCGACGGCCCACGCTCACCAACCCGGACCGGCGTCGACTGGTCGGGCTCCAATGTCTCGATGCCGGCCGGCAGCTGCGGACCGGCAGTATTCTCTTTTCCGAGGGCGCGCCGCAACGCGGGCACGGCATCGGTCATGTCACGGCGGTGACGTTCAGCCCCGAAACCGACAAGCAGATCGGTCTGGCGCTGCTCTCGGGAGGCCCGGAAAGGATCGGCGAAACCATGCTGGCGACGTTCCCGGTACGGAATGAGATGGTGCGGGTGCGGGTTGTGTCGCCCGTGTTCGTCGATCCCGATGGAGCGCGCATCGATGCGTGAGGGCGAAACAGAATGAGCATAAAGGTCGACGATCGGTTCCAGCTGTTCGAGGTCGCAGCCTGGTCGGAGAAGGGATTGGAGGCGTTGCTTGCCTCACTTGATCTGCCCCTCCCGCAGGTGGGAGAGATATTTGCCGAGGCCGGCAGCCGCGTCATGCGGATCACCCCTCGGCTCGCCTGGGTGCTTGCCGATGCAGACACCCTGCTCCAATGGCCGGCGACCGACGGGGGCGTTATTGTCGATCTCTCCAACAGCCGCTTGCGGCTCCACATAAGGGCGCGCGCGGCTGAAGTGCTCCCGTCGCTCGTCCCAGTGGACCTCGAGCGTCTCGGCCCCACGGCTTTCGTCGCGTCGATGATGCATGGTATCCCCGTGACGATCCTGCGCGCCGAAGGTGGTTTCGACCTCCTCGTTCCCCGAACCTTCGGGGCCAGTCTCATCGAATGGATAGACGATGCGACGGCAGGGTGTCCCGGAGTCTCCCGCGCTACTGCCTGAGCTTGCGTGTCAGCGAGCTGGCCGAAACCGCGAGGACGATGATGCCGCCGACGAGAATCTGGCGGACATAGCTGTCGACACTGAGCTGGGTGAGGCCGTTGTCGAGCACCCCCAAGATCAGCACGCCGAGGACCGTGTAGAGCAGGCGCGGCTCGCCGTGTTCGCTGAGCGTCGAGCCGAGAAAGACGGCGGCGATAGCGGTGAGCATCAGGCCGCTGCCCTGGGTCGGATTGGCCGAGGCGACGCGGCTGGCATACATGATGCCGGCCAGGGCCGCGCTGCCGCCGGTCAGGGCGAAGGCGGCGAGCTTGAGCTTGCGCACGGGCACGCCGCTCAAATGCGCCGCCTCGATGTTGCCGCCGATGGCATAGAGGCGCCGCCCGAAGGTGGTCTGCTCGAGCAGCACCCAGACGAGGGCGGCGATGGCGATCGCCAGGAGCGTGAGATTGGGAATAGAGACGGCAATGCCGCCCCATTCGCCGAGCGGCAGACCGCCGCGCGCGAAGCTGCCGAACTCTTCGGGAATGACGCGGCCCGATATGGTCTTGCCGCCGCTGACAACGAATGCGGCGCCGGAAAAGATGGTGAGGGTCGCCAGCGTTGCGACGAACGGCAGGATGCCGACATAGGCGATCAGGAGGCCGTTGACGGCTCCGCCGAGAAGGCCGACCAGCAGCGCGAGCGATACCGCCAACCATACCGGATAGCCGAGGGTGAAGAGGATGGCGACGACGATGCCGGCAAGGCTCGCCATCGAGCCGACGCTGAGGTCGAAATCGCCCATCACCATGACAAGCGTCATGCCGGAAGCAACGACGATCAGCATCGACATCTGCTGGGAGATGTTGAGCCAGTTGCGGGCAGTCATGAAGGTATCGGGCAAGAGCACCCAGAAGGTCACCAGGATGGCCGCAAAGCCGACAAGGGTGCCGTAGCGCCGAACGAGTGTGAGCATTTGTCTATCCTGTCACGCGGCCATAGCAGAGATTGACGAGGCGCTCCTCGTCGATCTCTTCTGCCGCGACGATGTCGGTGATGGCGCCCTCGCGCATGACCGCAATGCGGTCCGCCATGCCGATGAGCTCCGGCAGGTCCGAGGAGGCGAGGACGACGCCCATGCCGCGGGCGGTCATCTCGCGGATGAGGGCGTAGATGTCGAACTTGGCGCCGACATCGACGCCGCGCGTCGGCTCGTCCAAAAGCATCAGGCGCGGCTGGCCGGCCAATGCTTTGGCAAAAACCACCTTCTGCTGATTACCGCCGCTGAGCTCGCGCACGCGCTGCCGGGGTCCCGCAGCTTTCAGCCGGACTCGCTGGCCCTGCTCTGCCGCCAGGCGCATCTCGCGCCGGGGCGTCAGCAACGCGCGCCAGCGGCTCTGCGCCGAGAGGTGCGGCAGCGTGACGTTCTCGAAGATCGGACGGGAGACGATCAGCCCCTCGGAGCGCCGTTCGCGCGGAATGTAGCTGACGCCGGCGCGCCAGGCATCTGTCGGGTTGCGCGGCCTAAAGGGCTGCCCCGTGAGCCGCATGGTCCCGCCGGCGCAATTGAGGTCACCGAACAGCGTGCGCAGCAGATTGCGCTGACCGGCATTCTCGAGACCGGCGATGCCGAGCACTTCGCCTGCGCGCACATCGAAGGAAACCGGGCGACCGCCGCGAATGGCAAGGTGGGTGACGGAAAGCACGGTTTCGCTCCGCGGGGCGGCAGTTGCCGGCGGATAGGCCTCTTCGACCCGGCGCCCGATCATCAATGAGACGAGGTCGTCATGGGTAATGTCGGCGATCTTGCCGGTATCAACGCTGCGCCCGTCACGGATGACCGTGGCCATGTCGCAGGTGGCCATGACCTCGTCCAGCCGGTGCGAGACATAGAGCACCGAGGCGCCCGTGGCGCGCAGTTCGCGCAGCACCGTGAACAGCCGCTCAGCTTCGCCGCGGTTGAGCGCGGCCGTCGGCTCGTCGAGCACGTAGAGCCTGGCCGGGGCCCCCTCCTCGCCGATGAACGCGCTGGAGATGCGCACCAGCATCTGGTCGCCGAGCGTCAAGGAGCCGAGGGACCAGCTCGGATCGATATGGGTGATGCCGAGCTTTCCCAACGTCTCGCGCGCCGCAAGGTTGAGCCTTCGCCAATCGACGAAGGCTCCGGCGCGCCGGGGATAGGCGCGGCCGAGAAAGATGTTCTCGGCGACGGAAAGCGCCGGCACCACGTTGAATTCCTGATGGATGAACCTCAGCCCGAGGCGATGTGCCTGACGGGGGCTGTCGATCCTGGCCGGTGTGCCCTCGAGCCGGATCTCGGCAGTGTCAGGAGCGACGACGCCGGCAAGGATCTTGATCAGGGTCGACTTGCCCGCCCCGTTCTCGCCCATCAGGGCGTGGATTTCTCCGGGGCCAACGGCAAGCTCGACGCCCCGCAAGGCGGGGACGCCGCCATAGGCTTTGGTGACGTTGGCAAGGGAAAGGAGGGGCATGGGGGGAACACCGGCGGGAGCGCCCGCCGGCGCGGGTCTGATCAGGGGCTATTCTTCGTCCACATTGGCGGCGGTGATCAGCTTGGTCGGCACGTAGATGACGCCCTGCTTGATCTCCTCGCCGGCAATGACCCGCGCCACGACATCGGCTGCGGTGGTGCCGATACCGGTGAAGTCCTGGGCGACGGTTGCTTCGAAGTTGCCGCCCTCGGCGATGGCATCGCGGGCCTGGGGATTGGCATCGATGCCGGTGATGACGATGCCCTCGCCCTCGCGTCCGGCGGCTTCAATCGCCTGTAGCGCGCCGAGCGCCGGCTGGTCCCATGCTGCCCATACGGCCTTGATGCTGCCCGGCTCCGGATTGGCGGCAAGGACGGCCTCCATCTTGGCGCGCGAGTCGGCGATCCCGCCGTCGGAGACGTCGGGTGTCACCCGATCGATGACGTTGATGTCGGGGAAGTTGCCGAACACGGCATCGGCGATGACGCTACGCACCTGTACCGGCGGGAAGGCCTCGAAGATGAACATCACCACATCGCCTTGCCCATCGATGCGGTCGGCCACATAGGTCGCGGTCTCGGCGGCCATCGCGTAGCCATTGCTGGTGACATTGGTCACGAGCAACGGATCGCTGCCGGCATCCATGCCGATGACCGGTATGCCGGCGTCGGCGGCAGCCTGCAGGCCTGCGGTCACCTGGGTCGGATCGACATTGATGACGATGGCGTCGACATTCTGCGTCACCATGTCCTCAATGCGGCTGATGACGGCGGCGACGTCGCCGGCGGTGTCGATGACGTTCACATCCCAGTCCTCGTCTTTGGCGGCCGCCTGAAAGGCTTCGACATAGAACTGCGTGCCCGGCTGGGCGAGATAGGGCGTGATGACCGCGACTTTGGATTGCGCCAAGGCACCACCGGCGGCAAAGCCTGTGGCAACGAGCAAGCTGCCGGCGAGAAGGGCGCGAACGGCCCCGCGATATGTGTTCATTTGTCTTGATCCCCTGGGTGGCCGCGTGGAGCGGTCCTGTCGTTTGCTTTTTTCGCAGGCACCATATTAAAGAGCCCGGACGGCGGCTAGAGCGGCACGCGAAAAAGTGCAGCCAGCTCCTGGCGAAAATGCCGCGATAACAAAAAGCTAGGGCCCGCGATTTGCTTTGAGCGAGCCAGAGCATTGGGGGCGGAAAGCGTGGCAAAAGACACATTTGTCGGCATCGACGTCGGCACGACGGCGACCAAGGCAGTGCTGATCGACCAAGGCGGCAACAGAATCGCCGGCTATGCCCATACGCACCCAACCGCGAGGCCGCGGCCGGGATATGCCGAACAGGCGCCAGACGACTGGATGACGGGCGTGCTCGGAGCGCTCGAGACGTTCGCCAGGGCGTACGATCTCAGTGGCCTACAGGCCATCGGCATCACCAGCCAGGTCAACACACATGTCTTCGTCGATGGTGCCAGCAATCCGCTTTTGCCTGCGATCACCTGGCAGGACACGCGCTCGGGCCCGGATGCGTCGGCACTCGACCGGCAGGTCACCACCGAGCAGAAAATCGCCTGGTTCGGCGGTCCGCTGCCGATCGACGCGAGCCATGCCCTGTCGCGGATCGCTCATGTACGGCGAGTTCATCCGGACCTATTTGTGAACACCGTTCACATCTTGCTTCCCAAGGACTACTGCGTGCTGCAATTGACCGGAGTGGTGGCCAGCGACCCCATCTCGGCGGTGGGGTTGGTCAACAAGGACGGGTATGTCGCCGAGCTTCTCGCCCTGGTGCCGCGGGCGGACCGGCTACTGCCCCCGCTCGCGGGCTTCACCACGGTCGCCGGCCGCGTGCGCGCCGGCCTGCCCTGTGCCGGTACGCCGGTGATCGTCGGCGCGATGGACGCATGGGCCGGCATGTTCGGGGTCGGCGCGGCGCAAGATGGGGACGCCATGTATCAGAGCGGCACCAGCGAAATCCCCGGCATCGTCTCGTCCACTGTGGTGCCGACGCCCGGCGTGATCCTCTTTCCGCCCTATGAAGGCATTGTCATGCACGCCGCCCCGACCCAGGCGGGCGGTGCCGCGCTCAGTTGGTTCGCGCAGGTTCTGGGGGAGACGCCGGCAGCAACCGCGGCTCTGGCCGGTGAGGCGAAGGGCAGCGTGCCGCTGTTCCTGCCGCATCTGCAGGGCGAGCGCGCGCCGCTCTGGGATGACGCATCGCGCGGCGTGTTCGCCCGGCTCGATCCTGGTTCGGGCGGGGCCGAGATGGCCCGAGCCGTGCTCGAGGGTGTTGCCTACTCGGCGCGTCTTGCCTTCGATGCCCTGCGTCACTCGGCAGCGACCGATCCCGCCATCATCAACATCGGCGGCGGCGGAGCCGCTTCGGATATCTGGTGCCAGATCCGCGCCGATGTCCTCGGAACGCCGCTGCGGCGGGCGGTTGCTCCGGAGGCGGCTGCCTTCGGAGCGGCCATCCTTGCCGGTAGATCCCAGGATCAGGGCACCTCGATCGCAGAGATCGTCAAAAGGCTGGTAAAATACGACCGCGCCTTCGAACCGGATCCGGCGACACGTGGATATCACGAGGATCGGTTCGGCAAGTATATGGACCTCTACCAGGCGTTGCGCGGGTTCAACGGCAGCTTTTGAGTCCCCGCCCTCTGTTGAATTGTCGCGTTTTCGAACCGCAAAAGTGGTATCCACTTTTGCTGAAAACGCTCCGGATCAGCTCGTCCAGCCGAGGCGGCTCTCGATGCGGCGGGCGCTATCGCGAACCAGCCCGATGAGGTTCGGATCCTGCTGGCTCACCTTGCTCTCGGGAACGACGATCGAAATCGTTGCACGGCAGGCGCCGGCGCGATCGCGGATGGGTGCGGCAATGCAGGCAACCGAGAAGTCGGACTCCCCGGCCTGGATGGAAAGGCCCTGCTCCAGCGCCTCATGAGCGGAGTGCGCCAGTTTGCGAGGATCGACTTCGGCCCGCCCTGTGGGAGACGTTCGTGCCGAGCGCTGGAAGATGGCGAGCAGTTCTTCCTCTGTCAGGTGCCCGACCAGCAGCCGTCCGGAGGCGGTCCAGTTGAGCGGGCTGCGGGTGCCGACGCGCGAGGTCACCTGGAACTGGTCGTTGCCCTCCTCCATGGCAAGGACGACCATGTTGTCCTGGTCGCGGCCGCACACCTGCACCGTCTCACCTGACGCCCGCGCCAGCTCGTGCATCTCGTGGGTGGCGACGGTCAGCAGGTCGAGGTTGCGCGCATAGGTGAGGCCATAATGATAGAGGCGCGGCCCCAGCCAGATGAGGCCGTTGCTGTCGCGGTTGAGCAAATCCTTGGCGACGAGGTCGTCAATGATTGCGTAGACGGTCGAGAGCGGGGCTCCGACGGCGCGGGCGATCTCATAAGCTGTGGCGGCCTGCTGCACACCCTGTAGATAGTCGAAGATCTGCAGCGCCCGATCGATGCCGCTCGTGCGCGAGCGTCGCGCGGCAGGCTCGACATCGTCGACGGCTTTGCTGATGGCCATTGGCAGTACCTCCACTCGCCAGCGACTTAGGCCCTTAATCGGGCCAGTTCAATATCGCGGCTTCCCGGTCCAGCCAGAACCGGTCGAGCGGGGTCATGATCGGCTCGTTGGCGAGACGCGCGCGATCCAGTTCCTCGCCAAGGCGCTCGGCCACTACGAACTCCTCGCCCGGATGCAGATTGCAGGGATCGAGGTAGAAGTGGCCGTGCTCGGCCTCGTGGTCGCGCACGATGACGGGACGCGAGCCCTGCGCGAGTCGCGCCGCCAGGTCCCAGGCCGAGATGCGCGCCTCTTCGGGCGCAACGGCGACCTTGAGCCGGTCGAGCGGGTTATCGGTCGGATCGGGCACGATGGTGGCCGCGATGCCGGGACGGCCATCGAGGGCGTTGATCCAGACATTGAGCGCGGCGCGCTCGCGGGCGCGGATGCCGTCATGGTCGCGCGTCTTCCACGCCTCGAGCGCCGCGATCACGCCGGCAATGCTTTCCTTGCCGACCTTCATGCCGCGTCCGATGCCGCGGTTCTGCAGATAAACGCTGCGCACCAAGTCCTTGCTGCCGGCGACGATCCCAGTGGTGGGGCCGCTAAGGAACTTATGGCCCGAATAGAGGGCGAGGTCCGCGCCATCGGCGAGGAAGCGCCTGAGGTCATATTCCGACGCCGCATCGACGATCACCGGCACGCTGTGCTCGTGGCAGACCCGGGCGAAGGTGGGGAGGGGAATCTGGGCGTAGTCGACCACATGGTGCGAGACGACATAGACGGCTGCTGCCGTCCGCTCGTTGATCGCACCGGCCAGTTGATAGGCGTGGGCGCTGGTCGCCTGCCCGACCGGCACCACTCTGGCCCCGGCGAGCCTGATGGCCTGCTCGACGGGCGCGCCATAGGAAACCATGTGCCCGGTCTGGATCAGGACCTCGTTGCGACGGTCGCCGGTGTCGGGCAATTGCTCGATGGCGTAGAGGTCGGAACCGGTGATCGCCGCGGCGACCGCGAGCGTGATCGCCGCCGAGCAGGACGCGGTGACGAACCCGGCCTCAGCCCCGGTCAGCTCGGCGATGGTGCGACTGGCAACGCGATGCAGGTCGGCAATTTCAGTCCATTGGGTGAGGATTGCCGCCGCCGCCTCGACGGCCTGCGGCACGACGATGGATGCGCCAAGCGACGTCATGGTGCCCGAGACGTTGATCACCGGGCGAAGGCCGAGACGGCTGCGAATGTCGGTAGCGGTCATTGTGTGGGTCCGGAGGATGGAGTTAGCGGAAGGCGACGATGGCTTCGATTTCGACGGTAATGCGGTTGGGGAGCGAGCCGAAGCCCACCGCCGAGCGGGCATGGATGCCCTTTTCCCCGAACACGGCATTCATCAGGTCCGAGCAGCCATTGATGACCGCGGGATGATCGGCGAAGTCGGGCGTGGCGTTGACCATGCCCAGGAGCTTGATAATGCGGGTGACCCGACCGAGGTCGCCCAGGGCCGCGTGGATCACGGCGATGAGGTTGATGCCGGTGAGGCGGGCGTGACCATAGGCCTCTTCCACCGAGACATCGGCACCGACTTTGCCGGTAAAGCGGCGGCCGTCGCTTTCGGTTGGCCCCTGCCCCGACAGGTACAGCAGATTGCCCTCGGCAACGTGCGTGACGAAGTTGGCGATCGGCTGCGGCGCCGGCGGCAGGATGATGCCCAGCGTCCTCAGCCGGTCGTAAGGGGAATCGTCCGCACGCAGCGAAGGCTCGGAACGGGTCATCTAAAACTCCAACAAATCAAAATAGAGCCTTGTCCTCAGGCCAGTTCGGCGTGACGGATGCAGGCGACGTGATGGTTGCCGCCAAGGTCCTCGACCGGCGGGATTGCCTGCGCACAGGCTTCGATTGCCATGGGGCAGCGGGTACGGAAGACGCAGCCCGAAGGCGGATTGATCGGCGAGGGAATGTCCCCCATCAGCGGCACCCTCGCCTTGCGGCGCGTGGGATCCGGAACGGGAGCGGTAGCGAGAAGCGCCCGGGTATAGGGGTGGCGCGGGTTGGCGTAGACCTTGCGGCTCGGGCCGCTTTCCATCACCCGGCCCAGATACATCACCACCACGTCGTCGCAGAGATATTCGACCACCGAGAGATCATGGGCGATGAACAGGATCGAGAGACTGAAGCGCTTCTGCAGATCGCCCAGCAGATTGAGGACCTGGGCCTGCACCGACACGTCCAGTGCCGAGACCGGCTCGTCGGCAACGATGAATTCCGGTTCGACGGCGAGGGCGCGGGCAATGCCAATGCGCTGGCGCTGGCCACCGGAAAACTCGTGCGGAAACCGGCGGGCATGGTCCGGCGACAGGCCGACGATAGCGAGGAGTTCCGCGATCCGTTCTCGCCGGGCAGCTCCGCGGGCAAAGTCGGCGGCGTCGAGCGCTTCGCTGAGGATCGCATCGATCCGCATGCGGGGATTGAGCGAGGAGAACGGGTCCTGGAAAATGATCTGCAGGCGTTTGCGATAGGCCTTCATCTCGCGCTCGCTCAGCGAAAAGAGATCGACCCCGTCGAACACGGCCTTACCGCCCGAAGGCTCGATCAAGCGCAGCACCGAGCGCCCGGCCGTCGTCTTGCCCGACCCGGATTCGCCGACGAGCCCGACAGTCGTGCCGCGCCGCACACTGAAACTGACGTCGGAGACAGCATGCACCGTGCGCCCGTTCCTGCCGACGAACGTCTTGGTGAGCCCACGGACATCGAGGAGCGGTGCCTCTGGCGCACTCATATCTCATGGCTCCTGATGCAGCGCGAGATGCTGTTCTCGCCGGCCTTGACCAGCGGCGGCAGCGCGTTCCGGCAGGCGGGCACCGCGTAACCGCAGCGCGGCTCGAAGGCGCAGCCGGGCGGCAGATCGGTGATCGGGGGTACCGAGCCCGGGATGGAATAGAGCGCCTGCCGCTCCCCCTCCGATCCGAGGTCGCGCTCGGCATCGGGCGTGCAGGCGAGGAGTCCGCGCGTATAGGGGTGGGTCTGGCGAGCGAAGAGCTCCATTACCGGCGCCTGCTCCACCACGCGCCCGGCATACATGACCACCACGTCATGGGCGATCTCGGCCACAACGCCGAGATTGTGGGTGATGAACAGGATCGACATGCCGAATTGGTCCTGCAGCCGCCGCAGGAGATCGAGAATCTGCGCCTGAATGGTGACGTCGAGCGCAGTCGTCGGTTCGTCGGCGATGAGCAGCGAGGGCGAGCAAGCGAGTGCCATAGCGATCATCACCCGCTGGCGCATGCCGCCCGACATCTGGTGCGGGTAATCGTCGAGGCGACCGGCAGCATCAGGAATCTCGACATGCCGCAGCATCTCGAGCGCTCGCTTCCGCGCTTCCGACGGGCTGATGGGCTCATGGAGCGCGATCATCTCCCCGATCTGGTCGCCCACGGTATAGAGCGGATTGAGGCTGGTCATCGGCTCCTGGAAGATCATGGCGATCTCTCGACCGCGGAGCGCACGGAACTGCTTTTGGGAGAATCTTGCCAGGTCATGGACCCGTTCCTGCCTGTCGCGGAAGAGAATCTGCCCGCTCTCGATCGCCCCGGGCCTGGCGAGCAGTCCCATGATCGAAAGGCTCGTCACCGACTTGCCCGATCCGGACTCGCCGACGACTGCCAACGTCTTGCCGCGCTTGAGGTCGAAAGTCACGCCGTCGACGGCCTTGGCGATCGAATGCCTGCCCTTGAACCAGGTCCTGAGGTCGCGGACCGAGAGGATGGTGTCGGCGTCGAGCGTCATGAGACGTGCCCGCAATGAGGACAGGCGCTGCCTGCCGCCGGCTGGTGGCGATGGGCCGCGACGGCCTGCGCGCCGAGGATCGCCCAACGCGGCTCGAAGACCCTCGCCAGCGTCGAACGCGCGCCCTGGCTGTCCATGACCTCGAGGTCGGCCGCTTCGAGATCGAAGATAGTGAACTCGGCCGGCTTGCCCTTGGCAAGCAGGTCCTTGTGCGGCTTGCCGATTGCCTTTTTGGGTGCCGTCGAGGCAGCCGTCACTACATCCTCGAACCCCATGCCCAGCGCGTGAAGCTTGGACATAGTGGTCGCCAGATCCCATACGGAGCCGTCAAGCGAACGGTTGTGCAGGTCGGTCGAGATCGTCGTCGGCTTGAGGCCACGCTCGAGCGCGATCCGCCCTACGTCGAAGGAGAAACTGGCGCCGCCATGGCCGACATCGAGGACGATGCCGCGCGCCGCCGCGTCCTCGGCCAATCGGTAGAGGTCTTCGTCCTCTATGATTGAGCCGCCCTGCTTGCCGTTGAAGCAGTGGGTGACGATGTCGCCTTCCCCGAGGAGCGGCAGGATGTCGTCATGGAGCGGGGGCGGCTCGCCTACATGCACCATGATTGGCAGACCGGCGATGCGGCCGAGTTTCTTGGCAAGCTTGACCGGCACCAGGTCCCAGCCGCCGGTGATGACGGCACTGGCCCTGACCTTGAGGCCGACGATGACGTCGCGGTTGGCTTCGATCACCGCCAGGGTGCGGTCGATGTCGATGGAGCGCATGTCCATCAGCTCGCTCACCCGGTTGCAGGCGACGAGACCGATCGAGCCGAGATTGAGGAAGGCATAGACGTTCTCGCGAGCGGGCTCGATGATGAACTCGCGCAGGCCGACGAAATTGCCCTCCCCGGCCGATCCGGCATCAACGATAGTGGTAACGCCCCGTGGCGCGCCGCCCTCCTCCGGCCTGATGGAGATGTCGGTGCCGCCATACCAGACGTGGGCGTGCAGGTCCGTCCAGCCCGGCGACAGCCAGGCGCCGCCCGCATCGATGACCTTCGCGTCGGCCGAGAGGCCCGTGCCGAAGTCGAGAATGACGCCCTCTTCGTTGACCAGCACGTCCAGCGCTGCGGGCAATTGCGAGTCGCCGAAGCCAATCGGCCGGGCATTGGAGATCAGGAGCTTGCGCGGTTGCGGCTTGAAGCAGTTATCGAACATCACACATCCTTGGCCAGGCGCGGATCGAGGAAATCGCGCAGGCCGTCTCCGAGAAGTTGCAAGCTGAGCACGGTGAGAATGATCGCGCCGCCGGGAAACCACATGATCCATGGCGCCTGGTCGAGGAACTGCCGGCCGACCGATATCATCGTGCCCCAGGTGGGGATGTCGGGGGAGATGCCGACGCCCAGGAAGGACAATCCCGCCTCGGCCAGGATCGCATTGGCGAAGATGAAGGTCGCCTGCACCAGGAGCGGCGAGACGACATTGCGCAGAACGTGCCGCACCAGGATCACCGGGGTCGGCACGCCGAGCGCCCGCGCCGCCTCGACATAGGGCAGTTCGCGGATCACCAGCGTCGAAGCGCGCACGACGCGCGCCAGGCGCGGTGCATAGACGATACCGAGCGCGATGACGACATTGGCCGCCGATGGCCCCAGGGCCGCCACCAGCGCGATGGCAAGGAGAATGTCGGGGAAGGCCATCATCGCATCGATCAGCCGGGACACCGGCGCGTCGAACCGGCGGAAGAAGCCGGCCACCAACCCCAACGTTACCCCGATGGCCGAGGCGAACACCACCACGGCGAAGCCGACCGTCAGCGATGTCCGGCCCGAATACAGCACCCGTGTGAACACGTCGCGCCCGAGCTCGTCCGTCCCCATCAAGTGCGCCATCCCCGGTCCCTGCAGCCGGTCGCGAACGGCAAGCTGACTGGGTGCATAGGGCGCGATCAGCGGCGCCAGCACAGACAGGAGGATGATGACCGTCACCACGATCAGCCCCGCCAATGCCGTCGGCCGGCTGGCGATGCGTATCAGGAGGTTCGGTTCGGCCCGGGCGGGCGCTGTCGTGACGGCCGCCATCAGTAGCGCACCCTGGGATCGACCAGCAGGTAGAGCATGTCGATGACGAAATTGACCAGCACATAGAGCCCGGCGACCACCAATAGTGCCCCCTGGATGACGGGATAGTCGCGCCGCAGCACGGCGGAAACGATGAGGCTGCCCACCCCCGGCAAGCCGAACACGGTCTCGGTGACAATGGCACCCGAGATCAGCAGCGCCGCCGTCAGGCCGATGACGGTCAGGATCGGGATCAGCGCGTTCTTGAAGGCATGCCTGACCACCACCCGCCATTCGCTCATCCCCTTGGAACGGGCGGTGCGCACGTAGTCGTCATTGAGCACGTCGAGCATGGCGGCGCGGGTGAACCGGGTGATCAGGGCCGAGCTGATGAGCCCGAGCGTCACCGCCGGCAGTACCAGGTGGTGCATGCGCTCGGCAAAGCTCGCGCCGGGTCCGCCATAGCCGGAGGTGTCGAACCAACCCAGCTGCACGGCAAAGATCTGCATGAAGATGAGGCCCAGCCAGAAACTCGGTATGGAGGCAGCGAACATGGCGAGCATGGTTGCCGCCTGGTCGAAGGCCGAGCCGCGCCAGTAGGCTGACAGCACGCCGACCGGCAGTGCGACGGCGGCGGCGATGGCGAGCGCGAAGACGGTGAGGAAGAAGGTCGGCTCGGCGCGCAGCCACAGGGCATGCGTCACCGGAATGTTGAGGAAGATCGACTGACCGAAATCGCCGCGCAAGATGCCGCCGAAATAGGTGAGGAACTGCACAGGGATGGGGGCATTGAGCCCCAACCGTTCGCGCAGGCTCGCAATATCCTCGGCCGTCGCATCGGGGCCGAGCATCACGGCGGCAGGATCGCCGGGCGTCACGCGCACAATGACGAAGACGATGGTGACGACGAGAAACATCACGATCGCCATGCCGATCAGACGGTTGAGGGCGGAACGGAGCATGGGCGGACCTCTCAGGACTGCCAGGGGCTCCGCCGCGGCCACAGCCGCGACGGAACCTTCCCGGGAGGGATCTTATTCGTCGCCGAGGTAGGCATTCCAGAAATAGGGCCAGGGTGCGGGCGCCACACCCTCGAGGTTCGGCGCCTGCGCAGCTAACGCATTGAAGTTGCCGACCTTATAGGCAGGCACCTCCTCGTAGATCACTTTCTGCACGTCGGCGAAGAGTTCGACGCGCTTGGCCGGGTCGCTCTCGGCGTTGAAGGCCTCGACGGCGGCGTGCTTGGCATCGGTCGCCCACCAGCCCGGCGAACTGTCCGACATGATACCCATGAGCGACGGTTCGGGCAGGAAAGGACTATGGGTGATGTAGATGTCCCAGAGAGCCGGATCGGCCCGGTTTTGGGTGAGCGTTGCCCATTCGACCACATCCATCTGCACCTTGAAGCCGGCGGCTTCAAGATAGGCCTGGGCGACCTGGGCCATCTTGTAATGGTATTCGTACTGGCGGCTGGTGAGGATGCGCAGCGGAGAGCCGTCATAACCGGCCTCGGCCAGGAGAGCCATCGCAGTTTCGGTGTCGCCCATCGGCTTATAAGGCTCTGTCGCGACTTCCGTGTGCCAGGCGTAGCTGTCCGGATACCAAGCGCCGTCGATGGAGAAGAAATCCTCCGATCCGAACGCTGCCAGCATCATGTCTTCGGGCGCCAGAGCGGCCTGGATGGCCTTGCGAATGCGCAGGTCAGAATTAAGCCCTTCCTGCGTGTTCATCACGAACACCGGCCAGCCGAACGGCGCCAGGACCACCGGCTCCGTCGCTCCACCCGCGATGCGGTCATAGGCTTCCACGGGAAGCTGATCGACATAAGCGAACTGGCCGGCGACCGCACCCTCGATGCGCGTGTTGGGATCCGGCACGGGCACGAAGCGGATCTCGTCAAGATGCTGCAGCCGTGCGCCGCCATAGCCATTCGGCTCGCCGTCGCGCGACGCATAGTCCTCGAAACGGACGAGCTGGATATATTGGTCCGGCACGCGCTCCTCGAGCCTGTACGGGCCGGTGCCGACATAGCTCTCCAGTGGATCCTGGTCGGCATTCTCTTCAGGAATGATGATGGCGGCGGCGTTGTTGAGCGAAAGCAACGACAACAGCGGCGCATAGGGCGACTTCAGAGTGATCGTCACGGTGGCTTCGTCCGTGGCGGCAATCCCATCGATCACTTCGGCTGTCTGCTTGCCGCGGCTGGCGATCCGCATCCAACGATCGAGCGAGGCCACCACATCGGCCGAGGTCATCTCAGAGCCGTCATGGAAGGTGACCCCGGTTCGCAACGGGATGGTGTAGGTCAGCCCGTCCTCCGAGATGGTCGGCATGTCGGCCGCCAGCAGCGGCGTGACCGTCCAGTCGGCGCCGAAGGTATAGAGCGTCTCGTAGATGTGCTGGGTGATGATGCCGACCAGGTCGGCGGTCGACGCCATGGGGTCGAGCGTCGGCGGCTCGCCGATGGTCGCCACATCGATCACCCCGCCCGCGGTCTGGGCTAAGGCGGAACCATTGGCAGACATCAACGCGACGATGGATGTGGCAAATGCCAGAGCATAGTGCTTCATGTCGTTCCCTTCCCTCCTATTCCACAAAAATGGAATATATGCTGTAGTTGCGGATTAGGTTTGCATGAGCGTCAGCAGGCGTCAAGTCGCCCTGCTCTTCGAAGAAGCCAGGCCGACCTCATCGCTCAATGCTTGTGCTATCTGAGGTCAGTGTGCCGCGGACCACCGTACCGCTCGATTCGGAATCAGCGCCGGAAGTTAATGGAGCAGGTTCCGGCGAACTCCCGGGCCGGACCACGCATTGTGTAGGAAGGACATAGCACCGGTTCTTGGCAACGAGACCTTCAACGCGCGTTATCACGGACCATGCAAGAAAGGTCGTGATCCGGAATGCCGAACACAGCGGACATCCTGGTCGATACGCTGATCGCCTGGGATGTCGAATTCGTCTTTGGCCTGCCTGGCGACGGTATCAACGCCATCATGGAGGCCCTTCGCCAGCGCCGGGACAAGATCCGCTTCATTCAGGTCCGGCACGAGGAATCCGCCGCCTTCATGGCCTCGGCCTATGCCAAGTGGACAGGAAAGCTGGGGGTGTGCCTGGCGACCTCGGGACCCGGCGGAGCCCATTTCCTCGCCGGGCTCTACGACGCCAAGCTCGACCAGGCGCCCGTAGTCGCCATTACCGGCATGCAGTTCCACGACCTTCTCGAGACCTTTACCCAGCAGGACGTCAACCTCGAGCGGGCATTCGAGGACGTGGCCCACTTCAACGCCCATGTCACCGGACCCGAGCATATGGAGAACCTGGCGAGCCTTGCCTGCCGCTCGGCCCTCGCCCGGCGCCGCGTCGCCCATCTGGCCGTCGCCAGCGACGTGCAGGAGCAGCCGCTCCGACCTGGCATGCGCTCCAAGCGCAACAGGCCCCGGCATGAGCCGAGCCGATGGTTCGAGGGGCGGCGTATTCCCTCGCACGAGGAGATCGAACACGCCGTCGAGATCCTCAACGCCGGCGAAAAAGTCGCCATCCTTGCCGGCCGGGGCGCGCTTGGCGCCGCAACTGAATTGCAGGGCGCCGCCAATCTGCTGGGTGCCCCGATCATCAAGGCACTGCTGGGCAAGGCGGTGCTCCCCGACGATCACCCGCTGACGGTTGGCGGCATCGGACTTCTCGGCACCCTTCCCGCCCAGGAAGCGATGGAGCAGTGCGACACGCTGCTGATCGTCGGTTCGACCTTTCCCTATATCGAATACTACCCCAAACCCGGCCAGGCCCGGGCCGTCCAGATCGACATCGACGCGCAACGCATCGGCCTCAGATACTCTGTCGAAGCGGGGCTTGTCGGCGATGCCCGCGATACGCTGCGGCTGCTCAACCCCCGGCTCAACCGCAAATCCGACCGCAGTTTCCTCCAGAACGCCCAAGCCGGAATGCGGCGTTGGCGCGACATGATGCGTCAGAGCGAGGCGAGCGATGCGGTTCCTCTAAAGCCCCAGCGCATCACCCGGGCGTTTGGCGAGCGGCTGCCCGCCAACGCCATCCTGACCACCGACTCCGGCCAGAACACGGAGCTCGCCGCCCGCCACATTGACCTGAAGGATGGCGCCGACTTCGGCGTTTCCGGAGCACTGGCATCCATGGCCTGCGGGCTCCCCTATGCCATTGCGGCCGGATTCGCCTTTCCCGGCCGCCCGATCTTTTCCGTCGTCGGCGACGGCGGCTTTGCCATGCAGCTCGGAGAGTTCTCGACGGCGGTGCGCTATCGCCTGCCGCTCAAAGTCCTGGTCCTCAAGAACAACATGCTCAACCAGATCGTCTGGGAGCAGATGATGTTCATGGGCAACCCTCAGTTCGGTTGCGAGTTGCAGCCGATCGATTTTGCCATGGCCGCCGAGGCCATGGGCGGGATCGGCTATTCCGTCTCCCGTCCGGACGAGATCGATGCGGTGCTCGATGCCGCCTTTGTCGCCGAAGGACCGGTCGTCATCGAAGCCGTAGTGGACCCCTACGAACCCATGATGCCGCCGAGGATGCCCGCTGAGTTTGCCGAGAACTTCCGCAAGGCCCTGCCCGAGACACCCGGCCGCGAGCGGATCGCCGAGAATATTGCCAAGGAGCCCTTGAAGACCATGATGGGCACGGGGAAGCCCTGAACAGTGGCCCACGGGCTCTGTTGCCGGAGACCGGGGAGAGCGCAACATGACCGACGTGACCTACAGGCCGCTAGATACGCCAAAGCCGGTAGCCGATGACGTGTGGATCGTCGACAGCGGACCGCATTGGCTTGCCGGAATGCCCCTGCCGGTGCGGATGACGGTGCTTCGGCTATCCAATGGCGGGTTGGTCCTCCATTCCCCGACGCGGTTCACGCCCGATCTCAAGCAGGCGCTCGAAGCGCTCGGTGCCGTTGCGCATCTCGTCGCACCCAACACCGCGCATTGGTCGTATATGGTCGATTGGCAGAAGCGCTATCCGTCAGTTGCGTCCTGGGCCGCCCCAGGGCTGAGCAGGCGCCCGGCGGTATCCGCCTCGGGATTGAGAATAGACCACGACCTGGCTGGTGGCGCCCCGCAAGCCTGGCGGGACGAGATCGAGTGTATCGTCGTCAGGGGCACGGGTCTGACGGAGGTCGCCCTCTTCCACCGCCCCTCGCGCACGCTGGTCCTGACCGACCTCGTCGTCAATGTGGAACCGGAAAAGCTGCCGTTTCCGCTGGCGATCGGCGCACGCCTCGTCGGCTCGACGGCGCCGAACGGAAGGGCACCGATCTACGCCCGGCTCGCCATGCGCACGGGCGGCGATGAGGCCGCGTCCGCGGCCCGACGCCTGGTCGCGCTCAAACCGGACCGTGTCATTTTCGCTCACGGCAAATGGTTCGAAAGCAACGGCGGCCAACGCCTCCGCGAGGCGCTGTCCTGGCTGACGCGGTAGGGGCATCATTGCTCTGCGATCAGCACTGGTCTATGAATGCAGCGCTGGCCGATCTCGCCGATCGGTTGGTTTTGGCCCGGCTGGAGTTTCCACCTCCTAGCTGGGTCAATTACTTGCCAGGCATTCCTGCCTTCGCGCTTCGGACCGGGCATGAGCACCAGCACACCGAAACATCAGTATTCGGTGGAGTCCTACAACACGGATCCCACTGGCCGTCCCCAGCAGTCAGGCTTTCAGATTGTCTGGGCTGCGTCTCCGGAGGCAGCTGCGATGCACGTGCTGAACGAGGAGCTCTTTACAATCGGTTCGATCGAGCGGCTCAGAGCGCGCGTAAAGCATCTGAGCAGCGATGGCGTCGAGACGGTGACCACTCTGTACAGCAAGCTCTAGCCAACAAGGCTCACTCAATAGAGCCCCAGAGGTCGTCTGCGATTTCCGATTGCGTACCAAGCGCCCGACGTGCGTCGGTCTGGCACCGCTCGCCTCGCACTGAGACGAGAATGGTTCTGCTCTTGTAACCTTATCGCTCGTTTCAGGATCGGCCTTCACCGCGGACGGCGTCAGGCGCGCGGACGCGAGGGACCCTCGCCGGCCCCAGTATCGGCAATGGCCATGGCGATCGCGTCGAGGTCGTCCGTGTCGAGCTCGATCGTTGCAGCGCCTATCCAGCCATCGACCTGCTCGGGTGCGCGGGCGCCGCAGATGGCGGCGGTCAGGCCTGGCCAAGCGAGGGTCCAGGCGAGAGCGACCGTCGACACTGTGGTGCCGTGCTTTTCGGCAACGGGCCTGAGGCTACCGGCCAGCATCAGGTTGCGGGTCAGCCTGTCGCCCTGGAACTCGGGATTTGACTTCCGCCAGTCGTTGTCCGGCAATGCCTGCACACGCTCCGGCGTGAACGTGCCGGTCAGCAGCCCCGCCTGCATCGGGCTGTAGCAGATGACGCCGGTACCGTTGGCGTTGCACCACGGCAGTATCTCTGCCGCTGTCTCGCGCCGGATCATGGAGAACGGTGGCTGCAGCGTCTCGACGTGCCCGAGAGCCTCGGCCCGTTTGAGCTCTTCGACCCCATGATTGGATAGGCCAACATGGCGCACCTTGCCCTCGGCCTTGAGCTCGAGGAGCGTTGCCCAGTAGTCCTCCAGCGGCACGTCGTCGGCCGGCCAGTGCATCTGGTAAAGGTCGATCGTCTCGACCCTGAGACGCTTGAGAGAGGCCTCCAGTTCCCCGCGAAGGTGGCTGCGTTCGCCGATCCGGCGAGCGCCCTCGCTGTTGCGCACGATGCCGCCCTTGGTGAAGACCAGCGGGCGCCTATCGGCAGGCAGCTCCGCCAAGGCCTTGCCGATCACCTCCTCGGAGTGCCCGTTGCCATAGACGGCGGCGGTGTCGACCCAGTTGATGCCGAGGTCCAGCGCATGGCGGATCGCGCCTGTCGATTGTTCATCGTCCTGCGGTCCCCACATATTGCCGCCCATTGCCCAGGCGCCGATGCCGACGCGGGTGATCTCCATTCCGGTCCGGCCGAAGGGACGAGTGGGTAGGTCGGTCAGCATCGACAGGCTCCAAAATGCGTTGAACTGCCTTCAGTTGGCGCGCAGCGCCTCTCCTCCTCCAATCATGTATGGAAGTTCATTGCAATCCTCCGACGTAGTTGATAACGTTTCAAGTTAGTTGCTCGGTACAACAACAACCAGCCGGACAACAGGGAGGAGAACCAATGACCAGAAACCGCAGCCTGCTGCCGCCTATCCGCCGTCGCACCGTTCTCGCCGGCGCGGCTCTTGCATTGCTCACGAGCGTGGCGCCCACCGCTCTTGCCCAGGACATCAGCGGTGAGCTGGTGATCATGCAGTGGCAGGGCGGCACCGATCTCGAGATGTGGCACGAGGTTGAGGCCGCGTTCATTGAGATGCACCCTGGCGTGACGGTGCGTGAATTCGTACCGGCCGGCGGCCAGGGCGATGCCCGCGGCGGCATGCGCACGGCGATCATGGGTGGCGAGGTCGTCGACATCATCATCAACACCTGGCCGGCGTTCCGGGTCGAGTTGATGACCGCCGGCATCCTGCGCCCCATCGAAGAGCAGTGGGAGACGTTCGGCTGGTCCGAGCAGCTGGGCGATTCCTGGAAGGAGCTCGGCTCCATCGATGGCGTACCTTATGGCGTGACCTATACCTATGGCGACCGTTCGGGCATCTGGTACAAGACTGAGCATATGGAAAAGGCCGGCATTGCCGAGCCGCCCAAGACCTGGGACGAGTTCCTCGCAAGCTTCGAGAAGTTGAAGGCGGCCGGATACGGCACGCCCGTCGCCATTCCGGCAAAATACTGGGCGCATGCCGAGTGGTTCGAATCCCTGCTTCTGCGGACGGCGGGCGTCGACTTCGCTGCACAGCTGGCGCGCCACGAGGTTCCGTGGACCGATCCGAAGGTCAAGGAAGCCCTGATGAAGTTCGCCGAAATGCTCGAGGCGGGCTGCTGCGGCGATGTCAGCGTCATGCTCGCCAACGACCTCGACCAGTCCTACGCGCAGATTTTCCGCGCCGACGAGGCCAACTATCTGCTCATTGGCATGTGGACCAACTCGACGCTCAAGAACGATTATGGCCTCACCGAAGGCGAGGACTATTCGCTCTTCCAGTTCCCGGCGCTGGGCATGGGGTTCGATGACACTTCGAGCGTCGACACCAAGGAACTCAACGCCACTACCAACGGAGCCAACCCCGCCGCTGCCGACGCGTTCCTCGATTTCATCATCGGGCCGGAAGCATCCGACATCATGGCGCGCTACGGCTATGCCTCGCCGAGCTCGGCCATGGATCAGTCGCTCCTCGGACCGGCCCAGCAGATCGCGACGGAGGCGGTGGCGAACTCCAAGGTGCAGTTCGTTCTGGGCGATCTCCTGCCAGGGGACCTGGTCGACGAATACCGCGTCCAGCTCCAGCGCTTCCTCCAGGATCCGTCGGAAGCAAATATCGATACGGTGCTCGCCGCGATCGAAGCCAAGGCGGCGGTCTCCTACTGATGCCCGAAACGGTCGCAACCGGCGAGGCGGACGTCGGCGGGATCTCCTCCCCCAAGGGGGGCGTGCGGCGCAGGCCGCTCGCCACCCGCGGGTGGCGGTTGAAGGACCAACCCGCGGCCTGGCTGTTGATTGCTCCGGTCCTGGTCCTGTTCGGTATCTCCGTCGTCTATCCGCTGATCGATACCATTCGCCTCTCCTTCTTCGACATCCGGGGGCTGGCGCCGGCCAAATATGTGGGGATCGGCAATTATCTGACGCTGTTTGCCGACCCAGGCTTTCGCGGCACGCTGGTGACCACGCTCACCTTTACGCTGGGCACCACAGCGATTTCAGTGAGCCTGGGGTGGGTGCTCGCCATGCTCTGCGCGTTCACGCCCCGCACCACCCTGCCCTTCCGCGTCATGATCTTCACGACCTTCGGCATCTCGGAGGCTGTCTCCGGCTATATGTGGATCAACATCCTGCGGCCCGATTCAGCGGGCCTGCTCAACACTGTCATCGGCGTGTTCGCGCCGGGCTTTTCCCATGCCTGGCTCGGCGATCCCAATACCGCCCTCTGGGCGCTGATCTTCGTTGCATCCTGGAGCGGCGTCGGCTTGCCGCTGATGCTGTGCCTGGCCGCCGTCCAGTCCATTCCGAGGAGCGTGCTCGAGGCCGCCTATATGGATGGCGCCAGGCCCGCCGCAATCATGCGGCACATCATGATGCCGCTCTCAATGCCAGGCGTGCGCGTTGCCATCTTTATCAACCTGCTCGGCGCGCTGCGCGCCTTCGACATCATTTACGTGATGACCGGAGGCGGTCCGGTGCGCGCGACCGAGACGGTCGGGTACTTCATGTACCGGGAGTCGATGACCCAGTTCAAACTCGGTTACGGGGCCGCGGCGACGGTCGTGCTGCTCGTCGCCGTGCTCGTCATCTCCATCCCGGCCATCATCCAACGTACGGCAGGTGCGAGATGATCGGACGCACACCCTGGTGGTCAGTCACCATCGTCGCGGTCGTCGGCTGCATCTGGATCATTCCGGTTGTCGGCATCGTGCTGACCTCCATCCGACCGCCGAGCGAGGTGGCTCTCGGCTGGTGGCGCCTCGACGAGTTCACCATCACCTTCGACGCCTGGGCGAGGGTCTGGGGACAGTTTCCGCTGGCGCAGGCCTTCTGGTTCACGGCGCTCCTGGCCGGGCTCGCCACCGCGGGAACCATGCTGCTGACACCAGCCGCCGCCTATGCCTTCCATTTCCTGAAGTTCCCGTTCCGACGCCTGATGCTGATCCTCATCATCAATGCGTTCGTGCTGCCGCAGCAGGTGGTGATCATCCCGCTGTTCCAGCTCTGGCGGGACCTCAAGATGATCGACAACATCGGCGCGGTGCTTATTCCCTATGTGGGATTGAGTTTTGCCTGGTCGATTTTCCTCGTCAAAAACTTCCTCGAGGACTTTCCCAAGGAGCTGATCGAGGCGGCGCGCATCGATGGGTGCAGTGCCATCTCAACGCTCCGGCACGTGGTGTTGCCCAATGCGACGACGCCCATCTTCGCCGTCGGTATCCTGCAGTTCCTGTGGACCTGGAACGCCCTGCTGCTGCCCATGCTTTACCTGCGGTCCAACGTTCCGCTGCCGGTCCTCCTCACCAAGATGTCGGGCACATATGAGTCCAATTGGGACCTGCAATCGGTTGCCGCGATCGTCACCACCATCGTCCCGCTCCTCATGTTCCTCGTTTTCCAGCGTTACTTCGCCGCCGGCGCGCAAACCCGTTCCGGCGCTAAGGAATAGAAATGCCAAGCACGTCCAATCGGCCCCTGCGCTTCCGCCAGATCCACCTCGACTTCCACACGTCCGAGCACATTCCCGGCATCGGGTCGCAGTTCGATGCCGACGACTTCGTTGCGACCTTCAAGGCCGCCAATGTCGACTCGGTGACGATTTTTGCCAAGTGCCACCACGGGTGGTCCTACTACCCGACCAAGGTCGGCGCGCCGCATCCCAATCTCGCGCGGCCCGATCTCATGGGCGACATGGTCAGGGCGCTCTCGGCCGCCGATATCGAATGCCCGATCTACATCTCGGTGCAGTGGGACGAGCGCAACGCCCGCATCCACCCCGAATGGCGCGTGCGCAGCGCAACCAAGAACCGCTTCGATCCTGACCAACTGACCGCCGGCTGGCACACGCTCTGCCTCAACCACAAGGCTTATCGTGACGAACTGCTGGAACAGGCGCGCGAGGTTGCCCGCACCTACGAAACGCAGGGCATCTTTTTCGACATCGTGCTGACGCCCGATTGCGTGTGCGCCGAGTGCCTCAAGACGATGGAGGAAGAGGGGCTCGACCCGGAGAACCCGAAGGACAGGCTGAAGAAAGACGAGTGGGTGAACGAGCGCTTCCGCTCGGAAATGTCGGCGGCGCTGCGTGAGGAATTCCCGAACCTGCGTATCTTTTATAATTGCGGCCACATCCACAAGCAGGGGCCGCAGCGCTTTGCGCCCTACAGCCACCTCGAGCTCGAAAGCCTGCCGACCGGCGGCTGGGGTTACGACCACTTCCCCTCGAGCGCGCGTTATGCGGCAACGCTGGGCCTCGATTTCGTCGCCCATACCGGCAAGTTCCACACCTCCTGGGGCGAGTTCGGCGGTTTCAAGCATCCGGACGCACTCGAATACGAATGCGCGCAGATGGTGGCGCTGGGGTCGAAATGCCTGGTCGGCGACCAGCTTCATCCCAACGGCGCCATCAACAAGGACACCTACCGCAGCATCGCACCAGCCTACGCCCGCATCGCCAAGCTCGAGCCTTTTCTTAAGGATGCGCGACAAGTTTCAGAGATCGCGATCCTTTCGGCCGAGCATTTCAGTTCCTCGGGCGACCGCAATCACGCCAGCGACGACGGCGCGGCGCAGATGCTGCAGGAGTTGAAGCTGCCCTTCGACATCATCGATCGCAGCGCCCGTTTCGACGATTACCGGCTGTTGATCCTACCAGACTCCATCGGGCTCGACGACGAGACGGCCCGGCGCGTGGCCGATTATGTTCACGACGGAGGCAAGGTCATCCTCTCGGACCGCTCGGGACTCGATGACGCGGGCAAGCCGCTCGCCGCCCTGGACCTCGGCATCGATACCGACGGCAACACGGTGGCGTTCACCCCATCCTACGCCGTAGCCGACACAGCGATTTTCGACGGCCTGACGGAGAGCCCCTTCGTCATGTACGGCACCGCCCGCGCCATCAACGCCACCGGCGCCCGCGTGCTCGCTGAGATCGTGCCGCCCTATTTCAACCGCAGCTACAGGCATTTCAGCTCGCACCAGCACACGCCGGACGATCCTTCGGCCGCACGGCTTGGCCCTGCGATCACCGAGCACAATGGGGTCGCCTACGTCGCCTACCCCATCTTTTCCATGTACCAGGCCTATGGCCAGCCGCTCTACAAATACCTGGTGCGAGGGCTGATCGACCGGCTGATGCCGGACCCCATCCTGGTGACCGACCTTGCGTCTTCCGGACGAGCGACGGTCACGCGTCAGGCCGATCGAAATCGCCATATCCTGCATCTGCTGTTTGCTGCGCCGCAGGTGCGTGGCAAGGCGATTCCAACCGGTGACGGCCGCGCGCGGGTCATGGAGATGATCGAGGACGTCCAGCCTGTCGGGCCGGTCAGTGCAAGTGTGCGGCTACCGCAGCCGCCCAGTCGCGTCTACGACGCGCTGAGCGGAGCGGACGTCCCTTGGCAGGATGCCGGCAACGGCTATGTCGCCGTGACCCTGCAGAGCCTGCGCATCCATAGCGCGCTAGTCTTCGAGGGGACCGCCTGACGATGTACCGGGGCAGCGCCCTCCGACGGTTGGCTTTGCCGGCGCGCCCCGGCTATCAAGACGCTTCGTGCCGGCCGCGTGCCGGTGCGGCCCGTCATCCCAGGACCAGACATGCCATGACCAGCCAGACCGACAATCCCGGACGCACCCGCAAACGCCCGGCGACCATCGTCGATGTCGCCCAGGTGGCGGGCGTGGCGATCGGCACCGTGTCGCGGCATCTCAACGGCCAGCCGGTGCGCGCAGCCAACCGCGACCAGATCGAACGGGCGATCACGGCGCTTGGTTACCGACGCAATTCGACGGCTGTCGCCATGAAGACGGACACCACCCACATCGTCGGCTTCTTTGTACCCTCACTCGGCGAGTTCCATGCCGCGATGCTGGAACAGCTCTCGCGCAAAATGCGCCTGTCCGGGAGGGCCGTGCTGTCTTTCTGTCATGACCTTCAGCCCTCCTCGATTCGCGAAGGCCTCGAATTCTTTGCCTCGCATCGGGTGGATGCGCTGGTTCTGGACGGCGAGGAGGCCATCCGCAATGACCTAATGCCCTATATTGATGAGGGTCTGACGGTGGTGCTCTATGACAACGACATTCCCGGCTTGCCGGTCGATCGAGTCTTTGCCGACAATCGCAAGGCCAGCGCGCGTATCGTCAGTCACCTGCTCGACCTCGGCCACACTCGCGTGGCGACCCTCCACGGAAACCCGCGCGATTCTGCCGGCCGCGAGCGTCTTGCCGGCTACCACGACGCTTTCGCGGCGCACAGCCTGACACCGGACCCATCGCTGATCGTGGACTGCCAATGGCGGGAAATCCGTGGCTATGAAGCCATGCGAGAACTCCTGGCCATGCCCACCCCTCCTACCGCCGTGTTCAGCGCCAACTACAACATGACTCTGGGCCTGCTGACCTACCTGCGAGAAGTCGGCGTGCAAATCCCCCGCGACCTCTCCGTTGTAGGGTTCGACGACGTCCCTGCCCTGCGCCTGCACAATCCTGCCGTGACCGCGGTAGGTCAGCCGATCAGCGAGATGGCTGAGGCCATAGCCAGCATCATAGACACGCGTCTGGCGAACCCTGCGGCAATGGGACGGCACGACGTCAGGATCGACTGCAGCATCATCTTAAGGGACTCGGCCCGACGCATCAGGTAGCGAGGCGGGCAAGGGAGGAAGCATGGCCGGTGTTGGACTGGTAAACGTCAGGAAGAGCTATGGCGCGGTCGAAGTCATCCGCGACTTCAATCTCGACATCGAGGACGGCTCGTTCACCGTGTTCGTCGGCCCGTCCGGCTGCGGAAAATCGACGCTGTTGCGCATGATCGCGGGCCTCGAGGACATCACCGGCGGTGAGATCAGGATCGATGGTCGGCGCGTCAACGATGCCGATCCGATCGAGCGCGGCGTGGCGATGGTCTTCCAGAACTACGCGCTCTACCCGCACATGACCGTCGAGCAGAACATCGGTTTTTCCCTGCGCATGGCAAAGCTCAGTAAGCGCGAGATCGCACAAAGGGTCGCCTCCGCTGCCGCATCGCTTCAGATCGAACCGCTGTTGAAGCGCCGTCCGGCCCAACTCTCCGGCGGCCAACGCCAGCGCGTCGCCATCGGCCGCGCGATCGTACGTGATCCGGAGGTCTTCCTCTTCGACGAGCCGCTCTCCAACCTCGACGCCGAACTGCGCGTGTCGATGCGCGTCGAGATCGCCAAGCTCCACCAGCGGCTAGGGGCGACCATGATCTATGTGACCCACGACCAGACCGAGGCGATGACGCTGGCCGACAAGATCGTGGTGCTGCGGGCCGGCAAGGTCGAGCAGGCCGGATCTCCGCAGGACCTTTACGACAACCCGGCCAATCAGTTCGTCGCCGGTTTCATCGGCTCACCACGCATGAACTTCATCCCCGCCCAACTGCGGTCGGGCAATGCGGCGTTTGCCGGCGGCATCCACACGGTGCCCCTCGACGGCGCCGACCAGGACATCCTCGTCGGTGTGCGGCCGGAGCATTTCCGCGTTGGCGGGGACGCGGCAGACGTCGATCTCAAGGTCGATGTGGTCGAGAATTTGGGCGGCACCCGCTATCTCTACGGCGCCCTACCCGATGGCACCCAACTCGTCGTCGAGGCGCGCGACGAGCACGGCATCAAGGCGGGCGACCGCGTTCCCCTCGGTTTCGCGCAGCGCCGGCCCCTCTTCTTCAACACCTCCGGCCAGCGCCTCGCCGACCTCTCTTAGGCAGTTTCATGATTGATCATCTCTTGTGGTACCGCAGCCCTGCTGCGGAATGGACTGACGCGCTGCCGCTCGGCAACGGGCGGCTGGGTGCCATGGTCTTCGGTGGCGTTGTTCGCGACGAGTTTCAGCTCAACGAAGACACGCTCTGGTCCGGCGGACCCTATGTGGCGGTGAATCCCGAAGCGTACCGCCATCTCGAGACGGTTCGCGAACTGATCTTTGCCGGCTGCTACGCCGAGGCGCAGGATGTTGCCAACGTCCATCTGATGGGCCGGCCATACCTGCAGACCTCCTATCAGCCGGCAGGTCGCCTGCTGCTCGGTTTCGATCACGCGACGCTGTTCTCGGACTACCGACGCAGCCTCGACCTCAAACGGGCCCTTGCAACCACCACCTACACCGCCGACGGCGTCGCCTTCCGCCGCGAGAGCTTCGTGTCGGCGGCTGATGGCGTGCTGGTCATCCGCGTCACGGCTGACCGACCAGGGTCGGTCTCCTTCGGCGCCGAATTCGTCAGCGAACAGCCGGGAGCCGTCCATGTTGAGGGCAATGCGCTGCACTTCGACGGGCGCAATCGGGCCGAAGTCGGAATTCCTGGAAAGCTCCGATGGGCGCTTGACGCACGGGTGCTGAATGAGGGCGGCGCGATCAGTACCGAGGCCGACCGGCTGGTCGTCGCCGGAGTGGACAACGCCACGATCCTGCTCGACATCGCCACCAGCTTCCGCCGCTTCGACGACGTTTCGGGCGACCCGCAAACCGATGTCGCCACCCGGCTCGATGCCGCCGCGGTCAAGTCGTATGACGAACTGCTCGCCAATCATCTGGCGGCCCATGGCGCTCTTTACGATCGCTTCGATATCGATCTCGACCGCACGCAAGCAGCCGATCAACCGACCGACCTGCGCATTGCCGGGTTCACGGCGGGCGACGATCCAGACCTGGCCGCGCTCTACGTGCGGTTCGGGCGGTACCTCGCCATCGCATCCAGCCGCCCCGGGACCCAACCGGCAAACCTGCAGGGCATCTGGAACAAGGAGATCCGCCCGCCTTGGGGCAGCAAATATACGTCCAACATCAATGTGCAGATGAACTACTGGCTGCCCGACGTGGCCAACCTTGGCGACTGCGTCGAACCGCTGGTCAGGATGGTAGAGGAACTGGCGGTGACTGGCGCCAAAATCGCGCGAGCGCACTACAGCGCGCGCGGCTGGGTGCTGCACCACAATACCGACCTTTGGCGCGCCACCGGCCCGGTCGATGGGGCGCAATGGGGGCTGTGGCCGACGGGCGGTGCGTGGCTGTGCGCTCAGCTTTGGGACCATGCGCGGTTCGCCGGCTTTCCCGAGGCACTAGTCGAACGGCTCTACCCCCTCCTTGCCGGGGCCAGCCGGTTTTTCATCGACACCCTGGTTCAACTGCCGGGGACCGAGTTCCTGGTCACAGCTCCCTCCGTGTCTCCGGAAAACGTCCATCCGCACGGCTCCTCCCTCTGTGCCGGCCCGACCATGGACAACCAGATCCTGCGCGACCTGTTCGCCGCCACCATTGCCGCGGCCCATCGCCTGGACCGAGACCACGAGCTTGCCGAGAAACTGATGGCCATCAGCGCCCGGCTGCCAGCCGATCGCATCGGCGCTCAGGGCCAGTTGCAGGAATGGCCGGAGGATTGGGATGCCGATGTGCCGGAGATCCACCATCGCCACGTTTCGCACCTCTATGGTGTCTACCCCTCACTTCAGATCAGCCCCGAACGCACACCTGAGCTCGCCTTGGCGGCGCGCCGCTCACTCGAGATCCGCGGCGACGACGCCACCGGCTGGGGTATCGGCTGGCGGATCAATCTGTGGGCGCGTTTGGGCGACGGTGACCGAGCCCATAGCGTCCTGGCCCGCCTCCTCCATCCGGAACGATCGTATCGCAACCTCTTTGACGCACACCCGCCGTTTCAAATCGACGGGAATTTCGGTGGCGCAGCGGGAATTCTCGAAATGCTGGTCCAGTCGGACGAGGAGCAGATCCGTCTCCTGCCCGCTTGCCCGAAGCGATGGACGAGCGGCGCCATTCGCGGTGTGCGAGCCCGCGGCGGCGTCGAGTTGGACTTCGGCTGGGCGGAAGGCAGCCTCACTGCCCTGACCGTCCGCGCCATGCAGCCCTATACAGGGTCCATCAGTCACCGAGGCAGCGTTCTCGCAAGTCAGTTGCCCGCAGGAGAGACGCTCGTTCTGGGAAGCCCCACCAGTTGAGTACTCATCGCGTCAGGGCCAGTGCCGGATGAAGGCCCCAGCGCCATAGGACTGCCAGCCGGGCTCACCCGTGGCTGCGAAGCGGATGAGCGCGGCGCTCATGTCCGTGGCCAGGCACGCGGCTGCCGGATCTCCGTCCGCGAGCGGAAATCGTTCCGGACTGGCGCTGTCGAGAACAAAGGGTTCGTCGAACCCATGAGCCGCCCCTAGTCGGCCGCCTTCGAACTTCGGAACCCAGCGGAACTCATAGGCGAAACCTATACCGCCACTCTCGGCATGCGTGGCAAGCGTGCGCAGTGCCGGATCGCGGTAGATGGCGCGCGACAGGAAGATTTCCTCATATGCCGTGTAGGATAATCCAGGTTCTTCAGCCTCCAAGCTAACCAGTTGCCGTTCAGCGTCCTCCGGCCGGAACCGCTCGATCGACGCCAGCAGCGCCGGCCTGTCTGCCACCTCGGGCATCATGCCCGACGCGTACCACATGCGGGCTTCGTCACGAGACCATCCCGCGACCAATCCGTGATATCGGAATTGCCCGCCGGCCAGGCCCTCGAGAGGGTGTCGTTGCAGGCTGGCCCCGTCGAGCACGATGCCGAAGGTGCGCCGCCCGCCCTGCGCATTGCGCTCGCCGAGATGCGTGGCGAGCACTTTGCCCTGCGCCGCGAGGATGTCGTCCAGCGCAAGCGCCTGCAATGCCTCCACGTTGCCGGGCTGCACGCCCACCTGATCGAGAAAATCGGCGGCCAGCGCTGTTGCGGTTTCCGGCGCGATGAGGCGGCTGGCCGGCCCGCTCATCAGCCAGGCGCGCCGGTAAAGATCGGCTACGCCGTCGACGCCGAACAGCGCGGCGATGGTGAATGACCCCGAAGACATGCCGACCACGGTGACGTTGTCGGGGTCGCCGCCGAATGCAGCGATATTGTCGCGGACCCATTCCAGCGCGGCGATGAGGTCGAGCATGCCGCGATTGGCGGCGGCATAGTCGGGGCCGAAGACCTCGCCCAGGTGGAGGAAACCCAACGCCCCGACCCGCATGTTCGGGCGCACCAGCACTACATTGCCGCGCCGAGCAAAGCCGGCTTCGTCATGGAAGGTGCCGTGAGCCGAACCACCTTGGAAGCCGCCACCGAATGCGTGGACGATCACCGGCCGCCGGCCATCGTCGGCAGCGGGGGTGTAGACGTTGAGATTGAGACAATCCTCGCCGGTCTCGAAACCGGCGCCACGAGGGGCCCAGTCGGGTCTGGGGTGCAGGGTCTGCGGCGGTGCAAAGCGATGACGCGAGGCATCGACGAGGCCGTGGTTCTCGTAGGGTGCCGGCGGCTTGAAGCGCAGGTGTCTGATCGGCGGTTCGGCATAGCGAATCCCAAGGAAGCGCGCGCCGGCATCGTTCTTTAGGCCGCGATAGGTCGCTTCTCGGCTGCTGGCATCGACGACGGTGCTTCCGGTCATGCCGCCTTCGCCTCATCGAGCAGGTGGCAGGCAGCTTTCTGGCCGTTGCCGATGTCGCGCATTAGGGGCTTTTCGATTGCGCACCGTTCGAACGCGCTCGGGCAGCGGGTGCGGAAGGCGCAGCCGCTGGGCACGGCATGGGCGCTGGGTATCTCGCCCTTGAGGCGAGCGCGTTTCCCGGCGCCCTTGCCTGGCGCGGAGGCGAGCAGAGCCTGGGTGTAGGGGTGAGCGGGCGCGCCATAGATGTGCTCACGCGGCCCCTGCTCTACGATCTCGCCGAGATACATGACGGCAATCTCGTCGCACATGAACTGCACCACGCGCAGGTCGTGCGAGATGAAGAGCATTGTGGTGCCATGCTTGTCCTGCAGGTCGCGCAGGAGGTTGAGCACCTGGGCTTGCACCGAAACGTCGAGTGCGCTCACCGGTTCGTCGGCGACGATAAGTTCGGGATTGGTTGAGAGCGCTCGGGCGATGGCGATGCGCTGGCGCTGGCCGCCGGAGAATTCGTGTGGATAGCGGTCGAGCGCGGTGCGCGGCATGCTGATTTCGGCGAGCAGGCGTTCGGCCGTGCGCAGGTGTTCGGCGGGGGAACCGATGCCGTGGACGAGTTGCGGCTCGGTCAGCGTGTCGCGGATGCTCATGCGCGGATTGAGCGAGCCGAAGGGGTCCTGGAAGATCATCTGCATATGCCGCCGCTCGCGGCGCAGATCCCCGGGCGAGAGCCCCGCCAGATCGCGGCCACGGAAGCGGATGGTGCCGTCGGTGGGCTCGACGAGCCGCAGCACCAGGCGCGCAGTCGTTGACTTGCCCGAGCCCGACTCGCCGACAAGCCCGAACGTCTTGCCGCGCGGGATTGAGAAGGTCACGTCTCGAACCGCTTTGACGGCCTTGAACGACTTGGAAAGGCCGGAAACGGCGAGCATCGGTTCGCTGGTCATGCAGATGGCTCCAGTGGATGCCAGCAGCGCGCTTCCGTACTGCCGTGAAGCTCGAGGGCCGGGCGTGTGCGACATTGCGCATCGACCCGGTTGCAGCGCGGAGCAAAACGGCAACCTGGCGGCCACTGGCCGACCGGCGGCACTGTGCCAAGAATGGGCGTCAGCCGCGTGCGGCCATCGTCGTGGTCCGGTACGGCATCGATCAGTCCGCGGGCATAAGGGTGAGCGGGGCTGCGCACGATATCGGCGCTGAGACCGCGTTCGACCACGTCGCCGGCATACATAACCACGGCGCGGTCGCAGAAATCCCCCACCACTTCGAGGTCATGAGTGATGAACAGCATTGCGAGGTCGAGCTCGCGGCGCATGTCGTCGAGGAGGTCGAGAACCTGAGCCTGGATTGTGACATCGAGGGCGGTGGTCGGCTCGTCGGCGATGACGAGCGACGGCCCACAGGAGATTGCGAGCGCGATCATCACGCGCTGGCGCATGCCGCCCGAGAGTTCGTGCACGTAGCCCTTGAGGATGTCGCGGGCTCGGGGAATGCCGACGCGGTCGAGCAGTTGCGCCGCCCGGCTCGTCGCTTCGGCATGGCTGAGCCCCAGATTGTGCCTCAGCGTATCCGTCATCTGCCGCCCGATGCTGAGCGTTGGATGCAGCGCCGTCATCGGCTCCTGAAAGATGAACCCCATGTGCCGGCCGCAGAGCTTGCGTCGCGCCCTTGGCGACAGGCCGGAAATGGCTTGGCCGTTGAGGGTGATGGTGCCGCCGATCTCGGCATTGTCCGGGGCGATGCCCATAATGGCGCTGGCGGTGATGGACTTGCCGCAGCCGCTCTCGCCGACCAGCGCGACCGCCTCGCCTTGCCGGATGGCAAAGGAAACGTCGGTGACGATGGGCAGCAGGCCGTCTGCATTGCGCAAGGAGAGGCTCAGCCCCTCAACCTCCAGCACGATCCTGGTATCGAGGGCGGGCGACGCCCGGTCGGCCGGCAGCGATGCGATGTGCGCGGTCATTGGTAGCGTATCCGGGGGTCGAGAATGGCGTAGATCACGTCGATGGCGAGGTTGAGCACGGCCAGCACCAGCGAGATGGTGAGCACCCCGCCTTCGACGAGCGGATAGTCGCGCCGGCCGACCGCTTCGACCAGCATGCGCCCGAGGCCCGGCAGGGCGAAAATGATCTCGATGGCGACAGCACCGCCCAGCATGTAGCCGGCCGAGAGACCCGCCACGGTCACCACCGGCATGGCGGCGGTGCGCATTGCGTAGCGGCCGATGACGGTGCTCTCGGGCAGGCCCTGGGCGCGGGCGGTGGTGATGTAGGGCTCGTTGAGCACGTCGAGCATGGAAGAGCGCATCATGCGGGTCATCAGTGCCGATTGGCGCACACCGAGCGCCAGGGCCGGCAGGAAGATGGTCGCGCCAAAGGCTACGATGCCGGCCGACGGCGGGTTGTAGCCGGCGACCGGGAACCAGCGCAGGGTTACAGCGAAGATGAAGATCAGCAGCAGAGCAAACCAGAACTCGGGCAGCGAGATGCCGAGCACGGCGGTGGTGACCACGCCTCGATCGATCGGCTTATTGCGGTTCATCGCCGTAACGAGGCCCAGCGTGATGCCGATGATGACCGCGAGGGTCAGCGCCACCAGGGTGAGCAGGATCGTAACGCCCGCATAGCGCGGGATGATCTGCATGACCGGCTCGCGGAAGAAGATCGAGTTGCCCAGATCGAGCGTGACGATGCCCTTGAGCCAGAGCAGGAACTGGATCCAGATAGGCTGGTCGAGACCGAGTTGAGACCGCAGCGCGGCGATCTGCTCGGCGGTCGCCTGGTCGCCCAGCATCATGCCGGCCGGATCGCCGGGCGAAAGGCGCAGCAGGAGAAAGACCAGGATAAGCGGCACGAAGATCGTGGGCAGGATCAGGAGGAACCGCTTTCCAAGATAGCGCAGCATGTCAGCGCCTCCGTGCCAGGCGCGGGTCGAGGATATCGCGCAGGCTGTCGCCCAGAAGGTTGAGGGCCAGAATGGTCAGCATCAGCGCAAGGCCGGGAAACAGCACGATCCACGGCGCCTGGGCGATATAGTTGCGCGCTTCGGTGAGCGCATTGCCCCAGCTCAGTTCCTTGGGACCAATGCCGACGCCGATGAAGCTGAGACCGGCTTCACCCAGCACAGCCGCCGAGAAGATGAAGGAGGCCTGCACCAGGATCGGCGAGCTGACGGCCGGCAGGATATAGCGCGTGAAGAGGCGCAGTGTCGGTACGCCGACCGAACGGGCGGCCTCGATCATCTGCAGCTCGCGCACCACCAGAACCTGCCCGCGCACAATGCGCAGCGAAGGGGCAATCAGAACAATCGAGAGCGCGGTGATAACTGTGGTCATCGATGGCCCCAGGATGCCCGCCGCGGCCGTCGCCAGCACGATGCCGGGAAAGGCCATCAGCCCATCGACGAGCCGCATCAGCACCACGTCCACGTGGCGGTAGAATCCGGAGATGGCGCCCAAAGCAACGGCAATGGACATGGAAATGACGGTGACCACCAGCCCCACGAAGAGCGACGTCCGCCCGCCGTGCAGGACCATGTCGAACATGTCGCGGCCGAGATTGTCGGTCCCGAAGAAGTGCTCGGCGCCGGGTGCTATGAAACGGTCGGCAGGGCTCACCTTGAGCGGATTGCCCGGCGCGAGGACAGGCGCCAGGATTGCGCTTAAGCCGAGGACCACCAGCATGACGACGGAGGTCATGGCCGTGGGGTTGGTCAGCAGCCGCTGCCACACCGTCTTGTTGGTGGTGACGAAGGATTCTTCGTCACCACCGGGCAGGCGGTCGGGAGATGTCGCCTGGATGATGCTCATCGTCAGTCCTGCGGCGGCGGGGCGACGTTGTAGTAATCGCCCGCCCGGGCTGGAACGCGGGCTGGGTTTCCGACTCCCGCGCGGATGCCGTACATGTTGGCTTCCGTGCCGTACTTGATGAACGGGAACTGGTCATAGGCCAGCGTATGGATCTTCTCGAAGATCGCCTTGCGCTCGTCCGGATCGATCGTCGTTGCGATCTGCTGCATCAGGTCCAGTTTCTCGGGATCTTCCCAGAATCCGGGATAGCTGGCGTTGAGATAGGCGATCGAGGTGGGATCGACATAGGTCGGCAGGAAGCTGGAGAAAGCGTCCATCTGCGTGGCATCGGCTCGGGCCTGGATGTAGTTGGCCATGGGCGATTCCACGATCTCGACAGTGATTCCGTATTCCTCGAGCTGCTGGGAAGCGGTGATCGCGGTCAGGTAGTGCTTCTGGTACTGCTCGGATGCCACCAGCCAACGGATCGGTTCGCCGTTGTAGTCCGAGGCTTCGAGATATTCGCGCACCTTGTCGGGTTGGGGGGTGCCGAAACCCTCCGGAACGCCGGCGGTGGTGTACCAGAAGGAGTTGGGATCGGGGATCCAGCTCGGATCGAGCGTATAGAACTCCGGGTTGCCCACTGACGCCAGCATCATGGGTTCCATCTCGAGGGCATAGTAGATCGCCCGGCGCAGATTGACGTCAGCGGCCACGCCCTCCTTGGTGTTGAACACCACGGTCAGCGACTGGTTGTTCGGGACGACGACCGCTTCGGTGTTCGGGTCGTTCTGCAGTGCGTCATAAAAATCGCTGGGCAGTTCATTGGCGATGTCGATCTCGCCGGTAATCAGCGAATCGCGGCGTACCGATGCTTCGGGCATCAGGCGGAAGACGATCTCATTGGCATAAGCATGCTTCTTGCCGGAGGCGCCGGAGGTGGGTTCGCTGCGGGCTGCGTACTCCTCCCAGCGGGTCATGGTGACACCCTGGTCGGGCTGATACTCGGTCAGCACGTAGGGCCCGGTGCAGTCGAGGCCGCGGGTCGCCTCTGTCGGCGAGGCGCCTTCCAGCGAGGCCGAGGACATGATGACCGCCTGGGTGCCCGCCAGCAGGCCCGGCACGATCGGCGAGGGCGAGGCAAGCTCGAACACCACCGTCCGCTCGTCCGGCGCGGTGATGGCGTCCACCGTCCCCTTGAACGCCGCCCCGATGCCGGCGGCCTCACGGAAGCGCTCGAGCGAAGCGACGACATCGGCCGAGGTGAGTGCGGCGCCCGAGTGGAATTTGAGACCTTCGCGCAGAACGATGGTCAGCGTCGTCCCGTCTTCGCCGTATTCGAAGCTTTCCGCGAGCATCGGCTGAGGCGTCCAGGTCTCATCGAGCCCGAACAATCCCTCGCAAACGACACCCGCCGTCGCCCAGTTGGTGCCGAAGGTGGTGACCACCGGATCGGGCGATGGTGCCATTTGCGAGATGCCGATGCGCAGCGTGCCGCCCTGCGGAAACTCCTGCGCCAGGGACGGCATCGATGCGACGACCGCCAGCGATGAGCCGGCGAGCAGAACGCGACGCAAACCTGAGTTGACTCTCATTTCTATTCCTCCCTTGTCGCCCTTAGCGGGCGGATTGCAGTGCGGGCTTGAGCGATGCGCCCTCCCCCGGTTCGACCGGCACGCGGACGTCGAGCCCGAGCACGAGATAGGACAGGCACTTGCCGTGCGTATCGACGGCAAGGCTGGAATTGACGCCGCCTTCGAGTGCGTCCTCGATGACGAAGTTGAGCGCGTTGAGGCGCGGCAGCTCGTAGCGCGTGACACGGGTGACGTTGCGATGGGCGAAGAGCGCAGCCACCCGCTCGCTCGTGACCTCAGCCAGGAGCACGGGCCAGTGATGCGCCTCATAGGCGATGACGTTGACGTTGAGCCGGTTGCCCTTGTCGCCGGAGCGACCATGGGCGATCTCGTGCAACTTGAAGACGCGCACCGGCAGGTTCACGAGCCGCCTCCTGCGAACTGGAACGACGATCGGACGAGGTCCCGCGGAACCATGTGGGAGAGCGTTCGCACCTGGGGCCTCACGCTCTGGCGCACGCCGCCACCGCCGGCTGGGCCGCAGCAATAGAGCGCGTTGACCTCCTGCACCGCCCGCTCGACCTCGCGCTGGGAGGGCGCGCCGAAGGCGAAGCGGACGCGATAGTCGCCGGCTGTCGCGCCATCGAAGTCCGCCAGCAGCGCGCCGTCATCGGAGTCGAAGGCGCTGACCGTGCCAATGACGTCGGCTCTGTGGCGGACCGGCAGACCGCGTAACCGCAGACGCTCGTTGATGGTGGTGATGGCGAGGCGTGCACGTGCCAGAGCGTTGGGCCCGGCATAGGAAATCTCAGCCTCGCCCAGCCAGTCGCCATAAAAGCTCACGGTGGCCTTGAGCCGCACCGGGGCCGGATGGCCCCTGGCGCCGGTGACTCTCACGCGATCGGGGGCGACCTGCTCGAGCTCGACCTTGGTGATATCGAGGGTCACGTCGGGAGTCAGATAGGCAGCGGGATCGTGCACCTCATAAAGCAGCTGCTCCTTGACGGTGCGCAGGTCGACGAGCCCGCCGGTACCCTCGGCCTTGGTGACGACGAAGCTGCCGTCTGCTTCGACCTCGGCGATCGGAAAGCCGATATTTGCGGTGTCGGGAACGTCCTTGACGCCGGGATCGGCAAAGAACCCCCCGGAGACCTGCGAGCCGCATTCGAGCAGATGGCCCACCAGGGTGCCGGCGGCGATGCGATCCAGGTCGTCCCAAGACCAGCCGAAATGGGCAACGAGCGGTCCAAGGGCGAGTGCCGGATCCGCTACGCGCCCGGTCACCACGATCTGGGCTCCGGCTCGAATGGCATCGGCAATGGCGGCGGCGCCGAGATAGGCGTTGATGGCAATCACATCGCCGTCGAAATCCGCCACGCGCCCGTCGCCATCCCAGCGCTCGGTCTGCGACAGATCGATCCGTCCGAGGAGGTCGTCGCCGCCGACCACGGCAATGCGCGGCTCATCGTGGCCCAGGCGGCAGGCAAGGGCCTGAATGGACGCGGCGGCGGCCGGAGGGTTGGCGGCGCCGAAATTGCCCACGATGACGATACCGTCGGCAATGCATTGAGCAAGGATCGGCTCGAGCAGGTCCTCGAGCAGTGGTTCATATCCACGTTGTGGATCCTGCTTCTTGGCGATCTGTCCCAGCGCCAGCGTGCGCTCGCCGAGGGTCTCGAAAATGATGGCACCGCCCTCACCCGCTGCAGCCATGGCGGCCACGACGGACTGAGGTGCATCGATGCGATCGCCGGAAAAGCCGGCGCCACTACCAATCCGATACACGCAATTCCTCCCTCGTCGGTATAATCATCGTTATTATTATCGATAATGTCAACGATGATTGTGAGGTTGAGGAAACATGGCTAGTGTTGATGCGCAAAGAAGCGGGATTCGGAACCTTGATGCGGGTAGCCAAATCATTGTCGGACCAGACGAAAAGCTGGGATGCCGTTTATCGGGAGCTGCAAAGGCAGATCATCGCCGGCCAGTTACGTCCGCGCGAAAGGCTGGTCGAGGACGAGATCATCGAACGCGCAGGTGCGACTCGCCACGCCGTGCGGCGCGCGTTCGACGAACTGGAGCGGATGGGCCTCGTCGTGCGCCAGCCCAATAAGGGCGTACAAGTGCGCGACTATTCAATCCCCGAGATTGAGGAACTTTACGAGATCCGCGAATGCCTGGAGACGCGCGCGGCGACCCATTTCGACCGACCGGCCGACCCGGAGTTGGTCGCGCAATTGACTGACATCGCCACTCGTCACCGCGCCGCATCGCGCGAGCAGCGTTTCGGTGAAGTGTTCTCGCTCAACAACAGCTTTCACGAAGTGCTTTACAGGGCTGCCGGCAATCAGCAATTAGCCGAAGCCATTATCCACTATACCTTCGCCACCCACCCCATCCGCACGCGCGCCTTTCCCAACGAGGAACTGCGCGAGATCGCCATCGCTGAGCATTTCGACATGATCGACGCGATCGCCAAGGGTCAAGGCGATCGGCTTGCCGGAATCGTGCGCAATCACATCCAGCGGCCGAAGGAATTCTACCTGAAAGCCACCTACATCCAGGACACGCTCTGAGCCGATGATTCGTTGACGCCCAGCGGGATCGGTATTAGCGTCGTCTTACTTAAACGTTTAAGTGCGCTCCGGTAGTTGATGATCGTCCCCTTTCGACCTCCTACGATTGCCGACGTGGCTCGCCGCGCGAATGTGTCGGCGGCGACGGTTTCCTATGTGCTGAGCGGCAGGCAGGATCAGCGCATCAGCGCTGAGACGCGCGAGCGCATTGCGCAGGCCGTGACGGAACTGGGCTACGTGCAGAACCAGATCGCACGCCAATTACGGTTGCGCCGCACCAAGCGCATCTGCGTGCTCCTGCCCCAAATCGGCATTCCGTTTGCCGACAACATCGCACAAGACGTCGAGGCGGCCGTCCGGCAGCGCGGGTATACTTCGGTCGTGGTGGTCGGCCGCAGCTACGACATGTGTCGCCAGCTCGTGCTCGACGTCGAGGCGGGGCTTGCCGACGGCATCGTCGCCGAGGTCGAGCAGTTCAGCGCACACCAGATTTCCGAACTCTTCGAGCCGGTGGCGAGAGCCCAGAAAGCAGCCCTGCTGCTGCATCCGACCATGGAGCCGGATACGTTCTCGACGGTGCGACAGGCGCGCCTGCCTGCTTTCAAGGCGATGCTCGAGCGGCTCCACGAGAGCGGCCGGCGCAGTTTCGCCTATATCCGGCACGGGCAATCGGATGATGCGCACCGGTCCGAGACCCTGCAAAGCTTCCTGTCATCCAAGGGACTAGCGGCAGCGCCGGTCGTCACAGGGGCCGAAACGCGCGACAGCGCGGTCGACGCGGCCTTGATCCTCCTCACCCGGGAGCAGCGCCCCGACGCACTGCTGGTGCAGTCGGACTTCAGCGCCGTCGCCATCATTCAGGCCCTCCACCGCCGCGGAATCCGCGTGCCGGAAGACGTCGCCATCGCCGGCTCGGGCAACGCTGAAGAGGGCCGGCACTGCTTCCCGCAGCTCACCACCATCGGGCCGCGGCGTCCTTCGCTGGCAACGGCCGTCGACCACCTGCTCGATGAGATCGAAGGCAAGACCGACGGACGCGCCCAGACATTCGAGATTCCATGGTCGGTCATCGCAAGGGAGAGCGCCTGACCAACCGCTGGCAGACGACCAAAGAGGAGGAAACAACAATGACCCATCATCTCAATCGCCGCACACTGCTCAAGGGTGCCCTCGGCGGAGTTCTCGCCGCTCCACTGGCATCGCGCCTCGCCTTCGCCCAGGAAACGCGACTTCGCTTCTTCTGGTGGGGCAACCAGGACCGGTCGGACCGCACGCACAGGGTCATCGACCTTTATGAGGCGGCCAATCCGGGCGTCACTGTAGATGGCGAAACCGCCCCCTTCAGTGATTTCTGGACGCGGCTTGCCACTCAGGTCGTCGGCGGCAATCCGCCCGATATCATCCAGATGGACTTCCGCTATATCGCCGAATATGCCGACCGCGGTGCACTGCTGCCGCTCGACGACTATCTCGGCAATCTCCTCGACCTCAGCGAGATCCCGACTGAGCAGGTCGACGCCAATCGCGTCAACGGTCAGCTGTACGGCATCAGCTTCGGCGTCAACTGCGCTGCCCTCCACATCAATTCCGACGCCTGGGCGGAAGTAGGCATCGAACCACCGGCGCTCGGCACGACCTACGAAGACTTTGCCGAAGCCTGCGTCCGGCTCAAGGAAGCGACCCCGCGAGACAATTTCTACGGAACGTCGGATGCCAGTGGCATCGAGGTGCCCTTCGAGAATTTCCTCCGCCAGCGGGGACGCGCGCTCTATACCGCCGATGGCGAGCTCGCGTTCGACGAGACCGACGCTGCCGATTGGTTCGCGCTCTGGGACGAGATGCGCAAGAGCGGCGCGTGCGTGACCGGCGAAATGCAGGCGAGCGATCAGGGCACCATCGAGACAAGCATGCTGATCCAGGGTTACGCCGCCTGCAATTTCGGGCTTGCCAACGCGATCGGCCCCATCCGCAACCTGACACCGGAAACGATCGAACTCGCCGCTTATCCCCTAATCGCCTCCGATGCCGCGCCCGGCCATTACCTGCGCCCAGCCACCCGCGTCAGCATCTCGGCAGCGACCCCCGACCCCGAGCAGGCGGTTAGCTTCCTCGCCTTCTTCACCCAGGACCTGGAAGCGGCCAAGGTCCTCGGGGCTGAGAGGGGCATACCCGTGGCGCCGACGATCCAGCAGGCCATCGCCTCGTCTATCAGCGCGGCTGAGCGCGCCTCGGTCGAATACATCGCGGCCATTTCCGACGTGGTCGGGCCCCTGCCCCCGCAATCGCCGCCGGGCGCTGGCGAGATCACCGACCTGTTGCACCAAGCTGCCCAGGAAGTGGCTTTCGGCGTGCGTTCGCCCCAGGATAGCGGCTCGGCGCTGGTACAAGGCGCTGCCGATATCCTTGCCCGCAGTTAATCTCAGGACGTATCGTGACTGAACCCAGGAAGAACGTTCTTCTCGTGACCGTCGACGAGTGGCCCGCCCGCCTCATGGGGGCGGCGGGCCACCCTGTCATCGAGACCCCGACGCTCGACGCCTTGGCGCGCGCTGGGACGCGTTACGTCAACGCGTATTCGGAAACACCTGTTTGCGTACCGGCGCGGCGGAGCCTGATGACGGGAACCGACCCGCGCACCCATGGTGACCGCACCGCCCAGGGCACGCTGCGGATGCCCGACCTGCCAACGCTTGCCGACACCTTCCGCGCGGCGGGCTATCAGGCGACCGCCATCGGCAAGCTCCATGTCTACCCGCAGCGCGACCGCATCGGGTTCGACGATGTGATCCTTGCCGAAGAGGGTCGCCAGCTCGACGGGTGCGTCGACGACTACGAAGCGTTCCTCGCCGAACGCGGCCATGCCGGAGAACAATTCCTGCACGGCATGGGCAATAACGAGTATGGCTGGCGACCCTGGCATCTGCCCGAGGAGCTGCATCCGACCAACTGGATCGCCACGAGTGCGGCGCGGGCGATCAAACGGCGAGACCCGACACGGCCGGGATTCTGGTATGTGTCGTTCACCGCTCCGCATCCGCCACTGGTGCCGCTTCAAAGCTATTTCGACCGCTATGCGCGCCGTCCTGTCGACGAACCGGTGACGGGCGAGTGGGCCGAGAATTTCGAGGCCCTGCCTCCAGCACTGCAGAGCGTACGCCTCTATTGGCCTAACCTGCCACGCGAGCAGATGGCTGACATGCGGCGAGCCTACTATGCACTTTGCACCCATATCGACCACCAATTGCGCCTCATTATCGGCACACTGCGCGAGGAAGGCATCCTCAACGACACTGTTATCCTCTTCACCAGCGACCATGGTGATATGCTGGGCGACCACGGTCTTTATGCCAAGCGACTGATGTACGAAGCGTCGGCCAATATCCCGATGATCCTGCTCGGGGCCGCTTCCGATGCCGACCGCGTGGCGCCGGGCGCCGTGGACGACCGGCTCTGCGGACTTCAGGACGTCATGGCCACCCTGTTCGATCTTTGCGGCATCGCGGCCCCGCCCAGCTCCACTGGCATCTCAATGGTGGGCGCCGAGCGCCGGGACATCTTTTATGTTGAGTGCTCAGAGGGTCTCGAAGCGACGCGCATGGTGCACGACGGACGCTTCAAGCTGATCTGGTATCCGGTCGGCGACCGTTTCCAGCTGTTCGACCTCGATGCCGACCCGCGCGAGACACGCGACCTCGCCGACGTACCGGATCACCAAGACCGCCTGCAGGCCCTCGGCCGGATCCTCGCCGGCAAGCTCTATGGATCCGATTTGGCGTACCTTGCGAACGGCAAGATTGTCGGAACCCCTGCTGTGGAGGTCACCGCACGCCCCAATCGGGGACTTTCCGGTCAGCGCGGGCTGCAGTACCCTCCGCTCCCGTATCGCGATCCGAAGGTAGCAACGCGCACGTTATAGCGGCCCGTCGGGGTTTGGAGGGCGTCCAGTTTGGGAGAACCAACGTGTACAAGGACATGAACGGCTCGGCCCACCGGCTGGCTCCGCGTGAGATCGCCGTCACAGCCGAGCCGGAGGACGAACGCGTGTGGGTCCCGCAGGCGGACAAGGTCTGGTTCCGCCCACTCATGCTCAACACCTTGCAGGGGCAATGGTGCAACCTCCTGCGCGTGCGCCGCTCGGGCATCCTGTCGCGGCATCTGCACCCGAACCCGGTGCATGGCTATGTCATCAAGGGCAAGTGGCACTATCTGGAGCACGACTGGGTCGCCGATACCGGCTCGTATGTTTTTGAGCCGCCCGGCGAAATCCATACGCTCACGGTGCCCGACGACTGCAGCGAGATGATCACCTTCTTCAACATCACCGGCTCCATGTTCTACCTCGACGAGAACAACAAGCACGTCGGCTATGAGGACGTGTTCACCAAGATCGACATGTGCCGTGCCCACTACGAGAAGGTCGGGCTGGGCAGCGACTATGTCGACCAGTTCATCCGCTGAGGTCTGCCACTACACGGAACTATCGAAATGAGTTCAACCGCCGAAGCGGCGTGGTGGCCAGCCGGCTCCTTTGCAGGCAAGCGTGTTCTGGTGACCGGCGGCACGTCCGGGATCGGAGCGGCAGTGGCGCGTGCGTTCCTTCAGGCAGGCGCCGAGGTTACGGCGACCGGCATTGCCGAGGGCGAGATCGCCGCCCTGCAAGCTGATCCGGTTTTCGCCGCGGCTGAGCTTGCCCTGCTCGATGTGCGTGACAAGCAGGCTGTCGACGCCCTGGTTGGGGAGCTTGCTGGCCTCGATGTGCTCGTCAATTGCGCCGGCATCATCCGCCGCGGCGCCGAGCTCGACCCCGAGGTCTTCGACCAGGTCATCGACGTCAACCTCAGCGGCACCATGCGCATGTGCGTGGCGGCGCGGCCGCTGCTGGCGGCCTCCGGAAGCGGCGCCATCGTCAATACCGCCTCCATGCTTTCCATCTTCGGGGGTGGCCTCGTGCCGGGATATGCAGCGAGCAAAGGCGGCATATCCCAGCTCACCAAGTCCCTGGCCATCGCCTATGCACCCGAGAGAATCCGCGTCAACGCTGTCGCGCCGGGATGGATCGCCACGCCGCTGACCCAGGCGCTGCGCGACGATGCTTCTCGGTCGGACGCCATTCTGGCACGCACGCCACTCAACCGCTGGGGAACCCCCGACGATGTCGCCAACGCGGTACTCTATCTCTGCTCGCCCCTCGCTGCTTTCGTCGTCGGCACGACCCTAGTGGTCGATGGAGGCTATTCCGTCACCTGACCGGAGTGCGAGACGCGATATCTCGGTGACGGACACTCTCTCCCGGCGCGCTGAACGTCTGGATCATGGAGAAGATGGAGTCCGGGCTATGGCAGAGACGACAACTGATGCGAGCGCGGAGTTCGAGGCGCGGGTGAGAGTACTGCGGCCGCGTCTGCACCGTTATGCCGCGGGCATGACCGGCTCTGTCATCGACGGCGAGGACGTGCTGCAGGAAGCCTTGCTGAAGGCCTACACCGCCATAGAGCGGGCAACGGTCGTCGACGATCTCGAGCCCTGGCTCTTTCGCATCTGCCACAATGCGTCGCTCGATCACTTGCGGCGGAGGCGCCGCGAACGGCTGCTGGTTGCGGAGGATGCCGACATGGACCTTGTCGAGGATGGCCGGTCGAGCGCAGAGAGCCGGCAGATCGCCGCAGAGTCCTTGCGGACCTTTATGCACCTGCCCTGCTCCAGCGCAGCACGTGCATCCTGGTCGATGTGCTCGGCCTCAGCCTTGACGAAGCCAGCTCGGTGGTCGAGTCGAGCCTGGCGGGAACCAAAGCGGCGTTGCATCGCGGTCGCGCCAGTCTGGCCAGGATCGCCGAAAACATCGGCCCGCCGCAGGTACCCACGATGAGCCCGTACGAGGAACGGCGCCTGCGGCACTATATCGACCGGTTCAATGCTCGGGACTTCGATGCCATCCGGGCGATGATCGCAGAGGACGTGCAGCTTGATCTGGTCAACCGCCTGCACTTGCGCGGCAAGTCTCGGGTCTCGGTCTACTTCGCCCGGTATGACGACATGGCGGACTGGTCTTTGTCGCTCGGTTTCGTCGAAGGCCGCCCCGCCATCCTGGTCCACGATCCGCGCGCGGCCGAGGCCGCGCCGACCTCATTCATGCTCCTAGAGTGGGCGGAAGAGAAAGTCGCGGCCATCCGCGACTTCCGCCATGCGCGTTACGTGCTCGCGGCCGCGCGTATAGATCCGGCAGATTAGTTACCTGCAAGCATCCAATACTGGCCAACTACCCGGGCGGGCTGGCGCACCGTCGGCTCGGCCTGGCGCACCGTCGGCTCGGCCTGGCGGTCGTTTAGGCCTACTGTGAACGCTTTGAACGCCGCATTGTGCTCGAACGGATCGTCGGCAGAGTCGCGGTCGACGATATGGATGAAGGTGCCATCCTCGAGCTGCAGCGCCATGTAGCGCAGGTCTTCCGGCGCCTGCTTTGTGAGTTCGGCGAACACGGCTTCGATCCGGATGCGGTTCTCATCCCGTAGTTCAGGTTTGATGCGGTAACGAATGGCGGTGAAGGACATTGCTTTCTCCTTGGATATCGCCAAGGACGATTGCCCAAGCCGAAAAAATTCTCCTGACGCGGAGAATCTTTCGTCGTCTCCGTTTCGTCATGTCTTCGAACGCACCCCGTCCGGTGCAGACAAATCGAGGACACAATGAACGACATTTCCTGCGAACGGGCACGGGGCTGGGTTCTTTCCCTCGTTGCTCTCGCTTCCTTCATCGTCGCGCTTGACGCCATGGTCATGTCTACGGCGTTGACCAAAATCCAGGCGAGCCTGGGGGCCACACTCCACCAGCTCGAATGGTCGGTGAACGGCTACAATCTCAGCTTCGCCGTTCTGCTCACAATAGGCGCAGCGCTCGGCGAACGCTTCGGGCGCAAGCGCTTCTTCGTCCTGGGGCTGACGATCTTTCTTCTGGCCTCAGTCGGCTGCGCGCTGTCTCAAGACATCGGCATGTTGATTGCAGCACGGGTGATACAGAGCGCCGGCGCTGCATTGATCATGCCGCTGGGCTTGGCGATACTCGGTGCCGCCTACCCCGGGAAATCCGCGGAAAGGCGCTGGGCAAGTTCGGTGCGATCACCGGCCTTGCCGTGCTCAGTGGCCCTGTTGTCGGCGGCGCGATCGCGCAAAGTCTCGACTGGACGTGGATCTTCTGGATCAACGTGCCAATAGGCCTCGTGCTGATCCCGCTCGCCGTCGCCAAGCTCGGCGAAAACCGTGGTGGCGATGCGCGGATCGATATTCCTGGTGCTGGCGCAGCTTTCGGCACGACCTGGGCTTTGATGCGGACGGCAGAGCTGGGCTGGGGCGCTACCGAGGTGCTGTGGAGCTTTGCTGCCGCTGTGGTGCTCGTCACTGCGTTTATCGTCCGGCAGCGCTCGGCGGCCGAACCGATGCTTCCGCCAGAGCTCTTTACCCGTGGCGCCTTCACCGGTGGCCTCGGCGCGGCTTTTTTGCACTATGGAGCCCTTTACGGCACGTTGTTCTTCATCGCCCAGTTCCTCCAGGTCGGACAGGGCTACTCGCCGCTCGAGGCGGGCTTACGCGTTCTGCCATGGACGGCAACGTTGTTCTTCGTCGCGCCACTGGTCGGCAACCTGATCCGAAAGGTCGGCGAGCGGCCGCTGATCTCGCTGGGCCTGCTGTTCGAGGGCGGCGGCCTCGCCATCATCGCACTCACCGCCTCATCGGACATGAGCTTCGCCGCCTTGGCATTGCCGCTGGTCCTGGCCGGTGTCGGCGCATCCATGGCCAACCCAGCAAACCAGAGCGCGGTGATGGGTTCGGTCAGCGCCGAACAGATGGGCAAGGCGACGGGCGCCTATGGCGTGTTTCAGTTTCTCGGCGGCGCGGCGGGCATCGCGCTGGGCACGACGACGTTTGCACTTGTTGGTGACCATGCGAGCCCAGGCGACTTCGTTGCCGGCTTTGCCGGCGCCGCATGGACTTTTGCAGCCATGGCCTTTGCGGGTTCACTCTTCGCCGGCGTGCTGGTGCCGGGCAGGCACACCCGCGGCCAACTCTCGGCACGGCTTGAGAGCCGTGAGTCTCAGGCATCGCAGACCAGTTCGAAGGTCGCTTCAGTTGGCGAAGGGCAAGTCGCGGTTCAACTGGCAGACGGCCCTTGAAGGCGCATTCTTCCGCCATTGGCACACAAAAAAGCTCCCATGGGGCGCCGCTCCCAGCTGCGCGGTCCACATGCGCTAGGGCTTTTCTAGCGAAGGAATGACATCGAAAGGCTGAGGTCCGCCATTAGCCAACCCATTCCAATTACTAGAATCCAGGACAGAATAGCCAGTGGGACGACCACGTAAAGACGCGGCATTACTGTTCCCCCCAAAACGAACCCCGCTTGAACTACTAAGACTTGATTCGTGGCGGTTGGGTCCAGCGATGTTTTGCGTCCCCACCCAAAAAGGTGGGGACGCCCCTCCTGCACTCTGCCACACGGGCCCGATGCCTTAAGCATTTCTTAAGATTAAGATTGGAACTCGCGGGCACCTGCCGCATTGTCAATCCTGCCTAGAGGGAGAGGGGACCAATGCAGTTGCGTGATGCCGTGTTGGAAGGAGCAAACCCGAGCGAGATTGCGGCGTTAAGCCGTCTCTGTGACCAACCAGGCTATGTGCCACCGCCAGAGCTGGCGGGAAGCCTTCAGGCCAAGGGGTGGGTCGACAGAGCCGGCGATAACTATCTCCTGACGATCGCCGGCAGGACATTGATCGAAAAGCATTAGGTGTTTGCCGGATCCGACTTTCATACGTCGATCTCGCCGCCTGCCAAGACCTGGTTTGGTGTTCAGTCGCGCCGGGTAGGGATGATACCTGGATGGCGGAAGGTGCAAGCAACACTCGAACTTGAACAGCATGGTGCAACCGTCCTCTACGCGCTCGGCGTGCCCGGCGATGCCACTTGCTTGATGACTGGCGCCATGCAATGCTTAACAATGATTTAATAACATTAGAGAGAGAACTTAACCAACGTTAGTAGTTTGGCGAGTGCGGCGCGTCCAAATGAAACACGAAGGCTTTGGGGAAAACGAGATGAGTAATGGCGCCGCTTATTCTCTGCCGAGTGAATCGGACGTAACGAACCACGTCAAAACGATAGCTTCCAGCGAATCGACATATCAAGGATCCATTTTTTCTTTGGATTGCAGCGGGCTGACTGCGAACTTCTTTGGAAAGCTCCCCGAGCAGCCGCCGCAGGACCTAAAGCGCAATATTCAGCTATCGGCCAAGCGATTTATGGATATTCTATTGTCGTTAGCAATATTAGCGTTTTTAGCTCCACTTCTGCTGATCGTCGCGGCAGCTATCAAGATCAATAGTTCTGGACCAGTACTGTTTAAGCAGGAGCGGGAAGGCATTTTAGGGAAAACCTTCTCTATTCTAAAATTCAGAACCATGTATGTGGATGACTGCGATCCTTCCGGCGTCGGGCAAACAACAAAAGCCGATTCACGCGTGACTCCGGTCGGCAATTTTCTGCGCCGAACCAGCATTGATGAGCTTCCCCAACTCCTCAATGTCGTGAAGGGTGATATGTCTATCGTCGGACCCAGACCGCACGTCGGAGGACAGCAGGCTGCAGGCCTTGCCTACCGCGAACTCGTCCCATACTACGACATGCGCCATATGATGCGCCCTGGTTTGACGGGCTGGGCGCAAGCCAACGGATATCGTGGTCCCACCATCGACCGGATCCGGTCAAAGGCTCGTATCGACCATGATATTGCCTATGTTCAGAATTTTTCGCTCTGGCTGGACATCGTCATCATTTTCCGCACGCTCAAAGCGGAATTCATAACCGGGAACGGCTACTGACGGAGCCGATGGATAGTCCCACACGACAGCCCTATGGGAACAGAACACCGACGCACCCGTTGGAGTTCTGAGCTCAACTTTAGAACCGATTAACGGTTCGGGAGTTAGGGGTACGCTATGCTTCAGGAATATCACGGTTCAGCAGACAAGGATCGCGCGGCTTCTGGTCGTGGCTGGACGATCGTGGGTTTCGCGGTCGCGGGCTGGCTTCTTGTCTTTGCTGCGCTTTTTGCGTTTCAAATCGTTGCACGCGTCATTCTTGGCTAAGAAGGCGAGCACCACGTCAGCCGGCCAAGCCTGCTAGCCCCCCTATGATCAGTGCCACGGCGGCCCAACTTGCAATCGCCAACATCACGATCACCCATGCACGCTGACGCTTGACCCACGCCAGCCCGTCTCTCGGGTAGCCCAGCCGCTCGAGCAGCTGAAGTGCCTGTTGCATCGCCTCTTCCTACGAATGGCCGACTCGCCGCTAGAGCCTTCCATGGCGCCTATTGTGTGCTCAAGTGCCAATCACCACTATTGGCAGAAATCCCAATACGGCACACAACTGGTGTGGTCTACCTCGAATTTCACCCACAGAGCTCACAGAGGGCCCATCCATCGCCTGGAGCATTTCGCGTTCCGATTGAATCGGAACGGCAGGCTTGAGCTGCGCAATCAGCGCGCGATAGACTGTCGCCTCGACCTGCGGGTCCGTGTGCTTGCTTACAGCGCCTTCGATTTCCGATCCGTCTGTACTCAACTCACCTGCAGTTCCGCTTCACCGTTGGCGGCCAGGCGGGAGCGGAATCACTCCAGCGTCATCTCGACAGATCAAAGCCATGCAATCTGCACAAACGGACTATGTCTTGCAGCCATTGCCCGTTTAAGGCAAGAACGTGGCACGACGGACTCGCTCGGCGAGTGGCTTCTCCGGGCGCCTATCCCCCGGCAACCTATAACCGCCCTGCCCGGTCCCGCACGGCCATTTGCCAAGCGGTGATACGGGCCCCCGACATTTGCGAATTGCCGTACAGGTCATCTCGTTTGCGGATGGATGGTCGAGCCATGCATGACGTGGCGCATGCTCGTGAGCGTCGGTGCAGCGGTCGTTAGCGCCTCCAATCCCTTCAAACCGAGGAAATCATACTATGATTGAGTTCATGTCCCGAATGCGATCCGAGTGGTTCGGTAACATTCGCGCAGACATCCTCGCCGGTCTCGTCGTCGCGCTCGCCCTCATTCCCGAAGCCATCGCTTTCTCGATCATCGCGGGCGTCGATCCCAAGGTTGGCCTTTATGCATCGTTCTCGATCGCGGTTCTTATCGCCTTTGTCGGCGGCCGCCCCGGCATGATCTCGGCGGCGACCGCGGCCACGGCCGTGCTCATGGTCACGCTCGTCAGGGACCATGGGCTCAACTATCTGCTGGCCGCGACGGTCCTTGCGGGATTGCTTCAGATCGGCGCGGGTCTCCTGAAGCTCGGTTATGTCATGCGGTTCGTGTCGAAGTCGGTGATGACCGGCTTCGTCAATGCGCTGGCCATCCTCATCTTCATGGCGCAACTGCCCGAACTCATCAACGTTACCTGGCTGACCTACGTGATGGTAGCCGGCGGGCTCGCCATCATCTACCTCTTCCCGCGCCTGACCAAGGCCGTGCCCTCGCCGCTGGTGTGCATTGTGGTGCTGACCACGCTCTCGATGGTCTTCAACTTCGATCTGCGTACGGTCGGTGATATGGGCGAATTGCCCTCGACGTTGCCTGTGTTCCTCATTCCGCAGATACCGCTCAGTTTCGAGACGCTAATGATTATCCTGCCCTATTCGGCCGCCGTGGCCGTGGTGGGGCTTCTCGAATCCCTGATGACCGCGACGATTGTCGACGACCTGACCGACACAAAGAGCGACAAGAACCAGGAATGCATCGGCCAGGGCATCGCCAATACCGCTACCGGCTTCATCGGCGGCATGGCCGGCTGCGCAATGATCGGCCAGTCGATCATCAATGTGAAATCCGGAGGCCGCGGGCGACTCTCGACCTTCCTTGCCGGGGCATTCCTGCTGTTCCTGATCCTCGTGCTCGGCGATCTCGTTCGCGTCATTCCCATGGCGGCACTCGTCGCCATCATGATCATGGTTTCCGTCGGTACGTTCTCTTGGGCGTCCATCCGGAACCTTGCCACCCATCCGCGAAGCTCTTCGATCGTCATGCTCGCGACGGTTGCAACCGTCGTTTACACGCACAACCTTGCCATCGGCGTATTGGTAGGCGTGCTGCTCTCGGGCATCTTCTTTGCCTGGAAGATTTCGCAGATCTTCCGCATCACCTCGACGCTCTCGCAGGATGGGCGCGAACGGACATACAAGGTCGAAGGCCAGATTTTCTTTGCCTCGACCGAAGACTTCACCTCCGCCTTTGACTTCAGGGAAGCGCTCGAAAGGGTCACTATCGACGTCACCCACGCGCATATCTGGGATATTTCGAGCGTGCAGGCACTCGACATGATCATCCTGAAGTTCCGGCGCGAGGGAGCCGAAGTCCATGTCGTCGGCATGAACGAAGCCAGCGAAACCATCGTCGACAGGCTGGCCATTCACGACAAGCCCGGGGCGCTCGAACGCCTCATGGGTCATTAGGAACGAGGAGGAGACCATGCCAAAGCTGATCGCATTCGTCGATGGTTCCATCTATTCAGAGAGCGTTCTCGATCACGCCGCCTGGGTTGCAAATACGATCGGGGCCTCCGTCGACGTCGTTCATGTCATCGGACGCCGAGAGACCACCAGCGTGCCCGTCAGCTTCAGCGGAAATCTGGAGGCCGATGCCCAGCAGCACCTTCTGGAAGAACTGGCCGCGCACGATCAGCAACGGGCCAAACTCGCCCAGCAGCGCGGCCGGCTGATTGTCGACGCCGGTGTCTCCCGCCTGCTTGCGGCCGGTGTTGCCGACGTCCATGCCAAATTGCGCAACGGCGACATCATCGAGGCGGTTCAGGAACTGGAGGCAGATGCCGATCTGGTCCTGATCGGCAAGCGCGGCGAAGCCGCAGACTTCGCCAAGATGCATTTGGGGTCGAACCTCGAGCGGGTGGTCCGCAGCACCCGGAAGCCTGTGATGGTTGCCAACCGCAAATACAAGCCAGTCAGGCGTTTTCTGATCGCCTACGATGGCGGACCCAGCGTCATGAAGGCCATCGACCACATCGCGACCGGCGCTCTGTTCCCGGGCCTGCCCTGTCAGATGATCATGGCGGGCAAGGACACGTCCGATGCGCGCGGCAAGATCGAGGCTTCCGCCGACATCCTGCGCAAGGCCGGCTATCAGGTTGACATCAGCATCGAGGAAGGACAGCCGGAAGCCGTCATCGCGCGGCATGCGGAAGCCGACCAGATCGACCTGCTCGTCATGGGCGCCTATGGTCATACGCGGGTTCGTAGTTTCATCATCGGATCGACCACGACCGAGATGATCCGCTCCGTCCTGATCCCGGTCATGCTGTTCCGGTAAACCGCACCGATCGCTATTTGGTGGGACACGCGGCGCTTGATGATCGAGGACGAAACCTGACGGAGTACCGATAGCCGAACCATGAGAGGCGTTGAACGTGTCTGACGAGATGAGCAAGGACCAGATGGAGAGCTTTGCCCGCGTGATCGCCGCGGAGCTTGAGGAACTTGACCGCCTCTCCAGGGACACCGTGAGCGACAGGGCGCCTGTCGCTCTTGACTGGCAAAGCGTCGGACGATTGTCGCGCATGGACGCTATGCGAGGTCAAGCGCTGGCCCAGGCGTCGGATCAGCGGCGCGGCGCCCGCTGCGTCGCCCTGCAAATGGCACTGCGCCGTATCGAGGAAGGCGAGTTCGGGTACTGCCAGGATTGCGGCGACCCCATTGCGCTACGCCGCCTGGAGATCGATCCGGCAGCAACGCTCTGCATCGGTTGCGCGCAACGAAGCGGGCGATAGCTTGAAAGGAACAGCTCATGACCGAACGGCGACCTATCCTGCACGTCGATGGCGCCCACTGCGACCGCATCCGCTCCGCGGTCGACACCAGCTTCGATATCGGGATATTGGGCGAGCACCCGTCAGGTGAAGGACCTGTTATCCATACCACCCACGGACGAGGCGGAAGAGCAGTGACAGGGCCGACCCTGAGCGCTCCACCCTCGATTGCGCCCCGATCCGAACTCCTGGGGCTCGGCACCGCGTTCGCGGGCCGCGCCGACCACCTCGACGCCCTGACGAGAACGGAAGGATGAGCCGGCTTTTCGAAGAACTGGATTATCGGGTCACCGAACTGGGCGCTTTGAGTCTGCGTCGCCGCGCCAGTCTGACCGGCGGCGAGGACATCTATGAAGTCCTTCTCGGCAATGAGTATCTGATGTCGAGCCGCTTCACCGTTGCCGAAACAGCTCTGGCGACCATGGGACTTGCCGCCTGCCCGGATCGACCGCTCGATGTTGTCGTGGGCGGCATGGGGCTAGGCTATACGGCCAAGGCCGCACTCGAACATCCACGGCTCTCCTCGCTGCTTGTCGTCGACGGCTTGACCGAGGTCATTGAATGGCATCGGGAAGGCTTGCTGCCTCTGGGCCGGCAGCTAACGTCCGACCCACGCTGTAATCTCGTGCACGGGGACTTTTTTGCACTCTGCGAAAGCGCCGCCGGTTTCGATCCGAGGGTACCGCATCGGGAATTCGATGCCATTCTCGTCGATATCGACCATTCCCCAATCAATCTGCTGCACCCGGACAACGCCCGCTTTTACGAGCAGGCCGGTCTCGAAAGACTCAGGCAGCACATCAAGCCTCGCGGAATCTTCGCGCTATGGTCGAACGATCCGCCTTCCGAGCCATTTCATTCGATATTCCGCAGTGTCTTCACCGATGTCGGCGTGCAGTCCGTCGCTTTCCCATCGCTTGACGGGATCCGCAACGACACCAATACCCTGTTCATCGGTCGCCGTTGATCGGGTTGACGGTCTGACCGCCGGGTTCTATCGCTAAGCCTTCTCTACCTGGCACCCCCTATCCGTGCCCCAAATCATCTTATTTCTCGCCGTTCCGCGCCTTCGATCCCGAAGGTGCGCATCTGGACATACATGCAGTCTCCCGCTCCGAAATCGCCTCCACTATCCGAGCTCACCGGCCGGCAAATCCAATGGATCCTGGGCGGCGCGACCATGACCCTGGCGACAATGCCGGGCCAAACCAACTTCATCGCCCAGTTCAATGCCTCGCTGCGCGCCGATTTCGGCCTTAGCCACGGTGCCTTCGGGGGCTTCTATACCCTGGCGACCCTGGCCAGCGCCTGCACACTGGTTTTCGCTGGTGTCCTCGCCGACAAGGTCGAGGCTCGGCTCCTGGCCATCGGCTCGATTGCTGGGCTGGCGGTTACTGCCCTTGTCATGTCCGGCTTGCAGCACATCGCCCTGTTGGTGATCGCCCTGGCCGCCCTGCGCTTTTTCGGCCAGGGCATGCTCGCCCATATCGCCATGACCACGATGTCGCGCTGGTTCAACCGCTTCCGGGGTCGTGCGCTGTCCTTTGCCGGGCTCGGGTTCACCGTGGGCGAGGCCGCCCTGCCCTTCACGATCACCCTTTCCATCGCCGCCTTCGGCTGGCGTAACGTTTGGCTCGGCACGGCGTGCATGCTTATCGCTGTGCTGGTTCCGGTCATCTGGTATCTGCTGCGCGATCCACCGGATGGCAAGCGCGCACGGGCAGCCGGCACCGTCAACCCGGACGCCCCGACATCCCTGCGCCCCACAGGCCAAAAGTGGACAAGGACTGCGGTTCTGCGCGATCCGCTCTTTTATGCAATCATCCCCGGCATCATGGCACCGCCGGCGATCGGTACCCTGTTCATCTTCCATCAGGCGCATCTGACAGAGATAAAAGCCTGGGACCTGACGCTCTTTACCGCCTTCTTTCCGTTCCTCTCAGGCACGGTGGCAATCTCGTCCGTCTTTGCCGGCTTTCTCGTCGACCGGTTCGGTGCCTGGCGCCTGATGCCTGTTGTCCTGTTGCCACTCGCCGGCGCCTGCCTCCTGATCGGCACGCTCTCGCCGCAGTGGAGCATACCGTTGATCTTCATCTGCTTTGGTTTGACGCAGGGAATGATGAATCCCATCGTCGGAGCTCTGTGGGTCGAGGTCTACGGCACCGCCCATATCGGTGCCGTCCGCTCGCTGGCGACCGCCGCCCTCGTCGCCGCGTCCGCCGTCGGCCCCGGCATTGCTGGCTACCTTATCGATACCGGTGTCGAACTGACGGCCCAGGCCTTCGCTTACGCCGCTTATTGCCTCGCAGGCGCTGTGCTTTATCTCGCGCTGCAACCTCGCTTTCGCCGGCGCGGCATTGCACTTTAGGCGACGAGCTCGTTTGAATCGTTGGACGGTACGGTCGATCTCTTCGACATCGAACTCAAGCAGGACCAGATGAGCAAAGTTACCCTACCCCCCGACCCTTGGCAGAACGTCACGATTCCGAACGGCCTGCCGGCCAACGAAGGTATTTGTGGCCTGCAGAAGTGCGTAGGGGAGCTCTCCTGATGGCGCTTAAGGTTTACATCGCTGGACCGGAGGTGTTTTTCCCGAACGGCAAAGAGATCATTGCCCGCAAGGGAGAATTGGCACGCCGTTACGGATTCGAGGCGAACACGTTCGGGGGCGGCGACTATCCGTCGGAGAAGTTCGCCTTCGGTGTCGCCATCAGCAAGGCGAACGAGCAGACGATGCGCGCGTCCGACTTCATTCTCGCCAACATGACCCCGTTCCGGGGTCTCTCGACGGATGTCGGCACGGCCTACGAGATCGGCTTCATGTGCGCGCTGGGCAAGGCAGCCTTCGCCTATACCAATGATCCGCGCGCCTATGATGTGCGCCTCAGTACAGACTACTACGCTGGCGCGGTCGCCAGGGGTGAGGACGGGATGGTGCGTGGGCCGGACGGCTGGATGGTGGAAGATCACGCCATGGCCGATAATCTGATGCTCGACGGCGCCATCGTCGAGCGTGGCGGCACCATCGCCCGGCCGCCGGATGGTCCGGTTCTCCCCTGGGACGACCTGTCGGTCTATGAGAGCGTCCTCAAGACCGCCCGCGCCTATTTCGGCTGAGGGTCAACCGCCCCTTTCCACCACGTGCCCATATGCTGCGTTGAGTTCTGCCAGCACGGACCGACGCGGAGCCGGAGCACCCAGGTGCAGGTGCCTGAGTTCATCCACGAGATCGGCCCACATCTGCGGCCCCCCGGCATCGAGCGCATTGGCCCGTGCCGCGAGGTCGGGGCTGGCGGGCAGGTAGCGGGCGCCCCAGGCGCCGAGGGCTGCAAGGGCCGGCACCAGGGCGATGGCCTTGTCGGTGAGGCTATAGATGGTGCGCTGCTTGTGACCGGGGTCGGCCGCGGCGGTGAGGAAACCCTCTTGCGTCAAGTGCTTGAGGCGGGCCGCCAGGATATTGGTGGCGATACCTTCGAGCGAATTCCCATGGATTTCGGAATAGGTGCGGAAGTTGCCGAAAATGATGTCGCGCAGCACGACGAGGCTCCAGCGGTCGCCGAGCACCTCGACCGAGAGATTGATGGGGCATCCTGATCGCTGATCCACGAGTCACTCCTGATCCACTTGCACTTTACAAGTAGTTTCGATCTAGGTAAACTCCTTGTTGTTTGCAAGTGGTTTTAGGCGGCGATGTGAAAAAACCGTCGGCCGGATGTCGAAACCAACGCCGCCTATTCGTCGAGTGGGCAGAGAGAGCCGGAGGGACCTTCAAAATGGAACGACACTATGGGTGGGTGATCGTGGCCGCGGGCGCGGTGATCACCTGTGTGGCGATGGGGGCGATGTTCGCCCTGCCCGTCTATCTGCAACCCATCGCCGAGGAGACCGGCTGGACGCGGGCCGGGATTTCCGGAGCGATGACGGTCGGGTTCGTGGTCATGGGCATTGCTGGCTTCGGCTGGGGGATGCTGACCGACCGGATCGGGGCGCGGCCGGTGGTGATGATCGCCGCGGTGATCCTCGGCATCGGTCTTTACATCGCCAGCTCGACCAGCAACCTGCTCGTCTTCCAAGCCGCCTATGGCGGGCTCGTCGGCGCCTCGGGTGGAGCGTTCTTCGCCCCGCTGATGGCGACCACCGTCGGCTGGTTCGACAAGCACCGCAGTCTTGCGGTCTCCCTGGTCTCCATCGGCGCGGGCGTCGCACCGATGGTCGTCACACCACTCGCCACCATCCTCATCGCAACCTTTGGCTGGCGCAGCGCCATGGCGATGACCGCGATCACCGCCACGGTGATCCTCGTTCCCGCCGGTATCCTCATCCGCCGCGCTCCGGAGGCTCTTGCGGCCTCGCCCTCCGAAGGCAGCGATGTCGCTCCGCGTGAGCCACAGCCCTCGGGCGCTGGCGCGGCGCTGAAAACGCCGCAGTTCATCGTTCTCGCTGCGACCTTCTTTTTCTGCTGCGCAGCGCATTCGGGGCCGATCTTCCACACCGTCAGCTATGCCATGATTTGCGGCGCCTCGGCCCTGGCCGCGGCCAGCATCTATAGCGTGGAGGGTGTGGCGGGCCTTTTCGGTCGGCTGATCTTCGGCGTGCTGGCTGATCGGCTGGGCGTCAAGCGGGTGCTGATCGCAGGCCTGGTGATGCAGTCCGTCGGCATTTACACCTACATCTACGTCACGCAACTCACCGAGTTCTACATGCTCGCGGTCGTGCTCGGCATGGCCTATGGTGGTGTGATGCCGCTCTATGCGGTCCTCGCCCGCGATTATTTCGGTCCCAAGGTGATGGGGACGGTGCTGGGCGCTGCCACCATGACGTCGGCCATCGGCATGGCGTTCGGACCTGTCGGCGGCGGCTGGCTCTACGATACCTTCGGCAGCTACCACTGGCTTTACGTGGCCTCGGCCGCCGTCGGGCTTGCCGCCGCGGCGATGGCGTTGGCCTTCCCGCCGGTCCGCAAGCCGCAGGAAGGCCAGTTGCAGCCTGCTTGAACCTTTCGCTGCGACAATCCCTACTGGGCGGGGCTGCCTTCGGGCACCCCGCCCTCGTCGTCATCCGGCCCCTTGGCATAGACCGCCGACAGATCCCGATAATAGCGCGAGTTGAACGCAAGGATCGTCACCCCCAAGCCAACAAATCCCGCCACGGTGAACACCAGTGCGATGCCGCGCGGTTGGCCGGTACCGAACCAGCCGCCGATGAGGTCGGCACCGGCTCCGTCGGTCATGAACGGGATGACGACGAATTGGGTGAGCGGGCCGATGAGGAAGGCGGTCAAAGGCGAGGCTGCCTGCTCGACTGATTGGGCAAAGCCGAAGACGCGCCCCTGCCGTTCGAGCGGCACCACTTTCTGCAGCGTCGTGTGCTCGGCGGCCTCGGCATAGGGGGCCAGGAACATCCAGACGAAACACCCGGCCGCAAGCAGCCATATCGAAGACTGGATGGTGAAGACGGTACAGACGCTCCAGGTGATGATGTTGACGGTCAGCAGCGTCTTCAGCGGGTTCTTGCCCAGCCCGGTCTTGGAAATGATGATGCCGCTGATGATGAAGGCGGTCGAGAGCACGCCGAACAGCAGTCCCCACACCTCCACTGAGACGAGCGAAAGCCCGTAAGCGTCGAGCAGCGCCATGAAGATGCCGCCGAGGAAATTGTTGAAGGTGGCAAAGAAGATCAGCGCGAAGAGGCCGGGCACGGCGGCGATCACGCGGATCGTGCCGGCGATGTCGACGCGCTTCGGTTCAGCCGGCGCATCAGGCGTCGCCTCCACGCGACCCTCGTCGATGCTGACGAAAGCAATATGCGCGGCGGCGAGCAGGGTGAAGGCCAGAGCCAGGATAAGTGTGCCGAACATGCCGCCATAGGCAACGAGGAAGCCGCTGATGACCGATGTGGTGAGGAACCCGATGCCGGTGACCATGCCGACAAGTCCGTTGGCCTTGTCCCGCCTGTCTTCGGGGATCAGGATTGTCACCAGCGTCGGCAAGGCGATGGAGCGGATGTTGCCGGCGATGACGCCGAGCATAACCAAGAGGATGAAGACCCAGAGATAAGGGCCATAGGGGTTGGTAAAGGCGTCCTGAGGCTCGAAGAGAACCATGGCGAGCGAGGCGGCATAAAAGGCGAGAGAGACAATGCTCGAGCCGAGCATTGCCAGTTTTTTCGGGTTGTGGTCGACGATAGAGCCGAACCAGAAGCCGAAGCCTGCGGTAAACACCAGATAGACGCCGGCAATCATGCCGGTGGCGAACACCGACTGCGTCTCGAGATAGACCCAGAAGGTCACCGCGAACCAGACGGTGAAGTTGGTGATGTTGGCAACGAGGTTGTTGCCGAGAATCTGATGAAACGGGCTCATCGGTGCGTGACCTCGCGTTGCCGGCCGAGCGCGCGAGGCTACGGTGCTCCGGCTCAATGCTCAACCCATGTCCCGGGTGGAATTGCGTGGCTCGAGATTCAGGTCTTGCGTCTCAAACTACTGATGAATTTCGAAATGAATATGGTCATCGTGCCGGGCGGCGCGACATCCTTGAAAGGCAATCTTGTCCGAATGGATCTCGAAGCGTTCCTTGAGGTGGGGCTCGATGAAGACCCGACGCACCCTGTGGTCGTTGGCGAGCCAGTCGAGCGCAGCTTTCATTCTTTTCGGTTCCGGGACCAGCGGCGCCATGAACGGCTGAAGCCAGGCAAGGTTCCACCGGAGCGTTGGAAGGGTCTCTGGGCATTGGCTCACCCCCTGTTCGAAGGCAAAATATCCAACGGGAGAGCGGACGCGCCCGGGCATATAGGCTTCCCCCTCGCTGTAAAAGAATGCCAGATCTAGTTTGCGCCCATCATCGTGTGAGAGGTGGGGCAAGAGCGGAAAGCCATCGACAAACGGGAAGTTGCCGTCGAGCGCGAGGGTCACAGTGCCAGGGAACTCGTGCGAAAGGTGGGCGGCGAGGTCGAAGGCGGTATCGCGCAACTCGGGCACAACGTAATTCCGATTGAGGACGCAGTAGACCCACGATTGAACGCGGAGCGCCTCTTGCGAACCACAAGGCAAGGGCACTCGCCCGAAAACAGGCGCAATCCACAGGCTGGCAAGCCAGACCACTGCATAGGCCATCAGGAACGCGACGGTCCGACGTCTGAACCGGATCGCGATCAGCCAGGCGATCCCTCCCACCTGCGTTGCAGCGGGGAGAAATAATACGACAAGCAGGTGTCGTACGGCCCGAATAGCATTTCGTCCCCTCAAGCCGTGCCCCCGGACTTGTCGATTTCGCCAGCGCGACGGACCGTAGCCCAAGGCTCGGCAGGACACCAGAACACGATATCCCTGAAAGACTTCCGGCCATTACCTCCTAGACCGCCCGGGCCGATTCGCGTACGACCAGCGTCGGCTGGAAGACCTCTACCCTGCCCGTCGGCGGACGTTTGCCAGCGATCTCGTCGAGCAGCACCTCGATGGAGCGCACGGTCATCTCGGCGACCGGCACCCGCACGACGGTGAGCGGCGGGTCAATGAGGTCGGCGAAATCGAAATCGTCGATACCGACGAACGAAACATCTGCCGGAGCCCTCAGTCCCAGCTCGCGCAGCGCGTGAAGTGCGCCCATGGTCATCATGTTGTTGATCGAAACCAGCGCAGTCGGCGGCATGGCCCCAGTCATCACTGCGCGGACGCTAGCACGGGCGGTTTCTTCCTTGAAATCGCCGGCCAGAAGCAGCGCCGGATCGACGTCAATGCCGGCACGCCGATGCGCCTCGAGATATCCGGCGAGACGGTCTTCGCTGGTGATGAGGCCGGGAATGCCGGTCAGAACGGCGATGCGGCGATGCCCTAGCCGGATCAGGTGTTCGGTGGCGATACGGCTTGCGGCGACGTTGTCGAGCTTGAGCACGTCATGGGGCAGGCCCTCGACATACATGTCCAGGAGGACCGTCGGGACATGGAGTTCCCTGGCGAGGCGTTCGCCATGGGCGGCGTCGGAACGCGTGGGGATGATGATGAGCCCGGCGACGCGCTGCTGGCGCAGCATGCGCAGGATCTGGCTTTCGCGCTCGGAGTCCTGGCCGGTGGAGAAGGCCATGGAGAGATAGCCCGCATTGAGGCACGCGTTCTCGATGATGTGTGCCACCGCCGAGAAATGCGGATTGCTGATGTTGGGGACGATGAGGCCGATAAGGCGCGACTGGCCGCTCCTCAGGCTCTGCGCGGCGCCATGCGGAACATAACCGATCTCGCGCACCGCCTCTTCGACCTTGGCGATCACCTCCTCGCTGACCGGTGCCGAACGGTTGATGGCGGCCGAAGCAGTGGAGATGGCGACGCCCGCCAGTTTCGCGACATCTCTGATAGTGGCCAAGCATCTCTCCATTTTTTTGAGCCCCGACCCTCTTGCCAAGACTCTTGTGCGATGCTGTTATACGAAACGTTTCGCATAGGCAATTGCAAGGCGATGGTACTGCAGGAGCGCTAATCACCGCTGTTTACTGGGCCACCAACACGAAACGTTTCGACTGCTACCGGCGGCACAGCGCCGGAGCGGCACAAAGGGGAGGATAGACATGTACAAACTTTCACGGCGCGGCCTGTTGCTGTCGTCTGCAGCGCTAGCGGTCGGCGCGGGCATGGGCCGGGCATTTGCACAGTCGGATGCATCGGCGACGCTGAAGCTGCAGGCCTTCGGCGGCGACGCGCAGCTCACGGCGATCAACAACGCCATCGGCCGCTTCAACGAGAAGCACCCCAATGTGAGGGTCGAGGTCGCGATCGATCCGATTTCGACCGGCTGGGGCGATTATGTGACCAAGGTGTTCAGCCAGTTCAATTCGGGCCAGGCGGCGGACGTCTATGGCACTGCCATCGAGACGTTCCAGGCGTTCTCGTCGCGAGGCCTTTTCATCCCGCTCAACGACTACGTCGCCGCCAACAGCGGCTTTTCGGACTTCGCGCCGAGCCTTTTCGAACAGGCCAGCTACAACGGGAACATCAACTACATTCCCATCGGCTGGAACAACATCATGATCAACTACAATCGTGATCTGTTCGATGCGGCCGGCGTCGCCTACCCCAGCCGCGACTGGACCTGGGAGGAGTTCCGGGAGGTGGCCAAGGCGTTGACCGTCAAGGACGCCTCGGGGAACGTCAGCCAGTTCGGCTACGAAGTGCCCAACCAGAATTTCTTCGTGCAGCCCTGGTTCTTCACCAACGGCACGGGCGTGCTCAACGACGACTGGACGGCGTCCAACATGCTCGACCCCAAGGTCGCCGAGACGCTGCAGTTTCTCCACGACCTCATCCACGTCGATGGCGTGTCGCCGATACCGGCCAAGGACACAATGGACAACCAGTTCTTCGCCGGCCAGATCGCCATGATCAGCCGCGGCCACTGGATCGTCGAGAACGCCAAGGAAGCCAATCTCGACATGGACATCGCCGTCGTGCCCCGGAAGGAAACCGGGATCACCGTCATCGGGTTCGGCGGCTATGCGGTCGCCAAGACCAGCCCGCACCCGGACCTGGCGCAAGCACTCATCACCGAACTCACCAGCGTCGAAACCCAGATCGAGGAAGGCGAAGGCGGCGGCGGCGTGCCGGGCCGCAAGTCGGCGGCCGAGACCGAAGCGTTCCTCGCCTTCCCGCCCTCGGCCGCGCTCTACTATGAGACGCTGCCGGAGACCAAGGCGGTCCCCTCCCCGGCCAACTTCCAGGAAGTCGAGAAGATCTTCATCCGCCACTACACGGCAATGATGGCGGGGCAGGTCTCGATCGCCGACGGCGTCAAGGCGGCCGACGCCGAGCTCAACGAGTCGTTTGCGCGTCTCAAGCAGCAACTCGGCGGCTGATCTTTGAACTCCGTCCGAGCGGGGCCCGGGCGGAGGCTCCCGCAGACCATTCCCGCCGGCGGCAGGCGAAAAAGAAGACAATGGCAACGATAAGCACAGTGGGTACGAGCGAGCGCGCGGCCGGCGACGTGCGGCGCCGAACGTCCGACCTCGCACGAGCGCAGGCCCGCGCCGGATATCTCTTCGTGCTGCCGACGAGCGTGCTCTATCTCACCTTCGTCATCGCCCCGGTGATCGTCACCTGCATCCTGGCCTTCGCCTACTATGATCCAATGCTCGGCTCACGCTGGGTGGGCTTCGACAACTTCATCCGCTTCTTCACCGATCGGCGTTCGCTGCAGATCCTCTGGAACACGCTGCGCTTTGCCTTCTTCGCGGTGACCTTCAACGTCTTGGTCGGGCTGATCCTGGCGCTGGCGCTCAACCGGGCGATGCCCAGATGGCTGCTCTATTTCTTCCGCCTGTCGTTCTTCCTGCCTGTCATCATTGCCGCGGCGTTCGTTTCCATCGTGTGGGGCTACTTCTTCGCCGACGACCTTGGGATCATCAACTATTACCTGCGCCTCATGGGGCTGCCGAGCGTGCGCTGGCTGACCGACGCCAACCAGGCGATGACCTCGATCATCGTCATGGATGTGTGGAAGAACACCGGCTTCTTCATGATCATCTTCATCGCCGCGCTCCAGGGGGTGCCCCGCAGCATCATTGAGGCAGCGGTGATGGACGGCACGCCCGCCTGGCGGCAGTTCCTGCGCATCACCCTGCCCTACATCTCGCCGGTCGTCTTCTTCTGCATAGTCTATGCCTCGATCGGGGCGCTGCAGGTCTTTGAATCGATCACCATCCTGACGCAGGGCGGACCGGGCGATGCGACGCGCTCGCTCTCCATCCTCATCGTCGAGGAAGGCTTCGGCAGCTTCCAGATCGGCTATGCGGCATCGATCTCGGTGGTGATGACGGTGATCATCCTCATCATCACCGCTGTCCAGCAGCTCCTTTCGCGCAAATGGGTACAGTGATGGACAATGTGCTCGCCACGCGCGCCATGAAGCGCTGGGTCGACGCGGCGATCATCGCCGTGATGATCGTCCTCGCTATTGGCATGCTGCTGCCGTTCCTGTGGCTGTTCTCGATGTCGTTCCGGTCGGTGGCCGACGCCTACAAGATGCCTCCGAGCTTCCTGCCGCCCAGCCTCGACTTTTCCAACTATGTCGAAGTCCTGACCTCACGCGTGCCGTTCGTGCGCATCTACGTCAATTCGATCCTGGTCGCCGTAGTAGTGACCGTCGGTCAGCTCGTCACCTGCACGTTCGCTGCCTTCGCCTTCGCCCGATTGAGGTTTCGCGGGCGGGATGCGCTGTTCTTCATTCTCCTGATTGGGCTGATGTTCCCGGCGCAGGTGACGATCCTGCCGATCTATCTCGGCTATGCGCGGCTGGGCCTTCTCAACCAGCCGATCGGCCTCGCGCTCATGTACCTGACCTCCAGCTTCGGCGTGTTCCTCATCCGGCAGTTCATGCTGAGCCAACCCAAGGCCCTCGAAGAGGCGGCCCTGATGGACGGCGCGGGATATTTCAAGATCTTCTGGCGGATCTCGCTGCCGCAGCTTCGCCCGGCGCTCTCGGCGCTCGGCATCATCACCTTCACCCAGACCTGGAACTATTACTTCCAGGCAAGAGTACTACTCGGTCCAGAAGAGTCCATGACCCTGCCGATCGCGATGGACGTGCTGCGCGGCTACATGGCCTCGGGGAACCTGTCGGTGGTGATGGCGGCGATGAGCATGTCGATCCTGCCGGTCGTTCTCCTATTCCTCATTGCCCAGAAGTTCGTGATCGAGGGGATCACGATGAGCGGCATCAAGACCTAATTTTCAAGGACCAGCTCTCCATGCTTTGGGACGACCTCGCCTCCATAGAACCACGCTTTCATTACACCGGCGAGCGCACCCGCTATCTCGCCTTCCCGCTGGGCGGCATCGGCTCGGGCGGCTTTTCGATCTCGGGTTCGGGCCGGTTGATCGACTGGTCGATCCGCAACCGGCCGGCGCTACAGGGCTATAACGGCTATTCGCATTTCGCCATCAAGGCGGAAAGGAACGGCGAACTCGTCGATGCACGCGTGCTCAACGGCCCCTACGACCTCAACCCGTCCGGCGCGCCCGGCATAAGAAAGATGTTCGACGGCTTCGGCCACGGCGCCAACCGGCAGACACTGGTCGGCGTGCCGCATTTCAAATCGGTGGAGGTCTTCGGACGCTTTCCGACCGCCGACTTCACTTTCGCCGACGAGCGTTTCCCGGGCGGAGTGCGGCTGACGGCGCTCTCACCATTCATCCCGCACAACGATCGCGATTCCTCGATGCCGGTGGCGATGCTCGAATTCGAGATCGTCAACACGACTGACGACGCGCTGACCTACACGCTCGCCGCCACGCTCGGAAACCACGGCGCCAACAGCGGCATCCACACCTTCAGCCAGAAGGACGGCATCAGTACGCTGTTCCTTACCTCGTCGGACATGGACCTGCCGCAAACTCAGCGCGGGAACCTTTCCATCGCCACCGACGCCGAAGATGTCGACCACACCGACCATCACTATCGCGGCCAGTGGTTCGACGACCTTGCCGTCTACTGGAAGGAATTCGCCCGTCCGGGCCGGCTCCCGAAACGGCACTACGACCAACCGCGCACCTCGAGGCACATGAGCCAGCAGCCCGAGCACGGGACGCTCGGCGCGCGCCTGACAGTAGAGGCGGGCGGCCGCCGCAAGGTCCGGTTCGTGATCTCCTGGAGCTTTCCCCAAGGTGATATCTACTGGGCCCACCGCCCCAAGCCCGATGGTGTGGTTCCCGATCGGCCAACGCCGAGCTGGACCAACTATTATGCGACGCAGTGGGTCGATTCCGCACAAAGCGCAGCCGATGCGTTGCAACGGTGGGAACCCCTCGCGGGCGGCACGTTTGCCTTCCGCGACGCCCTCTTCGGGACCAGTGTGCCGCCGGAAGTTAAGGACGCTGCGTCTTCGACGCTCGCCCTTTTGCGCACGGCCACAGTGATCCGCTTGGAGGGTGGCGAGCTCTGGGCGTGGGAGGGCCAACATACCCATGACGGCTCATGCGAAGGCTCGTGTACGCATGTCTGGAACTACCAGCAGGCGCTGGCGCATCTGTTTCCGGCGATTGAGCGGACGCTGCGCGAGACCGAATTCACTTACAACATGCTGCCGACGGGCGGCCTCACCTTCCGCCAAAAGCTGCCTCTGGGCTCGGGTTTCGACGTCATCGGGCCGTGCGCGGACGGGCATTTCGGCGCCATCATCAAGACCTATCGCGATTGGAAGCTGTCGGGGGACACTGCATGGCTCGAGCGCTATTGGCCCAAGGTCAAAAAAGCGATCGAATATGCGTGGAGCCCGGACAATCCTGACCGCTGGGATCCCGACCAGACCGGGATCCTCAGCGGGCGACAGCACCAGACGCTCGACATGGAGCTTTTCGGCCCCAATTCATGGCTCGGCTCCATGTATGTGGCAGCGCTCCTCGCCGCCTCCGACATGGCCAAGGCCCTCGGCGACGAAGCGCTCTCGCAAAAGACCGCCGAAATGGGCCAGGCTGGCGCCCGTTACATCGACACCGAGCTCTTCAACGGCCGCTGGTTCTTCCAAAAGATCGATCTTTCCGACAAATCGGTGCTGACGCCGTTCGATACGGGCCGCGCGGCGGGCGTACTCGCCGACGGGTTCATGGAGACCTATTGGTCGGATGAGTTCAGGGAACTCAAGTACCAGATGGGCGAAGGCTGCATCAGTGACCAAATGCTGGGACAATGGCACGCCGAAGTCGCCGGCATCGGGCAATTCCTCGACAAGACCAAGATCGCAACGGCGCTGCGCTCGGTCTACGAGAACAATTTCCGTTCCTCGCTCGCCGACCATTTCAACCCCTGCCGCAACTACGCCTATGAAGACGAGGGCGGGTTGCTGATCGCAACTTATCCGGAAGGGATCCGGCAGCCGATGGTCGCAGCGCCCTATGCCGAGGAGGTGTGGACGGGTGTCGAATACATGTCGGCCTCCCACATGATCATGAACGGGCTGGTCGAGGAAGGCGTGGAGATCGTACGCGCCACCCGCGACCGGCACGACGGCAGCCGCCGCAATCCATGGAATGACATCGAGTGCGGATCCTATTACGCCCGCTCGATGTCGGCCTGGCAGCTGGTCAATGCCTTTTCCGGACTTGCAGCCGACCTCGTCGCCGGTACGCTGAGCTTTGCGCCGAAAATGAAGGGTGACTTCACGCTGTTCTGGTCGGCCGGCACGGGCTTTGGCACATTGTCGCGCTCGGGTGACGAGATCAGCCTCGAAGTCCTCGGAGGCACCCTTGCGGCGCGGAAGGTCCTGGTCGACGGTCGCGAGATCGATCTTCCCCCTCCGGCCGTAGCCGGCCGCGACGTCGAACTGCCGGTGAGCTGATGGCCGAGATCGAACTCAAGTCCGTCCTCAAGAGCTTCCAGGGCCTGGAGGTCATCCACGGCATCGACCTGACGATCCCCGACGGTTCTTTCACGGTCCTCGTCGGGCCGTCCGGCTGCGGCAAGTCCACGCTGCTGCGCATGATGGCTGGTCTCGAGGAACTGAGCGGAGGCGAGGTGCGCATCGACGGCGACCGCTGTGACCACCTGTTGCCCTCAGCCCGCGGTATGGCGATGGTCTTCCAGTCCTATGCGCTCTATCCGCACATGAACGTCGAGCAGAACCTGAAGTTCGGGCTCGAGAACCAACGACTAGCGAGATCCGAGATCGATGCCCGAGTCAGGAAGGCGGCCGGCATCCTGCAGATCGAGCACCTGCTCGCCCGGCGCCCGAACCAACTGTCGGGCGGGCAAAGCCAGCGCGTCGCCATTGGTCGGGCCATCGTCAAGGAGCCGAAAGCTTTCCTTTTCGACGAGCCGCTCTCCAATCTCGACGCCGAGCTGCGCGTGAAAATGCGCGGTGAACTCATCAGCCTCCACCAGCGCCTGGACGCGACCATGGTCTATGTCACGCACGACCAGGTCGAGGCGATGACCATGGCGGACCGGATCGTGGTGCTGAACGAGGGCACTATCGAGCAGGTCGGCTCGCCGATCGAGCTCTACGCCCGACCCCGCAACATCTTCGTTGCCCGCTTCCTCGGCGCTCCTGCCATGAACATGCTCAAGGGTACCGTCGCCCGCGCCGGCAACGGTCTCGGTATCAGGCTCGAAACGGGTCCATTGCTTGCCCTCAACGGCCGCGACGTGCCGCTGGCCGAGGGGGAGCCGGTCACGGTCGGTATCCGGCCCGAGCACGCGGAAGCCGGAGCCGGCCCCTTGGCGATCACGGTGGAAACCACGGAAGTGCTGGGCGCCGGCACCATCCTCCACGGCGTTGCCGCGGCCGGCCAGCCCTTCACCCTGGCCCTGCGCGGCATCAGCGGCATCAAGTCCGGCGACGTGCTGGATATCGGCTTGCCGGAGCCCTTCATCCACATTTTCGATGAGGCGGGGCTCGCGGTCGGCGCGCCGACGGACTGGCGGTCCGCTTATCTCAGTTGACGGCGGGTATTCAGCCTGGCCTCGCCGCGCGCCGCTGCAGGTCCGCGCCGATGGCGAAGTGCTCGATCAGCAGCGCGTCGGCAGCGTCGGATGAGCGGTCGACGATCGCGCCGACGAGCCGCCGTCAACCAGCCGATCAACTGTGGCGGCGTGCTCGTGCGGCCGGGCGACGGGATCATCGCCGACGACGACGGCATCGTCGTCATCCCGCAAGAGGAGGTCGCAAGGCGCGCCTGGCTCGTCCAGGACAAGGACCGCCGCATGCGCCGTGCCTTCTATGAAAGGCTCGGCATGCCGCTCGATAAGACCGTCGAGCTCGAGGAACATCCCTGGTAGCTACAGCGGTCTGCTCCTCTGACGATTTCCGCTGAAGTTGGCTTCGTCAGGGCCAGGCCGCGTTTACCCCTTGTCTCACTCCTTGCCAGCCATATGTCGTATTATGTTTACTAGCCGTATCGTGAGAGCGGCTGTAACATGACATCAGTGCCACAAGCGGAGTCACGGGACATGGAACGAACAGCGGCACGGCGACGACCGCGTCTCGCCCAGAACGTCGTCGACGATCTGCGCCGGCAGATCGAGAGTGGTGTGCTGCCCGCAGGGGCGCAACTGCCGACCGAACCTCAACTCGAGGCACGATTCGAGGTGAGCCGCACGGTCGTGCGTGAAGCGATCACCGAACTGCGCGCCGCAGGTCTTGTTGCGCCGATACAGGGCAAGGGTATCTTTGTGACCGAGCCGTCTGTGACAGCGGCCGCGCCCCTGACGCCCGTCGAGATCCAGAACATACCGCAGACCTTGGAAATGCTCGAATTCCGCATCGCGATCGAAGCGGAAGCGGCGGCAATCGCGGCCTATCGGCGGTCCGCTCTACAAGAAGAGGCCATACGCAGCGCCAATCAGGAGATGGCGAGATGGATCGAACTCGGCCAGCCCACGGTCGAGGCCGATTTCGCCTTTCACATGTCCGTCGCGACGGCCACAAACAACAGGTATTTCGTCGATTCGCTTGCGCGTTTCGGACCGCGCGCTATTCCGCGCAGCCAGTTCCCGACGCTTCCCGGCGCCAACGACAAGCAGTATTTGCTGGGCGTTCTCGAAGAGCACGACCGTATCCTCGAAGCGATCGCCGATCAGGATGCGGAAGGCGCACGCCTTGCCATGCGCAAGCACCTGACGGGCAGCCAGAAGCGTTATCGCCGCCTCGCGCGCTGACCGCCATCTCCAGCGCTCGACACCTATCCGAATTCATATTATGTCATACCTCATAGGAGACTTTTATGTATGTAGGAACCCAGCTCGCCGCACGCGACGATGACGACTATCGGGTCTGGGCGCAGCTCGGCATCAAGCACATCTGCGCCGATCCGGACGGCAGACCCGGCACCTGGACGCTCGACGACCTCAAGAGGCTGCGCGAGAAGGTCGAGAGCTTCGGGCTCATCCTCGACATGATCCAGCTTCCCCTGCCCTCCAAACCGATCGAGATGGCGACCTTTCCAGACATCCTGCTGGCCGGGCCAAACCGCGATCGCCAGATCGATGAAATCTGCAAGCTCATCGAGAATCTCGCGATCGCGGGCATTCCGGCGGCCAAATATAATCTCAACCTCATCGGTATTCCCCGCACGGCCGATGAGCCGGGTCGTGGCGGCTCTATGAACTCCACGTTCCGCTGGGACAAGGTTGACCAGACCGCCGCTCCGGGCCTTGCCGGCACGCTGTCGGAGGACGAGAACTGGGCGCGTATCGACTATTTCCTCGAGCGTGTGGTGCCGGTCGCGGAAGCGAACCGGATACGCCTCGCCTGCCATCCGCACGACCCCTACACCCCGCCCGGCTACAAGGGCGTGACGCGCGTCCTGGGCACGGTCGAGGGCCTCAAGAAGTTCGTCACCATGCGCGAGAGCCCCTATCACGGCCTCAACTTCTGCCAGGGTACGATCGGCGAGATGCTCGACAACCCGCGCGAGGAGATCGAGGACGTCATCCGCTGGTTCGGCACCCGCAACAAGATCTTCAACCTGCACTTCCGCAACATAAAGGGCGGAAAGCTCTCGTTCATGGAGACCTTCCCCGATGAAGGCGACATGGACATGGCCAGTGCGCTGAAGGTCTATAAGGAGGTCGGATATCAATACATGATCATGCCCGATCACGTACCGCACATTTCCGGCCGCGACCCCGAGGGCGTCGCCTTCGCCTTCTGCTATGGCTATACCGCGGGCCTGCTGCAGGCCCTCGACACGTATTAATCTCTCAGCTCATTTCTCCGGAACACCGTTCATGACGCCCAATGAAATCAAGATCGCGCTTGGCAGCGGCCTGCTCTCCTTTCCCGTCACCACGTTCACCCCTGAACTCGCCATCGACGAAGATGCATATCGCGCGCATATCGACTGGCTCGATGGCTTCGGCGCCGCGGTGCTGTTCGCGCCGGGCGGCACAGGTGAGATCTTTTCGCTGACGCCGGCGGAAGCGGCCCATGTCACCAAGATCGCCAAGGCCAGCGCCGGCAAGACCCCCATCGTGGGTGGCGCCGCCTATGGCACGGCGTTGGCCGTCGAGATGGCCCGGGCGGCCGAGGCCGCCGGGGCCGATGGCCTGTTGCTCCTGCCCCCCTACCTCATGTTCGCCGAACAGGAGGGGCTGATGGCGCATGTGAAGGCCGTGTGCGACGCGGTCGGCATCGGTGTCGTCGTCTACAATCGCGACAACTGTGTCCTGACTGCGGAGAGCCTGCAGAGGCTGGCGGATCAATGCCCCAATCTCATCGGCTTCAAGGACGGCTATGGCGAGGTCGACCGGGTCATCGAGATCACCACCAAGCTCCAGGACCGGCTCGTCTATATCGGCGGCATGCCGACCCATGAGCTCTATGCGCAAGCCTATTTCGCCGCGGGCGTGACGACCTATTCCTCGGCGGTGTTCAATTTCGTGCCGGACCTGGCGCAGACCTTCTTCAAGAGCCTGAGCGCCGGAGATAACGCCACCACCAACCGACTGCTGAGGGATTTCTTCTTTCCGTTGGTGCAGTTGCGCAACCGCCGCAAGGGATATGCGGTCTCGATCATCAAGGCCGGCCTTGCCGCGCGCGGGCGCCAAGCGGGTCCAGTGCGGCCGCCGCTCACGGATCTCACCGGCGAGGAGATGGACCAGTTGAAGGCGTTGATCGCCGCGGTCTCCTGATCGCGGCTGAACGGCCCTCACCCATCATAGGCAATGCGGAAGCCGGTATTGCTCGCACAGGATTCCGCGGTTAGCGCGGAGCGGGCCGCGATGCGGTAGCGGTAGCAATAGCTGATGTGGCAGAGGAAGGAGCCGCCCTTCATCACCTTTTCCTGGGTACTCTGGGCATTGTCATTGCGGGCCTTCGCCTGGCGCGAAAGCGAGCGTATGCGGAAGGCATCGCCGGTCCACTCCCAGACGTTGCCGGCCATGCCGAAAAGGCCGGAGCCATTGGGCTCGAAAGCTTTGACCGGGCTGGTGCCGAGATAGCCGTCAACCTCTGTATTGGTATGCGGGAAAACTCCCTGCCAGATATTGGCATAGATGGTTTCGTCGTCAGGCTCCGCGTCGCCCCAAGGAAAGCGCGGGTTCTCGAGCCCGCCGCGCGCGGCGAGCTCCCATTCGGCCTCAGTCGGCAAGCGGCCGCCGCACCAGGCGGCGAACGCCCGGGCGTCGGACCAGGAGACCTGAACCACCGGATGATCCATGCGATCGCTGACGTGCGACCCGGGGCCCTCGGGCGCCGACCAGCAGGCACCATCGACTTTGACCCACCACGGCACCGGCCCCTGCGAGGGAGGCAGATTGCTCTCCTTGGGCAAGAGGCCGCGGAAGACCGGTGCCCAGCCGAAGCGTTCAGCTTCAGTCACGTAACCGGTTTCGGCGACGAAGCGGGCAAAGCGCGCATTGGTCACCGTCGTCGCTTCCAACCGAAAGGCCGCCAGTCGGACCGGTCGGCGCGGGCCTTCCCCATCAGCTTCGATCATAGGGCGATCGGTCCCGACAAAGCTCTGCGCGGCGGGAAAGAAGACGCGCTCGGGCTCGTCGACTGAACCGGGCACGACCGTGGCGGCCGTAGCAGGCCGGTCAATTGTCTCGCCGTCGCGCGACGGTGCACAGCAGGACATTGGGACTCCTAGCTAAACCCCGGCCAGCACTACCCGGCTGTCGTGCTCGGGCAGATCGCCGATTTCCGCCATTTTGGCGTCCAGCTTTGCCAGCATGCGCACGAAGACCTCACGGTAGGCCGGATCGCCGGCGCGGTTGTGGAGCTCGAACGGGTCCTCCTGGCAATCGAAGAGCTCCCATTCGGGCGGCTCCTCGCCCGAAAAGGCGCCGAGCTGATCCAGGGGATCGTTGTACCAGTAGATGAGCTTGTAGCGCGAGTCGCGCACGCCGTAGTGAGCAAAGGCGTTGTGGATGAAGTCCTTGTGCATCCAGTACCGGTGATAGGCGACATCCTGCCAGTCGCCGCCGGCGGCGTCTTCGAGCAGTGGTCGCATGCTGGTGCCCTGCATGTAGCTCGGAATGGGCGCGCCAGCATAGTCGAGGAAGGTCGGCGCGAAATCGACATTCATGGCGATACGGGCGGAAACGCTCCCGGGCGCGATCGCTTTCGGATAGCGGACCAGGAACGGCATCCGCAGCGATTCCTCATACATGAAGCGCTTGTCGAACCATCCGTGCTCGCCGAGAAAGAACCCCTGATCGGAGGTGTAGATGACGATCGTGTTGTCGGCCAAACCCTCCTCGTCGAGATAGTCGAGCATGCGCCCGACATTCTCGTCGATCGATGCGACAGTGCGCAGGTACCGTTTGATGTAGCGCTGGTATTTGAACTCGGCGAGTTCCCTTGGATCGGTGAAGGTGAAGTTCTTGCCGGTTGCAGCGTCGATCAGGGTCAGCGTGTCGCCGGGTTCGAGCTCAGGAACCTTGCGGTTGTTGACCATGGGATGGGGGAACATCAGATTGCCGACCTCGCTGCCGCCCTCGGGCTGCACGAGGCCGAGGTCGTCATAGGTCATGTCCGACTTGATGCGCATCTTGGCCGCCGCGGCGGCCGCGGCGCGGTTGGCGTAGTCGTCGTTGAAGCTCTCGGGCAGAGGCAGGTCCTCGTTCTCGTAGAGCGAGGCATGCTTGGGATGACAGCCGAAGTTGCGGTGAGGCGCTTTGTGGTGGCACATCAGGAAGAACGGCCGGGACCGGTCGCGGCGCTCGAGGAAATCGAGGCTGAGATCGGTGATGATATCGGTGGCGTAGCCCGGATGGACCTTGGGACCGTTCCGGTCGATGAAGGTCGGATCGTAGTATTGTCCCTGCCCCGGCACCACCGCCCATTCATCAAACCCTGTCGGCTCGTGCGCCCTGCCCTCGCCCAGATGCCATTTACCGAAGATGGCCGTCTGATAGCCGGTCTGGCGCAGGTGCTTGGCAACATTGGGCAGGCGATTGTCGATGTGGGTGTCGAGGGTGGTGACCTGGTTCACATGGTTGTAGGTGCCGGTCAGGATGGCGGCGCGGCTCGGCGTGCAGATCGAATTGGTGACGTAGCAATTGTCGAGCCGCATGCCCTCCTCGGCCAGCCGGTCGAGGTTGGGCGTGTGGTTGAGCCCGCTGCCATAGGCGGAAATCGCCTGGGCGGCGTGATCGTCCGACATGATGAAGAGGATGTTGGGCTGCACGGTCAGATACCTTGGAGCTAAAGGGACAAATTCAGTTGCGGGTGAGCGATAGGCCTTCGATGGCGAGGCCGTCGCCAGTAAAGAAGTGGGTGCGTCCGCTGAGGACAACGCCGACGGTAGTGCCAACGGGCGTGTTGGAGCCTCCCTCGACCCGCACGACGATCTCCTGGTCCCAAGCGGTTCGCACATAGACGAACTCGGCGTCGCCGAGCCTTTCGACCACGCTGACCTCGCCCGAGAAGGCCCCTTCGCCCGCCGATGCGAGACGCATCTGATCGGCCCGGATGCCGAGGACCGTGGGCACCGCCTTGGTCGTACCTGTCAGGGCCAGGCTGCTGCCGTCCTTGAGCACGACGCTACCGTCGGAGACGGTAACATCGAGGAAGTTCATCTTGGGCGAACCGATGAAACCGGCAACGAAGAGGTTGGCGGGCTTGTCGTAGAGATCCATGGGCGCACCGATCTGTTCGACCACGCCCTTCCTCAGCACCACGATCTTGTCGGCCAGGGTCATCGCCTCGACCTGATCGTGCGTCACATAAATCATGGTGGAGCCGCCGAGCTGGCGATGGAGCTTGGCAATCTCGAGGCGGGTCGCAACGCGCAGCTCGGCGTCAAGGTTGGAGAGCGGCTCGTCGAAAAGGAAGACCTCCGGATCGCGCACGATGGCCCGGCCGATAGCGACGCGCTGGCGCTGGCCGCCCGAGAGCTGGCGCGGCTTGCGGTCCAGCAACTCCTCGATCTGCAGGATACGCGCCGCCTCGGCGACGCGGGCCGCGACCTCTTGCCTTGGGCGCCCGTTCATCCGCAGGCCGAAACCCATGTTCTGCTCGACGCTCATATGCGGGTAGAGCGCGTAGGTCTGGAAAACCATGGCGACGCCCCGGTGCGACGGGTCGACGTCGTTGACCCGCTGGTCTCCGATATAGACGTCGCCCGCGGTGATCTCCTCGAGCCCGGCGATCATGCGCAGCAAGGTCGACTTGCCGCAGCCGGAGGGGCCGACGAAGACGACAAATTCGCCCTTTTCGATCTCGATATCGACACCGTGGATCACGGGCGTTGCGCCATAGTTCTTTTTGACGCTCTGGAGGCTTAGGCCAGACATGGGGAATCTCCGTATTCGACGACGCGGTCAGCCTTTGACGGCGCCCGCGAGCCCGTCGATGAAGTAGCGCTGGAGGAAGAGGAATAGGATCACCACCGGCAGGATGGTGATGGTGGAGGCCGCGGTCATGCCGCCCCAGTCGACGAAGTTCTCGCCCTTGAAGGCATAGACCCCGACCGAAAGGGTACGGATGGCGGGATTAGCGAGGGTGACGACTAAGGGAAGCAGGAAGTCGTTCCAGGCATAAAGCGTCTGCATGACCACGACGGTCACGATGATCGGGCGTGAGAGCGGGAGCATCACGTACCAGAAGGTCTTGACGAACCCGACGCCGTCCATCTTGGCGGCTTCCTCGAGCTCGTTGGGCATCTGGCTGAAATAGCCGGCAAAGAGCAGCACGAAGATGACGAACGAGCCACCGGAGGTCGCCAGCATCACGCCCCACAGCGATTGACCGATCCCGAGGCGTGTCAGGAGATCGAACACGGGAATGATGGTGTAGCCCTGGGGCACGAAGATCGTGAAGATGATGAGGGCGAAAATCAGCCCGCGCCCGGGAAACCGGCGGCGTCCCAGCACATAGCCCATCATGGCCGTTGAGATGGTGACGATCGCCACCGAGCCGACGGTGACAAAGAGCGTGTTGAAGAAATAGGCGCCGATGTTGGCTTGGTTCCAGGCCTTCACATAGTTCTCGAAGGTCGGCTGGCTGGGGACCAGGCCCTCGTTGGCGAAGATCATCGCGTTGGACTTGAGCGACGCCGAGACCATCCACAACAAGGGATAGATCCAGATGCAGCACACGGCCGCCAGCCCGGCCGAGACCAGCCAGCGGCGGACGCGCGGCGTGACAAGCGGCTGGCGGATGCCTTCGACAGCCTCAGCGGCCATTGGTCTTCTCCCGGTTGCGCAAATGCCGGACGGCCAGGATCTGCAGGATGGTCAAGCCCATGATGGAAGCTCCGAAGAAAACGCCTGCGGCACTGGCATAGCCGAGGCGCGGGATCGCGCCGGCCGTGGCAAAGGCGTTGCGGAAGATGTAGACCTCCATGACTTCCGAGGCGAAATAAGGCCCGCCCTGGGTCATCGCCTGGACCAGCGGGAAGACGTTGAGCGCGCTGATCGCCGAGATCAGTGCAATGACGATGGCGAACGGCATGATCATGGGCAGGACGACGAAGAGGGTCATCTGCCAGCTCTTGACGCCATCTAACCTTGCCGCCTCGTAGAGTTCGGCAGGTACGGTCTGCAGCGCCGCCAGCCAATAGACCATGGTCACCCCGACCCACTTCCAGACATAGATGGCGGCCAGGGTCCAGAGCACGAGCTTGGGATCGCCGAGGAAGTCGAGCGGCCGGGCAAGGAGCTGCAGATCGAGCATGGCCAGGTTGATCGGCCCGTTGAAAGGGCTGAGGATAATGCTCATGACAATGCCGATGACGGCAACGGGCGTAACGACCGGCAGGAAGATGAGTGTGCGGAAGAGCGCCGAGAGTCTCAGCAGCTTGTCGTTGAGTATGATGGCGAAGACGAGCGACACCAGCATCTGGATCGGCACCGTACTCGATGTGAAGAGGAAAGATCGTCCGAACGCATCCCAGAAATACTTGTCGGTCAGCAGCTCGGCATAGTTGGCCAGCCCGATGAATGTCTGATTGGCGTCAAACCCCGACCAGCGCAGCAGCGAGAAGTATTGGGAGGCGAACAGGGGATAGAGGATGAACATGCCGAAGATCAGCATGCCCGGCACAAGGAACAGATAATCTATCCGGCTCTGCCAAAGTCGCGCGGCAAAGGCCGGCCGCGTGGCCGTGGAGGAAGTGGTTGCCATCGCGAAACTCTTGTCATCATGGCCTGCCCGCCGAGCGGCGGACAGGCCATTTCCCTGGGAGGAAGGCTTAGAGCGCCTGGTAATCGGCAGTGACATAGTCTCTGCTCGGATCCCAATTGCCAAAGACGAGATCGTCGCGGCTGACCTGAGCCCCGCTTTCCTGCGCGGTCTTGAAGGCGGCATCCAGCGCCTGATTGGTGGCCGAGGTCAGCGCCGTCAACTGCTCCCTGATACCGCTCGCCTGGGCGGTGAACAGCCCCTGGACGGTCAGCGCCAGGCTCGGCGTTGGCTCCTGGTAGACACTGGCGACGGCAGCCAGTTCCGGATTGCGGGCAAAGGGATTGGGGCCAACTTTGATCAGGTCCTCAAACATGGCAAGCGCCCGCTTTGAACGTTCTGACATGCGCGACTGCGCCGCCGCTGCCGGGAAGACCGGCGGATCGGACGGTCCGACGACGTTGCCCCACTGGATCTGGCCCTGCTCGGTGCCGAGGTAGTGGAACACGTCAGCGGCGATCTGAGCGTTCTTCGACCTAGCGTTGATGAACATGGTGTTGGCCTGCGAGGCGAGACCGCCGGCGATGAGATTGGTACCCGTTGTGCCTTCGGGCGCCGGCGTCGGAGCGAGCCCGAAGTCGAAGTCCGGATTCTCGCGCTCCCATTGCGGCACGTTCCATGGGCCCTGGAGGATGAGGCCTGCAGCACCCTGCGGCATCATGGCACGCGCCTGCGGCGCATTGAGGCTCATGATGCCCGGGAAGATCGAACCGTCCGTGTTCATCGCCAGCAGCAGCTCGACGGCACCGACGAATTCGTCGCTGTCGAAGACAACCTCACCGGTACGGAAATCGATACCGAGACCGATTGAGGTATCGCCGCAGGGCTGGCCCGCCATCTGGGCGAATGCACGGGTGATGTCGGCCCAGCGGTTCACCTGATTGCCGCCCATGATCAAGCCATAAGCCCGACCGGCATTGTTCTCAGTCACCTTGCGTGCAGCCTCGCGGAAGGTCTCCCAAGTCAGCGGCGTCTCTTCGGGGTCGAAGCCGGCATCGTTGAGGTACTGGCGATTATAGAGAACATGGGCGCTGGTGACGCGTGCCGACGTGTAGGGCAGGCCATAGGTCTTGCCATCGAAGACGTTCAAGCCGTCGAGGAACGCGCCGTCGGGGAATCCTGCTTTCCAGCTCTCGATATCCGGGATCAGGTCGTCGAGCGGCTGGACCCAGCCTTCGTTGACGGCATAAGCCGGCGGCATATTCAGCGGCAGGCAGAAGGCGTCCTGGGCGGTGTTGTTGCGGATGCCGAGCGGCAGAACCTGGTTGATCTCGTTCCATGGCAGGCCGTCATAGACGACCTCGATGCCACGCTCCTGCGCATACTGGGCAAAGAACTCGCGGAAGAACACGGCCTTCTGGTCGCCGCTGTCGATCCAGCGGAACGGACCATCGGCGGAGATCGGCGCGATCGGTTCGGGAATGCCGAACTCCTGGGCCAACGCGCGGCCGGCGCCGGTCAGCGCCAAAGCGCCGAGCGCGGTCGAGCCTGCCAGGAAGCTGCGGCGGCTCATGGATGGAAATGGGGCTCTCTTCATGGGTTCCTCTCCCTTGCAAGGGGCAAACGAAGCGCGCTCGCCCTAGATTGTTTCGATGGGCGGCGACAGCAGGACTTGTCTGGCTGCATCTTTCGGGCTCCTCCTACCACGCTCCTGGCCTACGTCTTCGCCTGCGGCCCGGCACGGATTGATCACCGTCTTGGCCTTCGCCGCGATCTTCGGGTAGCAATTGCAGCTATAGAAAACAAATGCCATTGTGGGTGCAGCTGATACCGAAAGTTTATCGCTATGCTCGACCGAATGAACCTGCTGTTCCGCTTCCAGGCGATCGCCGAGGCCGGTAGCGTGCGCAAGGCCTCCGAAGTGCTCAACATCACCCAGCCGGCGCTCTCCCGTTCGCTCGGCCAGCTCGAACAGGCCTACGGCCAGCCGCTGCTGGAAAGGCATGCTCGGGGCGTCAGGCCGACAGGTTTCGGGCTGCGGCTCCTGTCCATCATCTCGCGCCTGTCGCGGGATTGGGAACTGGCCGAGCATGAGCTTGCGAGCGGCAATCCCGGCGCGGAAGGACGCTTGCGGATCAACGCGGGTCCGCTGTGGTCGGCGGTCGTCCTGCCATCGGTGATGGGTCAGTTGCACCGGATCCACCCTAACCTCACCATCGAGCTTAACCAGGGCGCCATGGAATCGGTTGCCTCGGAACTGCTGCTCGAGGGACGTATCGACGTGACATTCGGCGGTCTTTACGTGCATGAGCGGGACAACGACCAGCTCGCCACCCGGGCCTTCACCACCGTGCGGGACCGCATCATCGCGCGCGCCGATCATCCCATCCAATCCTGCGCGCCGGACGACTATATGGCTGTGCTCGACTATCCCTGGATCGTCTACACGGCCGATCCGATCTACGAAGCCGAGACGCTGCACGCGATCGTGGAACGCACCGGCTCGGCGCCCCCGGTGCGGGTTCGCTCGATGTCGCTGCTTGCAGTCATGCGGCTGCTCCAGGATGGAGACTATCTTTGCATTCTGCCCGACGTTTCGGTGCTTGGCCTCCCCGGCCGGCTCATCAGGCCCATTCCCCTCGAAATGGGTCGCCGCACGTCTCCTTCCGGCGCGCGCTACCGGCGCGCGATCGCCCAGTACGAGCCGCTGCAAAGGCTGCTCGACCTCTGCGCCGACTATTTTGCGAACGTGGAGAATCCGGCGTGACATGCTCCTCCTCCAACACATGATCGTCACTTGATTTTATGTCCTACATAATCGATTATGTCCAACATAAATTCAAGGGTGTTGATTTGTCCTTTCGAACCGAAGCTGTCGTCCAGGAGACAGGCGCTGCAGCAATCGCTCGCCAGTTGGGCAAGGAGATCCTGTCGGGACGATATCCGCCCGGGGCTACCCTCCCCGGTGAGATCGAACTCGCCCTGCAGTTCGCCGCCAGCCGCAACCTGGTGCGCGAGGCGCTCAAGTCGCTGGCGGCCAAGGGGCTGGTCGAGGCGCGCAAGAAGGCCGGCACCCGCGTGCGCCCGCGCGCCGAATGGCAGATGCTCGACCGGGAACTGTTGAGCTGGCGGCTGGAGAGTGGTCCCGAATTCGGTTTTGCCGTCGATCTCCTGGCCCTGCGCGAGGCGGTCGAGCCGGCGGCGGCAGCAGCAGCGGCTACGCATCAGGACAAAAGTATGATCGCCGAAATCCGTACGGCCTTCGGCGAGATGGTCGCGGCCGGGGCCGATAGACAGCGCTTCGCCGCGCCGGACTTGCGCTTCCACAAGGCGATCCTCGCCGCGTCGGGCAACGAGTTCATGATGGCGTTCGGTGGGATGATCGAGGCGGCGCTCGCCGCCTTCATCCGCATCTCGCTGCGCCACCGCGAGGCCCCCGGGCCCTCGATCCCGCTGCACGAGGCGGTGTTGACCGCCATCGAGGCGGGCGACGCGGAGGGCGCGCGCAATGCCATGCTCGCCCTTCTCTCCCGCACGCGTGAAAATATCGACAAGGATGCCGTCAGGTGACGTACAGCCGTCCGCATATCGTTCTCGTCATGACCGACCAGCAGCGCTTCGACACCATAAGAGCGCTGGGCGCCGGTCATATGGAGACGCCCAATCTCGATCGGCTGGTGCGCGAAGGGGTTTCGTTCGACAACTGCTTTGTCAACGCACCGAGCTGCGTGCCGAGCCGCGCGGCCCTGTTCTCGGGTTACAGCCCGCACAGCTCGGGCGTTTTGCGCAACGGCCAGACATGGGGCCGCACCTGGGTCGAGCTGCTGGCGCAGACCGGCTTCCATTGCGTCAACGTCGGCAAGATGCACACCATCCCCTACGACGCCCCGGCCGGCTTCCACGAGCGGTTCGTCGTCGAGAACAAGGATCGCTTCTATGAGGGGCGATGGTTCGCCGATGAGTGGGATAAATCCCTCACCCACCAGGGCGCCATCAAGCCCTCACGCGCCGGCTACCGGTCCCTGCCCGACTATCGCGACCGCCTCGGCGCCTTCGACTGGCCGCTCGAGGACCGGCAGCACTCGGACGTCTTCGTTGCCGAGACGGCCAAGTGGTGGCTGGAGACCCGGCCCAGGCCGGAAGCGCTGTTCATGCAGATCGGCTTCCCCGGTCCCCACCCGCCCTACGATCCGCCGGCACGATATGCGCAGGCCTATCTCGACAAGCCCGACCTGCCCGTCCCGACGGTCACGCAAGCTGAGCTCGACGCGCTGCCCGTGGGGCTCAAGGCCAAGCGGGTGCACGACGTCGAGATCGATCACGATGCCATCGCTTGGTCGCTGGACCCCAGCGACGAGCAGCTGCGGCGCCTCAGGGCCCATTACGACGGCAACGTCACCCTGATCGATGAGCAGGTCGGCCGGCTGATCGAGACGCTCGACCAGCGAGGCTATCTCGACAACTGCGTCGTCATTTTCATGTCCGACCATGGCGATAACCTCGGCGAGCACGGCCTGTCGCAGAAATGGTCGATGTACGACATGGTCACCCGTGTTCCGGCAATCGTCTGGGCGCCCGGGCGGTTTGCCGGCGGCCGGCGGCTCGACGGGCTCTGCCAGCTCTTCGATTTCGGCCCCACCATCCTGGACCTCGCCGGCATCACCCCACCTGCCGACTTCGAGGCGCAGAGCCTGCTGCCGGCGCTCGAGGGCGAGGCCTGGACCGGACGCGACGCGGTGTTCTGCGAGCAGGCCGGTGACGTCGCCATGGCCGACACCCGCCTGATCAGCATGATCCGCACCAGGACCGAGAAGGCCGTGCTGTTCCTCGGCTCCGAAGAGGGGCAGTATTTCGACCTTGCCGCCGATCCCACGGAAGTCGACAACCGGTGGGATGACTCTGCCGCACAGCCGCGCATTGGCGAGTTGCGCCGGCGGCTGCTCGAATGGCGGCTCGAGAGCTCGGTCCGGACCATGGACCGGACCGCCGCCTTCCGCTAAGCGCCAGCAATCCGCGCCATGCGCGTCGGCTCGGAGCGCATGACCGCTTGGACCATCTTTTGCAGGAGCTCGGCCTTGAGGCCCACGGCCTGAGGTTCTGACCAGAGATTGCAGATCTCGCCTGGATCCTCGACAAGGTCGAAGATCTCCCCGAAGTCAGCTTCGCGATAAACAGTGATCTTATGCCTTGCATCCACATAGGTCTCTACGTGTGGCATCACCGGGTTGTGCCGGTTCTCGCACAGCACGAAATCACGGGCGCGGGCCCCTCCGCGCCAGTTCTCCCACTGGGAAACGCCCTGCATCTGCCCCGGCACCGGCAAGCCCGCGGCGTCGAGGAAGCTGGGCGCCAGGTCGACGAGGCTCTGCAAATCGTCTGACACCCTGCCCGCCGGCACGGCCCCCGGCTGGCGCACGATCATGGGGATGCGCAGCATGTCCTCGTAGTGGAACGGGCCCTTGGCGATGAGACCATGCTGCCCGAGGAAATGGCCGTGATCGGTGGTGAACACTACAAGCGTATCCTCGGTCAGTCCCAATGCGTCCAGCTTGTCCAGGATGCGACCGATCTCAGCATCGAGGAAGCTCATCATGCCGTAATAGGTCGCTTTGTCCTTCTTCAGTTCCTCGACGGGATAGAGGTGACTTTCGCAGCCATGGGCGTTGAAGGGCTTATGCCAGTCGCCGAAATCGGGACTTGGCTGCTGCGTCTTGGCGAAATGCGGTGGGTTGCGGTCGTGCTCACCGGGCGTCACCTGATCGACGTCCATGTCGGCCGGGTCATACATCGAGGCCCACGGCTCGCTCAGCGTATAGGGCGGGTGCGGGTCGTGGAAGCTGGCCCAGAGGAAGAAGGGCTTGTCCGCTCCGGCCTGGGCGTCGAGATAGGCGAGCGTTCGCTCGCCGGTCCAGTGGGTATAGTGCAGCTCGGCCGGGAGTTGCCAGGACCTGTCCTGGCGCAGATATCCCCCGCGACCGACCACCCTTGGCGCCTTGCGCGAAGTTTCGCCGGCAACCGGTTGGAAATAATCCCTCCAGTCCGAGAGCCCCTGCTCTTCCAGCCAGATGGCGTAGTGCTGACCGGCATGGCTTTCGTCGGCGTGGTTGCGCGCCAGTTCCAGATGCTCGAACCCGTACCAGACGCGATTGAAGCCACGCCAGAAATCGAGGTCGCGCAGGACCGGCTGGCACTCGAGCGATTCCGACCCGGGCGCCGATGCCAGCGGCTGGAAATGCGCCTTGCCGATCAACGCGGTCGAATAGCCGGCGGCAATCAGCGCGTCCCCCAGCGTCGGGACGTCCTCGGGCAGCTTGACGCCGATCGTCCAGGCGCCGTGATGGGAGGGATACTGTCCCGTGATGATGCTGGCGCGCGACGGCGTGCAGACGGGCGCCGGGCAATAGGCCCGATCGTAACGGGTTCCTTCCCGACACAGCCGGTCGAGATTGGGAGTCTTCAGCTTGGGGTCGTGCACGCCCAGCGCTTTGTAGTGTTGCTGATCGGTGGTGATGAGCAGCAGATTCGGTCGTCTCATGTGTCTCCTCCACTGAGCCGCAAGCTAACTACAACGGCCCGAATGTGGATTCGAATTCCTCGCGTCAGTGATAGAGTTCGGTGATCGGTCCGACAGCTGCCTAAATTCTAAGCCAGTGGACACGGAGCGCAAATTTCCGGCATCAGGCCCGCGTCGCGCTCTTGTCACGCAGACAGGAATTTGTCAGACATATGTCATTCGACAGATCGGGAGGGAAGCCGGTCGGTCGAAGAATGGCGGCCTCAGGATTGCGGCACCCCCCTGGTGACGCCGCCACAACAGGGACGCCGGGACTTGGCTCTTCAAGACTTGGCTCAACAGGAGGGAACCTCATGAAAGCACTGCTCACTGTGGCCAGCGCGCTGGCGATGACGGCAGCGTTGTCCACGTCGGCGCTGGCGCAAACCACTGTCGTCGCGCCCGGCGGAGACACCAGCGGCACCTACATGGATTACATGAAGACGGTCTATGCCCGCGCCACCTTTGCCGAGTTGCTGCAAGTGCCGCTGACCAGCTTCGACAAGGACTATGAATTGACCGCCCTTGCCGCCGAAAGCTGGAGCCAGTCCGAGGATGGGCTGACCTGGACGTTCCAACTGCGGGACGGACTGGTGTGGAGCGATGGTGAGCCGCTCACTGCCGAGGACTATGTCTTCGCCCTGCAGCGCGCAGCCAGCACGGGGTATGATTTCGCCTGGTATTGGGACTTCGCTGGGGGCATCCAGAACTGGAAGGAAGTCACTGAAGGCACGATGGATGTCTCCGAGCTCGGCCTCAGGGCCGTGGACGACAAGACCATTGAAGTCACGACCACGGCGCCGAAACCTTACCTGCCGAGCGTCGTCAGCCTGTGGTATCCCGTGCCCAAGCACAAGGTCGACGAACTCGGCGACGATTGGGCGCTCAATGTCGACACCGTAGTTTCGTCGGGGCCGTTCCTGCTGGAGAGCTGGGAGAAGTCCAACAACTCCGTCGTCCTGACCAAGAACCCGGACTACACCGCGCCCTGGCAGCCTCAGGTCGACCGGCTCGAGGTCGACCCGACTCTCGCCGCGCCAGAGGTCGGCCTTCCAGCTTTCCTAGCCGGCGAAGTCGATTACACCACCCTCAATGCCGGCCAGGTGCCGGTTGCGCAGGCGCAGTTCCCGGATGGCATCCGCACCAATGCGGTGTTCGCCGTTTCCTACATCTCGTTCGACCTGGCGTCGGCGCCCTTCGACAATCTCGACGTGCGCAAGGCCTTCTACTATGCGATCGATCGCGATGAACTGACGTCGACCGTTCTTAGAAACATCGCCATTCCTGCCGGCTCGATCCTTGCGCCCGGTTACCCCGGCTACAACCCCGACACCGTCGCCCAGGCCGTGTTCGACCCGGACAAGGCTAGGGAGCACATGGCGGCGGCCGGCTATCCCAATGGCGAAGGATTTCCCGAGATCGAGATCTGGTACCGCGAGGAAGGCGGCTACAACGGCGCCATCATTCCCGCCATGTCCCAGTACCTGCAGGCTGAGTTCAAGGAAATCCTCGGCATCACCATGAACATCCGCGTCCTGCCCGGCCAGGACTGGATGCAAGGCCTCCTCAACAAGGAGAACAACATCTTCATCGCACCCTACGAGTACGACTATCTCGACCCATCGAACTTCTTCGGCATCTTCTACAATGGCGGTCGCCACGACCATCATGTGCCCGAATATGACGAATTGGTCGCGGCCGCCGACGCCAATCCGAACTGGGAAGAGCGTCTCGAACTCTACGAGCAGGCCGAGCAGGTGCTGATCGATAACGCCTCGATCGTGCCGCTGGTGCATCCGATCACCACGTCGGTCTACAGCGATGCGCTCGCGGGCGAGGCCGCCCAGCCCAATGCGGAAGGATTCACGCCGGCCGAACGTCTCGGCCACTATTTCTTCACCCACATCACGAAGTAGCCTCGAGGCAAAACCTGGTTTCCGGCCCTGCGGCCGGGAACCCCAGCTCAGGGCGGACGGATGAACCTTGTCGACATCAGCGGACTGACGGTCACCTTCAGCCAGTATGAAGGGCAGGTCCAGGCGGTGCGCGGCGTCAATCTCCACGTGGCCGAGGGTGAAAGCGTCGGGATCGTGGGCGAATCCGGCTCGGGCAAATCGGTCACCTGCATGGCGGTGATGCGGCTCCTGCGAGAGCCACAAGCCCGGATCGCCGCAGATCGGCTAGAACTCGCCGGTACCGACGTGCTCGCGGCCGACCGCAGGACACTCGCGAGCCTGCGCGGGCGGGCCGCGGCTATGATCTTCCAGGACCCGATGACCGCCTTCGATCCGGTCTTCACCATCGGCCACCAGATCATCGAGACCATCCGTGCCCATCGCCGGGTCTCGAAACCAGAAGCTCGTGCCGAGGCGGCGGACCTCCTGCGGCGGGTCGAGATCAAGAACGCCGAGACTGTACTCGGCTACTATCCCCATCAGCTTTCCGGCGGCATGCTGCAGCGCGCGATGATCGCCATGGCCCTCTCCTGCCGGCCCAAAATCCTCTTTGCCGATGAGCCGACGACGGCGCTCGACGTCACTATCCAGGCCCAGATCCTGCAGCTCATCAAGGAGCTGCAGGCTGAGTTCGGCATGGGCCTGGTCATGGTCACCCACGATCTCGGAGTCGTTGCCGAGACCGTCGACCGCGTCGTCGTCATGTATGGCGGGAAGATCATGGAACAGGGACCGGTCGAGGCGATCTTCGATGATCCCAAGCACCCCTACACCAGAGCGCTGCTCGCCAGCATGCCCGGCCAGATCGGCGGGCGCCGGCGTCTGACCGAGATAAAGGGAGCCTCGCCCAATCCGGCCAATCCGCCCTCAGGATGCCCATTCCATCCGCGCTGTAGCCTCGCCGATGCCGGCTGCGCCCGCGCCATGCCGGCGTTCGATGTGCTGACGCCCGGCCGTGAAGCCGCGTGCTGGAGGCTCCAATGACCGTTCCGGCTCTGGAGCTGCGCAACGTCAGCAAGGACTATCTCATCAAGGCAGGCGGTGGGCTCATCCCGTCCTACCGCAGGCATGCCGCCGTCGCCGGCGTGAGCCTGACCATTGCCCGCAACAGCATCGTGGGGCTCGTGGGTGAATCCGGCTCGGGCAAGACGACGACGGGGATGATGGCTTTGCGTCTCGTCAAGCCGACGAGCGGTCGCATCCTCGTCAACGGGGTCGATATCTCACAGCTCGACCACAAGGGCCTGAAACCCGTCCGCCGACAGATGCAGGTCGTCTTCCAGGACAGCTATTCAGCGCTCGACCCGATGATGACGCTCGCCCAGATCGTCGCCGAACCGCTCGACATCCACGGGGTCGGCTCGCCGCGCGAGCAGACCGATGAAGCGCTTTCCTGGCTGGAGCGGGTCGGGCTCGACCGCAGCTATGGCGGGCGCTATCCGCACGAGCTTTCGGGCGGCCAGCGCCAGCGCGTCGCCATCGCCCGGGCGCTGATACTCAAGCCAACGGTCCTCATTGCCGACGAGCCGACCTCGGCGCTCGACGTCTCGGTCAAGGCCCAGATCATCAACCTCCTGCAGGATCTGCAGGAGGAGATGGATCTTTCCATCCTCTTCATCAGCCACGACCTTTCCGTCGTCCGGTCGCTGACCGACCGTGTCGTTGTCATGTATCGCGGCCAGGTTGTCGAAGAGGCGGAAACCGAAGCCATTTTCAGCGACGCCCGCCATCCCTATACGCGCGCACTGCTCGACGCGATTCCGGCCGCCAACCCACGCGACCGGCGCGTGCGCCGGTTTCTGAGCGTCGAGGAGATCGAGGCGGCAACGCCGCGCCTGGCTCGCTCGGAACTCCCTGAGGCGGCCGAACCGTCCCAGACGCCGCAGCTTGTTTCGATCGGCCCGGGCCACCGCGTCGCCGCCATCGTGACACCCTAGGAGGAGATGCAGGAATGTTGCTCTACATCATCCGCCGGCTGATCTCGGTCGCCCTCACCTTCTTCGTCGTCTCGGTCATCATCTTCCTGATGATGCATTCCATCCCTGGCGGCCCGTTCGACGGCAACGACATGCCGGTTTCCGAGGCCGTGCGCGCCAAGCTGATGGCCCGCCTCGGGCTCGACCAGCCGCTCCATGTCCAGTACCTCAACTACATGTGGGGCGTTCTGCACTTCGATTTCGGCGTGCCCTATCAGAGCCCCGGGGAATCGGTCATCCAGCTTCTCTCCCGCGCCTGGGTGCCGAGCCTAGTGCTCGGTGGGCTCGGCGTCATCCTCGGCGCACCGCTCGGCATCCTCCTCGGCATGGCCGCCGCCTTGAACCGCAATTCCATCATCGACTATTTCGCCTCGACCTTCGCCACGCTTGGCCTGACCATCCCGGTGTTCGTGATCTCGATGCTGCTGATCCTGGTCTTTGCCGTCTGGCTCGACTGGCTGCCGGCGAGCGGATGGGGCAGCCCCGACCGCTGGATCCTGCCGATCGCCGCCTATGCCGCGATCCCGATCGCGACCTACGCCCGCTATACGCGCTCGGCCATGCTCGACTGCCTCAACCGGCCGTTCGTCACCGTGCTGCGGGCAAAGGGACTGAGCGAGAACCGCATCATCTTCCAGCACGTGCTGCGCAATGCGGCGATCCCCATGGTCACCGTGTTCCTGCCGATGTTCATCGGCACGGCCACCGGTTCGATCTTCGTTGAAACCATGTTCCGCGTGCCCGGACTCGGTGCCTATTTCGTCTCCAGCATCGAGGCGCGCGACTATCCGCTCGAGATGGCCCTGGTGCTGATGGTCACCCTGATGTTCTGCCTCGCCTATTTCCTCGCCGACATCGCCTATGCCTGGCTCAATCCGCGTATCCGTGTCGGGGGCGACCACTGATGGCTGTCGCCTTCGAGCCCGCCGCCGCTTCCGAGCCGGGAGCCACTCCCTACCGGCAGCGCAGCCCGTTGTGGTTCGCCTGGCGGCGCTTCGCCTCAAACAAGGCTGCGCTCGCCGGCGGCGGTGTGCTCCTCGTTCTCATTGTCATGGCGGTCCTTGCTCCGCTGATCACGCCGGTGCCGCCCGATGCGCAGCTCTTCCTCACGCAAGCGCTCGCCTTCCCCTCCTCGCAGCACTGGTTCGGCATCGACGATCTCGGGCGCGACTTCTATACGCGCATCGTCTACGGGGCGCGCGTGTCGCTGACCATCGGCTTTGCCGCGGCCGGGTTCAGCGTTCTCATCGGCATTCCACTCGGGGCGCTGGCCGGCTATTTCGGCGGTAAGACCGACTGGGTCATCATGCGCATCATCGAGCTCTTCTCTGTGGTGCCTTCGTTGCTTGCCGCCATGCTGCTGGGGGCGCTGACCAGAGGCGGGTTCTTCACCATTGTCTTCATCGCGGCGCTATTCGGCTGGGTGAATGTGTGCCTTCTGGTGCGCGCGCAGGTCAAAGCCTTTCGCGAGAAAGAGTTCGTGCGCGCCGCCCAGGCGCTCGGGGCCTCGCCCTGGTACATCATCCGCCGTCACCTCATCCCGAATTCGGTCTCCCCGATCATCGTCGGTTTCGTCCTCGCCATCCCGCTCGCCATGATGCTGGAGGCCAGCATGAGCTTTCTCGGCATCGGCGTGCCGCCGCCGACACCGAGCTGGGGGCAGATGATCAACATCGGGCTGAATTTCATGTTCTTCTACTGGCATCTGGCCGTCTTTCCGACGGCGGCGCTCGCCGTCACCGTGCTCACCACGACGCTTTTCGGCGACGGCCTGCGTGATGCCCTCGATCCGACCTTGAAGGGACGCTGAATTGTCTGAAAACCTGGCCCGACACTTCCTGCTGCGCGAAGATGTCGTCTTCCTCAATCACGGCTCCTACGGCGCCTGCCCCCGTCCGGTCTTCGAGGCATATCAGCGCTGGCAGCTCGAGCTCGAGCGCCAGCCGGTGGCTTTCTTCGATCCTGCGCGGGGGGCAACGGCCCGGATGCGCGACACGCGCGTGGCGCTCGCAGCCGAGCTCGGCACCGACCCCGACAACATCGTCGGCCAAACCAATGCCACCGCCGCCCTCAATCTCGTCGCCCGGTCTCTCGAGCTAAAGCCCGGAGACCAGATCCTGACGACCGACCACGAATATTCGGCGCTGGAAAAGACCTGGGCCTTTATCGTGCGTCAGACCGGTGCCGAGGTGGTGACGGTCGAAATCCCGCTGCCGCTCGTGAGCGAGGCAGAGTTCACCGAGACGGTTGTTGCAGGCTTCACCGATCGGACGCGCGTCCTCTACCTCAGCCATATCACTTCGCCCACGGCCCTGCTGTTTCCCATCGAGCGGGCTGTCGCAGCGGCGCGCGAGCGCGGCATATATACCGTGATCGACGGCGCCCACACCCCGGGGCACCTCCCGCTCCGCCTCGACGCGCTCGGCGCGGATTTCTATGCGGGAAACTGCCATAAATGGCTGATGAGCCCGAAGGGCTCGGCTTTCCTCTACGTTCGTCCCGAGTTGCAGAAGCTGATCGATCCGCTGGTCGTCAGCCATGGCTGGACCGCCGACAATAAGGTACCGGGGGTCACTGGTCCCTTCGGCAACACGCCTTTCGTCGACCAGCTCGAAATGCAGGGCACGCGCGACCCGGCCGCCTGGCTCACTGTCCCGGCAGCTCTTGCCTTCCGCCGGGACCACGACTGGGCGGAGGTGGCCCGACGATGCCAGGCTCTTGCCCAGGAGACGGCCCGGCGCCTTGCCGCACGCACCGATCTCGCACCGCTGTCGAGCCCGGAGTTCTGCGCCCCGCAGCTCGTTGCCATGCCTATTCCCGACTGCGACACGCTGGCCGTGCATCGGGCGCTGATGGAAAAGTACAGCATTGAAATGCCCGTATTCAAATGGCGGAACCGAGCCATCGCCCGGCTCTCGGTGCAGGGCTACAACTCGCCGGCCCAGATGGATCTCCTGCTCGACGCCCTGACCGAACTGCTCGACCTCGAGATGAAAGCGACGCTCATGGCCTGATGGCTGACAAGTCGGCGAAACTGTGGTGAAGGTGCCGGGACAAGGCACCTCGCCGGTCCAAGGAGGAGTGGGCGTGAAACGTGAAAGCCCGTTGAGCTATCTCGAGCCGCTCGACACCCGCGCGCGGGGCGTGGCCGTGCTCGACGCCCTCGCCGACATGATCGAGCGGGCGGGGCTTGGCATCGGCGACCGCCTGCCGCCCGAAGTCTCGCTCGCCGAAACGCTCGGGGTCGGCCGCTCGACTATCCGCGAGGCGCTCAACCGCTGGGAGGGCCTCGGTATCATCAAGCGCCGCCAGGGCGACGGCACGTATCTGACCGCACGCGTGCAGACCTCGCACGGGCTGGTGCCGACCATGGTGCGGCTCGAGGGCGAGGCGCTGCTGCGCCTCATCGAGGTGCGCCGCGCGCTCGAGAACGACGTTGTGCGCAAGGCGACCGTCCATGCCACTCCTGCCCAGCGCCGTCAGATTTCCGAGCTCTGCGCGCTGCTGCTTGCCGAGGTCGACGCCCGCCGCCCCTGGCGCAAGGCCGACGCCGCCTTCCACGGCGCCATCTACGATGCCTCAGGCAACCCGATGTTCGGCCAGATCCTCTCGCGCCTCGATCTGGCGCTGGAGCGGGCACACGAATCTCCGTTCGGTCGCGACGAATTCGGACTTGCCTCCTTTCCGCCGCACCGCGCCCTTGCCGATGCGATCCTCGCCAGCGATGCGGACGGGGCGGTGGCGGCGGTCAATGTCATCCTCGACAGCGTTGCCGGCGAGATCCGCAGTATCATCGCCGACACGCCCTCACGAGGCGGCTGACGCCCCGGCGGGTCACAATCAATCACCCATTCACCATCCGTAACCCTCCTGGCTCACCCTCGCACTGTCGAGCATCAACCGGGGAGCGGTTCCATGGAAGACGAGATCAAGCGCCGGGCGTACGAACTCTGGGAAGCCGATGGACGGCCGGCCGGGCAGGACCAGACCTATTGGTTCAAGGCCATAGCTGAGCGTGCCGAGGCCACCGCCAAGTCGATGAAGCCCGCGCGCAAACGGGCGCCGCGGGTGAAGAAAGCCGCCTGAGACTTGAGCCCATTCGCTTTAGCCGTGCATTGGGCAATTTCCGGTCACGGCAGATGCCTCGGCTCGGGCCAATCCGGCCCGAAGGCGTCCGCGACATATTGCCTCATAGAGCCGATACAGGCGCGGCAGGGCCTGTTGCGGACGACCCGAGGCCGTTCTGCCGCTTTGGCAAAAGATTCAATGTCGGCTATCGTTTGACCGGGGAGATTGTAGACCGGCGCCTATAAAGCGCCGACCGTCGGGCCGACACCGATCTGGAGGGACACAGGGGTCGTCGGCTTTCTATTCTCGTTGTCGCAGCGTCAAGCGAAGGGCGGCAGTGTCTCGTCCTTTCGCGCGTTGCCAGGAGAGGAGGAGAGTATGCAAGCAGCCTCGAGATTTCGGATCGGTGCGGTCGGCCTGATGCTGACCATGCTGGCGCCTTTTTCCAGCCATGCGCAGGAGCTCACCGGAGACCCGGCGAACGGCGAAACGGTGTTCCGCAAGTGCATGTCCTGCCATCGCGTGGGCCCGGATGCCCGCAACATGGTGGGGCCGGCTCTCAACGGCGTCGTCGGCCGCCAGGCGGGCAGTGTCGCTGATTTCAACTATTCCGACGCCATGAAAAATTCCGGCATCACCTGGGACGCGGCGAGCCTCGATGAATTTCTCGCTGCGCCGCGAGAAGTCGTTCAGGGTACGAAGATGGTCTTTCCGGGCCTTCCTGATGCCCAGGACAGGACAGACGTGATCGCCTATCTGGCCCAGTTCGATGAAGAGGGAAACATGACGGCGCCCGCACAATAAATCGCCGGCATATACTGTCGCGGGGATAATTCCCCTCCGCGGCAGAACTTCGCATTGACAAGCCATCAAGTCAGTGTGAGCATTCAAGATTATATGCCGCGACTCTCTTTGGTTGCGGATTACTGTCGTGCCTAGAGTCTGTTCCAAGCATACAGGTCACCGGGAGGGGTGATGCAAGGAGCGTGGCCATGCGAACGACCACATCGGCGATAGACAGCTGTCAAAGCTGGCTGGGACATCACCTCTTGGGGCTGGTCCTGGCGTTCGAGCCTCTCCCGCGGGAAGGGAGGTGAAGGCACGATGTTTTTTGCCATCGTCATGGTACTCATCGTCGTCGGGTCGGCAGCGTTTCATTTCTTGAGCCCCTGGTGGTTCACGCCGCTCGCCTCCAACTGGGGATATATCGACGACACCACGGTGCTGACCTTTGCCATCACCGGCGTCGTCTTTTCCGCCGTGGTGCTGTTCGTTGCCTATTGCCTCTGGCGCTTCCGGCATCGGGAGGGGCAGAAGGCGCACTATGAACCTGAGAACAAACGCCTGGAAGGTTGGCTGACGGCGCTGACCGCGGTCGGCGTCATCGCCATGCTCACCCCCGGGCTCTTCGTCTGGGCCACTTTCGTCGACGTGCCGGACGAAGCCTCCAGCGTGGAAGTCATCGGCCAGCAATGGCTGTGGAGCTACCGCCTACCGGGTGCCGACGGCACGCTGGGCGCCGCGGACAACCGGCTGGTCGGCTTCGACAACACGCTGGGGATCAGTCCCGAGGATCCGGCTGGGCAGGACGATCTCGTCATCGAAGGCGGCGAATTGCTGCTGCCGATTGATCGGCCGGTGCGGTTCCTGTTGCGCTCGGTCGACGTGCTGCACGATTTCTACGTCCCGGAATTCCGGGCAAAAATGGACATGATACCCGGCTCGGTCACCTATTTCTGGGTCACGCCGACCAAAACCGGGACTTACGAGATCCTCTGCGCCGAACTCTGCGGCACGGGGCATTCCTACATGCGCGGCACCGTCACGGTCGTTACCCAGGAGGAGTACGACGAGTGGCTGGCCGGGCAGATGACGTTCGCCGACCTTTCCACATGAGCGCGGCGAGGACATGAGGGGCAAGCCCCTCACGAGGAGGAATCGAGGAGACATCTATGGTCGACATTCCCCATGAAGCGAGCGAGAGTGCCCCGCCCGCCGAAATCGAGGAAATGGAGCTGCCGCACGCCCATGGCTGGTGGAGTACCTATGTCTTTTCTCAGGACGCCAAGGTCATCGCCGTGCAGTACGCGGCAACGGCCCTCGCCATCGGCGCGGTGGCGCTCGTCCTCTCCTGGCTGATCCGCATGCAGCTCGGATTTCCGGGCGTCTTCACCTTCATAGATGCCGAGCGCTACTACCAGTTCATCACCATGCACGGGATGATCATGGTGGTTTACCTGCTGACGGCCCTGTTTCTCGGCGGCTTCGGCAATTACCTCATCCCGCTGATGGTCGGCGCCAGGGACATGGTCTTCCCCTACGCCAACATGTTGAGCTACTGGATCTATCTCCTTGCCGTCATCGTGCTGGTCGCGAGCTTTTTCGTGCCCGGCGGACCGACGGGTGCAGGCTGGACGCTCTATCCGCCGCAGGCGATCCTCTCGAACACGCCCGGCCAACAGGGCGGCATCGTCCTGATGCTCGTTTCGCTGATCCTCTTCATTGCCGGCTTCACCATGGGTGGGCTCAACTACACCGTCACTGTCCTGCAGGCGCGCACGCGCGGCATGACATTGATGCGCATGCCGCTGACGGTGTGGGGCATCTTCGTTGCTACGATCATGGCGCTGCTCGCCTTCCCGGCGCTGTTCGTTGCGGCGGTGATGATGCTGTTCGACAAGCTTCTGGGCACCAGCTTCTTCATGCCGACGCTGGTCGAGTTCGGCGAGCAGATGAGCTATGGCGGCGGCAGCCCGATCCTCTTCCAGCACCTCTTCTGGTTCTTCGGGCACCCGGAGGTCTATATCGTGGCGCTGCCCGCCTTCGGCATCGTCTCGGATCTCATCTCGACGCACGCCCGTCGCAACATCTTCGGCTATCGGATGATGGTCTGGGCCATCGTCATCATCGGGGCCCTGAGCTTCATCGTGTGGGCGCACCACATGTATGTCTCGGGCATGAACCCCTATTTCGGATTTTTCTTTGCCACGACGACGCTGATCATCGCCGTGCCGACGGCGATCAAGGTCTACAACTGGGTCCTCACCCTCTGGCGGGGCGACATCCATTTCACTCCCCCCATGCTCTTTGCGCTGGCCTTCATCGTCACCTTCGTCAATGGCGGACTCTCGGGGCTCTTTCTCGGCAATGTCGTCGTCGACGTGCCGCTTTCGGACACAATGTTCGTCGTTGCGCATTTTCACATGGTCATGGGCGTGGCACCGATCCTCGTGATCTTCGGGGCGATCTACCACTGGTACCCGAAGGTCACCGGGCGCATGCTCGATGATACGATGGCCAAGTTCCACTTCTGGGTGACGTTCCTTGGCGCCTATCTCATCTTCTTTCCGATGCACTATATCGGGCTGATGGGCGCACCGCGGCGTTACTTCGAGTCCTCGGACATCATGTTCATGCCGGAATCGGCTATTGGCCTCAACGCGTTCATCTCGATCATGGCGTTTATCGTGGGCTTTGCGCAGATCGTCTTCGTCTTCAACCTGCTCTGGAGCTGGAAGCACGGCAAGGACGCCGGCAGCAATCCATGGCGGGCGACAAGCCTCGAGTGGCAGACGCCGCAGACGCCGCCGGGCCACGGCAACTGGGGCAAGGAACTGCCGGTCGTCTATCGCTGGGCCTATGATTACAGCGTGCCCGGAGCGGCCGAGGATTTCATCCCGCAGAACCAGCCGGCGACCGTAACCCATGAGGCGCCGGCATGAGTGCCATCCTCGTTTTCCTCGCCGTCCTGGCGCTTGCCGCGGGCTGGTGGCTGGCCCGGCAGGGGCTCATGGTCAAGCCATGGCTCCACGCCGATGCGGCTGGCGCCATCGCCCATGCGCCGCGGCAGCCCGCAGCGCAGATCGGGCTCGGCGTATTCCTCGCCGTCGTCGGATCGCTGTTCGCGCTCCTTATCAGCGCCTATGTCCTGCGTGCCGAGATGGGCGACTGGCAGGCGGTCGCCCTGCCCGCGATCGTTTGGCCCAACACGCTCTGCCTGCTCATCGCCAGCCTTGCTTTGGAATGGGCGCGCGTCGGCATCACACAGGATGACCTGGCCCGGGCAAGGACGAGCGTCCTCGTCGCTAGCGCGGCGGCACTGGCCTTCCTTGCCGGCCAGCTCTTCGCCTGGCGGCTGCTCGCGGCAGGCGGATATTTCGTCAACTCCAATCCGGCGGTCAGCTTTTTCTACCTGATGACCGCCGCGCACGGCCTCCACGTCATCGGCGGCATGTTCGCGCTGGCCAGGACCTTCGAGCGCATCTGGAACGGTGACAAGACGCAGCGCATACGTCTCAGCGTCGAGCTCGCGGCCACCTACTGGCTTTTCATGCTGTTCGTCTGGGTGATCCTGCTGCTGGTGCTTTCCGGATGGGCCGGCGAGTTCCTTTCGATCTGCGGACAAATCCTGTCGGGGAGTGGCATCGGATGAGCGACACGGGCACAACGCAACCGCACGCGGCTCCGACCCTCGAGCCGGGCCTGAAAGGCATCGTCGACGACTGGTCCTCGGACCAGCGCTCGTTCAAGACCGCCTCCTGGGGCAAGGTCATGATGTGGGTGTTCCTCCTAAGCGACACCTTCATCTTCGGAACCTTCCTTCTGTCGTACATGACCGCGCGCATGTCGACGACCATACCCTGGCCCAATGCCAGCGAAGTCTTTGCGCTCGAGATCGCCGGCGCACATTTCCCCTTGCTTCTCATCGCCATCATGACGTTCGTGCTCATCACGTCGAGCGGCACCATGGCCATGGCGGTCAACTACGGCTACCGACGCGACAAGAAGCGCACCACCGTGCTGATGCTCATCACTGCCTTTTTTGGAGCGATGTTCGTGGGCATGCAGGCCTTCGAGTGGACCAAGCTCATCCAGGAAGGGGTCAGGCCCTGGGGCAATCCCTTCGGCGCCGAACAGTTCGGGGCGAGCTTCTTCATGATCACCGGGTTTCACGGCACACACGTGTCGATCGGGGTGATCTTCCTGCTGATCATCGCCCGCAAGGTGTGGAAGGGCGACTTCGACACCGGCAAGCCCGGATTCATGACCGGCCGCAAGGGCCGCTACGAGATGGTCGAGATCATGGGCCTCTACTGGCACTTCGTCGATCTTGTCTGGGTCTTCATTTTCGCCTTCTTTTACCTCTGGTGAGCGCCATGGATCATGCAGCCACGACCGACACCGTCGCCGTTCCGCAAGAGGAGCACCAGCAGCATCCGATCAAGCTTTACCTCACGGTCTGGATCTGGCTGTTCGTCCTGTCGGTCGGCTCCTACATGGTCGACATCGTCAACTTCGAGGGTCTGTTGCGCTGGGGGCTGATCGTTACGCTGATGCTCCTGAAGGCCGGCCTCATCATCGCAGTCTTCATGCACATGGCCTGGGAGCGGCTGGCGCTCTCCTACGCCATCCTCGTGCCTCCGGTGCTCATCCTGGTGTTCGTCGCCATGATGGCCGTCGAGGCGACCTATACCGAGTGGATGCGGGTGTTTTTCCTCAACGGCGGGACCTGAATCCTGGAGCACGAGCTACCCGGGGTAAGGCCGCTTAGAGCCCGACGCGATTTGATGAAGTCGAACCGCGTCGGGCTCTACGTTTTTGTCAGGCGGGCTTCGCCGAACTTGCGGAACGCGCCGCGCGTGAACCGCGGGTGCGGGCGACGCGCCCGGCCTGCGGCACGATCATCTTGCGGTAGATGTGCCAAGTCGCGTGTCCCAGCACGGGCATGACGATAACGAGGCCGACGAAGGCCGTTGCCATGCCAAGCGCCAGCAGCAGCGCGACGATCAGGCCCCAGAGCAGCACCGGCATGGTGTTGGTGAGGGAGGCCTTGAGCGAGGTTTCGATGGCGGTGCGGGCGTCGATCTGCCGATCGAGCAGCAGCGGGAAGCTGACGACGGAGATGAACAGCACCAGCGTTGCAAAGAGAAAGCCGATGAGGTTGCCGAAAATGATCAGCGTCCAGCCTTCACCGGTGGTCAGGATTTCATAGAAAAGGCCGGTCAGGGATGCGGGCGTCTCGGAACCGAAGAGCCCGGTAAACAGCACTTGCGCGGTGACCAGCCAGGTGACGAACAGAGCGCCGAGAATGATCCCGACGGTTGCGATCTGTGGCAGGTTGGGCGAGCGTAGCGCCTCGAAGCCATATCTCCAGGAGGTGTCCATGTGCTGTTCCTGCCGACGGCTGATCTCGTAGAAGATGAGCGCTACGAAGGGTCCAAGCAGGGCAAAGCCGGTGGCCAGAGGATAGAGGAGCGGCAGGATGTTTTGCCCCGATACCCATACGGCCGCAACGACCATGACGATGGGATAGATCACGCCCGCAAAGGCGTAGTGCGAAGGATGTTCCCAGAAGTCGTCGAAGCCGTGCCGCAAGGCATCCCAGACATCGGCCGTGGTGATGTTGCGTATCTGCGGGGTTTCTACCGCCGCCACGGCGGTCGTACGCGATTGAGCCATAACCGTTCCTCCCAAACGAGCCATCGTCGGATGGTCGCCGGCTACGGGCCTAGCAAAACGCGCGGCCACGTAACCGCGACCTCAGCACACACCTCAGTATAGACAAATTGTCGCATCGTGCCAGCGGGGTAGCCTATTTCCAGCGCCTTTCTAGCGCCCGCCGAAACCGCCTGCGGTCAAGCCGGCAATGAAGGAGCGGTTGCCGAGGATGAAGACGGCGATGACCGGCGCCACGGCCAGCACGCTACCGGTCATCAGCAGCGGCCAATCGGTATTGTACTGGCCCTGCAGGGTGCTCAGCGCCACCGTGACCGTCTGCATCTCGACCCTGGTGGTGGCGATCAATGGCCAGAGGAAATTGTTCCACTGGCTGACGAATGCGAAGATGGCGAGAGCACCGAGCGCGGCGCGCGACAGCGGCATGACGATAAAGAGGTAGATCTGCCAGTGCTTGGCGCCGTCGATGCGAGCGGCTTCGATCAGTTCCCTGGGGATCGTCTTGAAATACTGCCGCAGCAAGAACGTGCCGAAGCTCGAGAAGGCGAACGGCAGGATCAGGCCCTGGTAGGTGTCGATCCAGCCCAGGGTACGCACCAGGATGAAGTTGGGAATGATCGTCACCTGCGGCGGCACCATCAGCGCGGCAAGGTAGATGAGGAAAAGCGCTTCGCGGCCACGGAACTCGAGGCAGGCGAACGCATAGGCCGCCATCGAGCAGACGATAAGCTGGGCAAGGGTGATGGCGATGCACACGATCATCGAATTGAGGAAGGCCCGGCCGAAGGGAATGGCCGAGAAAATCTCGCTGTAGTTGTCGAGTTTCGGATCGCCGGTCAGGAGCGTGGGCGGAAACTGAAAGACCTCGGCGTCGGGCTTGATCGACGTGCCCAGCATCCAGGCGAAAGGCCCGCAGGTGAGCACGACGCCAGTCAGCAGCACGGCGAAGATCAGCCATTCGACAGCGGTCTTGCGCCCTGCCCTAGCCATAGTGCACCCACCGAGTCTGCAGCCGGTACTGGACGAGAGTTGCCACGAGCACGATGAGGAAGAGCACCATGGCAGCGGCGCTGGCATAGCCCATCTGATAGAACTGGAAGCCGTTCTGGTAGATGTAGAAAACAAGTGTGTTGGTGGCGTTGGCCGGGCCGGCATTGGTCATCACGAACACCAGTTCGAACACCTGAAAGCTGCCGATGATCGAGATGATGAGAACGAAGAACGTCGTCGGCGACAGCAGCGGCAAGGTTATGTAGATCAGCCGTTTCCAACCCTTCGCTCCATCGATGGCGCCAGCGTCGTAGAGTTCCCTCGGGATGTTCTGCAGGCCCGCGAGGAACAGCACCATGGCGTAGCCGACGTTCTGCCAGACGGAGACGGTGATCACCGCGGGCATCGCCCAGGCGGTCGAGCCCAGCCAACGCGGCGGATCGCTGACGCCCACACTGCTCAGCAGGGCATTGATCAGGCCGAAATTGGTATTGAACAGCCAGGCCCAGACGAGCGCGGCGGCAATGGTGCTCGTCACCACTGGCAGGAAGTAGGCTACCCTGAAGAAGGTCTGTCCCATGATGCCGCGGTTGAGTGCCAGCGCGCAAAGCAATCCGAGGATCATCTGGGCGGGCACCGAGGCGAGGACGAAATAGGCGGTGTTGCCCATCACCTTGCCGAAAATGCCGTCGCGCGCCAGCGTCAGATAGTTGCCAAGGGCCACGAAGCGGGGCGGATTGAACAGGTCCCATTGGGTAAAGGAGATGAGGAAGGCCGCCAGCACCGGCAGGCCGGTGAAGGTCGTGAACAGGATGAGACTCGGGGCGAGGAACAGCCAGGCTACCCTCTCGTCCTGCCTGCCCAGCGGGACCCTTCGTGCCATCGATCAGGCGTCCAGCCCGAAGATGTGCGCGGCGTTGCGATAGAAGATCATGTCCTGCTGGTCTTGCGTCAGGCCCATCTTGTCGAAGGCTGCCTTCCAGCGCAGGAGGTCCGCCTTCATGCGCTTGAGGTCGCAGTCCGAGCCGTAGAGGAGCTTCCTCGGGCTGATCTCCTTACCGATATAGCCGCCCTCGATGATGTGGTGGTGCACCACGTCGCCGCCCGAAATGTCGAAATAGAGACGCGGGCGCCAGCGGGCGATGGCACAGGCTGTGCGGTAGTCCGGCCAGCCGAGGTGTGCGCCGATAATGAAGAGCTCGGGAAAATAAAAGGCGATGGTATCGAGGTAGATCGGCTGCATCCGCGCGCTCGAGAAGCCAAATCGCTCGCGCCGGATCTGTTGGCCGAGACGCTGCACCAGCTTTTCCTCCTCTTCCCCCTCTGGGGGCGCTTTCCAGGCGTCCTCCTTGTCGCCTTCGAGATAGTCGACGGGACCGCCGAGGATGCCGGTATGGAAGAGCAGCCGCAGGCCGCGTGCGGCGGCGGCTTCGTAGAAGGGATAATAGTCCTCGTGGTCGTAGTTCCTGGACACCCCGATCATCTTGATGCCGTGGAATCCGCGCTGATAGAAATCCTCGACCAGGGTCACCGGGTCGCGGTCGAGCTCCAGCCGGCCCATGGCGATCACGAGGTCAGGGCGCTGCTCCAGGGCCCGGGCAAGCTTTTCGTTGCCGCGTCCGGGATTGGCCAGGAGCGCGATCTTTTCAATCCCTGCGTCCTCGCAGAGGTCGGAAAGCGCCTCGAGAAATCCGCGCTCGGCGTCGCGGGTGAAGAGCTTGTCCCAGAATCCATAGTGGACGTGGGTGTCGATAACACGCATGGGAAAATCCTATGGCTTGAAGCTCAGGGCGGACCCGCGGCATGCCGCGAGCCCGGTTCGGTCACTGTGCGAGCCGCGCGTTGACATCGCCGGCGATGGCGGTGAGTGCCTCCTCGGCCGTCGCCTCTCCGCTCCAGACCAGATCGAGGGCCGGCTGGATGTAGAGATTGGTGACGTCGACGTAACCGTCGAATTGCGGCAGCGACACGCCGTGCTCGCTTTCGGCCACGAACACCTCGGCAAAGGGCGCGGTAAAGGCCTCTCGCACCGTCTCGCTGCCGGTCATGGCAGGCACGGCGGCGGCCTTGGCCGAAGCGAATATGACCTGCCCCTCTTCACCGGCGAGGTAGGAGAGGAAGTCCCACGCGGCTTCCTTGTTCTGGCTGAAGGCGTTCATCCCGAAGCCGGCGCCACCAATGCGGTTGACCCGGGTACCGTCCGGCCCGGTCGGCAGCGGCGCCACGGCCCACTCGAACGGCGCTTCTGCAAACGTGCCGAGCCGGGCCGCGTTGGTGATCGCCATGGCCGCCTGGCCGCTGACGAAGAGCTGCGTGGTGCCGCCGCTCTGGGCAGATTCCTGGAAGCTCGGCATGACCTGGTCCTCGTTGATCAGGTCGCCAATGAACTGGATGGCTTCCACGGCCTCAGGTTCACCCAGGAGATACTCGGTCGGTGCGAACGAATCATCGAAATCACTGCCGCCGTTCTGGCGCACCCAGATCGGCCAGTCGTTGGATTCCATCACCAGTCCATAGCGGGCAATGCGCCCGCCGTCGCGTTGCGTCAGTTGCAGAGCCGCTTCGCGCAGCGCGTTCCAGTCCCAACTCTCATCCGGATAGTCTATGCCGGCCTCATCGAAGGCGTCGCTGTTGTAGTAGAGCGCAATCGGAGCGCTGTCGCGCGGGATCGAATAGAGCTGGCCCTCGTAGGAGTGGCTCTTGAGCCCTTCCTGGTTATAGAGGTCAATCGGAAAACCGCTGTCCGCGATCCACTGGTCGAGCGCCTCCAATTGCCCGCGCGCGGCATAGGACGGCACGTTGGTTATGAAGAACACGTCCGGCCCCGCCCGCGCGGCGAGCTGAGTGTCGAGACGGGTGAAGTAGCCTGACCAGGGCGCATGCTGGACGGTGATGTCGATATCCGGATGCTCGGCCTTGTAGGTCGAAACGATCTCCTCGAAGGGCGGCAGTTCGGCGGGATCGCCCCAATAGGCGAAGACGAGATTGGTTTGCGCCTCCGCGGCGGTCATGGAAGTCGCCATGGCGGCAAGCGAAGCGGCAGTCACGAGTAGCAGTCTGTTCATCGCAGTTCCCTCCAAAAGTCAGTTCGTCGTTCCCGTTGCGGCCGGGCGATCCGGGCGCGGTCCGATCGCCCACGCTCCGGCTGGCATCGGCGCGAAGCGGGCAAGTTCCTCGGCCGTCGGGCAGGCGCGGCTGCCGGTGCCGGTCGTCGAGAGCGCGCCGCACGCCACCGCGAGCCGGGTCGCGGCAGCAAGGCCAGCCCCATTGACCATGCCGAACACGAAGCCCGCATTGAACGCGTCGCCCGCCCCTATCGTATCGACGACTTCAACGGACGGCGGCGCGATCTCGGTGGTGTCTTTCCCCGTCACCAGCAGCGCCCCCTCTGCACCGCGCTTGACGAGGAGGACGGGGACACGTTCGGCAAGCAAGGCAACGGCACGATCGAGATCGCGCGTGCCGGCAAGCGCCATGGCCTCCTCGGCATTGGGCGAGAACACGTCCGCCAGCGCCAGCAGTTCGCGCACGCCCGGTGTATCGAGAGTGAAGTCGCCGTCGCGGCAGTCGAGGAACACGCTGGCGCCCTGCTGCCTGGCGATATGGACGAACTCGATCCAGTCGGGTTCGAACCGGAACGTCTGCAGAAGCCAGTTCGGACGATGCAGGCGCAGGCAGGACAGGTCGGGCGGGCGCGGTTCGGGCGCGCTGTAGCTGATGAAGCCGCGCTCCCCGTCGCCCGAAAAAGCGGCGGAGACGCGCGGCAATGGTCCGTCGATCAATCGGAAGCCGCGCAGGTCGAGGCCATCGATGCGTGCCTGGTCGAGCACGTGAGTGCTGAAGATGTCGGAGCCGAAATCACAGCACCAACGGGTCGCGAGTCCCAGGCGCGTGGCGGCCAGCGCGATGTTGTAGGTGCCACCGGGAACGATCGACAGACCCGTGGCAAAGTGTTCAGCGCCGAGCCGGGGTGCGTCGCCGAGGCCGGAAAAGATGAGATCGCAGAAGTATTCGCCCGCCACCAGGACATCGCAATTGCTCGCCGACGTGATCATGGTCAGGCCCATCCGGTGGTGTAAGCGGCGTGTGCCTCGAGGTAACGGTCCACCAGCGGGCGCGCGCGCGAGTATGAGAGCACCAGAGGGTGTGCCACCAGGGCATCGACCGCAAGCTCGCGGTCGCGCTTGCGGATCGCCTCCACTGCCAGGCGTTCGTAGTTCTTGACCGATTGGACGAGGTAGGACTGCCTTTCAGGCATGCGGCCGAAATGCACCGGCTGAATGCCACAGGCGTCGACGTGGCAGTTGACCTCTACAACGTCGCCGTCGCGTAGGTCCTCGATGGCGCCGGCATTGGCCACGTTGAGGCCCGTGCGGACGCGCCGCCCCCCCGAGAGGGCCCCGATGACGTCGAGGGCGACGCCGGCATAGCCCTCGCCGTCGTCCGGATGGACGGCCGCGGTGCGGCTTCCATTTGCACCGCGCATGTAGGAGGCACTGCGCTCGCGCTCGTAGTCGAAGTAGAGGTCGAGCGCGGCCCCCGGATCTCCCGCCGTTTGGAGGCGCGGCAGCAGGCGCTCGTTGAGCGCCCTGATCTCTTCGCCGCGGCTGGCGTTCCTGAAGGAGGCCACGGCTTTCTCGGCATGAAAGAAATAATAGAGGTATTCGTTGAGCCACATGCCCTGCCGGCGCACAACGTCGGGCTCGAAGACGCGCTGCACGCTGCTGTTGAGGAACGCATCGTCGGCCAGCGCATCGGGCAGCAGGTCGCTGCCGGCGACCACCGCCGAACGTGTAAAGGAGAGGTGGTTGAGCCCAAAGAGTTCGGTGACGACGGTTTCCACTGGAACGCCCGCCCAGCGAGCGACGGCGCGCTGGGCGCTATTGGCGCTGTCGCAGATGCCGACCGCGCGCTCGAACCCCTCGTCGTAGAGCGCCTGGGTCACGAGGCCGGCTGGATTGGTGAAGTTGATGAGCCAGGCGTCGGGACAGAGATCGGCCATCAGCCGCGCATAGTCGAGAATGGCGGGGATCGAACGGAGCGCCATGGCAAAGCCCCCCGCCCCCGTGGTCTCCTGGCCCAGCACCCCGATGTCGAGGGCGATGCGCTCGTCGGCGATGCGCCCGTCGATGCCGCCCGGCCGGATGGTGGTGATGACAAAGTCGGCCCCGGTCAGCGCCACTGCGGCTTGCGTCGTGGTGGTGATGGCGACCCCTGCCCCTTCGCGCCCTCCCAGTTCGCGGCTGAGCGCCCCGAAGAGCTCAAGCTGACGCGCGTCGACATCCATCAGGCAGATTTCATCGAGGCCGATGTGCGCAGCGCGGCGCAGCGCGGACTGCACGAAGAGCGGCGCGCGAATACCCCCACCACCGATCAGCGCCAGCTTCACGACCAACCCCTGTTCTTGATGCTGCATATCTGGTTATATCCAGTTAGCTCGGACAGGAAAAGAGGACGAAGAGGCAATCCACAGCCATCGACTGGACCTTGCGGCCGTGCCGCTTCGCAAGCGAGGGCATCCGGGCTATGTGCTATCAAGGTGTTGAAGGAACCGGCGTGACGCTGGTCAGTGTTTTCAATGGCAAAGGCCATCAGCCGCGACGATCCGCGTCCGCTCTACAAGCAGGTCAAGACCCACATCCTCAACACGCTCTATGGTGACGGGATGCCCACCCACGCCAAGATCGCCTCCGAGCGCGAACTGGTGGATCAGTTGGGGGTGAGCCGGATCACCATCCGGCAGGCCATGAAGGAGCTGGTGCTCGAGGGGCATCTGCAGGCTCAGCCGGGTAAGGGTTTCTACGCCACAGGCCGGCCGCGGCGAGGCTACGAGCTGGAGCTCTTGCGCAGCTTTACTGAAACGGCCCTGGCCCACGGCAAGACGCCGGGCAGCACGTTGCTGACGGCCGAAACAACCGTGCCGCCTCCAGCGATCGTAGAGGGATTGGGGCTGACGGCAAGACAGCCGGCGATCTCGCTCAAGCGCCTACGGCTCCTCGACGGCAAGCCCGTCGCCATATCGCACGACTGGATCCCGGCCGAACTCGCGCCGGACCTCCTTGCGCTCGATTGGCGCACGGGCAACCGCTCGCTCTACGCGGAGCTGCGCACCCGCTACGGGATCGTGCCGCACCACGGCCAGACCCTTTTGAGCGCCGCCCTTGCCGGCAAAGAGGAGGCCACGCTTCTGCGCCTCGAGCGTCCTGCTGCCGTGCTGACGGTCGAGCAGATTGCCTATGACACAGCCGAACGGCCGATCAACATGACCTACACCGTCCACGAGCCCGCAACCTACCCGTTGCGGTTGGAGCAGGGTTAGATCACGCGTCCATCGGCAGCAAAGAGATGCGACCGGCCCGGCTCGAAGGCGAGGCCCACCGCATCGCCGATCCGAGCCTCGGACTCGCTTTCGTCCTCGACGACGATGTTGCCGGCTGCAGTATCCACGTAGAGGATCGTGGCATTGCCCAGACGTTCGACCATGCTGATCCGTCCGTCGATGACGGCCGAGGGATCAGCCGGTGCCGTAGGCGAGACGTGCTCAGGGCGGATGCCGAGTTCGAGTGTCCCGCTGGTTTTGCCGGCGCCATCGTGCCGGGTTTCGACCGACAATGATCCGGCGCCGGCAAGATCGACCGACACCGCCCTGCCCTCGCCGCCATTGGCGGCGGCGGGCAGGAAGTTCATCGCCGGCGAGCCGATAAAAGCGGCGACGAACTTGTTCTCGGGGCGGTGGTAGAGGTCGAGCGGCGAGCCGACCTGGGCGATGCGGCCGGCATCGAGCACGACGATCCGGTCGGCAAGCGTCATCGCCTCCACCTGGTCGTGGGTCACATAGATCATCGTCGTTGCCAGCTCCTGGTGGAGCTTGGCGAGCTCGAGGCGCATCTGCACGCGCAGCTTGGCGTCGAGGTTGGAGAGCGGCTCGTCGAACAGGAACACCTCCGGGTCACGCACCAGCGCCCGTCCGATAGCGACGCGTTGGCGCTGGCCGCCGGAGAGCTGGGCGGGCTTGCGCTCGAGATAGGGCTCAAGCTGCAGGAGGGTTGCCGCCTTTTGGGTTTTCTCGGCGATCTCGGCCTTGGGCGCACCGGCGATTTCGAGGCTGAAGGCGATGTTCTGGCGCACGCTCATATGCGGGTAGAGGGCGTAGGACTGGAAAACCATCGAGATCTGCCGCTTGGCCGGCGGTACCTGCGTCACGTCGCGCCCGGCGATCACCACGTTGCCGGCGGTGACCGTCTCCAGACCGGCGATCATGCGCAGCAAGGTCGACTTACCGCAGCCGGACGGGCCGAGGAGAGCGCAGAACTCACCGGCCTCGATGGCAAGGCTCAAGTCGCGGATGACCTCGACGGTGCCGAATTGTTTCGACAGGCTCTTCAACTCGACGTGCGGCATCGATCCCTCCCGCAGCTAGTTCTCGCGGATCCAGACGGCCATCGGCCCCGGCTCGCGATTGGCCCAGATGTAGTAGGGCACGGCCGTCAACGTCACCGGCTGCGGCGTCGGCGGCGTGGCCCGGTAAAGATCGCCGTTCCAGTCGTCGGCCGCAACCGTTACGCCTTCAGCCTCGAGCACGGTGATGCCGTCGAAAAGATCGGCACGTTCCCTGGCGGCAATGCCAGCCGACCGCGGTAGGACGAGATCCGGCACTGCGATGGGATTGTCTACCTGCTCGAGGCAATAAACCAGCGGACCGCGCTTCAATGTCACCCTGTCCTGGTCCATCCTGACCTTCGGATTGGCGAAGACACGATGGGGGTGCATCGGCAGGTCGAGCTCGACAACGTCGCTCGCGCGCCAGTCGCGACTGATGGTGAGGTAGCCGCTACGCGTATTGGCGGCGACATCGATCTTCTCGCCGTTGATTGTCGCCGTCGCGCCCTCGGCCCAGCCGGGAATGTGCAGCTTCAGATCGAACGCTCCGCTTCCCTCGGGGTCGAGCGCGATGCGGATCCGGCCCGACCACGGATAGTTGCTCGTCTCTTCGACCCGCACTTTGCGGCCGTCCATATCGAGGTCGGCGCGGTTGCCGCCGTAGAGATGGACAGCGACGACGTTCTCGCCGACCGAGTAGAAATAGCCGCCGATGGAGGCCACCAGCCGCGAGACGTTCATCGTGCAGCAGGGGCACGGATGCCAGGGCCAGCGGCGGTGGGAGCCGTCGCTCTCGAGCTTGTTCTCGTAGAAATAGTGCTCGCCGTCGCGCGAAAGACCCGAAAGCGCCCCGTTGAACAGGGCCAGTTCCATGATGTCGGCATATTTGCCGTCAAGGTCGAGGTTGAGCATGCGTTGCGCCCAGAAGATCATCGCGACGGACGCGCAGGTCTCGGCATAAGCGGTATCGTTGGGCAGATCGTAATCGGTGGTGAAACCCTCGTTCGAGGCCGAGGGACCAAAGCCGCCGGTCACGTACATGCGGGTCGAAGTCACGTCGTTCCACAGCACCTCGCAGGCGCGCTTGAGCTCTGCGTCACCGAGTTCGGCGGCAAGGTCCGCCATGGCCGTATACATGTACATGGCCCGAACGGCATGGCCCACGACCTTGTCCTGCTCGCGCACGGGCTTGTGCGACTGGCTGTATTGGTGGTTGCCGAAGCGGTAGAAATGGTAGTTCTTCGGGTCGTCGCCGCGCGCCACGGCCTCGATGTCGAAATAGTGCGGCTCGCGTCCGCGCTCGTTGATGAAGTAGGCGGCAAGGTCGAGCTGCTTCTTGTCTCCGGTCAGGCGATAGAGCTTGACCAGCGCGATCTCGATCTCCTGATGGCCCGGATAGCCGCGCTTCTGTCCCTCACCAGTGCCGAACGTCGTCCGGATGTGATCGAGGTACCGCTCCATGACGTCGAGCATCTTGCGTCGACCGGTCGCCTGGAAATAGGCGATCGCACCTTCAAGCAGATGCCCGCAATTGTAGAGTTCGTGCCGGTCCCGCAAATTGGTCCAGCGGTTCTCTATCTCGTGGCCCTGGTACCAGAGGTTGAGGTAGCCGTCCTTCATCTGGGCGGCTTCGAGCTTGTCGACGATGTCGTCGATCTGGGCTTCGATCGTCGCATCGCGCCGGTGGCGCAGGGCATACCCCGCCGCCTCGATCCATTTGCCGATGTCGGAATCCCAGAAAAACTGGGTGGTGAAGCCCTGCGCGTTGCGGGGAATGCGTAGCGCCGGGGGCGGATCGAGAAGCGCCAACGACTCGAGCAGGCCCTCACTCTCGAGCTTTTCATACTGGCTGGGGATGGTGCGGGTCAGCACGGTTTCCAGCCGTTCGCGCCAGAACGCGCCCGTCAGAGAAACCTTGGTGAAATCGACCGGTGCGAACTTTCGCATTCAGGTGCTCCTGGCCTCTTGGAATAGTGTCTTGGCTTGCGCGCCGCAGCTCTCGCGCACCATCAGGGTGCAGGGCAGCCGCTCGACGCCGGAAAAATGCTCGCCGCCGATCATGCGCAGGATCCGCCGTCCGGCCTCCTGTCCGAGCGTCGAAAGATTCATGTCGATGCTCGTCAGGCGCGGCCGTGCGGCTTCGACCATCACGCCCCAGTTGTCGAAGCCGACGACGCCGACTTGCCCTGGAACGTTGAGGCCGCGGTCGCGCAGTGCATCCAGAATGCCCCGGGCGATCTGGTCGTTGCCGGCGAGAATGCTGTCGGGCGCGGCAGCGGTACTAGAGAAAAGAATATCGACCGCTTGCCGGCCCCACTGCTCGGACCACTCGCCTGGGAGGAAGAAGTCGTCGCGCCAATCGAGACCTGCCTCGGCGAGTGCTCGCCGATAGCCGTCGCGACGCAGGCGCACAGCCTCAAACCGCTCGGGACCGGTCACGTGGGCGATCCGGCGGCCGCCCGTTGCGACAAGGTGCCTGGCGCCCAGATAAGCGCCGCCTTCGTCGTCGGGCAATAGACAGAAGGAGCGCGGGTCGTCGCTCTGGGAAAAGACAAAGACGGTTGGAAGGTCACCGAGATTGACCCCGACGCTCGGCCGGCGGTCGGCCCTGCGGGCGGTGAACACCAACCCGTCGACGCGCTTGCCCATCAATTGCTCGAGATGCTCGCGCTCGCGTTCGGGATCGTCGGTGGCGTTGCACATGAAGACGGCGATCCGCTCGTCATGGAGCACGCTTTCCAGCCCTTCGAGGATCGGCATGGTGAAGCGCCCGAAACTGTCGTTGGAGATGAGCCCGACGGTGAAGCTCTGCCCGCGATGCAGCGCCTGGGCGAGATCATTGGGGCGAAAACCCAGCGCCCTTGCCGCCTCGGCCACCCGCTCGCGCGTCTCCTGCTTCAAAGTGCCGGCATTATTGAGCGCCTTGGAGACCGTACCGATGCTCACCCCCGCCGCGCGCGCCACGTCGCGGATGGTCGGACCCGACCGCTGTGAGCGGTCGAGGCGCGTGGCCGGTGCCGGATCGGGAGGAAGCTTGTTCATGGTGATCGGGCTACTTCACCGCGCCGCTCAACAGCCCCGAGACGTAGTAGCGCTGGAGCAGCAGGTAGACGCCGATGCACGGCACCACCGACACGATGACGCCAGCCTGCAGCGCGCCCCAATCAACGACGCCGAAGATGCCGGTCGACACGCCCGTCAGCATCACCGGTACGGTGAAGCTCGTCTCGCGGCTCATGAAGATGAGGGCGGCGATGAACTCATTCCAGGACATGATGAAGGCAAAGAGCGAGACGGTGACCATGCCCGGCAGCACCAGCGGCAGGAACACGCGGCGCAGGATCTGCAGGGACGAACATCCGTCCATCACGGCCGCCTCCTCGAGCTCGCGCGGAATGCCCTCGAAGCTGTTGCGCATGAGATAGACCGAGAACGGGAGTTGGAGGATAGTGTGGACGATGGCGAGGCCCACATGGGTATTGGTGAGCTTGAGCGTTGAGAACATCAGGTAGAGCGGCGTCAGCATGGCCTGATAGGGGATCATCATGCTGGCCAGGATCAGGAGGAAGAACACCTCCTTGAAGGGAATTGCATAGCGCGCCAGCGCGTAACCGGCCGGCACAGCCAGCGCCAGGCAGAAGAGGATCGTCAGCGTCGCAACAACCAGACTGTTGGCCACATAGGTCCACAGACCCGCCTGGTAGTTCGCGACCGTCTGGTAATTGGCAAGGCTCAGCGAGCGCGGCAGGTATTGCGGCGGCACGGCCGCGGCTTCCGCCGGAGGCTTGAGTGATGCCAGGAAGGAAAGCACGAGGGGCGCCAGCATCAACGCGATGATGGCGAGGCAAAGCGCGCCCACCAGATAGCCGACCGAGCGGCTGCCGCCGACGACGCGGGCGTCGGTCGCGCCGGTCGCAATATTGGTTGCGGGAGAAGCGATCTCGGTCATGCGGATTCACCCCGGCGCTGCAGGGCGATCTGTAAGGCTGCGCCCGCCATGATGACGACCATCAAGATGACGGAGAGTGCGCTGCCGTAGCCCAGTTTGAAGTAGACGAAAGAGTTCTGGTAGATCCAGTAGACCGAGGTGAAGGTCTGGCCACGTGGCGCGCCGCCGGTCATCAGGTAGAACTGGTCGAAGGCGAGCATCGAGCCGATGGCGCTGATGAGCGTGGCAAGCAGGATGGCGCGCGCGCTCAACGGCAGGATGATCCGCCTGACCCGCTGCCAATACGTGGCTCCGTCGATCATCGAAGCCTCGACGATCTCATGGCTGATCGATTGCATGCCGGAAAGCATGATGATCATGCCGAAGCCGACCACCTTCCAGACCACCGACACGATGACTGCCGTCATGCCCAGATGCGCGCGGTTGAACCAGACCATCGGCTGCTCGATGGCGCCGACGTCGACCAGCGCCTTGTTGAGGAGACCCACCTGCTGGTCGAAGAGCCACACCCAGAGAAGGCTTGAGCTGGCAAGCCCGATGACCACGGGCAGGAAGACGACGCCGCGCGCTATCTGATTGAGCGCCCGGTTCTGCATGGTGAGCAGGGCCAGGAGAAAGCCGAGGACCATCAGGATCGGCGTGATGATCAGCGTGTAGCGAACCGTGAACCAGAACGACGTCCAGAACGAGCGGTCGGAAAAGGCAAGGAGGTAATTGTCGAACCAGACGAACTCGCCGCCGCCGAGAAGCGACTCGCTCGTCATCGAGATCATGACGAGCTGGACGAGTGGGTAGAGGACGAACACCGCGACAAACAGCAGCGCCGGCGACAGATAGAGAAGGCCCACATACTTATTGTTGGTGGCGAGCATCGGCTGCGCTCTCCCAAATCGGTCGGCTCAATGCGATGCTCCGGCCGGGCCAAGCCCGACCGGAGCTGGTGCGTTACTCACTGGCGATCTGGAGCATGCGTGCGCGCGCCTCTTCGATCGCGCCGTCGACGTCCCCGTCGAAAATGGCTTGCTGGAGCATGTTGATCCACGGGCTCGAATCCGAGTTCACCATGTCGGCGAAGTGGAACACCCACGGCACGTAGCCGACCGCAAGCGCTTCGGCGGTCTTCTGCACCTTCTCGTTGCCGGCGAAGTATTCGTTGTCGGCAAGATCGGTGCGGGTGGTGAGAATGGCGTTCTTGGCGAGGCCTTCGAGCTGGGCTTCATCGGAAAGCACCCAGGTCACGAACTCGCGGGCCACTTCCTCGTTTGCCCCACCCGTCGGGATGGCCACCACGTCGCCGCCGACGAACGCTGAGACCTGACCCTCCTCGAGGCCGGGCAGCAGACCGACGCCATAGTCGAACTCCGGAAATTGCCGCTCCATCAGCGAGAGCAGGAAGCCGCCGGAGCCGGCAATGCCGATATTGCCGGCCGTGAAGGCCGAGACGAAGTTCTCGCCCGCATCGACCTCGGCGCTTTCGGGGATCAACCCCTCTTCCCACATCATCCGATACTCATCGAGCACCACGCGCACCGCTTCGCCTTCGAGAGCGGCGTCCTCGCCGTTGCGGGGCAGGATGTGGGCGCCTCCGGCCACCATCAGCGGGGAAGTAACGAAGATGTTGCAGCCCGGGCAGGAGCCGGCGAAATAGAAGCCGTAGGTGTCATCGCCCAGCGCGCCGATCTGCGTGGCCATCTCGTGAATCTCATAGATGGTCTTGGGCGGCACGTCAGGATCGAGCCCAGCCTCGCGGAAGAGCTCCTTGTTCCAGACGAGGATCGACACGTCGGGCGTAAAGCCCACGCCATAGATGCGATCCTCATACGTGGCGATGTCCTTGTAGGCCTCGACGTGAGTCTCGTAGTTGGGGTCCGAGCTCAGTTGATCGGTGAGGTCGGCCAGGAACCCGGCACGCATGAAGTCGGGCATGTAGATCAGATCGAACGAGATGAGGTCCGGCGCATCCCCTGCCCGCACGCTCGTTGCGAGCTTCGTGACGAGCTGGTTGTCGGGAATAGCAGTCAGCTCGATCTGGGCCTCGTGGGTCTGGTTCCAGAGGTCCACCATCAGTTGACCGGGATCGGCGGCGCTTTCGCGCACCCACATCGACAGGTTCTGGGCAAAGGCAGTGGTTGTCATCATGGCGGTCAAGCCTGCCGCAACGAGCGGCAGCGCGACGGCCAACGTCTTGGAACGTCTCATAAATTCCTCCCATGGATGCGCGGCATGGCATCGCCATTCTCGTCCCGCGCATATTTTTTCGGAAAAGCTTTTCCCTCGTCACACAGTACGCGGCAGTGCCTCCTCAGCTTGCCGTCACGTGTCGAAATAGAGTTCGGAAAAGCTTTTCCGAAATAAGACTGGCATAGTGGGCAACGACTGGCAAGGCGTTTTCACCAGAGCGAGATACGAATTTGACCGAATAAGTTGGTTGCCATAACTCTTTGTCGTCACGGGATTTTTTCCATCCCCTCTAAGATCATGGCACTTTTTGACAGTCTCATCGCCTCAGTGACAAGCCTAGGGTGCGTCCCCAAGTTCGCGCAGACGCTGCTGCAGGAATCGCCGTTCCGGCTCCTGCAGAGCCAGGGCAAGGGCTCTCTCATAGGCCTGGCGCGCGGCATCCGTTTCACCCGCGCGGCGATAGAAGTCGGCCTGAGCGGCATAGGTCAGGTGATAGTCGGCAAGGTTCCCCTCCTCGATCAGACCATTGACGAGGGCGAGCCCGGCCCGGGGTCCGTCGCGCATGCCGACGGCGACCGCTCGGTTGAGGCGCACCACCGGCGAGGGCGCCGCCCGCATCAGCACGTCGTAGAGGCCGACGATCTCGCCCCAATCGGTGTCCTCGGCCGTCCCTGCCCTTGCGTGGACGGCCGCAATCGCGGCCTGTAGCGTATAGGGGCCGATCTGACGCGTGGCGAAAGCCCGGTCGATGAGGTCGAAACCTTCGGCCATCAGTGCCTGATCCCAAAGCGTACGGTCCTGGTTGGCCAGAAGCACCACTTCGCCGTCGGGGGTCGTGCGCGCCGGCCGGCGCGATTCGTGCAGCAGCATCAGCGCCAGCAGCCCCATCGTCTCGGCCTGCGGCAGGAGATCGAGCATGAGCCGCCCGAGCCTGATCGCCTCGCCGGAAAGGTCGGTGCGGGTCAGCGCCTCGCCCGAATGAGCCGAGTAGCCCTCGTTGAAAACCAAATAGATGACGCGCAGCACGGCATCCAACCGTTCGGGCAGCGCCGACAGCTCCGGCACCTCGTAGGGGATCCTCTCCTCGCGGATCCTGGCCTTGGCCCTCACGATACGCTGGGCGAGCGCCGGCGGCCGGGCGAGGAATGCGCGGGAGATCTCCTCGGTCGTCAACCCGCAGAGTTCGCGCAAGGTCAGCGCCACCTGCGCCGGCTGCGGCAGCACGGGATGGCAGCAGGTGAACATGAGCCGCAATTGGTCATCCTTGATGGAGGTCGCCTCCATGTCCTCCCCCTCCTCCGCGTCGGCGGTCAACTGATCAGCGATTTCGGCTTCCATGGCGTTGAAACGGGCGCGGCGGCGCAGCTTGTCGATGGCCTTAAAGCGCCCGGCCGAGACGAGCCAAGCGCTCGGATTGCCTGGCATCCCCTCTCGCGGCCAGCGATCAGCGGCTGCGACGAACGCATCATGCAGCGCCTCCTCGGCGAGATCGAAATCGCCGAGGAGACGGATGAGCGTCGCCAAGACCTTCCGCGAATGCTCACGATAGGCGCTTTCGATCAGGCCGTCGCTCGCAGTGGAGGCCGCCGCGCCCATGGTCATATCGGGCGCACCTCGACGGCCCCGATGCGCGCGAGCGGGATGCCCTTGGCGATCTCGATGGCCGCAGCCATGTCCCTGGCCTTGATGAGGATGAAGCCGGCAACATGCTCCTTGGTCTCGACATAGGGACCGTCGGTCACGCTCGCCTCTCCCTGGCGCACGCGCACCGTCACGGCGGTGCCCAGATCCTGCAGCGCTTCAGAGAGGATATAGTTTCCCTGGGCTTCCAGCTGCTTGTCATAAGCCATCGAGTCGCGGTCGATGGTCTTCCAGTCCTCCTTGCTCAAGGTGGCTTCGATCTCGGAGTCGGCGCAAACGAGACAGAGGAACTTCATTTTTCGATCCTTTCGAGATGACCGACGGGGCGGACCTCGATCGAGCCGACACGCGCGAGCGGCATGCGGGCGGCGAGCGCCACGGCTTCGTTGAGATCGCGCGCCTCGATGATGTGGAACCCCGAGAGGTGCTCTTTGGTCTCGGCGAAGGGACCGTCGGTGGTCGAGAGCGTCCCGTCCCAGGTCCTCACCGTGATAGCCTCATTCGGCATCTTCAGCGGCTCCGAGAAAAGATAATTGCCGCTGGCGCGCAACTCGTCGTCGTAGTCGAGCATGGCATTGCCGAAGCCATCGCGCTCGTCCTGCGACATTGGAGCGAATTTGGCATCGTCGAGATAGATCAGGAACATGTACTTCATCGGCGCCTCCACGGGTGAACGATATCCCTGGTCGAACGGCCTCGGCCACATTCGACATGAGCAGTTCCGATTTTTCTTTTGTTTTTTATCGGCGTCGACTGTCGAAAGCAGCATCGCTCATTCGGCCAATTGCGAAACTCATCGCAAGGAGATGACCGATGCTTGAGATCCTGCTCGCTACCCACATCAACCAGATCGACACGTTCTATCGTCCGGCCCAGCGCCAGCAGATGGAGGAGGCCTTTTACCGCGCGGGCCCGGATATGGCCGTCTTTGGACGGGTCGCCCGGTTCGTTGTGGCCTGCCTGCTGCTGACGCCGCTGGTCTCGCTACTAGCCGACAACATCAGATAGCGCGGTCGCTTTCGACGTCGAAGAGATGGATGTTCTCCGGCGCGATCGAAAGACCCATTGTGTCACCGGCCGAGAGCGGGCTGCGCCCGTGGACCACCACGGTGATCTCGGGATCGGTGTCACTCGAGATATAGGTCACCGAGCCCGTCGACTCGACGACCCCAACCGGCAGGCGCAGAGCCGCTTCCTGGGTCTGCGTCACCGTCAGGTGCTCGGGGCGCAGACCGGCCGATACATTTCGGCCGGGTTCAAGCGAACGTCCGAGGGAAAGGCGCGACGCACCCGGCAGGTCGAGCACGATCCCCTGCCCGTCCTCGCTGACTGTCGCGGGCACGAAGTTCATGGCCGGCGAGCCGATGAAGCCGGCAACGAACCGGCTTGCGGGCTTGTCGTAGAGATCGAGCGGCCGGCCCTGCTGCTCGATGACCCCATCGCGCATGACGACCACGTGGTCGGCCATGGTCATGGCCTCCACCTGGTCGTGCGTCACATAGACGGACGTCGCGCCCAGCCGGTCATGAAGCGCGCGGATCTCCTTCCTCATATGGACGCGCAGCGCAGCGTCGAGGTTGGAGAGCGGCTCATCGAACAGGAACGCCTTGGGGTGGCGGATGATCGCCCGGCCCATGGCGACGCGCTGGCGCTGCCCGCCGGAGAGCTGGCGCGGAAAGCGACCGAGAAGTTGCGACAGGCCCGTCGTCCTTGCCACATCCTCGGCCGCTTTCAGCGCCTGGTCTTTCGGTGTGCCCTTGAGGCGCAAGGAATAAGTGAGATTCTCGGCCACCCGCATATGCGGGTAGAGCGCATAGCTCTGGAACACCATGGCGACGTCGCGTTTCCTCGGCGGCACGCCATTCATCACCTCGCCGGCAATCTTCATCGTGCCGCCTGTGATGCTCTCGAGGCCCGCGAGCGAGCGCAAAAGCGTCGACTTTCCGCAGCCCGAGGGACCGACGAGCGCGACGAAAGCGCCCTTCTCGATCGTCAGGCTGATGTCCTTCAAGGCATGGAACTGCCCGTAATGCTTGTCGACCCCGACTAGTTCGATCTGCGCTTCATTGCTCATTTGAGGGCTCCCGAGGTCAGGCCGGACACGATGCGGCGCTGCAAGAGGACGAAGATGGCGAGGATCGGCGTCACATAGATCGAGGCGTAGGCCATTATGTTGTTCCACTCGGTGGTGTTGGGGCCCATGAAGGCATTAAGCCCCACACTCGCTGGCTGCAGGTCGACCGCCTGGATGATCGACTTGGAATAGACGAATTCGCCGAACGCCTGCATGAAGATCAGGATGGCCGAGACGAGGATTCCGTTGCGGGCGAGCGGCAGGGCGACGAACCAGAACGCTCCAATGCGCGAATTGCCGTCGACAAGCGCGGCTTCCTCGAGCTCGGAGGGCACGCTCATGAAGGTCGCGCGCACCAGGATCACGAAGAACGGCATGGTCTTGGCCGTCAGCGCCAGGATAACGGCGAAGCGCGGCGTGTCGAGCAGCCCGAGCTGCGAGAAGCCGACGAAGATCGGCGTGATCATCAGGGAGGCCGGCAACACCTGCAGCATCAGCACGAGGAAGAGCGCGATATCGATCCAGATATTCCGATAGCGCGCCAACACATAGGCGCACCCTGTACCGAGGATCGCCGTGAGGACCATTGTGCCGGTGGCGATGACCACAGAATTCCAGAGGAACCGCCCCATGCCGCGCAGCCCCCAGACGTACTGGAACACGCCCCATTGCGGGTCAATTGGCACAAAGGCCGGCGGGGTGGCAAAGATCTCCGAGCCGGTCTTGAGGCTCGTCACGTACATCCAATAGAGCGGAAAGAGGTAGAGCGCCGCGAGCGTTAGGGCAGCGAGCAGCAGTCCGCGCTGGGTCCAGGTCGTTGTCATCCGCGCACCTCATGCCGGGTGGAGCGCACATAGATAGTAGCCGCGATCATCACGACGAGGATCATCACGGTCGAGATGGTTGCGCCGCGCGCGAAGTCGTATTGGCGGAAGGAGAGCTCCCAGGCCCAGTACTGCGCAACGTTCGAGGAGTTGTTGGGCCCGCCTGATGTGATCGAGGCGAAGAGGTCGAACTGCTGCAGCGTGAAGATCAGACCGAGCGAGACCACAGCGCCGATGGTTGCGCGCATCATGGGCAAAGTGATTGTCCAGAACCGCTGCCAGGCATTGGCCCCATCGAGCGCGGCAGCCTCATAGAGGTCCTTGGGGATCGAGGCGAGCCCGACCGCCAGCAGGATCATGTTGAACGCGGTGCCCAGCCAGACATTGGCGATGATCACCGCCCAGAGCGAAAAGGCGATGTCCGAGCGCCAGAAGATATTCTCTGAAATCAACCCGATGCTTTTCAGGACATAATTGAGGACGCCGAAGTCGCCTGCGAGAATCCAGTTGAAGATGGCGCCGACGACGAGGCCGGGCATGACCCAGGAGACGAGGAACAGACCGCGTATATAGCCGGCTCCGGGGAAATCCATGGTGAAGAAGAGCGCCAGCGCGAAGCCGATGAGGAACTGGCCGGCGATGGAGGCGACCACGAAGACCACGGTATTCCTGAGGATCGGCCAGGTCTCTGGTTGCGAGAAGACCGCAACGTAGTTGTCGAAGCCGACCCACGGCCGCCAGAAGGTGCCGAGGCTGAACATGTCGACCTGCTGAAAGCTCATCACCACGTTGTAGACGAGCGGCAGGCCCGAAAGAGCGATCAGAAAGGCGAGCGGCACCGCCACCAGCAGGATGTCGAAGCCCCTGCCGTCGCGCATGCTGGCAAGAAACCGGGATATGGGATTGGCCTCCCGGCGCCGATCCGCGATAGCGGTCTGCGATATATCCATGACCGAGTTCCTTCGTTCGCCTTGGCTCGCCACATCGAGCCAAATTGCCGAATGCCTGCTCCCGCTGAAAATCGGCTGCCGGGTCGCCCCGGCAGCCAGTCGGGAGGAGTGGTTATCCGAGGATGCCGTCGATGGTGGCCTGCGCGTTATCGAGGGCGTCCTGGGCCGACATCTGGCCGGTCAGCGTGGCCTGGATGGCATCCTGGATGGCCTTGGAGATCTTAGGCCATTCTGGGTGCGGGCCGCGCGGCTGGGCGTATTGGAGCTGCTCGAGGAACACCTTGAGGGCGGCGTCCTTCAGCGGCTCGCCGGTCTCGGGCAGCTCGATGTCGGAGCGGGCCGGGAGCTGACCCCATTCCGGGAACAGGCGGTGATCCTGGCTCGCGAAATATTCGAGCGCCTGGAACGCTTCCTCGGGATGCTCGCTGGTCGAGAAGATCGCCCAATTGAAGTCGCCCATGGCCGAGGAGCGCGGTGCGCCCTCTTCCGGGACCGGCAGTAGCGCCACACCCCAGTCGAACTTGGCCTCCTCGAGCATGCGGTTCAGTTCCCAAGGGCCGGATATAACCATGGCCGCGTTGCCGGAGTTGAAGGTGCCAGTCGAGTCCCACTGGCCGCGCGTCAGCGTATCAGGGGAAGCCAGCTTCTCGTCGATGATGGTCTTCCAGATCTCCAGCGCCTCGACGGCGCCTTCGGTATTGATGTTGTCATAGCCGCCGCCGGCCATCTGCGCCCAGGGCAGGAACTGGAACGTTCCTTCCTCGTTCGCCTTGGCCGAGAAGGCGAGGCCATAGACATTGGCGGCGGGGTCGTTGAGGGTGCGAGCAGCATCCACCAACTCATCCCAGGTTTCGGGCGGATCGTTGGGATCGAGGCCTTTCGCCTCGAACATGTCCTTGTTGTAGTAGAGGGCGATGGTGTTGGTTGCCTTGGGCACGCCGTAGAGGCGCCCGTCCCAGGTTACCGAGTTCAGCGGACCGGGATAGTAGTTGTCCGGATCGATGACCTCGGACTGGGCGACCATGTCGGTGATGTCGAGGAAGGCGCCCCGCGAAGCAAACAGCGCGTGCTCGGGGTTGTCCACAGCGATGATGTCGGGGGCCTGACCAGTGGCGAAGGCACGCATGGATTCGCTCACCACGTCGTCGAACTGGATCTGCCGGTACTCAACAGTGATCCCGTTGTCCATCTCGCTGAACTCACGCGCGAGATTCAGCGCCGGCTGGTTCTCGTCATCGAGCGACCAGACGGTGATCGTCACGTTCTCCTGAGCAAAGGCCGGCCCGGCCAGCATGGTCGCGCCGAGCAGCAATGCTCCAAACAGTCTCTTGTCCATGGTTTCCTCCCTTTGGACGATGGACGAATTCCGGCCGTCAGGCCGAAAGCTTGAGCGAGGGATCTCCCCCGCCATAGGCCGCCTCGGCATCGACAAAGTCGCCGCCGCGACAGGTCTTGAGGTAGTTGAGGGCGCGCACCTGGCCGGTCATTTCGAGGGTGTCGCGGTAGACCGGATCGTGCCAGCCCTCGATGTCGATCGAGCCCGACCAGCTGGCAAGGCGCAGTTCGGAGATGATGTCGGTCCAGTTGCTGTCACCGAAGCCGGGCGTTCGCATGAACACGAACTTCTCCTTACCGAAGATGCCGTGCTCGCGGATCACGTCCCAGCGCACCGTCGCGTCCTTGCCGTGGACGTGGAAGAATTTCTTGGCCCACTTCCTGATCTGCGGCAGCGGGTCGATGAGGTAGACCAACTGGTGGCAGGGCTCCCATTCGAGGCCGATATTGTCATCCGGCGTCTCGTTGAAGATCAGTTCCCAGGCGTCGGGGTTGTGGGCGATGTTCCAGTCGCCGGTCTGCCAGTTGCCGTCCATGGCGCAGTTCTCGAAGGCGATCCTGACGCCCTTGTCGGCGGCGCGCTTGGCCAGTTCCGACCACACCTGCCCGTACCGCGGCAGGCTATCAGTCAGCGGTTTGTTACGGATCCGTCCGGTGAACCCAGCAACGCATGTGGCGCCGAAATGGTGGGCGTTGTCGATGCAGTCCTTCCAGCCCTGGAGCGTCTCCAGGTCCATCTCCTGCTCTTCGAGCGGATTGCCGAACATGCCGATGGTCGAGATGGTGATGTCGCGGTCCCCGATCGCCTCGCGGCAGCGCTTGCCAAGCTCGGCAAGGTCCTGGCCGTTGGTCGTCTGCCAGAAGAACGGCTCGAAGCTCTCGAAGCCGAGATTGACGATCTTCTTGATCTCCTCGGGCGCCTTACCCGCGGAGGCTGAGATCATGGTGCCGATGCGGATGGATTTTGCCGGGTCGCTCACGTTTCAAATCTCTCTCAAATCGTTTCGTTCAAATCAGACGGCTATCTCGACGCGCTGCCTCGAGCGAGCGCTCTCGATGGCGCCGAACACCATGGCCAGGCTCTTAATGTTGTCGTTGCTCGCGGTTTCCGGCAGTCGGCCGGCCTCGATGGCATCGAGGAATTCGGCGATGACGCTGGCATGGCCGTGCGTCTGCCGGGCATCCTCGGGATCGGGGACGGCGACTGGCGAGACCTCGCGGAGGAACCCGCCGTCACCGGTCACGGTCTTGGCGTCGAATGCCTCAGCGCCGTCCCAGAGCAGCGTGCCCTTGGTGCCGATGAACCGCCAGGCGCTCTCCCAGCTCGTGTTGGCCCCTTCGGCGACCCAGGAGCCGCGATAGGTAAAGACCACGTCGTCGGAAAACTCGAAAATAGCGTTGGCCGCCGCACCGTGCGCATACCAGGAGCCGCGCGGATTGGTCTCGTGGCAGTAGACGGCGAGCGGCGTCTTGCCGGCCATGAAGCGGGCGGCATCGAGCGTGTGGATGGCCATATCGAGAAGCAGAACGTTCTGCATCTCCTCGCGAAAGCCGCCAAAATGCGCGCCGATGAAGAAGTCGCAGTGCAGGCCCGTGAGCTCGCCGATGGCGCCGCCCTCGAGGAAGCGGCGAATGCGGCGGACGCCCGAAATGAAGCGGCGGTTCTGCACGACAGCATGGATGCGCCCGGCGGCCTCGGCCTTGGCGATCAACGCCTGCCCGGCCGCAAGGGTGGTCGCCATGGGCTTCTCGCTCAGCACGTGGCAGCCATGGGCGAAACCGGTTTCTGCAATCGCCTCGCGTGCCGACGGCACGACCACATCGAACAAAAGGTCCGGGATGGTCTTCGAGAGCACGTCGTCGAGATCCGCACCGATCACGGCATCGGTGAGGCTGAATTCGAGCGCGCGCGCCTCAGCAGCCTTGTGGTCGAGATCGACGAGGCCGACGACCTCTACCCTGCCCTTGAGCAGCTCGCTGCCAACAACGGCCGAAAGCCAGCCTTTGGACATGGCGCCGCAACCGACGAGTACCGCACGAAACGTCACGAAGAACCTCCCACAGGAGCCTTCCAGCGACCCGGCCTGTTGTTGGGGCTCGTTATCGCAGTTGCTCCGTAAACGTTTACGACGCTATATTCGGCAGCCTAGACGTGTCAATAGGGCTTCGTAAACGTTTTTGGCGACACTGGAACGGCCTGTGGGAGTTCGGAGAGAAGTATGAAGGGTATCAAGCGCTTGGCGCAGCATCTTGATATCTCCATCGGCACGGTGTCGCGCGCCCTGAACGGCAAGCCGGACGTCAACGAGGAGACGCGCAAACGCGTATTGGACGCCGCCGCCAAGCTTGGCTACGCGCCCAACCAGGCGGGCCGGTCCCTCCGACGTGGAACCACAAACGCCATCGGTTTCATGATTGAAACGAACGAGGAAACGGAGGCCAACAGCGACAACTTCTTTCTCGGCGTCATCGCGGGACTGACGGGCGCTCTGTTGCGGCACAACCTCGATCTCGTGGTCCTGCCCTGCTCGGTGAACGAGGACCCACACGACTATCTTCAGCGTATCGTCGCGCGGCGTCTGGTCGATGCCGTCATCATCTCGGCCACGCAACGCGAGGATCGTCGGATCGACCTGCTCAAGGCTGCCCACGTGCCCTTCATTGCCCTCGGGCGAACGGGAGGTCCGGACGAGCATGCCTGGATCGACCTCGACTTCGAAGGGGTCGCTCACGAAGCTGTCGCGCGGCTCGTTGCGCGCGGACACAAGCAGATCGCCGTGGCCATTCCGGATACTGACATCAACCTCGGCTATGTCTTCCGCGATGCGTTCATCGATGCGCTTGCGCGCCACGGACTAACGGTCGACCCTTCCTTCATCATTCGCGCCAGGTCGAGCGAGCATGGCGGCTACACCATCGGTAACGCGATCCTGGCCATGGAGGACCGCCCGACGGCCGTCGTGCTCGTCTACGAGATGATGGCGATCGGGCTTTATCGCCGCCTCAACGAGGCCGGCCTGACGCCGGGGCAGGATCTGGCCATCGTCGGCTTTCGCGAGGGGCCTCAATCTCAGTTCCTGTCACCTGCCCTCACCTGTTTCCGCATGTCACTGCGCGATCTCGGCATCGGGCTGGCGGAGGGACTTCTCGCGACAATGCCTGACTATGCAGACCTCTATCCTGCCGGTCCGATGCACAAGCTCTGGCCGATGGAACTGGTTGAAGGCGAAAGCGACGGGATGGTGATAGATAGATAGTGTGGCTGCCTACCAGACGATCGGATGCGTCTCGCCCGTTGCCACGTTGACGAACCCCTCGGGGGCCAACGGCGACGGGGCGACCAGCGCCCAGCGCCAAGGCGCGCAGGTGAGCGTCGCAAATGCCAGCCGCTCAGGAAAACCCGGCCACCAGCGCGGCGAGAAGGTCGGCTCGTACATCCAGTCGATGCCATCGGCGGCCCGATAGAGCGCCTGCATCTCAGCATCGAGCTCTTGTGCCGGCCGGCAGGTCATCAGGCCGCCGACCTCGTAGGGCACAGTCGCGGCGAGCTGTCCCTCACGCACCAGCGCCCAGCCGCCCTGGGTCTGGCGCAGCGCGTTGACCGCCTGCGCCATCGCCGCATCCGATGAACCGACGACCCAGATATTGTGCTTGTCGTGCCCCATGGAGCAGGCAAGTGCGGTCTCGGGTGTACTCGGCCCGGTGCCGAGCCAGAACATTTTGGCGACCCTGCCCTCGCCCGAGAAACGGTCGACGATGGCGAACTTAGTCACGTTTCGGCTGGCGTCGCGCTGAACCTCCCCATCCCGAGCCGGCAGCTCCATGGTGATGAACTCATCCGCCCAGTGGAACGGGCGCAATACCGCGGCCTGCATGGTCTCTCGACCCGGCGCGGCGGGAATGGCGAAGTCGGCGGCGGTTAACTCGCGGGCAATGTTGACCGTCTTCGTCGCCCAATCCGGCCAGTCGATCCTCGGGATGGGCTCAAGGTATTTGCCACCTGCCGCCACTTGCCTGCCGTCCGCCCAGACTTTGGCGATCTCAAGGGTTGGCACGTCGGCGAGCAGCACCATATCTGCAAAGCGCCCCGGCGCGATCGCGCCGACCCAGGGCGTAAGCCGCATGTGCCTTGCCGGGTTGATCGTCACCAGCTGGATGGCAGTCTCGGGCCTCAGCCCCGCTTCGATCGCCAGGCGCACATTGTGATCGGTGGCGCCAATCTTCAGCGTATCGGAAGCAGAGCGGTCGTCGGTGCAGAGCGCGAATTGCGACCAGTCCTCCTGCCCCTCGGTCAGAAGCCCAGCGACGATTTCCTTCAACGAATGCGGGCGCAGCTCCATGAAGAGGCCGCGCCGAAGTTTGTCGCGCACCTCCTCGCCCGTCCAAGCCTCGTGGTCGGAAGCCATGCCGGCCGCCGCAAAGGCATTGATGTCGTTTATGGCGCGCATGCCGGCCGCGTGCCCCTCGACCACGCCACGGGCTTCGAAGGTCGCCCGGATCATGCCCCAGAGCCGCTCGTGCGAGGGGTTCTCCGGGTTCCATACCGCCGGCCAGTCCATCACCTCGTCGAGCCCGGCGACCATCATCTGGCTTTCGAGGAACGCGCGCTGCTCGTCATAGCCGAAATGGCCCCCGCCCCATTCATAGGCAGTGGGCGGCACGGCCGAGCCCGGCAGCGGAAAGATTTTCATCGGGCTGCCGGCACGACGCGCGGTCAGCCAGAATTCCAGGTTTCTGTCGCCATTGACGTTGGAGAATTCGTGGCTTGCCTCGCATGTCCAGGTGTTGCCGTGCGGCAGCACCAGTGCCGCTTCCCATTCCGGCGTCAGGTGGCTGGATTCGATATGCTTGTGCACCTCGCCGAAACCGGGCACCGCGGCAAGATCCGGCTCCTCGACGCGTTCAATAACCTCGCCGGGATAGGCACCGGCCGGCCCGACCCAGGCGATGCGCCGGCCGGAGACGACGATCTCCTGGTCCTCATGCCAGCGGCGGCCATTGACATCGAGGAGTCGCCCGACCCGAAGGCTCCTGTCCGCCGGCCGCTTGCCGAGCGCAACGAGAGCCAGATGCTGGCGGATGGCCACCTCGTCGGTGGCGTTGATAATAAGGTCGTCGGGTAGAGGCGGGATTTGTCTCGACTGTGTCATTTGCACCAAACTTCCGGTCTTCTCGGGGTAAACCGCTTTCCCTGCGCCTGGTCAAATGGGTTCTCGGAACACCGCCATCTTTGTCGTTCCGCCGACGTCATCGCCATGGTCTTTTGGCCGCAGGCAGTTCGTGCGACACGTATGGATCGCCGGAGATCCTTCGTGCATAACCGCACCTCACCCGCGACACCAACATTTCGCTGCCGGTTTTCCTTGATCCACAGGGCATGCTGGATGCGCGTAAGGCAACAAGAAAGGCTGCATGAGTGGTGCATAACCGCCTGATCCTGGATACCGATGGGGGCGTCGATGACGCCCAGGCCCTGTTGATGCTGATCGCCAACGGGCGCGCGCCCGACGCGATCACCACAGTTTTCGGCAATGTGGGGCTCGACGCCGCCACCCGTAACATTTTGTCGACGCTTGCCGTTGCCGATATCGATATTCCCGTCCACGTCGGCGCCGAACGTCCGCTGACGCAGCCGGTCATCGACGCCAAGTATATCCACGGCGAGGACGGCCTCGGCGGTGCGCCGCGTCCGGCCCATGCGCCGCAGACAGCCGGCATAGACGCCATCGGGTTTCTCCGCCGGACCTTGCGCGAAGCGGCCGCCGGAGGCGAGAAGGTCGATATTCTGATGATCGGGCCGCTGACGAACCTGGCGCTCGCCCTGCGCCTCGAGGCGAACATCGTTTCCGGCATCGGCCAACTGACTATTATGGGCGGCTCGGTCTACGGGCGCGGCAACACGACACCAGCGGCTGAATTCAACATCTACGCCGATCCCGAGGCTGCTGCCGTCGTCTTCGGGGCCGATATCGAGACGGTCGTCGTTCCGTGGGAACCCTGCGTCACGCACTATATGGTCGGCGCCGATGTCGACGCCCTTTTCGCGCCCCTGCCCGAGTGCCCGGCCAAGGCGTTTTCGCAGGCGCTTGCCCGTCATGCGCGGCAGACGATCGCCGGCTATGGTGGGGGCGACGCCTTCCGCTTCGTCGATCCGTTCGCCGCAGCCGTAGTCATCGAACCCGAGATCATCACCAAATCGATCACCGCCTCGGTCGACGTTGCGCTCGCTCCCGGCATCACCCGCGGTATGACCGTCGTCGATCCCTCGGGCCGGCTGGGCACGCCCATGGTCACCCTTGTCGAGGAGGCCCGCATCGAGCGGCTGGTGGCGCTCTACCAGGCGTCCATCGCCTACGCTCCCACCCCACGCGCGAAAGTCGCAACCGCATAGTCGCAATGAGCGCTCCTCGGTGCCGCCTTCCAAGGCCGCACCGACGGGCTTCGTCAACCTGCAGACGGGCTGTCTGGTAACACAATGGCTACACTTGCCAGCCGCGGCATTCTCGGCACCTTCTTTCACGCTCCCGACAGGGGCGCGATCGAGGTTCTGGAAGATACTCTCATCCTCCTTGATGAGACGGGCGCGATCACGCAGGTGTTCGGACCCGAGGATCCCGGTTACCGTTTCGAGCTCGACCGGCTGGACAACGAGGTCCTCTACCTGCCCGAAGGCACCTATGGTCTGCCGGGCTTCGTCGACCTCCACGTCCACGCGCCGCAATATCCGCAGCTCGGCCTCGCGCTCGACGAGCCGCTGGAGGTGTGGCTGCACAAATATACCTTTCCGCTGGAGGCGCGGTATGCCGACCTCGATTTCGCGCGGCAGACCTACGAGACGCTGGTTGCGGACCTGCTGGCCACCGGCACGACCACCGCGCTCTACTTCGCCACCGTCCACCGGGAGGCGACGCAGGTTCTGGCCGACATCTGTATCGAAAAGGGCCAGCGCGCCCTTGTCGGCAAGGTGGTGATGGACGATCCGGCCGCCTGCCCCGACTATTATCGCGACGCGACGACGGAGGCAGCGCTGGCGGATACCCGCGCGGTCATCGAGTACATAAAGGGCCACACGCAGAACGCTCAGGGCCGCGTGCTGCCGGTCGTCACCCCGCGCTTCATCGCTTCCTGCACCGACGAAGGGCTCGCCGGACTCGGCAAGATCGCGGCGGAAACCGGCTGCCACGTGCAGACCCACTGCTCGGAGAGCGACTGGGCGCATGGGCACGTGCTCGCCCGCTACGGCCATACCGACGCCGAGGCGCTCGACCGCTTCGGCCTCGTCACTCGCAGATCTGTCTTGGCTCATTCCAATTTCCTGACCGATGCGGACATGGACCGGTTGGTGGCACGCGGCGCGGCCGTCGCCCATTGCGCGCTCTCCAATGCCTATTTCGCCAACAGCGTCTTTCCGTTGCGGCAGGCCCTGGAAAAGCAGCTGCATGTCGGCCTCGGCACCGACATCTCGGGCGGCCCCTCCGCCTCGATGTTCGAAGCCTGCCGCATGACAGTTGCTGCCTCGCGCATGCTCGAGGACGGCGTCGACGCAGCACTCCCCGCCGCGAAGCGTGGCCGCCCGGACTCGCGCATCGACCTTGTCACGGCCTTTCACCTTGCGACCGCCGGCGGCGGCATCGCCCTTGACCTGCCCATTGGCCGTTTCGCCCCCGGCTATCGGTTCGACGCCGTTGCCATCGACTCCACCGCTCCCCAGGGCGGCATCCGCCTCTTCGGCGAGACGCAGCCGCAGGCGATCTTCGAAAAGCTGCTTTATGGGGCAACGCGCGCCAATGTTGCGGCGGTGTGGGTAGACGGGGAACAGGTCGTCGGGAGCCCCTGAGAGCGGGGAATCGCACAAACTATCCCCACCCCCCGAGTCATCCCGGCGAAAGCAGGGATCTCTGTTGGCAATGCCGGCAACGGAAACAGAGGTTCCCGCTTTTCGCGGGAATGACTCCGAGTGGGTGGTGTTTTCGCGGCTAACGCCCAGTCCTCAGGCGATAGAGTGGCTCGCTTGCGTGGTCCCGGTCATCGGCTAACCGCGCATGCGGTCCCGCCATTCCCGCACGCCCACCGGCTCGATGCCGAACTCGGCCATCAGCTCACTCGCACGTCCGCTGCGGAAGAACTCGTATTCGCCGATCCGTATCGCCGCCTCTTCTGCAATGAGCTCGATGTCGCCGGGTGCATTGAAATGCAGGGCCAGCCAGCTGAGGCCTTGGGGCACGAGGGCAAAGAGATCGCGATAGGCTGCCTCGATACCCGCCGGCCACTCCCAGGGCGTTTCGAGCTGCAGGTCGACGACCGGGTTTCCGCGCTGCTGTGCCCTCGCCGATGCCGCATCGAATTCGGCGGTGGTGACGGGCCCGACATAGTCCATCACCGAAAACGTCAGGTAGTCCTTCATGATGAGGATCGGCAGACGGTAGTCGGCGCCCAGCCGCTCGTAGATGGCGACGAATTCGGGCATCATCGCCGTTCCCATGTGGCAATCGAGGTGCGTCACACCGATCCCCGCCGCCAGCGCCGCATCGATCTGGGCGCGCAACTCCCGCTCAACCGCACCCGGATCGGCGTGACGCCGCACGTCAGGCACCTCGGACCAGAAATAGCCGTCCGGATCGGTCAGCCCGTCGTTCGAGATGCCGGTCAGCGGCCGCCAGCGGTACGGTCGCATGTCGGAGTTGAGGGTCAGGTGCACGCCGAGATCGAGGTCCGGGTTATCGCGCGCCAACGCGGCGATCTCCGGGAACCACGGGCACGGCACCATCACCGATCCGGCGGTGCATACGCCTGTGCGGCTCAATTCAAGGAAGGCGGTATTGGCGCCGTGGCTGACGCCGACATCGTCTTCATGGACAACAACGAAACGCGAGGTGGATCGGGAGGACATCTTCGGCACCCTTTCTCGTGGGCCGCAGCGATATGCGCAGCCTTCATCGAGTTCGGGGGACCGGGCGCCTTGGCGCCAGATTCCAGGACGCTTTCTGCCGACGTCCCTTTTTCGCTCCAAGTACAGTTTGAATCTGCAATGGGTGGAATGCAAGGCGGTCGGGACCGGTCCTGTCAGCCTCCTGACAAGCTCTGACAGTCCGGCGTGCCATACCTCCAGCATCGACCGGAAAGGAAGGAGACCGCTATGGCGCAGACACTCGAAATCGTCACCTTTCGGTTACGCGTTGGTCATGAGGCCGGGTTCGCGGCAGCCAACACCGTGGTCAGTGATTGGCTCGCGCGCCAACCGGGTTTCGTGTGGCGGCACCTGGCCTACCGCAAAGCCGGCGACTGGTGGGTGGATACAGTCCTCTGGGAAAGCCGCGCCGCCGCATGGGCCGCGGCTGAGAAAATCATGAAGGAGCTGGGCGAGACGCTGGCCATGCGCGCCATCGACCCGGACAGCATCGATATGTCCCATGCCGACGTGGTGCTTGCCTATCCAAGCCAGACGCTTTCCATTCCGGCCAACGACGCGGCCTGATCCCATGCCGATGTGGCATCACTCTCTTCGTCGCCTGATGTTTCGGATCACTTCATTCGTGCTAAGCCAGCCTGGCTTGAAGATGGAGCGATCCTCATGTCCAAGGCCGAGCGGCTGTTCAATCTCGTCAACCTGCTCAAAGGCCGGCGCACCGCCGTCACGGCCCGGGCGCTCGCCGATATCCTCAGCGTTTCCGAGCGCACCGTCTATCGCGATATCGGCGCACTCGCCGCTCAGGGCGTACCGGTCTCAGGGGATGCTGGTGTTGGCTACCTACTGGCGCCGCACACGCATCTGCCGCCGCTGATGTTCTCGCCCGAGGAAGCCATCGCCATCTCCATCGGCCTCAAATTCGTGAGGGCCTTCACCGATCCGGACCTGGCGAGCGCGGCCACCACCGCCGAGCAGCGCGTCAAGGCCGTGCTGCCGGACGGGGTCAAGGCCGACCTCGAGCGCCTGCCCTATCGCATTCCCGTGCTCGAAAGCGGCGCGGCGGAGCGCGAGCGGCACCAGCGCGTACGACATGCCGCGGCAGAGTACTTGAAGCTGAGAATCGACTACCGCGACGAACACGGCAATCCCAGCGACCGGGTGATCTGGCCTCTGGCGCTGGTCGGCTGGGGCGATCACTGGACGATCCTTGCCTGGTGCGAGACCCGCGTCGCCTATCGCAATTTCCGCCTCGACCGCATCGTCGACCTCACGGAAACCGGCGAGACATTCCAGACGACGGAGACGATCAATGTCGCCCACTACTACCGCACCGAGTTCGGCTGGGATGATTTTTGAGGAGGAGCTCGACGCGCTCGTCGGTGGCCTGGATCCATCGATCGTCGCCCTGACGCGCGACCTCGTCGTCATGCTCCTGCGCATCCGTCCCGATTTCGTTCCCCGGGTGCGGACCGGCTGGCGCTCTGTCAACTTCCGTCATCCGCGCGCCGGGTTCGTGTGCGGGGTCTTCCCGTCTCCCGGCCGCGTCGTCCTCGTCTTCGAGCATGGCCGGCTGCTTTCCGACCCGGATGGGCTTCTCGAGGGGGACGGCAGCCGAGTGCGGTATATTCCACTAGTGCCGGGCGACGCACTTCCTGAAACGGAGATCGCGCTGCTCATCGCCGAGGCCATTGCGCTCAGGGCCTAAATCCAAGAAGAAGGGAGGCCGGAGCCTCCCTATTTGTATTCTGCCCTACTCGGCCGGCGCCGGACTGGCGTCCAGTTCCTCGATGCCTTCGGTCCGGTCGTACGCCTCCTGGTCGAGGATGCCCTGGCGCTTGGCGACAATGGTGGGCACCAGCGCCTGGCCGGCGACGTTGACCGCCGTGCGGCCCATGTCGAGGATCGGATCGACCGCCAGCAACAGACCGACGCCCTCGAGCGGCAGGCCCAGGGTCGAGAGGGTGAGCGTCAGCATCACCACAGCGCCCGTAAGGCCTGCGGTTGCGGCCGAGCCGAGGACGGAGACGAAGGCGATGAGGAGGTAATCCTGCGGTCCAAGTGGGAGCCCATAGAACTGGGCAACGAAGATCGCTGAGATCGCCGGATAGATCGAGGCGCAGCCGTCCATCTTGGTGGTCGCGCCGAGCGGTACGGCGAAGGCGGCATATTCGCGCGGCACGCCGAGGTTCTTTTCGGTCACCCGTTCGGTCACCGGCATGGTGCCGACCGAGGAGCGCGAGACGAACGCCAACTGGATCGCCGGCCAGGCGCCCTGGAAGTAGCGGATCGGATTGAGCCCGTGGAGCGAGAGGAGTGTCGGATAGACTGCGAGCAGCACGATGGCGAGACCGATATAGATCGCGGCCGAGTACCAGCCGAGCTGGGCGAGCGCGTCCCAGCCATAGACGGCGACTGCATTGCCGAGAAGTCCGATGGTGCCGATCGGCGTCAGGCGTATCACCCACCACAGCAGCTTGTGGATGACCTTGAGGAATGAGCGCGTGAAGGCGAGGAACGGCTCGGCTGCCGGTCCGACGCGCAGCGCCGCCACGCCGACGACGATCGAGACCACGAGGATCTGCAGGACGTTGAACGAGAGGCTCGTCGTCGCGCCGCCATCGGTGACACGGGTCGAGGCCTGCAGGCCGAGGACGTTCTGGGGGAAGAGGCCTTTGAGGAAATCGAGCCAGGAGCCGGTGGTCGAAGGCGCCCGTGCTGCCTCCTGGGTGACACCGGCCGTCAGGCCCGGCTGGATGATGAGACCGAGTGCGATGCCGATGACGACAGCGATCAGCGCGGTAATGGCAAACCAGAGCAGCGTCTGCCAGACGAGGCGCGCGGCGTTCTGCAGCTCGCGCAGGTTGGCGATCGAGGCAACGATGGCGGTAAAGATCAGCACCGGCACCAAGGCGCGCAGCAGCTGAACGAAGAGCGAGCCGACCGTCGAAAGCGTCTGGGTCAGCCAGTTGGGGTCACCGGCTTGTGTCGGCCCCATCTGCCTGGCGATGTAACCGAGGACAAGGCCCAGCACCATTGCGGCGAGGACCTGGAAGCCGAAGGAGGCGTAAAAGGGTTTGGGCGCTCGGGCGGCGCGGGATACGGAGGGAGTGGACATGGAAGGCACCTGTTCTTGTCGAGGCAATGCCCAGAAGGACCGCGGGCCGCCTCCAAAAATTGAGCACCAGCATATACTTCCACGGGCTCCTTCGCGCCGTCCAGATTTCCAAGCAATGGGCTACGGGTAAAATTTTCCACCGGCAGAACGGCCCGGCGACGCAACGGCTTGGCGGAATTGGCCCAGCCTATCAAAGACATGAACGACTCGTCGCGGCAAAAGAAAAGGGGCCGGTTTCCCGGCCCCCTCGCAAAACAATTTGCGTTCCAGCTTAGCGCTTGGAGAACTGGAAGGAACGGCGGGCCTTGGCGCGGCCGTACTTCTTGCGCTCGACGACGCGGCTGTCGCGGGTCAGGAAGCCGCCCTTCTTGAGGACGCCACGCAGTTCCGGCTCGTAGAAGGTCAGCGCCTGCGAGATGCCGTGACGCACGGCGCCGGCCTGGCCGGAAAGGCCGCCGCCCGAGACGGTTGCGACGACGTCGTACTGGTCGACGCGACCGGCAACGCCAATCGGCTGCTGGACGATGAGCTGGAGCACGGGACGGGCGAAGTACGCAACGAAGTCCTTGCCGTTGACGGTGATCTTGCCCGAGCCGGGCTTGACCCAGACGCGGGCGACTGCGTCCTTGCGCTTGCCGGTGGCATAGGCGCGACCATACTGGTCGAGCTTCTGGACGTGGACCGGGGCTTCGCTCGCGGCGGGCGCGACGGTCGAGGTGCCGAGGTCTTCGAGGGTATTGAGGGTCTCGGCCATATTATTTCACCTTGACGTTTTTGGCGTTCATAGCGGCCACGTCGAGCTTGACGGGCTGCTGGGCTTCATGCGGGTGCTCAGTGCCGGCATAGACGCGCAAGTTCTTGAGCTGGGCGCGGGTCAGCGGCCCACCCGGCATCATGCGGCGCACGGCGTTCTCGAGCACGCGCTGCGGGAAACGGCCTTCAAGCAGCTCGCGCGCGGTGCGGTCCTTGATGCCGCCGGGGTAGCCGGTGTGCCAGTAGAAACGGTGCTGGTCGAGCTTGCGGCCGGTCAGCTTCACCTTGTCGGCATTGATGACGACGATGTTGTCGCCCATGTCCATGTGCGGGGTGAAGGTCGGCTTGTGCTTGCCGCGCAGGCGGGAGGCGATGATCGAAGCCAGGCGGCCGACGACGAGGCCTTCGGCGTCGATCAGGACCCACTGCTTTTCGATCTCGCTCGGTTTTGCCGAGTAAGTCTTCATTGTTTTGTCCTTGGTCTAGATGCGCTGCTGCCGGCGACTGCGACAGGCGGGCGACGGCGAGTTTCGCGGCCATTTAGAGGCGCAGAGCGAGGTCGTCAAGCAAAAAGATTAAGTCTATATTTTTCAGCGTATTAGGTTGCGGTATTATAGTACCACAAATCTAAACCGTTGCAGTGCGCTGCATATCGGCGATGTAGAGCACAGTCATGCCGACCAGCATGAAGGCCATCGCCTGATGCGTCACGGCCAAATGAATCGGCACGGCAAGAACGAGCGTCGCGATGCCCAGTCCGACCTGCGTGAGGACGATGCCGGCGATCCCTATGAGCCATGCATGGGCACCGGCAAGGCCCCCTGCCCGCGCCCGCCTCCACAGTGCGAAGCCGACATAGGCGACGATCGCGTAGGCGATCAGCCGGTGGTTGAACTGCACGGTCAGCGCATTCTCGAACAAATTGCGCCAGGCCGGCTGCATTGCCCCGAGCCCCTCGGGAATGAGCGCACCGTCCATCAGCGGCCAGGTGTTGTAACCCATGCCGGCATCGAGCCCGGCGACGAACGCGCCGGCCGCGATCTGGATGAAGAGCAGCACGGCCAGGATAATGGCGAACGCATAGTCGCCGCGCCGCACGATACCGCCGACCCTGCCCGGCGTGATCCGGCGCGGCACATAGATCAGCGCCATGAAGAGGAGCGCAGCAGCGCCCAGATGCGCTGCCAGCCGGTATTGAGACACCGAAGTCAGTTCGGAAAGTCCGGACGACACCATCCACCAGCCGAGGAACCCCTGGAACCCTCCCAGCAGGAAGAGGCCGAAGAGCGGCCAGGCGAGCGTTCGAGGCAAGCGCTTCTGAATAAGGAACACGGCGAACGGCACGATGAAAAGGAAGCCGAGGAGACGCCCGAGCAGCCGATGGAGCCATTCCCAGAAGAAGATCACCTTGAAATCCGCAAGGCTCATCCAGGAGTTGAGGACGCTGTATTGGGGAATCTGCTTGTAGGCCTCGAACTCGGCCTGCCAATCGGCCTCTGAGAGCGGGGGCACAATGCCGGAAACAGGCTTCCAGCTGGTGATCGACAGGCCGGATTCGGTCAGCCGGGTGATGCCGCCGACAACAAGAATGAGGAGCACGAACGCCGCAAGCCCATAGAGCCAGATGCGTACCGGCCGCAGACTATCGTCGGCGATCCTCGTCTCGCTCATTGCGGCATTTTGCACGGCGGCCACGGCCAATTCCCGGTATCGGTCGATCCGGGTGAGTGGTATGCCCACCGCCAGACCGATGCAACAGCCGCAATTGACGCACCGTGACCCAATCGAACCGCAAACTCCTTGGTACCTTTCTCCTCGTCGGCTCGATCGTCGCCTGGGCGGTGCTGGCGACCGCCCTCTACCTCGTCGCCCTGGTCGACATGCCCTGGTGGGTCCACATCGCCTATTTCTGCATTGCGGGCTTCGGCTGGTTGTGGCCGGCCATGGTGATCATCGCCTGGATGGCGCGACCCGACAGCGCGCGCTAGCCGCAACTAGGCGCCGGCGCGGCCGAGCCAGGTAAAGAGCGCTCCGCTTGCGAAAACATCGACATAGCGGCGGGACTGGAACAATCCATTGAGCGAAACGCGCGGAAGCGCTGTAGGCGTTTCGAGATGATGCGGGTAGAGCCCGCCCGGTCGAGTGGTGACGGCGGAAGCGAGGCCAATGTCGCTTGCCAGCTGGTATTCGCGCTCGTCGGCCGAGAGTGGTCCGCCCAGTGGATAGGAGAAATGCCTGGGCTTGCGGCCGAACCTTGCGCCGAGGATGTCGACAGAATGGGCAATTTCCTCGCGCGCCGTATCGAGCGGCAACTTGGCCAGTTCGTAGTGATTGACCGTGTGAGCACCGATGGTGCAGAGCGGATCGTCGGAAAACTGGCGCAGCTCCGCCCAGTCCATTATCAATCGACGGCAGTGGGCCTGGAGGTCGAACCTGTAATATCCGGCTAACTGATGCAGCATCCCGAGCCGCTCCGGCTCGGCTTGCTTGCGCATGCGCCAGTAGAGGGTGTCAAACGCCTTCTGCTTGTCCTCGAGCGTGGCTGCGGGAAGACGCTCGGCACCCACGACCACTTCGTCGTTGGCCGAAATGATGTCTTCCAGCGCCTGCCACCAGAGCTCGCCCGTTCCATCTACGAACCCGGTCGGGACGTAAAGGGTGAACGGGCAATCCTGCCGGCGAAGGATCGGCAGCGCATATTCGAGGTTATCGCGATAGGCGTCGTCGAAAGTGAAGACAGCGAAGCGCCGGCCGGGCTTCGCCTCGGCCAGCCGCTCAATCGCCTCGTCGAGGCTGACGATGTCGACGTCCAGCGCCCGCACACGCTCGATGCAATAATCCAGGAAATCCGGCCGCACCTGCAGGATGGCATTGGGTGAGAAGGACGCGGGACGGTCCGGCAGCACGCGATGCAGAGTGAAAATCACGCCGCGGCATTTGGAGAAGCTGCGGGTAATGGCGGGCAGGCGCGAAAGCCATAGCGCCTCGAACATCGCGCGGATAACGGTATATTTGAAACCCACGCTGGCCTCACGCAGCGACGCTGTCTGGGGTGCGCACCAGATCGGCCTCGCCGTAGCCGGCAGCGGCCAGTTCCTGGCGGAGATCCTCGATGTCGCCGGCTTCAGCCTCGTCCCGCGACACCAGGACCAGGCGGTCGGCGACGTCGGCAAAGGCCGGCAGCGTCGAGGCCATGCCGAGCTTGCCGGTCATGACGATGACGACTTCGTAGATGTCGCTCAACGCCTCGACCAGCGTTGCCGGGCGGGTGGAGCGGCGGTCGAAGAACGTCCCCTGCCCCCACGGCACCTCGGCAAAGTTGCCGTCGGCGGACTTGTGGACGACATCGCCGAAGCTCGCCGCGCCGGTGCTGAGATCGGCAATGCCCATTTCGCCGGACGTACCGGCGCCGGCTGCATCGATCAGAGCGACGCTGACGCCGCGCCGCAGCGTTTCATCGGCGAGCACTTCGGCCAGCATCTCGCTTTCGGCAGCGTCACGATGGCCGGCGAGCACGACGATTCGACAGCGCCCGAGCGCAAGGTCCGAGGAGAGCCGCGCATGGTCCTCGAGAAAGGCTCCGCCGGTCGTCGCGCCGACAGTCTCGGAAGCCAAGGACGGCGCAACCGCCGGCTCGTCGGCGAACTCGGCCGACGGTTCCTCTTCATCGCCAAGACTATCGGGTTCATCGGCAAGGGCATCGATATCGGGCGCAAGATCGTCCTCAGGCGCGCCGAATTGTGCGCTGTCCGGGCGGGACTCGTCGCCTTCGTTACCGACCTCCTCCACATCGACCTCGTCGGCCTCGACTTCCTCGACCATCGCCGGCACATAAGGTTCGGCGGGGTAGACGTCGTCTTCAACCGGCTCGCCCACCTCCGGCTCCTCGCGCGATCCGGCATAGAGATCCTGGGAGGGGTGATCGGCCAGGTCGTCAGCATAGACCGGCAGTTCGATCGGGGCTTCCTCTGGAGTGGCATCCTCCACCGCTTGGTCTTCATCGACCGGCCGACCGGTCTCCCGGATGGCGCGGCCGGAGATCAACTCGGAGAAGATGACAATGCCCACCTGGCTGACCAGTGCGACCACGCCGACCGCAGCCAGGATCAGTGTCGTTTGCGGAGCGGCCGGGCTGGCCGATGGCGCCGCCTCGCTGACGACACGCACGTCCGGGAGCGCCGAATTGGTATCGGTGCGCGAGGCAGCTTCACTGTAGCGGCGAAGATAGCTCTCGAGCAGGCTGCGCTCGGCTTCGGCCTCGCGGATCAAGCCCTGGAGAGTGACGGTTTCGCGCGTGGCGGTCGAGGCCGAGCCCTTGAGCGTCTCCAGTTCGGCGCGCAGCGACTGTTCCGTGCTCGCTTCGATCTCAGCTTCCGCCTCTAGGGCAGCAGCGATGCGGCGAGCCTCCTCGCGCAGCTGCGCGTCGAGCTCGCCGATCTGGGCAGCGACTGCCTGAACGCTGGGATGGTTGGGCAGGAGCGTTGCCGAAAGCTGCGCACGTTCACCCTGCAGCCGCGCCCGCTCTTGGGTCAGTTGCTGGATGACTGCCGAATCCTGCACGGCGGGCACGGTCTCGATCGATTGCCCCCGCTCTATCAGCCCACGGATCATCGCGGCTCGCGAAAGCGCCTGGTTCTTGCGTTCCTGGGCTGTGGAGATCTGGGTGGATATCGTCGACAGCTGCTGATCGAGCAGACTGGTGTTGTTGGTGCCACTGAACAGGTCGTTCGCGACCCGGAACTCGGCGACTGCCTTTTCAGCCTCGGCGACGCTAACGCGAAGCCTGTCGATTTCCTCCCGCAGCCAGTCGGACGCCTCAGCGGTGTCGGAAAGGGAAAGCTGCGCGCGCCGCCTGACATGCGCGCTGGCAATGGCGTTGGCGAGCCGTGCGGCAAGATCGGGATCGCGCGAACGCACAGAGATGTTGATGACCCGCGAGTCGCGCTGCTGCACGACGCTCATCCGCCCGAGAAGGGTCGTCAGCACCGCCTCGTCGCTTGCCTGTGTGGTGGCTGGGCTGCGGCCCAGAAGCCGAGTAACAAGGGCGCCGACGGAAAAGCCGCCATCGCCACCATTGAATTCCGGCACCGAGTGCAGGTCGGTCTCCTCGATCACCCCAAGAAGCGTGTCGCGGGATTTCACCAGCTCGATCTGGCTGGAAACCACGCCGGCCTCGCCACCGCTGAGGGTCGGGGCCGGTTCGTCGGTAGCGCGCACATAGATGTTGGCGCGCGGCTCGACGAGGATTGAAGCGGTCGATTCGTAGAGGCGCGGGGTGAACAGCAGCACGACATAGGTCACCGCCAAGGCCAGCAGGGTCAGGACAATGATGCGCGGAGCCCTCGCCAATACGGCCGCGACAATCGCGGCCATATCTATCCTGGCGTCGCGCGCCGCCTGCCAATCGTTGCTCATCGCGGTCCTCTGGTGCGGTTGCAGCACTATCGCGAACCCATAGTAAGCAATCAGTTAAGATCGATGCATTCGGCAACTCCCGGCCGGCGCTGTAAGCAAAGTATTAACCACGAATTGCCGAGAATGCAGTGCCTCGACCCGGCGGGATTCTTTATGCGCTTCATGCACTTTGCCTTTGCCGTCCTGCTGCTCCTGCCGCTCGCTGCCTGCGCGACGACAGGACCGGCGGCCTATCTGGTGGAAACCAGCGGTCCCTATACGCTCGACTCGGGAGACGTGGTGCGGGTGACGGTCTACGGGGATGCCAATCTCACCAACACCTACCGCGTCGATGACAGCGGCGCCGTCGCCTTCCCGCTCGTCGGGCCGGTCAATGTCCGGCACCAGACGACAACGGCGGCCGCCGCCCGACTCGCGGCAGCCCTTGCCAACGGCTACATGCGCAATCCTGACGTTGCGGTGGAGGTCGCCGAATACAGGCCGTTCTTCGTCCAGGGCGAGGTGATCAATTCCGGCCAGTTCCCCTACGCCCACGGCATGAGCGTGCGCGCCGCGATCAGCCTTGCCGGCGGTTTTACCGAGACGGCCGACCGCTCGCGCGCCATCCTCTATCGTCGACAGGGACATGAGATGGCGCGCGGAATCGTCGATCTCGATTTTCCCATCGCGCCCGGCGACACCATCGTTATCGAAGAACGTTGGTTCTGATGGCAGCCACTGGCGGGCGCAGCCTGCGGGTCCTCCAGGTCATGCGGGCGCCCGTGGGCGGTCTCTTCCGCCATGTGGCCGATCTATCGGTCGAACTCAGCCGGCGCGGCCACGAAGTCGGCCTCGTCGTCGATTCGCTTGCCAGCGACTCGCAGACGCAGGAGAAGCTCGCCGCGCTCACCCCCAGCTTGACGCTCGGGGTCCATCCTTATGTCATGCCGCGCCTGCTCGGCCCTGGCGACCTTGTCGTGCCGCTGCAACTTGGCGGTCTTGGCCGGAAGCTGCGAGTGGATATCCTGCATGGCCACGGCGCCAAGGGCGGGTTCCACGCCCGGCTGGCCGCCCGGCCGCGGCGCGACTCAGGCACGCTCTATACGCCCCATGGCGGCGTGCTGCACTTCAGCACCACCTCCTCTTCGGGAAGACTCTTCCATCGCCTCGAACGCCTGCTGATGCGGCGCACCAGCGCCATCATCTTCGAAAGCAATTATGCCCGGGCGACCTATGCGAGTGCCATCGGCGAGCCGACCTGCCCGGCGAGCGTCGTCCACAATGGACTGCGCGAAGACGAGTTCGACCCGGTCACCCCCGATGCCGATGCGGCCGACTTCGTCTTCATCGGCGAATTGCGCCGGCTCAAGGGCGTGCACGTGCTGCTCGAGGCTTTCGCCGGGGTGACGAATGCAGGCGGTGAGCCCGCGAGTCTCTTCGTCGTCGGCGACGGACCGGACCGGCGGGAATTCGAGGCCATGGCAGCCGATCTGGGGGTTGCCGGACGGGTGGTCTTTGCCGGAGCCGGCCCCGCGCGACAGGCCTTCCGGCGCGGACGTTGCGTCGTCGTGCCGTCGCTCGCAGAATCCTTGCCCTACATTGTCATGGAAGCCGCGGCCGCCGGCCTACCGGTCCTCGCCACACGGGTGGGAGGTGTCCCCGAGATCTTCGGACCGGCCGCCGACCGCTTGGTGCCAGCCGGCAACGCCGAAGCACTTCGCAAATCGATGCAACGGGTTATCCTGGAGAGTTCAACCGCTGCGGCAGAAGCAGAGGCTTTACGCAGGAACGTCGAGGAGAACTTTTCTACCTCACGTATGGCCGACGCTATCGAGGCACTTTATTTCGCATCGATCGGTAGAGGCTGAAGGCCCATTTTCACCGACTTTTCACCCATTCTGTCCATAGTGGCTTCGCAAATTTGCGAGTTCACGGCGACAGGATGTTCCGACTAGACCCCAAGCAGGCCGTGATGGAGCACGTCTCCGTTGGCAAGGCGGCCGGCGAACCGATCTCGAAATTGTCCGCGGCCGCCGAAGCGATCATCGCCTCACCCGTCGAGCGGACCGTCTCGGGTGCGGTCATTGCGGGCATCGCCCAGATCGTGGAAGCGGTGCTGTTGTCGCTCCTCGGCTATGCGATCTACCGCGGCTATATCGGCGGGGGCGAGGACACGTTCTACGTTCCCGTCATCCTGGCCACGGCTTTGCTTGCCAACATCGCATTCCATGTCGCCGACACCCACCGTATCGCGTCTTACCGGTTGCTCATCGGTCAGATCTCGCGGGTACTCGCCGCCTGGGCCATTGTCGTCGTCGTGCTGACGGTCGGCATCTTCATTTTCAAGGCCTCGGACCAGGTATCGCGTGTTTGGCTCGTCACCTGGTTCGCAGCGGGCGCGCTGCTGCTTTCGGTCTACCGCGTCGCGCTCAGGGCCCTCGTGCTGCGCTGGACACGGATGGGGCGCCTGAAGCGGCGCACCGTCATTGTCGGCGGCGGCAAGGATGCAGGCGATCTCATCGACCAGATCCACGCCGGCGCCAGCAACGACATCAACCTCCTGGGGCTTTTCGACGACCGTGTCGACGAGCGTTCCCCCGAGACGGTCGCCGGCTGCCCCAAACTCGGGCGTGTTGCGGACCTGGTCGAATTCGCCCGGCGCACGCCCGTGGACCTGGTCATCGTCTCCATGCCGCTGTCGGCGGAAAAACGCCTGCTCGAGATGCTGCGCACGCTCTGGGTACTGCCCGTCGACATACGCCTTTCCGCCCATATGAGCCGGCTCAAGTTCACGGATCGCGCCTATTCCTATCTCGGTGATGTGCCGGTCTTCGACATGGCGGACCGGCCGATCTCAGACTGGAACCTCGTCTTCAAGTGGGTGTTCGACAAGATTGTCGCCATCATCGCGCTGGTGTCGCTTTCGCCGGTGATGGTGGTGACCGCCATCGCCATAAAATGCGAAAGCAAAGGGCCGGTGTTGTTCCGGCAGAACCGGCACGGCTTCAATAACGAGATCATCCGCGTCTACAAGTTCCGCTCGATGTATACCGACCGCACGGACGCGGCGGCTTCGACACTCGTCACCAAGGATGACCCGAGAGTGACCCGCGTCGGCCGATTCATCCGCAAAAGCTCGATCGACGAACTGCCGCAGCTTTTCAACGTGCTGAAGGGAGATCTCTCGATCGTTGGTCCGCGCCCGCATGCGATGGAAGCCAAGGCCGACAACGCCCTCTACTACGAAGCCGTCGAGGGCTATTTCGCCCGCCACAGGGTGAAGCCGGGCATAACCGGCTGGGCGCAGGTCAACGGCTGGCGCGGTGAAACCGATACGATCGACAAAATCATGCAGCGGGTCAACCACGACCTCTACTACATCGAGCACTGGTCGATCCTCTTCGACCTCTACATCCTGCTGATGACGCCGGTCTCGCTGATCTCCAAGAACGAGAACGCCTACTAGAGCGTCAGGGACCACAGGTCACGACCTGCGAGATAGCGGGCGGCCAACTCGGCAGTGCCGTTGGCAAAGCCCGGCTCATGGCCCCTTGCCAGTTCTGTGTCGTTGTGCGAGCCGATCCAGGCGAGAAGAGCCATGCGGCGCAGCAGCACCATGGTATCGAGTGCTGCTATATCCTCACGGGTCACAGCGCGTTGCGGCAGGTAGCCGCGCAGCCACGCGTCCTTGAGCGAGGCGATCTCCGGCTCTGTTTCATGGAACGAAACGGCCGCGGCAAAATCGTAGGCGAACCAACAGAAACCACTGTCGTCGAAGTCGATGAGCGAGACGCGCTCCTCGTCGACGAGCAGGTTGCCCAATCTCATATCCGCGTGGATCAGCCCAAAGCGATCGGCATCGGTTCCGTAGGCGGCAAGATCGGCGCGCAGCCGCTCGTCCAGCCGGTCGAGCACGGTACGGACAGAGCCGTCGACGCCGGGCGCCGACCGCCAATCGCCCCACAGACCGTCCGAGTCTAGCACCTGGTCGGCGCTCCAGACGTGGCGGGTGAAACCGGAGGGTCTTGCCCAGTTCGCAGCATGCTCGTGCATGCGCGCGGCATAGCCGCCCAGGATCTCGAAGATCGGTTCCAGGCCGGAGCCGAAGCTCGGCTCCCTGCCCTCGATGTGGCCAAAGAGCACGCAGTGCCGCAAGTGCCCGTCCTCATCGATCGACTGCAGCAGAAGGTCATCGTGGCCGGCCAGCGGCTGGGGCACGGGCAGGCCGGTGTCAGCCCGCAGCGCGTCAAGCCAGGTAAGTTCGCTTTCAATCGACTGCGTCGACTGATAGCCGGGTCGATGCACACGAAGACAGTAGCGGGCGCCGTCGGCTGCTGTGATCGCGAAGGTGTGATTCTCGGAGAAGTTGACGAGCCGAATACCGACGGCCGGTGCGATCGGCCATTGTTTGAGCGCGCGAACAGCGAAAGCGGGTGAGGGATGCATCTTGAAGGACCGCTCCTGCCTGAAAGCCTGTTGGCCGACAAGCCGGCAGCCCGATCACTGGGCGCGGCGAAGGAAGAATGGTCGGAGCGGCCGGATTTGAACCGACGACCCTTTGTCCCCCAGACAAATGCGCTACCAGGCTGCGCTACGCCCCGACGCCCGGAGACATAAGGAAATGGGCGCTTTGACGCAAGAGGGCAATTTCGGCTCTGTGGAACAAAAGCCGGAAAAATGATCTGCGCGGTAACGCCGTGCTCCCTCGATACGCCTGTTGGCCCAATGCGGCCTCGCGTGTATGACGGATCCATGACAACAACGCTCTTCAAGATATTGGCCTGGTCCGCACTTCTGGCGATCGTGGCCGCAACACTCTCTCCCATAGAAATGCGCCCGAGGCTTGCCATGCCGGTGGATCTGGAGCGGCTGGCCGCCTTCGCAGTTATCGGCCTGCTGTTCGCCTTGGCTTACCCCCGCAGGATCTGGATCGCCGTGGCGATCGTTGCCATTGGCGTGCTCGGCCTGGAATTGCTGCAACTTGTTCGCCCCGATCGGCATGGCCGGGCCGAGGACGCGCTGGTGAAAGCGGCGGGTGCGTTGGCGGGTCTCGGCACCGGGTGGATCATCGTTCAGTTCAGACTGTGGCAGGGGAAGGCTGGATGACAGAACCTTCACCCTGAGCGATTGTCGTCGCTCTTGACCGAAGCTCCAGCGCCGGGGGCAGCGATGAGTCGATTCACTGAAAACTGGGTCTACGGCGGCACAGCGGCAGCTGGCATGCTTTGCCATCGCCGTTGGCCTTTTCTAGCTTATTGGAGCCACGCTGTCTGCCGTGTTTCTGTTGATGCCGGCCTACATGCTCCATCAGTTCGAAGAGCATGTTGACGACAGGTTCCGCAGGTTCGTCGATCAGGAGCTTGGCAACGGACGCCCCGTCCTGACGAGGCTGGATATCTTCCTGATCAACGTGCCGGGGGTATGGGGTATTTTTGCCGGCTCCTTTGCACTCTCTGCCACAGTGGCCCTCGGCTACGGCCTCATCCCGGCCTATTCGGCACTCATCAACGTCTTCATGAACGTTGCGCCAGCGATAAAGATGCGTCGCTACAATCCAGGCCTAATCTCGGCGCTGCTGCTTCTCCTGCCCACCTCAATCTGGGCAATCACGCAGTTGTCGCAGGCCGAAGGCGTCACGTGGCCGTACCACGTGCTTGGCGTCGGTCTGGGTGCCGCCATCCACATGGGGATCATGGCGCTTGCCGCCAAGCGCCTTCGGAGCGGCATGCCACGGCCGGCGTAGACGCCGTGGCCTGTTCAGGCGCGCATCTCTATCCGGGCGGACTAATAGCTGATGACTTTGTCGCACTCGGCGGTGAGTTGCACCAACTTGTTGGGCATGCCGGGCGAAGCGCCGCGCAGGGCGATGTCCTCGGGTGCAATGTTGCGAGCCTTTGCAGACAACCCTGAGAAATAGACCTCCGCAGTACCTGCGTTGATGGCCTCTAAGTGCTCTGAGAGCTTTCCAGTGCCGATGCCTTGCACGCTGGCCGCGCCCTCGGCCGTGAGGAGGCTCACGCCGTCGCCGGCGACAAACAGCACGAGTTGATGTCCCTCTTCGATGACTGTCCGAGCGACGAGGAACGCCAGAGCTGCCTTGGTTGGGTCGCTCGGTCCCACGGTCACATGCACGAGTATCCTAGCCATTTTCTCCTCCTTGTGCGGGCAGAATAGCACCTACCCGCCGATGGAGAAGGCCGGAACTAACCCAACCTGACGAAAGAGCCTGCGGCTCCAGGTGCGTCCGGTATGGCAAAGTCCCCCGCCCGCGCCACCAGGGTGTCGTAGAACACGGTAAGGCCGGGCTCGATCCGGCTCGCCAGGGCCCGGCACTCGGCAAGCAGATCCGGCTCTGGCCTCCTGGCCAGGCGGGCGCAAAGCGCCTCGTGCTTTTCCCTCAGTGCCGTGAACGCGGGCGAGCCAGCCAGATCTTTCCCGCCGACGAGGAGGTGGACGGGCTGGCGCTCGGCGACCCCCTTTAGACTGACGCAGCCGCCAGGCAGCAGCGCCATCTCCGGGACTGCCTCCGCCGTCGTCCCGGCAAGCAGGATGTCGTAGTGAACGTGCTTGCAAGCGTCCTCGATGCGCGCGGCGAGATTGACCGTGTCGCCCACGCACGAATAGTCGAAGCGATCATGCGATCCCATATTGCCGACCAGTGCCTCACCCGAAGCGACGCCGATGCCGATGGCGATCGGCTGCCGCTCCCCTAGATTGTCGCCTGTGTTGAGCGCCGCGACCGCCCGGCGCATGGCCAGAGCCGCCCGGCAGGCGTGCTGCGGGTGTTCGGGCACGGCAAGCGGGGCGTTCCAGAACGCCATGATGGCGTCACCCATGAATTTGTCGATGGTGCCGTTCTCGTCGGTGATGCAGCGGCCGAGCCCATCGAACAGGGTGGTGAGGAGGCGCAGGAGTTCCTCGGGGCGCAGACGTTCGCTGATCGCGGTGTAGTTGCGAACGTCGCAGAACATGACCGAGAGATCCTTGACCTCGCCGCCGAGTTGCAGGGTGTCGGCTTTCTCCTCGATCTCGGCAAGGAGCGAGGGGGCGACGTAGTGGGCGAAGGCATTGCGCAGCCGGCGCCGATCGGCGTCGGTGACGGCGAAGCGGAAAAAGACCATGGCCGCGTAGAGGACGACAGCGCCAAGCAGCAGAAAAGTTGCGTCGAGCAGCACGCCGAAGTTCGAGAAAGCGACCCAGGAGGCAGCGGCGCCGCCGAGGGCGGCGAGAAAAGAGACGATGAGCCCGACCTTGGGGCCGGCAAAGGTCACCGCAAGCACCAGCACCACGCCGACTGCCGCAAAGAGTAACATTTCGAACCCGCCGACCCAGTCGGCGCGGTGGAGATACGTTCCGGCAAGAATCTGCTCGAGCGCCTGGGCGTGGATCGAGACCCCGGCCACAGGCTCGCCGAGCGCGGTGCGCCGGATATCGAAAAGACCCGCTGCCGAGGTCCCGACGAACACGATCCGGCCCGCAACACTTCCGGCAAGGTCGACGTGGCCATCGGCGAGGATATCGCCGGCCGAGATGGTGGTGCCCTGCCCTGCTGGACGATAGTAGAGGCGCAGGGCTCCGGAAGCGGTTGTCGGCACTGTCCACTGGCCGAGACGCACGCTTTCGAGGATGCCGGCGTCCGCCGTATCGCCGAGGACGACAATGGTCGTCTCGCCGGCGGCGACGCGCAGAGCTTCGAGGGCAAGGGTCGGGACAATCGTCTCGCCCTGCCTCCAGACAAGCGGCAAGGTGCGCACCACCGCACCGGAATCGTCCTGGCCGAGGCTGATGACGCCGAGCCCGGTAGAGGCGGTAGCAAGCCCGGGCAGCGGCTGCACGACGCCCCGGAGCGGATGGATGGTCACCGGCTGTGCACCGCTGACGGCAATGCCGGTCTTGAGCGGTACGCTCCCGCTTGCAGCGCCGGGTCGATCGCTGAGCCCCAGGACACTGGGCGTGGCAGCGAGGGCTGCGGCAAATTCGTCATCGAAGTCGGGCCCGCCCGGAATGGTGCGGCTCGGCGAAGCTCGGTCGGGTTCGGCAAAGAGCATATCGAAGGCGATGGCGGCCGCCCCCATCTCCCCGAGCCGTTCGGTGAGCGTTGCCAGAAGGTCGCGGGGCCAGGGCCACTGGCCATGCGCGCCGAGCGAGGTTTCATCGATGTCGACCACCAGAACGGGCAGATCGGCTGCGGGACGCGGCTGCAGCTGTTGATAGTAATCGAAGGCAGTTTCACGCGCGGCGACCAGCGGATAGGGCTCGCTGGCCCGCAAGACCGTCAATGCGGCAACGAGGGCGAAGCCGAAGAGAATGGCGGCAGAACGACCGTTGAGCTTTCGTCTCGGCTTGGACATGTGCCCCTCAACACGCGCCGGCACCAATGCGGCGCTCAATCGGCCCGGATTTCGACGGAGGTCGGCGTTATCGCCGAGAAGACGCGTCCCTCCCGCCGGAAATCGCTCGGCGATTTGCCGGCGATCTTGCGGAAGGCCTTGTTGAAAGCGCTGAGCGAGCCGAAGCCACTTTCCATGGCCACCTGCAATACGCTCGCGCCATCCCTGAGCAGGTGCGCCTGGGCGTAGGACAGGCGCAGGAGCGTCAGGTACTCGTTCATCGTCATACCCGTCGACTTCTTGAACACGCTCATGGCGTATTTGGGATGGAGATCGGCGGCTGCGGCGATATCCATCGAGTCGATGTCCTGCATGAAGTTGGCGGCGATGAAGTCGCAGATGCGCGCTACGGCGCGGGAGGACTGCTGGTCGGATGCTTCGCTCTCGCGCCCATTCTCGCACTCGCCCACGATGCGGTATGGCTCGAAGCGCACGCGTTCTATGCGCAGCAGCAGTTCGTCGACCGCGTGCTGTGCTTGCGCCGTACTGCCATGGCGGGCCCAGCTATACCAGCGGGCGAAGTTCACCCTGTCCGCTTCATCGGTAGCGGACGTTACGAGGACCGCGCCCTTCATCAGGCGGCCAGCAATGTCGGTAGGCAGGCGGAGGCGAAAGAAGTGGACGAGCGGCAAATGCGCCCCGGCGTAGAGGACGTCATCGGAGGTATCGTCCAACTGATGGGGCTGGCCTCCCCAGAACAGGCAGAGTTCGCCAGCGTTGAGAGTCAGATCGTGGTCCCCCATGATGTAGTGGACCGACCCTTCGACGACGAAGTTCACCTCGACTTGGGCGTGCCAGTGCGGCTTCAGCATGATGGGCGGGCGGTTATGGAACATCTGCAGGGCCGTCGGCAGGCCTTCGACACTGCTGGCACCCGGCTGATAGATCGCTCTAGTCGGCAAGGTGAGCTCCACCACGTCCATTTGCCCTGCCCTCGAGTCCAGTTCCGACAGCACCTTACTTTTCGCCAAGTGCTCGCTCTCCTCAACCGATATCCAGCGAATGGGCATCTTACTTTTCGCCCAGTCCGCGTTCCCTTTGTCAGGGACACGTTCCCATAACACGCTACTGTACCCGTGCTTGCAAAACGCGGGCAAACGAAAAGGGAGGACTTCATGTCTAGCATCGCACTTCGGTGGCGCCGCACGCTTGCCGTCGCGCTCACCGGCGTCAGCCTGTTCAGCGTCACCGCCGCTTCGGCAGCCGAAATCACCGTCTGGTGCTGGGACCCGAACTTCAACGGCGCGACCATGGAAGAGGCATTCTCGCGCTATCAGGCCGAGCATCCGGACGACACCATCAATGTCGTGATCTTCGACAAGGCCGCCATGGAGCAGAAGCTTCAGGCTCAGCTCGCTTCGGGCACCACCGAGGGCCTGCCCGATATCGTGCTCATTGAAGACTATCGGGCGCAGAAATACCTGCAGTCGTTCCCCGGCGCATTCGAGCCGCTCAACGATCACGTCGATTATTCGACCTTTGCGCCCTACAAGGTAGAACTGGCGACCGTCAATGGCCAGACCTATTCCTTGCCATTCGACTCCGGCGTTACCGGATACTTCTACCGCTCGGACCTGATGGAAGAGGCCGGCTATACCGCCGAAGACCTCGAGAACATCACCTGGGATCGCCTGATCGAGATCGGTGTCGACGTCAAGGAAAAGACCGGCGAGACCCTGCTGCCGATCGATCCGAACGAGGCCGGATGGCTGCGCATCATGATGCAGTCCGCAGGGACCTGGTATTTCGACGCCGAGGGCAATGCCACCATCGTCGACAACCCGGCGATCAAGGCCGCGCTCGAGACCTACCAGCGCTTGGCTGCCGCTGACATTTCCAAGCCGGTTTCCGGCTGGACCGAGTACACCGGCAGCTTCACCTCGGGCGACACCATCTCGACCTATTCAGGCGTGTGGATGACCGCCACCATCAAGTCCAACCCCGATCAGTCCGGAAACTGGGGGGTTGCTCCCATTCCGCGCCTCGACGGTATCGAGAGCTCGGTCAACGCCTCGAACCTGGGCGGATCGAGCTGGTATGTGCTGTCCTCGGCTCCTCAGAAGGACATGGCGATCGACTTCCTCGCAGAAATCTGGGGCAAGGATGTCGACTTCTACCAGAAGATCCTCGTCGATCAGGGCGCGCTCGGCTCGCTGATGGCGGCTCGCGAAGGCGAGGCCTATCAGGCCAGCGACGAGTTCTTCGGTGGCCAGCCGGTGTGGCAGAACTTCTCAACCTGGCTCAGTGAGATTCCGTCGGTCAACTACGGCATCTTCACCGAGGAAGCCGACGCAGCCGTGGTGGCGCAGATTCCGGCGATCACCGGCGGTGGCAATATCGATGAGATCATCGCCGCCATCGACGCCCAGGTCCGTCAGCAGATCCAGTAACACCTGGCAATACCGGTGGCGGCCAGACCGCCTCCGGCCTCCCGCGATCCCGCGCCAAAAGGCGCGGGATTGTCGGCAATGGTTGGCAAGAGCCACTCCCATTCTGATTGAACCAGAATGGAAGCTCTGAGCTACTGAATTGGCGCGTTTCCGAACCGCAGAGGTGGCACACTTTGGCTGAAGACGCTCTAGAGACGCGGGGCCGACAGGTGACGCGATCGAACCTGGCACGCAGTGAGCAGTTCAATGGCTGGGCGTTCGTCATGCCCGCCCTGGTGCTGCTCGGTATCTTCATGGTCTATCCCATCCTCTGGTCGCTCTGGATGAGCTTCCAGGTCGGGCGCGGGATGAACTTCAGTTTTGGCGGCCTCGCCAACATCATTCGACTGACCCAGGATCCGGTGTTTCTGAGAGCGCTCAGCAACACCATGCTGTTCCTTGCCGTGCAGGTGCCGATCATGCTGATCCTGGCGCTGCTCTGCGCCAGCGCGCTCAACGACAGCAAATTATGGGGCCGCGGCTTTTTTCGCACGGCGATATTCCTGCCCTGCGTCACCTCGCTGGTGGCCTATGCGGTCGTCTTCAAATCCATGTTCGCGCAGGATGGCATCCTCAACCAGATGCTGATGGGCCTCAACTTCATATCCGGGCCCATTCCTTGGTTCTCCGATCCGTTCTGGGCAAAGGCCGTGATCATCTCAGCCATCACCTGGCGGTGGACCGGCTACAACATGATCTTTTACCTGGCTGCCATGCAGAACATCGATCGCTCGATCTATGAAGCGGCCAGGATCGATGGCGTGCCGGCCTGGGCCCGGTTCTGGTACATCACCGTTCCGATGCTCAAACCGGTGATCCTCTTTACCACCGTCATTTCCACCATCGGCACTCTGCAGCTCTTCGATGAGCCTAACCTGCTGACGCAGGGTGGACCGTCGGATTCGACGCTGACGCTCTCGATGTACATCTACAATCTGAGCTTCAGGTTCATGCCCAGCTTCGGCTATGCGGCGACGGTCTCCTATGTGATCGTGGTCCTGGTCGGTATCCTGAGCTTCCTGCAGTTCCTGGCCGCGAGGGACCGGCGCAGATGAGCAATCCAATCGCCCTTCTCGGCCGCACCGCACAATACGTGCTGTTGTCGTTCGCGGCCTTCATCTCGATATTCCCGTTCTTCTGGATGGCGGTGGGCGCGACCAACACCTCGCCCGATATCGTGCGCGGCAAGGCCACTCCCGGCAGCGCACTCCTCACCAACATCGTGACGTTCTTCACGTCCGAAGACCTGCCGCGTGTCCTGTTCAACTCGTTCTTCATCGCCGGCGTCGGAACGGTGCTGACGCTGCTGGTCTCGTCGCTCGCCGGCTACGGCTTCGAGATTTTCCGGTCGCGCGTGCGCGAGAAGGTCTTCGGCGGGATGCTGCTGATGTTGTCGATCCCGTTCGCGGCACTGATGATCCCGCTCTTTGTGATGATGGCCAATCTCAAGCTCATCAACACCTACCAGGCGATCATCCTGCCTACCGTGGCGTCGATCTTCATCATCTTCTACTTCCGGCAGGCGACGAAGGCTTTTCCAACCGAGTTGCGCGATGCGGCGCGCATCGATGGCCTCAAGGAGTGGCAGATCTTTCTCCACGTCTACATGCCGGTGATGCGTTCGACCTATGCGGCGGCGACGATCATCGTCTTCATGACCCATTGGAACAATTATCTGTGGCCGCTCATCGTGCTGCAGACCAACGACATGAAGGTCCTGACCCTCGTGGTGGCAAGCCTCACCTCCGCCTACAACCCCAACTACGGCACGGTCATGGTCGGCGCGATCGTCGCGACGCTCCCCACCCTCGTCATCTTCTTCCTGCTCCAGCGGCGCTTCGTCGAAGGCATGCTGGGCGCGGTCAAATAAGGTCAACACCATGAGCAGCGTTAAGCTAAGGGGCGTGCGCAAGTCCTTTGGGTCGGTCGAAGTCATCAAGGGCGTCGACCTCGACATCGACAGCAAGGAGTTCGTCGTCTTCGTCGGACCATCGGGCTGCGGCAAGACCACGTTGCTGCGCATGATCGCAGGGCTCGAGGGGATCACGACCGGTGATCTCGAGATCGGTGACGCGCGGATGAACGAAGTCGATCCGTCCAAGCGCGGTATCGCGATGGTCTTTCAGTCCTATGCACTCTACCCGCACATGACGGTGCGCGAGAACATGGGCTTTGCCCTGCGCTTTGCCCGTGTGCCCAAGGACGAGATAGCGAGGCAAGTGGAGGGTGCCGCGCGCATCCTGGCGCTCGAGCCGTTGCTCAACCGGTTCCCGAAGGAACTCTCCGGCGGCCAGCGGCAGCGCGTCGCCATCGGCCGGGCGATCGTGCGTCAGCCGGAGGTGTTCCTGTTCGACGAACCGCTGTCGAACCTCGATGCGGAACTGCGGGTGCACATGCGCATCGAGATCGCGAGGCTGCACAAGGAACTGAAGACCACCATCGTCTATGTGACCCACGACCAGGTCGAGGCGATGACGCTGGCCGACAAGATCGTGGTGCTGCGTGACGGCATCATCGAGCAGGTCGGACGTCCGCTCGACCTCTATGACGATCCGGCTAACCAGTTCGTTGCCGGCTTCATCGGCTCGCCGAAAATGAACTTCCTTTCGGCCCAGGTGAAGGAGGTCGGCTCCGGCGGTGTAACTATCGGCCTCGTCAACGAGGGCGATGCTTCGTTGCGCATGCCGGTTGCTCCCAACGGGACCAAGGTCGGCGACACCGTGACACTCGGCATAAGACCGGAGCATTTCGGCGACGCCGGCCAGGGCGGCGCAGATCTCACAGTGGCCGTCGACGTTGCCGAGCACCTGGGCTCGACCAGTTACATCTATGCCAACACCACTTCCAGCGAGCAGATCATCATCGAACGCGAGGAGTCCCGCTCCGAGATCGGCATGGACCAGGTCACGGTCTCGATCTCTGCCGAAAAGGCGTTCCTCTTCGACCAAAACGGCGTCCGGCTGCGTTAAGCCGCGCCACTACACATCTAGAAAAAGGAAATTTGTCATGACTTCCGGCACACAAAAAGTGCGGTGGGGGATCCTCGGGCCGGGCAGCATTGCCAAGGCGTTTCGAGGCGGCGTCGCCGGCTCCAAACTCGGCGAACTCGTGGCCATCGCCACTCGTAACCCCGGCAAACCCGGGCTTGGCGAAGAATTTCCGGGCGCGCGAGTCCTCGAGGGCTATGACGCACTGCTCGCCGATCCTGAGGTAGACGCCGTCTATATAGCCCTGCCCCATCCCTATCACGCGGAATGGGCGATCAAGGCGGCCGAGGCCGGCAAGCACGTGCTGGTCGAAAAGCCCTTGGCGCTCAGCGCCTTCGAGATCGACGCTGTGTTCAATGCTCACCGCAAGGCCGGCACATTCGCGGGCGAAGCCTTCATGTACCGGCTGCATCCGCAAACCCGCAAGCTCGCTGAGCTCATCACGTCCGGCGTCATCGGCGACGTGCGCATGATCCAGTCGAGCTTCGGTTTCCAGATGCCGCGGTTCATGCCCGAACATCGGTTGTTTGCCAATGACCTTGCCGGCGGCGGCATCCTCGATGTCGGCGGCTATCCCGTCTCGATGTCGCGGTTTATCGCCGGTGCAGCCGCTGGCAAGCCGTTCCTCGATCCGGTCAAGGTCTCGGGTGCTGCGCATCTCGGTGAGGAGAAGACCGACGAGTGGGCGGCTGCGGTGCTGACGTTCGAGAACGGCATCATCGCGCAGGTCTCTTGCGCAGTCTTTGTCAATCTCGACAACATGCTGCGCATCCACGGTTCGCTCGGACGCATCGAAGTGCCGGACTTCTGGTTCGCCGGCGGCAATCGCGATCAGGGCCTGGGCAAGATCGACATCATCCTCAACGACGGCAAACGCGAAAGCACCAGTGTCAACGAGACCGGCCACGTCTACTCCTTCGAGGCGGACGCAGCCTCGCAGGCAATCCTCGAGGGTCGGCAGGAGTTCGCTGCGCCCGGCATGACCTGGGCCGACAGCCTTGGCAATGCACGCGTGCTCGACAAGTGGCGGGCCGACAGCGGCCTCACATACGGCATCGAGACGGCGGCCAAACGCGTCAACACGATTTCCGGGCGGCCCCTTGCCGCGCCCGGCAACGCCATTCCGCACCGCCAGATCCCGGGAATCTCCAAGTCCGCATCCGTCGCGGCGCTTGGCTTCGAAGACTTCAAGACCTTCGCCAGCGGCGCCATCCTGCTCGACGGCTACTACGAAGCGGGCGGAAATATCTTCGACACTGCCTTCATCTATGGCGGTGGCTATACCGAGAAGCTCCTCGGCGAATGGCTCAAGAACCGGGGCGTGCGCGAGCAATCGGTGGTCATCGGCAAGGGCGCGCACTCGCCGCTCGTCTATCCCGACGTCATCAGCAAGCAGCTCACCCAGTCGCTGGAGCGACTGCAGACCGACTATGTCGATGTCTATTTCATGCACCGCGACAACCCGGATGTCCCGGTGGGCGAGTTCGTCGATGCCATGGACGCCGAGGTCAAGGCCGGACGCATCCGCGGCATCTTCGGCGGCTCCAACTGGACCAAGAAACGCCTGGACGAGGCCATCGCCTATGCCGAGAAGACCGGCAAGACCAAGCCCGGGGCGCTGTCGAACAACTTCTCGCTCGCCGAGATGATCGACCCGATCTGGGCCGGGTGCGTGCAATCGTCGGACGACGAGTGGCGCAAGTGGCTGATCGAGCGGCAGATCCCGAATTTTGCCTGGTCGAGCCAGGCGCGCGGGTTCTTCACCGACCGGGCGGGACGCGACAAGCGCGACGACGAGGAGATCGTGCGCTGCTGGTATTCGGAGGCCAATTTCGGCCGCCGTGACCGCGCGATCGAATTCGCCAAAAAGATCGGCGCCAACCCCATCCATGTGGCGCTGGCCTATGTGCTCGCCCAACCCTTCCCGGTGATCCCGCTGATTGGGCCGCGCCGCCTGGTCGAGCTCGAAGACTCGATCAAAGCCTTCGGCATCAAGCTGACACTGCAGGACGTGGAGTGGCTGCGCAACGGGTAGGTCTATCCGTGGCGGATATAAAGCAAGTCCCCGCGCAAGCGGGGACTTTTGTTTGCGGCGTTAGAATCGCCAGCCAGCCGGTTACATTCTTGTGTCTTCTTGCGTGTTGCTGCTTCCTGCCCTACCTTCCCTCCGTGCAGATGACTGCACGTGCGTTCTCAGGGCGGGGTGAAAGTCCCCACCGGCGGTGATGGCAGCAATGCCCAAGCCCGCGAGCGCCGAGCCAAATAGCGGTTCGGGACAGCAGATTCGGTGAGATTCCGAAGCCGACGGTCATAGTCCGGATGAGAGAGAACGGGATGCCTGTGCCGGCCTGCCGGCGTTCGGTCACTGCCGGACGCGGGCTACCGCTCCTTCCCGTAACCCTTGGGAAACTGGTTACGGAAAGGACAGGACATGAACCAGGTTTCCTCCTCCAACGCCTCGCTACTCGGGGCCACCTTTATGCTCGGCGCAGGGATCACCTTCGCCATCATCAACGTCATCACCCCGATCGTCACCTGGCAGATGGGTGTGCCGTCGACCGCCGTGGTCTTCTGGCAGTACGTGATCGCCACCGTCTTCGCCCTGCCGCTGATCTGGCGGATCGGGTTCGGAGCGCTCAAGACCAGACATCCGGTCGCGCACGAGGTGCGCGCATTCCTCTCGGCGCTCGGCGTCCAGTTCTTCGCCTTCGGCTTTGCCAGCGGCGTTCCCGTCTGGCAGATGGTGGCGCTGTCGATGACAGGGCCGTTCTTCATCATCGCCGGGGCGACGATCTTCCTCGGCGAGAGGTTGACCGTCCAGCGTCTGGGGGCGACGATCGCCGGGTTTGCCGGCGCCCTGCTCGTCTCGCAGATCGGCTCGGAGCAGTTCACCTGGGCCTCGATCCTGCCGGTGCTGGCCGCCGCCTGCTGGGGGACCGTTTCGGTGATCACCAAGTACCTCACGCGCGACGAGGCGCCGGAGTCGCTGACCCTTTATATGCTGGTGCTGATCACACCCAACCACTTCCTGATCGGCCTCATCCTCGGCATAGCCGTCGCAATCCTGCCGGCAGGCGCCCTGCCCGCCAGCCTCGCGACCGGCTTCGACTTCATGTTGCCGGGAGGCGATGCCCTCGTGCTCATTCTGCTGCTCGGGCTGGTGACGGCGGCAGCGCAGTACTTCCTCAGCCTTGCCTATAAGGTCGCGGACGCCACCTATCTGCAACCGTTCGACGACCTCAAGCTCCCGCTCAACATCATCGCGGGCTGGCTGGTGCTGGGGCAGGTGCCCGGCATCCTCTTCTGGCCGGGCGTGCTGCTGATCATTGGCGCGTCGCTGTTCATCATGCGGCAGGACAGGGGCCGGTTGCCGACCGGCAGGTCGCCGATACCGGAAACCGCCTGAAGCTTCAAACGACCGGACCGTCGTGCAAGGCGGTGCGGTTGTGTTCAACCTCAAACAGGCCCAAGGTTGTCGAGCCCAGAGCGCGATGTGATTTGATTTGATCTAATCGCGCGCTCTAGCTTCTTGTTGTCGCGGGATTTTTCGCAAAAACCGGTTTCCACTTTTGCATCCCGCTCTAACGCCTCGGAGGACGATCATGGCCGAACAGGAACCGACCCCGACCGGCGAATTCCTGCGCCTGCAGCGCTATGGCGCGGCGACCGCGGTGGTGCTGCTGGTCGCCATTGCCGGGTTCTTCACCGGCGAACCGCTCGAAATCATTTTCCTTCGTGTGATGGCAGTGCCGCTCTTCCTCTTGGCCGTGGCCGGCATAGGCTTGATCTTCTCCTCAGAGGCGTCGCGGCGGCCGTGGACGCTCTACTTCATCGAACGCAAGGCGCTGGAGGGACTGGCTTACGCGGCGTTCCTCATCATCATCGTCTGGCAACCGACCTCGCAGATCGTGCCGCTCGCGATCAGCTTCGTCCTCGCCTGGATCGTGCTCGGCGCGGCAACGATGTTCTATGAGTCCAGGCTCTACAAAAGGCGCAATCCGGACAAATAAGCACTTTCTAGCCTTCTACCTCGACCCATCCGCCCTCGCCATGAGAGCGGGCCATGGCATGGACGGTGCGCTCGATCTCGAGACCCTGCGCAAAATCGATGACGCGGGCCGGTTGCCCAGTGATGGCGTTCAACAGCTCATGGGCTTCGACGATCTTCAGATCGTTGAAGCCAAGCCCGTGCCCCGGCGCGGGAATGAAGCGGTCGTAGGGCGCGTGGTGGGGAGCGGCGAGGATGGTGCGATAGCCCTGCTCCGTGGGGCGATCGGCGCTCGTATAGAGCTGCACCTCATTCATGCGCTCTTGATCGTAGACGATGGACCCCGTCGAACCGAAGATCTGCAGGGCGATGCGGCCCTTGCGGCCCCAGGCCGAACGATTGACGCAGAGGACGCCGGAGGCACCGTTCTCGAGTTCGAAAAGAACGCTCGCAACATCATAGGTCTCCACCGCACGACGACCGCCCTCGCGGGTGGGACGATCGGCATAGGGCTTGCTCATGTGGGCAAACACCCGGCGGACGCCGCCGAAGAGCACGCGCAGCAGCGAAAGCGGATGCACGGCGAAATCGTCGAGCGCGCCGTAACCTGAAGAGACCTCGCTCTTCCAATAAAAGAGCGCCTGCGGATCGGCCATGAAATCCTCATCCATCTCCACGCGGATATGGTTGACCGTACCAATGGCTCCTTCTTCCAGGAGCCCGCCGACGTGGCGGATCATCGGGTTCTGGATATAATTGTAGCCAAGGATGGCGATCCTGCCGGAGACCCTGGCAGCTTGCGCCATGCGCTCGGCGTCGGCGAAGGCGGTGGCCATCGGCTTCTCGCACCAGACATGCTTACCGGCCTCGAGGGCGGCAATAGCCATCTCGGCATGGAACGCATTGGGGGTGGTGATGGAAACAACTTCGACCTCGGGATCGGCGATCAGCGCGCGCCAATCGCTGGTTGCGCGAGCGAAACCGAACTCCTCGGCACGCCGGGCGGCGAGATCGGATGACACTTCGGCCAAGTGAACGAGGCGCGGTTTCGGCCCATCGCCAAATACTGCTTTAACCGAATTCCAGGCCAGAGCATGACATTTGCCCATGTAGCCGGTGCCGATGAGGCCAACGCCGATAGTGCCGTTCATTCGATTCTCCACCCTACTGAAATGTTTGATCCGCATATTCACAAATCGAAACGGATTTTCCAGTGATGCTTGATTGATCGTGCGGATTGGGGATGATGGTCCCGGAGCGACGCGATTTGCTGAACTCAAAATCGCGCGCTCTGCCTGTGTGTCGCGGGATTTCTTGCGAAAAACCGGTTCCCACGTTTTCGCATCGCTCTGGTGCTCGTTGAAGGAGATGATTTCGAGATGGCGGTCAACGCAGAAAAGATCGCGCCGCCCCAGGATTTCGAGGCGCTGCGGGCGGCCATTCTGGAGCGGCGGCGGGAATTGCCCAAGCGCCTTGTGCAAGTCGCCGCCTATGCGCTCGACAATCCGGACGAGATCGCCTTCGGCACGGCCGCCAGTATAGCCGAGTCGGCCGAGGTGCAGCCTTCGACGCTGGTGCGGTTCGCCCAGCAGTTCGGCTTCGACGGATTCTCCGGCCTGCAGCAGATCTTCCGGGCACGGCTCAAGGAGCGCACGTCGAGCTATGAGGAGCGACTGCGCACCCTGGAGCAGAATGGAGCCCCGCTTTCGGAGAGCGCTTCGATCTTCAATGGGTTCGTTGCCGCCGCGCATCGCTCGCTTGACGCGCTGGCCGGCAGTGTCAATGCGGCGGCGTTCGAGCAGGCTGTGGAGATCCTGGCAAAGGCCGAAACAATCTACCTCATCGCCAAGCGCCGCTCCTACCCGATCAGCAGCTACATGGCCTATGCCTTCGGCAAGCTGAAGGTCAAAAGCGCCCTGGTGGGGACGTCGGCCGGAATCGACGACGATCTCTTGAGCTTTGCCGGCCCCAGGGATGCCGCCTTTGCCGTGAGTTTTTCGCCCTATGCTTCGGAGAGTGCGGGGCAGGCGCGGGCCCTGGCGCTGCGCGGCGTGCCGGTGGTGTCGCTGACCGACTCGGTCTTTTCGCCGCTCGCCGAGTGCTCGAGGGTCTGGTTCGAGGTGGCAGAGGCCGACCATGCCGGCTTCCGTTCGCTTTCCGCCAGCATGGCCTTTGCCATGGCGCTGACAGTGAGCATCGCCGAGAAGCGACGAAGGGACGCCCAGGAGCGGCCAGGATAGAGGCTCGTGCAAGACAAAGCGGACAGCGATATCCACATTTAGAACGAACATTCCATGTTGACGAATTGTCGGAACCGGTGTTTCATTTAACTAGGCGCTGGCGCGCTCAAAGACACACGGCGGGCCATCCACGCCGCTCCGGGAGGGTTCATTGACCGACACACACCCATTCGAGGGCACGAAGATGCTCGACGTCATCACCATTGGCCGAGCCTCGGTCGACCTCTATGGCCAGCAGATCGGTACCCGACTCGAGGATATCGGGAGCTTCGCCAAATCGGTCGGCGGATGCCCTTGCAACATCTCCGTGGGGACCGCGCGGTTGGGGCTCAAGTCAGCGCTCATCACCCGCGTCGGCAACGAACAGATGGGTCGCTTCATCCGCGAGCAGCTCGCGCGAGAGGGCGTCGAGACAAAAGGAATTGCGACCGACACGGAGCGGTTGACGGCGCTGGTGCTGCTTTCGGTCGAGGCCGAGGGTGTCTCGCCGATGATCTTTTATCGCACCGATTGCGCCGATATGGCGCTCGACGAGGACGACATCGACGAGGCGTTTGTCGCCAGTGCGCGCGCCATCGTCGTCACCGGCACCCACTTTTCCAAGCCTCACAGCGCGGCCGCCCAGGAAAAGGCGATCCGCATCGCCAGGGCCCATGGCGGCAAGGTCGTCTTCGATCTCGATTACCGGCCCAATCTCTGGGGGCTGGCCGGGCACGAGGCCGGGTTCGAGCGCTATGTGGCGTCCGACGCCGTCTCGGCAAAGTACAAATCCGTACTTGCCGATTGCGATCTGATCGTAGGCACCGAGGAAGAGGTGCTGATCGCGGCGGGCGAAGCCGACATCCAATCCGCGCTGAGGACGATCCGCTCCCTTTCCTCCGGCACGATCGTCCTCAAGCGCGGCCCCATGGGCTGCATCGTCTATGACGGCCCCATCCCCGAAAATCTGGAGCAGGGCATCGTCGGCAAAGGCTTCCCCATCGAGGTCTACAATGTGCTTGGCGCCGGCGATGCGTTCATGAGCGGGTATTTGCGCGGATGGCTTAAAGGGGAGGCCCACGCGACCTCCGCCACCTGGGCGAACGCCTGCGGCGCCTTCGCCGTCTCACGGCTTCTCTGCGCTCCGGAGTATCCGAGCTGGGAAGAGCTCACCTACTTCCTGGAGCACGGCAGCACGCACAGGGCGCTGCGCAAGGACGCAGACCTCAATCACCTCCATTGGGCGACCAACCGGCGCCGCGAGATCCCCGAACTGATGGCGCTGGCCATCGATCACCGCAGCCAGCTGGAAGACCTCTGCGCGGGAGACGAACGCAAGCTGGCACGGCTGCCGGCGTTCAAGAAGCTGGCGGTCAAGGCTGCAACGCAGATTGCGGCGGGACGGGCCGGCTTTGGCATGCTGATCGACGACAAGTACGGGCGCGATGCGCTGTTCGCCGCCGGCACGCTCAACGACTTTTGGATCGGAAAGCCGATCGAGCTGCCGGGCTCGCGGCCGCTTACCTTCGAGTTCAGCCAGGATCTCGGCTCGCGCCTCACCGACTGGCCGGTGGAGCACTGCATCAAGGTGCTGTGTTATTATCACCCCGACGATCCGGACGAGCTCAAGCAGTTGCAGACGGAAAAGCTCCGCTCGGCCTATGAAGCGGCGCGCAAGGTCGGACGGGAAATCCTCGTCGAGATCATCGCCAGCAAACACGGGACGATGGACGACGGCACCGTGGCGCGAGCGCTGAACGAACTTTACGATGCAGGCCTCAAGCCCGATTGGTGGAAGCTCGAGCCGCAGGCCAGCCGGGGCGCGTGGAGCGCCATCGATGCGGTGATCGAGGCGCGGGACCGCTATTGCCGGGGCGTGGTGCTGCTCGGCCTCGATGCCCCGCAGGAGACGCTGGAGGCGGGCTTCACGGCGGCGCGCACCTCGCGCAAAGTCAAGGGTTTTGCCGTTGGGCGCACGATCTTTTCCGAGGCGGCCAAGGCCTGGCTCAACGGAACGATGAGCGACGACGCGGCAGTCGCCGACATGGCGACGCGCTTCGGGGCGCTGGTTTCGGTTTGGCAGAGGCTGCGTGAGGTGGAGGCGGCCTGATCCGAAGCCGCTCTACCACCCTTCACCCCGCTTTTGGCACCTCAGGCCAACGGGGTGAGGGTGCGCCATAATGATAGTATGTATCGAGTCATCGGCTTGGCCGGTGACAATCGGGTTGGGAGAGTTTCGGCTATGGGCCAGAAGACGATCAGACTGACAATGGCACAGGCCGTAGCTCGGTTTCTGACTGCGCAGAAGACCGAGATCGACGGAGAAATCGTGCCGATCTTCGGCGGTGTTTTCGCCATTTTCGGTCATGGGAACGTGGCGGGCGTCGGCGAGGCGCTCTATGCGATCAGAGATCAGTTGCCGACCTATCGCGGCCAAAGTGAGCAGGGCATGGCGAACGCCGCCGTCGCCTACGCCAAGGCGAGCTTCCGCCGCCGGTTCATGGCCTGCACAAGCTCCATCGGGCCCGGTGCCCTCAACATGGTGACATCGGCCGCCCTTGCCCATGTCAACCGACTGCCGGTGCTGCTGCTGCCGGGCGACGTCTTTGCCAACCGTACGCCCGACCCGGTCCTGCAGCAGGCCGAGGATTTCGGCGACGGCACCGTGTCGGTCAACGACGCCTTCAAGCCAGTCAGCCGCTATTTCGACCGCATCACGCGGCCCGAGCAGATCATTCCGGCGCTGCGCCGCGCCATGCAGGTGCTGACCGATCCAGCCGAGTGCGGCCCGGTCACCCTCTCACTCTGCCAGGACGTGCAGGCGGAAGCCCATGACTATCCGGAGAGCTTCTTTGCCGAGAAAGTGTGGGTGCCGCGCCGGATCATGCCGGATGCCGACGAGTTCGCGCAGGCGGCCGCGGCGATCCGGGCGGCCGAAAAGCCGGTGATCATCGCCGGCGGCGGCGTACTCTATTCGCGGGCGAGCAGGGTTCTTGCCGGTTTTGCCGAAACCTTTGGCATTCCAGTGATGGAGACGCAGGCCGGCAAGAGTTCCCTGCCCCACGACCATCCGTTGAATATGGGGTCGGTCGGCGTGACGGGAACCTCGGCAGCCAATGCGCTGGCGAGCGAAGCGGACCTGGTACTGGCGGTCGGCACGCGGCTGCAGGATTTCACCACGGGTTCGTGGGCGCTGTTCGGCAACGAGAAACTCGAGATCATCGGGCTCAACGTGCAGCCGTTCGATGCGGCAAAGCACGATGGGCTGCCGCTGGTAGCGGATGCGCAGGTCGGCCTCTCGGCGCTGGTACAGGGGCTGACCGGATGGAAAGCCGATGCGGCATGGACGCAGAAGGCGCGGGACGGGAAGGATGAGTGGTTGGTTGCGGCCGACAAGGCCACCGCAACGACCAATGCCGAACTGCCCTCGGACGCGCAGGTGATCGGCGCGGTGCAGCGGGCGCGACCGGAGGCGACGCTGGTCTGCGCGGCCGGGGGCCTGCCGGGCGAGCTGCATAAACTGTGGAAGGCGGGCAAGCCCGGAAGCTACCACCTCGAATACGGTTTCTCGACCATGGGCTATGAGATCGCCGGCGGGCTGGGCGTCAAGCTCGCGCGTCCGGATGACGATGTCGTGGTGATGGTGGGCGACGGCAGCTACATGATGCTCAATTCCGAGATCGCCTCCTCCATCATGCTCGGCGCCAAGATCACCATCGTCGTTCTGGACAATTCCGGCTATGGCTGCATCAACCGGTTGCAGATGGCGACGGGCGGAGCCAACTTCAACAATCTCTTGAAGGACACCCACCATGTGGCTCTGCCGGGAATCGATTTCGCCGCACACGCCGCCTCTATGGGTGCCAGATCCCGCAAGGTCGGCTCGATCAGCGACCTGGAGCAAGCGCTCGACGAGGCGAAGGTCGACGACCGCACTTCGGTCATCGTCATCGACACCGATCCGCTGATCACCACCGAGGCCGGCGGTTTCTGGTGGGACGTGGCAGTGCCAGAAGTGTCCGAACGGCCGCAGGTCAACGAAGCGCGCGAAGGCTACGAGAAGGCACGCAGGGCGCAAAGGGTCGGTTGACCTCGGTCGCCTGCCCCGGCCAGTGCGACCTGACCTTGATTTCCTGTTCTTTTGGAGTGACGAATTGAAAGCCAAGCTTGGCATGTCTCCCATCGCGTGGTGGAACGACGACCTTCCTGAACTAAGCGACGACGTGTCGCTCGAGGAGTGCCTGCGGCAATCCCGCTCGGCCGGGTTCACCGGCATGGAAATGGGCCGGCGCTTTCCGAGCGACCCGCAAGTGATGCTGCCGATCCTCAAAGCCGCCGACGTGACGCTCTGCGGGGGCTGGTTTTCGGGGACCCTGGTCGACGAAAACATCGAGGCGAATAAGGACCGCATCGCGCCTATGATCGAGCTCTTCAAGGCGGTCGATGCTCCGTGCATCGTTTACGGGGAGGTCGGCCGCTCGATCCAAGGGGACCGGTCGAAGCCTCTCGCGACCAAGCCGAAGCTCGCCGATGACGAGATGATGGCCTATGCGCGCAGGGTCACCGCCTTCGGCGAATGGTGCGCCGAGCAAGGCATGCCCCTTGCCTATCACCACCATATGGCTGCGGTGGTCGAGACCGAGACCGAGCTCGATGCGTTCATGCGCAATTCCGGCGAGGGCATTCCGCTGCTGCTCGATGCAGGGCACCTGGCATTTGCCGGCGGAGACGTGCTGCGGGCGATCGACAACCATCACGCGCGCATCACTCATGTGCACGTCAAGGACGTGCGCATGGAGGTGATCGATGGACTTGACCGCACCAGGCAGTCGTTCCTCGACGCGGTCGCGCTCGGTGCGTTCACCGTTCCCGGGGATGGCTCGCTCGATTTCGAGCGGATCGTCCAGAAGTTCGCCGATTATGGCTATGAAGGCTGGTTCGTTGTCGAGGCCGAGCAGGATCCCAGGAAAAACCCGCCCCTCAAGATGGCCGAGGTCGGCCACAAGGAACTGATGCGGGTGATGACGGCGGCCGGCTACACCGTCGAAACGCAGGGCTTTCCGAACCGGTGATCTTTCCCCACGCGGCGCGATGGACTATGTCCTCATCAAGAGCCCAGAGGGCTCCTCAGGGAGGCAGTCTGTTTGAAAGCGAATGATGTCAACTGGTTCCGTCCGCTGTGGCGGCGGGTGCTCATCACCGGGATCGTCGCGGTCTGGTGCGTTTGGGAATGGGTCTTCAACCAGGACCCGTTCTGGGGCGTGCTGACTGCGGCATTGCTGGCCTATGCGGCTTACAACTTCTTCTACGCCTTTCCCAAGGAGGAACCCGAAGATGGCAACGACACCCAACCTCCGCCTCCGCCCGAAGGGTGACCAGGGCCTCGTACACGATGTGACGCCGGAGAACGCAGGCTGGACCTATGTCGGCTTCAAGCTCTACCGGCTCAATGCCGGCGACATGGCTGAGGCCGAGACGAGCGACAAGGAGGTCTGCCTGGTGCTGGTGTCGGGCAAGGCCCGGATCACCGTCGACGGCCAGGATTTCGGCGAGCTCGGCGCGCGCATGAGCCCCTTCGAGGGCGAGCCCTATGCCGTTTATGTGCCGGCGGGCGCGACCTGGCGGGCGGAAGCGACGACCGCGCTCGAGCTTGCCGCCTGCGCGGCGCCGGGGGTGCGTGGTGTTTACACGGCGCGCGTCATCGCGCCCGGGACCAGCCCGCAGATTACTCGAGGCAAAGGCGCCAATACACGCTACGTAACCAACATCCTGCCCGAAACCGATCCGGCCCATTCACTGCTGGTGGTGGAGGTGATCACTCCCGGGGGGAACACCTCGTCCTACCCGCCGCACAAGCACGACGTGGACAACCTGCCGCACGAGAGCCTGCTGGAGGAGACCTACTATCACCGGTTCAACCCGCCGCAGGGGTTCGCCATGCAGCGGGTCTACACGGACGACAGGAGCCTTGACGTTGCCATGGCCGTCGAGGACGGCGACGTATCGCTCGTGCCCAGGGGATATCACCCGGTGGCGGCAGTCGCAGGCTACGACTGCTACTATCTCAACGTGATGGCCGGACCGCACCGGACGTGGAAGTTCCACAACGCGCCCGAGCACGAGTGGCTACTGCAACCCTGAAATCAGCGGAAGGGGTTGAGGACCGACAGACGATCCTTCAGTCTTCGTACAAATCGGCGCGCCCGAATTTCCAGCCCTTGGGCACGGGACGTTGCAAAGCGCGGATTCGCGCAATGAGTTCCTCGCGGCTCGTATCCTTTCGATCGCGGTCGTATCCTTACCGGCGACTCGAACATTTGCCGTGATTTGAACGGTTACCTCGTCACCCACCCGAAGCTGGAGCGTACGCGCGACATCGGCAGGGATGCGAACGGTGAGGCTGTTGCCCCATTTGGCGACCTTCACGCGACACCTCCGGATGTACACTCGGCCAGTATACATCCGGAGCCTCTGACGTTCAAAATCAGCCGACGATCTGGCTCACCTTGACCGCCCTGCCCTCGGCGACGGATTTCAGCGCCGCTTCAGCCAAGGCAAGGGCGATGAGGCCATCCTGCCCGCTCGGAGACGGTTTGGACTTTGATTCAACGGCCTCGATGAAAGTCCTGATTTCGTTGGCATAAGCCTCGGTGTAGCGGGTCATGAAGAAATCGTGCAGCGGCGGCCGGGTGTAGCCCTTGGCCGTGGCGATCTCGATCGAGACGGGGCGCTGGTTTTCGGCGGCAGCGGAGCCCTTGGAGCCGTGCACCTCGATGCGCTGGTCGTAGCCATAGGTGGCGCGGCGTGAGTTGGAGATGGTGGCGTGCCTGCCCGAGGCGGTGGTGAGGATAACGCTGGCGCTGTCGTAGTCGCCAGCGTCGCCGATGGCCTGGTCGACGAGGACGGACGCGTGGGCGGTGACGGTCTCGATGTCTTCGCCCAAAAGGAAGCGCGCCATGTCGAAATCGTGGATGGTCATGTCGCGGAAGATGCCGCCCGAGCGCTTGATGTAGTCGACAGGCGGCGGACCCGGATCGCGCGAGACGATGGTGACCATTTCCACATCACCGATGTCGCCGGCATCGATTGCGGCGCGCACCGCCATGAAATGCGGATCGAAGCGGCGGTTGAAGCCGACCATGAGAGTGGCGTTGGTCTCGGCTACTGTCTCGAGGCACGCCTTGACCCGGGCGACATCGAGGTCGATTGGCTTTTCGCAGAAGATCGCCTTGCCGGCCCTGGCGAAGGCCTCAATGAGGTCGGCGTGGGTGTCGGTGGGGGTGCAGATGACGACGGCGTCGATGTCGTTGGCCGCCAGGATCTCGTCGATCGTGCGCACCTCGCATCCATAGGCGGTCGAGATGTCGTTGGCGGCCTGCTCGAAGGCGTCGGCGACGGCGACGAGCTTTGCCTTTGGGTTGCCGGAAACGGCCCTCGCATGCACCTTGCCGATGCGACCGGCGCCGAGGAGGCCGAAGCGTACAGTCATATTAGTCCTCTCTTTTTTACAAAAAGGAGGCCGCTCGTAAGCGGCCCGGAGGTGGGAGGTGAAACCTGACGACCCTCGATCGGGAGAGATGGATCTCAGCTAAACGAACGCCGCTTCCTCGTCGACACCGGATTTGACGCCAGTGATCAGCGAGACGATCTCGTTGCCGTCGGTCTTGTCGCGATCGACCGCACCGACGATCTTGCCGCGGCGCCAGACCCAGATGCGATCGACGAGATCGAGCACCTGCCGCAAATTGTGGCTGACGAGGATAAGCGGAATACCACGCTCCTTGAGGCCGCGGATGATGTTCTCGACCTGGGCGGTCTCCTGTACGCCGAGCGCAGCGGTGGGCTCGTCCATAATGATGAGCTTGGAGGCAAAGGTTGCTGCACGGCTGATCGCGACGCATTGCCGCTGACCGCCCGACATGTTGCGGATCTTGTTCTTGAGATCGGGAATCTTCACGCCCGTGGTCTTCAAGGCGCTCAGCGCCTTCTGGCCCATGGAGCGCTCGTTGAGGATCGAGAACGGGCCGAGGTTGAAATAGGTCTCCTCACGCCCAAGGAAGAGGTTGGACGGCACGTCCAGATCGTCGGCCAGGGCCAGGTTCTGGAACACTGTTTCGATGCCGTGGTCGCGCGCCTCGATCGGGTTCTTGAAGGAGACCTCTTCACCATCGAAGAAGATCTTGCCCGAGGTCGGCTGCTCGACGCCGGTGATCTGGCGCACGAAAGTCGACTTGCCGGCGCCGTTGTCGCCGACGATGGCGACATGTTCGCCATCGCGCAATATGAAATTGGCATCATCGAGGGCGTGTACGCCGCCATAGTGCTTGGTGAGGGCTTCGGTCTGCAGGATGATCCTGCCGTCGTCAGCGGACATTATCGCCTCCTCCTTGATCAGATCCGGCCGCGCATGCGCTGGCGGTAGACGTCCTGCACGACGGCTATGACGATGATCGCGCCCTTGATCATCTCCTGGTAGTAGGCATCGAGCCTCAGGAAGGTGAAGCCGGAGATGATGACGCCGAAGATCAGCATGCCGAGGGTGGTGCCGATGATCGAGCCGCGCCCGCCCGAAAGCGAGGTGCCGCCGATGACGGCCATGGCGATGGCATCGAGTTCGTACATCACGCCGGCGCCGGCCTGGGCCGTGAGGCCACGGGCGGCAAGCACGATGCCTGCGAGCGCGGCCAGACCACCGGCGATGCCATAAACCAGCATCAGGTGGTGCTCGACATTGATGCCCGAGACGCGGGCGGCCTGCTCGTTGGAGCCGATAGCGTAAGTGCGCCGGCCGTAGACGGTGAAGCGCAGGATAAGCGAGAACAGCACCGCGACCGCGATGAAGATCAGCACTGGGTTCATGCCGGCGCCGATAGCGGCGAAATCGTCGGTCGGGAACGAGACCGGCTGGCCCTTTGTGTACCACTTGGCAAAGCCGCGGGCGGTGACCATCATTCCGAGTGTAGCGATGAAGGGCGGAATCTTGGTGTAGGCGATGAGGGCGCCGTTGACGAAGCCAGCGGCAAGGCCGCAGAGAAGCCCGACGCCGACGGGGACGATGACGGGTAGATCGGTCAGCGCAGGAAAGACGGCGCGCTCATAGGTCGACACCTGCGCCAGGCTCATCGCGATCATGGCGGTTGCCCCGACGAGCGATCCCGACGAAAGATCGATGCCACCGGTGATGATGACCTGGGTCACGCCAACGGCGATGATGCCGACGATCGACACCTGCAGCACCATGATCGACAAGCGCTGAAAGTTGAGGAGGAAGCTATGGCCCTGGAAAATCCAGCCGAGCGCCTCGAAGACCAGGGCGATGAGGATCAACCCGATGAAGACGTTGAACTCGGCCGGCCATTGAGGCCGGGACTTGTCCGGCAATGACGCGGTTGTGCCGGTTGTAGCGACTTGTGCCATGATCTCCCCCCTTCGGGCCCGTGGCCCCGTTCTGCAAGGTGGCCCGTGCATGGCGGCACAGGCTCGGGATCCTATCTTACGCCCGGATGACATCCCGCGCGAACAGGTTCACGGGGCGGACTGCAACTTCGACCTTCCCCGTTTCGATCAATCGGAACGGTGCTCTACGCTATTTGAATTGTCGCGCTTTCGAACCGCAAAAGTGGTGTCCACTTTTGCTGAAAACGCTCTGGTGGATGGCGGCGGAACCGCCGCCATCGCTGGTATCCGCAGTGCCCGTGGGCGCTGCGTCCATCGGCCGATCAGTTGGCCGACATGTACTGGTCCATGTTCTCGGGCGTCACCAGTTCGAACGGGATCCACACCTCGCGATCGACTTCCTCGCCACGGGCGAGGGCAAGGGCGGCGTCGACCGAGCCTTGGCCCTGACCGGCCGCGTTCTGAAAGACGGTGACGTCAAGGTCTCCGGCCTGCATGGCCGCAAGTGCATCCTGAGTGGCGTCGACCCCGCCCACGATCATCTCTTCCATCGATACGCCAGCCGCCTTCAGCGATTGGATGGCTCCGATGGCCATCTCGTCATTGTTGGAGACGACGGCGTCGAACTCGATGCCGGCCGAGAGCCAGTTGGTCATAAGGTCGGCAGCCTGGGTACGCTGCCAGTTGGCGGTCTGCTCCTCGACGATCTCGATGAAAGAGCATTCATCGGTGGCGATGACGTCGTGGACGTCCTGGGTGCGCTGCCGGGCAGCCTGGTTTGAGAGCTCACCCATCAGCACCACGATTCTGGCGCCCTCGCCCTTGCCGGCCTCCTGCAGCAGGCGGCAGACCTCCTGGGTTTCGAGGGTACCCGAATCCACCTCATTGGAGGCAACGAACGCCTGGTTGTCGGGCAGGTTCTCGAGGTTGACCGGCTGGCGATTGACATAAACCAGCGGGATGCCGGCCTGATCGGCGAGCGCGCTCATGGCTTCGGTGGCATCGGTATCGACGGGATTGACGATGATGGCGTCGACGCCAGAGGCGACGAAGTTCTGGATCTGGTTGAGCTGCTTGCCAACGTCGTTCTGGGCGTCCTCGATCTGCACGTCGACGTCGTCGAGGCTATCGGCATAGGTCTGAATGCCGTTGCGCAGGACGGTCAGGAAGTTGTCGTCGAAGAGCGCCATCGAAACGCCGATGGTCTCGGCAGCGGCCGAACCGGTCATCAAGGTCGCGGCAAGGCCGGCCAATACGAACTTCTTCATTGCTTTCTCCTCCACAGAGCGGGCGTCCGGCGGCACCCCCTTTTTCCGGAATGTTCCCTGAAACGGGAATTCTGGTTCAGGCCGCGCGGCGCGCGAGGCCCTCGATGATGTAGTCGGCACTCCGCCTTATGGCGGCGGCCGGATCGGCAAGAGCGCGCAGCTCCTCCGCAAAAGGCTCGAATGACAGGATCGCGTCGCAGCCGGCGGCGCGCAAGGCGGCGATCTGATCGAGATTGCCGAGCCGGTCAGCGGGTCCAACCAGCAGGCGGTGGGCATCGCGCATGTCGGAAACAGCGACCTCCGGATGGTCGACGCCGGAGATATGGACGAGACCTGTCCTGTCCGGGAACATCGCGGCTTCGCCCGCCAGATAATGATGGAACGTGTCATGGGTCAGGGTGAACACCCCGGCCCCGTCTGCTGCCCTTATGGCGGAAACAGCCTCGGACTTGCGACGCAGCGAGCAGGCCTCGAAACCAAGGCACTCGACGAAGCCAGCAAGGCCGCGAGATGCCAGGATCGGCTTCAGCCCAACGAGAGACTCGGTCGCATTGGCCACGCGTTCGGCATCGGCCATGCGTGTGCCGTCATTGGCGGCGACAAGCACCAGCGCCCTTGCGCCGCATTTGGCGGCATAGTCGGCAAGCGCCTCGGCCTCGCTGGCGCGATCAGCTGACCAATGATTGAATTTTTGCAGGGCATTGATGGAAATTATGTCAACGCCTTCATCAGCGGACCATCGACGCACCGTCGAAGCCGGCGTGCCGTCGAGGATCGCCTGGCCGGCGATATCGTTGCGGATCTCGACCGACGACATGCCGAGATTGCGCGCGAGGGCGAAGAACTCCGGCAGGGACAACTGCGGCGCCACCATGTGGTTCAACGCAAAGCGAATGGGCCGGTCGTTCAACGTCGCTGTCTCCCTGTCGCGCCGGGCCTTTTGCACAGGTCCGATCCCTTTCTTGAGTAAATGAAACACAGGTTCCGTTTATTTGTCAATGCGGAATTTTCGTTCCAAAATTCGAGCACGAGCGGGCAGTTCGCGAGAAATCTGCGGAACAAATGGGCGCTGCAACGTTACAAAAAGACGACCTGATCGATCGAGCGGTCTCCCGTTCAAATGTTTTCAGATACGAATATGTCAAACGGCAGAAAGGTCTGGCCGACGGACTCGGCTTGCGGGCGGGCGAGCGCGCCGGCCATCAAATCGACAAGTGCCTGGGAGAGGGCCGCCAAGGGCGTGGCAATCAAGGCGGTCGCGATATTGTCGGCGAGCGCGGCATGGGTCACGGGATTGATCTCGTTGCACACCAGCACAACGCGACCGGCCATGCTCTCCTCGCGCAGGGCCGATATGACGCCCTCGGTACCGCCACCGGCGAGATAGATCGCGACGAGATCAGGGTAGCGCCGCAGGATGTCGAGCGTCGCCTCGTGGGCGAGACCGGCATCCTCGAGTGAGACCTGCGTGTCGATTATGGCAAGGTCCGGAGCGGCCTCTCGCAGATAGGAGCGGAAGCCTATCTCGCGCATTTCGTGGCCATGGAAGCGATGGCTGCCGACGAAAACAGCAACCTTTCCGGCGGTCGGCGCGGCCTTGGCCACCAGCCAGCCGGCAGTGCGGCCGACCTTGCGGTTATTTGTGCCGATATAGCCGCGGCGGACACCCGTGGCGAAGTCCGAGAGCAGGGAAAAGACCGGTTTTCCGGAGGCTTCGACGTCTGCGACGGCCGCGGTCACGGCCGGATGGTCGATCGCCACCATGCCGATCGTATCGACATGCGGCGCCAACTCCCCGAGGTTGGCGACGATGTCCGACGGCTTCTGCGACGGCAGAAACCGTATCGTGGGCTGGGCGCGGAAGTCGGCATGTGGCACGAGCGTCGCCTGATCGAGGGCGCGGGCGAAGTCCTGATAGAAGAGCTGATCAGGGCGCTGGAGCAGGAAACCGAAACGGTAGAGCGGCAGCGCTTCCTCAGCGCGCCGGCGGATGAGCCCGAGCCCGTGATAGCCGATCGCCTCGGCTGCCTCGTAGACGCGGTGGGCCGTCTGCGGGCGTACCGGCAGGCGGGCATTGAGCACCCGATCGACGGTGGCAACGCTCACCCCGGCCTCGCGTGCAAGATCGGCGACGGTGGGGCGTCTGGCCATTGTTCCCTTCCCTGACGGACTCCATCAGAATGATGCTGACGTTCTGAGGGTTTTGATAGAAATTATCATAGCCACATTGCCTCGGCGCGGCAATGTGGCTTAGCAATCGAATGGATGGTTGCGCACCGTCACCGGAGGAGGACCATGAGTACCGTTGCCAGCAAACGAGACTACAGCCTCATCGGGCGCGACGCGCAGGCGGCCGTGGAGAATGGCCTGGCGGCCGCCGAGTGGTACCACACCGACATCGAACGCAAGCAGATGAAGGAGCTGATGAAGCGCACCGACGGCCCGGCCATGCGCGACACCGTCATCTGGCTCGGCTCGCTCGTCGTGCTCGGCGCATCGGGCATTGCGCTCTGGGGCACGTGGTGGGCGGTGCCGGTATTCCTCGCCTATGGCGTACTCTACGGCTCGGCCGGAGACTCGCGCTGGCACGAATGCGGGCACGGCACGGCGTTCAAGACGCGCTGGATGAACGACGTCGTGTACCAGATCGCCTCGTTCATGATGATGCGCAATCCCGTCACCTGGCGCTGGAGCCACGCACGGCACCACACCGACACCATCATCGTCGGACGCGATCCGGAGATCGCGGTAATGCGGCCGCCCGATCTTGCGCGGGTAATCCTCAATTTCTTCGGCATCCTCGATGTCTGGCATGCCGTGATCGACATGGGACGCAACGCAGCGGGAATCGTTTCGGCCGAGGAGAAGACCTTCATCCCCGAGATGGAGCAAGCCAAGGTCGTGCGCGTGGCGCGGATATGGGTTGCCATCTATGCAACGACAATCGCGCTTTCGATCTGGCTCGGCTCGATCCTGCCGCTGATGCTGATCGGCCTGCCGCGTTTCTACGGCGCCTGGCACGCGGTGATGACAGGCCTGCTGCAGCACGGCGGGTTGGCGGACAACGTCACCGACCACCGGCTCAACAGCCGCACGGTCCACATGAACCCGATCAGCCGCTTCATCTACTGGAACATGAACTACCATGTCGAACACCACATGTTCCCCATGGTGCCCTACCACGCGCTGCCGCGGTTGCACGCGCTCATCAAGCACGACCTGCCGGCGCCCAACACTTCGATCATCGACGGGTACCGCGAGATGATCCCGGCTTTCCTGCGCCAGCTGCGCTACGAGGACTATTACCTCAAGCGCGAACTGCCGCCGACGGCCAAACCCTACAGGGACGAACTGCACGCGGACCCTGCCCCGCAGGCGGCCGAGTAAGAGGAGTGACTGCAATGGCGAACTGGATCGAAGCGTGCGCCGCCGACAATATCGAGGAAGAGGACGTGATCCGCTTCGACCATGGCGGGCGCGTGTTCGCCATCTACCGCAGCCCCGAGGACGAGTATTTCGCCACCGAAGGCCTCTGCACGCATGAACATATTTGCCTCGCTGACGGACTGGTGATGGACGAGATCATCGAGTGCCCCAAGCACAACGGGCGTTTCAACTACAAGACCGGCGAGGCCAAGGGCGCGCCCGCCTGCATCAACCTCAAGACCTATCCGGTCAAGGTCGAGGATGGGGCGGTTTTCGTCGCGGTTTAGGGGTTTGAGTTGTCGCAAGACCGTCGGGAGGAGACAGCCGTGAGCGAGCGTTTCGTGATCGTCGGCGCCGGAGAATGCGGTGCACGGGCGGCGTTGGCGCTGCGTGAGCAGGGCTTTGCCGGCGCCGTGACGCTGATCGGGGCGGAAACGTACCTGCCCTATGAGCGCCCACCGCTTTCCAAGCAGGCGATGGCGGGCCTGGAAACCCCGCTTCCCAAGACCATTGCCTCGACCGAGCGGCTGACAGAAGCGGACATCAGTTTTTGCGGCGGCACCTGGGTGACGGCGATCGACCGGCCGAACAAGCGCCTTGTGCTTTCGGGCGAGGAGACGCTCGGCTACGACAGGCTGCTGCTGGCGACGGGCTGCGTGCCCCGCCGGCTGCCGGTGCCAGGGGCGGATGCGGCATCGATCGCCTATCTCAGGACCTATGACGACGCACTGGCGATCCGCTCGCGGATCGAAGGCGGCGCGCATGTCGCCATCATCGGCGGCGGGTTCATTGGACTGGAGCTGGCGTCGAGCGCGCGCCGGCGCGGGGCGGAGGTGACGCTGATCGAGGCTTTGCCGCGGCTCTTGACGCGGGGGGTGCCGGAAAGCCTGGCGCGGCGTGTAGAGGACGAGCACCGAACCCATGGCGTGCGGATGATGTTCGGAGATGGGATCGCGGAGTTGCGGTGCGACGCGGCAGGCACGCAGGTCGTATTGACGAGCGGAAACGAGATCGCCGCCGACCTCATCGTCGTGGGCATCGGGGCGGTGCCGGTGACCGGGCCGGCGGAAGCGGCGGGACTTGTCGTCGAGAATGGCATTGCGGTCGACGAGATGTTGCGCACCAGCGACCCCGACATCTTCGCGGCGGGTGACTGCTGCTCCTATCCGTTGCCGATTTATGGCGGCAGACGCGTGCGGCTCGAAAGCTGGCGCAATGCGCAGGACCAGGGGAACCTCGTCGCCCGCAACATGATGGGCACCAATGAGGCGATCGCGAGCGTGCCCTGGTTCTGGTCGGACCAATACGAGCTGACCCTGCAGATAACGGGACTTGTCGATGAAGGGCACGAGACGGTGACGCGAGCGCTAGGGGACGGCGCGACGATCCACTTCCATCTGGCGACAGACGGGCGGCTGGTGGCGGCGAGCGGCATCGGCCCGGGCAATGCGGTGGCAAAGGACATCCGGCTTGCCGAGATGCTGATCGGGCGCGGCGCACGGCCGGATCCGACGGCCCTGGGAGATGCCGGTGTGCGGCTGAAGGGCCTGCTGGCGGCGTAATAACAATCGACTACATCCGGGGACTGGAGAACATCATGGGTCGCACACGGCCGACGGTAGCTGACATCCGGGCGTTGAAGGGCGTAAGGCAACTCACCATGCTCCGGGTCGAGACGATGGAGGAGGCCGAGGCGGCCGAGAAGGCTGGGGTCGACATGATCTCGGTGCCCCCTGCCCTGGTCCTGCGACCCGACTTTCGGGACGCGGCGCCGAATTGCTTTGCAGTTCCGGGCCTCGAATACGGCGACTTCGTCACCGCCGAAGATTATCTGCGCGGCGCGTTCCAGGTGCTCAAGGCCAGCGCCGACGCGGTCTACTGCGCCGCGAGCTACAAGACCGTGCGGCGGCTGCGCGAGGAAGGTATCCCCGTCTGCGGTCATTCGGGCCTGATCCCGTCGCAGCGCACCTGGACGGGCGGGTTCAAGGCGGTGGGCAAGACGGCCGAAACCGCCATGCTCGTTTGGCAGCAGGTCAAGGCGCTCGAGGAAGCGGGAGCCTTTGCGGCCGAGATAGAGGTGGTGCCGAGCCCCGTCGCCGCGGCGATCAGCCAGCGCACGTCCCTCGTCATGATCTCGATGGGCGCAGGCGCCGGGTGCGACGCGCAATATCTCTTTGCAACGGACGTCGTCGGCAGCAATAGAGGACACGTGCCGCGTCACGCCAAGGTTTACCGCAATTTCGCGGCCGAGTACGAACGGCTGCAGGCCGAGCGAATCGCGGCGTTCACTGAATATGTTGCCGATGTGCGCGGGGGAGCTTATCCCGAGGCGCGGCACGAAGTAGCGATCGAGGCCGAGGAACTGGAGGCGTTCCTCGTCGAAATCGGCTAGAGCAGACGCAACACGTCGAACCGCGTCATGTCGGTGCGCTTGCTCGCCGGGCGGGATGGATTTCGTACAGGACTATCGAGGACACAAGATGAGCAATGCAGCGGCACAAGTGCAGGCGAACCCGCCGGAAACGGCCCTCAAGCAACCGACCTATGTGCTGACGCTCTCATGCGCGGACCGACCGGGGATCGTCGCGGCCATTACCACGGAGCTGGCGGCGCTCGGCGGCAACATCGCCGAAAGCAACCAGTTCTGGGACCGGCAAACCGGCATGTTCTTCATGCGCATTGCCTTCACCATGCCGGCGGGGATCGGTCGCGAGAACATTGAGCGGGCGTTGAAGCCCGCCGTCGAACGGTTCGGCATGAAGACGGCCATCGCCGATCAGGCCACCAAGCCCAAGATGATCATCATGGTCTCCAAGTTCGACCATGCGCTGCTGCATCTGCTCTATCAGATCCGTGTCGGCTGGCTCGACGCAGAGGTGGCCGCGATCATCTCCAACCACGCCGATGCCGAGCGGATCGCCAAAGCCGAGGAGATTCCCTTCCACCTCTGGCCGGTGACCAAGGACAACAAGGCCGAGCAGGAAGGCAAGGTCATCGACCTGGTCAAAGAGACGGGTGCGGACCTGGTGGTGCTCGCGCGCTATATGCAGGTGCTTTCCGACAATCTCTCGAACCGGCTCTTCGGCAAGGCAATCAACATCCATCACTCGTTCCTGCCGAGCTTCAAGGGCGCCAAGCCCTACCATCAGGCGCACGAGCGTGGGGTCAAGCTCATCGGGGCGACGGCACACTACGTGACGGCCGCCCTCGACGAGGGGCCGATCATCGAGCAGGAAACGGCACGGGTGACGCATTCGATGAGCCCGGACGACCTGATCGCGGCAGGACGCGATATCGAGAGCCGGGTGCTGGCACGAGCCGTCAAGCTCCACCTTGAAAGCCGGGTGATGCTCAACGGGCACAAGACGGTGGTGTTCGGGTAGGCGCAGTCGAGCGTCGAACCCGAGGACGCGCACTTAGTCCTTGTCGCGCTCGGCTTCCACGGCCTTCGTATGCTTGGCGTCGGCATCCGCCACCCAGCTGCTGAATTTGGCAAAGAGTCGGGCGAACTCGACGAGCTCGTCCTCAGGCCAATCGCCAAGGGCGTCGGCGAAGCGGCGCCACTTGTATTTGCGCACCGCAAGAGCATGGCGGCGACCAACATCGGTCAGTTCGAGGCAGATGCGTCGGGCATCGGCCTGTGAGGCGACGCGCCGGACGACGCCGGCCTCGACCGCGTCGGCAACGATACGGCTGGCGCGGGAGGGATCGACATTGAGGCGTTCGGCGACGGTACCGACCGTCACCTCATGCTCGCTGCCGCTGCAGGATTCAACGATCGACATGACGTCGAAGACACCCGGATCCAGATCGAGCTCCAGGTCGCGCATGGCCATCCGCATCAGCTCGCGCCGGGCCATGGACCGGCGAATATTGCCCATGATCGTGTCGATGGTGACGACGGCCTCGGCCGCCCGCCGCGACATGCCGTGATCGGTGAGCTGCAGGAGATGGTGGTCCCGGAGCCGATCGTCCGGCTTTTTTTCCCTGGCGGTGTTGTCCTTGCTCATGAAGCGGCTCATATCAACTCTTTGTCGTGCTGCAAAGCGGAGCGGCTCAAAGCCAGGCAGGCGCAGGTTTGATAATATGTGCTATTGACATATAATTGCCTCTAGCACATTTTCGCGCGACCATCCATTAAAGAGTTTGTCATGACCGATATGGTTGCCTCGCAAGGCCTTTCCCATTCCCGCAAAATGACGATCTACATCGCCCTGCTCGTCGGCCTCTTCATGGGGGTCCTCGATGCGCAGATCGTGGCGACGGCATTGCCTACCATCGCTGCCGACCTCGGCAAGCTCGAGCTCTTCGGCTGGGTGGGCGCCGCGTATCTCCTGGCGACGGCAGCGGTGACGCCCTTCTACGGCAAGCTCGGTGACCTGTTCGGGCGCAAACGCGTGTTCATGGTCGCCATCGTCCTCTTCGTCGTGGGCTCGCTCGCCTGCGGCCTCGCCTGGTCCATGGAGTCCCTGATCGCCGCCCGCGTGTTGCAGGGCCTTGGCGGGGGTGGACTGATGACCTCTGCCTTCGGCATCCTCGCCGACCTCTTCGAGCCACGCGAACGGGCAAAGTACCAGGGTATGAGCTCGGCCGTGTTCACGGTTGCAAGCCTTGTTGGGCCGGTGGCGGGCGGCGTCATCAGCCAGACTGTCGGTTGGGAATACATTTTCCTGATCAACCTGCCGATCGGCATCGGCGTCATTGCCGTTCTGATCTGGGCCATGCCCAATTTCGACACCGGGCGCAAACCCAGCATCGACTATCCGGGTGGATTCCTGCTGGCGGCCGCCGTGACGGCGACGGTGTTCTGGGCCGAGGAGGCACTCGGCGGCGGTTATGGCGGCGTCATGAGTTATCTGCTGCCGGCTGTCGTGCTCGCGGCGCTCACCGGGTTCGTGATGGTCGAACGGAAGGCAGACGAGCCAATGGTGCCGCTGCATCTGTTTGCCAACCGCAGCATCTCTCTGGCGCTGATCATCTCGGTGGTCTCGGGCGTCGCAACGCTCGGCATGCTCAACTATTTCGCGCTGTTCCTGCAGACCGTGACAGGGCTGCCGCCTGCACTGGCCGGACTCCTCTTCCTGCCCTCCTCGATCGGCTCGCTCATCGCCTCGATCGGCTCGGGCTATTTGGTCTCGCGATCGGGACGCTACAAGGTATTCCCCATTGCCTCGATGGCGCTCGGTGCCGTTGTGCTGATCGGGTTCAGCATGGTCCATGCATCGACCCCCCTCTGGGTGATCGGCGTTCTGATGTTCTTCTTTTCAACGGCTATCGGACTGCAGATGCAGACGCTGATGACGGCAGTGCAGGCGGCCGCGCCGATGCGCGACGTCGGGGCGGCGACCGGCACCATCACGCTTGCCCGCATGATCGGCGCCTCGCTCGGGCTTGCGGCCAATGGCGGATTACTGACCGCGGCGCTGATGCGCGGCCAGGAAACGATCTCGGCCGCAACACTTGCAGCCATGCCCGGACCGATGACGGACATGACGCCGGCGGCGATCGCCACTCTGCCTTCGGCGGCGGCAAGCGAGGTGGTCGAGGTTTTCACCACCGCGTTCGGCACCGTGTTTTATTTCGGGGCCGCGCTCTTTGCAGTGGGATTCGTCTGCGCACTGCTGTTGCCCAACGTCAAGCTCGAGGGACGTCACAAAGAGCCGGCGGGCGAGAAGCCGTCAGAGCGCACTCCGGCCACGGTGCCGGCAGGCGAATAAGCAAATGTGCTAGAGCGGGATTTTCGCATCCCGCTCTTATGTTTCGCGGGCGCGCTCCAGGATGCGCTTGCAGTCGAGGAGCTCCTTGAGGACGTCCGAGAGCTTGTCGCGCGCTTCGGTGTCGAGTCCGGCGCTGGCGGTCAAGCGCGCCTCCTCGAGCTCGGCTTCGTCGCCGACTGCCTGTGCCTGCTCGATCATGGGCAAGAGTTCCTCGACGGGCTTGCCTTCGCCGACCGCGATGACGTAACGCGGCCCCTGATCCTTGAGGATGCGCTGCACGCCTTTGATAGTGAAGCCCTGATCGTAGAGCAGGTGACGGATACCCTTCAAAAGCATCACGTCGTCGGGGCGGTAGTAGCGCCGCCCACCGCCCCGCTTCAGCGGCTTGATCGTCGAAAAGCGAGTCTCCCAGAAACGCAGCACGTGCTGGGGAAGGTCAAGCTCTTCAGCGGCCTCGGAGATCGTCCGGAAGGCGTCGGGGGACTTGTCCAAACCGCACTCCAGAATGCTTTATTTTCCAGTGCGAACCATAGATTTGTTGATCTTGGATTTCAACACATTGCTGGGTTTGAACACAAGGACCTGACGCGGGAGGATCGGAACCTCCTCACCAGTCTTGGGATTCCGCCCGATCCGCTGGTTCTTGGAGCGGACTTGAAAGGAGCCGAAGGACGACAGTTTGACGTTTTCCCCCCGCACCAGAGCATCGCTGATGAGATCGAGCACGCGCTCGACGAGCTCCGCCGATTCGGTTCTGGAAAGGCCGACCGTGCCATAAACGACTTCGGCCAAATCCGCCCGAGTCACCGTCTTCTGAGCCATTCGCACCCCCGCTTCGCCACAAGGCCAATGCACGGTCCACGGCACCGTGGATCGGCTGCCGGGCCATCTTTGTTGTCGGCACGATCTCGACGTCGCTAAGGCCCGCACGGCGGGACCTTGTTGGCGTTTCCTCAACCCGTAGAGAGACTAACGCCTTGAAACGGCTAAGGTCAATGCGCGAGATGGCCTTACCGAGCGCACCGGATCAACCGGTGGACAAGCTCACCAGCGGATGAGCGATGCGCCCCAGGTGAAACCTCCGCCCATGGCCTCGAGCATCACCAGATCACCGCGCTTGATGCGGCCATCGGCAACGGCGACACTCAGCGCCAGAGGCACGGAGGCGGCCGAGGTGTTGGCGTGCCGGTCGACGGTCACGATAACCTTCTCGGGTGGTAGGCCAAGCTTGACTCCTGCGCCGTCGATGATCCGCCTGTTGGCTTGGTGCGGCACGAACCAATCGAGGTCGTCGACGGTCACGCCCGCCTGATCAAGCGAGGATTGCACCACGTCGGTGATCTTGCCGACAGCGTGGCGGAAGACCTCGGGACCCTGCATCTTAACGTGACCGGCAACACCCGTCGAAGACGGGCCGCCGTCGACATAGAGCTTATCCCAGTGGTGGCCGTCCGAGCGCAGGGCTGAGGAGAGAACCCCCCGGTCCGCCTCGCCGTCGGCGATCTCGACGCGCTCGAGGACAGCGGCGCCGGCGCCGTCGCCGAACAGTACGCAAGTCGACCGGTCGGTCCAGTCGAGAAGGCGCGAGAAGGTTTCGGCACCGATGACGAGGGCGCGCCGGGCAAGACCGTTCTTCAGGTAACTATCGACGACGGCAACGGCATAGACAAAGCCCGAGCACACGGCCTGGATGTCGAAGGCAGCGCCGTGGTGGATGCCGAGCTTCATCTGCACCATGGCCGCGGCGGCCGGAAAGGTATAGTCGGGCGTTGTCGTGGCCACGACGATCAGGTCGATGTCCTCGGGACCGACACCGGCCTGGGCCATGGCGGCGCGCGCAGCATGGACGGCAAGGTCCGAGGTCATCTCGCCTTCGGCCGCGATATGGCGCTCGCGAATGCCGACACGCTGGACGATCCACTCGTCCGAGGTGTCGACCATCCTGGCCAGGTCGTCGTTGGTGAGGACTTTCTCCGGAAGATACCCGCCGACACCGCGGATTATAGTACGCGTTTTCACGCCGGTTTTGCCTCCGGTTGATTTTCTACGGGCGTCGCAGGCTTGACCGGAAACTGGCGTAGACCCTCATCGATCTTGTCGATGAGGCGGCTGCGCGCCATTTCGTAGGCAAGGCCGAGGGCGCTCTTGTAACCGATTTCGTCGGTGCCGCCATGCGATTTGATGACGATGCCGTTGAGCCCGAGGAAAACCCCGCCGTTTACGGTGCGCGGATCGAGCTTGCGCCGGAGCGCATCGAGCGCCTGGCCAGCGAGCAGCGCGCCGACCCTGGACAGGAAATTGGCCTTGAGCGCATTGCGCACGTAGCTGCCGACCTGACGGGCGGTGCCCTCGGCGGTCTTCAAGGCGATATTGCCGACGAACCCTTCGGTCACGACGACGTCGACGGTGCCCTTGCCGATATCGTCGCCCTCGACGAACCCGTGGTAGCGAAAGCCCGCGCCGCTAGCCACGGACAGCAGGCGAGCCGCCTCCCGGATCGAATCGAGGCCCTTTACCTCCTCAGTGCCGACATTGAGGAGGCCGACGACAGGCTGCTCATCATCGAAAAGGGCGCGCGCCAGGGCGGCGCCCAGGATGGAGAAATCGACAAGCTGCTGGGCGTCCGCGCCGATGGTGGCGCCAACGTCGAGCACGATGATATCGGACCGCAGAGTCGGCCAGATAGCGGCGATACCTGGGCGGGAAATGCCCTCGATCGGGCGCAGGCACATGGTGGCCATGGCCATCAGGGCGCCGGTGTTACCCCCGGAGATGCAAACGTCCGCCTCGCCGTCCTTGACCGACTGCAGCGCCGCCCACATGGAGGAGTTGCCCCGCCCCTTGCGCAAGGCCTGGCTCGGCTTTTCGTCCATGGCAATGACATTGTCGCTGTGGCGAATGGTCGAAACGGGTTTGAGCTCGGCGAATTCCTCGAGAAGCGGGCCAAGCTCCTCCTGGCGGCCGTGGAAGATGTAGCTCGTGTTCTTGCGCTCCCGCAGCGCCAGCTGCGCGCCGTGAAGGACGATTCGGGGACCATTGTCGCCACCCATGGCGTCCACCGAAATGCGAATTCTGTCGGTCATTTGCGCCTGTTATCGAACCCGAGATTCGGGCGTTGAAACCACATGGGACAAGGCGTTGGCATGGCCGGTGGTTCCGTTTGAGGTTAGCGTTACGCGGCGAAAACGAGATTCCGATGGCCCTGCGCAACGCTGCGGTGAACATAACTCATCGCCGGGTTGGCGCAAGTCCCGCCGCTCGCGCCCGCGGTCGGTCGGTTACTCGTCGCCCGATCGCGGCTTCAAGCCCTTCAGACGCGCAAAGGGCGAAGTCTCTGCATCGTCAGGGTCCAACTCCAGCGATTCCAGGCTCGCACCTGGCGCGCGTGGATAAGGATCGATGGCGAGAGCCAGTGTTTCGACCAGCAGTTCTGTCAGGTCCAGTTCAGGCCCGTCGAAGTAGTCGGGCGGATCTTCACCCTCAAGGTCGACAAACGTCTCGGAGCCCGGCTCGGAGCCGCGCGCACGCTGTGAGGTGGGCAGGAAAACGCGGTCCACTGGCTCGTCGATCTCCTGGGTTACCCGCTCGGCGGTGACGACACAGGGTTGCACCACTGTCGCTTCGATCCGCCCGGCTGCGCGCAGGCCGCCCCGGAAGCGGCTAATCTTGATCTCGGCGGTCAGACGTTCAAGGGCCGAGATCTTGAGCCGCTCGGTCAGCCGCGCAAGGGCCTCATCGTTGGCCTTGACCGACAAGGTCCGTCCGGCAGGGGGAATCTGGTCGATGCGCAAAACTGCGTCAGGCAGCAGCGGGCTCAGCGGCCGGCTCATCAGGGCACCTCGAACGTCAGGACACCGGAGCGGATGGCCTCGACAGGTTGTGCGGCGAGCGCACGGTCCGTTTTGACGAGATAGTCGGCAAGATGCGCGGCGTCTTCGGTCTCGACGTCATCGAAGATGTTGCGGGTGAGGACGGCACGGAGGGCCGTGGTATCGCCTGCGTCCATGGCCTGATTGATGGCGGCGAGGAGCCCGAAGAACAAATTGCCCATCTTCTGGATCTTCTTGGGTACGCCGATGTCGGTGACGCCCATCTCGCGCAGGGACCGGTCCATATCCTTAAAGAAGAGGTCGAACACCGCCTGGGCGAACTCGCGCTGTCCCGCATCGTCGCCGCGCAGGCGACGGAAGAGCAAGACGAGATGCAGGCTGATCATGTCGAAGCGCCCGGTGACGGTGTCGGGCACCGACCACTCGGCATAGAACCTCGCCTGCCGGGATTGCGCCACAATGGCGCTATAGACGGCGTAAACCGACTCGGTATCGGTTCTTTTGCGGAACAGCGACAGGATCATAGGTTGATTTCAGCATGTTGCGATGTGGGGCCGGCATCGACGCACCTTCGGGCCGAGGCCAGCTTGCCATCGGAGGTCCTGGCCGCTACACATGCCCGCGACCGGAGCCGTTCCACACGGAACGCTGCCGTTGCGCCACGCCTATAGTCGAGAGCCTTGGGGAAAGTCAAATACATGCCGTTGTTCGTCGTTTCCAGGCGTCTCGCGCCGATTGCCGCCGCCGCCATTGTCCTCGCGCTCGCCGGCTGCTCGGCCAGCAACAGTCTGGTGACGCAGCGCACCCAGGGCTATGAGATCGACGAATCGGCGCTGGCGCAAATCCGACCCGGCCAGAGCCAGGATCTGGTACGGATCGTGCTGGGTACGCCGCAGTTCACCAACCAGTTCAGCGGACAGTCTGCCTGGTACTATGTCGAGACCAAGGTCAACACCACGGCGTTTGGGCTCAACATGGTGCAATCGCGCACCGTGCTAGCGGTCTATTTCGACGAGCGTGGCCGCGTCGCGCAACGGGCGGTCTACGGGCTCGAGGAAGGGCGCGTGATCAACGTCGAGACCCGCCGCACGCCCTCGTTCGGCGAAGATCGCACGTTCATCCAGTCGCTGCTGTCGTCGGTGGGACTGTAGCGGACCATCGAAGGCGTAGTGCCGATTTTGACCGGCGGCGTTTGCGTCGCTCGGGCGCCTTCAACGCCCCTTCCCTCAGGTTGATGCTTTCAAGCGACCGCCTGGCGTCACCGGCTAGTGCCCTACTCAGCAGGCTGCAGGCGGCGGCGGGCGATATCGCCCCAGCCGAGCAACAGGATGGCGAAGGCTGCCACGGGAATGGCGAGGATGTTGATCGCCTCCCAGCCGATGAGCTGGAGCAACAGCCCTGAGCCGATGGAGGCGACGGCCATGGTGCCGAAGACCACCTGCTCGTTGACTGCCTGCACGCGGGCGGCCTCCTGCGGCCGATAGGCGCCAGTCAACAAGGCCGTGGAGCCGATGAAGCCCAAATTCCAGCCGAGGCCCAGCAGGATGAGGGCTGCGTTGAAGTGCGCGACGGTTATGCCGTTGAGCGTGGTCACCGCACAGGCGATGATGAGTGCGAGGCCGATGGCGGCGGTCAAGTGCGCACCGATGCGCTTGATGATCGATCCGGTGATGAAGCTCGGTGCGAACATGGCAACGATATGCCACTGGATGGCCCCGCTTGCCGCATCCGGCGAATGGCCGCAGACATAAACCATGGCCAAGGGCGCCGCGACCATGATCAGGGTCATCAGTGCGTAGCTGACGGCGGCGCCAACTATCGGAACGACAATAGCGGACGTGCGCAGGAGCACAGCGAGCGGCCGACCCGCCGGCTCGGCGGCACCCGGCTGACGGGTCGGCGCAAGCCGCGTCTGACTGAGGACGCCGATGGAAACAAGAGCGAGCCCGGCCATGACGAGATAGCCGGCGGCAAAGGGCGCGCCCGGCACCCAGTCGCGCGAGATGTTGCTCAGTTGCGGTCCCAGAAATCCGGCTGCGACGCCGCCGAACATGACCCAGGAAATGGCCGGCCCTTTCATGTCCTCGGCGACACTGTCGGCGGCGGCGAAGCGGATCTGCTGGAAGGCAGCGGCGGTGGTGCCCATGACGAAGAGCGCCGCGCAAAAGAGATAGAAATTCTGGATGACGACCGCGAATGCGGCGAGGACCGCTGCCGGGATAGCGAGCATACCGGCCAGCATGAAGCCGCGGGTGCGGCCGAGACGGTGGACGAGATAGGTCGCCGGCGAAGTACCGAAGGCGAGGCCGATGACCATTGCCGTCACCGGTAGCGTGGCAAACGCCCGGCTCGGCGCCATCGACGCAGCGGTCAATGCTGCGATGGACATGACGATGGCCTGGCTGGACCCGCCGAGTGCCTGCGCGACCGAGAGAAGCGCAATGTTGCGGACGGACCGGCTGCGGGAGAGGATATCAGTCACGGCTGGAGACTCCGCTTTTTGGTCGTCCATCTGGCCCTGCCGCTAAAGCTCGGCCCCTGCCCGCCGGGCTATGGCATCGAGCGTGGCGTTGACGAGCGCGGCGGCATCGTCGTCGTGGAAGGCCTTGGCGATGTCCACGTATTCGGTGATGACGACGCGGGCCGGAATGTCCTTGCGGCGGGTGAGCTCGAAGGTGGCGGCGCGCAGGATGGCGCGGATAGTGGCATCGACGCGCTCGACCGGCCAGTCGTCGGCCAGTGCCTTGTCGACGGTCGGATCGATAACGAGCTGGTGCCGCGCTACGCCGTTGACGATCTGGCGGAAGAAGTCGGCGTCGGCGGGCAGATACTGCTCGCCCTCGATCTCGCGGCCGAGGCGGTAGGCGCCGAACTGGGCCAGTGTCTCCTCCAGCGTAATGCGACCGACATCCATCTGGTAGAGCGCCTGGACGGCGGCGAGGCGCGCCGCGCCGCGCTGATTGGCCGGACGGATGGTCAGGGGATCGCGCTTGGCGGGATCTGGGTTTTTGGGGGACACGGGACTCACGCTCCGAGGCGAGCGCGCAGCTCGGCCATGGCGAGGGCTGCGCGAGCGGCCCCGCCCCCCTTGTCCTGCTCGGCGATGCGGGCGCGGGCCCAGGCCTGAGCTTCGTTCTCGACCGTCAGGATGCCGTTGCCGAGTGCAATGGCCTCGTCGACGGAAAGCTGCATGAGTGCGCGGGCGCTTTCGCCTGCGACGATCTCGTAGTGGGTGGTCTCGCCGCGGATGACGCAGCCGAGGGCGACGAAGCCGTCATACTCGTCCGGCTGGCCATCGAGCGCCATGGCGATGGTGGCGGGGATTTCGAGGGCTCCGGGAACGGTGACGACATCGAAGGTCGCACCGGCATCCTCCAAGACGGCAGTGGCGCCGCGCAGGAGCTCATCGGCAATGTCATTGTAGAAGCGCGCTTCGACGATGAGGAACTGCCGGCCCCGGGCGGAGCCCGGTTCAATGGGAAAGGTGCCGCCCGCGGACGCCATCGTATCGATCCTAACTGCGAAAGTCGCCGAGTGTCTCGATGAGACGCGCGGCATAGCGCGCCATCGGATCAACCTCGATGTTGACGAAATCGCCCACCTCATAGTCGCCCCACGAGGTGACTGCAACCGTATAGGGAATGAGGTGAACCGAGAAACGATCCCCGTCGACCTCGTTGACGGTCAGGGACGTCCCATTGAGGGCGACGCTTCCTTTTTTGGCGATGAACGGGGCGAGATCGGCCGGGACTTTGAAGGTCAGGGTGATCTGCTCGCCTGTCGCGTCCTTTCCGACGATCTCGGCCGTGCCGTCGATGTGGCCGGAAACGATGTGGCCGCCGAGCTCGTCGCCAACTTTGAGTGCCCGCTCGAGGTTGATGCGGCGGCCAGGCCGCCACCTGCCGACATGTGTGACCGCGAGAGTCTCGAGCGCGGCGAACACCTCGAACCAGTTCTGCTCTCCGTCCCTGCCCTTGCCGGTGACCGTGAGGCAGATGCCGTCATTGGTGATCGAGGCGCCAAGGTCGATGGTATCGGCGTCGTAGCGGCAGGCAATGCGTAGCAGGCGCCCATCGTTGCGGTCTTCGGCTTCTACGAGGTGGCCGACATCGGTGACGATTCCAGTGAACATCTTCAGGCTTTCCCGACTTTTTCGAAGGTGCGCAGCAAATCTTCACCCAGGCGCTGGCGGTCGATTTCGCCGAAGCCCGCGGCGGCGAGACGTTCGTCCATCGTACCCTTGCCGGTTGCCGGAACCCCGTCGGGCCCGACCGTTACGGTGCCCTCGATCAACTCAAAGCGGTCGACGAGATCGTCGGCAAGAAGCGCTTCTGCAAGGGTAGCACCGGGTTCGACGAGGAGACGAGCGATGCCCTTGGCATGGAGCGCCCGGAGGGTTTCTGCGAGGTCGGGGCGACCGTCTTCGCCGGGCACACGAACGACCTCGACCGAGGCGGGCACGGCCATCTCGCGGCCCGATTCGACAATGACAGCAACACGATGGCCGGAAAAGCCGCCAATCAGATTCGAGCGCTTGTCGATGCCGCGATTGCCGGCAAGGATCACGCGGAGCGGCGTGCGCCGCTCCAGACCCGGCAGCCGCACGGTCAACTGCGGATCATCGATCTCGGCGGTGGCACCGCCGACGAGAACGGCATTGGACATGGCACGCTGCAGATGCGTCCAGCGACGGGCGTCCTCGCCGGTAATGGCGACCTTGGCCACGTCGCGCCGGCCGATCATGCCATCGGCGGAGACGGCGAGCTTTGCCGTAACGAACGGCCGACCGAGGGCATGGCGGGCGGTGTGGCCCTCATTGAGCCGCACCGAGGGCGCGTGATCGATGACGGCGACCTCGATGCCACTTGCATGCAGCCGCCTGATGCTTTCCCCGCGCGTGCGCGGATCCGGATCGGGCATGCCGATAACGACGCGGGCAATGCCGGCGCGCACCACCGCATCTACGCAGGGTGGCGTGCGACCCCAGTGGTGGCAAGGTTCGAGAGTGACGTAGAGGGTGGCGCCCCGGGCGCGTGCGCCGGCAGATTCCAGTGCCAGCGGCTCGGCATGGGGCCGCCCTCCCCTCGCCGTCACGGCGCGGCCGACGAGTATGCCTGCGGATGGATCCACCACGAAGGCTGCAACGGTCGGGTTATCGGCGGTGGTGCCAAGAAAAGGCTCGGCGGCGCGGGCGGCGGCATCGAGCCAGCGGAGGTCCTCGGGCGTGGCGGCGCTCACTCGTCCTCGATCCTCATGACCTCGTCGGTGCTGGCGAGCTGGGAGAGGAAGGAGCGGAAGTCGTCGGCGGAGGCGAAGTTGCGGTAAACAGAGGCAAAGCGGACGAAGGCGACGTCGTCGAGGCTCTTCAATCCCTCCATGACGAATTCGCCGATCTGCTCGGAGGTGACCTCGACATCGCCGAGGCTTTCGAGCTGGCGCACGATACCGGAGATCATGCGCTCGACCCGCTCAGGATCGACCGAGCGCTTGCGCAGCGCCGTATAGACGGAGCGAGCAAGCTTTTCGCGGTCGAAGGGGACCTTGCGACCGGACTTCTTGACAACAGTCAGGTCACGCAACTGCACCCGCTCGAAGGTGGTGAAGCGACCGCCGCAGGCATTGCAGATGCGCCGGCGCCGGATGGCGCCGGAATCTTCGGTCGGACGGCTGTCCTTGACCTGGGTGTCGTCGTTGCCGCAATAGGGACAGCGCATGGCTTACTGGGCGTAGATCGGGAAACGGTCGGTCAGCGCCTTCACCTTCTCGCGCACAGCCGCTTCGACTGCGGCGTTGTTCTCGTCGGCATTGACCTCGCGCAGCCCATCGAGCACCTCGACGATCATCTGACCGATCTGGCGATATTCGGCCTCGCCGAAGCCGCGCGTGGTACCGGCGGGTGTGCCGAGGCGGATGCCGGAGGTGACGAAGGGCTTTTCCGGATCAAACGGAATGCCGTTCTTGTTGCAGGTGATCCAGGCGCGGCCCAGCGCCTGCTCGGCACGCTTGCCGGTGGCGTTCTTCTTCCGGAGGTCAACCAGCATCAGATGGTTGTCGGTGCCGCCGGAAACGACATCGAGGCCGTTCTCGATGAGGGTGGCGGCGAGCGCGCGGGCGTTGGCGACCACTTGACGGGCATAGGCCTTGAACTCGGGCTGCAGTGCTTCCTTCAGGGCCACGGCCTTGGCGGCGATCACGTGCATGAGCGGGCCGCCCTGGAGGCCGGGGAAGACCGCGGAATTGATCTTCTTGGCAATGTCCTCGTCGTTGGAGAGGATCATGCCGCCGCGTGGACCGCGCAGGGACTTGTGGGTGGTGGTGGTGACCACATGGGCGTGCGGGACCGGCGAGGGATGGACGCCGCCAGCCACGAGCCCCGCGATGTGGGCCATGTCAACCATCAGATAGGCGCCGATCTCGTCGGCGATCTCGCGAAAGCGCTGCCAGTCCCAGATGCGCGAGTAAGCGGTGCCGCCGGCAAGGATAAGCTTGGGCTTGTGCTCGCGGGCCTTGCGAGCCACCTCCTCCATGTCGAGGAGATGGTCGTCCTGGCGTACGCCATAGGAAACGACCTTGAACCACTTGCCGCTCATGTTGACCGGCGAGCCGTGGGTGAGGTGACCGCCCGAATTGAGGTCCAGCCCCATGAAGGTGTCGCCCGGCTGCAAGAGGGCGAGGAACACGGCTTGGTTCATCTGGCTGCCGGAGTTAGGCTGCACGTTGGCAAAGCCCGCACCGAAGAGCTCCTTGGCCCGTTCGATGGCCAGATTCTCGGCGATGTCGACGAACTGGCAGCCGCCATAGTAGCGCTTGCCTGGATAGCCTTCGGCATATTTGTTGGTCAGCACCGAACCCTGCGCTTCCAGCACGGCCCTGGATACGATGTTCTCCGAAGCGATCAGCTCGATCTCGTGCTGCTGGCGACCGAGTTCCTTGCCGATCGCATCGGCAATCTCGGGATCGGTCTCGGCGAGCGAGGCGCTGAAGAAATGCGGGAAGAGCGGAAGGCTGGCGGCAGCGCTCATTGGCGACTCCTGGGCGGTAACCAATATGTGGTGCTGGAGGGGCGATACGGACGCAGCCTCTAGCATAAAGGGGCCCAACAGTCCAAGCGTGACAGGCCAATTGCGGCCACGTTTTTCTTCTAGCCAAGGCAACCCTGCGCGCGCGGACGGCATTTTGCCAACAGGCCGGCCGAGCGACAGGGCCAGCCGGGGGGCGGAAGGAGAATCGACATGAAGAAGAGCTTTGCAAGAATGGGCGTCATCGCCCTTGCCGCAATGCTCGGCGTGACCGGCGCCATCCCTGCTCAAGCACAAAGCTTCGGCTACGGCGAGCGCGACCGGGTGATCGGCATCTATTGCGACCGCTACGACGATCGTGACTGCCGGAACCGTGACAGATGGGACGACGACGATTACCGCGTGTTCTACCGGAGCCGGCGCAGCAACCTCGACGGCATCGCAGCGGGGATTTTCGGGCTGACGTTCGGCGCCATCCTCGGCAGCGCCCTTTCGCAGCCGCGGGTCAACGACCGCGTCATCTACCTCGACGATGCACCCGCTTACGGCTACGACAACAGCTACGAGGCGCATGTGGCGGCCTGCTATTCGCGGTATCGCTCGTATGACGAGGAAACCGACACGTTCCTCGGCTATGACGGCTATCGACACCGCTGCCGGCTTTGAGCACCTCGAACCCGGCGCCGCGATATTGAGCGCTTGCGCTGCCCGATCTCTCCCTCACAAGGGAGGGGACGGGTTGCGCGCGTGTTGAAGGGAGGGCGTAAATGGTTTCGGCCGAAGTCCAGGTGGAAACTCTGCTCGACAGCCGATCGGAAGCCATGCGGGCAAAGGATATCGAGCGGCTGATGTCGGTCTACTCGCCCGACGTCGTCTATTTTGATGTCGTTCCTCCCCTCCAGTACATCGGCTCTGCTCAGTTGCGCGATCGATTCCTGCATTGGTTCGGCGGCTGGCAGGGAGCCATCCGCCAGGAGATCCACGACCTGCGCATTTCAGCGAGCGGGGACATCGCGGCCACGAGCATGCTTATCCGTGCCGGCGGAACCTTGAAGAGCGGCCTTGAGGTCGATCGTTGGTTGCGCACGACCTCCTGCTGTCAACGATCGGATCGCGGATGGCAGATTGCGCACGAACACGTCTCCCTGCCTGTCGACATGGCAAACGGTCGGGCAGTCATGGACCTCATTCCCTAGCAGTCAGTCAGCCGCCGAGTCCGCCTCTCGGCATCCAGAAGTTCGCGAGAGCGCCGGAGCCTTCGGCGATATCGGACCATCGGCGCACGTTGAAGTCGATGACAGCAAGGGCGGCGGTGGGAAAGCTCGCTTCCATGACCGCGAGAGCCTCGGGGTCGCCCATGCCGCAGAGGGCGAGGGCGCTCGACTGGACGGCGCTGTTGTGGCCAACGAGCATGAGCGAGGCAACCTCCCCGCCCTCCTCGCGAATGAGGTCGACGTAGTCCTCTTCCATGAGATCATAGAGACGACGCTTGCGCAGCACCTCGGGTGTTGCCCCGGCATCGACCAGTGTCGGCAGGATCAGATCGAGGGTTTGAAGGGTGCGCACCGCGCTCGAGCAGATGATGCGACGCGGCAGCCAGGTGTGCGCGCGGAGCGCCTGACCGAGCACCTCAGCAGCGCGCCGGCCGCGCGGGGCGAGCGGACGATCGAAATCTGCCAGGCCCTTTTCCTTCCACGAGGACTTGGCATGACGCAGCAGGTAGAGGCGCAGCATTCAGAACAGCCGACGCGGCGGTTCGTCCGCCGTTTCGGAAAGACGCTTGTTGAGTTTGGCCAGTGCGGTGGCCTGCATCTGCCAGCGGGTCGCCGCAAGCGGCGCGATGACAACGACTTCGATGTTGGTGTCGCTGTCGATGGCCGACACCCGCATCTGCTGGCCAATCTGGACGAACTCGTAAAGGACCTCGCCCACGCCCGCTCCTATCCTATCAGGCCTCGAACGCCACTTTGCCCTGGGCGTCGAACTGGTAGACGTCGTCGCGGAACGAGACTGTCCCCTGACGGTTGGCCCAGGCGGTGATGTAGGTGGTGTGGATCGGCACCGGGTTCTTGAGTGCTTCGTCGATCCGTTCATTGGATGCGAAAGTGGAATCGACCCGCGACAGGTCCCAGCCATTGTCGCGCAGCAGCCAGGTAACGAGCTGATTGACCCCCTCGACGCGCACGCACCCAGAGGAGTGGAAGCGCGCGTTCTCGCCGAACAGCGACTTGGTGGGCGTGTCGTGCAAGTAGACGTCGTAGGGGTTGTGGAAGTTGATCTTGCAGTGCCCCATGGAGTTCTCGGCGCCCGGCTCCTGGCGGAACATATAGTTCACCGCCTCGTCGGTCTGCCAGTTGATCTGGGTCGGCGAAATCTCCTGGCCTTTGCCGTCATAGATGTGGATGCGGAACTTGGTCAGATATTCCGGGTCCTCATTCATGTACTTGATGAGGTCATTGCGGATGATCGACTTGGGGACGTGCCAGTAGGGATTGAAGTTGATCTGGTGGACCTTGCTGGCCAGGATCGGGGTCGCGCGCTCGACCCGGCCGACGACAGCGGTATGCCGCTGGACCACATAGCCGCCCTCGACCGCCTCGATGGTGGCGGCAGGGATGTTGACCACCACATAGCGCTCCGACAGGTTCGGAGCCATGTTGGTGACGCGCTGCAGGTTGAGGTATAGCTGGTTAAGACGGGTGGAGGCCGGCACCGCCATGGCATAGAACGTTGCCTCGTCCACCTCGCCGGTCAGCCGTAAGCCGTGGCGGGCCTGGAAGGTGCGGATGGCTGCGTCCGTGACCTGGTCGACGATATTGTCGACGCGCTCGGCAAAGGGCATGTCGCCGGAGGACATCAGGCGGCGCTTCAAGGCGATGACGCCTTCGCGGTCGTTTCCAAGACGCAGGCCGTAGACCTCGCGCGGGACATCCTCCCAGCCCCCGGCTGCGACGAACGGCTCGTACTGCGAGATGGCAAGCTGGAGATTATAGGCCGTGTCGTAAGAAAGAATCGGCTCGGTGGTCTCGATCAAAGCCTGGGCGGCCGCGGAAGCACCGGCGGGGTCCGCCTCGCGCAGCACCCTGTTGCGCGCGAACATGTCCCAGATGGACTCGGCCCGCGCCATGGACGGCGGCAGGACTGCAGAGGCCCCGGCCAGAGCCATCGACCGGAGCAGAGAACGTCTATTCAACCGCATGCATTCACCCGAATTTGCCGCTCAACTTCAACGAGAGTGGGTACCACCGGCATTCCGACGCGACAACGCCGGTCAACCAGCTGTGAACCATCCGCAAGGACACGATACAAAATGCGTGGAATTGGTTTCCAAACCACATACGTGCAAGCTTGATACGTGCTTTTGCGGCACAAATAAGAACAGCTGGCGGCCCGGCTGAATTGGCAGCGGCCACTGTGGCCGACACGTCACACTCCGATCGCCGGAAACGCTAACGGCCCCTCCTTCTGGAAGGGCCGGTGCGGCATGGGACCTTGGAGGAGGTCAGAGTTTATAGAGGATCTGGTCGACCCAAAAGCGCTCCAGGCGGGCGAGCGCCTTGTTGAGGCCTTCGAACTCTTCGTCGCCGAGACCACCCACCTTGTCGATGGATTTCAGGTGCCGGTCGTAGAGCTCATCGATCACCTCGGCGACTTCCTCGCCCTTGGGAGTAAGCTTGATGCGGACCGAGCGGCGGTCGGTGCGCGAGCGCTCCTGATAGATATAGCCAGTCTCGACGAGCTTCTTAAGATTATAAGAAACATTCGAGCCCAGGTAGTAACCGCGCGAGCGCAACTCGCCGGCGGTCAGCTCCGCATCGCCGATGTTGAACATCAACAATGCCTGGACGGGATTGATGTCGTCCCAGCCCATACGATCGAACTCGTCCTTGATGAGATCGAGCAGCCGGCGGTGCAGGCGTTCGACCCGGGAAACAGCTTCAAGATAGGCCGGCTTCAGGCTCGCCTGGCCTTCCGTGACCGTCACCTCTGCGGTGTTGGATTTTGCTGCCATTTTTGCCTCACTGTTACTCTGCGCGATTGTTCGCGTCTCGATGGGGCCAAATTACGCCGTTCCGAATAAGGTAGGCTTAAGCGGCACACTTAAAACTATCTTACTGAAAAAGTTCGGGAATTTGGCTTTACGATTGGTTACGAGGGGTGAGACAATTGTAACCTAAACAGAGCGTAAACAGATCGGCGCAGCCGATTGAACGACCTCGTCAATCACCGGCTTGGGCGCGACGCAAACGAATGCCGAGCACGAAGATGATGATGATCGAGGCCAGGAGGACCAGGCGTACGGCAAAGGCGACGGCGCTCATTTCGATGTCGGGATTGCCGATGAGATAAAGGCCGAGCTCGACGCCAGTGGCGCCGACGAGCAGCACCGCGCCCCAGCTCGCCTTGATCCACAAGCCGACGGCGGCAAAGAGGCGTGCCAGCGAAAATATGCCGAGATAGACGAAGCCGGCGAGACCCATCGTGGCAATGGGACTGACAGCGCCGAGGCTGACTCCAAGGAGACGGGCCGCATCGCTGAGGCCGAGGGCGAGGCTGATCAGGGCAACGACGCGGATGTAGTAGCCAATATAGGGTGCGTTGTACTCCATGGCGCCTGTTTAGCCGGGCGGCGCGCCTGCGACAAGCTCGCGCTATCCCGCGGGCTTTGTCCGACGCTCCTGCCCTGCTAGACAGGCTTCGGGTTCAAGACGAGTGGAGTGCGCGGCATGGGGCAATGGATGAAGCACGACATGGAGTTCCTGGCCGGACGGCGGCTGCGGCGTGGCCGTGCGCATGGCTGGAGCCGGGCGATGGTGCGTGAGACGGCGCTGGCGTCGGCCGACCTCATCTGGCCCATCTTCATCATCGAAGGCGAGAATGAGAGGACGCGGATCAAGACCATGCCCGGCGTCGAGCGGCTGAGCGTCGACCTCGCCGTTGCCGCTGCAAGGGAGGCGCGCGATGCTGGCATTCCGGCCCTGGCGCTCTTTCCCAACACACCGGATCACCTGCGCAGCGAGGGGGCCGAGGAAGCCTACAACCCGGACAATCTGATGTGCCGGGCGCTCTCGGCGATCAAGGACGCGGTGCCCGATATCGGGCTGATCGCCGATGTAGCGCTCGACGAATATTCCAGCGATGGTCAGGACGGGCTGGTGCGGGACGGCGTGATCCTTAACGACGAGACGGTCGAGGTGATGGTCCGCTCGGCGCTGGTGCAGGCACGCGCGGGGGCGGACATCATCGCGCCCTCCGACATGATGGACGGCCGCGTCGGCGCTATCCGAGCCATGCTCGATGCCGAGGGTTTCGAGGACCGGCAGATCATGAGCTACGCAGCCAAATACGCCTCATGCTTTTATGGTCCGTTCCGCGAGGCGGTGGGCTCGGGCCAGCGCCTCAAGGGCGACAAGCGTACCTACCAGATGGACTATGCCAATTCCGACGAGGCGTTGCGCGAGATCGCCCAGGACCTGGAGGAAGGGGCGGACTCGATTATGGTCAAGCCCGGCCTGCCCTATCTCGACATCGTGCGGCGGGCAAAGGATGCCTTCAACGTGCCGATCTATGCCTATCAAGTCTCGGGCGAGTTCGCGATGATCGAATTCGCGGCCGCCGCGGGCGCGCTCGACCGGGATGCGGCGATCCTCGAGAGCCTGCAAGCCTTCAAGCGGGCGGGATGCAGCGGCGTACTCACCTATTTTGCGCTGGAAGTGGCGCGACGGCTCTGAATGTTCGCAGTCACAAATTTGTGCCCTGGGTTCTTGCACAGGGGCTTGGCCATACCGAAATCCTGGCCATGACCAATGATATGACCGCCAGCCGCTACCTGCCCGATCCGGAGACCGCCCCCGAGCTGTTCGAGGGGGTGCTGACGCGCCGGGTGATCGCCTACCTCATCGACCTCGTCTTCATAGGGACGCTGACGGTCGCGTTTGCGCTGGTGGCATTCATCGCCGGGTTTCTGACGTTCGGGCTCGCGTGGCTGAGCCTCCTCATCGTCGTCCCCGGCGCCCTCATCCTCTATTATGCGCTCACGCTCGGCTCGCCCGCACGCGCAACGATCGGCATGCGCATGATGGATCTGGTGCTGACCCCGACGCGCGGACAGCCGCTCGATGGGCCCATGGCGTTCCTGCACGCGCTGGTCTTCTATATCACCTTCTGGATCTCCTGGCCGGTATCGCTCCTCTTCGTACTGTTTACCCCGCGCCGGCAGATGATCCACGACCTCATAACCGGCACGCTGATGCTGCGGCGCTCGCCTATGGTGCGGCATTGGCAGAGGCAACGTTCTGCCCAGTACTGAAGTCGTTGCGGGCCGGTTTCCGGGAGAGTAAGCTTTCCGCGGGTGAACAGAGCGCCAGATGACGGAACATACTCCCGAAAATACCCAGCTCTTCCTGACGGCCGCTATGCCGTGCCCGTATCTGCCCGGCCGGCAGGAGCGCAAGCTCTTTACGCATCTGACAGGACGGCGCGCAGCGAGCCTCCACCACATCCTTTCAGACAACGGGTTCCGCCGCAGCCAGAACCTCATCTACCGCCCGGCCTGTGAGGGGTGCTCGGCCTGCCAGTCGGTGCGGATCGTGGCGCAGGATTTCCAGCCGTCGGGTCGCTTCCGGCGGGTGCTGCGCACCAATGCGGACGTTACCGTCGAGGTGCGGCCGCCGCAGGCGACAGCCGAGCAGTTCGACCTCTTCAAGCGCTATCTCAGCGCGCGCCATTCGGGTGGCGGCATGACGCAGATGGGTTTCCTCGATTATGAGTACATGGTCGAGGACACGCCGGTGCAGTCCGTGCTGGTCGAGTACCGGCTGCGTGACCATCCGGACCAGCCACTGATCGCGGTGGCGCTGACAGACGTGATGCCCGATGGGCTATCGATGGTCTACAGCTTCTTCGATCCCGATCAACAGCGCCGCAGCCTCGGCAATTTCGTCATCCTCGACCATATCGGGCAGGTGCTCTCGGCGAACCTGAGCTACGTCTATCTCGGCTATTGGGTCAAGGACTCGCCGAAAATGGCCTACAAGGCCGAATTCAAGCCTCTCGAAGTGCAGCATGGCCCACTGGGCTGGATACCGCTGGCGAACGTCTAGCTTTTCCCCGAACCTCTCCAGGTGGGCGCCCCTGGTAGCGCGACGCCGGCAAAGCCCGCCGCCGCGATCCGGTCGCAGAGCGCGGACCACTCGCATCCCGTGCATGCCTGCCGCACCTCACGGGCAGCGAAGCGCCGGCGCAACTTGTCGACAGTCTCCGCCGGTAAGCGCAGGCGGGCACCGGGCGCGACCGACACGCCCAGCGCCTGTCCAACTCCGATGGCCGCCAACGCATCGCGCTCGTCGACGCTCGCACGAAGGCAATGCGGGTCCGCTCCGGCGAGAAGGGGCACGCAGATATCGTCCGGCCCAGAGACGATCTCCACGTCGGCGCCCGCCGCCAAGAGGCGGACGACGCCATCGTAGTTGGCTGTAAAGGCGGGACCATAGCCTTTGCCGGCATAGGTCAGCACGCACAACAGGTGGTGCGGGCGCAGACGAACGATCATGCGCGGAGGCGAGCGCTCATGCCGCGATGCAGTGCGGCAAGCGCTGCCGCGGCCAGGGCCGACTTCAGAATGGCGCCCAGCAGGAAGGGTGTCACACCGAACGCGACGGCACCCTCGAGGCCGATCATGGTGCCGAGCCAGGAGGCTCCGGCCAGCAGACAGAAGGCATTGCCCAGGATTGCTGCGCAGAACGCGAGAAGCGGACGCGATCCGTTCCAGCCACGCTCGGCCAGCCAGCCGACGAGCGCCGCCACAAGCGGAAACGAGGCGAGATAGCCGGCGGTCGGGCCGACGAAATGCGCAGGCCCGGCGGCTCCGCCCGACAATACGGGCAAGCCTGCCATGGCCTCGGCGAGCCAGGCGACAACAGCGAGAGCGCCGAGCCGCCAGCCATAGAGTGCGCCGAGCGTGGTGACGGCGAAGGTCTGCATCGTCATCGGCACGGGTACCATCGGCACCTCGATATAGGACGCCAAAGCGAGAAACACCGTGCCGAGCACCACCGCTCCGGCTTGCCAACCGAGCGGGCGGTCACGCAAAGCGAGGGGGCTGGGGGGAACGGTTTGGGCATGTCCCTGCATTATCGGATCTCCATCTTTCGAAATTATCTATAATTTTTATTCCTGATCTATAATGTGATGATACATAGGCGCGGCGGCGATGCAAGGCGCTATAACGCACCGGTGCCAACGGCTCCCGATAGTTTGCGGAAGAGGCTGTTATGATCAGCCGACGATGGCAAAGGCCTCGCGCGTGTCACCCGAAGCCGTCCGCAACGGACGTTTGCCGACCCAGCGCACATGCCGAGCCAGCGTGGCGGCGGCGGTCTCGACGTCGCCCTTGCGCAATGCGGCGAGGATGGCGCGGTGGTCCTTGTCGGTCGGCGCTTCCCACTCGGAGCGCCAGGCAACAAACAGGAACCGGGCGCTGGCGGCGTGGAGATCATCGATGGCCGTCAGCAGGCGCGGCATGCCACACGGGGCGATAAGAGTGCGGTGGAACGTGCGGTTGGCCTCCTCCCAGGCACGCACATCCCGGGAACTGTCGCCTGCGCGGATAGCTTCCTCGGCGGCGCCCAAGATGGCACTCGTCAGGTGGGGCGCAGCGTGCCGCAACGCGAGCGCCTCCAAGGCGGCGCGCATTTCGGCCACTTCCACCACTTCAGCCCGATCGAAGGAGGCGACGCGAACGCCGCGACGCGGCTCGCTGACGGCAAGGCCCTGGGCCTCGAGGCGCCGGAACGCCTCACGCACCGGAACGTGGCTCGCCGCGAATTCCTCGGCAATCCGGTCCTGGCGCAGGCGCTCACCTGGCTCGAGCTCGCCAGCCACGATCCGGTCGGCAAGAACGCGTGCGATGCGCAAGGCAAGAGTTTCGCGGGAGGAACGAGCGGCCATCGTTTATAGATAATTTTCCGTCGCCGGATTGTCGAGGGCAGCCCTACCCCACGAACCTGTTGTTCCTCGGGAACCCGTTGGGCGGTTGGCGGCCGGCGGCGGCGCGGTCTCCCAGCCATTCGGCCAGTTCTTCCATCGGCTTGACAAAGGTGCGGCCGGAGGAATCCTTCCAGGTGAGGCCGTCGGCCGCATAGAAGACCTTGAGGTCGGAAATGCCGCCATCCTTGTAGCGCTGCAGGCGCACGCCCTTGCCGCGCGCCATGGCCGGCACCTGAGTGAGCGGGAAGACGAGGAGCTTGCGGTTCTGGCCGATCGTCGCGACACGGTCGCCGTCGGCCCGAACAATGAGCCTCGCCTCATCGGTGCCGGAGACATTGAGAACCTGCCTGCCCTTGCGGGTATTGGCAACGAGGTCGTCCTCAGTCACGACAAAGCCGTTGCCGACGGCGGAGGCGACGAGGCGCTTGGCGCCGGGCCTGAAGACGAAAAGATCGACGATATCCCGGCCTTCCTCGATGTCGACCATCAGGCGCACTGGCTCGCCCTGACCGCGCCCACCCGGCAACTTGTCGCCGGCAAGGGTGAACACCTTGCCATCGGTGGTGAGCATCAGGAGCTTGTCGGTCGTCTCGGCCTTGACCGAGAGTTTGAGGCGATCCCCAGTCTTGAAGCCCTTCTCGTCGATGTCGTCCGTATGGCCCTTGAGCGCGCGGATCCAGCCCTTTTCGGAAAGGATCACCGTGATCGGTTCACGCTCGATGAAGGCGGTCTCGACGGCGGCCATATCGGCATCGGGCGCCTCGGCGAATTCGGTGCGGCGCGCACCGAGCGCCGTATCCTTGCCGTAGGCCTTCTTCAACTCACTGATCTCGGTGGTGATTGCACCCCACTGGCGCTTGTCGGAGGCGAGCAGCGCTTCGAGATGCCCCTTCTCAACGGTCAGGTCCTCATGTTCGCGACGCAGTTCCATTTCCTCGAGCTTGCGCAGCGAACGCAGGCGCATGTTGAGGATGGCTTCGGCCTGAACGTCGGTGAGCTCGAAGGCGGCAATGAGAGACGCCTTGGCATCGTCCTCCTCGCGGATGATGCGGATGACCTCGTCGAGGTTGAGATAGGCGATGATGTAGCCGGCGAGCACCTCGAGGCGGTGCTCGATCTGCTCGAGACGGTGCTGCGAGCGGCGGACGAGGACTTCCTTCCTGTGCTCGAGCCAGGCCTTCAGCACCTGCGAGAGGCTCATGACCTTGGGCACGGCGCCCTTGTCGAGCACATTGAGGTTCAAGGGGAAGCGGATCTCGAGATCGGAGACCTTGAACAGCTGCTCCATAAGGATGACGGGATCGACTGTACGGGCGCGCGGCTCGAGCACCAGGCGGATGTCATCGGCACTCTCGTCGCGCACGTCCTTGAGGAGCGGGAGCTTTTTTGCCAGCAGCAGCTCGGCGATCTTCTCGACGAGCCTGGCCTTCTGGACGCCATAGGGGATTTCGGTGACGACGATCACGTATACGCCCCTGCCCGTCTCCTCGACCGCCCATTTGGCGCGCAGGCGGAAGGCACCTCGCCCGGTGGCGTAGGCATTGGCGATCGAGGCTTTGGATTCGACGAGGAGGCCACCTGTCGGGAAATCAGGACCAGGAACGAAGCGGATCATATCCTCGGCAGTTGCCTCCGGATGCATGATCAGGTGGGTCGCCGCATCGCAAAGCTCGGCGACATTGTGCGGAGGGATGGAAGTCGCCATGCCCACGGCGATGCCGGTCGACCCGTTGGCGAGAAGGTTCGGGAAGTTGGAGGGGAGGACAATCGGCTCCTCGTCCTCGCCGTCATAGGTCGGCTTGAAATCGACCGCGTTCTCGGCCATGCCCTCAAGGAGACGGGTGGCAACCTCGGTCATGCGGCTTTCGGTATAGCGCATGGCCGCTGGGCTATCGCCGTCGATGTTGCCGAAATTGCCCTGGCCGTCGACAAGGGGATAGCGTTGGGCAAAATCCTGCGCGAGGCGCACCAGCGCGTCATAGATCGACTGGTCGCCGTGGGGGTGGAACTTACCGATGACGTCGCCGACGATGCGCGCGGACTTCTTGTAGCCCTGGCTCGGGTCGAGGCGCAGCAGGCGCATGGCGTGGATGATGCGGCGGTGGACCGGCTTTAATCCGTCCCGGGCATCGGGCAGCGCGCGCTGGGTGATGGTCGAGAGGGCATAGGAGAGATACCGCTCCTCGAGCGCCGACTTCAGATCGACGACGCGCTTGTCGTCGCCATCGGGCGGAAGGGTATCGGCATCGGACATAAGCGGGCCTCGAAAGAAGACGAATCAGGAACGGAGTATAGTGCGGTGGGGGCGGGAGCGCAGGGTTTTGGCGCCTTATTCAGGGCTGATGCGTCAGCATGTCCACAAGCCTGTCCCGTGTCGCCGCCGGCTGCAGCCGCCGCGGCAACCAGACGTGTTCGGCAAGGAAGTAGCCGGTCAGGCGGAAGGCGGCCGCGAGGTCTTCGGGACCGCCATTGCCACGGTCGGTGAGGCAACGCGGCAGACGCAGGAGCTTGTCCTTATAGGGTTCGCCAGCCGCGCGGGAGACAGCACGGCCCGAGCGCGGCGAGACGTAGGCAAGGTCCTCGGTGACGCCGGTGGCCGCGCAACTGGAAAGGTCGAGGCCGAAGCCGAGCTCGTCGAGGAGGACGAGCTCGAAGCGGGCAAGCGCGGCGCCATCGACGGCGTTGTCGAGAAGGTCGAGGGCCAAGGCCAGCAGGCGGTCGTGCGGATCGCGTTCGGGCAGGAGCCGCAAGTGGTCGCAGAGGAGCTGGCTCAGATAGAGCTTGGTGCGATCGGCGATAAGCGCCGCGGCGCGGGCCTGAAGAAGCTCGATCGCGAAGGTACCGAGATGGTCTTCGAGACGGGCACGCCAGACGAGCTGGACAGTGTTGCCGGGCTGGAGGGTGGCGGCGAGCCTGGACGACCGTCCACCGCGTACAAGACCGAGGCAGCGCCCGCGGCCGACAACCATCGCCTCGGCGATGACGCTCGTCTCGCCATGGCGGCGCACGCCGATCAACAGGCCTTCACCGATCCATTCCATTGGCTCAGCCCCGCCCGTGGCCGGCGAGGCGGTGGTCCAGCCAAACCAGCACCCAGCCAGCAATGAGGAAGCAGAGGGCGATAACGGCGACGCTCATCGCGACCTGACGCGCGCCCTTGGCCGCAAGGTCGATGAAAGGGTATGCGAAGTGCCCCTCGGCGCTTCCGCGGAGGAGCGCATAAGCGAAATAAGCGAGCGGAAAGGCAGCCCAAAGCAGCGGCTCGCGCCACCGCAGATTCCCCTTAGGGACGGAAGCCAGCCAGTAGAGCGGAACGAGGATCGGCGTGACCTGATGCAGGAGGATGTTGGCGAGCGCCGCACCGGCAGTGAGCTCGCGCAGACCCTGGAGCAGGACGCCATAGACTACCCCGACAAGGACGATGGCGAGCGCCACACCCGCTACAGTGCGAGCCGAAGCGTTCCAGTCGAAAGCGATGGTGGAGAAGACCAGCGCCACGACGAGGTTGGCGAGAACGGTGAAATAGCCGGCAAGAACCCAGACGGCGGCAGGGAGCGAGCTGGATGCGGAAAGCTGCGCCTCCAGGTGGATACCGATCCCCACCCATGCCGCAGCGGCGATCAGCGCCGCAGCGAGACGGCGCAAACCGATCAACGGGCCTTCACCGATCCATTCCATGTTCTTTGTCCGTGCCGCGCAGTGTGCTTGTGGCGCGGCTCCTCCAGTTACCAAATCCACCGTGTGATCAGAAGCGCAATGAAGAGCGCCACGGCGAGCCAGAGGCTGGCGATCATGATCAGACCAGCGCGGCTGACAGGCTTTCCGGAGCGCTCGGCAGCCACCTGCCGGAACTCGCACATGAGATCGGGGGGCACGAGCTTGACGGCCAGCATGATGCCGAGCGGCACGATGAGAAGATCGTCGAGATAGCCGAGGACCGGAATGAAATCGGGGATAAGATCGACAGGCGAGAGCGCATACGCGGCCACGGCTGCTGCGACAATCTTGGCGAGGAGCGGCGTGCGGGCGTCGCGAGCCGCGAGCCAGATGGCGACCACGTCGCGCTTGACGGCGCGCGCCCATTCTCCTGCCCGCTCAAGAAGCTGATCTATCGCCGGCATCTCTGCAGGTCACCTGTCACCGCTTCCCGTGGGGATACTCCAGCCCCATCTCGCGATAGCGCTCGGGGTCATCCCCCCAGCGCTGGCGCACCTTGACGAAGATGAAGAGGTGGACGGGCACTTCGAAAATATCCATCAACTCCTTGCGCGCCTCGGCACCGATGGCCTTGATCGCCTGGCCTCCGGCGCCCAGCACGATTTTCTTATGACTGTCGCGGGTGACGTAGATGACCAGGTTGATCTTGTAGGAGCCGTCCTTCTGGACAGCGAAGCTCTCGGTCTCGACGGTGGCGTTGTAGGGGATTTCCTCGTGGATGCGCAGGAACAGCTTTTCGCGCGTCACCTCGGCCGCCGTCAGCGCGAGAGTGAGGTCGGTCAACTGGTCTTCCGGGAACATCCAGGGTCCGGGAGGAATGTGCTTGAAGCACCAGGCGAGGAAATCGGCGACGCCATTGCCCGTCAGTGCCGAGATCATGAAGGTCGTCTCGAAGCGCTGATGTGCGTTGATGGTCTCGGAGAGTTTCAGGAGCGTCTCGCGCTTGACGAGATCGACCTTGTTGAGGATCAGCACCTTGGGCTGGCGGATGTTCAGAAGCCCTTCGAGAAGAGATTCAACTTCGCCGGTCAAACCCCTTTCAGCATCGACGATAAAGGCGACAAAGTCGGAGTCCCCTGCCCCGGTCCAGGCGGCCTCGACCATGGCGCGGTCGAGCCGACGCTTCGGCGCGAAGATGCCTGGGGTATCGATGAAGACGACCTGCCCTTCACCTTCTGTGACAACACCACGGATCTGGGCACGGGTGGTCTGCGCCTTGTGGGTGACGATCGACACCTTGGTGCCGACGAGCGCGTTCATCAGCGTCGACTTGCCGGCATTGGGAGCGCCGACCAGGGCAACGAAACCGCAACTTTGCTGGGAAATATCGCTCACAGCGTCTCCTTCCACACATTGTGCGCGACGAGGAAGCGCTCGGCCGCCTTGTGCTCGGCGATCTTCTTGGAGGGGCCGGAGGCGGTCACCGGCTCGTACCCGGGCGCGGCGACGGCGATGGTGAACTGGGGAGCGTGATCGGGGCCGGTTCGCTCCATCTCAATGTAGGCGGGCGGCTCGAGACCGCGGGCCTGGGCCCATTCCTGGAGCGTCGTCTTGGCGTCGGCGCGGGTCAATCCCGTCTCCCCGATGTGGTCGGAGAACACGCGTTCGACGAACTCATAGGCCTTGCCGAGGCCGCCATCGCAATAGATGGCACCGATCACCGACTCGGTAACGTCGGCAAGGATCGCCTCCTTGCTGGCGCCGCCGGTTCGCGCTTCGCTGTCGCCGAGGTTGAGCTCGGCACCGAGATCGAGCTGGCGAGCGATGATGGCGCAGGTCTCCTTGCGCACGAGGGTATTGAGCGAACGCGACAACGCACCCTCGTTGGATTTCGGGAACCGGCGGTAGAGCATGTCTGCAATGACGAGGCCGAGGACCCGGTCGCCGAGGAATTCGAGACGCTGATAAGAGCGCTCGATGCGGCGTGAGGGAGCGACGGCACTCGAATGGGTCAGGGCGCGGTCGAGGAGATCGCGATCGGCGAAGCGGTAACCGAGACGGGCCTCGAGCCTTTCATGCGAACGCGCCCTGCCGCTCATTGCACTCATTGATTGACGGATTCGAACATCCGATCCCAGCGCACATTGGCCGGCCACTGCCAGATCTGCCAGGGCGGAATGTTGTCCTTGATGGAGAAGAACCGCGCTTCGGCCTTGGCGATGAGATTGGTGGCGGGCACGTAGCCAACGGAAGCCAGCACCCGGCTGTCGGCGGAGCGGTCGCGGTTGTCGCCCATCATGAAGTAATGGCCGGCGGGCACGACATATTCGGGCGTGTTGTCGAGCGGAGCGTTGTCGGAGATTTCCTGGATAGTATGGCTGGTGCCTTCCGGGAACGTCTCGCGGTAGACGATGACCTCGCGGCTATCGCCTTCGCTGTCGGTATCGAGGGTCCGCCCGATCTCCTCGCGTTCGACCATCTCACCATTGATGTAGAGCCGGCCCTGACGCATCTGGATGCGGTCGCCAGGGAGCCCGACAACGCGCTTGATGTATTCGATGTTCTGGGGAACGGGCCGGAATACAGCGATGTCGCCGCGGTTGGGCTCGCGCCCGAGGATGCGTCCGGAGATCGGCAGCTCGAAATCCAGAAGCGTGAAATCGCCGTAGCGGCCGAGCGAGAAGGAGTGCTTGCCGTAGCCCCAGACGAACTTGTTGGCGACGAAGTAGTCGCCGATCATCAGCGTCTGCTGCATAGACGCCGTTGGGATGGAGAACGGCTGGAATATGAAGGAGCGGATGACGATGGCGATGAGAAGCGCCTCGACGATAACGACGATCGTATCCCACCATTCGGCGGCGGCCGATTTCGGCTTGTTGGCGGTGTTCTGATCGGGCTGAGTCATCGTTGTTCCTTGGTATTGGAGCGCATCCCGAAACCGGGCATTCAAGGCGCACTCCGAGGCGGCAGCGTTACGGCTTTGCGCTCAGCCGGTCAACCGGCAATGCCTCGATGACGACGAAGGCCTGAGCAAGGCCGGCATCGTCGGTGATGGTCAGGTGGATGTGGGGTTCGTGGCCATCGGGAACAAGGCGGGCGAGCGCTCGGGCCGCGCCATTGGTCAGGTGCAGGGTTGGCTTGCCCGAAGGCAAGTTGACGACGCCCATGTCGCGCCAATAGACGCCGAAATTAAGGCCGGTGCCCAAAGCCTTCGAACAGGCCTCCTTGGCCGCGAAACGTTTGGCGTAGGACGCGGCGCGGGCGGCGCGCCGATCGGACTTCCTGCGCTCGATTTCGGTAAAGCAGCGCAGGGTAAAGCGCTCGCCGTAGCGATCGAGAACGTGCTGGACCCGGTGAATCTGGATGAGGTCGGAACCAAGGCCGATGATCATGGGCAGGCTCCGATGACCGGGACAAGGGCATGTCTTGCGGCTTCCGGAGGACTCCCCCCCTCCCAACCTCCCCCACAAGGGGGGAGGTGTCGAATTGTGCTTGCGGCAAGATTCCGCAAAGCCCAATGGCCCAGCACCTCCCCCCTTGTGGGGGAGGTTGGGAGGGGGGTGAACCCAGTGCCGGTTTCGAGCCGGATCACGCCAGTCCCCTGCTCCCGGGCTTGACCGGCGGTATGGCCGCAAGGTCAGGCGGCAGGTTATCGGGAGCGTAGGCGGGGACTTCGAATTCGAGGAGAGAGATGAGCGGCACGCCGAGATCGGCTTGGCCGCCCGAGCGGTCGATGATGCAGGCGGCAGCCACGACATCGGCGCCCAACGCCCTGACACAATCGATGCACTCGCGGATCGACAGGCCCGTCGAGACGATGTCTTCGACCACAATCACTTTCTCACCCGGTTCGATCCAGAAATTCCGGCGCAGCTGGAACTGGCCATCGACGCGTTCAGTGTAGATGGCGGGCAATCCCAGGTGCCGGGCGGTCTCGTAGCCGGGAATGATGCCGCCGACGGCCGGTGAGACGACTTGGGAAACGCTGCCGAAACCTTCAGCGCGAATCTTGTCGGCGAGCGCCTTGCAGAGGATCTCGGTCTTGTCCGGGCGGCGGAAGACCAGGGTCTTTTGCAGAAAGAGGGGCGAGCGCAGGCCCGAAGAGAGGATGAAGTGCCCCTCGAGGATGGCGTCGCAGGATTTAAAGACGGCGAGGACTTCGTCTCTGGTCATGCTGGGCTCCGACTTTGATCTACTCGTCGAATACCGCCCTGCCACCCTGCCCACAAGGGGGAGGCTGCGAAGCATGACGCTACGCCCTCGTTGGTCGAAGCCGCGAAGCGGCACCTCACCGTCAGGGCGATGTCAGTGCGTCGTGCCGTCCCACTCCAGGGTCGAGATCATGGCCGCTTCCGCCGGACCGCCGCGCTGGACGGCCGAGAGACCGGGGCTGCGCTTCAAGGTGGCGAGCACATCGGTCAACTGGGCGAGGTCGCGCACCTCGATCTCGAAGATCATCTGGTGGAAGTCCGGCGAGACCATGCGCATCACCAGATTATTGATGTTGGCATCGCACGCGGCGATGGCCGAGGAAATCTGGGCAAGCGAGCCCGGGCGATTGACCGACTCCATAGTGATGACGGTCGGGTAGAGCTTGTCCTCGCGTCCGGCGATATCCCAACGCACATCGACCCAGGCGACGTCGCTGTTGTGCATGGCGATCAGTGCGTCCGAATGGATCGGATAGACGCGCATGGGCTGATCGGGCTCGAGGATGCCGACCAGGCGGTCGCCGGGCACGACGCCCTCGGGAGAAACCTCGAGGGGGATATGAAAGTCGAGCTTGGCGAGCGCGGTCTTGGCGCGTGGACCCGCCTTTTGGCCGCCGGGCACGCGGAACTTGAACCAGTCGGTCGCGCGCAGAGCGAACCAGCCATCGGCCTTGTCGGCGACGGGCAGATCGATCTTCTTGCGCCGGCGCCTCAATCCCTTGACCTCGGCGAGCTCGGTGGCAAGGGATTCGCTGCCGATCTTACCCTCGCCGACGGCGATCAACAGATCGCGCTTACTGGCGTGGCCGAGGCGCTCTGCGAGTTGCTTGCCTTCGGCCTCCTCGAGCAGCACGCCTTCACGCTCGAGCATCATCGAGAGCACGTGCTCGCCGAGCGCATAGGCGCGCTGGGCGGCCGCATGGCGCACGGCGCGGCGGATGGCGGCGCGCGCTTTGCCTGTGGCGGCAATGCCGATCCAGTTGGCAGGCGGCAGGTGGTTCTGGTCGCGGATGATCTCGACTTCGTCGCCCGAGCGCAGCTGCGTGACGAGCGGCAGGATGGCGCCGTTGATCTTGGCGCCGACGCACGTATCGCCGATATCGGTATGGAGCGCATAGGCGAAATCGATGGGGGTCGCGCCGCGCGGCAGCGCGATGAGGCGCCCGCGCGGGGTAAAGCAGAACACCTGATCCTGAAACAGCTCGAGCTTGGTGTATTCGAGGAAATCCTCGGCCGAGGCGCCGGTCGTCAGGTGGCCGATGGTCGAGCGCAGCCAGGCATAGGCCTGGCTTTCCTTTTCGAGCCGGCCCATGTCGGCCGAAACGCCGTCCTTGTAGAGCGCATGGGCGGCAATGCCGAGCTCGGCGACCTGATGCATCGCCTCGGTGCGGATCTGCAGCTCGACGCGCTGACGGCCGGGACCGACGATGGTGGTGTGGATCGAGCGGTAGTCGTTGTGCTTGGGGACGGAGATATAGTCCTTGAAGCGGCCGGGCACGACCTTCCAATGGGTGTGGACGATGCCGAGCGTGTGGTAGCACTGATCGACCGTGCCGACGATGACGCGGAAGCCGATCATGTCGGACAGTTGTTCGAGCGCGATCTGCTTGCGCTCGATCTTGTTGAAGATCGAGAACGGCGACTTCACCCGGGCGCTGACCTTGGCCTCGATGCCCTCGGCCTTGAGCTTCTCGGTCAATTCCGAACTGATGGTGGCGATGGTCTCGCGGTACTCGGACTGCATCTCGCCAAGCCGACGGGTGATGGCGTCGTAATGGTCCGGCTGGAGGATGCGGAAGGAGATGTCCTCGAGCTCGGAGCGCATGTCCTGCATGCCCATGCGCCCGGCCAGCGGCGCATAAATATCCATGGTCTCCTGCGCAATGCGCACCCGCTTGTCGACGGGCATGTATTGCAGGGTCCGCATGTTGTGCAGCCGGTCAGCGAGCTTGACCAGGAGCACGCGCACATCCTCGGAGATGGCGAGCAGGAGCTTGCGCAGGTTCTCGGCCTGAGCCTCCTCGCGGGAAACGAGGTTCAAGCGCTCGATCTTGGTGAGGCCATCGACGATGGCGCCGATCTCGGCACCGAATAGCTGGTCGATTTCGGCACGGGTGGCGTCGGTGTCCTCGATGGTGTCGTGGAGAAGCCCAACGGCGATCGACGCATCGTCAAGCTTCAGGTCGGTGAGGATCGCGGCCACCTCCAGCGGATGATTGAAAAAGGGATCACCGGAGGCGCGCTTCTGCGAGCCATGCTTTTGCATGGCGTAGACATAGGCCTTGTTTAAAAGCTGCTCGTCGACATTGGGGTTGTAAGCCGCTACCCGCTCGACGAGTTCATACTGACGCATCATGAGTCGATGCGCGCCCCTTGCCGCGCAAATTCAGAGCCACCGGCGCTCTGACGGGATCAGAGCGTCGGCCCTAGTACCTTGTTGTCGCAACGTTTCTTGCTAAAGCCGGTGTCCGCCTTTTCGCACGTTGCTCTAGATCATGCCCCGGCGGTGACTGTCAAACAATCGGGCAAAAACGAAAAAGGCGCCCGGCTGGCCGCCGGACGCCCTCGATATATAGACCTTAGCGACCGCCGATCAATCGTCGCGGCGCTCGGGCGGGGCGAGACTTTCGATGGAGCGCAGGAGTTCTTCTTCGCTCATGGTATCGAAAGCGATCGAGTCGTCGTCACCGGCGCTCTCGATCATGGGCGCGGCATGCTGTTCGGGCTCATCCACTTCGACGTACTTCTGCAGCGAGTGGATCAGATCCTCGTGCAGGTCATCGGGAGAAATGGTGCCGTCGCCGATCTCACGCAGGGCCACAACCGGGTTTTTGTCGTTGTCGCGCGGCACGGTGATCTGTGAACCCGAGGAAATCATGCGCGCGCGATGCGCGGCCATGAGGACGAGGTCGAACCGGTTCGATACCTTTTCAATGCAGTCTTCAACGGTGACGCGAGCCACGGACGTCTCCATGCCAGTTTGGGAATGAACGCGCTCCATACACGAGCGAGCCGCCAGATACAAGTTTTCCCGCACTAGTTGCATCACCAAATCGCGCGACGCTTGCGCAGGAATGCGCAATCGTGCGAATAGCGCATTTATCGGATGGGGAGCCGATATGCCCGGATTGCCAGAGCCTGCCGGCGCATGCACATTTGCTAGGGGTCAGCCCACGGGCCGGCTGGTCCGATGAGGAGAACGCCCAGTTGGCAATTGACCCGCGCGAAAAAACCGTCCTGTTCATAGACGGCGCAAACCTCTACGCAGCCTCCAGAGCCATCGGCATCGACATCGACTATCGACGGCTGCTAACCGAGTTCCAGAGCAAGGCTTATCTTCTGCGGGCCTACTACTACACGGCGCTGGTCGAGGACCAGGAATATTCCTCAATCCGACCGCTGATCGACTGGCTCGACTATAACGGGTATACAGTCGTGACCAAGCCGGCCAAGGAATTCACCGACGCGGCCGGCCGGCGAAAGATCAAGGGCAACATGGACATCGAACTGACGGTCGATGCCCTGGAGATGGCCCAGTATTTCGACCACATGGTTCTGTTTTCCGGCGACGGAGACTTTACCGCGCTCGTCGCTGCGTTGCAGCGCAAGGGCAAACGGGTGACGGTGGTTTCGACACTCACCACGCAGACACCCATGATCGCCGACGACCTGCGGCGCCAGGCAGATTTCTTCCTCGACCTCAGCGAGTTGGCCAAGACCGTCGGCCGCCCACCAGCGGCCCAGCGAGAGGCGACCCCGGTCGAGAGCGACGAATAGCCCTCTGCTCGGCAAGCAAGCGCGACAAAACGCGTCTCTCCAACCGCCCTGAGCCGATTTCTTGCACCTCGAACCTTCTCACGACTGCCCGCTCTGCCCGCGCCTTGCCGCGTTCCGCGAGGCCAACCGGGCGCTCTATCCCGATTTCTTCAATGGACCGGTGCCGGTCTGGAGCGGAAAGCAGGCACGGCTCGTCATCGTTGGGTTGGCCCCAGGACTCAAGGGCGCCAACCGGACCGGCAGGCCGTTCACCGGCGATTATGCCGGCGACCTGCTTTATGCAACGCTGAAGAAATTCGGATTGGCCACGGGAGAATACCGTCAGCGTCCGGACGATGGGCTGACTCTCGGTCCAGTGATGATCGTCAACGCGGTCAGATGCGTGCCGCCGCAGAACAAGCCGACGCCGGCCGAAATTACGACATGCCGCCAGTTCCTGGTCGGCGCGCTCCAGGCCGAACGGCGGGCAAACGTTTACCTGGCGCTGGGGCGGATCGCGCATGAAACGCTGCTCAGGACCCTCGGCGCACGCCTCGCCGCTCATCCTTTTGCGCACGGAGCCGAACACGGGCTAACGGGCGGCCAGACGATTTTCGACAGCTACCACTGCTCCCGCTACAACACGAATACCGGAGTGCTGACGACTGAGATGTTCGAAGACGTGGTCGGGCGGGCGGCAGAGCGGGCGCTGACCTGAGCAGGACTGGAGCCTTTCCCGTTCCGATTGAACCGGAACGGGAGCTCCAAGTTATTGAATTGTCGCGTTTTCGAACCGCAAGAGTGGCACCCCGCTTTTGCTGAAATCGCTTAGCCCTGCTTGAGCAGCCGCGACTTTTCCCGGTTCCAGTCGCGGCTCTTCTCGGTCTCGCGCTTGTCGTAGCTCTTCTTGCCCCTGCCGAGACCAAGCAGAAGCTTGGCCTTGCCGTGCTCGTTGAAATAGAGCTTCAACGGCACGATGGTGTTGCCGGCGCGGGAGACTTCCGCGTCGAGGCGCGAGAGTTCCTTCTTGGAGATAAGGAGCTTGCGCGGGCGCTTCTCCTGATGGTTGAAGCGGTTGGCCTCCAGATATTCTGGGATATGCGCATTGATCCACCAGAGCTCGCCGCGCTCGGGCGAAGCGTAGCTCTCGGCGATCTGGGCCTTGCCGAGGCGCAGCGACTTGACCTCTGTACCAGTCAGGACGATGCCGGCCTCCAGGGTATCGGTAATGTCGTAGTCGAAGCGGGCGCGACGGTTCTCGGCGACGAGCCCGTGGCTGACATAGCCCCGCTTTTCCTTGTTAGCGGTCGCCATTTGTCGTCCTAGGCCGCAAGGCGATTTGAATGGATCAAATCGCCTTGCGGCCTAGCCTTTCTTTGTCGCGGGATTGCTCGCGAAAAACCGGCACCCACTTTTTCGCATCCCGCTCTAGTTGAGAAGCCCAGCATGGACCATCGCCGCATCGATGGCTTCCTCGGTCAGCTCCGATATCGGAACGAGCGGCAGGCGCAGTTCGTTGCGGCAGAGGCCGAGGCGGGCGGCGGCGTATTTGACGCCGGTCGGGTTTGGCTCAAGGAAGAGGTTCTTGTGCAGGTGCACGAGCTTGTCCTGTACGGCGAGTGCGTCGGCGTAGTTGCCCTGCTGGCAGGCATTCTGCATCTGCGCGCAGAGGCGCGGGGCAATATTGGAAGTCACCGAGATACACCCCTGCCCGCCATGGGCATTGAATCCCAGCGCGGTCATGTCCTCACCCGAGAGCAGGATGAAATCCTCGCCGAGCGTGGTGCGCGTCATGCTCGCCTTACCCATGTCAGCCGTGGCGTCCTTGACCCCAATGATATTGGCGTGCGCCTCGCGCAGGCGCGCGATGGTGTCGACGGAAACGTCGACCACGGTGCGGCCCGGAACCGAATAGAGAAAGACCGGAATGCCGACCGCCGAAGCGACAGCCGAAAAATGCTGGAAGAGGCCTTCCTGGTTGGGCCGGTTGTAGTAAGGCACCACGGACAGCACCGCATCGGCGCCCACCTTCTCGGCAAACCGCGCGAGTTCGACTGCCTCGGTCGTCGAGTTGGAGCCGGCGCCGGCAATGACCGGCACGCGCCCGGCCGTCACCTCTACGCAGATCTCGACGACACGCCGATGCTCATCGTGACTGACGGTGGGGCTTTCGCCCGTGGTGCCGACCGGCACCAGACCGTGCGTGCCCTCGGTGATCTGCCAATCGACGAAGGCCGAAAAGGCTTTCTCGTCGACCGCCCCATTGGAAAAGGGGGTCAAGAGCGCCGTAATCGAACCTCTGAACATTGGTATGGAATTCCTGTTGTTGTGTGCCACAGTTCAGCCGCCGGCGAGTGTCAACGTCGTCGGCGGCTGAGGGCTGCGAAGAAGTGCGGCACCATACTTTGCGACGCCGCCGACCACAAGCGCGGAAGGCGTCTCTCGGAATGGAGCACGCGACGTCCTGAAACCAATTATTCACCGCGAACGGGTAACGTCCGGTTAACCGCAAGGACGGGGCACCTTGTTGGATCGGTATCGGGGACCAACAGGAAGACGCCATGAGAGGCAGGCTGATCGTCGGCCTGGTTGCAATTCTGATGGGCGCGGCGGGCCCTGCCCCGGCGCCCGGTGCATTGGCCAATGACGCGATAGACCAGCTTACGACAAGTTCGGTCAATGCGAGCGCTGAAAGTGAGAGCGACCCGAGGGGTTCCGCTCAGTTTCGAGCCGCCCTGGAGCTGCTGCTGGATGGGAAGGCCGCCGAGGCTTACCAAAGCGCCAAGGCACTGGCGAATCCGGTGGAGCGGCGGGCGATCCAGTGGGCGGCGATCCGCGTTTATCCCGGCGAGATCGACCATCAGTCCATCACACGGTTTATGGCGGATGCGCCGGATTTCGCACCCGAGAACCTTTATCGCGCGCAGGTCGAACAGTCGCTGATCGAGAGCGACGCAACGCCCGACACGATCATCGACGTCCTGGGCGGGCAGGTGCCGGAGACGATCGACGGCCGGATCGCGCTCGCCCAAGCTTATCTCGCGGTCGGGGAGCAGGAGCGGTCGCGCCGTCTGGCGCGGGCCATATGGGTCGAGAACTTCCTTTCGAGCGAGCAGGAGGCACAGGTCTCCCAGACGCTCGCTGCGATGCTGACCGATGCGGATCACTGGGACCGGGCCGTGCGGCTGATGATGCACGACCGCGTCCGCGGCGCCGAACGGCTGATGGAACATTTCACACCGGCGCAGAAGTCGCTGGTCATTGCCAGAGCGGCAACGTCGCGGCGGCAAAGCGACGGCAAGGCGCTACTCGATGCCGTCGACACCTCGCTTCACGACCATCCCCTCTACGTCTTCACGCGCGTGCAGCGGGCGCGGCTCGCCGGGCTCCACGAACAGGCGCTCGACTGGCTCGATAAGGCCGAAGGCGACGTGCCGGAGGTGGCTGAATGGTGGTACGAACGGCGCACGATCACCCGGGCCCTGCTCGCCGAAAGCCGGCCTGACCTCGCCTATCGCGCGGCGGCCGGCTACTCGCAGGGCCCCGAGGGCCGCGTGGTCGAAGCACAGTTCCACGCCGGTTGGATTGCGCTCAGCTTCCTCGATAACCCGCAGGCCGCCAAAGCGCATTTCGAGGCCATGGCGGCGCTCGCCACCTTGCCCGATACCATTACCCAGTCCCACTTCTGGCTGGCGCGCGCCAATATCGCGCTCGGCGATTTTGGGGCGGCGGACGCCGCCTACGCAGTCGCGGCGAAATACAGCACGGTCTACTATGGACAGTTGGCGCGGGGGGAACTGGGGCTTGCCGATGTGGCGCTACGTCCCCTGCCCGCTTTGGGAGACGCAGAACCCCCGTTTGCGCGCGAGGAGATCGTGCGGGCCGTGAGGTTGCTTGCCGCCAACGGTCGGGACGCGTGGGCGGCCCTACTGCTCGATCAATGGGCGGAGGACCTTGCGGATGGCGCGCAGATGGTTCTGGCGGCGCGGCTTGCCCAGGAGATCGGCGCGCACCAGGTCGCGATCGCCATAGCCGGAAAGGCCGAGAAGCGCGGCTTTGCCCTAGACCCGTTCAGCTTTCCGCGCGACGGACTGCCGGCGGATGTGCGGTTCGCGGCCGACAAGGCGGCCGTCTATGCCGTGACGCGGCAGGAGAGCCTTTTTCAGCTCGACGCGATCTCGCATGCTGGCGCGCGCGGGCTTATGCAACTGATGCCTGGCACCGCGCGGGACGTCGCCCGCAAGGTTGGCCTCGATTATTCGAGCGGGCGGCTGACGCGTGATGCCGCCTACAACGTCTTGCTCGGTTCGACCTATCTCTCCGATCAACTCGAGCGCTACGACGGTTCGCTGCTGTTAGCTGCGGCGGCCTACAATGCTGGGCCAGGCAATGCCAACAAATGGATCAGCTCCTTCGGCGATCCGCGCGCAGCTAATGTTGACCCGGTGATCTGGGTAGAACTCATCCCGTTTCAGGAGACGCGCAAATACGTGCAGCGGGTGCTGGGCAACTACCTCGTCTATCGGGCTCGGCTGGGGGACGAAGCCCTGGCGCTTGCGGAGGCGATGCGCAGAATTCCCTGAGCGTACGGGATGTGATGGGAATCAGGCCGATCGCTTCTCGTCTTTTGGGGCTTTTGCTAGTTAGCGCCCAGTCTTGTTCTCTTCTGGAAGTGATCGTGGGCCACTAATGCTCCTACCTACCGATGTCATACTCGCGCCTCGAGTTTGTGGCCGTCGCAGTGCCCCATGCCCGCCTGCACATCGCATTGCGTTCTTTGCCCATGACCTTTCGAGAAAAGTCTGCGATTTTCAGGAACCAAGCCCGAACGGAAGCAGACCAAGCCTTGCGCCTCTTCGCCAAACCCAAGCCACCAGAAGACCATCCTGCTTTCTCAGACCTGCCGGTTACCATGGTGACGCTGGAGCACGGCGGATTGCAGGCGGCCGTGCATGTGGCGGGTGCCTTGGCGCCTGGGCGGGTGCCGCTCGTCTGCGTAGCTGGCTACCACCGCAACATGAGCGACTTTGCCGATTTCCTGCCGCTCTGGCGGCGCTTTGCCGGCGAGTGCCCGGCCGTGCTGATCGACCTGCCGGGACGCGGGCGATCCAGCCACCGGCTGCGCTCGGCAGACTACGGCTCACCTCGCGATGCACAAGAGATCGCACAGATCGCGATGGCGCTCGGCATCGAGCGCGCGGTATTCCTGGGTCAGGGGTATGGCGGACAGGTGCTGATGCTGCTCGCCGCCCAACACCCGCGGCTGATGTCCGGATGCGTGCTGATCGACGCGGGACCTGTGACTAGCCCGCGCGGTATCGTGCGGCTGCGCAACAATATGCGCTATATCGACGGCCTGCGCGGGCGCAAGCAGGTAATGGCCGGCTTGCGACGGATGCTGGCGGGAGACCATCCGGGCACCGGTGACGATCGGCTCGAGCAACTGGCGCTCCGCACACATTGGCTCGACCGGCGCGGGCGGGCACGGCCACTCTACGACCCTGCCCTCATCCGTGCTCTCGACGCGTTCAGTCTCGACGATGTGCTCGCCGCGCAATGGCCGCTGTTCGATGCGCTCGGCTCGGTGCCGCTGATGCTGCTGCGCACCCAACTGACCGACCAGCTCCACCGCGAAACCTTCGAGGAGATGGTGCGGCGGCGACCGGATGCGCCCGCGCTGACCATCGTCGGACAAGGCTCGCCGGCACTGCTCGATGAGGCCGACGAAGTTGCCGAGATCGCGCACTTTGCTAAACAAGCAAGCGAGCACGAAATGGCTGCGTGAGCTGGTGAACCCGCTCATTCGCCGGCGAGCTAGAGCTCACGTTCCGAGTGGATCGGAACGTGAGCTCTAAGTCCTTGTATTGTCGCGTTTTCGAACCGCAAAAGTGGTGTCCATCCCGGATCAAGTCCGGGACAGGCTTTTTGCTGAAAACACTCTAAGTCTTCGATCTGTCGCGCTTTCGAGCAGTGGGGGTGGCCGCCTTTGAGAGCGCCTTGGCCTGTTCGATCCAGTTCTCCCGCTCGATGCGCCCCTTGAAAGCGAGGTGCTCGTCCAACCACGCGGCGTTCTTCTTCGACCATCGCGCGATCTGGCTGAAGTGGAAGATGCCGAGCTCGTTGAGGGAAGCCTCTATGCGCGGGCCTATGCCCTTGATCTGCTTGAGGTCGTCCTTGAAGCCGTCACGGGGCGTATCAAGGGCGGCAGGGCGCGGATCCGCCGGCGGACGCGAGCGTTGGGCGCGCGCGGAGGTGGCGTCCACCGACGCAGCCTCTTTCTGCTCTGCCGGCAATCCGGGCGGAGCAGATTCGGTCTGCAGCGGAGTAACTTCAGCAGGCGAATCCGGCGGAACGGAAGACGTAGCGCGTGCGCCCCTGCGCTGGGGCGCGAATCGGCGCAATGCATAACCCAATCCGCAACCGAGAAGGAATGCCACGAGCAGCAGCAGCGCGGTTTCGATGATGTAGGTCAGCCCGGTCATCGGCTCACCGGGTCGACGAGTTCGAACGGGCGCGCCAGCCGGCGACAACGCCGACCAGCAACGCGGCCAGCAGGAACGGCCAGGACACCGATAGCGACTGGACGAAGCCGTGCATGGGAGCCACTCCTATTCGGGGCTATCGAGGGAGACAACTATGCGCCGGTTAAGCTGCTTGCCCTGCGGCGTATCATTGGGTGCGACGGGGGCACTTTCGCCATAGCCGACAGCATAGAGGCGGTTGGGAGCGATGCCCAGGCCGACAAGTGCGGTAACGACGGCCTCGGCCCGCGCCACCGAAAGCGCCAGGTTGGCCGTAGCCGCGCCGTCAGCGTCGGTGTGGCCTTCGATGTAGACGGGCAGATCGGGGCAGGCGGCGACGTAGCCGGCCAGCTCGGCAAGGACCGGTTCCGACGTCGGGGCGAGGGCGGCCGAGCCGGAACGGAACAGAATAGCGTTCTGCGCCGAGAATAACGCCAGGTGCAGTCGGCACTCCTCAAGAGCTTCAGCCGGTACGGCGTTCTGAGAGGACGCGTCAGGGGCGCTTTGCCCCAGCGCCATTTGCTGCCCGTCGGCCGGCATTGCGGGAGGCTGCGCCCGCTCCACGGCAACCGACCAGGCGGCAGCGTCCGTTGCCGCCCGGGAAAGAGCAGCGTTAAGGGCTTCCCGGCCACGATCCTCGGCAAAGGTGCCGGAAACGGACCACTGTGCGCCGTCGAAGGCGACGCGGCCTTCGGCCAGAACGGCGAGCGCGTCCATGGCCGCTCGCGTGTCGAGAATGAAGCCTTCAGGCGCCCCGGCGGCGAACTGGGTCGTGTCGACGGCGCCCTCGCCTGCCCGGATCATCAGGACCCGGCGTAGCGGCTCACCGGGCACATGGCCGGCAAGAGTGACGACGCCATCGGAGGTCCTGTCGGCGGACCAGACATAGGGATCGGCCACCGGAAGCGGCGGTGCGGCGGTGATCTCACCAGCGGGAACCGGTGCCGGCTCAGCCGTGGAGGTGGCCACCTCATCCGGCGTCTCATCGCCTTCGGCGACAGGCGGGACAGACGGTGGCAGGATTTCGTTGCGGGCCAGAACGAAACCGGCCGGGACGCCGGCCGCGTAAGAAAGCGTCGCGTGATCCTCAAGCGTAGAGGCGGTGCCGGCAAGGGTGAGCACGTTGCTGCGCAGGCTGAAGCGACCCTCGCTCATGCGGGCAAGACGTTCGAGGCCGAAAGTGAGCGCTTCAGCAAACCCCTCCGGCTCGCCGCCGGCCAATTCCAGGCTCGCCGGATCAACGGCGGGATCGGCGGCTAGCGCGTCGCGCGCCGATTGGCTCGGAACATAGCCGTCGAGGATCACCCTGCCCTCCGGCGTGCGGCGCGCCGTCAGCCAGAAATCGGCGACAGCGGGCGGTGGCACGTCGATGAAACTGCCGGTGCGCCGGGACGGTGCGGCATTAACCTGGGCAGTCCTGAGTTCGGAGCGCGAGGAAGACAAAAGCGAGACGCCGGAATCGGTTGCATGGATTTGCTCAACCGGAAGATCAACCTCTGACGTCTGCGACGGGGCGGCGCGAACCTGTACCACCAACGCAAGAATAGGCGCCATGCACAACCAGACGACCTTTTTCATAGCAGTTTCGAAAACCCTATACCCAATAGTCCCAGTTCCGGTGACCCGGAGGAAAATGCAACGGCGCCATCCGACGCTGCATCGATGCAGACGCACGCTAAAGAGCGAATCAGGCAATGGGAACCGGCATTTGGCACGTTGAACAGGCCAATCAAGGTTCGGAGGCGCCGGACCGCCGATCCTCCCTCAGAAAGCAGAAAGGCCCGGCAGAAGCCGGGCCTTTCCGTTCGCCATTAAGCGACCCAGAACTTACTGGAAGGACTTGGCAGCGGTGAATTCACCGCGGTAGCCGCCCTCGTCGTTGAACTCGACCTTGGCAGCGGAGGTGAAGCCGCCGCCCGGAGCCCAAGCAACACCGACATCACCGAAGATGAGGTTTTCGTCGATGTCGCGGGGAGAGGCACCGGCACCGCCATTGCCGAACACGCCGTCACCGAAGTAGGTGCCAACACCGGCGGTGAGGGTGATCGTCTCGGTAACGGCAGCCGAAGCGCCGAGACGGATGCGAACGGTGTCGGTCTCGCCACCGGTTTCGGAGTTGAAGTCGTCACGGAACCAGGCCGCATCGAGGTTGATCGACACGCCGTCAACGACGGTTGCCGAAACCTTGCCGCCGATGCTGAAGTCGGTCTGGTCGTCGAAGTTCGCCACTTCACCCGACAGGGCGACAGTGAACATGTCGAAGGTGGCTTCAGCCGAAGCAAGTGCGTGCAGCACGCTGTAGCCGAGGTACTTGAAGTCGTCGTCGTAACCGACAGCAGCGCGGACCTTGACGATATCGAAGGTACCGGTGACGCCTGCGTGGACGGCGAAGGAGTCGACGTCGCCGTCGAGAACGCCATAGGCAATACCGGTCAGGTGAGCGGTGAGCGACTCGCTGGCGTAAGAGACGACACCGATGAGGGTGCCGGCTTCGGCACCGAGACGATCGGTGCTGTTGTTCGATTCATCGCCAGCATCTGCGCTGTCGATGTCTTCAAGACCGACACCAACCGAAACGCCGTTGCCAAGATCCGAGACGATCTGGATGGCGTGACTGCCGAACCGACGATCGTCGGCATCGATCAGAACACCACCGCCGTCGATCTTGTCGCTCATGAACAGGAAGCTGTAGGGCTGATCGTCGTCCATATTGGCGATCGAGCCGTCCTTGCCCCGCTTGCGCTTACCGGCCATGAGAACGGTGGAGTCGCCAACGCGGACATAGGCTTCCTGGATCTGCACCCCATTGGTGTGATCGCCACCGGCTTCGGCATCGACGCCCTCGTTGCGAACGCGCCACTCGTCGATCGAACGAAGGGTGATGATCGCAGCAGCGGGACCGAAGTCGCTGTCGGCAGTGGCAACCGCCGTCAGATAGGCGCGAGCGCGGCTGTCCCAATCGAGGTCGAGATCATCGTCGAGCGGATCCGAGTCCGGCCCAATCGGATCGATGATGCCGTCATAGGTTTCAGCCATCTCGAGGCCGGCGCGGAAATCGCCGTAGCGCAGACGGTAGTCGACGCTACCCGAGATCTGCAGGCAGTTGGTGTCGGACGAGATGGTCAGGCCCGACAGGCCGAGTGCGTCGCAGACGTCCAGCGAGGTAAGCACGCCCAGGTCGGCAGCGAAGCCAGCGGTCGAGAGACCGGCGGCTGCGACAGAACCGAGGAAAAGGCTCTTGAGTTTCATTAAGTGACCTCCAAAGTCAGTCATTCTTGGTGCCGGTTACCCAGCGGTTTGTCGAAACGCGACCACACTTGTTGTGGTGCAGTGTGTTGCCGTCGCGTTGCGACCGACAAACGACCCCATGCATGGATTCGCATTCGCCACTCTACGCAAGCTGACCCCCGACGCAATGTGACAAGGCCCGTTTTGCCACAGTCATGACATGGTTGCGCCCGCGTTGTTGCAGATTCAGCACACTCTTGGAAACCAAGCGTTAATGGGGCTAAACACCTCCTTAACGTCGGGTGCTGCAGCCGCGTCCGTCCTTCCCTTTGCCATAAAGGAGCCTGAATGTCCGCCAGAGTGGAATCTGTCAGTCGTGCCGGAGAACATGGGGTCTCCAAGCTGCCTGCCGAGCTCATCGAACTGATCGCCGGACACGGCGTTGCCGGCGATGCCCATGCCGGCGTGACGGTCAAGCACCGCTCGCGCGTCGCCAAGGATCCAACCCAACCCAACCTGCGACAGGTGCACCTCATCCATGCTGAACTCTTCGATGCCATCGCGCCGCTCGGGCATCGGGTCGCGCCGGGCGAGCTTGGTGAGAATATTCTGACACGCGGCATCAACCTCCTGGCGCTGCCGGCGGACAGCGAGCTCAGGATCGGTGAGTCGGCCGTGGTCAGGGTGACGGGGCTGCGCAATCCTTGCGCCCAGATCGAGGCCTTCCAGTCGGGCCTCCTGGCGCAGATGGTTGAGAAACGCGCCGACGGCGCGCTGGTGCGCAAGGCGGGCGTCATGGGTATCGTGCTGAACGGAGGTCGGGTGCGACCGGGCGATTCTATCGAAATTTCACTGCCGGAGGGACCGCACCGGCCGCTCGGGCCGGTGTGAACTAAAACGAAGACCAGCGTTCTGTCGCCCGCCGGAGAGCCGGCGGGAAGTTTCTGGCGGAAGGCTTGCAGACATGACAAGAAGGGACGGCAGCATGGGTCAAGGCAAGGTCGCGCTGGTGACCGGGGGAAGCTCGGGAATCGGCCGGGCAACGGCGATTGGGCTGGCCAAGGCGGGCTATCGCGTCGCCATCTGCGGGCGGCGCACGGAAGCGCTGGCCGAAACGGCGCGGGCGGCTGGCAATGCCTTCGCCCAGACCTGCGACGTGACCGATCCTTCGGAAGTCGCTCATTTCTTTTCAGAGGTGCGCGAACAGTTCGGGCACATCGATGTGGTGTTCAACAACGCGGGACGGTCGGCGCCGGCGACTTCGTTCGGCGACGTGGATGTCGCCCTCTGGCAGTCGATGATCGACACCAACCTCAATGGCGCCTTTTACGTGGCGCGTGAGGCTTTCCGCACCATGCGCGACCAGCACCCGCAAGGCGGGCGGATCATCAACAACGGCTCGATCTCAGCCTATGTGCCGCGACCGGGGGCAGCGCCCTATACGGCGTCCAAGCATGCGATCACCGGGCTGACCAAAGCCATCTCGCTCGACGGACGCGGCTATAACATCGCCTGCGGGCAGATCGATATCGGGAACGTTGCCACGGATATGACCAGCATCATGACCACCGGTACGCTGCAGGCCAACGGCACCATCATGCCTGAGCCGACTTTCGACGTGCGGCACGTGGTCGACGCCGTGATCCACATGGCTGGGCTGCCCTTGGAGGCAAATGTGCAGTTCATGACGGTGATGGCAACGACGATGCCCTATATCGGGCGGGGGTAGACCCTCACCGACCCCTCGCGAATCTGCGTTCGCCTTCGATCCACACCGCCTCGACATCGAGGTCCGGCGACAGGTGAACGAGGCTCGCAACGCAGCCTTCGCGCAGGCTGCCATGAGTGCTGCTGATCCCCATGGCTTCAGCGGGATAAAGGCTGGCCATGCGCAGGGCCTCCTCCAGCGGCAGGCCGATCGTTTTATGCATGAACCTGACCGCGTCGACCATGTCGAGATCGGCGCCGGCCAGCGTGCCGTCGGCGAGGCGCAAGGCGCCGTCGGCGCGGGTGATGGTGCGTCCGTTGAGGGTCAGCGTCTTAATGTCGGTGCCGGTCTGAGACATGGCGTCGGTGACGAGGAATATGCGTCCGGGTCCGCGCTTGGCGCGCAACGCGACTTCGATCGAAGCGGGATGCACGTGTATGCCGTCGGCGATGAGCCCGGCATGGACTGCGTCATTGCCGAGCACGGCGCCGACGACGCCCGGTTCGCGGTTACCGAGCTGGCTCATGGCATTGAAGAGGTGCGTGGCCATGGTGGCGCCGGCGGCAAACGCGGCAGTCGCCTCGGCGTAGCTGGCATCGGAATGGCCGATGCTGATTAGAATGCCGGCGGCGGACATGGCGGCGATCTGCTCAGCCGTCACCGTCTCGGTGGCGACGGTGACCAGCAGATTGGGTAGCGCGTCTCGAGCCGCAAGGATGCGGGTGAGGTCCGACTGATCCATCGGTCGGATCAGCGACCCGTCATGGGTGCCCTTGCGGGCGAGCGCCAGGTGCGGACCTTCGAGATGAAGGCCGAGGAAGCCGGGGACACGCGCCTCGACCGCGGCGGTTCCGGCTGCAATGGCGCGCTCGTTGATCTCGACGGTGTCGGTTATGAGCGTCGGCAGCAGCGCGGTGGTGCCGAACTGGGTGTGCGCGGCGCAGATGGTGCGGATGGCCTCGAGCGTGGGGGCGTTATTGAACAGCACCCCTCCCCCGCCATTGACCTGCAGATCGACAAAACCGGGGACAAGCATGCCGCCGCCGACATCGATGCGCGCAGCATCCGACGGCACCGCCTCGATAGGAACGATACCGGCGACCAGGCTGGCCTCCGTTAGAAGCGCCGACCCCTCATGCCAAGCATGCCCGTCGAAGATGCGCTCGGCAACATACGCGGTCAGCGTCATACCGTCTCCGTCACCTTCTTGAGCATGGGCGGCGCGTCGGGGTTGAGGCCGCGATGATGCGCCAGGGCTTCGACGAAGCCGTAGAAGGAGACGATGAGCGCCAGAGGATCGGTGATGGGATGGCCGGTGGCGGCGAAGGGGAGCCGGCTGGCGGCACCCGGCAGGTCGGAGGTGAGGAACGCCTTGGCGCCCTTGCCGGCGAGGGCATGGGCCATTTCAGCCACCGAGGACTCGGCCGCGTCGCGGGCGGCAAGCGCCAGCACCGGAAAGCCCGGGGTGACGATGGAGACCGGGCCATGCATGACCTCGGCCGAGCTATAGGCTTCGCCCTGAATGCCGCAGGTCTCCTTGAACTTGAGCGCGGCTTCGTTGGCGATGGCCCAGCCGGGGCCGCGCCCCAGGACATAGAGCGCGTCATGGCCATCGAGGGCCGCGATCAGTTCGGACCAATCGCAGGCGACGGCCCGCTGGAACGCTTCGGGCAATGCGGCGACGGCCGCAATCAGCTCCTCGTCGCCCGCCCATCGGGAGAGGATGGCGAGCCCGGCGACGACGGAGGTAACGAAGGTCTTGGTAGCAGCAACGCTCTGTTCGACCCCGGCCTCAAGATCGACGGTAAAGTCGACCGCTTCCGTCAAAGGGGAGCCGGCGGTGTTGGTGACGGCAATAGTCGTCGCGCCGCCTTCGCGCGCGGCGCGAGCCATGCCGACGATATCGGGGCTTTTGCCCGACTGTGAAATGGCGATGGCGACGGCGCGGTCGAGTTTTAACGGAGCTCCATAGATGGAGGCGACCGACGGGCCGATGGAGGCGACTGGAATGCCGAGGGTCAGCTCGATGGCGTATTTGAGATACGAGGCGGCATGATCGGAAGAGCCGCGGGCGATGGTCGCAACCACAGGCGGCTGCCGGTCGCGCAGCACCGCCGCGGCCTCGGCGACGACGTCTGCGCTCCCCTCGAGGAAACCGGCCACGACCTGCGGGATTTCCTCGATCTCGTGACGCATATGGGTCCGATTGATCACAGCTGACCGCTCCCTTGGGCTGAAGAATCGCCGATGCGCAGCTCGGCAACGAAGTCATAGGCGTCGCCCCGATAGACCGAGCGGGTGAATTCAACCACCTTGCCGGTGGCAAGATAAGAGATACGCTCGATATAGAGACCGGCCGACCCGGCAGGAACCGCGAGCAAGTGAGCCTCGGCCTCATCGAGATTGGCGGCGCGAATGCGCTGGATGGCGCGCACTGGCCGATTGCCGCTCTTTTCCAGATGCGCGTAGAGCGAGGTGGTGATCACCGACGGATCGGGCAGGACGGCGGTCGAAAGCGTCGCCCGCTCGATGGCGAGCGGCGTTTCGCCGGTGAGCCGCAAGCGGGCGATGCGTGAAACCCGGTCGCCCGAGGAAAGGCCGAGAACAATGGTCTCCTCAGGCGAAGGCACGTAGACGCCACGATCGAGCCATTGCGAGCGCACCGACATGCCGCGGCGCGCCATGTCCTCGGTAAAGGAGGTGAGCTGGGAGAGCGACTGCTCGACGCGCGGCGTACGGGGTGCAACGAACGTTCCCGACCCGTGGCGCTGAATGACGATACCGTCCTTGACAAGTTGCTGGACGGCCTTGCGCACCGTCACGCGCGACACATCGACCCGCATCGCCAGATCGCGCTCCGACGGCAGCGCGTCGCCAGGCTTGATATCGCCCCGGGTGATCGCCCCCTCGATCCAACGCTTGAGCTGGAGGTAAAGCGGCCCGCCGGTCGGCACGATCACCGGTTCCGATCCGAAGAAACTGTCCGAAACTTCCGCCACCGATCCTCCCCGCCTGGCACGTGGCCGGCGATGCCTCAATACCGCGGCCATTGCAATACCGGAAGACGCCGGATCACGCAGGGCGAGTCTCGGCCAATGATACCAATAAGATACCATTTTCTCAACCCGGGCCTGCGCCGCCGAAGACTCCGGGGTCACGAGACGCATTTGCTGCAAGGCTTTGGCCGCTCTTGACCTCGCCATGCTGCCATCGTCCACATGGCTGAAACAAGTGGTATTTTTTTGGCATTATCGAAATTGCCGAACTACCGATGCGGCAAAACGAACGGCCTGTCCGAGGGGCCATCGCATGGGGCACGGAGCCGGGCACAGGCACGGTGTTCCCTTCTCCCCTTGAGGGAGAAGGTGCCCGACCCTGGCTACGCCGTAGCGAAGCTCCGGCTTCGCCCAGGCGAGAGGGCGGATGAGGGGTTTGCGATGATGCAAAACGCACCCGACCTTGTGCTTTTTGCAGCATCGCAACCCCTCACCCTGATTTTCGCTGAACGCGAAAAATCGGTCCCTCTCCCTCAAGGGGAGAGGGGGCGGGCCATATGCGATGCCAATTCTACCGACGGTCGGTCAGGCGAGTTCGACCATGACAGTTGCGATCTCGAACGGCCGCAGGGCAAGGCGGACAGTGTTGTCCTCAACCTCGAGCGGCGTGCCGCCCTCCTCCATCAGATTGACGAGCCGAGCGGACTTCACCGGCATGCCGAAACGGATGGTGGGGTTGGCGCGACGGTTGGCGTGCTCGAAGACACGCAGGACCAGGGCATCGCTCTTTTCGGCCTTCTTGACCGTCTCGATGGTGACGGTCGGCACATCGACGCTGGCGAACGAGAAGGTGGCATCGGCCCCCTGCCCGGCGCCTGCTACGTCGCCGAGGACGGCGACCGGGTTATTGAACCGTTCGGCGGCGCGGTGCACTTCGTGGAGGTCTGAAAGGCCTTCGTGCACGAAGAGCGCATAGCGCAGGCGATGCTCGCCGATGTCGGCGTCGGGGCTGGGGTGGGTCGAGCCGCGCACCAGGGTCAGTCGGACGAGCTGCTCGACGGCGTCATAGGCATATTTGCAGTCGTTGAGCAGCGCGGCGCCGAAGTCGGGTTCGGAAAGATCGACCCAGCGATGCATGGAGGCCTCGAAGCGGGCGCGGTCCCAGCTGGTGTTGCGGTGGGTAGCGCGCTTGACGTGGCCGAACTGGATCTCCGAACGAATCTCCGAAACGTTCATGTCGAAGGGGAATAGCGTTTTGACCACCGTCTGGCGCTCGTGCCAGTCGATGTAGGTGTCGAACTCGACCTGCCGGACGCCGTCAACGAGCGAGATGACCTGCACGAAGCGGGATTTCTGGTAGCTGCGCTCGACGCGGATGGCGGCCCGATACGGTCCCTCTTCGACCACCTCGATTTTGGTCTGCCCGTCGGCGAGCGGCCAGGACTGCTCCTCGAAATACCAGTCGATGTCCCAGGCGTCCCAGTTCATCGACTTGTCCTCATAGGCAACGAGGCGATTGGCGGTCTTGCCGTTCTCAATCAACTCGCGGCCGCTGGCCTTGTCGACAATGGAGGTGATCTCGCCCTTGTCGTCAAAGCCGACGCGGATGAGGGCGTTCTCGAGATGGGTCTTGGAGACCGACAGGTTCGTCGCCGGGGCCGCACCGCCGGCAGAGAGACCGGCGCCAGCCCAACCCAATGCCGGAAGCGTTGCTACCGGGGCGGCGTAGCGGGTTTCACCGGCGGCGCCAACGAGCTTTTGCAGCGGCGCGGTCTTTCCGGCCTGAGCAAGCGCTTTACCCTCAAGACCCGGGCCTTCAAGGGCGGCGAGCTCGCCCGAGCAGTCCTGCGAGGTGAAGTTGAGGAGGCGCAGCTCGCCGGCAGCCGGCTTGCTGGCCGCCCGGGCGGCGGTGACCCATGGGCCGTTGGCGGAGTCGAGGGTCGAGAACAGCATGCCGTATTCGGCATCGGAGTCGGCATAGACCTCGGGAATCGAGGTGCCGGGCAGGATGTCATGGAACTGGTTGATCAGCACCAGCTCCCAGAACTCGTTGAGCTTTTCGGCCGGGTAAGCGAGGCCGGCCTGGGAAAAGGCCATGCTGGAGAGGAACTCGAGCTCACGCAGGCGCCGTTCGGCCTTGCGGTTGTTGGCCTTGTTCTTGGCGACCGAGGTCAGCGTGCCACGATGATACTGGAGGTAGAGCTCGCCGTTCCAGGTGGGGAAGCGGTTCGCGTTCTCCTCCATGCGCTCACCGAGACGATCGAGGAAGGGAACGAGGCCTTCCATCCGCACTTTCGGGGCCCCGGGAATGCCGCGCTCGAGGCGCAGGCCGCGCTCGATCATGGCGCGGGTCGGGCCACCGCCGCCGTCGCCGTAGCCATAGCAGACGAGGACCTCGTCGCTGACGGCCTTCGGCTCGTAGCGCTTCCAGGCGCCCATCACCTCGCTGACCGAAAGATCGGAGTTGTAGGTGGTGAAGATCGCATCACTCTCCATCCTCTGGGCGGTGATCAACTGGGCCTTGGTGACGGTGCCGTCGATGCCGCGCCAGAAGAACGTATCGTAAGGGTGCCGGTCGGTATCGTTCCAGGAGAGCTTGGAGGTGACGAAGTAGTCGAGCCCGGACTTTTCCATGATCTGGGGCAAGTTGGCCGAATAGCCGAAGGTATCGGGAAGCCATACGCATTTGGGCGTGACGCCGAACTCCTCGATATGGAAGCGCCGGCCGCGCATGATCTGGCGGACAAGGGATTCGCCCGAAACGATGTTGACGTCCGGCTCGACCCACATTGCCCCTTCGATCTCGAACTGGCCGGATTTGACCTTCTTCTTCAACCCTTCCCAGATCTCGGGGTAGTCGGTCTTGATGAAGTTGAACAGCACCGACTGGTTGTACATGAAGACAAAGCCAGGGTACTCGGACATGAGATTGAGGACCGTGGCGAACGAACGCCCAGTCTTGTCCCGGGTGTGCATGACGCGCCAAAGCCAGCCGACGTCGAGATGGGTGTGGCCGACGGCGGTGATGACCGGCTGCACCTCGGTATCGGTGAGCTTATAGATTTCGGCGGCAATCTTTTCCGCTTCGCTGAGGGAAGCCTCCAATTCAGGTGTGACCGCGCCGCGTCGGTCGAGAGCGCGCAGGGCCCTGTCGACGAGGTTGAGGATGGCGTGGCGGCGCGCGTCGGTCTGCGGCAGGTAGGTGGCGACCTGGAATGGAGTCACCAGGTCATAATAGAGCTGCTCGACCTGCTCGTTGCGCACCAGGTATTCGACGTGGAAGCCCGCGAGCGGGCGGTCGAAGAAGGTGAAGGCGTTGACGAGGAGTGTGTGCTTCTCACCTGCCTTGGCATCACGAGCGATGACAAGCTCGTTGTGATTGCCATCGAGCGCCTGGGCGATGTGCCCGTCGAGATAGGCCAGGCACTGCGGATCGGTCGAACCCGGACGGTTCTGCCATTGCGAAGTGAAGCGCAGGACGAACGTCTTGCCGGCGGCTTCCGCTGGCACCTCGATCTCGGCAGCGAACCAGGTGTGGCCCTGCTTCTTCGACCAGACGGTACGCTGGGTGAACTCCGGCCAGCCGCGCCAGTCGGCGCCGAGCGCCTCACCGGCGTTCTCCACGTCCTCATTGTAGCGCCAAGCGACTTCCCCGGGCACGGGGGTCAGGATTTTGCGGGCGAGATCGTCGCAGAGGCGGGCAAGCTTGCCTTCCTGCTTGGTATCATCGGTCAGAAGGCCGAGGCGCTGCGCAAGGGGATTCACGAAACTCATCCTTTAACTCCAACACCGGCGAAACCCGTGTTCATGTTTCGCCGCAACAGGAAATACACGCCGACCGCCGGCGCTGCGTAAACGATCGAAAAAGCTGCAAGGAAGCCGTACTGGATCGCTCCCTGTTGACCGAAGGCGGCGTAGAGGCCGACCGACATGGGAAAGCCACTCTCGGTGCGCGCGAAGATTAAGGGCAGCAAGAACTCATTCCAAGCTCCCGTGAAGGAGAAGAACCAGACAACTGCGATGCCGGCGCGCGAGAGCGGCAGGACGATCCGCCGGATAATCTGCCAGAGGGACGCACCTTCAACGAACGCGGCCTCCTCCAACTCTATGGGAACCGTGTCGAAGAAGTTCTTCATGAGCAGCAGGGTGAACGGCAGGTTGAGAATGGTGAGCGCGACGATGACGCCCCCGGTATTCAGAAGGCCCGTGTTTCGGGCGGTGAAATAGAGAGGCACGATGACACCGGTCGCCGGCAGCATGCGCAACAGCACCAGCGACCACAGGAACGCGTTGCGCCCGGGAATGTTCAGCCGCGAAAGGGGATAGGCGGCGGCTATGGCGACGACAACCGTCAGCGTCGCCGTGCCAGCGGCCAGAATGATGGAATTGATGAACTGGCGGCCGGCATTGCCGGAAAGGGCATCGGCGAAATTATCGAGGCCGATCGTCTGCGGCAGCACAAGCCGGCCGGTTGCGGCCGGATTGAAGGCGTTGAGGATCAGCCAGGCGAAGGGGCTGACCCAGATGATCGCCACAAAGGCGAGCATCAGCGCGTTGACGCGCGAGGCAGTGGCATTGGGTCCCATCACTTCGGCTCCCGGAGCATGCGCAGATAAAAGAGCGAGAGGACGCCGACGATGGCGAGCATCGCAACTGATATGGCGCTGCCATAGCCGAGCTTACCGATTGAGAAGCTCTGGTCGTAGAGGAAGATGGCGAGCACCGTGGTCTGACGGCCCGGGCCACCGCCGGTCATGGCATAGATCAGCGGGAAATAGGTGAAGGTCCAGATGGTGATGAACAGGAGGTTGGTGGCGATGTGCGGGCGGATCATCGGCAGGATGACGCGCCAAACGCGCTGAAGCGGCGTCGCGCCATCGACCTTGGCGGCCTCGACCACCTCGCGGGGGACAGCATCGAGGGCGGCCGAGAATAGAAGATAGGACCAGGCGGTCCCTTTCCAGATATTGGCAACTATGACGACCGGTAGCGCATAGGAATTGATGAAGTTGATCGGCTCGAATCCTAAGGGCACGACGATAAGTGCGTTGATAAGCCCAGTCTCGGAGGTCGTTGCCGACCAGAGGAAGGCAGCAACGATGTCGGGCAGGAGCCAACCGAGCATGATGGCGACCTCGAGGACCGGCCGCACGCCCGAATTGTCGTTGCGCAGCGCCGCGGCGAGCACAAAACCGATCACGCTCTGACCGACGATTGCCGAGAAGAAGACGAAGATGCCCGTCGTCCACAGCGCCTCGAGGAAGCCGCGGCGGGTAAAGAGACGCTCGTAGTTGTCAAGGCCGACCCATGACCACTCGACGGACTTGCGCCCGACCAGCTCGAGATCGGTAAAGCTGAAGCTGAAGGCCCAGAAGGTGAAATAGAGAAGCGCAGCGATGAGGACGAGCGCCGGCACCATGCCGGCCAGCAGCAACCAGCGGCCCGACGAGAGCATGGGTGAGGTTTTTAGTATGGGGGAGGTTTTCAGCATGGACGAGCCTCGCTCGTCCTTCTCAAGGGCTCACACCGATACGAGACCATGCGACCTCCATGCGGATCAGGAAAAAATGCGGCGGCGCCGGGGCGTTCTGCCCAGAACGCCGCCGCCTCGGGAGGTCAGGAGGTCATTCGTAAGTGATCACGTTCTCTTCGCCGAACTCGTCGACGAGGGCGGCGTGATACTCGGCCACGGCGTCTTCGACGCTGAGACCTTCGAGGATGTCGGCGGTCATCTGCTGGACGAAAGCGGAGACGACCTGGTAGCCGGGATAGGTGTCACGGCCGGTGGTATCGGCAGCGAGCTTGGTGGCTTCGGCCAGATATGGGTCTGAGGCATAGGCCTCGGATTCAGCGATGTCCGTGCGCACGGCCATGCGGCGGTTAGCTACGGTCCATTCGCCGAAGTTGCCGGCATCGAAGATGGTGGTCACCAGCTGCAGGGCGAGATCCTTGTCGGCCGCATTGGCTTTGATGCCGATGGTCCAGCCGCCAGAGATGTTGGTGGTCGCCTTGGCGCCAGGCTCGCCCGAACCGGGCCAGGGCGTCCAGCCCATGATCTCGTCGCGTTCCTCCTGGCTCGGCACATTGTCGCCGTTGCAGTCCCACATGCAGACATTTTCCCACGAGCCGCTGGCAAGAATACCAATCTCGCCGGCCAGGAACGCCTCGCGCGTGGCCGCGCCGACATCGGCGGCATAGTTGATGTCGGCGGAGGCGAGTTCGCGCTCGATATAGACGTCGTGATAGAGCTCGAGCGTGCGCCGGATTGCCGGGCTATCGCCGATCCACTTGCCCTCCTCCCAGTTGCGCAAGCGGTTGCGATCGTCTTCGGGCACGTCGGCGCCGAGCAGGGCCATGTAGAAGCCCTGCATTGTGGTCGCCTCGCTCTGCTTGGTGCCGGCCGGCAACAGGAAGGCATTGTCTATGCCGGTCTCGTCCTTGATGGTCTGGGCGGTATCGATGATGTCCTGCCAGGTCTTGGGCTCCCACGGCACGGGGATTCCCGCCTGCTCGAACACGGCCTTGTTGTACCAGAGCATGCGCACATCGGTATCGGTCGGCAGCGCATAGACCTGACCTTCATAGGAGGCGACGTCGAGCAGCCCCCGCAGGTAATACTGGTATTGATCCCAGCCGGCCGCCTGCTCGTCGAGCGGGTGCAGATAGCCGGCGGAGGCGAGTTCGGACACCATGAAGCTGTCCATCTGTACGACGTCGGCGGCGGTGCCGGCCGAGAGGTCGAGCGCGATACGCTCGTCGTAGCCCGCGCCGGGCAGTTTGACGGCGTTGACCGTCTCGCCGGTTTCGGCCTCGAAATCCTCGATACCCGGCTCGACGAGCGAAGCCAGCCACTCGGCGTACATGATGGAAACCTCGGCGCGCGCCGGGACGCTCGCCGCCGCGACGAGCGAGAGCGCAGTGACGGTGGTCAACAGATACCGATCGATCATGAATTTCTCCCTCAGGGTCGACCGCGCTTGCCGCGCGGCGATTGCACGCGCCGCCCTCACGACGCGGGGAGCAGCTAAGCCGATAAATTGCAACGTTGCAATACCCTCGACCGCCGGCAGCGAGAGAAAAAATGCAACGTTGCAAGGTGCTGACCCGCCATAGTGGGATCAGATCGAGGCCGGGACTGTATTCAGGCGCTCTCGAATGGCTGCAACGTGCCTGAGAGAACCTCGGCGCGAGGGTCACCGACATAGCCGCCGCTCAGGCGTTCCAGGAGCATGGCGCAGGCGCGGTGGGCAAGCGTGGAGGGGGCAACGCCAACGCGGGTGAGGCGCGGCCGGACATACTGCATGGCCGGCTGATCGCCGAAAACGCAAATAGCAATGTCGTCGGGGACGCGCAAACCGCGGTCGTGGAGGGCAGCAAGGCCCGCGATGGCCATCAGGTAGTTGGCAAAAAAGATCGCCGAGGGCATGCGTCCTGCATGATTGTCGAGCAGCCATTCCACCGCTCCGCTCCCGGATGGCTCGAGGTAGGTTCCCTCGTAGCGCAGGTGCGGATCGGCGGCGGCTCCGTGGTCGGCAAGACCCTGCTCGAAACCGTCGGCGCGGGCCATCGCCTCGGCGAAATAGGTCGGCCCGGTGACATGGGCGACGCGCCGGTGTCCCTTCTGCGCCAGGTAGCTTCCCATGGCGTAGCCCCCGCCATAGTCGTCCACCTTGATGCTGTCGACGGCGTGGTTGTTGAGCTGGCCGATGAACACCGCCGGCATGTCGATCTTCAATAGCTCGTCATGCATCCCGTGCAGGGCGAAATCGCCGACGATCAGGCCGTCGACCCTCTTGTTGCGGATCTGGCGCAGGTACTGGCGGTTGTGCTCGTGCGGGTGCCCCCCCGGTACATCCGAGTTGAAGATCATGGTGTCGAGGCCGACAGCCTCGAGGTCGGACTGGGCGGTCTTGACGAGCTCAGGATAGAAAGGGTTGCGAATGTCGGGAATGAGGAGCGCAACGATATTGGTGCGCCCAGTCCGAAGGCTCTGGGCCTGCGGGTTGGGCACATAGCCGAGTTCCTCGACGGCCTGCATCACCCGCTCGCGCAGGTGCACCGAAACGCGGTCGGCGTGATTGAGCACGTGCGATACCGTGGTGCGCGAGACCCCTGCCCGCTCGGCGACTTTCGAAATGGTCGTCATTACGCATCCGCTGACATTGGCCACCTGCCCGCCGTCGTTGTTCCGCCACCGGGCAATTGTTGGGTATCACAGCTAACCCCGGGGTGCAAAATCGATTTGCAAATTGATTTGCAAATGCATTTGCAAACGAGAATTTGCCTGTTATGTTGAGTCTCGCCTGATGAGCCGGAACGGCCACGGGCACTCGAAGTGCGCCCGGATTCATGCCGGTCGATTCGCAAAAAAAGGAGAGCCTTGCATTCAGAGCGCGTTAAGCGCGGGCCCTAGAGCGCCCCTTTATCGACCGGGTCGCGCCGATCGCCACTCCAAACTTCATCCAATTCGCATCTTTCGCGGGCGGGCAATGCACTGCCGCCTGAACCGAACAGGTTTTCCCATGAACGCACCCTTCTCCGGCCTCGACGTGAACCTCGGCAACATCTACCGCCTGTCGAATGCCAAAACCCGCTCGATCTCGCCGGAAAACTTCACCGGCGAGAAGGGCAAGGGCGGCATGGCAACCGAGGGTACCGGCGCCGGTTGCGCGCGCGGGCTCGGCCAGGGTTGGAAGGTTTCCCCGTCCATCGAGATCCAGCCGGGAGAAACCCGGGTGCTCGCCGATATCGAGGGACCAGGCGCCATCCAGCAGATCTGGCTGACCACGGCGAACCTGCGCTGGCGGGACCTGATCCTGCGCATCTATTGGGACGACCAGGAACACCCGTCGGTCGAGGCGCCGGTCGGCGACTTCTTCTGCTCGGGCTGGAATCGGTTTGCGCAAGTGACGTCGCTCGCCGTCTGCGTCAATCCGGGGCGCGCGTTCAATTGCTACTGGCAGATGCCGTTCCGCAAGAGCGCGCGGGTGACCATCGAGAACCGGGATCCGGACGATCGCGGCATCATCTACTACCAGATCAACTACGCCCTCAACGATGTGCCGGAAGACGCGGCTTATTTCCACGCGCAGTTCCGCCGCACCAACCCCCTGCCCTTCAAAGAGGACTACACGATCCTCGATGGCGTCAAAGGCCAGGGCCAGTATGTGGGCACCTACATGGCCTGGGGCGTCAACAATTCGGGCTGGTGGGGCGAAGGCGAAATCAAATTCTTCATGGACGGCGACGGGCAATTCCCGACGATCTGCGGCACCGGCACGGAAGACTATTTCTGCGGCGCCTATAACTTCGACGGAGGCGTCGTCGACGCCAACATGACGAGCGCCTATCGAGAGTTCAGCACCCCTTACGCCGGCCTGCCGCAGGTGTTGCGGCCGGATGGAACCTATCAGTCGCAGCAGCGGTTCGGCATGTATCGCTGGCACATCCCGGACCCGATCCGGTTCGACCAGGACCTGCGGGTAACCATCCAGGCGCTCGGCTGGCGCACGGAGAAGCAGAACCGGCGCTACCTGCCGCTGCAGGATGACATCGCCTCGGTCGCCTACTGGTACCAGACGCTGCCGACCGCGCCGTTCCCGCAGCTGCCCGACCGCGACTACCTCGAGATCATCTGAGGGCACGGAGGCCAAGCGGAAGGACCAGAAGATGCGGTTGCTGCGCTACATTGCCGGACGGCTCGTCGTCTACGCCCTTGTCGTCGTCTTCGGGCTGACGGTCTTGTTCTTCGTGCCGCGGCTCGGGCCGACCGATCCGATCGAAGCGATGCTGGCCAAGGTCGCTTCGCAAGGCGCCTATATGGACGCCTCGCAGGTCGACGCGCTGCGACAGTCGCTCGCCGACACGTTCGGGCTCAGCGGCTCGCTCCTCGAGCAGTACTGGGCGTTCATCAAGCGCATCCTGCTCACTGGCGATTTCGGGCCGTCGCTCTCGATGTACCCGACCCCGGTGATGGAATTGATCATGAACGCCCTGCCCTGGACGTTCGGGCTGCTCCTGACCTCGACGTTGATCGCCTGGGTGCTGGGCAATTTCGTCGGGCTGCTCTCGGGCTGGAAGCCGGAGAGCTCCTCGTCGCGGGTGATGGAGGGGGTGGCTATCTGCCTTTATCCGATCCCCTACTACATCCTCGCGCTCGTCCTCTCGATCCTCTTTTCCTACATCTGGCAGATCTTCCCCCTGACGACGACCATCCGCGGCGCGCCGTGGAGCTGGAACCTCGTCACCTCGATCCTATGGAACTCGTTCCTGCCCGGCGCCTCCATCGTCATCGTAGTGTTCGGCTGGTGGGTGATCAGCGTCAAGGCGCAGACCACGGCACTCAAGGAAGAGGAGTTCGTGCGCTATGCGCGGCTCAAGGGTCTTGGCGATGGCCGCATCCTCGCCCGTTATGTCTTGCCCAACGCCATCCTGCCGCAGATCACCTTTCTCGCGCTCCAGATCGGCCTGATGTTCAACGGCTCGCTGATCACCGAGATCCTCTTCGACTATCCGGGACTCGGGCTCCTCATCTACACGGCCGTGCTGCAGGGCGACTTCAACCTGCTGATGGGCACGATCAGCCTCTCGGTTATCGCGGTCGCCACGGCGACCATGGTCATCGACCTCATCTATCCGCTGATCGACCCGCGCATCCGGCACCGGTGACACGACATGCGGATCCTTAAACTCTTCGAAAATGCACCGTTCCGGCTCTATCTTGGGCTGTTCCTGGTCGCGCTCTTCGTCCTGGTCGGAGCGATCCTGCCCTGGTTCGCGCCGGCCGATCCCCTCGTCTGGTACACGACGCCGCGCAACCAGGATCCGAGCTGGACCTATCCGCTCGGCACTACGAGCCTTGGCCAGGACGTCTTCTGGCTCCTCACCTGGGCGCTCAGGAACTCGCTGATCCTGGGGTTGCTCGTCGCGTTCTTCTCAACGCTGATCGGTGTCTTTCTCGGTCTTGCCGCCGGCTATGCCGGGGGCTGGCTCGACCGGGTTCTGTCGTTCCTGATGGATGCGCTGCTCTGCATTCCGTCCCTGCCGATCCTCATCCTCATGGCTGCGCTCTTCGGCGGGCAACTGGCATTGCCGATCGTCGGGGTCGCGCTCGTGCTCTTCAACTGGCCCTATCCTGCCCGGCAGGTGCGCGCCGTGGCCCTCACCATGCGCGAGCGCGAGTTCGTCAACGTCGCCTGGTTCTCGGGGGAATCGAGCGTACGGATCCTCGTGCGCCACATCTTCCCCTATATCGCAGGCTGGTCGGCGGCCAACTTCATCAACACGGTGCTGGTCGGCATCTCAACGGAGTCGGCGCTGGCCGTCATCGGGCTCTCGAGTGCGCAGCAGGCGACGCTCGGCACGATGATCTACTGGGCGATCAATTACCAGGCGCTGCTCGCCGAGCGGTATGTCTGGGTCGGGGCGCCGGTGCTTGCCATCGTCCTCATGTTTATCGGCCTCTTCCTCGTTTCCTCGGGTCTTTCCATGCGGTCGGCAGCCCGGAGGATGAGCGTATGATCAAGGTCGACAACGTCACCGTCGGCTACGGCACGACCGCCTTCGTCAAGGCGGTGGATAGGGTGAACCTCACCATCAACGACAACGAGATCCTCGGCATCGCCGGGGAATCGGGATCGGGTAAGTCGACGCTGATGCGCGCGATCTACGGGGATTTCTCCACGGGCCTCCGCATCGCATCGGGCACCATAACGGGGCGGTTCGCCAGGAACGGAACCGGCGCCGTGACCGAAGCCGAGAGTCACGACTTCGGACAGCTCTGGTGGGACCAGATCAGCTATATCCCGCAAGGCTCGATGAGCGTGCTCAACCCGCTGATGAAAGTGGAAAAGCAGGTGGTCGACGGGTTGCCGAAGCGTGAGCGGCAAGGCAACCGGGCGGAGCTGCGGCGCCGGATCGCGACGTTCCTCGAAGGCTTCGGGCTCGAAGAGAGCGTGCTCGACGCATTTCCGCACCAGCTTTCCGGCGGCATGCGCCAGCGGGTGCTGGTCGCCATCGCCGCGTTCGTCAATCCGCGGCTGATCCTGGCAGATGAACCGACCACGGCGCTCGACGTGGTGGTTCAAAAAAAGATTCTCCTGATGATGGTCGAAATCCAGCGCCGGCAGCGCAACTCACTTGTCCTCGTCTCGCACGACCTCGGCGTCCATTACCAGATCACAGACCGGCTGGTGGTGATGTACCAGGGCAAGATCGTCGAGGCGGGGCCGACGGCGGGGATCTTCGCCAATCCGCAGCACGAGTACACGCAGACGCTCATCGCGTCGCTGCCTCGGATCGATGGCACCCGGGCGGAGGCGCGGCGATGAGCGGCGCACCCATCCTCGAGGTCGAGCGGATCGGCCGTATCTACCGCCGGGGCGGGATCTTTGGCGGCAAGCCATTCTACGCCGTCGACGACGTCAGCTTCACGCTGCCGGAGACGCCCAAGGTCTTCTCGATCGTCGGGGAGTCCGGGTCGGGCAAGACGACCCTAGCGCGCATGGTCCTGCGCCTGGTCGAGCCGACGGATGGTACGATCCGACTGATGGGCCGGCCGCTGACCGGCACGTCGAAGGAGCGGATCGACAACCTCGAGTTCCGCCGGCTGGTGCAACCGATCTTCCAGAACCCGTTCGAGGCGTTCAGCGCGTACCTGCCCATCGGGACCTACCTCATTCGCACCGCGCTCAACCTCAAGATTGCGCGCTCCGAGGCCGAGGCGGTCGAGGCGGCCGATGCCGCGCTGCGCTCGGTCGGCCTCAGCTATGAGCGGATCAGGGGCAAATACATCCGGCAGTTCTCAGGCGGGGAGCTGCAGCGCATCAGCGTCGCACGAGCGCTCATCCCCAACCCCAAGCTGATCGTCGCCGACGAGCCGGTGTCGATGGTCGATGCGTCGCTGCGGATGTCGATCGTCAATCTCTTCCGGCAGATCGTCGAGGAGAAGGGCGTATCGTTCATCTACATCACCCATGACCTGTCGACCGCCTATTACCTCTCGGACCACGTCGCCATCATGAATGCCGGCCGCGTGGTCGAGCAGGGCGCGCCGGGCGACATCCTCGCCTATCCCAGCGAGGCCTATACGCGCGAACTGATGGCGGCGATCCCGACCATCGGGGCGCGCTGGACCGAGCTCGACGAAATCGACCGCCACTACGCCCACGAGCGCACGCGGGACGGCAAGAGTGCGGACAAGCACCACCAGGAACACTCTTAAATTTCCAGTCACCCAGGAGGAGAACGTGACCAGAGACCCCCGAAACGACAAGCGCGCCAGAGGCACACTGCTGGCGCTCGGCATGGCCGCCGCACTTGGCGGCACGATGCTTGCCGGCTACGCCCCGGCAGCATTCGCCCAGGAGATGACCGACGTCGGCACGCCGCGGGCCGAAACGCTGATCGTCGACATGCTCAATGCCCGCGTCGGCAACCCGACCAACATGAACATGTACCAGCAGGGTGTGACCGTGAACCACGGCATGCACCAGCTCGCCCTCTCGCAGCTCTACGACATCGACACGGCCGCCGGTACGCAGATACCCGGGCTCGCCGCCGAGATGCCGGAGGCGCTCAACGAAGACTTCACCCGCTTCCGCGTTCCGCTGCGCGAGGGGCTGACCTGGAGCGACGGTGAGCCCTTCACCGCCGACGACGTGGTGTTCACCGCCGAGATGATCCGCGATACGCCGGCGCTCGCCTACAGCGCCGCCTTCATCGACGCCATCGCTTCGGTGACCAAGGTCGACGACCATACGGTCGAGATCGAGACCACACGCCCGACACCGCGCCTCTCGATCGTCCTCGGGTCGGTTATCTACGGTAACGCCTTCCACGTAGTGCCCAAGCACATCTGGGAGAACGAGGACCCGGCGACCTTCGCCAACTTCCCGCCGGTGACGATCAGCGCCTACAAGTACATGGACCACGATCCGAACGGCACCTGGTTCCTGTGGGAGAAACGCGAGGACTGGCAGAATACCGAAGTCGGCCAGATGATCGGCGAGCCGAAGCCGCAATACGTGCTCTTCCGCAGCTACGGCACCGAGGAGCGGCGGGTGCTGGCGATGGCCTCCAACGACATCGACATCCTCACCGACATCTCGCCGGAAAGCCTCGACATCCTCAGAAATCAGAACGACAAGGTGCGCGGCTGGTTCACCGACTTCCCCTATGCCAATCTCGATGACCCGTGCGAGCGCGGCATCCATTTCAACACCTCGATCGCGCCCTATGACGATCCGCAGACCCGCTGGGGCCTGGCGCTTGCCATCAATGCGCAACGGGCCAGCATCGCTACCTTCTCGGGCATGATGCGTGCCTCCCCGCTCGCCATTCCGCCGACCAGCGTCCTGATGGACACCTACCACCAGCCGATGTCGCAGTGGCTGGCCGAGTTCACGCTCGAAGATGGCTACAAGCCGTTCGATCCGGACTATGCGATCCGGCTCGGCGAGCAACTGCGGTCGGAAGGCGTCGAGGGGATTCCGGAGGATCCGGAGGCGCTGCGTGAGCTGCTCGGCGTCGGCTGGTGGAAGCACGACCCCGAGCAGGCCACCAAGCTCCTGCAGGATGCCGGCTTCACCAATGACGGCGGCCAGTGGAAGAAGCCGGACGGAACGCCGTTCACCATCACCATCCTCGCTCCGGCCGATTTCGAGGTGCAGTCACAGCGCCTGGCCTTTGCGGTCGCCAACGAATGGACGCAGTTCGGCATTCCGACGAACGTGCAGCAGATGCAGGCGGGCGCGTTCTTTACCGCCGAGAACACCGGCAACTACGAGGTCGGCTCCTATTGGGGTTCGTCCTGCGCCATCACGCCGGATCTGTTCGTGCGTATGGAGGCCTGGCACAAGGACTATGTGCGCGAGAACGGCACCCCCGCCTCGCACAACCAAGGCCGCTATGTCGACGAGGAGCTCTCCGCCCTTATCGACGAGCTCCGCGCGATCCCGGCCGATGACGAACGGATCGTGCCGCTGGGCACCGACATCCTCAAGGAACTGGTCGAGGGCCTGCCGGTGATCGAGATGTTCGGCACCTCCAAGTTCGTGCCGGTCAACGAGACCTACTGGACCAACTATCCTTCGGCCGACAATTACTATGAAGGCCCCTGGTGGTGGTGGTCGAACTTCAAGTTCATCAACGCCCAGCTGGAGCCGGCTGCGGCCGATTAGCGTTCCTCCCCGAGCGGACCCGGCAACGGGTCCGCTCAAACTGTCCACCCCATCTGGTATGGAAGATTGTCGTTGACATCCTGAACGTTCCGCACAAACATTGCGCCGTCTTGAGCGGGACCAAATTCCCCAGGATCGGCCGGAGACACGTCATGGGCCTCGAGCCCAGCCACGGTATGTCGGTAAAGCGTGCGCTACGCGGAACTTCGCCAGCCTGACCGAAAACCAACGGGCCGGTGCTTGTTTCGACCTTCTGAGGAACCCGTCGAAGAACTCAACTGTGCGGTCGCGGTTGATGGACGGGTTTGCCCTTCTCCATTCATCCGCCGACCATTCGAGCCGCGACCAAACGGGGCCACGGTTGTGTGTGCAAGGGAGGAGCCGGCAAGGCATGATCAAGCGTCCTGACACGCAGGCGATGCATTTCGGCACCTGGCCACATGGCCGGAAAGCCTGAGCCCGCCATGCGCATGTCGGCGGGTCTCCTCGAGCAACTGCGCGCAACCGATCCCGCCAGCCGGGTCGGTGCTCCGCAATCGGAGGTGGACGCTGCGGTGCTGGACGAGTTCCTAGCCGCGGGCGTCAAGTTTGCTGCTTCCTCGCCGCAGATGGAAGCGCGCTATTACGATGCGATGCGCGAGCTTATCGCCTGCATCCGGCCAGCGGCCAGCGACACTCCGATCCTCAACGAGGGTGGCATCTATCTCGGCTGCTGGCTCGAAAGCACCGGCACCATCAACGCCGAGTTGCTGTCGCGGTTTGTGCCTTCGGTGGCGCAGGCGACCTTCGCGGGCTTTGCCGAGCATCAGCGCGAGGATGGGCTTTTTCCCTATAAGCTTACCGCCGGCGGACCAGCCTTCTCGCAGATCCAGATGGTGACGCCGCTGGCCCGGTCGGTCTGGAACCACTACCTGCTCAACGGATGCGACCGGTCGTTCCTATCCCGTATGTACGCGGCCATGGCATGGCATGATGCGTGGCTCGCCGGCCACCGGGATACGCGTGGCACCGGCGGCGTCGAGGCCTTCTGCGCCTATGACACCGGCCACGACCTTTCGGCGCGGTTCTGGCATGTGCCGGATTCACCCTATGGCAACGACCCAGCGCTTTGGAACCGGCACAACCCGATCCTGCCGTTGATCGCGCCGGACCTGACGGCGAACATCGCCTGCCAGCGAGGGTATCTGGCAATGATCTCCGAGGAGCTGGGTGGGGATGGCACCGAATGGCGAGAGAAGGCGAAGCGTAGCCAAGCAGCGCTTCACGAGCAGTGCTTCGATGCCGAGGACAATTTCTTCTATGATCGCGATCGGCTGGGGCGGTTCGTCAAGGTGCAGTCGGACGTGCTGCTGCGGGTGCTGGCCTGCGAAATCGGCGACGACGCCTTCTTCGCGCAAGCGCTGGAACGATACCTGCTCAATACGCGCAAGTTCTTTGCCAAATACCCGTTCACCTCGATCGCCCTCGACGATCCGCGGTTCGACCCGGCGTTCGATTACAACAGCTGGTGCGGCCCGACGAACTTCCTCAGCCTCATCCGCGCGCCGCACGCCTTCGAGCACCATCGCCGGCATGTGGAACTGACCTGGGTGATGCAGCCGACGCTCGCCGCCCTCTTCCGCTCGCAGCGGTTCGCGCAGACGCTCCATCCTTTCACCGGTCGCGAAGGGTTCACCGAGGCCTATTCGCCGGCGATCCTTTGCCTCCTGGATTTCGTCGAGCGGCTCTGCGGCATAGTGCCGAGGCCCGATGGCGAGCTCTGGTTCAACGGGCTGGTGCCGGAGGCGGGCGAGCATCGGTTCGTCGACCATGAAACCGCCTATAGCCGCACGGTCGACGGACATCGGTTCGAGCTCGTCAACCAGTCGGCCGGGTGCATGGCGCTTCGCGACGGCGAGTTGCTTTTTATGGCTCCGGCAGGCGTGCGGGTCGTTACCGACCGCGCCGGGGCGCTCCGATCGATCGTCGGCCTCAGCGCCGACACCATCGAGGGACCACTGCAGACGCCGCAGGGTACTGTTCAGTTCCGCACGGGGCCCAATGAGGAACTGCGTCTCGAGGGGGATCGCCTGGTGCGTGCGCACGGGCCGGACCTGGTGCCGCCGACCTATTGAAGGAGCAAGCATGGCCGCCGGGAGGTCGGGCGGACTGAACACCGACAACGATGATGTACGTAGCTCAAAGGGAGGGAAACCATGAGCCGACTGACGAGGAGACGTTTTATTGGCACTGCCGCAGGGGCTGCGACACTTGCCGCGTTCGGCCGTCCGGCCTTCGCGCAGGACCGGACGCGCATCCGCCATTTCTGGTGGGGAAACCCCGATCGTGACGAACGCACGTTCCGGGTCATCGAAATCTTCAACCAGAAGCATCCCGACATCGAGGTGGTGGGCGAGACGCTGGGTTTTGCCGACTATTTCACCCGACTTACCACCCAGATCGCCGGCGGCAACATGGCCGACGCCATCCAGATGGGCTATGGGGTGATGTTCGAATATATCCAGCGCGGCGCCATCCTGCCGCTCGACGACCATGTCGGCTCGACGCTCGACCTCACCCAGATCGACGAAAGCGCGCTGCAGGCCGGCACCGTCGACGGCAAGCTCTATGCCCTTTCCATCGGCGCCAACTCGCATATGGCCATGTACAACACGCGCCTCTACGAGGAGGCAGGGATCACGTCGGGCGACGGGTTCGATCCCTATGGATGGACTTATGACGACGTGAAGCGCATCGGCGTTGCCGTCAAGGAAGCCACGGGCGTTGCCGGTACCGACGACAACACCGCCGACTACCAGAACTTTTCCGACTTCGTCGGCCAGAAGGGCGCCGAGCTCTACAAGGCCGATGGCACCTACGGCGTGACGCAGGAGATCGTCGAGGAATACTGGACCATCTGGAAGGACATCCGCGATGCCGGCGCCACCCCGCCGGGACCGGCCTCGGCTGGCCTCGTGGGGGCCGAGATGGCGCAGTGGGGGATCATTACCGGCCAGTCGGCGACATCCTATGCATGGTCGAACCAACTGGTCGGCGCGCAGGAGCTGATGCAGGACACGCTGGGCGCCGCGATGTATCCAAACACGCCCGAGATGATCCCGGGCTCCATCGTTCAACCCAGCCAGTTCATTTGTCTCTCGCGCGATACCGTCGATGCGCAGGCGACCACCACCTACATGGACGCCTTCGTCAACGATCCGGAGATGACGGCGGTGCTGGGGCTCGAGCGCGGTATCCCCGCCAACTCGCAGGTGCGCGAGGCGCTGGTGCCGACACTCGAGGGCGCACAGGCGCTGTCGGTCGAATTCTTCGACAACATCCAGGGCAAGACCATGGCCCTGCCCCCGCCGCCGCCGAGCGGCGCCAACGAGGTGGAGCAGACCTTCGAGCGCATCGCGGTCGGCGTGCTGCTCGACCAGGTGAGCATCGCCGACGCCGCCGCCGATTTCCTGCGTCAGGCCGAGGCGATCCTGCGTCGCGCCAGCTGATGGCCAATGGCCGCCGGGCCCTGGTTCGGCGGCCCCACCGCAACCGAACCTGGAGCCAATGCATGCAGAAGTTCCTGCGCAAGAACGCACCGGCCTATGTCTTTCTTGCCCCGTGGCTCATCGGGTTCTTCCTGCTCGCGATCTTCCCGATCCTCGCCTCGCTCTATCTGTCGTTCACCCAGTACGACGTGGTGCGGCCGCCCGAATGGGTGGGTATTGAGAATTACCAGTACATGTTCGAGTTCGATTACCGGTTCTGGAAGTCGATGCAGGTGACCTTCACCTTCGTCGTCATCTCCGTGCCGGCCAAGCTCATCTTCGCGCTTGCCGTCGCCATGCTTCTCGACAAGGGCATCCGTGCAGTCGGCTGGTACCGCGCGCTCTTCTACCTGCCCTCGATCCTTGGCGGTTCGATCGCGGTCGCCATCCTCTGGCGACAGCTTTTCGACTACAACGGCGTCATCAACTCCGTCCTGCGGTTCTTCGGCGGCGACGGCCCCTATTGGCTCTCGGACCCGCGCTATTCGCTGTGGACGCTGATCGTCCTCGCGGTCTGGCAGTTCGGATCGCCGATGCTGATCTTCCTTGCCGGGCTTCGCGCCATTCCGCAGGACCTCTATGAGGCCGCCGAGATCGATGCGGCCGGCCCTGCCCGCAAGTTCTTCGCCATCACCGTACCGCTGCTGGCGCCGGTCATCTTCTTCAACCTCGTGCTGCAGATGATCGAAGCGTTCAAGTCGTTCTCGGGCGCCTTCATCATCTCTGGCGGAACAGGCGCGCCGCTCGATAGCCTACTGTTCTTTACCGTCTATCTGTTCAATGAAGCTTTCTCCTATTTCCGCATGGGTTATGCCTCGGCGCTCGGCTGGGTGCTGCTCCTCATCATCGCCGCCTTCACGGCCATCGCGTTCTGGACCAGTAAGTACTGGGTCCACTACGAGAACGAGAGGGGCTAAAGCCATGACAGCGACCGTTATGGACCAGGATACTGCCGCGATCGCCGCGACCCTGCGCGAGGCGAAGGCCAAGCGTGCCCGTCGCGCAGCGACGCTCAAGCACATCTTCCTCGTCGCCGCCTCGTTCGTGATGATCTATCCGCTGCTCTGGATGCTGGCGAGCTCGTTGAAGCCCGACAACCAGATCTTCGGCCAGCTCGGCCTCGTGCCCGGAGAGCCGCAGTGGGAGAACTACGTCCTCGGCTGGAACGCCCTGCCGGTGAGCTTTACTAATTTCTTCTGGAATTCGGCGGTGGTGACCGTGCTCTCGGTCATCGGCAACGTGATCTCGTGCTCGTTTGCCGCCTACGCCTTCGCGCGGCTCGAATTCAACGGCAAGACCCTGTGGTTCGCGCTGATGATGATGACGCTGATGGTGCCCTACCATGTCGTCCTCATTCCGCAATACCTGCTGTTCCTGCAACTGGGCTGGGTCGACACTTATCTGCCGCTGGTGGTGCCGCGGTTCCTGGCGTCCGACGCTTTCTTCATCTTCCTGATGATCCAGTTCTTCCGGCAGTTGCCGCGCGAACTCGACGAAGCGGCGATGATCGACGGCTGCTCGCCGTTCAAGATCTACTGGGCGATCATCCTGCCGCTCTCGATTCCGGCGATGGCGACGGCGGCGATCTTCTCGTTCATCTGGACCTGGGAGGATTTCCTCGGGCCACTGGTCTATCTCAACGACATCAAGGACTACACGGTGCCGCTGGCGCTGCGCATGTTCCTCAGCCAGGACAGCGTCTCCGAATACGGGCAGATGTTCGCCATGTCAGTGCTCTCCATCCTGCCGATCATCCTCTTCTTCGTCGTCTTCCAGCGCCTCATCATCCGCGGCATCGCCATGAGCGGAATGAAATGATGCGTATAGGCTTTTTTGTCGTCGCGGGATTTTTGCGAAAAACCGGTTCCCACTTTTTCGCATCCCGCTCCAGTTCAAGGACGCATAGATGGCATCCGTTACTTTAAGCAGCGTCGTCAAAGCCTACGGAAACGTGCCGGTGATCCATGGGATCGACCTTGCCGTCAACTCCGGCGAATTCCTGGTGCTCGTCGGCCCGTCAGGCTGTGGAAAGTCGACGCTTCTGCGCATGATCGCCGGGCTCGAGGAGATCAATGACGGCACCATCGCCATCGGCGAGCGGATCGTCAACGACCTGCCCGCCTCGCAGCGCAACCTGTCGATGGTCTTTCAGTCCTACGCGCTCTATCCGCATATGAGCGTGCGCAAGAACCTTGCATTCGGCCTCACTAACCTCAGGATGCCCAAGGACGAGATCTCCCGACGGGTGACCGAGGCTGCGCGTATCCTGCAGATCGAGCCGCTGATGGAGAGGAAGCCGCGCCAGCTTTCGGGCGGGCAGAAGCAGCGTGTGGCGATCGGCCGGGCGATCGTGCGCGAGCCGCAGCTCTTCCTTTTCGATGAACCGCTGTCCAACCTCGATGCGGAACTGCGGGTGCAGATGCGGGTGGAACTGGCTGGGCTCTACCAGCGGCTCGGCACCACAATGATCTATGTGACCCACGACCAGACCGAGGCCATGACCATGGCCACGCGTATCGTCGTGCTCAACAAGGGCGTCGTCGAGCAGGTCGGCACGCCCTACGAGCTCTACAATTTTCCCTGCAACAGGTTCGTTGCGACATTTATCGGCTCGCCCAAAATGAACATGCTGGAGGCAACGACGGCGGACGGCGCGGCCGAGATCGCGGGTATCGGCAAGCTGAAGCTCCCGACCGGCATCCCCGCAAAGGGCCCGGTCAGTATTGGCATCCGGCCCGAGCAAATCGCCATCGGCGACGGCGGCGACCTCGCCATCCCAGGCAAGGTCTCGCTGGTCGAGTATCTGGGCAGCGAGATTTTCGTCTATGTGCAGCTGGCATCGGGCGAGCGGCTCCTCGTGCAGGCGCCGGGCGATGCCAGGATCCGAAACGGCGAGCCAATAACGTTGTCGATCAGTGGCCACCAGGCGCACTATTTCGATGCGAACGGGCAGCGGATTGGACCGAAGGGCAAGCGCCAGGGCTGAGTGTGGCGGCCTGGCGCACGCACCGTGCCCTCAGCAAAGCAAACGGCGCCGGCGGGTGCTCCTTTCCAAAATTTAATCTGACAGCAACAGTCAAGAAAGGTTGCGGCCATCAGCTTGCCCCGAGGGGGCAGCCTGTGAGTCATCCGGAGTGCGAGGTGCAGTTCGGGCCGGAATCCAGGCCGAGCCCGCACACCCGCGCCAACAGGAGACCACATGCTTCCCAACACGATCCGCCTCGAAACCATCTGGGCCCCAAGGGTGCTGAGCATCCTGCGTATCATGGCCGCACTGCTGCTCCTGCAGCACGGCACGCAAAAACTCCTCGACTTTCCCGCGGCCGAATTCATGCCCTCGTTCCCGTCCCTGTTCTGGTTTGCAGGCGCCATCGAACTCGTCGGTGGGACGCTTCTAGCGCTGGGGCTGTTCACCCGGCCCGTCGCCTTCACCCTCTCCGGCCAGTTGGCCGTCGCCTACTTCATGGCCCATGCCCCGCGCAGCTTCTTCCCGATCGAGAACGGCGGAGACGCGGCGGTCCTCTATTGCTTCATCTTTCTCTTGCTCGCCGTCGCCGGCGGTGGGTCATGGTCGCTCGACAAGCTGCGCCAGCAAGGTGCCGGCCGCACTCCCGCCGCGGCGGCGTCGCAAGCCTAGCCAACTGCCGCCCGTCGGGTGTCGATTGCCCGACGAGGCGGGGCCGGTTACGATTTGCTCGCCCAGCAGGAGACGCCAGTGGCCAGCAGCTCGAAATCGACCGGCCCCGCCCCGGGCCATAACCTCGCAACCATCGAACAGGCGGTCGGCGCCTTCAGTCTGCTGCGCGAGTTCTTCGAAGGCGCGATCATCGTCGATGCCGACACGCGCATCACCTGGATCGACGCGCGCTATAGAGAGCTGTTGAAGCTTGCGCGGGATTTCGATCCTATCGGCCTGCCGGTCGAAGAGGTCATCCCGCATTCGCTTTTGCGCCGCGTCGTCGAGACCGGACGCCCGATCCTTCTCGATATCATGAACTTCGACGACCGCCAGTTCGTCGTCTGCCGGATTCCACTGAAAGACGAGGACGGCCGGGTCGAGGGTGCCATCGGCTTCGTCTTCTATGACAATGTCGATTATCTCGCCCCGATTCTCGAAAAATTCGAGCACCTGCAAAAGCAGCTCACCCGCGCCCAGGCAGCGCTGACGCGCGAGCGGCAGACGAAATATTCGCTGTCGAGCTTTGTCGGCGTCAGCGAGGCGGTTCGGGATATGAAGGCAATGGTGCGGCGCTTTGCGCTGCGCGACGGGGCGGCGCTGATCCTGGGAGAAACCGGCACGGGCAAAGAACTGCTCGCTCATGCCATGCACCAGCAGTCCGACCGAGCGGATGGACCCTTCGTTGCCGTCAACGTCGCCGCCATTCCCGAAGCGCTGCTGGAGGCCGAATTCTTCGGCGTCGCCCCCGGTGCTTTCACCGGGGCAGACCGCAAGCCACGCAAGGGAAAGTTCGAGCTCGCTCATGGCGGAACGCTCTTTCTCGACGAGATCGGCGACATGCCGGCAGCGCTGCAGGCGAAACTGCTGCGCGTGCTGCAGGAAGGCGAGTTCGAGGCCCTGGGCTCCAACACCGTCAAGAAGGTCGACGTTCGCATCATCGCTGCGACTTCGCAGGCGCTGGAGGAGCGGCTCGCCGACAAGTCCTTCCGGGCCGACCTCTACTACCGCATCGCCGTCCTCACCATAAACGTGCCGCCACTGCGCGACCGGCTCGAAGACATCGGCCCGATCTGCGATGCGTTGCTCGAGCAGACACCGCGGCCGCGCGACCAGCACGGCTGGAACATCCAGCCCGAGGCGATCGCGTTGCTGAAGCAGCACGATTGGCCGGGAAATGTACGCGAACTGCGCAACGTCCTCGAGCGCGCCGCCGCCATGGCGCCGAGCGAGGTGATCGATGCGGCACTGATCAGCCGGGCCCTGCCCTCTCTGCCGGGGACCAACCCATCCAGGCGCGATGGCGCAGCCGACCTTGCCACCAGGCTCGCGGCCGCGGAGCGGCAGGCGCTGCTCGACGCCCTGGACAGCAGCCATGGCCGCAAGGTCGAGGCGGCGCAGCGACTCGGTGTTTCGCGCTCGCAGTTCTACGAGAAGCTGCGGCGCCACAAAATCGACGCCTGACTGTCCGGAATCCCGGAAACATTCATATCAGTTGTCCGGATTTCCGGTCATCCTGCGCGCAGTGGCGGCGTGGAAACGCCGGAAAACCGGCCTTGGCACGGAACCTGCAACGCGATCTCCAACGAGACTGGACCACAAGGTCCGCGATAGGGTTGGGAAACGTGAGCGAACCAAGGCGAGTGGCATTGGTGACCGGCTCGACAAGCGGCATTGGCTTGTCGATCGCCCGGAGATTCGCCAGCAGCGGCTACGACGTGGCCGTCAACAGCTTCGAGAGTGAGAGCGAGGCCGGCGGTGCCATGGCCGAGATCGGCGAGGCCGCGGCGGTTTGCGTTCGCTATTTTGCCGCCGACCTCGCAGACGCGGCGCAGAGTGCGAACCTCGTCGATGCGGTGATCGGCGCCTTCGGTCGGCTCGACGTCCTCGTCAACAACGCCGGCATCCAGAAGGTCGCGCCGATCGAGGCGTTTCCGCCCGCCGACTGGGACCGGATCGTCGCCGTCAGCCTCGATTCAGCCTTCCACACCATTCGCCGCGCGGTGCCCGATATGGCCGCACGGGGCTGGGGACGTATCATCAACATCGCTTCGGCGCATGGACTGCGCGCCTCGCCGTTCAAGTCGGCCTATGTGGCCACCAAGCACGGAGTCGTCGGCCTCACCAAGACCGTGGCGCTGGAGACCGCCGAGAAGGGCATCACCGTCAACGCCATTTGCCCCGGCTATGTATGGACGTCGCTGGTCGCCAAGCAGGTCGCCGACCAGGCCCGGGTGCACGGCATCAGCGAGGACGAGGTCATCCGCGAGGTGATGCTCGCGCCGCAGCCGACACGCCAGTTCGTGCAGCCCGAGGAGATTGCGGAACTCGCGGCGTACCTCTGCACCGACCACGCGCGTTCGATCACCGGCTCGGCAATTTCCATCGACGGGGGCTGGACGGCCAAATGAGCAGCCTTGCCAATGGAACAGACGACATCATCCTCTCGGCCAAGGCGCTGACCAAGCGCTTTGCCGGGTTCATCGCCGTCAACGGCGTCGACCTCAACGTGCGGCGCGGATCGATCCACGCCCTGATCGGACCGAACGGCGCCGGCAAGACCACGTGCTTCAACCTCTTGACCAAATTCCTGCAGCCGACCTCCGGCGCTATCCGTTTCAACGGCCGCGATATCACTGCGCTCGCACCGGCCGCCATCACCCGGCTCGGAATCGTGCGCTCGTTCCAGATCTCGGCGGTGTTCCCGCGCCTGACGGTCCTCGAGAACGTGCGAATTGCTCTGCAGCGGCGGCGGGGCGACAGCTTTGACTTCTGGCGGCCACAACGCGTGCTGTCCGCCTATGACGAGGAGGCGCTCTCTCGCATCGAGGAAGTTGGTCTGACCCCCTTTGCCAATGCGGCTGCGGGGGAACTGCCCTATGGACGCAAGCGGGCGCTCGAGATCGCCACCACGCTCGCGCTGGAACCGGAGATGCTGCTGCTCGATGAGCCGATGGCCGGCATGGCGCAGGAAGACGTGGCGCGGGTCTCGGCGCTGATCCGGCGCATCTCGGCCAACCGCACCATCCTGATGGTCGAGCACAACCTTTCGGTCGTCGCCGACCTTTCCGACCGCATCACCGTGCTCGCGCGTGGCGAAGTGCTGGCCGAAGGCAGTTATGGCGAGGTTTCGAAGGACCAACGCGTGGTCGAGGCCTATATCGGAGCCGGCCATGAGTGAAGCGATGGCTATGACCGAACCTGCGACGGCGCCGTTCCTGTCGGTGCGCGACCTCGAAGGCTGGTACGACGAGAGCCATGTGCTGCATGGCGTCGACTTCGACGTCAATGCAGGCGAGGTGGTGACGCTTCTCGGGCGGAACGGCGCCGGCAAGACGACGACGCTGCGGGCCATCATGGGAACCCTCGCCAAACGGCGCGGGTCCGTCCGCTTCAATGGACGCGAGCTGATCGACCTGCCCCCGCGCGCCATAGCCCGAGCCGGCATCGCCTTCTGCCCGGAGGAGCGCGGCATCTTCTCGTCGCTCTCGGTCGAGGAGAACCTGATGCTGCCGCCAACGGTGAGCCAAGGGGGTCTCAGCCGCGAGGACGTGCTCGCCATGTTCCCCAACCTCAAGGAGCGGCTTTCGAGCCAAGGCACCAAGCTTTCCGGTGGTGAGCAGCAGATGCTGGCCATCGCCAGGATCCTGAGGACCGGCGCCAAGTTCCTGCTGCTCGACGAACCGACGGAGGGCCTCGCGCCGGTCATCGTCCAGCAGATCGGCCGGACGCTGTCCGAGCTCAAATCACGCGGCTTCACCATCGTCCTCGTGGAGCAGAATTTCCGCTTCGCGGCCTCGATCGCGGACCGGCACTACGTCGTCGAGCAAGGAAGGGTCATCGACATGATCCCCAACGAGGAGCTCGAGGCCAACATCGGCAAACTGCACGCCTATCTCGGAGTGTGAGAGGCGTGCCAAACATCGAACGGGAGGAGAACCGAAGATGAAACTGAAAACTCTGGCACTGGCCGCTCTGGCCACAACGCTGATGGCGGGTTCCGCCATGGCGCAGACCGCCATCAAGATCGGCGTCCTCAACGACCGTTCGGGCACCTATGCCGACCTTTCGGGCGAGGGCTCGGTCGTGGCCGCACGCATGGCCGTCGAGGATTTCGGGGCCGCCGACAAGGGCATCGACGTCGAGATCGTCTCGGCCGACCACCAAAACAAGCCGGACGTCGCCTCGAACATCGCCCGTCAGTGGTACGACCAGGACGGCGTCGACGTAATCGTCGATGTGCCGACCTCTTCGGCTGCCCTTGCAGTCAATGAAATCAACCGGGAAAAGGGCAAGATCTTCCTCAATTCCGGGGCAGCTTCCACCGATCTGACCGGCACCGCCTGCGCGCCGGGAACCATCCACTGGACCTACGACACCTACGCGCTCGCCAATGGCACCGGCAAAGCCATGGTCGACGCCGGCTACAAGGACTGGTTCTTCCTGACTGCAGACTACGCGTTCGGTCACTCGCTCGAGGAAAACACCACCAAAGTGGTCACCGAATCCGGCGGCACCGTCGTCGGCAGTGTGCGGCACCCGTTCCCGGGCACCGACTTCTCGTCGTTCCTGCTCCAGGCCCAGTCGTCGGGTGCCGACGTCATCGGGCTGGCCAATGCCGGCGGCGACACCGTCAACTCCATCAAGCAGGCATCCGAATTCGGCATCACCCAGTCGGGCCAGGCGCTGGCGGGCCTGCTGATCTTCATCACCGATGTCCATGCCCTAGGTCTCGAGACCGCGCAGGGACTGGTGCTCACCGAAGCCTTCTATTGGGACCTCAATGACGACACCCGCGCCTGGTCCGAGCGGTTCTCCGCCGAGATGGGTGGCTCGAAGCCGACCATGGTGCATGCCGGCGTCTATTCTTCGGTGCTGCACTACCTCAACGCCGTTGAAGCCACAGGTGGCAAGGATACCGAAGCGCTGATGGCCTGGATGAAGGAGAATCCGAGCGAGGATCCGGTGATGGGTACGGGCACGGTTCGGGCAGACGGCCGGCACATGCACGACATGTACCTGTTCCAGGTCAAGACCCCGGCCGAGTCGACCGGCCCATGGGACTACTACAAGCTCTTGGCGACCATTCCCGCCGAGGAGGCCTTCCGCCCGCTTGAAGAAGGCGGCTGTCCCCTGGTCGAGTAGTAGGTTCAATACATCGGCGCCCGGAGCTTCCGGGCGCCGCCCAACGCATAGGTTCTCGCCATGTTCGAGCTTCTCGGCATTCCCCCGCAGGCTCTTTTCGGCCAGCTCCTGCTCGGGCTGATCAACGGCTCGTTCTACGCGCTCTTGAGCCTTGGCCTCGCGGTGATTTTCGGCCTGCTCAACATCATCAACTTCAGCCACGGGGCCCAGTACATGATGGGGGCGTTCGTGGCCTGGATGCTGATGACCTATGCGGGCATCAACTACTGGTGGGCGCTGCTGCTCGTCCCCATCATCGTCGGAGCGAGCGGTGTCGTCATCGAGCGGCTGATGATCAGCCGCCTCTATCATCTCGATCACCTCTACGGGCTGCTCCTGACCTTCGGTCTTGCCCTCATCATCCAGGGCCTCTTTCGCAACCGGTTCGGCGTCTCGGGTCTGCCCTACGCCATTCCCGCTGAACTCACCGGGGCGCAGAATCTCGGCTTCATGTTCCTGCCCAACTATCGCGGATGGGTGGTGGTTGCCTCGGTCGTCGTCTGCTTCGGCACATGGTTTGCGATCGAACGCACCCGGCTTGGCGCGTGCCTGCGTGCCGCCACCGAAAACCCGACGCTGGTCGGCGCCTTCGGCATCAACGTGCCGCGCATGATCACTTTGACCTACGGGTTCGGCGTGGGGCTCGCGGCCTTCGCGGGCGTGCTCGCCGCGCCGATCTACTCGGTCAACCCCAATATGGGTGCTGACCTCATCATCGTCGTCTTCGCCGTCGTCGTCATCGGCGGCATGGGGTCGATCCTCGGGGCGATCGTGACCGGCTTCGGCCTCGGCATCGTCGAAGGCCTGACCAAGGTCTTCTATCCCGAGGGATCGGCCGTGGTGATCTTCGTGATCATGGCACTGGTGCTGCTCGTCAAACCCGCAGGTCTCTTCGGGAGGACCGCGTGATGACGAGCGACACGCAGACCCACTATGAGAGCGCAGCCGAGGCGCTGCCCATTGGCACGCCACGCCACCACGTGGTGATCTTCGGCGTCCTCCTCGCCTTCCTGATCGTGGCGCCGCTCGTCCTCTACCCCGTCTTCCTGATGAAGGTCCTGTGCTTTGCGCTCTTTGCCTCGGCCCTCAACCTGTTGCTCGGGTTCGGCGGGTTGCTCTCCTTCGGTCACGCGGCCTTTTTCGGCTCGGCGAGCTACGTCTCGGCCCATGCCGCCAAGGTCTGGGGCCTGACACCGGAACTTGCCATCCTCGCAGGCACCGCCGCCGCAGCGGTGCTCGGCCTCGTCATCGGCGCCCTCGCCATAAGGCGTCAGGGCATCTATTTCGCCATGGTGACGCTGGCCTTTGCGCAGATGGTCTTCTTTTTCGCCCTGCAGGCTCCGTTCACCGGCGGTGAAGACGGCATCCAGGCGGTGCCGCGCGGACATCTCTTCGGTCTCCTCAACCTCGCGAGCGACATGACGCTCTATTTTGTCGTTGTGGCCATCGTGTTCGGCGGTCTGCTGGCCATCTATCGCATCATCCATTCGCCCTTCGGGCAGGTGCTCAAAGCCATCCGCGACAACGAGCCGCGCGCGGTCTCGCTCGGCTACAAAGTCAACCGCTACAAGCTCGCCGTCTTCGTGATGTCGGCGACCCTTGCGGGACTTGCCGGCGCGACCAAGGCCCTGGTCTTCCAGCTTGCCTCGCTCACCGACGTCTACTGGACCATGTCGGGCGAGGTTGTGCTGATGACGCTGATCGGCGGCATGGGTACGATCTTCGGGCCGCTGGTCGGCGCAACGGTGATCGTGGCCATGCAGAACTATTTCGCCGGGTTGGGAGCATGGGTGACGATCCTGCAGGGGATCATCTTCGTTGTCAGCGTGCTGCTCTTCCGCGAAGGCATTGTCGGCGTCGTCGCCCGCTGGATCAAAAAGCCGCTTTAGAGACCCATCATGACCGTGCCCTCCGTCGTCATCGTTTCCGCACGTCGCACCCCCATCGGCAGCCTTGCCGGTGCTCTGGCGCCTGTTGCCGCTCATGAGCTCGGGGCGACTGCCATCCGTGCGGCCGTCGCCGACGCCGGGATCGAAGCGGCGGACATCGAAGAGGCGGTGCTCGGGCAGGTGCTGACAGGCGGGCTCGGCATGAACCCTGCCCGGCAGGCAACGCGCCTTGCCGGCCTCCCCGATGGCGCGCCGGCGGCGGTGGTCAACCAGGTTTGCGGTTCGGGACTTCGGGCGGTGGCGCTCGCCAGCCAGCAGATCGAAACCGGCTCGGCGCGCATTGTGCTTGCCGGTGGACAGGAGAGCATGACCAACGCGCCGCATTTCGTTGCGGTCCGGCAGGGCAAGAAGCTCGGCGACCTCGCCCTCAGAGATTCGGCGATGACCGACGGGCTTACCGACGCGTTCTACGGCTATCCCATGGGCAACACTGCCGAAAACGTCGCGCGCCAGCACCAGATCGGGCGCGAGGCGCAGGATACTTTCGCGCTTGCCTCGCACCGCAAGGCCTCCGCTGCGGCGCGGGAGGGGCGCTTTGCGCGGGAGATCGCAACGGTGACCGTGGCGGGTCGCAAGGGCGAGGCGATCGTTGCCGAGGACGAGCATATCCGTCACGAGGCAGACATGGCGGCGATGGCAAAGCTGCGCCCGGCCTTCATCGAGAGCGGCACGGTGACTGCCGGCAACGCCTCTGGCGTCAATGACGGCGCTGCCGCACTGGTGCTGATGGCGAGCGATGAAGCCGAACGGCGCGGCACCGCTCCCCTCGCCCGCATCGCCGGCTGGGCGCACGCCGGCATTGACCCGCAGGTGATGGGCCTCGGCCCGATCCCGGCCAGCCTCAAACTGCTCGACAGGCTCGGCTGGCAGCCTGCCGATGTCGACCTCTGGGAAATCAACGAGGCATTCGCCGCACAGAGCCTCGCCGTCGTCAACGAGCTCGGGCTCGATACCGAACGGGTCAACGTCAATGGCGGGGCCATCGCGCTCGGCCATCCGATCGGCGCGTCCGGTGCGCGTGTGCTCGTCACCCTGCTTCACGAGATGGCGCGTCGCGGTGCCAGGCGCGGTGTTGCCACGCTCTGCATCGGCGGCGGCATGGGCATTGCGCTGGGGGTGGAGCGTGACTGACATTGGCACCATCGTCTGGCAGCCTTCGCCCGGGCGGATCGCCTCGACGGCGCTGGCGCGCTTCGCGCAGGAGGCCGGGTTCGTTCCGACCGACTATGCGGGCCTGCTCGACTGGTCGATCAACGAGCCCGAGGCCTTTCACGCCAAGCTGTGGGAAACGTTCGGCATCATCGGCTCCCGTGGCGAGACGATCCATGCGCCGGGCGCGGACCTGCGTGCCACGCGCTTCTTTCCCGAAGCCATGCTCAACTACGCCGAGAATCTGCTGCGCGAGCCCGACGAGCGCCTGGCGATCATCGCCCATCGCGACGACGGCACCCGCCGCACCCTGACCCGGCGCGAGCTTCACGACCTCGTCTCGCGCTGCACGCAGGCGATGCGTGCCGAGGGCGTCGCCCCCGGCGACCGGGTGGCCGCGATCGTGACCAACGATATCGAAGCCATCGCTCTTTATCTGGCAACGGCTGCGGTCGGCGCGGTCTGGGCCTCCTGCTCGCCAGATTTCGGGCCGGCCGGTGCCACGGACCGGCTGGGACAGATCGCGCCCAAGCTGCTGGTTGCCGTGACCCGCTACGGCTACGCCGGCAAACTCATCGACACGACCGCCACCATCAATGCCGTAGCCGACGAGACGCGACCAGCGCGCGTCGTGCTCATCGGCGAACAGCCCGAGGGAGCGGTCTATCCGACGTCGGCCACTGAGCTTGCCGGCTGGATAGCGCCCTTCGAGGCAATGCCCATCGACTATTGCCGGCAGGAGTTCGACGCGCCGCTTGCCATCCTGTTTTCATCGGGCACGACCGGCAGGCCCAAATGCATCGTGCACGGGGCCGGACGTCTGCTGCTCGCGCACATGAAAGAGCAGCAGCTGCATTGCGACCTCAGGTCCGGCGATCGGTTCTTCTACTACACCACCTGCGGGTGGATGATGTGGAACTGGCTGGTCACTGGCCTTGCCTCCGGGGCAACGCTCGTCACCTATGACGGCAATCCGGCCTGGCCGACACAGACGCGGCTTGCGGACCTCATCGATCAAGAGGACATCGCCGTCTTCGGCACCTCGGCCAAATATATCGATGCCTGCCGCAAGACCGGACTGCGGCCGATCGAGACCCATCGGCTCACTCACCTGCGCACGGTGCTGTCGACCGGTTCACCGCTGCTCCCGGACGGGTTCGACCACATCTACGCCAACTGGAAGCGCGACGTGCATCTGGCCTCGATCTCGGGCGGCACGGACATCTGTGCGTGTTTCCTCGGCGGCGTTCCAACCCTGCAGGTGCGCCGTGGTGAACTGCAGGGCGCGATGCTGGGTATCGACATCGCGACCTTCTCGGCGGAAGGCCGACCTGTAGAGGGTCGTCCAGCCGAACTCGTCTGTCGCAACGCCCATCTTTCGATGCCCGTGGCCTTCTGGAACGATCCCGGCGGCACGCGCTACAAGGCCGCCTATTTCGACCGCTTTGCCGGCGTGTGGACGCACGGCGACTATGTCGAAAAGCGGCCGTCAGGAGGCTATGTGATCCACGGCCGGTCGGATACCACCCTCAACCCCGGCGGCGTGCGCATCGGCACGGCCGAGATCTACCGGCAGGTCGAGGCCATCCCAGAGGTTCTGGAGGCTGTCGCCGTCGGCCAGGACTGGGAGGGAGACCAGCGCGTCATTCTCTTCGTGCGGCTGACTGAAGGAACAAGCCTCGACGAGAACCTCGTGAGGACCATCCGCCAGCGCATCCGCAGCGGAGCGACGCCGCGCCACGTTCCGGCGCGCATCATTGCCGTTTCCGAGATCCCGCGCACGCGCTCGGGCAAGATCTCCGAGATCGCCGTGCGCGATACCATTCACGGCAGGCCGATCGGCAATGACACGGCGCTCGCCAATCCGCAGAGCCTGGCACTCTATCGCGATCTGCCCGAGCTTTCGGCATAGCGCCAGGGCTGCCAGTTCCTCTACCGCCGCGGGCCACCATCTGCGCCATGGACGTAGCGCGTACCGCTCCTTATGCAGGTATGGGTGGATCGGCAGATGCCAATCTGCGCCATGCCAAGCTGAGGAGGTGTCGAAAATGGAGTATGTCAATCTCGGCCGTACGGGCCTCAAGGTGTCGCGCCTGTCGCTCGGTTGCATGACCTTCGGCTCGCCCGAATGGCAACCATGGGTGCTCGATGAAGCTGCCTCTCGGCCGATCATGGAAAAGGCGCTCGAGCTCGGTATCAACTTCTTCGATACCGCCGACGTGTATTCGAAGGGCGTGAGCGAGGAGATCGTCGGCCGGGTGCTGGCGGGGGTGCCGCGGCACAAGCTCGTCATCGCCAGCAAGCTCTACAACCCCATCACCGACGACCCCAACGACCGGGGGCTGTCGCGTAAGCATGTCTTCGAGGAGGTTGACGCGAGCCTCAAGCGGCTGGGCATGGACTATATAGACCTCTACCAGATCCACCGTTTCGACTACGAGACACCCCTCGAGGAAACGCTCGACGCCCTCAACGACGTCGTGCGCGCCGGCAAGGTGCGCTATCTCGGCGCCTCCTCGATGCATGCCTGGCAGTTCATGAAGGCTCTGGGTCTGCAGCGCGCCAGTGGATGGGCACCGTTCGTTTCCATGCAGAACCACTACAATTTGATGTACCGCGAGGAGGAGCGCGAGATGCTTCCGCTCTGCCGCTCGGAGGGCATCGGTGTCATCCCGTGGAGCCCGCTCGCCCGCGGGCGATTGGCCGGACGTGGAGACGATGCGACGACACGCGCGCAGACGGACCAGGTTGCCATCCGGCTCTACGACCGTACGCGCGAGCAGGACGACGCGGTGCTCGCCGCAGTGCGCCAAGTCGCAGAGCGGTACGGTCGCCCGCCTGCGCAGATCGCCTATGCCTGGGTAGCCTCCCGGCCCGGAATCACCGCGCCGATCGTCGGCATCTCAAAGCTCCACCAGTTCGACGACGCTGTCGCCGCCCTCGAGGTTTCACTGAGTGACGAAGACGTGGCAGCTCTCGAAGCGCCTTACCGGCCCAAGCCTGTAGCCGGCCATCAGTGATGGTCGGAAAGGCCTGATACGAGAAAACGGCGGTCAACGACCGCCGCCCCTACACTGTCTCGGACGCGTTCAGCCCTTGGCTGCGACGACCTGAATCTCGACCAGAACGTCGGGCGCAGCCATGCGCGACTCAACGCAGGCTCGCGCCGGCGTATGACCCGGCTCCACCCAGCCGTCCCAAACCGAGTTCATCTCGTCAAAGCTTGCAATATCGCGCAGCCAGATCGTGGCCTTGAGCAGGTTCTGCTTGCTCGAACCGGTTTGAGCCAGGAGGTCGTCGATGCGCGCCAGGATCTGGGAGGTCTGCTCGGCAACCGACGTGCCCTTGCGGTCATCGGCGACCACGCCGGCCAGATAGATGGTGTCGCCGTGCACGACCGCCTGGCTCATGCGCGGGCCGACATCGATGCGTTCAATTGCCATTTCGGAGCTCTCCGTTCGTCTCTAAAACCAAACTTCTAGAGGTCAGGCCGGGTGTTCAGCCCCACCTCGACGACAGCCCTTACAGCGTTCTCGTCCGCCCCGACAAGCTGCGGACTTGGCTGGCGCACCACGGGGGACGCAAAACGATCATCGCAGACGTGATTTGATAGCACCGGTACCGACCCCCGTACGTTATATCTATCCGGTCACATCCGCACGGAAGGCTCAGGTGAGAGGCGACACGATAACGAAACAGGTCGAGGACAGTCGCCGACCCATACAGCGGCGCATGCCGCGGGACGAACGGATGGGGACGATGCTCGACCAGGCCGCCTCGGTGCTGGCTGACGAGGGCTTCGCGGTTTCGACCCGAAGGCTCGCAACCGCGCTCGGCGTCACTCAGGCCCTGATCTACAAGCACTTCGACTCCAAGGAGGCTTTCGTCTCGGCGGTGCTCGCTCGGGCTTTCGGCGGCGGCGGGCGCGAACCCGTTGTCCTGCGCGACGAGAGCATTCCGCTCGGCGAGCGCCTGGTTGCCTTCTACACGGGAAGAACCGACAAAGCAGCCGGTACCCGCATCAGGCTCTTCGTCCGGGCGGCCCTCGAGGGCTGGCCCGTCCCGACCCGCCGCGGCACCGAGCTCACGCACCTGGTGTTCGAGCCGGTGATCCGCGCTTTGCGCAAGGAGGCCGACCTGCCCCCGCTCGAGGCGCTGTCTATGATGCGCGGCGAGCGTGAGCTCGTAATGATGCTGCATGGCAGCATCGTGTTCCTCTCAATCCGCGAGCATGTCTACCACATGCCGATGCCCGACGATCGCGATGCCGTCGTCCGGCTCCAGGTGGACATATTTCTTTCCGGCGCGATCCAAGCGCTGCGTCGCGTCCATGCCGGCGAGGCCGGCGCTAGCCTGCTGGTCGAGCAACTGGCGCCGAGCCGGGAAGCCAAGTGACGACCGCTGCTTGAGCGCGAAGCTATTTCGCGCGGTCGGCAACGTTCTGGAAGTAGGTGAAGGTGAAGTCCTTGCCCGTGCGCCTGGTGTGGCAGGCGAAACAACCGGCTGTGTTGGTTTCCGGGTTGAGGGTGCCGTCAGGAAGGAAGGCGGCATAGTCCCAGTCGCCGTTCGGCGCCACCTCGAGGCCGACCGACTCGCCCCAGCCTTCCTGCTTCTCCATGACAAAAATGGCCGTGAAGTCGCCCTCGGGGATCATTCGCCCGTCGGCATCCAGCACCGGATTTTCATCCGCATCGACCTTGGCGTTCCTGTCGGCCATCACGAGCACGGTACCATTCGGCGCCGGTTGGCCGGGCTTGGCCTCAGCGTCCGCTTCGGGCTTTACATATATGAAGCGGACGCGCTTGCGATCGGCCCGATCGACCTGGTTGTAAAGCACCCATTCGGTTTCGAAGTTCTCGGGGAAGGCGATGCGCTCGGGGCCGGCGACGAGCGGCCCGGCGAGGATGAGGCCGGCAATCAGGGCGCCGGCGCCCAGGAATGAGGATAGTACCGGGGCTTTCATGGGACGACCTCCACCTTGAGGATCATATGCTCGTGGAAGGTGCACTCGACATCGAAAGTGCCGGGCTTCAGGAGGGTCAACTCGCGTTCCTCCTCGGGCTTCTGAGTGCCGAGATCGAGAGCGAAATCGACGGTCGGCACGAACACACCGTGATCGGTACCGTCGTCATTGACGAACCGAACGGTGTCTCCAACGCGCGCCGTGAGGTTGGCCGGGTGGTAGACGGAGGCCGCCATCGTCACGACATGCGTCTCAGCCGCCTCGGCCAAAACGGGGATCTGAACAACAAGTGCTGCAAGTGCCAAACGCATGAACATGCACGAACCTCTTCGGTGAGAGTCTTCGAGAATGGCTACACTTGAAGCGTCTCACCATGACGATAAGTTGTCAATCGACAACTTACGACCTTGCCGATCAGAGTGGCGCTACTGTTGGCCGGCTCGTCATACCGAGCCGCCGCGAACTGATCGAGCTTTGCCAGGAGCAGTACCTCAGGCACGTGGGAGCTCGGTCGAGACGTGAACAAAACGCGCTGCACCCTTTGAGGACGTGAAATCTTTCTCGCTGCTGTTAGCGTTCGCCGTCGTTGCACAGGAGAAATAGATGGGTACCGATCTTCGTGAAGAGATTAATAACTCGGCTGAACTCTGTCAGTTGCGGCCTGTTGGATCCCCGGCGGGCGTTGAGCCCTTGGTTTGGCGACGCGCGGTGCAGGGGCGCATCGAGGGTCACCTGATGGCTGTCGAAGCCCTTATGAGCGCACTCGATAGCATGGACAGCGATCCGGACTTAGAACCTGATAGCGACTACGAACTCCAAGGTGATGAGGAATACAGCCTAGGCTGGACTTGCAAAGAAGTGAGTACCGGCAGGTATGTCTCCCAAGGTTACCATGGCGGTGATTTGGAATACGAGCACGATGGTCTGGAACCCGATTGCGATAAAGAAAGCAACGGAGATTACGAGGAGGATCACCGCGGTTTCCCGGTCGAACTTCCACACGGCCCGCGTGGAAGTTAGTCAGTGATTTGCGACGTTTTGATCATCAACCACCGGCCCGACGATGGACATGACGCCGCGCCGAGCCACCGTCGCTAAAGAGTTCGTGAGGATGAAAAGCTGGCGAGAGACCCGCTAGCCCGGCGAAGCAAGTCCGCTTTGCTCAGGAAACGGCAGTGAAATCACGGGAAGGATCAGGCGGCTCGGCAAGGCCGGGCCGCCGTGAACGGCGTGAGTGGCCGTGACGAAATCCTCTTTCGTCGCCCATACCGAGAGCGCTCCCGATTGCGGGTTGCGGTCAAACCGCGGGAAGTTGGATGAGGCGATCTGCAAGCGGAACCTGTTGCCCCTGCGGAACAGGTGGCTGATATGGCCCAGCCGTACTGTCACCTCGGTCGGACCCTCGCTGCTCACCTGCTGGCGATAGATGCCGTCGACGAGGCCAATGCTCCGGCCGCTACTGTCCACTTCGCAGAGGCGCGCGACCCAGTCCGCGCTTGCGCCCGAAGACGAGACCCAGAGGACAGCCTCGACAAGGCCGGTGACCTCGAGATCCTCCGCCATCGGTTCGGAGGTGAAGACCAGCACGTCCTCGCGACGCTCGATCTGCGCCTGGTCCTTGGGACCTGAATTCTTGCCCAGCACCAGGCCCGGCAGGAAATTGGCGCCGCCGACCGTCGGTACGGGGTTTAGCGCGTCGGAGAGGTATGACCGCGACCAATCGGTTTCACATGCCGCCTCACGTAGTTCGGTCCCGGCGAGGAACAGTTCGCGCCCTGTTGTGCCCGGAAGCGGCCAGTCGGGCGCGGCATGCCAGGAGTTCGAGCCGGAGCGGAAGTAACGCACCATCGGGGTTGCGGGCAGCTCGCCCGCGGTGGCGGCGTCGAAGAAGGCGAGCTGTTCATCCGACAGTTGCGCTGTCGAAGCGGCGTAGCCGAGCCAGAAATCGCCTTGCCAGTCGGTGGGGTTGCCGTGCGACCACGGCCCGATGATCAGCCGGTCCGGCACATCTTCGGCTCGTCCCCAGCAGCGGCGCGCCGTCTCGAAGAGCTCAATGGCGCCCTCGACGAAGAGGTCGTTCCAGCCGCAACTTACGAGGAACGGCAGGCGGGTTTGCGCGAGCGCATCGAGATGCTCCCGATCCGCAGGGGTCGAGATCGCCCGGTGGTTGTCGAACCAGTCTGCCGCATAGGGCGCCAGTGCAACGAGATCCTCGTCGAGGATCGGCAGGCGCGAGAAGGCGGCCAAGGGATCCTGCCGCAGCTCGGCAAGCAGCCGGGTGGCGCGGGAAGCATCCTCGGCCGGCATCGTGTCGAGCCGGCGCTGCAGGTCCTCCGGCGCGAGGGACTCGATGATCCAGAGCAGGAGGAATGCGAGTTCGCTAGCGCCGGAGCGATAGGTCCAGGTCTCGCCATGGCGGGCGGTGGTGAGGTGCGGCGAGACCGCCACCAGTCCCTTGGGATTTCCAGAGGCCGCAAGCACCTGGGTCGCACCCACATAGGACGCGCCGAACATCACCACCTGCCCGTTGCAGAAGTCCTGCTCGCGCAGCCAGGCAATCGTATCGGCCCCGTCCTCGGTTTCGCGCGAGAACGGCACGAACTCACCGTCCGAACCATAGCGACCGCGCGTGTCCTGAACGACAATCGCGTAGCCGCGCCGGAGGGCGGCCTTGAACTCGAGCGCACTGATGTACTGGGTGCCGAAGGCATCTTCCTTGCGGTAGGGCGTGCGCTGCAGGATGACGGGCCACGAGCCTTCGCCGGGCAGCCAGATATCGGCGCGCAGGATCGTGCCGTCACGCATCGGAATCTCGACGGAGTCGAGAAGGCCGAAGGCCTGTTTCATCGACGTGGCTCCTAGGAACGGATGAAGCGCTGGCGGACCTGATCGAACGACACGGCAAGGATCAGGAGCGTACCCGCGGCGACCTGCTGCCAGGTCGAGTTGATGTTCATCAGGGTCATGCCGTTATTGAGGACGCCCACTATCAAGAGGCCGAGCACAGTGCCGAACATGCTGCCCGTCCCGCCCTTGAGCGAGGTGCCCCCGAGGATGATGGCGGTGACCACGGCAAGCTCGAGCCCCAATCCCGTGGTGCCCGATGTCGAGCCGAGCTGCGAGGCACTGACGAGGCCGGTGACGGCCATGCAAAGCCCGGAAATGACGAAGGCGAGAAAGAGCGTTTTCTTGGTGCGGATGCCAACGAGCCGGGCCGCGTTCTCGTTGGCGCCGATGGCGTAGATCGTGCGGCCAAATACGGTGCGGGAAAGGACGACCGCCACGGCGATGGCAATGACCAGGAACAGAAGCGCCGAGAGCGGGATATCGAAGAACGGGCGGGCGATCGCCCAGTCGAACCCCGTGACCCTGACGCTGCTCGCCCCGCCGATGGAGAGGGTCAGGCCACGGAAGATCGCCAGCGTACCAAGCGTGGTGATGAGGGCGTTGACACCGACCACGGTGACGAGAAAGCCGTTGAGCATGCCGATGCCCATACCGACCAGGATAGCGACCCCGGTTGCGGGTAGGATCCCGAGGCTTTGCGCGGCAAGCGCGAACATGAGCGCCACGAACGCAGTGCCGCTGCCGACGGAGAGGTCGAACTGGCCGGCGATGAGCAGGATGGTCCCGCCGGCCGCGAGGATGCCGGTGATAGCGAGCGCCGTGACAATGTTGACGATGTTGGGCCAGGACAGGAAGTAGGGCGAGTTCACGGTAAAGAAGGCGATTTCGGCCAAGAGGAACACCAGCAACGCAGCCCATTCAGGAGCCTTCATTCGCGCACGCGCCCCAAAGGTCGCCGCGGGCGACTCGACAGCAGTGGTTTGCACTTGATCAGGCATTGACGCCCCCTCCCGCGGCTTCAGTCAGACGCGCTGTTGAGATTTCTTCCTGAGGCAGGTGGGCGACCACCCTGCCCCGCACCATTACAACCGCACGCGTCGCCGCCTCGGTGATGTCTTCATAGTCCGAGCTGGCAATGAGGATGCCGTGGCCTTGTCGCGCGAGATCGCGCAGAACGTGGTAGATCTCCTGGCGGGCGCCGACATCGACGCCGCGCGTCGGCTCGACGAGCAGAAGGAGCCTAGATCCGGCTTCGAGCCAGCGGCCGAGCAGCACCTTCTGCTGATTACCGCCCGAAAGCGTGAGGATCTTCTCGGAACCATCAGGGCGCGATCTGACCTTCAGGTCCTTGTGCCATTGCGTAAAGGCTCTGGATTCTGCCGCGCGGGAGATGAACAGGCCTCGCGCCAGCCGCCGCCAGCTTGGCGCGCTGAGGTTCTCGGCGACGGTCCGGGTGCGCAACAAGCCCTCACTCGCCCTGTCGGCCGGCAGGAAACCGATGCCGCGGGCGATTGCCTCCCCAGGGTGGCGAAACGAGACATTCTCGCCAGCGACCTCAACCTTGCCGCCGGTATAGGGAACTGCACCAAAGATAGCGCCCGCAAGTTCAGGCACGCCCGAGCCCACCTTACCATAAAGGCCGACGATCTCACCGGGCGCCACATCGACATCGACGTTGCTGAAGCTGTCAGAGGTCAGCCCTTTGACCGCAACGAGCTTCGACGCGCCGCTGTCGACATAGGCGTGGTGGTCCTGATGAGCGGCGACAGGACGACCGACCATGGCCGCGACCACAGCGGGCTGATCGACCTCGTCGACCTTGGCGTCCATCGAAACGCGACCATCGCGCAACACGCACACCCGGTCGGCGATGGCGAACACCTCGTCAAGACGATGGGTGATGTAAAGGATCGTCGCGCCGCGCTCGCGCATGCGCTCGATGAGCGAAAACAGCCGCTTGGTTTCGGCATCCGAAAGCGCCGCGGTCGGCTCGTCGAAGATCAGGCAGCGCGACGCACCGACCGTGGCGCGGGCGATCTCGACGATCTGCCGTTCGCCGAGCCTCAGTTTCGAGACGGGCGCGTCGAGGGGCAGATCGGCACCGAGAGCGTCCAGTGCGCCCTGCGCCATGTCGCGCATGGCGCGGAAGTCGACGAACCCCATTCGGTTCGGCAGTGAGCCGAGGGCGATATTCTCGGCAACGGTGAGCGTCGGCGCGTCGGCGATTTCCTGTGCAATCAGCCTGATACCTGCGCCGCGTGACTGCGCGACGGTGCGGAACGCGACGGGGCTGCCATCGATGACGATGGAGCCGTTGTCCGGATGATGATCGCCGGCAAGGATGCGAACGAGCGTCGACTTGCCGGCGCCGTTTTCCCCCAGGAGCGCAGTGACGGAGCCCGAGGGCAGGTCAAGGTCCACGCCGTGCAGGACCTTGACCGGGCCAAACGACTTTCTGATTCCGCGAACGGAGAGAAAGATCGCTTCGCTCATGATCAGCAGCTCGTTTCCGGGTAGTACTCAGTCATGTTGTCCTTGGTGATAACCTCGTGCGGCACCAAAATCTGCTCCCCTATATTCTCGCCCCGAACCGCCTTGATCAGGTTGGGCAGGATCAGCTGGGCATACTTTTCGGGGAAATAGGCGGCGGTGGCGATGAAGTGCGGTGCCGTCCAGATCTGGCAGTTGCCAGGGTCGAAGTTCTGCACGCCGAGATAAAGGTTGTCGGTGCGGTTCTGGGAGCGGGCTGCCGCGAGTGCGCCGGTGATGACGTCCTCGTTGATGCCCACGGTGATGATGCGCTGCGCGCCTGGAAGTGCCGTCAGCGTGTCCGTCATCTGGCGTTGGGCGGTATCCGCCTGGCCGCCGGCACCGGTGTCGATGACGCGCACGTTCTGGACCTCGCCGCACACCTTGGCGAAGCCGTCCCGCATCCCGCCCATGCGCAGGTCGTTGACGATCCCCACGGCCAGTGACTCAAGAGAGACCCACGCATCGTACTGGCAGTCGAAGTTCTCCTTGAAGTATTGGCCGAGCGCGTAGCCGACGATCTCGCCGGCATAGGCGTTGGCGGCCCCGACGAATGCGGTCTGGCAGGGCTGCTGCTCGATGTCGATAGCGATCACCGGCACCTGCGGACCCTCGGCGCAGATATTGGCCGCGGCGGCAGCATCGGCCTGGAACGTCACCAGCCCATCGACGTTCTGGGTGCGGAACTGGCGGGCGCAGGCGAGCGCCGCGGCCGCGTCGAGCTTGGAGTCGCAGGTGATGAGATTGACACCGGCGGTTTCCGCTGCCGCTTCCATGCCCCGCTGTAGCGCCTCGGGGAATGGCACGCCGAGCGCGAGCTGGGTAAAGCCGATGGTCAACCCTTCGCCGCTTCCCACCTCGATCTCGGCGAACTGCGCGACCTCCGCCGGCGGCGTTATGCCGGCATCCTGCGCGATGGCCGGCAGCGCCGGGAGCCAGAGCGTGCTCCCCAGTGCGATCACTGCGAGTGACCGTATCCTGCTGAAGCCTTTCATTCTTTTGTCTCCTCCTCCTTGTTGAACTCTTCTTTTCAAGCGACCCGCGTGAAGCCGGGGCGGAACACACTCGGCAGCTTCGACCGCCGCGACAAGCCAGGCTCAACCCTTTGCTGTTCCTCCCAAAGTGCCGCGAGCACTTGGGTCGCGGCGGCGTCTTTGGCGCGGTCATTCAAAAACTGACTTTGATTGATACAATAACACTCGACCGGCACCTGGATACCCGGTACCGCTTGCGCTAAATGATCTGATACATACAAAAACTGATCGATGGACGAGGCAGACTACTTCACCTACCTGCCCGACAACGGGCTCTGCGAGGCCTGGGGGTGCACTGCCCTTTCCACCGGCCACACTCGAATCCTGCCGGGCTCAATCTACCCGCCGGTGCGCCACCCCGACGACCACCACTTCGTCTGGGAAAAGGGCCGAACGCTGCAGGCCTACCAGTTCGCCCTGATCAGCGAGGGCCGCGGCCGGCTGCAGGCTGCGCCCAATCCCGACCGGGTGCACGCCGTCGAAGCCGGCGACGTCATCCTACTGTTCCCGGGCGTCTGGCACCGTTTTGCGCCGGACCCGGATATCGGATGGGTCGAAAGCTGGATCGAGTGCCGGGGGCGCGCCTTCGATCGCGTTATGGACATGGGGCTGATGTCCCCGGAGCTGCCCATCTGGCGTGCCGGCGACCGCGCAGAAGCTGTTTTCCGGCAGGTGCATCGTCTGGCCAGGGATGATGCGCTCCTGCACCAGCCGACGCTCTCGGCCCTCGGGCTGCAGCTCCTGGCGCAGCTCTGTCAATCGCGGGAACTGCCCGAGCAGGGCCAGGTCCGCCTCGTCGAGCAAGCCCGCCGAACCCTGATGGAAAAGAGCGGCGATCCTCCAGCGCTCGAGACGGTGGCTCGCGACCTCGGCATCAGCTACTCCACCCTGCGCCGCCTGTTCCGGCAGCATGCAGGCATGTCGCTGAAGCAATACCAGACCGAGGTCAGGATCCGGCGCGCCTGCGAGCTGCTCCGAAACTCGGACAAATCGGTGAAGGCCATCGCCGGATATCTCGGCTACAACTCGGCCTTCCACTTCTCGGCCCAGTTCCGCAAGTCGACCGGTCTGGCGCCCTCCGACTGGCGGGAGCGGAACCGGGTGAAGGTGTTGTAGTGGCACCGCCTGTCTTCACCGCCGCGGTCTCCAGCGGTCAAAAAATTCAAAATGAACGCGGTTCTCAGCCAGCGTTCATCTCGAACCTGCCAAAGAACGTGCGGGGGCGCGGTGTACGCAGCTCCTACGAGGGAGAGGCTGATGCCGCAACTCGCCTCTCCCTCGTCTTATACCTGTTGGCGTGGATGATCATGCTACCTTCGCCAGCTCCAGGAGTTGCTTGCGCGTGTCCTTCCCAATTTTGAGCGTTCTTGTTTGGACACCGATGTGACGACGCGCTTGAGGTAGCTAGCGCTCTAGGCAGATGGCGACGCCTTGGCCGCCTCCGACGCACATGGTCGCAAGACCTTTACGCACGTTGCGGCGGAGCATCTCGTGGATCAGGGTCACCACAATGCGGGCACCCGAGCCGCCGAGTGGGTGTCCCAGGGCGATAGCCCCGCCGTTCACATTCGATCTAGCCGTGTCCCAGCCCATCTCCCTGTGAACGGCAATGGACTGGGCGGCGAATGCCTCGTTCACCTCGATCAGGTCAAGTTCGTGCGTGTTCCAACCCGCCTTTTGCAGTGCTCGCCGAGACGCCGGCACGGGCCCAAGCCCCATATCCATCGGTTCGACGCCGGCCGATGCGTAGCCGGCAATCCGTACCAGGGGATCGAGACCGAGCTCGCGGGCGCGACTTTCCGACATCACCAGCAAGGCCGCGGCCCCATCGTTCAGGCCTGACGCATTTCCCGCCGTCACCGTGCCGCCATCCTCAAAAATCGGCTTGAGGGCCTCGAGATCTGCCAGCGTCGTTTGCGGTCGCGGATGCTCGTCGGTTTCGACGAGGGTGGTGCCGGCCTTCGTCCTCACTTCGACCGGAACGATCTCGTCGGAAAAGACATTGGCTGACATCGCCGCGCCGGCCTTCTGCTGCGATTCGAGCGCAAACAGGTCCTGTTCCTCGCGCGTCACCTGATAGCGACGGGCGAGGTGCTCGGCGGTCACGCCCATGTGCACGCCGTGGAAAGCGTCGATCAGCCCGTCGACAAGCATCGAATCCTGCATGCGGATGTCACCCGTCTTGAAGCCGGACCGGGTCTTGTGCAGCACGTGCGGTGCCATGGTCATGTTGTCCTGGCCGCCGACGAGCACGATATCGGCGTCGCCGGCACGGATCGCCTGGGCTGCCATATGCAATGTGCGCTGGCCGCCGCCGCAGACCTGATTGACGGTCGCGGCCGGCACCGAAGCCGGGACGCCTGCGCCGAGCGCGGCCTGTCGAGCCGGATTCTGGCCAACGCCCGCCTGCAGAACCTGGCCGATCAGCACATCATCGATGGATGCGGGATCGATCCCGGCTTGTGCAAGGACGGCGGCGATGGCGCGCGCGCCGAGCTCCGTCGCCGGCACAGCGGAGAAACTTCCGCAGAACCGGCCGATTGCCGTTCTTTTCGCCGCGACAATGACTGCCCCTCGTGACATTTAAGTCCATCCTCTACCCTTGTGTCGGGCAACAAAAACACGGCAACCGGCTTGGCCGCTCATGCGCAATGTTGTACCGTTCGGTCCATAACGTTCTATAACAAGGCGCCGAGCCGGCCGCTACCCCGGCAGACCGATCCGGACACAGGGCGCGGTGGGGGAAGAGTGTGGCATCTGACATCGTCTGGACTCCGTCTTCCACCTGGATCGACGCCGCCAACATGACCCGCTTTGCCCAATCGGTCGGTTTAGGCGAAGCGGATTACGACACCCTCCACCGATGGTCCGTTAGCCACCCGGGTGACTTCTGGGGAGCGGTGTGGGACTTCGCCGGCATGATCGGCGAGAAGGGCGAGATTGCTTTCGAGCCGCCGCCCGAGGGGACAATGCTCGGCGCAAAGTGGTTCCCACAGGCGCGGCTGAACTTTGTCGAGAACCTGCTGCGGGGGCCGGACGAGACACTCGCCGTCATCGAGAGCGATGAAACCGGCATTACCCGGCGCATCACCATGGGCCGGTTACGGGACGACGTCGCGCGCATCGCCGATGGACTGCGGGACGTCGGCGTCGGCCCCGGTGACTGCGTTGGCGGCGTACTACCCAACAGGCTCGAGGGCCTCGTCGCGCTTCTGGCCACGGCGAGCGTTGGCGCCGTCTGGTCTTCGTGCTCCCCCGATTTCGGCGCGGCGGCGATTCTCGACCGGCTCGGCCAGATCGCTCCCAAGGTGTTGTTCGCCACGCGGCGCTATCAGTACGGCGGACGCCAGCACGATATCGGCGAACGCCTGCGAGAGGTCGTTGCGGGGATACCGAGCCTCACACGAGTGGTGTTGACCGACGGCGGCATCGGCGACGAAATCGCCGGTGCGTCGCGTTGGGAGGCATTCGGATCACCCAGCTCGCATCTGCGCTTCGAGCGGCTGCCCTTCTCCCAACCTCTCTACGTGCTCTACACCTCCGGGACGACGGGGAAACCGAAAGCGATCGTGCATGGTGCCGGCGGCGTGCTGCTGCAGCACCTCAAGGAGCATCAGCTCCATTGCGACCTCAAGCCCGGCGATGCCATCGGCTGGTACACCAATACCGCCTGGATGATGTACCACTGGCTGATCTCGGGGCTCGCGAGCGGCGCCACTATCGTTCTCACCGACGGCGCTGCGATTCCGAAGACGGATGACGGGTCTGATGCCGGACTGCTCTGGCGGCTCGCCGAATCCGCAGGCCTCACCCATCTCGGGGTCAGCCCCAAATTCATGCACGCCGTCGCCGAAGCGGGGTACCGGCCGCGGGATCGCGTCGATCTCGAAAAGCTGCGCGTGCTGATGAGCGCAGGCGCCCCCGTTGCGCCCGACCAGTACGACTGGACCTACGAGGCCATCAAGGACGACATGATGTTCGCCTCCATCTCGGGCGGCACCGAGATCATCGGGTGCTTCCTCATCGGCTCGCCTACCCTGCCCGTACGCAGGGGCCAATTGACCTGCAAGGCGCTGGGACAGGCGGTGCAGGTTCTGGATACGCGCAACGTGCCGGTCATCGGGCGCAAGGGTGAACTGACCTGCACCGAACCCTTCCCCTCCATGCCGCTGACCTTCTGGGGCGAAGGCGGCGACAAGCGCTACTTCGACACCTATTTCTCGCAACGGCCGGGCATCTGGACGCATGGGGACCTGGCCGAGGAAACCATCAACGGCTCCGGCATCATCTACGGCCGCACCGACACCACGCTGAAACCCGGCGGCGTGCGCATCGGCACGTCCGAGATCTATGCAACGGTCGAGAAATTCCCCGAGATCGCCGATTGCGTGGTGTTCGGGGCGCCGAACGGCAATGATGAGGAGATCGTGCTCTGCCTGCAGCCGCGCGCCGATGCCGGCATCTCACGCGAGCTCGCCGCGCGCATCCGCAAGGCCATTCGTGAAACCGCCTCGCCGCGCCACGTGCCACACCGCATCCACGCCGTTCCCGGTGTTCCCTATACGCTCAACGGCAAGCGCGTGGAGTCCGCGGCGCGCGCAATCATGATCGGTGAAATCGTGAAGAACCTCGACTCGCTCTCCAATCCGGAGGTGCTGGACGTCTATCGCGTTCTTGGCCGGGAAACCGCTCTGTGAGGCGGTCGCTCGGCGCGATAGTCGGGATCGGTGAGCTCGCTCCGAAGCGCAGGACCCACGGCGAGACCACCCTCGGCATGATTGCCGAGGCGGCGCGCCTGGCAGTCGCCGATGCGGGTCTGGAGCCGGCGGCGATCGATGGATTGCTGGTCGGCCCGCAGGTCGGAGAAACACCGCAACACGTGCCGGCAACCGTCTCGGAATATCTGGGGCTGATGCCCAACATGGCCGATGTGGTCGACCTCGGCGGCGCTTCCGGTGCCGGCATGGTCTGGCGAGCGGCCGCGGCCATTTCCGCCGGCATGTGCGAAGCGGTGCTGTGCGTGCTCGCCAATACCCGCGAGGAAACGGCGCCGCGCTCGCCGAACCGCAACCCGATCCGCGAATTCGACGTGCCGTTCGGCGCCTCCGGCGCCAATGCCGCCTACGCCATGATCAAACAGGCCCACATGGCCGAATACGGGTCGCGGGACGAGGATTTCGCCAGGATCGCTTCTGCCGCGCGCGCCAATGCTCAACGCAATCCGCAGGCCATCTTCCACGGCAAACCGGCGAGCGTGGAGGATGTCCTGGCTTCCCCGATGATCGCTTCTCCCCTGCGGCTGCTGGAGATCGTGATGCCGGTTGCCGGTGGAGCGGCAGTGGTCGTCGTTTCGCCTGACCGCGCCCGATCCCTGCCGCGAAGGCCGGTCCATCTGCTCGGCGCGGGCGAAAAGATCACGCACCGTGCCCTGTCGCAGGCGCCGTCGCTCACCTCCGGCCCGCTGAAACCGGCAATGGCGCGTGCGCTGGCCGGTGCCGGGGTGGACAAGGACGACCTCGACCTGCTGTCGCTCTACGACTGCTATACGATCATGGTGGCGACGACGCTCGAGGACCTCGAACTCTGCCCGCCCGGACGGTTCGGCGACTGGCTTGCCGATAGCGACCTCGGTCCCGAGGGCGACACGCCGCTCAATACCCATGGTGGGCAGCTCGGTTTCGGTCAGCCGGATCTCGCCGGTGGCATGACGCATGTGATCGAGGCGGTGCGGCAGCTGCGCGGCAATACGCCCGGCCGCCAAATCCCCGATGCGCAGCTTGCCCTGGTCACGGGAAACGGGGCAACGATGAGCGAGGCGACTGCCCTGGTCTTGGGAGACGAGCCGTGATCTCGCCCGATCTCCTCGCCGATCTCAAGGTGCCAGGCCCAACCGAAACAGCGCTCTCCGGCCCGTTCTGGGAGGCTGCCGAGCGTGGCCAATTGCTGGTGCAGCACTGCAGTGCCTGCAACCGCTCCATCCTCTACCCTCGCCGCATTTGCCCGCATTGCTGGTCGGTCGATCTCTCCTGGCAGGTGGCCAGCGGCCGCGCCACTCTGAGAACCTGGAGCTCGATCGTCCGGCCCGGTCATCCCGCCTGGGAACCAGCCGCGCCCTATACGGTGGCGCTGGCCGAGCTCGATGAAGGGCCGACACTTCTCACGCAACTGCGCGCCGAGCCCCAAGGGTTGTCGGCGGGCCTGCCGCTGCGGGTGGTCTTCATGCGCGTCGGTGGCCGGACCCTGCCGTTCTTCGAGCCGGCCTCATGAACACTGCGAGCGCCGCGTGGCGCACACTGGCGATCCTGGTCGTGGCGGTCATCCTCCCGATGACCACATGGTTTTCGGCGACCGCCGTTCTGCCCCAGCTTACGGAGTATTGGGCGCTCTCGAGCGACATGCGGACCTGGATGACCAACGGCGTGCAGTTGGGATTCGTCGTCGGCGCCCTCTCCCTCAGCCTTGTCAGCCTACCCGATATCGCGCCACTGCGCCTGCTGATGGCCATCGCCGCCGCTTTAGCGGGGGTCGCCAATCTTGGCCTATTGGTCGCGCCCTCGCCGGAGTGGGCAGTCGGGTGCCGCATTCTCACAGGGGTTGCGCTTGCCGGCGTTTATCCGCCGGCCCTCAAGCTCGTCGCCACATGGTTCCAGCGCGGCCGCGGCCTTGCCATGGGCGCGCTGATCGGCGGACTGACCTTCGGGTCCGCGGTTCCCCACCTGCTGCGGGCGCTCTCCCAAGGCGTGAGCTGGAGCTATGTCGTCGTCGGATCGAGCGTGCTCACATTCATCGGCGCGATCATTTTTCTGCTGAGGGCACGAGAGGGGCCCTACCCATTCAGCCGCGCGGTCTTCGATCCGCGCCAGATCGGGCGCGTCCTGCGCAATCGCGGCGTCGCCCTCGCCAATCTCGGCTATTTCGGCCACATGTGGGAACTCTACGCGATGTGGGGCTGGTTCCTTGCCTTCGCAGGCGCGGGCTTTGGCGGCGGCATGCTGTCGGCCTCGCAGCTCTCCCTGCTTGTCTTTGCGGTGATCGCGACGGGCGTCCTCGGTTGCCTTCTGGGCGGAGTCCTCGCCGACCGGATCGGGCGCACGGCAACCACAGCACTGATGATGATCACGTCCGGCGCCTGTGCGCTGCTTATCGGATTGGTTTTCACCGGACCGTTCTGGTTGTTCGTCGTGGTCGCCCTCATCTGGGGAATTTCCGTTATTGGAGACTCAGCGCAGTTTTCGGCGATGACCACCGAGGTTGGGGACTCCGACCTCGTCGGCACCGCCCTCGCCTTCCAGCTTGGTATCGGCTTCGCGCTGACCATGGTCAGCCTCACGCTGGTGCCGATAATCGCCGACGCTGTCGGCTGGCGATGGGCTTTCCTCGTGCTGGTGCCCGGACCGCTCCTGGGCACGGCCGCCATGCTGGTCCTGCGCGTGCTGCCCGAATCCGCACGTATCGCGCAGGGCCGCCGCTAAACCAGAGCAGGCTAGACGGGGTGATCGTGCTCAGCGAGCTTGACGAGGATCGGCATGGCGCGGGCGACCGCCTGCTCATGCTCGGGATGAGCGAGATACCGCTCCATTGCGTCCATGTCGTCGAAATGGGCGATCAGGCAGAACCGGAACGACCCCTCACGCTTTCCCAGATCTTCGGTCAACGACCAGTCGAGGATCTCCGCGATTTTTCCCGGCAGGGCATTCAGACTTGCAATCACCGCCTGCACCTCGGCCTCCGGCGCTTCAGCGGCATAGTCGAACAGCACAACGTGACGAATGGTCATGATGAAGCCTTTACGCCAATGGATTTGAGGTGCTTTTCCCACGGCAGGTCCACGCCTTCGTGCAGGTGCCCCCAGCGGCCGTGCTCGGGCATGACGCCATAATAGTAGACGGCAACCATCTCCTCGGTGACCTTGAGCGAATGGTAGTCGCCGGCTTTGGTCAGCAGCATGTCGCCCGGCCCAAGCTCATACGGCACGCCTTCGCTCATGGCATCGCCGCGCCCCGAGATGATGATCCAGTACTCGTTGCAGTCGTGGAAGTGAGGCTCGACCTCGGCCCCGACCTTGAGCTGGCTGATGCCGTAGTTCTGTGTCTCGCTCCAATCGGGAAAACCCTTCTCTTGGGGTGTCGTCTTAGGCATCGGATTTGCTCTCCGTGTGTTCGAGGCTTGCAAACAGCGCCTCGACGGCGGCTGCGGCAAATCCGGGGTCGTTGATATGCAAGTCCAGCTCCTCGAGGCGAATGCGCGGGTCGAGATGCGTCTTGAGAGCGCGCAGCAGCGACGCATTGGCTTGCGGGTCGAAAAACGGGCCGCCCTCGACGTCGAGCGCAGAAACGCCGCGCAAGGGGAAAAGCATGGTCACGGGACCGACCGCGGCATTGAGCTTTTGCGCGATCCGGCGGCCGATCTCGGCGTTCTCGGCTACATCGGTACGCATCAGCGTCACGTTGGCGTTGTGACGGTGGAAGGTGCGCGTGGCGAAGCGCTCGGGAACCGGCGCCATGAAGAAATTCACCATGTCGAGCGCACCCGGCGCCACGATCTGCGGAATGCCGATGCGACCCGCGGCTTCGAGCCGTGTCGGGCCTGCTGACAACGTGCCGCCAACCACCTCGTCGGCCCACTCGGTGGTGGTCAGATCGAGGACTGCCTCGAACATGCCGTCGGCGATGAGGTCTTCCATGGTGCGGCCGCCGATGCCGGTCGCATGGAAAGGAACGAGGGTAAAACCGGCTTCCTGCAGCAGGCGTTGCGCCTGCGCGATCGCCGCGGTCGTGACCCCGAACTGGCTGGCGGCGACGAGGCGGCTCCGCTGATCGGAACGCGGCTCCTCGAATGCCCGTGCCATCGCGCCCGCCGCTACGGCGGCATTGCGAAGAACGGGTTCGCTGATCGGGTTGACGCCGGCAAAGTCCACCACCGAATTGATCATGGTGACGTCCTTTGTGCCGACATATTCGCGCACGTCGGATGCCGCCACGGTCGAGATCATGATCTTGGGTGCGCCGAACGGCAGCGCACGCATGGCTGCGGTCCCGACGGCGGTGCCGCCGGACCCGCCGATCGAAACGAGGCCACAGATATCACCGGCGGCGTAGGCCCTGGCTGCCCATGTGGCCACACCACTCATCATGACGTCGATGGCCGCCGCGCGATCCCGGTCGCGGCGAAGGTCTTCGAGATCGCCGCCGCCCAGTTCTGCGATCGTCGTGGCCGGAACGTGCGGAGTGAAGCCTGGGGGTCCGGTGCCGAAATCGACGACCACCACCTCGATGCCGTCCTCGGCAACCCGTTCTCGTAGGTAAGCGGCTTCGGGAGCCTTGGTATCGAGCGAAACCACCAGCGCCAGGGCCTTGCGTCCGGGCATGGTCAATTCCGCGTCCGCAACTGCGTGAAGGCATAGGTGTTGGCGCGCAACGGCTCCTCGATGGGTAGCCGCTCCATGCTGGACGCGCCAACAAACCCGTCCACCGCCACCATGCCAAAGAGCGTCCTGGCGTCTTCCGGCCCGGCGATCGGACCGCCATGGGCGACGACGAAGACATCTTCGCGTCGGCTGCGGCTCGCTTCGACAATCGCCCGCACACCGGCCGCAGCCTCTTCAAAGGCCATGGCGTGTTGGGCACCGATTGCACCGCCAACCGTCAGGCCCATATGGGCAACGATCATGTCGACGCCGGCATCGACCATGGTACGCGCCTCGTCAGGCGTGCAGACATAGGCGGTGGTCAGGAGACCGAGGCCGCGCGCCAGCCGGATCATCTCGACTTCCTTGTCGAAACCGAGCCCGCCGGCTTCGAGATCGGCCCGCATGCGTCCGTCGATGACGGCAACGGTCGGATAATTGATGACGCCGGCAAAGCCCGCCTCGACGATCTTGGGCAGGAAATGCGACATGCGTCGCGTCGGGTCGAACCCGCAGACGCCGGCGATGACGTTGGCATCCGGCACAACCGGCATCACTTCACGCTCCCCCATCTCCATGACGATGGCGTTGGCGTCGCCGAACGGCAGATGACCGACCCAGGACGAAAGGCCCTGCATGCGAAAGCGGCCGGAATTGTAGATGAAGATGAGGTCGGCCCCGCCCTTGTGCAGGAACTTGGCCGATATGCCGGTGCCGGCACCGGCGCCGATGATAGCACGACCGTCGCGTCGCTTGACCTCGAGGGCCGCCAATATATCGCTGCGCCGGCTCATCTGCCCTTGCCGAAGAATTCTGCGGCCAGCGCCATGCGCATCGTGCCGAGGTTGTCGCGTCCCGAACTCCAGGGCTCCTTGCCGGTCCGGATCGAGTCAATGAAGTGGGCGAGCGGCAGGTTGAACAGCATGGTATCGCCGTCATAACGCCCCAGCCATTCATGCTCCTCCACCTGGCAGGCATAGAGCCCGTAGCCGTTCTCCAGGGTGTCGAGGAGGATCGTCTTGCGGTCGAACTCGAAACGCCATCGGCCCGGCCAGGGCGTGCGCGGCGCCTTGCTCACCAGGCTGCCGGAATAGGTGAAGGGAAAGGTGCCCCGGGAACCTTCCATCTCGAAGACCGCTTCGATGGCGCCGCCGCCGGCGTATTGGCTGCCGGCCGGCTGCCACTCGCGCGCATAGCCTCCCGTCGCCTCGGCATCGAAGATCGCGCGGCACATGTCGAAATGGTGCACGGCCATTTCCAGACCCATCGCATGCTGCATGCCGTGCTGATAGGGCTTGCCCGGCCAGTCGAGGCAGAATTCGCAAAAGACCGAGGCGATGCTGCCGTAGCGCTCGTCGCGCACGATCTCGCGCAGCAGGCTCGCACCGGGAAAGTACCTGTAATTCTGGCTGACCATCAGCGTCAGTCCTTTGTCCGCAGCCAGGGAAACGAGCTCTTCGGCTTCCTGCAAGGTGACGGTGAAGGGCTTTTCGACGAGAACGTGCAGGCCGCGCTCGAGGGCCGCCTTGACCGCCACGTGATGCGCAATCGAGAAAGCGGTCACCACAGCGGCGTCTATATCCATTTCGAGGGTCGCCTCGAGGTCGGTCGCCAGGGGCAGATGGCCAACTTCCTCGACGATCCACTCGGCCTGACGCTCGCTGCCGATGAGGGGGTCGACGACGGCGCCGAGCTCGGCTCCCTGCTGGTTGGAAATCACCTTCGCCCAGCCGCGGCCGAGACCACCCGCACCGACGAGCGCTACGCGCAGAGGCGCGGCATTGCTTGCTTCAGACACCATTGCTTCCATGTAACTAGCCCTTCAAGCCCGACATCGTCACGCCTTCGATGAAGTAGCGCTGGGTCAGGAAGAAGACGATGAGAACCGGAACGATGATGACGGTCGAAGCGGCCATCAGCAGGTTCCATTGCGACGTGTAGAGCCCGGTGAACTGGGCGAGCCCGAGTGCGAGCGTGTATTTGTCCGAAGAGTTGATGTAGACGAGCGGATCGAGAAAATCGTTCCAGGCATTGAGACCCGACAGGATCGCCACCACCAGCAGGACGGGTCTGCTTACCGGCAGGATGATGTACCAGAAGACCTGGAGCGGATTGGCCCCGTCGATTTCGGCGGCTTCATCCAGTTCCTTCGGCAGGTTCTTGAAGAACTGGCGCAGCAGGAAGATGAAGAAGACGTGGAAGCCGAGCCAGTGCGGCACCACCAGGGGCACGTAGGTATCGATGAACCCGATCCTCGACCACATGAGGAAGGTGGGCAGCAGGGTGATGATGTAGGGCAGCATCAGCGTCGAGAGCAGCACGCCGAAGACGAGATCGCGGCCAGGCCAGTTGAGCCGGGAGAAGCCGTAGGCTGCCAGCGAGCAGCTGACCAGTGTCCCGACCACCGACGGCACCAGGATCAGCATGGTGTTGAGGAAGTACTGGAAGAAGGGAATGACCGTCAGCGCTTCCGGGAAATTCTCGAAGCGGAAGGGCTGGGGAATCCATTCGGGCGGGAAGATGAAGATCTGCCCCATCTCCATGAACGAGGACCGCACCAGCCAGGCGAGCGGCAGCATCATCAACAGGCTGATGGTGATGCACACGAGCAGCGCGAAGCGGCGCTTGCCGACCCCCGGGCTCTTGCGCAGGATCATTTCCTTGAAGCTGGTCTCTTCCATGGCGCTCATCAGTTGTCGCCCCCGTGATAGAAAACCCAGCGGTGCGAGGTCCTGAAGACCAGGATGCTCAGGGCGCAGATCAGCAGGAACAGCGCCCAGGCCAACGCCGAAGCGTATCCCATCTGCTGCTCCTGAAAGGCCTTGCGGTAAATATAGAAGACGATGAACAGCGAACCATTATTGGGGCCGCCTTCGGTCATGATGAACGCCTGCACGAAGGTCTGCAGCGCCGCGACGATGGAAATCAGCAGGTTGAACAGGATGGTCGGGGTCATCATCGGGATGGTGACGTGCCAGAGCTTGTGCCAGGCATTGCCCCCGTCGATTTCGACGGCTTCGTAAAGCTGGTTGGGCACGTCCTGCAGCCCGGCCAGGAAGATGATCATCATCGGTCCCACGCTCCACATGCTCATGAACACGAGCGACGGGATGACCTGGCTTTCCTCGTAGATGAAGCGTTGGCGCGGCAGGCCGATGAGGTCGAGGCCGGCATTGAAGAGGCCAAAGTCCGGATTGAACATCCACAGCCAGAGGATGGAGCTGGCGATGATCGGAATGATCGAAGGCAGGTAGAAGAGCGTGCGGAACAGCCCGAGCGCCGGGATCTTGTTATTGAGCAGCATGGCGAGCGCGAAAGCGAAGGCCATGCTGACGGGTACCGAGAACAGGGAATAATAGGCGGTCACCCACAAGGATTTCCAGAACAGTGGATCGGCAGTGAGCATACGGGCATAGTTGTCGAAGCCGATGAAGCTCGGGGCGCGGGCGACGTTCCAGTCCGTGAGCGAGATCACGAAACTGGCAACGATCGGGACGATCTTGAGCAGGACGAACCCGCCGACCGCCAGCGAAACAAAGCCCAGGCCCCAATAGAGCTCGCGCCGCTGGCGCTTGCTGAGCCTGGATTTTGCCGTGGCGGAGCGGTCCAGGGACCGCTCCGCCAGCGCCGTACTGGAAGATATGTGCGTCATGCTGTCGGGAGCCTTCACCACCGGCCCTGCATCAGCGACGCCGCGTTGGCGACGGCCTCGTCCATGGCTTCCTGCGCCGACACCGTGCCGTCGAGCATCTTGGTGATCGCCGGATTGACCGCGTCGTTGAAAATCTGCCCGATATTGCGCAGCTGATAAGGCGGCACCTGCTCGCCGGTATGGTTGAGGCTGTAGTCGACGATCGCATCCAGGGCCTCGGGCGGATATTCACCCTCGGGCGAGGTCACCCATTTGTCGAGCCCTTCCTGCGTGGTGAAATAGGTCAGCTCGAGCGGTGCCCAGAGGCCGGATTTGAACAGACCCACCTCCTCGGGATTGGAGACGTACTGATAGAATTCAAATGCCTCGTCGGGATGCTCGGTCTGGGCGAAGATCACCTTGGGCGTTGAGATCAGGGGCGTATAGGGCGTGTCGAAGACCGGCAGAACACCGATGCCCCAATTCATGCGCGTATCGTTGAAATCGGTAACGCGCCACATGCCGTCCATGCTCATGGCGACCTTACGCGACTGCATGAGGATATCGGCCGCCGGCAGGGTTCCGGTCTGTGTCGGCGTCGGCGTCACGTGGTGCGTGTAGATAAGGTCCTGGTAAGCCTGCAACGCTTCGACGGCTTCCGGCGAATTGAGGGTCAGCTCGGTACCTTCTTCATTGGCGAAGTCGCCGCCGTTCGAAACCACGAACGGGTACCAACCCGCCCACCATGCGGGCATGGCGACGCCGAAGACGTCGATGTTGTTGGGGTCGAACTCGGGATCGGCGGCGGTGTTGCCGCTGCGGTCCTTGGTCAGGAGCCTGGCGTTTTCGACAAACTCGTCCCACGTCCAGGCGTCCTCCGCCTTGGCGGGCGGGTACTCGACCCCGGCGGCGTCGAACACGTCCTTGTTGTAGTAGATGAGCATGACACCGGTGGCGAGGCCCGTTCCCATCAGCGTGTCGCCGACCCGGTAGATCGAGTTCTTGAGGTATATGTCCTCAGGGGTGTCGCCGAGATAGGGACTGAGGTCGAGCAAGCGCCCCTCGGCTGCCCAGGCGAAAGCCTGGTTTTCACTGAGATAGGCAACGTCGGGTGCGGTATTCGAGGCCAGCATCGAGGTGATCTTCTCGACATAGCCGGTATTGGGAATGTGCTGGCCGGTGACCGTGATGCAGGGATGGCTTTCGTTGAAAGTCCTGATCGCGGTTTCCATATCGTTCTTTTCCGAAGCCGACCCCCAGAAGGTGAAGGTCAGATCGACCTGCTCGGCGCAATCCTGGGCCATGGCGCCGCCCGTTCCGGCAGCAGCCAGCCCTGCAGCAATGACCCCTGCTTTCAGAACAGCTTGATATCTGGACATCTCAAAACTTCCTCCCTTGAAAAGAACCGAACTCAGCCAGTTGCTTTGGTTGCCCGCGAACGCGTCACGCAGGCAATGTTTGTACCGATCGGTCAGTACATATGGTTAGAAGTGACCTCCGCCTTTGTCAATTGGCTTTGCCCTCCGCCCCCTGGCGGGTCGCGGGGGCGTCTGCGAGATCGAGCGGAACGGTATAAGTCGTGGCGGTGCCGGTGAGACAGACGTCGCCGGCGGCGTTGCGGACGGTCGTCTTCAACGAGACGATGGGCTTGTCCGCGCGTACGCTCGTCACCTCGACGCGCCCAGTGATCTCCTCACCGATTCCGACTGCCTTGGAGAATTTCCACTCGACGCCGAGGAAAACCGTTCCGGGGCCGGGCAGGTCTTCGGCGACAATGGCGTTGAGGATTCCCGAGGTCACGCCACCCTGTACGATCAATTTGCCGAAGACGGTGCGTTCGGCGAGGTCTCGATCGTAGTGCAGCGGATTGCGGTCGCCGGTCATCTGCGTGAACGCCTCGACATCCTCAATCGAAACGGTGCGCGACCGCTCGGCGCTGTCGCCGATAGCGGGCATGCCCTTGATGGTACCAATCCAACCGCCGGCCTGGTCTTGGCTGGTCATGAGACCTCCGCCCCTGCGGATTGTACCGATTGCCCGGTATAGCTGCGCTGTGCTAGGCAACCGGAAACGCAACCGCACATTCCAGGTCGGAATATGCAAACCATTGATTTAACGAACAATCCTGGCCTCCCTTGACAGTTCCTGGTCCAAACGACACGGAACTTGTGCCGTAATGACCGATCGGTACAATGGGAGGTATCGGAGGCGCGGTCAACCATATCGTCAAGATTGGAACATCGACCAGGACAGGCGGAGCGGGTTGCCTCGGGTGGCAGGACAGATGATGGACGGGAGCCGATGACTGTACAAACCAAGGACCCAAAGGGAGCTTCGGGCGAACGCAAGATCTCGCCGACGCGCCTCAAGGTGCTGCAGGTTGCAGCGGGCCTTTTTGCCGATCGTGGCTTTTCGGGCGTGGGCGTCAACGAGATCGGTGAGGCAACCGGGCTAGGACGGGGCGCGCTCTACTATCACATCTCGAGCAAGGAAGACCTGCTTTACGACATCACCACCGCCTACATGTCCAATCTCATCACCGACGCTCGAGCGATCGCCGCATCCGAGCCCGATGCGGTCACGCGCCTGCAAAAACTCAGCCGGGCCCTGATGATGACGATTTCAGAGCACCTGTCGGAAATGACCGTCTGCTTTCGCGAGCTTCACGCGCTGACCGCAGAGCGCAGGAAGGCCGTTACGGGCCTCCACTCCGACTACCAGGCGATCTGGAGCGAAACGCTGGCTGCCGGCGTAGCCCAAGGCGTATTCAGGCCCGTCCCCAGTGTCGTGCTCAAGGGGCTGCTCGGCATGTATTTCTATAGCTTTCTGTGGCTGGATCCGCGCGGCCCGCAGAATGCGGTCGAGATCGGCGATGCATTCGCCGAGGTCGTGATCAAGGCGGTGCGCGCCTCTTGAATACCCCACGAGACCTCTGGCGAGTTGACAGTCGGCGAGCCCCTCGATAGCTATACAGACCGATCGGTACAAGCACACGCAATGGCTGCGACCGTTCGCTCAGGGAGGGATCAGATGGCCAGCGTCGCCATAAACCGCGCCAACAAGTTCTATGGCGGCTTTCACGCCCTGAAGGGGGTTTCAGTCGACATCGCGGACGGCGAGTTCGTCGTCCTTGTCGGCCCGTCCGGTTGCGGAAAGTCAACGCTGCTGCGCATGGTCGCCGGACTTGAAGACATCACCGAGGGTGAAATCGAGATCGGCGACAGGGTCGTCAATGATCTTGCCCCCAAGGAACGCGATATTGCGATGGTCTTCCAGAACTATGCGCTCTATCCGCATATGACCGTGGCGCAGAACATGGCGTTCTCGCTGCGCCTGAAAGGCGTCGCCAAGGCCGACATCGACGCCAAGGTCCGGCGCGCGGCGGACATTCTCGGTCTCGAGGATCTGCTGAACCGGCAGCCGCGGCAGCTTTCGGGCGGCCAGCGTCAGCGGGTGGCCATGGGGCGCGCGATCGTGCGCGACCCATCGGTCTTTCTCTTCGATGAACCGCTCTCCAATCTCGATGCCAAGTTGCGCGTGCAGATGCGTGCCGAGATCAAGGAACTGCATCAGCGGTTGGGCACGACGACCATCTACGTGACCCACGACCAGATCGAGGCCATGACCATGGCCGACAAGATTGTGGTCATGCGCGATGGCATCATCGAGCAGATGGGCTCGCCGCTCGAGCTCTACGACCGGCCGGCCAATCTGTTCGTCGCCGGCTTCATCGGCAGTCCCTCGATGAACTTCCTCGAGGGAGAAACTACCGATCAGGGTTTCCGCCTGCGCGACGGCACGCTGCTTCCTCTCCCGCATCCTGTTGCAGGCGCCGTGACCTACGGCATTCGGCCTGAGCACCTGGAGATCGACGACAACGGGCTGCCGCTCGAGATCTCGGTGATCGAGCCGACGGGCTCCGAGACGCAGGTGCTGGGTCGCATCGGCGAGCAATCGGTCAACTGCGTGTTCCGCGAGCGGATCTCGGAAAAACCTGGCGCCAGCATCAGGGTCAGGCCGAATGCATCTGTGGTGCACCTCTTCGATCAGTCCGGCATGCGGGTCAACTAGGGGACCAGAACTACCGGCAGGCGGAGATCCTGTATGTTGGCCGCTCGCAAGGGGAACCTCGCTGATCCCCCGCGGCGCTCCTTATTCCCAAGCGAATTTTCACGCATCGCCCCTCCCCCGGGCGACCGGGCAAGCGCGCGGTCGCCCCCCTTCGTCCTGTCAATGAACGTTCACATATCTCTGGCTGGCGGGATCTGGCGGCGTTGTCGACTGGCCCTCCTGCGGTCCGCCGCCCTTGCCTCGCCCGAATGCAATTCCTTTGGCTTCGACGCCGAAGCCGGCCAGAAGCGCGACGGCCACGGCGACGATCGCAACCACCACTGCGAGTGCCAGGGCATAGTTGTTGCCATAGTGTTCGGCGAGGCCGGCCTGCAGGGTGACGTTCGCGGAGGCGAGCAGGTTGCCGAGCTGATAAGTGAAACCCGGGAAGGTGCCGCGGATTTCATCGGGTGAAAGCTCATTGAGGTGGGCGGGGATGATGCCCCAGGCGCCCTGCACCGCGAACTGCATCAGGAAAGCGCCAATCGCCAGGAGCACGGGTCCCGACGAATAGACCCATAAAGGGATGACGGGCAGTGCCAACAGGGCAGCGATCACGATACCCCGCCGTCGGCCGATCCTTTCCGACAACAGTCCGAAGGTGATGCCGCCAAGGATGGCGCCGATATTGTAGACGACGGCGATGGTTCCAACGGCGGTCGTCGACAGGTTCTGCTGCACTTCAAGGAAGGTCGGGTAAAGGTCCTGGGTGTCGTGGCTGAAGAAATTGAAGGCCGTCATCAGCAGCACAGCATAAACGAAGAGCCCCGCGTGCTCCCGGATCGTGGTCCATGTCCTGCCCCGCTCCGCCTTCTCCCGGCGGGCCAGGAAGACGGGGGATTCCTCGATCGTCGAGCGAATATAGAGCACGACGAGCGCCGGAAGCGCGCCCAGCATGAACATGCCGCGCCAGCCGACATAAGGGAAAAGCAGGAAGAAGACGAGCGAGGCGACCAGATAGCCCGCAGGATATCCAGCCTGCAGGAGGCCGGAGACGAGGCCGCGCATTTTCGGTGGAATGGTCTCCATGGTCAGCGAGGCCCCCACTCCCCACTCACCGCCCATGGCGATACCATAAAGCGCTCGCAGCACGATGAGCATGGTCAGCGACGGCGCGAACCCGGACGCGAATTCAAGCACCGAGTAAAGGAGGATGTTGGCCATCAATGTCGGCCGTCGTCCGAACCGATCGGCCACATAACCGAAGATCAGCGCGCCGACGGGGCGCATTGCCAGCGTGAGAGTGATGGCGATCGTCACACTCGCAACGTCGGTGCCGAAGTCGGTCGCCACGTATTTCAGGACAAAGACCAGTATGAAGAAGTCGAAGGCGTCGAGCGTCCAGCCAAGGAAGCTCGCGACGACGGCGTTGCGCTGCTGCTTGGTGAGCAATCGCAGATCGGATAGGGCAGACACGGCTTTCTCTCCTCTTGGCGGAACGGCGCGCTTTCCGGCGAGCATGGCTCGTCCGGTCCGCGCCACAGGCCGCCTTTCAAGAAGTGGGCCACAAGCTGCCGCAGCGCCGAGGATTGCTCGGCAGTTTGCCTAGAACCTTGTTCCTATTGGCAGATTCGGCTCCAAGGATCCGTCTGACGGGGCTTCCAATGCCGGCTCGGTGCGACGGCCCCGACCAAGGCGGTGGATTTCAACCGCCGTTTTGGTGGATGTTGTTATCGGCTGGATCAAAATCGTGTAGAGCCGTTGCACATAGGAGACCCCGCCTGGAATGGGTGAAGACCTGCTGATCATCGAGGACGATCCCATGCTCGGTATCGACCTCAAGCGCCAATTCGAACGCGGAGGCCGCAGAACCAGGCTGGTGCGCAGCCTCGGCGAGGCGGAACCATTCGTCACGGGACCCGGCCATGAGGGGCTAGTCGTCCTTTCGGATCTGCACCTGCCGGACGGCAACGCGCTCGATCTCCTGGAGCGGGCGCGAGCGGAAGGCGACACGCGGGAATGGATCTTCCTTACCGGTTTCGGCGAGGCGCCCGACGCCGAGCGCGCCAAGCGGCTGGGCGCATTCGATTTCCTGACCAAGCCCATGGATCGCGACCGGCTCGACCGCATTCTGAGCGCGGCCTATCGCGGAGCCCGCGCGCAGCGGCGGCTTGCCGACGAGACGTCGCAGCAGCAGGGCCGCTACAGCCCCGCCGCCTTCATCGGTCGCAGCAAGGCCGCGGCCCAAGTGCGGGACACGCTTTCGCGGCTAGCTCAGGCGCCATTAAGCGGCATCGTGATCGTCGGCGAGACCGGCACGGGAAAAGGCCTTGCCGCGCGTATCCTGCATCACAGCGGTCCGCGCACCGGCGGCCCGCTCATCGAGGTGAACTGCGCGGCACTGCCGCGTGAGCTCCTCGAGTCAGAGCTCTTCGGCCACGAGGCCGGCGCCTTCACGGGCGCCAAGGGCAGCCATCGCGGGCTGATGGAGCAGGCGCATGAAGGCGCGCTTTTCCTCGATGAGATCGGCGAGCTTCACATCGACCTGCAGGCCAAGCTGCTGAAGGCACTGGAGGACAAGGCCATCCGCCGGGTGGGCGGCGAGCGGTCGATCCCGGTCGACCTGCAGATCATCGCCGCCACCAACCGTAATCTGCGCGACCTGGTGGCGGAGAAGGGCTTCCGCGAAGACCTCTACCACCGGCTCGGTGTCTTCCAGCTCGAGCTGCCGCCGCTACGCGCCCGCAAGGACGATCTGGACGAACTCATCGCGGAGCTGATCCGCGAATTCAACGTCGTCTCCGGAAAACGCGTGCGGCGGGTGCCGGAGGCCGCCCGTAAGCTCCTTGCCGCCTATGACTGGCCGGGCAATGTGCGCGAGTTGCGCAACGTCATGGAGCGTTCGGTCCTGCTGTCGTCGGGCGAAGAGCTGCCGACCGAGTGGCTGCAGATCAGGCAGGACAATACCACCGCGATGGCTGAATCCGGCGACATCCTCCGCCTGCCCCTCGATGGGTCGGTGAGCCTCGACGACATGGAGAAGCGGATCATCGAAGCGGCGCTTCGACGAGACGGCAACAATGTCATGGCCGCCGCGCGGCGGCTCGGCATGACACGCGAGACCCTGCGGTATCGCATGGCGCGGCACGGTCTACGACGCACGACGACCGGTTGATTTCGCCCACCGGCGCGGTGGATAGTTTCCAGTCCGCGCCGACAAGCGCGAAGATTTTCTCGACTTTCCTGTGCAGTGCCAAGGACTTGATGGCTTTGGCCCACACCTTGCTCAGACGCGAGCAGCAGCCGGACGTTGGCTGCTGCCAGCCTGCACGGAGACGTTGATGTTCTGGTCTATCACGATCATGGCGACGCATCGAATTGCCCACAGCAAGTTGCGATCCCTCAACGCCACCTCTGCGCAGGTTTGAAGGCCGCCTAGCGTCAGGCCTTCGGAGCCCAGGCCCCGCGTGTGCCCTCGTGCGCGCGGGGCCTGGTGCGAGCCCGATTGCCTCACGTGGCCTTCAATCCAACCACTAAGGACTACATCACGGAGTAAAACCTATGCATCGTCGTCATCTGCTCCAGGCGTTCATTGCGCTCGGGGCATGCCCGATCTGCGCGCAGGCGGCCCAGGCGGCAACGGCCCACTGGAGCTATGAGGGCCATGAAGGCCCAGAGCACTGGGCCGATCTGGACCCGAATAACTTCGCCTGCTCCACCGGCACCCAACAATCCCCGATCGACATTGCGTCCGCGGTCAAGGCCGATATTCCCAACATCACGATCGGCTGGCGCAAGGGCGGCGGGACGATGGTCAACAATGGCCACACCATCCAGATCAATATGCCGGAAGGCAGCACGCTGACGCGCGGCGAGCGCACCTATGAGTTGTTGCAGTTCCACTTCCATGCCCCTAGCGAGCATCGGGTGAACGGGCAGCAATTCCCGATGGAGGCGCATTTCGTCCACAAGGACACGAGCAGCGATGCGCTGGGTGTCCTGGGCGTGTTTTTCACCCCTGGCCGTGCCAATGAGAGCTTCGCGGGCCTGGCTGCCGCGTTTCCGGCCGAGGCGGGTGAGGAAGTGGCGGTCGACGACATGGATCCCAATGGCATCCTGCCGGCCTCGCTCGCCTATTGGACCTATGAGGGGTCGCTGACGACGCCTCCTTGCACCGAGAACGTCGACTGGATGCTGGCGACCGAGCCCGTCCAGGTGGACGAAGCCGACATCGAGCGCTACACGGCGCTCTACTCCATGAACGCGCGGCCGATCCGTCCACGTAACCGGCGCTTCATCCTGAGCCTGGACTGAAGCGGAGAGTTGCAGCCACACGTTTCGCACATTGGGTTCCGCCAGCCAAAGTTTGGCTGGCGGGGCCGCCGTAGTGCGCCAACTCCCGGCACCGCCGCTTCTCCTTTGGCCGATCGGCCAGCACCCGGCGTCATTTGAACCTGGCCGAGCGGCAAAGCACCTCGCGCCTCAACCCGTCGTGCCGTCGCAGCCACGTTATGCGTGGGGGACGGCAATCGACGCGGGCACGCCTGCCCCGGTCGAGGTGGAGCCCGCCTCGTCTGGGGTCCGCTCGACAACAAAGTCCCGCCCTTCCCAGCTGTCCCGGCGAGGATAGTAGAAGGTGAACGCGATCGACTCGCAGCCGGCGAGAGTTTCGGCGGTCAAGGCAACGGCGTGCAACCCGAAGCAGGTTTCGCGGGACGCCTGATCGACCGTCTGCCGCCAACCGTCCAGGCTGTAGTGCAGCACGAAGGGCTCGGCGGCCTCGAAATGCAGATGCCGGCCGGCGGGCATCTGCATAAAGGGACTGCTTTTGCGCCAGTGCCATTGACGCGCCTCTGGCGGATGGCCCCGATAGCGCCGTTCCACCTCGTCGAGCAGCTCGGCCGGCCGTCCGGTTGCCTGTGTTGCGAGGAGCTTCAGAAATTCGGCATGGGCCCAGACGAGCGGCATGGCGCTCCCCGACGGCTTGCCGGGCTCCAGGCCGAGCCTGGGGATGGCATCGGTGTCCCAGACCTGTTCGGGCATGAGCCCGCCCTGCCCGCTCATATGCACCATGGCTTCGAGATAAGGGTCAACCTGTTGCCCCGCAGCCGCGGCGTAGTGGCCGCGCTCACCGGTCAGCAGCGGCCAGAGACGACCGATGCCGGTGCCGTCGAATGCCGAACCATCGGCATGCTCTCCGTACCCGTCGCCGTTGTAGCGGTGAAACGACGGTCCGCTCGGCGTTTCGACACGTAACATCTCGTCCACGACCCGAACGGTATTGAGAATCCGGTGGTCGTTCGGCGAACGCAACCCCGTCCTCACCAGGTAAAGGAAGTCCATCCCCACCAGGTCGGTCGCGGCAATCGCGCCTTGCGCGACGTTGCGCACAGTCACGGCACCTCGTATGCCACCGTCGGCGGGTTTCGGCGACAATCTCACATAGTAGCCGTCGACGCCGGTTGCGGCACAAAGTGTTCCGCCGGGGCAGTATGTCCAATCCTCGATCCGCTCATTCCAGCAGTCGGCGAGGGACAATATGTATGTGCGCTCATCCTCCTCGAAAAAATCGGCCGCGGCGACCAGAGCACAGACGGTGACAGCGAGGGTGAAGGGACTTGCCCCTGCATTCTCCTCCCACCGGTCCTGATCGGACATAGGGCCATTGCGCACGATGAAGCCGGCGGCTTTGCGCACCATCTCTTCGACGGGGGCGGAGTTGGTCAGGCGACCCAGGGCCTTCAGCTTGGCCATCAGAATGATGGGCAAGGCCACCTCATCCAGTTGCCGCCCGCTCCAGTATCCGGTGCCGTCAGGGAAATAGTTCTGCGCCCAGCTTCCGTCTTCCGCCTGGGTTCCGATCAGATAGGCGAGCGTTCGCGCCGCATCATCCACCTGGCCGACGGCGATCATGGCCAGGGCGGCTTCAACCGTGTCGCGGGTCCAGACCAGGTGATAGCCGCCGGGATCGTCGTGGCTGCTGCCCCACGGAACGCTCAAGCTGGCGACAACGGCCCCGGCAAACGTGCGGTCCTCGTGGATCTTGATGACGGAGGCGGAAATGCCGGCGGCGCGGTGCAGCTCCGGCGACAGGTAAGGCAGGGTCAGGGTTTCCCCCCAGCTTTCCCACTGGCCTATGAAAATGGAGCGCACGTCGTCGTAGTCGTCGGCGAGACTGGAGCGCGCCAGCGTACGGGCGCCCGCGACAGTCTTGGCAAAGCCGAGGGCAAGGGTCCCGCTGCCCGCCGCCAGTTCACCCGTCAGCGCGACATTGCCGTCGGCCGCCCTCGGATAGGTCCAGGTCATGGCGCCGTTCGTGTCGAAGTCCTGCCAGCCGTCCGAGACGCCCACATACCCGGCACTGGTACATGAAAGGCCGCTGTTGTTGCGCAGGCAGAGCGCAGTTTCCCCCTGCCGCGCCCAGAGGTCTTCGCCGGCGAAGGCGCTGTTGATGGGTTCACCGTTGAGGTGAGGTGCGAGCAACGTGTAGAGCTTGAAGCCTTCGCCATCGAGCTTGTAGCGGATCAGCAGCACGTCCCGAAGCGGGTGAGCCAGAAACTCCAGTTCGAGCCTGTATCCGTCACCTTGATGCACGACGCTTGGGAGTGGCACGAACGCCTCCGGCGTCGATATCCGGTAGTGCTGCACGCGCTTGACCTCGTGCCAACCGGCCTTTCCGGCGACGACGAACCCCAGATCTCTTATCTGTGGACGTCCGGTGGAGGGCCAGTAGACCTCGTTGAGGATGCCGTGGCCCAGAGTCGCCCAGAGCCGGCTACCGCCCAGTGCGGTGGTCACCATGTCCTTTGCACTTGAAGCCCAGGTCGGCCGGATGCCCGGGGCGCCTGGCGCATCGAAATCTTCGCTGCTCATCTGATCCTCGCGTTGTTCGTGTGGAACACCGTCACCCGCCATGGGCGAAGTCGGCGAAATCGGTCATGCCGCCGTCAACAAAAAGCGTCGTGCCGGTGGCGTAGCTGGCAAAATCGGATGCGAGGACAGCCACCATCCTCGCGATCTCTTCGGGCTCTGCGAGCCGACCCATCGGGATCTTGCGCTTCAGGTCCGCGAGCCCAGCCGCGTCGCCCCAGACGTTGCGGTTGATCGGCGTCTTGACGGCTCCTGGAGCCAAGGCGATCACCCGCACGCCATGGGGTGCCGCCTCCTGCGCCAGGGTCTTGGTCAGCATCGAAACCGCTGCTTTCGAGGCCGTGTAGGCGCTGAACCCGCCCCAGGTGATCATCTCGTGAACCGACGACAGGTTCACGATCACCCCGGCCCGCTGCGCCACCATGCGCCTCAGCGCTTCGCGGGAGCAGAGAAAGGCGCCGAAGAGATTGACGTTGATGACCTTGCGCCATGCTCCGACGTCTGCCTCCCAACCCAGGGCGGAATGGCCATCGATGCCGGCGTTATTTACCAGGATGTCGATGCCGCCCCATTCCTGCGCCATCCGGGCCATCATGCTGGAGACCTGGGTCGCGTCCGAAATATCGGCGTGAACGGCGAACGACCGACTGCCCTTGGCACGGATTGCAGCAGACACAGATTCCGCCGTCTCCGCGCGCTCCAGATAGTTCACGACCACATCGGCGCCCGCATCGGCCAGCATCAATGCGGTGGCCTCGCCGATGCCTGAGTTGGCGCCGGTTACCAAGGCCCGTTTGCCTTTCAAATCCAGTGCAAGCATTGATCGTGCTCCTTGCTGTCAGGTGATCGGCGACTGTCATTCGCAGCCACGATCGGGTGGACACCGACGACAACGCAAATTGCAGGCCAAATACCCGAAAGGCTGCGCCTTGAGGGCGTTATGTCTCTGTAAGACGTCCGCGGCTTGGGCGGAGTGTTCAAGTCCACCGTTCTCCGGTTATATCGACCACTACGTCCCGCTCTGTGTCGAGCGCTCCGGCAGGAAAATTGCTAACGTGGGCAAGCGAACAACGAGGCGACGACGCGAGAGATGCCAACCGATGAACTCGAGACACTCCTGGCACAGGCCATCGGAGACCCGGCTACGATCCTTTCCACCGCAATTCGGGTCGCCGTCGTCTTCGTCATCATCCTCTGGCTGTTGAAAGCGTCCGGCAAACGGGTTCTGGGGCAGTTCACGCCCTTCGACCTGGTGGCGCTGCTGCTGATCTCCAACGTCGTCCAGAACGCCATGCTCGGTCCGGATATGAGCGTCATCGGCGGCTTGCTAGGTGCCGCCGTCATCCTGGCGCTCAACCGGCTGGTCTCGAGCGATGATCGGCTGAGGCACTATCTCGAGGGCAGCCCAACCGTGCTGGTCGAGAACGGCCGGCTCCTCGATGAAAACCTGAAGCTCGAGCGCGTCAGCGCAGAGGAAATGGCCTCAGCGCTACGCGAGCACGGGGTTTCGTCCATCGACGAGGTGACGTCCGCGGTGCTCGAGATAGATGGCACCATATCCGTCTGCCAGAAGGGGCTGCCGTCGGTAAAGAAATTGCGGACCGTACGCTCCACGCGCAATCGCTAGAGCCGCTTTTGCAGTTGGGGGCCTCGCGGAGGAAGGATCGGCGAGGCCCAACAGTCGAAAGCTCTTAGGCAGCCTCGAGTATCTCGGCCGACGTGGCGTCGAGCCGCTCCATGATGCTGCGAGCGCGTTCGACCTCTGCGGCATCGCCGTGTGCGATGATCAGATACTTGTCCGCCTTCAGGTCCGTTTCATAGCGCACGATGCTGTGCCTGGGCACACCGAGGCTGTAGAGCGCGGCGCCCAGGGCCGAGAGGCCGCCGACCACCACGGCGCCCTCAAGGGCGCCGATGAGCGCGGGCACGAGCGGCCCGGCGATGGCGAGCGGTCCGATTCCCGGAACCCAGAAGAAGGCAACGCCAACCAGCAGTCCCCATGCGCCGCCCCATAGCGCGCCAGTTCCGCCCCAGACCTTCACCCGGTCACCGGTCGAGTAGAAGCCGATCGGCTGCTCCTCGCTGTGATAGCCTTTGCCGACGATCGACAGCTTCTTCATGTCGAACCCCGACTGCTCGAGATCCTTGACCGCGTCCTCGGCCCGCTGGTGGGTTTCGAAAATTGCGATGACCGCATTTTCTTTTGACATGATCTTGCTCCGTGTTGATCGGTTTGCATTGACCAGGGCTCGAGCGACCTTAGTGTCGTCGCCTGGTCACCAAACGAGGAGCAAGGGTTGGGCCAAGATCTCTAAAATGCTGTCGGCGCCCGATAATTTCAATCCCCGGGTGATGTCCACTGCCTGAGATGGTGGATTTGCACCACCAACCCCCATCCAAAACAGCCAATCCGCATCCGATCCTGCCTCTGTGGGCGCTATCCGGCACCAGATCCCGGTTGGCCCGCTTCTTGAATGGCGGCTCGCAGGCCGCGAGACACGACGCCCTTCGCTGGTCTATGGACGCCCAATGAACTAAGCTCGCTTTGTCGCGGACGTCGGCCCAGAGGACATTCCCGCCGTGATGCCAAACCCTCCTGCTCCATTGTTCCGATATCAGCCGATCCTCCTGGCGCTCGGTTTCGCCTTGCTGGTGGGAGTCGCCGGAATCTCGATGTGGCTCGTTCAGCAGACGCGTTCGGACGCAGAGCAGGCGATTCACGCGTTGGAGATCAAGGAGCAGTTGGCGAGTCTGCAGGGCCTGGTCTGGCGGGCAGAGAGCCACCAGCGCAGCCTGCTGCTTTCGGGCGAGCCATCCTACGGTCGCGCCTTTCGCGATGATGCGGAAGCGGTGAGGCTGGCGCTCAGCGAGCTGGAGGCGGCGTCGGCAGGAAGCGCCGATCCCGAACGATCATCCCTGCTCGCGAGACTGAGCACCGCCATCGACGCCGAACTCGCCTCCCTGGAAGGAGACGCGGCCCGAGGCCGCCTGACCGTCCCCGCCGCATTGCCGGCGGAGACGAACGCGAATACCGCACAAGCGCTGTCGCCCACGGAGGAGGTTCGCGCGCTCATCGCGCAGTTGTTGCAGCAGGAACAGCATCTGCTGACGGGTGAAATGCAGGCGTCGAACGAGAGAACGCGTCTCCTGCTGATCGCTAGTCTGGCTGGCGCGACCATCATCGCAGTCCTTGCCGCCGGCTCCATCGCCATGGTTCATCGATCCACCGCGCAGCTGTTGGCGGCCCAAGGGGCGCTGAGGCAAACCAACGAGTCTCTTGAGGAAACTGTCGCCCGGCGTACCGCCGAGCTGCGCCAGGCGAATGAGGAGATCCAGAACTTCGCCTATGTGGTGAGCCACGATCTGCGTGCGCCGCTCGTCAACATCATGGGTTTCACCGGTGAGCTCGAAGCTATCCGTAAGGATTTGCTTGAGCGGCGGCACGTGGGTGTGGCGGGCCACGACGCGACATCGGCGCCAGAGGATCAACTGGGCCGGGATTTCGATGAAGCCTTGCACTTCATCAAGACGTCCATCGGGCGCATGGACCGGCTCATCAAATCCATCCTGAAGCTTACGCGCGAGGGGCGGCGAGAATTTCGCCTCGAGCCGATCGACATGACCGGATCCGTGCGCTCCATAGCCGACGGGCTTGGCTATCAGGCACATGCGGTCGGGGCATCCATCGAGATCGAGGAGCTGCCGCCTTTAGTAGGTGACAGGCTCGCTATCGAGCAGATCTTCGGCAATCTCCTCGACAATGCACTCAAATACCTGCGCCAGGATGTCCCCGGTCGCATCGTTGTCAGCGGACTAACCACCGCAAGCGGTCTGATATACGAAGTCCGCGACAATGGGCGGGGGATTGAAGCCAAGGACCAGGCGCGGATATTCGAGATCTTCCGGCGATCCGGGGCGCAGGACCAACCCGGTGAAGGCATTGGGCTGACACATGTCCGCACGCTCGTGAGCCGCCTTGGTGGCACCATCACCGTCCAGTCTCAACCAGGTCAGGGAAGCATCTTCAGGGTGACTTTGCCCAGCCGCCAACCGGCCTCTTCAGGGGAGCCAGTCCATGAGTGAGCATGTCACGATCGTCATGATCGAGGACGATGAGGGCCACGCGCGGCTGATCGAAAAAAACATCCGCCGTGCAGGGGTTCGAAACGAAATCGTGCAGTTCTCCGACGGCACCAGTGCCCTCGAATACCTGTTCGACACAGAGGGGCAGAACGCCGGGCACACTGGCCGGGCCCTTCTCATTCTGCTCGATCTTAACCTGCCGGACATGTCCGGGATAGACATTCTCAAGCGTCTCAAGGCAAGCGAGCAGCTCAGGCGATCCCCTGTCGTGGTCCTGACGACGACCGATGACCGCCACGAAATCCAACGCTGCTACGATCTGGGTTGCAACGTCTACATAACCAAGCCCGTAGACTATGAAAGCTTTGCCCACTCGATCCGGCAGTTGGGCCTGTTCTTTTCCGTTATCCAGGTACCCGACACAGCATGACCGGCTCCGGTTCGATCAGACTTCTCTATATCGATGACGACGAGGCCCTGGCGCGGCTCGTCAGCAAGCACTTCGGCAGAAGGGGGTACGAAATCGAGACCGCCGCAAGCGGACGGCAAGGGCTGGCGCGCCTGCGAGAAGGCACCTTCGATGTCGTGGCTCTCGACCATTACATGCCCGGCCAGGATGGCCTTGAAACGTTGAAGGCGATCCAGGCCGAGCCGGCACCACCACCTGTCGTCTATGTCACCGGTACTGAAGAGGGGCGCGTTGCCATCGCAGCCCTGAAGGCCGGCGCCGCCGACTATGTCATCAAGGACGTCGGGGGCGAGTTCCTTCTTCTCCTCGAGGCTGCAATAGAAGGCGTCCTGGCGGATGAGAAGCTGCGACGGGATAAAGAGGCGGCCGAGGACGAAGTTCGAGCAGCACGGGATCGCTTCGAAGCGCTCGCGCTCGAAAGAGCCATGCTGCTTCGCGAAGTCAACCATCGCGTGGGCAACAGCCTCCAGCTCGTCTGTTCGTTTCTGCACATGCAGCGCACGTCCGACGTCAATCCGGAAGCCGCGGCTGCGCTCGCAACCGCATACGGCCGCGTGATCGCCATCGCGCAGGTCCACAAGCGCCTCTATACGTCGGACGATGTCCGCTCGATCTCGCTGGACCAATATCTGCACACCCTCACTGCCGATATCGAGTCGTCCTCGGGCACATCCGGCGGATGGCTGTCGCTTACCGCAGATGCAGTTTCCATCGACCCTGATCGCGCCGTCGCCGTCGGCATCATCGTGACCGAGCTCGTCATCAACGCGATGAAGTACGCCTACGCCGACGAGACCGGACCGGTACGCGTGATCCTGCAGAGATGCGCGGAACAGAGCATTCGACTCTGCGTCGAAGATGATGGTGCGGGTTTTTCGCCACCGCAGTCCACGTCGACAGGAATGGGACGCCTTATCGTTGCAGCGATGGCCGACAAGCTCGGCGCCACCGTCACTCAGGATACGGAACATCAGGGCACGCGCATGGTTCTGGAGTTCCCCAAAGAGCAGGCCATCGCCAGCTCGCCCCCTCCTCACGGCCCGCGAGCATCTTGACTGGCCCGCTGATTGGGCCAGTATGCAAGTTGACGAGTCCATCTACCGGGTTTCCCATGCTGTTTGGCGCCATCGCTGACGATCTGACCGGCGCTACCGATCTCTCGCTGACCTTGACGCGCGCCGGTATGCGCGTGTTGCAGGTGGTCGGCGTCCCCGGATCGACATTCCATGCTGGGGCAGCCGATGCCGTCGTCGTTTCGCTGAAGTCGCGCACCATCGCGCCGGAGCTTGCTGTCGAACAGTCCCTTGTCTCGGCTCAGGCGCTACTCGCCGCCGGTGCCCGGCAACTGTTCTTCAAATACTGCTCGACCTTCGATTCGACCGACAAGGGCAATATCGGTCCGGTGACCGATGCACTGCTGGCGTTTCTCGGCGAAACGCGCACCATCGCCTGTCCCGCCTTCCCCGCCAACAGCCGCACCGTCTACAAAGGCCACCTCTTCGTCGGCGATAAGCTGCTTTCCGAGAGCAGCATGCGCGACCATCCGCTCACCCCCATGCGCGAGTCCGATCTGGTCAGACTCCTGCAGCGCCAGAGCCGTACGCCGGTGAGCCTCATCCCGCACGAAAAGGTCCGCGCCGGCGCCGCCCGCCTCGAGGACGCGCTCGCCGCTCTCGATGGCATCGCCATCGTCGACGCCATCACCGACGCAGACCTGATCGAGATCGGGCGCGCCTGCCGCGGGTTGAAGCTCGTGACCGGCGGATCGGGCGTCGCCATGGGTTTGCCGGCCAATTTCGGCGACGAGCTAGGCAAGGGCGAACGCACGCCATTGTCCATGCCCAACGGCCGTAGCGTCATTCTCGCCGGCTCCTGCTCGGCGGCGACGCGCGGCCAGGTCGCTTATGCCAAGGCCACGGGCATACCGGCAATGGCCGTCTCTCCACTCGATATCGCAGCCGGCCGCATCGTGCCGGGCGTGGCTGTGAACTTCGTCATGGCGCAGCCGTCGGCCCGCCCCGTTCTCGTCAACTCCCGCGCCGAACCGGAAGAGGTCGCGGCCGCTCAGCAGGCCTTGGGTGTCGAGAGAGCCGGCGCCCTGGTCGAGGCTTTTCTGGCCGAGGTGGCAACTGCCCTCGCACGCCAAGGCGTCGACCGGTTCCTGGTTGCTGGCGGCGAGACCTCCGGGGCGGTCGTCGGCGCCCTCGGCGTTAGGTCGCTGGAGATCGGTCCCGAGATCGATCCGGGCGTGCCATGGACGCTGGCGCGCAACAGCGACGGCACGCCCTTCGCACTGGCGCTGAAATCGGGCAATTTCGGCAAGGACGATTTCTTCCTCAAGGCCTGGACCCTGCTGCCATGACCGCCACCATCAGCCAGGCGACCCGCGAGCGGGACGCCATCTGCCGCGTCGGCAAGTCACTGTTCGATCGCGGCCTGACCGCCGGCTCCACCGGCAATATCAGCGTGCGCCTCACCGACGGTTCGACCTTGATGACGCCGACCAACTCCTCGCTCGGCGACCTCGATCCAGCGCGCCTCTCGCTGCTCGACCCCGACAGCAACCACGTCTCCGGCGATAAGCCGACTAAGGAAGCCTTCCTCCACAGCTGTATGTACTGCGAGCGCGAAGGCGCCAACGCTGTCGTCCACCTGCACTCTACCCACTCCGTCGCCGTCAGCGTCCTCGACGGTCTCGACCCTGCCGATGTGCTGCCACCGCTCACGGCCTATTACGTCATGCGCATCGGAAAGCTGCCGCTGGTGCCCTATTTCCCACCCGGAGACGTGGCCCTTGCCCGCGCGGTCGAGGCGATGGCCGGCGAGCACCATGCCCTGCTGCTCGCCAATCACGGCCCCGTCGTCGCCGGCGCCACGCTCGCGGAGGCCCAGTATGCCGTCGAGGAGCTGGAGGAGACCGCCAAGCTGTTCCTGATGCTCGAAGGTCGCGCCATTCGCCCGCTCACGCCGGAGCAAGCGGTAGCGCTCCGCCCTCGTCGATAGGCGCACCAACTGGCGGTGGCGGCGAGGTAAACCCCACCGGCGTCGAATATCTTGCCCAGCGGCGGCAGCGATACCGTCGCCGAACGGCCGGACACGATCTCATCGCGCGCGTGGAGCATGTTCAGGCAGCGGCCCTGTTGCGGTTGCTGATGGCGAGGCGGAGGCCGATGTCGAAGGCCGCCTGAATGGCGCCCGGATTGGCTTTGCCCTGTCCGTGGATGTCGAAAGCGGTGCCATGCGCCGGGGTGGTGATCGGGATCGGCAGCCCGCCGTGTATCGTCACCCCGCGCGAGAAGCCCATGAGCTTCATCGCGATCTGCCCCTGGTCGTGGTACATGGTGACGATCGCGTCATAGTTCTTGGCGCGCAGGAATATCGTGTCGGCCGGGAACGGCCCTTCCACCGGGAAACCCATTTGTTGGGCCTCTTCTACGGTGGGATTGATGATTTCGATCTCCTCGCGCCCGAAGCTGCCATTATCGCCATTGTGCGGGTTGAGCCCGCAGACCGCGATGCGCGGCCTGGCAACGCCCGTCGCGGTCAGCGTCGAATGGGCAAGGCGGATACCGTCGAGGATGCGGTCGCGGGTGATGAGCGCCGGCACGTCCTTCAGGGCAACGTGACTGGTGACGCGGCTGGTCCAGAGATCGTCAAGATAATTGAGTTCACCATGCGGCACGTTGGCGGCGCCCAACAGGTGCGCAAACCACTGGCTCTCGTCTTCATGGGCGAGCCCCGCCTGGTGCAGCGAGCTCTTGTTCAGCGGCCCGAACAGCATGCCGTCGGTAACGCCGGCAGTGGTCAGCTCGATGGCGCGTTGCAGCGTGTCGAGACTGTAGACGCCGCCATTCTTCGTTGCCTCGGCGCGGGCGAACGGCGCAACGCTGCGGCCGCGATAGTTCCACACCAGAACGCCGTCGGCAGGAGCGCGTGACGGCTTCTCGTCGGTCACCTCAAACGGGAACGAAACGCCGGCGATCTCGATGCCCGTTTTGAGTTCCGCGCGATCTCCGACAACGAGGAAGGCGGCGCGGCTGCGATTGTGGTCAGCGGCAATGAGCTTGGCGATGAGCTCCGGACCAACGCCGGCGGGGTCACCAAGCACCGCAGCAATGCAGGGATTTGTCACGTTCGCTATCCTCCCACAGGCGGGTCTTTGCCCCGATTGGCCTCACCCAACCATAGGACAAATAGCTTGTCAACTGGTCCGGCCACAGTACCACTAGACCAGATGATCTGAACTTGCTACACATGGATGGCAACGGTATGGGGCAGCAGGGAACGGGCCGGATGGACGCGACATTGGACCTCAGGGATCTCAAAGCCGGTCTCTCCAAGCGCACGATTCGTGAGCAGGTCAGCCACCGGATTGCCGCAATGGTGCAGTCCGGACTGCTGCGGCCGGGGGATGGGCTGCCGAGCGAGCGCGAGCTGGCGGCGACCCTCGAGGTCAGCCGGGAGACCGTGCGCGGCGCGATCCAGATGCTCGCCGCAATCGGCATGGTCGAGATTTCCCAGGGCAGCCGCACGCGGGTCATCGGCACTGCCGATTTTCCGCGGGCGGCCAACACCCGCGACCGTGACCTGACGCGCGACACCGCCCGGCAGGTTTATGAAGCCCGCCTGGTCGTCGAACGGCCGACCACCCGCCTAGCCGTCGAACGCATCACTGATGCCGAGCTCCAGCGCCTGCGCCGGCTGGTGGAAGCCCAGCACGAGATGACCAACGACCCGGTACGCTTCCAGATTTCCGACGCCGAATTCCACGACGTCATCTACCGCGCAGGCGGCAATGCCATGCTCTCCGACTTCCTGCACGAAATGTATTCGATCGGCCTCGAATTCCGCCGCCGCGTCCTGCTGGAGGACGGCGCGGTTGCCAAGAGCCTCGACGATCATATCCAGATACTTGCCGCCCTCGAGCGGCGAGATGCAGATGCGACCATTGCCGCCGTCGAGAACCACCTCAACCGCATCCATTGCACGACGCTGGACGTAATCGACGCCAGTTGACCCGGTTGCCGGGCGTCTTGCTTCCGCGGAACCTTGGTCTGCCAGAGTACCAACAGGCCTCGCTGCGCCGTCACAAATCAACCAGCGGCACTGAAATGATCCAATGCGGCCTGCGCCACGGCGCGATCCTGAAGCGGGGTGCCGGAGCTCACTCCTACCGCCCCGACGACCTCTCCATCGACCTGGACCGGTAAGCCACCACCAACAATCATCAGCCTGCCACCTATGGCCGAGTTGATGCCATAGGCGGGACTTCCGGGCTGGCTGGCCTCCCCGTACTCGTGGGTCGCCTTGCGAGCTGCCGCGGCAGTGAAGGCCTTGTCGATGGCGATGACGATGCTTGTGATCTTGCCCCCGTCCATCCTTTCGAAGGCGAGGAGGTTCCCGGCGCTGTCGGCAATAGCAATGCACATCGGCACCCCTATCTCGAGGGCACGAGCTCCCTCCAGCAGTTTGCGAGCATCGCTCAGATCAAGCTCTCGGATTGTCTTCATGTCGTACTTCCACAAGTGAACTTCAGATGGCGGCCCGAGGGCCAGAGACGAATTCTCGCTTGCCTACGCCAGTCGCTCGAGACTTACGATCCTCTGCCCAGGCATTTCCACGATGCGGAAATGTCATTCCGAACCCTGGCCTGTGAATGGTTCTTCCGTTAGCTGTGCAGAGGAGGTGTGATGATGAGCAGAATGCGGGAGAAGTCGGAAGCTGCCCAACGTTCCGGTAGCGTCCAGTCTGTCGAGCGGGCACTTTTGCTACTCGAGTTGTTGGGCGAGGATGCAGAAGGATACAGGCTGACGGACCTCTCGGCGCGCGCCGGCCTGTCGCTCTCGACTGTGCATCGCCTGCTCACGACTTTGGAAAAGCGGCATTTCGTGCAGTTCGATCAGACGGATGGATTGTGGCACGTCGGCCGCAAGACATTTCAGGTCGGAGCAACGTTCGCGCAGCAACGCAATTTTGTTGCGCCTTCAATTCCCTTCCTGCGGCAGTTGCGCGACCAGACACGGGAAACCGCCAACCTCGGCGTCGCCGTTGACGGGCGCATGATCTTCCTCGCGCAGGTCGAGAGCCGCGAGATCATGCGTGCTATCACGCGTGTCGGAGGAAGCACCCCCATGGTGAACTCCGGCATGGGCAAAGCGCTGCTGGCCACCTATTCGCCGGCCGATGTCTCCGCGATCATTTCCAGTTACGGAATGCACAAGCTCACGGCGAACTCCCTGACACGGGCGGGCGACCTGAGGGACGACCTGACCCGCATCCGCAGACGAGGCTACGCCGTCGACAACGAGGAGTTCCAGACCGGACTGCGCTGCATAGCGGCAACAGTGTACGGCCAGCAGGGCGAGGCGCTGTGCGCAATCTCGGTTTCGGGTCTGGCGCAGAGGCTCGACGAGGACCGTACCGCGACTGTCGGTCAGTTGGTTGCGCAGACTGCGCGTGCGCTCACGGTGGCTCTGGGCGGACGCGTGCCGGACGACGCTCCAGAGTCTCCCGCTTAGAAAAGGCACCGCACCACATGGTGCGGCTCCGGCGCCATGCCGGTGGCCACCCGCCCTGCGCGAACTCAACCGGCACGAGTGAGCGGGCAGCGCCAGCATTGCACTAGTCTAACCCTCACCCTCCATTGGCCAGCGCTTCGGTTGCGGCGATGGCGGTCATGTTGAGGATGCCGC
>NZ_BSNS01000019.1 GCF_030160115.1 Devosia nitrariae | reverse complement strand
GGTTAACGCTGGTGCGGCGCTCCTCATCCATGACGCCGATCTTGATGGTATTGCGCGCCAACCCGAGCGCGTCTTCCACACGCTGAAACATGGCGTCCGCCAGGGCCACTTCAGCCGGTCCATGCATCTTGGGCTTGACGACATAGATGCTGCCGCATCGCGAATTTTGCGGCCCGGAGGTCTTGCGTAGATCATGGACCGCGGCGAGCGCGGTCACCATCGCGTCGAGGAAACCTTCGGGCGTTTCACGACCATCGGCATCCAGCACCGCGTTGGTGGTCATGAGGTGGCCGACATTGCGCACAAGCATCAGACTGCGGCCTGTAAGCACCAGCTCTGCCCCGTCTGCGCCTGTGTACTGGCGGTCCGGCGCCAGTTGGCGGACAATGGCGCGGCCGTCCTTTTCAAATCGCTCGGCAAGATCGCCGCGCATCAGACCGAGCCAGTTGCGATAGACGGCGATCTTGTCCGCGGCATCGACCGCCGCGACCGAATCCTCGCAATCCTGGATCGTCGTCAACGCGG
>NZ_BSNS01000018.1 GCF_030160115.1 Devosia nitrariae | reverse complement strand
GGTTAACGCTGGTGCGGCGCTCCTCATCCATGACGCCGATCTTGATGGTATTGCGCGCCAATCCGAGCGCGTCTTCCACACGCTGAAACAAGGCGTCCGCCAGGGCCACTTCGGCGGGTCCGTGCATCTTGGGCTTGACCACATAGATGCTGCCGCATCTCGAATTGCGTGGCCCGGACGTCTTGCGTAGATCATGGACTGCGGCCAGCGCGGTCACCATCGCGTCGAGGAAACCTTCGGGCGTTTCACGACCATCGGCATCCAGCACCGCGTCGGTGGTCATGAGGTGGCCGACATTGCGCACGAGCATCAGGCTGCGCCCCGGAAGCACCAGTTCTGCCCCACCTCTACCCTTGTACTGGCGATCCGGCGTCAGCTGACGCACGATGGCGCGACCGCCTTTTTCAAACCGCTCGACCAGATCGCCACGCATCAGACCGAGCCAGTTGCGATAGACGGCGACTTTGTCCGCGGCATCGACCGCCGCGACCGAATCCTCGCAATCCTGGATCGTCGTCAACGCGGCCTCGAGCACGACGTCGGAAACCCCTGCCCTACTCTGCTGCCCGACAACAGTGGAGCGATCGATGACAAGCTCGATATGCAGCCCGTTGTGCTGGAACAGCAGCACCGTGGCGCTGCCCCGGATAGCATGACCGCAATAGGCTTCCGGATCGCTCAGGCGGCTCGATATGCTGCCCAAGATCACCTGGAGCTCGTCGCTCACAAGCCGATACTCGGTGGCGTCGGCGTGACTGCCCTCAGCAAGAGGCAGCGCAAGATCGAGGAACTCCGCTGCCTTGGCGATGACCGCCGCGCCTCGTTGCGGATCGTATTGCCTGGAAGCCTGCACCCCTCCTTCATCCGGGATTGCGTCGCTGCCATAGAGAGCGTCGTACAGGCTCCCCCAACGGGCATTCGCGGCATTGAGGGCAAAGCGGGCGTTCATCACCGGCACCACGAGCTGAGGCCCCGCCAACGACCCGATCTCGGGATCGACACCGACTGTCTCAATGGTGAGCGGAGCGGAATCTTCGACCAGATAGCCGATCTCCTTCAGGAACTGCTTATAGGCGGCAGCATCCCAGTCCTCTCCGCGTCGCTCCCGGTGCCACTCATCGATCAGCGCCTGCAGACGATCGCGTTCGGCAAGAAGTTCGGCAGTTCGGGGGCCAAGGCTACCAACCAGGTCGGCGTATCCGCGCCAGAAGCCATCCAGATCAACGCCGGTGCCCGGCGCGGCTTCCGTTTCGATGAAGGCGCAAAGGTCAGCGTCGACCCGCAGGCCGGAGCGCTGAAGATAGTCGGTCACAGGTGCCTCACAAGATAGGTCTCACGGACCGATGTACTGGCACCTGCAGGCGCATTCATCTGTTCGATCAGGCATTTCCCACGATGTGGAAGCCGCACACCAAGCGCCCCACCGAGCAGTGCTCAAGCTCATGCCGGCGGGGACGAGTAGCACCTACCTCCGCTTGGTAAGGTTGGCGCTTACTGGCGGTCATTGAGGTCCCGCATCTCTTGCGCACGCCGCACCCGTCCTGCTGGCACGTATTCCTCTAAAAACGGAAGAACGATTGCATCTCCACAATCCATGTGAATGATCAGATCTATCCGCTCACCTTTCTCTCCCGCACGCTACGGCCGGCGACTGCGTTGCCCCCTTGTCAACCAAGCTGATCAATGGATTGGGATCCTAGCTTGAGAACTACACGATTGGGCCGGACCGGTCTCGAAGTCAGCCGCATCTGCCTAGGTTGCATGTCCTTCGGAAAGGTGAACGAGCAACGCCCCTGGGTGTTGGAACTCGACGATGCCCGTCCGTTCTTCCGTCGAGCTTGGGAGGCCGGCATCAACTTCTTCGATACCGCCAACGTGTACTCCCAGGGTACCAGCGAGGAGATCACCAGTGCACTGCTCAAGGAGTTGGCGCCGCGCGAGGAGTATGTACTGGCGACCAAGGTCAATGGTCGAATGCGGCCGGGGCCGAATGGGCAAGGGCTGTCGCGTGGGGCGATCCTTTCGGAGATTGACAACAGCCTCAAGCGACTTAACACCGACTATGTTGATCTCTACCAAATCCACCGGTTCGATCCGAACGTGCCAGTCGAGGAGACAATGGAGGCGCTCCACGACCTCGTGCGTTGGGGCAAAGTCCGCTATATCGGCGCCTCCTCGATGTGGGCATGGCAGTTCGCCAAGATGCAGCATGCCGCAGAGATCAACGGGTGGACGAAGTTCATTTCGATGCAGAATCAGGTCAGCCTGCTCTACAGGGAGGAAGAGCGCGAGATGCTGCCGCTCTGCGGTGACCAGGGCGTGGCGGTGATCCCGTGGAGTCCGCAAGCCCGTGGTCGGCTGACTCGACCTTGGGGCATCGAGACAAAGCGGTCTGAGACCGACACCGTGCAGAAAAATAATCTCGATCGCGATGTCAGCCGCGATATCGTCAACGCGGTCGAGGTCGTCGCGAAGGATCGAGGCGTATCGATGGCGGAGGTGGCGCTCGCCTGGCTGCTCGCCAAGCGTGGCATCACCGCCCCGATTGTCGGTGCGACGAAGATGCCGCACCTGGATCAGGCCATCGCTTCGGTGGATCTCGAGTTGAGCACGGGAGAGATCGCGCGGCTTGAGGCGCCCTATACACCCATCAACGTCACCGGTTTCTAGCTTCGGCCGGTAGTGCGGAGTGTGAACAGGAAAAAAGGGCATTCTTCATGGGCTGCAGGCAAACTGAACCTGCGCGACAGCTGTAAGGTCTGTAAGGCGCTATCGATACGTTCGGCATCGATGGCGGTCCTTCCAAACCGTGCTGTGGATGCTGAAGTAGGGCTGGTTGGCCAAGGTCTTCTCGAAACCGGGATAGAGCACGCCAAGGCCGTTTACGATGAGCTCGAAGTAGTACATCACCGGAAAACCTGCCCCGGTGATTTCGGCCGGAATTGTCGCCTCGAAGCCATCGCCATCCGGAGTCATTGCGAACCTGGCGAACCGCGCCGACTGGTCTACCGGTCGAGCATGCAGAACTGCGCCGTCGACGCTCTCTCGCACCTTCAGATGCACCTTGTGCGGAGCGCCGCGCAAAAAAGCGCGCGGTTCATGCCGCACCCAGGGAAGCTGCGCGCGCTTGTGGCGCAGTGTTTTGGACAGTCTGGCGAAGGTTTGCTCCGGGTCGGTCCTGCTCCCGTCGCGTTCGAACCTGAGCGCGCGCAGGTCGTCGTCCATAGCGTTGAGCCGCATCGACCAATGACCATGCTCGGAGAGTTCGGTTCCAAACACCAGGTCGGACTGGTATACGCCGTCGACAACTTCGGCGATCTCGCCGAAGGCGGAGCGTGCCGCTTCGAGTTGTCGAACGGCAGACCCGATGGCAGCGCGGTCCCGTGTCTCCTGGAACAATCCGTAGTCCACGGCAGCGCGGAACTTTCCGGCAAAGAACCGCCCCAACCGTACCAGAACCGCCATATCGATCAGTGTCCGGCGCCGCTGCGCGCCATTGCCGTCCGTGGAATCTGCGAGCACGGCTATTACCTGCTCTCCCTGCGCCACCATCTCGTCGATCCACGCCGCCACTTCCAGGGGGGTATGGCGGGCATCGGGCGTGCCGGCGACCACGTCGCGCACATATTCGTTGATGGCATAGAACATGGCCGGGTCGAAGGCGCTGACGCGGCCCCAGTTCTGCGGCGCCGAATTGTCCCATTCGTAGCTCTTGTCGTAGTGCTGCTGGTGCAGCCAGGCTGAGATGGGCAGGTCGACATAGATCTCGGGCCAGTAGAGATTGTTTGCTCCGCCGACCCCATGAACCACGGAGACCAGCGGCAGAATGCGGCTCAGCGCTCCCAACCCTGCCTCCACCGCTTCGGCCGCCGCGCCATAATCCGTGCGCAACAGACGTTGCCATGTCTCGGGCGCTGCGTCGGGGTTGTAGAGCAGCCGCCCCCACAGAAGGTAAGTGTAGCGGTATTTGTGCCATTCCCGGCCCGTTAGGCGCAGGTCGTTCCGCACGTAAGGATCGCGTGCACCTAGTCGGCCGCCTTTGCGTCCCTTGAAGAACAGTGGTTCGCAGAATTCTACGCCTCGCGATCCACCAAAGGTGGAGCAGCGCCCATAGCCGGCGGCAAACGCAGGATCGCCCCACAGCAGCAGTTTTTGTGTGCCCGGCCACATCCGGAAGATGAAGTCCGTCTCGGCATCCTCACCAAGATAGTCGGCATAGCCGTAGCGCGTGAAGAGGCGCGAATAGGAGGCGAGCGAACTCATGGTTTCGCCAGGCGGTACCGGACGTGCCGTTTCCCGTGCGCGGATGGTCGTCTGGTGGTAGGGCAGCCCCAGGTGCTCGGCCCAGTACTTTCCGGAGAGCATCACCCTGAGGCCGCGTCGCCGGGCTGCCTCGAGTAGTACGGGCCCCACGCCCTTGGCATGCATGTCCACCTCGATCGGCCGCCCAGCATCGGCTATGGCCTCGAAAATCGGGTCCCAGAACGCGTCTTGCGTCGCCTCCCGGATACCGGCTTCGAAGTGCACGCGGAAGGTCAGCGCGTCGATATCCGGCACCTCGGCGAGGAGCTTGCGCATGGCCGCCGCGCAGTAGTCGGCATGGGTGGCATCACTGATGCCGATGATCGGGTAGCGATGTCGTGTGGGCGAGGGAAAAGCGTAGGCGTGCGTCCAGAGCCCGAGGCTGAACGTCATCCCCCGCCGCCGTGTCTCCCGCGCGATGTGGCGCAGTGCTTCGAGGTTGCGGTCCCGCTCCGCAGTCGTGAGCCCGTCCACGCGCACGGCATGGCCGGGAACATCCAGCAGGAAAGGATAGGCGAACGCCAGATAGTTGTCGGTCAGGCCAGGATCGATGGTGCCGTAGTTGAACTGCATGCCGAAAGCCAAATGAAAGCGGTTAAACCGCTGGCAGGCCAGTTCATCGAGATATTCCGCCCAAAACCCCCGGTCGTGGAACCATCCCGCATCCTCATCGACGCTTGAAAATGCCCTGGCAATTCCTCGCACGGGAACGGCCGGACATTCTTCGACTGTCCGATCTGTTTCGAAGTCGTACTGACCGGCCCGCATAGCGGCGGCCATTTCGGTCAGCGCATAGCCGAAACCGCGTGCGCCGCTCGCAACGATGCTGATGCGGCCTGCCGCGTGTCGGGCAAGATAGGCTTCCGGTGACGGATTGAGCCGTGTCTCATCGATTTCGAGCGTTCGCAGTGTACCGTGGTCCGTCGCATGGATGAGATCCAGCCACGCGAAGCCTTCCGCCGAATGTGGTGTTGTTGCCGGTGCGAATTCGATGCCCCGCACGGTGCACGCTTCAGCCAGCTTTCCGCGCGCCCAGGATACAACCACATCCTCCAGCACATGTGGCTTCCCCGTATAGCGGATCCCACGCGGTCTGCTATCAAGTCTGTCCATCGACCTGCCCCACTATCGGCAAAAGCGACATTGCCCGGCATATCGACCATGCCGAGCAAATGTCCGATGAGTTCGCTCAATCAGCCTTGCGTCATCACGGCATAAGGCTGCTCGGCGAGGCTCGGGCCAAAGCCTGGTACGACCTGGACACGATTATCCTTCAGCAGCGTCACGTAGTACTGCAGATGGAAAGCGCTGTCGGTGTACTCGGCTGGAATCGCGCCCTCCGCCTTACCGCCGGAAACGGTCATGTCGACGTGCTTCCAGCGTTCGGCCTGGTTGACCTGGCGGTAGTGCAGACGGACCTTCTCGGCACCGGGGGCCGGCACGCTGACCTTGATCTCGGAGTCGCGTTTGAAGGTTGCCGGACCCGCCAGGGCAACGTGGTCCCGGTGGGCCAGCTGCCAATTTTCCAGCAGGTGTTCGGTTTTGAGATCTTCACCGTGCAGCACGGCTTCTCGCCGCTCGTTATAGGAGTTGAGGTCTTTGAGCTCGTTGTCGATGTCGGCGAGGCGGGTAACCCAGGCGCCACGCATGTGGGGGCCAGGTCCGAATGTAAGGTCGTTGTCGTAGAGATCCTTGGTCAGATCCACCGCCTGCTTCCATGCAGCACGGGCGCTGCGCAGATGGTCGACGGCCTTGAGGCGGGCCGTGCGGCTGAAGGTCTGGAGATAGAGCTCGACCCAGCAGGCGCTGCGCTGCTTGCCGGCGAAGAACCTGCCGATAGCCGCGGCGACCTGGGCGTCGATAAGCAGGCGCTGGACGGATGGCAGATTGATATCCGCGCAAGCCTTTGCCTTCACGGCCGCAATTTCCACCTTGTCGGCCGCGGCGCTGAGCCAATCGGCCACGTCGAGCGGGGAGTAACGGCGAACGGGATCACCGCTGACGATGCCTTCGATGAATTCACGGGCATTGGCAAACATCTGCGAGTCGAAGGTCGGGGCGTTTCCGAAACGCAGCGGGCCTTCCATATCGAACCCGAAGGGCCGATGGTGATTGTCACCGATTGCGGCGATGTTGGTATAGATCTCGGGCCAATAGATGTTGTTGGCAACCGAGGGCCCGTGCGTCTGGGTAACAAGCGGCAGAATTTTGCTCGAGGCGGCCAAGGCTGCGGCAACGAGGTCGGCGGCATCGCCGCACTGATCGGCGAGATAGTCGCCGGCGTCGGAGATATCGGCATCCGGGTCGTAGCTCAGACGGCCCCAGAGCCTGTATTGATAAACATATTTCTGCCAGTCGAGGCGCAGCGTCAGGCGGCTGTCCTGATAAAGAGCGCGTCCGCCGGGAGTGCCGGACCCCTGGCGTCCCTTCATGCTGAGCGGCTCCATCCACTCGATGCCGTCGGCACCGCAGAAACTGGCGCTCCGCCCATATCCGGCTGCCAATTCCGGATCGCCCCAGGCCAGCACACGCTGGGTTCCCGGCCAGACGCGGAACAGGACGCGCCATTTCTTGTCCTTGGGCAACAGATCGCCATAGCTCTGGCGCAGGAAACGGCGCGCTCCAACGCTCAGCTTTTCACGGTTGGTCACTTCGTGCTGCGGCGGATATTCCCGCTCGCGGATCACCGAGGGGTGATAGGAAAGGCCGATGTGCTCTGCTAGGTATTTCGGGGAGGCGGAAACCGGCATGCCGGTTTCGAGGGCAACATTGAGCGTCGACTCGTCGAGCCCCTTGGCGTGCATGTCGATTTCGATTGGACGGCCGGCGGACTTGATACCGTCGAAGGCCACTCTCCAGAAATCATAATCGCCTTCGGCGATGCCGCCTTCGACATGAATACGGAATGTAAGGCCGGTGATCTCCGGCACTTCCTTAAGGAGAGTGGAGAGGGCGTCGCGCACATAAGGCGCAAGGTTGTCTTCGGTCACGCCGACGATGGTGTAGTTGGCACCCGGCGCCTTGTCGAAGTCATACCGTTGCGTCCACAGACCAAGCTGGAACTCCAGTCCCCGCTTGGCCGCTTCCGCGCCGATGAACTTCAGCATCTCGAGGTTGGTTTCCCGCTCGGCTTCGGTGAGCTCGAGCACCTTGATGTCGTAGTTCGGCAGGTTCACCAGGTAGGGATAGGGGAAGTGCAGATAGACATCGCTGATCATGTAGTCGTGGTACGGGTAGTCATATTGGATGCCCAAGGTCAGCGAGAAGCGGTTGAACCGGTTGGTCGCCAACATGGTCAGGTAGTCGATCCAGTGTGACTTGTCGTGGAACCAGGCCTTGTCTTCCTTTTCGTTGACGAAGAGGCGCATGATCGAGCGCGTCCTGGTTTTGGGCGTACCCACCAACGGAAAGGCACCTTCGAACGGATCGTCGCCGCTGCGGCTGACGCGGTCGGCGAGCTCGGTGAGAGCGTAGACCAGTCCGCGCGCATCTCGGCCAACGGCAGTTACGGTATTTTCATCGCGGATCAGGACGAACGATTCTGCGCCGGCGGGCACCTCGACGCCCGAGGTGTCGGAGTCTGCGGAGGCAATGTTGACCTGCCACCCTTGATCGGCCGGGCCGACACCGACACCTTTGCGCTGCAGCATGTCCTTGAGATGCGCGATCGCCCATTGTGGGGCGGGGTTGGCGACCAACCTGTCGCTTGCTGCGTAATCAATCGCGACCGACTTAGGCTTACTCATCATATCCTCCAGGCAAAGCGGCACTCTTCGCCGACATGGGATATGCCGGCGTCATTGGGTTTTTCTGTTCATTGGGGCGGGAGTTGATCCCGCGCGACAGATCGGCCCGTGGGCCTTAAGTCCCGCTCCCCCGCCCCTTTTCGGCAAACCGGGTCAACAGCCGGTCCCGTGCATTGTTGATGTGACGGCGGATCAGAAACCCTGCGAGTTCAGAATCCCTACTCTCGATCGCGTCGATCAGGCCTTGGTGTTGGGCCGCAATTTCCTTGGCTCTCAGCAGTTGATGCGATTGCAACTGTCCCATGCACAGCTGGATCTCTCCCATGATGAGCTCATGCATACGCGACAGGCGCGGGCTGCCGTTCCCCGCCACCAGGGCATGATGAAAGGTCAGATCAGGTCTGGCGAACGGCGCGTTCTCACCGTTCTCGCTAAACTCCTTGATCTCTCGATGGGCTTTGAGCGCGGCCAAGGGAACAACCCCCGTTTTAGCCAGGCTGACGATGCTGGCCTCCTCGATAAGCAGGCGAGCAGCGTACAGATCTTCGATATCCGCCCGGCTGAGTACAGGAACCTGCGCCGCACGATGGGCTCGCCGCCGCAGCAGGCCTTCGGTGACCAGTCGCTCCAGCGCCGCCTTCGCGGTCGGTCTCGCAACGCCATAACGAGCCGCGATAGCGTTCTCAGTCAGCAGGGCTCCGGGCGGATCGTTCAATGACACGATGCTCTCGCGCAATGCCTCGTAAACAGCCTCCGACAGCGACGTTGCCTTGAGTTTTTGGTTCTGCGGTTCGATTTCGCTCATAAACATCACGGTTATCTGCAATCGCGGGTCACGACATCCTGCCCGGCAATCGCCGGTCGTAGCAAGAAATACAGGACATCGGAACGACAACCGTGGAGCTCGCGGCGCAACCTTGGGCGACCAATCTCGCGCCTATACCGACACACACCCTGCCTGAACACCATACCCCTCCAGTTCGCATACGATTGTATAGCAGGTAAACACAGTCAACCACCCCTTGCTGCGGCTCAGAAAGATTTCCACGATGTGGAAATTACGCAATAAGATAAACAATATCAGTGCGTTATAGAAATTTGGCAATGAAAATTAATGCAACTGGGGGCCGAATTTCTATCCGAGATTGTCTGGCAAGGTTTTAAGAATTGACAGGCAACTATACGCGTCTCACTGTCCGAAAAAAGCGGGCGAGATCGGGGCCCGCGCCGAGATAAGCAGCATCTCGATCACTCGGAGGAGAACAATGACTGACCTAAGCACATCGTTTCTGACGACGATTTCTCGTCGCCAGTTCCTTGGTGGACTCGGCGGGGCTGTAGCGCTGAGCGTGGTTGGCGCTTCCATGCGCCCGGCTGTCGGCCAGGAGGTCCTGCTCGAGGCCCCGCAACTCACCGAAATGGTGACCCGGGGTGAGCTTCCGCCTCTTGCCGAGCGCCTGCCCCCCAACCCTGTTGTGGTCACGCCGTTCGAAAGCGTCGGCCAGTATGGCGGCACCTGGAACAGTGCAACGACCGGCGCTGCGGACAATGCCTGGTGGTGGCGCACGACCGGCTACGAAGGCCTTACCCGCGTCGATACCACCGACAACTCGATTCAACCGAACGTGGCGGAATCATGGGAAGTCCAGGACGAAGGCCGTACCTTTATCTTCAAGCTGCGCCAGGGCATCAGGTGGTCGGACGGCACACCGTTCACCGCCAATGACATTTCGTTCTGGTACAATGATTTCTTCTCCAACGCGGAACTGTGGCCGGCGGGTGTTTCGAGCTGGATGAAGACCCCGAGCGGCGCTGGAACGGTCGAAGCGACCGACGACTACACGGTGGTGTTCAAGTTCCTCGAGCCTAACGGCTTCCTGCCGAACCAACTGGCTTCTTATGAAGGCCATCGCGCCGCTGCAATGCCGCGGCACTACCTCGAGCAATTCCACATCGACTACCATCCCGAGGCCGGTGCGCTGGCAACTCAGGCGGGCTTCAACACCTGGGTGGACCTGTTCCTGAACCGCGCCGGCACCGCGACGGTGCACATGGCCGCTGGCCTGCCCGGCATTCGTCCGTGGCAGCTGCAGACTGCCATCGGTGAAGGCACCCGGCTCGTTTGGACTCGCAATCCCTACTACTGGAAGACCGACACCAACGGCAGCCAGCTTCCCTATCTCGACGAGGTCGTGCTCGACATCATTGAAGACCCGGAAGTGATGCTGCTTAAAGCCGCCAATGGCGAGATGACCTACCACATCCGCCACATCAATACGCCGGCCAATAAACCGGTGCTTGCCCGCAACATGGAGGAGAAAGGCTATTCGCTGCCCGAGCTCGAGCCTGCGACGATGAACGAGGGCGTGATCGGCCTCAACCTCAACCACGAGGATCCGGTCAAGCGGGAAATCTACAGCAACAAGAACTTCCGCATCGGCCTGTCGCACGCGCTGAACCGCACCGAGATCATCAACGCGGTGTACCAGCGCCAGGGTCAACCGTGGCAGGCTTCGCCGCGTCCGACCTCGAAGTACCACAACGAGCAGCTAGCGACGCAGTATCTCGAGTACAATGTCGATCTCGCCAACGAGGCGCTCGACGAGGCCGGCTACATGCGCAATGCCAGCGGCCAGCGCATCGGCCCGGATGGCAACCCGATCCACATCCAGTTCCTCGCGTCCACCACGGGCGGCGCCCGCGAAGCGCTGCTGATCGACGTGCAGCAGATCATGAAGCGGCAGTGGGCTGAGGTCGGGATCAGCATGGATACTACTCCGATGGAGCGTTCGCTCTACATCACCCGCACCGGCAACAATGAGCAGGATGCGCTGATGTGGACCGGCTTCGGCGGCCACGATCTGTCGCTGCCAATCGACCCGCGCTTCTACATCCCGACTGCGGCGAATCAGGCCAACTGGGGCAACAAGTGGACGACGTGGTACCTCACGAACGGCGAGGACGGCGAGACCCCGCCGGACTACATGCAGCGTCAGTTCAAGCTGTACAAGGACTCGCTGGCTACGCCAGATCTTGCCGAGCGAGACGAGATGCTGAGGGAGATGCTGCAGATCTCGGCCGAGCAGTTCTATGTGATCGGCACGACGCTCTCGCTGCCCACCTATGGCATCAAGTCCAACGCCCTCAGGAACGTGCGCGACAACCAGCCCGACTGCTGGCCTTACCCTGCTCCCGCTCAGGTCGATCCGGAGCAGTTCTGGCTCGACCTGGCCTGACGATGTCCCCCCGTGAGGGCGCCGAATCCGGCGTCCGCACAACTTACGGCACCCGGCCAACAACCGGGTGCCGTTTTCCCCGGGACCATTCGGAGGAAAGGCGACATGCCTGTTCGCGATTTCCCGCTGTTGCCTTACGGAGCAGTTTATTTCCGCAAGTCCAACCCGCCCCCGGAAGACTGGGAACGGGACTATCGCGTGGCGGCAGAAGACGGCTTCAACATCTTCCGGCACTGGTTCATGTGGTCGGCGATCGAAGTGCGGCCGGGCGTCTTCGATTGGGACGACTATGACCGCCAGTTCGAGCTGGCCGCCAGGTACGGCATCAAGACCATCATCGCCGAAATGATCACGGCGGCACCGGAGTGGCTTTATCACGAGCGCCCCGAGGGTCGCTATCTGCATGCCGATGGACGTCCGCACATGCCGGTGATGGGCGTGAGCAGTGCCACAGGCGGCTTCCACGGCATGTGCCTGGACGATGATGTCGTGCGCGAGCGGGCGGGGCAGTTCCTGACGGCCCTGGCCGAGCGCTACCGCGACCATCCCGCCATGGGAGGTTACGACATCTGGAACGAGTGCAACTACAGTGAGGACACCGGCTATTCCCCGGCGACGCTCGGGGCATTCCGCCGATGGCTCGAGGCGCGCTACGGCACGCCCGAGGCGCTGGGCCGGGCCTGGGGCCGCTACAGCTTCGCCGACTGGTCGCAGGTGACGCCGCCGGCGCAGCTGCAGCTGTTCGCCGATTCCCTCGACTGGCTGGAATTCCTTCAGGACAATGCCTTCGCGCAGATGCGTTGGCGCGTTGATACCATCCGCGCCGTTGATCCGAAGAACCTGATTTCCGCGCACGGCATCGCGGCCTCGATAGTCTCGGCGGCAAACAAAGGCAGCGATGACTGGCGCTCGGCCGACGAAGTCGAGCTGTACGGCTTTACCTGGGCCCCCTCCCGCCAGGGCGACAAGGCGTATCAGCCCTTGCATGCGGTCGACCTGACGCGTGCTGCATCGCGCGGCAAACCATTCTGGCATGCGGAGGCGCAGGGCGGCCCGCTGTGGCTACAGCCGCAGGTCTTCGACCGGCCGCTCGACGACGGCCGGATCACCCAACCGGAAGACCTGCGCATCTGGAACATGACCAGTTTCGCCGGCGGCGCCCGCGGGCTGCTCTATCCGCGCTGGCGGCCACTGCTCGATGGCCCGCTGTTCGGGGCCTTCGGTCCATACGCCATGGATGGATCGCGCACGGCGCGATCGGAAATGGCCTCGCGGATCGCCAAGTGGGCGGCAGAGCCGGCGCAGTCGGCGCTGTGGCAGTCCGTTCCCATCACGGGTGAGGTCGGGCTGCTCTATGTGCCGGAAACCCAGAATCTCGACTTCGCGCTGCAAGGGCGGACGGACAGTTACACCGCAGCGATGCGGGGTGCCTACCAGGGCTTCTTCGAGAACAATATTCAGGCCGACTTCGTCCATGTCGAAGACATTGATGCCTATCGCTTCGTCTACCTGCCCTACCCGATCCATCTGAAGCCCGAGACGGCCAAGCGGATCGGCGACTGGGTCGAGGCCGGCGGCGTCCTGGTCGCAGAAGGTCTGCCCGGATATTTTGGTACGCGCGGGCGCGTCGATACCGTCCAGCCCGGCCAGGGGCTCCACGACGTGTTTGGCGCCCTTGAAGCCGATGTGCAGTTCGCGCCAGATCTGTTTGGGGAACTGGCACTGGAGGTCTTCGACCATCAGTTGGTCGGCGGCGTGTTTCGGCAGATGTACACACCCACCACCGGGCGCGCTGCGGGCACCTATGCCGATGGCGGCGTGGCGGCTGTGACGCACCAGTTCGGGCGCGGCAAGACACTACTGATCGGCAGCTATCCCAGCGTCGGTTTTGCCCGGAATCCATCCGATAGCGCCCGGGCCTTCTTCCGGCACCTGCTCGACTGGTCCGGCGGCACGCAGCGGATCGTATCCGACAATCGCGGGCTCACCGCACGTCTGCAGGATGGCGAGGGCGGACGCTTCGTGTTCGTACTCAACCATACGCGCGAGGCGCAGTCCGCCAGATTACGGTTCGCCGGCGATATCCGGGTCGCGCTCGGCGAGCCCCTGTGGGGCGGCGACGCTGCGCTCGAGGCCGACAACAATGTGCTGGCAGTGACGGTCGGCGCGCGCGATGCGCTGATCCTGAAGCTGGGCTGAAGGGAGGACGGCGTGCTCGCGTTCATCTTGAAACGCATCCTATGGATGATTCCGACGCTGATCGCGATTTCGATCGTCGCGTTCATCATCATCCAGTTGCCACCCGGCGACTACCTGACCACAGTGATCGCGGAGCTCACCAACCAGGGCGGCCGTGTCGATCCCGAACAGGTGCTGGCGCTGCGCGAGCGCTACGGTCTCGATCAGCCGATCTGGGTGCAGTATTTCACGTGGATCAGCGGCATCGTGCTGCGCGGCGATTTCGGGCAGTCGTTCGAGTGGGACCGGCCGGTGACGGCGCTGGTGATGGCGCGGCTGCCCATGACCATGCTGATCTCGATCGGCACCCTGTTCGTCACCTGGGTCGTCGCCTTTCCGATCGGGTTGTATTCGGCCGTTCGCCAGTACTCGGCCGGCGACTACATCGCCACCACTATCGGCTTCATCGGCCTAGCGGTGCCCAACTTCATGATCGCGCTGGTGCTGATGTATATCGGCTTTGAGTATTTCGGGCAGAGCGTGGGCGGCCTCCATTCGCCGCAATATGTCGATGCTCCGTGGAGCTTTGCGAAGTTCCTCGACCTTCTGGCACACCTGTGGGTGCCGATCATCGTGCTCGGGGCTGCAGGCACGGCCGCGCTGATCCGTATCCTGCGTGCCAACCTGCTGGACGAATTGCACAAACCGTATGTGGTGGCGGCCCGGGCGCGCGGCGTGCCCGAGCGGGTCATGCTGGTCAAGTATCCGCTGCGCGTGGCGCTCAACCCGTTCGTCTCCACAATCGGCTGGATCCTGCCGATGCTGATCTCGGGAGATATCGTCGTTGGCCGGGTGCTCTCGCTACCGACGACGGGACCGTTGCTGCTCAACGCGCTGATCAGCCAGGACATGTACCTGGCCGGATCGATCATCCTGATCGTTTCGGTGCTGACCGTGATCGGAACGCTGATCTCGGACATCCTGCTCGCCTGGCTCGATCCACGCGTCCGTCTCAATTCGGTCTGACCGTCAGATCCGGAGGACATCATGTCGACAACCGATACGACCATCGACACCGGCACCGGCGAGATTGTGGATCCACGGCTCGCGGCTTGGGCCGACGCTCCACCCTCGGTGCTGTTCTGGCGAGCCTTCCGCAAGCACAAGCTGGCCGTGGTCGGGCTGGTGGTGCTGTCGTTCATCTACCTAGTGGCGCTGCTCGCTGGTTTCATCGCGCCGCGTCAGTCCGAATGGTTCAACGTCGATTACACCTATGCTCCGCCGCAGGCCCTGCACTTCTTCGACACGGACGAGGCCGAGAACACGGTGTTCCGTCCGCATGTCTACGGCTACGCGCTCGAGGTCGACCCCAACACCTACGAAATCACCCACACGATCGACCCCGAGCAGAAGATCCCGCTCGGGCTGTTCGTCAAGGGTGACGGCTACAAGCTACTCGGCTTCATCCCTGCGGACATCCACCTGTTCGGGCCGCTCGATCCGGACCAGCCATTCTACCTGCTCGGCGCCGACAAGACCGGGCACGACCTGTTCTCGCGCATCATCCATGGCACGCGGGTGTCGATGACGGTGGGCCTGATCGGCGTCGCGCTCGCCTTTGCGCTCGGTGTGACGTTGGGCGGCATCTCCGGCTATTTCGGTGGGGTGGTGGACACCGTGATCCAGCGCATCGTCGAGTTTTTCATGTCGATACCGACATTGCCGCTCTGGCTCGGCCTCGCCGCGGCACTGCCGACCAATTGGGATCCGCTGCAGCGCTACTTCGCAATCACCGTGATCCTCGCCATCATGGCGTGGACCGATCTCGCCCGCGTGGTGCGCGGCCGCTTCATCTCGTTGCGCAACGAGGAGTTCATCATCGCGGCGCGGCTCGACGGCAATTCGCGCAAGCGCGTGATCTTCCGTCACCTGTTGCCCAGCTTCACCAGCCATCTCGTCGCGTCGCTGACGCTGTCGATCCCGGGCATGATCCTCGCCGAGACGGCGCTGAGCTTTCTCGGGCTCGGACTGCAGCCGCCGATCGTCAGCTGGGGGGTGTTGCTGCAGGATGCCCAGAACATCCGAACCGTGGCGACGGCTCCCTGGCTGCTGCTGCCGGCCGTGGCTGTGGTCCTGGCGGTGTTGTCGCTCAACTTCGTCGGTGACGGCCTGCGCGACGCGGCCGATCCCTACAAGCAATAGGTGGGGTCCATGACGAACAATATCCTGCTCGAAATCAAGGACCTGCACACCCACTATCAACTCGACGACCGCGTGGTGAAATCGGTCGACGGGGTCAGCTTCGCCGTGCCGATGGGGCGTACCGTTTGCATCGTCGGTGAATCGGGGTCGGGCAAATCGGTCACGGCACGTTCGATCATGGGGCTGATCGACAAGCCCGGGCGCATCGTGGCTGGCAACGTCCTCTGGCACGGCCGCCCGCCGGCTTCCGGCAAAGGCAAGATTGCCCCCGGATCCTCTCGGGAAACGGTCCTGGGTGAGCAGGCGATCGACCTGGCTCGGTTTGGCTCCACTTCCGAGCAACTCCGAAGGATGCGGGGACCCGAGATTTCGATGGTGTTTCAGGAACCTATGGCCTCGTTCTCGCCCATGTACACCATTGGCGACCAACTCGTGGAGGCGATACGCCTGCACGTCGAGATCGGCAAAAGCGATGCGTGGAAGATGGCCATCGGCCTGCTGGACAGGGTCGGAATCAAGCGCCCTGAAGAGCGAATGCGCTCCTATTCCTTCCAGCTCTCGGGCGGCATGTGCCAGCGGGCTATGATCGCGGTTGCGCTTTGTTGCTCACCCGCCCTGCTCATCGCCGACGAGCCGACCACGGCGCTCGACGTAACAACACAGGCCCGCATCCTCGACCTGCTGCGCTCGCTGCAACAGGAGAATGGCATGTCGATGCTGTTCATCACCCACGACCTCGGCGTCGTAGCCGAGATCGCCGATGAAGTGGTGGTCATGCGCTATGGCAAAGTCGTCGAGACCGGTCCGGTCGATGCCATCTTCCACGACCCGAAGCATCCCTACACCCAGCAGCTCCTGGCCGCTGTACCCAAGATGACGCGCTTCGACGTCCAACCGGAGGATGCATGATGGACGAGCAGAACATGCCTGCCAGTGCCCTCGTCAGCGTGCGCGGTTTGGCCAAGCACTTTCCCAGCGGTTCGGGTCGCCTGCGCAAGCCCAGGGCCCCGGTCCTCAGGGTACTGAGTGACATCAACATCGACATCATCGAGGGTGAAACGCTTGGCCTCGTGGGAGAGTCCGGTTCCGGCAAGACCACTTTGGGCCGCTGCATCATCGGCATCCATCGGGTCGATGCAGGGGCGATCCTGTATCGAGGCCGCAACGGCTCGATCATCGATGTCTGCAGCATGGACGACGCCCGTTTGAGAGCCATGCAGCGCGATGTGAGGATGATCTTCCAGGACCCGTTCTCTTCACTCAATCCGCGCATGCGGGTGATGGACATTATCGGTGACGCGCTGCGGGTCAATGGCATCGCCAGGGGGACGGAACTGGAGGACCGCGTGGCCGAAATGGTGCGGCGCGTGGGCCTGTCGCCGGACAAGATGCGGCGCTATCCCCATGCCTTTTCCGGCGGTGAACGCCAGCGTATCAACATCGCACGCGCACTCATCCTCGAGCCCCGCCTGGTCATTGCCGACGAGGCCGTGTCCGCTCTCGACGTTTCCATCCGGGCGCAAGTGCTCGAACTGCTCAAGCAACTGCAGGCAGAGCTCAAACTCACCTATCTGTTCATCTCGCACGATCTGTCGGTGGTTGAGGATATCTGCGACCGAGTGGCGGTGATGTCGCAGGGCGACATCGTCGAACTGGCCGATACCGACGTGATGTACCGGCATCCGCAGCATGAATATACCCGTACGCTCCTGCGCGCGGTGCCCATTCCAGATCCCCGCCTTCGCCGGCTGGTTCGCCAGCAAACATCGCCCGACACAACGCAGGAGTGACAGCCGTGAACACCCAAGAACCAAGCCATTTTCTGGACAATCCCCCTCCGTTTCACAGCAAGCTTCTCGACTATGGCGCCCGGCCCTACTGGTCTCCCGACGGCAAGCGCATCGCTTTCGTCGACAAGGCGTTCGGCGACGTCAGCGAAATGGACTTCGAAACCCGGCAGGTGCGCCAGCTGACCCACAATCTGGGTGACCACCACAGCTTCCTGCGTGTGCTGTTCCTGCCAAACGGCGACTACCTGCTAATCGGCCCCGCCGAGTACAAGAACGACAAGATCAGTCGCGGCGTCGAATCCGAACTGTGGATCATGGACAGGCAGGCCAAGACGGCCCCCTATCGCCTCGGTCGGGCAATCTTCGAAGGATGCGGCGTCTCCACGCTCGCCAACCGCATCACCTACGCCATGAACGGCAATCACGACACCAAGCTCGATGGTGGCCTCGAGCACGAATGCCACGTGACGGAGATCGTCTATGACGAGAGCGGTCGTGCTCACCTGGGCGAGGACAGGGTGATCTACCGCGCCACCGGCGACGTGCGTCCCGAACCCCAGGATTTCCGGCACGGCGACAGCGAAGTGATCATGGCCGAATACATCGGCATGCACTCCGGCCGCAACGAGCAGACTCCATCCGGCGATTGGAAATGCGTGGTCAAGGGCGTCAAGATCAACACCGGCGAGGTGGTGACCTATATCGACGAGAACCGCGTGCACAATGAGTGCGAGGGCATCTTCCCCGACCACGAGCACATCTGCCTGGAGTCCTCGGGCGACGTCGAGAACCAATACCCCCCAGTCGATCTGTGGAAGCTCAAGCTCGACGGCAGCGGCAGACGTGTGCGCATGACGCAGGCCTTCGATCACGCGCCCTGGCGCACAAGCAACTCCAATGTCAGCCCGGACGGTCGCTGGCTCGCGTTCATGACCAACAAACGAACCGACGTGTCGGGCACGGCGCGCGGTTTGGGTCTGATGGATCTGGAAGCCTGGCACGCCAGCGAGGCAGCGCAACATTGGGAATATCCGCGGCGGCCCTAATGCAGGCCTCGGACGAAAGAGGCGATGTTGTCTCAAGAAGCTCTCAGTTTAGTGTTCGGTCGCGGCGACCTGCCGATCACCCTGCCGCAGGGTGCGCAGCCGACGGTGATCCGAAAGGCCAGGCTGCCGGTCTACGCCGATCCGGGCAAGGCGGTGCTCGACGCGCTTGACTCGCCCGTCAACGCGCCGCCCCTGGCACAACTGGCCCTGGGCCGCAAAAGTGCCTGCATCCTGATCTGCGACATCACCCGCCCGGTACCCAATCGCCTCTTTCTGCGCCCGGTGGTGGAAACGATGGTCATGGCCGGCATCCCGCTCGACCACATCATCATTCTCGTTGCGACAGGACTGCATCGGCCCAACCTCGGAGAGGAACTGGCCGAACTGGTTGGCGACCCCTGGGTGCTGGAGCATGTTCGTGTGCTCAACCATGACGCCCGCAATCCTGATGACCTGATCGATCTTGGCCACACTGCCGGGCGCGACACGCCGATCAGCGTCAATCGCCATTTTCTCAATGCCGAACTGCGGCTGGCGACAGGGCTGGTGGAACCTCATTTCATGGCGGGCTGGTCGGGCGGCAGAAAGGTGGTGGCGCCGGGCGTCGCCGGCCACGAAACCATTCGCACCTTTCACTCTGCTCGCTTCATGGAAGACCCGCTGGCGATCCAGTGCAACCTGGTCGGCAATCCGCTGCACGAGGAACAGCTCGAGATCGTCCGCCGTATCGGCGAGATCCACGCAATCAATACAGTTATCGATGGAGAGCGGCGGCTGGCCTTCGTCAATTTCGGCGAGATCATCTCCAGTCACCTGGCTGCAGTCGATTTCATTGCGGCAGCCACCCAAATCCCGGTGCCGCGACGGTTCCAGACGGTCGTCACCTCCTCGGGCGGCTATCCACTGGACAAAACCTACTACCAGACCATCAAGAGCATGGTGACGCCGCTCGACATCCTTGCACCCGGTGGCACGCTGATCGTTGCCTCGCAGTGTTCCGAGGGAATGGGCAGCACCGAATTTGCCAACGCACAAAGACGCCTTGTCGAACTGGGACCTGAAAAATTCCTAGCAACACTCACTGCCAGAACGCTCGCCGAAGTCGATGAGTGGCAAACCGAAATGCAGCTCCGGCCGCTTCGGATCGGCCGGATCAAGCTCTACGCTCCGGGCCTCTCACCGGCCGACGCCACGCTAACAGCGGTGGAAGTGGTTCCTTCGCTCGATGACGCCATTGCCAACTCGATAGCCGAGCAGGGTGATGGATCGGTGGCCATCATTCCTGAGGGACCTTACGTCGTCCCGCTATTTCGGGCGCCATGACATGATGCATGTTCATCTCGACGCCGTTGGAGGGATCGCAGGCGACATGTTCGTTGCCGCGATGATTGACGCCTTCCCGAGCCTCGAAGACCGAGTACTGGCAGATGCATGCGCAGCCGTGCCGCCAATGGCCGGCGTCCCCGTTTTCACCACAGGCTCCAGCGGCGCCATCGCCTGCAGGCGGTTTGGCCTGCGACCCAGCCTTGGCGCAGCGCTGGCCGGCACAAGACTCGGCCAGGCGCCAGCGCAGTTCAGCGAGTTACGTGCGACTATTGCAATGCTCGAGCTTTCCGACGGCACGGCGGGACACGCCGTCGGCATTCTGACGCTATTGGCCGAGGCGGAAAGCGCCATCCACGGCGTTCCGGTCGATCAAGTGCACTTTCATGAACTTGCCGGGTGGGATTCCCTGCTCGATGTCGTCGCTGCTGGCAGCATAATCGCCGCACTTCGGGTGGCTCGGTGGACCGTGTCGCCTCTGCCGCGTGGCGGCGGCCTGGTCAGAACCCAACATGGAATGCTTCCGGTACCCGCGCCGGCCGCGACGCGGCTGCTCGAGGGCTTCGCGTTCCGCGATGACGCCATAGACGGCGAGCGGGTCACGCCCACGGGCGCTGCCATTCTGAAATATATCGATGCCCGCTCGACTGGCCGCGGCGAGGGGCGATTGACGTGCTCGGGCACGGGGGCCGGCACGCGCGAGCTCAAGGGGATGCCGAACATATTGAGAGCCTTGGTTTTCGACACCTACGAGGCCGACGGTGACCGGGTTACGGTCATCAACTTCGAAGTCGATGACATGACCGGAGAGGAAATCGGCACAGCCTCGGACCTCCTGCGCACGACGCCCGGCGTACTGGACGTGACAGTCGGGCATATGCTGGGCAAGAAACAACGACCGATGACGGCTTTTCAGGTCCTCGCCACGCCCTGCTCGGCCGATGCGATCATGGATGCGTGCCTCAGCCTGACCTCTACAATTGGACTGCGCTGGCACGAGACCGCTCGCCGCACGCTGTCCCGCAGCTTGTCGGCGTCGGGAGGTGTGCGCACAAAGTCGGTCGGCCGTCCCGGCGGCGAGGTGACGATCAAGGCCGAAAACGACGATATTGCTGGCCACTCGCTCGCCCAGCGCCGCCGCAATCGCGCTCTTGCGGAGACCCCTGGCGATGTCTGAGCGGCTTGCCAGCGTCATCATCGAACATCCCGGGCTGGTCATTGCCACCAGCGGCGGGGTGGACAGCATGACGCTTGCCAGCTTTGCCCATCGGCTGGACCGAACCGTCATGATGGTACATGCCGTTTCTCCCGCCGTACCGCCCGCTGCTACCGAGCGGGTAGAAGCCATGGCCAAAGCGCAGGGCTGGCGGCTGCATATCATCGGATCGGGCGAATTCGAGGATCCGCGGTACCGGGACAACCCGGCAAACCGCTGCTACTTCTGCAAAACAAATCTCTACCAACGCATTCGCAGCATCTCCAATGCTCCTATAGCCTCGGGAACGAATCAGGACGATTTGGCCGACTTCCGGCCTGGCCTCGCTGCCGCTTCGGAGAGCTCAGTCATCCACCCCTATGTCCTGGCGGGAATGGACAAAAAAACTGTTCGACGTCTGGCTCGCGAACTGGGACTGGATGCAGTTGCCGAATTGCCGGCGCAACCATGCCTCGCCAGCAGGATTGAGACCGGGATTGCCATCTCGGCCGACGACCTCGCTTTTGTTGACGCCGTGGAAGTCGCTGTGCGAGCGCTGTGTCCTGCGAATTCAAATGTTCGCTGCCGGGTGACCCGCCAGGGGATTGAGATCGAACTCGATGATGGTGCGATGCCGATGAGGGATCGGATCGAGCTCGTGGTGGCAAGCCGGTGCCGCGCCGAAGGCCGCGTCCTTGTCGGCATCCACGGCTATCGGCAGGGGGCTATGTTCCTTAGATGATCGCGGAGTTCCAGCTCGATTGGCAGCGCACGAAACGCACCTCCTTTCCGGAGGCGGTGTTTTGCTCGGGCAAGAGCGTGGCGCAGATAGAGGCTATCGTTCAATCCGCGACGGAACGGCAGATGCCGTTGCTGCTGACGCGGCTCACGCAGGAGGTATTCTCGCGTCTCAGCCCAGAGGTCCAAAGCGTGCTGGCCAGGTCCGACAGGTCGCAAACGGCAAGTTCCAGCGTGCCCCCGACAACACTTCAGTCCGGCATCGGAATCGTTACGGCGGGCACTTCGGACACGCCCATTGCTTACGAAGCAGCGGCAACGCTGGAATTCATGGGATACGCCGCTCCCATTGTTGCAGATGTCGGTGTCGCGGGGTTGTGGCGGCTGGTCTCGCGCCTCGAGGAAATCCGACAGTTCAGAGTCGTGATCGCCGCTGCGGGCATGGAGGGCGCTCTGTTCAGCGTGCTCGCCGGGCTCATCGCGGCGCCGGTCATCGCCGTGCCGACTTCGATCGGTTATGGCGTTTCCGCCAACGGCCACGCGGCCCTATCCTCGGCTCTCGCGACCTGCGCGCCAGGCGTTGTCGTGGTGAACATCGACAATGGATTCGGCGCCGCCGCCGCCGCTATCAAGATGATGCGCATCTGTCAGCACAGCTGACGGCACTTGCCGCGGGAACCGCCACTGGATGTCGTAGCCTGTCCGGTTCCGCGGCGGGCGAGAACTCGCCGTCTAGCCCGTTATCGCAGGTGCCAAAAAGTCACGTTCGCAGAGCTCCCGATATCGCAACCAGTCCAGCTTGCAGCTCTTGATAGGACGGCCAGCCGTAGCCCAGCCTGAAGTGTCTGTCGGGCATCTCGAACCAATGGCCGGGGCGCAAGCATGCCGGCCGCAGTCAACGACAGACGGAAGTTCGGCCGCGTGAACAATCGCACCGGTCAGGCGAAGCTTGCGCACCGGCGCTCATCGTGGATGCTCGCTGATGGCGATATTGCGGAATTCGATGTGATGCATCTCGGCTTCGAGGCCGAAATAGCCTTCGTCGAGTTCACAGGTAAAAAGGCTGTTGTGCACCTGGTTGGTCCACAACTTCGCCTCGCGGCCGACTACCGCGATGTCATAGGTGTTCCACTCGCCCGCAGGATTAATGAGGTTGGGTATGTCGGGATCGAAGGGATCAAAGGGCACGTATTGGTTCTCTCCTGCCGGGCGCAGCCCATAGACGGCCGTTTTATTGCCTTCGACGAATTTTTTGGTGAAAAAGAACCCCGCTGTTCGACGATCAAAACCGGTCTCGATTTGGGTGAAGATATTGCGTGCGGGGTCGTTGCGCACGAAGACGCCGCTATTGTAGAGCGCAGGGCGCTCCAGCTTGACGAACCGCCACTCCACATGCGCTCGAAAGTCACGCATGGGTCGGTCAAATCGCAGCCAGCTGTGGGGGCCATTTCCTAGGCACGTGAGGATTCCAGTACTCTCGTCGACCGACCATTGCGAGGGCGGATCTAGTTGCGTTGTCCTAAGCTTCGCGAGATCGACGCCCCGTCGCTCCAAATCGGCAAACCAGGCGGGCGGATAGGTGAACGTGTATGGCAGTTCGCTCCAGCCTGGAAAACCGGCTGAGGGGGTGATCCGCTCGAAGCTGGTCAGGTCGTCGAAGACGGTCATGGTGTTGCACCGGCTCGGCTGACGAGCTGCAACGGAAATCCCCATGGATCACGCACGAAGGCCAAACGATCGCCGCTGGGCAAGGTGCGCAGGGTCCCCTCCTGCCGGCCGCCCCCTTTAACTAGCGCTCTTAGCAGGTTCTCTACCTCGTCAACAGCGAAGGCCAGGTGGAAGGTCGCGGGCGGAAAGGAAAAACCATCAAGTGCCGGGGCTGCCGCATCTTCGTAGAGTTCGAGCAACATCCCGGATTTGTCGGAGAGAAAGCAGCCCGTCTCGCCGCGTTTGACGATCTGCATGCCCAAATGTGCGACATACCAGTCGGCCATTTCGAATGGCGCGGTAACATTGAAGGCGAGGTGCTCGATCCTCATCGATAAGCCTCGGTAATCGTCCCCGGCTGCTCGAGCGAGACCGCCGTGCCCGGAACGGCCCAGGGCAGGTCCATTTCGCTGAATAAGCGTTCTTGCTCAAATGCCTGACGTATAACTCCGTCGATACCGTTGATCACTGTGTTGAACGATTCACCGGCAGGCGTGCGTGAGATTAGATCTTTCGGGAATGGGTGAACCGTGGCGGACAAGTGCGCACCTGCAACGCACAGCGTATGCACTGCGGCAATATCGAGGCCACAGACGAACTGGTCGTGACCAGCCGTTCGCTCCAGAACCGCGTCCATCAGAGCATCACGTAGAGGCGGGCCCTTGAGGCATTCGAAAACCTCGGCACCGTGCCCGCGCCGTTGCAGCCGAACGTTTGCGAGAGTCCAATGGATCGTCCCCTTTCTGCCTCGGATGACGAACTCGGGATCGACGCTTTCGTGAGAACAATGAGTGGCAAAGAAGTGGATCGGAACGCCGGTCGAGGTGATGATCCGAAGGGCAACCGTATCGGTGGTCTCGATGTCACGAGCACGCATGAGGTTGGCTTCGGTACTCTTCAGGTTTGCGGACTCGCCCAATTCGGTCCCGGCGAGGAAGCACATGAGATTGACCTGATGCGCCATCGCATTGTTGAAGGGTGAATCGAGCACCCATGCTTCACCGAGCTTGAGCGTACCCACCCAGTCACGCGCGTAGTAGGCATCAGACCGCGGCCACATGCCCATGCAACTCATGGACTGGATATCGCCAATGGCCCCATCGAGCAGTGCTTGCTTGATGTATAACGTCACCGGATCGTAGAGCGCCTGAAAGCCGACCGCGACGAACCGCCCAGCAGCGGTTTCCGCCGCGCGCATGGCGTCGATCTCGCCGAGGGTCGCCGCCGCCGGTTTCTCGACGAGCACGTTTGCACCTGCCTCCAAAGCGGCAATCGTGAGCGCTGCGTGCGTATGGATCGACGTCGGAATGGTGCAAAGGTCGAGTTTGCCTGCCCGCTCGTGCAGCATCGCCCGCCAATCCGTATAGAGCGTGCAGTCGATGTCCCGCAGGGCTGCGCAGGCAGACGCGTGCCGTTCTGGGTTGCGTACGACCGCGGCCGATAAGCGAACACGGCCTTTCTCCGCCTGTCGCTTCAAATCGGCAACGTGAATGGCACCGAACCCGCCAATTCCGATAACAGCTGCTTCAATCATTGCTTTTCGCGATCAGTTCGTCGAGCAACTCGTCATACCGCTTGCGATCGAGCGGTAGCTCCACTGGTCGGTTCTCGTGGCTCGAGAGGATCATGGCGTTGGCGAGTTCAAGTGACTGGCGCCCCTGCTCTCCGGAAGCCAACAGAGGGGCGTCATTCACTATGGCGTCGTGGAAGTTGCGATAGACATCGAGGTGATGGCCGTCGCCTGGCTGAAGTTGCATTTCGCCGAGTTCGGCCGTGATGATGGGGATGGCTTCGGCGCTCGTCTTGGCGGTTAGGGCAAAGTCCTCCTTCAAGCTCCTGAAGATCAATTCTTTGCCCGAAACAACGGCTGAGCCTTTAGTGCCGACCACCTCCAGCGTCTCCATGCGGCCGGCCTCGGCTGTGGAGATATGGAGCGATCCCAGTGCACCGCTCTCCCACTCGCAAATCGCATGCACGGTGTCTTCCGGTTCAATGTCGTGCATGAGGTTGCGCGTCCAGGAGAAGACACGCTTCGGCAGCCCGAACATGAAGCACCATAGATCCAGGTTGTGCGGCGCCTGGTTCATCAGCACGCCGCCGCCTTCACCGCGCCACGTGCCGCGCCATGCCCCGCTTTTGTAGTAGAACGTGGTCCTTGGCCACGCCGCGACCATATGGATTGTCTGAACCTGGCCCAGTTGCCCTTCCTTGATCAGGCGCGAGAGCGTCAGTATCTCGCCACGAGCCCGATGCTGGAAATTGACCGCAAGCTTGCGTCCGTTGCGCTTTGCCGCTTCGATCATCGCATCGGCCTCCGAAGTGCGGACAGCAATCGGCTTTTCCACCAGCACATGCACCCCGGCATCCAGGAGCTGAATGGCAAGCTTTGCATGGAACGGGTGCGGTGCCAGGATCACCGCCGCATCGGGTCGGGTCTCGGATATCAGCAAGTTGAGATCGTCATAGAACGGAACTCGGAGCTCCCCGGCCCGGAGCCGTCCGTTCTCGGTGACATCCATGCCGCCGACGAGCTCGAACGAACCGAGTTCAAGCGCCATCTTGTGCTGGGAGAGGATGCCGGCCCCGATGCCGACGATGACGTAACGAAGGGTCTTCATATATCCAACCTGTTGAGCTGGCGGATTGCGGCGGTGGAGCGATGCAGCGCAGTAATCAAATCAAAGGGTGTTTGCGTTTTTCGAGGGGGAACGGCACGCGACAGCCACTTAGGTGCGACCAATAGATACCGTGCACCATTTCCATGGCCCAACGCCCATCTCGGGCGCTGACTAGCGGTTCGCGATCCTCTTCGACGGCTCGAATGAGATCGGCGATCGCGAGGCGATTGCCGCGCGTGGGCGGATGGCCGGTCGCCAGCGGCGGGCTGCCGGGAACAACCGGCTCCGGTGGAACGTCGATCGGCTCCCAACCCTCAGCCTCTTCGGGCACCATATTGGCTTGGGTGATCCGCATCTTTGAGGGGGATTCCATGTCCATGAAAAAGCGAATGGCGATGCTCGCTTTGGTGCCGACCAGGACGAAACCCCATCGATCTCCACGATGGTGTTGGTTGGCAGCGCTGACGAAGTGACCAATAACCCCCTTCTCAAAGCCGTACATAGCGTGGACGGCATCGCCGGCGACCGGGCCGCTTCTCTCGGTCGGCTGGAAGGCATCCGCCTTGGTGATCTCCCGCCCATCTTTGGTGACGCGCCCGAACACCCACTGGGGGTCGCCCGCGAACCAACGCATCAGGTCCATCATATGGACGCCGAGTACCAGGGTATCTTCACCGCCACCGCGGTGGTCCTCTTTGCCGCGGGCGTGCATGGTTACGAGATCCCCGATCTCACCGACTTCCAGCAGTTTCTTAGCGGTCAGGAAGGGCTCGACGTAACGGCTCTGCTTGGCCACGGCTACCCGCACACCGGCTTTTTCACTGGCCTCCACGATCTCGTCGCATTCAGCGACATCCACTGCGAGCGGCTTGTCGCTGTAAACATGTACGCCTGCGGCAATGGCGGCAAGGATCATGTCCTTGTGCTCGGCTGACTCACGCGGGCAGACGCTGACGATATCGAGTTGCGCCTTTTCCAGCATCTCCCGGTAATCGGCATACCCGGCCTCTGCTCCGCTCTCCTCGATCGCTTTCTCGCGCCCCGCTTCGTCGGGATCCGCGATGGCGACCATTTCGACGTTCGGGATATGCTGGAACGGGAGGTGCAGTAGGTGACCATAGTCGCCAAATCCGGTGTGACCGATTGCGCCGGCTCGATAGATCCGTGAAGCGTTCACGAGGAACTCCTAGAACAAGAGGGTGGACAGTGAGCGCCCAAGGCGCTCACTGTCCGGGAGGAACAACCGCGTCACACCCTTTGGAGCGTAGCGCTGACTTCGCTGACGAGCTGTTCGCCCGCCGCTTCCGGCGTGGTCACGCCAAAACCCACTTCCTCGCTGATGCGCAAGAGGATTGTCTCCGCCTCGCCCGCCCCTTGCGGCGGCAGCGGCGGTAGATCGGCGAGGACCGTATCGTCGAGATTGGCTATGAAATCGAGCATCTCGCGCTGCTGATCGTCCAGGGTCGGGGCGATATTCTCCTGCACTGCGGGAGAAAGCGGCACTCCCCGCTCCAGCCCCATGATCTTGGTGGCTTCTGGATCGGTTAGCAGGAACGTGAGGTAGTCGAGGCTTTCCTCGACGACCTGCGTTTCGGCCGCAAGACTGAACAGCATGGCTGGCTTGAGGTAGTGGCCCGGCTGTGGGTTGGTATCGGGTACTGGGTAAGTCGCCAACGTCAATCGCTCCGGATTGAGCGACTGATAACCGATGAGATTGCTCGAGAACGCAAAGTTCAGCGCAGCATAGCCGGTGTTCACGAGACCGGTTTCGAATGTGTCAAGATCAAGCGCAACGACATCTGGCGGTGGGCAGCCGCCCCGCTCGCGTAGATCCTGCCAGAATTGGAACCACTCCGTTGCGTCTTCGGCGGTGAATCCGAGTTGTCCCTCGGTGGTGTAGAGGGACTTTCCTCGCTGAAGCAGCCAGACCTCAAGCACCGGTTCTTTGCCGCTGCCGTCACTCGAACCATAATAGTGGGGCCTTTCGGTCGTTTCCGTCAGGGCAACGGCGTTGTCGGAGAACTCCGTCCAAGTCATCGCCGCGGAAGGCGGCTCCAGTTCCACCTCCTCATAGGCGCCCCTGTTCACGACCATCGCAGCCGTGTTCACCCCGCAGGGGACGGCGTAGAGAGTGCCGTTCATCCGCCCGCCATCAAGACCTGGTCCGAAGTCAGCAACACCCAGAGCACCCCCGACATATTGGTCCAGAGGAAGCAATACTCCGCGGCCGCCATATTCGGCCAGATACCGATAGTCCATGTTGATCACGTCGGGCGGATTGCCACCCGCGACCTGCGTTGCAAGGCGCGGCCAATAGTCGTTGAAGGCTGCCGTTTCGCCCAAGATCGCAATGTTCGGATAATGCTGCTCGTAGAGAGTGTTGATCGCCGTTTGAAGCTCATTGCGTCGCGCTGATCCCCACCAGAACATGCGGACCGTCGCTTCCTGCGCAAGAGTAGCCCGGACGCCCATGCCAGCGGCGGCGATCGTTGCCGCGCTGCCGAGCAGAAATGTGCGTCTGTTGGTATTGATTGTCATCTTCTCCTCCCATCCGCGCCGGCAGAAGGTGAGCCAGGCCTCCTCATGGTCACCAGCCCAAACGCAGGTTCAGGCTAGACCCCACAGCGATAGCCGTCTAATGAGTTTCTCCTAGGTTGTTATTACCTGAGGTTATCGATGTTCCACTCCCGCTATCACAACGCCATGGCTCGACTGCGCTTCAGACAACTTCAGTTGATCTCTGTGCTCGGCAGGACCCACAATCTCAATGCGGCGGCGCGGCAGATGGTGATGACGCAGCCGGCCGCCACAAAAATGCTTCAAGAGGTTGAGGACATCGTCGGCTCCAGGCTCTTTGAGCGCTTTCCCCGAGGAATGCGGCCGACCGAGGTAGGCCAGTTGGCCGTCACCTACGCGCATCGCGCCATCGACGAGGCCGTCAAGTTTCTCGATGACTCCCGCGTGATGCGCGAGGGGGGTCACGGCGTCGTGCGCGTTGGAGCGATAACGTCGGTGGTTCACCGGCTCCTTCCGACGGCGATAGCCGACATGAAAAAACTCCGGCCCTTGGTCACCATCCGACTAATGACCGGAACGAGCGATCAGCTGGTGATTGCGCTGCTGCAGCAACGGCTCGACATCGTCATCGGGCGGCGCTCGGAAACAACGTCGTCGGCTACTACGTTCGCGGCCCTCGGCAATGAGGAAATTTGGCTGTTCGCCGCCGCCGATCACCCGTTGGCGCAGATCGAGCCGACCACTGCAGACCTGTTGGAGGAGTCCTGGGTCCTCCAGCCGATCACTAGTCCCCTGCGGCTGCTCATGGAAGAATTCTTCACTTCCAAGGGAGGAGCCCCGAGGAGTTTGGTGGAAACGACGTCGGTACATGCGACAATGCAGCTGGTGCTGGAGGCTGGTATGATCTCGAGTCTTCCTTCTGTCCTCCTTAGATCCGAGATCAAGATGGGGCGGATCAGGCGCCTGCCGATAACCGTTCCCGCAGGTCTGGACGATTATGGCATCATCACCCGCGCCGACGAAGAGAGGCCGCCGATAGACCAGGAGTTTGTAGAAACGCTGATGCGCGTTAATGCGGTGCCCGCTTAGGCACCCGCAACCGTCCCGTTTCCAAAACCGGCCAACTATTCGAGCGGGTGAGAGCGATCTGCCAAAGGTAAGGCCACTCGGCGCTGGCTGAGGTGTGACTGATAAATGCCAAGCGCCATCTCAAGCGTCCATCGTCCATCCCGTGCACTGGACTTGGGCTCGCGACGCTCTTCGGCCGCCTTCATCAGGTCAAAAACCGCCTGCCTGTTGCCTCTCAGTGGCGGATAACCGGTGTTGGCAGGAACGGCACCCGGAACTTCGGGCTCAAGTGGGACCTCAAGAATTTCGAACGGACCAGCCTCCTCCGGGACCGATCGTTTCCGACTGATGCTGAGTTTCGAAGGCGACGAAAGGTCGTTGAACATGCGCAACGAAACCGCCCCTCGGGTACCTTCGAGAGTCAGACCCCAGCGCTCTCCCCAATCATGCTGGTTACGAACTGAGGTGAGGTGACCTATGACGCCGCCCTCGAACCCGAAGGCAGCGTCGGTCCTGTCTCCGGCAACAAGACCGTTGCAGTCCACTGGTACATAGGCGTCCGCCTTCGTCACCGCCCTACCCTCTACGCTGACATAGGCCGATACCCATTGCGGGTCGCCGGCAAACATCCGCATCAGGTCGAGGATGTGGACCCCGCAGCAGATTACATCCTCGCCACCACCCCGGTGATCTTCCTTCACGCGACCTCGCATGGTCACCAGAGAACCGATCTCACCCGCAAGCAGCATTTGATGGGCCGTCAGGAAGGGCTCCAGATACCGACTTTGATGCGCAACGGCGAGCTTTACCCCGGCCGCATCGCAAGCGTGAACAATCCGGTCCGCGGATGCCAAATCAACGGTAAACGGCTTATCCACGAACACATGACAACCAGTGGCGACAGCAGCGAGCACCATCTCTTCATGGCGGCTTGCTTGCCGCGAGCAGACGCTGACGATGTCCAGCCGCTCCGTGGCGAGCATCTCGCGATAATCAGAATAGGATCGAAGGGCGCCTGTGATGTCCATGCCGTGCGCTCTCGCGGATGGGTCGTGATCGGCAACGGCAGTCATCTCGAATTGTTCGAGGTCCTTGTAGGGCAAATGAAGGCCGTGGCTCGCGTCGAAACCTAGGTACCGGCCTGCGTTATCAACGTGCCCGGTGTCACCAATAGCTCCTGCACGATATCGTCTCACGACATGCCCTCCGCTTTTGTGAGAAGAGCTAGGTCGTACGGCCCGGTACGTCCAATTCACATTGGGAACCGCAACATAACGTCAGATTATGGAACTCTGGGCTCTCGCGGACGCGCTCCCCAAACGACTTGGTCAGGCATCCGCGGGGCGCTGGAGCTACTACGAGCGAGCGTCTTGGTTGGATGCGACGATCCGAATAAGTCAGCCGAGGACGAAGTTCACCTGCGCCTCATCGTGCTTGTGCTAGCCGCCAGTATGAAGGATTCCGACTACGGCCGCCTTCTGCAAGGGGTCCTCGATCGATCCACTGACGGAAGTGGGGCCGGAAGCCTGCCGTCCGCTACTGGGGGAGGAAGCAACAAAAAAGCGGACAAACGACTACCGGGTGCCAGAGGCCAAAAGTGGCCCTAACCAATCGTTCGACGCGTGCAAGACTCGCGGCCACTTACGGTTACGTCAAGTACCCTTGATCTCGCTCTCTAGGTGGCCAACATTTCGCGAAACCTGCGTTCCCACTGTGCTCCGGCGGCCCGGAGGCTCTCGAGGAGGTCGGCCTCGAGCTCCGGTAGGACGCGGCGGTTCGAGTGGATCGCAAAGCATTCGATCTGAATGGTGGGGGTAAAAGGCCGCATGACAAGATGCTCGGGCAGGCCAGAGCTGAGGAAGAATGGATCAAGCAGCGCAAGGCCGAGACCGCTGGCGCAGAAGTGCGCGGCCAGACCGGAATCCGCGATCTGAATGCTGATCCGACGGGCAATGCCGGCCGCGTCGAAGGCGTCGATGACTTGCTGGCTGAGCGGCGATAGGCGGCCCATCGAAATCAGGGGCTCCTCGGCGAGATCGCCTGGACCGAGCTCGGAACATGCGGCAAGCGGATGGTCGCAGTGCATCAGGCATACCACGTGGGCGCTGCATAGGCTGATTGCGGTGAGCGCATCATGCTGTGCAATGCCATGTACAAGGCCCAGATCCGACTCTTCTCGGATGACCTCCTGCTCGACGCCAGGACGATGATTGAGCCTGACGGCAATTGGCGTTTGTGGATGCCGTCGGCGCAGATCGACAAGCGCAGGAGTCAGCATGGTCTCGGCCAGAACCGACATGGACGAGATGTGTATAGGGCGGCCGAGGCCGGCACCGAGGGCCAAGGTCAACGCCTGAACGCGGTCGACGCTCGCGAACACCTTTTCGAATTCGCGGCTCAGTGTCGTCAGGTCGGGCGTGGGGATTAGCTTTGAGCCGCGGCGCTCGAAAAACTGCAGGCCGGTACGGTCCTCGGCCTGCTTGACCATACGGCTGATTGCCGGCTGGGAGACGTTTATCATCTGCGCCGCCTTTGCCATCGTGCCGTACGTAAGGATGGCGCGGATCATCTCCATCTCACGCAAACTGATGCGACTGGAGTAGCGAGACATCGTAGCAATAACCTCAGGTCATCGAGTCCTTACTATTGATGATTAGACGACATCCCTATCCCTGCCTATGAGTCATAGTTGGGAAGGCGGAGGACCTTCCTAAGGCGCGGACGGGTCGAAAGCGACCGCCGCGCCGCATCCAGGGAGGGGATACCTTGAGACGCTTCGCGCGACGACTTGCCTATTCGCACGTGGTCCTTGCCGGACTGCTGAGTTCTGTCCTGATTGCACCTTCCGTGCTGGCCCAGACGGCCATCGCCCAGGCCCCCATGCTCGACGCCATGGAAGAGTTGCCCCCGGTCGCCGATCGCGTCGGCAGCGAACCGATGGTCATTGTGCCGGTAGACGGCGTCCGCACCTACGGCGGCAATCTGCGTCAGGTCTACCAGGGCGCGGGCGACGAGTCGTGGCTCCAGACCTTCTACCACTACGAGCCGCTGATGCGCTGGAACAACGAGATGAGCGAGGTGCTCCCGAACATAGCCGAAGGATACGAGGTCAACGCCGATGCCACGGAGTACATCTTCGATCTGCGCGAGGGCATGAAGTGGTCGGACGGCGAGCCATTCACCGCCGCCGACATCGTGTTCTGGGCCGAGCATGTGCAGTTCAACGACAATATCGACCCCCTGTTCCGGTTGGGCTTTCTCACGGCCGAAGATGAGTTGAAGGTCGAGGCGATCGACGACTATACCGTGAAGTTCACCTTTGGCCGCTCCAAGTCGATGCTGCCGCTCCAGCTCGCCACCAACAGCGGCATCTGGCTCGCGACATACCCGCGCCACTACATGGAACAGTTCCACCCGGACTTCAACGCGAACGCCGAAGAAGAGGCGCTCGCCGCCGGCTTCACGAACTGGGAAGAGCGGTTCATGGAGCGACACAACATCTACAATAATCTCGAAAAGCCGGTGATCACACCCTGGGTGTACACGCGGCGCGCAGACGATACCGAGATCATCACCATGGAGCGCAACCCCTACTACTGGAAGATCGATGATCAGGGAAACCAGCTGCCGTACCTCGACGGTTCGACAATTGAAGTCGTCAAGGACTTCGAAGTCATGCTGCTCAAGGTGCTAAACGGTGAGGTGGACTACAACGCCCGCTACGTCAACACGCCGGCCAACCGCGCCGTGATGTTCGACAACGAAGCGAAGGCGGGTCTCAAGTTCTTCGAGATCGTCAATGGGGCGGCGGCATCTCCGGTGCAGATCCACCTCAACCAGACGGCGCGAGACCCGGTGCTGAAGGCCCTGTTCTCGAACCGTGACGTGCGCATCGCGCTGAGCGTCGCTATCGATCGGCAGGAGATCATCGATATCGTTTATGCGGGCCAGGGAACGCCGCACCAGATCTCGCCGCGTCCCGAAGAAAAGCAGTTCTACGACGAGGAGATGGGCACGCAGTTCACTCAGTACGACCCCGAGATGGCGAACCAGCTGCTCGACGCGGCGGGCTACGATAAGCGGGACGCCAATGGGTGGCGCCTATCCCCGGACGGCCAGCCGATCAACTTCGTGATCACCACGCGTGCCGACCGCCAGCCCTATGTCGACATGCTGCCCTTCCTCGAGGAGGACTGGCGCGCCATCGGCTTCAACGTACAGTCCCGCTCGCTGGAGAAGGCCGCCAAGGATACGCTGCGCAACGCCAACGAGCACCATGTCCTAGTGGATGACGGCGACGGCGCCTCGATGAACACGTACGTCTTCCCCCGTGCCTACGTGCCGCTCAACGCCGACTCCGCGTGGATGACGGGATGGGTGCACTGGGCTGTCGGCGGCGCCGACCCGCAGGAGCCGCCGCAGTGGATGAAGGACGTGATCGCGCTTCACGAGCAGATGCAGGTTGAGCCCGACCTCGAAAAGCAGGCGGACCTCTACCGGCAGATCCTCGCCATCCACAAGGAGCAGTTCAACATCCTTGGCCTTGGCCTGCCGGTGAACGGCATCGGCGTGCATCGCCTGCAAAACGTGCCTTCGGTGGCCTATGCCAGTTCGGCGCCCCTGTTCCCAGGCCCGACGCAGGTGGAGCAGTACGCGGCCGGCGCTCAGTAGCCACCCCCAAGGTACCGGGAGTGTGCCACGGCGCACTCCCGCCATGCGACCCTGCCGCCGCTCTACCAGAAGCCATTCAGGACCTACCGATGACTGCCTCCGGACTGAAGATCACTGCCATAGACGTCAAGGAGTATAAGTGGAAGCGGGATGTTCCCATCAGCAACGGGCTCCACACCTACACCAATCATGAGATCAGCTTCGTCGAAGTGCAGACGAACGCGGGCATCACGGGGTACGGCATCGGCCGCCCTCGCCCCGCCGAGCGTGCCTTTCGCGAACAGTTCACCAAGAAGCTGATTGGTCGCGATCCTCTGATGACGGAGGCGATCTGGAAAGAGCTCTGGTCGCCCAAGCTCTATGGGCGGCGCGGCATGGAAACGCGTGCCCTCTCCTCGATCGACACCGCACTGTGGGACATCAGGGGTAAGGTAGCGGGCCTGCCGCTCTACAAGCTCGTCGGTGGCTACCGCACCGATATCCCGATCTACACCGCCGGGGGGTACTACGCGCCGGACAAGGGCCTCAAGGAGCTCGCAGAGGAAATGGTGGGCTATGTCGAAATGGGTGCCCGCGCTGTTAAGATGAAGGTCGGAGCCGTCTCGATCACTGAAGATGTCGAGCGCGTGCGCGCCGTTCGCAATGCCGTCGGTCCAGACATCAAAGTGATGATCGACGCCAATTGCGCCTATCGCGCCTATGATGCGATCTCGCTCGCCCGCCGCCTGGAGGACCAGGACATCTTTTGGTTCGAGGAGCCGGTACAGCCCGACGATTACGAGGGATTCCGCCGCCTGTTCGAGGCGACCGGCGTCACCATTGCGACCGGCGAGAACGAGTATACCAAGCATGGTTTCCGCGATCTGATCGCGACCGGGGCAATCTCCATCCTGCAACCGGACGCCCGATACACCGGCGGCGTTACCGAGTTCCTCAAGATCGCCGCGATGGCCGATGCCAACGGGCTGGACATCTGCCCCCATGGCGAACAACTCGCGCACCTGAACCTGCTCGCAGCAATTCCCAACGCCCGGATGCTGGAATACTACCCCAAACCCGCCGGCACACCGGATTTCTTCCTCCATACCGCTCCCGTGAATGCCGACGGTACCGTGACCTGCCCCGACGTTCCGGGCATGGCGCTCGATCCCGATCCCGACTTCCTCAAGACGGCGGAACGCCTCGCTTGACGAGTCACGCCACCAGCAAGGAGGCAGGAGCATGATCCACTTCATTGCCAAGCGGCTGGTCGCCATGGTGGTGATGATGTTCCTCATCTCCGTCGCGGCGTTCGTGATCATCCAGCTGCCGCCGGGGGACTTCCTCACCACGCTCGTCGCCAGCATGCAGCAGGGCAGCGACGTCAGCCAGGAGCAGATCGCGTTTCTTACGCGGCGCTTCGGGCTGGATCAGCCTCTCTATATTCAATATTGGCGCTGGATCAGCGGCATCCTCCTGGAAGGCGACTTCGGCTACTCGTTCCAGTGGAAGCGCCCGGTGGCGGAACTGATCTGGGACCAGCTCGGGTTCACCATGCTGCTGTCGCTCGCGACGCTGCTCTTTGCCTGGGCAATTTCGTTCCCGATCGGCGTCTATTCGGCCGTCAAGCAGTACTCGATCGGCGACTACATCGTCACGTTTATCGGCTTCATTGGGCTTGCGATCCCCAATTTCCTCCTCGCGCTCGTGCTGATGTACATCGGTTTTCGCTACTTCGGTCAGTCGGTGGGCGGCCTGTTCTCCCCGGAATATCGGACCGCGCCGTGGTCGTGGGCAAAGGTCTGGGACCTCATCAGTCACCTCTGGATCCCGATGATCGTGATCGGCGCGGCGCGCACGGCAGAGCTGATCCGCATCATGCGCGCCAACCTGCTCGACGAGCTCAACAAGCCATACGTCACTACGGCCCGCGCCAAAGGCCTCTCGGAGGTGCGGCTGATCCTCAAGTACCCCATCCGGATCGCACTCAACCCCTTCGTTTCGACCGTCGGATGGGTGCTGCCGAGCCTCGTCTCCGGCGCGGTGATCGTCTCGGTGGTCCTCAACCTGCCGACGGTGGGGCCGCTGCTGCTCACCTCGCTGCAGAGCCAGGACATGTACCTCGCTGGTGGTTTCATCCTGCTGCTCTCGGTTCTGACGCTGGTGGGCACGATCGTCTCGGACATCCTGCTTGCCATCCTCGATCCGCGTATTCGGCTGGAGTAAGGCCATGACAACCGAGCTTCCCAGCGCCGTGCCCGAAACGCATCCCCGCACCAAGGGCGACACGCTCCCGACCGTCGCGGCCCGCAACTCCGTTGCCGACGATATCGCGGAGTCGGATGCCGGCACCGTGGTCGACGTGGCCAGCCAGTGGCAGCTCATGCGCTGGAAATTTTCGCGGCACAAAGCCGCCGTGGTCAGCCTCTGGATCGTCGCCTTCATTTATTTCGTCGGCGCCTTCGCTGAGATCATCGCGCCGCAGGACCCAAACCGCACTTCGGGCCGGCACCAGTACGCACCGCCCATGGCGATCCACTTCTTTGCCGAGGACGGATCGGGCTTCGCGCCACACGTCCATGACTACAGTTTCGAAACCGACCCCCGCACTTACCGCAAGACCTTCGTTGAAGACCCCGAGAAGGTGATCCCGATCGCCCTCTTCGTCCAAGGCGACACCTATCACTTCTGGGGGCTCTTCGAGTGGAACATCCATTTGATCGGTCCGGTCGAGCCGCGCCAGCCGTTCTACCTGCTTGGCACTGATCGTCTCGGGCGTGACAATATTTCCCGCATCGTCCATGGCACACGTGTGTCGATGTCGATCGGCTTGGTGGGCGTAGCGGTCAGCCTTGTAATCGGCCTCATTCTAGGGGGTCTCTCGGGTTATTACGGCGGCCGGGTCGACCACGCGATCCAGCGCACCATCGAGTTCCTGCGCTCGATGCCCACCATCCCCCTATGGATGGGCCTGGCCGCGGCGATCCCCCTGACCTGGGACCCGCTTGCGGTCTACTTCATGATCACCGTGCTGCTGTCGCTCATCGGCTGGACCTCCCTCGCCCGCGAGACGCGCGGAAAGGTGATGTCGCTCAAGAACGAGGACTTTGTCACCGCTGCCCGCCTCGACGGAGTCAGCGAGTTCCGCATCATCACCCGACAGCTGCTGCCGGCGTTCATGAGCCACATCATCGCAGTGACGACGCTGGCTATCCCCGAAATGATCCTCGCCGAGACGGCACTGTCCTTCCTCGGCATCGGCCTCAGGGCGCCTGTCGTCAGCTGGGGCGTGCTGCTGCAGGAGGCGCAGAACGTCAATACGGTAGCCACCGCTCCGTGGCTGATCCTGCCGGGGGTCGCCGTCGTGATCGCCGTGCTTGCCCTCAACTTCCTCGGCGACGGCCTTCGCGACGCGGCCGATCCCTACTCGCACAATTAGGGGGCCGCCATGTCCGACATTCTCCTCGAGATCAGGAACCTCTCGACCTACTTCGAGACCCGGTCGGGCGTGGTCAAGGCCGTCGACGGGCTCGACCTCACGCTCCGCCGCAACCACACCATGTGCGTCGTCGGCGAAAGTGGCTCGGGCAAGTCGATGACCGCTTCGTCGATCCTCCAGATCCTCAAGAGACCTGGCCGGATCGTGTCGGGCGAGATGATCTATCACTTCAGGGATGGCCGCACGGTCGACATCGCCAGGCTCGACCCCAACAGCAAGCAGATGCGGGCGATCCGGGGCAAGTATATCTCGATGATCTTCCAGGAGCCGATGACCTCGATGTCGCCGGTTCACACCATCGGCAGCCAGATCAGCGAGATGATGCTCGTCCACGAAGACGTGTCGAAGGCCGAGGCCAAGGCGCGCACCATCGAGCTTCTGACCCGGGTGCGCATCCCAGACGCAGCGGCACGTTTCTCATCATACCCGTTCCAGCTTTCGGGCGGCATGCGGCAACGCGCGATGATCGCCATGGCGCTGGCCTGCCGGCCCGACCTCGTGATCGCCGACGAGCCAACCACCGCGCTCGACGTCACCACGCAGGCCAACGTGCTCAACCTGATGCGCGAGATCCAGCGCGAGTCAGGCATCTCGATCATGCTGATCACGCACGATCTGGGCGTGGTCGCCGAAGTCGCCGACGACGTCACCGTTATGTATCTCGGTCGGACCATGGAACAGGCCAACGTGTTCGATCTGTTCAATGCGCCAAAGCACCCGTATACGCGCGCGCTGCTCGGTTCGGTGCCCCGTCTCGACCTGCAGCGCGGCGAGCGCCTGACGCAGATCCGCGGCATGGTACCCAATCCGTTTGCGCGCCCGACCGGCTGCCCCTTCGTCACGCGCTGCCCGGAGCGTCGCTTCGGCCTTTGCGACAGGCAGGAGCCCGACCTCTACCGGCTCGACGGCAGCACCTCCCGATGCTTCCAGCACGATCCGGTCCATGCCGCCGCCTGGGCGCAGAACGACGAGGTCCTGGCATGACCGACGTGATGCAGCCTCCCGCAACCGCCAAGACCGCCGAGTCCTGCCTGGAGGTGCGCAACCTCAAGATGCACTTTGGCCAGAGCGGCGGCTTCTTCAGGCAAAAGACCGGAGTGGTGAAGGCGGTCGACGGCGTCGACCTGACGGTCGCGGATGGCGAGACGGTTGGCCTGGTGGGGGAGTCCGGCTGCGGCAAGTCCACACTGGGCCGAGCCATCCTCAGGGTCTACGAACCCACCTCGGGCGAAATTCGCTACCGCCGGCGCGGCGCGGGCGACTGGATCGACCTGGCCCGCGCGTCACCCAAGACGATGACGGACCTGCGGAATGACATTCGGATGATCTTTCAGGATCCGTTCACCTCGCTCAACGCGCGGCAGACCGTGCTGGAGGCGATTGGACAACCACTCTTTGCCCGCGGTGTGGCAAGATCCGAAGTACGCGATCGCGTGGCGATGATCATGGGTAAGGTGGGACTCCGCCCGGAATTCATGCCGCGCTACCCGCACGCCTTCTCGGGCGGTGAACGCCAGCGCATCGTTATCGCCCGCGCCCTGGTGGTCGAGCCGCACCTGGTCGTCGCCGACGAGGCGGTGTCCGCGCTGGACGTGTCGGTGCGCGCCCAAACCCTCAACCTTCTGCAGGACCTGCAGGACGACTTCAATCTGACCTATCTCTTCATCAGCCACGACCTGTCGGTGGTCAAGCATGTCTCGGACCATGTGGCGGTGATGTATGTCGGACGGATCGTCGAGTTTGCGCCAAGCGCCGAGATCTTCGCTCGGCCGCTGCACCCGTATACCGCTTCGCTGATTGCCGCCATTCCGGTGTCTTCACCAAACCTCCGTGGTCGCCCCCGAGCCGAGTTGACGGGGGAGATACCCGATCCGTCGAAGCCGCCGCCGGGGTGCCAGTTCCATCCGCGATGCGCGTTCGCCACGGAAGCCTGTCGCAAGGACGTACCGCCGCTCCGACCGATGGCCGGCGGCCGGCAGGTGGCCTGCCATCATGCCGAAGAGCTCGAGCTCGCGGGGATTCCGGCATGAGGGGCGATCACCGAGGCAGCCCGCTGGTGGGCCGCCCGACAAAGAGACAACGACAATCCCATTTCCTGAAAGGGCGCCACCATGTCGGACATGCTGACTCATTGGGCGATTTGTGACGACAGTCTGAGACTGATGAAGGCGGACGCGCGCGTCGAATCCGCGTTTACCGAGGCCTGCGAACATCAGCCGCAGGTGGTGCGCCTGGGCGCCTGCACGCGCGGCGGCGGCAAGTGGATGCATCCTCTACTCGCAGAATCGATCAAGCGCTGGGACGATGCCGAGGCGCACCCAGAGATCGACAAGAAACTCGCCTGGGCCGTCGGCGGCATCACCCACCAGGCATGCGATACCGTCGCCAAACCCTATCTCTCCATGCATGCCGGATCGGAGTGGAACCTTACGCATGACGTGCTCATGGAGTCACCGAAGGCGCGGGGTCGCGAGCACGAGGTCAACGCGCTCGAGGTGATGACCTGCTCGGCCTATTGCGATGTCCACGTCTTCCGCAAAGTCTACCTGTCAGGTGAGGAGACGCCCTTCACGCGGCTTTTCCTCGCCGACCTCGGTGACGCCGGCAAAGCGTTCGAGAGCTTCATCGGTACCATGTTCCAGCGCGCTCTCCTCGCGGCACATACCTTCAAACCACCGCAGCCGCACACCGACCAGGCTTTCCTCGCGTGGTTCGACCACCTGATGGAATACGTGCAGCCGCTCTACCTCGATACCTCGATCTGGGTGAAGGCGTTCAACAATCCCGATCCGGCGCTGATGGAGCGCTATGCCATCGAGACAAAGTTCTACCTCGACAGCGACCCCGTGATCGAGGTCGCGCGGGCCCTGCATCAGGGCAAGAGCGTGTCGCAGTCGACCATTGAAGGGGCGACGGCCGACGGCATCAACCAATCCATGTACGGGCAGGGACTGGAGCTCAGCATGCGCTATCTCCACAACGCCACCGACCTCTGGCACGGTCGGGCCGATAAGCTGGTGGCGCCTCTCGCCTACCAACCAATCTGGTTCGAAAAATCCTTGACCCAGGCCTGAATACGGCAAAGCCGCCAACTCCCTGTGCTGACCGGCGGAGGCTTCGTCGCGGGTCAGCGGGTCTTCTGCCTGTCGTGTGGCGATTTGACATAGCGCAAAGGGATTCAAGGCGGTGGCTTCCTCGTTGCCGATGCGTTCGATTTTCAAGACTTCCGGTCTCCGTGCCTGAGCTCGTCGATGTGGGTGAGCAAGATGTCGGCAAGGGTGGGCCAGCCCGCTTCGGCGGCTGCCTTGTCGTATATCTCGATGAACGCTCCACAGGTGTGGTTCTCATTTCATCGAAGAGGTCAATCGTTAGGGTCGGGGCCTCGCCGATGATCCTTGCGAAGTCCTCTTGCCGCATGCCGGCGGCCTCGATCGCGAATACAGTGCCGCGAAGGAGGCCGTTTTTGACATCCATCATCGCTTTCTCCTGACGACCCATCCCTCTGGCGTCCGGTCGATGCCTTCTAGCCGAACCAGGCCGTCCTCATGGACCGGGTACCAAATCTCGTCGCGGGTCCAGATCGCAAAGGACTGCCGATCGTAGGCCTCGTGTTGCTCTTTTGTGAGGTCGCCGCCCCAAGGCAAATCTTCCTCTGTCCGAAAGTTCATCTTCTCGAGCCAGCCCTTCAGCTCGCTTGGGCTGACGACGCGGACGTCCCCTCCGACGCGCACGGCCGCGACCTCAATCTCACCGATGGACCGCGAGTACTGGCTCACAAGCTCCCAGCCCGTTTTCATAGCTCGACTACCTTCTCGGGCTCGAAGGACCAGTTCTCGAGCCGCTCGAACGGTGAGCGATCACTATCAATCCGCTTGACCACAGCGTACCCCCTGGGATTGCAGACGATCCTTGTCGCCTCGACGTCGTAGCCTCTCGAGTGATGCACGTGGCCATATATTCACACCGCAGGTTCCGTCATCTTGATGAGGTGACTAAGATCACTCGCGAACGACCCATCCGAGGGATCTATCATCACATGCGACCGAAGCGATGTCGGGTGTGGTGCGTGATGCGTGACGACAATAGTAGGCGGCTGGGCCTCACGCTCCGTCAGCAAGTCTGCTAGTAGCCTCAAGTGCCTGCGGTGCAAATCCAGGAGGTCTCGCGTGCCGATCCTGCGCAGCCCGAGATCAATGGATTGCAGATCAGGCATCGACAACCTAGCCCACGCACGAGCGGCATCGACGTCCCCTGCGATCGCGTAATCTGTCCAAAGCGTGCAGCCTATAATCCTGACCCCCGCAATCTCGATGCTGGGGCGGCCGGGATACAAGAGTTCGATGCCGGCCTGGCGATAGAGACCTGTGTAGTCGTCGACGAGGTCCCATCCATAGAAATCGTGGTTTCCCGCGACATAGATGACCGGCAGGCCGATGGGCACGACATGGTGCCGCAGCCACCTCGCGGACAGGTGGTGCCCGTCGGCGATGTCACCCGCGATGATGATGCAGTCGATGTCGGGCGGGGTCGGGGGCACTTCGTAGTCGGCCGCGTCGACGTGGAGATCGGACATGACCACGCTCTCACGACTCGTCTCCGCTCTTGCGATCCCGCAGTATTTCAGAGCTTGCTGCACATCCGCCCGCGCTGATCGTTCCTCGAGCATCACGTAGCCGTCGATGCGTTTGAGTGCGTCGGCGTTCGAGATGTTTTGGATGCTGCGTCTAATGCTGTTGCGGAGACGATCCCTTTCGATCCCGCGGTCATCAGCAAATTGCGCGCTGATCCGGTCCAGTTCGTCGAGCACCTCGTCGAAGTCGACAGAAAGTCCCGTTTCGAGCTGCACGATGCCGTGAATAACCCGCAGGATTTCGAGGATGCGGGCGGCGTACTCGGCGCGAGGCGCACGAGACGTTGCATCCCGACGCTCATAAGCTCGTCAGCGTCGCCGAAATCATATGCCGCGCCATTCCGGCGCAACGGCAATCCAACCGCAAATGCCAAGCGATATGCGTCTGCCACCAAGCTCTTTTGGATGCCCGATGGTACCCGAAGAGCCTGCTTGACTACGTGACGTTGGGCATCGGCATCGCCGAGATAAGCGAGCCACACGTCGGCACGGTCGGCAAGTAGGGCATCCTCATAATTACCGTGGGCGTCAAAGGAACGAGCGGCACGCTCCCGCACCTTATGAAGCACCTCAGGTTCAGCATTGGCTCTCGCGGTTTCGGTTGCAACGACAAGGTCTGCATCGATTTCGCCGTCGCGACCTGCCTTCCAGCTGTCGAGGTACGCCATCACGTCAGACTGCAGGCTGTCCCTGCAGAACAGCAGCCCGGTTTGCAGCTCCGACGTCGTCGGCAGGGCGGCCGCGGTGATCTCGTCGACACGCACCGCGCGCCTGCGGAGCGCCTCACGATCGTCGTCAGAGAGTGCGGAATCGATCCGCTGGCCGGCCTTGCTGGTCATGATCACGCCTTTCGTCGGCGTTGCACACGCGCCTGAGCGCGAGCACAATAGAATGAGGAGGGTGCGGTTAGTCCGGAAGGATCAGCAGAACCGACGGGGCGTTCTATGCCCTCTGGTAACGCGGCCGGAGTTCCGTGACGTCTTCGTCATTCTCGAGCGCCATCGCCTTACAAGTGTGGATGGGTCGACTCCAGGACGGGTCCTGGAGCGATTGGGAATGCCGGATGTCGGCCGCCTGACAATGGACCCGCCCCCTTTCATTCGCTGGTCCTCGGCGCCACCAATTCCGTGCGAGCGTCGAATGACGTCGCGCAGCGGCAGGAATTGGTTCTTCAATCCTTCCAATCGAGCTTGTCTATCCTTTCCCCTGCGTGGAAAGGTGCCGGCAGCTGATGGTGGATCCTTCGCAAATCCGCGCCGCTAGGGCGCTGTTGAATTGGACGCAAGCCGAACTGGCGAAGCGCGCCGGTACGTCGAGAAGGTCAATCACGACGATCGAGAGCGAATCCAGTGTTCTGGCATCGGAGACGATGCTTGCTTTGGTGAAAGCCTTGGAAGCAGCGGGCATCGAGTTTACTTCGTCGGAGGGACGTCGAGGTGTTTCTGGTCCTGCCAAGATGGTCGTGCGCGGCGATAGGAACTCCTTCTCCGGCGAGCGATGACCATGCGGAGTGCCGTCCATTCGGCACTCCGCAAGGTCGTGTCACCCGGCGACGTGCATGTCGAGGCGGTCTTGAACCGCCGGTGCGTTGAACACCGATGTAACGAGGATCACGGCAACGGCAAGCACCCAATAATACCAGGCGTCGAGCCCTGAAAAGCCGAATGCGAACGGGGCGATAAGGAAGACGATCCCAACGGCACGGTCGACCCAGAGGTGCACTGGATAAGGGATCACCCGGATCAGCCCGGTCGGGTGATTTGTGAGGATCGGGAGCAGCAGCGCCGCCACTCCGGTCACGACGGAAAGCCACATGGCCACGGGGCCGCTCTGACCGAGATTGAGTAGGAACGGGGCTACAATCAGAAAGACGGCGACGGGATAGTCGATGAGATAGGCATGGATCGCCTTGGTGATGAAACGAAATGACATAGCTCAGCTCCTGGGGGCTCGATTGAGATCAAGGTTGTGTTGCCACACCGGGCAGGCACTCCTTGTGCAGGCAGATCGGACCCGAAGCAGAAGCACTCTTCCTCTCGCGTTCGCCAAGTCCTGCCGGTGAGGTGTAAGAAAAGGCTACCGCCGTCCCGAGCGCGTTAGAAATGACCGTTCATTATCGTTTCCATTCCACGCCGCGTCATTTCCGGAAGTTATTATTTGGATGCCTTCGATTCATTGCCCCGTGCCATGCAAGCTCGATAGTTTGAACCTGGTGCTCGCTGCGCCAAGAGGATGCGGGATGACGGTCAAGACTGAGAGAGCGATCCTTGCTGGTGGATGCTTCTGGGGCTTGCAGGATTTACTGCGCCGGGCACGGGGTGTGGTGTCGACCCGCGTCGGGTATACCGGAGGCGATACGTTAAACCCCACCTACGGCGCTCACTTCGGCCATGCCGAAGCAATCGAAGTGGTCTACGACCCAAAGTTGCTAAGCTATCGTAAGCTCCTCGAACTGTTCTTTCAGATCCATGACCCGACCACATATGAACAGCAGGGCAGCGACTTCGGCCCCAGCTACCGGTCCGCCGTCTACTACACCGACGAGAATCAGAAGGAAGTCGCGCTCGCGACGATTGCTGAGATCGAGGCGTCGGGCCGCTGGCCGGGTCCGGTGGTCACCGAAATCAATCCTGAGGAGCCGTTCTGGGAGGCTGAGCCGGAGCACCAGGATTACCTTCAGAAGCACCCTGGCGGCTACAGCTGCCATTTTCCGCGGCCCGACTGGCGGTTGCCACGCCGCGGTGGCTGACGGTCCGGAATGACCAAGTGCGGGATCAGCCGGCGCCCTACTTCATCTTGATCTCCGCCACCGTGTTTGCCGCCGCGCGCCGCACTGCCGTCATCACGAATAGCCGCCACTCTGCTGGCTGAGATTTCCGAGATAGTCACGCTTTCCAACTGGCGCGCCTAGGTGTCGAAGGATCGCGTGCGCGATCGAGATGTGAAAGAAAAAATCCGGCATTACGAGGTGCCGAATGTAGTCGTTGCCGCCATACCAACCATGCGCGATCGTCGGCGTTATATTATAGGTGTGCGTGTGCGCGCCGTTGAGCATGCTCGGCTCGATCGCCTGAAGGAAACCGCGAGTTTCCAGAAGGCGGCCCTTAAGTGCCGGGTACATCATTGCAGGTCGGACCGGAGCTGGTAGGTCGCGCTGCATGAGCTTGGACATGTGCGCCTCGACCTTGTTGCAAGTAATGCTGGACTGTTCGCCGAAGGACAGCATGTCAGATGCGAGCCTCGCCTGAAGCACCTCTCCAGGTGTGAGGCCCCTGGTGCGTTCGAGCGTTTGCGCGTGGTCGAGGTAGTCGTCGAGCACTCTTAGGCCATGCAGCATGGCCGGCACCGTTATTTCGTAGACCGAAAAAGACAAGACAACCTCCCGCGACGGACAGTGGACTGGGCAGTAATACGTCCAAATGCCATGCCTGAGGTGCATCGTTACGATAACACGGCAATGATGCCGGACATCCTCCCGTTGTCATCTACCTTTGGCGTTCAACAGGCATTATGAATGGCGCAAGGCCAGTACGTGCTGCCTTGGGCGAGTAGAAACCCCTAGAATAGCGGTCGCCGAACGCGACAACGTATCTGAAGGGCCCCTGGTCAACCGATGAAAGCTCGATGGCACGCTAGTGGTCGAGCGCATACCTGCGCCCGCACCTTCACGTCGCCCTAGATACAATGGCAGTCATAGCGAAAGCGGGAGCGCCTTGAGTAGCTGACGGGAAACCGGGAGCTCAGGAGAGTCCCGGCGTGTATCGACCGTCGAATTTTGTTCCTCGATTTGGGTCAGCGAATCTGATCCCGAGGGCCCCGCCATCAGGGCTGGCGATCCAGGAAACATCGTAGGTAGTGTATTCCGACGGCGGCCAGAATGACTGGAACCTCCCGTCATCGTCCACTTTCCATTCTCCAGACGACTGAGTCCCGTTCTCGGTGTACACGGTACGCCCGTCAGGAGTGAACACCTGCGTCGCGCCGTCGGCGTAGGTAAAGGGGGCTCGCGTCAGTGCGGCCGCGATGTCGGCCGGGTCGATACGGTCACCGTCGTTGATAGCGGGTGCTTCTGTAGTGGACATCTCGTCCTCCATTCGAATGGGGTACTTGTCAAGCGCTCGTCCGCTGATCCCAGGATGCCAAGCACAGGTGGCTCGAGAGGATTGTCAGCCGAGTTTAGGCATCTTTGCAGGAAGGATCCCCGTATTCAATTTGGGGGCAGGTATCGTTTCCATAGCGACTGGTAATTGGGCGAACGACCACACCCGCGGCGCCTGCAACGCTGGCGGGCATCCACCACCGAGGCAAAGTGTTCGGTATCAGGCTGATTGTCAGTGACCTCGCGAAACTGACGACGGTCGCCATAGAGTCCGTAGACGATCGCTATTGCAGCCCGCTGCAGCGCAATGCTTGCAAGGGCTGAGCCATTTCCCCCCTGTCTTGCGAATCAATAGAGCACCGGCGCGTCACCATTCCGCGGTGGCATGAAAACTATATCTGTCCGCTATTGGAACAGTCCGCTCGACGCTGCCATCAACAACCGGCGCAACTTGCGCATCATGGCTGCAATGCAGTTAAACCGGCACAAACGGGGATTCCTGATGTCCGAGACTTATTCACTCCCTACTGAACCCGAAGGCATAGTCCCGACGATGATTGCGCGATTTAACTCCGGCAAGATCGACGCCATGATGAGCTTGTTCGCGCCGGAAGCCGTGTTCGTCGCGGCAGATGGGACAACCGTCACTGATCGCGCCCAGATTGCCTCTGCGCTCGAGCGCACCCTCAGCCTCGGCCTGCCAATGGAGGCCAAGGCGCGCCATATGTTCGTTGCCGACAACGTCGCCCAGATGGTGCTGGATTGGTCAATTTCGGGCACAGGTCCCGACGGCAAGCACGTCCACCTCTCAGGCATGGCGAGCGATGTGCTGCGGCGCGGCGCGGATGGACTCTGGCGAGTCCTGATCGACAATAATCTAGGGACGGCGGTACGACGGCCTACCTGACGTGTGTACGCCATGGCGGCTCTCTGCGATCGAGCCGTTCGTGAACTTGTGTCGAATGGTTAGTGAAACAGTCGCCATGACCGTTCCGATCCCAGCGACAACTCTGATCATAATGAAAACCACTTCACCAACGCCGGTATTTCGACGTCGTTAGCTGCCCACACGGCCGATGCCATCAGCGTCCTGCTGTGTTGACCCGGCTTTCCAATCGCCTCGGGGCTTCGTGCGGACCGAAAGTTCCAGCCTACTCCATGCGGAGCTGTATGAAGTCGCTGAACTCGCGACATCGGCACTGCGTCGGAAAGGTATGGAGCAAAGTTTAGTCACGTGATGAACGAGAGAACAGATGTTCGAGAATGAACAGAGTATGCCGACTAACGGCCGAATGCAGGTGCGGCTTATTTCGACATCGACGTGCACCGCAGCTCTTGCGACCCCACCGGCAGCCAGTGCTGCCGCCGTTGTCCCGGAGCCCGGGGGTGGGCGGGGCTGGGCGTCCGTCGGTGCCATCGCGTTCGGCGCATTCGTCATCGTAATGACGGAGACGCTGCCGGTGGGGCTGTTGCCGCAGATCGCCGACGGACTGCATGTCTCTCTTGGCCTCGCTGGGTTGATGGTGCTCGTGCCGGGTTTCAGCGCCGCGGTGGCCGCGCCGCTGTTCTTCGTTGGCTCCGGCCGATTCAACCGGCGCACGGTCATCCTTGCCCTGGGTCTAGCGGTATTGTTGTCGAACGCGGTCGTCGCGGTGACGCCGAACTTCGTCGTGGCGCTGATCGCCCGAATGCTCTTCGGTGCCACGCTCGGAGCATTTTGGACCGTTGTCTCACCGGTCGGACCAAAGCTGGTCGGCCCGGCGGGCGGCACGCGCGCCATCACCATCATCGCGGCAGGTATCTCCGGTGGAATGGTGGTCGGTCTGCCGGCGGGACAGTTTCTCGGCGATCTTGTCGGTTGGCGTTTCACGTTCGGTATTGCGGCACTCGTGACACTGTTTGTGGTGATAGGTCAGGCGGTCCTGCTGCCGGGAATTCCACCGGACGGGCGCACACATCTGCGAGATCTTGTGGGAGTCGTGACGCGACGCGCTGTGCGGTTTGGGATGGCGGCTGGCGCGTTGGTCTTTATCGGGCAGTTTGCCGCCTGGACGTACATCACGCCGTTCCTGATCGACCACACCCAGCTGTCCAGTGGCGTCATCACGCTGCTGTACCTGATCTATGGCTTCGGTGGCATCGTCGGCTCACTCATCGCCGGATCGCTATTCAAGCGCGGGGTCATCGGCAGCTTCGCCGGAGCCGGGGCCGTGGTGGCCGCTTTGCTGATCGGCCTGGCGATTGCGGGTACCTTACCGTGGCTGGCTGGCCTGTTGATCGTACTGTGGGGCCTGTTCTGGGGAATCGTGAACCCAGGGACGCTCGTCTGGATTCTCGACGCCGCTCCGGAAACCCCGGAAGCCGCGTCGGCAGTGAATGTTACAAACCTTCAGGTAGCCGTGGCCCTAGGATCCGGTCTCGGCGCCATCCTTGTTACGTCGACATCCTTGCAGACAGTGTTTGTTACAGCGGGCTTCATCGTACTTGCCTCGTCCGCGCTCGCCGCGTTGGCGAAACGGTTCGTCACCCTCGCGCGAAGGGAATGAGGAGCCTCGAGCAGGCCCATGATCGAGAACCGAAGGCACGCCCGCGGACGGAAGATAGGATTCTCCGGAAGTTTTCGGATCATCACGTGAAGCGTTTGATGATCCCGATCAACCGTTCGCAGGAATGTTCGAGCTGTCGCTCAGGCGTGGTCGCGATGCCCAGCAGCAAGCCGGACGGTGCAATCTCTGGTGAGGCATACCAGGCGGACAATGGGCTCGGTCCCATGCCGAAGGCGAGCGTTTCTCGCGCTATAACAATGTCTGGTGCTTTGGTCGGTAGACGCAGCAGCGCCGTCAGGCCCGCGACCGAAACCCTATCGCCTTCCGATCGGAGGTTGCGTAGCAGAGCATCACGTTTGCTTGCGTAAACGCGCTTTGTGCGCCGCAAATGCCGCAAGTAATGGCCTTCGCGCATGAACTCGGCGATCGCGAGTTGAACCGAGGGACCAGGCGGTGGCGCGAGGCACGCGGCTACTTCCGCAACGCGGGTCGCTAGCGCGGGAGGTGCGACGAGGAAACCAAGTCGCAGAGTTGGACTGATGGTTTTGCTAAATGATCCGATGTGAATGACACGTGCGCTCCGATCCAGGGAGGCGAGTGCCGGAGCGGCGCGACCATTGAGCTGTAGTTCGCTCAGGTAATCGTCTTCGATTATCCAGCTTTCGTTCCTTGCCGCCCAATCCAGAAGTCGTAATCGTCGCGTCAATGACAGCGTGAAACCGAGCGGTGCCTGCTGACCTGGTGTGACCACGACCAAGGCAGCATCGGGAGCATTGCGTATGCCATGATCGACGTCGATGCCCGCAGCGTCGACCGGGATCGGGACAAGCGACATTCGCGCGAGCTCCAGCCCCTGGCGGGTGAACGGAAAACCTGGATCTTCCATCCAGACCTTGCGTCCTTCGAGACCGAGTACCCGCAACACCAGCCCGAGCCCACTGCTGTACCCGGCGGTGATTATGAGCTGAGATGGCGAACATTCGATACCCCGTGCAACGGCGAGATAGGCTGCGATCTCACGTCGTAGTTCCAGCTCGCCGCGAGGGTCCGGATAGATCGGGGGCGCGGCCGCTTCCGCACGTAGCGCGTGCGAGCGGATTCTTGCGATAAGCTTCGCGGGGAATGTTTCGTGTGCGGGTACGCCCATCTGGAAGAGGGCCGGCCCCGCCGTCCTCTCCAGATAACTTTCCAGGAAGGAACCAGGATGGAGCGACTGTTCCATCGGAGCGATGTTGGCCGGGCGATCCGCGACACGGGTTCCGGCGGCGCGCGATGCGACGATTAGCTGAGCCGCCGACAATTTCTCGTAGGCTGATTTTACCGTGCCACGGGAGACGCCAAGCTGGGATGCCATGTCCAGCCATGAGGGCAGACGCGCGCCCGGAACGAGCACGCCGGTTTCGATCGCGGCGCTGATGCCCTTTCGAATCTGCTCGGCCAGCGGCACCTTCGCAGATCGGTCGAGCTCCAGTTTCAGCGGTTGGGTCATGCCCCGTAGTACACGATTTTTATCCGTTCTTGGTGCTTTTTTTGGAACCAGATGTGAGTCACTTCTAGGCGGCTGCTCGCGGCATCCGTCGCTGATAGCGCCGAAGTCTCCTTACCACGTCGCTCGAATATTCGGGCTACGGAGCCAATCACATGAGCAAGCGTCTCGCAGATAAACAACTTCGCCTTTTGTCTCGACATGCACACGCGCGACCTGCTGAAGAAGGGCGAAGATCGCGCTGGTGCAGGCGTGGGCGGAAGCAGGTCACCTCTTTGACGAACGTGAGCGCGCGGCTCTTGAATGGGCAGAAACGGTGACACGCGTGGCAGATACCGGTGTGCCGAATGAAGCTTATGAAGCCGTACGAGCGGCCTTCGATGAGAGGGAGCTCGTCGACTTGACGATCGCGATCAGTTTGATGAACGCCTACAACCGGATAGCGATCAGTTTTCGCAATGCACCGCTAGCGGCCCTCAAGAGCTAACGCTGGCGGTGTCGCACATCCTCTCACAGAATGAGAGACACAGTCTCACGTTGCAGGTATTCTCTTTAATGGCGGGAGGTGGCACTTTTCTCGCCGGAAACCTGGCGGAGAATCCCGCGTAAAATAGAGAAGTAATGAACGATCGACTCACAGCGCTGAAATTGTTCGCCCGCGCCGCACGAGTTGGCAACTTCTCAAGCGCGGGTCGTGAGCTCGGCCTCTCCCAGCCCTCCGCCTCACGTCTGGTTGCGGCATTGGAGGCCGAAGTCGGCGCGACTCTGTTCAGCCGGACAACCCGCGCGGTAACCCTGACAGACGCCGGCGTAACCTACCTGACGCGGGTGGAAGCGATTCTAGCGGCGTTGGACGAGGCGGACCACGAGGCGCGCGGAACCGGTGAACTGCGAGGAGTGCTGCGCGTCGGCACTTCGTCGAGCTTTGTGCTTCGGGAAGTCATTCCCCGGCTCCCGAAGTTTTTGTCCCTGCATCCGGAGCTCCGCGTCGAATTGCTATCGAACGATCGCTATCAGGATCTTGTAATCGAAGGCATCGACGTCGCTTTCCGCTTCGGAAGTATGCCGGACTCGAGCGCCACGGCGAGGAAACTAATGGAAGATCCACGGGTTCTTGCAGCCGCTCCATCTTATCTCGCGGAGCACGGTGTGCCCGTTATGCCGTCAGACCTTGCGCAGCACGCTGTGATCCTCGGTCCGGCCCATCTCTTACCGACATTCTCGTTCAGTAAGGACGGGCGCGTTGCGTCCGTTCGTGTGAAAAGCCAGTTGACTGTGACGATCAACGAGGGCGCGATTGCCGCCGCCAAGACTGGGATGGGTATTGTCGCCACGGCCTTCAACAGCGCGAGGGCTGAGTTGGAAAGCGGCGCCCTGGTTCGCGTTCTATCCGACTGGGACTTCGGCTCGATGGAAGTCAACGCATTGTTCGTGAGCGGGAAGGCCATCAAGCCCGCGGCACGCGCGTTCACGGATTTCCTCGTCGAGGAGTTTCGACGCTAGAATTCGATCGGGATTCCTACCCGGTTGTCGATGCGATAGCTTTACCTAGATGTCCACCGTGACGAAGATGCTCGTTCGCTATTCGCGGTGGTCGAGAGTCAGGATTCCATCCGGCGGATGAGGAGAATGCGATGACGATGTCCTGGCCGGATATTCCTTTCGAACCTTGGCGCGAGACTTGTGCTGCGCTCCATCTCTACGCCCAGGTGGTTGGCAAATATAGACTGGCACGGGCTCCCTGGATCAACCATTCCTGGCACGCCACCTTCTATGTCAACGCCCGAGGACTAACGACCTCGATTGTTCCTGATGGACCGGGCGGCATCGAGATTGAGTTTGGTCTGCTCGACCATAAGGTTACCGGTCAGGCAAGCGACGGCCGCTTCGGCAGCTTCATCCTGGCCGATATGTCGGTCGCCGACTTCTATTCCAGCTTTTTGGATCTGCTTGCGGAAATCGGTGGTACGCCCGAATTTCATGGCCGGCCAAACGAGATCGCCGATGCTCTTCCGTTTCGGGACGATCACAAGGCGCGGCCCTACGACCCGAACGCCGTGACGTGCTTCTTTCATGCCTGTGTGCAGATCGATCGCGTATTTAAGCAGTTTCGCACCGGCTTTTTGGGCAAGGTCAGTCCGGTGCATTTGTTCTGGGGCAGTTTCGATCTTGCGGTAACCCGCTTTTCCGGCCGCTTGGCGCCACGGCATCCTGGCGGCATCCCGGCACTTCCAGACGACGTTACATGCGAGGCTTACTCGCACGAGGTCTCCTCCGCCGGATTCTGGCCGGGTGGCGGTGGCGTCGAGTTTCCCGCGTTCTATTCATACGCCTATCCGGCACCGGACGGCTTTTCCGATGCGTCGATTGCGCCAGATTCTGCCTATTTCGACACCGTGCTGGGTGAGTTCATCCTGCCCTATGACGCGGTACGCAGGGCCGATGACCCAGACGCAACTTTAATGCAGTTTCTCCAGACGACCTACGATGCGGCGGCGCGCTTGGCTGAGTGGGACCGTGCGCGGCTGGAATGCGAGACCGGCGTGCCGCGACGCCCGCGCGCATACACGAATGTCCTCCCGGGCAAGCTTTCAGACTGACTCCCGGCGGCATTCCTACCGGTTATCGATACGATAGCTTTACCCAAACGTTCACCGGATTTACGTTCCAAACCTACCGGCCGGGGTCGGTACGGCGCTGATTTTCATAAATAAATCAGCGGCTTACTTCGTGCTACCGCCAACCTGCGCACAAACTCGGCCGATTGGAACAATATTCGAACGATAGGGACTCAATCGTGGCCAAGGTACTCGTCCTTTATTACTCCTCTTATGGGCATGTCGAGACATTGGCACATGAGATTGCCGCTGGTGCGACCGTTGCAGGCGCAAGTGTCGACGTCAAGCGCGTCCCTGAACTCGTGCCTGAGGAAGTAGCCAAAGCTTCCGGATACAAACTCGATCAGATCGCACCTGTGGCCAAGATCGAGGATCTGCCGAACTACGACGCGATCGTCGTGGGTACGGGCACTCGCTTTGGGCGCATCTCGTCCCAGATGGCAAGCTTTCTCGATCAAGCCGGCGGCTTATGGGTGAGAGGTGCCCTGCATGGGAAAGTGGGCGGCGCTTTCTCTTCGTCCGCGACGCAGCACGGTGGCCAGGAACTGACGCTGTTGGCGATCATCACCAACCTGTTCCACATGGGGATGACGGTTGTAGGGCTCGACTACGGTTTTGCAGGGCAAAGCAAAGTCGACGAGATCACGGGCGGCGCTCCTTATGGCGCCACGACCGTTGCCGGTCCGGACGGCAAGCGTGAGGTCAGCGAAAGCGAACTTGCCGGCGCGCGCTATCAGGGTCGGAGGATCGCCGAGGTTGCAGCCAAGCTCCACGGCTAGAGTCCCATGGAAGTCGCGAACCTTGAAATTGACGACATGGAGCCGACCGAGCGTGAGCTGCTCGCCGAGTTGCGGCGGCTTCGCCGCTCATTGCGTCTTCATCCGACCGACATGCCCGATCCAATGGAGGCGCTGTCGGTCGGTCAACGCGTGGCGGACTGGGTCGCAAGCGTCATGGGATCCTGGAAATTTATCATTTTCCAGACCATTGTCCTTGTCGCATGGGTTTCGATCAACCTCATCGCCGTGGCGAAAAGCTGGGACCCCTATCCATTCATTTTATTGAATCTAGTGCTCTCATTTCAAGCGGCCTATGCCGCGCCGATCATCGTGATGAGCCAGAACAGACAACAAGACATCGACCGCAGGGCGGCGCAGAATGACTATAGGATCAACCTGAAGGCGGAGCTGGAAATCGAGCTGCTTCACGAGAAGATTGACGAGCTTCGGGTCCAAGAGGTGTTGCGGCTATCCGAGGCGGTTAGCTCGCTAACCGATTTGCTCGTACAGTCGAGGGGATCGAATGGCTCGGAAATGACCGAAACCGCGGGCCGATCGGATGGACCCGCGTAGGCCGACATCTCAACTGTTGCACCCGCAGCCGCGGGCGCCCCTTGCTTCGCAGCAGGTCTCGCCCGGCGTCAGCTACGGTCACTGAACCAGTAGCATCCCCCGAACTCAAACACGTCGCATAGGAGTGCGCCATGGTTACGAGAGGTTTTTTCGGACGTAATTCGGGAGGTAACGAGGCCGATCGGATCCCGCCAGGCCAGCACGTTGTCGATCACTGGCCAGTCCTCACAGCCGGACCAACGCCGCGCATCGATACAGCCGAGTGGAAGTTCACCCTCAAGATCGGGCCGAGGCCCGTCAAGGTTTGGACTTGGAGCGAATTTAACGCGCTGCCCCAGACCAAAGTGACGAGAGACATTCATTGCGTCACAACGTGGTCGAAACTCGACACCAACTGGGAGGGCGTGACCGTCGACGACATCCTTGCCGATGCCGGCGTCGAACGTCCCAGTGATTTCGTGCTCGCGCACTGCTTCGATGGCTATTCATCGAATGTTCCGCTCGCGGATCTTACCTCCGGAAAGGCCATGGTCGCTCTGAAGTACGAGGGGCAACCGCTTCCGCGCGACCATGGTGGGCCAGCCCGTCTTCTCGTCCCGCACCTTTATTTCTGGAAGTCCGCAAAGTGGATAAATGGACTTCAATTTACCGAGCGCGACGAGCCCGGCTTCTGGGAACTGCGCGGTTATCACATATATGGCGATCCGTGGCGTGAGCAGCGTTACACCAATGACTGAGAGGAGCACACGATCGGCGGTGTGGCAGACATGCACGATTGCCCAGATCGTTGAGCAGACGCCCAGCATCAAAAGTTACTTCTTACGGCTCAGCAAGCCATTCACATACATGGCCGGTCAACACGCCGATGTGCGACTGACTGCTCCGGACGGTTATGTAGCAATGCGGAGCTATTCGATCGCATCAGCACCGAGTGCCTCAAATGTGATCGAGCTCGCGATCGAACGCCTCCCGGATGGCGAAGTCTCGCCATTCTTCCACGATGTCGCAGCCTTGGGCGACGAGATCGAACTCCGCGGCCCGATTGGCGGCCATTTCCTGTGGCCAGAACGTCCAACCGCACCAATTCTGTTAATTGGAGCCGGCTCCGGCGTCGTACCGCTGATGGCTATGCTCAGACACCGCCGCGATCTGACTCAGACTGTGCCGACTGCACTGCTTCTGTCATCGCGGACAGAGCGTGACGTGTTGTTCGGCGACGAACTCCTCTTGTTGGAGACAGCCGACCCCAACTTCGAGTTGGCTCTCGCGATAACTCGTGAGAGCCCAAAGCGCACCACTGATTTTGGGCGGCGCATCGACAGCGCTATGGTCACCGAGGTCATTGGCCGGCTTCCGCGTACCCCGGAGCACGTTTTTGTGTGCGGATCAAACCCCTTCGTCAATATCGCGGCCGATGGCGCGCTCATGGCGGGACTCGACGCCTCGACTATCAAGACCGAACGATATGGCGGTTGATGGCGCCCGTTCGCGTTCAACACACAGGAGGGATGCAATATGACACCAGAGGACAACGCAGCTAAGCTCCGCGAGGTTGTGGTCGCGAGCGACCCCAACAAGCACGGAGCCTTGGTAGGGCACGTCGGAGCGTCCGAATTTCCTATTGGCGGCCCGGATGCCGTCGGTCAGGTCTCTCCCGGTCCCAATCCTTACGACCTTCTCAGCGCATCGCTTGCTGCATGCACTGCCATGACCGTTCGGTTTCAGGCCAAGCGCCAAAAACTCCCTCTCGAGCGGGTCGAAGTTGGTGTCAGCTTCCATCATGGCGCCGAGGGCCAACGGGACTCATTCGAGCGCACGCTTGTGCTGGAGGGAGAACTTGACGCGCAACAGCGCGCCTTCCTGCTGGAGGCGGCAAACCTCTGCCCGGTTGGCAGCATTCTCGGCATCAGCGCCGATATTCACACTCTCTCGGACCTTACCCTCTCCAGCCAGACGGCGGGTGCTCAAGCGAGTTATGAGGACGACTTGGCTGAGCTCCCCATCCCGTACATCGATGCCGACTGAGCCACACCGGACCGTCGGTTGCCTTTGCCGTGGTTTCCCGGCCGATTCCTTCACTGCCTCAGGGTTCTCGAATCCGAACCACATGAAGAGGTGACTCTACCACTCGCCCCAGTATCAGGTTAACAAGCGGCTGACCTCTCGGAAAGTGAGAGAAGATGGATCGTTTGGAAGCTATGCAATATTTTGTCGCCGCGGTTGAGGCTGGGAGCTTCTCCGCGGCCGGACGGCAGTTGAACATTCCTCTTCCCACGATCAGCCGCAAGGTCGCTGATCTCGAGGCTCATCTCAAAACCCAGCTTCTCGTCCGGTCGACGCGAAAGTTGGCGCTGACAGAGGCCGGCGTCAATTATCTCGCCGCATGCAGGAGCATTCTCGATCAGGTTGGAGAGGCCGAATCCCAAGCTGCCGGCGAGTACAGTATCCCGCGTGGCGTTCTGACGATTACTGCACCGGTCGTTTTCGGCCGGCTTTATGTCGTCCCGATAATCATCGCGTTCCTGGCCAAATTTCCCGAAATAGGTATCTATTTAACGCTCTCGGATCATACGCTCGACATCGTCGATGAGCACGTTGATCTCGCCATTCGCACAGGGACGTTATCTGATAGTGCGCTAATTGCGACCAAGGTCGGCGAAATTCGCCGTGTCGTGTGCGGGAGTCCCGCCTATTTTTCGGCCCACGGAACACCCAAGACGCTGGACGATTTGGCCAAGCATATGTGTATCACCTACACGGCGCTCGCGTCGGGCATGACATGGGTATTCGACCCTCGGGACGGCAAGCCGAGTCGAGGTGTCCGGCCTATTTGTCGATTGAAGATCAATACCGCCGAAGCGGCGATAGACGCCGCGATCGCGGGTGTCGGCGTTACAAACGTCCTCTCCTATCAAGTCGTCAAGCCTGTCTCGGAGGGAAAGCTGTCGATTATCCTGCGGGATTTCGAACCCGCGCCGACACCGGTCCATATCGTTCACGCCCGGCAGGCGCTCTTGCCCTTGAAACTGCGCTTGTTCATCGATTTCGCGGCTTCGCGTTTGAGAAAATCTCTGGACGACGACCTCGCGATACTGAGCTAAGGTCGCAGGAGTCGCACGAGGCAAAAATCGACGGTGCGCGCGAGGCAAACACCGCCCATGTCGGGCGGAATTTGTCAAACTTGCATTTTGGCACTACCGCCACACTGCCGCCAACCCAATATGCCAACCCAATATAAAGTCGCTGGTGCCGACTGGGGCAAGAATGACCACGATGCCACTCCAGGATGAACTCGATGCTGTTAGGGAAAGGTGCCATGAAAGCACCCCTCAGCATATCAGCCGTGTCCGCCAGGGGGCTATTGAAGACCTCGTGTCGTCGGGGATTGCCGAAAGGGCTGTTCGTGCTGGGGACTACGCTCCGCGCTTCCGTCTGCGCGATTCCGATGGGAAGGCGATTTCATCGAACGACCTCCTAGAACGTGGCCCAGTTCTCGTCGTTTTCTATAGAGGGCGGTGGTGTCCATATTGCAGACTGGACTTGCGCGCGCTTGAGGCCGTCGCGAGGAATTTGCGCTCAACAGGTGTTTCGATTGTCGCGGTTTCTCCCCAAACCGCGGACGAGAGCGGCGCTACGGAACGTATCCACAACCTCTCGTTCCCTTGCCTGGTCGACAGGGGCGGGAGAGTCGCCAGCGCATTCGGGCTGCGATGGAAGGTATCCCAAGAGTTGCGGGCCGCCGAACTGGAAACCGGCCTCGACCTTGCCGCCGTGAATGGTGAGCCGAGCTGGACATTGACGATGCCAGCCCGGTACGTGATAGGGCCGGATGGCATCGTCGAGTATGCCGATATTAGTGTCGACTATACGCGACGCGGGGACCCAACGGAACTCTTTCCCGTCCTGAACCAAATTCGCGCACGCGTGGTGCACTAATCCTCAAGCGTAGCCAATCCTGGATTCCAGAAAACGTGTCCGACCGTCCAAGGATGCCGGACGCGGGTTTCATCGCGCCAGAACCGGTGCCAACCTAACTTCACGATCGTGCCCTTCCTGCCGTGTGAGCTGCATGGTGATCGCACGTGGTCGGTAGTGACACGTAAAGTTGGCGGTGAACATCCGATGGAACTTCATCAGGTTCGGTACTTTCTGGCGGTTGCAAGCACGCTCAATTTCACGCGCGCTGCGGAGATGTGCAACGTTACGCAACCGGCCCTGACCAAGGGCGTGCAAAAGCTGGAACAAGAGCTCGGGGGCCAGCTTATTTATCGCGAGCGTCAACTTACCCACCTGACTGACTTGGGCAAAGCAGTGTTGCCCATGCTTGAACGCGCACTTGCATCGACAGAGGCTGTTCGACGCCGGGCGCGTCAATTTCAGCAAAAGGAAGTGGCTTCTCTGGCTATCGGCCTCGCACCATCCATCTCCGCTTCGCTCGTTCTTGAGCCAATCGCCGAAACCCGCAAATTCGTCCCTGGTCTCCATGTGGAGCTCCGAGAAGAGACGCCAGACGACCTTGTCGAGCTTCTGCTAGAGGGCGAAATAAACGTCGCCCTCGTCGGCGATATTGACGACAAGCCAGAACGTATCGACGATTGGTCTCTGTTTGCAGAACGCTACGTTGCCGTCCTCGCAGCGTCGCATCAGCTTGCAGACCTTCCGGCGATCGGTGTGGAAGCACTTCGCGAAGCCACTATCCTAGACCGCTCGAACTGCGAAGCAGTTCTGAAGTTTCAGCATCTCCTGTTTCCAGACGAGCCCCCGGACCAAAATCATCGGAGCGGCAGAGATCTGCACCTGCAGCACCTGGCGGCCGCCGGTTTCGGAATAGTCCTTGCTCCCGAACACATGCCACGGCTACCCTCCCTAAAGGCGCTTCCGATCGAAGGGGATCCTGTATGGCGGGAGGTCCACCTTCTTGCTGTGCAGGGACGCCGCTATTCACCCGCGCTCGATGCCTTCGTTAAAGTCGCGCGGCTGCGTGATTGGTCTCTTCACATGGGATCACCCCCGAGACCGCCGCATCACAACCACCTCGACGCGGCCGGCGTATCTGCGTGACAGCTTCTATTGCCAGATTATTGCCGTCTTACAATTAGATGGGTTCCGCGCGGGCCGCTCGGCCTTCGCATGAGGGGGAGGACCGGACTGTCGTCTGGCTGAGATCGCCGACCTGTTCGGTCATAAACCATTGGAATAGAAACAATAACGCGTGGATATTTCCCAGTGAACCGCCTTCGACGTAGCGTCGCGCAGGAGGCAACAGGACTTTCAGATGAGCGTCGAATTTAATGTCTGATCACTTAGCAAAAACTCTCGATCAGGTGCGTCAGGAACTTCTGGGCGAGTTCAGTGATGCCGACCGGGACTCGTACGTCCATCTTGTCGATTGGCTCCGGAGGACTGACGTCGTCTCGCACGCATTGCAGGTTGGCGATACCGCACCGGACTTTCTCCTGCCGGACGAGAATGGACGGCTTCATTCGTCCAAAGACCTTCGAGAAGGCGGTCCGCTTGTAATCAGCTTCTACCGTGGTGGGTGGTGCCCGTTCTGTAAGGCCGAGCTTCGCGCGCTTCAGGCGATCAAGGCAGACCTTGATCGCCTGAAGGCGAAGGTTGTTGTGCTCTCTCCCGATACCCGTGATCTGCCAAGGCAGCTGAAACAGGAGCTGGGTATCGACCTCATGATGCTCGCCGACGTCGACCATGGCGTCGCCACAACCTACGGTATCGTGTTTCGGGTCCCCGACGAAACCAGGGCGCATTATGCAGGGCTTGACCATGACTTCGGGCACCGTCATGGATCGTCGGAATGGATGCTGCCAATCCCGGCGACTTACATAATCGATCAGGACGGCGTGGTCAGAGGCGCCTTTGTCGAGCCCGATTTCACGATCCGCCAAGAGCCATCGGACATCCTCACCAGAGTAGGCCAACTTACCGGATCTCGGACTGGGAAGTTTCCCGCATCCGACGAGTGATGTCGGCCGCGGGACATCGTCGCTGTTGCGTTGAGTGCTGCCATGCACCCCCCTCGAGAGGGACAGGGTGGTGCCAGGTTCTCCGCCGTCGCGCCTCGATGGTCCGACGGACCGGAGGAGAAAGACGGGTCAATCATCAGACCCGCTTGATCGGAATCCCAAGACGAACTCTCTCACTTTCTCCACGGACATCTCGCATGGCTTGAGAGATGCGCCGCCCGATCCCAACCGGTAGAGGTTGAAACTGACAATGTCGGTTCCGGCCAGGTCTCGAGCAAACAGGTTGCTTCGCCGTCCGTCGTCGGATCGACGAAAGCTCACGCCGTATCGCCGTCCCTGATAGATCCTTTCGCTGTAACCCTCGGGGAGTGCTGATAGCGCCGCCTCGAAGTCATCATCGTCCATCGAACATCGCGCCCTTTACACATAGCAGGAGCGTTTTCTGTCCGCGGAGCGCGTGCGTCAATGGGCTGCGCCTGCGACGAGAGGTGCCGAAGATTCACGCCGATCGTAACGTACGGTCGGCGTCAGCATTCCCACGAGTTCCTCGCCGATCGTCGGGTGTACGGCCATGACAGACATGAAGTGTTGCATGGTGGCTCTGCTACCAACGGCGATGGCCAGCACCTGGATCATTTCGCTGGCTTCCTCGGTAAAGATGTGAATCCCCAGGATACGGTTCGACTCGCCGTCGACGACGATCTTCAATAGCGAGGTTTCGCAATCACCCGTCACCGCCGCCGTCAACGGGCGGAAACGGACCTTGTAGATATCGACAGCAAGATATTGTGCCCTGGCTTCCAGCTCGGTCAGACCAACCGTGCCGATTTCCGGACTGGAGAAGACTGCGGTCGGGACATTGGAGTAGTCGACCTGCCAGGCTTTTTTGCCAAAGACGCTGTCGGCGAAGGCATGGCCCTCCCGGATCGCGACGGGCGTCAGATTGAACTGGTTGGTGACGTCGCCCACTGCATAGATGTTCGCAATATTCGTGCGCGAGTTCGCGTCGACGATGATGGCGCCGTCCCTCCCAGTCCTGACGCCGGCGCGCTCGAGTCCCAGGGCGGTCGTGTTCGGAGCGCGGCCGAAGGCGAGCAGCACCTGATCAGCCACCAGCCTCCCACCTTGTTCGGTTGTAACGTCGATTCGCGCTGCCTCCCGCTGCTCAAGACGGGCGATGCTGTCGCTGAGCATCAGCTTGATCCCGCGGTTCGTGTAGGATGCGGCGACAGCCTGGCGCACGTCCTCGTCAAAGCCGCCGAGCACATTGCTTCCACGGCAGACGATCGTGACGTCGCTCCCCAGCGCGGCGAACAGACCAGCGAACTCCATAGCAACGTATCCGGCGCCGCCGATGACGAGCTTTCTCGGGAAGGTCTTCAAGTCGAAGATCTCGTTCGAAGTGATGCCAAGTTCAATGCCCTGGAAGGCAGGCAATTCGGGCCGTGCGCCAGTCGCGATCAGGATCGTGCGCGCACGCACCCGTCGGCCGTCATCGAGAAGGTGCACCGTATGGGCGTCCTCGAGTATGGCCCTGGACCTGACGACCTCGACGCCCGCGGTCGCTTGACTAGCGCTGTACACCTCTTCGAGTCGCGCGATTTCGCGGTCCTTCGCCGCAACCAGGGAAGGCCAGTCGAAACGTGGGACCGACAGGCGCCAGCCGAATTGCGCGGCGTCTTCGAACTTATCGCTGAAACGGCTCGCGTAGACGAACAGCTTCTTCGGCACGCAGCCGCGAATGACACACGTCCCCCCGAGCCGGTATTCCTCCGCAAGCATCACCTTGGCGCCGTGCTCTGATGCCACGCGCGCCGCACGGACCCCTCCAGATCCGCCACCGATCACGAACAAGTCGACATCGAACTCTGGTTCATGCGAACGCACGGAAGCCAAGGTTACCGACGTCAGTACGCTTGACGGCGCCTGCACAAAATCCGTATCGCTCAAATCAGTATCCGTTCGGTTCTGTGTGGGTGGACGAAACCCGGCGCCATTGGAGCAGGCGTCTGTCGAAACCAAGAGTCACTGTGAAACCTAACGGCCAGGATTCCTATTGCGAGATCTGAAACTTCGGACTCCCGGCATCGTGTTTTGGACTTTCGAGTGACGCCATCCACCCGCGATTATCGGGCGCATGCCTCGCGCCGTTCGTAAGGCGAGCGACAGCGAGTAACCGCTAGCCGCCGACGACGGCGGCGATGGCTTCCTTGACTTTGGCAATAGCGTAGCCGCCAACCTGCTCGAGCTCGATGTGAGGGAGATTCGGCATCTCGTCGGGTACAACGCCGCAGGCGACGATCGCCGGGCCCGGGCACGCGAACGCTTCGATCAAAATCGCCTCGAGCAGCGCTGGATCACGCACTGTGAATCCCTGCGCGCCGCATGCGCGCGCAAGCGCGGCGTAATCCGGGTTGGGGAATTCGATTGCCTCGCGGAACGGGAGAATTCCGACGCTCTGTGCCTCAAGCGTGATGAGCCCGAACGCGGCGTTGTCGAAGATCACGATTTTCACCGGCAGGTGGTGGTGAACTGCCGTGAGGAATTCGCCCATTAGCATGTTGAAACCGCCATCTCCAGTGAGCGCGATCACTTGTCGCGACCGGTCGAGTGCCTGAATGCCGTTGGCTTGCCCCAGCGCCGTGCCGACGGCCGCATTGTTGAAGGAGCCGACAATGCGTTGCTTGCCGCTCTGCCGAATCCAGTTGCCTGACCACAGCGTATTGAGGCCGGTATCGAAAACGAACACGGCGTCATCTTTTGCGAGGTCGCTGACCATGCGGGCCACCGCCTGCGGGTGGATCTTGTCGCGGCTGCGAACCGGGTCGCTCTGCTTGTCGAGGAGCTCGTCCCAAGCGCGGCGGTCCCGCGCGACCTTGTCGAAGAACGCGCTTTCGGTCTTCGGTCGCACTTTCTGCAAGAGGGCGGTGAGTGTCGGCCGCACCGAGCCCCTTACGGCAATTGCCGTCGGCGCGCGTCGGCCGATCGCCGCGGCCCGCTCGTCGATCTGGATGACGTTCCCGTGCGTCGGCAGGAAGTTCGAATAGGGGTAGTCCGTGCCGACCATGAGCAGGAGGTCGCAGTCCTGCACCGCATTGTAGGCCGGCTTGCTGCCGATCATGCCGAGCCCGCCCATCCAGCGCGGGTCGTCATAGGCGATGATCTCCTTGCCGCGCACCGTATGGACGAGCGGCGCCTTCAGCCGGTCCGACAGGTCGCGGAGCAGGTCGGCCGAGCCTCGGCATCCCGCCCCGCAGAGAATGGCGACCGAGCTAGCTGCGGCGACGCGGCGCGCGACCGCGTCGATGTCGTGATCGTCCGGCGCGATCTCACCGGGTGGGTTGAGTGTCGCCACGCTCAGAACGGCGTGCTCGATCCTGCTGGACAGCACGTCTTGGGGAAGGGTCAGGTGCGCGACCCCGGGTCCTGCGTACGCAGACGAAATCGCCTGATGGATCACGCTGGGCGCCTGCGCTGGCGTGGTGATCGTCTGGGTGTAGAGCGACACGTCCCGGAAGAGCAGGTCTGGCTCCGTCGACTGGTGATAGTCGATGCCCTTCAGGCGTCGCGGCATCTCCCCTGACAACGCCAGGACGGGAGCGTGATCGCGCGCGGCCTCGTAGAGGCCCGCGACGAGGTGCGTGCTGCCGGGCCCCGTCGTTCCCGCGCACACTGCGAGGCGGCCCGTCAGCTTGGCCTGACCGGCTGCGGCCAGCGCTGCGCCCTCCTCGTGCCGCACACCGACCCACTCTATCTTGCTCCGCCGGACAGCATCGCCCAACGGGTTCAGCGAGTCGCCGATCAGCCCAAAGACCTGCTTGACGCCGACCTCCTCGAGGACATCGACGAGTGCGTCTGCGACGGTATGCGACATGTGTCGCCTCCATGTGGCCCGCTCTCGTCGAAATGGCCGCCGGGCCCGGGCCAATGCCGCGGCGTCACTGCAAAAACTTTGCGCTCTTGCACTAAGCGCCTCGTTGTACAGTAGGATTCGCCCGCGCGGTGATAACCTGCCTTTATGAATAGCATGCCCCCGGATGTATTCCGGGCGCGCCCAGTGGGCAGGCTGGGAACAGGGGGCATCACACCGCGGTGGACGAGACTGACAGAAGGCCGTGGTTGCGACGTCGATGCGCCTTGAGCTCCCCGACAAGGCGCCCGTTTGCGTCGCCTTCAATCCGGTAGCGGGATGAATTCGTGATCGTCCCCGGGGGGAAGGTGAAAGCGACCATGAGCCCAGTCGCCTTTGGCCCAGGCGTCCTTGGCCGCTTCGATCTTCTCCTGCGAGGAGGCGACAAAGTTCCACCAGATGTAACGTGGGCCGTTCAGCGTTTCGCCACCCAGCAACATCAATCGCGCCCCATTCTCGCCGGCGCGCACCGAAATCGTGTCGCCCGGCCGGAACACCATCATCCGGCCGCTCTCGAACCACTCGCCAGCGACTTCGATCGTGCCTTGGGTGATGTAGAGTCCGCGATCCTCGTGATCGTCAGGTAGCGGCAAACCGGCACCGGGCTCAAGCACCACGTCTGCGTAGAACATGTCGGTGAAGGTCTTCACCGGCGCCTTGGCACCCCACGCTGATCCCAGGACCAGCCGCACTGTCTTGCCCTCGCCTTCGAGCAAGGGAAGTGCATCCCTGCCGTGGTGCTCGAATTTTGCGGCGGTCTCTTCAGCATGGTCAGGGAGTGCTACCCACGTTTGAATGCCAAAGAGGCTGCTCTTGCCGGCACGGGTGGCCGCGCTCGTGCGCTCGGAGTGGGTCACGCCGCGCCCGGCAATCATCCAGTTCACCTCGCCCGGATAGATCATCTGGTTCGAGCCCAGTGAATCCCGATGCTGGAACTCTCCGTCATAGAGATAGGTCACCGTCGCCAGCCCGATGTGCGGATGCGGCCGCACATCGATTCCGTTCCCCGTCAGGAACTCGGCCGGCCCCATCTGGTCGAAGAAGATGAAAGGTCCAACCATCTGCCGCGCTGGCGCCGGCAGCGCGCGCCGCACCTCGAAACCGCCGAGATCGCGGGCGCGCGGGATGATCTGGGTTTCGATCGCATCGAGCTCTCCCGCCTGCGGGCAATGCGGCTCGAGACCCGGGTTCCAGCTCATGTCAAAGTCCTTTCATGGCGCGTCGATTGTTCGTGATCTCGCGGATCCGCATAGACCCGAGACACTTGGCCGGGGAGCCTTGACGACGCCGTCGGTTGAACGATTATTCGAGCGGCGTGGTCAGCGGATTGTCACCGGTGTCGAGGACGAAGACCGCGAGCAGCTTTGCCCGCTCGGTCTCGCTCGCGTTCCGGCTGACCGAATGGGTAGCGCCCGGTGCTTCCGACCAGCTCTCGCCAGCTTGAAAGATGCGTGCCTCTTCGTCGTTCACCTTGGACTCGATTGCACCCGAGATTACGTAGGCGTAGATGAACGCCGATGTCGCATGAGAGTGAGCTGGAGAGGCAGCCCCCGGAGGATACGTCACCTCGACGGCAATCAGGGATTTCCCAGGGATATTGGGAATGGCCGCCTCGAAATTCTTGGCGACGGTTTCCGCTTCCTGGTCGCCGGCAACGCTTGACGTCGGCAAGGCAAGGGCGGCCGCAGCAACAATTGATCGGATCTTCATGGTCGTTCTCCACACTGAGTGTTCCCCGCCTGTTGGGGACTATTCGGAGGATCGCCATTCTCAGGGTAAAAATCACCGGGAGTGCCGGCACCTTCCGACGTCGAACTGTCAGGCATGCAGGGTCTCGCCGCCGTCCGCATCTGGATAATACTGAGGCGCCTCGCGACGATCGTATTTCCCATAGTCGCGCACGATCCGAACTCTCCGCATTCTCGCTCTATCATTGGGCGCGGCAGAGTCCTCGTAGGTCCGCGCCGCCGCTGCGTCCTTCCAGGATACGAGCACAATAAGATCGCCCGGCGTGAGCAGGGCATCATAAATGTCCCAGGACGTCATATTGTCAGCCCACGGGTTAAGGCCTAACCACTCGGCGCAGTCGTACGGGTTGTTGGTCTGCTTCCACTCCGAGGGGCGTGTAGCGTTGATCAGGGTAACTGTGGTTCCCTCCCCGACCTCAGTCTCGTCGAGCCGCTGCTCCGTGAGGGCGTATCCTGCGGGCACCTGATTGTCGGCAGTGATCTGGCCAACGCGCAGGTGGTAATCCGCGAAGATTTCGTCTCGGCCCCTCTTCTGGAGCTCGTGATGATGCTTGGTTGTACGCCACCGGACGAGCGACTTTTCATCCCGCCAGTTTGAAATCGAAAGGTACCAGCCCTCGCGGGTCAGGCTCCTGTATCGGATGTTGTCGACGAAGCCGGCTATCCGCTCCAGCCGCGGCTGGAGCATTTTGGCACTCTCAAGGTAGTCAGCAATCTTCTCACTTCTCGGGAGGGCCTCGAAAATCGCTGAAAACATGTTCGTTTCTCATTCCTGCGGTGCCAATGCGTAGTCCATCCCAACGCACGAGGGACGCGAACATCCGCGCCGCCTTCTCGGAGCAAATCCGCGTTGTGCGTCAGATCAGCCCGCTACCCAAGCATGGAATTCCAGGCTGCGAAGGGGAAGTCACATCACGCTATCGAGTCGATAGCCGCCCGTTATGATGACCTCACAGACATAAGTATCTCCCACCGCCGTAGAGAGCTTTGCTTGAGCTGGCGCTTTCCGCCCGTAGCAGCGCAGACCGCCGACCACGTGTCCGCTCCCCGACCGATAACGGTCGGCTATCGACTCCATGGCCAAAGGTGATTTTCCTTCGCGGCGTCATCACCCCAAGATCCGAGCTCTCGCCGCCCTCCGCCGGGGAAGTATCGTAACTCGCCCGCGCTTGAGCGGGATCGTGAACAGGAGACCTTCGCTTGATTCTACCTCCCGGTACGACAGTGGCAGTCGCTGACGGCGCGACGCTCCGCTTATTCCGCAATAAGGGTGTGAAACCAGGAGTTCATCTGGTCGAGATCACGCCACCCGCGCTTGAACTCACCAACTCAGGCTCGGGAACGCGCCATCACACAGGGTCCGCCAACCCCGACGCCAGGCGGCTCAGTGAGGATGACTTCGCAGCATCGACTGCTGCATTCCTCAACAAGCTGAGCATGGACGGGAAGGTAGAGTATTTGGTGGTTGTCGCCGACCCGAGGACCCTGGGTGAAATGCGCAAGCACCGCCATCCTGATCTGTCAGGCAAGATCATAGGCGAACTCGCCAAGGACATCAGCCGACGCCCGCTTGAAGACATCGCGTCGCTGATCGCCCACGCCTGACGCCCGGTCGCAAACGGCGGGGCAGTAACTGCTGCTGCCGACCTGACAGAAGACGCTGACGTCGTGACCCAAAGCTGCGGCCGCGTGGCGAAACAGGACGAAAAGATGCCTTTCGTGGTTTATGCGATTGCTGCCTCTACATTTGCGATCGGCACGACTGAATTCGTAATCGTCGGCTTGCTTCCTGGCGTAGCCAAAGACCTGAACGTCAGTGTCCCCACGGCAGGTCTTCTCGTTAGCCTCTATGCCTTGTCGATCACGCTTGGTACGCCGATCTTTTCGGCACTTACCGGACGATACCCACGTCGCGGCCTGATTCTGTCACTCATAGGCCTGTTCACGGCGACCAACCTCACGGCCGCGATCGCACCCGATTACTTTACTCTCTTAGCCTCACGCGTGGTGATGGCCGTTTGCCACGGCGTTTTCTTCGGGGTCGGAGCTGCCTTCATCGCGTCGATCGTTCTGAAGGAGAAGTCTGGGTCAGCGGTCGCGGTCATGATTGGCGGTTTGACGATCGCGATGGTGATCGGCGTTCCGGTCGGTTCGTGGATCGGCCAGAGCTTTGGCTGGAGGGTGACGTTCCTGGTCGTCGCCGCCATGGGCGCAATCGCTCTGGCGTTGCTGATGATCTTCATGCCGCGGAACACCCCGCAGCCGCCTGCGCTGAGCTTCTTCGCGCAGATGAAACTGCTCGGCAACCGCGATCTCACCTTGATGTATCTGCTGAGCACTACGGCGTTTGGCGGGACTTTCGTCATCTTCACGTTCCTGGCGCCGATCCTCACCGAGGTGACTGGTGTCAGCAGCGAAACCCTCAGCATCGGATTGGTAGTCTTCGGCGCCGCAACCGTCGTCGGCAACTTCGCTGGTGGCAAGCTGACCGATAAGATCGGCACGTCGAGGACAATGGTCATCACGCTCAGCGGTCTGATCGCATCCTTCGTGCTTGTTGCGCTGGCGATGCGTGTCGAGGCCGCCCTTCTGGTCGTTCTCGCGATTTGCGGCATCTTTGGCTTCGCGGTGCCTCCGATCATGCAGGACGGGGTTGTGAAGGTGGCAAGTGCGGTCACGCCTGACGCAATACCAACAGCGTCCGGATTGAATGTCTCCGCGTTCAACCTCGGCATCTTCGGCGGCTCGTTCATAGGAGGGCGGGTGGTGGAAGGATCTGGGTTGACCGCAACGCCCTACGCGGCAGTCGCCATCGCTGTCGTCGCCCTCGGCATCACCGTCCTCATCGGCAAGTCGAGAACCCTACGCGCCGCCGAGGGTATTGCCAGCTAACTCGGATCTCATTGAGTTCATAGAGGGCGCCCACACGGCTGTGCACTTCGCAACACCGTCGGTGACTTAGCGCCGCAAATCCGCACGAGTGAAGCATGAGTGGCACCCCCTTGGTTTCGTATGCAGCGCCGAATGAATAGATTCCATAGCCACAGGTCATTGGACCATGGAGACCCGCGGTCCTACTTTTAGGACACTCGCTAGGGAGATCAGAACATAAAGATAACTGGAAAACCCAAGCAGTAGATTAGCTGACATAGTAATTTCGAGCTTAAGGTAACATGACATACGCTCATATTCTTGTCGCAACGGATGGTTCTGATCTTGCGGATCGGGCACTCGATCAGGCGATCGTTCTCGCGAAGACCCTCAATTCCGATGTTACCGTTGTGACCGTGAGCGAGCCGGCCTCGGCAGTAGGAGCGGGATACTATGCTGGCACGGGTTACATCGGTAATCCGATCCCGGGGCTCATCGAGGCGCAGGAAAAAGCGGCCAAGGATTTGCTCGACAAGGCCGAGGCCAAGGTGAAGGCTGCTGGCGTTCCGGTAAAGACCGTCTACGTCAATGACAGTTTCCCGGCCGAGGGCATTGTCGTCACTGCCGAGAAGCTCGGGTCCGACCTGATTGTCATGGGGTCGCACGGCCGCCGCGGCGTCGGTCGCCTGCTCTTGGGCAGTCAGACAAGCAATGTGCTGGCCCAGACCACGACGCCTGTGTTGGTAACCCGGTGACCTGCGTCCGGCTATTGCCAAGGGCGCCGGACCGTGGAGGTCGGCGTTTCTGTCCTTAGATTTGCCCAGAAAGCGAGATCCCAAGATGAAGACATACAGAAAAATCCCCGAAGCGGTGGCGCAGCTGACGCCGGAACAGAACCGGGCCACTCAGGAAGATGGGACAGAACGTGCCGATTCAGAAGAAAAGTTAGGCGCAACAAGGCGCTTGTTAGCCTAGATATTGCGGTATAGCGTGATGTGATTGTTATGCAAAAGATACTGACCAGGCGCTAGCACGGAGGAGAATATGGCCAAGAGAGTCAAAGCGAATATCCCTGTCACCGATGACCTGAGAAGGCCGGAAACGGGCCTGAACAGGCGTGCCTTCTTCACCCAGGGCGTGGCCGCCGCAGGCGTTGGCGCCGCAGTGTTAGCTGGGACCGTTCCCGCAACCGCCGAGCAGGACGAAGGCTCGGGTATCGAATGGGATTATGAGGTCGACGTCGTGGTTGTCGGCGCCGGAGCGACTGGTCTCCCGGCAGCCATCCGTGCCCGCGATCTCGGCGCGACCGTGCTGATTGTCGAGCAGAATTTCGAAGTCGGCGGCAAGATGCTGCACTCGACGGGTCTCGTCTCGCTCGGCGGTGGCGATCAGTTGCAGCTGCGCGACATCCGCGGCGAGGCCGATCCCGACGGCTACATAACCGTGCCGCCGCTCGAAGACCCGGAAGAGCTCGAGGACGATGTCGACCTGCTCTTCCGCGATATGACCGACTGGTCGGTGGTCGACCCCGCCGCGCAGGCGCCCTACCGTTACAATGAGCGTCCGCTCCATCGCGCTTGGGCCGACAACTGCCCGGCCGTGCGCACGTTCCTCCTCGACAACCATGTTCGCATGGCGCGCATCTCCGGCACGCACGGCAACGCCGGTATGTCGCGTGCCCGCCGCGCCTATACGTTCTTTGTCGAGGGCGAGACGACTGACGTCACCAAGGGCACAATTACGATCGAGGACGCCGGCATTCCAGGCGTCTCGTCATCGCTGTTCGCCCCGACGCTGATGCAGGATGGGAGCGCCACCGTTCGCGAAGGCGCTCGCACCAACGGCACCGCGCTTGCCCGTCCGCTGGAGTACAGTGCACGCCAGAAGGGTGTGAAGTTCCTGATGAACCGCCACATGGACGAGATCATCCGCGAGGAGCAGTTCTCAGGTCGTGTGCTCGGCATCAAGGCGACCTTCTCGCCGCGCCTCGATCCGGTGACCGGAGAACGCCTCGTCGGCTACTGGAACGACGGCAATATCGATGACGAGAAGGAGGTCGTCTACATCAAGGCACGCAAGGCGGTTGTCATCGGTGCTGGCGGACATACCGCCAATCCCGAGTTCCGCGGCATGTTCCACCCAGGCTTTCGCGAGCCGGCGTTCGTCTCGAGCGGTTGGGCCTTCCTCGGCCCGCGCGGCCAGGATGCGAGCGGGATCAAGGCCGGTATGCGCGTGGGTGCAGGCCTCGCCGGCATGCAGCAGAATCTGAGCTACCCTTCGACCTTCCACTTCCCGGGTACGCTTGCAACGCGCGATCCCTATACGACGATGCTGCCCGGCCATCCGACGTTCTCCCTGCGCGGCGCGACGGGCATCGATCTGGGTGCAGACTCGTTCCAGCACCTGATTGCGGTCAACCAGGTGGGTAAGCGCTTCTTTAACGAGATGACTATGATGCAGGGCTGGTCGAACGCGGCCTATCCACCCGGCCCGAGGAAGGGTCAGCCCGAAGAAGGGCTCGCCTTCAGGCAGCTCGATTGGCGCAACGCCAGCGCCGAGAATATACGCACCACCTACAGCGCCAACGCCGGCGTGCACGCCGCTACCGCGGTCAACGAGGGGTCTCAGGCGCCCGATTTCCACTCGGGTCCGATTTGGGCGATCTTCGACCAGGGCGCCCTTGACCGCGATGGTTGGGATATCAACCCGCCGTTCACCTCACCCGACAACGGCCTCTTCTTCTCGGCCGATACGATCGAGGAGTTGGCCTGGAAAATCCGGGCGGGCTGTGAGTGGCAGCGCGTCGAGCTCAGCCATCTCGTCGAAACCGTCGAGATCTGGAACCGCTACGTCGACGACGACCTCGATCCGGAATTTGAACGGGGCCCCGATGCGCCCATGTTCAGGATCGACAAGCCGCGATTCTTTGCGGCCGCGCTCTTCCCGGTGTGGCACGACTCCTATGGCGGGCTCCACATCAACGGCAAGGCGCAGGTCGTCGATCTCGAAGGGCAGGTCATTCCCGGCCTTTACGCCGGAGGCGAGTCCTCGGGCGGCGGCAACCAGCATGGCCTCGGCCGCGCAATCGTCCATGGCTATATCGCGGCCACCAATGCCGTCCAGGAGCCGATCGTCAGCTGACGTTGTATCCGCGCCAGCCGGGCCATGCGGTCCGGCTGGCCCTTCCTTCAAGCCGACGGGCCGATATCATGGCAAACAACGACGACACCGTGTCGGGCTCGCCGAGCTTGACGGTAACGGTCGGTGGTACTCCGGTGAACGCCGGCGCCGATCTGATCATAACCGCGAGCGTGATTTGCGACCCGCCATGCGACCTGACGGGCGATCACCTGCTGATCCGCGACAATGCAGGCGCGCAGGTAGGCCTGCTCCTCTTCACCGGTTTCGAGTCAGAAAGCGCCGCGAGCACAGGTTCGATTACGCTGTCGGCACCTGACACCCTCGGCGATTGCATCTGGTCCGCCGAGCTTCCTGCTTTTGCAGCCGACGATCTCCAGTTTGCGGCAACGACTGCCCCCTTGGCATTCGCGGTGTGCGCCCACAAAACGCGCGTCAACGTCTGGGGTACGCCCTCGGCGGTTCCTGCTGGAGGAAGCTTCAGGAGCACGGTTGGCGTCAAATGCGCTTGCGGCTGCGATCTTGCCGGTCAAGCCTTCACCATACACGACCAGACGGGCCGCGAAGTCGCGGCGGGAACGCTTGGCCCCGATGTGTGGCCGGAAAGCGAGGCGCTTTACCATGCCGATGTGGAGTTGCCTGCGGCAGCAACGCCTGGGCGGCAGACGTGGGAGGCGCGTTTTGCCGCTGCCGGTCTCGATCTTCCGCATGCGGCAGGCACGGCGCAGTTTGGCGTGATTTTCACACCGCACGCCGAGCACGTTGTTCAGATCGAGGCGGTGGACGCGGCGAGCAAAGCTCCACTCGTCGGCGCGGTGGTGATGATGCATCCCTACCGCGCACTGACCGACGAGCGCGGGATGGCCGAACTGCGCGTGCCCAAGGGCACCTATACCCTGTTTGTCTCGGCACGCCGTCACGTATCCGATCGCGCGAGCATCGAGGTTGACGGCGACGTCGCAACGCGCGCTCGGCTTGCCGTGGAGGTGCGGTCCGAAAGGCTGTGAGGGGGCAAATGCTGCCAGAGAAACGGAGAAATCGATGTTGAAGAGTTTTGCAGGTGCCGCCCTCGCGGCTGTTCTGATCACCATGCCCGTCACCGTGGCGGCGCAGGAGGAGCAATCGATCTGGGAAGGAGTTTATACGCAAGAGCAGGCCGCGCGTGGCGAGAAGGTCAATTCAGGGGTCTGTGCCAAATGCCACGGCCTGCGCGGCGACGGCGCCAACGAACCGGATCAACCTGGCGGCCCGGCAATCGCGCGCTATAGCTTCCTGCGCAAATGGGACGGGACCTCGCTCGCGGCGCTTTTCACCTATGTGAAGACGGAGATGCCGCCCGATAATCCGGCATCGCGCAGCGACCAGGATTACATCGACGTCATCGCCCACATGCTCGCCCTCAGCGGCGCGCCGACAGGCGAAACGGAATTGCCGACGGATATCGAAACTCTCGACTACATCTTCATCGAGCAGAAGCCGGAATAGGCAGCAGGGCGCACAGCATTAAGGAGAACGCTATGACGATCAACCGCAGGCACGCTGTCCTCGGTACGATGGCACTTGCCGCTACCCCCGCAATCCTGTCCGCGACCCCCGCGCGCGCGGCCGAGGTCGAGGTGCAGATGCTCAACCAGGGCGAAATGGGCGCGATGGTCTTCGAACCGGCATTGATCCGGATCGCGGCGGGAGACACGGTGACGTTCGTCCCGACCGACAGGGGCCACAATGCCGAGACCATACGTGGCATGGTCCCGGAGGGTGCCGAGGGATTCAAGGGAGCCATAAACCAACCGATATCGGTGACTCTCGACGTACCAGGTATCTATGGGGTGAAATGCCTGCCTCACCATGCCATGGGTATGGTCGCGCTGATCGTCGTGGGGGACGACACGAGCAACGTCGAAGAAGCCAAGGCCGCGCGGCAGCCGGCCAAAGCCAAAGAGCGCTTTGACGCGCTCTTTGCTGAAATCGAGGCGACGTAACCCGGAGCCTGCCGGCTTCGTCGGACTACATCGAAGGTTCGGCGAAGCCGCCATCCTCGCAAGCCTCGACGGTAAGCATTGCGAGGTCGATCGCAGTCTCGGCTTCGCTATCGGCGGCCATATTGCCGTTGCTCGTCTCGGCCGTCGGATCGACCGGCGCTTCGGCCGCGGACTCGGTGGTCGCCGGGTCATTGCTCGCGCCGGCGGCCGGTGCCTCCGCCGCGGGCGCCGCTTCATCGACGTCAGCCTCGCCTTCGGCGAGAAGTTCGTCGCACTTTTGCTGGACAGCTTCCAGCTGGCTATCGGGCACGGCAACCCCTCCGATGGATCGCTCCTGAGCCACGGTCGGAAGGGAAACGAACGTCGATGCCACCAACGCAGCTAACACCGAATGGGTCAGATTTCTCATCTTCATCTCCTTGGTCTCTTGCATGCAAGAACCCAACCCAACCAGGATGGTTGCCGCGTTGCGCTTCGCAAACAGAACTCCAGCGGCCGACGGTCGAGGTCGGCTTCGGGACGGCCACACTCCCTTTCGACGTGAGAAGCATACGTTTGTGCCGCACCGATGATTCTTGCGTGCCGCGCCGAGGGCATCCATTCCATAGCCAGTGGGCATTGGACCATGGGGGCTCGCGGTCCTACTCTTAGATTGCCTGCAAAGGAGATCACGAGATGAAGACCTACAGTAAAAATCCCGAGGCAGTGTCGAAGCTCACGCCTGAACAGTACCGCGTGACTCAGGAAGATGGAACGGAACGCCCATTCCAGAACGAATACTGGGACAACAAGGAACCGGGACTATACGTGGATGTGGTGTCGGGCGAGCCACTATTCGCGTCTGCCGATAAATTCGACAGCGGCACCGGTTGGCCGAGCTTCACAAAGCCCTTGGAGCCGGAAAACGTGGTCGAGAATGTCGACCGGTCCCACGGAATGACCCGCACCGAGGCTCGTTCCAGACACGGCAACAGCCATCTCGGCCATGTGTTTCCAGATGGACCTCGCGAGAAGGGAGGTCTGCGCTACTGCATGAACTCGGCGTCTCTCCGCTTCATTCATCGCGATCAGCTCGAGAGCGAAGGATACGGCGAATATCTCAAACTCTTCAGTCAGGAGGCTTAACGATGGCTGCGAAAACTGAACGCGCACTTCTTGCCGGAGGTTGCTTCTGGGGAATGCAGCAACTGATAAGGCGCCAGCCAGGCGTTGTTTCGACCAGGGTCGGCTATTCCGGCGGTGACGTCCCGAACGCGACCTACCGAAACCACGGTACCCACGCCGAGGCGATCGAAATCACCTTCAATCCCGACGAGACCAGCTATCGGGATATCCTCGAATTCTTCTTTCAAATCCACGATCCGACGACATTGAACCGCCAGGGCAACGACCGGGGCATGAGCTATCGCTCCGCAATCTTTTACACCAGCGATGAGCAACGTCGCACGGCCGAGGATACAATAGCTGATGTCGAGGCGTCGGGCTTATGGCCAGGCAAGGTCGTCACGGAAATTTCGTCGGCCGGCGACTTTTGGGAGGCGGAACCGGAACACCAGGATTACCTCGAGCGCATCCCCAATGGCTATACGTGCCACTTCGTTCGGCCGGACTGGAAACTGCCACGACGGAACGCCGCGTGACGCACCGATCTGCACGGGCGCGACATGACAAATGGAATTCAGGGTTTGGTCGCACCGGATCTCCTCGTTTCCCACTGGATCGATGAGACCGGACGGCCGCGTACACCGCTGACACTCAATGATCTAGGGTCACGGCATCGTATCTTGTTCTTCTACCAGCATTGGTGCCCTGGCTGTCACTCGCATGGATTTCCGACGCTGCTCGAGTTGATTGAGCATGCAGCGCCACTGGATGTTGGATTTGCCGTTGTCCAGACCGTGTTCGAAGGGTTCGACGTAAACACGGCCGATCAGTTGCGCCTCGACCAGCAGCGATACGAACTCCATGTACCTTTCGGCCACGACCCGATCTCGCCAGACGGACAATATCCAAAAACGATGGTGAATTATCGGACCGGTGGTACGCCGTGGTTCGTCGCTATCGATCCCGAGGGAACCGTGATCGAGAATGGGTTCTCGGTCGATGTCAATAAGCTTCTGAGCATCTTCCGGAAGCGGTCGTAACCGTGAGCCTGCAGGCCGTATTGCAACGGCTTCTGGACGTTTGGACACGGCGTTTGGACCAAACTGGCATGGGATTGGACTAGTCTCGTGTTCGAACGAGGGCCTACGGCCCGCCGGCGACCACGCCAACTATCGAAACGTTCCACGGCTTGGTCGATGGGCATTTTGGGCGGCTACCCAGCAGATAACGAATTTAGTCAACTTGAAGGAGAACACCATGAGCAACCAACAGATCGCTCAGAATATGGAAGTGATCGGCGCTGACGGTGTCCATCTGGGCACTGTCGAGGCCGTTGTCGATGGGCGCATCAAGCTGTCCAAGCGCGATAGTGGCGAGGGCCGTCACGCGGGGCACAATCACTTTATCGATCTCGGCCTGGTCGCCACGGTCGAAGGAAAGCAGGTCCGGCTCTCAGCGAATGCGGCCGTGGCTGTCACCTTCGAGGAAGAGGAGTCTCGCAAGCCGGTGTGACCGGGAACGGCGCTTGCTCATGGTCGTTCGGGGGCAGGCAAGTCGACGCTGCCCAAGGCCACCCGCCGGCAAATTCTGGATCTCCGGCGGTGCACCGCCTTCGTCTTTTAGACAGGACGGCGCGGCAGAACACCCCGAGGCGTTGATCACCGTGCGCGGCCAGTCGCCCGACGAGGCACGCGCACGGGCCGATGCAATCCTGGGTGAGACCGGTCTCCTCGACAAGGCAGAATCCCGCTGCGCTTTCCGGCGGACAGCAGCAGCGTGTCGGTATCGGCCGTGCGATGTCGCTCGAAGCGGACCTGATGTTGTTCGACGACCCACCTCTGCGCTCGATCCGGAATGGGTGGGCGAGTGGCAGCCCTAATGCGCCGCGTCGCCGAAAAACCGGCAGACCATGCTGATCGGGCCTCACGAGATGCAGTTCGCTCGTGAGATTTGGGCATCGCGATTTCTGGGATGACGGCCACATCGTCGAGCAGAGGCCACCGGGAGTGATTTGCGGTGCGCCACAGGATCCGCGCACCCGTGATTTTCTACGGTGGGTTTCCTGAGCCACCACAATCTCGAACTCATAGCAAAGAAAAGGAACGGGAATGGCAATTGCGAGATGGAACGGCACGCTGATAGCGGAATCGGACAAGACCGTTGTCGTCGAAGGCAACCATTACTTTCCGCTCGAGTCCGTCAAGCTTCAGCATCTAAAGCCGAGCGACACAACCAGCCGGTGTCCGTGGAAGGGCGTTGCGAACTACTATTCGCTCCTCGTCGATGGCGAGACGAACGAAAACGCAGCATGGGTGTATGCCACCCCCTCCGACGCAGCGGCCGCAATTAAAGGCCACATTGCATTCTGGAAGGGTGTAGAGGTGACCTAGTACGGAGGCCGCGATCGGATCAATCCGACCCTGTGGGGTTTTCGCGGTTTTCTTACCCTCACGAGCCTGTGCACAGAGCCGGCCGCTTCAGTGTTCGCGGCTGCCCACGTTCACGTCGTCCGGATTTTCCTCTCGGATCGATTGCAGTTGGGCTACTTCATTGGCTTCAATTTCGGTGGCTGCTGCCCACACCTCGTCGAAGCGCGTCGCAGGTATAATGACGGCACCCGAGGAGTCGGCGTACACATAGTCTCCCGGGACGACGGTGACACCGTCCAAAACAACCGGCACGTTCGCCGCATCGGGCATGAGTTCGGCCGTGCCTGCACGCACCGCCTCGCCGGCGCAAAAAAATACGGGCTCATACTCGGCCAGCTCGCGAAAATCGCGGAGCCGCGCATCGGTTATCAGTCCGGCGACACCGGTGTTGCTTAGCCTGGAAAGCTTCGTGCCGCCGCCTACCGACGTGCTGCCGTAGCCGCTGCTGTCAAACACGACGACCTTCCCCTGCGGCTCATTGCCGATCGCCGCGTAGAAACATCGCGCGAAACTGTTGACCTCTTCCTGGAACAGATCCTCCCGATAGGGAAGGAAACGGATTGTTACGGCAACACCAAACAGAACGCGCCCGGGCGTCGGTGAGACGAGGTCCAGCACATTGGCCCGGTGATGGAGCACCCTCCCAAGCGCGTCGGTCACTGCTGCCACACTTGGGCGCTCCGGCGGTTCCTGCACACTGTCGATCAACGGTCCCGCCTCCTTCTGTGCTTCGGCCCGTGGCAATACTCTTTTTGCGGCCTGCCGAACACTTTGGCCCGTTCAGATTGCTTACTCAAGCAGCCATCATTGAGCCAGGTACCCCCAGATGCTCACGTTCAATAAGCGCACCCTTCTGACCTTGCTTGGCCAAACGGACTGCAAGGAAAGCACCGGACGGGTCTGCGCCAATTATTATGATCGCGTCGAATTTTCCTACCATGCGCTCCTCTCGTTGCAGGAGCCACAGTGAGCGTCTCTATGCGACGTCTTCGATCAAAAGCTTCCTTCCCTTGACTTCCACGGTTTCGCCGGCGCGCGCTCCTTCGATTGCTTCGAAGATTGGAGCCATTGTGGAAATCCCCATGACCTCTTGACCATCGCATGTGAACTGAGCCGTGGAGACCGCAATGATGAAGTATCGACCGGAGAGCCGCACGAGCGCTCCCTCGGCGACAGTCGATTTTGGCCCGAAGTCGATCTTTCTCAGCTTGTCGAGCTTGTCGCTGTGATCGTGAACGGTATCGTCGAGAGCTTCAGAAAAATCACTGGCGACCTCTGCCTGGGCGTGCTCATCGTTTTCTATCGGCTCGCTGCGGTCGAGCCGGGCGTCAGCGACATAATCGAGGTACTTTTCGCGGGCGCTTTGAAAGGCGGCGGCCTCGAGCGAGAGCATCGTCTCTTTGATGATGTTCTTGTCCAATGTTCACTCCCTCAGGGTTCTGTTCGACTGTCCGTTGCGGCTTACGAAGCACCGCCATGGTCGCGGACGTGGTTCATTCGTTGTCGGGGACATCCGCCCCTTGATAGGGAATTCGGTTCAGCCGCGAATTCCGGAGTATGCCGGTGACCAGCCACACATATGTCTGCTCGGCGGTGTCGAAGCCGAGCATCGAGAATGACTCGCCGAACGGGCATTCTGGAAAGTCCGGATAGTCGATGCGCAGGACGTAGCGCTCCGGATCGCGGTCGAACTCGCTCTTGTAGACCTTGCGCAGGCCGTAGCGGCTCGGGACGTCGCTGTCTTCGACAAAATCGGTTCTACGGTTCTCCGCCAGCCGATCCGCCAAGCCGCGGTCGCAGATCTCGTCGAAAATGTCGAATGCGTCGATCAGCAATCCCTTGCTGTGCGACTTTCGATCCGAAATGGCATAGATGTTGGAGGCATCCTCGCCGTCTCGTCCGCTCGCCAAACGGAGGGCGGTGTCGACGTGGATGTCCTTCGGATCTAGCGCCGAACTATGTGCCAGATCGAAAAGTCGACCATCCTTTATGCGGAATTCGCGATCGTAACCCTGGCTGACGAGCTGCGAAACGGCGTCCACGACGTCATTGACTTTCAATCTCATCCGAAACTCCTGGTGAGTCTTTGCCGACAGTACGTCGGCGGCCCCTCTCTTGGAAATATCCGACCGTTATCGAATCCATTCCACGCGTTCACATCGACGATGGGGTCGACGGCGCAGACAGGCAGAATGGAACGCCAACTCCGGAGCCGACTGGCTGCAAGCGATGATCAGTTGCGGAGTGAGTTCAAGCCCGTCGAGTGAACGATCACTTCGAGCGGATCGCTTGCCGTTACCGGAATGGCCGAGGCCAGGCCCGCTTGGATCCTGCGGCGAGAGTCAGGCGCTCATTTCACGAGCATTCGCTCGAGCGGAACGCTCGACTGTGCCAACGACATCTTCACGCTCCGACCATCCCGGCCCCGGCATTACATGCGGTTATTGAAATCATACCTTTACCGGTGAATTTCGCGGCAATAACACCGGCTCGAGAGAGGGGCATGAGACCGCCACCGGCGGCCAAACCTCTCGTCCCGCCGCTCGGCGAAGATCCGCGCGACGTCGACGGACCTCACTCGCACCGGATGTCTCCTGTCCACAACAGAAACGCAACTACCAACGAGAGGCCTACGTGTCCTGGTCACTGAACATCGGAAAGGTAGCGGGCACAGTCGTGCGACTGCACATCACGTTCGTGCTGTTTCTCGCGTGGATCTTCGCCTCGAGCTACGCATCGAACGGCGCTGCCGCGGCGTGGAACACGCTGCTCTTCGTGGTGCTTCTGTTCTTGTGCGTACTGCTGCACGAATTCGGGCACATCTTCACGGCCCGGGCTTTCGGCGTGCCGACGCCATATGTGACGCTGTTGCCCATTGGCGGTGTCGCGCAGCTCGAACGCATTCCGGAGGAGCCTTGGGAGGAATTCCTCATCGCGATTGCGGGTCCGGCCGTGAACGTGGTTATCGCCGCTGCGCTGATCGTCTTTGCCCATGCACATCTGGGTGCAACTGCCGCTATGGGTATCGACGACATGCAGGTTCCAATGGTGGACCGGCTTGCTACGGTGAACCTGTTTCTCGCGCTCTTTAACCTCATTCCCGCTTTCCCCATGGATGGCGGCCGGGTGCTTCGTTCGGCTCTCGCAAGCCGCATGGGCTTTGTGCGGGCGACTGAGCGCGCCGCTTCGATCGGCCAATTCACCGCCTTCGTACTCGGCTTCATCGGCCTCTTCCACAATCCGATACTCGTCTTCATCGCCATCTTCGTTTATCTGGCTGCCTCCTCGGAAGCCCATTCAATCGCGTTGCGGGCGGTCTCGCGTGGCGTGCCGGTGCGCCAGGCGATGATGACACAGTTCGTAACGCTCCGGCCGGATACTCACATCGACGACGCTGTAGAGATGCTTTTGCGGACCGCGCAAAGAACGTTTCCCGTGGTCGACGGCAATGGGGGTTTCGTGGGCGTTCTGGATCGCACCGACATCCTCCGGTCGATAAAGCAGGCGGGGCCGGATGCACGGGTGGCCGACGCCATGACCGCGCCTGCTCCGACGGTCGACTGTCGCGCCACCCTCGAGCAGGCTTTCAAAGTGATGCAGGATAATTCTGCGACGACTGTAGGGGTGACGGACGTCAATGGGAAGCTGGTCGGCCTCGTAACGAGCGAGACGCTTACGGAAATGATGGCGCTCATGGCGTTGCCAGCGCGTGGCGGGAATGGAGCAGCGTTGAGCTCAGTAAGGCCTCGGTTCGAGGCCTAGGTTGTAGTGACAATTTAGCTATTTGAGCCACAGCATGATGCTTGCGATCTTGATGAAGCCAAGGAAGTTGGCTGCCAATTTGTCGTAGCGAGTGGCGATGCGCCGCCACTGCTTGAGTTTGGCAAAGAAACCTTCGATCCCCCAGCGCTGTCGGTAGGCGAACTTGTCGT
>NZ_BSNS01000017.1 GCF_030160115.1 Devosia nitrariae | reverse complement strand
CGCCGCTCGATGACCTTCGACAACGGCACCGAGTTCGCCCTGCACTACAAGCTCACCTGCAGGCTGGCCCTGGGCACCTTCTTCTGCGATCCCCACGCCCCTTGGCAGAAGGGTGGCATCGAGAACGCCATCGGACGCATGCGCCGCACGCTCAAGCGCAAGACCGACTTGGCCACTCTCTCATCCGAACAGCTCCAGGCCCTCGTCCAGGCCTACAACAATACCCCGAGAAAATGCCTGGACTTCCAAACCCCAAACGAGGTCTTCTCTGCCATCCGCAACCGTGTTGCACTTCAAACGTGACTCCACACCCCGACCTGCGTCGGGGTGACATCGGGGGTGGTGAGGTATTGGCGGCAAAGCCGAAGCCGCCTCCCGCACCCCCAAATCTGTCGGAAATCTTCAATCCCGCTGACCGCCCGCTGGCTAGAAAGGATGCACTTTCAACCCCAGCGAGAACGCGGAAAATGACCGACATCACCCCCTTCACCATCGCCATCCCCGAAGAAAAACTCACCGACCTCACCCAGAGGCTGGCCAATACTCTGCTGGCCAATGAGGTGCCCGGTGCCGGCTGGAGCTATGGCCCGACCGGCGAGTTCGTCACCGGCATGATCGCGCGCCTTCAGAACGGCTTCGACTGGCGCGCAGAGGAAGCGGCGATCAACCGCCACCCGCAGTTCTTGACGGAAATCGACGGACAGACCATCCATTTCCTCCATGTGCGGTCCGGCGCGCCCGACGCCATGCCGCTGCTGCTGCTCCACGGCTGGCCCGGCTCGTTCGTCGAGTTCCTCGATGCGATCGCACCGCTCTCGGCCGCCGGCTTCGACCTCGTCATCCCCTCGCTGCCGGGCTTCGGCTTTTCCGGCCCGACGCGCGAGGCGGGCTGGAACGACGGCCGCATCGCCGCGGCGCTCCTCGAGCTGATGTCGCGGCTCGGCTACCAGCGCTTCGGCGTGCAGGGCGGGGATGCGGGCGCGGTCATTGCGCCGGCCATTGCCCGGGCGGCTCCGGAGCGGGTCATCGGCGTCCACGTCAACGCCGCCACCATGGGCTTCATTCCCATGGGCCCGATCGAGCCGGAGGTGATCGCCACCTTCAGCGATGCGGAAAAGACCCGCCTGCAGCGCCTGCAGCAGTTCATGGCCGAGCGCTTCGGGTTCAATGCCCTGCAATCGAGCCGCCCGCAGGCGCTGGCCTACGCCATCACCGACTCGCCGGCCGGCCTCATCGCCTGGCTGGGCGACATGTTCGCCGGCTTCGGCGACAGCCCCAATGCGGTCGACAAGGACAAGTTCCTGACCAATGTGCTGGTCTACTGGTTCACCGGCACCGCCGCCTCGTCGATCCGGCTCTACTACGAGAACGCGCACGACCCCGAGGCGTGGTCGCCCAAGCCCAATTCCGGCGTGCCGACGGGCGTTGCCGTCTTTGCCCGCGACGAGGTCGCCATCCGGCGCTTTGCCGAAGCCGGCAACACCATCACGCGCTGGAACGAGCTCGACAGCGGCGGGCACTTTGCCGCCATGGAGGTGCCCGAGGTGTGGGCGCAAGAGGTTGCGAGCTTCTTCGCCGGCCTCACGCGCTGAACCCTGAGACGTCGCAGACTGGAGCGCATGGCCGGCGGCATCGGATCATGCGCTCCGACTTTTTTGAGACTGCCTCAGTGATGGCCATGATGGGCATGCACCACCGCATGCCCGCGCCCGCGCTTGATCAGCCAGCGGTTGACCGGATAGGCGGCGGCGCCGGCAACGATCAGGGCGAAGGCCAGGCTGCCCCAGAAGAGGAAGCTCGTCAGCCCGGCATGCATGGCGCCGGGGATGATCAGCATCACCGCGTTATCGACGATCTCCATGATGGTGATGGAAATGGTGTCGGCGGCCAGCGCCAGCCCGATCGCCTGGCGCAGGGCCATGCCGGAGCGCAGCAGCGGCAGCATGGTCAGCGAATAGCCGAAGATGAAGGCGAGGACGACAGCCAGCGCAATCGTCTCGAAATTGCCCCAGCCAAGCGCCGTGCCGATGACCATGCCCAACACCTCGCCGATGGCACAGCCGGTCAGACAGTGGAGCGTTGCGCTGAAGGCGAGGCGGTTGAGGGATTGGAGTGGCGCGGCGGCGGGACCGGCGTGGTGGTGATGATGGTGGTCGTGGGATTCGGAAGTCATTGAGGGACGCCCTTCTGATGGTCCGGTGGCACCGTAATCCTTCCCGTGATTGGAAGGTCAAGCGGGTCCTTCACAGGTCGGCAGAGGTCTTATGCTTCAATCGCAAAGTCGAGCGCAGCTTCGACGTGGATACGAACCGTATCGTAGAACGGTACCTCAAATCGCTCCGGCAGTGAGAGCAGGGTCAGCTCTGTACAGCCGAGGATCACGCCCTCGGCCTTGTGCCTTTTGATCAACTTCTTCGTGATCTCCGCAAACCTCTCCTTATCGGCTGGCGCCACGATATTGCGTACGAGTCGTTGGTAGATGGCCTCATCCATATATGCGCGCTCGTCAGCATCGGGGATTACGACATCGAGTCCCGCCGCCCGCAGAATATCCGTATAGAAGTGACCTTCGAGCGTCGTCGCCGTGGCGAGCAGGACGACTTTGCGCTGCCCGGACTCGACCACAGCCCGTGCCGTGGCTTTGGCGAGGTGGATGAGGGGGATGGAGACGGCGTCCTCTACCCATGGTGCGTTCTTGTGCGAGGTGTTGGAGGCGATGAGGATGCACTCGGCGCCGGCTCGCTGCAGCCGTTGCGCCTCCGCGGCAAAGAACGCGCCTTCGCCTTCGTCGTCCCCCCTCGCGCGGAACGCCGCGATGTCCTTGCCGTCGAGCGCGTTGATCAGCACGCGCGCGCCCTGGGAGGTGCCGCCCGTGCGCTGCTGCACACCTTGCGTAAGCCACTCGTAATATTTGACCGTCGACGGCGGCCCCAGCCCGCCGAGCATGCCGATGATCTTCATTTGCCCTCTCCCCGCGCACCCGTGGGGCAGCCCTTAAACGCTGGCGCTATTTCGGCCAATAGACGTACTCGAGTTTGAGGCCGTCGGGATCGGCAAAGAACACGGCATAGTAGCCGACACCATATTGCGGATAGTCGGCCGGCGGGTCGAGGACGTCGGCGTCGATGTCGAGGAGCAGGCGGTGGAAGGCGTCGACGTCGCTGCGGCTTTCCGCGGTGAAGGCCAGGTGGTGGAGGCCCGGTGAATAGCGGTCGTGCCGGCGGGTTCGTCCTTGGCCTTGCGCCCGCATGATGCCGACGGAGGTGTAGAGGCCGTCGGGGGCTTCGCGGTCGAAATCGTAGCCGCGCTCGTGCGCGGACACGCGCCGGTAGCCCATGTAGCCGAGGACGGCTTCATAGAAGGCGAGGGAGCGGTCCGGGTCGAGGACGGTCAGATCGATGTGGTTGATGAGGCCTCGCATAAGCTTCCTCATTGCGCAGGCGTGGTGCCGGTTGTTTAGATTGAAGCTACTCCTCCTCGCCGGTGCTTACAGCAGAAAGTCAAACCCATGAACCAGACCGACATCATCGCCGATCTCGGGGTCGCCGCCACCTTCGATGCCCCTGCCGAAGCCGAGCGGCGCATCGGCTTTCTCAAGGAGTATCTGCGGAACTCCGGGCTCAAGGCCTATGTGCTGGGGATCAGCGGCGGCATCGACTCGACGACGGCCGCCCTGCTGGCACAGGCGGCCGTGCGTGAGCTTCGGGACGAGGGCTATGCGGCCGAGTTCATTGCCGTGCGGCTTCCCTACCGGGTGCAAGCGGACGAGCACGACGCCCAGGCGGCGTTGGCGGCAATCGCGCCCGACAAGAACCTGACAGTTAATATCCACGATCCGGTGGACGCGATGATGCGGCAGGTGGAGGAAGCGGGGGTGAGTTTCGCGAGCCCGGCGCTGCGGGACTTTCACCTCGGCAACATCAAGGCGCGCCAGCGCATGGTCGCCCAGTATGCGGTCGCCGGCAACGCCAACGGCATCGTCATCGGCACCGATCATGCCGCAGAGGCGGTGATGGGGTTCTTCACCAAGTTCGGGGACGGTGCGGCAGACATCCTGCCGCTGGCCGGCCTCACCAAGCGGCGTGTGCGGGCGCTGGCGCGGCATATGGGGGCTCCGGAGGCACTGATCACCAAGGTTCCGACCGCCGATCTCGAGGATCACGCGCCGCAACGGGCCGACGAGGAAGTCTATGGTGTGACCTACGACCAGATCGACGACTTCCTCGAGGGCAAGCAGATCGACCCGACGGCCGAGGAGATCATCATCGGCGCCTACCGCAGGACGGTCCACAAGAGGTCGCAGCCTGTCGCCGCTCTTGGGTGATCGGACCCTTCGGAGCTGAAGTCCGCTTGGGCGGAAGCGGAAGGCCCCCTCACCCGCCGGCTTCGCCGTCGACCTCCCCCCAGGGAGAGGTGAAGAGGGCACTGCGCGCGTCACCGCGTCACCTCTCCCTTTGGGGGAGAGGTCGGCCCGCAGGGCCGGGTGAGGGGGCCTTGCGCGGTGCGGACTACTTGTCCGGGAACAACCGATCGAGAAGCTTCCCGATGGCAGGCGGCCGATATTTCTTCCACCCTCCAGCATCGTCAGCGTGCCTGAGCCTCGCGAGCGCAGTCTGCGAGAGCAAGCTCTCATCCTCCGGGCCGGTGCGGCTGGCTCGGCGCATGATGAGATCGAGAAAGCCCGGCCCCGCCAAGACATTGCTCAGAGGCGCCTTGAAGTCGACGTTGCGCGCGATGTTGTCCATGGCGGCCGTGTCGAGGCCAAGGCCAGCCTTTGCCGCACCCTCCATGACCCAGAGGAGTGCCGCGTCGGAGAGGCCCCTGATGTCGCCGCCTCCGCCGACCGATCCGTGGTTGCCGGGGAACCAGAGTTCGGCGTAAGCGCCCGGCCGTTCCTTTTGCAGGTCGGCAAGGTTCTCCCAGGTGGAGGGCGCGTAGCTCAGCCTCGTTTCATCGAGCGCCACGGCGTGACGGGCGGAGGCGATGATGCTCGAGAGCTGGAGGTTGTGGAACTCGTATTTGCTGGCCGTGCGGGCGATCTGCTCGACGATCAGATGCTTGGGGATGCCGAGGGCTCCGACTGTGTCCCAAACGCCGAGATAGGTGATGGTGAAGTTCGGAAGGTCCTCGTAAAGGTTCTCATAGCCGTTGGCGCGGCGCCACTCGCGATCCTCGTCCTTCATGATCGTTTCCGGCGAGTTCTCGGCGCGGAACCGCTGTGCATCGTCCCTGTCGGGATGCGAGGCGTCGCCGCGGCGCCGATAGAGCTCGAAGGCGCCCTCGATCTCACCGATCCTGTCGCGGTTGACGATGCCGCATTTGCGGATCAATCCGGCCAGCGAGCGGGCGGTGAAGGCGCCGCGCGAGAAGCCGAAAATGTAGATCTCGTCGCCCGTCTCATAGTTGAACACCAGGAAGCGATAGGCGTCGGCGATGTTGTCGAAGAGCCCGAGGCCGAACGCCCCGGCAAGGTAGGTCTCGAGCTTCTGGTTGATGAGCCAGGACGTGCCGACGCCCTGCCGGTAGTAGGTGAGCTGCTGAACCTCGTCATCGGCCACCGGAAGCAGCAGCTGGGCGCCGAGCACGACATTGGTCGGCGACTTCGAGATGCGGTTCCACGTTCCGTCGCAAAAGATCGCTATGCGCTTCATGGGCGGCCCCTCCCCAGGAGCAGGGCGAAGAGAGACAGCCGATCAGCCGCGCATGCCCCGTCGATCTCCTGATGCCGAAACGCGTGACGGTGCTCTCCCCAAGCGGCGACATGCTAAGCTCTTTCCCGTCTGGATAGAAACGGAACGCGAGCACTAGGTTATCGAATCGTCTCGTTCTGAATCCACGACACGGCTGCGGGATCGGGAGGGGTGACATGGAGGAGTATGTCGACAGGTTCAGCGGGAAACTCGTCCTCGTTCTGCTCGACAACAATAAGGTGCCGTCCCTCAAGGGCGGCAGAAGCCTTTGGGGTTTGCAGCGCCCGCTGACCTATACGGAAGGGGATGAAGGGGAAACGATCACCGTTCCGGCAGGGTTCGTCACCGACCTCGCATCCGTGCCCAGATGGGCCTGGACGCTGGTCCCGCCAGACGGACCCTGGGTGAAGGCGGCCATCATCCATGACTATCTCTATTCCACGGGCGGCACCGGCATCTGGAAAAAGCACCCCGCATCCATCAGTCGATCTACGCCCTATAGCCGGCTCGAGGCGGACAGGATCATGAAGGAGGCGATGGAGAACCGCGGCGTTCCGGGCTTCTTCGCCAACCTGATCTATCTCGCCGTCCGGTTGGGCGGGGGACCCGACTGGGACGAGAACCGCGACGCAATTGCCACGCAGGAGGTGCAGCGGTACGTGACGGAGAAGGGGTGAACAGGTGGACGCAAGAGCCAACCAAGGACGGTGCGAGACGCACCACCCCCTCCCGTCCTCCCCCATCGAGGGGGAGGTGCTGCACTGTGCTTGTGGCACCTATATGTCAACCGCTCGGAGTTCCACCTCCCCCTTGATGGGGGAGGACGGGGGTGACACCCAGGAGCCAGGGAGGGCACTCACATAGGCGCGAACCGCCCTAGCCGAGCGCCGCTTGCTCCCGGCATATCCGATCGACCAGGGCGTCGAGATCGCCCTTCGGCGGATGGTTGGCAGCCAGACGCTGCTTGAGGTGCATGATCGGCTCGGCGAGGATCTCCTCGAGATCTTCGGCGCAGGTGAAGTCGCCTGCCACGCTCTTGACCTTGGAATTGTCGAAGATCGCCGTCCAGGACTTGTCGCCCAGCAACGGGCCCACCCAATCCTGGTTGTAGCGGATGAGAGTGTCCGTCGGGACGTGCACGATTTTGGCTTCGACGCCGAGCAACCTGGCGATCGCTTTCTGGATATCATCCCAGATATGGGCGCGGTCGCTGGTGATATGGAAGATATCGTTCAGCGCGCGCGGCTTGCCGAAGAGGCCGACGAACGGCACGGCGAAATCGACCGATCGCGTCAGGGTCCAGGGCGTGTGGCCATCGCCGGCGACGATCGTCGGCTCCCCATCGAGCATCCGTCTCGCCATGATGTCGCTGTCGCCCATCATGATGGGCAGGCCCGTGCGAACCGTGTGACTGGGGCGTACGATCGTCCAGGATAGGTTCTCACTGTTCTTCAGCAGCTCTTCGCAGGCGATCTTGTTCTGGCTATAGGGCCAGTACGGATTGATCGCCGGGGTTTCCTCGGTGATCACGTAGTGACGCGCCGGCTTTTCATAGACGGAGGCGGACGAGATGAAGATGTACTGGCCGCAATGGCCGGCAAACACCTCGATATCGCGCGCCACCTGATCGGGCGTGAAGGCGATGAACTGGCAGACGACATCATAGTTGGCCTTGGCCAGGTCCGCATATTCGGGCGCCGCGAGTTCGCCGGTAATAGAGGTGACGCCGGCCGGCAGGTCGGTGATCCTCTTGCCGCGATTGTAGACGCTGACGTCATGGCCCTCGGCAATGGCGCGCTTGATGCATGGATAGGAGATCTGGCCGGTGCCGCCGACGAAAAGGATACGCAGAGCCATCTGATAGACCTTGGTTTTTGAGAAGCGGAGGTGGGGAGGCAATTGTGGAGCGGGCCGGGGAGAATGTCGAGGCGGGCGCGCATCGTACGCCGCGATTGAACCGGATCGCTCCTCCGTCAGTTGTCGAGGGAGCGTCAACAACTCCACCATATCCATGCCCAGGCGATGGCCCCAACCCTTAACAGACTCCCAGCCGACCGGATCGCCACCGGACGCGGCCGCCGAGCCGCAGGCGCCGTCAAGCCGAGGCCGGCCGGACGATGAGGTGGTGAATACGGGGGCGGCGCTTGCCCTGTTGCTGAGGGCGGTGGGCCGGGACCTCGCCCGCTTCGGCAGATGGAGCCTCTCCCTTCTGCGAGCCAGGCGGCGGGACGGCTCCCCTGCCACAACCGAGCAAACCCCGACCGGCGTTGACGTGGATCTGCCGCCTCAGGGCGAGACCCTGCCAGCATCCTCCCGGACCCCGCGCCGCCGCAGGGTCGGGCGCCGGATCGCGATCGTTGCCGGCACTCTTGCCGTGGGCCTGATCGCTGCAACCATCGGGCTCATGGTCTGGGCACTCCACGACGTGCCGCTCGAAAGGATCGCCTCGGGCCGGGTCGACAACCAGGCCATTTCCCTGGTCGCTGCCGGCGGGGAGCCGCTGATCCAGCGCGGACCCTACCGCGAGGCGTCGGCAACGCTCGACCAGTTCCCCGAAAGTCTCGTGCAGGCGGTCCTCGCCATCGAAGACCGCCGCTTCTACGACCATTGGGGCATGGACCTGTGGGGGATCGGGCGGGCGCTCACCCGCAATTTCGTTGCCGGTGAGATCCGCGAGGGCGGCAGCACCATCACCCAGCAATTGCTCAAGATCCTCTATCTCGAGCCGGACCGTGCGCTGCGCCGCAAGGTGCAGGAGCTCTTCCTGTCGCTCTGGCTGGAGAGCCGGCTGAGCAAGGACGAGATCCTCACCCTCTATCTCAACAACGTCTATCTCGGCGCGGGGGCGACCGGTATGCCGGCCGCTGCGAGGGTCTATTTCGATAAGGCCGTCAATGAGCTGACGGTCGCGGAAAGCGCGCTGCTTGCCGGCCTCATTGCTTCCCCCTCGGCCCTCAATCCGCTGGAGAATCTTGAAGGGGCGAGGGAACGTGCGGCAGCGGTGCTCAGGGCCATGCAGTCGGCGGGCTTTCTCGACGATGCAGCCGCCGCCGAGGCGCAGCTCAATTCGGCACAGCTGCAGCCGCGGCGTCCGGAATTCGGCACCGGCACCTGGTTTGCCGATTGGGCGATGCAGGACGCACAGGAAATGTCGGGACAGTTCCTCGGCAACGTCAAGGTGACCACGACCCTCGTGCCGGCCTTGCAGACGATCGCCGAGCAATCGGTGCGGACCGTCATGGAAGAGCAGGGCGCGGGGTCCGGTGCCGGGCAGGCCGCCATGGTGGTGCTGGGGCCCGACGGTGCGGTGCTGGCGATGGTCGGCGGGCTCGACTATGGCGAGAGCCAGTTCAACCGCGCTCTGGCGCTGCGGCAACCGGGCTCGACATTCAAGCTCTTCACCTATTACGCGGCCTTGAAGCTCGGAGCGGCGCCGGACACAAGGCTGGAGGATCGCCCCATCGAGATCGACGGGTGGACCCCCGAGAATTTCGATGGCGAATACTCGGGGCGGGTCAGCCTTGCCGAAGCGTTCGCGCGCTCGCTCAACGTCGCCTCGGTTTATCTCGGCATGGAAGTGGGGTTGCCCAACATCGTGGCCGCAGCACGCGAGCTCGGCATCGACGCGTCGCTGCGCGAGACACCGAGCCTGATCCTCGGGGCGTCGGAAGTATCGCTGCTGGACCTCACCGGCGCCTACGCGTCGATCCGGGCTGGCATGGCGCCGATCGAGCCCTATGGCATCGCGACGTTCGAGGCGGCCAATGGCCGCCCCTTCACCATCGGGCCGCGAGTCGAGCCATCGCAATCGCTCGATGCCGTGCACGGCACCATGGTCGGGCTGCTGCAGCTGGTCGTCGAACGCGGCACCGGGCAGGCGGCGATGATCGACCGCATCGCGGCGGGCAAGACAGGCACCAGCCAGGACTACCGCGACGCCTGGTTCGTCGGGTTCGACGAGAACTATACGGTGGGCGTGTGGGTCGGCAACGACGACAGCTCACCCATGGATGGTGTCACCGGCGGCCGGTTGCCGGCCATGATGTGGCAGCGCTTCATGACCGATGCCGTGCCGCCGCAAGGGTCTGCGGCGGAGGCCCCGTTCGGCGCGGAAAACCAGCCGGCCAGCGCCCCGCTGCAGTGCAACATCCAGGCCTGCTCGCGGGCCTACCGCTCGTTCCGCGCGTCCGATTGCACGTTCCAGCCCTATTCCGGTCCGCGACGCATCTGCGAGAAATGAGGGGAGGCCAAAGCGCTGGCAAAATTGGTCGTCGCCATTGAGTAGTGTCATTTTGGCAAGGCTTGCAACAGCAGTGCTGCCTGCTGCGCCATTCATTCCGCGCCGCGCGAGGCGACCTGGTTCAGTGCGCAGCAGCAATGACCAGCGAGTCTCCGAATCCCGCCACACTTGTAACTCCCACCGTTGATACCACGGTCCTATCGTATCTCGCGTCTTCGATCAGCACGCCGTGTCACGGACGGCAGGCAAGGGCACCCAAAGGCACCCAAAGGAGAGACAGTGATGACGACACACATGACCGGCACACGTGAAGAGTGGCTTGCAGCCCGACTTGAATTGCTCAAGGCGGAAAAGGAGCTGACGCACCGCAGCGACGCGCTGGCGCGGCAGCGGCAGGAGCTGCCGTGGGTGCAGATTGAAAAGGAGTATCGGCTCGAGACCGAGGAGGGAAGCGCCTCGCTAGCGGGCCTCTTCCGAGGACGCTCGCAGCTTCTGGTCTATCACTTCATGTTCGGGCCGGACTACAAGGTCGGGTGTCCGGCCTGTTCGGCGATCGCCGACGGCTTCAATGGCTTCGCCGTCCATTTGGCCAACCACGACGTCATGCTTTGGGCGGTGTCGCGGGCGCCGCTCACCAAGCTGCAGGCCTTCAAGCGGCGGATGGGGTGGACATTTCCATGGGCATCCTCGGACGACGGCGATTTCAACTACGATTTCAACGCCTCGATCACCGAGGAGGAACAGCGCAAAGGAGACGTCGAATACAATTATCGGCGTGAGCCAGCGTTGCGCGAGAGTTCGCAAATTGCCGACGAGGCTCCCATCGCGGCCATGACCGGCGTCGATCCGGTCACCTACGTGCGAGAGAGGCCAGGCATGAGCGCTTTCGTTCGCGAGGGCGGCGTCGTCTACCACACCTATTCCACCTACGCGCGCGGCCTGGACGGCCTCTGGGGCATGTACCAGTGGCTCGACCGAGCACCATTGGGGCGTAACGAGACCGGCCTCTGGTTCCGACACCACGACGACTACGACAAGCGCTGAGCAGGTCCTGGATTTCGCCGGGAAAGGAGGACGGGGATGGTTTCCGAGTCAACGTCAGAGCGGTCCTTCTTCGCCGTTTCGGCGCTCCTCTTTGCTGCGTGCGCGGCAGTGACGATTGTCTGGAGCACGTCCATGTCGGCAATGCGCGAGATGGAGATGCCCGGCGGCTGGACGATGTCAATGATGTGGATGCGGATGCCCGGCCAGACCTGGCTGGGCGCCGCAGCCTCGTTCCTCGGCATGTGGATCGTAATGATGGTGGCGATGATGCTGCCGTCCCTCGTGCCAATGCTGCGACGCTACCGCCAAGCTGTCGCCAGGACGGGCGAAACCCGCCTCGGTTGGCTGACCGCACTGGTGGGCGTCGGATACTTCTTCGTCTGGACCGTATTCGGAATGGCCGCTTTTCCGCTGGGCGCCGCGCTGGCGGCGGTCGAGATGCAGCAGCCGGCGTTGGCGCACGCCGTACCGATGGCGGTCGGTGTGGTCGTGTTGATCGCCGGCGCGCTCCAGTTTACCTCCTGGAAGGCGCATCATCTTGCCTGCTGTCGGGCAGTGCCCGGACGCGGCCATCCGCTGCCGGCGGACATCGGCACAGCCTTGCGACACGGCGTGCGCCTCGGCCTTCACTGCAGCCAGTGCTGTGCCAATCTGATGGCGGTCCTTCTGGTCATCGGCATCATGGACTTGCGCGCGATGGCGGTCGTCGCAGCAGCCATCGCCATTGAACGTCTCGCAGGTGAGCGCGTCGCCCGAGGTGTCGGGGTCGTCGTCGTCGCGGCGGGGGTGATCTTGATTGCGCGAGCGGCGAGCCTCGGATGAGGCATCCTGCATGGCGTGAACTTCGCCCGCCTTGCGCGAACAGGTTGCTGACACGTTCTGGCAGGAGGCCCGTTGTAATCTCCGGTCATCACCATGCGAGCTTTCCCGTTCCGACAACCAGAACGGCGGCTCCAAGTCTTGAACTGTCGCGTTTTCGAACCGCAAAGGTGGTGTCACTTTTGCTGAAACACTCGAGGAGGACAACGTGACCCGAATGATGATGCAACGGCGGACTTTCGTTACGTCCGCAGCGGCGACTTTGGCCGCCCCGTCCCTTGCCTTTGCGCAGGCACAACAGTCAGAGGAGAGCCAGATGACCGCGACGACGCTTGAGCACATCAACCCGCAAGGCATGCACAGGAGCCCGGTGTTCTCGCAAGGGATCATCGTGCCGGCCGGCATGCGCACCCTGATCATCGGCGGCCAGAACGGCGTCGATGAAACCGGCAAGGTGGTCAGCAACGATCTCGCCGGCCAGACCGCCAAGGCGGTCGACAACCTCATTCGCGTGCTGGAGACCGCCGGCGGCACACTCGACGACCTGGTCCGCGTCGGCCTCTACATCAAGGGCGAGGGCGACATCACGCCGGGTTTCAACGAGTGGATGAAGCGCGCCGGCGGAATCAAGAACCCGCCCACGGTCAGTGGTATCCGCGTGCTGGGGCATGCCAATCCCGACTTCCTCATCGAAATCGAGGCGACGGCCGTGCTCAAATGAGCGGGAACGCGCGGACAGGATCGAGGAGAGGGCAGATGATCTTCAGGAAATGGTCGGCCCGCATCCGCACGGAAGAGGCGGATGAATATGTCGGCTATATCGAGGAAACGGGCGCCGCGCATTACGCAGAAACGAAGGGCAATCTTGGTTACCAGATCCTGCTGCGCGATCTCGGCGATGGCAGCAGCGAGATTTCGACCATCAGCTGGTGGACGGACCTCGATGCCGTGCGCCGTTTCGCCGGCGATGACTACCAGGTCGCGCGCTACTATCCCGAGGACGACCAGTACCTGCTCGAGCGTCCGGAATTCGTCGAGCACCACGAGGTGCGAGGCTCGGATCTGGCGCGGTTCGGCGGCTAGAGCGTTTTCAGCACAAGTGGGCACCACTTTTGCGGTTCGAAAGCGCGACAAATCAATGACTTAGAGCTCCCGTTCCGATTCAATCGGAACGGGAAAAGCTCTAGGTTGTAGTGACAATTTAGCTATTTGAGCCACAGCATGATGCTTGCGAGCTTGATGAAGCCGAGGAAATTGGCTGCCAGCTTGTCGTAGCGGGTGGCGACGCGCCGCCATTGCTTGAGTTTGGCAAAGAAACCTTCGATCCCCCAGCGCTGTCGGTAGACGAACTTGTCGTAGCTATGCTGGTACTTGCGGTGGCGGCGCGGTGGAATGACCGGCTCGCCGCCCTCATTGAGAATGACGTCGTGCAGGCTGTCGGCATCGTAGG
>NZ_BSNS01000016.1 GCF_030160115.1 Devosia nitrariae | reverse complement strand
GGACTTCGAAACGCCCGCCGATAGGCTACAGAAGGTGTTGCGATGACCGGTTGAACCCACCACCCCTTTTCGGCCGCTCCCGATTTATCGGTTTCACGACCTAGTTTGCAGTCTTTCCGGGTGGATAGAGCGAGGCGATAACCGCGTTCTCGTCCAGCCAGTCATCCTCAAAGCTTGCCCCAAGCGCGCGTAGCACCGCGACCGAGCCTGCATTCGCGCGGGCCGGAGCGATGAAAAGCCGCGGCAGGCGCATGTGCGCGAAGGCGTAGTCAACCCAGTAGCGGGCGATCTCGGTGGCGTAGCCCTGCCGCCAGAAGGGCCGCGCAACCTTATACATCACCTCGAACTCCACCGTGCGCGTGCCGTCGCGATGGTCGTAGAGATAAGGGTTGAGTCCGCCCTGGCCAATGAAAGTGCCGTCCCTGCCCCACGCGCCGCACGGCCCGAAGCCGAACTGGCGGTGGAGCATGGCAAAACGCATGATCACCTCGCGCCGCTCATCGAGGCTGCGTTCACGGCCGGGGTCGAACCGCCAGACCTCAGGGTCAGTATCGAGCTTTGCGTGTACGATCTCGGCATCCTCCACCACATAGGGGCGCATCATCAGCCGCTCGGTTTCGAACGGCGGCTTGGGAGCATGGGCGGGGTGATAGACCTGGGCTTCCATGGCGGCACTCCCGACTGGAGGTCTCGCGAACTGTACTGATTGCGACCGCGAGTGACGAGGGCGTGAATATTTGAATGTAGCGCGGCGCGCCTAGGGGATCGGTCGCCGAGCCTCTAATCGATCCTGTAGAGCTGATACGTCCGACACAGCACAAACGCCACGCACCCCTCGAGCTCAATCCGGTTGTCACTCACCTGGGTGATCGTGCCCGTCGCCGTCTGCCCGAAGATATGCAACTTGCCCCGCCACCGGTTCTCGCCGACCTGCGGCGCATGATCGATGAGGAGCGTGTTGAGGTAAGGCAGGTTTTCTTCATTGTCGGCACCGTTGCCGAGCCAGATGAGGGTGCCGCAGAGTTGGTCCTCGTTCTCACCGCACATTTCCACCTGATAGCGCGAATCGCGCATCTCGATCTCCCAGGTGCCGACCGGCGAGGCCAGGTTCGCGGCCAGGACAGGAGAGACGACCTGCGAGAGAGCGACGGCACAAAGAACAGAAACCCATTTCATCAGCATATCTCCGGCGCCCCGACTGCGATGGATTGACTAGTTTCAATCTGAGGCAGTTTTGTGGAGGTTTCTGTCATGTCCCGGTCATAGAGAGCCCATAGGTTCCTATTGTTCCCGGCGTCCCCAACACCGGGAAAGGATCCGCTGCCCCGCGCCCCCGCTTGCGCCGCGCACGGCTTCTCCAAGGGAACGGTTTGGCCGCCAACCCCACCCGTTCCAACCGACCCCGATCGGTTCTGGCCGCCGGGCCTTGCCCAGGCGGTCTTTTTTTGGGGAAGCGACAGGCACGGGACTCGCCCCCGTGGCCCGCCAGGGCAATAAGGGTTTCCTTGAACGGATTCCCGCACCACAAATGGCCAAGCTCTACTTCTCCTACGCCGCAATGAACGCGGGCAAATCCACCCTGCTGCTGCAGGCGTCGCACAACTATCGCGAGCGCGGCATGCGCACCCTGCTCTTCACCTCGATCCATTATGCCGAGGACGGGGTGGGTCTCATCCGCTCGCGGCTCGGTATTTCCGCCGAGGCCGAAACCTATGCCGAGGGCGACGATCTCTATCAGCGCGTGCATGACGCCATGGAAGAATCCAAGGTCGATTGCGTCTTCGTCGACGAGGCCCAGTTCCTCTCCTCCGCCCAGGTCTGGCAACTCGCCCACGTCACCGATCGCCTGAAGGTGCCGGTCATGTGCTTTGGACTGCGAACCGACTTCCAGGGCAGGCTGTTTCCGGGTTCCTCGGAACTGCTCGCCATTGCCGATGTGCTGCGCGAAATCCGCACCATCTGTTCTTGCGGCGCCAAGGCGACGATGGTCGTGCGCCAGGACCAGCACGGGCGCGCGCTGACCGACGGCGACCAGGTCTCGATCGAGAAATCGGTTTATGTTTCCCTCTGCCGCAAGCATTGGGAAGAGGAAACGGGCCGCTGGCCGGCGAAAGGACCCCTGAGATGAAGGACGAGCAGACCGAACCAGAGGGCGCCCTGACCATCAGGACCCTGGCCATGCCCGCCGATACCAACCCGGCCGGCGACATCTTCGGCGGCTGGGTGATGAGCCAAATGGATATCGCCGGCGCCATCGCCGCCGTCGAGCGCGTGGGCGGGCGCGTGGTCACCGTCGCCGTCGAGGCGATGACCTTCATTGCTCCGGTCAAGGTCGGCGACGTGCTCTGCGTCTACACAACCATCGAGCGTGTCGGCACCACCTCGGTCACCGTCGAGGTCGAAGCCTGGGCCCGGCGCAACCGCGTCGCCGACCGCGTCAAGGTCACCGACGGCCGCTTCGTCTATGTGGCGCTCGGCGAAGACGGCGCCAAGCGCGTTATTGCCCGCTGACCGTTCAGCCGCCGTTCATATGGCGCGATGTTTCATAGAGCCAAGTCGCGATCTCGGGGCGGCCGGCGAATGCTGCCGGCCCTCCAGTAAGCGGATATCACGGTAAGTTGTCGTAGCGGAATTATTTACCACAACGGCAGACTTGCCTTGCAAGGACCTTGGACAACCGTCGTTTCGGGAACTTTCAAACCCTGGCGGCCGTTGCTGAAACAATAAGCATTGCCGGGTGGGGCGAAGTGCCCACACGGTCATTGGGGGTCGAGGTGTGACCTCGAAAGGAGCGTCAAAATGAAACGTCAAACGCGCAAATTGCTGCTGAACCTGGCCACCGGCATCGCCGTGGCGGCCGCAGCCCTCGCCGTCTTCCTGCCGGCAGCCCAGGCGGCGCCGGGATTTGCGACCACCAATGTCAACGTGCGCTCCGGCCCGGGCACCAGCTACGCCGTCGTCGATACCCTCGTGCGCGGCCAGCAGGTCGACGTGCAGCGCTGCGAGGGCCGCTGGTGTTACGTGGTCAAGTCCGGTCCGGACGGCTGGGTCTCTTCGAGCTATCTTTCGGCCGACCGCGGCGGATCGGGCGGCTTCAGCTTCGGGTTCACCATCGGCGGTGGCGACGGCCCCAATGTCAGCATCGGCATCGGCCGGCCGCCGATCGTCGTCGACCCGCCGGTGGTACGCCCGCCGGTCATCCGCGAAGTCTGCTTTTATGAACGCAGCCGCTTCCGCGGTGACAGCTTCTGCCTGGAGCCCGGCCAGCGCTACCGCCTGCCCAGCTTTGCCGACGGCATCGGCTCGTTCGATAACCGCGGCGGCTTCGACGTGGAACTCTGCACCCGTCGCGGTTTCGGCGAGAGCTGCCGCTCCTATACCACCAGCGCCTCTTCGCTCGGGGAGTTCGGCGAGTTCGTGGAAACCGTCCGCGTTTACCGCTAAAAGACGCGGTGAGAACAATCGGCGCCGTCCCGTCTCGGGGCGGCGCTGAAGGGCGAGTGGCCTGAACGCTTCAGCGGGCAAAAAACGCGGTTTGCACGCGTATCGTCCCCCCTCATACACCTTGACATCTCAGGCTGGGTTCCGGCATTCGCCGGAGTGACATCGGGGGGAGTTGGGGCGGTGGTTCACAAGCCGAAGTTGCAGTCGCGTAAGTGATGTTGTGCACCCTGGGTGTCGGTGCTTGGCACCGCAACGGCCACAGACTCGGTGTCACCCCGACGCAGGGACCCATCCTGAGATTCCTCAACAGCCGCAAGGTGTTGGTGGGACGCGCCAGCTCCCCCCTTTAGGGCCCCAGCGGGGCGCTTGCTTTTCTTCCGGCAGAAAGCCGGCAATACCAGGGATAAGCCATGGTCCAGATCGAAACAGTCGTTGCCGAGCGGTTCGCGGTGGGCGAGAGCCCGGTGTGGGACGGCGACAACGGACGCCTGTTCTGGACCGACATTCCGGCCGGCACCATCCACGCCCTCGAAATCGCCAGTGGAGCGCGGGCACTATGGTCGTTCGGCGAGCCGGTCGGTGCCTTCGGGCTCTGCCGCTCCGGCCGGCTGGTGGTGGCGCTGAGCGAGGACGTGGTGCTGTTCGACATGGCGACCGGCGCGCGCGAGCGCCTGGCGCGGGTCGAGCACGCCAAGCCCGGCATGCGGTTCAACGACGGCAAGGTCGGACCGGACGGCGCCTTCTGGGTCGGCAGCATGGATGCGACGGGCGTGGGTTCGCCTGCCGCGCGGCTCTATCGCATCGGGCCGGACGCAGATGTGCGCACCATCGCTGACGGACTTTCGACCTCCAACGGCCTCGCCTGGAACGCCGACGGCACGCTGATGTACCACTCGGACTCGCGGGGCCAGATGTGGATCGACGTCTGGGACTTCGACCCCGCAGCCGGCGTGGCCGCGAACCGGCGGCACCTGGTCGTCGAGAGCGAGCTCCTCGGTCGCGCCGACGGCGGCGCCTGCGACATGGCGGGCACCTATTGGTCCGCAGGACCTTCCGCCAGCCGGCTCAACCGTTTTTCGGCGGAGGGCGAGTTGCTCGAATTCATCGACCTGCCGGTGCTGCGCCCGACCATGCCATGCTTCGGTGGCCCGGATATGAAGACGGTCTATGTGACGAGCCTCAGTTCCGGAGTGGAGCCGGAACTTTTGGCCGAGCACCCGCTTTGTGGGGGAATCGTCTCGTTTCGCGCAGCTCTCGCCGGCGTACCGGTCGGACGGTTTCACGACTGATACCGCCTTGCACGAGAAGGTCGCGTGACTATGGTCCGCACCGAGCGACCGCTTCTAGAGTGCATCGAGGTACCGCATGACCGATCTTTCCGCCTTCCCGATTGCCCGGCGCTGGCCAGCCCAGCACCCCGACCGGCTGCAGCTCTACTCCCTGCCGACGCCCAATGGCGTCAAGGTCTCGATCATGCTCGAAGAGATCGGCCTGCTCTACGAGGTGCATCGGGTGGACATCGGCAAGGACGAGAGCTGGACGGAGGAGTTCCTCGCGCTCAACCCCAACGGCAAGATCCCGGTGATCATCGACCCCGACGGCCCCGGCGGCAAACCGCTGCCCCTCTTTGAATCCGGCGCCATCCTCCTCTACCTTGCCGAAAAGACCGGCAAGCTCCTCCCCGCCGCTCCGGCCCTGCGCTACGAGACCATCCAGTGGGTGTTCTTCCAGATGGGGGCGATCGGCCCGATGTTCGGGCAACTCGGCTTCTTCCACAAGTTCAAGGGTCGCGAGATCGAGGACAAGCGACCGCACGAGCGCTACCGGGCCGAAGCTCAGCGACTCCTCGGCGTGATCGAGACGCGGCTCGCCGGCCGCGAATGGATCATGGGCGACGATTTCACCATTGCCGACATCTCGATGATCGGCTGGGTGCGCAACCTGATCGGCTTTTATGAAGCGCGCGACATCGTCGGCTTCGATGAGCTGAAATACGTGCCTGGCTGGCTGGCCCGCGCCCTGGTGCGCCCCGCCGTGCAGCGCGGGCTCGATATTCCGGCGCGGCGGTGACACCGGGGTGGTGGAGGTATTGTGCCAGCCAGCAGCGCTGCGTCTGGCAGCCTGAAACACCCTAAAACAACCCCTCCGGCCCGTCCCATCCATGCATCAGCACATCCCGCCACTGCGCAAAGCCATTGCGCGCGGCCTGATCGGCGGCACCGGCGTGGTCGTAGGGAACCGTCCGCAGGCTGACCGACCATTGGCCCTCGCGCCTGTCGAGGAGCGCATAGCGCGCGTCGGGCGAGCCGATGATGACTTGCAGTCCCACCGCCCCCGGATTGACGATCAGGCGTCCATCCTTGAGCCGCACGCAGCGCGCGATGTGGGTGTGGCCGCACAATAGCACCGGGAAATCGAGCCCGTCGGCATGGGCGGCGACCGTGGCTTCGTCGGGCAGTTCCGTCCTGCGGCCGGTATAGAAGTTGTCGAGCCAGGGCATCTCGTCGCTGGTTGGCGTGCCGTGGCAGAGGAACACCTCGCCGTCGAGCACCTGCGTTGCCGGCAGACCTGACAGCCATAGCTGATGCGCCGGCGAGAGCCGCGAAACGGCGAAGCGGTCGATGAGATCAGGGGTGTCGCCGAAGATCCAGCGGTCGTGGTTGCCCGCCACGGCAACGCAACCGAGACCCATCAGCATCTCGGCCGCCCCGGCGGGGTCGAGCGGACCACTGACATTGTCACCGAGGCAAACGATCGCGTCCGCCCCTTCGGCCCGGATATCGGCGAGCACCGCGGCCAGCGCGAGGCTGTTGCCGTGGATATCGGAGATGACCGCCAGCCGCACCGAGCGAGGAGCCTATTCGGCTTTCTTCTTGGTGCGCAGGGCCGCGAGTTCCTTGCGCAGCTGATCGATCTCCTCGCCCTGCACCTCGACCAACTCGCGCAGGGCGTCGAAATCTTCGCGCTTGACCAAGTCCATGTCGGCAACGATGCGCTTGGCCTGCGACTTGACGACGGTCTCGACCTCCCGGCGCACGCCGTCGGCAACTCCGGCAGCCTCGTTCATCAGCCGTCCGAGATCGTCGAAAATTCTGCTGTTCTGGGTCATGGGCGGGTTCCTAGTATAGAGTGTGCGGCAGGGCCGCGACGTTTAGCGACTATGTAGGCCCTCGCGCCCGACTTGACCAGAGCGGGCGAAGCGGCAATGGTCCGCGCAAACGCCATGGCCGGAGCCCCGCTTGCCCTTTCCCGACATCGCCCCGGAAGCCTTTTATATCGGTCCGTTCGCCGTGCGCTGGTATGCGTTGGCCTATCTCGCCGGCGTGCTGCTCGGCGCCCTCTACGGCATGTTGCTCTTGAAGCGCCGGGCGCTCTGGGCCGACAATGCGCCGCCGTTCAAGCCCGACGAGATCTGGGATTTCGCCTTCTGGGCTATCCTCGGCATCATCATTGGCGGGCGCATCGCCTATGTGTTGTTCTACAATCTGCCACAATACCTCGCCAATCCGCTCGAGATCTTCGCGCTCTGGGATGGCGGCATGGCCTTCCACGGCGGCATGCTGGGCCTGATGCTGGCGGTGATGCTGTTTACCCGCGCCAAGGGCGGGAATCTGCTCTCCTCCCTCGATCTCCTCGCCGCCGTCGGCACCATCGGCATCATGCTCGGCCGCTTGGCCAACTTCATCAACGCCGAGCTCTATGGCGCGCCGACCGACCTGCCCTGGGGCGTGGTATTCCCGACCGACCCGCTGGGCGTCCCGCGACACCCGAGCCAGCTCTACGAGGCCGCGCTCGAAGGCCTGCTGCTCTTTCTCGTCATCCGCTTTGCCACCCACGTCACCCACAGCCTGCGCCGGCCGGGGCTGACGGCAGGCATCTTTGGCATAGGCTATGCGCTCTCGCGCATCGCGGTAGAATTCGTGCGCCTGCCGGACGCGCAGATCGGCTATCTCTATGGCGGGTGGCTCACCATGGGCCAGGTGCTGAGCCTCCCCTTGCTGCTCGCCGGCCTCGCCCTTGCCCTCTTCGCCTTAAGGAAGAAGCGTGCCCTCTAACGACAACGACAGAAGCCTTGCCGAGTTGATCGACCTGCAGATCCGGACGCAGGGGCCGATGTCGATCGCCAACTATATGGGCCTCTGCCTCACCCATCCGGCCAAGGGCTACTATCGCAAGGCCGATCCCCTGGGCGCGGCCGGCGATTTCGTCACCGCTCCCGAGATCAGCCAGATGTTCGGTGAGCTCATCGGCTTCTTCTTCGTCAACCTCTGGCAGCAGATGGACGAGCCGAAGGCCTTCACCCTCCTCGAGCTCGGCCCTGGCCGTGGCACGCTGATGGCCGACATGCTGCGCGTCGCCTGCCGCGCCCCCGGCTTTCGCGATGCGCTGGATCTCCGGCTTTTCGAAACCAACCCGGATCTCATTGCCCAACAGAACGTCCGGCTCGAGCCCTACGAGCCCAAATGGATCGACAGCTTCGAAAAGGTCGGCGACGGCCCCCTACTGGTCGTAGCTAACGAATTCTTCGATGCACTGCCCATCCGCCAGTTCGTACGCGCCGGCGACGGTTGGCACGAGCGCATGGTCGGCCTTGTCGAGGGCAGGCTCGCTTTCGGCCTTTCACCGACGCCGATCCCCCCGAGTGCCATGCCCGAGGCGGTGCAGAACGCCGGCGAAGGCGAGATGCTGGAGGTCGGCATCGCCGGGGGAGAGGTGATGAACCGGCTTTCCGGGCTCGTCGCACGACTCGGCGGCGCCATCCTCGTCATCGACTACGGATATGCCCGCACGCAAACCGGCGAGACGTTGCAGGCGGTGCGCCGGCACCAATATGCCGACCCGCTGGCGGCGCCGGGGGAGGCCGACATATCCGCCCATGTCGACTTCGAGGCGCTGGGCACAGTTGCGCGCCGGGCGGGCCTTGCCGTTCAGCCGCTCGCAACGCAGGGCGATTTCCTCGAGCGCCTCGGTATCAGCGAGCGCGCCAGGGCGCTGAGTGCGGCCAATCCCGGCTCGACCGCCGACATCGCGGCCGCCGTCGAACGCCTGACCGGCAGCAGCGCCATGGGCGGGCTGTTCAAGGTGCTGTGCGCCGCCAGTCCCGGCCTCGGGCCGCAGGGGTTCGGCCTATGAGCGTGGCGTTCGAAAAGAGTCCGGCCCTCGCCGCCCTCCCCCGTCTCCGCCACGGCTTCTTCGGCCGTTCCGGCGGGGTGTCAAAGGGAAACTACGCCTCGCTCAACGTCTCGGAAGCCGTCGGCGACGACGCCGGCTGCATCGCCGAGAACCGCGCCCGCATCGCCGAGGCGCTGGGTTTCGCCCCTGGGCAACTGGCGATCCTGCGGCAGGTGCATTCGACCCGCGCCGTGACGCTGACGGCTCCGACCGAACCCGGCGCCCGGCCCGAGGCCGATGCCATGGTGACCAAGGTGCCGGGCGTAGCGCTCGCCATCGTGACGGCCGATTGTGCGCCGATCCTGCTGGTCGATCCGGAGGCCGGGGTGATCGGCGCCGCCCACGCCGGCTGGCGCGGAGCCATGGACGGTGTGCTCGCCAACACCGTGGCGGCCATGACGGCACTCGGCGCTGAACCGGGCCGCATCATCTGCGCCGTTGGACCGACCATCTCGGCGGCCAACTATGAGGTCGGTCCGCAGTTCATGGCCGATTTTCTCGAGCGTCATCCCGGCGGCGAACGCCACTTCCAAAGGGGTCCGGGCGGGCGCGAGCATTTCGACCTTTCAGGCTTCGTTGCCGTGCAGTTGCGCGAGGCTGGAGTTGGAACCGTGGAAATCGCCGGCGGCTGCACCTACGGGCGTCCGGACCGCTACTTCTCCCACCGCCATGCAACTCACCAGGCAACGAAGGCGGGGCGGCAGTTGTCGGTGATCGGGCTCGTCTGAAGCGAGGTTCGGCCGCACGAGGCAAGCGGACTATCCGGCGCGGTCGGTCGTCGGGCAACCGGCGAAAAACCTTCACATAACCGACATTTGGCCGATTGCCTAACGCAGCCGCTGCCGCTAAAGGTGCGCGCGGAACTGGGGTGCGGCCGACCAGTCGGCGCATGTTGAAAACAGGGACACGCCATGAAACTGGTCACCGGCAACTCCAACCGGGCCCTGGCCGAGGCGGTCGTTTCCTATCTCGAGTTGCCGCTGACGGACTGTACGGTCAAGCGCTTCGCCGACAAGGAAATCTTCGTCGAGATCCACGAGAACGTGCGCGGCGAGGATGTATTCATCCTGCAGTCGACCTCCTACCCCGCCAACGATAACCTCATGGAACTCCTCATCATCTGCGATGCACTGAGGCGCTCCTCCGCCCGACGCATCACGGCGGTGGTCCCCTATTTCGGCTATGCCCGGCAGGACAGGAAATCGGCCTCGCGCACGCCGATCTCGGCCAAGCTCGTCGCCAACCTCATCACCGAGGCCGGCGCCAACCGGGTGCTGACCCTCGACCTCCATGCCGACCAGATCCAGGGCTTCTTCGATATCCCGACCGACAATCTCTTTTCGGCGCCGGTCATGGTGCGTGACATCCGCGAGCGCTACGACATCGGCAACGTGATGATCGTCTCGCCCGACGTCGGCGGCGTCAAACGCGCGCGCAATGTCGCGAGCCGCATCGGAGCCAACCTTGCCATCGTCGATAAGCGCCGCCCGCGCGCTGGTGTCTCGGAAGTGATGAACATCATCGGTGACGTCGAAGGCCACACCTGCATCCTCATCGACGATATCGTCGATTCCGGCGGCACGCTGATCAACGCCGCCGAGGCGCTGCTGAAGGCCGGCGCCAAGGAGGTTTCGGCCTATATCACCCACGGCGTGCTCTCCGAACAGGCCGCCCCGCGCATTGCCGCCTCCAAGTTGAAGGAGCTGGTGGTCACCGACTCCATCGAAGAGACCGAGGAGATCAAGGCGGCCGCCAACATCCGCAAGCTCTCCATCGCTCCGCTGATCGGCGAAGCCGTCGCCCGCACCGCCAGCGAGCAGTCCGTCTCTAGCCTTCTGGACTGACGCGCCCACCAAGGGCCCCTCTTCCCCTTCCCCTCGTGAGATTTCTTCGCTGCCTACGGCGCTTGCTGTCGAAATCGGCGATTCTCGCGCGACATTGCTGTGGTGGGCTATGCTGCCCGCAAAGCTTGGAGAAGACGATGCGATACATGCTGATGCTCTATGCCGACGAGAAAGTCGGCACATCCATCCCCGCCGACCAGATGGCCAAGGCCATGGAGACGATGTACGCCTACCATGAGGCGCTCTCCAAGGCCGGCGCGTTCGTTGCGACCTCGGCGCTGGCCCCGACGTGGGATTCCAAGACATTGCATATGGAGGGCGGCGAGGTCCGCCAACGCGACGACGGCGCCTTCGTCAACGAAGGCGGCGAGCTCAAGGTCGAAGACGGCCCCTATGTCGAGACGCGCGAACAACTCGGCGGCTACTTCATCATCGAGGCGGCCAACATGGACGAGGCCCTGAAGTGGGCGGCACGCTGCCCGGCCGCGCAATGGGGGCCGATCGAGGTGCGGCCGCTGGTCAACACCGTCGACCATTTCGGCAAGGCCTGGTGCGCGACGGACGGTGACGTCCCGGTGTCGTGATTTTTTCAGGCGCAAAAGTCGAATTCGCCAGAGCCGCCCCGACATTGTAGCGTCGGGGCATGGTGCTCCGGCGAAACGATGAGGAAAAACCATGCGCTACATGATGCTGATCCACAATGACGATGAAGCCCTCGCCGCCGTACCCCAGCAGGAGCTCTATGCCGATTGGGGTGCTTTCAACGAGGCGCTGGCCAAGGCCACCGGCGCAACGCCGGGCATGCGCCTGAAGCCCGCGTCGGCCGCCACCACCGTTCGCATGCAGGACGGCAAGACCGATGTGCTCGACGGTCCCTACGCGGACACGCGCGAGCAGCTCGCCGGCTACTTCGTTATCGACGTGCCCAGTCTCGATGAAGCCATTGCCTGGGCGCAGCGCTGCCCGAGCTCCAAATATGGCGCCATCGAAATCCGCCCGATCGTCGAGCAGTAGGACTGAGGGAGGACAAAATGCAACCACGTATGGCCAACCCCATCACGGTGCTGCCCGAGGCATTCAAGGCGATGCTTGCAGTCAGCAAAGCCTCCTCAGCCGTTCCCGGCACCATCCTGCTGCTCGTCCATCTGCGAGCCAGCCAGATCAACGGCTGCAGCGTGTGTGTCGCGATGCATTCGCTGGAACTGAAGAGCGCCGGCGAGAGCGACAAGCGCATCTTTGCCGTCGGGGCGTGGCGCGAGGCGCCTTGGTTCAGCGAAGAGGAGCGCGCGGCCCTGGCGCTGACCGAAGCGGTGACGCGTATTGCCGACCGATCCGATCCGGTGCCCGACGACGTCTGGAACGAGGCGACGCGGCATTTCGACGAGCCGACGCTTGCAGCTCTCGTCATCCAGATCGGCATGATCAATCTGTGGAACCGCCTCAATGCGGCGACACGCCAGGTCGCCGGACAGTGGGCGGCATGATCGAAGCGATCCGCAAACCCATGCGGATCGCTCTCGATTCTTGTGATCTTAAAATGTCGAAATCGCACCCGCATTGCCGACATCGCAACGCCGGGCACGATGCTCCGGCCTGAAAACAGGAGACTTTCAATGCGATATCTGTTGCTGATCCATGCCGACGAAAGCGGGATAAAGGACGCCCCGGTCGAGCTGACGACCACCATGTCGGCCGACTATGCAGCCTTCACCGAGGCGATGGTGAAGGCCAATGTGCTGCTGGGCGGCGAGCGCCTGCGGCCGACCGCGAAGGCCGCGACCGTGAGCAGGCGGAACGGCAAGAAGGTCGTACTCGACGGACCCTACGCCGACGTCAAGGAACAGCTCGGCGGCTATTACATGATCGACGCGGAAAGCCTCGAGGATGCCGTCGAATGGGCGTCCCGCTGCCCGGCTGCCGAAAACGGCGCCATAGAGGTCCGCCCGATCTGGGAACTCGGAGCTGCCAGAGGATGACGGGCGGGGGCAACGAAGCGGCCCGAGCCGCCGAGCGCGTGGCGCGCGAAAGCTATGGCCGGCTCGTTGCCTTCCTTGCCGCCCGTACGCGCGACGTCGCGGGCGCCGAGGACGCGTTGGCGGAAGCGTTCGCCAGCGCCTTGAAGAGCTGGCCCGCCGATGGCGTGCCGGCCAACCCCGACGCCTGGCTGTTGACGGTTGCCCGTCGCCGCCAGGCCGACGCGGCCCGCAGGCGCCATACGCGGCTGGCGGGCGAGGAGCATCTCAAGATGATGGCCGACGAAATGGACGCGGCGGCGCAGAGCCCCGATGACATCCCCGATCGCCGCCTGGCGCTGATGTTCACCTGTGCCCATCCGGCGATCGAAAAGGGCATGCGCACTCCCTTGATCCTGCAGACGATCCTGGGCCTGACGGCGCAGGATATCGCGGCGGCCTTCCTCATCTCACCGGCAACCATGGGCCAGCGCCTGGTGCGCGCCAAGGGGCGGATCAAGGAGACCGGCATCCCCTTCGCCATCCCCGAAAAGGCGGATCTGCCCGAGCGTCTGGAAGCTGTGCTCGACGCGATCTATGCCGCCTACACCAAGGGCTGGGCCGAGATCGGCGAGACCGGCGCGCCGCGGCTGACCGAGGAGGCCATCTGGCTCGGCCGGCTGATCGTCTCGCTGCTGCCGGACGAACCCGAGGCCAAGGGCATGCTGGCGCTCATGCTCCACGCCGAGGCGCGGCGCGGCGCCCGCAGGGCCCCGGATGGCGCCTACGTGCCGCTCGAGGCGCAGGACACCAGCCTTTGGGACGAGACGCTCGTTGCCGCCGCCGAAGCGCTCCTGCACCAGGCCAATGAAGCGGGCCCGACGGGACGCTATCAGATCGAGGCGGCGATCCAGTCTGCCCATGTGGCGCGGCGAATGACCGGCGCCGACACCTGGCCGGCGATCCTGGCACTCTACGATCACCTCTACCGGATCACCGCCTCGCCCGTCGTCACCCTCAATCGCGCCGTGGCACTGGCCGAAGCCGAAGGCCCGGCAGCGGCCCTTGCCGCGATCGAACCGCTTGCCGCCGACAAACGCGTGGCCGACTATCAACCCTATTGGGCGGCAAGGGGGCACCTGCTCGCCGAGGTCGGGAAGGGCGCGGAGGCCTATGAGGCCCTGACGGTCGCGCTCGGCCTCTCGGCCGATCCGGCCGTGCGCCGATACCTCCAGGGGCGGCTTGCGACGCTGCAGAACGGCTGAAACCGCCGCTTCACCCCGGCAAGATCGGTCAAGCAGCGGCGCAAAACACCGCTATGGTTGACCGCCAGGCCGAACGGAGGGGTGACATGAGCGCTGTGGCCAAAGCCGTCTGGTTCATCGAGGGCCAGTTCAACCGGTCCCCGAGCCTCGACGACATCGCCCGCGCATCGGGCACCAGCCGTTTCAACCTGAGCCGGGCCTTCACCTGGACCACCGGCACCTCGGTGATGGCCTATGTGCGCGGACGCCGGTTGACGGAGGCATATAAGGCCCTCTGCAACGGTGCACCGAGCATTCTCGGTGTGGCGCTGGAAGCCGGATACGGCTCCCACGAGGGCTTCACGCGCGCCTTCCGCGACCAGTTCGGCATCACGCCCGACGAAGCGCGCAAGGGATGCCCGATCGACGAGCGCCTGCTGGTGAAACCGATCAAGATGGAGGACATGACGATGACGCAATTGAAAGAACCGCAAACCAGGCACAGGGACGCGATGATCCTGGTTGGTCTCGGAGCTCGCTTCCGTATGGATACGGCCGAAAACATCCCGGCGCTCTGGCAGAAATTCCAGCAATACGAAGGCTCTGTGGATGAGGTGCCGGGATATTGGTACGGCGTCTGCGGGGACTGGGGCGAGACCGGCGAGGACTTCTTCTATATGGCCGGCGTCGAAGTGCTCAGCGAGCCTGCCGACCTACCCCCGGAACTGACGACGTACAAAATTCCGGCGCAGTCCTATCTGGTGTTCCGCCACGACGAGCACATATCGCAACTGCGCCAGACGATGGCGGCGATCTTCGAGCGGTATCTCCCCGAAAACGGCTACGATCCGTCCGCGATGAAAACCTATTTCGAGTTCTACGAAGAAAAATTCGATCCCCGGACCGGCCTCGGCGGCATCGAATTGTGGATGCCGGCAACGAAGAAGGAATAGGAGGCCGACGTGCTCAGCGAACCCACAATCATCGAACGCGATGACCAGCCCTATCTCGCCATCCGCCGGATCGTCAAAATACCGTTCGGCATGGTTGCCTCGAAAACGCTGGCGGACCTCCAGCGCCGCATGAAGAAGCGCGGCATCGCGGGAATCGATGCCCCGTTCTTCCGCTACAACATCATCGACATGCCCGCCGCACTCGAGATCGACTTCGGTTGGCCGACCGAACGCCAGGAGGAGAGCGACGACCTGCTGGTGAGCGGCGTCCTGCCCGCGGGCCGCTATGCTGCATTGACGCATACCGGCCCCTACAAGGATCTGATTGCAGCCAATGGCGCTCTGCTCGACTGGATCAAGGCTCAGGGGCTGACGCTCGACCAGCATGCCTCGCCGGCCGGCGACGTCTTCGGTTGTCGGCTGGAGTTCTATCCGACCGATCCGAAGGTCGAAAAGGACAAGAGCAAGTGGGTGACCGAACTGGCATTCAGGCTGGCGGATTAAGGGAAGCAATTCTGTATCATCGGGCGGGGGCGTCATTCGCGACGAACCTGCCTCGTTCACACACCTTGCGGCTGCGGCGGTATCTCAGGATGGGCCCCGACTTTCGTCGGGGTGACACCGAGTTTGTGGTCGTTGCGGTGCCGACCACCGACGCCGAAGGTGCGCACGCCACATGCGGCTTCGGCTCCTGAACCACCTCTTCAACACCCGCGATGTCACCCCGACGAAAGTCGGGGGGCCCATCCTGAGATACATCGCTTTCCGCAAGGTGTATGTGACGGGCACGAAACGCGTCCAAACCGCGCTTCCCGCCCGCTGGAGCGTTCAGGGCCCCTTTCTTCCTCAAGGGGGTGAAGGATCGGCGCCAATTGCGACGGCCCTGAACTCCCCGCCCCTTGCCCCCTGCCCCGCTTTCCTCTATATCCGCGCGCCATGAAGCGCTCGTCACCCCTGGAGGACGGGCGCGTATGTTGTTTGGAAAACGACATACACCAACCCATGAATGGAACATTCCATGGCTGCGACCAGAGAGCTCAAGGCTCAGGCGCGGGACCGGGTGGGCAAGGGGGCCGCTCGTGAACTGCGCCGTCAGGGTTTCGTCCCTGCCGTCATCTATGGGGGCAAGCAGCCCCCGGTGACCATCTCCATCCCCTTCAAGGAAGCGCAAAAGGCCATCTATGCCGGCGGCTTCCTCTCCCACGTCCTCACTCTCGACGTCGACGGAGACAAGCACCAGGTGATCCCGCGCGACTATCAGCTCGACGTGGTCAAGGATTTCGCCATGCACGTCGATTTCCTGCGCATTACCAAGGGCACCACCCTCGCCGTCGAAGTGCACGTTACCTTCGTCAACGAGGAAAAGAGCCCGGGCCTCAAGCGCGGCGGCACGCTCAACGTCGTGCGCCACACCATTGAGGTCAATGCGCCGGCCGACAGCATTCCCGAAGAGATCGTCATCGACCTCGCCGGCACCGATATCGGCGATTCGATCCACATCTCGGCCGTGACGCTGCCTGCGGGCGTGACATCGACCATCGCCGACCGCGACTTCACCATCGCCACGATCGTCGCCCCGTCCGGCCTCAGGGCCGCCGAGGCGGAAACCGGTGAGGAACCCGCCGCTGAGGACGAAGGCGAGAGCGAATAATTCTGCTCGCGACCTGTTCGTGATAGACTTGTCGAGGCGGCCCAAGGGTCGCCTCGTTCGTTTCGGATGAAGCATCAAGACAAGCGCCATGCAGCTTTTCGTCGGGCTCGGCAATCCGGGCAGCCAGTACCAGAACCACCGCCACAATGTCGGCTTCATGGCCGCCGACGCCATTGCGCGCGAGCACGGTTTCGGTCCGTGGCGGCAAAAGTTCGGCGGACTTCTCGCAGAAGGCACTATCGGCGGGGAGAAGGTGCTGATCCTCAAGCCACAGACCTTCATGAACCGCTCGGGCGACGCGGTCCAGCTGGCCTGCCAGTTCTACAAGATCGACCCCGAGGACGTGACCGTCTTCTACGACGAACTCGACCTTGCCCAGGGTAAGGTGCGCATCAAGCGCGGCGGCGGCAATGGCGGGCACAACGGGCTGCGCTCGATCGATCCGCAGATCGGCACCAATTACAAGCGTGTACGCATCGGCATCGGCCATCCCGGTGTCAAGGAGCTGGTCACCCACCACGTGCTCGGCGACTTCGCTAAGGCCGACCGAGAGTGGCTGGAGCCCTTGCTCGAGACGCTCGCCCGCAACGCCAACCTGGTCGTCAAGGGCGACGACAGCGGACTGATGAACAAGCTAGCCTTGGCTCTCGGCGGCGACAACGGCGACAAACCGGAACGCCCGGCGCCCAAGGCACAGAGCCACATCCGCCAGGCGCGGCCGGCAAAGCCGCAGGCCAAGGTGCCCGAGGCGGGACCGATGGCCTCGATGCTGCAAAAGCTCTTCAAAGGTAAGTAAGCGCCGCTTTTCCGGTTCTGCGCGGCTCAACCGGCCTTGCGGGCGACCATGAACACCGCTTTGCCCCTGCCGGGCTGCCAGTTGTGCTCGATTGAGAACCCGGCGCCGGTCATCGCCCTCTCGAGTTCGCTCCGCGTCATCACGTTGAGCGTTGGCAGAAGCCCCAGAGCCTTGCCGAGGGGGCCGATGTATTTGAAAACCTTCATCGTGTCGCCGAGGCAGGCCGTGCTGGTGACGAATACTCCACTCGGCTTCAGCAGGCTGTAAACCTTAGCGATCACCTCGTCCCGGTTCTCGAGCAGATGCAGGACGCTGAGCCCGAGCACGACGTCGAAATTCGGCTCGTCGGCGGTCAGGGTGCTGATCTCCGCCTGCTCGAACGTCACATTGTCCACCCCTTGCGCTTTCGCCTTGGACTGCGCGATCCCGATCATCCGCTCCGAGAAATCGATCGCCCTTATGTGCTTGACATAGGGCGCGTGCAGCAACGCGGTCGAGCCCGTCCCGCAGCCGAACTCGAGAACCTCCATGTCGGGCGCCAAGAAGGTCCGCGTCACCTCCAGCTTCGTCCGATACGCGGCTTCATCGGCAATCGGCTGCCGGGCGTATTTATCGGCGAGCCGATCCCAGAACCGGCTGGCCCCGCTCGGTGTTTGCGTCTGTTCCATGCTCATTGCCGTCCCCTCATAAACCTGTCACGACTATACATATGCATGGAACAGTGGGAAATTGCCGAAATCCGCACGACCTATATACATTGATGCATGAATAACCGTGTCTCCCTGGACTGGAACTGGATCCGCGCCTTCCTTGCCACAGTCGATCGGGGCTCCCTGTCGGCTGCGGCGCGCGAACTCGGCCTGACCCAGCCGACGCTCAGCCGTCAGATCGCGGCGCTCGAACGCGATCTGGGCCTGACGCTGTTCGAGCGCGTGGGCAAGTCGCTCGTTCTCACCCACACTGGTCGCGAGCTACTCGACGAGGTCCACGCAATGGGCGTTGCGGCGGACCGTCTGGCAATCATCGCCTCGGGCCAGTCCCAGTCCCTGGAAGGCGTTGTGCGCATCAGCGCCAGCGACGCATTTGCCGCCTATCTGCTGCCCGATATCCTTGAAAAGCTCCATGCCGCTTCACCCGGTATCAAAATCGAGGTCATTTCCTCCAACTCCATCAGCGATCTCATGCGGCGCGAGGCCGATATCGCCATCCGCCATGTGCAGCCCGAACCGGTAGGGCTGATTTCGAGGCTCTGCCACCACGACATCGCCGATCTCTATGCCGCGTCGGACTACCTCGATCGGCTCGGTCGCCCGCGCTCCGCGCGCGATCTCGCCCATGCCCGCTTCATCGGCTTTTCCGGCCCCAACGATCTGATCGAGCGATTGAACCAGCGGGGAGTGCCGGTAACTGAAGACAACTTCATCTGGAAGACCAACAGCGCCGTCGCCGCCTGGGAGATGGCGAAGAAAGGTCTCGGCATCTGCATCATATTCGAACGGCTGGCCAACCGCACGCCGGGCATGGAGCGGGTCCTTGCGGACTTCGAGCCCATCCCGGTATCGACCTGGCTCGTCACCCATCGCGAGCTCCATACCAGCCGACGCATCCGCCTGGTCTTCGACCTTCTGGCCGAAGAACTTTCCTGACACCCAGAACATCCGGATTGTGGCTCCGCCGCATTGACTTTGCCGGCCATCCGCACGATTTGGGGGCAACGCAAAATCCGGAGTTCCCCATGGGATTCAAAATGGGCATCGTCGGCCTGCCCAATGTCGGCAAGTCGACGCTCTTCAACGCCTTGACCCGCACCGCCGCCGCCCAGGCGGCGAACTTTCCTTTCTGCACCATCGAGCCCAATGTCGGCGAGGTGGCCGTGCCCGACGCGCGGATCGAAAGGCTCGCCGAGATCGGCAAGTCCGCCAATATCATCCCCGCGCGCATGTCGTTCGTCGACATCGCCGGCCTCGTCAAAGGCGCGAGCAAGGGCGAAGGGCTGGGCAACCAGTTCCTCGCCAACATCCGCGAATGCGACGCCATAGCCTATGTCCTGCGCTGCTTTGAAGATTCCAACATCCTGCACGTGGCCAACACCGTCGATCCGCTTGCCGATGCCGAGGTGGTCGAGACCGAACTGATGCTGGCTGACCTCGAAAGCCTCGAGAAGCGTTTGCCTGGCGTCGAGAAGAAGGCCAAGCAAGGCGACAAGGAAGCCAAAGCCGCTCTCGAGCTCATCAACCGGGCGCTTGTCCTGCTGCGCGAAGGCAGGTCCGCCCGCCACGTCGAGCGTTCGCCCGAAGAGGAGAAGGCTTTCGAGGGCCTGCAGCTGCTGACCTCCAAGCCCGCGCTCTATGTCTGCAACGTCGACGAGGCCTCCGCCGCGACCGGCAATGCCTTGAGCCGCCAGGTCGAGGACTTTGCCCATGCCCGCAAGGCTGGCGTCGTCGTCATCTCGGCCGAGATCGAGAGCCAGCTCGCCCAGCTCCCAGACGACGAGCAGGCTGAATATCTCGACACGCTCGGATTGAAGGAGCCGGGCCTCAACCGCCTCATCCGCGAGGCCTATGATCTTCTGGGCCTCCAAACCTACTTCACAGTCGGGCCCAAGGAAACGCGCGCCTGGACCATCCACAAAGGCGACAGGGCTCCGCAGGCAGCCGGCGTCATCCACACCGACTTCGAGCGCGGCTTCATCCGCGCCCAGACCATCGCCTACGACGACTTCATCTCGCTCGGCGGAGAAGTCGCCGCCCGCGAGGCCGGCAAGGCCCGCGACGAGGGCAAGGAATACATCGTCAAGGACGGCGACGTGATGCTCTTCAAGTTCAATACCTGAGCCGGCTCATTCGGCCGGCTTAGCCAGCGCACCGAACGGGCGGCGCAGTAGGATTATTGCTCCGCTCGCTGCAAGTATGGCGATGCCGAGGCCGTAGGCGGCGCGGATACCAAACTCCTCTGCCACCCAGCCGATGGTGAGGGGTGAAAGGATGGAGGCGCAGAAAGCAAGCTGCGAGAGCGCCGCGACATTGACGGCCGCCGGCCGCTCGGTGAGGCGTGCTGCCGCCGAGAGCGCCATCGGCAAAAGCGCACTGGTCCCGAGGCCAACGAGCGCGAAGCCCAGAATGGCGACGAACTCGAAGGACGCAAAGATAATGAGCAGCAGGCCGAGAACGGCTGTGCCAGCCATGGCAAGCGATACGGTTTCGGCCGAGAAGCGATCGGCTACCCAATTATGTGTGAGGCGGCCGAAGGTCTGGCCGCTTGCCCAGACGGTGAGACCGAGACCAGCAACGAACGGGCTGGCACCGAGCGCATCGCGCATGAGGATGACCGACCAGTCGGAGGCCGCGTTGTCGATGAAGAGCGTGCCCCCGGCAGCCAGGAACAGGACGAGAATGGCCCGGCTCGGCCGTACGAAGCGCGCCGAACGCGCTGCTGCTTCGCTTTTGCGGGGCGGCATGGGTTTATGACCGGCAACGGACGCCCAGACGAGCACGCAGGCGAGCGGCAGCACTGCACTGAGGTGCCAGACGGGGGGAATTTCCATGCCGCGCGCCATCGCCCCCACACCGCCAGCGACAAGCACTGCAAGGCTCCAGAACCCGTGAGCCCGGACCACAACCCGCCGATCGAGCACGGCCTCCATCCGATCCGCTTCCACATTGCCGGTGATGCCGAGCATGCCCTGCCCCAGTCCTGCGATGAGCAGCGCAGTGAAAAGCAGCTGCGGAGAAGGTGCGACGGTGGCAAGCACCAGCGCCAGCCCCATGAGCGGTGTCACGACGGCAAAGCAGCGGGCAAAGCCGAGCTTGGCTGCCCAGCCCGCGCCGAGAGTGAAGGCAAGCATGGTGCCGACCGGGAAGCCGGCGAGGCTCTGCCCCAGGACGCCACTGCTGAGCCCCAGGTCCGCCTGGACGTCGGCAATACGTGGATACCAGCTTCCGATAGTCAGGCAGCCGGCAAAGCAGGCGAAATAGATGCGTAGTGGCGGCGAGACGTCCATGGCAAGGACCCGTTATGCGATCCTAGCAACGGCTTCGGCAGCAACGGGTTCCTCCCGTCTAAGGTATGTCGGCAGACTTGGCGACGCCCAGCTCGCGCTCGATATGACGCCATGCGGCATCCTCGAAGTCTTGCGGCCACGCGATGTCGAGGCGTTCAGCCAGTCGCCGGGCATGGGGAAGGAACGCGCGGGCGCAGGCGAGATGAGTCTCGATAATGCCTCACGCGTCGGCTGGGGCGCGGAAACGCTGGCGATGAGCGCAAGCTGCTCGGGCGAGTAGAGCTTGGTCCAGTTGAGCATGCCACCCTTGTCGGCGCGCTCGACCTCCTCACGTAAGAGGTCGGCAAGCATGCCGCGCAGCAGCCCGACGCCCGCCTGCCTGAGAAGGAACTCACCTCGTCCCACAGCGACAGGCAGCAGACCGAAGATGCGGATAAACTCCTTGATGAGCCCCTCGACCCTGGCCTTGCTCGGACCGGGCCAGGTCCGCGTCTCGGGTAGGTTCGCGTAGAGGCCCGGCCGGTCGAACAGCGGCTTCAGGCTGTCGCGCGAGCGCACCTGCAGCGCATGCCCGTCGACGACCATCAGATCGATGCGCTGCCAGTCCCTGGTCACGGCATTGGTGATCAGCGCCGGGCGAGGAAACTCATGCCAGGAGACGACCGGCGACATCGCCCCGAGCAGCGCCTTCCAATCGACTGAACCCCCCTCCTGATGCTCGGGTGGCACCACCGCAACCAAATCGATGTCGCTGAACCTGTCACCGGCACCACGGCCGAAACTGCCGCCGAGGAACAAGGCCTCGATGCGCGTATCCCGCTCCAGACGCTCCGAAATCGCCGCCTGCATGGCCGTCTGCCACATGGTTTTCCACGCTCTACCGTTTCCCACTGTCCGCATACATGCCATGTCCGCCAACGATACAACCCTGAAGATCGAGGTGCTAAACCCTATGTCAGCGTGTTGGCCACGACTGGCCGCAACAACAAGGGGGGTGAAACATAGAAGGAATTCGAGCATGAACACCCAGTACAAGGGGTTCGAGATTACCCTGACCGCTGACGACCGCTGGGTCGCCACCATCACCCGCACCGCCACCGGCAAGAGCTTCTCCAAGCAGCCCGAGACTCCGCTCGAGGAAGGCGCAGACGCCGCCCTTGCCCGTGCCAAAAACCTTGTGGATGCCTTCCTCGCCCTCAACGGGCGCTGACCTCAATCGGCCCTCCCCACCGCGAAACACTCCCAGCGACAGGCGCAATCCCATCTGGAGACGCTTGCCCTTTGCACCGCGCGGGTGCATCTTCCCGCTTGACGTATAGGGCAAGCAAATGACCAATCCTGTCACGAAAGATCTGCGCCATTTCGAGGATCTCGAAGTCGGCGAGGTCACCGACCTGGGCAAGGTGACGGTTACCAAGGACATGATCGTCTCGTTCGCGCGCGAGTTCGACCCCTTCCCTTTCCATCTCGACGAGAAGGCGGCAAAGGAATCGCTCCTTGGCGGGCTCGCCTCGAGCGGCTGGCAGACCGGGGCGTTGAGCCTCAGGATGCTGGTCGAGAGCTTTCTCGGCAACATCGCTTCGGCCGGGGGCTTGGGGTTCAAGAACCTCAAATGGAAGAACCCGGTAATGGTGGGCGACACCATCGGCGGCACGGTGACGATCGCCGAATTGCGCCGATCGCACCACCACCCGGAGTGGGGCATCATCACCCTCGATTTCGACGTCAAGAACCAGAAGGGCCAGCCGGTCATGACCATGCGGCTCTCGAACCTGGTGGAACTGCGCGATCCCGCGGCGCCCATTCTGGAGACCGCGCCATGACCCGCTGGTTCGAGGACATCGTCGTCAACGAGGCATTCGACCTCGGCGACTACACCTTCACCGAGGAAGAGATCGTCCGCTTCGGCCGACTCTACGACCCGCAATACTTCCATGTCGACAAGGACGCGGCCGGCCAGAGCCATTTCGGCGGGCTCGTCGCCTCGGGCTGGCATACGGTCTGCGTCGGGCACCGCAAGATGGTGGACGCGCTCTTTGCCGAGGAGGAAAGGCTGCGCGGGCTCGGCCGGGAGCCGGGTATCTCCGGGCCCTCCCCCGGGGTCAACGCCATGGAGTTCAAGGCCCCCGTGCGCCCGGGCGACACGGTGCGCTATACCCTGACCGTGACCGGCAAGCGTCCCTCCAACTCCATCCCCGGCTGGGGCCTGCTGTTCAACAAACTCGAGGCCGTCAACCAGCATGCCGAGATGGTCTACCACGCTGAGCTCGTCGGCTTTTCCAAGCTGCGCGACTACAGGATGCCCTTGCGGCTGCGGGCCCTGACGGCATTGGCGCGCATACCGATGATCGGCAAAGCGTTGCGACGCGGCACTTGAAAGCGGGCGCGGCCACGGTCAATCTTCCAGCCATGCACCGATTCGTCCTTGCCTCCGCCGCCCTCGTCCTTTTTGCCGCGCCCGCATTGGCGCAGGAATACTCAGGCAACTGGGCCTGCCGCGACGCCAGTGCAGAGAGGTCCGGCATCCTGACCCTTTATGGCGCGGTCTATGCGTTTGCCTCGCGCACCTTCGGCGACGTCGCCTCCGGTACCGGCACGATCGCCGGCTATACCGACGGGGTCGGCTTCAACGACGGACCGCTGCGCGCCGCGCGCGGCATCGAGGCAGGACGCCTGGTAGCGGGCCCCGATGGCGGCCCGGCCGTGCAGCTCGAAACATCCGACGCCATCGCTATGCTCTGCACGCCGCGCTGAGGAGCAGATCCGGCGCCTCAGATTTTTCTCGGTGGCTATGGGATGGTCACCTAAGCAACGTGCGAACGCAGCAGAGAGCGCCGGACCTTCCAGACCTCATTCCAGCCGCTTGCGGAATTTCATCTCGGCCCGATACGTCTTGTTGCGGCGAATACGGATTTTGCGACTTTCGGCTCGAGCCTTTGGGTCGTCTTTGCCGGTTTGGAATTCCAGTTCACGTTGCAGCTTGCCATAGGCCCTCCAGCGTGCCGCATCGAGAGCACCAGTGGCCAGTGCCGCAACAATTGCGCAGCCGGGTTCGGTATCATGCCCGCAGTCATGGAAGCGGCATTGCATGGCGAGCGCCTCGATATCGGCAAAGGCCGCGGACATGCCGTCGCCGGCTTCCCAAAGGCCAAGCTCGCGCATGCCGGGAGTATCGAGTATCAGCGCACCGCTGGGGAGTAGGACCAGTTCTCGGTGCGTGGTCGTGTGGCGGCCGCGCGCATCGTCCTCACGGATCGCCTGCGTTGCCATTTGCGCCCTGCCGGCCAAGGCGTTGACGAGCGTCGATTTGCCGACGCCCGAACTGCCAAGCAATACGGCCGTGCGTCCGGGTTTGAGGTAGGCGGACAAATCGTCAAGTCCCACCCCGGTTACTGCCGATACCGCAAGAACCGGCACGCCCATCGCCACTGCTTCAATCTCGAGGATGCGGGCGTCGGCGTCGATACACATGTCGGCCTTCGTCAAAACGATGACAGGCTTGGCCCCGCTCTCCCAGGCAGTGGCAAGATAGCGTTCGAGGCGGCGCGCATTGAGATCGGCGTTCATCGAGGCGGCGAGCAGCGCGACGTCGACATTGACGGCGACAACCTGACCGCGCGCAGCCCCCGGACCGCTGGCGCGGCGAATGAACGTGCTGCTGCGCGGCAGCACATGCTGGATAGTGGCGCTGCCTTCGGCAGGTCGCGCTTGCACCGCGACCCAGTCGCCGGTGACGGGATAGGCCCCATCTTCGGCACCGTGGGCAAGCTTGCCGGCTAGTGTGGCGGAAAGTTCGCCCACTTCCGTCGCGATGACATAGAGACCGCGCTGTTGGACGATAACCCGCGCCGGGATGAAACCCTCGGCGGCATGGGCGGCGAATTGGTGCTGCAGCGCATCGCTCCAGCCGAATTGTTCGAGCAAGATGGAATTCCTTAGGTCAGGGCCATGAAGGCGCCGACCGGAATTCCGTGTTTACGGATGCTACGCGGCGGCGCGGCGGAGGGCAGTTCTCACAATGTCAGTCATCGGAACGCCTCCTCTGGTGCGCGCGGCGAGGGACAAACCATAGCCACCACGCCGGGCGCGTGTCAACGCGATCGTGGCTCGGCTGAGAGGCCGAGAGCGTCCTTGTGAGCGCCGGTGCATTCGGCGACATCACCGAGGACGCGGGTTTTGCCGATATGGGTTGACCGGTCGACGAGCGATCGCTAGCTTCTGCGCCGTTTCCAAACATGAGGTCTCGCCGGAAATGATCTGATCGTCGCAGCGGATATCCGACACGCGCCCACGCCACCGCATCGGTGTGTCTGGCCGCACGGGGATTGACGTGCGATGATAGCGATCCGGATTTGCCGTGCCGCCTGAGCGGCCGGTCAGAGACCCTACCCTACTCGGCTTCCTCCCCCGGGCATCCCACCAAAACGAACCCGACACCACGCGCGGCGTCTGCCGACGCGCATGTTTTCACGCCGCCGCGGTCCGCAACAAGGGCGGCCGCTGGCGGAAAGGAAAGGTATTGCCCATGCCAAGAAATCCTTTTCAACGCCCCGTCCCGGTGACGCATAACCACAGCGTACCACGCCACGGCGCGCCGCTGCCGGTGCGCAAGCCCGAGGAAAGGAAGCTGACACAACTCAAGCAAGATGTTCCCGCCCTGCCTCCGCTCGAGGAGTTGCTTGCCAAGGCGAAGCAGCGGTGAGCTGATTTAGTCGATAGTCGCGCCCCTCCTCTCGCAGGAGGAGGGGCGTCGACCAAGTGAGGCGCAGCGCGCCGGCGCCAATCGAAGCACCATCGTCCCTCACGAGCTTTTTGTAGTCGCCAGACCCTTTCCCTCTAGAGCGGGATGCGAAGAAGTGGGGACCGGTTTTTCGCGAAAAAATCCCGTGACAGCAAAAGTTAGAGCGCGCGATTGATCCCATCAAATAGCATCGCGCTCCAATGCCGAGACGCATCGATTGCTCCACGGTCGTCGCGGAGCATCCTCTGTCATCCCTCCTACACAATTCTTGCCCCAATTCCGGTTTAACGGGTCGGTAACGATTGAGGAGAAGACAGACAAATGGGCCAGATCCGCGAAATCGTCTTCGATTGCCGTGTCCCCTCCAAGCTCGCCCAGTTCTGGGCAGGCATGCTAGACGGCTATGACGTGCGACCCTATGACGAGGAGGAGATCGCCCGCCTTGCCAGCCTCGGCTTTACTGTCGAGACCGACCCGACGGTAATGGTCGATGGACCAGGGGCGACGCTTTGCTTCCAGAACGTTGATGGGCGCCGCTACGACAACAACCGCGTACACCTCGATGTCTCTGTGGAGAACCGATCGGCAGAAGTCGAGCGGGTGAAGGAGCTGGGTGCCGAAATCGTGCGCGTGCTTCCGACCTATACGGTGATGAAGGATCCGGAAGGCAACCAGTTCTGCCTCGTCGATGCTCCGGCGGTCGAGGAGGAAGTGGTGGCGGCGGCCGAATAGCGGCTGCTGACACGCCCTGTCAGCAGGGTCCCTCTAGGTTCGTTCCAGTTCAGGAATGGAGACGAGCCATGACCATCACCGCCACCTGCCACTGCGGCGCCACCCGCATTGAGCTTCCTGACCTCCCTGCCGAGGTCAAGCAGTGCAACTGCACCTATTGCCATCGCACCGGTGCCGTCTGGGGCTACTACAAGCCCGAGGACGTCCGCGTCGTTTCAGCCAGCCACGATGCTGTCTACGCGCCCAACGTCGTCAACGAACATCACTTCTGTGCGCATTGCGGCGGCAACACGCACGGGGCCTCGCCCGACTGGGCGTCGATGTACAACAACGACGGCACCCTGAAGGAAGGAATGAGCGAAGGCATTCCAGCGCAGATCTTTGGGGTCAACCTGCGCATGATCGACGACCTCGACCTTGCGACCCTCGACATCGTCAAAATCGACGGGCGCAACAGTTGGTAACCGGTTCAAGCGCCCTATATCGGCGGTTTGCGGCTCAATGCCCCTCGAAGGTGATGAGAGAATTGACCGCCACCCCCTCAGCCTCGAGCTTTGCGGCCCCGCCGAGGTCCGGCAGGTCGATAACGAAGCCGGCATGCTCGAGCATGGCACCGGTACGGCGGATCAGGCCGACCGCGGCGATGGCCGTGCCGCCGGTGGCGATGAGGTCGTCGACGAGGAGCACGCGATGCTGCCGATCGAGGACGTCGTCGTGGATCTCGATGGTGTCGACGCCGTATTCGAGCGCGTAGTTCTGTCCGATGGTCTGGCCGGGAAGCTTGCCCTTCTTGCGCACCGGAACGAACCCGACGCCGAGCGCGATGGCGACTCCCGCCCCGAAGATGAATCCGCGCGCCTCGATGCCCGCCACATGGGTGATGCCAAGCCCGCGATGGGCATTGGCCAGCCGCTCCACGCTCTCGCGGAACCCCTCCGGATGCTCAATGAGCGTGGTGATGTCGCGAAAGAGGATCCCGGCCTTGGGATAGTCGGGAATCGTGCGCACGAGCGCTTTGAGATCGAGCTGGGCGAGATCGAGCGACATGGGAAACCTTGTGGACAGGAAAGTAGGCGTCAGCGCGCGCGGGGGCCGACTATGAGGCGGGCAAGCCGGCCTGCATTGTAGGCGGCAGTCTTGGTCGCCTCGATGGCGACCTCGCGGGTCTTGGGGTTGCTCACCGCTGCGCGAACCACCGGATTGTGGCTGATCGCCACCGCCGCGCTGGCAACGGTCAGGGCAAGGCGGACGACGGACATGGCCGACACTCCCCGGAGCTTTGATATCCAACGACTAGATTGCAGCCCCGTGCGCGCTTGACAAGAGGGTGGAGCAAACGTGAGTGCAAAGAAAAGGGGCCTGACGGCCTCTTTCGAATGTGCGGGACACTGCCGTTACGACAGCAGCAACCACTAGAGCGTTTTCAGCAAAAGTGGATACCACCTTTTGCGGTTCGAAAACGCGGCAATTCAAGAACTTAGAGCTCCCGTTCTGATTCAATCAGAACGGAAAGGCTCTAGGTTGTAGTGACAATTTAGCTATTTGAGCCACAGCATGATGCTTGCGAGCTTGAT
>NZ_BSNS01000015.1 GCF_030160115.1 Devosia nitrariae | reverse complement strand
TCATCAAGCTCGCAAGCATCATGCTGTGGCTCAAATAGCTAAATTGTCACTACAACCTAGTCCGACGACAATGTCATATTCGCGGGCTCGGCAAACAGTTGCGCTGAATGCCCGGAAAACTGGATCTCCACCGAGTAGATGCGCTGCTCACCCGGCTCGAGTGAGCGCTCGGCGTCGCTCGTCCCGTCGGCAAGCCGGTCGCTTGTGCAGGGTTCGATCGCGAGTATGCCGGCGCGCGGACGCATGTCTTGCCAGACCTGGAGATAGGGAAGGGTGGGGGACGAGAACCGCAGCGCCATCTCGAGCGGCCCGGCTTGCGACGGCGTCCGGACGGTGCAGGTCGCGAATGGGCCCGACCGGGCCGCGACACAAACCACATCCGGCGCCGCGCCCGGGTCGTTCAGTATCAGAGGTGCGCCAAGCTCCTGACCGTCGAGGGTCACGCAGCTCCCGTCGGCGATTGCGGAGTAACCCAGGTTGAAGTGATAGAGCAGGGCTTGCGGCCACGATGTCGACCCGCAGTTCTCGACGCGGTCGACAATGCTGAGGCTGGTACCGCCGATCGGGCTCTCGATGCGGCGGAGGAGACGAAATGCTTCGCGGCCGTGGCTCGCCTGAATGATTTCGGCCTCGCAGAACAGGGTCGGCTGATCACCCGACCAATCCTCCCCATGGCTCAGCAGCCGCGCGGGGGTCGACGGAAGCCGGCCGTGGAGCGGCGCGCCGTCCTTGGGCTGGCGTATATGGTCGAGCCCGCAGGTAAGAAGGAAGCCGGAGAACAGCCGGCCGAAGCCCACGCCGCCATCGGACAGCGAGTCCCCGAGCGACGGGTGGCGAAATCCATTGGGGCTTTGCCACGCGAGGGGTACGCCGCGGTAATGGAGCGTACCCACGTCCAGCGTCCGGTCGGCAAGGACCATGAAGTCCAGTCCGCCGCCGGTCGAGAACAGCAGCGCGCGCACACCCGCCTCGGGTCCGTCGTCCAGCACCACCTTTCGGACCGAGGCGAGCTGACGCAGGTCCCCCACCCTGCCGGTCAGTTCCCGCAGCGGCATCAGCTCGCGGACTCGAGCTGGGCGGGCAGGCCGATCCGCGCGAACGCCTCCGGCGGCGCGTCGTTGGCCTGCATCAGCTCTGTCATCAGCACTCGCAGCCGGGCTTCGACCGGCCCATTCTGGATCGGCTTCTCCTGCCCCGGGTCGGTCTCGACGTCGTATAGCCTTGTGTCGCTCTCGAGAAGCGCCCCCGGGCCGTAATTGTCATCGAACGGCGAACGGCTGGATACCGGCACCTTGAGCAGCTTCACACCCTTGGTGAAATCGAAGCCGTTCGAAAGACTCGCGTCGGCGAGTTCTTCGGTCGAGAACGGTTCCCAGATGTGGGTTGGCATCAGCGTGTATTGGTAGATCTCCTGGGTCGCGAGATCGTCGGGGAAGACGTGGTAGGTATAGCGCCCGTCGGTGACGTTCACGGCCCCGCCGAAATAGCCGAACAACGCAGCGTCACGCCCATCTCGATTTCGAGGGCCCGGATGCTCTTGGTGATCGTCGGCTGCGCCACCCCCAGCCGCTGCGACGCTGCGGTGAAACTGCCGAACGAGGACACCGCAAGGAAGTACTCCAACTGACGAAAGTTCATCTTGCGCCCGCCAACACGTGACAGAGGAAACTCGGGTCCAGAACGCGGAGATTACCTCATTCTGTCAAGAGTGTAACTCGAACAGGGTGAGCTTCGGTTCATCCTCTGCCATCGAGCCAGTCGCTCACCTGGATGATGACGTCGGGCACATAGTGTAAGGACCGAACCGAGCCTGCCTTGCATCGCCCTTGATCGAAGATTTCAATGGGCGAGGTCGAGATCCAGCTTCAGGGGCAGGCGTGAGTCGAGCGCGTCCCCGCCATCTTGTGGGTAAGTCGGATCCTGCCAGCGCCAGGAGAGATCGTGATCGGGATCGATCGCGGAGGAACCGGCAAGCCGCTGGATCATGGGTAGTGCCGTAAAGGTCGAACATCGCCCGATCAGCCTCGTGTGGGGAATCTTTCCCGTAGTGGAAGACGTTGAAGCCGATGTCCGTCTCTTTGGACATCCTTCATAGGCCCACCCATCGTCGAGAATCGCCTTGTTCACGATAGGCATGAAACGCTGGCGCACGGGCGGGCGGACGAGCGTGGAAGCGGAAGCAATTCGGTGAGTTGGCGCACCCGACAGGATTCGAACCTGTGACCTCTGCCTTCGGAGGGCAGCGCTCTATCCAGCTGAGCTACGGGTGCGTACTGGATGCGGGCACTGAGCCCGCCGAGACGCGCGCAACCTAATCGAAGGGCGGGGGTCGCGCAACTGGGTTTGCGTCCGCCCACCGCGTGTTGCGGTCCTGTTAAGGAAACCGGTGCATTCTCTCTCGCGCAACCGGTGGAACGCGCTCCTGCCACATCCACGCCAGAATTTGACCATAAGGGCGAATAACCCGCTCGTCTGGCGCGTGCCGCGTCGGCCCCAGCCCATCGGAGACCCCGCCCTTGCCCAGCCCGCGCGCCGCCATCCAGACACTTTCCTGCCTAGTTGCGGCGCTTGTGCTTACCGGCTGCTCGGCGATGTCGATCCGTCCGGCACCGGGCCAAGCTACGGCGGCCATTGCCGCGCTTGCGCCCACCGACGAGAATGCCGTGCCCGATGCCGCCGCGGTGCCTGCCGCGCCCACGGAGGCACTGGGCTATGCGGCGACGGGGCCGGGTAATCTTGACGGGCTCATCGCCCATTATTCGGAACACTACCGGGTACCCGAAAGCCTCGTGCGGCGGGTGATCGTGCGCGAGAGCAATTACAATCCAGCAGCGCGTAACGGACCCTATTGGGGACTGATGCAGATCCGGCACGATACCGCGCGCGGCATGGGCTATGGCGGGGAAGCGGGCGGCCTCCTCGAGGCCGAGACCAATCTGCGCTATGGGGTGCGGTACCTGGCCGGCGCCTATATGGTGGCGGGCGGCAACGAGGACCGAGCCGTGTCGCTCTATGCCGGCGGCTATTATTACGACGCCAAGCGCCTCGGACTGCTCGAAGAGAGCGGCCTACGCTAGAACTCGTCTCGTTCCGATTGTATCGGAACGGGTGCTCCAACTTATTGAATTCTCGCGTTTTCGAACCGCAAAAGTGAACGCCACCTCTTGCGGAAAGCGCTGGCGCTCTATTCGTCGGCTTCCATCTCGCGTTCAACCAGAAGAGCGGTGAGCATCTCGCTCAGCCGGTGCTCGTCGAAGGGCTTGTCGAGCCGCGGGAAGGCCCGCTCGGTATCCTCGGGCAGGTCGGCATGGCCGGTCGACACCATGACCGGCAGGCCCGGGCGCAGGTTGCGCGCCGCGTGAGCGAGCTCGATGCCGCTCATGCCGGGCATGGAATAGTCGGTGATCATCGCGTCGACCACCCCGCCGGCGGAAAGCACCTCGAGAGCGTCGCGGGGCGAGAAGGCCTCGACAGCAACATGGCCGAGATCGCCGAGGATCGCGGCCAGGTTCATGGCGATCAGCGCATCGTCGTCGACGACGAGAATGGTGGCTGTGCGTCCCTCACGAGTCGATTCCGCCAAATTTCTCCTCCAATCGGCCTGTCCGGACCAGCTTGCCCTAAGTATTAACAGGCAATAGCGGCTCAAATGCGCCGGGCGCGAAAAGGGTGCCGTTCGCCGCCCGACTGTTCTAAAGTCGCGCGAAATTTGCCTGGAGCGCCATGTGATTTGGTAGACCAGATCACGCGCTCCAGGTCTTTGTTGTCGCGGGATTTTTTGCGAAAATCATATCCACGTTTCGCATCCCGCTCTGGGGAATCGCCTGATGCATCTGCTGCTCGTCGACGGCTCGACCTATATCTTTCGTGCCTATCACGCCCTGCCGCCCCTGAACCGCAAGTCGGACGGGCTGCCCGTCGGGTGCGTCCAGGGCTTCACCAACATGATCTTCAAGCTGACCGAGGACCTCAAGGGCGAGGACGCGCCGACCCATATGGCCGTCATCTTCGACCACTCGGCCAGGACCTTCCGCGACGACATCTATGCCGACTACAAAGCGCAGCGTCCGCCTCCGCCCGAGGAGCTGGTGCCGCAGTTCCCGCTGACTCGTGCGGCAACCCGTGCCTTTTCGATTCTGCCGATCGAGATGGAGGGCTGGGAGGCCGACGACATCATCGCAACCTATACCACGCAGGCGCTCGCCGCCGGCGGCAAGGTCACCATCGTTTCGTCCGACAAGGACCTGATGCAGCTCGTCGATCTCGACGGCAGGGTCAGGATGCTCGACACCATCCCCCGCCCCGGCCAGCCGCCGCTGCGCTGGATCGGGCCGGACGAGGTGATGACCAAGTTCGGCGTGACGCCCGACAAGGTGATCGAGGTGCAGGCGCTTTGCGGCGACAGCGTCGACAATGTGCCGGGCGTGCCCGGGATCGGGGTCAAGACCGCCGCCGAGCTGATCAACACCTATGGCGACCTCGAGAACCTGCTGGCACATGCCGAGGAGATCAAGCAGCCCTCGCGCCGGCAAAAGCTCATCGAGAACGCCGACCTTGCCCGTATATCCAAGCAGCTCGTCACGCTCTCGAAAGAGGTGCCGCTCGAGCTCGAGCTTTCGGCCCTGGCGCGCGTGCCGATGGAGCCGGGCAAGCTCATCCCCTTCCTCAAGGCCATGGAGTTCAACGCAGCCACCAAACGGCTGGCAACGCTTCTCGAGGCCGACCCGGACGCCTATGAGGCCGACCCGGAGCTTGCCGTCAAACCGGTCGCCCCGGTCGGATTCGACAATGCGGCGCGCGCCGAGGCGCGGGCGGCAAGGCTTGCGGCGGAAGGACGCGGCGACTCGCCGGCCGTCCTCCACGCCGCCGAGGTGCACGAGACCATCAAGGCTACCCCCTTCGACCTTGCCGCGTATGAGACGATAAGTGACGCAGCTGGCCTCGAACGCTGGATCGCGGCGATCTACAGGCAAGGGTACGTCGCCGTCGACACCGAGACCACCGGGCTCGACAACCAGCAGGCCGACCTTGTCGGCATCTCGCTTTCGACGCAGCCCGGGAACGGCGCCTACATCCCGCTGGCCCATGCCACCGGGGCCGACGACATGTTCGGGAACGGACGGGCCGAGGGGCAGATGGACATCGAGGTGGCCCTGGCGCTGCTGCGCCCGGTGTTTGCCGACCGCTCGATCCTCAAGATCTTCCACAACTACAAGTTCGACCACGGCGTGCTGGTGCGCTACGGGCTAGAGGTCAACGCCATCGACGATGCGCTGCTGTTGTCCTATGCGCTCGACGGGCCGCAGTTCAATACCATGGGCGAGCTTGCCGACCACTGGCTCGGCCACGCCGGCATCCCGATCAAGGAGCTGCTCGGCTCCGGCAAGACGCAGAGGACGTTCGCGCAAATCGGTATCGCCGACGCCACCCGCTATGCCGGCGAGGACGCCGATATAACGGTGCGCCTCTGGCACATCCTGAAGGCGCGGCTGGTGCCCGAGAACTCGACGGCGATCTATGAGACGCTCGAGCGCCCGCTCGCTCCGGTGCTGGCGCGCATGGAAGCGCGCGGCATTTCCATCGACCGGCAGATCCTTGCCCGCCTTTCGGGCGATTTCGCCCAGCGCGCCGCCGCGCTCGAAGCGGAGGCGCATGAGCTTGCCGGTGAGGTGTTCAATCTCGGCTCGCCCAAGCAGCTGGGCGACATCCTTTTCGGCAAGCTCGGCCTGCCGGGCGGATCGAAGACCAAAACCGGCCAATGGGCAACTGGCGCGGGCCTCCTCGAGGAGCTGGCCGAGCGCGAGAACGTGCCGCTGGCCAAAGTGATCGTCGCCTGGCGCGGGGTGACCAAGCTGAAGGGCACGTATACCGACGCGCTGCCGGCCTATATCAACTCGCGCAGCAACCGGGTGCACACCACCTATTCGCAGCATTCGGTGCTGACCGGGCGGTTGTCGTCCAACGACCCGAACCTGCAGAATATCCCCATCCGCACCGAGGACGGGCGCAAGATCCGCTCGGCGTTCGTTGCCGCGCCCGGCAAGATGCTGATCAGCGCCGACTATTCGCAGATCGAGCTGCGCGTCCTCGCCCACATCGCCGACATCCAGGCCCTGAAGGACGCGTTCGAGGAAGGCCTCGACATCCACGCGATGACCGCGAGCGAGATGTTCAAGGTGCCGATCGAGGGCATGCCGTCGGAAGTTCGCCGACGGGCCAAGGCGATCAATTTCGGCATCATCTACGGCATCTCGGCCTTCGGCCTTGCCAACCAGCTCGGCATCCCGCGCTCGGAGGCAGGCGACTATATCGACACCTATTTCAAGCGCTTCCCGGGCATCAAGGACTACATGGACCACCAGCGGCGCCTGGTGAAGTCGCAGGGCTATGTGACGACCATCTTCGGGCGCCGCATCCGCTTCCCCAACGCCAATTCCTCGCACCAGGCCGAACGCGCGTTCGTCGAACGCGCCTCGATCAACGCCCCGATCCAGGGCAGCGCCGCCGACATCATCCGCCGCGCCATGATCCGCATGGAGCCGGCGCTAGTCCAGGCGGGCGTCCACGCCGACATGCTGCTGCAGGTGCATGACGAACTGATCTTCGAGGTCGACGAGGGGACGGAGGACGAGGCGATGCCGGTGATCGCGCAGGTCATGGAAGGGGCGGCAGAACCGGCGGTGCGGCTGACGGTGCCGATCCAGGTCGATGCGCATGCAGCCAAGAACTGGGATGAGGCGCATTAGGGGGAGGAACGACCCGCAGCCGAACCCGGGGCAGGCGGTGAAGCAGGTAATCGCTGGTAGACCATATGTTTTCCCACTTCCTCGATGCCCAGGACCCCATCTACCCAACTGTCCTAGCCGAACTGCGCGCCGGCCGGAAGCGCACGCATTGGATGTGGTTCGTGTTTCCGCAAGTGGCGGGGCTGGGGTTCAGCGAGATGTCGCGGCGGTTTGCGCTTGCGGGAATCGAGGAGGCACGGGCGTATCTCGAGCACAAGGTGCTCGGGGCCCGGCTCGTCGAGTGCACACAAGCGGTGCTTGCCTATGCGCCGGGGGTGGATGGTCGGGGCAAGAGCGTCCATGAGATCTTCGGGTCGCCGGACGATCGCAAGTTCTTCTCCTCAATGACCCTCTTTGCCCATGCGACCGAGACGCTACCGAGTGTTTGGCCCTTTCGCGCTGCGCTCGATGCGTTCTTTGAGGGCAAGGAGGACGAGGAGACGTTGCGGCGGATTTAGCGCCGGCCGGCAGCGGTTCGGTCGTACTACCGCCGCATCACCGTTACGTTTCGGCCCGCGCCACCCGAGGGAATAGAGAGGGCAACAACGAGATCGGCGCGGCCGGCAAGCTCAGGCGCACGTTCGGCCCATTCGACGAGGACGATCGCCTCTGGGTCCTCGAAGAGGCCGAGCTCATCGACCTCGCGGGGGTCAGCGAGGCGGTAGAGGTCGGCGTGGAGGATTGCCTGGCCGCCGGCGCGATAGGGCTGGACGAGGGCGAAGGTCGGGGACGGCACTTCGAGGTCCGGATCGCGCGCGAGCGCGCGGATGACGGCGCGGGCGAGTGCGGTCTTGCCGGCGCCAAGGTCGCCTTCGAGCAGGATCAGGTTGCCGGGTTGAAGGCTTGCGGCCAGCTCCGCCCCGAAGGCGGCGGTCGCCGCTTCGTCGGGCAGGAAGCGGGATCCATCCATCTATTCGGCAACCCCGGCAAGTGCGGAATCTCTCGGCAGGTTCACGGTGATGCGGCTGCCGCGCGGCTGGCGCGGTTCGGCGGTGATGGTGCCGCCATGGAGGTTGACGAACGTCCTGACGATGGCAAGGCCGAGGCCGGCGCCGCGCTGGCGCCCGTCGGTGGTCGAGGCGTCGATCCGCGCCAGGATCACCTCCTTCATCTCGTCGGTCAAACCCGGGCCCTCGTCCTCAACCACGAAGAGCAACCGGTCGGCCCGGGCCGAGACCGAAAGTTTCACCTGCCCCCCGGGCGGAGAGAAGCGGGCGGCGTTGGAGAGGAGGTTATAGAGTATCTGCACCATGCGCGTGCCGTCGGCAACGAAGGGGGGCAGGTTGTCCTCGATGTCGACGACGAGGTTGATCGGCTTTTCGCCGCCGATCTCGATGAAGGTCGCCGACAGCCCCGCCCGGGCCTTCTCGACGAGGGTCGGCACGTCGAGGAGCTCGGGCTTGAGTTCGGCGGCGCCGGCGTCGACCGTTGCAAGATCGAGGATGTTGTCGATGAGGACGCCAAGGGTCGTCGAGGAGGCGCGGATATAGTCGGTGTAGGCCTTCTGCCGCTCGGTCAGCGTATCCCCTTCCTGGGCAAGCAGATCGGCGAAGCCGATGATGTTGGTGAGGGGCGAGCGCAGCTCATAGGAGACGTTCTTGACGAAGGCGTCCTTCAGCCTGTCGGCGGCGATCAGCGCCTCATTGCGCTCCTTGAGGACGCGCGAGTAGTTGGCGCTTTCGGTGACGTCGAGGAAGGTCATCATCGTCTGCCCATCCGGCAGGCGTGTGATGGCATAATCGAGCAGGCGACCGTCGGCACGGGCGAGGCGCCCGGTGGTATCGGTGCGGGTGGGGTTGAGGTCGATGATGCCGCGCTTCAAGTCCCTCCAGATGGTCGGACCATCCTCGGGCAGTGCCCGACCGCAGGCTTCGGCGATCTGGTCGATATGGGGATGGTCGGCGACGGCAGAGGCCGGCAGCTTCCAGAGCGCGGCAAAGCGCGGGTTGTTGAGTGTCAGGCGCCCGTTGGTACCGAAGACCGCGACAGCCTCCGAGAGCGCGTTGAGGGATTCGCGCTGCACACTGGAGAAGGATTTGTTGGTCGATTCCAGTGCCAGGCGCTCGGTGATGTCCTCGAAGACATAGACCACTCCGCCCTTGGGGCTGGCGGGAGCGGCGATCACCTTAATCGAGCGGCCGTCCGGCAGGTGCCAGATCTCGTCCTTGCGCGGCCTGGTGAGATCATAGGCAGCAAGGTGCTGATTGCGCCATTCGTGATAGTCACGTTGCGCGGGCAGCAGGCCTTCGGTGCGCAGCTTGTCGAGAATGGCGCGCTCGTCGAGCCCCTCGACGAGGAAGTGCTCGTCGAGCCCCCAGAGCTCGGCATAAGCCTGGTTGAAGTGCACGAGCTCCTTGTCGGCATTGAAAATGGCGATGGGGGTGGCGAGGGTTTCGATGATGCCGCCGATGTGGGCAAGGCCGATGTCGCCCGCCTCACGCTCCACCGGATGCAGGAACCCGACAGTATCGCCTCCCGGCATCGCGCATTCGACGAGCCTGAACTCTCCATGCCCGGGCCAAGAGAGCTCGAGGCTTGCCGAACCGGCAGCGCTCGCGAGCGCCTTGAGGTGCCGGTCGAGCGCTGCGGGATCGAGAAGTTCGGCTGGCGCGGCAGCGCCGCCGTTCTTGCCGAGCGACGTCTTGCCGAGCGACCTGGCCAGCGTTTCGTAGGCGGGATTGGCAAAGATCAGCTGCCCGGACGCATCGCGCAAATATGCGGGATCGCCGGCAAGCGCCAGCGCCTTGCGCAGGGCCGAATGGTCGGGTTGCGCCGGGGTTTCGGCACCGGCAAGCGGCTGGAGATAGGCCGGGCGCAGGCGCAGCGCCGTGCCGTTCCCCAGCACCCAGCCGGCGGCGCGCACCGAGCGGCCGTCGGTCGTCGCCAGGCTTGTCTCGAAGGCGCGTCCGTCGACGCGCAGGGCTTCGACCAGCCGGGCGAGGCGCTCGGCATCTTCGGGCACGAGCCAGGTCGAGAATTTCATCACCGCATCGGGCCGGCGTCCGGCCGGCAGGACGGCCGATACCTGGCCGAGGAGCCTCGGCTCGGGTCCGTTGCCGGGCCACAGCACCGTCACTTCGCGTGTGCCGGCAAGCAGCGCTTCGTATTCGTCAACGAATGCCCGCAGACCCGCGATCTGCTCGGCGGCACGGCGCTGGCGCGCATTGGCGTCGGCAATGAGGGTGCGCACCATGGCAACGGCGAGGACCGCAAACCCACCAGCGCCGAGCGCAATGGCGAGCGGCGCGGCGCCGGCGATGGCGCCGGCATTGATCCCGGAATTGATCCCTTGTGCAAAGGCGGGCGAGGCGGACACGAGAGCCGAGGGCGCTGCGCAAAGCCCCACGAATCTCCAACGTCTCCGGATGGTCTCCGGCCCCATGCCCTGCCCTCTTGCACTCGTGATGTCGCCAACCCGACCGCGGACGCGGTCGATACGCGCACTTGAAAAATCGGCAGGAACCCCGGCCGGTCCGCCGGCTCGCCGCTGCCTGGCAGCGCGTACCCTTGCTGCCGAATCACCTCAACATACCGGGACGCGGAATCGCGCAGAAGAGTCTAGTTGTGTGTGCGTTGTGGGTAAAAAAACGATTAATGCTCTTGACCCGGGAACGAAGCAGAAACATCCAAGCAAAATAAAAGAGCCCGTCCGGTTCGGACGGGCTCTCCTCGATTGCGGTTGGATACGATCGATCAGTATCGGTATTCGCCGGACTTGAAGGGGCCGTCCTGCGGCACGCCGATATAGTCAGCCTGATCCTTGCTCAACTGGGTGAGCTTGGCCCCGAGCTTGGCGAGGTGCAAGGCGGCGACCTTCTCGTCGAGGTGCTTGGGCAGCACGTGCACTTTCTTCTCGAGCTTGGCACCGTTGGTCCACAGCTCGATCTGCGCCAGCGTCTGGTTGGAGAACGAAGCGCTCATGACGAAGCTCGGATGGCCGGTGGCGTTGCCGAGATTGACGAGACGCCCCTCGGACAGAAGGATCAATCGCTTGCCCGGGCCCATCTCGATGAGATCGACCTGCGGCTTGACGTTGGTCCACTTGAAGTTCTTGAGCGCGGCGACCTGGATCTCGTTGTCGAAGTGGCCGATGTTGCAGACGATCGCCATGTCCTTGAGATTGCGCATGTCGTCGAGGGTCAAGACGTCACGGTTACCGGTGGCAGTGACGACGATGTCGGCGCGCGGGGCCGCCTCCTCGAGCGTCACCACCTCGTAACCATCCATGGCTGCCTGCAGCGCGCAGATGGGATCGACCTCGGTGACAAGCACACGGGCACCCGCGCCCTTGAGCGATTGGGCCGAGCCCTTGCCGACATCGCCGTAGCCACAGACGATTGCGACCTTACCGGCCATCATCACGTCGGTGCCGCGACGGATGGCGTCGACCAGCGACTCGCGCGTGCCGTACTTGTTGTCGAACTTGGACTTGGTCACCGAGTCGTTGACGTTGATGGCCGGGAACGGCAGCTCGCCCTTGGCATGGAGCTGATAAAGGCGCATGACGCCCGTCGTCGTCTCTTCGGAGACGCCTTTGATCGCGGCGCGGATGGCCGAATAGAAGTTCGGGTGCGTGGCAAGGCGCTTGCGGATCGTGGCAAAGAAGATTTCTTCTTCCTCGTTGCCGGGCTTATCGAGGATCGAAGGATCGGTCTCGGCCTTGGCGCCGGTGAGGACCAGCATGGTGGCGTCACCGCCGTCGTCGAGAATGAGATTGGGCGTGCCGCCGTCGCCCCACTCCATCATGCGATCGGTGAAGGTCCAGTATTCCTCGAGTGTCTCGCCCTTATGGGCGAAAACCGGAATGCCGCGGGCGGCGATGGCGGCCGCCGCATGGTCCTGGGTCGAAAAGATGTTGCACGAGACCCAGCGCACCTCTGCCCCGAGCGCCACCAGCGTCTCGATGAGAACGGCTGTCTGGATGGTCATATGCAGGGAGCCGGCGATGCGCGCGCCCTTCAGGGGCTGGGCCGCCGCATATTCCTCGCGGATGGCCATCAGGCCCGGCATCTCGACCTCGGCGATGTCGATCTCCTTGCGGCCATAGTCGGCGAGCGAAATGTCACGGACCGCGTAATCGGCCGGCTGGCTGGTCATGGGGAGGCTCCGGAATGTGAGAGTTGTCTTGTGCCCGGTTATACGCGGGGGAGAACATCGGATCAACAGGGATATAAAGATAACTTTATATCTCGCTGGTTCAGCGATGGACGGCTCGTCCGCGGCGGCGAGAGAAGGGAAGGGTCACCAGCCGGAAGAGACCGGAGGTGACGAGATAACCGAGGACGAGACCGGAAAAGGCATAGAGAAATCCTTCCGGGGTTACGGGAACGGCAGGCTTATAGGCCTCGAGCGTGCGCGCTCCGATGTCGGTATCGAGATAAAGCGGCAGGTTGCGCAGGCGCTCGAGCGCGTCCGCGTTATCGATCTCATCGAGGGCAGCGCTCAGCCGTTCATAGCGCACGAACGTCCGGCCCATACTCTCGCCGCGTCCGGCGAGGAACGTATCGGTCGAAGCGCCGTAGCGGGCCAGCGCCTCATTGCGGTCGAAGCCCCCTTCGGTGGCGGCACGGTCGAAATCCTCGACGATCACCCGCAACTCGTCGACCGCGCCGCCGAGGCGCTGGGTATATTGTTGGGCGTATTCGGGGAACTGGCTGAGCGCCGTCGCAAGCGCGAGCCCACCTGCAATCGATACGGCACGCCGCATGTCCGCTCCCGGTCTCGTTTCGGTCCAGCGCCCATTCAACCCTGCCGGCGCCCTTGTCGTTCCCTGGAACTCTCGTCCAGTGCGGGAGGCCGCTAGAGCCGGCGCTCTGATGGGATCAGAGCGCCGGCTCTAGTTGTTTGTGGTCGCAACGTTTCTTGCGAAAAGCCGGTATCCACCTTTTCGCACGTTGCTCTAGTCCAGCGCGCCTTCGCTGTCCTCGTCGAACCCGTTGTTGACCAGCTCCACAAGGGCCTCGAGCGCTTCGCGCGCCTGCTTGCCGCTCGATTGAACGAGGATGGTCGAGCCCGGCCCGGCACCGAGCATCATCAGGCCCATGATGGAATTGCCGGCAACGGCCTGGCCGTCCTTGATCACCTGGATGGTGGCATCGAAGCATTCGGCGGTTCTGACGAACCGGGCGGAAGCACGCGCGTGCAGGCCCTTGCGGTTGACGATGGTCAACTGCTGGGCAAGGGCGCGTCCGACGTTGGCGGCGGGATCCATCAAGGTCTCAGGTGGCTCCGAGAATGGAGTTGGCGACATTGATATATTTACGCCCAGCCTCCTGCGCCAGATTGACCGCCTCCTTGATCGGCATTTCGGCTCTGACGCGCGCGAGCTTGACCAGCATGGGCAGGTTCACGCCCGCGATCACCTCGACTGCACGGTTCTGCATGACCGAAATAGCCAGGTTCGAGGGCGTGCCCCCGAACATGTCGGTGAGAATGATGACGCCGGTCCCGTCGTCGGCCTCGTCGACAGCCTTGAGGATATCGTCGCGCCGGTTTTCCATGTTGTCATCGGGACCGATGGCTATGGTTTCGACGTGCTCTTGCGGACCAACCACATGCTCGAGCGCTGCCTTGAATTCAATGGCGAGCGCACCGTGCGTCACCAGCACCATACCAATCATGCAAATTCCCCAAGGTGGGTCCGTGTCCGCCCGCGGTAGCAAACGCGGCCTAGAGCGAGATGCGATTTGTTTGAATCGCGCGCTCTAGCTTTTTGTTGTCGCAGGATTTTTCGTAAAAAACCGATTCCCACTTTCTCGTATCCCGCTCTAATATACTCCGCCCCCCGGTCCAGTCCAGAAAATGCGGTCGCGCGGGCCGCACCACGCCAGCCTGTGGAAAGCTCCGGTTCACGCGATGGAGAGATCCGCGACCGCCTCGACGACCAGCAAGACCTGATGGCCGAGCCCGATAACGCCGGCCTGCGGGACGGGCGCACGGGCAAGATCGACGCCGGCAACACGCGTCACCAGCGTATCCTCTTCGGGCATGCGATCGAACTGCGGAACGAGGTCGACGACCAGATGCAGCGGCGCTCCATCGGCGTAGGGCCGCCTGACGATGCCGCGCCCACGCATCTCGATCAGCCCGGCGATGGCGGCCGGCGCGCTCATGACCAGCCCCCCACTTTCACGGGCGAGGTCGACCCTGTCGTCCGAGACGAGGAAAGCGGGCTCCCCCCGGCCCTGCCAGCGATCGATCAAGGCCAGAGCCAGAATCGATTTGCCGGCGCCCGAGGGCCCGCGCAAAAGGACGCCGGTCTTTCCAAGAACCAGGCCGGTGCCGTGAACGTTTTCGGTCATCGTCATAATCGCCCCCAAAGCGTGCGCGGGTTCGTCCCGCTGTGCCCGCGCGAGTGTCGGCCACAGGTCTTAACGATCATTTGCGGGCGCGCGGCAAGGTGACGGTAAAGACGGCTCCCGAGCGATCCTTGCGGTTCTGCGCACGGATGGTGCCCTTATGTGCCTCGACGATCTGCCTGGAGATCGAAAGACCGAGACCCGAATGATCGCCGAACGTCTCACCGTCCGGCCGGTCGGTATAGAAGCGCTGGAAGATGCGGCCGACGTCGCCCTTGATGCCCGGCCCTTGGTCGGCGACGGAGATGGTGACCGTCTCGGTGTCAGTGGTGACCGTCACCCGCACGGTTCCGTCGGGCGGCGAGAAGGAGACGGCATTGTCGATGAGATTGGCGAAGACCTGAGCGAGGCGGCTGTCGTGGCCGTTGACGACGGCGGGGGCGCGGCCGTGGCGCTTGTCCATCACGACGTCGACCGAGCGTCCGGCGGCAAGATCCTTCTGAATGGCGACCATAGCCTCGGCCAGCTTTTCGACGTCGACGCGCTCCGAGCTCTCGCGGGCGAGTTCGGCATCGAGCCGGCTGGCGTTGGAGATATCGGAGATCAGCCGGTCGAGGCGCCGCACGTCGTGCTGGATGATGGCGTTCAGCCGGTCGCGGTCCTCATCGCGCCGCGCGCGCGGCAGGGTCTCAACCGCCGAGCGCAGCGAGGTCAGCGGGTTCTTGAGTTCGTGGGCAACGTCGGCGGCAAAGCGCTCGATGGCCTCGATGCGGTTATAGAGCCCGTCGGTCATCGAACGCAGCGCGCCCGAGAGATGGCCGATCTCGTCGGGCCGCTCGGTCATGTCGGGGATTTCGGCACGGGCGTTGCCAGCGGTCTGCACCCGCTCGGCCGCCTCGGACAGGCGCCGCACGGGCCCGGCAATGGTGCCGGCCAGAAGCAGGGAGAGCCCGATCTGCACGACCGTCGCAATCAGGGCGATCCGCAGGATGCTCCAGCGCTCCTGATCGACCACCGCGTCGATCTCGCCGGGTGCGGTAGAGAGCAGCAGGACGCCCACGATCGCCCTCAGGCGCTGGATGGGCACAGCCACCGAGACGACGAGCTGACCCTGGGAATCGACACGCACAAAATCGGCCGGGGCGCCCGAGAGCGCCGAACTGACCTCGGGATAGCGCCGCCCCTCGTCGGCGCCATATTCCTGGTAGAGCGGGAAATTGTCGCCCGGCATCCAGGAGAGCAGCGCGTTCCACCACTCAAAGAGAAGGAAGCCGTTGTCTTCGGCCGGCGGCGTGATCTGGCGCAGGACATCTCCACGCGCATAGATGTTGTCGCTGTCGAGGATCAGGAGACCGCCCTGGTCGTAGATGCGGGCGCGCGTGCGGGTCGGGGTGATGAGGTTGCGCATCAGCGGCGCGACCCGCTCGGGGTTGATGGGGAATTCGAGGCTGGGGTCGAAGTAGGAGAGCGGTGAGAAGCTGTTGCCGCTCTGCAGCTCGAGCAGGCGATCGGGATTGATGGAGATGACGTCGCTGTCGACGGTGGCCGAGGCGGCGATGGCCGCGGCGATGATCTCGCCCTGGACGCGCAACGACTGCACGCGCGCGTCGATGAGACCGGCCCGCCACTGGTTGAGATAGAGGATGCCGACGACGAGCACCGTCAGGCCGGCGAGGTTGAGAACGATGATCCGGCGCGTCAGGCTCGAAAAGATGGTGAAATCGAGAAAGCGCGTGATCGCGCCGCCGAACCGGTAGAGCGGCGTCACCAGACGGCGCAGGATGCCCACGCGCTCGCGCGTTTCCCCCTCGGCACTTGGAGCCGTTTGCTCGGGCCGGTCGGTCTCGTCCGCCGGCGCGGCGGGGGGCGGAGCCGGTTTCGTCTCTGCCTCGAGAATGGCCACTTGCGTGTCTTACTGCTCCTTGAAGCGGTAGCCAACCCCGTAGAGCGTCTCGATCATCTCGAAATCGTCGTCCACGGCTTTGAACTTCTTGCGCAACCGCTTGATGTGGCTGTCGATGGTGCGGTCATCGACATAGACCTGGTCGTCATAGGCGGCGTCCATGAGCGCGTTGCGCGATTTGACCACCCCGGGCCGCAGGGCGAGAGCCTGGAGGATGAGGAATTCGGTGACGGTCAGTGTCACGCGCTGCCCCTTCCAGGTGCAGGTGTGGCGCTCTTCGTCCATGACCAGGGCGCCGCGCTCGATGAGCGCCTTGCCCGGGGGCGAATCGGGACCCGTGCCGGTCGTCGAGGACGGATCGCGCGGGGCCGAGCGGCGCAGGATCGCCTTGACCCGCTCGACCAGCAGGCGCTGGGAGAACGGCTTGGTGATGAAGTCGTCGGCACCCATCTTCAGGCCGAACAGCTCGTCGATCTCCTCGTCCTTGGAGGTGAGGAAGATCACCGGCACGTCGGACTTCTGCCGCAAGCGCCGCAGAAGCTCCATGCCGTCCATGCGGGGCATCTTGATATCGAGAATGGCAAGGTCGGGCTTGTCGTTGGTCAGCCCCTCGAGTCCGGATGCGCCATCGGTATAAGTGGCCACTTGATAGCCTTCGGCCTCGAGCGTCAGGGACACCGAGGTCAGGATATTGCGGTCGTCGTCCACCAGCGCGATCTTTGGCATCAATTCCAGCCTTTCTTGTCGTTGAACGCTGCAGATCCGCCGACTTGGGACGGCAGAATTCTTTCAGGAACGCGTTTCCAAGTCACAAATACGCGCTAAATAAGGCATGGCCAAGTGCATGCGCTGCCACGCCGCAGTCTCGGCCAAGCGTTCAACCTTCATGCGACTTCCGTCTTAAGACCGATTTCGGGATGGCTGCTCGGCTGGCCTGAACGGTAACTTGCCCCGCGAAACGAGGCGCGGTGCGGCGCCGGAGCGGGAGTAAACGATGCGTGCATTCGACCACGACAGCCTGAGACAGCGCCTGGAGCTCAAAGCGGCGAGCGTCAGTCGTGACGCCAGCGAACCCGTGCTGGTTGCCGAGGCGATCCGCGCGGGCGCCGGCGAACTGACGGCCGATGGAGCACTCAGCGTTACGACCGGCGCCTTCACCGGCCGTTCGCCCAAGGACAAGTTCATCGTGCGCGATGGTCTCACCGCCTCCCGCGTCTGGTGGGACAATTGCGCGGCAATCGAACCGGCGCAGTTCGACCTGCTGGTCGAGGATGCCGCCAATTCCCTGGCCGGACGGCGGCTTTACCGCCAGGACCTCCTGGCGGGGGCGGACCCCGACAACCAGTATGCGGTGACGGTGATCACCGAGAGCGCCTGGCATGCGCTTTTCATCCGCAACCTGCTGATCCGGCCCGATGAGCTGGCGCGCGGCCAGGACGCTGGCGAAGTCACCGTTATCCATGCACCGGGCTTCAAGGCAAACCCCGCTCGCCACGGCACCCGCGGGGAAACGGTGATTGCGCTCGACATGAGCGGCAACGTCGTCGTCATCGCCGGCACGCTCTATGCGGGCGAGATCAAGAAATCGGTGTTCTCGCTGTTTAATTTCCATGCGCCGCTCAATGACGTGCTGCCGATGCACTGCTCGGCCAATGTCGGCCCCGCGGGGGACACGGCGCTCTTCTTCGGGCTCTCTGGCACCGGCAAGACGACGCTCTCCAACGATCCGGCGCGGCCGTTGATCGGCGACGACGAGCATGGCTGGAGCCGCACCGGCGTCTTCAACCTCGAGGGCGGGTGCTATGCCAAGACCGTGCGCCTCAGCGCCACGGCCGAGCCGGAAATCCATGCGGCGACCAAGCGCTTCGGCACGGTGCTCGAGAACGTCGTGCTCGATCCCGCGAGCAAGACGCCCGATTTCAACGACGTGTCGCTGACCGAGAACACCCGCGCCGCTTATCCGTTGAGGGTCCTGCCGTCTGTCGCAAAGGGCGGTGTCGGCGGCATCCCGAAAACGGTCGTGTTCCTGACCGCCGATGCCTTCGGGGTGTTGCCGCCCATCGCGCGACTGAGTTCCGAGCAGGCAGTCTATCATTTCCTCTCGGGCTATACGGCAAAGGTCGCCGGCACCGAGCGGGGCGTTACCGAGCCGCAGGCGACATTCTCGGCCTGCTTCGGTGCGCCGTTCATGCCGCTGCATCCGCGCGTCTATGGCGAGATGCTGGCGCAGCGGCTCGAAGAGAGCGGCGCCCAGGCATGGCTGATCAACACCGGCTGGACCGGCGGCGGATACGGAGTGGGCAAGCGCATCGATATCGCCTCGACACGGCGGCTGCTCTCAGCCGCGCTCAGCGGCGAGCTCGACGGCGCCGCCACACGCCAGGACGAACGCTTTGGGTTTGCCGTGCCGCTGGCCGTCGATGGCATCAATGCGACCCTGCTCGATCCGCGTCGCACCTGGGAGAGCCAGGACGCCTATGACGAAGCGGCCGAGCGGCTGGCGGAGCTCTTCCAGCAGAACTTCCGCAAGTTCGGTCCGCACGCCAGTGCCACGGCAGGGCCGCGGCTCGCCCAGGCAGCTGAATAGCCGATCCCGGCAGAGACTCAGTTGGGCGCGTAGAAGATGTGGGCGCCGATCTGGGCGACGCGGCTATAGGTATAGGCCCAGTTCGGGCGCACATTGGTCGTGTGGTAGAAGAGCGCCGATTTAGGCAGCATGCCGAGCGATTTACCCTGGGCGTAGCGGGCGTAGACCTTCTCGGCGAGGCTCTGCGAGCGCGCCCAGGCGCGGCGCTCGGTCGGCGTATCGGCACGGCCGTCGCAGGCGAAAGTGAACTGGCAGCGATAGCGCCCCTTGTCGGCGTTCTGGTAGACGACACCACACAGGCTCGACGGATAGCGGCGGGAGACGGCCCGGTTGACGATGATGTTGGCAACCGCGAGTTGTCCCTCCGCCGATTCACCGCGTGCCTCGTGATAGATCGCCTGAGCGAGGCAATCGCGCTCAGTGGAGGCGATCTCGACGCGCCGGCTCGTGGGGAGATATCCGTCCCGGATATATTGCTCGAGAACGCTGGCGGTGAGGCCCGGCTGCGGTGCAGCATCGGTGACGGCGGCGATGGCGTCGAGCGCGCCGTTGCCGTGCGAGTTGCGGGCGATGTAGCCCAGCAGGACCTCTTCGGTCAGCTCGCCCGCACCGCCTGGTCTGAAGCCGTTGAAAGCATGAAGCGCCGTCTGCCGCTCGACGTAGTTGGCAAGCAATTGCGGGGTCAGCACCCGCTGGCCAAGCTCCGGCTGCAGGACGGATGCACCCAGCGCCGGCTGTGAACGCAGCTCAGCCACGGATTGAGGGGCATCCAGCGGGAAGACTTCGAGGGTCTGCGCAGACGCGGCGCCAGGAATTGCAACGAGGAAAGCCACAGCGGCAGCCGCAAACGCGTGCATGGCGGCGCGCATGCCGATAGCGACCCTGTTTGGCGTCAATGCCCCGTCCTTCCCCAACAGCCCCGGCCGATCGGCCGAGCCCCGGTTACCCCAGAGGCGCGATGGCCCCGCACAGGCGTCTCGTGCGGAAATCGCGCAGGAATGCCCTCAAGCATTCCGATAGTCACTTGGAGCGCGATCGCGCTCTAACTTCGTTGTCGCGGGATTGTTCGCGAAAAACCGGTACCCACGTTTTCGCATCCCGCTCTAGCGGTGAGCACCCTAGCCGAGGCCGGCGCGCAAAGAAACACAAAATTTACCAGCGGTTAACCATAACCGTTAGCAGCTTAAAACACGGTTAACAGCCGCGTGTGGAGCTGAAAACCCTTGAATTGCAATGATTTGGGTCAGGGCAAAGCGGGACTTAAGCCAACCGCTAAAAGTTTACGCAAAACGGGCGGTGCGTTTGCGCTACCGCACGGGGAAGGCGGCCCGGCGTACGTGATGGAGACTCTCCATTATGGCGATGCCGAGGGCGCGGATTTCTTCGCTCGGATGCACGAGGTCGGGCACCATCACCGTCTGCATGCCGGCAGCATGCGCTGCACGCACGCCCGAATAGCTATCCTCGAGCGCCAGGCACTCGACCGGTTCGATGCCGAGCCGGGCCGCGGCCGTGAGGTAGGGCTCGGGATTGGGCTTCGGATTGATGACGTCGTCGCGGGTGACGATGGCGTCGAACATGCCGATCAGCCCGGCCTTGGTCAGGTGCAGGTCGACATGGGCACGGCGCGAGGAGGTGGCGACGGCCGTGGGAATGCCGCGCTCGCGCAGCTCGGAGAGGATCTCGCGCGCTCCGGCCTTGACCGGCACATCATGTATGCGATTGCGCATGCTGAACCGGCATTTCTCGTCGAACAGCGCATAGGGAAAGCTCACCCCATAAGCTTCGATCAGAAGCTGGTTGGTCTTTTCGTGGCTGGACCCCACCATCGACAGATGCACGTTGTCGGTCATTTCGAAGCCGAGTTCTTCGCAGACTTCGAAGACGATGGTGCGGAAAACGCTTTCGGTATCGAGAATGGTGCCGTCCATGTCGAAGATGACGGCCTCGAAAGGCTTCAGGGCAATGTCGCTGTCATCGATGATCATGACATCGATATAGGCCGGTTCGCGCCGGCTTGCCAGCGTTTCCCGGACAAGGCGGGGTTGCACCAGGTCGATGCGAGCTAGGGCATCGTGCGCTCCGATGGAGCCAGTGCGTCGGCTCTAGTTCATTGCTTTCGCAACGTTCTTTGCGAACAGCCGGTGCCCGTGCCGGATCACGTCCGCGACAGGCTCTTTTCGCACGTTGCTCTAGCGATCGTCGGGGGGAGTGAAATCGTCGGCATCGGGAACTTCGGGAGGAGAGGGCTCGGCCGGGCGAGGCGGCGCAGCGATTTCCGGTTCGACGGTTTCGGCCTTGGGTGGCGAAGCGGGCGCACGGCGCTCATCATCGGCGGTATGCGAGCGCTTGATGACGCTGACCATGTGCATGGGCGGAGCGTTGCCGGATTTGTCCTCTCCGAAATAGACGGTCTGGTGCGGGAACGGGATCTCTATGCCGCGCGCGTCGAAGATCGTCTTGATCTCGGCATTGTAGGCCCGATTGACCGCCCATTGGCGCCCAGGGAGGGTCTTGATGCGGGCGCGCACGATCATGGCGCTGTCGGCGAACTTGTCGATGCCCATCCATTCGAGCTCGGGCTCGACGAGGTCGTCAGCGACCGTCTCGTTCTTTTTCAGTTCCTCATAGGCATCGAGCATGGCCTGCTTCACCTCGTCGAGATTCTCGCGGTAGGCGACGCCGATGTCGGCCAAGGCAAACGCGAAACCGCGCATGAAATTTGAGACGGTGTCGACCGAAGAGAACGGGACGATGTGGTAGATGCCGTTGACGTCGCGCAATCCCGCCGAACGGATGGTCAGACGCTCGACGCTGCCCGAGATGCCGCCGATAGTGACGACGTCACCGACGTCGATAGCACCTTCCAGTTGAATGAAGATGCCGGTGATGATGTCCTGTACCGCCTTCTGGGCGCCGAAGCCGACGGCGAGGCCGATGATGCCCGCCGAAGCGAGGAGCGGAGCGATGTCGAGGCCGATCTCGGAGAGCGTGAACATCAGCGTGAAGACAATGATGGCGATGGTCGCCGCATTGCGCGCAAGGACCAGCAGGGTGCGTTCACGCGACTTGACCGCACCGTTGGCAGGCAGCAGCCGGTAGTCGACCCAGGAGGTCAGCGCCAGCCAGGCAAAGAAAGCGACACTGAATATGAAAGCCAGGGTCAGCAGCGAAGCGGCCAAGCGGGTGCCGAATTCGGAGGAGAGCCAGCCGGAAATGCTGAAGAGCCCGATGGTATCGAGGGTGATGGCGACGACCAGCATGAAGACGAGGATCCGCAATACCGTCAGCGCCCTCGGCACGAAGGCATTGAGGCGCCGCTCGAGCAAGGGAATGCGGGTGTTGATGTTGGGTGGAAGCCTGACGCCGGTCATGATCACCCGCGCCAGAATGCCGGCGGCTATGGCGCCAAGAACCATTGCGAGGATGATCTTGAGGGTCGCGCTCAGCATGGAAACCAGCACTCCCTGCGGCCAGACGATAACCACCGCAAAGAGCACGATGAGATAGATCAATACCGGTACGTGCCAGTAGCGAGCGGAAAAGTGCAGCACGCCGCCGGGGTCCTTGCTCGTCAAGCCAGTCAGCCAGTCCGCGACCGTCTGGCGCAGCCGCAGCACCAGATTGATCGCCATCGCCAGGACGGCGACGTAGATCAGCACCGACAGGGCCTGGGCGGCGGTAAAGGACACGAACCGGGCAAAGACCGGCACGAGCAGAAACTGCCCGAAGGCGAAGATCGACGTCGCCCATCGCAGCCAGCCGGTCAGCATCCAGGCATCCTCGTCGGGGACCCGCAGCAGCCGCAGGTCCGGGCGGCGGGGCGCCAGGACCGCGCGGGCACCCGCTTGCACGACCTCGACGATAAGGAACGCGTTGAGGAACAGGGAGTGGTGGAACGCCACCTCTCCGGCATTGCCCACCAGCGAGAGGGTGACGACGTATCCGGCGGCCCACGCCGCCAATACGATGGCGAGATTGGAAATAAGGATGACGAAGGCGGCCAGCAGCACCGCCCCTCGGCCAGCGGCGACCGCGCGCAGGTCGGCGAGGCGGCGGAATCGTTCGGTAAGGAAGCGGATGGCGAAATAGGTGCCGTAGGTGATGACGACGACAGCGAGCAGATCGAGGACGATCCAGCCGATCGCCCTGTAGTCCGCCGCGCCGAAGGCGCTGAAAATGGCGGGAATGCGGCGGACCTGTCGCCAGACCTCGTCGACGGTCTCGGCCGCCGACTCGGAGGCCTGCTGGGTGAATTGGGCGATCTCGCCGCCGATCGTAGCGGCTTCCCCGGAAATATCGGATGCACCGGCTTGCTCGCCTGCCGCGGTATCCGTGCCGGCAGCACCTGCCGCGCGCGTCTCCAGCTCCTCGATCAGCGCCTGGCGGGCGGCATCGTCCTTGAGCACCTCGATCAGAGTTTCGAGCGGGGTAGCGGCAGGGGCGGACGTTTCCTGCGCAGTTCCGCCCGTCAATCCGAACGGATCCTGGGCCAGGGCACCGGGCGACCCGGCCATGACCATCGTCAACAACAGGCCACCCAGAAGGCGGCTAACAAAGGTGGTTGCGGCGACTATCTGAGGCATGCTGTCTCGCGGTCCGGTTCTCAGCTATCCCTACTGGTTAGCCACCTCTTGGGCCCCTGTGAAGACCGAGGCCGCAAGCGCAGGACGGAACCCTCGAACAATCAGGCGGTTTACACCGAGGGCTCAAGGCCTAAAATGATGTTTCGCGCTACGCGCTTGCCGCGTGGATGAACATGGACAGGGTCGAGAGCCAACGGCCGACCCCATTGTCCCCAACACAATCCAAAGGACGACAGCCATGACACAGGCCAAGACGGGCGATACCGTGCGCATCAACTATACCGGACGACTAACGGACGGCACCGAGTTCGATACATCGCAGGGGCGCGAACCACTGCAGGTTACGCTTGGCGCCGGCGAGGTCATCCGCGGGCTCGAGGACCACCTCAACGGCATGGAGGTGGGCGAGAAGAACACCGTGACCATCCCTTCAGAGGCCGCTTACGGCCCCCATCGCCCTGAAGCTATACAGACCGTCGACCGCGCCAGCGTGCCGGCCAATATCGACCTTGCCCTCGGCACGCAGCTGCAGGCGCGCACTCAAGATGGTCGCGTCGTGCCGCTGACGGTCGTCGGGGTCGATGCGGCAACCGTCCAGCTCGACGCCAATCATCCGCTGGCCGGCAAGGACCTGGTCTTCGACGTCGAACTGGTCGAGATCGTGCAGGCGGCCTGACGCCGGTGTAGAGCGCGATGCGATTTGACTGAATCAAATCGCGCGCTCCAGCCCTCAGTCGTCGCATCGGATTCGCCCGAAAAGCGGCATCCACTTTTCGGTCCGATGCTGTAGACAGGCCAGTCCGCCACCGCTCATATCGCTCCATGAGCGATATCGAGCGATTCCCCGATGTCATGCTGCTGGCTGCCGGATACGGCAGCCGCATGCAGCCGTTGACGCATGAGCGCCCCAAGCCGTTGATCCCGATCCGCGGTATCGCGCTCATCGACCGCGTCATTGCCAATGCCCGGGCCGAGGGCGCGACGCGCTTTGCGGTCAACGCCCATCACCTCAGCGACCAGATCGTTGCGCATTTCGCCGGCCACCCCGATTTCTCCGTGCTGGTCGAGCGGGAGCTGCTGGGCACGGGCGGCGGGGTACGCAACGGCCTTGCGCATCTTTCAGGCGATCCGATCCTCGTCATGAACACCGATGCCTTCTGGCCGCTCGGCGCCGACAGACCGCTGACGCGGCTCATCGAGCGACATGGAGCGCTGGCCGCCGATATCAGCCTGCTCTGCGTCCATCCCATACGCACCATGGGGATCGCCCGCAGTCATGATTTCTGTCTCGCGCCGACAGGGCAGGTAACCTACGACAGCGGGCTACCGGTCATCTACGCGGGAGCGGCGCTTGTCGAGCGGCGCCTGTTCGAGACCGCTCCGCAGGGCCCGTTTTCACTGTACACCCTGTTTGAGCGGGCCCTCGAATGCGGGCGGCTTGCAGGCGCGCCACTCGATGCGCCCTGGTATCACGTTGGCGACCTCGAGGCGTTGGCAGCGGCCGAAGAGGCGGTGGCGTGACCCGGCGCATCTACAGCATCGCCCCCCATGCCCGCTTTCTCGACATCCTCGCCGAGCGCGTGCTGGACGGGACGCTGATCGGCGACTGGCCGCAGAGCGGACCGTTCTGGCTGGCCGACATCACCATCATCCTGCCGACTCGCCGGGCGCGGCTGGCGCTTGCCGATGCCTTCGTCAGACGCGGGCAGATCCTCCTGCCCGATATCCGAACCTTCGGCGGGGAGACGGCCGACGAGGAGCCGTTCCTGCCGCCCTTCGACGCCTCGGCACTCCCGCCGGCGGTTTCGGCGCTGGAACGGCGCTTGACGCTCGCGCGGCTGGTGGGGGCGTGGGCGGCGACGCCGTCCGGGCAGGCGGCGTTCGCCGACCGGCCCGGCCCCGCCGAGATCCTCTCGCTCGCCGAATCGCTCGGCGATCTGCTCGACGACCTGGCGGCCGAGGGACGCAGCGCCGCCGATCTCGAGCGCATCGTGCCGGACGAACTGGCGGAAAACTGGCAGCAGACGCTCGCCTTCCTCAAGATCGCGCTTGACCATTGGCCGGAGGTGCTGGCCGAACGCGGCAAGGCGGACACCTTCGTCTTGCGCAACGAGCGGCTCGCCCGGCAGGCGCAGACGGCGCCGCTGATGTTCGGGGAGCGGCCGGTGATCGCGGCAGGCTCGACAGGCTCCATCCCGGCTACGGCAGCGTTGCTGGCAGCCGTCGAATCGCTGCCTCGGGGCGCGCTGGTGCTGCCCGGGTTCGACACCAGCCTTGGTGAGCGCGACCACGCAGCGCTCCTCGACGAGCGCCGCAACCCGCACGGGCATCCGCAATACGGACTTGCCAAGCTTCTGCGCCGGCTCGATGCCGGCATCGGCGACGTGGTGGAGCTGGCCGGCGAGCCGAACGTCCCGCGCACGGTCATGGTGCGGCACACCCTGGCGCTGACCGAGACGACCGCGCTCTGGGCCGACAACCGCCTGCCGCCCCAGGCACTGTCTGAGGCAACACAGGGAATGTCGATCATCGCGGCGCGCACCGAGGACGAGGAGGCGCGCGCCGTGGCGCTCGCGGCCCGTGATGGGCTGGAACGCCGCAAGAGCGTCGGCATCGTCACGCCCGACCAAATCCTTGCCCGCCGCATTGCGGCCGAGCTCAGGCGCTTCGGTGTTACGGTCGACGATGCGGCTGGCGAGCCGCTCTTCCACTCGCCAGCCGGCCGGCTCGTCCGGCAGATCCTGGCACTCATTGAAAGCGACTTCGCTCCTGTCGACCTGATGGCGCTCCTGCGCAATCCGTCGGCGCGGCTCAGCATGGAGCGGGCCGGGGTCGGCAGGCTCGCCGAGCGGATCGACCTCGGGCTCCTGCGCGGACGGCGACCGAGGCCGGGGATCGCGGGATTGCTGGCGCTCCTCGAAGCCGAGGACGTGCGGCTCGACGCGGATGCGAAGACCGACGCCGCCGCACTCTTTGCACGTCTCGAGGATGCCTGCAGCCGGTTGCGAACGCTGGCCGAGCAAACGCGGACGGATGCGAGCGCCTTCGCCCATGCGCTGATCGCTGCGTTCGACGCCGTCGCCGGGACGGACGCAGACCTGCCTGGGGCAACGGAGCTGCGCCAGTGGGCCGACGAACTCGTCCGGCACGTGGGCGAGGGGCCGGAGTTCGCGCCGCGCGACCTCGACGGCGTGCTCTTTGCCCTGATGCGGGGCGTCGAGGTGCGCAACGCGATCCCGCGGCGCGCCGACATCGCCATCTGGGGCCAGCTCGAGGCGCGGCTGCAGAGCCCGGACATCATGATCCTGGCCAGCCTCAACGAGGACAAATGGCCCGAACCTGCGGACCCCGGTCCGTGGCTCAGCCGCGGCATGCGGCTCGCCGCCGGCCTCGAGCCGCCCGAGCGCAAGACGGGACTTGCCGCGCACGATTTCGAGATGGCGCTCGGCAATCACGACGTCATCCTCGCCTTTTCCCAACGTCTGGGCACCAGTCCGGCCGTTGCCTCGCGGCTCGTGCAGCGGCTCGAAGCGTTCGTCGGTGCGGACTGCGCAGCAATGCTGCACACGCGCGGAGGCCAGTGGCTCGACTTGGCCCGCCGGCTCGACGCAGCAGGACGGACCCGGCCCGCGCCGATCCCGGCACCCAATCCGCCTGTAGAACTGCGGCCGCGCAAGCTCTCGGTCACCGAGATCGAGACGCTCATGCGCTCGCCCTACGATATTTACGCCAAGCACGTCCTCAGGCTTTCCGAGGTCGACCGGCTGGGCGAGGATCCCGGCCCGCGCGAGCGGGGAACGCTGATCCACAAGATCTTCGGCGACTTCGTGGCTGAAGGTCACGACCCGGCGGCGCCCGACGCGCTGGAGACGCTCGAGCGCATGGCGGCGGACGCCTTTGCCGGGCTCGAGGCCATCGCCGATCGGCGCGACATCTGGCTCAGGCGCTTCCACCGGGCGGCCGCGCAGTTCATCGACTTCGAGCGCGCCCGGAAGGAGCAAATCGCGCAGCGCCACGCCGAGGTGCGTGGCCAATGGACGCTGGCGCACGCGGAGCCCTTTACCCTCGCCGGCCGAGCCGACCGCATCGACGTCATGGCCGACGGCACGCTCGAAATCATCGACTTCAAGACCGGCGGCGTTCCGGAACCGGTCGACATGCGCACCTTCGATGCTCCACAGCTGCTGCTCGAAGCGGCCATGAGCGGGGCGGGCGCCATGGAGGGCATCGCTCCGGCACACGCCAGCGCCTTGACCTACATCAAGGTCAGCCTCGGCCCCGAGGCTTTCCTGCCCAGGGAGTTCGCCCTCGCTGAGGGGTGGACACTCGAGGGAGCGGCCGACGAGGCGGTGCGGCGGATGAATCGTCATGTCGATGAATTCCTCTATGGCGCCACGCCGATGGCCGCGCAGATCCGGCCGGTCGAGAACCAGCGCTATGCCGGTGCCTACGACCATTTGGCGCGGGTGGCCGAGTGGAGCCTGGCACAAGGGGACGACGTGATATGAGCCGATCGCTCCAGGTGCCGACCGACACCATCGCCAACCAGGCCAGAGCGGCGCATCCGGAGTGGTCCGCCTGGGTGTCGGCCAATGCCGGTTCGGGCAAGACGCACGTCCTGACACAGCGCGTGCTGCGGCTCCTGCTGGCGGACGTCGCGCCGGAGGCCATCCTCTGCCTCACCTACACCAAGGCGGCGGCGGCCGAAATGCGCAACCGCGTGGCGCGGGTGCTGGGGGAATGGGCGATCCTGCCCGATGTCGAGCTCGACAGGCATCTCGAGGCCTTCGGTCAACTGGTCACCGCGTCACTGCGGGCGCGGGCACGCACTCTCTTCGCCCGGGCGCTGGAGACCCCCGGGGGCCTCAAGATCGTCACCATCCACGCCTTCTGCGAGAGCGTTTTGCACCGGTTTCCGCTGGAGGCGGGCGTGCCGTTCGGCTTTACCGTCGTCGAGGATGTGGAACGGGTCCAGATGGTGGGCGCAGCGCGCGAGGCGGTGCTCGCCGGAGGCCTGCGTGGAGACGAGGGTTCGGAAGCGGTCGAGACGCTGTTCGGCCTGATGAGCGATTTTTCGATCGGCGAGGCGATCGACACGGCATTGGCGGAAGGACGCCGACTCAAGGCTGTGCTCGCCAACCGGGCGGGCGCCAAGGTGAATCTTAGACGCCGCGTGCGGTTCGCCGGCCGCAGCTCGGCCGAGATCGAAGCCGAGATGCTTGCCGGCCGGCTGATCGGCAGTGACGAGATCGCGCGCATCCTCGACAGCTGCCCTCCAAAACGTGGCGGCAACCGTTTCGAAGACGCGCTCGCCGGCCTCGACCGCCACGCGCCTTCGCTTGGCGGGTGGCTGAGTGCGTTTCTTACCGCTGACTTTACAGTACGGGCCCGGTTCCCGAGCAAGGCGTTCCAGGCGGCCGACCGGGCAATGGCCGACCTCGCGCTCGTCGAGGCGAACCGGCTCGCCGCGCTCTGCGCCGAGCGCAGGACCGCCTGCCTCGTCGAACGCTCGGACGCTCTGCTCGACGTATTGGCGGCAATCACCGGGCGTTACGAGGCCATCAAGCGGGCCCGCGCTCTGCTCGACTTCGACGACCTCATCGAAAAGCTGGCCGCGCTCCTCGAAGACGGACGATACCAGCTCTGGGTGCAATACAAGCTCGATGCAGGCATCCATCATATCCTCGTCGACGAAAGCCAGGACACAAACCCTGAGCAATGGCGGGTGGTCGAGGCGCTGACGCGGGAATTCTTCGTGGGCGAGGGGCAGGTCGCCCGCCCACGCACGCTCTTTTCGGTCGGCGATCCGAAGCAGTCGATCTACTCATTCCAGGGCGCCGAGCCGCGCCTGTTCGTTGAGGCCGGACGCGGCTACGGCCGACGGGCGCTGGCCGCACAAAAGAGCTTCACCCACATCGAGCTCCACACCAGCTTCCGCACGCTCCGGCCGATCCTGGATGCCGTCGACCTCGTCTGCGCGCGGGAGGACATCCAGAACGCGCTGCTCGCCGAGCAGAAGGTGCATCACGACACCGCCCGTACGGAGGCGGGCGGCATGGTCACGCTCTGGCCGCCGCTGCAGCAGGTGCGACCGGCCGTGCCGACGGACGAATGGCCGCTCAAGCCCGTGGAGACGGCCGAGCAGAGCGCACCGAGGCAAGTGGCTAGCCGCATTGCCCGCGAGATCCGCGGCTGGATCGATGGCGGGCGCAGGCTCGCCAACGGCGAGGCCATGAGCGCCGACGACGTGATGGTGCTGGTGCAGTCGCGCTCGACGCTCTTCAACGAGATCATCCGGGCGCTCAATGCCGAAGGCCTGCCGACGCCGGGCGCCGACCGGCTGCAGGTGACCGAGCACATCGCGGTCAAGGACCTGCTGGCGCTGGCCGACGTCCTCACCAATACCGGTGAGGACCTGCAGCTTGCCGCGGTGCTGCGCTCGCCGCTGTTCGATATCTCCGAAGACGACCTCTTCGCCATCGCCGCCGGACGCGGCGGAAAGAGCCTGTGGCAAGCTTTGGCCGAGACGCGGGTGCTTTGGGGCGCGGCCGCCTATGGGGAGCTCTCTCAATGGCGCAGCCGGCTGGATTTCGGACGGCCCTTCACCTTTTTTGCCGACATCCTCTATCCACAAGGCGGGCTTAAGCGCTTCCACGCGCGGCTCGGCGCCGAGGTGGACGACGTCCTTGCCGAGTTCCTGGAACTGGCGCTCGCCCACGAGCAGCACGCGCAACCCTCGCTCACCGGGTTTGTTGCCGCCATGCGCGGCCAGGAGGTTTCGATCAAACGGGACCTCGCCGAGCGCGGCGGGGGCGTGAGGGTCATGACGGTGCACGGCGCCAAGGGGCTGGAGGCGCCGGTGGTCATCCTCGCCGACGCCGCGACCAAGCCGAACGGCCGCCAGACGGCCAAGCCCGTGCTGATCGTGACAGACGAGCGAGGACCGCTCTTCATCCACGCGTCGGCCAAGGACGACCACGTGGATGAAACCCTGGCCCTGCGCGAGGAGAGCGAGAAAAACCTCGGCCAGGAGTACTGGCGCAAGCTCTATGTGGGCATGACCAGGGCCGAGGAGGCGCTCTACGTCACCGGTGCGCTCACCCCCGGCAAGGACGCCAAGGGGCAGGTCAAAGGCACATGGTATGAAGCCATAGAAACGGCGCTACGCCCATTTGCCCGCATCGAGGAGGATGCCGGTGGAAGCGAAAGGGCGCTGGTTTATCCGATGGAAGTCGCATTGCCCCGGATGGCCGGCACACCTGCCATTGCTTTGTCACGCGTAGCGCCGCTGACGCTTGCCGAACTGCCGGAGCCGGCGGATCGGCCGGTGGTGCGCCCTTCCTCAGCCTTTGCCGAAACGGTGCCCCCGCCGGTGTTCGACACGGCCGCACAGGCGGTGCGCGACGCCGAGGAAGCGCGTCGATCCGGCATCGCGCTCCACGCCCTGCTGCAGCACCTGCCGCGCGTTCCGCCTGAAAGCCGGCGAGCGGTTGCCGGAAAGGCGCTGGTCACGTTGCTGCCCGATCACGAATTCGTGCACAAAGGCCTCATCGAGAGAGCAATTTCAATCCTCTCGCGCCCGGATCTGGCACATCTCTTCCAGGCCGACAGCCGGGCGGAGGTGCCGTTTCTCCTCGATCTCAGGCGGGGCGGGAAACCGGTCCGGCTCGCCGGTCGTATCGACCGGCTGGTTGTTGACGACAACCGTGTTTTGGTGGTCGACTACAAATCCGACGCGACTCTACCGGGGGCTCCGGAAAGCGTGCCGGGGAACTATCTAACCCAGCTCGGACTTTATGCGTTGGTTGCAGGTCAGCTCTTCCCGGATCGTACCGTCAGCGCGGCCATTTTGTGGACGTCCATGGAATCGTTAATGAATCTGCCTCGCGACCTCCTGACCGCGCGGACGGCCGACTTCACCTTGGGGTGAGCCGCATTGAACCGGCACTGGACTCTGCCCAGCTTTTGGAACAAACAGACCACCGCTTTTCAACCAAAAAGGCAAATCTGATGACCACACACGTTTCCGACGCCAACTTCGGCGAGGAAGTCTTGAACTCCGAGGAACCTGTCCTTGTGGATTTCTGGGCCGAGTGGTGCGGGCCGTGCCGCGCGATCGCGCCGGTTCTCGACGAGTTGTCGGCGGAACTGGCCGGCAAGGTGAAGATCGTCAAGCTCAACGTCGACGAGAACCCGTCGACCACCGTCAAGTACGGCGTGCGTTCGATCCCGACCATGATCCTCTTCAAGGGCGGCGAGGCCGCCGACATGAAGATCGGCGCTGGCACTCCGAAGGCGGGCCTGACCAAGTGGCTGGAAAGTCACGCGGCCTAAAGCCCCGGAACAGGACTTTTATTCTCCAAACGCCGTCGGCTCCACCGACGGCGTTTTGCTTTGCGGGGTACCCGGCCGGAGCACATGAAGACCGGTATGGTGCCGGCGAGTGGCCTTACCGAATGGCTGGAGAGCCACGCGGTGTGTGGCCGCGCCGGTGTGCTGGAGTACGCGATTTTGATCGACTGCCCGACACTCCGCCGATCTCATCGCAGAGATGGCGCCAATCGAGTTACGCACGGCACGCGCCAGCTACCGCCCGCACCCTCCGAGCATGTTGCGCACCCCGCCTGGGTCCTCGCGTCGAAGCGCGAGGATGACAGCGGTGGGGGTGCGTCCTCGGTGGTCGGCGGAGAGATCGGTCGTGCCCATTCCACGTGGCCTGGGCGATGATGTGGAGACGTTGCTGCGACTCCAGCACTGAAGCGACACCCCCCGCGATGTCATCCTCGCGCTTCGACGCGAGGACCCAAGCCGAGCCTGCAACATGCACGGGAGCCGGGATGCGGTAGCTGTCGGATGCCATGTCCGTAACTTGGCGAGCAAGCCGCAGCATTCACCCCACGTCGACGCATGAGGATCGGCGCAATACTCCGCAGCGAGTACCTCTGCGTAGAGGATTTGACCAACCGCCAAGAGCGATAGTCCTCTGTGCAGAGCGACTATCGCGGTGGTGAACCGTCGAGGGCCAGAACGGAGCCCGCAAGGTGCAGAGCGCCGCAGATGACGATGCGGGCGCCGGGAACTTTGGCGGCGGCGGTCAAAGCCGAGGGAATGCCGCGCTTTGGCTGCGCAGCGAACCCCAGACGCCGGGCCAGCGCCGCCAGCGCTGAGGGTTTCCATGCAGCCCGATCTCCTGGGATGGGCACGGTGAACACGATTTCGGGCATCGAGGTGAAATGCTTCAGGTACCCCTCGGCGTCCTTGTTGGCGAAGGTGCCCATGATGAGGACGAGCGGGCGCGGGTTGCGCCGGTGCATGTCGTGCAGCGCCTCGGCGAGCACCCTGCCCCCCGCCTCGTTGTGCCCGCCGTCGAGCCACAGCTCCTGATCAGGTGAAATGAGATCGCGCAGCCGGCCGGTGATAGGCGCCAGCCGCGCCGGCCAATCGACACTGCGCAGGCCCCTGGCGATCTCCTCGGCACTGACCGGCAGACCGAAATGGCGGGCGGCGGCTATGGCGACGCCGGCATTGTCGATCTGATGCGGCCCGGCGAGGGCGGGAGGCGGCAGGTCGAGCAGCCCATCTTCATCCTGGTAGACCATGCGGCCATCGGCGAAGTGGCAATCGAAATCCTGTCCGGCAAGGAAAGGCGTCACGCCAAGCTTGGCGGCCTCGGCCTCGATCGCGGCGAGACCCGCCTCGGTCTGGCGCGCCACTACGGCGAGCGCCCCCCTTTTAAGGATGCCGGCCTTTTCGCGGGCGATGCCGCCGATGTCGGAGCCCAGATATTCGATGTGATCGACCGAGACCGGGGTGATCACGGCGCCCAGCGGCTTGTCGACCACGTTGGTTGCGTCGTAGCGACCGCCAAGCCCGACCTCGAGCAGGAGGTAATCGGCGGGCGTTTTGGCAAAGAGATGGATGGCGGCCGCCGTGGTGATCTCGAAATAGGTGATCGGCACGCCGGCATTGACCACCTCGCAGTGCTCGAGGGCGGCATTCAGCTGCCTGTTGCCGACGAGCTTACCGGCAAGGCGGATGCGTTCGTTGAAATGAACGAGCTGAGGCGACGTATAGACGTGGACGCGCTTACCCGCCGCCTCGAGAAAGGCGCGCAGGTATGCGACGGTCGAGCCCTTGCCGTTGGTGCCGGCCACATGGATGACGGGCGGGAGCCGGTCCTGCGGACGCCCCAGGGCATCCAGCAGGCGCTCCATACGCGCAAGGCTGAGATCGATCAGCTTGGGATGCAGCGCCAAGAGGCGCGTCAATATCGCGTCGGTGCGGGACAAGGGGAAACGCTCCGGTCTGTCATTGCGTCGCGTTCTCGTACCGGAAAGTGCGCCCACTTTTCCTCGAAAACGCTATCGACCGGCTCTCATAGCATTATGGCTGAGCGATTCGCCTACTCCGCGTGGGCGGCCTGCGGGGGAACGCCGAGATCGTCCTCGCCGGCCGCATCGCCTTCGGCCGCGACCGCCGCCTCACGGATGGCAAGGCGTGTCGAGGGCGCAGTCGTCGTCAGCTCCTCGATGGGCTCGGACTTGGTGAGGAGCCCGACAAGGGAGCCGATGGTCGAGCGCAGGTTGTGACGGTGGACAACCATATCGACCATGCCGTGCTCATAGAGGTATTCGGAGCGCTGGAAGCCTTTGGGGAGCTTCTCGCGGATGGTCTGCTCGATGACGCGCGGCCCGGCAAAGCAGATGAGGGCGCCGGGTTCGGCGATGTGGACGTCGCCGAGCATGGCATAGGAGGCGGTCACGCCGCCGGTCGTCGGGTTGGTCAGGACGACGATGAACGGCAGGCCCGCTTCGCGCAGGCGCAGCACGGCGACGGTTGTGCGCGGCAGCTGCATCAGGGAGAGGATACCCTCCTGCATGCGGGCGCCGCCCGAGGCGGCGAACAGCACCAGCGGCGTCTTGCGGTTGGCGGCGGTCTCGAGGGCGGTGATGATGCCCTGGCCGGCGGCCATGCCGAGCGAGCCGCCCATGAAGTCGAAATCCTGGACGGAGACGGTGATGTCACGGCCATAGAGCTTGCCGAAGGCAACGATGACGGAGTCGTCCTGGCCGGTCTTGGTACGCGCTTCCTTGAGGCGGTCGACATAGCGCTTCTGGTCGCGGAACTTCAGGGGGTCCTGGGCGACGGGTGGGATCGCGATGGTCTCGTAGGCGCCGTCGTCCAGGAAGGTCTTCAGGCGATCGACCGCCTTGATCTTCATATGGTGGCCCGAATTGGGCACCACCCACTGATTGGCCTCGAGATCGCGATAAAAGACCATCTCGCCGGACTCGGGATCCTTGACCCAAAGGTTCTCCGGCGTCTCGCGCTTATTGAGGAACGAGCGGATCTTGGGGCGGACGAAGTTGTCGATCCAGTTCATGGCGAGTCTCTCGGTCTAACTTTGGTGTCACTTAGGGAACGATTGTGGCGAATGTTATCAGGGGGATAAGCCACGGGCAAAGGTGATGGCCGGCGGCACACGGGCTGTGCACAACCACGACCGCACAAGTCACATAATTGTGTGAGAGAATTTGCGCAACAGCAAGCTCAGATTCTGCCAACTTTGGCGAGACAAGCAAGACAACTAGATTGCGGTGTCAAAATACCTTTATACAATCTCTACGTCCCACCACGGCTATACTAATCATGTAATTTGCTAGGTCGCATTCTCGGCCTAAGTGTGCCATCATTCCACCATAGTCCGGCGGATCAGTCGGATCGACTTCCAATAAGAACTGTGGAGGAAGGCAGCCATGCCCTCTATATCGGATAACTTTCGCGACTTCAAAGCCAGCAAGACGGTGCTGTTCTGGTCATGCGCCGGCTGCGCCATCGCGACCATGGTGGTGGGTTTCACCTGGGGCGGCTGGGTGACGGGAGGCTCGGCCCAGGCCCGCGCGGATGAAGCAGCCGAGCAGGCGGTGGCACAACTGGCGGCAGATATCTGCGTCAACCGGTACCTCGCCTCGCCGGATGCACGCGCCAACCTCACAGCACTCAAAGAGGAGAGCGCCTATAGCCGGGATGGTATCCTCGAAGACGGCGGCTGGGTGACCTTCGCCGACCGCGAGCCGATCGACGGGGCCGCTGACCTGTGCGCCGACCAGCTTGCCGAGATCGACCTCTCCTCACTGCCCGAAACGCCGGTTGCGGACGCAGGTGCCGTGTCGGCAATGACCCCTACGATTGTCCAATAGGACATATGGGGTGGTTCGAGAGGACCGCCCCTTCCTTCCCGCAAGGGAGGCGCGAGGGTTCGGACTTACGTGACAACGAGGATCAGACGCGGGCCAGCCTCACACCGCTGGCGAGGTCCGTCACGATGTCGCGCACAGCGCCGACGGTGCCGCCCGTAGCCTTGCCATTGTCCAGCGAATTGCCCACCGCATCCACCAGCACGGTTCCAACGACAATTCCATCGGCATGACGGCCGAACTCGGCCGCGTCTGCGGCGGTCTTGATGCCGAAGCCGACGGCGACCGGCAGGTCCGTGTGGCTCTTGATACGGCGGACAGCATCGGCAACGGCGGCGCGCGACTTGATGGCAGCGCCGGTGATGCCGGTCATCGAGACGTAATAGACGAAGCCGGAGGTGTTCTTGAGCACCGCAGGCAGGCGGCGGTCGTCGGTGGTGGGAGTGGTCAGGCGGATGAAATTGATGCCGGCCGCAAGCGCGGGCACGCACAGTTCCTCGTCCTCTTCGGCGGGCAGGTCGACGATGATGAGGCCATCGACCCCGGCAGCCTTGGCGGCAGCGACGAACGCATCAACTCCGAAGATGTAGATCGGGTTGTAGTAGCCCATGAGGATGATCGGCGTCTCGCCATCCGTCTTGCGGAAGCTCTCGACCATCGACAGCGTCTGCTGCAGGGTCTGCCCGGCGTCGAGGGCGCGCCGTCCGGCCATCTGGATGGCGACGCCATCGGCCATCGGATCGGAAAAGGGCATGCCCAGTTCGATGACATCGGCGCCGGCCGCAGGCAGACCATCGAGGATGGCCTGGCTCGTCGCCGGGTCCGGATCGCCGGCCATGACGAAGGTGACGAGCGCCGGACGGTTGGCGGCCGCGCAGGCGGCAAAGCGTGCAGGAATGCGGTTCATGCGTTCATATCCATGCCGAGATGCCTGCCGACGCTTTCCACGTCCTTGTCGCCGCGCCCGGAAAGGCAGAGCACCACCGACTGGTCCTTGTCCATTGTCGGGGCAAGCTTCATCACCTGCGCCAGGCCGTGGGCACTTTCGAGAGCCGGGATAATTCCCTCCATGCGCGTCAGGAGCTGGAAGGCTTCCAGTGCCTCCTGGTCGGTGATCGGCGCGTATGTGACGCGTTTGGTGTCGTGGAGGAAGGCATGTTCGGGGCCGACGCCCGGATAGTCGAGGCCGGCCGAGATGGAGTGGCCTTCGAGGATCTGCCCGTCCGCATTCTGCAGCAGATAGGTGCGGTTGCCATGAAGAACACCGGGCCGCCCGCCGGTCATCGAGGCGGCGTGGCCATTGTCGACCTCGATACCGTAGCCCCCGGCCTCGGCGCCGTAGAGTGCAACCTCGGGCTCGTCGAGGAAAGCATGGAAGGTGCCGATGGCATTCGAGCCACCACCGACACAAGCAACGACCGCCTCGGGCAGCCGCCCTTCCGCCTCGAGGAACTGCTCCTTCAATTCGGTGCCGATGACCGACTGGAAGTCGCGGACCATCTCCGGATAGGGGTGAGGACCAGCCGCGGTGCCGATGATGTAATAGGTGGTCTCGACGTTGGTCACCCAGTCGCGCAGCGCCTCGTTCATGGCGTCCTTCAGCGTTCCTGCCCCGGCGGTGACAGGACGCACCTCGGCACCAAGCATCTTCATGCGCAAAACGTTCGGCCACTGGCGGGCAACGTCGGTTGCGCCCATGAAGACGATGCAGGGCAGGTCGAACTTGGCGCAGACGGTGGCGGTGGCAACGCCATGCTGGCCGGCGCCGGTCTCGGCGATAATACGGGTCTTGCCCATGCGCTTGGCCAGCAGAACCTGACCGAGGCAGTTGTTGATCTTATGCGAGCCGGTGTGATTGAGCTCCTCGCGCTTCAACCATACCTTGGCGCCGCCGAGGTGGGCGGTCAGACGCTCGGCGAAATAAAGCGGGCTCGGCCTTCCGGTGTAGTGGGTGGCAAGGTGCTGGATTTCCGCCGCGAAGGCGGGGTCGGCCTTGGCGTCGCGATAGGCCTTCTCGAGATCGAGGATCAAAGGCATCAGCGTTTCAGCGACGAACCGCCCGCCATAAAGGCCGAAGCGGCCATCTTCGTCCGGCCCCAGACGCAGGGAGTTGATACCGCTCACCGCCACGCTACTCGTTCCTCGTATTCGGGCCGGCTCTCGACCCTGCTTTTCAAGCGGTATCCGCTTTCCCGAAAAATCAGGCCGCCGCCCGCGCGTTGCGGATGAACGCTTCGATCAACCCGATATCCTTGACGCCCGGCGCGCTTTCGACACCAGTGGACACATCGACCCCGGCGGGCCGGGCCTTGGAAATGGCGGCCGCGACGTTGTCGGGCGTCAGCCCTCCCGAAAGCATGAAGGAGACCTGCGGGTCAAGCGCGTTGACCAGCGACCAGTCGAAGGTCTCGCCATGCCCACCTGGCCGATCGGCGCCCTTGGGTGGCTTGCCGTCAAGCAGGATACGGTCGGCGACCTCGATGAAATCGGCAATGTGGGCGACGTCCTCGCGTGAGCCGATCGGCAGAGCCTTGATGATTTCTATGCCCGCCTCGGCGCGGATGGCCTCGACGCGGGAGGGGGTCTCGGGACCGTGGAGCTGGATCCAGTCGGGGCCCAAGGCCGCGACCTCGGCAACGCAGGAATTGTCGGGATTGACCAGCAGCACGCAGGTCTCGACGCGCCCGCGCGCCTCGGAAATCAAGAAAGCGATCTCCTCGATCGATACGTGCCGGGGCGAGCGCTGGAAGTGGACGAAGCCGACCATGTCGGCGCCGGCCAGGATCGCCGCTTCGAGGACGTCCGGGGTTTTGATCCCGCAAATCTTAACGGTCAGAGGGTCGGACATGGTGCCTTAGCTATTCAATGACACGAAATCGGGAGGAACGACGGTCCGGCGTGGCGTCACCCGGGGGTTGCTCATCAACGGACATCCAGGAGGTCGTCGATCTCGCTGTCCTCAACGCGATGCTCACGCTGGCTGCGGCGGAGCTTGTCGAGCTCGCGGCCAAGTTGCTGGGCCTCGCGGCGCCAGTGCCGCTCGCGCTGACGGTGAACACCCTGGGCGAACCAGGTGGCGGCACCACCGAGCAATATGCCGATAAGCAGCATTGCATAAAGGACGAGGAACATGGGCACGCCCCGGCCATCATCGAGGGGACCGGCGGAGCTCAGCGGATTGAGGTTGAGGGCAATGAGCTGCCTGTTGGCAAGTGCGAAGGCGATCAGCACCACACTGAGCGGCACCAACACCAACCAACCGGCGATTTTCTTGACCATACCCGTGCCCTAGAGCGCGATACGATTTGATAGACTCAAATCGCTCGCTCTAATTCCTTGTTGCCGCGGGATTCTGGCGAAAAACCGGTTCCCACTTTTCGCATCCCGCTCTATTGCGTACAGCCTTTTCGCGTTACTCGCGGTTCAGCCGTTCGCGGATTTCCTTGCCAGCCTTGAACTGCGGCACGTATTTCTCGCCGACATCCACCTGCTCGCCCGTGCGCGGATTGCGGCCGACACGCGCCGGTCGGTTCTTGACCGAAAAGGCGCCGAACCCACGCAGCTCCACGCGGTCGCCCCGCGCCATGGCATCGCCGACCTCGTCGAGGATGGCGTTCACGATATTTTCCACATCGCGCTGGAACAGGTGCGGATTCTCGGCCGCGAGCTTCTCGACGAGTTCCGATTTGATCATCGTCGCCCTCCCCGGGGCAATGCCTTCCATGGACAGGATGCAATCCGTGCACGCCCCGGAGCCGGATATCCTGATCCCAGCTCTAGCGGCTCGGGTCAACCTGCCAAAGCGAGACAAGCCCGTCAAGCGGAACGGCGGTGCGACCGGCGGGTAAACCCAGAGCCGAGCGTGCTTTCTGCTCGATGAAGTAGCTCAGCCAACCGAAGCCTTCTTCCTCCTGTGGCCAAGCGGTGACCACGGGCAGGTCTGCGGCAATATCGCGCTCGCTCTCGAGCCAGGCGGTGGCCTCGGCCTCCCCGCCGATGGCGTCTATGAGCCCGGTCTCGAGGGCGGTACGCCCGGAAACGATACGACCGTCGGCGAGCGCCAGGGTCTCCCCGCGTGGCAGGTCCCGGCGCTCAGCGACGACGTCGACGAACCAGGCGAAACTGTTGTCGACCATGGCGGCGATGGAGGCGCGCACCTCGCCGGTAATCGGCTCATTGAAATCGGGCTCGGCCTTCAAGGGGCCGGAGGCCACCTTTTCGAGGTCGATGCCGATCGTGTCGAGGAGCTGGCCGGCGTTGACGTGCTGATAAAGAACTCCGATGGAGCCGACGATGGACAGGCGGCGGGCGAAAATGCGATCGGTGCCGATAGCGGTCATGTAGGCGGCCGACGCGCCGAGCTCGTTTATGACCGCCACCACGGGCTTTTGCGCCCTGAGGGTGCCAAGCGCCTCATAGAGCTCCTCACCGCCCGCGGTCGAGCCGCCGGGCGAGTTGATCGAGACGATGACGGCCTTGACGCGCTCGTCCTGAATCACCGCCTCGATCGCCTCCTGCCGCTCGCGGTTGGTGGTGATGGTGCCGTCAACGATGATGCGTGCAATGCGATCCCCGCCACCGCCGCCGTCAGCAAGCGCGAAGCGCCCGACCAACGCCAGGATGGCGACCGCGAGGGCGACGAACGCGGCGATCCTCCAAAGCCCGCGCGAACGCCGGTATCTGTCGGCCGCCAGCAGAGTGTGGGCGCTGTCGAAACGGGGGTCGTCGGTCATGGGGGCGATCTCCGATCGGCTAAGTCCAGCCGAGTTAATGGCAGGCCATGGCGATTGCAAGGCTAGAGCGCGATGCGATTTGATGGAAGAAAATCGCGCGCGCTAACTTTTGTCGTCGCGGGATTTTCGCATCCCGCTCCCGCGAGGAGATTGACGAACGGGGGAGGCATGTGAACGCTGTCGACATGAGCATCGCCATCCGCCTGGCAAAACCCGAAGACATGGCCGCGCTTTGTGCGCTCGATACATGGCTGCCGCAGGACGCGCGCCGGGCGGAGGAGATCGACTCCTGGGTGCGGGCCGGTCAGGCACATGTCGCCCTGATGGATGGCCGGCCTGCCGGTTACGGGGTCCTGACCTACGGTTTCTTCCACGACGGCTTCATCGAGCTGCTGATGGTGGGCCCGCGGTTCCGGCGGCAGGGACTCGGCGCGGCGCTGATCGAGCATCTGACGGGTCACTGCCGCACACAGCGCCTGTGGACGTCGACCAATCGGTCGAACCTTGCCATGCAGAGCCTCGTTCAACGCCTCGGCTTTATCCGCAGCGGTATCATAGAGGGTCTGGACGAGGGCGACCCGGAACTCATCTGGCGAAAAGTCATTCGTCCATCGACCTGACCATGAACCGCGCCGACTGCTCGTAGCTTTCAAGCTTTCCGGCAAGCGCGGGACTCTCCTTTGCGGCAAAACCATGCCTTTCCCAGAAGGCCTGGCTGGCGTTGACGGCAACGAGGCTCATGCTGGCGAAGCCCTCGGAGCGCGCGTGGGCGACGAGGTCGGCGACGATGCGGCCGGCAGCGCCGGTGCCGCGCGCCCGGGTGAGCAAGGCGAGATCGTGGAGGTAGTAAGTATCGGCATCCTCGGGCAGCGAACCAAGGAGCGAGTTGAGCGACGGCAGGCTTGCGATCCGCCACGGGTGGCTCAGCACGTAGCCGCATGGCGCACCGCCGGCTTCGAGGATGTGGGTCCCTTTCGGATAGAGACGCTGGCGCTCGGCAAAAACCGCCGGCTCCTCGAAGAAATCGGGATGGACGTCGGCAGCGATGGCTTCGACCGCGGAGAGGTCAGCCGGCGTCAAGGGGCGCCAGGCGGCGAGACTGGTGATCATGGCGGCAGGGACTTTGAGCGTTTCAGCAAAAGTGGACGCCGGTTTGCGTTCGAAACGCGACAATCGAGGAACTTGGAGCTCCTGTTCTGAGCCAATCAGAACGGGAAAAGCTCTGGCGACAAGAAAAAGGCCCGCGCTTTAAAAAAGCGCGGGCCGGACAAGCGTTGCGAAAGGACCCGCGGGCTTACTTCTGCTCGCGGTCCTTGAGGGCAGCGCCCAGGATATCGCCGAGCGAAGCGCCGGAGTCCGACGAACCGTAAGCGGCCACCGCCTCCTTCTCCTCTGCGATCTCGAGCGCCTTGATCGAGAGCTGAATACGGCCGGTCTTGCGGTCGTACTGGGTAATCCGTGCGTCGACCTTGTCGCCCTTGGCAAAGCGCTCAGGACGCTGGTCATTGCGGTCACGCGAAAGATCGGCGCGGCGGATGAACGCGGTCATCTCGCTGTCGGCGATCCGGACCTCGATGCCACCGTCGTTGACCTCGGTCACCGTGCCGGTCACCACCGAGCCCTTCTTGATACCGTCGCCGCCCGTGTCGGTGACGTCGCCGGCAGCAAGCTGCTTGATGCCGAGCGAGATGCGCTCCTTCTCGACATCGACGTCGAGGACCTTGGCCTGGACCATGTCGCCGCGGTTGTAGTCGTCGAGCGCCTGCTCGCCGGGCTTCTGCCAGTCGAGATCGCTGAGGTGCACCATGCCGTCGACATCGCCGTCGAGACCGATGAACAGACCGAACTCGGTCTTGTTCTTGACCTCGCCTTCGATGGTGGAGCCGATCGGATACCTCTCGGCAAAGCTCTCCCACGGGTTCTGAAGGGTCTGCTTGAGGCCGAGCGAGATACGGCGCTTGTCGCTGTCGACTTCGAGCACGACGACGTCGACTTCCTGGGAGGTCGAGACGATCTTGCCCGGGTGGACGTTCTTCTTGGTCCAGCTCATTTCCGAGACGTGGATGAGGCCCTCGATGCCGGGTTCCAGCTCGACGAACGCACCATAGTCGGTGATGTTGGTCACGCGGCCGGTGAACTTGGCGCCGATCGGGTACTTGGCCTCGATGCCTTCCCACGGGTCGGCCTGGAGCTGCTTCATGCCCAGGCTGATGCGGTGGCTCTCGTGGTTGATGCGCACGATCTGGACCTTGATGGTCTCGCCGATCGAGAGCACTTCGGACGGATGGTTGACACGCCGCCAGGCGATGTCGGTAACGTGCAGCAGGCCGTCGATACCGCCCAGGTCAACGAAGGCACCGTAGTCGGTGATGTTCTTGACGACGCCATCGACCACCTGGCCTTCTTCGAGCTGCTGGACGATCTCGGAGCGCTGCTCGGCGCGGCTCTCCTCGAGGATGGCGCGGCGCGAGACGACGATATTGCCGCGGCGCTTGTCCATCTTCAGGATCTGGAAGGGCTGCGGGACGTTCATCAGCGGGCCGATATCGCGGATCGGACGGATGTCGACCTGCGAACGCGGCAGGAACGCCACGGCACCTTCGAGGTCGACGGTGAAGCCACCCTTAACCTGGTTGAAGATGACGCCTTCGACGCGCTCGTTCTTGTTATAAAGCTCTTCGAGCTTGACCCAGCTCTCTTCGCGGCGGGCCTTCTCGCGCGAAAGCACGGCCTCGCCCATGGCGTTCTCGACGCGGTCCACATAGACCTCGACTTCCGAGCCCACGGCGATGGTGCCATCACGGCCGGCCGCGCCGAATTCCTTGAGCGCCACGCGCCCTTCGGTCTTCAGGCCAACATCGATGATGGCCAGATCCTTTTCGATGGCAACGACCTTGCCCTTGACGACGGCGCCTTCCAAGGGCTCGTTGTCGATAAAGGAATCCATCAGCAAGGATTCAAAATCTTCTTTCGTCACAGTTTGCTGTGCCAAATTCAATTCTCCAGTCGCGCCGGTGGTTGGGGGTTGAAAACATTCCGAAGGTCCTGCTCCGTCGTTTCAATGAACGACCCGGCGCGGCGGCACGACCACGAACGAAATGCAAATACGATAAAGTCCAGCGCCGTGGCCTTTGGTGACCATCGAGGAGTGGGCGGAGAAGGCTTGGATTACGAGGCTAGCTGCCCCGCACCTTTCCGGCCATGACCTTGTCGACGATCGCGACGGCAGCCTGGAGTGCGGCCTCTATACCCAGTTGGGTCGTATCTAGCAAGACCGCATCGGCGGCCTGGTAGAAGCCGCCATGGGGATTGGCCATGTCCCTGGCATCCCGCTCCTCTATCTGGTGATAAAGAGCGTAACGGTCAACCACCTCTCCCCTCGCCTCGAGCTGACGGGCGCGACGTTCCATGCGCGCCTTGCTGTCGGCCGCGATGAACAGTTTGACGTCGGCATCCGGGCACACGACCGTGCCGATGTCGCGGCCGTCGAGCACGGCGCCACCCGGCCGATGGGCGAAATCGCGCTGGTACTGGCGCATAGCGGCGCGCACTTCGCCAATAACGGCAACGCGCGAGGCGAGCATGCCGGCCTCAGCGCCCGTCAACTCCCTCAGATTGGTCAGGTGCGCGGCATCGAGCGCGCGGGCGGCTTCTATGGCGCGCACCTCGAAATCGGGGGCATCGAGATGGCCGCGCACGGCAAGGCCGACGGCCCGGTAGAGCAGGCCGGTATCGAGGTGCGCGAGGCCATAGTGGGCGGCGAGCCCGGCGGCGAGCGTGCCCTTGCCCGATGCCGCGGGTCCGTCGACGGCGATGATCATGACGCCTCCTTTGGGGCGATGGGCTCCAGGCGGGCGCCGATTTGAGAAAAGCTGGAAAGGAGCGGCGGCCAACCCTCCTCCCCGGCGCCGGCAAAAGCGACCGTCGTCGGCCGGTCGGCGCCAAGGGCGAGGACGGCGAGCGCCAGCGCCGATCGAGCGTCGCGGGCCGTCAGTTCGACGCCGCCCGCAAGTGTGCGGCGGCCGGTGATCAGTGCCGTGCCGTTCTCGAACACGCAGTCCATTCCTGCCTCCTGCAGGCCCGCCGCCAGGATACGAAAATCCGCAGTTGCGGGCAGGCGCGTCTCGCCCTTGGCATAGGCACCGGCGACAGCCAGCGCGGCGAGCCCGCCCGCACCCAATGCGCGCGCCTCCGGAAGGGCGGTGCCGCGCAGAAAGGAGGAGCGGACCCTGAGGTCGGCGATGTGCTCGCCGGCCTCCTCGCGCTGGTTGGCGAACTCGATATTGCCACCCATTTCGAGGAGCGCGTCGATGAGAGCGGTGCGGGCGGGGGTGACGAGGACGTTCTCGATGGTGACGTCCGACTTTGGCACGATGAGCGCGGCGAGCGCCGCCCAGGCGGCCTCTGCCGGATCGCCGGCGACAGCGAACCGACGCGCCGCCAACGGCGTCAGGCCCGTCACCGAAAGAGTGCGCTCGGGTCCTTCCCCCTTGAGCGCGATGTCCGCGCCGAACGCACGCAACGGACCGGCCAGGGCCGAGGCGAGATCGGCGGGAAGCTGCAAGCGGCTGATGCCGGGCGTGACGAGACAGGCAAGAATTGCCAGAAAGGCTTCCGCTTCGCCAGCCGGGCGAAGCGCGACGGGTGCGGGCACTCGCGGACCGCCAACGAGGAAGGGCTGAGTGCGATCCTCATGAGGTTCGACCATCGCGCCGAAGGCGCGCAGCGGAGCCTCGAGCGCGGCGGGCAGCCGTCCGCCGGAAGGCGACCAGCGCGTCGGCATGGGCAGGATGCCGGCGAGGCCGAGGCCGAGGGCGGCGGTCAGATCGCCGGACCCGGGATCGATAATGCCGACGGGGGCAAGGAGCCCGCGAAGGCCGAGACCGTGGATGGAGGCGCGACCGCCTTCAGCCCGAACCCGCGGCCCGAGCGCCGCAACGACCGCAAGGCTCGCCGCGAATTCGGGGGTTTGCGGCAGGCCTTCGAGCACGGTCTCGCCCTCGGCAAGTACCGCTGCCGCCAGGGCCAGGTGCGCGGCCAACCGATCCCCCGGCACGCGGAGCCGGCCGGAGAGGGGCGCGGCGCGCTCGATGCGATAGGCGCTCGGATGGGCAGTCTCGATCGGCATGAAAGAGCGTGGTGACTGGCAGAGGTTGCGGAGATGACCTCAGCGCCGCTTAACACAGGGTTGTGACCGACGCCACCTCGACGGGCGCTTTCAACCGCAATTGCGCGCTGCGCCCAAGGAACTGCGGCGTTCATTTTCGGTTTGACAGGGGAATTGTTTGGCCCTAACCGGACTGACCGAAACGGGCGGGGCCCGGGCTGGCTGGCCAAGGCGCAGTTGGCGGATCGATATTATACGCCCTACGACCTTTTGAAGTGCGGCGGCGTGGGGCGAGCGCAATCACGCAAAGAGGATATTGAGAGTGTCCAACGACGAACGCGGCACCAAGCGGACTGATCCGGATACTGGCAAGAAGTTCTACGACCTCAACCAGGACCCGATCGTTTCTCCCTATACAGGCAAATCCTATCCTCGCTCGTTCTTCGAGCAGGCAGTCTTGACCAAGGTCGCGCCGGCCCGCCCGGTCGCAGCCCAGGAAGAGACGGAAGAAGAGGAAACCGAGGACGCGGCAGCGCCCGAGGTGATCTCTCTCGAAGAGGCCGACGCCGAGGAAGGGGCCGAGGACGACATCCCCGATGTCGAGGACGTCGAGGTCGACGAGGACCTGGGCGAGGACGACGAGGACGTTTTCCTTGAGGACGAGGACGACGAGAACGAGGACTTCGATATCGACGTCCCCAGCGACGACGAACGCTGAGAGGCGCGCGGGCGGGTGATGCCGGGCGCAAACCGCGAACTTCTGCGCTTCCGGTGCTCTCGTACCTCCAGGTACGCTCCGTTCCGGTTCTCGAAGTTCACGGTTTTCGCCTCGGCCTGACCCGTCCTCGCATCCTCTCAGGTGCCTAAAGTCAGTCGTTTCCGCCCGGTTTTCCACAGACCGGCGGAGGGCAAAAAGAGCCGAAATTGGCTCTTGCGATTTGGTTCAACCTTCACTAGGTTGCGCCACGCTTTGGACGGGAGCCCTGCTCCGCCAAGCGTTCCCAAGGAAATGGGGCCATAGCTCAGCTGGGAGAGCGCCTGCATGGCATGCAGGAGGTCAGCGGTTCGATCCCGCTTGGCTCCACCAGCCTTCGCTGCTGCGCAGCTTCGGCTCGGCAAGCCCTCGAGGCAGCCACGAGGTTTGCGGAAGGCACTGGCGAAGGCTGTCGCGCCGTAGTCGCGCCAGCGACGTAGGCACCTCTTCAGGTTTTCTGGTGGATCGCCTGCTCAACGGCTGAAGCGATCTGGTCCGGCGGCTCCATCGATACCACCAGCACGTCACCTTCCCGCCGGTAGATGTCGAACCGCTCGCGGAATTTCCGGTCTTCCGTCGCACGCTCCAGGCCAAAACCGCGGGACAACTGCCGCGCGACCACCAGTGGTGTGGCAATCTCGATGTCGAGGGAAGGCAACAGCACCAGCCCATAGCCCGTGCTGACCAGCTGGCGGGCTTGCGCATAGTCGCGCGTTCCGGCTCGAGCGGCCAGGAAGCCCGACGAGGTCACGAATAGCGTTGGACGATCGATCGACGCGGTCAGGCTGAAAGCGAGGTCGAGGTTCTCGGCGCGGTAGCGCTCATAGCCATGCGTGCCGATGAATCCGCCGATCTCGCCGAAGCTCTCGCAGAACTCCAGGTCGAGGTCGATATGCGGCCAACTCAGACGCTTTGCGAGCTCACGTCCGAGGGTGGACTTTCCCACTCCGCCCGGGCCGAGAAGGAAGATCAATTCTTGCCCCTGCCACGGCCGGCGCACGTCTATCTGGGTTCGATCCGGATCCATGACGCGATTGGAAGGCAGGTTGGCTGCGCGATCAATCCGCCGGGGAGTACTTCCCCTGAAACCAGAGCGTTTTCAGCAAAAGTGGACACCACTTTGCTGTTCGAAAACGCGATGATCCAACAATTTGGAGAGCTTCGTTCCGATTCAATCGGAACGGGAAGAGCTCTAGGGCAGGGCATACCGCATGATCGGCCGCTCGGGCGACCGCCTTGCGATCTCCTTGAACCCGAGCCGGGCGAAGGTCGAGGCGTAGCCGGTGCCGGTGGCGCTGGGAGAGAGCTGGCCGTCGAGAGGGTAGGCTTCGAGCGCCGGAGCGCCGGCGGCGCGGGCCGCGTCGATGGCCGCCGCGATGAGACGCGTGGCGATGCGGCTTCGCCGGTAGCCGATGCGGATATAAAGGCAGGAGAGCGACCAGACCGGCAGATCGTCGACGCGCTTCAAACGCCAGACCCGATCGAGCCAGGGAACGGCATCGCGCGGGGTCACCTGGCACCAGCCGACGGGCAGCTCGCCCTCGAAGGCGAGGAGACCGGGCGGAGGGCCGTCGGCGACGATTTTATGGAAATCGGTCTTGTTGGCGGACGGCGGGCGCTTGTGATAGGCCGCGCCGATGCGGCCATACATGCACCAACAGCCGTTGACGGCGCCGCGTTCGCCGAAGAGATCGACGAGGGCGGGCCAGAGGTCAGGCGTCAGCGGACGGATATCGAGCTGCACTGCGGCTCTCCTGATGACCGGCGGTCAACCACCGACGGCAGGCGTGGTTCCCCGCCGCCTAGCAATTCCTCCATCGGCGCGCTAACAAGCGCTGCTGGCAATAAAGAGTTCCTCCGATGGCCACCTATACCGACATCGCACGGCGGGTCTACAACCACACCTTCAAGCTCGACCCAATCGTCCGCTCGCTTCTGGATACGGACTTCTACAAGCTCCTGATGCTGCAGATGATCTGGGGGCTTTACCGCGACGTCGATGCGACCTTCTCGCTCATCAACCGCACGCGGTCGGTGAAGCTCGCCGAGGAAATCGACATCGAGGAACTGCGCGCCCAACTCGACCATGCCAGGACCGTGCGCTTCACCAAGAAAGAGATGATCTGGCTGGCGGGCAACAGCTTTTACGGCAGCAAGCGCATCTTTTCGCCAGCATTCCTGCGCTGGCTGGAGGACTTCCAGCTACCCGAATACCGGCTGGAAAAACGCGACGGACAGTTCCTCCTCGAGTTCCCCGGCAAGTGGGTGGAAACCACCATGTGGGAAATTCCGGCCCTTGCCATCATCAACGAATTGCGCTCGCGCGCAGCCATGAAGGCCTACGGGCCGTTCACCCTCGACGTGCTCTATGCGCGGGCAAAGGCCAAGATGTGGGAGAAGGTCGAACGGCTCGCGCACCTGCCGGATATCAAGATCTCCGACTTCGGCACGCGCCGGCGGCATTCCTTCCTCTGGCAGCGCTGGTGCGTTGAGGCCCTCAAGGAGGGGATCGGGGAGAACCTCACCGGCACCTCCAATGTCAAGCTCGCCATGGACACCGACCTCGAGGCGCTCGGCACCAACGCGCACGAGTTGCCCATGGTGCTGGCGGCGCTGGCCCGATCGGAGGAGGAACTGCGCGAGGCTCCCTACCGGGTGCTGCAGGACTGGCGCAGCTACTATGGCGGCAATCTCCTGATCGTTCTGCCCGATTCCTTCGGCACGGACGCGTTCCTCAGGGATGCGCCGGACTGGGTGGCGGACTGGACCGGCTTCAGGCCGGACAGCGCTCCGGCGATCGAAGGGGGCGAGCGCATCATCCGCTTCTGGAAGGAACGCGGGCGAGACCCGCGCGAAAAGCTTCTGATCTTCTCGGACGGACTCGACGTCGACATGATCGAGGACGCGTACCTGCATTTCAGCGGCCGCGTGCGCATGGCCTTCGGCTGGGGCACGAATTTGACCAACGACTTCGAAGGGTGCGCACCCGAGCCCAACCCCGGGCTCGACCCCATCTCCATCGTCATCAAGGTTTCCGAAGCCAATGGACGCCCTGCGGTCAAGCTTTCGGACAACCCGGCCAAGGCAACGGGCGAGCCGGCCGAAATCGCGCGCTACCTCAGGATTTTCGGGGAGGAGGGGCGAGTGGAGCACGCCGTCAAGGTGTGACGACGTGCTCCGACGCCGAGCGCTCCCTCCCTTTCGAGGGGAGGCAGCCAGCCTCTAGAGCTTTTCACGTTCCGATTGGATCGGAACGTGAGCTCTAAGTCCTTGAACCGGCGCGTTTTCGAACCGCAAAAGTGGTGTCCACTTTTGCTGAAAACGCTCTAGTTATCGATAGTCCGGCGGCGGTATTCGCTGGCCGCGAAGATAGCGACGAGTGCGAAGGCGAGGCCGAGGACAACCTGCATCCAGTCCGTGCGGCCGACGAGATCGAGAGTGAACTGGTAGACGTCGAACCGCTCGCCGCTCATGAACCAGGACCGCAGATAACCTTCCTCGTTAATGGGGAAATCGACCCGGTACGACAGATAGCTCCAGATCCAGCCGCCCTCCGGCGCGGGACCGCTCACATACATGTTCTCGATGCCTGCGGCCAGGAGAGGTACGAGGATCGAGAGCGGCACACTCCAGCGCCCGACGATCGTGGAAAGCGCGCCGACCCAGGCAAAGAACGGCGCGAACCACAGGATCGAGGCGGCGAGCGCCACGAGGATGCCGCCTGCGATGGAGAGATAAGCGCGCACGGCCCCGAGGATGAAGGTGCCCATGTCCTCGCCGCCTACCGAGACCATAATGAGGGTCAGGACATAGACGATCACCCCGCATACGAGCGCGGCCGCGTAGATGAGGCCCGGAAAGAGCGCCGTAGCAGCGCCGAACTTGGCCAGGAGTATCTTGAAGTCCGACTGGGGCATGGACTTCCAGAAGAGCATGGAGTTGTTGCGCTTGTCGGCCGAGAAGCCGTCGGCGCAATAGAAGAACAGAACGCCAAGCAGGTAGAGCCACCAGGCGACGGCAAAGCCGAGGAACCCGACCTCGAAGACGCGCAGCGCCGGGGGGTTGACCATGGCGGCAAGCTCGAAGTTGAGCCGGCCCGAGACATAGGCCAGCACGATCATGGTAAAGAGAATGCCAATGAGCGCGAGCGGCGCCACGAGGAAGGCGCCGCGGTGTTCGAGGAGTTCGCGGTGGACGAGGGCGAAGAAGGCTTTCATCACGCGGCACTCGGATTGGCGGTCGGGCGCTGCATGAGCGCGACGAAGAGATCGGAGATGCTCGGGGTCGAGACCTGCCCGAGCTTCTCGAGCTCGCCACGATCGGCCCCGTCGAAGATCATCACCGTCTGGCCGAAGCGGGTCTCCTCGTAGACCGGCCCCAGCGAGCGGGCGCTGGCGACCTTGACCTGATCGGTGACGACGAGCTGGCTGAACTTCTCGTTCACCGATTCCATCTGCATGTGGAGGATGATCTCGCCATCGCGCATGAACATGATGTCGGAGAGCATGAACTCGATCTCGTCAACCTGGTGGGTGGTGATGAGGAGCGTGCGCTCCTCGGTCATGTAGTCCTCGAGCAAGCGACGGTAGAAGCGCTTGCGGTAGGAGATGTCGAGGCCGAGCGTCGGCTCGTCGAGAACGAGGAGCTTGGCATCGATCGCCATGACGACTGCCAGGTGCAGTTGCGCAATCATGCCCTTTGAGAGGTGCTTGATCTTGGCATCCATCCGGATGTCGGTGCCCTCGAGGAAGGAACGGGCCTTCTCCTGGGAAAAGTTCGGGTGGATATTGCTCAGAAGCGCGAAAAGCTCGCGGACCCTCAGGAACCGCGGCAGGCTGGCCACGTCCGAGATGAAGGCGACGTTCTCCATCAGTTGGGCACGCCTGGCAAAAGGATCCTCGCCAAGGACGCGGATGGTGCCTTCGCAGTTGGTGAGGCCGAGCACGGCGTTGAGCGTCGTGGTCTTGCCTGCCCCGTTGTGACCGACCAGCCCGTAGATGCGCCCGGCGGGCACCTCGAAGTCGAGCCCGTGCAGGACTTCCTTGCGACCAAAGCTCTTGCGCAGTCCCTGCGCGGAGATGATGATTTCAGCGTTATTCATTTTCGGACCCCTTGCTCTCGGGCCTTTCGGCCTTCGACAACAGCTTTTCGACATCAAGCTCGAGGGCGGTGATCTGCGCTGCTATGCGCGGCCACTCCTCGTTCAAGAACTTCTCGCGCTCGTGCGCCATCAACAGCGCGCGAGCGCCCTGCTTGACGAACATCCCCAACCCCCTTCGCTTTTCGACGACGCCGATATCGACCAGCGCCTCGAAGGCCTTGGTGACAGTCAACGGGTTGACCGACAGGTCGGCCGAGATCTGCCGCACGGATGGAAGGGCCTCGCCCTCGGCCACAGCGCGCTGCAGAATCATCTCGATCAGTCGCTGACGGATCTGAACGAAGATCGGCTGGCCTGTGTGGAAGTCGTCCATGTGTACTGCCTGCATAGTGTGCTATATTGGTAGCACACTACGACAGCATGTCAAGCGGCTTTCGCGACTGGCCGGTGAGCCGCAACAGCCGGCGATGCGGAGCGCATGCCGGGCGTCGCGCGACGGCTTATCCACCGCGCGATCATCTTCTTGTATTTTCGTTCTTGCACAGCGGTTTGTGCAGGAAGAACGTCTTCTGTGTGCCTTCTGATTCGCTCGGAGGGGTCTTGGGAAGCTTGCTTGGGGACGAATTGCCATGAACAAACTTGCAGCGGAATTCATCGGCACGGCGGTGCTTGTGCTCGTGGGGTGCGGCGCGGCTGTGCTCGGCGGCGACCATATCGGTCAGGTCGGCATCGCGGTGGCTTTCGGCCTCGCAATCGTCGCGATGGCCTACGGAATCGGCCCGATCTCCGGGTGCCACGTCAATCCGGCGGTAAGCCTCGCAGCCTTCATCGACGGGCGGATGAGCGCCAATGAGATGGTCATGTACTGGATCGCCCAGTTCGCCGGGGCACTCGTCGGCGCGCTGATCCTGCTGGCGATCGTCGGCAGCAACGCCAATCTCGGGCAGAACGGATGGGGGCCGGGGTACCTCGGAGAATACTCGCTGGTCGCAGCCCTGATCTTCGAGATCGTCTTTACCGCGATCTTCGTCATCGTCATCCTCGGGGCGACGGGGCAAGGCTCGGCACCGGGATTCGCCGGGCTCGCCATCGGGCTGACCCTGGCGGCCATCCACCTCGTCGGCATCCAGGTCACGGGCGTCTCGGTCAATCCGGCACGCAGCTTCGGGCCGGCGGTTCTGGCAGGCGGCCAGGCGCTCGTCCAGCTCTGGCTCTTCATCGTCGCGCCCGCGGTTGGCGCAGTGCTGGGCGCCCTGCTCTTCCGTCTCAGGGTGCTCAAGGTGGCCACGGCCTAGAGCTCTTCCCGTTCCGATTGGACCGGAACGGGAGCTCCAAATCGTTGAATTCTCGCGTTTTCGAACCGCAAAAGTGGTATCCACTTTGCTGAAAACGCCCTGGCCAAACAATGGCCGCCGGGTCAATGGCCCAGCGGCAGTCGACGCGGGTTGCATTTGAAGCTGAGCGCCAGTATCAGCTTATCAAGTTCTGGCACCAGCACCGATTTGACCGCGCAACTCCCCTTTCACGAGACGAGCCCTGCCGTTGGGCCGCCCCAGGACCTGATCGGACTGGCGCGGCGGGTGACGGGCTTTCTAGAGGGCGAGGTCGGCGAATCGCCAGCCGGCTGGTATGCGCCGGGAACCGACAATCGGGCAGTGCTGCACGCATTGCATGAGGCACTGGCGCGGCAATATCCCGAGGCCGGGGCGCCGCTCTGGGCGGACGAACCTCCTCTGGCAGCCGGCCTATCTCGCTTTCGTTGGTGTGCATTTTGGCGGCGTGCTTGCCGATCTTTCGACGATGAGCCAGCACTGCGCCGGTATCCATGCCGACGGTTATCGCATCGCGGGCTATCCGATAGCAGGCCTCAGCGAGAACGAGATGATCGCGCAGGCCGGAGCGCAACTGCGGTCACTGGCCGACGATCTTCTCCTCGAAATCAACGCCATCGCCAGGCTGAAGCGCGTTCCGGCGCTGCGGCTCCTCGCCGACCGCATGCTGGGGCTCGTGACCTTCGCCCAGCGCAAGCGCCCGGAGCTTGCGTCGGCAACGCTGCACGGCTGGTGCGAGCGATGGCTGGCAGCCATGGATCTGACAGGACAGGGCGCTCTCGATTCCATCATGCTCGCCGACGGGTGTGAGGCGCTGATCATCGCTCGCAAGGGCTGCTGCCTCGACTATCTCATCGAGCCGCGCGTCTATTGCGCCTCCTGTCCCAAACAGCCCGACGACCTGCGCCTCAAGCACCAACGGGCGGAAACCGAGGCGCTGATGCGGGCCGATTGAGCGAGGTTGGGCCCCTCAGTCGAACACTTCGGTCCGGTAGACGCCCCAAAGCTGATCCTGGCGCACGTAGCCATGATAGGTCGCGGCGCGCTCGCCCTCGGGTCTATGGGTTGCGCTCACCTCGCACCAGGACCCGTCGCACTCGGAAAGGTCGACGCGAAAGCCGGATGCGAGGATTGCCCGGGCTGACGCTTCCTCGTTCCTGTCAGGCAGCAGCGGCACCTCGATTGTCGCATCCCACGGGGCAATGTAGGCGGCGCGGTCGCCCGAAAGCAGGTTCTGGTGCACCCAACCCTCCGAGCCATCGACGTCGCGAATGCGTCGCCAGGTATCGAATTCCTGGATGATTTCGACCGGCACGCCCTCCTTGACGTAAATCCAGGAGATATCGTAGCGCGTGCCCGGGCCGACGCGCACGTTGATGGGCGTCGAGCGCGTGGTGGCGAAGCGCGGCAGCGGCAGACCACTGGGGTTGTCCTGGGCAAGGACGGGCGCAACCATCGCCGCTAGCAGGCAGAACACGGCGAGGAGGCACGCCAGGGGCCCCGCCGGACGACCGGCAGGGCCCGCGTGCGGTGCCGGAACTTTTGCTTTTGACATGACTTTGCAGACGCGGTGCTTTTGACCTATCACTAGCCGAGTATCCTTAACGGGCGCTGAAGGATTGCTGCTGGACCGCGCCCGGTGACCTGCTAAGCTTGCCGGACCCCTCCACCTTCGGGCACGACTATCCATGGGCTATGGCCATTTTCCGTCTCCCCGGCGCATCCTGGCGGCCAAGGCGTGCATTGCGGCAGCAGGCCGCATGGGGGACCGGAAATGAGCGGCATCCGGCCGCGCATTCTGGTGACCCGGCGCCTGCCCGCCACGATCGAGGCGCGCATGGCGACGCTCTTCGAGACCGACGTCAATGAAGCCGACGTCCCGCTGACGGCAGACGACCTGATCGAAGGGCTTGCAGAAAAGGACGTCCTGGTTTCCTCGATCACCGACCGGATCGATGCGGGGCTCATCGCACGCCTGCCCGAGACGGTGCGGCTCATCGCCCAGTTCGGCAACGGCATCGACAATGTCGATCTCGAGGCCGCCTGGGCCGCGGGCCTGACCGTCACCAACACACCAAGCGTGTTGACCGAGGATACGGCCGATATGGCTCTCGCGCTGATGCTGGCCCTGCCGCGGCGGCTGATCGAAGGCAGCCGCATGCTCGTGCGCGACGGAGCCTGGGCGGGCTGGTCGCCGACCTCGATGCTCGGCCACCGGCTGCGCGGCAAGGCGCTCGGTATCGTGGGCATGGGGCGGATCGGCACGGCTGTCGCCCAGCGCGCCCGCGCCTTCGGCCTTTCCATCCACTACTACTCGCGCAACCGGCGCTCGCCGCAGGTGGAAGAGCCGTTGGGGGCCACCTACTGGGCCTCGCTCGACGCCATGCTCGAGGCGGTCGACATCGTTTCTCTCCATACCCCCCTGACGCGCGAGACGCACCACCTCCTCTCGGCTGAGCGGGTGAGACGCATGAAACCGGGCAGCTTCGTCGTCAACGTCTCGCGGCCCGAGCTCATCGATGAGCCGGCACTGGTCGCCGAAATCGAGAGCGGACACCTTTCCGGTGCCGCACTCGACGTCTTCGAGCACAGGAACGGCATCAACCCGCGGCTCCTGGCGCTCGCCGATGCCAACAAGGTGGTCATGACCGCCCACATGGCATCGGCAACGCTCGAGGCGCGGATCGAGATGGGCGAGGCGGTGATCGTGAACATCCGCACCTTCATGGACGGTCATCAGCCCCCGCATCTAGTACTGCCCGAGGGGCAGACGGGACTCGCACGGTCCGCGCGCGCGGGTGGGTGACGATGAGTGTTGCCGGGAAAGCCCAGTAGAACGGGGAATCAGCGGCGGGGTCAGTGAGGGGCTTGCTTCGTTACGGCGCCGGCTCTTATTGCTCGGGCAACGCTGCCGCCACCAGATGAGGGACTGGGGACGGGCGTTGCCTTCTTCGTGTCCGGGCCGGGAGACCCGTCTTGAACCGCTCGACCCTCAGGTCCGCCTTACGTTCATCTGTCGGCTTTGCCGGTCTTCTCGCAATCCTCCTTGCGACGCCCGCCGCAGGTCAGGATGCCGCCCCCATGCCGCTCACGCAGAACGGCGAGGCCCTCGTCCTCGAAACGCATGCGCACCGGCTCGTCCTGCCGCTTCCTGACTGGCTAACCGATGACGAGCGCGCGGGCGAGACGCTGCCGCTCGTTGAAACGATGTTCTCGAGCAGCGAACGGCAGGCGATCCTCACCATCACGCCCAAGGGTGAGACGGCCGAGACCTGGCGCACCCTTTATGCAGCGCGCATCACGCTCGAGCCCGACCGGGCGCTGATCGACTATCGTCGCTCGACCATGACGGGCTATGCGCGCAACTGCCGGCCCGGACTCACCGGCTTCTTCCAATTGGGCGAGGACCGCGGCGAAGCGCTGGCGCCGCTCGGGTTCGTGTGCGGAGCGTTCCTCGAACGCCTCGGTAACCTCATCGGCATGGGAGAAGTGGCGATCATTTCATTCAAGCGCACGCCAGCGGGTATTGCCGCCGTCTACCAGGAATGGCGTGGCGATGCATTCGATCCGACGGATCCGACTGCCTGGCCCGTCCCGACCGATGTCGTGGAGCTGCGCGCGCGCCAGCTCCACGACGAGGCCGAGCTGATCGCGACCGGCGATTGACGCGAGGGGCGTCTCGCCCTAAGTGCACGCAATGAGCAAAGACAACAATCCCAAGGGCCCGAGCCAGCGGATGCTACGCGTCGGGGAGCTCGTGCGCCATGCGTTGGCCGCCATGTTCGCGCGCGGGGAAGTCGAGGACGAGGCGCTGCGCGGCACTGTCGTGACGGTGCCTGAAGTGCGCATGACGCCCGACCTCAAGATCGCCAATGCCTATGTGATGCCGCTGGGCGGACAGCATGCCGACGAGGTGGTGGCTGCGCTCAACCGGCACAGGCGGTTCATCCGCGGTCAGATCGCCCCGCAGCTCGACCTCAAGTTCGCCCCCGAATTCCGCTTCTTCGTCGACGAGACGTTCGAGGAGGCGGATCGGATCGACGCGCTGCTGCGATCCGAGCGGGTGCGGCGCGATCTCGAGGACGACGACAAGGACGAGTAAGCGTGCAGGCAGCAGGCAAGCGCCAAAAGCGGACCATCTCCGGCTGGCTGGTGCTCGACAAGCCCTATGACATGACCTCGACCCAGGCGGTGGGCAAGGTGCGCTGGCTATTCGCCGCGGCCAAGGCGGGGCATGCCGGGACGCTCGATCCGCTGGCGACCGGGATACTGCCGATCGCGCTTGGTGAGGCGACGAAGGCGGTGCCTCATGTGCAGGACGGGCGCAAGGTCTACCGGTTCGAGGTGCGCTGGGGCAGCACCACCAGCACCGACGATGCGGAAGGCGAGGTGGTGGCGGTGAGCGACCGGCGGCCGGCCGAAGCCGAGATCCTGGCGGCATTGCCTCAATTCACCGGCACCATCGAGCAGGTGCCGCCGACCTTCTCGGCGATCAAGGTCGGGGGCGAGCGCGCTTACGACCTCGCCCGCGCCGGCGAAGCCGTCGAGCTCAAGCCGCGCGAAATTGCCATCGACAGCCTCGGGCTCGTCGCGCATGATGTCGAGACCTCGACGTTCGAGGTCACATGCGGCAAAGGCACCTATGTGCGGGCCCTCGCCCGGGATCTCGCCGAGCGGCTCGGCACGCGTGGGCATGTCGCCCGGCTCCATCGCGCAGCGGTCGGCGATTTCCACGACGCGGACGCAGTGCGTCTTGCCGACCTCGAAGCCATGAGCCCGGCAGAGCGCGACGCGGTGCTGAAGCCCGTCGCCGCAGGCCTTGGCACCCTTTGCGAGGTGCGGGTGCGTGGCGAGCAGGCGACGACCCTGCGCAACGGCAATCCCGTATTGCTCACCGGGGGCGGCGCACCCGTGGCGCTCGATGCGGCCTGGGCGAGCTTTGCCGGAGAGGTGGTGGCGACCGGAAGCGTGGTGCGCGGCCAGTTCGTCCCCAGGCGGGTTTTCAACCTGTAGCTCCCTCCCCCTTCCGGGTTGCGCGAGCGAATTAGAGCCTTACGCTCTCTCGTCTACGGCTGCCGCGGAGCCAGAGCCGCGAGGATCGAGGCGTAGACCGAGGTCGGGGTGGTGCCGGTGACGGCGCTGTCATTGTTGATGGTCAGCACGGCACAGATCTCGGAGCCGTCCCTGGCCGTCAGCTGCGTGGTGAAATTGAGGACACCCGTCTCACTGCCGCCCTTGTAGGCGACGCGCCGCCAGTCGGAGGCGGTGGCGATGCCGGAATTGATGCTCATGACATCGAGATGGGCGACGGCGTCGATGAGCTCGCAGAGTCGGCGTGCCGACACGTACCACTCGACGCCCTCGTCGTGGAGAGGCAGGTTGGGGTTGAGCGCGGGCATGGGCCGGCCGGCCATGTCCTCGGTGATCTCCAGCTTTCCCTCGGGCGAGGCGGCAAGAAAGGCGTCGCGGGTTTCGAGATCACCCTTGAGGAAAAAGAACTCACGAGTGGTCAGCGCGAAATCGACGCCGAGCTTTTCGGCCAGCGCCTCGCGGCCGACCACGTCGATCAGAAGGTCGGTCGCCGTATTGTCGCTGATCGAGATCATCAGGGCAGCCGCGGTGTGCAGCGTGACGGGCGAGCCGACCGGAAAGGTCTGCATGAGTCCGGTCGGCAGCGAGATGTGGCGGTTCTCGAGCCTCACTACATCGTCCCAGCTGTGCTCGCCGCGCTCAATCGCCTCATCGAGCAGAGCGAGCACCGCGAGCTTGAAGGCCGAGCCAACGGCGAGTGGAGTATCGGCGTCGCGTTCGGCCAACACCTCACCATCGCGCACGACGAGGTAGGATACCGTGCCCTCGAGATCATCGAACTGGGCAGCGATATCGGCGATCGAGGCGTTGCTCTGCACCGGCGGGCGGAACAGCAGGCTCGATATGCGCCCAGCCTCATCGAGGGTGATCTGTACGGGCATGGTGTGGGTGCGAGTTTCGACGACATAGCCGTCCTCGGTCGGACGAACCTCCTCGGGCGTGCCGATGGTGGACTTTATCTGGACGAGGAGCTGCTCGACCTGGGCGAGCGGAACCTGGGCGAGGAACTCGGGCGTGAACTGGTTCTCCTCGACGGGCGCTTGCCCGAGCAGGCCGAGGATAACCTCTTGCTCCCTGCGAGCGGCCCCGTCCTCCTGCCCACAGGCGGGTCCGATGAGTGCAAGGACGGACAAAAGCACCGCAGCCAGCAAACGGGTCATCGAACACAACTCCTACAAACACATTCCCGTATAAGCGAGGTCGGCCAAGCGTACAAACACTGCGGTGCAAAGCCGCCGTGCCCAAGCCGACCAGCTGTGGATTGCGCAGAGAAGTTTGTCGTCATGCATGCTGGCAGCGCGCGCCCTTGCCGTCTATGGTGATGATGACCGGGCGATACGGACGAGCTGTCAGCAGACTAATGGCCACAGTGAGCGCTACCGAAACCGCCAGCACATCGGACGCCTCCAAGGCTCGCCGACCCTGGTCGATCGCGGCCTATCTACTGGCGCTGGCGCTGATCACCCTCGTCCCCTCGTTCGTCTTTGCCGGCATCCTGATGCAGCGCAACCATCAGGCGCAGGAAAACACGATCGAGACGCTGATCCTTGCCACCACGCGCTCGCTGGTGCAGGCGGTCGAGCGTGAGATCAACGCCAACATCACCACGTTGCGCGTGCTGGCGACGACGCCGTCGCTGCACCAGGGGAGCTTTCGCGCCTTCCATGCCTATGGCCGTCTGGCGCTGGAAAACACCAAGGCAAACCTTTTCGTCGTCAACTCCGACTATTCGACGCTGATGTCGACCAGCACACCGTTCGGCGAATCCTTGCCGCGCTCGTCCGACCTCGACTCGATCCGCCGCGCCTTCGAGCGCAACGACGTGGAGATCACCGACCTCGTGCGCGGGTCGCTCTCGAACGACTGGGCCTACAACATCCTGCTGCCCGTGAACCTGGGCCCATATGGACGCAAGATCATCGCCCTCAACCAGAGGGCCGACAACATCTCCCAGGCCCTGTTGACCAACAAGCTGCCGGAAGGCTGGTCGACGGCCCTGCTCGACGCGGACGGGCAGATCATCTCCGCCTCGTTCGGGGCCGGGGTGACCGGCGAGACCTTCACCCGCTTCGATGCGCTCAGTCAGCCGTTCTCGGTGCGCTGGCAGCGAATAACGACTGACGAAGGCACCTACCAGACCGTGATCCAAAGGTCAGGGCTGACGGGCTGGCGGCTGGTCTCCTGGGCGCCCGTCGAGGTGATCAACAAGCCCCTGCTCGATGCAGTCCTCTCGCTCGTTGCCGGCGCCGTGGTCCTCGCCGCGCTCATTATCATCACCCTCTATTGGGTGACGCGCCGCATCGGCTCTTCGGTGCGCGGACTCGCCCGCGACGCCAAGCGCCTGGGGCGCGGCGAAAGCGTCGTGGCCAAGCCCTATCCCGTCGCCGAGATCGCGGATGTCTCGCAGGCGCTCGCCGAGGCCTCGGCCCAGCGGCGTTCGGCCGAGGCGGAAGTGCGTTTCCTGATGCGCGAGCTGGCGCACCGGTCCAAGAACCAGATGACGGTCATCGCCGCCATGGCCAAGCAGACCGCTCGCGGCGAAGAGGACGTCGCCCATTACGTGCAGAACTTTGAAAAGCGCATAATGGGTCTCGCCCGCTCGACCGATCTGCTGCTCACGCATGGGCGGGCGGGCGTCGAGCTCAAAGAACTCCTCACCCACCACATCGCTCCTTTCGGACCCTCTGACGGAGAGCGGCTGAAGCTCACGGGCGAAGTGGTGCGGCTCAACGCGCAAGCCGCGCAGATCATGGGCATGGCCGCGCACGAGCTGTCGACGAACGCGGCCAAATACGGCGCCTTCTCGACGGAAAAGGGCCGACTCGAGGTTTCCTGGACCATTGAGGGAGACCACCTCGCTTTCCGCTGGCGCGAATATATGGAAACGAAGCGAGCGCTTCCCGAGACCAAAGACACGGCAGAGGCTCGGACCGAGCACAAGGGGTTCGGCACAACTGTACTCAATTCCATGGTCGGCGGCGCGCTCGGCGCCAAGGTCGAACGCATCATGCACGGGGACGGCATGGAGTGGCGTTTCGAGATTCCGATGTCTGCGCTGCACCCCGATTATGCCGGGCCCAGAGCAAACGAGGACAAGGCCGCCGAATAGCGGCGGCGATCAAGGGAGGACTGCATCGATGAGCACACGCCTCAACCCCTATCTCGGCTTCCGCGACACGGCGAGGCAGGCCATGGAATTCTACCACTCGGTGTTCGGCGGCGAACTGACCGTCAACACGTTCGGCGATCTCAACATGAACGAGGATCCGGCCGAGGCCGAAAAGATCATGCATTCCATGCTGGAGACACCCAATGGTCTGACGCTGATGGCATCCGACACCCCCAACAGCATGGGCTACAATCCCGGCACCAACCACTCGATTTCGCTCAGCGGCGACGACGCGGCGGAGCTGCGCGGCTACTGGGACAAGCTCTCTGCGGGTGGAACGGTGACGGTTCCGCTCGAAAGGGCGCCATGGGGCGACACCTTCGGTATGTGCGTCGACAGGTTCGGCGTGCCGTGGATGGTCAATATCCTGGGCGCAAAGGCGTAAGCCCGAACCGGGCCGGCTATTCGCCGGGCGACCCGTCGCAAGAGATATTTCTGGCCTTTGCCGGCAAAGTTGCGTATATCGCGCGCAAGCTTTTCCCGAGTGGAAAGGTCCATCACGAGGCCCCGCCTGGACGACATCCCGGCCGGGGCGGCTCAAACTCTCCTTTTCGAAAGGATATCCCGATGTCGATTACTGCTGAGCGCAAGTCCGCTCTGATCAAGGAATACGCCACCAAGAAGGACGACACCGGTTCGCCCGAGGTCCAGGTCGCGATCCTTTCCGAGCGCATTGCCAATCTCACCGAACACTTCAAGACCCACGCCAAGGACAATCACTCCCGGCGTGGCCTCCTGAAGCTGGTTTCGCTTCGTCGTCGCCTGCTTGACTACGTCAAGCGCATCGACGAAGCCCGCTACAAGACCCTGATCGAAAAGCTGGGCCTGCGCCGCTAGGCGCCAAAGAACCAATCGGATGCGGGGGCCGGTATGGCTCCCGCATCTTTTCCATCCGGCATCCCGGATGGAGCCGCGCAGACCGGCAAGAGCGGAGCATGGCAGGATCATTGGCCGCTCTCGGAATTGCCCGACTGGCCCAAGGGGCTAGGGGCATGGTGATTTTCTGGGAGCGTCTCGTCGTCTTGCTCATGTTCCGGCCGCCGGGCCGTAACGGTGCCGCATCTACGCCCGCCACGCACATGGGGTGCACGGACGGGCCGGCACACTGAATGCGCGCGCGGGCCTGCGCCCCGCGCATCGGCGCATCCAGGCAGACATGAAAGACGAAGAACGATGTTCGATCATCACAAAGTGGAACTCAACTGGGGCGATCAGCCGCTGACGCTCGAGACCGGCAAGATCGCCCGCCAGGCGGACGGCGCCGTGCTCGCAACGCTCGGCGAGACCGTCGTCCTCGCGACGGTCGTTTCGGCCAAGACCGCCAAGCCCGGCCAGGACTTCTTCCCCCTGACCGTCAACTACCAGGAAAAATACTTCGCCTCCGGCAAGATCCCGGGCGGCTACTTCAAGCGCGAAGGGCGCCCGACCGAGGCCGAGACGCTGACCAGCCGCCTCATCGACCGGCCGATCCGTCCGCTCTTTCCCGACGGCTACAAGAACGAGACGCAGGTCATCATCACCGTTCTCCAGCACGACATGGAGAACAACCCGGACGTCCTGGCTATGGTCGCTGCCTCGGCCGCGCTCACCATCTCGGGCATTCCCTTCATGGGGCCGATCGGAGCGGCGCGCGTCGGCTATATCGACGGGCAGTATGTTCTCAACACGCCGATCGACAAGCGCAGCGACAGCAAGCTCGACCTCGTCATGGCCGGCACCGCCGACGCCGTGCTGATGGTCGAGTCGGAAGCCCAGGAGCTTTCCGAGGATGTGATGCTGGGTGCCGTCATGTTCGGCCACGAGCAGAGCCGCAAGGTGATCGACGCGATCATCAGGCTCGCGGAGCTGGCCGCCAAGGAACCGCGCGACTTCGAGCCTGCCGACTTCTCGGACCTCGAGACCGAGATGCTCTCGTTTATCGAGGCGGACCTGCGGGCAGCTTACAAGATCACCCGCAAGGAAGACCGTTACGCGGCGGTCGACGCGGCCAAGCAGAAGGTCAAGGAACAGTATGCCGCCCGCATCGAGGCCGGCACCGTCTCGGCCGAGGCCGTCGGAGATGTGTTCCACAACCTTCAGGCCAAGATCGTGCGCTGGAACGTGCTCGACACCGGCAACCGCATTGACGGGCGCGACCTGAAGACGGTGCGGCCGATCGTTTCCGAAGTAGGCGTCCTGCCGCGCACTCACGGCTCGGCGCTCTTTACCCGCGGCGAGACGCAGGCCCTGGTGGTGGCGACCCTGGGCACGGGCGAGGACGAGCAGTTCATCGATTCGCTCGAGGGCACCAGGAAGGAAACCTTCCTCCTGCACTACAACTTCCCGCCCTATTCGGTCGGTGAAGCCGGGCGCATGGGCTCCCCTGGCCGCCGCGAGATCGGTCACGGCAAGCTCGCGTGGCGCGCCATCAACCCGATCCGCCCGTCGCTCGAGGAATTCCCCTATACCGTGCGCGTCGTCTCCGAGATCACCGAGTCCAACGGCTCGTCCTCGATGGCAACCGTCTGCGGCACCTCTCTCGCCCTGATGGACGCAGGCGTGCCGATGCGGCGGCCGGTGGCGGGCATTGCCATGGGCCTTATCCTGGAAGGCGAGAAGTTCGCCGTGCTCTCCGACATCCTCGGCGATGAGGATCACCTCGGGGACATGGACTTCAAGGTCGCCGGCACCGAAGCGGGCGTCACCAGCCTGCAGATGGACATCAAGATCGCCGGCATCACCGAGGAGATCATGAAGATCGCCCTCGGCCAGGCCAAGGACGGCCGCATGCACATCCTCGGCGAAATGGCCAAGGCCATTACCTCCAGCCGCGAGGAAGTGGGCGAGTTCGCTCCGCGAATCGAGACCTTCAAGATCCCGACCGACAAGATCCGCGAAGTGATCGGCACAGGCGGCAAGGTGATCCGCGAGATCGTGGAAAAGACCGGCGCCAAGATCAACATCGAGGATGACGGCACCGTCAAGGTCGCCTCCAGCGACGGCAAGCAGATCGATGCGGCCGTCAAGTGGATCCGCTCGATCACCGACGAGCCGGAAGTGGGCGAGGTCTACCAGGGCACCGTGGTCAAGACCGCCGACTTCGGCGCCTTCGTCAACTTCTTCGGAGCCAAGGACGGGCTTGTCCACATTTCCCAGCTCGCCGACCAGCGCGTCGCCAAGACGACGGACGTCGTCAAGGAAGGTGACCGTGTCTGGGTCAAGCTCCTCGGCTTCGACGAGCGCGGCAAGGTGCGGCTTTCCATGAAAGTGGTCGATCAGGAGACCGGCAAGGAAAAAGACCGGGAAGAAACGGCGGCCGAATAAGGACCGCTATCGCGCTAATTAGAGTCAAATGGGAAAGCCCGGATCCCCGTGATCCGGGCTTTTGCTTTTGAGCAACACTCTCTTGCCGATCACTTGCTCGCGAGGAACGGATTTTGTTCTCCAGCCGTTGCCGCCCTGCACTCGACAGGCTCCATACCTCCAGCTTAGCTCTGCGTGGCTGCTCAAAAATCTTAGGGAATCACATTGATAAACCGACGTTTGTTCATGCTCGGTCTGCCCGTGGCGCTGGCCGGCTGTGCCAGTTCCGCCCGCGGCCCCATTGTCCACGAATACGTGATCGACGCGCGCTACATGTCGATGTACGCGGCCATGCCCGATGACAAATTCCCCGTGCCGGCCGTCGACTTGCGGCGGGTCGATTCGCAGTTCTGGCGGCAGGAAGTGGCCTATGCGACCGCAGAGCCGCCCGGTACCGTCATCGTCGATACGCCCAACCGCTTTCTCTATCTCGTTCAGCCGGGCGGAATGGCCATCCGCTACGGGGTGGGCGTGGGACGCGAGGAGGCGCTGCAGTTCAAGGGTACGGCCAGGATCGGCCGCAAGGCTGCATGGCCGCGCTGGACGCCAACGGCAAATATGATCCGCCGCGAGCCGGACCGTTACGGGCCCTACCGAAGCGGCATCGAGGGCGGGCTCAACAATCCGCTGGGCGCCCGGGCGCTCTATCTCTACCGCAATGGACGCGACACCTACTTCCGCATCCACGGCACGCTCGAGCCCTATACCATCGGCACCAATGTCTCCTCGGGCTGCATCCGGCTGATGAACCAGGACATCATCGACCTCTACGAGCGCGTGCCGACCGGAGCCAGGGTGGTGGTGCTGCAATAGCGGAGAACTGAAGCGAGACCCGTCGATTTTCCGACCTCTCACTCGTCGTGCAGTCGAAGCATGACATGGGAGAACGATCTGCCTACGGTTACCTCAAAAGACGGCACCGTCGTCGGTTACGACAGTAAGGGGAGCGGCCCGGCAATCGTACTGGTCGCCGGTGCAACGCAATATCGCGCCGTCGACAGCACCACGCCGGTGATGATCGACCTCCTCGCCGACCGTTTCACCATCATCAACTTCGACCGCAGGGGACGCGGAGAGTCGGGCGACACCGGCCCTTATGCCGTTGCCCGCGAGATTGACGACATTGCGACGCTGATCGACGCCGCCGCCGGCGGCAAGGCGGGCCTTTTCGGCATGTCGTCGGGGGCGGTGCTGGCGCTGGAGGCTGCGGCAGCGCTCTCCGAGAAGGTGACGGGTGTCGTGATGTACGAGCCGCCTGTCGATCCCGATCAGAACTCAGAGACGTCCTGGCAGGAACACGCCGAGATGGCCGCGCTCGCCGAGACGGGAGATGCCGCGGGCATGATGGTCAAGTTCGTCACCGGCGTCGGGATGCCGCCCGAGGCGGTCGAGGGCTTTCAGCAGAGCCCGGCGTGGGCGGACTATGAGGCGGTCGGTCTGACGCTCGAGCACGATTATCGGATCATGGCCGAGGCCACCGATGGCAACCGGGCGCCTGAGCGCTGGCAGCGTGCGAGGATGCCGGTGCTGGTCATTGACGGCGACGCCAGCTTTCCCTTCATGAAGGCAGGCGCCGACTGGGTGGCCGCGGCGCTGCCCAACTCAACGCGGCGGACGCTGGCGGGGCAGAGCCATGAGTTCGATCCCAAGGTTCTGGGCTCGGTGCTCGCGGAGTTCTTCGGGCGCTAAGGCGACCGGCTCCCATCTTCGCATCCCGCTCTAGCGGCGCTTGCCCTCGATGAAGAGGGCAAGCCCGTCGAGCAGGCGGTCGAGACCGAAGCGGAAGGCGCGCTGGGGATCGCCCACGCCATACGTCTCGCCGGCCACAGGGCCGACACGTGAGGCAACCGGATAGGGCGTATAATCGAGCGTTTCCAGGAACGGCTCGATACGCCGCCACCACTCTTCGTCGCTCATGCCGGTCACTTCGTCGACCATCCTCCCGCGTGCGGCGTCCCGGACGGCGCCGTGCACAAAGTTGGCGAGCACGGTGACCGTCATGTCCATCTCGATTTCGGTGAGTCCAAGGCCATCGACGGCCGAAAGGGCGAACTCGTAAGCAGCCACGGTATTGGGCCCGAGCACGGGCCGATGGGTGGCAAGATCGAGGACCCACGGATGACGGAGGTAGTGCCGCCAAAGCGTTTCGGCAACGAACGTCATCCGGATGCGCCAGTCGGTGTCCGACGGTGGGGACGGATCGTCCGGTTCGCCGACGGCGACCGCATCCATCATCAGGTCGAGCAGTTCGGCCTTGCCGGGGACGTGGGTGTAAAAGGACATGGGCGAGATGCCGACCGCCTCGGCGACGCGGCGGGTGGAAACCGCCGAGAGACCCTCGGCATCGGCAATGGCGACGGCAGCGGCTACCAGATCCGCCAACCCCACCCGGGCCTTGGGACCTCGCTTTCCCGACTCGGCCCTGCCCCAGAGCAGTTCGAGCACCTTCACAGGGTCGCCCCGGCCGCCAATCTCCTCGGTCATCTCTGCTCCAACAAACCCTTTACACCGTACATGGTTCTGCTAAACCTTGTGCGCCGTATAGAGTTATATGACCGGTCGAAAATTGTCGAGCCGGTGTCGAAATCCAGCCTGCTGACACGTCATGTCAGCAGGGTTGGATGAGTGTTGCCGCGCCCTACCCCAATCCGGAGCCAGTGCCATGATCCATGCCCGCGACCTCACCCGCACATTCAAGACCAAGGCCGGAGCAGTGGAAGCCGTACGCGGACTTTCCCTCGATGTCGCCGAAGGCGAGCTCGTCGCCTTTCTCGGCCCGAACGGGGCCGGGAAATCCACATCGGTGCGGATGCTGACCACCCTCCTGCCGCCGACCTCGGGAACGGCGAGCGTCGGCGGCAGTGACGTCGTCGCCGAGCCCGCGGCGGTCCGACGCAAGATCGGCTATGTCGGCCAGAAGAACGGTGCGGGGGTCTATTACAAAGTCCGGAACGAGCTCCTGACGCAGGGCCGGGCGCAGCGCATGGATCCGGCCGTCGCCAGGCGCCGGGCAGACGAGCTCATCGAGATGCTAGAGCTTACCGGCCTCGAGGACCGTACGGGCGCCAAGCTCTCTGGCGGACAGAAGCGGCGGCTCGACGTGGCGCTGGGGCTGATGCACAACCCCGAAATCCTCTTCCTCGACGAGCCGACCACCGGGCTCGACCCGCACAGCCGTGCCAATCTCTGGGAGCACATCGACCGGCTGCGCAAGGCAACAGGCATGACTATCTTCCTGACCACCCACTATCTCGACGAGGCCGACACCATGGCCGAGCGGGTGATGATCATGGACAACGGCCGGCTGATTGCCGACGACACGCCGGCGCGGCTCAAGGCAGATCTTGCCGGCGACCGCATCAGCGTGAGCCTCACCAGTACCACCGAAGCCGAGCAAGCGGCCGGCATAGCCGCGAACCTGCCGGGCGCGCGCGAAACCGAGGTCTGCGGATATTCAGTCGCCGTGACCGTGCGCGAAGGCGAAGCGATCCTGCCCGAATTCATCCGGCGCCTGCACGAGGTAGGGGCACAGGTCGCCACCGCTTCCGTTAAGCGCCCGACACTCGACGATGTGTTCCTCGGCCTAACCGGCCGGTCGCTGCGCGAGAGCGCCGTCGGCTGACGGCCTAGAGTCGTGGGATTTTTGCGAAAATCCGGTTCCCACTTTATCGCATCCCGCTCTATCCAGGAGACAAACAAATGACTTTTGCCGCTGATGTGTGGACGTCCTTTACCCGGGAAATGAAGCCCCTGGTCTCGGGCTGGGTGTGGCTCGCCTTCGGACTCGTACAGCCCCTGCTCTATATCGGCCTCTTCGTACCGCTGCTCGGGCAGGTCGGTATCGAAGGTCCGTCACCCCTGCAGTGGTTCATCCCCGGCATGATCGTCATGCTGACCCTGTTCGGAACTGCCATGGTCGGCTGGAGTCTGACCGAGGAGCTGATGTCGGGCGTGCTGGAGCGGTTCCTCGCGACGCCGATGAGCCGGCCCGCGATGCTGATGGGCCGGGCAATGAAGGAGCTCTTTCCCCTCGTCTTCCAGGCGGTGGTGATGATCGTCATCGCTGTTCCGTTCGGGCTGCAGATCTTTGGACCGACGATGATCTACGGGCTTCTGCTGCTGGGCCTTTTCGGCATCGGGGTGGCCGCACTCTCCTATGCATTGGCTGTCGCCGCGAAGGAGGACACCTCGATGTTCTATATGGTCAGCCAGTCCGTTGCGCTGCCTCTTATGCTGCTCGGCGGCGTGCTGCTGCCCATGGAAATGGCGCCCGGTTGGCTCTATACAGCTTCGCGTTTCAATCCACTGACCTATTTGGTCGAGGCCGAGCGGGCGCTGTTCGTCGGCGAATTCGCTACCATGAGCGTGCTCTATGGCTCGCTCGTCGTGCTGGCGGTGCTGATCATCGGTCTTGCGGTCGGCGCGACGACTATCAGGAAGGCGACTGTCTAGTCCCCTCTCAGGGCTTGCCTGCGGCCGGCGACACCGCCGGCCTCTCCAGACCATTCCAAAGGACAATCCATGTCTGATACGCTCTACGGCTCGATCGAAATCCGCGGCGCGCGGGAAAACAACCTCAAGAACGTCTCACTCGACATCCCAAAGCGCAGGATCACCGTCTTTACCGGCGTTTCCGGCTCAGGCAAGTCCTCGCTCGTCTTCGGCACCATCGCGGCCGAAAGCCAGCGGCTGATCAACGAGACCTACCCCGCCTTCGTCCAGCAGTTCATGCCGCATTACGGCCAGCCGGACGCGGACGCGCTCAGCAACATCTCGGCGGCGATCATCGTCGACCAGCAGCGGCTGGGCGGCAATTCGCGCTCGACGGTCGCGACCGTCACTGACGCGGCGCAGATGCTGCGTGTGGTCTTCTCGCGGCTTGGCGAACCGAATCTCGGCCCGCCAGGCCTCTACTCCTACAACGACCCGCGCGGCATGTGCGTCGAATGCGAAGGCATCGGGCAAGTGGCGGCCATGGACATGAGTGCGGTGATCGACGAGAGCAAATCGCTGAACGAAGGAGCGCTCAGACCTAAGGATTTCGCCGTCGATAGCTGGTGGTGGGAGATCTACAAGAACTCCGGCCTCTTCGACATGGACAAGCCCATCAAGGACTACGACGAGGAGGAGCGCGAGAACCTCCTCAACCTCGACGACGGCCGCAAGATCAAGGTCGGCAAGATCGGCCTCACCTATGAGGGCGTTGTCGCCAAGCTGAGGAAAGGCCTCGGCTCCAAGGATCCGGAAAGCCTGCAGCCTCATGTGCGCGCCGAATACGACAAGATCTTTACCCGCAGGACCTGCCCGGTGTGCGGGGGCGCCCGGCTCAATGCGCCCGCACTCGACAGCCGGATCAAGGGCAAGAACATCGCGGAACTCTCGGCCATGCAGGTTTCGGATCTCGCGCCATTCGTGCGCGCCATCGAGGCGCCGCAGGTGGGACCGATGCTGGCGGCCCTCGCGGCGCGGCTCGAAAACCTAGTCACCATCGGGCTCGGTTATCTCAGCCTCGACAGGGAAAGCGCGACCCTTTCGGGCGGTGAGAGCCAACGGGTCAAGATGGTGCGGCATCTGGGCTCATCGCTTACCGACATCACCTATGTGTTCGACGAGCCGAGCGTCGGCCTTCACCCGCACGACGTCGGTCGGCTGGCGGGGCTCATGCAGCAGCTGCGCGACAAGGGCAACACGGTGCTCATCGTCGAGCACAAGCCCGACATGATCGCCATTGCCGACCATGTGGTCGATATGGGGCCACTCGCCGGATCGAAGGGTGGCGAGATCGTCTATGAAGGCAGCTACGAGGGCCTTCTGACCTCGGGAACGCTCACGGGCAACCACATCAGGAAATATCAGCCGCTAAAGGAGACGGTGCGCAAGCCGGACGGGGAGCTGAGTATCGAGAAGGCGGCGCTCAATAATCTCAAGGACGTTTGCGTGACTATCCCGCGCGGCGTGCTGACTGCGGTCACGGGCGTTGCCGGGGCCGGCAAGTCATCGCTAATCCAGGGGTGCCTGCCGCAGGCTTTTCCCGAGACCATCATCATCGACCAGAACCTCGCCCGCGGTTCGCGTCGCTCGAACACGGCGACCTATACCGGCATCCTCGACAATGTCCGCAAGGCCTTCGCCAAGGCGAACGGCGTCGCGGCATCGCTGTTTTCGGCCAACTCCAAGGGCGCTTGCCCCGATTGCAACGGGCTCGGCCTGATCTTCACCGATCTTGCCCATCTCGACCCGATGGCCACGGTCTGCGAGACCTGCGGGGGCAAGCGCTTCACCGAGGAGGTGTTGGCCTATGATCTGCGCGGCAAGTCGATTTCGGACGTCTACGATTGCTCGGTCAGCGACGCGGTCGCCTTCTTTACCGAGCCGGCCATCGCCAGGACCCTCAAGGGGCTCGAGGACGTGGGGCTCGGCTACCTGACCCTCGGCCAGCCGCTCTCCACACTCTCAGGCGGTGAGCGACAGCGGCTCAAGCTCGCCGCCGAATTGGGCAAGAAAGGCAATATCTATGTGCTGGACGAGCCTACCACAGGCCTCCACATGAACGACGTCGACACTCTTATCGGCCTCTTCGACCGACTGGTCGACCAAGGCTCGACCGTCATCGTCATCGAGCACAACCTCGACGTCATCTCGCGCGCCGACTGGGTGATCGACCTCGGTCCCGGCGCCGGCCACGACGGCGGCACGGTGGTGTTCGAGGGGGTGCCGGCGGAGCTGGCTAAAGCGACCCACTCGTTGACCGGCCAGCACCTGGCCGCGCGGGGGTGTGCTTGAGCGCCGCCCTGGTCTAGCCTTGCGCACGTTGCTCTAAATTATTGATCTGTCGCGTTTTCGAACCGCAAAAGTGGTATCCGCTTTTCTGCCGAAAACGCTTTTGACCCCACCGCCGCCATTACCACCGGGTCATTCCCGCGAAAGCGGGAACCTCCGTTCCCTTTGCCGGTACTGCAAACAGAGGTCCTCGCTTTCGCGAGGATGACCCTGTGGGTGGGATTGGGAACGTTGCCCAACCGACCCACTAAAAAACCCCGCGCAGAGATTGCGCGGGGTTCCAAAGATTTAGCAAGCGGCGAGAACTCGCATTACAGCGAGCGCTGCACCGTCTCGACGCGGAAACACTCGATGACGTCGCCGGCGCGGATGTCCTCGTAGTTCTCGAAGGCCATGCCGCATTCCTGGCCGGACTGGACGTCCTTGACCTCGTCCTTGAAGCGCTTGAGGGTCTTGAGCTTGCCCTCGTGGACAACGACGTCCTCGCGCAGAAGCCGCACGCCCGCTCCGCGTTCGACGATACCTTCGGTGACGCGGCAGCCGGCGACCTTACCGACCTTGGAGATGTTGAACACCTCGAGGATTTCGGCGTAGCCGATGAAGGTCTCGCGGCGCTCGGGCGCCAGGAGCCCGGACATGGCCGATCTTACGTCATCCACGAGATCGTAGATGATGTTGTAGTAGCGGATCTCGATGCCCTCGCGGGCGGCCAGTTCGCCGGCCTGCTTGTTGGCGCGCACGTTGAAGCCAATGATGATGGCCTTGGAGGCGGTCGCGAGCGTCACGTCCGACTCGGTAATGCCGCCGACGCCCGAATGCAGGATTTGGGCCGAGACCTCCTCGGTCCCCAGCTTATCGAGGCTGGCCACGATGGCTTCGACCGACCCCTGCACGTCGCCCTTGATGATGAGCGGGAACCGGGAAACGCCCGAGGCCTTGAGCTGGTTCATCATCTGCTCGAGGCTGGTTGCGCCGCCGCCGGCCGTCCGCTCGCGGATCTGGCGCTGGCGGTACTCCGTCACCTCGCGGGCACGTGCCTCGCTCTCGACCACCGAGAGGCGATCGCCGGCAGAAGGCACGCCGTTGAAGCCGAGGACCTCGACCGGAGTCGATGGCGCAGCTTCCTTGACCTGCTCACCCTTGTCGTTGATGAGCGCGCGCACACGGGCGAACTCGGTGCCGGCAACGAGGATGTCGCCGACATGGAGCGTCCCGCGTTGGACGAGAACGGTCGCCACGGCACCCCGGCCGCGATCGAGCTTGGCCTCGATGACCAGACCCTCGGCGCGCCCGTCGGGTGCGGCCCTCAATTCAAGCACCTCGGCCTGCAGCAGGATGGTTTCCAGGAGCTTGTCGAGGCCCTGCTTGGTATGGGCCGAAACTTCGACGTCGAGCGTATCGCCGCCCATGGATTCGACGAACACCTCGTGCTGCAGCAGCTCGGTGCGCACCCGGTTCGGATCAGCCGCGGGCTTGTCGATCTTGTTGATGGCAACAATGATCGGGACGCCGGCAGCCTTGGCGTGTTTGATCGACTCGATGGTCTGCGGCATCACGCCGTCGTCGGCCGCCACCACCAGCACGGCGATGTCGGTCGCCTGGGCACCGCGCGCGCGCATGGCAGTAAAGGCTTCGTGGCCCGGGGTGTCGAGGAAAGTGACCTTCTGCCCCTCCTGCTCGACCTGATAGGCGCCGATGTGCTGGGTGATGCCACCGGCCTCGCCCGAAACCACATTGGCATGGCGGATCGCATCGAGAAGCGAGGTCTTGCCGTGGTCGACGTGGCCCATGATGGTCACGACCGGAGGACGGGGTTTGAGGTTGGCCGGATTGTCGTCTGAGGTCACGTCGAACAAGCCTTCCTCGACGTCGGCTTCCGACACGCGCTTGACGGTATGGCCGAGCTCGATGGCGATGAGTTCTGCGGTATCGGTATCGAGAACGTCGTTGATCTTCACCATCTGACCCTGCCCCATGAGGATCTTGATGACATCGACGGCGCGCTCGGCCATGCGGTTTGCCAGTTCCTGGACGGTGATGGCGTCCGGAATGATCACCTCGCGGCTCAACTTGGGCTGGGCCACCTGGTTGCGGCCCATCTTCTTATCGCGACGGCGGCGCATGGCGGCGAGCGAGGGACCGCGATCGCGGTCGCCCTCGACGCCGGCATTGACGACAGTCAGGCGCCCGCGTCCGCTGTCATCGCCGGTACGGCGCGTGGGACGTTCGGCGCCGCGCGAGGCACGACGCGCATTCTCGAGCTCGGCTTCGGTGACCGAGGCACGGTTGACCGGAGCGCCGGTGCGTGTGCGGCGACCATCGGCTTCGCTGGGCGGCGCGGGCGGCGCGGCCGGCACATTGCCAATGGGTGCCATGCCGCCGCTCGTGCGGCGTTCGCCGGCGGGGCGACGCTCGGCAGTCGGCCGCGCCTCCTGACCCGGACGCGGCGGCTCGCGGCGCGGGGCCGGACGGTTCTGCTGGCCTGGACGGCCGGAAACGAAGCGAACGGATTTGGGACCGCCGGGGCGGGGGCTGGCCTCTTCCGCGCTTTCGCCGGCCTCGGGCGCGGCGGTTGCCTGTGCAGCAGCGGTCGGAACTTCGTCGACGCTTGCTTCGGCCTCGGCCGCGCGGCGACGCTCCTCTTCCTGGCGCTCGGCTTCCTCGCGCAGTTGGCGCCGTCGGGCATCTTCCTCAACGCGACGCGCTTCGTCGGAAGCGTACCGCTCCTGATCCTCGGCCTGACGGGCGGCCGCTTCGCGCAGTGCGTTACGGCGCGCCTCGGCCTCGGCGGCCGAGAGCCCAACGGACCCGCGCTGTTGCATCGGCCGACCGGCCTGCGGCCTGTTGGGCTGACCCGGAGCGCCGGAGGCGCCTTGTGGACGCTGGCCCGGGCCACCCGGAGCGCCGGGGGTCGGCACGCGGCGGGTGCGCTTCTCGACGACGACCGTGCGCGAGGAGCGCGACATGCCCGGGCGGTTCCCGAGACCGGGACCACCCTTCAGGGTCAGCGTCTTCTTGCCGCCAGCGCCGGAGGTGTCGTCAGTGCGCTTGTCGTCGTTATCAGCCATGAAATTCGCGTCTCTGTCTCGTCTTTGCGGCAAAGCGGCACCGACTACGCCTTATGGCGTCGGTATCGTCTCTACCCCGGGTTTAGGCGTTGTAGCGGGTCAGTCTGAGGCCCTTGTCCAACGCCGATCGGGCTGCCGCCCCAGTCATGAGGGCAGCATGTATCACATTTTCCAGGCCGAGTGCCAAACCCAATTGGTCCGAACTCAGCAATTCGAGATGCGGCACGGTAAACGCCGCTTCTCCGGCTTCCTCGGCCGCATAGTGCAGCGCGCGCAGCGCCTGGGCCATCTTGTTGCGTCCGTCCTCGGCCGCATCGGTGGCGGTGATGAGCGCCAGGAGCTCACCCGACTCGATCGCCGCCTTGACCTTGCCGGCGCCGGTGGCCAACTGGCCGGCCTTGCGAGCCATGGCGAGGCTGGAGGCGAAACGCTGCTCGAGGCGCAGGCGGGTGAGACCCGCCAGATCCTCGGGAAGCCTGACCTCGGTCTTGAGGCTGCGGGCAAAGACTTTCTTGCTCGCCGCCTCTGCGACCGCGGCGTGGCTCAGGGTGATCCACACGCCCCGGCCTTCCGCTCGCGCCTCGGTATCGGGCACCAAGACCCCGTCCGGACCCAGCACGAACCGGATGAGGTCCGTGACCGGCTTTTCCGTTCGCGTCAAGGCACAAAGCCGGGTCGTCGCTTGGCTTGGGGGCATGATCGGACCCCTTCCGCTGCGAGCGCCGACCTAGAGCGCGACGCGATTTGATTCTATCAAATCACATCCCGCTCCGGGTTTTGTTGTCGCGGGATTTCTCACGAAAAACCGGTTTCCACTTTTTCGCATCCCGCTCTAGACCGCAGCCTCTTCGCCGAAGTCGTCGGCCTCGCCGTCCTGGCTTGCCAACTGTTCCTCGGTGATCCAGCCGGCCTTGAGGCGGGCCTGCAGGATCATCTCCTCGGCTTCCTCGCGCGAGACGGGGAAGTCCTTGAAGGTACCGTCGAAACGCTTGACCTCGCCATCCTTGCGCTCGGTCCAGCCGACGAGATCGTCGGCGGCGCAGCCGGCAAAGTCCTCGACGGTCTTGATGTCCTCCTTGCCGAGCGCCACGAGCATCGCGGCGGTCAGGCCGGCAATCTCATAAAGCTCGTCCTCGACGCCGAGCGCGACGCGCTCTTCATCGAACTTGCGGTCGATCTCGGCGAGATATTCGACGGCGCGATTCTGGATCTCGGCCGCGGTCTCCTCGTCGAACCCTTCGATCGAGGAAATTTCCTCAAGGTCGATATAAGCCAGTTCTTCGACCGAGGAGAAGCCTTCCGAAGCCAATAGCTGGGCAACCATCTCGTCAACGTCAAGGGCTTCCATGAACAAAGCCGAGCGTTCGGTGAATTCCTTCGTGCGGCGCTCGCTTTCCTCCTGCTCGGTGAGGATGTCGATGTCCCAGCCGATGAGCTGGCTTGCAAGCCGCACGTTCTGGCCGCGCCGGCCGATGGCAAGCGAGAGCTGCTCATCGGGCACGACGACCTCGATGCGCTCGGCCTGCTCGTCGAGCACGACCTTGGCGACATCGGCCGGCTGCAGGGCCGAGACGACGAGGTCGGCTATGTTGTCGGTCCAGGGGATGATATCGATTTTTTCGCCCTGCAGTTCGCCCACGACCGCCTGCACGCGGCTGCCGCGCATGCCGACGCACGCGCCGACCGGATCAATCGAGGAGTCGGACGAGGTCACGGCGATCTTGGCGCGGCTGCCCGGGTCACGGGCAATCGAGCGGATGGTGATGATGCCGTCGTAGATCTCGGGCACTTCCTGCATGAAGAGCTTGGCCATGAACTGCGGGTGCGTGCGCGACAGGAAGATCTGCGGGCCGCGCTGCTCACGCCGTACGTCATAGATGTAGGCGCGCACGCGGTCGCCGTAGCGGAACTGCTCGCGCGGAATGAGTTCGTCGCGCCGGATGATGCCCTCGCCGCGTCCCAGGTCGACGACGACGTTGCCGTATTCGACGCGCTTGACCGTGCCATTGACGATCTCGCCGATGCGGCCGGAATATTCCTCGTACATGCGGTCGCGCTCGGCGTCGCGCACCTTCTGGACGATCACTTGCTTGGCCGACTGGGCGGCGATGCGGCCGAACTCGATGGGCGGCAGCGGCTCGGTGAGGAAATCGCCGATCTTGGCGCTGGAGTTCTTGGATTGTGCAAGCTTCAGATTGACCTGGCGGGAAGGCTCCTCTACCTCGTCGACGATCTCGAGGAGCCGCCACATGCGCAATTCGCCCGAGCGCGGGTTGATCTCGGCCTTGATCTCAGTCTCGGCGCCGTAACGGGCCTTGGCGGCCTTCTCGATGGCGTCCTGCATGGCCTCGATCACGACCATGCGGTCGATCGATTTCTCGCGGGCGACGGCGTCCGCAATCTGCAGCAGTTCGAGCCTGTTCGCGCTGACGGCCATTTCAGTTCAACTCCTCAGAGGTATCGTCTTCGTCATATTCGACGACTTCGGTGTCCTGGTCGTCGATCGGGTACAGTTCCTGGTCTTTGCGCGCCTTGTCCATCAAGGCGTCGGTCATGACCAGCTTGGCTTCCCCCAGCATGGTCAAGGGCAGCCGGTGGTCGGGATCGGTGCCAGCCGGGGCATCGGGCAGGCGGATAGTGACAGCCTCGTCGTCGACCGCCTCGATGAGGCCGCGGAAGCGCTTGCGGCCCTCGATCATGTCGGAAAGCTCGACCTTGGCTTCGTGCCCGATATAGATCTCGAAATCGCGGCGCCTCACCAGCGGACGGTCGATGCCGGGCGACGAAACCTCCAGATGGTACTCGCGGTCGATCGGATCCTCGACGTCAAGGACCGGCGAAAGGTCTTTCGAGAGCTTTTCGCAGTCGGCGATGCTGAAGCGACCGTTTTCGTCCTCCGCCATTATCTGCAGAGTACAGCCATTCTCGGGGGTCACCTTGACGCGCACCAGCGCGTAGCCCAAGTCGTTGGCGACTGGCTCGACGATAGCGGCGATGCGGGTTTCGAGCCCGGTTTCCTTGATATAGCGCTTCTCGGTAAGATCGAAGCCCATTGGGTGCTTGAGGTCCCTTTAGTAATAAAAAAGAGCGGGGCCGGTCGGCACCCACTCTGCAATCAAGCCAGAGATGTTAGGCGTTATATAACGCGCGACTGCCCTTCGCGCAAGGGCGGGGTGCCGCGCAGCGAAAGGCGCGTGCAGACGCCTTTCGCCCGATCCAACGCGCCTGGAGCGCGATAGGATTTGATGCATCGATCCTATCGCGCTCCAGCTCATTGTTGTCGCGGGCTTTTCGCGAAAACCCGGTTCCCATCCCGGCTCAAGTCCGGGACAGGCTTTTTTCGCATCCCGCTTTAGCGAGCGGACGCGGTTTTGACGTCGCCTTCCGCCGCTTCCGCCTCGGGGGCCTGAGCGTGTCCGGCATTGGTGCCGAGCGGGCCAATGTGGCGCAGCGTCAAGATGGCAATGAGCGCGACCAGCAACAGGATTGCGGCCTCGATGCCGGTGACGACGGTCATGGCGGACGAGAAGGCCTCGCGAGCCGTTACCAGCAGTTCCGCGCCGATCCCTTCAGGCAGCGTCGCGGCGGTTTCGACCGCGCCGGCCAATGTCTCGAAGGCGCCGGTGGCCGCCTCGGCTTCGATGCCATCCGGCATGGCACCGGCAAGACCAGCACGATAGAGGGCGATGGCAAGGCTGCCGAAGGCCGCGATGCCGAGGCTGAAGCCCAGTTCGCTGCAGGTTTCCTGAAGGGCAGCTGCAGAGCCGGCCTTTTCGGGCGGCACCGTGCCGAGCAGGATGCCGGTGCCGAGGCTGACCATGGGGGTGCAGCCCAGGTTGAAGAGCACGAAGCCCGCAATCAGGGCGAGTAGATCGCCGCCGATGACTGCCATCATCAATACCAGCGCGCCGAGACAGGCAAGAACGAGGCCGCCGGCAATGAGATGAGCCGGCCGCATATGGCGGGCAATGATGGGCGACAACATGAAGCCGGCAACGGACGCCAGTATCCCCGGCAGCCCCAGCACGCCAGCAATGGTCGGCGTCAGGCCCACTACCAGCTGCAGGTATTGGGCAACGAACAGCATCAGCGCGCCGGTCATGGTGATGAGGAACATGCCGGCGACCACGGCGCTGAACGCCCGGTTGGCAAAGAGCGACAGGTTGAGCAGGGGATCGTCGAGCCGCAGCTGGCGAATGATGAAGATGGCCATGAACGTCGCGCCGACGACGAGGGCGATGCCGGCCTGCGCGAGGTTCTCGCCCTTGGCGAACTCCTTGAGCGCGAAGACGATGGGCAGGATCGCGGCCAGCGAGAGCAGCACGCTCTTGAGATCGATGCGGCCGGCGGATTCATCGCGGTATTCGGGCAGCAGGATCGGGGCGGTCAGCAGCAGGAGCAGCATGACCGGCACGCCGAGAAGGAACGGCGCGCCCCACCAGAACCGCTCGATCATCACTCCACCCACGAGCGGGCCGAGCGCCATACCGCCCATGAAACAGGTCAGCCAGATGGAAATGGCCATGCCACGCTGGCGCTCATCGCGAAACATGTTGGTGATGAGCGCAAGGATCGAGGGAGAAAGCGTCGCCCCGGCAACACCGAGCAGGGCGCGGGCGGCAATGAGGGTAGCCGGAGTAGGCGCGAAGGCGGCAAGGACAGAGGCCAGGGCAAACGCCGCCCCACCGATCATCACCAGCTTGCGCCGTCCAATGCGGTCGCCAAGCGTGCCCATGGTGATCATGAAGCCGGCGAGCATGAAGCCGTAGATATCCATGATCCAAAGTTGTTCGGCGCTGCCTGCGCCGAGCTCGGCGCTGATTCGCGGCAACGCCAGCAGAATGACGGAAACGTCGATCGAAACCAGAAGGGTCGGCAGGGCGAGGACGGCGAGACCCGTCCATTCGCGGGCGGATGCACGTTGGGCAGAACGGTCGATCATGGCTTGCCTCCGATGCTTAAGCCGCGCCTTAAGTATAGCTGCATGCGGTCGGCGTCAATCCTTAAGTACGGACTTAAGCAATTTCTCGCCGCGCACCGTCACAGCGGCGTTGCGTTCGGGGCGGAAGCATCTATGAAACCCAGTGTCGTCGAGGAAACTGAGTTACCTATAAGTGCCTGAATTTCCTTTAAAAAACCCTAGTGGGCCATTCCGGATCTTCAAGCCCATTATTACAGTTTTTTGTCACTTGCGGATGAAATTGGCGATGATCATTTCCGGTGTGTTCAAACGAAAGGAACACCGAAAATGATCAAGACCTCTCTCGTTGCTCTCGCCACCGTTGCCGCATTTGCCGGCGTTGCCGTGCCCGCAATGGCCGATACCAATGACGACAGCGACAACAGCTATGTGCGGGACGCCCAGATCGCCCAGATCGAGCTGCGCCAGCAGGGAGTCCCCGCCTCTTCGGTCGACGAGTGGAACGGCCTGTGGCGCGCGTTCGTCGTCAATGACGACGGCACCCAGAGCATGAAATTCTTCGACAAGACCACCCTGGCTCCGATCACACTGTGATCCAGTGCCGGGAGAACGGACGCCGCCGGTGAATACCGACGGCGTCCCGCGCCCGGCAGAGCCGCTGGAGCGCGATGCGATTTGATGGACTCAAATCGGTTTTTGTTGTCATGGAAGGTTTCGCGCAGAACCAGTCCCAACTTTCTCGCACGCTTCAACGCGAGATGACGAGCCGCGCGTTCGCCGAGTGACTGGCAGCATCGAACCGCCGGCGGGCTTCTTCGACCTGGGCCCGATGGGCGCGAAAGAAAATTTCGAGCTGGTCGGCCAGTTCGAGCAGGTCCTGCCCCAGATCGGTCAACTCATACTCGACCCGCGGCGGGATCGTGGCATAGAGGGTGCGACTGACGAAACCATCGCGTTCCAGTTCTCGCAGCGTCGTCGTCAGGATCTTCTGCGAGATGGTGCCGATGGATCGGCGCAGCTCATTGAACCTCAACCTCTCGTTCCTGAGGCTGGTGACCACGATCAGCGTCCATTTGCTGGGCCTGACCATCAGCACCTCGTCCGGCATGTCACGGCGGAAAGCGGAACTCGTCATGAGCTACTCCGGAAAAGACCAATGTGCGCTGGCAAACGCCTGCGCGAATGAACACGCTTTAAACATGATTAGGAGGTGCGCCGTCCCGACAGGATGGCGCAGCCCCCTCAGCCTGCGATATGGGTAGAACGAGCCCTCGGGTCCAGAGTCGGAGGCTTAAAAAAGTTCCATCCTGACAAGAAGATTTACCGCAGGTTAAACCGGCCGCTCGCCCGTAGCAGCCCGCTTCCCCTGAGCAGCGCCATCCCGGCTCGGAACGGCGTCAGCGCTTCTCAAAAATGAAATAGAAGCTCTTCAATCGGCCCTCGCGCCGGGCCTTCTGTTCATAACGCGTCGGCTGCCAGCCGGGATAGGGCTCGTGCCAGCCGCCCGGCGTTGCCGGTGCGAAATGGAAGGCGGGCTGACGCAGCACGTGGGCCAGCGTCCAGTTGGCGTAGTCCTCGATATCGGTGGCAAAATAAAATATCCCCCCAGGGCGGATGACACGCGCCAATTCCGCCAGCGTTGCCGGCGAGACGAAGCGACGCTTGTGGTGCCGCGTCTTGGGCCAGGGATCGGGATAAAGAAGATAGACCGCCTCGAAGGCGGCATCTGGCAGGCGGAGCAGGAGCTTCAGCGCATCGTCGGTGAAGAGCCTGACATTGGTGAGCCCGTCCCTCTCGACCGCCTGCAGCAGCTTGGCAATGCCTCCCGAAAACACTTCGCAGCCGATGAAGCCGGTTTCCGGGTAGGCACGTGCCTGCCGCGCCAGATGCTCGCCTCCGCCATAGCCGATCTCGAGGACGAAGGATCGCGCTTGCGGAAAGAGTTCCGCCGGGTCGACGGAACCCTCCTCATCGGCAATCGTCAGTTTCGGCAGCAGCGTATCGTAGAGGGCGCGCTGGCCCTCGTGCAGGGTCTTGCCCGAACGGCGGCCGAAAAAAGCGCGAGGCGCGCCGTCGAGGGTTTTTGGGAGGTCGCGGATCTTGTCAGCCATGGCGGGTCTCTACCCGGCCTCGGGCTCGCCTCCAAGCCTGTTTTTGTCTAGCCGACGACTAACTCGTAGGACATGAAAGCGACCGCAAGGAGCAGGACCACCATCGCGATGTGCTCCCAACTGAAACGCAGTTTACCCCCGCCGGGCGGGTCCGGCAGCAGTTTGAGCTTTTCCTGTGGATCGCCCCATTTGAGGCGGCGGAAGCGGTAAAGGTTATCGGCCATGGCAGCATCGAGGCAGGTGAACCGGCCGATGATGTCGACAACCATCTAACCGGCGATTAGCTCGTTGCCGTGTATCTTATCTTTCGCCCTCTACTTCACCGCGGCTTTCAGCGCGCTGACGAGGTCGGTCTTTTCCCAGGAGAACGAGCCGTCACGCCCGGGCTTGCGGCCGAAATGGCCGTAGGCGGCGGTCTTGGCGTAGATCGGGCGGTTGAGATCGAGATGGGTGCGGATGCCGCGCGGGGTCAGGTCCATGACCGTCGAGAGCGCCCTCTCGACCGCCGATTCGTCGACCTTGCCTGTCCCATGCAGATCCACATAGATCGAGAGCGGCTGGGCAACGCCGATGGCGTAGGAGAGCTGGATGGTGGCGCGATCGGCAAGGCCGGCAGCCACCACGTTCTTGGCAAGATAGCGCGCCGCATAGGCAGCCGACCGGTCGACCTTGGTCGGGTCCTTGCCCGAGAAGGCGCCGCCGCCATGGGGCGCAGCGCCGCCATAGGTATCGACGATGATCTTGCGGCCGGTGAGCCCGGCGTCACCGTCCGGCCCCCCCACGACGAACTTGCCCGTCGGGTTGACGTGCCAGACAGTCTCCTCGCTGATCCAGCCCTCGGGCAACGCCTCGCGGATATAGGGCTCGACGATCCTGCGCACGTCGGCGGACGTGAGCTCGGAGTCGAGGTGCTGGGTCGAGAGCACGATCTGGGTCACGCCAACGGGAATGCCGTTCTCGTACTTGACCGTCACCTGGCTCTTGGCGTCGGGGCCGAGGAGCCCGGCCGGGCCGTTGTTGGCCTTGCGCGCCTGGCTTAGCACCGAGAGGATCTTGTGGGCATAGTAGATCGGGGCGGGCAGGAGCTCGGGGGTCTCGCGCGCGGCATAGCCGAACATGATGCCCTGGTCGCCGGCGCCCACCTCCTTGTTGCCGGACTCGTCCACGCCCTGGGCGATGTCCGCTGACTGGCCGTGCAGCAGCATGTCGATACGGCAGGTCTTCCAATGGAAGCCGGCCTGCTCGTACCCGATGGCGCGGATGGCCTTGCGGGCGGTCGACTTGAACTTGGCCGGATTGACGATGGGATTGCCGGCGGCGTCCTTGACGATGTTGCCCTCTCTGTCCTTCTTGAGGAGGGTCTCGGGCACACGCACCTCGCCGGCGATAACGACGCGGTTGGTCGTCGCCAGCGTCTCGCAGGCGATGCGCACCTTGGCCGGGTCCATGCCGGTCTTCTTGGCTTCCTTGAAAATCAGATCGACGATTTCGTCGGAGATGCGGTCGCAGACCTTGTCCGGGTGGCCTTCGGAAACCGACTCGGAGGTGAAGAGATAGGAAGAGCGTGCCACGCCAAGTCCCTCAAAAATGCCTCGCAAGGCGCCATTTCGACTGGTTGGACATGGTTTTTGGCACCGCGCCGAGCTCCGGTCAAGCGGGATATAAAGAAAGCTTGATATGATCCGAGCGGCGGAAATGAAATCTCTTGCTCACCGCCGACGCCGCCGGCGCCCGGTGGCGAGGCCGATCAGCAGGCCCAGCGCCAGGGCGGCGAGCAGCGGCCAGTGGCGGTAGCGGGCAAAGAGGGTCGGCTCGAGCCGCTGGTAGACCGCGGCGTCCACCACCGCCATCTCACGCGGGGGAAGCTCTGCTGTGATCCGCCCCAACGGGTCGGTTGCCAGTGTCACCCCGGAGTTGGCCGCGCGCACGAGGCTCATTCCCTCTTCGACCGCCCGCACGCGCGCATGATGAGCATGCTGGGCCGGGCCGATCGATCCGTCGAACCAGGCGTCGTTGGTGATGTTGAAGAGGAATTGCGCCGCGCCGGTATCGCCCAGATCGCCCGAGAAGATGATCTCGTAGCAAATCAGCGCCAGGAACGGCGGCGTGCCGGGGACCTGCATCAGCCGGCGGCGCGGGTCACCGGCGGCCCATCCTTCGGCGCCAGGGACGAATTGCTTGATGCCCAGATTTGCCCAGAACTCCTGGAAGGGCAGGAACTCGCCAAACGGCACCAGGTGCGACTTGTCGTAGCTTGCAACGATCTCGCCGGCATCGTCGATGGCAAGAATCGCATTGAACGGCGCCGTACCGGGCGCGGCCTCGAAGGGCACTCGCGGCGCGCCGGCAAGGAGCGTGACGCCCTGGGGCAGCATGCGGGCTATGCGGGCGAGCGCTTCCGGGTACTGGCTGAGATAAAAGGGCAGTGCCGATTCCGGCCAGACGACATGGGTCGCCGCCGCCAGGCCCGCATCGTCGGGGCCCATGCGCATCTCGGTGAGCATGATCAGCCGGTCGATGATGGCCGCAGGATCGACATTGCCCCAATCGGCGTGCTCGTAGACGAGCGGCTGCACGAGGCGCAGGCGGACATCTTCGCGCGCAGTGACGGGCGTTCCGGCAAGGCGGTTGTAGCCGTAGCCCAGCTGCGCGGCGATGACGGCAAGGGCAAGGAAGAATGGCGCCAGGCGCCGCGTCAGCGGCCGTTCCTCGGCCGGCCAGATCAGCGCCGGGGTCATGGCGAGAAGCGCGGCAAGGAAGGTGAGGCCGTAGACGCCGATGACCGAGGCCAACTGCATCATCTCGGCGGTGGGGGTGAGCGCATAGCCGAGAAGATCGAAGGGAAAGCCGGAGAGCACATGGCCGCGCGTCCATTCGGCGATGGTCAGGAATGTTGCAAGCGTTACGATCCGCCAGGGCCCATGCGACCAGAACAGGTGAGCTGCCGCGCTGGCGAGGCCCCAGAAGGCGGCAATGAGCGCGGCGAGCGCCAGGATCGCGAAGGGCATCAGAACCAGCATGAAACCGCCATCGACGAAGAAGGCGGTGCCGAGCCAGTGGAAGGCAACGGTGAAATACCCCCAGCCGAAGGCGAACCCGATGGCAAAGGCCGGTCCGAAGAGGCGGGCGAAGCCTTTGCCGCGCTCGGCGCCATCGAGGCACCAGATCCAGACAGGAAAGGCAAGGAACACCGCCGGCAACACGAAGAGCGGCGGCACGGAAAGCCCGGCGACGGCACCGGCGACGACGAGCAGCAGAAAGCGCCGCCAGCCATGGGCGAGCATGGCAGTCTCAGCCAGAGGGGTCATCGAGGGGTGTCCCCGAGCGAATCAGCGCGCATGACGGCAAAGTCGCCGCCGGTTCGGGCAGCGTCAAGGCGGTGCCGCGCGGGGCTCGACTTGCGCGTGCGGCGGGGTTAGAGGCAAATGATGCCTTCCTCCGCGCCCATCACCCTTGCCATCGATACTGCCGCGCCGCGCCTGCAACTGGCGCTGCTGATGGCTGACGGGACGTCCGACGTCAGCGTCGACGAGATCGGCACCGGTCATGCCGAGCTGATCTTTGCGCGCATCGAGACGCTGCTCGCACGCAATGGGCTGGCCTATGGCGATCTGCAGCGCCTTGCCGTCACGACCGGCCCCGGCTCGTTCACTGGACTCAGGATCGGTCTTTCGGCGGCGCGCGGTGTTGCGCTAGCCCGCAGCATACCCGTCGTCGGCGTACCTTCGCTCCTTGCTCTCTCGCTTTCGGGGGAGGCCGCTCGGTCGGTCTGCGTGCTCGTCGATGCGCGGCGGGGTGAGGCCTATTTCCAGGCGTTCTCGGCGCCTGGCGTACCGGAGGGACCGGCGCGGCTGATGACCATGGAGGCGGCGCGCGCGGCGGTCCGCCCCGATTGCGTGCTGATCGAGACGCCGTTTGTCGACATTGTCCACGTGGCGCGCTTTGCCGCGTCGGCCGATCCGGTGGCGTTCGCGCCCGAGGCCGCCTATATCCGCGATGCGGATGCCAAGCCGCAGACGAACAAACGCATAGCTAGGCTTTGAAGGATCGTGGACAGGCTGTGGATCGCCCCCGGCGGGCTGCATATCGAACCGGGCATCGGCGCGGATGCCGAGGCGCTGGCGCGCCTGCATGCGGGCGCTTTCTATCGTGGCTGGCCGCGTGAGGAGTTCGCGGCCTATCTCGGTGATTCCCGCACCACGCCGGCCTATGTCGCGTGCGACGCCAACCGGCGGATCGCCGGGTTTGCCATGCTGCGGCTCGCCGCGGACGAAGCGGAACTGCTGACCCTCGCGGTCGACCCGAAATGGCGCGGCAAGGGCGTCGGACGCGCACTGATGCACGCCGCCTTCGAGGACCTCATGTTCTCGCCGGTCACACGCATGTTCCTGGAGGTCGACGAGGCCAATCTGCCGGCCGTGCACCTCTACCGGCGCGAGGGCTTCGCGCAGGTCGGCGAACGGCATGGATACTACGCGCGACCGGACGGCAGCGCGGCGACCGCGCTTGTCATGAGCCGCGATCTTGGTTAACCCGCTGATGGGCGAACGCGACACGGGGGTCGACAGGTGAGCAAGACCGAGCAGGACCTCAGCCTCGAGGAAGCCTGTGCGGCGCGCGGCATGCGCATGACCGACCAGCGCCGCGTGATCGCGCAGGTGCTCGAGGCCGCGACCGACCATCCCGACGTCGAGGAGCTCTACCGGCGCGCCTCGACGATCGATCCGCGCATTTCGCTTTCGACGGTCTATCGCACCGTCAACCTCTTCGAAGAGGCCGGGCTCGTCACAAAGCACGACTTCAAGGACGGCCGCGCCCGCTTCGAGCCCATTCCCGACGAGCATCACGACCACCTCATCGACATCCGTTCAGGCAAGGTCATCGAGTTCCGCAACGAGGAAATCGAAGCCATACAGGAAGTGATCGCCCGCAAGCTCGGCTATCGGCTCGTCGACCATCGGCTTGAGCTCTATGCCGTACCGCTCGAAGGCAAGGCGAGCACCGACAAGGAGAAATAGATTGGTCTTCCGCAGCCTCTTTTTCATCCTCATCTACGTGCCGTTCATTCTCGTTATCATTCCCACCCAGTTCCTGATCCTGGCGCTGCGCCTGCCGTTCTGGCAGGCGGGACCGCGCCTCTTTCACAGGCTGGGCTGCATCTTCCTCGGATTGAAGGTCACCGTCGTCGGCCAGCCGGCGACGGGAAGACCAACCCTCCTCGTTTCAAACCACATTTCCTGGACCGATATCATTGCCATAGGTTCGGTTGCCGACGTGACGTTCGTTGCCAAGAGTGAGGTTGGCAAGTGGCCGTTCGTCGGCTTCATGGCAAATTTGCAAAGGACCATCTATGTCGACCGCACCCGCCGGAGCGACGCAGGCCGGACCAGCCGCGAGATGGCCTCGCACATGGCGGCGGGCAATGCGGTACTGCTCTTTGCCGAGGGCCAGTCCGACATCGGCACACATGTCCTGCCGTTCCGCTCGGCGCTGATCGGGGCTGCCCAGCACGCCATGGAGGAAGCGGGCGCGGAGGACGTGATGATCCAGCCGCTGACCGTCGCCTACACACGCCTGCAAGGGCTGCCGGTGTCGCGCAACGAGCGCTCGCTCATTGCCTGGATCAAGTCGAAATCGGTCGGCCAGAACATCCGCGAAATCCTGACCGGCGGCACCAAGGAAGTAACCATCGCCTTCGGCACCCCCGTGCCCCTCAGCCACGGCGCCGACCGCAAGGTCGTGAGCAAAGCGGCCGAGAGTGAGGTGCGGCGCACGCTCGTGGCGCTCAACCGCGGCCTCGATTTGCCGGTCAAAGTCTAAATTTGCCGCTGCTGGGCCCATGCCCAGGACCGGTTATTCGGCCGCCAGCGGCGGCTTGCCGGGGTCGAGCTGCGCCTTGACGCGGGTGATGATGTCGCTCGCCTTCATCATCAAGGCGAGGTCGATATCGGCCTCGCTCATTTCATCGTTCACCTCGGTCCAGACATTCACATGGATGTCGTGTTCCTGGGTGAAGCCTTCCTGTACCTCGCTCAGCACCGCCCGGACCACGCCGACCACCCGCCCTGCGATTCGCGGGTGCGGGTGCCGCTCGGTGACGGCGATGTCGATGAGTTTAAACGTCAATCTCAGCTCCCGTTAAGGAGCCCCCAATCGATCAGTTTAAGCAGCAAAAACTGGCAGAAAGTTAACCGAGTGTAACGGACCGGCCGTGTGTCACGCTTCTGCGACATCAGTTGGTTGGCTTTTCGCAGTCGAGCGCTGAAACGCTCCGATGTCGATCCCAATGGTGCTGGCCGGCTTATTGTTGATGCCATGGCCGATACGTTCATGCAGAATTGAGCCTCACCAAGAAGAGGACCACTGCCATGCTGCCATTCCTCAAATCCGGCGAGACCGCTGTAATCACAGGCGCTGCGAGCGGAATCGGACGGGCGACCGCGGAGCGTTTGTCGCACTATGGCTTGAATCTGGTTCTCATAGACTCGGACGATGCGCTTCTGAACCAGGCAGCCTCTGAGCTCGAGACGGCAAACGACGGTGCGGTCGTAGGCATTGTTGCCGATGTCTCGGATGCCCAACGACTGAACTCGATCGCCGCTGATGTCTTCTCGCGCTTCGGCAGCGTCTCCTTTCTCATGAACAACGCAGGCGTTCACGTTCCGTCTTCGCCCTGGGGCGATCGCGCGGGCTGGGAAAAGATGCTGGCGGTAAATCTCTGGGGGGTGTTCAACGGCCTCGAGGCCTTTGTCCCGCAAATGTCGGCATCAGGACACCGCGGATGGATCGTCAACACCGGCTCGAAGGAAGGCATCACCACCCCTCCGGGTAACGTCGCCTATTCAGTGTCGAAGGCGGGCGTGAAGGTATTGACCGAACAACTGGAACATGAACTGCGCTCCAAGTACCCCGGTCAATTGACGGCCCACCTGCTGGTTCCGGGCTACACCTTTACCGGGATGCACAGCCGCAGGCTCGGCGCAATCAAGCCGGAAGCCGCTTGGACCTCAGACCAAGTTGTAACCTACATGCTGGACCGGCTCGAAGAAGGCGCCTTTTATATAATCTGCCCCGACAACGAAGTTTCATCCGAGCTCGACCGCACCCGCATCACCTGGGCCGCAGAAGACATGACGCAAGGCCGGCCGGCCCTGTCGCGATGGCATCCGGACTACAAGGATGCTTTCATCGCCCGCGCTTCGGACAAGACATAGCGCTGGCCGGGCCCCGCGCCTGGGTTGAGTCCTTCTCGGCAACCTACTTGCGAATGATTTGCAGTTGCATTATGTGTGCCAAGGTTCGTATTTCAAGGGATCTGCAATGCATCGTCGTCTTTTCATTTCGCTGATTGCCGTCACCGCCCTGGCGACGAGCTTGCCGGCTCATGCCCAGGATGGGTTCAAGGCCGTCACCAGCTTCACCATCCTCGCCGATATGGCACGTAACGTTGCCGGGGACGCAGCCGAGGTCGTTTCCATCACCAAGCCGGGGGCCGAGATCCACAACTATCAACCCACGCCCGGCGACCTAATCGGCGCGCAGGACGCCGACCTTATCCTCTACAATGGGCTGAACCTCGAACTCTGGTTCGAGCAGTTCCTCTCCAACCTCGGCGACATTCCGAGCGTCATCCTTTCGGATGGGGTCGAGCCTATGAGCATCGCGGACGGGCCCTATTCGGGCAAGCCTAACCCTCATGCCTGGATGTCGCCGTCGGACGCCCTCGTTTATGTCGAGAACATCCGGGCCGCGTTTGTCGAATACGATCCGGAGAACGCGGAGACCTACAACGCCAATGCCGCCGCCTATTCAGCCGAGATCGAAGCGACCGTCGCGCCGATCCGCGAGGCGCTCGCCGCAATTCCGGAGGAGCGGCAGTGGCTGGTGTCGAGCGAGGGCGCGTTTTCGTATCTCGCCCGCGACTTCGGCCTCAAGGAAGCGTTCCTGTGGCCGATCAACGCCGATCAGCAGGGAACGCCCCAGCAGGTGCGCCGCGTTATAGACCTCGTGCGCGAGCACGATATCCCCGCGGTCTTTTCGGAGAGCACCATTTCTCCCGAGCCCGCCGAGCAGGTCGCCCGCGAAACCGGTGCCAAATATGGCGGCGTGCTCTATGTTGATTCGCTGACCGACGCCAATGGGCCGGTGCCTACCTATCTCGACCTGTTGCGCGTGACGACGCAGACGATCGTTGCAGGACTGGAACCGTGAAGCAGATCCCGGCCATCGGCCTCGACGTACGCGACATCACCGTCGCCTACCGCAACGGCACCACGGCCATAAGCCGTGCGAGCTTCCGGGTTCCCCGGGGTTCCATTGCCGCCCTCGTCGGGGTCAACGGTTCGGGCAAATCAACGCTCTTTAAAGCGATCATGGGCTTCGTGCCGCTCGCCAGAGGGTCGGTCGAGATCCTCGGCGAGTCCGGGCGAGAAGCGTTGAAGAAGAACCTCGTGGCCTATGTGCCGCAAAGCGAAGAGGTCGACTGGAACTTCCCGGTTCTCGTCGAGGACGTGGTGATGATGGGACGCTACGGCCACATGGGACTGTTGCGCCGCCCCAAGCCGCACGACCGCGAGATGGTTGAAAATGCCCTCGCCCGGGTTGGCATGAGCGATTTCAGGAAACGCCAGATCGGCGAGCTTTCCGGCGGGCAGAGGAAGCGCGTGTTCCTCGCCCGCGCGCTCGCCCAGGAGGGACAGGTGATCCTCCTCGACGAGCCGTTCACCGGCGTCGACGTCAAGACCGAGGACGCCATCGTCGCGCTGCTGCGGGACCTGCGCGACGAGGGCCGAGTGATCCTGGTCTCGACCCATAATTTGGGCAGCGTGCCTGAGTTCTGCGACCGCACGGTGCTGGTCAAGGGCACGGTCCTGGCGCATGGACCGACCGAGGAGATCTTTACCCGCGAGAATCTCGAGGTCACCTTTGGGGGCGTCCTGCGCCATTTCGTGCTCGAGGGAAAGGGGCTGCATGCCGACGCAGATCCGAGGACTCTTTCGGTCATCACCGACGACGAGCGGCCGCTGGTCATGTACGGTGAAAAGGACCGCATGACGACGCAGTCCTCGGGACGGCCCGGCGAACGCAAGACCGGTCCAGCCGAGCAGGACACCGAATGATCGATACCCTGCTCGAACCGTTCTCCTACGGCTACATGGTCAACGCCATCTGGGTCTCGGCACTTGTCGGGGGCGTGTGCGCCTTTCTTTCGGCCTACCTCATGCTCAAGGGCTGGTCGCTGATCGGGGACGCCCTCAGCCACTCGATTGTGCCGGGGGTGGCCGGCGCCTATATGCTCGGCCTGCCGTTCTCGCTCGGCGCCTTTTTTGCCGGAGGCTTGGCGGCAGCGGCGATGCTGTTCCTGACCGAGCGCACCAAGCTGCGGGAAGACGCCGTCATCGGGCTGATCTTTACCGGCTTTTTCGGGCTCGGCCTGTTCATGGTCTCGGTGTCGCCGGTCTCGGTCAACATCCAGACGATCGTCCTTGGCAACATCCTTGCCGTGACGCCCACCGACACGCTGCAGCTCGTCATCATTGTCGCTGTCTGCCTTTGCGTCATGCTCGTCATCTGGCGCGACCTGATGGTGGTCTTCTTCGACGAAAGCCACGCCCGCTCGGTCGGGCTCAATCCGGACCTGCTGAAGGTCATCTTCTTCACTCTGCTAAGCGCGGCGACAGTCGCGGCCATGCAGACGGTCGGCGCCTTCCTCGTCATCGCCATGGTGGTGACGCCCGGGGCAACCGCCTATCTCCTCACCGACCGCTTTGGCCGGCTCATCATCATCGCTATCGCCATCGGCACGCTGACCAGTCTCGTCGGCGCCTATGTCAGCTACTTCCTCGATGGCGCCACAGGCGGCGTGATCGTCGTGCTGCAGACGCTGATCTTCCTCCTGGCCTTCGTTCTGGCGCCCAAGCACGGGCTGCTGGCGGCGCGCCGACGGATCGCCGAGGGGGTGCGGTCATGAGCGAACTCCTGCTTTGTCTCACCTGGCCCTTCCAGTTCCCGTTCATGCAGAACGCCTTCATCATCGGCGTGCTGGTGGCGATTCCGGCAGCACTCCTGAGCTGCTTTCTGGTGCTCAAGGGCTGGTCGCTGATGGGCGATGCCGTCAGCCACGCGGTCCTGCCGGGGGTGGTCCTCGCCTATATCGTGGGGCTGCCGCTGTCCGTCGGCGCCTTCGTTGCCGGCATGGTCTGCGCGATCGGCACCGGCTACCTCAAGGACAACAGCCGCATCAAGGAAGACACCGTGATGGGCGTGGTGTTCTCGGGCATGTTCGGGCTCGGCATCGTGCTCTACACCTCGATCACCACGGACGTGCATCTCGACCACATCCTTTTCGGCAACATGCTCGGGGCCAGCTGGCCCGACATTGCCGAGACCGGCCTCATTGCGCTTCTCGTTTCCGGCATCATCGCCTTTCGCTGGCGGGATCTGATGCTCTTCGTGTTCGACCAGCAGCAGGCCTCGGCCATCGGCCTGCCGGTCAAGGTCCTACACTACGGACTGCTGGCCATCCTGTCGCTGACCATCGTCGGGGCGCTGAAGGCCGTTGGCATCATCCTCGTCATCGCGCTGTTGGTGGCGCCCGGTTCCATCGCCTTCCTCATCGCCAGGCGCCTCGGCACCATGCTTGTCGTTGCCGTGGCGATTTCCGTCTCGGCGACCATCGCCGGCGTCTATGCGAGCTTCTGGCTCGACAGCGCCCCGGCCCCGACCATCGTTCTCTTGATGACCGCAACCTTCATCGTGGTCTTCATCTCGACCTCGATCCGCAACCGCAGGGCCGTGGCGACGGTCTGACTCTGTTCAAAGCAGAAAGAGCGCTCCTCGCGGAGCGCTCTTTCTTTTGCAGTAGCGGCGGCCGTCAGCCGCGGTGGCTCCTGAAGATCTTGAGGATGACGACGCCAGCCGGGACGGCGATGGCGGCGCCCATCAGGGGATGCAGCATGTCGGACATGCTGAGGTCCATATCGGCGCGGGTCACGTACTGGACGAAGGGGATGGCGTAGAGGCCGGCGGTGAGGCCTGCCCACCAGCGCAACGCCCTAATCCGGCTGTCCCTCCACGCGCCCCAGGTCATGAGCGCAACCGGGATCGAGGCGAAGAAAGCCCAGCCGGTCAGCACCATCACCGGCACGGCGATAGCCGAGTAGGTCACGTAGCGCGGCGCGATCTTGCGGGATTTGCCCCAGGGTGTCTGTTCGAAGGCTTCGGTGGTCATTTGCATTGTCCTTTCAGGATTTGAGGGTGGAGGGAGCCGGCGCGCACCGTCGGCCCTTCGGTTACGCCCGCCGGCCGCCGAGGCCGGCGATGAGGGCGCCGAGCAGCGCCAGGCCGGCGGCGCCGAGATAGGCGGCCGAGTAGCCGCCGCCGAGCGCGGCTATGTCGTCGGCTCCAGCCTCGCCGAGCCCGATCGTGCGGGCGGTGGCGAGGGTGAAGATCAGGGCAAGACCCAGTGCCCCACCGATCTGCTGGCTGGTGTTGACAAGACCGCTGGCGAGCCCGCTGTCGGCCTCGCCGACACCCTGGACGGCAAGCTCGGTACCGGCGATGAAGGCGCCGCCCAGGCCAATGCCGATGACGAGGCTGGGACCGAGCAGATGGACGAGGAAGTCGGCCCCGATCGGCGCCAGCGCCAGCCAGCCGACGCCGGCGGCCAACACCACGAGGGACGCGGCGAGAACCTTCGCTGAACCAGCACGGGCGATCGCCGGCGAGAGCATGCCAGCGGTGACGATCAAGGCGATGGCGAGCGGCAGCTGGCTGATGCCTGCCTTCATGGCGTCATAGCCGAGGACATTCTGCATGTGCAGCGAGAGCACGAAGAAGAGGCCGACCGTGACACCGCCGATCAACAGCATGATCGTGTTGCCGAGGGTGACCGAGCGGTTGGCGAAGATAGCGAAGAAGACCAGCGGGTCGCTTGTCTTCATCTCGATGAGGACGAAGAGGGCGAGGAGTACAATGCCGACGGCGGCGAGCCCAAGGGTGATGGGCGAACCGAAGCCGGCCTCGAGGACCATGGAGAATGCGGCAACCAGCGCGACGATGCCGGCGGTGACGGTGGCGGCGCCCGGCAGATCGAGGCGAGCCCGGCCTTTGACTGCGTCGCGGCTGACAAGGGCCGGAATGGTGACGAGAACCACAAGGCCTACGGGCACGTTGATGAAGAAGATCGCGGCCCAGCCGAAGCCTGCCGTCAGCACGCCGCCGAGCAGGACACCGGCGGCGCTGCCCATGCCGGCGACGGCGCCCCAGAGACCGAGCGCCTTGGCGCGGCCGTCAGCGGCCGGAAAGAGCTGCATCAGCAAGGCGAGCGCGGCAGGTGCCAGCATGGCCGCGGATGCGCCCTGAACGGCGCGGGCCGCGAGCAGCATGGCGCCATTGATCGAGAAACCGGCGGCGAGCGAAGCGGCAATGAACCCGAAGACGCCGGCAAGGAAGACGTTGCGGTGACCGTAGCGGTCGGCAAGCCGCCCACCGAGCAGCAGTAGCCCGCCGAAGGGCAGCACATAGGCGGTGATCACCCAGGTCAGCAGGTTGTGGTCGAGCCCGAGGCCGGCCTCGAGGCTCGGCAGGGCGATGTTGACGATCGAGGCATCGAGCACCACGAGGAACTGGGCAAGCGCCAGGATGGTGAGGGCGAGCCAGCGGTTGGAACTGCGCCCGATGGCGAGCCCTTCGAGGGTTGCAGACAGGACAGTCATCTTTTGTCTCCTCGTAAACAGAGTGATCAATCACTCACTAGTTCGGTTAGGGTCGTTGCGTCGCTTGCCGCCGGAGGGTGGTTCGCTCGGCGCCGGTTCGGAAAGGCTCAACCTTTCCCTTTGGTCGACGTGCTTCCTGCCGGAGAGTCCCGGCCGGCTCAGTTGGCCGGCACGTGCCGGATGTTGCGGGCGAGGAGTCTCGCCCAGTCCTCGCCGAGGTCGAAGACGTCGGCAGTGGTGATGAGATGGCAGAGCTGACCGAAGGCGATGAAGCTCTGCACGGCCTCGTCGCTGGCGCCCGAGCGGTGCTTGGCAAAGCGCACGATACGGGCGAGCCCGCGCCTCACGGCATCGCGGATGGCCGGCACGTCGGCCGCGCTTTGCGCGTGGACCTGGATCATCAGGATGGTGCGATCGGCGATGAGGCCGGCATAGCCGTCACCCATGGCCGAGAGGATCGCATTCGGATCGTCGGAACGAGCACGCCCCGCACTCTGCTCCAGCGTCTCCTCAATGCGTTCGTAGCAGCGCTCGACTGCCGCCACGAACAGGCCCTCCTTGGAAGGAAAGAGCTTGAAGACATAGGCCTGGCTGATGCCGGCGAGAGCCGCAACGGCAGTCACCGGGGTGGCGGCAAAGCCACTCTGCGCGAAGGCGGCAAGCGCCGCCTCGACGATGGCCTCTCTGCGGGTGTCCGCGTCGGACAGATTGGTGCGTGTTTGTTTCATGGTGAGTGAGTAGGTACTCACTGAAGTTGGACTTGTCAATACCGCCCATCTCTCGCAGCCGGCACCTGCGTGGGCATGGACGGATCGTGCGCCGATCCTTATGCGTTGAAGACCATGAGCGTCTTCAAGCCCGCAAAGAATCACGAGGCCCTCGGCGACGAGTTCTACGATCTCGTACGGCCGGCCGATTTTCCCCAGGCAATCCTGCGCCACCGCGACCAGCGCTGGGCGCGGCGCGTGGGGCTCGACCACCTTTCGGACGAAGACTGGATTGCGCATTTCGCCCGCTTCCGGCCATTGCCCGGCAGTTTCCAGACGCCCCTGGCGCTGCGCTATCACGGTCACCAGTTCCGCACCTACAATCCGGACCTCGGCGATGGGCGTGGGTTTCTCTATGCCCAGTGCTACGACCTCGAAGATGGGCGGCTTCTTGACTTCGGCACCAAGGGCTCGGGCAGGACGCCGTGGTCGCGCGGAGGCGACGGACGGCTCACCCTCAAGGGGGGCGTGCGCGAGGTACTGGCGACCGAGATGCTGGAAGCTCTCGGCGTCTATACCTCGAAATCCTTTTCGCTCGTCGAGACCGGCGAGGAGCTCTGGCGCGGCGACGAGCCGTCGCCGACACGCTCAAGCGTGCTGGTGCGCCTCAGCCATTCGCACATCCGCATCGGCACGTTCCAGCGCCTCGCTTTTCTCGAGGAATCCCACAACCTCGAGAAACTGCTCGACTATTGCATCGCCACCTATTACCCGCACCTGGCCAAGGCCGAGGACAAGCCGGCCGCCTTCCTTGAGGCGGTGACCGAGAAGGTCGCGATTCTCGGGGCACAATGGACGGCCGCCGGGTTCGTCCATGGCGTGCTCAACACCGACAACATCAACATCACCGGCGAGAGCTTCGACTATGGGCCGTGGCGGTTCCTGCCGGCCTATGATCCCACTTTTACCGCCGCCTATTTCGACGAAGCCGGGCTCTATAGCTTTGGGCGGCAACCGGACACGCTGGCCTGGAACCTGACGCGGCTGGCCGAATGCCTGTTGCCGCTGGCTTCCGCCGAACGGCTGGAACCGCCGCTCAATACGATCTGGCCGGCCTTTCAGCAGGCATTGCCGGAGGCAATCCTTGCCCGGCTTGGGCTCGAGCCGGCCGGCGGCAGCGCCGACAGCGAATTCGTCTCGGCGCTCTTTACGTTCCTCTCGGCCTCGCAGGCGCCTTACGAGCAATTCTTCTTCGACTGGCGCGGCGGGGTCCTCTCGGCCAAACGCGCCGCCAAAAGCACGTCGGCCGACCACTATGCGAGCGAGGCGTTCCGCCCGGTCGCCGATGCGCTCGAGGCGTTCTCGCCGAGCAACACTGTCAATCTCGACCATGCCTATTTCGCGCGCCCGCGCCCGCGCACCATGCTGATCGACGAGATGGAGGCGATATGGGCGCCGATCGTCGAGGCCGACGACTGGTCGCTCTTTTATCAGACGCTGGCCGAAATCGGTGAGATGCGCGATGCTTACACCATCAGGCCCTAGAACTTTCCCGTTCCGATTGAATCAAAACGGGAAAGCTCCAAATTGTTGAATTGTCGCGTTTTCGAACCCCAAAAGTGGTGTCCACTTTGCTGAAAACGCTCTGAGGGAGAAACGGCATGCCCATCTACACGCTCGACGGCGCTGGCCCGACGATCGATCCGGACGTTGCCTGGATTGCACCGACGGCGGTGCTGGTCGGCCGTGTGATCGTTTCTGCCGATGCCGGCATATGGTTCGGCGTGGTGGCGCGCGGGGACAACGAGCCGATCGAAATCGGGATCGGCAGCAACGTGCAAGAAAATGTCGTGCTCCACACCGACATGGGCTTTCCCCTGACCATCGGAGCCGGCTGCACCATCGGCCATAAGGCGATACTGCATGGCTGCACGATCGGCGCGAACACGCTTATCGGCATGGGCGCGACGGTGCTCAACGGCGCCAGGATCGGGGCCAACTGCCTGATCGGTGCGGGTGCGCTCGTCACCGAAGGCAAGGAGATCCCCGACAACAGCCTCGTCATCGGTGCGCCGGGAAAGCTGGTGCGCGAGCTCGACGCACAGGCGATCGCCGGCCTCAGACGCTCGGCGCGAGGCTACATCGAGAACGCGCGGCGCTTTGCCAGAGGCCTGACACCCCTGCCCGATCATGGGCGGGACTTCGACCCGGCCTGATCCGGTCGGTAAAGCCGGAAGCGCAGGAATGTGCGGCCGGAATAGTCGATCGAGCCGTCCGGGACGAAGCCGAGCCGCTCGAGCGCCCTCAAGTGCCGGCGGCTCGGCGGCAGCAGCGCAATGATCGAGGGGAGACCCAGCTCAGCGAATCCCTTGTCGATCAGGAGACGTGCGAGCCTCACCCCGACGCCCCAGAATCTCGGCAGCAGCACGAGACCAAGATCGGCGTCTTCGCCCTCCTTCTGGAACCCGCCCCAGCCGGCGAATTCCCCATCAATCTCAAAGGCCCACGGCCCGTAGCCGTTATCGACCCATTGCGCGTCCTTGCCTGCGACCCAGGCGCGGCACATGGCTTCGTCCATTGCGCCTGAAAGCGGCATATGGCGGGTGACGGCGGGATCGTTGACCAGCGCCAGCACGGCGGCGACCGGGATGTCCGAAAGGCGCAGATAACGGATGTTCAACGACTCCCCCTTCAGTGGGTTAGCACGCTATCGCAATTGCTTTTTCGCCGCCATGCCGCCAATCTTGCCTTGACCGTTCGGACGAACGGACGGCATGCGGGAGAAGTAATGCAGGAGATCATCAGGGCGCTCGAGGCGAGGCGGACCGAGGCCAGGCTCGGCGGTGGCGAGCGGCGCATCTCCGCCCAGCATGGCAAGGGCAAGCTGACGGCCCGCGAACGGCTCGACGTGCTGCTCGATCCCGGGTCCTTCGAAGAATACGACATGTTCGTCACCCACCGGGCGACGGATTTCGGCGTCGATGAGATGCTGATACCCGGCGACGGAGTGGTGACCGGCTGGGGCCGGATCAACGGGCGCATCGTCTACGTCTTCTCCCAGGATTTCACCGTCTTCGGCGGCTCGCTCTCGGAGACGCACGCGCAGAAGATCTGCAAGATCATGGACCTGGCGCTGCAGAACGGCGCGCCGGTCATCGGGCTCAACGATTCGGGCGGTGCACGCATCCAGGAAGGCGTGGCCTCGCTCGGCGGCTATGCCGAGGTGTTCTGGCGCAACGTCCAGGCGAGCGGCGCCATTCCGCAGATCTCGGTGATCATGGGCCCCTGTGCAGGGGGCGCTGTCTATTCGCCGGCGATGACCGATTTCATCTACATGGTCCGCGACACCAGCTACATGTTCGTGACCGGCCCGGACGTGGTCAAAACCGTCACCAACGAAACGGTGACGCACGAGGAACTGGGCGGGGCTTCGACCCATACCAAGGTCTCCTCGGTCGCCGACGCTGCTTTCGAGAACGACATCGAAACGCTCCTCGAAGTGCGGCGCCTCTTCGATTTCCTGCCGCTAAAGGCCGGCGAGCGGCCACCGAGCATTGCCGTCAACGACAGCCCTGACCGGCGCGAGGACAGCCTCGACACCATCATACCCGACAGTCCCAACAAGCCTTACGACATGCGCGAGATCATCGAGAAGGTCGCCGACGAGGGCGACTTCCTCGAGCTGCAGGCGGCTCATGCCGGCAACATCCTCATCGGCTTCGTCAGGCTCAACGGGCATACCACCGGGGTCGTCGCCAACCAGCCCCTGGTGCTGGCCGGATGCCTCGACATCGCCGCCGCGAAAAAGGCCGCCCGCTTCATCCGCTTCTGCGATGCCTTCGAAATCCCGATCCTGACCTTCGTCGACGTGCCTGGGTTCCTGCCCGGGACGGCGCAGGAATATGGCGGCATCATCAAGCATGGCGCGAAGCTCCTCTTTGCCTATGCCGAAACCACCGTGCCGCTCGTCACCGTCATCACCCGCAAGGCCTATGGCGGCGCCTATGACGTGATGGCGAGCAAGCACATCCGCGCCGACGTCAACTATGCCTGGCCCTCGGCCGAGATAGCGGTGATGGGCGCCAAGGGCGCGACCGAAATCCTCTACCGTTCGGAACTCACCGACAAGGAGAAGATCGCCCGCCGCACCGCCGAATACGAGGCCCGTTTCGCCAACCCGTTCGTTGCCGCCGAGCGCGGCTTCATCGACGACGTGATCATGCCGCACGGCACGCGGCGGCGGGTCGTGCGGGCGTTCGAGACGCTCAGGGGAAAGCGGGCGCAGGGACCGGTCAAGAAGCACGGGAACATTCCGCTGTGAGGAGACCAGACTTTGTTTAACTCCCTCCTCATCGCCAATCGCGGCGAGATCGCTTGTCGGATCATCAAGACCGCAAAGCGCCTCGGCATAAGAACGATCGCCGTCTATTCGGATGCCGACAAGGAAGCGCTGCACGTGAAACTGGCCGACGAGGCGGTGCATATCGGCCCGTCTGCTGCCCGAGACTCCTATCTGTCCATCGACAAGATCATTGCCGTCTGCAAGGCGACGGGCGCGGAGGCCGTGCATCCGGGCTATGGGTTCCTCTCGGAAAACCCCAACTTCGCCGAGGCGCTCGCCGACAGCGGCATTACTTTCGTCGGCCCGCCGGCAAAGGCCATCGCGGCCATGGGCGACAAGATCACATCCAAGAAGATCGCCGCCGAGGCCGGCGTTTCGACAGTGCCGGGACATATGGGGCTCATCGCCGATCGGGACGAGGCGGTCAGCATCGCCGAAAGTATCGGCTACCCGGTGATGATCAAGGCTTCGGCCGGCGGCGGCGGCAAAGGGATGCGCGTCGCGTGGGACGCGATGCAGGCTCGGGAAGGGTTCGAGCGGGCAAGATCGGAGGCGGCTTCGTCGTTCGGGGACGACCGCATCTTCATTGAGAAGTTCGTGACCGATCCGCGCCATATCGAGATCCAGGTGCTCGCCGACGGGCATGGCAACGTCATCCACCTCGGAGAGCGCGAATGCTCGATCCAGCGGCGCAACCAGAAAGTGATCGAGGAAGCGCCTTCGCCCTTTCTCGATGCGGCGACCCGCGAGGCGATGGGAAGGCAGGCCGTGGACCTTGCCAGGGCCGTCGGCTACCAGAGCGCCGGCACCGTCGAGTTCATCGTCGATGGGGCGAGGAACTTCTATTTCCTGGAGATGAACACGCGGCTCCAGGTCGAGCATCCAGTGACCGAGCTCGTCACCGGCCTCGATCTGGTCGAGCTGATGCTGCGGGTTGCGGCAGGCGAGCGGCTGCCCCTCGGGCAGAAGGATGTGAAGCTCGTAGGCTCAGCCATCGAATCCCGTCTCTATGCCGAAGACCCCTACCGCAACTTCCTGCCCTCGACCGGGCGCCTGAAGCGCTACCGTCCGCCCGCAGAAGAGACCACGCCAACGCTTGTGGTGCGCAACGACACCGGCGTTTTCGAGGGCGGGGAGATTTCGACTTTTTACGATCCGATGATTGCCAAGCTGGTGACCTGGGCGCCGACGCGCTTGGAAGCCATAGAGGCGATGGCCGAAGCGCTCGACCGGTTCGAGGTGGATGGGGTCGGGCACAATCTGCCGTTCCTTTCTGCGGTCATGGAGCAGGATCGCTTCCGCGAGGGCCTGCTGACGACCGGCTACATCGCCGAGGAATTTCCAGAGGGGTTCGCCGGGGCGACGCTTGCTACCGGCCGCCATGTCGAGATCATCGCGGCGGCGGCCATGGCCGGGCTCGTGGTGGCCGAGCGCCAGGGCCAGGTCGAGCGCTCGCTCGTCGGCGGGATCGAAGAGGTATTCTCCCGGTTCTCCATCGTCATCGGTGCCGAAGTGAGCGAGGTGCGGGTCGCGCGGCTCGATCCCGGCGGACACTGGCAGGTCAACATCCGCGGCGAGTTGCACGAGGCGACGGCGTTCTCGTGGGCGCCAGGCGACCGGCTGGCGACGTTATCCTGGCGCGACGAGAACCCGGCAACGCTCAAGCTCGACCGCAAGACCACGGGCTTCCGCATCCGTTATCGCGGCACGGACCTCGATGTCCCCGTCCTGCCCCCGCATATCGCGGCGCTGCTCAGACACATGCCGATCAAAGCGCCGCCGGACCTCTCCAAATTCCTCCTCTGTCCGATGCCGGGCCAGGTGGTGCGCGTAGACGTTGCCGAGGGCGACGTGGTCGAGGAGGGCCAGCCGCTCGCCATCGTCGAGGCGATGAAGATGGAGAACGTGCTGCGCGCCGAAAAGCGCGCCCGGATCAGCAAGGTTCATGTGGCGGCCGGCGCCGTGCTTGCGGTCGACGAGGTGATGATGGAATTCACGGGGGTGTGAGTATGGTTGCCGGCTTTGAGAACCCCCTCCCTGGCCCTCCCCACAAGGGGGAGGGTGAGTCCTGTGCCTGTGGTACGATATGGCCAGAGGCACGGACGCCCACCTCCCCCTTGATGGGGGAGGCCAGGAAGGGGTGACGCGATGCCAACACACGCACAGCGTCTGAGGAAGAGCCCGACGCGAACTGAAATCCGGCTATGGCGCTTGCTTCATCCCTTGCGCACCGGCGGCTACCACTTTCGCAAGCAGGCACCCATAGGACCGTATGTGGTCGATTTCGCCTGCCATCATGCCAAGCTGATCATCGAGGTCGATGGCGACACCCATGGCACGGATGCCGGGATACGGCACGATGCAAAACGGGACGCGTTTCTCAGATCGGAGGGCTACAAGGTCCTGCGCTTTTGGAACACTGAGGTCATGAGAAATTCCGGCGGGGTTTTTTACCTGATCTGCGACGGATTGGGTGCACGAGAGTTTATCGATAGCTCGGTGGGCACCCCCTCCCCGTCCCTCCTCACAAGGGGGAGGGTGTCGCATCGAGCGAGCGGCAAGATCGAGACGACGCCGCCACCAACGCTCCTGTTGGCCGGAGATATTGGAGGCCGCGATGAATAAACCTGCCACCTTCGCCGAATGGGCAAAGCTCGCCGAACGCGAGCTTAGGGATGTGCCGCTTTCCGACCTCGAGCGCGACTATGGTGGGCTTTCCATCAAGCCGGCCTATTTCGCTGAGGATCTGCCGCCGCAAACCGCCGGAGCGATGCCCGGCGCCGAGCCCTTTGCGCGTGGGGTAAGGGCAACCATGTACGCCAACCGACCGTGGACGATCCGGCAATATGCCGGGTTCTCGACGGCGCGCGAATCCAATGCCTTCTTCCGGCAGGGGTTGGCCAATGGGCAGAAGGGCCTCTCGGTCGCCTTCGACCTGGCTACCCATCGCGGCTATGACAGCGACCATCCGCGCGTTGCCGGGGATGTGGGCAAGGCGGGTGTCGCCATCGATACCGTCGAAGACATAAAGCTCCTCTTCGAAGGCATCCCACTCGACCGGATGAGCGTTTCGATGACCATGAACGGCGCGGTGATCCCGGTGATGGCCATGTTCGTGGTCGCGGCCGAGGAGCAGGGCGTCCGGCAGGAGCAGCTCGAAGGGACCATCCAGAACGATATCCTCAAGGAGTTCATGGTCCGCAACACCTACATCTATCCGCCCGAGCCCTCTATGCGGATCGTGGGTGACGTCATCGCTCACACGGCGCGTCGCATGCCCAGGTTCAATTCGATCTCGATCTCGGGCTACCATATGCACGAGGCGGGGGCGACGGCGGTGCAGGAGCTGGCTTATACGCTGGCCGACGGGCGCGAATATGTGCGCGCGGCGATGGCACGCGGGCTCGATATCGACGCTTTCGGCCCGCGGCTCTCGTTCTTTTTCGGCATCGGGATGAACTTCTTCCTCGAGGCTGCCAAGCTGCGGGCGGCGCGCGCGCTCTGGTCCGAAATCATGACGGGGCTCGGCGCCAAGGATCCGCGCTCGAGAATGCTGCGCACTCATTGCCAGACCTCGGGCGTGTCGCTGACCGAACAGGACCCCTACAACAATGTCGTGCGCACCACGCTCGAGGCGCTGGCGGCCGTGCTCGGCGGCACGCAGTCGCTGCACACCAATTCCTTCGACGAGGCCATCGCGCTCCCGACGGACCTTTCCGCCCGTATCGCGCGCAACACGCAATTGATCCTGCAGCATGAAAGCCGCGTCACCGATGTCGTCGATCCCCTGGGCGGCTCCTACTATGTCGAGGCGCTGACTGCCGAGCTGATGGAGAAGGCCCGCAATCTCATCGATGCGGTCGAGGCCGAAGGCGGCATGACGCAGGCGGTGCAGGCGGGCTTCCCGAAACTCGCCATCGAGACGGCTGCCGCTATCCGGCAGGCCCGGATCGACAGGGGCGAGGACGTGATCGTCGGCGTCAACCGCTACCGGGTCGAAGACGCGGCACCGATCGATGCGCGCGCGATCGACAATGCCCGAGTGCGCGAGGAACAGGCCCACAGCATCGCCCAAGTGCGCCGCGGGCGTGACGAGGCGCGCTGCCAATCGATGCTGTCGGCGCTGCGCGAGTTCGCGGCGATGGACGAAGGCAATCTTTTGGAAGCGGCGATCGAGGCGGCCCGCGCGCGCGCCACGCTCGGCGAAATCAGCCGCGCACTCGAGGACGTCTTCGGGCGCTACTCAGCCGTTACGCGCGTCATCTCGGGCGTCTATGGCGCGAGCTACAGCGACGATCCCCAGTTCGCGGCTATTGCCGGACGCATCAACGACTTCACCAGCCGGCACGGCCGCGCACCTTCGATCCTCGTTGCCAAGATGGGCCAGGACGGGCACGATCGCGGCGCCAAGGTGATCGCCACCGCCTTTGCCGACCTCGGCTTTGCCGTGCATCTCAGTGCCCTGTTTGAGACTGCGCCCGAGATCGCGGTCAAGGCGCAAGAGCTCGGCGTCGACGCGGTGGGTATTTCGACGCTGGCGGCGGGCCACAACACGCTGGTGCCCGAGTTGTTCACCGCCCTGCGGAATAGCGGGCTCAAGGACGTCACTGTTATCGTGGGCGGCGTGGTGCCCGAGCAGGACCATGCGTTCCTGCGTCAATGCGGCGTTGCCGAAATCTTCGGACCGGGCACCAACGTGCTGGAGGCGGCCTTTTCGGTCCTCAACCAGATCGAAGGGCGGCTTTCCAACCGATGATCGGGCGCATTAACCACATCGCCATCGCCGTGCCGGACCTCGCAGCCGCCAGTACCCGCTATCGGGACCTGCTCGGCGCCCGGGTCGGCGAGCCGCAGGCCTTGCCCGAACACGGCGTCATTGTCGTCTTCGTCGATACGGGCAACGCCAAGGTGGAGCTGATGGCGCCGCTGGGGGAGGACTCGCCCATTGCCGGCTTCCTCGAGAAGAACCCTGCCGGCGGCATGCACCATATGTGCTTCGAAGTTCGCGACATCGCCACCGCCACCCAGCGGCTCGTCGCGGGTGGCGCGCGCGTCCTTGGTGACGGCAGGCCCAGGACCGGCGCGCATGGGCTGCCGGTGATCTTCCTCCACCCCAAGGATTTCGACGGGGTCCTGATCGAGCTGGAAGAGATCGGTGAAGGCTGATCCGGTGAACTTCGCCATCCGTCATCATTCCGTCATCCGATCGTCACCCGACTGTAATCGCTCCCCTTTAGACCGGCGCCGGCGCTGGGCGGCACCACCTCCCGGCGCATGGGTTCACGCGGATTAGGTTTCGTTCTTTGTCATAATTTGTTTCGAAATATTTCGCCTTGACCTAGCTCGCAACTCTGACAAAGGTATCCGAAACCGCGCAACCCGCGCTAAGACGGATAGCGGAACTGACGACGACCCATGTCGGGATACGTCCACCAAGGGAGAAAACAATGGTACGTATGACCTTCACGGCCGGGCTCTCAGCCCTTGCCGTTTCGCTCACTTCTTCGGTCGCCCTCGCCCAGACCGAAGTCACCTGGTGGCACGCCATGGGTGGCGAGCTAGGCACCAAGCTCGAAGAGATCGTTGCCGGCTACAATGCCAGCCAGTCCGACTATAAAGTGACGCCCGTCTACAAGGGCACCTATGATGAGACCATGACCGCCGCGATTGCCGCGTTCCGCGCCGGTCAGCAGCCGGACATCGTCCAGGTCTATGAAGTCGGCACCGGCACCATGATGGCCGCTCAGGGTGCCATCTACCCGGTCTATCAGCTCATGACCGATATGGGCGCCGATTTCGATCCGGACGCGTTCCTGCCGGCGGTCGTCGGCTATTACACCGACACCGAGGGTAACATGCTCTCGATGCCATTCAATTCCTCGACTCCGATCCTCTACTACAACAAGGACATCTTCGAAGAAGCCGGACTCGATCCCGAGCAGCCCCCCGAGACCTGGGGTCAGCTCGAGGAGTTCTCCCGCACGATCATGGAGTCGGGCGCGGCCGAATGCGGCTTCACCTCCGGCTGGATTTCCTGGGTGCAACTCGAGAACCTCTCGGCCTGGCACAACCAGCCGATCGGCACCCTCGAAAATGGCTTCGGCGGGCTTGAAGCCGAACTGACGTTCAACGGCCCCGTGCAGGTCAAGCACTGGGAGAACCTCAAGAATTGGCAGGAAGAGGGTGTCTTCCAGTACGGCGGTCCCGGCGGCGGCGGCGATGCACCGCCCAAGTTCTATTCCGGCGAATGCGCCATGTACATGAACTCCTCGGCTTCGCGCGCAGGCGTCCTCGCCAACGCCGGCGACTTCGAGGTCGGCTTTGGGATGCTGCCTTATTACGATGACGTCGAGGGTGCTCCGCAGAACTCGATCATCGGCGGGGCGACGCTGTGGGTCCTCCAGGGCCAGTCGGAAGAAGAGTTCAAGGGCGTTGCCGACTTCTTCAGCTACCTCTCCTCGCCGGAAGTCCAGGCCGACTGGCACCAGTTCTCGGGCTACCTGCCAATCACTCAGGCCGCCTACGAACTTGGGCAGCAGCAGGGCTTTTACGAGGAGACCCCCGGTTCGGACGTTGCCATCAAGCAGATCACGCTCAACGAGCCAACCGAGAACTCCAAGGGCCTGCGCTTCGGCAACTACGTGCAGATCCGCACCATCATCGATGAGGAGTTCCAAGAGCTCCTGTCGGGCAGCAAGACCCCCCAGGAAGCGCTCGATGCAGTGGTTTCACGCGGTAATGCATTGCTGCGCGACTTCGAAGCCGCCAACAGCTAAAGTCTAACGAGCACTAGATCCGCGCCCCTCACGGGCGCGGATTTTCATGCGGGAACATCATGCAGACCAAGAGAACGATATTCAGCAACAAGGGCCTGCCTTACGCCCTCCTGTTTCCGCAACTGGCGATCACCGCCATCTTCTTTCTCTGGCCAGCCGGTCAGGCGCTCTGGCAGTCGTTCCTGCGTCAGGACGCTTTCGGGTTCAGAACCAGCTTCGTCGGCTTCTCGAACTTCCTCGACCTGTTCACGAGCCCCCAATACCTCAATTCGCTCAGCGTGACGGCAGTATTTGCGACGAGCGTCGCAGCGCTCTCCATGAGCGTCTCGTTGCTGCTCGCCGTCGCTGCAGACCGCATGATCCGCACGCGCAACGCCTATACGACCTTCCTGGTGTGGCCTTACGCCGTGGCGCCGGCCGTTGCCGGCATCCTGTGGTGGTTCATGTTCAATCCTTCGATCGGGGTGTTCAGCTATGTGCTCGACATGCTGAACTACAACTGGAACCACACGCTGTCGCGCACGGATGCCATGCTGTTGGTGATCTTTGCCTCGACCTGGAAACAGATTTCGTACAACTTCCTCTTCTTCCTCGCTGGCCTGCAGTCCATACCCGCCTCGCTTTCCGAGGCAGCCGCGATCGACGGGGCAAGGCCGGTCAAGCGCTTCTTCACCATCGTCTTTCCCCTGCTCTCGCCCACCACCTTCTTCCTGATGGTCGTCAACATCACTTATGCGATGTTCGATACCTTCGGCATTATCCACGCCACCACTTCCGGTGGGCCCGCCCAAGCCACTAACATACTGGTCTACAAGGTCTTCAACGACGGTTTCATCGGTCTCAATCTCGGCTCGTCGGCCGCCCAGTCCGTGATTTTGATGGCGATCGTGATCTCGCTCACGGTCATTCAGTTCCGCTACATCGAGCGGCGCGTGGAGTACTGACGATGGTCGAGAACCGCCCCTTGCTGACGTTCCTCTCGCACCTGGTGCTGATCATCGGGGTGCTGATCGTGGCCTTTCCGGTCTATATCGCCATCATCGCCTCGACCCGCGCGTCCAATGAATTCTTGTCCGGCCTGATCCCGCTGCTGCCGGGTCCGCACCTTGTCGAGAACTACTCGCGCATGCTCTCGTCAGGGGTGTCGACCTCAGGGGCGCCGCCGCTGGGACTGATGATGACCAACTCGCTGATCATGGCCCTGGTCATCGCCATCGGCAAGATCGCCATCTCGCTGCTGTCGGCGTTCGCCATCGTCTATTTCCGTTTCCCCTTCCGGCAACTGGCCTTCTGGGCCATCTTCATCACGCTGATGCTCCCGGTCGAGGTGCGGATCCTGCCTACATTCGAGGTCGTGGCAAACCTGAACCTCCTGAATTCCTATGTCGGCTTGACCGTACCGCTTATTGCTTCGGCGACGGCGACCTTTCTCTTCCGCCAGTTCTTCCTGACCGTGCCGGACGAATTGATGGAAGCCGCACGCGTCGACGGGGCTGGTCCCATGAAGTTCTTCCGGGATATCCTGCTGCCGCTGTCGCGCACCAATATCGCAGCGCTGTTCGTGATCCTCTTCATCTACGGCTGGAACCAGTATCTGTGGCCGCTTCTGATCACCACGGACGAACGCTACTATACGGTCGTCATGGGCATCAGACGGCTGGCCGCCACTGCCGACACCGAGCCCCTATGGAACGTGGTGATGGCGAGCGCAGTGCTGGCCATGCTCCCGCCCGTGCTCGTCGTCATCTTCATGCAACGCCTGTTCGTCAAAGGCCTTGTGGAAACGGAGAAATAATAATGGCAACCATCGACATCGCGGGGATCAGGAAAGTCTATCCCGGCAACGTCACGGCCATCCACGGGCTCGACCTTTCGATCGACGACGGCGAGCTCGTGGTGCTCGTCGGCCCCTCCGGCTGCGGAAAATCGACGCTCCTGCGCATGATTGCGGGTCTCGAGACCATTACCGACGGCACAGTCTCCATTGGCGGGGACGTGGTGAACCGCAAGGAACCGGCCGAGCGCGACATCGCCATGGTCTTCCAGAACTACGCCCTCTACCCGCATATGAGCGTGCGCGGAAATCTCGAATACGGGCTCAAGAACCGCGGCACGCCGCGCGCCGAGATCGATGCGCGCGTCACCGAGGCGGCCCGCATCCTCGAGATCGAGCCGTTCCTCGAACGCAAGCCCCGCCAGCTCTCGGGCGGCCAGCGCCAGCGCGTCGCCATGGGCCGTGCCATCGTGCGGCATCCAAAAGCGTTCCTCTTCGACGAGCCGCTCTCCAACCTCGACGCCAAGCTGCGCGGACAGATGCGCATCGAAATCAAGCGCCTCCAGCGCAACCTCAAAACCACCAGCGTCTATGTCACCCACGATCAGCTCGAGGCGATGACGCTGGCCGACCGGCTGGTGGTGATGAATGCCGGCCGCATCGAGCAGGTCGGCAAGCCGGTCGAGCTCTACGAACAGCCGGCGTCCCTATTCGTCGCCGGCTTCATCGGCTCGCCTCCGATGAACATCTTCGACGTTTCCAAGCTGCGCGAACTGCCGGGCGTGACCCTGCCAGCGTCTCTCCCGCAGTCGGCCGATGTCGTCGGGGCGCGGCCCGACGCGATCCTCCTCGAAAAGCCACAGGGCGAGGCCATCGCGCTCAAGGGAACCGTCGAGCTGATCGAGCCGGTGGGCGGCGAGAGCCATGTCTACGCACGGCTCGCCGGCTCCGACCAGATCGTCATCCTCGTCATCCAGGGGCGCACCAGGTTAGCGGAGGCCGAGGAGATCGCCTTTTATCTGCCGGAAGCAGCCCTGCACCCGTTCGAGCGCGAGAGCGGCAGACGCGTCGGCTGATGCGCTGGAGCGCGATGCTATTTCATGTCAAATCGCGTGCTCCAGTTCCCATCCCGGTTCAGGTCCGGGACGGGCTTTTTTCGCATCTCGCTGTCTAGAAGTTGCTAAGGCGAATTAAACCCTTGGCCGGCTAATGTGTCCCGATTTGGGGAGCTGCCGCCGGGGCAGAGTGATGCGTGGACGAGCAGGAACGCTCTGATGTGAGTGGCTGGCGGCGTTGGCTGCGGCCGACACTGATCCCCGCGGTGATCACCACAGTCGTGATCATTCTGGCGGGGTTCTATGCCGACCAGCAGAATACGCAGCTCTACGAGCAAAGCCTCAGAGCCAAGGTCGTCGATCAGGTCTGGCTGATCCGCGCCAAGCTCGAGGGCAATATCAACGGCAACATTCAGCTGGTGCGCGGGTTCATCGGCACCATCGCTACCGAGCCCGACATCGACCAAGAGCGGTTTTCCGAGCTCGCCGCGAACCTTTTCGAGGAACACAGCCAGTTGCGCAATATCGCGGCGGCGCCCGACATGGTTGTCGAACTCATCTATCCGCTTGCCGGTAACGAGAGCGCCATCGGTCTCGACTATACTACGAACCCGCAGCAGCGCGAGGCAGCTTTGCGCGTCAAGGAGAGCGGCAATGTGGTTCTTGCCGGGCCTGTTGATCTCGTGCAGGGCGGATGGGGTTTCGTTGCCCGTTTTCCTGTCTATAACCGGCTGGACGGTCAGCCGGTTTTTTGGGGGCTCGTGTCGGCGGTCATCGACGCCGACCGCCTTTATAGCGAGAGCGGGCTCACGGATCCGAACCTGCCCATCGATATCGCCATCGTCGGCAAGGATGCGCTCGGCGCGCAGGGCAGGCCCTTCTACGGCGACGAGAGCGTTCTCACCCGCGATCCAGTGACAGCGGGCGTGACGCTTCCGACCGGCTGGTGGCAAATCGCGGCGGTGCCCAAGGTCGGGTGGAACGGGACGCCGCCTAATGCCTGGCTGTTGCGTGTGGTGATCGCGACGGCCGGTCTCGTCATCCTCGTTCCGATGGTGATCGCGGGGCGGCTGATGGACGAGCGGCAAAGGCACATCCGCGAGCTCGGCCAACGCGAAGCGCTTCTGGCCAAGCTTTCGAGACGACTGGGCTTGGCGCTCGATACCTCGCGTATCGGTGTCTGGGAAATGGACATCGTCACCAACCATCTGGTCTGGGACGACCGCATGAACGAACTCTACGGCCTCAAGGCCGACGGCGGCGAGCGCAGCTATCACGACTGGCGTGGCGCGCTGCACCCCGAGGACATCGAGCGGGCCGAGCGCGATTTCCGGCAGGGGATCGAGACGGGACGTTATGCCTCGCAGTTCCGCGTCGTCGATGGCAACGGTCGGGTTCGCGTCATCCGCACGATCGGTGCGGTCTATACTGACCCGGGCGAGAATCCGCGCATCATCGGGGTCAACTGGGATGTGACGAGCGATGTGGCGCGTAATGAGGACCTCGAGCGCGCAAAGCGCCTGACCGAGGCGCGCAACCGCCAGCTTGAGGCCGCTAAGGCCCGCATTGAGCACAACGCCCTCCACGACAGCCTGACGGGCCTGCCTAACCGCCGCTACCTCGACGACACGCTGAAGGTCCGTGCAGCGAGTGGGGACGGCGCGGGCATCGCGCTCCTCCACATCGACCTCGACCGCTTCAAGCAGATCAACGACACCCTCGGACATGCCGCGGGTGATGCGGTGCTGGTGCACGCAGCCAAAGTGCTGCGCCGCAATGCAGGGCGGGAGGATTTCGTTGCCCGCGTCGGCGGCGACGAATTTGTCGTTGTCTGCGTAGCGGCTCCCGGCCAGGCCGCGCTCGGCGAACTCGCCAACCGCATCATTGCCGATATGCGTGTGCCCGTCGTCTACCAGGGTCACGAATGCCGTTGCGGGGTGAGCGTTGGCATCGCGATGGCAGCTTCGCCGGCGGCGGATGGCAAGTCGCTGCTCGTCGATGCCGACATCGCGCTCTATCGCGCCAAGGCGCGCGGGCGCAGCCGCTATGAGTTCTTCAGCGAAGCGCTGCAGGCCGAGGTCGTCAATACCAAGCGGGTGGCCGACGAAATCCTCAACGGCATCGATCGCGGCGAGTTCCTCGCCCACTATCAGCCTCAGTTCGACGCACATACGCACGATGTCGTCGGGGTCGAGGCCCTGGCGCGCTGGCGTCACCCCGTTCACGGGCTGCTGACGCCCGACCGGTTCCTGGACATCGCCGAGGAGCTTAACGCCGTCTCGACCATCGACCGCATGATCCTGGAGCAGGCGCTTGCAGACTTCAACGACTGGCGTCAGGCCGGTCTCGGCGTGCCACGCGTCTCAGTGAACGTGTCGCTGCGCCGCCTGCACGACGAGGATCTGATTGCCGGCCTCGAGCAATTGGCGTTCACGCCCGGCACCGTGTCGTTCGAACTCGTCGAATCCATCTATCTCGACGAGCGTGACGAGACCGTGGCCTGGAACATCGACCAGCTCAAGGAGCTGGGCATCGACATCGAGATCGATGATTTCGGCACCGGCTATGCCTCGATCGTCTCGCTGCAGAACCTGCGCCCCAAGCGCCTCAAGATCGATCGGCTGCTGGTCAGCCCGATCACCGAGGACCCGGCGCAGTGGCGGCTCCTGTCCTCGATCATCGACATCGGCAAGGCGCTCGGCATCGAGGTGCTCGCCGAGGGGGTCGAGACAATGGAGCATGCCCGCATCCTCTCCGAACTCGGCTGCGAGGTGCTGCAGGGGTACGCTTTCGCCAAACCCATGGACAGTGAGGCGCTGAAGGCGTTCCTGGCCGCGCAGCCCTGGCGCAAGGCGTCCTAGGGTGTGTTTGCTATTCAGGTGATGGTCATCACCCGCACCGTCGTCAGGGCGTTGCGCGTTGAACACGGCACATGTGATGGTATCAAGACGACGGGCAATGTGAGAGGGCGCGGCTGAATGGCGGATGAACAGGGACGGCTGGGATTGGGACTCGTCGGGGCAGGCATGGCCGCCAAGCCGCACGCGCTGGCGCTCCAGGCGCTTGCCGACGAGATCGCGGTGCTCGGCGTCTTTCGGCGAAACGCCGCCGAGCGCGACGCCTTCTGTGCCCAGTATGGCTTCCCGCCCGCCGAAAGCCTCGAGGTCCTGCTGGCCGATCCGCGCATCGACGCGCTTTTGATCCTTACCCCGCCCAACGCGCGCGAGGAGATCGTCAAGGCAGCGGCCAGCTCCGGCAAGCACATCCTCATGGAGAAGCCCGTCGAGCGCACGACCGCGGCAGCGGAGCGAACCGTTGCGGCCTGCGAGGCGGCAGGCCTAACGCTCGGCATCGTCTTCCAGCACCGCTTCCGTGCGGCCTCGAAGGCGCTCGCGGAAGCTATTGCCGAGGAGCGCTTCGGCCGGCTGCAAGCCGTGCAGGTACTGGCGCCCTGGTGGCGCCCGCAGGCCGGATATTACGACAAGCCCGGCCGGGGCACGCTGGAGCAGGACGGCGGCGGCGTCCTCATCACCCAGGCCATTCATTCGCTCGATCTCATGCTTTCGCTGACGGGACCTGTGCGAGAAGTCACCGCCTTTGCCGCGACGACTGGCCTCCACCAGATGGAGACCGAGGATTTCGTTGCGGCCGGCCTCACCTTTGCCAATGGCGCTGTCGGCGCGCTCATGGCAACGACCGCCAATTATCCGGGCGGGCCGGAGAGCCTGACCTTCAATTTCGATAGGGCGAGCGCGACGCTTTCAGGCGGAGCGCTGACCATCTCCTGGATGGACGGGCGCAGCGAAACTGTAGGCGGGCCGAGCGAGGGCGGCGGCGGGGCGGATCCCATGGCCTTCCCGTTCGACTGGCACAAGGCGCTGATCGCCGATTTCGCCGATGCCCTGCGCAGCGGCCGGCAGCCGGCTTCGACCGGGCGCACCGCCCTTGCCGTACACCGCCTCATCGACGCGCTCATGGCCTCGGCGCGCCAGGGGCGTCGGCTCGCGGTCGAGGAGACTGGCGCCGGATAGGCTTCAGGCAGAGACTTCCGCCAGCTGTGCCTTTCGGGCAAGCCGTGCCCTGATGCTCTCGACGTCGGCTCTTGGCGTCGCGGTAAAGAGGGTCTTGGTATAGTCGTGCTGCGGATCGCCGAAGACGGCGTCGCGGCTGCCATGCTCCACCACCTCACCGAAATACATCACCATCACCTCGTCGGCGATGTAGCGCACGACCGAAAGGTCATGGCTGATGAAGACATAGGTCAACTCGAACTCATCCTGCAGGTCCGCCAGAAGGTTGAGGATCTGTGCCTGCACCGACAGGTCGAGCGCCGAGACCGGCTCGTCGAGCACGAGGAAGGACGGATTGAGCATCAGAGCGCGGGCAATGGCGATGCGCTGGCGCTGGCCGCCCGAGAACATGTGCGGGTATCGGTTGAAGTGCTCGGGCTCGAGGCCCACCTTGACCAGCATCTCGTACGCGCGCTCGCGCCTTTGCGCGGCCGGCATGTCGGTATTGAGCAGCAGGGGCTCGGTCAGCACATCGCCGATCTTCTGGCGCGGGTTGAGCGAGCCATAGGGATTCTGGAAGACGATCTGCACCTTGCGGCGCAGCTGCTTGGGGACGCCATGGGTGATGTCGACCTTCTCGCCGTCGATCAGAATGTCGCCCGAGGTCGGCGGATCGATGAGCGTGACCATGCGCGCGAGTGTGGACTTGCCGCAACCGCTCTCGCCCACGACCGCGAGGGTCCTGCCTTTCTCGAGCGAGAAGCTGACGCCTTTGACCGCATGCACGGTGTGGGCCCGCCGAAAGAGCGAGCCACCCACATGATAGTCGCGCGTCAGGTTGCTGACTTCGAGGACCGGGCTCATCGCGCGCCTCCCAATTCGTCCTCGAAGCGGAAGTCGCCGACGGTCGGAAGCCGGTCGCCGACGGCATTTTCGGGGAGAGCCGCGAGCAACGCCTTGGTGTAGCGCGACTTCGGCCGCTCGAAGAGCGAGAGCACGTCGGCCTCTTCCATCTTGTGGCCCTTGTACTGGACGATGACGCGGTCGGCGGTCTCGGCGACGACCCCCATGTCGTGGGTGATCATGATCAGCGCCATGCCATGCTCGGCCTGCAGGCGCACGAGCAGGTCGAGGATCTGCTTCTGGATGGTGACGTCCAGCGCTGTCGTCGGCTCGTCCGCGATCAGGAGCTTGGGATTGCAGGCGATGGCGATGGCGATCATAACGCGCTGGCACTGGCCGCCCGACATCTGATGCGGGTAGGCGCCGAGCCGCTCGGCGGGGTCGGGAATGCCGACATCAGTCAAAAGCTCGATCGCCCGCTGCCGCGACGCGCGACCGGTCAATCCCAGGTGCTCGCGCAGCACCTCCTCGATCTGGAAACCGACGGTGAAGCACGGATTGAGGCTGGCGACGGGCTCCTGGAAGATCATGGCGATGTCCTTGCCGATGATCGCGCGCCTTTCGCCGGGCGACATGGCGAGGAGGTCCCGGCCCTCGAATGTCATGGCATCGGCCGTGACCGTGGCTGTGGCCGGCAGCAGGCCCATGACCGCGAGCATGGCAACGGACTTGCCCGAACCGGACTCGCCTACGATCGCCAGCACCTCGCGAGCGTCGACCGAAATATCGATACCGTCGACCGCCTTGAAAAGGCCGATGGAGGTATCGAAGGCGACGGTGAGGTTGCGGATATCGAGCAGGGGCATGGCTCAGCTCCGCTTCAGTTTGGGATCGAGCGCATCGCGCAGCCCGTCGCCGACGAGGTTGATGGCCAGCACCGTGACGAGGATGGCCAGGCCCGGGAAGGTCACCACCCACCAGGCGCGCAGGATGAACTGGCGTGCTTCGGCGAGCATCGTCCCCCATTCAGGCGTCGGCGGCTGAGCGCCGAGACCGAGGAAGCCGAGGGCTGCCGCATCAAGGATGGCGGTCGAGAAGGAGAGCGTTGCCTGGACGATCAGGGGGGCAAGGCAGTTGGGAAGGATGGTCAGGAACATGAGGCGCAGATGCCCGGCACCGACCACTTTGGCCGACACCACATATTCCTTGCCCAGTTCCCCGAGCACGGCCGAGCGTGTCAGGCGCACGAAGTGCGGCTGCAGCACCAGGGCGATGGCGATCATGGTGTTGATGAGGCCCGGTCCGAGGATCGCGACCATCACCAACGCCAGCAACAACGAGGGGAAGGCGAGGATCAGGTCCATGATGCGCATCAGCACGATGTCGACCCAGCCACGCGCATAACCGGCCAACAGCCCGAAGACGATGCCGGTCGAGAGCGACAGAACGACGACCACCGCGCCGATGAGCAGCGAGAAGCGGGCCCCGTGGATGAGCCGCGAGAGGATGTCGCGGCCGACTGCATCGGTACCGAGAAGGAACTCGGACCGGCCACCCACCTGCCAGGAGGGGGGCGTCAGCAGGGCGTCGCGGAACTGTTGGGTCGGGGAGTGCGGGGCGATGACCGGCGCGAAGAGGGCCACCAGCACCAGCAGGATAAAGACGACGAGGCCAATGACGGCGCCGCGATTGAAGGAGAAATAATACCAGAATTCGCGTAGCTGCGCGGCAAGGCCGGGTTCGCGCGAGCCGGTGGCGACGGTGACGGGTTCGGACATGTCGCCTCCTATCGGTGCCGTATGCGTGGGTTGATGAACCCGTAGGCGACGTCGACGATGAGGTTGACGACCATCACCACCAGGGCGATGAGCAGCAGCCCCGCCTGGACGACCGGATAGTCGCGCCGCGAGATGGCGTCGATCATCCATTTGCCGATGCCGGGCCAGGAATAGATGGTCTCGGTCAGTATGGCGCCAGCCATCATCACCCCCACCTGCAGGCCGATGGTGGTCACCACGGGTATCAGGGCATTGCGCAAAGCATGCACCCCGACGACCTTGCCGGGCGGGAGGCCCTTGGCGCGCGCCGTGCGCACATAGTCCTCACCCAGCACCTCGAGCATGGCCGAGCGCGTCTGACGCGCGATCACAGCGAGCGGAATGGTACCAAGCGTCACCGTCGGCAGGATGAGATGCCTGATGGCCGAGGTGAAGGCGCCGTTCTGGCCCGAGAGCAGCGCATCTATGGTCATGAAGCCGGTGACGGCCGGGAAGAAATAGAGAAGGTCGATCCTGCCCGAGACCGGCGTCCAGCCCAGAATGCCGGAAAAGAAGATGATGAGCAGCAGCCCCAGCCAGAAGATGGGCATGGAATAGCCGACGAGCGCTGTGCCCATGGTGAGCTGATCGAACCAGGAGCCGCGCCGTACGGCAGCGAGCACGCCTGCGGGAATGCCGATGACCACGGCAAAGAGCGTGGCGAAGAAGGCAAGTTCGACCGTCGCCGGGAACAGGGTCAGGAAGTCCCGGATCACCGGGCGCTTGGTGGAGATCGAGGTGCCGAAGTCACCTTGGACAATGCCGACGAGATAGTCCCAGTATTGCTCCCAGATGGGCCGGTTGTAGCCGAACTGCTCCATGAGCCTCTGGTAGCGTTCGGGCGTGACGCCATGCTCTCCCGCGATCAGCAGCACCGGGTCGCCCGGAAGCACGCGCACAAAAGCGAAAGCGATGATCGTGATGCCGATGAAAGTCGGCACGATGAGGAGAAGGCGGTGGAAAAGGAAACGAAACATGTCTGTCTACGGGTTGCCGGGGGCACCGAAGCGCCCCCGGACTGAATACCCGCTTACTCGGCGATATCGACGCCGTCGAAGGCGTGTGTGCCCTTGGGATCCATCACATAGCCGGTGACATCGGTGGACATCGGCATGAACACCTTGGAATGGGCGATGGTTGCCCAGGGCGCCTGCTCCTTGAAGACCACCTGGGCCTCCTCATAAAGCGCAGCGCGTTCGTCCTGGTCGGTGATGGTCTTGGCTTCCTGGATCAGAGCCTCGAAATCCTCATTGCACCACTGGGCGCGGTTAGCGTTGCCGACGGCATCGCAACCAAGGAGGACCGCAAGGAAGTTGTCCGGATCGCCATTGTCGCCGGTCCAACCGAGCAGCACCGCACCGTCACGGTCGACGTTCGAGGACTGCTCGAGGTATTCGGCCCATTCCATCGAGACGATCTCTACGGTGACGCCCACCTCGGCAAAGTCGGCCTGGATGAGCTCGGCCATGCGGCGCGCGTCGGGGTTGTAAGGACGCGAAACGGGCATGGCCCAGACCTTCATCGAGAGGTTCTCGACACCGGCATCCGCCAGCATCTGCCGCGCAGCCTCGGGATCATAGGGGTCGTCTTCGATGGCGTCGTTGTAGGACCACATGGTGGGCGGGATCGGGTTCTTGGCAATGGCGGCGTTGCCCTCGAACACGGCGTCGATAATGGCCTGTTTGTCGATGGCCATATTGAGCGCCTTGCGCACCTCGGCGTTGTCGAACGGCTCCATCTGGGTGTTGTAGGCGAGGTAGCCGACGTTGAGGCCTTCCTGCTCCATGACCGTCAGGTTCGAATCCGACTGCAGCATCTCGAGGTCCGCCGGGTTCGGATAGGGCATCACGTGGCACTCCCCCGCCTGAAGCTTCTGGGCGCGCACCGCGGCATCCGTGGTGATGGCAAAGACCAGGTCGTCGATCGGCTGGACACCGCCCCAGTAGTCATCGAACGATGCATAGCGGATCACCGCATCCTGCTGGTAGGCGACGAACTGGAACGGGCCGGTGCCGACCGGCTGCTGGTTGAGCATGTCCATCGAGCCGGCTTCCTCGAGCTGGGCGGCATATTCGGCCGACATGATCGAGGCGAAGTCCATCGCCAGGTTGGCGATGAAGGGGGCTTCCGGACGGGTGAGGGTGAACTTGACGGTATAGTCGTCGACCTTCTCGATGTTGGCGAGCAGGTCGCTCATCGACATGGAGTTGAAGTATTCCCAGGTGATGCCGGTCGAATAGGCATGCCAGGGGTGATCTTCCTTCCACTGCCGCTCGAACGAGAAGAGGACGTCGTCGGCGTTGAAATCGCGGGTCGGGGTGAACTCGTCGGTCGTGTGGAACTTGACGCCCTGGCGCAGGTGGAAGGTGTATTCCAGCCCGTCCTCGGAGACGTCATAGCTCTCGGCGAGGGCTGGCTCGGTTTCCGACGAGCCTTTCTTGAACTGCACGAGACGATTGTAGATCGGACGCGAGGACGCGTCGAACGTGGTGCCGGCCGTATAGGGAGCCGGGTCGAAACCCTCCGGCGACCCCTCCGAGCAATAGACCAGCGTTTTCGCCTGGGCTGCGCCTGCGGTCAGCGCAAGCACCGCCGATGCGGCCAGAAGGCCTTTCGTCAATTTCATGATCATTGTCTCCCGAATATATTGTTACGCCGCCGGCTTGCCGGTCCGGCGGCTTGGTGGACAGAAAAGCCCGTTTTGGTTCGGCTGGCAATGGGGGAGTTTGACCATTTGGTCAATCCCGTGACCATCGCGTGACGGTTCCGCGACTTTCCCCACCGGCTGAAATCGGGTTGGATGGGTGCCTTCCCGCGGTGCGCACGGCCGGGACGTTCCCGTCGCTGCGGATAAATCATTCGAGAAATCAAGAGTATGGCCTTATCGATCGCCACTGTTACTCTCGTTGTCGCGGACTATGACGCGGCGATTTCCTTTTACTGTGAAAAACTCGGCTTCACCCTTCTCACCGACACCGATCTCGGTGCCAGCAAGCGCTGGGTTCTGGTCGGGCCGGCCAGTGGCACGGGCACCCAACTCCTGCTGGCCCGCGCCGACGGCACACGCCAGGCCGCTGCGGTCGGCAAGCAGACGGGCGGACGTGTGGCGTTTTTCCTTACGACCGACGACTTTGCGCGCGACCATGAGCGCATGCGAGGGAACGGCGTTCGTTTTCTGGAGGAACCTCGCCACGAGCCCTATGGTGTCGTTGCTGTGTTCGAAGACCTTTACGGCAACAAATGGGACCTGATCCAACCGGCGGAATGAGCGGCGTGCATCGATTTCGGGAGAAAACCCCGCCACGCCTACCTCTCCTCATGGTGCTGATGGGTCTTGCCGCGGCGCAACCAGCGGCCGCCCAGCAGGAGGGCTGGCATTATTCGCCGCTGCCGGGCGAGGGCGATCGGGCCGCGTTGGGCTGCGCGCTCGAATCGGACACGTCGAGCTATGCCTGTGTTGCCGTGCGTTGCGAGAATGATTTCTCGGTCGGCCTCTATGTCCATACCAGCCTCGGCCCGGCCGATCTCGGCGACTGGCGCATCACCGTCGACAAGGAGGAGCGCGGCTTTATCGGGGAGGCGACGGCTGCCGGATACGGCGCGCGCCTCACGGGCGACACCGAGTGGCTGCTCGACGGGCTGAAGCAGGGCGCGGCGGCCTTTCTCGATGCAGGCGAACGCGCTAGCCTGCCCAAGAACTTCATCCCGCTCGACGGCTCGCTCTACACCATCAACCGCGCCCTTGCCTATTGCGCGCCGAGAACGCCGGCAAGTTGAATCCTTTACGCCGCGAACCTTCTTGGTATCGCCGGCGTTCCGCCAAAACGCATGTGAAAGGACTCCCACCATGGATCGTCGTCCGCTTGGCCGCTCTGAACTCGTCATCGAACCGCTGGTCCTTGGCGGCAACGTCTTTGGCTGGACGGTCGACGAGGAGACTGGCTTTTCCATTCTCGATGCCTATCTCGACCATGGCTTTACCGCCATCGACACCGCCAATGTCTACGGCAAGGGTAAATCGGAGACGCTGATCGGCAACTGGCTGAAAGCGCGCGGCAACCGAGAGCGCGTGCATGTCTTCACCAAGGTCGGCGGAGAGATGACGCCGGACAAGAAAGGGCTCAGTGCGGCCTATATCCGCGAGGCGGTGGAGGAGTCGCTCAAGCGCCTGCAGACCGACTACATCGACCTCTACCAGAGCCACCGCCCCGATCCCGACACACCGCACGAGGAAACGCTCGAGGCCTACGATCACCTCGTTCAGGCCGGCAAGGTGCGTGTCATCGGTTCGTCCAACTTCACGCCGACGATGATCCGCGAGGCGCTGGAGACGGCGGTCATTAAGTCGCTGACCCGCTACGAGAGCGAACAGCCCCTCTACAACCTTTACGAGCGCGACACCTTCGATGGCGAGCTGCAGGAGCTCGCCATCGAGGAAGGGATCGGCATCATCCCCTATTTCAGCCTCGCGGCCGGGTTCCTCACCGGCAAGTACCGCTCGGCAGAAGACTTCGGCAAGAGCCCGCGCGGAGCGCGCATGGACAAGTACCTGAACGAGAAGGGCATGCGGATCCTTGCCGCACTCGACGAGGTCTCAGCCGCCCATGAGGCGACGCCGGCCGAAGTTGCGCTGGCTTGGCTGGTCGCCCAGCCGGGGATTACCGCGCCGATCGCGTCGGCCACGTCCCTCGACCAGCTTGAAAGCCTGGCCAAGGGTGTCAGCCTGAAGCTGACCAACGAGGAACTCTCGCGGTTGACGGCGGCCGGTAAATAGGGCCACCGAGAAAATCCTGTCGAAATGTCGAATGGCGTTCGTCCGGTCGACTAACCCTGCGCAACCAAGCAAGGGAGACCACAAATGAAATACGTTTGCCTCGTCCATATCGACGGCAGCGCCATGTCGTCGCTGACGCCGGAGGAAGGCCAGCGCCTGACCGACGCGACGATCGAGGAGGACTGGAAACTGCGCGACAGCGGCCGACTGATCCTCGCCACGCCGCTGCAGCCGCCCGAGACCGCCACGGTCCTGCGGCTCGAGAACGGCAAGCTCACCCGTACCGACGGTCCCTATATGGAGACCAAGGAGTTCCTCGGCGGCTTCCTCGTCGTCGAGGCGGAGAATCTCGACGAAGCCATCGCCCTTGTCGGTGAGAGTGCGATAGCGCCCTATTGCAGCGTCGAAATCCGCCCCATCCTCGAGCAGTTCCACAGCGTCACCGGCAGAGGACGTCCGCCGGCCGCTGAAGGTTAAATCATTACCATTCGAAGGGATCGGTATTGATCCTTGCGCCGAGCAGGAAGGCGTCGGCGGTCAGCCGCAGCGGCGAGCCGTCGACTTCACTCTCGCCCTGGTCGAGGAGGGTTGCGAAGCGCTCATAGATGCGCTCGTACTCCTCGGAAGGGGCTTCCAGCGTCACTTCGCCATCGACACGCAGCACGGTGCCGCCCTTTTCGAGCTTGAGGCCTCCGCCTTTGACCGTCTCGATGGCGATCGTCCAGATCTCGCCCGACTCTTCGAGCCAGTTGAAGCCGGCGCTCATTGCAGGCTTATGCACCTGGCCGGACTTGAAGGCGATCTCGACATCGACCGGCGTCTGCCGATTGGCCGGAAAGGTGAGCCTGGCACTCTCGACGAACACCGGGAACGGCATGATCTTGGTGAAGATCGAAAGCGCATTGATGCCGGGATCGCAGACGCCAAACCCACCCGGTTCCCACACCCAATCCTGGCCGGGGTGCCATTTCCTGACGCTCTCACGCCAGTCGATACGCACGGACTTGACCCCGTCCTCGGCCAGGATGTCGCGCGCGCGGTCGACGGCAGCGTTGTAACGTGAGTGCCAGGTCTGGAAGAGGACGCGCCCCTTGGCGGCCGCATAGGCGACGAGATCGTCGAGTTCGGAGATCGTCGGGGTCGGCGGCTTTTCCATCATCACGTCCATGCCAGCATCGAGCGCCTCGCGCACATAGGCATGGCGCACGCCCGGCGGCGTACAGATGGAAACGAGCCGCACTTCGGGCATGGCCGTATAGAACTCGGCCGGCGTACGGAAGACCGGCACATCGCCATGGCCGACGCCACGGGTCGACACCGTGGCAGCGAGTTCGAAATCATCGCTCTTGTCGATTACCGGCAGGTGCTGGTCCTGCGCGATCTTGCCGACGCCGATGACGGCGATCTTTCTCTTGGCCATGGTTTCCTCCGGCACGTTGCGCGCCCATAGAGCAGATTGATGAAAAGCGCTCAAGCGGGGGCTTAGAAATCCGGAAGATTTCCCAAACCTAACGCACGATGATCGCCCGGAAATCGTTGACGTTGGTGCCGGTGGGCGCGGTGACGAAAAGATCGCCGATGGCGGCAAAGGCCGAATAGGCGTCGTTGTCGGCAAGCGCGGCCAGGGGATCGATGCCGGCACGGCGCATGCGGGCGGCGCTGGTGCCGTCGGCGAAGGCGCCAGCATTGTCCTCGGACCCGTCGATGCCGTCGGTATCGGCGGCAAGCACGGTCACCCCGTCGAGCCCGTCGATGGCAACGGCGAGCGAGAGGAGGAATTCGGCGTTACGCCCGCCACGGCCGTTGCCGCGCACCGTCACCGTCGTCTCGCCGCCCGACAGAACGACGACCGGCTTGCCGAACGGCCGGTTGCGGGTGGCGATCTCGCGGGCGATGGCGGCGTGTACGCGCGCAACCTCACGCGCCTCGCCTTCGATGGCGTCCGAGAGAATGGCCGCCTCGATGCCGTGCTCACGCGCGAGATCGGCGGCGGCGGCGAGCGAAATCGCGGCCGAGGCGATGGTGGCGACGCTGTTGTGGGCAAGGCGCGGATCGTCGGGACGCGGGGCGAGGTTATCCTCGCCGGCGAGCAGCACCCTTGCCGGCTCCGGCAGGTCGAGCCTGTAGAGTCCGGCATACTTGCGCGCCATCTCGCGCGCCGCCGCGAGCGGGATGGTCGGCCCCGAGGCGACCACGGCCGGATCGTCGCCGGGTACGTCCGAGACAACCAGTGTTGCAACGCGCGACGGTGCGGCGCGCACGGCAAGGCGGCCACCTTTGATGGTCGAGAACTGGTTGCGGATGAGGTTCATCACGCCGATGGGCGCGCCGGAGGCAAGGAGGGCCCTGTTGACCGCCTGCTCGTCGGCAAGCGTCAGGCCCGGCGCGGGCGCCGGCAGGAGCGAAGAGCCGCCGCCCGAGATCAGCGCGACGACGAGGTCGTCAGGCCCCAGTCCCGATACCATCTCCATCATTCGGCGCGCAGCCAGGTATCCAGCTTCGTCGGGGACAGGGTGGGCCGCCTCGACGATCTCGATGCGCTCGCAGTCGCAGGCGTAGCCGTAACGGGTGACGACGAGGCCGGTGAGCGGTCCTTCCCACGCCTCTTCGAAGGCGCGGGCCATCTGCGCCGAGGCCTTGCCTGCCCCGATCACCACCGTGCGGCCTGTGGGCGGGGGCGGCAGATGATCGCGCACGGCGCGCTCGGGCTGAGCCACGGCAACCGCACGCGCAAAGAGCTCTTCAAGCAAGGAGCGGTCCATCGGCCTCTCGACGATTCGGGGAAACAACGCGGTGCTGCGATATTGGCGAGGCGAACGGATCAAGTCCAGCGTCAGGCGGTTTGTCGCTGTCAAGAAGTTGACATCCGGGTCGGATATGCGGCCACGTTTCAACGCAGACCAACTCAAGCGGATTCGGGACGACCCATGGCCGAACGTTACGCCGTCTACTACGCACCGCCCGCCACCGGGCCGCTCTGGGAGCGGGCCGCCATCTGGCTCGGCCGGGACGCGGCGACCGGCGAGACCTTCGACGGCCCGGTGGCAGGCATGGACCGGGATCGCCTGCTCAACTTCACCGGCTCGCCCAACCGTTACGGCTTTCATGCAACGCTGCGCGCCCCGATGCGCCTGCGGGAGGAGGCTGACCAGGAGGACCTGACCGAGAAGGTCGCCACGTTTGCGCAAGTCAAGTCGCCGCTCGACATGGGGCCGATGGAGATCCGCTCGATCGACGGGTTCCTGGCCATCGTGCCGGCCGTGCAGGAGGAGAGGCTTACCCGCTTTGCCCAGGAATGCGTCGAGGCGCTCGAAGAGCTTCGCGCCCCCCTCTCCGAAAGGGACCGCGCTCGCCGCACGGCCAACGGCAAGCTCAGCGCCCGCCAGCATGAACTTCTCGATCGCTACGGGTATCCGTATGTGGCTGAAGAGTTCCGCTTCCACATGACGCTGACCGACCGGCTCGATCCGCAGGCGGCTCCCGAGATCCGAACGGCGGCGGAGACCTGGTTCGCTCCGGTGCTGGAGGAGAAGATGGTGCTCGATTCAATCTCGATCTTCGTCGAGCCCGAGCCCGGCCACGCCTTCCGGCGCGGTGCGGATTTCGCTCTCGGGGGAGAAGCCTGATGTCGCGCTGTCTTGCCCTGAGGAATGCCCGCATCGTCCTTGCCGACGGCGAGGTCGACGGATCGCTCGCCATCGAGGACGAAACCATCGCCGCCATAGACGAAGGCTCCTCGCAGGTCGGCGAGGATATCGGGGGCGACTATCTCATCCCCGGCCTCGTCGAATTGCATACCGACCACCTCGAATGGCACTACCGGCCACGTCCCGGCGTCTACTGGGACCCGGTGGCCGCGCTCCACGCGCACGATGCGCAGATCATCGGCTCGGGCATCACGACGGTGTTCGACGCGGTGCGCATCGGCTCCTCGCCCGACGTTGCCGACATGGGCATCCACGTGGACCGGCTGGTTGGCGCGATCCGGAGCGGGCGCGACGAGGGGAGGCTGAAGGCCGAGCATCTGGTGCACCTGCGCTGCGAATTGCCGACCGAAGACGTGGTCGACCATTTCGAGACCTATGCGCAGCACGAGACGACGCAACTCGCCTCGATGATGGACCACACCCCGGGCCAGCGGCAGTTCCGCACCATCGCCGAATACAAGAAATGGTACGAGGCCGGCCGGACCGAAGAAGAGCTCGAGGCGTTCATTGCTGCGCGGCTCGACGAGCATCACCGTTACGCCGGATCCAACCGGCGCGCCATCGTCGCGCGCGCCCGCGAGCTCGGCATAGCGCTTGCCAGCCACGACGATGCAACGCTTGACCACGTTGAAGAGGCCGTCGAGGACGGTGTCGACATCGCCGAGTTCCCGACGACGCTGGAAGCGGCCTCGGCCGCCCATGACGCGGGGCTTGCCATCCTCATGGGCGCCCCCAATGTCGTGCGCGGGCAGTCGCATTCGGGCAATATCTCGGCGACCGACCTGGTGCGAGCCGGACTTCTCGACGTGTTGAGCTCGGACTACGTGCCGTTCGCCTTGATGCAGGCCGCGTTCGTTCTTCCGCAACGGGTCGACAGCATAACCCTGCCCCAGGCCCTGGCGACGGTGACCCGCAACCCGGCGGAAGCGGCCGGGCTTGACGATCGCGGCGTGATCGCGGCCGGCAAACGGGCCGACCTCGTGCGCGTCTCGCTCATCGGCGGCACGCCGGTAGTCCGAGCCGTCTGGCGCGGCGGCGTGCGGGTCGCCTGACGATGGAGGGGGGCGGCGGCTCACTGGTGCTGGTCGTCGGCCCCTCGGGTGTCGGCAAGGACACGCTGATTTCCGGCGCCCGCGAGGCATTGCGGGGCGATCCCGGCTTCGTCTTCGTCAAGCGCATCGTGACCCGGCATGCCGATACGCAAGCCGAGGATCACGACAGTCTCGATGTTGCAAGCTTCGATCAGGCCGAGGCGGCGGGACACTTTTCCCTGTCCTGGCGGGCGCACGGCCTGCGCTACGCGCTTCCCGGGAGCGTGGCAAGCGACGTGGCGCGCGGCCGAATCGTCGTCGCCAACGGCTCGCGGCACGTCGTCGGCGACGCCATGGCGCGCTTTGCGCGCTGCCGCGTCATGCTGATCACAGCCGAAATGACTCTGCGAGCCGAACGGCTGGCGGCGCGCGGGCGCGAGACGGGCAAGGAGATTGCCGCACGGCTTGCCCGCGAAGGCGCGCCCCTGCCCCAGGGGGTTGAGCCTATCGTCGTCGACAACTCCGGCACGCTCGCCAGCGGCATCGCCGCATTCGTTTCGGCGTTGCGCAGTCTTTCACCGTCGCGAGCTTGAACCCGCACGCTGCCAAGGCGTTATAGTGGGACGTGGACGAACGCCCAGGAGCGCTGATGACCCGGAATGGATTCTACCTCATAATCGCCGCGCTGGTGGCGGTGATTGCTGTCCTGGGTATCTATATCTATCAGCAGGAGACGCGGCCCGGGGTCGAGATCCGGCTCGACGAACAGGGGCTCTCGGTCGATGGGAATGGCTGACACACCTGAATCCGAGGAGAGCAGGCTCGACCGGCGGGCGCTGATCGAGGCAGTGATCGCCGCCGAGCTTGAGCGGCAGGCGCTGGAAGGCGCCATACGCATCGACGTTGCAACCATGGCCGATGCCATCGAGGCCGCGCTCGAGGCGAGCGAACCGGCCCTGCCTGATTTCGACGACGGCCGAAGGCCGGAAGAGCTCAACGCAACCAACGACGACTAGACGTTATGCGCTCTGATCGAATCAGAGCGCCGGCTCTCGTTCCGTGCTGTCGCAACGTTTCCTGCAAAAAGCCGGTACCCATCCCGGATCAAGTCCGGGACAGGCTCCTTTCGCACGTTGCTCTGAGGCAAAAAAAGAGGCGGGCCCTGGCCCGCCTGCCTTCTTGCCGGAACAAGGACACCGTCAGGCGGCGTCGCTCCCGTTGATCCGCAACACCTCGGATGCAGCGATCCGGGCGGTTTCGACGCTCTCGAAAGTATGGCCGTCGATGGCGAAAGCTGGAAGCTTGACCGCGATGAAACGGTAGCCGCCAGCCTCGCGAACGACGACGCCCAGCGGTTCGCCGGCGACTTCGATCACGATGGGCTTGTGGACGTTGGTCCTGTCAACACTGGGTTCATGCATGGGTGGAGACTCCACTTGCGCGTCGGCCGGAACCCATAATCCTTGGCAATATGGTATTTTAATTGCCGGATCATGGCGGCAGCGCGGGCCTGATATCGATTCTTTGAGACAACGAGGTGACGCGAGCGGTCACATTCGTTTGGATCGACAGGTCCCTTGCCAGCGCTTGGCGCCATGCATGCCGAGGAGACGTACGTTCAGCATCCCGGTATGCGTTGCAGGCGTCGCCGATGTCATCATCTGCATTCCTTTCATAGCGGGGTTGAACGAAAACGTGCCGGGCGTCCGGCACGCTGCCCAAGATAAGTGAGGGGCGCTGAAATTTCCAGAACCCGCTGCACAAGAATTTCCTGCGAACGGGAAAAAAGCTCTCCGATTCCCGGCTGGCGGGAAAACTTGATCTTTTGTCTCCGGTTTTATCCAGACGACGCGCCGCGGCGATGGGGGAGGCAATAGCGGCATGACCTTGCTTGAAAAGCCTGCGGCGATCTATTGATGTTGCCGCCGAAGACGCGGCCGGAGCAACCATGCCCGGGATGGGGGAGATCGACAAGTTGCAGGACGATCTCGACCGGCCCGCCAGGCGCCCGCGGCGTGGGGCGTCGCCCTCGGACAAGCCGACGCTCAAGACCATCGCGCAGATGACTGGGCTGGCCGTCACTACGATCTCGCGAGCGCTCAACAATGCCCCGGAGCTCGCCCAGGAAACGCGCGAGCGGGTGCAGAGGATCGCCGCCGAGATCGGCTACCTGCCAGACAGGGCTGCTTTGCGGCTGAAAACCGGGCGCACCAACGTCATCTCCCTCGTTCTAGAGCCTGACGAGCACATCTACGGCTTTGGCACCTCGCTGGTGACGGGTATCACCGAAGCACTTCGCGGCACGGCCTACCACCTCGTCATCACCCCGCAGTTCCGCAACATCGCCGGCATTGAGCCGATCCGCCATATCGTGCGCAACCGCATGGCGGACGGGGTGATCTTCTCCAAGGTCGAACCGTTCGACGAGCGGGTAAAGTTCCTGTTCGATGCGGGCTTCCCATTTGTCAGCCACGGGCGCAGCCAGTTCGCCCAAGCACATGCATTCGTCGACTTCGACAACGAGGCCTATGCGAGCGGCGCGGTCGAGCGGCTGGCGAAGAGGGGATGCCGGAAGGTTGCGATCCTCCTGCCCGAGAGTGCCCTGACCTATAGCGAGCATCTGCGCGACGGCTTTGTTCGCGCGGCCGAAGCGCTGCAGCTCGATCATGAGATCGCCGCGGACGTGACGCTCAGCAGCCCGACGGATGCCATCCGCACCCATGTCATCAAGCGCCAGCGCCGTCCCGACCCGCCGGATGGCTATGTCTGCTGCTCGGAGATTTCAGCGCTTGCTGTCATCGATGGCCTCGCCGAAAGCGGCCGGATCATCGGCGGGACGGCTCATGTCGTCACCAAGCAGGCGACACCGCTGTTTGCCCAGTTCCGGCCGGGTGCCGAGACGGTCTTTGAGGATTTCGTCGGCGCGGGCCGGCGTATGGGCGAATTGCTGCTCTTGGCGATCGGCGGTGCACCGGCGGAAACGCTGCACGCCATCGGCGCGCCGCACTTTGCCTGGCCGGACTAGGGGCGCGTTGGGATTCCGGTGATGCCGGTCTGCAACACGGTTGCGTGCGCGGCACAATCGTCGCGGAACCCCCGGTCTTCCTCGCCATTGATCACTTAGCGGGCGCTAATAAACGGCGCGGCTTAGCCGGCTGCGCCTGGTCTGATGCTTTCAGGCGTCAAACGAAAGGACCAGGAAAATGAAAAAGCTCCTTTTGGCCTCCGTGGCCATTCTCGCGCTCGGCAGCGTATCGAGCCTCGCACAAGACGCCGGCGTAGCCGTTGGCGGGTCGGCAGGTGGCGCAACCGGCGCCGGTGTCGGGTTCCTTCTCGGCGGGCCGGTAGGCGCAGCCATCGGCGGCTTTGCCGGCGCCGTGATCGGCGCTGAGGCGGGCATCGAAGCCTCGACCATCGAATATGCCGCAGTCCATCCGGTGGCCCCGATCTACGTCCAGGCGCCGGTCAATGTCGGCTATATCGTGCCGCCGGAGGTGGCAGTCTATCCGATCGAAGGAGATCCGGCCTATAGCTATATCTATGTCAACAACCGCATCTGGCTCGTCGACAACCAGACGCGAACACTGGTGCATTCGCCCGGCTACCTCGTCACCCAAACCTCGGCCGATTTCGTGACAACCAATCCTGTCGGTTCGGTCACGGTCGAAGGCGACGTGGTCGTTGGATATGTCGTACCCGAGGATGTCGAGTTGATCACCATCCCGGATGATCCGACGTATTCCTACGTCTACCTCAACGACCGGCCGGTGCTGGTCGATAACGCGACCCGCACGATAGTGTGGGTCAACTAGAAGGACGTTTCTCGCCAAAATCCGCGATAAGAAACGAGCCGTCCTGTCCACCGGACGGCTCTTTTTTGCCATAAGACCCCTACACGCCTCACCGCCCTGCCGCTATGGTCGCCTCGTCATGGCAGGCGAGGCAGGTATGGCCGACATTCTCGACTATTGCGAGGGACTAAAGACCGTCCGCTTCAAGTCCGGCGACACGATCCTTCCAGAGGGCGAGCAGCTCGGGCGCCTCTACATCCTCGTCTCGGGAGACGTGGAGGTGATCCGCGAGCGCACGCAGGTGACGCATGTCGACGAGCCGGGCTCATTCTTCGGGGACATGAGCGTGCTGCTCGACATGCCGCACACGGCAACCGTCAAGGCGCTCTCGGATGTCGTCGCCTATGAGATCCCCGACGCGCTGACCTTCCTCGAATCGCGCCCGGAATTTGCACTCCATATCGCCACCATGCTGGCGCGACGGCTCTACTATACCACCTCCTATCTCGTCGACCTGCAGCAGCAGGCGGCCGGCCGACGACAAGACCTCGACCTCGTCGACGAGATCCTTGCCAACCTTACTCGCGCAGACCCGCGATGAGCGAGGCCAGGCCCGCCATCTCCATCGCCTACTGCACCCAGTGCAACTGGCTCCTGCGCTCGGCCTGGATGGCCCAGGAGCTGCTCTCGACCTTCTCGCAGGAGCTCTCCGCGGTAACGCTCGTCCCCGGAACCGGTGGCATTTTCGAGATCCGCATCGACGGCGAGCTCGTCTGGGAGCGCAAGCGCGACGGTGGCTTTCCTGACGTCAGGAGGCTCAAGCAACTGGTGCGCGACCGCATCGACCCGGACCGCGACCTCGGCCACATCGATCGGCATGGCCAAACCGGCGACGCCTGATGCAGCGATCCTGCCGACGACCAGCAAATCCTATAGCGCGATGAGAGACTTCCATTCTGCGCCGTGTGCGCTAGTGTGACGAACGCTGGCTGCTCCGTCCGGAGCGCTGAGGGGTTCATCGAGGGAGGCAAACGCATGCCGCACAAGTTCAAGATCGCGTCCGCCAAGAACGGCGAGTTCGTCGCCAAATTCGTCTACAACGCCGAGACGCTCGTCTGGTCCGAGAACTATAAGAGCAAGGGCAGCGCTCAGAACTGCATCGACTCGATCAAGAAGAACGCGCCCGCGGCCGCGACTGTCGATCTGTCTAACGACGAGGTCGGCAAGGGCTATCGTTTCGAGATCGTCGGCTCAAAGGACGGGCAGTTTTTCGTCAGGTTCGTGGCCGCCAACGGCGAGACCATGGTGCGCTCGGAAACCTACACCTCCAAATCCAGCGCCAAGAACTGCATCGCATCGCTGCAAAAGAACGGGCCCGCGGCGGACGTCGCCGACGAGGCCTGAGCCAAGCTACACCGGCACGCGAAAGCGCATTCCAAGCCAGGCCAGTCTGGTCTAGATTCGTGCGGGCGCCACCGCGGTGTCCGCACTCGTTCGTTCCGGAGAACCTGCGCCTCATGAAAGCCCTGCCCCTCATCGCCGCCCTTCTCGCCCTCGCTGCACCCGCTGCCGGCCAGGAGCTGCCCGATCTTGGCGGACGCACCATCGTTGCGGTCACCGAGAACGCCTATGTGCCCCTCAATTTCGCAGATCCCAAGACCGGCGAAGGCATTGGCCTCGAATACGACCTCTTCAACGAGATCGCCAAGCGCCTCAATGCCCAAGTCGACTGGGAGCTTGCCAGTTGGGACGTGATGATCCAGGCGGTGCGCGACGGCCAGTTCGATGTCGGCATGGACGGCATCACCATCAATGCCGAGCGCGAGGAGCAGATCGACTTCTCGGACCCTTACCTCACCAGCCAGCAGCTCATGCTGGTGCGGGCCGACGAGGAGCGGTTCTCGGATGCGCAGAGCTTTGCGTCTGACGACCAGCTGCTCGTTGGCGCCCAGGCCGGCACTACCAACTTCTATGTCGCCGTCTACGACATGCTCGACGGGGACGAGGCCAACCCGCGCATCAAGCTTTTCGACACATTCGGCGCTTCCGTGCAGGCACTGGCATCCGGCGATGTCGACACCGTGCTCATGGACCAGACCTCGGCCAATGGCTACATCGGGGCCAATCCCGGCGCCTTCAAAGTCGTGGGCGAAGCGCTCGGCACCGAGGAGTTCGGCTTCATCTTCACGCCCGGCTCGGATCTCGTCGAACCGGTCAATGCGGCGATCGCGGCCATCAAGGCCGACGGCACGCTCGCCGCGCTCGAAGAGAAGTGGTTCTACCAGTACAACGCCGCTCAGTAGCTCCAGACTGCGGGACTCTCGCCGCGGCCCATCCATCCATGCCCGAGCGTTCCCCGATCCGCCGCACCCGCCGCATCCCCTACTGGTTGCTGGCCATGGCGCTGCTCTTCACCCTGGGCCTCTGGCTCATCGTGACGGACGCCGGTTACACGGCGATCTTCCGCACGCTCTCGGCCGGCATCGTCACTACGCTCTGGGTCAGCCTCCTTGCCTTTACCGCCGCCACGGTGCTGGGGCTGCTGGTCGCGCTGATGCGCACCAGCGGCAAGAGAGTGCTGGTCGAGTTGGCCACCTTCTATGTCGAACTCATCCGGGGCATCCCGATCCTCGTCTTCCTCTTTTACGTGGCGTTCGTTGCCGCGCCGGCGATCGTTGCCGGCGTCAACTGGCTGATGACGCCCCTCATCGGTCCCGGGCTCATCGAGCCGCTGACCGTGCGCGCCTTCGATTTCGTCTGGCGGGCGATCGTGGCACTCACCGTCTGCTATTCGGCGTTCATCGCTGAGATCTTCCGGGCCGGCATCGAGGCGGTCGACAAGGGGCAGGTCGAGGCGGCTCGCTCGCTCGGCCTCTCGCCCTGGCGCACCTTCCGTTTCATCGTCTTTCCGCAGGCGCTGAGGACGATCCTGCCGCCGCTCGGCAATGACTTCGTCTCGATGATCAAGGATTCCGCGCTGGTCTCGGCGCTCGGCGTCCAGGACATCACGCAGCTGGGCAAGGTCTATTCCTCGGGCACCTTCCGCTTCTTCGAGACCTATAATGTCGTGGCGTTCCTTTATCTGACCATGACGATCTCGCTCTCGCTGCTGGTGCGGCTGATGGAGCACCGCATGGCCCGCGCCCGGCGCTGATGCGACTTGCGCAAGCGTTGTGCGATGCGCATCTCTAGTCCCATCCACGGAGACGCAACACATGTACCAACGCCTCGCTCGACTTCTCCTGCCCGCAGCGATCGTCGCGCTGCTCGCGGCCTGCTCCGATCCACGCGAGGTCGGCAGCGTTTCCGTCGACTGGACGGGCAATGATGTGGTCGTCGAAGCGGTTGCCGACCCCGAAGTCGAGGGCGTCATCTGTCACGTCGCCTATTTCTCGCGCTCGCTGATCGACCGGCTGCAGCAGGGTAACTGGTTCGAGGACCCTTCCTATTCGGCCCTCGACTGCTCGGCTGTTGGGCCCATCGTCATCGGCGACATCTCGACCCGGCCGGGCGGGGAAGAGGTTTTCCGCGAGCGACGCTCGCTCATCTGGAAGAGCCTGCGGGTCAGCCGCATCTATGATGCGAAGAACAATGCTCTGGTCTACCTCGCCCACGCGCGCGAAATCCAGCTTGGCTCGGGCAAGATGTCGCTCTCGGTCATCCCCCTCGCCAATGCCGAGGTCACCTGGCGCGAGGGCGCACCCGCCGCGGCGGCGCAATAGCAAAGTCTACAGTGCTCACTTGGCCTGCCGGTGTGGAATCGCGTCGCGCCAGCGGGCGACACGCCATAAAAACTTTCCGCTTCCTGGCGCTTCTATCGGGTGTCGCTCAAACGATATGATGGACACATAAACTCCAGCAGAAAGAGCGAGGAGACATCATGGCAATTCTGATTGGCGACATCGCCCCCGACTTCACCGCGGACTCGACCGAAGGGCCGATCCGTTTCCACGACTATATCGACGGGTCCTGGGCCGTGCTCTTCTCGCACCCCAAGAACTTCACACCGGTATGCACCACCGAGCTCGGCTATACCGCCAAGCTGAAGCCGGAATTCGACAAGCGGGGCGTCAAGGTGCTCGGCCTTTCGGTCGATAAGCTCGAGGACCATGCCGGCTGGTCCGCCGACATCGCCGAAACGCAGGGCGCAACGCTCAACTTTCCGCTGATCGCCGACCCCGACAAGAAGGTGGCGACCCTCTATGACATGATCCACCCCAATGCCAGCGACAACCTGACGGTGCGCTCGGTCTTCGTCATCGGCCCGGACAAGAAGGTCAAGCTCAAGATCGAATACCCGGCTTCGACCGGCCGCAACTTCGACGAAGTGCTGCGCGTCATTGACAGCCTGCAGCTGACTGCCAAGCACCAGGTGGCGACGCCCGTCAACTGGAAGAGCGGCGAGGACGTGATCATCCTGCCGGCCGTCACCAACGAGGCGGCCCGCGAGAAATTCCCCGATGGCTGGAAGGAACTGAAACCCTATCTGCGGGTTGTTCCCCAGCCCCAGGGCTGATCGGCAAGGCCGACCGGCCCGACTTGTTTCTCCCTGATAACCCAACTGGGCGGCAGCACGGCTGCCGCCCTTTTTGCTTTGCGCTTTCAGGCGATCTTAACGACGGGGAACTATGGCTCGATGTTCCGTGACGGGGAGCCCCTACCAGCTATGACGCTGCCGCCAGCCGCCGATCGCCGCGCCGTCGACTGGCCCCTGCTGCTGACGGTGTTCGTGGCCGCTGCGGCCATCTTCATCGTCAGGGCCCGGATCGGAGCCGGCTCCACGCCGCTTCTCGCCGACACCGACGATGCCATGCGCATGGTCGTGGTGCGGGACTTCCTTGCCGGCCAGGGCTGGTACGATATCGTCCAGCACCGGATCAACGCGCCGTGGGGTGCCGACATCCACTGGTCGCGCCTCGTCGACCTGCCGATCGCCCTCATCATCCTTCTCGCCCGCCCATTCGCGGGCGCGGCGGGCGCCGAAACGATCGCCGCCTATATCTGGCCGCTCCTCTTATTCCTGGCGCTGCTCTGGGTGAGTGCCCGGCTGGCACTGCGGCTCGTCGGGCCTGCCGGCCTGCTGCCGGCGCTCGTGCTGCCGATCCTCAGTCCCGCCGTCACCAACGAGTTCAGCGCTGGCCGCATCGACCATCATAACCTGCAGGTGATCCTTACACTCGCCATCGCCTGGACCAGTATCGAAAGCCTCGACCGGTCGCGTTTCGCGCTCGCCACAGGCTTCCTATGCGCCACCGCGATCGCCATCGGCACCGAAGCGCTGCCGGCGGTCTCGGCCGCGATCCTTGCCTTCGGCCTCATCTGGATCTTCTCACCGGAAAAGAGCCGGCAGGTGCGCTATTTCGGCCTCGCTTTCGCCGGCGGGACGCTCGCCCACATTGTCATCGCACTGCCGCCCGACCGCTGGCTGGTGCCGGCCTGCGATGCGCTCTCTGTCGATTACGTCTTTGCCGCTGTTGCAACGGGCGCGGTGTTTGTCGGGCTGGCAGCTCTCGGGGGGCGGCCGAGGGGCTGGACGCTGCGGCTCGTCATCGGCATCGCTGCCGGGCTTGCAGCGATGGGAACCGTCTTTGCGCTCTTTCCCGAATGCCTGAAAGGGCCCTATGCGGCCGTCGACCCGTGGCTCGTGACGCACTGGATCAATGCGATCGCCGAGGCCAAGACCTGGTGGGGAAGTCTATTCGACTTGCCGGCCTATACCCTGGCGGTCGGGGTACCGCCCCTGCTCGGTCTCGTGGTGATCGGCCATCGCGTCGTCACGATGAAGGAGGATCGCGGGCAGTGGCTGGTTCTGGCCCTCTTTCTCGGGTTTGCAACGCTCGTCATGCTGCTGCAGGTGCGTGGAGCGCGGCTTTCCACGATGCCGGCCATTCCGGCCGCCGCCTGCCTCATCGCAGACCTGCGGGCAAGGTGTCTGACCAGCCGCACGCCGGCGACCGCCATTGCGCTGATTGCAGGCTGGTTCGGCTTTGCCGGGGTCCTCGTTATCGTGGCGGTCAGCGCGGTGGTGCGGTTGACACCCAACCCGGCCCGGGAGGTGATCGAGACACGCACCGAGCGCGCCCAATGCCTGATGCCGCAGTCCTTTGCCGACCTCGCCGCTATCCCGCCCGAGCGGGTCATGGCCCCCATCGATCTCGGATCGCATCTGCTGCTCGAAACGCCGCATGCGGTGGTCGCCGCGCCCTACCACCGCAACGAGGCGGGCGTCCTCGATACCTTCGCCTTCTTCAATGGCCCGGTGGACGAGGCGCGCGAAATCCTCGCCCGGCGCGGCATCGGACTGGTCGTCACCTGTCCGGCCATGCCCGAAATGCGTGGGCTTGCCGATGCGGCGCCTGATTCGTTCGTTCGGCTGGAGAGGCTTCCGGACTGGCTTGCCGACGTCAGCCTCGGCGGCCCGCTGAAGGTCTATGCAGTGCTGCCCTAGAGCGCGACGCGGTTTGATTTCAATCAAATCTGGTGGCGCGGGATTTTCTGCGAAAAACCTTCCCACTTTTCCGCAGCCCGCTTAGGCTTCCGCGGCGAGATAAGCCTCGAGCCCCAGTTCTGTCCGCGCCTTGCGGGTCAGCTTGCCGGCGATAATCCGGTGCGAGCGGGCGATATAGGCCTTGACCACCTCATCCTCGAGCGCGCCCGGCGCCACGCTCACCCATTGCCGTTTGGCAAAATAGGGCGCCTGCACGATGCCCGTCTCCACGGTCAGGATCTCGAAGGTCTCCTCGGGCACCTTGAAGACGATATGTCCCGCGCCGAGGCCGAGGCTGCCGACCAACGCGAACACCTTGCCGCCGACCTTGGCGACAAGGCTCTCCCATTGCTCACTGAGGGTAACCGCCGGCAGTCCTGTGACGAAATCGGCAAAGCCGGCCTTACTATGAAGACTCACGAAGCCGCTGCCACGCCGGTGCCGATGGGGCAGGAGACGCCCGTGCCCTGCAGCCCGCAATAGCCGGCGGGGTTCTTGGCCAGGTATTGCTGGTGGTAGGTCTCGGCGAAGTAGAAGGGCTTGGCCGGCGCGATCTCGGTGGTGATGGAACCGAGCCCGCGAGCCTTGAGTGCCGCCGCATAGCGTGCCCGGCTTTCCTCGACCACTGCTGCCTGGGCGGGCGCGGTGGTATAGGTCGCCGAGCGGTATTGCGTGCCGACGTCGTTGCCCTGGCGCATGCCCTGGGTCGGGTCGTGCTCTTCCCAGAACGTCTTCAACAGGGTGTCGAGTGCGATCTCGGCAGGATCATAGACCACCATCACCGCTTCGGTGTGGCCGGTGCGGCCCGAACAGACCTCCTCATAGGTCGGGTTGGGCGTCGCCCCGCCCTGATAGCCGACGGCAGTGACATAGACCCCCGGCAGCTGCCAGAACAGCCGCTCGGCGCCCCAGAAGCAGCCGAGCCCGAAATAGATGATCTCGCTACCCTCGGGGTACGGACCCTTCAGCGGGCGTCCGTTGACGACATGATGCTCGGCGACCGGCATTTGCTGCGAGCGGCCGGGCAGAGCCTCCTCGGGCGTCGGAATCGTCATCGGCTTGGTCTTGAACAGCACCTCGAACATCCTTTCACGTCGGTGCCGGACCGCTAGGGCGCGATGCGATTTGATTGGATCAAATCGCGCACTCTATTGTCTCTTTGTCGCGGGATTCTTGCAAAAAACCGGTATCCACTTTTTTGCATCCCGCTCTAGATCCGCTCGGTCTCGACGAACTGATGCTGGCGCGGCCTGCGGCCCATCAGCGCCAGGACAATGCCCGGAACGCCGACCACCGCAAAGGCCGGATAGGTGAGCAGCGCGGCAAAGACGGCGCCCAGGAGATCGGCGAACAGCCGCGTCTCGAAGAATGCCGCGACGGTTTCGAGGCTCGCCGCATTGACGGTGCGCCAGACCTCGCCCAAGGACGTGAGAAAGAGCGCATTGGCGCCCAGCGACTTGGTGCCATCGACGACGATCAACACCACCGCCAGGCCGATAAGCCAGGTTCCCAACACCCGCAAGACAAGCCGCATCGCGTTTCCTCTCGCGGCCACTGACCGCTGCCGGCCCATCCTGCCGGTCACCATTGCCTGCGATTCTGCCATGCTTATGCCAGCGCAAACAAGATGGGATCGGGCAGGCTGCGAAACAATACGGATGGCGCAGGCGTGATCCCCTTGCGCAGCGAACTTTCCTGACTATATTGCGCCCCGCTTGCGCTGCCTCAATACGGCATCCGACCAGACCCACGGTTGGCGCGCGCTGCGGAGAGATGGCCGAGTGGTCGAAGGCGCACGCCTGGAAAGTGTGTAGGCGGGTAACCGTCTCGAGGGTTCGAATCCCTCTCTCTCCGCCACTTCACCTCGTAAGGTGTTGTAAGCGCTGAAAGCCCAGGATTGTCAGGACTTTGGTAACGCCCAACTGGTACAGAAGGGTGGTACAGTGAGACTATCCATGGCACAGCCGGTTCGACACGGAAAGTCGGGCGTCATCAGGTTCAGGAAAGCCGTACCGAAGGATCTGCGGCCAATTCTTGGAAAGCGCGAGATCAAGGTGAGCCTCGGAAAGGATCCGGCGCTTGCCCGCATCAGAAATGCAGAGCTCCACCTACTGTGGGAGCGTAACTTCGCCAGCCTCAGGGCCGGTATGGTCGAGTTGTCGCACAAGGATTGCGTCGCGCTCGCTGGGGCCCTCTACGCCGAACATGTCGAGCGATTCAGGGAAGAGCCCGGAGAACGCTGGCGGGTCGTTGCGCAGGCGCTCAACAATTCGCTGGCCGCTGGCCACCGCGGCACAAGCATCATCGTCGCTGGCAGGAAAGAAGTCACCGACCGAATGCTTGCTCGTCTCCAGAACCCGCATCGCGCAAAGGTGCGGAAATTCCTGGCCAAGCAAGGTCTTACTGCTACCAAGGACAGTCTCGCCAAGGCTATGCCGCACGTCAATCAGGCGCTTTCCGAGGCCAGCAACCAAGTCGTACGATTCCTGGAGGGTGACTATTCACCCGATCCAGTGTCCGCGAGATTCCCGCCTTGGGTCCCTCCCCGGCCGTTGAACAACTCGGCCCCCGTTTCCGAGTCCTCCAGAACCGATTTGCTAAAGCTGTTCGACGAGATGGCGGGGGAGCGCGAATTCTCTCCCGCGACCATCAAGCGTCATCGCCCCATCATTGCCCAGGTGGCTGCCACGCACGCCGACATTCGCACGATAACGCCCGAGTGGTGCGTGGGTTGGAAGAACGAGTTGATCGCTCGGGGACTCTCGGCGCGCACGGTGCAGTACGCCTATCTCGCCGCTTTGCGCAATCTGGCCAACTATGCAATCGAGAACAAGAAAATCGAACGCAATCCGCTACAGGGCATCTCGGTCAGGGTAAAGCGCCGGACGCGCGATCGAGTTGAACGCGGACACACCAATGAAGAGGCGCTAATCATTCTGCGTGCCACGTTGGGCGATTTTGGCCCGTTGCTGCCGCCAGACCAACACCGAGCCCGTCGCTGGCTACCTTGGCTGTGTTACTACTCGGGTGCCCGGATCGGAGAGATGGCCCAATTGCGCAAACAAGACCTCGTGCAGGAGGAGGGTGTATGGATCCTACTCGTCAAGCCTTCTGCCGGCAGGCTCAAGGACAACAAGGCGCGGCGAGTGCCACTGCATCCTCACCTGATCGCTCAAGGATTTGTAGATGTCGTCCGCAAGCTACCGGAAGGCTATATCTTCACTGACCCCGGTCGCCGCCGCAGCCGAGCTGGCTCTCCCCTAATGCACAAGAAAACAGCGGAAAACATTGGGCGTTGGGTTCGTGGACTTGGTTTGGCGGACCAAGAACTTCAACCGTCTCACGGGTGGCGGCATCGCTTTAAGACGCTCGCGCGCCTATACCAGCTGGATCCCGGAGCACGAGATTACATTCAGGGCCATTCGCCACACAACGACGCCGAGGACTACGGCGATCAACCGGCGCAGGCTCTGTTCGAGCAGATCTCACGCATTCCGGCGATGGAAGTCGGCGGCAACGAGCTGGTACTGGCAAGGCTGCAACGCCCGCCTAGGACTGCGACATCTAAGGCGTAGTAGTTACAGTTGGAGCGGCGCGCCCTGTCCCCGCATCAGGTCAGACAGTTCGCCAGCGATTCTGGCTACCGTCCGCCCAATGACGGGTACACAATCGGGCGTAATGCGCGAGGGCACCCCCGAGACGGAGATGGCGCAGAGGATCTCGGACCGACCGTCATATACCGGAGCGGCAATGCAGCGTACGTCTGGGCTGTTCTCCTGGTCGTCTACTGAATAGCCCACACTCTCGATCTGTATAAGGTTTTGCACAAGCGCTTCACGTGTCGCAAGTGTGTTCGGCGTCAACCGGCGCAAGCCCCGTCGGCGCAGTACGTCACTGATCTCGGCCAGAGAGTAGGACGATAGTATAGCTTTACCCATTCCAGAGGTGGTGATCGGCACCCGGCCGCCGACGCGTGCGACCGAGCGGCAGATCTCACGACCCTTAGTCACGTCGCGCAGTCGACGCAGGGAAGGCAAGGCGGTCGACACGAAGTGGCGATCGCGCTCGAAGGCGGTTCCGACTGCGAAGGCGCCCAGACCCACGTGCCAGTGATTGTCGCCGGGAGAGAAGTGCACGAACTCACGCGCCTCGAGCGTCGTCAACAGAGCTGCTCTACAATTCCCGGCGGTTCGTCGACCTGAAAGGCATCCTCACCCAGACGCCCATCGTCATGCTCGACCACCAGCGGCGCAATGCCTATGACGGGTTCGAACAAAATATGGAAGCGGGCAAGCGCCTGCACGAGATCGCCGGCTGGGACAAGCTCATTCCGGAATCGACGCCGCAATACCAGCTGGGCTCACCCGTCTTCCGGCTCTCCAGCATGCCGGTGCCGGAAGTGCGCGTCTGGGCCACGGCCGGCTTTGCCGGAGGTATCCAGCCATGGTGGCACCATATCGGCTCCAGCCATGAGGATCGGCGCCAGTACCGCACGGCCGAACCGATTTTCCGCTGGCACGATGCCAACCAGGACGTGCTGGTCAATCGCGAGATCCGTGCGGATGTGGGCGTTGTCTGGTCGCAGCAGAATCATGACTTCTTCGGCCGCGCGGACGCAGCCGAGAAGACCATGGCGCCCTATCGCTGCGTCATCAAAGCTCTCGATCGGCACGCCATCACGTCCCCTTGCACGCCGACAGCATCGGCACGGCACGCGATCGCCTGAGCGTGATCGTCCTGCCCAATATCGGGGCCCTCAGCGACGAACAGATTGCGGATGTGACGAGATTTGTCGAGCAAGGCGGCCCGAGACCTCGTGGATGCGCGAGCCTCGCAGCGACATTGCTGCGCTTACAGTGCGCAGGCATCCAGCGGGTGGCACCTTGATCTGGTTCGCGGCCGATCTCGACCGTTGTTTTGCACGCGACGAAAACCCGGAACATGCCCTGCTGATCGCCAACGCTGTCCGACATGGTCTGGGCACTACAGGCAAGGTCAGCCTTTCGGGCGGCCATGGCGTCATCACCGTCGACCTTTACCGCCAGGATGACCGCCACGTGCTCCACCTCAACAACCGCCTGTTGCTGTCCCGTGTCCCCGGGCGCCAATACGACCTCGTGCCGGTCGGCCCAGTCGAAGTACGGCTGAACATCGAGAGCAGCGCCGACAAGGTCGATCTGCGAGTCGCCGGCGTCAGCATACCGACCCGGCGCGACGGCTCCGCGCTGGTCTTTACCATCGACACCGTCCTCGATCACGAAGTCGCCGTGATTGGCTGAGTCGACCGAGAAGGCCGCGAGATCACCTTGCCTGTAGACGCGCAGGCGAGGTGAACGAGAGCTCTGCAAGCATAGCGGTGCGCTCAGTAAGGGATGAGCGTTCGGTGCGCCACCGCTACGCCGCCGAGGCAGCGGCCACAAGAGGATTCAGCGCCACCTGAGCGACCTTGCGTTCCCGCGCGGGCGCCCGAGTCAACTCCGCTTGACCATCAGCCTGCTGCTAATCGCGGCATTGATGTCATAGATCGGCCTGCCGGGCTGGCCTCTGCACACTTATGCGTCGCCGCTCGAGCAGCGGCTGTCAACGCCTTGCCAATCGCGATGGTGACGGGGGAGCTGAAGTTAGGTTCAGCAGTGTTCGAGCCGCTTCTGGTGCGGTTGTAGCCTGCATTTTGCAGGGCTTTACCGCGTTTGACAACGTCAAATGTTAGCGCTAGCGAACAGAATGGCGAAGGTTTGCCCGACACCTAGACGGCCGGAGGCGCACCGCCTCGTATCCTTATCGCGCCCACCGCAATGCGAGACAGGGGGAGGAGTCGCCATTCTGCTCGGCCCTTTTGTTAGCGCCCATGGGCGTAACGGGGTCAGTTAGAGCCGGGAAAGTGTTCGCTTGTAAGGAGCGTGAAGGATGCTATCTGACGACGTACAGGACATTCAACAACCGGCGAGGCACATTGTTGGCCTGTCGATTCGAGCGAGTCTCAATGAGATCATCGAGAACAACCTTGGCAACAAGCTTCGTGAGGAGCTCACGCGAAGGGAGTTCGAAATAGCGAACCGGGTCGACGGTGGAATGTACCTTGTTCAAGTCTACGACCCCGTTCCTTGGACGCCGGACACGCCGTTCACGCAGGTAATCGGCAGCGAAGTCGCCAAGGTTGGCAAATTGCCTGTGGGTATGACAACCCATACAATCCCTGCGGGTGCTTATCTCAGGTTCCTGCACGTCGGGCCGATGAAGCATATCGGGGCGAGCTATGATGCGATGCATGCTTGGCTTGCGAAGAATCAGCGGAGTGGGCCGTGTCCCTTCGACTTCGAATACTGGAAGGATCCAAGGAGGTTGGAAGAGGAGGACACAGAGATCGGGATCAATCTCCCGGTGAAGGTGACCACGGCATGAGGGTTGAAACAGTTGCTCTTCCCGAGCTGATCGCCATCGGGATCTTGGTCGAGGGCACATGGCAAGCGTTGCCACGCGAGGTTCCTGCCGCATGGAAGCGCCTCTTCGATACCGACACCGGAGCTGATAGTTTTGTCGAAGTATCCCTTGCCTTCACGGCCGGCGTCTATAGTGAGCTTGTCGGATATCTGGCCACCGCAGACGCTGCAGTACTGCCTGGCTTTACGCGCGTCGTGATTCCGCCGCGCCATTATCTTTACGCCGTCCACGATGGGCCGCTCGCCAACATTGCGCAAACTTTTCTCACTTTGGAGAACGAAGCACGGCGCATTGGGTTACACACCGACTTCAAGCTCGACATCGGCTATCAGCCGGGATTGCAGGAAGGGCGGCACGAGTTGTATGTGGGGTTGGAAGCGGAGCCTGTGATGCTGGCGTGATCAACCAGCGCCCCAATGTCTAAAGCACCGTGAATGACGACCGGTGGCCACACCGTCGGCTTGAAACAATGTCATGCTCATGACGGCCTTCACGACACCACCTCAGCGAAAAGGTCGAGATAGAGAAGAGCGTGGCGTCGAGCAGGTGCAGCACCTCGCTGATACCGCCGATCTTGGCGACGCTAGGCCGCACATAGGCGAAAGCGGGGTCCACGACCATGTCGAGGAGATTGGCGGTACTGACCGCATTCTCCCCGGCGGCGCCTTCTGGGCGAACTTTGCGACGCGCGTCATGGCACTACGGTTATCGCGGCCAGTTTGGCTCCTCGACCCAGTAGTCCTCCTCGGCTATGGCGCCTGCTCCAGCTCCCAGCTGTAATTGACATCATTCGCCCTGTTGCTGTCCCTCATCCCCGGTCGCCAATACGACCTCATGCCGGTCGGTCCGGTCGAAGTGCGGCTGAACGTCAAGAGCAGCGCCGACAAGGTCGATCTGCGAGTCGCCGGCGTCAGCATACCGACCCGGCGCGACGGCTCCGCGCTGGTCTTTACCGTCGACACCATCCTCGATCACGAGGTCGTGGTGATCGGCTGAGGAGGCCGAGTGGCCAGCATTCACCTCGCCTGCGAGTTGGCAGGCGAGGTGAATTCAGGAAAGGATGAGCCTGCGGGTGCGGCGGCTACGCTGCAGCCGCGACCGCGAAGTGATCGAGCGCCGCCTGAGCGACCTCCCGGTCCTCGCCAGGGGTTCCCGAACTCACCCCCACTGCCCCGACGACCTCGCCATCGACGCTGACGGGCAAACCACCGGCGACCACCATCAACCTGCCGCCAATCGCTGTGTTGATACCATAGGCGGGCCTCCCCGGCTGGCTGGCCTCTCCATAGTCGTGGGTCGCCTTTCGCGCAGCGGCGGCGGTGAACGCCTTGTCGATCGCGATGGTGATGCTGGTGATCTTTCCGCCGTCCATGCGCCGGAAAGCCAGGAGGTTGCCGGCAGAATCGGTGACGGCAATGCACATCGGCACACCGATGCGTATTGCATGCGCTTGAGCGCCTTCGATGAGACGAATGGCGTCATTGAGGTCGAGTTCACGAACAGTCTTCATCACCAAATCCTATAATCGATCACATGTCGGCTAAACGGGTGCGCGCGAGGGGGCGCGTTCATCATTTTCGCTACCCAACCGCCCGTCAATTGGCGATCACCTCTTCAGGCATTTCCGCATCGCGGAATTCACTTCCCGATTTGCTTGGAAAGCCGCTTACGAAAGAGCACTTTCGCCCGCGGGAGAGGAGGAAGCACCCCCATGGTGAACTCCGGCATGGGTAAGGCGCTTCTGGCCACCTATTCGCCTGCCGATGTCTCCGCGATCATTTCCAAGTACGGGATGCACAAGCTGACGGCGAACTCCCTGACGCGGGCCGGCGACCTGAGGGACGATCTGGCGCAGGTGCTATCTGCATGCGCGCCTTCGCCTCCCGGCGCCGGCGATGCAGAACGGGTTCGGTATAG
>NZ_BSNS01000014.1 GCF_030160115.1 Devosia nitrariae | reverse complement strand
GGCCATGACAGCAATGTGACAGGCAGCCGTTAACCGCCAATGACCCGCAAGGTTACAATGGAGGGTGAGACTGGCGGGCAAAATCCCGTTTTGCGGCAGCGGTGGGAGCTTCGATGAGGCGAAGCGCGACGCGCTCATATCCAGGTGCTATCCTACTGGTGCTTGTTCGCGCCCCATTCGTCGGCGACATCCGGGTGAACCCATGGAACAAGGCGACAAGGAACAGGAGAACCTTGCCCGGCTCGAACGGGCCGCGCAGGAGACTGCTGATCCAAAAACCATGCAGCGAAAGGCGAAGGAGCCCGCGGAAAAATTCCGTTTCACCCTGACCAGGGAAGGCGTCTGGTGGACGGTTGGCTATGCTGGCGCTGCATTGCTGCTCTTTGGTATCCAAGTCCTGATCAATTGGCTGGAATGGCTTGACGCGCCCTTGCGCGCTCGTGTGCTGAATTACCTTGGGGGCGGCCTTCTCATTTTCCTTATGCTGACCGTCGCCAATGTCATTGAAGTCGTTCTCATTGGCGGAATTCCCAATCGCGTTTCACGGTTCAACCTGAAGCGTATCTTTCGATTGCTCGTCGCCATCACCATCGTCTTCGTGGCCATTTCGATCTTATTTGTGAACTGGTACGCCGCGGTGGTTTCGCTGGGTCTCATCTCGCTGATCCTCGGCTTTGCGCTGCAAATGCCGATCTCGAGTTTCATCGCATGGATTCATATCCTGATCAGGGCGCCTTATCGCGTTGGCGATCGCATTTTCATCGGCGATGCCCATGGCGACGTCATCGATGTCAGCTATCTCGACACGACGTTATGGGAATTCGGCGGGGAACATCTTTGGACCGATCATCCAAGCGGACGCGTCATCAAGTTTCCCAACTCCACCGTATTCAACACGCCGGTCTTCAACTATTCCTGGCCGCTGTTTCCCTATGTCTGGAATGAAATCAAGTTCCAGGTCGCCTATGAAAGCGATCTGGAATTCGTGGCGCAAACGATGAGAGAGGTCGTGGACGAGCAGATCGGCGACGTCATGAGCCAGAAGGTGAAGATCTATAAGCACATCCTGTCGAAAACTCCGGTGGACGAACTCGAGGTGAAGGAACATCCCGTGGTTCATTTTCGCGTCAGTGAATACGCTTGGCTCGAGGCGATCGTGCGTTACCTGGTGCCGCCGAAGGTAGCGGGACGGACCAAGACACGCTTGATCAAGGAAATGCTGGCGCGAATGAATGCAGAACCAGATCGCGTGCTGTTTCCGAAGAGCAATTCGAGGTGAACGTCCTCGCGGCACGTCGGCGAGGAGCCATCCCCCGCGCGCGGTCAAAGGAGCTGCAGAAGAGCGCGGTGGCGCCGGCCATCAGAGTGAATTCGAGCACCCTATCGATCTCCCCTGTTGGTTCCGATGCAGTTGAGGAGTCGTAAGTCACTGGCACCCGTGCCCGTCGTGAAGGCGGGCGACGATGCGATCGGCGTCCCCGGTGCGCCCTTTGGCACGCAGGCGCGCCAGCCATGGTTCGAGCCGCACATATTTGAATGGCCCCGTTCGGATGACTTCGCCCATGGGGTCAGGCATGCTGCCGGGGCCAAGATTTTGCTGCAGCCAATCGTTCAAGACGCCGTCGAGGTCACGCGCGACCTCGGGCTTGTCCTTGATCAGATTGCGCGTCATGCGGCGGTCAACGCGCATGTCGTAGAGCATCACGTCGTCCCAGGGGAACAGCCCGGGATGATAGTTGCGGATGTAAAGCCATTCCGGCGTGCGCACTGCTCGCTGGCAGGTATAGAGGCAATGGTCCCAGACGAGATAAGGCCGGCCGGCCCACGGTTCGCCGCGCAGGGCGTCCGTGAAGCTCTCTCCGTCCCAGCCCTGAGGCACCGGAAGGCCCAACAGCTCGCACAGCGTCGGATGCACGTCGACATTGTAAAGCAGGCCGTCGTGAGACCTGTCCGGCGGCGTGACACCCGGCCAGCGGATAATCAGAGGCACGTTGTGGACGGGTTCGGAAGCCGAGACGTGGTCCCCGTAGATCCCTTGCTCACCCATGGATTCGCCGTGGTCGGCGCTGATGACGATCGCGACGTCGTCGAGCACGCCGAGGCGGTCGAGCACGGAAAAGACCTCGCCGATGCGGTCATCCATGTAGCGGATGGAGGCATCATAGCCATCGACGAACTGCTTGAAATCCTCGACGGTGTCGATACGCGCCGGCATCAACTCGTTTGGGGGAGTGCCGTCACGCGCCGGGTATAACTCCGTGGCCGCAAACGGCCCGTAATTGGCCGCGTGCTCACGAATGGCCCCGGCGTCCGGCCAGTCCGGGGCGGGCTGATCCCTGAGCGCATCGAAATACGCTTGCGGCGGTTCGTAGTTTCGATGCGGATCCCAGTACTGGATGTGCAGGAAGTAGTTTTCGCTCGCGCCGTTCCTTTCGAGCCAGGGCAGCACGGCGGCGTTCACCTCGTCGGCCGTTTCGTCGCCGCGCTTGAGGGTTGAGGTGTTGAATTCCTCCCAGCCGGCATAGAACCAGTTGGCGAGATGCCGGTCGGCGAAAGACGAGAAGCTGACCGTACGGTATCCGTTCTCGCGAAGGTATCGCGGCAGCAGCGGTGCGAAGGTGTCGTATTTGTCGATGCCCGGGAAGCGGAACTCACTTCCCGGCCCCCAATGGGTGAGCGCGCCATGATGAATGCCGAAGCGCCCACTCATGAAGCTGGCGCGCGAGGGCACACAGGGCGAGCTGTTGACGTAGCACCGGTTGAAGCGAACGCCCTGGCGGGCGATGCGATCCATGTTGGGCGTGATATCGCGGTGATAGCCGTAGCAGCCGAAATGATCGGGCCGCATGGAATCGATGTCGAACCAGATTACCCGCATGAAAACAGATCCCGCAGTTCATTTGAACGAGCACCGGGCGGGACGCGCCGCGTCGGCTTCAACCGCCCCTACCAATTGCAGGGATAAGAAACAAATGCCATTATGAGAGCGAATGATTAAAGAGGGTTATCGCTGTGCTTGACCGGATGAACCTGCTGTTCCGATTTCGCACTATCGCGGAGGCCGGCAGCATCCGGGCAGCGGCCGAGAGCCTGAACATCACCCAGCCCGCGCTTTCGCGTTCTCTCAACCTGCTCGAGGCGCACTATCGTCAGCCGCTTATGGAGCGGCATGCACGCGGCGTGCGGCCGACCGCCTTCGGGCACAAGCTTCTGTCGACCGTCTCGCGCATGTCGCGGGAATGGGAACTGGCCGAGTTGGACCTCGCAGCCGAAGACATCAGCGTCGAGGGTGTCCTGCGTATCAATGGCGGTCCGCTGTGGACCTCCTCCGTGTTGCCGGTCGTCGCCACCCGGCTGCAGGAGAGGTTCCCCAATCTGACGCTGGAGATCGGCTACCATACGGGAGAACTTCTGCTGGACGACCTCATGCAGGGCCGCGTTGACGTGGCGCTGGGGGGCTTCCCGAGGCTCGGCCGCCTCGCTTCCCAGTTGGTGGCCCATCAATTCACCAGCGTGCGCGACCGTATCGTGGCGAGAGCTGACCACCCGATCCACCAATGCAAGCCCGACGATTACGCCGCCATCCTTGCCTATCCGTGGATTGTGTTCTCGGCCGATCCGATCTACGGAGCGCAGACTCAGCACGCGGTCGTCGAGCGCACCGGTATGTCGCCCAATATTCGCATTCGATCGACATCGCTGCTCGCGATCATCAGGCTGCTGCAGGAAGGCGACTATCTCTGCATGCTTCCTGCGGCTGCCGTCACGGAACTGCACGGGCCGCAATTGCGGCCCGCGCCGGTTGAAGTGGGCAGGGTCGTGGCCGCCTCCGGCGCCCTCTATCTAAAGTCGATCGCGCACTACGAGCCGCTTCGCGTGCTCATCGACCTGTGCACGGCTTACTTCGAGGAACAACAAAAGGAAGAGGCGGCCTGAACGAGCCGAACGTCGGCGCAGGCGCGGCCTACGCCGCCTTGTAGTCCTCGGCCGTGTAGTCCTTCGACGGATCCCAGTTGCCGAAGACGAAGTCGTCCCGGCTGACCTCGGCTCCGTTCGCCTTTGCCGTTTCGATCGCGGCGTCGAGCGCCGTGTTGGTCGCGGAAACCAGCTCGGTGAGGCTCTCCTTGACTCCCTGGATCTGGCCCGTGACCAGGCCCTGCACCGTCTCGGCGAGACTGGGAGTCGGCGGTGAGTAGGCCTTGGCGACCTCAGACAGCTGGGCGTTGGCCACAAACGGATTTGGGCCGACCCGCACGAACTTGTCGAACAGGGCCACCACGGCTCGCGATCGCTCCGACATCTGCGAGTTTTCGATCGCGGAGCGGAAAACCGGAGCGTCGGCGACGCCGTCGATGTTGGCCCAGTCGATCTGGCCCTGCTCGGTCCCCAGATAGTGGAACACGTCGGCGGCGATCTCCGGGTTCCTGGACAGCGCGTTGATGTAGACGGTAACGCCCTGCGAGGCGACACCTTCGCCAGTGGTGTATCCCTGTTCGACGCCTTGCGGGGTTGGCGGCTGAGCCAGACCGAAGTCGAAATCCGGATTCTCGCGTTCCCATTGCGGAACGTTCCACGGACCCTGCAGAATCATGCCGGCCGCGCCCTGAGGCATGAAGGCGCGCGCCTGCGGCGCATTCATGCTCATGGAACCCGGGAAGATACTTCCGTCTGATTGCATGGCGATGAGCAGCTCGACGGCCTCGACGAACTGGTCGGCGTCGAAGACGACCTCGCCGGTGCGAAAGTCGATGCCGGCATAGATGGAACCCGCTCCGCACGAGGCTCCCGCCAACTGCGCCAGGGTCCTCACGACGTCGTTCCAGCGATTGACCTGCGCGCCGCCTATGATGAAGCCATAGGTGCGACCGCCGCTGCCTTCGGTGATCTTGCGCGCCGCCTCGCGAAAGGTATCCCAGGTCAACGGCTCCGACTCGGGATCGAACCCGGCATCGTTCATCAGCTTCCGGTTGAACAGCAGGGTCGCCGCACAATAGCGCCCGGACGTGTATGGCAACCCATAGGTCTTGCCATCAAACATGTTCAGGCCTTCGAGGAATGCGCCGGCAGGGAATTTCGCTTTCCAGCTCTCGATGTCGGGGATCAGATCATCGTATGAGCGCACCCAGCCTTCCTGCACTGCGGAGCTCGGCTGGGCCCCGAGGGGCAGACAGAAAACGTCCGGCGCCGTGTTGTTTCGGATGCCAAGTGGCAGGACAGTAGCGATTTCGGTGAAGGGGAGGCCATCGTAAACGGTCTCGATGCCGCGCTCCCTGCCGTACTGCTCGAAGAACTGCCTGAAGAACACGGCCTTCTGGTCGCCGCTGTCCAGCCAGCGGAACGGACCGTCCGCCTTCAGCTCGCCGATCGGCTCGGGAATGTTGAAGTCATAGGCGGAGGCGCGGCGGGTGCCCAGGAACGTGGCCGCGCCCAGCGCGGCGGTACCGGCCAAAAAGGAGCGTCGGCTCAGGCCCCTTCGAATGATCGAGTCCATTGTTACCTCCCTTGGATAAGTGATGCCGCCGCAGCGTTACGGTTGCGCTCTCCCAGTCGGCCCAGGGCTCGTGTATCAATGGGGGGTATAAACCACAAATACCATTATGTTGGGCACTGCCCGTGTTTCTTTATCGCAGTTGCGAGCCTTCCGACGCAAAGAGGCTGAGTTAGCCTGGAACATCTGGTCCCTCGACTGGCCCGATCCCGCGTCTGGAAGCCACGCCGTGACCTCGCGCGCGATCGATACCCAGTGGCAACATCCAGCCGGCGATGGACGACCCCCTGATGACCACGAAAGTGACGTTCTGGGAGACGAATGGGCAGGTGACGCGGAACGTCGTCATCGGCTGAAGATGGGTGGCCGGATCCAGGGTGTCGCGATCGATATGATCGCCCCCCCGCGCGGTCTTGCCGTCCCGTCGGCAGAGCCTTGAGAGGACCTTCGAAACTGGTCCAGGGGGCGCTACATTTGTGGCAAGCACCTTGATGCGACCGGCCAGGCCTTGCCCATGTGGAAGTGGATTTTGCTCGCTGTCGTGGTGGCACTCATCGCTGCCGTGGTGGTTGCCTATGGTCTCTATCGCCGGGCTACTTCGGACGCCGAGGCCGCCATGGCCGATGTCGCCGCGCGAGCGAGACCGGCTGGCCGCACCTTCGATAAGGCCATGCTCTCTGTTCTGCCGGAGATCGCACAACGCTACTTCACGCACGCAATCGCCCCGGGGACCCCGCTGAGTTCGACGGCGCGCCTGGAGATGCAGGGCACCTTCCTGCTCGGTGACAAGAGCCGGTTCCAGACCTATGAGATGCAGGCCCGTCAGATACTCGCTCCACCGGCGGAGTTCGTATGGATACCTGAGATGAAATCGGGACCAATGCACATCTCGGGTTCCGATGCGCTCGTTCGAGGAGCGGCCTGGACCCGCTTCTGGATCAACGGGCTGCTCCCGGTTGTCAACGCGCAGGCGTCGCCGGACCTCTATCGCTCTGCACTTACGCGTGCCGCCATGGAGGCCATCTGGGTGCCGGCAAGCCTGTTGCCGGAACACGGCGTCAGATGGGAGCAGACCGGCCCCAATACGGCCCGCCTTTTCTTCACCACCGACATCGAGCCGGTCGACATGACTTTGGATGCCGATGGTCGGGTGATCGAAATCGTCACCATGCGCTGGAGTGACGTCAACCCTGACAGAACCTTCCGCCTACAGCCCTTCGGCGGGACAATCGAGGTCGAAGCGACTTTCGGTGGCTTCACTGTTCCCAGCCAGATCAAGGTGGGCAACCACTACGGCACCGACCCGTATCTACCCTTCTTCCAGGTTCGCCTCATATCGGCGGACTACCTTTGAGAGTTGCGGCCGCCGCTCGGGCTCATGGCCAGTCCGTTGATCGCCGAACGCGGGTCCAGCGGTGGTGCGGTACGCGCAAAGACGAAGAAGAGACCAGCTGCCGGGAACTCCAACGGCGTTGCCCATTCGAACCTCAGCTGCGTTGTGCCGTTACTCTATGCGCCGCTCGAGCGCGACCTCATGGAGAAATCCGATGCGCACCTTCCTGATCACCCTTGCCGGCCTCAGCACACTTGCCGGATCTGTATTGGCTCAAACGACTGATGCACCCCTGACCACGGCGACCAATGCCGAAGAAGGCGAGTACCTCGTGGACGCTTCCGGGATGGCTCTCTACATGTTCAAGGCCGACACACGGGGCGTTGAAGGCACGCCCGCTGCAAGTGCCTGCGAAGGCGATTGCCTTGGCGTCTGGCCACCATTGATCGTCGTCGATGAGCCGGTCGGCGACGCCAAGGTCAGGGCTGAGCTGCTCGGTACCATCACGCGGCCCGACGACCTGCTGCAGGTCACCTATAACGGTTGGCCGCTCTACTACTATGCGCAGGATCTCGCGCCCGGCGACATCAACGGCGACGACATCGAAAGCTTCGGCGAGGACTGGTACCTGATTGGACCGAACGGCAATCGTCCCGATCGAGACGATGAAGAGGATGACGACAACGACTAGAACGGTCGGCTCGACTGATGCCGGGCGTGGCGACCAAGGAGAACGGATATGAAGATCGGAATTCTGGGAAGCGGCCAGGTCGGGGGCGGGATCGCGCGAAAACTGTTGGCGCTCGGCCATGACGTGATGATGGGTTCGCGCAACGCATCGACGAAGGCGGAGGAGTTCCCCGGTATCAAACTCGGCACCGCCCCGGAGGCGGCCGCCCATGGTCGTTGGGTGATCAATGCCCTGCCCGGCGAAGTCGCGTTGCGGGTGATCGGCCAGTGCGAGGTCGACGGCAAGATCCTGATCGATATCGGCAACTACGAAAGTGCCATCGATCAACCGATCACGACGCCGCTCGGCGAAGCGATCCAAAAGGCGCATCCGCGCGCACGCGTTGTGAAGGCGCTCAACAGCGTCAGCGCGCATCTCATGATCGATCCTGGCAACCTGCAACAGCGGCATACGGTCTTTCTTGCGTCCAACGACGAGCCGGCCAAACGTGAGGTCACGACATTGCTCGAGAGCTTCGGCTGGAAGGACGTCATCGATCTCGGTGACCTGGGAGCGTCGAGGGCGATGGAACAGCTCATTCCGCTGTGGATGCGCCTTGAGGGGAAACTCGGGGGACCACAGTTCAATCTTGCCGTCGTGCGTGGATAGGATTCCTCGCGCGGGCCGAGGGGGTAGCGCTCACGGAAGGAACGGGTCGAGCCAACAGTGCGGGGGAGGCCATCAAACACTCCTTCTGGGGCCTGCATTTGACGCTCTCTCCGCGTGACGCCCCGATGGAACGGTCGGCTCGACATTCACACGAACTCGTCAGGAGGATACGATGAGCGGAATCATTGTCGCGCTGATCGCGCTCGGAGCCGCGCTCCTTGCGGCACTGGCTGTTCACTTGACTGGCGGCGGCGTCTCCAACCGGCGGAGCCGCACAACGCTGACGATCGTTGTCGGCTTCGTCGTCTTCGTCGCCGTCGTCAGTTTCCTGCCGACGTAGTCATAGACGGGCGTGGGTGAGCTTGCCGCCTCGTCCGGGTCTACAGCCGCAAGCTCAAAACGACCGCACTACGCAGTCAGCCTGAGACGCCGGATTGGTCTTCGCCCAGGAGGAATGCGGTGACGTCCTCCGAGAACTGGCGGCGCGTGCCGGCGACAACGACGTGTTCGGGATGTTGGGGATCTCGCTCCGCCCTCGGCATCCCGTACTCAACGAGAGCCTCGGCGCAAGCTACCCAATCGCCGTCCTCGACCGGACGGTTGAGTGAGGCCCAGCTCAGCGTGCCGCACACATTGTCCCCGTATCCATGCTTTTCCGTCCAGGCGGCGCCACGCCCGAGCAGGTGGCGCGCCAGCGTGGCGTCGCCGCGGAATACCGCCTGGTTCAGAACGCTCGCGCGCCAGTCGCCGCCCTCTATGTCGATCGGCCAGCCGAGGTCGGCCATCAGCATGGCAGGCCCGGTACAGCCCGCCGCCGCGAGTTCGGGAAGCATCCGTAGACGGGCCTCGCCGAGCGCGCCTGGAAGGTCGGGCCGCCTGGCACCGATAAGCCGGGCCGCCTCCGCGTCGCCGCGCGCGCAGGCGGCCACGAACAGGTCCTCGTCATCGAGCTCCGCGTTGTCGCCTTCCCCTTCCAGGATCGCGGCGACCTCCGGCAGGCCGTATCGCAGAGCCTGCACATATGCGCTGACGCCGTCCTTCGTCCTGGCCGCAGGGTCGACGCCCGCGGCGAGCAGGGCCTCGACATGGGCGGGCGAACGCCGCCGCCGGATCGCCCAGAGGAGCAGCCGGCCGCCTTTCAGATCCTCGGCGCCGACCGCATGCGACAGGAGCAGCTTGAACGTGCCGATGTCGTCGAGATCGAGACACCGAAAGAGCGCGTTCGTACCGCCGACCACGGCGCCGGCCTCGAGCAGAAGCGGTGTGCAGACCGGGTTGTCGAGCGAATGGTAGAGCGACTCGCCGTCGTTGGGATCGGCGCCGGCCGCCAGTAGCCGGCGAGTGAGGTCCGGGTCGAAATTCACGCCGGCGGCGCCATGAAGCGCCGAGACCCGCCACTCCTCGGGCGGCGCTTCGGCGGAGGGCGCCCAGCGCTTGGTTACGGTGCGGTTGGGGTCGGCGCCGCGTCGAGCAAAAGATCGACCGTGCGATGAAGGCGGTCGCGATATTGCGGTATCGAGAGCAGGCTCGAATGGCCGGCGGCTATAAGAGGCGTCAGCTCGAGCGGGCCACCGGGCCGGTCGATCCATGCCGCGTCCGACTCGATCCGCCGGCGGACCGTCTCGGCGTCACCGACGGCGCAGGCGATCCAGGGGTCCTGCCGGGGCAGTTCCGGATTCTCCTCCAGCAGCCGCGCCGCGATCTTCGGCCTGGCGCGGTTCGTGCCGCCGGCGATGTCGCCGGAATAGACCAGCCTCAGGAAGGCGGTCACCAGCGTGGCGGGATCGGTCTCCCGCACCCGGCTGATCTCGACAAACGTCTTGAGATCGGCCCAGGACGCAAAACCGTATTCGCGGGCGATGCAGGACTGCGCGTCGTGCAGGCGCAGGCCCAGCGCCAGGATTGCGTCGTGATCGCGGCCCGCCGCGGCGGGCAGGCCATCTCGGCAGCGCTGGACCGCGTCGGGCGCATTGCGCCTGTAACCGGCCAGCAATTCCTTGGCCTGACGTTTCAGGTGATCGATATCGGGTCGGCTGGGAAGCGACTTCATGGGAATCTCCGTGCATCTTACGCCGACGACCCGCAATTCGGCTGCACAAAGGGTTGGAAGATGTCAGCTCTTGGCTACAAGTGGGCTCTGCCCTTTCCGCGGGTCCGGATGCGGCTTGTACCGCACCGCAGAACCTTTGTGGGCGCGCCGACCCTGTCAAACGGCGCGAACTATCGGGAGGTTCGCGCGCGAACTCAAACACGACCGTTCTCCGACCGGCAGCTCAACGGCGGGCACGCCCGACCGCGAGAAATTGCTCAGGCTGCTGGGGCGGCGTGAGCATCGACGTTTGGCTCGTTCACTTGAACGTCAAAAGCTTGACTTTGCATATGTGTTTCAGATAGTGTCCATTGTGAAACCGATATGGAACGAACCCTGTGTCTGGTAATGTCACGCACGCTGCCCGGCAAGGGCGCTCCGCGTGCGAAAACGGTGGCAGCCCTCGGTCATAAGCCACGGCAGTAACCTTGAACAAAAGCGATGATTGGTATGCAGGGAGCGGTTCCAAGATTTCTGGACGAGATTGGCAAGTCGGGTGGCCTGAAAGGCACCGACATCGCCAACATTATGGACGTGTCGAAAGCGACGGTTTCCAGATGGCGCGCTGGTGACATCAAGCCTCAGCCGCGCAATGAGCTCATCCTTTCCGACCTGCATTACGTCGTAATGAGACTGACGGACTATTATTCGTCCGATGAGATTCGCATCTGGCTTTACGCTCGCCATCCTCAGCTAAATGGGGAGCGTGCCATCGATTTCATCCATCAGGATCGCGCTATCGAGGTCCTTAAAGTCATCGATCGCCTCGATAACGAAGTCTATCTCTAACATATGGTGCACACTCGCAAACGGCGCGACAACGCGCTGATCGACGCGATCGAAGCACACACGCCGGCCGCCTTCGCCGGAACGGCATGGCGTGTCGTCAAGGAGGGCAGGTCTCCCCTGGTCTGCTCCCGCGCCGGTGGTCGTTGGGACGATGGAACATTCGACGTTCTCTACACCTCAAGGGAACGCGATGGCGCCATCGCCGAGGTGTACTTCCATCTCGGGCGGGGACAGCCTGTGTTTCCGTCGCAGGTGAGGTACGGCATCCACGAACTGGATGTGTCGTTGGCAGGGGCACTGAAGCTGGTCGACCTGTCAGCCTTGTCGGCGCTGGGGCTCGACACGTCTAGATACGGCCAACTCTCCTACGATCGGGTAAGCAACGAGTATCCGCGCTCACAAGATATCGCAGAGGTTGCACATTTCCTTGAATTTGATGGTCTGATTGTCCCCAGCGCGCGGTGGTCGTGCATGAACATTGTGCTCTTTTGCGACCTCGTTCTCCCTGACGCAATGGATGCCATTACCGATCACGGCACAATCGACTGGACGGAATGGGCTGAGCGCAGCGTCCGCTAACGGTTCTTCGCGATCACGTTGCTGGTCCGATGAATGGGTGATCGATCGCCCACAGCCATGTTCCGTCCTCCTGCTGCGCTGCAACCTCGGCGGTAACCGTGCCGTTCGCCAGGACGGTCGACGTCAAGGCAACGCGGCCATTGATCAGTGGTGCAGACTGCTTGCCGGGGGGAAACTGCGGCCGATCCCTGCACAATTTTGCGTAGAATGACCTGATCTCGCCGTGGCCACGAGCGGTTTCCCCATCAGGCAGAACCAGGACCGCGTTCTCTGTATAGAGGCTGACAATAGCTTCCACGTCAGCGTTGTTGAGCGCGGTCAACAAGAGCCGCGAAAGGTTACCAGGGCTGAGGGCAGGGCCGGTTCTTTGCATGCGCGATCCTCCAAACATTGCCGCTACTGCAACAATGATCGACCTGGCGTCGGGTTCACTGACCTCCAGCCATCGCTCCCGGGGTCCGGAGCTTATATTTGCGGGAACGCCGAGCAGCTTTCGCGGCTGGAAAAACCAGCGTACCGTGGGTGGGCAATCTCTCTACGGGGCCGAGCAAACAGATGCCCCGCGGACCGCGCTGAGGGGCAGGACGTGATGCGGCTAAACGCCAAGACGGCAATCATTACCGGAGGTACGAGCGGTATCGGACTGGCAACGGCGCAGGCGTTCGTTCGCCACGGGGCGGACGTCACCATCACGGGCCGGGAGCCGCGGCGGCTCGAGGTGGCGCTGGCTCGCATCGAACACAACTGCACGGGCGTGGTCGCGGACGCCGGCGACGATGAGGCCATGGAAGCGGCCATGCGCAGCGCGGCGGCACGGTCGGGCGGCATTGATATCGTGTTCGCCAATGCCGGGCACTACGTTCATTCGGCGCTCGGGCACACGACACGCAAGGACCTGGAAAATCAGCTCGGGGTCGTTGCCAACATTTTCATGACCGTTCAGCTGGCGTTGCCGCATCTTCGCGACGGCGCCTCCATCATCCTCATGGGTTCGGTCTATGCCTCGATGGGCCCGCCCGGAGCGGGCGCCTATGCTGCCAGCAAGGCAGCGTCGGCCGCTCTGGCCCGCTCGCTGGCATCGGAACTGTCTCCCCGCCGTATCCGTGTCAATGTGGTTGTTCCCGGAGCGGTCGATACGCCGAGCTGGGGCATGGACGCCATGGAAACGTCCGCTCGCGACGGGCAAAAGAAGCGACTTGGTGAGCGTGCGCCGCTCAATCGCATGACCACCGCCGACGAGGTGGCCAACGCCGTGGTTTTTCTCGCCTCGGACGAAAGCTCAGGCGTGCAGGCGGCCGAGATCGTCATCGATGGCGGGACAACCGGGGCGCCGGCAGGTTCTCCCCGTTTCATCCGAGGGGAATGAGGCTCGGGCCCTGATCGGGCACTCTCCGGAGATCGCGGCCGCTCAACCGCCGGGAACGCGATGCGATCTGCGCGCTCCAGCCTGTTGTGTCGCGGGTCACTTACCAACGTCCGCCAAGGTCGGCGCGTCGATCGACCTGTACCGCGCCTCGATGAGACCATAGACGCCAAACGCCATAAGGCCGAGGGCGATGGCGCCGTAGAGCCATGGGCCGAACGGAAGGCCACGCACATAGGCGAGCGCTTCGGCAACGCCGCCGGCCTGCTCGGGCGAAACCGTGAACGCCGCATAGCCCAGGAACCCGCCGATGATGGCGATGACCACGCCGCGCGCAATCAGGCCGAATTTGCACGCCCGGTCCATCCAGGTCCTGTGCTCTGCCGGCAGGTGCAGGCGATCGCGATAGCGGCCGCTGCCGCCATACCAGATCTGAACCAGCGCGGCGGCGATCACGCCGGCAGCCACCAGCCCCAGGAGCAATGGGCCGAACGGCTGCTGCAGCACCCAGGCCGATGCACTCTCCTCGCCATTGCTGTTTCCCCCGCCTCCGCCGCTCCAGGCCAGCCTCGCAGCCGTCAGCATCAGGAAAAGATTTGCGCCGGCGCTGACCAGCTGTCCGGCCCGGTTGAGAAAACCCTTGGCGTCGTCGTCGACGTTGTCGGCATTGAGCAGGCCCTGGGCCAGCTTCCAGAGGACGTACCCCAGAAGCCCGAAGGCGACCAGGCCGAGCCATATCCGACCAAAGGGCGCACGCAACAGACCCGAAAGCGCACCGGACGTATCCTCTGATCCGCCGCCGCCCCAGAATGCCGAGGCCAGCGCGAAGCCGCCCAGCAGGAGGTAAACGACGCCGCGCGCGGCATAGCCCAAGCGGGCAAAGGTCTCGAACTTGTTCTTCTGCATCGCAGTTGCGCCTCCTGAGGCTTTGCAACGAGCAGCGCTCCGGGACGTTCCGCGAGCGCTGGCAACATCAAGGTGAAGGAGGCGCTTCCTAGTCTTCCCGGCTGACGCCTTCGCTGCTCTGGCCGGCGGGCTTGTCGACGGAGCCGCGCCGTTGCAGCACCAGGGCAACGATGCTGCAGAACAACGCCCATGCCGAGCCCAGGCACCATCCGGCGAGGATGTCGCTCGGGTAATGGACGCCCATGTAGAGCCGGCTCAACCCGACCAGGAGCGTCAGCAGCAACGCTGCGCAGATATAGAAGATCTGCAGGCGATGGGTTGGCGCGAAGCGGGCCAGAAGCGCCCCGAGGGTCAGGAAGGTCACCGCCGAAAGCATGGCGTGGCCGCTGGGAAAGCTGGCGGTGAACTGCTCCGACATGGTGGTGAGGTCCGGCCGCGGCCGGTTGTACCCCATTTTCAGCAAGGTGCTGATGAGGGTGCCTCCGATGACGGAAACCAGGACGAAGAGCGCAGCCGAGCGCATTCGGGCCAGGTACAAATAGCCGCAGACCAAGAGGACGATCAGCGCGAGCAGGGAGAAACTGCCCAGGGCCGTGATGTCGCGCACCATTTCATGGACCCAGGCCGGCCCGATCAGCCTCTCGGGATCCGCCGGGTCCCGGAACAGCATGAGAATTGTGCGGTCGAACGCCTCGATCTCCCCTTCGAGCACTTCGTCCGAGATCTGCAGGAAGGCGAGAACCAGTCCGCTTCCGACCGCGAGCATCACCAGGAGCGGTGCTTCGGAAAGGACCAGCGCACCGAGCTTGTGACGGCGCAATGTATCGACAAGGCGCGTAAACATGGCCCTCGCGCGATGAAGCGTGTTGCGATCCGACGTGTTCACATCATGCGCTCCAAGCATCTGGCATCACGCGATTTTCGCGACGCCCGGTTCCCACCTCTGCGCATCCCGTTCCGCCCGGTTTGCTGCAAGCACTGCTACGGCAACGCTCGTTACGTGGGCACGTTCCCGGCGGTTGTTCGACAACGCTCTCACCGGCTGCTGCTGGACCGCAGCGTCGACGCGCCAAGGACCGCGTTCTGCTGCCAGCGGAACGCCTCCAGCCCCAGGATAGCAACAGTTCGTTCGAACAATGACAGACGTCGCAGTTGCGCCACTGTGCAGTTGTTAGGTACTAGAGCCTTTCCCGTTTCGATTGAATCGGAACGGGAGCTCCAATTTCCCTTGAATTGTCGCGTTTTCGAACCGCAAAAGTGGTGTCCATCCCGGATCGGTCCGGGACGGGCTTTTGCTGAAAACGCTCCAGGCGGCGGCTGCGCGATGCGGCTTCGTCACAAAGGTCGCAAAATGACTGAAACCAACGACGCGCAATTTCCACCGGCTCCCATCCACCCCGCCCTTGCGACCGCGCTTGAAGCGAGGGGGTACAGCCAGCTGACGCCGGTCCAGATCGAGATGGCGAACAGAGGCCAGGCCGAGGCCGACCTTCTGGTTTCGGCGCAGACCGGCTCGGGCAAGACGGTGGCCTTCGGCATCGCCATCGCCTCGACGCTGCTCGGGAGCGCGCAACACTTCGAGGCGGCCGACCGGCCCCTCGGGCTGATCATCGCGCCAACGCGGGAACTGGCGATCCAGGTGCAGCGGGAACTCGACTGGCTCTACGGGGCAACGCAGATCCAGACTGCGACCTGCGTCGGGGGTATGGACATGCGCAAGGAGCGCCGCGCGCTCGAGCGCGGTGCGCATCTGGTGGTGGGGACCCCCGGGCGCCTGCGCGATCACATCACCAAAGGCGCGCTGGACCTTGGCGCGCTGCGCGCCGTGGTGCTCGACGAGGCCGATGAGATGCTCGACCTCGGTTTCCGCGAGGACCTCGAATTCATCCTCGGCGCGGCGCCGGCGGAACGCCGCACGCTGATGTTCTCGGCAACGGTGCCGCGCGGTATCGCGGAACTGGCAAAGACTTTCCAGAAAGATGCGCTGCGCGTGGCGGCGTCCGTGTCGAGTGACCAGCACGCCGATATCGAATACCAGATGATGCTGGTGCGGCGCGACGAGCGCGAACACGCCGTCATCAATACGCTGCTCAACTCCGACAGCACGAGCGCGCTGGTGTTCTGCCACACGCGCGAGGCGGTGCGCCACCTCACCGCGCGCCTTGCCAATCGCGGCTTCTCGGTGGTCTCGCTTTCGGGCGAGATGGCGCAGTCCGAGCGGTCGAACGCATTGCAGTCGATGCGCGACGGCAGGGCGCATGTGTGCGTAGCGACGGACGTTGCGGCTCGCGGCATCGACCTGCCCAACCTCGATCTCGTGATCCATGCGGACGTGCCGAGCAACCCGGCAACTCTCCTCCACCGGTCCGGGCGGACAGGGCGTGCAGGCCGAAAGGGCGTGTGCGTGCTGATCGTGCCCGAGCACAGGCGCAGCGCCGCGCAACGTGTGCTTTCGCTGGCCAATCTCACGGCGATCGTTCGTGCCGCGCCGGGCATTGCCGAGATCGAGGCGCGCTACCGCAGACAAATCCTCGACACGGCGCTCTCGGCCGACGAACCGGACGAAGCGGAAGCGGCGTTCGTTTCGGAGGTGCTCGAGAAGGTCGCCCCGGAGCGCATCGCGGCAGCGTTCCTACGCCAACAGCTCACGGCCCGCCCGGTGCCCGAAGACCTTGCCCCTCTGCCGGTCGCCGAGTTGCAGGCAAGAAAGACCAAGCGTGACAGTCAATTCGAGCACGAGGGCGGCCCGCGTGAGCCGCGCAAACCGGACATGGAGGGCGGCGTGTGGTTCACGCTGTCGGTCGGCCGCAAGCAGCGCGCCGACCCGAAATGGCTGCTGCCGATGATCTGCAAGGCCGGCGGTGTGACGAAGCGCGACGTCGGCTCAATCAAGATCGAAGACACGCAAACCCGTTTCGAGATCGCCGCCGACAAGGCGGCCGGCTTTACAAAGCAGATCAACCGGCCCGGCAGCACCGAAAAAGGTGTCGTCATCGCCCCGGCTGGCGAGGTGCCCGGGACAGCGCGGCAGGCAAAGCCCAAATTCGGCAAGGCCGGCAAGCCGGGCAAGAAGCCGGCGCACCGGGGCCAAGCCGCGCCTGCGGATGGCGACCATGCCCGCAAGCGCAAGGGCAAGCCGAAGCGTTGAGGGTGAGTGTGTCGACCGTTCAGCTGCGCCGGTCTGCCTCCCGTCGTCCGACGGCCTATGGATGGGGATCGGGGAACCCATGTCTTTCCGATAATGCTGCGAGTATCTTGTCCTTGTCCGCGATGAAGGCCCGTCCCTCATGTGTGCCGGTCTGGTGAGGTGAGGTTTCGCCATCCGCCAGCACGAGGAGGGGCAGCGACTGGTTTTCCTCTCCCAACAGTTCTACCACCGGGCGTCTGGGTCGGGGCCATGCGATCCTCTCGACCACAAGACGACTGGCAAGTTCGGGAAAGGAGGCCAGCACCCCCTCCATGAGCGCACAATGCCAGCAATAGAATGTCCGGCCGGGGTAGGCCGGATCTTCAAAACCGGGTCGCAGCAAATACAGTCTGTCACGTTGCATTCATACCCTGACTACCGCCTGAACCGGTAGGTTATCGCTCGCGGCGGCTGAGATTCGTTACGTTCACATTATGTGCAGTTCTGCGGGAGAACACACGACCGCATAGGCCGCAAAAGTAGCCCTCGGTGCGGTGTCGTGCGTTAACCAAGCTCCCTTGCCACCAACCGGATTTGGGCGGCTACCTCGTCGGGTGCGCAACGCGCGCATGCTTCTTGCGCGCTCAGCCATGCGTACCGATCATGCTCGGCATCGAGAGTGACGGCCGCCGCGAACGGCGCCTCGGCAATGTATATCAGCCAATTGGCCGTGGCTTGGCCGGCGCGCCGTAGCGGCAGGGTAAGCCCGGTTTCTTCCTCTAATTCGCGACGCGCGCCTTCATCTGGATGTTCACCCGGCCAACGGGCGCCCGCAGGCGGTGTCCATGCCCAATCGCCTGCGTAATCCGGACCCCGTTCCGCGCGATGCAGGAGCAGGAACTCTATCGCACCCCCGGCCCGGCGAAAGACAATGACGGAGGCGCCAAAAGGTGGATCAGAGGTTATCGCCAGTCCATCATATGTGGTATCCGGCATGGGCATTGTCGTCGTCGGTCGTCGCAGCTCTCATGAGAGCGATCTCAGACTAGCAGATACATGCCGAACCAAGCTTGCGCTGGCGCGGTATCTCAGGCCAGGTCCCGCCTCAGGGCCGGGATGACATCAGGCGTAGGGGAGCGCCGGTTGCCAAGGCCCGACATTGGCAGGGGCGTGCGCCCTTAATCCTTGCCGTCCAGAGGCATGGAGTTGAGGCCGCTCTCGTAGAGCTTGAGCGTTGCCTCGATGTCATCCAGATGAATGGCAAAGCCATGTTCGATGGCCTCTACCTGGCGGCGGACGAGATCGCGCCTGGACATGAGTTCGAAGCGCTCGCTCTCGAGTTCCTTGACGGCCAGGTCGATACGATCACGGTGCGTGGCCAGCCGCTGCACCATCGTGGTGGTCTGCTTCGCCGCCTCGGCGATAACAACCTCGGCGTTGGCGTGATCGTCGTCTACAACTTTCAGGGTGGTCTTGGCGCGCATGGTCGCTTTCCTTTCTTAGCAATCTTGCCAACTCGGCAAAATCTTCTTGTCGAGCGCTGCATTCTGAAAAGTACACGAGCGGAATTCGAGTTTTCAACGTTAACCCATTATTTAGCTTAACACAAAAGGTAAACGGCGCTGCCATGTCCACCTCTGAAACCAGTTCGAACAACTGGTCGAAAGGTCGGAGTCGGCCGGTGCTCCCGCGACCATTATGTGCAAAGACGCTGTCCAGCGCCTTCACCGGCACCGACCGTCATCCACCCCGTGCATATGGGCCTTGGGCGTGGATCTAGAGGCTGTCAGCACCTCCCCGCGCAGCTCTGCGCCCCTGCTGGCGACCGGCGCATAATCGTGCATAGTCGAGCTCATGCGCTGAGTGCTGTTCAGGAAGCTTATGCCCCGCCCCAAGACCCTATCGGACGAGGACGTCCTCGCTTCTGCCCTCGAAGTGCTCGCCAGCCGCGGCACGAGCTTTACGCTCTCGGAGGTTGCCGAGCATGTCGGTCTGTCGCGGGCGACCTTGATCCAGAGGTTCGGCGATCGGGACGCTATCCTTCTCAGGATGGCTCAGCATGAAGTTGCCCTGACCCGGACCTGGCTCGACAGCCTGCCGGTCGAGACGGGACCCGATGCACTCTGGCGCTTCCTCGAGACGATCGTTCTGAGTATGGGTGCGGGTGAGGGATTTTCAGTGCGGGTCGCCATCGCAGCGCTCGAGATTGAGAATTCGGCCCTGCGTGTCCTTGCCGGTCAGCGTTATGCACTGGTGCAGGAAGCAATCGCCGCCCGGCTCCCCGACACTCCGGAACGTGCAGAAACGGCCGCGCATCTCCACACGGTCATCGCTGGCGCCAGCATGCAATGGGTGGCGTCCGATGGGACGACGGGCCTGTCGGACTTCATCCTCAAGCGTCTCCGCTGGGCCATCGAGCATCTGGTCCACGCCCCTTGACATGGTCGCTTCCCATTTATAACTAACGTGTAGGTTATAAATGAAAGATGGATGCGGCACCGGGACATCCTCGCGGTGCCTCCAGCTGCATGCCATGGGCGCGGGAGACGATGAGATGTCGGATGGCAATCTGAGAATGGTGCACACGAACGGCGCGGAGCTCGCGACCGAAGCGCGGGGGGAGCCGAAACGCGGGACCATCCTGCTGGCGATGGGCGCAACGGCTTCGATGGTGTGGTGGCCGACATCGCTGGTCGACGCGCTGGTCGCCGGCGGCTACCAGATCATCCGCTTCGACCATCGCGACACCGGCCAATCGACGACCAACGCACTATGACGTCTTCGACCTTGCCGACGACCTCATCGCCGTTCTCGATGCCTATGGCGTGGTAGCGGCGCACCTGGTCGGCATGTCGCTTGGCGGGTACGTCGCGCAGATCGCGGCGCTCAAGTATCCCAACCGCGTACTGACGCTCACGCTCATCGCCAGTGAGCCACTGGGCATCGAATACCAGGGGGAGGGCATTGCGCCCGAGTTCATGGAGCACTTTGCCGGCATGGGAGACCTCGATTGGTCCGACCGTGAAGCGGTCACGCGCTTCCTGCTGCGGATCTCCGAACTCAGCGCCGGCTCGGTCGTACCGTTCGACCACCATGCACCAGTCGGCCGTATCGAGCGGGAACTGCGGCGGACCAGCAGCATGCAGAGCGCCTTCAATCATGCCATGGTCGGCGGCGAACTCGCGCCGGGGATGACCGCCGAAGCGCTCGACCTGCCCGTGCTGGTCGTTCACGGCAGCGAGGATCCGATCATCTCAGTCGCGGCTGCGCGCACCACGGCCGGGGCGGTCGCCGGATCGCAGTTGCTGATCCTCGAGGGCAGGGGACACGAACTGCTCGAACAGGATGTTGGGCAGATCGCAGCTGCCGTTCTTCGGCTTGCTGAGCGCCCGTCGTGATCGGGAAAGCGGAGCAGCTTTCGCAGCTGGAGAACGGCGTGCACTTTGCGATCCAGTAGTGGTGGAACGTCCAGGGGATGCCAGGATACGGCGGGCGAAACGCCCGCGCCTCTGGGCTCGGCGAGCCAATCGGACGCCTGGTAGAGGATCGACCAGCCAAAGAATACGATCGGATCGCTGGGATATTGCAGGAACGCGAGCCGGATCGGGCCCCGTGTTCTATTCGGGATACTCGGCTCCCCGTCGCTTGAAACAGGTGCGGCGTACCTGGCTCCGCCGTTGCGCCGGCCCGACGCACTGCTGTCTCTGCGCTGCTGTGGCAGGGCAGGTCGATATTGTCTCCAATTGATGAGAATTATTGGTTCGGTGCGGATATGGTTCGGTCACATAATTGACCTAATACAAGCAAACGCATATTTACAGTATTCAGCTGGCTTGTTCGTGAGGGAACATGTCGTCAGCAGTTGCGGCCCGCCACGACATTCCGCCGACATTTGACCGGCGGCTGCCAATGCCTGCGACCACGCCAGGCGCGTCGGTGCAGAGCTTTGCGTTCTCCACGCGCGAGGTGCCGCGCGAGGAGCAGTTCGAAGCGTGGCGCCGCAGCTATGCGGAGATGCTCGACCTAACGGCCGACGATGTTGCGGGAGGGTTCCGCGCGGACCATCAGGTCTGGGATCTCGGGACCTTTGCATTTTCACGCATCCACACACAGGGGCTGGGATATTCCAGCCTTCCCAAGCGTGGCCGGCGCGACCCGCTCGATCACTGGCTGCTGACGCTCTTCCTCGATGGCCGCTCGACGACCCTTACCGACAGCAACAGGCTCGACGGCAATACGGGCATGGTGCAGGTGCATCCACTCGGGCGCGCCTTCGAGGGCACGGTCAGCCGGAAAAACGATCTGCTGATGTTGTTCGTGCCGCGCGATTTCTGCCGCGACATGGCTCATATCCTCGATGCTGCTGCGTTTTCCCGGCTCGAGGGCGGCATGGGGCGGATTTTTGCCGACTACATGATCAGCCTCGCCCGCCAGCTCCCCAAACTGGATATCGCGGATCTGCCGGAGCTGGCCGCGACGACGCGCGCCATGCTTCTCGCCTGTGTCTCGCCCTCGCCGGAACGGCTGGAAGAGGCTGAGGACGCGATATCGAGCGTGCTGCTGGAGCGCGCCCGCCACTACATTCAGACGCACCTCGGCGACGCCGGGCTCGGGGCTGTCGGGCTCCCGCGGGAGCTCGGAATTTCGCGGTCGCGGCTCTATCGCCTCTTCGAGCCCGCCGGCGGCGTCATGCACTACATCCAGCGGCGGCGCCTGGCCGCCGCTCACGCGGCTCTGGCTGATGCCAATGACCGCCGGCGCATCCTGGAGATTGCCGAGTGCTGGTGCTTCAACGACGGCGCCGAGTTCAGCCGGGCGTTCCGGCGCGAGTTCGGCTACAGTCCGTCGGAGGTACGCGCCGGCGCCCGGCGCGGATCGCTCTCGCCTCTCGCAACCCGGCCGGACGAGGAGGCATTGCCGGTGCAGCGCCTCAATTTCCTGCTCCGTCGCCTTCAGGCTTGATATTCAGGTGATGCCGGTCTGCGCGTCCCGCGAGGGAACTTCTGCCCGTTCCCGGTGGACATTATCTATTAACGCCAGATCGTTTTGAGACGCCGTGACAACGTTTGGGACTCCGGGCGATGTGTTCCCGACCGAGAGGGATGTAGCATTCCAGTGTTTCCCGACGATCGAGGGCGACTATGTTCCAAGCCGATGAGCGGACATACGTCTCCACTGGACATCTTCCGCCGGCGGCCGACGTCTCAAGACTGATCGAGCGGGTCTATTCCCGCTACGCCGCCAATTCCGACGGCGAATGCTCGCAGGTCTATCCGGCCCTGGCGCGGGTTCCGCGCGATCTCTTCGGTCTTTGCATGGCAGGCACGGACGGCCAGATGCATGCGGCGGGGGCGGTCGATCACCTGTTCACCATCATGAGCGTGTCGAAGCCGTTCGTCTTTGCCCTGGTCTGTCAGCAGATCGGTCCGGACGAAGCGCGACTGAGGCTGGGGGTGAATGCGACGGGCTTCGCGTTCAACTCGGTGGTCCCGCTCGAGATCAGCCCGGACGGACGCACGAACCCGATGGTCAACCCGGGGGCGATCGCCGCGACGAGCCTTATTTCCGGCGATACCTATGATGCCAAATGGCAGACTATTGTCTCCGGACTCTCGGCGTTCGCCGGCCGGGACTTGTCGATCAACGAAGAGGTCCTGGCATCGGCGCGGGCAACGAACCTGCGCAATCGCGGGCTTGCCCATCTGCTGCACAGCGCCGGCCGGATCTACTGCGACCCCATAGACGCGCTCGATCTCTATACGCGCCAGTGCTCTCTCGACGTCACCGCCAGGGACCTGGCGGTGATGGGCGCGACGCTGGCGGACGGGGGCGTAAACCCCATCACCGGCCAGCGCGTCGTCGATCCGATGACCTGCCACTATACGCTGGCGGTCATGGCGACGGCCGGTCTCTACGAGACGTCGGGCGATTGGCTCTACGAAATCGGATTGCCCGGCAAAAGCGGCATTGGTGGCGGCATCGTGACGGTGTCTCCCGGAAAGGGAGGGCTGGGAACCTTTGCACCTCTGCTCGACGGAGCGGGCAACAGCATAAAAGGACAATTGGCGGCGAGGGACCTGTCGCAGGAGCTAGGGATCGACCTCTTCCTCTCCAAGCCGCAAGCCGATGCAGAGGACGCGAGCCAGCCAGTGAGGGAGGCCTCCAGATGACAGCCGCAACGATGTCCCGGGACGTATCCGACAGAGTATCGTGGATCCCGATGATCGCCATAGCCCTGGCGCAGGTGATGATGTCGTACAACGTCGCCTCGTTGCCGGTGGCCATGGGAGGAATGGTGGAATCCTTCGGCGTTCCGCCAACGACAGTGGCGACCGGCATCGTCACCTATTCGATGATCGTTGCCGGCTTCGTGATGCTGGGCGCCAAGCTCAACCAGCGCTTCGGTGCGCTGCAGGTTTTCCGCGTCTGCGTGGTGCTGTTCGGACTTGCGCAGGTGACGATGACGTTGAGCCCGACGGCCCTGGTCATGATTACGGCCCAGGGGCTTTCGGGTGCGGCTGCGGCCGCCCTCGTCCCGGCGCTGGTGGCGCTCATTGCCGAGAATTACAAGGGCGACCAGCAGGCGACGGCGCTCGGTACGCTCGGATCGGCGCGTGCCGCAGCGGGCGTTTCCGCGTTCCTGATCGGGGGCATCCTCGGGACCAATTTCGGCTGGCGGCCGGCGTTCGCGCTGATGGTTGTCCTGGCCGCCTTGATTTTCCTCATGAGCTTCCGGCTGAAAAGGGACCAGGGGGCGCCCGAAATCAGGATCGACTTCGTCGGTGTGATCCTGGCTGCCGCGTCCATCGTGACGCTCAGTTTCGGCTTCAACAATCTCAATGGCTGGGGCCTCCTGCTCGCGACGCCCAATGCGCCGTTGTCCCTTCTCGGGATATCGCCCGCACCCATCCTGATCGTCATCGGCATCGTGCTCGGCCAGGCGTTTTTCATGTGGACCCATCGGCGCGAGAGCCAGAACCAGACCCCGTTGCTGGCGCTGGCGGTAATCGACTCTCCCGTCGAGCGGGCGGCAATCTACGCCATGTTCGCGGTCGTTGCGCTCGAAGCGATGCTGAACTTCTCGGTGCCCCTCTACATCCAGATCGTCCAGGGGCGCACCCCCTGGGACACGGCGGTCGCCATGCTGCCGTTCAACCTGACGGTGTTCTTTGCCGCAATTCTCGTCGTCCGTTTCTACAGAACCCTGACACCGCGCCAGATCGGGCGCATCGGCTTCGTCCTCTGCACCCTGGCGCTGTTATGGCTGGCGTTCGTGGTTAGCAACGACTGGAGCTCGCTGCCGGTCCTGGTCGGCCTCGTCGTCTTCGGCATCGGGCAAGGCGCGCTGGTGACGCTGGTGTTCAATGTCCTGGTGACGGCTTCGCCGAAAGAGCTGGCGGGGGACGTCGGGTCGCTGCGAGGAACCGCGAACAATCTCGCCAATGCCGTCGGCACCGCAGTAGCGGGTGCCTTGATGGTGGGTCTCCTCAGCGCAGCCGTGCTCTCGGGTATTGCGGGCAGTGCCATCCTGACCCCAGAGCTGCTGTCGCAAGTCGATCTCGGCAGCATCAATTTCGTCAGCAACGATCAATTGCAGGAGCTGCTCGCCGGCACCGCGGCAACGCCCGAAGAGGCGGAGGAGGCTATCCGCCTCAACACCGAAGCCCGCTTGTGGGCTCTCAAGATTGGCCTGCTCATCATGGCCGGCGTGTCGCTGCTGGCGATCGTGCCTGCCGGAGGCCTGCCCAACTACGTCCCCGGGGAGATACCAGACCCGTCGGCCAACAAGTGAGAAGTTCAGAACGCTCGACACAGTTCGGAGAACGGCCATGAAGGTTCATACGCTCGTGCGCGCGGCATATGTGTGCGCAGGACTCCTTGTTATCGCGGCAGTCCCCTTGGTTGGAGCAGCGACAACGGCGCAGGAGCAGGGCACGACCTACTTGTGCGACAGCGGCAACAGCATTGTGGTGCGACAAGCCGATGGCGGAACCGCCGTGCAGCTCGACTATGACGGCCGCACGTTCGAGCTAAACCAGGTCGCAGCCTCGCCGGAACGGTTCACGACCGAGATGGGCCTGCGACCGGACCACGGCCTCGACTGGTCGAGCGATGGCAGTCGGGCGCGCCTCAGCGAAATGATCATGGACCATACGGTGCCCGAGCCCACGGTGATCGAGACGTGCAGCCTCGATGCCGCACCCGCCAGCGCCGCGTCCGTCACAGCGGACACCACGTTGCCGCTGGGCACCTGGCGGCTGGCAACGCTCGAAGGGGCGGAGGTCGACGCGGATGCCGGGGCAGTCATGACCTTCCATGCCGACGGCAGCGTCAGCGGCAATGGCGGCTGCAACACTTTCGGCGGCCATGCAATGCACACCCCCACGGGCGTGTCGATCTCCGACGTGTTCTCGACGCGGATGGCCTGCGAGCCCGAGAGGAACGCTGTGGAGGTTGCATTCCTGAGCGTTCTCGAGCGCGTTACTGCGCAGCGAGTGGAAGACGGCATGCTGGTGCTTTACGGCCCGGACGGCGAGAACCTGGCAAGATTTGAACTCACCTCGACCGACCTCGGCGCCGGTGCATCGCCACCCGATCCCGCGCCTGCGGTCAACGACGGTGCGACGTTGTTTCGAGACGTGCGCATCTTCGACGGCAAGAGCGAGGAGCTTTCCGGCCCATCGAACGTGCTCGTCGAGGGCAATCTCATCGCTGCAATCTCAGAGGACGCGATCGAGACCGGGGACGCCGAGGTCACCATCATCGAGGGCGATGGCCTGGTGCTGATGCCCGGGCTGATCGATAACCACTGGCATGCGATGTTGATCCGCAACACCCCGGCACAGACGATCCATGGCGATGTCGGCTACAACAACATTGTGGCTGCCGATGAGGCAAGCGACACGCTGATGCGGGGTTTTACGACGGTTCGCGACGTCGGGGGACCATCCTTTGGGCTGAAGCAGGCCATTGACGAAGGCCTTGTCGAGGGACCACGTATCTATCCCTCGGGCGCAATGATCACCGTAACCAGCGGTCATGGCGATTTCAGGCAGTTGTCTGAGCTTCCCCGGACGATCGGTGGCCACATGGCTCGCATGGAACAGGTCGGTGGCAGCATGGTGGCCGACAGCCCGGACGAGGTCCGGCTTCGGGTCCGCGAGCAGCTCATGCAGGGCGCTTCACAGATCAAGCTGACAGCCGGCGGCGGGGTCTCCTCCCCGTTCAGTCCGATCGATGCGTCGACCTTCACGCTGGAGGAGCTACGCGCCGCTGTGGAAGCGGCGGAGAACTGGGGCACTTACGTTACCGCCCATGCCTTTACTCCGCAGGCGATCAGACGGTCGATCGACGCCGGCGTCAAGGTAATCGAGCACGGGTTCCTCATGGATGAGGCCACGGCACAATACATCGCCGAGCGAGACGTCTGGTTGAGCTTGCAACCCCTGCCGGACGCGATGCGCACCGGCTTTCCCGAGGGATCGGTGCAACGCGCGAACGCCGAGAAGGTCTTTCCCGGGATCGACGGGACCTACGAGTTGGCCAAGAGATACAACATCAAGACGGCATGGGGGACGGACGTCTTGTTCTCCCAGGCGCTCGCAACGCAACAGGGCGCGATACTCGCATCGCTCGAACGCTGGTACACACCCGCCGAAGCACTCGTCATGGCGACCGGAACCAACGCCGAGCTGCTGGCGCTGTCTGGCGAACGCAATCCCTATCCCGGTAGGCTCGGGGTCGTCGAAGAAGGCGCGCTTGCCGACCTCCTGCTCGTCAATGGCAACCCGCTGGAGAACCTTAATCTCGTCGCAGACCCCGACGCCAACTTCCTCGTCATCATGAAGGATGGGATGATCTACAAGGATCTGGTGTCGGGCGAATAGGCTCGTCACACGGCTGCTGCGCCTGCCGGTCCTGCCGGCAGGCCGCTCAATTCCTGTCTTCGATCTCGTCCTCGATCGCCTCGTCCAGATGGGTCCCACCTTCGCGCCTAATGGGATCAAGTCCGGGACAGGCTTTTTGCTGAAAACGCTCTAAGCCAGCCGAAGTCCGGACAGGGGATCGAAGAAATGCGTCACGCCTTGTGACAGCGACAGGTGGACGACCGCGCCGTCGGCCAGCGGGATCCGTTCCCGGAAGAGGCAGACGAGCTCTTCGTCGTCGACCCGCATCACGGCATAGGTCTCAGAGCCGGTCGGCTCGACGACGCCGATCGTGGCCGGCAGGCCACTCTCGCCGGTGAGGGCGATGTGCTCCGGGCGCTTGCCGACGAGCACCTCCTGGCCTTCATCGACGGCTGCCGGCGGGCGCAGGTCCGTTGCCTGGCCTGAGGAGAGCACGAGCTCGTCGCCCCGCCGTACCGTCCGAAGCAGGTTCATCGACGGAGAGCCGATGAACTGGGCGACAAAGCTGTTGGCCGGGCTGTCGTAGAGCTCGAGGGGCGTGCCGATCTGCTCGACGCGTCCGGCCTGCATGACCACGATCCTGTCGGCCATGGTCATGGCTTCCACCTGGTCGTGGGTGACATAGACGATGGTGGTGCCCAGCCGCTTGTGCAGGCTCTTGATCTCGGCACGCATGGCCACGCGCAGCTTGGCGTCGAGATTGGACAGCGGCTCGTCGAAGAGGAAGACCTGCGGGTTGCGCACGATCGAGCGGCCCATGGCCACCCGCTGCCTCTGGCCGCCCGAGAGCTGGCGCGGATAGCGGCCGAGCAGGTCGCCGAGCCCGAGGATCTCGGCGGCCTCGGCAACGCGCCGCCGCTTTTCTTCCGCCGGTGCCTTGGCCAGCGTCAGCGAGAAGGCCATGTTCTCGGCCACGGTCATGTGGGGGTAGAGCGCGTAGTTCTGGAACACCATGGAGATGTCGCGCGCCTTGGGGGGCAGGTCGTTGACCACCCGCCCGCCGATGCTGATCGTGCCGCTGGTGATGTCCTCCAACCCGGCGATCATACGCAAGAGCGTGGACTTGCCGCAGCCGGACGGACCGACGAGGACGACGAACTCGCCATCGTCGATGTCGACGCTGACGCCATGCATGATCGCCACATTGCCGTAGCTCTTCCTGACATTGCCGATGCTGACCGGTGCCATGGCGGTTTCCTTTCGTTTCCTCAGGCGGCCGACACGCGGACGGCGTCTGTCGAGAGAGCGCCCTCGTGGATGACAAGGCCGATGCCGCCGTCGCGGAGCGCCAGCTCGCTGTCGTCGCTGGCCGAGAGCGAGCGTCCGCCGACGGTCGCGGTGATGGTGTTGCCTTCGACCTTCGCCTCGAAGGGGATGGTGGTTTCGAGGGCGAAGTCGAAGTCGCTCGACGCGAGCACCGTGACCTCCTCGTCGCGGGTCCGCACGATCTCGAGCCGGTTGCCGCGGGTCACGCGCACGCCGTAGTAGCGGCGCAGGCCCTGGACCCGCAGGGCGAGGCCTCCGTAGTCGCCCAGATGCACCATGACGTCGGCCTTGACCGCATAGTCGGTCCATTGGCGCGTGCCGTGGCTGACCATGCCTTCGCCGCGTGAATGGGAGATGCGAAAGCTCGGCGGGAAGCGCTTGGAGAAGAAGTCGACGCCGTTGACCCAGGCCATGCGCCAGAAATCCCCATCCCCCTTGGGGCGATGGAGCGTCAGCTCGGGAGCGCCGTCCCAGCGCATATGGTCGAGCAGGATGCGACCGGACGCGCGCCGGCCCTCGGGCGAAACGGCAAGGCCGATCTCGGCGATGGGCCGGCCGTCGAGGTCGGGCAGGCGCCAGCTCAGCACCGCGTCTTCTCCCGGCTGCACGGTCCGCGCTTCACCATCGATGTCGCGCATCTCATCGGCTTCATCATAGATGCGGATGCGCAGGCGAACCGTGACGGCGCCCTGATTGTCCCGCGGAGCGACCACGCGGGCCGACAGCGTCTGGCCCGGGTAGACGAGCGGCGAGGCCATCAGGTCGTAGGTGCGCATGTTGAGCATTTCGGGCGGCGAGAAGGTCGGGGTGGTTACGACCGCGACCTGGGTGGGGCCGAGGGCCTCGTAGGTAATGGCCAGAGCCCGACCACCCTCGAATTCGACATTTCCGACGCTCGGGGTGTGGTCGGTACCCGGCACGCCAAGCGCGCGGAACCCCTGCCGGCTTCCGGGGAGGGAGAAGTGGAACTGCGCACCGTTCTTGGGCGGGTCGAGCGGCGCTTCGCCCGCAAGGCGCCGGCCGATGTTGGTCAGATAGTAAGCGGTGCGCACCGCGTCGTTGATCGAGTTGCCGCCGTCGGCCGAGGAGATGAGCAGCCGGTCGGCGACCGGACCGCGCCAGTCGGGGCCGGCTTCCAGCCCCTCGAGACCCAGCATGATGCCCTGCAGGCATCCGACATTGCCGGCATTGCAGTCGGTGTCCCAGCCCGAGGTGTTGACGATCATCTGGGCCTTCTGGAAGTCGTCGGGCGCATAGAGCACCGCCATGATCATCAGGGCATGGTTGGGCACGACATGGCAGTTGCCCGGATATTTGTCGTAGCCGTAATGGTCTTCTATGAGCTGCCGGCAGGTGCGCCAGTCGGCGTTCTCCTTATGCCAGCGGCGGATGTCGCCGATCAGCCGGGCGATGAGGCTGTCGGCAGGGATGACCGAAAGGCCCGTATCGATGAGGGTGTCGATGTCGCTGGTGCGGAAGGCCTCGGCCTCCATGGCCGCCCACAGCATGGCGGCATGGACGGATTCGCCGTCATGGCTGACCTTGCCGGCCTGCTCGGCGAGCCGCGCGGCGAGTTTAGGCTGGCCCGGCGCTACCAGCGCCCATCCGTCGATGAAGATCTGCGCGCCGATCTGTTCGGCGACGGTCTGGCCATTGGTCTCGATCGCGCCGGAGGCCGGGGCGGGGATGCCCTTCTTGAGGTTGAGCCAGGCGGTGTGCTCGGTGGAGTTGCCGTTGCCGCCCCACCAGAGGATTGAGCGCTCCTCGCAGATATAGTTAAGCCAGGCCTTGCCGATATCCTCAGCCTTCAGATCGGGAGAAATGCCGTAGTCCTCGAGCGCGCGCACGAAGGTGAAGGTACCGGCGACGTCGTCGTCGGTGACGACGAGCGGCTGGTTGAGGCGCTCGTGGACGTAATACTCGATGGGCCCGAGCTCGGCCATGATGCGCTGATACGTCCAGCCCTCGAACGGGCGGCCGAGATAGACGCCGACCAGCTTGCCCAGCACGCCGGCATAGACGCGTTCGAGATAGTCGTTGGGAACGGGCATGAAGGTTTTCTCCGATTCTTGAAAAGGTCAGCCCTTCACCGAGCCGCCGGCCATGCCTTCGATGAAGCGCCGCTGCAAGAGGATGAAGAGGATGATGACGGGCAGGACGACGATGAGCGCCGCAGCCATGATCTCACCCCAGTCGCTGCTGTACTGGCCCGACAGCAGGAAGAAGGAGACGATCGCCGTGGTGGTGTCGGCGCGCTGCAGGAAGGTCGTGGCGATGAGGAACTCGTTCCACGAATAAAGGCCGATGATCAGCGCCACGGTCAGGATGCCGGGCGAGACGATCGGCAGCATGACCTTGGTGAAGACCTGCCAATGGCTGGCGCCGTCGATCAGGGCCGCTTCCTCGAGTTCCTTGGGCACGGCGAGGAAATAGGTGCGCAGCAGCATGACGGCAAAGGGCGACCACACGGCCGTATAGACCACCGATACGGCTACTGCGTTGTTGATGAGCCCGAGCTTGGCGAAGCCGAAATAGAGCGGGAAGAGGAACAGCTGGATGGGCGCCGTGGTGGTGGCGAGGAGATAGAAGGTGATGATCTTCCAGGACTTGATCTTGCGACGGGCCAGCACATAGGCGGTCAGCGAGCCGGTGGTGCAGACGAGCACGATGGTCAATCCGGAGAGGACCGCGGAATTCAGCATGGTCTGGCCAAAGCGGGCATCGGTCCAGGCGCGGGTGAAGTTGTCCCAGCGGAAGGCTTCGGGCCAGGCCAGGGGGTTCTGCACGATCTGCGCGGCGGGCTTGACCGAATTGATCACCAGCAGGGCGATCGGGAAGAGGGTGACCACCAGCAGCAGGGCGAGCAGCGCGTAGGTGAGGACGAGCGTCGCCCGGCTTTCAATCAGTCTCATCGGTCGAACTCCCGGGCCTGCTCGCGGATATAGAAGGCGGTGGCAATGAGCCCGAAGATGGAGATGACCACGGCGACGGCCGCAGCCTTGCCGACCGCCAGGTCATAGAAGGCGCTGCGGTAGGCGAGGGTGGAGAGCACTTCGCTCGAGAAGGCGGGCCCACCCTGGGTGAGGATGTAGACGAAGTCGAACACCAGGAACGACCAGATCACCGTCATGATCATCATCAGGGTGATGGTGGGGCGGATGCCGGGCAGCAACACGTAGCGCATCATCTGCCAGAAGCTGGCGCCCTCGATGCGGGCCGCCTCGATCTGCTCCTGCGGCACCTGCCGGAGCGCGGCAAAGAAGATAACGCAGAGAAAACCCCACCAGTGCCAGAGATCGACCGTCGCGATGCCGAGCAACGCCGTCGAGGGCTGCGTCAGCGGATCGAGGGTGGGGAACCCCATGCGCTGCAGCATGCCGTTCACGCCCGACACGGGGCTGTAGATCATGCCCTGCCAGATGCGCGCCAGGATTGCCGTTGCGATGATCATGGGCAGGAAATAGATGACCTGGAAGAACATGCTGCCGCGCCTTGCGACCAGCAGGAGCGTTGCCGCGAGCAGGCCGATGCCGATGGGAACGGTGAGGAACAGCAGGGTCCAGATGATGTTGTTGGTCAGCGCCGTCCAGAAGACGCGATCGGCCCACAGGGCCTGGAAATTCCCCATGCCGATGAAGACCGGCATGTTGATGCCGTCCCAGCGGAAGAAGGCCAGCGCCACGGTCAGCAGGGCCGGCACCAGGATGATGGCGACGTTGATGACCAGCGTCGGAACGACATAGAAGCGATGCATGGGAGAACTCCGCCGTGGAGGCGGCGGCGGGCCGCCGCCTCTGCGTTCGTTGGAAGGATGGTCAGCGCGCCGGTATCGCCGGAACCTTGCCCTCGGCCATTTCCTGCTGGAAGGTCGCGTCCCACTGCGCGAGGTATTGCTCGACCGTTGAACGGCCGAGCCAGACCTCCTCGATACCGCTCACCATGAACGAGTTGGTCGCCGGCGGCAGGAAGGTCCAGGTGGTGTAGCCGTATTCGTCTTGCGCCACCGACTGGGCGAGCGTCTGCATGGCCTCGGTATAGAGCGGCAGGACGTCGTCCCCGAGGGTGATGCCGGAAAGGTCGCTGAGCGGCGTGTTCCACTCGCCCTGCCATTCGGTGTTCATCGCGGTATAGGTCTCGTCGCTGAAGATGAAGTCGATGGCGGCGGCCGCTCCGTCCGGGTTCTGCGAGGTGGCGGCCACCGAGAAGGTGGAGCCGACGCCCAGCGGGAACACCGGCTCGCCCACATCCTCAGTGCTCGGAAAGCCGACGAAACCGGCTTCGGCATTGGCGGGCGGGAAGTACGTTTCGATGTGCTGGAACTGCCAGGTGCCCGAGGGCATCATGCCGGCGCGTCCGGCGGCGAGCTCGGCCACCTGCTGCTCGCCGTTGAGCGAGAAGTAGTTGGGCCCGAAATATCCCTTCTGCCACCACTCGTTGAGCCGGGTGATCGCCGCAGCGAAAGGCTCGGATGTCCAGGGGATCTCGCCGTTGAGGGCCTTGTAGACGTTCTCCGGCCCGGCGATCGCGTTGAGCGCGAGCGACACATAGTGCTCATTGGTCGGGCGCCACAGGGCGTTGCCGGACGAGAAGGGCACGATGTTTTCGGCGAGCATCGCATCGGCCAGTGCCTCGAGCTCGTCAATGCTGGTTGGCGGCGTCCAGCCATGTTCCTCCAACAGGGTGGCGTTGTAGAAGAGCCCCAGTGTCTCGTAGGTCTTGGGCACGGCATAGAGCTGACCGTTGTACCTGCCCATCTCGAGGAAGACCGGCAGGATGCGCTCGTTCCAGCCGAACTGCTCGGCATAATCGTCGAGCGGCAGCAGCTGTCCCGCCTGGGCCATCGGCGCCACATAGCTGGGACCGGCGGTATAGACGATGTCCGGCCCCGTGCCCGAGAGCAACGCCACGCGCATCTGGTTGTCGAGCTGGGCCCCGCGATAGTCGATGCTGAGGCTGTCGTCCGGGTGCGCCGCGTTGAACGGCTCGATGATGTTGCGGGTGATGACCCCCTGCTGTTCGGGGGTGGCGGTCTCGTACCACCAGGTGATGGGGCCGGCGGCCAGGGCCGCTCCGGTCAGCGCGGTTCCGGCCATCAAGGCGATGGCGGTCTTGATGAAGAGGCGTCGTTCCATGTTCTCCTCCAGTGAACGATGTAGGGTCAGGACGATGCCCGCTCGATAAGCTCGAAGGGCATCTCCAGGGCGGTGCCGGCGCCGTCGCGTTCGCCGCGAAGGCGCTGGATCAGGATCTCGGCGGCGCGTTCGCCCATCCGGTCCTGGAACTGTGTGACGGTGGTCAGCGGCGGCGTGACCAGGGGGGCGGCCGAGATGTTGTCGAAGCCGACCACGGCGACATCCTCGGGCACCCGCAAATTGCGATCGCGCAGCGCGCGCATCACGCCGATGGCCATGAGATCGTTGGCGGCGAATATGGCTGTGGGATTGAAGCCGCTGTCGAGAATTGTGTTGGCGGCGTCGAGCCCCGCCGTTTCGGTGAAGCTGTCCTCGGTGACGACCAGCGGCTCCAATCCGGCGGTCACGAGCGCCTCGCGGTAGCCGTCGATGCGCGTGCGCTGGGGGCCGCCGACGCCCGCGACCATGGCGATGCGGCGATGTGCGTGCGCGATCAGGTGGTTGACGACGACCACGGAGGCCGCGCGGCTGTCGACGAAAATGTCGTCGATCGGCAGGGGGCCGCCGGCCTTGCGGGACGATTCGATGCGCACGATGGCGATGGAATTGTCAAGGAGGAGCTTCAGATCGGCGGCGCGCAAGGTGAAGAACACGCCGACGACGCCGTCGACCCGGCCGCGCAGGGCCCACTCCAGAAAGTGCTGCTCATTGGCGGCAATGCCGTCGGTGTTGAGGGTGATGACGTCGTAGCCTTCGACCTGCGCAATCCTCTGCACACCGCGGATGAGGGCAGGGTAGAAGGGGTTGGTGATGTCGGGAACCACGCAGGCGATGGTCATGGTCCGGCGGGTCTTGAGCGCCTGAGCGAGGCTGTTGGGTACATAGCCCAGCTCCCGCGCCGCATTCTGGATGCGCTGAACGGTTTCGGGCGGCAGGCTGGTCGCATTGCCGCCGCCGAGCACCATCGAGACCGCGGCCTGGGACACCCCGGCGCGCAACGCCACGTCCTTCTGCGTTGTCCTCCGCAGCGTCATTTCACCGTCCTTATACGTATTAGTTGTACGTATAAGTGGGCGGATGCGCAGTTGTCAAGGCGACCTTGCCGTTGGGGTCGCGGATGGTGCCGGTTTGTAGCGGTCGGTGGGTGAATTGGCTCGCGGGCTTCGATTTCGAGATCAAGGTCATCGCCCGCATACCGTCGACAACTTGAGTTCTTCCCGTTCCGATTGAATCGGAATGGGGCTATCGCGCTTTCTGAAAGCGTTGCGACCAGGATGCCGGCAGAGGACGGTCACGCACGAACGTCCTCTGCCGGCGCGGCCGAGTGAGCACTGCCATTGGCCCTGAGCAGACTGGCGGAGCGCCGTTGATGGGCGGAAGACAACGCAATACCCTCGCGGTCAAGGAGGGCCATTGTCATGAAACTTGCTGATCCGTTCAGGATCATCGCGCATCGTGGGGCAAGCGGCTACGCCCCAGAGAACACGATGGCTGCCTTTCGTCGTGCGGTTGAAATGGGCGCTACTGAGGTCGAGACCGACGTCGCTTTTACCCGCGACGGGCGTCTTTTGCTTTTCCATGATCACACGCTCGAACGGACCACCAGCGGAACTGGTCTGCCCGAGGATTATTCGTTGGCTCAGCTCCTGGAGCTCGATGCCGGGTCGTGGCATGACCCAAAACTCTCGTGGGATCGCGACTATGCGGGCGAACGGCTGATTACCCTGGAGGAGTTGCTGGACGCCTTCGGACCATCGCTCACCTACCATATCGAGTTGAAGAAACCGATGCCCGGGCTGCCTGAGGCCGTGGTCGCAGCTCTTCAGACTCGGGGGTTGGCGGACAGAGCTTTTCTGTTTTCGATAGACGATGAGGAGGGCTTGAGACGGGCCAAGCTGCGCGAGCCTCGATTGCGCATTGCCTGGGCGCCCGAAGAGCTACTGCGCACCGATCCGCGTCGCGCCGTGGAGCAATGTGTCGCCAACGGCTTTTCCATGATTACCCTCAACTCAGCCAACCAATCCCGCGAACTGATCGATCTGGCACACAGCCTGGGGATCGAGGCGCGAAGCTCAGGCATATCGAGCCGCGAGAAGATGATCGCCGCAGCCGAAATGGGTTGCAACGGCATGACCATCAATTGGCCTGATTGGCTGCTCGAGTATGTTGGCAAGATGCGTCGCCTTGAGCGAAATGCCGGGTTGATCAGCGGTTAGGACCCATTGTTTGCCGGGTACTACCTTTACGACCCTGGCCGGCGGCGGAAGTTGTGGATGGTGGGTTACCTCAATCGGTAGCTTCGGCGTTCAGACGCTCCTAAAGCTCCGTCGATTGACGCGTGACGAGATCCTCGCTCGTCGGCACGGTTTGCCGCTCTATCATGCGATGAACGTGCGGGGGTTCGCTGCCGCGGTGGAGGCTGCGCAGGAGGCTGGTGTTCTCGGCGTCGGCCTTGGTGCGCCGCAGATTGTGCCTGACGTAATCCACCCATGTGGGAACATGGTAGGATTCCACCCAGATCTCGGGCCGTTCCAGATCGCGCAGCACTGCCCATTGCCGCGCGCCATCGCGGATGCGGATGCGCCGGCGTTCGGCCATCAAGGCGAGGAACCGGGGGATATCGGCCTCATCGATCTGATAATCGACCATCACCATTATGGGACCGCTGCGCGGCTGGAGTTCCAGTTTCAGTATCGGTTCGTTGAAGGTGTTGAGCGGGTCGAGGTCGCGCGAACCGAACCGGGGCAGCGGCAGGCGCACGCCCGCAATCGCGCAACCAAGCAGCACGGCGCCTGCCAGACCCAGCGACCAGGTGAGGCCCGAGGCATCGGCAACCGCGCCCCAGCACCAGCTGCCCGCTGCCATGCCGCCGAATGTCGCCGTCTGATAGAGCGAGAGGGCCCGCCCGACCACCCAGCGCGGCGTCGAAAGCTGGATCGAGACGTTGAACAGCGATAGCGCCAAAACCCAGCCGGCGCCGGCGGGCATCAGCAGGACAAAGCTGAGAAGCGGATGCCGGCTGAGGCCCAGACCCAGGCAACACACCGCAAACGCGACGCAGGCCACCCGCACGATGGTTTCGTTGCCGTAGCGCGCCCGGATGCGCGCGTTGAGCAGGGCGCCGCCGATGGCACCAAGGCCAAAGAAGCCGAGCAGGGCGCCGTAGATCAGTGCGCCGCTCCCCGCATAGCTGGCGGCGACCGCGGGCAGCAGCGCGAGGATGCTGACGGCTCCGAAGCCGAAGAGGAAACCGCGCAGCAGTACGGTGGTCAGATTGGGCGAGAGGGAGACATAGCGGATCCCCGCCCACATGGCGCTGCCGAAGTGCTCGCTGGGCAGACGGCTGGGTGCACGCTCCGGCTTCCAGCGCGACAGGGCCCAGATGAGCGGCAGATAGGAGACCGCATTGAGCGCGAACGCCGCCGCGGCGCCGGCAATGGCAACGATGAGGCCGCCGATGGCCGGCCCGACGCTGCGCATCATGTTGAAGCCCATACTGTTGAGCGTCACGGCTCCCGGCAGGTCGTGCCTCGGCACGATGTCGCCCATCGATGCCTGCCAGGAGGGGTTGAACAAGGCCGTCCCGCATCCGATGAGGAAGGTGAACGTGAGCAGAAGCCATGGCGTCAGCAGGCCCATGAAGCCGAGGACCGCCAGAAGAACAGAGACCAGCGCCATGCCGACCTGGGCGACGATCATGATGATCCGCCGGTCGAAATTATCAGCCAGCGCCCCCGCGGCGAGGGAGAACACCATGATGGGCAAAGTGGTCGAGGCCTGGACCAGCGCCACCATGTTGTAGGAATCGGTCAGAGTGGTCATCAGCCACCCCGCGCCCACGGCCTGGATCAAACCCCCAAGGTTCGACACGAGCGTCACGATCCACAGAAGACGGAAGGTCCGGTGACGAAACGGTCCGAGGACCGTGGACTGCTCTTTGGCGGACGACGAGTCGGCACCCGCGTTGGTCACGCTATGCTCCACTGCAAGATCGGGATGGCTCTTCGGGCAGAAGTCGACACCGTCTTGCTGCCAAATCCCTGCTGACTGTTGGCTGGCGGCAAGGTGCCGGCCCAAATCAGCGGCAACTTAGCCGAGCCAAACGAAACTTCCCAGCCTGCGGTCATTCGATCCGCCCAGCACGGGAGGGGGACAAGACAGGCCGGTATCGGCTGGAGCCTCGGCTTCATCGCCGGCACGGTGATGATCACCGACCTTTGCGTCCGCAAGAAGCGGCCAGGACGCAGACCTTCAGAGAACTCGTCGTCTTCAGCGTGTCGAATAGCCATCCTTATTACCTGCAACGTAATCGCATTGCCCTCCGATCCACGGTCAAATCCCGCCATCACGAACCTAGAGACCAGCAATGACGCTCAACAGAATCCTCGCTTTCGATGCTCTCACCTGCGCGCTGATGGGTAGTGTGCTGATCTTGTCGGCACCCGCCTTGTCGGCGCTGATGGTGCTGCCGCAGGACCTGCTTTTTATCGCAGGATGCGTGCTTCTGCCGATCGCCCTCTTCATGGCGGTCCTGGCCCGTCAGGTCCGCCCCTGGACTGCCGGTGTCTGGCTCGTCATCCTCGGCAATGCTGCCTGGGTGGCCGGGAGTCTCGCCCTGGTCGCCGTCACAGGCCCCAACCTTCTTGGCACCGGCTTCCTGATCCTTCAGGCCCTGGTCGTGGCCCTGCTGGGGTTAGCCGAATTCAATGCGGGCCCGCGCCGTCCGGCAGGTTTTGCGTGAGGAGGGACTGGTGGACGTAATTGGCCGCCGCACTTTTCTGGCAACCGCATTCGCCCTCTTCGCCGCCATGCCGGCCCTTGGACAAACCGATCTTCCCGCAAATCATGGAGGACCTGCAATGAAGGTTCGCGACCTTTATCCGCTCATCACCACCCCGGCTCTCGCTGAAGCGCGGGACTTCTATGTCAGCCATTTCGGCTTCCAGGTGGCCTTCGAAGCCAGCTGGTTCGTCTATCTCGTCGGTCCGGGTGAAGACGGTACGCGTGGAGCAACGCTTGCCTTCATGCATCCCGACCACCCCTCCAATCCGCCGGGCCCCGAAACCTTCAACGGCCTCGGCATGATCCTCACGATCGAGGTCAGCGATGCAGCATCGGTGTTCGACCGGCTCAAGGGCAGTGACGCGCCGATCGTCCACCCCCTGACCGACGAGAAATGGGGACAGCGGCGGTTCATGACCCGTGACCCCGCCGGTATCCTGGTCGACATTGTCGAGCAGATCGAACCGGCCGCGGGATTCTGGGATCAATACATGACCCAGGATTGACAGGCGGCGACCAGGCGGACGCCGGGGCACTCGCGCCGCGGCGTCCCGATATTGCTAAACTGAAGGCTATTGGCACCAGGAGCATATTACAGATGACACAGCAGATGGCAGTCAGTGTCGGCGATCACCTTCGCGCCTGGCGGCAGCGGCATCATCTCAGCCAGCTCCATTGCGCACTCGAGGCCGACATTTCGCAGCGCCATCTGAGCTTCCTGGAAACGGGACGGGCAAGGCCCAGCCGCGACATGGTGATCCATCTGGCTGAACGGCTGAATATCCCGCTGCGCGAGCGCAACGCCGCACTGCTCGCCGCGGGCTTCGCTCCTGCCTATTCCGAGCGGGACCTCGATGACCCCGAAATGGAGGCAGCGCGCTCGGCAGTGCGCGCGATCCTGAAGGGGCATGAGCCTTATCCAGCACTGGCCATCGACCGCCATTGGCAGCTCCTTCATGCCAATGCCGCCCTTGGTCCCCTGCTCGCGGGAGTCGCCGACGCAAAGCTGCTCGAACCGCCGATCAATGTGTTTCGCCTGAGCCTCCATCCCGATGGCCTGGCTCCCCTGATCGAAAACCTCAGCGAATGGCGTGACCACCTGCTCCATCGGCTGAGCCGGCAGATCGCTGCGACACGCGATGATGTATTGGTCCGCTTGCGGGCGGAATTGCTGGCCTATGGCGAGAGCCAGACCAACGCACCCGGTTCTGCCAGCGTGCTGGTGCCGTTCCGGCTCAAAACCGCGGGCGGAACCCTGTCGTTCATCTCGACGACGACCGTCTTCGGCACCCCAAGAGACGTGCTGCTATCGGAACTGGCTATAGAAGCCTTCTTTCCGGCCGACGATGCGACCACACAGTACCTGGGCAAGCATCGGCCACGCGGATCGGAACGTGAGGACTAAGTTGAATTGACGCGGTTTCAGCAAAAATGGTGTCTGAAGCGCTCCAGCCAGACGTCACCGGTCGGCCCGCCCTCACACCATCTTCGGCAAATCCACCTGCGCCGCGTGCTCGCGCGCACGGCGCAGGAAATCGCGCACGATCGGGCGATCGAGGGAGCGGGCGGGGTAGATGACGCCGGAGTCGTCGCTTTCGCCGGGGTCGTCGATGTCGATGGTGACGATGCCGAAATCGGCAAAGAGCGAGACGAAGCCGCTCGAGGCGGACATGACGAAGGGGGAGTGGCGCAGCAGCAGCAGGGCGTTGAGGATGGTGTCGACGCGCACGGCGAAGTCGCGGGCGTGGCGGGCGAGCTTGCCGGGGCCGGCATCGTCCTCGTAGCCGGGGCTGATCCAGCGCTGGGCGAGGAGGTCGTCGAGGCTGGCGACGCCCTTGTTGGCGAGCGGGTGGTTCTTGTCGCAATAGACGTAGGTTGCCTGGCGCACCATCGGCTCGAACTCGACTTCGACCACCGGGCCGTAGCGCGAGGAGAAGGTGCCAAAGACGAGGTCGTAGACGCCGTTGCGCAGGCCTTCGAGGCGGGTGCCCTCGTCGGCGATCTCGACATGGACAACGACATCGGGATGGGCTTGTGCAAACTGCCGGGTCACCTCCGGCAGGATGACGAGACCCCAGAGGTCGCCGGTCGCGATGCGGATGGCGGCCTTGGCCCGGCCCTGCAACTGCTCGATCTCCTCACGGGCCTCGTCGAGGGCCGGCAGGATGCGCACCGCCCGGCTATAGAGCGCCGAGCCATAGGGGCTGAGCTCGACGCCGGCGCCGTTGCGCACGAACAGCGGCGCGCCATAACCTTCCTCGAGCTTGTGGATGGCGCGCGACAGCGCCGGCTGGGAGATGTTGAGGTGCTTGGCCGCCGCCGAGATCGAGCCGCGGCTGGCGACCTCTACGAACTGGCGCAGCTCGCGCATCCGCTCCTCCGTGAGGGCATGCAAGATACGCATATCATATAGAAGCTTTGCATTTGACGTCCATAGCGCCCGGTGTTCTCAATATTGGTGAGACCGGTATGCGACAAGGAATTATGGTTCCGGAGCATTGCCTCGGCGATGACGGCCCGGACGAGACTTCCGCCAAAATACGCATAGCATAGCCTGCCGGTGTCGGGAGTTCGAGCAGCCGCCGCACCGTGCGCGCGGCTTGAGGCGCCTTCATGCGCCCAGTGGAGGAAGCAATGAAGAAGGACTACTGGCGCCGGCTGGCGCTCTCAACGACATGCCTTGTCACCCTTGCCGGATTTTCGAGCGCGGCCATCGCGCAGGAACAGGTGGAGCTGGTGTTCCGCCAGTTCGACCCGCCGACCGAAACCGAGGGGCTCGTTGCCGCGATCGAAAAGTGGAACGCCGCCAACCCCGACATCCAGGTGCGCATGGAAACCATGTCGGGCGCTGACACGCTGGCGCAGCTGGCGCGCGAGGTTCCGGCCGGGGCCGGGCCCGACATCCAGCACCTGGCGTTCGTGTGGACGCGCGACCTTGCCCGCTCCGACCTGTTGCTCGAGCTCGACCCGCTGATCGCGGCCGAGCCGCCGGGCGCGGGACTGGACGATTTCCTCGCGCTTGACCTGGCGACGCTCGACGGCAAGGTCTACGGCGTGCCTTGGACGTCCGACACCTTCGCCATGGCCTACCGGCCGGACCTCCTGGAAGGCGCGGACCTCGAATTCCCCGACACCTGGGAGGATCTCGCCACCGCCTCCGAGGCGCTGACCACCGGCGACGGCCAGTTCGGCTTCTGCTTTCCGGCCGGCAGCTCGCCCGACAGCGGCATGTGGATGCTGGTCAACTATTACCTATGGAGCAACGGCTCGACCCTCATCGACGAGACGGCGCCGGGCCAGTGGGAAATCGTCGCCACTGTCGAGGACCTTACGGCGACGATGACCTACTTCAACGACTTCTTTGCCTCCGGCTCGGCGCCCGAAAGCCTGATCACCGTCAACAGCTGGGGAGATCCGGAACTGGTGGGCGGGCTTGGGCGCGGCGACTGCGCCATCACCTTCTTTCCGCCGCAGACCTTCCGTGCGGCCGAGGCGCAGGCGGATGTGCCGCTGATGACGGCCGCGATCCCGGCCGGCAGCGTCAAGCGCATCTCGCATCTCGGCGGGCGTGCGCTCGGCATCAACCCCAATACCGAGCATCCCGAAGAAGCCTGGGCATTCGTCCAATACCTCCTCGGGCCGGACACGTTTGCGACCTACAACCAGTATCCCGCGCAAAAGTCCCTCGTAGCCGAACTCGACTTCCCCGAGAGCGAAGCGGGCTATGTCGAAATGATGCCGGTGGCGCAGACCTATGAGCGCTACATCTCCTCGCCGATCGCCGTCTCGTCGATGACGGCGCTGGTCAACCGCGAGTTCGGTGCGGTGTTCTCGGGCCAGCGCAGCCCCGAGGAGGCGAGCAAGGCGATCCTCACCGAGCTTCAGGACCTCCTGGCGCGCGGGCAGAATTGATCCAAATGAAGGCGTCATCGGATACCATGACGACACCTCTCCCCGACGCGCCGGCCGCGAGGCTGGCGCGTCCATGGGGCGCCCGGCTCGAGCCCTATGCCCTGGTGCTGCCGGCCATGGCGGTGCTGGCCTTCTTCTTTGCCGGTCCGGCGATCTACAATGTGGCGCTCGCCTTCCAGGACCTCAGCCTCTTCGATCTCGGCAAGGAGGGGCGCTGGGTCGGGTTCGACAATTTTGCCGAGGTGCTGAGCGACCCGTCGACCGGGCAGGCGCTCTACAATACTGCCGTGCCGCTGACCGCGGTGACGGTTGTGATCCGTCTCGTCCTCGGTCTGTTGCTGGCGCTTCTGCTCAACGCCACTGTCTTCAGGCGATGGCGGCTGGGCTGGCTGGTACGCTCGCTGGTGCTGATCCCGTGGGTGACGCCGCCGGTGGTGGCGGTGGCGGCCTGGAAGTGGCTGCTCGATGCGCGCTACGGCGCCGTCAACCAGTTGCTGGTGGGGACGGGGCTCATCGAGCAGGGCATCCCGTTCCTCGCCAAGACCTCGACGGTGTGGGGCGCGGTCGAGACGATGCTGATCTGGCGCGAACTGCCCTTCGTCGTCATCACCTTCCTTGCCGCGCTGCAGTCGATCCCCAGCGAATTGCGGGAAGCTGCGCGCATCGACGGGGCCAATGGTTGGCAGATCGAAACGCGGATCGTGCTGCCGCTGCTAAAGCCGGTGATCGCGGTGGTGACGCTTCTGACCACCATCTGGACGTTCAACAACTTCGTCTATGTGTGGCTCGCCACCCGCGGCGGGCCCGGCGACTATACGCAGGTGCTGGCCACGCAAATGTATACGACCTCGTTCGTCGACTATCGAATGGGTACGGGCGCGGCCATCGGCGTCGTGATGAGCGTCATCATGTTCGTCTTCGCGCTGGTCTATTTCTTCGTCATCTTCCGCGAGAAGGGGGAGAAATGAGATGGCGATGACCGCAGCATCTCCCCGGCGATTCCTTGCCGATCTTGCCGTTGCCAGCTTCGGCATCGGGATCCTGCTGATCCTGGCGTTCCCGTTCATCTGGGTGGTGCTGATCTCGTTCCGGCCGGATTCGGAGATCTTCACCCGCACCTTCCAGCTGATCACCAGCTTCACGCTGGAGAACTACTTCACGCTGCTCGACGGCTCGCCGTTTCCCACCTACCTGCGCAACAGCCTGATCGTCTGCACCATCGCAACGGTCCTGGCGGTTTCCATTTCACTGATCACAGCCTACGGGTTCTCGCGCAACCGGCGGTTCGCCGGGCGCCAGCTGCTGTTGATCCTCGTTATCGCCACGCAGCTCTTTCCCTTCGTCATCCTGATCACGCCGCTCTATGCGACATTCTTCGCGCTGGGGCTCATCAACAATCCCATAAGCCTCGTCATCTCCTACACCGCCATCAACCTGCCCTTCGCCATCTACATGCTGCTGGGCTATCTCGACACGATCCCGCGCGAGCTCGACGAGGCGGCGCGCATCGATGGGGCCAACACGCTGCAGATCATCTTCCGGGTGATCCTGCCGGTCGCCTGGCCCGGCGTGGTGGTGGTTGCCGTCTATGCGTTCGTTTCGGCCTGGGACGAGTTCCTCTTCGCGCTGACGCTGATGACCTCGGACGCCAACAAGACGGTGCCGGTGGGGCTTGCCGGGTTCTTTGGCGAATACACCACGCAATGGAACCTGGTGATGACCGCCTCGGTGATCTCCACCCTGCCGACGCTGGTGCTGTTCATGCTCTTGCAGCGCAAGCTCGTCTCGGACCTGGCGGCCGGATCGATCAAGCAATAGCGCGCCGTGTCCTCGTCCAACCCCCAGTTTTTCGGAGTGGGATAACCCCCATGAACATCATCCTCGTCCTCATCGACAGCGTGAACCGCTCGGCCCTTTCCGCCTATGGCGGCACCGAATTCGCGACGCCGAACCTGCAGGCCTTCGCCGACAGGGCCTTCCGCTTCGACAACCATTTCGTGTGCAGCCTGCCGTGCATGCCGGCGCGGCGCGAGATCTTTGCCGGGGTGATGAACATGCAGTGGCGCCCATGGGGGCCGCTCGAGCCGTTCGATCTGCGCCTGCCCAAGCTCCTCGAGCAGGCCGGCTACACCACCGCCATTGTCACCGACCACTACCACTACTGGGAGGAATCGGCGAACGGCTACGTGCAGAGCTTCCAGGGGGCCGAGTTCGTGCGCGGACACGAGCTCGATTTCTGGAAGCCGCTCTTGCCCGAGGCGGAGCTGCCGCAATGGGTGCGCAATATCGAGAAGTGGCGCCCGGGTTACGGCCACCGCTACTATTCCAACATCGCGCAGTTCGGCGACGAGCGGGACTTCTTCCCGGCCAAGGTGATGAGCGCGTCGAGCGATTGGCTGACGGCGCACAAGCAGGGGAACCCGTTCTTCCTGCAGGTCGAATCCTTCGACGTCCACGAGCCCTTCGACGTGCCCGAACCCTATGCCTCGATGTATGGCGACGGGACGGCGCGCGACCGCTTCACCCTCTGGCCGCCCTACCAGGACGCGGCAAAGCAGGCGGAGTTCCTGGCGCAGGCGTCTCCGGAAGAGATCGCGTTCGTGCGGTCCCAATACGGAGCCAAGCTCACCATGACCGACCGCTGGTTCGGCAAACTGCTGGAGACGCTCGACAGCCAGGAGCTCTGGGACGACACCATGATCATCGTCACCACCGACCACGGGCACGACCTTGCCGACCGCCATGGCTTCGGCAAGCAGTTCCCGCACTTCGACAGCCATGCCAACATTCCGCTCCTGGTCTGGCACCCGAGGTTCCCCGGCATCGGCCGGGCCATCGAGGGGCTGACCAGCACGCTCGACATCTTCGGCTCGGTACTCGATGCGGCGGGCGTGACCCTGCCCTCGGGCACGCATTCGCGCTCGATCCTGCCGATGATCGCGGAAGACGGGGACGGGCGAGAGGCGTTGCTCTACGGCACCTTCGGGCAAGGGCTTTGCTGCACCGACGGGGAGTGGACGCTGATCCAGCCGCCTGACCGATCGATGCCGGTCTTTGCCTACTCCACGATGGTGCCGACGACGATCATGGCGCCGGACCAGCCGATCGAGCACGGATGCTTCATTCCGGGAGTCGACATGCCGCAGTGGCGAATCCCCTTCACCGCCGACCGCCCCGGCGACCGCCGCCCGCTCGACAGCGAACCGCTGCTCTACAACCGCAAGGCCGACCCCGGCCAGCGGAACAACCTGTTCGCAGGCGCGCCGGATGAGGCGCGGCGGATGACGGCGCTGATGCGCGAGACGCTGGCCGCGGCAGGGGCGCCGGCGGAGTTGTTCGTGAGGCTGGGGCTGGTGGGGTGAGGCCGTGTGAGGCACGACGCCTCAACTTCCGCAGGAAGTCATCCGGCGCGGGTTCACGGCGCCGCCGATGCGCCGTCCATGCGCGATGACCGTCGCAGCGTCTGCGGCGGCTGACCGAGGGCGCGCAGGAAGGCGCGGCGCATCCGGCCGGCGTCGCCGAAACCCACCTCGCGGGCGATCTGGTCGAACGAGCCGAAGCCGGCCTCGACGGCATCGCGCGCCGCTTCCAGGCGCAATTGCTCTACGGCCTTGGCCGGAGTCGTCCCGACCTCGCGCAGGAACGCCCGGGAGAAGTTGCGCGGGCTCATCGCGGCCCGATCCGCCAACTGCTCGACTGTCAGCGGCAGATGCAGATTGCTTTTGACCCAAGCCATGAGCGCCTCGAAGCGCCCCGAATGTCCGCCCAGTTCGATGAGGCCCGAGAATTGCGATTGGCCACCGGGGCGGCGGCTGTGCACGACCAGGTGCTGGGCGGTGCGGCGGGCGAGCGGCGCGCCGAAATCGTCCTCGATCAGCGCCAGGGCCAGATCGATACCGGCCGATATCCCAGCCGAGGTCCAGATATCCCCATCGCGCGTGTAGATTCGGTCGGGGTCGAGCCGCACCCGCGGATAGCTGCGACGGAAGCGCTCGGTGCTGTCCCAGTGCGTGGTTGCGGCGCGTCCATCGAGCCGCCCCGCTTCGGCGAGGAGGAACGCGCCCGAGCACACACTGGCGAGCCGGCGCGGCCGAACCGACACCAGCCAGGCAACGATCGAGCCGAAAGCCTCCATATCCCACACCAACTGGCCGCCCGAGACGATGATGGTGTCGAGGCCTTCAGCCGTCAGCGGCCCGGCATCGAGCCTGAGCCCGCATGAGCTTTGCACCGGTCCTGCGACGGGGGCGAGGATCTGCAGATCGTAGCCCTCTTCGACGTAGCGGGACGCCAGCTCGAAGGCGGTTGTGGGACCGATCACGTCAAGGAACTGGAAGCCCGGATGGACAACAAAACCAACATGCCGTCTCATGACCGTTTCTGCCCGTGTTTTGTCGTTTGCGACAAAATCGCCTGGGTCTAGTCTTTCAGTCAACTCAAGGCCATTCCAGGAGACAGAAATGTTGAGGCAGACGCTTCTTTCCATCGCCACCGCCCTGGTGGCCGCGTCGGCAGCCCCCGCGCTGGCGCAGGATTCCGCCTCATCCGAACCCGTCGGCGCGCGCGTCGATGTCAACGGCATGCAGATGTATTACGAGGTCTCGGGCGAGGGTGATCCGCTGATCGTCCTGCATGGCGCCTATATGAACATCCTGACCATGGGCGAGATCATCCCCAGGCTCGCCGAGACCCACAAGGTCTATGCGCTCGAATTGCAAGGGCACGGCCGCACGACCGATATCGACCGGCCGATCACCTATCAGAACCTTGCCGATGACGTGGCCGCGTTCATGGATGAGGTCGGCATCGAAAAGGCCGACGTCTTCGGCTACTCCATGGGCGCGATCGCCGGGCTGCAGCTCGCCATCCGCCACCCGGAGAGGGTCAACAAGCTCGCTGCCGCTTCTGTCGCTTATGACCTCGAGGGCTGGCAGCCGGCGTTCACCGAGGCGATCCCGCAGATGACGGTGGAGATGATCGTCGAAATGCCGTTCGCCGAGGAGTATCGCCAACTCGCCGCCGACCCGGAGGGCTTTCCGGCCCTGGCCGAAAAGCTGATCGCGCTCGAGCACGAACCCATGGCCTGGGAAGAGGACGTTGCTGCGCTCACCACGCCGGTGCTGATCATCACCGGCGATGCGGACGTCAACACGCTCGAGCACGCGGTTGCGATGTTGCGGCTGCTCGGCGGCGGTATCATGGGCGACATGGGCGAGCCGCTGCCCGAATCCCGACTGGCGGTCCTGCCGGCGACGTCGCACACGGCCGTCATCACCCAGGTCGACCTGCTGCATGCCTTTATCGAGCCGTTCCTGAAGGGCGAGACGCCGAAGGGGTTTTTCTGAACAGAGCGTTGACGGGGTGAGGGGTGCGCAAGGCCCCCTCATCCGCCTCGCGCTGTCGCGCGCCACCTTTCTCCCACGAGGAGAGAAAGGAGGGTGGTCACCAGCCTCGCGGGGCGACATGAGAGGTTGAGGATGCTGGCCGAAGCGCCGGCGCAGAGATATTTGGCAGTATTTCACGCGATGCAGCCCAGGGCGATGAGGACTCACCCAACGCGTCAACACCGAAATCGGGGCGTTGGCCGCCGAATCGATCGGCCTGCCCAACCGCCGCCAACTGTCATCCAGAGCATTTCCCGTTCTGATTGAATCACACAACGGGAGCCCCCGAGGACAGGCTCCGCGCCCGAGGAGGGAAGGGATCACATCCCTTCCGGGGGAAAATAGTCGTGCGGGTTGGGTTGCGGGACGAGGGCCATAACGTCGCGCGACCAGTCGTCGAGGCGCAGGCCAAGCTTTTCGACGAGGTCGGGACGCTCGCTTGACAGGTCGTGCCGTTCCTCGATGTCCTCGGCCAGGTTGAAGAGGGCAAGGCGTCCGTCCTCGAACCAGCGGATCAGCTTGAAGTCGCCCTCGCGCACGGCCGCGCCCGGGGTGCCGCCCTGGTTGGAATAGTGCGGATAATGCCAGAACAGGGCTCCGCGGCCGGCGTTGCTGAGCCCCCGCCACTGCGCCCAGAGGTCGACGCCGTCGACATGCTGGCGCGGCCTTGCCGGCAGGCCGGCGGCGCTGAGCAGGGTCGGATAGATGTCGGGTGTCGAAAAGGCGAGGGGCGATTGTGCGGCCGGCACAACGCCGGGCAGACACGCGATGAAAGGTACGCGCACGCCCCCGTCCTGCATCCAGCCCTTGCCCTCGGCGAGCGGCGCATTGCAGGTGGGTGAACCCTCGGAGGTCGAGAGCCCGCCATTGTCGGAGGTGAAGACGATCAGCGTCTCGTTCAGCTTTCCGGCCGCATCGAGCGCGGCGACGAGGCGGCCGATATTGGCATCGAGATTCTCGATCATCGCTGCATAGGCGGGGTCGGACTGCACCGTGCGCCGTTCGACATGCTTGCCCCTGAGATGCCAGGCGGACATCGACTCGGCCTTGACGATCGCGTGGGTGTCGAGGCCGAGCGCGGCGGCCTTGCGCTGGTATTTGCCGATGAGGTCGCCGGGGGCCTCGAGTGGCGTGTGCACCGCATAGTGCCAGAGATTGAGGAAGAACGGCCGCTCGTCGGCCGTCTCGACGAGGCGGATCGCCTCGTCCGTCAGGCGGTCGGTCAGATATTCGCCCGGCGGCCCGTCCTCAAGCGTCGGGATTGCATAGGGGCTGAAATAGGTCGTGGGCGACCCCAGGGCGCAGCCGCCGATATTGACGTCGAACCCATGCCGCTCCGGTCCGTGCCGGGCGTCCCCCAGATGCCACTTGCCCACATGCCAGGTGCGGTAGCCGCCCTCGCGCAAGGCGCGCGCCAGCGAGAATTCGTTTTCCGGCAGCCCGTGGAAATAAGGCACATCCACCAATCTGCCGACACCATGGCCGCCGATATACTGGGTGATGCCGACGCGGGCGGGATATTTCCCGCTCATCAGGCTCGCCCGCGTGGGCGAGCACACTGGCGCCGCCGCATAGGCCTGCGTAAACCGCGTGCCGCGCGCGGCCAGCGCATCGATGTTGGGCGTTTCATAGAAGGTCGAGCCATAACAGCCGAGATCCTGCCAGCCCATGTCGTCGATCAGGACGAGGACGATGTTTGGTCTTCCACGCGAGATCGGCATCGTATGGCTCCATCTGGAGAGGGTTTCAGTGTGTCGAAGGCACCAGGGTCCGCGCGTTCCAGGCGCGCAGCAAGGTCTTGATCGGGCGGGAGTCGATGAAGGCGAGTTTGCAGATCAATTCGATGTGGATGACCCAGAGCGGGTCGTCGACGGTGAGGGGCAGGAGGCCCTGAGCCTTCCCCCGGGGGACCATGATTTCGTTGACGATGGCGAAATGGTCGGTCGCGGCCAGCACGTCGAGCATGACCGAGACGCTGTTGGTGCGTATGGCAGCGGTCAGGTTTTCGACGCGCCTGCCGAAGGTCTTCTTCGCGTTGATATCGAAATCGTGGTCATCGAGGAAGCCGACGCGCCGGTACTGGCAGAGATCCTCGATGGTGACGCGGGCCCGCTGCCGCAACGGGTGATCGCGCCGGCAGACGGCCAGCATGCGATTGGAAAAGAGATGCACGGCGGCGAAGTGCTCGGGCAGCGGGCGATCGGGCCGGGCGCTGATCATCACGTCGAGATCGCCGCGGATCACCTCCTCGATAAGGACGGTGGTGATGCCGGTCTCGACGCTGACCTGCACATTGGGAAACTTTTCGTAGAAGTCGACGAGCACGCGCGGCAGGCTGCTGACGGCCAGGGCCGGGCCGACGCCCATGCGCAGGAGACCCTTGGCCTCGATGGTCGAGCGCTGGACGTCGAGGGTCGCAAAGCGCGCTTCCTGGTCGATGGCGTGGGCGTAGCGGTGGAGCGCCTCGCCCGCCTCGGTCGGCTCCAGGCCTTTAGCCGTGCGCTTGAAGAGATCGCTGCCGACTTCGTCCTCGAGGGTCCTGAGGCTCTTGGTCAGGGCCGGCTGGGTAATGCCCTTGCGCTCGGCGGCGGCGCGCATGTTGCGCATCTCGTAGAGAACGAGAAAGTTCTCGAGATGCCGGGAGACGAGAAGGCGCATGGGTCATAACTAACGGATATCGATGATGTAACAATAGCTATTATCGCTTATCGGGCCTGCCGGATAGATTTTCAGCGAGGAGAGGGAAAGCGCCATCCCGCCATCCGTCCGCACGCCGCCGGCAACCAACCGTCCCGCAGAGGGCGAGCCGGAGAGGCCGCCTGGAATGGCTTGCGATGGACGTCCCCTACAAACATTCGTGGGAGGAGAAACGATGTCCATCAAAAACGCAAAGTTCAGCCGCCGTTCGGTGCTGAAAGGGGCCGCGGCCGGTGCGGCCGGCCTTGCGGCCGGTATCTATGCCCCGGCCATCCTGGCGCAGAACAAGTTCCTGTCGATCATGGTGCTGGGGCCGGACCAGAAGGCCACCGAGTGGATGAAGGGGGCCCTCGCCGAATTCAAGGCCGAGACGGGCTACGATGTGGAGCTGCGCCAGTCCGACTGGGGTTCTGCCTTTCAGCGCCTGCTGACCGCCGCTGCCAGCGGCACCATGGCTGATGTGACCATGATGGGCCAGGTGATGACGCCGGCCCTCGCCTCGCGTGGGGCGTTCCTGCCGATCGACGAACGCCTGGCCGCCTGGGACGATACCGACAAGTTCTATCCGGCGATGCTGCAGGATGGCACCTATGACGGCCGCTCCTATGCGCTGCCCGTATATGCGGACGTGCGTACCGCCGTCTACCGCTCCGACATGCTCGAACAAGTGGGCGTCGGCGCCGACGCACTGCCCACCAGCTGGGACGAGTTCAAGGCGCTTGCCATCAAGCTCTCCAAGAGTGAGGGCGGCCCGCTTGATGCGCCGTTCTTTTCCGGTCAGGACACGTCCGTCGGGCTGATGCAGACCTTCTCGCAGATGCTCTACCAGGCCAACGGTTCGTTCTTCGACGAGAGCGGCAAATCGGTGCTTTCGAGCGAGCCCGGCATGCGGGCGCTCGAATATCTGGTGTCGTTCTTTGCCGAGGGGCTCGCCAACCCCAATCTCGTCTACCAGGGTACGGGCCCGCGGCCGATGGTGCAAGGCAGGGCGGCGATGGCCTACAACAGTGCCAACGAATCCGCGAACGCGGCGCAGAACGCGCCCGAGGTGCAGCAATATATCGTTGCCGGCCAGCCACTCTCGGCCGATGCCGGCGGCGAACCCAGGACCATCGCCTGGATCAACAAGTTCGGCATTGGCGCCAACACCGCCGATCCGGACGGCGCCTGGGCGCTGCTCTCGTTCATCGCCTCAAAGGAGCAATCGGCAAAGGTCGCCGAGCTCTGGGGCGGGCTGCCGGCGCGCACCGACCAGGCCGATGCACCCTATCTCGCCAATGTCGACCGCGGCTTCGTCGAGGCGACGCAATATGCCGGGGCGCTGCCGACGGCGCCGAACCTGTTGCAGATCCAGCAGCAGGTGAACATCGCCATGCAGGCCGCCATCCGCCAGAGCGGCGGTGAGGCGGCGATCCTTGCCGATCTCGACCGCAAGATCGATGAGATCAATGCGGCCTGACGGCGTTGCGGTAATGGGAAGTGACGTGGGGGCGCGGCCGCAAGCGCGCCCCTTCACCCACGATCTCGAGCGCCGGCAGCGGCTGGCGGGGGAGATCCTCCTCAGTCCGGCGGCCGTGGCGATCATCCTCACCTCGGTGGTGCCGCTCCTCCTCGCCTTCTATTTCAGCCTGACCAATTATTCGCTGCTGGCGCCGCCGCAATGGGTGGGCCTTGCCAACTATCAAGCGATCCTGCGCGATCCGGTCTTCTGGGAGTCGCTGCGCAACACGCTCTCATTTGCCGTCAGCCAGGTCGGCATCGGCATCGTCGTCGTGGTGCTGGTTGCGGCGCTCTTTAATGGCTACCTCTTCGGCGGCCCGGTGATGCGCACCATCGTTTATCTGCCGCAGGCGGCCTCCTATGTGGTCGTCGCGCTGGTGTGGAACCTGCTGCTCGATCCGGCAGTGGGGCCGATCAACTCGGCGCTGATGGCGATCGACTGGGGCCCGATCTACTTCCTCTCGGATCCCGCCTGGGCCATGCCCTCGATCGTTGTGATGAGCATGTGGCGCAACCTCGGCTACTTCATGATCATCGTGCTCGCGGCGCTGAAGTCGGTACCCTCGGACCTGCTCGAGGCCGCCAAGATGGATGGGGCCAATGCGGTGCAGCGCTTCTGGACCATAAGCCTGCCGACCATCCGCGGGGTGGTGGCGTTCGTTGCCATCACCTGGTTCCTCGGCGCGCTGCAGATGTTCACCCAGTCCTACGTGATGACGCGCGGCGGGCCGGTCAACGCTACCCGCACCATCGTCTATCTCATGTACGATGAAGCCTTCACCAACCTTTCCATCGGCAAGGCCTGCGCCATGGCGGTGATGCTGTTCCTGCTGGTCGTGGTGCTGTCGCTGGTGCTGCGCTTCGTGCTCCGCCCGAAACGGGAGGTCTCGTGATGACTGTTGCCACTAGACGCGGCCGCGCGGCCCCGCGCATCGACCCCAAGATCACGGCCTCGGCCGCGTTCCATGCGATCGCCCTCGTCGTCACCGCGCTCTATGCCGTGCCGATGGCTTATACGGTGATGGTGGCCCTGACGCCCCATGGCGAATGGATCGGCGCCTGGCCTTCGCGCCTCGAATTCTCCAATTTCGCCGATGCGTTCCTCAGCGCCGACTTCCTGCGCTTCTTCATCAACAGCGCCGTCGTTGCCATCACCTGTACCATCACCCAGGTCGTTCTCTCGTGCGCGGCCGGCTATGCGCTGGCCATGCTCCCGGTCAGGGGCCGCAACCTGATGCTGCTGCTGCTGGTGGCGCTGCTGGTGGTGCCGCCGGAAGTGTCGCTGGTGCCGCTCTTCGTCATGGTCTCGCATGTGCCGCTGACCGGAGGTAACGACATCCTCGGCAATGGCGGGCAGGGCCTGCTCAACACGCTGCCCGGGGTGATGGTGCCGCATATCGTTTCCGCGCTCGCCATTTTCCTCATGCGCCAGTTCTATATCTCGCTGCCGGCGGAACTCGGCGATGCCGCCCGCATCGACGGGGCCAGCGAATTCCGCATCTTCTTCGAGATCTATACGCCGCTGGTGAAGCCCGCGGTCGCGGTGGTCGGGGTCTTTGCCTTCCAGGCGGCGTGGAACGATTTCGTCTGGCCGCTGGTGGTCACGTATTCGAATGACATGCGCACGCTCCAGCTGGGGCTGACGGTGTTCTTCCAGGAGAATTCCACCCAGTGGCCGCTGCTGATGGCTGCCGTCCTCGCCATCAGCGTGCCGATCGTCGTCCTCTTCCTCTTGATCCAGAAATTCTTCCAGTCGGGAGCGCTCTCGGGCGCCCTGAAGTAAGTCGCGGGGCCTGCGGCCGCTGCCAGCTCATCAACACAATCGCGGGCTTCGCGCCCAGGGTCTTGTTACGCCGAGGAGTCACCAATGAAGGCGATCATGGTCATGTTCGACAGCCTCAACCGGCGGTTCCTGCCGCCCTATGGCTGCGATTGGATCCACGCGCCCAATTTCCAGCGGCTTTCCGAAAAGGCCGTCACCTTCGACAATTGCTATGCCGGCAGCATGCCCTGCATGCCGGCCCGGCGCGAGCTGCAGACCGGGCGTTACAACTTCCTGCATCGCTCCTGGGGGCCGCTGGAGCCGTTCGACGACTCCGTGCCGGAAATGCTGCGCAAAGCCGGCGTCTATACGCACATGATCACCGATCACCAGCACTATTGGGAAGACGGCGGCTCGACCTACCACAACCGCTTCGACACCTATGAGTTCTTCCGCGGCCAGGAGGGCGACCGCTGGAAGGGGCGGGTGCCGGCGCCCGGCGAAACGCTGGCCACGGACCACCATGCGGCGCTCCACCGCCAGGACCGGATCAACCGCCAATATCTTGAGAACGAGGCCGACCATCCGCAGACCCGCGTCTTCGATGCCGGCATCGAGTTCGTGCGCACCAATGCCGATCGCGACCGGTGGCTGGTGCAGATCGAGACCTTCGATCCGCACGAGCCGTTCTTTTCCTACGATCGGCACAAGGCTCACTATGCGAGGCCCTATGACGGCCCCCAGCTCGATTGGCCGACCTACGGGCGCGTCACCGAGACGGCCGAAACGGTGCAGCATGTGCGCGACCAGTATTCGGCGCTCTTATCGATGTGCGACGCTTCGCTCGGGCGCGTCATTGACATGATGGACGAGCTCGATCTCTGGGACGACACCATGCTGATCGTCTGCACCGACCATGGATTCCTCCTCGGCGAGCACGGCTGGTGGGCCAAGATGGTGCAGCCTTGGTACGACGAGAACATCCACACGCCCCTGTTCATCTGGGACCCGCGGGCGAAGGCGAAGGGGCAGCGGCGCAAATCCCTGGTGCAGACCATCGATTTCGGGCCGACCCTGCTCGACTATTTCGGCGTCGCACCGACTGAGCGCATGGAGGGCCACGCGCTTGGGCAGACCGTCGCCAGCGACACGCCGGTGCGCGAGGCGGGCTTGTTCGGCGCCTTCGGCATGCATGTGAACGTCACCGATGGGCGCTATGTCTATATGCGCGCGCCCAGGGACGCCTCGAACCGGCCGCTCGACGAACACACGCTGATGCCCACGCATATGCGCTGGCAGTTCACGCGAGAGGAGCTCAAGCGCGCCGAGCTCATCGAGGGGTTCCCGTTCACCCAGGACGTGCCGGTCCTGCGCATTCCCGGAATGCCGTTCGGTGCCGGCAATGCCTTCGAGCTCGGCACGCTGCTCTTCGATCTCGAAACCGATCCGGGACAGGAGCACCCGCTCGAGGACCCGCAGATCGAGCTGCGGATGATCAATTTGATGCTCGAGCTGATGCGGGCCAATGAGGCACCGGAGAGCCAGTACCAGCGCATGGGCCTGCCCGCGCATGGACCCGCCGACCTGACGCACACGCGGCTCGGACGCGCGCCGCCGGCGGAAGTCCCTTGGCCCAGCGGAGAGGGCCGTCAGCTGGCGGGCCAGAAGTGAACGCGTGCACCGCAATGAGGAGATCGTCACATGTCGACCATCCGGATTGAGAACCTCTCCAAGCAGTTCGGCGCGGTGCCGGTGCTGAACGAGGTGAACCTTGAAATCGACTCCGGCGAGTTCGTGGTGTTCGTCGGGCCTTCGGGCTGCGGCAAGTCCACCTTGC
>NZ_BSNS01000013.1 GCF_030160115.1 Devosia nitrariae | reverse complement strand
TGACCATGGCCGACAAGATCGTGGTGCTGCGCGATGGCGTCGTCGAGCAGGTGGGCTCGCCCCTCGATCTCTACGACACCCCGCGTACCGAATTCGTTGCCGGCTTCATCGGCAGCCCCAGGATGAACTTCCTTGCCGGCGAGCGCGCCCGCACGTTCGACGCCGCCCGCATCGGCGTGCGGCCGGAGCATATCGACATCGTGGCCGACGGGCCGTGGAGCGGGACGGTGACGCATGTGGAGCGGCTGGCTCGGATACGTTCGTTTATCTCGATCTTGATCAGGGCGAGCGGCTGACCGTGCGGCTCGAGGGGAAGACGGCAATCGCGCAGGGCGAGGTGGTCGCCCTGGGGCCGACGGCGCCGGTGCATCGGTTCGATGGGGAGGGGCTGGCGATAGGGCAGGGCGCGGTATAGCGCACCATCTCGCCCCACTCACCGTAGATCAGATGCGCACCCTGTTTGGGGGCGTTCCCCGCGACGAAGTCCTCACGCGCAGCAGTGCACCGGTGAGGGGGTGCTGGGCGAGCTGGTCGGCTGACAGGAAGCGTCGCTGGCTTGTTATGAAGAGATCGCTCAGCTCACTGCCGCCGAAAACACACATGGTGGGCTTTGCAACGGGCATGGGCACGCTCTCGATCAGGTGGCCATCGGCGTTGAGATGATCCAGCCGGGCGCCGTTGACGACGGCGATCCACAGTCCATTGTTGGCGTCGATGCATGCACCGTCGGGCTTGTCCGTGCCGGTGAAGGTGCGGAACACGCGTTCGTTGCCGAGAGCGCCGCTGGACTGGTCGAGGTCGAAGGCGAGCACTTGCTGGCTCGGGGAATCGCTGAAATAGAGCGTTCCGCCGTCACGCGAAACGGCGATGGCATTGGGGACGCGCACGCCTTGACGAACCGTTTCCAGGCGCCCGCCCGGATGTCGGCAATAGAGCGCGCCATGGGGGATTCCCGAGCCGGACTTGTCCATGGAGCCGAACCACAACCGTCCCTGCCAGTCGGGCTTGCCGTCGTTGAGCCGGATGTCCGGGTGCGGGGAGGTCACAGGTGTCAGGAGCTTGAGCGCGCCCGTTTCGGGAAACAGGCGCCAGAGGCCGTCCTCGAGGCCGACGATGAGGCTGTCGTCGTCGGCGAGTGCCACAAGCCCGGGCTCGGACGGCAGGTGCATCGGCGCGATCGGGCCGGCTTTCGGGCTGAAACCCAGCAGCCGCCGGCCCTGGATGTCGATCCACCAGACGATACCGCGGCGATCGTCCCAGAGCGGGCTCTCGCCGGTAATCGCTTCCTCGGCCTGCGCCAGTTCGACGCCCGAACCATCGAGCATCATTTCGCGGCGAAGAGGTTGGGCGGCATCCCGGGTACGTCCACCTCGATCTCGAGCACCGTTCCCGAAAGCGGCGCGAGAGTGGAATAGCCCGGCGGCAGGCGCAGATACGTGCTGGTGACGAAGAGCGTACGCAGGTCCCTGCCGCCAAAACAGAGATTGGTCGGCATGGGCACCGGCAGCACGATGCGCTCGACCAGTTCGCCCTTGGGCGTGTAGCGGTGAATGGCCCAGCCGCCGAGCATCGCGACCCAGATATGACCCTGGCTGTCGACACAAATGCCGTTGGGCACGCCCATTTCCGCCGCACCGTTGACGAAGGGGGAGCCCTGCCCAATCTCGCCGGATGCAAGCGCCACGGGATACCGGCGCAGCACACCGTCGCCGCCATCGCTGAGATAAAGGGTCCGCCGGTCGAGCGACCAGGCGGCATTCTTGGGCAGGCCCGTGCGCTCGAACGTGCGCCTGATGCGCAGGTCCGGCGTGATCCGATAAAAGCTGCCCTGGCCCGGCTCGTGGTTGATGGCCATAGTCCCGGCCCAGAGATTGCCGAGAGCGTCGACGGCGGCGGTGTTGAAGCGGTTATCGGGCCGGTCCGCCTCGGGCGAAACCAGGAGCTTCAGATCCTCGGTTTCGGGCGTGAACTCGAAGATGCCGTGCCGGCCGAGCAGCACCAGTCGTCCGTCGGGACGCAGTGCCAGGCCGCCGACGAGTTCAGGCAGGTCCACGCGGTGCGAAAGGCGGGTTGCCGGATCATAAAAGCGTAGAGCGGGGGCAAGGATGTCGAGCCAGTAAAGACGGCTGGTGCGGGGCGACCATACTGGATTTTCACCCATGAAGTCGCGTCCGGTCGGCAGAGGAACGACCCGCGGATCGATCTTTCCCGGCGCTGTCGGCAGGATGTGCGAGACGCCCTGCGACATGCCGGCGTTGCCCGAGGCGCGGCGGGCTCCTTCGATCAGGGCGCGACCCGCCTCGTGCAGGAGTTCCGCCTTGCCGTCCAGACCATCGAAGGGGCAACTGATCGCCGCGACGGGGTAGCCGTCGGGGTTGACGACAGCGGCGGCAACGGAGGTCGTTCCCCCATCGCGCTCGGTATGGAGGGCATAACCGAGGGCGCGGCTGAGGTCGATGCCGACCTCGATCTGGCTGGCCTCCGAGTGGTCGCGGATGAGGTTGGCACGCTGGTCGGGACCGAGGGCGGCGAGCATGGCCAGGCCCGCCGCGCAGGAATCGACGGCCTGGCGGGGCCAGATGCGCACCATCGGGGAGTTGGCCGCGTCAGGATCCTCGAAATCGAGAACGAAGACGTCGCGCCCGTCGCGCACATAAAGGCAGGCGGGCCGGCCGAGCAGCCGCGCGATGCGGGTGAGCTCGGGCTTGGCGGCACGGATGATGCCGGATTGGTCGAGGGTGCGCCGGGCGAGATCGAAAACGCGCGAGCCCACGTGGTATTGCCGGGTGCGGTCATCGAACCGCAGCAGCCGCTGGCGCTGCAAAGCCGCCAGGAGGCGATGCAGCGTGCCCTTGGGGAGCTGTACGACCCGTTGGATGTCGGCGAATCGCAGCGGTTCCGGGGCCATGCCTATGGCCATGAGCACGTCGAGGCCGCGCATAAGCGCCTGGGTCCCCGGCACGTCCACTTCGCTGTTCTCTCGGGGTCTGGTCGTTTCCAAGCCTGCCTCTCAAACGAGCGGCTTTCGCGGCCGCCGCTGCTGGAACTCTCCATAAATGATTTGAGATTGACAAGTCCAGCTTTGGAGTTCCATCATGTGGAACACTGATGAGGTAGGTCCCATAAAAGTTGCAAAACGACTGCCTCGGGGGAGACTGTTGTGCCAGTGGTTTCAGCACTAGAGCGTCTGATCGTTCATCGGGTCCCGGTTTCGCCGAAGACCACGTGGCTCTTTCTCGAGCTCGTCCTTGGCGATGGAAGTCACGGCTGGGGCGAAGTCACCGACTTTGCAAATGAGGCGGCAGTGCTCGCCGAGGTGGCGGCGATCGAGACCGTTCTGCGCGGCGAGCGCATTGCCGATCTTGCCGGCTGTCTCATGCGCATCGAGAGCCGCCAGGTCTCGCAAGCCCGTCGGGTCGTGCGCAGCGGCCTCGAGCAGGCCTGGCTCGATGTCCGGGCACGCGCCGCAGGCGTCACGTTCGCCAGCCATCTGGGTGGATGCTACCGGCATCGCGTGCCGGTCTATGCCAACATAAATCGTGGCATTGCCGACACCCGCTCACCGCTCGATTTCGCTGCGCAGGCACGCCTTGCCATCGCCGACGGCTACCGGGCGATCAAGATCGCTCCCTTCGATGGCGTCAACTGGCAGGATGGAGCCAGCCGCGATGGTCGGGCTCTCCGGGACAAGGGGCTCGAGCGCATATTCGCCGTGCGTGACGCCATAGGCGATGGGGTCGACCTGATGATCGACTGCCATGGCCGGCTCGATCCGGCCACGGCCGCGGTGCTGCTTGACGCGGTCTCGGGTGCGCGGCCGTTCTGGATGGAGGACATGCTCGGTTCTCCCTTCGGTGCCGATGACCACCGCGCCATCCGCCGGCGCGCGCACCGTTACGGCATCCGCATCGCCGGCGGCGAAGAGATCGCCGATCTTGGCGAGTTTCTTGCTTTCCTGGCGGCGGACGGTGCCGACGTGGTGCTGCCGGACCTGCGCCTCACGGGTGTTCGTTCAGGCATGGTCATGTGCGAAATCGCGGCGGCCAAGGGTCGGTATGTCAGCCTTCACAACCCGGTCGGGCCGGTGCTCGATGCCGTCAGCCGGCAGGTGGCCGCCACGCTCGCTGATTTTCTCGTCCTCGAACGTCCGGTTCGCGAGAGTCCGCTTTGGGAAGAGCTGCGCAATGGTGCCGTCGACCTCGACGAGGGCGCCGCTGCGCTCGAGGCGGAGCCTGGCCTCGGTCTCGACCTCGATCCGCAACATCTCCAGCACACCGCCGCGCCTGCCGCATCGGCAAGGGTCGTCAGTTTCAAGAGCATGCCAGGGGCAGGGCCCGATGCATGAGATCCCGCGGACCCTCACTACGGATGAACGCATGAATTCCCTCAAGGCACAGGACATCTTTTCCCTCAAGGGGCGGCGTGCGCTGATCACCGGCGCCAGCCGCGGCATTGCTGCCGCCATTGCCGAAACCCTGGCCACGAACGGGGCTGTCGTCGGCATCAACTACAGCGCCGGTGCCGATGCCGCCGCGGGCCTCGCGGGCGCGGCAGAGGCCGTCGAGCGCCGAATCGCCGCGTTCGGCGGCACCGCGCATCTCCTTGAGGAGGACATGCTGCAACCGGGCGCCGCAAGCCGGCTCGTTGCCAGGATGGAGGACGCATTCGGTGGCTGCGACATCCTGGTGGTCAGCGCCTCGATGCAGGTCCATCGCAGTTTTCTCGACATGTCGCTCGAAGATACGCTGCGCCAGCTTCAGCTCAATTTTCTCTCGACGGTCGAACTGCTGCAGGCGCTGCTGCCGATGATGAAGGCGCGCGGCTATGGGCGCGTGCTGACAATCGGATCGGTGCAGGAGGCGGCGCCCTCGCCCGAGATGCCAATCTATGCCGCGACCAAGGCTGCCCAGGTCAACCTCGTGCGCACGCTTGCCGTAGAGTTTGCGCCGTTCGGCATCACTCTCAACAACCTGGCACCCGGCCTCGTACAGACCGATCGCAACGCCTTCCGTCGCCTCGACCCGCAGCATTGGGCCGAGAACGTGCGGCTGGCCAATCCGATGGGCCGGGCCGGCCTGCCGGAGGAGATGGTCGGGGCGGCGCTATACCTGTGCAGCGACGCAGCCGCGTTCGTTACCGGCGCGACACTGTTCGTCACCGGGGGTGGCCACATCCCGCAACCGGGCTACGACACCGCGCCTGCCACCACGCAACAGGCGGCAGGCTGAGCAATCATCCATCACTGGGAGGAGACAGAATGACACGGATGAACAAACGTCAGTTCCTGAAATATGGCGGTACCGCCCTCGGCGCCGGGATGCTCGCCGGCGTGCTGGGACCGATCGGCGCCCGCGCCCAGGGCGCAGGCCTTACGGTCGCCTGGTGGGGCGAGGGGGACCAGAACAAGCGCACCGCCGATGCCATGCAGGCCTATGCCAAGGCGTCCGGCATCACCATCGATCCGCAGGGCACCAACTTCAACGGTTACTGGGATCGCCTGGCAACGCAGGTCGCCGGCGGCAATGCCCCCGACGTCTTCCAGGTGTTCCTGGCGACCATGGCCGAATACGCCGCGCGCGGAACCATCGAGCCAATCGGCAACTATCTCGGCTCGGTCATCGATACCTCGGATTGGGCGCCGGCGGCACGCGACAGCGTCTATTTCGGTGGCGAACAGTATTTCGTGCCGCTGGGCCTCTCGACCCAGCCGGCCATCATCTACGATAAGACGGTGCTCGAGGGCATCGGCATCACCGAGCTCAAACCGGACTGGACCCTCGCCGAGTTCCGCGAGATCGGTGCCGAGATCGCCGAGGCCCTGTCCGCGGACGGCGAGCAAAAGTTCGGCATGGACGACATGGGCGGCAGCCAGACCGTGCTCGAAGCCTTCGTGCGGTCCAAGGGCGTCAACATGTTCACCGATGAGGGCCAGCTCGGGTTCAGCAAGGACGACCTCATCGAGTGGTACGAGTTCTGGGACGAGGCTCGCGCGGCCGGCGTGGCGGTCGCACCGGAAGCCCGCCAGCAGGGCGGCTTCGAAGCGACCGGGATCATCCGGGGTGTCGCGGCCTTCTCGACGGCCGCATCCACCAAGGGCCTGCAGGGCTTCCAGTCGCTGTCGCAGAACCAGCTCGAATTCAATCCCTGGCCGCGCTATGCGGCCGATTCCGAACGGATCGAGCTGGTCACGCCCGTCGAATGGATGGTGATTTCAGCAACATCCGACCAGAAGGATGAGGCGGCAGCGCTGCTCAACTTCATCGTCAATGATCCGGCGTCCATTACTGCCATGGGTATCTCGAAGGGCGCTCCGGTCGGAAACGCCCTGCGCAAGCAGATCCTGGAAAGCGGCGAGCTGAGTGAGACCGAAACCAAGATCTACAACGTCGTCGAGGAGGCGCTGCCCTATTCGAAGCCGCGTGTGATCTATCCGCCCGGTAGCGGGCCGCTGGTCGGCCCCGGCACGCCGCTCATCGCGCTGCTCAACGATCAGATCGCGTTCAAGCAGATCGCCATTCCCGCGGCCGTCGACCGCTTCTTCTCCGAAGCTGATCGCAACCTTTAACACCTCGGTGTGGAGGCGGCCCCGTGCCGCCTCCCCGCCAAAGGAAGCGGATATGTCCCAGCAAGCAAGTGTCGGCGAAGTGGTGAGGGTGGCAAGCCCAGCCCGCACCGTGCGACAGCGCAGCGCGAACGGTGCAGCCTACACCATGCTGGTCCCATGGCTCGTGGGCTTTTTCGGCCTCACGGCTATTCCGATGGTGGCCTCGCTCTATCTCTCGTTCACCGACTATTCCCTGCTGGCGCCGCCCGAATGGGTGGGGGCGGACAATTACGCCTATATGTTCAACGGCGACTACCGCTTCTGGCCGTCGCTTACGGTCACCGCCTTCTATGTCTTCGTCTCGGTGCCGCTCGCCACGGTTGTCGCGCTGGCGGTAGCGGTGGGGCTCAACCGCAAGATGCGCGGCATCGGCATCTTGCGCTCGGTCTATTATCTGCCCTCGCTGCTGGGCGGCAGCGTTGCCATCGCCATCATGTGGCGCGAACTTTTCGACAAGAACGGGCTCGTCAACCTGGTGCTCTCCTGGTTCGGCATCGATGGGCCTGCATGGCTGGCGTTGCCGCAGACGGCGCCGTGGACACTGGTGTTCCTGCATGCCTGGCAGTTCGGTGCGCCGATGGTGATCTTTCTTGCGGCCCTGAAGCAGATCCCGTCCGACCTTTATGAGGCCGCCGAACTCGATGGCGCCAATCGCGTGCAGGTGTTCTTCACCATCACCCTGCCACTGATCACGCCGATCGTATTCTTCAACGTCGTCATGCAGATGATCACCTCGTTCCAGGCGTTCACCCCCGCCTTCGTCATCAGTAACGGCACTGGCGCGCCGCTCGATTCGACGCTCTTTTACACGCTCTATCTCTACATCGAAGGCTTCGGCAATTTCCGCATGGGCTATGCGGCCGCGCTCGCCTGGGTGCTGCTCGCCATCATCGCGGGCCTGACCGCGCTCGCCTTCGCAACCGCACGCTTCTGGGTGTTCAATCCCGATGACTGATCAATCCGTTTCACAGCTTGAGGCGAAAGGCGTCCGGCGGTTCGTCATGCCGGCGGTACTGGTCCTCGGCGCGCTGCTGATGGTCTACCCGCTTCTCTGGATGTTCAGCAGTTCGCTCAAGCCCGAGGACGAGATCTTCCGCAATCTTTCGCTGATCCCGCAGGCGCTGACGTTCCAGAACTATCCGAAGGGCTGGACCTTCTTCAATGTCCCGTTCTCGCTCTACTTCATCAACTCATTCGTCATCGCCGCCATCGCCATCGTCGGCAACCTCCTGTCGTGCACGATAACGGCCTATGTCTTCGCCCGCCTCAGATTCCGTTGGCGCAACCTCTGGTTCTCACTGATGCTGCTGGGGCTGATGCTGCCGCATCACGTGACCATCATTCCCCAGTACATCATGTTCAACAACGCGCACCTGGTGAATACCATCTTGCCGTTGGTGCTGCCCAAGTTCCTCGCGGTCGATTCCTTCTTCGTGTTCCTCATGGTGCAGTTCATCCGCTCGATCCCACGCGAGCTCGACGAGGCGGCGACCATGGACGGGGCCGGGCCGTTCCGGGTGTTCGTCGACATCATCCTGCCGCTGTGTACGCCGGCCCTCGTCACCGTTTCCATTTTCACGTTCGTGTGGACCTGGAACGACTTCTTCAGCCAGCTGCTCTACCTGACCAGCGGCGACAAGCTGACGGTGCCGCTGGCGCTCAGGATGCTCAATTCCTCGACCGGCGAGGCGACCTCCACCTGGGGCATCCTCTTTGCCATGTCGTGCCTGTCGATCATCCCGCTGCTGGCGATCTTCTTCTTCTTCCAGCGGCGGCTCGTCGAAGGAATCGCCACCACCGGCCTCAAGGGCTGACCCACCAAAACCGGGATGGAACCGGCACCCGAAACCAATGGGCGGGCAGGGAGGAATATGCATGAAAGCAAGGATCGTCACCAACCGCGAAAGACCGATCGGACGCATCGACCCGCTGATCTACGGCCAGTTCATGGCCCGGCGCCGCTGGGTTGCCGACGAGGGACTGCACGATCCCGGCCATCCCGAGGCGCGTCCTGACGGGCTGCGCCAGGATGTGCTCGATGCCATAGTCGAGACCTCGCCGACGGTGGTGCGGTGGCCGGGCGGGTGCACGGCGACGAGCTATGACTGGACCGACGGCGTCGGACCGGTCCGTCCGCGCGTCATCGATGCCCATTTCGGCTACGCTGTCGGCAACGGCTTCGGCACCGCCGAGTTCGTCCGGTTCTGCCGGCAGATCGGCGCGGAGCCGCACCTCAACCTGACGACAGGCACGGGTAACCTACGCGAGGCGCTCGCCTGGCTCGAATACGCCAACCTCGATACCGGCACCAAATGGGCGGCGCTGCGCCGCGAGCACGGGCATGCCGAGCCGTTCGCCGTCAAATACTGGCAGATCGGCAATGAGGAGTGGGGGCCTTGGGAGATCGGCCACACGAGTGCCGCCCACAACGCGGAACGGGCGCGCGAATGGGCCAAGGCGCTGAAGAAGCTCGACCCTTCGATCAAGGTGCTGGCGCTCGGCGGCGGCCACCCGCAGGACATCCTCGACTGGACGACGGCCGTGGTCGAGGAGGCGGGCGAATACATCGACTACGTCACCCAGCACCGCTACTGGGACTTCAACTCCGCGACCGGCGAGGACAACTACGACGAGATCGTTTCCGCCGGTTTTATCGAAGAGCACCTGATTAAGGCCGTTGCCGGCATCATCGATATTGTCGCCTACCGTCGCGGTCTCACCCGCGGGCCCCGGATCGCCTATACCGAATGGAACTGCGCGGATGTGGCGCACCGGGCGATGTCGCCCGAATGGCGGCCGACGACCACCCAGTACCGCCTCATCGACGCCCTCGGGTGTGCCGCCTTCATCAACGCCATGCAACGCCAGTGCAACCACGTGACGCTCGCCAATTTCGCCCAGACGCTCAATGTCGTGGGCATGCTGGTGGTGACGCCCGAGGCGGTGCTGCGGGAAACCGTATTCTGGGCGCTGGCCATGCAGCGGCACCATAGCGGCGACATCGCTGTCGACGCCTGGACCGATTGCGACGTCTATACCGCCGACACCGGCCGAGGAAGCGCGCTCACCGTGCCCTATCTCGACGTCAGCGCCACGCTCGACGAGGCCTCCGGCCGGCAGTTCGTCTCGATCGTCAACACCCATCGCTCGCACGCCATCGAGGCGGCCATCGATGCCGGCTCGGGGCGAGGGACCAAGACTTACACCCTCTCACACGAGGATCCTTTCGCCAGGAACACACCCGACGCGCCCGATGCCGTTCGGCCGGTCGAAGGCACGCCCGATTGCCGCGACGGCAGCGTGTCCCTGTCCCTGCCACCGCACTCCTACACCATCGTCGAAATCATTCCCTGAGGAATATGCCAGCATGAAAGCCAGGATCGTCACCAATCCCGCCCGCCGCATCGGTCGCATCGATCCGCTGATCTACGGCCAGTTCATGGCGCGCCGCCGCTGGGTGGCCGATGAAGGCCTCCATGATCCCGGCCATCCCCACGCCCGCGCGGACGGGTTGCGTCAGGACGTCGTCGATGCCGTCGCCGAGACGGCGCCGACGATCGTGCGTTGGCCAGGCGGGTGCACGGCAACAACCTATGAATGGCAGGATGGGGTGGGGCCGGACCGTCCGCGCGTGATCGATGCCCATTTCGGCTATGCGGTCGGCAATGGCTTCGGCACGGCCGAGTTCGTCAAATTCTGCCGCCAGATCGGGGCCGAGCCGCAAATCAACCTCACCACCGGGACGGGGGATCTGCGCGAAGCGCTCGCCTGGCTCGAATACGCCAACCTCGATACCGGCACCAAATGGAGTGAGCTGCGAAAGCAGCACGGACACGCCGCGCCCTTCGGTGTCAGGTACTGGCAGATCGGCAATGAGGAGTGGGGCCGCTGGGAGATCGGCCACACCACGGCCGACGTCAACGGCGCGCGGGCCCGAGAATGGGCCAAGTCGCTGAAGAAGCTCGATCCCTCGATCAAGGTTCTGGCGCTCGGCGGCGGCCATCATGAGGATATGCTCGACTGGACGACCTCGGTGGTCGAGATGGCCGGCGAGCACATCGACTACGTCACCCAGCACCGCTACTGGAACTTCAACTCCAGGACCGGCCAGGATAATTACGAGAAGATCGTTACGGCAGGCCTCGTCGAAGAGCAGATGATGAGGGCGCTCGCCGGTGTCATCGACATGGTCGCTGCACGCCGCAAGCTCAAATCCAAGCCAAAGCTTGCTTATACCGAGTGGAACTGCCGCGATCAGTCGCACCAGGAAATGACACCGGAATGGCGTCCGACAACCTCGCAGTATCGCCTCGTCGATGCTCTGGCGTGCGCCGGCTTCGTCAACGCCATGCAGCGCCAGTGCAACTCTGTCACCCTTGCCAACTTCGCTCAGACGCTCAACGTCGTCGGCATGCTGGTTGTAACGCCCGAGGCGGTGCTCAGGGAGAGCGTCTTCTGGGCGCTGGCCATGCAGCGACACCACAGCGGCGACATCGCCATCGATGCCTGGAGCGACTGCGAGCGCTTCGACATCGAGACCGACCGCGGCCAGTCCTACTCGCTGCCCTATCTCGATGTCAGCGCGACGCTCGACGAGGCCAGCGGCAGGCAGTTCGTCTCGATCGTCAATACGCATCGCACCGAGAGCATCGAGACCGAGATCGAGGTTGGTGGTGACGGACCGGCCAGGACCTATACGCTTTCCCATGCCGACCCCTTCGCCAGGAACACCTTCGAGGCGCCGCAAACCATCGTGCCGGTCAAGGCAACACAAGAGTGCCGCAACGGCCGGGTCTCACTCGTCCTGCCGCCGCACTCCTACACGATCCTCGAAACTGGAGCCTGACGCCAAGCAGCTCGGCGTCCTCACCATCACCCAAGGAGTGGTTCCCATGTCTGCCATCCGCATCGAGGGCCTCGATAAGGCCTACGGCAGTGTCCCGGTCCTCAAGGACGTCAACCTTGTGATCGACTCCGGCGAGTTCGTGGTGTTCGTCGGGCCTTCGGGCTGCGGCAAGTCCACCTTGC
>NZ_BSNS01000012.1 GCF_030160115.1 Devosia nitrariae | reverse complement strand
TCGAAACGCCCGCCGATAGGCTACAGAAGGTGTTGCGATGACCGGTTGAACCCACCGGCGCAAAGCGGACGAACTCTGCTAGCACGGCCGGCAGGAAAGAGGTCTTGGCGACCAGTTTGCTGAGATCGGTCTGCGACCTACACCACTCCAACGGCAAAGCCCGCCGGGCTGGTGCCTGGCAGGCTGTAATCTGGCGCTAGCGCCGACCGTTCAGGTCTCGCGGTAGTGCTGGATCCACGTCGCGCGCAATCCGGCAAGCCCGTGCTTGTCGATGGCCGCCCGCCAGTTGAGGAACTCATCGACGCTCAGCGTATAGCGGTCGCGTGCCTCTTCCAGGCTCAGCAGACCGCCGCGCACGGCGGCGACGACTTCGGCCTTGCCGTCCACTGCTGGTTCCGGGTCAATCGCGAACTCGAGCCGATGCAGCACGCGGAGGCCTATCTCGAACGCCTGGCGCGCCGAGAGCTAGGGTCGGCAGTATTTTACGGAGACGCCCTAAGCATATCGGGGTTGACGGCGAGCCGCCGTCAAAGTGCCTGGACGAGACCCTCCGCCTCAAGCCGGAACCCGTCATAGACAACCCGGCCATCGGGCGCGATCACGACGAACCAAGGGGTTCCACCGGAGCGGTATGCCTTCATGATCGGGGGTACAGCGTCCGCTGAGGTGCTATCAGCGACGGCATGCCCAAAGGGAACGCGCAGGTCATATCGTTGCTGATTTTCCCGCAGGCGATCGAACGTGTTGACGTCCGACCCCTCGAACACGGTCTGGATGGCGGCCAAGCCAACGCCGTTATCGCGAAGTTCCTCGGCAAGGGTCACGAATGTGGGAAAGCCATGTGCGTGACAGCCCGCACACCAACGCTGGAAGAAGTAGAGAATAGCGTGTCCCTGTCCCAATTCAGCCAGGGCCAAGGGGCTACGGTCTTCGCCATTTTCATCGATCCACCGGACGTCCTCGAGCGGTGGGGCGGGCAGGCCCATAATTCCCGTCGCCATCGCATGCTCCATTAGCGGGCTCGCGGCGTTACGCCGCGAGCCGCGAGTCTGCTAGGCGGCAGCCCCGGCTCTGCGCGGCAACACCCAGTTCGGACGCGGAAAATGGCAGGTATACCCGTACGGAATGCGTTCGAGATAGTCCTGGTGCTCGGGCTCTGCCTCCCAGAAATCACCGACCGGCTCGACCTCGGTCACGACCTTGCCAGGCCATAGTCCCGACGCCTCAATGTCTGCGATCGTATCGAGCGCAACGGCCTTCTGCGCGTCGCTGGTGAAATAGATCGCCGAGCGGTAGCTCGTGCCGATGTCATTGCCCTGACGGTTGAGCGTCGTCGGATCATGGATCTGGAAAAAGAACTCGAGCAACCGGCGATAGGTGGTCTGCGAGGGATCGAAGGTGATTTCGATCGCCTCGGCATGGGTGCCGTGATTGCGATAGGTGGCATTGGGCACGTCGCCACCCGTATATCCAACCCGGGTCGAGATCACACCGGGCAGCTTGCGGATGAGGTCCTGCATACCCCAGAAGCAGCCTCCGGCGAGAACAGCACGTTCGGTCGTCATTGGATGTCCTCCACCTGGTTGAGATAGTCACCGTAACCCTCAGCCACCATCTCGTCGCGCGGTACGAAGCGCAGCGAAGCCGAGTTGATGCAGTAGCGCAGGCCGCCGCGATCGGCCGGCCCGTCGGGGAAAACGTGGCCGAGGTGGCTGTCGCCATGCGTCGAGCGCACTTCTGTGCGGATCATGCCGTGACTGGTGTCGCGCAGCTCATTCACGTTCAAGGGCTCGATCGGCTTGGTGAAGCTCGGCCATCCGCAGCCGGACTCATATTTGTCCGAAGATGCGAACAGCGGTTCACCCGAGACGATATCGACGTAGATCCCCGGTTCCTTGTTGTCGAGAAGGGCGCCGGTTCCGGGACGCTCCGTCCCGCTCTGCTGAGTTACCCGATATTCCTCGGGCGAGAGCCTCGCGATCGCGGCTTCCGTCTTCTTGTAAGCAGCCATGCTTTTCTCCTTCGAGTTTCCCGCCCCTGAAAATGGATATCCGATCCGAAGATGTCCAATACGCCGCGACTATAGTTTCGATGCGACCACCGGCATGCACGACGATGCCGCTCATCGGCAGTGAGGACCGTCGCGGCGATATTCCCCGCCGCTATGGAAACTATACGTGCCACCTATTGGAAAACTTCGTGCCGCGATGCGACGCTGCAGGGCTTCCACCAAACAGACAAATGACCAGGAGACAACTCCCATGAAAGCGATCGTGGTGACGGACCAGGCCGCGGGAACGGCCGGGATGAAACTGGTGGAGCGGCCCGAGCCGCAGGCATCGATAAACGATGTCGTCGTTGAGGTTCATGCCTCGGGATTCGTCAACACCGAGCTGGATTGGCCGTCGACCTGGACCGATCGCCTCGATCGTGACCGAACCCCGTCGATCCCCGGGCACGAGCTGGCCGGAGTGGTCACCGCCCTCGGCTATGGCACGACGGGGCTGACGGTCGGGCAGCGGGTGTTCGGCCTCACGGACTGGTCTCGCGACGGAACGTTGGCGGAGTACGCGGCCGTCGAGGCACGCAATCTCGCGCCGCTGCCGGGCGACCTCGACTTCACGGTGGGCGCGAGCCTGCCGATTTCGGGCCTGACCGCGTGGCAGGGACTGTTCCAGCACGGCCGCCTTCGGGCGGGACAAAGCATCCTCGTGCACGGCGCGGCCGGCGCAGTCGGTACGATGGTGACGCAGCTCGCTCGTGAGGCCGGCGCCTACGTCATCGGCTCCGGACGCGCTGCCGACCGTCAGAAGGCGCTCGATTTCGATGCGAACGCGTTCATCGACCTCGAGAACGATGTCATCGAAGACGTCGGCGAAGTCGATCTGGTGTTCGATCTCATCGGCGGCGACATCGGGAGACGCTCGGCACGCCTGGTTCGGCCCGGGGGAACGCTGGTGTCCGCCGTCGGGCCCGTCGAGGCGCGGCCGGCCGATGGCGTGGCGGTCGACTTCGTCGTCGAGGCCGATCGTGGCCAGTTGAGCGAGATCGTCCAGCGGGTGCGGGACGGACGATTGCGCACGAACATCGGCAGTGTCTCGACCCTCGAGGACGCGGTCGCTGCCTTCAACCCGACCGGGCGACGCAAGGGGAAGACGATCATCCGCGTTCGTCCGTGAGTAATCGGGGAGGGCGCAGGCGTCGGCACCTCACGGAATTCAGGACCACGCATAGCGCTCGACCAGCGTGCGAAGCTGCCGCAGCGTCGCTGCCGTTCCCGATCCCGAAATTGATTGGAACGCGATCGTGCGCGACAGGTCGAGAGTTTCGACCGGGCGCAACGTCAAGCCGGCGACGATCGCCGAACGCTCAGGCAGCATGCAGACACCGGCGCCCTCGGCCACGGCCTGTTGAATCAGATCCTCCCGTTCGGATCTCAATCGCGGGATCATGATGATCGCCCGCGCGCGCAGGTGGTCGTTCACGCGGGTGCGGAATTCGCAGTGGAGCCGATCGAGGTATGGTTGCTCGGAGAGGTCGGCAAGCGAAACCATGGGCTGGCTGGCCAAGGGGTGTCCTTGCGCCATCGCCAGCAACAGTCGCTCACGGAACATTTCGATGGTCGCGATCTTGGCGCTTGCGTCCATTGCATCCGAGGAGAAGCACCCATCGATCCGGCCGCTGAGGAGCCGCTCGATTGCCTCGTCGCGTGTGACTGGCTCGAGAACCAGCTCGAGCATCGGCAACTGGCGGAGGGCGTGCGTAACGAACCCGGTAATCAGCGCCGGCGCGATGGTGGTCACGACGCCCAGCGTCAACGTCTCGCGGCGACCGCGAACCCGGTTGAGCGATAGCGCCCGAACCCGCTGCTCACCTTCCGCGATCGCAGCGAATTCGGATCGGATGTCGCGGCCGAGCGCGGTCAGTCGGCTATCCTTGCCATCGCGATACACCAGCGTTCCGCCCAACTCCTGTTCGAGCCGCTGTATCGCGCGGGTGAGCGTGGGCTGGGACACGCCGCTGCGCATGGCGGCTTCGGTGAAGTTGAGGGTGTCCGCCAGGTTCAGGAAATATCGGATCTGGTTGAGTTCCATGCGGACGACCGCCGTTTCTTGGTCCCGATGCGGCTCGTTGCTCCGCGCCGCTGGAGTGCGCCAGACCGAAGCGTGCTTTCGTCGACAGGCGGTTGAGGTGTTCTCCCACAACAAGCGCGGTCCTGACAACGGCAAAGCCCGCCGGGCGGGGCCTGGCGGGCTGCAAATCCGGCGCGAGTGCCGTCTTCAGTTCTCGCGGTAGTGCTGAATCCAGGTCGTCCGCAATCCGGCAAGCCCGTGCTTGTCGATGGCCGCCTGCCAATTGAGGAATTCGTCGACGCTCAGCGTATAGCGGTCGCAGGCCTCTTCCAGGCTCAGCAGACCGCCGCGCACGGCGGCAACGACTTCGGCCTTGCGGCGGATTACCCAACGACGCGTGTTCTTCGGTGGAAGATCGGCGATCGTGAGCGGACTGCCGTCCGGCCCGATAACGTACTTTACGCGGGGACGCATTTGTACGGTCATTTTACTCTCTACTCAACCTGACCATATGACGGCAGAGTAGTGGGTCCCGCTTAAAATTTGGCTAAGGGGAAACTTACAGGTGGTTAAGAATGCCAGCAAATTCAGAGGACTGGCTGAACCCCACCCACCTTCGAGTACAAAATAGTCTTATCTCGCAGACTATTGCGGGTTCCTTGCGCGAAGGGGCGGGATCGGCCGGGACGACTTTGCGTCCGGCGGATCAGGCCTCTTCGGCCGCGTCATCCTCGGGAATCCTGACGTTGGTGACGTCGGTGAGGGCAATCCGCGATGTGCCGATGGTCAGCACCGGCACGTCGCCCGAGAAATCGACGGCGGAGACGATGCCTGTCGTGGCTGTGGTGACGTTGACGTAGTTGCCGGAGAGGTTCTTGGCAGTGATGGAGATGGTGTAGGTGCCGTCGGGCTTGATGTTGTTGTCCGATCCGCGCCCGTCCCAGATGAACTGGCCCTCGCCTTTGGCGAGCGAGCCGGTTTCGGTATAGACGACGTTGCCGTGAGCATCCTTGATGGTCACCGTCGCGTCGGCGGCCGTCGCTTCGGCGGTAAAGCCCCAGACGGCCAGGCCGTTGGAAAGGTCGGCCTTGTTGCCGGCGGCCGTCACCTCCTTGCCGATGTAGGAGACGGCATCGGTATTGACCGCCGCCTTGTTGGAGAGCATCAGCGCTTCCAGGAACTCGTTGGTCTTCAACTGCTGTTCGACCGAAGTGAACTGCACCAGTTGCTGGGTGAACTGGTTGGTGTCCATCGGATCGAGGGGGTTCTGATGCTTGAGCTGCGTCGTCAGGATCTGAAGGAACGTGTCGAAATTGTCGGCGATGGTCGAGCGGCTCGAGCTGATCGCGCTGCTGGTGTCGGAAACGCCGCTGACGGTCATGCTTGGACTCCTAAAGTGCTTTCAGCAAAAGTGGACACCACTTTTTTGCGGGTCGAAAGCGCGACAATGTAAAACCTGGAGCGCCGTTCTGCTTTCTCAGAACGGGCTCTAGGCGAGGATGTTGATGCCGCCGGCGCGCGCGGCGCCGCGGTAAAGGGTCACGGCCGGCGCGGGCGGCTCGTCGGGCTCGGCGGCGGTTTCCCCTCCAAAGACCGGTGCGTCGCTGCCACGCCCGCCCTGGTCCTGCTGGGCGAAGGGGTTCTGGCGCAGGGAGAATTCCAGATTTGTCTTGGTGCCGTCCATGCCGGCCTGGGCCAGGGCGCGTTCGAGCGTCCGCTGGTCGCGCTGCATCAAGTCGAGCGTTTCGGATTTCTCCACGGTCAGCCGGGCGTGGACGTTCCCGGCCTGGTCGATTTCCATGCGCACGTCGATGCGGCCGAGCTCGGGCGGGTCGAGCCGGATCTGGAAGTGGGTATTGCCCTGCTGTGTCTGCCGGGAGATCTCGAAAGCGATCTGGGGCAGGTTGATCTGCTGTTGGGAGGTCTGGTAGCCGGCGACCACCGGGCGTGCCACCGGTGCCGTTTCGACCCGCGTGCCGGTCTGGGTGGCGATCTCGGCCGCGATCGATTGTCCCTGCGGCGCGTCGGCTTGTGCGGCAGCCGCAAGCCGGGCAGTGGTCTCCGGCATCTGAGCGGCCGAGCCCGCCGGACGCTTGTCGGCGCGTGCAGCCCCTACATCGCTGAGAGCACGCGCCTCGGGAGCGTCGCTCTCACCGGTCGCCTCACCCGAGGCGATGACCTCGGTCAGACGTGGATCGGTGGACAAGGGGGCGTCGGTTGGGGCGGGCTTGATGCCGGTCTTGCCGGCCACCAGCGCTGCTATGCGCGCCTGCAGGTCGCCGGTCAGCGGTTCGGCGTCGCCGGCAAGGCCAAGCCTCGCAAAAGGTTCGCCGTCTGCCCCGGTTTCGTCGAGCGCGGCGGCAAAGGCGCCGAGCTTGGCGGCGAGGTCACGGGCAAGGGTCGCGCCGTCCTCAGCCTCGCCCGAGGTGGGTCGGGCCAATCCGGCGGCGAAATCAGCAAGCAGGCCTGTCAGGCGCTGACCGGTGGTGGCACCCTCGACCAGGAGATTGGCGCCCATCCGGGCGAGTTCCGCCGGGGTCGGCGTTGCACCGAGCGGCAGGTCGAGCGCGGCCGCCAAGGCGTCGAGCAGTTGGTCGATCTCGGCGAGTTGCTCGTTATCGGGGTCGTCGCCCAGTCGAGCGAGCCGCTCGAGCAGTTCGGCCAGCAGCGCCGGCGCATCGCCGGGCGCCTCGGGTTCGGCGGGCAATTCGATGCCGGCGGCCTGCGCAAGGTCAGCGAGCGAAAGGGGCTTGTCCTGGCCGGCGAGCTGCACGCCGACCAATGCCCCAGCCTCGAATTTCAGGTCGACGACTTCCTCACCCAGGAGGTTGCCGATACCGGCCTTGAGCGCAGCCTCGTCCGAGCCGGCTCCGGAGAGGACAGCGAGCAGGGCCTCGAAGCCGGAGGGCGCGTTGCCGTTCGAGGACGCCGGCGCGTCGCCGAAGGCCGAGACCGAACCCGAGGAGGAACTGACAAGCAGCGAGGAGGACACTTTTCCGCGTGGTCCCTTGATGACACAAATCCGCTTCCTGCGATGCAAGCGGCTTGCCAGTTCGCGGTGGGCCAGAACTTCGTTGAATATCAAAGGCTTGTTGTATTCTCTCTTGGTCTGGCCCGCGGGAACGACGGCTGTTTGGGCAGATTTGTCCCTCCTCCCGGCAAAAGCTGCCGGTCGGCCGGCGATATTGCGGGCGCGGCGGGAAACGGCTAGAGACGGCGCCACATCATGCCGCTGGCCCTTGACCCCAACCGGATGGACCCAACAGTGCTGAACTCGCTTGACCTTCCCAAGCGCCCGGAGGACACGCGCGTCGTCGTCGCGATGTCGGGGGGCGTCGATTCTTCCGTCGTTGCCGGCCTTCTCGCCCGCGAGGGCTACGAGGTGCTGGGCGTCACCCTGCAACTCTACGACCATGGGGAAGTAACGCACCGCAAGGGCGCATGCTGTGCGGGCCAGGATATCCACGACGCGCGGCGGGTGGCCGCCAAACTCGGTATCCCGCACTACGTGCTCGACTACGAGGAGCGGTTCCGCAACGCCGTCATCGAGCCCTTCGCCAATGCCTATCAGCAGGGCGAAACGCCGGTGCCGTGCATTGCCTGCAACCAGTCGGTCAAGTTCGTCGACCTGATGGCGGTGGCCCAGGATCTCGGCGCCGACGTGCTGGCGACCGGGCACTATGTGCAGACCCGGCTCGAGGACGGAAAGCGCCGGCTCTATCGACCGGTCGACAGCGAGCGCGACCAGAGCTATTTCCTCTTTGCCACCACCCAGCAGCAGCTCGATTTCCTGCGCTTCCCGCTTGGCGGCATGGGCAAGGCCGAGGTGCGCGAGCTGGCGCGCCAGATGGGGCTGGAGATCGCCGAAAAGCACGACAGCCAGGACATCTGTTTCGTGCCGCAGGGCAAGTACGCCGACATCATCGCGAAGATGCATCCGGAGGCGATGGCCGAGGGCGAGATCGTCCATCTCGACGGGCGCGTGCTCGGCAAGCATCAGGGCATCGTCAATTTCACCATCGGCCAGCGAAAGGGCCTCGGCGTCTCGGCGCAGGAGCCGCTCTATGTTGTCAAGCTCGAGCACCGCACCGGACGTGTCGTCGTCGGCCCGCGCGAGGCCTTGAAGACCCACACCGTGCGGCTGCGTGACGTCAACTGGCTGGGGGACCGGCCGCTCGCGGCGTTCTCTTCCGGCAATGGCGCGCCGGTCGAGGTCAAGGTGCGCTCAACCCGCGGACCGCAGTCCGGTGTCGTCTCGATGCGGGATGGAGAGGTGTTCGTGACCCTCGTTGCCGGGGAATACGGGGTTTCGCCCGGCCAGGCGTGCGTCTTCTATGCGGACGAGACGCAGACGTCGGAGGTCCTGGGCGGCGGGTTCATCGCCGAGGCGGTGCCGTCGGCGTTTGCGGCGTGATGCGTAGACATGCCACGAAGGCGGAAGGCCCCCTCACGGATTGCTTTGCGATCCGACCTCTCCCCCAAAGGAGAGGTGTTGCGGTGGCCAGCGTAGTGCCCTCTTCACCTCTCCCTCTGGGGGAGAGGTCGACGGCGAAGCCGGCGGGTGAGGGGGCCTTGCGGGTTCTTCAGATCGATCATGATCTGATGGAGCGCCGGAGAACGATCGAGACCGATCTACAAACAATAGAGCCGCGCGCGGCCTGAATCTTACGTCCGCGTCCGTCCCCGCAGCGTCTGCAGTCAGCCGCCTTCGCCTGCCTGCTGCTCGGCATTGAATGCGTCGTTCTCTCGCCAGATGGCGAGGTTGGAGCTGATCGAGGCGATGATGAAGATCGCCGCGATGATGCCCAGCACGACGAGAAAAATGCGTCCTCTGGTGTTGTTGCGGTGCGGATCCTCCATTCGCGCAAGACCTCCCTGCTTCGCTTTCCCGATTGCTCCGGTTGGGCGGATGCGAATTTTTTCGTATTTCTTGCCAAGGATGGTGCGTCGGCGCGCGTCCTATGGTCAAGGCGCCAGGTTTGCTGCGCGGTGGAGGTTGTCGAGAATGAGGGATCGAGCGTGCCCGAAGCGGTGATGGCGCTGCCGGCCGATGCTGCCGACGCCGATGCCGAAAGCGGCCCGATGGCGCTCGTGCACCGGGCGCAAAAGGGGGACGGCGCTGCGTTCGCCGAACTCGTCGCGGCGCATTACGACATGATCTACCGCACCGCCTACAGGTGGTGCGGGGAGCGCAGCGATGCCGAGGACGTGGCGCAGGAGGTCTGTATCAAGCTTGCGACCGCCGTCGCGGGCTTTGACGGGCGGGCCCGGTTCGAGAGCTGGCTCTATCGGGTGACGCTGAATGCCGTGCGTGACCTGCAGCGGGCGCGGGTCCGGCGCGGACGCCAGGTGGCGGCGCTTGCCGAGGTCAGCCCCGCGGCGGCGCCGCCCGACCAGGAGGATGCCGCTGCAACCAGCCAGTTGTGGAGGGCGGTCCGCGCCCTGCCGGAAAAGCAGCGCGATGCGGTGCTCCTTATCTATGCCGAGGAGATGACCCACGCGGCCGCCGCCGAAATCATGGGGTGCCGGGAGGCCACGGTCTCCTGGCACGTGTTCGAGGCCAGAAAGACCCTGAGGGGCCTCCTATGAGCAATGAGATGAACAACGAACCCTTCGCCGCCCTTGGCAAGCTCGATGTCCCGGCGCCCGATGCCGGGGCGAAGGCCCGCGCGCTCGCCGCGGGAACCGCGGCGTTCGAAGTCGCGAGGGAAGAGCAGGCAAAAAAAATGCAACGTGCGGCCAAAGGAAAAAGCTGGCGCGAGCGTCTCAAGTCCATCGTTCCAACCTTTCAAGGAAACTGGATCATGGACATGCGTCTCCCGGTAGCGACAGCAGCAATGGCTCTCCTCCTGCTGCCGCTCGGCTACCAGCTTTTGACTACAACATCGATGACCCCCACGACCATCCCGCAGCAAGCTGCGGCGCCGACCGCGCCCGAGCCGGTCGAGACGCGCGAGGAGGCTCTTGCCGATGCCGATACGGCCGAAATGCCGGTCTCCGCTCCTGCCATGACCGCCAACCGGGCGAAGACCGCGGTGACGGCCCAGTCCGGCGCCGCCGCGCCGGCGCAAGACATTGAGGCCATACCGTCGCCCGCCCCCATGGCGCCGAGCCTGATGGCGACGGGCGTCATCGCGCCGTCGCCGGCCGAGGCGAGCGGCGACGCGTTCACGAGGTTCAACGAACAGCCGGTCAAGGCTGTGGCCGAAGCACCGGTCTCGACCTTCTCGGTCGATGTCGACACCGCCAGCTACTCCTATGTGCGACGGATGCTCGAGGAGGGGCAGGTGCCCCAGCCCGATGCCGTGCGCATCGAGGAGATGATCAACTATTTCCCTTACGGCTACCCGGAAGCCGACAGTGCCGAGGCGCCCTTTGCGCCGACCGTTGCGCTCTATCCAACGCCCTGGAATCCGGCAACGCGCCTTCTCCATATCGGCATCAAGGGCTACGAGCCGCCGGCAACCGAGGACAAGCCGAGCAATCTCGTCTTTCTCATCGACACTTCCGGCTCGATGGATTCACCCGACAAGCTGCCGCTTTTGAAGCGCGCCTTCCGGCTGCTGGTCGAGCAGCTGACCGATAACGACACGATCTCGATCGTCACCTATGCCGGCTCGGCAGGCGTCGCGCTCGAGCCGACGTCGGCGCGGGAGAAGGCGAAAATCCTTTCGGCGCTCGACAGCCTTTGGTCCGGCGGCTCGACGGCTGGTGCCGAGGGTATCGAACTTGCCTATCGTCTTGCCGAAGAGGCCAAGGTCGAGGGCGGCATCAACCGGGTGATCCTGGCCACCGACGGCGATTTCAATGTCGGCATCTCCGATCCGGACGAACTCGAGGACTATATCAAGGCCAAGCGCGACAGCGGCGTCTTCCTCTCCGTCCTCGGCTTCGGCACAGGCAATCTCGGCGACGACACCATGCAAAGCCTGGCGCAGAACGGCAACGGGCAGGCAAGCTACATCTCGAACTTCCGCGAAGCGCAGAAGGTGCTGGTCGAGGAGATCGGCGGTACGCTCGAGACCATCGCCAAGGACGTGAAGATCCAGGTCGAGTTCAACCCGGCGCTGATCTCGGAGTACCGGCTCGTCGGTTACGAGACGCGCGCGCTCAACCGCGAGGATTTCAACAACGACAAGGTCGACGCGGGCGACATCGGCGCAGGCCATACGGTGACGGCCATCTACGAGGTGACGCCGACGGGGTCGGAAGGGGCGCTGATCGATCCCCTGCGCTATGGTTCGGCCGAAACCACCACCAGCGGTGCGTCGAACGAGTACGCGTTCCTGCGGATGCGCTACAAGCTGCCCGACGGCGATGTCAGCCAGCTGATCGAGACGCCGGTGACGGCCGAAGTCACCTACGAGACTATGGATGAAGTGCCTGCCGACATGCGCTTTGCCGCCGCCGTCGCCGCCTTCGGCCAGAAACTTAGGGGTTCCGACTATGCCGGCGACATGAGCTGGCAGGCCATCCGGTCGCTGGCGCAGAGCGGTCGGGGAGCGGACGACGCCGGTTACCGCGCCGAGTTCGTCGGCCTCGTCGATCTCGCGGCTTCGTTGAAACCGGATCGGTAGGCACGAGCGAACCATCGGCCGTCACGCGGTTTATACGTCACGGCCGATGGTGTGGGTGAGCCTACTCCAGTGGCTTCAGACCCGCCTCGATCTTTTCCCGTTGCGGCTCGAGGAACGGAGGGAGCGACAGGCTCTCTCCCAGGGTCTCCAGCGGCTCGTCGGCGGTAAAGCCGGGGACGTCCGTGGCGATCTCGAAGAGGATGCCGTTGGGCTCGCGGAAATAGAGCGAGGTGAAGTAGTAGCGTTCCACTTCGCCGCTCGAGCGCAGGCCCGCCTCGCTCACGCGGGAGATCCACTGGCGGAGCGTCTCCTGGTCGGGCGTGCGGAAGGCGACGTGGTGGACGCCGCCGGCGCCGGGACGCACGAACTCGAGATCGGGCTGGACGGCGACGTGCAACTCGGCCGAGGGGCCTCCGGGGCCCATCTCGAAGACATGGACGTCGCCGGTATTGGTGCGGTCGGGGTAGGACCTCACCTCGCGCATGTTCATCACCTCTGTCAAAACCTTGGCGGTCGGTTCGAGCCGCGGCACACTCATGGTGATGGGGCCGAGCCCGATGATCTGCCGGTCGGCCGGCACGGGGCTCTTCTCCCATGCCTTGGCAGTGTTGGCCGGGTCGACCACCAGGCGGAAGCGCTGACCCTCGAAATCCTCGAACTCGAGCGAGAGGTGCCCGAAGCGCTCCTTGATGGCGCTGGTGCCGACGCCTGAGTTCTGCAGATGATCCTTCCACCATTTGAGGGTGTCTTCGCTGTCGACCCGCAGCCCCGTGCGCACGATCGAGTGCGTACCGCGCTTCTCGGGCGCTGCCGGGAAATCGAAGAAGGTGAGGTCCGCGCCGGGCGACGCGACGCCGTCACCGTAAAAGAGGTGATAGGCGGTGGTGTCGTCCTGGTTGACCGTCTTCTTGATCAGACGCATGCCGAGGGTCTTGGTATAGAATTCGAGGTTGCGCGGCGCTTGCGCCGTTACGGCCGTCAGATGGTGGATGCCGCCGAGTTCGAGGGTCATGGTCGTGTCTCCTGAAATGGTGCGCCTCTCACAGCGCCCTTGTTGACCGAAACATAGGACGGTTCCCCGCCGCCGAGCAGTGAGCCGGTGCCGACAGGCCGTTGCCGATCCTCGAACGATCGCGCCGGTTCGGCAACCCGTGCCCGCGGTATTCGTTTCCCCTGCGTTGCGCTAGAGCGCGATGCGATTTGATGAAATCAAATCGCGCACTCTAGCCCTTGTTGTCGCGGGATTGTCGCGAAAAACCAGTTCCCACCTTTTCGCATCCCGCTCGGAGCTCAAGGAGCGCATCCATGGCCGGCAAGACATCGGCGGCCGCCCACCCGGCCGATCCCAACCAGGAGAACCCGCCGATCGAGAGCCTCGCCGAGGCGCGGCTCTCGGTGCAGGCATGCCGGCGCTGCGATCTCTATGCCAACGCCACCCAGGCGGTATTCGGCGAGGGACCCGCGCATGCCCGCATCCTTTTCGTCGGCGAGCAGCCCGGCGACCAGGAAGACCTTGCCGGCAAGCCGTTCGTCGGGCCGGCAGGGCGGCTGTTCGATCAATGCCTCGAGCACGCCGCCATCGATCGCACCGAGGTCTTCGTCACCAATGCGGTCAAGCACTTCAAGTTCGAGCCGCGCGGCAAGCGGCGGCTGCACAAGCGTCCCGATGCCAGCGAGATCGCTGCCTGCCGCTTCTGGCTGGAGCTGGAGACCGAGTTCCTCGAGCCGGCGGTGATCGTGGCGCTTGGCGCCACGGCGGCGCGCAGCGTCCTCGGCAAGGTGGTGACCATCGGGAAGGTCCGGGGCGCGCCCATCAAGCGGGGCAACGACCCGCCGGCGTTCGTCACTATCCACCCGTCCTATCTCCTGCGCATCCGCGACCGGGAGGACGCGCGCCGCGAGCGCGAGGCGTTCGAGGCCGACCTCGCGGCGATCCGCGACCTTGCCGGCGGGCACTGATCCCGCGTGCCGCACGGCGCTTGACACGCGCGACACGCAAACCTAATAAGTCGCGGCGCTCGACAGCGCCCACCGCGCCCGACGCGGAGCCCCTTGGGGCGGAGTAGCTCAGTTGGTTAGAGCAGTGGAATCATAATCCATGTGTCGGGGGTTCAAATCCCTCCTCCGCTACCATATTTTCAAATAAATCAGTCGTTTGCGGGACGGAATAGCCCGCAAATTGGCCTCCCGTGTTGCGGTCATGTTGCGTGGTGACCACGTGGGAATGGGCAATTCGATGCCGGTGACCGGCATTGAAGTAGATGTCCATTGGTCGATGTCTCCTCCGTTCCTCGACCTGCATGTGGGGGTCCGGTCTTCGACGCGGATCGCGGTGCTGACGAGCTTGCCATCACGTAAGCGAGAAACGGGCAGGCCGTAGCGTCTCGGGATCGACGAAGAGCTGGCAGGGGCCGGGCAGGCTGCTGACGGCCCATGGTCGCCGGTGGCGGCGATTTGGCGACTTCCGCTGGAACCTCGCGCGACAAAGGCCGGCAGAGATCCAGTCGGCAGCGCTGCTCGGCAAGAGGCAGTGGTTTCCATTTTCACGGCTCGCGCGCGTGCAGCCTCAGCGGTGGGGCCGGTACGGCAACATCGCCACTCAAAGCCTCGATGTGGACCTGTGCGATGATCTTGTTAGGATTGTACATTATTTCTGTTTCTTCATGTGCGAAGGCTTGGCTCGCGTGCATTTGTCGCCTAGGCTCCCGGGAATGATCAGGCGGGGTGCAACGGTGCCGCCCAGCGTTGGGAGGGGAGACAGTGGCGATCAGGATCGCTGTGGGTCAGTTCCATGAGCTGACCGAGGAACGCTTGCGCTTTGCAGCGCAGATCGGCGTCTCAGGCATCCAGATGAACAACCCAAGTCTTCCCGGCGACACCCGCTGGGAGGAACGCAACGTACGGGCGCTGGTCGAACAGGTCGAGGCGGCAGGGCTCAAGTTCGAAGCTATCGAGAACGTCCCAACCCACTTCTACCACAAGGTCATGCTCGGACTTCAGGGGCGCGACGAGCAGATCGAGAACTATCAGGCCACGATCAGGGCCGTCGCCCGAGCCGGGGTGCCCGTCCTTGGCTATCACTTCATGCCGAATTCGGTGTGGACCACCAACCGGTCGGCGCCGACGCGCGGCGGTGCCCTTGCACGCCAGTTCGACATGAGCGTCGTCGAGGCGAATGCCGACGACCTCGAGCTTTTGCGCAGCTTTATGCCCACGACCCTGGGCCGCGCCAGTTCCATGCCGCTCTTTGGCAAGGACGGGCCGGCGGTGACCGAAGAGGTCATGTGGGAGAACTATCGCTATTTCATCGAAGCGGTGCTCCCGGTCGCAGAGGAGGAGGGGATCCGGCTGGCCCTCCATCCCGACGATCCGCCGGTGCCGATGCTGGGGGGCGTGGCGCGGCTTTTCTACAGGCCTCACGGTTTCCGCAAAGCTTACGAGATGGCCGGTCAGTCACCGGCCTGGTCGCTTGATCTTTGCCTTGGATGTTGTTCGGAGATGCCGGGCGGCAAGGCGAACGTTGCCGAGATGATCGAGTTTTTCGCGCCACGCGGCGCCATCGCCTACATCCACTTCCGGGATGTTCAGGGTTCCGTGCCGAACTTCACCGAGTGCTTCATCGGCGACGGCAACTACGATCCGGCCGAAGTGGTGGCATTGCTGGCGCGTCACGGTTTCGACGGGTTCCTTCTCGACGACCACGTGCCCAAGCTCGACGGCGACAGCGACTGGAACCACCGGGGCAGGGCGCATGCCATCGGCTACATGCAGGGCCTCATTCGCATGGCGAGCTATTCCGGCCTCCTCTAACGACCCCCATGCCGAGCCTCGTCGGCTCACCCACGGCTATCGTCTTCACCCGTATTTGCGCTGAAACCGCCAATGAAGATCACCGACATCAAGATCATCGTCGCTTCGCCAGGCCGCAACTTCGTCACGGTCAAGGTGATGACCGACCAAGGGCTTTACGGCGTCGGCGACGCCACCGTGAACGGCCGCGAGAAGGCAGTGGTCGCCTATCTCGAAGACCATGTGGTGCCATGTCTCATCGGCCGCGATCCAATGCGCAGCGAGGACATCTGGCAGTACCTCTACAAGGGTGCCTATTGGCGGCGCGGACCGATCACGATGGCCGCGATCTCCGGCATCGACATGGCTTTGTGGGACATTAAGGCCAAGGCGGCCAACATGCCGCTCTACCAGCTCCTCGGCGGCCGCTCCCGCGACAAGGTGATGGTCTATCAACATGCCAGCGGCATGGACATCGACGAAGTGGTCGAAGGCGTTCTGGCCCTGCGCGAGCAAGGGCTCGATGCCATCCGCGCTCAAGTCGCCATCCCCGGGCTGCCGCCCATCTATGGCACCGGCACCTCGACTGATGACGCTGCCGGCAAGACGGTGCGACCGCTGCCGAACGAAGAGGTCTGGGCAACGCACAAATACCTGCCGTTGGTCCCAAGGCTCTTCGAGAAACTGCGCGATGCAGTGGGATGGGACGTGCACCTTCTTCATGACGTCCATCATCGCCTCACTCCAATCGAAGCGGCGCGGCTGGGCAAGGATCTGGAGCCGTTCCGGCTGTTCTGGCTGGAAGACGCGGTGCCGGCTGAACTGCAGGAGGGCTTCCGACTCTTGCGCCAGCACACCACGCAGCCGATCGCGGTCGGCGAGGTGTTCAACTCGATCTACGACACCACGACGCTGATCTCAGAACAACTGATCGACTATATCCGCGTGACGTCGGTGCACGCAGGCGGGGTGACGGGTCTCAAGAAGATCTTCGACTTCGCCTCGATCTACCATGTGCGTTCGGCCTGCCACGGTCCGATGGACGTGTCGCCTGTCGCCATGGGCTGCAACATTCACGTCGATACGGCGATCAACAATTTCGGCATCCAGGAATTCTCCGGCTACACCGAGGCAACGCGCGACATGTTCCCGTGCGCCTGGACCTATGAGCGAGGCTATCTCCAGCCCGGCGAAGCGCCCGGTCATGGCGTCGACATCGACGAAGCAGTTGCCGCCAAGTATCCCTATGCCCAGGCCTATCTCCCCGTCGCCCGTCTTGAAGACGGTACCCTTACGAGCTGGTAGGACCTCGAGATGAAGATCACTGCAAACAAGCCGGTCTGCGTTGGCCACCGCGAGGCGGACTGTGGCCCGGTGACCAGTTGGTGAGGGCGGCGCGGTGAACCCATACCGGTTGAGCTGGAGTCACGGCGAAGCGGTGGTGCTCAGCACTGCCGCAGTTCTCGCCGACTGCCGGTTCGATCTGCCGGGCGGTGCTTTCAAGCCCTATGCCCGGGCGCCGTGGATGGGTACGGTGCACGATCCGAGCATAATCGGGCATCTGCGCGAACTTGGCGGCGACTTCGTTTGCGTGCCGTTCGGCGCAGGGCCAGCCGAGCCGATCGGCCCGCAGAAATGGGCGAGCCTGATGACCGAGCCGCCGCTTCTGCCGATCCACGGCCCCGCGGGGGATGCGGAGTGGAGCTTGCTCTCGCACGATTCCTCAAGCGTGACGCTGAGCCTCGACTATCCCGACGAGTCAATAATTCAGCGTCTCGAGCGCACGGTTTCCGGTCGCGACGGCGCGCCCGCGTTGGACTCGAGCCTTACCATCTATCCGCGGTACGGCGGGCGCATCTCGGTTGGATTGCACCCGATCCTGCGCCTGCCTGATGCGCCGGGCGCTCTGCGCCTGGAGGCCGAGTTCGACTTCGGGCTCGTTCATCCACGACATATTCACGACGGCCAGGACGACGAATTTTCTGCTCTTGATGACGTGCCTTTGCCTGATGGCAGGGTCGACCTCGGCCGCGTCCCGCTGGGCAGGCCGAATGTCAGCGTGCAGCTCTGTGGCATGCGCGGACCGTTGCGCGCACTCTTTGTGGAGGACAGGGCAGGGGTGGAACTCGATTGGGATCGATCGATCCTTCCTTGCCTGCAAATCTGGTGCACCGACCGCGGCATCAATGGACCGCCATGGCATGGACAGTACCGCGGCATCGGCGTCGAGCCGATGGCGTCGGCTTTCGACTTCAACACGTCGCTCTCAGTGCGTCCAAATCCAATCAACAAGCGTGGCATCCCAACTGCGGTTGAACTCGCGGAAGGGGACCCGCTGACCATCAGCCATTCGGTCACGGCCTTCGCCCTGTCCGAGGCGGAAATGCGTGTGGGGTAATCAAAGGCAGCAGTTTATCGGGTAGTTAGTAAATTTGTGAGTGCAATTGCCAGTTAACTGCGTTTTCTGGCGGAAATTCTTGATATTCTGACATCCTGTACAAGACAACTTTTGTTATTTTATTTGCCAACACGGAGGAGATGAAGCAATATTGCTATGAACTGACTTCCTGAAACACGGCGAAGACCGGAGCAGGGAGGTCGCGGGGAGGCGCAGCGCCCGCCAAGGTTTGAGGAGACCGGGGCGCAGCGACATCACCACAGCTTTGCCGGCCAGGGCCGGCGAGAGGAGCGCGGGAGGCACAACCGTGTCCGGGGGTCGGGCCGGATGAAGCTGACCGCGGAAAGAGGGAGAGAGCTGACTGATGATCAAGTTGCACACTGTTGCCGCAGCGGTGGTTTCGCTGGGGCTGATCGGGGCGCCGGTAGCAGCCGTCGCCCAGACCGGAGCGCCACCGCCGACGGAGATCGCGCCGGCATCGTTGCCGGACGTGCCGCGCAACCAGACGCTGAACCTGGCGTGGGGCGTTTCGGCGTCCTCCTCCATCGGCACAACCAACCCTTGGGTGCTGCCCGGCTACACGCATCAGGAAGGCAATAACCTCCTGTTCGAGCCGCTGATGTATTTCGGTATCTACAAGAACGAGTTCATTCCATGGCTGGCCGACAGTATGGAATATACCAATGACGACTTTACCGCCCTCGAGATCAAGCTCAACCCGATGGCGAAATGGTCCGACGGGGAGCCGGTCACGGGCGACGATGTGGTCTATACCTTCGAAGGTCAGCAGAAATACGAGACGCTGCCGTATCACACCCAGTTTGCCGACCTGGTGGATACCATCACCGCCACCGACGAGTACACTGTCGAGGTGACCTTCAAGCAGCCCGCGCCGCGTTTCAAGTTCGAGGTGCTGACCGAGAAGTTCGATACCGGCATTCCGATCGTGCCGGAGCACTGGATGTCGCAGCAGGAAGACCCGACCAAGGCCCCCGGCCTTGATGAGATCCCGCATTCGGGCCCCTACAACATCGTTGCGTGGAATACCAATCAGAAGATCCTCGACCTGCGGGATGACTGGTGGGCCGTGGAGGCCGGCCGTATCGAGCAGCCGGCGGTCAAGCGCGTCGTTGTGGTGAACATCCTCAACCAGCCGATCGACACCGTGGCCCAGCGCCTGGTCAACAATGAGTTCGACTCCTCGGTCGACATGCGCGCTCAGATCATCGGCAACATCCTGCAGCAGAACCCGGAAATCCAGTCCTGGACAGGGACAGAGTCGCCCTACGGCTATCTGGATTGGTGGCCGAATTCGCTGTGGATGAACACTCAACTGGAGCCTTACAGCGACGTTCGCGTACGCAAGGCCATCAGCCTCGCCATCAACCGCGACCTTATCAACGAGGTGCTCTACGAAGGCGCCGAGATCGCCACGATCTATCCATTCCCGCTCTACCCGAACCTGCAGGCATTCGCCGATTCACCAGAGGTCAAGGCCGAAGAGGAGAAGTACAGCCCCTGGACCTTCGATCCGGACCAGAGCGCTGCGCTCATGGAAGAGGCCGGTTTCACCCGCAGCGGCGATGGTCTCTGGGAGAAGGACGGGCGGACGCTCGACGCGACCATCCAGGCTTTTGAAAGCATCCATGGCGACATCGCCCCGGTGCTCGCCGAAATGCTGCGTCAGGCAGGGTTCGATTCCAACGTGAACTTCGGTACCGACGCTTACCAGAACATGGTCGATGGAAAGGCGGGTTTCTACCTGTTCGGCCATGGCGCCAGCCTCTTCGATCCGTTCGAAGCGCTGAACCTGTTCCACGGCAAGTATTCGAGCGCCATCGGCTCGTCGGCTGGCAACAACCGGTTCTCGCGTTACGCGAACGCAGAATACGACGCCCTGCTCGACGACATCCAGTCACTCGACTCCGACGATCCCAAGTTCATCGAAGGAGCGGCAAAGGCACTCGGCATCTACTGGCGCGACGTCATCGACGTACCGGTGATCCAGTGGCTCCACCGCATACCGTACAACAATCACTATTGGACCAACTGGCCGAGCGCCAGCAATGAGGGCATGGGTATCAACGGCGCCTTCTGGGCTCATACCGGCATGCTGGTCATCACCGGTCTCCAGCCTTCCGACAACTAGTCTTCCGATCCTCCCGGGGTGCGCGCTTTAGGTGCGCGCCCCATCCATCAAGTGCATCGGGAATAGTCCAGTGAGCATTCGGATCGTCGCGAGACGCCTGTTATTCTTCGTCCTGGTTGTGTGGGCCGCCTCGACTATCGTCTTCTTCATTCCACGCCTTTCACCGCGTAACGCTATTCGCGAGCGATTTGGGGAACTGGCACGTACCGGCGGCTTCTCGCCGGGCGACATCGAAAAGCTCATCGCGTCCATGCAGCAGCAGTTCGGGCTCGATAAACCGCTCCTGGAGCAATACTGGCAGTACCTGGGCAACATCGTGCGCATGGATTTCGGCTATTCACTGAGCCGCTATCCAATGACGGTCACTGATGTGATCGGCCAGTCCTTGCCCTGGACGATAGGCCTGCTGCTGGTCACTACGGTGCTCAGCTTCGTCCTCGGCACTGTCCTCGGGGCGATCTCTGCCTGGCCCAAGGCGCCGGGTTGGATGCGCACCGTCGCAACGCCGTTCATTCTCCTGACCGGCGTCCCCCCCGTCATCATGGGCATCCTCCTGTTGTTCTTCATCGGGTTCCGCCTCAATTGGCTGCCGCTCGGCGGCGCCTATTCGGTGGGCCTAGTGCCCAACTGGTCCTGGACTTTCTTTCTCGATCTCATGGAACACCAGATCCTGCCGGCGCTGGCGTTGATCCTGGGCTCGGTGGGCGGCTGGGTCCTTTCCATGCGCGGCATGGGCATCACCATACAGGGCGAGGACTACGTGAACTTCGCCGAGCACAAGGGACTGACCAGCCAGCGCATCTTCCGCGACTATTACCTGCGCAACGCCCTTCTACCGCAGGTGACCGGCCTTGCCCTGGCGCTGGGCACGGTCGTGACCTCGGCGGTGATTGTCGAAGGGCTCTTTGGTCTGCCGGGCATCGGCACGGCGCTCAATCTTGCCATCCGCGCCAATGACTTCCCGGTCATCTACGGAATCGTTCTGTTCATCACCATTGCCATCGCGCTGCTCATGACGCTCCTCGAGTTCGTCTACCCGCTGCTCGATCCGCGGATCCGCAACAACTAGGGGACCGCAATGACGCTCGCCAACATGACCCCCACATCGGTTGCCGGCACGATCAGCCGGCCGTCGCGCCGAACGCTGACCTTGCGCTACATCAGGCGCAACAAGGGCCTCGCCATCGGCTTGGCCATCCTTGTCGTCCTCGCCCTCTTTACCATTATCGGCCTTCTGGTCATCGACCCGAAGAAGGCCTACCCGCTCTCGGCCGCGCTCAAGCAACCGCCGAGCCTGAAATACCCCTTCGGCACCGATTTCTTTGGCCGCGACCTCTTGGCTGCAATGGTGGTCGGAACCTGGCAGACCGCGTTCATCGGCGTGCTTGCCGGCGGGATCGGCACCCTGGTCGGGGTGGTGCTCGGGTTCATTGCCGCCTATTTCGGCGGCTGGATCGACGCCGGCATCCGCACGATTTGCCAGATCCTGACGCCCATCCCGGTGTTGCTGATCCAGGTGGTGGTGGCTGGCTCGCTCGACAAGCGCGACGTCACCATTGTCACCATGGCCATGATCGTTGCCATGCTGGCCTGGATGGGGCCGACGTTGGTGATCCGTGCCCAGGTGCTGACCATGAAGGAGCGGCAGTTCGTGGCCGTCGCCAAGCTCTCGGGCGTGTCGGACATGGGGATCATCTTCAAGGAGATCCTGCCCAACCTTCTTCCGTTCATCGCCGCCGCTTTCGTCGGGCAGGTGTTCGGCGCCGTGTTCGCCTCGTTCTATCTGGCGGTGCTTGGTCTCGGGCCGCTGCGCGAACCACTCCTGGGCAACATCATCTGGGCAGCTCAGAGCCAAGGGGCATTCTTTAATGGCTGGTGGTGGTGGCCGCTGGAGCCCGCCTTCGCGATGATCCTGATCCTGGGCGCTCTGGCACTGGTGAACATGGGTCTCGACGAGTTGGCCAACCCCCGCGTGCGAAAGACGGAATAGTTCGATGACCTTCTTTTCAGTCAATGGCACCGCTGCGATCCGGCGCGATAACCGGGCACAAGCCGCGGCCGACCCCGGACCGGTGTTGCAGGTCAGCAAACTCGAGGTGACCTATTACACCGACCTCGGACGCGCCAAGGCGCTCGATGACGTGAGCTTCACCCTCGAAGCCGGGCAGAAGCTCGGCATGGTGGGGGAATCCGGATCGGGCAAGAGTACCCTGGCCCTTGCAATGATGCGCATGATCAAGCCACCGGGCCGGATCGAAGGCGGCCAGGTGTTCGTCGGCGACACCGAGTTGATGAGCCTCAGCGAAGACGGCATGCGCCGCGCACGCCTCAACAAGGTCGCCTATATCCCGCAAGGTGCGATGAATTCGCTCAACCCGGTGATCCGGATCGGGGCGCAGATGGTCGATGCGATAAAGGCGCACATGCCGCAGGAATCGCGCAAGGCCATCAACGACCGATGCGTGCACGCCCTGCGCTCCGTCGATCTCGATCCCGGGGTCTTCCACATGTACGCCCATGAATTGTCAGGCGGCATGAAGCAGCGCGTCTGCATTGCCATTGGCATCCTGCTCGAGCCGCAGGTCATCATTGCCGACGAGCCGACCAGCGCGCTGGACGTGGTCACCCAGCGCCAGGTCATGGAGACCATCGATCGGGTGCAGGACCAGATCAATGCCGCCGTGATCCTCATCGGCCATGACATGGGACTGATGGCCCAGTTCGTCGATAAGGTGGCGGTGATGTATGCGGGCCGGCTGGTGGAAGTCTCGAGCGTGCGCGAGATGTTCACCGATCCGAAGCACCCCTATGCGCGAGCGTTGATCTCGAGCCTTCCCAATCTCGACAACAAAGGTGTTTTTCGGGGTATTCCCGGCCTCGCGCCATCGCTGTTGCAGCTGCCAGGCGGCTGTGCCTTCCACCCCAGGTGTCCTTACGCCATGCCCGCCTGCACATCCGACCGCCCCGAGGTGCTGACGCTGGAGCATGGGCGTCGCGTCGCCTGCCATCTCTTCGATGCGGAGGCCCCCCATGGCCAACCTGCTTGAGCTTCGCAACGTCTCCAAGATCTATACCCGCGGCCTGACCCACGCGCATCCCACCGTTGCCCTGCGGGATATGTCGCTCACCCTCAAGGACGATGAGCCGACCATACTGACGGTTGCGGGAGAGAGTGGCAGCGGCAAGACAACGCTGGCGATGCTCTTGCTGGGGTTCATCGACCCGACCATGGGCGAGATCCTCTACAAAGGCCGCAACATCACGAGCCTTACGGGTGCCGAGCGTCTTGCCTATCGGCGCGAGGTGCAGGCGGTGTTCCAGGACCCTTTCGCGGTCTTCAACCCCTTCTACACCGTCGATCATCTGCTGACGGTCCCGATCCGCCAGTTCAAGCTGGCCCGCTCGAAGGTGCAAGCGCGCAGCCTCATGGAAGAGGCATTGACCGCCGTCGGCCTGCGCCCGGAAGACGTGCTGGGCCGTTTTCCGCACCAGCTTTCGGGCGGGCAGCGTCAGCGCATCAATGTCGCCCGGGCATTGCTGCTGCGGCCACGGCTCCTCATCGCCGACGAGCCGGTTTCGATGGTGGACGCGTCGCTCCGCGCCAACATCTTGGAGACGTTGCGAAACCTGCAGCGGGACTATGGTGTCTCGATCATCTACATCACGCACGACCTTACGACGGCGTACCATATCGCCAAATCCATCATCGTCCTCTACCGCGGCAGCGTGATGGAAGCAGGCGATGTCGATGCGGTGATCAAATCCCCGCAGCACCCTTATACGCAGCTCCTGGTCGACTCCATTCCCTGGCCCAATCTCGATCAGCGTTGGGGCGAGCATCCGATCATCGCGCGTGAAAGCGGAAGTACCGGCAGCTCGGATGCCTGTCCGTTCATGTCGCGCTGTCCCAAGGCGATGGATATCTGCAAGGCCCGCCCGCCTCTCTACCAGATCACTGCTTCCCAGGTGGCAGCCTGCTACCTCTATGACAAGCAGCCCGAGCTGGTCGCCGAGCGACTCTCCGAACTTCTACCGGCCTGAGAACACGATGCTTGAGATTGCCGAATTCATCAGCCCGACGCCATCGCCGGTATGGAAGCTTGCGCTGCAAGCAGGCGTCAACCTGGCCGTGGGTGGCCTGCCCTTCGACACGCTTCGGCCCGGCGAAAAGGTGGGCGATCTGTCGCCGCTCACGCGCATGAAGCTGGGTTACGAGGAGGCCGGGTTCGACCTGCGCGTCATTGAAGCGCGACCGCCGCTCAACAGAGCCAAACGGGGCCTGGAGGGGCGCGACGAGGAGATTGATGTCGTCTGCACGCTCATCGAAAGCATGGGCAGGCTCGGCATCCCCGTCTGGTGCTATGAGTGGATGACCGACTTCAACTGGGTGCGCACCAATATGGCGACCCCTTCACGAGGCGGTTCGGTGGTCACCAGCTTTAATATCGACGACGTGCCGGAAGATCTCACCAGCAATCCGCCGATCAGCGAAGATGAGCTCTGGAGCAACCTCGACTACTTCCTCCGCCGCGTGCTGCCTGTGGCGGAGAAAGCTGGAGTGAAGCTCTCCATGCACCCCGACGACCCGCCGATCACGCCTATACGGGGCGTCAGTCGGATCATGCGCACGGTCAAGAACTTCGAGCGCCTCCTGGACCTAGTGCCCAGCCCGATGAACACCATCACCATGTGCCAGGGCAACTTCACCTTGATGACCGACGAACTGCCGCGGGTCATCCGCCAGTTCGGCGACAAGATTTCCTTCGTCCACTTCCGGGACGTGCGCGGCGTTTCGGAACGATTCGAGGAAACCTGGCATGACGCCGGCAAGACCGACATGCTGGCCTGCATGCGCGCCTACCGCGACATCGGTTTCGATGGGGTGCTGCGTCCCGATCACGTGCCGACGGTCGAAGGCGATAGCAACGACAATGCCGGCTACTCCGCCTTCGGGCGGCTCTATGCCATCGGCTACATTCGAGGCCTGCGCGAGGCCGTCTACGCTCAATAGGTCATCACCCATGAAAATCGCAGTCACCGGAGCCAGCGGCGGTATCGGCCGCGCCATTGTGGCGGAAGCCGAACGGCGCGGCCACGGTATTGTCGGCATTGACCGGGCGGAACACCCGGACGTTGCCGCCAACGACAAGCGGCGCTTCATCCTTGCCGGCATGGAGAACTATGAAACCCTCGTCGATGCACTGGCCGGCTGCGATGCCGTCATCCACATGGCGGCAATTCCCTCACCGGGTCGGCACCCCGACCACGTGGTGCACAACAACAATGTGGTCGGGAGCTATAATATCCTCCAGGCGGCGGCGGAGAACGGCATCAAGCGGATATGCCAGGCCTCGAGTGTCAATGCCATAGGCCATTCGTACAGCCGCAAGCCCCGCTATGACTACTTTCCTATAGACGAGAAGCATCCGAACTACAGCGAGGATCCCTACAGTCTTTCCAAGTGGATTTGCGAGCAGCAGGCCGATTCGTTCGTGCGGCGATATCCCGACATGGTGATCGCCAGCATGCGGTTTCACTTCGTATGCGACGACAAGTCGATCGCCCTGCGCTACCTGGGGCCGCATTCGGACGCAACCAAGCACCTCTGGGCGTACACACGGCGAGATGCGGCCGCGGATGCCTGTCTATTAAGTCTGCAGGCGCCATTCACCGGGCATGAGGTCTTTTATATCGTTGCGCCGGATACGACGTCGGATACACCCAGCCGAGAACTCGCCGCGCAGCACCTTCCGGAGGTGCCGCTCGAGGACGGGTGGAACGCGCACCGCAGCTTTTTCGACTCCAGCAAGGCAGAGCGGATGCTCGGCTGGAAGCATGGCAATGTAGATCCCAGACGGCTCTGATCGCACGTCCCGCGGGGTTTAATGCAGCGCCAGGTGTACCCTCAATGGCCACTCTCGGTCGGGGAAACGTCAGTCGCAGTACTGCACCCGTCACTGCCTAAGCGACGAATGAATAGCCCAGGCCGCGCACGGTCTGGATCGCATTGTCTGCTGTTGTTCCTCGCAGGCAGCTGCGCAGGCGGGCGATGTGAACGTCCACGGTCCGTTCGTTGATGTAGACGTCCGAGCCCCAGACCTGGTCGAGCAGCAATGCGCGCGGCATGATGCGTCCGGAATTCTCCATCAGCTTCATCAGCAGGCGGAATTCGACCGGCGACATCTTGAGTTCCCGCCCCATATACTGGACGCGGTGGGTGAAGCGATTGAGCTCGATGCCACCTAGCCGCAAGGCTTCCACAATCAGATGCGGCCTGTGACGCCGGACCACAGCATTGACATGGGCCAGAAGTTCGGAAGTGGAGACCGGCTTGGTCAGCACATCGTCCGCTCCGGTTTCCAGGCAACGCACTCGCGCGGCCTCGTCGGTTCGCTCGGTCAACATGATAATCGGCAGTTGTGCGGAATCACGGCGCAGGCGCAATTGCCGGCACAGTTCAATGCCCGAAGCATCGGCCAGGCGCCAGGCGAGCACCACCAGGTCAGGTGGCAGTTCGCTGATCTTCAGTTTGGCTTCGTCCGCCCTCTCGGTGACGTCGACGATATCGCCATTGTGCTCGAAGTGGTCGTAAATCGCGCTGGTGAATTCAGCATCGGTATCGATGACAAGGATACGCAAGGTCATTGGTGATCGGGCATTTCAGGGCTGTGCATTGGCTTGCCGGCTAGACTGCGGCCAAAAGTGGTGGCTAGACAACCCCGAATGGGGCCAGCGCGCCAATGTCAGGCTCGACCCCAAGCCCTACGCCTTTTGGGAGCCTCATCATGCCACGTTCGAAGTCCGGCCCGGGCAACAGGGCAGGGCGCAGCGGGTTGACGTTTATATCCACCTCCAGCGCTCCATCGCTGCCTGAGCTTGCAAGCAGGTGCGCGGACGCGATCAGCCCGATGCCCCCACCCAGCCAGTGCGGGCAGTAACGGTGTCCGGTTGCGAGAATGCGCTGGACCACCGGCAGGCCGCACGAGAAGCCGCCCCATTTGGCAATGTCGGGCTGAACCACTCGCAGGTGCCCGGCAGAAAGGACCGCTTCGAACTCCCTCAAGCCGCGGATGTTTTCGCCGGCCGCCAGCGGAATCTCCGAGGCTGAACGAAGCCTGCCCCAGTCGTCGAGGCTGGAATCGGCGGCGATGGGCTCCTCGAGCCAAGTGAGATCATAGCGGGCGAGGACCTCCAGCATGGCGAGTGCTTCGGTCAGGCTCCAACCCTGGTTGGCATCGGTCATCAGGATTTCGCTCGTCGACATGTCCGCGCATATCGCATCGAGATTGCCGATGTCGGTGGCTTCACCAAAACCAACCTTGAGTTTAAAGGCGGAAAATCCTTCGTCCCGGGCGCGCGCAACGGTCTGGCGGGCGTCGTTGGGGTTGATGCCGCTCGCATAGCACGGGACGGCATCGGGCGTTTCACCGCCCAGCACGGCGGCAATCGAAACCCCATTGCGACGGGCCACCATGTCCCAGATGGCGATGTCGATACCGGCAAGGCACTGGGCGAGGGGACCCGCCTCACCACTTTGGATCGAAAGGGTCGCAAGGGCCTTCTCGAGCGAGCCAAAGGCCAGTTGCGGCGTCTCGTAGCTACGCTCGGTCATGAGCGGGGCAAATACGCTGGTGATCAGCCGCGCACGATGTTCGGCGCCGACGGCGGGGAAATTGCACCAGACCTCGCCCCAGCCATGGGAGCCGCTGCGATCTTCGACCCGAATGAGCAGCATGGGCCGGTCCCGCATGATGCCGAAGGAGGTTTGCACCGGGATCTCGATCGGCGCGCGGAAAACCATTGGCGTGATGCCGATCAGGTCCACCGAGAGATCATGAGACATTTTCCACTCATCTACTTGACATATGTTAGCGCTATCATATCCTCAAACGGTACATATGCAACGGGTCGGGATCACCATGAGCAGGGTAGCTTTCATCGGCGTGGGAACCATGGGCGCGCCCATGGCGGCCAACATCGCGCGCGGCGGACGTGCGGTCGTTGCGTTCGACGTGAATACGGAGGCGGTGACGCGGCTCGCATCCGTTGGCATCGAAGCGGCCAATAGCGCGGCGGATGCTGCCCGTGGTGCCGATTTCGTCATCACCATGCTGCCCAACTCTCAACATGTAGAGGCGGCGGCATTCGGTCCAGATGGCTTTGCGGCACACATGGCCACAGACGCCATGTATATCGACATGAGCACCATCGCCCCGTCCAAGACCGACAGTATCGGCGCGAAGATGGCCGAATATGGCGTCGCCGTGGTGGATGCGCCGGTCGGCCGCCAACAAAGCCACGCAGTCGCGGGCAAGCTGCTCATCATGGTCGGCGGCACGGCCGAGCACTTCGAGCGGGCCAAGCCCATCCTGTCGCTGATGGGTGATACCATCATTCACTGCGGTGGCCGCGGCGCCGGCTCACGCATGAAGGTGGTCAACAACTTCATGTCCATCGCTCTCAACAGCCTCTCGAGCGAGGCGCTGGTGCTGGCCGAGAAGTCGGGGCTCGACCCCGAGCTCGCCCGCACCGTGATGCTCGGCACCGTCGCCGGCCAGGGCCATTTCGGCAGCACCTATCCGGCCAAGGTTCTTCAGGGTGACGTTGGCCCCGGCTTCATGATCGATCTCGCCCACAAGGACATGGGTCTTGCCATGGAACTGGGCAGGGATCTCGATATCGATCTCAGCACTGGCCAGGCGGCGCTGAAGGCATACGATCTGGCGCGGACCGACGGCCGCGGTCGTGAGGACTGGACCGCGATCTACCTCTCCGCCCGGGCCGCGGCCGGATTGAAATAGCGTTCAGCGTTCCCGGCGCGTCGACTCGCGCTCCATGATGGTGAAATCGAGCTGCACCCGTCGCCCGGTCTCCGCGTTGTCGAGCCGGGCGAGCAACATCTGCGCGGCGCGAGAGCCGATTTCGTAGCGCGGTACGGCGACAGTCGTGAGGCTAGGCACTATCTCGGCCGCGATCTCGAGATCATCGAAGCCGGCAACACCGAGCCGCCCCGGCACCGCGATGTTGCGTCGACGGCATTCCAGCAGGGCGCCTGCGGCGAGAATGTCGTTTGCGAAAAAGATCGCATCGGTATCCGGATGGGTCTCGAGAATATTGACCAAGGCCTCGGCGCCGTTCCGAAGACTGAACGCTGCCTCGCGCTCCGGTGCCGGTTGGCGCAGGCCGAAATGAGCGATTGCCTTGCGGAATCCCTCCAATCGGCCGAGGGCCCGATCGTTGTCCTGAACCGGCGCCACTACCAGTGCGAGATCGCGGTATCCGGCGGCCACGAGATGCTCGACCACGGCAAAAGCCGCGGCTTCGTTCGAGAAGCCAACCTGCATGTCGATGGGGAACTCGGCGCTCGTCCAGGTTTCGACCACCGGCACCCCACTGCGCTCGAGCATGACATGGGTGCGGTGCGCGTGAGTGCTGCCGGTCAACACCAACCCACTCGGGCTCTGCGCCAGCAAGGCGGCGACCAGGTCGGCCTCGGCATCGAGCGAATAGCCGCTCTGGCCGAGCAGGATCTGGTAGCCGGCCCCTGACAGCACGTCGCCGAGCCCACGGATCTTGTCGGCGAAAATGGAATTGGTCACCGTCGGAACGATCACGCCCACGGTCTTGCTGCGGTTGGACGCCAGGCTCCCCGCCAGCCGGTTGGGGATATAGCCGGTCTCCTCCACGGCCTTCAGTACCGCCACGCGGGTCGTCTCGTTGACCTTCTCGGGCGTGTTGAGCGCTCTGGACACGGTGATCGGCGACACGCCGGCGCGGCGCGCGACCTCTTCTATGCGCACCTTGTTGGAACCAGATCGCGGCGCTCGCTTGGAGCGAGGGGCCATATTGACCTCCCAAGTATGTTAGCGCTATCATTCGCCATTCCAAGTGGGTCATAGGGGAAATACAGGCAATGGCCAAGGCCGCTGCAAGTTATCGGTTCGGCAATGGTGCAGGGGAGGCATTCGAGACGCGCAATCCCGCCCATCCGGATCAGGTCGTGGGCATTTATGCATCTTCGACCCGCGAGGACGTCGAGCGGACGCTCGAAGGTGCTGCCATCGCGCAGCGATCCTGGCGCGCCAAGCCGCAGGCCGAGCGCAACGCGATCCTCTCCGGTTTCCTGGACACGCTCGAGCGCCGCACCGACGATATCGCTACCGCCATCACTCTCGAGCAGGGCAAGCCCACGGCTGAAGCGCGGGCGGAGGCCGGCAAATCCATCGGTGAAGCGCGAACTATGCTGAGCCACGCCCTTGCGGTGGGCAGTTCGCAAGCCGCCGCTGCGCGTCCGGGCTTCCGCAACATCGTCAGCCGTCGTCCGCGTGGGGTCATCGCGGCCATTTCCCCATGGAACTTCCCCATCCTGACACCGATGCGCAAGGTTGCGCCGGCGCTGGCCTTCGGCAATGCCATCGTGCTCAAGCCATCGGAATATACTCCGGCGACCGCCGCGATCATCGAGGAATGTGCCCGCGAGAGTCTTCCTGCCAACCTGCTGAGCCTCGTTTTCGGCGGTGGTGCGGTGGGCGATCAACTGGTCCGGGACCGGCGCGTACGTGGCATCACCTTCACCGGCTCGGTCTCAACCGGCAGGAAAATCTATGCCGCCGGCGCCGAAAATCTCGTGGAACTTTCTCTCGAACTGGGTGGCAAGAATGCTGCTGTGATCAATGACGTGACCGATCTGGATGCGGCCGTCGACCAGATCGCCGGCGCGGCTTTCCAGTGTGCCGGCCAACGCTGCACCGCCATCAGCCGGATTCTTGTTCATACTCGCTTGAGGGATGCCGTCACCGAGGCCGTGAGGCAGCGTGCCGAGCGGCAGGTCCTGGGCGATGGCTTTGCCGCGGGCGTCACCATGGGCCCGCTCTCCCATGCCGCCCAGCTGGAAAAGGTTGCCAGCATGGTGGCGCAGGGCAAGGCGGACGGAGCGCGCATCGTCACGGGGGGTGATAAGGTCAGGCCGGCCTCGGCACCCGAAGGCTATTTCTATGCCCCCACCGTCCTTGCAGACGTGCAGCCGGGCAGTGCTGCGGCGCTCGAGGAGATCTTCGGGCCCGTGATCTCCATCCTGTCTTACGAAACCGAGGATCAAGCCTTCGAGATTCTCAACTCAGTCGGTTATGGCCTCACCGCGGCTCTCTTCTCGAACCAGCTGGGCATGGTCGAACGGTTCGTCGCGCAATGCGAGACGGGCATGCTGCATGTCAATCACGGTACGATTCCCGACAATCACATGCCCTTCGGCGGCATCAAGGACTCGGGCGTCGGCGCATATTCGGTAGGGCCGTCTTCGGCCGCGTTCTACACCACCGAGCATTCGGTCTACGTGAAGGCTTAGGACAATGGTCAAGATATTGGGGCATCGCGGGGCCAGGGGTCTGTGGACGGAGAACACGCTGGCAGGTTTCCGCAATGCGGCGGATCTGGGCGTCGATATGGTGGAGTTCGACGTCCACCTGAGTTCGGATGGTGTGCCTTTCGTCATGCATGATGCGCTGCTCGACCGTACAAGCCACGGCACCGGTGCGATCAGCCGGCACTCGGGCGAGCAGTTGCGTCGGATCAAGCTCCGCGACAGCGACGAGACCGTTCCCACGCTCGATGACGTGCTCGACCTTCTTGCGCCCACCTCGGTGGAGTTCGCCATCGAGATCAAGACCAATATCGATTGTGCACCATATGACGGCCTCGAAGCCCAGATCATTGCTGGGGTGGAACGCCGTGGTCTGCTGCATCGGACATGGATCCTCAGTTTTGTGCCCGATTGCCTCGAGCGCGTGCGGGCGCTTTCGGCAGATGTCGGCCTGCAGGCGTGCCTCTGGCGGCAACAGGCCGATCAGCAGGGCGGTCTGGCACGGGCACTCGATCGGCTTGTCGGCATCCCAGGCGCCATCGCGGCGGTGCAGGAAGAACTCTTCACACTCAACGAAACGCTTTGCTTCAGCCGTATGCCGGCGGAGCGCATTGCCGTGGGCATCAACAATGTCCCTTCCCGCCTGCAGTATTGGCTGAACCGGCCGGTCCGTCACTTATCGACCGATCGGCCGGACATTGCGCTGGCTATGCGTGATGAGGGTCGGGATGCATCCGAGTATTAGCATTGCTAATACTCCGTCACGTTAAGGTGGCCGAGACAGGCTAGCTTTCGGGAGAAGGGCCGGTCGGGAACGGGCCCGGAAGGAGGAAACATGAATAAGACCAAGGCCATTGCCGCGACATTGGGTGCGTTTGCATTTATGACTGCAATGCCCGTACAGGCCCAGGACGACAGGCCTGTGCTGACCATCGGTGTCCAAACACTGCCACAGGGCTTCGACCCGTCGATGAATATCTCGAACACCGGCCAGCGCGTTACGGCATCCATTTACGACAAGCTGATCGCTCGCGCGTACTGGGAAGGCGAGAATGGCGATGGTGCCAATCTCGTACCATCCATTGCCACCGAGTGGCGTCAGGTTTCGGAAACCGAGTGGGAAGTCGACATCCGCACCGACGTGGTCTTCCATGACGGCACGCCCATGACGGTCGAAGACGTCGCCTTCTCGTTCGGCAGCGACCTGATGTGGGGACCGGAACGCATCTACAAGGCGGGAACCACCTACTACGGCACCTTTGCCGATGTCAGCGTCATCGACGACGACACGGTCAAGTTTACCACCACAGCCCCCGACCCCATCTTTCCGGCACGCTTCACATCGCCCCTGGGCATGGTGGTGCCAAAGGCCTACTTCCTCGAAAACGGCATGGAAGCGTTCAACCTGGCGCCGGTCGGTACGGGGCCCTACAAGCTTGCGGAATACAAGCCCGGTGAAATCATACGCCTCGTCTCCCATGACGAATATTGGGGCGGTCTGCCGCCTGCCCAGGAGATCATCTTCCGCGAGATTCCCGAAGAGGCCGGCCGCATCACCGGGCTGCTGAACGGCGAACTCGATATGATCGTTTCGATCACGCCGGACCAGCAGGCCGTCATCGACAATTCGGGTGTGGCAACAGTGAAGGCCGCGGTGATCGACAATTCACGTGTCGTCGCACTCAATACCTTCGAGCCGCCGATGGATGATCGGTATCTGCGCCAGGCGCTTGTCTGGGCCATCGATCGCGAGGCCATCGTCGAGGCCCTGTGGGGCGGGCAGAACCGTATTCCGCACGATTTCAACTTCGTCAGCCATGGCCAGGACTTTCTCGCGGATCGTCCCAACGAGCACTACGATCCCGAAAGGGCCAGGGAACTGCTCGCCCAATCCGACTACAATGGCGAAGACCTGATTTTCCGCATCCAGGCCGGCTACTATGCCAATTATGAGCAGGTCGCCCAGGTCCTCCAGCAGCAGTGGCGGGACGTCGGAATCAACGTGACACTCGAAATCCGCGACAACTTCGCCGAGGTCACAGCACCCGGCAAACATATGTTCGCGCATTCCAACGGGGTTCAGATTCCCGATATCACGCATCCGATCGTCAACATCTACGGTCCAGAAGGTATCCGTACCCGGCCCGATGCCGCTGGCTACAGTTGGGATCCGACGCCCGAGTTCCTCGATCTGATCGTCCAGCTGGAAACCACTGTCGATCATGCCGAACGCATCGCGGTCTTCGAGCAGGTCCTCGACATCCTGGACGAAGAGCGGCCACAGATCGAGTTGTTCCAGGCCATGGAGTATTACGGAATCCGGAACGGCATCGACTGGAAGCCCTATTCGTTCTGGCCGATGGATTTCCGCTCCTACAATCTGAGCATTGATTGAGTAGTACGGGCGCCGGGCCGGCCGCAGCCGGCCCGGCGCCCGGGATTTGAAAGACCTGCCGTGTTCGGTTCCTTTTTCCTGCGCGCCGCCCGCATGCTTGCAACGCTCTTTGTCGTAGCGGTTGCGGTATTCATCATGATGCGCTTTTCGGGCGATCCGGTCTCTGTCCTCGCGGGCCCCGATGCGACGCCCGAGCAGATCGCTGAACTGAGCGCGCGCTGGGGGTATGACCGTCCGATCCCGGAGCAGTTCATCACCTACATGACCGGGATCATGAGCGGAGATTTCGGCCTTTCCGTTCGCAGCTACACGCCGGCCGCCGAAGTTTTCCTGGAGCGCGTGCCGGCAACGCTTCTGCTAGGACTGACAAGCCTCGCCTGCGCCGTTCTCATCGGCATGCCGCTCGGAATCGTGGCTGCGGTCAACCAGCACAGCGCCTATGACCGCTTCGTTATGGGGCTTTCCGTGCTCGGTTTCGCCATGCCCAATTTCTTTCTGGGTATCCTGCTCATTCTGTTGTTCTCGCTTCATCTGCATCTGCTGCCCAGCTTCGGATCGGGATCCTGGCAGCATCTAGTCATGCCGACGGCGACCCTGGCGCTTTCAAGCGCCGGCGCGATTGCACGCTTCGCGCGCTCGTGCATGCTCGACGTGCTCAACCAGCCCTACATCGCTTCGGCTCGGGCAAGGGGAATCAAAGGGTTGAGGCGCACGGTCATCCATGCGCTGCCCAACGCGTCGATCCCGATCGTCACCATTCTCGGCCTGCGCTTCGGTGACCTCATCGCCGGCGCGATCATCGTCGAGACGGTTTTCGCCTGGCCCGGGGTCGGCCGGCTCCTCGCTGCCTCCGTCGCTTCGCGCGATCTTGCCGTCGTTCAGGTGATCGTGTTGTCGACGGCCCTTACCATGATCATTGCCAATCTCGCGGTCGACCTGCTCTACGGCGTGCTCGACCCGCGCGTGCGCAGGAGCGCGCAGTGAAGATGGCCCCCTTCATCCGTGTCGCCGCAGGTTTCCTGATCCTGATGGCCGTGCTCGCTGTCGGAGCCGACCTCCTGGCCCCTTTCGATCCGCTGCGCACAAACCTGCTCGCACGACTGCAGCCGCCCGTTTTTGCCGGTGGCTCCTGGGTCAACTGGCTCGGCACGGACGAACTGGGCCGCGACACCTTCTCGCGACTGCTGCACGCCTTGCGCACCAGTCTGCTGATCGCCGCGATCGGCACCCTGATCGGCGCCATCATCGGCACGACCCTCGGGTTCGTGGCCGCACACTACCGTGGCTTGACCGAACACGTGATCATGGCCGCCGTCGATTTCCAGGCTGCGGTGCCGTTCATCATCCTGGTGATGTTCGTGCTGGCTGTACTCGGCAACAGCATGGTGGTGTTCCTGGTGCTGATCGGCTTTGCCGGTTGGGAGGTTTATACGCGCCTCGCCCGCGGCCTCGTGCTGTCGGCGCGGCAGCGGAACTATGTCATGGCGCTCGAAGGGCTCGAGATGAGCTGGCCGCGCATCTACGCCAAGCATGTGCTGCCCAATATCGCGAGCGCCATCATCGTGCAGCTGACGCTCAACTTTCCGGCCACCATTCTGCTGGAGACCGGTCTGAGCTTTCTCGGTCTCGGCGTGCAGCCCCCCAATACCAGTCTTGGCCTTATGCTGGGCGAGGGCCGCAACTATCTGCTGCAAGCCTGGTGGCTGTCGGTGATCCCCGGCATGACCATCTTTGTTACCACGCTCTCGATGAGCGTGCTCGGGGACTGGCTGCGTGATCGCCTCGATCCGCTGTCCCAGGCGCGCTAGCCATTGTTGGACGGCTGCCCACCACAGCGTCTATCTCAGACAGGCAGCCCGCTAATCCATGCATTCGAAGAAGCCCTTGACGATGCCGGTGTTGCGCGTATCGGCATTGCACGCCGCGACCACCAGATAGGGTTCGGCAAGTTCGTCGACTTCGATGCTCCGCAAGCTTCGCGCCAGTGTCGTGGTATCCTGCGACGTGAAGGTCACTCCCAGCCCGTGGTATACTGCTTCAACTGCCATTGCGGTCGAACTCACCACCATCACATCGTTGAAGCTGATCCCGAGGCTTGCCGCGTTCGATTCCAGCCGCCATCGCGCAAAGGAGCGCGTGCTGGGCAGCACGATGTGATGGTTGGCCAGCTCTTTGATGGAGATGGACTTGCGGTCGGCCAGTGGATGACCGTCCGGCACCAGCGCCACGTGCTGTCGCCGCTCGATCGGCCAGAGATAGAGGTTCTCCGTGTTCTCGGGCTCAGGCATGATCACGACGTCGGCCTCGCGCTCCCGGATGATTTCCTCGCATTTGCGCCAGTTCGCGCTCTCGAATGTGAGATCGATGCCCGGATACCGCTCACGGAACCGCCGCATGTAGATGAGGGCGGGATTGCTGGCGGTCCCCACCACGCGCAGCAAGCCGTGTTCGAGCCGGGTGAACTCGTTGATGCGTTCTTCGAGTTGCACCTGCAGCAGACCCATTTCTTCTGTAACGCGATGGATGCGCCGGCCGGCGGGCGTGAGCACCAGACCCGCTCTCCGACGTTCCAGCAGGTAGGCACCGACGATCGCCTCGAACTTAGCAATGTTCTGGGTGACGCTCGACTGGGTTACGCCGAGCGCCTCCGCCGCCTTGGAAAAGCTGCGATGCTTGGCTGCGGCGTTGAAGGCAACGATCTGATGCAGATTGATCTTCATAGGCCTGCCATGGTGATGGTTGCATTACGTTTTCTAATATTACTTAACATTACGACTACATGTCGGCGCTAGCTTCAGATCGATAGCATAGGATGCTGACCCTTGAATATGTTGAAGTTTATCCACCTCACCGACCTCCATCTCACGGCCAATGGTGAGCGTGCCGCTGGATATGATACTTATGCAAATACCGATCGTGCCCTGAGCCATGCGCTGGACCTGTTTCCGGATGCTGCATTCGTTGTCATCACCGGCGATATTGCGAACTGGGGAGAGTATGAGGCCTACCGTCGGCTGGAGCGGCGGCTAGAGTTGGTCCCTGTGCCCGTCTTCCTGATGATCGGCAATCACGACAACCGCGACAATTTCTTCTCGGTCTTCGGTCGGCGCCACCCGTTCGCTTTCCCTTATGCGCAGTACCGGCAGGCGGTGGCGGGGTACGAGCTTGTCTTCCTCGATACCCAAGGCGTGGGGTCGCATGCCGGGCGGCTGAGCCCCGAGCGACTGGCCTGGCTCGACGAGACCCTTTCCAGCTCCGGGAGCGAGGTGCTGCTGTTCATGCATCATCATCCCGTCGAACTGCATGCTCCGGCGCTCGATGCCAAAGGACTGACCAATTGGTCCGAGTTCCACACCGTGCTCGCGCGGCATCGCGGCAAGATCCGTCATATTTTCCACGGCCATTGCCACATCCTGTTGCAGGGCAATGTGGAAGGCGTCTCCTTCACCGGTCTGCGTTCGATGTCCGACCAGGCCTATACCGATCTCAAGCTGTCCAAGGCCGCCCGGCTGCATGCCGAACCGCATTATGGTGTCGCAGTAGTGACACCCAATTCTGTTGTCGTGCACTTGCAGGAGTTCAATTATTCGGGGCCCCTGCTTGTTCGAGAGCGGCAGCGCTTCGAGGATTTCATAGGTCTTTGCGCCGAACGTGGGGTAGCGGTGCCGGGAGAGGAGCCATCTGCCGATGCCGGAACATAGAGCAGTTTCCGGCTCAGCGGCTGCCGTACCGGCGTTGTCAATATCCGGTCTCTCCGTTGCCCTGGGTCCGGGATCCGACGCCACCAGGATCATTCACGACGTCAACCTGGAGGTCGCTCGCGGCGAGTGCGTCGGCGTCGTCGGCGAGAGCGGTTGCGGCAAGACCGTCAGCTTCCTGGCAACGCTGGGTTTGCTGCCGAGCGTGTTGCGGGTCTCGGGCAGTGCCAAGCTGGCGGGCGAAGAAATACTGGGCATTGGAGAGAAGCGTCTCGAAAAGGTGCGGGGCCGCAAGGTCGGCATGATTTTTCAGGATCCGCAATCTGCGCTCAACCCTGTGCGGACCATCGGTGCGCAGGTGATGGAGCCCTTGCGGCGGCACCTCGGCATGTCGGCGAGGCACGCAGAGGAGCGCGCTCTCGAGCTGTTGTCGCTCGTGGGCATCCCCGCGGCGCGCGACCGTCTCAAGGCCTATCCCCATGAGATTTCCGGGGGTACCTGCCAGCGCGTGATGATCGCCGTTGCGCTCGCGTCAGAACCAGAGGTGCTGATAGCCGACGAACCGACAACGGCCCTCGATGCGACCGTGCAGCTCCAGGTTCTTGATCTGCTGCGCTCCATCCAGGAGAAGACCTCGCTGTCGATCGTCTTCATCACCCATGACCTGGGTGTGGTTGCGGAGATCTGCAATCGCGTCGTCGTCATGTATGCCGGGCGCACCATCGAGGCGCAGAACATCCCGAAGGTGTTTGAGGAACCCGATCATCCCTATACGCGCGCGCTGCTCGATTGCCTGCCGGCGCTCGATATCGATGGTGCGCCGCCGCGCGCGATCTCCGGCGACGTGCCGATGCCGGGGCGCGCGCCTCCAGGTTGTCCCTTCCATCCCCGTTGCCCGCGTGCCAGCGACATCTGTCGTGAAAAGGTCCCGGTGATGCAATCGATGGGGGCGGGGCAGCAGGGCGTTGCCTGCCACCATCCGCTGCAGGGACACGCATGATGGCTGAAACCGCTTTGCTCGAGCTCAAGCAGGTCTCCAAGAGATACGCTCTGTCGGGCGGTGGCCTGTTCGGCAAGGCGCGTTCGCTGCGCGCGGTGACCGATATCGATCTCGTCATCCGGCCCGGCCGCTCCGTGGGTCTGGTTGGAGAAAGCGGCTGCGGTAAGTCCACGCTTGCCAAGATCGCCGCCGGTTTCGTTCCGCCCTCTTCGGGTTCGGTGATGGTCAAGGGCCAGCCGCAGCGCGACAGCAAGGGGCACATCATGCCGGGCCGCCGCAAGGTCCAGATGGTGTTTCAGGACCCGTTGGCAGCGCTCGACCCGCGCCTCACCATCGGCGCACAGATCGAGGAAGCCCTCGTTCTTGCCTCCGGCAGCAAGGAGAGGCTGGCAGAAAGACGCGACGACTTGCTGCGCAACGTCGGTCTCAACCCGGAATTCGCGACGCGCTTTCCGCACGAGTTGTCGGGTGGGCAACGACAGCGCGTCGTCATCAGCCGTGCCCTCGCGGCAGAGCCGGAGCTCCTGGTCTGCGACGAACCTCTCGCGGCTCTGGACGTGTCGGTTCAGGCGCAGATTCTTGCGCTTCTCGATGAGTTGCGGCGGTCCATGGGGCTGACGCTTCTCTTCATCTCGCACCAGCTCTCGACCGTTCGCTACCTCTGCGACGAAGTGGTGGTAATGTATGCCGGCCGGATCATCGAGCAAGGGAAGACATCAGGTATCTACGAGACACCGCGGCATCCCTATTCGACCATGCTGCTCGCCACGGCGCTCGATCCACGCACGCGACGCAAAAGAGAGGGAGCCATTGTCGGAGAGGCGCCGAACCCCATTGCGCTGCCTTCCGGCTGTCCCTTTCATCCGCGCTGTTCGAAAGCCGATCCGGCTTTATGCATGAATGAGCGTCCGCCCCTACGTGCGCTCGATGGAGGTCGCCTGGCTGCCTGCCACTTTGCCTAGTCCTTAGCGACGTCGCGTTGAATCCGGGAGTTGTCGCAGGAGCGCTCATGCGCTGCCGCCGATGTCGGCCGGATCGGTGGCAGATGTATTAAATAATTGAAATCAAATAGAAACTCGCGTTGACGGTGTCTTCTGTTTGGGCGCACATAGGGCAAATGTATTCACATTTGTATCATCGATAGTCGAGCCGATCCGACGGGGTGTGGAAGCAACGTCGGAACCTGTTCAGCGGAGGGAGATTGCCATGAGTGAGAGCCGGTTTCTGGTCCTGGTACTGGATGGTCTGCGTCCCGATCTGGTGACCAGCCGGGACATGCCCAACCTTGCCGCGTTTCGTGATCGCGGCGCGTCGCTCACCTTGTCCAAGGCACAGTTCCCGACCCATACCCGAGTCAACAAAACGAGCTTCTCGAGCGGGTCGACGCCCAAACATCACGGTGTGCATTTCAACAAGATCTATGATCCGAATCTGGCGCCTGATCAGGTGATTGACCTGGGTGACCATGCGGATGTGGAAAAGGCGGATTCGCAGGGCCGGCTGATTACTGCAACCACCATTGGTCATGCGCTTCGTGACGCCGGGCATCAGTTCGCGCTGGTCCATTGCGGCATGTCGGGCGCGCCGTGGCTTCTCAACTACCGGGGCGATCGTATCGGCCAGGAGCATGTTTCGATGGCGGGCTATGGCCACAGCACCGCCGAAGCGGCGCGCCTGGTGTTCGAGGAACTCGGCGATCTGCCTGATCCCAAGGGCGTGAACTATAACCGCAGCCGGTTTGCCTTCGAGGCCTTCAAGAGTGTGCTCTATCCCTCACTCAAGCCGCAGGTGGGCCTCATCTGGTCTGACGAGCCCGACAAGTCGCTGCATGTGGACGGGTTGCGCGGCCCGGTCTCCAAGGCCGCCTTCATGCATATCGATGCGCTGGTCGGCGATGTCGTCAGCTGGTGGCAGGCGCGGGCCGACCGGGACTCGCTCAATCTCATCATCCTTTCCGACCATGGCCATGTGGAAACGATTGGCGGCTATCCCATCGGGGAGATGATGCGCGACGCCGGGCTGCCAGTCACCATCGACCCCACCCAAAAGGGCGCGCTACTGCTGCCCTTCGGCAGCGGTGGCGTCTATTTGCGCGACCAGCCACGGCAGGTGCTGGCCGACATCGTCGAGTGGATGCAAGGTCACGACTGGTCGGGCAATCTCTTCACCGACGACCTCGATGGCGTGAACGGCGTAATCTCGGGCACCTTCTCGAAGGCGCTGGCCTCGATCGACCACCCGCGTGCGCCGGACCTCGTGTTCACCCTGCGCCGGCTGCCTGCCCAGCCGCCAGAATTCCCGTTCGGCCGCTCCCTCGATCCCAGCGGAAAGGGCTCCACCCATGGTGGACTGCACAATGAAGAACTGACCAATATCTGCTTTGCGGCGGGCCCGGACTTCAAGGAAGGCTATCGCTCAGAGACTGCCGGCGGCATAGTTGATATCACTCCCACTATTCTCGATGTGCTTGGTGTCACGAAGCCGGACACCATGGTTGGGCGAGCACTGGGGGATCTGCTGATCAACGGCGCCGAGCCCGCCGATGCCCGCGCCGGGGTAGAGGCGGTCAGCGTCGATGCGGGCAGCTATCGGCAGACGTTGAGCCTGCGCCGGCTCACTGGTCGCAACATGGCGATGAGCGCCACGCGCGATTGAACTTCACGCCGGATCGAACGCGCTGCGAGGACCGGACATTGACCGCCACGATCCACGATTTCCATGATCGCTCGCCCCTGTACCTGCAGGTGAGGGAGTTGATCCGCCAGAAAGCTCTCGGCGGCGAGATCGTGGACGATAGCGGTCGCCTCATGACCGAGGCCGAACTCGTCGCGTATTTCGGCGTCAGCCGCGTCACAGTCCGCAACGCGCTGGCACCACTGGTCGAGAGCGGCATGTTCGATCGCACGCCAGGTCGCGGCACGTTCCTGCGTTCCAACCAGGCCGAGCGCTGGGTCGGGCGATTGCTGGGATTTCAGGAAGCCATCACCGAGGCCGGCTTCCGTCCCGGCGCTCGCATCCTCGACATGGGCATGACCAGCGAGTGCGATCAGGCGGTGCGCGATGCGCTCGAGGAACCCGCCGTCTGGCAGCTGAAGCGCGTTCGCTACGCAAACGATACGCCCATTGCCATCGAATGGGCGTTCTATCCGCCCGGCATCGGTGCTGAACTGGCCGGACGCGATCTGCTTTCCATCAGGATGTACGAGGTCTTCGAGAAAGAGCTGGGCCTCGAGATCAAGGCTGCCGAACAGGTCATCGGTGCTCGCCTCTCAGATCGCGATGAGGAGGTCGCTTTGGGTCTGGCCAGCACCGGGGCGCTGATCGCAATGACCCGCGTTACGCGGACCAGCGACGGCCGCGCCATTGAATTTCTTCGTGCGGTCTATCGGCCCGATTACTTCCAGTTCTCGATAAAGCTGAACAGAAGCAAGGTTTAACAGGCATGAGCAAACCAAATGTCATTGTCGTCCTGAATGACGATATGGGATATTCCGACATCGGGTGCTTTGGCGGCGAGGTGGAAACTCCGAACCTCGATGCCCTTGCCGCCAACGGCCTTCGGTATTCCCAGTTCTACAACACAGCGCGCTGCAGTCCGTCGCGGGCCTCGTTGCTGACGGGCCTGCATCCGCACCAGACCGGGATCGGGGTACTCACCTACGACATGGGGCCGGAGGGTTATGCCGGCAATCTCACCGAGCAGTGCGTCACCATTCCCGAAGTGCTCAAGGCCAACGGCTACCGCACCTATATGAGTGGCAAGTGGCACATCGCCTCCAACCTGGTGGAACCGACCAGTGCTTGGCCGATGCAGCGCGGATTCGATGAGTTTTTCGGCACGATCATCGGCGCCGGCAGCTTCTACCATCCCAATACGCTCACACGCGGCAATGAAAATGCCGAGCACGAGGCGATCGACGATCCCGAGTTCTTCTATACCGACGCGATCAGCGATCAGGCCGTCTCCTATGTGCACGAACACGACCGCAGGAGCGCCGAAGATCCGTTCTTCATGTATGTGGCCTACACCGCACCGCACTGGCCGCTGCACGCTCACGAAGAGGATATCGCCAAATACAAAGGCAGATTCGACGCCGGCTGGGACAAGCTGCGCAAGGAGCGCCTCAATCGCCTCGTGCGCTCCGGCATTCTCGACAAGTCGTGGCAGCTTTCGCCGCGCGACGTAACCCAGCCGCCCTTCGAAGAGGCCGAGGACAAGCAATGGCTGACGCGTTGCATGGAGGTCTATGCGGCCCAGATCGATCGTATGGATCAGGGGATCGGCCGTATTCTCAAGGCGCTTGAAGAAACGGGGCAGGCCGACAACACGGTGGTCATCTTCCTCTCCGACAATGGCGGCTGTGCCGAGGATATTCCCCAAGGCGTCGACCCGCGTGAGCTGGTCGAGAACCTGATGATCGCGCAATACAAGACGCGCGACGGCCGTGATGTCCGCATAGGCAACTATCGCGATGTCATGCCGGGCGGAGAAGACACCTATCAGAGCTACGGCCCCGCATGGGCCAATCTTTCCAACACGCCCTTCAGATTCTACAAACATTGGACGCATGAGGGCGGCATTTCCACCCCTCTGATCGTGCATTGGCCCAAGGGCGTCAAGGACAAGGGCGGCATCCGCCATAACCCTGGCCAGCTACCCGACATCATGGCCACGATCCTGCAAGTGACCGAGTGCGACTATCCCGAAGCGCGTAACGGCATGGCTATCCCACCGTGCGAAGGTGTGAGCCTTGCTCCGTCCTTCAACGATCCCGCGGTGACCCGCCCGCCACTGTTCTGGGAGCACGAAGGCAATGCCGCGGTCCGCGACGGCAAGTGGAAGCTCGTTCGCAACTATCCCGGTGACTGGGAGCTCTACGACATGGAGGCCGACCGCACGGAGCTCAACGATCTGGCGCCCCAGTTTCCCGATAAAGTCGAGGGCATGGCGAGGAGCTATGAGGAATGGGCAGAGCGCTGCGGGGTCATCCCGCGCGAGAAAATCCTCAGCGTCATGGTTGCCTCGGGCGAGCAGGCCTTCTGGGAGGGGCAGGATAAATGACGAGGTCGTGTCCGGCCGAGTATCAGGTGAGGGCGCAGCCGCGGCCGGTTCAGGCCGCGACGTGGCTGGTTGTCTGAGGCGCAACGGAACGTCAGTGCGGACGGCTGCGATCGGCGGGGTCCGGGCCGTCACCCTCCTGGCCGGATATGCCACCGGACTCCTCGTAGAGGCGTGCGGCCTCTTCCTTGGCCTCGCCGTAGCGCTGTTGCACCTGCTCCTTGCCCTCGCGGTATAGATCACGCGCTTCGTCAGCGGCGCGATCCTTGAGCCGGTCGGAAGCCTCGCCCATCAGCTCATCCTCCTCGCGCGTGTGGGGGGCAGCCGCACCGATGGCGGCACCGATGGCAAAGGCCAGGGCGCCGGCAACCAGGGGTTGATCGCGCAGGAAGTGCTCGAGACCGCCGCCGAACTGGTCGGCGCGGCGATAGAGCCCTTCACCCGCATGCATGGTGCGGTCGCGCAGGCTGTCGATCCCGCCCTTGGCGCGGTGCATGGCCGAGCCGGCGGCGCGCCACGAATGGCTGGCCCAGCCGGTGGCTTCGTCGAGCAGGTTTCCGGCCTCGTCGCGGAACTCGGTGACGCGGTTGCCCGCTTCGTCCATGAAGCCGCGGAAGGTGTTGCCGGTCTCGTCCACAAAATGGCCGGCGCGGCTGCCCGTTTCGTCGGCGAAGGCACGGTATTTCTTGCCGGCATCGTCGACAAACTCGCTCTGGTGACGGCCATCGTCATACGGTGAATGGCCGAGGCGCTGGAGCGAAGTGCCCTTCACGGTTGCGAGCGGATAGGGATCGTAGTCGAGATCTTCGTTAAAGGCTGACTGGTGATTGTCACTTGCGGGGGCGGCGGCCGGGCGCCCCATCAGCCAGGCGAGGCTGATGCCCAGTAGCGCCACCGGAATGGGGTTCTGCGTGGCACTGCGCTTGAGATTGTCGACATACTCGGCGCCCGGTCCCTCACGGGTATAGCGCAAGGCCTCGTCGAGAAGCTGGCCGGGCGAAAGCCGGGCCTGCAGGGAATCAAGGCGCGATTCCACGGCGTGGCGCTGATGATCGATGTCGCGCTGGAGCTCTTCGCTGCTACGGTGCTCTTCGTAGGCCATCATACCCTCTCCTTGATTGCCGCCGCATCGTCGCTGAGCGCACGGGCAGTCTTTTGCATATTGAAATTGGCTTGCCGCACATGACCGAGGCCGTTGTTGATCAGGGCCCAGGCGATCAGTCCGACCACCACCGCGACGATCAGCGCCGCGAGAGAGTTGGCGAGGAAGGGCTCCAGACCCATGGCGGTAAGGCCGGCGGCGACGACGGCGACGATCGCTGCCAGCAGCACGCCGAGGGCGCCGATTGCCAGAACGGCGCCTATAACAATCAGCTTGGCGCCATCAAGCGCGCCGGAGACCTTCTCGCCGGCCTCGGCCTTGGCGAGCGCGACTTCCTTGCGAAAGAGTGTCGACACGTCGTCGATAAGACCACGCACAAGTTCGGGCAGGGACTCACCGGAGTGTGGATTTGCTGCTTTGTCCATATTGGTTCCCCTCGCTCAATGAGGTGCCAGCGGCGAGCCGACGTCCTCGCTCGACGTGGTCGTGGCGGTCGTGGTTGCTGTAGTTTTTGTTTCTTGGCGATGCGCCGAGGCGGTAAGGAATCGGCTGGCGGCAAAACCCAGAAGCGCGGCGCCGCCGAGGAAGGCGGCGGGATTCCGGCGTCCGAAGGACTGCGCCTTGTGCACCAGTTCATCGATGCTGCTGTCGTGCGCCGTCTGCGAGAGACCGCGCATGCCCTGGCCGATTTCGCGGGCATAACGGGCAACGCTGGTCTGGTTCTGCTGCTCGAGTTCCTCGGCGACGCGGGTCACCGCGTCGGCGATGCTGCCGAGCTGGCCGGCGGCATAGTCCTTCTGGTCTCTGGCAAAGCTGCGCGCTTCGTCTTCGGCGCGGTGCATGCCGGCGGCAACCTCGGATCTGGCCTTATCCATCTCCCGGGAGGCCTCGGATTTGATCTCCTCAGCGGCAGTGCGCGCCTCGGTCTTCGCCTCGCTCAACGGATCGGGTCGTGGATTGGAAGTGGAGGTGGCGTTTTGTCCGGTAAGGGGGCGCTCGTTGGCCATCTTGAACTCCTCTCATTGATCAAGAGGAATGCAGGGGTGCCATGGCCGTTGCGAGAACTATCATGGATTAGAACGGGAAGAGGGTCGGAGGGGGGCGGTTTTGGACGATATGACGACCATCGTGCCGGTCCGGCGGATGAGCTCGAGACGTGCACCGACGGTTCGACATTGCAATGCTGATCAGCGAACCTTGCGCACATGCTCGATCAGCGCACGCAGCTTGGGCGCCAGGTTGCGGCGGCTGGGAAAGTAGAGAAAGAACCCCGGGAACGGCGGCAGGAACTCCTCAAGGAGCGGCACCAGTTCGCCGCGCTCGATATAGGGCCGGAATGTCTCTTCCATGCCGAAGGTGATGCCACCGCCTGCGCAGGCCATGCGGATCATCAGCCACATATCGTTGGTCGTCACCTGCGGGTTGACGGCAACGTCGAAGGCACGACCGTCCTCCTCGAACTCCCAGCGGTAGGGGGCGACACCCGGCGCCGGTCGCCAGCCGATGCACCGGTGCCCGGTGAGGTCCTGCGGATGCGCAGGGCGGCCGTGCCGTTGAAGATAGATTGGTGCGGCCACGGCCAGTTGACGCTGATCGCCTGAAATCGGAACGGCAATCATGTCCTGCTCGATGACTTCGCCGAGCCGCACGCCGGCATCGTACTTTTCGGCGACGATGTCGAACTCATCATCGGTCATGGTGATGTCGAGCTCGACGTCGGGATAGGCGTCTGCGAACGAGGCCAGAAGCTCTCCTGAGATGAACCGTTCCGCAATCGAGGACACCGCCAGCCGCAGAAGTCCGCTTGGCGGACCCGTCCGTTCGCCCGTCGCAGCGATTGCCGCGGTGAGATCGGTCATTGCCGGCGCGACGTCGGCGTAGAAGCGTTCGCCGGCCTCGGTAAGGCTGACGCTGCGTGTCGTGCGATTGACGAGCGCTATACCGAGCCTGTCCTCGAGCCGTCGTATGCCTTGGCTGACGGCCGAGCGTGTCACACCGAGCCGGTCGGCGGCGGCCCGGAAGTTGCGCGCTTCGGCCACAGCGACGAAGAGCTCGATGGTGTTCAGGTCGACGGTCATTGGTTAGCAACGCTTACCATTGAATGCGTCATTGCGCAAATTGTCGCGACAGTCTCTCCGCCTTAGTTATCCGGATGCGCGGAAAGCAATCACGCCTTGCGTACAGCTCTTGCGGAGAAAGGACAGTTAGACATGCCAATCGACAAGGTTGTCCTAGTCACCGGGGCCTCGAGCGGTATCGGTGCTGGCATTGCCCGTGAACTCGCGGCGGGCGGCGCGAAACTCCTGCTCGGTGCCCGGCGCATCGACAGATTGACGGCACTCGCCGCAGAGATCGCGGCTACGGGTGGCAACGTTGAAACGCGTCGGCTCGATGTAACGGATCGCTCGGACGTAAAGGCTTTCGCCGAAGCGGCGCGAATCCGGTGGGGGCGGATCGACGCGATCGTCAACAATGCCGGAGTGATGCCGCTCTCGCCGATGGCGTCCTTGAAGGTCGACGAGTGGGACCGGATGGTGGATGTCAACATCAAGGGCGTGCTGCATGGGATAGCAGCTGTGCTTCCCGAAATGCTTGCCCAGCAATCGGGCCATGTCATCAACATCGCTTCGGTGGGCGCGCTCACAGTCTCACCCACTGCCGCTGTTTACTGCGCGACCAAATATGCGGTGCGGGCGATCTCCGATGGTCTTCGTCAGGAGAACGATCGCCTGCGCGTGACCTGCATCCATCCGGGCGTCGTCGAAAGCGAGCTGGCCGACAACATCACCGATGAAGCGACGGCCGGGATGATGAAGACCTACCGCGCCATCGCCCTGCAGCCCGATGCGATCGGCCGGGCCGTTCGCTACGCCATCGAACAGCCGGAAGATGTCGACGTGAACGAGATCGTCGTCCGTCCGACGCAGGCAGCGCACTGATGCGTGAATGGACTGCTCTCGCGCTGATAGGCGCCGCACTCACCTTTTCAGCCAATGCAGAGGAAGCGATGACAGCACCGGACCATCCCTACGTCGGCACGTGGGTGACGCAAGACGGCCATGTCCGTCACCAACTGCTGTCGAATGGCCGTTACGATGAGGCGCGAGGCAATCGCGAAAGCGCTTATCGTGGTCGCTACGAGGTTACTGGCGATCATATCGAGTACTGGGACGATACCGGCTTTACCGCCGATGGCGATTTCATCGACGGCGTGCTCCATCACGGCGGCATGATCTTCTACCGCCAGGGAGGGTAGGCGTTTTGCTTAGGTATTGGTGGCAAGCCTGCCTGCTGCCACCATCCGCCCACCGAGTCAGGCGCGAATTTGGCAGGGCGCGGCGTCAATGTTCACGCAATCGCGGCTTGGTGCACCGCGTGGTCCGTGTCAGCATCAATCTGTGCGTTGAATGCGGGGGGAGACATGGGCCAGGACAAGCGCGACATTTTCGGTCGGCTGCTCGGATACGAGCCGGCCGATCTCGAGCTGGCGGCGGCGACCCTTATCGACGTTGACGGTATCGTTCGCGAGGATCTGTCGTTTCGGCTTGCCGACGGGTCGCCCGTTCGCGGCTTCCTTATGCGGCCGCAGGGGCATGGCCCGTTTCCGGGCCTCATCTATGCGCACGCGCATGGCGGGCGGTACGATATCGGAGCGAGCGAGCTCACCGAGGGCCGGCAGGCTCTCCTCGATGCGCCTGGGCCGGCGCTGGCGCGGGCCGGCTATGCTGCCCTTTGCATCGACATGCCGACCTTCGGCGAGCGCGCGCATGTGACCGAAAGTGCGGCGAGCAAGGCGGCGCTCTGGTATGGCCGCACGCTCTTCGGGCAGATGCTCGGTGAGCAGGCGGGAGCCTTCACCTGGCTCGCGGCCCGGCCCGATGTCGATGCCGATCGCATCGGTGTCCTCGGGATGTCCATGGGTGCGACGCTCGCCTATTGGCTTGCCGCGCTCGACAGCCGCCCGGCGGCGATCGCGCATCTTTGCTGCTATGCCGATTTTGCAACACTCGTCCAAACCGGTGCCCATGACGGGCACGGCCACTATCTGACCGTCCCCGGCCTGCTCGCGGCGCTCACGACCGGCGAGATCGCCGGGCTGGTGGCGCCGCGCCCGCAACTCGTGTGCGTGGGGAGCGAGGATTCACTGACTCCTCCGGCATCCGTCGATCGGGCCGAGGCGGACACGCGGGCGGCTTATGCGGCGTCGGGCGCTCCGGAAAACTTCGTCCTCACACGCGAAGCCGGCGTCGGGCACAGGGAGACGTCCGCCATGCGCGCCGCCGTCCTCGACTTCCTGGCTCGGCACCTTGCCGGCTAGCTTCCTCTTTTCGATTCTGGCGGCGCGTATCATTCTTCAGGCCGTCATGAGCGATGGGAGACTGCCATGAGCATCCATGTCGTCAGGTTGGGTTCGCCGCGGGCGAAGGGGGAGGGATTGCGACTCGGCACAGTGCGCCGGCCGCCGCGGGGCGTGCCCAAGGCCGAGTTCGCCAGCCGCGACTATTACGATGTGTGGCTGCCGGTGCTCTCGCCCAGCGCCGAGCTGGTCGTCGAGGCGCAGGCAGCAGCCGATGACAAGGCTTGGGCAGCGTTCGTGCGCAAGTTCAAGGCTGAGATGAAGCAGCCGGCCGCCAGCCAGACCCTCGATCTCCTCACCGCCCTGTCACGAACCACCAACCTCGCCGTCGGCTGCTATTGCGAGAGCGAAGAGCGCTGCCACCGCTCCGTGCTGCGCGAGCTGCTGGCGGAACGCGGCGCGGCGATGGGGTAGTGGAAATAGGATATAAAGAAATCTTTATGTCTCGTTTGACATCCTCGCCGAACTGCGGCAGTCTCGTGGTGTCCGAGGTCCCCGCAAGGGGATAACAGGGAATTCGGTGCGCGGCTCCAGGATATGTCCCGGTCGCCAGTCCGAAGCTGCCCCCGCAACTGTAGGCGGTCGGGACGCCCATTGTGCCACTGGAAGCTTCCGGGAAGGCGGGCGACCCCAAGGCCGTGAGCCAGGAGACCTACCTCGACGCTGTTTCCACAGAGCGACCGACCGGGGTGTGTCGGCGAGGAGAATGACGATGATCGTACGCAGCTTGTCGTACCTGTTCCCGACGCGCATCAACGTGCGAATGCGGCGCTCCTGATCGATTTTCCGCTGCGCCTCGCGCCGGCGGTCACAACCCCTTTTTCGATCGTTCTAGCGTGGCGCCGTCGCGGCGTTCACGCCGCTTGCCCACAGGTATCTCCATGACCCGTTCCGCCAATCTTGGTTTTCCGCGCATCGGCGCCCACCGCGAGTTGAAAGCCGCTGTCGAAGCTTTTTGGAAAGGCCAGTCGAGCGCTGAGGCGCTGCTGGCGACCGGAAGCGAGCTGCGCACCCGCCACTGGCAGTTGCAGAAATCTGCCGGCATCGACATCGTGCCCAGCAACGACTTTTCCTTTTACGACCACGTCCTCGATATGACGCTGGCGCTCGGCGCCGTTCCCCCACGTTTCGCCCACGCGGCAGAGGGCGATCTCCTCACCCTGCAGTTCGCCATGGCGCGCGGTACCGACGCGGCACCGGCCATGGAGATGACCAAGTGGTTCGACACCAACTACCATTACATCGTGCCTGAACTGCACGCCGACACAGCGTTCAAGCTGCTCTCGGCCAAGGCCGTGGAGGAGTATCGGGAGGCCAGATCACTCGGCGTCGAAACCCGGCCGGTCCTGGTTGGTCCCGTCACCTGGCTCTCACTCGCCAAGGCCAAGGACGAAGGCCTCGATCCCTTCGACCTGCTCGATTCCGTGCTGTCCGTCTATGCCGAGCTTCTCGCTGCCTTGAAGGCGGAAGGGGCGCAATGGGTGCAGGTCGACGAGCCGGTGCTGGCGCTCGACCTCTCCGAGAGGCAGCAGGCCGCTTTGCAGACGGCCTATGCACGGCTGGCGGCCGTAGGGCCGAAGATCATGCTCGCCAGCTACTTCGAGGGCCTGCGCGACAATCTCGAACTTGCCACAGGCCTTCCCGTCGCGGGGCTCCACATCGATCTCGTGCGGGCGCCAGAGCAGTTGGGCCCGGTGCTCGCCGCCATTGGCAGTGAAAAAGTGCTCTCCATCGGCGTCGTCGACGGGCGCAACATCTGGCGGGCGAACCTGCCGGAGCAGATCGCATTGGTGCGCGGTGCCTGGGATCGGCTCGGTCCGGAGCGGCTCGAGATCGCGCCGTCCTGCTCGCTGCTGCACTGTCCGGTCGACCTCGACCTCGAGACGGCGCTCGATGACGAACTCAGATCCTGGCTGGCCTTTGCGTTGCAGAAGCTCGAGGAGGTCGCAGCGCTGACCGGAGCCATCCGCACCGGGATGTCGTCGGTGCGCGCCGCCTTCGAGGCGAGCGCGGCCGCTGCTGCCGCACGCCAGGCGTCATCGCACACTTCGGATCCGGCCGTGCGTGCTCGCGCTGCCGCGGTGACGGAGGCCGCCCGTAGGCGGAAGGCTGGTTATGCCGAGCGCCGCGCCGTCCAGGCCAGGCGCTTCAATTTGCCCGCCTACCCGACGACCACCATCGGCTCGTTCCCGCAGACCAAGCCGGTGCGCGAGGCGCGGGCGGCCTTCCGCAAGGGTGCTCTCGATGCCGCCGGTTACGAGGCTTTCCTCAGGGCCGAGACCGAACGGGCGGTACGCCTGCAGGAGGAGATCGGGCTTGACGTGCTGGTGCATGGCGAGTTCGAGCGCAACGACATGGTCGAGTACTTCGGCGAGCAGCTCGCCGGCTTCGCCTTCACCAGGAACGGCTGGGTGCAGTCCTATGGCTCGCGCTGCGTCAAGCCGCCGGTGATCTTCGGCGATGTCTCGCGCCCGGCGCCGATGACCGTTGCCTGGTCAGCCTATGCCCAGTCGCTGACCGCCAAGCCGGTCAAGGGGATGCTGACCGGTCCCGTCACCATGCTGCAGTGGAGCTTCGTGCGCAACGACCAGAAGCGGTCTGAAACCTGCCGGCAGATCGCGCTCGCCATCCGCGACGAGGTGCTCGACCTCGAAAAGGCGGGCATCGGCATGATCCAGATCGACGAGCCGGCGCTGCGCGAGGGCCTGCCGCTGCGCCATGACGACCGGGAGAGCTATCTCGCCTGGGCGGTCGACTGCTTCCGCCTCGCGGCCGGTGGTGTCGCCGACACCACCCAGATCCACACCCATATGTGCTATGCCGAGTTCAACGACATCATGCCGGCGATCGCGGCGCTCGATGCCGACGTCATCTCCATCGAGACGTCGCGCTCGGACATGGAGCTGATCGAGGCGTTCAGGACCTTCGCCTATCCCAACGAGATCGGCCCGGGCGTGTGGGACATCCATTCCCCACGGGTGCCGGACGATGCCGATATGGAACGGTTGATCCGCAAGGCCGGCGAGGCGATCCCGCCCGAACGACTATGGGTCAATCCGGACTGCGGATTGAAGACGCGGGACTGGGCGGAGGTCACCGCCTCGCTCGCCAATCTGGTGACCGCGGCGAGGCGGCTGCGGGCGGGGGTGTGAGGATCGCCATTACCCAGAGCTATAGTAATCCACCGGGGTGGATTGATGAATTGGGACCTGCTCCTACCCAATTCGGCGAAAATTGCCGGTTGACGGAATCGTGACTCAGGCACAATATCTAGTGTGTCGCGGTCCTTGACATCGCAAGATAAAGGGCCAAGAGGGAAGCCGGTGCGATGCCGGCGCTGCCCCCGCAACTGTAAGCGGCGAGCCGATCCCTTCATGTCCACTGGTCCTTTGGGGCTGGGAAGGCGGCGATCGGTGTCGACCCGCGAGCCAGGAGACCTGCCGCGACGCTGATTTAATCTCCACGGGCGGGGTGTCCCGGTGAGGCGTTTCGCGGGCGGGCCGGAAGGCTCTCGTTCCTGTGCGCGTCCGCTCGGCCCTCGCTGCAACCACCGGGGTTTCGATGTCGCAAGTCCTCCATGCCGAGCCGCCCGCCGCGGCTAACACGCCCAGTGCTCCCGCCGAGCCGGGTTTCCACGTCATCCGCCGCAATGGCGCGGTCACGCCGTTCGATGCGACCAAGATCAGCGCAGCGCTGACCAAGGCGTTCCTCGCGGTCGAGGGCAGCAGCGCGTCCGCCTCGCGCCGCATCCACGAGATTGTCGAGGACATGACCCTCGACATCGTCGCGGCCCTGACCCGCCGGTCGAGCGAAGGCCGCACCCTTCACATCGAGGACATCCAGGATCAGGTCGAGCTCGCCCTGATGCGCGGAGAACACCACAAGGTCGCCCGCGCCTACGTGCTCTATCGCGAGGCCCGCGCCCGCGAGCGGGCCGAGGCGGAGGCGAGAAAGCCGCGTGTCGTGCCCGAGGAACCCGAGTTGACGATGCGCGACGCGACGGGCGCCCGCGTCCCGCTCGACACGGTTCGGCTCGAACGGGTGATCCTCGAAGCCTGCCAGGGCCTCGATAGCGTCTCGGCCGGACCGATTCTCTCCGAGACCCGCCGCAACCTCTACGACGGTATCGGCGCGGACGAACTGGCGCTCGCCCCGATCATGGCGGCGCGCACGCTCGTCGAGACCGAGCCCAATTACGCGCAGGTCGCTGCCCGGCTGCTGCTCGATAAGCTCCGCCGCGAGGCGATGAGCTTCGTCTTTTCGAGGCCCGAGCAGGCAACGCAGGCCGACATGGAAACCCGCTATGCCGAGTATTTCCCGGCCTATGTCAAGGCCGGCATCGAGGCTGAGATGCTCGATCCCGAACTCGGCCGCTTCGACCTCGACCGCATCGCGGCAGCACTGAAGCCGGAGCGGGATCTGCAGTTCCAGTATCTCGGGCTGCAGACGCTCTACGACCGCTATTTCCTCCATGCCGCCGGTACGCGCTATGAGCTGCCGCAGGCCTTCTTCATGCGAGTGGCCATGGGCCTGGCGCTGCGCGAAGTCGACCGGGAGGGCAGGGCGATCGCCTTCTACGACCTATTGTCGAGCTTCGATTTCATGACGTCGACGCCAACGCTGTTCAACGCCGGCACGCGCCGGCCGCAGCTGTCGTCCTGTTTTCTGACCACCGTTTCCGACGACCTCGACGGCATCTTCACGTCGATCCGCGACAATGCCCTGCTGGCCAAATATTCGGGTGGGCTCGGCAATGACTGGACGCCGGTGCGCGGCCTTGGCGCTCACATCAAGGGCACCAACGGCGAGAGCCAGGGCGTGGTGCCGTTCCTCAAGGTCGCCAACGACACGGCCATCGCCGTCAATCAGGGCGGCAAGCGCAAGGGCGCCGTCTGCGCCTATCTCGAGACCTGGCATATCGACGTCGAGGAATTCCTCGACCTGCGCAAGAACACCGGCGACGACCGCCGCCGTACCCATGACATGAACACGGCCAACTGGGTGCCGGACCTTTTCATGCAGCGTGTCGCCGAGGACGGGCCGTGGACCCTGTTCTCGCCGGACGAGGTGCCGCAGCTCCACGACCTCTATGGCTCCGCCTTCAAGGCTGCCTACGAAACGGCCGAGGCCGATGCGGTCGCCGGGCGCATCAAGGTCTCAAAGACCCTGCGCGCCGTCGATCTCTGGCGGCGGATGCTGACCATGCTGTTCGAGACCGGGCACCCATGGATCACCTTTAAGGATCCTGCCAATCTGCGCTCGCCGCAGCAGCACGTCGGGGTGGTGCACTCCTCGAACCTTTGCACCGAGATCACGCTCAACACCTCGGCCGACGAGGTGGCCGTCTGCAATCTCGGCTCGGTCAACCTTGCAACGCACCTGACCGAAAGCGGGCTCGATCACGAGAAGCTCGCGGTGACGGTCAGCACCGCCATGCGCATGCTCGACAATGTCATCGACATCAATTTCTACACCATTCCCGAGGCGCGGCGCTCGAACCTGAAGCACCGCCCGGTCGGCCTCGGCCTCATGGGTTTCCAGGACGCCCTGCAGATGCAGGCGATCGCCTATGCGAGCGAGGCGGCCGTCGCCTTTGCCGACGAGAGCATGGAGGCCATCGCCTACCACGCAATCCGCGCTTCGACGGACCTTGCCGAGGAGCGGGGCCGCTATCCGAGCTTCGAAGGGTCCCTGTGGTCGAAAGGTATCCTGCCGATCGACTCCATCGAGCTCCTGGCGGACGCACGCGGCGGCGTCGACATGGACCGCACGCAGCGGCTCGATTGGCAGGCCCTGCGCGAACGGGTGACGAGCGTCGGCATGCGCAACTCCAATTGCCTTGCCATCGCGCCGACGGCGACGATCTCCAACATCTGCGGGGTCAGCCAGTCGATCGAGCCGGCCTATCAGAACCTCTATGTCAAGACCAACATGTCGGGCGACTTCACCGTGGTCAACGCGCTGCTGGTGCGCGCGCTCAAGGCCCGCGGCCTCTGGGATGAGGTGATGGTGGCGGACCTCAAATATTTCGACGGCAGCCTCGGCCAGATCGACCGGGTGCCGGACGACCTGAAGGCGGTCTTTGCCACCGCCTTCGAGATCGACGCTGCCTGGCTGATCAAGGCGGCTTCCCGCCGGCAGAAATGGATCGACCAGTCGCAGTCCCTCAATCTCTATGTCGCCAACCCCTCCGGCAAGGCGCTCGATGCCATCTATCGGCTGGCCTGGCAGATGGGGTTGAAGACCACCTACTATCTGCGCTCGCGTTCGGCGACGCATGTGGAGAAGTCGACGCTGAAAGGCACCGACGGCAAGCTCAACGCGGTTTCAGCTGTGGCCGCGACGCCGCCGGGATTGGAAGCGGTGGTCGAGGGCAAGGCATGCGCGATCGATGATCCTGATTGCGAGGCGTGTCAGTAGACCCCCCTCATCCGTCTCGCGCTTTCAGCGCGAGCCACCTTCTCCCACGAGGGGAGAAGGGAAGGGGACCGGCGCCAATTCAGCGACGACCCACGATCTCAGTAGCCCTCCTCCCTTCTCCCCTCGTGGGAGAAGGTGGCGCGCAGCGCCGGATGAGGGGGTCTTTCAACCGAAAGGAAACCACCATGTCGACCCTAGCTTGGGACGAAACAACCAACCACCCGAACCCCGCTGACGCTACCGGGCTCGGCGCCATCGAGCGCGGCGGGGCTCGCGTTTCGGTCTCGGACAAGGCGATGATCAACGCCCGTGCCGACGTCAACCAGCTGCTGCCGCTTAAATACAGATGGGCCTGGGAGAAATACCTTGCCGGCTGCAACAACCACTGGATGCCGACGGAAGTGTCGATGCAGGCCGATATCGCGCTGTGGAAATCAAAGGACGGGCTGACTGAGGACGAGCGCCGCATGATCAAGCGCAATCTCGGCTTCTTTGCCGCGTCCGAATCGCTGGTTGCCAACAACATCGTCCTTGCCATCTACCGGCACCTCACCAACCCGGAATGCCGGCAATACCTGTTGCGGCAGGCGTTCGAGGAGGCCGTGCACACCCATACCTTCCAGTACATCGTCGAGAGCCTCGGGCTCGACGAGGGCGAGCTCTTCAACATGTATCGGGAGGTGCCGTCGATCACCGACAAGGCCGCCTGGGCGCTCCGCCACACACAGAGCCTCGACGATCCGTCCTTCTCGACCGGCACGGTGGAAAAGGACCGGGCGTTCCTGCGCGACCTCGTTGCCTTCTACGTCGTTTTCGAGGGCATGTGGTTCTATACCGGTTTTGCCCAAATCCTCTCGCTCGGGCGGCGCAACAAGATGGTCGGCATCGCCGAGCAGTACCAATACATCCTGCGCGACGAGAGCCTGCACCTCAATTTCGGCATCGACGTCATCAACCAGATCAAGCACGAGAACCCGCGCCTGTGGACGTCCGAGTTCCAGGACGAGATCCGCGCCATGCTGCGTGCGGCCGCCGAGCTCGAGGCCGCCTACGGTCGTGACACCGTGCCCAACGGCTTTCTAGGCCTCAACGCGGCGCTTTGCGAGGAGTACATGCACTTCATCGCCAACCGCCGCTGTGCGCAACTCGGCCTGGAGCCGGTGTTTGCGCCGACCGAAAACCCGTTCCCCTGGATGAGCGAGATGATGGACCTCAAAAAAGAGAAGAACTTCTTCGAGAGCCGGGTGATCGAGTACCAGTCCGGCGGATCGCTGAGCTGGGACTAAGGGCGGCCGGGGTTTCGTGTGCTCAGCCGCTTTGGTCTGCCGACCGGGTCCTCGGTTGGGTCTGGGTTGTAAGGCTGGCCCCAATCTCGAGGATGCCGAAAATCAGGTGGGGCAGGAAGACCTCAGTCGAGAACCCGAACAGCCATGGCGAGGCGGCGAGAAAAAGGCCGCCGATGCCATCGAAAATGAGGTGCAGGCGCATCGGAATGACTCTGACGACGCCAAGCTCAAAGTCGGTAAAGAGGCTATAGACGATAACCGCTGCCCCAAGGATCATAGGCAGCCATTGTGCGATGCCGCCCGTCGCAAAGCCGAACAGGTAAGGCGCGAGAATGAGCACTATCCCGCCGACGTAGTCGCCGATGCCATGGAGGAAAGTTGACATGAACCGCATAATGCTCTGCCTTCCGGACGGACACTTGGCGAACGGATGGCGGGAAGCGTGGTTCCAAACCCGTTGTTAGAACCCCGCGCAATTCATCATACAACTTGCCGGCGTTTGTATGTTGACTTGCCGGGCGATCTTCCATACCAGATTCCTCCGGGCGCAACCTTTGACGTTCGCCCGCGCATCCGCCGCCAGCGGCGGATGCCTTGCGCCACACCGACCGGCCGGGAGAAAGTCCGCTCGCGGTGGCGCTCAAAAAGGGAGGATTCATTCATGTTGCATTTGCCGAAACTGGCGATGGGCGCACTCGTCGCCACGGCGCTTTCGATCGGGGCGGCCAGCGCCCAGACCGTTCTGCGCTCGTCCGATACGCATCCGGACGGCTATCCGACCGTCGAGGCGGTGAAGCGCTTCGGTGAGCTCGTTGCCGAGCGGACCGACGGGCGCTACTCGGTTGAGGTTTTCCACTCGGCCCAGCTCGGCGAAGAAGCCGACACCATCGAGCAGACGCGGTTTGGGGTCATCGATCTCAACCGCGTGTCGCTTGGGCCATTCAATGGCCTGGTTCCTGAAACCAAAATCCCCTCGCTTCCCTACATCTTCCGCTCGGTCGAGCACATGCGCAAGGTCATGGACGGGGAGATCGGCGACGAGATCCTTGCCGCTTTCGAGCCACATGGGCTCATCGGCCTGGCCTTCTACGACGGGGGCGCACGCTCGTTCTACAACAGCGAAAAGCCGATCGCGTCCATCGATGATCTTTCGGGACTGAAGTTCCGCGTCATGCAGTCGGACGTCTTCGTCGACATGGTCGAAGCGCTCGGCGCCGATGCGACGCCCATGCCCTATGGCGAGGTGTATTCGGCCATCGAGACCGGCGTCATCGACGGAGCCGAGAACAACTGGCCGAGCTATGAGACCTCAGGTCACGCCGAAGTCGCCAAGTACTACTCGCTCGACCAGCACCTCATCGTGCCGGAAGTCCTCGTCATGTCGAAGACAACCTGGGACACGATCTCGCCCGAGGACCAGGAGATCATCCGCCAAGCGGCCAAGGACAGCGTACCTTACCAGCGCGAGCTCTGGGATGCGCAGGAAGAGAAGTCCCGCGAGGCGGTGATCGCCGCCGGCAGCGAGATCACCGAGGTCGACAAGGCGCCGTTCATCGCCGCCATGGAGCCGATCTACGAGAAGTATGCCGATACGCCCGAGCTCAAGGATCTCGTGGCGCGCATCCAGGCGGTCGAATAATCCGCCGGGTCCCGGGGTGGAGTGATCCGCCCCGGGGCCGGCTCTGGATCCATTGAATTCTCGCGTTTTCAAACCGCGAAAGTGGTGTCCACTTGCTGAAAACGCGCTAGCCGGGGCAGCAAACCCATGTCGACATCCCGCAGCATCGACCGGCCGCTCGCCGCGGTTTCCCGTGCGCTCTCGGTGACCAGCCGCGTCGCCCTCTATCTCGCCGGCCTCGGCCTCGTCACCATGACCGCGGTCGTCGCCTGGCAGGTCTTTTCGCGTTACGTGCTCAACAATTCGCCGAGTTGGACAGAGGCAACCTCCATCCAGGTTATGAGCTGGTTCATCTTCCTCGGCGCTGCCGTCGGCGTGCGCGAGCGTTTCCACATGGGGTTCGACGTGCTGCTCTATGTCCTGCCGCCGAGCGCCAAGGTCTGGCTTCGGGGACTGGCCGACCTCGCGGTCTTTGCCTTCGGGGTGGGCATGGTCGGTTACGGACTCCAGCTCATCATCCAGACGTGGTCAGCGATCATTCCCGTCCTCGGGCTGCCAGGCGGCTTCAACTACATGCCGGTCACGACCGGAGGGCTCCTCATCTGCATCTTCACCCTCGAGCGGATAGTGCTGCGCCTTGCCGGCGTCGACGTCGACAGCGAGGCCGATGTCGCCCATGTCAGTGAGGCGCAGTGATGGAACTCGTTGTCCTCTTCGGCACCTTCATCGTCCTCATGCTGATCGGTACGCCGATCGCCTTCTGCCTCGGCATCTCGAGCTTTGCCACCGTCCTTTATCTGGGTATTCCGCCGCTCGTCGTCTTCCAGCGCCTGAACGCGGGCGTCTCGGTCTTCACCTTGATGGCGATCCCGTTCTTCATCTATGCCGGAGACCTGATGGTGCGCGGCGGCATCGCCTCGCGCATCGTGGCCTTCGCCGGCTCGCTCATCGGTCACGTGCGCGGCGGACTCGGGCAGGTCAATATCGCCGCCTCGACCCTTTTCGGCGGCATCTCGGGATCGGCGGTCGCCGAAGCGGCGGCCGTCGGCGGCATCATGATCCCGCAGATGCAACAGCGCGGCTACGACCCCGCCTACGCGGTCAACGTCACTTCGATGGCAGCGCTCATCGCACTTCTGCTGCCGCCCAGCCACAACATGATCATCTATTCGATCTCCGGGGGCGGTCGCATCTCCATCGCCGATCTCTTCACCGCCGGCATCATACCCGGGCTCCTGCTCGCCCTCGCGTTGATGATCACCGCATATTTCGTCGCCCGCAGGCGTGGCTATCCCACCGAGCCTTTTCCGGGCTTCCGAAGAACAGGCTGGTACTTCATTGTCGCCGTGCCAGGCCTTCTGCTCATCGCCATCATCTTCGGGGGCGTGCGTTCGGGCGTCTTTACCGCCACCGAAAGCTCGTGCATCGCCGTCCTCTACGCGCTGCTCGTGACGCTGCTCGTCTATCGCACCCTCGGCTGGCGCGCCTTCGTCGACGCCACGCTCGGGGCGGTGCGGACCACGGCCATGGTACTCATCATCATCGGCACGGCCGCCTCGTTCGGCTGGCTCATGGCCTTTCTCAGGGTGCCCGCGCATATGATCGCGGCCATGCAGACGATCTCGGACAATCCGCTCGTCGTCCTCATGCTGATCAATGTGCTGCTGCTGTTTCTGGGCACGTTCATGGACATGGCGCCGCTCATCATCATCACGACGCCCATCTTCCTTCCCGTCGTCGTTGCCTTCGGCGTCAATCCCATCCATTTCGGGGTGATCCTGATCCTCAATCTCGGCATCGGCCTCAACACGCCGCCGCTCGGGCCGGTGCAGTTCGTCGCCGCCGCGGTCGGGCGCATCTCCATCTGGCGCGCCATGCGCTCGATCTGGCCCTTCTACCTTGCCGGCATCATCGTCCTCATCCTCGTCACCTATATCCCGGCGCTTTCGCTCTGGCTGCCGTCGGTTTTCACACGGGTGCCGCGATGACCGTCGAAGCCGAAATCGACCGCATAGCGGTCCGCAAGCCCAAGCTCGCAGCTCTGGTCGTCAGCCAACTGCGCAAGCAGTTCGCTGCTGGCGAGTTTGCCCGTGGCGACAAGCTGCCGACGGAAAGCCAGTTGACCGCGCACTACAAGGTCAGCCGCACGGTTATCCGCGAGGCGATCGCCACGCTTGCCGCCGACGGGATCGTCGAAGCCCGACAGGGCGCGGGCGTTTTCGTCATCGCCAATCCCAACGCGGCCATTCGCTCCATCGGCGCGGAAACCGGCAATCGCATCTCGGACGCCATCAACGTTCTCGAGGTGCGTATGGGCATCGAGATCGAGAGCGCCGGCCTCGCAGCGATGCGCCGCACGAGTTCCCAGGATGCCGCCATCCATGAAGCCTATGGCGAGTTTGACCGGCTCCTCGACGTCGGGGTGCCCACCGGCAAGACGGATTTCGCCATTCACCGGGCCATTGCGGTGGCGACCAACAATCCCTTCTACGTCCAGGTGCTCGACGCGCTGGGCAGCCGTACCATCCCCTGCGACATCGCCTCGCCCTGGGGTACAGAAAGCGCATTGACCTACGACTATCAGGCCGGCCTGCAGGCCGAGCACTGGCAGATCGTCTCGGCCATCTCCCGGCAGGATGCGGACGCGGCCCGGAGGGCCATGCGCGAGCACCTGACGCGCAGTCAGGATCGCTACCGGCAGCGCCTCAAAGACCTGCGCGCCACCTCCCGCAACACGTGACAGTCAGGACTGCGTTATGACCACCGATTACGACATCCGCTTTGCCGTCGATCCGGCGAGCGCCGCCATGATGACCACGGGCGAACTGCGCGAGAATTTCCTCGTCGACGACCTGTTTGCGTCCGACCGCGTCAACTGGACCTATACCCATTACGACCGCATGGCGGTCGGCAGCGCCGTTCCGGTCGCCGGCCCCTTGGCGCTGGAGGCGATCAAGCCGACGGGCACCGCCAACTTCCTCGATCGGCGCGAGCTCATCGCCGTCAATATCGGCGGGGCCGGCACCATTAACGCCGACGGGTCGGCGTTCGACATGGCCGCACGCGACATGGCCTATGTCGGCATGGGCACGCGCGCGATATCGTTCGCTTCGGCCGATGCCGCCAATCCGGCCAAGTTCTATCTGTTGAGCGCCCCGGCGCACGCTACGCACGAAACCCGCCTCATCCGCATCGGGGAAGCGAAGCGTCTCGACCTCGGTGCGCGCGAAACCTGCAACGAGCGTTCGATCTTCCAGTTCATCCACGCGGAAGGGGCAAAGACCTGCCAGCTCGTCGTCGGCATGACGACCTTTGCGCCGGGCTCGGTGTGGAACACCATGCCCGCCCATGTCCACGACCGGCGCATGGAAGCTTATCTCTATTTCGACCTGCCGGCCGATGCCTTCGTCATCCACCTGATGGGCGAACCCGACGAGACGCGCCACATCGTCATGCGCAACGAGCAGGCGGTGATCTCGCCGCCCTGGTCGATCCACGCAGGTGCCGGCACCGCGGGCTACACGTTCATCTGGGCCATGGCCGGCGACAATGTCGACTACACCGATGTCGAGAAGGTCGAGATGAGCGCGCTTCTCTAATGGCAGATCTTTCCGCATTCAGCCTCGAAGGGAAAGCCGTCCTCGTCACCGGCGCCAATACGGGTATCGGGCAGGGCATCGCCCTTTCCCTCGCGCGTGCCGGCGGGCACGTGCTCGGCGCCGGCCGCTCCGCGATGGGCGAGACCGCGAGTCTCGTTGCCGGTCTCGGCGGGCGCTTCACTGCGCTCGAGGCCGATCTTTCGGTTGCGGCCGATGCCCAGGCGATGTTCGACGCCGCCTGGGAGGCGCATGGTCCCATCGACGGGCTCGTCAACAACGCCGGCATCATCCGCCGTGTCGACGCGCTCGACTTTTCCGAGGAGGACTGGGACAGCGTCATGGACGTCAACCTCAAGTCCCTGTTCTTCCTCTGCCAGGCTTTCGCCCGCCGCACCCTCGCCGCCGGCCGGCGCGGCAAGATCGTCAACATCGCCTCGATGCTGAGCTTCCAGGGCGGCATCCGTGTCGCTTCCTATACTGCGTCGAAGAGCGGCGTCCTCGGCGTCACCCGGCTTCTCGCCTGCGAATGGGCGGCGAGGGGCATCAACGTCAACGCCGTCGCGCCCGGCTACATCGAGACCAACAATACCCAGGCGCTGCGCGCTGATCCGGACCGCTCCGCCGCGATCCTTGCCCGCATTCCCGCCGGACGCTGGGGTGAACCCTCCGATATCGGTGATGCCGTCTCGTTCCTCCTTGCGCCTGCTTCCGACTATATGCATGGCGCGGTGGTGCCGGTCGATGGCGGGTGGCTGGCGCGGTAGGTGAAAGGCCGAGGCAGAAGGCCCCTCACCCCCCGCTACCCCCACTCCCCTCACCCTGTCCCTCTCCTCAGAGGGGCGAGGGGACCCTGTGGGTGCGCGTGATCCTAGCACGAGCACAACTCGAGTTCACCTCGCCCCTCTGGGGAGAGGTCGACGGCGGAGCCGGCGGGTGAGGGGCCTTCCAGCGTCTGGGCGACACACCCTCACCGTTGACCCGCACCCCCATGCATGAATAACTGCATGTTTGGCCGGTCATCGCGCCGGCCTCGGAATCACCTATTCGCCTGAGGCTCTCTCATGCCCATCGCGCCCAGCGCCGCCATTCTCGATGCCTGGCACGTCTTTTCGGCTGCCGCCGAGATCGGCCCCGGTCCCTACCGCTCGACGCTGCTGCTCGACACGCGCCTCGACTATCGGCGCGGGACCAATGGCGAGGTCGAGGTGCGCCGGCGCGATACCGGCGCGGCTCTTCTGGTCATCGAGCGCTACGGTTTTGCCTGGACGAGCCTCGGCAGTCCGCCCGACGATCTGTTTTCCATCCCGGAGTTCTACGAACCCGACCGCAAGAACATGAGCTGCGGCTCACTGGGCGTGAACGTCTCGGCCCCGCGCGCCGTCGAGAACTTCCTCGACATGGGGCACTTCCCCTATGTCCATACGGGGATCCTCGGCGAAGAGCCGCACACGGAAGTCAAGGAATACGATGTCGAGATCTCCTATGAGCGCGACGAGATCCTGGCCACCCGCTGTCGCTTCTATCAGCCGCGCGCGGCCCTTTCGGCCGACGAGGGACAGGATGTCGAGTATATCTACCGCGTGCCGCACCCCTATTGCTCGGTGCTCTACAAGTCGTGCCCGGCCGACGAGAGCCGGCTCGATGTGATCGGTATCTTCTGCCAGCCGATGACCGAAGAGACGATCCGCGCCCATCTCCTGCAGTCGATGATCGACGACGAGAACACCATCACGGCGATGCGCCGCTTCCAACAGACCATCTTCGGGCAGGACAAGCCCATCCTCGAGAACCAGTACCCGAAGAGGCTGCCGCTGGATCCGCGCGCCGAAACCCCGATCCGCGCCGACAAGTCAGCCATCGCCTACCGCCGGTGGCTGAGCCAGAAGGGCGTGAACTACGGCGTCATCCCGCAGGCGGCGTGAGGACGGCTTTGAACTTGAGCACTCACGGTAGAACCCCCCTTCCAGCCTCCCCCACAAGGGGGGAGGTGCCGCATTGTGCTTTTGACCCGATCCCGTCAAAGCCACGGGACCAGCACCTCCCCCCTTGTGGGGGAGGCCGGGAGGGGGGTGATCCCGCCCGCTTCGCACCTTTCGAGGCACCTGCCCCGTGACCCAGACCATGACCGACATCCGCCATCCCGCCTGGCACCCGATCGCCTCGAGCGAAGACCTGCCTTTCCGCCACGTCTATCACGGCCAACTGCTCGGCCAGGAATTCGCCGTGTGGCGGGCCGATGACGGCAACGTCAATGTCTGGGAGAACCGCTGCCTCCACCGGGGGGTCAGACTTTCCATCGGCCTCAACGAAGGTGCGGAACTGAAGTGCCAGTACCACGGCTGGCGCTATGCCAACCGTTCGGCGGGCTGCACCTATATTCCGGCCCATCCGGCCGATGCCCCGGCCCGGCGCATCACCAACCGCACCTTCCCGGCGGTCGAGAGCCTCGGCCTCGTCTGGTCGGCCATGGGCGATGTCACGCCCTTCGCGCCGCCGCTGCCCGAAGGTAACTGGATGCCGCTGCGCCCGCTCCCGGTCAACGCCCGCCCCGGCGCGGTTCTCGCCGCATTGACGGCGGCGCGCGAGGCGGAAAGCGACGTCGAGAGCCTGCCGCCACTCGGTGCGCGGCTCGTTCTCACCGGCGTCGACGGTCGGGCTGCCGTGTTCTTCGTGCAGCCGGTCGATTCCGGGCGGGCCGTCATCCGCGGCGTCGTGGAAGCGGAATCCTGGGATGACCAGCTTTCACTCCTGCGCCTCTTCAACGAGCGCCTTTCGACCCTGCGCCGGCAGGTTGAGGCCGAGATGGCGCTGGAAGAGGCGCCCGAGCCGCTGGTCCCTGTCTACGAGCCGGTCTCGCTCGAGCTCGCCACCATGCCGGATCTGCGTTTTGGCCGGCAAGCGAAGCTCAGGGTTCGCGTGGCGCGCAAGTGGCAGGCGGGGGCGGATGTGACGGGGCTGGAACTCGCCGCGCTCGAGGGGCACCTACCGACCTTCCAGCCGGGCGCGCATCTCGACCTCTTCCTGCCTAACGGGCTTATCCGGCAATATTCGATCACCAATGGTCCGGGCGAACTTCTGAGCTACACCGTCGGCGTCAAGCGTGAGCCGGACTCGCGCGGCGGGTCGGTCGCCATCGCCGACGAGCTGCGCGAGGGCGATGTCGTTGCCATTTCGGAACCGCGCAACAACTTCCCGCTGCGGCGCGACGCGACGAGAACGATCCTCATCGCCGGCGGTATCGGCATCACGCCGCTGCTGGCCATGGCCAAGACCCTTGCCTCCTCGCGGCTGCCGTTCGAGCTCCACGTCTTCGCCCGGTCACCCGAGCACGTCGCTTTCCCGGAGGCGCTCGACAAGCTGGGGGAGAGCGTTGTCCCGCATATCGGGCTCGATCCGGCCGGTACCGCAGCCGAAATCGAGCAGCTCGTCTCGGGCTATGGCTTTGCACGGCACCTCTACGTCTGCGGACCCGGCCCCATGCTCGATCTCGTACGGCGCCGCACCGCCGAAGCCGGCTGGCCGGAAGAGGCGGTGCATTTCGAGTATTTCAAGAATGTCAACGAGATCGATCTCTCCTCGACCTTCACCGTCGAGCTCGCCCGCTCGGCGCTGACGCTGGCCATTCCCTCGGGCAAGTCGATCCTCGAGGTCATGCGCGAGAATGGGGTGGATGCGCCGTCGTCCTGCGAACAGGGCGCGTGCGGCACGTGCCTGACCACGGTCCTCGAGGGCATCCCCGACCACCAGGACGTCTACCTCAACGACACCGAGCGGCGCTCCAACAGCTGCATGATGACCTGCGTGTCGCGCGCCAAATCCGACCGGCTGGTGCTCGACATATGATCACGCTCTACGACTTCGAGCTCTCGGGCAACTGCTACAAACTCCGACTGATGATGAGCATCCTGGGGGTCCGGTACGACATCGTGCCGGTCGATTTCTATCCCGGCCGCGAACACAAGTCGGACTGGTTCCTCAAGCTCAATCCGTTCGGCGAACTTCCGGTGCTGGTCGACGACGGCCTGGTGCTGCGCGACAGCCAGGCGATCCTCGTTTACCTGGCGCGCAAGTACGATACGACCGGCAAGTGGTTTCCGGTCGATGATCCGGCGCTCACGGCCGAGATCGAGATCTGGCACGATTTTGCCAATCGCATCACCGGCACCGCCTCGGCGGCACGGCTCACGATCACCATGAACTATGACTTCGACCTGGAGAAAGCCCAGTCGGGAGCGCACCAACTGTTCCGCACCATGGACGAACATTTGTGGTTCGCGGAAAGAGAGGGTCGGGAATGGCTGTGCAAGGCCGATCATCCGACGACCGCGGACATCGCCTGCTTTCCCTATACGGCGCTTTCCGAGGAAGGCGGCATTTCCCGCCAGGATTATCCGGCCATCCGCCGCTGGCTCGACCGCGTCCGCCGCATCGAAGGCTTCACCGCCATGTCCGGCGTCTTTCCGGCGAGCCGCGCGCGGGAGGCATCGTGACTGCCCGCGGGCAGTTTCGAGTTCTCTCAAGTGCCCTTGCCGGCATCCAAGTTGTCGCAGCCGATTCCGCCCAGGTGTTTGCCCGCCACACGCACGAGGCCTTCGGTATCGGAGTTGTCGAGCGCGGGGCGCAGAGATCCCTGAGCGGTCGGGGCACCGTCGAGGCCGGGGCAGGCGACGTCATTACCGTCAATCCGGGCGAAGTGCATGACGGCGCCCCGATCGGCGACGCCGGCCGTGCCTGGCGCATGCTCTATGTCGATCCGGAGGTAATCGCCGGGGCGGTCGCCGATATCGATCCGGCCGCCCGTGCCTTCGAGTTCCATGATCCCGTCCTCGCCGATCCGCGTGTGGTTGCGCGGGTTGCGCGGCTCCTATCCACCATCGCCGATCCGGGGAGCGAGGCCGCGTTGCTGGCGCTCGTTGGCGACATCCTGCGCCGGCAGACGGGGCAGGGGCTCGGCACCCGCTCTCTGGCAAGCATCGCCGCTGCCCGCGGCCGCATCGATGACGATCCGGCCGCTGCGGTGTCGCTCGCCGAGCTCGCGCGAACTGCCGGTGTTACCCGCTTCCAGCTCCTACGCGCCTTCGCTCGGGAGACGGGGCTCACCCCGCACGCCTACCAGGTGCAGCGCCGCATCGATCTCGTCCGCCGCCTGATCGCCCGGCGCATGCCGCTCGCCGAGGCGGCGTCGACCGCCGGCTTTGCCGACCAGAGCCATATGACGCGAGCATTCGTGCGCAGATACGGGTTGACGCCGGGAGCCTACGCAGCCGCCCGCGTTTAGTAACCCCGTCTATACGGCCGGTACTTTGCGCCTCTGGGCCTGCTCGGTGACGCAGGCCTGAAATCGCGGCTCGCCTGCAAGTGGCGCCAGCGCCCAATGTGCGACCAGCCAAGAGGCCTGGCCCTGCCAGTTTCCCGTGACGAGCCGCTCCAGACAGGTAAGGGCAAGGTCGGTCCGGCCGGCCTGGGCGTAGGCGGCAGCGGCATGGAAATCCAGCCAGTTCACGTTTGTGGCAGCTTCGGCGAAGTGGTGGCCGAAGGCTTCCAGCTCGGACGTTTCGAGATCACCGGGATTTTCCGCCGGCAGGCTGGCGCTGAACGCATAATACTGGCGCAACGGAATGAAGCCGAGGCTTTCGGCAAGGCGGCGGGAGCCCCGGTTGGAGAGATGGCAGTGCCAGCCTACGCTGCGGATTCCCTCGCCTTGAAGGAATTGGAGGTAAACCGCAGCGGCGTGTTTCGCGAGCCCAAGTCGGCGAAAGGCGGCCGATGTTCCAACACCGATCTCGGCACGCTCATGCAGTATGACGTCGCGTCGGCACCAGGCAACGATCCCAGTTTCCTTGAGAATACTGACACCTTCGGATGTCACCTCGACCAGATAATCATTGCCGTGAGGTGTCGGCGGCGCCTCCCAGCGCGACAGATCGAGCGTCAGACAGACGCGCGGATGGCGCAGCATGCAAGGGTAGATCTGGGCGGTCGACGGGATGCCATGTTCCTCCTGCGGTGGCGCGTAGACATAGGCCCAGGGTGGAATGATCTCGTCGATTCCGCCGCGCGCAGCGGCCGACGAGGTGTCCCGACCGATATAGTAACCCTCGGGTCCCTCCAGCACGGCGAGGCGCGGCGCCGCGATGTCGTCCACGTAAACGGCGCCCTCGGCAGATCCGGCCAGAACCGCCGCTACGCTCAAGTGCATGGTCTGGTCGGCAAAGAGCGGCGCGACCGATCCGAACGCGTGCACAGGGAGTTCCAAGAACTGTGTTGTTTCGTTCATTGCTTTGCTGGGGTTGGGCTTGGAGGGCGGCGCGTTCTTCATCAACGGGAGACGTGCCTCCGGGACGTTGCGTGCCGTTCCCGCAATTGCGTTCAAGACGCGGTCATCTAGTCGGCGATTGAATGGGGTGTCCACTGGAGAACCCGTCATGACCGTCGAATATCTGCTGACCAGCCTCATCGTCATTCTGCTGCCAGGCACGGGCGTGCTCTATACCCTTGCCTTCGGCCTTTCGCGCGGCCTGCGGGCGAGTGTTCTCGCGGCATTTGGCTGCACGCTCGGTATCCTCCCGCATATCGTGGCGAGCGTTGCCGGGCTTGCGGCGCTTCTCCATGCCAGCGCGCTCGCCTTCGAGTTCGTGCGGTACCTGGGCGTTGCCTATCTCTTCTGGATGGCCTGGGGGGTGTTGCGAAATGGCGGAGCGCTGACAATCAGCGAAAGCCGGGGCGAACGTTCTGGGCTGCGCATCGTCATTGAGGGCCTGCTCATCAACGTCCTCAACCCCAAGCTTTCGCTGTTCTTCCTTGCGTTCCTGCCGCAATTCGTCGCCATGGATGCCGACGGGGCGACGTTTCAAATGCTGGCCCTCGGTGCCATTTTCATGGTGCTGACGTTCGCCGTCTTCATTGTCTACGGCGCCTTCGCTGCGGCGGCGCGACGGCATGTCATCGGCCGGCCGCAGATCATGGCCTGGCTGCGGCGCGGCTTTGCCGGTGCCTTTGCACTGCTTGGCCTGAGGCTCGCCTTTTCGGGTAGATAGCCGGACTTGGCGAGAGGCGCTGCTTACGGTAACGCTCTCGTCCATGCGCAGGCTTCTCGTCGTCGGCATCGGTCCCGGCAATCCCGAACAGATCACCATCGAGGCGATCAACGCCCTCAACCGGGCCGATGCGCTGTTCATTCCCGAAAAGGGCGCCGACAAGGCGGACCTGGCGGATCTGCGCCGCGAGATCGTCGCTCGCTACGTCACCGGTGCCGGGCGGCTCGTGCCCTTTGCCATGCCGGTGCGCGACGAGACGACCGCTTCCTATGCCGCCCGTGTGGCCGACTGGCACCAGACCATCGCCGCGATCCATGCCCGTCTCATCGCCGAGGAGTTGGAGGAAGACGGCACCGGCGCCTTTCTCGTCTGGGGAGATCCCTCCCTCTACGACAGCACGTTGCGCATCCTCGCCCGCGTCAAAGAGATCGGTGCGCCGCCGTTCGAGGTCGCAGTCATCCCCGGCATCACCAGCCTGCAGGCGCTCACCGCCGCCCACGCCATCCCCTTGAACCGCGTCGGTGAGCCGGTGCTCGTCACCACCGGCCGGCGCCTCGCCGGGGCTCCTATCGGAACCGACACGGTGGTCATGCTCGACGGCCAGCTGGCGTTCAAGGCGCTCGAGGGCGAGGATTACGACATCCACTGGGGCGCTTATCTCGGCACGCCGGACGAGGTCCTCGTCTCCGGGCGTCTCTCGGACGTTGCCGAAGACATCGAGCGCCGGCGTGCGGAAGCCCGCTCCCGCCATGGCTGGATCATGGACACCTATCTGCTGCGCCGCCGCGCTGGTGCATGACACGCGCGGCAGCGCAGGCTAGAACATTCGCTCGTTTCGGGAACAAGACCCTTGCCGCAGACGCCTGCCACTGCTGTCCGTGCCGAACCGCCCGCGCCATCGCGGCGCGGGGCTTGCCCGACGCTGCGCGAGCCGATGCCGACCGGTGATGGCCTCCTCGCCCGCTTCCGCCCGATCGACAGTACGCTGACCCCTGCGGCTCTCACCGCAGTCGCCCGCGCCGCAGAAGCGTACGGCAACGGCCTCATCGAGATCACCGCGCGCGGCAGCCTGCAGGTGCGCGGGCTCACGGCGGCGACCGCTGCCCCGCTTGCCCGTGCCATAAGGGCGGCGGTTGCGGTCGAAGAGGGGGTGCCGATCGAAACGGCGCCGCTCGCCGGGCTGGATCCCGCCGAGCGCGCCGATCCGCGGCCGCTCGCCGCTGCGCTGCGCAGGGCCATCGCCAATGCGGGCCTTGCCGAACGCCTGTCGCCGAAAGTCACCGTCATTGTCGATGGCGGCATGATCCTCGCGAGCCTTGCCGCCGACATTCGGGTCGAAGCCGCCGAAGGCGGCTGGCGGATTGATGCAGGCGAAGCTCTTGGCGAAGCGGCCGCCATCGCCGCGACCCTTGGTAAACTCGACGCTATCGCCGCTCGGGGACCCTTGGCCCGCGCTCGCCGCCCCGCACCGGCCGCTTCCATCCCTGCACCTATCGGCACGTTGGAGCTTGCCGACGGCACTCATGCTCTCGGCCTCGCGCTCCCGTTTGGCAGTATCGAGGCCCCGGCGCTTGCCGCCTTTGCCGAGGCTGCCGGCAACGCTGGCGCACGCGAGGTGCGCCTCGCCCCCCGCCGCGGGTTCTATGTCGTCGGCCCTGGCGCGGGGGCCGTGACCCGACTGCGCCAACGCGCCGCTGCGCTCGGCTTCGTTGCCGACCCTGCCGACCCGCGCCTCGCGATCGCCGCCTGCGCCGGCCGTGACGGCTGCGCCTCGGGCGGGATCGCGACGCGTGCTCTAGCCGCTCGCCTTGCGCAAGCCGCTCCGTCTTTCCTCGACGGCAGCATCGCCCTCCACGTCTCCGGCTGCGCCAAGGGTTGCGCCCATCCGCGCCCGGCCTCGCTGGTGCTTGTCGGTCAGCCGGATGGCACCTGCGGCCTCGTCTTTGCCGGCTCCGCCTCGGCCGAACCGGCCGCCGTCTTTCCTGCTGGAGCCATTCCCGCAGGCTTTCTCATGCTCGAGCGCTTGTATCGCGCGCGCGAGCATGCACAAGAGAGCGCGGCCGAATGGCTCGTCCGACTCGGTCCCGAGGGGATCGCGGCGGCCTTGCGGGGATAGGATGACGCACTACGACTACATCAAGGACGGCGCCGCCATTTACGAGCGGTCCTTTGCCATCATCCGCGCCGAGGCGGACCTCGCCCGTTTCTTGCCGGAGGAGGCGGATGTGGCCGTGCGCATGATCCATGCCGCCGGCATGGTGGAAGCTGCCGCCAGTATCGTTTTTTCGTCCGGGTTCGTCGCCGCCGCTCGCGCGGCGCTCGCAGCGGGTGCCCCTATTTTCTGCGATGCGGAAATGGTTGCCCACGGCGTTACCCGCGCGCGCCTGCCGGCCAGCAACGATGTGATCTGCACCCTGCGCAACCCGGCGGTACCGGAGATCGCCCAGCAACTTGGCAACACGCGGTCTGCCGCTGCGCTGCACCTCTGGGGCGAGCGCCTCGCGGGAGCGGTCGTTGCCATCGGCAATGCTCCGACGGCGCTCTTCCATCTGCTCGAGCTCCTACGGGACGGCGCGCCCAAGCCTGCTGCCATTCTCGGCATGCCGGTCGGGTTCGTCGGCGCCGCCGAGTCCAAAGCAGCACTGGCCGAGAATGCCTATGGCGTACCCTACGCCGTGGTCACCGGCCGGCTCGGCGGCAGCGCCATGACCGCCGCCGCCCTCAACGCACTGGCGAGGCCGGGACTATGAGCGGTCGCCTCATCGGTGTCGGCACCGGCCCGGGTGATCCGGAGCTTTTGACGCTGAAGGCCGTGCGCGCCGTCCGATCGGCCGACGTCGTGGCGTACTTCGCCAAGGCCGGCAATGGCAGCAATGCGCGCGCCATCGTTGCCGATCTCATTGGCCCCGAGCAGGTGGAGGAAGCACTGCTGTATCCCGTCACCACAGAGATCGAGCGGAACGATCCCGGTTATGTCTCGGCTATCACTGGTTTCTACGATGCCGCCGCAGAACGCCTTGCCGCCCACCTCGCTGCCGACCGCAGTGTTGCGGCACTGAGCGAGGGCGATCCGCTCTTTTATGGCTCCTACATGCACATGCATGTGCGCCTTGCTCACCGCTTCGAGACTGAGGTCATTCCCGGTGTCACCGCCATGTCCGGCTGCTGGTCGTCTGCGGGCGTTCCGATGGTGCAGGGGGACGATGTGATGATCGTGCTTCCCGGCACCTTGCCCGAGGCCGACCTTGCCCGCCGGCTTGGCGAGAGCGAGGCGGTCGTCGTCATGAAGCTCGGGCGCAACCTTCCCAAGGTCCGCCGGGCGCTCGCCGCCGCCGGGCGGCTCGAAGGCGCCATCTATGTCGAGCGCGGTACCATGGCTGCCGCCCGCCAACTGCCGCTCGCCGAGAAAGCCGACGATATCGCGCCCTATTTCGCCCTGGTACTGGTGCCCGGCTGGCGCGGGCGGGGAGAGGCGACGCCATGAGCGGCAGGCTCTATGTTGTCGGCCTCGGTCCCGGCAATCCCGATGAGGTCACGCCCGAGGCGCTTGCCGCCGTTGCCGCCTGCAGCGAGATCTACGGCTATGGCCCTTATGTCGATCGGCTCGAACTGCGGCCCGACCAGCGCCGCATCGCCTCTGACAACCGGCAGGAGCTCTCGCGCGCCGATGCTGCGCTCAAAAGTGCTGCAGCGGGCAATGTCGCCTGCCTCGTTTCCGGCGGAGATCCGGGGGTCTTTGCCATGGCCGCCGCCGTCTGCGAGGCGGTCGAGGCGGGACCGCCCGAATGGCGCGCGCTCGACATCCACATCGTGCCCGGTGTCACCGCCATGCTGGCCGTCGCCGCCCGTGTCGGGGCGCCGCTCGGCCATGATTTCTGCGCTATGTCGCTCTCGGATAACCTGAAGCCCTGGCCGGTCATCACCGGCCGCCTCAAGGCCGTGGCCGCGGCCGGCTTCGTCATCGCGCTCTACAATCCCGTCAGCCGCCACCGGCCATGGCAGCTGGGCGAGGCGCTCGAGATCCTGCGCGCCATTCTCACCGCCGAAACCCCTATCGTCTTCGGCCGCGCGGCCGGGCGCCCGGACGAGAATATCGTCGTCACCACCCTCGCCGAGGCCGACCCGGCGCTGGCCGACATGGCCACCTGCATCATCGTCGGCTCTCCCGAAACCCGCCGCGTCCCCCGCGCGGACCTGCCCGACCTCGTCTACACACCGCGGTTTTCGAAGGGCTCGCCGGCATGAGGTGGCTGTCGGTCGTCGGTATTGGTGAAGACGGGGTTGCAGGCCTCGGCGAGCATGCCCGGGCCGTGATCGCCAACGCAGAGATCGTCTTTGGCGGCGAACGGCATTTAGGCCTTGCCGATTCGCTGATCGCCGGCGAACGCCATGCCTGGCTGTCCCCGCTCACCCGGTCGCTCGAAGTACTTGCGGCCGAGCGGGGGCGCAGGGTCTGCGTCCTCGCCTCGGGAGATCCTTTCCTTTTCGGCATCGGGGCGACGCTGGCACGCACCGTGCCGGTCGAGGAGATGCATGTCGTGCCGGCGCCCTCGGCCTTCAGCCTTGCGGCAGCCCGGCTCGGCTGGCCGCTTCAGAACGTGACGACCGTCTCGGCGCATGGCCGCCCGATCGAGCTCATCCTGCCGCACCTGCAGCCCGGCCGGCACCTGCTGATGCTTACCTCCGACGAGGACGGGCCGGCCGCCATCGCGCAACTGCTCTCAGCCAACGGCTTCGGTCCGTCGAGTCTCATCCTGCTCGAGGCTCTGGGCGGGCCCGACGAGCGCATCAGCCAGCATCATGCCGAGGATTTCGCTTCTGCCACGGTCAACCCGCTCAATCTCGTCGCCATCGAGGTTGCCGCGGACTCCGACGCGCGTGTGCTGATCCGCGCTCCGGGTCTTGCCGACGATCTCTTCGAGCATGACGGGCAGATTACCAAGCGCGAGATCCGCGCGCTGACGATCTCGTCCCTTGCCCCCAAACGCGGGCAGTTGCTCTGGGATATTGGAGCGGGTGCGGGCTCAGTCGCTATCGAGTGGATGCTTGCCGATCCGGCCATGCGCGCCATTGCGGTCGAGGCCGATGGTGAGCGCGCGATGCGCATCCGCCGCAACGCACTTGCTTTCGGCGCGCCGGATCTCGAGGTCGTTCACGGCGAGGCGCCGCAGGCGCTGGCCGACCTTTCCGCGCCCGACGCCGTCTTCATCGGTGGCGGCGGCAGCGATCCCGGGGTGGTCGAGGCAGCGGTCGCCGCGTTGAAGCCCGGCGGCGTGCTGGTTGCCAACGCTGTCACCGTCGAATTCGAAGCGCTTCTCCTTGCTCGCCAGGCCGCCCTTGGCGGATCGCTAACCCGCGTGGCCATCGCTCGCGCTGACCCTGTCGGCACCATGACTGGCTGGCGTCCGGCAATGCCCGTCACGCAATGGGTGTGGGTCAAGGGAGAGGCCCCGTGACCGTCCACTTCATCGGCGCAGGGCCCGGAGCCGCCGATCTCATCACCGTGCGCGGCCGTGACCTTCTGGTGCGTTGCCCGGTCTGCCTCTACGCCGGCTCCATCGTGCCGCGCGAGATGCTGGCCTGGTGCCCGGCCGACGCCCGCCTCGTCGACACCGCGCCGCTTTCTCTCGATGAGATCGAGGCCGAGTACCTCAAGGCCGATGCCGCCGGGCAGGACGTCGCCCGGCTGCACTCGGGGGACCTCTCCGTGTGGAGCGCTGTCGCCGAACAAGTCCGGCGCCTCGAAAAGCATGGCATCGCCTATACGATGACGCCTGGCGTTCCCGCTTTTGCCGCCGCCGCCGCGGCACTGAGACGTGAGCTCACCCTTCCTGGTATTGCGCAAAGCCTGGTGCTCACCCGCGTTTCCGGCCGCGCCTCGCCCATGCCAGGGGGCGAGACGCTTGCCACTTTCGCCCGGTCGGGCGCGACCCTCGCCATCCACCTCGCCATCCACGCGATCGACGATGTCGTTGCCGAACTCACGCCCCTCTATGGGCCCGACTGCCCCGTTGCGGTGGTTGCCCGCGCATCCTGGCCCGACGAGACGATCATCATGGGCACGCTTGCCGATATCGTCGGCAAACTCGCCGCCGACCCCATCGCGCGCACTGCCCTGATCCTCGTCGGTCGCACGCTCTCGGCCGAAGGCTTCCGCGAGAGCGCTCTCTACGATTCGGATTACCAGCGCCGGTTTCGCGGTAGAGACTAACCAGGCGACGCAACAGCTCCTGTCACACGCGATGGGGCCGTCCACGTACTTGCGGAAAAGTCCAACTCTCGCTTGATTATGTAATAACATTACAGATAGGAAGTATCGTTCTATCCGCCTTCCTGGGCGAACCTCGAACTAGATCTGTAATGTAATAACATTAGGAGATATCGATGCGACTGACCACGTTGACGGCAGGCGCGGCACTGGTGCTTGTCGCCGCGACGCTCGCGGCCCCTGCACAGGAAGCCGTTTCCACCTGGAGGTTGTTCGTTGCCGACCATGGCGAACCGGTCGTGCGCGCCATCGACCTCGAAACGGGAGACGAACTCGGCGCCTTCGCAGTTTCCTCGCCCGCCGCCCTCTACATCACCGAAAGCAAGGCTGCCGTCTACGCTGTCCAGGGAGCCGGCGGCCGTGTCTCGGTCATCTCTTCGGGCCTCACTTTCGAGGACCATGGGGATCACGGCGATCTCGAAGTAGCCAATCCGGAACTGCTCGACATCGCTATTGAAGGCGACCGGCCCGTGCACTTCGTCGAGCACGATGGCGAGATCGCCGTGTTCTTCGATGGCGAGGGCACGGCGCAGCTCGTTACGGAGCGCGACTTGCTGGCGGACGACGCTGCCGTGCGCACGTTCGCCACCGCAGCGCCGCATCACGGCGTTGCCGCGCCGGTCGGGGATCATATCCTGATGAGCCGGCCCAATGTCGACGATCCCACGGCTCTACCGGTCGGCGTCGATGTCTTCGATGCCGAGGGCAAACCGATCGGCGAGCTCCACGAGTGCCCGAACCTCCACGGCGAGGCCACTTCCGGCCACACGCTCGCCATCGCCTGCGCGACCGGCCTCCTCTTCGTCGATGAGGGCGCTGAAGGGTCGCAGATCAGCTTCCTGGCCTATGGTGAGGATCTGCCGGAAGGCAAGACCACCACGCTCCTTGGCGGCGTCGGGCTCAAGTACTGGCTCGGCAATTACGGCGCCGACCGCGTCGCCATCATCGATCCCGCCGACGAGGCGCCCTTCCGTCTCGTCGATCTGCCGACGCGGCGCGTGCATTTCGTCGTCGATCCGGCGCGCGCCGGCTTTGCCTATGTCCTGACCGAGGATGGCGTGCTCAACGAGATCGACATCGTTGCCGGTACGATCAGCCGGTCGCTCGCGGTCACGCAGCCCTATTCGATGGACGGGGAATGGAGCCTGCCGCGTCCGCGCATCGCAGCTGCCGGCGGCGAGATCGCCGTCACCGACCCGCTGGAGGGGACGATCCACATCGTCGACACCGAGAGCTTTGCTCTCGACAGGGATATTCCCGTGGAGGGCATGCCCTACAACATCGTCGCGCTCGGCGGCTCCGGTGAGAGCCACTAAAAGCGCGGTCCGCCCGGCATTCGGTCGGGCGGGCCGGTTTAGCGGCGACAGCCGCGAACAATCAGGCAGCCGGCAGGGCGCTCGGCATATAGAGGGAGAGCGGGCGGATCTCGTAGGAGCCCGCGCCGGGGTTGGCGGCAGCGAGCTCGCGGGCGAAGTCCTCGACCTCGCCGATGGTGTCGCAGTCGACGACGTAGAAGCCGAGGAACTGCTCCTTGGTTTCGGCGAAGGGCCCGTCGACGACCATCGGCCTTTCCCCGTTCTTGCGGAGCGTGCGCGCTTCGTTCGTATCCCTGAGACGCGCGACAGGTCCGAGCTTGCCTTTAACCTGCATTCGCTGCGTGACCTCCGTCAGCCGGGCCATGCAGGCATCGTCCTCTTCCTTGGTCCAGGTGGCGACGGCGTTCTCGTCGTTGTAGCAAAGCACCGCGTAGAGCATGAGGTCCTCCTCCGATCGGCTGGTGAGTATGCGCAAAAGTGGCGCGATGGCTAGAGCCTTTTCCCGCTCTTATTGTATCAGAACGGAAGCTCTAAGTTGCTGAGCCGTCGCGTTTTCGAACCGCAAAAATGCTCGGCGCGGCTGCGTCGAGCGTGGCACGCAACGCCCGCACTTCGGCGCGGCTCGTCACTCCCCGCGCTGCGGTGGTAAAGCCGAAACCGGCAGCTGCAGGATTCTGTGCGACCGGCAGCGCACAGGAGGCATGGACTTCCTTCAGCGGCACGTGGGTCAGGAGAGCGGCGGCGTTGGCCGCACGCACGCCCGATCCCGCCATGACTGTAATCCGCTCCCCGGCTCTGACAACAAGGTGCTTGAGGCTGTCGACGCCCTCGGCCGCCGACTTGGCGCCACCCGAAGTCAGGATGCGCTCGAAGCCGATTTCGATCGCGATTTCGAGCGCCGCGCCGAGGTCGGGGGCCATGTCGAAGGCGCGGTGGAGCGTGGTGCCGAGGTCGCCGGCAACGGTGGTCAGGCGCGCGAGCAGGTCGGCATCGAGCGTGCCGTCCGGTTGCGACGCGCCGAGCACGACGCCGGCAAGTCCCGCTTCGCCCGCCGCCGTAATGTCGGCGAGCATGATCTCGGCCTCACGCGCATCGAAGACGAAGTCGCCGGCGCGCGGGCGGATCATCGCATAGACGGGGATCGGCGCCTGCGCCGCCCGGCGCATGAGGCCGGGGGAGGGGGTGAGACCGCCAAGCTCCAGTGCCGAGCAGAGTTCGATGCGGTCCGCACCGCCTTCGATGGCGGCATCGAGGCTTTCGACGTCGGCGACGCAGATCTCAAGCAGGATGCGGCTCATGTGGCGGTTCCCGAGAAACCCAGCAGGGCCGCACCGATGAGGCCAGGTTCGTTCCGGCACGTGCCCGGCACCACCAGCGGGGTGGCGGCCTTGCGCAGAATGCGCGCGCGCACCGCCTCGTCGAGCACCGCAACAAAGCGCGCGGAATTGGCGAGACCTCCACCGACCGGAATGATATCGGCGCCAACCACATTGGCGACCAGCGCGAGAGGACCGGCGAGGAGGTCGACCTGAACCTCGACGGTGCGTGTGGCCGCCGCGTCTCCGGCGTCCCAGGCGGTGACGATCTCATGGCTCATGAGTTCACGTGCATGCAGGTGCTTGTGCAGCCGTTCCATGCCGCGCGCGCCGCCGATGGTGTCGACGCACCCCGCGAGCCCGCAGCCGCAGGGTAGGCGCGGGATGTCGACGGGTGGATTACCGGCGCGGGTCGCGGCCACCGGTCCATGCCCCCACTCGCCGGCAAAGCCGCCGGCACCCGTCACCAGCCGGCCGTCGATGACGAGGCCGCCGCCGACCCCGGTCCCAAGGATCGCGCCGAAGACGATCGAATGGCCGCGTCCGGCACCCATGCCGGCCTCGGCCAAGGCGAAGCAGTCGGCGTCGTTGGCGATCCGTACGGGCCGTTCGAGGCGGCGCGAGAGCATGTCGGCAAGCCGCAGCCCGTCGACGGCCGGGATGTTGGCGCATTTGATGACGCCGTCAGCCGGGTCGACGACGCCGGTGATCGAGATGGCGACGGGAGCGCCCGCAGGGGCCTGGGCCTCGTCGATGGCGCCGGCGAGGGCTGCGACGAAGGCGTCGAAATCATCGAGCGGCGTCGGCCGGCGGCCGAGCATCCTCATGTCCGCCGGGCTTGTCGCGGTCGCCGTCTTGATGGCCGAGCCGCCGATGTCGAAGCAGACGATCATTGCGGCGTCCTCAATCGGGCACGAAGAATTTGTGGGCAGCAACGCTCGCGGCGGTCTGCGACCAGAAATCGCCCGAGACGCGGCTGAAGGTGAGGCGGAGTGTGGCGCCCATATCGGGGAGTACGTTGGCGCCGACGGTTTGCTGGATGAGGGTGCGGATCAGCGTGCCAATGGCAGCACTGGTGTCGATGACGAATACTGCTTCCGGATCGTTGACCTGAACCAGATGGGCGATGACGGCACCGAGCGTCGCGCCGGCCCTGTGCAGCACGTCCAGCGCCACGGGATCGTTGCGGGCAGCCAGATGCTCGATCTCGGCGATTGTCGCGACCTTGAGGCCCGCGCCACGGGCGTCGTGGAGGATCGCGCCGGGAGCAGCGACAGTGTCGAGGCAGCCGCGCTTGCCGCATTTGCACGGCCGGCCGCCCGTCTCGACGGTGGTGTGGGCGATTTCGCCGGCACCGCCATTGTGTCCGCGCCTCAGCTTGCCGTCGATAAAGCTGGCGCAGCCGACGCCGTCGCCGATGGTGACGACGGCGAAGTCGTCGAGGATGCGCGCTTCGCCGAAGAGCTTTTCACGCGTGGCGGCGGTCTTGGCGTCGTTCTCGAGATAGGCGGGCAGGCCCGTCTTTTCGCGAATGAGGCGGGCGAGGGGGATGTTGTGCCAATCGAGATGGGTGGAGTTGAGGCAGATCTCGTGCCCGGCATCGACCAGCCCTGAAACGGCAACGCCGATGCCAAAGAGCCGCTCGCGCGGAATGCCGGCCTCGGCGATCAGCACATCCACGCCCTCGGCGATCTGGGCAGCAACGGTATCGGGGTCGCGCGAGAAGGGCAGTTCGACGCGGGCCGTAACGTGGCCGACGAGGTCGACCAGCACCAGCACCGGCTGCTCGAGCGTAATGGAAACGCCGGCGAAATAACCATAATCGGGATTCATGGCGAGCAGCATCGAGGGGCGGCCCTGGCGCGGCTCTTCGGCTTCCTCGCGCGCCTCGAGCACGATGCCCGCCTCGATCAGGGTGCGGGTCAGCGCCGTCAGTGCCGGTTTCCCGACGCCGAGGGCCCGCGCCAGGCGCGTGCGGCTCAGCGGGCCCATGGTGGCGATGAGGTGGATCATCGCCTGCTGCGAGGCATTGAATTTGCGCGCCATTGCCGGCATTGGAGCTCCAACGGCCTGTTCAGTGAACTTATCGCCCAGTTTTTGGTCTGTTCGTCAACTTATATTGCAGGGCAAGGCTCAGAGTGCCGTTTTAGTTTTCGGAAGCAACAAAACCTGTAGCATCGGTCGCGGTTGACAGCCCTAATCCGCGTGCCACTATTCACCTGACATTCCGCCCGAGAGGTTCCCATGCGCATCGCTGTTGCCGGCCTGCATACCGAGTGCAGCACCTATAATCCTGTGCTCATCCGTGAGCCGGAGTTCCGCGTGCTGCGGGGTGCGGCAATGGCCAAGGATGGGTATTTCGAGTTCCTGACGCATTTTCCGGCGGAGTTCGTCACCATCCTTCACGCGCGCGCCATTGCCGGCGGGCCGGTGGAACGCGGCATCTATGAGGCCTGGAAGGCGGAGATCCTGGCGGGGCTGAAGGCGGCGCTGCCGGTCGATGGCGTGTATCTTGCCATGCATGGGGCCATGTTTGTCGAGGGCATGTTCGATGCCGAGGGCGATTTCATCTCAGCGGTGCGCTCGGTGGTGGGGCCTGATGTCCTCATTTCGGCGAGCTATGACCTGCACGGCAATGCCAGCCAGCGCATCGTCGACAGCCTCGATATGTTTTCGACCTACCGCACTGCCCCCCATATCGACGTGCCCGACACCATGAGGCGCGCGGTCGACATGCTGGTGAGGGCCCTGCGCACGGGGGTCAGGCCCTCGCTGGTCTGGGTGCCGGTGCCGGTGCTGCTGCCAGGGGAACGCACCAGCACGCAGGACGAGCCGGGCCGCAGCTTTTATGCGCGCTTCAGCGAAATCGAGGAGCCGGTGGGTATCTGGGACGCTTCGTTCCAAGTCGGCTATGTCTGGGCGGACGAACCGCGCGCGACCGCCGCTGCGCTCGTTACCGGTACTGATCCGGAGTTGCAGGAGAGGATCGCCGAGAGCCTCGCCAATGACTACTGGAATATCCGGCGCAATTTCGTTTTCGGCACGACGACCGGCAGCATCGAGGAGTGCGTGGATGCGGCCGTCGCCTCGGCGACCGGGCCGGTGGTACTGGCCGAATCCGGGGACAATCCAACCGGCGGTGGGGTCGGGGACCGCGCCGAGGTGCTGGCGGCGCTGATCGCGCGCAATGCAGAGGACGTTGTCTTTGCCGGCATCACCGACCGACCGGCTACAGACGCGGCCTATGCCGCCGGCATCGGAGCGACGGTTGAACTCAGCATTGGGGCGACCCTCGATACGTCGAGCACGCCGGTGCGGACCGCGGCCATGGTCAAAAACCTGCTGCCGGTCGAGGATGGTTTGCTGCGCGAGGCGGTGGTCTCGATCGGCGGCATCGACCTTGTGCTCGCGGCCCGGCGGCGGCCGTTCCACAACATCGCCGACTTCACCCGGCTCGGCCTTGATCCGAGAACCGCGCGCATCGTCGTGGTCAAATCCGGCTATCTTTCGCCCGAACTTGGCCCGATCGCCAATCCCAGCCTCATGGCGCTCTCGCCCGGCGTCGTCGATCAGTTCGTCGAGCGACTCGCGCGGCAGCACAAGGTACGTCCGACCTTCCCGTTCGATGATGGATTTGAGTGGACGCCGAGGGCTATTCGTTCGGCGAGGGCAGGGTAGGGGTGGTAACCCCTCACCCGGTCCTTCGGACCGACCCCGGATCAGGTCCGGGGCAGGCTCTCTCCCCGGAGGGGCGAGGTGAACTCGGCGCCTATGGCTGTACCATGCGCATCCACAGGGTCCCTCGCCCCTCTGGGGAGAGGGACAGGGTGAGGGGTCTTTCTGAGCCACCAACAATCAAGCCTCTCAACTCCTCCAGTGCGGCAGCGGCTCGCCCAGTGTCTGCAAGGCAGTCGCAGGCTCGCCGGCAATGCGGCGCAGCAGCAGGCGGGTCAGTTCGACGCCGGCCGCGTGGATGTCCTCGGAAAGGGTATCGACCGAGGGAAAGAACGTCGGCAGCACGTCCGAGGTCTGCTTGGCGATGACCTCGACATCGCGACCGAGGGCGAGCCCCGCGTCCTGCAGACCTCCGATCAGGGCAATGGCGCCCAGCTCGCTGTCGCAGACGATGCCGTCGGGTCTGTCACCGGCGCCTGCCAGGAAGCGGCCATAGTCGCGCATCTCGGAGGTACGCTGGTGTGGCACCTTGGCGTCGATGATCGAGCCCATGACGCCCGCCTCTGCCGTCGCGACCTCGAACGCGTCGATGAGGTTGACATAGTTGGTGGTCGTGGCTTCCCCCAGAACCAGCAGTTGCCGGCGCCGCCCCCTGGCGGCCAGGCGCTCGACGGCCATGGTGACGAACTTTTCCGCGTTGAAGTCGTGGAAGGCGTGCGGTTCAGCAAAACGGGTGCGCCCGTGGCTGACGAAGGGGAACCCGGCCTCCATCATCAGCTTCACCCTCGGGTCCTCGGGGGCGGTGTGGGTGATGATGACGCCGTCTGCGGTGCGATTGCCGAGGATGTAGCGGATGGTGTCGACCGAAGTGTTGCGGTCGAACTCGGGGGCAACCGTCAGGTGGTAGCGGGTGCCGCGGATGGCCTCGCCGATCCCCTGAAGCATGTGGCGGGCGAAATCGATCGACTCCTCACCGCTGTCGAGAACGAGGGTGATGACATTGGTCTTGCCCGTTCGCAGGCGCACGCCGGCTCGGTCGGGCACGTAACCGACCTGGGCGGCCGCCTCGGCAACGCGCCGGCGGGTCTCCTCCTTGAGCGCGGCGCCGCCGCGAAGCGACAGCGAAACGGTCGAAAGGCTGAGGCCGGTGATCTCGGCAATGGTCTTGAGGGTGGCGCGGCGCGGCCCGCCTGTCGACGGACCATCGTCCTTGCTGTCGGTATCGGTTGCCATGGTTCCTCGTTATTGCCACAATTCTACACCGGTGTGGAACAAATCCAATTGCCGGCGGTTGGCCGGAACACCTTCAACAGGCCGTTGCGAACTGGTATCAGCAGGCCATGACCGATTTCGATCCCTATCTCGTGCTCGGCCTCGAGCGGACAGTGGCAGCAGGCGCCGTCAAGGCGGCCTATCGCATGCGCGTGCGCACCGCCCATCCCGACAAGGGAGGCGACCCCGACGAGTTCATGGCCATCGTCAAGGCGTTCGACGTGCTTTCGGACCCGGACGCACGGCGCATGTTCGACGAGACCGGCGTCGTCGACCCGCAGGCCGCGACCAAATTGCGCAGCGACGTGGCTGTGGTTCTCGCCGACATGTTCGATGCGGCCGTGCGTACCGCGGTCGATACTGGGCTTCCGCTCGAGAGTGTCGATTTCATCGACATGATGACCAGCGCGGTTCGGAACAATGCCGAGGACGCACGCGACCAGGCCGAACGCATCGAAAGCGAGATGGCTGCGCTGGGCGGGCTCAGGCAGCGCATCAGGCGGCACGACGAGGGCACCAACATGTTCGCCGAGCGGCTCGACGAGCAGATCACCGCCAAGGCCGAGTCGCAGGCGCAGTTGCGCCGGCGCGTGCACGTCTTCGAGGTCGCCATGGTCGAACTCGGCAACTACGATACCGAGGTCGAATTGCTTTCGGCGCTGCAGTCCGAGGCGACCGGCTAGGGTGTGTCGCTATTCAGGTGATGCCGGTCTGCAAATGCCCATTTTCGCCTCGGCCTGACCTGAATCCCAACACACCCTATCGCAACCGCTGCCCTCAATCTTCCCGATAGATGTCGAATGGCGCGAAGGCTTGGGTCGTTGCCATCATCTGGATGCGGTTGATGTTGACATGCGCCGGCATCGTCGTCGCCCAGAACACGGCCTCCGCAATGTCCTCTGCGGTCATCGATTGGGTGCGCTCGTAGTGCTTGGCGGCGCGCTCGGCGTCGCCCTTGTATCGCACCACCGAGAACTCGGTCTCGGCCAGCCCTGGCTCGATATTGGTGACCCGCACCTTCTTGCCCTGAACATCTGAGCGCAGGTTGAGGGCAAACTGCTTTACGAACGCCTTGCTCGCGCCATAGACGCTGGCGCCCGGATAGGAATAGTCGCCGGCAACGGACCCCATGGTCACGATGTGGCCGCCGCCGCGGGCGATGAGGCCGGGCAGCAGAGCACGCACGGTATACATCACGCCCTTGACGTTGGTTTCCACCATCGTCTCCCAGTCGGTGATGTCGGTCTCGGCGGCCGGCTGCAAACCGAGGGCGAGCCCGGCATTGGCGAGCACCACATTGATGGCATCGAAGGGGGCGGGGATCGCGGCGACAGCGGTCTCGAGCGCGGCCCGGTCGCGTACGTCGAGCTCAACTGTATGGCAGCGCTCGCCCAGTTCTTTCTCGAGAGCTTCCAGCCGTTCCTGCCGCCTCCCGACGGCAATGATCCGCGATCCGGCCTCGGCATAACGCCGGGCCGCCGCCGCGCCGAACCCCGAGGTCGCTCCGGTGATGAAGACGGTGAAATTGCGGGGATCGAGCGTCTGATACATGGCTGGCTCCAACGATATGCGTAAGGGCGTTCGCAATAGCACGTTCGGCCGCGCAAGGCATTGGCGGCGTGTTGGATTTTTGCGGGATCCTCAGCCCCACCTGTGGCCGCGTTGCCACTGCCGGCGACCGGAAGCAGCAATTTTGTGCACTTGCGGTATTCAAAGCTCTCCATCCGCCGTAAGCTCATGTCCTCGAAAGGGATGGGGACTGCGGCGCGAGGTGTCGGCGCCGCTGTGCCGCAAGAGTTAACGGAATTTTCTGGCCTTTCTGCGCCAGATACCGCGCCGCGTTCCTGGCGCGGTCAGTACACGATGGGACGAGACAGCTGACTCTCGCGCGCGTGATCTATTGCCTGGGCATCCTGAGTATCGCGTTGCCCGCAACAAGCGTCCTCCTGACGCCGCGCGCGGCTGCATTCGAACTCTTCGGCATCCGCTTCTTCGAAGACGACGCCGACCGCGATGCCGAGGCGGTGATCGTCGATCCGCAGCCCTACAGCGCCGAGATCGTCACCAATGCGACCGGCGATCTCGACAGCGCCATCCGCAACGCCTCCATGCTCGTTGCCGATCAGGAGGAGCCCGCTTCGGGTGCCGCCGGGCTTCTGGCCAAGGCACGCGGCGACTACCGCCGCATCACCGCCGCGCTCTATGGCGAAGGCTATTATGGCGGTACGGTCAACATCCTCGTCGGCGGTGTGGAAGCGGCGAGCCTTGCGCCCGACGTCAACCTGCCCGATCCGATTGCCGTCCAGGTTATCGTCAACCCGGGCCCCGAGTTCCGCTTCAACCGCCTCGCCATCGTCAACCAGGCGCCGCCGACGGACGATCCGGCCGACCATGTCGATCCTCCTGTAACGCTCGGCTATGCAACGGGGCAGGTCGCGCGTTCGGGAGTGGTGATCCGTGCCGAGGGGGTCGCGCTCGAAGCGTGGCGTCAGCAGGGTTATGCCAAGGCCGAGATCGTTAGTCGGGAAGTGGTTGCCGACCACGCCACCAATACTGTCGACGTCACCATCACCGTCGCACCTGGCCGGCCGGCCCGCTTTGGTTCGATCCAGGTCCAGGGCACCGAGCACATGGACCCGGCGTTCGTTGCCCGCCAAACCGGGCTCGTCGAGGGACAGGAATACGACCCCGATGATCTGGTGCTCGCCCAGAAGCGCCTCGACAGGCTGGAAGTCTTCCGCGCCGCCCGACTCAGTGCGGCAGAGACGATAAGCCCAAATGGGCTCCTGCCCTATACGCTCATCGTCCAGGAACAGCCGCTGCGCCGGTTCGGGGTGGGTGCGAATTTCTCGACCGTCGACGGGCTCGGGGTCGAGGCCTATCACCTCTGGCGCAACCTCTTTGGTCAGGCCGAGCGGCTGCGGCTCGATGCACGGGTCGCCGGTATCGGTTTCCCGGTCGAGACCGAAGAGTTCGACTATTTCTTCGGCGGCACCTTCACCAAACCGGGCATCTTCACGCCCGATACCGATCTGGTGACGACCGTCTCGGCTGAGCGCACGGTGCTCGATTCTTATACGGAAACCTCGGCGGGTGGCCGGGTGGGTTTGACCCACGTCTTTTCCGATCACATCACGGCCGAAGGTGGAGCGCTTTTCGAGGTGTCGCGGTTTGACGATGATTTCGGCACGCGCGACTTCATGATCGCCGGCGCCTATGGCGGCATCACGTTCGACAATCGCGACAACCCGCTCGATGCCACCGAAGGCTTCTATGCCTCGGCGCTGATCGAGCCGTTCTACGAGTTCAATTACGGCAATCCAGCGGCGCGCGCAGTGATCGAGGGACGCACTTATTTCGGCTTTGGCGAGACCGACAATGTCGTGCTCGCCGCGCGCGTGCGAGCGGGGGCGCTGATTGGCCCCGACCTCGACGAAATCCCGCCGGACCGGCTGTTCTTTGCCGGTGGTGGGGGGTCGGTGCGCGGCTATGCCTTCAAATCGATCGGCGTTGACGGACCGGGCGATACCGTGACCGGAGGCCGCTATCTTCTTGAAGGCTCGCTCGAGGCACGGGTCAGGGTGACGGGTGACATCGGCGTCGTCGGGTTCGTTGACGGCGGATATGTTGCCGCCGATACTTTCCCGGGCCTCGAGGACCTGCGGCTTGGTGCCGGCATAGGCGTGCGCTACGACACCGGTCTCGGACCGCTCAGGGCCGATCTCGCCTTCCCGCTCAACAAGCGCGACGGCGACCCGGACTATGCGATCTATCTGGGCATAGGACAGGCTTTCTGATGCTCAAGCGCCGCACATTGCTGCCGTATCGCTTCGCCGCGCTCGTCTTCGCGGGCCTGGCGCTGTTCGTTGCCGTTCCTTTCGTCGTTGCCTTCGCCCAGGACGGCGAGGCCTACCAGGACTTGTCGAACGAAGAGCAGAAGGACTGGCTGACCCAGTTCGTTCAGGATCGGTTGTCGACCCCGGAACGGCAAATCAGCCTTTCCAACATCGATGGGATTCTCGGCTCGGACGTTTCGGTTCGGCTCATCACCATTTCCGATGCTGAGGGCGTGTGGCTGCGCATCAACAATGCGCGTCTCAACTGGAACCAGGCGGCACTGTTCGTCGGTCGGCTGGAGGTGCGCTCGCTGACGGCCGATTCCATCGAATATATCCGTAACGCAGTGCCGAGCCGGGACGCATCGCCGGACCTGCCGTCACCCGAGGCCGGCGGATTCGAGGTGCCGGAGTTTCCGGTAGCGGTCCTCATCGAGCAACTCTCGGTGCCGCGCGTCACCTTCGGGGAAGGCGTCTTCGGCCTCGGATCAGAAATCTCGCTCACCGGTGCCTTCACCCTCGAAGGTGGCAATCTCGACGCCACGCTCGACATCGAGCGCCTCGACGGACCTGGCGGCACACTCGATCTCGATGTCGCCTATACCGGCGCCGACCAGAACGTCGATATTGGTGTGACCCTTACCGAGCCGCCGAACGGCATTCTTGCCAACCTCCTCAACCTGGAGGGGCGCCCGGCGGTGGAGCTGACGCTGGCGGGCAGCGGTCCGGTTTCGGATCTGACGACGGAGCTGACCTTCACTGCCAACGATCGGACCGCGCTTGCGGGTGCGGCGACCATCACCCAAACGGAGGCAGGTTTCCTCGTCGGCGCGAACCTCACCGGGGCGCTTGCCGATCTGATGGCTGCGCCTTACCGGCAGTTCTTTGGCGAAGAAACGCGGCTCACCGCTGATGCTCTGGTGCGCAGCGAGGGTGGCTTTGCCATCTCCAACCTGGAGATCACGGGCGGACAGCTGGCGCTTTCCGGCAATCTCGAAACCACGCCCGACAACTTCCTGCGCCGTGTGGACCTCGAAGCAGTCATCGACAACCCTTCAGGCGGGTCGGTGACACTGCCAGTTCCGGGTGGCGATACCACCGTCGAGTCAGCGCGCATAACCGTCGACTACGGTGCCGACGATTCCGAAGCGTGGAGCGCAAACGTCGTCGTCTCGGAACTCTCCACCAGCGGGTTCGCTGCCGAGAGGACAGCGCTCAACCTCTCGGGCGTTGCGGCAAACCTTGACGATCCAACCAGCCGGCGCGTGACGCTCAATGGCGACGGCACGCTCTCGGGGATCGCGGCTTCCGAGGAAGTCAAGGCGGCGCTTGGCGATTCCATCGGGCTCGGCATTGCCGGGCTGTGGACCGCAGGCGAGCCAATCCAGATCGCCGAGTTGCGTGTGGCGGGCGAGGCGCTGACCATGGCACTCGGCGGCACCCTCGACGATATGGTTTTTGACGGCGACATCGGCCTCGAGACCGCCAGCATCGCGCCGTTTTCGGATCTTGCGGGCCGCGATCTCTCTGGTGGGCTGACGCTGGCGGCGAGCGGCACCATCAGCCCGCTGACCGGCGGCTTCAACCTCACGCTCGACGGCACCGGCACGGGCCTTGCCATCAGCGACGACATCGCCGACCGGCTGCTCGAAGGCGAGGTCGCCCTTTCCGGACGCGTGGCGCGCACCGAAGCGGGGCTCGAGGCGGAAGGCTTCCGGCTCGGCAATGACAAGCTGCTTCTGACCGCCGACGGCACCATCGCCACCGGCACTGCCGATTTCGGCTTCGATCTTGATCTCGCCGATCTCGCGCTCCTTTCCGAGGAAGCGTCCGGGCGGCTGACTGTCACTGGCACCGCGCGCGGCGAGGAAGGCACCGTCGCGCTCGACCTCGATGCCACGGTGCCGTCTGGCGAGCTTGTCGGCCGTCCGTTGCGGCAGGCGCAGTTTGGCTTTGAGGGGACGCTGATCGAATCCGCGATTTCCGGAAGGGTCAGCGGGGACGCCCTGCTCGATGGCCACAATGTGGGCCTTGCAGCAGACGTTGCCGCCAACAACCAGGGCACGCGGCTCTCCAACATTGCGTTCGAGACCGCCGGGACACGCGTCACCGGCGATATCACCCGACGCCCCGACGGTCTGATGTCAGGCAATCTGTCGGTCGACGCCACCGATATCGCCAATGCCGCCGCGCTGGCGCTGGTCGAGGCCAGCGGCGCCGTCGATGCCGACGTCACCCTCTCGATCGTCGAGGAGACACAGAGCGCCGAGATCGTCGGGTCCGTTCGGGATCTTGCCGTCGAGAACGTCCGCGTCGCCTCTGCCGACATCACCGCGACCGCGAGCGATCTCTTCGGCGTGCCGGCCGTCAATGGGCGGCTGACCGGCAGCGGCATCTCCGCTGCCGGAGTCGAGGTGAGTCAGCTCACCGCCACCGCCAGCCAGAGCGGCGAGACTACGAGCTTTGATGCACAGGCCAACCTTGCGACCGGCACCGATGTCGACGTTGCCGGCTCGCTCGCACCGGAGGGCACAGGCTATCGCCTCGCCCTCGACCGCGCCAATCTGGTGCAGGGCGAGCTTTCGGCGCGGCTTGCCAATCCGACGGTCCTCGTTGTCGAGGGTTCGTCCGTGTCGCTCGACGCGGTGCGCTTCAATGTCGGTTCGGGTAGCATCACTGCCTCGGGTACAGCCGGCGAAACGCTTTCGATCGATCTTGCTGTCAACGCGCTGCCGCTGTCGATCGCCAACACCGTAGCGCCTGACCTCGGCCTTGCGGGCACGCTCGACGGGCGGGCGCAGGTCACCGGCACGGGCAGCGACCCGCGCGTAAGCTTTACCGCCGAAGGCACCGGACTCGACGCGGCCGCCATTCGCGATATCGGCATTGCTCCGCTCACTGCCTCGGTCAATGGCAGCTTTGCCGGCAACACCGTCACGCTCGCTGCCGTGCGGGCGAGTGGCGCCGGCGGACTGCAGATTTCCGGCTCCGGCACGGTGCCGCTGGAGGGTGGGGGCCTTGCCCTGACGCTCACCGGCTCGGCGCCGCTTTCGCTTGCCAACCGCTACCTTGCCGATCGCGGCGGGCAGGCGACGGGCGTTGCCAACCTCGATGCGCGTGTATCGGGGAGTCTCTCCAGCCCAGAGTTCAGCGGCAGCGTCTCGGTCAGTGATGCCAGCTATACTGACCCCGAGGCCAACCTGAGGTTGGTCGGCATCAACGGGCGCGCCACGCTTTCCGGGACGCAGGCGCGGATTGAAAGTCTTTCCGCCGGGCTCTCGACCGGCGGCAGCATCTCGGGCTCGGGCACGATCGGGCTCTCGGGCCAGTTTCCTGCCAATCTTACCCTGTCGCTCAATTCGGCTCGCTATACAGACGGTGAGCTTTTTGTTGCGACAGCGTCGGGGAACCTCGCCGTCACCGGTAATCTTCTGGGTAATCCACTCATTGCGGGCAACGTCCTCATCGAAGAGGCCAACATCACTGTTCCTGAGTCCTTCGGCGGCGGGGCGGTGCTCATCGATGTGGAGCATGTCCACACACCCCGACCGGTCGAGGCCACGCTGGCCCGGGCGCGCATAGCCGAGGGTGGCGCGCCCACCCCGCGCACCCGCCCGCCGGGAATCCTGCTTGACGTCACGGTCAATGCACCCAACCAGATCTTCATCCGCGGGCGTGGGCTCGATGCCGAGGTCGGCGGCTCGGTGCGGCTCACCGGCCCGATCAACAACATTCAGCCCGTCGGCGGCTTCCAAATGACCCGCGGCCGCCTTGCCATCCTCGGCCAGCGCATCACCTTCGAGACCGGTTCAGTCACGCTCCTCGGCGATCTCGATCCGGCGCTCAACTTCGTCGCCCGCTCAGAGGGGGACGGCATTACTGTCTTTGTGACTGTTGCCGGACGCGTGTCCGATCTCGAGGTCACCTTCACCTCAAACCCCGCGCTGCCGCAGGACGAGGTGCTGGCCCGGCTGATCTTCAACCGCTCGGTCGGAGAACTGACGCCGCTGCAGGTGGCGCGCCTGGCGGCCGCGGCGGCCGAACTTGCCGGAGGCAGCGGCGGCGGAGGGCTGCTTGGGTCCCTGCGCGAAGGTGCGGGGCTTGCCGACCTCGACATCGTCACGGACGACGAGGGCAATGTCGGTGTAGCCGCCGGTACCTATCTCCAGGACAATGTCTATCTCGGGGTCGAGGCCACCGGCGCGCAGAGCCGGGTCACCATCAATCTCGACGTCACCGACGATATCAAGGTCACCGGCGCCGCCGGGGCCGACGGGAACACCAGCCTCGGCGTCTATTACGAGAAGGACTATTAGCTGCATCCCGCCGTGTGCGCCTCACTACGCGCACTGGATGCGTCCTGGCCTCCCTCCCCCTTGTGGGGAGGGTAGCGCAGCTTGGGCCGTAGGCCCCTAGCGAAGCTAGGGGTGGGGGTCTGCCTCGGCAGGAGCCGTCGCATCGCGTTTGCTGCGGCATACTCCCACCCTGCTCGATCACGGACTTAGCTGGCGCTAAGTCCTATCTCGCTTCCCCTGCCATTCGAGCGTAGCTCTCATGGCCTTGCTCGCTCAAATCGCTCCACTGGAGCGATTTGTCCCTTTGGGCCGCTCACAAGCCCGCACAAGGGGGAGGGAGGGGACCGCGATGCACCTTCGTTGGCTAGCGCGCAACGCCCGTGCGCGCGGCCTTCTCCTCGTCGTACCACCAGATCGTCGGAAAGCCGATGGAATACTCTGGCAGCGTCGGCGGATGACTGAAGCGATCCCACCGAGCGATGCGGGCGGTGCGCAGGGTGTAGCTGGGGACGACGAAATGATGGGCCATAAGCACGCGGTCGAGGGCGCGCGTTGCCGCTTCCAGCGTTTCGCGATCATCGGCGAAGATGACCTTGTCGATGAGCGCGTCGATGCCCGGATCGGCGATGCCGGCGTAGTTGCTGGAACCTTCCTCATTGGCTGATACCGAGCCAAAAAAGTAGCGCTGCTCGTTACCCGGGGAAGCCGATTGCGCCCAGGCGCTATAGATCATGTCGAAATCAAAGCTGCGTACACGATTGATGTATTGCGGCGAGTCGACGACGCGGATGGTGGCGGCGATGCCGATTTGCGCGAGATGGTCACGGAAGCTGGATGCGACGGGCTCGATCACGGGACCATTGAGGAGGATTTCAAAGGCAAGCTGCTGGCCGTTAGCATCTACGAGCTGGGTGCCTTCAAGGCGATATCCAGCTTCCGTCAACAGAGAAAGTGCTGTGCGCAGGTTTTCGCGTAGTGCCCTGGCGTCCTCACTTGCCGGGTTTTTGTATTCCTCGGTGAAGACTTCTGGCGGAACGAGATCGCGCACCGATTCTAGAATCTCCAGTTCCTCGCCTTCAGGCAGTCCTTTCCATCGAAGGTCATCAAGGCCAAAAAAATAGGAATCGATGCGGTCGTACTGCCCGTAGAATAGGGTGCGGCTCAACTCCTCGAAATTGAACGCATAGTTCAGCGCTTCCCGGACCCTCGAGTCCTGGAATCGCTGCTGACGCAGATTAGGGATAAAGCCGAACAACACGCCGCTGCCGTTGTACTGTTGCGGGAACAATTCCTTAATCACGCGGTTTTCACGTACAGCCGGAAAGTCGTAGCCGGTCGCCCAGCGGCGGGCGGTATTTTCGAGCCACCAGTCGAATTGGTCGCCTTTGAAGGCCTCGAACTGGACGGTCGTATCGAGATAATATTCGTATCGGATTTCATCAAAATTGTTGGCCCCGATTTGGGTCGGATGGTCTAGACCCCAATAATCTGACACGCGCTCATAAGTGATCGAGCGCCCGGCCTCGAAATTCCTGATGCGATAAGGGCCGGAGCCGAGCGGAGGTTCGAGGGTCGAGCGACGGATATCGCGCTTGTTGCCCTTGGCGTCGGTGCCTTCCCACCAGTGCTTTGGCAGAACGAGGAGTTGTCCAACGATCTTGGGCAGCTCGCGGTTGCCCGCCTGATCGAAGGTGAAGGTCACTTCGCCCGGCGCTGTCTCTTCGACGCCCGTGACATTGGCATAATACTGGGCCTGATTGGGATTGATCTCCACGATCGTCTCGAAGGACCAGATCACGTCCTCGGCCGTCACCGGGTCGCCATCATGCCACCGCGCGTCAGGATTCAGCCGGAATGTGACCGATGAATAGTCATCCGGATAGCTGATCGCGTCGGCCAGAAGGCCATAATCGACCAGGTTCTCATCGAACGAGGGCGTCGTCAGCGTCTCATAAATCAGCCCGAGGCCGTCAGCGGGTTCGCCCTGCGGCAGAGCGGGGTTGAATGTGTCGAAGCCGCCAGTTGCAGCCAGACGGACCAGCCCGCCCTTGGGCGCGTCCGGATTGACGTGGTCGAAGTGGGCGAACCCCTCCGGATATTTCGGTTCCACGCCGAGGGACGTTGCATGATGCCATAGACGCTCCTGCGCCAGACTCTGTTGTGCGGGGACGAAAGCGGCGATCATCAGGGCGGCAGTGAGTGCGAGGGCGGCTTTCATCGGGGCTTCCTGGGGCAGGTTCTTTTGTTTCAGCTTAGTGGATAGCCGGTGCGAGTTCTACAACGCGCCCGCGGGGCAACCGTTTCGGGAGCGCTCAGGTTTTCGCGCCGCCCTCGACCACGGCGAGATTGAGAGCCGCCGCGAGCAGCGATTTGGTATAAGGCTCGCGCGGTCGCTCGAAGATGTCGACGGCCGAACCCTCTTCGACGATCCTGCCGTCCTTCATCACCACGACCCGGCTGGCGAGTGCGCGCACCACTCGCAGGTCATGGGAGATGAAGAGGTAGGTCAGGCCCTTTGCCGCCTGCAGGTCGCGCAGCAGGTCGACGATCTGGGCCTGGATCGAGACGTCGAGCGCAGAGGTCGGCTCGTCGAGGACCAGGAGTCTCGGCGAGAGCACCATGGCGCGGGCGATGGCGATGCGCTGGCGCTGGCCGCCGGAGAATTCATGCGGATAGCGATGACGGTCGGCGGGTTCGAGCCCCACGTCCTCGAGAGCGGCGACAACCCGCGCCTCGCGTTCGGCTGTACCGAGCCCACGCGCGTGGACCTTCAAGCCTTCCCCGATGATCTCGGCCACGGACATGCGCGGGCTCAGCGATCCATACGGGTCCTGGAAGACGATCTGCATGTTGGCGCGCAGCGGGCGCATGGCTTTCCAGGATTTGCCCTGGATATCCTCACCCAGAAAGACGATGCGGCCTGTCGAAGAAACAAGCCGCAGAAGCGCGAGCCCGAGCGTCGATTTGCCCGAGCCGCTTTCGCCGACGATACCGAGCGTTTCGCCCTCGCGGATGGAGATGTCGATCCCGTCCACCGCCTTGACGTGACCAACAGTGCGGCGCAGGAGCCCGGCGCGGATCGGAAACCAGATCTTCAGGTCCTGCGCCTCGACAATCGTCCCGCCGCTTGCGGCGGGAGCGGGCCTCCCCTTCGGCTCGGCGGCGATGAGGTGACGCGTATAGGCGTGGCGCGGGGCCGAAAAGATTGTTTCGGTCGGTCCTTGTTCGACGATCTCGCCTTCCGTCATCACGCAGGTGCGGTCGGCGATCTTTTTCACGATCGCGAGGTCATGGGTGATGAACAGCATCGCCATGCCCAGCTTTTGCTGCAGGTCCTTGAGCAGCGTCAGGATCTGGGCCTGCACCGTCACGTCGAGCGCGGTCGTCGGCTCGTCGGCGATCAGCAGGTCCGGCTCGTTGGCGAGCGCCATGGCGATCATGACGCGCTGGCGCTGGCCGCCCGAGAGCTGGTGGGGATAGGCGCCGAGCCGGCTTGCCGGATCGGTGATGCCGACCTGCGCAAGGAGTTCCAGCGTCCTGGCGCGGGCCGCGTTTGCCCGCAATCCGCGATGGATGGCAAGGATCTCGCCCACCTGTCGCTCGATAGTGTGGACCGGGTTGAGCGAGGTCATCGGCTCCTGGAAGATCATCGAGATGTCGCTGCCGCGCACCTGGCGCAGTTCGGCGTCGGTCGCCGTCATCAGGTCCCGGCCCTTGAACAGCACCGCGCCTTTCGGGTGCGAAGCGGCTGGATAGGGCAACAGCTTGAGGACCGAAAGCGCGGTCACCGACTTGCCCGATCCGCTCTCGCCGACAAGGGCCACCGTCTCGCCGGGATCGATGTCGAGCGAAACGCCCCTGACCGCCTCGGTCGCCCCGAAGCGAACGTATAGGTCACGGATGGAGAGAAGAGCACTCATCGCAGCGTCTTCCTCGGGTCAAAGGCGTCGCGCACGGCTTCGCCGATGAAGACCAAAAGGGTCAGCATCACCGAGATGGTTGCGAAGCCGGTGATGCCGAGCCAGGGGGCCTGCAGGTTGTTCTTGCCCTGTGCCAGGAGTTCTCCGAGCGAGGGCGATCCGACCGGCAGGCCGAAGCCGAGGAAGTCGAGCGAAGTGAGCGTTGCGACCGACCCGGAGAGGATGAAGGGCATGAAGGTGAGGGTTGCGACCATCGCATTGGGCAACAGGTGTCGGACCATCACAGTGGCGTTGGAGACGCCGAGCGCGCGCGCGGCATTGACGTATTCGAAATTGCGTGCGCGCAGGAATTCAGCACGCACGATACCGACCAGCGACACCCAGGAAAACAGCAGCAGGATGCCGAGCAGCACCCAGAAGCTGGGGGCGATGACGCTCGAGATGATGAGGAGCACATAAAGCGACGGGATCGACGTCCAGATCTCGATGAAGCGCTGGAAGATGAGGTCGGTCCAGCCGCCGAAATAGCCTTGGACAGCGCCCGCCGCCACTCCGACCAGCGAGGAGATGATGGTTAGCGTCAACCCGAAGAGAATCGAGATGCGGAAGCCGTAGATCAGCCGGGCGAGGACGTCCCGGCCGCTGGCATCGGTGCCGAGCCAGTGCATGTTGGCGTTGATGCAGAACGGATCCTGGAGGCCGCCAGGCAGACCGGCGCAGTTCTCCTGCCAGCTCATCATCCATGAGGGCGGAGAGGGAAAGGGGACGGGAACGGCCGTGTCGACGGTCGAATAGGAAAAGCGGATGGGCGGCCAGACCATCCAGCCATTGGCTTCGATTTCCTCGTAGTTCAGGGGATTGCGGTAGTCGGTCAGGGCGAGGAACCCGCCGAACTTGGCCTCGGGATAATTGACGAGGGCCGGCACCAGCAATTCCCCCTTATACATGGCGATGATTGGACGGTCGTTGGCGATGAACTCGGCGCCGAGGGTCACGACGAAAAGCACGAGGAATATCCAGAATGACCATCTGCCGCGCCGGTTGCGTCGGAAGTTGTCGAGCCGCCGCCGGTTGATCGGTGAGAGCCATCCGGTGGGCCGGGTTTCGGCCGGGTTCAGGACCTCGTTCATACGTCTCGGCTCTCGAAATCGATGCGCGGGTCGATCCACATATAAGCGAGATCGGAGATCAGACCGATGATCAGCCCCAGCAGCGAAAAGATGTAGAGGGTGGCAAACACCACGGGATAGTCGCGGTTGGTGATCGCCTGGAAGCCGAGCAGCCCCAGCCCGTCGAGCGAGAAAATGGTCTCGATCAGCACGGAGCCGGTAAAGAACGCCGAAACGAACGCGGCCGGAAAGCTGGCGATGATCAGCAGCATGGCGTTGCGGAAGACGTGACCGTACAGCACCCGGCGTTCGGTCAGCCCCTTGGCGCGGGCGGTGACCACATATTGCTTGCCGATCTCGTCGAGGAAGGAATTCTTGGTCAGGAGCGTCACCGTGGCGAAGGCGCCGATTGCCATGGAGATGATCGGCAGCGTCAGATGCCAGAAATAGTCAAGGATCTGCCGGTACCAGGGCATCGTCTCCCAGCCGGAAGAGGTGAGGCCGCGCAGCGGGAAGATCGACCAGAAGCTGCCGCCGGCAAAGAGCACGATCAGCAGGATGGCCACGAGGAACCCGGGTACCGCGTAGCCTACGACGACGATGGTCGAGGTCCAGACGTCGAAGCGCGAGCCGTCCCTGACGGCCTTGCGGATGCCGAGCGGTATGGAGATGCCGTAGCCGATCAGGGTCATCCACAGGCCGAGCGAGATCGAGACCGGCATTTTTTCGGCAATGAGGTCGATGACCGAGATATCGCGGTAGTAGCTGCGACCGAAATCGAAGCGCAGGTAGTTGCCGAGCATGGTGACGAACCGCTCGAGGGGCGGCTTATCGAAGCCGAACTGGGCTTCGATGCGCGCGATGAGCTCGGGCGACAGGCCACGCGAACCGCGATAGGCGCTCCGCTCGCCTTGGGCCGGCTGGGCCTGGCCGGCGAAATCGCCTCCCTCGCTGCCGGTGATGCGCTCGGAAACTCCGACGGCTGTGCCGCTCATTTGAGCGATGGCCTGCTCCACCGGCCCGCCCGGGGCGAACTGAACGACGATGAAGGAGATGACCATGATGCCGAAGATGGTCGGTATCATCAGGGCCAAACGGCGCAGGATATAGGCGGCCATTGCGTCTCCCGCCCGACCGGTCCGGGCTCTGACTTCTAAAGCCTTGCTCTCGCCGGCTCCCGGAGCAAATCACCTTGCGGTGACAGGGCTTGTCCCGAATCCACCATGTTCGCCGGGCCTTGGCAAGCAGGCGCGTTTTGATCGGATGGCAGGGCAGGGCGGGCTCGCCACCGCGCCTGCGATGTGCTACCGGCATCGGCCCATAGCGCCATCAGGGAGAGAATATATGGCCACCGCAAAGCTCGTTGCTCAGCCGGGTGAGACGCCCTGGACCGATCTCGGCAATGGCAACCGCCGCCGGGTGCTGATCCACACTCCCGACCTGATGCAGGTCGAGTTCGGATTCGACAAGGGCGCGGTCGGCGCCCTGCATTCGCATCCGCATGTGCAGGTGAGTTACGTCGCCGAAGGTCGGTTCGAGGTGACGATCGACGGCAAAACGCAGGTGGTCGACAAGGGCGGCAGCTTCATCGTGCCTTCGGGGCTCGAGCACGGAGTGGTCGCGCTCGAGGCCGGCCGGCTCATCGACGTCTTCATGCCGCACCGGGCTGATTTTCTCTAGTTGGTCCTGACCCTAGCTGCCTGCCTCCGAAGCGCGGATCGCATCTCTGAGCTGCGTGGCTCGTGCCACAACAGTATCGCGCTGTTCGATGGGCAGCCAGGTTAGATTAGCGTCGACATTGAGCAAGACAGCAAGCCCGGCGGAGCGCAGCAGCTGCATGCCGGCCTCGACATCGCTGACGATCATCTTGCTGACCAGCGGCTTGACGTCGTGGGCAAGATGCAAGGCCTGGACCACAACCTCTCCGGCGTCGAGGGGAACATTGCAGGCCGCTGCGGCGGCTGCAGCCAAAGCCCGATCCCTGGTCGACTTCTGGACATCGTCTTGCATTGGCAATCGGTACGCAGCCATGAATTGGCTGAACCCGGCAATGTCGGCGTCGGCCAGGTCCGCGAGCTTGCGGCGAAGCGCCTCGATCGTGCCCAGTGACTCGCCGAGCACGGCCCCGTGAGCGGCTCCAGCCTTGCCTTTCAGGGATACGTTGATGGCCATCGCGACCAGCCCGGCACCAAGGACTCCCGCCACCAGCGACACCGAGCCGCCGCCGGGTGTTGGACTGCTGCTTGCGACCTCATCGGCGAAATCAGCCAACGACGTATTCCAGATTGTCACTGCTCGCTCCCGGTCTGAAGGGCAATCGCCTTCAACAGGTTCTTGAAGAGAAACACCGTGGTCAGCGGGCCGACACCGCCCGGGACAGGGGTGTAGGCCTTAACCACGTGGCCCACAGCCTCGGCGTCCACGTCACCGAGCACTTTGCCGGAGCTGTAGTCTGTCCCGGCGTCGACTACGACCTGGCCCGCCCTCACATGCGCGGCACCAACAAGGCCAGCTCGACCGGTGGCCGTGAACAGGATGTCGCACTGGCTGGTGAGCGACGGCAAATCGGATGTGCCGGAATGACAGTGGATGACCGTGGCTCCGCGGTTGATCAGCATATGCGCGAGGGGCCTTCCCACGGTGCGTCCGCGTCCGATGACGGTGACGAGCTTTCCTGCAACCTTGGTTTCACTTTCGGCAGGTGCGATGCAGGCTTGCGGCGTTGCGGGCGCGATCGCAACCTCCTCATTTCCTACGGCGACCCGCGCGACGTTGAAATCGCTCAGCCCATCGATGTCCTTCTGGGGGGCGAGGCAGTTGATCGCAATGTTTGCATCGAGACCGCGCCTCAGCGGCAGCTCGAGCAGGACGCCGTGGACCATGGGATCGTTCGACAATGCCTCCATCCGCTGATTGAGGGCCGCCTGGGTCGTCGATGCATCAAGAACTTCGATCCGAACCTCGATGCCGAGCTCCTTGGCGATCCGGTCCTTGACGCGGGCGTATGACAATGCGGCACTGTCGTCGGTTGCCACGACCACCGCCATGCACGGTACCCGTCCCGCCTGCTTTTCCTCTGCGACGTGGGCGACAATTTCCCGGCGCGCGCCCTCTACCAGCTCCTTCGACGTCAAGACCGGTGCCATCGTCACCTTTCCGCCCACAGCTGGGCAATTGTTCCGATCGACAAGTGCACCGGAGATCAACGTCTCTCATAGGTCCTGGGCAGCGACATCCACGAGCTCCAGGTCCGCATCAAGCTGAGACATTGAGTGTTGCAACCTCGACGCCCGCGCTCGTTGCTACGGAAGCCGCCGCGCAAATCGGTTTTTCGAAATCTGAAAATACTGAGGAAGCGGTGATGTGATGGCAAACGTCAATCGCCTTGGTTTCATTGAAGTCGGGATCTATCTGCCCCTTTTGCGGAAGCGGGAATTCGTAGGTGGTGATGGAAGCCATTTGGCCACTGGAAGCCTCAACCGGCATCACCACCAAGCTGGTCGCGGTCACACTACCTAACCAGAGCCTATTTTCAGCACGGTCTATCAGTCCGCAAATACGTGGAGTGTCATACTGGTCGAATTCTCGGTCGAGGCCTATCAGAACACTGAGAATCGCGTCTCGGGGGTCGTTGCCCGATTTCAGCCGCTCATAAATCGGCCGCGTATGAGTTCCGTTGCTGACTACAGAATATCGTTCGTTCCAGAGCACGCACTCATAAGCAATATAGGGGCTGTCGGACACAGCATCCGCACTGCCAGGCCGAGCAACTATCTGTACGGCCTGGCCTGTTCTCTGCGCAATTCGGTTCGGAAATGATCGGCTTGAAACCCTATAGGCAGCCACGAGCTCTCCCTTACGGGTACGCCCCACCCCTACAATCCGCCCGACATACATCTGCACCAACCTCAATCGCCACCTGATGCGCCCGTTTATTGCCATAGGCGGCATTCGTCATCAGCAAGTTCAAGATATTTGCGAACCTTCCTCGTCCCAGCCCACGACGGAAAGACTAGGTCGTGTCCTTGGAGGTGGTGTAGGCGATCGGTGGTTATCGGCGGTTTTCCTCATGGTCTGGTTGCTTGCGCCGACCTGAACGGAAACTAGTCAGGTCTCGGTGCCGAAGGTCTCCCGGAACGAGGCAAGACCCGGCCGGGTGAAAGTGAGCACGCGGCCCGCTTCGCGCTTCACCCAGCCCCTGTCGATCATTGCGGTGAGGAGTGCGGCGCCGAGCGCGCCGGCGAGATGGCTGCGCCGCTCGCTCCAGTCGAGGCATGCGCGGCAGAGCGGGCGGCGGGTCGCGCCGATGGCTTCAAGATCGATGCCGAAGCGAGTAAAGGTCTCGCGGCCCTGCGGCGTCAGTCCGAGGCCGGCGTCGCCCGCGACCAGTCCACGACTCTTCAGCCCTTCGAGGAGTTCAATGCCGCGTTCGCCCGCCAGGTGGTCGTAGCAGATGCGCGCCATGCGCAGCGCCGGATCGCGCGGTCCGGTGCGAACGCGCGTGGCGCCGGTGCGTTGGGCGAGGCCCATCAAAGCTTCGAGTGCCTCGGCGACATCCGTGCCTGACAAGGCAAAATAACGGTGCCTGCCCTGCTTGCGCGCCGTCAGGAGCCTGGCTGTTTCGAGCCGGGCGAGATGGCTGCTGGCAGTCTGTGCCGTCACGCCGGCGATAGCTGCCAGTTCCGCAGCGGTCAGCGCGCGACCGTCCATCAGCGCCTCGAGCATATTGGCGCGGGCAGGATCGCCGATCAGGGATGCGACCTGGGCAATGACAGGGCCGTCTTTCATAGTTCGACCGTAGCCGAAGCATGATTGCATCGCAATGGGCTAGAACCGGGGCGTCGAGACCTGGAGAACGACCATGCTCACCTGCTTCATCCGCTATGACATCGAACCCGATCGCGTCGACGCCTTCGAACACTACGCCCGCAACTGGGGCGAGGCGATCCCGCGCTGCGGCGCCGACCTCATCGGTTATTTCGCTCCGCACGAGGGCTCGGCAACGACAGCCTACGGCATCTACAACATCGAGAGTCTTTCGGCCTATGAAGCCTATCGCGCGCGGTTGCGTGAGGATCCGTTGGGGAGGGAGAACTTTACCTTCGCGCGACAGGAAAAATTCATCCGTCGGGAGGATCGCATTTTCCTCCGTCTGGTTTCGGCGCCGCACGCCAAGCCGGTGCGGCCATGATCGCGGTTATCTTCGAGGTCGTGCCGGCCGAGGGGAAGATGGGCCACTATCTCGACTACGCCGGCGCTCTGGCGGCAGATCTTCAGGAGATGGACGGCTTCATCTGCGCCGAGCGTTTCCAGAGCCTCACCGAGCCGGAGAAGCTGCTTTCGCTCTCTTTCTGGCGCGACGAAGCGGCGGTCAAAGCCTGGCGCAACCATCCGGTGCATCGCGTCACGCAGGCGAAGGGGCGTTTGGGGCTCTTTCGACACTATAGGCTGCGGGTGGCGGCGGTCGTACGCGACTACGGGCTCCATGAGCGCGGTCAGGCGCCGCAGGACAGTCGCGCCGCGCACGGGTAGGTTTCAGGCTCGGGCGCACTCGATCTCGCGCAGCATCTCGGCATACTCGGCGCTGTGATCGCCGTCGGCATTGGCCATGCCGCGTTTGGTCAGCCATCCGCGGCGTGGCGGAATGTAGCTGTAGATGCCGCGCCTGGGTGTGTCGCGCCAGCCGAGATTGAAGGCGGCATAGTGCGGGAAGAACTGCATGTGGTCATAGGGCAGGTGGTCGTGCACCCACCAGGCGAGGGCCTCCCAGTGACCGGTGCGCTCGTAGTAGGCGATGAAGCTGTTGACGACGATGCAGGCGGTGGCGCCCATATTGCCGGCCGCATCGCGCCGGTCCCAGATATGCACGGCATAGTTGCTCTCGTTGCTGCCGCAGTTCAGCTTGTTCTCGTTGCCGAAGCGGTTGACCGCCGGCGAGCGATAGGAGGAGCGGACGGAGATGCGCCCGAACCGCTCCTGGAGCGGTTCCAGCAATTCGTCGCACAGCCTGCGGCCGGCGGCGATGGCAAGGTCGGGATCGTCGGGAAGGTTGGGGATGGCATGTATCGCCGAGATTTCCGAATAGAGGAAGTCGCGCATGAAAAAGCTCTTCGACAGGCGCACCCGCCCGAACGTTTCCAGCGATCTCACGCTTGTCGGCTTGCGCACGGCTTTCCCTCCCGATCTTAACCGAGTGATCACGGCGAAGCTGTAACGCTTTGTATTGAGCGATATAAACGGCTTGGGGGCAAACCGGTTTTGACGGCAATGCGCGGGAACATCATGGGTTGGTTGGCAAGGTCGTCCCTGCTCGCGGGCGTTGGCCTTTGCACGATGCTGTCTTCAGTGGCGGCGCAAGGCGTTGCCGAGGTCAACGAGCACATCGAAGCGCTGCTCGGCGACGCCGACGCGTTCGAGGTTGCCTTCGAGGTGCTGCAGCATGCAATTGCCGGGCATGACGCCGAGACCGTCGCCTCGCTCGTCGACTATCCGCTCGACGTCGTCATCGACGGGCGCCGGATCGTCATAGAGGAAGAGGCCGAATTCGTCGAACGCTATGACGAGATCGTCACCGACCCGGTGGAGGCGGCGGTCACGGATCAGGCCTATGCCGATCTCTTCGTCAACGGCGACGGGGTGATGTTCGGCGACGGGGAGGTTTGGATGAGCGCCTATTGCACCGACAGGTCCTGCGAGGCCGTCTACTGGCTCGTACGCGCCATCAACATCCCGGAATAGGCAGGCAATGTTGCTGACTGTCATCTTCTATATCGGCATCACCGTCGAGGCTATGACGGCGGCGCTGGCTGCCGGGCGGCGCAACATGGACTGGTTCGGCGTCTGTCTCATTGCCAGCGTCACCGCGCTCGGCGGCGGCACGACGCGCGACATCCTGCTCGACCACTATCCGCTGACCTGGGTCCTGAACCCTTATCTCCTGCTGATCGTGTGCGCGGCGGCGCTCTTTACCGTCGCGATTGCCCGTGTCGCGCACCGGCTGCGCTGGCCGTTCCTGCTGCTCGACGCGGTGGGGCTCGTTGCCTTCACCATCATCGGCTGCAATGTCGGTATCGAGGCGGGGCACCATCCGATCATCGTCATCGTCGCCGGCATGCTGACCGGCATTACCGGCGGCATTCTGCGCGATGTCCTCTGCAATGACATCCCGCTGGTCTTTACCGGAGAGCTCTACGCAACGGTCTCGATCGTGACCGGCACGCTCTATTATGCTGGCCTGACAGCAGGCCTGCCCGCTGATCTCGTTATCCTCGTTGCCATTTTCATCGGCTTTCCGCTGCGCGTCGCCGCGCTCGTCTTCCGTTGGGAAATGCCCAAGTTCGTCTACGACAAGGATCTTCGGTAACAGTCCCGGGGGCTTCCCGCCCGCCGGCCGTTATGGCAAAGGTTCTGCCATACAAGATCAGTTGGAGACGCCCTCGTGAAGCAGACCTGGCGGTGGTTCGGGCCGCATGACCTGACCAGCATCGACGACATCACCCAAGCGGGCGCGACGGGCGTGGTCAGCGCGCTGCACCACATTCCCAACGGGCAGGTGTGGACGCGCGAGGAAATCGCCAAGCGTCACCGTGAGATCGCCACCCGCAAGGACGGCTCGCCTTCGGGCCTCACCTGGGACGTTGTCGAGAGCCTGCCGGTTTCCGAGGACGTCAAAAAGCAGAAGGGCGACTGGCACGCCCATATCGAGGCCTACAAGGTCTCGATGGCCAGTCTTGCCGAAAGCGGCATCGAGGTGGTCTGCTATAATTTCATGCCGGTGCTCGACTGGACGCGCACCGATATCCGCTGGGCCCTGCCCAATGGCGGTTCGTGCATGCGCTTCGACATTGCCGATTTCGCCGCCTTCGACATCCACATTCTCGCGCGCCCAGGGGCGGGGGCCGATTACAGCAACGCGGTGGCCGACGAGGCGGGGCGTCGCTTCGCCGATATGGACGAGGATGCGAAAAAGCAGCTTTCACGCAACGTCACCATGGGACTGCCCGGTTCGAGCGAGTCGATGACGCTCGATGACGTCAGGGCCCACCTTGCCGAGTATGGCAGCATCTCGCCCGACCATTTGCGCGGGCACTTCATCGATTTCCTCGAAGCCGTCGTGCCGACCGCCGAGAAGCTCGGCATCAGGCTCTGCTGCCATCCGGACGATCCGCCGTTCGCGCTGCTCGGTCTGCCGCGGATCATGTCGACCGAGGCTGATTACAAGACGATGCTCGATGCGGTCGACAGCCCCGCCAACGGCATGACGCTCTGCTCGGGCTCGCTCGGCGCACGGCCGGACAATGATTTGCCGGGTATGATGCGGCGCCTGGGCGATCGCGTGCACTTCCTGCATTTGCGCAACGTCAAGCGGGACGACGCCGACATCGCCGGCTCCTTTTTTGAGGCCGAGCACCTCGCAGGAGATACCGACATGGTCGCGCTCATCGCCGAGATCGTGCGTGAGGAACAGCGCCGCAAGGCAGCCGGCCGTGCGGACCACCAGATCCCCATGCGCCCCGACCACGGGCAGGACATCCTCGACGATCTTAACCGGCGGGCCCAGCCGGGCTACCCGACCATCGGGCGGATGAAGGGTCTGGCGGAACTGCGCGGGGTCATCACCGCGCTCGAGCATCGAGAGTACGGCGTGAGCTGAGGTTCAGTCCTCCAACAGATAACCGCCTGACCGGGACACCAGAGGTTGCGTCCCGACGATCTTGGCAATGGCGCCGCCGCGCGGCACGTATTTGCCGAGTGCCCGGGAGAGCACGAAGCCGTCGGTGCCGGCAAGGACGGGCGTGCGGGCGATGAAGGCCTGTGGCCCATCCATGGCGATGAGATCGGCGACGGGTTGGCCTGTCTTGACGGTTTCGCCCAGCTCGACCCGATAGGCAAGGAGCCCTGGCCGGTCGACGCGCAGCACTTCGGTTGCTTCGAAGGGCGTTGCGGCGGGCGCCGACGCGGGCCGCGGGCCAGGATCGGCGTCGATCAGACCCCTCCCGGCAAAGAAGCCGAAGAGCCCCTTTGCGTCCGCCAGCCCCATCTCGTCGAAGACGTCGGCTTGTCCGCGATATTCGAGGGTTGCGGTTTCGGCGGCCATCGGAATGGGCTTGTCCGGGTTGGCTCGTGCTGCCTGGCGGTAGAGCTGTGGCAGGACTTCGTCGAAAGAACCACCGCCGCTGTCCTCCGCGGTCAGCGTCGCCGCGGCGCCCATCCAATCGGCGAGATCCCTGAAGCCGGGCATCAGCTCGGGCGAGGTGAAAATGTGCTTGAGGCTGTCGTTGTCGCAATGGAGGTCGAGCATGATGTCGGCATCGTGCGCCGAGCGCAGCACGGCGAGCCGCAGTTCCTCGGCCGCCGACCGGGGCCGTTGTCCGTCAATCCAGTCGCGTACTGCATGACGCAATGTGGCGACGTTGGCCCGCGGATCGGCGCCGAGCCGGCCCCCGACTGCGCCCGAAACTGCGGCATAGAGGTCCGGCCAACGGCGGTTGTAGTTGACGCCGGTCGTGTTGTCGTAGCGTCCGAGATGCGTGCGCAGCGACCAGTTGGCCAGCCCCAGCGGGTTGACCGAGGGGAAGACGGCAAAGCGGGCGCGCAATTGTCCCATCGCATCGGCGTCCCGCAACATCACCAGAAGATGATGCAGCGCCATGGTTCCCGGTTGCTCGTCGGCATGGAGCGCGGCCTGCAGGTGCACCTTGACCGGGGCGTCCTGCGGACCGACGGTATAGGAATAGAGGGTGGTTGCGGAGCCGGGCGTATCGCCGGCAAGTACGAAAGTCGTCTGCTCGAAGGTCATTGAGATCAGCGAAGCCATTTGGGGGAAAAGCGGATTTTCGGCGCGCGCTCGAGATGGCGTACGAGCCGCTCATAGATGCGCCCGAACACGAAGAAGACGACGAGCGAAACGGCCAGGAAATAGAGCGCGGCGATGGGAAAATGGAGATAGGCGTTGAAGTCGCGCTCGAAAGCCTCCTTGGCGCGGATCATCAGGTCCTTCTGCTCGCCGATGACGGGCAAGGCGAAGTAGACGATGGCGGTCGCATGAAAGAGGAAGACCACCTCGTTGGTATAGGCTGGCCAGGCGAGGCGGATCATGTGCGGCCAGGTGACCGAGCGGAACTGCTGCCAGGGGCCCATGCCGTAGGCACGGGCGGCTTCCAGCTCGCCGTGCGGCACGGCACGCAGGGCCCCGTAGAAGATCTCGGCGGTATAGGCGGTGGTGTTGAGCACCAGCACCAGGGGGCCGAGGAACAAGGGGTGCAGCACCAGCCAGTCGATGCCCATCGGCTTCCAGGTCGAGATATTCATCGAAAGGGCCAGCGAATAGAACATGAAGAGCTGGATGAAGAGCGGAGAGCCGCGAAAGGCGTAGATGTAGCCGCGCGAGACGGCAGAGATCAGCGGGTTTTTCGACCCCTTGCCGAAGGCGAAGAGGATGGCAAGGCCGAAGCCGATCGGTATGGAGGCGGCGGCGAAATAGATGTTGAACAGCGCGGCGGGCGCGAACCGCAGGATTTCATTGAGGATCACCTCCATTAGCGGCGCACCTCGGCAAGGACACCGCGCCCGGCGCGGCGCATCAGCGCCTCGAAGCCTTTTTCGGAGAGCCAGGTGACAAGGATATAGAAGACGAGCAGAGCAAGGTAATAACGCCAGCGCCAGTCGGGGTGGACGAGGCCGACCGCAGGCAGGAAGTTGGGGGCGCCCAGCCGGTCTGCCCATAGCACGATATCGGCGATCTGCAGGAGCGACAGCAGCGAGGTTGCCTTGACCAGCAGCAGCCAGACATTGGAGAGCCCGGGCAGGGCATAGACCCACATCTGGCGGATCTGGAAGCGCCAGCGCACCTGAGCGGCCGAAAAGCCGTAGGCGCGGGCCGCTTCCAGCTGTCCTTGCGGCACGGCGCGCATGGCCCCGTGGATGACGTTGGTGGCGAAGGCGCCGTAGACGAGGCCGAGCGAGACACTGGCGAGCAGCAGGTATTCGGTGGTGCCAAGGAACCAGTTGGCCTGCGGGCACGGCGGCCACGGAGCAACGCTCGCCGCGATGCTGTCGGGCGTGCACACGCGGCTCGAAACGAACCATTCGACGGTCTGTTCGAAGGCCAGGGGGAAGAAGAGGAAGAAGAGCACGTCCGGCACGCCGCGCACGATCGCCGAGTAGAAGTCACCCACGGCGCGCAGCGGCAGGAAACGCGCGTTCTTGAGGCTCGCGCCGACCAGGCCGAAAACGAGGGCGAGGGCGCCGCCTATCAGCGCAGCGAAGATGGTGAACTGGAAGCTCGCATACCAGGCGAGGTGCTTGCCATTGGTCAGATAGCCGATCCAGAACGCAGCATCGTCGCCGAGCCCATCGCGCATCCATTCTGGCAGCAGGTCGAGCATCGGCACCTTTCAGGCAAGGCCGGGACGGTGGCCGCCCCGGCCCTTCGGATTTATTCGGTAAAGAACGGGCCAGCGCCGTCGAACCACTGCGCGATCAGTGCATCGACCGTGCCATCGGCCTTGAGCGCGGCAAGAGAGGTATTCCAGGTTTCGAGCAGTTCGGCATCGCCCTTGCGAATACCGGCGCCGACGCCGTTACCGATCATCACCTCCTCACCGACGAACTCGATGGCCCCGTTCGAAGCATCGACCACCGGCTGGAGGTAGGCGCCGTCGGCAAGGATGGTGTCGAGGTTGCCGGCGGCAAGGTCGGCCATGGCCTGGTCGGCGGTCGCGAACGCGACGATGGTATTGTCGTCACCCAGGTTCTCTTCGGCCCATGCCGCCTGGATGGTCGCGCCCTGAACGCCCACGCGCGCGCCCGAAAGGTCGGAGAAATCGAGGTCCGCGCCGGCATTGGCGACGAACTTGGAGGGATCGGGCGGGAAATAGTTGTCGGAGAAGTCGATGGTCTCAAGCCGCTCATCGGTAATCGACATGCCGGCCATGATCACATCGTAATTGCCCGCGAGCAGGTTCGGGATGATCGAATCCCAGTCGTTGATGACGATCTCGCAGGTGATGCCGGCCTCTTCGCAGATGGCGTTGGCGAGGTCGATCTCGTAGCCGGCCGGCTCGCCCGCATCGTTGAGGAAATTCCAAGGCGCATAGGCGCCTTCAGTGGCGATGCGCACGGTCTCCTGGGCATTGGCGCCCATCGACAGGGCCGCGAAGGCCGCAGTCGCGAGAATGAGTTTCTTCATGATTGTCGTCTCCTTGTTGTCGTTGATCGTTCGGGTCAGCGGTGGTCGCCGGCGCTGAGGAACTGGCGCAGCCGCGCCGATCTGGTGGCCCCGAACACCTCCTCTGGCGTTCCCTCTTCCTCGACGAGGCCCTGGTGCAGGAAGATCACCCGGTCCGATACCGTGCGGGCGAAGTCCATGTCGTGGGTAACGAGGATCATGGTGCGTCCCTCGTCGGCCAGGAGCTTGATCACACGCAGGACTTCGACCTCGAGCTCTGGATCGAGCGCCGACGTCGGTTCGTCAAACAGCATCACACGCGGACGGATGCAGAGCGCGCGGGCGATAGCGGCGCGTTGCTGCTGGCCGCCCGAAAGCTGGGCGGGGTAACTGTCCGCCTTGGCGCCGATACCGACCTTCTCGAGCAGCGCCCGCGCCTCGGCCTCGACTTCGGCGCGTGGGCGCTTCTGCACATGGAGCGGCGCTTCCATGACATTGTCGAGGACGGAAAGGTGCGTCCACAGGTTGAACGACTGGAAGACCATGCCGAGCTCGGAGCGGATGTGGCGGATCTGCCGTTCGTCGGCGATCGCCCGATGCGGCGGCTGGCCACGCAGGCGGATCTCCTCGCCGTCGATGAAGACCGCGCCGGAATCGGGCACCTCGAGCATGTTGATGCAGCGCAGAAGCGTCGATTTGCCGGAACCGGATGAGCCGATCAGCGAAATGACTTCTCCTTCGGCTGCCGAGAAGGAAACACCCTTGAGGACTTCGAGCGCTCCGAAGGACTTGTGCAGGTCCCTGATCTCCACGACCGGCGTGGCCGCGGTCTCGACGGCTTGGGCTTGCGACATCATCACCTGTTTACCGCCAACCGGCGGACGTTTCCTTCTGGTCGTTGCCTCTTGGTTGTGCGGGCAACTTCAGTCGCCTCAAACAAATGCAAAAGTTCTCCATTGGCAAGCGAAATGACGCAAGCGTCATAGGTAATGGCGAGGAACCGCGCGTGCCTGCGGGCGTTTTTCAACCATCACCGTCATGCGGCGGATTTCTGCGAATCAATGGAGAAGAGACATGAACTGGAACCAGGTTGAAGGCAACTGGACGCAATTGAAGGGCAAGGTTCAGACTCAGTGGGGTAAGCTGACCGACGACGATCTCGACATGATCGAGGGGAATCGCAAGCAGTTGGCCGGCAAACTTCAGGAGCGTTACGGCAAGGCCGAGGAAGAGGCCGACCGCGAAATCGACGATTGGCTCTCGCGCAACTGAGCAGGCATCCCCGCCCGATCAAACGAAACGCCCCGCCGGTCCGGCGGGGCGTTTCGTCTGGCGGCCTCAAGGCTAGAGTCAGGTGCGGCGGATCAGGCCAACGATGAGCGAGATGACGAGGAACGCGAGGAACAGGAAGAACAGGATCTGCGCAATGCCAGCCGAAGCGCCGGCAATGCCGCCGAACCCGAGCACACCGGCGATGAGGGCGATGACGAGAAACACGAGGGCATAGTAAAGCATCGGTGCCTCCTTACATTTGCCTTGTGGCTAAACGGGTGGTGGCGGCGCGGGTTCCTGCCCGAACAGGAAAAGGCCGGAGCGCTCCGGCCTTTTTCAGATTCGCTGATGGAGACGTCAGGCTGCCGCCCGCGACCCCTCGTTGAAGAACAGGGCTTGGCTGATCAGGGCCTTGACCATATCCGGATTGAACGGCTTGGTGACGAGGAAGGTCGGCTCGGGCCGCTCGCCGGTCAACAGTCGCTCGGGGAAGGCGGTGATGAAGATTACCGGCACCGAGTGGAAATTGAGGATGTCGTTGACCGCATCGATGCCCGAGCTGCCGTCAGCAAGCTGGATATCGGCAAGGATCATCTTAGGCTGGGTTTTGGTGAAGAGGCTGACCGCTTCCTTATGCGTACGTGCGATGCTCACCACCTTGTGTCCCAGACCCTCGACGAGCTGCTCGATGTCCATGGCGATCAGCGGCTCGTCCTCGATGATCATGATCTCGGTGGCCACCTGCCGGGAAATCTCGACTGAAGCCTCTTCGAGAAGTCCGGAGAATTCGTCTTCAGTCAAATCGAGTACCTCGGCGGCCTGGCTCGGTGAGAACCCTTCCACGGCCACCAGCAGGAAGGCCTGGCGCGGTCTTGGTGCGAGATTGGCGAGGTTGCTGGCCGCCTGCTGCTCCCAGCCGAGGCTCGAGAGTGCCGCCGGGGCGTCGACCGCCGAAGACGAGAACAGAGCCGAAAAGAGTTTATAAAGAGCGATCCTGTCGTTCGAGGCTTCCGGGAACAGGGAGACGTCGGCGATCAAGGCTTCAAGGGTGGCCGCGACATAGGCGTCACCCGAATTCTGCGAACCGGTAGCCGCGCGGGCAAAACGGCGCAAGTAAGGCAGATGCGGAGCGATCCGCGTGGACAATGTCATGAAGGACTCCCCTGAGACGCATATTCGGTCATGAACACTTTTAACGGCAGGACGTTCACGATAGTTCCCTTCGTTCGGAACTTTCCCCTATCTGGGACATTCTGTGTCGGAAGAAGTGTAGGTTCGGGACGGCTAGGTTTATATGATAAAGGATAGAACGATGATCCAGCGGCGGGGAAAGCTCCTCCCTGGCCAGCGGGACGAAGGATTGGGTCCTAATACCGAAATCGGTTCGCGGCTGAGGGCGCTCTACGGGTCGGTGCAGGAAGAGGTGGTGCCGGAGCGCCTGCTCGATCTGCTCGAGAAACTCGATAGCGCCGAGGCCGCGCAGCGCATGGCACAGCGCGCGTCCGATCAGGAGTGAGCCGAAAAATGGCGGAAAACTCCTCGTTCAAACGGGAAATGCTGGCGACGCTGCCGAGTCTGCGCGCCTTTGCGGTGTCGCTCACGGGACGACACGACAAGGCGGACGATTTGGTGCAGGACACCATCATGAAAGCTTGGGCCAAGCAGGACAGCTTCGAGATGGGCACCAACATCAAGGCCTGGCTGTTCACCATCCTGCGCAATGAATTCTACAGCCAGATGCGCAAACGTGGCCGTGAGGTTCAGGACAGCGAGGGTGCCTTTACCGAGCGACTTTCGGTGCACCCGTCCCAATATGGGGCCATGGACCTCGAGGATTTCAAGAAGGCGCTCGATTCCCTGCCGGCCGACCAGCGCGAGGCGATCATCCTCATCGGTGCTTCCGGGTTTTCTTACGAGGAAGCGGCCGAGATCTGCGATTGCGCCATCGGCACCATGAAGAGCCGGGTCAGTCGTGCACGGGTGCGCCTGCAGGAACTTCTCGAGATCAGCGGCGAGGCTGACTATGGTCCCGACGCGGTCTCGGCGCAGGTCACCACACATTCTCATTCCAGCTGAGACAGGCTCGTCTTAGCCAGAGTGGCCCGAAGGGCGGCCAGAAACTGCGCTTGGCTGAAAGGCTTGAGCAGCACCGGTACATGCTCGAGGTCCACCAGAAGAAGGTTCGCCTGCAGCTCGGTGCTGGTCATCACGCAGGGGACCCCATGCGCAACGAGCCTGCGAGCGAGATCTGGTCCGTCCGAATCGCTTGGTGCAATTTCGATGATGGCCAGGTCAACGGCGGGTAAGGACCCGGCGATCTTGGACACCTCACCGGCCGAACGGGCGAATATGATGTTGCGGGCGTTCTCACCGGCCAGGTTGCGCTGGATGTCGAGCGCAATCAGCACTTCCCCCTCGACGATCAGGATGGTCTTGTCTTCTAGCATTTCGCTCCGCCATTGTTGCGGGTCAAAAGGGGCGTACCTGACGGATTTGTCATTTAACTTTGACGTGTCGGACCACGCCTGCCGCGTGGAGGAGCCGAAAGAGCGCTTTCGGCCGGTGAGGTGATCGGGGCGATGAACGAAGTCTCGTTGGGCAATGGCCGGCGTATCCTGGGCAATGGCCAGCGCATTCCGTGCGAAGAGTGCCCATTACGCATCACGCCGCATTTTCGCCCGTTCGAGCCGTCCGAACTCGAGTTCGTCTCGTCGTTCAAAACGGGCGAGCTGGTCGCCGAGGCGGGTGCGGGCATCCTTTCCGAAGGCACGAACAACGCCGCGCTCTATACCGTCCTTTCCGGGTGGGCCTTCCGCTACAAGACCCTCGAGGATGGGCGACGGCAGGTTCTCAACTACCTGTTGCCCGGGGATTTGGTTGGCCTGCAAGGTCCGGTCATGGGCGAACTCGACCACTCGGTCGAGGCGTTGTCGAATCTTGTCCTCTGCGTTTTCCAGCGTAACCGGCTACACGACCTCTTCGCCAGTCATCCGGGCCTTGGGTTCGATGTCACCTGGCTCGCATCACGCGAAGAACGAATGCTCGATGCGCACCTGTTAAGCCTTGGACGTCGCACCGCGCTCGAGCGGGCCGCCTATCTTATTGCATTCCTTTACCAGCGTGCCCTTGCGGTCGGCATGGTCAGCAAGAAAAGCCCGCGCATACCCATCACTCAACTCCTGGTAGCCGACACACTTGGGTTGTCGATTGTTCACACGAACAAGACGCTGCGGAAACTTTCCGTGCGCGGGCTCATCGTTTGGCACGGAGGCGCGTGCGAAGTGAGCGACTTCCACGGCTTGATGAAAATGGCAGGGGCGACGCCTGACGAGGATCGCAAGCGCCCGCTGATCTGAACTGCCTCGGCTGCGGCGCAATTGGGATAGTTGCAGGTCAACTTTGGGAACAAAGACCGTATGGTAGCGTTGGGCGCGTAATCCGAAGAACGACAGGACTACCGTGATCGAATCGAGCGCCCCTCTTCCAGATGCTGTCAGGGCGGTGGTGAACGATATTTCGCGTCGGGAAGTGCTCGCCGCGCTCGAGATCATGGATACCGGCGAGGATAGCGACTTCGACCGGCTGGCGCGGGTGGCCGGTCGGTTGTTCGGCGTCGAGTTCGCCCTGGTTACGCTCGTCGACGAGCACCGCCAATGGGCCAAGGCGCGCATCGGACCGCCTGAGCTCAGCGAGATGGCGGTCGAGCATTCCTTCTGCGCCCACGCGATCGCTGCGCTCGAGAGCGATCACCTCGTCGTGACGGACCTGGCAAGCGACAAGCGCTTTGCCCATCACCCCATGGTTGCCGGTCCGCCGGGCCTGCGGTTCTATGCCGGGGCGCCGCTCGTGGTGCGTGGGCAGCGACTGGGGACGCTCTGCGTCCTCGACCGCGTCACGGTCAACGCACCGCAGGGGGCGATCGCCCAGCTCGTCGACCTGGCGGACGTTGCCGCCAAGCTTATCGAACTCAAGGACGAGGCGCGGGTGAGGGCCCGCACCGCGGCCGAGCTGATGCGCGAGGAGTGGCGGCACGCCTTGACCCTGGAGGCAGGCAAGGTCGGTAGCTGGGTGTGGGACGTGCGTAACGGAGACGTGTCGTGCAACGACACCTTTCGGCGTATGCATGGCTTACCCGAGACTGGTGCCGTTTCCTTCGAAGAGGTGCTGGCGGCAATCGAGCCGGCCGATATGGCAAAGGTGCGCGAGGCGATCGGTGCGTCGTTCGATGCGGGAGTCGACTATGCCTGCGAGATGCGCATCGCGGCAACGGGACGGTGGCTCAGCGTGCGCGGACGTGTTTACCAGCGCGATGCCTCGGGCCAGCCGTTGATTATGATGGGCGCCAGCCTCGACGTCACCGAGGCCCGCGAGTCGGCCGAACGCACGCGCTCACTCCTGCGCGAGCTCAATCATCGGGTCAAGAATACGCTGGCGGTGATTCAGTCGGTCGCGCGCCAGACCATCGGGGAGAATCCCGAGCCGCAGGCGTTCATTGCTGCCTTTTCGGGGCGGCTGCGGACGCTTTCGGACGCGCATGTGCTGCTTGCCGATCGCGACTGGGCGGGGGTGCATCTCTACGACGTCATTGCCGGACAGCTAGGCCCCGACTTCCTCACCAGACCGGACCGGGCCAGTGTAGCCGGCGAAGACATATTGCTGCCGGCCGATCACGCGCTGGGGCTGGGGCTCATTCTCCACGAACTGACCACCAATGCGCATCTGCACGGCGCCTGGTCGAACGAGGAGGGAGTGGTCGATATCCGGTGGGAGGTGCGCAGGCAGCCCGTGACGGGACTGGCTCTGACCTGGAGGGAGGCGGGAGGACCTGCGGTTGCCCAGCCGGCGACGCCGGGCCTCGGCACGCGGCTCATCGAGCGGAGCCTCTCCAAGGTGCTCGACAGCCGGGTAACGCTCACCTTCGAACCCGACGGGGTGCGGGCCGACGTCTGGATGCCCCTGCCAGCGAGCTTCTGAGTCGCCGCCTTGCTGGCCGCCTATTCGTCCGGCCCCGCACGGCTCGAATCGCGCAAAAGCATGAAGGCGAGAATTGCGGCTACCGGAATCATTGCCTTGCCGAGCGGCGAGCGCAGCAGGGTTGGAACGGCCGTCGCCGCGGCGGTGGCGATCAGCGCGGTAGTCTCGCCCTTGCGCCGCCGCTCGCGTTCGCGCCGGCGGCGCTCGCCCGCCCCGATCCGGCTGCCGATGTAAACCGCAAGGGCTAGGGCCAAGGCACCGGCGCAGATGATCAGCGCGGCGATAAGCGGGTCCGTGGCTGCCGAGAGGGCGACGTATCCGGCAACGAGCGCGAAGGTCAGCCCGATGAGGAGGAGCAGTGCGATCGCGCCGTTGACGATTACACTGCGTCTCAGTTCATCGGTGAGCGCCTCCACCTCGATGCCGAAAATGCCGGCAAGGGTGGTGAGAAAGGCCATGGTCCTAACGGCGGGTAAGCAGGGCGAGCAGGAAGCCGATGCCAATGGCGCTGGCCATGGCCGTCAGCGGCTTTTCTCGAATGGTGCTTTTGAGCTCGGTCTGGAATTCGCCGGCCTGACCTTGCACGTCCTCCAGGAGGTGCTGGGCCTGGCGCTGGAGATGACGGACTTCGCCTGTGGCCGTGTCGCGCGCCTCTGACACCTTGTCGCCGCTCAGCCTCGCCAGCGTGTCGGCAATACTCTTGAGGTCGGCCTGGAGCTGTCCGATCTGCTCCTCCAGGCTCTGTTGTTTGCTGCCCGTAGTTCGAGGCGTGCCGTTGCCGCTCTTGGCGCGGCCCGCCGCGGGACCCGTGGTGGCGTCGGCCATGATCAAACCCTCCTTGTAAATTGGTTTGCGGTTCAACGTATTTGAAGCCGGGCGGTTCCTTGCCCTTCCGCCCGTGGAGAAAATCGCTCCGGTCGGGGGGACCGGAGCGATCAGGTGCGGGCTTGAAGGGGGCGGCCTAAGCCCGCTGGGGTGCCGATCCCGTGCGTGGGATGCCGCTATTGCGGCAGGCGCCCTGATGGAATGTCCGGTCCGGTCAGACCCGGCCCATGAGAACAAGGATGAGCACGATCACCAGGATCACGCCGAGGATGCCCGAGGGGAAATAGCCGAAGCCGCGCGAGTAGCCCCAGGTGGGCAGGGCGCCGATCAGCAACAAAATCAGAATGATGATGAGAATTGTGCCTAATGTCATGGGAACTCTCCTTCTTGTGACGCTAAAGTTCCAGGCCTTGCTAGATCAGCACCAGCAAGAGAACCGTCGCGGCGGCTAGAACGATGGCTGCCGGCGTGAGGCTCAGCAGAACATCCATCGTGCCAATACGCGCGTCGTAGGCGATGCCCGGCTGCGTTCCAGCTCGATTGCCGTCCGTGATCGAGTATTGCGTTCTGGTCATTTTCGATCTCCCCCGAATAGTAACCGGAGGTTTATCCGGTCCGGCTTCATCCGTTCGGCCGCAGCTTTACTGCGCTGCACGGGGGAAACGGCGACAAAAGGAAATAGTTCCGGCTCGTGCGGCGGAACGACAGGCCGCTATTCTACGCGTACCACGTCCACGGCCTGCTTAGCCTCGTGTGATCCGCTGGTCTTGAGTACCCCCACGATCGGCGAGATGTCGGCGTAGTCGCGGCCGTGGCCGATGGTGATATGGTCGGGGCCCGCGAGCATGGCATTGGTCGGATCGAATTCGATCCAGCCGACGTCCAGCCCGCACCAGGCGCGCACCCAGGCGTGCATGGCGTCGGCGCCTTCGAGGCGCGGTTTGCCCTGTGGCGGATTGGTGCGCAGGAACCCGCTGACATAGCCGGCCGGGATGCCAACACCGCGCAAGCCGGCGATCATGACGTGGGCGAAGTCCTGGCAGACGCCTTTCCTGAGGGCGAAGGCCTCGGCTGGCGTCGTTGCCACGTCCGTTGCGCCGCTCTCATAAACGAAATCGCGGTTGATGGTCATGCAGAAGTCGGTCACCGCCGCCTGAACCGACATGGTGCGCACGACCGACTGGCGGGCATATTCGGTCATGACCGGATCGATGTCGACGCGCGGAGAGGGGGCGAGGAAATGGTGGGGGGAATCCGGGGCAAGCGACCAGATGCGCCCCATGTCCTGCTCAAGCCGATCGAGGGTGGGCGAGAGGTCGGCGGGCGGATGGATGTCCTCGACGAAGACGCGGGCGGAAAGACGGATATCGAGAGCGTCGTGCGCGTCCCGGAAGACGATGGCGGTGACGTGGTTGCCAAAGAAATCGACGAACTGGGTTTCGGCCAGGGGCTTGGGATCGTAGCGCAGCGATGCGGCGATCACCCGCTGAATGCCGGAGATCGAAGCCGGCGTGACGCGCACCAGGTGGCGCCCACCCTGCACGGGAGCGTCATAGTCGTAGTGCAGTTCGAGGCGCACGTCGTAAAGCATGGCGTTCAGGTGAAATAGGCCGTGGCAATGAGGTTGGAGAGCATGCCGATGTTGCCGGCGAGCTTCTCCAGGGCGTCCTGGCTCATGCTGCTTGGCTCGGCGATGACGAGGTCGGTGTGGAGTTGCAGCGCAAGCTTGGCGGCCGGAGAAAGCTGGCCGTCGTCGATGCCGCCCGGGAGCGTCTCGAGCTGGACGCGCAACTCGGCAAGCTGGAAGATCACCGAGCGCGGATTGAGCGGGTCGAGCACCAGCAGGTCGAGAGTGCTCTGGGTGCCCGCGCTCACCGAATAGCGCCGACGGTGGGACATGACGCTGTCGCCGATCTCGAGCAGCATCTCGACCGCCCCGTCGGGGGCGTTCTTGCCGGTGAACCAGCCGCTTACCCGCGCGATCTGGATGCCGCGCTCGAGCCTGCGGCCGAGCTCGAGGAACCGCCAACCGGCAAAACGATACATATTTTCATGCACGAGACCGGAAAAACCGGCGAGCTTGCGAAGCAACACGGTCATGGCGCGGGTGGCATCATCCCCCGGCTGCACGCGCGTGCCGAAGCGCTGGGCGGTTTTCTGCAGGTCGTTGAGTGCCAGCCACCCGTCGGGCGAGAAGCGGTCGCGGATCTGGCCTGCACTGAGGACTGCGCTGTCGATCGCCTGCAGGAGGCCCCGCGGCAGCGCTTCGGCCGCATCGATGTCGATGGCCTCGAGATAGGCGCGCGTGTGCTTCAAAAGCGGGATGTCCGGGTTGGAGAGCTCGGCCAGCCGCGCGTTGTAGGCGCGCAGGATCCTCACCATTGCCTCGCAGCGCTCGGCATAGCGGCCGAGCCAGATGAGGTTGTCGGCCGCCCGGCTCGGGAGGCTCCCCGCTGGATTGCGCATGAGCTTCTCGCCCTCGCGCGGCAGCAAGGAGATCTGCTCAACGGGCGAGGAACTGATCACCCAGACGTCGGCGGCCTGGCCGCCGCGCTGCATGGCGATGGCAGTGGTGTCGAGCGAAGAGCCGACACGGGCGAACCCTCCGGGCATGATGGTCCAGCCGTGCTCGCCGCGCGCTGCATAGACGCGCAGCGTAATCGGGCGCGGCACCAGCTTGCCCTCGACATAGACCGGGGCCGTGGAAAGCTGCACCGGCTCCTGACCTACATAGTGCGCGCCGCTTGCGGCCAACCGCTCCTTGAGCGTCCGCTTTTGGTGTTCGGGGATACCGGCACCGAGCGCGGTGCCGCGCAAGTCGTCGAATGGCAGGCTCGTCGAGAAAGCCGGCCCGATCATCATGGCGTCGAAATTGTCGAGGACATGCTGGCGTTCGGCGTCCTGGCCGCACCACCAGGTGGCGATCTCGGGCAGCAGCAGGTCCTGGCCGAGAATGGCGCTGGCAAGTCGCGGCATGAACGCGGAAAGCGCCCGCGTCTCGAGAATGCCCGAGCCCACCGCGTTGATCATCGAAATCGATCCGTTGCGCAGCGCTTCGACCATGCCGGGCGTGCCGATGCGGCTGTCGTAGCGCAGTTCCAGCGGGTCGATGAAGGACGCGTCCATGCGGCGCCAGAGCACGGTGATGGGCTTGAGGCCGGCGACGGTGCGCACCATCACCTGTCCGTTCTCGACGACCAGATCCTCGCCCTCGAGCAGCATGAAGCCGAGATAACGGGCGATATAGGCGTGCTCGAAATAGGTTTCGTTGTGCTGGCCGGGCGTGAGTATGCCGACGCGGCCCTCGAGGCGCTTACCCTGGGCCAGCAACGCGTCGCGGAAATCGCGAAAGAACCCGGCAAGGCGGTGGATGTTCATGCCCGCGTAGATGTCCGAAAGCGCGCGTGTCGTGGCGACCCGGTTCTCGAGGGCAAAGCCCGCGCCCGAGGGGGTCTGTGTGCGGTCGCCCAGGACCCACCAGGCGCCGTCGGGTCCACGTCCGAGCTCGAAGGCACAGAAATGCAGGTAATGGCCGCTCGCCGGCTTGATGCCGACGAGCGGTCGCATGAATTCGGGATTGCGGGCGATGAGATCAGGCGGCAGCAGTCCACGGGCGACCAGCTCGTTGGCCCCATAGATGTCGGCGAGGATCCGTTCGAGCAACTCGGCGCGCTGCTTCAAGCCCTCGGTGATCGTCAGCCATTCGCTCTCGTCGAGCAGCAGGGGAATGTGGGCCAGCGGCCAGGCGCGCTCCTTGCCTTCGGCACCGTCGTACTTGCGATAGAAGACGCCGGCGTCGCGCAGGTATTGATCGGCGCGCTCGAAGCGGGCGGCGAGCTCCTCGGGGCCCAGCGTATCGAAGGCGGTCATCAGCGCGGCCCAGCCGGGACGCAAATTGCCGTCGGCATCGATCATCTCGTCTGGCACGCCGGGCAGCAGGGCATAATCCTCGATCAGCTTCAGATCGCCTGGCGCCTGGGCGCTGGTCTCTTGATTCCGCATGTCCATGCCTCAGGTGAAGCGTGCCGGGCGGCGCAGGTCAAGCGTCAGCGGAAAATCGTCGGAAGTCCTTTCGGCCGCCAGTGGGTAGGGGCCCGCGGTATGATCCTGCGGCACGAACCGCGCTAGCCGCCTCGCCTCGGCTTCATTGCCGTTGACCGGGAAAGTTTCGTAGTTGCGTCCACCCGGGTGCGCGACATGATAAACGCAGCCCGCCACTGGCCGTTGCGTCCAGGTGTCGTAGATATCGAAGACCAGCGGCGCGTTGACCGGCAGCACCGGGTGCATGCCGGAGGCGGGCTGCCATGCCTTGTAGCGGACACCAGCGACCAAGACTCCGGCCGTCGCCGTCTTCTTGAGCGGCACCCGGCGTCGGTTGCAGGCGACGGCGTAGCGCTCGGGGTCGGCGCCCTCGAAGCGCACCTCAAGGCGTTCGACCGAAGAGTCGACGAAGCGCACCGTGCCGCCGATGGCGCCTTGCTCGCCCATCACGTGCCAGGGCTCCAGCGCCTGGCGCAGTTCCAGCTTCATGCCCTGGTATTCGACCTCCCCGCAGAAGGGGAAGCGGAACTCGAGCTGAGCGGCATACCAATCGGGCTCAAGGGCGAAGTCGTGGCTGTCGAGGTCGGCCAGCACGTCGAGGAAATCCTGCCAGACGTAGTAAGGCAGCATGAAACGATCGTGGAGACTCGTGCCCCAGCGGGTGAAGCGGCCATCCAGCGGATCGGTCCAGCAGCGGGCAATAAGGGCGCGCAGGAGGATCTGCTGGGCAAGGCTCATACGCGCGTTGGGCGGCATCTCGAAACCGCGGAACTCGACGAGCCCAAGCCGGCCGGTTGGGCCGTCGGGTGAATAAAGCTTGTCGACGCAGATCTCCGAGCGGTGGGTGTTGCCGGTCACGTCGACGAGCAGGTTGCGAAAGAGCCTGTCGGTCAGCCACGGCCGCGGCGCCTCGCCCTCACCCGGAAACGGCACTTGGGCCAGTGCGATCTCGAGCTCGTAGAGGCTGTCGTGCCGCGCCTCGTCGATGCGTGGCGCCTGGCTCGTCGGACCGATGAAAAGGCCCGAGAAAAGGTAGGAGAGCGAGGGGTGGCGCTGCCAGTAGAGCACCAGGCTCTTCAACAGGTCCGGGCGCCTCAGGAAGGGGCTATCGCCCGGCGCCGCGCCGCCGACGACCACATGGTTGCCTCCGCCCGTGCCGGTGTGGCGCCCGTCGATCATGAACTTGTCTGCGCCCAGGCGTGCCAGCCGCGCTTCCTCGTAGATGGCGGTCGTGGTTTCGACGCACTCGTCCCAGTTGCTCGCCGGGTGGATATTGACCTCGACGACGCCGGGATCGGGGGCGACGCGGATGACGTTGAGGCGCGCGTCGTTTGGAGGCGGATAGCCCTCGACGTGGATGGGCAACCCTACATCCCTGGCTGCAGCCTCTGCCGCGGCGATCAGTTCCAAATAATCCTCGAGCGCGGAAACCGGCGGCAGGAAGACGCAGAGCCGGCCGTCGCGCACCTCGACCGTCAGTGCCGTGCGCACGGTGGAATCGATCTCGTCGAGCACCTGCTCGTTGATCTGCTGGCCTCGCGTCGCGGCGGTGAACGAGGCCTCCTGCTGGGCGCGCGGGTCGGCCTTGTGGCCCGGACCCGGGGCCTCGGCGGTAGCGGCCAGGAACGCGTCGGGCTCAGGCAGGTCACCGCGCGGCACCAAAGGATCGACCGGCACGACATGTGGATAGGCCGTGCCGTCGAGAAAGCGCAGGGAGCTCAACGGCAGGCGATAGCCGGCGGCGCTGTCGCCGGGGGCGAGGAAGAGCTTGCCGCGTCGCGTCTTCCACTTTTCGGTGATCCAGCGCCGGTCGGTCGCCAGCGCGTTCCAGCGCTGGATGGGGAGCACGAACCCGGTCGGCTCGGTCAGGCCGCGGGCAAAGACCGTGGCGATGCGCGCCCGCTCCTCGGGATCATTGAGCCTGGAATTGGCCGGATCGACGTTTTCCGGGAGTTGGGCTTCCTTCAGTATCCACTCGCCCGGGTCCTCATAGGCCGGATCGATGGTGTCGCCCGCCAGTCCCAGATTGTGAGCAATGGCGCCGACGAGCCTTTGGGCATCCTCAGGTTTGGCGTCGGTCCTGGTGCCCTCGCGGGCGATGAGGTCCTGGTCCTGCCAGACCGGTTTACCATCGGCGCGCCAGTAGAGCGAGAAGGTCCAGCGCGGCAGGCTCTCGCCCGGGTACCATTTGCCCTGTCCGAAATGCAGGAGACCGTCCGGCGCGAAGCGGTCGCGGAGGCGCCGGATAAGGTCGTCGGCGCGCTGGCGCTTGGTCGGACCGACCGCCGCCGTGTTCCACTCCTCACTCTCGAAATCGTCGATCGAAACGAAGGTCGGCTCGCCGCCCATGGTCAGGCGCACATCGCCCTCGGCAAGCGCCTCGTCGACCTTGCGGCCGAGCGCATTGAGACGCTCCCAGGCGTCATCCGAGAAGGGCTTGGTGATGCGCGGGTGCTCGGCAATGCGCGTCACCTTCATGTCGAAGGAGAAATCGACCTCGGCGTAGCTGGCAAGGCCCGAGATCGGCGCGGCGTTGCGATAATGCGGCGTTGCGGCGAGCGGTATGTGACTCTCGCCGGTCAGCAGGCCAGAGGTCGGGTCGAGCCCGATCCAACCGGCGCCGGGGAGATAGACCTCGCACCAGGCGTGGAGATCGGTGAAGTCGTGGTCGGTGCCGGGCGGACCGTCGAGGGAGACGAGGTCTGGCTTCAACTGGATGAGGTAGCCGGACACGAAGCGGGCGGCAAAGCCCAGATGCCGCAGGGCCTCGACCAGCAGCCAGCCGGTGTCGCGGCAGGAGCCCTGCGCGGCGGCGAGCGTCTCCTCTGGCATGTAGACGCCCGGCTCCATGCGCACGATATAGCCGATCTGCTGCTGCAGACGGGCGTTGAGGCCGGTGACGAAGGTGACGGTGTTGGTCGGGGTCCGATCGATGGAGTCGAGGAATTGCTGCAGCAGCGGTCCGGCCGGCTGCGGCTTCATATAGATCGAAAGGTCCTCGCGCAGCTCTTGCGGATAGTCGAATGGCCAGGTCTCGCCGCTCTCTTCGACGAAAAAGTCGAAGGGATTGTAGATGGTCATGTCGGCGACGAGATCGACCTCGATCTTCAGCTCGGTCACAGGCTCGGGAAAGACGAAGCGGGCAAGGAAGTTGCCGTAGGGATCCTGCTGGACGTTAACGAAGTGCTTGGTCGGCGTCACTCGCAGCGAGTGGCTCAACACCTTGGTCTTGGAGTGTGGAGCCGGCTGCAGCCGGATGACCTGGGGCTGGAGGACGACCGGCCGATCATATCTGTAGTGCGTCAGGTGATAGACGGCAGCTTTGATGGACATGCTGACGCACGCTCGCTATTCGGCCACAAAGCTCTTCCCGCAAAGGAGCTTAACCGGAGACGGCCGCCGCTGCTAGCCACCTAGCGCATGGCATCGATCGCTTGACGGTGCTTGAGCATTTCGAGAAATATCCGGTAATCCCTGTCGAACTGCGCGCGTGCTGTCGGGGCGGGCGCTCGTTCGCTTCCGCCTTGATGCATGGCAGCGCAGGCGGCGTCGAGCCGGGGAAAGAGGCCGGCTGCGGTCGCCGCGACCATTGCCATGCCAAGCAGCGTTGCGTCCTTCGTGCCAGGCTCGACCACCGTGCAACCTGTTGCGTCCGCGTAGAGCTCCATCAGCAGCGGGTTCTTGGTGTGGCCACCGGTCACGAGCAGCGTGTCGATGGCATAGCCTTTGGTGTTGAGCGTCTCGAGGATGTGCCGCACCCCGAGCGCGATGGAGATGGCCGTGCGCCAGTAGAGCCGGCAGAGGCTGTCGAAGTCGCTGTCGAGGGCCAGCCCGGAAATGACGCCCAGCGCCTGCGGGTCGGCGAGCGGAGAGCGGTTGCCGTGGAAATCGGGCAGGACATGCAGGCGACGTGCAAGCGCCAGGCCTTCGTTCCGGCGCAGTTCCATCACTCGTTCACAGATCCGCCGATGCATTTGCGCGTTGGGCTCGCCGCCCGCCCCGTGCCAGCGGATGACATGGTCGAGCAGCGCGCCGGTCGCTGACTGGCCGCCTTCATTCAGCCAGGCGCCGGGGAGGACACCGCCATAGAAAGGTCCCCAGACCCCGGCGGTCGGCCGCGCCCCGTCCGAGAGCGCCATGACACAGCTCGAAGTGCCGGCGATTAGCGCCAGGTGCCGGTCGAGGGTTTCGACGTCGCCGGCGAAGGCGCCGAGAACGCCCAGCGCCCCGGCATGGGCATCGATGAGCCCCGCGCCGACCCGGCAGGCGGTGGTCAATCCCAGCTCCTCGGCCGCCTTCGCGGTCAAGGGCCCGAGATCGGTGCCGACCTGGCTCGCCTTTTCCGGCAGCCGCCCCTTCTCGATCATGTCTTCGATGCCGACCTCGGCAAGGAAGTCGCGTTGCCAGCCGGGCTCGGTGTGACCGAGATAGGTCCACTTGCAGGTCAGCGTCGATTGGCTGCGCGCGAGGTTCTCCGTCGCCTTCCAGGAGAGGAAATCGGTAAGGTCGAACAGATACCCGATGCGTGCCCAGCTCTGCGGCATATGGCGCTTCAGCCACATGAGCTTTGGCACTTCCATTTCCGGCGACATCACTCCACCGACATAGTCGAGGACCAGGTGACCGGTGCGGGTGCATTCCTCGGCCTCGGCGAGGGCGCGGTGGTCGAGCCAGACGATGGTGTCCCAGCGGTCCTCGCCGCTCGACGAGACGGTCAGCGGATTGCCGCCTGCGTCGCGCACCACCAGCGAGCAGGTCGCATCGAAACCGATGCCGACCACATCCTCGGGTCGCGCTCCTGCCGTCGCCAAGGCTTCGCGCACTGCGGCACAGACGGCCGACCAGATCTGTTCGCTGTCGTGCTCGGCGAAATTGGCGTCCGGGCGGTTCATGGCAATGGGATGTTCGGCCCGGCCAAGCAGTTCGCCGGTGGGCGTCACGACTCCGGCGCGCGCACTCCCCGTGCCAACGTCGACACCCACCAGCAGCTTTTCCATCAATCCCTCAGCGTGCCGTCTTCTTGCTTTGGCGCGAGCCTACAAGATCGGGAAGCGACTGCATATCATCGAAGATGGCATCGGGTGCGAGCGCCTCCATCACTGCCCTGAGGTCCGCCGGTTCCGCATGGCTGCCGCCGAGATAGCCGAAGACGCGCATGCCTGCGGCCCGGGCCGCGGTAATACCGGCAGGGCTGTCCTCGATGACGAGGCAGCGAGCGGGTGCGGTGTTCATCGCCGCGGCTGCATAGAGGAACAGGTCCGGCGCCGGCTTGCCGTTCTCGACCATGGTTGCCGAGAAAATGTTGGGCTCGAAATAGGCAAGCAGCCCGGTGAGCTCGAGGCTGAGGCGGATACGCTCGGGCTGGCTCGACGAGGCGACGCAGAAAGGACTCTCGAGGCGTTCGAGCGTCTGGGATGTGCCCGATGTCGCACGCAGCTCCTTGCGAAAGAGCGCGTAGAGCTCGCCGCGCATGGTCTCGAGCGCATGCGCTCCGAGCGGCACGCCGTGGCTCTCTTCGAGACTGGCCGAGATCGAGGCGAGCGAGCGGCCGAGATAGTCGCGATAAGCCACATCGGGGTCGAGCGTCAGGCCTTGCCTCGCGATCGCGGCAATCAGCGCGCGCATGGCGAGCGGCTCACTGTCGACCAGCACGCCATCGCAATCGAAGATGATGAGTTGGGGCCTAAAGTCCATCGCTCAGAACGTGCCTGCCAGGTACCGCGTCAGCGTCTCGCGCGTGCCCGCACTCCAGAGCGCCGTCAGTGAGTGGGTGAACGCCTCAATAAAGCGCGTGTCGCGCCCGACATCACCGTAGATGTCTGTCATTTCCAGCCACGCACTGGGTTTCTCCCTGGCGCGGCGGGCCTGCGCCGTCAGCCGCTCCCAACTCGGGTCATTGGGCTCGATTGTCTGGCCACTTTCGGTCTCGCCATAGCAGTAACGGCACCAGAGAGCGCCGACGAGGGCGAGGCCGGTGATCGAAGCGCCCGCCTCCAGCCGGTCGGCGACCGAGGGCAGGATGAACTTGGGCTGGCGGTTCGATCCGTCGAGCGCCAGTCGGCGTACGGTGTCGCCGATCTTGGGGTTGGAGAAGCGCTTCTGGCAGAGTGCGTGATAGTCGTCGAGGTCCGTGTCGGGCACGGGCGGCACGACGGGGATGATCTCGTCGCGTTCGACCTTGGTGAGGAAGTCGCGCACTAGCGGTTCTTCCATCGCTTCGTGAACGAAATGGATGTCCATCAGCCCCGCCGGATAGGCAATGGTTGCGTGGCCGCCATTGAGAATGCGGATCTTCATCAGTTCGTAGGGCGAGACGTCCGGCACGAACTGCGCGCCGACCTTTTCCAGCGCCGGGCGTCCGGACGGGAAATTGTCCTCCAGCACCCATTGCTTGAACTTCTCGCAAAAGACCGGCCACTGATCGTCGATGCCGAACCCATCGGCAAGGATCTGCCGCTCGCGGGCGGTGGTGGTCGGCGTGATGCGGTCGACCATGCCGTTGGGAAAGGCGACCTCCGCCTCCACCCAGTCGGCGAGCGCCGGGTCGAAAAGCCTGGCGAGCCCGGCAACGGCGTCGCGGGTCACGTGCCCGTTGTGAGGGATGTTGTCGCAGCTCATCACGGTAAAGGGCGCGATGCCTGCCGTCCGGCGCCGCATCAGTCCGGCGAGGATGAGGCCGAAGGCGGTTTTCGGGGCCTCCATATGCGCGGCATCGTGGGCAATTTCGGGGTGCTCAGGATTGAATTTCTGCGTCGCTGGATCGATGAAGTAGCCGCCCTCGGTGATGGTCAGCGAGACGATGCGTATGGCCGGGTCAGCAAGGTGGGCAAGGATGGCGACGCTGTCAGCGGGCTTCACATAGTCGATCATGGCGCCGGTCACCCGGGCGGTGGTGCCTTCAGCCTCCTGCTCGACGACCGTCGTCAGCCAGTCCTGGGCCATCAGCTTCTCGCGCATGGCCTCATCGGCCTCACGAACGCCCGAGCCAACAAGCGCCCAGTCGAGTCCCTCGCCCAGATTAAAGAGGGCATCGAGATAGACTGCCTGATGAGCCCGATGGAAGTTGCCGACCCCGAAATGGAAGATGCCGGCAGTCAGCTGATCCCGGCGATAGGCGGGCACGCTGGCGCGCGATGCGATCTCGGAAAGGGCGCCGGCGGCAAGTCGGGTGGTCATTGGTCAAGTCCTTCAGGCGGCGAGTGCGTTGCCGTCCGCGCCGAAGCGGTAGATGCGCTGCGGATCGGGTGTGAGGTAGACGGTCTCGCCGTGCTCATATGTTTCCTCGCCGCCGGTGCGCGCGGTGACCAGGCCGATGCCATCGAGATGGATGTGGAGGAAGGTGTCGGAGCCGAGCTGCTCGGCGACGCTCACCGTTCCCTTCCAGGTGCCTGAGGTCTTGGAGAGGGCAAAGTGCTCGGGCCGCACACCGATGGCGTGAGCATTGTGCTTAGCCGCCTCCGCCCCGTCGACGAAGTTCATCTTGGGGCTGCCGATGAAACCGGCGACGAACCGGTTGGCGGGGGTGCGATATAGCTCGAGAGGCGTGCCGAACTGTTCGACATTGCCGGCATTCAATACGACGATCCGATCGGCCATGGTCATGGCTTCGACCTGGTCGTGGGTCACGTAGATCATGGTCGTCTGCAACTGCTGGTGCAGCTCGGTGATCTCCAGACGCATGTTGACGCGCAGCGCCGCGTCGAGGTTGGAGAGCGGCTCGTCGAAGAGAAAGGCCTTGGGTTCGCGCACGATAGCACGGCCGATGGCGACGCGCTGGCGCTGGCCGCCAGAAAGGGCGCGCGGGCGCCGGTCGAGATAGTCGGAAAGGTTCAGGGTGCGGGCGGCGTACTCGACCTTCTGGTCGATCACCTCCTTGCTGGCCTTGGCCATTTTCAGGGGGAAGGCGATGTTGTCGCGCACGCTCATATGCGGGTAGAGCGCGTAGCTCTGAAAGACCATGGCGAGCCCGCGCCGCGCTGGTGGCGCGTCGGTCATGTCCTGCCCATCGAGCAGGATCCGACCGTTGGTCGTATCCTCGAGGCCGGCGATCAGGCGCAGGAGTGTCGACTTCCCGCAGCCGGAGGGGCCGACGAAGACGACGAACTCGCCATCGTTGATCTCGAGCGAGATGTCGGGGATGACCTGCACCTCGCCGAAGGACTTGTTGACGTTCTGAAGGGAGATGGAACCCATTTCTTTGTCCTTCTATTTCACGGCGCCGAAGGTGAGGCCACGCACGAGCTGCCTCTGGCTGAACCAGCCGAGCAGCAGGATCGGGGCGATGGCGAGGAGCGAAGCCGCCGACAGCTTGGCGAGGAACAGGCCTTGCGGGCTCGAGAACGACGAGATGAAAGCGGTGAGCGTGCCGGCCCGTCCAGAGGTCAGGGTGATGGTCCAGAAGGCCTCGTTCCAGGCAAGGATGACATTGAGAAGAAGCGTCGAAGCGATACCGGGCACCGCCATCGGCACCAGCACATAGACGATCTCGTTCCAGAGTTCGGCCCCGTCCATGCGCGCCGCCTCGAGGATGTCGACCGGGATCTCCTTGAAATAGGTGTAGAGCATCCAAACGATAATCGGCAGGTTGATCAGCGTCATGATGACGGTCAACCCATGCACGGTGTCGAGCAGCCGCAGGTCCCGGAAGATGAGATAGATCGGGATCAACACGCCGACGGCCGGCATCATCTTGGTCGAGAGCATCCACATCAGGATGTCCTTGGTGCGCTTGCTCGGAGCGAAGGCCATGGACCAGGCGGCGGGAATGGCGATGGCAAGGCCGATCAGGGTCGAGCCGACCGAGACGATGATCGAGTTGATCGCGTGCTTGATGTAATCCGAGCGATCCTGCACGGCCTCAAAATTGTCGAGAGTGAAAGTCCGCGGCAGGAAGGTCGGCGGTGAGGCGATGGCTTCGGCCTCGGTCTTGAAGGCGGTGAGCGCGGTCCAGAGGATCGGCGCGAAAATCAGGAGCGCGACGAGCCAGGCGCCGATGGTGAAGCCGATTCTGGATTGCGTCGAGACGTTGCGGGCCATGGTTCAGCTCCTTGCCTCGGTTGTAGGGGCGGTCACCCCCCTCCCATCCTCCCCCACGAGGGGGGAGGTGCCGCATCGTGCTCGTTGCACAATCCAGCCCCAAACACCGGGCCACACCTCCCCCCTTGTGGGGGAGGATGGGAGGGGGGTGTGCACTATCGCCAGGTCAAGCATCCAAATTCCTCCCCACCGCACGCATCAGGAAGATGGCGACGATGTTGGCGATGATGACGGCGACGACGCCTCCGGCAGAGCCGGCGCCGATGTCGTTGGAGAGAATGCCGGTGCGGAAGACGAGATAGGCGATGTTGGTCGAGGCATAGCCCGGCCCGCCGCCGGTGGTGACGCGGATCTCGGCGAAGATGCCGAGAAGGAAGATCGTCTGGATGAGGATGACGATGGTGATGGCGCGCGCCAGGTGCGGCAGGATGATGTAGCGGAAACGGTTGGCGGCATTGGCGCCGTCCATCTCGGCTGCCTCACGCTGCTCTTCGGACAGCGACTGCAGCGCAGTCAGCAGAATGAGCGTTGCAAATGGCAGCCACTGCCAGGCAACTATAATGATGATCGAGAACAGCGGGTACTGGGCAAACCAGTCGACCGGCGGCAGGCCGAGCCAGCGCGCCAGGTGCCCGAGCATGCCGTAGCCGGGGTGCATGAAGCCGTTCTTCCAAATGAGCGCGGCGACCGGCGGCATGACGAAGAAGGGCGAGATGACCAGGATGCGCAGAATCCCCTGGCCCCAAACCGGCTGGTCGAGCAGCAGGGCAATGAAGGTCCCGCCGACTATGGTGATGACGAGCACGCCGCCCACCAGCAGCAGCGTATTGACAAGAGCCTGGGTGAAGGACGGGTCGCCGATGACGTAGGTGTAGTTGGCCCAGCCGGCAAAGCCGGTCATCATCGGGTTGATCAGCGAATAGTTCTGGAACGAGAACCACAGGGTCATCGCCAGCGGCACGGCCATCCAGATGAGGAGCACGATGACGGCGGGAGCCATCATGGTGCGGGCCAGAGCCCGGGTCTGCCGTGTCGCCATTTCGTCCTCCCGTCGATCGGTTGGCACGGCGCCTTTGTAGCGTCCGTGAAAGCGGCCAGTCCGCAGTAGTCTTGCGTTCGTGCCGCACTCTTACGAAGATCAGGAAGGGTGGGGGGAGCAGCGGACCTCCTCCCACCCTCGTCTCGGGAGGAGCTCTACTTGACGTATCCGGCCCGCGTCATGTCGCGCAGCGTTGCCGCCTGCGCCTGAGCCAATGCGTCATCGACCGACATCTGCCCGGCGAGCACTGCCGAGAAGAGCTGACCGACATTGGTACCGATCCCCTGGAATTCGGGGATGGCGACGAACTGCACACCCACATATGGCACCGGGTCGACCGTCGGATTGTTCGGATCGGCGGCGTTGATCGAGTCGAGCGTCATCTGCGCGAAGGGCGCGGCATCCTGGTATTCCGGGTTTTCGTAGAGCGAGGTGCGCGTGCCCGGCGGCACGTTGGCCCAACCCTCCTCGGCGGCGACCAGTTCGAGATAGGCCTTGCTCGTCGCCCAGTTGATGAACTGAGCAGCCGCCTCGTGTTGCTGGCTGCCGGTCGGGATCGCCAGCGACCAGGCCCAGAGCCAGTTGGCACGCTTGCCAAGCCCGTTATCGGGGGCGAGGGCGAAACCGACCTGATCGGCGACGGTCGAGTCATCGGGGTTGGTCACGAACGAGGCGGCAACGGTGGCATCGATCCACATGCCGCACTTGCCCTGCTGGAAGAGCGTCAGGTTCTCGTTGAAACCGTTGGAGGAGGCGCCCGAGGGGCCGGCGTCGTTCATCAGCGAGATGTAGAAGTCGAGCGTTTCCTTCCATTCGGGCTGGTCGAACTGCGGCTGCCAGTTCTCGTCGAACCAGCGGGCGCCGAAGGAGTTGGACATGGCAGTCAGGAATGCCATGTTCTCGCCCCAGCCGGCCTTGCCGCGCAGGCAGATGCCGTTGATGTCGTTGTCCCGGTCGGTCATGGCACGGGCGGCCTCGGCGATGAAGTCCCAGGTCGGAGCTTCGGGCATTTCAAGCCCGGCGCTCTCCATCAAGTCGGTGCGATACATGATGAACGAGCTCTCGCCGTAGAACGGGGCCGCATAGAGCGTGCCGTCGACGGATAGCCCGTCGCGGATGGGCGGCAGCAGGTCGTCGACATCGTATTCGGGGTCGTCGCCGAGCGCGTCGAGCGGCACCAGCCATTCCTGGCGCGCCCAGATCGGCACTTCATAGGTGCCGATGGTCATGACGTCGTACTGGCCACCATTGGTGGCGATGTCGGTGGTCACGTTCTGGCGGAGCGTGTTTTCCTCGAGAACCACCCAGTTGAGCTCGATGCCGGTTTCCTCGGTGAACCGGTCCGATAGACCCTGCATGCGGATCATGTCGCCGTTATTGACGGTTGCGATGGTGATGGTCTGGGCCGAGGCCGTACCGGCGAGCGCAAGGGTAAGGGCGCCCACGAAAAGGGGTGTGAGTTTCATTGATGTCCTCCCGTCGATCAAAGCGAGCATTTGCTTCGACAATGGGCAAATACTCACTTGGGCGCCGCAAAATGTCAAGCCTGGATGCAGAGCGATCCGCTGGTCATGGCGCAGAGCAAGTGCGCGAGCGATCGTAGCCGCACCAGGTGATTGTCCCTGACGTTTATCGCAGTGCACTGATAATGTGTAGGTTCTAGTCCAGAAGCAGCGCTCCCGCCGTCGACTCATTGGTGATGAGGCCGTTGACGAGGCGTCGATTAAGAGCTGCGCGGATGCCGGGCAATTTCTGTTCGCCGACGGCAATTGCCACGACAAGTGAACCCTCACGCGAAGGCAATGGCGCACTGGCGACGCGGTCGTTGGTCAGCCCCTCGATGAGGCGGCCGTCGTCATCGAAAGCCCATCCGCAGATTTCACCGACGGCGCCTGCCTTCTGCAGCGCTTTGAGTTCGGCCTCGTTGATGAAGCCATCGAGGAAGAGCGGCGCCTGAGGGCCGAGATCGCCAAGGCCGACGAAGCTCACGTCCGCCTCGGCCGAGAGGGCAAGCGTTTCGCGGATCATCGGCTGACCATGCAAAAGTTCACGCTCGCGCGTAGACGAGGCGATGACCGGGAGCGGCATGGGAAAGCTCCTGGCTTTGACCGTGTCGGCGACGTTGAAAATGACGTTGTAGAAGGCGGCCGAGCCGTCCGGAGCGATGCTGCCGGTCAGCGCCACGACCTTGTGGTGTGGGCATTCCATGGGTGTGAGTTGTTCGATGGCCGCCTTCAAAGTGCGCCCGGTGCCGATGGCCATGACGATCGGCTCGGCCGACTTCAGCCATTTCTCGATCTCGGCGGCGGCGGCCTCGGCAACGCCAAGCGTCGTCGATGGATTGGCCGGATCGCTCGGTACCACCTCGGCGAGGTCGAGGGCGAAGCGGGACTTCAATCGCGCGGCAAGATCCATGCAGCGTCCGATCGGGTGATCGAGGCGCACCTTGATCAGCCCCTCGCTCACAGAAAGCGAGACGAGGCGCTGCGCCGACTGGCGCGAGATGCCGAGCTTGGCCGCGATCTCCTCCTGGGTGTTGCCGGCCACGTAATAGAGCCACCCGGCGCGGGCGGCATCGTCGAGCCGGCTGGCGCTGTTGTCGTTGCGGGCGGACATCGGAGCTCCCTGGAGCGTGGAGGCGGCGGGATCGCCGCTGTTGCGGTCGGTCCGGTTCGGGGGCGGATTATTCGGCGATGCGCCTTGCCGCTGCAAGCGATTTCGGTCCGGCCGATGCGGGCGGCAGATTACCGCCGAGTTCGCTTACCGCCACGCGGATGTCGCGCATGGTGTCCTTCAGATGGTTGCGCATGGCATCGCCCGCCAGGCGCCCGTTGCCCTGCCTGATGGCGTCGAGCACGCGCTGGTGCGCATCGATGGTATCGTCGAGGGTCTGCCCGCGGGCAAGGCTGCCGCGCCGGCTGATGAAGAAACCTTCCGCCAGTGGACCGGCCATAGCCTCGAACAGATAGCTGAGGATACGGTTGCCGCTGGAGAGCGCTATCGCTTCGTGGAAGCCGACGTCGGCGAGGTTGAAGTCGCGCTCGCAGGCATCCCGATCCTCGCCGGCGACCGCCCGCTGCGCGGCCGCGCGCATCTCGGCAAGCGCGCCTTCGATTGCTGCGAGGCCGGCCCGGTTGGCCCGCTTGGCGGCGAGCGTTGCCGACTGCACCTCGAGTGACAGGCGCACCTCGACAAGGTCGAACACGCCCTTGGCATCGTTGTGGATGATGGCAGCGAGAAAATCGGTGAAGGCGGAGCCGTCGGGCTCGCGCACCGTCGCCTTGCGACCGCGGGCGATCTCGACAAGTCCGCGCCCCTCGAGAAGCTTGACCGCCTCGCGTACAGTCAGGCGGCTGACGGCATACCGGCTGGCGAGCTCAGCTTCGCTCGGCAGGTGCGTGCCCGGGACCATGGCTGTCAGAATGAAGTGCGCTAGGTCACTGGCGACCGCGCTTGCGGCGCTTGCGGCCTCAGTCTTGTCCGGATCGGATCGAGCCAGGACACCCTCCCAACGTATCTGATATCTTTCGCTTTTTTTGTGATTCTCGCGCGCATTCTGCGCGTCGGCTCTCCTCGTCAGGGGACGATAGGCGTGAACTCGCAGCTATGCAATGGGCCTGTTTCCGGCGGTCTCTGGGTTTCGAGGCTTGAAAAAAATAGAGTGAGGACGCGCGTGATCGCTTTACTTGCCTATCTGACTGGACTAGCGTCGCGCTCGTGGGCTTGGAGGGGTTCCGGGCGGCAGACGCCGTCTTGGGAGGACGACGACACGCCGCGCAGCAAGCTGCCGATTCGGACGTTCCCGATCGGCTGCGTACGCGTATGCGCGGCCATCGCTCTCTTCTCGTGATCCTCGCGCAGGCGCCTCGCCACGCAGTCAAAAACGACAAAGGGAGTCGAGACGTGAGCTTCATCAAATCAATCGCAGCGGCCGTCGCCGTCAGCGCCATGGCGCTGGGCGCTACTGCTGGTGCCTATGCCCAGGACAAGGGCACCGTCGGTATCGCCATGCCGACGCAGTCGTCGCTTCGCTGGATCAGCGACGGCAACGAACTGAAGGCCGCCCTCGAGGGCATGGGCTACGGCACCACGCTGCAGTACGCCGAGGACGACATCCCCAACCAGCTCGCCCAGATCGAGAACATGGTCACCACCGGGGTCAGGGCGCTGGTCGTCGCCTCGATCGACGGCACCACGCTGTCGGCGGTGCTGCAGCAGGCGGCCGATGCCGGCATCATCGTCGTCGCCTATGACCGGCTGATCCGCGAGAGCCCGAACGTCGACTACTACACCACGTTCGACAACTTCCAGGTCGGCGTGCTGCAGGCGTCCTCGCTCCTCAAGGGCCTCGGCTACCCCGAGGAAAAAGGTCCGTGGAACATCGAGCTCTTCGGCGGTTCGCCCGACGACAACAATGCCTTCTTCTTCTACGACGGCGCCATGAGCGTGCTGCAGCCGCTGATCGACGAGGGTGTACTCGTGGTCAAATCCGGCCAGGCGGGTATGGAGACCGTCGGGACGTTGCGTTGGGACGGCGCGGTCGCCCAGGCCCGCATGGACAATCTGCTGTCGGCCCACTACTCGGACGGCAGCCGCGTCGACGGCGTGCTTTCACCGTATGACGGGCTGTCGCGCGGCATCATCTCGTCGCTGCGCGGCGTTGGCTACGGCTCGGCCGACCAGCCCTGGCCAGTCGTGACCGGCCAGGATGCCGAGGTGCCCTCGGTCAAGGCGATCATCGCCGGCGAGCAGTACTCGACCGTGTTCAAGGACACCCGTGAGCTTGCCCAGTATACCGCGCAGCTCCTCGACACAGTCCTCAGCGGCAGCGAAGTCGCCGGGCTCGACACCACCACCTACGACAATGGTGTCAAGGTCGTTCCCTCGATCCTGCTGACCCCCTATGAGGTCGACGCTTCTAACTACGAGGAGCGGGTGATCGCGACCGGCTACATCAAGGCCGAAGACCTGTAGTAAGCCGCATCGAGAGGGCTTTGCCGCAAGGCGAAGCCCTCTTCCGCCTATCTGCCGATCCTGTGTCCTGCGCTACGGCGTGGGATGCAGGATCGGCTCGCTTCCAACGGGCAGAGCATGAACAAAACCATTCTGGAGATGCGCGGCATCACCAAGACCTTTCCCGGGGTCAAGGCGCTGCAGGACGTCAATCTCGACGTCGTCGAGGGCGAGATCCACGCGATTGTCGGCGAGAACGGGGCCGGCAAATCGACGCTGATGAAGGTCCTTTCCGGCGTCTATCCGCACGGCAGCTACGAAGGCGATGTGGTCTTCGAGGGCCATGAGTGCCACTTCCACGGCATCCACGACAGCGAGCGTGTGGGCATCGTCATCATCCACCAGGAGCTCGCCCTGGTGCCGCTGCTTTCCATTGCCGAGAATATCTTCCTCGGCAACGAGCGGGCAAGAAACGGTGTCATCGACTGGCACGAGGTCCGCTCGGGCGCCAGAAAGCTCCTCGACATGGTCGGGCTCAACGAGGATCCCGAAACGCTGGTCACGCACCTCGGCACCGGCAAGCAGCAGCTCGTCGAGATCGCCAAGGCGCTCGCCAAGGAAGTCAAGCTTCTCATTCTCGACGAGCCGACCGCGAGCCTGGCCGAAAAAGACAGCAACGCGCTTCTCGACCTCCTGGTCGCCTTCAAGAAGCAGGGCATCGCCTCGATCCTCATCTCGCACAAGCTCAACGAGGTTTCCAAGGTCGCCGACCGCATCACGGTGCTGCGCGACGGCAAGACCATCGAGACGATGAACCGGGAAGAGATCGGCGAGGACCGCATCATCACCTCCATGGTCGGCCGGTCGATCGAGGACCGCTATCCTGGCCGCACGCCGCAGATCGGCGAGACACTGTTCGAGGTCGAGAACTGGGTGGTCCACCACCCGATCCACACCGAGCGCCAGGTCATCAAGGGCGTCGACCTGGCCGTGCGCAGGGGCGAGGTCGTCGGCATCGCCGGCCTTATGGGGTCCGGGCGCACGGAACTGGCCATGAGCGTCTTCGGGCGCACCTACGGGCACGGCATCACCGGCCAGGTGCGCATGAACGGCAAGCCTGTGGACACATCGAGTGTCAAGAAAGCCGTCGATGCCGGCATCGCCTACGTCACCGAAGATCGCAAGACCTACGGCCTCAACCTCATCGACCACATCAAGCACAACGTCACAATCGCCAACCTCGTTGGTGTGTCGCGCGGCGGGGTGATCGACGATCTGGCCGAACTGAGGGTTGCCAACGACTATCGGGCACGCACCAACATCCGCTCTTCGAGCGTCTATCAGCTCACCGGGAACCTCTCTGGTGGCAACCAGCAGAAGGTCGTGCTCTCCAAATGGCTGTTCGCCGATCCGCAGCTCTTGATCCTCGATGAGCCGACCCGCGGCATCGATGTCGGAGCCAAGTACGAAATCTATACCATCATCAACAAGCTCGCCGGAGAGGGCAGGGGCATCCTGATCATCTCTTCGGAGATGCCCGAGCTCCTTGGCATCTGCGACCGCATCTATGTGATGAACGAGGGCCGGATCGTGGGCGAACTCGCCGGGAACGAAGCCAGCCAGGAGAAGATCATGCGCGCCATCGTGCGTGGAGAAGGAAAGACAGCATGAGCAGCGAAACCGTCAACTCGGCAGCCGCGCCCGGAGCCCGCTCCTCGGTGCGTGCGATCATCCAGTCGAACCTGCGCGATTACGGGCTCGTGGTCGCGCTCCTGGCAATCATGGTGTTCTTCCAGTTCGCCACCAACGGCACGCTGTTCAAGCCGGTCAACCTCACCAACATCGTCCTGCAGAACTCCTACATCATCATCATGGCGCTCGGCATGCTCCTGGTGATCGTGGGCGGGCATATCGACCTGTCGGTCGGCTCTGTCTCGGGTTTTGTCGGCGCGGTGGCGGCGATCCTGATGGTCGAATACGACCTCAATCCGCTGGTCGCGGCAATCCTCTGCCTCGGCGTCGGCGCCCTTATCGGCGCCTCGCAGGGCTTCTGGATCGCCTACCTCAAGATTCCCTCATTCATCGTGACGCTGGCCGGCATGCTGGTGTTCAAGGGGCTGTCGCTTGCCATCCTCGGCGGGCGTTCGGTCGGGCCTTTTCCGCCCGAGTTCCAGATGCTTTCGGCCGGATTCATTCCCGACGTCTTCGGGCCGATCACCATTCCGCAGGGCGAGGCGGCGCCGATCACGCTGCACACCACGACGCTGGTCATCGGCATTGCGATCGTCCTTGCCATCGTCTATTTCAGCCTCACCTCGCGGGCGAGCCGCGAGCGGCACGGCTACCAGGCCGAACCCTTCGCGCTCTTTGCCGTCAAGACCGCGATCATCGGTGCGCTGATCCTCTTCTTCACCTATACGCTCGCCTCGTATAAAGGCATCCCGAACGTGATGGTGGTGATGTCGATCCTCATCGCCGTCTTCGTCTTCATCACCCGCATGACGACGCTGGGGCGGCGCATTTATGCGCTCGGCGGCAATGCCAAGGCTGCGCAGTTGTCGGGCATCAAGACCGAGCGGCTGACCTTCTATATCTTCGTGATCATGGGGATGCTGGCGGCGCTTGCCGGCCTGATCTTCGCGGCCCGCCTCAACACGGCGACACCGAAAGCCGGCCAGGGCTTCGAGCTCGATGTCATTGCCGCCGTCTTCATCGGCGGCGCGTCGATGGCGGGCGGCGTTGGCCAGGTGGCGGGCGCGGTCATCGGCGCCTTCATCATGGGCGTGATGAACAACGGCATGTCGATCATGGGCGTCAACATCGACTGGCAGCAGGTCATCAAGGGCCTGGTGCTGCTTGGGGCGGTCGTGTTCGACGTCTACAACAAGAACAAGGCCTGACCTTAGTCCTTACAATCGCGTAAAAGGCCGCTGGGGCAACCCGGCGGCCTCTGTTTTTGCCGGGAGTGTCGGATAGCGTTCGATTGGGAGGTCGCAGTGGAGATCGTTGTCAGGTCTTACACAATCAAAGATGTGGACGTGACGATAGAGATCTTCCTGCGGGCAATCCGAGAGGTCTGCTCAAGAGATTATACGCCTGCCCAGGTTGATGCGTGGGCAAAGGTCGAGGACGGCGCCGTGTGGGCGGCCCGGCGAGCCAGCAGGCCTACTTGGATCGCTCACATTGGTGCTCAGGCGGTCGGCTTTGCCGACCTGACGTCTGACGGTTTGCTCGACATGATGTTCGTACATCCCGAGTTCCAAGGATTGGGCATCGCTTCGCGCCTGCTGGAGAGCGTGGAGAACGAAGCGCAACGGCAAGGTTTCGCCCGGGTCCACACAGAAGCGAGCAAGACCGCCCGGCCGTTTTTCGAGCGGAGAGGGTTCCACGTCTTGAAAGCCCAAACGGTCGAGAAGCGCGGGCAAAGGCTGGAGAACTTCCTTATGGAGAAGTCCTGTCACGCCGGTCTCCCATAACGCGCCCTTGACCGCCCTCGCTTGATCCCCCGTCGCCCGCTCCATACATTGAGCGCTTACGCTTGCCTACCGAAGCGAGGTCACATGCCCGACGAACCGATCCTGCCCATCGACGATCCCCTGTTGAAGCGGCCTTCCGAGGTCGTTACCCGCTTCGACGACGAACTGCGGGCGCTCTCGCAGAAGATGTTCGAGGTGATGGACAAGGCCAAGGGCGCCGGTCTCGCTGCGGTGCAGATCGGGGTGCCGAGGCGCCTCGTGGTGATGGACGTGCGCGATAATGAGGATCGGCGCCATCGGCTGACGCTGGTCAATCCCGAGCTCCTGGTATGGTCGGACGATATGGTGCGCGGCGTCGAAGGGTGCTTGTCGATGCCGGACTACACCGTTCCCGTCGATCGATCGGCGCGTGTGCGCGTGCGCTATCAGGATCTCAGCGGCGAGGTGCACGAGACGGACGCCGACGGTGAGTTCGCGGTCTGCCTCCAGCACGAAATCGATCATACCAACGGCATCCTGTTCACTGACCGCGTCTCACGCCTGCGGCGCGACAAGGCGCGCAAGCATTTCGCCCGCGTGCGGCGTGATGCCGAACGCGGCCACGCGATCGTCTAGCTCTCTTCCGCTGCGTGCTCGGCGTCCGGGACGCGCACCGGCGGGCGAGGCGCTCGGTCTTCTGAAAGGGTGTGCACAGTGAAGCACCGCATTTCCGTCGGGGCGCTCGTGCTCAGGAACGAGCGGCTGTTGCTGGCTCGGCATTGCGTCCCGGGCAAGTATGATTTCTGGGCTCCTCCGGGCGGAGGTGTTGAGGGCGACGAGGAAATGTCGCTAGCCGTGGAACGGGAGACGTTCGAAGAGACGCAGATCCGTGTACGGGCCGATCGCCTCGCGTATATCGACGAGCTGATCGACGACAGCGGCAGGATGGTGAAATTCTGGTATCTGGCCGCATACGTCGCGGGAGAGATCGAAGTGCATGCCAATCCGGCCACGGAAGAGTCCATCATCGAAGCTGGATGGTTTGCCCGAGGGGAGTTCCCTGCCGGCTATGTTTTCCCGGAGGTCTTGCATGAGGCGTTCTGGGAGGAATTGGCCTCAGGCTTTGTGGCGCCGAGGAAATTGCCTCTTCAGAAGGCGATCTTTTAGGCTTCCCGGGCGAATCGGCATTCTGTTGGTGGAGCCTGGGCTTTTCCTGTGCCGCTCCAAGGGGGACCAAGATGCGCACGATAATGATGGATGTGGACGGTGTGCTCGTCTGCGGCCGCCCTCAGGACGGTGCCCACCTCTTCACCGATCTGAAGCAGGACCTGGGCATTCCTCCTGACGTTCTCCAGCGAGAGTTTTTCAGGCCGCGATGGTCTGCCATCGTTACGGGCCAAAAGGCGTTGGTTCCAGAACTCTCGGAGGTGCTCGCCGTGATTGCGCCGACCGTCAGCGCCGAAGCGCTGATCGACTACTGGTTCGTGAACGATTCCCGCATCAACCAGGACGTGCTCCGTGCGATCGGCGAACTTCGCGCCGCAGGCGACCGTGTCTATCTCGCGACCAACCAGGAGCACATGCGCGCGAATTACCTGATGACTGACATGGGCCTCGAAGGGCACGTCGACGGCATCTTCTATTCGGCGGTGCTCGGGCATCGCAAACCTTCCAATGAGTTCTACACGCTTGCGACGGAGGCCGCAGGTACTCCTCCCGAGAGTATCGTCCTGATCGACGACACACAGGATAATGTCCTGGCTGCGCGCGATTTCGGATGGAACGCCGTGCATTGGAGGCCGGGGATGACGTTGAGCGGAGAGCTAGCCGCCTTCACTTCTTAATGCACGGCGCGTATCGAAGCGGCCGAAGAAACTGCCGCTGCAGAAGACCAGCCAGGATTTGACATCTCGCGCTTGGGCGATCTAGCATTCGCGCATGAACTGCATTTTGCTCATCTCGACCACCTCCACCACCACCGCAACGCGGTGGATGGTCGTGGCATGAACTAAAGTCAGTTCGCTGTCGCTATGCCAACCCCGCCGGACGCGAGCGGGGTTTTTTGTTCCCGGCGCGTCCCGATTTTGAGGACGTCACCTTGGAAAAAGTTCTAAGCAATCTCGCAGATCGCGCACTTGCTGCCGCCAAGACCGCGCTGGCTATTCGCTTCGCTGGAGCCGACTTCGCTTACGCTACCGGCTCAATCATGCGCGGCGAAGGCACCGCTTGGTCGGATATCGATCTCGTCGTCGTTTTCCCTTCGCTGGAAAGGGCGTGGCGCGAGTCATTTGTCCAGGAAGGCTTCCCGGTCGAGGCCTTCGTCAATGACCCGGAGACCCTCGCGTACTATCTCGGTCGTGATGCCGAGAGCGGCTGCCCGATCATGGTGAACATGGTGGCGACTGGCACGATCCTGGGTGTCGATGTCGAGAAGGCGGGGGCCATCCAGGCGGAAGCAGCGAAGCTTCTGGCGGCAGGGCCAACTCCGCTTGCTGGGCCGAGCTATGAGAGCCTTCTTTATCTGGTGACCGACCTTGCCGATGACCTGCGCGGAGAACGTCCGCGCGGGGAGGTGGCTGCCATAGCAGCGCAGCTCTACCAGAAGCTGGCCGATCTGACGTTGTTGGGCCGTGGCGCCTGGACCGGCCGAGGAAAATGGGCGCCACGGCTTCTGGGGAGGCTCGACGCCGACCTGGCAGAAGCCTTCGAGACTGCCTTCCGGCTCGCAGCTCAAGGGGAGGGTGCTCAGCTACTGGCTCTTGCGGATCGCGAACTCGCTTTGCACGGTGGGCGCTTCTTCGACGGGTACAGGCAGGAAGCGCCTCTCGAGGCGCGCCGGGTCGGCTCACAGGATGGTGTACAGCCTACGCCTGGGTGATTTCCGGAAAGATCGCGTCCTCATCGTCTGCCAATGGCTCAAAACTCGCTTTGAGCAGTTCGAAGGTGGCGCGGCTGATGAACAGGCTCCCAGACAAAGCCTCATTGCGCTGTTCGATACGCGCCCACGCGACCTCATCGGGGCACGTCAACGCGTAGAGGCGAGATGATGCACCCATCGCCGCGGCCATCCGCCTGACTTCGTCTCGCTCAGTGCGCGACCAGAAGCCTAGGTCGAGCACGACATTCACCTGCAGCTTTACACATTTCGGCCAAAGCTCCGCGACCAGGCCAGACACACGCCGGTAAAGGTCGGGGAACTGGTCGGCAGGTGGATCCTCGCCGTAGAGACGGCTCATCCATTCGTCATGGGTGAACCGAAGAGCGGGCAGCTGCGCTTCAAGCCGTTTCGCGAAAGTTGTCTTCCCCGAACCGATGAAACCGTGGATCATATGGACGGTCGGCATCACTCCGCCGGCTCTGTGCGTGCCGTTCCCGCTGCATCGAGCTCGCGCTCGAGCCGCGCCTCTTCTTCCACCTTGGGCTTGGAGAAACGGGCCAGCAGCAGGTAGGCAACGGGCGTCAGGTAGAGTGTCGAGATGGCGGCAAAGCCAAGCCCTCCCACGATCACCCAGCCGACCGCCTGGCGCGCTTCGGCGCCGGCCCCACTTGCCAGTATCAGCGGCACGCCGCCGACGATCGTGGCGATCATCGTCATCATCACCGGGCGAAGGCGGATATTTGACGCATCCTCCACCGCCTGGCGCACGCTCATGCCGCGATCGCGCAGCTGGTTGGCGAACTCAACGATGAGGATGCCGTTTTTGGCCATAATGCCGACGACCAGCACAAGACCGATCTGGCTGTAGATGTTGAGGCTGCCGCCGGTCAGGAGCAGCGCATAGAGCGCCGCGGCAACGCCGAAGGGCACGGTCGCCATCACGATCACCGCGCTCATGAGGCTCTCGAACTGGGCGGCGAGCACCAGGAAGATGATGACGAGCGCAAAACCGAAAGTCACCATCAGCCCGTTATTGGCCTCCCCGATGGTCTTGGCTTCGGCGAGCGGCATAACCGAGACTCCCTGCGGCAGCACCGGCCGGGCGATCTCCAGCATCTGGTAGTAGGCATCGCCCAGCGCCAGGCCCTCTTCGAGACTCGCCGACACATTGACCGCGCGGCGCTGCTGTTCGCGGCGGAGACGCGGGGAGACCGGTGCCTCTTCGAGGGTGGCGATCGTCGACATCGGCACGTAGCGCCCGTCACCGGTCTTGACGAAGAGGGTCTCGAGGTCGCGCGGGTCGTTGACCGGATGGCTCGTCGAAACCAGGCGCACCGTATAGCTCGCGTCGTCGACGAAGACGGTGCCGATGTCGGTGCCATCGATCAGCGCCTGCATGGTGGTCGAAAGCCCGTTGATGTCGATGCCGAGCGCGTCGGCGCGCTGACGGTCGACAGTCAGGGTCAGTTGCGGCTGAGTGGCGTCGAAATCCACCTGCACGCGTCCGAACCGCCCGTCGGCCTCGAGACGCGCGGCGATCTCCTCGGCGGTTTCGGCGAGCACGCCGTAGTTGGAGCCGGTGACGGCGAACTGCAGGCCCGAGCCACCGCCGCGGATGCCGAGGCTGTTGCCTTGCCGCAGGAACGCGCGCACGCCCGGGACGGTCGCGGTCATGTCGCTGATCTCGGCGGCGATCTCGGATTGATCGCGGGTGCGGGCATCCCAAGGCGCCAGCGTAAGGAGCAGCATGCCGCCATTGTCCCAGCCCGAAAGCACGAAGAGCGAATCGGCCTCGCCGCTGGCCACGTAGGGCTGCAGCATGGTCTCGATACGGGTCATCTGGGTGCGCACGTAGTCAAGGCTGGCGGTCGATGGCGCCGAGACCCCGATCGCGATCTGTGCGCGGTCCTCGGGCGGTGTGATCTCCTGGCGCAGGCTGGTGAAGACGAACCAGGATGAGGCGGCAAAGAGGATGGCGATAAGCAGCACGACCAGCGGATTGTCGAGCGCAAGGCGCAGCGTCGCCCGGTAGAACCAGGCGAACCCAGCCCCGATCGCGGCGAGTGGCCCCTTGCGCGGCGGCTCTCCGGCGTCGGCTGCGCGCAGCATGCGCGAGGCGATCATCGGGCCGAGGCTCAGAGCCACGACCGACGAGATCAGGACCGCAATGGCCAACGTGAAGCCGAACTCGCGAAAGAGCCGGCCGGTCTGGCCGTCGAGGAACGACAGCGGCACGAAGACGGCCGCCAAAGTCAGGGTGGTGGCGACGACGGCGAAGAAAACCTCCTGGGTGCCGAGCACGGCGGCAGCGCGCGGGCCCGCGCCCATATGCTTGCGGCGCACGATGTTCTCGAGCACGACGATGGCGTCGTCGACCACGAGCCCTGTTGCCAGCACGAGGGCGAGGAGGGTCAGGATGTTGATGGAGAACCCTGCCATGTAGATGCCGGCGACGGCGCCGAGGAGTGCGATGGGCATGGCAACGGCCGGCACGATGATCGCCCGCCAGTCGAGGAGGAAGAGGTAGATCACCGCGACGACCACCACGAGGGCGACGAGGAGGGCGATCTGGACCTCGTGGAGGGCGCCTTCGATGAAGACAGCGTCGTCACCGGAGACCTTGATGCGGATGCCGTCCGGCAAAGTTTCATTCAGCGTAGCGACCGCCGCATGCACGCCATGGGAAATGTCGATGGTGTTGGACTGGGCCTGGCGCACGATGCCGAGCCCGATGCCCGGCCGCCCGTCCGAGCGCAAGGCGCTGGTGCTGGCGGCCGCGTCGAACACCACCGAAGCGACATCGCGCAGCCGCGTGGAGCCATTGATGATGATCGCTTCGAAGTCCTCGGGGGTGGTCACCTCGGAGATGGCACGCACGGTGATGTTCTGGTTCGGGCCGTTGAGGGAGCCTGCCGGGGTGTCGAAGGCGATGGTTGCGAGCGCGTTGCGGATGTCGGCGACGGTCAGGCCGTGGCTCGCCAGCCGTACCGGGTCGACGTCGATCTCGAAGGCGCTGGTGCGCGTGCCGTAGACCTGCACCTCGGCAACGCCGGGCACGGCGGCGAGCCGCTCGGCGATGGTATCGTCGACCACCTCGCTCAGTTGCGCGAGGGAGAGTGTGTCGGAGGTTACCGCCAGGCGCATGATCGGCTGGGCGTCGGAATCTGCCTTGAAGATCGTCGGGTCGTCTACGTCGTCCGGAAGGCTCCGCGTCGCGCGGCTCAATGCGTCGCGCACGTCCGAGGTCGCAACGTCGAGGTCGGTGCTCTCGGAGAACTCCAACGTCACGCGGCTCGAGCCGTTGGAGGAGCTTGACGAGATGGCGGTGACGCCCTGTACGCGCGCAACAGCCCCTTCCACCACCGCCGTTACCTCTCGGTCGACGGTTTCCGCCGCCGCGCCCTCGAAGCTCGTCGAGATGGACAGCACCGGCTGTTCGACGCGCGGCAACTCGCGCACCTCGACGCCGAAGAGGGCGGCAAGGCCGGCGACGACGATCAGCGCATTGACCACCGCGGCGAGCACGGGCCGGCGCACGAACAGCGCCGCCAGGGTTCCGCCGCTCTCGTTCTTCCTGGCGATCGACATGGCGCGCTCCTCAGGAGTCAGCGGCGTCGGTCGCCGCCTCGGCCGCCTCAACGGCGCTGGTCCCGTCGGGGCCGTCGAGCAGGTTAACGGCCATGCCGTCGTTCAACTGCAATATGCCCTCGGTGATGATGGCGTCGCCCGGCTGAAGGTCGGCACGCACCAGAACGCCGTCGCTGTTGCGTTGAACGATCTCGGCCATCACCCTTGTCGCCGTGCCGCCCTCATATCTCCAGACATAGGAGCCTTCGGCCGACCAGAGAATGGCCAGCGGATTGACCGTGGGATACTCCTCGCCGGAAAAGCCGAGCTCCACGGTGAACGACATGCCCGCGCGCATCAGGTTTTCTTCGTTGGGGATGGAGGCCTTGACCTGCAGGGTGCGGCTTGCGGGATCGATGCGGTTGTCGGTCGCGCTGACTTCCCCGGCAAAGTTGCGACCGGGCAGCGCGATGGCCGAGACGATCACCGACATGCCCGGCTCGATCCGCGCCGCATAGCGCTCGGGCACCCAGAAATCGATGTCGATGGCCGACGTATCGTCGATGGTCGTCACCGCTGTCTGGGCGGCGAGGTAGTTGCCGGGTGTTACCTGCATCAGCCCGACGATGCCGGAAATGGGCGCCACGATGTTGCGCCGCTCGAGTTCGATCTGCGCGCTGCGCAGTTCGAGCTCTGCGGTGTCGGCGGCGAGCCGAGCGGCTGCAAGCGCCGAGGTCGCGACGAGACTCGATCGGGCCAGTTCCTGCTGGCGCTCAAGCGTTACGCGCGCATCCTCGGCCGCGAGCCGCGCCCGGTCGTAGGTGATCTGCTCGGTCTCGGAGTCCAGCCGCCCGATGACGTCGCCAGCCTCGACCAGATCGCCCGGCAAAACCAGCAACTCCTCTAGCGTCCCGCCCGAGGGCGAGGTCACGGTCACCGAGCGGACTGCTGTGCCCTCGCCGATGGCGATCAGGCCAGCGTTCACGGTAGCCAGCGTCACCGGCGTCGTCGTCACGTTGACGGCGCGCGCACCGAACCGTCCGGCAGGCCCTGCCGCTCCGGGCCCTCCCGGTCGCGGTCCCGCACCAGGCCCCGGCACCTGCACGTTGCCGACCACTGGTTCGGCGGCCGGCGTGAAGGGCAGGGTGATGCCATAGTCGGCCAGCGTTTCCTGTGCGCCCGGTGCCAGGAAAACCCAGGCGAGGAAGGCGCCCGCCAAAACTACAAGTGAAGCCAGGAGCTGTCTTATCAACCGCCGCGATCCTAAAGAGGATGGAGATATCGCCGCGCAGGGTGCCGCTGGCGATCGTGGCGCACTTTAGCAAGGCCAGCGCCGTTATTGCATTAATTCACAGTAAGTTTTGGGTCAGGAGACCGGTGTATCGGTTCGGCCGCCCCATTCGGCCCACGCGCCGTCGTAGATGGAAACCTTTTGCGCGCCCGCGATTTCGAGGGCGAGGGCGAGCACTGCTGCCGTCACGCCCGAGCCGCAGGTGGCGATCACTGGCCGGGCCGGATCGATGCCTGCGGCTGCAATTTCAGCCTTGAGCTCGTCGGCCGGTTTCATCTGCCCGTCGCGCACCAGCGCGGTAAAGGGCAGGTTGCGGCTGCCGGGGATGTGCCCCTGGCGCAGTCCCGGCCGGGGCTCGGGCACCTCCCCGCGAAACCGGCCTTCCGGCCGCGCATCGGCAATCTGGGCCGTTCCGTCCCGTACGTGCGCGGCGACGGTCTCGAGATCGGCGACAAGCTCGGGCACGAATCGGGCTTCGAACGCGCGCAGGGGCCTCTCCACCGGTCCAGCCTCGATGTGCCGCCCCTCCGCCCGCCATTTGGCGCCGCCGCCGGCGAGGATGCGCACATCCTCAGCGCCCATGGCGAGAAATGTCCAGCGCACGCGCGGCGCGCTGAAGAGACCGGCTTCGTCGTAGACGACGATGGTCATCGTTTCGGAGATGCCGAGCGCGTCGACGGCCGCGGCGAACTCGCGCGGCGAAGGCAGCATGTGCGGCAGATCGGTCGATTTGTCGGCGATCTCGTCGATCGGGAAGAAGACGGCGCCCGGGATGTGGCCAGCAAGGTATTCCGCATGGGCGTCGCGTCCGGCATTGGGCAGGTACCAGCTGGCATCGACGACGACGACATCGGGATCGGTCAGATGCGCGGCGAGCCAATCGGTGGATACGAACGGCGAGGGCATGCGAGGCTCCGGTTGTGAGGATAGTTACCCCCCTCCCGTCCTCCCCCACAAGGGGGGAGGCGCCGGTTCCGTGGAGGGCGAGGGATTTGCAATAAGGGCACCATCCACCACCACTCGTCGGGTGTCACCCGGTGGGTGAGATGTAATTCGATGCAAGAACCCGAAGCGTTGAAAGGCACGGCATCTCACCACCCAGCCCTAAACCGGCGGCCCCGAGGACTGGCGCAGGACCAGATCGACAGGCCAGATTTCGTGGATGAGGCCGGCGGGCTTGCCCTCGAACAGCTGCAGGATCAACTCGCCGATACGTACGCCCGCCGCGCGGATCGAGGAGCGGGTGGTGGACATGGTCGGGTACATGTTGTCGGCGTTGAGATAGGGGAAAACGTCGTCGTGGGCGATGATCGAGACGTCCTTGCCCAGTTCGTGGCCCGCCTGGCGGATGGCGCGGAAGATGCCGAGCGCGGTCATCATCGATCCGGCAAGGAAGGCGGTTGGCCGTGGCCGCAGTTCCAGCATGCTCTGGGCCATGCGGAAGGCGACTTCGTCGGTGAAGGTGGCATTGGCCATCAGCGCCGGATCGACGGGAATGCCGCGCGCGGCGAGCGCTGCGCGGAAGCCCGCCTCCCGGTGTTCGGCGAAGGTGCGGCCGCGCACGCCGTTGACGAGTGCGATGCGTCTGTGGCCGAGGTCGATGAGGTGGGAGGTTGCCCGCTCGACGGCACCCTGATTGTCGATGTCGAGCCAGGCGTGCGGACGGCCGATCTCGGTGCGCCCGTGCAGCACAAACGGGATGTTGAGGTCGAGCAGCAGCTCGGCCCGCTCGTCCTTGACCTTGGGCGAATGCAGGATGAAGGCGTCGACCTTCTTGCTGGCAGCGGCGCGGCGGTAGGTGGCCAGCTCGTCCTGATAGGTGTCGACGGTCGTCAGCACGATGTCGATCTCCTCTTCGGCGAGGCGACCGCCGAGGCCGGCGATGAACTCGGTGGTGTGCGGGCCGAACTCGTCGGAGCCGCGCAGCACGAAACCGACGGCGCCTGCGCGGCCCGTGGCAAGGCGCCGGGCACTGGCGTTGGGTCGATAGCCAAGGCGGGTGGCCGCCTCCTGTACCATCAGGCGCGTCGACTCCTTGACCTCGGGATAGCCGTTGAGGGCGCGGCTGACCGTGGTTTGCGACAGGCCCAGATGTGCGGCAAATTCCTTGAGCCTCATCTTCGTGTAGCCCTCGGCAAAAAACGCCATGCTCCCAATCGGTTACGAATGGGACGCAGTGTTGGAGCGATGCTCAAAGGGCACGCAGGCCGGCTTGGACGACGGCTTCTGCTCTCCTCCCTGGCGCGCATTCAAAGCGATTTCAATTTTTTTGGCAAGTGCCGAGAAAGTCCATCGTCCGCCTGAGGTGCGTACGTCAGACGGACTCGCTCCTCTCAATCGTGTCCGTCAGGAGCCGAAGCACATATCTTATTGTAATATATGTTAAAAATCTGAGTGGGTCGGAATAGCTGCGAAAATCGGGCCGTGGCCCGCTTGACAGGTTTTCGCGCCTCTGGTTCTTTTTCATTCAAAGCGCTTTGGGAGAGACGGGCGGGACCTACCGCCGTCGATTTGAGTGCTTTTGACGGGAGGAAGAAGATCAAGGCCGGTGTGCCCTTACACATCCGGCCGGTTTTCGTGCACCTCCCAATCTTTAGGTTTTTTTCGGGAGGATTCTCATGAAGATCAACAAGTTGCTTGTCGGCCTGCTCGGTAGCGTCGCATTGACGGGCGGGGTCGCGCAGGCTGCGGATCTGGCGATCGTTTCGGGCGATACGGGCACTGGCCTCGCGTTCCTGCGCAGCCAGCTCGATCGCTTCGAGGAAGAGACCGGCCACACCGTAACCGTCGTGCCGATGCCGTCTTCGACCACCGACCAGTTCGGTCAGTACCGCCTGTGGCTGGCCGCCGGCAACACCGACATCGACGTCTACCAGACGGACGTCATCTGGGCGCCGCAGCTCGCCGACCAGTTCCTCGATCTTACCGAGGCGGCAGCCGACGTCGCCGGCGAGCATTTCCCCTCGATCATCGAGAGCCAGACCGTCGATGGCAAGCTCGTGGCGCTTCCGGCCTTCACCGATGCGCCGGCGCTCTACTACCGCACGGACCTGCTCGAGAAGTACAATAAGGAGGTCCCGACCACCTGGGCCGAGCTCGAGGCCACCGCCCAAGAGATCATGGACGGCGAGCGGGCCGAGGGCAACAACGACATGTGGGGCTTCGTCTTCCAGGGCAATGCCTATGAAGGCCTGACCTGTGACGCGCTCGAGTGGGTGGTTTCGAACGGCGGCGGGCAGATCGTTGAAGCCGACGGCACCATCTCGATCAACAACCCGCAGGCGGCCGAAGCCATTGACCGGGCGGCCGGCTGGATCGGCACCATCGCGCCCGAGGGTGTGCTGGGCTACATGGAGGAGGAAAGCCGCGGCGTCTGGCAGCTCGGCAATGCTGTCTTCATGCGCAACTGGCCTTACGCCTATTCGCTCGGCAATGGCGACGACTCGGCGGTCAAGGACCTCTTCGACGTGGCTCCGCTCCCGGCCGGCGAGGGCGAAGGCGCCCGTTCGGCGGCAACGCTCGGCGGTTGGAACGTGGCGGTCTCCAAGTACTCGCCCGATCCCGATGCGGCCATCGAGCTTGCTCTCTTCTTGTCCTCCTCCGAGGTGCAGAAGGAGCGGGCCATCATGCAGTCGAACCTGCCGACGATCGAAGCGCTCTATGACGACGCCGAGGTCGCCGAGGCCCAGCCGATCATCCCGGCCTGGAAGGAGATCTTCCAGAACGCCGTGCCGCGTCCGTCGGCGCCCACCAAGACCGACTACAACGAGGTCTCCTCGCTCTTCTGGAGCGCGGTCCACGACACGCTCTCGGGCAATGGCTCGGCGGCCGAAAATCTCGAAATCCTCGAGGCGGATCTCACCGACCTCAAGGGCGACGGCTGGTAAGTCCTCCTGCCGGCAACCCTTTCCGGCACCACGGCCGGGAAGGGCCCAGCCTGAGGCAAGCGGGTGGCCGGCAAGTCTGGCCGTCCGTGCCCTCAGGTGGTTAAAGTCTCCACAAGGAGGATACGTCATGACGACTGACACGATGACGCCGGCCATCCCGGTCACCCGCGGATCGGCGCGTTCAGAACTCATGAAGCAGCGCGTCCTTGCCGCGCGCTGGTTCCTGGTGCCCATGCTGATCGCGCTTGGCGTCGTCGCAGGCTGGCCACTGCTGCGCTCGATCTGGTTCTCGTTCACTGACGCTTCGCTGAACAACCTCTATGGGGCCGAGTTCATCGGCATCGGCAACTATCTGCGCTGGACCACACTCGAGAGCGGGCGCACCATCTACCGCGGTCTTCTCGTCGACTCGGCCTGGTGGAATGCGGTCTGGAATACCGTGCGCTTCGCAGCTATCTCTGTCGGGCTCGAGACGGTGTTCGGCATGATCGTTGCGCTGGTGCTCAATGCCGAATTCAGGGGGCGCGGTTTCGTGCGCGCCGCGATCCTCATCCCCTGGGCGATCCCCACCATCGTTTCGGCCCGCATGTGGGGCTGGATGCTCAACGACCAGTTCGGCATCATCAACGATATGATGCTCCGCCTCGGGCTCATCAGCCAGAAGATCGCCTGGACGGCGAGCGCCGATACGGCGATGACGGCCGTGATCGTGGTCGATGTATGGAAGACGACGCCCTTCATGGCGCTCCTGGTTCTTGCCGGCCTGCAGATGATCCCCAGGGACATCTACGAGGCGGCCGATATCGACGGGGTCTCCAAGTGGAAGCAGTTCTGGCGCATCACGCTGCCGCTGGTGCGGCCGGCGCTGATGGTAGCCATCATCTTCCGCATACTCGATGCCATGCGCATCTTTGACCTCATCTATGTGCTGACCCCGAATAGCTCGTCCACCAAGACCATGTCGGTGCTGGCGCGCGAGAACCTTTTCGATTTCGACAACTTCGCCTACGGCTCGGCCCAGTCGACGCTGCTGTTCCTGATCATCGCGGGCATGACCGTGCTCTACATCTGGCTGGGACGGGTGAATTTTGAAGGGGGAGAACGATGATGACCGCTTCGCTCGCCTGGTCCTACACCAAAAAGGTCGGTTTCTATCTCCTGGTGGCCGTCATCATCGTCGTCTCGGTCTTCCCGTTCTACTACGCGATCCTGACGAGCTTTAAATCGGGCACGGATCTCTTCCGCATCACCTACTGGCCGACCTCGTTCAGCTGGGCCAATTATACGGCGGTGATGACGCAGGGGAGCTTCCCGCGCAATCTCTTGAACTCGGTCTTCGTTGCGACCGTCACAGTGCTCCTGGCACTGTTCCTGGCCATCACGGCGTCCTTTGCCCTCAGCCGCGTGCGCTTTCGCGGCCGGTCGCTGCTGCTGATGACGATCCTGGCCGTTTCAATGTTCCCGCAGATCGCGGTGCTCGCCGGCCTCTTCGAGGTGATCCGGGCTCTCGGCATCTACAACACGCCCTGGGCGCTGATCTTCTCCTATACGATTTTTACCCTGCCGTTCACGGTCTGGGTCCTGACCACTTTCATGCGCGACCTGCCGATCGAGATCGAGGAGGCGGCGATCGTCGACGGGGCAACGCCCTGGGTCATTATCACGCGGGTGTTCATGCCGCTGATGTGGCCGGCGCTGGTGACGACCGGGCTCCTCGCCTTCATCGGGGCGTGGAACGAGTTCCTTTTCGCTTTGACCTTCACCTCGTCGAATCAAACGCGCACCGTGCCGGTCGCCATCGCACTCCTGTCGGGCGGGACGCAGTATGAAATCCCCTGGGGCAACATCATGGCCGCCTCGGTGATCGTCACCGTTCCACTGGTCGTTCTCGTCCTCATTTTCCAGCGCAAGATTGTCTCCGGGCTGACCGCAGGCGGGGTCAAAGGCTAAGGGTTCCTAAACAATGGCAAATCTCCAGCTTAATAATATCCGCAAGTCCTTCGGCGCCGTCGAAGTGATTAAGGGCGTCAGCCTCGAGGTCGAGTCGGGTGAGTTCATGGTATTCGTCGGCCCGTCGGGCTGCGGCAAGTCGACGCTCTTGCGGCTGGTCGCGGGCCTCGAGGACATCACCTCGGGCGAACTGACGTTCGACGGCCAGGTAGTCAATGCCCTGACCCCTTCCAAGCGCGGTATCGCGATGGTCTTCCAGTCCTATGCGCTTTATCCGCATATGACCGTCTACGAGAACATGGCCTTCGGCATGACGCTCGAGAAAGGGCACTCCAAGGAAGAGATCCGCCAGCGGGTCGAGCGGGCCGCCGACATGCTGCAGATCCGGCAGTATCTCGACCGGCTGCCCAAGCAGCTCTCGGGCGGCCAGCGCCAGCGCGTCGCCATCGGGCGCGCCATCACCCGTGATCCGCGCGTCTTCCTATTCGACGAGCCGCTGTCGAACCTCGATGCGGCTCTGCGCGTCGCCACCCGCATCGAGATCGCCAAGCTTCACGAGTCGATGCACAACACCACCATGATCTACGTCACGCACGACCAGGTGGAGGCGATGACGCTTGCCGACCGCATCTGCGTGCTGCGGGACGGGATCGTCGAGCAGGTGGGCACGCCCATGGAGCTCTACGAGCGGCCCGATTCCATGTTCGTTGCCGGCTTCATCGGCAGCCCGAAGATGAACTTCATGTCGGGCAAGCTTGCCGAGACCTTCAACGCGCCGACAGTTGGCGTGCGCGGCGAGCACATGGTGGTCAAGCCCAGCGACGGGGTGTGGACGGGCACGGTCATCCACTCGGAGAACCTGGGGTCGGACAGCTATATCTATGTCGACATCGGGGCCGATGAGCCTGTCGTGGTTCGCGAAGAGGGCGGCAAGAAGCACCAGTCGGGCGAAAAGGTGAACCTTGCCCCGCTGGAGGGCCGCGTGCACCGCTTCGACAATGCCGGCAAGCCCATCCGCTAAACGCAGCGTGGGAGTATCCTAGGATCAGGCGGCGGAACCTAGGTCGGTCCGTGCGGCATCTGGCGCGGTTGAGCGCTGCGCAGGAGACGCGTAGAGCGAATTGCTAAGGCGGGATCGCCTGATGATCTTCAAATTTCGCGGCGGGCGCACAAACGCTGGCCGCGGATTGGCGAAAACAGTGTTTTGAACGTATCCCGGCGCCGGAACGGCGCGCCCGGAATTGATTACAAGCCCATCCAACAGGAGACTTCCGATGCCCATCCGCACCCTCGTCTGGGGCGAGAACGTTCACGAGCAAAAGAACAAGGTCGTGGCGGACAACTATCCCGAAGGCATGCACAACCAGATCGCCAGGCTCCTGGCAAAGGACCCCAACATTTCGGTCAAGTCCACGACGCTGCAGGCGCCCGAGCACGGCTGCACCGAGGCGGCACTGGCCGAGACCGATGTCCTGATCTGGTGGGGCCACGCCGCCCATGGCCAGGTCCAGGACGAGGTGGTTGAGCGCGTCGCCAAGCATGTCTGGCAAGGCATGGGGCTCATCGTCCTGCATTCGGGGCACTTCTCCAAGATCTTCAAGCGGCTGATGGGCAGTCCCTGCGCGCTCAATTGGCGCGAGGCGGGCGAACGCGAGCGGCTCTGGGTCGTCAATCCCGGCCATCCGATCGCCAAGGGCCTACCGGCCCATTTCGAGCTCGAGATGGAAGAGATGTACGGCGAGCCCTTCTCTGTGCCCGAGCCGCTCGAGACCGTCTTCGTCTCCTGGTTCCAGGGCGGCGAAGTCTTCCGGTCAGGCCTCACCTACCGACGGGGCACCGGCAGCATCTTCTATTTCCGCCCCGGCCACGAGACCTATCCGACCTATCACGACGAGACTGTCGGTCAGGTGCTGCGCAATGCGGTCAACTGGGCCCATAACCCCAACCGCTTCGCCACGATCACCGATGCGCCCAACGTGCCGGTCGACAAGGCCCTCGAGAAGATCGAGGAGCGTGGACCGCGCCTCCACCAGCACGGCGAAGCCGGGTTCCGCTGAGGCGCCCGAACATCCATACCACCCCGGCGGTCTGCCGCCGGGGGTCCATCCCGGGATCGCAAGATGGAGCCGGCGAGGGGGCCGGCGGAGGCAACGAGATCGAACCCCAATAATGCTGATCTCACAAGGGACCACTGAATGCGTCTGCTTATTCTCGGCACCGGCGGCATGGCCAACACGCACGCAAAGCATTTCTCCGCCATCGAGGGTGTCTCCGTTGTCGGTGGCGTCGACGTCGACCCCGGGCGGGTCGAGACGTTCAACGCTGCCCATAATATCCCCCACGGCTTCGGCTCGCTGGACGCGGCGCTGTCCTGGGGCGAGTTCGACGCCATCGCCAACGTTACGCCCGACAGCGTGCACCATCCGACGACCATCGCCGCCATTGCCGCCGGCAAGCACGTCTTTTGCGAAAAGCCGCTGGCGACCGACTACGCCAAGGCACTCGAAATGAGCGAGGCCGCCGAGCGGTCCGGCGTTGTCGGCATGGTCAATCTCACTTACCGGAACGTTGCGCAGTTGCAGAAGGCGCGCGAGCTCGTCCAGTCGGGGGGGCTCGGCAAGGTCAAGCATTTCGAGGCGAGCTACCTGCAAAGCTGGCTCGTTTCCCGGGCCTGGGGCGATTGGCGAACCGAGAGCCAATGGCTCTGGCGCCTGTCCAAGAAGCATGGCTCCAACGGCACGCTCGGCGATATCGGCATCCATATCCTCGATTTCGCCGTCTATGGCGCGGGCAGCGATATCGACAAGGTGTTCTGCCGGCTCGAGACTTTCGACAAGGTCGAAGGCAACCGGATTGGCGAATACGACCTCGACGCCAACGATTCCTTTGCGATGACCGCACAGCTCGATAACGGGGCGCTCGGCGTCGTCCACGCCACGCGCTGGGCGACCGGCCATTTCAACGAACTGCGCCTGCGCGTCTACGGTGAGCTCGGCTCGCTCGAAGTGCAGCACCGGCACGACTGGTCCAAGCTCTATGCCTGCCTCGGGGCCGACGCGGAGACTGGTACCTGGAGCGAGATCGAGGTCGGTGCGGTTCCGACCAACTACCAGCGTTTCTACGAAGCGGTGAAGACTGGCCGCACGCTCGAGCCGTCATTCCGGCACGCCACCAATTTGCAGAGGGTCCTCGATCTTGCCGCGCTCACCGACCGCGACCGCCGGGAGCATCTGGTGCCGGCGTAGACGTAAGGCGCCAGTAGAGAAAGCCTCGACTCTTGCGCCTCCCACCCCCTTGTGGGGAGCGCAGCTTGGGCCCGTAAGGCCCTAGCGAAGCTGGGGTGGGGGCGCTGCGGCAGGAGCCGCACCATCGAGTTTGCTGCGGCTTACCCCCACCCTTAATCCCTCCCCACAAGGGGAGGGAGGCCGATCGTGCTCGTCACGCGCCTTGATCTCACCCCAAGCTTCACCAAGCCCTTGCAATCAAACATATCGCCCCCGACCTATCTCCCGACACACAAGGAGCGTTGCATGGGCATTGTCTGGAGCATCCTTATCGGGTTTTTCGCCGGGCTCATCGCCCGCTGGATCACTCCGGGCGATCACAAGCCGAGGGGCTTCATCCTGACCACTGTCCTCGGTATCGTCGGGGCAGTGTTCGCCACTTGGCTCGGCCGGCAGATCGGCTGGTACGGACCGGGTGACGGCGCACAGTTCATCGGCGCCATCGTAGGGGCGGTCATCATCCTTCTGGCTTGGGGACAGCTCGCGCGGCGGGTCTGAGTTGGTTCGCCGAGACAAAAAAAGGGGCGCCCGAGGGCGCCCCTTTTGCATCGTGGGTGAGGTGTGTTGCTACTCAACGGCCGTGATACGCCCGTCGGTATAGGGGGTGTATTCTCCGCCCGCCTCGGCGATGTAATCGGCCAGTACCTGCTCGAGCGGCGGGCCGAAATCGTAGGGGTTGCCCCCATTGGCGAAAGGCTCGTAGCCGTCGCCGCCACCGCGCATGAAGTTGTTGGTCACGACACCGTAGGTCGCCTCTTCGTCGATCGGAGCCCAGGCGCCGCCCTCCATCACCTCGACGTCGCTGATGCGGCTGCCGGGCGGCTGGCTGAGATCGAAGCTATATTTGAGGCCTGCGACCTGCGGGAACCGGCCCGCGCCATTCTCCACATCGCTGACACCGTTCTCGAGCGCCTCGATCACGGCGCCACCCGAAATTTCGACAGTGGCGAGCGTGTTGGAGAAAGGCAGAACCGTGAGCACTTCGCCCATAGTGATCTCGCCGGCATCGATCGAGGCACGTAGGCCGCCGCCGTTCTGGATGGCGATGGTCACGCCCTGGTCGGCGACGCGGTCGAGCATAGCGTCGGCCACGAGGTTGCCCATCGAGCATTCCATGGCTCGGCACACTTCGCGCGAACCTTCGATCGCCTCGGTCGCGGTGCCGATGACTTCGGCCATCGTTTCCTCAATCGGCCCAGAGAGCTCTGCGAGTTGAGAGGCGAAATCGGCGTTGCCTTCAACGGACGCGTCGATCAGGTATGGTTCACCTTCGGCCGAGACCACGTTGCCATCGTCGTCCCAGGTCACCGTGAGGTCGCCCAGGTACTTGCCGTACTGGTTGGCCTGCACGACTGCGACTTCGATCCCGGCCGGGTTGGTCACCATGGTCGGGTAGGGGCCAGCGGCACCCTCGGCCGTGTTGGAGAGGAGCGTGTGCGAGTGCCCGCCCACGATCACATCGACACCCGGGACCGCAGCGGCCACGGCCATGTCCTCGTTGTAGCCGATGTGGCTCAATAGGATAATCTTGTTGATACCGGCGGCTTCCAGTGCCTCGGCGGCGCCACGAACATACTGGGCCACCTCATAGAACTCGATGTCGGGGCCGGAGGCGGCGATTTCCGGGGTATCCTCGGTGGTTGCGCCGATGATGCCGATCCGTTCGCCGCCGACCTCGACGACAATCGAACCGTTGATCTTGCCGCGCAGCTCGGGCGAGCGGCTGACGTCGAAATTCCCGCCAATGATCGGGAACTGCGCCGCCTCGATGAAGGTCAGGAATTCCTCTGGACCATCATCGAACTCGTGGTTGCCGGTCGCCACAACGTCGAAGCCCATCTGATTGAAGAAATCGGAGACGACCTTTGATTTGTATGTCGTGTAGTAGAGCGAACCCTGAAAGTTGTCACCGGCCGAGAGCAGTAACGAGTTGCCGCCTCCAGTCGAGATCTCGTCGCGGCGCGTGTCGATGATCGCCTTCAGCCGCGCGATGCCGCCGAAACATTCGCCGGCCGCGTCCGTCTCGGCGTCACAGTTGGAATCGGTGCCGGTGATCGGGTCGAAGCGCGAGTGGAAGTCGTTGATGTGCAGTATATTCAGCGTGAAATCAGCATAGGCCGCGCTGGTCATCATGGTCAGCGCGGTTGCCCCCGCGAGTAATCTCTTCATCCCTGTTGTCCCTCTTTCCTTGGTCGGGCAGCGATCCGTCCCACGTCTGCGTGACGATCTGACGACGTTGCCCTGGACGCTCCGGCGCACCAGAGCGATCGGAACAGTTAAGCAGGATTGCGGCGGGAGCGAAAGTGAACCTTTTGGTCAAAAATTCGTCCTGCCGTCCGCTCCGGCTTTGCAACGGGTGGCGCGGGCGCTAGCGTGCCGCCATGCTCACCGCTTCCTCGAAATCGCTGCTCAATACCCTCCACTACAAAGCCGTTTTCTCCCGGCGGGTAGAGGTGCTTTCAGAACTGATCGCGAAAGCGATCCCGCAAGGCGGGCGGGTGCTCGACCTCGGCTGCGGGGACGGGCGGATCGCGGCGCGGCTGATGGAGCGGCGACCGGATCTCGCCGTCGAGGGTGTCGACGTCCTCGTGCGCCCGGTCACCCATATTCCGGTTACCCGCTATGACGGGCAGACGCTCCCCTTTGCCGACGGCAGTTTCGACTATGTCGTCATCGTCGATGTCCTGCATCACACGGACGACGCGGCGGTGGTGCTGGCCGAGGCGGCCCGCGTTGGTCGACGGGGGATCGTGGTCAAGGATCACCTGCGCGAGGGGTGGCTTGCGGGACCGACGCTGCGGCTGATGGATTGGGTCGGCAACCGCGGCCATGACGTGCGGCTGCCCTACAATTATCTCGACCGCGCGCAGTGGGCGAGAGCGCTCGAGCGATGCGATCTTGCCGTCTCGACCTGGCGGGACCGGCTGGCGCTCTATCCGCCCCCCTTCGACTGGGTGTTCGGCCGGCGCCTGCATTTCGTCGGGCTGTTCGAGCCGGCGAAACCGGCTTCCGGTTGATTTGCGGCACGCCCCTCAGAGGGGTTTCAATGGGCGCCAGTTACGATACTCTCGCGCCCGTTTGATTTGCCGGTGATTGCGGGAGTTGCAGCATGAAGAGCGCACTGATCGTCTATGGCGGCTGGGAGGGACACGATCCCGAAGAGTGCGCCGCCATCTATCGGCGCTGGCTGCACGAGGACGGCTTTACCGTGCGCACCGCCACCGAAACCGCCGCCTTCGCCGACCCCTCCATCCATGAGCTCTCGCTCATCATCCCCATCTTCACCATGTCCAGGATCGAGAAGGCGGAGGTCGAGAACCTGACCAAAGCCGTCGAGGGCGGCGTTGGCCTCGCCGGTCACCACGGAGGCATGAGCGATGCTTTCCGTGACGCGGTCGATTATCAGTTCATGGTCGGCGGCCAGTGGGTCGCCCATCCCGGCAATATCATCGATTATACCGTCGACGTCGCCAACGCCGACGATCCGATCATGGAGGGAATCAAGTCCTTCTCCTACCGGTCCGAGCAGTACTACATGCACGTCGATCCCTCCAACGAGGTGCTGGCGACCACAACGTTTTCGGGCGAGCACGCCTGGTGGATCAAGGACGTGGTCATACCCGTGGTCTGGAAGCGCCGGCATGGCAAGGGGCGGGTGTTCCACATGACGCTCGGACATCAGGCCAAGGAGTTCGAGAACCCCAACATGGCTACCATCATGCGGCGCGGCATGAATTGGGCGGCCCGCGACGAGGAGTAGCCGCTTCGCGACTGTTTTTCGCTCCGAGGTGTAACAGGCGGCCCGCAGCGGGCGAATGATTGTCCGTAACCGCAAAAGACGGACGATGACAGTTGCGTGAGCCTCAACCGATAAGCCCTTCCCGTCCGTAGCTCACTGTCGCAGGTTGAAGCAACGTCCGGAGATGAGATGAGCGCGCAGCTGGAAGAGACGGACATTACCGGCAAGGAGGTCAGAGGGCCGCTGATCCATCGGCAGTCCGCCTGGACGCGGGTGACCCATTGGGTGTGGGCGATCTGCCTCTTCTTCCTGCTGCTTTCGGGTCTGCAGATCTTCAACGCCCATCCGGCGCTTTATATCGGCCAGGAGTCGGGCTTTGAATACGACAACGCGGTCTTGCGAATGCAGGCGTTCAACACGCCCGACGGACCGCGCGGACGAACCACTCTCTTCGGGCAGACATTCGACACCACCGGCCTCTTCGGTATGAGCGGGCCTGAAGCGCGCCCGCAGTTCCAAGGCTTTCCCGGCTGGGCAACGATCCCATCGTTCCGCGATCTCGCCACGGGTCGGGTCGTCCACTTCTTCTTTGCCTGGCTTTTCGTTGCCACGCTCTTCGTCTGGTTCCTGGCCAGCTTTCTCAACGGGCACCTGCGGCGCGACATCGTGCCGAGGGGCGAGGACTGGCAGGCGCTGCCGGGTGATGTTGCCGCGCATGCGCGGTTCCGGTTCCGACACGGCCGGTCCTACAATCCGCTTCAGAAGCTCGCCTATGCGACCATATTCTTCGTGCTGTTCCCACTGATCATCCTTACGGGCCTCACCATGTCGCCGGGCATGGATGCCGCCTGGCCCTGGCTCCTCGACGTGTTCGGCGGCCGGCAGACGGCGCGCACCATCCATTTCATCGTCATGGTGCTGCTGGTGCTCTTCTTTATCATCCATGTCGTCATGGTCGTCGCGGCCGGCCCGATAAACGAGATGCGTTCGATGATCACCGGCTGGTACCGGGCGGAGCCGGGCACGCCCGGGCAGGAAGGAGACAGGCCATGAGCGGCTCCAGGCTTACGCGCCGCCGGTTCCTTGGTACCTCCGCTGCTGCGGCGTCCTCGCTTGCGCTTGCGGGTTGCGGCCAGTTCGATTTCCTTGGCCAGCGCGACAACGAGGTCCGCGATGTCCTGGAGAAGGCCAACGACCTCACCTACCGCGTGCAACGGCAATTGCTCGGCGACGACTGGCTGGCGCGCGAGTTCGCGGAAAGCGAGGTCCGGCAGGGCCAGCGGCCCAACGGCTCGACCGATCCGACGACACCCGAATATATGTTCCTGAGACAGCAGAACTTTGCCGACTACCGCCTCGAATTGAATGGGCTTGTCGAGCGGCCGGCCTCGTTGTCGCTCGAGGAGCTGCGCAATATGCCACAGCGCACGCAAATCACCCGCCACGACTGCGTCGAGGGCTGGAGTTGCATCGCCAAATGGACCGGCGTTCCTCTGGGTTATCTGCTCGACCAGGTCGGGGTGAAACCGCAGGCGCGCTACGTCGTCTTCCGCTGTTTCGACAATATCGAACGCAGCCCTGCCGGAGATGTCCTTTACTATGAGAGCTGCGATCTCATCGACGCGCGGCACACGCAGACCATCCTCGCCCACGCCGTCAACGACGCTCCCCTGCCGGTTGCCAACGGCGCGCCTCTGCGCGTCAGGATCGAGCGCCAGCTCGGCTACAAGATGGCCAAGTACGTCTCGTCGATCGAGCTCGTCGACAGTTTCGCCGGGATCGCTGGCGGCAAGGGCGGCTATTGGGAAGATCGCGGCTATGACTGGTACGCGGGGATTTAGAAGCGCTCCCTGGTCTCGTCCTCCGGCAGTCCGCGGCCAAGGTCGCGGGTCCAGGGCAGGCGGCTTTCGATGCCATAGTGGCCGTCGGGCTTGATGAGATCGGCGCGGTCGAGCGAGCCGACGGTCATACGCATGCGCCGATCCTCGTCGTAGCGCAGGAACAGCGGCGTGCCGCAATCCGGGCAGAAGCCGCGCTCGGCTATCGGGCTCGAGCGGTAGACGGCCGGCTGCTCGTCGAGCCAATCCACGGTCTCGAAGCGCACCAGTACGGCGAAGGGGCCGCCGGTGGCGCGCCGGCACATGCTGCAGTGGCAATATCCCTGCGCAAGGGGCTCGCCGACGGCGCGGTAGCGCCGTTTGCCGCAAAGGCATCGCCCGGTCCATTCCATATCGTCCTCCTTCAGAGTTGCGTCGGCCAACGGTCGAGACCGGCACCGGTTGCACCACGGCGCGATGCGATTGATGGAATCAAATCGCGCTCTGGCTTCTCCTGTCGCGGGATTCTTCGCGAAAGACCGGTTCCCACCTTTCGCATCCCGCTCTGAGCGAATGGCTGCTCACCGGCGTTACGGCTTGCTATTTGGCGTCGCTTGCCCCATATGAATGCCAGCGTCGCAGTGCGAGTGGCTAACGGCCGGTGCTCGACGAACTTCTCTTCTCTTCGATATTTGATGCGGCGAGCGGCGAAGTGGGCCTGGAGGAAGCACCCGGGCGAGAGGGACAATTTGTCCCCGCAAAGCCCGCACCGCGATAATCCTTATCGCTGATGCACCCATGAACCAGCCATCCAAGTGGATGGCTTGGCGCGCACGTTCTGCGCGCAACAGAAAGATTTCTTTACTTTGAAGACCTTCCAAGACCTCGGACTGCCGCAGCCGCTCGTTGCGAGCCTCGATGCCGCCGGCTTTTCGACCCCGACCAAAATCCAGATCGAAGCCATCCCCCAGCTTTTGAAGGGCCGCGACATGCTGGGTATCGCCCAGACCGGCTCAGGCAAGACGGCGGCCTTCGGCCTGCCGATCCTGGCCGCTATCATGGCGCTGCCGGGCCGGCCGCGCCCGATGTCGGCGCGCGCCCTCATCCTTGCGCCGACGCGTGAACTCGCCGTGCAGATCGATGAGGCCATGCGGTCCTTTGCCGGTTCGGCCAAACGCATCTCCACCGTCCTCGTCCTCGGCGGCGTTTCCCGCCATGCGCAGATCCAGAAGATCGCCAAGGGCGTCGACGTGATGGTGGCCACTCCCGGACGGCTCCAGGATCTTGTCGATGACGGCAAGGTGTGGCTCAACGAAACCCGCTTCCTGGTCCTCGACGAGGCCGACCGCATGCTCGACATGGGCTTCATCGGACCGGTCAAGGCCATCGCCAAGGGCATCGGTCCCAGGCGCCAGACCATGCTGTTCTCGGCCACCATGGCCCCCAATATCGCCCAGCTCGCCAAGGATCTCCTCAACGATCCTCTGCGCGTCGAGGCTGCCCCTCAGGGCTCGACCGTCGTCAAAATCGATCAGCAGGTGATCCTCTCCGGCACGAAGGCCAAGCGCGGCGTTCTCAATGAGCTGCTCGCCGACGAGGCGCTGGAAAAGGTCCTCATCTTCGCGCGCACCAAGCATGGCGCCGACCGGGTCACCAAGAACCTCAGCATTGACGGGCACGAAGCGGCGGCTATCCACGGTAACAAGAGCCAGAACGCCCGCCAGGCTGCCCTCAAGGGCTTCGCCTCGGGCAACAAGCGCATCCTCGTTGCCACCGACATTGCGGCACGCGGCATCGACGTGCCGGGCATCACCCATGTCATCAACTATGAACTGCCGGACGACGCGGAGAACTATGTCCACCGCATCGGCCGCACCGGCCGCAACGGCGCTTCGGGCATCGCCATTACGCTCTGCGACGGCACCGAGCGGACCAAGCTGCGCGACATCGAGCGGCTGATCCGCCGCACCCTGCCGGTCTCCGGCGATCTCAGCCTCGCCAACACCACCGGCGTCAAGGCGGCGCCGGCCGGTGAGCGCCAGCCGAGGCCGCAGGGTGAGCGCGCCCAGCCGCACCACCAGCCATCGGACGCGCCGCGCGCCAAGCCGGCAAAGGACAAGTCCCAGAAGCCGCGCTGGACGCGTACGCAAAAGAGTGCCGGCAAGTCGCGCCGCGAAGGCGGCCGGCGCGAGCGGGTGGCGTAAATCAGAAGGGGCGGCCGGTGGCCGCCCCTTTTTGAGGTTGCATCGACTATTGCCTCAAGGCTGGCGTGCCAGTTTCGCGCGGTGGGGCGCCACGAAGTGCCACCTTTGTGGGTTCCAGAGGTGCCCAAGCTGGATGACAGCATAGAGCTGTCGTTCCGGGACCTGATCGAGCTGCGGTTCGTGAACGCTTTCGTGAAGGGGGGGGTTAGGGCTCAAGACTATTCGACATTGTTTGGGCTACGCCCACGAAGTGGTTGAGAGCGACCGGCCATTCTCCACCAGTCGGTTCCGGACCGACGGCAAGACGATCTTCCTTGAAAGCGTCGAGCGCGAAGCTGGAGCGATGCAAAACTGCTGGACCTAAAGCGCCACCAATATGCCTTTTGCTCTCCGGACGCTGCAGCGGTGGAGGCTGCGCCCGCGAAGTAAGGTTAACGAAATAGTGTAGTGGTGCTCGGCGCAGTACTGTGCCAAGATTTTTTCGAGCCTGGCGAGAGCCTGGAACGCCCACGAGATCGCGTAAGCCGCGACCTCGGTTCCCCAGAACGCGCGCGCCCGAGGCTCTTCATGTCGCTCCCAACCATCAATGTCTGCACGCTGCAAATCGCTGGCACGTGGCTCTTCCTTGCACCGCTGATTGTCATTCTTGGTACGGTGGACGTTTTGACCAATGGCCGCAGCCGGAACTGGCCCTTCGGCGATAGCCGCGTGTTGTCGGATTAAGTCAGCGCCAACCAAATCAGCCATCCGAGCCCGATGAATAGTGCCCAAGCCGCAAAGGCCATAAGCACGATAGCGGACAATCGGTGCTGGCGCAGCCAGTCTACTCCTTGCAAGGGATATCCCGCGGCCAAGAGAAGTTGGTACACTCTTTCCAAAACACTCTCCCCCGTTGCTCGTCCACCATCCTCGCCAAGTAGGAGGACGAGTTTAGGAAAGCCTCGCCGAAGCCGATAAAATTGCGGCATTCGATGAGGCCATGCCGGTTCGGCCTCCACCGTCCTAGTTCTCGGCGGCGTTTCCCGCCATGCGAAGATCCAGAAGATCGCCAAGGGCGTCGACGTGATGGTGGCCACTCCCGGACGGCTCCAGGATCTTGTCGATGACGGCAAGGTGTGGCTCAACGAAACCCGCTTCCTGGTCCTCGACGAGGCCGACCGCGTGCTCGACATGGGCTTCATCGGACCGGTCAAGGCCATCGCCAAGGGCATCGGTCCCAGGCGCCAGACCATGCTGTTCTCGGCCACCATGGCCCCAATATCGCCCCACCTCGCCAAGGATCTCCTCAACGATCCCCTGCGCGTCGAGGCTGCCCCTCAGGGCTCGACCGTCGTCAAAATCGAGCAGCAGGTGATCCTCTCCGGCGCAAAGGCCAAGCGCGGCGTTCTCAATGAGCTGCTCGCCGACGAGGCGCTGGAAAAGGTCCTCTACCCTCGGGCCTGGTCTCAGCACCGATGCTTCAGCCTGAAATGCGCCGGTGGCGCCCAGTCCGGTTCGAGCAGCGGATCATTGGTGGTCGCCATCCACTCGTGTAACCGCGCATCGAGGGCATTGGCAATCCCTGCGTACGCCTCCTCTTCGATACGGTTTTGCTTTTCGAGTGGATCGAGAACGACATTATAGAGTGCTCGCGGTGCAGGCGGGGTGGCGGTCCAGCCGTGCTGGAGATAGAGCGCCTTGGCATCTCCGTCGTCCACATTGGGCAGTACGCGCAATCCTCCGCCATCGAAGCGCTTGATGTAGAGCCATTCATGCGTGCGGATTGCCCGCATGGGTTCGGCGGCAGCATGGCAGGTCACTTCGGCGAAGATCTCGTCCTGGATTTCCCTGGCTTCGCCCGTCACGAGCGGCAGCAGGCTCCTGCCCCTCAGCCAGGACGGTTTGGAAAGCCCCGCGATGTCCATGAGAGTGGGAAAGATGTCGAGCTGGGAGATCAGTGCATCGACGACCTGGCCACCGCAAAACCCGGACGGCCCGCGCATGATCAGCGCCACGCCGGTGCCGGCATCACCCAGATTGCCCTTCGCCTCCGGCCAGGGGAGCCCGTGGTCGGTGGTGAAGATCACGAGGGTCTCTTCGGCCCTGCCTGACGCGGCGAGGGCCAAAAGCACCAGCCCAACCGCATCGTCGACGCTGCGCAGGCTCGTGTGCAAACGCGCCGTATCGGCGCGTATCCCGGGCGCGTCCGGATAGCCCGGCGGGGGCGCGAGGTAGCGGGGATCGTCCCTGTTGTCCGCCTCGGGATAAACGCGGTGAGTTTCAACGAAGCCGACGGAAAGAAAAAAAGGCCTGTCACCGGTTCGCCGCGCAAGCCAGTCGGCCGCCGCAGGCGCGACGTCCCGGGCGTGGTTGGTGGGGGGTTCGATGACGTCGCCATAGCCCAGCGCGCCGAGCTCGTCCTGCGGCGCGACATGCTGAAGTCCGATCAGCGCACAGTCATAGCCCGCCTCGCTCAGCACATTGGCCAGGTGCTGGCGCGGATCGTTGAGACGTGCACCGCGATGGACGAGGCCGATCATGCCGTTCTCGTGCGGCCAATTGCCGTTGAGTAAGGCCGCACGGCTGGGACTGCAGGTGGGGGCAGCCGTGTGCGCCTTGCGGAACAGCACCCCTTCGCGGGCCAGACGCGCGATGTTCGGCGTCGGTACGGCGTGGCCATAGGGGGAAACATAGCGGCCGCTGTCATGGGTGTGGATGTAAATGATATTCGGACCCAAGGCGGCCTCCGAAGACTTGGCACGAAGCAAAGGACCTTCTCCTTCGTGCCTTTAGTTGTATGGACTGGACTTCTTCACGGATTAGCAAAATCGACGGCTCTTTCGCTCCCCTCTCCTTGAGGTCTTCAAAGAGAGGGGAGCGACTGCCCCCGTGCTTCCGTCAAATCGTGAAACGCTCTAGCCGGCGCGCTGCAGGGCCTCGCGCGCGGCGGCAATGAAGGCGGCCGCGGCGGCTTCCGGCGGCTGCACGCCGAAGGCGACTTCCTGGCCGACCGAGGGCAGCAGCGATTCGTTGATCTCCCCGCCGCCGCTGGGCGACTGCGGCGGCGCTGGGCTCAAGAGCGGCCCAAGCCCGCCGACGTAGTCCAGGGCCGCCTTGCCGGCCTCGTCGAGGTTGTCGGCAATGCCATCGCGGACAGCGGCGGAAGGAGGAATACCGCGTTCCGCATTGAGGATCCTGTTGGCCTCGAGATCATTGACGAAGAAGTTGACGAAGCGGGCGGCTTCGGCCTTATGGGCTGATCGATTGCTGATCGAAAAGAACATGGAGGGGCGGCGATAGTAGCCTCCGGGTGTATCCAGCGAGACCCGTGGGAAGTTGGTCAGCGCCAGCCGCGACGTCGTCAATGCCTGGTAGGCCACCAGAAGATTGGAGAATTCTCCCATTGAAGCGCTGTGCCCCGTTATCAGGGGCGAACTGGCAGGACCGTCGGCCATGGCCTGGATATCGGCGGCAACGCAGACGCCACCATCGCGCAGTTCCTTCCACAAGGTTAGCCACCGCGTCATGTCCGCCTCGTCGAAGCCGAGCTCGCCTTGCGCGGTGTAGAGGGCCTTGCCGTTCTGGCGCAGCCAGTTCTCCAGGGCCGCCCAGGAGCCTGACCTGTCGTCGGTGACGGCCTGGCCGAGGCCAGCGGTCTTGAACGCTTCGGCCATGCCGTAAAGGTCGTCATAAGTCGTTTGCGGACCGGGAATGTCGATGCCCGCAGTGTCGAACGCCTCTCTGTCGACGACCATGCCGAAGGCATTGGAGCCGAGGCTGACGGCATAGAGCTTGCCGCCGACCTTGCCGGCTTCCAGCTGGTCCTGGTCGAAATCGGCAAAATCGAGTTCATTGCCGATGAACTCGTCCAGCGGTGCAAGGGCGTCGCGGCTCGCATATTCGGCGACATAGCGACCGGACCCATCCATTGTCAGGACATCGGGTGCGGCGCCACCCACTGTCTGGGTCGCAACCTTGGTCCAATAGTCGCTGAAGGCCAGGAACTCCCCGGTGATAGTGATGCCGGTCTTTTCGCCGAATGCCTCGAGGACCTTGAATGTGCGATCCGCACGATCCTGGTTCCCCCAGAACATCATGCGCAGGTTGATGTCCTGCGCCAAGGCCGGCGCAAGCCAGCTCGATGCCAAAAGTGCCGAGCCACCCATCAGGATCTGGCGCCGGTTCAGGTTCAAACTCATGTCTTTCCTCCTCCACAGTCGGTCGATCTCGAAGCGGCAGGATCTGGGCGTCGGCAAACGACATCGCTGCCCCCGCCATGTGGCGGTGGTCACTCAATGAATCGAAGCTTGTCGGCTTGGTCGGCGATCCCGCTCGAGCGCTTCTGCCGCTCGGGTCGAGCCGGTCCGTGGCGCTCTTTCGACAGAACTAATCACACCATGCCCTATTTGAAAAATATGAAATGCTGCTAGGAAAATAGACTGCGTCTATGAGGGAGGACTTCGATGGACCGGGCCCTGCGCCAGTTTCTGGCCATTGCCGAAGCGGGCAGCATCACTGCGGCGGCACGCGTACTCAACGTGACCCAACCGACATTGACGGTGAATATGCAGAAGCTGGAAAAGGAAGTCGGCCTGCCGCTGCTGCGCCGCACCTCGGAGGGGGTGAGGCTCACCCCCTATGGCGAGTCGCTATGCGAGAATGTGCGTATGATGCAGCGCATCTACGACAATGCGCTGATCAGCCTCAGGGAGCAGCGGGAGCGCAGCGAGGAAGGGATTGCTCTAGCCTGTGGCGATACCTGGTGGACGCTGTTCATCCACGATGTGGTCAAAGCGTATCGGATCGACCATCCGACGGCACCGGTGCGGGTCAATGTGGCCGACCAGATCCAGTGCATGGAGCAGCTCCTGTCCGGGGATATCAGCCTTTTCGTGTCCTTCCGGTTCGATGGTCTGCGGGCGACGGCCGGTGCCCAGTTCATCCCGCTCAGCCAGTCGCCGCCTGGGTACTTCGTGCGCCCAGACCACCCGCTCCTCGGGGTACCGCGCAACCGCAGTGAGATTTTCTCCTATCCGCGCGCGTTTCCGGCGACGCCCGAGAACCGCTATCGCGCCTTCATCAATGAGGCGGAACGGCTGGAAACCATCGCCAGCGCCTTCGTCGCCTCGCGCTTCGCCTTCGCGTCCAACTCCCTTACCGCCTGCATAGACTACGTGCGCGACAGCGACGCGGTGCTGCATTTCACCAAGCTCATGAGCGCAGAGATCGGCAGGCGCGGGCTGTTGGAGGTGGAGCAGGCTGAACCTCCGGTCGCCAGGACAATGGGCATCTACCTGCTCGCCGACCGCGCTGGCGATGCCAAGATCGCCGATCTCGTCGATCGCATCAAACTGGCTGCCAGATCGGTCCTGCCCAAGCTGGCGCCAGTCTCGAACTCGGCGTGATACCTCGAGCCAGCGGCCGCGAACAGGAGCGTCAGGCAGGCTCGGCTCCTCCCGAGGCGGGGCACAGCGGACGTTCATCCCAGAACGGGGAAGGCTGGTTGTTGCTCATAGGATGTCCGCGGCTCAGATGTCATCAGGGCTGATGCCGCACGCGCGCTACGTGCTGGGATCGACGCCGATGATCATGGCAACCAGATAGGCTTCTCCCAGTTCCTCGACATTGGCAAAAGAGGCTTGGGTCGCCCGGGCCGCAATGGAGTCATTGGAGTTGAGCGTATCGCGCTCAGCGCGGGCGTTGTAAGGCGAGGTGTTACTGTAGATGTGTTCGGACAGCTCATCGGGAAAGAACAGCTGTCCGGTCAGCACATTGGTCTCGTCGAGGAAGACCTTGAAATGGATGTGGGTCGTGCGCCCGCGGTACCAGCCGGGATAGATCGATGCGAACTCGACAGTGCCAGCGTCGTCGGCAAAGAGCGTGCCGCGCATGAAGGTCTCCCCCGTCGCGTCGATGCCTCCGGGCTGGTTGGCGTAGCCCGAATAGATGCCGTCGGCACTGGCATGCCAGATGTCGACGCGCGCGCCAGGCATCGGTTGACAGGAACCATCGACAACCTGCAGCCGTACGCGGATCGGCACACCGGGCAGGCCTTCGGTGATGTCGACGCGTTCGAGGGCCGGATCGAAATAATAGGGGCCTTCGGTCACCTCTGGGGTAATGACGCAGACATCGGCGCCAGGCAGCAGGCCCTGCGTCCCACCGGCGCTGGTCTCCTCAGCGAACGCGGTCTGGCTCATCAATGTGCCGCCGGCAGCGGTCACCGCTACCAGCGACAGGACTTCCCGCCGGTTCAACCACTTCGTCAGAGCCATGTTTTCATCCCCTCCGCGCGGCGTTGGTGTGCCTCAACTCTAAAGCGAGGCGATGGGAGAAGGGCGTTACAACTCGGTGAGGTGGGTGAATCCTTGGAAAGGATCACGCCACGGAATCGAGATAGAGCACGTCGCGCACCGGTGCCGGCTGGCCGTTCTGCCCGGTCGGCGCGAGGCGCGACAGATAGCTCTCGGCCCAGCGGTCGACGCTGTGGTCATGGGCGCCGGCCATCAGCCGTTCCCATCGATGCCGGCGCTCCTCGATCGGCATGTTGAGGGCGAGCCGCAGAGCTTCGGCCGTCTCGTCGGTGTCGAAGGGGTTGACCAGCAGCGCGTCCTCGAAGATCTCGGCGGCGCCGGCAAAGCGTGACAGGACCAGCACGCCTGGGTCGTGCGGGTCCTGCGAAGCGACGTATTCGTGGGCCACCAGATTCATGCCGTCGCGAAGGGGCGTCACCAGCCCGACCCGTGCGAGGCGGTACAGGCCAGCCAGGCTCGGCTGGCCGTAGGCACGCTTGACGTAGGTCACGGGCTGCCAGTCCGGTTCGGCAAAGCGCCCCATCAAGCGCCCGACCATGGCGTCGAGCGTGTCGCTCGTTTCCTGGTATTCCTTGATGGTGTCGCGCGAGGGTGGGGCCACCTGCAGGAGATGAACCTGCCGGCGGAGGCTGGCATTGTTGGCCAAAAGCTTCTCATAGGCTTCGACGCGCTGCGGCAGGCCCTTGGAATAATCGAGCCGGTCGACGCCGAGCACCAGCGCCTGGTCGCCAAGGGCACGCTCCATGCGTCTGACCATCTTGGTGGCTGCCGGGCTGACCGCCAGGCGTGCAAAGGCTTCAGGGTCCGACCCGATGGGGAAGGCCGCTACCTCGGTCCGCGAGAAATCGACGGATTTGAGCGGACTGCCCGACAGGGTCGAAGGCGACTGGTGATCGGCGAACTCGGTGAAGGCCGAGACGTCGCGGTTGGCCTGCATGCCAATGAGGTCGTAGCGCGAAAGGTCGCGCATCAGTTCGTTATGGTGGGGGATGGCGTAGAGCGCGTCGACAGTGGGGAAGGGGATGTGGAGGTAAAAGCCGATGCGGTTGTTGATCCCTAAGTGCCGCAGTTCAGAGGCAAGCGGGATCATATGGTAGTCGTGGACCCAGATCACGTCGTCCGGCGCGATATGAGGCAGCAGTGCCTGGGCGAACTGGGCGTTGACGCGGCGATAGCCTTCGTACCAGTGGCCCTCGATGGTGGCCAGGTCGAGCCGCAGATGAAAGCTCGGCCAGAGGATGGAATTGGAAAAACCGGCATAGTAGGCGTGGTGGTCGTCGCGGGTAAGATCGATCTTACCGACCTTTATGCCCTCGATGTCCTCGAACACCGCTTCACTGTCGGGCCGGTCGACCAGCCGGCCGGACCAGCCGAACCAGAATCCGTCTCGCTCGGCCAGCGTCTTACGCAGTGCGACCGCAAGTCCGCCGGCCGCCGGGCCTTTGCCAGGCGTGCGATTGGATACGACGATGAGTCTGCTCATTGGTGTTTGCCCCTATACGTGCTGATGTTGTCTGCCTCCCGTTTCTTCACGGAAGGAGAGGTCGCCCAAGCCCTGGATCAGGGCATGCACCGAGGCGACGTCGGCAATACGCATGCGGGCGGCCGTAGGACCGGAACCGAGCTTGATGCCGACGCCGCCCAATTCCTGGGCGGCGACGAAGCCGTCCTCGTCGGTCGTGTCATCGCCGATGAAGACGGGAATACGTCCGGCAAACGGCGGCTCGCGCATGAAGGCGCGCAACGCCGTGCCTTTGCTGAGACCCTGGGGCCTCGCCTCGATGACCATTTTGCCTTCGACAAGCGTGAAGCGGTCGTCGAAGCGGGCCGCCTCGTTCATGGCCACCTTGCAGGCCTGCTCGAGTTCAGGAGCCTGCCGATAGTGCAGGGCGACGGCGCCGCGCTTGCGCTCGACGATGAGGCCCGGATTGTCAGCCAGCAACGGCTCCAATCGGCGCGCGAGCTCATCGGCGGCGCGAACGATATCGTCGTCCAGCCCCTCGACCGCTCCGTCGGCGCGGCGCCGCTGGCTGCCGTGCGCCCCGGCGATAGGCAGATGAAGCGGAGAAAGGAAACGGTCGATGTCGTCGATCTCGCGGCCGGTGATCACGGCGAAGGCGCTGTCGAGCTGTTCGGCTGCCCGGCCGAGTTGTCTGGGCAGATCCGCAGCGACCTTGACCTCCTCAGGTCTTTCGGCGATTTCGACGAGTGTGCCGTCGAAGTCGGTGAAGATGGCAAGCCGCGCCGGCGCGGCCTCGTCGTGCCCGGTTCGCGCATCAGTCATTTGACGATCCTGTTGGTGATCCTGCATATCCATGGGTGCGTGACTGCAACGTATGAAGTCGCGAAAGGTTCTGCAAATCGCCGCCCGCTCACCGAATGGCACGTATTCGCCATGCGGCCTACCTGAATGGGGGGTGAATGAGCCATTGCTCTCGTGTTCAGGTGCGTGAGATTATCAAGGAGCATTCCAATGCGCTGGAGCGCCCGGATCGCACAGGGAGTGCAGACGATGACCCAGTTCGTACTTGCCGTGCTCTTTGCCGCCGCAATGAGCTTTTTGACCCTTGCCGCCTCGTTCGCCGAGGCACCGCGCAGCAACATCGTGTCGCTCAGCGAGTAGGGACTTAAATCCCGATCGCGTTTTCGAACCGCTACAGTGGTGTCCATCCCGGATCAAGTCCGGGACAGGCTTCTTCGCGTCCGGCATTAGGCGAGGGGAATGCCTCGCCCACCCTTGCCCTTCTGATAGGCGGCCGAGAGGTCGGCATAGAGCGCGCCGATGTCGTCGAGCCGCGCAAGCAGCTGTTCGCGATTGCCGCGGTCGAGGCTGGCGATCATGCGGGTGATGTCGTGGCTCTGCCAGAAGCGGTTGGTGCGGTTGTAGAGCGGCCGGTCGGGCGGCGCTTCGTTCTTGCCGGGGTCGGGTACCGCGTAGACTTCGCGCAGGATCTGGATGTCGTAGGGGATGGCGAAGCTGTCGCGGCTCTCTTCGTGCGAAAAGAGAAAATAGAAATTGTCGAACCCCGCCCAGGTGATGCCCGAGAGACATAGCGAACAGGGCTCGTGCGTGGCAAGGAATAGGCAATCCTTGGGGTTCGGGCGCTTCCCGGGGCTAAGCTCGTAGAAGCGCTTGATGGCGTGGATCTCGCCATGCCAGAGCGGGTTTTCCACTTCGTTGTTGGTCTCGGCGACAACCACTGAGAGGTCGGATTTGCGCAGGATGGCCGCGCCGAAGATCTTGTTGCCGGCGGCAACGCTGGCGCGGGTCCTGGCGGCGATATCGGTTTCGATCACGTCAAAGAGACGCCCGATCAAAGCCGGTGTGTCGTGAAGCAGGTCGTTCATGGCGCCATGCTCGACGATTGCCGCGTGCCGCGCAAGGGGTTGGGGTAGCCGCTCAGTCGGCCAGTACGATCTGGTAGGGCGTCGAAAAGTTGAATTCTTCCAAATTGTTGCCCTCGCCGCCGCGGTCGACGACGAGGAAGTCGCTCTCGGCCTCGAGGGGTGTCAGGACGCCGTGCCAGGTATTCATGGCGATGTTGACGCCCTGACCCGGAGTGGCGAGGAACGCGCGGGGGGTGCCGGGACCATCGGGCTCGTCGGGCGCGACGATGACGAGGAAGGGACGCTCCGAGAGCGGATAGAAGGCCTGGCTGCCGAGCGGGTGGCGCTCGACCATGGCGAGGGTCAGCGGCAGGTCATAAGGTTGGCCGCGGAAGATCGAGATCAGCGGACGGGCGTGGACGCCGGCCAGTTCCACCCGCGCCAGGTCGTGATAACGCTCAGTCTTGCCGTTGTTGATCGGATAATGGTGGGCGCCTGCGGTCTCGATGACCTGTCCGAACGGGGCGAAGGCCTCTGCGGTCAGCGGTTCGATGGCGATGGTGTGCGCAGTGTCCATGGCTTTAGAACGGGAGCTTGGCGTGACGGTTCACGTCCTTGTAGAGCAGATACCGGAAACGCTCCGGTCCCGCATAGCACGCCTGGGGGCAGAAGGCGCGCAGCCACATGAAGTCGCCCGCCTCGACCTCCACCCAGTCGCGATTGAGCCGGTAGACGGCCTTGCCTTCGAGCACATAGAGGCCATGCTCCATGACGTGGGTTTCCTCGAACGGGATGACGGCGCCGGGTGCAAGCGTGACGATGTTGACGTGCATGTCGTGGCGCACGTCGTCGGGGTCGACGAAGCGGGTGGTCCCCCAGGTATCACCTGTATCCGGCATCCAGCGGATCGGTTCGTCCTGCTCGTTGGTGACGAAGGCGGACGGCACATCGATGCCCTCCACGGGCTCGTAGCGCTTGCGCACCCAGTGGAATCGCGCAGGGGCGGCGGATGTGTTGGTGAGCGTCCACTGGGAACCGGGGGGCAGGAAAGCGTAGCCGCCGGCTTCAAGCCGGTGCCGATCGCTCCCGATGGTCAGCTCGATCTCGCCTTCCACCACGAAGAGAATGCCTTCGGCTTGCGTGTTGGCTTCCGGCTGCTCGCTTCCGCCGCCGGGCAGGACTTCCACCACGTATTGGGAGAAGGTTTCGGCAAAGCCGGAGAGGGGGCGCGCGATGACCCAGAGGCGCGTGTCACGCCAATGCGGCAGGGTGGAGGTCACGATGTCGCGCATTACGCCGCGCGGAATCAGAGCATAGGCCTCGGTGAAGACGGCACGGCCGGTATGGAGGGCCATCTGCGAAGGGAGGCCCGCGACCGGGGATGCGTAGGATGGTGACATGGACACTTTCGACCCGCGAGAAAACTGGCTCGACACTAGAGGGTTTTCCGGAAAGTGAAAATGTGCGCCTTGTCCGGCGCTATGCGGTGGCGCGCAAATCCGCTGTGATGGTGCCGGCCGCCTGTGCCTCGGCCTCATGGCCGGGTTCGCGCCAGGTTTCGGCAACGCCGGCCTCATACCATTCGATCATCGCCGGCAGCGCGCGCAGGCGTTCACCATAGGCGGCGGCTGCAGCGCTGAGCTCGAGGCCGTAGGTCTTTACCCGGAAGGCAACCGGCGCAAAGAAGGCATCGGCAGCGGTGAAGCTGTCGCCGGCCAGGAACGGGCCGCCGAAGCGCGACAGTCCCTCGCTCCAGATGGCATCGATGCGATCGATGTCGCTCTTCAGTGCCGGGGTGATCTCGTTGAGCGCGACGCGCAGGCCGCAGTTCATCGTGCAGATGTTGCGCAGGGTCGAGAATCCGCCATGCATTTCGGCGCTCACCGCGCGGGCGAAGGCGCGTGCCGCCTTGTCGGCCGGCCAGACGGCGGGGTGGCTCTCGGCAAGGTATTCAACGATGGCGAGGGATTCCCAGACGGCGATGTCGCCGTCGACGAGGCAGGGCACCTTGCCGGTCGGCGAGAAGGCGCGGAAGGTCTCGTAGTTGGATCCGGGGGAGAACGGATGCAGGACCTCCTCGAAGGCGATACCCAGCACCTTCATCAGCACCCACGGACGCAGCGACCAGGACGAATAGTTCTTATTGGCGATGTGAAGGGTCTGCACCGTCGGATACTCCGCGAGAAAATGGTTCTCCCGGATAGCCTCCGGTTGAGGTGCCCGCAACCCCTGCCTTCAAGGCTCAAGCCGCGATTTGAGATCGGCCAGCTTCTCCACCGCATAGGCGGCATAGGGGCCGATCCAGCGCTCGTGGATGTCGTGGATAGGCAGGGGGTTGAGGTGGTTCCAGCGCTCGCGTCCGCGCCGCTCGACGAGGATGAGGTCAGCTTCCTCCAAGACCTTTAAGTGCTGCATCACGGTGCAGCGGTCGATCTCGGAAAACCGCTCGGCGAGCGCTCCGGTCGTCTGCGGATTGTCCTTGAGTGCATCCAGCATGCGGCGACGCAAGCCGTTGCCTAAAGCCTTGAAAACCTTGTCGTTCGATTCGTCACTTGACATGTTATATTTTTATAACATATCGTGGTTGCGGTCAAGCGTAAAGGAGGACCAGATGGCTTACGAATTCACGGTTTCAGGCCGCATTGCCAAGCCCGTCGGCGAGGTATTCGAGGCGGTGGTCGACCCCAAGCAGCTGTCAGGCTATTTCACCACCGGCGGGGCCAAAGGCCGGCTCGAGACGGGCGCGACGGTGACCTGGGACTTCCATGATTTCCCCGGCGCGTTTCCCGTCGAGGTGGTCGAGGTCGAAAAGGACAGGCGCATCGTCCTGCGCTGGGATGCAGCCGAGGGCGACAGTCCCGAAATGGCGCAGCCGGCCGGCTACAAGACGACGGTCACCATGACGTTCACGCCGATCGAGGACGGTCGAACGCTGGTTGCGATCACCGAGGAGGGCTGGCGCGAGACCCCCGCTGCGCTCAAGGCGTCGTTCGGCAATTGCGAGGGTTGGACCGGCATGCTCTGCGCTCTGAAGGTCTATCTCGAGCACGGCATCAAGTTGCGTGAGGGGTTCTACAAATAGCGCTGCGACATCGGAGTACGCAAATGCCTAGGGATATCTATGGCGGCATCAATATCGCCATGAAGGTGCCGACCCATCAGTACCAGGAGACCGTGGCGTTCTACCGCGATACGCTCGGCCTCGAGACGTTCACCGAAAAGCATCCTCATATTGGGTTTATCTACGGCCCCAATCGCCTGTGGGTCGATGAGGTGGGAACACTCTCGCAGGCCGAGGTGTGGCTGGAGCTGTTTACGCCGGATTTTGAACAGGCGGCTGTCGAGCTCACAGCAACAGGCATCACGCGCAACGATGCCATCGAGCCGCTGGGCGAGGGATTCCGTGGCGGCTGGTTCTTCAATCCGGCCGGCATCGTCCATCTGGTGCGCGAGCCGGAGGCATGGTGAGACCATTAAGGTAACGCGGCGTTAGCGTTACCGGATTCTCAACTTTCCTCAGTTAAAGTGTCGCCCATGGAAGCATTCACTTTTCATGGCGACACCGCCCATGGTTGGGTGCAGCACAACCTGCCCTGGCTGGCGATCCTCGCCCTGCTGTTCTCGCTCTTCGAGACGGGCATCGCCGGCGCGGACGCCGGCGATACGACGATAAGCGAGGACGGTTAGGCTAAAAGCGACTCGAGGCGCAGACGCGCGATCCGTTCGACCTGGGCGCAGGCCGTAGCGAACTCCTGCTCGCGCGAGTTGTTCAGCCGTTGCTCGAAAGCGGCAAGGATCGAGGCCTTGGTGTTGTCCTTGACCGCGATGATGAACGGGAAGCCGAACTTTGCCGTATAGGCCGTATTGAGCCGGGTGAACGTTTCCCGGTCCCCGTCGGTCAGCGCATCGAGTCCGGCCGAGGCCTGTTCTTCGCTCGAAGCCGCCGTCAGACGCCTGGCGGCCGCGAGTTTGCCCGCAAGGTCCGGATGGGCGGTCAGAACGCCGAGGCGCTCCCCCTCGCTCGCAGCACGGAACTGCATCTTCAAGGCGAAGTGCAGGCCGAGCGCCGTGTCGTTGGCTGGTCCCAGCTCCCCATCGAAGGCGCGTTCGGCGATCCAAGCGGAGTGCTCGAAGATCGAGCCGAAGCGGTGGACGAACGCATCGCGGGTCATTTGCGAGGGGACGAGGTCCGGCGCCTCATAGGGGTGCTCGCTCGCCCAGTGGCGGGCGATTTCCAGCCGCGTCGGCGTCCAGACCTTGTCGAACCCCTTGATGTAGTCGACGAATCTTTTCAGGCCCTGCAAACGGCCAGGCTGACCGACCAGCCGGCAGTGGAGGCCGATCGACATCATCTTCGGGCTGCCGGCCTCTCCTTCCGCATAGAGGCAGTCGAAGCTGTCCTTGAGGAATTGGAAATACTCCTCGCCGTTGCTGAAGCCGGAGGCGGTCACGAACCGCATGTCGTTGGCTGAAAGCGTATAGGGGACGATGAGCTGCGGGCGTCCGTCATGGACGCGCCAATAAGGCAGGTCGTCGTCATAGGTGTCCGAGATGTAGGCAAAGCCGCCTTCTTCGGAGACGAGGTCGACGGTGTTCAGTGAGCAGCGGCCGGTATACCAGCCGAGCGGGCGGCTGCCGGTCGCGAGCGTATGGAGGCGGATTGCCTCGCGGATCTGCTCGCGCTCGACGTCGGGCGGCATGTCCTTGTGCTCGACCCATTTGTAGCCATGGCTGGCGATTTCCCAACCGGCCTCGAGCATGGCCTCGACCTGGGCCGGTGCGCGGATCAGGGCGGTGGCGACGCCGTAGATGGTCACCGGAATGTGGTTTTGCATGAAAAGCCGGTGGAGCCGCCAGAAACCGGCACGTGCGCCATACTCGTACATCGACTCGATGTTCCAGTGGCGCTGGCCGGGCCAGGGCGCGGCCCCGATGACGTCAGCGAGAAATGCCTCCGACTGCCCGTCGCCGTGCAGGACATTATTCTCCCCGCCCTCTTCGTAGTTGAGGACGAACTGCACTGCGACGTTCGCGCCCCCCGGCCAGTTGGCGGTTGGGGGATTGGGGCCGTAGCCCAACATGTCGCGGGGATAGCGCATTGGTCAACTCGCTCAAGGGTTTGGCGAAGTCTAATCGCCCGCCCGCGGCGCGCAAGCCCGCAGAAATTGGACCAGTTGGTAAAAAATCGTTGTTGCCCCTCTTGGAACACGCTCCATTTGCGTTAGTGTCGGAGTTCGGGGCAATTTTAAGGTAGCAGCTTATGGCGGGTTCCGGTCGCCTGACGACCCATGTTCTGGACACCGCGCACGGAAAGCCGGCGCGCGGCATGCGGATCGATCTTCTCTTCATCCATGGCGACCACACGCATCACCTGATGGAAAGCTATACGAATGCGGACGGGCGGCTCGACCAGTCGCTGCTCGCCGATGACCAGTTCCAGCAGGGCGAGTTCGAGCTGCACTTTCACGTGGGGCAGTATTTCTCGCGGCTCGGGCTCGAGCTCGAAACGCCGTTCCTCGACGTGGTGCCGATCCGCTTCACCATCAGCGAGGACGCGCACTATCACGTGCCGCTGCTGGTCAGCCCGTTCGGCTATTCGACCTATCGGGGGAGCTGACGATGGTCGAAACCCGCAACGCCATCCGTTTCCTCCTCAACGAAGAGGAGGTCACCCTGACCGAGGTGGCGCCGACGCAGACGCTGCTTGATTTCCTGCGGCTCGACAGGCGCCTGCGGGGCAGCAAGGAAGGTTGCGCCGAGGGCGATTGCGGGGCCTGCACCGTGCTCGTCGGCCGTCTCGTCGACGGCGAGCTGGTCTACGAGTCGGTCACGGCCTGTATCCGGTTCGTTGCCAGCCTCGACGGCTGCCATGTGGTCACCGTCGAGCATCTCACCAAGGGTGGGGCGCTCAATCCCGTGCAGCAGGCGATGGTCGATCACCACGGCTCGCAGTGCGGGTTCTGCACGCCGGGCATCGTCATGTCGCTCTACGGCCTGTGGATGCGCGAGGCCAACCCGTCGCGGGCGAACATCGAGACGGCACTGCAGGGCAATCTCTGCCGCTGCACCGGTTATGCGCCGATCATCCGCGCGGCCAAGGCCGTTGCGAGCTACGGATCCGTGGAAGCGGACCCGCTTTACGCCCATCGCACCATGGTCCGGAACCGCCTCGCGGCCCTGCGGGACGGCAGGCGCGTCGAGATCGGGGAGGGGCACGACCGGTTCATCGTTCCCGCAAACCTCGACGACTTCGCCGCGGTCTACGAGGCCGAGCCGGAGGCGACGGTGGTTGCCGGTTCGACCGATGTCGGCCTTTGGGTCACCAAGTTCATGCGCGAGATCGGCCCGGTGATCTTCATCGGCAACATTCCCGAGCTGCAGCGCGTCGCCGAGAATGACGGGGAGGTGCGCTTCTATGCCGGCGTCACCTATACGCAGGCGGCGCCGGTGCTCACCGAGCATTTCCCGCAGATGGCCGAGCTGATGAACCGGTTCGCCGGCGAGCAGGTGCGCAACATGGGTACGATCGGCGGCAACATCGCCAATGGCTCGCCCATCGGCGACACACCGCCGCCCTTCATTGCGCTCGGCGCCAGGCTGATGCTGCGCAAAGGCGAGCATCGGCGCGAGATCAAGCTCGAGGACTATTTTCTCGCCTACGGCAAGCAGGACCGGCAGCCGGGCGAGTTTGTCGAGAGCGTCACCATACCCGACCTGCCGGCGGGCGAACGGTTTGCCGTCTACAAGCTCACCAAGCGGCGCGACGAGGATATCTCGGCGCTCTGCGGGGCTTTCCGCGTCTTCATCAACGATGCCGGCCAGGTCGGCATGGCGCGCATCGCCTTCGGTGGCATGGCGGTGATACCCAAGCGGGCGAGGGCCGTGGAAGCGGCGCTCGTCGGACAGCCCTGGACCACAGAGACGATCGATGCGGCTGCCGCGGCCTTTGCCGAGGACTTCACTCCGATCACCGACATGCGCGCCTCGGCGCAATACCGCCTGCTTGCCGCGCAGAACCTCTTACGCCGGTTTTACCTCGAGACGCAGGGTGAAGCCGCGCGGCTGACGCGCGAGGTCGCGTGATGAACAAGCAGACCCCGATCACCGCCACCAAACTCCATACCGCGACCCGCCATGACAGCGGTCCAAAACATGTGGCGGGCACGGCCGAATACATCGACGATATTGTCGAGCCGGCCGGCACACTCCACGCCTATCTCGGACTTTCAACCCGCGCCCATGCGGAGATCCTCTCCATCGACTTTGCCGATGTTCTCGCCGCCCCCGGTGTCGTCGGGGTGCTGACCAGCGCCGACGTCCCCGGCGAGAACGACGTCAGCCCTTCGCACAAGCATGACGAACCGGTCTTTGCCGACAAGCTCGTGCAGTTCTTCGGTCAGCCGATGTTCGCGGTGATCGGCGAAACCCGTGAGGCGGCGCGTCGTGCCGCGCAGAAGGTGAGGGTCGAATACCGCGACCTGCCGTTCATCCCCGATGTCCGCGCCGCGCAGGCGGCGGGCGGCCGGCTCGTCACCGAGCCTTTGAAGCTCGAGCGCGGTGATGTCGCTGCCGGGCTCGCTACCGCGCCGAAGCGCATCAAGGGTGCGATCAGGATTGGCGGGCAGGACCATTTCTACCTTGAAGGGCAGATCGCCCTTGCTGTCCCCGGTGAGGACGAGGATGTCGTCGTCTTCTCCTCCACTCAGCACCCGAGCGAAGTGCAATTGATGGTCGCCCAAGTGCTCGGCATCAACCAGCATGCTGTCACGGTCAACGTGCGGCGGATGGGCGGCGGGTTCGGCGGCAAGGAAACGCAGGGCAACCTCTTCGCGGCGGTCGCGGCGCTCGCGGCCAAGACGTGGGGCCGGGCCGTCAAGATCCGTCCCGATCGGGACGACGATATGAGCGCAACCGGCAAGCGGCACGATTTTGTCGTCGACTACGAGGTCGGCTTCGACGATGCCGGCCGGATCCTCGCGGTCGATGCGGTCTATGGCGGCAATGGCGGTTATTCATCGGACCTGACCGGTCCGGTGACCGACCGGGCGCTGTTCCACTGCGACAACGCCTATTGGTATCCAGCCGTCCGGGCCCGCTCCGAGCCGCTTTATACCAATACCGTCTCCAACACCGCCTTCCGTGGCTTTGGTGGACCGCAGGGGATGATGGCTTGCGAGCGCTGGGTCGAGGATATCGCCTATGCCTTGGGCAAGGACCCGCTCGATATCCGCAAGGCAAATTTCTACGGTGTCGAGGACAACAACGTCACGCCTTACCATCAGGTGGTCGAGGACAATATCATCCACCGCCTCGTCGAGGAGCTGGAAGCAAGCTCCGACTATCAGGCACGGCGGCAGCAGGTGCTGGCGTTCAACCGGCAGAACGCGGTGCTGCGCAAAGGCATCGCGCTCACCCCGGTCAAGTTCGGCATCTCCTTCACCGCGACCTGGTACAACCAGGCGGGCGCGCTGGTGCACGTCTATCGCGACGGCTCCGTCCATCTCTCCCATGGCGGCACCGAGATGGGGCAGGGGCTCTACATCAAGGTGGCGCAGGTCTTGGCGGATGCCTTCGGCGTTGGCCTCGCCGACGTCAAGATCAACGCCACCACGACCGGCAAAGTGCCCAATACCTCGGCTACTGCCGCCTCGTCGGGATCGGACCTCAACGGCATGGCCGCATGGGATGCCGCGCGGCAGATCAAGGAGCGGCTGATGACTCACGCAGCGCAGGTCTATCAGTGCGAAGAGGCCGCGTGCGAGTGGGTGCCTGGCGGTTTGATGGCGGGCGATGAATTCGTGCCGTGGAAATCGCTCATCGCCTCGGCATACCTGGCCCGCGTGCAGCTCTCGGCCGCCGGCTTCTACAGGACGCCCAAGATCCACTGGGACCGTGCAACCGGCCGCGGTCATCCCTTCTATTACTTCGCCTACAGCGCCTCGGTTTCCGAGGTCACCATCGACACGCTGACGGGCGAGTACGCGGTTGATCGGGTCGATATCCTCCATGACGTCGGCAAGTCGCTCAATGCGGCCGTCGACCTCGGCCAGATCGAGGGCGGCTTCATTCAGGGCATGGGGTGGCTGACGACCGAGGAACTCGTCTGGGACGAGAAGGGGCAATTGCGCACCCATGCGCCATCGACCTACAAGATTCCGCTAGCCTCGGATGTGCCGCCGGTCTTCAACGTCAGGATTGCCGAATGGTCGGTCAATCGCGAGCCGACCATCGGCCGCTCCAAGGCGGTGGGTGAGCCGCCGCTGATGCTGGCGATCTCTGTGGTCGAGGCGCTGTCGATGGCCGTCGCCTCGGTCGCCGACTACCGGGTCGCGCCCCGGCTCGATACGCCGCTGACGCCCGAGCGTGTGCTTATGGGGGTCGAGCGGATGCGCCGGGAGGTGAAAGACTGATGACCCGTCTGGTGCCGGACGTCGCCACGTTTCTTTCCCGCGAGCCCGTCGCCATCGTCGCCGAACTGACCACTGTCCGCGGGTCGAGCCCACGCGCGCAGGGCACGTTTATGCTCGTCGGCGCAGAATCGATTTTTGGCACCATAGGGGGCGGAGCGCTCGAATACCTGGTCATTGCCCATGCACGGCGGCTTATCGCTGCACGCCGCGCCAGCGAGGTGATGGACGTGCCGCTCGGGCCCGAGATCGGCCAGTGCTGCGGCGGCAGGGTCGGGGTGAGCCTTCGGCACGTGACGCCGGACCTGGCGCGGGAACTCTCGGCGCGGCTCGCGGCGGAGGAAGCGGAGCGGCCGCATGTCTACGTCTTCGGCGCGGGCCATGTCGGACGCGCGCTTGCGCGGTGCCTCGCCCTGCTGCCGGTCAAGACGCATGTTGTCGACACCCGCCGCGAGGAACTGAGCGACCTGCCCGAGAACGTCTCGACACATGCTTCGGCCATGCCCGAAGCAGTGGTGCGCTCGGCGCCCCGCGGCAGTGCCTATGTGATCCTCACCCACGACCACGCGCTCGATTTCCTCATCGCCGCGGAAGCGTTGAATCGGACTGATGCGCCCTATGTCGGCATGGTCGGATCGAGGACGAAGCGGGCGCGCTTTGCCAAGTGGTTCCTTTCCGAAGGCGGCGATCTCCCGGCGCTCGATCGGCTTACCCTGCCCATCGGGCAGATGGGGATTGGGGATAAGCGGCCGGAAGTCATTGCGGCTCTGGCGGCAGCCGAAATAATGGTCCACATTGGGCGACGGGAAGTTTCTGGTGCAAGCCGGCCGGCCACGATCGAATCGGGAGCCGTCGATGGACGCTAACCTGCCTTTCCGGTTGCAGCTTTCGGGCATCACCAAGCAGTTCCCCGGCGTCCTCGCCAACGATCGTGTCACCTTTTCGGTGCGGCCCGGCGACATCCACGCGCTGCTCGGCGAAAACGGGGCGGGCAAGTCGACACTGGTCAAGATGATCTACGGCATCATGGCTCCCGATGCCGGCGAGATCGCCTTTGATGGCGAGCGGGTCGAGATCGCCAATCCCAAGCAGGCGCGCAAGCTCGGCATCGGCATGGTGTTCCAGCACTTCTCGCTCTTCGAGGCGCTGACGGTGCTGGAGAACATCGCGCTCGGCATGGACGCTTCGATCCGATCGCGCGACCTCGAGGCGCGCATCCGCGAGGTCATGATTGCCTATGGCCTGAACCTCGATCCGCGTCGGATCGTTGCCACCCTCTCGGTCGGCGAGCGTCAGCGTATCGAGATCGTGCGCGCGCTGCTCCTCAATCCCAAGCTCCTCATCATGGACGAGCCGACATCGGTCTTGACCCCACAGGAGGTCGAGGCGCTGTTCAAGACCTTGCGGCAGGTCGCCGCCCAAGGCTGCTCGATCCTCTACATTTCCCACAAACTGCACGAGATCAAGGCGCTCTGCGATACGGCCACCATACTGCGAGGTGGCAAGGTCGTCGCCACCTGCGATCCGAAGCAGGAGACCTCGCGCTCGATGGCCGAGAGGATGATCGGGGCGAGCCTCAAAGACATCAAGAAGGATCCCAACCGCACGTTCGGCGAGCCCAAACTCATCGTCAGCGGTTTGTCGACCAAGGCGGAGGATGAGTTCGGTATCGCCGTCGAAGACGTCGGTTTCAGCGTCAGGGCGGGTGAGATCTTCGGCATCGCAGGGGTTGCCGGCAACGGGCAGAATGCGCTGCTCGATGCGCTCTCGGGCGAGGTGCTCGGCGAGAACAGCCAGGCGATCACCCTCGAGGGGCACCCGCTCGGGCTCCTCGACACCACCGGACGGCGTAAGCTCGGACTTTGCGCTGTTCCTGAAGAGCGCAACGGCCATGCTGCCGTCGGCGACTTCACCCTTGCCGACAACAGCGTGCTCACCGCCCGCGACAGGCTGAAAATGGTCGTTGGCGGCCTCATCGATTCAGGCGCGGCGCGAACCTATACGGGCCGCGTCATCGCCGAATTCGCCGTCAAGGCGCTGGGACCGCTGTCGATGGCGAGTTCCCTCTCGGGTGGAAACCTGCAGAAGTTCATCATGGGCCGGGAGATCCTGCAGCGCCCGTCGGTGCTGGTCGTCTGCCAGCCGACCTGGGGGGTCGATGCCGGCGCGGCCGCCGCCATCCATCAGGCGCTGGTCGACCTTGCCGCCGCAGGCTCGGCCATCGTCGTCATCAGCCAGGACCTCGACGAGCTTCTGACGCTTTGCGACACGCTCGCCGTCATCAATGAGGGGCGGCTCAGTCGCACGCTCGAGGTCGGCGAGGCCTCGATCGAGGAGCTCGGCCTCTTGATGGGCGGGGTGCACGGCACGCCCGAACAGGTCAGCATCGAAGCCGGAGGCGGCGTTGCAGTTCAAGCTTGAGAAGCGCCCGCGGCCGAGCCAGGCCATGCTCTATCTGACACCCGTGGCGGCGGTAGTGCTGACCATGCTCATCGGGGGGGCGATCTTTTCGCTCATCGGCTATGACGGCATGGGAGCGGTGAGGGAGATCTTTCTCACCCCGCTCACCAACTCCTACAAATGGCAGGACCTCGGCATCAAGGCGGCACCGCTCATCATCATCGGTGTGGGGCTCGCGGTCGCCTACCGCGCTAACGTGTGGAATATCGGCGCCGAGGGGCAGTACGTCATGGGCGGCGTCTTCGCGACCGGGGTTGCACTCACCACCTATGGCGTCACGGGCTGGTGGGTGCTGCCGCTGATGGCCATTGCCGGTATCGCCGGCGGCGCGGCCTATGCGGCGATCCCGGCGGTGCTGCGCACCAGGCTCGGGGTCAACGAGATCCTGACCAGCCTGATGCTGACCTACGCCTCGGTGCAGCTCATTTATTACCTCGTACGCGCGCCCTGGAAGGACCCAATGGGCATGGGCTTTCCACAAACGCGGATCTTTTCGGAAGCGGCGCGCCTGCCGACGATCATTCCCGGCACCATCGTCCATCTCGGGGTGCCGATCGCCATTGTCGTTGCGCTCCTTGTCTGGTTCGTCATGACCCGCTCGCTGTTCGGCTTCCAGATCCGGGTAGTGGGCGCGGCCCCGCACGCTGCCCGCTATGGCGGGTTCAGCGAGAACCGCACCATCTGGCTTGCGTTTCTCGTCAGCGGCGGGCTCGCGGGGCTTGCCGGCATGCTGGAGGTCGCCGGGCCCTTCCAGCGGCTCGTGCCCGGCTTTCCAACCGGCTACGGCTTTACTGCCATTATCGTCGCCTTCCTTGGTCGGCTCGATCCGCTGGGTGTCATCTTCGCCGCGATCGTGCTCGCCATCACCTTCGTCGGCGGTGAACTCGCCCAGACGACCATTGGCCTGCCGGCCGCGGCTGCCGGCATCTTCCAGGCGATGATGCTCTTCTTCCTCCTCGCCGGAGACATCCTCGTGCGCTATCGAGTTAAACGCGTGGTGCACCAGAGCGCGGAGGCGCGGGCATGAGCACCGATCTCCTCATCGCCGTCGTCATCACGGTTATCGGCGCCTCGACGCCGATCCTCATCGCCGCGCTCGGGGAACTGGTCGTCGAGAAGGCGGGTGTCCTCAATCTCGGGGTCGAGGGGATGATGCTGATCGGTGCGGTCACCGGTTTCATCGTCATGTTCACGACCGGCAATCCGTGGCTCGCGGTGTTCGCAGCGGCGGTGGCCGGCCTATTGTCCTCGATGATCTTCGCTTTCCTGACCCTCAGCCTTTCGGCTAACCAGGTGGCGACAGGCCTGGCGCTGACCATTTTCGGTACCGGCTTTTCGGCGCTCGCCGGGCAGGAGTATTCTGCCCGGCCGGTCGGCATCTTCCGCTCGGTCTTTCCGGCAGAGCTCGCCGGACATCCGGTCTGGCGCCTCGTCTTCGGCCACTCGCCGCTGGTCTATTTCTCGCTCATCATGGTCTTTGTCGTCTGGTGGTTCCTCAAGCGTACGCGTCCCGGCCTGATCCTGCGCGCCGTCGGCGAGAACGACCTTTCGGCCCATTCCATCGGCTATTCGGTCATTAGCATCCGCTACGCGGCGGTTGCTTTCGGCGGAGCGATGGCGGGGATCGCCGGCGCGGCGTTCCCGCTGCTTCTTACCCCGCAATGGGCCGAGCGGATGACGGCCGGACGCGGATGGATCGCGGTTGCCCTCGTCGTCTTTGCCTCGTGGCGCCCGTTCCGGCTGCTGGCCGGCGCCTATCTCTTCGGGCTGGTCATGACCGTCGAGCTCTATTCCAAGGCCGGCGGCGGTCCGCTCTCGGCGGTTCCCGCCGAACTGTGGGCGGCGATGCCCTATATCGCCACCGTCGTTGTCCTGGTGCTGATCTCGCTGCGGCGGGCGGGCAGCACGAGCGCGCCCGCTTGCCTCGGCAAGCCGTTCCTCGCAACCAATTAGGAGAGCGGACAACGCCTTCCCTAATGACTGAAAAAGATCAAATCAGGAGAGAAACATGATGAAGTTCAATCGCCGCAACGTCCTTGTCCTGGGCGGGGCCGCGGCGGCCCTGCCGCTGGTCGGCGGCCGCGCGCTGGCGCAGGATGGTCCTTTGAAGGTCGGGTTCATGTATATCGGGACCATCAACGACAATGGCTGGAACTACGCGCACAACCAAGGCAGAATCTATCTCGAGGAGCAGCTCGGGGATGCTGTCGAAACCACCTATGTCGAGAATGTGCCGGAAGGGCCGGACAGCGAGCGCGTACTGCGAGAACTGGCCCAGTCGGGTCACAAACTGATCTTTGCGACCAGCTTCGGCTATGGCGACTATGTCCTCAAAGTCGCCCAGCAGTTCCCGGACGTGAAGTTCGAGCACGCGACCGGCTACCAGCGCTCGGACAATGTCGCCACCTACAACGCCCGCTTCTACGAAGGTCGGGCGGTGTGCGGGACCATCGCGGGGCACATGTCGAAGACCGGCAAAGGTGGCTATATCGGCTCGTTCCCGATCCCCGAGGTGGTGATGGGCATCAATGCGTTCGCGCTCGCCGCCCGCAAAGTCAATCCCGATTTCACGATGACGCCCGTCTACATCTCGACCTGGAACGATCCGGCTCGCGAAGCGGACGCGGCCCGCGCCATGGTCGACCAGGGTATCGACATCATCGCTCAGCACACCGACGGGCCGGCGGCGCTGCAGGTGGCCGAGGAACGGGGGATCGTCGGCGGCTTCGGCCAGGGCGCGGACATGAGCGCTTTCGCGCCCAACGCGCAATTGACCTCCATCATCGACAATTGGGGACCGCACTATGTCGAAGCCGCGCAGGCGGTGATCGACGGCACCTGGACAAGCGGGGACCGTTGGCCTGGCCTCAAGGAGGGCGAGGTGCAGATCGGGGCCTACAACGAGAAGATTCCCGAGGACGTCGTCGCGGCGGCCGAGGCGGTCAAGAACGGGCAAATCGACGGCTCGCTCCACATCTTCACCGGCCCGATCAACGACCACACCGGTGCCGAGCGCGTTGCGGCGGGTGAGACCATGACCGACGAGCAACTGCTCACCATGGACTGGTATGTGGAGGGCGTCATTCCGCCGGCGTAACTAGCGCCCGTGGGAAATCGGGAGAGGCGGGCTTGTCCCGCCTCTTTTCATGCTGACCACCTGGGCTGGGGCTCCCTTCCCCCTTGAGGGGAGGGGTCGGGGGAGGGGGTCCATCGGCGGCCAGCTGAACCACCCCTACCCTCAATCCCTCCCCTCTAGGGGGAGGGAAGCCCACCGTGCTTGTGGCACGTCAAGGCTCCGAAACAGGGAAACGAGAATGGGCGACTTCGCAATCTTTTGGGAATGGCTGAGCTTTGCGGCGCGCTGGCTGCATGTGGTCACGGCCATCGCCTGGATCGGCTCGTCCTTCTATTTCATCTCGCTGGACCTGGGGTTGAGGAAAACCTCGAGCCTGCCGCCGCTCGCCCATGGCGAGGAGTGGCAGGTGCATGGAGGGGGCTTTTATCATATTCAGAAATACCTGGTGGCGCCGGAGTTCCTGCCCGAGCACCTGACCTGGTTCAAGTGGGAGAGCTATGCCACCTGGCTGTCCGGCTTCTCGCTCCTCGTCATCGTCTACTATGTCGGGGCCGACATCTACCTCATCGATCGCAACGTCCTCGACGTCCCGCAGTGGGGCGCAATCCTCATCTCCTTGGCTTCGATCGCCGTCGGCTTCATCATCTACGATACGCTCTGTAAGTCTCCGATCGGGGAGAGCCAGAACGGGCTGATGCTGGTGCTGTTCGTGCTGCTGACTGCAATGGCCTGGGCCTATACGCAGGTGTTCACCGGCCGCGCGGCGCTCCTCCACATGGGCGCTTTCACCGCTACGATCATGAGCGCCAACGTGTTCATGATCATCATTCCGAACCAGAAAATCGTGGTGGCGGACCTCAAGGCCGGGCGCGTGCCGGACGCCAAATACGGCAAGATCGCCAAGCAGCGTTCGCTGCACAACAACTACCTGACGCTGCCCGTCGTCTTCTTCATGCTCTCCAGCCACTATCCGCTGGCCTTCGCCACGCAGTGGAACTGGATCATCGCCTCGCTGATCTTCCTCGTCGGCGTCGTCATCCGGCACTATTTCAACACCAGGCATGCGCGCAAGGGTAACCCGCACTGGACCTGGGCGGCGGCCGTGGTCCTCATGCTGGTGATCGCCTGGCTTTCGACCGGCCCCAAGATCAACGGTTCAGCGGCGGAGGTGGCATCTCATGGCGCCGGCCCGTTTCTCGAGGCCGAGCATTTCGCAGCTGCCAGCATGACGGTCCAGACCCGCTGCTCCATGTGTCATACGGCTGAGCCTGTCTGGCCCGGCATCCACCAAGCGCCCAAGAACGTCATCCTCGACAATGATATCGCCATTGCCAACTCCGCGCATGAGGTCGTCATCCAGGCCGGCTGGAGCCACGCCATGCCGCCGGGAAACGTGACCGAGATGACCGACGAGGAACGCGCGATCCTCGTCGAGTGGTACCGCGAGGGCTCGGGCCGATGAGCCGCACGATCCTGCGCGGGCGCGTGCTGACCTTCCTCGACGAGCCGCAGGGTCTCGAGGATACCGAAAGCTACCGGTATCTGGAGGACGGCGCGGTCGTCATAGAAGACGGCAAGGTGGTCGAGCTCACCGATTATTCGCCGGCGCTCGCCGCCGGCGCCGAGATATTCGACCACCGGCCGCACCTCATCATGCCCGGTTTCATCGACACGCACCTGCACTATGTGCAGAGCCAGATGATTGCCTCGTACGCCGGCTCGCTGCTCGAGTGGCTCAATACCTATACCTTCGTTGCCGAACAGAAGTTCGCCGAGCAAGGGCACGCCGACCACGTCGTTTCCGCCTTCTACGACGAACTCATCCGCCACGGCACGACCACCGCTGTCGCCTATTGCTCGGTGCACCCGCAATCGGTCGATGCCTATTTCGCCGAAGCCGAAAAGCGCAACATGCTGATGATCGGCGGCAAGGTGATGATGGACCGCAATGCGCCCGAGCCGCTACTCGATACGGCGCAATCGGGCTACGACGACACCACGGCGCTCATCGCGCGCTGGCACGGACGGGGCAGGGGTCTTTATGCCATCTCGCCGCGATTCGCGCTGACCTCGACGCCCGAGCAGATGGAGGCCACACGCGCGCTCGTCGGCGAGCACCCGGACTGCTACATGCAGACCCACCTCTCGGAAAATGCCGCCGAGGTGACCTATGCCATGGAGCTCTATCCACAGGCCAAGGACTATGCGGGCATCTACGAGGATTACGGCCTCCTCAGCCCCAGGAGCTTGATGGGGCATGCCATTCATCTGAGCCACCGCGAGGCCAAGCTCATGGGGGAGACCGGGGCGGTGGCGGTCTTCTGTCCCACCTCCAATCTCTTCCTCGGCAGCGGCCTTTTCGACCATCAGCGTCTGAGACAATGCGGGGTGCGAATAGGTGTTGCGACCGACATTGGCGGGGGGACGAGCTATTCGATGCTGCGCACGCTGGACGAGGCTTACAAGGTGCTGCAGCTGCGCGGCCAGAGGCTGACGCCGCTCAATGCGTTCTACATGACGACCCTCGGCAACGCGAGGGCGCTCTTGCTCGAAGGCACTATCGGATCGATCATGCCGGGTGCCTCCGCCGACCTCGTCGTGCTCGATGCGCGTGCGACGCCCGCCATGGCCCTACGAATGTCGACTGTCGAAACCCTCGCTGAGGAATTATTCCTCCTCCAGACCCTAGGAGACGATCGGAGCGTTGCCGAAGCCTATGTCGCAGGCGCAAGGGCCAAATCCGTTCTCTAGGGTTGGCAGGCCAGCGGCGGTGACTTAGAACGCGTACCCGCGAGTACGACGGAAGGATGCGACCATGAGCGACTACCAGGAAAAATCCGGTCTCAAGGTTCATCCGCTCCTGGTAGATTTCATCGAGAACGAAGCGCTCCCCGGCACCGGTGTTTTCGCCGAACGGTTCTGGTCAGGCTTTGCCGGACTTGTCGGTGAGCATAGTGTGACCAACACGCGGCTGCTGGCCAAGCGCGACGAATTGCAAGGCCGCATCGACGACTGGCATCGGGCCCACGGCGCCATCGCCGGCGACCCTGTCGGCTATGAAACCTTCCTGCGCGAGATCGGCTATCTCGTCGATGAGCCGGCCGATTTCGAGATCGAAACGACGGGGCTCGACCCGGAGATCACCTCCCTCTGCGGCCCCCAGCTCGTGGTGCCGGTCTCCAACGCCCGCTACGCGCTGAACGCCGCCAATGCACGTTGGGGCAGCCTTTACGACGCCTATTACGGCACCGACGCCATCAGCCGTGAGGGAGAGCTTGCACCGGGCTCGTCCTACAATGCCACGCGCGGCCAGGCAGTGATCGACAAGGCGGCCGAATTCCTTGATCTCGCCTTTCCACTCGCTAAAGGCAGTCATAGAGAGGCGACGGCCTACGTGGTGGCCGAGCAGGCCGGGCTTGCCAATTTCGTCATCGACACCGCGGCCGGTCCGACAATGCTGAAGGACCCGTCCGCCTTCGCCGCTTATGGCCAGCAGGGCGAGCGTGCCGAGGTCGTATTGCGGCACAACGGGCTGCACGCCATCCTCGTCGTCGACAAGACCCACCCCATCGGCATCAGCCAGGCCTCAGGCCTTGCCGACGTCGTCGTCGAAAGTGCGCTGACCACCATTCAGGATTGCGAGGACTCGGTTGCGGCGGTCGATGCCGAGGACAAGGTCGATGTCTACCGCAACTGGCTGGGCCTGATGAACGGCACGCTCCAGGAGACTTTCGAGAAGAACGGGCGGACTATTTCCCGCAAGCTCCGCGCCGACAAGACCTATACCGATCCCGATGGCAAACCGCTGACCCTCAAGGGCCGCGCGCTGCTGCTGGTGCGCAATGTCGGGCACCTGATGACGACGAACGCCGTGCTCGATACCGCCGGCAGGCCGATCGGCGAGGGGCTGATGGATGCGGCCGTCACGGCGCTCTGCGCCATGAGCGACAAGGTCAACAGCCGTACCGGCGCCATCTACGTCGTCAAGCCCAAGATGCATGGGCCCGAGGAGGTCGCTTTTGCCTGCGATATCTTCGCCTCGGTTGAAAAGATGCTGGGCCTGCAACCGCTGACCATCAAGATCGGCATCATGGACGAGGAGCGGCGCACCTCCGCCAACCTCAAGGCCGCGATCTTCGAGGCCCGCCAGCGCGTCTTTTTCATCAACACCGGTTTTCTGGACCGCACCGGTGACGAGATCCACACTTCGATGGAAGCGGGCGCAGTGCTGCGCAAGGATGACATCAAGGCGGCGCGCTGGCTGCAGGCGTACGAGGACCGCAACGTCCTGATCGGCCTTGCGACCGGCTTTTCCGGCCGGGCGCAGATCGGCAAGGGCATGTGGGCGCGGCCCGAGGACATGGCCGCGATGCTGGAGGCCAAGGTCGCGCATCCGCAGTCGGGCGCCAACACAGCCTGGGTGCCCTCGCCGACCGCGGCGACGCTCCATGCGCTGCACTATCACATGGTCGACGTGTTCGAGGCACAGAAGGTCCGCCGTGGCGAACCACTGCCGCCGCTTGCTGAACTCTTCTCGATGCCGGTGCTCGAGCCCTTCGCACTGTCGCGCGAGGAGATCGTGCGCGAGCTCGAGAATAACGCCCAGGGCATCCTCGGCTATGTCGTGCGCTGGGTGCAGCAGGGAGTGGGCTGCTCAAAGGTGCCCGACATCAACAACGTGGCGCTGATGGAAGACCGGGCGACCTGCCGCATCTCTTCGCAAGCGGTCGCCAACTGGCTGCGGCATGGGCTCGTCTCCAAGGACGAGGTGACCTCGGTCTTCGAGCGCATGGCGGCGGTCGTCGACAAGCAGAACGAGGGAGACCCTCTCTATCGGCCCATGTCGGAGAACTTCCAGTCTGTTGCCTTCCAGGCCGCACTCGACCTCGCTCTCCACGGCGCTGATCAGCCCTCCGGCTATACCGAACCGGTTCTCCATGCCCGGCGCGCGCAGGTGAAGGCGCGACAGGCGAGAAGCGGATAGCAATGGCGAATAGGAATAGAAGACGCTAGCTCACGAAGTCGAACGCATCGACGTCGAAGAGGCCGCGGTCGGTCATCTTCAGGTGCGGGATGACGGGCAGGGCGAGGAAGGCCACCTGCAGGAAAGGTTCCGGCAGCGTGCAGCCCAGCGCCTTTGCCGCCTCGCGCAGGCCATGCAGGTCGTGGGTGACCGCCTCGAAGGATTTGAGGCTCATGAGGCCTGCGATGGGCAGCGCCAGCTCGGCGGTGATCGCTCCGTCGTCGGCGACGGCAAAGCCCCCGCCCATCTCGATCAGCCGGTTGACGGCGCTGGCCATGTCGGCGTCGCTCGCCCCGATGACGGTGATGTTGTGGCTGTCGTGGCCGACCGAGGAGGCGATGGCGCCGCGCTTGAGGCCGAAGCCGGTCACGAACCCTCGGCCGATATTGCCGTTCTTGCCGTGCCGTTCGATGACGGCGACCTTGATGACGTCGGCGTTAAGGTCCGGCTCGAGGCCGTTCTCGCCAGAGGCGAGCGTTGCGCTTTCGCGATAAGTCAGGATCAGGCCGGGCTTGACACCGATGACCGGGGTTTCGTTGCGGCCGGGCTCGTTGTGCACGAGAAAAGCCCCGGCAGTGACAGGGGTTGCCTTCATCGAGGCCAGCCCAACCGGGGCCACTTCGCTGCGCGCGGCAAAAAGCTCCGGCGTCACCAGCCGGCCCGCGGCAACGACGTCCGAGACCCGGCAATCTTCGAGGCTGTCGAGGAGCGCGATATCGGCCCGCCAGCCGGGCGCCAGAAGTCCGCGATCCCTCAACCCGAAGATGCGCGCTGCCGAATGGCTGGCTGCACGGTAGACGTGGTGGAGCGGCCGTCCTTTGGCAATAAGGCGCCGGATGGATGAGTCGAGATGCCCTTCCTCGGCAATGTCGAGCGGATTGCGGTCATCGGTGCACAGTGCAACGAAGCTCGACGTGTTCTCATCGAGCACCTCGGCCAACGCGTTGAGATCCTTGGAGACCGATCCCTCGCGAATAAGGATCGCCATGCCCTTTGAAAGCTTCTCGCGCGCTTCGGCAGCTGTGGTCGCCTCGTGATCGGTGCGGATGCCGGCGGCAAGATAACCATTGAGGCCTTGCCCTGAGAGCAGCGGCGCGTGACCATCGATATGGCCGTCCTGGAATGCCGCAAGTTTGGCGAGGATGCCGGCATCGAGCGCGAGAACGCCGGGGAAATTCATCATCTCGGCAAGGCCGATAACCTTGCGGTGGTCGCGGAAGGGCAGGAGGTCGGCGATCTCGAGAGCTGCCCCCGACGTCTCGAAGGCCGTTGCCGGTACGCAGGACGAGAGGTTGACGCGCACATCCATGACGGTGCGCTCGGCACAATCCAGAAAATAGCGGATGCCCTGCGCGCCGAGCACGTTGGCGATCTCGTGCGGGTCACAGATAACGGTCGTTACCCCATGAGGCAGCACGCAACGATCGAACTCGAGCGGCGTGACGAGCGAGGACTCGATGTGCAGGTGCGTGTCGATGAAGCCGGGAACGGCAAAGCGCCCGCGCCCGTCGATTTCAGCCTTGCCTTCGTAACGGTGATGGGTGCCGACGATGCGATCGCCGACGATGGCGATGTCGGTGTCGCTGACTTGCCCGGTAACGACATCGAGGAGCCTGACGCCCCGTATAACGAGGTCCGCCGGGATCTTGCCCTGTCCGGCCTCGATCATACGGGAAAGCATAGCCTGCGATGTCATACGAACGTCCCTGCTGTTTTGCCGGAGCCTCAACTCACCCGATCGTCAGGTCAAGCCCGGACTAAGCCGTCAGGCGTCCTTGAACAGCACTTCGCGGTCCTGGGTGAAATTGGCAAGGAGCGGCAGGCAGGCGCCGCCGATCTCGCGGGCGCCGGAGCCGAGAGTGCCCTCGATCAGGGAGAAATCGGCGAGGCCCTGCAGGTCGAAGCCGGCGATCAGCTCACGTGTGCGCTCGATGAGCCGCGTGCGCACGGAAAGCGGGAAGGCGCCGTCGAGGATGACGGTGCCGAAATCGATGATCGAGACGGCGGTGACGATGGCCTGGGCGAGGTCGCGGGCACTCGCCTCGATCCACTCATTGAGCGGTGCGCCGAGATCGCCCCATGTATCGGGGTCGCGCCAGAGTACGGCGGGATCGGCGCCGTTGGCAGCGAGCTTTTCGGCCAGTACATAGATCGAGGCGGTCTTCAGGATCTGTTGGAAGCCGCCCCCAGGGGCGGGCACGGGCAGCGGACCGACGGCGCCTGCATAGCCGGTACGGCCAGGGAACAGGTGCCCATTCAGCACCACGCCGCCGCCGATGAAGGAACCGATGAAGATATAGAGGAAATCCTCGTGCTTGGTGCCCTGGCCCAGCACCAGTTCGGCGGCGCAGGCGGCCGTGCCGTCATTGTGGAAATAGACCGGCCAGGGTGAAACTCCGGCGATGCTTGCCTGAACATCGGTCTCGCGCCAGGCCTCGAGCACGTCGGGTGGCGCCGCGAACTGGCTTTCCCAGTTCCAGATTTCGAAGGGCGATGCGATGCCGAAACCGGCGATGCGGGCGCGCTCGGTCCCGGCGAGGCTTCCGCCCAGTTCATCAATGCCGCGCTGCGCCAGCGCAACGACGCTATGCGGTGTCGGGTAGGGGTGGGGCTCGTGAATCCTGCCGAGGGCATTGCCCTCGAAATCGAGCAACACGACGTCGCTCGAGCGCCGGCCGACCTTCAATCCGAGGAAGAATGCCCCGCGCGGTTCGAGCGCGTAGGGGACGAGCGGCTGACCAACCCGGCCGCGCAGCGGCGCCAGGCGCTTCAGCAGGCCATCGGCCTCCAGCTGATTGACGATGATGGAGACGGTCTGAGGAGAAAGGCCGGTCGTCCTGGCGATCTCGGCCTTGGGCAGGTTCCGGTGCCGGCGGATGAGCGAAAGCACCAGGCGCTCGTTGTAGAGCCGGCCGCCAGCCTGGTTCGTCCCCCGGTTCAACGCCCCCGGTTTGCCGCGGCCGGCCTGGTTCATTGCGGTAGACACGGCCACGCTCCGCCAACGTTCATGCGAACGTTCCTGGCCGCATTCCGCCCGGGAATGCAATCGATTTCATGCACTTGCCGTCCTCCCTGACACAAACGATGCGACACAGCCGGTACGGCTGTCAATTAATAAATCTATTGGATAAACTAATTGACAGCCTCAAATCGATCTGTTGGAGTGCATGAGGTTGGCGCCGGAGGAGGCGCGAGAGGAGAGCAACGCAAAGCGCGAACGCCACGACGAACCACGCTGGCAGGCGCAATCACATAACCAGTTCCATCTCAACACCTCCGGACCGGAAGCAGAGGCTCACGGCTGGAGGGCTGAGGGGAGACGCAATCTCCGGCGTGCGCGGACCGCGCGATCGGGGCATCAAGATTTCATCGAAAGGGAGGAAAAATCGATGGGTAGGTTCATGAAGATCGCGGCCGCGGGGGCCGTGATGATGGGGCTGATGGGCGGCTCTGCCACCTACGGCCAGGAAATCGTCGGGCTCATCACCAAGACCGAAGGCAATCCGTTCTTCGTCAAGATGCGCGAGGGCGCCCAGGCCAAGGCTGACGAACTGGGCTTGCAACTGCGTACGGCGGCGGGCCAGTTCGATGGCGACAATGACAGCCAGGTGGCGGCGATCGAGAACCTGATCTCGGCCGGTGCTATCGGCTTTGCCATCGTGCCTTCGGATTCGAGCGCCATCGTGCCGACTATCCAGCAGGCGCGTGACGCGGGCCTGCTGGTCATCGTGCTGGATACCCCGCTCGATCCGATCGACGCGGCGGATGCGACCTTCGCCACCGACAACCGCAAGGCCGGGCAGCTTATCGGCGAGTGGGCAGCGGGCACGCTCGGCGACGAGGCGGCGAACGCCAAGATCGCGCTCCTCGACCTGTCGCCCAATCAGCCGACGGTCGACTATTTGCGCAATCAGGGGTTCCTCGAAGGCTTCGGCGTCGATGTCAAGGATCCCAACCTGATCGGCGATGAGGATGACCCGCGCATCTGCGGTTCGGAAGTGACGGGCGGCGCCGAGGACGGCGGGCGCACGGCCATGGAAACGCTACTGCAGAAGTGCCCTGACATCAACGTCGTCTATACCATCAACGAGCCGGCGGCGGCCGGGGCCTATGAAGCGCTGCGCGCGGTCGGGAAGGACGACGGCTCAGTGCTGATCGTTTCAGTGGACGGCGGGTGCCCCGGCGTCCAGAATGTGAAAGACGGCGTGATCGGCGCGACCAGCCAGCAATATCCGCTGCTGATGGCATCGATGGCCATGGAAGCGATCAAGAACTTCGCCGAAACGGGTGAAAAGCCGACGGTGACCGAAGGTCTCGATTTCTTCGATACCGGCGCAACGCTGGTTACGGACGCACCGGTCGAAGGCGTCGAATCGATCGATACCGATGAGGGCATGGAGCTCTGCTGGGGCTGACCTGCCGAGCGGACGAGATCGGAAGGGGCGCGCATGCGGCCCTTCCTGCCCTACGAATCCTTGGGAGGGGATAGCTCATGAGTGACGACGCAGCCGGCTCGACGCTGGCGGAGAAGGGATTGAACGCCGGCGCTCACGACGTCGCCAGTTTCGAGGATACGCGGCACGGGCCGCTCCGCCGGATACAGGGTTTCCTGCACAGCTACCCGACGGCGATCCCATTTATCGTCCTCATTGTCGGCATCCTGATCTTCACCATTGCCGCCGGCACCCGGTTCTTTGCGCCCTTCAACCTGTCTCTGGTGCTGCAGCAGGTGACCATCATCGGCGTGCTAGGCATCGCCCAGACGCTCATCATCCTCACCGCCGGCATCGACCTTTCGGTCGGGGCCATCATGATCCTGTCGTCCATCGTCATGGGACGGCTGTCGGTGGTGGCGGGTGTGCCGGTCGAGATCAGCTTCGTTCTCGGACTTCTGACCGGCCTAGCCTGCGGCTTCGTCAACGGCGTGCTGGTGGCGCTGGTGCGGCTGCCGCCATTCATCGTCACCCTCGGCACCTGGTCGATCTATGGGGCGCTGATCATCCTCATATCGAGGTCCGAGACCATTCGTTCGCAGGATATCGCGGCGATCGCCCCGATGCTGCAGTGGATGGGCGCGCGCGTCGCGCTCGGGGGAGGGGCGATCCTCACGGCCGGGTCGATCGTCATGATCCTCCTGGCCTGCCTCGTCTGGTACATCCTCAACCACACCGCGTTCGGGCGGCACATCTATGCCACGGGCGATGATCCCGAGGCGGCGCGGCTCGCCGGCATCAACACCAAGGCGACGCTTATCGGCGTCTATTCCATCGCCGGGCTCATCTGTGCCGTGGCCGGTTGGGTGGTCATCGGGCGGATCGGAGCGGCAAGCCCGCTTGCCGGACAGAATGCCAACCTCGATGCCATTACCGCGGTCGTCATCGGCGGCACTTCGCTCTTCGGCGGGCGCGGCTCGATCATCGGCACGCTGATCGGCGCGCTAATCGTCGGCATTTTCCGCAACGGCCTCGCGCTCGCGGGCGTCGACGTGCTCTGGCAGGAGTTTGCTGTCGGCGGACTCATCATCGTCGCGGTTACCATCGACCAGTGGATCAGGAAGATCTCCGCATGAGCATGGACACGCAACCGGCCAGCCTTTCCGCCACGCCCATCGCCGGGCCGAATCCGATCATCGAGGCGAGGGGGCTCGTCAAGCGTTACGGCCGCGTCGTCGCCCTCGACCACGCCGATTTCGACCTGATGCCGGGCGAGATCCTGGCGGTCATCGGCGACAACGGAGCGGGCAAGTCGACGCTGATCAAGGCGCTCTGCGGAGCGGTGATTCCGGATGCCGGCACGATCAAGATCGACGGAAGTCCCGTCCATTTCGCTTCGCCCATGGACGCGCGCAAGGCGGGCATCGAGACGGTCTACCAGAACCTGGCGCTCTCGCCGGCGCTCTCGATCGCCGACAACATGTTTCTCGGCCGCGAAATGCGCAAGGGTGGACCCTTCGGGCGGTTCCTGCGCCTGCTGGACCGGGGCGAAATGAACCGGCGGGCTCGCGCCAAGCTCTCGGAACTCGGCTTGATGACCATCCAGAACATCAACCAATCGGTCGAAACGCTCTCGGGCGGCCAGAGGCAAGGCGTTGCGGTGGCACGAGCTGCAGCATTCGGTTCCAAGGTCGTCATCATGGACGAGCCGACGGCCGCGCTCGGCGTCAAGGAGAGCCGGCGTGTGCTCGAGCTCATCCTCGACGTCAAGCGGCGCGGCCTGCCCATCGTCCTCATCTCGCACAACATGCCGCACGTGTTCGAGGTCGCCGACCGTATTCACATCCATCGGTTGGGCAAGCGCCTCGCGGTCATCAACCCGAAGGACTTTACGATGTCCGACGCGGTCGCGATCATGACCGGCGCGATGAAGCCCCCGGGAATGACCTGATCTTCAGGTGATGCCGGCCTGCGAGAGGCAGTTTTCTGCGCTTCCGGTGCTCACGTACTTTGGAGTACGCTGCGCTCCGGTTCTCGTAAACCGCCTCTCTCGACTCGGCCTGACCTGAAGCTCAGGCCATTCCTGCCAACCGATGCTTCTGGATAAGATATGAGCCAAGTCCGTGCCCTCGTTCTCGAACGCCAGCATGAGCTGGCCCTGCGCGATATCGAGCTGCCGCTCGAGGTCGGTCCCGGGATGGTCAAAGTCGCCATCCACACGGTCGGCGTGTGTGGGTCGGACGTCCACTACTATACGCATGGCAAGATTGGTCCTTTTGTCGTCAAGGAGCCCATGGTCCTCGGCCACGAGGCGGCGGGCACCGTCGTCGAGGTCGGCGAGGGGGTGACGCATCTCAAGGTCGGTGACCGCGTGTGCATGGAGCCGGGTATTCCCGATCCCAATTCCAAGTCGAGCCGGCTGGGCATGTACAATGTCGATCCGGCAGTCCGCTTCTGGGCGACCCCACCCGTGCATGGCGTGCTGACGCGCGAAGTCGTGCATCCGGCCAACTACACCTTCAAGCTGCCCGACAACGTCTCGTTTGCCGAAGGGGCGATGGTCGAGCCGTTCGCCGTCGGCATGCAGGCAGCGCACAAAGCCAGGATTGCACCGGGCGATACCGCCGTGGTGCTGGGCGCGGGTCCGATCGGCACCATGGTCGCCATCGCCGCGCTCGCCGGTGGGTGCGCCAGGGCGATCGTTGCCGACCTCGCCCAGCCCAAGCTCGACATCGCAGCGCGCTATCAGGGCGTCATTCCGGTCAACATCCGGGAAAAATCCATCATCGAGGAGGTCAGGCGGCTGACCGACGACTGGGGCGCCGACGTCGTCTTCGAATGCTCGGGTTCACCCAAAGCCTGGGAAACGATCATGGACCTGCCGCGTCCGGGTGGCGCCATCGTCGTCGTCGGCCTGCCGGTGGAGCCCGTAGCGGTCGACATCGCCGCCGCCTCCACCAAGGAGCTGCGCATCGAGAACGTATTCCGCTACGCCCACCAATATGAGCGCGCTATCGCGTTGATGGGGTCGGGGCGGGTGGATCTGAAGCCGCTGATTTCGGAGACGTTCACCTTCGAGGACTCGGTCAAGGCGTTCGACAGGGCCGTGGAGGGCCGCCCTGGCGACGTCAAGCTGCAGATCAGGATGGTGGAGTAATCCCATGGATCTCGGACTTTCCGGCAAAGTGGCGGTTATTACCGGCGGAACGGTCGGTATCGGGCTGGCGGTGGCCGAGGGACTGGCGGCCGAAGGCGCCAGTCTTGTGCTGGTCGGGCGGAACGAGGAACGTGGCAGCGCTGAAGCAACGCGCATTGCCGAGGCGTTCGGCGTCTCGACCATCGCTGTCGCCGCGGATGTCGCGACGGCTGAGGGATGCGATGCCGTCGTATCCGAAACGCACGCGGCCTTCGGCGGCGCTGACATCCTTATCAACAATGCCGGCACTGGTTCCAACGAGACCATCCTCGAAGCGGACGACGGCAAGTGGCAGTACTACTGGGACCTGCACGTGATGGCTGCCGTGCGGCTCGCGCGCGGCATCGTTCCGACAATGAAGGCGCGTGGCGGTGGGGTGGTGGTCCACAACGCCTCGATCTGTGCGGTACAGCCCTTGTGGTACGAGCCGATCTACAACACCACCAAGGCGGCGCTGATGATGTTCTCCAAGACGCTGGCCAACGAGGTGGTCGGCGACAACATCCGCGTCAACTGCGTCAATCCCGGCTTGGTCCTCACCCCCGACTGGATCAAGACGGCAAAGCAGTTGCATGGCGAAGACGGGTATCAAGCCTATCTGCAGTCGGTCGCCGACGAGGCCGGCGGCATGAAGCGGTTCGCCTCGCCCGAGGAACTGGCGAATTTCTTCGTGTTCCTGTGCTCGGACAAGGCCAGCTACTCGACCGGGTCGACTTATTTCGTCGATGGCGGATGGCTGAAGACTGTGTAGGAAACCCGTCTACTCGGCCGGCTCCTCCACCGCGACCAACTGCTCGCCGCGCACGATCGTCCAGACGATCGGGATCGCCACGAGTGGCACCAGGGTAAACAGACTAAAGAGCCAAGTGGAGGCGTTGACGAGTGCCGCGGTGGTCTGTGCCGACGCGAGGCCAGCGGCGTTGACGATGACACCGGCGACAGCGGCGCCCAACCCGGCAGCGAAAGCCTGGGTCATCGAAATCGACGCCGTGGTTACATCGCCTTCGCCTTCCGGGGCCGCGCGCAGCAGACGGGTCGACAGATGCGGCCATGAAATGCCGATGCCGGCACCAAGCAGGATCAGTGCGATGCCGACCGGAAGCAGCGGCAGCAGATCGCCATTGCGATTGTCGAGCCCGAGGAAGAGGGCAAGCCCGACCGTCGCGACGGCCTGGAAGGTCGGGCCGAGCACGAGGACGATGCGCGCTCGCGCGCCGGTCCAGCTCGAGGCCACGACGGAGCCCGAGCTCCACCCGAGGGCGACGAGGGCCACCATGTAGCCGGCGATCAGCGGCGATTGGCCATGCAGGTTCTGGACGAACAGCGGCACGAAAATATCGCAGATGATGGCGAGATTGACTAGCAGCATGGCGGCAAGAAGCGGAGCGAGTCTGCTGCTAGGCGCAAAGGTGCCTCGTGGAAGAAGATGGCTTTTGCTGCGCTGGTCGAGGACGCCCAGTACAACGATGGCCAGCACCGCCAGCACAATGAGCAGCGCGGACGTCGGCACGTTCTCGGTCAGGATCGAGGCGAGGGAAACGGCGAGTACGGCGCCAACGAGCAGCAGGATCTGGGGAACAGGAAAAGACGACATGCCGGCCTCGCCGCTCCTTGCCGGGATCACGCGAAAAGCGAAGACGCCGAGGAGGGCGGCCAGTGGTACCAGGAGCCAGAAGGCCCAACGCCAGGCGTCGAGACTGGCGAATACACCGCCGATCGCTGGGCCGATCAGAGTCGAGACACCCCAGACGCTCGAGATCAGTGCGAAGGCGCGGCCCCACAGCGCCTCGGGAAAGACAATGCGGATCATGGCGTAGCTCATCGCGGTGATCAGCCCGCCACCGAAGCCCTGCACCGCCCGGCCGACAAGCATTACCTGCATGTTGGGCGCGGCCCCGCAAATGAGGCTGCCCAGGGCAAAACTCAATGCGGCCAGCACGTAGCTGCCCCTCGGACCGATGCCGAAGGGCCGGACCGCCGCAAAGATCGCGGCAACGATCGACGCGACGATGAACACCGTGGTGTTCCAGGCAAAGAGCTCCAGGCCCCCGATGTCGGCGACAACCGACGGCAGCAGGGTCGAGCCGATGAAGGTTTCGATGGCCTGGAGGCCGACGCCGCCGGCAAAGACGACGACCGCGAGAGCACGGCCTTCGGCAAACATCATGCGCCAGCCCTGTTGATCTGCGCTCATCGTTGGGTCCTCAACCTGCTCAGACTTCGACATTTTGGAGCCGGAGAGGCCGATGCCCACCGGAATCACGTTAGTCTCTACAACCTCAAGTGCAGTTGAGGTAAAGGGGGAAATGAGTGTTCCCGTCGAAGGGACATTGCGCCGTCGGTCCGTATGGATCGAGGTATGTTAGGCGGTGGGGCTGGCGTTTGTCACTCAGGCGCTGCGCAAGGCGCGCAGCTCGGCCAGCCTGTGCACCGAATGGATACACATGGGCGCGTTGGGCTCGGGCTCATAAAAGAGCGCAAGCTGATCGATCAGCAGCGGCGCGCTGGTCAGCGTGCCGAAATAGCGTTTGAGGACCGTCAGCACGTAGGTTTGCTCGTTCTGGGGCACGGGTCCGGTCAGGCTCATGTGGAAGCGGTAGTCGTCGAGGACAAAGGGGTGTCCCCAGGCGAGGAGGTTGGCGTGCTGTCGGTCGGTCAACCGGAGCGGATAGCGCCGCTCCAATTCACCCTCGCTCATGGGCGCCCGGAAATGATCGAAGCTCATCACGACTTCCGCGGCAAGCGCATTGACCTCCGGCGAAGGGGCGTCGGGCAAGAGGCAGAAGAAGCTGTCGAGCAGGCGGATGTCGGTACGAGGGATGAGGAGAGAAGGTCGCTGGCGGGTAAAGCGCGCCAGAGCCCTGGCCAGGGCCTCGATCGAAAAGCCTTCCACGAGTTGGAAAGGCGCTCGCAGCGTGCCATGGAAGCCGAAGCGCCGCACCGGCGCAGTCAGGAACGCGCGGTCCTCCTCGATCAGGCCTTCGACGCCACCGCTCTTGACGCGTTCGCCCGTATAGGCGTCGCGGCCCAGCCAGCGCGTCGCCGCCACAGTCAGCGGATTGTTGCGGGCAGGAATGAAGTAGATGGCACAACGCATGATCGGGTACTTCCAGAATCTGTTCTGGCTAGCTGATCCGTGTGACAACCGCGCGAAAACGCCCCGAGGCCGAATCACAAATGCGCGTGGCTGAAGGTTTTCCCCAGGTGGGGACGCTCAGCGGGAGGCGCGCCCGATGAGCCGGGAGCGGATGGCGTTGGAAATGCCGTCGAAGACGTAGACGACGACGAGTATGAGGCAGACCATATAGGCGACGTTCTCCCAGTCGGCATTGGTGCGCATGGCTTCGAGGAGTTTGAGACCAATGCCGCCAGCACCGACCGCGCCGATGATGGTGGCGCCGCGGGTATTGGACTCCCAGAAGTAGAGCGCCTGGGAGGCAAAGGCCGGCAGGACCTGCGGCATCACGCCGTAGCGCTGGACGCTCATCGGGCCGGCGCCGACGGACTTCACGCCCTCGCGCTGCTTGTCGTCGATGTTTTCGAGCGTTTCCGAATAGAGCTTGCCGAAGGTGCCGGTGTCGGTCACGAAGATCGCCGATATGCCGGCCAGCGGTCCGGGGCCGAAGCCGCGCACGAACACCAGCGCCCAGATCAGCATGTCGACCGACCGGGTGAAGTCGAAGAAGCGCTTGGTGATCCAGCTGAGCGGGCGGTTGCGGGTGATGTTGCGGGCGGCGATGAAGGCGAGCGGGAAAGCGAGGAGGCAGGCAAAGAGCGTGCCGACGAAGGCCATGACGATGGTCTGCAGCAGCTTGTTGAAGACGTCGCCGTGCTGCCATTCGGAATTGGTGAGGAACTCGCTGATGATCAGCGACAGGTTCGATCGGGCCGGATCGATACGTTCGGACGAGACGGCCGAAGCAATCAGCTCGGGCGGGCTCATGTCCCAGAAGGGAGACTGGGTGTCGAACCAGAAGTTCTCCCAGCCGAAAAAGCGGCGGCGGATGAGCACCTGGGTGTTGCGGATCTCGGCCGAACCGGCAAAGCCGAAATGGACGGTGACGCGGCCGTTCTTTTCTTCGAACGCAGCCGGGGCATCGGGCGGCATTACCGCCGCACCGTCGGTCAACGCCACGCCGTACGGTGTACCGGCGAGATAAACGAGGACCTCTCTCGGGGCGATCTCGACGCGGTCGGCAAAGTCGCGGAAGGTGACGGCATCACGCCCGTCGGGCAGCCTCAGCATCCAGTCAGGATCAGGGTTCTCGCCCAGGGGCGAGAAGCGCTGATGCTCGATCTCGACGACGCCGCCGTCGCGGAAGCGATAGCGCGGCTGGGCTTCCCAGGTCACCCAATCGGCAAGATAGGGAACGGTGCGATCCCAGCGACCCTCGGCGATGGTGGTGCCGATATCGAAGAAGAACCAGCAGAAGACCGCATAGGCGATGGTGCCAAGGATGACGAGCGGACCGGCGATGCGCTTGACAAGGCTGGGGCGGAGCACCTTCGCGTGCGCTTCGCGCAAGGCCTGGCGTTCGGTGTTGGTCAGGGTGATCGCGCTCATCTCTTTAAGCCTCTCACGTGCCGCCGAACTGGAAGGCCTGGTTGCCGACGAGCCGGTGGCGCAGCCAGCCGGAGAGCTGATCGACAGCAACGATGGTCAGGAACAGCAGGATGACGATTGCATAGGTCTTGGCGGCGTGATCGCGGCCGATCGACTGTCGGAAGACCTCGCCGATGCCGCCGCCGCCGACGGCGCCTATGATGGTCGAGGCGCGCACATTGATCTCGGCGCGCAGGAGAAAATAGGAAACGAGGTTGGGCAGCACCTGCGGCACGATGCCGAAACGGACCCGCTCGAACCAGTTGGCGCCGCTGGCCTTGAGACCGTCGTCCGGCTTCATGTCGGCGTTCTCGACGATTTCGAAGAACATCTTGCCGAGGGCACCGATGGTGTGGAGCGAGACGGCAAAGATCGCCGCGATGGGGCCGAGCGAGAGAATGGCGGCAAAGAGCCCGGCGATGACGATCTCGGGGAAAGCGCGCAGCAGCTCGAACACGCGGCGCACGATGAAACGGACGGGGCCAGCGCCAACGAGGTTGGTGGCAGCGAAAAAGCAGAGGCAGAAGGCAAACAAGCCCCCGACGAGGGTCGACAGGAACGCGATGTTGAGCGTCACCAGCATCTGGTAGAAATACTCGGGCAGATAGACGTCGCCGAAGAGATAGTGGCGGCCTTCCTCGTAGTCGTATTTGAATGAGCCGTCGGCGTAGGGCGAGGGCAGGTCGAAAAGCGCGCGCACGATCTCGACCGGATCGTCGGGCGTGAAGGTCTTGATGAAATCGAGGAGATAGGGCAGCCGGTCGAGGAATTTACCGGCGCTGGCGTCGTTGGCAAAGATCAGCGCGCCGACGAGCACCACGGCAAGAACAAGGAGCGTGCCGATCGTATAAAGACGGCGGGTCGCCACCAGCTGCCGGTAGTGGTTGTGAACGTCGATGGTCTCGGGTGTGAGGCTGGCGTGGGGCACGGTGGCGTCGGTCATGAGGCCCTCGAGTCCTTAAAAAAGCAGCGGGCCGGCTCCTGCTCGAGAAGCCGACCCGCGCCGGGATTGGTTCAGCCGCCGATGGTGGCCTTACGGGCGTCGATGATCGGCTGGTAGAACGAGGCGTCGACCTCGACGAAGCCGTTGTAGTCGCCCGACTGGGCCGCGCGGAAGCACTCGTAGTTGGTCTCGGGGAGCGCCATCAGGAAGTCCTTGATGGCCAGTTTGGTTTCCTCGGGCAGCCCCGAGCGTACGACGATCGGACCGTTGGGGATCAGCGGCGACTGCCAGATCTGCACGACGTCCTCCATGTCGAGCATGCCCTTGTCGACCATCGAACGGATGTTGCCGGAGGTGTAGCCCTCGGAGAACTCGCCGACGCCCGAAGCCCAGGTGACGCCGGCATCGAACTGGCCGTCGAGAACCGCGAGAACGTTGTTCTCATGGCCGCCGCCGAAACCGGTTTCGCCGAAATACTCCTCGACCGGCGCGCCAATGTCGTTGGGCAGGGTCACGAGCGGGATCAGATAGCCGGAGGTCGAGTCCGGATCGGCAAAGCCGAGGCTCCTGCCCTTCATGTCCTCGAGCGAGGTGATGTCGCTGTCGGCGCGGGCGAGCATGACGGAATAATAGCCGGTCGAGCCGTCAGTCTGCTCGGTGGTCAGGATCGGCTCGACAGCATCAGGATCGCGCAGGTGGATGGCGGCATAGCCGGAAGCGCCCAGTTCTGCATAGTCGAGGGTGCCGCCGAGCAGTCCCTGGATGACGCCGTCATAGTCGGCAGCCGGGAAGAGCTGGACGTCGGAGAAGCCGAGTTCGGCCTTCATCAGGTCGACGAGGCACTGGTTGTCGCGCAGGCGGTCGGCTTCGTTCTCGCCGCCGAGCAGGCCAATGCGCAGGACGTTGTCCTGGGCAAGGGAGGTACCGGTGACGGCAACGGCCATCACGGCGGTGAGGATCGATTTGCGGAGCATGGTCATAGGGTTCTCTCCTGAGGGAAGGGGCAGTGATCGACGTCAGCTCGACAGGGGACCGGTGGAAGCGAGTTCCTTGTCGCTGTTGCCCTTGGCGCTGGCGCGTTCGGCGCGCGGTCTGACCGGTGCAAGGCTGGTGGAGGTCATGGCCTCCGAGAAAGCGTCCTCGAGGCCTTCGGCGCCGTAGATCATGCGGGCGACATCGGTGGTGAGCATTGCGGGCGTGCCGTCGAAGACGATGCGGCCGGCCGCCATGCCGATGATGCGGTCGCAATAGGTGCGGGCGGTGTCGAGGGTATGGAGGTTGGTGATGACGGTGATGCCGTCCTGCCGGTTGATGGACTTCAAGGTCTCCATCACTACCTGAGCGTTGCGCGGGTCGAGCGAGGCGATGGGCTCGTCGGCCAGCATCATCCTCGGACCCTGCATAAGGGCCCGGGCGATGGCCACGCGCTGCTGCTGGCCGCCCGAAAGCTCGCCGGCGCGCTGGGTTGCCGTCTGGGCGATACCGAGACGCTCGAGCGCCTTGAGGGCGAGGAGCTGCTCTTCCTCGGTGAAGATACGCAACAGGCTCATCAGCGAATTGCGTTGGTTGAGACGGCCGAGCATGACGTTGGTGATGACGTCGAGACGCGGCACCAGGTTGAACTGCTGGAAGATCATGGCGCAGTCGCGCTGCCAGCGACGCAGGTCCGAGCCCTTCAAGCCCGAAACCAGCCGGCCCGAATAGACGATCCTGCCTTCGCTGACATCGGCCAGCCGGTTGATCATGCGCAAAAGCGTCGACTTGCCGGCGCCTGATGCGCCGATAATGCCGACCATCTCGCCCTCGGAGACGACGAGGGAGACGTTGTCGACCGCGGTCTTGTCACCGAAGCGGCGCGTTACGCGATGCAGCTCGAGCACTGGCCGTCCCCCTTGCAGTTGACTTCGGGGGGTCTAGGATCGGCCGGTTAAACTGTGATGTCGGTTTGGTGACGGTTGCATGACCGTCCACAGGACGAGCTCCGCCGGAACCACAGCGCGTGCGCGCAGTTGTCAGATAGGGTTCAACAGTGGGGGCTTTCAAATGGATAGCGGCAATGTCTTCGGCCTCGTTGAAAGCCATCTGCCCCTAGGCATCACTCTCATCCGCCTCGGCATCGCCGCCATTTTCGGAGCGATGATCGGTTTCGAGCGCGGCAGGCACACCGCCGGGGAGGCGGGGCTTCGCACACACATCCTGATCGCGGTCGCGGCGTGTCTCTTCACGATCCTCACCTTCGAGATCTTTCACACTATCGAGGGGGCGGAGAACCGGGCCGATCCTATCCGGGCGATCGAGGCGGTGACGGCCGGCATCGCTTTCCTCGGCGCCGGTGCCATATTCCGCGGCGGCGGCAACGTGCAGGGGCTGACGACGGGCGCGGGCATGTGGCTGGCGGGAGCGGTGGGGGTCGCCTGCGCGCTCGGCTACTATGTGACCGGGCTCGTGGTCTCGCTCTTTGCTATCGTGGTGCTGGCGCTGCTGCGGCGCTTCTCGCACCACTTCGTCAGCGGTGTCGACGACCGTTAGCCCTCGTGTCTCTACTCTTCCAGCGCGATCTCATTGCCGTCGTCGTCCCACATCTGGACGATGCTGCACTCGATCAGCCGCTCGCTGTCGCATTTGGTGGCGACAAGGGCTTCGAGCTCGGGCCGGTCCATGGCGTCACACACGAAGCCGTGCCAATGGATGCCCTCCTGATGCAGCATGGCGATGTCGGCGACCCAGCGATGCGGGAAGCACCAGAGGTCGACTACGCAGTCCTCGGGGCCAAGGCCGCTCTCGTCCATGCATCTGGTCTGCGCGCAGGAGATAGTATCCACGGCGTCCTCGCCGAAGCAGACGCCGAGGCCCGCTTCCGGGGCCTGGGCAAAGGCAACACCTTGCAAGGGGGTGAAGTCGAGCTTGTCCTTGGCTGAAGCGGCATGCGCGAGGATCAGCGAACATAGCAACGCAGAAAGCAGGCGCATGTGAACCCCCAGGGGATGAGGCGGACACCATGTCGGCAAGCCTTCATGCGCGTCAAGCGCGGCGACAGGGGAGAAGCGACGGCGGCTGGAGGGCCTTGCGCGCGGGAGGGACATCGCGCGAACCGTGCTTCTCCCCTTGCGCGATCGACGGGCTGGAGGAAGAGCCGCGACCGCGCGCCGTCGACAGCCCAGGAGCAAGGCTGTCAGCTTCCGCCTCACAGCGTCCGAGGCCGTGAGGCGGGAGAAACGGCAGGAGCCCATTTGGGAACGCCGTCCGGCAAACCGGCACAACGGGTTTTCCTGCCAGGCATGAACCTGGACGCAGGAGTTACATGCCGACTGCGTCCAGGCGCTGGCTGCGCGCCCAGAAACTGACGATATTGGCGACCTCGCGACGATAGGCCTCGCGTTCGGCCTCACGGCGGACCACGGCGGCAGCTCCAGCCGCGATGAGCGCCTGGCGCTCTGCGGGATCAGCGGTCGATGCCATGGCAACGATCGGAATGCTGGCCTTGCAGGCAACATCGGCAACCGCGGCAGTGAAGTCGCGAGTCGCTGTGCTTTTGGCGCGCAAGTCGACGATCAGCAGGGCGGGGCGGGTAGTGACCGGCGGGGAGAGCCGCTCCGTGAGGCGTCTCAAGCCGTCCTCGGCGTTACCCAGCCATTCGAGACGCGGCGCGCCCTGCGCCGCGAGGGTGCGGGTCAGCAGCCGCACCGAATGCGCGTCATCATCCACCAGCGCCAGATAGGGCGCCTTCTCCAAGGCAACAGTCATCGCATACCTCTCGATCCGCGCCGCGCGGATTGGCAAACCGAACAGCGGCAACGCTTCCTGGTGCCGGGTGCATCGGCGGCGGGGCGAGCGGACGGTCTGGTTGGCGCTGTCGGTCGGGCAATAGAAGCATTGGCCGATCCATGGCCTGATGGGCCAGCAGCGTGGCGCTTATGCGCGCACGTCGCGGCGTGCGTAAGGCAAAACCGGGTAAAGCCAGGTAACCGGCCTTGTGTTTTACATGTAAAATCGGGACAATCCGTACTTGGGAGGCTGGGATCTATGCCGGGGCCAGATGGTCAGGCGGCCGGGGAGATCAGAGCGGCTCTGGAACGGCTCCAGAGCTGGCAGGGAATTGCGCGCTCTCCTCAGCTCTCACGGCTCCTCGACTATATCGTCGAGCGCACGCTCACCGGCAATGCGGAGGCGATCAAGGCCTATACCATCGCAGTCGACGTTTTCGATCGACCGCCTGATTTCGATCCACAGGGTGATCCGATCGTGCGGGTGCAGGCGCGCCGGCTGCGGAACCTGCTTGCAGAATATTACGAGGGTCCCGGAAGAAACGAGCCGCTGCGCATCGTCTTGCCGGTCGGTCGCTACGTCCCTGAGTTCGTCCGCAGCGCGGAGGCCATTTCGCCCGCACCGTCGCCCGCGCCGACGCGCCGGCCTGCTTTCCAAATGTCATGGCTCATGGAGTTCATCCTCCTTATCGGCATCGGTGCGGGCGTCGCGGTATTCGCGCTGGCGATGCGCCAGGCCCCGGAGGAGCCGATGGCTACCGGGGCGATCGCGCCGCCGCGCGTCGGCGTCGTCGAGTTCCAGAACCTGACCGGCAACAGGAATCTGGACGCCGCGATGGCCGGGCTCGCGGTCGAGCTGGTGACCGACCTCGACCTCTTCGGCGAGATCGATGCCCACTATGGCGGCCGCGCAGCGGGCGGGTCGCTCAGCGATTTCGTGCTGACGGGCATCGCGCGCGACAGCGGCGGGCGCGTGCAGTACAGCGCGATCCTCACCCGGTCGGCTTCGCAAGCGGTGGAATGGAGCCACGTCCTCGAGCGCCCGGAAACCGCAACGAATCGTGCCCTCGCCGACGACCTCTCACGCGATCTCAGCCTGCTGCTCGGCAGCTCCCGAGGACCGCTGCACGCGAGCATGCGCTCGCTGATCGCAGCGGGTGTGCCGGCGGCTGAACCGCGCAGCCTCTATGTTTGCCTGATGATGTTCCACCGCTACCGGGACACGAACGGCACTGAGGGGGCGGATAGCGCGAGTGCCTGCTTTGCGGACCTTCCGGATGCCGAGCGGGTAAGCCCCGTGGCGAAGGCGGCGATGGCCAGCCTCATCGCGGAAGGGGGTATCATCGATGACGGCGATCCCGCCGCCGCGTCCGAAGCGCTCATTGCCGAAGCCATGGACGACGGCGCGCTGAGCAGCTTCGTCTGGGAGCAGCGCGCCCGGATCCATCAGGCGCATGGGCACCTCGATCTGGCGCGGCAGGCCTATAGCTCGGCGCTGCAGCTCAATCCGGCCAACGCTGACGCCATGGCGGCCTTTGCCCTGTTGCTCGCGCTCCACGGAGACATCGATGCTTCCGCCGAGCTCGGCGCGGTGGCGCTGACCGGCACGCCGCAGCCGCCGCCGGACTGGTATTATGGCGCACCGGCGATTACGGCCTTCCGCGCGGGCGATTTCGCCACTGCCGCCGGACGAGCCGGCACCTATACGCGCGCGGACCGGGAATTGGGGGCGGTGCTTGCGGCGCTGGCGGCCCTCAACATGGGCAATGCCGACATGGTCAATCGCTTCCTGCCGCAGGTTCTCGATACCGTCAGCTTCAAGGCCAATGGCATCCTGCCCCAACTGCGCAAACGTATCGGCGATCGGGGCCTGATCGGCAGCATCCGCTGGGGTTTGCTGGAGGCCGGCGTTCCCGTCGCCGCGCTCGAGGGTCCTTATTGAGGCCACCGCGGATCGAGCCAGCGGCAACACAGCAGCGCGATCGGCAAAAATGTCGAGTTCAGGTATAAGACCGCCGCCGACGATGTCGAAGAACGCGCACGGGCCATGCCCTTGAGGTAGGCGTGCGTCACGATCCAGAACGATATCGATAGAGCTTGGTTGGCACTTGGACTGCTCAACTATGCGAAAGGACGGGCATATCGAGCGTGATCCGATCGTACCGCACACGCGGCACAATGCGGCCATGCTCGCCGTCGGCCAGTTCAATCAAGCCGTAGCGCTCCATCGTACGCAGAGTACGCGAGAGGTTGGATTTTGCCCGCCCCGAAAGCTCTTCGAGTTCGGCCAGAGATTCGGGCTTTCGCTTGGCGATGAGGTCGAGCAAAGCCTGGTTTCGCTGGGACAAAATCTTGGCAAAACTCTCTACCGAGGTGAACCAGACCGTCGGCTCACCCTTTTTCGGCTTCAACTCGCCCCGCGCAATCGCCATGGTGCGGGCTTTCATGTCGTCGTAGCTGGCAATGCCGACGTGCAATGTCGTCATTTCAGAACTCCTTTCTCACGCAATACCGCATCCACCTCGGCCCAAAAGTCCTGTAGCAGAGTGGCAGCGTCTCTGTAGTCGTAGGGCCGGATCGTGCGCAGGCGATGCTTATGGTCGAACTTACGCTTGCCTTTGCCGCTCGGACCTTTGACATCGCTCACCGCATGGGCATTATCGAAACCGACAAGTCTCTCGCCTGATCCATCATGCAAGGTCAGCGAGTAGCTCAGGCCATGCGGGCGTTCAGGCGTAACCTCCACGCGCACGACGATGAACTTCACCCAATGTTCGTCATCGATGAATAACCTTTGACCGTGCAACTCGACCAAGGTGTTGAGACTGCTATCGGGTTTCTGTCCAGACATGATTTAGGTTATCACTTACTGATAACAAGAGGCAAGTCGGCCGACGCATCGCCGCATACCGAGTAGCCGGGCCGGCATCGCCATGCGGAGGCTGCTACTGCGACGTCGCGAACAGCTCGCGCGCCAGTGCGACGAACCGGTCGCCCCGTTCCTCGAAATTCTTGAACTGGTTGTAGGACGGCGCGCCGGGCGAGAGGATGACGGTGTCGAACCGGCCCCTCCGCCCGGCGAGGCCCTGCATGCCCTCGGTGAGGTCATGGGCCGGGACGACCTCGACGCCGGGAGCGGCGGCGTGTGCCGCCTGGGCCAGTCGGAAGCCCGTCACCGGCAGGCAGACGAGCGTTGTGACACCGTGGCCCTCGATCAGCCGGACGAGCTCACCATAATCCTGCTCGCGCTCGTGCCCGCCGGCGATGAGCGCGATACGGCGGCCGTGATAGGCGGCGAGCGCCGCCTTGGTCGCCTCCGGCGTCGTCGAGATCGAATCGTCGACGAAGAGCGTTTCGCCGAACCTGTGCTCCTCCAGCCGGTGGGGCAACGGCTGGAAGGCAGCGATGCCTTCGGCGATCCCCTCGCGCGTCGCGCCGGCGGCCAGCGCGAGCTGGGCCGCGAGCCGTGCATTGTCGAGGTTGTGAGCGCCCTTGAGACGCGAAGCGGTGACGGCGACCGTCAGGGCGTCGTCCTCGGTCCGGGGGAGGGGCGGCAGCAAGCGGCGGTGGTCACTCACCGCAGCCAGCACCAGCGCGTTGGTTGCCGCGCCGGCGCCGAGCCCGACGCGAAAATCGCCCTCGCGACTGATGAGGTGCAGTTTATCGGCAAAGTAGCGGGCGACGCTCCCGTGCCAGTCGACGTGCTCGGGATAAAGGTTGGTGAGGCCCGCGATGTCGGGCAGGAAGCTCATGTCGGCGGTTTGGTAGCTTGAAAGCTCGAAGACGACCGTCTCGTGCCTGTCGGCGATGTCGAGCGGCGCGAGCCCGACATTGCCGGCAAGGCCGGCATCGATGCCGGATTTTTCCAGCATCAGATGCGTCAGCGTTGCCGTCGTCGACTTGCCCTTGGTGCCGGTGATGGCGATCACCCGGCGTCCGGCGCGATAGGCAAGGCCCCAGAGATTGAGGTTGGAGGTCACCGGAATGGCGGCGGCGCGGGCGGCGTCGAATATGGGCTTGTAGCGCGAGACCCCGGGGCTCTTGACGATCAGCCCGAAGCGGCGCGCGGCGATGGCCGCCTTGAGCTCTGCGGGTGCGAGGAATTCGGCCTCCTCGATCCCAGCCTCGCCGCTGTCGACGGTCACGTAAATCTTGAGGTCGGGTTGGCGGGCCTTGAGGAATGCGCGCGTCGAGCGCGCCTCGCGCCCGGCTCCATAGAGCAGCACGGGCTCGTCAAAGCGCATGGGTGGCGATCCTGGCCGCGAGCTCTGCAGGTACGTGATGGTCTGGGCTGTCGGTCATCAGCTCGCGCATCGCCTCCAGCAGCACCGGCTCACCATACTGGGCGAGGAGGTCGTCTCGCAAAGCCGCAACGATCGCATCCCCAGCCCATTCGGGCCGTCCCGTCAGCACGTGGAGGCAGGCGGCCGCCTCAAGGATCTCCCCGACGCACTCCCAGGGCTTCTGGCCGGCAAGGCCGGTCAACTCGCGGAACGAAGCCTCATGCTGCCGCTCGGCGAGCAGGTTCCGCTTGAAGATTGAGACTAGCCGGTCCTTCTGCATCACCGGGGCCAGGATCAAGAAGACGAAATGGCACTTGGGACATTCGCCGCACCAGAGGGGACCATCGTGACCCGACAGGCGGAAGTTGCGGTTGCAGCTCGAGAACACATGGTCGTAGCGGGTCTCGCGTGCGAAAAGCTCGGCGATCCGCGCCTCCGAATAAGGGCGCAGCAGCGAGAAATAGGTCAGCGCGCCTCCGGTCGCCCCGGCAAGGACGGCTGCGATCCGCGTCTCGAACTCGAGCGATTTGGAATACTGGTGGTTGGCCTCGCGCCCGTCGAAGACGACATTGCCCTCGCTCGCCGATCGCTCGTTGGAGAGCACGATCCGGTTGTAGCCGAACAGCAGTGCGCAGAGCGCCGCGATCATCGAGTTGATGGCCGTCGAGGGCACGTGGCCGTTGTAGAAGCCGGGCTGGCCGGAAAGGCGAATCATCTCGGCGTCGAGCGTGCGCCTGACGTAGAGCGCGGGTTTGTCGATCGCTTCGACACAGCCGAGGATCGGACCCTTCGGGTTGACCGCAAAGGGGGTGAAGTCCACCCCCGCAGCCTTCAGCAGCTCGACGCTGACCAGCGAATCCTTGCCGCCGCCGATGGGCAGCAGCGTGCGGTCCTCGAGGGTCACGGCTCCCGGCGCAGGCCCCGGAGCCTCGGGCGCCTCCAGCACGAGACGCCCGAAGCGGATGAGGTTGTTGCGGGCATAGAACTCGCCGAGGCCGTTCTCATAGACGTCGATGACGAAATCTCGCTCGGCGGCGGTGAGAGGTATGCCCTCGATCTCGATCGCGAGCGGCGCCTTGAGCTTGAAATAGGAGACGCCAAGGACGATGGCCGTCAGGCCCAGAAGCTTGACGAACGCGTCCGAACGCGACTTTTCGGGGTCGATGCCGCGCGGAAACTCGAGTATCTCGGTGAAAAGCCGGCCGTCGAGGCCGTAGCCGAAACGCGCGGTACCCGTAGTCGGGTCGAACTGCGGCGGCGCGATGTGGAAGATCTGGCTCAAAATCTCGTTCAGGTCCGTGCGCTGAGTGGCAGCGTTGATTCCGGCAATATAGGACAACTGTGGCCGGTTAGGGAGCTGGCCGGAAGGATCAGTAAATCCGCATCTGCAGGCGCATGACGATGTCGTTGCCGAGCCGCTGGAAGCCGAATTCGCGCATGGTGCAGGCCCAGCCGGCGCCGTTGCGCTCGATGCGGAAGAGATTGTAGCGCGCCGGGTCATCGAGGCGGCCGCCCTGGGCGGCGCTGGCGGCCGCGACCCCGATTACCGGCACCTCGCCCTCAGGACCGTGAATCGAGTGGATGGACGAGCGGTGGGTATGGCCGTGCAGCACCAGCTCACAGCCCTCGCGCTCGACAATGTCGCGAAAGAGCTTGTGGCCGCGCAGCCCGAAGGAGGGATGCTGCAACTCGACATTGGGCGGATGGTGGATCATGACGACGCGAAAATAGCCCGCCTCGCGCGTGACTTTCAGGATACCGGCGAGGCGCGCCGCCTGATCTCGGCCAAACTCGCCGACTGCGAGGAAAGGTGCGGTTGGCACAGCGCTCGAGCAGGCGATGACGGCAACGTCCCCGACGCGGCGCACGAACGGGAAACGCGTGTTCTTTTCCAGCGTCTCACCGGTGATGTAGTCGCCCCAGTGATTGAGGGCCTTTTCCAGCGCGCCGTGCACATAGGCGTCGTGGTTGCCGGGCGACACGCAGATCCTGTCGGCGGGCCCCAGAGTCTTCAGCCACTCCCGCGCACGGGTGATTTCCTCGGTGAGCGCCAGGTTCACCATATCGCCGGTCACGGCGATGAAATCGGCATTCTGCGTCTGCAAATGGTCGATGAGGGTTTTGAGGCTCTCCCCGCTCAGCACCGACTTGCGCGTCAGCTTCCAGTTGAGATAGCCGGTGATGCGCTTGCCCGCCAGATCCCTGGGCCTGACTCGCGGCAGCGGGGCGAGATGGATGTCCGAAATGTGGGCAAGGGTTGTCATTGCGGGCCTAATGCCACGACCGGCCGGCCAAGAAAATGATCAATTGGCGCGCGAGCCGATTTTGTCGCACGCGATCGTCTGCTACCGGTAGGCGAAAAGGAGCCCTCTTCATGCAGATGAATCGCTGGCAGCGTCTCAGCGTCTGGTTCTATCTCAACGCGGTCGGCCTGCGCCGCCGTATGACGCTGGGGTCCAGAGTGATGCTGGTCGACGGGGACAAGGTGCTGCTCATTCGCCATTCCTACATTCCGGGCTGGGCCTTTCCGGGCGGTGGCGTGGAGCCGGGCGAGACGGCTGAAGAGAGTGCGCTGCGCGAGGTCGTGGAAGAGACCGGCTACCGGCCTATCGGGGCCATGGAACTCTTCGGGCTCTATCATAACAACAACCCCATCACCAACCGCGACCATGTGGCGTTCTTCGTGGCGCGCCGGTTCGAGAAAGCGTTCGAGTTCAAGTCGACCCACGAAATCGCCGAGATCGGCTGGTTCGATAAGTCAGCCCTTCCCGAGAAGATCACGCCCTCGACCTCCCAGCGGATCGACGAGTATTTCGACCGGGTCGAGAAGCGAGCGATCTGGGGGTACTGAAGCGAGTTGCGCCAGCCCCGGATCCAGCCAGGGCTATCGCATATGGCACCGAACCGGACAGAGGCACGGTGTTCCCTTCTCCCCTTGAGGGAGAAGGTGGCGCGTGGCGCCGGATGAGGGGTTTGCGATGACGCAAGACGCACCTGACCTTGTGCTTCTTGCAGCATCGCAACCCCTCACCCTGTTTTTCGCTGAACGCGAAAAATCTGTCCCTCTCCCTCAAGGGAAGAGGGTGGTCAGGCCCGCATGCAATAGACTGCGGATCCACCTGGCGCGGCGCCGCGGGTTATTTCAGGAACGGCAGTTCTGGCCCGATGGGGATGATCCGGTGCGGGTTTATGGTGGTGTGGCTCCAATAGTAGTGCGTGGTGATGTGCTCGAGGTTGACGGTGTCTTTTACTCCGGGCACCTCGTAGAGCGCCTTCAGGTAATGTGAGAGGTTGGGATAGTCGGCGATGCGGCGCTTGTTGCATTTGAAGTGGCCGACATAGACCGCATCGAACCGAACCAGAGTGGTAAAGAGCCGCCAGTCGGCTTCGGTGATCGTGTCGCCTGTCAGATAGGCGGTCTCCCCGAGCAGACCCTCGACCCAGTCGAGCGCCGCAAAGAGCTTGGAGACAGCCTCGTCATAGGCAGCCTGCGTGGTGGCAAAGCCAGCCTTGTAGACGCCGTTGTTGATGTCGTCGTAGACCCGCGCGTTGATCGCGTCGATCTGGTCGCGCAGCGGTTCGGGATAGTAGTCGTCGGTGTTTCCGGTCAGCTCGTTGAAGGCCGAGTTGAACATGCGGATGATTTCCGAGCTCTCGTTGGAGACGATTGTGCCGCGCTCCTTGTCCCAAAGGGCCGGCACCGTCACCCGCCCGGTATAGTCGAGGCCTGCCTGCGCATAGACCTGCCAGAGGAAATCCTTGCCGAGGACCGAGTCACCGGTCGAGCCTTCGTCGGTCCTGAAGCTCCAGCCGGTTTCGTCGGGCATCTTGGGCGAGACCACCGACACCGAGATCAGGTTCTCGAGTTCCTTGAGCTTGCGGAAGACCAGGGTCCGGTGCGCCCAGGGGCAGGCGAGGGAGACATAGAGGTGATAGCGCCCGGCCTCGGCTGCAAAGCCACCTTCACCGGAGGGGCCGGGGCTGCCGTCGGCGGTGATCCAGTTGCGGAAGCCGGCCTCGCTGCGCACGAATTTTCCGTCGGTCTTTTTGGTGTCGTACCACCCGGTCGACCAGCGGCCGTCGATCAATTGTCCCACGATGTCGTCCTTTCCGTCGTGATGGCGACGCATTTGCCCGCTGAAATAGGTGCGTCGACCGGAACGTTGCTAGTGCCCGTTCGGTTGACAGAGCGTTGCATCTTTCCGTTTGCGCGAGGGCCGGCTTGGTGATAATTCGCCCTTCAGGCGTGGAGGCGCCCAGGATGATAAAGGTTTTACGAGCAACACGACGACCCTAGCCGGTCGCTTTTTGGCTGCCCCTTTGGCAGCCCGCTTGTTTCTGCCCTTATTCATCCGGACTTCCGACCATGATCGCTCCCCAGGCCGCTGTCGCCGCGCCCCTTGTCACGCACCTTCCCAGCATTCCCTACGTCCGACCGGCCACCCCAGCCGACGATACGTTTGTCGAAGAACTGCACGCCATCGCCTTCGGTCCCGGGCGCTTCGCGCGCACGGCCTTCCGGGTGCGCGAGCGCTTTCCGATAGATGAAAGCCTCAGCCTCATCGCCGAGGTCGACGGCGTGCCGTGCGGCGCGGTGTGGATGACGCCGGTCAGCGTGGGGGGCGTCAACGGCTATCTCCTCGGCCCGCTCGCCACCGATCCCGGTTTTCGCAAGCGCGGCGCCGGCAAGCTCCTGGCGCGCGAGGTCACGGCCCACGCGCTGGCGCGCGGAGAGGGGCAGTTCGTGCTGCTGATCGGTGATCAGGACTATTACTGCCCGCTCGGCTGGCAGCCAACGGTCAAGGGCGCCATCGGTTTTCCCGGCCCCGTCGACTACGATCGTGTCCTGGTCTTTACCCATGACGAGACCCTGGCAACGACGCTCGCCGGTCCCATCGCCGCCTTCCGTTGATAAGGCGCAGGCTGGTTTGACCCTCGCTCAAACCGGCTGCCCAATTTTGGGGGGATGCGGGCGGGCGCTTCGTCGCCTAGATTGATCGGGTGCAACGGATTCCCCGATACCGGAGCCCGCCGCGTGGCCATCGAGGACATTGACATCGACCGCATCGCCGGCCGGCTCCTTTCCGAGCCGCCGGCGCTTGCTGCCCATGGCGAACTGGTTCCCGACTGGGCGCCGGCAACCGCCTTCGATCGGCCACCCGTCGCCGCGGCTGTGCTCATTGCCCTCGTTGCGCGACCGGAAGGCCACACGATTCTTTATACCGAACGGTCGCCGGACCTGCGCTCCCATTCCGGCCAGGTGGCCTTTCCCGGCGGCAAGATCGATCCGACCGATGCCGACGCGGCCGATGCGGCCCTGCGCGAGGCCAGCGAGGAGGTGGCCTTGCGGCGAGGCGACGCGCACGTCATCGGCTTCATGCCGACCTATTTCACCGGCACCAACTACCTGATCACGCCGGTAGTAGCGCTGGTCGCTCCCGGACGGCCGTTCGTGCCCAACCCACGTGAGGTGCGCTCGGTGTTCGAGGTGCCGCTCGCACGCATCCTCAGCAACGAGAGTTACGGCACTTACCGCATCAAGCGCGGCGGCAAGGAGCACCGGACCTGGCAGATCGACCACGAGGGGCATGTTATCTGGGGCATCACCGCCAACCTCACCCGCCGGTTTCGCGACATGGTGCTTGCTGCGGAGGCGGGGTCGTGATCGGGGCGGCGACAGCCGAGGCGCGGCTGCGCGATGCGGCCTGGGTGAGGCTTCCCGAGCTGCGGGCCATTCTTGCCATGCTCGACGGCGAGGCCGGGCGCTCGCGGGTCGTCGGCGGGTTGGTGCGTGATACGGTTCTCGATCTGGCGCGCGACAGATCGGACATAGACGTCGCGACCGAACTTACGCCGCAGCAGGTGACCGACCGGGCTCGTGCAGAAGGCATAGCGGTCTATCCCACCGGCATCGACCACGGCACGGTGACGCTGCGGCACGGATCGGTGGTTGCCGAGGTCACGACGCTACGCGAGGATATCGAGACAGACGGCCGGCACGCACGTGTGCACTTCGGCACCGATTGGACCGCCGATGCCTCGCGGCGCGACTTCACCCTCAACGCGCTTTATGCCGACATGAACGGGGTCCTCTTCGATCCGCTGGGAGCGCTCGCCGACTGCATTGATGCGCGCGTGCGCTTCATCGGCGATCCGGCCCGGCGCATCGCCGAGGACGGGTTGCGCGTCTATCGCTTCTTCCGCTTCACCGCCAGCCATGGCCGCGAGACCTTCGATCCGGAAGGGCTCGAAGCCTGTGCGGCGGCCGTCGGATCACTCGGGCACCTGTCGGCCGAGCGGGTGGGGAGCGAGTTCAAGCGAATGCTCGGCCTGCCGCACGTGGCATCGACCGTAAGGAAGATGGTGCAGATTGGGCTCCTGGACCTGTCGCAATCGATCGTCGCGGCCCTGCGGGCCTATGAGCGGCAGATCGCCGAGCCGACATTTCCGGCACGCCTGGCTCTCATTCTCGAGGCCGGCGATGCGGAGTTACTGCAGGCGCGATGGCGCCTCTCGAACGATGACATCGCAGCGGCGACGAACCTGCGCGCGGCCGCGCAGCTCATCGAAGAACTCAAGCTTCATGAGACGGTCTACCGCTTCCCGCAGATTGCCGAAGCGGCCCTCGATGTTGCCGCCGTGCGCGCCGGCTGGGGGGGGGCGGGCAAGACCGCCGTGCACGAAAGGCTCTCCGCGGTCGAGCGGCGCGATTTTCCACTCACTGGAGCCGACCTTGTCGGACATGGCCTCACTGCCGGTCCGGAGCTCGGCCGGGAGTTGAAACGCCTCGAACGGCTATGGATCGACAGCGAGTTCGCCCTCGGCCGGGATGAGCTGCTTTCGAAGGTCGAGGGGTTCTAGTGCATCCCGTTCTAGTGCCTGGTCTCGTTGTCATCCACGTCGACGATGCGCTCCTTGATCCGTTCGATCATGTCGGGGCGCACCACTGTTTCCCCGTGGAAGTTCTTGAGGTTTTCAACGGCGCGGCGCACCACCTCGGCCTCGCTGTCGGCCTCGGCGCGCCAGGTGGAACCGGGGATCAGGGTTCCTGAATCGAAGCGTTTCATCTCGTTCTCCCCGTCTGGGTTGTCACATCGTCAGTGGACCAGAGGAACGCGACAGCTACAAGGCAGTTCCGTTGACCTATAGGTCAATCATCGTCCGGAAAGATCCCGAGTGGCGACAGTCCTTCGAGCCAGGTGGCGCCGTCGCGGCGCACGACCTCTCGCGCCAGCACGCCGGTCTCGGCGGCCAGCGCATCAGCCAGCTCGCGCGAATGGGTCACCACCCAGACCTGGGTGCGCTCGGCTGCGCGCGCGATGGTCTTGGCCAGTGCCGGCAGCAGGCTCGGATGCAGGCTGGTTTCCGGTTCGTTGAGCGCGACGAGCGGCGGCAGGCGATAAGAAAGCAGGGCGCCAAGGAGCGCAAGAAACTGCAGCGTGCCGTCCGAGAGCTCACGCGCGGCGAACGGCCGCTTGGGCAGGTCGGGGAAGGTCATCGAGAACGTCGCGTCCTGATCCGGCATCGGCACGTCAAGGCTGGCGCCGGGGAACGCGTTCTCGATGGCCGCGTCGAGGTCCACCGAGTCCTCACGGATGTGCCGGAGGGTTGCGAACACTGCCGCAAGGTTCGACCCGTTCGCGTTGAGCAGCGGTGAAGTCACTGCCAGCGACGGCCGGCGCAGCGGGCTTTCCACATCCGTGCGGAAGCTGTGGTAGAAGCGCCACGCGGCAAGCGTCTGGCGCACGGCATCGATCTCGGGAAAGCCGCGCGCATTGGCAAGCGCCGTTTCACTGGCGAGCAAGGTGCCCGGCAACTCGACGCGCCGGCCTTGCGCGTCGCGTATCCAAGCCGCACTGCCCTTGCGCTCCAGCACAGTGACCTCACGCCTGCCCATGCGGATCGTCAGGGCTTCCCGCTTGATCTGGGCCTCGAGCAGAAAGGCGGCCGCCGTCGGCATGCGGAAGCCCACTTCCAATTCATACTGCGGCGCGAAGCCAAGTTCGGCTTCGTAAGTTGCAGGCACGTCCTCGCCGATATCGTCGAGCTTGACCTTGAGTGTCAGTCGCGACTGGTCGCCGACCTTGCGCTCGCCGGCCCAGAAGGCCGAGGCAAGGCCGCCCTCGCGGGCAATCTCCTCGGCGAGCGTGCCGAGCGCTGCCGCATGTACCAGTTCGAGCGCCCGATAGAGATTGGTCTTGCCCACCCCATTGCCGCCGACCAGCACCGACAGGCGCCGCACCGGGAAACGGATGGCGCGAACCGAGCGATAGCCGACGATTTCGATGTCCGTAAGGCTCAAGCCCGCGCCCTCTCAGCAATCGTTACGATCACGGCATCTTCGTTTTGCAATGAGCCGATGGGTTGGTAGGTGGAAACGGCCACGACGCTAACCAAGTATCAAGGGTCCGCGCAACACAAAGGCCCGAAAGGAGAGGATCTCCGACGTATGGCGTCCAGCAGGTGGAACAGGATCCGCAACGTGGTTTGGCCGCGGATGGGTTTCCGGCGTTATGGAACGTATCTGCGCAAGCGCGTACTGCGGCTCTCGGCGAGCCCGCACGCGGTCGGGGCAGGGGTCGCCTCGGGCGCGGCGGTCTCGATGTTCCCGCTCATCGGGCTGCACTTCATCCTCGGTTTCGTGCTGGCATTCTTCACGCGCGGCAACATGATCGCCGCCGCGATCGGCACCGCGTGGGGTAACCCCTTCACCTTCCCTTTCTTTTTTGCAGCCTCCTACAACATCGGCCACTGGATCCTGGGCGGCGAGCCTATCGATGCGGCAAGCCTCGATGCGACCGGCGACAAGTTGAGCGAGGGCCTGTTCTCGGGCGGGCTCACGGCCATCTGGCCGGCGTTCAAGACGATGTTCGTCGGCGCGGTTCCCTTGGCGATCATCGTTTATGCCGTGTTCTACGTGCTGGTGCGCGTGCTGGTCACGCGATTCCGCATGCTGCGACAGGCGCGCATGGCCGCGCGCCGGGCCGAGCGGTCCGGCGACATGGGATCATGAGGCTACAGTCTGGAGCGCAGATCTATGGCCAGCGCACGGCCGGGGGCATGGACGACAGGATGCTGTCGACGTTGCCGCCGGTCTTGAGGCCGAAGGTCGTGCCGCGGTCGTAGAGCAGGTTGAACTCCACGTAACGCCCACGCCGGATGAGCTGCTCGTTGCGGTCCGCTTCGCTCCAGGCGGTCTCGAAATTGCGTCGCACGAGCTTGGGATAGATGTCGAGGAACGCAAGGCCCACGTCCCTGGTGAAGGCGAAATCGGCCTGCCAGTCACCGGAATTGAGGTGGTCATAGAAAATGCCGCCGATGCCGCGCGGTTCATTGCGGTGGGGCAGGAAGAAATATTCGTCGCACCAGTCCTTGTAGCGCTGGTAGTCGATATGCGGATGGGCGTCGCATGCGGCCTTCATCGCGGCGTGGAAATCGAGAGTATCGGGATCGTCCTGCGTCCGCCGCCGGTCGAGCACCGGCGTCAGATCGGCACCGCCGCCGAACCAGAGTTTGCCTGTCACGATCATGCGCGTGTTCATGTGCACCGCCGGCACATGGGGGTTCCAGGGGTGGATGATGAGCGAGATGCCTGAGCTCCAGAAGGCGCCGCCGGCCTCGGTGCCGGGAACCTGCTTCGCGAACTCGGGCGAGAACTGCCCGTGAACCGTGGAGATGTGCACTCCGGCCTTCTCGAACACGCGGCCCTTCATCATCGACATCTCGCCGCCTCCGCCCGCCGCGCGGTCCCAGGGCGTGCGCTCGAACCGGCCCGGAGCCATTACGCCGTTGGGGCCGCGAACCTCGGTCTCGATCGCCTCGAGTTCGGCGCAGATACGGTCACGCAGGTCGCGGAACCAGGCAGCCGCCTCGGCCTTCCTTGAGTCGATGTCGTCGGGCAGGGTCGTCTCGATGGTCATGTCAGATCCTTGAAGCTGTCGGTTTGACGCATGGCTTCGCCGAGAATGAGAGTGGCACTGAGGGCGACATTGATCGAGCGCAAACCGGGCCGCATGGGAATGCGCACCTTGAGGTCAGCTGTCGCGGCCACGGCGTCGGGCACGCCGGCACTTTCGCGTCCGACCATGACGATGTCGCCCGGATCGTAGGTCGCATCATAGACCGAAAGCTTACCCTTCGTCGTTGCCAGCACCAGGCGTCTGCGCGCCTCACGCCGCCAGTCGTCGAAACGGGCAAAGCTCACATGCTCCTCGAAATTGACGAAGTCGAGGTAGTCGAGGCCGGAGCGCCGCAGGCTCGCACGCGAGAAGGCAAAGCCTGTCGGGTGGATGATGTGGAGCTTGATGCCCAAGCAGGCGCCGAGGCGCATGAGCGTGCCCGTGTTCTGGGCGATGTCGGGCTGGTAGAGCGCAAGTTCGAAGGGCATGCAGGGCCTTCCGCGACGGGTCAGAAATGCTGGTGGCGCAAGGCGGGACCAGACGAAACCGGGTATAGTGTCGCAGTTCGCTTTTGTCGCGCCGGGGCATACTGGACAAGCGCATGGGACAGTGCAAAAAGGGTCCGCAAAAGACGGGCCGCTTGAGGGCGGGGGCGCGCGATTCCGCTTGGCATAGGCGGCAGGGCTGCCAACGCCGGCCTGCCGTTTTACAATGGACGGGGACCATATCTTGGCAACGCAAGCAGAACACCAACCGACACGGCGGGATTTCCTCTATGTCGCGACCGGCTCCGTGGCGGCCGTGGGCGCGGCTGCCGTCACCTGGCCGCTGATCAACCAGCTCAATCCCGATGCCTCGACGCTCGCCCTGGCCACCATCGAGTTCAACCTCAACGGTATCGAGGAAGGTCAGACGGTCACCATCCTCTGGCGCGGCCTGCCCGTGTTCGTCCGCCATCGCACGGCGGCCGATATCGAGGAGGCCAAGGCGGTTCCGCTTTCCGACTTGAAGGATCCCGAGACCGACGAAGAGCGCACCAAGCCCGGCCATGAGCAGTGGCTGGTCATGATCGCCAACTGCACGCATCTGGGGTGTGTTCCGGTCGGAGAATCGGGGGATTTCGACGGCTGGTTCTGCCCATGCCACGGGTCGCACTACGACACGGCCGGTCGCATCCGTCGTGGGCCGGCGCCGCTCAACCTGGTGGTTCCGCCGTATGAATTCCTCAGCGATACGCTGATCCAGATCGGGTGAGGGGGAGCCAGATGTCTGAACATTCGACTTACAATCCGGCAAACGGCGTCGAGAAGTGGCTCGATGACCGCCTGCCGGTCGTCAGGTTTACCAAAGAACACCTGATGGATTTTCCCACCCCGAAGAACCTCAACTACTGGTGGACCTTCGGGGCGATCCTGGCCATGTGCCTCGGCGTACAGATCGTCACGGGCATCATCCTTGCCATGCACTATACGCCCAATGTCGAGATGGCCTTCGACTCGGTCGAGCATATCCGCCGCAACGTCAACGCGGGCCGCGAACTCCAGGCGGTGCACTCGGTCGGCGCCTCGATGTTCTTTTTTGCCGTCTACGTCCACATCTTCCGCGGTCTCTATTTCGGCTCCTACAAGGCCCCACGGGAGATCCTCTGGATTCTCGGCGTCACAATCTTTATCCTGATGATGGCGACGGCCTTTATGGGCTACGTGCTGCCCTGGGGGCAGATGAGCTTCTGGGGCGCGACGGTCATCACCAATATCTTCTCGGCGATTCCGATCGTCGGCGACCCGATCCTGCAACTCCTGCGTGGCGGTTTCGCGGTCGACAATCCGACGCTTAACCGCTTCTTCTCGCTGCACTACCTGCTGCCGTTCATCATTGCCGCGCTCGTCGTCCTGCACATCTGGGCGCTGCACGTGCCGGGCAACAACAACCCGATCGGCGTCGAGGTGAAATCGAGCCGCGATACGGTGCCCTTCCATCCGTACTATACGATGAAGGATGCCTTCGCGATGGTGGTGTTCCTCATCCCCTTCGCCTGGTTCGTATTCTTTGCGCCCGACATCCTCGGGCATCCGGACAACTACATCCAAGCCAACAGCCAGGTGACCCCGACCCACATCGTGCCCGAATGGTATCTGCTGCCGTTCTACACGATCCTGCGGGCCATCGACTTCAACGTGCTGTTCATCGACTCCAAGCTCGGCGGCGTCATCGCCATGGGCGGTGCGCTGCTGATCCTCCTGGTCCTGCCCTGGCTCGACCGTTCGCCGGTCCGTTCGGGCAATTTCCGGCCGATGTTCCGTTGGTTCTACTGGCTCTTTGTCCTCAACTTCATCACGCTCACCTATCTCGGCGCGCAGCCGGCAGAAGGCACCTACGTGCTCATCGCCAAGATCTGCGTGGCCTACTACTTCGCCTACTTCATCATCATCCTGCCGGTGCTCGCGCGCATCGAGGTGCCCAAGCCGCTGCCGGCCAGCATCTCGGAAAGCGTCCTGGGCAAGGCAAACGCGTAACGGCAGGGCATTAGAGATCATGATCGACACCAAGACCATCATCGCGGTGCTGGCCCTGGCCGGCGCCTTGCTTGCCGGACCCGTGACCGCCGCGGAAGAGGAAGCCGGCGGGCACGGGGCCGCCCATATCGAAAAGCAAAGCTGGACGTTCGCCGGTATCTTCGGCACCTATGACGAGCATCAGCTTCAACGCGGCTTCCAGGTGTTCCGCGAGGTCTGCGCGCAGTGCCACAGTGCCCGGCTGATGGCGTTCCGCAACCTGGCGGAACCCGGTGGTCCCGGCTTTTCCGAGGAACAGGTCAAGGCGCTCGCGGCCGAGTACCAGATCCCCGACGAGAGCGTCGAGGGCGGCACGCGCCCGGGCATTCCGGCGGACCGCTGGCCAGCGCCCTTCGCCTCCGAGCAGGAGGCGCGCGAGATCTATGGGACCGTGCCGCCGGATTTCTCGGTGCTGGCCAAGGCCCGCGGCGTCACCGACGCGTTCCCGTTCTGGGCGTTCAACTATTTCACCGGCTACCAGGAAGGCGGGCCGGACTACATCCACGCCCTGCTGCTTGGCTATCACGACGAACCGCCCGAGGGCGTCGAGCTGCCACCCGCCGCCTTTTACAACGAGGTCTTCCCCGGCAACGCCATCTTGATGTCTCCGCCGCTCTTCGACGGCGCGGTCGATTATGAGGAGGGCGAGGGCGGAGCAAGCGTACCCGAGACGCTCGACCAGTACGCCAGGGACGTATCGGCCTTCATGATGTGGATGGCCGAGCCGCACCTTGTCTCGCGCAAGGAGACGGGCTTCCGGGTGCTTCTTTTTCTCGTCGTTTTCGCCGGCCTCATGTGGGCGGTCAAGAACCGCCTGTGGAAGGGCATCGAGCACTAGAGCCTTTCCCGTTCTGATTGAATCAGAACGGGAGCTCTAAGTTCTTGAATTGCCGCGTTTTCGAATCGCAAAAGGTGGTATCCACTTTTGCTGAAAACGCTCTAGGTCGCAGTGACAATTTAATCGACCTAGGGATTCCCCTTGGTTGGCAAATCAGATTCAACGCTGGCT
>NZ_BSNS01000011.1:692864-826863 GCF_030160115.1 Devosia nitrariae | reverse complement strand
CTTCATCCGGGATTGCGTCGCTGCCATAGAGAGCGTCGTACAGGCTCCCCCAACGGGCATTGGCGGCATTGAGGGCAAAACGGGCGTTCATCACCGGCACCACGAGTTGGGGCCCTGCCAACGACCCGATCTCGGGGTCGACACCGACCGTCTCGATGGTGAGCGGAGCGGTATCTTCGATGAGGTAGCCGATCTGCTTCAGGAATCGCTTGTAGGAGACCGCATCCCAGTCCTTTCCGCGTCGCTCGCGGTGCCATTCATCGATCAGCGCCTGCAGACGGTCGCGTTCGGCCAGAAGTTCGGCAGTTCGGGGGCCAAGGCTGGCAACCAGGTCGGCGTATCCACGCCAGAAGCCATCCAGATCAACGCCGGTGCCCGGCGCGGCTTCCGTTTCGATGAAGGCGCAAAGGTCAGCGTCGACCCGCAGGCCGGAGCGTTCGAGATAGTCGGTCACAGGGCCTCACAAGATAAGTTCGAGAACCGATGTACCGGCACCTGCAGGCGCAATCATCTGTTCGCGCGGGGATTCCCACGATGCGGAAACGGTGACGGATCCAGGTAGAGGCTCCGGCGGTACCGCCACACCACTAAAGTCCGCCACGGTCCCACCGAAGCACGGCATTCCACCCTATTCGGCCGCCCTGACAGGAGGGCTGGCCGGCTGACCGTAGGGCACATTACGGCCGCCATAGCGGCGCACACGTACATTGGCCTGCTCGGCATGGCCGACGAAACCTTCGAGCATGGAAAGGCGCGAGCCATACTCCCCGATCATGGCGGAAGCCTCGTCCGTGGTGACTGTCTGCCAAGTGCACGTCTTCAAGAACTTGCCCACCCACAGACCGCCCGTGTAGCGCGCGGCTTTCATGGTGGGCAGAGTGTGATTGGTGCCGATGACCTTGTCGCCAAAAGCTACATTGGTGCGCGGGCCAAGGAACATCGCGCCGTAGTTGGTCATGCTGTCCCGAAACCACATATCCCGGTCGGTCATCACCTGCACATGCTCCGAGGCAATGCGATCGGCCTCAGCCAGCATTTCCTCATAGCTCTCGCATAGGATCACCTCGCCATAATCCTCCCACGACCTGCGGGCCATCTCGCCGGTCGGCAGGATGGCGATCAAACGCTCGATCTCGGCCATGGTATCGCGGGCCAACTTTTCCGAGTTCGTAAGCAGGATCGCCGGGCTCGTCGGCCCGTGCTCGGCCTGGCCGAGCAGGTCGGTGGCGCAGATCTCGCCATCAACTGTCTCGTCGGCGATCACCAGCGTCTCGGTTGGGCCTGCAAAGAGGTCGATGCCGACACGGCCATAGAGCTGCCGCTTGGCTTCAGCCACGAACGCGTTTCCGGGTCCGACCAACATGTCGACCGGGTCGATCGTTTCGGTTCCAATGGCCATGGCACCGATGGCCTGTATACCGCCCAATACGTAGATCTCGTCGGCGCCCGCCATGGCCTGCGCCGCGACGATGGGGGCGGCCGGTTTGCCGTTGAAGGGTGGCGCGCAGGTGATGACGCGGTCGCAGCCGGCCACCTTCGCCGTGATCACCGACATGTGCGCTGACGCCAGGAGCGGGTATTTACCTCCCGGCACATAACAGCCCACAGCATTGATCGGCACATGCTTGTGGCCCAGCGTTACGCCCGGCAGTGTCTCCACCTCCAGCTCCAGCATGGTGGCTTTCTGCTTTTGCGCGAAATTTCGCACCTGTGTCTGGGCGAATTCGATGTCGCGCAGGTCCTGGTCGGTCAGTTGCGACAGGCAGTCGTCGACTTCTTGCCGGCTCAGCCGAAAATCGGTTCGATCCCAATTATCGAACCTGACCGAAAGTTCCCGCACGGCGATATCGCCCCGCTTCTCGATATCGGCGAGAATGGATTCGACAGTGGCGCGAACCTGCCGATCGGCCGCGGCCCGCTCCTCAACATCCTTACCGCGCTTGAGCCAGACTGGCATGGCAAAATCCTCTTACAACACTGGATTGACTGGAGACGGCGGATCAGTAGCGAAGGGTCCTGTCGACCAGTCCGAGTAACTCTTCTCCACGCCGATAGCGCTCGAGGTTCTCAAGGAAGAATGCGGTGATCCTGCCCTTGGTCTCGGGTGAACTGCCGGAGATGTGTGGCGACACCCTCACCTTGGGATGATGGTAGAGCCAGTGCCCGTCCGGCGGCGGCTCAGGATCGGTCACATCGAGCGTCGCACCGCCGAGTGAACAGTCCAGCGCCAGTCGCAGGGCTTCGGAATCGATCACAGGGCCACGGCCAACGTTGAGAAGGTGGGCGCCGGCTTTCATGGCGGCAAATGCCCTGGCGTCAATCATGCCACGCGTCTCGTCCGTGAGCGGCGTGCAGACGACGACATGGTCCGAACGCCGCAGCAGATCGTCCAAAGGCACGATGTCGACGCCTGCCACGCCGCTGGGGCCTGGCGACCGCCTCATGCCGATGACGGTCATATCGAAAGCGAGCGCCCGCCGAGCGATGGCTTTGCCGATCGCTCCGAATCCGACAATACCAAGCGTCCTGCCCTCGAGACCAGCCAGCCTATGTTGATGCCAGTCGGTGCGGCTCCTCGCCCATACCCGGGGGATGTCCTTGGCGAAGGCCAGCATGGCCGCAAGGACAAACTCCGAAATCGGGACCGAGTAGCCGCCGCGGGTCACGGTGACCCGCGGCGCGGTGAAAAGCCAGTCGGGGTATTTGTCCAGTCCCGTCGAGCGCAGGTGAACCCAGCGCAGGTGGAATGGCCATCCCGGCGGCTGGGACATGTCCTTGTGAAGTCCTACTACGGCGCTTTCCTGGTTGATCAGGAGCACCTCGGCCTCCATCGGCACCTGCCAGGCTGTATCTGCGGTGGCGCCGAGGGCGGTGAACGTCACACCCTCGGGCAGCCGTTCCACAATGGACGACGCCAGGCGCTCGCCATATTGGTGGGCAATGATCAGCGTCATTGGGTCTCGCGGACCCTGACCAAAACTCGGCCTTTGATCCGCCCGGCAAGGATGCGTTTGGCGGCCTCGGGGAGATCTTCGAGGCGAACTTCTTCAACCAGGGCCGAGTACCCGCCGAAATCAAAGGTTTCGCCGATGCGCGACCACGCGGCAACGCGTGCTCCGTAAGGCTGCATGACGCTGTCGATGCCGGCCAGGGTCACCCCCCGGAGGATGAAGGGCAGCACGTTGGTATCGAGGTCGATACCCCCGGCGTTGCCAATGGAAGCAACGGCACCGCCGTACTTGACCTGCTTGAGCAGCTTTCCCAGGATCTTGCCGCCCACACTGTCGATGGCAGCCGCCCAGCGCGCCGATTCCAGCGGCTTATCAGGCTGAGCGAGGAATTCGTCCCGGGGGAGAACGGCGCTGGCGCCAAGCGCCGTGAAACTCTCGGCGTGTTCCGGGCGTCCGGAAAGCGCCACCGCGTGATAGCCCAGCTTCGCGAGCAGCGAGAGCGCAATCGTGCCCACACCGCCGGCCGCGCCGGTAACGAGCACCTCGCCCGCATCTGGCACGAGACCTGCCGCTTCCAGCCGGTCGATAGCCAGCATGGCCGTAAGACCTGCAGTGCCTACGATCATCGCATCGCGCGTCGTCATGCCCTCGGGCAAAGGCACCAGCCAATCGGCGTTGACGCGGGCACGCTCGGCATATCCGCCCCAATGATTTTCCCCGACGCGCCAGCCCGTCAGGACCACCTTGTCGCCGACGGCGTAACGCGCATCGGCGCTCTTGCGCACCGTGCCGGCGAAGTCGATGCCGGAAACATGGGGATAATTGCGCACGAGCCCGCCGGCACCCGTCAGACAGAGGCCGTCTTTGTAGTTGAGGTCGGCCCATTCAACGTCCACCGTTACATCGCCTTCCGGCAGACGCTCATCGGAGAGGGTCTCGATGGTCGAGGACACCTCGCCATCCTCGTGGCGGTTGCTGACGAGCGCGCGAAACGTCATGAAAAATTTCCCTTGTGTGGATGCAGCCTTAAGGAACTGAGGCGTCAGACCTTCCAGTCGTCGCCCCAGACCTGAACGATATGCGCAGGGGAAGCCTCCCTGTATTCCCTTACGGGCGGCACATAGTCCACCGGGCGGATCGGGCTCTTGACTTCTTCATTGTTGACCGGGCGCAGCTGCTTGCGACGGCTCGGATCGGGCACCGGAACGGCTGCCATGAGACGCTTGGTATAGGGATGCTGAGGGTTGCCGAACACAGCCCTGACCGGTCCGCACTCAACGATCTCGCCGAGATACATTACCGCCACCTGGTGGCTGATACGCTCCACCACGGCCATATCATGGGAGATGAACAGGTAGGACAGACCGAACTGCTCCTGCAAATCCATCATCAGGTTGACGACCTGCGCCTTGATCGAAACATCCAGCGCCGAGACGCTTTCATCGGCCACGATCACCTTGGGTTCGAGCGAGAGGGCTCGCGCGATGCAGATGCGCTGCCGCTGACCTCCGGAAAACTGCGAAGGAAAACGGCTTGCCATGTCGGCGCTAAGCCCGACGCGCTCGAGCAGGTCCATGGCCTTTTCGCGGGCCTGGGCCTTCGTGCCGAGCTTGTGGGTCAGGAACGGCTCGGCAATGGCGTCTCCGATCGAAATGCGCGGATTGAGGCTGGCATAGGGATCCTGGAAGATCATTTGAATGTGGCGCCGCATGTCGCGCATGCGTTCCTTGTCCAGCGCCCTGATATCTGTGCCTTCGATGCTTATTTCGCCGCTCTGCGGCTCGATCAGCCGCATGATGGCGCGGCCTGTCGTGGATTTGCCGCAGCCAGACTCCCCGACCAGAGCCAATGTCTCGCCGCCCCGCAGGTCGAACGACACCTTTTCGACGGCATGCACACGGCCTGAGGGGCCGCTGAACAAACCTCCCGGTATATCGAAGCGCTTGACCAGGTTGCGCACGCTCAATACCGGCTCACCTTCGCGGCGGACCGTATCAGGGCGCTCACGCGCCGCTGCTACGATACCGGTCTTGCGGTCCAATGTGGGGAAATGCTGCGGGCCGTTCTCGCTGCCCTGCCCGAGCTTGGGGACGGCCGCTATGAGGGCGCGCGTGTAGCCGTTCCTGGCCCGCTCGAATATCGCCTCGGTGGTGTCGGATTCGACCGCCCTGCCCTCCAGCATCACCACGGTGCGGTCCGCCACCTCGGCAACGACGCCCATATCGTGGGTGATGAAGAGCACCCCCATACCCTCTTCCTTCTGCAACTGCTTGATGAGCTGCAGGATCTGCGCCTGTATGGTCACGTCGAGCGCCGTGGTCGGCTCGTCGGCGATCAGCAGCCGGGGCTTGCAGGCGAGCGCCATGGCAATCATCACGCGCTGGCGCATGCCGCCGGAAAGGGAATGTGGATAGTCGTTGAGACGCGAGGCCGCAGCGGGGATGCGTACTCGGTCAAGCAGGCGCTCAGCCTCCTTCATTGCGGCCTGCCCCGAATACCGGTCATGAATGGTCAGAACCTCGGCGATCTGCTTGCCTACCGTCTGCAGCGGATTGAGGCTGGTCATGGCTTCCTGGAAGATCATGCCCATCTGCAGGCCCCGGACCGAGCGCATCTCCGCAGGGCTGAGGGTGAGCAACTCGCGGTCCGCGAGCCGGACCGAACCCTCCACGCGGCTCATCTCCGGGTCGAGCAGGCGCATGATGGACAGGGCAGTGACAGACTTGCCGGAACCGGACTCTCCGACAACCGCCAGGGTTTCTTCAGCGTCGATATCGAAGGAAATCCCGTTGACGATCTCGACCCAGCCGCGCGACGTGAGGAACGACGTCTTGAGGTCACGCACCGACAGGACGGATCCCTGTCCTGCCTTGGGCGCGACGCGTTCGGTGCCGACAGCGCTAGTGGCGTGCATGTCGTTCTCCTATCGGGCCGTCGAGGGGTCGAGGGCGTCGCGAATGGCGTCTCCGACCAGATTGAAGGACAACACCACCAGCGTGATGGCCACACCGGCACCGATGATCGGCCAGGGCGAACCGAACAGGCTGTTGAGGCCGTCCCGGATGATGTTGCCCCAGCTGGGGTTGGGTGCGCGTGTGCCGATGCCCAGGAAACTCAGCGAAGCCTCAATGCGAATGGCCGAGGCAACCCACAGCGTCATCAGCGCAACGATCGGCGCCATGATGTTTGGAATGATGTGGCGCACGATGATGATGGGCGTCCGCACGCCGACCGCGATTGCCGCCTCGACATAGGGTTCCTGCTTGACCGAAAGGGTCTGTGCGCGGGCCACACGGGCAAAGCCGGGAATGAAGGCGACGGTGATGACGGCGATGATATTCCAGAAGCCGCCGCCCAGCACGGCCGCGATCAGGATGGCCAGCAGCAGTTCCGGGAAGGCAAGCAGCAGGTCGATGACGCGTGAGATCAGCCGGTCGATGATGCCGCCGAAGTAGCCGGCGATGACGCCCAGTAGGGTTCCAAAAATGGCGGCCAGCACCGGTGAAATAAAACCGAAAAGCAGCGAATTGCGCGAGCCATAGATCAGGCGGCTCAAGACGTCCCGGCCGAACTGATCGGTGCCGAGCCAGTTTTCGCTGCTGGGCAGGCGGTTAATCTTGAGAATCGACTGGGCCAGCGGATCATAAGGCGCAAGAAAGGGCGCCAGGACCGCTATGAGGACAAAGACGACAATGATGCCTGTGGCCAACATGGTGTCCAGTCGTCCAAACAGGATCTTTCTGACCTTTTCGAGGGCACTGGGCTCGGCCGGCAGAACGCGGGCGGTCTCTTCTGCAATCACGGACATCCTACTTCACCCGCACACGTGGATCGATGACGACATAGACAAGGTCCATCAACAGGTTGATCAGCACCACGAACCCGGCAAACACCAGGACGCCACCTTGAATGACGGCATAGTCGCGCTCGGCGATGGCATCGATCAGCAGGCGCCCGATACCCGGCCGGTTGAACACCAATTCGACCGCCACCGATCCCGACAGCGTAGAGAGCAGACTGAGGCCGAGGCCGGTGGAGACGGGCAGCATCGCATTGCGCAAGCCGTGCTGGTATATGACGCGGTTTTCCTTGGCGCCCTTGGCCCGCGCCGTGCGGACATAGTCCTTGCCGAGTACTTCGAGCAGACTGGTGCGTGTCAAGCGGCCGAGGAAGGCGGCCTTGACGAAGGCAAGCGTTAGCGCTGGCAGGAAGATGTGGTGCACGCGACTGACGAAGTCGGTACCCGCCCCATTGATTGGGAACCAGCCCATATTGAGCGAGAAGGTGATGAGGAGCAGCGCGCCCAGGAAGAAGTCGGGAATCGCATACCCGATCAGCGAGAACAGCCGCACCCCGGTGTCGGGCGTCTTGTTGCGGTTTGTCGCTGCGACCACCCCCAGCGGTATGCCGGCTACAATGCCCATCAGCATGGCCGCCATGGTAAGCTCGATGGTATATGGCAGGTTCTGTGCGATCAGCGTCAGCACCGGCGTGTTGGAAAGCAGCGACCGCCCCAAATCGAGCGTCAGCACGCCGCCCAGGAAGTTGAAGTACTGCTGCCAGAGCGGCACGTTCAGGCCCATGCGCTCCCGGAACTCGGCCAACTGCTCGGGCAGCGCCGCGTCCCCCAGGGCCGCCAAGGCTGGATCGCCCGGCAGGATGCGCATTGCAACAAAGACCAGCGTCAATACCAGGAACAGAGTTGGTATGGCGTCGCCTAATCGGAGGAGCAGATATCGGGCCATAGTGCACCGCCTTGAAGTAGCCGGGCTCTCGCGGCCGAGAGCCCGGATGCCGGAATGAGTCTAGACCGTCTTGGTTGCTCGGTGGAAACGCCAGCGAGCGTAGCCGCTTTCGACTTGATAGCCGAGATCTACCTTGGCGCTGCGGACGGCAGTAAAGCCGAGCGTGGAGAGCCCGATCAGCGGTAGGTCGCGCAGCACCTGCAGTTCGATCTGTTTGCAATAGTCGAGATAGGCTTCGTAGTCGGTGGCGGCCAAAGCCTGGCCCAAAAGATCGTCGATGCCGGGCATGGCTACGCCATAGTGGCTGTAGTTGCCGCCGCCAGAGCCATCCGCTTTCACTTCCGACGCTGATGCCAACTGCTGGAAGTAGATCTGCGTCGGGATCGGCGGATAACTGGACGAGTGCATCGCCAGCGTGTTCTTGTCCGAGCGGTTATCGGCATGATAGGCCGTGTGATCGCCGATGATGAGGTTCATGTTGAACCCTGCGAGACGCAGCTGTTCCTGGACGATCAGCATGGTCGAGGAATAGTCCTCGCGTTGGCTGCAGAGGGCGTCGAAGCTGATGCCATCCGGGAACCCTGCTTCGGCAAGTAGTGCCCGCGCCTTTTCCGGATCATAGGGATATTGCAGTTCCTCGGGCAGATCTTCTATCTTGAACCCCGCCGGGAAGAAGTCCGGCTGCAGACCGGCCATGGTGCCACCCATAGGCGCCAGTGCCTGGGCCACCGCTGGGCGGTCAATGGCATGCATCAGCGCCTGGCGCACCAGCAGATTGTCGAATGGTGCGCGGGTCAGGTTGACATGCAGGGTGTTGAACGACCCCGGCGTGGTCATGTCGATCTGCAGTGAGGGATCGCGCTGAAGGATCGAGTCGATCCAACCCGGTGCCCGCACGGCCTCAATGATGTCTACATTGCCCGAGAGCAGCGCCAGCGTGCGCGCGGTGGTGTCGGCGATATAGACGCATTCGACATTGGCGATCCCGGCCTTTTCACCCCAATAGTTCTCGTTCCGCTTCAGGCGAGTGCCGAACTCGGGGTCGAACTCGACAAGTTCATAGGGACCGGTGCCAACAGCATCGGTGGCAAACGCCTCGGCACCGATTTCCTCATAGGCCTTCTTGGATACTATCGAGGTGTTGTTGTTGAAGATCGACGTGCCCAGAAGGTTCACATCGGGCTGCTTGAGAGTGATCGTGATCTCATAGGGACCATCGGCCACCACGCTCTCGATATTGGAAAGGATCGTGCGGTTGGTGCCCTCGTTGATGGCGCGCTCGTATGAAAACACCACGTCTTCGGAGGTCATCTCTCCATAGCCACGATGGAACTGCACCCCTTCGCGCAGCTTGAATGTCCAGGTTCTCGCATCATCGGACTGCGTCCATTCGGTGGCGAGCGTCGGCACGTACTCTTCCGGCACCAGTGCGAAGCGGCCATCGTCAGGACGTACGAGTTGTTCGTAAATCTGTTCGGTAGCCCAGTTGTCCGAGCCTTGCGTGGTGAGGTTTGGATCGGAATGGCGCGGGCCATTGGCTGCGATCCCCATGCGTAGCGTGTCGGCGTCCTGAGCTTGCGCTGCCTGGATGCCGACGGCTGTCAGTGCCGTGGTCGCCGCAGTCAGCTCCAGAAAATTGCGTCTGTTCAAAGCCATACTCTCCCTCCTCCCGGGTTGGCGCCGGAGACTTCCGGCGCCGGTTCATTACGCCTTGGTGGCGCGGTGCAGTCGCCAGCGCGCGTAACCGCTCTCGACCGGATAGCCCAGCTCGATTCGTGGATTGCGCACGATGGTGTAGGACAGCGTCGAGAGACCGATCAGCGGCAGGTCACGCAGCACCTGCAGTTCGACCTCACGGCAAAGCTCGAGATAGGTGTCGTAGTCAGCGGCGCTCAGTGCCTGCTCGATCAAGTCGTCGACGCCGGGAATGGTCACGCCATAGTGGCTGTAATTGCCTCCGCCCGAACCGTCCGCCTTCACCTCGGCCTTGGAATAGAGCTGCTGGATGTAGATCTGCGTGGGGATTGGCGGATAGCTGGAAGCGTGCATGGCCAGCGTGTTTTTGTCGGAGCGGTTGTCGGCGTGGTAAGCCGTGTGGTCACCGATGATGAGGTTCATGTTGAACCCGGCCAGGCGCAACTGCTCCTGCACGATGAGCATGGTCGAGGAATAGTCCTCTCGCTGGCTGCACAGTGCATCGAAGCTGACGCCATCCGGGAATCCGGCTTCGGCCAACAGTTCGCGCGCCCGCTCGGGGTTGTAGGGATACCGCAACTCCTCCGGTAAGCCCTCGGTCTTGAGGCCGGGCGGGAAGAAGTCTGGCTGCAGGCCAACCAGCAGGCCGCCCATCGGTGCAAGCGCCTGCGACACGGCGGCGCGATCGATGGCGTGCATCAACGCCTGGCGCACCTGCAGATTGTCAAACGGCGCGCGGTTGAGGTTGACGTGCAGGGTGTTGAACGAGCCCGGCACAGTCATGTCGACCTGCATGTTCGGGTCGCGTTGCCGGATGGAGTCGATCCAACCTGGCGCGCGAACCGCCTCGATCATGTCGACCTGCCCCGAGATCAGGGCCAGCGTGCGGGCGGTGGTGTCGGCGATATAGAGGCATTCGATATTGCCGACCTTGGCCTTCTCGCCCCAATAGTCCTCGAAGCGCTTCAGATATGTGCCGCTCTCGGAGTCGAAGCGCACAAGCTCATATGGGCCCGTGCCAACCGCGTCGGTCGCAAAAGCCTCCGCGCCGATCTCCTCATAGGCCTTCTTCGAGACGATATTGGTGTTGAGCGAGAACACTGTCGTACCGAGGAAGTTCACGTCGGGCGCATTGAGCGTCACGACGACTTCGTAGGGACCGTTGGCCACCACGTCGGCGACGTTCGCCATGATGACGCGGCCGGTGCCGACCTCTTTGGCCTTGAGATAGGTAAAGACCACGTCGTCGGACGTCATCTCGCCATAGCCGCGGTGGAACTGCACGCCTTCGCGCAGCTTGAAGGTCCACGTCTTGGCGTCATCGGACATCGACCATTCGGTCGCCAGCACTGGCAGGTATTCTTCTGGCGCCAGCGCAAACCGGCCATCGTCGGGCCGCGCGAGCTGCTCGTAGATCTGTTCGGTAGCCCAGTTGTCCGGGCCTTGCGTGGTCAGGTTCGGGTCGGAATGGCGTGGCCCACCAGCGGCCAGGGCAATACGGATGGTGTCGTCGCTCTGGGCGTGCGCAGTTGACACGCCAATGGCCGACAGTGCCGTCGTGGCGGCCGTCAGTTCGAGAAAGTTGCGCCTGTTGAGTGTCATGAGTGGTGTCCTCCCAATGGGGTGATGCCCTTATTGCGGGTCGGTCTATAAGGTGGCCAGCGTGGCCTTGTGCAGGCGCCAGCGCGCATAGCCGCTCTTGACCTCGTAACCGAGGTCCACGCGCGGACTGCGTGCGATCGTGTAGGACAGCGTGCCCAGGCCCATGACCGGCAGGTCGCGGCGGACCTGCAGGTCGATTTGCTCGCAGATGGCCAGATAGTCATCAAAGCTGGTGGCCGCGCCGGCTTTTGCGATGAGGTCGTCAACGCCGGGGATGGCTACGCCATAATGCGAGTAGTTGCTGCCGCCCGTGCCGTCCGCCTTCACTTCCGAGGCGGTCGAGAGATAATCGAGATAAAGTTGCAGCGGGATGGGCGGATAGCTCGAGGCGTGCATGATCAGCGTGTTCTTGTCCGTGCGGTTGTCCGCGTGGAACGCCGTGTGGTCGATGATCTGCATGTTCATGGTGATACCGACCGCGCGCAGCAGTTCCTGCACGATCAGCATGCTGGACGAGTAATCCTCGCGCTGACTTATGTAGTTGGAAAAGGTCAGGCCGTCCGGATAGCCGGCCTCGGCCAAAAGCGCCCGCGCCTTATCTGGATCGTACTCGTACCGCAGATCCTCCGGATACTCCTCGATGTCGAATCCGGCCGGGAAGTCTGGCGGTTCCAGCCCATACATCACCCCGCCCATCGGCGCCATGGCCTGGGCCACAGCTTCCCGATCAATGGCGTGGGCTATGGCCTTGCGCACCAGCAGGTTGTCGAAGGGCGCCCGTGTGAGGTTGAAATGCAGCGTGTTGAACGAGCCCGGGACAGTCATATCGAACAGCAGGCTCGGGTCACGCTGCAGCATGGAATCGACCCAGCCGGGCGACCGCACGGCCTCGATCATGTCGACATTGCCCGAGAGCAGCGCGAGCGTTCGGGCCGTGGTGTCGGCGATGTAGAGGACTTCGAGTTTCGGCGTCCTCGCCGCCTCGTCCCAGTAATCGGGAAAGGCACTGAGATAGACGCCCGATTCCGCATCGAACCGGTCAAGCTGGTAGGGACCGGTGCCAACCGCGCCGGTCGCCCAGGCCTCCTCGCCGATCTCCTCGTGCGCCTTGCGCGACACGACGAAAGCCTGCGGAGAATAGACCGAGCTCCCCAGGAATAGGGGGTCCGGATCGTTCAGCGTCACGACGACCGTCGCCGGGTCGGGCGCCGAAACGTCCGCCACATTGGCATAGAGGGTCTTGCGGCCTCCAACGAAGCGGGCCCGTTCGAAGCTGTAGATCACGTCGTCGGCCGTCATCGTGCCATAGCCGCCATGGAACTGTACGCCCTCGCGCAGGTGGAACGTCCACACTTTGGCGTCGTCCGAGGACTCCCATGACGTCGCGAGCGCGGGCTCGAAGTCATCCGGCGTGGTGCCGAACTGTCCGTCGGGCGGCCTGACCAGTGGTTCGAACATCTGTTCCATGGCCCAGTTGTCGGGGCCTTGCGTGATGATGTTGGGGTCGAGCGCGCGCGGTCCGGACGCCGACAGAGCAATACGGATGGTATCGCCCTCCTGAGCCCGGGCCGGCAGACCACCGACCATCGCCAGTGCCGACGTGGCAACGCCCAGTTCGAGGAAATGTCGTCTGTTCATAGCCATGGGGATCTCCTCCGATGATGGTCAGCGCCGCCGCTTGTCGAGCTCGGCATCGATCAGGTCGAGCCCGAGACCTGGACCGGCAGGAATCTGGAACTTGCCTGACGCCGGCTTGGGCGGGTTGCGGAACGCCGGATGCATGCGGGTGTCCGGGTCGGCAAATTCGGCCGGCTTGGTGAGATGCATGATGGTGGCAAGGACATGCAGGTTCGCGACATGGCCGATGGTGGGCTGCGTTTGATGCGGCACCAGCTCGACGCCATGCGCGTAACAGATGGCGGCGCATTGCATGAGACCGGTGATGCCGCCCATCTTGACAATATCGGGCTGCACCATGCGCACCCCTGCGTTGATCATGTCGACAAGTGCCTGGGTCGTGTAGGTCTGCTCGGCGGCCGAGACGGTGATGTCGAGACGCTGGGCCACCTCGCCCATGGCACGCACGTCGTAATGCTGTACCGGTTCCTCGAACCAGAGATAGCCCAGTTCCTCGAGCGTACGGCCCACGCGAATGGCGCCGCCGACGGAGTATTGGTTGTTGGCATCGAACGCGAGCGGGAAATCATCGCCCACCAGCTTGCGCACGGCCTTGGCCTTGGCGATGTCGCCGGCAATATCGTAGTCCTGACGCGTGCGGTCGCCGTCCCAGCGGATCTTGATGGCCGCCGGCATTTCTGCCTTCCAGCGGGCTTCGACCACGCGCACCACCTCATCCACCGTCCGGTTGGAGTTGCCGCCGATCGAGGCGTAGAAGGGAACCTCCGTGCGCCAGGCGCCACCCAGGAGCTTGTAGACCGGCTGGTTGAACAGCTTGCCCTTGAGGTCCCACAGGGCGATGTCGAGCGCCGCCAAGGCCCCGGTGACCGCGCCCTCGGGACCCAGCTTGACGTATTTGTGCAGCAGCCGGTCGTAAATCACCGCATGGTCGAGGATGTCCGCCCCTACCAGGGAGGTCGCCGCGTCGCGGAGCACCCATAGCGAATGCTCGCCGCCATGCATGGGCGAGGCCTCGCCGTAACCGACAAGCCCATCGCGAGTGGTCACCCGCACGAGCGCGCTGCGGCGACCTGGCGGGTCGTCCGGATTCCAGGTCACCTGGAAGGCGTCTACGGATGCGATGGTGGAAGCGCTGGCCACGACGGACTCTCTATTGGACGAGGATGGTTTCGAGGTGCTCGCGCACCTTGGCGGAAAGGGGAGCCGGCCGCTTGCTGACCGGATCGAGGAAGACGTGGACGAAATGGCCGTCTGCAGCGGCCGCGTCCTCGTCATTGACGAAGGCGGCGAGGCCGTAGCGCACCGACGAGGTGCCGATCCGTTCCACACGCAGGCCCATTTCGAGCCTGTCGGTGAAGACGATTTCCTTCAAGAAGCGGCAGCCATTCTCGGCCACGACCATGGATGTCCCTCCCTTGGCGATGCCGAGCCCCCGCCCTTCATGCAGAAACCGCACCACTGTTGTGTCGAAGAACTCGTAGAACTGGGCGTTGTTGGCGTGCCCGAAGACGTCGATGTCGTTCCAGCGCAGAGTGATGACGCTGAACCACCGATAGTCCTGGCGTCGACCGGCCGGCCGGCGATCCATCAGGACAACCGGATCGGGGGCGCCGTCATGCGCGCAGGAACTCCCGACATCTTGCTGGTCTCTCCCTCTTTCCAACGGTGGCCGGTTCTACTGCCGCCCTAGCCGCTCATTACCCGGTAACCATACATGACATGCATCCGTATGCAAGAGGTTCTGGCTGTTAATTTGCATCCGGATGCAGCCACTTCATTACGTGCTCGGCAACGGCCACGGTTTCGCCGGCCTGGTTGGCCACGATGACATCGGCCAGGGATCGCCGCCGTTCAGGATCGACGGTCTTGACCCGATAGGTCACCGTCACCGCATCACCGAAGAAGACCGGCGCCACGAAACGCAGCCGGTCGTAGCCGAGCGAAACCGGCACGGTGCGATTCCCGCGCGCTTGCGCCGCGCGGATGGCGCGAGTGGCGGCTGCAGACATGTACCCGACCAACAGCGCTCCGTGGGCGATCGGCTGACCGTAGCTCGAGCGGGACATGAAATCGGGATCCGTATGCGCCTCGTAATCGTCGCCGCTTAATCTCGCGAAGGCGGCGACGTCCTCGCCCGTCACAGTGGTCGTCAAGGAGGTCAGTATCCCTTCGACCGTTTCCGTCCAGTCGCTACCCATAGATCTGCGTTCTCCGGTACCGGGCAGCAACAGCACCGTCGGCCAAAAGGAACTCTTCGGAGACGAAATAGTGCCTGCCTTTGCGTTCGTAGGTTTCGGCGATCCGGCCTGCGGTGCGGATATGCCGGCCGGGATAGACCAGTTGGAAGTGCTGCGCCTCGGCTGAAACCAGCACGACCGGCGCCGGGAACTTCCAGCCGGAATTGGTGTCGCCCATCGCCATCCGCATCAGCATGCCCGAATGGACAAACCCAGGATCGGCATAGAGCGGGTGCCGCTCGCCGAAGGCCGACAGCGAAGTGGCGAAATCCTCGGCGGTCAGGATCCGGTCGCGGCTATGCAACGGGGCGTCGACCGGCAGTTCCCCGGGCCCGATCGCGGGCGGGATCTCGGGAGGCGGCAATATGGCCAGTGCCGCAGGGTCGGGGGCGGAAAGCGGCTCGTGCGGCAAGGCCACCCAACCGCTCGCGACCGTCTCGTCGTCGCCATTGCGCACCGTAACCTCGGCACGTGCGAAGCGACCATCGTCCTCCAGCGGGCCGGCGCTGACCACGAGGTCGTCATGGTTGTAGACGGGCCGCCTGAACCGGGCAGACATGGCGCCGCTCTCAGCCCAGCGCTTACCCCAGGCTTCGATGGCGAGGCGGCTGATGTGGCCGTAGACGAAGGCACCCGGGATGAGCGCCGCCTTGTAGCCACGGGCCCGTGCCACGGCATCGTCGTGGATGGAGCCCTTGTAATGCGGTGCGTCGTCGAGCAGCACGTGGACTGCCAGGTCACGCGGAAAGGTGGGAGAGAGGACTTCCATCTCACGCACCCTCCAGGGGCCGGGTCGCCATCGCTGGGCCCGCCTCGATCGTGGCGATTTCGTCCACCGACAACCCCAGAATGCCCTCCAGAACATGTCGGTTGTGCCCGCCGAAGGGCGGTGCAGCCCGTACCTGGGCGCCCGGCGTTGCACTGAGGTCGATCGGCAGCCCAGGATGCGGGTGGCGACCGGCATCCGGGTGCTCGAGCTCGGTGAAGAAGCCGCGGTGGGCCAGATACGGGTCTTCCGCAAGATCCTTGGGTGTCTGCACCGGCGCCGCGGGAACGCCAGCCGCCTGCAGCGCATCGGCGATCTCGTGCTTGTCCTGGCTGCGGGTCCAATCGGATACGATTATGGTCAGCGCATCCTGGTTGTCGAGCCGGCGGTCAACGCTGGCAAAGCGTGGATCCTCGATCAGATCCGGCCTGTTCATGACTTTGCAGAGGTTGCGCCACTGCGCTTCGTCGAGCGCTGCGATCGCCACCCACTGATCGTGCCCACGCGTGGGGAACGCGTCGTGTGGCACCGCGTGGGGAACGCGATTGCCGCTTGGCGCTGGATCGATGCCGGTCTCGCCGGCCTTGAGGATTTCGGCGCCGATGAGTTGCATGGCCGCCTCGACCTGGGGAACCTCGACATATTGCCCCTGCCCCGTCCGCTGCCGATAGATCAGCGCGGTCAGTATCGCGGCCGCTGCATTGAAGCCGCCGATCGGATCGAGATAGGAGGGGCCGGTGACTTCGGGCTGACCGCCGGGATAGCCGATCATCGCCGACATGCCGGCGGCCATTTCCATGGTGGGCCCAAGCGCAGCATAGCCGGACATGGGGCCATCGGCGCCGAAGGCCGGCAACTCGGCCACAATGATATCGGGCTTGATGGCCGTCAGGCTCTCGTAGTCGAGCCCGAGCTTCTTGAGCGTCCCCGGCCGGAAGTTACAGACCACCACGTCAGCGACGGCCACCAGCCGGCGCAATGTTGCCCGCCCCTCCTCAGTCTTGAGATTGAGGATGCAGCTCAACTTGTTGACGTTCTGGGAATTGAACAGAAACGATCGGTCGTACCATCTGGCGCCGGGTTGGCCATCGGGGAAATTGACCGGGTTGGGCCTATCTTTATTGAGCCGCCATGAATTGACGCGGTTGGGTGCTTCGACATGGATGCACTCGGCCCCGAAATAGGCGAGGACGCGGCCGGACATCGGACCCGCCCACGCAGTGGTCAATTCGATGATGCGGATGTCGGAGAGAGGCATATCGGCGGCCGGGCGCGCGGGCGGCGAACGGCGGGCCGGCGGAGCAGCCAGGTCGCCGGCTTCGCCCGGTTCCGGCGCTCCGCGGCTAAGAGTCCGCGGCACCGCCGACAGACGGAACGGCGGCCCGAGGGCAGTCCGTCCGTTGATCTCTTCCCAATAGTTGCGCGCAGCCAGATGACGGCTACCGATCAGTTCGGACGGCCTATACGCCTTGGCGGCAATCACCTGAGCCCGCTGCAGGATCTCCACAAGATCTTCGGCCATCATATCTGCGACCCTGGTCTGCAGGATAGCAAAGAGTGCGTCCCAGTTAACACGGCGGTCACCGGGATCGGCAAAACGCGGATCGTGCTCGAGCTCGGGCAGGCCGAGCGCATTGACCAGCGCGTGCCAGCGAAAATTATAGATCCAGATGCAGACCCAGCCGTCCCGGCACAGGACCTGTCCGGCCTGAATCGCCTGTTCGGTACGCTGGCGGACAGTGCCGTTGTAGATATACTGCATGACATAGGGGAAGCACATGGCGGCCGCGGTTTCGGCCGCATCAACGCGTACCACCTGCCCCCTATTGGTCGTTTTCCGGGCGTAGAGCGCCGTCAGGGCCCCCACATAGGCCCCGACGCCGCTGGCGAGCGCGGCGCGATTGCCAGTCCCATAAAGCGGCTCGCGCCCGGCGGCGCCATTGTTGTGCATCATGCCCGAAAGAGCCTGCAGCACGAGCTCCGGCCCCTGCCAGTCGGCGCGCGGACCATCCGAGCCGAAGTTCGAAGGCACCACGACCACGCACGCCGGGTTCAACCGTTCGACCGCCGCCGCGTCCCCATTCGGAGGCAGGACCACCACATCCGCCGTTGCCAGCAGCGCCTCGAACCGGCTGGAGCCTTCTCCGGTCGCTCGGTCGATCACCACCGACCGCTTGCCGGTATTGAGGTGGAAGAACTGCAGGGAGTCGCCCTGCTCCGAGAAAGGCGCGAGTCGACGAACAGGGGAGCCTGCCGGCGGCTCTACAAGCACGACAGTTGCGCCGAAATCGGCAAATAGCCGCGCGCAATACTGGCCGGCCAGCGTATCGGAAAGGTCTACCACCCACAGGTGATCCAAGGCGCCAGGCATAATCACTCCCAGTCCGGACAATCGAAAATCCGATGGCAATCGGATCCTCCCCCGCCGCTCCGGAAGGATCGGCGCTTGGCAACCTTGACCCCATATTGGGTCCTGTATCGCTTGCCACGATGAGACGATAGCCACGATTGCATCCGTATGCAATGACGAGTTTGCATCCGGTGAACATGATTGACCAGTGTTTGCATCCCGAGGATGGCCTGTGTCATAGAGGAGACTGCGATGGTGGTCACATCAGGCCACACCGTTGCGGGAGACGATATGGACGACGCCAATCCTGTTGGGCCTCCGCCCAAGCGCAAACCGATTACGGCGCGGGAACTGGCGCGGCTCATGGGTGTCAGCCAGTCCGCAGTTTCCCGGGCATTCACGCCGGGAACGTCGATTTCGCCCCAGTTGCGCCAGCGCATCCTGAGGGCCGCCGCCGAATTGGATTACCACCCGAACGCCATCGCCTCGATGCTTTCGACGCGCCGCAGCAATATTGCGGGAATCGTCGTTTCGGAGATGCAGAATCCGTTCTACCCGACCCTCATCGAAAAGCTGTCTCGCGAGCTTCAGCGCGTGGGCCTGCAAAGCCTGATGTTCAACATTACCCGCGGTTCAAACATCGAAGAGCAACTGGTCGCCCTGCGGAAATACAATGTCGACGCCGTCGTGGTCGTCTCGGCTACTGTTCTCTCCGGCGCCTCGCTGCGCTGGGCGACTGAAGGGCGCGCCGCGGTTCTCGTCAACCGCACCATTCCCGACCAAACGCTAACCTCGGTCAGTTGCGACAATGTCGAGGGTGCCCGAGCCATTGCGGACCATTTTCATGCAATTGGCCGCCGACAGGTCGCCTATGTCGGAGGCCTGCCGCATACATCGACAAACCTCGAGAGGCAGAATGCCTTCATCACGCGAGTGGCCGAACTCGGCATGACGTTGACTCACACTCTTTCGGGCGGAGAATACAGTTATGAAGCGGGCTACAGGGCAGCCCTCGAGATCGGCCAGGCCAAGAGAACCGACGCCGTGTTTTTTGCGAACGACATTCTGGCGATCGGTGGATTCGATGCGTTCAAGGACGGCTTGGGGCTGCTGGTTCCCGAGGATATCGCAGTTGCCGGTTTCGACGATGTCGACATGACACGCTGGCCGCGCTACTCGCTCACCACCTTCCGCCAGCCGGTCGACGCTATCATCGAGAGAACGGTCAGCCTCATCATCGAGCAATTGTCGAACGAGGATTTTTCTCCCAGCCAGAATCCGTTGAGCGGAGAGCTGCTCATCCGTCATTCGACCGTCGGTGGTCGGGGACTCGAGAAGATCGGGCTGCCGCTTCCACCCCAAGAACAGCGCTGAACAGTCCTGCCTCGGGAAGTCCGGGGTGCTGCCCCCCGGGGCAGGATTCGCAAGGCCGGAGGGGCGTCGGCTCGCGCCGACGTCACCAGGCCACCGCGATGTACTTGGCTTCGCAAAACTCGAGAATGCCATGGTGAGCGCCCTCGCGGCCAAGCCCGCTCTGCTTCACCCCGCCAAAGGGCGCGGCCGGATCGGAAGCGAGGCCACGATTGAGGCCGACCATGCCTGCCTCGAGCCTTTCGGACACCCGCAGGCCGCGCGCCAGATTTTCGGTGAAGACGTAGGCGATGAGGCCATATTCGGTATCGTTGGCTTTGGCGACCACCTCTTCTTCGGTCTTGAAACTGGCCAGCGCCGCGATGGGTCCAAAGATTTCGTCGCGCACGAGAGGTGACGCCACGGGAACGTTCTTGAGCACGGTTGGCGGATAGTAGAAGCCAGCGCCGCCTGGTGCCTTGCCACCGGCAAGAGTTTCCGCGCCCTGACCTACGGCCTCGTCCACCCAGCCGCTGATCCGGTCCAGCGCATCCTGATTGACCAAGGGGCCGCACTGCACGCCCTTTTCATAGCCCGCACCGACCTTGAGCGCGGCCATGCGGCCGGACAGACCCTTGGCAAAGGCATCCATGATGCCTTCCTGGACATAGAAGCGGTTGGCAGCTGTGCAGGCTTCGCCACCATTGCGCATCTTGGCGATCATGGCACCATCCAGTGCCTTATCGAGGTCGGCATCGTCAAAGACGATGAAAGGGGCGTTGCCCCCTAGTTCCATCGAACAGGAAATAACGGTGTCGGCCGCCTCGCGCAGCAGCTTGCGCCCGACCTGCGTGGAACCGGTGAAACTAAGCTTGCGGACGCGCGGGTCATGCAGCATGGCACTGACAGTCGCGCCTGACCTGGAGGTGGTGATCACGTTCACCACGCCCTCCGGAACGCCGGCCTCTTGGTAGATCTCAGCCAGTGCATAAGCGGTAAGTGGCGTTTCCGTCGCCGGCTTCAGCACGCATGTGCAACCAGCAGCGAGCGCCGGTGCGATCTTGCGGGTCGCCATGGCCGCGGGGAAGTTCCACGGCGTTACCAGCACGGAGACCCCGATCGGCTGATACTGCACGAGAATGCGGTTGGTGCCGCTCGGCGCGACCGAGACGTCGCCATTGAGACGCACCGCCTCCTCCGAAAACCAGCGGAAGAACTCGGCTGCGTAGGCAACCTCACCTTCGGCATCGGGCAACGCCTTGCCGTTCTCGAGGCTGATGAGTTCAGCGAGCATCTGCTTGCGTTCCATCATCAGCTCGAAGCAACGGCGCAGAATTTCCGAACGCTTGCGCGGGGCTGTAGCGACCCAGCCGGGCGCGGCCTCATGAGCGGCGGTCACGGCCGACAGGGCATCATCCACGGAAGCGTCTGCGACGGTGGTGACAGTCTTGCCGGTGGAAGGATCGATGATGTTGAGTCGGTTGCCGGTGCTGCCTTCGCGCCACTGCCCGCCAATCCACAGGTCGTTGGGGAGTTCGGCCGGATCAAAGGAAAGAGAGGAGAGCGTGTTCATTAGCTTGCCTTGGCGTCTGGTGTCTTGGCGTCTGGTGTCTTGGCGTCTGTTGTCTTGGCGGAAAGCATGGACAGGTCGCCGGTAAACGCGGCCTCGACCAGCAGGTCCATCCCTTCCCGGTCGACCGGGCGGGGATTGTTCTTGATCAGCCGATTGGCGGCCATCGCCTGCTCGGCGATCCACGGCAGGTCGTCGTATTTGACGCCGATCTCGGCCAAAGTATGCGGTATGGCAACATTGCGTAACAAAGCTGCAATTTCCGAGATACAGGCGTCGGCTGCCACCTCGTCACTCGATTGCTCGTCGGCGAAGTCAAGAATGCGGCCAATCGCGGCTATGTCTGCCAGCGCGAAACCACGGTTGAACGCCAATGCGTAGGGCAGCATCAGCGCCACACCCAGGCCATGCGCCGTGTGCGTAAGCGCGCCGACGGGGTACTGCACAGCATGACACACGGATGTGCCGGCCGTTCCGAAGGCCAAGCCCGCCTGTGTTGCACCGAGCATTACGGAAGCGCGCGCTTCCAGATTGCCACCGTCGCGGACTGCGGTTTGAAGGTTGCGCCCGATATTGCCGACGGCCGCCAGCGCATAATTGTCCGTCAGAGCGTTCTTGCCGATAAAGACGTGTTCATGGATCAGTCCCGGAGTCTGGGCTCGCGGCGCCGTCGTGAAGGCCTCGATAGCATGCACGAGGGCGTCCGCGCCTGAAACAGCGGTCAGCCCCGGCGGACACGTCACTGTCAGTTCCGGATCGCAAATAGCCGTATCGGGAATGAGGTATGGGCTTGCAATACCCACCTTAACCGCCCGGTCCGGATCGGCGACGACCGCAACCGGTGTCACTTCCGAACCCGTACCCGCCGTGGTGGGCAGGGCGACTAACGGCAAAATCGGTCCCGGTACCTTGAACTCCCCGTAATAGTCGCTAACTGCACCACCATGGACGGTCACCAGTGCGATGACCTTGGCGGCATCGATGCAGCTGCCGCCACCGATCCCGACGATCACCTGGGCACCGAATTCGCGCGCTGCTCCGATCCCGGCGTGCAGGCATGCCGTCGGCAGTTCAGCTTCGACTTCGGAAAATACCGAGACGTTCAGCCCCGCCGCCGAGAGGTCGGCATGGAGTGCGCGAAAACTGGCTTCGCCTTCCATTCGTTGGTCCGTCACAATCAGGACCTTTTGGCCGAAAGCTGTGACATAGCGCGGCAGCGATGCGCGCTGCCCGATGCCGAATACGATGTTACGAGGCGTACGAAGGGCGCCGAACATAATCTAGTCCTCGATGATACTGGCCGGTGCGGCCAAGTCCTGCAGACGCGACCACGTCACGTCCGCGATATTGATCCCGTCGGCCAATGCGCGCCGGCGCAGATCGCGGCCTCGCTCGCCTGGAATACGGACATGGTCGAAGCCCTCGGCTGGTGTTTCCTGCCGCAGCATCTCAACGAACGCTGCGACCGGCGCCAGAGGCTGATCGATGACGATGAAAAGGTCGGCCTTGGTGCAGCGTTTCGTGGAATCGAGCGTGCCCTTGACCTCTCTGCCGATCGACGAACCGGCGAGCGCCGTCAGCATAAGTTCGAAGGCCAACCCGAGAGCATAGCCCTTCGGTCCGCCAAATGGCGCGATGGCGCCGGAACGGGCTGCCGCCGCGTCCGTGGTCGGGTTGCCGTCACCGTCCAGCGCCCAGCCGAGCGGGATAGGGGTGCCCCGGTCGGCGTGGTCGTGAATCTCACCCATGGAGACGATGCTGGTGGCTGTATCCATCATGAAAATGCCATCGCCTGTCGGCAAGCCGATGGCGATAGGATTGGTTCCGATCATCGCACGCCTTCCGCCCCAAGGATGCACCAGCGCTTCGCTGGTCGAAAAGGCGATGAGACACCTGCCGGCTTCAGCGACGCGATCGGCATAAAAACCCAGCATTCCGATGTGGTTGGAGTTGGCGATAGCCGCCACCGCCACGCCCTGCGTCGCGGCACGGTCCAGCAACGCGTCGATAGCCGCCTGAGCCACGACCGGGCCGAGGCCCTGCTCCCCGTCGACTTTCAGGAAGCCAGGTGCGGTCCACTCATGTTGTCCTCGCGTCAGCGGATCGGCAACACCATTGCCGATCCGTTCGACAAGACGCGGCAGGCGCAGAAGCCCGTGCGAGGCAATGCCGCGCATTTCAGCGTCCAGCAGGAGGTCGCGCTGCAGGGCAGCGTTGTCGGGCGGAACTCCGGCGGCCGCGAGCGCTCGGTCGACGAGTTCACTGGCTCGGCTGACAGGCACTACCGGCATACTTGAAGATCCCCCGGTACATTGTCAAAGCGCCCGCCTTCCGTCGGCGCATCCACATCCTTCAGCCGCGACGCGATCGGCCAGGCCTGCGCGAAATGGCACGCAGCGAGATGGTTATCCGCCACCGGCTTCAGCGGAGGTTCGCTACTCTTGCAGACGTCCTGGGCAATTGGACAGCGTGTATGGAAGCGGCAACCGCTGGGAATGCTGATCGGGCTCGGGGGATCACCGGCAAGCAGGATGCGCCTGCGGCGCTTGCTCGGGTGCGATGCGGGAACTGCCGACAGCAAAGCCTCGGCATAAGGGTGCTGCGGCCCGGCAAAGAACGACGTTTTGGGCGCCAGTTCAACGATCTTTCCAAGATACATCACGGCCACCCTGTCGGCCATATGCCGCACAGTGGCCATATCGTGAGAGATGAAAAGATAGGCCGTGCCCTTGTCCTCCTGCATATCCTGCAAGATGTTTATGACCTGCGAGCGCACGGAGACGTCCAGCGCGGACACCGGCTCATCGGCAACAATGAGGCGCGGCCCCAGCGCGAAAGCGCGGATGATGCCCAGGCGCTGCCGCTGCCCGCCGGAAAACTGTCGCGGCCAGTTGTCGACGTGCTTGGAGCTGAGCCCCACGGCCTGCAGCAACCGTTCTGCTGTGCTGCGACGCTCACGCCCATTCCGAACCAGACCATGGACGGAAAGCGGCTCTGTCACGATCTCGCCGGCCGTCATGCGCGGATCCAGCGAGGAGAATGGGTCCTGAAAGACGAACTGTATCTCGCGCCTGATGCTCTTGAGCGCGCCCTGGGATATGCGCGTGATATCCTTGCCCTCGAAACGGATCGTACCTTGGGTAGGGTTGGTCAGCCGCAGGATCAGTCGCGAGACGGTCGACTTGCCGCATCCGGATTCGCCTACGAGCGCCAGCGTCTCGCGTTCAGCCAACGAAAAGCTCACGCCATCGACCGCGCGCACCGACCCGCCAAAGATTTTCTTGAGGTCGGTGACTTCAAGCAACTTGTTCATCGGCCGTGCTCCTTGCCCAGCAGGCGACGCGCTGATCGAGCGCGACGGTTTCGAGGTTGGGGACCAGCCGGTCGCATGTCGGCCGGCGTTCCGGGCAGCGCGGATGGAAGGCGCAGCCCGACGGCATTTCGGAGATATGCGGCACGGCGCCACCAATGGCGGGCAACCGGCGCTGCTGCTCCATCTCGATGGTTGGCGTGGCGTTCAACAATCCAATCGAATACGGGTGCAGGGTGTGGTCGAACAGCGCCCCGACGCCAGCCTCCTCGACCACGCGGCCGCCGTACATCACATTCACCCGGTCGGCAATTTCAGCAACGACGCCGAAATCGTGGGTGATGATGATGATGGCCAGATCCATTTCCTTTTGCTTGGCTCGCAGTAGATCGAGTATCTGCGCCTGAATGGTGACGTCCAGCGCCGTAGTCGGCTCGTCGGCAATCAACAGCTTAGGCTCGCAAGCCAGCGCCATGGCAATCATGACGCGCTGACGCATGCCGCCGCTCATCTCGTGTGGAAAATTGTCAATACGCCGATGCGGGTCGGGGATGCCGACAGAGTCCAGTTGCTCGATGGTCCGCGCTCGTGCCGCCTTGGCCGAAAGCCCCTTGTGCTTGCGCAGAGGCGCAGCGATCTGATCGCCGACGCGCATGACCGGATTGAGAGCGGTCATCGGCTCCTGGAAGATCATGGACATCTCGTTGCCGCGCAACTGTTCCAGCCCTTTTCGCGACAGGCTGGTCATGTCCTGGTCTTTGAAAAGAACCGATCCGCCAGTGATACGTGCCGCCGATGGCAGGAGACGCATGGCCGCCAGCGCGGTCAGGCTCTTGCCGGAACCGGATTCACCGACAACACCCAGGCACTCACCGCGCCTGACGGTTATGTCCACGCCGCGCAACGCTTCCATGGAAACCTTTTCGGGGCCGAATGCGACCTTGAGATCGCGGATGGTGAGAATGGGTTCGCTCATCGCACAGTCCGATCCGGATCGAGACGATCGCGCAGGGCGTCTCCGAGAATATTGAAGGAGAGTACCGTCAGGGTAATGGCGAGGCCGGCGAAAAGAGCCGGGAGCGGCGAACCGAAAATGTTCTGCACTCCATAGCGCACTATATTTCCCCAGGAGGGAGCGGGCGGTTGGGCGCCCAGCCCGATGAAGCTCAACGTTGCCTCGAGACGAATGGCCGTGCCGATCCACAGCGTCGTCATCACCACGAGCGGCCCGGAGATATTGGGCAGGACGTGGCGGACGATGGTCGAGTAGGATGGACGCCCCATGGCTATCGCAGCATCCACATAGGCCTCCTGTCGAACCGCCAGCGCGGATGCGCGGGACAGCCGGATGAAGCTCGGGATCAGCGCGAAGGAAATGGCAATCGACAGGTTGAGGATGCCCGGCCCCAGCAGCGCCACGACCAGAACGCCCAGCAGCAAGGGGTCGAAAGACATCATCATGTCGGTAAGGCGGGTGACGATGCGTTCCGGCCAGCCGCCGAAATAGGCAGCGCTCGTGCCCATGGTGATGCCGATTATCGCAGCGATCAGCGGCGACACGAGACCAACCGTCATGGACAGACGCGAACCTTCGAGAATGCGAGAGAACACGTCTCGGCCGAAATCGTCGGTACCCAGCCAATAGGTTGAACTCGGCCCCTGATCGCGGACCGCGAAGTTCTGCAACAACGGATCGTGGGGCTGGATGAAGTCGCCGAACACGACGACCACGGCCAAAAGGACCAGGAAGCAAACGGAAAAGGTGACAAATATCCGGTCGAGCATCAGGCGGCCCTCACACGCGGATCGATCACTGCGTAGAGCAAGTCGGTCAGGAAGTTGATCGTCACGACCAGTACCGAAAGGATGACGATGCCGCCCTGGATAAGCGTGTAGTCGCGGGAGGTGACGGCGCCGACGAGCAATTGTCCGACGCCGGGCCTGTTGAAGACCAGTTCGATGGCGATGGTGCCGCCCAGCGTGGCGATGATCGACAGTGACAGGTGCGTGGTCACCGGAATGAGCGCGTTGCGGAAAATGTGGCGCCAGATGACATTCTGTCGGCTCATGCCAAGCGCTTCGGCAGTGCGCACATAGTCGCGGCCCGCCACGTCGAGCACCGCGGTGCGTGTAAGGCGGATCATCCCGAATCCCTTGAGCAGGCCAAGGGTGAAGGCGGGCATAGCCAGGTATCTCAGATCGAAGGCATTGTCGCCGCCGCCCAGAAGCGGGAACCAGCGCAGCGTGAGGCCGAAAAGCAGCAGGAAGAGCACGCCCAGGTAGAAATCGGGAAGTGCAGAGCCGAACAGCGAACCGAGGCGGGTGGCGTGGTCCGTTGTCTTGCCGGCCCGCATCGCCGATACGACGCCGAGCGGAACGCCGATCAAGATGCCCACAATGGTCGAAGCTATGGTAAGCGCGACGGTATAGGGCAGGTTGCGCAGCATCGTCTCGGTGACCGAGGCGCGATTGATCAGGCTGTTTCCGAGGTCGAAATTCAGAAGGCCCCAAAGAAACTCGCCGTATTGGACCAGGATAGGCTTGTCGAGGCCGAGGGAGGCCCGCACATTCTGGATGGTTTCGGCGCTGGCGCGGTCGCCCAGCATGGCGATCACCGGATCGCCGGGCAGCAGCCGCATGGCAAAGAAGACGAAGCTGAAGACCAGGAAGGCCGTCAGGATGGCGTCGGCCGTGCGCTGGAGCACGAAGCGAAGCATTTGGCGATCTCCTTGGGAAAACGCTGGGGAACCGGACCGCCGGGAGGATGGCGGCCCGGTCCTTAGAGGCTTTACTCGCTGACTCGACGTGCCGTGGCGAACTCATGCTGACCGAAGCCGCTGATGGGCTCGTAGCCGAGGTCGATATCGCCCTGCATCACCGACACCAGGGGCGCGGTCTGCAAGGGGAACACGGGAACGTCGCGAAGAATCTGGAGTTGGGCCTCTGTGAGCAGTTCCATCTGCTTGGCGGTGTCGGTTTCGCCCACTGCCTGGGTAACCAGGTCGTCTACATTGCCGCCGATCTCGCCATAATGGGAGAAGTTGCGCAGAGCCGAAGGCTTTCCGACGGCGGCCGCCTCGCTGAGGAACTCGTTGATGACCGCGGGGGCCGTGGGCGCGATCGCCGTTGAAAGCTCGACGATCGTGCCTTTGTCCTCGCGGATATTGGCGTGATAGGTGGCATGGTCCTGCACCTGCAGGTTCACCTCGATCCCCACCTGCCGCAACATGTCCTGCACCATCAGCATGTTGGTGAGGTAGTCGTCGCGTTCCGAGATGATCGCATCCAGGGAAAAGCCATCAGGGAAGCCGGCTTCGGCAAGAAGTTCGCGAGCCTTGTCCGGATCGTAGTTGTAACGCAGCTCTTGCGGAATGTCGGCGGTCTGGACGGCACCGTAGAAGGATGCCGGAACGATGGCCGTCAGATCGCCATGCAGGATGCCGAATACCTCTTCCCACACATCGCGATTGATGGCGTAGGCGATAGCCTGACGCACCTGCACATTGTCGAGGGGCGGCACGGTCATGTTGAAATGCAGAAACTGCAGCGAACCGGGCAGCATGGTGATGATGTTGGCGTCGGGCGCGGCTTGCTGGATCTGCTCCACCCATTGCGGCGTGCGCTCGCCGCCCGAGGCGTCCAGTTCGCCAGCGATGAAGGCGATGGTGGCGGCGTTATTGTCCGGAATGTAGCGCAGATGCAGTTCGTCCATGGGCGGACGGCCAAGGAAATAGTCGTCGAAGGCCTTGAGCACCACGCGGTCTTGCGGGCGATATTCGGCGAATTCGAACGGTCCGCTGCCTACGGGAGAAAAGCCGAACTCGTCGCCGAGTTCTTCCACCGCCTTCTTGGGCACGATGAAGCGACCGAATCCCGGTGTCAGCGCCGACGCATGGAAGAAGGCATTCGAGCTCTTGAGCGTGAAGCGAACCGTCAGCGGATCGATGACCTCGATGGACTCGATATCCTTGAAACTGGCTCCGTGTACTCCGCCCAGAGCCGGGTCCATCTGGCGCTCATAGGAGAACTTGACGTCCTCGGCCGAAACTTCGCCATAGCCCTTGTGCCACTTCACACCCGGGCGCAGATGAAAGGTCCACTGCGTCTTGTCCTCCGAGATTTCCCAGCTCTCAGCCAATTGCGGCTGCAGGTTCTCGAGGTTCATATCCATGGTGCCGCGCGGCGGCGCCACGAGCGAATTGAAAACCTGCAGCACGACGGTCTCGTCGTCGCCGGTCTTGGTCAGTGCGGGATCGATCGAGCCGATATCACGCGCGCCGAGGCGAATATCCATGGTTTCCTGTGCGGTCGCCATGCCGGTCATTGCCGTGCCGGTCAGGGCGACGGCGGTCGCGGCTGCCAGCAGCAGCCTCTTTCCCCAAAATTTCATGACTGTAGTCTCCTCTCCTACTGGGTCATTGAATGACGATGTGATCGACCAGGTTCTTCCTCACGAAGTCCCAGTCGTACTGGACGCCGAGCCCGGGGCCTTCGGGCACGGCGAAGCAACCATCCGCGCCCACCGCATCGAGCGTGTCGGAATAGTCCGAGGCGTAGATGGAATTGACGGCCTGGCCCCGTGACGGGCCCACCATGGCCAGCTCGTAGAAATTGGTGTTGCGGATCGCGGCCATGCAGTGACGATGGGCCGGCCCATTGCCATGAAGCTCCACATCGAGGCCCAGCGCTTCGGCGAGGTGCGCGATCTTCATGGTTCCGGTAATGCCGATATCGAGGTCTGGGTCGGCACGGACGAAGTCGGTGCCGTCCAGCAGCACTACGTTGGCCATGGCCTCTACTCCGCGGACATGCTCTCCAAGCAGAATTGGAGTCTTGATGATCTCACGCAGGCGGCGATGGGCGTGGGCAGCGAGCCCGCCATCGCTATAGGGATCCTCGTACCAGAAGAAGCCTGCCTCATCGCAGGCCCTGCCCACCAGCACTGCATCGCCGAAGGTCTTGAGATGACAGGCGCTGTCATGCATCAGCGCCATGCGACCGCCGACCCGCTTGCCCAGGGCCAGGATGGCACCAATGTCATTCTCGGTGCCGCCATCGGTCCAGCCATGCATCTTGAAGGCGCGATAGCCGAGCTCGTAGCACTCGTCGGCAAAGTCGGCGAAAGCCTCTGGACTGGCGAGGCCGCCACCGGGACCGGCAAACCAGGTGGACGCATAAGCCGGCAACCGCCGCGGCGCTCCACCGAGCATCTGCGTCACCGAAGCGCCAATCCTCTTACCGGCGAGATCCCAGAGAGCATTGTCGATCTGGCAGGCGCCGATCCGGTCTTCCTTGCGCAGATAGCGACGCGCGATCTCGTAGATCTGCTCGCGCCCAAAGGCATCCATGCCAAGGATCCACTTGGCAAGGAACTTGGCGTGCAGATAGGTATCCGACCGGCCGCCGATATACTCCCCGCGCGACCCGTCCCGTGTCTCGACGGCGACGCCCAAACGCGTGCGCCTGTTCCGCACGCCCGGCATATCGATGCCGCCGGGATTGACGTCAAAGCCGACGTTTTCGATCTCCTGGGTGAAGAGAAAGAGTTCGACTTTTTTGATTTCCGAGCCGCGGCCCGACGCTGTCGTATCCTGTGCCATCGCGCCCTGCCCTTACTGGATCGTCACGTGCTGAGTGGTCATCTCGGCGATGGCATCCCAATCGTAGCTGACGCCGAGGCCAGGCCCCTCCGGCACCGGAAAAGTGCCGTCCGGGCTGACATCGTCGAGGGCGTCGGAATAGCTGCAGGTATAGACCGGCGCATTGAAATTGCCGCGCGACGGGCCGACCATGGACAGCTCGTAGAAATTCGTGTTGCGGATCGCCGCCATGCAGTGCCGGTGCGCGGGGCCCGGAGCGTGCAACTCCACGTCGAGGCCCAGCGCCTCGGCGAAATGGGCGATCTTCATCGTTCCGGTGATGCCCATGTCGAAGTCGGGGTCGGCGCGCACGAAATCGGTGCCGTCCGCCAGCGTCAGCGTCGCCATGGATTCAAGTCCGCGGACATGCTCCCCAAGCAGGATCGGGGTCTTGATCAGCTCGCGCAAGCGGCGGTGTCCATGGGCGGAAAGGCCGCCGTCGCTATAGGGATCTTCGTACCAGAAGAAGCCGGCCTCATCGCAGGCGCGGCCTACGGCCAGCGCATCGGCAAAAGTCGTGAAGCTGCAGGCGCTGTCATGCATCAGCGCCATGCGGCCGCCAACGCGCTTACCCAGTTCCAGGACAGCGCCGATATCCTTGTCGATGCCGCCATCCGACCAGCCGTGCATCTTGAAGGCCCGGTAGCCCATGGCGTAGCACTCTTCGGCGAAATCGGCATAAGCCTCGGGCGTCGCAAGGCCGCCACCGTCCCCGCCGAACCAGGTCGAGGCATATGCCTTAACCGAACGCTTTGAGCCGCCCAGAAGCTGAGCGACCGAAGCACCGAGACGCTGACCGGCGAGGTCCCAGAGGGCGCAGTCGATGACGCCTGCCCCCATACGGTCTTCCTTGCGCAACTGGCGGCGGATGTTCTCATAGGCCTTTTCGCGGGCAAAACAGTCCGTACCCAACACCGCCTTGGCGCAAGTGGCGGCCTGTGCGAGCGAATTCGCCTGCCCGCCGACGTAGGCGCCGACCGCACCATCAACCGTCTCGATCCGCACGGCAATGCGGGCCCTGCTGCCCGTCGCTCCCGGCATGTCGATGCCGCCGGGACCGACACCCGTCATTGGGTAGCTGAACAGACGGAGGTCGATGCGCTTGATCAAAGTCGCCTTCGATTCAGGCACGTCGCGACTGGCGGCCTCAGCCATATCTGATATCCTCCCGTATATCCTATAGTATTTGCTAAAGGGGTATAGGGCCCAGCCGAAGGGGGAGTCAACGCAAATTTCGCCCGCCTGCTGTTTTCAATGGATATGCTATAGGATACACGACGCCCTCTCCGCAGGCGCCAGTCAGAAAAGGGACGAGAACACTTGGCGACGTCACAGAACCCACCCGCGAGCACCGCGATCAAGCGCCCGCCCCGACTGGGCGACGAGGTCTACAACACGATCTACGCGCAGTTGATGAGTCAGAAGATTCTGCCCGGCAGCCGTATTTCCATCGACAATCTGGCGCGCGAACTGGGCGTCTCGCAGACACCTATCCGCGAGGCCCTCTCGCGCCTGGAAGCGCAGGGCCTGGTCGTCAAGACACACCTGATCGGCTTCAGCGCCGCCAGCCAAATGGATCGCACTCGGCTCGACCAGCTCTATGAGCTGCGATTGCTGCTGGAACCCTTTGCGGCACGCAAAGCGGCGACGCTGATGAGCTCGGAGCAGTTCGAAGCGCTCAAGCGAATGACCGACGACATGCGCAATGACCGCGGCCAGGGCCGCGTGAGCTACAGCGAATTTGCGCGGCTCGACAGCCAGTTCCACGACCTGATCGCGCAGGCCAGCGGCAATGATCTCGTACAGGAGACCCTCGCGAACCTGCACACCCACGTGCATCTCTTCCGGCTGTTCCATCACCAGCAGGCGACATCAGACGCCAATGCCGAGCATGCCAAGTTGATCGAGGCCTTCGAGGCCCGTGATCAGGATCGTGCCGAGCAGGCCATGCGCACTCATGTGGAACGGTCCTATGCCCGATTCCGAAGCTTCTTCGAGGACTGATGGGACAGGTGGCGGCGGGCAAGGCCTGCCGCCACGAAAGGCCTAGTCAGCGACCCCCGTTTGCCACCTGTAGTCAGGTGTGCCGGAGCTGACGCAGAGGTCGACGACGGCTCTCCACTCGCGGTAATGGTTATCGTGGCAGTTGCAGAAGGCCCAGCAAGATCGCTCTTGTTCGCCCGACCAAGTGGTACCGCTGCCACCGCGACCAATCAAACAAAGACGCAAACAGAGCGTTTCGCAGCGCGTCCGGCTAGGGACGGTCAGACGGTCGAAAGGGAGCACAACGCGGATGATCGGCCATGGGCCGGAAGACCAAGTATCCGGACGATTACCTCACCAATGAGCATATGGTTCGGCGCAGTGGCTATTTTCCGCAGTGACCTTGAAATGATCATGCTCAGCCCATAGGCCGACTGCTGGTTGACCGGTCTCTCGTTCGGAGTTCAACGCCGACCATTCAGTAGGCCGGGCAACGAATCGGGTGGGGCCACTCGAGAAGCGGGTTTTATCCAATCCGCTGACCGGTGGTCCGATCGAACAGATGGACAGTCGCCCCTTCGAACTTGAGATTGATGGTGTCGCCCGAGTTGATGGGTTGGCGATCACGCACGACGACGCTGACGGACTGCTCTCCAATCCGGCAATTGACAAGTGTCTCGGCGCCCGTCGGTTCGACGATGTTGACAGTGGCCGGAACGCCCTCACGGGAAACCGAGAGATGCTCGGGCCGGATACCGAAGGTCACCTCGACGCCATCGGCGTCGACGGAGAGATGCGGCAGGCCGATCACCGGACCGGACGGCAGCATGAGTTCCGAACCGCCGCCGGCGCGGCGCAACGTACCATCCATCAGGTTCATAGAGGGCGAGCCGATGAACCCAGCGACAAAGATGGTCTGCGGCCGATCATAGAGTTCGAGGGGCGTCCCCAACTGCTCGATATGACCCGAATGCATGACCACGATCCGGTCGGCCAAGGTCATGGCTTCAACCTGGTCGTGGGTCACATAGACGGTGGTCGTGCGCAGACGCTGGTGCAACTCCTTGATCTCCGCACGCATCTGCACGCGCAGCTTGGCATCGAGATTGGACAGAGGCTCGTCGAACAGGAACACCACCGGATCGCGTACGATGGCCCGACCCATGGCGACGCGCTGCCGCTGGCCGCCGGAAAGCTGCTTGGGCAGGCGCTGCAGCAACTCGGTCAGCCCCAGAATCTCTGCCGCGCGCCGTAAGCGGCCATCGATCTCGGCTTTGGGCAGGCGCTTGAGCCTCAGCGAGAAGCTCATGTTTTCTGCCACCGTCATATGCGGATAGAGCGCATAGCTCTGGAACACCATCGCGATGTCGCGGTTCTTGGGCGCAACGTCGTTCACCTTGCGCCCGCCAATCAAAATCGCGCCGCCAGTGACGGTTTCGAGGCCGGCAATGGTGCGCAGTAGCGTTGACTTTCCGCAGCCGGACGGGCCCACCAAAGCCACAAATTCACCGTCGGTGATTTCAATGTCAATGCCATGCAGGACATCGACTGGTCCGAAAGACTTGCGAAGCCCCTTCACTTCCAGTGCCGACATGGAATCCCTCCTCAATGTTCCGGGGCGCCTAGGCCTTGCCGTTAGGGTAGAAATTGTGCAATTGCGCCAGATCGAAGCGCGGCGCGCGCCGTGCCAGCACCAAATTCCGGACCACTTCGCCGGCATCACGCATGCCGACCAAAGCGCAGTCGACCTCGGGGGTAGACAGAACGAACTCTATGGACGCCTCAGCGACGCGGTCCTGCGATATCTCGGGGAAGGCCTGCTCGAACAGTCGCGGCAGCACGCCGGAGGTGGCGGCGCGCATAGTCACGATGCCCAGGCCGCGCTCGCGGGCATAGGGAATTATGCCAAAGGGTTGGCGCTGGTAGTCGCAAGCGCCGTGATAGATCAGGCTATAGGCTATCTGCAATACATCGAACCGGCCGCTATCAACCAGCCGCTCCAGGGCGCCCGAAGGCGTCTCGGCAGAGAGGCCCACGGCGCGGGCGATGCCACGCTGCTTTAGGCCGGTCAGCCAATCGAGAAAGCCCGACGCCAGCATGCGATCGGCGAAGCTGTTGGTATATTGCGAACCATGAATCTGCAGCACATCGACATAGCCGGTTTGCAGGCGCGTCAGACTGGCTTCGACCTCGGCGTCCAGTTGGGCCGCCGTGGCGTCGGGATCGTAGCGGACCTTGGTTGCCAGCACGACGCGGTCGCGCATGGGCGCCAAGGCCTTGCCGAACAGCCGCTCGGAAAGGCCGTTGCCATATCCTGGAGCGGTGTCGAAATAGGTGATGCCCGCTGCCACGGCGGCTTCAACGGCCTCCATGCCCTCGCGCTGCCTGGCAGCCGCAGTACGGTCACCGCCGCCCAGATAGCCCGAGAGCCCAAGCGGCGCGCCGCCAAAGCCGATGCGCGTCACCTCCAGCCCGGTACGACCCAGTGTCTGAACCGGCAGGCTCACCGCCCGAAATCCGGCAGTATCTTGTCGAGGACCTCGTCGATATAGTGCGAGAGCGGACCGCGGGTCTCGCCACCCCAGGCTATCCAGCCATGCACCAGGCGGCCACCGATGTCGCTGCGCACATTGATACCGAAAGGATAGAAGGGCGAGCGCCGATGGGGATTGTCCTTCCACGGATCAAAGGGCATAGAGAGCGGCTTGACCGGGCGCCGATGCGTCTCGATGAGCCGTGACGCGTTGCCACCGAAGAAGGCCTCTCGCTGCTCCGGACTCGGCTTAAAGCGCTCGATCCATTGTCGCGTGGGGGCTGCAGGTTCGTCGCGCCAGAACAGCACGGGGGATTCCGTGCCCCACAGGATGCGCTCCCACCCCAGCCGATCGAGCAGTGCGTCGGCCCATCGGTCGATCAGACTCGCTTCGAAAATGCCCTGACGCGAGAACACGACCGAGAAACGCGGGTGCGCATAGAGCGCTGCTAGCGCCGGTTCGTCGAGAATGGTGGGGGCAGCAGGCCCGGAGAAGTGGCCGGAGATGACGTTGTTGTCCGGATAGCGCACGAGATGGGTGAGCAGCGCGTCGGCGACCTCTCGCAGGCCGTCCTGCCCGACGATGAAGGGTAGTGCCCGACGTTCGCCCAGGATGTCGAGCACGAAAGGCCACTGCTTCATTTCGCCGGTCGAGATGCGCAGGCCGATAAAGCCGGCGTCGAGCTGGGCATGCAAGCCGGCCTCGACCTCGGTGCGGTTGCCTCCAAGCGGTAAGCCAATACCCAGGAACGCTCCTGCAGGATCGGACATGGCCCGGTGGACCTCGTCCAGGTCCGGGCAGGCATCAAAGGGGCAAACAAGGGCCTTCTCGATGCCGAGCAGGCGCATGGTTTCTTTATAGTCCTCGAGGGTCTGAAAGCGGGGCACGCCCAGATGGGCATAGGCGTCGAACATGACATTAACCTTTCGTCGCGCCGGCCGTCAGGCCATCCACGAGGTAGCGCTGGAAGAAGACGAAAACGATGATTACCGGGAGCGTGGTCAGCACGCCGGCGGCATTGAGACCGCCCCACTGCGTGTAGCCCTGCCCAATCATGATACCGAGCGCAGCAGGCAAGGTCCGCACGTCGTTGGAGGTCGTCAGGACAGTGGCATAGAGAAACTCGTTCCAGCTCAAGATGAAGCAGAATACGCTGGTTGCCACCAGAGCCGGTATCGACAGCGGCAGCACGATACGCACCAACACCTCAAGACGGGAGCAGCCGTCGATCACGGCCGCTTCCTCGATTTCACGGGGGATAGTGTCGAAGAAGCCCTTCAGCATCCAGGTGCAGAACGGAATGGTGAAGGCGACATAGGCGACGAACAAAGCCCAGTAGGTGTTGATGAGGCCGAGCTTGGAAAAGACCAGATAGAGCGGGATGATGCCGGTCACCAGGGGGAACATCTGGGTCGAGAGCACGAGGAAAGCCAACGAGCTACGGCCTTTGTAGCGAAAGCGCGAGAAGCTGTAGCCGGCAAGTGTGGACGCCACCAGGCTGCAGACGGTGCTGACGATAGCCACGATCATGGAGTTCATGAAAAACCGAGGATAGGGCACGAAGTCAAAAATCATTTGGTAGTTTGCCAGCGTTGGATTGCGCGGCAGGATCGAGAGCGTCTTGGAGAATACTTCCTGTTCCGGCTTGAACGAGATTGAGACCATCCAGATGAACGGGCAGACGACGAAGGCTATTAGCAGTGCGAGCAGCGCCCAGCGCAGCATCACCCAAGGGTTGTAAGCTCGCGTCATTCCGTGCCCCTCAGTTGTAAGTAAAAGAAGCAGATGATCGAAGTGATGATCATGATGACAAAGGCGATGGCGGAGGCCATGCCGAAGTCGAACTCCGCGAATGCCGTGCGGTAAGCATGGAAGGCGATGACCTTGGTACTGTCGGCGGGGCCGCCGTAGGTCATGATGTACTGAAAATCGACACCCTTAAGGGAGAAGATGGTGGTCAGGAGCACAGCGATGACCATCACGCCTCGGAGGCCAGGTATGGTCACGTTCCAGAACTTCGCCCATTCGCCGGCGCCGTCGATTTCGGCGGCCTCGTAAAGCTCCCTGGGAATCGACTGGAGGCCCGCGAGCAGCACGATGGTGACGAAGGGGAACGACTTCCAGATATGCGCGATGATGAGCGTAGGCATCGCCCAATCGGTGCTCGATAGCCAAGGAATGGGCTGGCTGATAATGCGAGCGCCCAGCAGAACTTCATTGATGATGCCCAGCGTATTGAACATGGTAGAAAAAACGATCGCGGCCAGCACCGTGGGCACCGCCCAGGGAATGAGGATGATGGCACGGGCGACCGACCGCCCCACAAAGGTCTGGTTGAGCAACAAGGCCGCAATCATGCCGACGGCAAGTTCGCCCCCTACAGACCCCACCACCCAATACAGCGTCCGTCCAAGCGACTGATAGAAACTGCGCTCCTGGAACAGCTCGAAATAGTTGGCAAGCCCCACGAACTGCATGCCCTTCCACGGGGTATTGAGATTGTAGTCGTGCAGGCTCAACCAGAGGCCGTGCGCCAGCGGATAGATGAAGATCACCGAAAGGATGATCAGCGCCGGCGCAAGCAGGAAGTAGGGGAAGGCATTGGCTCCGAACCGAGCCAAGGAGGAGACCCGCTCCTCCCCGGCTTCAGAGACCTCGCTCAGCGATGCCATATCGCGTGCCATATCGATTATCCGTTATTGGATCGATGCTGCGAGCGAGTCGTGCATCTCCTTAACGCCGTCCTCCACGCTGATTTCCCCGGCCAGCATGCGCTGGTAGAGCGGAGTCCAGATAGTGTCCATCAGGGTTCCCGCGCCCCGCAGGCCGAGCCACTTCGGTGCCGGCAAGTCGGCCGAATTTATGGTTTCCAACAAAGTGGCATAGTATGGATCTTCCGAGTAGAAGGGATCGGCCAGAGCTTCCTTGTTGGCGGGGATCATGCCGTTGACATGCATGTAAAGCGCCAGGCCCTCGGCAGAGGTATAGAACTTAAGGTATTCGATCACTTCCTCTGGGTGCTGCGTCTGGCTGAACATCCCCAGCGCGCCGACATAGGCGAATTCGCCGCGGCCACCGGGGCCCTCGGGGAACCGCATCAGGCCGAATTCCCACCCATTTTCCTCAAAAGTCTGCTTCGTGAGTTCAAGCTCCCAAGGCCCCATGAAGGCCATTGCGACACGGCCGGCCCGGAAGTTGTTGGCGACATCGCGTACGGTGTCGGAGATGGTGGATGGCGGCGAGCAGCCCTCATCGTACATGCTCTTCAGCCAGTTGAAGCCTTCGACAGTACCTTCGCTATTCCAGGTGATCTCGTCGCCGATTTGGCTATCAACATAGCTGCCTTCGACCAGCCGACCGCCGAAGGAATGCGCGGCCATGGTGTACTGGCGTACCGGACCACCTTCAGCACCGGCGGTCAGGTTTACGCCCCACTGGTCCACGCGCCCATCTCCATCGGTGTCCAGGGTGAGCTGGCACGCGATGTCCTTGAACTCCTCCACCGATTGAGGCGCCGACTCCGGATCGAGCCCGGCCGCGTCAAACATGGTCTTGTTATAGAACCAGACTTCGGTCGCGAGCATCTTGGGAACGCCCCAGATGTGCGCCGGCTGCTGGCCGTCTACGGAGAACTCGGCGTCCGCCCAAGCGACGTCGAAGATGGAGTCGCGCCAAGCCTGGTCGATATACTCGTCGAGCGGCTGTACGTAGCCCACAGCGGCGGCTTGGGCGAGGTTGCCAATGCGACCCACATCGGGGAGCCCGCTGCCGGCATTGAAGGCGGCAAGTATCTTCTGCGGATGGGTGTCCCAGGGCGTCGATTCGATCTGGATCCGGATATCGGGATGCAGTTCCATGAACCGGTTAGTCAGCGCGGTAATGCCTTCGATATCGGGCGGGCGCAGGTTGGTTTGCCACTGCACCAGTTCGACGTCCTGCGCACTGGCCAGGGCGGTCGTGGCGACCACCGCTGCGGCGGTCACAAAGCCGCGTACAACGTATCTATGCATATCTTTCCTCCTTGATGTCTTAGGCGATAGTCACGAGCTGGACGGTCGTCGCTTCGATGCGCTCCCAGGCGTAGCTGATGTCGAGAGTCGGCGGGCACCGTGCCGACCGGGCTGACATCGTCGAGAGCGTCGGAGTAGTGGCAGATACGGATCGGCACGAGGTCCGCGCCTCGGCGAAATAGGCGATCTTCGTGGTGCCGGTGATCAAGCCACCTTCGATCAGGGCACGCCGCCAGCGGCGACGTCAGCCATATCTGATATCCTCCCGTATATCCTATAGTATTTGTGCGATAGGATATATGATCGGTTTAGACGGAGAGTCAAACGTAAATTCATTCCCGATCGCAGTTTCAGGTCAAAGAGCGACATCTACCTATGGGCTCGATCTCTCAAACCCCTTCCAGCACCCGCTTGTCAGGAAAAGTCGCCCTAACGGGCTGTGACCGCCTCCATAAGGATCGGCAGATCGACGGGGTCGCCATTGTAGTAGGCCGTCACTGCTCGCATGGTGGCCGCCACACGAGCTTCAGTGCCCAGATCCAGCTCGTATGGCGCCGGCCACCGCGTAGCGGCTTCGGCCAAAAGCTTGAACTCGATGCGCTCTGCTTGCAGTTCGTCACCGAGCACAGCCCGGCGCAACTCGGCAGCTCCGGCGACATCAAGGGACTTCAGGGCGTCACGGGCGGTGCGCAGGGGTTTAACGACATCCGAGCGCCACCTCTCCACCGCAGCATCCCATGCGGCGAGTGTGCGAGCGTCCGGCAGCCGCCCCTCTGCCGCCGCGAACGCTGCGGCGAGCAGCACGCAGACATCACATCCGTGCCGGCGCTGTGCAGCAAGGCATTCCTCCGCGACAGCGGACTGCGCATAAACGGTGACCGCGAACCGCCACAAGTTCTCGCCGGTCTCGGCAGCGTCCATGGCTTCAGGTCGTGCACATGACGTTGAGCAGCACCTGCCGGCGCTCGCTGCGAATGACCGTCAAGGCCCGATCGAGGGCTTTGGGCAGATCGTCGGGGTGCTCGACCCGTTCGCCGTGGCCGCCGACCACGTCCATGACCTTCTCGAAATTCATCTCAACACCAAAATCGGTCAGCGGTTCATTCGCCTGCTTGGAGGCGTCTGCCGCATAACCCTCCTTATACATGCCGCGGGTCGAACGGCGAACCGCATGCCAGCCGCGGTTGTTGAACACCACGAACAGCACCGGCAACTGCTGCTCGGCGGCCACGAAATGCGCCGCCAGCGGCGTGCCGAACATGTAGGAACCGTCGCCCACGGTCGAGATCACCAGCCTGTCCGGCGCCGCGACCTGCGCACCCAGCGCTGCTCCGAGGCTCCAGCCCAGGCCGCCCGCAGCGCCGGAGAAGAAATACGTGCCCGGCTCGTCGAATGTCATGTGGTCGATGCGCAGGCCCGATTCCTTGAACACCAGTGCATCGCCCTTGATGGCATCGATTGCGCGGCTGATGTGCAGTGGCGTCAGGTCGCCTGACGACTGCGCCGCCCGCCAGGCGGCAAGCCGCACCGCCTCCAGGTCGCGCCGGCGCTCGGCAAGGCCGGCACGGCGGTGCTCGACCTTGTCAGCATCGCTGCGCCCATCGGCCATCAACCGGCCGAGTTCACCGAGCACAATCTCGGTGTCGGCGGAAATCGCGAGATCGCACTGAAAGCTGCGGATCGGCAGGTTCTGGTAAAGCGGATCTTCGCCAATATGGATGACCTTTGCCCCAGCTCTCGGACTGCCCTCACGCGGCAGCCACGGCACCATGGTATCGAGGACCAGGATAGCGTCGGCTTGGCCAAGCCAGGCATTGATATCCTGTCCCATATTCATGGGGTGCGTGCTCGGCAGGTCGACTGTCCGGGGATTGTAGCTGACGACCGGGATCGCCATATCGAGCGCGAAGCGCGACAACGCCGCCATGGCAGCCGGATTGCGGCCCAGGGTCGAGGTAATGATCAGGGGAGTGTTTGCCCTGGCGAGGATATCGGCCGCTTCGGCAAGTGCCGTCAGATTGGCCCCAGCCGCTGTGACGGCCCGCTGCCGGCCACCGCCCGGCGTGTAGGTGAAGCTCTCCAGTGTTGTTGCCAGCACCTCGCGCGGGAGCGTCAGGTAAACCGGCCCTTGCGGCGCCGACCCGGCGATGCTGAGCGCGCGATCAACCACGAGCTCGAGCTGCTCGCCATTGCGCAACTCATAGTCCCATTTGACAGCTTCGCGCACCATGCCGGCCTGGTCGTACATCTCCTGCGTCCAGTGGACGAACCCGGAGCGGGCGCCCCTCATGCCCTCCTCCATAATCGGCGTCCGGCCGGCATTGAACAGCATCGGCGCGCGCACGCGCTGAGCGTTGAGCAAACCGCACAGCGCATTGGCAGTGCCCACATTGACGTGCACCATCACCGCCTGCGGCTTGCCGGTGACCAGTGCATGGCCAAGGGCCATCGAGACCGCGATGTTCTCGTGGGGCGCAGTCACTGGTTTGGGCAGTGTCTGCCCCTGTGCCTCGCCCTTGGCGAAGGCCTCGATCAGGGGCGCGAAATCCGTGCCCGCGTTGGCGAAGAAGTATTCGATACCCCGGTCGGCCAGCAAATGCAGATAGGCCTCGGCGACGGTCACATTGGTCAAAGTCTTCTGAGTCACGGTCTGATCCCCGTTCAGTGCCCGAACGGCACGTAGATGTGCTTGGTATGCTGGAATTCGCCGAGCGCATCGGCTCCGTGCAGACGGCCGACACCGCTGTCGCGATGTCCTTCCATCTCCGCTTCGGCGAGCAGCTTACCGTGGACGTTGAGCCAAACCGTACCGGCACGCAGCCGGCGCGCCATCCGCATGCCGCGCTCGAGGTCGCGGGTGAATACGCTGGCGGCAAGGCCATAGGCAGTCGCATGCGCCTTGGCCAAAGCCTCGTCCGCATCGTCGAAGGGCTCGAGCGTGATGATCGGTCCGAACAGCTCTTCCTGCACGATCGGCGAGGCGGTGTTTTCGAGGAGCACCAGGCTCGGCGTCAGGAAGGCTCCGCCCGGATAGATATCCTCGAGGGTCGTGCCGCGCAGCACCACCTCGCCCTCGCCGGCGGCCCGGTCGAGCCAGCCAGTCAGGCGATCGCGATTGGCGCGATCGATCAGGGCACCGACCTGGTTATCGGTATCGTAGCCCGGTCCCACCTTCAGGGTGCGGAAGCGCGCCGACAGCTTCTCGGAAAGTGCCTCCAACACACCGCGTTGCACCAGGAACCGGCTCGCGGCGACGCACTGCTGTCCGGAGTTCACCAGAGACGCCCGCGTCAACTCCACCGTCGCCAAGTCGAGATCGGCATCGTCGAACACGATGGACGGCGTCTTGCCGCCAAGCTCCAGCGATACACGCTTCAGCGACGGCGCCGCCGCTGCCATGATCCGCTTGCCCACGGCCGACGAGCCGGTAAAGCTGATGACGTCCACATCCGGATGCACCACCAGCCGCTCGCTGACGGCAACGCCCCCGTCATTGACCGAACTCACCACGCCCTTTGGCAGGTGCGGCACGTCGAATAAATGCTTCAGCACCGCAGCATTGATCAGCGGCGTCTGCGGCGCCGGCTTGACGACTGCGGTACAACCAGCCGCAAGCGCCGCCGCCAGCGACCGGATGAGCAGCGTCACCGGTGCGTTCCACGGCACGATCACCGCCGCGACACCCACCGGCTCGCGACTGATCATGGAGTAGGCCCCGGGTTCGGGCTCCATCATCCGTCCGCTCGCGGCGCGGGCGAGCCCTGCATAGTATTTTGTCTCCGAGATCGCCGCGCCGACCTCGGCCTTGGCCTGCGTGAAGCTCTTGCCGTTCTCGTAGGCATTGAGCGTTGCCAGAGCTTCGTGGTCGCGCGCCATGTTCGCGGCGAACGCCAGCAGCACGTCGGCGCGCATTCGGGGGGCGCTTGCCCAGTCGGTGCGTTCGAACGCCGCGCGGGCGCTCGCAACGGCCTCGTCGATCAGCTCGACACTGCCCGGCGCATATGCGCCCAGCACGGTGCCTGTGGCGGGATCAAGAGACGTCCGGCTCTCCCCACCGGTCGGGCGCCATGCGCCATCGACATAATTGTCCGCAACAAGGCCCTTCGGCCGCTCGAGCAAAGCCATTCGATCTACCCAGCAATCAATGGAGATAAAAAGATGGGCGGGCGCTGTTACGGCACCCGCCCGTCCAGTCAGCTTGCCGCCTGCAGCTCCTGGCTGATCAGGCGCATGTCCGGCCAGAAGCGCTGCAGGCTCAGCACTACTGCCGTGGTCGCAAGTCCGATCACAGGCAGAACGATGCCCGGTGCGATGAACATCAGACCGGCTGCGCCGAGCGCGATACGACCCACCCAGGTCAGCGGGGCCAGCGCGAAGCCGCGCAGGGCGGCGGACAGCACCACAGCACCGACCAGCGCCGTCGCCGTCGCCACGACGATCTCTGGTATCGTGCCGTCGAGCAGCAGCGCCGGCTCGAGCACGAACGCAAACGGAACCAGGAAAGCACCCAGCCCCAGACGCAGCGCTTCCCAACCTGTCTCCCACACATTGCTTCGCGCGATGCCGCAAGTCACGAACACCGCGATGCAGAGTGGCGGCGTGAAGAACGACGCCAGTCCCCAGTAGACGACGAAGAAGTGCGCACCGAGAGTGCTTACACCCGCTTGGGTCAGCGCCGGCGCCAGGAGCGTCGCCAGCGTGATGTAGGCGGGAATGGCATCAAGCCCCATCCCGAGGATGAGCGCGGCGAAACCGACCATCAATAGCAGCGCCACCAGGTTGCCGCCCGAAAGGTCAATGATGAATTCCGACACCTTGATGCCGACGCCGCTAAGCTCCATTGCGCCGACCATGATGCCCACGGCAGCGGTGATGATGGCGATACCCTTCCAGCTGTGCACCGCCTCGACCAGGCCGTCGGCGATACGCCGCGGCGTCAGCCATTGCGAGGGGTTCCTGCTGAGGAAGCTCACCGCAACAATAACCGGCAGTGAAATGCTCGCCGCCATTTGAGCCGGCATGTGCATGGTGAACAGGCACACACACAGCACGACCAACGGGATCACGTAGAACCATCCGGCCGTCAGTGTCTCTTTCAGCTTCGGCAGCGTGGACGCATCGAGCGGCACGATGTTCTGCCGACGCGCCTGGAAGTGCACCGACGCGAAGACGATGAGGATATAGAGGATAGCCGGGATCGCGGCGATCTTGACGATCTCTGCATAGGTGTTGCCGGTCCATTCGGCCATGACGAAGGCGATCGCGCCCATCACCGGCGGCAGGATCTGTCCGCTGGTCGAGGCCACCGCCTCCACCGCAGCGGCGAACTTTGCCTTGTAGCCGACCCGCATCATCAGCGGGATGGTGAGGATGCCTGTCGATGCCGCATTGGCCGAGGGGGATCCGGACACCGAGCCGAAAAGCGCGCTGGCAACGACCGCCGCCTTGGCCGGACCACCCACCTGCCGTCCGGAAATCAGCAGGGCGATGTCGAGGAACCACTTGCCGGCGCCCGACGAGGAGATCAGCACGCCAAAGATCATGAAAACGATGATGATCTCGGCGGCCACCTTGAGCGGCAGTCCGAAGATGCCGTGATTGCCGACATAAGAGGAGAACAGCAGCCGGTCGAGGGGATAACCGCGCCCGTAAAGCACACCCGGCAGGAAGTTCTGGAACAGCACGATACCGACCAGTGCCAGGATGATGATCGGCAGCACGATGCCGGTCTTTCGCCGCAGCGCTTCGAGCAGCGGGATGACGAGGCAGAGGGCCATGACGACGCCGATCGGGTCCAGGCTGCCGAACATGGAGTACATCAGGATGGTGTTGTAGTCGAAGATGACGCGGCCCAACGATATGAGCGCGGCCACGGCGAGGACGACCGAAAGCGCGATCCCGAGTGGGCCTTGCTTGCGGCCGACATTGATGAGCAGCACAGCGATCATCGCGCAGGAGAGCGAGATGGCGGCTTGAACCTGAGAGGTCAGGAAGAAGCCGAAACGGGCGAAAAGCTGGATGCTCGCCGCCAGGTGGTAGAGAGCGATCAGCAGACAGACGACGTAGCCGATGGACTGCAGGACCGTGGACCGGCGCACTCCGGCATCGTCTGCGGAGGTGCCGTTCGGCACCTCCGTCTCAATTGATAGAGCGCGCTCGGACATCCTAGAAGCTTTCCTCGAGCGCGGCCTGTGCCTCGGCGCTCCACCGGCCCTTCTCGATCAGGTACTTGGCAGTGCCGGCATGGAACGGCACGGGCGGACGGTCGAGCGTATTATCCACGTTCCACTCTGCGCCGGTCGGGTGGTAGCCGGCGAACTCCTGGACATGGTCGAAGAGCGATTGGGCGACGCGATAGACGATATCCTCCGGCAGATCGCAGTTGGCGACGAGGATCGTACGCATTCCAAACACCTGAACCGGCTGCTTCTGGTTCGGGTAGGTATCCGCCGGCAGCGTGAAGATGGACAGGCCGCGCGGTAGATTGGGCTCTATCGCGGCAACGTTCTCCGGCGTCATATAGAGGAAGTCGATCGTGCCGGAGTCCATCAGTTGGGCGACGTTCGGCGCGCCGGCACTGGCGGGGAGCGTCACGGCGTCAATGGTGCCGCCTTCGAAACCGTTGATGGCTTCGATGCTCTCGGCCATCGACACGTCCTGCCAATCTCCCTGGTTCAGCCCGCCGGTTTCCGCGACGGTCGCACTGATCAGCGCGATATCCGGGTTGGCGGGCATCGTGGTGATCCAGGTCTTGCCGGCGAGGTCGGCGATGGTCTCGATGCCGGCGCCCTTGCGCACCAGCACCTGGCGCAACGTCGGCTGGCCCTGGGCGACGAGGCAGTTGTTGACGGCCTGCGGGAACGGCGGATTGCCGAAATAGCCATCCGACGCCGCCATGGCGTTGATGATGGCGAAATCGACCTGATCATTCATCATCGCAAAGACGTTGGCGTGCGAACCACCGACGGACTCGACGCTGACGTTGATGCCGCCGTGTTCGGTGATCAGTTGCGAAAGCCCGACACCCAGCGTGTAGAACACGCTGCCCGAGCCGGATGTGCCCAGACGCACCGAATCCTGCGCCATGGCAGGGGCGGCCAAGGCCGCGATGGCGGCCGTTGCCGCCGCGAGCTTTACGAATTTATTCGACATGAAATCCTCCGGTCACTAGTCGAGTTGATCTTTGAACTTTTCCGCAACGGCGTTGCGCAACGCATCGGATGCGCGGGCGACCGGCGGGAAGGTGTTGAGGCGTTCGAACGGGCGGCAGGCATCGATGAGCCCGCGCGAGTTGGTGCCGCTCGCCTCGGTGAGAATGGGATCGAGCGGGCCGGACCAGGCGCGGCGGATGAACTCGATATCCTCGCCCGGATCGCACCGGGTGCTGATTGCCCACAGTACGTCGAAGGTGTTCGTGGGGTCGACGTCGTCGTCCACAACTACAGTGAACCGGCCCATATAGGAGGCCGACTGGCAGCTTGCCGCCAGGTGCAACGCCTGGCGGGCGTGGCCGGGATAGCGCTGCTTGATCGAGATTACGTTGAACATGCGTGCGCCGCCTGCTTCGTGACACCACACGCCCTTGACGCCGGACAGCCCTGCCCGCTCGATCTCGTCCCAGATCATGCCGGACTTGGTCACGCACTTGGAGAAGCTGAAATCCGAGGGCGGCTGCATGGGCGAAGCCATGGTCATGATCGGATTATTGCGGTGGTAGATGCGCTCTATGCGCACCACCGGCTGCGGGCTGGCATGGCTTGCGTAATAGCCGGTGAACTCGCCGAACGGCCCTTCGATCCTGCTTTCGCCCGGCATCATCACCCCTTCGATGACGATCTCGGCGTGCGCGGGCATGGGCAGGCCGTGCACCTCGCTCTTGACCACGTCGAAGGGCACGCCGCGGTGGCCACCGGCGTAGTCGTATTCGGACAAGCCATAGGCAAGTTCATTCCCGGATGCCAGGAACAGCAGCGGATCGTGACCGACGCAGATCAGCACCGGGCATGGTTCGTCAGCCTTGAAGTGCTTGTCGCGAATTTGGCGGCCCTGCTTGCCCGGCGAAATCCACAGGCCCAGCGACCTGGCATCGTGCACCATCGAACGGTAAGTGCCGATATTGATCCAGCCGCCCTCGGGGTCGCGCATGATCACCAGGTCATCCGTGCCGATATATCGGCCGCCGTCGAGCTCGTGCAGCTTGGGCACCGGGAACTTGAGGATGTCGATATCGTCGCCCCTCAGCACGTTTTCGTAGATCGGCGCCTCGGACGGCTCGACATAGACCGGCGGCAGCGACTGGTGCGTCTTCATGCGGTCGCGGTAGGATTGAACGATGTCGAGCGGCTTCTTCGACAGCGGGAAGCCCAGCGTTACCGCCAGGCGCTGGCTGGAATTGGTGAGGCCTGAAACGCAACGGAACCCGGAGTAGCCGGGAATGTCGTCGAAGAGGATCGCCGGCGGGCTGTCCTGGCCCGAATGGTAGATGATCTCGGCGAGGGCACCCATTTCGAGGTCCCAATGGGCGCCGGTCACTGTCTTGAGTTCCCCGATCGCATCGATGCGCTCGAGGAATTCGCGCAGATCCTTGTAAGGTGCATCGCGGCGGGTGATGGGCTGATGTTCCATGACGGTTCGGATCCTCAGTTTGCGCCGGCGGTCGCCAGGCGTTCGCGGTCGAAACCCGCTATCTTCTTGTAGTTGTTGGACAGTTCGGCAAGCTCCTCGGGGGAGATCACCATGTCGATGTCCTCGAACGGCTTATCGCCCGTGCGGTCGAAGACTTCCTTCAGGATGATGTCCGGCGGCGTGGAACGATTGGTCAGCACCACGCGCGTCGTCGCCGGCCGTCGCTCGGCCTCGTAGGCCTCGAGCGCATCCCGCGGGTCCGCCGCCCCCAGCAGCGCCCGGCCCAATACGTCGCCGTCGATGATGGCCTGGCAGGCGCCGTTCGAACCGCGCGGATACATCGGATGGGCTGCATCGCCGATGAGCGTGACCCGGCCACTGGTCCAGAACGGCAGCGGGTCCTGGTCTACCATCGGATATTCGAGAATCTTCTGGGTGCCGCGCAGCAGAGCCGGGACGTCCAGCCAGTCGAAATGCATGCCCTCAAAGGCGCCGATGAAATCGTCGATCGAGCCTTCCTTGTTCCAATCGCGCTTGGCCTTGTACTTGGGGGTTTCGATCTCCACCACCCAGTTGACGAGTTGGTTACCCTGACCGTCGACGTCGTTGCGGATGGGATAAAGCACCAGCTTTCCGGTTTTCAGCCAACCGAGGCGAACCATGTTGGCACCATGCAGGAACGGCTTATGCACCACCGCACCGCGCCACATGTTGACACCGGAATAGACAGGATCGCCCTCGCCCGGATGCAGTTGCTTGCGGATCACCGAATGGATGCCATCGGCGGCGATCAGGACGTCGCATCGCACGCTCGGCAGCGGCGCGTCGGTGGCGGTGTCGTGGAAATGCACCGTCACACCATCCGCATCCTGTTCGAAGCCGACGCAACGGTGGCCAGTATGCACGCGCTCGGCGCCCGCAAGTTCAATGAACCTGTGCAGCATCGGCTGGTGCAGGTCGCCCCGGTGCACCGAGTACTGAGGCAGATCGTACCCCGCATGGCGACCGGCCGGCTCGGAATAGATGTGTTGGCCGAAGCGATTGAAGAAGGTGGATTCGTATGTCTCGACCGAACGCTGCGCGATCTCGTCGATCACTCCGATGGCCTGCATCACCTTGCCGGCGTGCGGCAGGAGGTTGACGCCAAGGCCGATCGGCTCGAGCCGGGGAGCGGAATCATAGACGTGCGCGATGATGCCACCAACCGCAAGTTTGCAGGCCAGGGTCATGCCCCCGATGCCACCGCCAACGATTACTACCTTCATTCATTCACTCCGAAGCGATGTCGTATGATAATCAGACATCTGACTAATAAGCCGCAACAGTGCCCTCACCCCGTGCGGTTAGATGATCGTTGAAATGGGGCGCTCAGCCATATTGAGCCCGGTCCAGCGCTTGGCTTTCCCCGCATCGAGCTCGAACAGATCGAGCGCACGGCTGACCATATGATCCACCAATTCCTCGATCGATTTCGGATGCGTGTAGAACGCAGGAACTGGCGGCATGACAATGCCGCCCATCTCGGAGACGGCGAGCATATTCTTGATATGAGTGTTGGTCAGCGGCGTCTCGCGCGTCAGCAGCACCAGCCGGCGCCGCTCCTTCAGCACCACCTCCGCCGACCGCGTCAGCAGCGACGAGGTCACGCCTGTCGCGATCTCAGCAAGGCTGCGCATCGAGCATGGAGCAACGATCATGCCGAGTGTCTGGAACGAGCCGCTGGCGCAGGCGGCGCCGATATTTCCGGGCGCATGCACATGGTCGGCGAGCTTGCGGACGGATGCGGCCGAGACCCCGAGCTCCTGCTCGATGGTCAGCACGCCGCTCTTCGAGATGACCAGGTGCGTCTCGACCCCGAGTTCACGCAAAAGCTCCAGGCAGCGCACACCGTAGATGGCGCCTGATGCCCCGCTGATGCCCACGACAAGTCTCGAACCCATAAGCTCTCCCAACACGGCCTTCAGCCGTTTCGCGTCGATGACGCCGCACTTCTCTCCCCAAACACTTCCAGGGAAGTTAGAACGACGTCTGACGAATTGCAAGCGGGTTTAGGATTTTTTCCTTTGCAAAGATTCCAACGAAACGCCGCCGCCTACAGCGTGCTGCCGCGATTGACAAAGACTCAGCTAAGAGCACAAGTTAGAACGACATCTGATCAATCGCGGACCACTTCATGCCAGAAAACGAGATGCCGGTCGCCACGGATCGCCCAATCGACACGCGTGTCGGATGCGCCCATCGCCTGGCCGATCTCTACGCCCGGCCCGGCTTCAAGATTCGTCGCGCCCATCAGATTGCCATGGCGATCTTCGCCGAGGCCAACGCCGAGTTGGGAGTGACCACCACGCAGTTCGGTATTCTCCACACTCTGGCGCATATTCCAGATCTCGACCAGATCGGGCTAGCGCGCCTGGTCCGCCTCGATCGCTCAACCACGGGCCTCGTGCTCGATCTTCTGGAGAAGCGCGGCTGGGTCGACCGCGTTGTACATGCAGAGGACCGGCGCCGCCGCCAACTCACTCTGACCGATCAAGGCCGAGCCAGTTTCGAGCGTATGCGTCGTCCGGCAGCGCAGGCGGTCGAGACGCTGCTCGCCGACACAGGCAAAAAGCAGATCGAGCAGTTCCTCGACAGCATGGAGCGCCTGGTCGATGCCGGCCTGGATGGCGTGGAACCGGCGAACCGCGGCGCCATGCGCGATCTCTACCGGCGTCCCGGCTTCCTGATCCGGCGGGCACACCAGATTTCATCCGGGCTTTTCGTGCGCGAGTGCCAGGCCTACGACGTGACGCCGACACAGTACGGCGTGCTCTACGCGCTCGAACGGTGCCCTGCCATAGACCAAGGTACCCTCGCCTGGCTGGTGCGCTTCGACCGCTCGACCACCGCCATGGTGGTGGGATTGCTGGAAAATCGCGGGCTGATCGAGCGCCGCACCGACCTCGTCGACCGCCGTCGCCGGGTGCTCAACCTTACCGAGGCCGGTCGCCGCCTTTTGACCGACGTGACGCCATTGGCACGGGTCGCTGTCGACCATCTCGTGCAGCCACTCAGTGCCGCCGAGCGTAAGCTGGTGATGGCAACGCTCGACGACATCATCGCACGGCTGGGCTGACCGACCTCGGACCCGGTATTGAGATCTAGGCCTCGCTGTCCGGCTGCCTTGCCGGATGCGCGTCGGCAAAGGCCGGCAATGCCTTACATGCCTCGCGCACGGCCCGCAGCCGCGGCATAGCCGCAAGATCGACCCCGAACCGATCGGCGGAAAACATCTGCGGGATGAGGCAGATATCGGCAAGCCCTGGCGTATCGCCGAAGGCGAAGCGACCGTTGGCGCCCCCGCGCTCGAGCAGACGCTCGCATGCCGCGAGGCCGTCCCCGATCCACCGCCGACACCAGGCATCCGCCGCCGCCTGGTCATGACCGAGCTCTCCCTTCAGGTAGTCGAGCACCCTGAGGTTCTGCAATGGATGAATATCGCAGGCTATCGCCTGCGCGAAACCGCGCACCAGGGCACGCTCGCCCGCCTGCTCGGGCAGGAACGCCGGCTCCGGATGCGTCTCGTCAAGCCATTCGATGATAGCCATCGACTGCGTGAGCACCAATCCGTCGTCGGTTTCGAGCGCCGGCACCAGCGCCTGCGGATTCAGGGCTTGGTAAGCCTCGCTTTTCTGCTCGCCGCCGCCGCGCCACAGGTGAACGGAGACGAAATCGGTCGAAACGCCCTTGAGGTTGAAGGCGATCCGGCAGCGGTACGCCGCAGAGCTGCGGAAATAGCCATGAAACAGCATCATTCCGCTTCCCCGAGCGCCAGGGTAACCGGTGGCAGGCCATCAACGTGTCCTTCAATCCTGTCACCAGCGACTACCGGGCCGACGCCTGCAGGCGTGCCCGTATAGATCAGGTCGCCGGGCACCAGGTGATAATAGTGCGACAGGTGCCTCACCAGCTCGGGCACTGACCACACCAGGTCCGACAGCCTTGCATCCTGGCGGACTTTACCGCCGACCGAGAGATGGATCCGCTGCTCGCCGATGGCGCCGTACTCCTCCTTGCGGACGATCTCCGAGATGACCGCGGACTGCTCGAAATCCTTGCCGAAGTCCCACGGACGCTGCTTGGCGCGTGCATCAAGCTGCAAATCGCGCCGGGTCATGTCGAGTCCGGTTGCATAGCCGAACACGGCGCTGTGCGCCGCGGCCTCGTCTGCTCGAAAGACCGGCGAGCCGATGGCGACGACGAACTCCATCTCGTAATGATAGTTCGACGTGCCCGGCGGATAGGGAATGGTCGACCCGCTCTCGACGATCGCAAGCATCGACTTCAAGAAATAAAACGGCGCCTCGCGGTCGACCTCGACCCCCATTTCCTTGGCGTGGTCGGCATAGTTGCGGCCGACGCAGAAGATGCGGTTGACCGGACAGCGCTGTTCGGCGCCGCGCACGGGAACAGTCGGCCACGTCGGGGTGGGAAACAGGGTGGCAGTCATCGCAATGTCCTTCAGATAAGGGATGTGAGCCGGCTGTGACGGCCGACGAGATAGGGGCCGGCAGGCAGCGCCGGCAGTTCGGGTGCGGAATGTTCCAGCCGGCGCGCGCCACGTCCGGCCAACCATCGCACGAGATCTGCCATACGGCCGTTCACCGCCGTTGTGCCCGCACCGAGCCGCACCGGTTCGGGCCGGTCCGTTGGCTGCAGCAGCAGGTCGGGTACCGTGCCCGCGCTCTGCCAATGGCCGACGATGTCGGCCACCAACGCATCGAGCACACCGAGCGGAAAGTCGAGGTACGCCCCCCCATTGTCGAGATCGACAGCATGGACCCAGAGGGCACGCGCACGGATCCACGGCGTTGCTCTCACGGCGACCGAACCGCCATCGATGTCGCGAACCGACCGCTCCCAGAGGGAATTGGACAGATCGCGCCATTCGACATTCAGGTGTACCTCGGCATGGTCGAAGAGGTTGCGTAGCGCCCGCGCGGGCAGCGTCGCAGCGAGCACGATCTGCCCGGCCTGCTCCGCCTGGTCGGGCAGAGCGACCGCTTCGCCCGTGCGCAATTGCTCAATGGCGAGCGCCTGCCAGCGCGCCTGATAACCGATCAGCGCCACGACGTGCCGGCGCGACCAGCCGGGGATCAGCGAGGCGCCGTCAAGCGCCTCGTCCCTCAGCTCGTTGAGCTTACGGGCAAAATAGGCTGTGCCGCGCCGGGCCCATCCGAGTTCACGCGCCGGTGCGGCGGCCGCATCGTAACGCGCCCCGACGCCAAGACGCTCGCGCAACGCCTCTCGCGCGCCCTCCTCCTGCGACACCGCTTGCATGAGCTGCGCCCTACCGGCTGCTGTCATCGATATGCGTGCGGTGGAAGTGCAGCCGCTCCATGATCGGCGCATCCGAGAAACGGAACAGGTCGAATTGCGTCTCCGCCGCCAGCGACCACGACACCCATGATGGCACCACGAAGAGATCGCCGATGTCGAGCGTGTGCTCGACGCCGTTCATCGTCACTGTGCCCTTGCCCTCGAACACCTGGAAGACGCTCGAGCCCACCTCGCGCCTGCCGGGCGTCACCGCTCCGGCGCGCAGGCGATGGAACTCCGCCCGGATCGTGGGCATCACGTCTCCGCCGGTCGTCGGATTCATGTAGCGCACCGCCGCGTGCCCCTGCTCGACCGTCGCCGGCTGGCCTTCGTCCTCGAGCAATAGCTGTTCGGTCAGCGCGCGGTCGGTGAACTCCCAGCGATACGCCATCAGCGGCGAACTCACCGCGTCCTGCAACCCGGACAGCGGCCGCAGCCCGGGATGCGCCCACAGCCGCTCACCGCGCGATAAGTTCGGCGTCGCGTAGTCTGTCACGCGCTCCGAACCGAATTCGAAGAAGCCGACATCGTTCTGGTACGAGAACGGGATGTCGAGACCGTCGATCCAGGCCATCGGCTGGTCGGTCTCGTTGTGATGGCCGTGGAAGTTCCAGCCCGGCGTCAACAGGAAGTCGCCGCGGCTCATGCGCACCGGATCGCCATTGACGACCGTCCACACGCCCTCGCCTTCGACGACGAAACGGAACGCATTCTGCGCGTGCCGGTGCTCAGGAGCGGTCTCCTTAGGACCGAGATACTGGATCGCCGCCCACAGCGTCGGGCTGATGTAGGGTCGTCCGCCAAGGCCCGGATTGCCGAGCCCGATCGCGCGCCGCTCGCCGCCGCGCCCAACCGGCACCAGGTGGCCCGAGCGCTGCGCCATGGGATAAAGCGTCGACCACTTCCACACATGCGGAACCGCCTTCGACTTCGGATGCATCGGCATCAGGTCGTCGATTTGCGTCCACAGCGGCATCAGGTGTTCGGCGGCGAAATCCTCGTAAAGCTTTGCCAGCGCCGCTTCGTCAACGGGCGGCAGATCGTCGCCCCGCTGCGCTCCATGTCCGGTCATGGCACTCATCAAACCCTCCCGTACCGGCCTCGCTCCGGCCTTTTTAAAAATAGAACGTCGTCGTATGATATGTATACATATCGTGAAGCATGGTAGCTTGCAAGCTGGCTGGGCGGCGATTATGCAGCCCACCCGAACCAAGGAGCCGACATGACCGAACTTGCTGAGCTTCCTGGCTACCTGATCCGACGACTGCAGCAACTGGCAGTGTCAATGTTCGTGACAACGATGGGCGAGGCCGGATTCGACCTGACGCCTGTGCAGTTCGCAGCCATGACCGTGATCGGCCAGGAGCCTGGCATCGACCAGGCCACTCTCGCTAGCCGCATCGCCTATGACCGCGCGACGATCGGCGGCGTCATTGCGCGCCTGTGCCAGAAGGGCTATGTCGCCCGCGCGATCAAACCCGAGAATCGACGGGCTCGCGTGCTCAGCCTCACCACCAGCGGCGAGCAGGTCCTGGCACAAGTGACGCCAATGGTGATGTCTGTGCAGACTGAGATCCTTGGCGATCTCACCGACAGCGAAAGCGCACAGTTTCTCGACCTGCTCCGTAAGCTCGTTGCGGGTAGATAGCCCATCCCCAGACTTCATGAAGTCGTGACTGCCGCGGCTTGGGCGTGGCGGAAGGACTGCGGCCGCCGGCAGGTCTGCGCTTAGCCCCTGCTCCGACCGATTGCACGCAAGACAGGTAATTCGAGAAAAGCAGATGGTGGCGACATAAGAGCGGCCACCGGGGACGGACGAAGTCCATGAACGCGGCCGCGATTGCGCAACTCGCCGTGACAACCGATAAATCAGCAAATTGCCGTCGCAGCGTCACAATCCGAAGCCGGGTTCGGGCTGCATTGGTCGGCCTGCAAACCCGCTTCGACAGGTAAAACCAACCACAGGAGAAGGAAATGCCTCATCTAAAACCCGAGCTACACTGGTCCAGGCCAAAGGGGATGCTGCCCAATAGCCGATTTCCTCTCCTGATCTATCGCGGCGGCGTCCCTGGCGGCGGTGAGCAGGCAGTGCTCGGCCGCTTCAGGGCCAACAACTGGCTGAACAACTGGCGCTATCCTGGCGTCTACACCTACCCACACTTCCATTCCACCACGCATGAATGCCTGGGGGTCGCAGCAGGCTGGATGGAGGTTCGCGTGTTTGGCCGGGACGGCACCCGCCTCAGGGTAGACGCGGGAGACGTCATCGTGATGCCTGCCGGTGTCTCCCATGAAATGGTGGGGCAATCAGACGATATCCAAATGGTGGGCGGTTATCCCGACGGCCGCGACTGGGACAACATGCAGGACGACCACATTACCGAGGACATCCGTCGCGCTGCTGCCAAACGCATCATGATGCTGCCCATCCCCTCCCGCGACCCGGTGACGGGAAATCCCATGCAGGAGTGGATCGAGGCCCCCTCGTCCGTTGATGCCGATCTCAACGATTTTCGAGATGGACTCGACGCTGTTTGAGGTCATTGGCCCAAGGGCCAAACAGACAGGCAGACAACGCCTCAAACACTCCCTTCGCTGTGAAGGGATGCTGTAACAGAATCCGTTCTTGGTTCGGATCCTAGGCGATATCAACGATTTAGGAATGGCGGAGAGGATGGGATTCGAACCCACGAGGCAGCTTTTAACCACCTACTCCCTTAGCAGGGGAGCGCCTTCGACCACTCGGCCACCTCTCCAAGGCCGGCTGATATAGGGGAAACACCCGGTAGCGCAAGGCATTTCTGATCCCTGGTGATAAAGTTCACAGGAACGACCCTGCAGCGACATGCAGGAATTTGCCCGCACAAAACCAGTTTGTGCGGGTTTCCCCGCACAAACCGGTTGATCATGACAAATCGCTGACAGAGACCCTCAGCCGCCGTTCAACTCGAAACTGGCACTATTATGTGCAAGGGGCGCGGCGTATGTGGCCCTCGCGGGGGAGAGGGGAATGCCGCAGTCTGCCTCTCCCTCGTTCTGCTCGTTTCCATCCACCGTCAGACCGCCGGCTGCAGCCTCAGCGCTGGCCGAAGAGCACCTTCTTGGCTTCCTCGTCCTCGGTAAGGTCTATCCGCTCGCCGCTCTCAACCGTCAGTTCGAGCCCCTTCTTCGCCCCCGGCCTGTTGCTGACGCGTTCGATCCAGGCGGCAACGTTGGGGAATTCCTTGAGGTCCATGCCCTGGCGCTCCCAGCCGCGGGCCCAGCCGATCGAGGCGATGTCGGCAATGGAGAACTCGCCGGCGATATAGTCCTTGCCCTCGAGCTGGGTGTTGAGCACCCGGTAGAGCCGGTGCGTCTCGTCTCGGTAGCGCTTGATCGCGTAAGGGATCTTTGCGGGAGCATAGAGGGCGAAGTGATGGTTCTGGCCGAGCATCGGACCGAAGCCACCGACCTGCCAGAAGAGCCATTCGTCGACCTTGACCTGCTGGCGGGGGTCTGCCGGATAGAATCTGCCGAACTTCAAGGCGAGATATTTGAGGATGGCGCCCGATTCGAAGATCGAGATCGGCTCGCCGCCCGGCCCTTCCGGGTCGACGATGGCGGGAATCTTGTTGTTGGGCGAGATCTCGAGAAACTCGGGTTTGAACTGGTCGCCCTTGCCGATGTGAACGATGTGCACATTGTAGGGCACGCCCAGTTCCTCGAGCATAATCGAAATCTTGTAGCCGTTGGGCGTCGGGAAGAAATAGAGCTCGATGGGCTTGGTTTGCGTCGTCATGTGCCGATCCGTCTCTAGAGCGCGATGCGCTTGCTTGTTGGTGTCGCGGGATTTTCGCGAAAAACCGGTACCCACTTTTTCGCATCCCGCTCAGGGGAGAAGAGCGCCGGCAGGACCCGGCGCAAGGAAGAGATTCGTTATATCGGCATTTAACGATACAGGGCAAGGTGAGCCCGGCCATGGCCGGGCTCACGCGCCCTATTCGCGCGTGATGCGCATGTGCGGTTCGCCGTCGCTGGTGGTTGCCAGTGAGACTCCGCGGATGTCGACGGTCGCCGTAACCCGCTGTCGCAAAGCCGAAAAATGCTCGGACTTCACCACATCGACGGGATCGTCGAACTTCACGGTCACCTGGTAGTGCTGCATATCAGCCATGAGGTTGACGCCGATGACGAGGCCGCGGAACGGGTGGCCAAGATACGTGCCCTTGGCACGGCTGCCGACCTGCACGGGCGCGCTGACGCGCTCGGGGAGCAAGGCGCGGGCGGTGTTCCAGTCGCGGTAGCCATGGGCTTTGGCGCTCATTTCGAGGGCGGCGCCGTGGCTGATGGGATTGCCGGCGCGGGCATGCTCCTGGCGCAAGGCTTTCGCCTCGGCCTTGAGGGTAGCTGCGCTGGTCATATCAAGGGAGAACGCCATGATGCGATCCTCTCACGTTGCGAGGCGAAAAGTCTTCATGGGAGCCCGCCTTGCCACGAAACGCCTCTGGTGAGGGAACGTCCATGTAAGATTGACGCGACTGGCGCGGCTGGCTTCACCTTCGGGATAAACCCGGCGGGCGGCGGGTGCCAGCAACCTTGCCGCTGATATGCGGCCGGTCCCGCGCGTTGTCAATCGCATGGCGGGCATGCGGCAACATCATCGGCCGTGATCGGACGGATCAGTCATTTGCATTGGGCAGAATCCTGGTGGAGCTATAAGGGTCGGTATGAGGAGGACCCTCGTGACCGAATTTCTGCTGCTTATAGCCGGGTTTCTCGGCGGCGCCGTCAACTCGCTCGCCGGCGGCGGCTCGTTCATCGTCTTTCCAGCGCTGCTGTTCGCCGGGGTACCGCCGGTCGTTGCCAACGCGTCGAACACCTATGCGGCCCTGCCCGGCTATGTCAGTGGCACGGTCGGCTATTGGAAGGATATGGTCCGCTACAAGGAGAGGCTCCTTGTCTGGTCGCTGGTCTCGCTCGTCTTCGGCTATGTGGGCGCCGAGCTGCTGCTTGTCGTCTCCGACGAGACCTTCTCGCGTATCGTGCCGTGGCTGATGCTTTTCGCCATCCTGCTTTTCGCCTTCGGCGCGCAGCTCAATACCTTCATCCGCGCCCATGCCGGCGACGTGCGCGGCGCGAGGGCCGCTGGCGCATTGCTGCTCCTGGCATTCCTTGCGGCGGTCTGTGTCTATGGCGGATTCTTCAATGCCGGCCTCGGCATCCTGCTGCTGGCGTTCCTTGCCACCGCCGGGCTCACCGACATCCATGCCATGAACGGGTTGAAGCTCTGGATTTCGGCCCTTGTCGCCATCGTCGCCGTTGCGCGCTTCGCGATCGGCGGGTCTATCGACTGGTATCACGGCTCGATCGCGCTGGTCGGCGTGACTTTCGGCGGGTACCTCGCGGCGCGCTTCGCCCACCTCATCCCGAGCTCGCTGATCCGCGCCGGCGTGATCGTTTATGGAGCGGGGATGACGGCGTATTTCTTCTGGATCGCCTACGCCTGAACGGCATCGGCCTTCCGCACCCACACCGCCGTATCGTGGAACGGCACGCCACCGAAAGGTGGAGCGGGCTCGGCGTTGGTGAGGACGTTTATCCCCTGCCCGTTGCGATGCGCCTTGTTGGGGTGAAGGCCTTCAGCGATGACGACGCCGCGGTGCATGCCGTTAAAGAACCTCGCCATCAGGTGCACCTCACCGCGTCGGTTGCCGACAATGACCGTGTCGCCTTCGGCGATGCAGAGCCCGGCCGCGTCCTCAGGGTGGATGAAGAGCGACGGCTCGCGCTCGCGCGTGCGGCTGCCGGGGGTCTCGTTGAAGGTCGAGTTGAGGAAGGCGCGGGCCGGGCTCGTTGCGAGCTTGAACTTGTGCTCTTCGTCGGTGGGGTCGTTGATTTCCCAATGGTCGGCAAAGCGCGGCATAATGGCCGGATCGCACGTCCAGATATAGCCCTTTTTGTCAGCGGCGCCCTGCCAGTTCGGGGCGAAGCGGTAGCGCCCGTCGGGCCAGCCGAAGCCATTGGCGAAGCGCTGCTCCTCATCCGGGCGCTCGCGGTTGACGAAGCCGATTTTCTCGATCTCGTCGAGATCGCCATAGCCCGAGCGGGCGAAGGTATCGGCAACGACCTCGCGGTCTTTCACCGCAAAGCTCGGATCGTCGAGGCCCAGGCGCAGGGCCAGCGCGTTAATGACCTCGTGGTTGGACCAGGTTTCGCCCGGCCGTTCGATGACCTTGGGGCCGTAGAGCACGCGGGTGTGGCCGCCACGCGTGTAGTAGTCGTTGTGTTCGAGGAACATGGTGGCGGGCAGCACGATGTCGGCCAACTCGGCCGTCTCGGTCATGAACTGCTCGTGGACGACGAGAAAGAGGTCCTCGCGCATCAGTCCCTGCCGGGTCAGCCCCTGATGCGGGGCAACGCTCGCCGGATTGGTATTCTGCACGATCATGGCCTTGACCGGCGGGCCGCCCTTCAGCGCCCTGGCGTCGCCGGTGAGGATCGGGCCGATCTCGGACATGTCGAGCTCGCGCACCCCGCGCGTCTTCAGATGCTTACCGGTCAAACGGGTCTTATCGAGCTTCCACGTGCCGGAATTGGAGTGGAAGGCACCGCCGCCGCGGTGCTGCCAGGCGCCGGTGATCGCCGGAATCGAGAGCGCCGCGTGCATGTTGATCGTGCCATTGCGCTGGCGGGTGAAGCCGTAGCCTAAGCGGAAGAAGGTGCGCGGCGCTGCGACAGTGCGGGCGAAGGTTTCAATTTCCGCAACCGAGAGGCCGGTAATGGGGACGGCCCATTCAGGTGTGCGAGTTCTCAAATGGGCTTCGAACTCGGGCGAAAAGTCCGTGTACCTGGCCAGATAGTCGCGGTCTGCAAGGCCATCCCGCAGCATCACGTGCATTGCGGCGACGGCAAGGGCACCGTCCGAGCCCGGGCGAATGAGGACAGGCAGGTCCGCCTGCTCCATGGTGGCGTTGCGGTAGATGTCGACAACGACGATCCTGGCCCCGCGCTCCTTTCGGGCTCGCATGGCGTGGGTCATGACATTGACCTGGGTGTGCACCGCATTGGTACCCCAGATGACCACGACGTCGCTCTCGGCCATCTGCTCGGGATTGACGCCACCGAGAACGCCGGTGCCGGCGATGTAGCCGGGCCAGGCGAGGCCGGTGCAGATCGTATCGTACTGGTCGGAATAGCCCCTGGCATTGCGCAGCCGGTCGATGCCGTCGCGGTGCACGTGTCCCATGGTGCCGGCATAGAAGTAGGGCCAGACGGACTCGGTGCCGTATTCGTCCTCGGCGGCCTTGAAGCGTGCGGCGATCTCATCGAGCGCCTCATCCCAGCTGATCCGTTGCCAGTGCCCCTCCCCTTTGCGGCCGACGCGGCGCCGAGGGTTGAGCAGGCGCTCGGGATGGTGGACGCGCTCGGCATAGCGGGCGACCTTTTCGCAGATGACGCCGGCAGTATAGGGGTCGTCCTTGGCGCCGCGCACGCGCCCAATGGTGTGTTCATCGAGTACATCGACGTCGAGCGCGCAGGCCGAGGGACAGTCGTGCGGACAGACAGTGCGGGCGACTCTGGCGATGGCGGATTTGGTCATCAATTCACTCGAAGCAAAGTCGCCGCAAACTAGCGCTTCTAGGACCGGCTGGCCAGAAGCGGGTTTATCGCGTGTGCACTTGCTCGAGAAAGCCGCGGATCAGCGGCCGGGCCTCCTCGAAGTGGGTCTCAAGCAACCAGTGGCCGGCACCATCAATGAGGTGCAGGCCGGCATCCGGCAGGTCGCGCAGATACGCCCTTGCCGACGGCTCAGGCATATACCCGTCCTCGGGACCCCAGACGATAAGGGTCGGCGGCTGGTTCTCGCGCAGGTACTCTTGATAGCCGGCAAACCACCCAAGGTTCTCCTCGAGCTTTTCCATGAGTCCCACGCAGAGGCGCCGGCGGACGGGCGTGTCCATCAGCGGCCAGTGCAGCTTCCAGAGATCGGGCGGCACGAGGCGAGCGACGTTCTCATCGATCTCGCCGACGAACTCATGGCGGAAGCCTTCCTCGCTCACCGCATCCTCGAGCACCTTGTGGTTCTCGTCCGAAGGATCGGACCAATAGGTCTGAATCGCCTCGTATTTGGGCCCGAGCACATCCTCATAGATGTCGCCGTTCTGGATGATGAGGCCGGAGATGCGCTCAGGGCTGCGCATGGCGAGCCGCAAGCCGATCTGGGAACCGTAATCATGGAGGTAGATGACGAAGCGTTCGACGCCCATCTTCTCGAGAAACGAATCCAGAAAGTCCGAGTAGGCGTTGAAATCATAGCCGAACCGGGCGGAATTCGGCGTGTCGCTATAGCCAAAGCCGGGGAAATCCGGCGCCAGTAGGTGCCAGCGGTCGGCGAGTGCGGGAATGAGGTTGCGGAACTCGTAGGACGAGCAGGGATAACCGTGCGGCAGCAGAACGGCGGGCGCGCCCTGCTCTCCTCCTTCGCGCAGGAAGATGGACATGCCGTCGATGTCGACGGTCCTGTGCCGTACCGGTTCGTGGTTCATGATTCCCCCGGTTGCCGGAGAGGAACAATGCGGGCGGCGGGTTCGTTCCCCGCCGCGATCGATCTTAAAGCGAGTCGAAAGCCTTGGTGGCCGTTTCCAGACTGCGCCGGGCTCTACGTCGCGTGCACCCTGCGCCGCAGGTCCGAGAGTTCAGGTGGGGTTCGCGCGTGCCCGGTGGGGTAGCAAAACGATGACAGGGCCCTCAGAACGCACTAAATTGCAGATACCGGCGAACGTTCGCCGGCGAGGTGGTCGGGGGCTTATGGAGGTCGGAATGCGGCCGCAGACACTCTATGACTGGGTGGCCTTCGCACTGGTCATCGTCGGGGCGTTGGCGTGGGGGTTCTTCACCTTCGACGTCAACATTCTCGACCTCGTACTCGAGGCGATCTGGGATCCGCTCGACAATATCGTCTTCGCGCTCATCGCGCTTGCCGGCATCTACATGCTGGTGCGCGCTTTCATGCGTTCGGACGAATAAAGCGAGGCTTATGGCGAAGCGAAAGCCTTGGTGGCCGTTTCCAGATTGCGGCGGGCGCGATTGGTGGCGTGGCGGGCAAGTTCGGCGGCGCCGCTATTGAACTGGCTGAAGGTGATGCGCCGACGGTCGTGGGTGGTGACCGCCACGCCCCGCCAGCTCGGCCGGCAACTCTTTACGTCCGACCAGGCAATGCGTTTTTCCCGGCCCAAGGCGCTGCGATATTCGAGCTCGCGGTGGTTCCAGCGCACGCGCACGAAAATGCTGGTCATGCCGATGGCAACGGCACCGAAACCGAGGGTGACGGAGGCGAGGAAGGCCGTCAGAACGCTGCCCGGATCACCCGCATACCAACCCTGGAAGGTGACGGCGAACATCAGCAGCAGCGACAGCGCCCCTGCCCCATAGACGGTGAAATATTCGACCATCGACGGCTGCAGTTCCGACCAGCCGTCGACGAACATCGCCTTCTCGTCCTGCATCAGGCGCATGGCGAGGAATGCAGCATAGCCGAACGCGACAATGCCGGCGCCGCGCGCGAGCGGCAAATGCTGGGTTGCGGGAACGTGCTTGAGGACGAGAAGAACGGTGATCAAAACGAGTGGCAATGCCACTTCCTGCCAGCGCAAGGGCACTAGTGCTCTCCAGATGTTTTGGAGCCGGTGACGCAGTTCGGCTTGATACTGCGCTCCGGAGCCCCCGATGCGCATGAATTCAATCTAGCAAGGATCGCCGCTTTGGCTATTAACAAAGTCGCGAACTGGGCAAAATCAGGCAGGTCGACTGGCGCTTTTGCCACACATGTGGCGCCGCCGTGGTCGCAGCCGTCTTCACGTTTTGAATCATCTGTTCAATGCAGTGATTCAACAGCGTCGCAACCCGCGCCCGGCAATGCGCGTAACCTATTGATCAGGAAGCGTTTTTTGCATTGACCTCACGCGGCTTTGCTATGCGGAGTGCGAAAATGGGTCCGCAGATGGGCGTTGAAGGCGTCGGCGGCCGGCGTGCGATGACCCGGGCGGGTCATGATGCCCATTTCGACAAGCCCCAGCGGATAACGTTCGTCGAGCTCATCGAGAATGCGCAGTCCCGGTGCCAGGAACCAATCGGGAGCGATAGTGACGGCAAGGCCACTGCGGGCGGTGGCGGCAAGCAATGGTCCATTGGAGGTGGTATAGGCGTGCCGCCAGGGGCGCCGGTGGCGGGCAAGCGCGGCCAAAGCCATTTCCCGCCACGAACAGCCTTCCGGCCAGAGGGCAAGCGGCAGGGTTTCGTCGAACTGCGCCGTCGCCCCCTCGGCACCGATCCAATGCAGCTTGTCCTGGCGCAGGACCTCCATCTCCTGATCGCCTGCCCGGCGAGCGACGACGAGAATGTCGAAGTCGTTCATGCGCGGGATCAAATCGGAGCTGGTGCCGGTGACAATCTCGACCCTCACGGCCGGATGCGTGCGCGCGAAACTTGCCAGCACGTCCGGGAAGAACACCTGCGCGTGATCGTCGCTGGCGCCGACCTTCAAGTGCCCGCTGACTTCGGGGGGCCGGAAGATGCCGACAATCTCCTCATTTAGCTTGACCATGGCACAGGCATATTCGAGCAGGCGCCGGCCTGAGGCGGTCAGCACATTGCGCCGCCCGTTCTTTTCGAAGAGCGCCGCACCGAGAATCTCCTCCAGGCGCTTGACCTGCGCGGAAACGGCCGATTGCGTCTTGTTTACCCTAAGGCCCGCGGCCTCGTAGGTGCCGGTCTCGGTAATGGCGATGAAGGTACGCAGGAAATCCGGGTCAAGGGCATGCATGGTCCGCTCCCGTCAATTGATCGATTTTCTCGATTAGAGTGCACCAAAACATTCGTTGGATCAATGTTTCTATCTGCGCCAATCTACACTCTCAGAGATGGGAGTGAAGACGATGACCTTGTCCGCACGAGAAATGCACCGCCATCATCACCCAGCCGGCGCGCTTTCCGGGCTCGTCGAATGGCTGGGGCTGAATGGCCAGCGCGGCGGACGCGACCGCCGGCATGCACTGACAGAACTCGCCAGGATGGCGGACTGGCAACTCGAGGATGTCGGGCTAACCCGCCAACGGCTCGAGCGCGAGCTGGCCACGGCCGGCCTTAGGGATGACCGGGAGCAGACGCATCCGGGTGCGCGATGGAACCGCAATGGTTAGAACTGCTGCGGCGTTCTCGAACCGCAAAAGTGGCGTCCACTTTCGCTGAAACGCTCTAGGAAACGAGCTTGAGGCCGACGATACCCGCCACGATCAGCCCTATGCAGCCAAGCCGCAGGGCCGTAGCCGCGTCGCCGAAGAGATAGATGCCGAGCAGTGCCGTGCCGACGGTGCCTATGCCGGTCCAGACCGCATAGCCGGTGCCGACCGGCAGGTCCCGCAATGCGAGCCCGAGCAGGATGACACTCAGAACCATGGCGCCGGCGGTCAAAACCGATGGCACCGGGCGGGTGAAGCCTTCAGTGTATTTGAGACCGATCGCCCAGCCGACCTCCAAAAGGCCGGCAACAGCCAGATAGACCCAAGCCATGGGTTTTTCCCTTCCGTGGCGGGTCGTCCCGACCGATGTAATGGAGAAAACGCGGGGTCGTCCCCGCACATCTCAATCTAGATACGGACGCCAACCAAGAAAAGTGATTCCGGCGCAAATCGGATATGCGCCGGGAGAAGCGGCCGACGTGGCTTTCTATTGCTGCGCAACCCTAGCCGCGAAAGTGGTGTTCGAATTTTTGCTGAACACGCTCTAGCCTTTGCGCGATGCAGGCCGCGTTTCGACGGGTGGCTTGGAGGCGGGCTGGTTCTCGCTGATGCTTGTCGAGGCGAGCCCATTGAGTGTGCCACCGGAGAGACCCAACTCGCCCATCAGTGCATCGATCAGCGGTGCCTGGCTGCGATAGCGGAGCGCGGCGGCGACGGCCTGGTCAGCCAGGCCCCCGTTGGTGGTGACGCCTTCGCCACTGCCGTTGCCGCCGGCACCGAGCCCATTGAGCCCGTCGACCTGCAGGATCTTGATGCCTTCGATATTCTCAATCGGCTTGACCGATTCGGCGATGATCTGCGGCAGGGCCTCGATAAGCCTGACCCGCACCTGCATGGCGATCTGATCGGGGCTCAGGACATTAGACGCTTCGTTGACCGAGCGCTTGCCCTCGGCCTCGACCTTGTACACCGCCGCCAGGGCCTCGGCACGCAGCTTTTCCGCGTCTGCCGCACCTTTGGCGGTCAGCCGTTGCTTTTCGGCCTCGGCATTGGCAGCGACACGCAGCGCCTCGGCCCGGTCGGCCGCCGCAGCCTTTTCGGCGTCCGCGGCCACGGTTATGGCGATGGCCTGCTGCTCGGCAGCCTTGCGCGCCTCGATGAGCTGGATCTCCTTTTCGCGCTCGGCAATGGCGGTCTGCCGCGCCGTCGCCACCTCTTCGGCGGCCTTGGCAGCAATGGCGCGCGCTTCGTCGGCGGCGGCATCGGCTTCGGATTTCTCGCGCGACTTCTCGGCGACGGCGATGTCGCGCGTCTGCTCGGCGAGCGATATCTGCTTGGCCTTGTCAACGGCGGCCGCCTCGACCGCCAGAGTCCTGGCGATCTCGCGCTCAGCCACGATCTGGTCGGAGGAGATGCCGGCTTCGCGCACCCTCTGGTCGGCGAGGATCCGCGCCTGCTCCGCCTCCCGCTCGCGGTCGGCCTGCTCCTGGCGGATGAGCGCGGTTTGCTCAGCCGCGCGGACCTGGATCTCGCGCTCCTGCTCCAGACGGGCGAACTCCTTGTCGCGGGCGATCTGGTATTTCTGCTGCTCGGCGTCGAGATTTTTGCGCTCGATGAGCACCTGCGTTTCCTGCTCGATGTCGTTACGCGTCTTGCGACGCTCCTCGATGGCCTGGGTGAGCTTGGTCAAACCTTCGGCGTCGAACGCGTTGTCCGGGTTGAAGAACTCGCGGTTGGTCTGGTCGAGGCCGGTCAGCGAAACCGACTCCAGCTCCAACCCGTTCTTGAGGATGTCTTCGGAGACCGCCGCCTGCACCTTCTGCACGAAGCTGACCCGCTGCTCGTGCAGTTCTTCCATGGCCATCTCGGCCGCGACCGCACGCAGGGCATCGACGAACTTGCCTTCGACCAGTTCCTTGAGCGCGCCAGGCTCCATGGTGCGCCGGCCAAGCGTCTGGGCGGCGTTGGCAATTGATTCGACCACCGGCTGCACCCGCACATAGAATTCGGCCTGTACGTCGACACGCATGCGGTCCCTGGTGATCAGCGCCTGCTCATTGGCCCGCCGTACCTCGAGCCGCAGCGTGTTCATGTTGACGGGGATCTGCTCGTGAAGCACGGGAAAAACCAGCGCGCCGCCATTCATGATGACCTTCTGGCCACCGAACCCGGTGCGGACGAACGAGACCTCCTTGGACGAGCGCCGGTAGAGCCTGGAGAAAACGAGCCCGATGGCAAAGAGCACCACAAGGATGACCGCTGTGGCGGTCAGGATGTCGAGAAACGATTGAGACATGGGGGCGAACTCCTCGGTCGCGGGGGTGGCGGGGACACCGGTCGTCGTGGTTGCCTCAGGCAGAGAGTCGGTAATCTGCTGCCCGTCGGGCGTTTTCTGCTTGGTCGCCATCAGGGCGCGGGCTTCAGCCGGGTGATGGCCCGATAGACGCCGCCGTCCTGGCTGACGATCAATACCTGGGAGCCGGCGGGGAACACCTGTTCGGGGTCCTCGGGCTCGACCAGCAGGTATTGGGTCTTGCCGCGGGTATCGACGAGCTTTGCTTCCGCCGGTTGTCCCGGACGCGCCTCGCCGCGAAAGATCGTGGCGATACGACCGACGAAACTACGCGTGCTGACCGCGTCGGTTTCTTCCCTCGGCATGATGCGGGCCAGGCCCCGACCAAGATGGCGGGTGACAAAAGCGGCACCGACAACGGCCGGGACACTGGCGATCCAGGGATCGAGTGCGAAGCCGAAGGTGCGGCGCAGGAATTCCTGTTCGGCAAAACCGATGAGCCCGAAGCTCGACGCGGCAATGAGCAGCACGACAAGGGCAGGCAGCCGCCCGAACGAAAGCCAGCTCAACACGTGGCTCAGCGGTGAGAAGCCGGCATCGGGACTGGCGAGGTCGGGTGCGTCGACATCGACGTCGAGATCGGGGAGAGCGGAATCGATTGCGGCCGAGGGCTGAAGTCCGGCGAGGAGCCCCACCAGTTCGAGGACAGCAATAGAAAGGGTTACGGCCAGGGCGACGGCGAACGGCGCGGTTTCGCTCGCAAATACGTCCATCGTCTCCGCCCCCTTCCATCGGATACGACCGACAATACTGATCTGATCAATATCGCCTGACTTTTATTTAAGCTCCCTGGAGGGTCGGTCAAGTCTTGACCGACTCGACACGCTCGAATGGTTACCTGCCGACGGCCGCGGCGGTCGCCGCTTCCTCGGCGTCGATCTCGGCCTCGGGCTCCTGTCGGAAGCTCGAAGCGAGCGGCACCTCCTTGAGGAACAGCGAGAAGCAGCAGGCCAGGGCCGCGGCGCCTGCTCCAACGTAGAAGATGGGGTGAAGGGCGCCGACAAAGGCATCGAGCGCAAGGGTACGACTTGCATCGGGAAGTGTTGCCAGGGTCGCGGCGCTGATGGAGTGCTCGCCTTCAAGACCGGGGATAGCAGCGAGACGGGCGGTCAAACCGGCCGAAAAGAGTGCGCCAAAGGCCGACACGCCGATGGAGCCGCCGATCTGGCGAAACATGGTGACGCCGGCAGTGCCGACCCCGACCATGCTGCGCGGCACGGCATTCTGGACGGCGGTGACCGAAACGCTGTTGACCGGGCCGATGCCTGCGCCAACGAGGAACATGTAAAGGCCAATGAGCCAGGTGGACGTATCGACGCCAACGGTGGACAGCAGCATCATGCCGACGAAGAGCACAGCGGTCGAAAGGATCGGCAGGACCTTATAGCGGCCGGTGCGGCTCATGGCGAAGCCGGAAAGGGTCGAGGCGCCGATGAGGCCGACCATCATCGGAACCAGCGCCAGCGCGGACTGGGTAGGCGAGACGCCCTGCACCGTCTGCAGGTAGAGCGGCAGGAAGGTGATGGAGCCGAACATGGCGAGGCCGACAATGGCACTGACGGTGTTGGAGATGGCAAAGACATTGTTGGCAAAGAGCGAAAGCGGCAGCACCGGCTCCGCTGCCCTTGTCTCGGCCCGGATGAAAAGAGCGAGCGAGACGACCGCGATCGTAACGAGCGCGATGCTCGGCGCCGACGCCCAGGCGATGGTGCTGCCGCCGAGGCTGGTAAAGAGCACGATAGCCGAGAGCGTTGCAGTGAGCAGCACGGCGCCGAGATAGTCGATGGAACGCGCGGCACCCGGCCTGGGCTTGAGCGCAATCGAGATCACCGCCAGCGCGACTAGGCCGAGCGGCAGGTTGACAAAGAAGATCCAGTGCCAGGAGAAATGCTCGACGAAGAAACCGCCGAGCAGCGGGCCGACTATCGTGGACACTCCGAACACCGCGCCGAAGATGCCCTGGATCTTGCCGCGCTTGCGCGGCGGGATGACGTCGGCGACCACAGACATGGCAACGACCATCAACCCGCCGCCGCCAAGTCCCTGAACCGTGCGGCCGATGATGAGGGTGAGCATGTTGACGGCTACGCCGGAGACAATGGCGCCGGCAAGGAAGATCAGGATCGCTACCTGCAGCACACGCTTGCGGCCATAAAGGTCGCCGAGCTTGCCGTAGATCGGCGCAACGACCGTCGAGGCCAGCAGATAGGCGGTGACCACCCAGGTGAGGTGGTCGAGCCCGCCAAATTCGCCGACGATGGTCGGAAGCGCCGGAGACACGATGGTCTGGCCGAGGGAGGCGAGCAGGAGCGTGACGGCGACGGACCCGATGATCAGCGGTATGGACTGGCCGGCGGCGGGATCTGCCTCCGGAGAAATCGGCGTGGGTGACATGAGAAGGCTTTCGTTGCCGGCACCGGTCGGGCGCCGCGGAATAAATTGACGACTTGAAATCGCTGCATCAACCTATATCTGTTCGCAGCAGATGCATGTCAACAGCATGCATCTGCACAAAGCATGCATCAGGAGCGCCCGTGCCATGTCCGAACCGAGAACGCCCGAGGTTGAAAGCCTGTTGCAGCAGGCGGGTGCCGATGACCAGACGATCGACGCGGTGAAGCGCGTGGATGCCCTGTTGCAGAACTGGCGCCGACGGGTGGTCAAGCGCGAACTCAGCCACGTGGCCATCCGGGACCTGGGCTTGAAACTCGACCTTGCCCAGCTCGATGTGCTCACCGCCATCGAGGCGCCGGTGCACGAGTTCGGCGAGACGGGGGGCGAGGAGACGATGGTGTCGACAGTGGCGGCCCGTATCGGCATCGATCCGTCACGGGCAAGCCGGCTGATCGCCGAACTCGTCGATGACGAGTATGCCGAGCGCGTGGCCAGCCAGGCGGATTCCCGGCGCACGCTCATCGCCCTGACCGACAAGGGCCGCGAGGTGACGGGAGCGGTGCGCGCCTATCGGTTCCTGTTGATGGGAGACTTTTTTGCCGGGTGGAGTGCCGAAGACCTCTCCCGGTTCCTGCCGCTTCTCGAGCGGTTCAGCCACTGGGCCGAGGACGTCGAGACGCGGCGCGGCAACGTCCTGGCACAGATAGAGGTACTGGCCGAGCACGTGGCGGGGGCGTCGGAGCCGGAGGGGGTTTAGACGGCGCTATGCCGGCAAACAAAAGGGCCGCCCGGAGGCGGCCCAGAATTTGCGTGAATGCGACGGTGTCAGCCGACGATCTCGTCGTCGGTGAAGAAGAACTTGATCTCTTCGCGCGCGGTCTCGGGGGCGTCGGAGCCGTGCACCGAGTTTTCACCGACCGACAGGGCGAATTCCTTGCGGATCGTGCCCTCGTCGGCGTTGGCCGGGTTGGTCGCGCCCATGATCTCGCGGTTGCGCGCGATCGCATTCTCGCCCTCGAGCACCTGAACGACGACGGGCGAGGCGATCATCTGCTCGACGAGCTCGGTGAAGAACGGACGCTCCTTATGGACGGCGTAGAAGCCTTCGGCCTGCTCGCGCGTCATGTGGATCTTCTTCATCGCCACCGGGCGCAGACCGTTCTCTTCGAACTTGGCGATGATCTTGCCGATGAGATTGCGGCGGACGGCATCCGGCTTGATGATGGAGAAGGTGCGTTCGAGCGCCATTTGGGTCGATCCTTGAATGGGTCTGTTGGAAAAGGTGGCGCCTTGTAGCGGGAGAGTTTGACGGAGGCAAGACGCGCCACTTCCCTGGCCGAGCAGAGGGCGACGGTAAGCGTCAGGGGAATGGAGTGAGAGGTGCCTGCGCATTAGACATCTCCTCGGGCACGCGCTATTGGCTCACCCACAAACGCAATTCCTAGACGGACCGCTGATCCACCCGGATGGATCGGCGAGATTATGACATGCTCACAATTTTGAATCTCACCTATCGCATTCAGGGCCGCGAGCTTTTCGAAGATGCCTCGGTCGTGCTGCCGACGGGGTCGAAGACCGGGTTCGTGGGCAAGAACGGCACCGGCAAGACAACTCTCTTCCACCTGATCCAGGAGCACATCGCGCCCGATGCCGGCTCGATCGAGCTGCATAAACGCGCGCGTATCGGCGCGGTCGCGCAGGAGGCGCCGGCGGGCGAAGAGAGCGTCCTTGACGTCGTCCTTTCGGCCGACAAGGAGCGCGCGGCGCTGATGCGCGAGGCCGACACGGCGACGGACCCGCACCGGATTGCCGACATCCATACGCGGCTTGCCGACATCGATGCCCACAGCGCCGAGGCGCGTGCCAGCGCCATCCTCAAGGGCCTCGGCTTCGAGCAGGACCGGCAGCTTGCACCGACCCGCGAACTTTCGGGCGGTTGGCGCATGCGCGTGTCGCTGGCGGGCGTGCTGTTCTCGCAGCCGGACCTCCTGCTTCTCGACGAGCCGACGAACTATCTCGACCTCGAGGGTACGCTATGGCTCGAGAAATACCTGGCCAACTATCCCTATACCGTCTTTCTCATCAGCCACGACCGCGACCTTCTCAACAAGGCCGTCACGTCGATCATCCATCTCGAGCACAAGAAACTCACCTTCTACAAAGGCAACTACGACACCTTCGAAGCCACGCGCCGCATGCAGATGGAGCTGCACAACAAGGGCCGCGTGAAGGCGCTCGACCAGATCGCCCACATGCAGAAGTTCGTCGACCGCTTCCGCGCCAAGGCGACCAAGGCCAAGCAGGCACAGGCGCGCATGAAGATGATCGAGAGACTGAAGCCCCCCGAGGCCCTGTTCGACGAATACGCGGCGCCTTTCCAGTTCCCGCAGCCCAAGGACGTCATGGCCATGCCCATGATCAACCTGGAGAACGTCGCGACGGGCTATGGCGACAGGGTTGTGCTGCGCAACATCACCCAGCGCATCGATCCGCAGGACCGCATCGCCCTCGTCGGCGTCAACGGCAACGGCAAGTCGACCTTCGCCAAGCTCCTGGCCGGCGACCTGCCGGTGATGGGCGGCACGCTGCAGAAGGGCAAGAAGCTCGAGATCGCGCATTTCGCCCAGCACCAGCTCGACAAGCTCAAGCCCGAGCAGACACCGCTCGAGCACGTGATCGAGTTGATGCCCTATGACAGCGAGGCCAAGCGCCGTTCGAGGCTGGCGCAGATGGGGCTGACCAAGTCGCGCATGGACACCAAGGCCAAGAACCTGTCGGGCGGCGAACGGGCGCGGCTGCTCCTGGGGCTCATCACCTTCAACGGACCAGGCATGATGATCCTCGACGAGCCGACAAACCACCTCGACATCGACAGCCGCGATGCACTGGTGGCCGCACTCAACGACTACGAAGGCGCCGTGCTCATCATCAGCCACGACCGGCACCTGATCGAAGCGACCTGCGACACGCTGTGGATCGCCGCCGACGGCACGATCAAGGAACTCGACGACGATCTCGACGGCTACCAGCGCGCCATTACCGGCACGCGCGAGAAGGCGGGAGCAGGCAATGGCGGCGCGCTTTCCAAGGACGAGCGCAAAGCTGCCAAGCAGGAGGCGGCCGCTCGCCGCGCCGAGGTCGCGCCGCTGAGGAAGGCGATCAAAGACGCGGAAGCCAAGATGGAGCGCCTGAAGGTCGAGATCGAGAAGATCGAGGTTCAATTCGAAAATCCCTCGATCTACGACGGTGCGCCCGAGCGCGTCACCAAGCTGGGCAAGGACAAGGCGCGGTTTGCCGCCGAGCTCGAAGCGCTCGAGGAGAAGTGGCTGACCATGAGCACGCAGCTCGAGACGGCCGAGCAGGCATGATGAGTGACGTGACGGCTCTTTCCGCCGGCGACGTCATCGCCGCCCTCGGCATGTCCCGACACCCGGAGGGCGGGTGGTATGTCGAAACGTTCGCCGACCCGGGAGGGGTCGGTGGACGTCCCCACTCCACTGCCATCTATTACCTGCTCGAGGCCGGCGACCGCTCGCACTGGCACCGGGTCGATGCCGTCGAGGTCTGGCACTGGCATGCTGGCGCGCCGCTCGAATTGCGGCAGTCGGACGGGACACGCCTCGAGCTTGCAACCCTCGGTCCCGACCTGCTGGCCGGAGAGCGCCCGCAGATCGTGGTGCCGCGCCATGGCTGGCAGTCGGCACGCTCGCTCGGGGAATGGACGCTGGTCGGCTGCACGGTTGCTCCCGGCTTCCGCTTTTCGGGCTTTACAATGGCACCGCCCGGCTGGGAGCCGGGAAAGCTTTAACCGACCCGCCGCGAGCGCGATTGACACTGACGGGAGCTTGCCGTTTGCTTCCGATCCAAGCCCCCGCCGTAGAGAACCGTCATGTCCAGCATTCTCCTGCGCGTCATCCTGGTCCTCTCGATGGCGCTGGTCCTTGCGGGCACGGGCCTCGCACAGGAGGCAATGGGCAAGAAGACGCGGGCGGTGGCGCATCGGTTCGCGGCCAACAACAGCCTCTTCGTCCTCTACCATGAAGTAGGACACCTGCTCATCGACCAGTTGAAGCTGCCGGTGCTCGGGCGCGAGGAGGACGCGGCCGACAACATGGCCACCTGGACGCTGCTCAGCAAGAACACGCCCGCGGCGCATGCAGCGCTGGCCGATGCCGCCTATGGCTGGCTGCTTTCGGGCATCGCTTATGGCAGCAATCTCGACGACAGCGACTACTATGCCTCGCACAGCCTCGACCGCCAGCGCGCCTTCCATATCGTCTGCCTGATGGTGGGGAGCGACGACCGCTCCTTCCGCGCCATCGCGACCGAATACGCCATCGATCGCGACCGCCAGGATACCTGCCTCTGGGACTACGAGCTCATCAACCGCTCGATGCGCAGCCTGATGGCGAGCCACCAGCCGCGCAAGGCGCGCACAGCGCAGGTGCGCATCACCTATCACGACGTGTCGGGGCGCCTGAGGAATGCGGCGGACGCCTTCCGGCAGAGCGGTGTCTTCGAGCAGGTGGCAGCCGAGGTCGAGCGGCACTATTCGCTGAACAAGCCGGTGGAATTCAACGCCAAGCGCTGCGGCGAAGCCAACGCCTTCTACGATTCCGACACCGTCGAAATCATCTTCTGCTACGAACTGATGGAAGACTTCATCTCGCTCGCGGCCAAGGACCTGCAGAGCAAGGGCGGCCTCCATCTTGGCCCGGGCGCCGGCGGCCGGATCAGTCAGTAGAGCGCATTCGACTCGATCGGCTCAAACCGCGCAGCCGATACGTCGCCCTGGGCGTCATCACTCCTGCCTCGGACGCTCATCGGCCAGGGCCCCGGTCAGCGCCCTGAACAGCGGCTGAGCCTCCATTCCTTCGATCGGCTGGGTCAGCTTGCGCTGCCAGTTCGGGTAGCTATCGACGGTCCCGGGCAGATTCACCGGCTCCCGCTCTCCGCAGAGATCCTCGATGCGCACCGCCAGCAGGCGAGAAGGCGTGCTGGCGATATAGCGGTGAATGGCAACGAGCAGCGCCGCGGGCAGGCTGGTGTCGCTGCTTGCCGCTGCCGCCGCGGCAGTGTCCGCCTCCGTCAGTAGTCCGGCACGTGCGAGCGTCCCGCAGAGCTGATTGCGGTCGAGAGCTCGCTGCGTCAGTTGCTCCTCCATCGCCTCGGCTCCGATCAGCTGATGCTCGTGCCGCAGGCGGACGTCGTCGCCGCGCCACCATCCCTCGAAGGTGGGCAGATCGTGGGTCGAGAGGCAGCACAGCGCATCCCGCGGATAGAGGTCGGGCGGGGCGAAAGCATCGTCATGGCGCTCGAAATAAAGGATGCGATAGGAGAGGATTCCGACCGCGGACATGATCTGCCTGAACCCGCGTGGGACATTGCCGAGATCTTCGCCGATGACGATGGTGCGGTGCCGGTGCGAGGCGGCAGCGACATCGGACAGCATCTGTCCCATCGGGTAGCGAACATAGGTGCCGGCGGCGGGGGACTGCCCCTCTGGCACCAGGAACAGGTGGTGAAGCCCCATCACATGGTCGATGCGCAGCGCCCCGCCGTAACGCATGGAGTCGCTGACGAGGTCGCGATAGTGGCCGGATCCGTCGCCGAGCAGCACGACCGGAGAAAGCGGCGACAGCGCCCAGTCCTGCCCGTTGGCGGAGAAGTAGTCGGGGGGAGCGCCGATATGGACGCGCCGCATTGTCGATTGCGGCTCACCCCAGGTGGCAGAACCGTCGGGGGCCTCGCCGACGGCGAAGTCGAGATAGATCCCGATCCGCATGCCGTTGTCGGTCGCCGCCTCCCCTGCTGCCGCAAGTTGCACGGCGGCCAGCCATTGCAGCCACTGGTGAAAATCGACATCGTCGCCGTTGGCTTCGGCGAACTTCGCCACCGCCCGGCTGGAGACCGAGCGGTAGTCTTCCGGCCAATCGACCCAGCCGCTGCCACCCGCTTCCGACTCGATCATGAACAGTGAAATGGCCTCGAACAGCGCGTGACGCCGCAGCGGTTCGCCGCGTTCGCTTTTGAAGGCATCGAAAGCGGCCCGGGAGTACACGGGCAGCTCATCAAGCTGCTTCCAGACCGGCCACAGCCGGCGCAGCGCCGCAAGCTTGAGCGCCGCCACCGCGGCATAGTCGACGAGGGGCGCCTGCCTTGCCGCCTCGACCAACGGCTGATCCGTCATGGCTATTTCGTATCCGGGAAGCCGGTCGACAGCGATGTAGAGCGGATTGAGAAAGCGCCGGTTGGAAGGGAAGAAAGGGCTGCGGCGGTTCGGGTCAGCGAGGAAGCCGGCGTGCAACGGGTTGATGCCGACGAAGTCGGCTCCAGCCTGCGCGGCGGTCGCACAGAAAGCCGCCAGATCGACGAAATCGCCGATGCCCCAGTTGCGCTCGGAACGCAGAGCGTAGAGCTGCAGTGCCATGCCCCAGCAGCGCTCTGGCCGATCCGGAAGATAACATCGGGTGCCGGGAGGAATACCCTGATCGCTCTGCAGTTCGGGCGCCGCAGCCAACCGCTCTCGCAGCTCGTCGTCGTTTGCCGTAGAAGCCCCCATGGCGTTCAGGACGGCACGCTTGGTGGCGTCGGGCACGTCGTGGAAACGGCCATCGAGCCCCTCGTAGCGAAGAGCGATGCCGTGGCGCTCGGCAAGCTCGTCTAGAAGTTTGCTCATGCGCCATCCGGCGCCAGGATCACCGCACCCAGGGGCGGCAGCGTCAGCCGCAGCGATGCGGCACGGCCGTGGCTTTCCTCGTCCAGCGCGTTGAGATACCCGCCATTGCCGACGTTGGAACCGCCATAGATTTCGGAGTCGGTATTGAGGATCTCCCGCCAGCGCCCGCCATGCGGCACGCCGACGCGATAGTCCTGGCGGACCATGGGGGTCATGTTGCAGGCGACGACGATCGGTGGAGCCTCCTCACGGCCTTTGCGGAGGAAGAGGAAGATGCTGTTCTCGGCGTCGCCGGCTTCGATCCATTCGAAACCGGCAGGATCACAGTCGAGCTGGTGCAGCGCCGGGCAGTCCCGGTACACCCGGTTGAGATCGCCGACCAGGGTCTGCAGCCCCTTGTGCATAGGGTCCTCGAGCAGGTGCCAGTCGAGCGCGCTGTCGTGGTTCCACTCGCGCTGCTGGCCGAACTCGCCGCCCATGAACAGCAGCTTCTTGCCCGGATGCGTCCACATGAACGCGTAGTAGGCGCGCAGATTGGCGAATTTCTGCCAGGTGTCGCCCGGCATCTTGCCGAGCATCGAGCCCTTGCCGTGGACCACCTCGTCGTGACTCAGCGGCAGCACGAAGTTTTCCGAGAAGCCGTAGTGAATGCCAAAGGTCATCTGCCCGTGGTGGTGGCGGCGGTGGATCGGATCCTTGCTCATGTAGGTCAGGGTGTCGTGCATCCAGCCCATGTTCCACTTGTAGCCGAAGCCGAGCCCGCCCATCTCGATCGGGCGGCTGACCTGCGGCCAGGCAGTCGACTCCTCCGCCATAGTCTGGGCACCGGGGTGGCGGCCGAAGACGAGCCTGTTGGTTTCCCTGAGAAAGTCGATGGCCTCAAGGTTCTCGTTGCCGCCGTGGCGATTGGGAATCCACTCGCCGGGTTCGCGGCTGTAGTCGAGATAGAGCATCGAGGCCACGGCATCCACGCGCAACGCATCGATGTGGTAGACGTCGAGCCAGAACAATGCGTTGGCCAGAAGATAGTTAGCCACCTCGTTGCGCCCGAAATTGTAGATCAGCGTGTTCCAATCGCGATGGAAACCGAGCCGGGGATCCTCGTGTTCGTAGAGCGCCGTGCCGTCGAAACGCGCCAAGCCGTGGGCATCGGACGGAAAGTGGGCCGGGACCCAGTCCATGATGACGCCGATGCCCGCCGCGTGCAGGCGGTCGACGAAGCCGGCGAAGTCCTCGGGCGCTCCGAAACGGCTGGTCGGGGCGAACAGCCCGATCGGCTGGTAACCCCAGGATCCGGTAAACGGGTGTTCCGTGACCGGCATCAACTCGACATGGGTGAAGTTGAGCGCGGTAAGGTAATCGACGAGTTGGTCCGCGATCGCCGCATAGTGCAGCGGGGTGCCGTCCTCATTGGTACGCCAGGATCCAAGATGCAGCTCGTAGATCGAGACCGGTGCCGATAGCCCCTGGCGCGCCTCGCGCCCTGCCATCCACTCCCCGTCGTTCCATTGCGGCTGCGGCAGTCCATGGACGATCGACGCGGTGGCTGGTGCCAGCTCCTGATAAAAGGATACCGGATCGGCCTTGAGGGGGAGACGCTCCCCATGCAATCCGAGGATTTCGTATTTGTAGGTGGCGCCGCGTTCAAGCTGCGGCACGAACAGTTCCCACACCCCGACGCCGATCCGCTTGCGCATGGGGTGACGCCGCCCGTCCCAGGCGTTGAAGTCACCGACGACGCTGACGCGCCGGGCGTTGGGCGCCCAGACGGCAAACACCACGCCGTCGACGCCGTCGACGGTGCGAGGATGCGCGCCGAGCTGCTCGTACTGGTCGAGATGCCGCCCTTCCCCCAACAGATACTCGTCCAGCTCACCGAGGATCGGCGGGAAAGCGTAGGGATCCTCCAGTTCCCACTCAAACTCCCCCGCGCGCAGCCGCAGACGGTACCGAAATCGCTGGTGCCGCCCCTCAATGAACCCGGAGAAGAACCCTTCCGGATGGATACGCGACAGTGCGGCCACGACTTCTCCGGTCGCAGCATCCAGGACCTCGACCTCGCCGGCCTGCGGACTGAAGGTGTTCACGGCCAGCGGCTTTCCATCCCCGCCCTGCATTCCGAGCACGACGAACGGATTGCCGTGCCGTCCGCGCACGATAGCCTCGACATCGGCAGGATAGGCAGATGGAGGGGCTCCCGTGGTGGTGGTCATCAATTGCGCTCCTGGGTAAGGAGATCGTGGATTCCGCGCAGCGGCACTTCCACCCAAGCCGGGCGATTGGCCAGTTCGTAGCCGATCTCGTAGATGGCCTTCTGGAGCAGGAAGAGGTCTATCAGGGCCTGTTCGAAATCCGCGTCCTCCGGATAGGCGGGGGAGCCGGCGATGGCGGCCCGGTAGCCGGCGAGGAAATCTACCGTGAAGGTTTCGCGCCAGACCGCAGCCCGCGCCAGGCTTTCGTCGGACGCGGAGCCCACGGCCTCGCGCCGGTGGTTGATCGCTGCTGCCGCGACATAGTCGATGGAACGAAGCATGCCGGCGACGTCGCGCAGCGGCGACGACTTGGCGCGCCGTTCCTCCAGACTGCGCCTGGGTTCGCCTTCGAAATCGATGATCATCAGATCGTCCTGGGCGACCAGGATCTGACCCATGTGATAGTCGCCGTGGACACGCGACATGCCGCCGGACGGTTGGTGCGCGTCAAGCGACCGGATGCGCTCGAGAAGCAGCTGGCGCCGCGACAGCAGATCCTGCGCCAGGTCCTTCGATCCCTCCTGCAGCTCTTCAAGCCGTTCCTGCAGACGTGCGAGCACCTGCTCGCTCTCGCTCACCGTGTCCTCGACCCAGGCTTGAACAATGTCCTTGTCCAGCGGCGTCGAACCGAAGTTCGGGTCGTCGGTGGGGGTGGCGAGGGCATTGTGCAATTCTGCCGTCCGGCGGCCAAACAACTCGCCCATGCCGAGCCACTGAGCGAATTCGTCTGACGGGGGCTCGCGATTTCCACCGTCCTCGTGACCGAGAGCGTTTTCCTCGAGATCGAAGTCGAGAGAATCCGTCAGCACCGACCAGGCATCGCCCTGGTTGGCGACGAAGGCGAAGGCGGCGGCAAGCGTCGTCGGTTCCCCCTCCCCCGGGCGATGTTCGATGGAGCCGAGGAATGCCGGTGTGTTGGGGAAGGCTGCTGTCTCGGTCAGGAAGCGTGCCACCTCGACATCGGGCTGCTCCCCGGCGCGAAGGCGGCGATAGAGCTTGAGGATGACCTGGTCACCATAGGCGATGGAGACATTGCTCTGCTCGACGGTCAGGGGGCGCGGTTCGCCAAAGTCCTCGATGCCGGAAAGGAGATCGCTGCCGGCGAAGACGACGGTGCCGTCGGTGGCATCCACCGCGCCGCCGCTGCGCAGGCTCTCGAGCAAGGTACCGGCAAAGCTCTCATCGAACACGCCATCGACCAAGGCGCCGACCCGCGGCCCCAGCCGCACTTTGGCGAGCGTATAAGAGAGCTTGGGCGCGCCCATCTGAAGGTTCTCCTCCCCCCAGCGCGCCGAGATCGGGAGGAAATAGCGCTGGGTTTCGCCGGCAATGTCGACATCCAGCACAACGAGAGCGTGTTCCGAGGTCTTCAGTTCGACGAGCGGTGTCATCCGAACGGCGCCGATAGCGGCATCCTTGGCACCAAACCACCGCTGCAGCGGGAGGAACTGCGGCAGCACCTGCGACTCGAGCTGCTGCTTCTCGCGGCCCGACAGCGCCATCATCAGGCTGCCGTCGCGAGTGGTCATGGTAATGAACTCCGGCAGCATTTCGGGCATCTCTTCGTGCCAGCGCGGCGCCTCGGCGTCTTCGGTCAACAGGAACCAGAAGAAACCGTATGCCGGCAGCGTCACGAGATAGGGAAGATCGCCTATCGGAGGGAAAACGGAGTATCCGGAGAGTTCGATCGGCACCGCCCCCTTGAACCGCGACAGATCGATCTCCACCGCCTGGGCGGCACGCGAGAGATTGGCGACGCAGAGGATGCGCTCCCCCTCGTGTTCACGCACATAGGCCAGGATTTTGCGGTTGCGCGGGTAGAGCAGTGTCATGCTGCCGCGCCCAAAGGCCTTGTGCTGCTGGCGCACGGCGATCATCCGCCGCATCCAGTTGAGGAGCGACGAGGGGTCACTCTGCTGGGTCTCGACGTTTATCGCCTGGTAGCCGTAGATCGGGTCCTGGATCGTCGGCAGGTAGAGTTGCTGCGGGTTGACGCGAGAGAAATCGGCGTTGCGGTCGGCCGACCACTGCATGGGCGTGCGGACCCCGTCGCGATCGCCGAGGTAGTAATTGTCGCCCATGCCGATCTCGTCGCCGTAATAGACGATGGGCGTACCCGGCATCGACATCAGCAGCGAATTCATCAGCTCGATCTTGCGCCGGTCATTCTGCAGCAGCGGCGCCAACCGGCGACGGATGCCCAGGTTGATGCGGGCGCGGCGGTCCTCGGCATAGGTGCGCCAGAGATAGTCGCGCTCCTGGTCGGTCACCATCTCCAGCGTCAGTTCGTCGTGGTTGCGCAGGAAGATGCCCCACTGACAGCCGTCGGGAATGTCGGGGGTCTGCCGGATGATATCGGTGATCGGGTGCCGGTCCTCCTGCGCAAGTGCCATGTACATGCGCGGCATCAGCGGGAAATGAAAGCCCATATGGCATTCGTCCCCGTCGCCGAAATATGGACGCGTGTCCTCCGGCCACTGGTTGGCCTCGGCCAGCAGCATACGGTCGGAGTAGTACGCATCGAGCTCCCGCCGGATGCGCTTTAGGACCTCGTGCGTCTCGGGCAGGTTCTCGTTGTTGGTGCCCTCGCGCTCTATCAGGTAAGGAATGGCGTCGAGGCGCAGCCCGTCGACCCCCATGTCGAGCCACATCCGCATGACCCTGAGGACTTCCTCGAGCACCCGCGGGTTGTCGAAGTTGAGATCGGGCTGGTGCGAGTAGAAGCGGTGCCAGAAGAAGGCACCGGCAACGGGATCCCACGTCCAGTTCGACGTCTCGGTATCGGTGAAGATGATCCGCGTTTCCGGAAATTTGCTGTCGGTATCGCTCCAGACGTAGAAGTTGCGGGTCGCCGATCCGGGCTTTGCACGACGCGCCCGCTGGAACCAGGGATGCTGGTCGGAGGTGTGGTTGATGACCAACTCGGTGATCACCCTGAGGCCGCGGCGGTGCGCCTCGGCAACGAACGCCTTGAACTCGCGCATCGTCCCGTAGGACGGATTGATGGCGCGATAGTCGGCGATGTCGTAGCCGTCGTCGCGCAGCGGCGAGGGATAGAAGGGCAGCAGCCAGATCGCCGTCACCCCAAGATCCTGCACGTGGTCCAGGCGCCGCATCAACCCTGCAAAGTCTCCGACGCCGTCATTGTTCGCGTCCTGGAAGGCTTTGACGTGCAACTGGTAGATCACAGCGTCGCGGTACCATTGCGAATCGGTGCGGTCGATGATGCCGTCGGCGCGTAACGAACGGCCCGTCTTCACGGCATCGCGGCGCAGAGCGAGTTCGTTCATGATGCCGGCACTCCCGATCCGATCAGCCGCCAGATCGCGTATGGCTTGTAGTAGGGGTCGAGGCGGATGTGCTGGTACTTGCCGTGCCAGGTGAAGCGGTGACCGGCGACCAGATCCTCAACTTCGATGGATGCATCGTCGGCGAGACCGAACTCCCACAACGGCAACTCGAAGCTCGCCTCCTGGGCGTGGTGCGGGTCGAGGCAGACGTGGAAAAGCAGAAAATCCGAGAGATCCGACGTCCGCTTGCCGTAGCAGAGGATGTTGTCGTTCCAGGCGTTGTAGAAGGCGAGGTTGGTGAACTCCTGCAGCGCCGGGTGTTCGCGGCGCAGCCGGTTCACCAGGCGGATGTCCCAGGCGATATTGTCGGGTTGCTCGAAGTCCCAGGCGCGGATCTCGTATTTCTCGGAGTTGAGGTACTCCTCCTTGCCGGGAACCGACGCCGCCTCGCTGATCTCGAAGCCGTTGTAGATGCCGTAATTGCCGGCCAGCGTTGCGGCGAGGACCAGTCGCGTCTGGAAGCCCGGGCGCCCGCTGTACTGCAGGTAGTAGGGGTTGATGTCCGGGGTGTTGGCGAAGAAGTTGGGCCGCATGTAGTGGCGGCACTCCTCGGTGGTCAGCTCCGTCAGGTACTGCTCCAGCTCCCCTTTCAAGTTGCGCCAGGTGAAGTAGGAGTAGCTCTGGGAGAAACCGACCTTTGCCAGCCGCTTCGTCACCTTGGGCCGGGTGAAGGCTTCGGCAAGAAAGATCGCCTCCGGGTGGTGTGAGCGGATGTCGGCGATCAGCCATTCCCAGAACGGGAACGGCTTGGTGTGCGGGTTGTCGACGCGGAAGATGGTCACTCCGTGCTCGATCCAGAACAGCACGATGTCGCGGAGCGCCAACCAGAGGCCAGGGATCGCCTTGCGATAGAAATGGACGTTGACGATGTCCTCGTACTTCTTGGGTGGGTTCTCGGCAAACTTGATGCTGCCGTCGGGGCGCCAGTCGAACCACTCCGGATGCTCCTTGATCCAGGGGTGGTCGGGCGAGCACTGGATGGCGAAGTCGAGGGCGATTTCGAGCCCGTGCCCATGCGCCGCGGCGACTAGCCTGTCGAAATCTTCCAGTGTGCCGAGCTCGGGATGGATAGCGTCGTGCCCTCCGTCTTTCGACCCTATGGCATAGGGGCTGCCGGGATCGTCCGGCTCCGGCGCCAAGCTGTTGTTACGGCCCTTGCGGTTGGTCCGCCCGATCGGATGGATGGGCGGGAAATAGAGGACATCGAAGCCGAGATCGCGGACATAAGGGAGGCGGGCGATGACGTCGTCGAAGGTGCCGTGGCGATTGACGTCGCCCGATTGCGAACGCGGCATCAACTCGTACCAGGCGCTGAAGGCCGCAGCCCTGCGGTCGACGAAGACCTTCAGCACCCGCTCGCAACGCGTGAGATTGGTGCGGGGCCCGGCCCTATGCATCAGCTTCGCCGTCGCCTCGGAGCTGAGCATCGCCAGCCGATCCTCGTCGGAGTCGCTGCTTTGACAGGCACTGAGCAAGTCTTCCAAAGCAGCGATATCCGCTTGCGCGGCGTTCCGCCCCTCATGCTGCTCCTGCCGGATTGCGTTTTCCAGCAGAAGCCGCGCCTCATCGATCTCAAGCCCTATGTCGAGGCCGGCCGCAAACTTCTTGGCGGTATCCTTGCGCCAGGTGGCGAAGAGATCGCGCCAGGCGATGAAGGTATATTCGTACATCCGGTTGGCGTCGAAGGAGAGCTCGCAGCGCCAGCGGTCGTTGGCGACGAACTCCATCGGCAGCTCCGTCCAGGCGGTATCGCCTGCCGGCCGGTAGAGCAGCGCTGCATCGATAGTGTCGTGGCCGTCGCCGAAGATGTCGGCCTCGACGATGAAGGGTGTGCCGACGACGGTTTTGGCGGGAAACCGGCCACCGTCGATCTCGGGCGAGATCCCTTCGATGGCGAGACGGCTGGCCGCGAGATGCGACAGCGTCTCCAGGTCAGCCGTCTCCTGACTGCCGGGGGCAGTTGTCGGAGCCTTGGGTTTTGCTGGCTGGCGAGTTGCCCTTACCGTATCCGTCGCTTTGAGAGCCCGCATTCGATAGTCCCCCCTTGCTGATACCCCTTCTTGCTCCGGAACCAACGCAGCCGGCAGCGGATGGTTTCGCGCCGCCGTGCAGCAAGTCTGCCAACGGCGTCGTGGCGATCGGTCGAGTTCAAGTTGGGCGGCGGGCACCATGGTTGGCCAGCCTCACGGGGCTTATGACCCCATCCGTGGAAACGCCACGGATCGATGAGGGCAGCTAAAGCGCGATCAAGAGCCCAGTCGTAGAAGTCCGTCGCTGAACGCCTAGCCAAGCTTCTCGTGGTCAGGCGTCTGGGTTCAGAGGAGCGGTCTCGGGCGTCTGGCTTGATCGCGTTACTGTCGCGCTTCCGCTGGTAGTGGAGTCTGGGAGCGCGGAATCGACGAGATCGTCGTCGTCCTTGGCCGGCTCGCCACTCAGAATGGCTAGCGATACCGTCCGACTTGCGCCTTAGCCACCCTCGCCCGCACCTGATGTGAAATGTCCGGCGCCGACTTCGGCATGCCTGCCTGCGTCATCCTGCTGCAGGCTATCACCATGCGCTTAGCGGGCACGACGCCGCCCGCTCGCGAGATGTGCTCGCTGCGCACAATTCGCACGTCGTGGAGCTTAACGCGAAGATCGGCAATTTCTCTGCCAAGGCGATCCGGCTGGGTGAACTCGATCTCGGTGGTGAGGATCGCAGAGCGGCCTTCCCTTGGCGCGTATGATGGCACGTTCCAAGCAACGTCCAGTCCCTCCGCCTTGGCCCAGCTGCCGAGGGATGTGCTGGGGACCTCACTGGTCTCGAAACCGACAAGCACCTCGTCGCCAACTTCGGGGATCGCCCCCCTCGCTGGTTCAGGATCGCTATCCCGGAAATCGGTCCAACCCGGGGTGTGAACGCTGGACCACATCGTGCCGGGGATCGACATCCCGTTCCGCTGGAATCTGATATAGACCGGCATAGCATCCCCCTATATCGTTTTCGGCCTTCTCTATATCACTTTAGATCCTTCCTGTTCAGTCTCTCCCCCCGGGGATCTGGATCGGAAAGGCCCTCCAGAAGGACTTGGATCTGGATTTGACGGGAAGCCCAGCGGGCACGGCGCGCGCCCGGCTCGGAACCGATTGAACCGTTCCGCTGTATTCGCGGAGGCAACAGCCGCGTCTGGCTCGGTGCGAGATCGGCACTGCCAAAGATATACCGCAGCCACGCCAGTCTCGGTTATTCAAGTGAATCACCAGGGCCGGACAGGGACCAGCCGATCAGCTGAATCCGACGTAACGCCCCGGCTTGTGGTTGAGCGCGACGATGAGGTTGAGCACCAGCGCGCCGAGCAGCGAGAGCAGCACCCTGTCGAAGGGCAGGATGAAGACGGCGGCAACCATGATGGCGACGTCGACCGCCAATTGGAAATAGCCGGCGCGGATGCCGAAGTTCTCCTGCAGGAACAACGCCAGGATGTTGATGCCGCCAACGCTTGCCTTGTGGCGGAAGAGCGAGAGGATCCCAAGGCCGATGAGGCCGCCTCCAACGAGCGCTGCATAGACCGGCTCGACGGATGAGATGTCGAGCCACTGCGGCGTCAGCCAGGTGCAGGCCGAGACGAGACCGACCGACACGATGGTCTTGACGGTGAAGGCCACGCCCATGCGCAGTGCCGCCAGCAGGTAGAACGGCAGGTTGATGAGAAAGAACAGCAGCCCGAACCCGATGCCCGTCGAATAGTGCAGCAGCAACGCAAGGCCCGCCGTGCTGCCAGTGGTCAGCAGCACTTTTGAGTAGAGGACTATGCCCAGCCCCACCAGCGTGGTGCCGATGAGAATGGCGAAGACATCCTCGTAGAGTGTGTGCTTGCTGGGCGTCGACAGATCCGGCGTCATCGCCCTGCCCTCATGCCTTCTTGACCCAGCGTCCCGAGGGTTCCTGCTGCCAATAGGTCACGCTGTTGCCGGTCTGCAAGGCCTTCCAGGCGACCCGCGCTTCGGCGACCGCGTCGGGGTCATGACCGGAAAAGAGATAGACGATACGCTCGTAGCCGGTGGTTTCCGCCGGGACGGCGCGGTCGACGAAGAAGCGTACGGTGGCCGCGTTCGGATTAGCGCCGTCGGTCGTCAGCAGGATTGGCTGGCGCGCCTCGGCGTCGTCGCCGGCGCGGCCATGAGGCAAGAACCCATCGTCGCGATAGGTCCAGAGATGGGCGTCGAGTGCCTCGGCACGCTCGGTACTGCCGATCTCGATGACGGCGCGCCAGCCCCGCTCCAGGGTCTTTTCAAGGAGCTGCGGCAGCACCGCCTCGATTGGCCTGGCTTCGAGATGATAGAACAACACTTCAGCCATGGATCGTCCCCGTTTCAGGGAACCTAAGCTTCGTAATTGTCACGCACCAGCCTATCGAGCAGGGCCACGCCGAAACCCGGCGCCCAGCCGGCATTGGTCTCGGTGGCCGGTGCACCGAAAGCGGTGCCGGCAATGTCGAGATGGGCCCAGGGTACGCCGTTGACAAAGCGCGACAGGAAGTGGGCGGCGGTGATGGAGGAGGCCGGACGGCCGGCGGAATTCTTGATATCGGCAAAGCGCGATTCGATGAGCTTGTCGTAGGCCGGTCCCATGGGCATGCGCCAGAGTTTCTCGTTGACGGCGAGCCCGGCCGCCAGCAGCCGCGAGGCCAGTTCGTCGTTGTTGGAGAAGAGCCCGGCATGATCATTGCCGAGCGCCACCGAAATGGCCCCGGTCAGCGTTGCCAGGTTGACCATGAATCGCGGTTTGAAGCGATCCTGCGTGTACCAGAGCGCGTCGGCGAGGACGAGCCGGCCTTCGGCGTCGGTGTTGACGATCTCGATGGTGGTGCCGGACATCGCGCGCACGATGTCGCCGGGGCGAGCCGCATCGCCATCCGGCATATTCTCGACGAGTCCGATAACTCCGACGGCGTTGACCCTGGCCTTGCGGCGGGCGAGCGCCTGCATCAGCCCGGTGACGGCGGCGGCCCCACCCATGTCGCCCTTCATGTCTTCCATCGAGCCAGCGGGCTTGATGGAGATGCCGCCGGTGTCAAACACCACGCCCTTGCCGACGAAGGCGACGGGCTGGGCGCCGGCAGCGCCGCCGTTCCAGCGCATGACGACGAGGCGTGCCGGGCGCACCGAGCCGCGCGCCACGGCCAGCAGTGATCGCATGCCGAGCTTTTCCAAATCCTCTGGCATCAGGGTTTCGACCTCGACACCGAATTCGGCAAGGTTGCCGGCGATACCGGCGAATTCAACGGGACCCAGCACATTGGCCGGCTCGTTAATGAGGTCGCGCGCCAGGAGCGTCCCTTCGGCGACGGCCCCGCGGTCGGCGATCGCTGCTTGCGCTGCCGCCGGATCGGCGATGTGCAGGACGATTTTGAGGGTTGCCGGGCCATTCTCGTCGGCAGCCTGCGACTTGTACTTGTCGAATTTGTAGTGGCGCAGGCGCAGCCCGGCGGCGAGTTCGGCGACGGCTGCCGGGCTCGCGTCGGCGCCGTCGAGGACGACGGAGACGGTCTCGGCCTTCAAGCCGCTGATCTTGCCCATCAGCGACCCGCCACGGTCGGTCCAGGCCGTCAGGTCGACGCCATTCGGCTTGCCGGAGCCGAGCACCATCATGCGCCTCGCCGGAACGTTGGACGGCGCGATGAAGTCGAGAGCCTGGCCCGGCTTGCCCTTGAAGCCGGTGCCGTCGAGAACAGCCTGCCAATCGAGGCCAGCCGAGGTCCAGACGGTTCCGCCGACGCCCCCGGGCGCCTGGCCCTCGGCGGCATAGATGACCAGCAGGTCGGACTGGCCGAGGGTCAAAGGGGCGGTTTCGACAATCAGGGTCTGCGGCATCGGGCGGATCTGTTCAGGTAAAGCGTGACGTTGGCCGGAGCGTCAAAACCGCCGCGGCTGCGGGAGGACGTCCAGCATCGGGGGGATCGACCGGCGCGTCAATCCCGCAACAGGCCGCTGGCAACCGGCAAATTCGCTGGACATGCGGCACAACGCGGCTTGTCACATCGCTGCAAGTACCGCAGTTTGCGCCCCGGAATGCAACGGCAGGCAGAGCCTGCCCACAACGACGGACCGAATGCGCCGGCTGACCCGATACCTTGCGCGAATGTTCGCCCTCGATGCGCTGATTCTGTTCGGCGTCGTCTGCTTCCTTCTATGGATGGTGCAGTGCCTGCGCATCTTCGACACGGTCTCGGTCAAGGGGCAGAGCCTCCTGACGCTCGGCTGGCAGGGCGTGCTCGCCATGCCACCACTGGTGCTGACCTTCGCGTTCGTATGCGTGGGCATCGGTCTGGCGCGGGCGCTGGTGGCACTGCAATCCAATCACGAGCTGCACATCATCCATACCAGCCATGGCCTTGGCGATCTCTTCCGGGCGGCGGGAGTGGTGGCGATACTTGGGGCGACCGGCGTGCTCATCATCTCCAATTTCCTGGCACCGCTGGCCAACCGGCAGCTCAACGCGCTCAACGCCGCCATCACCGCGGATCTCGTCAGCTCAACGCTGCGGCCCGGCCGGTTCATGCAGGTGACGCCGGGTGTGGTGCTGCTGATCGGCGGGCGGACCGGCAATGGCGAGATCACCGAATTCTTCGCCGACGACCGGCGCGACCCTGAGGTCAGGCGCACCTATGTGGCGGAATCGGCGACGGTGGCGCGCGCGGAGGACGGTTACATCCTGCAGCTGCGCAACGGATCGCTGCAGTCGCGCGGCCCGGGCGAGCGTTTTTCCGAGGTAAAGTTCGGCCAATATCACGTCAATGTCGATCGCTTCACACAGACCACTGCCACACCCGACCCTGTTTCGATCACCGACAGCGTGACGCTCGTCCGCGACGCGCTGGCCGCCGGCGAAATCGCGCCGCGCACGCTCCGCAAGCTGACCGAACGCATGGGCGAAGGCCTCAGGGTCATCGGCATCTGCCTGATGGTGCTGGCGATCAGCGCATTCCCGAGCGGTCGACGCGGACGGCTTGTGCTGCCCATGGAAGTGGTGGTGCTGGTCATCGCCTTCGTCGACCTGGCCGTCTCGTCCTACGGTTTGCTCGGCCCGCAGGTCGGGTCTGTCGCGGGTTCCGTGCTGATGATCGCAGCGGGTACCGTCGCCCTCGCCGTGCGGGCGCGACGGCGGTTCATGGCACCGATACCGCAGGCGGCCACATGAGGCGGCTTGACTGGTTCATCCTCGGGCGCGTGGGCAGCCGAATGGCGATCACCGTGCTCGTCTTCTACGGCCTGATCGTGCTGGCCGAGGCGCTCGATACATGGCGCTTCAACAATGTCGCGGAAAACTTCGGCATCCAATGGGCAATCGTGATGGTGCTGGCGAGCGGGGCGCGCTGGACCATCAAGACGCTGCCGGTGACGGTGCTGCTCGGCGCCATCATCGGCTTCATCGACCTCAAGGTTCGCCACGAACTGACGGTGATCAAATCGAGCGGGATGTCGATCTGGCGGATCATCCGCGCACCGACCATCGCCCTGCTGCTCGTCAGTATAGCGATATCCATGTTCGCCGAAACGCAGACGACGAGCCTCATCCGACAACTCGCGCCCATGCCGCCGGGCGAAGCGACGTTGCTTACGCCTCCCGGCGAAGTCTGGCTGGAGCAGCGGGCGGACGGAGCGCACTACGTCATGGTCGCCCAGGGCATGGAGGCTGGAGGGAGCCGGCTCCGGGACGTGGTGATCTTTCCCATCGGCGGCGCGGCGGGCGAACGGATCGAGGGAGAACTTGCCATCCTCGAGCGCGGCCGGTGGCTTATGGCGCGGGCAATTGTGCACCGGACGGATTCGCCGCCGGAACCGGTCACCGACTTTTCCCTGCCGACGACCTCGACGGCGGCTGAGATCAGCTTGAAGCTCACCTCGATCGAGGACGTCACCTTCTTCGAACTGGCCGCACTCATCGAGGCGGGAATCGCCGATCCCGGCGTGCGCGCGGCGGCAATGACGCGCTTCATCAAGCTCATCAGCATGCCGCTCCTCCTGACGGGCTCTCTGTTCATTGCCTTTGCGTTTACCGCAGGTTATCGAAGATCGGACAAGTATGGGCCGGCGGTCCTTTACGGCATCGTTCTGGGGTTCGTCGTTTTCGTCATCACCGAGATGTCCGAGCGGGCAGGCTCAGGGGGTGTTCTCGAACCGGCGTTCGCGGCCCTGGGACCGGCATTCGTGGCTATCGTCATCGGGGTAACGGTACTGCTTTATAGAGAAGACGGACGAGCCTGATGCGTCGGCGCCGTGGCGTGAGTATTGAGTGGTCACAGCGCCTGGCGGCAGCAGGCGTTGCCGTCCTTTTCGCCTTTTGCGGGGCGGCGCAGGCCCAGGGGCTCATTCCCGAGCGCTTCTTCAGCGACCCTGTGGAACCGGGCGGGCAGGCCGCAATCGAAGCCAATGTCCTGACCATCGAATCCGAGACCGGTCTTATCGTCGCCGAGGGCGACGTCGTCTACACCTATCAAGGCTATACCGCGCGCGGCGAGAGACTGATCTACAACCGGGACACGGGCGATTTGCGGTTCGACGGCCCCTCCTATATCCGCGACCCGGCCGGGAACATCCTCGAGGGGCAGGATCTCGAAGTCACCGACAGGCTCAAGACCGCGTTCATCGAGGCCCTGACCATCACCACCTATGACGGAGCGCGCATCACGGCCGACAGTGCCGAATACGACGAGGCGCTGCAAACGCTGTTCAACAACCCGACCTACGCGCCTTGCGGCGAGTGTATCGATGCCGAGGGCCGGCGCATCGGCTGGTCGGTCAGGGCGACGCGGTTCGTGCAGAATAACGAGGACAACTCGATCACCATCGAGCAGCCGACCCTCGAGATCCTCGGCTTTCCGGTGGCCTGGCTGCCCTATCTCTGGTTGCCCGACGCCAGCCAGACGGCGCTGGAGCGCGTGCGCACGCCAACCCTCGATTCCTCGGAACAGATCGGGGCCAAGGTCGAGGTGCCCTTCACCGCCTATTCCAGCCGTTACACCGACATTATCCTGACGCCGACGCTGGTCAGCCGCCAGGGGTTCCTGATGGGCGCCGAATGGGTGCAGCGCTTCGACACCGGCCGGTTCAACATCAAGGCGTCGGGTGTCTACCAACTGGACCCGAAAGCCTTCGAGGGCGAGGTTGGGGATCGGGAGTGGCGCGGGATGATCCAGACAACCGGTTCGTTCCGCCCGGTCACCGACTGGATCGTCGGCTGGTCCTATACCGCCTTCACCGATGCCGGGTACCTCAAGGACTATCTGTTCGATACGGGTGACGCGACAGAGGACAACGTCTATGCGACGTACCTGAACGAGGACACCTATTTCGACGTCCGGCTGCAGCACTTCAACAAGCTGGGCGAAAAGGTCGAGCCCGAGGATCAGGACCTCCAAGCCGCGGCGCTGCCCAATGTGCGTTACGACCAGATCGTCGAGCTGGGCGATGGCCTCGGTCAGCTCGAGCTCACTGGCCGGTTGCTCCACATCGTGCGCGAGGCCGATCATGCGGCCACCATCAACGGCGTCCCGCACGTCCTTGGCTTCGAAGGGGAAAAGACCCATGTCATGGCCCAGGCGGCCTGGCGGGATCAGTGGATCGGGCCGATGGGGGTCGTTGCGACGCCCTATGTCGGTGTGCGGGCGGATGCGGCGAGCTACAGCGGAGAGAGCGGCAATGCCCTCGCCCCCGATGCCGGCTCCCTGTTCAGCCTGACGCCGATCGCGGCCATGGATGTGCGCTGGCCCTGGGCCGGCAGCAGCGGTTCGGTCGTGCACCTCGTCGAGCCTATCGCCCAGCTCGTCTATCGCGGGTCGGGCGAGGCGATGCCCGGCATCATCAACGACAACGCGCAAAGCTTCGTCTTCGACGACACCAACCTTTTCAGCTACGACCGCTTCTCGGGAACAGATCGGCAGGAGACGGGGCTGCGGACCAATGTCGGCGGACGCTACGCCGTCGATTTCGGCAACGACAGCTACCTGGAGCTCATCGCTGGCCAGTCGATCCACCTGGCTGGAGTCAACGCGTTCGATGTCGGCGACCCGGGGCTGGCGGGGGCCACCGAGGCGCTCGCGGATGATCTTTCCTATGCCGTGCTTGGCGCCTATGGCGCGTTCACGCCCTATCTGCGGGCCGGCGGGAAGGTTGTGCTGGATTCCGACTACAGCGACGTCATTCGGGGAGCGCTGACCGCATCACTCAGCCTCAACGGATACTCGGCCGGACTCGACTACTATTACGAGGCCGCCAACACCGATGCCGGGGTTCTCGATGATCAGCATGAAATCGGGGCGACCATCGGTATCCCGCTGATGGATTACTGGCGCATGACCGCGGGCTATTATTGGGACGTTGCCGCCAATACCTGGTTGCAGACGAGCGCCGGCCTGACGTATGACGACGGCTATCTGGCGGCCGGCGCCAATCTGGTCATGACGGGGCCGACGCACAGGACCGAAAACGACACAAGGATAACCGCATCGATCCTGCTCAAGGCGCCAGCCGGCTTTACCGCCGGCTATTCCGGGGTATTCAGCCCCTGACAACCCGGTGATCCACCGGATTTTGGCCGTATTCGTGGCGGATGGACGGTTTTTCGGGTAGCAGGAGGTCCTATGCCCGGCGAAAGCAAACGGAAGACGACGATGCTCAATGGATTTTGGAATCGGACCAGGGCAGCGCTGGCTGCCGGCCTGTTGCTGGCGGCCATGGGCGCGGCACCGAGCGTAGCGCAAGCCGTGCGCGTGATGGTCAACGGCGAACCGATCACCGACAACCAGGTTGCTCAGCGCGTCAGGCTCTTTGCCATCGAGGGCAACAATGCAGGCACCAATGGCGCGATCAGCCAGTTGATCGACGAAGCGCTGATGGTGCAGGAAGCCAAGCGCATGGGCGTGACGGTGAGCAGTGCCCAGATCGATGCGGCCTATCTGCAGGTGGCGCGCAACATCAAAGTGTCCAAGGAAGTGCTCGACCAGATGATGCAGCGTCAGGGCATCGGCATCGAGACGCTGCGCGACCGGCTCGAGGCGTCGATCGCCTGGAACAGCGTCGTGGAGAACGCCGTCGCGCCGCAGGTCCAGATCTCCGACCTCGAGCTCGAGCAACAGGCGGCCGCCCGCGCCCAGGCGAGCGAAAGCTTCGACTATATCCTCAAGGAGATCATTTTCGTTGCTCCCGGCGGCCAGGGTGCCAGCGGGCGCGTCGGGCAGGCCAACAGCTATCGGTCAGCATTTGCGGGCTGCGACAGTGCGGTCGAACTCTCGCTCAATTACACCGACGCAGCCGTCGTCGATGTCGGCCGACGCCATGCCACGCAGCTTCCCGACGCCATTGCCGGCGAGCTGGCCGGGATGAATGTCGGGGGCATCACCAAACCCCGTGTGACCGACCGAGGCGTGTCTATGCTCGCTGTCTGCGAGAAGGCACAGGCCAACGACCTGACCTTCATCAAGGGCGAAATCCGACGGGAAGCCGGCCAGGGCGCGATGGAAACGGCGGCGGACAAGCATCTCGCCGACCTGCGCGCCAGAGCCAAAATCGTCTACAATTAGGCGTAGCGTTCGCGCATTGACTACCGAAGGCGGCGCAGGGTCTGAAGGACCGCGCGCCGCCTTCGTGCGTGGCGCGCATTCGAGCTTTTCACGTTCTGAAAGAACCAGAACGTGAGCTCTAAGTTATTGAATTGTCGCGTTTTCGAACCGCAAAAGTGGTATCCACTTTTGCTGAAAACGCTCTAGAGGGGAACGTCATGCACAAGCCGTTGGCGATCAGCATGGGCGAGCCAGCCGGCATCGGCCCCGATCTGATCCTCTCCGCCTATGCCGGCCGCGCCGAGTGGTCCCTGCCCCCGTTCTGCGTCTTCGCGCACCGCGGCTTCATGCAGGCCAGGGCGGAGCGCCTGGGCTTCGGCTTTCAGCTCCTCTCCACCACGCCCGACGAGGCCGACGCTGCCTTCGATCGCGGGCTGCCGGTGATCGACATCGAAGGGATGGTACCCGACCATCCCGGCAGGATCAGCCCGCTTTCCGGCCATGCGGTGATCGCAGCGATCGAAGCGGCGGTCACGGCCACGCTCAAGGGAAGCTGCCGGGGTGTGGTGACGGGACCGATCCAGAAGGCGGCGCTCTACAATGCCGGCTTCCGGCATCCCGGCCATACGGAGTTCCTGGCGGCGCTCTGCGCACGGGGAGCCGCGCCGCGGCGGCCGGTGATGATGCTCGCCCATGGTGGCCTGCGTACAGTACCGCTGACCATCCATGTGCCTCTTAGGGACGTACCGCGGCTCATCACCGCAGAAACGCTCGCCGAGACGTTGCGCGTCGTTCACCATGACCTGCGGCAGCGCTTCGGCGTCGCAGAACCCAGGATCGCCGTGGCCGGGCTCAATCCACACGCGGGGGAAGCGGGCTCGATCGGGCTCGAGGAGCTCGACCTCATCGCCCCGGCGATCGCCCAGCTCGTCCACGATGGGCTCGACATCGTCGGTCCCCTGCCCGCCGACACACTGTTTTATCCGCCGCACTGGCGCACATACGATGCGGTAGTGGCCATGTATCACGACCAAGCGCTGATCCCCATCAAGACCGTGGCGTTCGACGAGGCCGTCAACGTCACCTTGGGGCTGCCGATCGTGCGGACCTCACCCGACCACGGTACGGCCCTCGACCTTGCCGGGACCGGCAAGGCTTCCCCCAAGAGCTTCATTGCTGCCATCCGCATGGCTGATGAGATGACACAGGGCCAAGACCACGCATGAGCCAGATCGACACCCTGCCGCCGCTGCGCGAGGTCATTGCCGCTCACGGCCTGCGCGCGCGCAAGGAACTGGGGCAGAATTTCCTGCTCGACCTCAACCTGACGGCGCGTATTGCGCGGGTCGCCGGCCCGCTCGAGGGCGTGCGCGTCATCGAGGTCGGCCCCGGGCCAGGTGGATTGACCAGGGCCCTGCTGGCCGAGGGCGTGCGCGAGGTCATCGCCATCGAGCGCGATACGCGAGCCTTGCCCGCGCTCGCCGAGATCGCCGAAGCCTATCCCGGGCGCCTCACCGTCATTTCCGGCGATGCGCTCGCCATCGACTATCGCGCATTGGCCGATGGGCCGACGCGCATCGTTGCCAACCTGCCTTACAATATCGCAACGCCACTCCTTACCGGCTGGCTGACCCTCGACCCGTGGCCGCCGTTCTACGAGAGCCTGACGCTGATGTTCCAGCGAGAAGTGGCCGAGCGCATCTGCGCGAGGCCAAGCGAGGACGCCTATGGCCGGCTGGGCGTGCTCGCCGGCTGGCGGACAGACGCACGCATCGCCTTCAATGTGGGCCGCCAGGCCTTTACCCCACCGCCCAATGTCACCTCGGCTGTCGTGCATCTGCTGCCCAGGCCGGTCGCCGGCGACGTTTTGGTACGGCACCTCGAAGAAGTGACCCGCGCGGCTTTCGGGCAGCGGCGCAAGATGGTGCGACAGAGCCTTAAAGGCACGGGCGTACCCGTCGATGGCTTGCTCGCCGCGGGTGGCCTCAAGGGCGACGAGCGGGCCGAGGACTTGCCGGTCGAGACCTATCTTGCCATGGCAAGGACTTTGCCGGGCTTGCGCAGCTCAAGCGTTTCCCGATCCGATTAATCGAAATGCAGAGGTAACCTAGCTAGTCTTGCTGATGGACGTTGGTGACCTCCCTCAGGTCTGGAATTACTCGGAACTAGGGTGGAAGAGCGCATCAGAAATCCTGCGCCAGAATCGACCTCTGCGCCCTGACGGCCGAGTGGAACGTGGCGGCCCCTGGTCCGCCGCGATCGCCTGCCTTTGAGGCCCCCGAGCGCGCGCACCCGCGCCGCCTCCCGAGCGACCTCGAGGGCAGCGAGGTCACTTTTCTTCTCTCAGTTTGCACGAGCCAGTCCACCGGGATCGGTGCCGTTTGGCCCTGATCGACTGCGACGCCAGTGATCTGATGTTGGCTTGGTCTTCAATCTGCCCGGATAGACGGAATGATAACGTCCTCCAGAAGACCATAGGCACGCATCCAGGCTTCACTGTCGCCGTAGAACCCGGCATTCACCACCAACACCAGATCGAGATCGGGAACGATCAACAAGTTCTGGCCGCCCCATCCGGATCCTTCGATGACCTTCAGTCCGCCCTGGGTCTGACAGAGCCACCATTGGTATCCATAGCTGCAGCCGTCGACAGCTTCGGCGTGGGATACGGTTGAGATGGCTATCCATTCTGCTGGCACGAGTTGCCGACCGTTCCACCGGCCCGATTGCAGAACCAATTGACCGAGCTTGGCAGTATCGCGCGGCCGCAATCGCAGGCCCGCTGCAGCATAGGGGAGACCATTGTAGTCGGTTATCCACTCGAACCGCTCTATGCCGAGCGGTCGGAACAGCTCCTCCTCCGCAAATTCGATAAGGTCCCCGGCGGTCCCACGCCTGATGATTTCCGCGAGAAGCGCTGTTGCTCCGCCCGAATAGGTCCATACGGTTCCGGCCGTCACGGAGATGGGCCTGTCCAGCGCGAACCGAATGCTGTCGGAAACCCGGTACATCGCGTTTTCGGAATTGGAGAACTCGCCATAGGGTTGGCTCATCTCGTCCCACTCGAGGCCCATGGTCATCGAGAGGGCATGGGAGACCAGGATCTCTCGACGCCGTGGGTGACGTGGGAGGTCGGGATATTCGGGAAATGCGCGGAACAATGGCGTATCGAGCTGCGGTACGAGACCGTCTTTCAGTGCGATGCCGTAGAGAAGGCCAACGACGCTCTTGGTTATCGAGCGTATGTCGTGGAGCCTCTCCGGGCTGAACACGACGCCCTCCTTGGTCAATCCAAAGATCTCGTCGTCGCCACTGAGATACCGCTCGTAGACGAGCTTGCCGCCACGCGCCAGCACGACGGAGTGCACCCCGTCATAGAAGTCGCCACCGAGCGCTGTATCGAGTTGATCGGGTAGGTCAGCGGCGAAATTCATATCGGATGGGGTTGCTGTCTGCCAGTCCGAGCCTTGAGCCGAACCGCTTGCGAGGAGCGGTTGTGCGATCGTCGCCAGCAATACGAAGGTCCAACTGCGTAGTGAAACGAAAACGGTATGGGTGTTCATCGTAGGTCCTCCAACTCCTTGATTGAAGCTGCGCCAAGCAAGCAGAACTGCTAGACTACCTGGTGAAACACTCTCATCGAGCAATGCAGATGAGCCTTCGATTGGACGATGTTCCGGGGCCCGGTGCAGCCGCTGCCAAAGCTCGTCTCTTTGGCTGGTGGCGTCCCGAATTCGCGCCGAAACTCTTCCGAAATTCTCCGGATACGATCGAAAATTTGCTGCAGATCGGTGCTGTCCGCGTGAACCTGCGCACCGGGGAAGTGCACGCCACCGATGGTTCGGTGACGGTTCTGCGCCCGAAAACGGCCGCCATCCTGGGAGTGCTTTTCGCGCGTGCCGGCGAGTTGGTCACCAAGGACGAACTGCTCGACAAGGTCTGGCCGCAAACCAGCATCGACGAAGACGGGCTGGTGCAATGTATTGGTGAGATACGGCGCGCGTTCGGGGAGGATGGAAAAAGCCTACTGCGCACCCATGCCAAGCGAGGTTACTCGCTGCACTTTCCCCAGGGTTCGGGAGAACCGGTAGCTCCGCCCACCAAGCGCCGGCGCCTTTGGCAGCTCGGCGCGATTCTGACAGTCGTCCTGTTAGCGGCCCTCGCCTTGGCAGGGCGAGAGGCCGTCTGGGCTCCACCTCGGGCCAACGTGGAACCTCAGGTCGTTGCGGTGTTCCCGTTCGAAGCGTTGACCGGCGGCACGCGGTGGGACCGACTATCGCGCGCGCTCACGCAGGACATCATCGCCGATCTCGCGCAGAACTCGTGGCTCCACGTGTTGGCGGACGCGACCACGCGCAGTTACGGGGCGGCGAGTCCGGCCGCTGCGGCCGAGCTGGGCGCGGACTATTTCGTTAGCGGCTCGCTGCAGGTCGAAAGCGGGGTCGTTCAGGTGAACGCCGACCTGATCTCGGCAGAGACCGGTCGTCAGCTTTGGTCGAAGCGCATCGAGGGACCGGTCAGTGATCTCCTCGGCCTCCAGCGATCCGCCTCCAACGCCCTGGTCGGCGAGCTGGCGGCTCAGTGGAATGGGCCAATTGCAGAGGCCACTCGCGCGACGGCACGGCAGAGGGGTATCGACAATCTCGACGCCTATGAACTCTACCTCCTCGCGTGCGACAAGGTGGCAAGCTACACGCAAGAGGACCTCGCCGAGGCAGTGGGCATGTATCGGCGTGTCGTTGCCATGGCGCCCGAGTTCGGGGAGGCATGGGCGCAGCTCTCGCTGACCATTTACAATTCGGTTACGCCCAACATGAGCGAAGGCGAGATGGAGCGTATGTGGCAGGAAGGCCATGCAGCCGCGCTCGAGGCTTACCGCGTCTCACCCGAAAATCCGCACGCTATCGCCCAGGCCGCGAATGCCGTCCGATGGGATGATCCCGAACAGGCCGAGCGCATGGTTCGGCGCGCCGCTGAACTAGCCCCTAACAATGCCGACATCCTTGCGTATCTCGCGTTCAGGGCAACGCACTATCCCGCCCTTGCGGAGGAAGCCGAGGGGTGGATCGCTCGGGCATTCGAGCTCAATCCGCGCCATCCTGATTGGTATCACTGGAACCGCGGCGCCGTGCTCATGGTGGTCGGACGGTACTCGGAAGCAGTGCAAGCATTTGCGCTGGCACCGGACCACATCGAAGTCAAAGCTGACCGCATTGCCGCACTTGCCCTTGCCGGAGATATACCCGCAGCACGCCGCGCATTGAGCGAGCTGATGGTCGAGGCTCCGCAATTCTCTATTTCTTTTCACAAGAACGCTGCCGGGTTTGCCGATGAGGTCGGCGAAATCTTCGCTCGCGGATTGAGACTGGCCGGCGCCGCCTCTTAATGCCGAACGGGCAGAACCGTCGGTTCAACGCGCTCTCAGATCGAATCGATCTGGCTCTGCAAGCCTTTGACGAAGCTGTCCAAATTGACCTGACGCTCACGGGAGAGACGGGCTGAGGCGAGGATGGAGCGGACACGCTGCGTCGAGACCTCCAGATCCTCGTTGACGATCACATAGTCGTATTCGTTGTAGTGGGCCATTTCGACGCGGGCGTTCTTCAGGCGCTTCTCGATGCTGCCAAAGCTATCCTGGGCACGGCGTTCGAGGCGCGTCCTCAGCTCCTTGATCGAGGGTGGCAGGATGAAGACCGTCACCATGTCGGAACGGCACTTCTCATAGAGCTGGAGAGTGCCCTGGTAGTCGATGTCGAAGAGGATGTCGTTGCCGGCAGCCAACTGCTCTTCGACATGAGCGCGCGGCGTTCCGTAGAAATTGCCGTGCACCTGCGCGCTTTCCAGAAGCTCACCATCGGTGCGCATGCGCTCGAAGGTCGGCACGTCGATGAAGTAATAGTGCTTGCCTTCCACCTCATCGGTGCGGCGGGCACGGGTGGTGACCGACACCGAAAGACGAATGCTGGGATCGGCGCCGAACAGTGCCCGCGAGATGGAGGACTTGCCCGCGCCCGAGGGCGAGGCGATCACCAGCATGACCCCGCGGCGCTGAAACTCCATCTGCCCCCACCTACTCGATGTTCTGAACCTGCTCGCGTAGTTGATCGATCGCCGCCTTGAGGTCAAGGCCGATAGCGGTCAGTTCCACGGCGTTCGATTTCGAGCAGATCGTGTTGGCCTCGCGATTGAATTCCTGAGCGAGGAAATCGAGCTTGCGCCCAACCGGCCCGCCGCTTTCGAGAAGGCTGCGAGCGCTGGCGATATGGGCGGTGAGGCGGTCGAGCTCCTCGCGGATGTCGGCCTTGGTGGCGAGCAGCAGGGCTTCCTGGGCGAGGCGGTCCTCGCCGATCGCGGCGGCATCCTCCCCCAAAAGGGCAAGCTGTTGGCGCAGTCGCGCTGCGATGGAATGGCGGCTGCGAGCCGGATGCGTCTCGGCGCGGGCGACAAGCGCTGCGATCTCCTCGACACGCATCAGGAGCGTTGCGGCAATGCGTCCGCCCTCCTCCCGCCGCGCCGCCTGGAGACTGTCGATGGCATCGGCGGTCGCTTGCAGGATGGCGGCACTGAGCGTCGCCTCGGCATCGGGAGCGAGCGGCGCCTCGCGCTGTTCGAGCACGCCGCGCAGCGCCAGTATGCCGTCGAGGCGAGGCCTTTCCGCATCTACCTTGCCGGCGAGATCGCGCAACGCGTCGAGGACCGTGGCAAGCGCCTGGCGGTTGAGGAAGACCTCACCGCCGTTGGTATCGCGCTCGACGGTCAGCGTGAAGGTGATCGATCCTCGCGAAAGGTGTGTGGCAAGCAGGCGCCGCAGCTCAGCTTCGAGCGCGTCGAATCCCGGCGGCAGCCGGGTGCGGATGTCGAGGCCGCGTCCGTTGACCGAGCGCAGCTCGCAGGCGAAATGCGCCCCCGGCACAGCGCCGGAAGCGCGGGCATAGCCGGTCATGCTGGCGAGGGCAGAGTGTCGGGTCACTGGCTTTCGGCCGCCGGCTCGCTCGCAGTCCCCTGATCCTCGGCCTCGGCCGCTTCGGCCGCTTCGAGCGCTTCACGCGCGGCCTGGGCCTCGCGCTCGGCCTCGGCGGCGGCCTGGGCCTCAATCTCGCGCCAGCGGGCGACGTTGCGCTGATGCTCGTCGTAAGACTCGGCAAAGACATGGCCGTCGGACGGTACAGGACCCTTGGCGACGAAATAGAGATAGGCGTGGTCGTCGGGGTTGGCGACGGCCTCGAGGGATTCGCGCCCTGGGTTGGCGATCGGCGTCGGCGGCAAGCCGTCGATCTGATAGGTGTTGTAGGGGGTTGTCGCCTCGATCTCGGACCGGCGCAGGCCGCGGCCGAGCGTCGACTGGCCCTTGGTTATGCCATAGATGATCGTCGGGTCCGATTGCAGGCGCATGGGGACCTTGAGACGGTTGACGAAGACCGCTGCCACCTGCGGTCGCTCGCTGGCAAGGCCCGTCTCCTTCTCGACGATCGACGCCAGGATCACCAGTTCTTCGGGCGTTGCGATCGGAAGGTCGGGCTGACGCTTCTCCCAGACCTCGGCAACGGTCTCGGCCATTGCCTTCTGCATCTTCTCGAGCACGCTCTCGCGTGTATCGCCGGGCGTATAGTCGTAGCTGCCGGGTAGGATCGACCCTTCAGCCGGCAGGGACGAGATCGAGCCGGTGAGGTTGGAATCGTCGTTGAGGCGCTGGATGACGTCCCAGGAGGTGACGCCTTCGGGAAGGGTGACCGCGTAGCGGATCGGTCGGCCCTCGGTGATCTCGGTCAGAATGTCGGCCATGCTGGCGCCGGCGGGGATATTGAAATCGCCTGCCTTGACGTTGGCTTGCTTGTCGAGCGCGCGTCCGCCGAGCTGAAAAATGAAACGGTTGGTGATGAGGCCCTGGTTCTCGAGCCGCTCGGAAATGGAGCCGAGGCCGCTGCCTTGCTCGACCCGGAAGACGGTCCCCTCGGCAAGCGGACCATCGCCGTAGAACTGGGCGGCCCCATAAACCAGCACGCCCCCTACCGCCAGCATCCCGAGGACAATGAGCGAGAGCAACCCATTGAGGATTTCGATAAACCCGTTGCGGCGGCGCGGTCGGGCCCGCCGGGATTTGCGGTCGGCCATCGGTTCGGTTCACCTCTTGTCGGCCCAGCTGGCGGGGCGGCCACGGACCTTTGAATCACGTTTAGGCGCCAATGCGGCGCAATCGCGGGCATTTTTGGAGGTTCGGCGGCGGCAAGGCAAGCCTTGCCGCAAGCACACATGCGCAATTCAACCGATTTAGGTCAGGCGACCTTGCGCATGACGAGCGTGGCGTTGGTGCCACCGAACCCGAAGGAATTGGAGAGGGCCACATTGATCTCCTTCTTAAGGGCGACCTTGGGCACCAGGTCGATCTCGGTTTCGACCGACGGGTTGTCGAGATTGAGGGTGGGCGGAGCGACGTTGTCGCGCATGGCCAGGGCGCAGAACATCGCCTCTACCGCGCCGGCCGCACCGAGAAGATGGCCGATCGCCGACTTGGTCGAGCTCATGGCGACCTTACCGGCGGCGTTGCCGAGGACGCGGGTGACCGCGCCGAGCTCGATCTCGTCGCCGAGCGGCGTCGAGGTGCCGTGCGCGTTGATGTAGTCGATATCGGCGGGGGCAATGCCGGCGCGCTTGATGGCCGCGCTCATGGCGCGAAAGCCCCCATCCCCGTCCGGGGACGGTGCGGTGATGTGGTAGGCATCACCTGACAGGCCGTAGCCGATGATCTCGCCGTAGATCTTAGCCCCGCGCGCCTTGGCCCGCTCGTACTCCTCGAGGATGACGATGCCGGCACCCTCGCCCATGACAAACCCGTCTCGATCCCTGTCATAGGGGCGCGAGGCCTTCTCCGGCTCGTCGTTGAAGGCGGTCGACAGCGCCCTCGCCGCCGAGAAACCGGCGAGCGACAGGCGATTGACGCAGCTCTCCGTACCGCCGGCGACCATCACGTCGGCATCGTCCAGCGCAATGAGCCGGGCGGCATCGCCGATGGCGTGGGCACCGGTCGAGCAGGCGGTGACAACGGAGTGGTTGGGGCCTTTCAAGCCCCAGCGGATCGACACTTGGCCGGACGCAAGGTTGATCAGGCGCCCGGGGATGAAGAACGGGCTGATGCGCCGGGGACCCTTTTCGTGGAGCGTGACGGAGGCATCATAGATGCCGCCGACCCCGCCGATGCCCGACCCGATGAGGACGCCGGTACGTTCCTGCTCCTTTTTGGTCTTGGGCTCGACCCCCGCGTCGGCGATCGCCTGGGCGGAGGCTGCCATGGCGTAGACGATGAAGGGATCGACCTTACGCTGCTCCTTGACCTCCATCCACTCGTCGGGATTGTACTTGCCGTCCGCATAATCCCCGAGCGGGAGGCGGTGGGCGATCTGGCAGGCTATGTCGTCCACCTCGAAATCGTCGATACGCTTGGCGCCGCTCCTACCGGCCAGGAGGTTAGCCCAGGTTGCCTCGACACCGCAGCCCAAAGGGCTGACGATACCCATCCCGGTGACGACGACGCGGCGTAATTCCATATCGACAATTCCAGCTCGTTACGACTTAGCCGACAGCCTTCTGCAGGAAGCCGACGGCATCGCCGAAGGTCTGGATCTGCTCGGCTGCGTCGTCGGGAATCTCGACGGAAAACTCTTCTTCGAACGCCATCACCAGTTCGACCTGGTCGAGCGAATCCGCACCCAGATCATCGATGAAGCTGGCCTTCTCGGTGACCTTCTCCGCATCCACATTGAGGTGCTCCACAACGATTTTGCGGACCCGATCAGCGATATCGCTCATGTTTGACTTCCCTTTTGAAATCGACGTTTCGTTGGCTTCTTATTGGCGCATCGCCAAGTATTCAAGCACGTGTTGCATCCCGGCCGGCCCAGTGAGAGCCGACTTTAGGCGCGCTTTCGGGCCCTCGCAAGAGAGCCACAAATCCGCAACAGGGGCGCGCAGTACCATACTTCATCAGTCTTTGCCATAAGCCAGATTCCCGCTTCTCACGGCTAAATCATGGCCATGCCGCCATTGACGTTGAGCGTATGACCGGTGACGTATCCCGCCGCGTCACTGGCAAGGAATACTGCACAACCCGCGACCTCCGCGGCCGTTCCGAGACGACCGGCCGGAATCGTTGCGAGAATGCCTTCGCGCTGCTTGTCGTTGAGCTCGTCCGTCATCGCCGAGCCGATGAAGCCGGGGGCGATGGCGTTGACGGTGATGCCGCGCGATGCGACCTCATGGGCAAGCGCCTTGCCCATGCCGATGATGCCGGCTTTGGAAGCGGCATAATTGCCCTGCCCCGGATTGCCGAGGACGCCGACGACCGACGAGACGTTGATGATGCGCCCGAAGCGCTGCTTCATCATGCCCCTCAGGACCGCGCGCGAGAGATGGAAGGCGGCGGTGAGGTTGACGGCGATCACCTCGTCCCACTCCTCGTTCTTCATGCGCATGAAGAGATTGTCGCGGGTCATCCCGGCATTGTTGACGAGGATGTCGAGCCCGCCGAGCGCGGCCTCGGCGGCCGGCACGAGCTTGTCGACGTCATCGAGGTTGGAAAGGTTGCATGGCAGGATCGGGCACGCCTTGCCGATTTCCTTTGCCGTGTCCTCCAACGCGCCGACGCGCGTACCTGAGAGCGCAACGCTGGCGCCGGCAGCGGCCATCGCCTTGGCGATCTCACGGCCGATACCGCCACTGGCGCCGGTAACGAGAGCGCGTTTGCCAGAAAGATCAAACATTTGCACGTTCCTGATCGGAAATTGATTCAAGCTCTTGAGGTATCGATTTTAGTCTTGCGCGAGCGCAGCGACGAAAGCGTCGATATCACCCGCCGCACCGACGGCGGTGGCCACCGCGTCGGGGCTGATGCGGCGGGCAAGGCCGGTCAGCACCTTGCCGGCTCCGATCTCGGCAAGATGCGTGACCTGGCCCTCCCGCGTCATCCAGGCAACGCTCTCGCTCCAGCGCACGGAGCCGGTGACCTGCTCGATCAGCCGCCGGCGAATCTCTTGCGGGGCCTCGATCGGCGCGGCAAGGACGTTCGAGACCACCGGGACCGACGGCGCACGCATGTCGACCTCGCTCAACGCGGCAGCCATCGCCTCTGCGGCCGGCTGCATCAGCGAACAATGGAACGGGGCGCTGACGGGCAGCATCAGCGCGCGCTTTGCGCCCTTGGCTTTGGCGATATCGACCGCACGCTGCACGGCATTGATGGCGCCGGAGACCACCACCTGGCCCGGCGCGTTGTCGTTGGCGACCTCGCACACCTCGCCCTCGGCAGCCTCGGCGGCGAGGGCGGCAGCCGTCTCGAGATCGAGCCCGAGGAGCGCCGCCATCGCGCCGTGGCCGACGGGCACGGCCTTCTGCATGGCCTGGCCACGGGTCTTCAACAGCCGGGCTGCGTCGGCGAGAGCAAACGTGCCGGCAGCGCAAAGGGCCGAATATTCGCCGAGCGAATGGCCAGCCACGTAAACGGCGCGCTCAGCGAGCCGTACGCCCCTCGCCTCGAGCACGCGCATCACCGCCATGCTCACCGCCATCAGGGCCGGCTGAGCGTTCTCGGTGAGACGCAGGGTCTCCTCGGGTCCCTCGAACATGATGGCGGAAAGGTCCTGGCCGAGCGCGTCATCCACCTCGTCGAACACCTGCCGGGCTTCGGGGTAGGCCCCGGCAAGATCCTTGCCCATACCGACGGCCTGGCTGCCCTGGCCGGGATAGGTGAATGCGTATCGCGCCATGCGGCGGCCTCCTCCTGCGCGGCCTTGCAAGTGTCCATGGATGGACGCGGCCGCAAATCGTTGGTTGGCCGCCAAGCTACGCCAAGGGGCGAAATGCATGCAAGCCGGGGCCGCCGCATGCCCTTGCCGGACCGGTCTGTCAAGACCGGCATCCGATTGGGGCACCGGCGACATCGGCAGGAATTTTGAACCCGGCACTGAACGAATGCGGATCATGCTCGTTCTGCTCTCGATCAGACTTGGGGAGATTTCCAGTGAGATATTGCGTTCTGACCGCCGCGCTCGGCGCCATGGCCCTGTTCGCAGTGCCAGCGTTTGCCCAGGAGACACCGGAATCGGTTGTCGAGGGGGAACTACAGTTTGCCGAGGAGGAGGTCGCCAGCGGCCTCGAAGGACCGTGGGAATTGACCTGGGGGCCAGACGACATGCTGTGGGTGACCGAGCGCACCGGCAAGCGCGTCACCCGCATCGACCCTGAATCGGGCGAGGCGTCCGTTGCCATAACCATAGACGAAGTGTCGGCGCCGGGCGGCCAGGACGGGCTGCTGGGCCTTGCCCTCCATCCGGAACTGCTCGAAGGCACCGGCAACGACTACGTTTACGTCGCCTACACCTATGTCGACGAAAGCGAAGATCCGGACCCGACGATCACCGATCCGGCAAGCCCTTACCTCCACCTCTACACCAAGATCGTGCAGCTCACTTATAACGAGGCGGATGAGACGCTGACCGACCCGGTCGATCTCATCACCGGCATGCCGGCGAGCAACGACCACAATTCCGGCCGGCTCAAGGTCGGGCCGGACATGAAGCTCTATTATACGATCGGCGACCAGGGGAACAACCAGCTCGGGAACGTGTGCATCCCGATCGAAGCGCAGCGCCTGCCGACGCAGGCGGAGCTCGAAAGCGAGGATTATATCGCCTATGTCGGCAAATCCTTGAGGCTCAACCTCGACGGTACAGTTCCCGAGGACAATCCTGAGATCAGCGGTGTCGTTAGCCATGTCTACAGCTATGGCCACCGCAACATGCAGGGCATCGATTTCGGGCCGGACGGCACGCTCTACGCCTCCGAGCAAGGCCCCAAGACCGACGACGAGATCAACATCCTGCAGCCCGGGGCCAATTTCGGCTGGCCCCATATAGCCGGCTTCAAAGACAACATGGCCTATGAATATGCCCGTTGGGCGGAGGCCAGCACGCCCTGCGGCGAGCTGACTTTCAGCGATATCGAGATCGACCCCTCGGTGCCGCGCGAGCCGGAGACGGCCTTCAACCAGCCGTTCGTGCCGCCGATCGCCACGATGTTCACCGTGCCCAGCGACTACGACTTCACCGATCCGGTCTGCGAGGGCATCGACTTCATCTGCTGGCCGACGGTGGCTGCCTCGAGCATCGAATACTACCAGACCCGGGCGGGCGGCATTCCCGACTGGGAGAGAGTGCTGCTGGTGACGACGCTGAAGCGTGGCTCGCTCTATACCGTGCCGGTCAGCACCAACGGACACACGGCCGAAGGGCCCATCACCCGCTACTTCCAGTCCGAAAACCGGTTCCGCGATACGGCCGTCAGCCCGGACGGCCTGACCATTTATGTCGCGACCGACCCCAGCGGACTGGCAGAGGCGCTGGAGGGCGGGACAACCACGACGATGGAGAACCCGGGCGCCATCCTCGCCTTCACATATGAGGGCGATACCGAAGGCGTCGAGGAAGACGCGACTGGCGAGCCGCGGCCGGAAAACGAACCGGAGCCCGCCCCGGCGGATGAAGCAACCCCAAGCGAAGACGAAGCTCCAGCCGAAGACGCAGCTCCGGCCGAAGAGGGAGCCACCGAAGGACAGAGCGGGGCGGCGGCGGCGGCAGGCAACCCGCCTCAGTTCACCGCCGAGCAGGCGGTGTCGGGTAAGACGGCCTATAATTCCAACTGCGCCGTCTGCCACGGCAGTACGCTGAGCAACGGCACCTTCGGCACGCCGCTCGCCGGCCAGTACTTCGAAGGCAAGTGGGTCGGACAGACGGTCGGCGCACTCTTCGACTATGCCCACACCATGCCGCCGGCCTCACCCGGTTCGTTGCCCGACGAGACCTATGCCGACATCGTCGCCTATATCCTCGAGGTCAACGGGATGGAGGCAACCGGCGAGGAACTGCCGGCGGACAGCGAAGCGCTCAGCGAAATGGAGATCCAGTAGCCTATTCTGCCTCCTCGTCGGGCCGCTGAACTGCGGTCCGGTCAAATCGAGACCGCCGTGGTGTTGGCGCCACAGAGCAGGATACCAACGCGCTCGTCCGCTTTCGGCCGGTAGCGGCCCGCCCGCTGAGGCTATCGAGTTGTCGCGCTTTCGAACCGCAAGGCAGTGTCCGCTTTTGCTGAAAGCGCTTCGGGCCCGTCCCCCTTGCTTTTCCGGGCCTTTGCCCCTATAGCGACGCCAGCATTCGTTTGGCCGGGGGCTGAACGGAGGGTCGGCCTATCAGCCGACAGGTCGCCCGCGGGCGTCCGGCCTCCCGTGTTCCCGCTCTTTGAGAAGACTGCTTTGAACGCCTTTTCCGGCTTTCAAGGAGGCTCCGCGCCAGCGAAATGTGTATCGTCAACGGACACGACAAAAGGCGTACAATGGCCCTTTACGAACACGTTTACCTGGCTCGCCAGGACATCAGCCAGCAGCAGGTCGAAGATCTGACCAATTCGCTCAGCGAAATCCTGTCGGCGAATGGCGGCAAGATCGGCAAGACCGAATACTGGGGCCTCAAGGGCCTCTCCTACCGCATCCGCAAGAACCGCAAGGCGCACTACACCCTTCTCAACATCGACGCGTCGCCGGCGGCCGTCGCCGAGATGGAGCGGCAGATGCGCATCAACGAAGACATTCTGCGCTTCATGACCGTGCGCGTTGACGAGCTCGAGGAAGGTCCCTCGGCCATGATGCAGAAGCGCGACGAGCGCGGGGATCGCGGTGACCGCCCCGGTGGCGACCGCTTCGGCGGCGACCGCCGTCCGCGCCGCGCCTAGAGCCATTCCCGTTCCGATTTAATCGGAACGAGAGCTCTAAATTGTTGAATTGGCGCGTTTTCGAACCGCAAAGGTGGTGTCCACTTTTGCTGAAAACGCTCTAAGAGAAGGAACACGAAGAAATGGCCATCAAGGACCTTACCACTGCCCAGGCCCGCCGCCCCTTCCAGCGCCGGCGCAAGACCTGCCCGTTCTCGGGCGAGGGCGCTCCCAAGATCGACTACAAGGACGTGCGCCTGCTTTCGCGTTACGTTTCGGAGCGCGGCAAGATCGTGCCGAGCCGCATCACCGCCGTTTCGGCCAAGAAGCAGCGTGAACTGGCCCGCGCCATCAAGCGCGCCCGCTTCATCGGCATCATGCCCTACGCCATTCAATAAGCTCGCTGGGACGGCGATCTAGCGGCAATCGGCTGCACTTCCGGTGCTCACGTACGAAAGTACGCTCCGCTCCGGTTCTCGCCGATCACCACTATCTCATCCGTCCCACCGGCCTCTTGAAAGCGTAGGTGGCATACTCGTGCCATACACAGGCACATCGCTGGGGTCGCGGATGGTCCGCGGCTTCTAACCATCGACACGATGGGACAGCACCGAAAGGACAAGAAATGAAAGTCATTCTGCTCGAGCGCGTCGGCCGTACCGGTTCGATCGGCGACGAGGTTACCGTCAAGGACGGGTACGCCCGCAATTTCCTCCTGCCGCAGGGCAAGGCGCTGCGCGCCACCGAAGCCAACCGCGCCCGCTTCGAGGCTGAGCGCACTGTCATCGAGAAGCGCAACGAAGAACGCCGCAACGCGGCCGCCGGCATTGCCGAGGGCCTCAACGGGCGTTCGGTGATGATGATCCGCCAAGCCGGCGAGACCGGCCAGCTCTATGGATCGGTCGCCTCGCGCGACATCGTCGAGGCGCTTGCCAGTGACGGCTTTACCGTCCAGCGTTCGCAGGTCGACCTTGCCGATCCGATCAAGACGGTCGGCGTCCACACCGTCGCCCTGCTCCTGCATCCGGAAGTTGCCGTGTCCATCTCCGTCAACGTCGCCCGCTCCGAGGACGAGGCCCTTCGCCAGGCCAAGGGCGAGGATCTGACGGTGACCTCCTATGATGAGGACACCGAGGGCGACTTCTCGGCCGGCCAGGCCGATGCCGCGTCCGACCGCACCGAACTCGGCGGCGAGGAAGAAGCCTGAGGAGAGGCTCGCGAGCCTTACTTTTCAAAGGCCGGGCCTACGCCCGGCCTTTTTTGTTTAGAGCGACTCGCCGGTGATTCACCGGTTTTGCGTCCACAAGAAGACGAATCTGATATCCTTGCTTTGCCCACTGTTCACAGCCCTTTTGCCCGCTGGAGAACTATTCGGCGGGGTCGGGCGTGACGGGCCTTGTCTCGGGTCCACGGACGGTTAAGAGACGCTTAACTTTTTACGAGGGGATCGATGGCAGAGGTGCAGCGGCTTCGCCCGGCTGAAGACAAGTCGTTTCGGTTGGCGCCTCACAATGTGGAGGCCGAGCAGGCTCTGCTCGGCGCCATCCTCGTCAACAACGAAGCGTTCTACCGCGTCTCGGATTTTCTCGAGCCCGAGCACTTCTACGAACCGATCCACCGTGAGGTCTACGAGGTCTGCGCCAAGTTCATTCGCGCGGGCAAATCGGCCGATCCGATCACCATCAAGACGCACCTGCCCGAGGCGCTGACCGCGGACATGACCATGCCGCAATACCTGGCGCGGCTGGCCTCGGAGGCGACGACGGTCATCAATGCGGGCGACTACGGCCATGCCGTCCACGATCTGGCTCTACGCCGGGCGCTCATCCTCATCGGCGAGGAGATGGTTTCGACGGCCTATGATTCGGAGGTCGACCAGCCGCCCGAAAAGCAGATCGAGGAGGTCGAAGGCGCTCTCTTCCAACTCGCCGAGAAGGGCCGTTACGACGGCGGCTTTCAACCGTTCAACGCGGCGCTGACCGAATCCATCCGCATGGCGGCCGAAGCCTATCAGCGCGACGGCGGTCTCTCAGGCGTCGCCACCGGACTCCAGGAACTCGACCGGCAGATGGGTGGCTTGCAGAAGTCGGACCTCATCATCCTTGCCGGGCGTCCGGCGATGGGCAAGACGTCACTGGTCACCAACATCGCCTTCCACGTCGCCAAATCGTGGCGCGCGGAGGTGCAACCGGACGGACAAAACAAGACGGTGGACGGGGGCGTCGTCGGCTTCTTCAGCCTCGAAATGAGCTCCGAACAGCTCGCGACGCGTATCCTGGCCGAGCAGGCGGAGATCTCCTCTTCGGACATAAGGCGCGGACGCATCCACGACAGCCAGTACAACAAGCTGGTCGATGTCTCCAACATGATGGCCCGCATTCCGCTCTATATTGACGATACAGGCGGTATATCGGTCGGCCAGCTGGCCGCCCGCGCGCGGCGGCTGAAGCGCCAGAAGGGGCTTGATCTGCTTGTGGTCGACTATCTGCAACTCCTGACCGGCTCCAACAAGTCGTCGAGCCAAGGGCGCGTGCAGGAGCTGACGGAGATCACCACGACGCTCAAGGCCCTGGCCAAGGAGTTGGAGGTGCCCGTCATCGCGCTCTCGCAATTGTCGCGACAAGTGGAGTCACGTGACGACAAGCGCCCGCAGCTTGCGGACCTGCGCGAATCAGGCTCCATCGAGCAGGATGCCGACGTGGTGATGTTCGTCTATCGTGACGAATACTACCTCAAGAACAAAGAGCCCAAGGAGGGCACTCCGGAACATTTGACCTGGCAGAGCGAAATGGAGAAGGTGCACGGCGTTGCCGAAGTGATCATCGGTAAGCAGCGCCATGGCCCCACGGGTACGGTGCCGCTTTCCTTCGAGGCGCAGTACACACGCTTCGGCAACCTCGCCCGGGCCGACTATCTGCCTGAACGGATGGAATAACACGAAGGGCGGGAATGGCCGCAGTCACTACTGGCCTCGGGGGTCAGCTGACGATCGATCTTGCGGCGCTGGCCCGCAACTGGCGCGCGCTCGATACGGTATCGGCGGGTGCGCTGACGGCTGCCGTCGTCAAGGCAGATGCCTACGGCATGGGGATCGCCGAGGCGAGCAAGGCGCTGGCAGCGGCCGGTGCGCAATTCTTCTTCACCGCCACGGTCGATGAGGCGCTCGCCGTGCGTGCGGCCGTGCCGCAGGCGCACATCTTCGTGCTCAACGGACTTTATCCAGGTGCAGCCAATGTCTATGTACGCCAGCGCTTGATGCCTGTCATTTCCTCGATGGCGATGCTCGAGGAGTGGCTGGCCAAGTGCCTGGAACGCAACGAGGCCTATCCGGCCGCCTTCCATTTCGACACGGGCATGAACCGTCTTGGCTTTCGGCTGAACGAAGCGACGACGGTGCGCGAGCGCATCGACCTGATCGGCTTTGCGCCGCAGATGATCATGAGCCATCTCGCCTGCGCCGACCAACCCAACCACGAGAAGAACCGCACGCAGCTGGCGCTCTTCCAGTCGATTCTGACCCATTTCCCGCAAGTGCCGGCTTCGCTTGCCAATTCGGCCGGGCTGATGACGGGTCGCGACTACCATTTCCAGATGGTGCGGCCGGGCATCGCCCTTTACGGCGGCCGCGCCGTCATCGGACGCAAGAATCCGATGGCAAACGTGGCAACGCTCCATGCCCCGATCCTGCAGGTCAAGGAAGGGCGCACCGGCGAGACCGTCGGCTATGGGGCGGCCTTCACGCTCTGGCGCGAAAGCCGGCTCGCCATCATCGGGCTCGGCTATGCGGACGGGTTCCTGCGTTCACTTTCGAGCACCAATTCCCGTCCCGGCGGCAAGGTCTGGCTGCGTGGCAAGCTCTGCCCAGTCCTCGGGCGCATCTCGATGGACCTGACCATCGTCGACATCACCGACCTCGGGTCCGACCTGCCAAAGCCAGGCGAAGGGGTGGAGGTGTTCGGGCCCCATATCAGTGTCGACGACCAGGCCGACGCCTGCGGCACCATCGGCTACGAGCTGCTGACGGCCCTCAAGGGACGCTATACGCGCAATTACGTGGGCGGCGCCGAGGAACCCTAGACAACGGGCGCTGCCTTCTCGTCGCCGCGAAGGCGATGTTCTCCGTCTGTTCTTGAACAGATTGCTGGTTGCTGTTATCGGAGAGTGACCGATCAGCGGTCGCGACACTAGCGGGACAAGCCCTTGGCCAGACTGAAATCCTCGTTCGTTTGCCAGAATTGCGGGTCCGTCACGGCGCGGTGGGCCGGGCGCTGCGATTCCTGCGGGGAATGGAACACCATCGTCGAGGAAGTCGTCGACAGCGGTATCGGCGCCGGGCCGAAGTCGGCCAAGGCCAACGGCAAGCCGACGCGGCTGGTGCCGCTCTCGGGCGAGACAGAGAGTGCGGCGCGGGTGACGACCGGTCTTGCAGAACTCGATCGGGTGACCGGAGGCGGGTTCGTCAAAGGGTCCACGCTTCTCGTCGGCGGCGACCCGGGCATCGGCAAATCAACCCTGCTGCTGCAGGCGGCCGCAGCGCTGGCAGGCGATGGCCGGCGGGTCGTCTATGTCTCGGGAGAGGAGGCCGTGGCGCAGGTGCGGCTGCGCGCCCAGCGCCTGGGGCTGGGCGAAGCCGAAGTGATGCTGGCGGCCGAGACCAATGTCGAGACGATCCTGGCGACCCTCGAGCAGGGCACCGCGCCCGATCTCGTCATCGTCGATTCCATCCAGACGCTATGGACCGACCGGGTGGAGAGCGCGCCGGGCACGGTCACGCAGGTCAGGACCTCGGCGCAGGCACTGACGCGCTTTGCCAAGAAATCGGGCGCGGCGGTGGTGCTGGTCGGGCACGTCACCAAGGACGGACAGATCGCCGGACCCCGCGTCGTCGAACACATGGTCGACGCGGTCCTCTATTTCGAGGGCGACTCCAGTCACACCTTCCGCATACTGCGCGGGGTCAAGAACCGGTACGGGGCCACCGACGAGATCGGCGTCTTCGAAATGACGGCGCTGGGCCTCACCCAGGTCGCCAACCCCTCCGCTCTGTTCCTCGATCAACGCGACGAGGGCGCCGCGGGATCGGCGGTCTTTGCCGGCATGGAGGGTACACGCCCGATCCTGATTGAAATCCAGGCGCTCGTTGCCCCCTCTCCGCTCGGCACCCCGCGCCGCGCGGTGGTCGGCTGGGATTCGGCGCGGCTTTCCATGGTGCTCGCGGTGCTCGAGACCCGCTGCGGGGTGAGGATCGGAGCCAACGATATCTACCTGAACGTTGCCGGAGGGTTGAAGATCAACGAGCCGGCAGCGGACCTGGCGGTCGCCGCCGCGCTCATTTCCTCGCTCACCAACTCGCCCCTGCCGACGGATGCGGTCTATTTCGGCGAGATTTCGCTGGCCGGCGGCATCAGGCCGGTGGTGCACGCGGCACTACGGCTGCGCGAGGCGCAAAAGCTCGGGTTCGGATCCGTGTCGACCGGGCGGCTGAGTGCCGCCGACCGATCAGTCGACCTCGCCGTTTCCGAGTTCACGGAACTCGCCGAGATCGTGGGACGGATTGCGGCTGCAGGCCAACCGGCAAGCGTCCGCGAGGACGCCTATGGCGGTAGACATGAGGTCTCCTGAAGCGTGGCATAGGCAGCAAATTTTGCATTAGGGCCATGGAACGTCGCAGGGCGGCCTCCGTCTTCCTGACATAACCTGTCAGCAAAACTTGATAGGCTGGATGGGCTGCGTTGGACTGCAGTCCTAAAGCCGGCCACCACTCCACCCGGAGTCCGATTCCATTTGCCGGAACCTCGATAGCGCGCCGATCCGGAACAACGCCGAGAGCGAAAAATGAAGCCGCATCACCGCATCTTCTTCATCCAATTTGCCCTGGCGTTCTCGATGGGGGCGCTGCTCGCGCGGCTGCCTGACCTGCAGTTGAAGTTTGACCTGACCGAAGGCCAGCTTGGCCTCCTGCTCGTCACCATGTCGTTTGGCGCCCTGTTCAGTTTGACGTTCTCGGGTCGGCTTGTCGAAAGGTTCGGGGCTCGCGCCGCGGCGTACGTCACCGTCTTTGGAGCGTCGATCCTCTATGCGCTGATCCCCTGGGCGCCTTCAGCTCTGATGGCCGCGCCACTGTTCTTTATTGCCGGCATTCTGGCGGGAGCGTTCGAGATCAATGTCAATCTCGAGACAGATCGCCACGAGGCCCTGCTCGGCTATCGCATCATGAGCCGCGCGCATGGCATGTGGAGTTTCGGCTTTTTCGTAACTGCCTTTGTCGCGGCGGGCCTCCGGCAAGCTGCGATCTCCATCGAACTGCACACCTCCATGGTGCTGGTCGTCATTGTGATCGCAGGATGGATCGTCTTTTCCAAGATCGAAAATGCGCCCAGGCGAGCGGACGGTCATGCCGGTGATTCTCCGCTCATCGCGTTTCCGACAATCGGGCTGCTACCCTTTGCCTCATCGGCGCCGCGCCGCTTTTCGCCGAGGGCGCGGGCGTCGACTGGTCGGCGATCTATATGCGCGACGTCTTTGCGGTCGAGCCATTCGTTGGCGGCCTCAGCGTGACCATCTTCTCCTTGCTTATCGCTATCGCACGGTTCAGCCTTGACCCCGTGGCCGACCGCTACAGCCCGCGCTCGGTGGCCGCCGTGCTGCTCGGCATCGCGGCCATCGGTCTTATGACGGTCGCGACAGCGCCACACCCTTACGTCGCGCTCATTGGCTTTGCTCTCATGGGTATCGGCTGTTCCTCGGTCTATCCGCTTGCCATCTCGGCGGCGGCGCGTCGCACCGATCGGCCGGCTTCCGTCAACGTCGCTGCGCTTGGGCAGATGACATTCGTGGTGTTCTTCGCCGGGCCGCCGCTGCTCGGTTTCATTGCTGAACATTTCGGTATCCGCTTCTCGTATTGGGCTGTGGTGCCGATGATCATCGCGGCGCTCCTCGCCACCAAGGCGCTTGCCGGCGCCGATGCTGGACGTGGGCCATCCGAACCTGCGCACCCTATGGCCAATACACTGCGCCCGAGCTCTCCGCCGCGGGGTGCAGATCTCAGTTAGAGCCCGACGCGATCTGATCGGATTGGCGCACGCGCTGCAGATTTTCGTTGATGCGAACTTCTTCGTGAGAAACCGGGTCTGTTTTTTCGCCTCCCGCTCCGGCGATAGAGGCAAGCCGTTGCTTTTTGAGAACAACCCGGAGCTTAAGCCCCACAATGCTTGGCATTGCTGCGCAAAGCCGCTAAAGGTCCGGCAGCAAGACTTTAGCAACGAATTGGGCAGGCTCTTCTGACATGCTGACGGCTTTCGATGTGGGCGTTGGGATTCTGGTGCTGATCTCGGCGATCCTGGCCACGGCGCGCGGGCTGACCCGCGAGGTGCTGTCGCTCGCCACTTGGGCGGGCTCAGCGGCCATCGCCATCTACATGTGGCAGTACCACCCCGAGATCGCTCGCCAGTACATCGCCGAGCAGGTGGTCGCGGACGTGGCGACGGTCATCGTCACTTTCATCGTGGCTCTGATCGTTCTGCACCTCATCACCATGCGCATCGCCGATTTCGTCGTCGACAGCCGCATTGGGCCGATCGATCGGACCCTGGGCTTCGTCTTCGGCGTACTGCGCGGGCTTCTCATCGCCATCGTCATCGTTATCTTCGGTCTCTGGCTCCTCCCGAACAACCTGCCGCCATGGGCGGCCAACAGCCAGACGCTGCCGCACCTAAAAAACATGGGCGACACGTTGATCGCCATGCTCCCGGACAACCTCGAGGAGCAGGTGACGCAGGTGCTGCGCGGCGGCACCGGCATCACCGAGGAAGAGGGCACTGCCCCCGCCGCACCGCTGGATGAAGGCACTGATTCGACCGAGGACAGTACGCCCCTGCCCTCGCCTCAGGGCCTGGAGCCGACGCCCGGCGCAAACGTCGGCGCGTGATTTCGGCCGGTTGCTGACTGGCCATGTTCCCGATGGGGAACAAAGACCCAGACTGCTGTTGAGGGCAGACTTGGAATGGAGAGTTCGGTGAACCATCACCCGAGCATCGACGACGATCTCTATGGCGACACCCTGCGCGAAGAGTGCGGGGTGTTCGGCATTCTGGGGCATCCGGAAGCGGCGACGCTGACGGCTCTGGGCCTGCATGCCCTGCAGCATCGTGGCCAGGAGGCCGCGGGTATTGTCTCCTTCGACGGACGTCAGTTCCATTCGGAACGCCAGCTGGGGCTCGTGGGCGATCACTTCACCGATCCCGCGACCCTCAACCGTATTCCGGGCAGCATGGCCATGGGGCACGTGCGCTACTCGACCACCGGCGAAACGATCCTGCGGAACGTGCAGCCGCTGTTTGCCGAGCTCGAAGTCGGCGGCATCGCCATCGCCCACAACGGAAACCTCACCAACGGGCTGTCGCTGCGACGGCGCCTCATCGCGCAAGGCGCCATCTGCCAGTCGACGTCGGATACCGAGGTGGTCCTTCACCTTATCGCCCGCTCGCAGCGCACCTCCTCGTCCGACCGCTTCATCGACGCGCTGGGGGCCATCGAGGGCGCTTATGCAATGATCGCGATGACGCGCACCAAGCTCATCGGCGCGCGCGACCCCAACGGCATCCGGCCGCTGGTGCTGGGCGAGCTCGACGGCAAACCGATTTTTGCCTCCGAGACCTGCGCGCTCGACATCATCGGGGCCAAGTTCCTGCGCGACGTCGAGAACGGCGAGGTGGTCGTTGCCGAAATCCAGCCGGATGGCGAGATCACCATCGAATCGTTCAAGCCCTTTCCCAAGCGCCGCGAGCGCATCTGCCTTTTCGAATACGTCTATTTCGCCCGCCCGGACTCGATGGTTGCCGGGCGCAGCGTCTATTCGGCACGCAAGCGCATGGGCATGAACCTCGCCCGGGAGGCACCGGTCGAGGCGGACGTCGTGGTACCGGTGCCGGACGGGGGCACGCCGGCAGCCATCGGCTACGCCCAGGAAAGCGGCATCCCGTTCGAGCTCGGCATCATCCGCAACCATTATGTTGGCCGCACCTTCATCGAGCCGACGCAGCAGATCCGTGCCTTCGGGGTCAAGCTCAAGCATTCGGCCAACCGGGCCGAGATCGCTGGCAAGCGCGTGGTGCTGATCGATGATTCGATCGTGCGGGGCACCACGTCGGTCAAGATCGTGCAGATGATGCGCGAAGCGGGCGCGAGCGAAGTGCACATTCGCGTGGCGAGCCCGATGATCTTCCATTCGGACTATTACGGCATCGACACGCCCGATCCCGAAAAGCTGCTGGCCAACCAGTATTCGAGCCTTGATGAGATGTGCCGTTTCATCGGGGCGGATTCGCTCCAGTTCCTTTCGATCGACGGGCTCTACGACGCGGTCGGGGGCGAACGGCGCAATCCGCACGCGCCGCAATTCACCGATCATTATTTCACCGGCGACTACCCCACGCAGTTGACTGATCTGAACGGCCGCTCCAAGAACGAACCCAAGCAAATCTCGCTGCTTAAAGAGGCCGGTTAATGCAAGACGAAAAGGATCTTCAGGGCAAGGTCGTGCTGGTGACAGGCGCTTCCCGGGGGATCGGTTATGCCGCGTCTTTGGAAGCGGCACGGCGTGGCGCTCATGTCATTGCGGTGGCGCGGACCGTCGGGGGACTCGAGGAACTCGACGACGAGATACAGGACCTCGGCTCCTCGGCAACGCTGGTGCCGCTAGACCTCAAGGACGGCGACGCCATCGACCGGCTGGGCGCAGCAATCTTCGAGCGCTGGGGCGTGCTGGACGGGCTCATCGCCAACGCCGGCATGCTCGGCGTGCTCTCGCCCCTGCCGCATGTCTCGCCCGAGGATTTCGAGAAGGTGATGACCATCAACGTCATCGCCAATTACCGGCTCGTTCGTTCGCTCGACCTGCTGCTGCGCCAGTCGGAAGCCGGACGAGCGGTCTTCGTCTCCTCGTCCTCGGCGCGCTCGGCGCGGCCCTATTGGGGGCCCTACGCCGCGAGCAAGGCGGCGCTCGACGCCATGGTCAAATCCTGGTCGGCCGAGATGGAGCAATCCCGGGTCAAGGCCAATGTCTTCTATCCGGGCGCCGTGCGCACCGCCATGCGGGCCAAGGCGATGCCGGGCGAGAACCCGGAAACGCTGCCCCAGCCCGCCGAAATCGCCCCGAACCTCGTCAATCTCGTATCGCCGACCCTCGACGAGACCGGCAGGCTCTACGACATGCGCACGGGCGAATTTTCCGATCTCTGATCCGAACCAGACGTTCGAAAAAAGGCCCGTTCCAACGTTTTCGCAACCGTGCGGAGCTACTCGATCCGGCTCAGTAGCACTTTGTCGATGCGGCGCCCATCGAGGTCGAGCACCTCAATGCGCCAGTTCTCGCTGTCGACAGTCTCGCCAACCTTTGGCAGGTGGTTGACGAGCGAGAGCACGTAGCCGGCAACCGTCTCGTATTTGGCATCGCGTGGGATGGAAACGCCCAGCCGGTCGGCGAATTCGTCGACCGGCATCCAGCCCGCAACGATATAGCTGCCGTCCTCGCGCCGGATGACAGCGGGCTCCTCTCCGTCCTCCTCCTGGAATACGCCGGTGATGGCCTCGAGAATGTCGCCAGAGGTGATGATGCCTTCGAAGTGGCCGTATTCGTCGAAGACCAGCGCCATATGGACGGTCGAACGACGCAGGGCATGGATGACGTCGAGAGCGCTGGTGTGGTCCATGACCACCGGCGCGGGTTCGACAAATTCGCGGATGTTCAGCGGCTCTTCGGTAGCAAAGACCTCAATCAGCCGCTTGATCGCCACCACGCCGATGATGGTGTCGGCATCCCCTTCCTGCACGGGAAGGCGGGAGCGGTGGGTCGAGAGGATGGCTTTGCGGATCTCCTCGGGACTGTCGGAAAGATCGATGAGGTCGACATCGAGTCGCGGCGTCATCAGGCCGCGGGCCGAGCGGTCCGCGAGGCGCATGACGCCCGAAATCATCGACTGCTCTTCGCGCTCGAGGACACCGGCGGTCGTTGCCTCAGAAATCAGCGTGCGCACCTCTTCCTCGGTGACCGACTCCTCGCGCTCTCCGTGCTGGCCGATGAGCCGCAGCAGGCCCTGACCGGATATGTCGAGCAGCCAGACCACAGGCGCGGCGACGATGGCGATGAAGGCCATGAGCGGCGCGACGCGGGCGGCGATGCGCTCGGGATTGCGCAACGCGATCTGCTTGGGCACCAACTCCCCGACAACCAGCGACATATAGGTGATGGCGACCACGACGACGCCGACACCGAAAAAGTCGGAAGCGCCTGCCGGCACGCCGATGGTGCGCAGCCATTCGGCAAGCCTCAAGCCCAGGGTTGCGCCTGAGAAGGCGCCGGAAAGGATACCGACCAGCGTGATGCCGATCTGAACCGAAGACAGGAATTTGCCCGGATCTTCTGCAAGCCGCTGCGCAATGGCGGCGCCCTTGTCACCCTGGTCGATCAGCACGCGCAGCCGCGCCGAACGGGAGGAGACCACCGCCAGTTCCGACATGGCCAACAGGCCGTTGATCAATGTCAGGACGACGACGATAGCAATCTGAATGAACAAGGGCGTGAGGGTGTTGCGCGACCCGCACTCGGCATCGGGTCACTCGGGCACACCATTAGATAAGGCAATTGGGCCGGGTTCGCCACCGGCCATACGAGGAATCTCTATCCGATCCTGCGCTTGCCCGGATCGTCATAGGGATTTTTGCTCGACGCGCGCACCCAGAGACGGATGGGCGTGCCCAACAGTGCGAACGCCTCACGCAGACCGTTGACGAGATAGCGCTGGTAGGAGGTGGGCAGCACATCGGGGCGCGAGGCAAAGAGGATGAAGCTCGGCGGGCGCCTCTTGGCCTGGGTCATGTAGCGCAGTTTCAGCCGGCGCCCCGAGACGGCCGGCGGCGGGTGGCCCTCGACCATGCCGGCGAGCCAACGGTTGAGACGCGCAGTCGAGACATGGCCGTTCCAGGCCTTCTCGATCTCGAAGATGGCGTCCATCAGACGATCGAGATTGCGGCCGGTGAGACCCGAGAGGGTCAACAGCGGAATGCCGCGCAGCTGCGGCAACAGTCGCTCGCAGGCCTCCTTGAGAGCCGCCAGAGTTGCGGGCTTGTCCTCGATAAGATCCCACTTGTTGACGGCAATGACCATAGCCCTTCCCTCGCGCTCGACGAGGTCGGCGAGCTGCAGGTCCTGCTTTTCGAAGGGAATGGTCGCATCGAGCATAAGCACCACGACCTCGGCATACTGGATCGTGCGCAGCGCATCGCCGACGGCGAGCTTTTCGAGCTTCTCGGTCACACGGGCGCGACGGCGGATGCCGGCGGTATCGACAAGATTGATGACCCTGCCCTGCCATTCCCAGGGCACGAGAATGGAATCGCGGGTGATTCCGGCTTCCGGGCCGACCAGCACGCGATCCTCGCCGACGAGGCGGTTGACGAGGGTCGACTTGCCGGCGTTGGGCCGCCCGACGATGGCGACGTTGAGGTAGCGGCGGGGGTTCCAGCGTAGCGTTGCCTCTTCGCCCTCGCCTTCGAGCTCGCTGTCGTCGATATCGACGTTCACCTCGGGCATCGCCTCGATTTCGGGGGCGCCCTCACCCTTTGCCTCGGCGGCCCTGTCGATCGCCTCGGAGACGATCGAATGGAGGTCGGCCATGCCCAGGCCATGCTCGGCCGAGAGCGGTATGGGTTCGCCGAATCCGAGCCTGAAAGCCTCGACCAGCCCCGCCTGCGCCTCGCGCCCCTCGGCCTTGTTGGCAATCAGGTGCACATCCTTGCCGGCCCGGCGCAGCACCTGGGCGAAGCGCTCGTCGAGCGGCACGACGCCGGCGCGCGCATCGATCATGAAGAGAATGACGTCCGCCTCGCGGATGGCGAGCTCGGTCTGCTGGCGCATGCGATCTTCGAGACTGCCGTCCCTGACGTCCTCGAAGCCGGCGGTATCGAGGACACGGAACTTGAGGTCGGCGATCCGCCCCTCGGCCTCGCGCCGGTCGCGAGTGACGCCGGGCGTGTCGTCGACGAGCGCGATCTTGCGCCCGACCAAACGGTTGAAGAGCGTGGACTTACCCACGTTCGGCCGGCCGACGATGGCAACAGTGACGGTCATGGCATATCCGGTCGGCGGCCTATTCGGCCGCCGGCACCTCACCCTCCGCCGGTGCTTGCGGGGTCGGCTCACCGGCCTCACCCGCAGCTTCGGCCTCAGGATCGATGTCGCCCTGGGCGAGGAGTTGCGCGAGATAGAAGCCCGCGCGCTGGCGCTGGCTGTTCTGCGTCAGTGGGTCGTTGAGAATGGCCTCGAAGGTCGCCTGCGCACCGGTCGTCTCTCCAGCCTTGACCTGGGCCAGCCCGATGGCCTCGCGCGCGGCATTGCGCAGCGGATTGCCTTCGACGGCGATGGCGGCGACGCGGCTTTCGACTTCCTCGAGGGTTCCGGCATCGACGAGCAGATTGCCGGCCATCACCAGCGCCAGTTCCCGCAGGCGCGGATTGGACTCGCTGGTAGCAAGCGCGTCGTAGGCGGCAATAGCCGCTGCAGCGTCGCCACTGGCGGCGAGCAGGCCCGCCTCACGGAAGCGCGCGAGCGTCGGATAGCCCCCGGAACCGGTCGCCGCCAGTTCCTCGAGCGCGGCCTGGGCCGCCTGAGTGTCACCGCCGTCGGCCAGCTCCAAAGCGGCATAGAGCCGATCGGAAGATGCGGCAGCCCGTGAGTTCTGCCACCAGGCCCAGCCCTCGTTGATGGCCACGAGCAGGACGATGGCAACCGCTGCGCCGATGACATAGGGCCCGAACTGCTGCCAAAACCTGCGCATACGGTCCGAGCGCAGTTCCTCGTCGACTTCGCGGAAGATGTTGTCGTTGGACATTTGGGCCTTTGCGAGTGGGCTACACAGAAAGTGGCGGCACAATAGTGGCGCGCATTGGCGATTGCAAACGGCGCGGCGCGCAGATCGGGAGAATTCCTGAGGTTTCTCGGACGGGCGGCTGCCCCGCAAGGCCGCCGCCCGTCCGAGGTCAGCGCCTGGTGGCCCGCAGGCAAAGAAACAGCGGGATTTCAGCCTGCGCCAACCGTGCGGCCCTGGCCTCGTCGCGCTGGTTGGCGAACCCTCCCGCCACTTCGCGTAGGGCATCGACCACGAGGCCGTTGCCAGCAAGGGCCGAGACATAGGTCTCGAGTGGGCGATGGTAGCTGCGCGTCGTGCCGCGCCGTCCGTCCCCATATTCCTGCATGGGGATGTCGAGCGGGGTCAGGTAGCGGTCGATACGTCGGAACTGCAGCCGCCGTCCTTCGTCCCAACCCCAGCCGCTCTGGCGCGGAATGCGGAAGCACGGATGGGTCATGAGCAACACCAGCCGGCCGCCAGGCTTCAACGCCCAGGCGGCGGAGGCCAGCGCCCCCTCCAAGGGCTCGATATCCTGGATGCTGAGAAGGAAGGCAGCCGCGTCGAACGTGCCCGCCCGCAAATCGGGCATGGCAGCGAGGCGCGTCGCGTCTCCAACGACGAAGCGAGCATCGCCGCGATGATGCTTGCGGGCATGGGCGATGAGCCTGGCCCCCAGGTCGACGCCGGTGTAGGCAGCGCCGGCTTTCATGATAGCGGGCGCGAGCGCGCCGGCACCACAGCCGATGTCCAGCACGCCTTCACCCGGTTGCGGCCGCAAGAGGTCGATCAGCGCCGGAATGGCGAGCCTCTTATGGTGCCGGCTGCCTTCAGGACCCGACCAGCCGACATACCAGTCGGCGACGGCATCCCAGCTCCGGCTGGGTCTGCGGTTATGTTTGATTTGCACGGAAACGTCCTCATGCGTCTTCTCCGGCTCGCGTGGTGGAGAGAAGATGCGCGGACGTCCTGCAGGGCCCGATTGGCCTTGCGAGCACGATGAAGGGCTCGGGCACACGCTCAAAGCGCGCGCCTCAGGCTCCGTGAAGAGTTGGTGGGAGCTCGGGCGCGAACCTTAGCGGCAGGACGCCGCGGAAAAGCGAATGCGCACGACCGTGCAGACAGTCATCGAGAAATATCCTTGCATAATGCGGGCAACATAGGCGGGTGCAGCGGTTCCTGCAAGCGTCAGGCGCCGAACCGGGCCAGCAGGTCGCGCGCGGCCATCGTCTTGAATCCTTCGAGCACGCGGGCCGCCTCGTCGGCCGGCAAGACGATAGCCATGCGCACGGCAGCGGCGAGGAGATTCATGGCCAGCAGGGCATAGCTTTTGACCTCCGTCTTGCCGGCGGGCACGCCTATGCGCAGCATCACCCCCTCGAACTGCGCCACATGGGCGGCGGTGTCCTCGGCGTCGATGTTGCGAAGGGCCTTGTCGGCCTGCGTGGCGAACCAGATGTCCCGCGTTACCGGATAGTCCTGGAACATACCATAATACTCGTCGACGACCTGCTGGAGCGCCTGCGCCAGTCCCGGGAGGTCCTGGACCTGACCCATGATCCGCTCGACGCAGGCAAGGGCCATTTCGTTGGAGCGCTCGGCGAGGGTGCGGATCACCGCCGACTTGTCCGGAAAGTACTGATAGAGCGAGCCGATCGAAACCCCTGCCCCCTCCGCAATATCGCTCATCCTGACCGCGTCGCTGCCACGCTCGGCGATGAGGTCGGTCGCGACGGCAAGGATCCGTTCCACCCGCTCACGGCTGCGCTGCTGGGTCGGCATCTTGCGCGGCTGGGAAGGCAAAGCCTGCGTCATCGTCATCACCACCCGTCCGATTTCGTGTTGACTCAGATAATATGAGGATTTATCACATTTAGCAAATATGAGTATTCCTCATGTTTTTTGAACCCAGGAGATGATGATGACTGCGAACAAAGAGACACCTGCCCCGATCCTTGTCGTCGGCGGCAATGGCAAGACCGGCCGGCGCGTCGCCGACCGGCTGGATGCGCTCGGCAAGCTCGCACGAATCGGCTCGCGGAATGCGGAACCAGCGTTCGACTGGGAACGGCCGGAAACATGGGAGGCCGCACTCGCCGGCGCCTCGGCTGCCTATGTCACCTACTATCCGGATCTTGCAGTGCCCGGCGCGCCGGAAGCGATCGAGGCGTTTACCAAGGTCGCGCTCACAAACGGCGTGAAGCGGATCGTGCTGCTGTCCGGGCGCGGCGAGCCGGAAGCGCAGCGCAGCGAAGAGATGCTCAAGGCCAGCGGCGCCGACTGGACGATCCTGCGCTGCAGCTGGTTTGCACAGAACTTCAGCGAGGCCTTCCTGCTCGAGCCGGTCCTCTCGGGCGAGGTCTACCTGCCTGCCGGGCCGGTGCCGGAGCCGTTTGTCGACATCGACGATGTTGCCGACGTCGCGGTCGCTGCGCTGACGGAGGATGGTCATGTCGGCAAGCTCTACGAACTGACCGGCCCCGAAGCCATCACCTTTGAGACGGCTATCGCCGAGATCGCCCGCGCGACCGGCCGCAGCATCCGTTTTGCCAAGTTACCGGCCAGCGAGTTCGCCGCGGCCCTGCGCGCCGATCATGTGCCGCAAGTCATCATCGACCTGATGATGCTGCTCTTTACCGAAGTGCTCGACGGCCGCAATGTCGCGATCGCCGACGGCGTAGAGCAGGCGCTCGGCCGCCCGGCAACATCCTTTGCCGATTATGTCCGGCGTGCAGCCGCGAGCGGAGTCTGGAACCAGGAGGACTGACCAATGGACTGGATTTTCACCCTCGCCTTCGCTGGCGCACTCGGCAGTGGCCTGATGGCCGGAATGTTCTACGTCTTCTCGTTCTGCATCATGCCGGCGCTCGGGCGGCTTTCGCCCGAAGCCGGCATCCGCGCCATGCAGGCGATCAACGTCACCGTACTGGTTCCGATCTTCCTTGGCGTTTTCCTCGGCATGGCGGTGCTGGGCCTCGCCGCTATCGTCGTCGGCGGCTTCAACATCGGGCATCCGGCCGGCTGGGCGTTGATCGCAGGCGGCCTCTTCTACGTCCGGGGGCACCATGGTCCAGAACGTGCCGCGCAACGACGCCCTCGCCAAGGTTGCGCCCGAGAGCGCCGAGGGAGCGGACATCTGGCAGCGGTACCTTTCGGAATGGACCTTCTGGAATCACATCCGCGCGCTCGCCGGGTTCCTTTCGCTGGCGGCGTTTGTCTATGCCGCGGCAGAGGCCTGACAATTAGCGGCTAGCGTAGCGGCGTTTGAATGATTAGAATTGCCACATGCATGACAAATCGTCCAGCCTCCGCAACAGCCTGCCCATGGACCCGCTGAGTGAGGTCCTGCAGGACTTCCGCATGACCGGCGTCAGATATGGCCGCTTCGAAATGGTACAGCCCTGGGGAATCCACTTTCCCGAGCAGCCGCTGGCGCGGTTCCATTTCGTCGGCAGTGGGCCATGCTGGCTCCACACCGAGGCCGGAGGATGGATGGAGCTGGCGGAGGGCGACATCGTGCTTCTGCCCAAGGGCATCCCGCACGAGCTTGCCGGCGCCCCCGAATCGCCCTGCAAACCAGTGGACTACAGCCAGATGGATTCGTTCGGGGGCATCGTCTATTGCCTGACCGAGACCGGTGACGGTCAGGCCACCACGCTCTTTTGCGGCAGCATGTCGCTCGAAGCGCATGCCTTCCACCCCCTTCTCGACCTGATGCCGCAGGTCATCCGCGGCTGCGAAGTGATGGCGCGCGATCCGGTGATTGCAGCGCTCCTCGAGGCGATGAGCCAGGAAGTGGGCCAATCGCAGCTCGGCGGGGCGACGGTTCTCGCGCGGCTCGCCGATCTGCTGGTTGCCCGCGTCATCCGCTGCTGGGTCAACGGCGCCTGCGAGGCGGCACGTGGTTGGCTGGCGGCCATTCGCGATCCGCAGATTGGCCGGGCGCTGGCGGCGGTGCACCGCGATCCGGGCGAGGACTGGACCGTCGAAACCCTGGCGCGCGTGGCGGGCCTGTCGCGCTCATCCTTTGCCGAGAAGTTCGCCAGTGTCGTCGGCGAAGGCCCGGGCCGGTACGTGGCGCGCTGGCGCATGCGGATCGCCGGCGAATGGTTGAGTCGGGACCACATGAGCGTCGCCGAAGCCGCCCAAAGGCTGGGCTATGAGTCCGAAGCCTCCTTCAGCCGCGCCTTCAAGCGGCTGGTCGGCTCGCCGCCTGGCCTGTGGCGTCGCAACGGCAGCGCCGCGGGTGCAGAGACTTTCGGACGAAGTGTCATGTAATGGAGACTTTCTGTCATTAAACCTCCGAGCGGCACCGACTAGGTTGGCGCCCCTCCCGGAGGTACACATGTCGGAATTTCGTAACTCATCTACTCACGCGAGCGCGCAGGCCGGATGGCCCATGGGCATCTGGCTCGCCGTTCTCTCCATGTCTTTCGCCACCTTCGCCATCGTCTCGGCGGAGTTCCTGCCGGCCGGCCTTTTAACGCCGATGGCCGCCGACCTCGGCATCAGCGAAGGCCTTGCCGGCCAGGCAGTGACCGCGACCGCCGTCGTCGGCGCGGTGGCGGCGCTCTTTGCCAACGTCGTCATCGGCCGGCTCGACCGCAAGCTCGTGCTCATCGCCCTCAGCCTCCTCACCGTCGCATCCAATCTGATGGCGGCTTTCGCCGACAGCTTCGTGATGCTGCTGATCGCCCGCGCGGCGCTCGGCATCGCGCTTAGCGGCTTCTGGTCGCTTTCCTCCGCCGTCGTTGCGAGGCTCGTCGGCATCAACGCCCTGGGCCGCGGCATGTCCATCATCTTCGTCGGCGTATCGCTGGCGACCATCGCCGCTCCGTCGGTCGGCGCGCTGGTCAGCGACCTCTTCGGTTGGCGGATGGCCATGTTCCTGGCCGCGGGCGCGGCTGTGATCGCGACCGCAGTCCAGGTCTTCGCCCTGCCGCGCCTGCCCGCCGCGGCCAGTAATAATCTCATCAGCATTCTGCGCCTGACCGGCCGGCGCGGCGTGCAACTCGGACTTCTGGCTGTCCTCCTGGTCGCCGGTGGCCATTTCGCCGGATTCGTCTATGTGCGCGCCTTCCTCGAGCAGGTGACGCAGATGTCGCCCGCCATGGTCGCCATGACCCTGCTGGCGTTCGGCATCGCCAACTTCTTCGGCAATCTGGTGGGCGGGGCCATCGCCGACCGCAACCAGCGGCTGGGCCTTGCAACCGTCGGCACGCTGATGGGGCTTTCGGCTCTCGCACTCGCCTTCTTTGGCACCAATGCCATTCCCGCCGCAGGTCTTGCCGCCATATGGGGCTTTGCCTTCGGTGCCGGCCCGATCGTGCTGCAGACGGGGCTGGCACAGGCCGCCTCGGACGATCTCGAAGGGGTTGGCAGCCTGATCGTCGTACTTTTCCAGGTCTCCATCGCGACCGGCGCGATCGTCGGGGGCCTTCTGGTCGACAATCTTGGTGTCGCTTATGCGATCGGGTTCACCGGCATCATGGCGCTCGGCGCCGTCGGGCTCGCCGCCGCACCCCGGCGCCAGGTCGTACCGGCCGAGTAGGCCTACTCGTTCGTCTCGACAAGCCAATCAGCGGCCGCGGTCACCACCGCGGCCGTTACGTTCTCGAGCACCGGCTCCAGCGAGCGGCTCCACTGCCAGTGGAGCGGCACGTCGAGAGTGCGACCGGGAACGAGTTCGACCAAGCGTCCTAGCGCAATATGCCGGCGCACCAGCGGTTCAGGGTTCATCCCCCAACCGAGCCCGGCAAGCGCCGCGTCGACGAAGGCCTGGGTGGCCGGCAGCCAGTGGCTCGGCATGGTGAGCGGCCGGCCGACGATGCCGGCGGCCCAGCGCGTCTGCAGTTCGTCTGTGGCGCTGAAGACCAGACAAGGCGCATGGCTCAGCTGCGCTTCCCCGACCCCTTCCGAGAACCAGCGCTGCGCATATTGCGGGCTCGCCGTCGCCAGATAGCGCAATGCGCCGAGCGCGCGCACGCTGCAGCCCTGGACCGGACCGGCATTGGCGGTGACCGCGGCGCCGACTTCACCTCGTCGCAGCCACTCGGCACTGTTGCCTTCATCGTCCACCACCAGATCGAACAGCAGCCCATCGCCGGCTCCGGCCATCGCATCGATGAACCAGGTGGCAAGACTGTCGGCGTTGACGGCGATGCGCAGGCGCGCAGGCGCGCCCGTCGGCATCAGGGCGCCGAAATCGCCTTGGAGCGTCGACTCGAGCAGGCTCACCTCCTCGAAATGCCGGCAGAGGCGCTGGCCGGCCTTGGTCGCAACGCATGGCTGGCCGCGCACCACCAGTACGGCACCAAGCCGCTCTTCGAGGAGCTTGATGCGCTGAGAGACAGCCGAGGGCGTTATGTTCAGTCGCTGGCCCGCCTTCTCGAAGCTGCCGGTTCGCACCACCGCTGCAAGCGCTGCCAAATGGGCATAATCGAGCATGATTTAATTTTGCTAATCCAGAGACAGAAAGTTTAATTTCACTAATCCAGTGCCCGCCATTAGTCAAAGCGTCTCAGCAGAGGCGTTTCATGACCACAGCATTCATTCCCGGTTTCCTGCTCGGCCTCGGCCTGATCCTCGCCATCGGTGCGCAGAACGCGTTCGTACTGCGCCAGGGGCTGCGCGGCGAGCATGTTCTTGCCATTTGCCTCGCCTGCGCGGTTTCGGACGCTGTGCTGATCTCGGCCGGTGTTTCCGGGTTCGGCGCGCTGACCGCCTCCCTGCCCTGGCTCGAGACGGCGCTGCGCTTTGCCGGTGCGGCGTTCCTCGTCGCCTATGGCGTGCGGGCTTTCGTCTCGGCACTGGGCAAAGGCGGGACCCTCGTGCCGTCGAGCCAGGCACCGACAAGCCTCGCCGCTGCTCTTGCCGCCTGCCTCGCCTTCACCTGGCTCAACCCGCACGTCTATCTCGACACGATCCTGCTCCTCGGCTCGATCTCGACGCAGTATCCGGGCGAGGAGGCCGTCTTCGCGGCGGGCGCGGTGGCCGCCTCCTTCTGCTTCTTCTTCTCGCTCGGTTACGGAGCACGCCTGTTGCGACCGCTGTTTGCGCAGCCGGGCGCCTGGCGCGTGCTGGATCTCATCATCGGAGCAACCATGTGCGTCATCGCTCTGCGGCTGCTCGTGCGGCAGTGACGCCGCCAGGGGGGTTGGCAAAGCCCTGCCCCGTCTGCAACTCTCCCGAGCGTTCGATTGGGGGACCGATGCGGCATCACGACCAGGCGACCTATCCGCCGCTCAATACGCTGAAGCCCGTCGCCGAGGATGTCTGGATCGTCGACGGACCGATCATCCGGTTCGGCATGCCCTGGCCCAAAATGCCGTTTCCGACGCGCATGACCGTCATCCGCATCGGCCGCGATCTCTTCATCCACTCGCCGACCCCGCTCACCGGCGAGCTCGCCAGAGAGATCGCCGGCATCGGCGCGCCGCGCTGGATCATCGGGCCCAACCGCATCCACTATTGGTGGATCCCCGACTGGCATGCTGCCTATGACGACGCTCAGGTCTTTCTGGCGCCGCGCATCCGCCAGCAGGCCGGTGGACGGATCGATTTCGAATGTGAGACACTCGACCGGACCAGCGGATATCCCTGGGACGAAGCGCTGGCGACCCTGCCGGTGGTGGGCGAGTACATGACCGAGATGGTGTTCTTCCATCGCCCCAGCCGCACGCTGGTGCTGACCGACCTCATCGAGAATTTCGAGCCGGCAAAGCTCGGTTCGATTCTCATGAGATGGTTGACACGACTGGGAGGTGTGCAGGACCCGGATGGACAAATGCCGCGCGACATGCGCCTCACCTATGCGGCCAACCAGGCGGGACTGAAGGCGGCGGTCAAGCGGATGGTCGAATGGGACCCCGAACGCATCATCCTCGCCCATGGCCGCTGGTACCACAGCGACGGCAAAGCAGAGCTTGAGCGGGCCTTCCGCTGGCTGCGCTAGGATTTCACGTTTCGTGCCGCCAGGCGTCCAGCAGGTCTTCGGTGCGGCAGTCGACGAGTTGCTCGCCGAAACGGCTCCTGTAGATGCGCAGCATGGCATCGTGGGTCTCGTCGGCCGAGCTGCAGACGGCGTCCTCGGGCAGCACGACGCGGTAGCCGAGGTCGACGGCACCCATCACCGTCGCCAGGACGCAGACATCCGTCTCGCCGCCGGTCACGACCAGCGTTTCGACAGCTTCGGTTCGTAATTGCCGGTGAAGCCCGGTTTCGAGCCAGGGGGAGTAGATGGCCTTGTCGACGACACGCGCCGGCGGCACGAAGCGGGCGAGCGGGGCGCAGAGCTCGAGCAACTGGGCCGGCATGCGCTCGCGCGTCATCATGTGCCACTGCTGGTAGTAGGCACGCCAGGCGCCCCTGGCGGCGTCCGCATTCAGCGGAGGGATAAAGCGGGTGAAGACGGTGCGCTGCGGGTTGAGCTCGACGATGGCCTCGATGGCCGGCAAGGTCCGCGCAGCCCAAGGCGTATGCCAGGCGGTCTCCTCCTCGAACATGCGCTGCATGTCGACGCAGATATGCGCGACGTGTCGCCAGGCGATGTCATCGAGGCTAAGAGGCATGGCGGAACCGCCTCGGCATGTGGGGCGGCGGAAACGGACCGAAAAAGGCAAGAGCGTGAGACTGACGGCAGATTTCTTCGCGCGACCGGCGGCAGATGTGGCGGCGGCGCTCATCGGAGCAACGCTCACGGTGGACGGGATCGGCGGTCGCATCGTCGAGACCGAGGCCTATGACGCGACGGACCCGGCCTCGCACAGCTTCAACGGGCCAACGATGCGCAACGGCGCCATGTTCGGCGAGCCGGGGACTGTCTATGTCTATCGGTCCTACGGAATCCATTGGTGCCTCAACTTCGTATGCCTGCCGGGCTCGGCAGTGCTGATCCGCGCGATCGAGCCCCTGACCGGGCTCGATGTCATGGCCGAACGGCGCGGCCTTTCCGATCCCCGGCTGCTCTGCGCCGGGCCCGGTCGGCTTTGCCAGGCCCTCGGCGTCGACCTTAGTCACAACGGACGCTCCGTGCTCGCGTTTCCGTTCGATATAAATGGTGCCCCAGAAGGTTCCCAAGTCGTCGCGGGCGAACGCATCGGCATCTCGCGCAATCGCGAGGCCCCCTGGCGCTTCGGCCTTCTCGGCTCGCGGTTCCTCAGCAGGCCGTTCCGAGGCTGATTTGTGTTAGCGGTGCGACGGCGGAGAAGCCGAGCCGTCGACGGAAATCCTTTCCGCCATTTTGTTCCTGCCGCGGCCGGCGCAGCCAGGTGAGCGCGAACCTTCGGGCGCCAAAACAGTTGAGTGTAGAACCGGGTCCGCGAACGGCCCCGGCGAGCCTGTCACGACCCAGGGAGCGCATACCGTGTATACCTTGAGACTCTACATCCCTCCGGGCGAGCCTCCCACGCCTGAGCCCGAGCCGCCGCCGCTGCCGCCCGACCCGAAGCCGGATCCGGACCCTCGGCCGCAGCGCGATCCGGATCCCGACATCCCCCCGCCCGAGGAACCGTTTCCCAACCCGGACGAGGAGGAGCCGCCCAAATATGTCTGAAACTTCGAAGGTGCCGGCCGAACCTGGTCAACCCGCGGCGCAAGGCACCTTCGCGCCTCAACCGCAAGGAGCCATCATGCCTCTGACGCTTTCCAGTCCCGCCTTCGATGCAAATGGTGCGATACCCGTGCGGCACGCGCGGGACGGCGATAACCTCTCGCCGCATCTGATTTGGTCGGGCGTGCCCGAGGGCACGCTGAGTTTCGTGCTGATCGTCGAGGATCCCGACGCGCCGAACGGCATGTTCAGGCATTGGGGCGCCTTCGATATCCCGGGAGGGCAGACGGAATTGCAAGAGGGGTTCGGCAGCAAGGCCAGCGGCGACGTGCGCTTTGCCCGCAACGATTTCGGTCAGAGCCGCTATGACGGCCCCGAGCCGCCCCGCGGACACGGCACCCATCACTATATCTTCCGTCTGGCCGCCCTCGACGTGAGGGACCTCGGCGTGCCCAACGACACGCCGGTCGAGGACGTCTGGCACGCCGCCCGGCGCCACATGCTCGAAGAGACCGAGTTCGTCGGCACCTACGAGCGCTGATCGCCGGGCCGCCTGGACATCACGACTTCGATTTGTGCTCCGGTTTGCCCTTGCGCTTGGTGGACGCCATTTCGTCGAGCTCCTCTTCGCTCATCGACTCGTACATGGACTTGGACGGGCCCTTGAGCTCGCTCTTCTTGGTGTCGCCACGCTTGGCCGAGAGCGCAGCTCCGGCCGCCTTCTGCTGAGCCTTCGATTTTGCCGGCATCGGCTTGCTCCTTGGTTGTTCCGTGCCAAGGAAACGAGAAAGCCACCGGTTCGGTTCGCCGCCGGACACGCTTGTGTTAGGCCTGGAACCGTTGGCGCTGCGCTCCTGTTTCATTTTCAGCCACCGGAGCTTGCAGTGATGGGTGACGTCATCAATCTTGCAGAAATACGCGCTCGGAACATGGAGCCGGACCCGGAGTGCGTCTGCGAGGACGCCGAGGGTCGGCCGCTCTACTGCTTTGCCATCGACTACCGCTATTCGGGCAGCAACTTCACGACGACTATCTGGGCCTATTCCTGGGAAGACGCAGAGGAGCGCCTGCGGGGCATCCGGCATTCCGGCGCGGTGGTGGGCAAGATCGTTTCCGTCACGCCCGTCTGAGACCACCACCGCTACGCGAACCTGACCTAGCGCTTTTTGGAAAGAAAATCGGCTTCCAGGACTTCGCGCGGGCCGAGGGCTGGATGTTGGGAATCCGAGACCCGGCGGACGGCATAGAGGTGGGAATCGCGGAAGGCGCTGGCCAGCAGTTGCGTGGTGGCCAAGGTCGGATTCTTGCCCATCGCCTCCGCCTCACCCTCGGAGGCGACCACCCGTGCATCGCCGGAAGAACGCGCCCGCACGATCACATCGCCACGGTTGACGGTGCGGTCCCAATTGGTGTCGTCGGGCTGCGCGATGGGTGTCAGCCGGTAGATGGCGGTTTCGACCATCTCTTCCGTCTTCTCGGGATCGGTGACGTTGCGGCCCAGGTCATCCGTATTGTCGTCGAGCTGGCGGCCCTCACGATACTCGGGCGGCCCCTCCTCGGCCCGATAAGGGTGGTCGTGGTCGTCTGACGCTCTACCCATTTGTCGATCCTCGTGTTAACGATCGCGCTCTAGCTTGAGGCAGGAAACCCCGCGAAACCGGTCCCCGCGTTCGCATCCCGCTTTAGACGGGCAATTCCCCTTCCCGCTCAAAGTTCCGCCATTATGCTGCGGACCCGCCGGGCGCAAAGACCGCGAACCAGAGATAGATGAGCGCGAAGGCGACGACGATTCCGATGATGGCGTAGACCAGCACGCGCAGATTCATCAGGCGCCGATTGCCCTGGCGGACTTCCTTGGTCGTTTTATCGGGGTCATAGGTCTTCATAGTAATTTCTCCGCTTGGAGCGAAATCCGCACACGTCGCGGAAGTTCCGAATTTGCCCTGGTGAAGCGGTGGAACTCTCGGGACGACGCCCCGTTGGTGGGGTATCTTCCAAACCCCATGGAGGCGGCCATGAGCGCTACGGGCATAGACGCTTTCGATAAAACCCTGCAGGTCACCAATACCTGGCTCAAGGAGATCATGGAGGACCATGGTCCCGATCGCCAGGTGGCCTGACACATGCTGAGCGCCGTCCTGCATACGGTACGCGACCGTCTGCCGACGGACCTCTCGGCGCATCTGGGGGCACAGTTGCCGCTGCTGGTGCGTGGAACCTATTACGACCAGTTCCAGCCGTCCAAGCAGCCTGTACGATCGCGCACGCTCGATGAATTTCTCGAGCAGGTCGAGCAGGAACTCAAGTTCATCAGGCCGGTGAACACGGTCGAGGCGACTCGGACGGTCTTCAAGGTTCTCTCCCATTACGTCGACCCGGGCGAAGTGCGTAAGGTGCGTGCAGCGCTGCCGGAGCAGGTGCGCGATCTTTGGCCGGATCCCGAGAAAGTGCACTGACAGCAAGCACGCCTGAGCAGGAATGGCTGGCGCGCGATTTGATGGACTCAAATCGCGCGCTTCTCACGCATCCTAGGCATCCCGCTCGTGCTCGATTCCCTCGGCAACCTGCAAAGTCTCATCTTCGGAAAGGTCCGTGCCGCTGACGTTGCCGATCGGTTCGGGATCGTCGGCGGTGTCGGGCTTCTGGTTCTTCAATTGGCGCCGCCAGATCCCGTAGGCGCGCTCGCGGTAATGGATGGCCAGGGCCTTGTACCAGAACTCGTCTGACCGCCCCTCGGGCTTGCCGGCCTGCTCCCAGAGAAAATAGGCCGTGTCGCGCACCGCCTCACGGAAACCATCGAGTTGCTGCGGGTCGTCATAGTGGGGAGCCATCGCTATCGCTATCGTCCTTTCACTTGACCAATTCCCAGCGCACAAAGCGGTTGCAGTCATCTACAATGGACGGCGAAACGCCTGGGCACGCGCACGTGCAGGTCGGCAGGCCTCTCCCATTATACAGTTAACCTGTGTTAATAGGGAGCCGGAGAAAACAGAGTCGACCTACAACAAGACCAGGAGCGCTGCTGGCTAGGGGCTTGTCCGTGCTGCATAGAAGCTGGCCGGAGTGGTGGTTGTGACCGCAACCAATTCCTGCCTCTCGGGTTTTTATCGCGGGAGCCCCATTGCCTGTCCCCAACTGGCTTGTCCCCGAGCCCCGGGGCTCCCGCCCCAAAATCTAGCCGTCTATCACTGGCCGCCCGTTTGAACGCTCCTCGGGCGGCTTTTCTTGTGCGCACACCCGCCGGACAGCCGTCGCCAGACGCGCTGCGGCGCGGCGATACGGGATCGCCGCGCCGCGCATACTTGATCTGCAGCTCTATTGAGGTTGAGGACAGAGACCGGCTTGTACTTGTTCCGGTGTGCAGGCTGCCCCTTCAGGGGGCACCGCCTCTTCGGGCACGGCCTCTTGCTCAGGAGCAGGCACTTCCTCAGGAGCTATCTCTTCTTCAGGGGCAACCTCTTCTTCAGGGGCAACCTCTTCTTCAGGGGCAACCTCTTCTTCAGGGGCAACCTCTTCTTCAGGGGCAACCTCTTCTTCAGGGGCAACCTCTTCTTCAGGGGCAACCTCCTCTTCAGGGGCAACCTCCTCTTCAGGGGCAACCTCCTCTTCAGGGGCAACCTCTTCTTCAGGGGCAACCTCCTCTTCAGGAG
>NZ_BSNS01000011.1:0-692846 GCF_030160115.1 Devosia nitrariae | reverse complement strand
CTCCTCTTCAGGAGCAACCTCCTCTTCAGGAGCAACCTCCTCTTCAGGAGCAACCTCCTCCTCGGGAGCAACCTCCTCCTCGGGAGCAACCTCCTCTTCAGGGGCAACCTCTTCTTCAGGGGCAACCTCCTCTTCAGGAGCAACCTCCTCCTCGGGAGCAACCTCCTCTTCAGGAGCAACCTCCTCTTCAGGAGCAACCTCCTCTTCAGGAGCAACCTCCTCTTCAGGAGCAACCTCCTCCTCGGGAGCTACTTCTTCTTCAGGAGCAGCTTCCTCTTCGGACACTGCTTCGGCCTGGCCGGCCGTCGGCGACGGAACCTCCGCGGGCTCGACGGCTTCGGGAGGCGCCGCTTCCTCGGTCGGCTCGCTCAGAGTGGCGTTGAAGACCGCAACCGAACCTTCCGTCGTAGCGGTCTGCGCTTCCTCGGGGTTGTCAACCACTGTGACCGTCGTGGTGGTCACCTCCTGATTGGTCTCCTGCTGGATGAAGTCGACGTCGATGATGTTGTTGATAACGACGTTGTTCTCGACCACCACGGGTCCGACCACTTCGGTGCGTTCGATGAAGACGTTAACCTCCGTCTGCTGCACCACGACAGTCGTCAGGCGCGGCGCGAGGAATTCGGCGACCGGCACGAAGAGCCATGCGACGGGATCGGGTTCGACAGCGGTGACCTCGACCGAGACGGCATAGCCTCGCCCTTCCGGCGGCAGGGGCGCCCAGCCGACGTGGTCATCACCCTCCCGCCAAACCACCCAGGCCGGTGCCCAGACAGTGCCGGGAACCCAGAACCAGCCGAGTTCGGGGCTGTAGGCCCAGCGGCCGTAGTGGTAGACCGCCCAGGCGAAGGGCTCATCGGAGACGAAGTACCAGCCGTACTCCTGCGTCCAGACCCAATGGCCGTTGACATAGGGACGCCAATCGGCGTCGACAGTATCGGGCACCCAGACATAGTTGTAATCGGCGTGGCGCACCCAGGTGCCGTCGGCATCGAGTTCGTCGAAAAACACCTCTATGCTGACCTGCGCTTCCTGCGCCACGACGGGAGCGGGAGCGATGACCGCAAGACCCGCGGCCAATGGTAGGGACGAGAGCAGCACTGCGGCCGCAACGCTCGTCAGCAGCCTTTCGGCTCTTGCTCGGGTTTTCATGATTGCCTCCGTCATTGCGCTGGCGTGGTGATTTCAACCGGAGGTACGTCGACGGTCACGGAGGCGCCGTCGCCGCGATTGACGCCGTCGAAGGCGCCGAAGAACCACAGCGCCACCAGCACCAGCACAACACCGACGATGATGCCGCCAATGATGCTGGCAGATCCTCCGGAGTCGGTAATGATCGTTTGCCGTTCGATAGGCATGTTCGGTCTCCTTAGGAATTGGTCCCGGTGCGCCGGAGGCTCAGGGGCCGGGCCTCCGTGTCCGGATCGGAACGGAATCTCAACTGCCGAACAGAGCGAGAGTTCCGCTAACCCATTAAAAGATAAAATGAAATTTCTCTTACACACCTTGTCAGCCAACTGTCAGCTTCGCCCTCGCGACCAGCGGTGCTGTGCGGAAAGGGCGGATGAAGGAGCGGTGAAGGAGGTTGGACTGGAAGTCGACGGCCCAGCGTAGCGGGGGCCGATCAATTACGCTGGTACCGTCGACAGCCAGATATCATGCGGATCTCATCGAAAGGTCGCATGATGTGCAGCCCAGTCCGTGCATGGGACGTTGGGTAGCATGGAATGGATAGCAGACCCGTGCTGACCGACCCGTGAGGACGATTGTCAGCGCATTTTCAGCTTGAGGACCTTATATAAAGAGCATGGTGACCAGATTGTTTGCAGTCCTGGCTCTCGTTTTCGCGTTGATGCTCTCCACCAGCGCCCTGGCCCAATCGGGCAATGGCAATGCAGGTGGTAACGGTAACGGCAACGGCAACGGTCAGTCCGCGAGCCAGAACAGCGGCTCGGGCAATGGGAGTAGCTCAGGCACTGGCACGACAACTGAGGCTGGCAACAGTACTGAGACTGAGTCGGAGGTCGGCACCGGAACTGGGAATGGCAACAACAATGCGGGCGGCAGCGGTACCGCTCCCGGAAACGGCCAAACCGGGGCCGCAGGTGTTGGACCGACGACCGGTCCGGCCGCGGTAGCAACGCCCCCTGCGGCAACGCCCCCTGCGGCAACTCCTCCTGCGGCAACTCCTCCTGCGGGCAGTCCGGAGCGCCGGGCGCTCGATGCCCGCGAGGCCGGCGAGGCCGTTGCACTCGAAGAGCTGCTGCCGGCTGTGCGCACGGAAGGCTCGGAAGTTCTCGATGCGCAGTTGCTGACCATATCGGGTGACCTTGTCTACGAGCTGAAGGTTCTCTCGCCCGACGGCACGCTGAGCACGCGATATTTCTTCGCCCGCACCGGGCAGGCGATCGAGAGGCGCTGATGCGCATCCTGGTGGCGGAAGATGATGTACGGATCGTCGACAGCCTGTCGAACGGTCTGTCGCGTGCCGGGTTCACCGTCGAGTGCGAGTCCGACGGGGAAAACGTGTGGTATCGCGGCGAGTCCGAAAGCTTCGATGCCATCATCCTCGACCTCGGCCTGCCGCAGATGGACGGCCTGACCGTACTCAAGAGGTGGCGCGGAGCCGGCAAGCTGACGCCCGTCCTTATCCTCACCGCCCGCGGGCAATGGGAGGAGCGTGTCGAAGGGATCGAGGCGGGAGCCGACGATTATGTCGTCAAGCCCTTTCACATGCAGGAAATCGTCGCGCGCGTGCGATCGCTCGTCCGGCGCGCCAACGGCCTCGCGTCCTCGCGCATCCCGTTCGGGGACTACGTGCTCGACATGCGCACCATGCAGGTCACCCGGGACGGCATTCCCGTCGAACTGACGCCGCAGGAGTTCCGGCTCGTCGCCTATCTCGTCCACCAGCGCGGCCGGGTCGTCTCGCAGCTCGAGATCACCGAGCATCTCTACAACCAGGACTATGAGCGCGACTCCAACGCCATTGAGGTCCTGGTCGGGCGGGTGAGGAAGCGACTCGGATCCAATGTCATCACGACCCGGCGGGGCTTCGGTTACACGCTTGGAGTCGAGGCGTGATCCTGCGCTCGCTGAGCTGGCGCATGGTTGCGCTGGCAGCGTCCTGGACCGTCATCGCCGTTCTTCTTGCCGCCCTCGTCCTCCAGGAGCTGTTCAGCGCCAATGTCGACCGCACGCTGCGCACGGACATGCAGGCGTCGCTCAACCGCCTGATCGCCGCGCTGCAACCGGCATACGAGGTTCCCGCCATCGACCGGCCCCTGCCCGATCCGCTCTATTCCACCCCCTTCAGCGGCCGCTATTGGCAGATCGAAGCCACCGACAATGGGCAGATCACGCGCTCGCGGTCGCTGTGGGACCAGGTCCTCGCGACGCCACGACCAAGGGTGGCCGACGGCGAAGTCTTTACCCGCGCCACCGGTCCCGAGGGCCAGGTGCTGGCCCTGCTCACGCGACAGGTCGCCGTCGAGGTAGATGACGGGACGCGCGGGTTCGTCATCACGATTGCAGAAGACCGGCGCGTGGTTGACCAGGCCAGAGTCAGCTTTCGCCGCGACATGATCATCACTCTGGCGGCGCTTGGCCTGGTGATTGTTCTGGCCGCCTATCTGCAGGTCAAATTCGGACTGCTCCCCCTTGTGTCCATCCGCAAGGAAATCGAGGCCGTCCGCCGCGGCGACCAGGAACGCATCGGCGGACCTTATCCGGACGAGCTGCTGTCGCTCGTCGAGGAGGTGAACGATCTGCTCTCGATCCACGAGAAGGCAAATGAACACGCCCGCTCGCGAGCGTCCGATCTTGCCCATGGCCTCAAGACACCGCTGGCCGCACTCCAACAGATGGCCGAGCGGCTGCGCGAGAAAGGACAGGCGTCGGAGGCCGGCCTCATCGAAGAAGTCGTGCGCGAAATGCAGGAGCGCGTGGATTATCAGCTTCGCCTTGCGAGCCTTCGAATACGATCCACCAGCCACGTCGCCAGCGCTTCGCTCAACGCGGCGCTCATCCGCACCCTGATGGTTTTGAAGAAAACCGCCCGCGGCGAGGACCTGCACTGGGTAGTCGAGCTGGGTGAGGACTGCGCGATCGACATTCACCGCCAGGATCTTCTCGAGCTCGTCGGGATCATCACCGAAAACGCGGCAAAATGGGCCACCACGAGCGTCCGGATCAATACCACAACGGCGGATGGCTATGCCATGGTGACGATCGCCGACGACGGGCCGGGCATTGCGCCGGCGCAGATGACCGAGCTGGGGCAACGCGGCAAGCGGCTCGACGAAACACGGTCCGGCACGGGACTGGGCCTCGCCATTGCCGCGGAGATCGTTCGTCTCAACCGCGGCGAGATGTCCTTCGGCGAAAGCCGAATGGGCGGGCTGGAGGTGGTGCTGAAGCTGCCTTTGGCAAAAACGGACTAGTCCGGGACGAACGGGCCCGGACTAGCTTGATCATTCGATGGCGCCGCTCAGCCGAGGATGTAGACGATCTCGAGCGTCGTCGGTGCGATGATGACGATACGGCCATCCGGCAGGATGAAGAACAGGTAGCCCGCGTATTGCGGCACGAGCTCGATGACACGGGGCGGGAGCGGTGTCAGGGTGATGGTATCGGGCACCGAAGTGCCGACCGAGACGTCGAAGTCCACTTCCGCGACCGGTTCGACCTGAACTTCGGTAATGACGGTGCGGATCTCCGTCTGCTGCTCAGCCGTAATGTCGACGTCGACCGAAGCGCCCCCTTCCGTGGTCGCGGCGGGAGCCTCTGTTGTCACCTCGCCACCTCCCTCGACCTGCGTACCCGATTCCGTTTCAGTGCCTGTCTCGGTTTCAGTGCCTGTCCCGGTTTCGGTGCCTGTCTCGGTCTCAGTACCAGTCTGGGTCTCGGTGCCTGTCTGGGTCTCGGTGCCTGTTTGAGTTTCTGTATCGGTCGACTGCGCGAGGCCGGCGACGGGGATCGAAAGCCCCATCAGCAGGACCAAAGCTGTTTTGGTAACAAAGCTGGAGGTCATTTTTCCTATCCAATCGCTTCATTACCCCCGCGACCTTCAACGCTCGGTTTTACGACGCGGTTCCGTGTGGGCGTGGCGCAACGATTAAGCGCGCATGTTCGTTCTACCCAACGTGCAGACTGAAGCGGCGGGCGGAACTTGTTGGACTAGGGAAATGACACGGCAACTGCTTTTCTGCTTCATGTATTTCGTCGCCATGAGTGTGTTCGTGGGCGTCTATGCAACGCTCCCGGCCGGGTGATGGATGGGGGTGGAGGGGCACGTCGTCCCTCCCCAACGCGATGTCATCCCGGCGCAAGCCGGGACCCAAGCCTGAACGCCTCAGCGCGCTCGGAAAGATCGATTCGTACACACGATCGCGCCCGTTCACAGACCTTGCGGCTGCGGCCGGATGCCGGGGTTGGTGGGACGTGGTGGCAGGAACACGAGTTGGGGCCGACACGGTGCACAACATCCACAGGGTCATTCCCGCGAGAACCTCCGTTCCCTTGCCGGCTCTAACAGAGGTCCCCGCTTTCGCGGGAATTACCCAGTGAGTGTGACGGTCAAACGCCCTAGAACTTGGCGATGACGTTGACGAAGGCCCCCTGGTCATTAAGGGTCAAATCCCGGAGGTCGTCGGAGAACTGGCCGAAATTGTACCCGACGCCGACTTTGAAGTTGTCGCCGAGGTGATGGTAGACGGCGGCCAACGTGCCGAAATCGGTGGTGCCCGCTTCGGGCATGTGCATGACCCTGCCCTCGAGCAGAACGTCCCAGTTCTTGACCACGTGGATGTCGGAGCGAAGGATGCCCAGATGGGCGGTCGAGTGCTGCCAATCCTCGAAATCGCCCGAGGCGCCGTCGGTGCGATACCTCACCTCGCCATAGCGCATTCCGTACTTGCCGCCGACCGTCAGCCAGGGCAGCAGGTCGTAGTTGACGTCGAGCGAGAGGATATGGCTGAGCTGGGCCGGGGCGTAGAGATCGTCGGTGGCGCCGCTGACCAGCTGGTTGTTGCCGGGCATGTCGTAGAGGAAGGTATAGCGGAAGAGCGCGTTCAACCGGTCGTTGTCGACCGGGCGATAGGCGTAGCCGACAGAGGCCTCGATGTAGTCGGTGTCCTGGAACACGGTGTCGGAGGAGTTGGCATCGGAAATCACCGCGTCGATATTGGCCAGGAACCGCCAGTCCTCGCTGGTCTTCATCGATAGCCCGCCAGCAAAGAGGTAAGCGGTCTGGTCGCGGGTGTCGTCCGAGGAGTCCTCGATGCGCACCTCGGCCCGGGCATGCGCCTTGATGCCGGCTTCCTCGTCGACATAGCCGATGGCAAGCGAGGGGGCGTAGCGGTCGAAATCGGAGCGCTGCAGGTCGGTCGCCGGATCGAGGGTGTCGTCGCGCACCCGCCCGGCGACCAGTCCGACATCGACCGACCAGAACTGGTCGGGGGTGAACAGCACGCCGTAGGTCTGCGTCAGGGTGCGCTTGTGGCCCCACATGTCGTAGCTGGTCTCGGCATAGGCCGAGGCGTAGTCGTCGAGCCGGCGCTTGAGCCCGGCCACCACCGTGCCACCATTCTCGCCGAGGAGATCGAAGCTCTCGTTGAGGTCGAAGGCACGGGCAGCATCGAGCCGGTAGCCGGCATAATAGTGCTCGTCGGCATTGGGATCGAAGGTGACCCCGACCAGAGCACCGAGCCCATGGGTGCCGTAGGAGACCTCGCCGGAGATGGCCAGCGTCTCAGTCAGGCGGAACTCGGCCCCGACGCCCACCCGGTCGTTGCGGCTGATGTCGCCCTCGAGGCCGAGGGTTGCCTGGCCGAAGGCGTAGACGGAGAGATCTTCATTGAAGTCGTGCTCGATGCGGATACCGGCATCGACCCGCGAGCCGTCATAGCCGGACTTGCCCGCGTCGATCGCTCGCGGCGACATCAGCTCGGTATAGGTCAGGCCTGCCGAGACGTTCCAATACTCGTCGAGCTGCCAGGCGATGGCAGCGTCGCCTTCGCGCTTGATCTGTCCGTCGTCGTCCTCGAAGTCGTCATAGCCGAGGACAACCTCGACCTTGTCGTTGAGCGCGACATTGGCTTCGAGACCCCACAGCCACTGGTCCTCGTGCACCTGCTGGGAGAGAGTGGAGAAGCCCTCTTCCTTGTCCTCGTAATAGGCGCCGATGCTGCCGTCGAGTCCGGCGACGTTGAGGTCGCCGAGATCGAGCTGGGCCTCCAGCCGCCAGGCCGTGGCCGACTTGCTGGCAATGCCGGCCGTGTCTTCGTCGCCCCAGGTGAGCCCGCCATCAGTCGAGCCGGAGAGGCCAAAGCCCGGGCCCTCCGATCGGGCGATCTCGGCCAAAAGGAACGTCCCTTCCGAGTAACGCAGCGCGATGTCGGCGCCAACGCCGGTCTGGTCGGCCGGGCCGGTGGTCTCGCTCATGCCGGTGGCGCCGATGCGCACGTAATCGCCCACCCACTGCTGGACGCGCCCGCCATAGACATAGCCGTCGAGATCGTCGGCCGCCGGCACGAACTCGTACTGGGCAACGAGGTAGACCTTGCTGCCGCCGATGGCGCCATCTTGCACCGGACCGGAGGAGCCGGTCAGCCAGGAGAGCGGCTTGCTCAAGATGACCACGCCCTGCAGGTAGTCAATGGAATAGTCCACCCCATACCGCAGGGTGCGGCGCTGGACCACGCGGCCGGTGACGGCATCGCGCACCTCGACGGTCAGGGTCTCGGAGCCTTCGGTGATGTCCTGGCGCTTGAGGAAGTAGGCCGAGCCGCCGGTGCCGAGGAACTCCTCGCGCTGCGGCAGGGTATCGGGCAGCGCCGCATAGGCGGTGACTTCGGTCTGCGGAGCACCGAACGAGGTCACTTGATCCGAGCGGTAGACGGCATTGGCGCCGTAGAGCGCACGCTCGGAACGCAGGAACTCGGTGCCGGTGATCTGCGTCCGATAATCGCCCCACATCACGTGGCTCTCGCCGCGCTCGATCCGCACATAGAACTTGCCGCTGGTCGGGGCGTCCTCGACCATGGTCGAGTCGTCGCCATAGACCGGGTAATAGTCGTCGGGATCGAGGTGACGCAGGAGGTCGCGCGGGTTGCGCTCGCCGAGGTCGCCGAAGAGATCCTCGAGCCCCTCCTCGCCGGTGTCGGCCGCCGCGGTGATCAGGTATTCGCCCTTGACCTTGCCCTTGAGGTAGAAGGCCAGCCGGCCCTTGGACCAGACCTCGTCATATTCGCCCGGCCGCACCGTCTCGATGCCGGTGTCGCCAGTGCGCCTGCCGACGGTCAGGTCCGCCAGCGCCACATAGAACCACTCGCTGTCCGGGATGTTGACCTTGCGGATGAAGCTGAGGGCGCTCGCCCCCGTCTCGCCGACAAGGGCGACGTCGACCGCATGGTCGCCGGGCGGCAGGATGCGCTGCACCACAAAGGCCCGCTCGGGATCGACCGGAATGCTCTCGCCCAGCGCCTTGACCGCATAGCCCGGAGGCACGCTGCGTCCATAGACGGTGACGGCGCCGCCATAGACGCCGATATTGCGGAAGGCCGTGCGGTCTGCGTCGAGGTCCTGGTGCTCCAGGTGGCCGGACGCGTCGAGCCCCGATGATCTGCCCCCAATGGCCAGCGGCGCCGTCTCGTCGAACCGGCCCTCGCCGTCATAGACGCGCAGCACATAGGTGAAGCGGCGGTCGTCGGCCGGCAGCTGCCATTGGGCGCCGCTATTGAGCGCGACCGGCAGCACCGCGACCGGGTCGCTTCCGGGACGTGCATCGACTTCGTGGACACGGATTTCGGACCGGGCAATGAAGCCCGGATAGTTCGAATAGGTGGTAAAGGCGACCGCATCGCCGGGCGCGTAGCCGCCTTGTTGCGGCGCCGCGAGGACGTTGAGCACCGGCTCGGTGTCGAGCCCGTCGAACTTGACCTGGATGTCGACGGCGCTGAGACCGAGGTCGGTCTGGCGCTGCGCATCGACCGGGCGCACCTCCTCGCTCTCGTCGACGGTTTCGCCATCGACGCTGATCATGAACGGAATGCTGCCCATGTCGGCGAGCGACCCGGCTTCGGTGTTCTCGCCGATGACGAGACCGCCGGTGTCGCTGGCGTATTCGGCTTTGCCGATGACCTGCGCTGCGGCAGGACCGGTGAGCACCAGACTTGCGGTCAGCGCCGTACTTGCCAGCAGTCGCCGCGAGAAGATGGAGACCCCATGGCGTGTCATTGCTTGCCCCCAGCTCATTTACCCGTCTCCACACGCATTTCGATTTCCAACCGGTATTGTCCGGAGGTTTGCCGCCAGCGCTCGCCGATGAGCTCGGAGAGATGCTCGAGGCGCTCTTCGGCCAGCTCAAGATTTCCGCCCGGCTCGAGATAGGTGAGGCGCAGCACCGACTGCTCCTCGGCAAGGAAGGCGATCAGTTGATCCAGTCCCTCCGCCCACTGCTCACGCAGCTCGATCCGGCCCGGCTCGAAGGCCGCGTCCTGCAGGTCGAGGCGCACCACCCGGCCGATCGAAGCCCCGAAGTTCAGTTCGGTCATCTTGCCGGCGGTCAGCCGCACCACCCGCGGGTTCTCCGTCGTCAGGCGATAGCCCGTCGGCAGGGTGCGGGTGTCGACCTTCATGATGAAGTTCGAGCCGATGCGCTGGTCGGGCAGCGCCGCGCAGGCGACGTGGAACCGGCCATGGGCATCGGTGGTCACCAGCCAACCATTGACCGTGGCGATGCGCACGCCCGGCAGGCCCAATTCGCCTTGGTCCTGATAGCCGTTGCGGTTCTGGTCGTCGAACACCCGCCCGATGATGTCGCCGCAGTCGAACACCGGTTCGACCAGGATCTCAACCGATGCCGTCGCCTCCGGCGCCAGCGGATTGCCGGAGGTGTCGGTGACGCTTGCCCGGTTGACGTGCTCGCCGGGTCCAGCGGAACTGAGGGCCAGCATGCGCAGCCGGATCTCGATCTGGCTGTTGGCCGGAACCGTGACGTTCTCGAAGATCACCCGCAGCCCTTCGACGACGGGCGTTGCCGCGACGCCGTCGATGCTGGCCGAGCCCTCGACGAAGCGGAAGCCGGAAGGCAGTGTATCGATTACCGTGAGGCCCGTGGCGGCTGTGGGCGACAGGTTGCTTATTGTGATGGCGAACGGCGCCTCCTCCCCGCGCCGTATGTGGCGCAGAAACGCGACCTTGGCGATCGCAATGTCGCCGAGCGCGGCGGCAGGGAGGGCCACTGTGACCGTGCTCTGCTGCGACTCCACCGGCGTGCCGGTGACCACATTGCCATTGACGTAGCCTATGGCCGTCGCGGTGTTTTCAACCCCGTCCTCGATGCCTGCGGCGTTGACGATATCGGTCTCGGTCAGCGTATAGCTCGCGGTAAAATCCGCGTGCTGTCCGGGGAACAGCGTGACGGGTCCCGGCGCGAAGGCGGAGAGGGATCCGGCAGCAGCCTTCCCGTTGAAGGTTGGACCGGGGTCCTGCGGCCAGGCATCGACGACCGTTTGCCCGCCGTCATTGGTGACAGTGAGGTTATAGGTCAGCGTGTCGCCGGGGTTGGCACGGCCATTACCATCGGCATCCTCGAACCGGCCGGTCTTCAGCAGAGTGAGGCTCGCAGGCTGCGGCGGTACGGTTACCGTGTCTGGCGGACTCTCGATGGGCGGCCCCGAGGGCGGCGTACCGGTGCCGGTGGCGGTGTTCTCGACCCGGCCTGTATCGATCTGGGCCTGCGTCGGCGTGTATTCGGCCGTGAAGGTCACCGTTCCGCCAGGCGCCAGCGTCTGCGGGCCCGGTGTGACCGAGATGCCCGCAGTGGTCAGCAGCGGATCGTTGACTGTCACGCCGGTCAGGGTCACGGCGCCGGTATTCTGCGCCAGGAAGGTATAGGTGATGGTCTCGCCGGTATCGAGTAGCCCGTCACCGTCGGCATCGTTGAGCGTGCCCTCCTTCTCGATAATGAGCCTCGGCGTCTGGTCCGGAGGTACAGTAACGGTGTCCGGCGGGCTTTCGGTGGTGCCACCATCGGGATCGATGCCGGTGCCGGTGGCGGTGTTCTCGACGCGTCCGGCATCGATATCGGCTTGGGTCGGCGTATAGGTCGCCGTGAAGGTGGCCGTTCCCCCGGGCGCCAGCGTCTGCGGGCCCGGCGTCACCGAGATTCCGGCGTTACCGAGCAGCGGATCGTTGACGGTCACGCCGGTCAACGTCACCGTTCCGGTGTTCTCCGCCAGGAAGGTATAGGTGATGGTCTCGCCGGGATCGATGAGCCCATCGCCGTCGCCGTCATTCAGCGTGCCGGTCTTGTCGATCGTCAGCCCGGACGTCTGATCCGGCGGCACTATGACCGTATCCGGAGGACTGTCGATCGGTGGGCCGGAGGGCGGCGTGCCGGTGCCGGTGGCGGTGTTCTCCACACGTCCGGCATCAATGTCGGCTTGCGTCGGCGTATAGGTCGCCGTGAAGGTAGTGGTCCCGCGGGGAGCTAATGTCTGCGGACCGGGCGAGACGGAAATCCCGGCATTGACGAGCAGCTGATCATTGACGGTAACGCCGGTCATCGTCACCGTGCCGGTGTTCTCGACCCGGAACGAGTAGCTGATGGTCTCGTTGAGATCGATGAGATCGTCGCCATCGAGGTCGTTGAGCGTGCCCGTCTTCTCGATGACGAGCGCTGGCGCCTGGTCCGGCGGCACCACCGAGGTGTCCGGCGGACTGTCGATCGGCGGACCCGAGGGCGGCGTGCCGGTACCGGTGGCGGTATTGGAGACTTGCCCGGCGTCGATGTCGGCCTGGGTCGGGGTATAGGTCGCCGTGAAGGTCGCGGTGCCACCGGGCGCCAGCGTCTGCGCACCGGGCGAGACCGCGATGCCGGCATTGTCAAGCAGCGGATCGATGATGGTCACGCCGGTCAGCGTCACCCCGCCCGTATTGGTGGCAAGGAACGAGTAGCTGATGGTCTCGCCGAGGTCGATGAGCCCGTCGCCGTCGGCGTCGTTCAGCGTGCCGGTCTTGTCGATGGTCAGGCCCGGGGTGTCGTCGGGCGGCACCACGGCGGTATCGGGCGGGCTGTCGACCGGCGGGCCCGAGGGCGGCGTACCAGTGCCGGTGGCGGTATTGGTCACCTGCCCGGCATCGATGTCTGCCTGCGTCGGCGTATAGGTGGCCGTGAAGGTGAAACTCGCGGCCGGTGCAAGCGTCTGCGGGGTTTGATCGACGGTCACCAGAGGATCGGTGACCGTCACGTTGGTCAGCGTCACTGCACCCGTATTCCGGACGAGGAACGAATAGCTGATCGTCTCGCCGAGATCGATGAGGTCATCGCCGTCGAGATCGTTCAACGTGCCGGTCTTCTCGATGGTGAGCCCGCTCGCCTGGTCTGGCGGTACGGTCACGGTATCCGGCGGACTGTCGATCGGCGGACCGGAGGGCGGCGTGCCGGTACCGGTGGCGGTGTTGGTCACCTGCCCCGCGTCGATGTCGGCCTGCGTCGGGGTATAGGTCGCCGTGAAGGTCGCGGTGCCTCTGGGCGCCAGCGTCTGCGGGCCAGGTGAGACCGAGATCCCCGCAGCGTCCAGCAGCGGATCGATGACGGTCACGCCGGTCAGCGTCACCGTGCCGGTGTTGGTGGCCAGGAACGAGTAGCTGATGGTCTCGCCGAGGTCGATGAGCCCGTCGCCGTCACTGTCGTTGAGCGTGCCCGTCTTCTCGATGGTCAGGCCCGGGGTGTCGTCGGGCGGCACCACGGCGGTGTCGGGCGGGCTGTCGATCGGCGTACCGGAGGGTGGCGTGCCGGTGCCAATGGCGGTGTTCGAGACCTGGCCGGCGTCGATATCGGCCTGGGTCGGGGTATAGGTCGCGGTAAAGGTTGCGGTGCCGCCGGGCGCCAGCGTCTGCGCGCCGGGCGAGACGGCAACGCCCGCATCGACGAGCAACTGGTCGTTGACGGTGACGCCGATCAACTCCGTCCCGCCGGTGTTCTCCACGCGGAACGAATAGCTGATCGTTTCGCCCAGATCGATGAGCCCGTCCCCATCGGTGTCATTGAGCGTACCGGTCTTCTCGATGGTCAGAGCCGGTGCGGCAAGTTCATTGGTGAACACGCATTGAAGGTCGGACTCCGGCCTGACATTGGCCGCCGGAATGGTCATCGCCGGCGAGGTGAAGCCGCCGACGACGGTCGGGTTGCCGGTGTTGGCAGCATTCTGGTCGGTACAGACGGCGGAGGCGAGGTTCCAGCCGGCGGGCACGACTTCGCTCAGAGTGATGGCCGTGCCCGGAATCGACTTGTAGGGGGACGAGGAGACGGGCGTGCCGGCGGTGGTCGTTGCCAGCGTGACGCCGGGTACGGTCGTTCCGCTGTCCTGCACGACATTGCTCATGTCGATCTGGAAGCTGCCGGTGCCGTCCTCGCTGACCTTGGCGACCGTCAGACAGGACGGGCGGGCGTAGAGCGTGTTGACGATATAATCACCGGCCTCGATATTGGTGCCGGTGATCGTGATCGATTTCACCGTATCCGCCGAATTGCCGCGCAGCGCACCGGCCGCCTTCCTACCATCGTTCGGACGAACGTAACCCAGCGCGCCCGTGGAGGCGGTGTAGGTCAGGTCGTTCATGAGGGAAGACCAGCCCGGAATGAGGGAAAAGTCAGCCGGAGTTGCCGTGCCACCCGCGCCCAGCGTGACCCTGATCGAGGGCAGCGTGGCCGGATAGGTGGCCCCGCCGCCGACATCGAAAACGGCAAACTGAATCCAGTTTGCCGGTATCGGCTGCGAGAAGGTCCAGGTGATCGAATAATTGCTGCCGAACGTCGTCCAATAGGTGTTGGGCTGCCACGTGCCGGTTCTCGTCATCGAGACATTGACGCCAAACGGATTGAATGCACCGCCCAGGTTGCGAACAGGCGAACACGCGCCCGAAGTGGGCGGTGGCGCGAGCGTATCGGTGTCGCTGGCGGTATTGTTGCCGGCGTCGATCTCGGTCACGCCGGTGGGCGCGGTCACCGTTGCCGTGTTGGTGAGGTTGCCCGAGTAGCTCTCGGGAATCCCCATGGTGAGCGTGTAGGTGACGGAGCCGCCCACCGGCAGGTTGGCCGTCGTGCTGATGGCGCCCGTGCCACTGGCAGCGCCGCAGACGCCGCCGCCCGTGGCGTTGCCGCAGGTCCAGCTGGCATTGGTGATGCCGGCGGGCAGCGGGTCGCTGATCTGGGCGGCACCCACTGGCCCGGGACCGTTATTGGAGACGACGATCGTGTAGCTCGTGTCCAGCCCGGGTGTGTAAGTCGCCACGCCGTCATCTTTGGTGATGGAGAGATCGGCTTCGCAAGGCGCGTCACCGGCAAAGATGAAATTGTCGATGAACAGACCGGTGGTGCCGGCGCCGGTCTCGACGAACTGGATCGTAGCTTCGGTGCCGGCCGCGATGAAGGTGTACCGAAAGGTGCTCCAAGTGACCGAATAGGCCGGCGTGTTCGGTATGCCAGCGTTTCCGTTGGAAATGGCATCCGCAGCCGGCCGAAGCGTCGCGAGCGTGACCGGCGTTACTCCAGCGCCATTCCCGAGCTGAACCAGGCCCGCGTTCGTCGTCAGCATTCCGGAATAGTCGATCGAGAAACTATATGACTGTCCCGGGACCAGGCCGGTGAAGGTTTGCCGGAATGTCGCTGCCGCCGTACCGAAGAGGTCAATGCTCTGCGTACCGTGACTGGCATTATTGAAGTGACGCAAGAAATCGACCGTGCCGCTGACGGTCTGCCAGCCGTCTATGGGGTACGTCGTTGTCCGCCATATCGCATAGCCGTTTACATAGGCCGTGTTTTCACCCGTGCGTTGCGGCTCGGTCTGGATGTTCGGCGACTCGAACGAGCCGTTGTTGGCGATATTGCAGGCGCCCGGGCCGGGACCGGGCGGAGACGTGAACTGGGTGTCGGTGTCGCTGGCAGAGTTGTTGGCGGAATTCGCCTCAGTCACGCCGGCAGGCGCGGTCACCGTCGCCGTGTTGGTCAGGTTGCCGCCGAAGCCGATCGGCACGATCATGCTCAGCGTATAGGTGACGGAGGTACCGGCCGGCAGATCGGCGGTGGTGCTGATCCCGCCCGTACCGCTGGCTGCGCCGCATGTGCCTCCACCGGCGGCACTGCAGGTCCAGCTTGCGGTGCTGATGCCCGCAGGCAGCGGATCGCTGACCTGAGCGCCGGTCACGTCGGACGGGCCATCGTTGCCGACCACGATGGTGTAGTTGACGGTGCCGCCTGGCGTATACTGCGTCTGGCCGTCGTCCTTACTGATGGAGAGGTCGGCCTCCACCAGTTGCAGTCCGATGTTGAAATCGGGATGATCGCCCGTGGCGGAGTCCGCGCGGACGACGTTCAGGATGCCGTCGAGCGGCAGAGCGCCCGTCGTGCCATAGGTTGGATTGGGCGTCTCGCTGACGAGCTCGTAGCCGGAGGGAACGGTGGCGGCGGCAACAACCTGACCAAGCGAGGGCGCGCTATTTAGCAGGATGACCTTCTGGCCGATGTCCGATGTCGAATATGCTGCGTTCGCGAGAAGATAAGTGCCGTCGGCCGCGATCTGGACGAAATCCATGACCGCGTTGTTCGCGTCGACCACCGCGACATAGGGCAAAGAGGCGGAAAGCGTCCCGTCGCCTGCGTCGAAGACGCCATTCGTATTATTATCGACATATATCCGGCCCGATATCCTGGCCGTCGCCATTTCGACGCGAATATCGTCAACAACGATGTCATTGCCTTGCGGAACGAGCGGAGTTGTATTGACGAAATTGAGATAAATCTCGCTTGCGGCGTAGTTGATCGGTAGTTGAAAGGAAACGGCTCTCTCCACCCATGCAAGCGGTCCTGCTGTCGCGGCACGTGCCAACGGAGTGGAGTTGCCCGGGCCTGTCGCAAGTATTGTTCCCCCACTGGCCTGATCTTCCACCGTGAGGCCGATATACCCGTCCGAGTAGACGGGGTCCGCATCGTACCTGATGGCGTTGGCCGTCCAGTAACTGGCCCTGTATGTCGCACCCGGAACTTCGACGGGCGAACTTATGCGATAGTAGGGGCTCTGATAGTTGGCGTTGAACAGCGCCATGTAGCCGGCGCCGGTCGTATGATCGGGGCCGTTATGCCATGCGGGGTTAGCCAGGGACGGGTTTGTGACCACATAATACACGCCATCCATGTGAGACGAGGTTCCCGGCGCCAGCTGGGCGTCCGGGTTCGAGCTGATCGGTTCGGCACCCTGACCGAAGGTCTGGAGCAGCAAGGTCTCCCAGATGGCCTGAGCATGAGCGGTTCCGCTCGAAAACGACAGCGCGCCGATCGTCACCAGAGCGACAAGAGCGCTACGCCTCGCTTCGGCTCGAACGGGTAGCTCCGCCAGCCATCTCGTCGCGCGAGCGACAGAACACCCGACGTGGCACGCATGGTCGCGCAACGAAATCAGCTTTTGCATAACGGCCCCTTCGACACACCAGTCCGGCGAGGAGCCGCCTTCTGCACAATCATGCTTCCGCCGCCCGAACAAGGTGCCTGACTTCCAAGAAGTCCGGCGCACCGCAACATGCTCGAACGGAGCTGCCCCCAAACCGGATTTCTCCAGCACGCCCAGAAGGGCACAGGCACGTTCAGGCGTATTTCAAGAAAGTCAGGCCGTATCACAATCCTCGGCAGACAATCCGATTTTACTCTGCGGCTGTCGCGGCACAGCCACATTGGTATTTCTGACGATGGCGAATCTATAAACTTTTACGATCGGCCATTCGACCGCACCTGCGCCGGCGTAGTCTGCCTGTACTTGCGCATGGCAGAAGTCAGGTGACTTTGACTTGAGAAGCCGCTGAGATAGGCGATCTCGGCGATCGGCAGGGCTGTCTGCGAGAGCAACTGCACGGCAAGGCCGAGGCGCAGGTTCAGCAGGTACCGGTGTGGCGGCACCCCGAAGGTCTTGGTGAACGCCTCGATGAAGTGTCCGCGGGAGAGGTCGCAGAGCGCGGTAAGGTCGCCAATGGTCACCTTGCCTGCAACGTTCAGGTTTAGGAATTCCTGAACCCTCTGGGCGACTGTCGGCGACAGCCCGCCGACCGGCTTGACGAGCTTTGCACTGCTATCTGCATTGGAATAGCGGCGAATGACATGCAGGCCCAGTGCCGTGATCAGTGACTCTACATAGAGCGCATTGGGCGCGCCGCTGAGCAGTTCCCGACGCAGGAGGTGCCCGATCTGCAGAGCCTGGTCGTCGGCTGTGGCGAAGCCGCGCCAACTGAGTTTGAGTGCAGGCAGACCGAACGCCTGGGCGGCGAGCACGCCCAGTTGCCCAGGTTCGTAGCCGACGGTGAGACTCTCGAGCGGCGAGGCCCATCCCCCGTAGCGCTCCATGCCGGCGGGCACGATCGCCACGGCGCCGGCAGGCGCGTCGACAACGTGGGCGCGACCGCTGGTTGAGCGCGACTCGAAGCCTTGCACAGGTGCGAGCAACACCACTACGCAGTCCCCGGATGAACGGAGGGTGAAAGTCTGGGGCGCGCGTACGCAATGCACGACGCCGCCCTTGGAGGTCGAGACCCTTGGCTCTGTATATCCGGAAATTGCGGGAAAATCGCTGCCCGCCGCGCGCGGGCGGGATCCGGCCGTTTCCTCAATCGACATCTGCACCCAATGCGAAATTTAATGTAAAATAGAATAGAATGTCTGCCCCAGCCGCGCCGGGACAGGCAGACTCAATAATAAGTCGCGCCTAGCTGTTTGGGACGATTCCTAAGCGATAAACATGTGAATGTAATGAAGCTTTTAACTGGCTTCCTCCTATATAAGGGAACCGGTCTTACTCGCCCAAGACACCGATATGGCTGGATCATTTGAGCCCCGCTGGCACCGCAACCGGCGAAATGCACGAATTGCAATAACGAGATCACCCTTCGCAGCTTTCAAACTGGTCTGGCATGCTGGCATTGTCAACTTATTGATTCACGGAAACGCCTCAGTTTGATCACAAAATTTCCATCGGCATTTGAGTCAAAATCCGTGGTTTGATCGGGAATAAGGTTTTCGCCCAGAGGCTTGAGCAATGGGAACCGAAGCGCGCGAAACGCCGTTGCGGCCAGAGGACGTAAGCCTCACAGCGTGAAGTTGAACTGACGTCGGATCTTCGAGCCCGTGTCAGGTGCTGTCCGGCTGCAGGAAACCATAGCCAAGGTCGCCGGTGTTTCATGGATCAGGCTCTCACCAGCATCGATGGAACGCTGACCCGGTTTCTCGCCTTGATGCCGGCCTCGATCGCCAACCTCCTCGTCTTTGGCATCGCCATCCTGCTGGCGCTGCTGGTCGGCCACGATCTCCACCGGCTGCTTACCCGGCTGGTGCGTGACAGAGACACGTTCCAGCGGTCGCTGGTCTCGCGCACGCGGCAGACGCTGCGCTTCGCGCTCATCGTCCTTGCCTGCTGGGTCGCAGCGTTCGTCGCGCCGCTGTCGTGGGAGGCGACCAGGACGGTCCAGCACGGGCTTTTCATCGGCATCATTATCCTCGCAGTGCTGGCCGTCCGCTCGGCGATGCACATCTGGGTGACTCTCTATTTGCGCCGGTTCACGCTCGAGGCCGAAGACAATCTCCTTGCGCGCAAGCACGTCACGCAGACCCGCATTCTCCAGCGCGTGGCGATGACGGTCCTCGTGATCGTGGGCACGGCCGCGGCGCTGATGACTTTCCGAGGGGGTGCAGCAATGGGGCATCAGCCTTCTGGCATCGGCAGGCGCGGCAGGCCTGGTGCTCGGTCTCGCCCTGCAGCCGGTGTTGAAGAACCTCTTTGCCGGCATCCAGATTGCCGTCACCCAACCCATCCGGCTCCACGACGCGTTGCTGGTCGAAGGCGAGTGGGGAACGGTCGAGGAGATCGGCTCGACCTATGTGGTGGTCAAAACCTGGGATTGGCGCCGGCTCATCCTGCCGCTGAGCTATTTCATCGAAAAGCCGTTCCAGAACTGGACGCGCGAAGAGACCTCGCTCATCGGCAGCGTCATGCTCTATCTCGACTACACGGTCCCCGTCGACGTCATCCGCCAGCAGCTCGGACAGATCGTCGAGAAGTCGCAGAACTGGGACCGCAATGTCGCCCATGTGCAGGTGACGGACCTGCGCGAAACCAGCATGGAGATCCGCATCCTGGTCACTGCGCGCAATGCCGGGAAGGCGTTCGACCTGCGATGCGAGGTGCGCGAAAAGCTCATCGCTTTCCTGCAGGCGGAATACCCCCAGCCCCTGCCGCGCGTGCGCACTCAGTCGCCCGCCGCCGCCGGCGAGATGGGCTTTGGGGATGGCGTCGCCGATGGGCTGTCGTAGGGGACGCTCCATACCCCACCGCTGTCATCCTTATCCTGAGGGCGTTGAGTGCGTGGCGGCATCGCGGCACCCCCTCCCGGCCTCCCCCATCAAGGGGGAGGTGGCGTTCGTGCCTTTGGCAGGACCGCGCACACCCCAATGCATCCGGTTCCTGGTTGCTGAGGCACGCCTTCGCCAAGCCACCAGACCGGCACCTCCCCCCTTGTGGGGGAGGTTGGGAGGGGGGAGCTCGAAGTGCAGGCGAGCGGTTCTGGTTCGGCCGCCCCAACCACCCCCCCGTACGGCCCGGCGGAACGCGACACCCGCCCCATCCATTGATCCTGCGGGGTCAACTGGAGCCGAGATGGATAAGTTCTACGGGATTCTGGCGCGCGTCTACTTCTTTGCAGCCACCATCGCCCTGATGATCATGGCCATCCTGCTGCTGCTCGGGGCGCTGTGGAACGTGGCACGGGGCCTCACTTCGCCCGAGCGGACCAACGTCATTCTCGACGCAGTGGGTCTGCTCATCATCGGCTTTGCGGTTATCGAGACCGCCAAATTCGTCGCCGAGGAGGAAATCCTGCGCCGCAGGGAGCTGCGCTCGGCGCTCGAGTCGCGTCGCTCGCTCACCAAGTTCATCTCGATCATCGTCATCGCGGCGAGCCTGGAAGCGCTGGTGATGGTGTTCAAGGCCAGCCAGACGAGCATCGTCGAATCGATCTATCCGGCCGTCCTCTTTGCCGCTTCAAGCATTGCCCTGGTTGCACTTGGTGCCTACCAGTGGCTGTCGAGCCGGATCGAGCCGCCCTCCTACCAGGAGGCCATGGAAGCGGCACGGAGCAAGGATTCGAACGAGGAGTCCAGCGATGGCGGGTCTACCTAGATTTCCGCGAGGAACCGGTTCCCACTTTTGTCGCGCGCCGTAGCCGCCGGAGGGGGATTCCGCTCCCCAGTCTCAAGATCATTCAAGTTCGTGAGGGGCCTTTGACGTCGTCGAAATACTCTTGCCCATAAAATGCCAGGGGGTCGCGCAATGAAGCTGCGGCTTTTGGCAGGAGCGGGATGTGCATCCTTCGACCGAAGCTTGCAGTGGGCCTGATTCTCTGGGCAAACAATGACAGTGTGCTTGGGAAGACGACGGAAGCATTTGCAAGTGGACATCGTCATCGCCGATAGGGCCGCAGTGCCAGCTTTTTGGAGGCGGCCGTGAGCAGAAACAGGGGTCGCGAGCAGCCTTCCCTGCGGTTCCTCAACAAGGCCCTTGTCGAGATCGGGCTGTTCTCGGCGGCGGTCAACGTCCTGCTGCTGACCTCTCCGCTCTACCTGCTGCAGGTCTACGATCGGGTTCTTGCCGCTTCCAGCCTCGAAACGCTCATCTATCTCTCGATCGCGGCACTTCTCGCCCTCGCAGTTCTGGGGGTGCTCGAAGTGGTGCGCGGCCGGTACGCCAATCGCGTGTCGGCGCGGCTCGATGCAGAGCTCGGTACCCGGGCGTTCGAGGCTTCGCTCGCCTCGCCTGCTGCAGGCTTCGGCGATGTGCAGCCGCTGCGGGATCTTGCCACCTTGCGTGCCTTCGCCGGCTCGCGCTCGCTGCTCTTCCTCTTCGACGTGCCCTTCGCCCCGCTCTTCCTGATCGTCCTCTATTTCATCCACCCCCTGCTCTGCCTGCTGACGAGCCTCGGGGCTGCCGTTCTCGTTGCGCTCGCCATCCTCAACCAGGCGGCAACGATGCGCAGCGGGGCCCTGGCGGCAGGTTCCTTGCTCGAGGCCACCAATCTGGCACAGACGCTGGTGCGCAATTCGGACGTTCTGAAGCCGCTTGGCATGACCGCCAATGCCAGAGAGGTGTGGGGTCGCCGGTTTGCCGAGTTCCTCCAAGCATCGGACCAGCTCACCCGCACGAACGCCTTCTACAGCGGCGTCTCGCGGATGCTGCGCATGATCCTGCAGATCGCCATCCTCGGGCTCGGCGCCTATCTCGTTCTCAATGGCAACATGACGGCCGGGATGATCTTTGCGGCCTCGCTCATCGCCGGCCGTGCGCTGCAGCCTATCGACCAGGTTATTGGAGCATGGCGCCAGATCGCCGACAGCTACGGCGCCTGGCAGCGGTTGCGCCAGCTGCGCGCTCCTGACCAGGCTGCCGATCGTCTCGAGCTGCCGGCGCCGCGCGGCGCGCTTTCGGTGGAAGATCTCATCTATCAGACGCCTGGCGCCGCCGCCGGGGCGCCGCCGATCATCCGCCGACTCGGCTTCCAGTTGCGAGCGGGCGAAAGCCTGGCGATCATCGGCCCGAGCGGAGCCGGCAAGACCACGCTCGCCCGGCTGCTGGTGGGGGCGCTGGAGCCCACGGCTGGTTCGGTGCGTCTGGATGGAGCCGAACTAGGCAGCTGGGATAGGGACGCACTTGGAGCGCATCTCGGCTACCTGCCGCAGGACCTCGAGCTTTTCCCTGGCTCCATTTCACAAAACATCGCACGTCTGCAGCCGGCTCCCGACGATGAGGGCGTCATTCGGGCGGCGCAGCGGGCGGGCGTCCATGACCTGATCCTGCGCTTGAAGGACGGCTACGCGACGCAGGTCGGCCCGGGCGGACTGCGCCTTTCGGGCGGCGAGCGCCAGCGCATTGCCCTGGCACGGGCCTTTTACGGCGACCCCAGCCTGCTGGTGCTCGACGAGCCGAACACGAACCTCGATGCCGAAGGCGAAGCAGCCTTGAGCAGGGCAATTGCGGGTGCGCGCGAGCGTAAGGCGTCCCTCATCGTCGTCACCCACAGGATCGGTATTGCTTCGCAGCTCGACCGGATCCTCTTGCTGCGCAATGGCCAGATCGAGCTCATCGGACCATCGGCCGAGATCATTCGGCGGCTCAACCAGCTCGGCCAGGCGACACCCGCCGTCGTCGCTGCCGTCGGGGCGCCGCAAGAGCCCTCCGGTCCGAGATCCACGTCGAGCGAGCAGCACAGGGCCCGATGACACAGGTGGAGACCAACCGGAGCTGGAAAAGTTCGGTCGTCACGAGCACAAGTTCCTATGCGCTTGCCGGCTATCTGACCCTGGCCGTCTTTGCCGGCGGCTTCGGCTATTGGGCCGCCGCAGCGCCGCTCGCCGGCGCAGTGATCGCTCCGGGGGTCGTCGCTGCTGCGGGCCAGAACATCTCCATCCAGCACCTCGAAGGCGGTATCGTCAAGGAGATGCATGTGCGCGAGGGCGGGCGCGTTGCGGCAGGAGAGCCGATGCTCGATCTCGATACGACCATCGTCGAGGCGCAGCTCAATCGGCTCCTGCGACAATCAATCGCCCTCCAGGCCAGGGCGGCGAGGCTGGAAGCGGAGCGGGACGGCCTCGAAGAGATGGCCGTGCCCGCCGACCTCGTGCAGGTCCCTCCCGATCCCGAAGTCGCCAAGGTCGTCGACGAGCAGCGCAGGGAGTTCATGGCGCGCCTTTCGCGCTACCGCGCCGAAACCGGAATCCTGCGCCAGCGGATTGCGGCGCACGAAGCGGCAGTTGCAGGTCTCGAGGCGCAAAAGGCTGCCGCCGAAGAGCAGTTGCGAGTCGTCGAGGAGGAAGTTATCCGCAAGCAGCAGCTCCTCGGCCAAGGACTGACGGACCGCTCCGACTATGCGGTGCTGCTGCGCAGCCAGGCAGAGCTCATCGGCCAGATCGGCTCGCTGCAGTCCCAGATCGCCAGTTCCTCCATCCAGATGGTGGAAACGCGCGAGCAGATCGAACGTCTCGAAACGGGACGGGTAGAAGAGGCCCTTGGCGAATTGAACAGCGTGCGCGCCACGCTTGCCGATGTCGAAGAGCAGATCGTGGCTGCCTCCTCGGTCGTCGAGCGCATGGTCGTTCGTGCCCCGGTCGACGGGATCGTCGTCCAGGCCACGTACAACTCTGTTGGCAGTATTGTCAGTCCTCGCACGACGATTTTCGAGCTACTCCCCACGACCAGCGATCTGGTGATCGAAGTCCATGTGCAGCCACGCGATATCGACGCCGTCGCCATCGGCCAGGATGCCCGGCTGAGATTTACTGCGCTCGACGTGCGCAGGACCCCCGAAGTATCGGGCACGGTGATCTATGTTGCCGCCGACAGGAGGGTGGACCAGGACACAAGGGAGGCCTTCTTCGAGGTCCGATTGGAGCCTACTCGCGAGCTCCCCCCGGGGATAACTCAAGAGCAGATTTACCCGGGAATACCGGTCGAGGCCTTCATTTCCACCGGCGAGCGGACGTTCGTCGACTATCTGTTGAAGCCTATCCAGGATTCTTTCAGCCGGGCGTTCAGGGAAAATTGATCCCTCGCCTGCGAACCGTAAAAGTGATGTCCAGTTCTGCTGAAAGCGCTGCAGATGAGAGGAACGAACCGAAATGGGCGAATGGATCGACATGGACCGCTGGGTCGAGTGCGCAACCATGGAACGCCCGGGGATCATCTTCGAAGTGGTGAATGCGCAAGGTCAGTCGGTCTTCACGCCATGCGTAGCTGAGGTCCCCGTCCCCTTCGACTGGGAATCCGGGCCCATCAAGTTCAGGCCGATCGAGGAACCCAAGCCGCGTCACTCGGATCCGCTACCGCCGCCGATCGGGAAGCGGTAGAGCTCGATCCGCAATGTGATTTGATTAATTGGCGAGTGGGCCGCTGACCGATCCCACCCACCGCTGTCATCAGTGGTCCGCTACACCATTCGTCCGCCCTACCCGCTCCGCCAGGGCACGCCGGCTGTGCGTTGCAGGCGCAGATTGTTCTGGACGCCGCGCACACCGCGAACAGATTCGGCGAGATCTTCGGCGAGGCGCTTGTCCTCACGGTCGGCAACGCTTCCGTCGAGCACGACGATGCCATTCTCTACACTGAGGTCGACGTCGCTTGCATCGAGCGCGTCGTTGGTGGTGAGGCGCTCGGCGACGTCCTCTTCGATGCGCCCGTCCGAGCGCGTGTAGTTAGGCGGGCCGCGCCCGCTGTAGTCGGGCAGGTCCGGCCGGCGCTGCAGCACGCGATCGGTGAAACCTCCCGGCTCGTGCTCGCTGAACCCGTGGTAACGCCGTGCGGCGTAGGGGCCGTGGTGGTAGCCGCCACCTTCGCGCGACGGCGGCACGCGATAGGGAGCATCCTCACGAGGACGCATCCCCTCGTAGTTGAGGCCGCGGTTGGACTGGCCGTAGCCGCCGCCCTGGCCGGAATATTGCGGGTGATAGCGCCTTTATTTAAGGCTCTCCCGCCCCTCAGGGGACGGGCGACGATCGTCGGGCATAGTCGCACTCCTTTTGCTGGGCGCGATGCGATTTGATGCAATCAAACCACGCGCTCCACAATTGTTGTCGCGGAATTTTCGCAAACTCCGGTTCCCATCCCGAATCGCCGCCGGGACAGGTTTTTCGCATTCCGCTCCGGTCAGCCGCCGCCGGCGGTGATCGAACTCATCGGCATGCCCTCCTGCGGCGGCTCGATGCGCAAATTGTTCTGCACGTGACGCACACCTGAGACGTTGTCGGTCAGATCCTCGGCCAGGCGCTTGTCCTGCCGACTGTGGACCGTGCCGTTGAGGGTCACCTCGCCGTCGGTGACGTCGACCTCGATGTCGGAAGCATCGAGCCGCCAGTCGTCGCTCAGTTCGTCGCTGACGTCCTCGGTGATGCGTGCATCCGAGCGCTTGTAGCCGCGCGGGCCGCGTCCAAAGTGGCCGCCTCGACGGCGGTCGATGTCGCGGCGCTCGGCCGCCTCCTCATCACCGAACCAGGAGGAGAGTTCGTCTCCGGCTTTGTCCATGAAGTTGCGTTCACGCCCACCATAGCCGCCCGCGCCAACCCGGCCCGGATAGATGCTCGGCGGTTCATAGGGATCTGTCGTATACGATCCCTCCCAATCGCCGTACCGGTCCGTGTAGCGGTTCGTGGACGGGCCATTCGTATAGGGGCCGGCGAACCGGCCATACGCCCCGTAGTAACGATCCAAGGCACCGCGGCCGCCGTAGCGCGGATATCTATCGCCGCGATAGTCGGGTGCTCCGCAGTCCCGCCAGTCGACGCTGCGATAGCCGCGGGGCAAGTCATCGGGATAGCGGGGATCGTAGTCGGCGCCACTGAAATCGTCGTCCGAAAAGCGCGATCCTCGGGCCCGGTCCTCAGCCTCACGCCAGCGCCAATCCTCGTGCCTGCGTCTGTCCATCATGACATCCTCCTTCTACGTTGCGTCTTGTCCGGAAAACGCTCGGGACAGGGCGCTGTTCCGAAAAACCCGGCAAACTCCTGGTTCCGCATTCCGAGAGCGCCGGACTGCTTTATGTTATCGCGCCCTGCCCCGCCTTTCAGACCGGAGCACTAGGTTGCGCTCGCTTTCGCATTCCCGCGAACCCGTGGGTCGGAAGGACGTTTCCCCAATGTCGGGCCGGAATGGTCGACCGCACCGGATCCGATCCTTGGGTCAGAAACGTCACCCGGAAGAACGCCATCACTCTCACCCTCATCAGCCCGGCTTTCGCCGAGAACGAGCCGATCCCCAGAAAGTACACGCGTGATGGCGAGAACCTTTCGCCACCGCTGAAATGGACCGGTGCGCCTGACAAGACGCGCAGCTTTGCACTGACGGTCGAGGATCCGGACGCGCCAAGCGGTGCGTTCCACCATTGCACGATCTTCAACATTCCCGCCGATCACGACCGGCTGCCCGAGAGCGTCGATACCGGCCCTGCCGATTGGATGCGCTATGCATTCAACGATTTCGGCAATGCCGCCTATGACGGGCCGCAGCCACCGCCCGGCCATGGGCCGCACCATTATCATTTCCGCCTTGCCGCGCTCGATGTGCCCAACCTTACCATTCCGGCCAAGGCCGGCGCCGAGGAGGTCTGGCGGGAGGCGCGCAAGCATACGATCGAGGAAACCGAGCTCGTCGGCATCTACGAAGCATGACAAAGAACGGAGCCCCAAATGGCAAAGCATGAACGCGACCGGATGGCTGTCGGCAAACAGAGTTCCCACGGGCGGCATGGCGGCAACCGGGCCGGCGACCAGCACAAGGACGACCGGCCACAGCAGAGCAGCCCCTCCGCCGGCAAGGATCCGCATCGCGGCGGTCGGCCGAGCGGCGGCCTGCCGAGATCGTCCTGAAGGCCAATCGGATGACCGAGCCGAGCGCGACCGTCCGCAGGGCGGCAAAGCCCCTGCCCTCGCCCGACTCCATAGACGCGTTCGGGAAAGCCTTGGGCAACGTCGCCGACGCCAGGATCGTGCTTCTGGGCGAGGCGACGCACGGTACTGCCGAGTTCTACCGCGCTCGCGCCGCGATCACCCGATTCCTCATCGAAGAGCACGGCTTCGGCATTGTGGCGGTGGAAGCGGACTGGCCGGATGCAAACCGCGTCGACCGATATGTGCGCCATCGGGGACCCGGGCAATATGACGAACGGTCCTTTGCCCGCTTCCCGACATGGATGTGGCGCAACGCGGAAGTTGCCGACTTCGTCGAATGGTTGCGCGGTCACAATGCCGATCTGCCTCTCGAGGGCCGCGTCGAGTTCCGCGGGCTCGACGTCTATTCCCTCCATCATTCGATCGGCGAGGTGCTCGCCTATCTCGATGACGTCGATCCGCAAGCGGCAGTCCTGGCGCGCAAGCGCTATGCATGCCTGACGCCCTGGCAGGCGGAGCCCGCCTGGTATGGACGGGCGCTGGTCACTGGAGAGAGCGACCCCTGCGAGGATGCCGTGGTTACGCAGTCGCGGGATCTGCTCAGCAAGGAGCTGGACTATGTGACCGGCGACGACGGCGCCGCCTTCTTCGATGCGGCGCAGAATGCGCGCGTGGTGCGGGCTGCCGAGCGCTATTACCGCACCATGTATCGCGGCTCCAACGACTCCTGGAACCTGCGCGACAGGCACATGTTCGACACGCTCGAAGCCCTGCTGGCGGCGCGCGGGCCCGACGCTCGGGCGATCGTCTGGGCCCACAACTCCCATATCGGCAACGCCGCCGCCACCGAAATGGGCTGGCAGGGCCAGTTCACATCGGCGAACTCTGCAAGGCGGCCTATCGCGACGCAGCCGCGACCGTCGGCTTCGGCACGGATCGCGGCACGGTCGCGGCGGCGGACGACTGGGACGCGCCGATGCGGCTGAAGACGGTCCTGCCGGCAAGGCCCGACTCCTACGAGCGCGTGTTCCTCGAAACAGGCATCGCCTGCGCGGCCGTGGACCTACGGGCCGACGAGACGTTGCGCGCGGTTCTTTCCGAGCCGCGGCTCGAGCGGGCCGTCGGCGTCATCTACCGGCCCGAGACCGAGCGCCAGAGCCACTATTTCGAGGCGGTACTGCCCGAGCAGTTCGATGTCTATGTCTGGTTTGAGGAAACCGGCCCGGTGACACCGCTCCCGACAGAGGCGCCGAGGGGCGTGCCGGAGACCTATCCGTTCGGGTTGTGAGAGGCCTGCCAGTGCATTGGTCGTTGTTGCGGTTTTCAGCGCAGATGCCTTGAGGTCGAAGAGCAGGCTTGGCGCCCGTGGTCACGGGCGGATGCACTACGCCGCTCGATCTCGTCCTCGATCTTTCACGGTTGCCCCCCACCTGCCACGGCCGCGACATAGGCTGAAATCAGCTCCATCTGTTCCATGGTCAGCTTGTCACCATATTCCGGCATCACGCCGGGCCCCTCGAGCAGGGCGGCCCTGACGGTCTGCGCATCGGGTTTGAGCTGATCGAGACTGGGCCCGAGCGTGCCCGTGGCCTCGGCCGCTGCCAACTGGTGGCATACAGCACATGCCGGCCCGGCGTCGCTGGTGATCAGTTGCCTTGCGACATCCATTTCTTCCTCGCTGAGTGCCGCTTCGGCATCCTGCTCCGCCGGCTCCTGAGCTTGCAACTGCACCTGCAACAGGCCTGCCGCCAGCGCGAGGCCGCACACCACGCTGATGAACAGCGCTCCGTTGGCAGAAACCCTGCTGTCCGGTGCAAGCCGGCGCTCGCTCACAGCACCGTCACCTCGACGGCCAGCCTGTCCCAACCGCTGTAGTCATAGCCCCGGTGGTTGGGTTCGGTTGTCTGCTCCTGGACATTGCCCTCGGAGTCCGTGGCGCGGCTGGTGATGCTGTAGGTGCCGGATGGCAGTTCCACGGGCAGAACGAAACTGCGCCATGCATAGCGTCCTAGGTCCGGGTCCAGGAGCTGGGCCTCCTGCCAGCTCTGCCCGTCGTCAGTGGACACCTCCACGCGCTGCACCGGATTGATCCCGCCGAATGCTACCCCGTGGATCTGGATTGGCCCGGATGGTGTTTCGACCACCGGATGGGTCACCCAGGACTTGACCTTCATCTGCCACATGGACGGCTGATCGGGCGCCCCGGACTCCCCCACCGGCCGCACCCGGTAACCGGTCTGCTGGATGTCCGCTTCGGATTCCGCCTCAGTGAACGCTATGCGCTTCACGTACTTGACGTTGTTCACTCCGTAATATCCGGGCACGATCACCCTCAGAGGGCCACCATGTGCCAACGGCACGGGCTCGCCATTCATTTCCCACGCCAGGATGATGGTATCGACATTTTCGATCGGAACCGAGCGCTCGACGAGCACTTCGTTGGCGTCAATGCCTTCGGGAATCACCTCGCCCCCCGTGTTGGTGACGAACCTGGCACCTTCTGCCACCCCGCCCAACGCATCGACCACGGCTCGCAGCGGCACACCGCTCCAGACGACGCAGCCTGCGGCGCCCGTGAGCCATGGGCTTCCGCTGGCCTCGTGATCAAAAAGTCCCCGGCCGTTGCCTGAGCACTGCAGAACCGTCGGAACGGTCGCGATGCCAAGTTGCTTGAGTTCGCGAACGGTCATGGTACGCGGTTGCGCAACGCCTTCGAATGCCACCTCCCAAGCATCGGCATCGGCGACGATTGCTGAATCAGGGGGCTCCAGATTGTTTCGGACAAACAGGATATTAGAGGGCACAACCGAGCTGGTGCCGATGAACGGGCGGCGTGTCTCCAACGTCAGTTCGGTGTGGACGATCATCGCCTCCGGCTTCTTCCAGGAGGCATAGTCGGGCAGTGGCGTCGTGGGTGCTTGGGTGCCGATTGCCTCCTGGGCAAACGCCAACCCACCCATGCCGGGGACCGTTGATGCGACGGCAACCCCAGCCGCACCGATAAGGAAGTGGCGACGATGAACAACAGGCGTGTCCATGGAAAGTCCTCCTCCGTATGTCGGACAGCAGTATTCGCCTGAGGGCGACGTCAGTCAAGCAAAGCCCTTCAAGCGCGAAGGCTGCCGGCACAATTGACAGGCTGCTGCACCGAGAGCTCGCGAGTCACCAACTCGGAGTAATCTTACCTCTGACACCTCCTCTGCCGCGAGCCCGTCAGTTCGGTTTGCACATAGGCGGCAACAACTCGTGGCCTCTACCGGCGTGCCGCGCAAGATGCACGCGCAGGGAGTGGGTATAGGGATGGATGGCCGCCTTCGTGGCAAATAGGGGGCGAGAGCCTGCGGCAGAAACGCCAGTCGCATGTTTGCCGAAATCTTGTGATCTGCCGTAGCCGCCAAATGGCGCTTTTTTCAACGCTGGAGCCCTCGCCGGAGCGAGTTATGAGCAACCGCTTGGCCGTAATCGGAGCGCCGACAAGTGCCGGGGCATACGCGCCCGGACAAGAGAAAGCGCCGGATGCATTCCGGCGCCATGGCTTGGTCACTGCGCTTGAGCGGGCTGGGTGGCAAGTCCGCGACGCGGGCGATGCATTCTCTTTTCGTTGGCGGCCGGATCGGGGCAATCCTGCCGCGATGAACCTTGCCACCGTACGTGAAGCGGCGATAGCCGTTTCCGGACATGTCGCGCGTGCCATGACGGATGGCGAAGCGGCGTTCGTCCTTGGCGGAGACTGCACCATCGGGTTGGGAGTCGTTGCGGGTGCCCTGACCCACGATGCTTCCGTCGGATTGATCTATATCGATGGCGATGCGGATCTCAACGTGCCGGAAACCGCCGAGGGTGCCCTCGACTGGACCGGCATAGCCCACATGCTCGACCTGCCAGGCGCCCTCCCCGACCTCAGCGGCCTCGCCTCAAGGCGGCCGATGCTGCAACCTTCCGATGTGCTGCTGTTCGGCGCGCACGAGATGACACCGCCGGAGGAAAAGGCCATCGCCGCCAACGACATTCAACACATCGCCCTGGGGGAGATCAAAGCAGATCCGGCGGCTGCAGCCGAACGTGCGAAGATCTGGGGCCAGAACTTCGATCGGTTGCTCGTTCATATCGACGTCGACGTGCTTGCATTCACATCGTTTCCGATTGCTGAGAACGTCCGCTACGGGGCACGCGAAACCGGCCTTGAGCTCGAGGAGCTCGGCCGGGCACTCGAGGTCCTGTTGGCAGCACCGAACTGGCGTGCGCTCACTCTGGCCGAGTTGAACCCGGATCACGCACCTGATGAGGCCGCTGCATTTGGCAGCCTCATTGCCACCCTGATGCAGGCACTCGCGTCCATTGCCGCCGCGCCGGACATGCGCGGCAAGAGCACATTCTCAACGTGACACTTCAGCTTCTCCACCGTCCCCCTGGAGGTCGTCAACATGCCTGCGGGCTATGGTCCCGCCAACCCCCCTTAGCAATCGGTGGAAGGTACTGGCGATCGATGATCCCGAGTTCGTCCTCGTCGTCGCCGATGCGGAACTCCACATAGGCGGGCGTTCCCTCCTTGGGACGCTGGAAGTATGGCTCGACCCCCAAGAAATCCCCGCCTACCAGTCGCGGGTTTTAGTAACGCCGTCGGCCGACAGGTTGACGTGGGCCAGCCCGCGCAAAGCACTCTTCACCGCCATTTGTCATGTTCTGTCGCTTACCTCCTCGTTTCGCGCACATTTGGAGTTTCGACCTTCAGCGCCCGTACATCTCACTTTGTGTGCAGCGGCGACCGCCGCTTCAATACCGAGCGGTTTTGCCGTTATCTCCATGTAAACTCCATATAAGTGTTCACTATTTTCCATCAGTCCGGACCGCTTAGACAAGAAAATTGGCGAAATATCGAACTGAAAATTTAGGGACCACGATTATATTACTGTAATTATTTCTGAGAAGGTGATATCGGTAAAATCAACGCGCACACTCTGCGCTCCTCCAACATAGATTGACCCTCTCATGAACTTCCCCGTTTGGATTAAGCCTGCGCTTACGGGTGCAGGGGTAGGAGCTGTTGCCACTGCAATCGTCGGATTCACCTGGGGTGGATGGGTGACGGGCGGCAGTGCCCTGGAAATGGCAAGCAAGCAATCCGAAGCGGCTGTCGTTGCGACCCTGACACCCTATTGCGTCCAGCAGTCGACGAACACGGCGGCAGTGGCGGTGCTCGCCGAGCTCGACGCAGCCTCGGGGTTCAACCGTCGGGCGGTGATCGAAAATGCAGGCTGGGCAACGCCGCTCGGCACCGATGCGCCGAACCGCGCCCTCGCCCAGGCCTGCCAGCTCGCGCTGGCCGCTGCGCGCTAAAGCGGATTTTCTCGCGAAATCGGGTTCCCATCCCGGATCAAGTCCGGGGCAGGATTTTTTCGCATTCGCTCTATGCGCCAACCACCAGATGCCTGCAGCCACACCAGGCTGCAGGCTATCGACCGACCTTCACCGATAATCAGATAGTCACCTGCGATCCGACCGGCCGCGTGAAGCCACGCGCCGGTATGGTTGCCGATGCCAATGCGGACGTCCGGCCGAATCCGGGCACAGGAATAATAATCATGGCCAAAGGACAAATGCGCGGCAATCGGGAGATCCGAAAGCCCAAGATGGTGAAGGCCGTGGCGGAAGCGCCCGCCGCGCTCCCGGCAAAAGCAGTGCTGGATCGGATCAGCGCGTCGAAGAAGAAGCGCTGATCGGCGAGGTCTCCTCGCCTAAAACGAGAGGCCCGTCGGCCGTCAACCGACGTCGCCATGCGCATGGGTCGTGTTGCAACGGTTTCGATGCTCTTCCGATCCGCCCCGAATATGCCGATCTCCATTGATAATAGTGCCGGCCACGGGACGGAGACATATGATCGCGATTTCTCGCTGGAGCTTGACCGTTAATCCCTCATCACGGGCGCCCTGGGACGACAAGGCGCCCGTGCGCGAGGAATTGTTCGGCGTCGAAAGGCTGGAGCAGCATGCAGAAAGCCTCGCTTCGGCTCAACCGATCACCGCGAGGCCGGTGCCAGTCCTGTCTCTCCAGAAGAGGCTGAAGGACAATGCCTCGGTTCTGCTGGCGGCTTATCGCGCCAGCGCCATGGAAGTGGAAGAGGACAGGGGCGTCGTTCCCGCTGCCGAATGGCTTCTCGACAATTATCACGTCATCGAAGAGCAGATACGGGAAATCCACGACGACCTGCCACCCAATTACTACCGGCAATTGCCCAAGCTTGCCGCAGGTCCCTTTGCCGGCTATCCGCGCGTGCTTGGCATGGCCTGGGCGTTCGTCGCTCACACCGACAGTCATTTCGATCCCCAGACACTGCGCCGCTTCATCGCCGCCTATCAGCGCGTCCAGCCACTGACCATTGGCGAACTTTGGGCAGTCGCCATCACGCTGCGCATCGTTCTCATCGAAAACCTGCGCCGGCTGGCCGACCAGATCACCGCAGGGCGGGCGGAGCGCGCAAAGGCCGACGCATTGGCGGACCGCGTGCTGAATGGGGATGACGACGCCAGCATCAGATGGCCATCCTTGTCCGAGCCGTTGTCGGAGCTATTCGCTGCCCAACTGGCAAAACGCCTGAGGAACCACGATCCCGAAACCACGCCAGTCCAGGGCTGGCTGGAAAGGCATCTTTCCCAACAAGGCACCTCCATCGATACCGTCGTCCAGCATGCCCAGCAGCGGCAAGGTGCTTCCAACGTCACCGTGCGCAATATCATCACCAGCATGCGGCTGATTTCCGATATCGACTGGGCGGACCTCGTCGAAAGCGTCAGCCTGGTGGACGCGCGCCTGGCGTCGGGCAGCGGCTTTGCCGCCATGGATTTTGCGACCCGCAACCTTTACCGCAGCGCAATTGAGGAGCTCGCCCGAGGCTCCAGCGTCTCCGAACTCGACATCGCCGGTCATGTGCTGGAGGCATCTCAGCTTGCAGCGGGCAAGGAGGACACGGCGGTCGAGAAAGAGCGCGTGAGCGATCCCGGCTATCACCTCATTGCCATGGGCCGTCCCGATCTCGAACGTGCCATCGGCTTTCGGCCGCCCGGCCGCCTGTGGATCAGCCGTCTCACCGTCCGACTCGGCATTGCCGGGTATGTCAGCTCGATTGCCGTCGTCACCATATTGCTCCTGGCGCTGGCGCTGTGGGCACTGTCGACCACCGGTCTTGCCGGCGGTTGGCTGATCACCATGGGACTGCTGTTGCTTGTGCCTGCGAGCGATGCGGCGACGGCCCTCGTCAATCGCGCGACGACTTGGAGTTTCGGGCCCGTCACCCTGCCGGGTCTGGAACTGGCGGGAGGCGTTCCGGAATCGCTGCGCACACTGGTTGCGGTGCCCACGCTTCTGACCAGCCGGAACGACCTCGTCGAACAAGTCGAGCGGCTCGAGATCCACCACCTTTCCGGAGCCGGAGGCGATCTCAGCTTTGCCCTGCTCTGCGATGGCGTCGATGCCGATAGGGAAGTTCTGGAAACCGACTCTGAACTGCTAAGTGTCGCGGCCGACGCCATTGCGGCACTCAACCAGCGGTATGGCCGCGGCCCGGGCGGGGACCGGTTCCTGCTGCTCTACCGGCGTCGCCAGTTCAACCCGAGCGAAAACCGCTGGATGGGCTGGGAGCGCAAGCGCGGCAAGCTGCATGAACTCAACCGGCTGTTGCGCGGCGCAACCGACACGAGCTTCATCGACATCGCCGGCACGCCACCCGCGGTGCCATCTGGTGTTCGCTACGTCATAACCCTCGACGCCGATACCAGGCTGCCGCGCGATGCGAGCATACGGCTGATCGGCAAGATGGCGCACCCGCTCAACCGCGCACGCTTCGATGCGACCGAGCAGAGGGTCACGAACGGCTATGCGATCATGCAGCCGCGCGTCACGCCCTCACTGCCGGTCGGTCGCGAGGGTTCCTTCTATCAGCGTGTGTTCTCGGCGCCGGGCGGTATCGACCCTTATGCGGCTGCCGCTTCGGATGTTTATCAGGATCTCTTCGGAGAAGGCTCCTATACCGGCAAGGGCATCTATGATGTCGATGCCTTCGAGGCCGCGCTAGCCGGCCGCATTCCGGCCAATACCCTGCTCAGCCACGATCTTTTCGAGGGCATCTTCGCGCGCGCCGGACTTGCCTCCGATATCGAAGTCGTCGAGGATTTCCCGCCGCGCTACGATGTGGTCGCGCGGCGACAGCACCGCTGGACACGCGGTGACTGGCAGTTGCTGCCCTGGATAGTGGCCAGCCGAGCGCTTCCCTCGGTTGGCCGCTGGAAGATGCTGGACAATCTGCGCCGTGGGCTGATTGCTCCAACCGTCTTGCTTGCCTTCCTCGCGTGCTGCCTGTTGCCATTGCCCGCCGCCCTGCTCGGTGTCACGCTCGTCTTTGCCTCCATAGTCATTCCGACTCTCCTGCCGGTGCTATTTGCCGTTCTGCCCCCGCGCAGCGGACTGCAAATGCGCAGCCACTTCAGAAGCCTTGCCAAGGACGCGCGATTGGCGGCGGCCCGGGCGATCCTCGACTTCGTGTTTCTGCCCGATCAGGCCTGGCGCAACGGCGATGCCGTCGCCAGGACATTGTTCCGGCTGCTGTTCACGCGACGGCATCTGCTGGAGTGGACAACCGCGGCCCAGTCGAGCGAGCGCCCCCGCCTGACGCTCACCGGCTTCTACCGAGAGATGGCGGGCGGCACGGTGCTGGCACTGGCCTGCCTGACAGCCGCCTTGATCCTGATGCCGTCATCATGGCCGCTGGCGTTGCCGATGGCGCTCGTCTGGCTCTCTGCACCGGGCGTCGCGCTCTGGGCTAGCCGCGCTCCCGACATTGCGGCAAACAGGGCGCTTTCGGCCCGCGAAACCGTGGAACTGCGCCTGATCGCGCGGCGCACATGGCGCTTCTTCGAGACCTTCGTCACTGCCGCCGAAAACATGCTGCCGCCCGACAACTTCCAAGAAATCCCCAACGCGGCAATTGCCCACCGCACGTCGCCGACCAATATCGGTCTTTACCTGCTGTCGGCAGTTGTGGCACGCGATTTCGGCTGGGCCGGAACCCTCGAGACCGTGGCGCGGCTGGAGGCGAGCCTTCTTACGCTCTCCAAGCTTGCCCGCTTCAACGGACATTTCTTCAACTGGTACGATACGCGCGATCTGCGCACCCTCGAACCGGCGTACGTCTCCTCGGTCGACAGCGGCAATCTCGCCGGCCACCTGATCGCCCTGGCCAACGCTTGTGAAGAGTGGATCGGGGAGCCGCCTCGGGCAGATGATCATGCTGGCCTCAGGGATGCATTCGCCCTTGCACGTGCAGCCCCGCTCATTGCGTCCAGCACCAGTCGCGCAATCGTTTCGTCCATCTTCGAGGAAATCGATGCCCTGGTGACTGGCCCTCAATCAGCGCAGGCCACGTCACCGGCCCTGGTCCGTCTGGTGGAGAAGGCCGAGGCAACCATCAGGGAGACACTCCCGGCAACAGACGACGGCGTATCAAGCGAGGCGCTGTTCTGGATCGAGGCGATGCGGCGTTCCCTCATCGAGCAGGCGCGCGACCAGCAGGCTCGGAGGGAGGCACCTAACGACCTCGAGGTTCGGCTCAAGACCTTGGCTGATAAAGCGCGGGCCCTGGCACTCGAGATGGATTTCGCCTTTCTGCTCGATCCGGACCGCAAGCTACTGTCGATCGGCTATTCCCTTGCCGAGAACGGCCTCGACCGCAACTGTTACGATTTGCTTGCCTCGGAGGCGCGCCTCGCCAGCCTCTTTGCCATCGCCAAGGGCGACGTTCCCACCAGGCACTGGTTTCGTCTCGGCCGTTCTGCAACCCCCACGGGAAATGCCTCTGCATTGATCTCCTGGTCGGGTTCGATGTTCGAGTACCTGATGCCCTCGCTGGTGATGCGGGCGCCCGCCGGCAGTTTGCTCGACGACACAAATCGCCTGATCGTTGCCCGCCAGCAAGCCTATGGCCACTCGATCGGCGTGCCATGGGGCATCTCGGAATCCGCCTATAGTGCCCGCGACATCGAGTTCACCTATCAGTATTCCAATTTCGGAGTCCCCGGGCTTGGACTGAAGCGCGGTCTTTCGGGCAACACGGTCATTGCCCCCTATGCCACCGCACTCGCCGCCATGGTCGATCCGGTGGCGGCAATCGCCAACTACCGGGATCTGGAAGCCATGGGCGCGCGCGGCGACCATGGATATTATGAAGCTCTCGATTTCACCCGTTCGCGCCTGCCCGAGAACGAGAGTGTCGAAATCGTCCGCAGCTTCATGGCACATCACCAGGGCATGACGATCGTTGCCGTCGCCAATGTGCTGCAGGGTGGACGGATGCGCGCGCGCTTCCATGCTGAGCCCATGATCCAGGCTACCGAACTGCTGCTCTCCGAGCGCATGCCGCGGAACGTCGCCATCGCCCGCCCCCGCGCGCAAGAGATTGAGGTCTCCCCTGTCGACGAGGGCAGCCCATCGCCGGCAGTGCGCCGTATGACCGGCCCGGGTGACGACGCTCCGGTCACTCACCTGCTCTCCAACGGGCGCTATTCGGTCATGCTGACCGCTTCGGGCAGCGGCTACAGCCGCTGGCGCGATATCGCGGTTACCCGCTGGCATGAGGACGGCACCTGCGACAACCGTGGCTCGTTCGTCTTTCTCAGGGATGTCCGGACTGGCGCCGTCTTCTCGCCGACCGCCCAGCCTCTGGGCGGTGCGGCGGACGCGACCGCCGTGGTGTTCGCCGAAGACCGTGCGGAATATCTACGTCACGATGGCTCGCTGGCGACGGAACTGGAAGTTCTGGTTTCGGGAGAGGACGATGGCGAAGTGCGCCGCGTCAGCCTGACCAATAGCGGCCGGCGTGCGCGCGAGATCGAGCTGACCTCGTATGCCGAACTGGTCTTGACCACACCAGCTACCGACAATGCCCATCCGGCCTTCGCCAAAATGTTCGTGCAGACCGAATATCTGGCCGAGTTCGGCGCTCTGGTCGCGACCCGCCGCCGGCGATCTCCGGCGGAACGCGAGATCTGGGCGGCCCACTTTGCCGTTGTCGAAGGTGAGATCGTTGCCGATCCACAATACGAATCCGATCGTGCCAAATTTCTCGGTCGCAACCGCTCCATCGCTACCGCTGCCGGCATTCACGATGGAAAGGATCTGGCCAGAACGACGGGCACCGTTCTCGACCCTGTGTTTTCACTGCGCCGCCATGTGCGTATCCCTCCCGGAAAGGTTGCTCGCGTCGCATTCTGGACCGTCGTTGCCTCCACTCGCGCCGAACTGCTCGAACTCATCGACAAACACCATGATCGCAGCGCCTTCGAGCGTGCCAAGACCCTGGCCTGGACGCAGGCCCAGGTACAGCTCCATCACCTTGGCGTCACGACCGAAGAGGCTGCCGATTTCCAGCGCCTGGCCGCGCCGATCCTCTATTCCGACTCTCGTTTCCGGCCGGCATCCGCCGCCATCGTGGCGGGTGCCGGCCCGCAATCCGGACTCTGGCAGCATGCCGTTTCGGGCGATCTGCCGATCGTGCTGCTGCGCATTGCCGAGGTCGAAGACATTCCGCAGCTACGCCAGATACTGCGGGCGCACGAATATTGGCGCATCAAGCAGCTCGCGGTAGACTTGGTCATCGTCAACGAGCGTGGTGCCTCCTACGTCCAGGATCTGCAGAGCGCTATCGAAACCGCCGTACGCTCCAGCCAGTCCCGGCCGCGATACGGGGATGAGCTGGCACAGGGATCGGTGCATGTTCTGCGCGCCGATCTGATAGGAGCCGAAACACTGGCGCTCATGAACGCGGCTGCCCGCGTCGTATTGCTGGCGCCCCGAGGGACGATTGCGGATCAACTCGTGCGGTTGCAGACGGCCTCGCCAAGTCAGCCCGTCCTACCCCCTCCCACCCTACAAGCCGCCCTTCCCTCCGATGATGTCGAACTGCCCTCGCACCTGGAGTTCTTCAACGGGCTGGGCGGATTTGGCGCCCAAGGCCGGGAATATGTCACGGTCTTGGAGGCGGGAGCTGTCACCCCCGCCCCATGGATCAACGTGGTTGCCAACCCGGCGTTCGGCTTTCAGGTTTCTGCCGAGGGCAGCGGCTATACCTGGGCGGGCAACAGCCGCGAGAACCAGCTCACCGCTTGGTCCAACGATCCGGTAACGGATCCGGCCGGCGACGCCATCTACATCCGCGACGAGGACAGTCTCGATTTGTGGAGCCCGACGGCACAGCCGGTTCGGAACGCGGGGCGCTACGTCACGCGGCATGGTTTCGGCTACAGCCGCTTCCAACACCAGGCCCACGGCATCGCCAGCGACCTCACCTGCTATGTGCCGCTTGCCGATCCGATAAAGATCTCGAGGCTGAGGCTCACCAACCACTCGTCGCGCCTGCGGCGGTTGTCGGTCACCGCTTATACCGAGTGGGTGCTCGGCAGCGTTCGCGGTACCACGGCGCCGTTCATTACCACGACAATCGATGCCGCGACCGGCGCGCTGCTGGCACGCAATCCCTGGAACATGGCATTTCCCGGCCGAGTCGCCTTTACGGACCTTGGTGGGGAGCACACGGAATGGACCGCGGACCGCAGCGAGTTTCTTGGTCGTAACGGTGCCGTCTCAGCCCCTGCGGCTATGATGTCGCTTGCGGCTTTGGAAGCCCGGACCGGAGCCGGGTTCGATCCCTGCTCGGCGCTGCGGCGCTTTGTCGAAATCGAGCCAGGCGAGACCGTGGAAATCGTCTCCTTCCTCGGTGAGGCCAGCTCGGGCGAAGCCGCAAGCGCGCTGGTCACCCGCTATCGCTTGGCCGACCTCGATGCGGTCCTTGCCGAAGTGACCGGGTATTGGCAAAGGCTGCTGGGCACCATCCAGGTCCACACTCCGGACCGGGCCATGGACATCATGCTCAACGGCTGGCTGCTCTATCAGACCCTCGCCTGCCGTATCTGGGCTCGCTCGGCATACTACCAGGCAAGCGGGGCCTATGGCTGCCGCGACCAGTTGCAGGATGGGATGGCCCTGGCCTTCGCCTCTCCCGAGGAGACGCGAAGCCACATCCTGCGCGTTGCGGGCAGGCAGTTCGTCGAGGGAGACATGCAGCATTGGTGGCTGCCCCATTCCGGCCAGGGCGTACGCACCCGCATTTCCGATGATCACGTATGGCTGGCCTTCGCCACCGCCACCTATGTCCAAACGGCCGGCGATCCCGCAATCCTCGACGAGATCATTCCGTTCCTTGATGGCCCTCAACTCAGGATCGGCGAGCACGATGCCTTCTTTCAACCCATGCCCGCCGATGAATCGGCGTCGCTGTTCGAACACTGCGCCCGTGGTCTCGACCGCGCTGTCTCGCGCAGGGGCAAAAATGGCCTGCCGCTGATGGGCACCGGCGACTGGAACGATGGCATGAACCGGGTCGGCGAGGGTGGAAAGGGCGAAAGCGTCTGGCTCGGCTGGCTGCTGGTGCGCACACTCGATCTCTTCGCGCCCATCGCCCAAGAGCGCGAACCGGTGCGCGCCAGGCGCTGGGCGACCCAATCCGCCAGGCTGCGCGCCGCCCTCGAACGGGTCGCCTGGGATGGCCAATGGTACCGCCGCGCTACTTTCGACGACGGCACCTGGCTCGGTTCGAAAGACAGCGACGAGTGCCGCATAGACTCAATCGCTCAATCTTGGTCGGTCCTGGCGGGCGCCGATCCGTTGCGCGCCGGTCAGGCGATGGCCTCCCTCGAAACTCATCTGCTCCGCAAGGATGACGGCCTCGCGCTGCTCTTTACTCCGCCTTTCGACCAGACGTCGCGCGATCCCGGCTACATCAAGGGCTATCCACCGGGCCTGCGCGAGAACGGAGGGCAATATAGCCATGCCGCAATGTGGGCCATCCTGGCCTTCGCCAAGGGCGGCGACGGCGACAGGGCACACGAGCTCTTCGCCCTCCTCAACCCGATCAACCACGCCAGGACGGACGAGGCTGCCTCCCGCTACAAAGTCGAGCCCTATGTCGTGGCGGCCGACGTCTATTCCGTCGCCCCGCATGTGGGGCGGGGCGGCTGGACCTGGTATACGGGGTCGGCCGCGTGGATGTATCGCGCCGGGCTCGAGGGTATTCTCGGGATCAGGCGGGAAGGCGCGTTCCTGGTGGTCGATCCGTGCGTGCCGGCCGCCTGGCCGGGCTTCGAAGTCGCATTGCAGGTCGGCCAAACCCGCTTCGACATCAAAGTCAGCAATTCCGGGGCCGGACAACGGACTCCCAGGTCCGTGATCCTGGATGGGAACAGGCTCGAAACTGCTGCGGGAGCTCTACGCATACCCCTCGATGAGCGCAATCATATCCTGCTGATTGAAATGGGCGGGCAGAGCGAGTAGACCGCCTCGCCCCTCTTGAATTGAGCTCACTGCGTTCCTACATAGGGAGTACGTTTTCAGCCCGTCATCGGCTGCCCGATCGCCCGGTTTTCCGGAAGTTTGGCTTTCCCTGATTTATGCGAACGTTAGATCCACTCGCGCATGTTGCCGGGTGGAAATCGCCCGTTCGCCTAAGGCTCCGGGCCACATCGAGGTATTGCCATGATTAAAGGCACCGTAAAATTCTTCAACGCCACTAAAGGCTTCGGCTTCATCGCGCCCTCCGACGGCAGCAAGGACGCGTTCGTCCACATTTCCGCCGTCGAGCAGGCCGGGTTGTCGGGCCTCGCCGAGGGGCAGACCGTGACTTACGATCTGGAGAACGGCCGCGACGGCAAAGTCGCGGCTGTCAATCTCCAGCTCGTATAGCCCAAACGTTCCGGACCGCCGAAAGGCAGTCCGGCACACCAGCCAAGGAGCGATGATGAACCAGACGTTGCGTGATGCTGCCGAAAGTCATTTCGCTCCTGGTTCGCCCGGGTCGTCAGACATCGGACGGGCCACCAAAGCAGACCGACTGACCAAACTCCGAAATACGATGCGCGTGCGGGAACAGGCGGCAAAGATCGTGCAAAAGCAGGCACGGTTGCGGGCGCGCGCCGCCAGCAGGTTTTTGGCCTGACCCGAGCGCGGCAGGCCTGTGCCAGTCCCCTATCCTGCCGGCCCATGACGACACGCCGGCTTTGTGCGCCGGCGACGCCCGGACTTTCCGATCGCGGTCCATAGACCCGCCTTCACTGCTTTCACGCCTTCCGACGGCTCCGAGCCGGCAGACCTGAACCGTGCTCTAAACGACGCACGCGAACGGCGCTCGGCAAAGCAGGCATTCTCCAACCTCGAGGTCTTTCACATGTCCAATTTCGACTACAACGACTTTGCCGAGCTCTATCTCGGCAGGAGCCCGCTGGGGCAGAGCATGGCCCGCTATCGCCGGTTCGACACGGCTGCGGAAGCCCTGCGTTTCGCCATGGAGGAATTGCCGCGCGACGTGCTGCGCGGTTCCATGCTGGAAGTCGACGAAGAGCGCTTCAACTCGCATCAGATCGATGAGCTCTACAATGCCAGTCAGTATCCTCTTTCCAGAGCCGAGGAAGCTGCATGAGCGACCGTATTAGACAAAACAACGCTCGCAGCGCCGCCGAGCAGATCGCGCCACGCCCCAACGGCTCGGTCATGACCTACGGCCTGGTGGGCATCGCCCTTGCCGGCCTCGGAATGGCTGCATTCGGCCAGTTCTATGCGGTCGACATTCTCGCCTATCCGCTGCTCGTAGTCGGGTTGATGTCGTTTGCGTTCGCTTCGGGCATCGGACTGCGCAAGGCGAGGCAGATCCGGCATCATAACGCCTACAAGGCCGAATACTCCGAACGATCGTCTCCCTAAAGACGGCACACGCTGAAGGGATCCGAACTGTCCGATCCTACAGGCGCACACACTGGACGAGCGATGGAGCAGGTACGTCGAAAACAGCGGCCGATCGGAACTGCCTATGGTCACATTGAACATTCTCCACAAGACAAGCTACCGGTATGACTCTCAAGTCACGCTCGGCCCGCACAGGCTTCTGCTACGTCCACGCGAAAGCCGCGACCTTAAACTGATCTCGTTCGAACTGGCCACTTCTCCCCAGGCAGCGATCACCTGGGCGCAAGACGTATTTGGCAACACCGTAGCAACCGCAGTTTTCGATACCCCATCCGACACTCTGATCGTCGAGAGCCGGGCGAGGGTTGATCTGGATGTTGCGGCATGGCCGATCTTCGATATTGCTGCTTCAGCCATCTCCTATCCGTTCAGCTATTCACATGCCGAGGGGACCGATCTCGGGCCTCTTGCCGTTCCGCACTATCCGGACCCGGCAGAGCAGCTCGCACAATGGGCAAGGGCTTTCGTTCGCAGCAATCCGACCGACACCTTGTCACTCCTCAAAGATCTCAACACAGGCATTTCGGGATGGATCGCCTATCAAAGCCGAGACGACGAAGGCACGCAGGCGCCTATCGAAACCCTGAATCGCGGCTGGGGATCCTGCAGGGACATGGCGGTTCTTTTCGTTGAAGCAGCCCGAAGCCTTGGCTTCGGCGCTCGTATTGTTTCGGGCTATCTGTGGACTGCCGAACAGCCCGCCGCGGTTTCGAAAAGTGCCGACTCCACCCACGCCTGGGCTGAAGTCTTCGTTCCCGGCGCGGGCTGGATCACCTTCGATCCGACAAATCGCAGCACGGGCGGCCTGAATCTGATTCCTGTCGCCATGGTGCGCCATATCGATCAAGCGGCCCCGGTATCAGGCCATTTCTCGGGGCGCTCCGAAGCGTTCCAATCGTTAAGCGTAGCGGTCGAGCTGACGACCGCGTAGACGTGAATCGAGCCCTATTCCACTAGAGCACTGCCCGTTCCGATTTAATCGGAACGGGCGCTCTAAGTTATTGAATTATCGCGTTTTCGAACCACAAAAGTGGTGTTCACTTTTGCTGAAAACGCTCTAGCATCCGGGCCAATGAGGACGACCGCTCAGAAGCCTGGGCGCCAACAACTTGGTTCACATCCGGACAAGTGGCGATCATGGCAGGTATTGGCTCATACTCCGATCAGCGGACAATATCGCCCTGCCCCCATAGAGTGATTTTCACCCCTATGCAGTGCGGCCTAAACGGGTCTTTGGGAGATGAGCCGGTTGGGGACCGGAGGAGATCTGGACGTGCGCTTGGCGGGCGATTGCTGCGCTGTTGAATGACGCATGGAATTGCTGACGGCAGTCGGGCCTGCAGGCCCTCGTCTCTACGAGGGCCTACGTTGCTCCGTTGCGCCGCCTTCACTTTCCCAATCACTGAGACGTTTTGCTGTCTGAGAGCTATTGCCAAAATCGGGCGGGATGCCAGCGCGTTCCATCCAGTCGCGCACGATCGGGGCCGCCTCCGCTGCCGTCCGACCCGATCGCTTCTGGATCAGGAGAGCCAGATCAGTTTCTGTTTCCACGGCCGAAAGTTCTTGCCAGGAAAGAAACGGCCATTCCTGTTTTGCCGCCGCCCTCAGATGCGCCTTCCGGCCGACGGCGGCGTTGAGGTCAAAGGATCGACTTTTGAACATGTTTTGTTCCACGTTTGCCAACGTTCGAAACGCCAAGCACCAAAGAGACGTGGGTCACCGGGCAGGCCTCATCAAGTGAGCCATACTGACCCTTCGGACGCGCATTTCGGACATGTATCGTTCAGCGGTCACGAGGCGCGCTTGCGCAGTGTCAGCCACGACAGCACCGATAGACCGGCGATTGCAGAGCGTACCAAATGGCACCTCCGCCGCCCGAGAGTCTCACTGTGCTATAAGCTCGAGTCTCAGGATCCTGTCGTCACCGCCCCGGGGTGCGGCGCCGCCCAGCGTCGCCTCATCCGTGTTGGATGTGACGATCCAGAGCGAACCATCCGGCGCGAGCTCGACCGCTCGCATGCGACCGTATTCCTGATTGAAATAAACTTCCGGCTCTCCCACCGCCTCGCCTGCCTCCACCGGGAGGCGCCACAAGCGTTGTCCATGAAGCGTGCCCATCCAGATCGCGCCGCCGGCATAGGCGATCCCCGAGGGGGAAGCCTCCGACGGGCGCAGTGCGTAGATGGGAGGAACGCCGAAGTCCCCATCGGGGCCCTCGGCTTCGGGCCAACCGTAGTTCGCGCCCGCCGCCACCACGTTCAACTCGTCCCAGGCATTCCAGCCGAGCTCGGAGGCATAGAGCGTGCCGTCGGGGCCGAAGGCCAGCCCCTGCACATTGCGATGGCCGGTGCTGAAGACGGGCGTGCCGAAGGGATTGTCCTCAGGGATCAATCCATCGGGATTGATGCGGAGAATCTTGCCGTTGAGGGAGCTCTGATCCTGCGACCGCGGCGGATCAAAAGCATCGCCCGTGCCGATCCAAAGATAACCGTCGGGGCCGAAGCGCAGGCGGCCGCCGTGGTGGCGATTTGCCGTTCCGATACCGTCGAGAACCACCCGATCGAGTTCGAATGAATCCAGCGCCTCGCTCATTCTCAGCGCAACGACCCGGTTGCTGGGAACCGAGGAGACATAGGCGAAGACGGTCCGGTCCTGCGTAAAGGTCGGCGATACGGCCAGGCCAAGCAGCCCCCCTTCCGCACTGAAATCCATGCCGGGAACCACGCCGATCGGCCGAGCTTCCCCTGCGTCCGGATCGATGTGGAGGATGCGCGCGGACTGGCGCTCGGACACCAGCGCCGTGCCATCCGGCAGGAAGGCGAGCCCCCAAGGCATGTCGAGGCCCGAGACGATCTCCGTCACGTTGCCAGGAACAAGCTCCGTTTCCTGTGCCGCGCCGGCTTGCACGCCGAGGGCGGCAACGACGAGGGCGGCCCAGCCGCTAGTGCGACAAGCATTTTTCAAGGTATCAAACACTTGGCGTCCTTTCTTCATGTCTTGAATCTGAGTGACAAAGCGTGTCGATGTCGCGAGACTTCCGCGAAACCGGTTTCTCTTTGCGTCCCCGCTTCAGCCGTTCACGCGCGCGAACGACTCCTGGTAGCGCCCTTCGCGTTCGGCATAGCGCTGGAAATGCACGCGTTTGACGAGGATCTCGTCGGCGTCCGGGTTCGCCTCGAGCAGCGCCATGGTTTCGGAAATGTAGTCTGCCAAGGGCATGGCGTTGGGATCGGTTGCCTGCTGGGTGCTCATCAGTTCGGTCTGCACGTAGGGCGGCACCAGTTCGATGACCTCAACCGGTGTGCCGCGCAGGTGCACGCGCAGGGATTGAGTGTAGGAATGAATGGCCGCCTTGGTGGCACAATAGGTCGGAGCGACCGCACGCGGCAGGAACGCCAGACCGGACGAAACCGTCAGCAACGCCGCCTTCGGCTGCGCCAGGAGGTGGGGGAGCAATGCCGCCGTCAGGCGGATCGGCCCGAGAAGATTGGTGGCAATCGTCGCTTCGGCCGTTTCGGTGCCGCCGTCCGAGAGCACCTCGGCGCGCATGATGCCAGCGTTGTTGATCAAGACGTTGAGGGAGCCAAAGTCCTCAACGACCCGCTCGGCGAAAGCGCTGATTGCGGCCGGGTCATCGACGTCGAGCTCATAGGCGCGAATACCTGGGTTGGCCTCTTCGACTTCGCGCAGCCTCTCCCGGTTCCGGCCGGTGATGATGACGTCGTTTCCTCTGGCATGAAAAGCCTCGGCAAGCGCGCGCCCGATCCCGCTTCCGCCGCCGGTGATGAGAATGGTATTGCCCGTGATGTCCATTTTGAATCTCCTTCAATTCTGGTCCGGTGAGACATAGCGTCGGGGCTACGGCACCGCGTGCCACATCCTGGAAAGAACCTGCCTATTTCTCCGAAACCTCACAGAGGAAGCCTTGCCGGGAGCTCGGCGTTCAATGTATGAACTGCCTGTTTCTACGCGGACGGCTCCATGACCATCGAAGACCTCGCCTACCGGGTGCTCGCTTATGCCGATGCGCAAGGCGTCGGCGACGCACCCAGCATCACCGACGTGCCGGGACTGAAGGTTTCGCGCCAGCGGCGACCGACAGCCCTCGCTCCCGTTCTCTACGAACCGATTTTCTGCCTGGTCCTGCAGGGCGCCAAACAAGCTCTGCACGGACGGCAAATCGTGAATTTCCCCAAGGGGCACTCGGTCATCGTCGGTGTGGACCTTCCGACCGACGCCCGCGTCGTTGAAGCATCTTTTGACGAACCCTACGTAGCCCTCGCCCTCGGGCTCGACATGGCGCTTATCCGTGAGCTGGCGATTGAGCTGGCAGCGGACGGCGCCACTGAAGGTCAGGTCGCCGCGATAACCGCCGCCGAGGCCGACGAAGCGATCATCGACGCCATGGCGCGCCTCTTTTCGCTCAACGACAAGCCGGCCGCCCTATCGGTCCTGCGACCGCTGCTGATGCGTGAAATCCACTACTGGCTGCTCTGTGCCAGGCACGGCTCCCTGCTGCGCTCCCTGGCGCATTCGGCCAGCAACGCGGCAAGGATCGCCGACGCCATCGCCACCATCCGCAAGCGTTTCGCCGATACGCTCGTTGTTGCCGACCTCGCAAAATCGGTCGGCATGAGCGTTTCGGCCTTTCATCACCATTTCAAAGCCGTGACGGGCACGACGCCGCTCCAGTACCAGAAGCGGCTGCGGCTGATCGAGGCGAGGCGGCTCATGCAGTCGGAACGGCATTCCGTTTCAAGCGCAGCCTTCGGCGTCGGCTATGAAAGCCCCACTCAATTCTCGCGCGAGTATGCGCGCATGTTCGGCCTCCCGCCGCTCAGGCATGCCCGGCAAGGCGTTCCGGTGGCGCGCGAGGGATATGAAGGGGCGGCGTTGCCATAGGGCTGCGGGCAAGAACGCGATAGTTGAGCATCAGACTGCCGCAGGCAAATCCAGAGCGGACATGAGCCTGCCCTGTCCGCGCCGATAGAGTGTCGCATGGGCGGCTGGAGCCAGAAGATCCGCAAACGGCCTGAAGGCCGGAATCGTTTTGTTGAACGCAATGGCGCCGCACCCGGGCACGGCGCAATCTCGCTTGCCTTTGGGACACGTGCTGAAATCGCACAGCCGGCCGAGATAGCGGTCGGTCACCGGCTCAACGAGAAAAACGTCCACCTGATGCCCGACCACGCTCAGGCCGGTGCCGGCGTGAAAGGCGGCCTGCAGCGCCCGATTGCGAGCGCGGCGCAGTTCGCCCAATCGGTGCTGTGAGGAAAGCCATACGGCAAGATCGAGATCCTTGCACTCGTGCCACACCTCGATCCGGGCCCTGCGAAATTCGGGAAAGCGCGGAATCTCCTGCCACAGTGCCCGGGCAACGGAGCCGATCACGGCCACCGCCTCGATCTCCTCGAAGCCCATGAAGGCGTCCGTCACGACATCGGCGGCCGCACGGAACTCCCGCTGGCGCCTCAGCAAGTAATCGTTCTGGGCTTCGATCTCAGTGCGTCGCATCGGCTCTATCCCAAGAGCTTCATCAAATTCCGTTTGCGTCGGTGACGCTCTTTGAGTTCGGCCAGATACGCCCTCTGCTCGGCCTCCCCCCGCAGGGCGCCCATACGGGTAACCAGCGCGGCCGCCTCTTGGTAGCCGGGGGTGCCGCCAACTGCCGCCAGTTCCTCGACCCGTTCCTCATAGACGGCGATCGCCCGATCCGCATGTGTCGTCTCGCTCGCCCGGGCAAGGGCTTCCTTTACGCTCCGCGATGCTCCACGGTCGCGCACGACATCCCAGGCAGCCTCGATCATTTCTTCTTCCATCATGATCGTGATGAGAAGATCGGCAGGGAAAGACCACGGGGCTGAGGACGGAGCGCCTTCAAGCTTCTGCTGCAAATGACCTATGGCCCGCTGCGCCGCCGGCTCACCGCCGAGTGCGCGCAGCCGGCCATAAAGGCTGAGGGTCGGCTGCTTCTCGAAGGCACGCCAGAGATGCGCCTCAGCCTCCGCGCTTCTGCCTGACTTCAGCAGCAGATCGGCTGTGAACAGCACCAGCCGCTCGTCGGGCCGTTCGTCCTCGAAAAGCCACAGCCCCTCCTCGGCGCGACGCAGGGCCGCCTTCTCCCGGCCGTGCGCGAGACAGAATTCGACAAGTTGAAGGTAGGCCCCTTGCGACGACAGGTTCTTGGCGCGCAGGGCAATGCGCTGGTCCACATCCCCGTCGCGCTCGGCGAAGAAATCGAGGATCGACGCCACCTGGAGATCGCCATATCGATCGTCCTGCCCGCGGCGCGGGCCAATCCGCGCCGGCAGTTCTTCCCAGGCCTCCTCCGCAAGCCGGCGATATTCGGCAAGCCCCTCTTCGCCCAGAATGTCCGCATACTCCACCACCGCGTCGCGGAAGGTGTCGTAGTCACTCTGCGTCTCGCGCGAGTAGAGATCGCGTGCGAGTTCCACCGGATCGGGCCTGGCGGTCCGGCACGCGTCAAGATGAACGCGTTGCGCGTGGGCGAGCAGTGCGAGGCAATAACCGTCGGAGTCGTCGATGTCCTCTATGGCGCGCTCGATCCGGGAGATCGCATAGTCAGCCAGTTCCGTGACCAGCGGCGCACGCGGGCCCGACGCCGTTTCGGCAAGCAAGTCCAGCGCGGCGGTGACGCCGGCCGCCCACGCCGGCGCCCGCGCGTAATCGACGAATCCACGCGTACGGGTCGCATCACGAACTGCCACCCGCATCTGCGATTCAAATGTCTTGTCGTCGGCGCCAGCCGCCACGGCGGCGATCTCCAACCTGCCGAACATGCCCGGATCGCGCTCGGCCATGTCCATGACCATCTCGACCAAGGCCTCTATATCCTTGGTTCGCAGATAGTCCCGAACCCGGGCCAGGACCCCGCCCGAGCCGTCCTCGCAGCCGGCGGCAGCATTCGCCGCCAACGCCACCGCCACCATGTGCTTGCAGAACCCCTCGCGCTCAAACGCCGGACAGGAGCACTCCCCACCAACCGCCGTTCCCTGGCCTGTCATCACGATCCGGTAGTCGTCGGTGCCAACGACACGTGCCAGCACCCGACCTGGTTCAATGCCCTGAATGTCCACAGCTCCACTACGGAAGTATGCTTCCCCGCGCGCGAACACGCGATCGCCGGCAAGGGCTTCGATTGTGTAGAGATCAAATCGGGGATTATCTTTTGACGTCATATCACCAGTTGGAGCAGTAGGTTGGTTGTCAGCGGCGTTCCTTCTGCATCGTTCCCCAGCTCGTCGATGTCTTTCGCTCCGGCAGGCGGCATTCGAGTCTGCAGAGTGCAACAGGAAGGCAGGACCCATGTCGAGCGCGAACTATAACCTCTTCGCCCAAGCCATGAAGGAGCGCAAGCAGGTTCATTGCACCTATCGCGAGCATCCGCGTGTGGTGTGCCCCATAATTCTGGGCCACACCAAGGGAGAGGAAAAGGCGCTGGTTTTCCAGGTCGGCGGCAAAAGCAGCCAGCGGCTGCCACCGGAGGGTGAATGGCGGTGCTTCCACCTGAACGAGGTCATGGACGTCGAGCTCCATGACGGTTTGTGGCGGGCGGATTCAAGCCACCGGAGCTCGCAACACTGCGTCGAGGACGTCGATCTCGACGTCAATCCGGATAGTCCCTATTCGCCGCGACGGCGGCTTTGACCTCAGACGCTCGCCTCGAATGGGTTGAGGGCGGGCACGCCCAGATCCTCGAAGTCACGGACACTTCGTGTGACGACGACGAGGTCATGCGCCGTGGCCGTGGCTGCTATCAGGCGTCCTCGCGGGCATCACCACCCATCTCTTGACAGGTGGCCGCGAACTTACTACAGAACCAAGTGGTTCCGCAACCAAGAGGTTCCATAGTGGCTCTCGATCAGCTCAGCGCAACTTTCGCTGCGCTCTCCGATCCAACCAGGCGCGCCATCCTGGCGCGCCTCCTGGAAGGCGAGGCTTCGGTCGCCGAACTCGCCGAGCCGTTTCAGATGACGACGCGCGCTGTCTCCAAACACATCGGTGTCCTCGAGGCGGCGGGTCTTGTGACGCGGGGTCGCGATGCTCAGCGACGGCCCAGCCGAATTCGGGCAGAGCCGCTGGTGGACGTTGATATGTGGCTTCAAGGCTATCGGCGGCTCTGGATCAGCCGCTTCCAGCAACTGGACGAGCGGCTCGCCAAGCTGCAGATGGAAGGGCGTACCGGTGACAGGGAATGACAAAGGGGGCGGTCCTTATGAAATTACCATCGTCCATATTTTCGATGCTCCTCGAGAGCTCGTTTTTCGGAATTGGGTCGATGCTGTCGACGTCAGGACGTGGTTCGCGCCCGACAACTGCACAGTCTCATTCTGTGAAGTAGATGCCCAGCCGGGAGGTAAGTGGCGGGTTGAATACAGCTACGACTTTGGCGGAGATTACATAGAATACGGAGAATTTTACGAAGTCGTTGAGCCAGAACGGCTGACTTTTAGTCTCACGCAGGAAGATGGAGATGGAAACGTCGGCCACAAAACACTAATTACCGTCAGTTTTTCTGAAGCGGGCGCGAAGACGGAGATGACGTTCAACCAGAAGGGCTTCGAGACGCCTGCCCGGCGGGACAACAATACCGAAGGCTGGAACGAGTGCTTCCGCAAACTCGACGAGCACATGGCGAACGCTGGGGCCGCGTGACCCCCGCACAAGACGCGACGACAGCCCAGCCGGCCAAGTTCTCCTGGATACCACTCAACGCGTACGACGGCTTGGCGAACAAGAGGGGGACGAACAGTGAGCACTGAGGAAGCTGAAATCCGCGCACTGATTGAGCGTTGGGCGAAGGCGGTGCACGCCTGCGACATGGACAGTGTCCTTGCCGATCACACCGACGACATCGTGATGTTCGATGTGCCACCGCCAAACGAAGTGCGGGGCATGGCTGCCTACCGCGAAACATGGCCGCCCTTCTTCGAATATCAGAAACAGGGCGCCGTATTTGAGATCGTCTCGCTCGAAGTGACCGCCGGGAGCGATGTCGCGTTCGCGCACGCGCTGCTGCGTTGCGGGACCGACGAAGAATTCAGGAATGATCCTGACAACCGCCTCCGTCTCACTGTTGGTCTGCGTAAGCTGAACGGCCGATGGGCCGTTGCGCACGAGCACCACTCGTTTCCATTGAAATCATGAGCTCCAGGTCGCCGGCCCCAATGGTCTGGCGGAGCTGGTGAGCGGGTACGTCCTCTTCTCTCTGGGGCTTGCGCCGGTATTCACCTTGGCGACAGACCCGATTGTCGGAACGGCGCCGCCAGAGCGAGCGGGCGCCGCGTCGGCGATCGCGGAGACCAGTTCCGAGCTGGGTGGCGCCCTCGGCATCGCCATCCTGGGTAGCATCGTCACCGCCATTTACCGGAGCGCAATGGCCAGCGCCGTCCCGCCCGGCGTGCCTCATCAGGCCGCAGACGCCGCACGGGACACACTCGGAGGCGCCTTGGCCGTGGCCCAGCAACTGCCGGAAATGACCGGTGCGCGCTGCTCGGCACCGCTCGCGAAGCATTCGGCCAGGCGTTCGAGACAGCGGTCATCATTTGCGCTGCCGTTGCTCTGGCTGCAGCGATCCTCGCAATGGTCCTGCTGCGCGGCGTTGGAATGGCGCCGGGCAAGAGCCGCAACCGGAGCCGGGTGGTGGCAGCGGTGGGAACGGCGTGCAACCGGCGGTGGCCGCAGAGCTTTGAACAGAGAGCGCATTGGGTCGGATAGCCGGCAATATCAGGGGCGCACTCGCGCGGCTGACCACGCCGATCGGACACCATGATGTGCTGATCGCTGGGTAAGGACATGCCGTCGGATGCAAACCGTTCGAGCAACTCGTGCCAAGCCAGCTCCCTCGCTGCGTTTATCCAGATCGATCTTGAAGCATGGCGCGCAGCGGTGCTAACCTCTTGGGATTACAGGAGTAGCTGATCGCTTGTTCTGCGCCCTGCGCGGTATTCCGGGAACAGCATCAGTCAGACAGTAGTCTCTCCGCGGAAGCACCCTGCTTCGCCTCGGGCGCCAAGCGAAATCGTGCCCGGACACCCCACACATGCACGTGAAGATGACGCGAAGTGTCTTCGCGAGGCACGGCAGAGTTTGCCGCCTCTGATGACAGCCCAAGACCCGATCCCGGTTGTCTCAGGATGGTTCGAGGGAGTGACTAGATGCTGAACGATATACCCGAAAAACGGGTGCCGAAATTCGAGCCTGATGGAGGCGCACTCGCCCGCGCGCCGAAACAAACCAACTCCATTCGGTTTGCTGCGCCCGCGCCCATGGCGCTCGTCATGTTTGCGCCCCAACCGGACAGGGAGACCGCGCTCGAGGGCGAGAGCGCCACGTCAGGCATGGCCCCCGCCGGATCGCTCGAGATTATTCCGGCGCACGCTGAACTCCATGCCCCATGGAATGTAGAAAAGCAGAACCTGCTGTTGGCCGTCGATTCCAAGAGGTTGGAACGGCTCGTGGGGGTTGAATTCAACAGGGAAACGTTCGAACTCCATCCGCCAAAGCTCGCACTGGTCGATAGCAAGGCCCATCGACTCGCGCGCTGGATCCGAAGCGAGGTCGAAAACAAGGGTCTGAGTTGGAACGAATGCGTTGACGCACTCATCACGGTTTTCGCCGCGCACCTGGTGACGAACCATCCCTCGGTACAGAACCGATCGATCCGACACAGCGGTGGCCTTCCGCCAGCCATCTGGCGGCGAGTGGACGATTTCATAAATGGCAATTTGTCGGATTCCCTGACCTTGAAACGGCTGGCACGCGTTGCCCGCCTGTCCCCCAGTCACTTCGCCCGCGCTTTCAAGCAAACGAGCGGGCAATCTGCGCACCAGTACGTGATTTCAGCCCGCCTCGCCCATGCGCGCAACCTGATCACAAGCACCGATCGACCCCTGAGCCAAATCGCGAAAATGGCCGGTTTTTCGAGCAACAGCCATATGACGACATTGATGAGGCGCGCCTGGCACTGCACGCCGACAGATCTTCGAAAACGGCGGTAAGGCCGAGCGCGACGCCTGCGCGCGACCCGCAGGTCGCGGCCTCAGCATCGTCTCCCCGTCTTCACCTTTGGCACGACCAGGCTCGGGCGAATGATGGCGGCCGAGCGGTTCCAGCGTCGGTGATTATCAGCAACTGACCAGATTGGCACAAAGCAACCAGAAACAGCGCTCAACGCGCACAATTAGCTCATGCACCACGAAATTTCTCACTAGGCTGAGCTCATGGCGATCGTCCTTCCATAACGGTGATCGTCCAGGCGGACAGGTCAAAGAGGTGCTCCCGTGATTATCCCGAAGTCTATCGCTGGCATTTTGATTGTTCTTGCGCTGGCAGCGTGCGCGAGCAGCACAGCATATGAAGATGGCTGCCATGGTGTGGGTTGCCTGGTGGACGACCCCGACAATCCGGAGACCTGGCCGATGTGCTCGGACGGGGCGCGTCATCCAGACTGCAGCTACGCGCCTGAAGGGCGCTGAGCGCGCGATTTTAAGCCGACAGGACGTCCTTAAGGCAGGATGCCAACTGCTTTCGCTCGCACGCCAGTAAGCCGGTCCGGCCGGAGCGGCGTCACGTGACCGTGGACATTGTCGCGGTAACGCCGGGTCCCACAGGGCCCGGCTCCGCGTGAAATGAAAGTACAGCGGCGGCGGTTTTCGGCCGCCGACAAAGTGATTTCAACAAATGGGAGATAGAACCATGATGGGTCAATTCGATCTGCGAGCGTCGACCATGTCGAGACCCGTCTTTCTCGCTGCCGCCGCAATTTGCCTCCTGATTTCCTCTTCCGCTGCCGCCGAGGCGCAGGATGCGTGTGAGAGTATTGAGCAGACGCTGACCGACGAACTCGCGCAAGATTATGCGGCGCCGGCCGCAGCGGTGTTTGAAGGGGAAGTCACGCCGGAAGAGGTCGAGGTCATGACAGTCCTCAGGAGCGGCACCTGGAGCGTGGCCTATGTGCAGACGCCGGTTTCCGATCCCGGCTACATGTTTTTCGAGGAGGTGGAGGGGGAAATGCAGTTCCAGGACGTCTGGGGCGGAATGGCGTCGGCGTCCGAACGGCCGGAAATCACCGCCTGGGCCGAAGACCTGGGGGCACCGGCGGATCTGGCAACCTGTTTTGCGGATATGGCCGCCACCGACGACGACGAGTAGCATAGGAATCGGCGATGAATAGCGATCGCGCGCGCAAGCTCGCACGCGATCGCGCGATCGGTTTCAAGCTGAAGACACCGGTCGTGCCCGCTTGAGGGAGACGAGCAGGCTCACGAGCGAGGCGGCTTCGACGATAGGGGCGCTGCTTCCCGTCGTTCTCCAGATCGCAGAATGGCCGTGTCGGCTCTGCTGAGACCGGCATTGAGCAAGGAAGAAGGCTATTGAGGGTGGCATGCTGGAAATTTTCTACCCGCAGGGCCAGTGGCGCTGCAGTCTGAGAGGTCTTGGCCTCGTCATCACGTTGATCGTGCTTGCGATCAGCCTTTGCGTTGTCGAACAGGCCAGCTCCCAGGAGACAGCGGTCTCGCCTCCCTTGCAGGTGGGGGTCTATGTCAGTCCGCCTTTCGTAGCGAGGATCGGCGAGGACACCTATTCGGGCATGGCGGTCGAGCTGTGGACGGAAGTTGCCCGGCGCATCGGCGTGACATTCGAATACCAGGAATACGAGACGGCCAGGGAGGTCCTCCAAAACATATCCGCCGGCACTCTGGACGCCGCCGTTACCAACCTGACGATCACGCGGGACCGGGCGGAGGCCGTGGCCTTCACTCAACCCTGGTACGATGGGGGCTTGAGGATTATGGTGCACACTGAGGGTTCAGGGGGATTCTGGGACGTATTCTCGGGACTGGAGAGCGCCGGACATCTGCGCGCCTATGCCTGGCTTGCCCTGGTCATTCTCGTGGCGACCGTGGGCTTGGCCCTCTTCGATCGCAAGTTCGATCCCGAGTTCCCAAAGCGCTGGCGTGAGGGACTGGCCGAGAGCTTTCACCACGTGATGTCGATCGCAACGTCGGGGCGTGCGTCACGCAAGAACCTGTTCGGCTGGGTGGGGCGCATCTGGCAGTCCCTTTGGCTCGTCATCGGCGTGGCCGTCATCGCCTATATCACCTCTTCCGTCACGAGCGTGATGACCGCGGTTTCATTGACTGGCGACATCCATTCCCTTGCCGATCTTCCCGGCAGGACCACAGCGGTCTTCACCGGCACCGTAGCCGAGGAATACGTACGCGACCTTGGACTTCCGTCCCGCTCCTACCCGAGCATCGAGGCCTCGGTCGAGGCTCTCGAGGCGGGAGAAGTCGACGCCATCATCGCCGACGCGCCAATCCTGGAGCACTATGCCCACACCAATGCCCACGAGCGCGTCGACGTCGTCGGCAACATCTTCCATCCCGACAAATATGGATTTGCCTTTCCGCACGACAGCGAATTAGCCCACGCCGTGACGCTGGAGATACTCGCCCTGCAGGAGGCCGGCGTCCTCGAGGACATGAAGCAACGATATTTCGGCACTCAGTGAGCTTTTTCCGGTGCAACCCCTGACGGATTGGTACCAGGCGTGCCTTCGGATTTCATCCATTCGCTCATAGAGCAATACGGGCTCCTCGCCATCTTCGTGGGCTGCCTCCTCGAAGGAGAGAGCGCGGCTATTCTCGGGGGCTTCTTCGCGCATCAGGACGTTCTCGTGCCGTGGAAGATTTTCGTCACGGTCTATGCGGGGGCGTTCTGCGGTGACGCGGTCTTCTTTTTTGCCGGAAAGTATTCCGCGGCGGGCCCCCTCGTGCGCAGGTTCGAGCGCAAGCCTGCATTTTCCTACGCGCAGCGGATGGTGCGCGCCCATCCAACGCTCTACGTGCTGCTCAATCGCTATGTCTACGGGCTACGGATGATCGGCGGAGTCGCGGCGGGGCTGGCGGGGATCAGGACGCCGAAATTCCTGGCTCTCAATGCCCTCTCCAGCCTTGCGTGGTCCGGTATCTTCATGGGGATCGGGTATGTCTTCGGCACGGCCGCCGAACAGATCATCGGCTCCGAACTTGCCAGGCACGAGCGTCTCCTGGTTGCCGTTGGCATCGGCGTTTTCGTTGTTATGGCCGGCTTCTATCTGATGCACAGGCTCCGGCGGCATCAACGCCCAAGGAGCCCGTAGACTGCTGCCCGCGGCGCGGAAGACCCGCAAGAGGCTGCTGCGCGCTTGTGGAACCACAAGGGCGTTGCCCGCACCGGGCGATTGCTGCGCCGCAACAATGCGCCTATATCTCGAAGGACGGTCCCCAAATCACCCGGGTCGTGGGCGACGTCCCGAGGTAGTAGCCCACGTCACTTCGACGGCCGATATGGGGGCGCATTGCCGACTGACTGCTGCGGGGGGCCGAAGCGGACTATCAGCGCTGTGATATTTAGCATGGTGTCGGTCCATTGCAGGCATGGTAGAGTGTACGCGTCTGACCTGCCGTCCTGGCTGGTGGACGTCGTTGCCGAGTGATGACTCGCTCCGTGAGTTTTCGGCCCTTGAGGCCATTCATGTTAAAGACCCCGACTGTGCATTTTGAAGCGGCGAGCACTCTTGCCGTGGTTGTATCCTCCAACGAACCACTGCTGTTCTTATCCGAGGACCAGAAGGTCATTGCGGCGAGCGCATCGTTTTGTCGGGCATTCGAGATCGATCCCGCGACAATTTCCGGGAGGAGTTTGAGCGCACTTGGAAACGGCGAATGGGCGATGCCCAAGCTTGCGTCGCTGCTGAATGCTACGGCTTCGGGAAGCGCTCGTATCGAAGCCTACGAGATCGACCTCGAGCGGCCAAACCAGGAAGCTCGGCAGCTGGTCGTCAATGCGCGCACGCTTGATGACGGAGACAAGGAGCATATTCGTCTACTTGTGGCGGTAACGGACGTGACCGATATGCGCGCCGAGGCCCGACTGAAAGATGATCTGGTTCGCGACAAAGCGATCCTGCTGCAGGAGGTTCAACATCGGGTGGCAAACAGTCTCCAGATCATTGCCAGCGTTCTCATGCAGAGCGCGCGTCGGGTTCAGTCGGACGAAGCGCGCGGGCACCTCCACAACGCTCATAACCGGGTCATGTCGATCGCAGCACTGCAGCGGCAACTCTCGACGTCCACCGGCGGTGACGTTGAACTCCGTACCTATTTGACACAACTCTCCCAAAGCCTCGGGGCGTCGATGATCGCTGACCCTGATCGACTCTCGATACAGGTGACAGTCGACAACAGTGCCGTTGAAGCGGACGTATCGGTAAGCTTGGGGCTGATCATGACCGAGCTTGTAATCAACGCCCTCAAGCACGCCTTTCCCGATGAGCGAACGGGCAAGATCGAGATCGACTACCGATCGTCGTGTAAGGACTGGACCCTCTCGGTTACGGACAACGGCATCGGTATGCCTGCGGGAAACGATGCACCAAAGGCGGGTCTGGGGACCGGCATTGTGGAGGCACTCGTAAAGAATCTTGAGGGCGAAATTCAGCTGAGCGATGCGGGCCCCGGCACAGCTGTGACGATCCGCCACCGGGAATGAGCCGGATCCGGGACCGGCGCTTCTAAGGCCGCATAGGAACCCAATCGTTTCCGAAGCGCTATTCCATCGCAGCCCGCGCTCCCGACCCTCTCACCCGAGTAAACGATGAATAACGGCAAACCGGTCGTACTGGTTCTCGAAGACAGCACGATCATTCTGGTTTTCACGGATGTTCAGATGCCGGGGCGATGGATGGCATTAAGCTATCTCATTACATCAGGAGCCGATGGCCGCCTGTGAACCTGATTGTCGCATCCGGCGCCACAATTCTCGAAGAGAACAGTCTGCCCATCGGGAGCAAGTTCTTTTCACAACCCTACGATGACCACACAATCCCAGACGCAATGGCCCGCCTGCTTCGATACCAGAGCAAAATCAGGTCACGCTGAAAACTGTCGGCGGACTACCGCGAGTTCGTCGAGCAGCGCGGTCGATCGACACGCCGAACCGCCGAGCACCCCCGCTCCCTTATCAACCGGCCCGTCTGCCGAGAGACCGCGTCAGCTCGATCGGCAAGGTTCATGTCCTCAGGCGGCGTCATGGAAGATGATTCCGAGCGTGTGGCGATGACCCGAGCGCAGCTTGCTCACGCCATGGAGAAGCTTTACGCGATAGAAACCGCGCGTGCCCTGCACTGGGCGGCTGTCGACCGCGAACACCACAGCGTCGCCTTGCTTGAGCGGAACCACCATAGCGCGCGACTGCATGCGCGGGCGCTGCTCGGTCAGCACGAACTCGCCGCCTTCGAAATCCTCTCCCGGCTGGCTGAGCAGGACCGCGATCTGCAAGGGGAAGACGTGCTCGCCATAGAGATCCTGGTGAAGCGCGTTGTAATCGCCTTCGCCGTACTGGAGCAGCAGCGGCGTGGGTCGGGTTTGTCCGGCTGCGTGGCAGCGCGCGATGAAAGCGGCGTGGTCGTCTGGAAAGCGTACATCGATCCCCATCGCTTCGTGCCAACGATTGGCGATCGGCGCGAGATGCGGATAGACGTTCATGCGCAGCTCCTCGACCAGCGGCGGCAGCGGATAGGCAAATATTTGTACTCGCCGCGGCCGAAGCCGTGCCGTGCCATCACGACATGACTGCGGAAACCCTGATCCTGGTCATATCGGCCGGCCACGGCGTTGCAATTGTCCGCGGTAAGCAGCGTCGGCATGACCGCCCAGCCCTGAGCATCGAGGTCGGCGGACACCGCCGACCAGTCGATCGCCACTCTGCGGCTCTTCGCCTCTTCGGGTTGTTGTCTTGCAGTGCTCTTCATTGCGGTGCTTATATCAAGGCCTCCCGGTTGATCAGCTTGCGCTTGCGCTGCACGCCCCAGCGATAGCCTGAAAGCGAGCCGTCTGCCTTGACCACTCGGTGGCAGGGGATGGCGACCGCAAGCACATTGGCGGCACAGGCCGCGCCAACCTCCTGGGCGGTGGCGGGCAGCGGCAACGCCTTGGCGATCTGGCCATAGGTGATGGTTTCGCCCGACGGTATGTCGCGTAGCGCCTGCCAGACAGCCTGCTCCAGCCCATTGCCGCGAATGTCCAGGAGCAGATCTAACCCCCTGTGCGGCGCTTCGAGGAAGTCGACGACTTTTGCGGTCGTGTGTTCCAGTCCTGTCTCGTCAACGACGGCGCGCGCATCCGGGAAGGCGCTCGTCAGCTCGCGGGTGAGCGCTGGGCGGCCGTCACCCATCAGGATGGCTGCGACGCCCGTGTCGCTTGCCGCAACCAGCACGGTGCCCAGCGAGAACGTCGCGAAAGCAAAACGGATTTCCTCTGCGGCGGCCTCGCGGATGTCGATTGTGGCGTTCATGACGATGTCCTCTATCCATTGTCAGGATGCACTTTCGCATCGCGCCGAGAGACCGGCACTCCGGCCCTTGCTTTCGAATTGAATAAAGGGTTGAGCTATTGCGATTGCCTACAAGGCGCGCCGTGACGGTGATGCGCTCAGGCGGCCGCGGCCTCGCGATCGATCAGAGCCCGCTTGCGCTCGACACCCCAGCGATAGCCGGAGAGCGCGCCGTCGCTCTTTACCACCCGGTGGCAAGGGATCGCGACGGCCAGCGCATTTGCCGCGCAGGCTCCAGCCACAGCGCGCACCGATGTGGGCGCGCCGATCTTTCTCGCGATGTCGGCATAGGTTGCCGTCGTGCCCGCGGGGATCTCGCGCAAGGCCGCCCAGACGCGCTGTTGGAACGCCGTGCCACGGACGTCGAGGGGAAGATCGAGGCCGAGCCGTGGGGCCTCAATGAGGCCGACGACGCGTGCCACCAGATTCTCGAACTCGGCATTGCCACCCGTCAGGCGTGCCCGCGGAAAGCGGTCCTGCAAATCGCGAACCAGCATGTCCGGATCGTCACCCAACAGGATTGCGCAGACCCCCTTCTCGCTCTTCGCCACTAGGATCGAGCCTAGCGAACATTCGCCGACTGCAAAGCGGATTTCTGCATTGGCGCCGCCGGCGCGATAGTCGGTCGGGGTCATGCCAAGCATCTCGTCCGAATTTTCATAAAAGCGACCGGAGGAATTGAATCCGGCGTCGTAGATCGCGGAAGTCACGGTGTCGCTCCGCTTGAGTTCGTCGCGAACCTTGCCGGCCCGATGGGCCGCGGCATAACCCTTGGGTGTCACGCCGGTGATCGACTTGAACATGCGGTGGAAATAGCCGGGGCTAAGGCCGACAGTCTTGGCAAGTTCATTGAGCGGTGGAATCTCTTCGGCCTGCTCGATCAGCCGGCAGACACGCGCGACGATCGCGGCGTTTTGGAGCTCGGCCGAAGGCTGGTCGGGCTTGCAGCGCTTGCAGGCTCTGAAGCCTGCAGCCTCTGCATCGGCAACGCTTTCGTGGAAGCTCACGTTTTTCGGGTTGGCGGTCCGCGACGGACATGATGGGCGGCAATAGATTCCAGTGGTGGCGACGGAGTAGTAAAACTGTCCGTCCATCGACCGATCGCGCGCGAGAACCCGCGCCCATCGCGGGCTCTGTTCCGTGGCAGCGGCCGCCGATATCGATCGTTCTTTCGCTAGCGTGTTCATGGTCAAAACTTTCCCAATTTTATTCGGCGGCCAGGATGATGCGCCTTGACGGTGACCGCACTCCGGCTCTTGCTTTCGAATCGAGATAGGGCTTCCCGAGGTGAATGACGAGGGCGGCATATACTCGCGCAGTCGCGTCACGCCGGATTCGTCGAGCAGCCAGACTTCGCCGCCTTTCCCACGCAGTTTGCTCCTGTTTGCGCGCCGTTCGTGCCAGGTCGCGAGCCCCGCTTCGGGCAGCGCGGCAAACAGGGCGCGACCTTGCCGTCATCCAAGCCGATTTCCTCGACGATCTTGCCGTTTAAGACGCGAAGCACGGTCGTTCCCGTGAAGTGCATCCTTCGGCCCGATTTCGCGGGGAGCGAACCGATCAGGAAGTCCCCGAACGTTCCTCCGCCTTCAACGACCGACCACATAGTCGCGCTCGGCGATAAGGTCGGCCGCCCCACCGAACTTGAGATCCGGGAACGCCTCGCGGAAGTCGGTCATGAACGCCCTGATCTCGTCACGGCCCGGCGGGCTCATGCAGTGAATAGTGCAGGAGCATGTTAGGAGCGGTGAGCTCGTCGATAATATCGGGATTCCAGGGGTTGCCCCAGAAGCCGTCGAACCATCGGCCGACGATGTCCTTGTTGTCTTTTTCCTTCGACATGATGAGATTCCTTTTTGTGTGCTGCCGTTGTTTCGGGAGACCATTCGGGTGGCGGCATGCCGCTGATCCTGGTGTTCGAGCAATCCCGCCAGACATTCGCTGTTTTCGTGTCTAGGTCCGGTTGATCGACACGCCCCCGTCGACCAGCAGTGCAACGCCTGTGATGAAGCTCGATGCGTTGGACGCGAGGTGGAGCGCAGATTGCGCAATCTCCTCCGGCAGCGCCAAACGCTTGAGCGCGTGGAGACCCTCGATGAACGCTCGTGTGCCTTCGGGAGCACCTGGCAGGTTGGCGTGGTTGGCCGGCGTATCGGTGCCGCCGGGAAGGATCGCGTTTGCTCGGATGCCCTTGGCGCCGAATTCGGCAGCCAGCACCCGCGTTAAGCCCACCACCCCCGCCTTGGCGGCGGCATATGCGCCCGTACCTGGGAAGCCGACGGTGTTACCGACAAAGCTCGAGGTGAACACGATGGAACCACCACCGCGCTCGATCATCGCCGGCACCTGGTATTTCGCACCAAGAAAGGCGCTAGTCAGGTTGGTGTCGATCGTATCGTGCCATCCGGCGACCGACAGGTCAGACACTGGCCCCATCTCACCGCTCGAACCGGCATTGTTGAATGCGATGTCGAGCCCGCCGAATTGACTTATCGCTGTGTCAACCAGAGCCTTCGCGTGCGCCTCGTCTTTCACGTCGCCCGCAACGGCGATCGCTTTTCCGCCGGCCTTTTCGATTTCGCCGACCAGCGCGTCGAGTTCCAGCTTGCGGCGTCCCGCCACGACGACTTTGGCGCCTTCCTGTGCGAACAACTTCGCAGCCGCATAGCCGATACCCGAGCTTGCTCCGGTAACGATCGCGATTTTGTCTTTGAGCACGTTCATAAGTGACTCCGGGTTCTCAGTTCTGTCCCATAGAGATGGCCCTTTAGACGTCCAGCGACACTCCGCTTGTTGCTTTCCAATCCGATGACTACTCCGGCAGCCATCAGGATTCTTCGAAGTGCGCTGCGAGCTTGCCTGGAAAGCCCTATCCTGCTCGATAAGCCGTCCATGCAATCATGACCAACGATGCCGGAGAACCTGACGCGGATGCAGACAAAAAAGTGCGCGGCTCGTCAGCGTGGATATTCAAGTTGCTTGGCGACCACATTGGTGGTGCGTGTTCCCTGGTGGGCGGCGATCACCGCCAGCGCCTAGTCGAGCGCATCCGCCGGATTCTCGTCCGAAAATGTCGACACTTGCCGGTCTTCCGACCACCTCGACGCCACATGATCGGGAAATGCGCGAACACCGTGGCGGGTTTAGGCGGCTCCCGCTGATCCTGCGAACGTCGTCGCACTGGAACGGTACGTCTGCCGCCATGCATCGGCTACCCGCTCCCCGCTTGCGTTAACGGTTTAGCAAACTAGCCTATGTGCACGATACCTTACGCTACAGATCTCTCACCCTCCGAAGCAATTTTACTTGATCCGGGTATTGGGCACACACCGGGTGCGTCAATTTCGAAAGGGAGAGATCATGCGGCTCAGCGGAAGTCGGGAGCAGAAGGAATGGCAACCTTACGTCAACGAAAACCGCCGCCGAAACTAGGCTATCGCCGCCGTTTGCTCCCTCACTCCCACTCGATCGTGCCCGGCGGCTTGCTGGTCACGTCGTAGACCACGCGGTTGATGCCCCGCACCTCGTTGATGATGCGGGTGGCGGTCTTGCCGAGGAAGGCCATGTCGTAGGGATAGAAGTCGGCGGTCATGCCGTCGACCGAGGTGACGGCCCGCAGCGCACAGACGAATTCGTAGGTGCGCCCATCGCCCATGACGCCGACGGTCTGCACCGGCAGGAGAACGGCGAAGGCCTGCCAGATCGTGTCGTAGAGGCCAGCCTTGCGGATTTCGTCGAGATAGATGGCGTCGGCCTTGCGCAGGATGTCGAGCTTGTCGCGGGTGAGGCCGCCCGGGCAGCGGATCGCAAGGCCGGGGCCGGGAAACGGATGGCGGCCGACGAAATGTTCGGGCAGGCCCAGTTCGCGCCCTAGGGCGCGCACCTCGTCCTTGAACAGCTCGCGCAACGGCTCGACGAGCTTCATGTTCATGCGTTCGGGAAGCCCACCCACATTGTGATGGCTCTTGATGGTGACCGATGGGCCGCCGGTGAAGGAGACGCTCTCGATGACGTCGGGGTAGAGCGTGCCCTGGGCGAGGAACTCGGCACCGCCGATCTTCTTGGCCTCTTCCTCGAAGGTTTCGATGAACAGCCGGCCGATGGTCTTGCGCTTGACCTCGGGGTCGCTTTCGCCCTCGAGGGCACCGATGAATTTATCCGATGCATCAACATGAACGAGCGGAATGTTGTACTGCTGCCGGAACATGGCGACCACGTCCTCGGCTTCGTTGAGCCGCAACAGGCCGTGGTCGACGAAGATGCAGGTCAGCTGGTCGCCGATCGCCTCGTGGATGAGGACGGCCGCGACCGAGGAATCAACGCCACCCGAGAGTCCGCAGATCACCTTGTCGGTGCCGACCTCCGCCCGGATCTTTTCAATGGCCTTTTCGCGATAGGCGGCCATGGTCCAGTTGGTCGAAAGCCCGCAGATCCTATGGACGAAGTTGGCATAAAGCCTGCCGCCGTCGGGGGTGTGCACCACCTCGGGGTGAAACTGCACGGCCCAGATCCGGCGCTTCTCGTCGGCGATCATGGCGAAGGGTGCACCCTGCGATGTACCAACGACCTCGAAGCCCCCGGGGATGGCCACCACCCGGTCGCCGTGGCTCATCCAGACCTGGTGCTCGGTGCCAAGGTCCCACACGCCCTCGTAGAGCGCCGAGAGCTTCTGCACCTTGACCTCGGCACGTCCGAACTCGCGGTGGTGTCCCGCCTCCACCTGGCCGCCGAGCGCGACGCATAGTGCCTGCTGGCCGTAGCAGATACCGAGGATCGGCACGCCTGCCGAGAGCACTTCCGGGGCAACGGTCGGCGCGTTCTCATCGAGGACGGAAGCGGGGCCGCCGGAGAGCACGATGCCGGCCGGGTTCATCGCGGCAACGGCGGAAGCGGCGCTCTGGAATGGGTGGATTTCGCAATAGACGCCCGTCTCACGGATGCGGCGGGCGATGAGCTGCGTCACCTGCGAGCCGAAGTCGACGATGAGGATGGATTGGGGCTGGTCTGTCATGGCGAGGCTTTACCGGCCTTGCCTCGATTCCGCAAGCGGGCGGCGCGCGCGGCTTTGCAGAAAATACCAGCCATGCAAGAACTGAAAGGCCTACGCGAAGGAGACGCCATGTTCACGCCCCTGCCCTGGCTCAACGAGCCGCCCGAATGGCACGCCGAGGGCGACACCCTGACGCTCAAGACGGGACGCGAGACTGACTTCTGGAACGCAACGTTCTACGGCTTCGTGCGGCACGACGGCCATTTCCTGCCGCATCGGGTCGCCGGAGACTTCACCGCCAGCGTGCGCTTTCATGCGCAGTGGCAGGCGCATTACGACCAGGCGGGCCTGATGGTGCGGGTCGACAATGCCAATTGGATGAAGACCGGCATCGAGTTCACCGACGGCCAGGCGCACTTCAGCGCCGTCGTCACCCGCGACGGCTGGTCGGACTGGTCGGTGCTTGCCCTGCCTGAGGCGGCGGTTGCCGGCATCGAGGTGCGCATCACCCGCCATGGCGAGGCTCTGCGTGTCGAGTACCACGTGCCGGAGACCGATTGGCGCCTCGCCCGGCTCTGCCACCTGCGCATGGGCGAAGCGGTCGAGGTCGGCCCCATGGCCTGCTCGCCACAGGGCGGCGGGCTCGAAGTGCGCTTTTCCGGATTCTCGATCGAGCCGCCCATCGCGCGCGAGCTACATGGCTGAGGCCCAGATGCGAACCGATCCCGGCGTGACTGCGTTCCCGAGCTTGCGGACGGGCGCTCGAGCCAGGAGCAATGGCTGGCATGATTGAGAACCGTCTGCGCGGCGCCGATTGCGTGCGGGCCTCGGCATGCCTCATCGTCGTCTTCCACCACCTGGCGCAGCGTGTGGACTGGCGCGCCGATATGGGCGTCTTCGATTTCGCCCGGTTCTTCGTTGCAACCGGCGGCTTCGGCGTCGGCACTTTCTTCGTGCTCTCGGGGTTTCTGCTTGCCCGGCCGTTCTGGCAGGCGCTCGACCGGGGCGAGCCGATGCCCAATCTCGGGACCTACGCGTTGCGCCGCGCCGCGCGGATCCTTCCCGGCTTCTGGCTGGCGCTAACGGTCTCGTTCCTCGTTTCGATCACCGTCTTCGGCCTTCGCCCCGACGCCTGGCTGATCGCCCGGTACCTTGCCGGGCTGTTCCTCGTTTCCGACTGGCACTGGACCAGCTTCTTTCCTGTCGAGATCAACGGTCCCCTGTGGTCGATCGGTTTCGAAGTCAGCTCCTATCTGATGCTGCCCATTGGCTTTGCCGCCGTGTTCGCGCTCTTCAGGTCCAAATCGAAGCCTCTGCTCTCGCGGGTCGCCTGGCTCGGCGTTATCGCGGCCGCGCTTGCCCTCCACAGCCTTTTTGCAATGCTGGTGCCTGTGCCCGCGATCGGTCGCGGCTTTGACTACGGCTTGCAGGGCGGCGCCAAGGTGTGGATGCCGCTCTTCAACCCCTTCGGGTTCTTCGCCATGTTTGCCATCGGCGCGCTGGCGGGCGGCGCACAGGTGATGCTTGCGCGCTACCGATCGTGGCTCTTCGACCTGTTGGCGGTGGCGGCGCTTGCCGGCATTGCAATGCTGCTCTTCCAGCAAGCTGAAGAGCGGACCAATGAGGCATGGGGCGTTTTCGAAGTGCCTTATGCCTATCCGGTGTTTCAGCTTCTGGTCGGCGCGCTGCTGGCAACTGCACCTTCGTCCATGCTTGGCGGCCGTCTTCTCGACAATCCGCCAATGCGGTACGTCGCCCGCATCTCCTTCGGCATCTATGTCTGGCACATGCTGATCCTCGAGCTCGTGCGGGTCTACTGGATGCCCGAGCTCGACTATGGAGCGCTGAGGACGCCGCTCGCCTTCGCTTCGGCGAGCGTGGTGGTGATCGCCACCACCTTCGTCGTCGCCGCACTGTCGTTCCGCTATATCGAAGCGCCGGTCACGGCCTGGGCCCGCCGGCTCGAGCCGCGGCCATCGACCCCGACGCTGTCGCCGGCGGCGGGGTAGCGGGAGGAGGTGCACTCTTGCGCCCGATACCTCACCCCCACGGTGTCATCCCAGCGCAGGGCTGGGATCCAGCCTGAGATACAGCGGTGGCCGCAAGGTGTATGAACCAGTCATGGAAGGCATCCCTTACTGGTCTTTCCGTGCCTGGTGATGTGTTCAGGGGCTGACTCCCGGCCTTCGCCGGGATGACAGCCGGTGGGCATGGGAGCATCGGCGCCCACTCAACACCTCCGTTCGGAAATCTATTTTGTTTCTATGACTTACGCTGCAAAGCGCAGAAATAGAATCCGTCCGTGCCGGTCGTCAGCGGCGTCAGGATCAGCCCACCCTCGGCATCAGTGACGGCCGCCAGCGGCAACGAGAGCTGGGCGCCCCACAGCGTCGCCGCGTCGCGCACCGCGAATTCTGGGTGGCGGATGCGGAAGGCTGCAATCTGGTCGCCGTTCTCCTGCGGCAGGATCGAGCAGGTGATATAGACCAGCGTGCCGCCGGGCTTGACCAACCGCACCGCCTCGTCGAGCAGCGCGGCCTGCTCGGCGGTGCGCTGGGCCAGGAGTTCGGGGGTCAGCTTCCACTTGGTGTCCGGCCGCCGCCGCCAGGTGCCGGTGCCGGTACAGGGCGCGTCGATCAGGACTCGATCCATGCGGCCGGCAAGGTCGTCAAGCGCACCCTCGCCCGGCGCGCGCACCTGCACGTTGCGCACGCCATTGCGCTTGAGGCGGTCGTAGATCGGCGCCAGACGCGTGCGGTCGGTGTCATAGGCGAAGATCTGGCCGGTGTTGCCCATGGCTGCGGCCATGGCCAGCGTCTTGCCGCCGGCTCCGGCGCAAAGGTCCAGCACCTGTCCGCCGACGGTGGCATCAACGAGGGCCGAGACGATCTGGCTACCCTCGTCCTGCACCTCGAACCAGCCCTTGAGATACCCCTCGTCGCTGGTGACGTTGGGCGTGCGCGCATCGCGACTGCCCGCCGGCATGCGCAGGCCATGGGGCGCGATCGCCGTTTCCATAGGCTCGAAACGCTTCAGGGATTTCATCACCCGTTCGCGGCCGGACTTGAGCATGTTGACCCGCAGGTCAAGCGAAGGGCGCCCTGTCATCGCCCGCAATTGCGTAACCCATTCGTTACTAAAGGCACGCTCAAGTGCACTCTCCAGCCATTCCGGCGCATCTGCTCGCGTTGCGTTACCGGCTGAGGCTAGTGAATCGTCGCCGCGCTCGAGCCTTGCGATCTCGTCCTTGGTCAGGGGTTCTGGCGCATGCCGGTCCTCGGCAAAGGCAGCGTTGAGCATCTCGGGCTCCTCGCCCCAATCGCGGATGGCCACCGCCAGCACCAGTGCACGCGGGTCGTCGCTCCCCATCACATGGCCATGCGAGGCGCGCCGCCGCAGGGCGTCGTAGACGAGGTTGCCGATGGCCGCCCGATCGCTGGCCCCGGCGAAGCGGTTGCCGATGCCCCAGGTCTTCAGCGCCTCGGAAACCGGACGATGGCGCGTGTCGACCTCGGTCAACACCTCGATGGCGGCGGAAAGGCGTCCGGGCAGGCGCATGGTAGGCTTCCTACGGTTCCAAGTGACACAGTGGAGCGAGCACGAATGCTGCCCCCTCACAGAGTCATCCCCGCGAAAGCGGGGACCTCCGTTTCATATCGCACGCTGGCAACAGAGGTTCCCGCTTTCGCGGGAATGACCCGGTGGAGAGAATGCGCTCGCGCTAGCTACCCAAGTCTGTGGTCGCGCTTTCGAACCGCAAATTGGCATCCACTTTTGCCGAGAACGGTCCTACCGCCCGCCGCGATAGTTGGGCGCCTCGCGGGTGATCGAGACGTCGTGCACGTGGCTTTCGCTCAGCGCGGCGCCGGAAATCCGCACGAACGTGGAGTTCTCACGGAAATCCCTCAGGTTGTGGGCACCGGTATAACCCATGGAGGCCCGCAGGCCCCCGGCGAGCTGATGCAGCACCGCAGCGACCGGGCCCTTATAGGGCACCTGGCCCTCGATGCCTTCGGGCACCAGCTTCATCTGGTCGCGCACGTCCTGCTGGAAATAACGGTCGGCCGAACCCGAGCCCATGGCGCCGACCGAGCCCATGCCGCGGTAGGATTTGTAGGAACGCCCCTGGTAGAGATAGACCTCGCCGGGCGCCTCGTCGGTGCCGGCCAGCAGCGAGCCGACCATCACGCAGGAAGCACCGCCCGCCAAGGCTTTAGCCGCATCTCCTGAGAATTTGATTCCGCCGTCGGCGATGACCGGAATGCCATGTTTGGCCCCCTCCTCGGCGCAGGCCATGACCGCGGCGAGCTGGGGCACGCCGACGCCGGCGACCACACGCGTGGTGCAGATCGAACCTGGCCCGATGCCGACCTTGACCGAATCCGCGCCCGCCTCGATCAGCGCGCGCGTTGCTTCGGCGGTCGCCACATTGCCGGCAACGATACGCGTGGAATTGCTCTCGCGCTTTACCCGCTCGACGGCTTCGGCGACGCGCACCGAGTGTCCGTGGGCGGTATCGATGACGAGGAGATCGACACCGGCCTCGATCAACTGCATCGAGCGCTCGAAGCCGGCATCGCCGACCGTCGAGGCCGCCGCCACGCGCAGCCGCCCCTCGGCGTCCTTGACGGCGTTGGGGTTGAGCTGGGCCTTCTCGATGTCCTTGACGGTGATGAGCCCCACGCAGTTGCCGCCATCGTCGACAACCAGCAGCTTTTCGATGCGGTTGGCGTGGAGAAGGCGCTTGGCGTCGTCCTTGGAGACACCGTCGCGCACGGTGATGAGACCGTCACGGGTCATCAGCTCGCGCACCGGCTGGCGCGGATTATCGGCAAAGCGCACGTCGCGGTTGGTGAGGATGCCGATGAGCTTTCCCGTAGTGCGTCCGCCCGTGCCGCCGGTCTCGACCACCGGAATGCCCGAGATCCGGTTGATTTGCATCAGGGCCAGTGCGTCGGCAAGCGTTGCGTCGGGCCCGATGGTGATGGGGTTGACCACCATCCCGCTCTCGAAGCTCTTGACCTGGCGCACCTGCTCGGCCTGCTGCTCGGCGGTGAAGTTCTTGTGGATCACCCCAAGCCCGCCAGCCTGGGCCATGGCGATGGCCATGGCGGCTTCGGTGACTGTGTCCATGGCCGAGGAGAGGATCGGCAGGTTCAGCGCGATGTCGCGCGTCACATAGGTCGAGATATCGGTCTGCGTCGGCAGGATATCCGAGCGCGCCGGCTGCAGCAGCACGTCGTCGAAGGTGAGCGCCGCTTCGCCGGTGATGGAGGTAATGATTTTCGCCAAGGCCAGACCCTTCCTGCCTTCTCAAGGAAACCAGAGATGTTGGAATCGAAGCGGGGAGGAAGACTCACCCGCATTCAGGTTGGCGAGGGTCAATAGCACCACGATGACGGTTTGCATAGCGCCCGCATGCTTCGTCAGTGACGAGCCCGAAATCTCCGGCCTTTGCTCTGATTGCCGCAGGTGGCCATGTCGCACCAGCGGCGCGAGTTGTTCTTGCTGCGATCGTAGAAGAGCCACCCGCAACCGTGGTTGGGGCATTGCTTGAGCCGCTCGAACCCGCCGGCCGAGAGCAGTTCGAGTGCCGACCAGGCGATAGGCCCCAGCGCCGCCGCTTCCGGTGAGCCCGCGGCAAAATCGAGGCGGTATTTCTTGCCGTCCCAGGCGAGCGGGGTGGTAACCATGGCCTCGCGGGCCCGGTCGCGGATCGTGTCCAGGTCGGCCTCGGCGACCACGTGTCCGTCGGCAATCTGCGCGCCCACCCGGTAGATCGCCTCGCGCAGGTCGAAAGCGCGCTCGAGGAGACCGTCCCGGCCGTGCGCTGCGAGCGCCTTGCGCACGCCATCGGCGGCCTTCCCCTCGAGCACTCCGGCTTGTTCGAGCCAGTCGGCGAAGTCCTGGCTCGCCTCCAGATGTTCGAAGAAGTCCGGCGTCCCGCGTCCGGCAGCGGTATTGGCGAAATCGAGGGCCAACGCGCCACCGATCAGTTCAAAGTCCTTTGCCACCACAACCTCCAAAACTCGTTTTGCCGGTTTACAACACCACCTAAATCAATTATAGTGGTTGTTATCGGATAGGCAAGGCTTCGCTCCAATCGGAACGGAACCACCGGGGCAACAAGCGCCGCCACGGCGCAGGCAGTCATTGCGCCTGATAGGAGGATGAAATGAACTATTCCGTGTTTCTGGCCAGCTACGTCATCGCGCTTGCCGATCCCCCGCGCCGCGACCGCATGCATGGCGAAGAACAATACCTGCTCGACAACACCGACTCCGAGACCCGCGATCTTCTGCGGCGCGCCGTCATTGCCGTGGCGATCATTTCGCTGTCGTTCTGCGGACTCGCGGTGGTGTCGGGTGCCGATATGGGCGCGAGCCAGACGGCGGTTTTGGCGTCGTGATGGCGGGTGTCCCAGTGCCCTCACCAGGCGCTGCGATGAAACTCGCAAGGTTTCGGGCGCAGATCCGCACGGTGGGTCGTGGCGGGCGGGCTCTGTCATTTGTCGGAGGGTAGGATGGATCATTCGATTTTTCTGGCCAGTTATGTCGTTCACCTCGCCAACCGGGAGGCGTTCGTTCGCAAGCGCAGCGAGGAGCAGTATTTCCTTGAGCAGGCAGATTTCGATACCGGTGACTTGGTCCGGCGCCTGGTCGTTGCCGTCGCCATCATCTCGCTGTCGTTTTCGAGCCTGATCGTCGTGGCAGGGTACGCAGCGCCGGAGGTGCGTGAGCAGACTGTGCTGCGGTCGTGATGGCGACGAGCGACCGAAGGAGATGATCTTCGGTTACGGCTACGTCCATGCAAACCGTTGAAATTCTTTCACCACAACCCTTTGCAGGACTCGAAAAGCGGACCATAGTGCCGGCGGACGGCTTCCCGCCGTCCTCCCGTCCTCCCGCCAGGCTTCGTGTCACGTGGTCCGCGTCACGCCCCTCATATTGGCGGTCGCCCTGTTCATGGAACAGATGGATTCGACCGTCATCGCCACTGCGCTGCCAGCCATCGCCGCCGATATCGGCACCGAGCCGGTCGCGCTGAAGCTTGCGCTCACCTCCTATTTCGTGGCGCTCGCCATCTTCATCCCGATCTCCGGCTGGATGGCCGATCGGTTCGGGGCCAAGAACATCTTTCGCCTGGCGATCTTCGTTTTCATGCTGGGCTCGCTTGCTTGCTCGTTCTCCTATTCGCTGGAGACGTTCGTTGCCTCGCGGTTCTTCCAGGGCATCGGCTCGTCGATGATGACCCCGGTCGGTCGGCTGCTGCTGGTGCGCTCGACCCCGCGCAATGAACTGGTCGGCGCCATGGCGTGGCTGACCATCCCTGCCCTTATCGGGCCGATCACCGGCCCGCTCCTCGGCGGGTTTTTGACCACGTTCCTGTCCTGGCACTGGATCTTCTGGATCAACATTCCCATCGGTGTTGCCGGGATCCTCCTCGCCACCCGCTTCCTCCACGTCATCGACCAGCGCAATCCGCGCCCCATCGACATCGTCGGCTTCATCCTCGCCAGCATCGCCTTTGCCGGCGCGGTGTTCGGACTTTCTGTGGTGAGCCTGCCCGCCCTGCCGATCATCTACGGCTACCTGACCCTGGCGGTCGGGGTCACCGCCGGCATTCTCTATTTCCTCCATGCAAGGCGGGTGAAGTTCCCCCTGCTCGATCCGCAGCTCTTCCGCCACAAGCTGTTTCGCACCGCGATCGCCGCCGGCTCGATCTTTCGCATCGGGATCGGCGCCGTGCCGTTCCTCCTGCCGCTGATGCTGCAGCTCGGCTTCGGGCTCACCCCGTTCCAGTCGGGCCTCATCACCTTTGTTTCGGCGATCGGCGCGATCCTCTCCAAATTCGTCGCCGAAAAGCTTTTCGCCAGCTTCGGCTTTCCCAGGCTCCTCGGCTTCACCGCCCTTGTCGGTGGGCTCCTCATCGGCGCGCACGGCTTATTCGAGATCGACACGCCGCCGGCCCTGATCATGACCGTGCTGCTGGTCAGCGGCCTGACGCGGTCGATTTTCTTCACCGGCACCAACGCCATCGGCTATGGCGATATCGACGACGAGGAAGCAAGCCAAGCCACGGCCATCACCTCTGTCGCCCAGCAATTGAGCATTGCGCTCGGGGTTGCTGTCGCCGGCGCCATCCTCGAGGTCAGCAGCCTTCTCGGCGGCGAGGGGCTGCGCCTCCTCGATTTCCACATCGCATTTTTCGTCGTCGGCGGCATTTCGACCCTTGCCGGCTTTCTTTATCTGCGCATGCCGGCCGATGCCGGCAGCAACGTTTCAGGCCACAAGGCCAACCTTACAGCCAAGGAGTGACCGGAGCACGCTGCCGGTCGACCAGAACCTCAAGTGAACCAACGTATCGTCCCGCTGATCCTGGCGTTCGCGCTCTTCATGGAGAACATGGATTCGACGGTGATCGCGACGTCGCTGGCTGCGATTGCCGCCGATATCGGCACCGATCCGATCTCGTTGAAGCTCGCGCTCACCTCGTATCTCGTGGCGCTTGCCATCTTCATTCCCATCTCGAGCTGGATGGCCGACCGGTTCGGCGCGCGGCTGGTCTTTCGCTGCGCCATGCTGGTGTTCATGGTCGGGTCGATCTCTTGCGCCTTCTCGGATTCGCTCGCTTCCTTCGTCGTTGCCCGCTTCGTCCAGGGCATGGGCGGCGCCATGATGGGGCCCGTCGCCCGCCTGGTGCTGGTGCGGGCAACGCCCCGGCATCAGCTGGTCGACGCCATGGCGTGGCTGACCATTCCGGCGCTGATCGGACCGATCGTCGGCCCCCCCTTCGGCGGGTTCCTCACCACCTATTTCTCCTGGCACTGGATCTTCATCATCAACGTGCCGATCGGCATACTCGGCATGGCGCTCGCCGGGCTTGTCTTGCCCAAGACGATGCGCAACGCACCCCGGCGCATCGACGGCAAGGGGTTCGTCCTGGCCGGACTCGCCTTTGCGCTCTTTGCCTTCGGTTGCTCGGTGCTGAGCCTGCCGGCGCTACCGCCGATCTATGGTGCCATCGCCGCGGTGGCGGGGGTGATCTTCGGCATCGTCTATGCGTTCCATGCGCTGCGCACGGACTTTCCCCTCCTCGACCTGCGGCTGCTTAGCTTCCCGAATTTCCGCGTGGCGGTTGGGGCCGGCACCTTCTTTCGTCTGGGACAGGGTGCTACGCCCTTTCTTTTCCCTTTGATGCTGCAATTGCATTTCGGCATGACGCCGTTCCAGTCCGGCATGGTGACCTTCGCCGGCGCGGTCGGCGCGCTCGCGGCCAAGTTCGTCGCCAACCGCATCTTCGCGCGCTACGGCTTCAAATATCCTCTGGTCATTTCGACGGGCATCTCGACCCTCGGCATGCTTGCCATGGGCCTCTATCAGCCCGACACATGGATCCCGCTGATCCTTGCCATCCTCGTCTTCGTCGGCTTCTGGCAATCGATCTTCTGGACCGGCTCCAACGCCTTCACCTTCGCCGATATCGAGGACAAGGACGCCGGTCAGGCCAATGTGATCAGCCAGGTGTGGGGCCAGCTGATGTTCGCCATGGGCGTGGCGCTGGGCGGCGGTGCGCTGGAGCTGACGCACCGGCTGCGCGGCGGCGGTGCGCTCGAGCTCATCGACTTCCACATCGCCTTCTATGTGGTGACGGCCGTATGCGCGCTCTCGACGCTCTTGTTCCTGCGTCTGCCGAAGAATGCGGGGCATCAGCTACTGGGTGGGCCGCATTTGCATTGAGGGGGTGTGGCCGGCGCAAGATTTTGCCACCGTTGTCTCAACAATCTCGGTGTCATTCCGGCGAAGGCCGGAACCCAGCCTGAGATGCCGCGCCAGCCGCGAGGTGTGTGAATTGGGCACCGAACGGGTGCCACACTCTGCTCGTTCTGTGTCCTGCGAAGTGTTCAGGGCTGGGTCCCAGCTTTCGCTGGGATGACAGCCGGTGGATGGGCAGCATTGAAGCCCACAGAATCCTCCCGAGGAGGGAGCCGCCAGCTACTCTTCCCCGTCCCCCACGTCATCCTTCCCCTTGAACCCCTTGGCCACGAGATAGGTCTCAGCCGAATCCTGCCGGCTGGCGGGGGGCTTTACGTGGAAGGTCGAACGGAAGTGGCGCTTGAGGTGGTGCAGCAATTCGTGCTCGGTGCCGCCCTGGAACACCTTGGCGACGAACGCGCCGCCGGGCGCGAGCACGTCGATGGCAAAGTAGGCCGCCAGTTCCACCAGTTGCACGATGCGCAGGTGGTCCGTGGGGCGATGGCCGGTGGTCGGCCAGGCCATATCGGACATGACGACGTCAGCCTTATGGCCGCCGAGGGCATCCACCAGCATCTGCGGCGCGTCGTCCTCGGTGAAATCCTTTTGCAAAAGGACAACGCCCGGGATCGGATCCATCTGGAGGTAATCGATGCCGACGACCAGCGGATGCGCATCTGTCGAGCCGACCGCGGCGGCCGCCACCTGCGACCAGCCACCGGGCGCGGCGCCAAGGTCCACCACCCGCGCGCCCTTTTTGAAGAGCTTATGCTTGTCGTCGATTTCCTTGATCTTGAAGGCGGCGCGCGAGCGCATGCCCTGGGCGCGGGCGCGCGCCACATAGGGATCGTTGAGCTGGCGCTCGAGCCATTTGGTCGAGGAGACTTTGCGACCCTTGGCCGTCTTGACCCTGATCTTCAGGTCCTTTTCGGACTTGCGGCCGCCGCGGCCGAGCGCCTTATCGGCCATTGGCGCGGCTCCGGTAGAGGCCGCGCTTGGGGCGCAGCTGGCCCCGGTCGGCATCCATCAGCGAGATCAGTATGCCTTCGCGCAGGCCCCGGTCGGCGACGCGCACGCGTTCTGTCGGCCATTCGCGGCGGATGGCCTCGAAGATGGCGCAGCCCGGCAGCACCAGATCGGCCCGGTCGCGCCCGATGCACGGATGGCCCACGCGCCGCTCGAACGGCATCGCCAGCAGCGCGCGGAGCAGATCGTCGACTTCATTGCGCCCGAGCCAGAGCCCGTCGACCTTCTGGCGCTCGTAGCGCTCGAGCCCGAGATGGAGCCCGGCCAGCGTCGTCACCGTGCCCGAGGTGCCGATGAGGTGGACCGAGTGGTTGGCGATCATCTGCTTCAGTTTCTCGCGGCCGCGGAAGTGTCGCAGGTGCTCGGAAACATGGGCGACCATCGCCTCGAACACTTCCGGGGTGACGTCGACCCCGCCGAACTTCTCGGCAATCGACACGACGCCGACCGGCAGCGACTGCCAAGAGCGGATAGAGGCCGGCATGCGACCCTGGCTCCTCGGCCGGCCTCCGCGGAAATCGAGCCAGGCAAGCTCTGAGGAGCCGCCGCCGATGTCGAACATCAACGCACCCTCGGTGCCCATCTCGATGAGGTCGGCGCAACCGGTCACGGCAAGCTCGGCCTCGGTACGGCGATCGACGACCTCGAGGTCGAGACCGATCTCGCTCTTGACGCGGGCGATGAACGCGATGCCGTTCTCGGCGGCCCGGCAGGCTTCCGTGGCGATCAGGCGCATGCGCGCCGGCTGGTGGTCGGTCAGCTTGACCGCGCAGTGGCGCAGGGCCTCGAGCGTGCGGTCCATCGCCGCGTCACTCAGCCGCCCGGTGGTCGAAACCCCTTCGCCCAGCCGCACGATGCGGGTAAAGCCGTCGAGCACCCGAAAGCCCTGCTCGTACGGGCGGGCGATGAGAAGCCGGCAATTGTTGGTGCCAAGGTCGAGCGCGGCATAGACGGGGCCACGGCGGTACCGTGGACTGACGGCGCTGGCTGTCCGCCTCTCCGCCGGATTCGGGTGAGGACCCCCCTGCCCGAAGCGCTGCCCCTGGTGTCGTTCTTCGACACCCTGGGTGCGGAATGCCGTATCGCCGCCCAGCGATTCGGCTGCGGACCGATTTTCATCGGTCACTGGTCTTACTCCTGCTGCGCGGTCGCTGGACCCTGGTGGTCGCGCCCGAACGCAGTCATTTTTGCGTGTTGGTTCAAACGGTAGTGCAAGGCGACCCGAAGCGCAATGAAAACGATTGCCGGCGCCCGCCTTCGCCCCTTGCAATCGTCACCTCATTTGGCTATTTGAGACCGCGCGCGGAACGGGACCTCTTCCCGACATCAGCGCACCCGGACCGCCTCAACGTCGGTCCTTGCTGGGGAATAGTTCAACGGTAGAACAGCGGACTCTGACTCCGTCGATCTTGGTTCGAATCCAGGTTCCCCAGCCAATCCTTTTCACCAATAAGATCAAAGACTTAAAGAACTTACTTGGCGACCCACACCCGTCGCCGTGTGCCAATCATGTGTCACGCCTACTTACCAGCATTTCCGGGCATTTCTCGACAGCCCCGGCGATTCCATGGCACATGAGATGGCACATGGCACAGTCGGCTGGTCGCCCTCCGGGTGCGCGGCGGGATGCCCTTAAGCGCGGCGATCTCCTCGCGCACCATCCGCGCTAGGTCTTCAGGCGTGCCCATCGCCGACGTCGTCAGTCATAGGTTCGAGCGTACCGAGCCGGCGAGCGCGTCAATTCTCCCGACATGTGCTGGACTCCCGAGTGACGGCGCGAGTAGAACATAACGAGAACATGCTTCGGGCGACGACGATGCCTGAACACACGATCCCTCTGCGCGGCCGCAACTCTTGCGCGCTCTGTCTGACTGACGAAGAGGCCGTGGAGCTCCACGACAAGGGTTTCCGATTCTCGATCTTTCGCCCCGGGCGGGAGCAGTGTCACTCAGCCTGCCTCTATGAGGTAGCCATCAACATGCAGCGAGGCACGATCACGATTCGCCAGTCGCAGGATGGAGTCCTGACGGTCGGGAGGCCGATGGAACCGAGACGATCGCAGCAATGCGGGCGATCGGCTAGGAGAAACGACGGTGCGCCGTGAGCTATCGCCTTATTCCACCCGAGACGCCGGCCAGCGCCCCTCCCCGGGGGGAGAAGGGCCGCGAAGCGGCCGGATGAGGGGGAGGCGGTGCCTCCGAGCGCGCAAGCGCTAAACGCCGATCTCGCCTAGTTGACTGCCCGTGGCACTGGACAACCTAGATCGCCTTCCTCGCAGGCCAGATAGTCCTGAAGCTCAGAGATGCGCGTTTGGGTCTGCGTATCGAGGCACATGGCTTGGATCATTGGATAAACGCTGCCACCGGCGGTGCCCGAAGACGAAAAAGCGCACTCCGCATCGCGAAAGGCTAACCAAGCGCGTTCGGCTTCAACAAGCAGTTCCTTTGTATCGGCGTCGTCGCCCAACCGAGCTTCGATCTCGCGATAGAGTGCGTTCAGCTCGGCGTCAGAAGCCTCATAGGCCTGCTCGGCGCACGCTGTCATTGTCGCTTGATCCTCGGCATCCTCGCATTCCTGCGCTTGGGCTGAAGGTAGCATCAGCGTGATAAATGCGATCGTTAGAAGGGCGCGTTTCATTCCTGTTCTCCTAATGAATTATCTTAGAAGTCCCGGGGACGATTTCCGAGATCAGCCGGGCTTGATCGAGCGCCGTCGCCAATTGATGCTGGTCTTGCGGCCCTTGCCTGTGGCGCGATGAAGTCCTCACCTGGGGACCAAACCGACACTGGAGGAATGACAGAACCTGCCCAATTTGGCCGCATCCGATACGATCATCCTTGCAAAATTGCGGTCAGAATGCACGGGCAAAATCCTGCTATATATTAAGAAATTGCCAATTTCTGTGCGCCACGCTACGCGATGCGGAGGTTGAAAAATGCCGTCATTACCCGAGCATATCCCGGATCACCGGGGACCGAAATATGAAGGCGACGGCTGTAGCGCGCTCAGAATTCAAACCGGCCCCGACTCGATGCCGGGCGCTTTCCGAGGCGTTGAAAGATGATTTCGCTGATGACGCGCTCCGAGACATAGCAATCAACGTCCGCGATGAAGCCGACGTGGTCGTTCTCCGGGTGTCTCTCTCCTATTCCGCGACGCCGCTCTTGTTTTGATCCGCGCCATCTACGCCAATGCAGGTGCCTGCCGCTTTACCCCTCTCCGTCCGCCAATCCTCGTTCGCTCAAGCGATCGATACCCGTTGCTGTTAGCTCAGGCCCCCCTTCCTTTTGCTCAATCAGGGCCAACGACAGCAGCTTGGCAAAGTGATGCGGATCTATGTCGTGCGCCTGGATGGCAGATCGGAAGCGACTCAACGTCTTCAGTTCTTCGGGTGTGAGGTCGTCATTGTCGGCCATCGCGTATTCCCACAGTGATTGCTCGCTCAACAATCAAGGGCGCCATAGGTTGCCTAGAGCTGGCGACCGGAAAGCATTCTGTGGCACTAGATCACAAGCCTCCCAAAGCGCCCCAAGCAATCGCGCCGGCAACCTTGTCGGCCGTCAAGACTAGGAGTACGCTATTACTTCGACACGGCACTGCACCAGCAAGAGGCTTTAGGTCGAGCTCCTGGCTGAAACGGGGAGCTATGACCATGTCCGAGGAAGGAGCCGTGCGCGCCACGGCAATCTGCGCTGCTTGCGGTGCCAAGAACGAGATTACCGCGGGACATCTATCCACTTGGTCACTCATCTCCTGCTCCCATTGCGGAACGGAGTTGGGAGTATTAAGCGAGTTCGTGCCGGCGCCCGAAGCCCAAGAGGACGATGGAGCTATAGCCCCACGACGCTCTGATAAGAGCAAATGAGCGTGCGCCCGCACTCCAACGACACCGACGACCGGTGAACACTCCACCGTCACAAGGGCACATGATCACGATCATTGCTTTAACTTGCTGACGGCTGCGGCCCTTCGCGCAGCCCAAGGTCGGTCCTCCTCCCGCCTCAGAGCTTGACGCGGAAGCCGATGATGCCTGATACCGCGTGGCTCTCACCGAACGCATCAAGGCTCGTCTTCGCCAGCACCTCGCCGTGGATGGCGTACCTGTCGTCGTCGAGGCTGAGCGAGCCACCAACGCCGATCCCACCCCAGAGGCTCTCAGCGACGGTTTCGATGCTGGTGCCGGCCACATCGACCGTCGAGCTGTTTTGGAGCGGGATATAGAGGTTGGCGATGCCGTAGAGGTGCGACCGGTTGCTCTGCCCCGACGCATCCTGCCACTCGCTCTGCCGATCGATGGAAAAACCCAGTCGGCCAACCAGAACATGGCTTTCGTCGAGCGACACCAACGCGCCGAACGCGTCAGTGAAGTCGTCGAAGGTGACCGACGAGTAGCTGAGCTGCGCCTGCGGCGTCAGCGACCACTCGGGCGCGATGGCGATGCGCTGACCCGCCTCAATGCCGAGGCCATAGCCGAACCCGTCATTGTCGCGGATGAGACCAACTCCGGCGGCGCTGGAGCTGAGGCTGCTGTTGAACCAGCTGACCTGCCCTTGCCCGTCTAGATAGAAGCCGTTGTCGCCATACCAGGTCAACGATCCGCCCAACCCGAAGGCGGTGCCGCCGACGCTGCCGTCGCCATGGATAGAGGAGACATCGGCATCGTAGGTGCCATAGTGCAGGTTGACACCGGCAACGAGTTCACCACCGGCAAAGCTCGCCAGCGGCGTATCGACGCCAGCCTTCAGCCGCCAGGTCGTCGCGTCATAGTTGGCCCCGCTGGTCGAGGTGTTAGGCTCGAGGCTGATGCCTGCGGCGTGCAGCTCGGCCCATAGTCCGAACTGTCGGCCGTCTTCCTCGACCGGCTGCCCCGCCCATTCGCGGTTCCCCCGCGCTGCTGCAGCGTCCCGAGGTCGTTGAACGCCTGCAGCGCCGCGGCATAGGCCTCATAGACCGGTACGCCGGGCTGGAAGGCGGATCAGGTTCCGGATCGGGTTCGGGGTCCGGATCGGGATCCGGGCCGGGATCGACCGCCACGAGGGCCGAGCGCAGGTACCAGTCTCCATCGGACGGATCGCTGGTGCTCCCTTGGTAGAGCCGATAGCCGTAGGCGCCGGCAACGATCGCCTGCTCGCCTTCAAAGATGTAGTGGCCCGAAAGAGTAAAGGCACCGTGCGAGGCACCTTCAACGTCGACGAACTTGATACCCTCGACGGTCTGCCCGCCCGTGCCGCCAAGGTTGATGACTTCGACGATCGTGGAGCCGGAGGTGTCGCCGGTGACGACAAGCAGGTCCGCTGGCGAGCTATCGTCGCCGAGCACCGCTTCCACCTGGAGCGTGCCGCCGCTGCCGATATAGTTGCCGAGCGTCAGCTTGCCGATCGAGTTGCCGGGCGCAATCGTTGCGCCGCTGGCAATTGTGGTGGTGCCCACCGTGCCCGAACCACCTAGCCTGCCCCCAGATTGCACATTGACCGCACCGCCGAGGATGCCGTTCACCGCAAGCGTGCCACCATGGATGGTTGTGTTACCGGAAAAGCCGGAACTCTCGCCGGTGAGCAGCGTGGTTCCGGCGATATGGTCGACGACATGCGTGCCCGCGCCCGTGCTTTGCAGCCCTGTCGAAAACACATAGTTGGTGTCGGTATGATTGAAGACGAGCGTTCCGGCGCCGTCGCCGAATTGAACGGATGGGGTGTTCAGGACGCCTGCGGCTGTCGCTGTGTCTCCCGCCGCCGCGCCGATATTCAACGTGCCGCTGCTGTTGGCAAAAATTCCGAGAACGGCATTGGCGCCGGACACCTCTCCGCGACCGGCGATGGTCACTGTAGCCTTGCCATTATTGCCGAGATAAAGCCACTGGGCTGTCGACAAAGTGGAGCCCGCCCCAGTGACGGTCGCCGTGCCCTCAGCACCTTCGGTTGTGCCGAGCCCGATGCCGAAAGGAGTGCTTGCATTTGCGCCGTCTTCAACGGTAAGCGAGCCCTTTCCGAACTCGCCAACACGGATGTTAGAGGAATTCATCCAGGTTGACCCCGCTCCGGAAACAGTGACGGTACCGGTGCTGCCGGAGTTCAGAGCAATAAAACCGGAGGCGTTGGAGACGCTTGCCCCGTCTTCAATCCTTAGGACGCCGCTGCTGTTATCGACGGTGCCAATGTAGAGATGGTTTGTATTGGTCCAGGCAGACCCCGGCCCGGAAACGACCACTTGATCGACGCCGCCATCCGCGTCGCCGATATAGCCACGATAGTTGGAGACGGTTCCGCCATCCGTTATGGCGAGCGTTCCATCATTGACGGTCATATCACCGTCAATGGGTTTTCACCGGTCAGCGTCAGCTTGCCGCTGCCGGACTTCGTCAGCGCGCCGGTACCGGTGATTGCGCCCGAAAGCGCCAGGTCCGCATCAGTCTGAAAGGTACCGCCGCCAGCATTGATCGTTACATCACGGCTGGAGGCGAAGGCCGCGGAGTTGTGCAGGGTACCGCCATCGAAGGTGATATCGCCGCCGTCGCCGAGGTTGCCGTCGGCCGCGACGGAGAGAACGCCGCCCAGGAGATTGGCGCCGCCCTGGTAAGTGTTCGCCCCCGAGAGGACGACGGTACCGCCGCTGACCGCAAGCGCGCCAGCGCCCTCGATCACGCCCGAGAACTCGTCCGCCGCGTCGGCGATTGTCAGGGTCTTCGCCCCGAGATTGACGAGGCCGCTACCCGCGAGGCTCTGAATGCTGGTGTCGGTCCCGGTCAGCCCCGAGACGTCAAACATGCCGTCGACCACCACCTTCCCAGAACTGGCGATGGTCGCGGCGCCAGCCAGGGCCAGCGTACCGCTCTGGATGAGCGTATTCCCAGTATAACTGTTGAGATTGCTGGTCAGCGTCAACGTACCGAGCCCGGTGAGAATTAGGTCGCCGCTGCCCTTGATCTGAGACAAGCTCGCGGTGTTGGTGTTGTTCACCAGGTCGATCGTAAGCGTGTTGGCGCCAAGTCCAATGAAATTGGCGACGGGAAATACTCCGGCAGTCGTCTGAAAACCCCCGCCTGCGACGTTGCTGGCTTGCCATGTCTGGCTGGCGCCCAAATCAATGCGGCCGTAGAGCGACACCACATAACTGGCCTGTTGATCGATCCCTACCCCCCCGATGCCGTGAAGAGTCTGGATCGGCAAGTTGGTCGAAAATGGGTTGGCGAAACTGATGCCAGCGGCCGCGCTGGTGAACTGCATCTGCCCCACCGGCCCTTGTGGATTGCGTATGCCTGACAACGTTGTAGCGAAGATGGCCCGATCGTCTGCGTCCGGAAGAGTCCCGGTTGACCAATTGACAGGGGCGTCCCAGAGCGTTCCGCTGAGGCTCTTGTCCTCGGCAAGGACCGAGGCCCCCGCAGCAATGAGCGCCACCGAGGAGGCTCCCAACAACAGTGCGGCTCTCGCGCCGCGCCGCCGCTGCAGCAAGCCCAAGGCAGCGGGATGTCCCAGTCGGTAGATCATAATAGCCTCTCACCAAAAAAGGGATGGCGCCAGTCGCAGCAGCTCTGTCCGCTGACTACCGTCCACTCCACGCAAGCCCCGCCGCCGATTCGGCACCCGCAGGGCGCAGCATGCCGGAAGAGGCCCTCCGGTGACAGGCTGAATTCCCTAGAAGCCGCAATATGTTGAACGTAGGGTTTCGTTATAGCGACAGATACTTCTTCCGCCATGCGCTACACAGGGGACTTCGCGCCTTGCTGGTGAGCCCGCTCCGCGCAGCTCGCGCACGCGCTAACGTCACGACGATATTCCCAGCCAAGACCGCACAACTTGCACCACGCCCTCGCCCACCGTGGCGAGCGTGATGCCGAGCGCGGAGAAGGCGAACCCCAGCAGCCCGGCGATACCGAGCCCGACCATGCGCATGCGCTTTACGTCGTCGGTGACTGGCTTGATCTCCTCGTCGACGATCTTCCTCGTGGCGGCTGTTTGCTCACGGGCCTGGGCCGCAACCTGCCCGACGATGCCGAGGTCCTCCTCGATTTTCTCTAGATGAAGGTGGATGCGCTCACGGCTCTTTCGGCCCTCTTCAATGTTTTCGTCTTGACGCCTGACGCCTTCCTCGAGCCGGCCGAGGGTACGCAAAATTTCATGGAACGGATCTTCGGCCACGGTGGTCTCCGGTGGTCTCGGATGTCAGGAGGCGGAACAGGTGGCCGCCGGCGGGCTGAGGTTGATCCGAGGGCCTCAGCCCCCGGTCAGCCTCTCCCACAGCGTGCGCTGCCGCGGGACCGATTCCGGCATGGCCTCGACTTTGCGCTTGCCAGTTGGACCAGTCCCACATGAGGAGTGGATCACCTTGGTGCGGGATGATGTGGTCGACCACGCTTGCAGCAGTGATGCGGCCTTCCTTCTGGCACTTGATGCAGAGAGGGTTCTGGTTGAGGAACATGCCGCGCTCTCGCTGCCAGCGTCCGCCGTATCCTCTCTCTGCTGTCTTGCCTCTCTGGTGGTCGTAGCGCTTGCGCTGCTCGGCTCGGGTTGCTTGGCCTGGTGGAGCGTGGCGCTTTGGCTTTAATGGCATCAGGCCGCCTTTGCCTGCAGTTCAAAGCGGTTTCGGTTCGCAACTATTTCTTAAGGCTACGCTTGCTGCGGCTCTCATGAAGGTGGATCAAAACGAGGGCGATCTCGTTGGTCTGCTACGAGACGAAAAAGTCATGTAGTTGAGATGCTTACGCGCCGCGAAAACCGATTTATCGCCATTGCTCTCAAGGCAACCCTACTTGTCACAGCCGGTGCCGTGTTGTTCATGCCGAAGATCGACTTCGACCTGAGTACATTCTCTCCCAATTACCTCGTGGGAACGGTGCAAGCGGCTGAGGCCCCTCCCCCAGTCACGCGTCGGTGTCTCGAATGGGTTAGGTGCGCAGCTAAATAGCGCGTACAAGGTGGCACTGACGCGGTCCCGCGTCCGTCCTTGAAAGGACCCACCCATGCCCGTTGATATCTCACGCGAACCGGCGGCCTCGCCGGGCGTCTTGACCCTGTTTCCTTTTCACAGGTCTATTGCTTTCGTGATCGGGTTCGGCGGCGTCTGGCTGGTCCTGGCACTCGCGAGTCAGTTGCTGATCTGATGCGAGCTCCACTAGATATGATCATCTGCCTGGGGGCTTCGCGTGAGGTTCGGTCGGTACCGCTGCCGACATCAAATTCTCCCATGGCTGGAACGCGCAATCTGAACCCTCGTTATCTGTGAACCTCGAAAGGAGGACCAGATGCCCCACAAGGACAAAGTTGAAGGCTCGGCCAAAGAGGCTCGTGGCAACGTCAAAGAAGCCGCCGGCAAGATGACCGGCGACGAGAAGCTTCGCACCGACGGCGCCGCCGACAAGGCGAAAGGCAAGGTTCAAAAGGGCGTGGGCAAGGCCAAAGAGGCCGCTCGCGACGCTCTGAAGCACTGACGCCAGCTTGCCGCGCGAAGAAGAAGCCGCTCATGTTATCTGGGCGGTTTCTGTTCGGCGAGGTCGGAAGCGTGCCCAGGCGGGCCCTCATGCGTTTACCGCAGCGGGCATCAGCCTCCTCATGAGGAAATCAGCAATGCGAAACGGTGAGCGCGTCTTCTGGAGGCGAAAGCACAACTTATGAACTTGGAGCATTCCTGATACAGGAACGGCATTCCGCCCAGAACCAGTCTCTTCGTGCTCTTATCGCCTCGCTCACGCAAAACGAAGAGTAGGGCGGCAGACCCATTTCGCATTGGCCGATGACGCGGCGGCCGGCGCGGCCGTTGGGAACGTTCGTCGATAGCGCGCCGAGAGTGGCGAAGGTCAGATGCCTGTGGTCCTCGTTGTAGAGGTCAGCGCCGGATTCAATGAAGAGGCGCATGCCCAGTCGATGACCTCGAGCGCCGGAGCGAACGCGGGGTCCGCTGGGCTATCGATTTGTGGTGTACGGGAGGTTGTGGGCGCATCAGATTTCCTTGCCCTTCTCCAGCGCCTGCGCGAAGCTCTTGTGACTAGGGTTTAGGAAGACGAGCATGACAAAGACCGCTGTGGATTGGGCTCACATGCGAGCGTTTAGGTTCTCCAACGATCGCCCCGATGATTGGCCGCCAGACGTCGACTCCATTTCCCTGAATGGGGTCGCGTTGCTCGGCATTCACCGAAAAACTGGCGAGCTTTACTGGGACGGGAACAGGCTAGTCACCGCGAAGCGCTTCTCCAATTTCGAGCGCGGCCTTGCAGTGGTCACCTTACTGATCGTTTTGGTAGGCGTTACCGCAACTGTCGTTCAAGCGTGGGCAGCGGTTGTTGCGCTACCCTAACATTGGCGGCCTGCCGTTCAGGGGACTCGCTGCGACAAAACCGAAATGCTCGGCAACCACGTCGATCGCTTCCTTGAGGTTGCGAACGGCCGAGGATCGCCCTGCCCCACTGTCACGCAACCCGCGCGTGACGGCGCCCGACAGCCGCTCACGAGTTCGTTGCACGTACTCTCGGATCAGGTGCGATTTAGCAGTGCCCTGTGCAGCACGAACCAATTGCTTGACGGCCTTTTTGTAGCGCCGCTTTTCCTCTAGCCGCCGCTCCTCTACTATTCGTTCCTGCTCCTCCCGAGTACGTACCTGCGCTTCCGCCTTCCTTTGCTCCTCGCGTTGCCAAACTTCCTCGTGCCATTGGCGTTCCGAGAGTTCTGCTGCACGTGCTATCGCCATCACCAGTTCTGCCAGCCGAGTTTCCAGCTTTCCGGCATGGTCGTCTTTCCAAGTTTCATCCGGCCGTTTGTAACCGCTGTGGACAGCGGGCGCCCGAAACATCAGGGTGCCGGTGCCCAGAGCGCCACGTCAGGGCCGGAACAGCGTGCCTGCGATATAGCGGTCGGTTTCAGCGCCATGGTTATAGTAGTAGACAGTGAGCGCGGTACCGGTTCCGAGGACGATCGTGCGCGGATAGCCGAGGTCGGACATGCCGGCATCTTCACGCAGGATCAGATCTCGACTCCAGCTCTTGCCGCCATCGTCGCTGGTCCGTGCTCGAATGCCGTAAGGCGCATCACGAAAGCCATAAACGAGAAGCAGCCTTTCATCCGGCAGTGAGGAGAGCGTCGGCGGATTGCCACCGTAGCCGGTGTTGTCCACCACCCTTCCCTCGAGTGTCCAGCTCTTCCCATCGTCGGTGGAGCGGTACTGTTCGATCCAGGCTTTCCGGTCCGGCCCCTTGCCTGGAGTCGAGCATCGAACCAACGAGAGAATGCTTCCGTCAGGCAGTTTCAGGGAAGCGGGCATGATGGCATAACCATCCGGCTCCTCGCCGACGAAGCTCTCGAAGGTAAAGCTGCGCCCGCCGTCACGGGTGCGCAGGCAGAAGACCCGCCCTTCCTTGCCATTCGACTTGACCGCCGTCAGGAGGAACAATGCGTCGTGCTGGCCCAGCGGCACAATGTCGGTGCGCGCCGAAATGCCTCGCAAGCCGAAATCGCCGAAGCGATACGGTCCCTGCCACGTCCTGGCACGATCGCGGCTCACATAGAACCAACTGACCGAACCTTCACCGAGGCCGGTGCGCGCGCACATGACAATGGTTTCGGGATCGAGGAAGTCGATCGGGGTGTCGAGCGGGAAAAGATCGCGCTCGGTCTCGATGTTGGGTTGGCACTGAAGCGCCCCAATCACGTGCTCGTCACCCGACAGAGACGCCCCGCCCGGAATGCTCCCGGTGAACGGTTCGCTGATCCAGGTGCGCCCTGCGTCATGGCTGCGCGCCTGCTTGCCGACAAACGGACGGGTCATGTCGCGTGCATGAAGATTTTCCTGCCTGCCGCGGAAGCCTTGCGAGAAGATCGCCACCACCTCGTCGTCCCAAGCCCAGAGACCGTAATTGGCTGGCCAGGCTGCGTATTCTCCCGGCACCCGGTAGACTTCGACATGTTCGATCATAGGTAACCTTCCTCGTACACGCGACGGACGCGTGCATTGCTGATGACTGATGAAGGCTGGTTCCAGCCTAACCCTTGACGCCGCTGGTGACCGCTCCGTCGATGACGTAGCGCTGGGCGAAAAGAAACACGACGATGATCGGCACCGTGATGAGCGTTGCCATGGCCATGACGACGTTCCAGCGCGCGTCCGGCCCGCTCTGGATTAATTGAAGGCCGATCTGCAGCGTAGCCATGTCGCGCGAGTTGGTGAGGATCAGGGGCCAGATGAATTCATTCCAGGCGCTCTGGAAGCTGAGCACGCCGAGCACCGCCATGGCCGGTCGTGCCAAGGGCAGAATAATGCGCCAGAAGATGGTGAAGGGCCTGGCGCCGTCGAGCCTGGCGGATTCCTCGTATTCTATCGGAATACGGCTGAAGAACTGCCGCATGAGAAAGATGCCAAACGGTGTCGCGGCCGTGGGAAGGATCATGCCCCAATAGGTATTGAGCAATCCCGTACCGCCATTGCCCATCCAGTCGTTTCCGCCTGCAAAGGGAATCCGCTGAACGATCAGGAAGACCGGTACGATCTGGCTCTGTGCCGGCACCATCAACAGGCCCACCACGAGGGCGAAGATGAACGTCTTGCCACGGAACTGCATCCGAGCCAGGGCAAAACCGGCGAGTGAGCAGAAGACGAGGTTGGAGAGGGTCGATCCCAGCGCGAAGATCAGGCTGTTGACCAGTTGCCGGCCCGTATCGGGCGCGTAGATCACGTCAAGGTAATTCTGCCAGACCAGACCCTGTGGAACGAAGCTGGGTGGGAACTGGAACACCTCGGGGTCTGCCTTGAACGACGTCGAGACCATCCAGAGGAACGGCGCCATGGTGGCAAAGGCCGCAAAGAGCAGGAGCCCGTACCCGACAAGAGCTTCGATGACCGGGCGGGCGGCCTGAACAGTCGCGCCAATGCTACCCTTGGTCTGGATGCTGTCCGACATTGCCACGCTCATGCTTCGCCCCTCCTCATGATTTTGGTGCCCACGATGGAGAACAGGAGAATGACGAAGAAGAGGACGGTGGACATAGCCGCCGCATAGCCGAATTCGGTATAGCCGAACGCAGTCTGGTACATCTGGAACACGATGGTTTCCGTGGAGCCGAGTGGTCCTCCACCCGTCATGACGTAGATCGCGCCGAAAACCTGGAAGGACTGCACGATCAGGATGATCATCAGATAGAAGGTGACGGAGCTGAGCATGGGAACAGTGATCCGCCGGAGGATCGCCAGCCTGCCTGCCCCATCCAGGCGCGCCGCTTCGTAGATCTCTTCCGGGATATCCTGGAGCCCCGCCAGATAGATGATCATTGCCGTACCGAAGTCGCGCCACACCGCCATGATAATGAGGGCAGTCATGGCCAGGTCCGGCGATTGCAGCCACGGCTGTGGGGGCAGGCCGAGGGACACCAGAAAACCGTTCATCGGCCCCGAATAGGGTTCATAAAGGTAGACCCAGACCACCGCCGCCGCGATCAACGAGGTGAGTACGGGCAAGTAGAAGATAGTGCGGAACGCGATCCGGAACGGGAATCGCCGGTTGAGCGCCACGGCCGCCAATAGCCCCAACACCATGGTCGGCAGGGTCACGCCCAGCGTGTAGTAGGTGGTGTTGCCGACGGCCTGCTGAAAACGGCCATCCGACAGCAGCCGCAGGTAATTGTCGAGGCCGACGAAGGTCGTCGGCCTCAGGAACGACACATCGGTAAGACTCATCCCGATCGTGGCAACCGCCGGCAGGAGCAGCGACAGGAACAAGATCAGCAACGCCGGAGCCAGAAACAGATAGGCGCCGAGGTTCTGGTTGAACGCTCCGGTTGCGGTCGCGGACGATCGGGATGCCATGACGATACCTATCCGCGATCGAGGATCGTCTGCACTTCGTTCGCGGCAGCCGCGAGGGCGTCCTCCACGCTGGTGCGATTGAACATGGCCTCCTGCACAGCACGCGCAATGATCGTCACCAAGCGCGAGAAGGCTGGGATGGCCGGGGCTTCCGCCGGTGCATAGCTGGCCGTCTCGACGAACTTGGCGAGATACGGGTCGGCCTGCACCGCCGGATCCTGCTGCGCCGACTTGAGGACAGGCACGTTCTTGCTTTCGACGGCGAAGGCTACCTGCTGCTCGGGCGTCAGGGCAAACGCGATGAACTCGACAGCTCCCTCGACGTTCCTGGCATCGCGCGGAACCGCATAGCAGAACGGATCGACGAGCGATGTGTAGCCACCGTTCTCCTTGGGAATAGGCGCCAGGTCGAACTCGATACCAGCGCGCAATGCGTTGTTGGTGGAATAGTTGCCGGCAATGATCATGGAAGCACGGCCGCTGTTGAAGGGGCTCGCGAGGCCGCCTGGGCCGAGGCCGAAGCCAAGGTCGGTCACCTTGTCCTCGTGCAGGAGACCATGGAGGAAGGTCAGCGCCTTGACGCCCTCCGGACCGGCAAAGGTCGGCGCAGAAAGGTCTTCGTTCAACAGCGTGCCTCCAGCTCCCTGGAGAAACAGGGTGAAGACCTCCCAGGCCTCGAGATCGTTGTGGAACATGGAAAAGCCGGCACGTTCCAGCAGGCCGGATTCGTGCCGCTTAGTGAGCGCTATGGCCCAGTCGCGGAACTCGGCCCAGGTCGTGGGCGGCGCTTCAGGATCGAGTCCGGCCTCTATGACGTAGGCGCGGTTGAAGCCGATACCGCGCGAGGTGCCGTACATGGGAATGGAATACTGCGCCCCGTTGATGTGCCCATAGGCGAGAAGGGAAGGATCGAGCGCTGCCATATCGACGTCCAGCGCCTCGCCCAGATCGAGCATGCGGTCACCCGCGGCATAGGTGAGGTTATAGTCCCAGTGCTGGACGAACAGGTCCGGCGCGGTATTGCCATTGATGGAGGTGAGGATCTTCTCGTTCAGTTGGGGCGGCTCGGCATAAAGCGTGCTGACGAGGTTGCGCTCGGGGTGCGCTGCCTTGAAGGCGGTTTCCAGTGCCTCGCCGGCGGCGCGCTTGCTGCCGGCAAACTGCGACCAGAAGACCAATTGCTGATCCTGGCCGAAAGCCCTGCTCGAAACACCCGCGAAACCGAGCGCAAGGCTGCTCGCCGCAACGCCGAGCAGCAGCTCGCGCCTCGATAGCGTCAAGGATTTATCAGACATGTGTTCTCTCCCTTGTTTTGCGCAAGGTGGGGGCTACTCCTCTCCCCCTCCCATGGGCGATTGGTTCAAGCTGCGATCTGCCTCGAGCGTCCGACCCCGTCTTGGTCGAACAGGTAGATTTGTGTGCGTGGAACACGGACATGAATCTGCTCCCCCGGGCGCAACCGCGGGTCGCCGTTGAACAGGGCCGTAAATGGTCGCCCACCGCTTTCGGAATGGACGATGGTGTGGAGGCCAAGGCGTTCGATTATGTCCGGCACGATTGAAAAACTGATGGAATCGTCGGTGGCGTCGCCCAGCGTGACCGCTTCAGGCCGGATTCCCAGCGTCACCTTGTCTCCGGTCCGCACTGCAGAGCCGTCATAGGGAACGGTCACTTCCCCGAAGCCCGGCGCCTCGACGCGCAGCATCGCCTCGCCCGCAATCGACCCGGCCACGCCGGCGATGAAATTCATCGGCGGACTGCCGATAAAACCCGCGACAAAAAGGTTTGCGGGGTTGTGATAGAGCTCCATGGGCGCACCCACCTGCTCTACTTTGCCGCCGTTGAGCACGACGATGCGATCGGCCATGGTCATGGCCTCGAGCTGATCATGCGTCACGTAGACCATGGTGGAGCCCAACCGCCGGTGCAGTTGCGTCAGTTCGGACCGCATCTCCATGCGCAGCGCGGCATCGAGATTGGAGAGCGGCTCGTCCATGAGGAAAATGCCGGGCTTGCGAACGATCGCCCGGGCTATCGCCACACGCTGCCGCTGGCCTCCCGAAAGCTTGGCCGGCTTATCCTGAAGGCGAGTGGAGAGTTGGACGACCTGGGCGGCCCGCGCCACCTCCTGCTTTATCTCCTGCCTGGAGCGGCGCTCCATCTGGAGCGGAAAAGCGATATTGTCGTAAACGCTCATATGCGGATAAAGCGCATAGTTCTGGAAGACCATGGCAACGGGACGTTGCCCGGCCTGACGTGTCGTCACATCGTTGCCGCCGATGGCGATCTGGCCTTCGCTGACCGGATCGAGCCCTGCGACCAGGCGCAGCAGCGTGCTCTTGCCGCACCCCGAGGGCCCCACGAACACCGCGAACTCGCCGTCGCCGATCTTGAGCGACACGTCGCGCAGCGCGTTGAACGCACCGTAGGTCTTGGACACGCGGCTCAGTTCCAGCTCAGCCAAGGTTTCTCGTCCTCCAAATCAGGGCTGGGTCACGTCTCCCCCAGCGCCAGCAAAAGGACCTTGCAACAAATTGGACCATGTGTAAATAGTTGATTGCATCATAACTCATATCGGTGATTGTATCAGTGACACAACAGCCTTTCCCCGCCCCCCTCCGGAAAGCCGAAGTAGGCGGAATTGTCGCCGCGTCGCTGACGCCGGTCACCAATGCCTTCCGGATCGACGTGCAGCGCCTCCAGGCGCACCTCGAGTGGTTGGTCGCGCGGGGGTGCAGTTACGTCTCCCCCTTCGGCTCCACCGGCGAAGGGCCGTCGTTTTCAGTCCATGAGAAGGTCGAAGCGTTGCGCGTGCTGCGCGAGCACGGTTTTGACATGGGCCGGGTCATTCCGGCGGCAATGAGCGTTGCGCTTGATGATACCGTAGCAATGGCGGCCGCCGCGGCCGAGCTCGGCTGCCGAGCCCTGCTGATGGTGCCGCCTTATTATTATGGTGCGAGCGCGGATGGTATCGCCGGCTACTTTGCCGCTTGCGCCACCCGGCTGGGCGGAAGTTTCCCCATTGACGTAATTCTCTATCATATCCCTCAAATGAGCCGTGCCCCTTTCACTGCGCATCTGATCGAGGACCTGATCGCGCGTCATGGGGAACGGATCATCGGCGTCAAGGATTCGACCGGCGTCGAGCTCGATACGCTGGCGCTGGTCCGGAGTTTCCCGCGGTTGCGCGTCTTCACCGGGGACGATCGCGTCTTACCGGCACTCGTCGGCGAGGGTGGCGCAGGGATGATCGGCGGCATGCCCAACGTCGTCGCCGCCGATCTCGCCGACCGATATCGCTCGAGTTCGGGACTGGCGGAGCCGGTTGCGATGGATCGGGCCGCACGCCGCATCGAAATTGTGGAGGCTACAGGCGGGGTTGTGGCGCTCAAGGCGCTCAAGGCCCGGATGACCAACGATCCCTCCTGGCGCCGTCCGATGCCGCCCCTGCTTCCGCTCGATGCCGAAAAGGAAGAAAAACTCATCGCGGCATTCACCGCGACTCGATTTGATTTTGCCGCCGAGTCTGATTGATTGAGCGCTCGCACCAGGATTGGAGGATCAGCAATGCTGTCGGCCAGTGGAGTTCGGAAGGTGCGCGGCACTGCCGGCAACTCAGACGTTCCCGCAGACAATGCCCTCAATCGGCAGACCGCTTATCGTCGCTTCCAGGACCTACTCTTGTCCGGCGACATCCGCCCAGGACAGAGCCTGTCGCAACGCGAACTGATGGCCAAGCTCGGAATCTCGCTGGGTGCCCTGCGCGAGCTGCTGGCCCGGTGGGAAGCCGAGGGACTGCTGGCGGTCATGCCGCAACGCGGCATTCAGATAACCACGGTGGACCTGAGGATGATCCGCGAGTCCTACCAGTTGCGGATAGCCTATGAACGCGAAGCTACCATCTACGCGGTTGAGCACCTGAGCGACGATCAACTCAACGCTCAGCGTCTACTGCACACCGACATTCTGGAACGGGCCAATCAGGGCATCACCGGCCAGTTGCTGGATGAAGCGCAACGCATCGATTCCGGTTTTCACGACTTCCTCATCGCCGCGACCGGCAACGAAACGATGATCCAGGCTTATTCAATCAATTCCATCCGGGTGCGGATGATCCATCTCGACCGTATCAAGCTCAATCCCGTGGTACTGGCGCCGGCGCTGGAGGACCATCTGGAGATCATCGATGGCATTCTGGCCCGTGATCGGGAGCGTGCGGTCGTCGCCATTGAACGACACCTCTACAATGCCCGTCAGCGCGCGGTGGCGTTCTGATCGCTGGACACCCGATCGATATGCATCCGGCCGCAGGCCGATAACCTGCCAAGGCTCGACTAGGGATAGGCTGTCGACCCGTCCGGCTTCCGGGTGACCTTGCGTTCCCAATGCACGTAGTCGTCCGTTGCGAGAGCTCCTTCGTCAATCTCGATGCCCCAGCCCGGCCGATCGGGCCGCAAGTCCATGTGGCCGTCAACGGGAACGTACGGGTCGAGTGCCCAGGGCGCATGAACGTGGGGCTTGAACTCGAGGACCTTGAAGTTCGGCTGTGCCGCGCAGAAGTGGATGTTGACCGCCGTGGCCAGCGGTCCCATCGGATTATGCGGCGCCACGGTGACATAGTGCGCTTCGGCCAGTGCGGCGATCCGGCGCATTTCGGTGAGCCCGCCGACCACGCAGATATCGGGCTGGATGATGTCGGCGCCCTGGGCCGAAAGGAGGCTCAGGAACTCGAAGCGGTTGTAGAGGCTTTCGCCGGTGGCCAGCGGCACCCGCACCTTCGACTTGAGCTCGCGCCAGGCCGGAATGTGCTCGGGCCGGATCGGCTCTTCGTAGAAATAGGGATCGGAGGGGGCGAGCGCCTCGGCCAGTTGCACGGCCTGGTAGGGCTCGAAGATCTTGGCGTGCGCATCAAAAGCGAATTCGAAGTGGCTGGGCGTGATCTCGCGCACGCGGCCGAAGTAATCGCCGGTTTCCTTGACCAATTCGCCCCAGCGCCCGGCATGAAGATCGCGCCGGTACGGGCTGAGCTTGAAGGCGGTGTAGCCGTATTGCTCGTTGAGGGCGAGCGTCTGGTCCAGCGCCGCCTCCGGATCCGGCGCCGTGTAGACGCCGCAATAGACCTTCACCCGGTCACGCACATGCCCGCCGAGCAGCATATAGACCGGTAGCCCTGCCGCTTTGCCGGCAATATCCCACAGGGCATGATCGATGACCGAAATGGCGGCAAGGCCCATGGCCCCGGGTGGAAAGCGACACTGCTGATTGAGCTTGAGGACGAGATACTCGACCCGACGCGGGTCCTCGCCCACGAGGTAGTTGAACATATAGTCGAGGATCGGCGGCAAGGCCCAGTCCGGACCGTGATTGTAGGCCTCGCCCCAACCGGAAATGCCTTCATCGGTCTCGATCTTGACCAAGAGCCGCGGACGCTCGTCCACGCGCTGCATGAAGGTTTTGAGAGCGGTGATCTTCATCCACAAACCTCAGGCAGAAGGATTGATCGAACGGACGCGGGAAACAATTTCGCGCAGGGTTGCCCGCTCTTCTTCGTTGAGCGCTTCGAGACCGGGCATACGCACCGGCCCCGCCGACTCGCCCATGATCTCGAGCGCTTCCTTGACCACCGTCACGTTGGCGCCATTGGAATATTTGGTCCGCAGCGCTTCAAAACCAGCAATCGGTGCAATGAGGCTGCGCGCCCTGGCGTAGTCGTTCGCTTCCAATGCCTTGTGGATGGCCAGCGAAAGCTCGGGGAACACGTTCACGAGCCCCGAGGTGAAGCCGCGCGCGCCCATGGCATAGAATGGCGGGGCCCAGCCTTCCGCCAGCCCGCACACCCAAACCGTAGGATATTCGGCGGTAGCGCGGATGGCTTCGCCCAGCAGCATCAGGTTGTTCGAGGCGAATTTGATGCCGGCGACATTCTCGTGGGCGGCAAGGAGCTTGAAATCGGCAATCGAGAAGGTGTCGGAACGTACATAGGCGATCACCGGTACGGTGGAACTGTCCGCAAGTGCAAGGAAATAGCGCGCCTGTGCGGCCGGTGCCGCGAACGGATCCATGGGATGGTGCCCCATGATGGCATCTGCGCCGGCGGCGATGGCATCGCGCGCAAGCCGCTTGGCGTCGGCCAGAGATCGTCCCACGGCCGCGCTCACGATGCTGGTTCCCTCGTGCGCCGCCTCGATCGTCAGCCGGTGGACTTCTCCGATCTCCTCCAGGGCCAGGGCGAAGAACTCGCCGGTATTGCCGGCCGCCATCAGATTGTGAACACCACTGCGTGACAGGCGCCCGATCAGCGCTTTTAGCGCCGCACCGTCTAGCGCGCCACTCCCCCCGTAAGGCGTTACGGGTACTCCGGAAATGCCCGTAAGCGCTCGGCGCACCTTGGTGATGGCTTCGGACATTGGCGGAGTCTCCTCAAAATGTTGCCGCACATCGCTCACCTGAAGCCGACGCGCTAACCGGTTGACGTCGGCACTGATTTATGAACATTGAAATATCAGATTTCAAGAGCTCTTCTGCAGCATCCGCGCTGAAGAGCGAAACCGGGAGAGGAAGAATGAAGAGACGCGAACTCCTGAAAAGCGCCCTGCTATCGGGCGTTGTCATTGCCGCAGCCGGGCATCTCAGCCTTGCCAATGCAGCGACCCCCGATGACCAGCTGGTCATCGCCATGAACATGTCGTCCATGCGCGGCCTTGATCCGCATGACCTGAACCAGTTCGAATCCGCCGAGATTGCGGCCAATCTCTATGAGCGCCTCGTGGTGCTCCCGGCCGACAACATCTCCGAACCTCAGCCGGGGCTTGCCGAGAGCTGGACGATCTCGGAAGACGGCAAGGCCTTCACCTTCAAGATCCGGTCGGGCGTCACCTTCCACTCCGGCAATCCGCTGACGGCGGCGGACGTCGAATGGTCGCTCCGCCGACTGGTCAAGCGCGGCCTTGCTCCGTCCGTGGATCTGCGCCAGTGGGGCTTTACCGCCGAGAACGTCGATACGCTGATCCGTGCAGCTGACGACAGCACCGTGGTCGTCGAGACTCCGGAAGTGTGGAACCCCAGCCTCATCCTCTATACGCTCGCGAGCTTCTCCACCTCCATTCTCGACAGCGCTCTCCTTGCCGGGGAAGAGCGTAACGGCGATATGGGTGGAGAGTACCTCCAGACCCGCGACGCCGGCTCGGGCCCCTACACGCTTCGCACCTGGCGTTCCAATGATATTCTCATCGCCGAAGCTTACGAGGATTATTGGCAGGGTGCACCCGCCATGCGCCGCGTCATCCTGCGGCACATGCCGGAATCAGCCAGCCAGCGTCTGCAGCTCGAAGCCGGCGACATCGATATCGCCACGCGGCTTTCCAGCACCGATCTCGCCCAACTCGCGCAGGGTGGGCAAGTCACCATCCAGCAGACACCCGGCTATGGATTCTACTATCTGGCGCTCAATCAGAAGAACGAGATCCTCGCCAATCCCAAGGTGCGCGAAGCCTTCCGCTATCTCGTCGACTATGAGGGTCTCGCGCAAGGCGTGATGCGCTACTATGGCACCATGCAGCAGACCATCATCCCCGCGGGGCTGATCGGGGCCATCGAGGACAATCCCTATACGCTCGACATCGAGCGGGCCAAGGAGTTGCTCACCGAGGCGGGCTATCCCGATGGCTTCTCCATGGTCTACTTCGCCAACCCCAATACCCCGGAAGGTGACCTCGCCCAATCCCTGCAGGCGAATGCCGCCGAGGCCGGCATCACCCTCAATCTCCAGCTCGGCGACCACCTCGGCTCATTCCGCGCCCGCGACTTCGAAGTATTCTCCGCGCGCTCCGGCGATCGCCTGCCCGATCCGCATGCGGTACTCCAGTCCTACGCGACCAACGCCGACAATTCGGACGAAGCCAATCTCACTGGCATCAACGCCTGGCGGACCGCCTGGGATGTCCCCGCCGAAATCCAGGAGATGGTGACCGCCGCAGCGCATGAGACCGACCAGGAACGCCGGGCCAAGCTCTATACCCAGATCAACGAGGCCTATCTTGCTTCATCGCCGGCGCTCATAACTTCGTTCCAGCGCTCGGACGTGAAGGCTATTCGCGCCAACGTTCAGGGCTATGTCGGCCACTCCACCTGGCTGACCCGCTGGGACACCGTGACCAAGCAGTAAGGCCAGGAGGCCGAGCAGGTAGCGTTCATGCAAAGCGTATCGACCGAGAACCGGCTGGCAGGGCTGACCAGGGCCCTGCGCAAACTGGCCACGTCCCTCGTGGTCATCGCGACGACCCTGTTCGGCCTGCTGGTCATTACCTTCGTGGTTGGGCGCATGGTGCCCACCGACCCCGTGATCTCGCTGATCGGCCCCGAGGCCGATCAGCAAACCTACGAGCGCGTCTATCGGATGCTGGGACTCGACCAGCCGCTCTATGTCCAGTTCTTCACATATCTGCGCGATGTGCTGAGCCTCAATCTCGGCCAGTCCTTCATCACCAAGAACGCGGTGACCACCGACCTCGCCCGCGTCATTCCCGCCACTCTCGAACTGTCCACCCTTGCCATTCTGATCGGTGGCGGCCTCGGCATCCCGCTCGGCATCATCGCGGCGGTGCGCAAGGGGAGCTGGATCGACCAGGTTGCCCGCGTCGTCGGCCTGGTCGGCTATTCCATGCCGATCTTCTGGCTGGGCACCCTGGTCATCCTCGTCTTTTACGCCTGGCTGCAGTGGATACCCGGGGGCGGCCGCATCGACATCTACAACGAGGGGATCGTCAGCGGCCCGACGCAGTCGCTCCTCATCGACTCGATCATTGCCGGCGAGTGGGAGGTGTTCTGGAGCGCCCTCCATCACCTGATCACCCCTGCCCTGATCCTGGGCTATGCATCAATGGCCTATCTCAGCCGCATGAGCCGGGCCTTCATGCTGGAGCAACTGAACCAGGAGTATGTGCTGACCGCCCGCGCCAAGGGCCTGCCCGGCCGAACCGTGGTCTGGGGTCATGCTTTCCGCAACATCCGCGTACAGCTCCTGACCATCGTCACGCTGGCCTATTGCGGCCTCCTCGAAGGCACGGTGCTGATCGAGACGGTCTTCGGCTGGCCCGGCCTCGGGCAGTATCTGACGAGCTCCCTCCTCTATGCCGACATGAACCCGGTGCTGGGCAGCGTGCTGGTGATCGGCCTGATATCGATCATCGCCAACCTGCTGTCCGACGTCGTCTACCGGTTTGTCGATCCAAGGACCCGCTGATGACTTCTTCGACCACTGTCCTTTCGGGCCTTCACGCCTGGCTGGTGACCGATGACGTCGCTTCATCCCGCCAGGCCAAGCTCGGCCGCGCCTACCGGGTGTGGCTCGAACTCCTGGCCAACCCGCTCGCGTTCGGCGGCGCCGTTGTCGTGCTCGTCCTGGTGGCGCTCGCCCTCCTCGCGCCGGTGATCTCGCCTTACAACCCCAATGCACAGAACCTGCTTGAGGCGCTGCGGCCGCCCTCGGCGACCCATTGGTTCGGCACCGACGAATACGGCCGCGACGTCTTCTCGCGCGTTCTCTTCGGCGCCCGCACCACGCTCTACACCACGCTTCTCGTTGCCATAATCGTCGCCCCCATCGGCTTTCTCGTCGGCGCCACCTCCGGCTACCTGGGCGGCTGGGTGGACACCGTGCTGATGCGCATCACCGACATCTTTCTCGCCTTTCCAGGCCTGGTGCTGGCCCTTGCCTTCTCGGCGGCGCTCGGGCCGGGGATCGAGAATGCGGTCATCGCCATTTCTCTGACGGTCTGGCCGCCGATCGCGCGCCTCGCCCGCGCCGAAACACTGACGGTCCGCAATGCCGATTACGTGGTTGCCGCCCGCCTGCAGGGCGCCAGCGTTGCCCGCATCCTCTGGCGCCACATCGTGCCGATCTGCGCGCCCTCGATCATCGTTCGCGTCACGCTCAGCATGGCCAGCATCATCCTGACCGCAGCCGGTCTCGGCTTTCTCGGTCTCGGCGTCCAGCCGCCGACCGCCGAGTGGGGGGCCATGGCAGCCTCGGGCCGCCAGTACCTGCTCGATGCCTGGTGGCTGACCACCATCCCTGGCCTTGCCATTCTTCTTGTCAGCCTTGCCTTCAATCTGCTCGGCGACGGCCTGCGCGACATCCTGGATCCCCGCAATGGCTAAGCCGACCCAGCCCATGCTCGACGTCGAAAACCTCAAGGTGCGGTTCCGCACCCTTGCCGGACCGATCGAGGCGGTGCGCGGCGTATCCTTCACCCTCGGCAAGGAAAAGCTCGGCATCATCGGCGAGTCGGGTTCGGGCAAGACGATGACCGGCCGTGCCGTCATGCGCCTTCTGCCCAAGTCCGCCGAGATCATTGCCGACAAACTCCAGTTCGAGGATGTCGACCTGAGCACAGCGACGGAAAGGCAAATGCAGTCCGTCCGTGGCCGTCGCATCGGGATGATCCTGCAGGATCCCAAATACTCGCTCAACCCGGTGATGAGCGTTGGCCAGCAGATCAGCGAGATGGCGCGCTTCCATCTTCGCGTCGGCAAACGGGAAGCCGAAGAGCGCACGCTGGCGATGCTCGAGCAGGTGCACATCCGCGACCCGCACCGCGTTTACCGCCTTTACCCGCACGAGGTCTCGGGGGGCATGGGCCAGCGCATCATGATCGCCATGATGCTGGTGGCCTCACCCTCGCTGATCATCGCCGACGAGCCGACCTCGGCCCTCGACGTTTCCGTGCGGGGGCAGATCCTCGAACTGCTCGATGAAATCGTGGTCAGCCGCGGCATCGGCCTCATGTTCATCTCCCACGATCTCAATATGGTGCGCAGCTTCTGCGACCGCGTCCTGATCATGTATGCGGGTCGGATCGTCGAAACGATCGCAGCGAGCGAACTCGAGAACGCACGGCATCCCTACACGATCGGGCTGCTGGAGGCGCTGCCGCGGATCGATGCGCCGCGCGACAGGCTTGCGGTGCTGCAGCGCGATCCATCATGGCTGGAGCCCACCCGATGACCCCCGCGATCTGCGTCGAACACCTCACCGTCACCTTCGGCGAAGGTATGTTGGCTTTCCGCGCCGTCGACGATGTCTCGTTCAGTGTCATGCCTGGTACGGCCTTCGGTCTTGTGGGCGAAAGCGGCTGCGGAAAATCCACCGTCATGGGCGCCATCGCCGGCCGGCTGACGGACTGGCAGGGAAAGATCGCGATCGACGGCGAGCCCATCTCCGGCCGCCGCACTCTGCCCCAACGCGCCCGTGTCCAGATGGTCTTTCAGGATCCCTATGGATCGCTCCACCCGCGCCACACCATCGAGCGGACCCTTCTCGAGCCACTCGAAATTCATGGCCTTGATGATCGCGACCGACGGATCGGCAAGGTACTCGAGCAAGTGGGCTTGCCGCAGCGCTTTCGCTACCGCTTCCCTCACCAGCTCTCCGGCGGGCAACGGCAGCGCGTCGCCATTGCTCGGGCGCTGATCCTGTCGCCAAAGGTCATGCTGCTCGACGAGCCGACCTCGGCGCTCGACGTGTCGGTGCAGGCGGAGGTGCTGAACCTGCTCAAGACCCTGCAGGAGGATCAGGGGCTGACCTACCTCCTCGTCAGCCACGACATGGCCGTGATCGCGCATGTGTGTGACCAGATCGCGGTTATGCGCGAAGGCCGGTTCGTCGAGCTCACAGACAAGCAACGGCTCATCGCCGGGGCGGTGGAGAACGACTACACCCGCCTACTGCGTGAGGGGGTCTAAGCCTCCCATAGGCGTTTCGCTGTTGCCGAACACTCGCCGGATATAGAGCTCGCCCGAGCGCATCACGTGGTTGCGCATCGCCTGTTCCGCCGCGTCGGGATCGCGAGCGATGATAGCTCGCCCAATCTGGGTGTGCTCTGCAAGCGCCTTGGCGCGCTCGGTCAGGTCCGAGTGGATGATCCGGCGCGTACTCGCATCATAAAATCGCTGCCGATCGATCAGACGTCCGAGATAGACGCAGGCGGAGCTCTTGTGAATCTGGTCGTGGAACGCCTCGTTCGCCTCGATCAGTTCATCTGGATCGTCGCCGCTGGACGCCACGGTCATCCGCTCAATCAGGCTTTCCAGCTGTTCGGCGTCGTCCTTGCTCAGCCGTTGCGCCGCCATTCGGGAGATCATCGCTTCGAGAGCCGCTCGCGCCAGGATCATCTCCTCGGCCCAGGTGCGCCCATAGAGCACCACCACCCCGCGCCGCGGCAATGTGGTGACGAGGCCATCGGCTTCGAGCTGGCGCAGGGCTTCCTTCAGCGGCGTCGTGCTCACCCCTAGTTCCTCGGCGAGCTGCCGCTCGTTGAGCCGCGACTGATACGCAAAGCGCCCGCTGATGATGGCAAGACGCAAGGCGCGATGCACATGATCGCGCAAACTCACCGTCAGCTTGGGATCGAGTGGCTCCAGCGCTCTACCGTCCTCATGCAGCATCGATTCACCCACGCACGTGTAACCTGGCACCTCTTACAGTGATATATCAGTCTCTACAACGTCCAATCCGCCTCTCACAGAGGAAGCCAGCTCACCTGCTGGAGACAGCTCGTGATGCACCGCCGATCTCGGGGCCAGGTATCGGCATCATTGGTGACCTGCGCCATGGCTCGGGCGACAAGGGAGAAATGACTTTTCCCCCAGTTAGTCACAAGCTTGATTCCCATCAGAATCGGGCATCCTCCAGGCCGCAGAACGGGTCGACAGGCGAGCGTCCCTCAAAAGCGCGCAGCCCCATCATGCAATCCAGCACCGCTTCCTGCATCTCGTCGGACGTGCAGTAGGCGTTCACATAGGCCGGCATACGGGGCGCATCGTAGAGGTAGTAGGGATAGCCGAAGGAGATCATTGCCGTCGGCACTTCGTGCCAGGTGCGGCGCATCGCCAGGCGAAAATCGCCCATCAGCCGCAACCAGTCGAGGAATATGCGGCCACGGGTCAGCAGCGTTTCCTCGCCCAGTGCGTAGAGGACGAGGTCGTAGTCGCCCGTTGGAACGGGCGTGCCCGATTCGTAGACGTCCACCTTGAAGCCGCGTTTGCGCATAAGGTCCGGCAAGGCGAGAAGGATGGGTGCGCCGTGGATCGGCGAGACGATGCCGCCGGTGATCAGCAGGACCCTGCGGTGGCGCTCCGAGGAGATGGGAAACAGACCCTCGACATCCTTGACCAGGGTTGGTGCGCGCTGAAAGCCACTGCTCGCTGCAGCTTGCGCCTCAGGCCGGCGCAGCCGAGCCAGGCGGTCGGTCGCGGGCTCGCGCCGGTCCTTGTGCAACCCGAGGGCTGCCTTGAGGCCGAGCACGCGCATAAGGGCTTCGTCGACGCGATCCTCAGAGAGCGTGCCATCGGCGAGGGCCGACTTGATCGCCTTGAGGTCTCGATCCATGTCCTGTGAGAACAGGATCATGTCGCAGCCGGCGCGCAACATCTCGACCTTGGCCTCAGCCGTGGCCATGAAGGAGGTCACACCCGCCATTTCGGAGGCGTCCGAAACGATCAGGCCATTGAAACCAAGGCGCCCGCGCAGGAGCTCTGTGGTGAGCCCGCGGGACACGGATGCCGGGCGGAACGCTTCGATGCCGGCCTGCGGATCGCCCTCCCGGACAAAGGCCGGCAAGGCGATATGGGCGGACATGACGGACATGACGCCGCCGGCAATCGCTGAGCGATAGAGGCGCCCGAAGCGGGTCTCCCACTCTTCCATCGACAACGAATTGACGGTGGTCAGAAGATGCTGGTCGCGATCATCGAACCCTTCGCCCGGCCAATGCTTGACGCAGGCGGCGACACCCGCCCGCTGGAACGCGTCTGCCTGGGCCATGGCATGGGTCTCGATGCGATCGACATCCGAGCCGTAGCCCCGCGTTGCAACGATCGCCGAGCGGAATGCCGCGTTGATATCGAGCACCGGGGTATAGGACCAGTTCACCCCGACGGCCCGCGCCTCGTCGGCCATCACGCGCGAAATCTCCCGCGTCAGGGTGACGTCGTCGACCGCCGCCAGGGCCAGGGGATTGGGTACGGTGGTGGCGAACGGCAGGCTCATGCGTGAGCCTTCTAGATCGGCCGAAACGAGGAGCGGAACGTCCGCTTCGTCCTGCAGCCGATCGAGCAATGTGGCTTCAGCCATACCGTCTGCCGAAAAGAACCGCATGACGCCCCCCGGTCGCAGCCGCTTGATCTCGTCACCGCTCCAGTTCGCGGCCGGGCCATGCATGCCGATGACGAAGAGCTGCATCAGCCGTGCGTCGGCGTCGAGCCCGGCTGCCATATTGGCTACCCAGGCCACGGCCTCGTCATCGAGGTTGAAGGGGGCAAGGCGGAGGTGATCGAGAGAGACGGCAGGTCGATCCATCATGACTATTCCTCGAAATCGGGTTGCCGCGCCGGAGCGGCGAGGGCGAACGCCGGCAGGGCCTTGCAGCTGGCGGTGATGGCGGTGAGGCGTTCAAGGTACGACGTGTCATAGCCGAAGCGCTTCGCATTGGCCATTTGGCCGAGCTTGCCCGGATCCAAACATGATCAGCGCCGCCCTACCGAGCAAGCGTAAAGCGATACTCCGTAACCTGACGATAGGTCTCTCCTGGACAGAGGACCGCGGAAGGGAAATGCCCATGGTTTGGGCTGTCGGGCCAGTTCTGAGCTTCCAGACAGAGGCCAGCATGCGGACCGTAAATACGTCCTCCAAGACCAACGAGGCTGCTCCCGAGCTTGTAGCCATCATAGAGGTGGAGGCCGGGCTGCGTCGTCCAGAGCTCCATTGCGGGCCCGCCGGGCAGGCCCAGCCGCGCTGCGAACGTCGGGTGAGCGCGGCTGGCCTCGGCGAGGCGATAGGTGTTGTTGAAACCGGGCTGGGGTCGATTCGCACCCAGCGCCCGAAGCTGGCGAAAATTGAAGGGAGAAGACCCTACGGGACGGATCTCGCCTGTCGGTATCAGGTTGGGTCCCGTCACCAGATAATGCGTGGCGGCGATCTCGAGGTGATGATCGAAGATATCGGGCCTGCCGGAGAAGTTGAAATAGGGATGATGGCAAAGATTGACGAATGTCGGCTTGTCGGTCGTCGCCTCCAGTTCCAGCCTGAGCGTTGCCGGCGGCAGAACGCTGTAGACGGCCCGCACCCGGCAGTTGCCCGGATAGCCTTCATGCCCGTCCGGGCTCAACCAGGTGAGCACCACCCTTGTGACATCGGCCTCCTCCAAGCGCCACGACTGGCGGGCGGCGCCGGTCCCTCCGCCATGGAGGTGATGGCCGTCACCGTTGATCGACAGGCGGATCGGGCGACCGTCGAGAACGGCACGTCCATGCCGGATGCGGTTGGCGAAACGGCCGATGACTGCGCCGGCATAGTGGTCAGCCTCTGCATAGTCCTCGTGACGCTCGAAGCCGAGAACGAGCGGCTCCGGCCAACCGGAGAGGCGCAGATCGACCAGGGTGGCGCCGAAGGGAGCGATGCGTGCCGAGAGCGCATCGTTGGCAATTGCGACGGCTTGCATAAGCTACTCGATACGGATGCCGCTCGACCGGTCGAACAGGTGGATACGCGCTGGATCGACGGCGAGAGTCGCAGTCTCGCCCGGTGCGATATCAAGCCTTTCGCGGAAGAGGGCGAGCAGCGTCCGCTCACCGGCCTTGAGATTGAGCAGGGTCTCGCTGCCGGTCGGCTCGACGACCACGACCTCGGCAGTGAAGCTCCCCGGTCCGCCCGCAGCCTCCAGCGTCACGTGCTCGGGTCGAAAGCCGAGGACGACGTCCCGGCCGGCCAGACCGGCCCGGCCCGGATCGAGGCGGACTGCCAGTGTACCGGAGCCGAATGTTACGACACCGTCGCTTACCTCGACCTGCCCCTCGATGAGGTTCATCGAGGGCGACCCGATGAACCCGGCGACGAAGAGATTGGTCGGACGATCGAAGAGATCGAGCGGAACGCCCACCTGTTCGACATGCCCATCGTGCATTACCACGATGCGATCAGCCATGGTCATGGCCTCGACTTGGTCGTGGGTGACATAGACGGTGGTGGTCCTCAAGCGCTGGTGCAATGCCTTGATCTCGGCCCGCATCTGCACGCGTAGCTGCGCGTCGAGATTGGAAAGTGGTTCATCGAAGAGGAAGACGGCCGGGTCGCGGACGATGGCGCGGCCCATGGCCACACGCTGCCGCTGCCCGCCCGAGAGTTGGGCGGGTCTGCGTGAAAGCAGCGGCTGCAACCCGAGGATATCGGCCGCCACCTTGGCCTTGCCCTCGATTTCCGATTTCGGCCGTTTGGCGAGCTTCAATGAAAAGCCCATGTTCTCAGCGACCGTCATGTGCGGATAGAGCGCGTAGGACTGAAAGACCATGGCGATGTCCCGCGCCTTGGGCGGCAGGTCGTTGACGACCTGCCCACCGATCGCGATGTCCCCGCCTGTGATGCTCTCGAGCCCTGCGATCATGCGCAGCAGCGTCGATTTTCCGCAGCCGGAAGGGCCGACGAGGATGATGAACTCCCCGTCGGGAATGTCGATCGACACGCCATGCAGGACTTCCACGGCCCCATAGGCCTTGCGGGCGGATTGGATGGCAATGGAAGCCATGTCGTGCTCCTCTTCGAAGGGCTGGTTTAGCCGGCCGCGCCGGTGATTTCGGCAACGCGATCGAAGAAACGCCGCTTCTCCGGGGTGGAGATGCCCCAGTTCACCGGCGGGGATTGGAAACCGTCGCGATAGTTGTTCTTGCCCTGGTCGTAGTAACCCCACGGCACATAGTGCGGAAAGGCCGCGTCCATGTTCTCAACAGTCGTCGAGTCCTCGTTGATGCAGAGGGGACGCGGGTTGGTCTTGTAGGTCTCGGTGTCCTTGACGACGCGGATGACTTTGTCGATGCCGGCGGGATCGAGCCCGTTGCCGTGGAAGAGGATGAAGTCGGACTCCTCGATGACTTTGTCCACCTTGCCCCTGGCCAGCCGATCGAGGAAGGCCTGGTCGACATTGGCGGCATCGTTGCCGCGGGTGAGCGGCAGGCCCGCCTTCTCCTTAAACGGCCAGTTGGTGACGCTGGCCGCCACCAGCAGGCGTCGACCGTCGCGATGCCGGGTCTTGATGCGGGTGATCAGTTCGTGGACGCGCGCCGGGGTCAGGATCTCGTGCTCGTAGAGGGGCACGTCGCACTCGTTGTTGACCTCGACCATGACGTTCTCAAGGCCGGTATCGAGCAGCCAATCGGTGATGTTGTCGACGCCGCGGATGATCGCCGCCTCGTCGGCCATGTTCTCGTCCTGGCCGAAATAGTAGTAGCCAAGGATGACGGCGATGCCCTGGTCGTCACAGGCCCGAAGCGCCTTTTCCAGCCGCTCGAGATATTTCGGCTTGAGTTCGCCTTGAGGCGTGAAGGCAGAGTTGATCCAGGGCTGGGCCCGTTCGGTGCCCGTCACCGGCATGCCGCCCTGGAGGTTCAGCGTCACGGCGCGGATGCCCTTGGTATGATAGGTGGGCAGTTGTGCGATGAACTCGCCGAGATTGCGGTCGGGGTCCCAGCGGCGGGTGTCGGGATAGGCCCACTGCTTTGCCGACTCCGCATTCTCATCATCGAAGATCGCCTGCACCATGCGGGTGTTGAAGAGCAGCCCCTCCACCGGCTTGCCTTCGAACGAGCGGCTCTTGTAGGTCGGCTCGCCGTTGATCAGGAATTTTTCGCCTTCGATCGTGATCCTTGTGGACACCTGGTCCTCCCTTACGCGTCTGTTTCAGTGGATGGCCGGCTCTTGCCGCGCCCTTGCAATGCTGCGGTCGAGCCACGCCAATTCGGCTGCATGGCTGGCGGTGAAGTCGCCCTGCCAAGGCAACCAGTGTTCGAGAATGACGTTGACGTCGCGCCCGTGCGCGAACAGCTCGACAAACACCGCCCCGATATCGAGCACTCCCTCGCCCAGTGGCGTGCCCACCATGGCGCAGCCGACACCATGCGGGTCGAGCGCCACGCGGTAGTCCTTGAGATGCAGGTTGACCGCGAAGGGCGCGAGCATCCTGATCGTGTCGGCGGGCCATTCCTGACAGGCGAGCGAGTTGGCGACGTCGAGACAAACACCGACGGCCGGGTCGGCTACCAGCTCAAGGATTTCCACCAGCCGTGGCGAGGGCAGATGGAAGTGATTTTCGACGGCCAGGGTGACGCCGGCATCGCGGCTGGGCCGGGCAGCGTCCCGCAGCAATGCGGCGATCTCCGCGTTGTCACGGGCGGATTCCTCGGCTGTTGGTGCGATGCGCAGGATGCGGGCGCCAAACTGCCTGGCAAGATCGAGATAGGTCGTCACGAGGGCGAGATCGCACCCTGTGAGACCCAGTTCGATCGTCACGCCGTGCCCGCTGGCCGTCTCCGCCAGTTGTTCGATCTCGGCGACCGAGAGCTGGTGCAGCGGCAGGTTGTCGGCATATTGCAGCAGCTTCACTCCACGCCCGGACACCTCCTCGAGCATGGCGAGCGCGGACATGGGTCGCTCAGGGAGGCGATCCCGGATGCCCACATGCCACCGGAACGCATAGCTGCCTACTCCCAGCATCAGAGCAGGGCCCCGATCATGGAATTGAAGGCGCGGGCAGGGATACCCTCCTGGCTCAGCCCCTTGAGGGTGTCAAAGCCGATCCGGTCGATGAGCTTGTCGAGATTCTCCATGATCTCGAAGGTGGCCGCCACCGCCTCGGCGTTGTCGCCGGAGCGGGTGAAGACGTCATAAGCCGCCCAGCCGTCCCAGCCGAGCTTGCGCACGTAGTAGAGCGCCTCCAGCGTTTCCCAGAAGTTGACGGAGGCCGGGAGCATGTCCCAGTCGGCGCCCCGGTCGTTGTCGTTGAAGTGGATGTAGAACAGGCGGCCGGCGGCATGGGCGATGCAGATCTCCGCGGCGGGGGTCTCGCCAGCGATCAGCGCATGACCCACATCCATGGTGACGCCCAGATTGTCGGCGCCGACGACGTCGCAGAAGTGCAGCGTGCGTCCCATATTGGGCAGCACGATCCGGTTGCGGACCTCATAGGCCTTGTATTCGATGCTGATCCGAACATCCGGACGATAGGCGGTGGCCTCCCGGAAGCATTCGGCCAGCCACTGCCACTGCTTGTCGTACTCGACCTGGAAGGCATAGTCCCAACCATCGATCAGCGGGCAGACCGACAGCATGTCGGCGCCGAAGTCGGCAGCCATGTCCATGGCGGTCTTGAGGTAGTCGACCGAGCGGCGCCGGATTGCCGCGTCCGGATTCGTGAAGGAGCCGTTGCGGAAGATGTCCTCGCCCTTGAGGTTGACGTTGACCGCCGAGATGGCAAGGCCGCTGTCCTTGACGGTCTGCACGTGTTCGCCGTGATGACCGAGGTCCTGCGGATAGACCGGCTCGACGCCATGGGTACGGGGAATGCGCTTGGCGATCTCCAGCCGCTCCGCGAGGGAACGGGATTTCTGGTACTCGTGGAAACGGTCGGCATAGCGGCCGAGCGTGCCAAGCAGGATCGAATTGCGAATGGGCATATTGGTTCTCTGGGCTGGGATCGCGTCAGGTCTTGACGGAACCGGCCGTGAGGCCGCCGACAAGCCAGCGCTGGACGAAGACGAAGAGGACGAGGGCGGGGATGGTGGCGACCACGCAGGCGGCCATGAAGGCGTTCACATACTGGACGCCGCCACCCTCCTGGGCGAAGTCGCCGATGCCGACCTGGATTGTCTTCATCTCGCCCTGGTTGAGCAGCAGGCTCGCCCAGAGGAAGTCGTTCCAGGCGTTGAGGAAGGTGAAGATGCCTACGGCCGCGATGCCCGGCAGGCAGACCGGCAGAATGACGCGCCAGAAGGCCTCGAAGTAACCGCAGCCGTCGATAAGGGCCGCCTCCTCGAGTTCGGGCGGAGCCGCCGTTTCGAAATATCCGCGCAGCATGAGCACGGCAAAGGGGAGCGAGAAGCCGACATAGGCGAAGATCAGTCCCACATAGCTGTTCAGAAGGCCCAGGTTCTGGATGAAGAAGTAGACCGGAAAGATGCGGGTGATCGGGGGGATCAGGTTGGTGAGCAGGATGAGCCCCAGGATCAGCGTGGCACCCGGAAACCGGAAGCGCGCGAGGACGTAGGCTGCCGAAGAGGCGATGACCGTGGCGATGGCCGAGGCTGTGAACGATACCAGGAGCGAGTTGCCGACATAGCGCCACATCGGGATCAGCCGATTGGCGTTGGTATAGGGTTGAAGCGTGGGATCCTGCGGCACCCAGATCGGCGGCAGAGCCCTAACCTCGGCATTGGGCTGGAAGGAACTCTTCAGCATCCAGTAGACCGGGAGCAGGATGTAGAACAGCAGCGCCAGCGTGACCGCCACGATCACGATGCGGGTGATCATGTCGGTCTTGCTCATGGCGGCAAAGCGCCGGAGGAGCCCCGGCCGCTCTGCGGCCGTCGTCATTGCCAGTGCCATCAGAGCGTCCTCTTGAACTGGGACCGCAGATAAAAGACCGAGACGAAGCCGGTCATGATCAGGATCACGCCGCTTGCCGCCGAGGCCAGATCGAAGCGGTAGAAGGAAAAGGCCTGCTGGTAGGAGTAGACCGCCATGATGTTGGTCAGGTTCTGCGGGCCGCCGCCGGTCATGATGTAGTTGATCTCGAACGAACCCAGCCCGCCGATGACCAGGAGGGTCAGGAGGATGGCGAGGATCGGCCGCAGCGATGGCAGGGTCACGTACCAGAACTTCTGGAACAGGGTGGCGCCGTCGACTTCGGCCGCCTCATAGAGGCTGCGCGGAATGGACTGGAGAGCCGCCAGGATGAAGATGACGGCGAAGGGAAGGCCGTTCCAGACACGCACGGCTGTGATGGACAGCATGGGCAGGCTAAAAGGCCCCCATGTGCTGGAATCGGTCAGAAAGCGCAGGTTCGAGGTGATCAGCCCCATGTCCTGCAAGAGAAAATTGACCGGGCTGCGATCGGTGTGGAGCAGCCACATCCAGATGGCCGAAGCCACCGCGGGAGGAACGAACCAGGGCACGCACACCATCATCCGCACCACAGCGCGACCGGGGTATGTGGCATTCAGAACCTGACTCAGGAGCAAGCCGAACCCAACTGTCGCCGCGACGGCGAGAACAGTGAAAAGGATGGTGTTGACCACGGTCTGGATGAATCGCGGATCGCCGAACACGGCGACATAGTTGTCGAGACCGACGAATGGCGTCCCGAACTGGGCGATGCGGAGCAGGTCGAACTCCACGAAGCTCATCCAGAGCGAGTAGATCATCGGATAGATGCCGAGGGCGCCGGTGATGATCAACGCGGGTGCCAGCATCATGTAGCAAAAGAGGTATTTTTGCCGAGTCAAGGCCGTGCTCCCTGAAGAGATTGCGGGGATCGCGGCCGGAGCATGCCCCGGCCGCCACCTTGGGAGACAGGTCAGTTGGAGGCGGTTGCGCGGTCGAGTTCCGCCTGCATGCGCGCTTGAGCCTCGGTCACCGCCGCGTCGATATCGGCGCCACCGATCACGGTGTTGTAGACGAGGTCGTAGATCACCGCGCCGGGCTCGGGAGAGGCCAAGGCCGTCCATACCGAGCTTGGATGCTGGGAGGTGTGACCGTGGTTCAGGGTTTCGGCCATGACCTCCTTCCACGGGCGGTCGGTCCAGAACCCGGACGACATCACCGCGCGGCGAGGGCTGGCGGCGCCTGTCGTCTCGCTGATGCGCTGCATGGTTTCCTCTGAGGAGAGGAACTTAAGCCACTCGATGCATGCATCGACGTCGCTGGCGCCACGGAGCACGCCCCAATAGCCGGCGCCTGAGAAGGAATCGCGGTTCTCCGGACCTTCAGGGTTGAGGGCCAGCGCCCAGGTGCCGTCGAGCTCGGGATAGTCGCGGTCGAACTGCACCGGCCAGGCGTTGCCGGACGAACCATTGATCGCAACCTGCCCCGAGACGAAATCGGTCAGCGGGTCCGCGCTCTTCTCGAACATCTCCGGTGAGCTGATCTTGTGCACGTGCACCAGGTCCTGGAGGAACTTGAGCGCGGTGCGCATGGCCTCGTTGTCGATGGTTGCGGTCGTGCCGTCCGCGCTCATCATCGAACCACCGGCCTGCCAGTAGTAGGGCAACAGCGTCTGGCCAGGGTTGTTGTTGCCCGGCGCGAAACCCCAGCGACTCACATTGCCATTGTCCTCCCGCACGGTGAGCGCGAGACCTTGCTCGACGATCTCATCCCAATTGGCCGGCGGCGCATCGATGCCCGCCTCGGCGAGGAAATCGGTGCGGTACATCATCGGCCGGATGTCGACACGCCACGGAATCCCATAGAATTCGTCCTGGTAGTGCACGTCGGCGAGGGCGCCGGTGTAGAAGTCTTCCTCCAGGTTCGGCCACTGGTCACGATACTCGGTGATCGGCAGGGGGCCATACTGCTCTCCGCCGATGCCGGAGAACGAGTGCAGCCAGTACATGTCCGCGCAATCGGGCGCGGCGCCCCCCTGGGCGACGGTCAGCCAGGTATTGAACGCCACCGACCAGTTGATCACTTCGTAGTTGACGCTGATGCCGGTCTGTTCCCGGAACTCGCTGGTCAACTGATCGTAGAGATCCTGGTAGGCCAGCAGGTCACCCTGCGGCTGGGTCCAGAAGGTGATGTCCTGACCCTGCGCCGAGCTCATCGACGCCGCTGCGGCCAGGATGGCCATGGATGGACCCAACAGACGCCTGTTCACTTTCCAAGTCATATGCTTCCTCCCTGTTTTCTAGACTGCGGCGCCGGCTGTGGCGCCTGTCGGGTGCGAGGCACTATCCTCCGCGGCCCGCTTTCGCATCAGTGAAATGGTCGTTCGGATGTGCCGCAGCATTGCCTGCTCGGCAGCATCGGCATCGCGCGCTTCGAGCGCCGCGATGATTTCCATGTGTTCGGAATAGGTCTCGGACGGCGCCCGCAGCAGACCCTGGGCTAACGACAGGCTGAGCACGTCGCGCACGGAAGCGAGCTGGCGCGTCAGGAAATCGTTGCCCAGCAATGTCGTCAGGTAGTTGTGGAATTCCTGATCGGCGCTGCGGTATGCGCTCCAGTCCCCGCTGTCGCCTTCCGGCATGGCCGCGGAGATGAGCGAGCGCAGATACATGGCGTGCTTCTGCTCGAAGGACGGCGCTACCAGGCGGCAGGTCAGCCCTTCGAGGACGGCTCGCACCTCGAAGAGATCGGCAATGCGCGCTGGACCGAAACTCGCAACCGTGGCTTCACCTCGTGGCGAGATGGCCACGAATCCATCGCGTTCGAGCGCGGCGATCGCGCTGCGCAAGGGAGTGCGGCTGACGCCAAGGCGCTGGGCCAGGTCCTCCTGGACAAGCTTCTGCCCGGGGGCCAGCTCACCCTGCAGGATCATCTGCCGCAGGGAGCGGTAGCCGAACTCCTCAAGACTTTGCGCCCCTACGCCAGTCATCAATCCGTCCTCCCCACCGGTCTCGCGCCGGTCGTTGTATACAGTGGATACGCTGTATACAGAAAACATGTCAAGGGTGGCTTGGCCTAGGGTGAGCATGGGCAGTCCCAAGATCATCTGCCGCAATTAATGCATTCATTAATGCGCGCGTCAATAGCGGTGTTTAGGCGAGGCCAATGGTACTTTTCTCGCCATCATGGCTGCAAATCGCGCTGGACTCCCTGCTCAACCCGACCGTCACGGCTGGAAACTTCTGCCTTGCCACGCCCGCATCGGCAATCTATGCATACGTTAATGGAGGCTCGATATGGCGCTTATCGACATCGGCCACGTCGGCAGGATCGGCAGCGGACTGCAGCGACCCGAATGCGTGGTCACCCATTGCTCGGGCCTGGTCTTTGCCTCCGATTGGGCCGGCCATGGTGGTATTGCCGCGATCGCGCCGGATGGTGCGGTGGCGCGGATCGGCATCGCCGATCCGCAAAAGGCGCTGCGCCCGAACGGCATCGCGCTCGAGCCGGGCGGGAGCTTTCTTGTCGCCCATCTCGGCAGCGATCGTGGCGGCCTTTTCCGTCTCCATCCCGATGGCCACTGCGAGGTGGTTCTCGACTCGGTGGACGGGACTCCCCTGCCCCCGAGCAATTTTCCGTTGCTGGATGCGCAGGGAAGGATCTGGCTCACGACGTCGACGCGGGTGGTGCCGCGGGCCGCCGACTACCGCGCTGACGCAAGGAGCGGCTTCGTCGTACGGATCGACGGCAGCGACGTCCGCGTCGTTGCGGATGGTCTGGGTTATGCCAACGAACTCTGTTTTTCGGCTGATGGTCGGTATGCCTTTGTCAACGAAACGTTCGGCAGGCGCCTGACGCGCTTTGCCGTTTCCGCGGACGGCACCTTTTCCGACCGCACGGTCATCTGGACCTTCGGTTCCGGGGACTATCCCGACGGCCTCTGCCTCGACGCGGACGGGCATCTCTGGGTGACGAGCATCATCTCCAACCGCGTGCTGCGGATCGCGCAGGACGGTACGGGGCCCGAGACGGTGATCGAGGACGCCGACCCGGTGCACGTCGCCGAGGCGGAAAAGGCCTATCGCGCGAACAGCATGGGTCGGCCGCACCTCGACCAGCAGCCTGCCAGGGTCCTCAAGAACATCTCCTCGCTGGCGTTCGGGGGACCGCAGCTGCGGACTGCGTATCTGGGCAATCTCCTGGGCGACTGCCTCATGAGCTTCGAGAGCCCGCATGCCGGCGCCCGCCCTGTTCACTTCGACTTCGACATCTCTCCCCTACTCGACCACCTGGATTTCTCATGACCGCCAATACGCTATTCGACATCGCAGTACTGCCGGGAGACGGCATCGGTGCTGAGGTCGTCTCCCCCTGCCTGGCGCTGATGCAAGCCGCAGCCGAACGGGTGGGCGGCTTCGGGCTCTCCTATCGCCAACTTCCGGCGGGGGCGCAGGAATATTTGCGCTCGGGGGTCGCCCTGCCGAACGAAACGCTAAAAGAGTGCCGCGCCGCCGATGCGATCCTGCTCGGCGCAATGGGATGGCCCGAGGTGCGCTACGAGAACGGCACGGAAATTGCGCCACAGCTTGATCTGCGGACCGAGTTGGGCCTCTTCGCGGGCGTCCGCCCCGCACGCGCCCTGCCCGGCGTCGCGCCTGTCCTGGCCGACCAGCGAGCCGCGAATCTCGACTTCGTTATCATCCGCGAATCCGTCGAAGGGCTGTTCGCGCTGCGCGACGAGGGCCAGGTCATTGACGACCGCGAAGCCCGGGATACCATGGTCATCACCCGGGCGGTATGCGAGCAGCTGTTCGACTTCTCCTTCGCCTATGCAAGGCAGAGAAAGCAAGCCGGCGGCGCGGGGCGGCTCACCTGCGTCGACAAGGCCAATGTCTTTGCCAGCATGGCATTCTTCAGGAAGATCTTCGACGAGCGCAGCAAGGGCTTTGGCGACATCGAGGCCGACCACGCCTATGTCGATGCCACTGCCCTCAACCTGGTGCGAAGGCCCTGGGACCTCGACGTGATCGTGACCGAAAACATGTTCGGCGACATCCTCTCCGACCTGGCTGCGGGGCTCATCGGGGGCATGGGATACGCGCCATCGGCCGACATCGGTCTCGACCACGCCGTGTTCCAGCCATGTCACGGCTCGGCACCCGACATCACCGGCAAGGGCGTGGCCAATCCAACGGCGACGATCTTGTCGGGTGCCATGATGCTCGACTGGCTCGGCCGGCGCCATGACGTGCCACAGGCGGTGAAGGCCGGACAACTACTCTCAGACGCCGTCGATGAAGCCTTCCGCCGTGGAATCCGGCCATTCGAATCGGGCGGCGATGCCACGACGGAAACGGTGGCGGAGGCGGTGATGGACTCCATGGGTACCTTGTCGCATTCGGAGGCTTCATGACCGGCCGGTTACGGCTCGCCACCCTCGGTGCGGGCTATTTCAGCCAGTTCCACTACCGCGCATGGGCCCGCCTGCCGGTCGATCTCGTGGCCATCTGCGACCTCGATCCGCAGCGGGCCCGGTCACAGCTCGAGCTTTTTCCAGACGCCACGGTGTACGAGCAGGTGGAGACGATGCTTGACGCAGAGCGTCCCGATGTCCTCGACATCATCGGGCCGCCGGCGACGCATCTGTCCACCATACGCGCCGCGGCCCTGCGCGGCGTCAACGTCATCTGCCAGAAACCCTTCTGCGGCGATTATGCGGCAGCCGGCCAGGCCGTGGCTCTGGCGAAGGCGGCGGGCACTACGCTGATCGTCCATGAGAATTTCCGCTTTCAACCCTGGTACGGCGTCGCCAAGGAAACTCTGGCAAGCGCCTCGCTCGGCGAGGTCTACGGCGCCACGTTCCGGCTGCGTCCGGGCGATGGACAGGGCGCGCACGCCTATCTCGACCGCCAACCCTACTTCCGCACCATGCCTCGCTTCATGATCCATGAAACCGGTGTCCACTATGTCGACGTGTTTCGCTATCTCATAGGCGAGATCACGGCGGTCACGGCGCGGCTGCGCCGCATCAACCCTGCAATCGCGGGAGAGGACGCCGGCATCGTGATCTTCGAGATTGAGGGCAACAGAAACGCAGTGCTAGATGGCAACCGCCTCTCGGATCATCCGGCAGACAATCGCCGCCGGACGTTGGGCGAGATGATGGTGGAAACGGAGGGCGGCGTGCTCAGCATCACCGGGGACGGCACAGTGCTGCTGCGCCGGCATGGAGAGAACGTGCTCAGTCCCATCCCCTTTGCCTGGCAGGACATCGATTTCGGGGGAGATTGTGTCTACCGCACGCAGGCAGCGGCGCTTGCGGCATTGACCGGCGATGGTGCCGTGGTCAACTCAGGCGCCGACTATCTCACAAACCTCAGAATTGAGGAGGCGATCTATGCTTCCCACAGAGAAGGACGCAGGGTCCGCATCGATGAGCCAGGTCTCGACCTCGACTGAACGCGCCAACCAGGCCGATGTCGCCTACGGGCGCCTCAAGCAGCTGATTCTTGACGGAACTCTGCCCGCAGGTGCGCAGATGCTGGAGCAGGAGGCGGCTACCCGCCTCGAGATGAGCCGGACTCCGGTCAGGGAGGCGATGGTCCGGTTGCGGCAGGAGGGCATGGTGGAGATACGGCCCCGCCACGGTATGCGGGTGCTGCCGATCTCAGCGAGCGACATGGCCGAGATCTACGCCGTGCTGACCGCCCTCGAAGGCACTGCGGCCGAACTGGTGGCGCAGCGCGGGATCACGCCGCGGCAACTGGCCCAGCTCCGCGGCGCCGTCGCCGACATGCAGACCGCACTGGAGCGCAGCGATCTCAAGGCCTGGGCAGCGGCGGACGAGCAGTTCCACCTGCACCTGGTGCGCCTGTCGGGCAACTCCAGGCTGATCCAGATGGTCGGCCAGCTATGGGACCAGGCGCACCGCGCCCGCATGCTGACCTTGCAGTTGCGTCCCACGCCGAGCAATTCGGTCAAGGAGCACGCCGACCTGGTCGACGCCATAGCCGCCGGCGACGGACCTCGCGCCCGCAAGGTGCACGAGGACCATCGGCGTCGCGCGGGCACCATGCTGGTGGACCTGCTGGATCGGCTCGGGCTCAACCAGCTCTGAGTGTCATCGTCCGCACCGACTTGGCGGCCAGCATGGATGATGTTGCGATCTCGAAAGTCCGGTAGTGCGGACTGGCCAGGTGCGCCGCGAACGCCACCTCGTCGTCGTAAACCTCATAGAGGAGCAAGCGGCACGGGGCGTCCTCGTCCTGGCAGATGTCGAACCGCACGCAGCCGGGCTCGACCGGCAGGGAGGCGCGGGCGTTTTCCAGCATCAAGGGCATGAAAGCCTTAAGGTGGCCGGCGCCGACCACAAGGTCGACGACGACGACATGATTGGCACTCACGCGGCGCCACCCGTGATCCCCTTCAGGTAGCTGAAGAACGCCCGCTTGCGGTCGCTGTTGATTGTCCAGTCCACCGGAAGCGACTGGAAACCGTCCTCGAACCGCTCGCGGTTCATGCGATAGTCGAAGTAACCCCACGAGAGATATTCGCCGATGGCCGCGGCGAAATTGTTGTCGGGCTTGTCGAAGTCGAAATGGTCGTCCTCGTTGATCATCACCGGCATCGCACGATAGGCGGGCTGCGCCCTGTTGGCCCGAGCCATGAGCCGCACGCTATCCGGGTGGTGCGTGCCGTTGCCGTGGAGCAGCAGGAAATCGGCGGTTTCCATGATATTGGCCCCGACGGGCGAGGGTCGCGCCAGGCTCGTGGACACCAGCAGGCGGCCGCCCGGCGTATCGAACCGGCCTTCCGAACGCTGCTGGGCGAGCCGGATCAGCTCATGGCAGCGCGGTGCCTCTATGATGGGCTGAAAGAAGGTCAGGTCGACTTCGTTGCCGATTTCAAGCAGCACGTTGCGCGCGCCGCGCTCTGCCAGCCAATCGACGGTATTCTCGACTGCCCGCCTGACGGCCGCTTCGTCGGCGAAAACCCGGGTCTGCTTCCAGTAGAACAGACCCAGCACCACGACCATCCCCAGCCGGTCGGCTTCGGTGATGACCCTATCCAAACGGTCCAGCCATGGCTGCTTGATCGAGCCGTCGGCATTGAAGCCGGTGATCGTCCAGGGCTGGACATTGCTGTAGCCCTGTGGACTGCCGCTCTGCAGATTGATGCACACGGCATCAAGGCCGTGGGCGCGGTAGTCCTTCAATGCGGCCACGAACTCGTCGTTGTTGCGCTTTGCAGTAAAGACCTCGCCATCGGGGTACATCCAGACACCGCGTGTGGAGGGGTTCTCGTCATCCGTCAGAGCCTGCGCCATGCGAGAGTTGAACAGCAATCCTTCCAGGGAATGGCCACGCCACGTCTTTCCCTTATGCGTGGGTTCTCCATTCACCACAAATTTCGTGCCGTCGATGGAAACTACCGTATCTGTCTTGGTGACCATGCGCGCTTCCTCCTTTGCGCACGCATTAATGCATGCATTAGTGCATTTGGTAAAGGGCTTGGCCAAGTCGGGCGATGTCCATTTCGGGGCCGGCACATGGCAACTTCGAGCGGCAGTGGCTCAGGTCGGCAACGGTCCTGCCTACCCGGCAACGATTGATTTGGAATCCTATTCCGCGGAGTAGTCTGCTGCGATCCACCCGATAGGGCCGCGTCACAGGGCGGCTGAAAGCCTAGACGAAATCGTGCGGCGCAGAGCGCGAGCTTCAAGGCATAGCCGAGCGTTCAACAGCCGGTGCTCCCCTTACCCCAAACGCATCTGCTCGACCAGTTCCAGGCTCAGCCGCAAGCTCGCGCCGGCGGTCACCGCCATCTGCGGCAGAGTCAGCCATTCGAGCGTCCAGGCGGCGCCCGAACGCTCGTATTCGTGCACCATGGCCTGGTTCAGCGTCCCGGCAAGGCCCGCGTTGAACCGTGCCAGCGCCACCAGCACCTCTGCCCGGACCGGATTGGACTTGTGCGCCATGGCCGAGGAGCCGCCTCCGCCTTCGAGCCGTACCGCGCCCACTTCGTTCTGCGCCAGGAGCGTCACATCGGCGCCGATCTTGCCCGTCACGCCGCTCACCAGCGCCAGCCGGTTGCCGAAGGCAATGATGGGATCACGCGTTGCATGCCAGGGGGCGGCCAGCCCGAGGTCGAGCCGCCGGGCAAGACCCGCGGCAATCGCGTCGCCATGCCCATCGAAGCTGCCCCGGTCGCCCACCGGTCCGCCGAGCTGCACCACCAGCAGACTGCGCCGCATGGCTTCGAGCGCCCGCAGCTGGCGTTGCAGCGGCTCGCTCCAGCTCGCGATCTTGGCGCCCCAGGTCGTCTCCAGCGCCTGTTGCATGCGAGTATGTGCCATCAGCTTGCGCCCACCCTCTGCCTCGGCCAGCGCGTCGAGCCGCGAGAGCAGAGCCGTCAGCCGCGCTTCGAGCACGTCCATCACCCGCGCCAGCTGCAACATCAGCGCCGTATCGAGAATATCCTGACTGGTTGCCCCCTTGTGCAACGCCATCCGATGCGGCTCCGGGATCGTGGTCCGCAACTGCTTGACCAGCGCCGGCACGACCACGCCGTCTCGCGCCATGCCTGCGGCCAGTTCCTCCTTGTCGGGCACAAAACCTTCGATGGCCTTGCCGACCGCCTCCGCATCCGCGGCCGTGATCCAGCCGGTGTCGGCGCAGGCCTCGGCCAAGGCGCGCTCCACGGCCAGCACAGTGGCGATCTGTGCCTCGTCGCAGAGCAGCGTTTCGATTTCGGCATCGCCGGCGAGCGCGGAAAGGAGCGGAGTCATGGCAGCCACTATGGCCCGGCTAGATGTCGAAGAACACGGTTTCCTTGTCGCCCTGCAGGTGGATGTCGAGAAGATAGCGTGGCTCGGGGCCGCCCTCCCGGCGCGCGATGAGGGTTTCGCGGCGGCGTGGGTCCATGATCTTGTTGAGGACGTAGTCCTCCTTGTTGGCCTCCGCTTCGTCGGCAAAATAGAGTCGTGTCTGCAGGCCGATATTGATGCCGCGGGCCACGATCCACAGCGAGACGTGGGGGGCCATCAGTTTGCCGTCCGGCCCCTCGACGCGGCCTGGCTTGATGGTCTCGAAGGTGACTATGCCCTCTGCATTGGCCGGCTGTCGGCCCCAGCCGGTAAAGGCTGGCATCGAATTGCTGCCGGGCCGCATCGGCGCGACATAACTGCCTTTCGCATCGGCCTGCCAGATTTCGACCACGCCATCGTGGAGCGGCACTCCGGCGCCATCCAGGATGCGGGCACAGATGACGATCCGTTCGCCTTCGACATCGCCATTGATCATGGTCGAACCCAAATCGGCGTCGATGACCCCGGTGATGCCGCAGAAATTCGGCGTCATCCCGATATGGACATATGGACCGCCGGTCTGGGACGGCGTTTCCTTGAGGGTCGGTGTTGGGTGCAACATCAGTTCCCCTCCAGCTTGTTCTCGAACATGGTCGAACGGAAGCCGCGCAGCACGATATCGAAGCGGTAGGCCAGCGCGTCCATGGGTGTGGTGTTGTGGCGGTCGAGCCGGGCGATGAGCTGATCGATCGCCGCCCTGTCTGGAATGGTGCCGACAATGGGGCATTGCCAGATCATCGGGTCGCCCTCGAAATACATCTGGGTGATCAGGCGCTGCGCAAAGGCCTGGCCGAAGACCGAGAAATGGATATGGGCGGGGCGCCAGTCATTGCCGCCATTGGGCCAGGGATAGGCGCCCGGCTTGACCGTGCGAAAGTGATAGAAGCCGTTCTCGTCGGCGATGGCGCGGCCAAAGCCACCGAAATTGGGGTCGAGCGCGGCCCGATACCCTTCCTTCTTGTGGCGGTAGCGGCCACCGGCATTGGCCTGCCAGAATTCCACCAGCGTGCCGGGCACGGGCCGGGCATTCTCGTCGAGCACCTGGCCGTAAACGATGATGCGCTGGCCGATGGCTTCGGTGCCGTCCTGACTGAAATTGCGGATGAGGTCGTTGTCCAGCGGCCCGAGCTTTTCGTGGCCGAAGGTGGGGCCGGTCAGCTCCGATTTGGTTGGGCCAAGTGCGAGAAGGCTGTGGCGCGGAGCGCGGAACGTCGTGCTCTTGTAGCCCGGCGTATCGGCCGGCGGGTGCCAGGCGCGGTCGCGCTGATATAGAACTCCGTCGGCCCCAGGGAGAATGATGCCGCTCATTGTGCCGCCTCCGCGCGTTTGGCGAGTTCTTCCTTGGCGATCTTGAAGGCCCGGTTGGCTGCCGGGACTCCGGCATAGACCGCCACGTGCAGCAGCGCCTCCTTGATGTCCTCGGGCGAAGCGCCGGTGTTCTCGGTCGCGCGCACGTGCATGGCCAATTCCTCCTCGTGTCCCAGCGCCGCCAGCAGCGCCAGCGTCAGCATGGACCGCTCGCGCTTGGTAAGTCCCGGGCGCGACCATACCGATCCCCAGGCGCCTTCGGTGATGAAGGACTGGAAATCATCATCGAACCCCGTCTTGCGGGCCGTGGCATTGTCGACGTGCCCGTCGCCCAGTACCGAACGGCGGGTCGCCATGCCGCGCTCGTAAAGAGATGTATCAGCCATGGCCGACCTCGTTGAAGTAGGTTTTCATCAGTGCCGACAAGCGCCCCGGCTGCTCGATGGACGGTATGTGTCCGGCATCCGGGACGATCTCGAAGCGCGCGCCCGGGATGCAAGCCGCCGTCTCGCGAACGAGCTCGACCGGCGTTGCCACATCTGCGTCGCCCACGACGACCAGCGTTGGCGCGGCGATACCCGCGATATCGTTCCGCAGATCGGTGTTGCGCAGCGTGGCGCACGTCCCGATGTAGCCCTCAGCCGGCGTGCGCGCCAGCATGTTGCGCCAGCCCGCCAGCGCATCGGCCGAGTCACGGCGATAGCGCTCGGTAAACCAGCGCAGCATCACCGCATCGGCCAGCGCCTCCATGCCCCCGCCCTGCACCGCAGCGATCCGCTCGTCCCACAGAGGCGCGTCACCGATTTTGGGCGCCGTATCGCAGAGGACGAGTCCCGCAATCCGATCGCTGTGACGCAGGGCAAACCCCTGCGCAATCAGTCCGCCGACGGAAACGCCCGCGACCGCCGACTGCGCCACACCGAGGTGGTCGAGGAGGCCGACAAGATCGGCGACGTGATCATCGAGGCTGTAGTCGCCGGCAGGTGCGTCGCTCAGCCCGTGGCCGCGCTTGTCGTAGGAGACGATGCGGTAGTGCGGCAGAAGCTCGGTGATAACCTCGTCCCAGATTCGCGCGTCGGTCCCCAGCGAGTTCACCAGCACCAGCACCGGCGCGCCTGTCAGGCCCTGCACCCGATAGTGCAGCAATATCTCGCCGGTGCGCACGAACGCCATGCTTTCTCCCTCGCAACCGCGGCGATTTAAGGCGGCGCGGGGGGCCAAGTAAAATGATTACTTGCCGTCGCCTCATAACCTCTGGTTTATGGGATCGCCGCGTAGAGCGATTTTTTTTGGCACAGGTCCGCCTATCCATAACCGGAGATGCAATTGGCCAAGCGCGCCATCGATCCGCGCATCAAGCTGCGCCACATCAGTTGCTTTCTCGAGGTGGCGCGGCTCAAAAGCGTGGTCAACGCCGCCGAAGCGCTCAATATCAGCCAGCCGGCCGCGTCCAAGACCATCCAGGAACTCGAGGAGATCCTGGGGGCATCGCTCTTCGATCGCAGCCGCCGCAATCTCTTCCTCACCCCTTTCGGCGAGGTCTTCTATCGCTATGCCGGCACGAGCGTGGCGGCCCTGCGCCAGGGCATCGAGGCCGTTGGCGGCGCCCATGAGGCGACGATCGTCCGGGTCGGCGCTCTGCCCACGGTCTCGGCGCGCATCCTGCCCGATGCGGTGGACTCCTTTTCCGGCGGCGGACAGCGCGCCCATGTCCGCATCGTCACGGGCCCCAATGGCTATCTGCTCTCGCTCTTGCGCACCGGCGAGGTCGATCTTGTCATCGGGCGCATGGCCGAGCCCGAGGCGATGCTCGGCCTTTCCTTCGAACATCTCTATTCGGAACGCGTGGCGATCGTTGTCCGACCCGGTCACCCTCTGCTCGCGGAGCGCCATTTCAACCTGGCCATGATCGAAAGCCACCAACTGCTGATGCCGACGCCCGATTCAGTGATCCGTCGCCTCGTCGACCGTATGCTGCTCGCCAATGGCGTCACCAACATCCGTGACGAAATCGAGACCGTCTCGAACGCCTTCGGCCGCTCCTATGTGCGCCAGACCGACGCGATCTGGATCATCTCGGAGGGCGTTGTCGCTAGGGATGTCGCCGAAGGCCAGCTTGCCCGCCTGCCGGTCGACACCAGCGAAACCACCGGGCCGGTGGGGCTCACCACCCGCATCGATACCAGTCAGTCGCTGGCGACCACCGGCTTCATCGAGGCCGTCCGCGCCGTGGCGGCCGGGTTGCGCTGACTAGGGCCAGTCAGCTCGATCCGATCTAAGGGCGCTGCCCGGCCCGGGCCGTGGCGCGGTACCGGCCGGGCGTCATGCCCAATACTCGTGTCAGTACCCGCGTGAAATAGGCTGGATCTTCATATCCGAGATCCGCACCTATCTGCTTGATCGAAAGCGACGAGAACTGCAGCATCCTGCGCGCCTCGAGCGCCACGCGCCGCTCGATCACTGCGAGCGCCGAGGCGCCCAGCACCTGCCGGCTTATCCGGTTGAGGTGCGTCGGGCTGATCGCCAGTTCCGACGCATAGTCGGCGAGGCGCCGCGTTTGGCGGAACCGCTGGTCCACCAGCCAGCGGAAGGCCTTGGCGTGGAGGACGCCGCGGTCTCCGGTCGCCTTGCTTTCCGCGTCCGGCAACGGGCGGGCCCGCTCGATGGCGACGATCAGCAGTGCCAGCAGCGCCCGCATGGCGACGTTATGCCCGGCGCCCGGGCGGTCGGCCTCGGCGATCAGCCGGTCGACGGCTTCGCCCACCTCGCTGGCGTCGGGCAATATTGCCGGGCCGATCTCCCCGAGACCGGCCGCCCGCGCGTCACGCTCCATCAGCGTCACCACGAGGCCCTCGACGTCTGTGCTGAACAGATAGCCGTGCACCGTCAGTGCGGGCACCACCACAATTGCCGGCGGCTGCAGGTCGAACGTGACCCCGTCGATCGTCACATGCGCCAAGCCGCCGGTCAGGTGCAGCACCTGGAAGAACTGCTCGTGCCGGTGCGGGGCGATCAGGTAGTCGTGGAGGCGGCTGCGGGACTGGATGGTTTCCCAGTGCAGCCAGTCCTGCTCCCGGTCCGCATCCGCCTCGCCGTAAAGTGCATAGTTTGGGATTGGTTTCATGTTCGGATAGTGCAAGAGAATGCGCCGCCCGTCCATTTTTGCGTTCGCCCGCTGCGTGCATCATTTCGTCGAATGTCGTGCAGTTATTGGGGGGAAGTTTGCGAACGCATGTGGTCATTGTCGGCGCAGGTCCGGCCGGTCTGATGCTCGGGCGGCTGCTCGAGCTTGCGGGCGTCAACACCGTCATCCTCGAGCGCCGCAGCGGCCAATATGTGCTGGGCCGAATTCGGGCGGGTGTCCTCGAACAGGGTTCGGTCGCCCTGATGGATCGCGCCGAGGCGGGCGAGCGTTTGCACGCCGAAGGGCTTCTCCACCATGGCGTGGAGTTGAGCTTCGACGGCGACCGGCACCGCATCGACTTCAACGCACTGATCGGCCGCCACGTCATGGTCTACGGCCAGACCGAGGTGACGCGCGACCTGATGGCGGTGCGCCAGGCGACGACAATCTACGAGGCCGAGGACGTCGAACTGCACGATTTCGACGGCAAACCGTGGGTCACCTACCGCAAGGACGGCGTCACGCACCGCATCGACTGCGATTTCATTGCCGGTTGCGACGGCTATCACGGGGTCAGCCGCGCCAGCGTGCCGGAGGCGGCGCTGACCACCTTCGAGCGGATCTATCCCTTCGGCTGGCTCGGCGTCCTTGTCGACAAGCCGCCTGTGGCCGACGAGCTGATCTACGCCCACCACGCGCGCGGTTTCGCGCTCTGCTCGCAACGCTCCAACACCCGCAGCCGCTACTACGTCCAGGTCCCCGCGGACGAGCGCGTCGAGAACTGGTCCGACGATCGGTTCTGGGACGAGTTGCGCGCCCGGCTCAATCCCGAGACCGCCGCGCACCTCCAAACCGGTCCCTCCATCGAGAAATCCATCGCGCCATTGCGCAGTTTCGTTGCCGAACCGCTGCGCTTCGGCAGGTTGTTCCTGGCTGGAGACGCGGCCCATATCGTGCCGCCGACCGGTGCGAAGGGTCTGAACCTTGCCCTGGGCGACGTCGCCGCACTCGCCGATGCGCTGATCGAGGCGGTTCTCGAGAACTCGACGGCCGGGATCGACGCCTATTCGACGACGGCCCTGAAGCGCATCTGGAAGGCCGAGCGCTTCAGCTGGTGGATGACCAGCCTTCTCCATACCTTCCCCGAGACCGGGGCGTTCGGGCGGCGAATCCAGCGGGCCGAGTTCGACTACCTGACGGGCTCGCTGGCAGCCCAGCAGAGCCTTGCCGAGAACTATACCGGTTTGCCCGACTAGGATCCCGCCGCTCCAGCCATGGGCGGCGCTGTCTGCGACCCATGCGGCAGCTTTACAGCCTCCATATTGTTATGTAACATAACTAATGGGGAGGAACGGCATGATCGCTGAGCAGGGACTCAAACTGCGCCCCGTTCGCATGGGCTCGATGCTGGCCGAGGCTGAGACGCGGGCGGACGGGACGATTTATGTGCGCTCGACCGAACCCCTCGGCCCCTATCCCCGCACCATGACCGATCGCCTCGCGCACTGGGCTCGAGAGACCCCCGACGCGATCTTCATCGCCGATCGCGGAGGGAACGGGGGCTGGCGCACGATTACCTATGGCGAGGCCAACAGGCTGATCCATGGCTTGGCGCAGGCCATGCTCGAAGCGAGGCTCTCGCCCGACCACCCGCTGCTGATCCTGTCCGGCAACGAGATCGAGCATGCCCTGCTCGGCTATGCCGCCATGCTCGTCGGCGTGCCCCATGCCCCGCTCTCGCCCGCCTATTGCCTGGTCTCCAAGGACTTCGCCAAACTCAAGCACATCGCGGCCCTGCTCGAGCCCGGCATGGTCTATGCCAGCGACGGGGCGAAATTCGGCCCTGCGCTGGCCGCCGCAATCGACCCCGCGATTCCGCTTGTCGTGCGCCGCAATCCGCCCGAGGGCCGACCGACCCAGCTCTTCGACGACGTGGTCAACACGCCCCCGACCGCGGCCGTTTCCGCCGCCAACGCCGCGGTCACCCCCGATACCATCGCCAAATTCCTGTTCACATCCGGCTCGACCGGGATGCCCAAGGCGGTGATCACCACGCAGCGCATGCTCACCTGCAATCAGCAGATGATCCGCACGGCGCTGCCGTTCCTCGCCGACACGCCGCCCGTGCTGGTCGATTGGATGCCGTGGAACCACGTCGCAGGCGGCAGCCATAATCTGGGCATCGCGCTCTATAATGGCGGCAGCTTTTATGTCGACGATGGCGCCGCCACCCCCGAGGGTATCCGTCGTACGGCGGGCAACCTCACCGAGATCGCACCCACCGTCTACTTCAACGTGCCCAAGGGCTATGAACTCCTCGTCGAGCACCTGGTCGCGAACGAGGCGCTTCGCACCAATTTCTTCAGCCGGCTCAGCCTCCTGCAATATGCCGGCGCCTCCCTTTCCCAACACGTCTGGGACGGCCTCGACACGGCAGCGCGGCTGGCAACCGGCGAGCGCATCATGATCATAACCGGCTACGGCTCGACCGAGACCGCCCCCTTTGCGTTCACCACCACCTGGCCGGTCGATCGGGCGGGGCTCGTCGGCCTTCCGGCCGCGGGGATGGAGGTCAAGCTGGTTCCCAATGCGGAAAAGCTGGAGCTGCGCCTCAAGGGACCCAACGTCACCCCCGGCTACTGGAAGGCACCCGACAAGAGCGCCGAGTGTTTCGATGAAGAGGGCTTCTACAAGATCGGCGATGCGCTCAAATTCGCAGAGCCCGGCAACCTTGCCCGCGGCTTCCTGTTCGACGGTCGCGTCACCGAGGACTTCAAGCTCGCGACCGGCACCTGGGTCAATGTCGGCGGCGTGCGCCTCGGCGCCCTCGCCGCCGCCGCGCCGCTGATCCGCGACATCGTCCTAGCCGGGCTGGACCGCAACTACATCGCCGCGCTCGTCTTTCCCGATTTCGAAGCGTGCCGCAGGCTCGCGGGTCTTCCACCCGATGCCGAGCCGGCTGCCATCGTTTCCGACCCCAACGTCCGCGCCGCCTTCCAGGAGCGGTTCGATGCCTTGGCCGCCAAGGCCACCGGCAGCGCCAGCCACGTCGCCCGCGCCGTGCTCCTCGACTCCCCACCATCGATCGATGCCGGAGAGATCACAGACAAAGGCTCCATCAACCAGCGCGCGGTCATGTCGGTCCGCGCGCGGCTGGTCGACGATCTCTACGCCGATCCCGCCCCTCCCCATGTGCTGATCTTTGAAAGACAGGCCGCCAAGTGAGCAAACAGGACGCCCTCTGCGCCACCTTCGCCGATGCCTTTCTGATCGACGGCGCCCGCACGCCATTCGTCGACTACCGCGGTGCGTTCGCCGAAATCTCCCCGATCGATCTCGGCATCCATGCCGCCCGGGCGGCCATCGGGCGTGCCGGCATCGATCCGACCGACATCGGCACCACCATCGCCGGATCGATGGCCCAGGCTTCGTTCGATGCCTATGTGACGCCCCGCCATATCGGGCTCTATGCGGGTGTACCGGTCGAGCGCCCGGCGCACCTCGTCCAGCGCATCTGCGGAACCGGCCTGGAAGTGCTTTCGCAAACCGCCGATGCCGTCTCGCTCGGCCGCATCGATCTGGCGCTCGGTGTCGGCACGGAATCGATGAGCCGCAATCCCATCGCCGCCTACACTCACCGCAATGGCTTTGCCATGGGGCGCGTCGAGTTCAAGGATTTCCTCTGGGAGGCGCTCTACGATCCCGCTGCATGCGTCAACATGGGCGATACCGCCGAGAACCTCGCCAAACAATACGGTATCACCCGCGAGGAGGTAGATCGCTTCGCGGCCCGCAGCTTCGATCGCGCCATCGCCGCCCGGGAAGACGGATTCTACGAGGGTGAGATTACCCCTGTCGGCAGCGTGACTTTCGCGCCCGAGGGGTTCGAGCCGCGCGTCATCAAGCTCGGCAAGGGCATCGAGCAGGTCGATACCGACAGCCATGTGCGTCCATCGCCCTACGAGGTGCTCGCCAAGCTGCGGCCTGCCTTCGGCGGCGTGCAGACCGGCGGCAACTCTTCGGCGATCGTGGACGGCGCAGCTGCAGCGGTTGTCGGTTCGGCCGACGTCGCCAGGGACCGCGAACCGCTGGCGCGCATCCTTGCCAGCGCTTCGGTGGGCGTTCCGCCCCACATCATGGGCATCGGCCCGGCTCCGGCGATCCGCGCCGTCCTCGACGTGGCTGGCCTTACCCTCGACCGCATCGACCGCATCGAGATCAACGAGGCCTTCGGCGCCCAGGTCCTGGCCTGCGTACGGGAACTGGGACTCGACGAGGACAAGCTCAACGTCAATGGCGGCGCGATCGCCATCGGCCATCCGCTCGGCGCCACGGGCCTGCGCTTGGCGCTGACGCTGGCGCGTGAACTGAGGCGTTGCGGGGGCCGGTACGGCATCGCCTCGGCCTGCATCGGCGGCGGACAGGGTATTGCGCTCCTCATCGAGAATCCGGAGGCCTGAGCCATGCGCATTGCCGGACAAACAGCGCTGGTCACCGGCGGCGGCTCGGGGCTGGGCGCCGCGACCGCCCGAGCCCTCGCCGAGCGCGATGCCCGCGTCACCGTGCTCGATCTCAACAGCGAGAAAGGCGAGCTGCTGGCCCGCGACATTGGCGGCATCTTCGTTCGGTGCGACGTGTCGGACCCGCAAAGCGCTACGGAGGCCTTCGCCCGCAGTCGGGAGGGTCACGGTGCGCCGACCATTCTCGTCAACTGCGCCGGCATCGGCACGGCCGCCCGGGTCGTCGGACGCGACGGGCCGATGTCCCTGGAGGCGTTCGAACGGGTCGTACGCGTCAATCTCATCGGTACGTTCAACATGATCCGGCTGGCTACCGCCGAGATGAGCCTTGCCGAACCCCAATCGGGCGGAAGCCGCGGTGTCATCGTCTCGACTGCCTCGGTCGCGGCTTTCGAAGGCCAGATCGGCCAGGCCGCCTACGCCGCCTCCAAGGGAGGCATCGCCGCCCTCACCCTGCCGGTTGCGCGCGAGCTCGCCCGCTTCGGCATCCGCGTGCTGACCATCGCACCGGGACTCTTCAACACCCCGCTTCTGGCTGAGCTGCCCGAGGAGACGAAGGCGGCCATAGCCTCGGCCATCCCCTTCCCCGCACGCCTCGGTGAGCCCGACGAATTCGCGGCACTGGTCATCGCCATGATCGAGAACGACTATCTCAACGGTGAGACCGTCCGGCTCGACGGCGGCGTTCGCCTGCAGCCGAAATAGGAGGCGCAATGCTCGTCCACTCCCGCCAGGTCGAGATCGAATTCGGCGACTGCGATCCCGCGGGGATCGTCTACTACCCCAACTATTTCCGCATGTTCGACGCCTCGACCGCGCACCTCTTCGAGGCAGCTCTGCGCATGAAGAAGATTGCGTGGACGCGGCACTACCAGATCGTCGGCATCCCGATGGTCGATACCGGCGCCAAATTCGTCAAACCCTCGCGCTTCGGCGACGTCGTCACCATCGAAAGCCGCGTCACCGAGTTCCGCCGGTCGAGTTTTTCCGTCGCCCATCAGCTCTACAACGCCGGCGACCTTGCTATCGAGGCCCATGAGGTACGCGTGTGGGCCGCCGCCGATCCCGCCAATCCCGGCGGCATCAAATCGGCAGCCATCCCCGAAACTGTGATCGCTGCCTTTTCTGCCTAAGGGGTTTCGTCCGCCAGCCGGTCGAGCAGATCGAGGAACACGTCGCGCGCCTCGACACCGCCGAGCTTTTCGATGCACTCGGCTTCGAAGGCGTCCTGGGTTGCCTTGAGCGCCTGCATCGTCTCGCTGCCGACCGGCGTCAGATAGAGCGCCTGCGAGCGCCGGTCGCCCACGGCCTCGCGCCGCTCGGTCAGTCCGCGCGCCTCCAGCCGGTTGATGAGGGCGACGAAATTGGCCCGCTTGATGCGCAGGGCATTGGCGATCTCGATCTGCTTGCACCCGGGATTGTCGGCGATCAGCGCCAGAACGGAATAGTCGGCCGGGCGCAGGTCGAACTCGGCAAAACGCAACTGGAACCGCTGGAAAACGGCAAGCTGTGCCCGCCGCAGCCGATAGCCAACGATGCCGGTGACGCTGTCGGTGCGAAATCGCTTTCGAGCCTTCTTCGTTTCGCGAGCAGTTCCGGTGTCAGTCATCAGCCATGTCCCCTTGAATTGCGGCAAGCGCCCGGCAGCGCGCGGCAAGTGCGTCCGCCTCCGGCAACAGGCCAGCGCGCACGAACCGCGCGAGTCGAGCGATGCGTCCGTCGATCGCCGACCCCTCTGCCGCCGATTCAAGCCGCAGCCAGCAGGCGGAGAAGAACAGAAGGCCCGTCAGGCGCATGAAGGCGGACGCCGCCATGCCGGCGTCCGGCATAGCCGATAGCATGGACTGGACCTCTTGCCACCTGCGCTGGAGTTCGGACACCGGCGCCTTTGCTTCCGCGGGCACCGGCAGGGCCAGCGCCGCGTCGATTTCTGCAAGGAACGCTGCGAGCGGCGCCTTGTCTCGACCGCCGACTAGGCGCGTCAGCAGTGTCATCGACAGGATGCCGTTGGTCCCCTCATAGAGCCGGGTCACGCGCGCGTCGCGCCAGATCCGCTCGAGCTCATATTCACGCAGATACCCGTAGCCGCCCAGAACCTGAATGCCGAGATCGGCGACGTGCGTTGCCGCCTCGGTGGCAAAGACCTTGCAGACCGGCACCAGGAAAGCCGCGAGCGGGCCATTTTCGAGATGCACCGCGGAGCGCAGCACCATCGCCCGGGAGCCGAGCGCCAAGGCGTCCATCTCCTCGAGCATGCGTCGCACATCGCCGTGCATCTCGATCGCCAGCCCACCTTGCTTGCGCTCGCCAGCGTAGGCGCTCGCCAGGGCATGGGCTCGGGCCGCGTGCGCGACGCCCTGGGCCGCAACATCGAGCCGTGCGTGATCCATCATGACGAACATGACCTTCAGCCCCTCGCCGGGGTTGCTGATCAGCCGCGCCTCGGCGTCCTCGAACCGCAACTGGCAGGTGGGTGAGGCATGGAGCCCGAGCTTGTCTTCGATCCGCAAGACCCGGAGGGCGTTTCGCGCCCCGTCAGGCCGGTGAGAAGGACAGGCAAAGAGTGACAGCCCGCGCCAACCGTCTTCGAGCGCGCCTGTGCGCGCCAGCACCAGGTGCACGATGGTCTCACTGAGGTCCTGGTCGCCGCCAGAAATGAAGATCTTCTCGCCCGATATCCGCCAGTCGCCGTTCACGTGCGGCACGGCCCGAGTGCGGATAGCGCCAAGATCGGAGCCTGCACCCGCTTCGGTCAGACACATGGTGGCGAGCGCCCGCCCGTCGATCAGATCGGGCAGGAACCCCGCCCGATCGTTCGCGCTGGCGAACCGCTCGATGACCGTTGCCGCGCCCGGCACCAATGCCACCAGCATCTGGAACGCGTGATTGCCGGCGGTCAGAAGTTCGCTGGCCGCGCAGCCGATGGCCTCGGGAGCACCTGCCCCGCCATGGGCTTCCGGTAGGGACAGCAAATGCCAGCCAAGGTCGACATAGGTTTTGTAGGCGTCTTTGAACCCCTCGGGGAGCCGGACGCGGCCGTCCTCGATCCGGCAGCCCTGCCGGTCGCCGGGGCCGTCGAGGGGGCTCAACCTCTCGGCGGCAAAGCCGATCAGGGCCTCGAGCACCTGCCGCGCGTCTTCGCCGTTCCAGGCTCCTGGCCCGGTGGTCGCTCCGACCGCCTCGAGGGTGAAGAGAATGTCCTCCAATTGCGCGTGCATGGGCTAGCATCCCAGATTGTTATGAAGTAGAACATTACAGGGGCTGCGAGCACCGTCAAAGGAAACCTGCGCGACGGGAGGACTATGTCGATGGACGGGACCGTGCTGGAGGTGCGCGTCGAGGGGCCGGTGGCCTATCTCGCGTTCAATCGACCCGAAAAGCGCAACGCTGTGAACGACAGGCTGATCGCCGCCCTCAGCGCCTATTTCTCCGACATCCCCGCCGGCATCAAAGTCGTCGTCCTATCGGGCAAGGGCGGGCATTTTTCCGCCGGGCTGGATCTCAGCGAGCAGGTGCAGCGCGAGCCGCAGGAAGTGATGCGGCACTCGCGCAACTGGCACGCGGTGATGAACCTCATCCAGTTCGGCGGCGTGCCGGTGGTGGCGGCGATGAGCGGCGCGGTGATGGGTGGCGGGCTCGAGATCGCCGCGGCCTGCCATGTGCGCGTCACCGAAGAAGGCACCATGTTCCGCATGCCGGAAGGCCAGCGCGGCATATTCGTGGGCGGAGGGGCCACCGTCAGGCTCGGCGCGATCATCGGAGCCGACCGGCTGACCGAAATGATGCTGACCGGCCGCACTTATGACGCCGAGGACGGGTTGCGGCTGGGCCTCGCCCATTACCTCACCCCCAAGGGCGAAGGCCTTGCCAGGGCCGGCGAGCTCGCCCGGCAGGTGGCGCAGAATTCGGCAACGGTCAATTACCTCATCATCCAGTCGATCGCCCGCATTTCGAGAATGTCGGCCGAAGACGGTCTCTATGCCGAAAGCCTGGCAGCTGCGCTCAGCCAGACCGGCGCCGATGCCGAGGAAGGGCTCAAAGCCTTCCTTGAGAAACGCAAGCCGAACTTCGCCTGAACCGCTAAAGCGCTTTTTGATGATCGGCGACCGGCAGGATGTAAGAGGGAGGGGACAGATAACTCTGACGTTATAGGTGAGGCGTAAGCTTTCACTTGCGAAAGAGTCACATCTGCCATCCATTGCCATGGGGAGAGGAGCCTCATGCCAACACAGGTATCAACCGTCGGGAAGCTCGTTTATAGCCTGGCGCGCTATGTTGCGCTGGCGGGAGGCGCGGTACTGGTCGTCATCGTCGGGCTCGTCGTCGTCAGCGTCATCGGCAGATCGCTGATATGGGCCGGACTCGGCCCTGTCACCGGGGATTATGAGCTGGTGGAGGCCGGTGTCGGCTTTGCCGTCTTCGCGTTTCTGCCCTGGGCACACCTCGCCCGCGGCCATGCCATCGTCACCATCTTCACCGACTTCCTTGGGCCGCGTGCCAATGCCTGGATCCTGGCGGTGACCGACATTCTGATGCTGGCGGCGGCGGTGTTCATCGCCTGGCGTCTGGGCCTGGGCATGCTCGACAAATATAACTACAGAGAGACCACGCTGCTGCTGCGCATGCCGCTCTGGTGGGGCTATGCCGCCGGCATGGTGGGTGCGGTGACCTTCGTCATCGTCACGCTCCATCTCGCCGTGCGCAGCCTTGCGGATGCAATCGCCGGGCGGGCGCCGCAGGTCACCCACGGAGCCGTCCATTGAGCAACGTCCTGCTTGGCGTCCTGTCGTTTCCGGTGGTTTTGCTGCTGATCTTCGTCCGCGTCCCTATCGGGCTCGCCATGCTCATCGTCGGCGTCGTCGGCTCATGGATGATCACCGGATCGATCAATCCGGTCATGGCCCAATTCAAGAGCCTGACCTATTCGACCTTCGCCAGCTATTCCCTCTCCGTCGTGCCGCTCTTCCTGCTCATGGGACAGTTCGCAACGCTCGGCGGCATGTCCTCGGCGCTGTTCAATGCCGCGGCGGCCTGGCTCGGTCACCGCAAGGGGGGCGTTGCCATGGCCGCCATCGGCGCCTGCGCCGGCTTCGGGGCGATCTGCGGATCGTCCCTGGCGACGGCCGCCACCATGGGCCAGGTGGCTTTGCCGGAAATGAAGAAGTTCGGCTATTCGGGAGCCCTCGCAACCGGTACGCTGGCGGCCGGGGGCACGCTCGGCATCCTCATCCCCCCGTCGATTATCCTCGTCATCTTCGCGATCCTGACCGAGCAGAACATCGCCAAGCTCTTCGTTGCCGCCTTCATTCCGGGCTTGCTTGCAGCCGTCGGCTACTTGATCGCCATCGCCGTCTACGTACGTCTCAATCCGAAGGCGGCGGGAACCCGCGATCGCCTGCCCTACCGGAAGCGCTTTGCTGCCCTGCTCGATGTCTGGCCGGTGTTGCTGATCTTCGTGCTGGTGATCGGAGGCATCTACACCGGCTTCTTCACCCCGACCGAGGCAGCCGCGATCGGGGCCGCCGGCACCGGGCTCACCGCCCTCCTCAACCGCAGCATGAGCCGCAAGAACTTCATCGAGTCGATTCTGGCGACGGCCAATTCGACGGCCATGATCTTCCTGATCGTCTTGGGTGCGGCCGCCCTCAACGGATTCCTTGCCCTCTCCCAACTCCCGCAGATTGCGGCCCAATGGGTTGGTGAACAGGGTTTCCAGCCCTGGCTGGTGCTCACCGTCATCCTGCTGCTCTATCTGGTTCTCGGGTGCGTCATGGACTCGCTCTCCATGATCCTGTTGACGGTGCCGATCGTCTTTCCAATGCTGTCGGGCCTCGATTTCGGACTTGGACCCGACGAGTTCGCCATATGGCTCGGCATACTGATCCTGATCGTCGTCGAGGTGGGTCTGATCACGCCGCCTGTTGGAATGAACCTCTTCGTGATCAGTTCGATGTCACGCGAGACGAGCCTGGCGCAGACCTATCGAGGGATCGTGCCGTTTCTCGTCAGCGACATTGTCCGCACTATTATCCTCGCCGCCTTTCCGGTCATAACGCTTATCCTGGTGCGCCTGCTCTACTGAGAGGCGCAAGTCGCGGGGCTTCGCCGCCCCCGCGAGGCCAACCAATACCGGCGAAATCGAGGGTCACGCCAGAGGCGTGCACAACAAGGGAGAGGACTAATGAACGCAATGACGCGAATACTGGCCGGCACCGCTGCGGCACTCATGCTCACCGGTGCTGCAATGGCTCAGGACGTTACCATGCGGCTGCACCAGATGCTGCCCCCGCAGGCAACCATACCGGCCAAGGCGATAACCCCCTGGGCCAAGGCGGTCGAGGACCAGTCGGGCGGGCGCATCAAGATCGAGCTCTATCCCGCCATGCAGCTGGGCGGCGCACCGCCGGCGCTGTTCGACCAGGCTAAGGACGGCGTGGTCGACGTGATCTGGACGGTGCTCGGCTATACGCCCGGACGCTTTCCCAAATCGGAAGTCTTCGAGCTGCCGTTCCTCGTGACCAATGCCGAGGCCTCTTCCGTGGCTTTCCAGCGCTATGTCGAAGCCAACGCCATGGACGAGTTCGACGGCGTTCATCTCATCGCCGTGCATACCCACGGCCCCGGCCTTTTCCACACCCAGCAGCCGGTGACCAAGCTCGAAGACCTCAGCGGCATGAAGATAAGAGGCGGATCGCGCATCATCTCCGACATGCTGGCCCGGCTCGGCGCCGAGCCGGTCGGCATGCCCGTCCCGCAGGTCACCGAGGCGCTTTCCAAGGGCGTCATCAACGGCACCACCATTCCCTGGGAGGTCACGCCGTCGCTGCGGGTGGCAGAACTTGTCAAGAACCACACCGGCTTTTCGGGCGAGAACGGCCTTTATACGCAGACCTTCGCGGTCGTGATGAACCAGGACACCTACAACAACCTGCCTGACGATTTGAAGGCGGTGATCGACGCCAACTCGGGCGTCGAGGTCGCCCGATTCTTCGGTCGTGCCATGGACGAGGGCGATGCCGCCGGCGCCAGGATCGCGGTGGACATGGGCAATAACATCATCACGCTCGACGAGGCCGAAACCGCGCGCTGGCGTGAAGCGGCACAGCCGACCATCGATCAATGGTTCGCCGACATGGAAGCAGCCGGGATCGACGGGCGCGCGCTGTACGAGGAAGCAACCGGCTTGGTCGCTGAGGAAACCGCTCGCTGAGCAGGCCGGCCCCTGCATTCCTGCAAAAAGGGCGCCTCACGGCGCCCTTTTTCTTTGCTTGGTGAACGCAATCAGCCGGGCGGTCTGTACCCCACATCGATCACCGCCCGCCCACCAGCCAGCCGCGAAACGCAGGCGCACATGCGCTTGCCCTCGCGCTTCTGCTCGGGGCTGAAGAAGACGTCGCGGTGGTCGATCTCGGCGTCCGCCGCCACCACGTCGACCGCACAGAGGCCGCATTCGCCGCGCTGGCAGTCGTAGACCATATCGACCCCGGCACCGGTCAGGGCCTCGAGCAGCGTCTGATCGGGGCGTACGTCGACCAGCACATTGCGGCGCGCCACTTCGACCTGGAACGGCGCTTCCGCAAAGGTGCCGCTGTCGCCGAACACCTCGTAGCGCAGCCGGCTGACCGGCCGTCCGGCCGCCAGCCAGGCCGCCTTGGCCGCATCGAGCATGGCGATCGGCCCGCACACATATAGTTCGCCGTCATCGGGAAGCGCCGAGATTTCGCCTGGCAGGTCGATCCGCGCTCCCTCGTCAGCGGCAAAGAGCGCCAGGCGACCGCCGAGCCGGGCCTGCAGCTCGTCGGCAAACGCCATGCTGCGCCGGTTTTTGCCGCCATAGACCATGCGGAACGGCGCACTGCGCTCGTCGAGCGCCGAGGCCATGCCATAGATCGGGGTGATGCCTATGCCGCCGGCGACCAAAAGACGCGGCGCATCGCGCCAGGAAAGTTCGAAGCGGTTCTCGGGCAGCGTCACGCTGATCGCCATCCCCTGCTCCAGCCCCCACATGAACCGCGAGCCGCCACGGCTGTTCTCGTGCCGCTTGACCGCGATGCGGATGCGTCCCGCCGGCGCCGGCAAGCAGGTATAGGCGCGCGTGGTGCTGCCGCCAGCGATCTCGACACGCACATTGGTGTGCGATCCGGGCTCGAAGCGCGGCAGCGGCGCCTGGCTCATCAGCTCTATCTGTCGCACGTCTTGCGCGACCTGCCGCACCTCAACCACTTCCGCCGCGACCCACTCCAGCTTGCTGCGCATGTTCCTACTCTCCGATCAGCGCCAGCGCCGGCACCCGGCTGATGAGGCCGCGATCCTGCTCGATGACGTATTCGAGGTTCTGCCGGGCAAGCCGCGCGTGCTCGCGCGCCAGGGCCTCGGCCCTTGCGCCTTCACGCAGCTCGATGGCGTTGACGATGGCGCGGTGCTGGGCCTGACCGCCGATCAGCGAGCGACGGAACTCGGGTACGTCCGCTTGCTTGTCGAGAAATGCGCTCGGCGAGGCAAAGGGCAGTCGCGTCACCCGCTCGATCTCGCGCCGGATGATCCCGCTGCCGGCGAGCCCCGCCAAGGCTTCGTGGAACTGCGCGTTGAGCTCGACATAGCGGTCGAACGCCATGTCCTCGACACGCTCGGCCATGGTCTCATCGAGACCGCGCAGCAGGTCCTTGATGGCGCGTAGGCGCGCCGGCGGCACGCCGCGTTCGGCGGCCAGCCGCGCTGCCGTGCCCTCGAGCACCCCGCGCAGTTCAATGGAATCGATCACCTCGTCGCGACTGAACTGGCGGACCGCGTAGCCGCCGGATGGGATGAGCTCGAGCAACCCCTCCTGCTCGAGCCTCGCCAGCGCCGCCCGAATAGGTGTCCGCGATATGCCGAGCTTTTCGGCGATGGCGATCTCCGAAAGGCGTTCGCCCGGTCGCGCCCTGCCGCTGAACACCAGGTCGCGCACGCCCATCAGGGCCTTCAGCGATTGCGTCTGCTGGCGCTTTTCAGTTTCCATCGACACCGCCCTACTCCGCGGCCGTGCGCATCGCCTGCTCTTCAGCGATCATGCGGTCGATCAGCTTGCGCGCCCACATCGAGCCCGCGTCGATATTGAGATTGTAGATGACGTGATCGGGATTGTTGTCGATGGCGATCTGCTGGGCTTCGAGAATGCGCTCATCCTCGCGAAAGATACTCGCCACCCCTTCACGCAGCTCATGGGTGCGCCGTTGCTCGCTGAGCTTATAGTTGCGCGCGAAGGCCCAGAAATAGTGGCAGGTCTTGTCGGTCTCAGGGGTAATCGTGTTGAGCACGAACCCGTTGACGCCCTGGCTGCGGTCGCCCTCGGGCGCGCCGGTCCCATGTGGGGCGACGCCCACATCGATGGCAATGGTCGCCGGCGCCTCGAAATTGATGATCTGCCAGCGGTCGACATTGCCGGGCTTGCCGAGCTGGCCACGCCAGAACGGGGGAGCGTCGATATCGGTCATCCAGCGGGTGATCGTGGCCGTGCGATCGGAGTGGGTTGCGGTGAACGGCGCCTCGGCAACGGCGCGGTTGCCGATCGAGGAGCCATGCACATAGGTCTCGTGGGTCAGGTCCATCAGGTTGTCGATGACCAGCCGATAATCGCATTTGACGTGGATCAGCTTGCCGTCGGCGGCCCAGTCCGGATCATCGTTCCAGTGCAGGTCCGGGACCTTGGCCGGATCCGCCAGCGCCGGATCGCCCATCCACAGCCAGATGAAGCGGTGCCGCTCGACGATCGGATAGGATTGGACGCAAGCTGAAGGATTGATGGTGTCCTGGGACGGCATGTATACACATCGGCCGGTATCGTCGAATTCGAGGCCGTGATAGCCGCAGATGACGTTGTCGCCATAGAGCTCGCCCATCGACAGCGGTAAGAGCCTATGCCAGCACGCATCGGCCAGCGCGACCGCAGAACCGTCCTGTTTTCGGTACATGACCACCGGTTTTCCGCAGATCGTGCGCGGCAGGAGCTCGCGCTTGAGCTCGGTATCCCACGCGGCGGCGTACCAGGCATTCATCGGAAAGGTGGGCGCTGACATGATCGTGCTCCTCCCAAAGGTCGATCGTTGTCGGCAAGTAGATACCACCTGTATACAATTTGCAAGTCGACGCTTGCGTCACGCTACGGACCGGGTTCACATCGCGATCAACGACAACAAGGAGGACGTCCTGTCATGGCCGCCATTGCAGCAGCACCTACCCCACCGTTCCGCGCCGACGTCGTCGGCAGCTTCCTCCGGCCCGCCTCCGTCAAGGCCGCGCGCAAGGCGCATCTCGAGGAAAGGCGCATTTCGGCCGAGGAGCTGAAGGCTGTCGAGGATGCGGCGATCATCGACGTCATCCGCATGCAGGAGGCGGCCGGGCTCAAGGCCGTGACCGATGGCGAGTTCCGCCGCGCCTGGTGGCATTTCGATTTCATGGGAATGCTGGACGGTCTCGACATCATCCAGCGCGAAGGCGGCGGCATCCAGTTCCACGGCACGGCCACCAAAGCCGACGTGCCGGTGATCAACGGGCCGCTCGACTTCCCTGACGATCACCCGATGCTGGAACACTTCAAGTTCGTCAAGGCCCATACCAGCGTCACCCCGAAGATCTCGATTCCCGGCCCGAGCGCCATCCATTTCCGCATCGCCGAGGACGATATCCACGTCCCCGAATACAAGCACGACGCCGAGGCCTATTTCGAGGCGATCACCGCGACCTACCGCAAGGCGGTTGCCGCCTTCTATGCCGCCGGCTGCAGGTATCTGCAGATGGACGACATCTTCTTTGCCTATCTCTGCGACCCCAAGATCCGCGAGGAGCGCAGGGCGCGCGGCGAGGACCCGGACTGGCTGATCGGCCGATACGCCAAGATGATGCACGATGCGATCGCCGACCGGCCGGCCGACATGCTCATCGGCATGCATATGTGCCGCGGCAACTTCAAGTCCACGTGGGTCGCCGAGGGCGCCTATGATCCGGCCGCCGACGCCGTGTTCAACCAGACGGGCGTCGACATCTATTTCATGGAGTACGACAGCGAACGGGCCGGCGGCCTCGAGCCGCTGCGCCTGCTGCCCAAGGGTAGCAAGCGCGTGCTGCCGGGCTTCATCACCACCAAGACTGCAGAGCTCGAGGACCTCGATGACCTCAAGCGCAAGTTCGATGCAGCCAGCAAATACGCCGACATCGATCAACTCGGCATCGCCCCGCAATGCGGCTTCGCCTCCACCGAGGAAGGCAATGCCATCACCGAAGACGACCAGAAGCGCAAGCTGGAGCTGGTGGTCAAGACCGCCGAGGCGATCTGGGGCGGCGTGTGAGTTGAGGACTTGCCGCTGTCAGGCATGAACGCTGGTCGACTCGCCCGCTGATCAGGCGTTGCGCGTCGCCGCGTGGGATTGAGCGCGGCGACGGCGATGCTCGGCGCCTCCAGTCCTGCCTTTTCGCAGCGTGTGCATCGGGTCGCATGTGGCCCGACCTCCAACTCGTGAAACGATCCAGGCAGCGAAACAGCCCAGGACTAGGGCCTCGCTCCGTCATATGCGGCCTGCAGCAGCTCGCGCACGCTGTCGATGGTCACCGGGCGGGGGTTGTAATAGGGATTGCGCACCGCCAACTCGGCAGCCTTGTCGAGGTCTTCCTCGGTGAGCCCCAGTTGCGCGAAGCTCTTGTAACGCGCGGTCTTGTGCATGAGATCGAACAGGGCCGAAGGACCATCCTGCGCGCCGAGAGCGGCGGCTACGCGTGCCATCGCCTCCGGCGCCGCTTGACGGTTGTAAGCTGCCGAATAGGGAAGCATCAGTGCGTGCAGGTCGGCATGCGGCAAGTTGAAGGTGCCACCAAGCGTGTGGCAGAGCTTGTGATGAATGGCCATGCCGACCGCTCCGAGGCAGCAGCCGGCAAGCCAGGCCCCGTAAAGCGCATCAGTATGGGCGCCCAGGTTCCGTGGATCGTCCATGAGCACCGGCAAAGCGCGCCCTAGGGCCGCGATCGACTCCTGCGCCATCATGGAGATGATCGGGTTGCGGTCCTTGGCATAGAGCGCCTCGACCGAGTGGGCGATGGCGTTCATGCCCGATGGACCCGAGATGAAACGCGGCATCGTGCGCGTGAGTTCGGGATCGTAGATCACCGTTTCCGGCAGCACTCTGGACGTCGTCCGGGTCATCTTGCGGCCGCCTTGCGTCTCGCCGATGATCGGCGTCATCTCGGAACCGGCAAAAGTCGTCGGTACGATGAGCTGCGGCAGGTCGGTGCGCAACGCGATGGCCTTGGACAGCCCGGTCGTCGAGCCGCCGCCGATCGCAAGACAGCCGTCGGCCTCCACGGACGCAGCCGCTTGCACTGCGGCCTCGGTGACTTCGACGGGCGCGTGCTGAGCGGCACCCGGATAAACGATGGCGGCGCGCTCGCCGATAGCCTCGGCGAACTCGCCCGCAATCAGCGCGTGGCCCGGTGTGGAGAGCACGATCGCTCGCTTGATCCCGAGACGATCGAGCTCCTCGGCCACCTTGCTGCGCGCCCCGACGCCAAAGATCACGCGGGACGGGTTGGCGTTGTAGACGAATTCCATGCGTTGTCCTCGGCCGCTGTGTGCGTTCGCGTCGACACTACCACAACGCAAGGAGTGGTCAGCGCAACACGGCGCGGAGTTCGCCCTGGACCCGCCGCAGAGCCGGCAGGTACAAGTCGACGAGATCGGCAACACTCTGCTGCGTGGCCGATACCCCGATGTTCATGGCCGCGACCGTGGCCCCGCGGGCGTTGAGCACCGGGACGGCGATGGAGCGCAGGCCCAACTCCACCTCCTGGTCGATCAGCGCGTAGCCGTCGGCTCTGATCCGTGAGAGCTCGGCGAGCACGGCTTCCGGATCGGTGCGCGTGAAACTGGTGCGCGGTGCGAGCGGTGCCGCGGCCAGCACGTCGCGGGCCCGCTCCTCTGGCAACGCAGCCAGCATGACCCGGCCCATGGAGGTGCAGAAGGCCGGCAGGCGCGAGCCGGGCATGAGGGCGATGGACATGACCTTGCGCTGCGCGGCACGGGCGACATAGACGATGTCGGCACCGTCGAGGATGGAGACCGACGAGCTCTCCCCCAGTTCGTCCGAAAGCTGGTCGAGCAGCGGCTGGACCACTTGCGGCAGCGGCATGGTGGCAAGGCAGGCCGTGCCCAGCCGCAGGATACGCGGGGTCAGGGTGAAATACTTTCCGTCATAGTCGGCATAGCCCAGATGCGCGAGCGTCAGCAGGCACCGGCGGGCCGTTGCCCGGTCGAGACCGGAGGCCGCCGAAACCTCGGCGATCGACTGGCGCGGCCGCTCGGCGGTGAAGGTCTCGATGGCCATCAGACCCTTGGCGAGACCACCCATGATGTCGCGTTCGAGCACGGCCCTCTCCTGCAGCTTTGTGCGATATCTCAACAAATGCACTATATCGCACAAATCCTGTTGCGGGCAAACGCGTCGTTCGCATAGTGGGCGAAAGGCGGCGGCAACATGCGATGCCCGGCCGGAAAGGACACAGCCATGGACAAGACAGTCGCGGACCTGGCGACGGCGGTGGCGGATATCGAGAGCGGGATCGCGTTGATGGTCGGCGGCTTCGGCGGCTCGGGTGCGCCCATCGAGCTGATCCACGCCCTTATCGATCGCTTCAAGGCGACGGGCACGCCCGGCAATCTCACCGTGATCAACAACAATGCGGGCAATGGCCGCGTCGGCATCGCCGCCATGATCGATGCCGGCATGGTGGCCAGGATGATCTGCTCGTTCCCGCGCTCGGCAGACCCGCGCGCCTTCACCGAAAAGTACCTCGCCGGCGAGATCGAGCTGGAGCTGGTGCCGCAGGGCACGCTCGCCGAACGCATCCGCGCCGGCGGGGCCGGCATTCCCGCCTTCTACACCCCGACGAGCTACGGCACGAACCTTGCCGACGGCAAGCCCACCGCCGAGTTCGACGGGCATGTGTACGTGCAGGAGCGGTGGCTGAAGGCAGACGTCGCCCTGATCAAGGCAGAGCTCGCCGATCCGCTGGGGAACCTCACTTACCGCAAGGCGGCGCGCAATTTCTCGCCGCTGATGGCAGCGGCGGCGACGACCACCATTGTCCAGGCGAGCCGCATCGTTGAACTCGGAGGCATCGATCCCGAGCACGTGGTCACGCCCGGCATTTTCGTTGATCGCATCGTCGAGGTGGCCGATGCCCGGCAGGAAGAGGCGCTGATGCGCGAGGGAGTGGCCTACGCATGAGCCAGAAACTTTCCAACGCCCAGATCGCCTGGCGCGCAGCCCAGGACATCACCGACGGCGCCTATGTCAATCTCGGCATCGGCTTTCCCGAGATGGTGGCCAAGTTCCAGCCGCCGGGCCGGCAGGCTATCTTCCACACCGAGAACGGCGTCCTCAATTTCGGCGAGGCTCCGGCGGACGGCGAGGAGGACTGGGACCTGATCAACGCCGGCAAGAAGGCCATCACCCTCAAGCCCGGCGCCGCCTTCTTCCACCATGCCGACAGCTTCGCCATGGTGCGCGGCGGGCATCTGGACGTCGCCATCCTCGGTGCCTACGAGGTGGCCGAGAACGGGGACCTCGCCAACTGGAGCACCGGACCCAAGGGCGTGCCGGCCGTCGGCGGGGCCATGGACCTAGTGCACGGGGCCAAGCGCGTTGCGGTGATCACCGACCATATGACGAAGGACGGGCGGCCCAAGCTGGTCAAGCACTGCACCCTGCCGCTGACCGGGGTCGGGTGCGTCACCCGCGTCTATACGAGCCTGGCGGTGATCGACATCGAGGATGCGCGCTTTGTCCTGCGCGAAAAGCTGCCCGGCCTCAGCCTGACTGACCTGCAGGCGGTGACCGGCGCCGAGCTCGTCGTTACCGGCGATATCGCCGATCTCAACTGCCCGGAGATCTGAGATGGCTGACGCCTTCATCTGCGCCTATAAGCGCACCCCCATCGGCCGCTTCGGCGGCGCGCTGTCGAGCGTGCGGCCCGACGACCTCGGCGCCATTCCGCTCAAGGCCCTGATGGCCGAGCATGCCGGCCTCGACTGGGAGGCGGTCGACGATGTGATCTTCGGCAACGCCAATCAGGCCGGCGAGGACAATCGCAACGTTGCGCGCATGAGCCTGTTGCTGGCGGAATTGCCGGCAACGATCACCGGCACCACCATCAACCGGCTCTGCGGCTCGGGCATGGACGCGGTGATCGCCGCCGCGCGGGCGATCAAGGCGGGCGAAGCCGAATTGATCATCGCCGGCGGGACGGAATCGATGAGCCGCGCGCCCTTCGTCATGCCCAAGGCCGAAACCGCCTTCTCGCGCAATGCCGAGATCTACGACACCACCATCGGCTGGCGCTTCGTCAACCCGAAGATGAAGGCGCAGCATGGCGTCGACTCCATGCCCGAGACCGGCGAGAACGTCGCCCGCGAGTTCGGTGTCAGCCGGCAGGCGCAGGACGCTTTCGCCGTGTGCAGCCAGGAAAAGGCGGTCGCCGCGCAACAGAGCGGACGGCTGGCGAGGGAAATCGTGCCGGTGACGATCCCGCAGCGCAAAGGCGAACCCATCACGGTCGACACCGACGAGCATCCGCGTGCGGGCACCACCATGGAGGTGCTCGGCCGGCTCAAGCCCCTCTTTGCCGAAGGGAGCGTCACCGCCGGCAACTCCTCGGGTGTCAACGACGGCGCGGCCGCGCTGATAGTCGCTTCGGAGGAGGCTGCTGCCCGGCACGGTCTCACCCCCATCGCGCGCATCCTCGGCGGGGCTGCCGCGGGCGTTCCGCCCAGGATCATGGGCATGGGGCCAGCCCCGGCGACGAGAAAGCTCTGCGCCCGGCTGGGGCTGTCGCCTGCCGACTTCGACGTGATCGAGCTCAACGAGGCGTTCGCCAGCCAGGGCGTCGCTGTGCTGCGCGAACTCGGTATTGCCGAGGATGCGGAACAGGTGAACCCGAATGGCGGGGCCATCGCGCTCGGCCATCCGCTCGGCATGAGTGGTGCCCGCATCACCGGTACGGCGGCGCTGGAGCTGGCATTAACCGGCAAGCGCCGGGCGCTCGCCACCATGTGCATCGGCGTCGGCCAGGGCATCGCCATTGCGCTGGAGGGGTGTTAGCGCCCGGCGATTGCCACGTGATGGTCACTTGCAGGGTGTAGTACAGCGCCTTCAATGACCCGAGGAGCAGCGCCATGCGCTGGCTGTTTGTGGCTGCGGCCCTGTCGATCACCGTGACGACGGCCGTCGCCGACGACGCAATGCTCGACATCGGTCGTGCCAAGTCAGAGGCCTTCCTCGCCGGCCAGCTGGATGAGATTTGGGGCGATATGACGCCGCAGGTGCAGCAGCTCTTTGGTACGCCGACGGGCCTCGAGACCTTCCGGGAGAGTCTGGCGAGCGACTTCGGCACGGAAATCGAAATCCTCTCCGAAGAGGTTCAGCCAGGCGACGGCGCCCAGACCTACGTTCGCACCGCGCGGTGGAGCCTTGTCGAGGCACCAATCCTCATGCAGTGGGCGATCACGGACGATGAGCAGATCGCCGGCCTTCTGGTAAAGCCCGTCCCGGTCCTGGCGGAAAGTCGATTCCTCGACTATCAGACGAAGACGTCCTTGCGCCTGCCGTTCGAAGGCGAATGGTTCGTCGTTTGGGGCGGAAGGACTCTCGAGCAGAACTATCACGCGGCGGACCGGGCGCAGCGCTTCGCCCTGGATGTTCTCATCTACAAGGATGGCATCACCCACGACGGCGACGCCCAGGTGCTGGAGAACTACTACTGCTGGGATGAACCGATCCTGGCTCCGGCAGACGGGGAGGTGGTCGCCGCGATCAAGGACCTTCCCGACAATGCCATCGGTGCCACCGATGCCCAGAAACCGGCCGGCAACCACGTGGTGCTCGATTTCGGCAACGGCGAGTTCGGCTTTCTCGGGCACATGCGCCAGGGCAGCATTGACGTGGCTGCCGGAGACAGGGTGAGCGCCGGCCAAGAGGTGGGCCGCTGCGGCAACAGCGGCAACACCTCCGAGCCGCACCTGCATTTTCACCTGCAGACCACGCCCAATCTCTCGGACGGAGAAGGCCTGCCGGCCTATTTCGAGGACTATGTTGCAAACGACGAACCCGTCGATCGCGGCGAACCGCTTGCCGGCCAGTACATCCGGCCACAGTGATCCCGCAATACGAGCTGCTCGATGCGACGGGATGTCCGCCCCGGATCGCCGGATCGGAAAGATCGCCGATCCCTGCGGCTCGTCACGATCTTCGACATCGTTGCGGCGCTGATCGAGCGGTGGCGCGATTGGGAAGCGGTTTAGGCCGACGTGCTGCTCTCCCGGCGGCAAAAAGCGCCCTGAACAGGCAGGGGCTTTGAAGGTTCGTCCCTGGCATGTGATAGTGTTCGCAACACGCGCATATCCGGGGGCCACTAAACTGTTTCGCAACGTCGACGTCAGCTCGCTCGAGCTCGAGGACCTCTTCAACGCCTCGCCGAACGCCTATGTCCTTCTGGACACGGGGTTGAACATTGTCGGCTGCAATCCTGCCTACCTGACCGCCGTCGGAAGAACCCTGGCGGAGATCCTGGGAAGAAACATTTTCGACGCCTTTCCAGCTCCGGTCGACGGTACCGGTTACAGATTGCTGCGGCTCTCGCTCGACAAGGTGCTGGAGACGCGGCAGACGGACTACCTTGCCGTCATTCCCTACGACACCTCCAAACCCGGTCAGCCACCGGCTTTGCGCTATTGGAGCGCCACGCACACACCGGTCTTCGATCGCCAGGGGGCTCTTCGCTATGTGCTGCAGCACACCGTCGACATCACGGAACTCCAGCTGCTGAGGCAGCAAAGCGGCGAGGAGAATATCGACGTGGCGGGCGTCCTGCACAGGGCGCATGAGGTTCAGGCGAGCAACCTGGCCATGCTCTCCGAAAAGAAACTCCTGCGCGACATGTTCCAGCAGGCGCCCGGGTTCGTCGGCGTACTTGCCGGGCCGGAGCATCGGTTCATCCTCGCAAACGAAGCCTATATGCGCCTGGCCGGTGGACGAGACCTCGTTGGCCTGACCGTGGCCGAAGCCCTCCCCGAGGTCGTTCAACAGGGCTTTGTCGAAGTGCTCGACGAAGTCTACAGGTCGGGCGAGCCTTACAGGGGTTCGGACGAGGCCGTGCTGCTGACGCAGCCGGGCGGACAAGAACCCGAACGGCACTATCTCGATTTCATATACCAGCCCATCTTCTCGGATGACGGGACGGTGACCGGCATCTTCGTCCAGGGCCATGACGTAACGGCAAAGGTCGAGGCCGAGCGCCTGCACGTCCTTCGGCAGCGCGAGCTCGGCCACAGGCTCAAGAACCAGTTGAGCGTGGTGCAGGCGATCGTCGCTCAGACCTTGCGTACGGCACCGAGCCTTTCTGTCGCCCGCGAGGTGATCGCAGGACGCGTGCAGGCGCTCGCCACCGCACATGACCTGCTCATCCAGGGCGTCAAAGACAAAGGCCCCATGAGGGAGCTGGTGGCGGGCGTGCTCGATTTCCTCGACGAAGACCGCAAAAGCCGCATCCAGATCCACGGCGAAGAACTCGAGATCGGCTCCCGGCCTGCCCTGTCGCTCGCGCTCCTGCTGCACGAACTGGCGACCAACGCGGTCAAGCATGGCTCGCTCTCCTCGGAACAGGGCGCCGTCAGCATCGCCTGGGGCGTGCGCGATACGCCCGACCAGGCGTTCTATCTCACATGGCAGGAAACCGGCGGGCCTGAGACAGGCCCGCCCTCGCAGACCGGCGCGGGCACGAAGCTGATCGACGCGCTCGTTCAGTCGCTGGGAGGAGATGCATCCATAGAGTATCTGCCTTCGGGCCTCTCCTGCACGCTGACATGCGAAGAGTCGGCCCTTTCTCAATAGCAGTGCCCCGGCGGTACTCGTCTGGTCGGCACCCCAACCCGGGCCTGCTGTGCCCACCAAACAGCTGGTGTTTTGATTATACTATTTGAATCCCGGCAACGGGCCCGCCTCGAGACGGGTTAAGAAGACGTGGCGTAGTGGAGTTCATTTGATGCCGCGTTATTTCTTCGACATCGAGGACGGACATGTGGTCCGAGACAACGACGGACGCGAGTTGGCAAACCTGGAGGCTGCCAAGGCGGAGGCCAACCGGGCGCTGAGCGACGCGGTGAAAGACGATTTCACGCGCGATGCCCTGCGCGAGGCCTGCATCAATATCAGGGATGAGTCCGGCGTGGTCGTCATGCGGGTGTGCCTTGCCTATTCCGCAACGCCGCCCCTGCCCTGATCACCGTCGCAACCGCCACGCGCCAGGATATCGGCGGCGCAGGCGATCAGAGGCGACACACGCAGCCGGTGATCACGAATACCCGCCCTTGGGCTCTCGTCCCGGTGGGACATATTTAACCGAGGAGGCCTTCTCCAGGGCGGAGAGCGTCTCCTCGACCGTGAGCAGAACAGTCGTCTGCATGGACGCCAGCGCTCCACCGGCGCCGATGGCGATTGCCGTGGCAGCCATGGAGACATTGTCCGGCGCTTCCCAGAGGGTGTAGCCATCGTGCTCGCCGAAGGCATACCAGAAGCCGTGCAGCTTCCCGCCGACGGTTTCAATATATCGGCTTGCTGCCTCTCGCCGATCCTCAGGGTTCTGGATGAGCCTTGCCCATGCCTCGGGCGTATAGCTGAAACGCGTGAGATATAGGGGCATGTCTACCTCCTATGCTGCGATCCAAGCATAGAGGATTTGCGGGCCAGGCGATAGGCTCGTCGATTGCCGCACCCTGCGCTCCACAGCAGGGAGCTGTCGGGTCTGGTTGTTTGTTGTTGCAAAGTTTCTTGCAGAAAGGCGCTCATATCCGGGCAGGTTCTTGCGGCCAAGCAGAGGTCTATTCTTATTTCTTAAGAGTTGCCGATATACGCTGAGCACGAGGAAATATTGCCGTGCTCCTGATCACTGACCGAGAAGATCAAAGTTCGGACCTTGCCGGAAAACTTCAGCTTCTCGGCGGTTGTCGCGTCGCGCCCCTGCAAAGCCTTGCCAGCCGGCCGCCGGCCGATGACCTGGTGATCTGCGATGTTTCACTCGACAACGTCGCAGTCGCGTTGCAGCTGAAAACGACCCTCCCCTTCTATTGCCGGCAGCAGGTGCCGATGCTGTTCCTTTTGGACGAGAACTCTCATCACCAGGCAACGCAGGCCTGGGCGCTGGGGGCGCGTGAGGTGGCCGCGCGGGCAATGCCGGTGCGCCCGCTGCTGATGCTCGTCCGCTCCCTGCTGCCCGATCGCCTGGAGCGGGGCGCGTTCGACGCCAACCTCGAACAGGCGGCGCTTGCCATCGCCGACATGCTGGATGCCCAGTATTCGGGGACGTCCCTGCAGACGGCGCAGCTGCTAGCCGGGTGCCACGCGGTGCTCGAGGCCCTCGAAGAGGGCGGCATCCACCAATGGATGACCAAGGTCAGCCAATACGATCACAGCACCTATCAGCACTGCCTGCTGGTGGCCGGCTTTGCCGGCGCCTTCGCCATCGAGCTCGGCTTCAGCCGGTCGGACCGCACATTCCTCACCATGGCCGCTTTCGTCCACGATGTGGGCAAAGCGCTGATCCCGCTCGAAATCCTCGACAAGCCCGATTACCTGACGGACGAAGAGATGCGCATCATCAAGCGGCATCCGGAACTGGGTAAGAGCCTGCTGCTCACCCAAGGGACGCCGAGCGCGGAGCTGCTGGATGTGGTGCTGCACCACCACGAACTGCCCGATGCCACTGGCTACCCCCACGGCCTCGGCGGCGCGGATATCGCCGACCCGGTGCGGCTGATGACGATCTTCGACATCTTTTCCGCCCTGGTCGAGAGGCGCGCCTACAAACCCTCCATGACCGCCGAGACGGCCTATCTCAAGCTTTTGCAGATGGGCGGCAAGCTCGACCGGGATTTTGTCCGGGCGTTCCGGAAGGTCGTCGTGAACGCCGGGCAAGGCACTGGCACTCCTCCCGCAGCGCGTGCGGCGCGTTGAGGCGGGTGGCGCATTGCTCGCTCACTCCGCGCGAGAGCCAGCCTTGCCGATTGCGTGAGCACTTGCCGTGCGCAAACCCGCCATCCGCTCGATGTGCATGCGCACAACCAGCGAGAAGAGGATGGCGCCAGCCATTTCCAGGAACTCTTCCAGAGCAATGACCTTGTTCCAGTTCAGCCCGAATGGAAAGCGTTCAGCGTACTCGTACCGCGACCCGAATGTTTCCATGCCGATTGCTCCCATCAGGAAAACTGCGCCTGCTGCGACGAGGCCGAGTGCTGTTTGCCTGGGAAGACGGAAGAGAAACCGCAAGAATGCCAGCAGGGCAAGCGCGACGACGACGAGGCCCACCCACACCCAATTGTAGACAGGCGCATAGCCCTCTGGGTTTCCGACGCCATAGTCGATAAATGCGCCGATATTCTCGTGAATGGAGGCGACCTCGTCGAGCGAAAGCAGGCAGCAACCGACGCAGAGAGCAATCCAATAGGCGCTCTCTGGCCGAGCACGCTCCAGTTGCTTGGTCAGGAGCGCCGCCTCGCGCGCGTGGTACGCACCGATCAGCCAGAGGAAGGAGCCGTACCACGCGGGAAGGTTGCCTTCTCCGTTGAGGTCCAGCAGTCGCTTGACGCTCTCTTCGGCTAAGCCGCCTAGCGTGACATGCAGACTGATGAAGAACAGCACCACGAGGACGAAAGCGCCGGCGAGGAGAAGCAGGTAGGGCGCGAACCTTCTCGACTTCTGGTTCATCAGCATGTTTCGCCCCCTTGGTGCCGGGCGGCCAGATGTGCGCATGTAGCACCTTGCCGACCGGCAGGCCTGGTCATGGCCCGCGAAACAAATTGTGACAGATTTATGACAGTTGCGGCAAGCTCAATCGCGATCTGGTCGGGGGTGTTCAGCCGGGCATCGCCGCGCCGGGCAAGGCGCCGGCTCACCTAGACCGCTGCTCGCTGCGCGCTAGGTCGGCACCCATCCCAATGAGGCTACGACATCCAACCGGCCCGGGCCTTCACCCACTCGAGGTTCCTCCGCTGCTCCTCATCGACGTCAGCATGGTCGTGCCCACCGTCGGGGCGCCGGTCCTGCTCGACGACGATCCAGCCCCGATAGTCGCGCGCTTCCAGCGCGCGCATGAAGCCATCGAGATCGAGATCTCCCTCCCCCAGCGCCACCGACGCGTCGGCCATGCCGAACGGAATGCCCTCCGCGCTCGCCTTCTCGACCGGCGCCATCGCCACGTCCTTGAGGTGCACATGGTTGACCCGGTCGCCCCAGCGCCGCAGCAGATCGAGCGGGTCGTCGCCCCCGGCCGCGGCGTGGCCGGTATCGAGGGTTAGAGGAATGTCGCACCCTGAAAGGAAGCGATCGACCTCGTGCGGCTGCTCGACATGGGTGCCGGTGTGGGGGTGGAAGGAGACGGGGATGCCGTAGCCGGCGGCGATGCGGGCGGCTTCCGCCATGCCGGCGATGAAAGCGATCCACTGCTCATCCGTCAGGTCGAGCTCAGGGTGGCGCGTCCCGCGCTTCACATGCCGCACGATCCCCTCCGCGCCGCTTCCGGCAAGGATCACCGGCCCCGTTTGCGGGAAGCTCGCCAGCACCGCGCAGATGGCGCGCAGCCCCGCCAGATCCTCCTCCATCGCCTCGCGCCCGGCGAGCGGCCGCAGCGCCACATAGGCGCCGGCGGAGGCGAGGCCGAACTCCTGGAGCGCCGCGACGGTTGCGGCCGCGTCCCTGCCGAAGAAGCCGAGCGCGCCGAGCTCGACGCCGGTGTAGCCGGCCGAAGCGACGGCGGCGAGGATGTCACGCGGGGTGCGGCCAGGGGGGAGGCTGTGCGGGCCCCAAACGCCCCAGGTGACGGGGGCATTGGCGAGGAGTGGGGTCATGGTGGGCTCGGGTGAGTGAGAGGATGCGGCCAAGCCGCTCGATTAGATTCCTAGGCCCACTACCTGATTGCCTGAGCTATCTACCCTAACCTCCAAGGCTCGGGATTTGGAGACCAAGTATGAGGTCGAGCCTCCTAGCTTGAAGGGAAATATGCTGGAGTTGGACTCAATGCCTGCAACCGGAAGTGAACGGCCGCTGTATCGCAAGCATGCTTCAGCGAGCCAAGTGGCGATGGGCGAACCTTCAAGGTCGATCGCCTTCTTGCGCACAATCATTCTACCCTTGTCGATCCGTTCAATCGCGCCCCAGCTGGCCTGAGACTGCAGAATCATGTTCGTCATACGGCGCGTGCCCTCCCGTTCGCCGTAAACCTCGGCCATTCGCCGATGGACCTCGGCGGACGAGCAATCGCCGTGTAGAGCTGTCAGCCGTCCCACAATCTCCGCCACTTTTCCAAAGAAGGGATACACGGAGATGGCCATGCCCCAGGTCAGGGCGGGTACTGACGTATGCGGTATATCGCAATAAATCTGGACACCGCGATCGGCGAACTCAGCCAGATCGGGGCGAGGCTCCAGCCAGAGGCGGTTGAGAACCGTTCTCGTCTTCTTTTTGGCGGCCGCGCCGGTGTGTGACGAATCCAAAAGCTCCACGAGATCATCGAGAGTGGAGACGCCCGCCCTCACACGTAGCGCAGCATCCGCCCATTCCAGTTTAATGAAGCGGTCGAACCCGATTTGCGGAGATAGTGAGTTCATGGGGTCGTTCTCGGAAGGTGCATCTTTACGAACGGAACGATGACCTCCTCCACCGATATTCCGCCGTGCGCCACGATTTGCTCTCCCTTCGGCACAAATGCACCCCGAATGTGTGCGTATAGCGGCAAGAAGTCATCCGGCAACCCGGGACTATCGAAGCGGAAGGCGTCGATATCTGCCGGCACAGATGCTGCTAAGGCCTCGCTGCGATAAGTTCGGACACGTTCGCCCCTTAGCTCGGATATGACGCCCTGGCTTAGCCGGCCGATGCCTTCCGCATCGACGTTACCATGGTCCGCAGTGAGATAAATGTGGTAACCGTGCTCGGCTAAGAGCAGCACCAGCTTTTCGACAAATCCCGACTCGCACCACGCGTCGATTTGTCCGGCAATGCCCCGCTTTCCCAACATCGCTCCATGGACGATCTCGTCGACCATGTCGATCACTAGTCCGACGACCTTCGTAGCGGGCTTCGAAACGGCTTCATCGAGCTCGGTCAGTTGCTCTGCGCGCTTCAAGCCTTTCCTATAGACGATCTGGTGCTTGCCAAGTCCGTTCTCCTGCCAAAAGCGCGACCACAAGGCTGGCTCTTGGGCGGTCGTTTCGATCGAAGTATGGAAATCGCGGGGTTTGAGTCCAGAAAACAACGCCTGTCGCGAAACCGAGGTCAGTGTGGGCAGCCATGCGAAGCAACCGCCTTCATCCACTGTAAAGCCTGGCACCCGCCCCGCCAAATGCTGTCGAATTTGGGGCCATTGATCCATGGCCAAACCGTCAAATACGAGGAGCGCAATCCGATCCTCGCCGGCGCTCCGGCGTAATGCAAGGTACCGAGGCACATGATGGACCATCACGGGGCCTTTCGCAGCTGGAAGAGACGGAAGGTCTGCGAAGTGCTGCAAGAGCCAGTCCTTCAAACGCTCGTCTGCATCGAGCTGCAATTCCCGAACTTGCTGCTGCATTGGTCCCGCCATATCTGCCTTGAGATTGTTGAACCTTGAAACGACCTCCCCCAAGCCACGAGCTAGTTCAACCCACTCGCGGTGCGGTGAATCGATGGCGGGCAGCTCGGTGGCGATTCTCTTCACGCCTTCGGAGACGAGGTTAGCCATTGCATTGGGGTCGTCAGCAAGACCTACCTTGATCCAGTCCGGCAAATCAGCTCGAGAACCTTTTGTTTCGATGGGCTGAAGTGCCCCTTCAAAAAACATGGTGTCTACGATTACCCTGACGTCTGGATGTTCGAACGGCACCGTAGCTTCTCGGAGCTCCCCCGCCGGCCCATCGTCCGACGAACCATCGCTCTGGATTCCGTACTGCAGCAGGAAGCCTCCCCAAGCGTCCTGCACGGTACGGACCGCGTAGCTCTTGGACGAGAGCAGCTTTGCGATGGGGAGTTCACCTAAGGGCGTTTCCTTCAATACTGTCGAAACATGGTTCGCGAGCAGAGGGGGCAATTCGGTTCCCCGATAGTGTAGCTGCAGAACTTCAGGCCAAAAGTCCTCAGGACCGCTGATCAGGTAAGGGCTGATGCGGAATATATGCGTGAGTATGAAGTCCTTGGTGGCGCCTTCGCCGAGGTCCTGCGTTGCATGCTTGTTGTGTGCCAGGAACAACGCTTCATGGTGCTCAGTGTCGATCTGCCGGACCACGCCATAACTCAGCCTCGGAAAGAGCTCCGCCAAACTGAGGCCGACTTTGCGTCCCATGCGGACGTAGTCCCATGGCAGCACGTTGAGATCGTTCCCGCGCAGTTGAAGAACGAGCGCCTTCGACGCTCCTTCCTCGCCGCGATCCCAAGCCGCCCGGTAGCGCTCTTCGTATTCTGTTCTAAAGGCAACGGAGTCTTCGAACGGCAGTACTTCGAAACCTCGTTCCCGAAGACCGTGCAAGATGCGCTCATCCAACAGGAGATCATCCGGGTCGCAGGCAATCCAGAAGCGGGAAAGATCGGCAGGAAACTCCTGCAGGATGCGATCGGTCCAGGCGCTCATGATGCAGCCGTTCCCGGTTCGCCGACACGCAACAGGAGAACGGCGTTCAGATCGGGCGTGTATGCCTCGGCGGCATCCAGCTGCGCCATGCGGGCGTCATAGTCGGCACGCAGACGCTTGCGACGGTAGTCCCGGACTGTCTGGAGCCCGACCCGGCCAATGGCCTGATGCCGCGCATCGTAGGCGTACTTGGCGCGTTCGCGCTCTTCCTGGATACGGGCCCTGTGCTCCTCCACCATATCCGTAAAAATGCGTTCGCCTTGGGTGAGAGCGGCATTCTTTGAACGGTCAAAGGAGCCGTTTGCATCTGCGGCGGCGACGGCTCCGACACTCTCGACCCGTTCCGTCAGAAGAAGATCCCAGATCCGCTTCGCTGTAGGCAGGAAGGTTCGCCCTTCGTCGTTCACGAAGACGGAAAGGAAGCGCCGTCGGCTGAAATCATCGGCGGACAGGCTGATCTCCCACAGCGACCATACGCCCCGGACGCTCTCCGGAAGACCGGCAATCCGAACGGTAGGAAGCGGTTGACCAGAAACGCAGCGCGGCAGATCGCTGATCACTGCCCGAGCGCGAGGATCTTCAAGCGTCACCCATTCGACGTCGGGCCGCTCCTCGGCCGTCCGCGCGTCGAAGCAGACCTTGGCCGACTCGCTGCCGTCTACCCAACGCACCCGCCAAACATCGGCTTCCTTGACGGCATTCCCGCCGCGCGCGGGTAGTCCGGTCGTGATCGCCTGCTCCAGCCAGAACTGCGCTGGGTGGTCCCTCCATTTGCGGGCATCGTCCGCATCAAGCTGGTGCCCATCCGACAAGAGCTCGCTGCTCTTGCGGCTTTCGGCGATGGTCGACCTAAGCTGCGACACAACCGCGTCGCATTCGCTTTCGATGGCGTCTGGGTTCTGAAGCCCTTGGACGAAAAGCTCATCGAACAGCGGCTCTGCTTCGACCGAGTCCATCACGTCAGCGGCTTTGTCCACGCCGAACTCTTCGGCGATGACCGCGAGCTTCGTCTCCAGAACCTCGCGCACGCGATGCTCGACCGTGTCCTCTAGGACGAAGTTGATCGCGCGCACGACGTGCGGCTGCCCGATACGGTCGACGCGGCCGATGCGCTGTTCGACTCGCATAGGGTTCCAGGGCATATCGAAGTTCACGATGACGTGGCAGAATTGGAGGTTCAGACCCTCGCCACCAGCGTCCGTCGAGATCAGAATGCGGATATCTCGGGAGAATGATTGCTGCGCCCGAGTGCGAGCTTCGAGATCCATGCTCCCGTTCAATGTGGCGACAGAAAAGCCGCGGCTTTCAAGGAAATCCGCAAGCATTGTCTGCGTAGGCACGAACTCGGTGAAGACCAACACCTTCAGCTCAGGATCATTCTCCTCCTGCTGAAGCTTGTAGATCAGCTCCAGGAGCGCCTCGGCCTTGGCGTCCCTTCCCTGTGCCTCCGTAGCGCGAACCAGGTCGAGCAGTGTGTCGACTTCGGCTTTCTCCATCTCCCAGCCCTTGGTCTGGATCGCGAGGTCCACCTGGGTCTGCCCGTCCAGTTCAGCCCATTCGTCAACGTCGGCTGTCTCGAACAAGGATGGCTGAAGCTGCGGCTGGTCCAGCAAGGCTTGGCGTTTTTCGAGGGTCGCCCGAATGGCGGCAGTGCTGGATGTCACGAGCCGTTGCATCAGGATCATCAGGAATCCAATGTGCCGCTGCTTCGCGGCCATCGCCTGGTTGTAGCCGTGGCGGACATAGTCGGTGACGGCCTCGTAGAGCTTCTGCTGGCTCGCGTGGCGGTCCTGCCATGCCACCGGATGGAGGCGGGTCATGCGCGGTTTGAAGAGCGGCTTGCCCTCCGCATCGATCGCGACGCGCTTCTCCGTGCGCACGACGAAGGGGCGTACCCGCTCGCTGGATACGCTGCTCTCGTCCGGGAACGAGTCCCTGTCGAGCAGCTGCATCAGCCGATGGAACTGGTCTGTTTTGCCCTGGTGCGGGGTTGCGGACAGCAGAAGCAGGTACGGCGCCGCTTCCGCTAGCGCGGCACCCAGTTTGTACCGCGCGACCTGATCCGTGCTGCCCCCCATGCGGTGGGCTTCGTCGATAATGACAAGATCCCAGGATGCCGAAATCAGGTCCTCGAAACGCTCCCGGTTGTAGGTGCTGAGCTGCTCAAGGCTCCAGCCGCGGCGGCCTTCGAGCGGCTTCACTGAGTCCAGCGAGCAGATCACCTGATCATGCAGCCGCCAGAGGTTTTCCTCGTCGCTTCGCCATTGGCGGAAGGCCGAGAGTTCGGCGGGTTCGATGAACTGGAAGTTCTCGCCGAAATGCAACCGCATCTCGGCCTGCCATTGCCGGACCAGCCCCTTCGGCGCCACCACGAGAATCCGCTTGGCCATGCCGCGCAGCTTGAGCTCGCGCAGGATCAGTCCGGCTTCGATCGTCTTGCCGAGACCAACTTCGTCCGCAAGCAGGTATCGGATCCGGTCCCGGCTCATAGCGCGGTTGAGCGTGTAGAGTTGGTGGGGCAGCGGCACGACACTGGACTGGATCGGCGCCAGCAGGAGGTTGTCCTCCAGCGCGTCCAGAAGCTTGCCAGCCGCAGCGGTGTGCAGGATCTGATCGACTGTCGGCTGGACCGCGTCGAGCGGACTCAGATCGCCCGAGCGGGCGCGGACGACGGCGTCTTTGCTGGGCAGCCAGACCCGATAGGCGGTCTCGCCCCAGATCTCCTCCCGGTCAACGACACGGCAGGATACGGCATGCTTCTCATGCCAGCACCACGCGCCGATGCCATGTCCGTCGTCCGCATGCGTCACGCATCAGCCTCCATGCGGGTGAGCGCCTGGTCGTACCAGAGCAGCAGCTTCTCATCCTCCTGCAGCGCCTCCTCGGGGATCTTCTGGGCGATGCCGATGATGGTCTTGTAGTCTTTCGCAGCCCACGCGGTCTTAAATCCAGCACGCAGCACCTCGAGCCGGAACTCCTTAAGCCGGCGGCCGGGGACGGACTTGTAGCCCTCGAACTCCTTGAGGAGCGACCGCTCGCGCTTCTGCTCCAGGTCCTTCGCCTTGCTCGGGTCGGGGACGTACCAGCGGTCCGTCGCCTTAGCCTTCAGTGGTAGGTCATCCTTCTCCAGACCGCGCAGATCCTTGAAGTTCGTCGATAGGTAGCTGTGGATCTGGCTGGGCACATCGCCGTCGCCAGAATACTCTAGAAAGTTGTCCTCAAGCAGACTCCTGAGCTCTGGCCGCGCCTCGTGCTTGCGCCAGCCGGCGCCAAGCTGGCCGAAAAACTCGGGTTGTAACTCCTGATAAGTGGATGGCCGCTTCTTCAGAAAGTCCGTGAGCCAGTCTATCGCTGATCTTTCATCAGAAACGAAAAGCTCCATTTGAGGTGCGATCGAAGCAATCGCTCTCTTGCGATCATATTCAGAGACTTGATGTGAAAGGAAGATCATACCATCACGTTCAACAAAGCGCTGCCGCAAACCCTCCTGAAATTCCTGGCTCGACAAAGGTACCGGCACATTGTGTCGGACGAACCAAGCCACAGTGCGATCGAATAGAATCCGAGGGTCACGCTCGATAATGAAATCAAGCACACCAGAACGCGACTTGAATATTGGTAGCTGACCAAGATGCGTCTCGACGAAATCCCACACCGAAGCCTCGGAGCCACCATTCGTGCATAGTCTACTCTCTAGAGCTCCGTCAGGTTTATATGCCGAAATGACTAGATCCTGCTTAACCGCGGTTGTGGTGTTTACTGCCTTGAAGCTTCCTTTTCCCTTGTCGAGCGCGGATACATTCGCAACAACGAATCCGGCTTCTTGCATGGCAATTTGAATGGCGTTCCACACGGCGGCCTGAGTGTTGGAAAACTCGACAGTGATCCACCTTCCCGGCTTTAATACTCGATGAGCTTCTTTAAATGATCGAGTCATGATCTGACGATAGTGATCGAGAGTCTTTCCGCCTTTTCTATCCTCAACGGCTTCAAGCTCGTGATTGGTCGTAACACCTAGCCACGCTTCTTGGAGAAAATTAAGCTGGGCATACATCAGGTTTCCGCCAAATGGCGGATCCACAAAGATGTAATCGACCGACGCCGATGGCAAATCGACCTTACTAAAGCTTCCGCAACTCGTAATCGTGTCACCAATTCCGAAGTCAGATCGCACCTTCATGGCTCTTGTTCTAAGAGCGAAACGTTCGAGAACCGATGTCTCGACTGACAAAGAAGAGATATACCAAGTCCCGCGAAGGCTGGTGATGACACCGCCGCCGCCGCCAAAATAGTTTCCAAGGTGAAGGCGATTTTCTTTTCCCACCCAATTTAGAGCGGACGTAAACCAGAAGCCAAATCGGCGGTCTTTTTCAAATATCTTCTTTTTGAGCAGGGAGAGAACATAGAGGTTTCTTTGCGTGTAGAAATGGTGCGTGTGGGTGACACCGATCGGGTCGTTGCGACGTGTTTCACTCCCTTCCATCATTCTAAATGATGGCGCCCAAGCAGGAAGTTCCATATTCGAGATCGTTTCGATCTTTTCTAGATCAGCTGCATCGGGACTTTTCTCGTATCTCTTTCCGTTCACGCTATAGTTAATTAGTACTGGAACTTGTCTCGCCTGAGTGATTCTCTCTCCAAGAAGGCCGTCTAGGCGCGTTGAATAGCTCCGATCAAGATTGCGCTTAGAGAGTTCCGCCGAGCAGCCCGGACAAGGAAACTTCTCCAAAGCTTTCCCGGCGTCTTTGTCCACCGCGTCCCGCCAGAAGACAATCTCCTCGGCGCATTCAGGGCAGTGAAAAACATCTGACCATACGGTGAAGTTTATTTTGCCTGTTGAGCGTCCATCAGAATGCAGCGTCTCATACATCCAGCCACAGTCTTCTTCTACCTCTGACAGTATTTCGTTGGCTTCTAAGCTGAAGGTTTGGAAATCGACATATGTGTTGTAATTGTGCGCGATGAAGCTTGCCGCTGGAGAGAGATCGTTGAGAATTGCCCTCCTCTTTCCAAGCGTTGAGAATGGTTTCCATGCACTGGTGCCGTTCTCGAGAACCTGTTCGAGAATATTCCCTTGCGCATCGACGCGGTACCCAAGCGATGTGACAGTTCGTCTGTCAGCGCATAGTTGAGCAGCTATTCCGGTCATGCCTGTGCCGCAGAAGCCATCGAGCACAACATCACCAGGCTGAGTAAAGTGCAAAATATACCGCATTATTGCGCGATGCGGCGCTTTTGTGTGATAGCCATGCGCATTGTAAATTGGGTCGTTCTTACCTTCGCTAACATCTGCTACGAAGGGCTCGGATTTATAGTGGGCGCTGTCGTCTTGGCTTTTGTTGGCCAAGCCCGCGAAATCACCGAGCCAAGGATTCGGACACGCCGTGTAGTAGGGCGGATCTGACATGGCCAGGATCGCTTCATCCGTTCCCTGCGGAAAGCCCTCCTGGTTCCGGAACACCGGATCCTTCAGCTTATCGGCCAGCAGCTTCAGGAAGTGCTCGCGCCGCGCGTCCTCACTCGGGAAGGTCATGCCGAGGCATTCTACTTCGCCTGGCTGGTTCGTCCCGGATTTTTGGTTCAGAAGGTCATTCATTGGTGTCACCTTTACGCGGCATCTAGCTTCGCGCGAATGCTGGGATAGGAGTACGGAGTGTCGGTCTTGCCGCCATGCTGAGCGGTCATCTCGTCGACAAAGCGCTGCCAATGGTCTCGCGATGCCGGCAGGGCCGCTGAGGTCAGCTTGAAGACCTCCAGCAGGACATCCGCCGTCCCTGAAGCGTACGAAATCTGGCTGTTGCCTAGCACCGCATCGAGCAAACGGCCGATGTCATCCGGCCCAAAATGCGGAGCGAGAGGGATCACGACCGTCTGTCCAAGCCTCTCCGCATCGCGATAGCTGCCGGCGGTCGCGTAGATGTCGATACCGAAAGGCACGAACTCCCGGCAGGGATTGTCGGACAAGAGCTGTATGCGTTCGGGCGCCGCAAAGCTCGTGAACTTTGCCAACAGCGTGTCGGCCAACTCAGGAATCGCGAACGCATCGAAGACCAGATGCTCCTTCAAGTCCTCGATCGAACACTCCTCGATGAGGCGTACAAGACGCAGCTTGACGGGATCGGTTAGCCAGCCCCAAAGCTGTGGCTCGGCACCGATGAAAGTGCAGATGTTCAGAAGCCGACCGTCACCTACGCCGTCAAAGAACTGGCCGACGAACGGCCGGGCGATCTTTTCAAAAATCCGCGTCTTCTTTGCTGCAACCTCGCTAAGAGTCCATGCAAGTTGGCGCTTCTTTCTGAGCAGTTCTTCTTCACCTTCGAGGAACGGCGCCTTGAGCAGAACCTTGATAAGGTTCGCCACCAAGGCATCTTTGGAGCGGTTCAGGTATTTGGCTGATACGAAGGTCCTGATGCCGTCCTCGGTCGACGGAAACGACGGACTGAGGACGTCCGCCTTAAAGCGGTTGAGTGCGCTCTTTCCTTGAAGCGGCGCGTGAACCAGCATGCACTGCAGAGCGTGAACAAGATGCGATCTGACGAGGTCAGGAGACGGTTGAAATAGCTCATCCTCGGTGATGAATGCCGGGTGCGCACAAAGGTGGCGGTCTTCTTGGATCCGCCGGAGCGTTTCAAACTCATGGGGTGTGACGAGCTGCAGATCGTCCTTGGCCGTATCGAGTAGCTCACGCTCCAGTGCCTGCATCTGCACGATGTTCTTGTGCTCGATCGCATTGTCGAGCTTCCCAATGAACGCAATGGAAGCTGCGTCTCCCTGACTAGCCAGTTCCCGAGCCTTGGAGAACACATCGTGCACGACTGCGATCCAGACAGACATGATTGCGGAACGGAGAGCTCCTCCGCGATATGCAGTAATCGCTTCCTCGACCAGTCGGCGTGACTCCCGGTCCCGAACCGCTAGCGCGAGAACATCAATGTCCGTGACAGCTTGGATGGACATGGACATCACTCCACTATGAAGCGCAGCTTGGTGGTGTCCTTGCCCTTGCAGCGGTCATTTAGGAAGGACTCGAAGCGCCTGCGCAGGTCCTCGGGTGTTGCCGGGGAACCGCCTTGCAGGAGTGCCTGTCTGATTTCCGAGCTGCTGACGTTGATCTTTTCAAGCCCAGACAGCGCCTCCTGAACGGCCGCGACAAACTCAGGCGTCACCGGATCAGGCAGGCTCTTGGAGGAGATGAAGCCATCGACGAGGCTGCGGGCCGCAGGCTTCAGGAGATCGAAGTTCTCCTGGATGATCGGGTCGTCGAGGTTGTCGAGCAGGGTCTGCGTCCAGCCGTCGATCAGCCGGTCGAGTTCGTCGTCGAGTTGCTTCAGGACGTTCGCAGCCGGAAGCATGTCCCCTTGCTCGTTCGCCGGCCGGAAGCCGCAGTGCGGGCACACGGGGCCGGCCGAAAAATCAGATTCGACGAGCGATGCGCAGCTCTTCAGCTTGTCCAGCTTCTCCTCAAAGCTCGTCAGCTGGCTGGTCGGCATCAAGGAGATGCCAGCCAGGGCCCGCATGGCGATCAGCCGCGGATCCTTGCGCAACGCTGATTTCGTCTTCTCTTCCGTAACTCCGAGGCGCGCCTTGCTGTGCAGCCCGACGTAGGCCGTGATGTAATCCTTCTTCAGCTTGGCCAGCGTCTGCCGGTACTCGGCCGAATGCTGCGCGGTCCTATCTGCCGCAAGCTTGTCGAGGACCTGCTTACGGGTATCCTGCGCTTGGCGAACCCATGCATGCTCTGCCGGCAGAACCATTTCGGCCTGCGACAGATAGCTTGCCGTGGTGCCGAGCTCGGCGACCAGCTCCAGAATCCCCTCGACAGCCTGCAGAACCTCAAGGTTCTTTTTCTGAGCCGCGATATCGTCAGAGCCGATGCGAAGGTTCTTGAGCTTCCCGACTGTGTTGTAGGGCGCCAGGCTTTCTGAGAAGGCCTTGAGCGCATCGAGCTTGGTGCGCCATTCGCGGATCTCTTCTTCCCGCAGTAGCGGCTGACCCCAGAAGCTCAGCCGGCCAGACATGTCCGTGGCGGCGCTGAGCACGCGCCGTGTCAGTTTCCCGACCTCCTCCTGGAGCAGCTTGACCGGCTCGTCCGAGCCCTGTGTTGCCTGCTGAGCGAGCCCGGGCGGCAAGCCCAACATTTCGAACAGTGAGCGGAGGACGGCGACGTTGATCTCCTTCGGCGCCTCGACGTGCTTGAACTGCTTCAGCTCGTCGAGCGGCCTTTCCGCGAGGAGTGTGATCTTGCCAGAATCAATCTTGTCGCCGGTGATCGCCAGGACGATGTCGCCGGCATACACCAGCCCGCCCAGAACGGTGACCAGCAGGTCGGGCTCCAGGCGGAACTTGATCGGCGCGAAATACTCGACATCGGCATCTCCGCTGACCAGCTCGCCGCGGTTCAGCACCTGGCCATGGCCTTTTGCCTTCAGCCGAGCCAAGACGTCCTGCGCATAGCGAGACCGTGTGGGGTCGATGCGATCGCCGTCCAGCATCTCCAGGCCGTCGAGGATGACCACGGCGTCCTTGGTCCGGTTTCCGCCTGCGAGCGCGCGCAGGGCGTTGCCGACAAGCTGCTTCCGGTTCGCCTCGGTGACGAGCGCGGAGAACATCGGATATTCAGGGGCCACCTCGGCAAACTGGTTGTTCAGCGCGAGACCGGAGATGACGTTGACTGCGTCGCGGAAGTTAATCCGCTCTTCCGGGCCAAGGCGGGCCTTGTCGCGCAACGAGACGCCCTTGGTCCACTCCTGCAAGGTCCTGCTCTTGCCCTGATAGGTGACCTCGTAGGCCGTCATCTGCTTTTCCTGCAGCCACTTGCTCATGTCGCGCAGGGCGTCTTTGGCCTTGTCGAGGTAGATGGACTTCGCACCACCACTGGCGGTCGACGCGAGATCTTGAGCGGCAGCATAGAAGGAGAGATGACGCTTGATCGCCTCATCGAGACCCTTGAGCCGGAAGAAGACCTCGTCGGCCTTGTGGTCGTCACGGAACCGCGGCGGCTCGAACGGCTGGATGAAATAGATGTAGAAGTCCCGTTCGGGCTGAGCCGTCGGCCGATCGTTCGGCGCACCGAAGAAGAGATAGCCGTTGCGCTCAACACGTCGGTCCTGCCATTCGATCTGGTACTGCCAGATTTGGTGGCCGGTGACGTAGGTGGTTTCGTCCGTGCGCTCCATCAGCTGGCGGATGGCGCTGTAGTAGGCGCGATCGAGCGCATCATCGGAAAGGGCTTCAGAGCGCTTTTCGACCTGAGCGTCGTAATCGACGTCCTTTTTCAGATCGAGGTAGTATTGTTCGGTGTCCGGCGCTTTCGAGATGAACTGACCGTTGACGGTCTTCAGCGTCTCCCGCAAGACCGTCTGTACGAGGGAAAGCAGGTCGGCTTCCGGCTCTCCGCCCATGTCTTCGATGCCCGGTTGAAACAGGCAAAGCGTGTCGCGGAGTTCCTCAGCCGTTGGTCCCACGGGAATATAAATGTCGCCGCCCGTCGTCAGGCGATGAACCGAAAGTCCGTCGATGATGCGGAGCGCCATCGGCCTATATGCCGGGCGGGTGAAAGCCTTCCTTACGCGCTCTGACAGGACTTCGGATACTTTAAGCACAGGCCCGATGTTCGGATCCGCGCGCAGCACGGAGTTCGACGTGACCGTCTCCCAGAACTTGTCGTAGCCGATCAGTCCCGGCCGATCGTCGGGCACCTCTTCGCTGAGAATAGCCTGGATCTGATCCCGGAGGGTCACCAGTGCGCCGCGCTTCTCGGTGAACACCAGCCGCTCGAAGGTCCCGATGTAATCAGGGTGCACCGGGAACAGCCGGACGTACTCGTCCATGCGTTCGTTCATCGAGCCATAGAATTTGGCGAACGGCGTCAGGTAAGCGCGGATCTTGTTCTGCTGATCCGCCGTCTTCTTCAGGAGGCGTTCGGCCACGACGAAACTGACGTCCTGGCGGGCGAGGAGGATCTGCGTGAAGCGATCCTTCACACGACGAAGGCTGTCGGCGACATGCTGGAAGCGGCTGCTGTCGAAGATCGCTTCCTGAACGCCCGCGACGAACCGAAAGCGGAGATGCTTCGTGACCTCGCCGATCTCACGCAAGAACGACAGGTCGAGGACCAGATCGTGATCCTTCCGCGATCTCAGGTACTCGAGAAACTCGTCGACTACGAGCAGGACGCCATGGTTCGGATGGACCTCGGCGAACGCCGCCATCATCTCCTCGAAGGCGGCCTTGTTGTTGATGACCCTGTCAGGTGGAGGGAAGGAATAGCTGACGCCGTGCTTGTCGAGGAATACCTCAAGCTGTTGAGTGATGATGTCCCGCAAGGACATCTGGCTGGAAATCTCGATCCGGTGAACCTTGAAGTTTCCCGCGATGGCGCCCGCGGCCTCGGCCACCTTGGGGTGACGGATCATCGAGACATATTCGGCATCTTCAGCAACCAGCGAGAGCACCGACATCAGGTGCGACTTACCGGTTCCGTAATTGCCGACGACCAGCACGCCCTTGTGGTCAACCGCCTCGTCGAACGAGAGCTGAGGGATCATCTGCTTGGCGATCCGTTCGGCCATGTCGTCCGAAATGACGTAGGTCGATACCAGCTTCTTGGCTTCGTCCGGGCGATTGGCGTCCAAAAGCTGAATGACAGACTCGATCGGCTCAAATTGAATGAGATCGCCATAACGCATCGGCATCCCGTGTTCCCCCTTCAATGAATTTCGAACGGGACCAGGCCGTCGAGGCCGTAGTCCTTGCATTCTGGATGACCTGTTGTAGCGTAGGAAAGCCGGTTTTCCCGAAGGCCCCCTGGCCACACCGCAATGACGCGACGCGCGTGAGCATGTCGCTTCAATAAGTCAAGCGGGTTGAGCTGCAACGTGCGATCGAACAGAAGCTCGATGTTATCCATGAGCGAAAGGCCATCGCGAGCAAAGGCATCCACTTGGCCCTTCAGCAGGTCGGCCGCCTGTAAATGTCTTCTCGTGCTCGGCACTGTCAGCAATTCACGACCGAGGGTCGTACCGACACTCAGCACACGCACCTTCCGGCGCGCGGCCAGCTGCGTGAGTAGATGACTCTTTCCAGATCTGGGTGGGCCGATCAGAAGTACCAGCTTGCTGTTCAGGCCCGAAATATCCTCGACGAGTCGATCGAGCTTGTCGATCATTCAGCCCCCAAAGTCTTAAGTCATGCACGTCGATACGCAACCTAACGCCCTACTTGGCGGCAACACATACGCAGTTACTCTCGTGGATACCACGAAAACCAAACTCATCGTGTTTAGCAGATCAAATGGCGCATCCGATAAGGCACTCGGTTTCCCACCCATTTAACCGTTTAGGTAGCGGCAAGGAGATACAGATAGACAGCATGTCCTTAGCACATGCACCGCAAACGTGCTGCACGTGATCGACACGGAGTTAACCCACCCATACTCATCGGGGGTGCATTGCGGCAGAAGATTCTAAATGGCAGGCGAGTCGAGAGGCGTGTCGTCAGGGCAGATGAAGAGGAACACTTCCATCGCCAACATGATGCTGACGCACGCTCCAATCGCCAAGACCGACATGTTGATCCGAAAGCCAGCCGAGGACGTCTTCGAGGCAATCGTCGATCCTGCGATCACCTCCAACTTCTGGTTCAGCAAGGGGAGCGGACGGCTGGAGACTGGCGCCCAGGTGCAGTGGGTGTGGGAGAGCCACGATGTCGTCAACAATGTCGTTGCCATTGCCGTCGAGCGCAACAGGCACGTCCTCATCGAATGGCCGGGCTATGCCGGCCTGACGCAGGTCGAATGGACGTTTGAGGCGATCCCTGATGGCACGACGTTCGTGCGCGTAACGGAAGCGGGCTGGGAGGACGACGCCGACAAGCTGGTGCGGTACGTGGCCGATTCCACGCAAGGCTTCACCCTGCTGCTCGCCGGCATGAAGGCGTTCCTCGAACACGGCATCCGCCTCAACCTCACCCTCGATCGCTATCCCGAGGGGATCGAGGAGCAGGTGATCGGCGAATAGCCCGGGCGAACGGGGGCATCTTCGTGGCGGGAGAGGCAATCGTTCTGACGCTGATCTAGCTCGCGTCCACGGCGGAGTACGACACGACCAGGTATTCCACCCCGGCATGGGAGAACGCCGCAACCTCCTGAAATCCGTATTTGGCATGAACCGCTCTCGACACGGCATTGTCTCGTCGAATGAACGCAACGCCCTCGCGGCCGGGCAAGAGTGATCGCTGCGCTTCGAACAGCTTCCATGCCAGCCCGCGCCCGCGCTCGCTTGCAGCGATACACAACGGGCCTGAATTGTACGCCTCCTTACCCGCGGGATAGGCGCGGTATTTGGCCTGCGAAAGTGCCAGGTGCCGGGTTGCTTCTTGCGAGCTGGAGACGAGAAAGCCGGCGAGCTGTCCTTCGCGCCGCCCGATGACGACAGGCATGTCCTTCACCGCCCGCTCGAACCACTCGGCCGGGAATTCGATCGACAGCGCTCCGCCCCTCGAGATCTGATTACGTGCCTGCAGAGCGAGGATGTCAGGGATGTCCTCGGCCGTGGCGACCGAAATGACGTATGCCGGCGCGCCGGCGGAACCGGTTGGTTGCGTAGACGTCATGATTAGTCCCCCAACTCGAGCCAGCTCAACCAGTATAGCTTGCTCGAGTACGAATGGCTCCCGGTCACCCAACCCATTTTGGTGGAAATAGAGGTACCCCGTTGGGGTTCTCGTCTGCCTCCCACACTCCGAACCCGGACCGGCTGTCGCACCAGCCAACGCTGCGGGAGACGTGGCTAACTGCTCTTTCCGTGCCCGGTGATGTGTTCAGGGCTGGGTCCCAGCTTTCGCTGGGATGACACCCGGTGGGTGGGACGGTGTCGGTGCTCTCGTCCGGAGGTTGGGTGGGGGCAAGACGACCCCCCACCCGACTCGCTGCGCGGCAACCCCTGCACAAATGGGCGAGAATTGACGGAGCCGCTTGTCCGTTCGGCGCCCCCAAGTCTCAAAGCGCGCGGAGGAGGTCGCGCATCAACAGGGCGGCTTCGTGCTGCGGCAGGGTGGAGATCAGGCGGAACATGCTTATCGCGGCATGGCAATAGTCTGCCTGCTGCTGAGGTGTCGTCGCCGGCAGGCCGGAAGTGAACGTCTCGTATTCGGCGGGAGCCAGCGTGGTCGCCATGTAACCCGAGATCTTCGCCCACAAGGCGTCGACCGCACTCTGGTTGACCGGCTCTCTTGGCGAAGCGGTGCGAAACGACTGCTCGTTGAGGAGAAGTTGGCGTTCGCGCAACTGCGGGGACATTCTGCCGGCGATCTCGACAGGCGAACCTCCACCGTACGAATAGGCGTAGCACATTGCCGTATCCTGCTGAGAGAGCCACTGGTGCTGGTCGGCCAGCAGGACGTTGAGCTGCACCAGCACGTCATCGTCGGCGAGAGGATAACTCCTGAGGGCTGCCGCGGTCATGACCGCCTGGGCCTCGGTGATCATCTCGACATAGGTGTTGCCGTTCTCGTAGGCCCGCGTGAACACAGCGTAGACCTCTGCGGCAGCTTGCGGATCGAACGCCTCGAGGGCGCTGTAAACGCCGATGCTGGCAAAGCTGGCCGCGATGTCAGCCTCGTCCGGGTCGGTCCCGAAACCGGAAATGGCGTAGGTTGTCCCGTCGTCCAGGCGGCTGACGACATTGGCGGCGAGCAGCGTGTCGCCGGGCGGGTACCACATATCTGTGGGCGGATAGGCGATCGTACGATTGGCGAAGCCCGGCTCGACGCCGGCGGCAATCAACTGATCCACATAGTCGCGGTCTGCCAGTGCCGCGTCTTCCGGGCTCGTCCCCGGGAAATCCGTCGAGTGGAAGCCCAGACGAGCACCATCGAAGAGCGTACGTGTCTTGCCGGCGAGGAAGATCAGCGTGCAGGCTGACGCGCACGTGCTCGGCACATAGGTGTCGAGCCCGCGGGCGCGGATGAGGTCGGCGACCTTCTCGGCCTCGCCGATGCGGCCGCCGCCGCTGGTCAGGTGGATGGTGCGCACGGTCGGCGCGGCATCGAGCACGCGCTCGAGGTCGGTGGCGAGGCCGTATTTGATGCCGCCGGTGAGGTCGAGCTCGGTGGCGCCGCGCAGCAGCCGCAGCGAGTTGGCGGGAATGTCCGGATCACCGAGGAAGGCCATGGCGTGGAGCTCGCGGACCTGCGGGGCCGCGTTGGTGGCCAGTGCGGCGGCGAACTGCAGGGCGCCGAGCACAACGGTGAGCTGCGCAAGGCCTGCCCAGATGGATGTCTTGCCCAGCTTGATCCGCCGGTCGGCATGGCGTCTCGCCGAGCGCCACAAGCCGACGAACTCCCAGATGACCAGCACCGTCAGGCCGATCCAGAAGGCGACGAAGAACGCAAAGAGCACGCCCGGCTCGTAGCCCTTCTCGGGGGAAAGCGCGGCGCTGAGGGTGAACGCAAGCAAGCCTGCCGCGACGTTCGCCAGCACGCCGAAGACCCAGTAGGAGACGCCAAGCGAATAGCCGCCCTGCCAGTAGCGGGTGATGATGTTGGCGCCCGTCACCTCCGGCAGCAAGCGCGGCTGCCGGATCTCATTCTTGCCTCGCGGCCAGGCCTTCGGCTCGGCTGCGGGCGCATCGGTCGGGCGTTGATCGAGTGTTTCCATCGCTTGGCTCCATTCGCGGCAGGCTGGTGGAACGGAGCTGACTGTCTTTCACCGTACCGAACGGCGCTCATTCCGCGTAAGTGCGGGCGAGAAAAAGCGGAAAACAATAAGCCGGTGAGCATGCAAACCGCAGAGGCAGCCGAGAAGAACCGCCCTTCAATTCTGCATGCCAACTCCCCAATACCGGGTGGAAAACTATGGAGCGTCGCGCGGTTTGCCAAGCGCAGCGTTAACTGCTGGTTAATTCGGGCCGCGGTGCGGCGCTGACACTCCTGCAATTTCCTCAGGTTCAAGGAAGAAAAGCTTTAGATTCATGCCTCATGGTCGGCCTGTACTTCAGGGCCGGTCATGAACATCAAAATCGCTCATCCTCGATCTCCCGCAATTACGGCGAGAGCCAGCCTGGTTGCCACCGGAACGGTGGCCGCGGCGCTCGCTCTGCTACTCGGCTTTGGCATGTGGGCGGTGATAGCCGTCGATGACGAGGCGATCCAGCGGCAGGCGGATTTCGTCGCCAGCGGTATAGCGGCGGTCTACGAGCGCCTGCCGGTCGAGCAGGAAAGCGCCGTCATCTGGGACGAGGCGGTGGTGCGCGTGCGGATGGGCGACCAGGCGTGGATGGAAGAGAACCTGGGCCTGTGGATGGGCGAGTATTTCGGGCACGACAGCAACTATGTGCTCACGCCCCGAGACGAGCCGATCCACGCCATGCAGCAGCTCGAGACGTTGCAGCCGGCCGCCTACCAGGCGGAAGCTGCGGCAATAGCGCCGCTTGTCGCGCAGCTGCGCCAGGAGCTCGACGCGGCCTCGGAGGGCCTGGAGGATTCAACCGAAGCGATCGTCGACATCGGGGTCGAGGACATGGTGATGCTCGGCGGGACGCCGGCAATCGTCAGCGTCAAGCCGATCGTGCCGAGCACGGAGAACCTGATGCAGGCGCCGGGCGCGGAATTCCTGCACGTGGCGGTGCAGCGGCTGGACGAGGCGATCGAAGCGGAGATCGCGGTGCAATACCACATCAGCGGCGTCGAGATCGTCACGCCCCAGCAGCTCGATCCGGAGCAGCTGGCGGTGCCGATCGTTGATGCCGCCGGCTCGCCTCTGGCCTATGTGACCTGGGAGGGCGACCGGCCCGGCCTGCAAGTGGTCAAGGATATGGCGCCGGGCGCGGCGGGCGCCATCCTCGCGGGTCTCGCGCTCCTCGCCTGGCTGCTGGCGCGGCTGCGCCGCTCTTCAACGGAGCTCGAAGCCAGCGAAGCGCAGGCGCATTACCTCGCCTTCCACGATACGCTGACGGGCCTGCCCAACCGGGCACTCTTCGAGGACCGGCTCGATCGCGCCCTGCTGACCGCACGGCGACCCAACGCGATGGTGGCGCTCCATGCCATCGATATCGACCGCTTCAAGAACGTCAACGACACCCTCGGACATGCGGCGGGCGACGAGTTGATACGGCAGGTGGCGGGGCGCCTCGAAAGCGTGGTGCGCCGGGAAGATACGGTCGCGAGGCTCGGGGGCGACGAACTTGCCGTCATCCAGACGGATATCGCCGGAGACCCGGAAGCCGAGGAGCTGGCAGCCCGGCTGCTGGATGTGATGCGCGAGCCCTTCGACCTTTCCGGTGAACGCGCGCATGTCAGCGCCAGCATCGGCATCGTGCTCTCGACCCATCCGACTGGCGCGCGTGACGAACTCTTGCGCAAGGCCGATATCGCCCTCTACCAGGCGAAAGGCCGCGGCCGGAACCGCTACGAGATGTTCACCGGGGACATGGACGACCTGGTCAAGCAGCGCCGGCTGATCGAGCGGGAGCTGCGCGAGGCTCTCGAAGCCGGCACGCAGCTGAGCCTCGTCTACCAGCCGCTGTTTGCCGCCGATTCCAACACCGTGCTCGGCGCGGAGGCGCTGGTAAGGTGGGACCATCCCGTCCATGGCCGCCTGCCGCCGGAGGTGTCCATCAGCGTCGCCGAGGAACGGGCGCTGATCGAGCCGCTGGGCGAGTGGGTGCTGAGGGAGGCGTGCGAATTCGCGGTGCGCTGCAACGTGCCGTGGGTCGCGGTCAATGTGTCGCCAGTCCAGTTCCGTAACGAGCGGCTGGCAGAGCGTGTCGCGGAGATCCTCAAGGAGACGAGGCTCCCGCCGGAACGCCTGCAGATCGAGATCACCGAGAGCGTGCTGCTCGACCATAGCGGCACCACCAAGGCGTCGCTCAAGGCCCTGCGGGACATGGGGATCAGCATTGCGCTCGATGATTTCGGCACCGGCTATTCCTCGATGAGCTATTTGCGCACCTATGCGGTCGACAAGCTCAAAATCGACCGCTCATTCATCTCGCAGCTGGGCATCTCCCCGGATTGCGACGCGATCGTGCGTGCAATCGTGGCGCTGGCCCGTGCGCTCAAGCTCCAGATCACAGCCGAGGGCGTCGAAACGACCGCTCAGCGCGACCACCTGACCGCCATCGGCTGCCATGAACTGCAGGGTTATCTGCTGTCCAAGCCGGTGAGCGAGGTGGAGTTCTCGCGGGTGCTAACGGGGAGCGCGGAGCGGTTCGAGGAGCGGGCTGGGTAGGTGTGCGGGGGGCACCCTGCATCCTCACGCACAGGTTTTACACGCGGAGATGGGAAGGCCCCCTCACCCGCCGGCTTCGCCGTCGACCTCTCCCCGGAGGGGCGAGGTGAACACGGTGCCCCTGCTTTGATCGTGCACAGCCACAGGGTCCCCTCGCCCTTCGGGGAGAGGGCAGGGTGAGGGGGCCTTCTCCCGGCGCGGATGACATCCCCTAACCCACCTCAACTGCTGGGGAAATCACCACCGTCCACATGTATGGTCTGGCCGGTCATGTAGCGGCTGTCCTCGCAGGCGAGGAAGAGGTAGGCCGGCGCGACTTCATTGGGCTGGCCGGGGCGCTTGAGCGGCACCGAGGTGCCGAACTCGGCCACCTTGTCCTCGGGGAAGCTTGCCGGGATCAGCGGCGTCCAGATAGGCCCGGGGGCGACGGTGTTGACCAGGATCTTCTTGTCGGCGAGCCGTGAGGACAGCGAACGCGTCAGCGCCACGATCGCGCCCTTGGTCATGGAATAATCCATCAGCTGCGCCTGGCCGCGGTAAGCCACGATCGAGGAGGTATTGATGATGCGGGCACCCTCCTGCAGGTGGTCGAGCGCGGCCTGGACCATGAAGAAATAACCGAAGATGTTGGTCTTGAAGACCCGGGTCATATCTTCCTCGCTCACCTCGTCGAGCTCCTCGCGCACATGCTGCTCGGCGGCGTTGTTGACGAGGATGTCGAGCTTTCCGAACTTCTCAAGCGTGCGGTTGACGAAGGACTTACAGAACGAGCGGTCGCCGATGTCCCCCTTGACGAGGATCGCGTCGCCCCCTTCTTCCTCGATCAGACGCAGCGTTTCCTCAGCGTCCCTGTCCTCTTCGAGATAGCCGATGGCGAGCTTGGCGCCCTCGCGGGCAAAGAGCAGCGCAACGGCGCGCCCTATACCGGAATCGCCGCCGGTGATGATGGCGACCTTGCCTTCGAGCCTGCCGCTGCCGGGGTAGAGCGGCGCGCAGTCGGGTTCGGGGTACATGGCATGTTGGCGGCCGGGCTGAACGTCCTGGTGCTGGCCGGGCATGGCGTCTGGCATCGTCTCATCTCCACTATCGATCCAGCAAGACAATCGCGGCCGGGCCGCAGCGTTCCCTTGCCAGCCGAAAGGCAAGAAAGGTTAGCCGCCGCCCGGAGCTTCGATCGCCCCCGGAGATTCGACTGCAGGCGTTTCGGTCGAGGGCGTGCCCTCCTCCACTTCGGCCGGCCCCGCTTCCCAGAGGCTGAGGATCAGCGCGCCGATCCCGACCAGGACGACAAGCACGAGGGCGATGCCGACCGGCGTCGTCAGCACGTGCCGGCCTGGGCCGTACTCACGGCCGCTCTTGTAGATGCGCCGCGCGCCGGCCTCGGCCTCGGCGTCCTGCCGGGGAGTGACCTTGGAATTGCGATACATGGCCCAGGCGAGCACCGCGCCAAGCACCACTGTCCCCGCGACCACGATCCACGTCCAGGAAAGTGCAGCCATATCCTGCATGAAAGTCCTCCGTCTCCATCGATCAATGCGGCCGCGGCGTTTGAGTTGCGGAGAGCAAACGGCAGGACAAAGGAACCGCAACGCGTGCGACCACATTTCTCAGTGCTGACAAGGAATGGCCATGCCGCGTTTCGGATCCCTGCAAGAATTGCTGCGCGACCGCAGCCGGTCGGATGAACTCGGCACGGTAATCACCCAGCTCGTGCACGTTTCCGACCAGGAGCCCGGCATAAGGCGCCAGCGGAGAGGCAGAGCGTTCACCTATGTCGGGCCCGACGGCGAACGGCTGGGCGATGAGGCGGTGCTGGCACGCATCCGCGGGCTCGCCATCCCGCCGGCGTGGACGGATGTGTGGATCTCGCCCGAGGCGAATGGGCATATCCAGGCGACCGGACGCGACCAGAAGGGGCGCAAGCAATACCGTTACCATTCGCTGTGGACGACATGTCGCGACGAGGTCAAATACGGCAACATGCTGCCGTTCGCCGGCACCTTGCCGAAGCTGCGGCGCACGGTCGAGGCCGATCTTGGCCGGCGCGGCCTCGAGCTTCCCAAGGTCTGTGCGTCGGTCGTGTGGCTGCTCGACAATACGCTGATCCGGGTGGGCAACAGCGCCTATGCGCGCGAGAACAGAAGCTTCGGCCTCACCACTCTCAGGGACCGGCATGTCGAGGTCGAAGGGGCAAGGCTGCGGTTCGATTTTCGCGGTAAGTCGGGCAAGCACTGGCGCCTCGCCCTCACCGACCGGCGGATCGCGCGCATCGTGCGCAGCGTCCAGGACCTGCCGGGCCAGCACCTCTTCCAATATCTCGATGAAGACGGGTCACGCCGCCCGCTCACCTCGCAGGAGGTCAACGGCTACATCCAGGAAGCTGCCGGAGACAATTTCAGCTCCAAGGACTTCCGCACCTGGGCGGGAACAGTGCGGGCATTGGAGCTCTTCTCGAGAACCGAGCTGCCCGAGAGCAAGACTGCGCAGGCACGCACCGCAAACGCCGTCATCGACGAAATCGCCAGCCGCCTCGGCAACACCCGCGCGGTCTGCCGCCGGTGCTATATCCACCCGCAGGTGATGCTCTCCTGGTCGGGCGGCACGCTGGCGCAGGAGTTGGCGGAGACAAAGCCGCGCGGCGGAAGGCGCGAGCTCGATGCCAGCGAAGCGCATGCCCGGGCGTGGCTGGCGCTGCACGAGGCGGTGCATTGATCTTCAGGTGATGCCGGTCTCCGGCCACCATTTCTCCCACCCACCGGGTGACACCCCGACGCAGGTCGGGGCCCAGCCCCGAACACATCAACACGCACGGAAAGCTCGGTTGGCTGCGCTCTTCCGGACCCCGTTCATACACCTTGCGGCTGCGGCAGCATCTCAAGATGGGCCCCGACGCAGCTGCGTCGAGGTGACACCGAGTTTGTTGAGGTGGCGGTGCAGGAACCGGACGCTCGGGAGACCGGAGCCGAAAAGGAACCTCCCCGCCCTTCTCCGCGTCTAACACCATGGCGCGACGAACCGAAGCTGGCAGATGATGCTTGGGGGCTTGGGGCTGGATACCGATATCGGCCCGTTGAGCGCGCACATGCTCCAGCATGTGGCGGTGATGAACGTTGCCGTGCCGCTCCTCGTCTTCGGCCTGTCATTACGTGGGCCGGTGCACCTGTGGAGGAGCTGGCCGCTCGCCACGCTCTGCCAGCTCTGCCTCCTGTGGGGCTGGCACAGCCCGCCGGCCCTTGCGCTCGCCATGTCGAACCCGGCGGCAATGGCCGCCATGCATATCAGCCTGGCCCTGGCAGCGTTGTGGTTCTGGGCGGCGATCGCATCGACGCCTGCCTCCGGCCGCTGGCGTGCGATCTTTGCCCTGCTCGTCACCGGGAAACTCTTCTGCCTCCTCGGAGCACTGCTCGTCTTCGCCCCACGGCATCTCTTTCCATCGATGGCAGCGGCACACACGGGACATGCCGGTCCGGCGACCACCATGCTCGGCGACCAGCAGCTTGCCGGCCTCATCATGCTGACCGCCTGCCCGTTGACCTATGTGCTGGCCGGCATCGTCATTTCCGCGCGCTGGTTCCTCTCGCTCGAGCGCGAGGCGGCTGCCGATGGATGACAAAGTCGTCAAGGTGCACCCGCTCACCCGTCTGCAACGGCTGGGCCTGGCGGTGCTGCTGGTGCTGGCAGCGTTCCTCATCGGCGGGGCCATCTTCATCTGGTCGGGGATCTACAACATCGCGGCCAACCGCGATCATTTGACGATCACCACCTGGCTCATCACGATCCTGCGCGATCAGTCGATCACCGGCGCGGCGCAGGACGTCGATGTGCCGGACCTTTCCGACGCCGGGCTCGTGGCTCTCGGCGCGCAGCATTACCTCACCGGCTGCGCCGATTGCCACGGCACGCCGGGCGAACCCAACAACCCGGTCTTTACGAGCATGCTGCCGCGGCCGCCGGACCTCACCGACGCAGCCCGCAACTATCCTGCCTCCGAGCTCTACACCATCGTCCACAACGGCCTCAAATATTCCGGCATGCCGGCATGGCCGGCGCCAGAGCGCAGCGACGAGGTATGGGCGCTGATCGCATTCATTGAGGCGCTGAATGCGCAGGGCCCGGAGTTCTACACCGACATGCTCGCCGGCCTTTCCCGCCCGGCGTTGAGCAAGCCGGGCACGATGCCCGACGGAATCGAAACCTGCACGCGCTGCCATGGCGACGATCAGTCCGGCCCGATCGACGAACTCGTGCCCAGGCTCAGCGGACAATCACACGATTATCTCAAACGCGCGCTCGAGGAATACCGGGCTGAGACGCGTGCGAGTGGGTTCATGGCCCCGATCGCCCACGGGATGAGCGACGCGGAAATCGAGGATCTTGCCACCTATTACGCCGCGCTCGGTTCGCCCGAGACTGCAGAGCCGGACGGCGGCGAGGAGTTCGAAGAGGGTCAGAACATAGTGCTGCACGGCATACCGGAAGCGGACGTGCCGGCTTGCGTCACCTGCCACCTGGGCGCCAACGCCCAGTTCCCTCGTCTCGAGGGGCAGTCGGCGGCCTATCTCATGGGCCAGTTGCAGGTCTGGCGGCACGGGCTGCGCGACGATACTGGCTATGGGGCGATCATGGCGGCGATCGCCCGGCGTCTGACGCCGCAGCAGATCGAGGCGGTCAGCACCTATCTCGCTTCGCTCCCCGCGCCGCAGCCGGTGGCGGAGGACGAGCCGTGACCGCGCCAGTCCTGCGTTCATTGGCCGGCACGCTTTGCCTGCTCGCGCTTGCCGGCTGCGCGGGAGAGCAGTCAGCCTTCTTTCCGCGGGGCGCGGAGGCCGAGCGCATCGAGACCCTCTTCTGGGTCATGACCATCGCTGGAAGCGTGATCTTCATTGGCGTCGTCGTTGCGACTGGCGTTGCCATGCTCGGCGGGCAGAGGGTGCGGCGGGTGCTGGCGGGTGAGCGGTTCATCGCCGGCGCCGGTATCGCCTTCCCCGTCGCAGCGCTGAGCATTTTGCTCGTTGCCGGCTTTCTGGTCATGCGCGCGGGCGCCGCCGGCGAGGACGCGGAAGGCGGCCTGCGGATCGCGGTCAGCGGCGAGCGCTGGTGGTGGCGCGTGACCTATCTCGGTGAAGATGGGACGCAGATCGAGAGCGCCAACGAGCTTCATCTGCCCGTTGGCGAACCGGTGACGCTGGAGCTGACGACTGCCGACGTCATCCACAGCTTCTGGGCACCGCAGCTCGCCGGCAAGCTCGACATGATCCCCGGCCGCATCAACCGGCTGACGCTGACGGCAACCGAACCGGGCGTCAGCCGCGGCCAGTGCGCCGAGTACTGCGGCGGCGCCCATGCCTTCATGTCGTTCCAAGTGGTCGCGCAGCCGCCGGAGGACTTTGCGGACTGGATGGCCAATGAGGCCGCCGATGCGCCGGCGCCGCAAGGAGAGAGCGAAGCGCGCGGGGCCGAGCTATTCCGGCAAGCCGGGTGCGGCGCCTGCCACACGGTGCGCGGCGCCGGGGCCAACGGCCGGATCGGCCCGGACCTGACGCATGTCGGCAGCCGCCGCTCGCTTGCCGCCGCGACGCTCCCCAACGATGCAGAGGCGTTCGCGCGCTGGATCACCGACAACCAGCACATCAAGCCTGAAAACCAGATGCCGCCCTACACCATATTCGACGAAGCCGAGCTCGAGGATCTCTCGAACTATCTGGAGAGCCTGAAATAGATGTTCGACTTCAGTGAGTTCAATCTCTTCATCAACCTCGCGATCTTTGCCGCAGCGGCGGTGGTCGTCTGGCTCGCGGGCACGCGCGTGACCTCCTATGTCAACGCCATCAGCTCAAAGACCGGCATCGGACATGCGGTCATCGGCATGATCCTTCTGGCCGGAATCACCTCCCTGCCCGAGATCGGCGTTACCGTCACGTCGGCGGCCAGCGGAGCGGCCGCTCTTGCGGTCAACAACCTCTTCGGGTCGATCGCCGTGCAGGTGGCGATCCTGGCACTCATCGATTTCCTTATCGGACGCAAGGCACTGACGTCCGAGCTTCCGGATGCGACCGTCATCCTGCAAGGGGCGCTCAACGTGCTGCTGCTGACCATTGCCACCGCCGGCATGGTCGTGGGCGATTTTCCCATCATCGGCATCGGCGCCTGGGCCTGGCTCAGCCTCTTTGGCTATCTGGGGTGCGTCTGGGTCCTCGCGCAGTCGCGCGGGCGCGGGGCGTGGCTCGCCGCCCGCGACGGCGAGATCGATGACCGTGTGCAGGTGCAGCAGGACGAAGCTCAGGAGGAGGCGGACAAGGAACTCAAGGACCAGGGCCTCAACCAACTGATCTGGAAGACGGCTGGGCTGGCGATCGCGATCCTTGCCGCGGGATATCTGCTCTCACGCACCGGCGATGCCCTCGCGCAGCAGACCGGGCTCGGCGGCAGCTATGTCGGCTTCGTGCTCCTCGCCTTCGCCACTTCACTGCCGGAACTGAGCAGCACGATCGCAGCAGCCAGGAGTCGCCTCTATACCCTCGCCATTTCCGATATCCTGGGCACCAACCTCATCAATGTCGGCCTCCTCTTCCTCGTCGATGCGGCTGCGCCCGGCGACCCGGTGCTCGGACAGGTCGACACCTTCGCCGTCTTCGGCGCCCTGGTCGGCATAGCGCTGACGGCGCTCTTCATCATCGGCATGGCCGAGCGGCGCGACAAGACGGTGACGCGCATGGGTATAGACTCGCTCGCCGTGCTTTTCGTCTACGCCGTATCGCTCGTCATTCTCTATTTCCTGCGGTGAGGCCGGCATGAGCACGCAACCGGACAACCTGCCCCTGCCCAACAAAGGCCCGAGACCCGAGCACGAGCTCGAGGATCTGAAGCGCGTATGGGCGACACCCAAGGGCTTTCGTATCGTCACGGCCGTCAACAACACGGTCGTCGGCACGCTCTACATCGGGATCGCGTTCCTGTTCTTCGTGCTCGCGGGCATCCTGGCGCTGGTCATGCGCACGCAGCTCGCCGTGGGCGACAACGCGTTCGTCGGCCAGGATCTCTACAACCAGCTCTTCACCGTCCATGGCACGACGATGATGTTCCTGTTTGCCGTGCCGGCGGTCGAGGCGCTCGGTGTGATGCTGCTGCCGCAGATGCTGGCGGCGCGCGACCTGCCCTTCCCCCGCCTTTCGGCCTTCGCCATCTGGGCCTACATCATCGGCGGCCTGGTGTTCTTCTCGACCATCTTCTATGACCTCGCGCCCAAGGGCGGCTGGTTCATGTACCCGCCGCTGACACTGACCGAGTACTCGCCGGGCGATAATGCCGACTTCTGGCTCCTGGGGATAGGTTTCATCGAGATCTCGGCCATCGCTGGTGCCATCGAGATCGTCGTGGGCGTGCTGCGCACGCGTCCGCCCGGTATGACCCTGGCGCGGATGCCGATCTTTGCCTGGGCGATGCTGATTTTTGCCGCCATGATCATCTTCGCCTTCCCCGCGGTCATTCTCGCCACAATGCTTCTCGAGATCGAGCGCGCCTTCGGTTGGCCGTTCTTTACCGCAGAGCTCGGCGGAGATGCGGTGCTGTGGCAGCACCTTTTCTGGTTCTTCGGGCACCCCGAGGTCTACATCATCTTCCTGCCGGCGGCCGGGCTCGTCTCGATGATGATCCCGACCATGGCCCAGACGCCGCTCGTCGGCTATCGGCTGATCGTCGTTGCCCTCATCGCCACGGGCTTCTTCAGCTTCGGGCTCTGGGTGCACCACATGTTCACCACCGGCATCCCGGCGCTGAGCCTTACCTTCTTCTCGGCGGCGAGCATGGCGGTCGCTATCCCCTCGGGCATCCAGGTGTTCTCCTGGATCGCAACCATTGCAGCCGGGCGGGAGCGGCTGCGGCTGACCGTGCCGTCGCTCTTCATCCTCGGCTTTCTCTTCATCTTCACGCTCGGCGGGCTGACGGGAGTGATGGTGGCCATCGTGCCCTTCGATCTCCAGGCGCACGACAGCTATTTCGTCGTTGCGCATTTCCACTACGTGCTCGTCGGCGGCATGGTGTTCCCGCTCTTTGCCACCTTCTACTACTGGGCTCCCCTGGTCAGCAGCCGGATGCTCTCGGAGCGGCTCGGCAAGTGGGCGTTCTGGCTGATGTTCATCGGCTTCAACGTCGCCTTCTTTCCCATGCACATCACCGGCCTTGCGGGCATGCCGCGGCGGGTCTGGACGTATCCCAGCAATATGGGCTGGGACGTGCTCAACACGATCTCGACCGTCGGCGCCTTCACGATTGCCGCCGGCGTCCTCGTCTTCATCATCGACCTTTTCCGCAACTTCCGTTTCGGCAACGGTCCGGAGAACCCGTGGAACGCGGGGACCCTCGAGTTCCTGCCCAACGACGTCTATTCCACCCGCAGCATTCCGCGCGTCACCAGCCGCGATCCTCTCTGGGACCGACCGTCGCTGTCGCGCGAGGTCGAGGAGGGTCTGCACTACCTGCCCGGCGCCCCGACCGGCGGTCGCGAGACGATCGTCACCTCGGCGGTCGAGGCCGAGCCGCAATACGTCATCCAGATGCCGGGGCCGAGCTGGACGCACCTTGCCGCGGCCGCCTTCACCGCGGCCTTCTTCCTGCTCCTGACCATCAAGCAGGTGACCATCGCTCTCACCTGCGGCGTGCTCGCCATCGCGGCATGCCTCGTCTGGACCTGGCAGCTCGACAAGCCAAGCCAGGGGGAAGTCGATATCGGTGGCGGCATCAAACTGCCGACCTACATGACCGGCCCCCTCTCGCACAGCTGGTGGGCGATGGTGGTGCTGATGCTGGTCGCCGCCTCGCTCTATGTCTCCTACTTCTTCTCCTACCTCTATCTGTGGACGGTCTCGCCGGAGGTCTGGGCACCGGCCGGCTCGCCTGCGCCGCCTTCCCTGCTCTACCCCCTGGGCTCGGCCGCGATGTTCGTTGGCGGCAGCGCGCTCATCCTCTGGGCCGGCAGGCGACTTCCCGAAGAAGGGCGCTCGTGGTCGGCAACACCCCTCCTCCTGGTCGCTGCCGCCATCCTGATCGTCGGGGCGATCGGCCTCGAAGTCCTCGGGCATATCGGGACCGGCCTCGATCCCAAGGCCTCGTCCTATGGAGCCATGGTCTATATGGCCGCGTTCCTCACCGGACAGGCGGCCTTCGCCACCGTCATCCTCTGCCTTTTCGCCGTGGCGCGGCAGGTGACGGGGCAGCTCGACCGTCGGCGGCGGGTCACCTTCGACAACGCGGCGCTCTTTTTTTACTACACCAGCGCCCAGGGCCTGTTCGGCCTGGTGCTGATCCACGGCTTTCCTCGGCTGATCGGGTGATGCGGATGCGCGATACGTCCTCCAACAGGCAGATGATCGGCACGCTCATCTTCATCCTGATCGGTCCCATCCTCTGGGCGTTGCAGCTGACGCTGATCTATGGAGCGCAATCGTCGCTCTGCGCTTTCGAAGTCGGGATCGGGGCGAACGGTGGCAATGTGTTGGCGGCCGGCACCGTCATTGGGGCGAGCGTCCTCTGCATGGCGCTCGCCGTCGCGGCGTTCGTCATGCCTGGCGCAAGCTATCGCCTCATCACGGGCGCAAGCTCTCCTGATGACCAATGGCCGTTCCTGACTTCAGTCATGCGGATCCTGGCAGGCCTCTCGCTCCTGGCGATGCTTTACGCTGCACTCGGAGCAGTGCTGCTGCCCGCGTGTGCGCAGTTGCGGTGATCTTTTCGCATCTCGCGAGGGCCCGCCGCCGCCATCACCACCGGGTCATTCTCGCGAAAGCGGGAACCTCCGTTCCTTTGCCGGCACTGCAAACAGAGTTCCCCGCTTTCGCGGAGATGACCCCGCGGATGAGGATTGAAAGCAAGAACCACTAAAGGGGCCCGCGCTCTTGCAAGGTCCCCTCAGCGACGCGGCTCAACCTGAGGAGGAGATGGTTGCGGCCGGCAGGTTGTTCAGTGGGCTCGGTGGTTCGGCTGCGATATGCCCGATAACGCTGTTTCGGCGGCGTCGGCCGACAGGTTGTCGATGGCCATGTCGCCGAGCGAGAGCACACCGACGAGGCGCTTGTTGCGGTCGACGACCGGCAGGCGGCGGACCTGGATGTCGCCCATGTTGCGCGCCACATGCTCGACGTCTTCGTCATCGAAGCAGTATTTGACGTCCCGCGTCATCGCCTCGCTTACCCGGGTTTCTGGGCCTTTGCCTTCGGCGATAGCGCGTATGGCGATGTCCCGGTCGGTGATCGTACCGACCAGATGGTCGTCGTCCGCCACCGGCAGGAAGCCTGCATCGATCATGCCCATCAGCCGGGCCGCATCCTGCAGGCTATGGTCGGGGGTGACGGTGCGCACCTCCCGGGTCATCAGTTCGCTCACTTTCATTGGTCTGTCCTCCGCTTGTGACTTGGAACAGAACACCCGAACGGCACCAGCGTTCCCGGCGGAGCGCCGACTGTGATCGATTTCAGCGGTCGGCAGCCTTTAGTCAGGAGCGAAGAGGGGCGTGACGCGTTTCTTCCGAACAGAATGGAGGACAGCCATGGCCACCACCACTACGACTGAGGAACAGATCAGGCTGCGGGCCTATCAGATCTGGGAAGAGGAGGGCCGGCCGGAAGGCAAGGCCAAAGAGCACTGGCAGCGGGCCAGCGACGAGGTGACCCTCGCACGCGGCGATGCACGCGCCAGTGCCACCGACCGCGATCTCGAGAGCAATCCGGGTATCGGCCAGTCGCCGGGGCTCACTGGCTCGGATGACAACGTACTGGCGGGTGACAACACCGTCGAGGGCGACGTGATGAACGATACCACTATTGCCGGCGGCATCGATCCGAACCAGCGCGGTCGCACCAATAAGTAACTGCTCCAGATATAAAAACGGCGCCGGAAACCTTGCGGCTCCGGCGCCCTCCACAGGTTGCTTTGTCAGGCGGCCTTCAGATTGGCCGAGGATTCGGCGATCTGCGTGAGCTTCTGGTCCGTCTGCTTCTCTTCGCTCAAGGTTTCGTCAAACAGACGGACGGCCTCGCTCATCCCCAGTTCCTGGGCCCAGGTCTTGAGGGTGCCGTAGCGTGCGATCTCGTAGTGCTCGACCGCCTGTGCTGCCGAGATCAGGCCGGCATCGATAGCCTCGCTGTCCTTGAATTCGTCCATGATCGTCTTGCCCTCGTCGATGATGCCGAGGATGGCGTCGCAGGTCTTGCCACGCGCGCGCTTGCCGAGCAGCTCAAAAACCTTTTCCAGGCGTTCGACGTGCCCTTCGGTCTCCTCGAGGTGGTGCTCGAAGCCCTGCCGCAGTTCCTGCGACTGCGCCGCCTTGGCCATCTTGGGGAGCGCCTTGGTGATCTGGCGTTCCGCATAGTAGATATCGCGCAACGTGTCCTCGAAAAGGTCTTCGAGCTTCTTGTTGCCTGCCATTTGGGTGTCCTCACAGCTTTGGTTGTCGGTGCACAGCAACGAGGTTTGTCGACGACACGTTCCCGGCCGCACACAGAGGATGCCCAGGGCTTACAAGTGTTAAGCCCCAGCCATCGCAACCAGAATGCAAACGGCGCTGCAGTGCACGTCTAACCTGCGTTAATCGGCGACAGGGGCTCCCTCAAAGCAGGGTCAGCATCATAAGCGTGACAACCTTCGGGGCCCATTTCGCGTTCACCTGCCTGTCAGCACCCACTCCGGTATAACCTGTGATCGACCGCAACCTCGTCAGCATCCGTCCATTCCTGGCGAACCTGGCAGGCCTTGTGCGGATGTCCGAGGAGGAACTCGCCTCCCTCACTCATCTGATCAAGGCCCTCAACCACCACCAGGCGCACGCGACCATCCTCGAGGAGGGCGCGCCCGCCGACAGGATCGTCGTGATCATGAGCGGTCTTGCCTACCGGTTCACGCGCCTGGCGAACGGGCGCCGCCAGATCACCGCCTTCCTGGTGCCGGGGGATATCTGCGATTATCGGTTCTTGTCCTCGGGGCACGTGGGACAGCACGTCTTTGCGCTGTCGCAGGTTGCGGTTGCCCGCATGCAGGCGGAAAGCTTCGTTGCCGCCAGCGAGCGGTTTCCAGTCTTCATGAGAGCGATGCTGGCGGCCAATGCAGTGGACGAGGCGATCGGACGCGAGTGGATGATCAGCCTCGGCCAGCGCAACGCCCTGCAGCGCATGGCGCATCTCTTGTGCGAGATGGAACTGCGCCTGCGGCGCGTGGGACTGGTCGAGAAAGGCACGTTTCACTTCCCCGCCACGCAGACCGATCTCGGCGACGCGCTCGGCTTGTCGTCGGTTCATGTCAACCGTACGCTCCAGGAGCTGCGGCGCATGCACCTCGTCGCCATGAGCAAGGGGATCGTCACCCTCAACGATACCGCCGCCCTGCGGCGCCTGGCACTTTTTGACGTCACGAGCTTGGGCTACGAGCGCAACGGGCGAGCCGGAGCCGTCACTCACTGAACCGCAAACGCAGCGCCCGCGTCACGCATCGGCCGATGCGCGCATCGATCGGCAGCGGCGGTTCGGCGGCGGGCGATGGCGGCGCGCCACCTGCCGGGCGGCTCTCCTCGCGCCTGACGAGGTGCCCGAGCTTGTCGATCAGCTCGTTTGTCCGCAGCGGCTTGATGAGCCGCGCTTCATTGCCGAATTCAGCAGGGATATCCTGCTGATGGCCGGTGGCAAAGAGCATCGGGATATCGAGCTCGCGCAGCCGCTCGGCCAATTCGAAGACATTGCGCCCGTGAAGGCGCACATCCAGCACTGCGCCATCCACACCCCGCCTGCCGAGCAGCAGACTATAGGCATAGTGGACGGTCGGGGCCGGCCCCAGGACCGTGGCTCCGCTTTCGCGCAAGTCCCGGCAGAGATCCTCTGCGAGCAGGTAATCGTCTTCCACCACCAGCACGCGGCTACCGCGCAGGGCAGCATTGTCGATCTCAGTCATCGTCAGCTCCAATCGGTATGGTCATGCGGCAGGAGAGGCCCGACTTATCGAATTCGTAGAAGATGTCCGCGCCCAGGTCGTAGGGCAGCGCCCTCTCGATGAGCTCTCGGCCGTAGCCCCGGCGCGACGGCGCCGGCTCGGCCAGGCCCTGCGGGCAGTATTCGCGCCAGTTGACAACGAGCGTCCTTTTCGCATGCACCCAGAAAACCCTGACGCTGCCGCCAGGCTGACCGAGCGCCCCGTGTTTGAGCGCGTTGGTCAGCAGCTCGTGCAACGCCATCGCCACAATTTCGTAGGTTCGCCGCGGCAGGCTGATCGCCGGTCCATCGTAGCTCAGGCGACCTGCGGCAACGCCTTCGATCGCCGCCCCCTCGGCAGCCATCAGATCGGCAAGAGTGGGCGACGCGGCCTCGCCTCCCGAGAGCACCAGTTGCAGGCGGGCAATCGCATCGAGACGGTCTTCGAAGCGGGACTGGACCGCATCTAGACCATCACTGGTCGCGAGAACTCGGCGGAATATCGCCCGAATGGTCGCCAGCAGGTTGCGTGCCTGATGCCGCTGCTCGTTCCGCTGGACCTCCAGGTGGTTGAGAGCCGTCACGAACTGGTCGACGTCCAGAGCCGCGCCGAACCAACCGCCCGTCTGGCGGGGAACGGCGCGGAACTCCATCCACCGATAACGCCCCTCGACCCGGTCAAGAACACGCCCCAGGATCTTCAGCGAGCGCCCTGCACCCTCGCCGGCACCCTTGGCAAACGCGGTCCTCAGATTTTCCCGATCATCGGCATGGAGACAATCGAGCCATCCCCATTGACGCGCCTCGTCTAGGCACTGACCGGTCAGTTCCGCCCACTCCTGGTTGACGTCTTCCCAAGCTCCCGACGCCTGCGCCCGCCATCGCGGAAAGATCATGCCAACGTCGGTCGCAGGGGTTTGTCCGGACAGAAGCTCAACAGGCTCGACGGCCGTCATGGGTCACCTTGGCCGCTAGGGCGAGACTTTTTGCAGGAGAGCGGGTACGGCCATCGCAGAGGCGATGTCGCTCACCGGGCTTGCCAAGGCTGTTTACCCCGCTCGCAGTCACTGCGCACAAACGTCGGGACAAGGGTGGACGTTCCACTACGCCCAAACAGTTGAACGAATGCAGGTCAGCCGAAAAAGCAAGCTCGGAACAGATGGACGGTGCGTTCGTTGCGCCCTGAGGAAAAGGGAGCTTAGATCAATGACAGACACACCTCGAGAGGATCGCCCTAACCGCGGGTTCGGGTTTTGGGCAGTCATGATCCTTGCAACGATCGTCGCCGTCTTCGGCATACTAATCACCGCAGGCGGCGTCTGGCTGGCCGCGCTCGGGGGATCCTGGTATTACCTTCTGGCCGGCATCGGCCTCTTGCTGACGGCGTTCTTTCTCTTCCAGCGCTCAATGCTCGCCGTCTGGATCTATCTCGTCACTTATCTCGGCACGCTGATCTGGGCATTCTGGGAAGTGGGGTTCGACGGGTGGGCACAGGTACCCCGGCTCGTCGCACCGACGGTCGTTCTCGTCCTGGTACTGCTCGCCGCGCCGGCCCTGCGCGGCCGGACCTGGCGCCGTGATACCGTTACGGGCGCTGCCGCGGCGCTTGCCCTGGCGCTCATGACCCCCTTGCTGATCGGTCATACGGACAATCCGGTGATCGCGCAGGAGACGGCGCCCGAGACAGAAGAACCTGCTCCGCCAACTGAGGAGACCGCTCCACCGACGCAGGAGCCGGCTCCGCCCGCCGAGGAGCTTCCCGCCCTGGAGCCGGCACCGGAGACCGATCCGGAGATGCCCTCCGAAGAGAACGCCGAGCCCGCAGCGACGACACCGACCGGTATACCGGCCAACGAGGACCCTCTGCCGACCATGGAGGTCGGAGAGAACTGGCCGGCCTATGGCGGTACCTACCGGGCGAACCGCTACTCTCCGCTCGGGCAGATCAATCCCGGCAATGTCGGCCAGCTCGAACGCGTCTGGGAATACCGCACCGGCGACATGCCGGGCGAGACCGATGACTACTCTCCCGAAAACACGCCGCTCAAGGTCGGCGACGACCTCTATATGTGCTCGGCCATGGGCATCGCCATCGCTGTCGACGCGGCAACCGGCCGAGAAGAATGGCGTTACGACCCGCAGGTTTCTGAAGACGCCATCCCCTATGGCGCAACGTGCCGAGGCGTTGCTTATTTCGAGGTGCCGGACGCCGCCGACAACGAACTCTGCGCCACCCGCATCCTCTGGGGCACGCTCGATGCTCGGCTGCTGGCGGTCGATGCCCGCACCGGCCAACCCTGCCCCGATTTCGGCCTCGATGGCGAAGTCTTCCTCGAGGAAGGCATCGGCGAAACCGTGCCGGGCTGGTATACGGTGACCTCGCCGCCGACGATCGTGCGCGGCGTCGCCGTCGTCGGCGCGCAGGTGAAGGATGGCCAGGCCGAGGATTCGCCCTCGGGGGTCGTGCGCGGATACGACGCCGTCACCGGCGAGCTCGCCTGGGCCTGGGACCTCGGCAATCCGGACAATCGCGACGCGCCCGCCGAGGGCGAGGTCTATACACGCGGAACACCCAATATGTGGACGATAGCAGCCGGCGACGAGGAGCTGGGTCATGTCTATCTGCCCCTCGGCAACTCGGCGGTCGACTACTACGGCAGCAACCGCAGCGAACTCGAGAACGAGTACGCCACCGCGCTGGTGGCAGTGGACGTGACCACGGGTGAAGACGTCTGGCACTTTCAGACCGTCTATCGCGATGTATGGGACTACGATCTCGGCTCACAGCCGAGCCTCGTCGACTTCCCGACCGACGACGGCACCGTTCCCGCCATCATCGTCTCGTCCAAGCAGGGTGAGATCTATGTCCTCGACAGGCGCAGCGGAGAGCCTCTGTTTCCGGTCGAGGAGCGAGAGGTGCCGACCGGCATGGGCGTCGAGCCGGACTATCTCTCGCCCGTGCAGCCGTTCTCGACCTATCACAGCCTTTTGTTCCCGGCACTAACCGAGAAGGACATGTGGGGCGCGACGCCCCTCGACCAGCTCTGGTGCCGCATCCAGTTCAAGATGGCGAACTATGAAGGCGTCTATACGCCGCCGACCACCGACGGCAGGTGGATCCAGTATCCCGGTTACAATGGCGGCCAGGACTGGGGATCGATGGCGGTCGACACTCAACGTGGCACCCTCATTGCCAACTACAACGATATGCCCAACTACAATCGCCTGGTCCCGCGTGAAGAAGCGGGCGAGGTACATGCCCTGTTCGAGCCGGAATACGACCCCGACCAGGAAGGACCGGATCCACAGCTTGGTTCACCCTATGCCATCGACGTCAACGCCGGCTGGCGCGAAGACTGGACGGGCCTCATGTGCAAGCAGCCGCCCTATGGCGGCATCCGCGCCATCGACCTCGAAACCGGCGAGACGCTCTGGGACGAACCTCTGGGCACCGCACGGGCCAACGGCCCGTTCGGCATCCCCTCGATGCTACCCATGAAGATCGGCACGCCCAACAATGGCGGCCCCGTGATCACGGCAGGCGGCCTCGTCTTCATCGCGGCGGCCACCGACAATCTCATCCGGGCCATCGATATCGAGACCGGCGAGACGGTCTGGAGCGATGAGCTGCCGGCGGGCGGGCAGACGACGCCGATCAGCTATGAGGTCGGCGGACGCCAGTTCATCGCCATCGCGCCGGGTGGGCACCACTTCATGGAGACCCCCATCGGCGACTACCTCATCGCCTGGGCCCTGCCCGAACAGGAGTGACAACAGCGGTTGCGGAGCGGTCACGCACCGCAACCGCTGAGGCTGCCGGGTGGCAGAGGCCAATGTAAGGCCACCTTCCAAAGGAGAAGTCCAATGCTCGTTAAACCTCTGATATTGGCCGCGGTACTTTCCATGGCCGCTCCCGCTACTGCCGGGCTGGCGCAAACCACATCGACCGGAGACGCGAATTCGATGGTCGCCTGCCCCAGCCAGAGCGCATTGGAACAGTCGATCAATAGCCAAGGAGCCATCTCCCCTGATGAGTGTACCACCCTTCAGGTGAACTCTCTCACAACGGAGAGCGGCAGTCTCTGCCTCATCGATTTCGGTACTGATCAGGGCTTTCTCGGCCGTCTACGCGACGCAGCCTTTCCCTCGCAGTGGTGGGTGTCCTGCGATCAGCTGACCGCTGCCATCGGGCCGTAAATCTCGAAGCGCGCCTGGGCGTTCAAGGCATCGAGTACTATGGACGGTCGCGGAATAGTCGAGTTCCGCAGCCGTTGCGTTTCAACTTGCAAGCAAACGGAGAACAAGCATCATGAAAATCACAACCGCCATCCTTGCATCTGTCTTCCTCCTCACCGGCACAGCCAACGGCCAAGAGACCGAGCTGACGGTCGCCGAGGCGACGTTCGTCGATTTGGAAGGCAATGAGATAGGCACCGTCATGCTCACCGAGACCGAGGAGGGCGTGACGATTGCCGGCACGATCGAGGGCATCGCCGAGGGCGAGCACGGCTTCCATATCCATGAGACCGGCGACTGCGACCCGGCCACGAATTTCGAGTCGGCCGGCTCCCATTTCGCGCCGCGCGGCAACGAGCATGGCTTCGACAATCCTAACGGCCCGCATGCCGGCGACATGCGGAACCAGACCGCCGGAGCCGATGGGCAGCTGGTGCTCAACGTCAACAACGACTTGGTATCGCTGAGCGAAGGCGAGGAAGGATACCTGCTCGATGAGGACGGCTCCGCCCTGGTGGTGCATTCCGGTCCCGACGACTACAGGACCGACCCCAGCGGCAATTCGGGCGACAGGATTGCCTGCGGCGTCATCGAGGCGACCGAGATCTGAACATGAACATCCCAGGGGCCGGCCGGCCCTTACCACCATTTGGAGCGCGATGCGTTTGACGGAATCAAATCGCGCTCCAACCTTTTGTTATCGCCGGATTTTTCGCGAAAACCGGTTTCAACTTTTTCGCATCCCGCTCCAGAGGCCAGCATGGGCGACCGCGATCAACAACGAGCCAAGATCGGCGCAATCCACGTCATAGTGACCGCAGCGGCGGTTATCGCACTTGGTCTGCTCGTCTGGAATCTCGCCCAGGTCCTGCTCCTCGTCTTCGGATCAATCGTCATCGCAACCGTACTGCTGACAGGGGCGGACCTCCTCGGCTTTCTTCCCCTGCCCCACCGCTGGCGGGTAGCGCTGGTGGCGGTCCTCGCCGTTCTGATCTTGGGCGGCTTCGGCTATCTGCTCGGCAACCAGACGCGGGAAGAGCTAGGCGGCCTGGCCCGCGAACTGCCTGGCATGGTCAATGAGGTTGGAGGCTATGTCGGCATTGACGGTCTGTGGCAGAGGATCCGCGACTTCGCCGAACGGCTGATGTTGCGCAGCGATGTTCCCGGCAATATCGCCGGCTTCACGACCAACACCGTCGGCGTGGTTGGCGGGCTCGTGCTGGTGCTGGTCGGAAGCGTCTATTTTGCGGTTAATCCAGACCTCTATAAGCAGGGCCTTCTCGCGCTCTGTCCACGCGACATGCGGGCCAGGATCGGCGATGCGCTCGACAGGTGCGGCAAAGCCCTGCAGCTGTGGATGCTCGGCCAGCTGCTCACCATGATTGTCGTGGGCGTGGCGACGACGGCTGGCTTGCTGCTCATCGGCGTGCCTTCAGCCATCGCCCTAGGCCTCTTGGCGGGACTGTTCGAATTCATCCCGTTTCTCGGGCCGATCCTCGCGGCCGTCCCGGCCATCGTCATCGCCGCCTCGCAGGGAGGTACCATGGTGTTCTGGGTCATCGGGCTCTACCTTCTGGTGCAGCAGATCGAGAACAACATCATCGTCCCTGTGGTCCAGCATCGCACGGTCGACCTGCCGCCGGCTCTGGGCCTCTTTTCCCTGCTGGCGCTGGGCCTGTTGTTCGGCCCGCTGGGAGTCCTGCTCGGTACGCCGCTGACAGTGGTGCTGATGGTGGCCGTACGCGAACTGTGGATCAAGGCGAACGGCGATTGATGCCCGCGCTGCGCATAAGCGGCCCTTCACCTGAGTTTATTCCGGAACATCTCCAACGCTCCTGAATTGGTTGTTTGTGTGCGCAAGCCGCGCACCCTCAATACCTTCAACATAAAACGGAGGAATAACCATGTTAATTCGGTCAGTTTCTACAGTCGTCCTTATAGCAGCATTGGCTGGAGGCCCCGCCTTTGCGCAGAACGAGCAGGAACAACAGACACAAACGCAGAATCAACAGAATAATGAACAGCAGAACCAGCAGCAGGCTGAAGCCACCACTGCCGGTTCCGGGGAGTGCTTCGAACAGCTCACAGCATTCTCTCAGCGTTTGAGAGACGAGCAGTTCTGGGTGACAGGTTGGGGTACCCCGTACACAGCGCCCGTCGCCACCGACGGCACGATGGCGACGACCCCATGGTCTGGGGTTAGGGGCGTCGAGCCGCTGCAGTCCCCGCGCACGCAGATCCGTGAGCTCTACGGCGCGGCGCAGGTGCTCGCCTATCGCGGTGAGACCGAGGGCTGCGAATACCTCGTCGGCGTCCTCAGCAACACCTACGAAGAGTACGTCGACACCCTCACCGAAGCAGGCGTCGAGCCGCAGGAGATCACGAGCTGGCGATCAGAGCAGATCGCACTCTCCGAGCCGGTCACCGAAATGCAGCAGGTCGGACGGGTGAACGTCGATGAGTTGACCGGCACCGACGTGCGTAACACCAACGACCAGAACCTCGGCAGCGTGAGCGACATCGTCATAGATCCGCAGAGCGGACAGATAGCCTATGCGATTGTCGCACGTGGCGGATTCCTGGGTGTCGGCGAGGACCACGTGGCCGTGCCTTGGGAGCGCTTCCGCGCCACGCCGGGCCTTAATACGCTGGTCCTTGACGTCACAGAGCAGGAACTGGCGCAAGCGCCAACGATCGATCCGGGCGCGTTCTCCAATCCGGGTCAGCTCGAGCAGCAGAACCAGCAGATCGATGAGTACTGGAGCAGCTGACACACCAGCAGCTTCATGGTGATGTCGGCCCGCCAAGGAGGGCCGGCATCCTCTTTGCCCCGGAACCGCAGGCATAGCTGGAGGCGTTCTGGATCGGTATCCGAGGAATGAACGCATGGACGACGCAGCAGAAAAGACCGCGCGCATAGAGGCTGCGTTCCTGCAGCGGTTCGACCAAATGGCGACGGTTGCCGAGGCTTTGGCGTTCGCACGCGACGCACACGCCCGGCAGGGGCAGAAGCGTAAGTATTCAGATATGCCCTATATCGTGCACCCTATCGCAGTTGCAGAGCTCGTCGCCTCGGTCCCGCATCGCGAAGAGATGATCAGCGCAGCGCTGCTGCATGATGTCGTCGAGGATACAGATGTCGAACTTGAAACCATTCGGGAGAAGTTCGGTGCGGAGGTCGGCGATCTCGTCGACTGGCTGACGGACGTCTCAAGGCCCGGAGACGGCAACCGGGTGAAACGAAAGCGCATCGACTACGAGCATACAGCCAAGGCGCCCGCCGCAGCCAAGACGATCAAGCTCGCCGACATCATCGACAACGCCCGCACGATCTCGGCGCACGATCCCGACTTCTGGCGCGTCTATCGGCGGGAATGCCTGGCTCTTTTGGATGTGCTTGGTGAAGGAGACAAAAGCCTCCGCCAGCGGGCGAAGGCTTCGCTTTCCGGTACCGTGACCTAGAGTCCCTCCTGTTTCGAAAAAATCAGAACGGGCTCTATGTATTGAACTGTCGCGCTTTCGAACCGCAGAAGTGGTGTCCACTTTTTTGCTGAAGGCGCTTCTAATCGTCGACCCGCTTCTTGGTATGCTCGGTCTCTTGGTGTGAGCCGCGTTTGATCGTGCGGTCGCCGCGGCTCATGTCGGGTCCGAAACCAGAGGCAGGTTTGGAATCCTGCAGCGCGTCGTCGCGGGTCTCGGCCCGTTTCAGGTCGGTCCTGATGTCGAAGTCCTTGGGCGCGTTCTTGGTGTTGACGCGCTTTTGGATGATCTTCTGATGCTGCTCGTGTGTTTTGCGGCTTTGCATGACGAAGCTCCGTTACGTCGACCGGTGGCCATCGCGCTTGCCGAGATCCCGACGAGCACGTTCGTCCTTGTCGAGCTTTTCAAAGCTTTCCAAGAGCTCGTCGGTTTCGCCCTTGGCCTCCGCCTGGGCCTGGCGCTGGTTGCGGAAATTTTCCTGGTCGCGCCCCTGAAGGCTGTTGCGGCCCTTGATGTCGGTGGCCAGGTCGAACTCGTCCTGGCGCTCGACACCGTCGTCCGGGCCCAGGGGTTTGTTGCCATGCTGGCCCTGACCGCGGGCGCCCATCTTCTTTCCAGACATCGCAGAGACTCCTTTCTGCTTCTTGTTGGCCAACGTGCCGGGCCGGCATGGGTTGCGATCTACCGAAAGATTGAAGCGTGTCCCGAGTTAGGGCGGGAACGGATTGCTCGTCCCTCTGTTTCGCCGCTGACGGGAAGGATTTGGTCCGTGTCCCGCGGATACGAAACAGCTTCGAGGAAGGTGCGATATGTCACGACAGCAGGAACAGGCAAGAAGCCGGGTAGACGAAAAGAACAAGTCCACCGAGGAGGCGAACAGGGAGCTCAAACGAAAGGCGCGCGGCGAAAACGACGACTATGGGCTCAAGCATGGCGAAGACACGGCCGAAGAGACCAAGGCGAACAAACAGATCAGCCGTCCGCAGGATGAGGAGCCCAATCCGCTAACCGACCATGCCGGCAAGCCGGGAGCGCTACGCGGAAGTCCCGATTAGTGGCTGGCGGCCGTTGCCGAGACCACTGCGGGCAGGACTTTGCTGCCGAACGTGTCAATGAACGCCTTCTGGTTGCGGCCGACGTTGTGCAGGAGGATGGCGTCAAATCCCAACTCGGCGTCGCGGATCAACCACTCAGCGTGCTGTCCCGGTTCGGCCGAAATGCGCACATGTTTGTCCATCTCCGCTGGCGTCACACCTGCCGTGTGGGCCTCGAACGCCTCCGGCGTTGCCAGGTTCTCGGCAGCCTGCGCGTCGACGGCGTTGCATCGCCACTGCTCGAAGGCGTTGGCACGTGCGGCTTCCTCCGTCTCGGCATAGGACAGATGGACCTGCAGGTAGATCGGCTTGCCGGATCCGCCGCCGCGGCGGAAGGCTGAAATGATCTCCTCGAGCTGCTCTTTGCTCCCGCCGATGGTCACCAGGCCGTCCGCCCAGCCACCGGCCCATTCGGCGGTGGCTGGGGTGAGGGCGCCGGCAACAAGCGGCAAGGGGTCGCGCGGCAGTGTATAAAGCTCCGCCTCCTCCACGGCGATGGGGCCACGGCGAGTAACGCGCTGGCCTGCCAGAAGAGCGCGGATGATCTCCGCTCCCGCGAGCAGGCGGTCGTTCCGTTCGGCCTTCTCAGGCCAGCCCCTGCCGACCATGCCCTCGTTGAGCCGCTCGCCGCTGCCGAGGGCCAGCCACTGCAGGCGCCCGGGAAACATCTCGGCGAGCGTTGCGGCAGCTTGCGCCAGTATCGCGGGGTGATAGCGCCATCCGCCCGGCACGCTGATCACGCCGAAAGGAAGGGTCGTCGCCTGCATGGCCGCGCCGAGCCATGACCAGGCAAAGCCGGAATGGCCTTGCGCACGGCACCAGGGTGCGGAGTGGTCGGAGGACATCACGCAGTCGAAGCCCGCCTCTTCTGCGGCCACCACGCAATCAATGAGTTCGCGCGGGGAGAATTGCTCATGAGAGGCGTGATAGCCCAACTTGACGGTCATTGCGGCGGCCTCACGACGATCCAGAGGTATTCATAGGGACCGAGGCGGTACTGACCGCTGTCGGCTTCGATCGGCTTTCCCGTCAGCAGATCGGTGAGGACTGCGTCCTTCGGCAAGCGCAGGTCGAGCGTCGTCGTCACCCGCCGGTCGGCAAGATTGTGCAAGAGCAGTGCAGTCTGTGTGCCGTCCTCGTAGCCGTGGGCGAAGACGCATCGCCCGCTGGCGACCAGCCTGACGACCCGGCCTTCGGCGAAGATCTTGTTCGCGCGGCGGGTGTTGATCAATCGCTTGACCCGGTTCAGCAGAGACTCCTCGTCCGCCTTCTGGGCAGCAACATTGACCTGTCGGTAGGAGAACGGTCCCGTGGTGACGGGCTTTTGCCGCAACTGCCGGGCCGGAGCGTCCGAAAAACCGGCATTGCGACCGGCATCCCACTGCATTGGCACGCGCACCGCGTCACGTCCCTCGGCGTCCAGTTCCTCGCCGAGGCCGATCTCGTCGCCATAGACGAAGAGCGGGGCGCCACGCATGGCCATGATGAGGGCAAAAGCCAGTTCAATGCGGCGCTGGTCTCCACCCAGGATGGGCGCTAACCTCCGCCGCACGCCGCGCCCGTAGACCTGCATGCGTGGGTCAGGCGCGAACGCAGCGAACACATCCTCGCGCAGGTCCTGGGGCACGCGGGAAAAGTCGAGTTCGTCGAGATTGCGCAGGAAGTTGGCCCAGCCGCAGCTCGGTGGCGGCTCCGGCTGCAGGCTGTGGGCCTGGACGATCGGATCGGCATCCTGCCGGGCGAGCGCGGCAAAGATGTAGCAGGCAAGGGAGAAATTGAAGAGCAGCCCGAGCTGATCGCCGTCACCGAAATAGTTGCGCAGCGTTTCGGCGGGCATATTGACCTCACCGATGAGCAGCCCCTGGTCGCGACGTTCGCGCACATAAAGAGCCAGTTCACGGAGCACGCCGTGCGGATCGCTGGGGTTGGCACGCTCCAGCCCGTTGTCTGAAATCATCAGGGGTGCCGCATCAATGCGGAAGCCGCTGATGCCGAACGAAAGCCAATAGTCGATGACACGTAGGATCTCCTCGCGCACCTCCTGGTTGGCCATATTGAGATCGGGCTGAAAGTCGTAAAACTTATGGAAGTAATAGGCCCTGGCGATCTCATCATAGGTCCAGACGCTCGTCTCTTCGCCCGGAAAGATCGAGTGGGTATTGGGTTCCACCGGCGGCGGATCGTGACTCCAAACGTAGTAATCCCGGTAACGCGAGTGCTCGTCGCGGCGCGCCGCGTGAAACCACGGATGCTCATTGGAGGTGTGGTTGGCCACCAGATCGATGATCACGCGGATGCCGTGTTCGCCGGCACGATGCAGGAAGAACAGGAAATCGTCGCGCGTGCCGACATGCGGATGGATGGCGTAGTAGTCACTGACGTCGTACCCATTGTCCCGCCCGGGCGAGCCGAAGAACGGCAGCAGCCAAATGCAGGTGACGCCGAGTTCGGCGATATAGGGCAGGCGTTCGGCAAGACCGATGAAATCGCCGATCCCGTCCCCGTTTCCATCGGCGAATTTCTCGATGTCGACACCGTAGATGACGGCATCGACGTACCAGGGTTGTTGGATCATCGCCTCGTACCGTCGCAGAATTGCAATCAGGAATATTGACGGTGCCAGAACGATTTACCTACGTTATCGTTCCCCGGGCCAGGACCGCCCGGGAAGCCGCCCGCGTCAGCAGGCAGCCGGCGATCATAACCTACGTTAGCGCATGAACCCGAGCGCCGGGAGGAAGTTCTCATGGGAAACCGGGAGGAGCGCGCCGATGACCATCCGCTACGAAATCGTCGAACATGATGGGGGCTATGCCTATAAGGTCGGTGACGTTTCTCGGAGACCTATCCCACCCATGACGACGCGCTCGAGGCCGCTCGACAGGCGGCCGAACGGCAACAGGTGCCAGGCAGCAGCGAGTCGATCGAATATCAGGACCCGGAGGGCGACTGGCACGCCGAGGCGGCGCGCGGCGACGACCGTCCGGACACCGAGATCGAAGACAAGGTCGCTGGCAGGCACGGGCAACAGCGCGAATAGATCAGCCCTTGCGGTTGCGCAGAACCGGTTTCAACTGATCCTCATCGCTGTCGGTGACAAAATCGCTTTCAGGCGCCGCGGGCACCGGCGCATCGCTCAGATCGTCCTTTGCGTGCTGACGGGCGTTGGCATTGCTCGACAGGCGATCGGACTCCTTGTCGTCCTCGGCGATCAGATCAGCTGCCTTTGGACTGGCAATGCCGAACGTGTCGACGAGGAAATCGACGTTTTCCTGCTTGTGTTGGCCTGCTTTGGGATCGGACTTGGAAGGCATGTCGCGGTCTCCATGGCTCGTGTACCCAATTACCGAACGCTCAGGGCCGGATGGAGTTTGCGTCACTGGCGCAGGTTAGTCGGGCAGTGATGCGGCGGGGGAACCTGCGAGCGCTTCAGGCTGTTCCTCCACGATAAAGAGGAAACAACCATGCCCGCCGCACTCGGCCTTTCGAGCACGCTTCTGACCCGCAATCTCGACGACAGCATCGATTTTTACCGCCGGCTGACCGGTTTCGACCTGGTGCGGTCCGAGCCGTGGTACGCACTGCTCGCACCTGGCCCCGAAAGCGACGCGCAGCTCGGCCTGATCGACTGGGTCAGCGAGTTCGTTCCCAAGGCCGCGAGGGGCATTCCGCAAGGCGCCTATATCGAGATCGTCGTTCCCGACGTCCAGGCCGCGCTCGCGGCGGTGGAGAGCTTCGATATCGAAGTGATCGAGGAACCGCTCGAACACTATCGCGGATCCCGAGCGGTGCTGCGCGACCTCGATGGTCACGTGATCACCATCGTGACACCTGAGGCGCGGTTTGCACTGCCGCCGGAACATCACGTCGGATAGCATCACGGCCATGAGAGAGCCTGAAAAGCCCAACGTCGACATCGAGAAGCCCGAGGAGAAGCCATCCCTCGAAGACCTGGGGCGCGGACCGGCTGAGCGCGCGGTGCTGGGCCGGGACCCACGTCTGTCCACGCTTCGCATCGTTGGGGCGATCGCCCTATTCATCCTCGTTTTCGGAACGCTGTTCTATTACCTGACCCGTTAGCCTTTTGCTCGCGCAGCCCCGGCGACCGATCAGTGGGTGGGCGAAACCAGCGAATAGCCGTATCGTTCGAGATCGTCCACCACCACCTCGGGTGACGCACCGAGCAGTGCGTCGGTGACGGATACGGTGGCGAAATAGTTCCATTCGATAGGTTGGAGGTGTTTGGGGATAGCCGCGGCAGGATCGTCCGGAAGGATCAGCAATATCGGGGCCGGGTTTTTCTTGCCGTTCGCCTTCGAGATGAACACAACGACCTGCATCACAACCCTTCTAGAGCGCGACCCGACACTATGGGATCAACCTGCGCGCTCCAGCTTCTTGTTGTCGGGATCGCTCACGAAAACCAACCTATCCGCTTTTTCGCATCCCGCTCCAGCAGAAGGAATCGACAACTGCGGCAACCGGTTCCGTGAGTTGTCAGAAAAATGCAAATAAATTCAAGGGATGGTGATCGACGGCGGCGGCTCTATGGCGTGTGGACGGGCGCCGCGCCGGCAAAGATAGACCTCGCGTTCGGGATTGGTGTCGATCACGAAACCGGCGCTACGCAGCATCGCCTCGACCGCTGCCTTGTTGGGAATGAACCAGTTGGTGGGGTCGGACGCGTACCGGTGCTCGACGAAGTAGAGCGTTGGAAATCCGGCCTGTTCAAAGAGTTGCCAGTCGGAAAACGGGTAGTCCTCGCCAACCGGGGCAACCTGCGCCTCGCCACGTTGCATGCATTGGAAGAGCATCAGGTCCTCGGCCACGTGCTCGTATATCAGGTCGAGGGCGAGGAGCGGGTGACGCAGGTGGTAGAGTACGCCCATGAAGATGACGAGGTCGAACCGCTCACCGAGCGCCGCCACGTCATACACCGATTTCTGCTGGAATTCGATGTCGAGGCCCGCGTGATCAGCGGCAAAGCGGGCCTGGCGCAGGTAGTGCGGGTCGGAGTCGATGCCAACCACCCGCCCTGCCCCGCGCCGCTTCATCTCGAGCGTATAAAAGCCTGCATTGCAGCCGATATCGAGGACGCTACGCCCTTCGAGATCCTCGGGCACGACGTGCTTGAAGCCCTCCCACTTGAAGGCGGGATAGTCGCCCAGGAAGTGGTCCGGCGCGGTCGGGATACCGCCTATCTGCATGTTGTGGAACCAGGGACCGAGCTCGGCGATGCGGCGGGCCAGCTCGTTTTCGCGCAGATGCCTGTTCATCCCGAGACTCCTTCGACGGCCTTGCCCACCGGCACCGGCGGGCGAGCAGCAACCTTTGCCGGGGCGTTCTCCTCAAGGGACTGCGCAAACCAGGCGACTGTCCTGGAGAGGCCCTCAGCAAGCGGCACCCTGGGTTCCCAGCCGAGAACGGCCTTTGCGCGTGCAATGTCGGGCCGGCGCCGTCGCGGATCGTCGACCGGCAGGGGCTCGTGGACAATGCGCGACGTGGTCGGAACCATGGCGATCACCATCTCAGCGAGCCCGGCCACGGTGAACTCGCCGGGATTGCCGAGATTGACCGGCATTTGCGGATTGGGAAGGACATTCATCAGGGCAATGAGTCCGTCCACCAGATCTGACACATAGCAGAACGAGCGGGTCTGCGTGCCGTCGCCATAGATGGTGAGCGGGGCGCCGCCCAACGCCTGGACGATGAGGTTGGAGACGATCCGCCCGTCGTCGGCGCGCATGCGCGGACCGTAGGTGTTGAAGATACGCGCCACTCGCACGTCGACGTGACCGGCCCGCAGCTTGTCGAAGCAAAGCGCCTCGGCCGCCCGCTTACCCTCGTCGTAGCAGGCGCGCGGACCGGTGCAGTTGACGTGACCCCAGTAGCTTTCGCGCTGCGGGTGTTCCTCGGGGTCACCGTAGACTTCGCTGGTCGAGGCCTGCAGGAACCGCGCTCCGTGCCGTTCGGCGAGGCGCAGCAGCTGGCCGGTGCCGGCAACGCTCGTCATCATGGTGTGAATGGGGTCCGCCTGGTAGTGCGGAGGCGAGGCCGGGCAGGCGAGGTTGTAGATCTCGTCGAGCGGACGATCAATGTGTATGGGGGCGCAGATGTCGTGCTCGACGGTCTCGAACCGCGGATGGTTCTCGAGCGGCAGGATGTTTTCGGTGCGGCCGGTGATGAAACTGTCGAGGCAGATGACGCTGTGCCCCTGCCCGATGAGCGCATCGCAGAGGTGCGACCCGACGAAACCGGCACCGCCTGCCACGAGTATTGTCTTCTGGTGATCGAATATTGCTTTCGTACGCATTTTTCTTCTCTCGCTATAGCGGCCGGGCCATCTCGCGATGGTTCGACCGAATTTCGGATCGAGACGGCAGGCCGCGCAAAGCCTCGAGCAGTTGGTCAGCACGGGCGCGGCCGGTATGAGAGCGCAGCACGCGGCGGCGGGCCTCCTCGGCGATGGCTCGATGACGCTCTGGCGTGGTTTGCGTCAGCGTTTCGCAGACGTCCTCGCCGCTGCGGGCAATGACGATCGCCTCGTTCTCGGGCAACAACTCATCGAGGCCTCGCCAGGCGTCGCTGATGATCGGCGTGCCGCAAGCGGCGGCCTCGAAGAGGCGAACGCTCGGCGACCAGCCGGCGGCGATCATGTCGGTCCGGGTGACGTTGAGGGTGAAACGCTGCCGGGCATAGAAGCGCACGTGCTCGTGCGGCGGCAGGTGCTCGATGCGCGTAACGTTTGGGGGCCAGCTTATGCCCTCGGGATATTGCGGACCGGCGACGACGAAGTGCATGTGCGGCAGGCGACGGGCAGGCTCGATCAGCAGGCGCTCGAGGGTCGGCTGGCGATCGGGGCTATAGGTGCCCAGATAGCCGAGGTCCCACACCGGCTTCTCGTCGACGGGCCGGTAGCGGTCGGCATCGACCGAGCAATAGAGCGGCAGGGCCAGGCGAGCGCCGTAGTCGACCTGCAAGCGGTCGAGCACCTCGCCGCCCGAGAACGAGAAATAGGTGTCGAAGAGCGGGATTTGCCGCAAGGCGACGTATTCTTCGTCGCCCTGGTCGAGCCTTGCCAGCGTGACGGGCGTGTCGATGTCATAAAAGCAGAGGCGACTGAGGCCGAGCGCCTCGAGAGCGTCGATCACCTCGATCCCGTCGGGGACATAGGAACCAACGATCACCGCCCCCGCCCGGCGCACGGTCTCCACGTAACGCGACAGCAGTTCATCGAGACTGCGGTAGTAGGCGAGCGTGCAGAAATCAGGATCCTCAAGATCGCGGCTGGATGCATACCAGGGCACGTCGCGCTCGAGGAACAGGACTTTCCTTCCCGCGGCGTTGAGGCCGCGCAGCAGCGAGCGATAGGTCGTAGCATGCCCGTTGCCCCAGGACGACGACAGGGTCAGGCCGATGAAGACGATGTCGAACCTGCGCGTCATTCGGCCGCCTCCATGGCGCGGCTTTCCGCCGCCTTCCTGAACACGCGGTCCGCTTCTTCGGCCCGATGCGCGTAGGTGTGCTCGCGCAGCACGCGATCAAGCGCTGCTCGGCCGATGCTTTGCGCCCGCTCCGGGGTCAGGCCGGCAAGGATGTCGGCGACATCGCCGCCGTCACGCGCAACCAGCACCTCGTCGTCGGGGGAAAGGAAGAGCTCGATGCCTTCCCATGCATCGGTGATGAGGCACGCCCCGGCGCCGGCGGCCTCGAAGACGCGGGTGGCCGGGGAAAAGCCATTGGCTGCCATGCTGGCGCGAGAGATGTTGAGGACAGCCTTGGGCGTGGCGTTGAATGCATTGTGCGCTACCGTCGGCACGTGCCCTATGTACTCCACGTTCGGCGACATTGGCTTGTCCTGCCAGCCCGAGCCGCCAAGCAGGAAGCGCTGATGACGCAGGTCCGACGCGGGCTTCAGGAAGAACTCTTCCACCCGCGCTTCGCGGTCCGGCAGGCGATTGCCGAGGAAACCAAGATCGGCGGCAAAGCGAGGATCCGCCTGCGCCGGATGGTGCGTTTCCGGGTCGAGAGCGTTGTAGATCGGCACGCATTCGGCCGCGCATATCGCCCGATACGCATCGACCACGGGCGAGCCGCCGCCATAGGTGAGGACGAGGTCGATGGCGGCAAGCGCGTGGCGCAGCGGATGGTCCGCATCCGCCTTCAGTTCGGCGAGCGTAGCCGGGGCATCGACATCCCAGAAGACCTTGAGCGCGCGCGGATTGGCAGCCTTAAGCAGCTCCTCGAGCAGCAGATCGTCTTCGAAACCGACGCCGCTGGCCTTTACGACGATGTCAGCCAACGATGCCGCAGCTGCCACCGATCGCAGACCATCGACTGTCCCGTCATAGACGACCACCCTGCACCAGTCGGGTGGATCGATGTCCCGGTTCTTCTGCCGGTCGTAGACGTCCGGCTCATAGAAGGTGATGTCGTAGCCCCTGGCGGCAAGTGCGCGCAGCATGCCGCGGTAATAGGTGGCGGCGCCGTTCCAGTATGCCGAAAGCAGGCTCGAGCCGTAGAACGCGATCTTCATTGTGCAGCCTCCCTGGCGGCAAACTGGTCGAGGACGCGCTGCGTCCCGTGGTTGGCAAGGATGGAAAGGAGTTCATCGACGCGGTGGCGACAGGTATGACGCGTCCGGATGGTTTCGAGGCCCGAAGCGACGAGCGAGGCGGCGAGATCCTTGTCGCTCAGCACGTCGCGCAGCAGCCGCGTCATCTGCGCGCTGCTCTCAGCAAAGAGAAAGTCCCGGCCCGGCCGGAAAAGGTGCTCGGCATCCTCCCAGGGCGCCGAGACCAGCGGAATGCCGCAAGCCAGCGCCTCGAAGACGCGGATCGTTGGAATCCCCGGCAGCGTTTCGACATAAGGGCGACGCGGGATGTGCACCGTCACCCGATGCTGCGCAAAGGCCTTCGGCACTTCGGCGTTGGCGATCCAGCCATCGTAGTCGAGCCCCGCCGACTTGACAGCCTCTAGCGCCTCGGGCGGGTAGCGCACGCCGCGGACCGTGCCGGTGAGGCTCAGCGTGCGCGCCGGCGCGATGAGGTAATCGTCGATCTCCCGACTGCGCTCGCCGTCACCCCAATTGCCGATCCAGATGAGATCCCGGGTGCGGACGATCTCGGGATGCGGGCGAAACAGGCGAGCGTCGGCCGCTTCGTGCCAGGTGAACACCTGCCGGCCCCAGCCGGCCGCGAGGTAGCGCTGGCGAAGCGTCTCGCCGAAGGCGAGCACGGCATCGTACCCGGAAAGGTCGAGGCGGGCGATGTCGGCTTGCGAGGAAACCGCGCGGTGGTGGGTGTCGTGGAAGAAGAGGGTGAACTGCGCACCGTCCCGGCGCATCCTGCCGATGCGGCCGATGAGCTCGGGATCGGTCCATTCGTGCACCACCACCACGTCGGCATCGGCCAGCGCCGCCTCGTGATCGAACCCGGCGTCGTAGCGCCGTGAGGCGAGCTCCGGAAAATCGCTGATGAAGCGCTCGACGGCGGCCGGGCCTACGGTCTCGATGAGATTGCGCCGGCTCCAGGCGTCCGCCGGCTCGAAGGCCGTCGCCTTGTGACCCCGCCCGACCAACTCGCGCATCACCCCGCGCAGGAAGTGGGCGTTGCCGTGGTTCCAGTCGGAGATCAGGGAGTGGGTGTAGAAGACGAAACGCATGCGAAAGCTCCTCAGGCGCTGCGGATGAGGCGCCGGTCGGCGATGATGCGGGAGTAAATCTCGGCCATCGCTTCGGCCTGGACGTTGAGGCTGTAGCTCATCGAACGGGCATAGGCGCGGGCGGCAAGCTCCTCGCGGCGGTCTGGATCGCGAACAAGGCGATTGATCGCGGTCGCGAGCGCTTTGGGATCGCGCGGATCGAAGAACTCCGCGGCACCCCCCCAAAGCTCGCGGTAGGTGGGGATGTCCGCAAGGACCAGAGCAGCCTGGGTGCTTGCCGCTTCGAGCGGCACCAGACCGAACGGTTCATAGATCGATGGTGAGCAGACGATCGCCGCCCGCCCCATCAACGCCCTTGTCTGCCCATGCGGCAGCGGACCGCGCCAGTCGACGTGAGTGATGTCGAGATGCTGGCCGTTGGGGCCCTGGTTGGCGCCCGCCATCACCACCGGCCATTCGCTTATCGGTGCAACGGCGTCGAGAACCGCGCCGTTCTTGCCGTCGTCCCACCAACGGCCCGCCGCGAAGACGAACTCCGCCTTCTCCAACGCTCGGACCGCCGGCCGCGCTCCGTTGTGGACGACCTCGATCATCTGCATGGGTGCGTAGCATTGGCGAAGCATCGAGGCATGAGAGATGCTCGGGGCAATTACGGCATCGGCGACGTCGAACCCGGCGCGATTGCGCTTTTCCTGCCAAAGCCACTCCATCGGTACGGGCGTCCCCCGCACTACGGCGAACCAGGTGACGACGCAGGAGTGCGAGACGACGAGCACCGGCACCGGCAGCCGCAAACCGGCTGCCTGAGATGGGAGGTTGAGGTGGACGAGGTCGACCTCCTCGCTCTCGACGAGGCCTTCCAAGCACGGCGCGATGCTATCGAGCATCCGCTCGTCCGCGACCATCCAGTCGAGCGGCGCATCGAGCCAGACGAGCCGCCCCAGCCGCTCGGCCTCGTCCCGTTGCTCGGGCGAAGGCTGCGGGCCGAACCCGGCAAAGATGAATTCGAAACCCCTGGATCTCAGCGAGGACGCGAGATCGAGAGCGTAGCGCCAGACGCCGCCCACGGCGTCGAGCGTCATCAGGACCCGCGTTGCCGCACCAAGCGATGGGCCGGACCGGCCGCGGTGGAACGGGCTCGGTTGGGATCCGATCATGCCGTGGCCCTCCGCTTCTCGGTGCGGGGTGCACGCGCGATACGATTGCGTTCAAGCCATGCGGCGAGGTCGCGCAGCCCATCCTTCCAGCCGATTGCCACTTTCCAGCCGATTTCTGCCTCGAGCCGGGCGGTATCGGCGACGAAATAGAGTTGGTCACCGGCGCGCCACTCCTCGTAGTCCGCCGCGATCGGACTTCCCGTCACGCGTTCGATCTCAGCCAGCACCATCTTCAGGCTGACCGCGTTCCTCGGCCCGCCGCCGAGGTTGAAGGCGCGTCCGCTGAGGCGGTCGATGCCAGCGAGCACCCCCCGGTAGGCGGCGACGGCATCGGAAACGTGCAGCACGTCGCGCACCTGCTGACCGTCGCCATAGATGGTGATCGGCTCGCCCTTCAGGGCCCGGATCAGGAAGTGCGCGACCCAGCCCTGATCCTCGGTGCCGAACTGGCGAGGCCCGTAGATGCAGCTCATGCGCAGGACGGCTGTCTTCAGGCCATAGGACTGGGCGTAGTCGAGCACGTACTGATCGGCCACTCCCTTGGAACAGCCATAGGGCGTGCAGAAGTCGAGCTTGCGATCCTCGCCGATGCCGCGCGCGCTGGTCAGTTCGTCGGCGGGCTCGTAGCGGCCACGGCGCATTGCCATGGGCATGTCCTCGAGCGCGCCATAGACCTTGTTGGTACTGGCGAAGACGACGGGCGCGCCCTTGCCGGCCTTGCGCACAGCCTCGAGCACATTGAGCGTGCCGCGGGCGTTGATCTCGAAATCGTCGACCGGCTGGGTGAGGCTCGTCGTCACCGCCGTCTGCGCGGCAAGGTGAAAAACCGCCTTGGCATCGGCAAAGGCTGCTTCGATGCCCTGCAGGTCGCGCACATCGGCAAGAAACGGGTGGACCCTGTCGCCGTGCCGATCGCTCAGCCAAGCGAGGTTCTGGTCCACTCCCGGACGGCTGAGGTTGTCGAGCACCACCACCTCCTCCCCGTCCGAGAGGAGGCTACCGGCGAGATTGGAGCCGATGAAGCCGCTGCCGCCGGTAACCACGATCGGGGCCGCGCGCGTCAAGAGCATCGGTGCGGAGATCTGGGCGACCTGCTCGAGCCGCTTGACGCCGCCCTCAGTCAGCAGCCGGGCGAGGAGCTTGGGCTGGTTGTTCTCGTCGACCGCGCCCAAATGGTAGTGGCGCGGATCGAACCACAGGCCTTCCTGCACCGGCACATTGGCCGGCACGTCGCGCCAGCTGTACCAGTACATGCGATCCGCCGGAACGCTGAGGGCCTTGGCAAAGCGCCGCGCCTGCTCAACCTCGTCGTTGCGCCAGGTCGAATACCCCGTCTCCGTGATCCAGATCTCGGCCTTGCGGTTGTAACGGTCGAGAATGGTGCGCATCTCGCCCAGATGCAGGTCCCACCCGCCCCAGGTGCCGGCCTCGCTATCCCAGGTGCCGGGGAAACCGTGGAAGCCGACGGCGTCGACCACCGAGAGCAATCCGCGATTGCCCATGAGGTCGAGCCAATAGGGATCGAAGGGACACGGCCCACCGAGCACCGGCTTCCAACCGCGGTGCTGGCTCCAATAGGCAGCGTTGCCGATCATCTCGCAAAAAAGGGCGAAATCGCCGTCGGCCCGCCAATCCCAGTCGAGAAGGTTGTTAGGTTCGTTCCAGAGCTCGATATGGCGGAAATACTTGCCGTAACGATTGAGGACATGGTCGACGAAGTCGGCGTAATCCTTGAGGACGACCGGCGCTCCGGAGGATCGCCCGGTGCGGGAGCGAGAGGGCGGCGTATAGTGCACGCAGGGCAGCAGGTCGAGGTCGCGCCCGAGCCGGGGCATCAGCCAGTCGAACCAGGCCTCGCCGCCGGGCGCAAGGTACTCGGCCCATGAGAGGTGGGTGCGCAAGTAGCTCGCGCCCGAGGCGATGAGATCGGGCAGGATCTCCTCGGTGCGCTCGTACTCGCCCGGCCGGAACCACTCGACGAAACCGTAGCGCCGGGCATTGTGAGATTGACGGCTTGCGCTCATGACACCAACCCCCTCGCTTCGAGCTGTCGCCGCATTTCGGCGCCGCGATCGATGGCACGCGCCTGCCGCACCCAGTCCGCAAGTTCTCTAAGGGCAGATTGGAGACGATGCTGAGGCTCGAACCCCAGGAGATCGCGGGCCTTGGAGATGTCGGCGAAACAGTTACGGATATCGCCGGAGCGGGCCTTGCCGAGGATTTCCGGGGTGATCTCGGGCACGCCCATCGCCTCGGCCAGAAGGGTTGCAACCTCGGCTATGGTATAGGCCTCACCGCTGCCGACGTTGATGACGTGGCCCGGTGCCTCCACCTGCTCCAGGGCCAGGCGGAACGCGCGGGCGACGTCACGCACATGCACAAAGTCGCGCCGCTGACGGCCGTCCTCGAAGATGGTCGGGGACTGGCGGTTGGCGAGGCGCGAGGCGAAGTTGGCGAGCACGCCCGTATAGGGATTGGAGAGTGCCTGGCCCGGACCGAAGACGTTGAAGAGCCGCAGCGCCACCGCGTTGACGTCGTAGGCCTCGCCGAAGATCAGCACGGCACGCTCCTGGGCGTATTTGGTGAGCGCATAGATCGAAGCGAGGTCGACAGGCTTCTGCTCGTCGGTCGGTGCGGGCATCAGCTCTTCGCCGCCCGGGCCGACAGGATTCCAGCGGCCGTTCCTGATGTCGCCGGGCCTGCGCCGGACCCGCTCGAAGCGCTCGCCGCTGCGCGAAACATAAAGGCCCTCTCCGTAGACGCTCATGGAGGAGGCCACCACGATCCGGCGCACCGGAGTGTCGATCATCGCCTCCAGCAGCACCGCGGTGCCCAGGTCGTTGCCGCTCACATAACGCGCGATCTCGTACATGGACTGGCCGACACCGACCTCGGCGGCGAGATGGACGACCCCGTCGATGCCGACGAGCGCTTCGCTGACAGCGCTCTTGTCGCGGACATCGGCCCTGATGAGATTCACGCCGGAGGGAATACGGACTTCCGCGTCCGCATGCACCTGGTCGATGAGAGCGTCGAGGACGCGAACCTGATAGCCGCTGGCCAGCAATTCCTCGCTGACATGGCGTCCGACGAAGCCGCAGCCGCCGGTAATGAGAATGTTCTTCACGTGTTGACCCCGATTGGATTGGACGTTTCCGTGCAGCAGGAAGGGTTGAGAACCCCGAGGGTTCCGAGCTGGCCCCAGCGCCATCCAAGGCTTCCGCGGCGGCGAGGCCTGCCGTTCGCGCCCCGGTGCCGTCTTGGCGGTCACGGGGCGAGGCGGCCTCCGGCGCACAGTCAGGGGAAGATGAACCTGCCGGCCTCCGTCCGCCTGCACCTCCGGGTCGGCCGGCAGACGCGTCCGCTAGAGATCGACCCCGGCATCGTCTGGCTAACGCGGGTTAAGGTCGGCGATCACATTTTGTACCAATCGTGATTTGAGCCGTTCTTGCTGGAGAGCCGGCCACTTAGCTGCGCTTGCTGCGCCCAACGAGCAACAGCCGCCGGTCCCGCCTCCAAGGCCGCTTCTTCTTCTTCAACTTCTTCAATGACTTGTTCAGGAACCGGCCTTGAATGGGTCCGTTTGCTTCACGACAGAACAACGAGGCAAACCCATGAAGATCGTGATGATCGGGACCGGTTATGTCGGATTGACGACCGGCGCGTGCCTGGCAGACCTCGGGCACGAGATCACCTGTGTCGACCTCGATGCTGAGAGGATCGCCGCGCTCAAGCGACATGAACTGCCAGTCTTCGAGCCGGGTCTGGCCGAACTGGTCAAAGTCCAAATGGCCAAGCGGCGTCTGCATTTTGCGGCCCGGCCCAATAGGCCGGTGCGGTCGGCGGACGTCGTCTTCATCACCGTCGGAACCCCAGCCCGGCAAGATGGCGATGCTGACCTGACACAGGTGGAGGCGGCCGCGCTGGAAACGGCCCGGCTCCTGCGTCCGGGCGCGCTCCTGGTGCTCAAGTCTACCGTTCCACCGGGCACCGCCCACAGAATCCGGCAGCTCGTTTGCGGCCGGCGCGGCGGCAGCCGCGTGCGGGTCGCGTCCAACCCGGAGTTCCTGCGGGAGGGTTCGGCGATCGCCGATTTCATGGAAACGGACCGCATCGTCATCGGCGCTGACGACGACCGCTCGCGCACCCTTCTGGAAGAGGTCTATGAACCGCTCATCGACAAGGGCATTCCTCTAATTTCGACGTCGACGATCAACGCAGAGATCACCAAGTACGCCGCCAACGCCCTTCTTGCCCTCAAGATCGGCTTCATCAACCAGGTGGCGGACCTGTGCGAAAGCGCCGGCGGCGACGTCGATTACGTTGCCAAGGGCATCGGCCTCGACAAGCGCATCGGTCCGGCGTTCCTCGCGCCCGGTCCCGGCTTCGGTGGGTCGTGCTTTCCCAAGGATATCCGCTCATTCGCCCATACCGGCCGACGACTTTCGGCTCCTCAGCATCTCATCGAGGCGCTGATCGACAAGAACGAGGAACGCAAGCGCGAGCTCGCCCACCGCATCCTTCGAGAAGCCGGGCCGGCACCGGCGCGTCGCCGCGTGGCGATCCTGGGCGTCGCCTTCAAGGCCAACACGGATGACGTTCGCGAGTCCCCTGCCCTGACCATCATTCCCCTGCTGCAGGAAGCGGGACTTGTCGTGCGCGCGCACGACCCCAAAGCTCACCCGCCGGCCGGGCAACTCGATAAGGTGGTTTGGTGCGATACCGCCTACGAAGCCGCGATCGGCGCCGATCTTGCCGTCATCCTCACCGACTGGCCCGACTACCGTGACCTCGACCTCGAGCGCCTGGCGGGCCTGATGGCCGGTCACACGCTCATGGACCTGCGCAACATATTCGCGCCCAGCGAAGTTATCAGGCATGGCCTGCGCTATGTCAGCATCGGCCGTCCCGCGATCGATGCCGCGCGCCGGTCCGGCAGCGCAAGTCTCACCGACCGCGTCGGCATCGCCGCTTCACCCGCTTAAATCAAACGGAAGGAGCCCGCCCAAATGAGCACCGCTCAGACCACCACCAGCCATGACGACATCCGCAAGTGGGCCGAAGCCCGCGATGGCAATCCGGCCGCCGTCCGAACCGACCGGCCCGGCGGGATCCTGCGCATCGACTTCGGCGAGCCCGAGGAGAACCTGCAGCAGATCTCATGGGAGGAATTCTTCAGGATATTCGATGAGAACCGGCTCGCTTTCCTCCACCAGGACAAGACCGAGGACGGGGGCACCAGCCGGTTCAACAAATTCGTCGACCGCACGTGATGGATCTTGGGGAGCAGTCCATGAGCGAGGTCTTGACCGACGCCGGCACCATGCGCGCCGCGGTCGTCACTGCGGCCGGTACGATGCACGTCGAAACGCTGCCCCTGCCTGAGCTCGGCCCCGGTCAGGTGCGGATTGCGCTCGAAGGGTGCGGGGTCTGCGCCTCGAATCTCGAGCCTTGGGCTGGACCGGACTGGATGCGGTTTCCGACGGAACCCGGCGGCCTCGGCCACGAGGGTTGGGGCGTTGTCGATGCTGTCGGCCCCGATGTAGAGAAGCTGTCAATCGGCGACCGGGTCGCCTCACTCTCCTACCATGCCTATGCCACCCATGATGTGGCTGATGCCGAGGCGGTGGTGCCGCTGCCGGCCGCGCTCGATGGGGCGCCGGTGCCGGGAGAGCCGCTCGGCTGCGCAATGAACATTTTCACCCGCAGCGACATCCGGCCGGGGCAGACTGTCGCCATTGTCGGCATAGGCTTCCTCGGCGCGTTGCTGACGCAGTTGGCAAGCAATGCGGGTGCGCATGTCATCGCCATCTCCCGCAGGCCCTCAGCCCTCGAGGTAGCCCGCCGCATGGGCGCCGCCGAGACGATCGCCATGGACGACCACTGGCAGATCATCGAGAAGGTGAAGTCCCTGACCGGCGGCCGCTTCTGCGACCGGGTCATCGAGGCGGTCGGCAAGCAGTGGCCGCTGGACCTCGCCGCCGAACTCACCCGCGAGCGCGGCCGGCTGATCATCGCCGGCTACCATCAGGACGGCCCCCGGCAGATCAACATGCAGCTCTGGAACTGGCGCGGCCTCGACGTGATCAACGCCCACGAGCGCGACCAGCGGGTCTACGCTCAAGGCGTGCGCGACGCCGTGGCTGCGATGGAGGCCGGCCGGCTCGACCCCTCCTCGCTCTATACGCACCGATTCCCGCTCGAGGAGCTCGGCACCGCACTCGACATGACACGCGACCGCCCGGACGGCTTCCTGAAGGCGCTGGTGATCTACCAATGATTGCGGAACAACGCAGAAACGCCGAGGCCGCGGCAGCCGGGCTTCCGCGCGTTGGTTTCCTCGGCGTCGGCTGGATCGGCCGGCATCGCATGCAGGCCCTGATCGAGGCCGGGCTGGTCACCGCCGCGGCCGTTGCCGATCCCTCCCCGGAAATGGCCGAGGAGGCACGGAAGCTTGCGCCCGAGGCCGAGATCGTGCCGTCGTTCGATGCCCTGCTCGAGCAGGAGCTCGACGGCATCGTTATCGCGACGCCAAGCGCGCTGCATGCCGAGCAGTCCATTGCCGCGCTCGAACAAGGCCTTGCCGTCTTCTGCCAAAAGCCGCTGGGGCGCGACGAAGCGGAAGTCGCGGCCGTGGTCGCGGCAGCGCGCCACGCCGACCGGCTGCTGGGCGTCGACCTCTCCTACCGCTTCACCCGGGCGATGACGGCGATCCGCGAGCGCATCCAATCGGACGCGCTCGGCAAGGTCTTCGCCGCCGATCTCGTCTTTCACAACGCCTACGGACCGGACAAGCCCTGGTTCTACGACAAGGCCCTTTCCGGCGGCGGGTGCGTAATGGACCTCGGCATCCACCTCATCGACCTGGCGCTCTGGGTCATGGACTTCCCGCAGATCGGCTCCGTCTCGAGCCGCCTCTATTCGGGTGGTGAGCCGCTGCGCAACTCCTCCGCCAACGTTGAGGACTTCGCCGAGGCGTCGCTGACACTCGAAAACGACGCGGTGGTCCGACTCTCCTGCTCGTGGCGGCTCAATGCCGGGTGCGATGCCGAGATCGGTGCCTGCTTCTACGGCACGCATGGTGGCGCCGGTTTCCACAACCGCGGCGGCTCCTTCTACGACTTCATCGCCGAAGCCTATACCGGGACCAGCCGGGAACTCCTCACCGAACCTCCCGACGACTGGGGCGGACGCGCAGCGATGCATTGGGCGCGACAGTTGAGCGAAGGCACGGGCTTCGATGCCGGCGCCGAGCAACTGGAGACAGTGGCGCGGGCATTGGACAGTATCTATCGAAGCCATCGAGCATAGTAGAAAGCTCCATCGCAAACCCGCAAACAGTGGTGATAAAGCGCTTCACTGGACACCAAGCCCAAACATTGGGCTTGCATGGCTTCCGCCCCAAAAATAGGCTGCTTCCCTACAGGATGCCGTCATCAGCGGCGTCGGCGGATGCCCCCTTCCGCGATGCGAAAAGGAAACAGCTCAACATGCACACTCTCGGGAAGTCCCTCGTCCTGGCGCTTGCCGCCACGACAGCGCTCGCGGCCACGCCTGCCCTCGCGCAATCGAAGACGCTCACCATTTCCTGGTGGGGCTTCAACGGCGAAAAGCTCGAAGCCATCGTCCTCGCGCCGTTCCGCGAGATGTGTGATTGTGAGATGGTCTTCGAGACCGGCAACAACGCCGATCGGCTCAATAAGCTGCAGATTCGCGGCGGTTCTGGCGTCGACGTCGCCTATTTCTCCGACAGTTTCTCGCAGACCGGCATCGAGCTGGGCCTCTTCCAGCCCGTCGACCGCTCCAAGATCCCCAATATCGAGGGCATCTACGAGCTGGCCCAGGCGCCGCAGGGCGAATACGGCCCGGCCTACACCATCGGGCGCGTCGGCATCGTCTACGATGCCGAAAAGGTCGATCCGCCGATTACCTCGTGGGACGATCTCTGGCGCGAGGATCTGGCCGCCTCGCTTTCGCTGCCGGGCATCACTACCACTGCCGGTCCGATGGTCGTTCTGAAGGCCGGCGAGCATGCCGGCGTCGACGCCTATGAGGATCCCGATGCAGCCTTCACCGCCGTCGCCGAGCTGCAGCCCAACGTCGTCAAGAACTACAATACCGGCTCAGAGATGATCAATCTCTTCTCGACCGGAGAGGTCAGCGCCGCCATCGCGCAGGACTTCACGCTGGCGCAGATTCAGGCGGCCGTTCCCTCCGTTGTCTGGGCCGACCTCGAAGAGGGCTCGATCGCCACCCTCAACACGGTCAACATCCCGGTCGGTGCCGTCGAGGTCGATCTCGCCCATGAGTTCATCAACTTCATCCTCTCCCCGGAAATCCAGCAGACGCTGGCCGAGGAAGGTGTCGACGCTCCGGTCAATACTTCGGTCACTCTCACCCCGGAACAGGCAGCGCTTTGGACCTATGGCGCCGATGTCATCGCCGGCCTGCAGCGCATCGACTATACCAAGATGAACGCCGCCAAGGGTGGCTGGGTCGACCGCTGGAACGAAATCTTCGGCATGTAGCCGCGAGTTTGCTTCGCGCCACCATCCAACCAGCATTCCCGCCTTCGTCTAGAACCCTGAAGGCGGGAATGTTCTGCCGCATACGGGATACGGGAACCAGCCCATGAAACGCTTTGCCGGGTGGACCCTGGCCTCACCGGCGATGTTCGTCGTCGTGCTCTTCCTCGTCCTGCCGGTGCTGGCGACACTGTGGACGACGCTGACGACGCCGGACGGGCCGTTGGCCACCTATCTCGCCTTCTTCGGCAGCGGCTTCCGGCGGACCGTCCTCTGGCGCACCATCCAGGTGTCGCTGGCAACGACCGCGATCTCGCTGGTCATCGGGTTCCTCACCGCCTACGTCATCTCGCGAGCGCCGGGGTGGCTGAAATCCATCCTCATCATCGCGGCGGTCTTTCCGCTGCTGACCGGCGTTGTCGTCCGCTCGTTCGCCTGGCTGATCATCCTCGGCAGGAACGGCATCCTCAATAATTTCCTGATCGGCACCGGGTTGACCGATGAACCCTTCGCCATGCTCTACACGCAGGGCGCGGTGATCACCGCCATGGTCTACCTCTTCGTGCCGCTGATGATCCTCACCCTCGCCGGTGTCCTCGAATCCATTCCCGACGAGTTGCTTCAGGCCTCCGCCTCGCTGGGGGCAACGCCGCGCGCGACCTTCCTTCAGGTGACGCTGCCGCTCGCCGTGCCGGGCCTCATCGTCGGGGCGGTGCTGGTCTTTACCGGCAGCTTCACCTCCTATGCGACGCCCCAGCTTCTGGGTGGGGAAAGCGTGATGATGATGGGCACGCTCATGTACCAGCAGGCCATGGTCACTTTCGACTGGGTCAGCGCCTCGACCATCGCGGCGGTGATGGTGGTCATCACCATCGCCATCGTCCTCGTCATGACCCGGCTCGCCCGCCGCCTCAACCCGATGGCCGTCTGATGACCCGCTCCGTCCACCCTGCCCTCATCGGCCTTGCCGTCCTCGTCTTCATCTTCCTGGTCGGACCGCTCGTCATCGTGGTCGGCGCCGCCTTGAGCGACACGAGCTTCCTCACCTTCCCGCCACAGGGCCTGTCGCTGCGCTGGTTCGAGAACATCTTTGAGATCGCCGCCTTCCGGCGCACGATCGTCACCAGCCTGCAGATCGCGTTCCTTTCGACCGGCATCGCTCTCGTCATCGGCATTCCGGCCGCCTATGCGATGAACCGCTACCGGATCGCGCTGCCGGGTTGGCTGTCGACCCTCTTCGTGCTGCCGGTCCTCGTACCAGAGCTGGTGCTCGGCTTTTCGCTGCTGAAATCGGTGGCAGTGCAGTTTACCGTGCCGATCTATATCTCGCTGGTCATCGGCCACACGCTGCTGGTGCTGCCCTATGTAGTGCGCGTCATCAGCGCCAGCCTTGCAAATTTCGATTTCTCGGTCGAGGAAGCGGCGATCAGCCTCGGCTCGCCGCCGCTCAAAACCTTCTTCACCATTCTCCTGCCCAATGTGCGCTCGGGTGTGATCGCGGCCTTTATCCTGGCCTTCATCACCTCAATCAACGACGTGTCGATCTCGATCTTCATGACCGGGCCGGGCATCTCCACCCTTCCTATCCAGCTTCTCGCCCATACCGAACAGTTCTTCGACCCGACCGTCGCTTCCGTGTCGGTGCTGCTGATGGTGCTGACGGTTGCCGTCATGGCCATCGTCGAGCGCACCCTGGGCCTGACCTTCCTTGCAAAATAGAGTGGCGCCGTGACGCAACGTCTGACCATCGAAAACATCACCGCGCACTACGGCACCACCAAAGTGCTCGAGGACCTCTCGCTCGATATCGCCGAAGGCGAACTGGTGTCGCTGCTCGGTGCCAGCGGCTGCGGCAAGACCACGACGCTGCGGCTGGTGGCGGGGTTCCTGGCACCGACCTCCGGCGCCATTACGCTGGGTGGCAAGGACCTGACGCGACTGCCCGCCCACAAGCGTGACATCGGCCTCGTCTTCCAGAACTATGCGCTGTTTCCGCACCTCTCCGTTGCCGACAATGTCGGTTTCGGCCTCAAGCAGCGCGGCATTGCCCGCGATACCAGAGCAAAACGGGTCGGCGCCATGCTCGAGCGCGTCGGCCTTTCCCATCTCGCCGACCGGTTGCCCGGTGCCCTGTCCGGCGGCCAGAAGCAGCGCGTCGCGCTCGCCCGGGCGCTGGTCATCGAACCGCCGCTACTGATGTTCGACGAGCCGCTCTCCAATCTCGACGCCAAGCTGCGCATCGACATGCGCGTCGAGATCCGCCAGCTGCAGCGCGCCAACGGCACCACATCGGTCTACGTCACCCACGACCAGGAGGAAGCCTTCTCCATCTCGGACCGCGTCGCCATCATGCATCAGGGCCGCATCATGCAACTCGACACACCCGAGGTGCTCTACCAGCGCCCGGCCAACGCATTCGTTGCCCGGTTCGTCGGCTTCGAGAACCTCATTCCGATGACGGTGGTCGCCCGCGACGGCGAGACGGCGACCGTCGAAGCCGAAGGCGGCGTGCGTCTCAGCTTGTCGAGCGGCCATTTCGGCGCCATCCCCGACCGCTTCATCCTCGCCAGCCGTGCCGATGGCCTGGCGGTCAGCGACGAAACCAACGACGGCATTCCCGCCACCCTGGGGCTGCGAACCTATCTCGGTCGCGCCTACCAGTATCAGTGCGAGACCCCCGCCGGGCACCTGCTGGCCAACGGCCCACTGGGTCGGCCGCTCGATCCTGGCGCGACGGCAAAGCTGGTGCCGGTGCCCGAGCAATGCACGATCCTGGCACCGGAGGCGTGAGATGGCGCTCTCACCCTGCCAACTGCCACAACCCCCCCTCACCCTGTCCCTCTCCCCAGAGGGGCGAGGGGACCCAGTGGATGCGCACAATACACGCACGAGCACCGAGTTCACCTCGCCCCTCTGGGGAGAGGTCGGTCCGAAGGACCGGGTGAGGGGTTGCGAGTTCTCCGCAATCCCCGGGTGCTCAGCTGATCACTACGCATGACCATCCGCCTCACCAACGCCTGGGTGCTGACGCTCGACGAAGGCATGAACCAGCACGAGCGCGGCTGGATATCGATCGACGGTAACACCATCACCGCCCTCGGCGCCGGCGATCCGCCCGCCATCGATGGTGCCGAGATCGTCGACTGCGGCGGCGATATCGTCATGCCCGGCATGGTCAACACCCATTGCCATATGGCGATGTCGGTATTCCGGGGCCTGGGCGAGGATGTTGATGACCGCCTTTACCGCTACATCCTGCCGCTCGAGCGCAAGTTCGTCACGCCGCACATGGTGCGCGCCGGTTCGGCTCTCTCGGCGCTCGAGATGATCGAGGCGGGCGTCACCACGGTCGCCGACATGTACTACTTCGAAACGCAGGTGGGCGAGGTCGTCGCCGAAGCGGGCATGCGTGGCATCGTCGGCCAGACCCTCGCCGATTTCGCCCCGCCCGACCACAAGAGCTTTGACGAAGGCTTTGCGCTGGTCGAGGAGCTGGTCGACCGCTTCTACGACCATCCGCTCGTCACGCCGTCGATCGCCCCGCACGCGCCCTATTCCACGGGCCTCGAGGTCATGGAGCGTATCGCCGCATGGTCCGCGGCGAATCCGACCGTGCCCGTGCAGATGCATCTTGCTGAAAGCGATCTCGAGGTCGCCTGGGCCCGCGATACCCACGGCACCTCGACCGTCGAGGTCGTTCGCCGATCCGGCCTGCTCGACCGAAGCCCCATCTGCGCCCATTGCCTGCATCTGAGTGAAACCGACATCGCCAACATGGCCGACGCCCATGTCACCGTCGCCACCAATCCGCGCTCCAACGGCAAGGCCGGGCGCGGCATCGCGCCGGTCGCGGCCATGCGCGGGGCCGGCATCCCGGTCGGCATCGGGAGCGATGGTCCGATGAGCGGCAATACGCTCGATCTCTTCTCGCAGTTCGCCCCAGTCTCGATGTTCGCCAAGCTGCTGGGCAAATCGCGCAAGCCACTGCCGGCGGCAGAAGTGGTGCGCATGGCGACCATCGAGGGCGCCCGCGTGCTCGGACTGGACGGCAAGATCGGCTCTCTGGAGCCTGGCAAGCAGGCCGACCTCATCCGCGTGAACCTTACCGCCAGCCGCCTGCATCCGATCTACGATCCGTGGTCGATGCTCGTCTTTGCGGCAATGCCCACCGACGTTGCCGATGTCATGGTCGCTGGCCGATGGCTGATGCGGGATCGGCAGGTAATGACCCTCGATCCAAAGAAGACTTTGCGCGACGCGATGCAGATCGCGCGCGAATTCAAGGCCGAGATGGTGCGGATCGACGAAGAAAAGCGATGACAAAAGAATCCGTTGCGGCCGTTCTCGCAGAGGTTGATTCAAGCCTCGGTGCCGGTGCCGCTCGATGAGCAGGCGCAAGGTCGTCATCGACACCGATCCCGGGCTCGATGATGCCGTTGCGATTCTCTTCGCGCTCGCCTGCGGCCGGTTCGACGTCCTGGGCCTGACAACGGTTGCCGGCAATATCGGGCTCGATCGGGTTACCGCCAATGCCGGGCGCCTTTTGGCGCTGATGCAGCGGGACGACGTCCCTGTCATCGCCGGCTCTGCAGGCCCGCTGGTGCGGAAAGGCATTGACGAAGCCGCCATCCATGGCGACGACGGCCTCGGCGGAGTGCGCCTGCCCGAGCCATTGGCCAATCCCCTCGAGGATGCGACGGGATGGCTGGCCGAACGGCTGGCGGCGGAAGAGCGCGGCACCGTCGACGTCCTCGCCCTCGGCCCGCTCACAAACCTCGCGCATCTCGTTGGGCTCTATCCGCAGGTTGCGGCGCGCATCGGCCGCGTCATCGTCATGGGCGGAGCCATAGCCGAGAAGGGCAATGTCGGCCCACGCTCGGAGTTCAACTTCGCATCCGATCCTGAAGCGGTCGACAACGTCCTGCGGTCGGGCCTCGACCTGACCATCGTGCCCCTCGACGTCACTCGGAAGGTCCGTGCCAGCCGTGCCTACGCAGCAGATCTGGCCGGCAGCGATGTCGCTGCCCGAGCCGCAGCCGACCTCATCACCGCCTATTTCAAAAACGATGCCGGCCGCGAAAGCCGTCCGCTGCACGACCCTTGCGTCATGCTGCTGGCCGTGGCGCCGCAGCTCTTCCGCATCAGGACGATGAGCCTCTCCGTCGATCTCGGCAATGAAGCTGACGCGGGCGCACTGATCGTCGGTGGAGACGACGCGGTCCCGGTCAAGGTCGCGGTCGGGATCGAGGCCGAATGGGCGCTGGCGCTGCTGGCGGAGGGGCTGCGGTAGATTTGCTAGCGCAGTTCTTTCTCGACCAGGGCTGTCCAGAACCGAGCACCCGTCGCAATGGCATCGTCGTTGAAGTCGTACCGCGAGTTGTGGTGCAGCGCCCCATCCACGGCGGGACCGTTGCCGAGCCAGACATAGGCGCCGGGCACGCGGCTGGCGAACTCGGCGAAATCGTCGCCGGCGGTCGAGGGCGGGAAATCGGTGACGACCGGACGCGCGGAGGCCTTTTCGGCCGCTGCCAAGGCGCGGCGCGTTGCATCGGCATCGTTGATGACCGGCGGGATGCGCCGCTCGAACCGGTAGTCGGCCTCGATGCCGAAAGTGGCAGCGACGCCACGGGCAAGGCCGTCGATTTCCGCTTCGAGCTGGTCGCGCACCTCGGCCGAATAGGCGCGCGCCGTGCCACCGATCCGGACCTCGTCAGGGATGACGTTGAGCGCTCTGAAGTCCCCGGCCTCGATAGCGCAGGCGCTGACGACGGCCGGTTGCAATGGATCGACGCGGCGGGCGACGATGGTGTGGAGGGCAACCACGAACTGCCCCGCCGCCGTCACCGCGTCGCGCCCGAGATGCGGCTTGGCACCGTGGGTGCCGACGCCGCGGAAGGTCACATGCCAGCTATCGGAGGAAGCGAGCTGGGGACCGGCGACCACCGCCATCTCGTCGGTCGCGAGGCCTGGCATGTTGTGGAGGCCATAGACGGCATCGACCGCGAAACGCTCGAAAAAGCCGTCATCGATCATTGCCTTGGCGCCGCCCCGCCCCTCCTCGGCCGGCTGGAAGACGAAGTGCACGGTGCCCGAGAAGTCGCGCGTGCGGGCCAGATGGCGGGCGGCGGCGAGGAGCATCACCGTATGCCCGTCGTGCCCGCAGGCATGCATTGTGTTGGGCGTGCCGGACTTGTAATCGCGCTCGGCAAGCTCGGGCATGGCGAGCGCGTCCATGTCGGCGCGCAGCGCGATGCGGCGGGGACCATCGCCGGCTCGGAGCGTGCCGACGACGCCGGTCTTGCCGAACCCCCGATGCACCTCGATGCCCGCCTCCTCGAGCTGCCCAGCCACGATGTCGCTGGTGCGCACCTCTTCGAACCCGAGTTCGGGGTGGGCATGCAGGTCACGGCGAAGCGCCGTCATAGCCTCGAGTTCGAATGGATCGTTGTCGCCGGGTTGCATGGACCACCAAGCTTTTGAAATATAGGCGGATAACCATCGGGCATGGTTGCGCCCGCATCAAGGAAAACCTCGCCCTTGCCGCCCTCACCCCACGATTTCTGGCAGGCGTTCGTCCCGCCGGGCACCTACGAGACCGACCCGAACGCCGGCCACGAGCATGGCTTTCCGGCAACTCTTTCCGATGGGAGGCAACTGCTGCTACCGATCCGGGTTTTGCCGGGCGACGGACAGCACGCCGTCGCCTCGCTCATCGTCAACCAGGCCAGCTTTGCCGTGGAGGACGGGCTGGCCAAGGCTCTCGCAGAGCTCCTGGCGCCCTATGCGCCGGAAGTCATCATCGGCGTGCCGACGCTCGGCCTGTTGCTCGCCAGCAATGTCGCGCGCCGCCTCGGCCACGCCCGCATGGTGCCGCTCGGCACGTCGCGCAAGTTCTGGTACCAGCAGAACCTGTCGGAGCCGATGTCCTCGATCACCAGTCCCGGGCAAGCCAAGACGCTGTTCCTCGATCCACGCATGCTGCCGCTGATCAAGGGCAAGCGCGTTGCCGTCGTCGACGATGTCGTCAGCTCCGGCGAGTCGATGCTGGCAACCCTGCGCCTTCTGGAAAAGGTGGGCATCACGCCCGCCGTCATCGGTTGCGCCATGCTGCAGGGGTCGGCCTGGCGCGATACGCTCGCGGTCTGGGAGGACCGGATTGTTTCCCCGCTCTCGACACCGCTACTCGTACGGATGCCGAACGGGCGCTGGCAGGCCGTCGACCCCTATTAGCGGCCCCGGAGGGCCGCTACCACCAATCGTTACTGCTCGCCGCCGACAACGCGGCATCAAGCGGCGGCAGGTGCGGATGCCACATCCGCTCCCATTCGAGACTCATGGGCATCGTCACCCCCTCGGCGTCCAGGCGCTTGCGCAACGCCGCCATGGGGAAGTCTCCCTCGCCGGGCAGCACATAGGCACGCCCGTCCGGCCCCGGTGCACTGTCCTTGACATGGAGATGCACCACCTGAGGAGCGATCCGGCTCCAGGTCGCGAGCGGATCCGTGCCGCCCTTGGCCCAGGTGTGATGCGTATCCCAGAGCACGCGTGCGTGCGGCACCTCCCGGCAGAAGCGATAGAGCGCCTCGCCGGCGACCAGGGCGTCGTGCGTCTCGATCATGAGATCGGCTGTCCAGCCGCGTTTTGACCTGAGATCGCCCCAGCGATCGAGCCGTTCCCGCCCCGCAGCAACATCCGCGTCCGTCAGCTCCTCGCCGCCGTCGAAGACGCGCAGGTTCGGCACATTCGCGGCCTCGGCCCAGGGGATGAAGCGCTCGATTTCGGCGAGGTCGAACGTCTCGCCGAATAGGCGTGCCGAGGTGCCGAAAGCGGCAAGGACGACCGGCTGCCCATCGAGCCAGTCCGCCAGTCCATCTGGCGAACCAAACTCCTCGGCAAGCTTTGCCGGCACGTCGATGGAGCCAGAGAGTGCCCGCAGTTCCACGGCGCCAATGCCGTGCTTGACCGCGAGACCGGCCGCCTCTTTCAAGGAACGCTCGGGACAGCCAAGGGTTGAAAAGCAGTGGATCAGGGTCATGCGATGCGGTCCAGTTCGGCGGCGGTCACGGGATGGAGCGGCGGCAGACCCGCCACAAATCTCTCGATCTCGGTTATCGCCAGATCCGACAGGCGCCGCAACTCATTGCCCTGGGCTCCGGCAATATGCGGCGTCAGCACCACATTGGGTAGATGGTAGAGAACGCTGTCGGGCGGCAAGGGTTCGGGATCGGGTGTATCTATGAGGGCGCGCAGGCGCCCGGACACCAGTTCGCGCTCCAGCGCCTGGTGGTCGATCAGCCAGCCGCGGGCGGTGTTGATCAGCACCGCGTTGTCGGCCATCAGCGCCAGTTCCGCCGCGCCGATCATGTGCCGCGTCTCGGGCAGGATCGGTGCGTGCAACGAAACGGTGTGGGACCAGGCGAGGAGATCGGTGAGCGCCATGCGGGTCACGCCGAGCGCTTGCGCTTCGTCCTCACCAAGGAACGGATCGTAGACGCAGACCTCGAAGCCCGATCGCACCAGCATGCCGATGACCAGACGGCCGGTCCGCGATGCGCCGACAATGCCGACGCGGCGCCGGTAATTGCCGATATGGGCTGAACCGAGACCCATGCGAGCGCCGAAACCGCCGGCTCCGCGCGACAGGCGATGCGCGTCCCGCAGGCGGAAAACATCCTTGGCGCACATGATGATGGCGGCAAAGGTGAACTCGGCAACCGGCACGGCCATTGCGGATACCGCCGAGGTGATCGGAATGCCGCGCTCCCAGAAGGCCGGGGTGGTCATGGCGCGGATAGAGGCGGCAGCGTAGGCGACAAAACGCAGATTGGGGGCGCGCGCCAGCCGCTCTGCGGTCAGTTGCGGTGCCCCCCAGGCGGCGAGCAGAATATCGGCCTGCCGCAGGGCATCCGCACCCGGTGCGTCGTCGAAGTTCGAGAACGCCCGGCGCGAAACGACCTCCGCAACGGCTTCGAGCCTTAGCCACTCGACCTCGCCGAAGAAATCGTCAGGCAACTCATCGCGCATGGCAAGCACGAGTCTGGGTTTGCGTGCCATGCGCCCGGGCCTCGGGACTGAGACGGTCATCTTAGCCTCAGGAGTAGAGAACGCCGCCGTTGATGTCGTAGCAGGCGCCGGTGATATAGGCGGCATCATCCGACGCGAGGAACGCCACCAGCGCGGCAACGTCTTCCGACGCGCCTTCGCGCTTCAGAGGCGCGGCGCCGGCGACGCGCTCACGCACCTCGGGTTTGGTGAAGGTGTCGTGGAAGGTGGTGGCGATCATGCCCGGGCAGACCGCGTTGACGCGGGCGCGCGTACCGAGCTCCTTGGCGAGACCCCTGGTGAAGGTCATCACTGCGCCCTTGGACGTCGCGTAGGCGACTGCGCCCGGCCCGCCGCCGTCGCGTCCGGCCTGGGAGGAGAAGGTGACGATCGCCCCGCCCTCCTTCAGGTGCGGCAGCACGGCCTTCGCCGTGAGGAAGAGCGAGGTGACGTTGAGGCTCATGACCTCATGCCAGAAGTCTTCGTCCATCTCGGGCATGGTCTTGCGCGCAACCAGTCCGCCGGTGACATGGACCAGCGCGTCGATGCCGCCGAAGGCCTCGGTCACACCGGCGACCATGGCCTCGACCTCATTCCCTTTGGTCAGATCAGACTTGAAAGCGGCGGCGCGCCCGCCGGCGCCCTCGATCTCGGAGACGACCGCTCGAGCACCGGATTCAGCGCCGTTATAGGTCAGAGCGACGGTTGCGCCTTCGGCAGCGAAGCGCAGCGCGCAGGCCCGCCCGATGTCACGCCCACCGCCGGTCACCAGCACCGTTTTCCCGTCAAATCGCTGCATTCTCAAAATCCTTGGCAAGTGTCAGCTTGAAACGCCGATCGTCGACGTCGGTGAAATAGATATCAGTTGCAAAGCCCTGGTCGTCGATGAAGCTGAAGATGCGTTTTGGCGCATCGAGCGCATAGGGCACGAGAAGGGTGACCAGCACGTGCTTGGTCGCCGCCTCGATCTCGGCACGCAAATGGTGGTGGGTTTCGAGTCCCTCGGTCTCGGCCGGATCGATGCCGGGGAAGCCTTCAACGACCGATATCCGGGGTGCGCCGTTCGAGGAGAAGATGAACTGGCCGGAAAAGCCTGCCCGCTCGCCACGGTAGCGAAAGCTCGTCTTGCCTGCATCGATCGGCCCGACGGTGTGGCAGAGCCATTCGAGGGTCTGCGGCTGCGCGGTCTCCACCCGATCGACGAAGATGAAATAACTGTCGTCGACGAAGTGCACGTCGCGCTCGACGCGCAGGACCGTGTCGTTGAGGACCTTGTAGGCCGCCGTCGCGTCGGCCCGGATGAGGACATGACCCGGCGCCTCGGTGACGTCGAGGATGCTGCCCGACGCACGACGCGCCAGCGCCTTGTCCTTCTCGGCATATTGCCCCTTCTCGCCGATCAGCACGGCATTCTTGGAGCGTGTCTGACGCCGCCAGTCGCGGTGCATGCTGGAGTTGAACGCGATGTAGTAACCCGACTGGATGGCGAGGTCCTCGCCATAGGCATAGAGCAGGAAGGCGTTCTGGTCGCCGTGGCTGTGGCTCAGCGATCCGTAGGGGCTCGACTTGAAGACGAACTGGATGTGCCGGTTAGGATCGTGGATATGCTTCTGGATCGCGACCCAGCCGATATCCTTGAACCAGCGGACCGGCGGCAGGTCCGCCGGCTCGACGGAAGCGACCGGCGCATGATCGTGCGCGTAGACGAGGTCGTCGAAGTTGAGATCCCACCAGCCATAGTTGTAGAAGGCCATCTCGGTGCCGGCGGCGTCGGCTTTGAGCTGCTCGAAATACCACTGGTAGTGCCCATTGCCGCTGACCCCGGCGAACTGGCGCACATTGTAGCCAACCTTCAAGCCTGGCAGGTCGCCAAGCGTCGAGTCGTCGCCAAAGCAGGCCCGCCGCGTGCCTGGTGCTTTGGTATAGAGCGGGAAAGCGCCGGTATTCTGCAGGAAGGGCCGCCGGTAAAGGTCGAGCCCCAGATATTTGGCGACGAGGTTCGCCGCCTCTATGAAATAGGCGATGCCGGTCATCCAGTAGTGCGGCCCCTCGGCCCAGCCTCCGTCGGTTCCGGCCCAGGGCGAATAGAGGGTTGCGAGGAAATCGACCGTGTAGTCGAGCCAGCCCATCGCCTCCTCGCTCTCGCCGTCCAGCGCAATGCAGGCGGGCGTGAGCACCGCCGAGAGCGAGCGCACCGCGTGGCTGTCGTAGGGAAAGACGTGGATGCGTGCATGGCCGATGACGTGCTCGGCGACCTCTCGTGTGCGCTCGAGGAGAACCACGCGTACGCTCTGGCGTTCAGCTTCCGACAAATGGTCGTGAAGCCAGTCGTAGCCCCAGGCGAGCGCCACGACGACGCGAAACGCGGCTTCGTCGTTGTAGGCGCGCGAGGTCGGCCCCTTGGTGTCCCAGGCGGCGACTGCCAGCAGCCACTCGCGCGCCCTGTCGAGGAGCCGCGTATCGCCGAGTACCCGTCCGGCGATAGCCAGATGCCGGATGGCGTAGATCACTTCCTGGCAATCGATGTACATCTGCCGCCAGAGCGAGGCGACGCGCACATTGTCGGGATAGGGCTTGGGCTCGGCGATGATCGGCCGGTCGATCCAGGGCTGGACCGATTTGGCAAAGAAAATGTCCCAGCCGCAGGTCGTCGGGTCGGCGGCGATCCGGGCGCTGAAAGCTTCAAGTTCCGTTCCGTCGAGCCAGAGTCGCGGGTGCGCATATTTGGTTCGCCCACGTCGCTCGGCCAGCGAAAGGACCGGCGTTTGCGGCAGCCCCTCGGCAAGGGCGAACGTGCGCACGGCGCTCCACTCCGAGCCGGGCACGCTTTCGGCTTCGTCCCAGAGCGCATAGCGCCAGTAATAAGTGCCCGGAGCGAAGGTCTCGTCAGGTGTGAAGAAATTCCAGGCGAGCCCTGGGTAGCGGTGGGTCGATTCGGGCTCGAATTCGACGTTCGTCGAGACCTCGACCACATAACGCGAGGCGTCGTCGATGTCCGGCAACCACGAGAAGCGCGGCGGGTTCTCGGTCGGCGAACGGTCCGCGTCCGGAGTGTAGGCGATAGTGAGCGAGCCCGGCCGGGGCTGATCCAGCACGGCCTTGCGCAGGCTTTCCGGGGCGGACGGTCGCATCGACTGCCGGTCTCCTATTGTAGCCGAGGAAGTGGTGGGCGGCGGCAGGGAGACCGCCGCCCGGGAGGAGGGCTAGTCGGCCCCGTATTGCCGGTCATACGCAGCCTGCATGACCGCGATGACCTTGTCGTAGCCGAGGCTGTTGAGCCGCTCTTTGTAGGCGTCCCAGCCGGTGTCGATATCCTGCGCCCCCAGTACCCAGGTCTGCTGCATCTCGGTCATGTAGGTGAGGATACTCGGCCAGTAACGGTCGTAGACCTCCTTCTCCTCGGCATTGAAGGCAACCCCCAGGAACTCTTCCCTCAGACAATCGCACTCCTCGTACATCTCGATGCCCTCGAGCGCGATCTCGTTAGTCCACTGACGCTCGTATTCGTAGTCCTGCCAGAAGCCGCGCGGCACCTGCGCGCCGATTTCCCAAAGCTGGGCGTTGACCGGCGTGTCGCTGTTCAGCACCTCCTCGGCAAACTGCGGCTTGCCGTCGACCATCTCGTAGGTCAGGCCCTCGACGCCGAAATTGGAGAGGATCCGCCCTTCCTCGGAGAACCAGAAGTCGAAATACTTGATGGTCTCGACCGGATGTTCGTTGGTCACCGAGATGGCCCAGCCTGCTGGCTGCACCTGCTGGCGGCGCGCGTCCTCGAAGCGGTCGCCCGAGACGGTCTTGGGCGGCAGCATGGGCCGGAGGCTGAACCCTTCGATCTCCTCGGCGAGCGCCGTGTTGTAGGTGGAGGTCGAGGCGAACCAGTCGTGGAGCATGCCGCCCAGATTGTTGCCGAGCAGGTATTCGCGCGAACGCGAGCCGCGAGTGAAGATCTCCTTGTCGAGCAGGCCTTCCGCGTACCAGTCGGCAACGTGTCCGATGCCGACCTTGTAGGTGTCCTCCGCCCAGGGGTGGCGCACCTGCCCGTCATAGATGGCAAAGTCCCCGTAACGCTCCGAACCCGAGACGCGCGCGTCCCAGAGGTTGATGAGCCGCACCGCGTCGATCTCGTCGCGAGCGAAAAAGGGCACCTCGTCCTTGATGCCGTTGCCGTTGGGGTCCTGGTCGCGGAAGGCGACGAGAACATCGTGGACCTCCTCGGGCGTCTCGGGCACCTCGAGTCCGAGCTTCTCCAGCCAGTCATAGCGGATGAACCAGGCGCGCGAGAACTTGCCGTCCGGCACGTAGGGGATGAAGTAGATGTGCCCATCCGGACCCGAAATGGCTTGGCGGATTTCCGGACGGCTCTCGAAGAACGCCTTGAGGTTGGGCGCGTGTTCCTCGATGAGGTCGTCGAGCGGCATGAAGGCGCCTTCGAGCCCGTAGCGGATGAAGTCGTCCTTGAGGGTTGCGCCGGCGTCACCGCCGACGATATCGGGCAGGTTGCCGGAGACGATGAGCAGGTTGAAGGCGTCGCGGCTCGATGTGGTGGCGAGCGAGGCGATGTTGCGGATGTGGATGCCGGTCTTTTCGGCCACCGCCTGCTCGACCGGCCAGTCCTCGCTATAGACGTACTTATCGCGGAAATGGAAGTGCATGGTCAGTTCCAGCGGCTCGTCGACGATACGCGCCGTCTCCTGGGCCATTGCGGCGAACGGCACGACGAGTGCCGCTGACATTGCGAGCGCCGAAACACTCTGGACTATCGTTTTCACAGGTTTCTCCTCCCTTGTGACATTACTCTTTGACCCCGCCCAGCAGGATGCCCTTCGAGAAGTATTTCTGGGCGTAGGGGTAGATGATCAGGACGGGGATGATGGATGCGACCATGATCGCCGCCGTGATGGTCTCGAAGGAATACTCGGCCGTCAGCAGGCTCGAAGCGAACTCGTCGTTGGAATTGAGGTCGACGATGATGCGCTTGAGATAGACCTGCAGCGGAATCTTTTCCTCGCCGCGCAACAGCACCATCGCCCAGAAATATCCGTTCCAGCGCGAGACGATGCAGAACAGCGCGACGGTGACGATGGCGGGCTTGGAGAGCGGGATGAACACCTTCCAGAGGAGCTGCAGTTCGCTCGCCCCGTCCATCTTGGCGGCTTCCTCGAAGGACTTGGGCACCGCCTCGAAGAAGTTGCGCAAGAGGATGACGTTGAAGGCGTTGCAGGCAAAGCCGATGATGATGCCGAAACGGCTGTCGAGCAGCCCCAGGTCCCGCATGTTGAGGAAGAACGGGATCATGCCGGCGTTGAACCAGAGCGTAAAGGCGATGAGGAGATTGAACATCGTGCGCCCGCGCAGGCGCTTCCTCGAGAGCGCGTAGGCGCCCGGGATCATGATGGCGAGGCTCATGGCCGTGCCGCCGAAGGTATAGATGAAGGTGTTGCCGTAGGAGATCCAGAACATCCGGTCCGAGAGCACCCGCTGATAGGCGGCAAGCGTCACGTCGACCGGCCAGAGCACGACCCGGCCCGAGGTGACCGCCGCCCCTGACGAAACCGAGGCGGCAAGGACGTAGATGAAGGGGTAAAGCGTCGAGAGGACGAAGAGGGCGAGCAGGAACGCGTTGGCATAGCCGAAGATCCTGTCGCCGCGGGTATAGAGGTTGGATGCGCTCATCTTGGCCTCACCACAGCGATGTCGAGGAGACCTTCCGGCTGATCCGGTTGGCCGTGTAGACGAGGACGAAAGCGATCACCGCATTGAAGAGCCCGGCAGCGGTGGCGAGGTCGTATTGGGTTCCCTGGAGGCCCGTGCGGTAGATGAAGGTCGAGACGACGTCGGCCGTCTGGTAGGTCGAGGGCCGGTAGAGGAGGATGATGTATTCGAACCCGACCTCGACCAAATTACCGATGCGGATGATCAACATGATGATGATCGTCGGCAGGATGCAGGGCAGCGTGATGCGCCAGACCATCTGCCAGCGCGACGCACCGTCGACCCGCGCCGACTCGTAGAGCGTTGGACTCACCCCGGCGATGGCGGCGAGATAGACGATCGAGTCAAAGCCTGCTTCCTTCCAGATGCTCGAGCCGATGAACACCGGCCGGAACCATTCGGGCTGGGTGAGGAAATAGATCGGCGCGATGCCGAACCAGCCGAGCACGGTGTTGACGATACCCGTCGAGGGCGAGAGGAAGTTGATGACGATGCCGGCAACGATCACCACCGAGATGAAGTGCGGCAGGTAGACGATGGTCTGCGCCCAGCGCTTGGCGAGCGCGTTCTGCACCTCGTTGAACATCAATGCCAGGAGGATCGGTACCGGGAAGGCGAAGATCAGCCCCAGGAAGCTGATGGTGATGGTGTTCCAAAACGCGCGGATGAACATGGCATCGGCGAACAGCGCGCCGAAATGCTCGAAGCCGACCCACGGGCTCGCCTCGATGCCGCGGAAGATCGAGAAGTCCTTGAAGGCGATCTGCAGCCCGTGCATGGGCTTATAGAGAAAGACCAGGAACCAGATCATCATCGGCGCGAGCAGCAGGTAGAGCTGCCAGTCGCGCCGCAGGTCTTCGCTGAGGGTTTGGAAATAGTCCGAGAGCCGCAGCCGCATCGCTTGCCTCCTACCCCCGCGCCTTCAGCGTCTTGCCGGTATCGGCGTCGAAGACGTGCATGCGCGCGGTATCGATGCCCAGCCGCTCGACCGACCAGAGCTCGGAAAGATCGAGCGGCGTCTCGGCCTTGGCGATGAACGCCTGTCCGTTGACCCGCCCGTGCAGGAGCGCCTCGGCGCCCAGCGGTTCGACGAGGTCGATGGCACAGTCGATGGCGGGCGCCGCTCCGGGATGGAGGCCCATCGCCTCCGGCCTGATGCCCAGCTTGACCGCCTGCCCCTCGCGAGCACCAGCGGCGAAAGCGGATGGCAGCGGTAGGGACTGGGCAGGCTCCCCATTTTCTGGCGCAATGACACCATGAAGCACTCCGCCGACACTGGTGACGGTTGCATCGATGAGGTTCATGGGCGGCGAGCCGATAAAGCTCGCAACGAACGTATTGGCCGGCTCGAGGAACACCTCCATGGGTGAGCCGACCTGCTCGATATGACCGTTGCTCATGATGACGATGCGGTCGGCCAGCGTCATCGCCTCCACCTGGTCATGGGTCACATAGATGCTGGTGGCTTCCATCCGCCGGTGCAGGCGCTTGATCTCGGCGCGCATATGGGTGCGCAGCTTGGCATCGAGGTTGGAGAGCGGCTCGTCGAAGAGGAAAACCTGCGGCTTCCTGACGATGGCCCGACCCATGGCGACGCGCTGACGCTGGCCGCCCGAAAGGTCAGCGGGCTTGCGCTTGAGGTACTCGGTCAGCCCGAGGATCTGGGCCGCCTCGGCGACAGCCTTGTCGACCACGTCCCGCCGCTCGCGCCGCACGCGAAGACCGAACGCGATGTTTTCGGCGACATCCAGGTGGGGATAGAGCGCATAGTTCTGGAAGACCATGGCGACGTCCCGGTCCTTGGGCGCCACCTTGTTGACCTCGCGGCCGCCGATCGAAATCGTTCCGCCGGAAATCTCCTCGAGGCCGGCGACCATGCGCAGCGTCGTCGATTTGCCGCAGCCCGACGGGCCGACCAGCACCACGAACTCCTTCGGTTCGATGGCAAGGTTGATGCCGTGCACGACCTCGAGCGCGCCATAGCGCTTGACGACGCCGGAAATGTCGACTGCTGACATGCGTTCTCCTCCCCCGCACCCCAACCCGTCAGGCGACGGAACTCGGGACGGTCCGCGGACTTCTTTTCTTTGGTACCCGCGTGTTGATCTGTTCGATGTAGGTCCAGAGCTTCGGGTTGCGCGACAGTTCGGCGAGCTTGGACTCGATCGACCCCAGGTGCCTAACCACCGCCTCCCTCGCGGCGGCGGGATCACCGGATTCGATACCGGCGACGATCGCTTCGTGGTCCTCGATGACCTGCTCCGTGCGGCGCACGGCAAAGATCCGCTTCAGGTGGCGCATACGGTCCATTTCGCCCTTGGCCTGATTGACGGTGCCCCATACGCCCGGCAGACGCGCCGCCGCGAAAATGGTGCGGTGGAACTCCTCATCGAGCGCAAAGAACGCCGGATAGTCCTCCTCGGCTGCCGCGTTTTTTTGCGCGACGATGCAGCTGTGGAGCCGGGCCAGATCCTCGAGGCTGTGGCGGGAGGCCGCCTGCATTGCCGCCCCCTCCTCGAGTTTGAAGCGCACGAAGCAGGCTTCCATGTAGCGCTGCACCTCGATGGTGTTCACATAGGTGCCGCCCTGCGGCACCACCGTCACGAACCCGTCCTCGACCAATCGGATGATCGCCTCGCGCACCGGCGTCTTGCTGACGTTGAGGATCGCCGCGATCTCCTTTTCCGAAATGGCCCGCCCGGGTAGCAGCCGCACCTCGACAATCAGCTGGCGCAGCAGCGCGTAGATGCGGTTGGCCATATGTCCTTCGCGCCCGAGGGCGTCGGGCGAGATCAGCTCGGCGAGAGGGAGAGACGGAAAGTCGACTGGTTCTGACATATCACATTCGTAACTGAGATATCTGTTTGAGTTGTGATATGTCAGAAAGAGATCGCGCGTCAAGGGTTGGCCGCGGCGGTTTCTACCGCGTGGGCAACCGTGAAGGAGCGGGACCGCCGTAAAGACGTCGGATTTCTAATTGCGCGTAGCGGCGCTTCGCCTCTCGTCCGAGCCACACCCTCCCAGCCTCCCACAAGGGGGAGGTGCGGTCTGGCGGGCTTGGCGAGGTCGTGCCACAAGCACCATGGGCCTAATCAGGTGGAAGTGACGCAAATTTTGCCGAACGCACCGACGCCCACCTCCCCTTGGATGGGGGAGGCCGGGAGTGGGTGATGCGATGCCGCGTCGGACACTCCCCTCAAGGAGAGCAAAAGAGCCTGGCCCGGCGATACCGCCGAGCCAGCCAATGTGCGCTCCTCCTGCGCTTCACCAGCCCTCCGAGACCCTGACGATCCTGCGCCCAAGGATCTGTCCGGCAAGGATCTCTTCGGCAGCCTTTGGCAGATCCTCGAGCGACATCTCCTCGATCAGCGCCTCATAGCTCTCGGCATCGAAGAGCTCGACAAGCCGCCCCCACGCTTCAACGCGCGCTGCAAAGGGCTGCATGACGCTCTCGACACCCAGGAGGCTGACGCCACGCAGGATGAACGGCAGAACGCTGGTATTGAACTCCATACCTGCGGCGTTACCGAGGGCAGCGACCGCGCCGCCATAGTTGACCTGGCGCAGGAGCTTGCCCAGCACCGCCCCGCCGACGCTATCGATCGCCCCAGCCCAGCGGGCGCTCTCCAGCGACTTGTCCGGCTCGTTGAGGAAAGCATCACGTGCGATGACCTCGCCGGCCCCGCGTCCCTCGAGCACAGCGCGGTGCTCAGGTCGTCCGGAAAGCGCTGTGGCCTTGTAGCCGAGGCGGGACAATAGGCCGAGAGCGATGGAGCCGACCCCACCAGCGGCGCCCGTCACCAGCACCGCTCCGCTGTCCGGCCGAATGCCCGCCGCCTCCAGCCGATTGACGGCAAGCATCGCCGTCAGGCCGGCCGTGCCCAGCACCATGGCCCAGCGCGTTGTCGCGCCAGCCGGCAGCGGGACCAGCCAGTCGGCCTTGACCCGAGCCCGCTCTGCATAGCCGCCCCAATGGGTTTCGCCCACCCGCCAGCCGGTGAGGATCACCTTGTCACCCGGTCGATGCCGATCATCGGAACTCTCGCGGACGGTTCCGGAAAATCGATGCCCGCCACATGCGGATAGGTGCGCACGAGCCCGCCTCGGCCGGCGAGGCAAAGCCCGTCCTTGTAGTTGAAGCCAGACCATTCGACGTCGACGGTGACGTCGCCTTCCGGGAGATCCTCGTCAGCAATGGTGCGCACCGAGGACGAGACGGTCCCATCCGCGCTCTTTTTCGTGACGAGTGCCCGCAGCGCCATGCCGTTTCCTCTTCTATGCCCGTTCCGAATTGAGCCTAGAGGCGGCCCGGTCGCTTGAAAAGGAGTGCGCTTACAGGCAACCAGCGGGATTTCGGCTATTTCGCGGTAACAGAAGGCTCCTCAGCAGGCTTTTTGGCCACAGTTTTCTCGATTTCCGCGCGCATACAATACTTTGTACTGACGCTGGCGCACGTAGAGGACGAGCACCGAGGGATAAACTTACGTGTTTTGCCTGCCTGCTGTAGGCGCTCAACCGCACAGCGGAAGGGGTGCGCCACATTTTGGAGGAGTGGGAGATGTTGCGATCCATGTCGATTTTCCTGATTCAGTTCGACCGTGGCCTTTGGGCAAGAGGCCGACGTCTCGGTGGAACGGGGCGCGCACATTGCCATTATCGGCGGCTGCCACGATTGCCACACGACGGGCTATGCACAGAGCGAGGGGCAAGTTGATCCGGCTGCCGCCCTCAAAGGCGACTCCGTCGGTTTCCAGGGCCCTTGGGGGACCACCTATCCGACAAATCTCCGTATCCTGGCGGGCCAGAAATCCGAGGATCAATGGGTGGACTATCTCAAGTCTTTCAAGACACGGCCGCCCATGCCCTGGTTCAACGTGCATCACTTCGCGGAGTCGGACATGCGTTCGCTGTATCAGTACATCAAATCGCTCGGTGAAACGGGCGACCCGGCGCCGGAGTTTGTGCCGCCAGGTCAAAAGCCCAGCGCTCCCTATATCGTAATGGCGCCGCCACAGATGCCTGAGTGACAGCGGTTCTGCTCCCTTTGAAATCCAGTCAGAGTTCGAGGGTCCGATCGCGCGCATTGGACGTTTCAGCAAACCCGTCCCGGACTTGATCCGGGATGGACGCCACTTTTGCGGTTCGGAAGCGCGAGAGAATAGAGCTCACGCCGCTTCCGGCACCGGCCCGATATAGCGCGACTGGGGGCGGATCAGGCGTCCGTCCGTCGCCTGCTCGCGCGCATGGGCGAGCCAGCCGGCCATGCGGCCGATGGCGAAGAGGCCGGTGAAGGCTTCACGCGGGAAGCCGAGCGCCTCGAGCAGCAACACGGTATAATAGTCGACATTGGTGAGGAGCGGCCGATCGGGCTTGCGCTCCGCCAGGAGTCTCAGCGCTGCCGTCTCGACGGCCTCGGCCAGCTCAATGCGCGCCTTGTCCACCTGCCCGGTTGCGGTGAGCCGCTCCAGCACCGATTTCAGCGCATCGGCGCGCGGATCGCGCACCCGGTAGATGCGGTGGCCGAACCCCATCAGGCGCCTCCCCTCATCGAGTTCGGCTGTAAGCCAATCGCGGGCGTTCTCGGGCTGACCGATAGCGTCGAGCATGTCGAGCACCGGGCCCGGTGCACCGCCATGCAGCGGCCCTTTGAGGGCGCTCAGCGCTGCCAGGGCCGAAGACGCGAGCCCGGCGCCGGTCGAAGCGATGACGCGGGAGGCAAATGTCGAAGCATTGAGACCATGATCGCAGACCATGACCAGATAGCCATCGAGCGCCGCGGCGTGCTCCTCGCTCGGCCGCTCGCCGCGCAGCATATAAAGGATGTCGGGCGAATGCCGAAGGCCTGGGTCGGGCGCGATGGCGGCTTCACCGCGCTGGCGCCTTAGGATTGCCGGCAGGAACACGGCCGGCCCGGCCAGAAGGCGCAGTGCCGATGCCACGTCCTCACCATCCTGCAGCCGGCCGAGCAGGACACGCATGGCATCGACCGGCGGCATGGCGAGGAGCAGATCGTCCAACGCGTCGACGTGCACAAAGGCCTCGGCGCGCGCGGCAGCGAGCGCGGCTTCGTCTATAGCTTGGTTGCCGAAGAACCGGCCGAGCAGCAGGCTCGCTGCGTCTTCGAACCGGTATTCGGCGACAAGCTTGTCCAGCGGCAGACCGCCGATGACCAAGCGACCGGCAGCGCCGTCGACGTCAGACAAGCGGGTCTCGGCCGCAACGACGTCTTCCAATCCGCTCTTCATCCGCATTTCTCCTTTGTCTCAACGTTTCATCGGCGCTAGTTTGATTGACGTCAATCTTGACGCAATTGATCAATGTCACCGATGCCCTGGCTCACCTCCGCGCAAGCTCTCGCCCTTCTCGGCACCAAACCTCAGACGCTTTATGCGAACGTCAGCCGGGGCCGCATCCGGGCGAGGCCCGATCCCGCCGATCCGCGGCGCAGCCTCTATCATGGCGAGGACGTCAGGCGACTTGCTGCCCGTCCGGCCGGTCGGCGTGCCAGTGGTGCGATCGCGGCCGAAGCGATCCGGTGGGGCGATCCCGTGCTCGCTTCGGCCGTTTCGACAATCGCGGGCGGGCAGCTCTACTATCGCGGGCGGGACGCCGCCACCCTCGCCGCCGCTGCCACGCTGGAGGATACCGCTGCGCTGCTGTGGGGCGTGCCCGGACCGCTGCACCTCGGCCGACCTGTCGATAGTGTCGCGCCCGGCGTCGTGCCCAGCCTCTCGACGGCACTTGCCGTGCTCGCAGCCCATATCGGGGCGGATGCGCCGACCATCGGCCGATCGCAGGCGGACCTGACCGACGAAGCGGCCCGCGTGCTCGACATCGTTGCGGCAACACTCGCCCCCGGTCCGGCCGACCAGCCGCTGCACCGGCGCCTCGCGCTCGTGTGGGATCGGCCCGAAGCGGGCGATGCACTGCGCCGCGCCCTGGTGCTGCTGGCCGACCACGAGCTCAATGCGTCAACCTTTGCCTGCCGTGTTGCCGTTTCCACCGGGGCGCCGCTGTCGGCAGCGGTGCTCTCGGGGCTCGCCACCCTCACAGGGCCGCTGCATGGCGGCGCTTGGCGAGCTGTGCGCGCTGCCGTGGCGCAGACGGCCGGGGACGAGCAGGCCGTACGCGACTACTTTTCCGAAGGCCGCGCCATTGCGGGCTTCGGTCATGCGCTTTATCCGGATGGCGATGTTCGGGCAGAGGCGCTGTTCGAGAGCTTCGAGATACCGGCGCCCTATGCCGCGGTCCGCAAGGTCGGAGAGGAGATTTTCGGCGACCGCGTCAACGTTGACTTCGCGCTCGCCGCGCTCACCAGTGCCCACCGATTGCCGGACGACGCACCCCTCGTCGTTTTCGCCGTCGCCCGCACCGTCGGGTGGCTGGCTCATGCGGTCGAGCAGGCCGTGGGCGGCAGCCTCATCCGGCCGCGCGCCCGCTATGTCGGACCGCCGCCGGAACTGCCGGCCTAGACCAGCGGTTGCGGTCGGTGGGGAATCTGTCACGATCGTTCGCGGTTGTGGCGTGCTGTCGCAGACACCTTTGGTCGCATCATGCTTTGCGCCATATAGACCTTAATATCCTCGTAGCGCTGCTTTCGTGCGGCGTCGCCATCGGGCGGGCAGAGAAGGGTATGGTATGTTCCTAGGGCTGACGGCGGAAATCCTGGCGCGGATCCAGTTCGCGTTCACCGTTTCCTTTCACTTCCTCTTCCCGGCCTTTTCCATCGGCACGGCAGCTTATATTGCCGTCCTGAATGCACTGTGGCTGTGGAAGCGGGACCCGGCCTATCTCAAGCTCTTCGAATACTGGAAGACGATCTTTGCCATCACCTTCGGCATGGGCGTCGTCTCCGGCATCGTGATGAGCTACCAGTTCGGCACCAACTGGGCGGTGTTCTCGGACCGGGCCGGCGCCGTCATCGGGCCGCTGATGGGCTACGAAGTGCTGACCGCCTTCTTCCTCGAGGCCGGGTTCCTTGGTATCGCGCTCTTCGGGCGCAAGCGCGTGGGCGACGGGCTGCACATGTTCGCGGTCGCCATGGTGGCCATCGGCACCCTGATCTCGGCGACCTGGATCACCTCTGCCAACAGCTGGATGCACACGCCTGCCGGTTTCTCGGTTGATGCCAATGGCAGTTTCGTGCCGGAGGACTGGCTGGCCATCATCTTCAACCCGTCCTTTCCTTACCGGCTGACCCATACAGTGCTCGCCGCGTTCCTGACTACCGCCTTCGGCGTCGGCGCAGTGGGGGCCTGGCACCTGATGAAAGATCGGGAGAACCGGCAGGCGCGGATCATGTTCTCGATGGCCATGTGGATGGCCGCCATCGTCACGCCGATCCAGATCTTCGTCGGCGATCAGCACGGGCTCAACACGTTCGAGCACCAGCCGGCCAAGATCGCCGCCATGGAAGGCCACTACGAGACCCAGAACGGCGCTCCGCTCATCCTCTTCGGCATCCCGGATGACGAGGCCGAGGAGACGCACTTTGCCATCGAGATCCCCAAACTCGGTTCGCTGCTCCTCACCCATAGCCTCGACGGCGAGGTGCATGGTCTTAAGGAGTGGGCGCGCGAGGACCGGCCGCCGGCCATCATCCCGTTCTTCACCTTCCGCATCATGGTCGGCATCGGCTTTCTGATGCTGGGCATCGGCCTCTGGTCGCTATGGGCGCGCTGGCGGGGAACGCTCTATACCAATCAATGGCTGCATCGCGCCGCGCTGGTCATGGGACCTTCCGGCTTCGTTGCCGTGCTCGCCGGCTGGTACACGACAGAGGTCGGCCGCCAGCCCTATACGGTCTACAATCTCATGCGCACGAGCGAGAGCCTGTCGCCGGTCGATGCACCGGCGGTCGGCGCCTCGCTCATCGCCTTCATCGTCGTCTACTTCATCGTGTTCGGGGCCGGCGTCTTCTACCTCTTACGCCTCATGCGGCGGACGCCCGTGATGGATGAGGATCACGAGCTCGACAAGGGGCCGCACCGCGCCGCCGGCATCAATCCCGGCCCCGCACAGGAAGAGCCGATCCGCGAGGGAGGCACCGATGCCCATTGATCTGCCGACCGTCTGGGCGGGCCTCATCGCCTTTGCCGTTCTCGCCTATGTGGTGCTCGACGGATTCGACCTCGGCGTCGGCATCCTGTTTCCGCTATTTCCCGCCCGGCATGACCGCGACGTGATGACCAACTCGGTCGCACCGGTCTGGGACGGCAACGAGACCTGGCTGGTGCTGGGCGGCGGTGGGCTGATGGCCGTCTTTCCGGTGGTCTACGCCACGGTGCTGCCGGCGCTCTATATGCCGATCATCTTGATGCTATTGGGCCTCATCTTCCGGGGCGTTGCCTTCGAGTTCCGCTGGCGCACCCAGCGCGGGTCGATCTGGTGGGACGTCGGGTTCTCTGCCGGGTCGACGATTGCTGCCCTGATGCAGGGCATCGCGCTCGGGGCCTTGGTCAAGGGCATCGCCATCGCCGACCGCGCCTATGCCGGGGGGTGGTGGGATTGGCTGAGCCCCTTCACCATCCTCACCGGGCTAGCCGTCGTCGTCGGCTATGCGCTTCTCGGGGCGACCTGGCTCAACCTCAAGACCACCGGCGATCTCCAGCAGCGCGCGCGCCGGATCGCCGTGGCGACGGGAGCTGGCACCATCGCGCTCATCGGGCTGGTTAGCCTCTGGACGCCCTTCATCAACCCGGTCTACTTCGATCGCTGGTTCGGCTGGCCCACCGCGTTCTTTTCGGCCTTCGTGCCGCTGCTGGTCGCCGGATGCGCCGTCGCCCTCTGGCACGGGCTGACGACGGACAAGCACCTGCAACCGTTCCTTGCGGCGCTGGGCCTCTTCGTCCTCTCGTTCGTCGGCCTCGGTATCAGCTTTTATCCCTATATCGTGCCGGGAGCGCTGACCATCGAGGAGGCTGCCGCCCCGGACAGCTCGCTTGCCTTCCTGCTGGTTGGTGCAGTGGTGCTGGTGCCGATCATCCTCGCCTACACCGGCTACGCCTATTGGGTGTTCCGCGGCAAGGTCGATCCCGAGGAGGGCTATCACTGATGGCAGACCCGCCGCTTCGCCGCCGGCTGCTCTGGTTCGTCGGCCTCTGGGTCGCCGGGGTTCTCGCTGTAACGGCAGTCGGACTCGTCATCCGGGCGTTCCTGATGCCCGGTTAAGCCATGCATCTGGCCTGGAGCTCGCCAGGGGCCACCACAACGGTCTGGTGCGCCGTGCTTGCGATCGAACTTGGCACGCTTGCCTCGCGCGCGACTGCAGGATTGACAAAGAGCACGGCCATTGCCGTCGCTATGACGAACACGGTCGTCACCAGTGGAACGATGCGCTCGGCGTTCATGACCCGCCTCCCTTGGACTGATACATCATCTGTCGGATCTCGATGGTGAAGACGAAGCCGGGCCAGTGCTCGGTGTGCAGCTCGGCGAAGCGCCGCGACCAATAGATGGCCGCGTCCCTGTCGGCGACGTCGTAGACCGCATAGCCGCCGAAGACCTCCTTGGTCTCGGCAAACGGCCCGTCGATGGTGCTGATATTGCCCTTGGCGTCGACCATCATCAGCGCGCCAAGGCCGGTCGGCAGCAGTCCGCCCTGCTCGACCAGCACGCCGGCAGCCTCAGCCTCGGCGCCCAATTGTATGATCGCCTCGAACAGTGCCGCCGGCGGTGCGCCGGCCGGGTTGGGTTCGGGAGATTTGACCAGGCACATGAACTTCATCTTCGTCACCTCGTGTTCCCCAGCCACCTGAAACGGCCGGTCTCGATATGACGACGAACAAGGTTCGGTGGAATCGACATGGGGCCGGCACATCGTGCCGGCCCCATGAAAAAGGATCGAATGTGTGAGTCTCGACCAGGGCGTTGTCCTCGAACATGCCTTCCATGCCGAACGTATTGACCAGCTTTTCGGGCCCGACGACCGCCAGGTATCTACCGTGAAAGACGTATACCTCGGTCAGGCAATGGTCAGGTCAGCTTGTCCAGCATGGCCTTGGTCAGGCCCTGCTTAAGGTCGAAGTAGCCCTTCCAGGGGTCGGGCCCTCGGGCCTGCTCCACCGCGGCGGCAAGCGAGAACTGGTTGGCCTTCTCGACACCATCGAGTTCGTCCCAGGTCACCGGTACGGCGACCGGTGCGCCCTGGCGCGAGCGGGTCGACCAGGGCGCGATGGCGGTGGAGCCCCGCTCGTTGCGCAGATAATCAATGAAGAGCTTACCCTTGCGCTGCGCCTTGGAGAGGTTGGCGGTGTATCTGTCCGGCTGCTCGCCGGCGAGCTTTTGCGCAAAGCCCCGACAGAACTCCTTGACCTGCGGCCACTCCAGTCTCGGCCTGATCGGCACGATGACGTGCACGCCCTTGCCGCCGGTGACCATCGCAAAGCTTTCGAGGCCAAGGCCGGCGAGCTCTGAACGCAGATCGACCGCCGCGGCCTTTACCGCCGCAAAGTCGAGGCCGACGTCCGGATCGATATCGAAGATCAAACGCTCGGGCTTTTCGATGCTGGTACGCCGTGAGCCCCACAGGTGCCACTCGAGCACATTCATCTGCGTGCCGGCAATCAGGCCGGCAAGGCTGTCGATATAGAAATAGTCCTCTTTCTCGCCTTCCTTTTCGACGATCGCTACCGACTTCATCTCGGAAGGGAAGCCGCCGGTGTCGTGCTTCTGGAAGAAGCAGTATTTGGCCCGCCCCTGCGGGCAGCGCACGAGGCTCAGCGGCCGGTCGGCGATGTAGGGCAGCATGCGCTCGGCCACGGCCGCGTAATAGGCGACAAGCTCGGCCTTGGTCACCCCCTGCTCGGGATAGATCACGCGATCGGGGCTGGTCAGCCGCACCCCCTCACGCTCGGCCGCGGCCAAGCCCTCCTCGACGGGCAGATGTGCCGCCTTGCCGCCCGTGGTTGTGGTTTTTCTCGCAGTTGTGGTCTTCGATTTGTTCTTGGCTTTATCCTTGGCTTCGTCCCTGGCGGCAGGTTCGACTGTTTCGATCGGGCGCGGCGTTTCCATCACGACCCCCTTTGCTTGGATGTCCTCGCGCAGCGCGAGGAAGGACGGGTGGCGCAGGTAATTGTCGGGAGTCGTTTCGGTAAAGGCGACCTCGGCCACCAATTCCGGCTCGACCCAGCGCGCGCGGCGCACGATGTCGCGCGGCACCTCCTCGAACGCCTTGGTCTTGCGGGCCAGCGCGTCGAGCTTTTTCTGCAGCTCGATGGAGCCCTTAGTGTTGAACCCCGTGCCGACGCGTCCGCGGTAGATGAGCTTGTCACCCTCGAACGTGCCGAGCAACAGGGAAGCAAAGGTGCGCTTTTTTTCCGACGGGCGCCATCCGCCGATGACGAACTCCTGCCGCTTGGTGCATTTGACCTTGAGCCAGGAGCGGGTGCGCTCGCCGCGATAGGGCGCACTGGCGAGCTTGGCGATGATGCCTTCATGTCCGGCCCGGCAGATGTGGTCGAAGACGCGCTGCCCGTTGCCGGTCACGTGCTCGGAGAACTGTATTGACGAGGAGCGCTCTATCTTGCCGAGGAGGTCCTTCAGGTCGTCCTTGCGCTCCTTGAGCGGGCGCCGACTCAAGTCCTTGCCGTCGCGTTCGAGGAGGTCGAAGGCGAAAAACACCAGTTCGCCGCCTTCGCTGAGCGCGGTCTTGAGGGTTGTGAAGTCCGTCCTTCCCTTGTCGTCGAATGCGCAGATCTCGCCGTCGATCAGGGCCGAACCGCGGGTCAGGCGCGAGAACGGATCGACGAGCGCTCCGAACTTGTCGGTCCAGTCGTTGCCGTTGCGGGTATAGAGCCGCACCGAACCACCGGAAATGGCCGCAAAGCACCGGTAGCCGTCATATTTCATCTCGAACAGCCAATCGTCCCCTTGCGGGACCGCATCGACCAGCGTTGCCAGTTGGGGCGGCCGAAATTCGGGCAACGGCTTGGTTCCCGGCCTCGGTTTGCGCGCGCGTGCTGCAGGCGCGGGTTTGTCCTCCTCGGTCTCGTCGGCATTGGACTGCCAGACGGCCTTGGCCGGGGTGCGCGTGCGCTTCTTCGGTTTCAGGCCCTTGGCGATCCCCTCCAGGTCACGGCCGGTGGAAACCGAGCGGGTGAAGCGCTCGGTCAAGGTACCCTCGTCGCGGGCGTAGCGGTCGCGATGCTTGATCAGCAGCCAGTTCTGGCGCGCGGCGGCACCTCGTCGCTTGCTGTCGCGGCCCTTCATGTGCACCAGCACCCAGTCACCTTTCATCCGCTGCCCGTTGAGGCGCATCTTGAGGTCGCCCTTCTGCAGGCCCTCGTGCGGATCGCCAATCGGCTCCCAGGTGCCCTCGTCCCAGAGCATCACGGTGCCGCCGCCATACTCACCTTCCGGGATGGTGCCCTCGAAGCCGCCATAGTCGAGCGGATGGTCCTCGACGCGCACGGCGAGCCGCTTGTCCTCGGGGTTGTCCGAAGGCCCCTTGGTCACCGCCCAGCTCTTCAGGACCCCGTCGAGCTCGATGCGGAAGTCGTAGTGCAGGCGGGTGGCATCATGCTTCTGGACGACGAACGACAACTGTTTGCCCGTGCCGGCGCGCGCGGCGCCCTCCGGCTCCTGGGTCTTGGCGAAGTCGCGCCTGGCCCGGTACTCCTTGAGCAGCGTATCCGCCTTCTCGGCCATAGCTCAGCTCGCCTTCTTGCGGGTCGTCGCTTTCGCTTTCGATTTCGATTTGGAAGCAGACGAGGATTTGGTGCGCGCCTTGCCCCGGGAGCCTTCGAGGCTTTGCTTCAGGGCCGCCATGAGGTCGACGACGTTCTCACCCGACGGACGGGCGGGCGCCTCCTCTTCCTTTGCGGTGATCTTGCGGCCCTTGGACTTGAGCTTGCGCTCGATCAGCTCACGCAGCGCCGCCTGGTAGTGATCCCTAAACACCTCGGCGTCGAACTTGGCGGTCTTCTTCTCGATAAGGGCGGTCGCTACATCGAGCAGGTCCTTCTCGGCCTTCTTGTCCGAAATCTCGCTGAAATAGGGGTCGGCCTTGCGGATTTCCGCCTCGTAGTGGAGCGTTTCCATCAACAGGCCGGTGCCGGTGGGCTTGATGGCCACCAGATACTCCTTGCCGCGCAAGGCGAGCTGCCCGAGCCCGACCTTCTCAGTCTGGCGCAACGCATCGCGGATCACCCGGAAGGCATCCTCGGCCAACTCGTCGGAGGGCACGACAAAATAGGACTTGTCGAAATAGATCGGGTCGATCTCGCAGGCGCCGACGAATTGGGTGAGCTCGAGCGTCCTCTTGGTCTCGAGCTTGACGGCATCCAGCTCCTCGTCGGTCAGAAGGACATAATCGCCCTTCTCGTACTCGAAGCCGCGCATGATCTCGTCCTTGTCCACCGGACCCACTCCTTCCACGACCTTCTGATAGTGGATGGGCTTGCCGGTCGGCTCGTGGATCTGGCGGAACGAGGGCTTAGCGCCGGATTTGGTGGCGCTGTAGAGTTCGACAGGGATGGAGACCAGGGAAAGGCGCAATTGGCCTTTCCAGATGGGACGTGCAGCCATGTGACGCTCGCAACGCTTCGAGTTTCCTCATGCGTCAACGCGATGCCCGCGGCGATTGTTCCTGTCTCAACACTTTGCTTCGTTGTGCGACGAAGGCCCCCTCACCGGACCACAAAAACAAAAAGCCCGGCGGTCTCCCGCCGGGCTCAAAATGAGAAGCTGGGCCAGGCTTAGTCGAGAGTGAAGTACTGCTCGCGTGCGCGCAGGAAGAGCATGTCCGTGCCGTCGGTCTTCTGACGCACGAGCTTGAGCCCGGCCACGAAGCTCTCAGCCGTCTTCTTGGTCAGCGGGTCACCGCTCTCGCGGATTTCGGTGAGCAGTTCCTTGGCGGCAACGGCGCCCGCCTCCAGGATCTCCTCAGGGAACTGGCGGATCTGGACGTCGTGCTCGCTGACGAGCGCCTGCAGGGCGCGCGGGTCGTTGGCGGCGAAGTCGGCCGCGACCGCGTCGTATTCGGCCTGGCAGACGTCCCTGACGATCGCCTGCACATCGGCCGGCAGCGCGGTGAACTTGGCCTTGTCGACCACGAGTTCGGTGGCGAGGCCGGGCTCGATGAAGCTCGGGAAGTAGTAGTTCTTGGCGATCTGGTAGAAGCCGAGCGCCAGATCGTTATAGGGACCGACGAACTCGGCCGCATCGAGCGTGCCCGACTGCAGGGCGGCGAAGATTTCACCGGCTGCGAGGTTGGTGACCGAAGCGCCGAGCTTAGCCCAGACCTGCCCACCGAGGCCGGGCGTGCGGAAGCGCAGGCCCTGCACGTCGGCAACGCCCGTCAGCTCGTTCTTGAACCAGCCGCCAGCCTGGGTGCCGGTGTCGCCCGAAAGGAACCCCTGCAGACCGAACTGGTCGTAGATCTCGTCCCAGATCTCCTGGCCGCCGAGATAGCGCACCCAGCCGGTCAATTCGCGGCTGGTCATGCCGTAGGGCACACCGGTGAAGAACGACAAGCCCTGGCTCTTGTTCTGCCAGTAGTAGGCCGCGCCGTGGCTCATCTCGGCCGAGCCGTCGATGACAGCATCCAGCGCTTGCAGGCCCGGCACCATCTCGCCGGCGGCGAAGACCTGGATGGTCAGACGCCCGCCGGTCGCAGCCGTGATGCGGTCGGCAAGGCGCTGTGCACCGACGCCGAGGCCCGGAAAGTTCTTTGGCCAGGTGGTCACCATGCGCCAGGTGGCGTTGCCCTGGGCAATGGCAGGGGTCGCCAGTCCTGCAGTCGCAGCAGCAGCTCCAACCGCCGTCACGCTGGCGGATTTGAAAAATTCACGTCTCTTCACAGTCATCCTCCCAAGAGAGCCCCAGCGGATCATCGTCCGCTTACAAAGCAGTCAGCGCCGCCTTCTCCTGAAGGCGGCCGCAACGCATTCGCGTTATCATAGACAAGCGCCATGGCGAATGGTTGTCCAGTACACTGCTTGCAGCGAATTACAAAACCGATAAAGAGCTACCCACTACTACGCAGCCGCATCGCATAGGCGGCGTGCTACCATTCGCTCCTGGGGAGGAGCCCGGACAGAGATGAACCTTCGACAGCAGATCCTGGCGCTGGCGGTGCTGCCGCTCGTGCTCGCCATCCTTGCCATCACTGCGCTCGTTACCTTCCAGTCCACACAGCTGGCGCGCGCCAGCATCGCGACCTTCGAGCGCAACCTGCTGCGGTCCAAGGAGAACGAGCTCCTCAACCTGACCAACATGGCGATCTCGGCCATCGACGAGATCTACTCGGCCGCCGGACCCGACGACGAGGAGGCCAAGGCCCAGGTACAGGCAATCCTATCGGCGCTCGATTATGGGCCGGACGGGTATTTCTTCGTCTACGACTACGACGGGATCAACGTCGTCCATCCACGCCAGGCGTTCCGTCACGGCAGGAACTGGCTCGATATGGAAGATCCCGACGGCAATCGCGTGATCTACAACCTCATCGAACGGGCCAAGGAGGGCGGCGGGCTCCACCAGTACAAGTGGGAGAAGCCATCTGCCGGGACCGTGGCCGACAAGCTCTCCTTTGCCGTCGGCCTCGACAAGTGGCAATGGATGCTCGGCACCGGCGTCTACCTCGACGACGTCTTCGCCCAGACCGCCGCGGCCGAGGAGGACCTGCGCTCGCATATCAACACCACCTTCATCATCGTTGCGGCCATCACCGTTCCCATCGTCTTCGGAGTATTCCTTGCCAGCTTCATGCTGACGCTGCGAGAGCGCCGGTTGGCCGACACCAAGCTCAAGGCATTGACGCAGAGGGTCATCGATACGCAGGAGGAGGAGCGCGCCCGCATCGCGCGCGAGTTGCACGACGGCATCTCGCAGTCGATGGTGGCGGCCCGCTACATGCTCGACCTTGCAGCCGCCAAGGTCCGCTCCGATGCGCCGGATACGCTCGCCGTCATCGAGCGCGGAGCCCAGGGCCTCAACGGCGCCATCAAGGAGGTGCGGCGCATCTCCCACGACCTACGACCTGGCATGCTTGACGATCTGGGCCTCAGCGCCGCACTCGAAGCGCTGACCGACAGCTTCACCGAACGCACGGGCATCACCGTCGACCTCAAGTCGGTGGCGTTCAAGAACGTGCTGCTGCCGGAGGCAAAAACCGCCCTCTACCGCGTCGCGCAGGAGGCGCTGACCAACATCGAGCGGCATGCCGACGCCACCCATGTGCGCATGGCGATCTCCAGCGACGGCAACGGCGCACAGCTTCTCATCGAGGATGATGGACGCGGCTTTTCCGATATGCCGGCGGCGCGTGCGCAGGGCGGCCTTGGCTTGCGCAATATGCAGGAGCGCATGGAACACTTCGGTGGGTCGCTTGACGTCAGGACGACCCGCGGAGGAACAACGCTCCGAGCCCGCCTGCCCAAGTCGGTCTACATCGGGCAGAGTTCGGAGCTCGAACCGGCGTGAGCGCACCCATTCGCGTCCTGATCTGCGACGATCATCCGCTGGTGCTCGAGGGCATAAGGTCGGTGCTCGAGACCTATGCGCACATCGAGGTTACCGCAGCGGTCGGCTCGGCCGAGGCGGCGCTGGCCGAATCCGCGAAGATCGCGCCGGACGTGGTGATGATGGACATCAACATGCCCAACCTCAGCGGGCTCGACGCTATCGAGCTCTTCCGCGAGCGTTTCCCGAAGGCGCGGCTGCTGATGCTCTCCATGCACGACAGCCGTGAATACATCTCGACCGCCGTCATGTACGGGGCCTCGGGCTATATCCTCAAGGACGTATCGACCGACGAGATCGTCGCCGCCATCGAGGCGGTGGCGGCGGGCGGCACCTATTTCTCCTCGGGAGTGGCCGACGCGCTGCTGGAGCGGCGGCACCGCAACGAGGCGGCCATGCCGCTGACGACGCGCGAGCAGGCCGTGCTGCTACTGCTGGCGCGCGGCAAATCCAACAAGGACGTCGCCGCCGATCTCGACATCTCGGTGCGCACGGTCGAAACACACCGCAAGAATATCAAGAAAAAGCTCGGCATCGCCACCACCGCTGGCCTCACCCGCTATGTCATCGACAACGGGCTGATGGGCACGGAGGGGTGAAAGGCTACTCTCCCGTTCCCACTTTTTCGCGTCCCGCTCTAGTAGAGCACCTCCGGCAGCCAGGTGATGATCTGCGGGAACGCGAATAGCACCATGATTGCGATGATCTGCAGGATCACAAAGGGAATGACGCCGCGATAGATCATGCCGGTCGAGACCTGCGGCGGGGCGACGCCGCGGAGGTAAAAGAGCGCAAACCCGAAGGGTGGCGTCAGGAAGCTCGTCTGCAGGTTAACGCCCACCATCACACCCAGCCAGATCGGATCGAGCCCCAGGGTCAGCAGGATCGGCGCGGTGATCGGGATCACGATGAAGATGATCTCGAACGTGTCGAGGATGAACCCCAGGAGGAACATGATGAACATGACGATGATCGCCGCGCCGATGGCGCCGCCGGGCATCGAGGCGAGGAACTCGTGCACGAGATTGTCGCCGCCCATCATGCGGAACACGACCGAGAATACCGCCGCGCCGAAGAGGATGATGAAGACCATCGAGGTGATGGTCGCGGTCGAGACCACCACCTGATGCAGGATGGGCAAGGTGAGCTTGCGACGGAGCGCGGCGAGGATCAAAGCGCCGACGGAACCGACGGAGGCGGCTTCGGTTGGCGTCGCGATGCCGCCGAGGATCGAGCCGAGAACGGCGATGATCAGCAGCAGCGGCGGGATGAGGGCAACCGCCACCTCGCGCAGCAGGTGCTGCCGCTCCGCGTCCGGCACCGGGGTCGCCGGGCACGACTTGGGGTCGGTCACCGCCTTGAAGACAACGAAGCCCATGTAGAGAGCGACCAGCACCACGCCCGGCAGGAGGGCTCCGGCAAAGAGCGCGCCGACCGACACCGGCTCGGGCGCGAAATTGCCCTGGGCCATCTGCACCTGCTGATTGATGCCTGAGAGCATGTCGCCCATGAAGATGAGAACCGTCGAGGGCGGGATGATCTGGCCGAGGGTGCCTGACGCGGCAATGACGCCAGTCGCGAGCTCGGGCTTGTAGCCGGCACGCAGCATCGCCGGCAGCGAGATCAGGCCCATGGTCACGACTGTTGCGCCGACAACGCCCGTCGAGGCGGCAAGCAGCGCGCCAACGATGACTACGGAGATGCCGAGCCCGCCGCGCAAATTGCCGAAGAGCTTGCCCATGGTCAAAAGCAGTTGCTCGGCGATGCCCGAACGTTCGAGCGTCACGCCCATGAAGATGAAGAGCGGCACGGCGACCAGCACTTCGTTGATCATCAGGCCGATATAGCGGGGCGCCAGCGAGCCGAAGTTCGAGGGGTCGAACACGCCGAGCCACCAGCCGATGAGCCCGAAGATCAAGGCGGTGCCGGCCAGCGAAAAGGCGACGGGGAAGCCAATCAGCAAGACGCCGATGACGCCGACGAACATGAGGGCAGAGAGAATCTCTCCCAGGAGGACGGGATCCATCAGGCGATCTCTCCGGCGTGGTGGGCGTCACCATCGCGCTGGTAGCGCAGGTGTTCGGGCAGCATCTCCTCACGGCCGGCCAGCACCAGGATGGCACGGGCGGCCATGGCGAGGCCCTGCAACGCGATGAGCACGGCAAAGACGAGGATAAAGCTCTTGAGGATAAAGAGCCCCGGCATGCCGCCAATGTTGCCCGAGCCCTCGCGCAAGCCCCAGGAGCGGGTGACGTTCACCCAGCCATAGGTCCAGACCACATACATGAACGGCAAAAGGAAAAAGACGACGCCGAAGAGATCGGCTATCGCCTTTCGCCGCACCGGCCAGGGCCGGTAGAAGATGTCCACACGCACATGGTCGTTGCGCAGGAGCGCGAAACCGGCGACGCCCGTGAACATGGCGCCCGCCAACCACACATAGAGGTCCTGCAACCAGATCATCGATGTGTGGAAGACGTAACGCTGCACCACCACGGTGAAGCAGACGAGCACAGTACCGAGGGCTAGCCAGGACAGGGTCTGTCCGACGATCCAGTTCAGTCCGCCGACGAGACGGATGAACCCAACGAGCAAGCGCATTTGCCGATATCTCCCCCCGCATCTTTCTTCTTATTGCGGGCAGTGGACGGATAGGGCAAATCCGGTACGCCGTGCAACAGCCGATCGACCCGAAAACGCCGTTTTCGGTCACGGGACCCCGTAGAAATGGGTAGGTGCGACGGCGGTCCAGCCGCAGGCCACGTGCCCGCAGGCGCGCGTCGCCGCCTAACCGGTTGATATTGCTCGGAACCTGGACATTTATACGAATTTTGTATTCGTCTAAGAATAAGATATTCGATTACAACGGCTTAGGTGAAATACGAATGTCATATTCAATCGTTAGCGTCCACACATCGAAGCTTGACTTGGCGACCTAAAGCAGCCGCTCAAGTATTTCTGTCAGCGATTTATTCCGGAACCAGAGCGAAAGGCATCGGCATGCTCGAAATCAGGAGCGCGACTAAGTCGTTCGGCGATGTCCTGGCGGTGGACCAAGTATCGTTGCGGGTCGAACCGGGTCAGATGGTGGGCGTCATCGGCCGCTCGGGGGCGGGCAAATCCTCCCTGCTGCGGCTCGTCAACCGGCTCGTTTCCGCGACATCGGGCGATATCCTCTTCGAGGGGCGCAGCATCAGCGGCCTTTCCGGCCAGGACCTGCGGGCCTGGCGGGCCCGCTGCGCCATGATCTTCCAGCAGTTCAACCTGGTGAACCGGCTCGACGTCATCACCAATGTCCTTATCGGGCGCATCGGCACGGCCGGCACGCTGCCAGTGATGTTCAAGCATTTCTCGACGCATGAGCGGGGTATGGCCGCGGCGGCGCTCGACCGGCTGGACCTGCTGCCGCAGGCCCTGCAGCGGGCCGACACGCTTTCCGGTGGTCAGCAGCAGCGTGTCGCCATCGCCCGGGCGCTCATCCAGAACCCGAAGCTGATCCTTGCCGACGAGCCCATCGCCTCGCTCGATCCGCGCAATGCGCGCCTGGTCATGGAAGCGCTGCGCACGATCAACAAGGAGGATCGGATGACCGTTATCTGCAACCTCCATACGCTCGATGCCGCCCGCGCCTATTGCGACCGTATCGTCGGCATGGCGCAGGGCCGCTTGGTATTCGACGGCGCGCCCGAGGCGCTGACGCCGGCGGTCATCCAGGAGATCTATGGCGGGGCCGACGACGAGACGGTCGACGAAAGCCTCACGTCGACCATTGTCGCGCGGCACAGGGTTGCTGGCACGGCCGAGCCCCGGGTGGTCCAATCGGCGCACTAAGTTGTTGAGTTATCGCGTTTTCGAACCGCAAAAGTGGCGACCGCTTTTGCTGAAAACACTCCGGACGCCGCAGCGCCCGATCCTTTCAGTCCCAATAGGAGAACTGGTCCCATGACCGCTCGCTTTACCCGCCGTGCCTTCACGGCGCTCGCTCTCGCGTTGTCTCTTGCCGCGCCCGCCCTCGCCCAAGATTCTCCAGCCCCGGACTGGCGCGAGCAGTTTCCGGAACTGACGATCGGCATCTCCTCGGGCGAGAACGAGACCGATGCCATCGCACGCACCCAGCCCTATGCCGACTATTTGAGCAGAACGCTGGGGGTTCCGGTCAACATCGTGCGCGGCACCGACTATGCCGCGGTCATCGAGGCAATGCGCCAGGGCCATGTGCAGATTGCATCGGTCGGGCCAGCCGCTTACGCGCTCGCACGCAAGATCATGGGGGAAGGAGTTGCGCCAGTCGCCATCACGCTCGACGAGGCCGGGGACCGAGGATACTACTCGATCCTCGCCGTGCAAGCCGACAGTCCCTACCAGACGATCGAAGACGTCAGGGGCCAGTCGTTCGCGTTCGCCGATCCAAACTCGACCTCCGGCTATGCAGTTCCGTCCTACTACCTGTCGACCGAACTCCAAACGACGGCAGACGAGTATTTCGGGGAGGTCGCCTTCTCGGGCGGTCATGAGCAGAGCGTTATCGGCCTCGTCAACGGCACCTTCGAGGTTGTCGCCACTCATTGGCGCAACGAGAATGCCGGCAACATCCAGACCATGGAAGACAAGGGCATGATCCCGGAGGGCTCGACCCGGATCATTTGGAAATCGCCCGTGATTCCGAACACGCCGGTGATGATGCTGACCAGCCTGCCGCAGGAGTTGCAGGACGAGTTCCGCGCCGCCCTCATGGCTTTCCCCGAGGCCGATCCGGAAGGCTTTGCCGAGTATACCCGCGGCAACTCCACCGGTTACGTCGAGGCCAGGCACGAGGACTATCTCGATGTGATCGCCATCACCGAATACAACGCCGCAGAGCGCCGCCGCAACGCGTCCAACTGATCGAAAACGCCCTGGCGGCACGGAGGGCTCTGCCTCCGTGCCGTTTTCTCGGCGAACCTCAAGGTCCGGCACAATGACGATGCGCGCAGAGACGGCCGGAAAGCTGCCGGCGTCCACACACTCGGAGCGTATATCTGCCTTTGAGGAACACTATCGCAGCGCCCGCAATCTAAAGCGGTTGTGGACCACTCTCTACGGGGCGCTGTTCCTGGCGGCCCTCGTCGGCTCAATCCTTGTCAGCGACTTCAGCATTACAGGGCTCCTCATCGGCCTGCCCAAGGCCTGGAACTACATTGCGGGGACCCTGCCGAGCCTCTCGCTGTCCAACTTCTGGGCAGACCTCGCCGACTGGTACTGGGGCATCAACTACTGGCTGCGCCTGCTGGTCGAGACGATCCTCATGGGATTTGTCGGCACCGCGCTCGGCGGCATCGTTGCGCTCTTCCTGTGCTTTCCCGCCTCGCGCAACCTCATCGACAACACCGCCATCTATTTCGTCAGCCGGCGGCTGCTCGAATTCTTCCGCACCGTTCCCGAACTCGTCTTCGCGCTGATCTTCGTTTTCGCCCTCGGGCTCGGCCCGTTCGCGGGCGTGCTGGCCATCGCCGTGCATACGGCCGGTTCGCTCGGTAAGCTCTTTGCCGAAGTCAACGAGAACATCGACCCGCGTCCGATAGAGGGCGTACGAGCGGCGGGCGGCAGCTGGGCGATGATCATGCGCTTGGCCGTCGTGCCGCAGGCATTGCCCAATTATGCGAGCTATGGGCTCCTACGCTTCGAGATCAACGTCCGGGGCGCCTCGGCGCTCGGCATCGTCGGAGCCGGTGGCATCGGGCAGGACCTCTACGTTGCCATCCGGCAGTTCGAATACACCGACATCAGCGCCATCATGCTGCTCCTGATCGCCACCACCGCGATCATCGACATCACCTGCGAAACGATCCGCCACCGCCTGATCGGCCAGGATCTCACCACGGGACACTAGAATGACCTTGACCATCACCCATGGCGAGATCGCGCGCCTCAGGCGCTCCAATCCCGAAATCTTCCGGCGTCCGCTGGCCGAGCGACTGCGCGAGTGGGGCCTGTGGCTCGGGTTTGCCGCGCTCCTCGCCTTCGGCCTCTGGTGGATCGACGCGTCGCCCCTGCGCATCTGGAACGGGCTGTCAAAGCTCGGCTTCCTCGTCGTCCTGATGATCCCGCCCACCGATGGCGGCGCTTTTCTCGGCTATTGCTACGCCATGCTCGAGACGCTGGCGATGGCGTTCCTCGGCACGCTGATCGCCGCCGTTCTTGCCGTGCCGCTGGGATTCCTCGGCGCCAAGAATCTCGTGCCCAACCGGCTCTTCCACTTCGGGCTGCGCCGCGTCTTCGACACCTTCCGCGGCATCGACGGGCTGGTCTGGGCGCTGATCTTCGTTTCGGCCGTCGGTCTCGGCCCGTTCGCCGGCGTGCTGGCCATCGCGGTCGGCGACCTGATGGTCTTTTCCAAACTCTTTGCCGAGGCCATCGAGAACGTCGACCGCAAGCCGATCGAGGGCGTGCGGGCCGCCGGCGGCAGCGGCATTCAGACCATGCGGCTCGGCGTCTTCCCTCAGGTCTTCCCGGTCATGATGAGCCACGTGCTCTACTTCTTCGAATCCAACGTTCGCTCGGCCACGATCCTCGGCATCGTCGGGGCGGGCGGCATCGGCCTCGCGCTTTCCGACCGTATCCGCATCAACAATTGGGATGAGGCGGCCTTCATCATCGTGATGATCCTGGTAACCGTCGCCGTCATCGACAACCTCTCGCGCCGCATCCGCATGCGGATCATCAACGCCGATACGGGCAGGAAATGAGCGAAAAGACCCCCGGCGAGCAGCCGAGCATCCACCCCAGCGCGAGCATCCGCGAGTCGCGCCTCGGCCGTTTCACCGAGGTCGGCGCACGCACCTCCATCGCCGAGACCGATTTCGGCGACTACAGCTACATCGTCCATGACGGCTCGATCATCTATTCGACCATCGGCAAGTTCTGCTCGGTCGCCGCGTTCGCCCGCATCAACCCGGGCAACCACGCCACCTGGCGGGCGAGCCAGCACCACTTCACCTACCGCTCGCACCAGTATGGGTTCGATCTCGGCGACGATATCGAATTCTTCCAATGGCGCCGCGACCATCGCGTCACCATCGGCAACGACGTGTGGATCGGGCACGGCGCCGTCATCATGCCGGGCATCACCATCGGCGACGGAGCCGTCGTCGGTTCCTCGGCGGTGGTCACCAAGGACGTGGCGCCCTACACCATCGTCGCGGGCGTGCCGGCCAAAGTCATCAAGCGGCGTTTTCCAGAATCTGTTGCCGAGCGGCTCATTGCACTCGCCTGGTGGGACTGGGATCACGACAAGCTCGGCGAAACGCTGCGGGACATGCGGGCGCTGAGCGCCGAGGCATTCGTGGAAAAATACGAGGGCTAGCGGCATCGATCCCTCGCCCAGGGGAACCGAGGCGACCTTGTCGCGCAACGGGTTGCATTGCCGTCATTGGCCTGCGGCAAGCTCCAGGAGTTCCGCGCGCGAAGCGACCTCGAGCTTTTGGAAAATGTTATGGACGTGAACCTTGGCAGTCCCGTCCGACACCTGCAACTGATAGGCAATTTCCTTGTTTGACGCGCCTTTAAGGATCAGGTCGACGATCTGAAGCTCGCGGACGGTGAGCGACCGCGACCGCTCCTGCCATCTGAGCCGCCGCTGGCCCTCGCGGTGCAGGGCAGCCTGGATCTCTTGACCGGACAGCCAGTTGCGACCTGCCGCCAGCGCATGCAGACAATCCATGAGCGTTTCAGGCGCGGCCTCCTTGAGCACCAGTGCGGCCGCACCATTTGCCACTGCATCGAAAACCTGGGCATCCGAGATCGTTGCGGTGAGCAAGGCAACCCGAGTTGGTAACGCCTCCAGCCGGATGGCCGCCAGCACTTCGAGCCCCGACAGGCCTGGCATGTTCAGGTCGAGAACCGCGATGTCGGGCTTTTCCTGGCGAATTGCCGTCAGGATAGCCCTGCCTTCGGGCGCGGACGCCACGACGGTAAATGCGTTGTCGGTGGAAACGAGGTTGAGCAGGCCGCTCAGGACAATCGGATGGTCATCTGCGATCGCTATCCGAACAACCATGCGGTCAGGCCTCCGGCAACTCGATGGCGAGGTGGCCCCCGCGCTCATCGACAAAAAGGCGGCAGCTTCCACCCATCTCCGTTATCCGCTGCGCCAGTGAGAACGGGGCGGGGTCGCCGTGGGTCCGGCGCTGCGTGGTAGCGTGGTTGGTTCCATTGTCGAAGACATCCATAAAGATGCGATCGTCCATGCGGGCCTCGATCCGCACATCCGAAGCTCTGCCATGCCGCGCCGCGTTGGCGATGGCCTCTGCGATTATCAGCCTCAGCTGCAGTTCCCTGCTTGCGGAGACCATGGCGCTGGTGGGTTCGACGCGGGTCTGGATACGGCACCCCCACTGGCGGGCCAGCGCCCGGCCGGAAGTCTCGAGAACCGCCGCCAGGGAGGTGTGCGTGCCGGCCGCTCTCTTGGGGTTCATCAGGTCGACGAAGGCACGCATGCGTGCCTGCTGCTCGCCGAGCAGCTCGACGATCTGGGTGAAGCTCTCCTTGTCGCCCGGCGCGACCCTGCTCGACATTGCCTTGAGAGACAGTCCCGCCGCAGTGAGGTCCTGCAGAGTGCCATCGTGCAGATCGCGCGCCAGTCTTGCTCTCTCCCGATTGACGGATGCTTCGGCAAGCTCTCGCGTCAGGCGATAATGCTCGAACCGATCACCGATCCGGCGAGCGACCAGTTCCGTCAGGGTCAACAGCTCGAAGCTGAACGGGCCAGGGTCGAGCATGAACACGGTACCCGAATAGGGTGGTGCTTCGAACGGCGCAGCCGAAATACACGCCACCCCGAACTCCTCAAGCAGTTCATGCGCAAGCGGGGCCTGGGCGAGCAGGCGTGCGCGGCGCCGCCGCGTCACCACCTTACCAGTCACGCGAGACCAGTAGAAACTGCGGCCGGAAATCTCCTTGGCAACGACGGCTCCGCCAGGTTCCGCCGATTGCGACGTCAGACATTCCGTGCCCGTCCACAGCGCAAGGTGCAAGTGCGGATCCGCCTCACTCTCCCAGACGACGAGCACCCGCCGAACGCCCAGAACCAGGGCTGCATGCTCGAGTGTGCTGGCGAGTTCCGGATCGTCTTTCGCCTCGCCTTCGGCTGCAACCAGCCAGCCCGCCAGGTGCTGCAGCCGCTCTTCGTTGCGCTCTCGATACCAGCCGAAATAGGCGAGCAGGACCGCCGCAACGATGAGGTATGTGGTTCGCACGGCCGCCCGGTTGAAATCCACGTCCCCGCCCGTGGCACCCTGGAAAGCGGTAATGCCCAGGAATGCCGTAACAAGAACCAGCGCCGTAAGGGTCGCCCCACGAGCACCCCAGGATAGAGTGCCGCCGACAATTGCCAGGGTGAAGAAGGTAAAGAACGGGCTGGTTGGGCCTTCGGTCAGGAAAACCAGGACTGCTGCAACGGCGATGTCGACGGCGTGGACGAAGAGGGTCCGCCGCGAGTCGGCGGGGGCGGTCCGCTCAGCGACAACAACCAGAGCTGCCCCGAGGACGTAGGCCGCAAGCAGCGCGTAAGTGATCTGGCTGAAGCGCGCGGGCTGCGTGGGGTCGATATAGGTCGCAACGAGTGCCACCGAAGCCAAGAGCAGCCGCGAGTAGGCGACTGCCCGACCGGCTCCGCCCTGAGCCACCCATTCGGCAACCCGCGATGGCAACGATAGACGCCGCGCCGTAGTGTCGACCTTTTCAGTCAGCTCTCTTCCCCCGGAGTGAACCAGCGATGTCAGTCTATGCGGGTTCGAAGACGTGACGTAGCGCGCGATCAAGATATTGTTAACCGATACATCGATCGTGTCCCGGATTCGTACCCGCCTGCACCGGCTTTACCTCAACACCTCTGCAGCGAAGGCAGTTCCGTGAACCGGGGCGGGCACCGCAAGTGGTTGAATCAGCGTATGTTTCGATCACAAAGAGAAATTGGCGTTTGCTGAAGCCGCCAAGCTGAAACCCTAATTAATGATTAACGGCGGTCTATATCCGTAGTTGTATGGTTTCCGATTCCCTAATGCGCAAGAACAACTGCAACCGGGCACGCTTTCGGGTGAGGCACAAGTAGGTGGGGCTGCGGTTGTTTTGAGCAAGGCGCGTCTTGCTGGCGCGCAAAAGGGAGATATCAAATGAAGAAAGTTCTTATGGGGCTGCTCGCGGCCTCGATGTTGTCTGGGGCGCCCATTGCCATCAGCACCAGTGCCTATGCTGCAGTCGTCCTCGGCTCCGACGTCTGCGGCGAACTGCCGAACGTCAAGTGGAGCTGGATTATTTCGAGCACCACATCGACGTCGGGTGGTGATACCTCGACGACCATGGGCGACGTTGCATACCAGGGCAACGGCAACGTTGGGAAGGCGGACGTCACCACGACAACGAGTGCCGTGATCGAGACCACGACCAATGTCTGCACCGCGATCAATCCCCAGGGCAAGGTGAACGCGGATCATTCGACGGTCACCGCTACTGAGGTAGAAATCGCTCCGGCGTCCAGTACGACCACGAACGAGGTCGTCTGCAATAAGGGCTCAAGCCTGCCGACCTGCCCGCTCTCCTAAGCCCTGGCGTGCCTGAACAACCATTCGCGCGAGGGGGAGCACATCCTCCTCGCGTTTTCGCTATTCCGCCGGTGCCCGTAAAAGTTCCGGCCGGCGGGTGCACAGAACGCGTGAGGATTGAGCAGCATGCGCAAGCTTCCCAAGTGGGTATTCGATACTGTCGTTGTGATCGGCATCGGCTGGCTGGGGGTGAGCAGCGGCTTCTTCCAAGGCTTGGTGACCTCCGTCAGCGGGGCGTCGACCGCGCAGGCAAGCGTGCCGACCTCTTCGGTGCCTTACCGGCTGGCCAACGTGGAGAAGCGGGTCATGGTCGAACGCGTTTCGGCCACCGGCACGCTCAATCCTGTCGCCCTCGTCTCGGTCAGCTCGCAGGTCTCCGGGCAGGTCCAGGAGATCTATGCCGACTTCAACGACGAGGTGAAAGCGGGCGATCCAATCGCATTGATCGATCCCATTACCTTCCAGATCGCCGTGGACCAGGCAGAAGCCGATCTCGATATCGCCGCAGCGGGGGTCGCCACCCAAGAGGCGGCGGTGGACCGTATGGCAGCAGACCTCGAAACCGTGCGTTTCGACCTGGCTGCCGCCCGCGCCAACAGCGAATATGCCGATGTGCGTGTCGCCGAGGCGGCAGCCGAACTCGAGCGCAGGAAGGCGCTCGGCGCGAACGCCCCGCGGGCCGAACGGGAACGCGCCGAAAGCGCCTGGCTTGCCGCGCAGGCGCAGTTGCGCTCGGCACAGGCCAGCGAAGAGGCCAAAGGGTCCATCATCACGTCGGCCGAGGCGCAGTTGCGATCGGCGCAGGCGCAGCTCGTCAATCTCAACGCGGCTGTGCGCCAGCGTGAGGCCGCCCTTCGGCAGGCCCGCCTGGAGCTGGAGCGCACTGTCATCCGGGCGCCGGTCGACGGCATCGTCACCATAAGGAGTATCGAGATCGGCACCACTGTTGCCGTCAGCCTGCAGGCGCCGACGCTGTTCACCATCGCGCAGAACATGCGAGAGATGCAGGTCAACACCGCAATCAGCGAGGGCGAGATCGGTCGTATTCACCTCGGTCAGCGCCTCGAGTTCACGGTGGATGCCTACCCGAAACGTGTTTTTTCGGGCGAGGTCGTCCAGATCAGGATGCACCCCCAGACGACGCAGAACGTCGTCAACTACACCGTCGTTGCCAGCGCCCCCAATCAGGATCTGCTGCTGATGCCGGGGATGACGGCCACCAGCAACATCATCATCAACGAGACCGAACCCGTCCTTGCAGTCCTGAGTTCGGCACTGCGCTTCCGCCCGCCGGGCGAGCCGCGCACCGGAGAAGACCGCATCTACGTTCTCCGGGACGGCCGAGCCGAGTCTGTCGCGGTGCTACTGGGTACAACCGACGGTCCCTTCACGGCCATTCACGCCGAGGGAATCGACGAGACCAGCCAGGTCATCCTCGGCGTAGCTAGCCAGGACGATCGGCAAGAGTCCTCCGGTGGCGGCAGCATATTCGGGCTCTTTTGATGGCACTGATCGCACTCGAGGGAATCGGCAAGCGCTATGACCTGGGTGAGGTCGCAATCGATGCGCTGCGCGACGTCTCCCTGACCATCGACGAGGGCGAGGCCGTTGCGATCATGGGGCCCTCGGGCTCAGGCAAATCGACGCTGCTTGCCATCCTCGGCTGCCTCGACCCGCCAACGATCGGCAGCTACCGGCTCGGTGGCGACGAGGTCGGCAAGATGTCGGCAGCGGCACTGGCGGCCATCCGCTGCCGCCGGATCGGCTTCGTGTTCCAGGGGTTCAACCTGCTGCCGCGGCTCACGGCCATCGAAAATGTGGAACTCCCCCTGGCCTATGCCGGATTGCCACCGCGCAAACGCCGCGAGAAGGCTGCGGCGACGCTGGAGCGCCTCGGCCTCTCGGAGCGTATGAACCATCTGCCGAACCAGCTTTCCGGCGGACAGCAGCAGCGCGTCGCCATTGCACGGTCGCTGGTCAACGATCCGGACCTGATTCTGGCCGACGAGCCGACCGGCGCGCTCGACACGCGAACCGGCAACGAGATCCTGGAAGTGCTCGAGGGCATAAATGCCGGCGGCACCGCACTTGTCGTCGTCACGCACGATGTCTCCGTCGCCGACCGGCTGCGCCGCAGGATCGCGCTCAAGGACGGGCGTGTGGGAAAGGACTCCGACCATCCGACCGCCGCCGAAGTCATCGAACGTCGCGCGAAACTCGCCCTGGTGGAGCAATGAGCCCCGCGGACACATTGCGCTCGGCGGCGCGGGCCTTGCGCGCAAATGGCCTGCGAAGCGCGCTGACGACACTGGGCATCGTCATCGGAGTGGCGTCCGTGGTGGTCATGGTGGCCATCGGCGCCGGGACGCAGGCGCTGATCCGCGAAGAGATCGAGCGGACAGGCACCAACATCATCGTGGTCATGCCAGGCGCAGCGGCGTCCGCCAGCGGCACGCAGTCTGCACTCATACGTCCAACTCTCAGCGACGAGGACGCCATTTCCCTTCGTGACGAAAGCTATGGCATCGTCACGGCTGCCCCGAGTGTCCCGGGTGTTGCCCAGCTCGTCACGCCCCGTGGCAACGCGTCGACGGCGCTTCAGGGCATCACCGAGGAGTTCTTCACGGCGCGCAACTGGCGTCTCGCGTCTGGTCGCACGATCGTCGCGGAGGATGTCGAAACATCCGCCAAGGTGGCGATGCTCGGCCAAACGGCCGCAGAAACGCTGTTCGGCGATGTCGATCCGATCGGCCAGACCGTGCGGGTCAACCAGGTTCCGGTCGAGGTGATTGGTCTGCTGGCAGCCAAGGGCAAGTCGATGGACGGCACGGACGACGACGACGTCATCTTCCTGCCCTTGACGACCGCCCGCGAACAGATTGTCGGCCGGAGCAGCGTCAAGACCCATTCGGTCGGCATGATCACCGTCAAGATCGCCGACAGCGAAGGGATCGATGCCGGAATCGAGGAGGTCCGCGACATCCTGCGTTTCCAGCACAGGCTGCGCCCCGGTCAGGCCGACGACTTCCGCATCAACAACGTCGCCGAGATGCTGAACCTTCAGCAGGAATCCTCGGCGGCGATGACGCGTCTGCTTGCAGCCATCGCGTCCATTTCGCTTCTCGTCGGCGGGATAGGCATCATGAACATCATGCTCGTTTCGGTGACCGAACGGACGCGCGAAATCGGCATTCGTATGGCCGTCGGCGGCACTCCCCGCGACATCCTCCTGCAGTTCCTTGCTGAAGCGACTGTCCTCTCGGTGGCCGGTGGCCTTGCGGGAGCGGTTGTCGGGATCGTCGGAGCAATCTTTGTGCGGCAGCTCGATATGCGCGTCGAGGTCACTGCCGACCCCATGCTCCTCGCCTTCACGTTCTCGGCCCTTGTTGGCCTTGTCTTCGGCATCTATCCGGCAGTCCACGCATCCCGCAAGTCACCGGTCGAAGCACTTCGCTCTGAATAAGTGAGCACAGGGAGACGCGTCCGCGTCTTCTCACGCCGGATTGAGGCAAGGAGAAAAGCTCGCCGGGCCGGAGCTACCGGAGGCGACCTAGCTGCTGCAGCCAGCTCGCCAGACTATTCCGGCAGCGTGTCGATCACGATCTGCACCCGGCTCGAAGAAAACCGCGTCTGTCCGTATTCGACCGGCCGTCCCTCACCGTCGACATTGACCGCTTCGACGGCCAGCACAGGGGTCATACGCGCGAGGCGCAGGTGCCGCATCTCGTAGCTGTCGGGCATGCGCGCCGTCACCTTGGTCGATTTGCGCACATAGTCGGCAACGCCCAGGCGCTCGAACATGGGGGTAATCTTCCGGGTCGCCTCATAGGCGTCGAAGAGGTCGGGGAAGCGCTCGAGCGGGAAGTGGTGTGCGGCGAGACTCACCGGCTGGTCATCGACCTTGCCGACGGTCTCGATGAGCGCCACTGGCGCGCCGAGTTTGATGGACAACGCCTCGGCGATGGTCGCGTCCGCCGGGATCGTCGCCGAGCGCAGGTGCTCGCCCGAAGGGGTCTTGGCCTGGCGGCGGACGATCTCGGAAAAGCGGGTGCGCCGGCTCAAGGGATAGTCGACGATGTCCTCCTGGACGAACGTGCCCCTGCCCTGCTCGATGCGCAGGAGGCCGAAATCCTGAAGCGAAGCGACGGCGCGGCGCACGGTATGACGGTTGACGCCGAAGCGCTGCGCCAGCTCCATCTCGGTCGGCAGCCGATCGCCAGGGGCATAGACACGGTCGCGGATCTCCTGGGTGACCACATCGGCGATCTGCTGCCAGAGGGGAAAACCGGCGCGGCGCGTGGTCATTGCGTTCTCTCCCAAAGCACAAGAAAACTAAAAGCGTGTCACGGTGACGTCACGGAGTCGGGGCATAAGGGGCGCGACGGAAATGACGGATAGCATGTCCTCTCAAAAAGGTCTAGACGTTTAGATGAATAGGTTCGCCAGATGAACAATTCTCCGGAGCCGCAGGCAGCGCGGGCACGTTGGATGGGCATCCTTGCCCGCGCCACCCGTGCGGAACTCGAATCCGCCTGGAAGGCGATCGTCGAACCGCCCGCTTACGAGTTCCTGCGCCGGCCCGAAACGGGTCTCGCCATGGTACGCGGCCGCGCCGGCGGTACCGGCAATCCGTTCAACCTTGGCGAAGTGACCGTCACGCGTTGCGCGGTACGGCTCGCCGACGGCACGGCGGGCACGAGCTATGCGGCCGGGCGCGACCAGCGCAAAGCCGAGCTCGCTGCCATCTTCGATGCGCTCATGCAGACCGGCGAACGGCTGCGCATCGAGGGTAGCGTCATCGCTCCGATAGCCCGCAGGCAGCAAACCGACCGAGACCTGAAGAGCCGCAAGGCGGCGGCGACCAAGGTCGACTTCTTCACCATGGTGCGCGGGGACAATCCGAAATGAGCACTTCCCACGATGCCGCGCTCTTAAAGCCCGGCTTTACCGATGCCGTCTTCGAGGCGCAGGCCGGGTTCCGTGCCCTCCTCGATGCCCTTGCCTATGCCGGCAGGATCACAACGCTGGAGGTGTCGCTCGACCCTCCGGCGCCGCTCGATCCGGCAACGGCCGCCATCGCTCTGACCCTCTTCGACTTCGACACCAAGGTCTGGCTGGACGCGCCGGCGGCCGCGGGACCGGTTCCCGCCTGGATCCGTTTCCACTGCGGCTCGCCGATCGTCTCCGAGACACACGACGCCCAATTCGCGCTGGTGGCGGACGCCAGGCACCTGCCGGGTCTCGGCGATTTCGACATCGGCGAGGATCGGCACCCGGACCGATCCTCGACTCTGGTCATCCAGGTCCCGGCGCTGACCGGCGGATCTGCGACGCGCTGGACGGGCCCGGGCATCAACGGCTCGATCGAGGTCGCCATTGCCGCCCTGCCGGAAGGCTTCTGGGCACAATGGGACGACAACCATGCGCTCTATCCGCAGGGCGTCGACGTGCTGTTCGTTTGCGGGCGACAGGTCATCGGCCTGCCGCGCGGTGTCAAGGTGGAGGTCTAGCCATGTATGTTGCAGTCAAGGGCGGCGAGCGCGCCATCCTCAATTCGCATGAGCTCATTGCCGAGACCCGGCGTGGCGATACCAGCGTCCCGGAAGTCTCCACTTGGCAGATCTCCGAGCAGTTGGGCCTTGCCGTCGACCGGGTGATGGCCGAGGGCTCGCTCTACGATCGCGACCTTGCCGCTCTCGCCATCAAGCAGGCCCAGGGCGACCTCGTCGAAGCCATCTTCCTGCTGCGCGCCTATCGCACCACGCTGCCGCGGCTTGCCGTCTCCCTCCCGGTCGACACGGCCGAGATGCTGGTGCGCCGACGTGTTTCGGCCGCCTACAAGGACATTCCGGGCGGACAGGTGCTGGGCCCGACCTACGACTATACCCACCGCCTGCTCGACTTCGCGCTGGCCGCCGAAGAGGGCGTGGGTGATCCGGAAGCGCCGGTGGGCGAGACACCGCTCGAGGAGGGAATGCCGCACGTAGCCGACATTCTCGATTATGAGGGGCTGATCGAGCCAGAGGTTCCCGCCGAGGATGCGGACGAGCCGTTCGATCTCACCCGGGAGCCGATGTCCTTTCCCGCCGATCGCGACCAGCGCCTGCAGAACCTGGCGCGCGGCGACGAGGGGTTCGTTCTTGCTCTCGGCTACTCCACCCAGCGCGGCTTCGGCGGCACGCACCCCTTTGCCGGCGAGATCCGCATGGGCGAGGTCTCGATCGAGATCGTGCCGGAGGAACTGGGTTTCGCGATCGATATCGGCGACGTCGTCGTCTCCGAATGCCACATGATCAACCAGTTCGAGGGTTCGGCCGAACGCCCGCCGCAGTTCACTCGCGGCTACGGGCTCTCCTTCGGCCATAATGAGCGCAAGGTCATGGCCATGGCCCTGGTCGATCGGGCGCTGCGGGCGCGCGAGTTCGGCGAGGAGGCGCGCTATCCGGCTGAGGATGAGGAGTTCGTCCTCTACCATGCCGACAATGTCGAGGCGGCCGGGTTCGTCTCGCACCTCAAGCTCCCGCACTATGTCGACTTCCAGGCCGAGCTCGGCCTCATCCGCAAGCTCCGCCGCGAATTCGAGGAACGCCAGCAGAAGGACGCTGCAGAATGAGCGCGCTAGAGGAGGTCCGCTGGGACGCGGCCTACAACTTCGCCTATCTCGACGAGCAGACCAAACGGATGATCCGCCGCGCGCTGCTCAAGGCCATCGCCGTGCCCGGCTATCAGGTGCCGTTCGGCGGGCGCGAGATGCCTTTGGCCTATGGCTGGGGCACCGGGGGCATCCAGGTGACGGCGAGCGTTATCGGGCCCGACGATACCCTCAAGGTCATCGACCAGGGCGCGGATGACACCACCAACGCGGTTTCCATCCGCCGCTTCTTTTCGCGGGTTGCCGGGGTCGACACCACAGAGGCGACGGAGGAGGCCGATATCATCCAGACCCGCCACCGCATCCCGGAAGCGCCGCTTAGGGAAGGCCAGGTGCTGGTCTACCAGGTGCCGCAGCCCGAACCCCTGCGCCAGCTCGAGCCGCGCGAGACCGAAACGCGCAAGATGCACGGCTATGCCGAATACGGTCTGATGCATGTGCGGCTCTACGAGGACATCGCCCGCTACGGCCACATCGCCACCACCTATTCCTATCCGGTGATGGTCAACGGCCGCTATCTGATGTCGCCTTCGCCGATCCCGAAATTCGACAACCCCAAGATGCAGGACAATCCGGCCATCCAACTGTTCGGTGCGGGCCGCGAGAAGCGCATCTACGCCATTCCGCCCTATGCCAGCGTCAAGAGCCTCGATTTCGACGACCATCCGTTTGAAGTGCAGACCTGGGACGAGGCCTGCGCGCTGTGCGGGGCGCAGAACAGCTATCTCGACGAGGTCGTCCTCGACGATCGGGGCGGCAAGATGTTCGTCTGCTCGGACACGCATTTCTGCGCGGACCGGCGGGCCGAGGGCCATCGCGGAGAGCTCGGCGGCGACCCCGCCGCTCTCGCCTTCGCTCGAACGGCCGAGGAAGAAGGAGCGGATCGATGAGCGCTGCCATGGCCATGGACCTTGCCGGCGAGCGCCGGCCGCTGCTCAAGGTCGACAGGCTGACCAAGCACTACGGCGAACAGGTGGGCTGCGAGGATGTCTCCTTTGTCCTCTATCCCGGCGAGGTCATCGGCATCGTCGGGGAGTCGGGCTCGGGCAAGTCGACACTCCTCAACGTGCTCTCGGCGCAGATGCATCCGACGACGGGCACGGTTGACTACGACCTCAGAGCCCAAGGGCCGCGCGACATCTTCACCCTCTCCGAGCCCGAGCGGCGCAAGCTGATGCGCACGGACTGGGGCATCGTCCACCAGAACCCGCGCGATGGCCTCAGAATGAACGTCTCGGCCGGCGGCAATGTCGGCGAGCGGCTGATGGCGATCGGCGCGCGCCACTACGGCGAGTTGCGCCGCGAGGGGCTCGACTGGATGACCAAGGTCGAACTGGATACGTCACGCATCGACGACAAGCCCAAGACCTTCTCGGGCGGCATGCAGCAGCGCCTACAGATTGCCCGCAACCTCGTCACCCGCCCCCGCCTCGTCTTCATGGACGAACCGACCGGCGGCCTCGACGTCTCGGTCCAGGCGCGGCTGCTCGACCTGTTGCGCGGGCTCGTGCGTGAGCTCGGCATTGCCGCCATCATCGTCACCCACGACCTTGCGGTGGTGCGGCTGCTGGCCGACCGGCTGATGGTCATGCGCCGCGGGCGGGTGGTCGAGGCGGGTCTCACCGATCAGGTCCTGGACGACCCACACCACCCCTATACACAATTGCTGGTTTCCTCGGTGTTGCAGGTTTAGGCGATGTTCGATCCCAACTCCGACATCGCATCATCCCCTCCCAACCTCCCCCATCAAGGGGGAGGTGAGGCGTCGGTGGCTATTGCACTATGCTGCCACAGCCACGAAACCACCCTCCCCTTGATGGGGAGGGGCAGGGAGGGGTGGGGCAACACGCGCCAGATCCACAGTTTACGAGGACCATCCTCATGACCGCCATGATCTCCGTCACCGGCCTCACCAAGGACTTCGTACTGCACACCCAGGGCGGCACGGTCATCCCGGTGTTCGCCGACCTCCACCTCGAGGTCGCGGCCGGCGAATGCGTCTGCCTCCACGGTCCCTCGGGGTCGGGCAAGTCGACGCTGCTGCGCTCGCTCTATGCCAACTACAAGCCCGGGGCCGGCCATATCCGCGTCGCCCATCGCGGCGAGTGGGTGGACCTGACGCAGGCTGAACCGTGGCAGGTAGTCGAGGTCCGCCGCCACTCGGTCGGCTATGTCAGCCAATTCCTCCGGGTCATCCCGCGCGTGCCTGCGCTCGAGGTCGTCGCCGAGCCGGCCAAGCTCGTCGGCATCGCGGCCGAAGAAGCCGAGGCGCGCGCCAAGGCGCTGCTCACCCGGCTCAACATCCCCGAGCGGCTGTGGACGATCGCCCCGGCGACCTTCTCGGGCGGGGAGCAGCAGCGGGTCAATATCGCGCGTGGGTTCGTGCGCGACTATCCGATCCTTTTGCTCGACGAGCCGACGGCCTCGCTCGATGCGGCGAACCGGCAGGTGGTCATCGACCTGATCCTCGAGGCCAAGGCGCGGGGCGTTGCCATCGTCGGCATCTTCCACGACGCCGAGGTGCGCGAGGCGGTTGCCAACCGCCTGTTCGAGGTCACGGCCTTCCAGAAGAGCGCGGCATGATGAATGAAATCGTCATCACCGGCGCGCGCATCGTCCTCGACGACGCGGTCATCGCCGGGACGCTCCATATCGCCGACGGCGAGATCAGGAGCGTCGACATGGGCGGCACCTCGGTACCCGGCGCCATCGATGTTGCCGGCGACTATATTCTGCCCGGCCTTGTCGACTGCCATACCGACCATCTCGAAAAGCACGTCTATCCGCGTGCCCATGTGCGCTGGAACATGATGCGCGCGGTGATGTCGCATGATGCGCAGATAATCGGGGCGGGTGTCACCACGGTCTTCGATTCACTCTGCGTCGGTGCCACCGAAAAGAACCCGGAGCGGCGCGAGATCCTCGGCCCGATGATCGACGCGCTGGAGTTCGCCGGCGCCAACAACATGCTTCGGGCCGAGCACTTCGTGCATCTGCGCTGCGAGATCACCGACGAGATCACGCCGGAACTGACCCGGACCAATGTCGGGCGCGACATCGTCAGGGTCCTCTCGGTGATGGAGCACGTGCCGGGCAAGCGGCAAAGCCGCGATGTCGAGCAGTACGTCGCGCGGCGCATGGTCGAGAGTGGCAAGGCGCGCGAGGTGGTCGAGCGCGAGGTGCGCGAACTCCTCGACCGGCTCGAGGCCAATGCCGTGGAGGTGCGCGACGAGGTCGTGGCGATCGGCAAGACACACGGCCTGCCCATGTTCAGCCATGACGACGCGACGATTGAGCACATCGAGATGGCGCTCTCCGAAGGCATCCGCGTCGCCGAATTTCCGGTGAGCATCGAGGCGGCGCGTGCGGCGCGCGAGAACGGAATGCTGAGTGTCGCAGGGGCGCCCAACATGCTGCGCGGCGGCTCGCAATCGGGCAATGTCGCTGTCGCCGAGCTCCTGGCCGAAGGCCTCGTCGACATCCTCGCCTCCGACTACGTGCCGCGCTCCATGCTCGATTGCGCCTTCATGGTCGCGCGGCAACGGCAGCTCGGCATCGAGCTTCCGGACGCAGTGCGCATGGTCACCAGCGCGCCCGCGCGCGCTTGCGGACTCGAGGACCGCGGCGAGATCCTGCCCGGCCTTCGTGCCGACATCATCCGCGTTCATCTGGTTGACGATTTTCCGGTGATACGGTCTGCCTGGCGTAACGGCCGAATCGTCAATTGAGTGCGGCGAGTGTGAAATGTCGGAACATGTCTTGAGTAATGTCGCCGTCGTTCTCAGGAATGAGGTCGTCCACGGCAGCGTGGTGATACGTGACGAGGTCATCGCCGACATCGGCCAAGGCTCGAGCCACCTGCCACAGGCCATCGACTTCGAGGGTGATTACCTCATCCCAGGGTTCGTCGAGCTTCATACAGACAACCTCGAGCGACACCTGCAGCCGCGTCCGGGCGTCATGTGGCCGTCGGCAAGCGCGGCCGTCCTCTCGCACGACGTGCAGATCGCCGGCGCCGGCATCACCACGGTGTTCGATGCAGTCTCGGTTGGCGAATATTCGGCCGCCAGCAACCGGCGCCAGATGATCGCGACCACCGTGGAGACTCTTTCCAACCCTCGTGTCCGCGAGGTCTTGAAAGCCGAGCACCTCATACACCTGCGCTGCGAGCTCGCGGATCCCGCCGTCATGGAGATCTACCAGCCGATCGCGGGCAATCCCCACGTCAAGCTTGTCTCACTGATGGATCACACCCCCGGCCAGCGGCAATGGGCGGACCTCGAGAAGTGGCGGCAGTTCAACCGCGACAAGAAGTGGACCGACATCGAGTTCGATGCGATGGTGACCAAGCGCCGGGCCGACCAGGCCAAGCATGCCGAGATCCATCGCCGGTCGGTTATCGCGCTCGCCCGCCACTACGGCACGGTCATGGCCAGCCACGACGACACCACCCGCGAGCATGTCGAGGAAGCGGTCGCCGAAGGCATCGCCATATCCGAATTCCCGACGACGCTGGGCGCGGCCGGCCACGCGGCCAAGCGTGGCATGAAGGTTATAATGGGCGCGCCCAACATCGTGCGCGGAGGCTCGCATTCGGGCAATGTCTCGGCGGTCGAACTGGCCCAGCGCGGCTTTCTCGACGGTCTCTCCTCGGACTACGTGCCCGCCAGCCTTATGCAGGCGGTGTTCCAGCTTTCCGGCAGCGAGGGCATCGAATTGCCCAAGGCCGTCGCCATGATCTCGGCAAATCCCACCGGGATGGTCGGCCTTGCCGACCGTGGCGAACTCGCTCCGGACAAGCGCGCCGACTTCAGCCGGGTGCGGCTCGTCGACGGTCAGCCGGTGATCCTTGGCGTATGGCGTGAGGGGCGGAGAATCTGCTGAGAACTGCTGGGGTTAGCTCAGCAACTCGGTGAATCTCTCCGGCCGCGTCGCCCGCGTCGGTTCGCGCGGCACGTAGCCAAGCCTGACGACGCCGTTCTCGTAACTCTCGGTACTGCGCAGTTCCAGGTCCTGTTTCTCCGAAAGCTGCGCGAACCAGGACAGGCCCTGCGAGACCGTGGGGTAGACGAAGAAGTGAAACGCGTCGACAAGGCCGAGGCCGATCGCGGTCTGGGCGAAACTCGCGCCACCCGAAAGATGGATATCGCCGCCAGGCTGCGATTTGAGATCGGTGAGATACGCGGCCAGTGCGGTCTCGTCGGCGGCAATGACCTGTTCGACATTGTTCCAGGCGGTGAGGTCCTCCCCGCCGGACCTCGAGAAGACGAGCTTCCTGTAGTCGTTCATCCGCTTCGCCATGCGGCGGTTGGTCTCTGTCCCTTCCGAGAGCGCGCTCGGCCAATAGGCAGCCATCTCCTCGTAGGTGGTGCGGCCGACGAGCACGGTGTCGTAAGTGGCATAGAGCTCATCGATCCTGCGATACTGGTCGTCGCTGACGCGGTGGACCCAGGCGCCCGGATCGTCAAGCCGGCCATTGAGGGTTGTCATCATCTGCAAGACGATCTTGCGCATGGCCATCACTCCTGGGCCTGTCGTTCGACAAAGGCAGCAAGTTGGGCCGCGACCGTACCCCAGCCGTCGTAGAAGCCCAGGTCCTCGTGCTTTTTGCTGTCGGCGGGGCTCTTGTGCATCACATGCGCCGTGTAATCCGTGCCTGCCGGGCTGTCCGCCAAAGTGATGACGGCGGTGATGGTCAGGAACGACGCCTCGGCCGGCCGCCAACCGCCTCCGAGCGCCGTGGTGAAGACGATGCGGTGGCCGTCCTCGATATCGAGATAGCAGGCGGTCAGGTGCGGCACGAACTCGCCGCCATCCTCGCTCATCCGCGTCACCAGCCCCCCGCCCGGCCGCACATCCATCTCGACGACCTTGCAGCGTGCCGGCGCCGGAATCCACCATTGCGCAAAGCTCGCCGGGTCGGTCCAGGCTTTCCATACCGCCGAGCGAGGCGCCTTGATCACCCGCGCGATCTTCAGGTCGAGGGCGGGGTCGAAAGACTTGGTCATTACGACTTTTCCTTTGCTTGGGCGGTCACGAAGCGCTCCAGCCTATCGGTGCGGCCCTCCCAGATGGCGTGCTGCTCGGTGAGCCACGCCTCGATCGCCCGGAACTGCTGCCGGTTGATGGAGCAGGTGCGCACGCGCCCCTCCTTCCGCGTTCGGATCAATCCGCTGCCCTCCAGGAACCGGATGTGCTTCATGAAGGAGGGCAAGGCCATGTCGAAGGGCCTCGCGAGATCGGTGATGCTTGCGGACCCCTCGCCTAGCCGCTTCAGCACCGCCCGCCGCGTGGGGTCGGCCAGTGCCTGGAAGATGCCGTCGAGGCTTTGCGAATGCTGACCCATAAGGCTAAGTATCATGGGCATGACACTTAGCGCAAGGGCTAAGTGTGCACCCCCTCATCCGTCTCGCGCTTCGCGCGAGCCACCTTCTCCCACGAGGGGAGAAGGGAGGGTGGCTCAGCACCAATACTTGCTAGAAACTCGTTCTGGCTGGAGATTCGAGCTGGGCACCACCCCTTCTCCCCTCGTGGGAGAAGGTGGATCGGCCGCAGGCCGAGACGGATGAGGGGGGCTACGCCACCGCCGGCACCGCGCCCCTTCGCCCGACAACTCCGCCAGACTGCCGCCCTGCGCGGTCGATCAGGCCGAAGAGGTCGCGCGAGTCGTCGGGCTCGGCGATGAGGTCGAGCTCCTCGACGAACTGCGTGCCCCGCACCCGGTCGCGCAGGTAGCGGAGTGCCGAGAAGTCCTCGACGGCAAAGCCGACCGAGTCGAACAGCGTGATCTGCGCCCCGTCCGTTCGACCCGGTCTCCTCCCTGTCACGACCTCCCACAGTTCAGTGACGGGATAATCCTGCGGCAGTTGCTGGATTTCGCCCTCGACGCGCGATTGCGCCGTCAGCTCGACGAAGATGCCAGCGCGCTTGAGGATATCCGGATGCAGCTCTGTCTTTCCAGGAGAGTCGCCACCGATGGCGTTGATGTGCACCCCAGCGCCCACCATGTTGTCGGTGAGGATCGTCGAGCGGCGCTTGTCGGCGGTGACCGTGGTCACGATGTCGGCCCCGGCCACCGCTTCGGGCGCCGAGCCGCACCGCACGATCCTGAGACCCGATCCGGCAAGGTTGCGTGCACATTTATCGGTCGCGGCCGGATCGATATCATAGAGCCGGACCTCCTCGATCTCATTGACGGCCTTGAAAGCCAGTGCCTGGAATTCCGACTGCGCACCATTGCCGATCATCGCCATCACCCGGCTCTCGGGCCGCGCCAGGTGTTTTGCCGCCATCGCCGAGACGGCGGCAGTGCGCACTGCCGTCAGCACCGTCATTTCTGCAACAAACCGCGGATAGCCGGTCGTAACATCCGCGAGGACACCGAAGGCGGTCACCGTCTGCAGGCCCTTACGCGTGTTCCCCGGATGTCCGTTGACGTATTTGAAGCTGTAGGTCTCGCCATCGCTCGTCGGCATAAGCTCGATCACCCCGCCAGGCGAGTGGCTGGGGATGCGGGGCGCCTTTTCGAAGGCTTCCCAGCGGGAAAAATCCTCTTCCAGGTAGCGCGCGAGCCCGACGAGGTGAGGTTCAACCCCCGAGCGCGCAAGGAATTTGAGGATATTTGCGACACTGACGAACTGAACCATCCTTAGGCTCCTCTTTCAGTAGGAAATCGTTGGCCTGTCCATGACGCTGCGGCCGAAGAGCGAGGCGACGAGGTCGACCATCAGCCGCGCGGTCTTGCCGCGTTCGTCAAGGAAGGGGTTGAGTTCGGCAACATCGAGTGAGGCCATCAGCCCGCTGTCACTAATCAGTTCCATGACGAGGTGCGCCTCGCGGAAGGTGGCGCCGCCCGGCACGGTGGTGCCGACGGCCGGGGCGACGACGGGGTCGAGAAAATCCACATCGAGGCTGACATGCAGCAGGCCGTTGGCCGCCTTTACCCGCTCGATGAAGCCCAGCAGGAGACTCGACATGCCGTGCTGATCGACGCGGCGCATGTCGTGCACCTCGACCCTGTGCTGACGGAGCGCGGCGCGCTCGGCCGGATCGACCGAGCGGATGCCGATCATGGCGACGTTGGCCGGATCGACCCTCGCCTCGAGATCGGGAAAGACGCCGGCAAAACCCGGCATGCCGGTGACATAGGCGAGCGGAGTGCCGTGCAAATTGCCGCTCGTCGTCGTGTCGGGAGTGTGGAAGTCGGAATGGGCGTCGAGCCAGAGGACGAATTGCGGCCGCCCGCTCGCCTTGGCCGCGCGGGCAACACCGGCCACGGTTCCCGCCGACATGGAATGGTCGCCGCCGAGGAACACCGGGAACAGCCCATCGCCGACCGCCCTCGTGCCCGCCTCGGCCGCCGCTTCGATCCAGCCGACGGTTTCCCCGAGGTCGTGGATGGCGCGGTTGGCGTGCTGCAGATCGCCTTGGCTGGCCGGGGCAAGGTTTCCCCAGTCCTCAACACAATGCCCGAGCTCCCGGATCGCCTCGGCGATCCCGGCGGTGCGCAGGGCATCGGGGCCCATCAGGCAACCCTTCTGGTGGGTGCCGGCCTGGGTTGGGACGCCGATCAGGACTACGCGCTTGCCGTCGTTCATATTTGCCTCATTTGAAGAGTTAGCCAGAAGAATTGATCAGCCGGAACGGGCGATGGTGATCGATTTTTGTTGCGGGCTGCTCGTTCTGATCTAAGATAGTGCCGTTATGGACAATCTCGATCAGCAGATCATCGATGCACTGCGTCGTGACGGGCGGGCCTCGGTCTCCGATCTGGCGAGCCGGTTCGGCGTCACGCGCACCACCGTGCGCTCGCGCATGGAGCGGCTGGAGGCGAGCGGAGAAATCCTCGGCTATACGGTGGTGTTGCGCAACGACGAGTATGCACTGCCGGTGCGCGGCATCATGCTCATCAAGATCGCCGGCACCGGCAGCGACAAGATCATCCGCACGCTCAACGGCATGCCGGAGGTCTCGGCCATCCACACCACCAATGGATCGTGGGACCTTATCGTCGAGCTCGGCACCGGGACCCTCGCCGGTCTCGACGACGTGCTGCGGCGCATCCGGCTCATCGACGGGGTTCTCTCGAGCGAGACCAACCTTTATCTGACCACCAAGCGCGCAGCCCGCCGGCCATAGCGGCCGACCAGATGAGTGTGCGGTCTATCTTTGGAGCGTCAGCCGGCGCAGTCCTCGGGCCGGCTCAAGTGAAAGCAACGGCCTGCACCCGGAACGGTGCGTTGATCGACAGCGCCTTGCCCGTTTGCGTCAACGATCCGCTCTCGCCATCGCGCGCCAATACAACGATGGAGTCTGAGTTGTGGTTGGCGACCAGCAGGTGCCGCCCGGACGGCGTGATGGCAAAGCTGCGCGGCCAGCTCCCCTCGCTTGGCGTCGTTCCAAGGAACCTCAACCGCCCGTCGGGCTCGACGGCGAACGTCGCAATCGAGTCGAAGACCCGGTTGGAGGCGTAAAGGAAGCGCCCGTCCGGCGACAGGTGGATGTCGGCCGCCCAGGTCTGCTCGGTAACACCCTCGGGCAGCATCGAGAGCTCCTCGATGAGAGAGAGGCTTTCCCCGGCATAGGACAGCGCGCTGACGGTCGCCGCGATCTCATTGACGACGTAAACGAGCTTGCCGTCGGGGTGGAAGGTGAAATGCCGAGGCCCGGCGCCTGGCGTTGCGGCGTAGGCGAAGGCGCGGATCAGCCCGCCGTCCTGCAGCCGGTAAGCGACCAACTCGTCCGTGCCGAGGTCGGCGACAAGGAAATAATGTCCGTCCGGCGTCTGCTGCACGCTGTGGGCGTGGCTGCGCTCCTGCCGATCGGCGCGGGGACCGACGGTGCTGAAATGTGCAGTGCTCGCCAGCGGCGCGCCGATATGGCCATCGGCACCAATGGAATAGATGGCCACGGCCTGGTCCGGCCCGCCCGTCCCCTGGCTGTAGTTGGCGACCGCCAGGTGTCCGTCACCCGTCACCGTCACGTGGCAGGTGGTGCGCCCGAGCGTCGGCTGCTTGTTGAGATAGGTCAGCGTTCCCGCGCGCTCGTTGAAGGCATAGGCGCTGACCGTTCCCTCTAGCCAGCTGACGACTTCCGACACCGCATAAACCGTTGAATTGGCAACATCGACATCAAGGAATGTGGGATTGTCGATATCGTCGGCCATGCAAACCGAGGAGAACTCCAAGGTGTCCTCGTCGAACGTCAGCACCGTCAGCCCTTGGCCGGACACTACGGTATCTGCCTTGCGATTGACTTGGCCGACGAAGACGTGGACGAGGGAGGAGGACATGGGTGAAATCCGATATGTGAGAGGCCGGCAAGGCTTCGCCCTTTCCTGTTTTCAGTTCAAGTCCCCGATTCTGTAAATATCTCGTCCGGATTCCGAAGATCGTTCGTCGAAGTGTTTGGCCCTCGATCAAATTCGGTTAGGATTTCAAGCGCTTGGGCCGAGGGAGGATCAATTGACCGAACACGTTCTGGTTGTGGCCGGACCTCGCGAGCTCGCTTTCGAGGAATACGCGCCTGTCGAGCTGCCGCCCGACGGCGTCCGCATCCGCACACTTCTTTCCGGTATCAGCGCCGGCACCGAGCTTTCCCAATATCGCGGCACCAGCCCGTACATGCACAAGCGGTGGGACGCGACAGCCCGTGTCTTCCGCGACGGCGGGCCGAGCTGGACCTATCCGGTGCGCAATCTCGGCTACGAGGAGGTCGGTGAGATCATAGCTGTCGGCAACGCCGTCACCGGCCTCCGGGTCGGGCAGCACGTCTTCGGCACCTGGGGCCACCGCACCGGCCATATGATGAGTGAGGCAGACGCGCTCGACCGACTGATGCCGGACGGAGCCGACGCGCGCATCGGCATTTTTTCCCATATCGGCGCGGTAGCGCTCAACGGCGTGCACGACGCGCAGATCCGCATGGGCGATCTGGTGGTGGTCTTCGGGCTCGGCGTGCCCGGCCAGATCGTCGCCCAGGCGGCGCGTGCGTCGGGCGCGACCGTCGTCGGCGTCGACCCCGTGGCTTCGCGGCGGGAGCTCGCGCTCTCGCTCGGCGCCGACAAAGTGCTCGATCCGAGCGCGGTCTCGGTCTCCGACACCATAAAGGCCGAAACCGGCGGGCGTGGAGCCGATGTCTGCATCGAAGTCTCGGGTGCCGCTCCTGCCCTCGCCGAGGCCATGCGGACCGTCGCCTATGCGTCGCGGGTGGTGGCGCTCGGCTTCTTTCAGGGCGAGGCGCGCGGGCTGATGCTGGGCGAGGAATTCCACCACAACCGCATCGAAGTCGTTTCCAGCCAGATCTCCGGCGTCGCGCCGGCCGCCAGTCACCGCTGGAGCAAGCTGCGGCTCTGGCAGACGGCGGTGCGGCTACAGCATGAGGGGCGGCTGAACCTGCTACCGCTCATTACCGATGCCGTCCCCTTTTCAGAAGCGCCCGCCCTCTTTGCCCGGCTCGATGCCGGGGACCCCGCGATCATGCAATCCGTCCTGATATTTGGAGATCTCTCATGAGCCTCGTTCGCGTCGGCCTCCTCGGCCCAGGCGGCATCGGTGCACGCCATGTCAAGGCGCTCGCGCAACTGCCCGACAAGGCCAAGTTCGTCGCCTGCTGCGGGCGCGACGCCGATCGGACCGCAGCCTTCGCGTCCGAGCACGGCGGCGCAGTCTATACCGACTTCGAAGCGATGCTCGAGCGCGAGAAGCTCGATCTTCTCATCGTCGCCCTGCCGCCTTTCGCGCATACCGGACAGGTCGAAGCTGCGGCCGCCAAGGGCGTGCACCTTCTCGTCGAAAAGCCCATCGCCCTCGACATGGAGCGGGCAAACGCGATGGTTGCGGCAGCGGACGAGGCGGGAATCGTTGCCGCGTGCGGCTTCATGTACCGGTTCGGTGAGGCGGTGGAACGCTGGGACGCGGCCGATGTCGGACGGCCAGGCATGTTCACCGGCTTCTACCATACCAACTCGCTGCACTCGCCGTGGTGGCGCGAGCGGGCGCTCTCGGGCGGGCAGACGGTCGAGCAGCTCATCCACATCGTCGACCTTGCCCGCCATACGCTCGGCATGCCCAGGACCGTCTATGCCAAGGCCGCCAACCTCTTCCATCGCAACGTGGAGCGCTACGACACCGAGGATGTCAGCGCCATGATCCTCGGCTATGAGGACGGCCGCATCGGCCTCGTCAATGCGTCGAACGCGGCGGCGCCGGGCAAGTCGGAGAAGGGCTGGAAGATCATCGCCGAACGGGCGACCGGCAGCTTTTCCGATTTCAATACCGGGCAAGTCGTCACCACTGCCGGTGAGGTGAAAAGCGAGACGGTTCGGAGCGACAAGGACGTGTTCGTCGCCCAGCTCGGCGACGTGATCGGCGCGATCACGGACGGACGCAGACCCAAGGTGCCACTCTCGGACGGCGCAGATTCGCTGCGCATCGTGCTCGCGGCGCGGCAATCGGCAGAGGAAGGGCGGGAGGTATCGCTTTAGCGGCCTTCCTCACACACTGATTCAGGTCCTTCACCCTCAGCCAGAGATTCCGTCCACCGGTCTAACCCGTTGCCATAGAATCGCTTTTATGCCCAGTCAAGGAACTCAAGCACCATCGCTGCGGTCCAGGTGAAGCGCCCACCCCCGAGAGGCTCGCCGGTCATCGGGTCGTAGTATTCGGCAAAGCCGCTCTTTTCGATCAGCTCGAGGCTCGATGCGATGATCCGGTCGGCGACGGGCTTTTCGCCGGCCGCCGAAAGGCCGTCGACGATGAGATAGTTGCACACCAGCCAGACCGGCCCACGCCAATAGCGCTTGGCGTCGAACCGGGTGTCCGCGGGATCATGGCTCGGCACAAGGTACTTTGCCCGGCCCGCAATCGTCTCAATGGTTCGGGCGATGGTTCGCGCCCGCTCGGCAGGGATGGCGGCAAAGACCGGAAGCAGCCCACCGATCGAGGCGCTGTCGACGAGTCTGCCGGTCGTGCGGTCGAGGCAGAGATATTGCCCATGCCACTCGCTCCACAGGCGCTCGAGTGCGACCAGTCCCCTATCGGCACGGGCGCGGTTGGCCGCGGCGATCCCCGGCTCGCCCAGCGCTTCGGCGACCGCCGCCAGATCCGCGCAACCGCGGATGAGGATGGCATTGAAGCCCGGGTCAACGATCTGGAACGGCGAGGCGTCGTGCAGCTTGCTGTTGTCCCACCCGAGCCCGCGAAAATGCTCGACCAGCCAGAGATAGCGGTCGTACTGCGCCTTGGTCGGGCGGTGCGAAGGATCGGCGTGCTGGGTATCGCGGCGGGTATAAGGGGTGATGCCTTGCGTCGGCACACGCTCGAATGCCTCGTCCCAATCGATAGAGTTGTCCCGCCCGGCCTCCCAGGGATGGAGGATCGCCACCAGCCCTTCTCCGTGTGGATCGCGATTAGCGTAGAACCAAGCGAACCACTTGTCGATCTTGGGGAGAAGCGCGCGGGCTCGCCGCTCGGCCGCCGCCTTGTCCCCGGCACGCTCAAACATCTGGCGCAGGGCAAACCCGGCGATCGGCGGCTGCGTGATGCCGGAGGTCGGCGTCGGCCGCCCGGTCGCCCAGACGTCGGGACCGGGGAAATAGCCGTCGTCGCGGACGTGGAAGACGATATGCGGCACCATGCCGTCCGGCCACTGGTGATCGAAGAGAGTCTCGATCTCGGTCCAGGCCCGATCCTCGTCATAGTAGTTCTGCCCGAGGGCGGTAAAGCACGAGTCCCAGTTCCACTGGAAGGGATAGAGCCCCTTGGTCGGCACGGTGTAGCTGCCGCGATCGTTTTCCTTGAGAACGTCAACGGCAAGATCGAACGTCCGGGACTTATCGAGGGTGGTCATTGCAAGGCACTCTACTTTTTTGGGGCGCCGGGAATACGCGCTAAAAGGCCGCCATCGACCCGCACCGTCTCCCCGGTCATGAAACTGTTGACCTCCGAAAGGAGGAAGGCGATCACCGTGGCGACTTCGTCGGGTCTCGCGCGGCGGCCGATGGGATGCATGGCGTCGATCTCGGCCGAGAGCGCGGCCGGATCGGGGTCGCGCTCGATCGCCCAGCGCAGCATGGGCGTATCGACCGATCCCGGTGCGACGCCAAGGACACGCACGCCGTGTTCGGCCTCGTCCATGGCCATGGCGGTCACCAGACCGACCAGCCCATGCTTGGCCACCACATAGGCGAGCGCCCCCTTCTGAGCCGCCATGCCCTGCACCGAGGCGGTAAAGCAGATGGCGCCGTGATGCCGGCGCAGTTCCGGCATTGCCGCCTTGGCGATATTGAAACCGCCGGTCAGGTTGACGTCGATAACCTCGTCCCAGAGGTCGCGGCTTGTTGTCAGCACATCGCCGTAGCGCTGGATTCCGGCATTATGCGAAACTGCCGAGACACCGCCGAAGCGGGTGATCGCCTCGAGCACGGCATGCTCGCAGTCGGTTGGGGAGGTCACCGAACCGGCAACGGCATGAGCGCTGGGGCCAAGCGCCTCGGCCACCTGTGTCAGCATTTCGGCGTCACGGTCGAAGAGCACCATAGATCGGCCCTGCGCCGCATACGCCTCGGCCACGGCCCGGCCGATGCCCATGGCCGCACCGGTGATGACGACGGCGGCGCTCTCAGAACTCATCGGCCAGCCTTTCCGCTTCGGCAAAGATCTGCGCGATCTTGGCGTGACCTGCATCGTTGGGATGGACCTTGTCGTCACTGACAAGCTCATCCCCACCCTCGGCGGCCATGCGTTCGTTGACCGGCGCATAGTAGGTGCCGTACTGGCGGGCGATTTCCCTGACCGCCTCGACATGCGTCTGGAACCCCTCGCGGGTCTGGCCGGTGAAACCTTCCGAGCCCACTGCAAAGCCGTCGTCGGGGATGTGCGGTGGGCTGCCGAGGCAGATCGCCTCGGGCCGGTAGCCGGAGTTCACCAAATTGCCGACGACATCGCGATAGTCGCGGATGAAGCCTTCGATATTGAAGGTCTCGGGCGCGCCGACAAAGCGGGCGTCGTTGAAGCCGTAGAGGATGGCGATGCAGTCGGCGCGGTCAGGTCCCAGCAGGTCCGCCTTGTGACGCGACCAGCCATTGTCGGGGCGCGGCTCTCCGCCGATCGCCGGGGAGTTCTGCAGCACCGTGCCCGATATCCCCTTGTTGACCAGCGCGATGCCGATTTCACCAGCCAGCAAGCTCGGCCAGGCGCGCTCGGGCGTACTCGCGGACATGCCGAAGGTGATGCTGTCGCCGAAGGTGGCCAGCGACTGGGCGCCACTCGAACGTGCGAAGGACGCAAAACCCGTCATGACACCGGCTCCAGGAATTCGAGCACCATCGCCGCCGTCCAGCTGAACCGTCCGCCGCCAAGCGGCGCGCCATCGCGCGGATCATAGTATTCGGCAAAGCCGCTCTGCCGGATCAGTTCAAGGCTGTCGGCAACGATGCTCTGAGAGAGATTCACCCTGCCTGCCCGCTTCAAGCCGTCGGCGAGCATATAGTTGCAGACGAGCCAGACGGGGCCGCGCCAGTAGCGCTTGAGATCGAAGCGGGGGTCGCGCGGGCTGTGGCTGGCAACGAGGTAGCGCACGTCTTCGCCCATCTCCTCGAGCGTTTTTTCCAACGCGTCGACCCGCTCCGCCGGGATGGGGGCAAAGAGCGGGATCAGGCCGCCGATCGAGGGGCTATCGACAAGAGTGCGGGCGACGCGGTCGAGGCAGAGATATTGCCCATGCCGCTCGCTCCACAGGCGCTCGAGCGCCGCCAGACCGTGCTGAGCGCGCGTGCGATTGCGCGTGGCGGTTTCGCTTTCGCCTAGCGCCTCGGCAAGCTCCGCCGCTTCGAGGCAGGAGCGAATGAGGATGGCATTGAAGCCCGGATCGATGATCTGGAAAGGCGATGCGTCGTGAAGCCGCACGGAATCCCAGCCGAGGCCGCGGAAGTGCTGAACCAGCCAGAGGTAACGGTCGTACTGCGCCTTGGTCGGCCGTGTGGCTGGGTCGGCATGCTTGAGGTCGTTGCGCTCGTAAGCCATTACGCCTTCTGTCGGCACGCGCTCGAACGCCTCGTCCCAATCGATCGCGTTATCGCGCGATTCCCACGGATGGATGATGGCGACCAGCCCCTCCCCTTGCGGATCGCGGGTGCGGTAGAACCAGTCGTGCCAGGCATCCACCTTGCCGAGCAGTTCGCGGGCCCGGCTCTCATGGCTGCCGGCACTGCGTAGTCGGAGCTGGTTCACGGCAAAACCCGCGATCGGCAGCTGGGTGATGCCGGAAGTCGGTGTCGGCCGCTCTGTGCCCCAGACGTCTGGTCCCGGAAAATAACCGGGCGCTGCTTCGTGGAACACCATGTGCGGCACCATGCCGTCGTCCCACTGGTGGGCAAAGAGCGTCTCGATCTCGGTCCAGGCGCGGTCGAGGTCGTAGTGGGACTGGCCGAGGGCGGTAAAGCAGGAATCCCAGTTCCACTGGAAGGGATAGAGGCCTTTGGTCGGCACGGTATAGCTGCCGCGGTCGTTCTCGCGCAGCACGTCGATGGCCCGCCGCCGGACGCTGTCGGTATCCTCGACGATCACTTGCGACCTTCCCGTTCTCACACCGCGGCCGTCGTCTCGGGATCGAACCAGCGTACCCGGTCGGGCTTAGGCACGAGGCTCAATTCGTCTCCTGGCGAAACGCGGATGTCGGAATCGAGGACGGCGCGGAACATCGCCCCCTCGATATCGGTCGTCACCAGGGTGTGGGCACCGAGTGGCTCGACGACCCGTGCGGTCGCCTTCAGCCCGCCGGGCGCGACGTCGACATCCTCGGGACGGATGGCGAAATCAAGCCGGTCGCGACCGGCCCGCGGCCCGTCGATGGTGATGCCGGCGACGGTCCATTTGCCCTCGCCCGCCTTCATTGCGGGAATGAAGTTCATCGGCGGGTTGCCGATGAAGCTGCCGACGAACCGGGCCGCCGGATTGCGATAGACCTCGACGGGCGTCGCCGCCTGTACGATGCGGCCCTGGTTCATCACCGAAATGCGGTCGGCAAGGCTCATCGCCTCGACCTGATCGTGAGTCACGTAGATGGTCGTCGTCTTGCTCGCGGCAAGTACGCCCTTGAGTTCGGCGCGCATCTCGAGGCGCAGAAGCGCGTCGAGGTTGGAGAGCGGCTCGTCCATCAGGATCACGTCCGGTTCCATTGCGAGCGCACGGGCAACCGCAACGCGCTGGCGCTGGCCGCCCGAGAGCTGGCCGGAATAGCGCTTCAAGAGCTGCTCGATGTGCATCAGCTCGGCCGTGCGGGTGACGCGCCTGTCAATGTCGGCCTGTGGTAGCTTCTTCATGCGGAGGCCAAAGGCGATGTTCTCAAAGACCGTCAGATGCGGGAAGACCGCGTAGTTCTGGAATACCATGGCGATCCCGCGCTCGCGCGGCGGCAGATGGTCGACCCGCCGCCCGCCGATCCAGACCTCGCCCTGCGTCGGCGTCTCGAGGCCGGCAACGATGCGTAAGAGCGTGGTCTTGCCGCAGCCCGAGGCGCCGAGCAGCACCATGAATTCCTGGTCGGCGATCTCGAGGTCAATCGAGTGCAGCGCCTTGAAGCTGCCGAAGCTCTTGGCGACGTTCTTGATGAGAATTTCAGCCATCAGCTTGCCTCCTAACGGTTGGCGATGCCCCACATCGAAAACAGGTACTTGCGCACCGCGAAGATGAAGATCAGCGCCGGAATGACGAGCGCCGCGCCGCCGGCGAATTTCAGGTGCAGCGGCGAGACGTTGAGATTCTGAACGAGAAAGGCCGTCAGCGTGCGGTTCTCGATAGTCAGGACCGCGGCCGCGAACACCTCGTTCCAGGAGATGGTGAAGGCGAAGACCGCCGAGGCGGTGATGCCGGGCAGCACTAGCGGCAGCACCACCTTCTGGAAGGCTTGCCAGCGATTGCAACCGAGCGTCCAGGCCGCTTCCTCGAGCTCTATGGGAATGCCGGAAAAGATCGAGAAGGTGATGAGCACGGCAAAGGGGATGGCGAGGACCGTGTGTACCAGCGCAAGGCCGAGGGCCGTGTCGTCGAGCCCGACGCGGATGAACATCACCGCCAGAGGCAGCGCCAGCAGCGGGAGCGGGAAAGCCCGCGTCATCACCACCAGCATGCGGAACGCCTCCTTGCCGGGAAAGTCGAAGCGGGTGAGCGCATAGCCGGCCGGCGCGCCGAGTCCGATGGAGAGCACCATGGTGAGCACGGCCACGACCACCGAGTTCCACAGCGCCCGCGCAACGCCAGCGAACGACACGAAGAACTGGACCGACCCGAAATCGAAGGATGGTACGCCGCTCTTGGGAAAGCCAGATACCTCCTGGGGCGACGAGAGCGTGTTGACGGCCAGCAGGTAGATCGGCACCAGCACCCAGACGCAGAGCAGCACGGTCGAGGCGATGATGAGAAAGCGGCCGGCTGCCTGGGCATCGCTTACCGAACGCGGTGTATCGGTCAGGATTGCGTCGGTCATATCCGTGCCTCCTTGGGAACGCGCAGGACACGCAGGAAGAACAGCGTCGAAACCACCGATATGGCGAGTATGACCAGGGCATAGGCCGAGGCGACATTGCGGTCCTGCAGGGCGAACTGCCACTGGAAGGTCTCGCCCATCAGCACCGGCAGGGTGGTGCCACCCAGCGCTATGACGACGGCGAAGACCTCGAAGGCGGCGAGAGTGCGCAGGATCAGCGCCGATTGCAGGCTCGGACGCAGCATCGGCAGGGTGATCTTGACGAAGCGCTTCCAGGGGCTGGCGCCGAATACCTCGGCCGCCTCGTAGTATTCCTTCGGAATGAGCCCCATGCCGGAAACCAGGATCACCATGACGATGGCGGTGGCGCGCCAGACCTCGGCCAGGACGACGGCAATGAAGATCACCCAGATGTTCTGGTAACCGAGGAAAAGGATCGGCCGCTCGATGATGCCGAGGCCATAAAGCAGCGAATTGAGGAAGCCCGACTGCTCGAAGATGGCGAGCCAGATGATGCCGGCGGCCAGGTCAGAAAGGCCGAGCGGAATGGTGAAGATATAGAGGATGGCGCTGCGTCCGGTCCTGAGCTTGGTGACGATGGTGGCCATCGAGAGCGCCATGACCAGCTGGATCGGCACGACGATCAGCGCGAGCACGATAGTGTTGGTCAGCGCGGTGCCGAATTTCCAGTGCGAGGTCATCGTCTGCACGTGTTGGAGCGTGAACCCGTCGGGCCCGGAAAAGGCGAGCACGGCAATCTGGACGAACGGATAGAGGAAAAAGACCAGCAGAAAGAGCGTTGCCGGCAAGAGCAGCGCATAGGGCAGGAAACGCGGCGTCATGGCCTGCCTATCCTTTCGGGTTCAGTTCGTGGTGCCGCCCGGCGCCGAAGCGTCGGGCGGCGGGGAGGAAGCGTTACTCGACCGGGCAAGGTCCTTCGGAAGGCTCGTCGGGCGCCCAGCAGGGGGCGCCGGCCTGCTCCATCAGGCTGCGCAGCGTGTTGGCCTGCTCGTCGAGCACCTGCCGCACGTCCTGGTTGCCCAGCACGACGCGCTCGAAGGTGTCGGTATAGACCTGGTTGAACTGCCCGCCGAGATCGCCAAGGCCGATCGGCAGGAGCGCCGGCAGGGCGTCCTCGCCGCTGGTCATGGTGGTGATCGCCTCACCCAGGGCACGGGCGGAAGGCGGCAGGTCCTCCGGCAGCGGCGCGTCGGTCACCGGGAAGAAATTGGTGGCCTTGAGCGTTGCGACCTGCGTCTCGGGCTGCATCATATAGGCGACCAAAGCCTTCGACTGCTCGATGTCCGGAGCGCCCTGGGGAACGGCAATGCCGGCCAGCACCGGCATGAAGCCGCGTCCGACCGGACCCGAGGGCGCCGGGAAGGCGACGAAATCGTCGGGGCGCTGGTTGAAGGCATCGGCCAGCCGCGCGACATGGTCGAAGGCTACCCAGACGTCGCCGTTGAGCAGCTGCTCCTGCATGAACGCGTAGTTGGTCGAGGCGGGGTTGGTATACTGCCAGAGCTCCTTGAACTTGTTCCAGGCGGTCTCGGCTTCGGCCGAGCGGAACTTGGTCACGGTCGACCCGGTATAGGAGGGCAGCAGGAAGCCCTGGAAGAACCGGTGCTTCAAGCCCTGGGGACCGGCCGGGAAGCCGAACTTGGGCGAACCGGTTTCGCTCGCCAGCACCCCCATCCACTCAACGAACTGGTCATAGGTCAGCGCGTTGATGTCGGCGCCTTCGGGCAGGTATTCGAGCGCCTCGTTACTGGCAGCCATCACGTAGTTTGCCTGCATCCAGGGCATATAGAGCTGCTGGTCGGTGCCGAGCTTGCCGAGTTCGAGGAAGGCCTCGCTCACCTGGATGCCGCCGAGGTCAACATCGGAGAGGTCGGCCCAGCTGTCGGCATAGGTCGAGAGCTCGCCGTGCAAAGCGCCGACGACGCCGATGGAGCCCGAACCGGCCTCGAGCTCAGCCTCGAGGCGGGTCACGAACGGACCGACCTCCTGGGGCTGAAAGTCCACCCCGCCCTCAAAACCTGCCAGCACCTGCTCACGCATGGCCTGGGTCTCCTCAATGGGGGCGGCCTGGGTCGACCAGAACAGCACCTGCGCCGACGCGCCGACCGTGCCGGCCGCTGTCATCACCGCCGCCAGCGCACCCGCCAGCATCAGCCTTGATTGGATTTTCATGTTTCTACCTCCCTTTTAAAATCGTGCGTTCAGTTGACGCGATCCGGCGCGGGCCCATGGCTGGCGCGCAGGATCAGTTTGGGTCGGATCAACCGGGTCATCGGCTGGTCCGGCCGGGTTTCGATGACGTCCACAAGCATCTGCGCGATCTCTCGTGCGCAGGCCCGGTTGTCGGAATCGAAGGTGGTCAGGCCCGGCGGCGCGTAGGCGCTGGCGGTAATGTTGTCGAAACCGACCACAGAGAGATCACGCGGAATGGAGAGACCGGCGTGGGCCGCCTCCTCGAGGATCGTCAGCGCGATCTCGTCGAAGAGCCCGATGATGGCCGTCGGGCGCTTGTCCGCGTGCAGCATGCGGTTGATGGCCGCCACGCTCGCCCCGCGGTCGAAACGGAGAAAAGCCTCGACATCGAGGCGCACGGCCGGATCGCCGCGTGCGGCGATGGCTCGGTGCAGACCGGTTTCGCGGTGGTGGCGAAAGGTCATGGCGTCGGAAATGGTGATGAGGCCGATGTGGCGGTGGCCGAGCTCGTAAAGCAACTCGAAGGCCTCGGCAAAGGCGGTTTCACCGTCGCTGTCGAGCCAGTGGTGCCGGGCGCGTGGATCGAGCAGCCTGCCGTGAGCAACAAAGGGAAAGTCGCGCTGGGTGAGGTAGTCGATGCGTGCGTCAGATTCTGCAATGCGCGGCACGACGATGCCGTCCGCGCGCCCCGATTCCACCACGTGCCGCAGGACGGTGAGCTCCGAGCGCCCCTGGGGAACAGTCGCAAGGAAAAGGTCCAGGTTGTTGGCGACAAGCCCTTCACCGAGCCCGGTGATGAACTCTCCGAGATAGGAGTCGGCGAAATTCAGCCCGCGAATGGGCATAACGAAGCCGGCGAACCCGCTGCGGCCGGAGACGAGCTGTCGCGCGGCCTGGTTGGGCACGTAGCCCAGTTCCCTTGCCGCCTCGGCAACGCGCATGCGGGTCTTCAGGGCGATCTGCTGATGGCCGGCGAGCGCGCGCGAAACGGTCGTGATCGACACGTCCAACCGCTCGGCAAGCTCCTTGAGCGTCTTGGCCCGATGTGAAACCAGCTCCGCCTCCCACGGCGTTTTGGAACGTTTGCAATCGTGGTTTTTCATTTTGCAAACGCTTTAAATTCGTTGCACGCGTTTGCGACGATGTCAACTGCAGCTCGGAGGATTGTGAAGCGGGGCAGGCTTTTGCGGTAAGCGTCAGGTCGCTGGAGGCAAGAGAGCGTTATGCGGAACGTGTCCCTGAGGGCACCAGCTCTCGGCGTTGATTCAATCAGGAAATCTGATACAGATTGTGCCCGCATCGGTCACATCTGAAGAATTACCCGCCCATGAGCCGCAATTTCCTGGTCGTCGACCCCGAGGAGGACATCGAGGTCCTCAAGGGGTTGGCCTCTGCCATCCGCATCAAGATCCTCAAGCTCCTCCATGTCGAGGGGCCAATGAACGGCAACGAGATCGCCGAGAAGCTCGGCCTGCCGCAGTCGACGGTCTCGACCAATTTGCAGATCCTGGAAAGCGCCGGGCTCATCCGCACCGAGACGCAGAAGGCGCGCAAGGGCAACCAGAAGATCTGCCACTCGACGTTCGACGAGGTGCTGGTGATGTTCAAGGAGGACATCTCGCCTCTTCATTCCAACAGCGTGGAAGTGGCCATGCCCCTCGGCCTCTATACGAGCTGCCAGGTGTCGGCCCCCTGCGGGCTCTGCTCGAGCGAGGGCATCATCGGCCTCCTCGACGTGCCCGACACGTTCCTTGATCCGGACCGCATGAAGGCGGGGCTCATCTGGTTCACCCGCGGCTATGTGGAATACCAGTTTCCCAACAACGCCAAGCTCTCGCATAACCGGATCGACTCGATGGAGGTGGCGCTCGAGCTCTCCTCGGAAGTCCCCGGCACCTCGGCCGACTGGCCGTCCGACATCACGCTCTCGGTCAACGGCACCGAGGTCGGCACCTGGACCTCGCCGGGCGATTTCGGCGACAAGCGCGGCGTCTACACCCCGTCCTGGTGGAAGCTCAAGGGCAGCCAGTATGGCAAGCTGAAGAGCTGGCGGGTGACCGAGAACGGCACTTATGTCGACGGCCTCAAGATCTCGCCTGTGTCGCTCAAGGATCTCGATCTCGAGAACCATCACTCGATCCGTCTGCGCATCGCGGTCAAGGACGAGGCCAAGCATCCGGGCGGCCTCAACATTTTCGGCCGCGGCTTCGGCAATTACGATCAGGACATCGTGCTGCGCCTGCAGACGGCGCGCTAGCGCAGGTAGCCCGCACCCTCCCGTTTTTTCCGCTGGCCTCTTGCGTGTGGCGGCATCCCTCATGTACAACCGCGAAGACTGATACAAATCAGAATATCGGGTTCACAGGGAGGATGGGCATGAAGGCCACCGTAAAGGCCCACAAGGACTATACGATCTCAAGGATCGACGACCGAGTCTATGGGGCATTTCTCGAGCACCTCGGCCGCGCCGTCTATACCGGCATCTATGAACCGGACCACCCGACCGCTGATGCCGACGGGATGCGCGGGGATGTGACCGAGCTGGTGCAGGCGCTGAACGTGCCGGTCGTGCGCTATCCGGGCGGCAACTTCGTTTCAGCCTACAACTGGGAAGACGGTATCGGCCCGCGCGAGGAGCGCCCGGTGCGGCTCGACCTCGCCTGGCACACCTCCGAGAGCAACGCCGTGGGTGTCCACGAATTCGCCGACTGGTGCGCAACCGTCGGTACCGAGATGATGCTGGCGGTAAACCTCGGTTCGCGCGGCGTCGACGAGGCCCGCAACTTCCTCGAATATGTGAACCACCCCGGCGGCTCCTACTGGAGCGACCTGCGCATCAAGAACGGGCGCAAGGAGCCGTGGAACGTCAAGATGTGGTGTCTGGGCAATGAGATGGACGGTCCCTGGCAGGTCGGCCACAAAGACGCCAACGAATACGGCAAGCTCGCGGCCAACACGGCTCGCGCCATGCGCATGTTCGACAAGTCGCTCGAGTTGATCGTTTGCGGGTCATCCAACTCGGATATGCCCAGCTATCCCGACTGGGAGCGTATCGTGCTGGAACATACCTATGATCACGTCGATCATATCAGCCTGCACATGTATTTCGCCAACCGCGAAGACGATACGCCAAACTATCTCGGGCTCAGCCACAAGCTCGACCGCTACATCGAGACGGTGGCCGCCACCATCAAGCAGGTGAAGGCCAAGAAGAAGTCGCGGCGCGACGTTTATATTTCGTTCGATGAGTGGAATGTCTGGTACCACTCCAACAAGCAGGACCGCAAAATCCTCGACGGCAACGATGGCTGGCCGCACGCGCCCGGTTTGCTGGAAGATATCTACAACTTCGAAGACGTGCTGATGGTGGGGCTGATCCTCAACACCTTCATCCGCCGCTCGGACGTGGTGAAGATCGCCTGCATCGCGCAGCTGGTGAATGTGATTGCGCCGATCATGACCGAAAAGGGCGGGCCGGCCTGGGCGCAGACCATCTACTATCCCTACTATTTCGCCTCGGTCTACGGCCGCGGCACCGCAATGCAGCTCCTCACCAGTTCGCCGGGCTACGAGACGACGCATGCTGCGGAGACGCCGTATGTCGACGTTTCGGGCGTGCACAACGAAGAGGAAGGCATGCTGACCTTCTTCCTCGTCAACCGGCACGCCAGCGCGAGCATCGATACGGAAGTGACCCTTGAGGGCTTTGGCGACGGCTCGGTCGTCGACCACCAGGTGATGACCCACCCGGACCTGAAGGCGGTCAACACGGCCACGAACCAGCAGGAGGTCGCGCCGCGCAAGGGCGACGGGGCCAAACTCGCGGGCGGCAAGCTCACCGTTTCGCTACCCCCCTATTCTTATCAGATGGTGCGCATCAAACTGTAAAGGCGCCCGCGGAGGGTGTTCTCGAGATGCACGATCGACGGGCGCGCTTCGAAATGGAGCGCGCCCGTGCAGTTTATATATCATGTTTTCGGGTTCGCATCATAATATGCGTTGACAAGCTTACATCGATAGATAGCATGTCCGCAGAGTGCTGGAGGGCGCTCCGAACGGAGTGTCCCAGGCATTTCGATCAGGGAGGAAACAATGCGAAAGTTGAAGGCGCTTCTGGCGTCGGCAGTCCTCGCTTCCATGGCCGTCGGCGGTATCGCCACAGGTCAGGAAGGTGAAGCCGCCGCGCCGCCGATTACTGAATTTCCGCGCGAGCAGACGCTCATCATTAACAACCCGGAACAGCCGGCGACCAATCCGCCGATGTTCAATATGTGGGTGGCCGGCAACGGCGCGGCCTGGTCCAACGGTCTGCACCAGCTGGCGCTGGACACGCTATGGTTCATCGATCCCGATGCGGGTCTCGACGGAGCGCTCTACAATCAGCTCGCCGCCGGACCTTGGGAATACAATGAAGACTTCACAGAGATGACGGTGCGCCTGCGTGAGGGCATCCTGTGGAGCGACGGTGAGGAGTTCACCGCCGACGACGTTGTGTTCACCGTCGAAACGCAGATGGCGACGCCCGGAATGGTCTGGAGCGCGCCCTTCTCTGAAAACGTCGAAAGCGTCGAAGCGGTCGACGACTACACAGTCCATTTCACGCTCAAGCAGCCCAATTCGCGGTTCCACGCGCTGTTCTCGGTGCGCTGGAACGCCGCCTGGATCATGCCGGAGCATATCTTCTCCGAGGTCGAGGATGTCACGGCGTTCGACTTCAATCCGCCCGTCAGCCTTGGCCCCTACACCCTGCACTCGTTCGATCCGAACGGGTACTGGTATATCTGGGAGAAGCGCGAGGACTGGGACAAGACGGCCATTGCCCAGTGGGGCGAGCCGGGACCGCAATATGTGATCTACCGGTCCATTCCCTCGACCGACAACCGGCTCATCGAAATGGTGAACGGCAATCTCGACATGATCCACGACCTGACCCCCGAGGGCATGTTCAGCCTCGTGCAGCAGTCGGAAACGTCGCGTGGCTGGTTCCCGGGCTTCCCGTACGCCCATCCGGATCCCACGCTGCCGATGGTCATCTTCAATCATCAGAACGAGATGTTCCAGGACAAGAGGGTCCGCTGGGCGCTCGCGCTGATGCTTGATGCACGGGCGATCTCGATGGCATCGTATCGCGGAGCGGCAACGCTTTCGGCCATCGCCATCCCGCCGACCGGCACGCATCCGCGGGACTATCACGGCCCTCTGCAGGACTGGCTCATCGACTACGAGCTCGACACCGGCTCGCGGACCATCAAGCCATATGACCCGACCATCGGTCTGCAGGTTGCCGACATGGTGAGGCCGCAGTTCGGCGACGAGGTGCCGACTGACGAAGAGGCAATCCGCACCGCGTTCGGCTACGGCTGGTGGAAGCAGGACATCGAGGCGGCCAATGAACTGCTGGAGGCTGCCGGCTTCACCAAGCAAGGCAACCAGTGGATGACCCCGGATGGGCAGCCCTTCGCCTTCACGCTCAATACCTTTACCGAGGGCGTGATCAACCGCATGGGCACAATCATTGCTCAGCAGTGGAGCCAGCAGGGTATCCAGGTAACGGCGGAAGCCGACCCGCAGATCTACGCATCGTCCCTGCCGCTCGGCAACTATGCGGCCGCGACGGCCTGGTCGATCGAGACCTGGGGCGGCGACCCGGACCTCAGCTTCTTCCTCGACAGCTGGCACTCGGATTATCTGGCCGAACCCGGTGAGCGCCAGACGGCGCGCAACTGGCAGCGCTGGCAGGATCCGCGCCTGGACGAGATCATCGAAGAGGTGCGCCAGACCGAGTTCACCGACCCCCGCAACCTGGAGCTCGGCCATGAATTCGTGAAGCTGATGGTCGACGAAATGCCGATCATTCCGGTGATGTCGTTCAACGTCTTCTCGGCGTACGACACCCGCTATTGGACCGGGTTCCCGACCGCCGAAGAGAACCCCTATGCCAACATCGTCACCAACTGGGCCAACTCGAAATACATCCTGACCCAGCTCAAGCCGACGCAACAACAATAGGCGGACCAACCGGAGGGGCGCCCGGGTGAACGGGCGCCCCTTTATCGAAAGCCGGTGCAGGACGACAACAGCTCATGTACGACTATCTGATCTTCGCCCTGAAGCGGTTCCTGCAACTTCTAGCGGTGGTGTTCGCGGGCATTTCCGCGGCGTTCTTGGTCTCGCACCTCAGCCCCATCAGCCCCGTCGAGACCATCATCGGGCGCGTCGCCGGACAATCGACCTACAGTCCCGGCGCCATCAATTCGCTCCGAGAGACCCTGACGGAGATCTTCGGGCTCAACGTTCCTCTTCATGAACAGTACTTCAATTTCCTGGGCCGGTTCGTCGTCGGCGACCTCGGACCGTCGTTGATCGCCTTTCCAACGCCGGCGATGCAACTGGTGATGCTGGCTCTGCCCTGGACCGTGGGGCTGCTGACGCTCTCGACCATCTTTACCTGGCTTGTCGGCAACATTCTGGGCGGCCTTGCCGGGTACTACCAGAACTCCCGCCTGCTCAAGGCGTTCGGCGTCGTGGCCATCGGCGTTCAACCCATTCCCTACTACATCGTCGCCTTCCTCATGGTCATCATCTTCGGCTTCCTTTGGCCGGTGCTGCCGATCTCGGGCGGGTTTGCGATGAACGTGCGACCGTCCTGGTCGCCTGAGTTCGTGCTTTCCGTGCTGCGGCACGCCATTCTCCCGGCGACCTCGCTCGTCATCGTCGGGCTCGGGACATGGTTCCTCGGCATGCGGGCGCTCGTTTCGAACATCGTCACCGAGGACTATGTGACCTACGCCGAGCTTGCCGGCGTCAAACGCGACAGGATCGTAGGTTCCTACGTCATCCGCAACGCACTGGTGCCGCAGCTCACGGCTCTTGCCATGGCTCTGGGCGGCATCTTTTCGGGCACCGTCATCACCGAGCAGGTCTTTGCCTATCCCGGGCTCGGCTCGCTGCTGGTGCGCGCGGTCAATGGCGGCGATTCCGCCGTGGTGCTGGCGGTGTCCTGTATTGCGGTTGTCGCGGTGGCTTCAGCCATCTTTCTCATCGACATGATCCACCCACTCCTCGACCCGAGAATAAAGGCGGAATAGCCCGACATGTTCAGCGTTTTCCGCGACCTGCTGCGTTACAATATCGAGTTTGCCATTGGCGTCGTTCTCGTGGGCGCCATCACCATCTTCTCCCTGCTCAGCTTCATCTCGCCGGTCGATCCGGTGGCTATCTATACCGCCATTCCCGACCAGCCTCCCTCGGCGCAGTACTGGTTCGGCACGAATTCGCGCGGCCAGGACCTCTTCTGGCACCTCACTTTCGCCTTTCGCAACACGCTGAGCTTCGGCGTCACCGTCGCCATCCTTTCGCGCATCATATCGATCACGGTGGGGCTGACCGCCGGATATCTCGGTGGCTGGGTCGACAGGGTACTGATGTTCGTCAACGACATTTTCGTCGCGATCCCGATATTTCCGATCCTCATCCTCTTCTATTTCGTGCTGCGCAGCGGGCTGGACACCTTCACCTTGGCCCTCATCATGGCCTGTTTCGGCTGGCCGTTCGACGCGCGGCTCATCCGTTCGGTCGCGCTCGGCCTCAAGCACCGAGAATTCACCCGGCACGCGGTCTTCGCCGGCATGCCGCCTGTCCGCATCATGTTCGAAGAGCACCTGCCCTACGTGATGCCCATCGTCTTCTCGACCGCCATGGCCAACATGATCTGGTCGATCGGACTGCAAGTCACGCTGGCGGTGCTGGGCTTTACCAATCTCAACATCCCGACGGTCGGCACGGCGCTGTATTGGGCCAACAACCATTCGGCGATGGTGGTCGGGGTCTGGTGGTGGATCATCATTCCGGTGATCCTGATCGTCCTGACCTTCCTCGGCCTGTTCCTCCTCGCGGTTTCGATGAACGAATACATCGATCCGCGCAGCCGGCTGCGGAGGATGGGCGCATGATGGTGGTTGTGCTCAATGCCGTTGCTCCCCTTACCCTTGAGGGAAGGGGCAAGGAGGCGAAGGAACCGAAGCATATGAGGCTGGCGCCATGACCCAGGACATTCTCAAGGTCAATGGCCTTAAGGCCTACTACCAGATGAACTATTTCGGCGTGGAGCGGGAAGTCCGCGCCGTCGACGACATCACCATGACCGTGCGCCGCAACGAGGTTTACGGCATCGCGGGCGAAAGCTCATCGGGCAAGACGAGCTTCATCAAGGTGTTGGCGGCCGCGATCCGGCCGCCTTTCCGCGTGGTCGACGGCTCGGTCGAATATGACTTCAGCGGCAGGACCATCGACGTCACCACCGCGAGCGAAGAAGAAGTAGAGGCGATCCGCTGGAAGCATCTTTCCTACATCATGCAGGGCTCGATGAGCGTGCTCAATCCGGTGCGGCGCATCGGCAAGACCTTCGAGGACTTTGCTGCGCGTCCGCTCGGGCTTTCGGGCCGGGCCTTCCGCGAGCGTGTCGTTGGACACCTCGCCAAGCTGAAGCTTCCGCCGAACGTGCTCAACGCCTATCCGCACGAGCTTTCGGGCGGCATGCGCCAGCGCGTGACCATCGGGCTCGCCACGGTCTGTCACCCGGAATTCATCATCGCCGACGAACCGACGACGGCACTCGACGTGGTGGTGCAGAAGGAGGTGCTCTCGCTCATCCGCGACATCCAGCGCGAGATGGGCGCAGCGGTGATCTTCGTCACCCATGACATGAGCGTCCATGCCAACGTCGCGGACCGCGTCGGCATCATCTACGCCGGCCGGCTCGTCGAAGAAGGGCCGACGCGCGAGATGTTCTTTGCGCCCAAGCATCCCTATACAGCGCATCTCGTCGCGAGCCTGCCGCGCATTGGCGACACCAGCCAGCGCCCGGCACTGGAGGGGCGGCCGCCTAACCTTGCCGATCCTCCGCAGGGGTGCCGGTTCCATCCGCGCTGCCCGCTCGCGGTCGACAAGTGCCGGCGCGAGGTGCCTCCACTCGAGACAGTCGGCAAGGACCACCGCACCGCCTGCTGGCGATGGGAGGATGTCGAGCCGCTCGATCACGTCCACCAGGCCCATAGCCGCGAGGCGATGGCATGAGTACGCTTCTCGAAGTCAGCCACGTGTCCAAGACGTTCTCGATGGGCGGCCTGCTGTCCCGCCAACACGTGCAAGCGGTGCAGGATGCGAGCTTCACGCTCGAGACCGACAGGCCCGAAATCTTCACCATCATCGGCGAGAGCGGCTCGGGCAAGACGACGCTCGCCCGCATGATCCTTGGCCTAGAGCTGCCGAGCGAAGGCGAGATCAGGTTCCGCGGACAAACGGTCAGCCATAAGGCTCCCCGGGCAGAGCGGCTCGCCTTCATGAGCCACGTGCAGCCGGTGTTCCAGAACCCGTTCGAGGCCTTCAATCCGCTGAAGCGCATCGACCGCTATCTCGCTTCGACGGCCCGTCGTTTCCTCGATCTTTCGGATGAGAGTGCGATCGACAAGGTCATGGACGAGGCATTGCACAAGGTGGGTCTCAGCCTTGCGGAAGTGCACGGGCGGTATCCGCATGAACTGTCGGGAGGGCAATTGCAGCGCTGCGCCATCGCGCGGGCGCTCATTCCCAACCCGCCGCTGTTGATCGCCGACGAGCCGGTCTCGATGGTCGACGCGTCGCTGCGCATGTCGATCGTCAACCTGTTGAAGGCGCTGCGCGATGATTTCGGGGTCTCGGTGATCTACATCACCCACGACCTGGCGACGGCCTACTACATCTCCAACCGCATCATCATTATGCAGAAGGGGCGGATCGTGGAGATGGGCGATGCGCGCACCGTGCTCGAGGCACCCGAACATCCCTATTCGCGATTGTTGAAGGCTTCGGTGCTCTCGACTGAAGACGCGGGTGCGGGAAAGCTTGCCACAGATCCCGAGATGGTCAGGGTCGCCGGCGAGCTCGCCGCGGCGCCGAGCAGCCACCTCGCCGAGCGGCCGGATGGACGGCTGGTGCGGGTCTACGAGGGAGCATGATTTGGGCTGACGTCTCACCCTAGGTCGGTTTGCGCGAAATCGTCTCCTTTGTAGATCAACCCGACGCCGTGAACTTTCGCGCAGGCATAGGCGAAGCAATCGCCAAAGTTCAGGTCGGCCGGATGGCCGACAGCCTTGCCGTAGGTCATCGCCGCATCAAGGGCGATGTCCCCCGCTTCCGGGGAAATGGGAACTTCTTCAGCTTCGAGTTCTTCAAGCAGGTCATCGACGAGTTCGCGTGCGCTCGCCAGCGTATCCGCCGTGGGCTTGATCGCCGAACCGCCAGACGTCGCAATGGCGCGGGCGACAGCCAAGGTGGCCTCGAACCGCACGAGCGGAGACACGAAACATGCTTTCTGCACATCCGACAGATGCTTTAGGAGTTCCTGCCAGCCGGGTTCCCGATTGATGACGGCGACAAGGGCCGATGCATCGAGAAACATCAAGAGTCGCCCCACATCTCGTCGGTGTAAGCCTTCATATTGAAGTCCCGGTTCGGAAGACCGAGCTTTGCCGCCTTCTCGTGGATCCTGACGAGACGTTCACGTAGTGGCACAGTGGCGCGAGCGCGCTCCAGTTCATGCCGGAGCGCGTCACGCACGGCCTCGGTCTTGCTGCGTGCTTTGGTCAGCTTGGCCAACTCCTCGGCCATTGTAGCGACCTCGTCATCACGAATGAACAGCGGCACTGATATCTCCTGCTGGATATCAGCATATCTCAAAAGAGATATTTACGCAAGGCGAACGGTGTTTTCTGCCCTACCGTCCGCCCTCGATCTTCCTGTGCCGCTGGTTGATACCGCCGGTACCGTACGGGTAGTCATCCACCTGCGGTTTGCTGACGTCGCTCAGCCTCGTCAGTTCCTCGGGCGTCAGCTTCAAGGCATCGGTGGCCATGTTGTCGGCGAGCTGCTCGCGGGTGCGGGCGCCGAGGATGACTGAGGTCACCGCCGGCTGCGAGGCGACCCAGGCGAGAGCCACCTGCGCCATAGAGGCGCTACGCGCCGTCGCGATCTCGCGCACGGCGTCAATGACGGCCCAGGTGCGCTCGTTGGCGTTTCGCGCCTTCCAGGCCTCCATGCCGCGCTCGGGGTTCTCGCCGAGGCGGGTGGCACCGGTCGGCATGACGTCGCGCTGGTACTTGCCCGAGAGCCATCCACCGGCGAGCGGCGACCACGGCAGTAGCCCCATGCCGACGTCCTGGCAGGCAGGCACGACCTCATGCTCGATGTCGCGCACGAGGAGGTTGTATTGCGGCTGCAGGGTGACGGGCAGGCAATAGCCCTGGCTCCTGGCGATCCAGGCAGCCTTGGTCACGTGCCAGCCGAGGAAATTGGAAAAGCCGTAATAGGCGATCTTGCCGTTGGCGACGCTGTCGTCGAGAAAACGCATGGTCTCCTCGAGCGGGGTCAGCGCGTCGTAGCCATGCATCTGGTAGAGATCGATCTGCTCGATCCCCAGGCGCTTCAGGGAGGCGTCGAGCGCATGAGTGAGGTTGCGGCGGGAAAGGCCGAGATCGTTGGGCCCCTCTCCCATCGGAAAGCGGCCTTTGGTGGCAACGATCATCTGACTGACCTCGGTCGGCCGGGCCTTGAGCCAGCGCCCAACGATCTCCTCGGAGATGCCGGCCGAGTAGACATTGGCGGTATCGAGGAAATTGCCGCCGGCGGCGGCGTAGTCGTCCATGATCTGGAAGGAGGTCTCCTCGTCGGCTTCGTTGCCGAATGTCATGGTGCCGAGGCAGTAGGCGGTAACGACCGCGCCGCTGTTGCCAAGTCTGCGGTATTCCATGGATTTTCTCCCTGCGATTGACGAGCGCATACCCCAAAAACCGTTGCCGAAGGGCTCGGCACAGCTTGGAACATGATGATTTATCGGGTTGCGCTGGTGGAAGACGGGGCGCGAAAAAGCGCGCTACCATACAAGCACAAACGAGGGTGACGGGCAAGCATCGTTCAGGCGCCGACGGCGTTCCGGGCCTCTATGCGGTATTCGAGCGGCGCGAGGCCGTGGACGCGACGGAAGGCCTTGGCGAGGTAGTTGGCGTTGGCAAAGCCGGTGGCGGCAGCGATCGCGGTCACGCTCATGTCGGTTGCCAACAGCAGGCGCTCGACGCGCTCGATGCGACGTTCAAAGAGAAAGGTCGATGGCGCTGTACCCGCGACGGCTGTGAACTGGCGCACGAAATGAGCCCGGCTCATTTGCGCCACGCCCGCTATGCGTTCGACGTTGATCGAGCGGGCGAGGTTCTCCTCGATGTAAGCCATGGCGCGCCCGATGGGCGCTGGCAGCTCCGCGCGGGGAACGCGCGGACCCGAAAAGGTCGCATCATAGAGCGCCGCCAGCGCGGCATAGGCGGCCGTCGAGACTTCGCCCGGCTCGATATCGGGTCGCTTGATGAGCGTGAGGCAGGCGGCCGCCAGCCTGTCGACGACCGCCCCGGAGGGCGTCAGCACGGGACCGGCGACGTCGATTGCCTCGCGGGCGAGGCGCAGCGCCTCGCGGCCGTTGAGCACCATCCAGAAATATTCCCAGCTCTGTCCCCGCTCGAGCCAGTAGCGGTGGGCGTGCGGCAGGCTGAGGAGCATGGTCTTGCCGGGGGTCAGAACGTGGGCGGTGCCGGCGAAGTCGAGCCGTCCGCGTCCGGCGAGCGTGTGCTGTACGACGAGGAAGGGCGCATCTCCCCGCTGCAGCCCATCCCAGGAATAGACCTCGTTGACGCGCTGCTCGTAGCCGGCGCTGATGGCCATGGCGTGGAGTGGCACCGGCGCGCGGGGCAGACTGAATACGCGCACCCTGTGGCCGTAGGCGATCAGATCCTTGAGCACAAAATTACCCGTCTTGGCATAAGGTTTCTCTACACGTCGTGGGGTGCCAAGGATAGAAAAATCGCAACGAGTCCGCTCCATGCGTCACCTACAAAAGGTCATCCCCGCGAAAGCGGGGACCTCCGTTTCCGGGTGGTCCGGGTCAGCTAAAACAAAGGTTCCCGCTTTTCGCCGGAATGACCCGGTGAGTAGGAGACAGGAGCGGCAAGGATCTCTCGAGGAGGATATCACCCCATGTCGTTCAAGATCGCCATCATCGGGGCCGGATCGGTCGGCTTCACCAAAAGGTTGGTGTCGGACCTGTTGAAAGTGCCCGAGTTCGCCGACATCGAGGTCGCGCTCACCGACATCAACCAGCACAACCTCGACATGATCCGCCAGATCATCGAGAAGATCGTTTCGGTCAACAACCTGCCGGCCAAGGTCAGCGCCACCACCGACCGGCGCGCCGCGATCTCGGGCGCGCGCTACATCATGAGCTGCGTACGGGTCGGCGGCGTCGAGGCCTTCGCCACCGATATCAACATTCCGCTCAAATATGGCGTCGATCAGTGCGTGGGCGACACCATTTGTGCCGGCGGCATCCTCTATGGACAGCGCAACATCCCGGTGATCCTCGACTTCTGCAAGGACATCCGCGAAGTCGCCGAGCCCGGGGCCCGCTTCCTCAACTACGCAAACCCCATGGCCATGAACACCTGGGCCGCCAACAAGTTTGGCGGCGTCGAGACCATTGGCCTTTGCCACGGGGTGCAGCACGGGGCCGAGCAGATCGCCAAGGTGCTGGGCATCGAGCTTTCCGAGCTCGACTACGTCTGCAGCGGCATCAACCACCAGACATGGTACATCGACATCAAGGCCAAGGGTCGCGAGGTCGGCAAGGACGAGCTCATTGCCGGCTTCGAAGCGCACCCTGTCTATTCGCGCCAGGAGAAGGTGCGCATCGATGTGCTGAAGCGCTTCGGCTACTACTCGACCGAGTCCAATGGGCACCTCTCCGAGTACCTGCCCTGGTACCGCAAACGTCCGGAAGAACTCGACCGCTGGATCGACCTCAGCGACTGGATCCATGGCGAGACCGGCGGATATCTGCGCCACACTACCGAGCAGCGCAATTGGTTCGAGACTGACTTCCCGAAATTCCTCGACGATGCGGGCAAGTCGCTTGCCGAGCACAAACGCACCAGCGAGCACGCCTCTTGGATCATCGAGGCCATCGAGACCGGCCGGGTCTATCGCGGGCATTTCAACGTGCCCAACAACGGCATCATCCGCAACCTGCCGGACGACGCGATCATCGAGAGTCCCGGGTTCGTTGACCGCTTCGGCATCAATATGGTGGAAGGCATCGAGTTGCCCATCGCGTGCGCTGCGACCTGCTCGGCTTCGGTCTCGGTGCAGCGCATGAGCGTCGAAGCGGCGGTTACCGGTGACATCGACATGCTGAAGCTCGCCGTGCTGCACGACCCGCTGGTCGGGGCTATCTGCACGCCCGAGGAAGTGTGGGCGATGGTCGACGAGATGGTCGTTGCCCAGGCCAAATGGTTGCCGCAGTATGCCGATGCCATCCCCGCCGCAAAGGAGCGGATCGCCAGGTCGACGGTCAAGACCCGCGATTGGGAAGGTGCGGCCAGGAAGCGCGTGCGTAGTGTCGAGGAGTTGCGTGAGGTGGCCGCAGCGCGGAAGGCCTCGTAGTCATTCAGTCGCCGTACCTTTTCCTTTCTCCTCCCATCCGGGATCGAGCAAGGGGAGGTGCTGCTAGCCGTGCACGCAACGGCCAAGCACGGAAGCGCGGTTTGCATGCTTTTCCCACTCCGTTCACACACCTTGCGGCTGGCGATGCATCTCAGGATGGTGCGTCAGCCGCACTGGCCAACGCCCTGCGGGTGCCTCAGATCCGTATCAGCGAGATCGTCCACGGAAAGCGGGCGATCACCCCCGATACAGCGCTGCGCCTGGCACGATATTTCGGCACCAGCGCCGAATTCTGGATGGGGATGCAAGCGACTTATGACCTGGAGATGGCGCGCGACACCATCGGTCCTGGAATCGCCGAGACGGTTCGGCCTCGTGCGGCTTGATTCCGGGTTCTGAAGAATGTCCGCGTTCGCCCGGGGCGCTTCTTGCCGACAAGTTGCAAAGTGGTAGCTTGTTCTCAGGGAAGAGGATAAGCCATGGGAAAACCGGCACATTTCGTCATCGTCGGCGGTGGAACGGCGGGGTGGATCGCCGCCTTCATCATTCAGGACAGCGCGCGGCGCAAGAAGCTCGACGCCAAGGTGACCGTCGTCGAATCTTCCAAGGTGCCGACGGTCGGCGTCGGAGAGGCGACCACGGCGGCGTTCCGGGTGCTGCTCAAATATTTCGGCATCGACGAGTTCGAATTCTTCCGCAAGACCGAGGCGAGCTTCAAGCTCGGCATCCGCCACCAGGACTGGCGGAGGAAGGGCTACACCTACTATGGACCGATCGATGATCCGCACCAGGTGGTCGCGCCGCCGCCGGGCGCGCCTTCGGACTATCTCAATGTCTACTGCGTTGCCGCCGGCCGGCCGGTGCAGGAGATGCACCTCTTCCAGCCGCTGCTCGAGCAGCACAAGGCGCCCTATGCCCGCAAGGCCGATGGTTCGCTGATCGCGCTCGGGCCTTTCCACCATGCTTTCCATTTCGACCAGGCGCTGGTCGGCAAGTTCTTTGCCAGCAAATCGAAGGACGTCGAGATCGTCGATGCGCTGGTTTCGGGCGTCGAGCGCGACCGGGTCAACGGTGACATCACTGCGCTGGTGCTCGACGATGGGCAGAAGCTCGAGGCGGATTTCTTTATTGATGCGACCGGCTTTCGCAAGCAGATCATCGTCAAGGAGCTGGCGGCGCCGTGGATCTCCTATGCGCATGAGCTGCCGGTCAATAGAGCCCTGCCCTTTTGGCTGCCGATCGAGGAGGGCGAGGAGATCGCCAACTATACCCGCGCCTGGGCGCAGGAGGCGGGCTGGATGTGGATGATCCCGACGCAGACCCGCTATGGCTGCGGCTATGTCTATTCGGACGAGTTCCGCACGCCCGAGGACGCCAAACGCGAGATCGAGGGCGTGCTGGGCCGCGAGATCGAGGTGCGGAGCGACATTCGTTTCTCGATCGGCCGGCTGGAGACGCCCTGGATGCACAACTGCCTGGCGGTAGGCCTCAGCTCGAGCTTCCTCGAGCCGCTGGAATCGACCTCCATCCACGGTACCATCGTGCAGATGATGCTGTTCGCCCGCCGCTTCCTCAAGGCCCCGGGGGAGATGACGGAGGCCGACCGGGCCGACTACAACCGGCGCGTTGGCCGGCAGGTCGACGATTTCCGCACCTTCGTCAACACGCACTACATGACCGAACGCGACGACACGCCGTTCTGGCGTGAGGTGCGGGCGCACCGCATACACCCGGAAACCAAGGAACGGCTCGCCCGCTGGCAAAAGGAGATGCCGCGGCGCGAGCATTTTCCGGACTATCTCGAAGGCCTGCCGCATATCGAGACGCAGCTCTACTATCCCGTGCTCAACGGGCTGGGCCTGCTCGACCGGGAAACGGCGCGGGCCGAGATGGCACGCGACCCGAAGCTCAAGCGCTTCGCGCAGGAAACGGTCGACGGGCTCGTGCGCGAATACCGTTCGGCCGCGAACCAAGCGCTTGGCCACGCCGAATTCCTCAGAATCGTACGAGAAATGGGGTGAGCGTTGAAATCGGAGGACATAAGTAATACCTTCGTGGGAGTGGTATTACCGGAGCGCGTCAATGGGCACGAGAATGACGGTCAAAGGACAGGTGACGATCCCCAAAAGCATGCGTGACCGCTATGGCATGCGACCAGGTAACATGGTGGAGTTCAAAAGCACGGCGGCAGGCATTCTGGTGGTGCCGGCTGACGGAAAGAGGCTGGAGAGCAGGCTGCGCAAATATCTTGGCCACGCCGGTCCTGGCCTTTCCACGGATGAAATCATGGCTCTCACGCGCGGCGACGAATGATTCTTGTCGACAGCAATGTCGTCCTCGATCTGGTCACGCGCGATCCTGTTTGGGCGGAATGGTCGCTGGCAGCGCTTGAGGATGTGCTTGCCGCCGGGCCAGCGGCTATCAACGAAATTGCGTTTGCCGAACTTTCAGTGCGCTACAGCCAAATCGAAGAGCTGGAGTCCGTGCTTGAGGGGATTGGCCTGCGTTTCTCCAATATCCCCAAACCAGCACTGTTTCTGGCGGGGCGGGTTTTCGGGCGCTATCGATCGGCTGGAGGAAAACGCGAGAGCATCCTGCCCGACTTCTTCATTGGCGCTCACGCCGCCGTAGCTGGAGCACCGTTGCTGACTCGAGACGTGCGCCGCTACAAAACCTACTACCCCACTCTTGAGCTGATCGCTCCCGGCACGGAATGAAAGCAGCCCCGGCGCTTTCGCACCGGGGCCTTGCCGCAGTTTGGGAGGGACGCTGCGGGAACTCAGGCGACGCGCTGCCTACGCGAGCCACGGGCCCATTCGGGCAGCCAATCGCCATGGGCTTCGATCAGATCGTCGACCAGGTTCCAGATCTGGTCGAGATCGAGCTCGGCGGCCGTATGCGGGTCCATCATCGCAGCGTGATAGATGTGCTCGCGGTTCTCGGTCATCAGAGCGGCGACCGTCAGTTCCTGCACGTTGACGTTGGTGCGGATGAGTGCGGTCAGCTGTGGCGGCAGGTCGCCGATATAGGTCGGCTGGATGCCCGAGGCATCGACGAGGCACGGCACTTCGGCGGCGCAGTTGTCGGGCAGCGAGGTGATGCAGCCATTGTTGCGCACGTTGCCGTAGATCACCGACGGCTCACCGGTCCAGACCGAGTTCATGATCGAGGAGGCGTATTCGTGGCTCTCCTTCACCTCGATCGTGTCGGCGTTGCGATACTCCTCGGCCTGGCTCTTCCAGCGGGCGATCTGCTCGACGCAGCGCTTGGGGTACTCGTCCAGCGGCACGCCGAACTTCTCGATGAGATCCTCGCGGCCCTCCTTGATGAAGTAGGGCGTATATTCGGCGAAGTGCTCGGAGCTTTCGGTGACAAAGTAGCCGAGGCGGGTGAGCATCTCGTAGCGCACCTTGTTGGGGCAGCGCGGATTCCAGCTACTGGGCTTGGGCGCACGGCCCTCGCGGTAGGCGCGCACCAGGTCCGGATAGAGATCACGGTAGGAGCCGTCGGGCTGCCGATGCTCGAACTTCAGATAGAACGCCATGTGGTTGATGCCGGCGGCGCGGTAGCGGATCTCTGAATATGGAATGTCGAGGTCGCGGGCGAGCTCGGAAGCGGTGCCCTGCACCGAATGGCAGAGGCCGACCTGCTTGATCGTCGGATATTTCTCGGCGATGGCCCAGGTGTTGATGGCCATGGGGTTCACGTATTGCAGCATGATGGCCTCGGGGCAGACCTCGAGCATGTCCTCGCAGATCTTCCAGAGGTGCGGCACGGTGCGCAGGCCCCGCATGATGCCGCCGACGCCCAGCGTGTCGGCGATGGTCTGGCGCAGGCCAAATTTCTTGGGCACCTCGAAGTCGGTGACGGTTGCCGGCTCATAGCCGCCGATCTGGAAGGCGACGACGACAAAATCGGCGCCGGTCAGCGCCTTCTTCTGGTCGGTATAGGTCTCGACCTTGGCTGGCACGCCGAGGGTCGAGGCGAGCTTGCCGGCAACGATGGCGCTCTCTTCGAGGCGCTGCGGGTTGATGTCCATGAGGGCGATGGTGGCGCCGGAAAGCGCCGGACGCTGCAGCACGTCGCCGATGATGTTCTTCATGAACACCGTCGAACCGGCGCCGATGAACGTGATCCTGGGGTTTGCCATTGGAAAAATGCTCCGAGGGTTAGGCGGCAATTTCGAAGGCGGCGCGGACGAGCCGGGCCGTGTAATCTGTCTTGGGATTGGTCAGCACCTCGGCGACCGGCCCCTCTTCCACGATCTTGCCGAACTGCATGACCATGACGCGATGACAGAGCGCGCGCACGACCTTGAGGTCGTGCGAAATGAACAGGTAAGAGAGGCCCTTCTCGTCCTGGAGCTTACGCAACAGGTCGATGATCTGGGCCTGCACGGAAAGGTCGAGGGCCGAAGTCGGCTCATCGAGAAGGATGAACTCGGGCTCGAGCGCAATGGCGCGGGCGATGGCGATGCGTTGGCGCTGGCCGCCGGAGAACTCGTGCGGAAAGCGGTTGAGGATGGTGTCGGGCATACCGGCATCGCGCAACGCCTGGCGCACCCGGTCGCCCCGCTCGCCCGAGTTGGCGCCGATGCTGTTGACGATCAGCCCTTCCTCGATGATCTGGCGGATCGACATGCGCGGGTTGAGGCTGGCGAACGGATCCTGGAAGACGATCTGCATGCGGCTGCGCAAGGGGCGCATCTGCCCGCGATCCTTGCCATGGATCGGCTCGCCGTCGAAGAAGATCTCCCCGCCCTGGTTGCCGATCAGGCGAATGAGTGCCTGGCCGAAGGTGGTCTTGCCCGAGCCGCTCTCGCCCACCAGCCCCAGCGTCTCGTGGCGCTTCAGCTCAAGGCTGAGTTTATCGACCGCGACCAGCTCGAAGTAATCAGGCCGGAAGAAGCCCCCGCGCTTCAAGGTGAAAGCGACCTTGACTCCCCTGCCCTCGAGCATTGTGTCGTGCTCGCCCGAGAGCGGATTGGCGACGCCTTTGGGCTCGGAGGCGAGAAGGTGCCTGGTATAGGGGTGCTGCGGGTTGGAGAAGAGCTCCTCGGTCTCGTTGTGCTCGTGCACCACCCCGTTCTGCATCACATAGACGTATTCGGAGAACTGGCGCACGATCGTCAGATCATGGGTGATGAGGATCACGGCCATGCCGTATTTGTCCTTCAGCTCCTTGATAAGGTTGAGGATCTGGGCCTGGACGGTGACGTCGAGGGCGGTGGTCGGCTCGTCGGCAATCAGAACGTCCGGTCGGTTGGCGAGGGCCATGGCGATCATCACGCGCTGGCGCTGGCCCCCGGAAAGCTGGTGCGGATACTGCTTCAGGCGCGCCTCGGGCTCGGGAATATGCACCTCCTCGAGAAGCTCACGGGCGCGGTCCATCGCTTCGCGTCTGCTCATCCTGTTGTGGAGGTGCAGGATTTCGCAGATCTGCTGGCCGACGGTGTAGACCGGATTGAGGGACGACATCGGCTCCTGGAAGATCATGGCAAGATCGTTGCCGCGAAGCTTGCGCATGTCGCGGTCGCTCATGGCGACGACGTCCTGGCCCTTCAGGGTGATCTCGGTGCCCGGCAGGATGGTGGCGCGCTTGGTCAACAGCTTCATGACGGTGCGGGCGGTCACCGACTTACCCGAGCCGCTTTCGCCGACGAGGGCGATGGTCTCGCCCTTATGGAGCTGGAAGGAAACGTCGCGCACCGCATGCACAACGCCGCCCTCGACCTTGAAGTCGACGGCGAGGTTGCGCGCGTCGAGGATCAGCTCGCGACCGTGCTGGCCGAGGTCGTGCCGTTCGGAGGGAGCGAGGTTCTGGCTGGTATCAGTCACTTGTCCGCTCCACTCAATAAGGATCGACTGCATCGCGCAGGCCATCGCCCAGCGCGTTGAAGGCAAAGACGGTGATCAGCACGAAGATCACCGGTGACAGGATCCAGGGATAAGACCCGATGACCGAGAACGTGCCGGTGTCCTGCAGCATCAGCCCCCAGGATATCAGCGGAGGCTTGACCGCAAAGCCGAGGAACCCGAGGAAGCTCTCAAGCAACACCACCGTAGGGATGGCGAGCGTTACCGCCACGATCACGTGGCTGGTGACGTTGGGCAGGATGTGCCGGGTGATGATGCGCATGTCGCTCGAACCTACGGCGATCGCCGCCCGCACATATTCGATACGCGCGAGGGAAAGCGTCTTGGAGCGCACCTCGCGCGAAAGCTGCGCCCAGCCGAGCACGGCCATGACGCCGATAACAAAGGCGATGAAGACGTTGGAGGGCGCCGTAACCGGTATGAGCGAGGTCAGTGCCAGGTATAGCGGCAGTTGCGGAAAGGCGAGCACGAACTCGACGAACTTTTGCAGCCAGGTGTCGAACGCACCGCCGATATAGCCCGAGGTGATGCCGACCAACGTGCCGATAACCGTGGTCAGCGTCACCACGGCCAGCGCGATCATCAGCGAGATCCGCGAGCCGACGATACCGCGCGAGAGAATGTCGCGGCCGAACTTGTCGGTGCCAAGTATATGGATGGGTCGCCCGTCGGTGGCGCCAAAGAAGTGGATGTTGGATGGGATCACCCAGAAGAGACGATAGGAATAGCCCTCGACGAAGAAGCCGGTCGGGGTCGGGTCGTCGAGCACCGCACCGGTCAGCGGCTGGAAGGTGATGGGATCGAACTCGCCCGTCTCCCCGATGGGATAGACATAGGGGATGAGGCTGAAACTGCCCTGCGGATCCTGAAAGGCGATCATATCTGGTGGCGCAAACGGGAGTTCAGGACGCTTCGGGTCCATCGGTGCGAAGAAATCGGCGAAAATGGCTGTGACGAAGAGCAGCGTGACGAGCACCAGCCCGATCATGCCCATGGTGGAACGCTTGAACCGGCGCCAGACGAGCGTCGCATAGCCTTCGTTGCCATGGGCGAAGCGCGCCTGGATCGCGCTTTCGGGCACGTCGACGCCGTCGGCGACTTCCGGACCGGGCGCGGCGCCGATGCCGGTATCGGATGGCAGAGGCGGTGTCGGGTGGGTCTTGGTGTCGGTCATTCCGCATTCCCTCCCAGGCGGATGCGCGGGTCGAGGACGGCGAGCAGGATATCGGCGATGATGTTGCCGACGATGAGGGTCGCCGCAAGCACCAGCATGAAGGTGGCAGTGACGAAGACGTCGCCAACACCCATGGAGCCGACGATGGCCGGTCCGACCGTCGCGAGGCCGAAGACAATCGCCACCTCGATCTCCCCGGTCAGCATATAGGGCAGCACCACGCCCTGATAGGCAACGAGCGGGTGCAGCGCGTTGGGCACGGCATGCTTCATGATCACAGCGCCCTCCGGCAGGCCCTTGGCCCGCGCCGTTTCGACATATTGCGAATTGAGGACGTCGAGGAGGTTCGCGCGCATCACGCGCATGTTGTAGGCGAGCCCGCCAAAGGTGGCGATGAACACCACGGGCCAGATGTGCTGGACAAGGTTGACGAACTTGTCCCAGCTCCACGGTGCGCCGCCATAGCGGGCCGAAAAGAACATGCCGACCTCGCCGACGTTCAGCCGGAAAACGAGAATGTAGAGGATGATGATGGCGAGGAGGAATCTCGGGATGGTCATGCCAAGGAAAGAGACGACGCCGAGAAAGGTGTCGGTCCAGCTATATTGGCGGGTGGCGGCGATTATGCCGAGCGAGATACCCAGTACCGACGCCAGGATGTGACAGGTCAACGCCAGCATGATGGTCGCCGGCAGGCGCTCGGCCACCACGTTGCCCACGGGTTTGTTGTAGTAGAGGCTGTGTCCGAAATCGAAGCGGGTGACGATGCCGGTGATCCAGCGGAAGTACTGGACGACCAGCGGATCGTTGAGCCCGTTGGCCTCGCGATAGGCTTCAGCCTGGATTTCGGCCAACTCTGCGGGCACGCCGCCCTGGTTCATGAGCATGGAGCGGATGTAGTCGCCATAGTCACCGGGGGGGGCCTGGATGATGGCGAAGGTAACGACGCTCAAAAGGAGCAGGAGCGGGATCGCTCCCAGTACCCGCATAGCGATGAATCGGAACATTTGCGGCCTTTATCTTCTCTTAGCGATGTCCGCCCGTGCAACCCTCCCCCGATGGGAAGGGATGTACATCGTGCTCGTGGCACCATTGGGCCGGACGGAGGGCTGCCCCCGTCCGGCGTATTCAGGTCAGCCTTCGACCGGCCCACCACCGCCGGGCACGTCCGGCAGGGTCTGAGGGTGCAGTTCGTGGCCGGGCTGGTCATCCGTCGGCACATAGACGCGCTCGCGGATGATGTTGTCCTCGGCCCAGTTGAACATGAAGATCGGGGCACCTTCCGGGATGTTCCTGAAGCGCTTGTTGATGATGAGCGCCCCAGGATACTGGGTCAGCCCCACCGAATAGACGTTCTCGGTGAAGACCTGCTGGTACTGCTTCATCAGCTCAGCCCGCTCCGCGTTGTCGCTGGTGGCGATGAAGTCCCGCACGATCTGTACGAGTTCTTCCTCGAAAGGCAGGAGATCGAGCTCATCGTTCTCGCCCGCGCGATGGAACGGATGGGTGCGCGGACCAGTGGGAGCGAGCGCGGATGTGCCCTGGACGACCGAGACCACCTCAGCGCCCTGCCGTTCCACCGACCAATCGAACTGACCGGCCTGCGCCATGTCGTCGCGCGCCGTTCCCTGCTGGAAGTTGGCAATGACGCGCAGCCCCAACGGCTCCATCATGGCGATGACGCCTTCAGCCAGGTTGGTGTCGGTCGAATAGTCGGTGTTGGCAAGAAGCGTGATCTCCACGTCCTGCCCACCGGCCGTGCCTTCAGGGAAGTTGCGCACGCCGTTGCCGTCGGTGTCGGTAAGCCCCAGTTCGTCGAGCATGGCATTGGCCTGCTCGAGATTGAATGGGTAGTAGACCGTCGACTCCTTGTCATAGTAGGTCGTGCCGGCATAGAGGCCGCCCGGATAGATGGCGGTGAATGGTCCGCGCACGAGCGATTCACCCAACCTTTGCCGGTCGACAGCCAATGTTATGGCCTGTCGGAACTCGAGCGTGCGATTCAGCTCGCGGATCGCCTGCTCACGCGCGTCTGGTTCACCCCAGCCATTGCCCGAGAAGTTCATGCGCAGCGCATAGCCGATAGTGCGGGCGCCGAACTGCAGGCGGGCGGGGGCGTTGTCGTCGGCCGAGCGGCGCAAGGCCTCGACATAGCTCTCGGCCTGCTCGAGGTTGGAGAAATCGCCCGAGCCTGCCACCGCCTGCACGTCGCGGTCAGCCCACGTCGAAAGGCGATAATGCATCTCGTCGAGATAGGGGAGCTGGTTACCCTCCTCGTCGACCTTCCAGTAGTAAGGGTTGCGGCGCATGACGATGATGTCGTCGGGCCTGTATTCAACCGGCACCCACGCACCCATGACCGGAATGTTGAGGTATTCGGGCGGGAAGGCGTTCTTGTATTGGTCGTAGGTGTTGTCCGAGTAGTTGGGGTGCTCGGGTTTGAGGATATGGCTCGGGCCCGGACAGAAGGTGCCGTAGGCCATGGCATAGAGATACTGGTTCGGGAATGCTTCCTCGAACGTCCATTTGATGGTGTATTCGTCGATCGCCTCGAGCTTGGTGCCCTGCCCAAAGGTCTCGGGCGTCGCGCCGTTGAGGGGGAAGACGTTGGGATCGAGGACGTTGTCCTCCCAGTAGAACATGATGTCTTCGGTGTCGAACGGGTCGCCGTCGGACCACTTGGCGCCTTCGATGAGGTGCATGGTCAGCTCATGGCCGTCCTCGGACCATTCCCAGCTCTTGGCGAGGTTGGGCATGGGCTCCAGTTCCTCGGCCCGGATCATGAAGAGAGGACCGGTACGGGTGAGGCACTCGGACAGGCCGATGTCGATGCCTCCCCAACCCTGGGATTGGCCGCCGATGTAGTTCCAGCCCTCGGGACGTCCGCCGATGACGTGGCGCATCACGTCGCCGTAGACGCCGACGCCGTCCGGCATGTTGCCGGTCTTGAAGACCAGGGGTTCCTCAGGCAGGCGCTCTTCGACCGGCGGCAGCTTGCCGGTGTCGACGAAATTGGTCTTGATCCATTCCGGCTCGTTGTAGCTGTCGAGCGCGCGATACTCCATGATGTCGGTGACACCAACAAAGACCGGCTCGGTCTGGGCCGCGAATTCCGGCGGATCCGGGGGCGTCGTCGTCTCGATCGTCTGCGCCTGAGTAGCGATGAACGACACGCTTAGCAGAAGACTTGCCCCGCCAAGGGCAAATGCGTGCTTTCTCATGGTTCCTCCCATAACGGCGGAGCGACAATGCCTGCCGATTTGCCGGGCGACGTCACCCGGCATTCTCTCCGCCATAAAAATCGTACGCCTTGCAACACGGGAAGCAATCCGATTAGTTAAAGACCTCTTCCGGCTTCCTAAGATTTGGTGATGACGTATGGAAGTGCTCGAACGCCCCAGAACGACCTCCAAAGCCCCAGCTCCTGCCCCGCGCCAACGGGTCGACAAGGGCTATTGCCGCGCCACACCGCGGCCGGACCGGAGTTTCTACGCCTCGAGCCGCGCCTTCGGGCGGTTCGGCATCCGCTCGTTCACCCCGCAACTGATGCCGTCTGCGCATGTCCACGGCCATATCGAGATCAATTGGCTGACCGGCGGGGACATGGACTATGTCCATGACACGCGGCCGGTGACCGTGCCTTCCAATCGGCTCGTTGCCTTCTGGGCGGGCGTTCCCCATCAGACGGTGGCCCTCAGCGAGGCGGCTCTGGCAGGTCGGCAGATCAATGTCTATCTGCCGCTCGACTCCTTCCTCCACATGCCCCAGCTCGGCCGGCTGACTGAGACCATGATGGGCGGTGGCATCGTCTGCCTCAACCCCGATGCCGTCGCGGTCGACACGCTCGACCGCTGGCATGCTGACTATCGCTCGGGCGATGCCCTTCGCACCGATATCGTCAAGGTCGAGATCGGCACCATGTTCCGCCGCGCAGCGCTCACCGGCTATGAGGTGCTGCTGCCGGCCTGGATCGAGCATCACGGCACGCGCACCCGCACCGCCTCGCCCGTGCGCTATGTCGTGGCCATGGTCCGGCACATCGTAGAGAACCTCTCCGAGCCGCTGACCGCCGCCGACGTGGCCGGGGTGGTAGGCCTCCACCCCAACTATGCGCTCAACCTCTTCACCAAGGTGATGCACATCTCGATGCAGAAGTTCGTCACGCGCATGCGGCTGATCCGCGCCCGTTCGCTGCTCTTTGAAGGGAACCTGTCGATCGCCAATATCGCCTTCCAGTCGGGCTTTACCTCCCTCAGCCAGTTCTACGAGCACTTCCGCAAAGCCTACGGCATCACGCCGCGACAGATGCGCCAAGACGTAATCGGGGAGTGACGTGATCGGGGAGTAGTTCGCGCGCCTGTCACATGGTTTCGACCAATGACGTATAGCCTCCCGCCGTGACGAGGAGGACAAATCCTGCAGGGCCGGCTAGGCTGTGCCCGCGGGAAGCAGGAGGCAGGTCTGGCCGTGAACGAAACCATCGCATCCACACGCGCCGCCCTGCTGGCGCGCGCAGAGGCGCTTCGCGTCAGCGAACCGGACCTTGCCGTTTTCATCGAAGCGGCAGTGGCCGCCACGGATAGCGACGACCTCTCGGCGACGATGCCCGAGGCATTTGAAGCGCGGTTGCGGGCCTCCTACGGCCTGATCGGCGCGGAGCCGCCGCGCAAGAGCCTGGTGCATATTTCGGCAGCGGTGGGAGACGGCCCAATGGTCGTCGACGTCATCTCGCCGGACATGCCGTTCATCGTCGACACGGCGCTCGCCGCGGTGCGGGCGGCGGGCGGATCAGTGCGGCTGCTTGCCCATCCGGTGGTGTTTCTCTCGCCCGGCGGCCTTGCCGCCAAACCGGAACCCGACCACGTGCCGGTCAGTGTCCTGCACATGGAAATCGAGCCCATGGGCGAGACCGAGACGTTGAGAGACGAGCTCGACATGGCCATGAGCGAGGTCGCCCGCGCGGTGCGCGACTGGAAGCCCATGCTCGAGCGGTTGCGGGCGGAAGTCGAGCGGCTTGCCGCCAACCGGGCCGGCCTGCCGGCGGCGCTTGTCGACGAGGCAGTCTATTTCCTCGGATGGCTCGCCGAGAACAACTTCACGTTTCTCGGCGCGCGCGAGTATCGGCTCGAGGGCCGGGGCGACGAGATGCGGCTCGAGCCGGCACCCGGCAGCGGGTTGGGCATTCTGGACGATCCGGCGGTACGGTTCCTGCGCTCGGGGCCCAACTATGTCGAGACGACCCCGCAGCACGTAGCCTTCGTCAGGGCGGTCGAGCCGCTCCTCGTCACCAAGGCCAATATCCGTGCGCGCGTGCACCGGCGCGTGCATATGGACTATGTGGGCATCAAGCTTTACGGGCCGGAGGGCGAGGTGACCGGCGAGTTGCGGATCATCGGCCTTTTCACCTCGCAGGCGCTGGCAACGCCCCACACGGAAGTGCCGCTTATCCGGCGCAAGGTCGTCGAGGTCATGCGGCGGTCCGGCCTCGAGGCAGATAGCCATGCGAGCCGGGCGCTACTGGCCGCGCTCGACACTTACCCGCGCGATGAGCTCTTCCAGATCTCGGTAGACGAACTTGCCGAATACGCCCATGCGGTGGCCACGCTCTACGACCGGCCGCGCGTCAGGGTGCTGCCGCGCATCGACCAGTTCGACAATTTCGTCTCGATCCTGGTCTACATCCCACGCGACCGCTACGACTCGGAGGTTCGCGCCCGCATCACCGCCTATCTCGGCGAATGCTACGACGGGCGCCTCTCGGCCTATTACCCGCACTTTCCCGAAGGAGACCTGGTGCGGCTCCACGTCATCATCGGGCGCAATGGCGGGCCGACGCCGCGCCCATCGCGCACCGAGCTCGAGACCAATGTCGAGAATCTCAGCCGCTCGTTCGGCGACCGGATCGCGGCGGCCGCGCCCGAGCCGGCGACGATCAGCAATTTTCGGGATGCCTTCTCGGCGGCCTATGAATCGCGCAACAGCGTCGCCGACGCCCTCTCCGACATTGCCGTTCTCGAAACCCTGACAGATGAAGCCGCCATCGCCATACGTCTGCGGCGGCGCGTGGGGAGAGAAGGTAAGCTCGGCCTCAAGTTCTATCATCGCGGCAGCGCCATTCCGTTGAGCGACCGTGTGCCGATGCTCGAGCATTTCGGCTTCCGGGTGATCGACGAGCGCACCTATACGGTGAGCCCACGCGACGGGACGCTGCGCTATATCCACGACATGGTGGTCGCTGCGCCCGAGGGGCTCGAGGTGCTGCCCGAGACCGCAGGCGAGACCATTGAACGTGCGATCGCGGCGGTCTGGCATGCACAAGCCGAGAGCGACGGGCTCAACGCCCTGACGCTGTGGACGGGCCTCACCTGGGACGACGTGGCGGTGCTGCGCGCGCTTTCGCGGTATCTGCGGCAGGTCGGCATCTCCTATTCGCAGCGCTATCTCGCCCAGGTCGCCGTGACCCAGCACAGGGCGGCGGCCGCGCTGGTCGGGCTCTTTCGTGCCCTGCATGACCCGGCCGGCGCGAGTGTGGAGGACGCAGAGGCGGCACGAGCGGCAATCGTTGCAGCGCGAGACGCGGCGACCTCCCTCGACGAGGACCGCATCCTCGCCCGGTTCCACAATCTCGTCGAAGCGTCGGTGCGCACCAACTTCTTCCAGCGTGACGCGGACGGCGCCCGGCGCCCGGCGCTCGCCATCAAGTTCGACTGCGCGCAGGTCGACAGCCTGCCGGCGCCCCGCCCGTTCCGGGAGATCTTCGTCTATTCGCCGCGGGTCGAGGGCGTGCACCTGCGGTTCGGAGCGATCGCGCGCGGGGGCCTGCGCTGGTCCGACCGGCCGGAGGACTTCCGCACCGAAGTCCTCGGCCTGGTCAAGGCGCAGCAGGTCAAGAACGCGGTCATCGTTCCGGTCGGGGCCAAGGGCGGGTTCGTGCCCAAGCGCCTCTCGCTCACAATGCCGCGAGAGGCATGGAAGGCCGAGGGCATAGAGAGCTACAAGATCTTTGTCGGCTCACTTCTGGACCTCACCGACAATCTCAACTCCGGCGCGGTGGTGCCGCCGGAGAACGTTGTACGGCGCGACGGCGATGATCCCTATCTCGTCGTCGCTGCCGACAAAGGCACCGCGAGCTTCTCGGACACGGCCAACGCCATCGCCATCAGCCGCGGATACTGGCTGGGCGATGCCTTCGCCTCGGGCGGGTCGGCCGGCTACGACCATAAGAAGATGGGCATCACCGCCCGCGGGGCATGGGAAGCGGTCAAACGGCACTTCCGCGAGATGGATCGCGACATCCAGAGCGAGCCTTTCACAGTCGCGGGCGTCGGCGACATGTCGGGCGACGTCTTCGGCAACGGCATGCTGCTTTCTCGGCAGATCCGGCTGATGGCCGCCTTCGACCACCGCGATATCTTTCTTGACCCCGATCCCGATCCGGAAGCGAGCTTTGCCGAGAGAAAGCGACTCTTCCACCTTCCGCGCTCCTCCTGGCAGGACTACGACAAATCGCTGATCTCCACGGGCGGCGGCGTCTTCTCGCGCAGCCTCAAGTCGATTTCCCTTAGCCCTGAAGTGCGCGAGCTTCTGCGGCTAAGGGCGGCCACCGCCACGCCGCAGGAGGTGATGAGCGCAATCCTTGCGGCCGATGTCGATCTCATGTGGTTCGGTGGCATCGGCACCTATATCCGCGCCTCGAGCGAAACGGATCCGCAGGCCGGCGACCGGGCGAACGACGCCATCCGCATCAGCGCCAGCGAAATGCGCGCCAGGGTGATCGGGGAAGGTGCCAATCTCGGCATCACCCAGCGTGGGCGCATCGAATACGCGCTCAGGGGCGGGCGCATCAACACCGATGCCATTGACAACTCGGCCGGCGTCAACTCCTCGGACCTGGAGGTCAACATCAAGATTGCCTTGGGGCAACTGACCGCTGACGGGACGCTCTCGGGCGCGGCGCGCAACGCTTTCCTTGTCGAGATGACCGACGAGGTGGCGGACCTGTGCCTCAGGAACAACTACCTGCAGACGCTGGCACTTTCGCTCGCCGAGCGTGCGGGGCTGGCGGACTTGCCGGCGCATCGCGACCTGATGATTGGCCTCGAGCAGCGGGGCTTGTTGAGCCGTGCGGTCGAATTCCTGCCGCCGGAAACTTCCATCAGCGAGCGTGCCGAGGCCGGCCACGGCCTCTCGCGCCCCGAGCTGGCGGTGCTGCTCGCCTATGCCAAGCTCACGCTCTATGCCGACCTTCTCGAGTCACCCGCCCTCGACAACCCGTATCTGGCCGGCGAGCTCTTCCGCTACTTTCCGGAGAAACTGAAGGCGCGGTACCCCGGCGCGGTAACCGGCCACCGGCTGAAGCGCGAGGTGATCGCGACGGTATTGGCCAACGCCATGATCAATCGCGGCGGCCCGGCTTTCGTTTTCGAGCTGATGGCGGCCAGCAGCGCGGGCGTCGGAGAAGTCGCCATCGCCTATGCGGCGACACGCGACGTCTATGGGTTGACCGGGCTCAATACCCAGATCGACGCGCTCGACAATCGCATCCCCGGGGCTACGCAACTTGCGCTTTATGGCGAGGTCAACGCCCTGCTCGCCCGTGAAACGCTCTGGTTCCTGCGCAATGCGCATGTGGAAAGCGATATCGCAAACCTGGTTTCGCGCCATACGGAGGGCGTCGGGCAGTTGCGCCGCGTGCTCGGCGAGCTTTTGCCCGAGGCCATGGCGGGAGCAATCGTGGCAAGCGCCGAACGGTTCATCGCAGAGGGCGTGCCGGGGGACCTCGCCCACACCATCGCCAAATTGCCGGTCCTCGCGCATGCCAGCGACGTCGTGCTGGTCAGTGAACGGATGGGGGCCACGATCGAGGAGGCGGCGCGTGCCTTTTTCGGCGTGTTCGGCGTCTTCGACCTCTGGCCGATCGCCGACCAGGGGCGCGCGATCGTGCTGGCCGACCGGTTCGACCGCATGGCGCTCGACCGCGCGCTCGCCAACCTCACCCGCGCCCAGAGGGACCTGACCGCCGATATCCTGGCTGCCGGCGAAGGCCCGATCGAAAAGCGCATCGACGCCTGGCGCAGCAGCCGGCCGCGGGCCGTCGAGCGAGCGGTGGCGGCGGTCGCGGACCTGACGCAAGGCGCGCTGACGGTCTCGCGGCTGTCGGTTGCGGCGGGGCTTCTGGCTGACCTGGCGCGGGAGACGTGAAACCCGGTGATATGATGCGGCCTGCCACCATCAGCCCCGCCTCCCCGGCTCATGCACGCGAGATCATCGCGATGCAGCGGCTTGCCTTCATGCGCGAAGCCCGGCTTTATGGCGACCCAGATCTGCCGCCGATGACGGAAACACCCGACGAGTTGCAGCTGGCGCTGGCAAGCGTGAGCGTGCTCGTGGCTATGATCGACAGCCAGGTCGTCGGCTCGGTGCGGGGACAGCTCGAAAATGGTAACTGCCATGTCCATCGGTTGGCCGTGCACCCAGCATACCAACGCCAGGGTCTGGGCGAGCTACTGATGCGCGCTATCGAAGACGCGTTCCCCACAGTTCAGGCTTTCCACCTGGAAACAGGCCATCTGAGCGCCGGCAATCTGCGCCTGTATGCGAAGCTGGGTTACATCGAGCACCACCGACGGACGGTCGAACAGGACATCGTTCTGGTCGGCTTGAGCAAAAAGCGGTCTTCCCGGTCCAGCGCATCGGCGTGACCATTCGGTCGGTCACACCGTTCACACCCCGAGAAACTGCCGCAGCTCCGGCGTCTTGGGATTGGCGAAGACATGCTCGGGCGGACCGATCTCATGCACGCGGCCCTGGTGCATGAAGACGACGCGCGAGCAGACGTCCCGGGCAAAGCGCATCTCGTGAGTGACCATGAGGAGGGTCATGCCCTCGGCAACCAGTTCCTTGACGACGGCGAGAACTTCACTGACGAGCTCGGGATCGAGCGCCGATGTGATCTCGTCGCAGAGGAGCGCCATCGGCTCCATGGCGAGCGCTCGGGCGATGGCGACGCGCTGCTGCTGGCCGCCCGAAAGCTCATCGGGATAAGCGTCGAACTTTTCGGCAAGCCCGACGCGCTCGAGCATTTTGCGCGCCACGGCTTCGGCCTGCACCTTCGGGGTCTTCTTGACCACCATCTGCGAGAGCATGACGTTGCGCCCGGCAGTCAGGTGCGGGAAGAGATTGAACTGCTGGAAGATCATCCCGACCTTGAGCCGCAGCGCACGCAGGGCGGCCTCGCCCGGCAGCAATTGCGCGCGCCCGACGGCGATCGACCCGGCATCGATAGTTTCGAGCCCGTTGATACAGCGCAGCAGCGTCGACTTGCCCGAACCGCTCTTGCCAATGATGGCGATCACTTCGCCGCGCTCGACGTCGATATCGATGCCCTTCAGGACCTCATTCTGGCCGAAGCTTTTCCTCACGTCAGTGATGGCTATGAGCGACATTGAGCTTCCTCTCGAGGACTTGGCTGGCTTTGGAGAGCGGCCAGCAGAGGCAGAAATAGATAAGGGCGACGAGGCCGTAGACGAGGAACGGCTGATAGGTGGCGTTGGTGACGACCGTGCCGGCGCGGGTCAGCTCGATGAAGCCGATGATCGAGGTCAGTGCCGTGCCCTTGACCACCTGCACCGAGAAGCCGACGGTCGGCGGGATGGCGACGCGCAGGGCCTGGGGCAGGATGACGTAGCGCATCTGCTGGAGATAGCCCATGCCGAGGCTGCTGGAGGCCTCCCATTGACCTCGGGGGACCGCCTCAACACAGCCGCGCCAGATTTCGCCGAGGAACGCGGCCGTCCAAAGGATCAGCGCCAGACCCGCCGCAAGCCAGGCCGGCACGGCAACACCAAACAGCGCCAGCCCGAAGAAGGCCAGGAAGAGCTGCATCAGGAGCGGCGTGCCCTGCAGCAACTCGATATAGCCCCTGGCGAGGTTGCGCAGCCAACCCGACTGGCTGATGCGGGCAAAGAGCACCAGACCGCCGACGATGCCGCCGCCCACGAACGACACCAGCGAGAGAATGACGGTCCACTGCGTGGCGATCAGCAGGTTGCGCAGGATGTCGAAAAAGGTGAACTGGCCCATCAGGCCTTCCTCCTCGGAAAGACCAGCCAGCCGACGCCGTCGAGCACCTTGCGCAGCATGATGGCGAGGACGAGGTAGGTCAGCGTCGCCACCGCATAGGTTTCGAAGGCCCGGAAATTGCGCGACTGCACGAAGTTGGCCGCAAAGGTCAGATCCTCGACCGAGATCTGCGAGACGACCGAGGAGCCCAGCATGACGATGACGATCTGCGAGGCGAGTGCCGGCCAGATGCGCTGGAGCGCCGGGACAAGCACCACATGGCGGAACGTCTGGAACGGAGTCATGGCGAGGCTCTTACCCGCCTCGAACTGTCCGCGGGGTGTGGCCTGGATTCCGGCCCGGATGATCTCGCAGCTATAAGCGCCGAGATTGACGACCATGGCGAGATTGGCAGCCTCAAGCGCCGTCAGTTGCAGGTCGAGCGAAGGCAGACCGAAGAAGATGAAGAAGAGCTGGATGAGGAACGGCGTGTTGCGGATGAGCTCGACATAAGCGGAAACGAACGGCCGGAGCCAGGCCGGACCCAGCGTGCGCACCCAGGCGCAGGCGATGCCGAGTGATACGCCGAGCGCGGCTCCCACCGCAATAAGCTCGACAGTGATGGAAATGCCCTTGAGAAGGATCGGCAGGTAGCCGGCCAGCCAATCAAAGTTCCATTGGTAGCCCATAAGGTCCCCCTCCCCACGCGCCCTGTCGGACCACCGGCGCTGGCGCGGCGGCGATCCGGCAGGTGACCGGGATCTCGATCTTAAAGGTCCGCCGGAAGGTCGGCCTTCAGCCAGGTCTGGGCAATACCGTTAAGCGAGCCGTCCGCCTTCATGTCGGCAATGATGGCGTTGACGGCAGCGAGGAGTTCCGGCTCATCCTTGTTGAGGCCGATATAGCAGGGCGAGTTCTGCACAAGGAACTTCAGCTCCGGCCGGCGGGGCGGATTGCGCTCGAGGATCGAGGCGGCCACCACGTTGCCGGTGGCGATCACATCGACCTGCCCGGACAGGAACGCCGAGATCGTGCCGTTGTTGTCCTCGTAGCGGCGGATGTCGACCCCTTCCGGCACGAGGTCGGTGAGGGTCAGGTCTTCGACGGCGCCGCGGGTGACACCGACCGAGAGGCCGGCGAGATCCTCAGGGCCGGCAAGAGTGACGTCAGCTTCGCCGAAAACGCCATTGTAAAACGGCGCGTAAGGCGTGGTGAAATCGATGACCGCCTCGCGCTCAGCGTTCTTGCCGAGGCTGGAAATGACGAGATCCACCCGGTCAGTCTGCAGGTAAGGAACGCGGTTGGCGCTGGTCACCGGCACCAGTTCAACGGAAACGCCAAGCCGCTCGGCGATCGCCTTGGCCATGTCGATGTCGTAGCCGATCGAAGTCATGTCGGTGCCCACGCTTCCGAAGGGCGGGAAATCCTGTGGAACGGCGACACGGATGGTTCCGCGCTCCTTGATATCGGCAAGGGCATCGGCCTGGGCCGGTACGGCAAAGCCGGCAACAAGGCCGGCGGCGGCGAAGGCTAGGAGCGTGCGACGGAGCATGCGGAATCCTTTTCGTGGTGATTTTCGGTCCCCACGAAGCAACAGGCGTGCCACGAGGATAAACGACTGACGTTGCTCACCACGCCCGATGTTGTTGCGCTTGCCTGCCCAAGAAATGGGCACTTTTGATGGATTTGACGCCGATTTAGGCGCACCGCGTCGACATCACATTGCAGCGAAAGTCGCGCTTGCCTCGCGCGTCCGCATCGGCACACTCGCAGGTGCGCAATTAGCAGGATGAACGGAATGACGAAGCTTTCCGATTGGCTACAGACGACGGCTGCCCGGCAGAACGTCACGCACGACCTCACCCAGACCATCGCGACGATCGCGGCGGCCTGTGCCGAGATCGCGGCCATCCTGCGCACCGCGCCGATCGAGGGGCTTTCGGGCCTGGCCGGAGCCACCAACGTTCAGGGCGAGGCGCAAAAGCAGCTCGATGTGGTCTCGAACGATATATTCATCAAGCACTTGCAGCAGAACCCGGATATTTCGATTCTTGTCTCTGAAGAATTGAATCAAGCGCTTCATTTCGAACGCGAAACCGGCGCCGGACGGTATGCCGTCGCCTGCGATCCGCTCGATGGCAGCTCGAACCTCGACGTCAACGTGACTGTGGGATCTATCTTTTCAGTGCTCGAGGCACCTTCGGGCGTGCGCGACGTGGAACTACTGCAGCCCGGCGTGCGGCAGTTGGCGGCCGGCTATGCCGCCTATGGCAATTCGACGAGCCTCGTCCTCACCTTCGGCAAGTCGGTCGCGGTGTTCACGCTCGATGCAGCCGGCGAGTTCATCCTGACCAAGGACGATGTGACGATCCCGTCGGCATCGGCCGAATACGCCATCAATGCGGCGCGTGAGCGGTTCTGGGATGCGGCGACGCTCGCCTATGTCGACGAGAGCGTTGCCGGCGAGACTGGTCCAGCGGGCAAGCGCTACAACATGCGCTGGGTCGGCTCAATGGTGGCTGACATCCACCGCATCCTGATGCGCGGCGGCATCTTCCTCTATCCCCTCGACAGCGAGACCCTTGCCAAGGGCGGGCGGCTGCGGCTGCTCTACGAGGCCAACCCCATGGCCTTGCTGGTCGAGGCGGCAGGCGGCAAGGCGACCACGGGCTTGGGGCGGATTCTCGAGGTCATGCCAGCCAATATCCACCAGCGCGTGCCGGTCATCCTCGGCTCGGCCGAGGAGGTGGAACGGATCGAGCGGCACTACGCGGTGCTCAAGGCGGGGTAGAGTTCCTGGGGCGGGGCGGTCGAAATTGCAACGTTGCCGGCCTCATGGTAACTCCCGGTCCTGAGATCGGCAGACGATGCCGGCGTAGGAGTCAAAATGTCCGACGAGACCTATGATCTGCCGGAAGCCAATTCCGGCGCCTGGCATGCTCGCCCCTTTCACCGGCAGTGGTTGATGCGGCAGGCCAACCGGCTCTTCGATTTCTTCCAGCGCCATTCGATCAACCCGGAGGGTGGGTTCTACGAGCTCGACACGTTCGGACATGCGCTCGATGCCGACAATCCGCTGCGGCAGATCCATGTGACCACCCGCATGGTGCATTGCTTTGCCATCGGGAGCCTGCTCGGCCGGCCGGGCTCGGACGAGATGGTCGACCACGGCATGCGCTATCTCTGGGAGCACCACCGCGACCAGCAGAACCGCGGCTATTTCTGGTCGCTCGACAACAACGGCCCGCGTGACGATTCCAAGCAGGCCTATGGTCATGCGTTCGTGCTGCTGGCGGCTTCGAGCGCCAAGCTCACCGGTCACCCGCTGGCCGATGCGATGATTGCGGACGTGACTGAGGTGATCGAGAACCGGTTCTGGGACGAGGCCCGAGGCGCAACCACCGAGGAATATGCGCGTAACTGGGCGCCGATCAGCCCGTATCGCGGGCAGAACTCGAACATGCACCTGACCGAGGCGCTGATGGCCGCCTACGAGGCGACCGGCAACCAGGCCTACCTCAGGAAGGCCGGGCGCATAGCCCAGCTCATCATCGGCAAGCATGCGGCGGACCTCGATTATCGCGTCGCCGAGCACTTCACCGAGAACTGGGAGCTCGACCGCGACTATCTCGGCAATGAGATGTTCCGCCCCTCGGGCACCACGCCCGGCCACTGGCTGGAATGGGCGCGGTTGCTCTATCAGCTCTGGATTCTCGGCCACAAGTCGGACTCGTGGCTCACCTACGCCGCCCGCGGTCTCTTCCGCCAGGCGATCGAACTCGGCTGGGACAAGACCCATGGCGGCTTCTTCTATACGCTCGACTGGGACAACAATCCGGTCATGCGCGAGAAGCTGTGGTGGCCGGTCTGCGAGGCGATCGGAGCGGCCGCGTTCCTGACCAATTTCGATCGGGATCCCTATTTCGAGATCTGGTACCGGCGCTTCTGGGACTTCGCCGCCAACCATTTGATCGACCACGAGAACAGCGGCTGGCGTCCCGAGCTCAAGGAAGACCTGACGCCAACCGAGCGGCTCTTCCGCGGCAAGCCCGACATCTACCATGCCCTGCAGGCCTGCCTCATCCCGCTCTTTCCGACCACCGGCTCCATCACCCACGCGATCATCGAGACCGGCAAGCGGAAGTAGACGCCGGCGATGTCGGAAGCCGATCTCATCGCCAGAACGGATAAGCCGGGAACTCGCGAGAGCCTTGCGGCCGATCTCGCCAGTCTCGGCCTGAAAACGGGCGAAACGGTCATCGTCCATTCTTCGCTCAGCGCGCTCGGATGGATTGCCGGTGGGCCGGTTGCAGTCATCCAGGCGCTTCTCGATGTCCTTGGGCCCGAGGGCACACTGGTGATGCCGGCACATTCAGCCGGTCTTACCGATCCGGCGAATTGGCGTGCGCCGCCCGTTCCGGCCGACTGGGTCGATATCATCCGCGCCAATATGCCGGCCTTCGATCCGAGGAAGACGCCGACCAATGGCATGGGACAGATCGCCGAACTCTTCCGCACATGGCCAGAGGTCGAGCGCAGCCAACATCCGAATTGCTCATTCGCCGCGCTTGGGCCTGAGGCTTCGCGAATACTCTGCGATCACGCGCTCGACAGTCCCCTCGACGAGCGCTCGCCACTCGCGCGGCTTTACGATCTTGACGCCAAGGTGCTGCTGCTCGGCGTTGGCTTCGACAGATGCACGATTCTCCATCTCTCCGAGCATCGCGCCTGGCCCGAGCGCCCGCTCGAGGCCGGAGGGGCGCCGGTACTCGTGGACGGCGTTCGGCGGTGGGTACCGTACAGTGCGCCGCCGGTCGGGGATTCCGATCTCTTCGTACCCATCGGATCGCAGCTCGCGGCCTCGGGCAAGGCGGCAACCGGCAGAGTCGGCGCGGCCGACTGCGTGCTGCTCTCCTCAAGGGTTCTGGTCGATCATGCCGTGAGCGAATGGCGAGAGGGCGGGCTGCCCGAGACAGAGTATCATGCGCCGTCATAGACGCCTCGTCTCCTACTCTCTCTGTCTGCTTATCGCATCGGCGGGTATCTGTGTGGAATCGGCGAGCGCATCCTTGGCTGGACTGTCGACACCTGCTCGAGCCAGGTGACGACCTGTCTTTGAGGTGCGGCGCGCTAAGAGACACTTAGATGGCTAGGTCGTGCGCAGTTGGTGGGGGTGATTATGCTGAAACATCTCCTCGCGATCTTCATCTTGGTCGTCCTCGCCGGGTGCCAGACGGCGCCGAAGTGCGTCGTGACGCCAAACGACACCGTCAAGTGCACCTAGCACATCGTCGAAAGCGTCCCTGGGTCAGCAACACCATGAGATGCGCCCAGAGCGGGCCATTGCATCGGGAGGCTCGGGCGCGTAAACCCGCCGGACGCGCCAGGACTTGCCCATGATCGCTTCGCCCTACCCTGCCCAGCTGCCACGCCACCTTATCGAGGCCGCGGTGACGGCCGCGCTTGCCGAGGACCTGGGACTGGCGGGGGACCTGACCAGCCAGGCGGTGCTTTCACCGAGCGCGTCAGCCAGCGCCACGATCTCGGCGCGCGAGCCGGGCGTTATCGCCGGCATGGACCTCGCCCGCGTGGCCTTCAGCCTTGTTGGGGATGGCATCGACTTCGTGCCGCACCTGCGTGACGGTGAGCGGGTGACGGCTGGCGGCGCAGTGGCCGATGTTTACGGTCCGGCCCGGCTGGTGATGTCGGCCGAGCGCGTGGCGCTCAATTTCCTCAATCCGCTCTGCGGGATCGCAACGCTCACCCGCGCCTTCGTCGATGCCATCGCGGGCACGGGCGCACGCATCTGCGATACGCGCAAGACAACGCCCGGGCTGCGCGCCTTCCAGAAATATGCCGTGCGTTGCGGCGGGGGCGCCAACCACCGCTTCGGGCTCGACGATGCGATCCTTATCAAGGACAACCACATCGCCGTCGCCGGAGGCGTCGCCGCCGCCATCAAGGCCGCGGAAGCCTTTGCCGGACATCTCGTTGCCATCGAGATCGAAGTGACGACCCTCACCGAGCTCAAGGAAGCTCTTGATGCAGGCGCGCGTGCGGTGCTGCTCGACAACATGAGCATCGAGACCCTGACCCGGGCTGTCGCCATCAATGCCGGTCGCGCCAAGCTCGAGGCTTCGGGTGGGGTCAAACTCGAGCAGGTGCGCGCGATCGCCGAAACCGGCGTCGACTACATCTCGACAAGCCAGATCACGCTCTCCGCCCCTCCCCTCGACCTCGGGTTAGATGTGACGATCCAGCCATGACAGCCCTCGACCAAGCCCTGGACGACAGCGACCTTCCGGCCCTGCTCGACCTGTCGCTGACCGCGGCCATCGCCGCCGCCGACGTCATCAAAACCGTCTACGCGCGGCCTTTTGCCGCGGAAACCAAAGCGGACGGCTCGCCCGTGACCGAGGCGGACGCGCGGGCCGAGGCGGTGATCATCGAGCATCTGATGCCGACCGAAATTCCGGTGTTGGCCGAGGAGAGCGTGGCCGCCGGCCGTATACCGCTGCTCGGACGCCGCTATTTCGTCGTCGATCCGCTCGACGGCACCAAGGAGTTCCTGAAGCGCAACGGCGAATTCACGGTCAACATCGCCCTCGTCGAGGATGGTCGGCCGGTATTGGGCGTGGTGCTGGTGCCGGCAACGGGGCGCGCGTATCTGGGCGGACCGGACGGCGCCCAAGCATGCGAGACGAGCGCGGGCGCGCCCGTCGAGATGCGCAGGATTTCAGTCAACGATTCCAGACCGTTGCGCATCGTTGCCAGCCGCTCGCACGGGCATGCGGCGCTCGCCCCGCTGTGCGAAACGCTCGACGTTACCGAGGACGTCTCCGTCGGCTCCTCCCTCAAGTTCTGCTTGCTGGCCGAAGGCAACGCCCAGATCTATCCGCGCTTCACGCCGACCTGCGAGTGGGACACGGCGGCCGGCCAGGCAGTGCTCGAGGCGGCGGGCGGCACGGTGCTGACGATGGACGGGCTGCCGCTGCGCTACGGCAAGGCTGACCTCAAATTCCTCAATCCCTTCTTCGTTGCCGCCGCAAGCGAAGATCTTGCCATACGCGCCGCTGCCGAAATGTCGCGCCTCGTCGCGTAATCCACTGACAGCTTTGAATTTTCCTGGCAGCCATGCGATACGATCTTAGCTGATCTGCAGCATGAGTTGCTTCAGCGGGCTTGTGCCGCGCCGAACATTGAATATATAGGGCCGATATATATCAGCCGGGCATAGCCAGGCGGAGAGCCCTATCATGAATGTCAGGACATTGTGTCTCTCGATTCTCTACGAACGTGAGGCGACGGGGTACGAGATTCGGCGCATGTCCGTCGAAGGCGAGTGCTCCTATTTCGTCGAAGCGAGCTACGGTTCGATCTATCCTGCGCTCGCCAAGCTCGAGGACGACGGGCTGGTCACGAGCCGGGTGGAGCCGCAAGAAGGCAAGCCGGCCAAGAAGGTCTATTCCATTACCGAAGCGGGACGTGCCGCCTTCGTCGATGCGCTGCACGAGCCGCTCGAGGAAGAGGTATTCCGCAGTCCGTTCCTCCTATTTGCGCGCTTTGCGCACCTGCTGCCGCCCGAACTGGTCGAGGCGCGGGCCAAAGAGCAACTGGAGCGGATTCGCGAAGATATCCGTCAAATAAAGCAAGCTGCCGAGGCGGACGGTCGCACCGAAGGCGACGCATGGGTCGTCGACTACGGATTGGCGATTATGGAGCTTGCAGAGACACATCTGCGTACCCACATGGACGAACTGGTGGCGCTGGCGCGCCCCGAGCAGATCAAGAAAAACGCAGCGGAATAAGGGGCGACTTACGATGCGTGCACTATTTTCCTATGGCCTTGCGCTATTGATCCTGCTCGGTGCAGGCGCGTGGCTGGCCACCGGCACACTGGTTACGGGCGGAAATGGCCCGGAAGAAGGCGTGCGGCCGATTATTTCCGTCATCGAGGGTGAGGACCACGGACCGATTTCCGAGAGCCTCGGCGATGCCGGCGTTCTTGCCGAGCACCACGCCAACGCTGACGCGGCCCTTACGGTTGCCCAGCGCAACGAGCAGGTGAATGGCGAGAGCGCACCGCTGCAGTCGGTCCGTACCGCCATCTACGATGCCCAGCCCATGCCGATCCAGGTGCCGCTGCGAGGCCGCACTCAGGCCAAGGCGACCGTCACCGCCGTCGCCGAGACGTCGGGCATCCTCGAAACTGTCCATGTAACCAAGGGCCAGGAGGTCGCAGCAGGCGACCTGCTGTGCACGCTCGACCGGGGCACGCGGGCGGCGGCGGTCGCGCAGGCGGAGGCTGCACTCGCCCAGGCCGAGGCCGGCCTCGAGCAGGCGCAGCTCGATTTCGACACCAATGCGCAACTGCGTGAGCGTGGACTTTCGGCTCCCAACACGCAGAACCAGTTTGCCGTGGCCCTGCGGTCGGCGCAGGCGCAGTTGAGCTCGGCAGAAGTCGCACTCGACAATGCCCGCGACGAGCTGGAAAAAACCGAGATCGTGGCCAAGGTGCCTGGCGTGGTCCAGTCTCCCCTGGCCGACGAAGGCACAATGCTGGCCCAGGGGGCGACCTGCGCGACCATCGTGCGGCTTGACCCGATGCTGTTCACCGCCACCGTACCCGAGGCCTATATCGGACTTGCCAAGCTTGGCCTCGATGCCACCATCACGACGGTCACCGGCCAGACGCTCGAGGGGAAGGTCAGCTTCATCTCCTCAACCTCCAACGAGGCCACCCGCGCCTTCCCGATCGAGATCGAGATCCCCAACGCTGATGGCGACGTTCGCGATGGCGTGACGGCCCAAGCGGTCGTCAAGGCAGGGGACGCTCCCGGACACCTGCTGCCGCAGTCGGTGCTGACGCTCGATGACGACGGGGTCCTCGGTGTGCGTACCGTCGAGGACGGAGTCGTTGCCTTCTATCCGGTCACGATCGTCAGCGACACGCGTCAAGGCGTATGGGTGACAGGGCTGCCGAACCACGTCCAGGTCATCACCGTGGGCCAGGAATTCGTCAACGCCGGTCAGGCGGTAAAAGCCACCGTCATCGATGGCACTGAGACGCCGGAAAGTGCACAATCATGATGGATTTTCTCGAACGCGTCCTCAGGATGCCGCGCGTCGTTCTGACGGTGATGGCGCTGTTGCTGCTCGCCGGTGGGGCGGCTTACGTCTCCCTACCGAAGGAGAGCTTCCCGGCCATCGACATTCCCTACCTTTATGTGTCGATCAACCAGACGGGCGTCTCGCCGCGTGACGCGGAAACGCTTTTGGCCAAGCCGGCCGAGGACGAGTTGGCCGACCTCGATGGCCTGGTCAACATGACCTCGACCTCGACCACCGGCCATGCGTCCGTGCTCCTCGAGTTCGACATCAACTTCAACAAGGACCAGGCACTCTCGGACGTCCGAGCCAAGCTCGACACCATCCGCAGCGAATTGCCCGAGGACGCAGACGATCCGACGGTCACCGAAGTCGACGTCGTCGGCTATCCGATCATTTCGGTCGCCGTCTACGGCGACGTGCCCGAGCGCGAACTGGTCCGTCAGGCCGAGGATCTGCAAGACGAGCTGGAGAACATTCCCGAGGTGCGCGAGGTCACGATCTCGGGCGCGCGCGACGAGGTGCTCGAGGTACGGGTCGATCCGCTGCGGCTCGATGCTTACGGGTTGACGGCGAGCCAGATGCTCGATGCGCTGGCGCGCAACAACATGGTCGTGCCCGGGGGCACGCTCAACACCGGACAGGGCTCGTTCAACATCGAGGTGCCCGGCCTCATCAGCAATGCCCAGGACATCATCAACCTGCCGCTGAAGACCGACGGCGACACCGTCGTCACCTTTGGCGACGTGGCCACAATCACGAGCACGCTCGAGGATGCGACCGAATATACCAATGTGAACGGGTCTCCGGCCATCATTCTCGGCGTTTCCAAGAAGCTTGGAACGAATATCATCGACGTCTCCGACAAGGTCCGGGCCGTCACCGAAGCGTACACCAGTGACTGGCCGAGCGGCATCGGGCACAGCTTCTTCCTCGATCAGGCTGTTTCGACGCTCTCCCTCTTCCGCTCGCTCGAGGCGGCGGTGTTCACCGCTATCGCATTGGTGCTGATCACCTGTGTCGCCACCCTCGGCGTGCGGCCGGCCATCATGATCGGCATGTCGATCCCGATCTCGTTCATGTTGGCGTTCCTGGTGGTGCAGGCGCTCGGCATGACCATCAACATGATGATCATGTTCGGTCTGGTGATCGCCGTCGGCGTGCTTGTCGACGATCCGGTGGTGGTCGTCGAATATGCCGAGCGCAAGCTCCAGGAGGGCATACCCAAGCGGGAAGCCTTCATCATGGCGGTCAAGAAGATGTTCGTACCGGTGGTCGGCGCGACGGCGACGACGCTCGGTGCCTTCGTTCCCCTGCTCTTCTGGCCCGGGATTGTCGGCAAGTTCATGAGCTACCTGCCGATCATCGTGATCGTCGTGATGTGCGCCTCGCTCATCTCGGCGCTCATCTTCATGCCGGTCATCGGCGGCATCATCGCTTCGACCCATGTGGATCCGAAGCGCAAGGAAGCCGCCGACACGGTCATGTATGCCGACAAGTTCGATACCAAGAAGGTGCGGGGCCTGACGGGCTTTTACGTGCGGGCGCTGCAGGTATTGCTGCAATGGCCGATCCCGACGCTCATCGTCGGCTTCGGCATCATCGTGGGCATATTCGGGCTCTATATCGCCAACCCCACCGGTACGGAGGCCTTCCCCGAATCCGAACCGGAGTTCGCCACGGTCTACGTCGTCGGGCGCGGGAACTACTCGCCCGAACAGATCCGCGACATGCTGGTCGAGGTCGAGGACGAGCTTCTGCAGGTTCACGGCATCAAGGACGTGATCATGCAGTTCGGCGCCAGCGAAACCAGCGCCAACGCCCCGCCGGACACCATCGGCAATTTCCAGCTCGAGCTCATGGACTACGCCTATCGCGTCAAAGCCGACGAGATCTTTGCCGACATCCGCGAGCGCGTTGCCGACATCTCTGGCCTCGACATCCAGGTGCAGGCCATGGAGAACGGGCCGCCGGCGGGCAAAGACATCAATCTGCGTGTCGAGAGCACCAACTATGACGACCTGCTTCCGGTCGTCACCGCACTGCGCGACTATGTCGAAAACGACGTGGAGAATACTGTCGACGTCGAGGACGACCGTCCGTCACCGGGCATCGACTGGCAGGTGACCATCGACCGCGTCGAGGCCGGCCGCTACGGCATCGGGGTGCGGGAGCTGGCGCCCTATGTCCAGCTGGTGACCGGCGGCGTCGAGATCGGCACCTATCGGAACGACGAGGGTGAAGAGATCGACATCAAGGTGCGCCTGCCGCGCGACGAGCGCTCGTTCGCCGTGCTCGACACCCTGCGGATCGCCACGTCCGAAGGCCTGGTCCCCGTTTCGAACTTCATCGAGCGGACGGCCGTGCCCAAGGTTGCCAATATCGAGCGGCGCAACCAGGTCTATGTGATGGGCGTTGCCGCGAGCCTTGCCAACCTGCCCGAGGGCGTCTACGCGGCCGACCGGGTGGAGCAGGTGCGCCAGTGGGTCAACGAGCAGGACTTCCCTTCGAGCGTCAACATCGTCTATGGCGGCGCTGAAGAGCAGACCGAAGAGGCCAACGCCTTTATCATGCAGGCGTTCGGCGGGGCCATGTTCCTCATCTTCCTGGTGCTGCTGCTGGAGTACAACAGCTTCTACCAGGTGCTGGTGACGCTCTCGACGGTGATCATGTCGATTGCTGGCGTTCTGGCGGGGATGCTGATCACCGGCATGAGCTTCTCGGCGATCATGACCGGTCTCGGTATCGTGGCGCTGGCGGGCATCGTGGTCAAGAACGGTATCGTCTTGATCGACACCTACAACTCCTACCACCGTGAAGAAGGGGTGGAATCGGTCAAGGCGATGCTCATCACCGCCTCCCAGCGTGTGCGGCCGGTGTTGTTGACCGCGTTCCTGACGGCGCTCGGCGTCATCCCGATGTGGGCCAATATCGAGTTCGACTTCATCCGCCGCGAGATTGTGGTGGGCGGCATCGCCGGTTCGTGGTTCGTCCACCTGTCGGCGGCGCTGGTCTCCGGCCTCTTCGTGTCGACGGCTCTGACCCTGGTCATGGTGCCGGTGATGGTCACGGCCCCGACTGTGATCTGGAGCCAGATCAAGTCGATCGGCGGGGTCTTTGCCGGTGCGTTCGGCTGGATCGGCGGTCTCCTCGGCCGCAGGCCCGCCCAGGCGGTGCCGGCAGGATTCGACGGCATGACCATTGAGATCCCGGAGGATGCCGACGCGGCCAGGCGCTACATCGTCTCCAAGGATGCCGGGCTCACCAAGAAGGAAGAGAACGGAGTGACCGTCGTCTCACGCGACGCGGCCGAGTAGCGCCACACTCCTCAACGAAGATAAAGGCCCGCAGCAATGCGGGCCTTTACTTTTGCACGGTTGTGTTCGACGCGTGCCTTGCTTATCGTTCCTACAGCGCGCAACTGGCGATTTGAGATGGGGAACCATCGGGGAGCGCGTGTCGACCTGCCGATCGCCTGGGCGGCCGGGGATATTCCCGGTTTCAACTCCAAACCGAGGAGCCGCTCATGGACGTGTATCGCGACCAACTGGCCGCATTCGATCCCGACATCTTCTCTTTCATCGCCGCCGAGGAACGGCGCCAGTCCGCCGGAATCGAGTTGATCCCCTCCGAGAACTACACCTATCCCGAAGTGCTGTCGGCGCTGGGCTCGGTGCTGACCAACAAATACTCCGAAGGCTACCCCGGCCGGCGCTACTATGGCGGCCAGGAAAATACCGACGCCATCGAGAACGTCGCCCGTGAGCGGGCGTGCGCGCTGTTCCGGGCTCAACATGCCAATGTGCAGCCGCTCTCGGGTTCGCCGATGAACCAGGCCGTGTACTTCGGTCTCCTGGCGCCGGGCGATACGATTCTGGCCATGGACCTTTCCCATGGCGGGCACCTGACCCATGGCGCGCCCGTGTCGCACATGGGCAAGGTGTTCAACTTCGTGCGCTACAAGACCGAACCCGACGGCAGCATCGACTATGACCGCGTGATGGAGCTGGCCAAGGCAAATCGGCCGAAGCTGGTGCTGGCGGGACACTCCTCGTATCCGCGCGAATACGATTATGCTGCCTTCCGGCGGATTGCCGATGCGGTCGGGGCGCGAGCGATGGCCGACATCTCGCATCTGGGCGGATTGGTTGCCGCCAATGTTCTCGCCAATCCGCTCGACGCCGGCTTCGACGTCGTCACCACCACGACGCATAAATCCCTGCGCGGTCCGCGTGGCGGCCTGATCCTTTGCAGCGCCGAACTCGCCAAGACGATCGACTCCGCCGTCTTTCCCGGCTTGCAGGGCGGCCCGCACATGAACCAGGTCGCCGCGGCGGCGATCACGTTCAAGAAGGCGATGGAGGCGCAATTCCTCTCCTATGCGCGACAGGTGCTGGCCAATGCCAGGACGCTGGCGGGGGCACTCGCTGCGGGTGGCGCCCAGCTCGTTACCGGTGGCACCGACAACCACCTCATGGTCGTCAACACCGTTGAGAGTTTCGGGCTGGACGGGCGGCAGGCCGAGGAGACGCTCGACCGGATCGGCGTCACGGTGAACCGGCAGATCGTGCCCGACGACCAGCGCCCGCCCCTGCGCCCCAGTGGCATCCGTCTCGGCACTCCCGCCTCGACCACCCGCGGGATGGTGGAAGGGGATATGGAGCTGCTGGCCGGGTGGATGATTTCGGCACTCCAGGCGCCGGAGGATACGGCTCAGCTCGCGGATTTGCACAAGCAGGTCTCGGAGTTTTGCCGCCAGTTCGCCGTGCCAGGTGTGGAGCAATCGTAGCCGACACCCATCGTCCGACCGCTTGCGCTCCACCCGTACCTATTGCTAAACGGAATTTATAGTTATTAGCTGGCGGCAGTTTTTGGCCGCATCGGGGGAGAGCAGGCAGGTCGGGGCGATGACGGACAAGCTGGACGCAGACGATACTGTCGAGGCGGAAGCACACTCGCGCCGCCGTCGGGCAACGCGCCGGGTGACGATGACGGACGTTGCGCGTGAGGCCGGCTGCTCACAGGCGACGGTCTCATTCGTCCTCAACCGATCGCCCGGCATCAAGCTCTCGGCGGAAACGCGCGAACGCGTCATCGAGGCGGCGCGCAAGCTCGGCTATTCGGCGCCGGTGCTGGCACATGTGAATCAGCAGCGCATGGCCTATCCCACCATCGACGGCAAGGTCGGCTTCGTCGTCGATCAACTGGCAACCAGTCCCGAGGCGGTGGTGGCCATCGAAGGGGCGCGGCAGGCCTCCTGGAATGCGCGCAACATCGTTCTCGTTGCCCAGACGCTCAACGATCCCGTCATGGAGCCGCGCACCATCGCCGCCCTTGTCGAGCAAGGGATCTCGGCGCTCGTCTACATGGCCATCTTCACGCGCGAGATCCAGGCACCCGACTATCTGCGCGACCTCGACATCCCCGTGATCCTGCTCAATTGCTATACCAGCGATCACACCTTTCCGGCGGTGGTGCCGAGCGAGATCGCAGGCGGTCAGCGCGCAACGCGCTACCTCATCGAGCACGGGCACCGCCGCATCGGCACGATCACGGGCGAACCATGGATGGAGGCCACGCAGGACCGCCTCAAGGGCTACCGGCGGGCACTGGCGACCGCCGATATCCCGTTCGATCCGGATCTCGTCATCGAGGGCGACTGGTCGGCAAGCGCCGGCTACGAGGCGACGCGCCGGCTGCTGGCGCTCGACGAGCGGCCGACGGCCATCTTCTGCCAGAACGATCGCACCGCCATCGGCTGCTATGAAGCGCTCAAGGAAGCAGGGCTCGATATTCCCCGCGACATCTCGGTCGTCGGCTATGACGACGAGGAAATCTCGCAGCATCTCCACCCGCAGCTCACCACCTCGATCCTGCCCCACAGGGCAATGGGGCACTGGGCGATCGAGCAGCTCGAATTGCTGGAGCATGGCGACACCCGGCGCTATCCGATCACCAAACTCGAATGCCCGCTCATTGAACGCAGCTCGGTAGCGCCGCCACGGGCAAGAGAATCTTAAGCGCGCGGCGCAGCAATCGAAGCGCGGGGCACCAGTTCGCACTCGATCTTGACCTTCTGCACGCGATCGGCCGCATCGGCGCTGCCATAGCTGTCGAGCAGGTGTCCGACCGCCCAGCGCGCCATCTCGTTGTGCGGCAGGACCATGGTGGTCAGCCCCGGCTCGAGATAGGAGACGAGGTCCTCGTCGTCGAAGCCGACGACCGAGAGATCCTCGGGGATGCGGAAGCCGGCGCTCCGCGCCGCTTCGTAGGCGCCGATCGCCATACGATCGTTGAAGCAGAAGATGGCAGTCGGCGGCTGGGGCCGTGAGAGCAGCTGCCGGGCAAGCTTGCGTCCGGCAGCCATCGTCCAACCGCCGGGAATGACCAGATTCTCGTCGATGGGTACGCCCCAATGGGCCATGGCTTGGCGGAAGCCATTCTCGCGGTCGACCGTCGCCTCGAGCCACTCCTCGCCCTTGAGGTGAGCTATGCGCCGGTGCCCGGCCTTGAGCAAGGCTTCGGTCGCCATATAGCCACCGGCGATGTCGCTCGGCACGACGCTGGCATAGCGCAGCTTCTTTTCGTGGCAGTTGAGCAGCACCACCGGCAGACCGGAAAGGTAGTCGGGCGCCACGATCTGGCGGGTGATGAGCGAGGCATAGATGATGCCCAACGTCTTCTGGGCGGTGAGCAGTTCGACAGCGGCCTTTTCGAGAACAGGATCCGAACGGGTGCAGAAGGTGGCGACGGTTACCTCCTCGAGCGCCGCTTCGTCGCGCGCGCCCTCGATGAACGGCGCGGCAAAAGGTGTGGTGGTCACCTCGTCGATCAATAGTCCGATGACACGGGCCCGGCCTTCGGGCACGGGATGTCCCTTGCCTTTGCGGTAGCCGAGATCCTCGGCGGCCTCGATCACGCGACGGCGGGTCGCCTTGGACACCCGGGCGTTGGGAACGCCGTTGAGAACCAGCGAAACCGTTGCCTGCGACACGCCGGCCCGCTCGGCCACATCGATCATCGTGGCGCGTTTATCCAAGAGCCAATCCCACCCGTCGTCTATCCGGACCGAGGCTTCATACGCTCAACGCCTGCAGGGCATTGAAACTCATGGCAAACCGCCTGGTTGTTCACCGTAGCTAACGCGAGCGATCGCGCCTTCGCAAGCATTCATGAATTTTTCGCCTCGCCGCTTCTCCCCTCTTGCCAATCCGCCTGCGATGGTAATAGGCTGATAATATTATAACTAATAGGGGCAGAGGAAGAGGATGCAGCAGTCTGTCCAGCCGGCCGCGGCGGCCAAGACCTTCGGGCCGCGCCAGAGCCTGTCGCTCGATGGCGTGTGGCGCTTCCGCCACGAGGACGGTCCCTGGCGCGAGGCGCATGTGCCCTCACCCTGGCAGGCGGAATTCTCCGACCTTGTCGATACTTTCGGACGCGCGGTCTACCAGCGGCGCTTCACCTTGCCCCCGGGCTGGAACGGACGCGAACTCGCGCTGCGTTTCGGGGCGGTCAGCTATTTCTGCGAAATCCTGTTCAACGGCGAAGTGCTCGGTACGCACGAAGGCGCCTTCCTGCCGTTCGAGTTCGTCCTGCCGCCAACGCTCATAAGCCAGGAGAACGAGATCGAGGTGCGCGTGACCGTGCCCTCGGCAGACCGCAGGGCCTTCCCCGACTTTCCGTTCAGCGAGGTGCCGCATGGCAAGATCAGCTGGTACGGGCGCGTCGGCGGCATCTGGCAGTCGGTCTCGCTCGAGGCGCGTGATCCGCGACGGATCGCGGACGTGCGCATCGAAGCCGGAAGCGACGGGGTCGCCAACATCACCTTCGGGGTGACCGAGCCGGCGATCGGCCTTCCTGCCCGAGTCACGATTGTCGATGCCACCGGTGACGAAGCCACCAGCAGTGAGCTCACCCTTGCCCGCAACAACAGTATTCGCCTGGCGCTCGAGGATGCACAGCTCTGGTCACCGGACGAGCCCAACCTCTATACGACGGTGATCGAGCTCGGCCCGGAGGGCGAGGCGACGGACGTGGTGCGGCAGACCTTAGGCTTCCGCACCATCGAGACCCGCGACGGCAAGGTGCTGCTCAACGGGCAGCCCATCTATCTGCGCGGCGCGCTCGACCAGGACTACTATCCGGACGGACTCTGCACACCCCCATCGCTGGAATTTCTCGAGGACCAGGCGAGGAAGGCAAAGGAGCTGGGGCTCAACCTCCTGCGCTGCCACATCAAGGTGCCGGATCCGCGCTATTACGATGTCGCCGATCGTTTTGGCCTCTTGGTGTGGACGGAAATCCCAAACGTTGCGAGCTTCACCACCCGGTCGGCTGAGCGCATGCGCGAGACCATGGCAGGCATCGTCAAGCGCGACCGCAACCACCCCTCGATCATCGCGTGGACGATCATCAACGAGGATTGGGGCACGCGGCTCCTCGAGAACGCCGAGCACCGCTCCTGGCTCAAGGACACGTACGATTGGCTTAAGGCCGAGGACCGGACGCGGCTCGTCGTCGACAACTCAGCGTGCTTTCCCAACTTCCACGTCAAGACCGACCTCAACGACTACCATTACTACCGCTCGGTGCCCGAGCGCCGGCAGGAGTGGGACGAGATCACCGCCCAGTTCGCCGCCGGGGCCGACTGGACGTTCTCGAACCTGGGCGATGCCGAAAGGCGCGGCGACGAGCCGCTGATCGTCTCCGAGTTCGGGGTATGGGGCCTGCCCGATCCCGGCAAGCTCCGCCGTGAGGACGGCAGCGAGCCCGATTGGTTCGAGACCGGCGCGCTCTGGGGCGACGGCGTTGCGCTTCCCCATGGCATCGAGCAGCGCTTCGCCGCCCTCGACCTCGCGCGCACCTTCGGCACGTTCGAGAGCTTCATCGAGCAGGTCCAGTGGTACCAGTTCATGAACCTGCGCTACGAGATCGAGACGATGCGCGCCCATGAGAGCATCATGGGCTACGTCATCACCGAACTCACCGACGTCCATTGGGAGGCCAACGGCCTCATGGACATCGAGCGCAACCCCCGCGTCTTCCACGACGTGTTCGGGCAGATCAACGCCGACATGGTCATCGTACCGCGCCCGGCACGCTACGCCGGGTATTCGGGCCAAACCTTGCCCTTCTCTCTCAAGATCGCCACCGGTGGCGCGAGCATACCGGCCGGCGCGACGCTCCGCTGGAGCGGGGACGCCGAGGGCTGGTGCCCGGCACCAGCCGCGGGGCCGGTGCAGACGGTCGATCTGGGGTCTGTCGAGATCGCACTGCCGACTGCGGCGCAGAGTTTCATGGCGCATATCGATTTTGTGGTGGAGGTCGGCGGCCGGGAGCTTGCCCGCAACAGCTGCGATATCGCCGTCTATGCGATGCGCAGGGCCGAGGGCCTGCCGACGATCGCCTGCGCGGACGAGACGCTGGCCGCCTTCGCTGAAGGGCTCGGCTACCGGGTCGTACCGGGCGGCGAGGCCGATATCGTTCTCTGCCATGCGGTCGACGGCACCGATGTCGAGGCGATCAAGGCCGGCGCGCGCTACCTCATCCTCGCTGACGGGACGGTCACCACCAACCATAACCTGCGCACCGACATGCCGGACGGCGAGGCGCCACACCGCAATATCGTGCTCGACGGGCGCAAGATGCGCCCGGCCCTTGACCAGCACTTGCCCGGGATCAGCCTTGCCGAGCGCGACGGCACCATCTGGCGCGGCGACTGGATCGCCGGCTTCAGCTGGCTACGCCGCGAGGGGCCGTTCGCTGCGATCCCCGGCGGGCCGATCTTCGACCTGTCGTTTTCGGACGTGGTGCCACACCACCTGCTAACGGGCTTTCGTCCGTGGGAATTCGGCTCGAACGTCCATGCCGGCATCGTCGTCGGCTGGGTGCACAAGCCGGCTGCCATTATCGGGGAAAAGCGCGTCGGGCGCGGCGGCGTGGTCGCGACCACCTTCCGGCTCGTTGGCGAAGCACCGGGTGCCGATCCGGTAGCGGCGGCCCTATTCGACGCGCTGGTGGCGGCAACACGGGAATTGCCGGTGGACGCCGGCTGAGAGAGCGGCCGGCCCAAAGCAGGCGCAGATCTGCGGCCGGATCGTACGAACGGAGTTGGCTTAAGGGAGGAACCGAATGGCCGACATCAGACTGGCAAATGTCTCCAAGCGCTTCGGCGCGGTGACCGTGCTCGAGAACGTCTCGATGGAGATCGAGAGCGGCGAGTTCATCGTCTTCCTCGGGCCGTCCGGATGCGGAAAATCGACGCTTCTGCGCATGATTGCCGGGCTCGAGGCCGTCGATGGCGGGCAAATCCATATCGGCGACCAGCGGGTCGATCACCTGCCGCCCAGCCAGCGCGGCGTCGCCATGGTCTTCCAGAACTATGCGCTCTATCCGCACATGACCGTCACGCAGAACATGTCGTTCGGGCTGCGGAACATCGGCATGCCGGCCCAGGAGATCGCCCAGCGGGTGGCAGACGCGGCGCGCATCCTCGAGATCGAGCAGCTGATGGACCGACGCCCGGCCCAGCTTTCGGGCGGGCAGCGCCAGCGTGTCGCCATCGGCCGGGCGATCGTGCGCGAGCCCAAGGCATTCCTGCTCGATGAGCCACTCTCCAATCTCGACGCGGGCCTGCGTGTGCGTACACGCGTCGAGCTCGCACATCTTCACCAGCGCCTGCGCACCACGATGATCTTCGTCACCCACGACCAGATCGAGGCGATGACGCTCGCCGACCGGATCGTGGTCATGAACAACCGCAAGGTCGAGCAGATCGGGACGCCCATGGACGTCTATTCGCGCCCGGCCTCGCGGTTCGTGGCGGCCTTCGTCGGCTCACCCTCGATGAACTTCCTGCCGGTCGCAGGCATCACCGACGTCGGTGGCCGGGCGCGCGTCGAGCTTGCGGGCGCCGCTGCCATCCAGACGGGCATACCGACCCGCGAGCTGCCTGCCGGAAACGGCCTCACCTTCGGGGTGCGTCCGGAAGCGGTGCGCGTCGCGATCGAAGGCAAAGGAATGCTTGAGGGGACCACCGACATCGTCGAACGGCTGGGGGACCGTACGCTCGCGCATGTGCGGCTCGCCGACGGGACCGTTCTCGTCGCTGAGGACGCAGGCAAGAGCACGCTGCAGGCGGGCATGCCCGTATCGCTCACCGTCGATGGCACGGCCACGCACCTTTTCGATGTCAATGAGGCTGCCTACCACGCCGCAGCTTGAGGGCGGCCCCAAGAGTTCAGACGGAGCGTCAGTCACTGCTCAATGCGGGGCTCCGTCGACGGCAGGCCAAGCCTGGCGATCGTTGCATGGAGCGCAAAAAAACCCGATGGGAGGAATTCCAATGATGCATACCCTACGCAAGCTGGCCCTGGCTTCCAGCGCGTTCGTCGCGCTTGCGACCGGCGCCTATGCCCAACAGACCGTCGTCTGGTGGGACTTCCTGGCCGGCGGCGACGGCGTCCGCATGAAGGCGCTGATCGACCAGTTCAATGAGGAGCACCAGGGCGAGATCCAGATCGAAGGCACGACTCTGGAATGGGGCACCCCGTTCTACACCAAGCTGCAAACGTCGTCGGCCATCGGGGAAGGTCCCGATATCGCGACCTACCACTTGAGCCGCATTCCGCTTGCCGTCGACAGCGGCACGCTCAGTGAGATCACCGACGAGGATATGGCGGGCGCCGGCATTTCGGACGACGACTTCACGCAAGCGGCGGTCGCCGCGGCCAAAGTGGACGACGTGCGCTACGCCGTACCGTTCGACCAGCACGGGCTGATCCTGTTCTACAACAAGGAGATGCTCGGAGAAGCTGGCATGCTCGATGACAACGGACTGCCGACCGGGCTCGACGGCATGGAGAACTTCGAGGCGGCGCTGGCCCAGTTCACCGCGGACGGCAAGTACGGCCTGTCGATGCCGACCGGCGACCGCTACCGCGCGGTCTACAGCTTCTTCGGCCAGCAGGGCGGCACCATGTTCGACGAGGCGGCGGGCGGCTTCTTCCCCACCGACGAGGACCTCGCCAAGCTCACCACCGCAACCGAGACGATGAAGCGCTGGGTGGACAATGGCTGGACGCCGGCACAGATCGAAAGTCCGGCTGCCCTTGCCCTCTTCACTTCGGGCCAGGCCGCCTTCTTCATCATGGGCAATTGGGAAGTGCCGACCTTCACCGACCTCGCCGCCAAGGGCGAGATCTTCGAGTGGGGCGCAGTCGAGCTGCCGGTGCTGTTCGACACCAAGGCCGCCTGGTCAGATTCACATGCCTTCGTCATCCCAGCCAATGCCGGCAAGGAAGCTGATCCCGAAAAGCGCGCCGCGGTGATGCAGGTGATCGCCTGGATGGACCAGAACTCGCTCGACTGGGCGGGCGCCGGCCACATTCCGGCCTTCAACGCCGTGCGCGAAAGCGAGGAATTCAAGACCATGAAGCCGCAGTCGGACTATGCTGGCTTTGCCGACACAGCTGTGTTCGACCCGCGCACGATCCTCGCAGGACCGGCGACGCCGCTCGGCGATGCGTGGAGCAACTACATCAATCCGGCTACGACCGGTGAGATCGAGCCGGCCGACGCCGCCATGCAGATGCGCGACGACCTCAACAGCCAGCTGTAGCGACGACACGACCGGCGCCCATCGCGGGCGCCGGCCTCCACGTTTGCAGGAGGTGACGACATGCTCCGGGACAGAAGACGGGAATACCTGACGGCGTTCATCCTGGTGGGGCCGTTTGTGCTGATCTACGGGGTGCTGTTCGTATGGCCCACGATCCAGATGGTGATGCTGAGCTTCACCAAGGCGCCGCTGATCGGCGCGGGCGACTGGGTCGGCTGGGACAATTACGTTAAGATCCTCACCCATAGGCTCTTCCACACCGCCTCCTGGAACACGGCCTATTTCGTGCTCCTCACCGTCATCCCCAACACCCTCATCTCGCTTCTCATCGCCATGGCGGTGAACCGGCTCAACGGCTGGTTGCAGGGCCTCGTGTTAGCCTGCTTCTTCCTGCCCTACATCCTGCCGGTGTCGGTGGTGTTCCTCACCTGGAACTGGATCATCGACGTGCAGTACGGGCTCGTGCAGGGCGTAGTAAGGCTCTTCAACGGCGGCGAGCCGGCGTCGCTGACGCGCACGATCCCGCTGTTCATGCCGACCGTGGCGTTCGTCACCATCTGGTGGACGATGGGGTTCAATATCCTGTTGTTCCTCGCCGGCCTCAGGACCATTTCACCCGAGATCTACGAGGCGGCGCAACTCGACAGTGCCGGCCGCTGGCGCCAGTTCACCCGCATCACCTGGCCATTGATCTGGCCGGTCACGGCGCTGGTGCTGACCATCCAGCTGATCGCGCAGCTCAAGATCTTCGACCAAGTGTACCTGTTCTCGATCGGCGGGCGGCAGGACGCGACGATCGTCCTCGTCCAATACATCTACAAACTGGCCTTCCAGCAGAACAAGGGCGGCGAGGCGGCGACAGCCGCAGTGCTGCTCTTCGCCATGATCATCATCCTCAGCGTGCTGCAATACCAGTTGCTCAGATCACGAGGTGAGAAATGAGCGCGGATGCCATTCCCAGCAGCCAGGCCATGACCGCCGAGCCGAGCCGGCGCGACCGCTCGCTCGATCTCGTCGGCATCGTGCTCAGCATTGTCACGCTCGTCGCGGCGCTGGCCTCGTTCTTTCCGATCTATTGGGCGATCATCACCTCGATCAAACCGGACGGCGAGGTGATTTCGGGCAGCAATACGCTGTGGCCCAACCGGATCACATTCGACAGCTACATCCACATCTGGAACAACACCAACATCGCCATCTGGTACGTGAATTCGATGGTGACCTCGCTGATCATCACGGCCGCGGTCATCGTCAGTTCGGCCGGCTGCGCCTATGCCTTGAGCCAGCTCGACTTTCCGGGGCGGCGGCTGATCTACATGCTGATCCTCGCCTGCTTCATGGTGCCGATGCAGGCGCTGATCGTGAACCATTTCGTGCTGATGGCGCAGTTCAAGCTCTTGAACACCTGGGCCGGCATCATCCTGCCGCAGCTGATCGTGCCGGTGGTGATCATCGTCTACAAGCAGTTCTTCGATTCCGTGCCCAAGGAATTCCGCGAGGCGGCGATGATGGACGCGGCCGGACACTTCAAGATCCTGTTCCGCGTCTACCTGCCTATGAACTGGGGGGTGACGGCGGCGCTGGCCATCATCACCTTCATCGGGGCATGGAACGCGTTCCTCTGGCCGTTCCTGGCCGCAACCGGCGAAGCGACGATGACGGTTCCGGTCGGCATCACCCAGGTCAAGGACGCCTATGGCATCGTCTACGGCAAGCTGATGGCGTCGGCCGTGGTGGCGGGGCTGCCGGTCGCCATCGTCTACCTGATCTTCCAGCGCCGGGTGACGCAGGCGATCATGCTCTCGGCGGGGGTCAAGGGGTAGCGGGATCCCTAACCGCTCTCGCGCAGGTAGAGCCGCCAGGGCACCAGGAAACGGCGGGGTGCCGCGTTGGGGCGGCGCTCGATCATGTCGATGAGGTGATCCGTCTCCTCGGTCAGCGACACGTTGAACGGGCCGATCGTCGTCAGCCGCGGATTGGAGAAGGCCCCCTCCTCCGCATTGCCGCACCCGATGACGGCGATGTCGCCCGGCACGGCAAGACCGGCGCGCTGGAACTCGTGGACCATGGCGACTGCGGAAAAATCCGATTCGACCAGTACCAAGGTTGGCCGGGGCGTCAGGGCGAGGATGTCGCGCGCCACCTCCACCCCGGTCGAGCGGCTGTGTCCACCGCCGAGGATTGTGGGCGGATCGAGGCGATCGGCGTGCTCGGCAGCGAACGCCCTGACAAGATCTACACGCGCGCTCGGCGTAGGGTCCGAGGGGTTGGCCACGTAAGCGATGTGGCGGTGGCCCTGGTCTACGACATGCTGGAGCGCCTGCCTAAGCGCGCCGACGCGGTCATGGGCGACTACGGAGACGTCTTCGATACGGGCCGTCGGATGCAACACCAGGCAAGGCCGGTTCGCCCGGATCAGCGGGGCAAAGAGCTCACGGATCACCTCCTCGGAAAACGGTTCGGCATCGGCGATGACGCCGTCGGCCAGGCCCGCCTCCACCTCCTGGAGCACACGGCGCCACGTCCCGGCCGATTTCCCCGTGGTCACCACAGTGGTGTAGCCGCGTTTCTGGGCGGCACGGTAGATGTCCTGGGCCATCTTGTCGGCGAAGGGAATGCCCAGCTGCGGCAACAGCACGCAGATGCGCTCCGTGCGTTGGCGCCGCAGGTGGCGGGCGGTCTTGTTCTGCACGTAGCCGAGGGAAGCGATCGCCTCGCTGATGCGCTCGCGCGCTTCGGGACCGACGCGCTTCAAGAGATCCGTGCGGCCGCTGAGGAAGTAGGATACGGCGGCGGTCGAGACCCCGGCGGCGCGCGCGACGTCCGCCATGGTAGGCGCGCGCTCGCTTGTCGTCTCGATATCCGCCATACGGTCTTTGCTATCCTTGTGCTGCAGGTTGTCCGGCCGGCGCGATGTCCGGGGCCGGCTCGCCGGCGGCCACCATGCGCTGAACCAGCCTTTCGCACAATTGCGCGCGTATGTCCGCATGCCCGGGCGAGGCCACGAGGTCATCGAGCTCGGACGGATCGTTCTCGAGGTCATAGAGATGGGCTTCGACATAGCTTGTGCCCGCCATGTCGTCCCAGCCATTGGCCTCGGGTGCAACGACTTCGTATTTCCAGCGGCGCGTGCGCAATGCGCGCCCGACATGGTCTTCGCTCACCTGGATGAAGACGTCGTCCATCTCCTCGGCATCGCCGCCCGACCGGGACAGCACCGAGCGGCCCTGCATGACCGGCGGCACGGGCAGGCCCGCCGCCTGCAGCAGCGTCGGCGGCAGGTCGATGATGCTCGTCAGCCCCTCGAATGCGCCATTGCCGTTGAAACCCGGCCCGTGCAACAGGGTCGGCACGCGGATCGAGGCTTCGTGGCACGAGCGCTTGTATTCGCGGTTACGCGTCTTGAAGTGGCAGCCGTGGTCGGAGGTGAAGAGGATGATGGTGTTGTCAAGGAGCTTGAGGCTGTGGAGGGCGTCGACAAGCCGGCCGAAGGCTTCATCGAGGCGTGCGATCATGCCCATATAGCCGGCAAAATGCGCCTCCGACGTCCCGCCCAGGGCCTCGAGATCGCGCGGCAGCTTGAGCTTTTTGGACAAACGTTCCTCGTAGCCCAGAGGTGCGGGATAGTCGTCGGTCTGGTTCTGGTGGTGTGGCTCGAGGAAGGAGAGGAACAGGAAGAACGGATTGTCGCGCTCGCGGTCGAGATAGCGGATGGCGGCGTCAGTCAAAGCGTCGACGCGATAGCCGGGCAGCCGAACGGCCTCCTCGTCTTCATTATAGACGACCGTGTCGTAAGCATAGGAGGTGAACTCGAGAACGTTGGCCGCGAGCCAGTTCTCGTACCCCCCGCGCTGCTCACGCGGCACGGGATCCCGCGAGGCAAGGTGCCACTTGCCCATATAGGCGGTCTCGTAGCCGGCATCCTTGAAATGGTGGGCGAGCGTACGCTCATCCTGCGGCAGGGGAATGGCGTTGCGGTAGCAGCCTGTCGTCGTCGGGTAGCGCCCGGTCTGCAGGATCGCACGCGCCGGGGCGCATACGGGCTGGCAGGTGAAGGAGTTCCTGACGAACGTCCCTTCCTGCGCCAGCCGGTCGAAATTGGGCGTCAGGTCCATGGGATTGCCATGGGCGCCGACCGTGTCCCAGCGCTGCTGGTCGGTGAAGAAAACGATGACGTTGGGATTGTCGGACATGGTCGAGGGCCTCAGGTAATGGTCATTTCATGCCGCTCATCATCACGCTGCGGATGAAGTAGCGCTGGGTCACAAGAAAGAGCAGGAAACTCGGGACGAAGAGAATCACCCCGCCGGTCGCCGTTAGATTCCATTGGGTGAAGAATTCCTGATTGAAAAGAGTAAGGCCCGTGGTGATGGGACGCATCTCGGTGGTCGAAACGACGATCAGCGGCCAGAGGAACTCGTTGAACTGGAAGACGAAGGTTAAGAGGGCCAGTGTCGCGAGGGCCGGCTTGATCTGCGGCAGGACGATGCGCCAGTAGATAATGAGGTCGTTGGCCCCGTCGATACGGGCGGCATCGATCAGGTCGTTCGGGATCGGCAGGATGAACTGACGCATCAAAAAGATGCCGTAGGCGCTCATGGCGAAGGGCATGATGAGGCCCTGATAGGTGTTGAGCATGCCCATCTGCGCGGTGAGGATATAGAGCGGGATCATGCGGATGAAGAACGGGATCATCAGCGTCGACAGCAGGCCGGCGAACATGACGCCCTTGCCGGGGAAGTTCATCTTGGCAAAGACGTAGCCGATCAGCGGGTCGAAGATGAGGTGGAGCGCGGTGATGCCTCCGGCGATGATGAACGAATTGAGGATGAAGCGGGCAAAGGGTGCGCGCTGCCAAATGTCGACGTAGTTCGAGAACTGCAGCGTCTCGGGGATAACGATCGGTATTCCGCTATAGATGTCGGCGTCCGACTGGAGCGAGAGCGAGATCATATAGACGAACGGGAAGACGGCGAGCAGCACGGCCGCCGCCAGCACGGCATAAACAACGACCGACGTGACCGGTCCTTTCCTTTCGGCAAGATTGGCCATCAGTACACCACCTCCCGGTTGAGCACCTTGAACTGGATAAAGGTGACGATGAGAATGACGATGAACATCATGAACGAGAGCGCCGAGGCATAGCCGATATCGAGCCTCTCGAACGCGGTCTCGAAGACGTGCATGCTGAAGAGGCGGGTGGCGTTTGCCGGTCCACCGCCGGTCAGGAGGTAAGGGGCGGCGATCTCCTGAAGCTGGCTGATCATGCTGATGACGGCAAGAAAGAGTGTCGTGGGGGCCAAGAGCGGCAGGGTGATCCTCAGGAACATCTGGTGCGGCTTGGCGCCGTCGATGCTTGCCGCCTCATAGAGCTGGGCCGGGATACCCTGGATGGCGGCGATATAGATCAGCATCGCATAGCCGACGTCCTTCCAGACCGAGATCAGGATCATGGTCCAGAGCGCGGTCGATGGAGTGCCGAGCCAGTTCTGCGTCGGCAGGCCCAGCGCGACCAGGGCGGAGTTGAGAATGCCCGTATAGGGATCGAGCAGGCTCTTCCACATCAGCGCGACGATGACAAAGGAGATGATGTAGGGAAAGAAGATGACAGCTCGAACCGCGGTATTGGCGCGCACGGGTCCGGAAAGGACTGAGGCGAGCCCCAATCCGACTGCCAAGGTCAGTGCCGTGGTCCCGACGGCATAGACGAGGGTGATGAGAAACGAGCGCTGCACCATCGCATCCGAGAGCGCTGTGGTGTAGTTGGCGAAGCCGGCGAACTGAGCGTTACCGATCAGCGGCTGGCCGCGAAACAGGCTCGCCCAGAACTCGATGACGATGGGATAGAAGAAATAGAGCGCAAAGTAGGCGATGCCCGGCAACAGGAGGGCATAGGCCAACAACGCCTGGCGCTGGCGCCATGTGGTGGACCGCAGCATTCGGCTTCCTCAGATATCAAGTACATCGCTCCGAGCGCGGTGCGATTTGATGAAATCAAATCGCGCGCTCCTCACCTTTTGTTGTCGCGGGATGTTTCGCGAAAAACCGGTACTCACTTTTTCGCATCCCGCTCTGGAGCGGCTGCGCCGGCCATGGGAGGTGGGCCGGCGCAGCGCCGGCTCATTCCGCGAGCATGCGGTTGGCCTCCTGCGCGTAGCGCGACAGGACGTCCTGGGCCGGCTGGTCGTTGTAGATGATTTCGTCGACCGCGGCCTCGAGAAGCTCCCCGACTTGCGCGCTCTTGCCGGTCAGGCGGATCTCGGCCGTGATGTCGCGCGCGTAGGAAAGACACGCCCCGAACTTGCCAAGGATTTCGTCGGCCTGAACGTCCGGATGTTCTGCCCAGGATTTGCGCGGCATGGTCATGCCGTTGGCGAGGGAAGCTTCAAGCTCTGCCTCGAGAGAGACGAAGCGCCTGAGGAGCTCCCAGGCCATATCCTTGTTTTTGGCCGCGGCCGGGATCATCAGGCTGACGCCGCCGGCCTGGGTCGCCTGCGTCTTGTTCGTCAGCGAGGGAGCGATCGCCCAGTTGAGATCGGGATTGCCGGTCTGGATAGGCGTGACATCCCAGGGGCCGGTGATGATCATGGCAGCGCGGCCGGCAGTGAAGAGCTTTTGCGGCCCTTCATAGTCGGCACCGGCGACTGGGAGCGGCGCGGCCTTGTCGTCGTGAATGAGGTCGGAAACGAACTGCAGCGCCTCGGCCGCCTCCGGGCTGTCGAAGCCGACGGTATTGGTCTCGGGATCGTAGAACTCGGCGCCGTTCTGGAAGAGCCAGGGCCAGTAATAGCTGGTGACCGGGTTAGGCGCGAAACCGAAGCGACCGTTGGTCGAGGTCGCCATCGCCACCTCGCGGAATTCCTCCCAGGTGGTCGGCGGCGCATCGAACCCGGCCTCGGCCAGGAGATCGGTGTTGTAGACGAGGGTCGCGCAGGTCAGGTGAATCTGGACGCCGTAATAGGAGTCATCGAGCATGTTGCGGCTGACGGAGAAGTCCTGCCAGTCTTCGGGATAACCCATCTCGGAGCCGTCGGCTTCGATATAGGCATCCAACCGCTCGAGCAGCCCCTGCTGAGCGAACTCCTGCACCCAGCCGCCGGGTTCGGCGACAAGGTCGGGGGTGTTGCCGACAGCGAAATCGGCGACGAGCTTGGTGCGCATATCGGGCCACTGGAAGCGCTCCCACTGCACGGTCCAGCCGGGATTATCCGCTTCGAACTCAGCGATGACCTTTGCATAGGCGTCATAGGCGTGACCGGCATTCCAGTAGACGGTCAGGCTCTCTGCGTGCGCTGTGCCGGCCATCAGCAGCGCCGTGGTTGCGGCCAAGCCGAGGCCATGCAGGAAACGTCTGGGCATTCTCTCCTCCTCCGAATGAAGTGCCATGCGGGCCAGATGGTCCCGCGCGAGCTGCCGCATTCCTCCAACGCAGCAGCCTTGTTAATCGATTAACTAAGGATCGCCGGCCTGTCAATCGACGACCTGTCGCTGTGGGTTTGGCGCCGGCGCTACCTAGCCGGACCGGAAGTACCGCGGACGATCAGGGTACCCATCAGCCCGATGCGTTGGGCAGGAAGATCATTGAGGGGTTCAGAGTGCCCAAGGCGGGCCAGGAGAAGCCTCACGGCTGCGATGCCCATCTCGCGGAACGGCATTCGGACAGTGGTCAGCGGCGGCGAGGTCTGCGTTGCAATCGGATAGTCGGCGTAGCCGACAACCGAGACGTCTTCGGGCACGCGAATGCGCATGCGCAGCAATTGGGTGAGAACGGTGACGGCCACGTAGTCGTTACCGCAGAAATAGGCCGTCGGGTGGAAACCCGTCGCCTCCATCCGGGCAAGCGCCTGCCGGAAATTGCCAGGTGCGTTGTCGGCGGGAAAGCTGATCTCGCGCAGTTCTGTCTCCTCCTGCGCGGCAAGCCCTTCGCGGAAGTGTTCCAGCCGGTTGACGCGGCCGGGATAGCCGAGCTGACCATGCACATAAACGAAACGGCGATGGCCCTCCCCCAGAAGGTATTCGGCGACGGCCGTCGCTCCTTCCTCGTCGGTGCCGCCGACCTGATCCATGGGCTCGAGGGGCGGGAGTGCGCCGCCGATACGCACGCAGGGCACACCGGATTTGCGCACCGTTGTCAGCATCGCGTCGTCGTGCGGGCCGATGAGAATGAGCCCGCTCGTCTGCCCGGCGATCTGCCGGACGGTCTCGGTATCGCTCGTCCAGCGCACGGCTGTCTCGACGCCAAGCCGCGCGCCTTCGATCTGCGCGCCGGTCTGCACCTCGACCCAGAGCTCGCGGTGGGCGACGTCCGGATCGTGGTAGATGATCTCGATACTGACCGACGAGCGGCGCCGGGCCCGGGGCTCATAGCCTAGCCGCGCCGCTGTCTCGACCACAGAGGCGCGGGTTTCTTCACTGACGCCTGAACTGCCGCTGAGGGCCCGCGAGACGGCAAACTTGGAGATGCCCAGCTGATCTGCAATGAACTGGACCGTTACGCGTGCCATCCCCTACCTTGCAGTTTCCGGCCGCGAAGAATGTCGCGACTCCTCCTATCGGGCGGCGCCCGACAGGTGCTCGAGCGCCTCGATCAAAGCCGAATGATCCTTGTCCCCGAGCCCGATGGCAAGTGCCGCGTTCATCAGCTGCTGGGTCATGGCGGTGTTCGGCAGCGCCAGTTCCAGCGCTTTGGCCGCATCGGTGGCCAACGTCAAGTCCTTGCGGTGCAGGCGGATACGGAAACCGGGGTCGAATGTGCGGTCGATCATGCGCTGGCCGTGGAGCTCGAGGATGCGCGATGAGGCAAAGCCGCCCATCAGCGCCTCACGAACCCTGGCGGGATCGGCGCCGGCAACCTTGGCAAAGAGCAGCGCCTCGGACACCGCCTCGATGGTCAAGCCGACGATGATCTGGTTGGCGACCTTGGCCGTCTGGCCGTCGCCGACCGCGCCGACGTGGGTGATATTCTTGCCCATGGCCTCGAAAAGCGGACGGGCGCGGGAGAAATCGGCTTCCGATCCGCCGACCATGATGGTGAGGGCAGCATTCTTGGCCCCGACTTCGCCACCCGACACCGGCGCGTCGACATAACCGATGTCCTTGCGGCGCAGGCGCTCGGCGAACTGCTTGGTGGCGACAGGAGAGATCGAGCTCATGTCGATGACGAGCTTGCCGGCACTGAGACCCTCCTCCAGTCCGTCCTGCCCGAAGAGCACTGCCTCGACATCAGGGGTGTCGGGCAGCATGAGGATGACGATGTCCGATTTCTCGGCCACCTCGCGCGCGCTCGAACAGGCGATGCCGCCCTGGTCGACGAGGTGCTGGCTGATCGGCTTGACGCGGTGGAGATGGAGGGTCTGGCCTGCCTCGATCAGATGCGCCGCCATCGGCCGCCCCATGACGCCAAGCCCAATGAAACCGATCATGATGTCCTCCTGATTGACTTGAAGATGCCGCGCGTAGGGCTTTAGTAGCCCGCGGCCTTGTCGACGACGTTAACGAGAGGCTCGCCGGCGAGGTAGCGGCGCAGATTGTCGGCGAAAATGTCGTAGCCGCGCTGGCGCGTCTGACGCGAGGTTGCGCCGTTATGCGGGGTGACGATGGTGTTGGGGGCATCCCAGAACGGACTGTCGGGCGGCAGCGGCTCGATGCCGTGCGCATCGATGCCTGCACCGGCAATCCACCCTTCGCCAAGGGCGCGCAGCAGTGCGTCGTCGTCGGCGATGCCGCCGCGCGAGAAGCAGATGAAATAGGCGCTCGGCTTCATCGCGCGGAATGCGGCCTCGTCGAGCATGCCTCTCGTTTCCGGAGTCAGCGGCGCCGTCACCACGACGAAGTCGGCCTCGGCGAGGAAGTCGTGGAGCTCCTCGCGCGGATAGAACCGGTCGAAATTGGCCGCCGGACGGTCGCTGCGGCGGAGGCCCAGCACGCGCATGTGGAAGGCCTTGGCCTTCAGGGCCAGGTCGCTGCCGGAATGACCGGCGCCGAGGATGCCGACGGTCAATCCGTTGAGCTCGCCATGAGTGAACCGCTCCCACTTGCGGGCGCGCTGGTTGTCGACCCAGCGCAGCGCATTGCGGTTGAGCATGAGCATCAGCATCATGGCGTGCTCGGCAAGCGGCACGGCACCGTTGCCGGCCGAGGATGTCAACACGGCCGGGTGTGAGATGAACTCGCGATAGAGCTGGGTGTCGGGACCGGCGGCCCAGCTGTGCACCCATTTGAGCAGGCGGGCCTTCCTCAGGGTCTCGGGCGGAACGAAGCCGGCGATGATGTCGGCCTCGTCCGCGTGGGTGGTGATGTCTGCAGGCGTCGCAGCCACGACGATATCGGCGCCCGGCGCGATGGAACGCAGCTCGGCCTGCCGCGTCGCGTCTACATCGCTCGAAACGAGGATTGTCAGCTTTTCATTCGACACGAAGTCCCTCCTGCGTTCGCCTCCATGTTTGTGCGCTATTCGGGGCGTTGCAAGGCCAGGTCCCGCAGACGGCTGCGCCAGGAGCGGGTGGTTGCAGGACCGGTGGTCTGCCGCTCGACAAGGTGGGGCACGAGGTTGACCCTCTGGGTGGGCAGGCCGTCGAGAAAACCGAACTGCCCTGCCCGCGCCAGAAGCAGACGGACTGCGGCGACGCCCATTTGACGGTGGGGCATGTGAACCGTCGTCAGCTGCGGGGAGATCTGCGTTGCAATGCCGTAGTCGGCGTGGCCAACGACCGAAACGTCCTCGGGCACGCGCAGCCCCATCCGCATCAGCTCTGAAACGACGGTGACGGCGACACCGTCGCTGCCGCAGAAGATCGCCGTCGGCTCAAAGCCGCCGTCGGCCATGGCCAGCAGGGCGTCGCGCAGGTCGTCGGCCGCCTGGTCATCCTTGAAAGCGATCTCGCGCAGCTCCATGCCCGCGATACCGGTGATCGCCTCGGCAAAACCGCGCAGACGCGCGTAGCGCCCCGGGTAACCGAGCCGTCCGTGGGCGTAGACCAGGCGCCTGTGACCGAGAGCGGAAAGGAAGCGCGCTACGTAAACGCCTGCCTCGACGTCGGTCGCGCTGATCTGGTCGAGGGCAAACAGCGGCGGCACTACATGGTTGACCACCACCGAGGGCAAGGGACTAGCCTTGACCGCCTCGAACATGTCCCGGCGCTGCGGCCCGATGAGGATGAAACCGGTGGCGGCCGCCTCGAGACGGGCGAGAATATTCGGATCGTCGGTCCAGCGCACGGCCATGGCGTAGCCTAGCCGCACCGCCTCGCTGTCGACCCCGTGCTGGACGTCGATCCACAGCTCGCGGCTGGCGACGGTGCGATCCTTGAAGATCACCTCGATCGTCCGGCCCGGCCCATTCAGGCGCTTTTTGGCATCGTAGCCCAGCTCGGAAGCCGCTTCGAGCACAAGCCGGCGCGTCGCCTCGCTGACACCCGATTTACCGGTCAGCGCCCGCGACACGGCGAATTTCGAGATCCCTAAGCGATCGGCGATGTTCTGGATGGTCACTCGCGCCATTGCTGCATGCCAGTCGGCATTCCTCCACCGCGCTGTTATCGCTTGTTGCGCATTTGTTAGGTGTCAACCCGGTTGCTGTCAACACCGCCCAGGAGAAACTGACTGATGTTTTTTTAGCAGGTTCTGCCGCAACGGTTTCCTTTTTTGAATCTTAAGATGTTATTTTTCAAGCTGTTGGTACGATGAAGAGCACAGCCGATCCCCAGCCCCACCCACATTCGCACCGAAAAGACGGGTCTTGACGTGCGCCAAAATCCGTGTCCTGTTAGCCTAAATTACAACAAACAATACGACACTAGCAGCCAATGGGAGGGAGAGCGGTGAAGCGGATAGCTTCGCGCAGTCGGGCAGCGTTCGCGTGCCGCCGGAGCGTCCCATGACGACGCTCGAGGAAGCCAATTCCGCAGGTACAGCGGACACACTGCCCCCGGTCGGACTTGCCAGCCAGCGACAGCTCGTCTGGCGCAAGTTCACCGAGCACAGGCTGGCGGTCGTCAGCGGCATCGTGATCGCCCTGATCTACCTTGTCGGCATCTTCTGCGAATTCGTCGCGCCGCGTGGCCCCGACTACTACGACTCCGCCTATACGATGCTCGCCCCGCAGTCCTTGAAGTTCTGGCGTGCCGGCGAGGACGGCGGGCTCGCGTTCGGCATGCACGTCAACGGTTTCTCGTCCGAGCGTGACCCCAACACATTACGGCGGGTCTTCACGCTCGACGAGGATGTCGTGGTGCCCGTCAGTCTCTTCGTGAAGGGCGAGTCGTATCGGTTGTGGGGCCTGATTCCTTCGGACATCCACCTGATCGGACCGATTGATCCCAGCCAGCCGTTTTATCTCCTGGGATCGGACCGGCTGGGGCGCGACGTCTTGAGCCGTGTCGTCTACGGTACGCGCATCTCGACCTCCATCGGTCTCGTCGGCGTCGCCGTCAGCCTGGTGCTGGGGGTGATCCTCGGCGGCATATCCGGCTATTTCGGCGGTTGGATCGACAATTTCATCCAGCGCGTCATCGAGTTCATCATGTCGGTGCCGACGATCCCCCTGTGGATGGGGCTCGCGGCAGCCATCCCGGTGACCTGGTCGCCGGTGCTGGTCTATCTCATCATCACCCTCATCATCTCGCTGATCGGCTGGACGTCGCTGGCGCGCGAGGTGCGCGGCCGGTTCATGTCCTGGCGCAACGAGCCTTTCGTCATCGCCGCCCGCCTCGATGGCACCAGTCAGATGACCATCATCGGCCGGCATCTGGTGCCGGGGTTCGTGTCGCACATCATCGCTTCGGTAACCCTTGCCATCCCGGCGATGATCATCGCGGAAACCTCGCTTTCGTTCCTCGGCATTGGCCTGCGCCCCCCGGCGGTCTCCTGGGGCGTGCTGCTGCAGGAGGCCCAGAACATCCGCTCGCTCGCCGAAGCACCTTGGCTGCTGGCTCCCGGCGTCCTGGTGATCATAACCGTCCTCGCCCTCAACTTCCTTGGCGACGGTCTGCGCGATGCGGCCGACCCCTACACATGATCCCGCCCATGCAAACCGCCCCCCTTCTCCGGATCCGAGGCCTCAAAACCCAATTCGCCCTGCGCGAAGGACTGGTGCGGGCCGTCGACGGCGTCGACCTCGATGCTCACGCGGGCAAAACGCTCTGCATCGTGGGCGAGAGCGGCTCGGGCAAATCCATGATCGCCCGTTCGATCCTGCAGATCGTCTCGCCACCCGGCCGGGTCACGGATGGGGAGATGGTGTTCCAGCGTACTGGCCGGGAGCCGGTGGATCTGGCCAAGCTTGATCCCGCGGGGAAGCCGGTCCGCGCCATTCGTGGGCGTGACATCGCCATGATCTTCCAGGAACCGATGAACTCGCTCTCGCCGGTGCATTCGATCGGCGATCAGCTCATCGAGAAGATCCTGCTGCACCACCGGTTGAGCCGGCACGCGGCGATCGACCGCGCAGTCGAGGCATTGGGACGCGTGGGCATTCCCGATCCGCGCCAAAGACTGTCAAACTATCCGTTCGAGCTCTCGGGCGGCATGCGCCAGCGCGTGATGATCGCCATGGCGCTCGCCTGCCGCCCGGCGTTGCTCATTGCCGATGAGCCGACGACGGCACTCGACGTGACGACGCAGGCCAACATCCTCGACCTCATCGCCGAGTTGCAGGCCGAGTACGGCATGGGCGTGATCTTCATCACCCATGACCTTGGCGTCGTCGCCGAGATCGCCCATGAAGTGGCGGTCGTCTATCTCGGCCAGGTGGTCGAGCGCGGCAGCGTCGACGATATCTTCTACAACCCACAGCACCCCTACACGCTGGCCCTGCTCTCCTCCATCCCTAAGCTCGGAGCGCGGCGCAAGCGCGGGCAGCGGCTGCATTCGATCAAGGGAATGGTGCCCCATCCCTTCAACCGACCGAAGGGCTGCCCTTTCCACACCCGCTGCCCGGAGGCCCGCCCCGGGCTTTGCAACCTGGAGGACCCGCGCAAACTCGAGCTCAACGAAGGCCACATCGTCGCCTGTCATATGCGCGATCCGGCGGTGCTCACCCAAGCGGCGGAGGTGACGGTATGAACGCGGCTTTGCCTTTGGGGACCACGGCAACCGAACCGGATCTGCTGATGCGGGCCGAGAACGTCAAGGTGCACTTTCCGATCAAGCGGGGCGTCCTCAAGCGCACGGTCGGTCACGTGCGGGCGGTCGATGGCATCAGCCTCGATATCCGTCACGGGGAGACGCTCAGCATCGTGGGCGAGAGCGGCTGCGGCAAGACAACTCTCGGCCAGGCGCTGGTACGCGTACTCGAGCCGACCGAGGGCCGAATCCTCTTTGCCCGCGAGGGGGAAGCAGAGTGCGATATCGCTCATCTCGGCGAGACGCAGCTGCGCCCCTACCGCTCGCAGATCCGTATGATCTTCCAGGATCCGTTCGCATCGCTCAACCCGCGCCGCCGGGTGATCGACATCATCGGTGAGTCCCTGCGCAATTTCGGCGTGACCGAAGAGCGCGAGGTCGAGGCAAAGGTCGCCGAGCTCCTGCACAAGGTTGGCCTGCGACCCGAATACATGGAACGCTACCCTTATGCCTTTTCCGGCGGGGAGCGGCAGCGCATCGGCATCGCCCGGGCCCTGGCGGTCCATCCGCGGCTCGTCGTTGCCGACGAGTGCGTCTCGGCGCTCGACGTCTCGATCCAGGCGCAGACGCTCAACCTCATGCAGGACCTGCAGGAGGAGTTTGCCCTCACCTACGTCTTCATCTCCCACGACCTCGGCGTCGTCGAATATATCTCGGACAGGGTGGCGGTGATGTATGCGGGGCGGGTCGTCGAGCTCAGCGACACCGAGCCGCTCTTTGCCCGACCACGCCACCCCTATACGGCGGCATTGCTTGCTTCGGTGCCGCGTCCCGACCCGAAAGGCGCCCGGCAGCGCAAACAGATGCGCCTCAAGGGCGAGGTCGCCGACCCTGCCCACCGCCCCGCCGGCTGTGCCTTTCACCCGCGCTGCCCCTTCGCGACCGACCGCTGCCGCATCGACGATCCGCAACTGCGTCCCGTCGACGGACACATGGTCGCCTGCCACTACGCCGAAAGCCTCGATCTCAAGGGAGTCCATGCCGATGCTGCATGAAGAAGTGAGCCGCTCGATGCCGGATACGGAGCCCGCACCCGCCTGGTGGCAGCGCCCCTACCGCATGGTGCAGACGAACCTGCGCCAACCGGACGCCCTCTACGACCAGCGCACGCTGGCCAGGGAGGTCAAGGCGTTCGGAGCCGACGTGCTGCTCTACAATATCGGCGGCATCTTCGCCTTCTATCCGACCGAGCTGGCATTGCAGGCGGTCAACCCGATGATGCAGGGCGATGCGCTAGGCGCGGCGGTCGACGCTGCGCATGCCGAGGGGCTGGCGCTTGTCGGGCGCTACGACATGAGCAAGGCCACCCGCATCGCCTATGAGGCCCACCCGGACTGGTTCGTCCATAACGTCAAGGGTGAGGCGCTCGAATACAACGGCACCTACCAGGCCTGCGTCAACGCTGGCTGGTACCAGGACTATTCGCTCGAGATCATCTCCGAATCGCTCGGGCGCTACGACGTGGACGGCGTGTTCTTCAACATGTTCGGCTACACCAACTTCACCTATTCGGGCGACTATTTCGGCATCTGCGTTTGCGAGAACTGCCGGCGGCGCTTCCGCGACATGTACGGCAAGGCCCTGCCGGCAACGGAGGATTTCTCCGATCCGGCCTATGCCGACTACCTCGAGTTCAAGGATCGCACCTCGCTCGAGTTGCGCGCCAAGGTCTACCGTCACATCAAGAACGTGAACCCCAAGGTCGCCATGACCGGGCATCGGGGCGAGAGCGATCTCATTCGCATGGAGACGCAGCGCGCCGTGGAACGGCCGCAGCCCGAATGGCCTTACCAGGCCGGTGAGCAGGCCCGCTGGGGCCAGGCCTATGGACAAGGCAAAACCGTCTCCTCGACCTCGGCCAACTTCATCGACTTCGCCTGGCGGTTCGTTTCCGAGACCGGCGCTTACCAGCTCGTGCGGGCGGCGCAGCAACTGGCGAGCGGCGCGACGCTCGACTTCTATCTCCTCGGCGTAATGGACCAGGACGACAAGTCGGCCTTCGCCGAGACCTCCAAGCTCTTTCACTGGCACAAGGCGAACGAGCGGAATTATACCGGCCTCAAGCCTGCATCGAGGATCGGGCTCTATCACTCGCATGCCATCGTTCCGGGGCATGGGGCCGGTGCCTATGCCAAGCGCGCGGCGAGCGGCCAGCACGCGCAGGCAGCCTATCGTGGCGCCTATCGTGCCCTAGTCGAAGCCCGACTGCCGTTCGACCTCGTCGTTGACGAGATCGTCGCCGGCAAGGACGGCGGCAGGGTTCTGAGCCAGTACGACGGCCTGGTAATGCCCAATGTCACCTGCCTTTCCGACGCCGAGGCCAGGGCCATCGATGCCTGGGTGGAAGCCGGCGGCGTGCTGCTCGCGACCGGCGAGACGGGCCTTTACGACGAAAAAGGCGTTGCACGCGACAAACCGGGTCTCGCGAGCCTGCCGATCGCGGGCAAGCCGATGGCGCGCCAGCATATGAAGGGCGCCTACTTCCGCGTCCGCCCCGGCGACTTGCCGATCGGCGAGGACGTGAAGCTCTTGATGCTCGATCACACCTACTATGTCGCGAAGGCGAAGGACGGCGCGCAAACGCTGCTGAAGCTCCTGCCTCCACAGCGGTTCGGACCGCCTGAGCTCTGCTTTCCGGACTTCGAAAGCGAGATGCCAGGGGCGATCATCGGGGATCACGGCAAGGGCAAGGCCGTCTACGTCCCCTGGCATGCAGACGCCCTCTACCATCGCGACAGCCTGCCCCATACGCGCACGTTCCTCACCGACCTCGTCACCCGTCACATCCCTGCCGCTCCGGCGCGGATCGAAGGCCGCGGGTCGCTGGAGCTGACGGTGCAGCGCCAGGAGGCAACCGGCAAGGTTCTGGTGCACGTCGTCAATTACGGCGGGCAGCGCAACAACCTCTACGAGGATGCGCCGGCCGTGCATGGCCTGCGGCTCGGCGTACGCGGCGTCTCAGGGAGCGGCAGGGCGCTGGTCGCCAGCAAGGAGATCGCGCCGGAGAGCCCTGAGACCGATGCCGACGGATACCTCTGGTATGCGCTGCCGCCGCTCGAGGCGTTCGAGGCCATCCAGTTTCAGGGAACGGCTGAGGCCGCTTGCCTATACGAGCGGAGACACAACTCCGCCGAACCCACTTATGCGTCGTTCAAACGGAGGAGACCAGAATGAGATTGCTGCATGCATTAAGTCGCGCCGGCGTCGGATTGGCAGCGCTTACACTGTCGGTCGGGCTTGCCACCGCGCAGGACTACAACGAGGCGCCGATGCTGGCCGAGCGCGTGGAGGCAGGCGAGCTGCCACCGGTCGAAGAGCGGCTACCGGCCAACCCGATGGTGGTCGAGCCGTTAGAGAGCGTCGGGCAATATGGCGGCACCTGGCGGCTTGTCATGAACTCGCCGAGCGACATCTCGACGCCGGTGAGGACCATTGGCTACGAGAACTTCGTGCGCTCGGTGACCTGGCAACCAGACCTCGAACAGACGGACATCGTGCCCGACGTCATCATGAACGTCGCCGAGGACGTCGAGATCAACGAGGATGGGTCGGAATATACCTTCCACCTGCGCGAGGGGCACAAGTGGAGCGACGGCGAGCCCTACACGGCCGACGACGTGATGTTCTGGTACGAGAACGTCTATTCGAACACCGAGCTCTTCCCGGCCAAGCCCACCTGGTCGGTGCGCAACGATACGCCGCTGGTGGTCGAAAAGATCGACGACACCACCGTCAAGTTCGTCTTCGGCGGCCCGAACGGCCTGTTGCTGCAGTATATGGCGACACCGGCCAATGATGCAGAACCCAACCAGCCCTTTGCCTATCCGCGCCACTACCTCGAGCAGTTCCACCCGGACTTCAATGCGGATGCTGCGGCGACCGCCCAGGCAGCGGGCGCGCAGAGCTGGGTGCAGCATTTCCATTCGATGGCCGACGCATGGCGCAACCCGGATCTGCCGCGGCTCAACCCGTGGATCGTCACCCAGGGGATCGGCCAGGGTAGCGGCAATCAGCTCATCGCCGAACGCAACCCCTATTATTTCAAGGTCGATACCGAAGGGAACCAGCTTCCCTATATCGACCGCGTGACCATCGACATCATCAGTGACGCCCAGGTGACGCTGCTCAAGGCCGCCAATGGCGACTTCGACATGGTCGACAGCTATATCGGCTTTGTGACGACGCCGGAGAACCGTGGCACGTTCTTCGATAATCAGGAGACGGGCGGCTACGAGTTCTATGAGGTGCTGCCCAACCGGGCGAACCTGATGATCATCTCGCTCAACATGACGCACAAGGATCCGGTCCTGCGCGACCTGTTCGGCAACAAGTCGTTCCGTCAGGCGCTCTCGACGGCGATCGACCGCGAGGAGGTCATCGAACTGGTCTGGCTTGGCCAGGGACGGCCCTACCAGACTGTCGAGCGGCCGGAATCGCCGCTGTTCGACGAGGAGATGGCAACGCAGTTTACCGAGTTCGATATCGCCAAGGCCAATGAGATGCTCGATTCCCTCGGGCTGACCGAGAAGAATGGCGATGGCATCCGGCTGATGTCGGACGGGCGGCCTCTGCAGTTCACCATCGACATTTCGGTCATCCGCCAGCCCTGGATCGACAGCGCCGAGCTGATCAAGGGTTATTGGCGACAGATCGGGGTGGATCTCCTGATCAACACCTCCGATACGACCGCGCTCAACCAGAGGGTTGAAGCCAACGACCATGACGCGGCCGTGTGGTCAGCCTCGGGCGGAGCCGATTCTCTCTTCGATCCGAAGTACTACTTCCCCTCATCCTGGGCGGCCTTCTACGCCACCACCTGGGGTCAGTGGTTCACCAATGACACCAATCCGGAAGAACCGCCGGAAGCGCCCAAGCGGCAAATGGAGCTCTACCAGCAGATCTTCGCCGAGATCGACGCCGACCGGCGGCAGGAACTGATGAAGGAGCTTCTCGCCATCTCCAAGGAGGAGTTCTACACCATCGGCGTGATGCAGCCGACCGCGGACTACGGGATCATCAACATCGCGCTGCGCAACGTGCCGGGCGTGCTGCTGGCCAGCACCGAGTACACTCATCCGGGCGCCGCCAATCCCGAGCAGTTCTACTACGCTTCGGAATAGTCCTCCCCCGAAGCCCCGCCCCTCCCGGCGATTCCGGGAGGGGCATTAGCTATCGCGCTTTCGAACCGGAAAACCGGCGACCGCCTTTCCCGAAAGCGCTTCGCCCGGAGAGAAATCCATGCTCGCCTTCATCGCCCGCCGTATCGTCTACATGCTGGTGACGCTGGTCGCGATTTCGGTGATGACCTTTTTCATCATCCAGTTGCCGCCCGGCGATTACGTGACTGCGATGGTGGCCCAGCTCAACCTGCAGGGTACCACCGTCGACCCGGCGGAGATGGCGGCGCTAAGAGCACGCTACGGACTCGATGACCCGCTTCCGGTGCAATACTGGAAATGGATCTCCAATATCGTGTTTGCCGGCGATTTCGGCTTTTCGCTGCAGTGGCGCCGGCCCGTGGCAGACCTTCTCTGGAACCGGCTCGGCCTGACTTTCGTATTGGCGCTGGTCACGCTGCTCTTCATCTGGGCGATCTCGCTGCCCATTGGCATCTATACGGCCGTGCGCAAGAACACGGTGGGCGACTATCTCGCCACCTTCATCGGGGTCATCGGCCTTGCCATCCCGAACTTCCTCTTCGCGCTGGTCCTGATGTACATCTCGTTCAAATACTTCGACACGGGCATCGGGGGCCTGTTCTCTCCGGAATACGAGAACGCGCCGTGGAGCCTCGGCAAGCTGCTCGATCTTGGCAGCCACCTCATCATTCCGACAATCGTTCTCGGCACCAGCGGCACGGCGGCGCTCATCCGCATCCTGCGCGCAAATCTCCTGGACGAGCTGGCCAAGCCCTATGTCACCACTGCCCGGGCCTACGGGGTTTCGGAGCGCAAGCTGTTGCTGAAATACCCGGTGCGCGTCGCCCTCAACCCGTTCATCTCGACGGTCGGCTGGGTGCTGCCAACGCTGGTTTCCGGCGCAACGATCACGGCGGTCGTGCTCAACCTGCCAATGACCGGGCCATTGCTGCTGCAGGCGCTTATCTCCCAGGACATGTACCTGGCCGGCAGCTTCATCATGATGCTGAGCGCCCTGACCGTCGTCGGCACGCTGCTGTCGGACCTGCTGCTCGCCTGGCTCGACCCGCGCATCCGCTATACGTGAGTTTGGGCAGGCTCACATTCATCCGCAGCTTAGTCAGATCTGCTCTAGGCGCGTCCGGAGTTCGCTGCCATTGGCTGGCCCGTGCGTATTGCGCTCCACCAGCTCTGGCGTCAGCAAGGTGCGCCTCGGCCGGGCGTCCGGAGGTGCGAGATTCATGCGCCAATGGAGCATCTGCACCGCTACAGCACCGATTTCGCGCATTGGCGGGCGCACCGTTGTCAGTCGCAGCCCAAGCATCGAGGCCGTAGGCGTGTCATTGGAGCCAACCAACGATACATGTGCCGGTATCTTGAGCCCGAGCTCATTCAGTCCCCAGGCCAGAGTCATGGCGACGAAATCGGTGGCGCAGGCAAATGCGGTTGGCAACGGTTCGGTCTGAAACGCCTCGAGCACCGTCTGCTTGGCGTCTTTGTCTTCGTCGGTCGCGATGACCGTCACCTCTCCGCCATGCTGACGCATCGCCTCCTTCAGGCCGGCGTAGCGCAGGTTTCGCCCTTCATCCTCTGGAGCGTCGGTGAAGTAGGCAACACTGCGATGGCCGTAGCGACCAAACAGGTCGCCCACGGCGTAGCCGGAGTCGAAGTTGGCCTGCTGGCAACTGTCGATCCTTTCCATTGGGCGGGGATGCCCGATCAAGAGCTTGGGATGCGGAAGTCGCATGAAGGGCTCCAGCATTCCGCGAGAGCGTCGCCCAGCCAGGATCAACCCTGCTGCGGCATCGTCGATGCCGTTGGGTGCCAAGCCGTCACTCAACACGTCCGTCGACAGGCGATAGCCAAGCAGGCGTGCCTCCGCGTCGGCGCCTCCAATCACCTCCACCCAAAAGCTGGACTTGATGGCGTCGGCGCTCGGGATGATCAGATGGATGACGCGTTCGCCCAGGCGATCGTTGACACCGGCATGATCGTAGCCGATTTCGCGGGCCAGCCGGATAACGGACTCGCGTGTCTTCTGACTGACGCCGGGCCTTCCTGACAGCGCACGGGAGACGGAAAACTTCGACATGCCTAAGCGTTGTGCCAAGTCATCGAGTTTTATGCGGCGGCTCAATCGGCGTCCTCCTTCACATCAATTCTGGACTCCCTAGTTCGTCGCAGATCGAAGTGCAAGGCTGATTGACGCGATCACCGCAACATAGTTGCGCACCGCAACGCAATTAGTACGATACGATTGCGCATTGTTGCTTGCACCAGAACTGTCGCTCCCCCTACGGTTCCCTAATGGAGGAGCGACGCGATGACTATTGCCGCCGAGGCGAAAACCAAACCCCTGACTGTCTATATGACTGGCGAGATCGACGACGCCCGCATGGCCGAGCTTCGCCAGCGAGCCCCGAATGCGACGCTGAGATACTTCCCCTCGGACATCGCTCTCGAGGCAGAGATCGCCGATGCCGACGTGGTAGCTGGTCACATTTCGCCGCAAGGACTCAACAAGGCCAAGAGCTTGAAATGGGTGCACAGTTGGGCGGCGGGACCCAATGCGCAGTTGTTTCCCGAATTCGTAAAAAGCGACGTGGTCCTCACCTGTTCGAAGGGCAACGGCGCCATACCCTTGGCCGAGCACGCGATGATGCTCATGCTGATGCTGAACCGGAACGCCATGCGGTGGATCCAAGGGCATCGCGACCGCAAATGGGACCCCTTCTTCCACGGCGAACTGAACGGACTGACCGTCGGCATCATCGGCACGGGCTATTCGGGCAGCGATCTGGCGCTGAAGTGCAAGGCGTTCCACATGAGGGTACTGGGCTTGCGGCGCAACCCGCAACCGACGCCAAACTTCGACGCAATGTATACGCGCGACCAGCTCCATGGCATGCTGAGTGAGTGCGACTTCGTCGTGGTTACGGCGCCAAAGACGCCGGAAACAGCCAACCTGCTCGGGGAAGCCGAATTCCGAGCAATGAAGCCCAGTGCATTCTATGTGTGCTTCTCGCGTGGCGGCATCGCTGACGACAAGGTGCTTTACCGGGCCATAGATGAGGAATGGATAGCCGGAGCCGGTCTAGATGCTCATGGCGTCGAGCCGCTGCCGGCCGACAGTCCCTTCTGGACCCTCAAAAATACGATCATCACTCCGCACAATGGGGCAACAACGCTCAAGACCAAGGCGCGCGGCTACGAGATCTTCCGCGACAATCTCGAGCGATACGTCGAGGGGCGTAAGCTCATCAACATCGCTAACAAGCAACTCGGCTATTAGGAGCAGCTGATGAGCAATGCCGATACGCGGCTGGAATGCGCCTGGCTCGCCACCGCAGCTTACAGTCTCATGGACCAAGGCCTCTATGAGGAGACAGCGGACCTTTTCAGTCCTGATGCGGTATGGGTCCGGGGTGGCGTGCCGGTTGCCGGCCAGGAAGCGATCTTAAGCGCCCTCAGGCAACGTCCGGCCACTGACCTTTCCCGCCATATCGTGACCAATGTGCTGGTGAGGGACATCACCGCCGACAGTGCCCGGGCAACGGCGGTTTTCATGCCGCTGCGGGGCCCTGTCAACGAAGACGGAACGGTGCCCCTCAACGGTATCAACTCTGTCGGCGACCTCGAATTCGAATTCAGTCGGCAACCGAATGGCTGGAAGATCAGCCGTCTCACGCCACGCATGAGGTTCAAGGCGTAAAGCCAGACAAACACCCAACGCACGGTGGTTGATTGGAGGAGGACAACGTGACGACAAGCAAGTACTTACGCAAGCAGGCCATCATAGGTCTTGGCGGGGTCGTCCTGACGGCTCTGATGGTCTTTCCCGGCGCTGCCCTGGCGTTCAACCAGGCCCCGGCGCTGGACTCCGAGGTCGAGGCCGGCACCTTGCCGCCGGTCGACGACCGCCTGCCCGCACAGCCGATGGTTCTGGAGCCGCTGGATGAGGTCGGTGTCTATGGCGGATCGCTGCGCACCGACATCCTGGGCGGCACGGATCGTGGCTATGGTTGGATCAACCGCATCATCGGATATGAACCCCTGGTACGCTGGGCGCCCGAGGGCGGCCGCGTCATCCCGAATATTGCAGAGTCCTGGGAGGCCAATGACGACAGCACCGAATTCATCTTCAAGTTGCGCGAGGGCCTGCGCTGGAGCGATGGCGCACCCGTCACCGCGCATGATGTGACGTTCTTCGTCGAGGATATGGCCAAGAATACCGAACTGTTCCCCGGCGGCCCGGGGGGGCATCTAGAGGTGAACGGCCAGCCGGTGGTGGTCGAGGCTCTGGACGACTTGACCATCAAATTCACCTTCGCCGACCCCTATGGGTTGTTCATCCAGCAACTGGCGAACGCCAACAATCAGCCCGCGATTGCGCCGCGTCACTATGGTGAACAGTTCCATCCCGCCTATGCCGAAGACCTCGACGCGAAGGTGGCCGCATCTGGCTTCACCTCCTGGGTAGAGCTTTTTCAGCAGAAGGTCGGTGGCCCAACAGGCAACAATTTCGCCTCGTGGGTTAACCCCGAGCTGCCCTCGCTGCACGCCTGGACCGTCACGCAACCCTATGACGGGTCGAGCTCGCAGGTCGTTGCAAAGCGCAATCCCTATTACTGGAAAGTCGACACGGCCGAGAACCAGCTCCCCTACCTCGACGAGGTCGTATTCCCCATTATCGGCGACACCGAGGTGCTCAAGCTGATGGTGATGAACGGGCAGATAGATTTCACCTACCGCCCGCAGAACCTGACCCTGGCGGACAAGGCGGTGTTCTTCGACAGCATGGAAGCCGGCCAGTACCACTTCATCGAGCTGAGCCCGGACGTCTCTGCCACCCAGGCCATTCACCTCAACCTCACCACGACCGATCCGAACCGCAACGCATTGTTCAACGAGAAGGACTTCCGGATCGCGCTCAGCCACGCCATTGACCGGCAGGAGATCATCGACATCATCTATGTCGGCCAAGGCGAACCCTACCAAGTCGCGCCGCGCCCGGAATCTCAGTTCTATGATGAGGTGTTTGCCCACCAGTATACCGAGTTCGATCCCGACCTGGCGAACCAGATGCTGGACGATCTAGGCCTGACCGACCGAAATTCAGCAGGCATTCGCCTCTTCGAGGATAGTTCGCCCATATCCATCCAGGTCGATGTGCGTACCGATACGACGCCGCAAATCGACGGCCTCGAGCTTATCCAGCGGTATTGGGCCGATGTTGGCATCGAATTACGCATAAACGTGATCGACAGTGCACTTTACCGTGAACGCCAGGTCGGCAACCTGTTCGAGGCCATCTCCAATGTGGGTGCCGGAGGCCTCAATGAAATGCTCAACCCCCGCCTTTACGTGCCGATCAACGACAATGCACTCTACGCGGTGCCCTGGTCATACTGGTACAACGAAGATCCGCGCGGCATAGAACCCGACGAAACCACCATGAGGCAACTCGAACTCTACGACGACTTCCTGGCCACGGCCGATGAAGCTCGCCAGGTCGAATTGTTTGCCGAAATCCTCGGTATCGCGAGGGACGAATTCCGCACTCTAGGCATATCTCTGATCACCGGCACCTATGCCATCGCCGGCGATAAGATGGGCAACATCCCAACCAAGATGATCGACTCGGCCATCTACCCGACGCCGGCCCCGACCAATCCATCCACGTGGTACGTCAAGGCGCAATAGCCTGATGAATGCCCCGCGGGCCTCCCGTGGGGCATTCATGAAATGGGGAGGGATCGATGCTGGCGTTCATGCTGCGGCGCTTCATCTACATGGTGGTCACGCTCTTTCTGGTGTCCATCCTGTCCTTTGCCATTATCCAGCTGCCCCCTGGCGATTACCTGAGCTCGATGGTGGCCGGCATGAGTGCCGAAGGGCAGCAGGTGGATCAGCAGTTCATCAATGCGATGCGCGACCGCTACGGTTTGGGCGACCCGGTTTACGTGCAGTACTGGAAGTGGATTTCCGGCATCGTTCTGCGGGGCGATTTCGGCCAATCGTTCGAGTGGAACCGACCGGTCAGCTCACTCATATACGAGCGTATGGGGCTTACGTTGCTGCTGTCCGTGGCCACCCTCTTCTTCATATGGGCGGTCGCCTTTCCCATTGGCATCTATTCGGCCATTCGCAAGAACTCGTTCGGGGCTCACCTGGCCACCCTGGTCGGCTTCATTGGCCTGGCGATCCCGAATTTCCTTATCGCGCTGGTCTTCATGTACCTGTCCTTCCGGTATTTTGGGCAATCGGTCGGTGGGCTGTTTTCTCCGCAATATGAGAACGCGTCCTGGAGTCTTGCCAAGGTCGGCGACCTCATCGCCCATATGTGGATACCCATCATCGTCCTGGGCACCGCGGGTACGGCCACCCTCATCCGCATCATGCGTGCCAACCTTTTGGATGAGCTGAACAAACCGTACGTCACGACTGCGCGCGCCATGGGTCATCCCGAACATGTCGTGCTGCTGAAGTATCCTGTGCGAGTGGCGCTGAATCCGTTCGTGAGTACGGTCGGCTGGGTGCTGCCCGGGCTGGTTTCGGGCGCCACCATAACCGCCATCGTGCTCAACCTGCCCATGTCCGGACCCATGCTACTGCGTTCGCTACTGACGCAGGATATGTATCTAGCCGGCAGTTTCATCCTGCTGCTCTCGACCCTGACCGTCATCGGCACGCTCATTTCCGATATCCTGCTGGCGTGGCTCGATCCGCGCATCCGCTACAGCTGAGGCGAAGCCATGATCGACCAGGCCGATATCGATACCCCTGCCACTGCTCCCAAAGCTCATGCGGAGGTGGAGCACCGCGAACAGTATGCCGGCCAATGGACGCTGATCTGGTGGAAGTTGGGCCGAAACAAAGTCGCGCTGTTCAGCGGTGCCGTCGTGCTCATCATCTACCTGGTGGCGATCTTCGCCGACTTCCTGGCACCTTTTTCCTCCGAACACTACCAGGGACGGTATGCCTATGCACCGCCCCAGCCGCTCAGTTTCTTCGTTCAGAATGAAGAGGGCTGGCGTTTCCAGCCGCACGTCAACGCCTACACGACGGATATCGATCCGGTCTCGTTCCGCCGCACTTTCGTACCCGACCCCGAAGAGGTCGTGCCGGTTCGCTTCTTCGCCGCGGGTGAGACCTATCACCTGCTTGGGATCATCCCGACCGACATCCACCTGCTGGGACCGGAGAACCCCAGAGACCCAATGTTCTTGTTCGGCGCAGATCGCCTGGGCCGCGATGTGCTGAGCCGCACAATACATGGCACGAGGGTATCGATGTCGATCGGGCTCATAGGGGTGGGGCTGAGTCTCGTCCTTGGCATAATATTGGGCGGCCTGTCCGGCTTCATTGGTGGTGCCGTGGACACCCTTATCCAGCGGATAATCGAATTCCTCCAATCCATTCCCACCATCCCGCTGTGGATGGGACTCGCGGCAGCCATCCCACAATCCTGGACACCGCTGCAGGTCTATTTCGCAATCACAGTGATCCTCTCGCTGATCGGCTGGACGTCGCTGGCAAGGGAGGTGCGCGGCAAATTCATGGCACTTCGTCATGAGGACTTTGTCACCGCCGCCCGCCTCGATGGCCTGGGGGAGATGGTGATCATCCGCAAACACCTGGTTCCATCGTTCCTCAGTCACATCATTGCCTCGGTGACGCTGGCGATACCGGCCATGATCCTCGCCGAGACCGCGCTCAGCTTCATTGGCATCGGCCTCAAGCCGCCGGTCGTCAGCTGGGGCGTGCTCCTGCAGGAGGCACAGAACATCCGATCGGTTGCTACCGCGCCCTGGCTGTTCCTGCCGGGCGCTGCCATCGTGGTGTCGGTGCTGTCCATGAACTTCCTTGGCGACGGTCTGATCGACGCCGCTGATCCTTACGGAAACTGACGCAATGACCCAACCTCTGCTCGAAATCAGTGGGCTCAAGACCCACTTCGGGGTCGGCGGTACCACCATTCGCGCAGTGGATGGCGTCGATCTGGTGGTCAACCCGGGGGAAACGGTGTGCCTCGTTGGCGAGTCCGGCTGCGGCAAATCGATGATGGCACGTTCGATCCTGCGCATTGTGCCACCCCCTGGGCAGGTCACCGCAGGCCAGATCAACCTGCACCGACAGTCGGGCAAGGTCGTGGACCTTGCAGCATTGGACCCGAAGGGCGCCGAGATCCGGTCGATCAGGGGCCGCGAAGTCGCGATGATCTTCCAGGAACCGATGACTGCCCTGGGGCCGGTGCAGACAATCGGTTCTCAAATCACGGATGCCATTCAGCTGCACCTGAAGGTCAGCCGAAAGGAAGCGCGCAACCAGGCCATCGAGGTCCTGACCCGCGTAGGCATGCCGCGGCCTGAGCAACGGTTGGAGGCCTACCCGTTCCAGCTCAGCGGCGGTATGCGCCAGCGAGCCATGATTGCCCTTGCATTGTCGTGCCAGCCGCGCCTGCTGATTGCCGACGAGCCTACCACCGCTCTCGATGTGACCACCCAAGCTGTCATTCTCGACCTGATCCGGGACTTGCAGGCCGAAATGGGGATGGCTGTGCTGTTCATCACCCACGATCTGGGCGTCGTCGCCGAAATCGCTGACAGCGTCGCGGTTATGTATCTGGGGCGCGTTGTCGAGCGCGCCGCGGTCGATGACATCTTTCACAACGCCAGGCACCCCTATACTCGCGGGCTGCTCCGTTCCATCCCACGTCTGGGCATCCGCGTCGGCGAAGAGCTCGACACCATCGAAGGCATGGTCCCCAACCCGTTCAACCGCCCCAGCGGCTGCAGCTTCCATCCACGTTGCGTCGAGATGATCCCCGGACGTTGCGACCGCGTCGATCCCAGCCGCACCCGCCTGCCCGACGGCACCGAGGTCCGCTGCTTGCTGCACGAGCCCCACAGGCAGGAAACAGCCCCCGCGGGAGCCCTGCAATGACCCTTGTGGCCAAACAAGGCATCCGGCGATCCGGGTCGAGCGACAGGCGTACGCCCATCTATACGGTCGAGGGACTTAGGGTGCATTTTCCCATCACGCGAGGCGTGATGCGGCGCATTGTCGGGCAGGTGAAGGCTGTCGACGACATTTCCTTCATCGTATATCGGGGCGAGACGCTGGGGCTGGTCGGGGAATCCGGCTGCGGCAAGACCACGACCGGTCGCGCTCTGCTGCGCATCGTCGAACCCACGGGGGGTAGGATTACCTACACACCTCCCGACGGAGACCCCATCAACGTCCGTACTGCCGGCCGCGACGAACTGAAAGCCGTCCGTCGTGCCGCCCGTATGGTATTTCAGGACCCCAATTCTTCCCTCAATCCGCGCCTGCCTGTCGGCGAAATCATCGGCGAAGGACTCCATTATCACGGCATCGCGCGTGGCGCCGAAATAGAAGACCGCGTTGCTGACATGCTGCGGCGCGTCGGGCTGCGTCCCGAATATATCCGGCGCTACCCGCATGCATTCAGCGGCGGTGAGCGCCAGCGCATCGGCATTGCACGCGCCCTGGCGGTCAATCCGAATTTCGTCATCTGCGACGAGGCCGTGTCGGCGCTGGACGTGTCGGTGCAAGCCCAGATCCTGCGTCTTTTGCGTGAACTCAAGGACGAGTTCGACCTGACTTATCTTTTTGTCGGGCATGACCTGGCAGTCATCCAGCATATCTGCGATCGGGTCGCGGTCATGTATGCGGGAAAGCTCGTCGAGATCGGCCCCACCCAAAGCATCTTTGCCACGCCGCGCCACCCCTATACTGAGGCTCTGTTGTCAGCCGTACCCCGTCCGGATCCGCGCGTGCGAGGCACAGGGGAGCGAGTCCGCCTCGCCGGCGAGGTCGCCGACGTTTCCAACCTCCCATCCGGCTGCGCCTTCCATCCACGCTGCCGCTATGCCACCGAGCGCTGCAAAACCGAAACACCCCAGTTGCGACCGGTTGGCGAACAAATGGTCGCCTGCCACTTTGCAGACAGCCTCACTCTGAAGGGAGTAGGCAGCTATGCCGCCTGACACCCGAATGCCTTCCGGGCCTGGCACGCTGCTGCCGGACCTGCTGCTTGCCTGGCTCGACCCGCGCATCCGCTATACGTGAGCCGCACGCCTATTCGGCCGCAGCCGCCCCACGTTTGATGAACCCGTCCGGATCCTCCTCGGCGGCCCGCCGCAGCTGTTCCTCGGCTTCGCTCGCCTCGCGCTGACGGCTCCACATCTGCGCATAGAGGCCGCCGAGGGCCAGAAGCTCCTCGTGGCGGCCGCGCTCGGCGATCTGGCCGTCACGCAGCACGAGGATTTCGTCGGCATTGATGACGGTCGAGAGCCGGTGGGCGATGACGACCGTGGTGCGGTTGGCCGACACCGCATCGAGCGCCGACTGGATATCGCGCTCGGTCTTGGTGTCGAGGGCTGAGGTCGCCTCGTCGAGGATGAGGATGGCTGGCGACTTGAGGATGGTGCGGGCGATGGCGACGCGCTGCTTTTCGCCGCCGGAAAGCTTGAGCCCTCGCTCGCCGACCTCGGTCTCATAGCCCTTGGGCAGGCGCTCGATGAAGCCGGCCACCTGGGCCATGCGCGCAGCCTCGCGCACCTCGTCCTCGGTCGCGTCGGGACGACCGTAGCGGATGTTGTAGGCGATGGTGTCGTTGAAGAGCACGGTATCCTGCGGAACCATGCCAATGGCGGCGCGCAGCGACGCCTGAGTCACCTCGCGCACGTCCTGCCCGTCGATGGTGATGCTCCCGCCGGTCACGTCGTAGAACCGGTAGAGCAAGCGAGAGATCGTCGACTTGCCGGCGCCCGAGGGGCCGACAACGGCGACGGTCTTGCCGGCCGGCACCTCGAAATCGATGCCCCTCAGAATCTGCCGGTCCGGGTCGTAGTGGAAGTGCACGTCCTCGAAGCGGACGACAGGCCCGCTGATCGTGATCGGCCTAGCGCCCGGCTTGTCCTCGATCTCCGGGTTCTGATCGAGGAGCTTGAACATCTCCTCGATGTCGGTCAGCCCCTGGCGGATTTCACGGTAGACGAACCCGATGAAGTTGAGGGGCCTGTAGATCTGCATGAGGAAGGTGTTCAAGAGGACGAAATCGCCGAGCGTGAGCGTTCCCGACATAACGCCGTTGACCGCCATGACCGAGATAACGATCAATCCGCCCCAGAAGATTGCCGCTTGGCCGAAGTTGAGGAAGCCGAGGGAGGTCCAGATGCGGATGGCCGAGCGCTCGTAGCGCGCCATGGATCTGTCGAAGCGTTCGGCTTCCATCTCTTCGTTGGCGAAATACTTGACCGTCTCGAAGTTGAGGAGGCTGTCGATCGCCTTGGAGTTGGCGTCGGTGTCGCTCTCGTTCATGTCGCGACGGATGGCGATGCGCCAGTTGGAGGCCTTGATGGTGAAGTAGAGATAGGCCCAGATCGTCGCCACCAGCACGCCGAGATAGCTGACCCCGAACATGACGATGAAGACGATGGCGACGATGACGAATTCGACCAGCGTCGGCGCGGTATTGAGCATGGTGAAGCGCACGATCGTCTCGATGCCCTTGGTGCCACGCTCGATCACCCGGCTGAGGCCACCCGTGCGGCGCGACAGGTGGAAGCGCAGCGACAGCCGATGCATGTGCTGGAAGGTGCGATAGGCGAGCTTCCTCACCGCATGCTGGCCGACGCTGGCAAAGAGTACGTCGCGCAACTGCTGGAAGCCGGCATCGACGATGTTGCCGATGCCGAAGGCGATAACGAGCACGATGGGTACGGCAATGCCCAGCACGACCGCATTCTCTGGAGTGGTGCCGTCGAGGCTGTCGATGACGCCCTTGTAGGCGAAGGGGATGAGGGTCGTCGCCGCCTTGGAGACGAGGAGTGCCCCGATGGCCAGCACCACGCGCAGCTTGAGGTCCGGGCGCGCGGCCGGCCACATATAGCCCCAGAGGTTGCGCACCGTGGAAAGCAGACCGCCCTCCTCCGCGCTCACCGTCGGGCGGGATTCCACGCTGTTGTCGGTCGTCATTAAGCCGGTTCCGTCTCGTTCGGGCGTAGTTTTGCAGTCAACCCTGCAAGCAGGCCTCCATAACCGGCACCGATCGCTTCAAGCCGGTCATAACGCGGCAGATAGCAGTTCCGGGTGCCCTTGGGACGGCACTCGATGAGACCGGCCTCGAGCAGCACCTTGATGTGCTGGGACACCGTCGACTGGGCAAGCGGCAGACATTCGGTCACGTGCGTACAGCAGCACTGGTCCTGCTGCTGCTGCGCAGCCAGGATACGCAATATCGAGAGGCGCACCGGATGCCCGAGCGCCCGCATGGCGGCGGCGAGATCGTCGTCCTGCATGATCAACTTCTTTTATCGTCGTTTTACGATAGAAGATGCGGGCGACGGGCGCAAGGCAAAAGCGGCCACCCGACGAAATCGCAGAGTGGGAAGACCTTAGCCGCGTGCCGACCACGCCGCATACGGCTGCACACTGAAGGAAGCGTCTGCCGTCTCCGGGAGGACCGCGATGAACTCAATCGAGTGACTGTCGGGATCGGAAAAATAGAGCGAGATGGCCGGCATCCAACCGATGACCACCGGTTCATCGACGGGCTCTCCCCGAAAACCTCTGGGCTCGATACCCTTTGCCCTGAGCCGATCAATGCTCGCGATGATGTGGTCGAGCTCCATACGAAACGCCAGGTGCGATCGCATCTTCATTGGACCGGATCCCGCATGCCAGAGCCCAAGCATGCCGATCTCTTTGCTGCCGGCCCAGAAGAATGCAACCTGGCGCTCCTCAATCACTCGGGCCAGCTCCAGGCCGACGACGTCTCGATAGAACGCGATCGACCGCGCGAGGTCAGAGACGGTCAGATGGGTTTCATAAAGCCCGAGGACGGTGGGCGATGTGGTGGACATGCAGCTCTCCAAAAAAGTGGAGAGGCGAGGCTGCAGCCTCAAGCTAAGTTGAGGTCAAGTGGTCTAGTTTACCGCCCCGGAGCCGCTCGCCGGACTTCTGGCAAGGAGAACGCTGCTTCGGCGATTTCAAACGCCCGAAGGTCATTCGAGAGCAGACGGTTCACGTTGAAACGTTCATGCAATTCGATCACCTGCTGCCGATACATCGCGCCAAGGTCGGCGACCGCTCGCAGAATGGCTCCGGCTTCGAGCGGGCAATACGAGGCTCGTAGGGCACCGAATACCTTCTGGCTGCCCCGTTCATCGAACTTCGCGTAGAGGGTCGTCGACGGTGTTCGCTCGGACAGCCAATCGTCCGCCTTCATGACGTGACGGCGAAACTCGTCCAGAAGCGTCTGCGCATAAGTCAGCTCTCCCCGCTTTGCCCGGCGGATCGTTTCGTGCAGCGCCGCCAGCCCCTTGCTTATGGAGTGGCTGACATCCTCCGTTGCGACCTCGAAGTCCAAGCCGCGCGATCGCTCAATCAACTGGGCAATCGTTCCGCGGGGGTCGTAGAGCACACGACTAGGCAGCCCGTACCATGGGGAGGCCGTGAGGCGGTCTCGATCACGGTAGAAGATATCCATTTTCCCGAAGGGCTCGAAGTGCGACACGCAATGCTGCGCACCGGGCATCCACTCGTTGAAGAGGAACCCCGGCCAGCTACTGGGGATCTCCCGCCGACGACGCACGAAGTCCGCATGGTGCTCGCTCTCAACGACCACCAGAAGATCGATGTCGGAGTAAGGATCGGCGATGCTGGCCCCCAACGATCCAACAAGAAAAATGCCCACCACATGCGGGTCGGCCGAGAGGACACGCGTGGCATGGGCCAGGCGCGCATCTCTTGCTGCGACGAGTGCGTCGAGATCGAGTGTTTCAGGGGCTGGGTCGGGCATGAAAGCAGCCTAGCATATGCCCGACGCAAATCGACCGGCCCTGTTCACGGCGACACGGGACCAGCAGCTCGTGAAGCTGAAGTCGCTTACGCACGCCTGCCGGCAGACGAAACGTCGGGTGCGGCGACAGTCGAATAGCCATCGTCCGTGGCGCCGTCGAGATAATCATGGCGTGACCGTCAGCCCTGATCGACTATATTTGCCGCTCGACCCTCCCCTCGGTGAATGCCTCCACATGCTTCAGTCGTTAGAACTCGATTCAATCCGGACATTGGGCATTCCCGGAATTTCGATGGCAACGATCCGCGAGGGTGTTCTGCACGAGGTCCGCCATATCGGAGTTCGACATATGCGGACGACGGACCCAGTCGATGCCGACACAGTGTTCGAGGCAGCGTCCTTGAGCAAGCCCTTGGTGGCCTACGCCGTCCTCCATCTTGTCGACGCGGGCAGGATCGATCTCGACGAGCCTCTGTCACGCATCGTTCCGGCCGTCATTCCAAACGATCACGAAGCCGCAGCCATTACCGCTCGCCATGTCCTGACCCATACCACCGGTCTGCCGAACTGGCGGCGGGAGGAATATCCGCTTCGAATCTATTTTCCTCCCGGCTCCCGATTCAGCTACTCTGGCGAAGGGTTCTTATATCTCCAGAGCGCCGTGGAACACCTCCCGGGCGAACCTCTCGACAACCTGATGAGAAAGCTCGTTTTTGAGCCACTCGGGATGGAACGGTCGGCATACACGTGGGAAGAGCGGTTCGAGGAAAACTTCGCGGCAGCACACGACGACAAAGGGAACGCGTACGAGAAGTTCAAGCCGAGCGTGGCAAATGCCGCATATTCGCTTCACACGACCGCCGTCGAGTACAGTCGCTTCCTTGTGGCGACGATAGGTAATTCGGGGCTGAGTAAACCAATCCACGAGGAGTGGCTGGCCCCGCAGGCACACGTGCCGGTCGGACGGTTCGAGGCATTGGAGAGCACTCCTCCGGAAACCGATCCCGGTGTTGCCTGGTCCCTTGGGTTGGGTCTCGAGGTCGAGACAGGAACGTGGTTCCATTGGGGCTCAAATCTGGGCGCGTCGGCATTTGCCGTCGTTAATGCGCGGTCGGCATTCGTGCTGTTTGCAAATAGCAATTCGGGGCTTAGCCTGGTTCCGCAGATTCTGGGCGAATTCCTGCCTGGCGATCACCCCGCATTGTCGTGGCTTGGGCTGTCCTAGGTACACCGACGCAGCCCCCGCGATCAAATCGCAGCTGAGTGGCAAAGAGTGAAGCTCTACCTCAAGACTGATCTTGTTCGCGAATTGACCCACTTACGGTCCGGTGGTTCGCTAGCTCTATGAGGACGCGGTCGCAAGATCCGACGGGCACCTGCGCGCCACGACATTTGTGTGCTGGGTGCGCGGGCCGCCCGGGACGCTTCATGAACTGCCATATCAATCCATCGCGCGACTGGCAGGTTTCAACCCATTCCAGATATTCGCATACCCATGGCTCCCGTCAGGTGCACGAAATCGGCGATAGTGCGGGACTGACTGTTGCGGCCTTGATGAACCGAGCTACCCTCTAGCGATGAAGATTCTTGTCACAGGCGCGTGCGGAACGATTGGCCTCGCGGTTACAGAAAAGCTCGTTTCGGCAAATCACGAGGTCATTGGCTATGACCGTGTCGGTTCAGAACTACCGGATGGCGCAAGTCTGATTGAAGGTGATGTAAGAGACTTCGCACACCTGAAAGAGGCGGCCAGAGGTTGCGAGGCGGGTATACACTTGGCGGCCGTGGCAGATGGGGCCACCGTCAGTGACATACTTTCGATTAATGCGCTCGGCGCTTACGGTTTTCTAGCCGCCGCCAAAGAGGCCGGGTTCAGGCGCACAATCATTGCCGGTTCGGCTCCCGTCCACCTGCCCACTAGTGATCGCGACAACAGCTTTCCGCCGCCTTCCGACGGCGGGGATCATGTTTACGATCTGAGCAAAGCGCTACAGGAAGTCATCGCTAGTGACTTTCGTTCGCACGGATTGGCCGTGCTCTGCCTAAGGTTCGGCCATATCGTGCGCGGCGAGGAGGAATCCAACCTGGAGGGCTCGCTCGCGCTCAAAAACGAGCACTATTGCCGCGGCGGATGGGTTGCGCTCGAAGATATCGCTGAAGCTTGTCTCGCCGGTCTCGCGCTTCAACCATCCGAGGATGCGCTTGAGATTCTGAACATCGTTGGTGCGAAGGGGGCGCGGGAACGATTCAGAGTTACCGCTGCCGAAAACAGACTCGGCATCACTCTCCAATATGATTTTGCCGCTTACGAACCGGCTGAACCTGCAGAGTCGGAGTCGCGACAGTCTCGGTGATCTCCGCCCCAAGGCTGATGAAGCGTGTGCTCCTACTCAAGGAGGGTAATTTGGTCCGGTTCGTTTCGCCGGCAAGCACTCGCGCCGCGCGGGGATCTAGGACAGCAGGCGCAGTGCCTTGGCCCGCTGGTCGCCGGACATCGACGCAATCCCCTCGAGACCGATCGACCGAACCATGCGTTGCGAGCGCGAGACCGATCTCGCGTTTTCGCGATGGCAAGTCCGAGTCTCCGAACACTGACCGACCACTACATGCGCTCCGGGATCTCGATCCCCAGAAGCCAAAGCGACTTTTCGAGTGTCCGCGAAGTCAGCGCACAAAGGGCCAGGCGCGAGGCCCGGATCGCTTTATCCGGTTCGGTCAGCACCGGACAATTGGTGTAGAACCGGCTGAATGTCTGAGCGAGTTCGAAAGCGTACGTGGCGATTTCACTTGGCTCGTAGCTGTCGACAGCCTGTTGAACGGCCGCGGCAAACGACAGGCACTGCAGCGCCAGATCCCTTTCCACTCCCCTGAGATCTGCACCAAAGGCTGCCCGTGCGTCCCCTGCTTTCTCCAGGATTGATGCCATCCGGACAGCTGCATACTGAAAATACGGTCCCGTCTTCCCCTCAAACGAAATGGCCCGGTCGAGATCGAATGTATAGCCGGTAAGCCGCTTGCTGGAGAGGTCCGCAAACTTGAGGGCGCCGATCGCGATCTTGCCCGCGAGCTGCTCGCGGTCGTCGAGATGGATGGGAATGACCAGATCGGCTTTCGACTTGGCGTCCGCGATCAACTCCCCAAGCTTTGCCGTGCCGCCGGCCCGGGTCTTGAGAGGCTTGCCGTCGGCGCCGTTAACAGTGCCAAAGCCGCAATGCGTCAGCCTGGTGGTGAAACCAGCCTTTGCGGCGGCCCGGAAGACTTGCGTGAAGTGTTCCGCTTGCCGTTGGTCGACGACGTAAATGATCTCGTCCGGAGCGTAGGTCGCGGTCCGTTGTTTGATCGTCGCCAGATCGGTGGTGCCGTACATGGCGGCGCCGTCTGACTTGACGAGGATGAGTGGGGGGATCGGCCGGTCACTGTCCTCGGGCTGTTGAACGTCGATGACGATGGCGCCCTGGCTCTGCGTCGCCACCTCATTTGCAAGCAAGGCGTCGACCAGGGGCGCGATAATCGGCTGCGTGTCCGATTCCCCAGCTAACAAATCGAAGTGGGCGCCGAGCTGGTCGATGTCCGCGCAGATGCTGGTCATCGAAAGCGCCCGGAAATGTGACCACAGCGCCCGATAGCCCGGCCTTCCCGCCTGCAGCTCGGCTGTAGCTATCCGCGCCATCGCGAGCCTTTCTGGATCGGCTTTGCAGGCGGCGGCCGCCACTGGGTACATCCCTTCGAGATCGGCAAGGATGATCGGCGGCTCCGATGGATAGGGACCGCTATAGCTGCGATCGAAATACACCAGATCCGGCATCCGCAACTGAAGCTCGCTTATCAGTTGACCCATCTGCAGCCCCCAGTCGCCGAGAGGGATGTCGCTGATGACGGTATGGCCAGACGCAATGAGTATCCGCCGCAAGCTCTCCCCGAGGACCAGGGACCGCAGGTGCCCCACATGCAAGGGCTTTGCGACGTTCGGTCCGCCAAAATCCAGCACGATAGTGCGCGCGTTATCCGCGGTGGCAATTCCCAAATCGCTGCTGGCAAGCGCCGCCTCGAGGCAGTCGACAAGCGTGGCCTGCGACAGCGTGCAGTTGATGAACCCTGGCCCGGTTACCTCGACCAGTTCGAACGTCGTGTTGTTGGAGAGCTCGGCAGTGATTGCCTGAGCAAGGTCCAGTGGCTTCTTTCCAAGCTTCCCTGCCAGCGCCAGGGCGCCGTTGCATTGAAAATCCGCCTTGCTGTTCCGGTGCGGTGGAGAGGCAAGCGCATGTTCGATGGGCAAGCCGAGAGCCTTGAATGCCTCGACCAGCGCTGCTTCAGCGGCAGCGACGGCGGTAACAGTCTGCAATTTTGGGAGGTCCTGAACGAGCAACACGAAACGGGCCGGCTTGGCATTCGCCAGTCGGTTACCTTCGTCGCGTGATGTGTCTCGCTTCGGTCATGAGCTCTCTATCCTTCAAGCGCGGCGGAAAGTCCAGACCTGGCTCGCAGGCGCAGTATGGTTCGGTCGTCCAGCAACGGTCGGCTGGCGATAGCGAGACTGAGTGCGGCCGCGTCATCGTCCACCCGTGCGAAATCCTCGGTGATCTCGCTTCCTAATGGCACAGGCGCGGCGCCATCGACGCGATCAAAGTGGCAGTGGTTTCGCCGGCGATCAATGTCATGCGGTCGTGTGCGCGAACGATCGCCGCCATGGTCGTCCCATATTCGGCCGCGAGCAGAACGCCGATGTGAACCGGCATTCCCCAAACTGAAACTTCATGTCACGTTGGAATATCCCCTTAGGAATGCTTCCTCCACCTCTCGATGTGCCTGCCAATGCTCTCGGAGAGTGCTACCGTCGGGGACCACTTCAGCAGCGTTCGGGCGCGATCGACGTTGGTATGCCGGGTGTCCGGGCGGAGAATTGGGCGTGACCGTTTCCGCGGCGCTCGAGGTGGGTTACTGCTCGGCCTTGGGTAGATCGAACACCTGGCCGGGATAGATCCAGTCCGGATCGCGGATCTGGGCGGTATTGGCCTGGTAGATGGTGGTGTACCTGATGCCCTGACCATAGACGCGGCGGGCGATGGTCCAGAGATTGTCGCCCCGGCGGATGATCGCCCTGCCGGACGCGAAGCGCTGCAACTCCGGATCGCCGACCGGCTCGGCAACCATCGTCGGCACTGCGCCGGCATCGACAGCTTCGGCGACCTCCGCACGAGGCTCTGGTGCGACGGTTTCGGCCGGTGCCGGGACGGGTTTGGCCGTCGTTCCGGCCTGTGGCTGCGGTTCGGCCGAGGTTTCGGCCGTTTCGGTCGCGGGGGCCTCGGCGACAGCTGTCGTCTGCGCGGGCATATCGACGCGGAAGTTGACCTCGGCGCGCGCGGCAACCTCGGCGGAATTCGCGACCAGCATGTCTATGCGCACCGCGTGCTGGGGACCGGGCAGGATGTCGCCGGCCTCGACCAGCCAGCGACCGCCGTCGACCGGTGCATCAGCAATGAAAACGTCGTCGACGTAGAGGCGCATGGTTGCGCCGTCAGGCCCGGCACCGGCAAAGAAGGTGCGATCGCCATCGATCTCGATGGCATCGATTGTCGGCGGAGCGGCGGTTTCAATGGGTTCGGGAACGGCGGCCGGCGGTTCGGCGGTCGGCGTTGCCGGCGCGGGGACAGCTGCAACAGCCTCGGGTTCGACCGCGGCCTCAGGTGCAGCCGGCTCGGACGCAGGTTCGGGCCCGACGGGAGCCGGCGTTTGATCGGCCGAGGGTTCATCGGCAGGAACCTCCAGCGCGGCGGCGGCGGTTTCTACAGGCTCAGGCGCGGGCGATGGTTCCGGTTCTGACACAGGTTCCTGAGGCGCCCCGGCCGCCGGGGCCTGCGAGTCGGCCGTGGCGGAGGGAGCTTCGCTCGCCGGTACCTGCGGCGCATCGCTTGCAACGGGTGCATCGGCGGGTTCATCGGCGGGCGGATCGGTATCGCCTACACTCGCCTCGGTCGGCGCAGCAGGCGGCTGGGCCGGTTCCTCGGGAGTCTCGGGCGCAGCTGTCGCGTCCTCAGGAACCGAGGCAACCTCCATCGGCGCGGGCCGCTCGAGGCCTTGGAGAACTTCGCTCGCCTCGCCAGGTTCGCTTGCCACCACCAATGGCTGGGAATCGCGATCGGGATCGATGACGACGACGAAGGACTGGTCCGCGCGCCCCTCCTTGCCCGCTTCGGCGAGAGTGATCTCACGGCCGCCTGGCGCAATCGGCTCCTCGGGCACCAGCACCCAATCGCCGCTGTCCTCGACGGTTGTACGGCCGATGAGCTCCTCATCGGCATAGACCTCGACCTCGCTGCCCGGCGTGCCGCTGCCGGCGATCACCACAGACCCATCCGGCTCGGCGCGCAGCAGGCCGAAGGTCGCCGCGATGAGGTCGTCTATCTGGTCAGCCTCGGGAGGAACCGCCTCGACTTCGGGCGTTGCAGCCTCCGCCTCGGCGGCGGTCTGACCGGCTTCGGCTTCGGCTACTGGGGCCGACGCGGCAGGCGGGGCCAGCCCCGCGCCGGCGAGCTTGTCGCGCAGGCACATGCCGGCATTGTCCGGTCCGCCGAAGCAATCGATCACCGACGGTCCGGTGAGGATGCCGATCACGACCACGAGTGTAACAGCCGCCGCTCCAATGGTGAGGGCAAGAGGTCTATTGGGAGCGGTCTCGGGCAGTTTTCCCTCCTGGGCACATGCCGGCCCGACGCCGGCGAGTCGCTAGTTCATCTATCGCGTTCTCGGACGCAAGCGGGGTCCACTTTTGCCGAAAACACCTAGAGCGCGATGCGATTTGATGGAAATCAAATCGCGCGCGCTAACTTTGGTTGTCGCGGGATCTTCGCGAAGAACCGGTTCCCACTTTTTCGCGTCCCGCTCTAGAGCCTTATGCGTTCTGACGTAATCAGAACGCCGGCTCTAGTCTTTGTTGTCGCAACGTTTTTTGCGCAAAGCCGGTATCCACCTTTGCGCACGCTGCTCTAGGCTGCTGTTGTCGCCTGTGCCGCCTCAGTCTTCAACAGCTTATAGGTGATCGATTCATACAGCGCCTCAAAAGATGCATCAATGATATTGGGGGAAACGCCTATGGTATACCAGCGCTCGCCGCTGCCATCCCGGCTCTCGACCAGTACACGGGTGACCGCGCCCGTGCCGCCGTCCAGGATACGTACCTTGAAGTCGACGAGCTCCAGATCTCCGATGCGGTCGGAGTACTTGCCGAGGTCTTTGCGCAGGGCAAGATCGAGCGCATTAACGGGACCGTTGCCCTCCGCCACCGACATCAACAGGTCCTCGCCGACCCGGATCTTGACCACCGCCTCGGTGACGTTGACCAGCTCACCCCGGGCGTTATGGCGGCGTTCGACGCTGGCGCGGTAGCTTTCGACGTCGAAGAATTCCGGCAACGTTCCCAAGACGTTGCGGGCGAGGACGATGAAAGAGGCTTCAGCCCCGTCATAGGAATAGCCGCGCGCTTCGCGCTCCTTGACGGTCGCGAGAAGCTTGTCGAGCCGGGCATCGTCCTTGGCAACGACGATGCCGTGGCGGGCGAGCGCCGTCATCAGATTGGATTTGCCGGCCTGCTGGCTGACCATCACGGCGCGTTCGTTGCCGACGCTTTCGGGTGGCACGTGCTCATAGGTCGAATGGTCCTTGGCGAGGGCCGAGGCGTGGATGCCGGCCTTGGTGGCGAAGGCCGAGGCGCCGACATAGGGGGCCTGACGTGCCGGGGCTCGGTTGAGCCGATCATCAAAAGCGCGCGAGATGTGGGTGAGGCGCTCGAGACGAGTCGCATCGATGCCGGTTTCGAACCGCTCGGCATAATAGGGCTTCAGCACCAGGGTCGGGATCAGCGTCACCAGATTGGCATTGCCGCAGCGCTCGCCGATGCCGTTGAGCGTGCCCTGGACCTGGCGCACGCCCGCATCGACGGCGGCCAACGTATTGGCGACGGCCTGGCCGGTATCGTCGTGGGCGTGGATGCCGATGCGGTCGCCCGGAGCGACCGTCAGGACCTGCCGAACGATGTCGCCGACCTCGGCCGGCATCGTGCCGCCATTGGTGTCGCAGAGCACCACCCAGCGCGCGCCCGCGTCGACGGCGGTCCGGACGCAATCGAGCGCATAGGTACGATTGGCCTTGAAGCCGTCGAAGAAGTGCTCGAGATCGATGAGCACCTCCTTGCCGGCCTTGGCGGCGGTGCGCACCGTGTCGGCCAAGCCTTCGAGGTGTTCGGCGGTGGTCGAGCCCAGGGCCAGCTCCACCTGGTAATCCCATGCCTTGGCGACGAAACAGGTGGCGTCGGCCCCGGAATTGACGAGGCCTTGGACGCCCGGGTCGTTGGCGGCCGAGCGCCCTGCCCGCTTGGTCATGCCGAAAGCGGTGAAGGTGGCCCTCTTCGTACGCCGTTCGGCGAAGAATTCGGTATCGACGGGATTGGCACCCGGATAACCGCCTTCGACATAGTCGACGCCAAGTTGCTCGAGCAGTGTGACGATCGAGATCTTGTCTTCGAGCGAGAACTCGATGCCGGCCGTCTGGGCGCCATCGCGAAGCGTCGTGTCGAAGAGGTAGAGGCGTTCCTTGGTCATTGTCGTACTCGATCTTGCGGCGGCCAGGCGTCCGTATCGTGGTCGGGATGTTGAAAGGGCCTGCGCCGAGTCACCTCGTCGGCGGGAAGCTTGTCGCCGAGGCCGGCCGTGGGCAGATCGGCGAGCTCACCGAACCAGGGCATGCGCGTGCCGACCCAGTATTGTTCCGTCGGCTTCAGCGCCGCCGGTACATCGAGGGTGGCAATGCCGACATCGATCGTGTCCTCTCCCTCCGGCTCGAAGGTGAGCGGGGTACCGCAGGCAGCGCAATAGCCGCGGACGGCTGCCGCCGAGCTGGGGTAGTGCGCAGGCTGGCCGCGGGTCCAGCAAAGGGCGGCGCGCTGAGCTGTAAAAAACGCCCAGGCAATGGAACCCGTCGCCTTCTGGCACATCCGGCAGTGACAGATCGCGACCAGTTCCGGTGTGCCCTCAAACGTGTAGCGCACGGCGCCACACTGGCAGCCGCCGGTCAGATGCACATCGGTCATGACCGTCCTCCCACCGTCGGCCACATATGCGTGTCGTGATCGGGATGCTGGCGGTTGGTGCTGCTGATCCGCTGGAGCATATCGGGATTGCCAACGTAGGTCGGATGATTTCCGGGGAGCTGCGTCAGCCCCGTATACCAGGAAACGCGGCTCTCGTTGCCGTACTGGATCACCGGCGGTGCTCGGTCCGGCTCGTCGAGCGTGCCGACGAGCACGCCGACATCGTCGGCCTCAGGGTAGTCGAAGGTCAGCGGCGTACCACAGGCGCTGCAAAAGCCACGGCGTCCGACGCCGGAGCTCATGAAGTAGCTGATCGTGCCGCGGGTCACCCGAAACGCGGGCTTGAGCACCGGGCAGATGATCGCGAAGGGGCCACCGACCGCCTTCTGGCACATCCGACAGTGGCAGACATGGACGTTCTCCGGCTGCTGGTCGAGCGCATAGCGCACTGCGCCGCACTGGCAGCCGCCGGTTAGTCGGACCTCGGTCATACCTCTCCTCCCAACGGCGGCCAGACATCGGTGTCGTGGTCCGGGTGCTGATGGTTCGATACCCTGATCCGCGCAGCGGCCTCCGGGTTTGCCTCCTCGGTCGTTCCATAATCCTTGAGATCGGAGAGTTGGTCGACCTGCGGCAGCCGGGCTTCCATGCCAAGCTGGAAGGCGAGCGGGATCTTTTCGGGATGATCGAACGAACCTATGGTCATCGAGATGTGCCGATTGGCGTCGTGCCGGAAGAACAGAGGGGTGCCGCACTCCCTGCAGAATCCGCGCTCGACATGCTCGGAACTCTTGAAGGCGCTCGGGGCGCCGCGTGTCCAGGTGAAATCCTCCAGCGGCACGCCGACCAGCGACATGAAGAAATTGCCGGCCGCCTTCTGGCACATCCGGCAGTGGCAGACGTGGGAATTGTCTTTGAGAGACCGGGCCTGGTAGCGGACGGCACCGCACTGACAGCCGCCGGAAAGGACTTCGCTCATAATTGCTCCCTCGGATTCCAGTCTTCGGTATCGTGATCGGGATGCTGGTTGGAGTGAACCCCGGCCATGAAATCGAGCCACTCCTCACTCGGATGCTCGCGGATGGGCAGGCTCGTCAACCCATCGAAGAACGGCAGCTTGTCGGTCATGTTGACCTGGATCACCGGGGCGACGGCCGTCGGATCGTCGAAGGCGCCGATGGCGAGCTCGAGACCATACCTGGTCTCGTAAGCTAGGGGCGTACCGCAGTCGCCGCAGAAGGCGCGGCGGGCGACGTTCGAGCTCTGGAACCACTTCGGCTCGCCGCGCGTCCAGGTGCCGTCATGGGCGGTCACAAGCGGACCGAAGAACCCGCCAAAGGCCTTCTGGCACATCCGGCAATGGCAGATCGACGGGCGCCCCAGCAGCCGCGCGTGGAAGCGCACCGCCCCGCACTGGCAGCCACCCGAGAGGCCTTTGCGTTCAGTGCGGCCCTCATTCTGGCTCATGACAAACCGCCTCGATGTTGTGGCCATCGGGATCGAGCACGAAGGCTCCGAAGTAGTTCGGGTGATAGTGGGCGCGAATGCCCGGCGGACCGTTGTCGCGCCCGCCCATGCTGATGCCCACCGAATGGAAGGCGCTGACCTGCGCCCGGCTGGCGGCGGTGAAGGCGATGTGCATCTCGCCACGCGCCGGCTTGCCGTCGCCGATCCAGAAGGTCGGGCGTGCCTTGCCGAAACCGGCGTGGTGATCGCGCCCGAAGGTGAAATCGGCCAGCAGGTCAATGTCGAGCGTCTTGAGGACCGCGACGTAGAAGGCCTTTGACCGTTCGAAGTCGGAAACGGCAAGGCCGACGTGATCGAGGATTTGGATCACCGTTTCACCTCCCATTTGGTGCGGCGCTCGCCGGTTTCGGGGTCCTTGTAGTCGAGGAGCGCAATCCCCTCTTCGGCCAATTGTGCCCGAATAGCATCCGCGGTCGCAAAGTCGCGGGCAGCGAGGGCGGAGAGGCGGGCGCCGATGCGGGCTTCGACGTCTTCGGCCACAACACCTTCGCCCGAGAACCACTGCGTGGCTGTGCTCCCCAGAAGCCCGAGAAGACCGGCGCTGGCCTTGAGCGAGCGTTTGGCTGCCTCGCCGCCCTTGGCCGCCTCGACACGCAGGGCATGCAATGCGCCGACCGCCACCGTCGAGTTGAGGTCGTCGAGAAGTGCGTCCAACGCATCAGCGCACAGCAGCCCGCCATCGGGGGAGATGTCGCCGACCGCGCGATACCAGCCGTCAAGCAAGGTCTCGGCCTCCTCGAGCCTTTTGACCGAAAGGTCGATGGGCTCGCGATAGTGCGTCATGAGCATGGCGAGCCGCAGGACTTCGCCGGGCCATTTGCGGCCTCCGAAGGTTTCGGTTTCGAGCAGGTCGTGAATGGTGACGAAATTGCCGAGGCTCTTCGACATCTTCTGTCCTTCGACCTGCAGGAAGCCGTTATGCATCCAGACCTGCGCCATCATCGCAGTGCCGTGCGCGCAGCGCGACTGGGCGATCTCGTTCTCATGGTGCGGGAAGATCAGGTCGAGACCGCCGCCATGGATGTCGAAGATTTCGCCCAGATACCGTTCGCTCATGGCCGAGCACTCGATGTGCCAGCCCGGGCGTCCGCGGCCCCAGGGGCTTTCCCACCCGGGCTCATTTTCGGAGGAGAGCTTCCAAAGGACGAAATCGGCAGGATCGTGCTTGTGCGCCTCGACGGCAACGCGGGCGCCCGCGACATTGTCCTCGAGGTTGCGCCCGGAAAGCTGCCCATAGTCAGGCATGGAAGAGACGCTGAACAGCACCTCGCCACCCGCCACGTAGGCGTGGCCGCGCTGGATGAGCGAACCGATGAGGGCGATCATGCGGTCGATGTTTTCGGTCGCACGCGGCTGATGGGTCGGCTCGAGGCAGCCGAGTGCCTCGGCGTCGGCAAGGAACTGTGCCTCGGTCTTCTCGGTCACCTTGCGGATCGCCTCGTTGAGAGGCAGGCCCGGATAGTCGCGGGCGGCGCGGGCGTTGATCTTGTCATCGACGTCGGTGATGTTGCGCACATAGGTCACGTGTCCCGCTCCGTAAAGGTGCCGGAGCAGCCGGAACAACACGTCGAAGACGATGACCGGTCGGGCATTGCCGATATGGGCGTAGTCGTAGACCGTCGGGCCGCACACATAGACGCGCACATTGGTCGGATCGAGCGGCGTAAAGTCCGCCTTCTCGCGCGTCAGTGTATTGTAGAGCCGCAATTGCGGAGTTCCCGAGATCATGGAATGGAGTCCTGGCCAAGCAGAGTTGCGCTGGCAGCGGGCTCTTCGGGCGTTCTAGTCGGGGATGAAGGAAACCGCGCCGCCACCGATGGTTAGCGGATAATGATGCAGCCGGTAATGCAGATCGTCGCGGTTTTCATTGCAGCGGCAGATTGACCGCATGCCCGCGGAAAAATCAACCCCCGATTGCTCGCGGGCGTCACTGAGCCTGCGGGGCGCGGGCCCCGTCCTCGAAGCCTTCGATCATCAAGCACGCGCTGACGGCCTTTCCACCATAGGTGGAAAGGCGCTCATATTCGGGATCGGCAGCGCGCTGCTGTGGCGTCAGCGCGCCGAGGAGATCGCGCGAAAGCGTGTCGATATCGGCGGGCGAGAGATTGGCTTCAAAATCGGCTGATAGACACTCGCAGAGCCGGTCGAGGCCTTCCGGCTGGCTCTGGGTGATCCCCATGAGCGTGGCGCTGCGCGTGCAGGCGGCATGGAATCGGCCGATGGCGTCCTGCGCGAGTGCGACGCCGACATTTCCGGTGAGGAGCAGAATGCAAAAGACCCCAAGTCCGGCGAGCCGAACCTGCCGCGTTGCCGACCGGAACTTGAGCCGACCTTTTGTCCACCGCATCAGCGCTCAATAGCAAGCGGCGGCTCCGCGGGCAAGCCGGTCACTCGGCGCGGAACTGTTGATGGCATTGTCCGCAGGCGCCACCGAGGGTGCGTAGCGGGGGTCACGCGCGAATGTTGGCGTCGGGTCAATTACATGACCTCGACGGTCTGCTCGATATCGCCGAACACCGAACGCCCGGAGCCGTCACGGGCGCCGATGCGCACGACATCGCCTGCCTTGAGGAAGGGGGTGCGCGCCCGGCCGTAGCGGATTTTTTCGACGGTGCGCGCCTCGGCAATACAGGCAAAGCCAAGCCCATCGCGCTTCAATGGCAGCACCTCGTCGTGCCGGTTGGAGACGGTGCCGGAGCCGATGATGGTCCCGCAGCCGAGATCGCGAGTGCGCGCAGCTTCGACAATGAGGTCGGCGAAATCGAAATGCACGTCGACGCCGGCATTGGGGCGCCCATAGACGACGCCGTTGACGGTGATCTCTACCGGCAAATGCAGGCGGTGATCGCGCCAGGCACCGCCCAGCCCTTCGGGGGTTGCAACGATCGGGGCGAAGGCGGTCGAGGGCTTGGCGTGGAAGAAGCCGAAGCCGTTCTGCAGGTCGTCGGCCACCAGCCGGCGCAGCGACACGTCGTTGCAGATAGTGACGAGACGGATCGCCTTGCCCGCCTCCTCCCGGCCGGCACCCATCAGCACCGGCCCGATGACGACCGCGACCTCTGCCTCGAAATCGATGGCAAGATCGCCGGGCGGCACACGGATCTGCGCTGCGGGTGCCGAGAGCGAGTCCGAACCGCCCTGATAGAGCAGCGGCCGGTTGGACTGCAGCTCCTCGTCCTTGCTGCCCTTGAGGGTGCGCACCCGCTCCAGATGGCTCATATAGCCCGACCCGTCGATCCACTGATAGGCGCGCGGCAAGGGCGCGAGAGCCTCGGCAGGCGTGAACGGCTGCCCGGCGATCGCGCCGGCGTCAAGCTGACGCGCGAGCTCAGCGAGCGCGGGCGCGGCCGTTTGCCAGTTATCGAGCGCCTGCTGAAGGTGCCGTGAGATCCGGCCGGCCGAAACGCAGCGGGTGTGATCGCGCGAAACGACGACCAGCTGGCCGTCAGGACTGCCGTTGCGGAGGGTTGCGAGCTTCATCGGCACCTTTCATGAATTGCAGAGCGTTGGGCGATTCGACGGCGGCTGTGTCCGAGATACCTCTGCCCGGCGAACGCGTGAGAGTATAATGTTGCATCGTACTCTAACGTTCTCCTAGGGAGACGTTGAGCGGGAACGGAGGCCGAATGGGCAGTATGGGAACGGTGATGATATCGGCGATGCGTCTGCTGGTGGCGGTTTTCGCGGCCGGCGCAGTGCTTTGCGCCGATATTTCGCTGGCACACGCGCAGTCTGCCACGTGCTCGCAGCTGCAGGCGACTCTCAACCAGCTCAACAACAATTCCGATTTCCGCAACTACGAATCGGATGCGGCCCGGCAGCTCGGCCAGCAGGTGCAGGCAGCCGAGAGTGCCTATGTGCGCAATGGCTGCAACGCGGATGCCAGGGCCGGCCGCGTGCTGACCCCGCAATGCCAAGGGCTTGCACGCGAGGTTCTGCGGCTGCGGGACCGGTATGCGCGGGCTTCGGCCTCGGTGGAAACCGGCAACGCCGTCTCCCTGCAGCGCGAGGCGATCCTGCAGGAGCTCGCCCGCTTCGGCTGCGGCACCAACCCCGGCTCGAGCGCCACCTTCGCCCCCGACCGGCAGGCGCTGTTCGACCGGGTCTTCGGCACGAGTTCGGATCCGAATTTCCAGGACGGGCAGATGGTCGAGAGTTATGGCAACTGGGGGTTCGGAGGCTACCGGACGGTGAGGACGCTTTGCGTGCGCCTGTCCGACGGGTATTTCTGGCCGATCAGCTATGCAACGCTGCAGGATTATGTCGGCCAGGACGCGGCCCAGTGCCAGCAGATGTGTCCGGGAACGCCAGTCGAATTGTTCTATTACGACAATCCGGGCCAGGAGCCCGAGCACATGCGCAACATGCTCGGCCAGCGCTACGTCGACATGCCCAATGCCTTCAACTATCGCGAGGCGTTCGACACGCAAAGCAGCTGCAAGCCACGGGAGGAAGGCGGTTCGTTCCGGGTGGTCGAGGCGGGCGGGCAAACGCGCAGCATCGTCGACTACCAGGGGAGGAGCTTTCCACTGCCGCTGCGCGATCCGCGCCGGCAGGCGCCGGCAACGCCAGTGACGCCGGAGGCGCCAGTACAGCCGGTCGCGGTCGCTGCGGTCGAGCCTGCGCATTATGTGGACGTGCCGCTGCCGCGCCCCCGTCCGGCCGGCCCAGGCGAAGCACCAAGGGCCGAGGCGGTGCAGAACGAAGGCGAGGGTATGCGGCTCGTCAAATTCGGGAATCGGGTGGTGCGGATAGTCGGTCCAGACACGCCTTACGCCCAAGCAGCGGAAGCAGGGACTTAAGCTCGGGACCGTCCGCACGCCCGGTTAGCGCCAGGCGCAGCGGCATGAATAGGGCCCGTCCCTTGCGGCCGGTCGCATCCTTCACAGCATTCGTCCAGCCGCTCCAGGTGGTCTCGTCCCACGGTTCGACAGGCAGCAATTCACGCGCCGTCGCGAGGAACTCGCGATCCTCATCGGCAATGACGGGTGTCACCGGCCCGGTGACCAGCTTCGCCCATTCGGCGATCTCGGGGAATTTCGTCAAGTTCCCGCGCAGCGCCAGCCACAGATCTTCCCTGTCGAGACCAAGTTCAGCAAGGCGCGGCCGGGCAGTCTCATACGGCATGGTGTGCAGCAGGCGCGCGTTGAGGGTGTCGAGCTCGGCCGGGTCGAAGCGGGCTGGCCCGTGCGAAATCATCGAAAGATCCAGGCGTTGCGCCAGCGCCTCGAGATCATCATAGGGTTCGATGGGCAGGCTGGTGCCGGTCAATGCCGCGACAATGGCGACGGCAAGCGGCTCATAGCCTGAGGTGCGCAGCTCCGCGACCGAAAGCGAACCGAGGCGTTTGGAGAGCCCCTCGCCTCCCGCGCCGGTCAGGAGGTTGTGGTGAGCAAAGAACGGCACCTTGCCGCCCAGGGCTTCGATAATCTCGATCTGGGTGCCGGTATTGGAGATGTGGTCCTCGCCGCGAATGACATGGGTGATGCCGAGATCGATGTCGTCGACGACGGAGGGAAGCGTATAGAGATAGCTGCCGTCCTCGCGCACCAGCACCGGATCGGACATGGAGGCGGTGTTGACCGTCTGCGGACCGCGGATGAGATCATCGAAATGCACCGGGCGGCCATCGAGCCTGAACCGCCAATGGGGGCGACGGCCCTCCGCCTCGAGGCGTGCGCGGTCTTCGCTCGTCAGCTTCAAGGCGGCTCGATCGTAGATCGGCGGACGCCCGAGCGCGCGGGCACGCTTGCGGCGGCGGTCGAGTTCATCCTCGGTCTCGTAGCAGGGATAAAGCCGGCCGGCCGCGATCAATCGGTCGCGGGCGGCATCGTAGAGCGCGGTGCGCTCGGACTGGCGGACGAGCTGGGTCGGACGGATGTCGAGCCAGGCAAGGTCCTCTTCGATGCCCTCAGCGAACGCGCGCGTGGAGCGAGCCAAATCGGTATCGTCCATGCGCAGGATATAGCCGCCTGAGCGGGCGACGGCGAACAGCCAGTTCAGCATGGCCGGACGGATGTTGCCGATGTGGAGCCGGCCCGTCGGGGACGGAGCATAGCGAACGACGGGTGTCATGAGCCGGACTCGTCACGATAGCCGTTGGTGATCGGGTACTTACGCCCGATGCCGAAGGCCTTGGGGGTGAGCTTCACGCCGGGCGCGGACTGGCGGCGCTTGTATTCGGCGATGTTGACGAGCTTTTCGATGTGCTTGACCAGCGCCCGGTCGTGTCCTTTGGCGACGATCTCGGCGACGGAAAGTTCCTGTTCGACCATCGCCTCGAGCACTGCATCGAGGACCGGATAGGGCGGAAGGCTGTCCTGGTCGGTCTGGTCGGGGCGCAGTTCCGCACTCGGGGCCTTGTCGATGATCGAGATCGGTATGATCTCGCCCGACGGCCCGAGACAGCCATCGGGCTTGTTGGCGTTGCGCCAGCGGGCCAGGTGATAGACCTGCATCTTCAAGAGGTCCTTCAACGGATTGAAGCCGCCGTTCATGTCGCCATAGATGGTCGCATAGCCAACCGCCATCTCCGACTTGTTGCCGGTGGTCAGCAGCATCGATCCGAGCTTGTTGGAAACGGCCATGAGCACCAGGCCGCGCATGCGGGATTGGATGTTTTCCTCGGCGATGTCGAGCGGGCGGTTGCCGAAGATCGGGGTCAGCTCGTGGAGCGCAGCATCGACCGGCTCGCCGATGGAGACGACGTCGTAGCGGATGCCGAGACGCTCGGCGCAGTCCTCCGCGTCGGTCCTGCTGGCCTGCGACGTGTAGCGGTAGGGCAGCATGATGGCGTGGACGTTGTCGGGCCCGAAAGCATCGACGGCCATGGCGGCGACGACGGCGCTGTCGATGCCGCCGGAGAGGCCCAGCACCACCTGGCGAAAGCCGCTCTTATGGACGTAGTCTCGAAGGCCAAGGACACAGGCACGCCAGGGCGTCTCGTCGATCGAAGTCCGTTCCTCGACCCGGCCCTCGACGCAGCGCCAGCCGTCCTCGGTCAGCGCCCAGTCCGAGACGATGAAATCGGTCTCGAACGACTTGCCCTGGGCGACGAGCCGGCCGTCGGGCTCCATGGCAAAGGAGGCGCCGTCAAAGACCAGCTCGTCCTGGCCGCCGACCTGGTTGAGATAGAGCATGGGCACGCCATCCTCGGCGAGGCGGGCGCGCACCAGATCCTTGCGGATGTGCTGCTTGTTGCGCCAATAGGGCGAGCCGTTTGGACAGAGAAGAATCTCGGCGCCCTTCCGCACCAGATGGGCGCAGACCCATGGGTGCCAGATATCCTCGCAAATCGGGATGCCGATGGGAACGCCCTTGACCGTCACCGGCTCGGGCAGCGGCCCGGGGATAAAATAGCGCCTCTCGTAGAAGACGTCGTCATTGGGCAATTCGCGCTTCAGGCGCGTGGCGACGATCTCGCCATTCTCGGCCACGACGACGGCATTGCGCAACGCTCCATGTTCGTACCAGACGGTCGGCAAGACGAGGGTGACGCCAGTGTCCCTGGTTGCGGCGGCGAGATCATGGGCGGCGGCGATGGCGTCGGTGATGAATTGCGGCTTGAAGAGCAGGTCCTCCGGAAAATAGCCGGTGAGGAAAAGCTCGGAGAGCATCAGGAGATCGGTCCGGGCGGCGACGGCGTCGTCAAGGGCGCCGCGGGCGAGCTCCAGATTGGCGCGCAGCGCACCAACCTTCGGGTTGAGCTGGGCCATGGCAATGCGAAGACGATCGGTCACGAAGTGGTCCGCCGTGGAAGGAAAGCGCGTGCGTCCGGCAGGGCCGGAAGCGGGCAAGACTTAGCCGCTCGGCTGGAGGAGGGCAAGCGGCGGGGGGCGTGCAGAAGGTCTGCCGTCAGCGCGAAGCTAGAACGTGACCGAAAGCTCCGCCAGAAGCCCGTAGCGGAAGAGCGAGAAGGGATTGTCCTGGGTCGTAATATAGCCCTGCTCGGTGAGCGTAGGCGCCTGATCAAGATCGCCGTCGGCGTCGCTATCGGCGGGACCTATTACACTAACCGTCGAGTATGTTGCTTCCGTCTGACCCTGCAGGTACCAGGCGCGGCCACCAACGCGCAGGGCCATGTTTTCGGTCGGTTTGAAGCCGACCATGACTTCACCCATCGCACCATACCCCATGCCTTCCACATTGACGGGACTGCTGAGGAAGACGTTGTTGCCGGTGAAGGGTCCGCTGGCCGAATCCATAAGGACATTGCCGAGATTGCCGCTGACGTGGGCGTAGGGAACGGCGGCCACTTCGGCGGTGATGTCAATCATGTCGCTGATCTCGGCGCGGCCCGTCAACCCGAGTCGCAGCGCGTGAATGTCCAGATTGTTTGCCTCGCTGTCGAAGCCGAGGTTGTAAAACGGTGACCCCTCGGTCCAGGCGATATCGGCCGAAGAATCGGCAGCGGTAAAGCTGTTGCGGCCGGCATTGGGGCTGTCGTTCCAGTAGAGATAGCCGATAAGGCCGCCCACGCTGCCGACTTCATTGCCGAAGGGCATGTAACCGAAATCGGCACCGACATAGCCGAGGCGCCCGTTGGCGATGGAGCCGGAGGACACGGTCGTCGAATAGTCGCCTTCCATCAGGAAGGCGTAACCGGCATAGCCCTTGACGTAGGATTGTGTAGAATCGTCGTCGATACGGAAATGGGCTTCGCCGCTATGAGTGGTGTCGCTCGTCGACTGATTCAGCGGACCCACGTCGAAATCCTGCTCGCCCCATGAGTACCAATAGCGGAGGCCGGCTTCGAAGCGGAGCGGATCGTCCTCGGGGAGCGCCCATTGATTGGGATAGGCAGGACGCAGCTCGGGATACATGCCGTAGTCGGCGGCAAGACCCGGCGCAGCCAGACAAAGGGCGAGCGTTGAGACAGCAGCGATGGGTAAAAGACGCGACATGGTGCCCTCCGCAACGACGGGCCGACCAGACCCGTCCGAAGGTCTTTATGGATTATTAGGGTTAATGATCCGCTAAATGGGAGCAGCGCAGGATTAGCGGCAGGGCCCTGCGCTTACGATCCTGCCCCATTCACACACCTTGCGGCTGTGGCGGTATTCTCAGGATGGGCCCCATCCTGAGATACATCGCTTTTCCGCAAGGTGTGTGAATGGGTACGAAAACTCGTGCAACCTCGTTTCCCTGCCCTCTGCAGCGTTCAGGGTTGCCCCTACTCCCCGGCCGCGTAACGCGGGCGTTCGGGCTTCTGGGCGCCGATCTCCTCGGCAACGAGGAAAGCAAGCTCGAGCGCCTGGCTGGCATTGAGGCGCGGATCGCAATGGGTGTGGTAGCGGTCCGAGAGCGTGGCTTCGGTGACCGCCGAAACGCCGCCGACACACTCGGTGACGTCATCGCCGGTCATCTCGACATGCACACCGCCGGCGTAGGTGCCCATCTCGCGGTGAAGCTCGAAGAAGGCGCGGACCTCTGACAGCACTTTGTCGAAGGGGCGGGTCTTGAAGCCGGACGAAGCCTTGATGGTGTTGCCATGCATTGGATCGCAGCACCAGACGACGGTGCGGCCAGCCTTCTGGACGGTCTCGATAAGGCGCGGCAGGTGCTCGTGGACCTTTTCGGCCCCAAAGCGGCCGATGAGGGTGATACGGCCGGCCTCGTCCTGCGGGTTGAGCCGGTCGAGCAGGCGCAGAAGGTCGTCTCCGGCAAGCGAAGGGCCGCATTTGATGCCGATGGGGTTGCGGATGCCGGCAAAGTACTCGACATGGGCGCCATCAGGCTGGCGGGTGCGGTCACCGATCCAGATCATATGGCCGGAGGTGGCGTACCAGTCATTGGTGATGGAGTCGCGGCGGGTCAGCGCCTCCTCGTAGCCAAGAAGCAGAGCCTCGTGGCTGGTAAAGAAGCTCGTCTGCCGCAGGGCCGGAGTATTGTCGGGCGTCAGGTCGAGGGCGCGCATGAAGTCGATGGCATCATCGATCTTGCGGGCGACCTCTTCATAGCGCGGATACCAGTTGGACCCCTTCATGAACCCGACCGTCCAGTCGTGGATGCGGGTCAGGTCCGCATAGCCGCCCGAGGCGAAGGCGCGCAGCAGGTTGAGGGTCGCTGCCGACTGGCGGTAGGCCTGGAGGAGCCGGTCCGGCGAGGGGGTACGAGCTTCGGGGGTGAAATCGATGCCGTTAATGATGTCGCCGCGGTAGCTCGGCAACTCGATGCCGTCGACGATCTCGGTGTCGGAGGAGCGCGGCTTGGCGAACTGGCCGGCGACGCGGCCGACTTTGACCACGGGCTTGCTGGCCCCGTGCGTCAGGACCACCGCCATCTGCAGGAAAACACGGAAGAAATCGCGGATGTGATCGGCGCCGTGCTCGGCAAAGCTCTCGGCGCAATCACCGCCTTGGAGGAGGAAGGCGCGGCCGTGAGCGACGTCAGCAAGCTTGGTCTTGAGGTCACGCGCTTCGCCGGCAAAGACCAGTGGCGGGAACGTGGAAAGCTGCCGCTCGGCTTCGCGCAGGGCCGCTTCGTCCGGATAGGCCGGGACCTGGGAGACAGGCTTTTCTCTCCAGCTTGCGGGCGTCCACGTGCTCATATTCTGATCTCGTTCCTAGTCTGGCTGCCGGACAGCCTACACTGCGCGCCCGGGATGGCGCCCTCTAGCTTGTTGTCGCGGGATTGTTCGCGAAAAACCGGTTCCCGCTTTTTCGCATCCCGCTCTAGCAAGCATGGGCGGGGCTGCCAAGCGCCAAATGCTGCCGCCTCAGACGTGCCTGACGCCATTGCGATAGGAATAACTCGGCGCCTTGAAAGTCACGAGCTCCTCGGAGGCGGTCGGATGGAGTGCGATGGCGCGGTCGAAATCGACCTTCTTCGCCCCCATGGCCATCGGGATGGCAGCCATCTGCACGATCTCGGCGGCGTCAGGCCCGAGCAGGTGAACGCCGAGCACGCGTCCGCTGTCCTTTTGCGTGATGAGCTTGATCATCATGCGCTGCGTCTTGTCGGAGAGCGTCACCTTCATCGGCCGGAAACGGGTGATGAAGACGTCGATGTCGCCATGGGTGGCCGCCTCCGTTTCGGTCAGGCCGATAGTCCCGATCTCCGGCTCGGCAAAGACCGCGGTCGGGATCAGCGAATGGTCGACGGCGGTGGGATTGTCATTAAAGACTGTCTCGGCGAAGGCCGCGCCCTCTCGGATGGCGACGGGCGTCAGCGCCGCGCGGCCGGTGACGTCGCCGACCGCATAGATCGCGGGATTGGTGGAGCGCGAATAGGCGTCGACTTCGATGGAGCCGTCGCCGTCGAGCTTGACGCCGGCCTGTTCGAGGCCGAGACCGGCCGTGTTGGCGCGCCGGCCGGTTGCGAACATCACCGCACCGAACGGCGCATCCACGCCGTCGCTGAAGGAGACCCAGACGTCGCCCCCCTCCTTGCGCAGACCCATGACATTAGTCTCGTAGATGATGCGCACGCCGCGCTCTATCAGGGCCGCGTCGATCCCTTCGCGGATGTCCTGATCGAACCCCCGCAGCATGCAATCGCCGCGATAGACGATCGTGGTGGAAACGCCGAGCCCGGCAAAGATGGTGGCGAATTCGGCCGCGATATAACCGCCGCCCTCGATAAGGATCGAGTGGGGGAGCCTTTCGAGGTGGAAGGCTTCGTTGGAGGTGATGCCGAGCTCGGCGCCGGGAATGTCGGGTACGAAAGGATGGCCGCCGGTCGCAACGAGGATATGCTTTGCCTCGAGGGCGGTGCCGGCCTTTTCGAGGCGCACGCTGTTGGGGCCGGTCAGCACCGCGCGGTCGCGGATGATCTCGACGCCCGGCTTTTCCAAGGCAGCCACATAGGAGCGCTCCAGCCGGGCGATCTCCTTGTCCTTGTTGGCAACGAGGGTCGGCCAGTCGAAGCTGGCATCGACCGTCCAGCCAAAGCTCGGCGCGAGCTCCAGGAGATCGGCGTAGCGGCTGGCATAGACGAAGAGCTTCTTTGGAACACAGCCTCGAATGACGCAGGTACCGCCAACCCGGTACTCCTCGATGATGGCGACCTTGGCGCCGTAGGTGGCGGCCATACGCGCGGCGCGCACTCCGCCAGAGCCCGCACCGATCACCACCAGATCATAGGCCACTTGCGCGCACTCCTATCGCTTGATTTGAGCCGACTACGCCGTAAGCCGGCTGAGGCTCTGAGGGGACAGCATCAAATGGGGTGGCGCTTGACATAAAAAAAGACCCCGCACAAGGCGGGGTCCTTTTGCCGGCGTTGCGATCCGGTCAGATCTCGATGCCCTGCTCGCGCAGCTCGGCGCGGACCTTGGCGAAGAACTCGCGCTTCAGATTGCTCTCGAACACCGCCAGGACCCGCTCCAGGTCGCCGTTGATCTCGGCATTGGTCTGGGCCAGCTTCTCGCCGGTGGGGGTCGAGTAGAAATCGACGATCTCCTGGAGCTCGTCCATGGTGAAGCGCACCGCATAGACCCGTGCGAACTGATCGAGGAGCTCGCCCTTGCGCCCGCGATATTCGTCGAGCACGGCGGTGATGGCCGCATCGGTCTGGTCGATGATCTCAGGGTTCTGGGTGACGACCTGGCGCAAGGTCTCGATGCCGGTCTCGACCAGGGTCACCTCGTAGATCTGGGCCCGGTCGGTCAAATCGACGTACTCGCGCGCCAGGGCCAGATGCTCGGGCGCCAGCTCCTGCGCCATAACGGGCGCAGCGGTTGCGACCATGCCGGCGGCAAGGAGGACAGCCAGGATTTTCCTCATACGCTCAACCAGACCTGTCATCTTTGAAAAACCTATTCCGTTCGAACCAAAATCCGAGCCCTTCAGGGGTCCACCGTCTTTACGCCATCGGCGCCCGCCACATAAGCCCTTTTGCACACTGCAAGGAAGAGTCCGTGCTGGACGACGCCGGGAATGTCAAGCAGGGCCCGTGAGACGGCTTCTGGCGAGGAAATGCGGCCAAAAGATGCATCGAGAATCAGATGTCCGCCATCGGTGACGAAGGGCTCGCCGGCTGCCCTTCTGCGCAGCGCGAGGCCACCTTCGGCACCGTGCGCCTCCATGATCCGGGCGATTGCGCGGCGGGTGGCGCCGAGGCCAAAGCGATTGACCTCGATGGGCAGGGGAAAGCGGCCGAGCGTGTCGACGAGCTTGGACCCGTCGGCGATGACGACCATGCGCGTCGAGGCGTCCGCGACGATCTTCTCGCGAAGCAACGCGCCACCGGCGCCCTTGATCAGAGCGAGACCGGGCCCGATCTCATCGGCGCCGTCGACGGTCAGATCGAGATGGTCGATGCTGTCGAGGTCGGTCAGGGGGATATCGAGGCCCCTCGCCTGCTCGGCCGTCGCCTCGGATGTCGGCACGCAGAGACATTCGAGACCGGCGGCCACCTTCTCGGCCAGGAGTTCGACGAAGTGGCGGGCGGTCGAGCCGGTGCCGAGGCCAAGGCGCATGCCAGGCCGCACTTCGTCCAGAGCCGCCCGCGCGGCCTCGCGCTTTTGCGTCTCGCTCACCTTTGCGCCTTCCCCAAAAAAGTGCTCTGCGGCGGGTGTTTGAACGGCCGATGCGGCAAAGTCAACCATGCCGCTCACGCATTGGTGAACGGGGGTTGTAACCGCTCGGCAACACAGTTCGATGTAGTTGGCGCAAGTGCGGCGGAAACGTGGCAAGTATCATGGTGCGTTTACCAATTGTGGCGTAAGCAACCGCGCATTACCGAACCGCCCGAATCGTCAGGCGGTTCTACTGTCAGAGGCGCAGTGGGGATATGAGCAGGCTTAAGTCGGTGACAGCGATGGCGCTGTCTTTATTGATGGCATTGAGCGTCGTGGCGCCGGTGTCGGCGGCACGGGTCTACAACTCGTTTACCAATACCTGGGAAGAACCCTCCGAGGTTGCGGTTCGCAACAGGGGCGGCAGCCCCATCCGGCGGGAAACTGTCGAGTACACAGGCTCCTATAAGCCGGGCACGATCGTCATCGAGACGTCGGAGCGGCGGCTTTACCTCGTACTGGAGGATGGCAAGGCGCTTCGCTACGGGGTCGGTGTCGGACGCGACGGCTTCCGCTGGGCAGGTACGCATCGCGTTACCCGCAAGGCTGAGTGGCCCGGCTGGACACCGCCGCCTGCCATGCGCAAACGCGTTCCGGACCTGCCGGCCCATATGCCCGGGGGCCCGAACAACCCGCTGGGCGCGCGGGCACTCTATATCGGCTCGACCCTCTACCGCATCCACGGCACGTCTGAGCCTTGGACGATCGGCCAGGCGGTCTCGTCGGGCTGCATCCGTCTGACCAACGATGACGTGGTGGACCTTTACGAGCGGGTGCGCGTAGGCGCCCTCGTGGTGGTCAAACACTAGGGTGCGTTGCTATTCAGGTGATGCCGGTCTGCAAATGGCCATTTTCGCCTCGACCTGACCTGAAACCCAAGACACCCTGAGTAGGGTCACGCAAAAGTTTGCCATGGCCGGCCTTCGCGCCGGCCATTTGTTTTTGTCAGCCTGCTTTGATTGTCCGGGCGGAAGATATAGATTGGCGTCCATGACGCATCTCTCGCCTCGCCCTGCCCTGCCCTCGGCCGGACGACCGCTCGCCGACCGCTACGGGCGGCACGTGACGTACCTGCGCATTTCGGTCACCGACCGGTGCGACTTCCGCTGCGTCTACTGCATGGCCGAGAACATGACGTTCCTGCCCAAGCGCGAAGTGCTCTCGTTCGAGGAGATCGAGACGATCGCCGAGGCGTTCATCGCGCGCGGAGTGACCAAGCTACGGCTGACGGGCGGTGAGCCGCTGGTGCGGCGCGATATCATGGAGCTCGTCGCAAGCCTTGGCCGGCAGCTCAGAGGGGGTGGACTCGAGGAACTGACGCTGACCTCGAACGGCAGCCAACTGGCGCGCCATGCCGAGGCGCTGGCCGCGGCGGGCGTCAGGCGGATCAACGTTTCGCTCGATACTCTCGATGCCGATCGCTTCGCCGCCATCACCCGGCGTGGCCGGATCGCCGACGTGATGGCCGGGATTGACGCGGCGAGGTCCGCCGGACTCGAGATCAAGATCAACATGGTGGCCATGCGCGCCGTCAATGAGGACGAGATCGAGCCGATGATGGCCTGGGCGCATGCGCGGGGCATGGGATTGACGCTGATCGAGGGCATGCCCCTAGGCGAAGTCGGCATCGACCGGGTCGACAGCTATCTGTCGCTGAGGGAACTGCATGACCGGCTGGCGGAACGCTATACGCTCGAGCGAACCGACAAGCGCACCGGCGGTCCGGCCCGTTATGTACGCGTGGCCGAAACCGGAGGCATCCTCGGCTTCATTACGCCGATGAGCCACAATTTCTGCGAAAGCTGCAATCGGGTGCGGCTGACGGCGACCGGCCAGCTCTTCCTCTGCCTCGGCCAGGAGAACCAGGTCAACCTGCGCGACGCGCTGCGCGAAGGGGGGCTGGACGGGCTCGACGCGGCGCTCGACCAGGCGATGATCCTCAAGCCCAAGGGACATGACTTCGTCATCGACAGGCAGCATGCCGAGCCGGCGCTGGCGCGGCATATGTCGGTGACCGGCGGATAAGCTTCCGCCATTCGACAACCGAAAGCCGGAACCAAGCCGGCAAGGCCGCATTTGACCTGCACGCACCGTTGAAACGCTGCGGCAGGGAGCTGGCTATGCCAACCTTCACAGTCGGATATCTCGTCGGGAGCATCGCCAGGCAGTCGATCAACCGCAAGCTGGCGATGGCGCTAGTAAAGCTCGCGCCCGATGAGCTGAAGATGCAGGAAATCCCCATAAGGGACCTGCCGTTCTACAGCTACGACCATGACAACGATTACCCGGAGGTGGCGCGCCAGTTCAAACAGGCCATCGCCGCGGTCGACGCGGTGCTGTTCGTCACGCCCGAATACAACCGGTCGATCCCCGGCGTCCTCAAGAACGCCATCGACTGGGCCAGTCGTCCTTTTGGGCAGAACGCGTTCACCCGAAAACCTTCGGCCGTCATCGGCACTTCCCCAGGCTCGATCGGCACAGCGGTCGCCCAGCAGCATATGCGCAGCGTGCTGGGATACTGCAATTCGCCGCAGATGAATGCGGTAGAGGCCTACATCCAGTTCACACCCGATCTTATCGACGACGACGGCAACATTGCCACCGAGTCGACACGGGAGTTCCTGAGCAAGTACTTGGCTGAATTCCGTCAGTTCATCGAACGGGTGCTGACGGTATTGCCGCGGGAGGCGTAGGCAGGCAGCGATGCCAATGTTCGAGGACCAGATCTGGCGGAGCGAGGAACGGCTGTGGCTCGAGGGCCCGGCGGCCTATGGCGAGCTGCTGCATGAACTGTGCGTTATGGTCTTTCCGGCGCCGGTCGGCATCCTGCAGGGGGATGCGATCATCGAGAGCCTCAGGGGCGTACCGCGCTGGCAGGGCGTTACAATGACGGACAAGCTGTTGCGCGAGCCCAATAGCGACACGGCCATGCTTGCCTACAAAGCCGAAGGCCGCAGGCAAGGCTCGCCGCCCTATCACGCCTATTGCAGCTCATCCTATGTGCGCCGCGGCGATCGCTGGCAAATGACGCATCATCAGCAGACGCCGGCCGGTTGAGCAGGAGCGCGACGGGTGCCCTCGCGCCCCCACTGCGCAAGACGATTGACGGCGAGCGCGATGCTGGTAGCAGTTGCGCATGCAGCAAATCTTCTCGTTCCGGGCCGCCACTGATGACGACGCCGCAACCGTCCGCGAGATCGTGCGCGCCGCCTATGCCAAGTGGGTTTCGGTCATCGGGCGCGAACCGCTGCCGATGAAAGCCGACTATGAAGCGGCGGTGCGTGATCACGAGATCGATTTGATCTGCTCGGGCGCTGGCGTCGTCGGTCTCATCGAAACGATCCTGCGCGAGGATCACCTTTGGATCGAGAACGTCGCGGTCCGGCCCGGGGAACAGGGCAAGGGGTTCGGACGCAGGCTGTTGGCGCACGCGCAAGCAAAGGCTTTGGATGCTGGCCGGACTGAGCTTCGCCTGCTGACCAACGCAGCTTTCGAAAGCAACGTCGCTCTCTATCGAAGCGTCGGCTACGTCATCACGGCAGAAGAGCCGTTCATGGGCGCAACCACGATCCATATGAGCAAGGCGGCCATAACTTAGAGCTCCGCGCGCTCCGCCAGCTCGACGATGATCCCGTCCGGATCGCGGCAGAAGGCGACGCGCTTCAGGATCTCCGAGTTGTAGGCGAGGCGCGGGTGCTCGATGATCTCGATGCCGGCGATTTCGAGACGTTCGACAACTTCGTCGATATCGTCGAAGGCGAGGGTCAGGTGCCGGATGCCGGCGACCCCATCGGGAACATCGCTGGCAATATCGACCTCCCGATCGGGCGCGATGACCTCGAGCATGCCGCCTCCGGCGTCGAGGAAGGCGACCTCCCCCCTCGTCTGGCGCTTACGCAGCACGAGGTCGAGACCCAGCAAGCCCACATAGAAGTCAATGGTGCGGTCGAGATTGCCGCTCGTCATACCGATATGCTCGAAACCCACCAGCATCGGCGCTACTTGTCGTCGTCGACGACGAGGGCAAAATCGAGAGGCAAAGCCGTCGTGTACTTAATCTGCTCCATAGCGAAGGACGACGAGACATCCGACAGGGCGATCTTGCCGATGAGCTTTTTATAGAATGTGTCGTAGGCGGCGATATCTGGCACGACGACCCGCATGAGATAGTCGACATCGCCGCTCATGCGATAGAACTCGACCACCTCGCTGAAGTCCTCGATGATGGCGGCGAATTTGCGCAGCCAGGCTTCGTTGTGCTCGTTGGTGCGGATGGAGACGAATACGGTGACGCCGGCGTTGACCTTGACCGGATCGAGGACGGCAACCCGGCGCTTGATGATGCCGTCCTCCTCCATCTTCTGAATGCGGCGCCAGCAGGGTGTGGTGGACAGACCGACTTTTCGCCCGATCTCGGCGACGGGCATCGTCGCGTCCCGCTGCAGGAGACCGAGGATCTTGCGATCGATTTTGTCCAACGCCATTCATGCCCCCGAGGAGAAATCCGTTGCGGATTTGGTCAATTTATACAGGAAATCTGGCGCGAACCCCGCCATTTATGCCTAATCAAGGCAAAAAACTTTCGTTTGTCAACTTTACCACAGAACTCAGGTTTGCGGGCCGAAAAGCGAATTCATCAGCCAGTCCAAGGGATTGGACGAATTCTTGCCGTCGCGCCAGGCACGAGGCGAGATGAAGGAACCCGCCCAGATGCCGAGGTGTGCCCGCTGTGCCTGGCGCTCCTCCCCGCCATAGGCGCCGTCAGCGACCGCAAACCCGGCCAGGACCATGTCGGCGGCAAGGTCGTGCCCGGCGATATCGCAATGGGCAAGAAGCCGCCCAAAGCGGTCGCGATCACGCGGAGCGCAAGCGACGGGACCGGCGACGAGAAGCCTGGCCATGTGATCGCGAGCGGCGCGGCCACAGGACCAATCCTTGCCGGCAGCATCATGGCAGAGCTGGTCGAGTTCCGGCGCATCTATGCCGAGGAGCCGGATGCGGTCGCCGGCAAGGCGGAAGCTGTCGCCATCGCTGGCGCGCGCCCGGCCCGTAACGAGCTCGGGTGCCTGTTCGAGAAGGCTCGCGGCGACGGCAACGACAGCGAGAACTATGAGCACCGAGAGTGTGCCGGAGAGACCGCGAATACGCCGGCTTCGACGAAAACTGAAAGGCAAGGTTTCACCCCCTGTTAACCACGCCGTTGATAGTGTTTTTAACCAAGCTAGCGAATGCGTTTTCTGTTCGCATCATCGAGTAACCGAGTACCGCGTCATGCCGTCCCGCCCGGCAATACACACCAACGACGTCCGCGCGCAAATGGGGCGCGACGTACGCCGCAACATCCAGAAAACTGTGCTCGATGCGCGTCAGCGGCTGACGTCCAGCTCGGGCACGCGCGCGTCGTTCGACTATGAGCTGATGCAGGCCTATACCGGCTCGCGGATCGGCGCGGCGCTACCGCTCTCGGCCATTGTCGTCATCCTCGCGGTGGTGGCGAGCTTCTGGGTGCCATTCGTCTTCACGGCTGTCTGGGCTGGCATGGTGCTGTTGAGCCTCCTGGCGGTGGCCCTGATGTGCCGGCGGTTCCAGCACACGGAGGCGGCCAAGTTCAACGCGGAGCACTGGACGACCAACTTCGTGGCCGCCGAGACAGTCTACGGCATCACCTGGTCGCTCATTCCGCTGTTCGGCCTCCTGACCCAGGCCGACGCCCTGGCGGTCGTGACCTTCGCCATGGTTCTGGTCAGCATCGCCTCCAACGCGGTCGCCACGCGCACGCTGACGCCGGCAACGGTGATGAGCACGCTGCCGGCAACGCTCACGGTCAGCATCAACCTCGTCTCCATGGGTGGCACGCTCAATTATACGCTGGGCGCCATCGTCCTCTGTGCCGAGATCTTCTTTGTCTATCTCGCCCGCCAGTTGCACGCCTCCGAACTCGAGCGCATCTCGCACCAGGCCGAGAAGGACTCGCTGATCGCCGAGCTCGAAGAGGCCCAGCACATGTCCGACGAAGCGCGCCGGCACGCCGAGCAGGCCAATATCGCCAAATCGCAGTTCCTAGCGACCATGAGCCACGAGCTGCGCACGCCGCTCAACGCCATCATCGGTTTCTCCGAGGTGTTGAAATCGGAACTCCTCGGCCCCCACCACGTGCCGCAGTACAAGGAATATGCCGGCGACATCCATGGTTCGGGACAACACTTGCTCAATCTCATCAACGAGCTCCTCGACCTCAGCCGCATCGAGGCGGGCAAGTACGAGCTCAACGAAGAGGTGGTCTCGCTGATCGACATCGCCGAGGACTGTCGCCGGATGATGGAGCTACGCGCCAAGGCCAAGGGCATCGACCTCACCTTCAGCTACGGCAAGAACCTGCCCAAGCTGTGGGGCGACGAGCGGGCCATCCGCCAGGTGGTCCTCAACCTCCTCTCCAATGCCATCAAGTTCACGCCCCAGGGCGGCAAGGTCACCCTCGTCATCAACCGCAGTGCCGACGGCGGCCAGCTGATCTCGGTCAAGGACAACGGGCCGGGCATTCCCGAGGAGGAGATCGAGACGGTGCTCTCGTCCTTTGGTCAAGGTTCGCTCGCCCAGAAAACCGCCGAGCAAGGAGCGGGCCTCGGCCTGCCGATCGTCCAGAAGATCATGGACCTGCACCAGGGCCGTTTCGATCTCTTCTCGAAGGTGCGCTTCGGCACCGAAGTGATCGCCAGCTTCCCCCGCGCCCGGGTGATGGACGCGCTGGCGCCCGTGGTCGAGCGGCGCAACAGGCTGCAGATTTTTTCAGAGGCCGGCTAGCCCGTCCCGTTCTGATGGACTCAGAACAATGCTTCCGCACCGCAACAGTGGTGGCGCCGTTTGCTGGGAACGCTACGCTATACCGGTGATCTCGAGGTCGTGCCCGCCGATGCTGACGACGTCCCCCTGGCCCTTGCCCAGCATGGCCTGCGCGATGGGAGAGACGTAGGAAATCGATCCGGCTCGGGGATCGGCCTCGTCTTCTCCCACGATCCGGTAGGTCTGCACCCGGCCGTCGTCGCGGCTGAAGGTCACCGTGCTGCCGAATGTGACCATGTCGATTTCCGTCGGATCGGGAATGAGCTGCGCCGACCGCAGGCGATCGGCAAAATAGCGCAGGTCGCGCAAGGGGACGGCCGACTGCCGCCGACGTTCGTTGACGTCCTCGATCCTGCTAGCAGCGTCATAGGCCTTGCGCGCCGCATCCAGCTGCTCGTGGAGGGCTTCCAATCCCGCCTCCGTGACGAAATTCGGTGCCGTGGAAACCGGGCGGTCGGGCAGTTGGGTTTCCGACGCCGTTTCGGCACTCTCCTCCTTGGTGAAGGCGACGCTCACTGTCTCAGTTCTCCATTCGGGTGCCGCCGAACGCGCGGCGGCGAGCGACCGTGCGCCCATCAAAACGCCAAATGGCCGGCAAGTCCAGCAATTGGCGCCCGCCGGCGCTCCGTGCCCGGGGTAAAGCCCCTGATCCAGATCAGAAATCCTAGGGCCCGTTATGGCATTGAATGAGTGAATGGCCAACGCAGAAGGCCAGCGCGGGAGGGTTCCGATGACCGATATAGCTGTAACAGCGCCTTTTCCGGCTCGTCTCGAGATCGACTATCCCGATCGCCTCGATCGCCTCACGACGTTCTTCCGCCTGTTCTGGGCCATTCCGATCCTCATCATCCTCGCTCTGCTCTCGGGCACCGGCAGCACGCGCCATGTGACCGAGGCCGGCGAAGCCGTTCAGTCGAGCGCCGGCGGCATCACCGCAGGCCTCTTCCTCGCCACTCCTCATGATCCTCTTTCGGCAGAGATACCCGCGATGGTGGTTCTACTGCCCTGGAGCTCGGCCGCTTCTCGGCGCGCGTCGGCGCTTACCTGCTGCTGCTCACCGACCGCTATCCATCGACGGTCGAGGCGCAGTCAGTGCACCTCAACGTCGACTATCCCGACGTTCCGCGCGACCTCAACCGCTGGCTGCCGCTCATCAAGTGGCTGCTCGCCCTGCCGCACTACCTCGGAGTCGTCCTCGTCACCATCATCGCCTGGTTCGCCATCCTCTTCACCGGCCACTACCCCCGCGCCCTCTTCGACTACGTGGTCGGCACCGGCCGCTGGGCGACGCGGGTGTGGGCCTATGCGTTCCTGCTTGCCACGGACGCCTACCCCCCGTTCAGCCTACGCTAGGGAAGCCATCTTCTGCGATAGCCGGCGGGGTTCGCATCGAGGCCAGGAACGGAGGTCGAGGGGCCTCATTGGCCGAGCGACTTCCTCTCACCCTTCGCATCGCCACCAGGACGCCCTCGGCAAGAACAATCCGGCGTCCACTGGATTGGCGAGCACAAGAAACGTACTGCCGCACGTCAGAATATCCTGAGCGTTTTGAGAGCACAATCTGCAGCCTCAGGACGCTTGTTGGCCGCGCGCCAGCTGCAATTTCAAGGGGCCGCGCAGGTATGATTTTAGAATTCGCTCGTGCGGCGCTCTGGTACTTGTCGTGTTTCGATCACCACATGGCGCCTCACGCCCTGCGGGGTACCAGCTTTGCAACTGGTCGCGCAGCGACGTTCATCTGTTGAACCAACGTCATCGCCTCGACGAATGACATCGGCCGGCCCAGAAAGTATCCCTGTGCAGTTTCCACGCCAAGCTTGCGCAGGACGTCGAATTCGACAGCGGTTTCCACCCCTTCGGCCAGGATCTGGCACTTGGTCTCGCGACCGAAATGCACCAGGGCGGCCGCCAGGGCATGTCGCGCCAGATCGTCCTGGATGTTATGAGTCAGGCTTATGTCCAGCTTTATTATGTCCGGTTGCAGCGCCAGGATGTGACGCAAGCTCGCATAGCCGGCTCCCGCGTCGTCGACAGCGAGCCGAACGCCGTTGATGCGAAGATCGTTCAGGGCGCCGCCAAGTGCCGCGTAATCTTCAACGCTGGCATGTTCGGTGATTTCCACAACGACCCGCCGCCCGTGCTTTTTCGGAATGGCCTTGGCCAGGGCACCGGACATTACGGTTTCCGGCGACACATTGAAGGTCAGGTACAGATCCTGAGGAAACAGGCCGAGGAGAGCCAAGCCTTTTTCGACTGCTCTCATCTCGAGCTCGGTGCCAAGACCGACTGACGCAGCCATGCTGAACCAGATGTCCGGCGTCCAGTTTTCAGGGCCGGCAAAGCGGGAGAGGCATTCGAACCCAAGCAGGCGCTGATCGGAGATCCGGATGATCGGCTGCACGACGATCGAGAGCTCGTCCTGGCTCAGGACCTTCTGGATACGCTCCAGCTTGGTCCGATGCTCGGTCGTGGCGTCGATTTCGCGACCGATCAGCACGGCTGTCAGCTCGGCGACGGCACGCATCATCTTGAGGTCGCGCACATTGAGCGTTGGCTGCGGCTCGGTGCTGACGCAGCAGAACATGCCGTAGGTGCGCCCATCGTTGAGCTTGATGGGAACGCTCATATGCGCACGTATTCCCATGTCTTTGGTAAAGGGCAAGTTGGCCGCGAACGGCACGTCGAGGACATCCGGTATCAATTCCGGAAGGCGGCCTTCGAGGATGTGCTTGCAGTAGACGTAGTCGAGCGGCATGGAGTCGCCGGGCTTGATCACATGTTCAAGGCCGGGAGCATCGACTTCACGGAAATAGGTCCGGTCATCGACAAATTCCGAGACATAGGCCACCTGCATTCCCAGGTGTACCCGAACGGCTTCGAGAGCTCGCCTCAGGGAATATTCTGCCTTGTCGTCCAGGGCGGCCGTGAGGCCCTTGAGGTCGAAAATGTCTGGCTCGCCTTCACGCATGGACAGCCCTACTCCAACCTGCTGCAGGGGCTTGGGTGATGTTCAAGCGAGAGGCCGAGGAGCCTCCTGCCGGCTGCCACCGACCTGCTGTCAGGCGCTACGGGTATATTCCCGATACGGTAACATAGAGGCGAAGACTTAAGCGTTCGTTGTCTTGCCTTCGCGCATTTGACCGATCGCGGAGACTTCGTCATGTCCAGCGGGACCAGGAGCGCATCCAACCCTTTGCGGGGGCAAAAGCGCGATAATTCAATAACTTGGGCTCTTGTTGCCGCTCAATCAAAAACGGGAAAACGCGAGACTACGGCACAATCGTTAACCAATTCTTAACGCGCGTTAATATTTGGTTAAATTAGAATAAAAGTTGTGTTAAAACCTTCCCTGCGGCGTCGCCTGTAGCGGCGCCACCATAACGGGGTCGGTTATGCAGTCTGAGTTTGCGTTTTTGGTGCATCCAAGAAATACCTTGCGTGCGGATATGGGCATTCTGTTCGGGCGGCCGTTTGCGCTTGTGCCGGAAGTGGCCTGGCGAACCGCTCTGAAGCACCTGCCAGTCCCTCCCATGGTCACCGGCAAGATGTCTCGAGTTGACCTGCCCGGAAAAGTCGTGGGCAGGATCATCACCGTCCCGCTGACCCCAACCCAATTGCTCACTATGCCGCGCACGCAAGTGCAGGCGCGCATCTCCGCGGCGATCGACAAGGCGCGTGATCTCGGCGCCTCCGTGGTCGGCCTCGGCGCCCTGACCGCTCCTGCCTCGGTCGGCGGAAAGGCCTTCGCCAAGCGCAAGGACGTCGGCGTGACCAATGGCAACGCTTTCACCGCTGCCATGACCCTGCAGGCCATGGAAAGGCTGACCGCGTCGATGGGCCGTGATCCGCTGATCGCCATTGTCGGCGCGACGGGGAGCGTCGGCAGTTGCCTGACCCGGCTTTATGCCCGCAAGCATTCGGGCAGGCTCCTGCTGGTGGCGCGCAACGAGAAGCGCCTTCAGACGCTGGCGGCGGACGTTCACGGAAACGGTGTCGAGGCCCGCGTCAGCACGGACATGGCAGACGTTTCCAAAGCTGATCTGGTTGTGCTGCTGACCTCGTCTCCAGATGCGCTGCTGCGCAGCGAGCACCTCAAGCGTGGAGCCGTCGTTCTCGACGACACCGTCCCGCGCAATACCGACGCAAGACTGCTGTCGGAGCGTCCGGATGTGCTGATCGTCGATGGCGGGCTGGTCGAGATCCCAGGGTTCGACCTGCGCGGTAACATCGCGCTTGCTCCAAAGCTTGCCTATGCGTGTCTTGCCGAAACCATGCTGCTGGCGCTCTCGGGCCATCAGGGGCACTTCTGCATGGGTGACGCCCACGTGGACCAGGCAGAACATATCCTGAAGCTCGCAAGCGAGCACCAGCATCTGGGCTTTCACCTGGCGCCATTCCGCTCGTTCGGGAAACTGATCCAGGGCGCCCCATCCCGGGCACCTGCAGCACCGGTAGAGGAGCTGGTCTCATGGGCCGTGTAGTCATTTTGGGCGGCGGCTATGCTGGCCTCCACGCCTTTTCGGCGCTTCGTTCGCGGCTTCGCTCCCTGATCGCGCGCGGTGAAGTCGAGTTGACCCTGGTCTCGCGAGATGGGTACCACACCTATCACGGCTGGACCGGAGAAGTGCTGGCCGGCGACTTGCCGGTGGACAGTACGCTGACCTCGCTCGAGCCGCTGCTGGGCCAAAGCTTCGTGCAAGGCGAAGTCGTTTCAGCTGACCTTGGCGGCAGAACCCTGACTGTCAAAAGCGAGGACGGTCAAAGGGAGCTCCGGTTCGATCACCTGCTGATTGCCGCTGGGTCTGTTGACCCGTTTGACCGCATTCCGGGCCTCGCCGCGCACGGCTGGTGCGTCAAGAACACCCGCGACATGCAGAAACTGGCTGGGGAGCTTGACGGCTGGGACGCTGCTGCGGCCGGAAGGCGGAACGTCGTGGTGGTCGGCGGAGGCCTGGCCGGGGTTGAGACCGCCTCTGCGCTGGCCGCCCGGTTCGGGAGAACCGGGTCAGACAAGATCAACATCCACCTGGTCTCGTCCAGCGAGAAGCTTCTTCCGACCCTGCGGCCGGATTTCGACCATATCGCCGAGACGGCCACGCGCACCCTGGTTGAACAGGGCGTCCAGCTCCACCAGGGAACGCGCGTCGCGCGGATTGAGAAAGACCAGGTGGAGCTTTCCAACGGCAGGACAGTTGCTTCCGATCTTTCGGTCGTGGCGGCCGGAGTGAGCTTCAGCATCCTGCCCGGCACGGAATCTCTCGCACGCAATCAAGCAGGACAAATCATCGCCGATGACGGCCTTCGCGTGCGGGGAAGCGACAACATCTGGGTCGCCGGCGACATCGCGGCCGTGCCGCATCCCGCCACTGGCGAACCCTGCCCTGTCAATGCCCTCTGGGCAATGAAGCAGGGCGATTGCGTCGGCCGCAACATCGCCCGCTCGATCAAGGGCCAGCGCGTTAGAGGCTTCAATTTCCGGGGGCTTGGACAAGCAGCGGGCCTCGCCGGCCAGCGCGGCATCACCGAACTTTACCGGATCCAGTTCACCGGCCGGCTCGCCTGGTTGATCCGCGTCCTGTTCTTCGCCTGGTACATGCCTTCGCGCCGAGGTGCGCTTTCGGTCCTCTCACTGCTGTCCCAGCATGTCTGGAGCGCGGCGATCGGCACTCTCTCGCAGCGCCGTCGTGCGGCACCTGCCCCGGCTGCCAAGCTTCCGGCGCCAGTGGCAAAGCTTTCAGGTCATTTGAGGTGATCGACCAGGCAGAGCGGCAGCGCTGCTCCGCCTAAAACGCTGTGCATTGGGCACATCAGCGCCGCGCCTAAGGGAAGGGCAAATTGCCGGACGCGGATAGTGATCCGGCAATCACCTGATTTTTTCGTTTGCTACCCGCGCATCATTCCACCGTCCCCCGGGGTGGCTGTGCGTAGCGATCATGGCGGCGCACCCAGTCCATCCCCTCGGATTCATTGCGGCCTTTTGGAGCGAGATCCAGCATGGCGTAGGTGCCCATCATCACCTCAACGCCGCGCCCGTAGGTGGAATAGGTGCGAAAGACCTCGCCCGCTTCGTCCTTGAAGAAGGCGCTGACGCCAGGCCATTCTTCGCCGGTCTCCCGCCATTCGCCGAAGTTGTAGTCGATTTGCCCGGTGGCAATCTCTTCGGGCGTGAAGCTGACGCGGAAATCGTAGTTGAAGTCGCTGCCGTTCGAGGACACCCATTTGAACTGCCAGCCCATGCGCTTGCGGTAGCGCTCGATGTCGGCGAGCGGTGCGCGCGAGACGGCGATCATGGTGACGTCGTGGTTGGCCAGATGCATGTTCATGCCGTCGGTGTGATCGGCCATGTAAGAGCAGCTCGGGCAGCCTTCCTTCCATCCCGGCGCGAACATGAAATGCTGCACGAGAAGCTGCGATCGGCCCTCGAAGAGATCGGCCAGGGTCCGCGGGCCTTCGAGCGTATCGAACAGGTATTCCTTGTCGACGCGCACCCATGGAAGGGCGAGCCGCTCGCGGGCCACCTTGTCGCGAAGATGGGTGAGTTCCTTCTCCGCTTTCATGAGGTCCCGGCGGGCCGTGAGCCACTCATCGCGTGAAACAACAGCATGTTGCATTGTCAGTCTCCTTCGGTTTGGGTGACGCGGGTGTTGGCGCGCTGCCAGCCGGCTGAAAGGAACTTCAGCCACGCCGACAGGTGAAAGACGCTCATCAGCAGGTACATCAGGACCATGTCGTTGACCGGCACGGACGCTGACGCACCAGAACATATCGACATGCCCGGCGACCCGACGGCGGAAATCCAGGCCATCAGTGCGAAAGTCGGGGCGGCGGCGAGCCCGAGCCAGCCGGACACATCGGACGCCTGCCCGACCAACGAAGCTGCCATCCCTTTTGCCGCAAACATCCTCATTTCCGGTTCTCCGCTCGAACGGCTGCGATGCGAAGACGCTATCTCGGGCGGAGGGCCGGGTGGGAGTTACAAGTGTGACGGGATTTCGGCGGGTCGGAAGCGGACTGGCAGCCGGAGTCCGGATCGCGTCCAGAATGGCCGAAACGGCTGAGCGGTAGCTCCAAGTCTTTGACTTGTCGCGTTTTCGAACAGCAAAATTGGCGTCCATCCCGGATCAAGTCCGGGACAGGCCTTTTGCTGAAAACGCTCTCGCGTACGACCTTTCGGAGTTGCATTGGTCAATACGCGGTCAACGGCAGTAAACCCTATGCCGGCAGGACCACCACCTTGGTGTTGACGGGCGTCTTGGCATAGAGATCGATCATATCCTGGGTAAGTAGGCCGATACACCCGCTTGAAATGCCCTTGCCGATCGTTTCAGGCATGATCGTGCTGTAGATCGTATAGAGCGTGTAGGCGCCATTCTGGTAGAGATAGAGCGTTCGTGCCCCGAGTGGGTTGTTCAGCCCCGGGGGCATGCCGCCGGCGTACTGGGCGGCCTCGGGCTGGCGCCGGATCATCTCTTTGGGCGGCGTCCAGACCGGCCATTCGGCTTTTCGCCCGATATAGGCATCGCCGCTCCACCGGAATCCGTCGCGGCCGACATTGGCGCCATATCGGGTGGCGTATCCGTCGCCTTCGATCCGGTAGACGTAGTAGTTGCGGGGATCCGCAATGATCGTGCCGGCCGCTTCCTTAGTGTCGTAACGCACCGTCCGGCGAAGGTATTTCGGATTGACCTTGCTGAGATTGACGGCAGGGATCGGAAAGCGTTCGTCGGGGACTGGCCCGTAGACTTTCTGCGCCTGAGCAAGGCTCATGCCGCCGGTTGCGCAACCTGCAAGCCCGAACGCGGCGAGACCGGCGGCCGATCCGGCCAGAAACGACCGGCGGCTGAGGAAGCCTGAGAAGCGGCCATATTGCGCTGACGCGTCACTCTCACGCGCATCGGACATCTCATCATTCATGTTTCCAACCCCCGTCCCCGACCAGAGAGCACACTGGCAACTCGCCCTCCTGAGTGTGGCTTGGCGGAGCTTGGCCTCAAAGGTGACGGTTGGCAAGGTCTCTCAGCGGTGCGTCGGGCGTCGGATGGCTGTCATGCCGCCCGGTGCACCGCCATTGTAGCCGTCGATGGGCGAACGGCAGCTCGCGGGATTTGTCGCGGTGGAACGAATGGCGCCTTAAGGGCGCATTACTGGCGGAAGCGGTGCCGGGAGCGGTCGGGCGACTTGCCGCGTCGCGAGGTCAATTGCCGTCGCTATGCCAGTTTGAGACGGGAGCCGGGGTAGTCATAGGCGATAGCGGTCTTAAACCCCTTGATCCTGCCTAAAATGAGCTCGCGCCTGGGACCATGAGCGGGTTTTTAGACAAGTCCACTTCGTCGCAAGCGCACGCCGCTCACGCCACCACCACGCTCAACCCGACTTGCCGCTGACCGCCGCCTCGGCGAAGGTTGCCATGCTGTTGTGCAGCTCGAGGGCCGTCTTCGCGAGGACCGCGGCAAGGGCAGCACCGGTCCCTTCCCCGAGACGCATGCCGAGATCGAGGAGGCCCTTGCCGTCCATGGCGGCCAGCGCCCGGGCGTGGCCGGCTTCGGCCGAGGTGTGGCCGAAGATGCAGTGGTCGATGGCGGCCGGATTGACCGCATGGGCGATAGCGGCGGCGGAGGTGGCGACGAAGCCATCGACGATCACGGGAATCTTCTGGTGACGGGCCGCAATGAGCGCGCCGAACATGGCGGCGATTTCCCGGCCGCCGAGCCGGGCGAGGATGGCGAGGGGGTGGACGAGCTCCTGCTTGTGGAGCGCGACCGCGCGATCGACCGCGTCGGCCTTGCGGGCAAGGCCGGCATCATCGACGCCGGTGCCGCGCCCGACCCAGTCGGCGCCGGAGCCACCGAAGAGGGCGGCAAAGACCGCAGCGGCGACGGTGGTGTTGCCGATGCCCATCTCGCCGAGGCAGATGAGGTCGGGTCGACCGGCAATGGCCTCCATGCCGTAGGCGATAGTGGCCGCGCACATGCGGTCGTCGAGCGCGGCCTCGCGGGTGATATCACCGGTCGGCAGCTCCAAGGCCAACTCGAAGACGCGCAGGTTCAATTCGTGCAGCGCGCAGATGCGCGAGATGGCGGCGCCACCATTGGTGAAATTGGCGACCATCTGCGCGGTCACCTCGCGGGGGAAAGCGGAGACACCCTGGTCGGTGACGCCGTGATTGCCGGCAAAGATGGTGACCATGGGATTGTCGAGCGTCGGCTTTGCCTTGCCCTGCCAGCGGGCGAGATGTTCGACGAGGCGCTCGAGCTCGCCGAGCGATCCCGGCGGCTTGGTGAGCTGCGCATCGCGGGTCCGCACCGCTTCGACCGCTGTCTCGTCGCCTTCAGGCGCCGTCAGGATGAGATCGAGAACATCGGCATAGGCTGGATTGAGCGAGGCGGACATGACGGCTCCCGGGCGATAGCTGTTTGTTTGGCGCATGATCTTTTCCGAAAGGTCTGCAACTTTTCGGGATCATGCTAGGAAGGCCGTGTCTTGTTGCCCAAAGCGGGTGGAATTGCAATTGAGCGAGCAAACCGAACCGCGCCTCGAGCCGGCGGACGGAGAAACCGACAGGCCGCGCGCGCCGGAATCGACGGGCGGTCTTTTCGCCGACATGATCATGGCGCTGCGCTTCTTCTCGCGGCTGCCGACAGGCGACAGCCCGCACGAGGTGCCGGTCCTCGACCGTATGGCCCTCGCCCTGCCCTTTGCCAGCCTCGTGATCGGTATTGGACCAGCTCTCCTCCTGGTCTTCGGGCTGCTGCTCGGTTTGCCGGCCTATTTCGCCGCGGTGCTGGCGGTTGCGGCGATGGTGCTGGCGACCGGCGCCATGGCCGAGGATGCCATCGCCGACAGCATGGACGGCCTGTTTGGCGGCGGCACGCGCGAACGGCGGCTCGAGATCATGAAGGACAGCCGGCACGGCACCTATGGGGTGGCGGCGCTCTGCCTCTTCATTCTGCTGCGGGTAACGGCGCTCGGGGCGATCGGAGGCGGCAACCCGCTGGCTGCGGGCGGGTTGTGGCTGGCGGCCGGCGTTCTTGGCCGTTCGGCGGCGCTTTGGCTACCCGTGATGCTGCCGGCGGCGCGGCAGACCGGCGCCGGTGCAACGGCCGGCGAGGTCGGCTGGCGGAGCTTTTCCGTCGGGGCGCTGTTCGCCGCGATCCTCGCCGTGGTGCTGGCGGGGCCCTTCGCCGGGTACCTCGGCGTGTTGGCGGCCCTTGCCCTCCTCGTCGCCGCGGTCGTCGGCTGGACCGTGATCTGCCGCAGGCTCGTCGGCGGACAGACGGGGGACCTGACCGGCGGATTGACGGCGCTCTGTGAAATTGCCGCGCTCACCGCTTTTCTTCTCTTTACGTGAGCGATAACCCGGCGCTGCCTTGAAACCGTCAACACGAATGACTTTATGCAGATGAGGATCGACTTGCTGGACGAGGGCGGAGACCGCACATGATCTTCATCGGTATCGCCCTGGTCATTGCCATCGGGCTCGGGCTGCTCATCAGCTCCGATGCCGGGAATTTTGTCGGCCTCACCCAGATGCAGGCCGGGCAGTTGATCTTCCTCCTCATCATCCTCATTTTCGTTGCAGGAGGGACTTTCGGGCGGCGGCGCCGGGTGGGCGAGCTCATCAGCGGAGCTGCCATGTGGGTGGCGATCTTCGGCGTGGCGCTGATCGCCTACAGCTACAGGGTCGAGATCACCGGGGTTGCTGGCCGCATCTTCGGTGAGCTTGCGCCGGGCGTGGCGGTCGTCGATGCCGACCGAGGCACCGCGACCTTCCGCCGGGGGCTTGGCGGACATTTCGAGGTCAATGCCACCATCAACGGACATACGACGCCGATGATCTTCGATACCGGAGCGAGCGCGGTGGTGCTGACGACCGCCGACGCGCGGGCCGCAGGCATCGACACCCAAAGCCTGCGCTTTGACATACCGGTGTCGACGGCCAACGGAACCGGGATGGCGGCACGCACCACACTGGAGACGGTCGAGGTCGGCGGCATCGTGCGGCGCGACGTGCGCGCATTCATCTCCGAAGACGGGGCGCTGGAGACCAGCCTTCTCGGCATGACCTTCCTTGAAACACTCAGCCGCTATGCGGTGACCAGCAACGCACTGGAATTGACCGATTGAGCTCAGGCGGCGACGGCGACTCGACGTGCGGCGTCCAGCGCGTCCATCGCCTCGTCCAGCACCTCGACGCCCGCACCCTTGCGGCAAGCCTCAGTACTCAGGATCTGCCGGAACCGGCGGGCGCCGGGCAGGCCGTTGGCAAGACCAAGCATGTGACGGGTGATCTGGTTGATGCGCACCTCGGCGGCGAGTTCGGCCTCGGCATAGGCGCGCATGCCGCCCATGATGGTCTCGAGCGTTGCCGATCGGTCGGGTTCGCCGAAGATACGCGCGTCAACATCGGCCAACAGCATCGGATCGTGGTAGGCGGCGCGGCCGAGCATGACGCCGTCGACATGCTCGAAGTGGTCGACCGCGGCATCGAGTGTCTCGATGCCGCCATTGATCATGACCGGCAGGGGAGCGAGCCGCCGACGCAGGCGATAGACCCTGTCGTAGTCGAGCGGCGGGATGGTGCGATTTTCCTTGGGGCTCAGTCCCTTGAGCCACGCCTTGCGGGCGTGCACGTAGATCGCGGCAACCCCTGCCCCGACCATGGCGTCGGCGAAGCGATCAAGGCTTTCCTCAGTGTCCTGATCGTCGATGCCGATGCGGCACTTGACCGTAACGGGCTTACCCGTCACCTCGCGCATGGCAACGACGCACTCGGCAACAAGCTCCGGCTCGGCCATCAGGCAAGCGCCGAAGCGGCCGGACTGCACCCGATCGGACGGACAGCCGACATTGAGGTTGACCTCGGTATAGCCGGCGGCGTCGGCAAGGCGCGTGGCGGCGGCCAGTTCCTGCGGATCGGAGCCGCCCAGCTGGAGGGCGACCGGCTGTTCGGCCGACGAGAAGGCGAGGAGCCGCTCGGCATCGCCATGCACCAACGCGGCGCTGGCGACCATCTCGGTGAACAACAGCGCGCGCCGGGTCAGCAGCCGGTGGAGGTAGCGGCAGTGCCGGTCCGTCCAATCCATCATGGGCGCAATGGAGAAACGTCTATCTAAGTAGTTCATTCTTAAGCTTTTCCGCTCTCAGTCGGTCCAATTCCCGATTGGATCGACTGATAAGGTCGTTGCCATAGCATATCCAAAAGTACGCTGAACAGCGACACAAGCGTCTCCGAGTCAGTCGCCGAGCCGGATCTGGCTACCTGAGTGTGCACGAAAGCGATGAGACTAAGGCGCTCGAGGCGGAGTTCCGGGCAAGACGGAGGCGTTGCCTTCATCGCCCAGCCGCAGATCCCACCGCGCAACGTCAACTGGTCGTTTTCCGGCGCCTGGGTGCATGCAGCCAAAGTTGGGTTCGAGCAGTACTTCCTGCACAAGATCCGTACCGGCCATTCCGAACCGTTTTATGAACGCCTGGCCCTGCAGGTGCTCGGCATCGACAAGCTGAAGGAAGTTCGCGTCGAGGACGAGACGGCTAACTAAGTTCCACTGCGGAGGTATCGGTCAACCGATTCGCTCAGATGGCCAGGTCCGGCCCCAGGCGGGGATAGGAACGCGCTGAGCCAGCACAGCGCGTGCCCTGGGTTTTCGTTGCCGCAGGTTTTGCCGCGAGAAACCGGTTCCCATTTCTCCGCGTTCCGCTTTAGCGCCTGAGGGTCGTATAGAGGCTGCCGGCACGCGCGCCCGAACGGCAATAGCCGAGCACGGGCCCTTGGATCCGGGCCATGGCCTCCTCGAACCGGATAACCTGACCCTGCGACAGCATGCCGGAGACCGGTATGTGGACGATCGGCAGGCCCGACTCCTTTGCGGCGCGAGCGATCTCGTCGAACGATGGCCGGCCACGTTCTTCATTGTCCGGTCGGGCGCAAACGATGCCGGAAAAGCCTTTGCTCTTGATTTCGGCGATGTCCTGGGGGGTGATTTGGCCGGTCGTCGGGAACCGGTTGTCGATCCTGGTGATGTGTATGGTGATACCTTTGGTTCAGGGTCAGGCGCTCTGCGCGCTGGCGCGGGCGGCCGGCACGGAGCGAATGGTTCGGGCAATGGCCAGGCCGCCGATCATGGAGGCAACGAACAGGAATGCGTCCGGCTCTGCGAGCCCCAGCGCCGGGACGGCGCCGCCCGGACAGAATCCGGTGATGCCCCACCCTATCCCGAAGACCGCTGCCCCGGTGACAAGCGGGATGTCTATCTGCCGCGCGGCGGGGAGATGGAAACCCTCATCGAACACCGGTGCCGGACGCTTGAGCACCAGCCGATAGCCTATCACGGTCACCAGGAGCGCGGCGCCCATGACGAAGGCGAGCGAGGGATCCCAGGTACCGGCGAAATCGAAGAAATTGAGTACTTTGGCCGGATTGGCCATGCCCGAGATGGAAATCCCGGCGCCGAAGAGAAGGCCGACAAGACCTGCGGCAAGAACCCTTTTCATCAAAGGCCTCCCAGAACGTGACGAATGACAAAGACAGTGGCGGCGGTCGAAGCCATGAAGACGCCAGTGGCAACGATCGAGCGCGGAGAAAACCGCGCCATCCCGCACACGCCGTGCCCGGAGGTGCAGCCCGAGCCGAAATAGACCCCGATGCCGACGATCAGTCCGCCCACGACCAGCCAAGGCGCTGGAGTGGAACTAGCGAACCCGATGCTGTCGCCCGAGAGAGCGACGATCAGAGCCGGCGCGGCAACGGCCCCGACAAGAAAGGCGGCGCGCCAGGTCCAGCCGGGTGACGCAGGCGGTAAAACGGCGGAGAGGATGCCGGTCATGCCGGCAATACGACCGTGGAAGGCCATCAGGAGGACGGCGGCCAGCCCGATGAGCCCACCGCCGGCGAGCCAGAGAAATGGCGTGAACTCAGTCACAAATGAAACCTTTCGATTGAGCATGAAAGTCCGTACCGCAAGCCGTTCGACTACGCGGAATGGTGGAATGAACGGTGGGAAGCTGCTGCCCTAGGCGGCGCCGGGCCCGCAGAAGAGGTCGTACATGGTCCCGATGATCGCTTTCACCTTAGGATCGGCAAGACTGTAGAACACGGCCTTGCCGTCCTTGCGACCGGTGATCATGTCGGCGGCACGCAGTTCGGCCAGCTGCTGGGACAGGCCGGGCTGGCGAATGTCGAGCAGGTCCTCGAGTTCGCGCACGCTCCGCTCCCCCTCGACCAGCGCGCAAACGACAAGCAGCCGATCCGGGTTGGCGAGCTTCTTGAGGAAGGCAGATGCCTCGTCGACCTTCCCCTTGATGGCCCGGGTTTCCGGCGACAGCTCCGCCTCGACTGCTGGACTTACCATGCTGCCCCCTCGAGCGCGTTGAGCGGAATCTTGAGATACCGCCTGCCGTTGGCCTCCGGCTCGGGCAAGCGCCCGGCATTGGTGTTGATTTGCAGCGCGTGCAGGATCAGTTTGGGCATGGGTAGCGTCTTATCGCGGGCCTCGCGCACCGCGATGAACTGCTCCACGGTATCGTACCTTGCCATATGGATGTTGTTGGCCTTCTGCTCGACGACAGTGCTCTCCCACATCGGCTGGCGCCCGTCCGGCTGATAATCATGCCCGGTAAAGATGCGGGTTTCGTCCGGAAGCGCCAGGATCGCCTGGATCGATTTCCAGAGTGTCGCTGCATCGCCACCGGGGAAGTCGGCGCGGGCTGTACCGCTGTCGGGCATGAACAAGGTGTCGTGCACAAAGGCGGCGTCGCCGATCACATAGGTGATCGAAGCGAGGGTATGGCCGGGCGAGAACATCACCTTGGCCGGGACGTTGCCGACCTTGAACGTCTCGCCATCGGCAAAGAGCTTGTCCCACTGGCTGCCGTCCTCGCGCAACTCAGGCCAGTTGTAGATGTCCTTCCAGAGCTTTTGCACCGCGGTCACCTTCTCGCCGATGGCGGTCGGTGCCCCGGTCTTTTCCTTGAGATACTGAGCGGCCGAGAAATGGTCGGCATGTGGATGGGTGTCGAGAATCCACTCGACCTCGTATCCTTTGTCAGCAATGAACCCGAGCAGCTTGTCGGCCTCTCGGGTGGCGGTCGCGCCGGATCTCTCGTCGTAGTCGAGAACGGGATCGACGATCGCGCATTTGCGTGTTTGCGGGTCGGCGACGACGTACTGGATCGACCAGGTGCGCGGCTCAAAGAAGCCGGTGACTTCAGGTTTGGCTGTCATTTGCAGAGATCCTGATGCTGTTCTTGCGGCGATCGTCGTCGCATGGTGGTCAGATAACAATTCTTGCATTTTTTTGCAAGCATAATTTTGCAATCGATTTCGCGAAGAAACTGTAACGGTGCCTCCGTCAATGTGAGAGCAGGACAGGCGCGGGCGAGGCATATCCTGGAGTCGATCCTGCCGGTCAGCCGCCGTGCGCAAGGCCTCATCAACGATGCGCGGCTTGCCGGCAACCTGGCGAAGATGGCGATCGAAACGATCACCGCGCCGACGCTTGCTGTTTCCTTCGAGGACGACGGCTTCGACACCGCGGCTGCCGCGCTATATCGGCGAGCATGTGCCGGGTGCAAGGGTGCAGGTCTTCGCCGATGGCGGGCATATCGGCATCGGGCACGATGCCGAATCCTCTGCGCTCATCGACGGGTTTCTGCGCGAGATCGGCTACACGTGATCAGGGCCACCGGTGGCCTTCAGTCGTCGGTTCTCGAAGCGCCTTGGTGCGCCCCCTCGTCAACAAGGTCATGTTGCCGTCAACCGAACGCCGGTCTCGGGATCGAAGAGATGCGTGCGGCTCATGTCGACATGAACGGGGATCCTGGTCCCAGGTCGCAGATCAGCGCTGCCCGCAACGCGGCTCACGATCTCGCTGCCGCCGAGCTTGCTGAACACGAGGGTGTCTGCGCCGAGGGGCTCAACGATCTCGACCGGAATCTCGATCGGCACCAACCCCGCACCGCCGCGATTCTCGGCGGTGAAGACGTTGGTCAGATGCTCGGGACGTACACCGAACAGGACTTTCTGGCCCTTGTGACTGGCATAGCTCTGCCGCTGGGCAGCAGTGAGCGGAAGCGTTTGGCCGTCATTGAAGACAATCGACGCCTCGCCGGCAGACTCCGCAAGCTCGGCATCGATGAAGTTCATGGTCGGCGACCCGATGAAACCGGCAACGAACCGGTTGACCGGATGGTTGTAGAGCTGGTCGGGCGTGCCGACCTGCTCGATCACGCCACCGCGAAGAACGACGATGCGATCGGCGAGCGTCATCGCTTCGGTCTGGTCGTGCGTGACGTAAATGCTGGTCGCGTTGAACGCGATGTGCAGACGCTTGATTTGCGTGCGCATCTCGACGCGCAGCTTGGCATCGAGGTTACTCAGCGGCTCATCGAACAGGAAGAGCTGTGGCTCGCGTGCGATCGCCCGGCCGATGGCGACGCGTTGGCGCTGGCCGCCCGACAGCTGCTTGGGCTTGCGATCGAGGAGCTCGCGTATCTGCAGGATGTCGGCGGTGCGTTGGACTGCTTCTTCGATCTTGGCGCGCGGCATGTCGCGCATCTTGAGGCCGAAACCGAGATTCTGCTTCACGCTCATATGCGGGTAGAGAGCGTAGTCCTGAAACACCATGGCGATATCGCGGTCGCGTGGCGGCACGTCGTTGACCAGTTCGCCGTTGATGCTGATCTCGCCGTCCGAGACCGTCTCGAGCCCAGCGATCATGCGCAGCGTTGTCGACTTTCCGCAACCGGAGGGGCCGACGAGGACCATGAACTCGCCGTCGGTCACATCGAAGTCGATGCCGTGCACCACCTCGAACTGCCCGAACCTCTTGATGAGCTTGCGTACCGAGACCTCAGCCATCCTCTAGCCCCTATCCTGCATAGTCATGACCTGGCCGGCGGAAGAGTCCGCCGGATTCCAGCTGTACATCCGTCTCGGAGGCGCGCCCCGCCTCGAGGTTTCGCAGCATCGCCGGTCCCCAAAGGCCGCGCGGCGGCACCGGGCCCCAGGCCGGCCGGTTCATACCTTCGTAGCGGTCGAAGACGACAAGCGGATCGGCCGCCTGGGACACGGCAGCGGCAATGCTTCCCTCGCCGGCGGCTGCGCCCAGGTGAAGGGTCAGCGCGAAGCGCTGCACGCCCTGATCCGTGTGATGGTCGCGACCGGCGTAGGTCTGCGGCTCGCCGCCGCCCCAGGCCATTTTCGGGCTGCGCAGCAACGTCAGCTGCCAGAGCCTGTCGTCGATGCTGTGGCTATAGAGATCGGTCGTCGTCAGCGCGATCGCCGCGCCTCCGGCATCCAGCCGCGACCAGTCGAGGAATGGCCATTCGCTTGGCGAGGGTGTCCGGTCTACCGCGCCGTCGGCGATGCCGTCGGTCCAGCCATCCGGCGCCTGCGCGAGATCTATCGGCATCTGCAGCAGGCGGAAGCGTTCGCCGAAGTTGATGCGAAGCTCCATGCGCACGGCGCTCTCGCCCCGATAGAGGCTGACCCACCACTCGATCGCCGTGTTGCCGAGGCGCGCGTCAAGCCGCGCGCGACACCGCAATGGTCCCTGCTCCTCGACCTTCCAGTCGCCGCGGCTGAGGACGTCAATGACCGGCTCGCTCCATTTGTCGGTGTGGAAGGTCCACGTGTCGGTCGTATCCTCGCGCAGATGGATGCCGACGCCGCCCGGACCGGTTACGGCGCTACCCGCGATCGCGATTGCAGCAATGCCGCCCGGACGCAGACGCACCTCGACGACACCGTTTGAAAGCCGCGTGCTCGTCGCCACCAGCTCATGGCCGCGCTCGGGTCGCTCGCCGCCCGGCGCAGGCTCGTCGCGAACGCGGAACATGCGGCTGGCACCGGCGGGCACCTCGGCATGAAACAGGATGCGCGGGATCAGCTGGTTGGACTCGGGCTGGACGATTTGGAGCGGTACGGGATTGTCATTCTCGTCGCAGATCCAGCGCGCATTCCAGTCGTCGAAGTCGAGGTAGGGCTCGCCCTCGACATAGCCGGCGAACGGCTGGGTCGCGGTGTTCACGACGACGACCTGATGCGCGTTGGCCTTGGGCAGCGCTCGGTACGACCAGCGCCGCGTCGTATGCAACAGCACCTCCTCGCCTATGATCCGCGCGCGGCCCTGGAAGGCGCGGACCGAGTCCCAGGCCGAGGGGATCGACGTCCCCGTCAGGATGTCATGGAACTGGGTGAACATGAGGTCTTCCCAGGCGGCATCGAGCCGGGTGCTTTGCGCCGCCTTCTCCGCGTCGTCGGCAGCGAATGCATCCACGGCACGGCGCGCCTGCTCGAGCAGGTGTTCGCCGTGCCGCTGCGCATATTTGATGTCGTGCATGACCGAATAGCAGCCGGGGAAGGCGTGCTGCAGCTCGGTGGTCACAGTCGGAAGCAGGTTCCGCTTGTCGGCGATGGCATCGAAGTAATTCTGCGGCGTCGAGAACACCAGCTCGTGCCCATCGTAGTTCCGGTTGGCGATGATCCAGTCGATCATCGCCTTGGACGGCCCTCCCCCGTGGTTGCCCACGCCATAAAAGCACATGGTGTGTCCGAGTTGAGGATCGGCCGCATCGATCGCGATCTCGAGCTGGCCGCTGAGGTCGGCGAAGTTCGCGACATAGCCAGGCTCGATGCGGAAGGCGACGACCTCGGCGCCGCCGGTGCCGCGCCACACGAAGGTGTTGGCGGGCAGCGCAGTCTGGTGTTGCTCGGGCCGGCGGAAGACATAGGAGGTGTAGAAGTGGGAGGCGAGAATGTCGGGCAGACTGGCGGTATGGCCGAAACTGTCGACATTGTAGGCGACCTTCGGGCTGATGCCGAACTTCTCGCCGAAGTAGCGCTGACCATGGGTGAACTGGCGATGGAGGCCAGCGGCCGTCGGTAGGTTGAGGTCGGGCTGGATGAACTGCCCGCCGGTGATGTGCCATTGCCCGCGCTCGATCAGCTCGCGGATACGTACGAACAGTTCGGGATGCAGCAGTTCCACCTGCTTGTAGAGCCAGGCCTCGCCGCGGGTGAAGATGAAGTCCGCATACTCGTCGCAACGGTCAGCCATGGCCGAGGCGGTGGCGATCGCTTCGTCGACACCCGCCTGCCATGGCCAGAGCCAGACCGGGTCGATGTGGGCATTGGCGATCATATGGACCCGCATCGCGCTCTAACTTCCTGTTGTCGCGGGATAGTTTGCAAAAAACCGGTTCCCACCTTTTGCACCCCGCTCTAGCCCTTCACCGCGCCCGCGGTCAGGGCGCCGATGATGAAGCGTTGCAGCACGAGGAAAGTTACGATCGCCGGAACGATGGAGAGGACGCTCGCGGCAGCGAGCACCTGGGTCGAGGTCGTGTTGTACGTCCCCTGGAAATTGAAGATGCCGACGGCAATCGGCTGCAGCGCGGGCTTGCTGAGCAGAATGAACGGGATGATGAACTGCGACCAGCCGAGAATGGCGTTCAGCACGAAGGCCGAGGTCAAGCCCGGCAGGCTCAGCGGCATGATCACGCGCAGGAATGCGCCGAAGCGTGTGCAGCCGTCGATCATCGCAGCCTCCTCGAGGCTGCGTGGGATGCCGTCGATGAACCCCTTCAGCATCCAGGTAAAGAGCGGCGCGGCAACGGCGATGTAGAGCATGCTGGCCCCGAAATGGCTGTCGGTGAGGCCGATGCGGTCCATGTAGCGGTAGAGCGGGACCATGATCACGAGCGGCGAGATCATCTGGAAGGCCAGGATTCCGATCATCACAGGGCGCTTGGCGGGAAATTCGAAACGCGAGAGCGCATAGGCGGCAGGGGTTGCGAATAGCATCGCTCCGAACGCGCCGGCGACCGAAAGCAACAGACCGTTCCACAAATAGCGCGGGAACAGCTGGTTGCCGAGGACGCTGAAGTAGTTGTCGAGCGTCGGGTTCTGCGGCCACAACCTGATGTCGCTGACATAGACCTCCGCCGCGGTGCGGATCGAAAGCGAGATCAGCCAGAGCAGCGGTCCCGCAAAGAACAGACAGACAACGAGATAGGCGAGGTATGTACCGGCATCGCCCAACCGCTGTTTTGTCGACATCCTCATGTCTCATTCTCCTTCGGCAGCAGCCGGATGTAGAAGAAGGTGAAGACGACGCTGATGGCGAGCAGCACCACGGCGATCACCGAGCCGTTGGCCAGATCGAAATTCCGGAAAACGAGGTTGTAGGCGTAAAGCGAGAGCACCTCCGTCGCGCGGCCCGGACCGCCGCCTGTGAGCGCCAGGATCAGATCGAACGTGTTGAGCGTGAAGATCGATATGAGGATGGTGTTGATCAGCAGGATCGGCCTCAGCTGTGGCAGCGTCACGTACCAAAACTGCCGCCACGCGCTCGCGCCGTCCACCGCCGCCGCTTCGTAGAGGCTCTTGGGGATGATCACGAGTCCGGCGTAGAGCAGGATCATCGAAAAGGCCGTTCCACGCCAGATGTTGGCGATAACTGCGGACCAGATCGCAATATCGGGACGCGAGAGCCACTTCACCGGCGGCAGGCCGACGTCCCTCAGCAGGCTGTTGAGGAAGCCGTAGCTGGCTTCGCTGAAGATGAGCTGCCAGACGATGCCGGCGGCGACGCCGGGCACGATCCACGACGAGAGAATGACGATCCGTACGACGGAGACTCCTGGCAGATTGCGGTTGACGCCGCGGTTAAGGGCGAGCGCGATCAACAGGCCCAAGAGGAGCTGGAAAACGACGCTCGCGAAGACGAATAGAAAGGTGATCCAGAGCAGCCCGCCGAGGCTGGTGTTGCGCTGCAGCGCCTGGTAGCTGCGCAGCGTGTACTCGTACTCGGGATTGAGCAGGGTCGCGTTGGTGAACGAGAAACGCACCACCTCCACGGCAGGGTAGACGTAGGTGGCAAGCAGCAACAGCGTCAGCGGCGCGACCCAGATATAGGGGTGTTCGCTGATCCGCCACCTCGGGCGGCGCCGTGTGCGCAACGCGGCATTGGCCGTGGCAACGCCCTCGGTCATGGCATCATCCCCATATTGGGCCGATCACGCATCGCAGACGGAAGGCGCGCGCGGCGCATGAGCGCCGCGCGCCGATCCCAATTACATGCGGCTATAGGCTTCGTTGACCGCGTTCCAGGCGTCGGTGAGGGCCGCGTCCGGCTCCTTGGTCTGGGCCAGCACTTCACCCATCATGATCTGCAGCTGGTTCGAGATCTCGGGATAGATCGGCACGCCCGGCCTCGCCTTGCCGTTCACAAGATAGTCGCGCAACTGGGTAAAGTACTCGTCCTGGAAGCGGGGCAGCGAGTCGAACAGCGCCTGCCGCGTGGGCAGGTCGCCGACGACTTCGTTGGCCGGGCCCATGAACACTTCGCGCATGAGCGCGACGCACATCTCGATCTTGGCAGGGTCGTCAGAGAACGCCGCAACGGTCCAGCCACCTGTGCCGGTTGCGCGCTGGTCGGGTGTCGGTCCGGGGATCTCGGAGACTTCCCAGTTGGCGAACTGCTCGGGCGACATGCCTTCGCGGATCTGGGAACGCTGCCAATGGCCTCCGATAAAGCTGGCGGCGGTGCCCGCGATCGCGGCGGCATTGAAATCATCGTAGGTCGCGATGTTGGCAACGCGCGACGGTGCAGCACCGCTCTCGACCAGTTCGTCGTAGAAGGTCAGCGCGTTGAGCATGTACTCGCGGTTGTCGCCTTCGCCAAAGATCGGCTTGCCGGTATCGTCGACGAGCTCGCCCCCCTGGCTCCAGAAGTGGGCCAGCCAGTCGAAAGCCGTGCCCTCCCAGCGCCCGCCATTGAACAGGACGCCCTCCTTGCCGGCCTCAGCCGCCGCACTTGCGGCCGCCTGGAGTTCGTCCCAGGTCGCCGGCGCGTCGGGCATCACCGTCGTGTCACGGTAAAAGATGCGAAGGTCGGTGCCCCACCACCAGGCATAGATCTCGCCGTCCTCGCCGGTGATTCCTTCCCGGATGAAGGGGAACAGGTCGTCGATCTCTTCCTGCTCAAAGAAGCTCGTGACTGGCTGCAGCACGCCGTTCTGAACGAACAGTGCAAGCTGGAACGAGTCGACCGACACGCAATCGGGCGCGCGGCCGGCGCGGGCCTGCTCGAGGAGGCGCGCATGCTCGCCGCCAATGTCGGTGCTGAAGAACTCGAACTGCACCTGCCAGTCCGGATGCGCCTCGGCGAACTCCTGCCATATCGGCTTGAAGGCTGCATTCTGTTCCGGGCTCGGGTTGTTGGGTGACTGCCCGGGGTTCGTCCTGAAGGTCAACACGTTGGGCGCGCCAGGATCACCGACGCGATCGGCTGTCACGAGCTCCTGGGCGAGAGCCCCGGTGCCGCCCAAGACAGTGCAAGCAAGCAAAGTCGCAACGAAACTGCGTTTCATGTTCGTCCTCCTCCTTGTTGCCCGGCCGTTGAATCGGCCAGTTGCCGCCTCCGATCCCGCGAAGAACCAAATGTTTGGGCCCGGGGGACGGTTAGGGGTAGCCTAGACCCGGTACATCACCATTGCAACGTTCTCACCGCGTTGGATGGGCGTCCCAACGACAGCGAAAATTCAGGTACAGGGAGGACTCTATGGTCTGGGAAGAAAACTCCATCATGGCGAGGAGAGGCGTCGCCCGGGGCGAGGCAGGCCTGACGCATGAGCTGACGGAAGACAGACAAGGCGTCTATCACTACGTCTACGGCCCTTACGCCGAACCAGTGCTTCGGATCCGGCCCGGCGACATTGTCGTTGCCGAAACGCGGGATGCGTTCGAGGGCGTGATCAAGACTGCGGACGACAAACCCTCCGAGCTCTTGCACATGCCATTTCTCAACCCGCAATGCGGACCGATCGCGGTCGAGGGCGCCGAGAAGGGCGATGTGCTCTGCGTGCGCATCCACTCGATAAAGCCGCGAGGTCCGCAGCCGGTTGGCACGACGGCCCTTATCAGCGAATTCGGCGGCCTCGTTGGAACGATGCAGACCGCGATGCTGAACCAGCCGTTGCCGGAAATCGTGCGCAAGCTCGAGGTGACGGAGGACGGCATCCGCTTCAGCCCGCGCATCACCCTGCCCTACGAGCCCTTCATCGGCACGCTGGGCGTGTCGCCGGAGATCGAGGCCGTGAGCTCGCTTCAGCCGGACTACTGGGGCGGCAACATGGACCTGCCCGACGTTGGACCGGGAGCGATCCTCTATTTCCCGGTTCATCACAAGGACGCTTACCTCTATCTCGGAGACTGCCACGCAACCCAGGGCGACGGCGAGCTCTGCGGGGTGGCGGTCGAGATCGCGTCGACGACCACCGTGCAGGTCGATCTGATCAAGGGCTGGCAAATCCACTGGCCGCGACTCGAGAACGAGCGGATGATCACGGCGATCGGCAGCGCCCGTCCCTTGGAAGACGCGGCGCGGATAGCTTATCGGGAACTGGTCCGATGGCTGGCCGATTTCGGATTTGAGGAGATCGACGCCTACTTCCTGCTTACGCAGGCCGGAAAGGTGCGCCTCGGAAACATGGTCGATCCGAAATACACGATCGGCGCATCCATCAGTAAGGCCTATCTCTCCCAGAACTAACAGCAGCGGAGTCCGACTGGTACCCGCCCCGGTTCAAACGGCGCTCCAGATCGAGCGCAGCCCGTCGATCCAGTCCGATGAGCACTTGACCGCCCATTTCCACTGGCAATCCGTCGATCAGGTCAAAAATCATCCAGCGGTCATCGGGCGCCAGAACGGCTTCAAACCTAGGAGTTGGTTTACAGGACACAGGCTCCTCCTCAGTCGGATGAAAAAGCAGACAGTGCGGAATAAAGAGCCATGAGAGCCAGCAGAGCCGCCGCGACCCAGCAGATGACCCGATGGCTTCGCCGGGCGACGACGCGGACAGATGGACGCGAAAAGGCGAGTGCCAACAGTGCGTACCAGCCAACGCCCAGTATCCCGGAAATCAGCGCTACCGAGAGTGCCTCGACAAGATCTCGGATCGGCACCGTCAACCCCGTGAACGAGATGGCAAAGAAGGACGCGGTCTGCGGCGCAAGCAAGCTGAGAAGAAGTCCTGCTATAAACAATCCGGCGTGCAGCTTGCGGGGCTCCTCCATAATGGGGTCGTCAGGTGGCGCGGTTCGGGCGATGTGCAGCGCTATCGATGCCAGCGCCACCGCTCCCACGATCTTCACCACCGGAATCGACAGCCATCCGGCAAGGTGCATGGCGCCGAGCGCCATCAGAGTTGCCAGAATAGCCGTCCCCATGCCGACACCCGCGAGGAGCGGAGCCGTTCGGCCGAAGCCGTGGAGGGAAGCAAGGCTTCCCGTTGCGAACGAGATCGGTCCCGGCGTTATCAGCACGACCACATAGGCCATCAGGAACTGAAGCATGGACGCCGAAAGAAGGGGCGAAGCGGACATGGCGACATCCCCCCGGCTAGAGCGGGATGCGATTTGATGGAATCGAATCGCTCGCTCTAGCTCTTTGTTGACGCGGGATTCTTCGCGAAAAACCGGTACCCACTTTTTCGCATCCGCTCTGTTTGTCCGGCAGGCTCGCGAGACGCGCCAAAGCGGGCGTGTCCTCGCGGGGTGCATGGACGGGCGGTACTGCAGTCTCGTCCAGCGCGGCGCGAATTGCGGGCAGGATGGCCCGTGGCGTCTGCGCCACGAGGCACCGACCGAGCGCTTCGGCATGCATGAAGCCAGTCCGTTCAAGGTGTGCGAACAGCTCCAGGAGCGGGTCCCAGAAGCCGCCGAAATTGGCGATCACGACAGGCTTCCGGTCCTGGTCCAGCTTGTGCAGGGTCACGACCTCGGTCAGTTCCTCAATCGTCCCAATCCCACCCGGAAGCGCAATGAAGGCGTCGGAGCGCTCGAACATGATCTTCTTGCGTGTATGCATGTCGGGAACCGCCACGATTTCGTGGGGTACCGACAGTTGCGGGATGCGATGGGCAAGGAAATGGGGGGTGACAGCGGTCACGGGGCCGCCATGCTCGGCCGCCCCTCGGGCTACCGCGTCCATCAGGCCGCTTGCACCGCCTCCATAGACAAGACGGAGGCCCTCGAGCGCGATGGTGCGCCCAAGCTCGGCTGCGGCGGAAACGAAGCGCGGATCGGCTCCCGAACTCGCACCGCAGAACACGCAGACCGTTCCAAAGGGGCGCGGGGGTGGTGGTAACCGTAAGGAAGTTTGGAGAGGCACCCCAAAAAACGAGTCCCCAACGATAGACGCGTCCATTGTATTTCTCCTTGTTTTTACAGCATTTCTTCTGTGTTATTTATTTAATAGAAGCATATCTGCCCGTGACCAAAGCAAGTAGCAGAGGAGAAGCGTTATCGGCATCGCAAGATCATGGAATGGATCGATCATCAGGCCACCGAGCAGGCGCGCGATCTCGATCAGGGCGACGACGATGGCGGGGAAGCGGCTGACGAGAACCGAGACGCGGAAGAGCTCCGGCACGTTGACGCCGAAAAGCCGTGCTCGGTGCGCGCCGAGCTTGAAGGCGCTGCCGAACTTGCCTGCCGCATGGAGCAGGCCCGAGGTCGCGGCTAGGATCGGGTCGGCCACAAGAAGGAGGCTCACTCCGAGCGCTACCGAGCCCATGCCGGACAGGAAATCACCGCGCTGGATCCTCAATGGATTGGGAATCCCGTTCGCCCAGGCGCGGTGGTATTCCTCGCCGCTCCAAAAAAAGATGATTGTCGCAACCGTGAGTGCAGCGGCGCTCCAGCCGCCGGCGAGATATTGCCCTGCTGCCCCGAGTGAGGCGAAGAGACCTGCCTCCCCGCTCAAATCGAGGCGCATCTGCAGCAAGAGGCCCATGCCGAGGCCTATTGCATTGCCGAGATTGTAGTAGCCGCCGGGTCCCGTGAGCCGCGTCGCCAGTCCTTCCGGCAACCTAGGTCTCGACCACCGCGGCTGAACTTCCACTCTTTCGTTCGTGGGCACGGTATTTCCCTCCTCGCCGAACCGTTCAGACGAGACCGCATTCCTCGTGCGGTTCCAGCCTATGGCAGCGCTCAGCGCATGCCCTTCCGGTCACGGAGGCGTGGGAATGGTGTTTGGGGAATGGTGTCCACGCCTTCCGAACGAAACCTATGGCGGGCGGCAGACAGGCACATCGGTGCCGTCACCCATTTTTCGGCGTGCGGTTGCCTGTTTTTCGCGGGCATTCCCTAATTTCCGGGGACTACCTGGCTTTCGCGCCATCCGGCGCATCGAGGGCCGACAATAGCCATGGCTCGCCGCGCAAACGCAGGAGGAGCTCCATCCGGTTGGCGGCGTTGAGCTTGCTCAGCACGGAGGAGACGTGGTGTTCGATCGTGCGCGGCGAGCGCGCCAGAAGTCGCGCGACTTCCTTGTTGCCCATGCCCTCGGCGATCAGCGCGAGGACCTTCTGCTCGTGCCGTGTCAGGCCGAGCGGGTGGCGACGAGCGGCCGCGTAGGGCCCCCGGCGCATCTTGGGCAACTGGACCGCGACGCCCATGCGCTGTGCCGACTTTCGTGCCAGTGCTGCGGCAGGTCGAGCCTCGATTCCGTCGAGGATCGCCACCGCGCGGGCGAGCGCCGCGGCGGCCTCGGCGCCCCTCACCTGCATCAGGCAAAGCGCGGCTTCATACGGAAGCCCGAGATGGATCCACTCCGCGGCGGCCGCCAGCGCATCGCCGGCAAGCTCAGCGGCGCGTGGAGACGGGAGCTGCGCCTTCGGCGCGGATCGCGCCCCCGCCATACCGCATCGCTGCCTCCAGACCGCCAGCTCGCCCAGATCCCACGGCCGGAAACAGCTGGGATCCATGGCGTCCAGGGCCGAAAGCTGCTCCCGGCCGGCCCCGAGATCGTCCATAAGCCAAGCGGCCTCCGTCAACGCCAGACGGACCGGCACGATGCGTTGAGGCTCGCCAGTTGTCAGCCCCTCCTCAAGGGCCCGGTTCAGCAGGTCCACCGCGCCGGCTTCGCCCAGCCGCGTGCGCACCGCGCCGAGCACAGTGAGGGCCGGCAGGTGCATGACCATGGGCAGGCGCTCCTGGTTCATGACACCCTGGGCGACCGTCTCGGCCTCGCGGAAGCGGCCTTGCTCCAGGTGGAACTGCGCTTGCCTGCCAAGCAGGTATTGCGCCGCAGAATCGAGGTCGTGCCGAGCGCAGAATGCGATTCCCTCGGACAGCAGCCGCTCGGCAAGCGCGAAATCCTTGGCGACCAATGCACATTCGGCGAAGTTGGTATAAGCGCGGGCGGCGTCGTCATGGAGCTCGTTTGCGAGCGAAAGCGACAGGCTTTCCTCGAGCCGCTCCCGGCCGCCCGGACGGCCGGCGAACATGAGCGCAGTGCCGACATTGTTGAGCGCGTGGACGCGTGTCGTCTCGATCTCGCCCAGCAGATCGGCCAGCGCAATCGCGCGTTCGCCCCATTCGACGGCCTCGTCGAACCGATAGTGCAGCATGTGCAGTTGAGAGCGCGTACTATAAGCCATCGCCAGCTCCGGACCAGGCGGCAGGCTCTCCACTTCACGCACCGCCTGGTCCGCATAATCTTCCGCCCGTTCCCCCTCGCCGCGGCGCCAATGCAGTCGAGACAGCCAGCGCAGGTTGAGGCCAACCTTGTCGGGACGGCCAAGCTGCCGCCAGATCGCGATGGCCCGGTGCCGAGCGTCGATGATGCCGTCATAGACGAAAAGAGCGAGCCCGGCCTCGTACGCCCAGTCTTCGTAAAGCTGTGCGGCCAGTTCCGGAGGGGCCTGCTCGACATATTCAAGAGCTGTCGCCAGATGTGACGCGGCCTCCCGATGCGCCCCCAAACGGGCCGCTTGCTCGGCGGCCCGCGGCGCAAGTTCAAGCACGCGCTCGCCATTGGCGGCACCATCGGCGTGGTGTACTCGCCGCGAGAGAAGAGCGCTCGCATGCGTCGATGGAACGTCGGACAGTGCTGCCTCGACTTTCGCATGCAGCGAGCGCTGCACCCATGGAGCAAGCCGGTCGAGCGTGGCCTTCCTTGCAAGCTCATGCCGGAATGTCAGCGTGCCCAGGCCGTCGCGTCGCAACAATCCGCGCGCTACACATTGGTCGACAAGGGCTTCGGCTTCGGCGCCCAGAAGAGCGCGGATCAGCCAAGGCTCCACATTGCCCGGCATGATGCTCATAATTTCGAGCAGTTCGCGTTCGCCTGGCGTCAGGCGCGACAGGCGCGCCCAAACGGCGTCGCGGACGGAGGAGGGAATGCGTCCCGGTGCGATGTCGCTGCTCGACAATAGCTCGGTGACGAAGAACGGATTGCCCGCGGTGATGCGATAGAGACCATCGGCTAGCTGGCCCGACTGCTCGGCAAGCGTTGCGACCGCATCGGCAGAGAGGGGCTCCAGCGTGACACGAGTGACGGAAGATGAAGGCAGGTCGCCGATCACCTGGGTCAACGGATGATCGGCATCAATCTCGTCGCTGCGCAGGCTGAGCACCAGCATCGCACGGAGCAGGGAGACGCGACGGCCGAGATACCTCACGAGGTCGAGCGTGGCGTTGTCGGCCCAATGCACGTCCTCGAAGACGAGTACGGTGGTGCCCCTGACGTGTTGGAGCGCGTTCAGGAGCGTCGGGAAGAGCCGCTCGGGGGCGGCCGTCTCGTCGAGCAGCGCGGCCACGCGCTGATCGAGCTCATGAGCCATATCCTGGAGAGGTCCCAGCGGACGCGGCGTGAAAAATGGTTCGCACCAGCCCCAAAGCACCCGGCAATCCGTCCCGGACTGTTCCGAGAAAGCACGAAGGAGCGACGTTTTGCCGATGCCCGCCTCGCCTTCGACCAGTACGGTCCGACCATGCCCGGCCACAGCCTTCCCCGCCGCCGCCAGCAGAGTCTCAACTGGTCCGTCCCGTTCAAGCAGCATGAAACGTCCCGCCCGCAGACTCTCTGAAGGTACACTAGCGGGCTCAGAATACTACAAAGTCGTTCGCGCGGTTGCTGTTTGATGAGTGCGGTTCTTGACGGCCCAGAGTTCTTGCGCTTGAGCGCTGATGGGCCCCGGCGTCGTGCCCGCAACATCGGCGCGACATTGGGCCGACCAAGCGACGTCCAGCCGCGGGCAGCGGAGGCCGCTGGCCTCGTCCTGCCGCTCGGTCACAAGCTGATGCGCTCGCTGGACGTGTGCGGCACTCGCCGGTAGTTTGCCGCCGAGAACAAGGTGGGCAGTGCAGAACCGAAGCGAAGAGACATGAGTAGTTGCTGCAGTCCGCCGGGGCGCGGCGGGACCATCGAGGCCGAGAACCCGCTTCCCCGGCAGGTGACGGCTACGGCCAGTGCCGATACAGCGGATATTCCCGGCGGTGTGGTTCAGACGGGAACGCGCCGACCGATCCACGAGGGGGACGGTGAATCTCCGGTGCGGTCGGCTCGGGTGCAGCCATTCCGCATGGACAAGGCCGCGGTCACCAATGCCCGGTTCGCGCAATTCATCGCCGCCACCGGCTATGTGACCGAGGCCGCGCGCTTCGGCTGGTCCTTCGTCTTCCACGACATGCTACCGGCCGCGATGGCCACGCAAGCGGCGGTCGGCATCGAGTGGTGGCGGCGGGTCGATGGGGCGCAATGGGATCGTCCGGAAGGTCCCGAAAGTGCACTTGACGGACGTGAGGAGCACCCGGTGACCCATGTCACCTGGAACGACGCATCTGCTTTTGCCGTCTGGGCGGGTGGGCGGCTGCCCACCGAAGCGGAATGGGAGCACGCGGCGCGTGGGGGCCTCTCCGACCCTGTCTTTCCCTGGGGCGATCGCGAACCCGACGATACCGGCTTCATGCCCTGCAACATCTGGCAGGGCGAATTTCCGGACCGGAATACCGGTGCGGACGGCTATCGCTGGGTGGCGCCGGCCAGCTCGTTCGAACCCAATGGTTATGGCCTGTTCAACATGTCGGGCAATACCTGGGAATGGACGGCGGACCGCTGGCGGGTGCGTTCCCTTAGCAAGGCCGGCAAGGCCGTGAACGCCGAGGCCACCGCGACCAACCAGCGGCTGATGAAAGGCGGATCGTTCCTGTGCCACCGCAGCTATTGCTATCGCTACCGGATCGCCGCGCGCCATGGCAACACTGCCGATACGTCGACCAGCCATATCGGCTTCCGGGTGGTCTATGAGGCGGTGAACTAATCACGCGCTTTCGCGCACCAGTAGCTGGTGCGGCACCACGAGCCGCGGCGGTTGATCGACTGTTTCACCATCGATGCGCGCCAGGAGCCGTTCTACGGCGAGCTCGGCGATGACGTGACGGTCAGGTGCGATGGTGGTGAGTGAAGGGGTCGAATATTGCCCTTCCTCAATGTTGTCGAAGCCGACCACGGCAATGTCCTCCGGGACACGCAGGCCGTGCTGGTGAATGGCGCGCATCGCCCCCAGCGCCAGCAGATCGTTGAAGCAGAAGACGGCATCGGGCCTCAACCCCGACTCGATGAGGTGGCTCATGGCCGCGGCCCCGTCCTCGCGCTTGAAACGAGCGGTGGGCACGACCAGCGATTCATCGACCGCAAGGCCCAGCGCCTCGTGGGCCTTGCGGAACCCGATCGTGCGAATCTGGGCCGCACTGCCGCCCCAGCGCTGTTCGCCGATGGCGGCCACCCGGCGCCGTCCCTGGCGGAGCAGGTGGCCGGTGGCTTCGGCAGCCGCGGCAACGTTGTCGATTGAAACATGGTCGAAGGCCGGATCGAACAGGCGCGGCCCCAAGAGGACGAAAGGCACGTCGAGGATCGCGCGCAGCTCGTCGCCGGTGACGCGGGAGGGGCTGAGCAGCACACCATCGAAGAGGCGGGAGGCTGAACTGCGGACGAGGAACTCCTTCTCCTGCTCGATGTCGCCGCCGGTATGGTCGATCAGTACGGCATAGCCGCGGCTGCGGGCCGCCTCGATGATCGATTGGCCCAGTTCGCCGAAATAGGGAGAGCCGATTTCCGGCACCACCAGGGCGATGACCCTGGAGCGCCCCGAGCGCAGGTTGCGCGCGAGGAGGTTGGGGCGATAGTCAAGGCGATCGCAGGCTTCCTGCACGCGCCGGCGTGTGTCCTCGGAGACATGGACATAGCCGTGGACGACGTTGGAGACGGTGCGCGCCGATACGCCGGCCGCCAGGGCCACATCCTTCACCGTCGCCGCCTTCATCCGAATATGCTCCGACCTCGTCACGAAGCGTTCATGACATAAAAACGCTCTTCTGCCTATTGCCACGTTGAAAAAGCTATGTCTTGATTGTTTCAACGTTGAAAACGCCGAAGTGCCGTTCGAAACAGGTGCAGGCGAGGGAGGAGCGTACGTGGCAGCAGTTGATTTGCGCGGCCTGTCCAAAGCCTTCGGGTTGGTCAAGGTCCTGCACGATGTTTCCGTCGACATCGGCGATGGCGAATTTGCCGTCCTGCTGGGTCCTTCAGGCTGCGGCAAGACCACTTTGCTGCGCCTCATTGCTGGGCTCGAAACGCTCAGCGACGGGGAAATCCGCATCGGCGACGAGCGCATCGATCAGTTGCAACCCGGCCAGCGGGGGATCGCCATGGTGTTCCAGTCCTACGCGCTCTACCCGCACATGAGCGTGCGGGCCAATTTGGCGTACGGGCTCAAGAACATCGGCACGCCGGCCAATGTGATCGCCCAGCGGATCGACCAGGCCGCGACCATTCTCGAAATCGAGCAATTGCTGGACCGCAAGCCGCACCAGCTCTCCGGCGGCCAGCGGCAGCGTGTCGCCATCGGTCGGGCGATCACCAAGTCACCCAAGGTGTTCCTGTTCGACGAGCCGCTGTCCAACCTCGATGCGGCGCTGAGGGCGCGCACCCGCGTCGAGATCAGCAAGCTGCATCAGCAGCTCGGCGCCACCATGATCTTCGTCACCCACGACCAGGTCGAAGCCATGACCATGGCCTCCAAGATCGTCGTGATGAATGCGGGCCGGGTGGAGCAGGTCGGCCCGCCGCTCGAAGTGTACCGGCACCCTGCCACCCGCTTCGTTGCCGCCTTCATCGGCACGCCGCAGATGAACTTCGTGCCGGTGAACCAAACCAGCGAAAACGGAGGCTGGCTGCAGGCGACGCTCAAAGATGGCGCGCGCCTCGACACGCGCATTGCGACCAGTGCCGGCCACGCGAGCCCGGTCGAGCTTGGATTTCGGCCTGACGAAGTCGCCGTCGATCCCGACGGCGCGCTCAAGATCGAGGTCGAGGTGGTGGAGCGGCTGGGCGACCGGACGCTGGTTTATGCGCATCTTTCGGATGGCACGCCTATCATCTACCAGGATCATAGCGACAGCCAGGTGCAGCGCGGCGACCGCGTTGGGCTGCGGCCCCATCTCCACAAGCTGATCGGCTTCGATGGCTCCGGAAAGGCACTGCATCCGGAGTTGGCCGCATGACGACGTTGGTTGGCGTTGACGCCGCAAGGGGCAGACGTGCGGCGAGGGCAGGCTGGTGGTCGCGTTGGGCGGGCCTGGCGTTCGTGGCACCATTCCTGGTACTCTACCTCTGGCTGATGATCTACCCGCTGGTTTCCGGCGTGATCATGAGCTTTCAATACAAGGACCTGCTCAGCGGCACCTCCGAGTTCGTCGGGTTCTGGAACTACGAAGATCTATCGATCGACCCGATATTCATTGGTTCGATCTTCAACACCCTGCGTTTCGTGATCCTTACCGTGCCGGCGTTCGTCGTGCTGGGCCTCCTCATCGCGCTGGCTCTCAACAGGCCTACCCGCGGCGCGGCTATCATGCGGACCCTGTTCTTCGGGCCGCACGTGCTCTCGGTCACCGTCGTCACGCTCATCTGGAAGACCGTCTACCTGCCCAATGTCGGCATGATCGATGCCGGCAGCACGGCGCTTGGCCTCGGACCTCTCTCAATCCTGCTCAACCCGGACTGGGCCCTGGCGGCCGTCGCGCTGGTGACGGTCTGGTGGTCCATAGGCCTGCCCATGATGCTGTTCCTCGCGGCACTGCAGCAGGTGCCGCAGGACATCTACGAGGCGGCACGGCTGGATTCCGCCAGTCCGCTGCGCATTCTCTGGACCATCACCATCCCCTCGATCAGCAAGATGATCGTGCTGGTCGCGGTGATCGAAGTGGTGCTGCAGTTCCAGGTCTTCGGGCAGGTGAACCTGCTCACCGGCGGCGGCCCGAACAACACCACCCGATCCATGGTGATGTTCATCTACCAGGCCGGATTCCAGCAGTGGCAAGCAGGATATGCCGCGGCGGCGTCACAGATCCTGTTCGCCATCATGCTGGTGGCCGCGGGACTGCAGTTCTGGGTCAGCCGGAAACCAGCGGAGAGCTGAGATGGCGAAACTCGATCCCCAGGAACCCGTCTTCAGCCGGCTCAGCTACTGGCTGGTGATCGCGTTGTCGCTGTGCTGGCTCATCCCCTTGTTCTGGGTGCTGGGCCTGTCGTTCAAGCCCAATGAAGAGCTGTCCTACGGCCTCGGCACGGTTTTCCGCGCCCCTTACACGCTGGACAACTATTCGGACCTGATCCGTTCCAGCCAGCTGGGCCGGTGGATCCTCAACAGCGTCGTGGTTTCGATCATCCAGACGGTCCTGGTGCTGATCATCTGCTCCATCGCCGGTTACGGCTTTGCCCGTCTCGAATTCCCCGGGCGGCGGGCGCTCTTCGTTTTCGTGCTCATCGGCCTCGCCATCCCGCGCCAGGCCATCATCATTCCGCTCCATGCCATGTTCGTCGATCTCGACCTGCACAATACCTACACAGGACTGATCCTGCCGCATCTGGGAACGCCTTTCGGCGTCTTCCTGATGGCATCCTATTTCCGGGCGCTGCCGCGCGAGCTCGAAGAGGCAGCGGCGCTCGACAATGCTTCGCGCTGGAAGATCTTCCTGACGATCGCACTGCCTTTGTCGGTGCCGGCCCAGATCACGCTGGCGATCTTCACCTTCCTCGATGCGTGGAACGATTACCTGTGGCCGCTGATCTCGGCGACCCGCCCGGAAATGTACACGCTGACCATCGGGCTGGCGGCGACGCAGACCAATTTCGATCAGTCCGAGGGCATCGGCTACCTCATGGCCCAGGCCGTATTCGCAGGCCTGCCCATGCTGATCCTCTATCTCATCTTCCAGAAATACGTCCTGCGCGCCGTGGCCGGCGCGGGCGGTCGATAGCAAGAGGCCACCGGGAAAGGGTCAAGGAGGAGAACCGCCCATGAGATTGAACAAGACTTCCACCGCGCTGGCCGCTGCTGCATTGGTGGCAGCGCTATGCGCACAGGCGGCCGTGGCGCAGACGGAAATCCGCTTCGCGCGCTTCTTTGGCTCATGCGAAGCCGACTTTGCCACCGTCACCGATCCCAGCAGGGCGACCAATGAGTGTGGCGTCATCACCGCACTGACCAACCAGTTCAACCAGGAGAACCCCGACATCAAAGTGGTGACCGAGATCGTCGAGTGGCAGCCCTACTATGAGCAGTTGGCGGGGCGCCTTGCCGCGGGCGACGTACCGGACGTCTCAGTGATGCATGCAGATGTCCTCGGTGAGTTCGCGCGCCGGGGCCTGCTGCTGCCATTGAGCGAGGATTTTCCAGAGGTCGGCATCGACACCAGCGATTTCGTCGCCAGCGGGCGCGAGAATGTCGAGGTCGATGGCGAAATCTATGGGCTGCCGCAGGACTTTATCAGCTGGCTCTGGCACACCAACAAGGCTCTGTTTGCCGAGGCCGAGATGCTCGATGCCGAGGGCAATCCGGTAATGCCGACAAGCGTCGAGGAGCTGTTCGAACAGGCGGCCGCCTTCAAGGAAAGGACCGGCAAGCCCTATCTTGCCCTGCCGGTCGACGCCGGCTCCATCGCTCGCACCTTCTATACGCTGGTATGGCAGCAGGGCGGTGATTTCTTCCCGCAGGACACCAGGCAGATTGCACTGCAGACGCCGGAAGCCGTCGAAGCCTTGACCGTACTCAAGCGGCTCGTGGACGAGGGCCTGGCCACCGCCTACACCGATGGGAGCGTCGGCAATTCGGAGTTCCAGCAGGGCGGGACCGGCGTAGTGACGCAGGGTACCTGGATGATCGCGCCCTTCGTTGCCGCTGCCGACAATGCCGAAATGGCGCTCGCCGACTACGGCGTCTATCCCCTGCCCCAGCTCTATGCGGACAATGCGCAGTTCTCGGCCGGCCACACCTGGGTGATGCTGAAGAGCGACCGGCGCACCGAAGAACAGCGCCAGGGGGCGCTCCAGTTCATGAAGTTCCTCTATGACCACAATGGCGACTGGGCCCGTGCGGGGCATCTTCCCTCGCGCCAGAGCGTGCTCGACAGCGCTGAATTCCAGGAACTGCCCCACCGCGCCAGCATCATGTCGATCCCGGGTAATGCCCGGCATCACCCGAACACCATCAACCAGCAGCGGGTCATGTTCTTCACCATCGGCGAGGAACTGAGCGCGGCGGTGCTGGGCCAGAAAGGCATCGAGCAGGCCCTGGCGGACGCCGAAAACCGCGTGAACGCCGTACTGCGGCGCGCACGCTGATCCTCCCCAAGCTCCGCCGCCCCCTGCGGCGGAGCGCTTCTTCGTTCCAGTTCAGGTAGTGACGCCGATGACCAAGCGGCCGAATATTCTCTATGTGTTTGCTGATCAGCTTCGTTACGACGCGCTGGGGTGCACCGGCAGCACCAAGGCCCAAACCCCCAATATCGACCGGTTTGCACGCGAGGCGGCGTCCTTCAGCAATGCCGTGGTCAATACGCCCGTCTGCACCGCCTATCGCGCCTCGCTGCTGACCGGCAAGCACACCACGAGCCACGGCATGGTGATCAACGAACTGCGCATGAACCCTAACCAGCGGTGCCTCGGGCACATGCTGACCGATGCCGGCTACAATACGGCCTATATCGGCAAGTGGCATCTTTATGCGAACGAACTGGGTTCGCATTACGAACCGCGCAATTCCTTCGTTCCGCGTGGCCCGCACCGGCTGGGCTTTGACGGCGAGTGGAAGGCATTCAACTTCCACCACGAGAACTTCAGCCCGCCGGCCTACTACCACGAGGAAACGCCGGACAAGATCGAACACCCGGGAGAATACGAGCCGACGGTGCAGACGGATCAGGCCATCGATTTTGTGCGCCGCGCCGCACGCGATCCAGATGGCCGGCCCTTCTCGCTGGTCCTTTCATACGGTCCGCCGCACGACCCGTGGGGGCCGGACAACGTGCCCGAACGCTTCTGGCGCATGTTCAGCGACGTCGACTTCCCCAACCCGCCCAACTATCGCGACACCGACGACGCACCTTACCGAGACAGGTGGGCGAGCCTCTCGGATGCCGAACGTGCGGAGCTTGCAAGCTGGCGCCGCGGTTATCATGCCCAGGTGGCCAGTCTCGATGCGGAGTTCGGGCGGCTCATGGCGGCCCTCGAAGGATCGGGCGAAGCGGAAAACACCATAGTGGTCTTCACCTCGGACCATGGCGAGATGTTCGGCGCGCAGGGCCGCAGGGCAAAGCTGATATTCTACGAGGAGGCGGCCCGGGTTCCATACTTCATGCGCTGGTCGGGCCAGATACCTGCGGGCAGCAGGCCCGATGTGTGCCTGAGTACCGTGGACATCCTGCCAACGCTTGCGGGCCTTGCGGGCCTGCCGGTAGCCGACGACGTGGAAGGGATGGACCTCAGCCATTGGGCGCGCGGTGAGACTGGACCGGAGCCTGAAGTCGCGCTGATGCAGGGATGTGGTGCCACCGCCAGGTGGCAAGACGGCCATGAATGGCGGGCCGTCCGCGACAAGCGCTATACCTATGGCGTGTTCCGGGTCGACGGAAAGGAACTGCTCTTCGACCGCCTCATCGATCCCTACCAGCAGACGAACCTCGCCGCGGACCCTGCCCTTGCCGGAGAGAAGATCCGGCTCAAGGCGGCCATGGAACGGTGGATGGCCCGCATCAACGACAGCTTCGAAGCCTCGAGCTGGTACCGCGACCACTGGACGGACGGCGACCGACGCATCCTGCGATCGGCTACGGCGGAGTTCGGGCCGCAGGCGGACTGATATTTATTGAGAGCAGAAGGGAGGGGGCCGTCTGGTAAGCGGTACCTATCGAGCCCTGTCGTTGACGGCCAAGTGGTCCGGAATTTTGGTCCGATACATCACCCGGTTCAAACGCTGCTCAAGGTGGAAGGCGGTCTGGCGGTCGAGGCCAATAAGTATGTGACCGTCCATTACCGCTGGCCATCCATAGGCCAGGTCGAAAACCATCCAGTTGTCGTGGGGCGCCAGGATGGCTTCGAACCTGGGAGTTGGCTGGCAAGACACGGGGTCCCTCCTCAGTCGAACGCAAGGGCGGAAAAGGCGGAAAAGAGAGCCATGAGAGCCAGCAAGGCGGCGGCCACCCAGCAAACGGCCCGGTGGCTCCGCCTGGCGGCTTGGCGGACGGAGGAACGCGAAAGAGCGAGTGCCAGAAGCCCGTACCAGCCAACGCTCAGCATCCCGGAAATCACGGCCACCGAGAGCGCCTCGACAAGATCCCGGATGGGCAAGGTCAATCCCATGAACGAGATGGCAAAGAAGGACGCTGTCTGCGGCGCAAGCAAGCTGAGAAGAAGTCCCGCCATGAAGAGGCCCGCCTGCAGCTTGTCGGGCTCTTCCACAATGGCGTCGGCCGGCGGCGCCGTTCGCGCGATGCGCAGCGCTATCGCGCCCAGCGCCGCCGCCCCCACGATCTTGACCAAGGGAATCGGCAGCCATCCGGCAAGATTCATGGCGCCGATCGCCATCAGCGCCGCCAGAATGGCCGTGCCCATGCCGACACCGGCAAGGAGCGGAGCGGTTCGGCCGAAGCCGTTGAGGAACGCAACGCTTCCGGTTGCGAACGAGATCGGTCCCGGTGTCATCAGCACCACCATATAGGCCACCAGAAACTGGAGCATCGAGGTCGAGAGGAGAGCGGTGTCGGACATGGCGGCGCCTCCCGGTTCCAGATCACGTCAAACCTTGAGGTCTGCGGGAACCGCCCGTGTGGGCGCCGTTTGCGGTTGGGCCCTCGCTCGCAACGGCCATCGAGACCCCGCTAGCGCTGGCGCGTACACGCGTACGCGCCAGCGCAGCACCAACCATGTCGGCGGCAACGGCATAGTTGGTGTCTCTGAATGCGTAAGGGAGCTGGAGATTGGGCCGCAGCGCGGTGTCCGGCGCCATGGGATCGAGCGGCAGGCGTACCAGCTCGGTCTGGTCGACACGTCCGGCGGCAACATGCCTGCGGTCTGGTGCCGGCGCGGAATCGGCGAAGGCTGCACGAGTCAAGATGTTGGCTGACATTGGCCCACTCCGTTGGTGAGAACCGGCTCCTCCCAGTAGGAGGCGCACCGGGGTCACGGTCGGCGCACCTCCGCCGGGAGGAGCCGGCACCTGACGCGGGTCCCCGTGAAGCGAGCGTGAAGAACCCGGCGGCCGGCGCGGCAGCCGCATATCACGCTCCTCTCACGTCACCAGGCAGAAGGTTCGGATTCCAATAAGAGAGAGAGCGCATCAAATGAGCACAGTCCCCAGGACCTATCTGTTCGACCTGCCGGCAGCGGGACGGCCGGAGACGTTTCGCCTCACTGAAGAATGGTATCCCGGCGTCCGCGACTATTGGGCCGAAGCGTCCACCAGCCGTATCGTCGACCCAATCCTGGGCGTCCGGGCGATCGTCATCCACGCAACCCCCAGTGCAAGCTCTGCTGGTGCCATGTCGGCCCTAAAGGGGCACAGGGCCAGTTGGCACTGGCTGGTGCCGGACGAGACCGAGGACGAGCACGGCAGGTTCGCCTGGGCCTGCATTCCCGAGGCCCGCGCCGCCTGGCACGTGCGCAATGACAAGTCCAATCCCACCGTCAACGCGGGCAAGACGCGGGTCAACCACTGGAGCCTCGGCGTCGAGATCGTCAACACCCGGGCCAATGGTTCGACCAATCCGTTCTCGGACTGGCAGGTGCAGATGACCGCCGATATCGTGCGCTACTGCTGGGCGAAATACCCCAATCTCAAGCACGTGGTCGCGCATGCGGCGCTCGATCCCCTTCTGCGTACCGATCCCGGCTCTCACTTCCCGTGGCAGACCTTCAGGGAACTGGTCCTGTCCTCCGGCGGCAATGAGCTGGCAATGCCCAAGCACGAGAAGGTCGTGCCGATGGGCCTGCTGCCCACTTCCTCGAGCGATATCTGCTGGCAGGACGGGATGCGGTTGGTCGCAAAGAGTGCTGCAACGGCGCATCAGCACCGGCGCCGCTTGCACGGGAGGGCAAAATGAGGCTCTCTTTATCAGATAGTCAAAAATCTTCTCAATCGACCGCGGGAGTGCGGCATGGGGGCAAGCGGCTCGACTTGGGCCACCCAGGGCACGGCAGACACTGGGCCGACCTCGCAAACGCTTGCCGGCGGTGGCCCGGCCGCGCCGGAAGGCACCGCCGGCGCCGATCCCGTTCGACGCGCCGCCCACACCGTCGCCGGACTCTTCACCCCAGTGCTGCCACACGCCCCCGGCGCCAGGATCATTTGCGGTACGGCCGAACCGGCATTGCTTGGACCGGCATTTTCCGGATTCACTGCAGCCAGTGTTGCCGGATGCAGTGCCCGTCCCAATCGCGCCTATGAGCGATGTCTGGGAGAGGCGGTTGAATACCTGTCGCAACTGAGCCCGGATAAGGACCGGCTGCGGCAGGGCGAAGGCGTCGCCGCGACTGACCTGCGAACCGGCGGCGGAGCCATGGTGCCGGCCGAAATTTGCTTGCGCACACGCGACAGCCAGAAGCGGCGGATCGGCTCGGGGTGCGCCGCGGGCCGCACTGCGGCCGAAGCCGCCTCGTCGGGGCTATGGGAGCTCGTCGAGCGGGATGCCCTCGTGTCGTGGTGGTATGAGGGTCATGCTCCACGCCCGCTGGATCGACGGGCAGCGTCCGGCGCCGAGCAATACCTGCAGCTTCTGCGTGGCGGAGCCGGCGGACGGCGGACGATCCTTATCGATATTTCCGCTCATCCGGATCTCCCGGCAGTCGCCGCCTGCTCGTTCGGCCCCGATGGCAAGGGCTTTGTCGCGGGCTTTGCCGCGCACGCCGATACCCTGGTCGCCGCGCGCAAGGCCATCCGCGAGCTGATGCAGATGGAGTTCGGCCTGCTTCTGGTCGAAGCGAAGGTCTCCGCTGGCCTGCCGTTGAACGAGGACGAGCTGCGCCAGCGGCGGCGCGCCGATGTCTCGGTCGATCATCCTGCACTGGCGGTCCGGGGCGGCGCACGAGACAGCGTTCCGTCAAGCTCGCCTGAGGAATTGCTCGAACGGGGACTTGCGGCCGTTCCCGGGCCGGTCCATGCCGTTGACCTCACGCGCGCGGATTTCGGCATCCCGGTCGCCAAGATCGTCGCGCCGGCACTGCGGGAGGTCCCCCGCGATGCGCACGACGTGGGGCTTCTCTGATGGCGCGCGCCCTGGCACAGGCGACCGAGAGCAACACGGCATCGGTGGCCCACTTCGAGCTCTTCGGCGCATTGCGGTTATGGATCAACGGCCAACCGCCGACGATCAGGGGCAGAAAATCGCGGGCGCTGCTGGCCTATCTGGCTTTGACGCCGCAGCAATCGGCCAGTCGCGTACGACTCGCCGGCTTGCTCTGGAGCGACAAGACCGACAGCGAATCTCAGGTCTCGCTGCGTCAGCAGTTGATGAGTTTGCGACGTGACCTCAACGGCTTCGGGCAGGACATCCTGAAGTCCGACCGGCTCAACATCTGGCTGGACGGCGGCTCGGTAACCTCCGACATCGGTCAGATGCTGGCAGCGATCTCTGCGGGCGATGTTCCCGAGGCGCTGGTCGACCGCAAGGGCCTCGCCGATGAGTTCCTCAGCGATCTGGACGTCGTCGACGGCGCCTTCGACTACTGGCGCTCGATACAGCGCGAATCCTTTCGCGAACAACTTCTGACGAAACTCTCGGCCCTGGCCTCCGGCAAGACGAGTGCACAACGCCGGCACCAGGCCGCCATTGCCATTCGCAATCTCGACCCGACCAATGAAGAGGCCTGCCGGGTGCTGATGCAGTACCACGCGGCCCTCGGCGAGATCCCGACGGCATTGCGCATCTACAACGAATTGTGGACCCTGCTCGACGAGGAGTTCGACCTCGAGCCGGCCGAGGAGACCCAGGCGCTGGTCGCACGTATCAAGCTGGGCGAGGCAGCGCCGATCCAGTTGCCGACAGAGGCTGCGCCGGGCGAGACGGCGCCGCAGACCGGGCACGTGCTTATTCTCGTGGAACCCTTCGGGAACGAAGACCTCAGCGAGGCATCGCATCGCCGGATCGCGGGCCTACGCAACGAACTGATCGGCGCCCTCACCCGTTTTCGCGACTGGTCGGTCCGCGAGGCAGGCCCCGGCCTTGACGAAGAGACCGCCGCCGCGCGGCGGGCTTATGACATCGCCGCGACCGGACTGCAGGAGGATGGTGAACTCTACCTCTCTCTGGTCGTGCGCCGTCATGCCGACAAGACTTATCTGTGGAGCCAGCAGCTCTCGGTTCAGGTCGAGCACTGGGCGGCGGCCAAGCTCGCCATCATCCGCCGCATCGCCAGTTCGCTCGATGTTCACATCTCGGCCGAACGACTGGCGCGCATCGCTGCCCTTCCAGACCAGAATCTCGACGTCTATGACCGCTGGCTCAGGGCCAACGGCTTCATCTTCCGCTGGCAGCCCAATGATGAGATCCGCGCCGAGGCGATCTTCCGCTCGATTCTTGTCGACACGCAGAACTTTGCGCCGGCCTATGTCGGGCTGGTGCAGATCCTCAACACGCGCCACCACATCTTCCCCGGCGTCATGCGTGATACCGAACGGGCGATGGAAGCGCTCGAGTTCGCCAAGACGGCGGTGCGACTGGATCCGTTGGATTGCCGCACCCAGCTTTGTCTCGCCTGGTCGCATATACTCAACGGCAATTACCAGCACGCCCTGTTTGCCTACGACCTGGCGCTCGAACTCAATCAGAACGATCCCTGGACGCTGACCTCCTGTGCACAAGGCCTTTCCTATTGCGGGGAAAAGCTGCGGGCGCGCCAGATTGCGGCACGGGCGCTGGACGTTGCAATCGGCGGCGCACCCATACATTGGTGCTATCAGATGTGCATCCGCTTTCTCGAAGGCGACTACGCCGGCGCCGTCGAGGCCTCTGCGGCGGCCGAGGGAACGGCGTTCTTCGTGCCGGCCTGGCGCGCCGCGGCGCTGGCGCATCTGCGCCAATACGATGCCGCTCGTGCCTCGATGGCAGAGTTCTACCAAGCCGTGTCGGGAAACTGGTACGGGCAGATTTCATGCACGCCGCAGGCGGTGCTCGATTGGCTTTGCCAGAGTTTCCCGATCCGCGCCGAGGCAGACCGGGAGCTCTTGCGGACCGGCATCCTGACCGCCGGCTTGCTGCAACTCACCTGAGACCTTACCGGCACTGCCGCATGGTATAGTCGGCCACGCGGGCGTAGAACTGCCGCTCGGGCGAAAGCAACTCACCGGTCTGGGGGTCGGTCTTGCTCGCCAGCGCCGCGATAACCGGGGGTTGCTCGTATTGGCCGTTCCGGGCGAGGTCGAGGCTCTCGTTGACTTGGCCCTTGGCGGGCAGGCGCAAAATGAACTCGAAATTCTCTCCCGACGGATCGTCATAGCTCTGGACGACGGTCAAGCGGGTGATCTGGGGCGGAAAGGTCACGACCCCGTCGAGCGCTGCGCGCAGATCGTCCATATTCTTGGGCCAGGAGCCTGGTCCGTTGGTCGCCCACTCAACCAGCTTCCTGCCGACCTTCTCATAGTCCGAATAACGCACGGTGGTGAGTTCGTCCCCTGCGGGTCCGAATTCGAGGGGCGGGTACGTTCTCGTCATTGCTTGTGCCTCCCATGGCCATGACTCATGCATCCCCGACCAACACCCCCGGCCGGAGAGACCAGGCACTATCGCTAGGGGCGATCCGTGAGACAACCGTGATTGTCAGTATGTGTTGGGCACGCCGCTGCGCTAGACTTCACGCAAGCTTCACGATGAGCGCGTTTTGCTAGAGCGTTTTCAGCAAAAAACCTGTCCCGGACCTGATCCGGGATGGATGCCACTTTTCGAAAACGCGACAATTCACGAACTACAGCGCCCGTTCTGACTCAATCGGAGCGGGAAAGGCTCTAGGGCCAAGTTGTTTAAAAGGCCGAACGGACAAGGGGGCAGGACCATGGTGGACTTTTGGCGTGCAGTTCGGGCGTGGGGCCTGCCGGTGGCCTTCACTTTGGCAGGGGTGGTGACAGGAATTGGCGCCCCGGCAGAGGAGGAGAGCGTACATGCCGAACACCGCGGCGTTGGCGTCGAGGAGGTGCAGGCGCTCGAAGCATTGCCGCCCGAAAACCTCCCCGACGTCGAAATCCTGCCCGACCGATCATTGTTCGTCCGACACCCGGACTTCCTCGCCGGATTATCCTTTGCTGCCGTCATGGACCAGCTCGCCGCCTCGGCGGAAGTTGCCGACGGCAAGGCCCTGTTCCGGCAATGGTGGTCGACGATCGTGCCGGGCACGGCAGAAGAGGTCGCGGCGGGTCTCGCCTGCCCTGGACTGGGGGTTACGGTCGCAGTTCCGACGCTCAACAGCTTTCCAATGCTCTGCGATCCGCAGTTCGCGGCCATCGCAGCGATCGCCGACCCGCTTGGCGAAACATCCGAAACGCCGCCGTTTCGTATCATTGGCGCCGTCAATCGCATCGACCTGCGCGAGCCGGGTACGGACACGCCCGACTGTGGAGAATATCGGGTGATTACCGCCTGGAACCCGCAATGGCCGGGCTGGCCGGCGCTCGGTGATCCAACGATCGAGATGTTCATGAACTTCGAGGCGATCATTCCCGACAAGGACGGTGACGGTCAGCTATGTGCCGCGATCCAGGAGTTCTGGGCGCGGTTCTCGAATGCGGACACCACCGGCACCATCCCGATCGACGCGGCCGTGGCCGATGCGCTCGCCCGTTTCTACCTCGAGGGCGGGCGGCTGACGCCGGACGGGCGGTTGCTGCCGCCGGACGCGGCGGAAGACGGTTTCGACCTCGGGCCGGTGCTGCACGCCGACAACCTCGGTCGCGACCCCGTGGACGTGCGCGGCCAGATCCGGGTCAATACCAGAACCAGCCAGGTCTGGGTGCTGCGCGAATTCGAGTTCGCCCACGAGGGCGATACGTCCCGGATCGTGGCAATGCCCACAGGCGGCTCGATCGACCCCACGGCCTTTTCCGGCGGAACCCCGGAAAACGCTCGCCTGGCGATCAGTTTGCAGCTGGGCTACGACGATTTCATGGTCCCCGATATCAACCGCTTCCACCTCACGTTCGACGCCAGCATCCAGGCGTCGCAAATGGTCATCCCACGCAACCTAACGCAGATCCCGACGTATACGCGCACGCTGCACATGCCGACCAACGACGTCCGCCGGGTCATCATGGACAAGGCCGGCACGAATCCCAGCATCATCCGCCTTGAGACACTGTCGTGCTCGGGTTGCCACCACAACGTGGCCGATTCCTCGGTGGCGAATTTCGTCGACCACACCGGCCGACCGGTCAAATGGCCGGGCTCGCTCAAATTTACGCACATCAGTCCCGAGCTTGGCACCGACGGCGGTTACGAAATCTCCGACCTCGTCAAATGCACGGCCCTGCCCCATCGCGAAGCGGTGATGCGCGCCGAACTGGGACGGCCTGTCGCCGATCCCACCCCAGAAACCGATCCACCTGCAGGGTGCGAAATCCACTACATCTTCGACGAGTGAGAATTGAACGGGCCTGCATGGCGAAGGTGACATCTTCGCTGCCGCCCCACAGGTGGCTAACGAACTCGCGTCATCGTGGATGTGGATCTGTTCAAGGCCGCGGGCGGATGGACCGTCCGCGGCAGCGCCTAAACTAGTGCTCGATCTCGATGCGCTTGGCGCGCGACTGCGCCTGTGCCGACTTAGGCAAAGTGATGGTCAGGACGCCATTGTTGAAGCGGGCGTCGACCTTGTCCGCCTCGACTTCGTAGCCGAGGGGGATGCGGCGCTCGAAGCGGCCATAATAGCGCTCCGAGAACTGCTTGGCTTTGTCTTCGGCTTCAGATCGCTTCTCGCCGCGCAAAGTGAGCATATCGTTGTCGAGAAGGATCTCGACGTCCTTTTCCTCGAGACCGGGAATCTCGGCGGTCACACGCAACTCAGTGTCGGTCTCCGAAATCTCGAGGCTCGGCCAACCGCCCTCGCCAGAAAATGGCGTAAGATCGGAGAAGCGAGAGCCGAAGCCCCGCAACGCATCATCGAACAACCGGTCCATTTCCCGATGCAGGGAAAGGAGAGGATCCGAGCCTTCATTGCCGTAGATCGAGAGGCCGCGCCCACCGCTGCGGTTCCTTGGTATTAAGTCACGCATTCTCATCTTCCACTCCTTTGGTTCCAGGCGGAAATCGCGATCGGGCGCCTGCTTCCGCCCTCCTCAACAAAACGGATGACAGGGCCTCATGGTTCAGCGTGCGAGGACCGGAGCGACGGTCTTGATATGCCCGCTACGCCGCCATTTTGCGACAGGACTCGGCGCAGTCCCGACAGGCCGTCACGCATTCATCCATGTCGCCGAGGCGCTCGCAGTCGGCCGCACACTCCGCGCAGATTTCCGCACATTCGGCACAGATGCGCTTGTGACGAGGTGAGCCGATCAGCATGAAGGTGGCCGCTGTCTGGCAGATTTCGGCGCAGGTGATCATAAGCGTGAAATGTTCTCTTGCAACGTGCTCGCCACCGAGCTCGAGGCAATGGCCCATCGCGGTGGCAAGGCAGGTCTGGTGGCAGGCGGTGCAGGCATCGATGCAACTGCGTAGCTCCGGATCAAGGTGATGCATGGTGGGTCTCCCGGGACAGGCGAGCTAAATCGGACGAGCAGCTCGTCGGAGACAACCATCGGCCGGGTAACGGGTTCCCGGCCTCGTCCGGCAACGCCAGTCCAATATAGACTCGTTTCGCGGGGTGCTGGCGAATGGCGCGGCGTTCGGCTAAATGCGGTCGTCCGAGGGAGGAAAAGCATGCCGACGCCCGCGACCGTTGCCGTCATCGATATCGGCAAGACCAATGCAAAGGTGGTGCTGATCGACACTGCGCGGGGCGTGCAGATCGACGCGCTTTCGATGCCGAACAAGGTGGTTGAGGGTGCCCCCTATCCGCATGCAGATGTCGACGGCTTGTGGGCTTTTATCCTGGCGTCGCTGAAGACACTCAATGCGCGACACCAGGTGTCGGCTATTTCCATTACCACGCATGGAGCGACAGGGGCGCTGGTCACCGCAGAAGGACTGGCGCTGCCGGTACTCGATTACGAGTATCGGGGGCCAGAGGAAACGGCAGGCGAATACGGCAAGGTGCGGCCCGCCTTTGCCGAGAGCTATTCGCCGCTTCTGCCCGTCGGGCTCAATCTCGGTGCGCAGATCTTCTGGCAGGCGCGGCGGTTCCCGCAAGAGTTCGCGAACGTCACTGCCATCCTTGCTTACCCGCAATACTGGGCCTGGCGGCTGACTGGAGTGATGGCGAGCGAGGTGACCTCGCTCGGCTGCCACACTGACCTCTGGGCGCCGGATCAAAAGACCTTCTCCTCGCTGGTTGCCAAGGAAGGCTGGGGAAGGCTTTTTCCGCCGGTGCGGCCGGCTGCGTCTGTGCTGGGGCCGATCCTGCCGGCAATCGCGGCCGCGACGGGAGTGCCCGACGGCACGCCCGTCGCCTGCGGCATCCACGATTCCAATGCCTCGCTCCTGCCGCATCTCGGCCAGCATGAGACGCCGTTCACGGTCATCTCGACCGGCACGTGGACGATCTGCATGACGGTCGGCGGCTCGACCGCCGGTCTCGATCCCGAGCGCGACAGCCTCGCCAATGTCGACGCCTACGGGCGGCCGGTGCCGACGGCGCGGTTCATGGGCGGACGTGAATTCGATCTGCTGGCCGGTAGCGGCCACCCGCCGGCCGAGGCCGATATCGACAGGGTGATCGAAGAACAGATCCAGGTGCTACCGACTTTCGTGCCGGGTGTCGGGACGTTCCCCAACAGCGAGGGGCGCTGGACGCATTCGCCGGAAAAACTCAACGCCGGCGAGCGGACCGCCGCTGTCTCGCTCTATCTCGCGCTCGTTGCCGAGGCGGCGCTGTCGCTCTGCGGTATCGGGCGCCAGATCATCGTTGAGGGACCGCTGGCGCGGAACGCACTGTTCGGACAGGCGTTGGCCGCGTTGACGGGCGTGGGGGTCACCGCTTCGGCCGATGCAACGGGCACGAGCCTCGGAGCGAGCCTCTTGCTCGCGCCCGTCGGAGGCGAGGCCGAGGAGTCACCGGCGGTTCGCCCGCTCGACCACAAAGGGCTCACGGCCTACAGGCAAGCTTGGCTGGAGCGCGCCAAGGCATAGCTCATCTGCACTGCCGGGGGCTTGTGAGCCAGGTCTGAGCCCTCCATCTCCAGATGAGACCAGGAGGCAGGCGATGACGACGGGCAAGCACAGGGTGGTGATCATCGGGGGCGGATTCGGCGGCTTGGCGGCGGCTCTGGCGCTCAAGGGCGCGGATGCCGAGATCACCATCGTCGACCGGCGCAACCATCACCTCTTCCAACCCCTGCTCTACCAGGTGGCAACGGCCGCGCTCGCCACCTCCGAGATTGCCTGGCCGATCCGCACGATCCTGCGCGACCGGCGCGAGGTGCGCACTGTCCTTGGCACGGTCATCGGCATCGATACCGGGGAACGGCTGGTGCGGATCGAGGACGGCACCGCCCTGCCCTATGACAGCCTGATCCTGGCGACCGGCGCCCGGCATGCCTATTTCGGCCATGACGAATGGGAAGCCAACGCACCTGGCCTCAAGACGCTGGAGGACGCAACCACCATCCGCCGACAGCTCCTCGAGGCGTTCGAGGCGGCCGAGCGCGAGACCGACCCGCAGGCTCGTGCCGCGCTGCTGACTTTCGTCGTGATCGGCGGCGGACCGACCGGGGTCGAAATGGCGGGCGCCATCAGCGAACTCGCCCGCGCTTCGCTGCGCGACGAGTTCCGCACGATCGACCCGCGCGAGGCCAGGGTCTATCTGATCGAAGGTCTGGACCGGGTGCTGCTCGCTTTTGAAAAGGACCTGTCGGCGTACGCAGAAAAGGCGCTCATCGATCTCGGCGTGATCGTCGAGCTCGGGCGGAACGTAACCCAGGTCGACGCCGAAGGCGTGACCTATGGCGACAGGCGCCTTGCCGCCAAAACGGTCATTTGGGCGGCGGGCGTGCAGGCATCTCCTGCCGCCAAATGGTTGGGGGCCGAGGCCGACAAAGCCGGACGCATCCGCGTCGAACCGGACCTGACGGTACCGGGACATCCTGAGATCTTCGCCGTCGGCGACACCGCGACCATCACCATGCCGGACGGTAAGCCGGTGCCCGGCATCGCCAACGCGGCCAAGCAGGCCGGCGAGCATGCGGCGCGCATCATCAGGGCGCGGGTTATGGGCGACACAGCGCCGAAGCCCTTCGCCTACAAGCACCGCGGCAGCCTTGCGACCATCGGCAAGCGGGCCGCGGTGATCGATTTCGGCTGGATCAAGCTCAAGGGCTGGATCGCCTGGTGGGTGTGGGGCCTTGCCCACATCTATTTCCTCATCGACGCCAAGAACCGCTTCTCGGTGGCGCTGAGCTGGCTGTGGATTTACCTCACCGGCCGGCGAAGCGCCCGGCTGATCACGCAGGGCCCGGCCGAGAAGACGGCGCCGCTCAAGGAAGTGACCAAGACGGAGGGATAGTTGGAGGGCGCATAGTTACGCGTATACTATGCGCAGAGGAGTTTGCACCATGCCCGGGTCCCGCCGCCGCGCTACTAACATTACGCTCGATGCAGACCTTCTGGCAGAAGCGCGTGCACTGAATCTGGGCATTCCTCGCGCCGCGGAAGCTGGGCTATCCGAGGCGGTCCGCAAAGAAAAAGAGCGGCGCTGGCTGGAAGAGAACGCGGACGCGATCGAGAGCTTCAACCGCTACATCGAGGAACACGGCCTACCCCTCGAAAAATACAGGCCTTGGTAGTCCTTGGCACGATTTGATGTCTTCTCCGGCCCTGACGGGGCACTTCTGGTCGACGTGCAGGCGGACTTGGTCGCCAGGATGGCAACAAGGGTGGTGGTTCCACTTTTGCCAGTAGACCGGGCTCCCCCCACCAATCGGTCGACTAAATCCTGTTTTCGAGCTCGATAGCGACCGCTATGTGCTCTTTCCGCAGCTCATCAGCGCGGTGGCACAGTCCGCTCTGTGCACCCCATAGGCAATCTCAGGAACCGACGCGACGAGATCGCGGCCGCTCTCAGCATGCTGCTTTACGGCTTCTAGCCCACCGGCTCGACCGCTGCACGTGAGAGCAGGCGCTCGCGCAGCCAGATGTAAAGGCCCGAGCCGATGACGATGGGGGCGCCGACATAGAGCCAGACGTCGGGGGGCTGGGCGAAGATCAGCCAGCTTGCGGCCGTGAGGTAGATGATCTGCAGGTAGGCGAAGGGTGCGAGGACCGTTGCCGGTGCCAGGCGGTGCGCGACGGTCGTTAGCTGATGGCCCACATAGCCGGCAAGGCCGATGCCCACGAACGCCAGCCAGTCGACCGGGCGCGTGGGCCAGTGCCAGTCGGCTAGGGCGAAGGGCGCGAGGACCGCGGTGGCCATGACGGCACCGTAAAACTGCTGGGTCGCGGCAGAGTCGACGCCCGCAAGACGCCGCGTCAGCAGGAAGTAGAGGGCCGAAAAGAACGCGCCGGCAAGCGAGAGGATGGCGGCGGGGTGAAAGGCCTCGGTGCCCGGGCGCACGATGATGAGGATGCCGATGAAGCCGACGGCTATGGCTGTCCACCGGCGCCAGCCGACCTGTTCGCCAAGGAGCGGCACCGAGAGGGCGCAGACGATCAGGGGCATGGTAAAGAGGATGGAGCCGGTGATCGTCAGCGGCAGGAAGCGCACGGCGGTGAGGTTGCAGAGCGAGGAGCCGAGGAGCGCGGCAGCGCGCAGTACCTCGAACTTGAAGTTGCCCGAGCGCAGCAGGTCCATGCGGCGGGTCGGCAGGTAGACGGCCGAGACGATGCCGAGATGGATGGCATAGCGGGCAAAGACGATCTGCATCACCGGCAGGCCGGCAAGGCCGAGCCATTTGGCCGAGGAGTCTATGCCGGTGAACATCAGATAGGCCAGCAGCACGAGGCCGATGCCCAGAAGGCTGCGCTCCTCGACGGGCGCGACGGTGGCATTCATTGGGTTATTCCGATGCGCGCGAGGAAAATGCAGCGCTTGGGCTAGGCTTCGGGGATCATGGCGGGGAAGTCAAGGCGGCACTACCGGCCAGACAATGCAGAGTGCACGGTGCGTGCGTCTCCCTCCCCCGTGTGGGGAGGGCAGCGCAGCTTGGGGCAGCAAGGCACCTAGCGAAGCTGGGTGGGGGTGTGCCGCGGCAAATTCGATGCCGCGGTTCCCGCCGAGAGTCACCCCGACCCTTAATCCCTCCCCACAAGGGGGGAGAGGCAGGAGCCGCAAGGCTAGTAGTCATCTATTGGTGCCAATCAGAACGTCTGCGACAGCCCAGAAACTTTGAGGCTCCTGGCCAGCTCGTCCGCCGACACCCTGGTGCCGAGGCGCGGGGTGAAGGTGAGAACGGTCTTGCGGCCGGGCAAAAGTGTGACCGCATTGTCGGAGAAATAGCCCGGCACGTCGACAGTGGCGGTGACGAAGAGCGCGGGTTTGTCGGTCTCGAGCGTCAGCACAGGCGTCTCGCCAACCTGCGACCACGCGGTGGTGATCGTCGGGCGAGCGAGCTCATAGGCCTTGTAGGGCTTGGGGAAGTAGTCATTCTCCCCAAGTAGATTGCCGTCCTCATCGGTCCAGGAGAAGAAGAGGAACTCGTCGGCTTCGAGCTTCCTGGCCTTGATCGCCTCGACCTCCTTGGCGGCATCCGGGCCGATCTTGGCCTTGCCCTCGAAGAGCGTGCGCGCGCCGCCGCCGATCCTGACCGCCTGCACCTCGAGGTAGATTTCTTGTTTTTCAGCGGTGTCGTTGACGGCTTTGAGAACTATCTCCGTCGGCATAGACTCAACGGCTAGTCCGCGCGAGTTGGTGCGCACCTCGGCCTCACGCGGCACGGCAACGACGTTGACGGGCAGATAGAAGCGCTTGGCCATGTAGTGCAGCAGCTTCCACTGACCGCCATAGTCGAGGCTCGACCAGCTGGCGACGGGCCAGATGTCGTTGATCTGCCAGAAAAGCGTGCCCATGCAGCGCGGCTTGGTCGAGCGCCAGTGCTCGATGGCGGTCTTGATGGCGAGACCCTGTTGCACCTGGGAGAGGAACACCATCTGCTCGAAGTTCTTCGGGAACCGGAAGTAGCGGCACATGGTCTCCAGGATACGGGCGTTGCCGCCGTCGTTCCGCTGATGATTCTCCATCACCGGCGAGGACGGGTTGCGGTCCTTTTCTTCGGCGAAGGTCTCGACGATGTTCATCGAGGTGAAGGACTGGAAGCCGAACTCGGAGGCAAAGCGCGGATTGACCGTGCGGTAGGCCTCGAAGGACTTGGCCGAGTGCCAGACGTCCCAATAGTGGGTGTCGCCGCGTGTGTCGGCATGCCAGCCATCGGAGAAATCGAGGTAACCCATCGAGGGCGAGGACGGCCAGAAGCGGCGGTCCGGATCCTCGTCCTCGACGATGTTGCCGAGCATGCTGTTGAGCCGGTCGTAGTTGGCAACGTAGCGCTCGGGGGCGGCGCGGGTCTCGGGATACCAGGAGAGCGAGCCGATCACCTCGTTGTCGCCGCACCAAAGGGCGATCGAGGCGTGGTGGGAGAGACGGCGGACCTGCTGGGTGATCTCATTGCGCACGCTGTCCAGGAACTTGCGGTCCGACGGGTAGCTCATGCAGGCGAACATGAAATCGTGCCAGAGAAGGAGGCCGAGCTCGTCGCAGAGTTCGTAGAAGAAGTCGGGCTCGTATTGGCCGCCGCCCCAGATGCGCAGCATGTTCATGTTGGCGGCCTTGGCGCTTTCCAGCAGGTCGCGCACGACGGCGGGCGTGATGCGCGATGGGATTGCGTCGGCGGGGATCCAGTTGGCGCCCATCATGGTGATGTCGCGCCCATTGATGCGGCATTTGAACGTGTGGTCGATCTCGTCGGGCTCCACCACCCATTCGAGCTTGCGCAGACCGATCTTGCGGCGGGTGACTTCGCCCTCGAGGCTGGTCACCAGCTCATAAAGCGGCTGTTCACCCTGCCCAGCCGGCCACCAGAGCCGCGGCTCCCCGATGGTGACGTTATGGGTAAAGACGTTCTCACCCTTGGTGACCACCACCTTGTCGGTGATCGTCTGGCCGTCGATCTCATGCTGAAGCTCCACCTCGCCATGTGCGAAGGCGAAGAGACGGGTCTTGATGGTCAATTCGACCGAATTCTTGCCGTGAGCCTGCGCGACCTCGACGCTCTCCTGCCGGGCGAGACGGGATTTGCGTAGGCTCATGGTGCCATAGACGCCCGTCGGCATCAGGCAGATGCCCCAATCCCAGCCGGCGTGGCAGGCGGCCTTGCGCACGAAGTTCATGTGCACGCCTTCGAGCCCGTTGGTCTGGTAGTTCTTGGTGAAGGGGATGGGGAACGGATGCGCCTCGGCGCGCGCCCTGGCGATATCGCGGGTGACGGCGAACTCGATTTTCAGGTGGTTCTCGCCCTCGCGCACCTTGCCGGTGACGTCGATATCGTACCGCACGAAGGCGTTGTCGGCGTCGAGGATCGCCTCGCCATTGAGACGGACGGTGGCGATGCAGTCGATCTCGGAAAGAGTCAGCGTCAGATAGGCGTCGATGTCGGCGGCCGAAGCGGTGAAGCTGCGCTCGACGGTCCAGGGTGTGCGGTTGACCCACATCACCGCCTTCTCGTTTTCACCGAAATAGGGATCGGGAATGATCTCGGCGGCAAGCAGGGCGGTGTGCACGTCGCCGGGGAGCGCAATGGATGTCCGCACGTCCTTTTCGGGCGACGATAGGTCGAAGGTGCCGCTCAGGTCGAGCGCGGAATAGGTCATGAGTCTCCTCCGGGGCGCCGGCTGGAGGGTAATGCCGGCAAGGGGCTGTGGCTGTCCGCGTCCGGCCGATCGCGGAGCCGAAGGTCCATGCAATCGATTTCACCGGCGCTTTGAGTCTTTCTAGAAGGAGTCCATCGGAAAGCCAATGGGCCCCTCTCCCATGCCGGCGGGCACCCGCAGCTTGCGTGCGACGCGCGGGCACCCCAAATCAACTGCATTGGGACAAGGGAGGAGATCATGAACGAAACGACGAGCGAAACGGACAACCCGCAACTGCCGGTACTGCCGCCGGTGCTTTTGCTCGGTGCCGTGGCGGTGGCGATCGTGCTGGACTGGACGCCGCTGCGCTTTCTCAGCCCGCCGGTCGGGTTCAATCTGCAGGTCCTGGCGGGCCTGGTGCTGACCGCCGGCGGCTTCTGGCTGGCCTGGAGCGCCCGCGCGCTGTTCGAGCGCGAGGGCACCAATGTCATACCGACGCAGCCGACACTCAAGGTGGTCACAAGCGGTCCCTACCGTTACACGCGCAATCCCATGTACCTGGGCATGGTGATCGTGCTGCTGGGCCTCAGCCTCGTCTTCTCGCTCGAATGGGGCGCGATCCTGACGCCGGTCCTGTGGCTGGTGCTCGACCGGATGATCGTCGCCCGCGAGGAGGCTTATCTTTCCCGCAAGTTCGGGGCCGAGTACCAGGCCTTGCTGGCGCGTACGCGGCGCTGGCTCTGACGCGCATCTATCCCCTGTAGCCTCGCGTCGGTGCGCGGCGAGCGGTCCTCCAACTCGACCGCTGCGCAGGGTTGATTGAGTTTGCCGCTTGACATGTGACCATTTAGTCACCTATCGTGTCTCCTGTGGATGCGATCTTCAAGGCGCTCAGTGACCCGACCCGTCGGGCTTTGCTGGACTCGCTGCGCAAGCGGGACGGACAGACCTTGACCGAGCTCGAAGCGGGGCTTGGGATGACGCGTTTTGGGGTAATGAAGCACCTGGCTGTGCTCGAGGACGCCAACCTCGTGATCACGCGCAAGGCAGGCCGCTTCAAGTACCACTACCTCAACGCGGCGCCCATCCAGGAGGTCGCGGACCGATGGATCGCCCCTTACGCGAAGCCGCTGGCGCGCTTCGCCATGGACTTGAAAAACGTTCTGGAAGGACCCAAACCGATGAGAGAACGCCCGACCTTCGTGCTCGAGACCTTCATCAAGACGACGCCGGAAAAACTCTGGGAGGCGCTGACCAACCCGCAAACGACGTCGCTCTACTATTTCGGCACCAACCTCAAAAGCGACCTCACGCCCGGTGGCCCGTTCCAATACTACAAGCCTGACGGCACGCTGATGCTCGACGGAGAGGTGATCGAGGTCGACCCCATGAAGAAGATCGTCTCGACCTTCATTCCAATCTGGGAGGAGGCGGAGCCGACGCGGGTAACGTTCGACATCGAACCCATGGGCGAGGTGGTCAAGTTCACCATCACCCACCACGACGTCGACAAGACCGCCAAGGGTGTCGCGACCGGCTGGTCGCAGATCGCCTCCTCGCTCAAGAGCCTGCTCGAGACAGGCGTCCCCATCACCTATCCGCAGTCGATGTGACTGCGGTTTCACCAGCGACAGGGAGACTGAGAATGCCGAAATATCTGTTCGGGTACCACGGCGGCGGAACGCCGGAGACGCCGGAAGAGGGCGAAAGGATCATGGCCGCAGGGAACAAATGGTTCGAAGGCCTTGGGCCGGCCGTCGTCGACATCGGCAATCCTATCGGCATGTCCAGGACCATCAACGGCAATGGTTCGGTCAGCGACGGCGGCGGCGTCAATCCGGTCACCGGCTACAGTCTCGTCGAGGCGTCCGATCTCGATGCGGCGGTCGCCATGGCCAAGGGCTGCCCGATCTTCGAGAACGGTGGCTCAATCCAGGTGGGCGAAGCGCTCGAGATGTAGGGCGCGGGGAGGGCGACACTCACCCTGCCCTGCTTCGGAGATCCCGGTTTTGTCGATTGCGCGTCCCGGCGTTCGACCAGGAGCGCGATCATCAACCAGGGAGACCGCAAATGCCGAAATATCTCCTCGCCTATCACGGCGGCGACTTTCCACCGGAAGAGGCGCAGGGCTTGGACGCTGCATGGAAGACATGGATGGACGGCCTCGGCGACAAGGCCATCGACCGTGGCGGGCCACTTGAAGCCTCAAGAACCGTCGGAGCCGGCGGCAGGGTGCTTCAAGACGGCGGGTCCAACCCCGTCACCGGCTACAGCGTCATCGAGGCCGACGACATCGAAGCGGCAATCGTCATCGCCAAGGACTGCCCGCAGATCCGGCCTCCGCACGTGGACGGCACGATCGAAGTGGCCGAACTGATGGACACATGACTAGAGAGCATTTTCCGTTCTGAATGAATCAGAACGGGAGCTCTAAATTATTGGATTGTCGCGCTTTCGAACCGCAAAAGTGGTGTCCACTTTTGCTGAAAGCACTCTAGAGGCGGCGCGGCCGGTCGGCTGCGCCGCTTTACTGTGCGGCGGCCGACTCGGGATCGAGGAAGCCGCCGGACTGGCGTTCCCAGAGGTGAGCATAGTGCCCGCCGAGCTTCAGCAGCTCGGCGTGGGTCCCTTCCTCGATGATGCGGCCCTTGTCGAGGATGATCAGCCGGTCCATGGCGGCGATGGTCGACAATCGATGGGCGATGGCCAGCACGGTCTTCCCGGCCATCAGGGTCTGCAGCTGGCTTTGGATCGCAGCCTCCACCTCGCTATCGAGGGCGGACGTCGCCTCGTCGAGTACCAGGATCGGGGCGTTCTTCAACAGCACGCGGGCGATGGCGACGCGCTGGCGCTGTCCGCCGGACAGTTTGACGCCACGCTCACCCACATGGGCGTCGTAGCCGGTGCGGCCGCGGAAATCGACGAGATCAGCAATGAACTCGTGCGCCTCGGCAAGCTCGGCGGCGCTGGTGATCTCCTCTTCGCTTGCATCCTGCCGGCCATAGGTGAGGTTGGCGCGCACCGACCGGTGGAGCAGCGCGGTATCCTGGGTCACGACGCCGATATTGGTGCGCAGGCTCTCCTGGGTGACTCGGGCGATGTCCTGCCCGTCGATCAGGATGCGGCCGCCTTCGAGTTCATAAAAGCGCAGCAGCAGGCTGACGAGGGTCGACTTGCCGGCGCCCGAGCGGCCGACGATGCCGACGCGCTCCCCGGATGCGATGGTGAAGTCGAGGTTGTCGATGACGCCGCTTTCACGCCCGTAGTGGAACGAGACGTTCTCGAAGCGGATCTCGCCCTTCGAAACGGTAAGCGGCACGGCGTCGGGGGCATCGACCAGATGCAAGGGCTGGGAGATCAGCTCGGCTGCGTTCTGGGCAACGCCGAAATTGCGCATGAGGGAGTTGAGCTGGTTCATCATGCGGCCAAGCAGCATGTTGAGGCGCAAGAGGAGCCCGAGGGTAAAGGCGACGCCGCCGACCGAGACGATGTCCAGGGTCCAGAGGTGAACCGACAGCGCCGCTATGGCGGCGATCATCACGCCCGAGAGCAGGGTCATCGCCGAGCGGAGCGAGGTGACGGTGCGCGTCATCTTGCGCATGGCATCCATGAAGCGGTCGAAGCCGGCGCGCACATAGCGGTCGTCGGTGTCGGCGGTGCCGAAGAGCTTGAGCGTCAGGATGTTGGAGTAGCTGTCGACGATGCGGCCCGACAGCGCCGAGGCATTCTCGGCCGCGGCGGCCGAATAGCCACGCATGCGCGGCACGTAGTAGCGGGCGAGCGCAAAGAACAGCACCACCCAGAGCGCAACCAGCCCCGCCAGGCGCCAGTCGAGCTGGGCGACGAGGATGAGGGTGGTGAGTGTGTAGACCGCCATGAACCAGACGACCTGCACGATGCCGACGACGAAATCGCCGATGGCGCCGCCGCTCTGCCAGACCTTCTGGGCGATGGAGCCGGCAAAATCGTTCTGGAAGAAGGAGAGGCTCTGCCGCGCGACATGGGCGTAGGACTGCCAGCGCACGAGGTTATAAAAACCCATATTGACCGTCTGTTCCTCGACCAGGGCTGCCGCCCAGGCAAAGACAAAGCGGAAGATGACGACCGTTGCCAGCATGAAGAGGAGTTCCCTCCCATGCGCGGCCATCAGCCCTGACCAGCCCTCGGCCCGCGCGGAACTATCGAGCAGATCGACGAGTCGGCCGACGAAATAGAAGAGCCCCGCCTCGATCAGCGCAACGATCCCGCCGAGGGCAAGCATGGCCAGAAACGGGAGTTTGGCCTGGCCGATATAGTGCCAGAAATAGGCGAGCGGCTCCTTGGGAGGCTTGAGGTCGCCTGTCTTGCCGAAGGGATCGATCCAGGCCTCGAAAAGGCTGTTGATGCGGTCGATGAGGGTCATTGGCGATTCCTTGTCCGCACACTGTCGCGCCGGGCGTGCAGCGGGTCCAGTCTTGGCGGGCAAAAGCGTGAAATCGAGGGGGCGGACTCGTCGCCCGCCTCCTTGCTTATTGCGCCGCGACCTCCAGGTCGAGGAAGCCGCCCGACTGGCGTTCCCAAAGCTGGGCATAGTGGCCGCCCGAGGCGAGGAGCTGGGCGTGGGTGCCCTCCTCGACGATGCGGCCCTTTTCCAGCACCACCAGGCGGTCCATGGCGGCAATGGTCGACAAGCGGTGGGCGATGGCGATCACCGTCTTGCCCTGCATCAGGGTCTGCAGTTGCTCCTGGATGGCCGCCTCCACCTCGCTGTCGAGGGCGGAAGTGGCTTCGTCGAGGACCAGGATCGGCGCGTTCTTGAGGAGCACCCGGGCGATGGCGACGCGTTGCCGCTGACCGCCCGAGAGCTTGACCCCCCGCTCGCCCACATGCGCATCGTAGCCGGTGCGACCCTTGGGGTCGGCGAGGCCAGTGATGACATCGTGGACATTCGCCTGCTCGGCAGCGCGGACCATCTCCTCGTCGGTTGCGGACTGGCGCCCGTACTTGATGTTCTCGCGGACCGAGCGATGCAGGAGCGAGGTGTCCTGGCTGACGAGGCCGATGGCCTGCCTGAGGCTCTCCTGCGTCACCTCCCGCACGTCCTCGCCGTCGATACGGATCGATCCGGCCTGCACGTCGAACATGCGCAGGGCCAGGTTGACCAGCGTCGATTTGCCCGAGCCCGAGCGTCCGACGAGGCCGATCTTCTCGCCGGCTTCAACCTTAAGGCTGAACCCGTCGATGACGCTGCCGGCCTTGCCGCGCCAGTAGTTGAAAGAGACCTTGTCGTAGACGAGCTCTCCCTTGTCGACCACCAGCGGCTGGGCGTCGGTCTTGTCGACCATGGTCAGCGGCTGGGCGATCGTCTCCATCGAGTCCCTGACGTTGCCGATCTGGCGGAAGATGCTCGAGCCGATCTCGAGGATCCAGCCGGACATGTTCATGATCTGCAGGACGAAAGGTACGGCGGTCGCGACCGCCGCCGTGCTCAACTGGCCGGCGTTCCAGGCGGCGAGCGCAATCCAGGTGATGGAGACGACGAGCCCGGCGTTCAGCACGAAGAGTGTCGACCACATAAAGGTGAAGACCCTCATGAGCCTGCGGAACTGAACCGTGTGTTCGGTTACCGACTCGGCGACATAGGCGTCTTCGTGGCCGTCGGTGGAGAACGTCTTCAAGGTCTGGATGTTGGTATAGCTGTCGACGATCCGTCCGGTCATGACCGACTTGGCCTCCGAGAGCTCCTCGGAATAGCGGGCGATCAGCGGCATGGTGATGACGAAAAGCACGGCATAGAGCAGTCCCCATGCCGCCATCGGTACCAGCAGCATCGGGTCCATACCGGCCATCACGATGACAGCCACCACCAGGAAGACAAGCGCGTACCAGGCCGCGTCTATGGCCAGGTTCACCGCCGTCTCGATGGATTCGCCCGCCTGCATGATCTTGTTGGCGATGCGGCCGGCGAAATCGTTCTGAAAGAACGTCCAGCTCTGGCGGATGACGTGCCAGTGGCTCTGCCAACGAACGATGTTGACGAGGTTGGGGATGATGGCGTGGTTGCGCACCAGCGTATCGAGGAAGAAGGCCGTGGGACGCACGACCACCACGACGCCGATCATCACCAGGAAGATCGGCCAGTGGGTCGAGAATATCTCGCCCGGCGGCGTCGAGGACAGCATGCCCACGATGAGCCCGACGAAGATCGGCATCATCGCATCGGCTACCGAACCGATGGCGACCAGCAGGAAGCGCACGATAAAGACGGCGCGGAACTGATCGAGGAAGTAGATGAAGAAGGCTTTGAGGCCCAGGGGCGGCTGCCGGTTTTCGGCGAGCGCGGTGGGCGAGTAGAGATGGTCGAAAAACGACGTGACGCGGTTGAACATTGTTGTTGCTCGTTGCTTGCGCGCGAGAAGACTCGCGACGCGCTTACAAAAAGCCGCGCCTGATCGTGGATGGTCGGGATCAGGTTCGGAGTCGGTCCAGCGGATGGCGGGCGGCGGGGTTAGTCAGATTGATCGCGATGTCTCCCATGGGAGTCTCCTTTGCGTTGAATCGTGTGGGTGAAGTAAGGGGATGAATCGCTACCCCTGGCCCCGGTGAGCTGCAAGAGAAAATGGCCGGCGGGAGCGAGTTAGGTGCTGGCCGGGTGCAAACGTTGCTTTGGTGATACACCACCAGCCAATCGGACAGCGCTTGCGCTCGCATAGCAGAGATTGGATGGCGGGCACGATGCGTTTCCCTCCCCCTTGTGGGGAGGGAAACAGCCGCGCGTCTACTCGGCTGCCCTCGCCCTATTCGGCTGCCTCCTCCGCCTGCTCGACGTCGATGAAGCCGCCGGACTGGCGGTGCCAGAGGCGGGCATAGGTGCCGCCGAGCTCGAGGAGTTCGCCATGGGTGCCCTCCTCCACGATCTCGCCCTCGTCGATGATCACCAGCCGGTCCATGGCCGCGATGGTCGACAGGCGATGGGCGATGGCGATCACCGTCTTGCCCTGCATCAGGCGGTGGAGCTGGCTCTGGATCGCCGCCTCGACTTCGGAATCGAGGGCGGACGTCGCTTCGTCGAGCACCAGGATCGGTGCGTTCTTCAACAACACGCGGGCGATGGCGATGCGCTGTCGCTGGCCGCCCGAGAGCTTGACGCCGCGCTCGCCCACATGCGCGTCGTACCCTTTGCGGCCCTTGGGGTCGGAGAGCCCCAGGATGAACTCCTCGGCCTCGGCCAGCCTCGCGGCCTCGCGCATCTCTTCCTCGCTCGCATCGGGACGACCGTAGAGGATGTTCTCTCGAACCGAACGGTGGAGGAGCGAGGTATCCTGGGTGACGACACCGATATTGGCGCGAAGCGAATCCTGGGTCACCTCGGCGATGTCCTTGCCGTCGATGCGGATCGCCCCGCTCTGCCTGTCATAGAAGCGCAGCAGGAGGTTGACGATCGTCGACTTGCCCGCACCCGACCGGCCGACGAGACCGATCTTCTCACCCGGCCGGATATGGAGGTTCAGCCCATCGATGACGCCCCCCTTCTTGCCGTAGTGGAACGCGACGTTGTCGAAGCGGATGTCGCCCTCGACCTTGCCGATGGGCTGGGCGCCCGGCTTGTCGGTGACGACGCGCGGAAGCGAGATCGACGAGATGCCGTCGCGCACCGTGCCGATGTTCTCGAACAGCTGCGACATTTCCCACATCACCCACTGGCTCATACCCTGGAAACGCATGACGAGGGCGAGCGATATGCCAAGCGCACCAGGCGTCAGCTGGCCGCCGAGCCAGGCCCAGATGCCAACGGCGGCAACCGAGGCCAGGAGTGCATAGTTGGTGAAGAGGATCGACACCTGCAGGACGCTGAACAGGCGCATCTGCCGGTAGACGGTGTCGAGAAACTCGTCCATCGCCTCGCGGGCATAGCCCTCCTCGCGGTTGGAATGCGAGAAGAGCTTGACGGTCGCGATGTTGGTGTAGCTGTCGACCACCCGCCCGGTCATCAGCGAGCGCGCGTCCGCCTGCTGCTCAGCGATCTTGCCGAGGCGCGGGATGAAATAGATCATCATGCTCACATAGGCGGCGAGCCAGACGAGGAACGGCAGGGCAAGCACAATGTCCGCCGAGCCGACGAGGATCACCGCTCCGGCGAAATAGACGCTGACATAAACGAGGATGTCGAGCACCTTCATGGCCACCTCGCGCACGGCGAGCGAGGTTTGCATCAGCTTGGCGCCGATGCGGCCGGCGAACTCGTCCTGGAAGTAGCTCATCGACTGCCGGATGAGGTAGCGGTGCGACATCCAGCGTATGCGTTGCGGGAAGTTGCCGAGCAGGGTCTGGTGCATGGTCAGCGTGCCAACAACGATCAGCGCCGGCATGACGATGAGGATGAATGCCCCCATCAGAGCGAGCCGCCAGCCCTCCTCGGCGAGGAACGTCGCGCGATCGGCATCGGCCAGCCAGTCGACGATGTCGCCGACGAAGCCATAGAGCAGGATCTCTCCGGCCGCGATCAGCGCCGAGGTCGTCGCCATCAGTGCCAGCCACTTCTTGGCGCCATGGCTGTAATGCAGGCAGAAGGCGATCAAGCCCCTGGGCGGCTCGACCGGTTCGGCCGGCGGATAGGGATCGAGACGGTTCTCGAACCAGCGGAGTATGGCCGTTACCATTGTTATTATCCTTCGTGCCGTTCGCAGGGCGACACCGCTACAACCTCAAGTCCGCTTGAGGTCAAGTGGCGTCAGGGCCGAGAGCGAACAGCTCTCATATGGTGTTCGGATTACGCGCCCGATGCGACAGGAAGATGTTGCATAAAGAGCAGCGCGCCGCGGTCCGCCGGGTCTCCTCCCCAATCCCGTCCCAATAGACGCAAACGAATGGGGTTGGCGGTTGCGAGCCGCATAGAATACATGAGTTGGGGTGAGTCCGCTATTGCGGCAGCGCCACATTCGCCGTTTTAGACTTTCCTTCTGCTATGGAACCTCCATGCGTACCGACACCGAGCACACGATCTACCTCAAGGACTACGCGCCGACGCCCTACAGGATCGTCAGCGTCGACCTCGACTTCAAGATCGCCCCGGACACGACCCGCGTGCGCGCGCAACTGACCATCGAGCCGCGCGAGGGGACGGAGCCCGGCGCGCCGCTGGCGCTCGACGGGGAGGAACTCAAGCTCGAGGAGATCGCCATCGACGGCGCTCCGCTGGTGCTGTCGGCCTATGCTGCCGACGCCACCGGGTTGACCGTCATCGCACCACCCGCGAGGCGCTTCGTGCTCGAGACGCTGGTGTCGATCACGCCCGAGACCAACACCAAGCTGATGGGGCTCTATCGTTCCAGCGACGTCTGGTGCACTCAGTGCGAGCCGGAAGGCTTCCGGCGCATCACTTACTATCTCGATCGTCCCGACGTGCTGGCAACGTTCAAGGTGCGCATGACCGCCGACGAAACGCTGGCGCCGGTTCTCCTCGCCAACGGCAACCTCGTGGCCAGGGGTAGCCTCGACAACGGCCAGCACTTCGCCGTGTGGGAGGACCCCTTCCCCAAGCCCGCCTATCTCTTTGCATTGGTTGCAGGCGACCTCGGCTCGATCACCGACACCTATACGACGGGCTCGGGGCGCAAGGTCGACCTTGCTATCTATTGCGCGCACGGCAAGGAGGAGCAGTGCGCCTGGGCCATGGACAGCCTCAAGCGCTCGATGGCCTGGGACGAGAAGCGCTTCGGGCGGGAATACGACCTCGATGTCTTCAACATCGTTGCCGTCTCGGACTTCAATTTCGGCGCGATGGAGAACAAGGGACTCAACATCTTCAACGACCGGCTGGTGTTCGCCAAGCCGGAGACGGCGACGGACGCCGACTATGAGAATATCGAGCGCGTCATCGCCCACGAGTACTTCCACAACTGGACGGGCAACCGCATCACCTGCCGCGACTGGTTCCAGCTTTGCCTGAAAGAAGGGCTGACGGTCTATCGCGACCAGGAGTTCACCAGCGACGAGCGCAGCCGGTCCGTCAAGCGCATCTCCGACGTACTGACGCTGCGCTCGGCTCAGTTCCCCGAGGACGCCGGACCGCTGGCCCATCCGCCCCGGCCGGACCAGTACCGGGAGATCAATAACTTCTATACCCCGACGGTCTACGAAAAGGGCGCCGAGGTCGTGCGGATGCTGGCGACCCTCCTCGGCGAAGCCGGCTTCCGCAAGGGCATGGACCTCTATTTCGAGCGCCATGACGGGGAAGCGACCACCATCGAAGCCTTCCTCAAGGTTTTCGAGGACGCCAACGAGGTCGATCTTGGCCAGTTCAAGACCTGGTACCTCGAAGCCGGCACGCCCAAAGTGACCGTCAGCGACACCTACGATGCGGAGAGCCAGACCTATCGGCTTTCGATCAATCAGGAGACGGCGCCGACGCCCGGCCAGCCGGAGAAGGCCGACCGGGTGATCCCGGTCGCGTTTGGGCTCATCGGACCCAACGGCAGCCCGATGGGCTGGAAAGGCGTTTCTGGCGGCGAGGTGCGCGAGGACATGATTGTCCTGCGCGACAAAAGCGCCGAGATGACCTTCACCGGCGTTGCCAGCAAGCCGGTACCTTCGCTGCTGCGTGGGTTCTCGGCCCCGGTCAACCTTGCAACAAACCTCACCCAGAACGACCGGCTGTTCCTTGCCCAGCATGACAGCGATCCCTTCAACCGCTGGCAGGCGCTGCAGGACGTGGGGCTCGCGCTGATCGTCGATGCCGTCGCCGGCAACGAGGCTGACGAGGCGGCCATCCTGGCACTCTCGGCGGCGATGAGCGACACGCTGGCGAACAATTCGCTCGACGATGCGTTCAAGGCGCTGGCCCTCAACCTGCCCGACGAGCAGCTCGTCGGACGCACGATCGGCAAGGACGTCGATCCGGCAGCGATCCACACAGCGCGCAAAGCGCTCCTGAAGGCGGTGTTCGGCCCGCTGGTCGACCGGATGTACACTGCCTACGCGACGCTGGCGAGCGAAGCGCCCTATGCGCCCACCACCGAGCAGACCGGACGCCGGGCGCTGCGCAACCGGCTGATGGCGCTGATGGTGACGGCGAGCCCGAATGGCCCGGCATTGGCGGCTGATCAGTACCGGCACGCCACCAACATGACCGACCGGTTCGCTGCACTGGTGGCAGCCGGCGTTGCCTGGACGGCAGACGCCGCGGCGCTGCTTGCCGACTTCCGCCTGCGCTTTGCCGGCGATCCGCTGGTCTTCGACAAATGGCTCGCGGTCAACGCTCGCGCCGAGGACGAGGGCGTACTCTCTCGCATCGAAATCATCCTCGACGACCCGGCGTTCCCCAAGAACAACCCCAACCGGCTGCGCTCGCTGGTCGGGAGCTTTGCCATGGGCAATCCGGTACAGTTCACCCGAGCCGACGGGGCCGGCTTCCGGTTCGTGACCCAATTCGTCGCCGACGTCGACACACGCAACCCGCAGGTCGCCGCCCGGGTGCTGACGGGCTTTCGCATCTGGCCGATGCTCGAGGCCACCCGCCGCGAGGCGGCGAGGGAAGCGCTGGTCACACTCAAGGAAAACGAAAACCTCAGCCGCAACACGTCGGACATCCTGGCGCGGATGCTGGGGGAATAACGCAAACCGTCTTGAACAAAGCACCGCAGGCGCGACCTGCGTCTCCCTCCCCCTTGTGGGGTGGCCCGCAGCGGGTCGGGTGGGGGTATCTTGCAGCAAGAGCCGTACCATCGAGCTTGCGGGGGCATACCCCCACCGTGCTCGATGACGGACTTGGCAAGCCAAGTCCTGTCTCGCTTCCCTCCACACACGGGGGAGGGAGAAGGCGCCGTGCCTCTCAGCCTCCCGCCATTCATTATGGTTAACGAGCTCTTAATGTTAGAAGAATTTTTCTTGCGCCCTAAGTGACTCTGCCGACTCACGAATTCGCGATCGCCCCTACCCGGCCCGCGGCGAGGGTCTGGACACGATTCAGGGGCTGATTCATTGTTCCGCTCAAGGGCAAATCGGGCGGGGATATCCGATTCAAGAGATGGAGATTTTGATGCGGTCGTCGGACGCTTCCGGCGCCGGGGCCGAAGGATTCGGCGTCGGCCAGGGCGAAACGGGCAAAGTGGAAGCAGCGGGGATCAAAACCGGCTTTCGCTTCGACATCGGGGGCCGCATCTCTCCCATCACCGTTGCCGTGGGGCTGACGGCGTTCCTCGCAGCCACTCTGTTTGTCATCTTCGATGCTGCGCGAACACTCGAGGACGCGCGCGGGCAATTGCGTCTGATCGGTAAAGCCGTTGCGACGGACCTGGCGACGATGCCGGCGGCACTGGCATTGCAATCGCTGGACCAATTGGCAAAGACCTATTCGGAGGCCGTCGAAGCCGAGGTACTGGCGGGCGCCTGGATCGAGGCGGCGCCGCTTGTCTCCTACCGGTTCCGCGCAGACGTGATCGGCGTCGTGCAGTTGCGACAGGATACGGCGAACGTGCTCGGCGGCATGCTGCCGCGCGGCGGGGGCGCCTATCTCGCGGCCATGCTGATTGCGATCCTCAGCCTGCGCCGGCGCTCCAGCTCCTGGCCGGTCCCGGCAGACGGCGAGCGCAGCATCGAAAGCCTGGTCGCGGCCATTCCCCATGGGGTCGCCTGCTGGAGCCGGAATGGCGAGCTCATTGCGTGCAATACGCGCTATCGGTCCAGTATCGGCGCCGAAACCACGCAGCCGATCGCCTATGGCGAGGCGGTAAAGCGCCTGATCGGGACCGGCTATATGAAAATGATATCGGACGGCGAGGACAACCGCGTGCTGGAACTGCACCGGGCGGACGGAAGCTGCTTCCTGGTCGACGAACGCCCGTTCGGGCAGGATGGGTTCGTCACCCTCGTCTCAGACGTCACCGAGCGCAAGCGCGCCGATACGCTCCTCGCCAACATCCGCGAGGAACAGCGGCTGCTGGCCCGCCGTTACCACGAGGAGAAGCTCAAGGCCGAGGCCGCCAGCCGCTCCAAGACCAACTTCCTGGCGCATCTGAGCCACGACATCCGCACGCCGATCAATCATATCATCGGCTTTGCCGACCTCATCCGGCATCAGGCCTATGGGCCGGTCGGGGACACGCGCTATCTCGAATACATCCAGAACATCAAGTCGTCGGGCGAGTTGCTGCTCGATTCCTTTGCCACCATCCTCGACCTCGCCGAGCTCGAGAGCGGGCAAAAGGTCCTGCGTGACGAAGCGTTGAATGTCGACGAGCTCGTCGCGTCCGTTGCCACGCGCTTCAAGCCGCAGGCCCTGCGTGCCGGCGTGCGCTTCGAGATCGGCGCCGACTGCGGGGCAGCACTCACCGGCGACCGGTTCTGCCTGACGCGCATGATTTCCAACATCCTCGAAAACGCCATCCGCTTCACCCCATCGGGCGGGCGGATCACGCTGGCTGCGTTCGCGGCGACCGATGGGGTCGTCATCGAAGTCTCCGACACGGGGATCGGCATGAGCGCCGAGCGGCTGGAGAGCCTGGCTCAACCCTTTGCGCTGGCCGATGCAAGCTTTACCCGCGAAGGGGTGGGACTGGGGCTTGGCATTCCGATCTCACGGGCGATCGCCGAACTGAGCGGCGGGCGAATGGCCATCGACTCCAGTCCGGCTCTGGGGACCACGGTCGCCTTCTCGCTGCCGCAACGCCCGGCCGAAGGAGTCGCCATCACGCAGAACCAGGCGGCTGCGTAGCTTAGTTGAGCAGATGCGAAACAGGCTGTCCCGGACCTGATTGGAATACTGGCTTTTGGTAGTTTCTCTCTGAGGTTTCCGCCGGGTCATTCCCGCGGAAAGCGGGAACCTCCGTTTCCCTTGCCATATCGCCAACAGAGGTTCCCGCTTTTCGCGGGAATGACTCCGTGGCTGTGGTGTACTCAGGGGTTACAGGAATCGGACTAGCTCGACCAATCGAGCCTGCTGAGGAAGCCGAGGACCGCGTCGTTGAACAGTCGCGGTCGCTGCAACGGCGCAAAGTGACTGACACCGGAGAGCATGGCAAACCGGGCGCCCGGAATTGTGTCCGCCACGTAGCGGGCGTGCTCTGTCCTGATGAACTCGTCGAGCTCGGACTGGGCTACGGTCACGGGCACCCGGATCGCCTCGAGGTCTCGCGCGGAATAGTCCGGTTGGCTCGCCTGCATGGGCTGAAGCGCCTCGAGGAGCGCGTCGAAACCGCCAGGAGTCGGCGAGAGAGCCGCGTAGTCGGCCTTGTGGCGGGCAAAGCAACGGTCGAGGGCGGGCGTTGCCTGAACCGGCTTGGTGCCGCTCGCATCGACATTGCAGGCAAAGAAGAACACACCGGCGACGCGCTTCGGCGTCTGTCGGGCGAGCGCGAGGGCGGTACAGGCCCCGTCGCTCCAACCAACGAGCGCAACCTGCTCGATGGACAGGTTGTCCATCACCGCCAGCACGTCGGACGCCATCAGGTCATAGGAGAATGCGCGCCCGTCGTGGGTGCTGCGGCCATGCCCGCGGCTGTCGATGAGGATGGCGCGGTAGCCGGCATCGACCAAGTCGGCAATCTGATGGCCCCAGTTGCCGGCATGGCCGAGACCACCATGCAGAAGGATCACCGGAAACCCGGTGCCGAACGCCGCGTACCAGATGGAGGCACCGGCATTTTCCACCCGCCCCCGCTCGCCGGTTTCGGGCAGGGGCTCCGCTCCTGTGGCCTCGAATTGCTTCAACTCATCGTCACGCCGATCCATGGCATTCGTCCCTTGCAGAAGTTTCAACATCATTGGTCGATCGGCGGTGGTGCGTTTCGACAAGCCAGAAGCGCCGGAAGAGCAAAAAGGGCGTTGGCTCAGAGGTCCTTCGCCTTCTCGTACCAGCGTGCGGCTACGGCCGAGACTTCCGCACGCATTGCCTTGAGGTCGGCTTGCAGCCGATTGAAGTCGGGATAGTTGGTGAGTTGGGCAAGGAGTTCCTTGAAGGCCCCGCCCCAGGGCGTATCGGCGCGCGGGTTGGTAAGCGCAGCGCTCATCACCTGCAGGATGGTCGAATAGAGTGCGTGAATCCCCGCCAGCCGCCCACCCTCGGGCACGAGGCCGGTTTCCTTGAGCCGCGCCAATACCTCGGCCACCGGCGCCTGCGGACGGGCGATGGTCCTGCCGGCGACGAGCTGCGCCGATTGGGCAATGAATTCGAGATCGACGAGGCCGCCGTCGACCAGTTTTAAATCAAAATCATGCTTTGCCGGCCGCTCACGAGCCATCAGGGCGCGCATGGAAACCACGTCGTCGATAGTCTTGGCAGCGTCGCGTGGACGCGCGAAGGCCTCGGAAATGGCCGCATCGATATCGGTCCCCAGGTCATTGTCGGCCAGGATCACCCGCGCGCGGCTCAGCGCCAGGTGTTCCCAGGTCCAGGCGTTGTCGCGGTGATAGCTTATGAAGCCGGAAAGACTGGTGGCGAGCGGCCCGGCATTGCCCGACGGGCGCAGGCGCATGTCGGCCTCGTAGAGCACGCCTTCGGCCGTCGGCGCGGTGATGGCGGCAACCAGGCGCTGGGTAAGGCGGGTATAGTACTGGCTGGTGGCAAGCGGCCGCTCCCCGTTCGATTCGGCATCGAGCGGAGCATCGTAAAGCAGGATGAAGTCGAGATCCGACGTCGCCGTCATCTCGCGGCTTGCCATCTTGCCGAATGCAAGAAGTCCGGTACGGGCGCCTTCGATCACACCGTAGCGGCGCTCGAACTCGCGGCGCACCGCGTCGAACAGCCAATGCACCAGGGTTTCGGCCAGGGCGGTGAACTGATCGCCGGCGGCGCGTACATCGAGCGTTCCGGAAAGGAGCCCTGCGCAGATCATGAAACGCTGTTCCTGGCCGATGATGCGAGCACGATCGATTACGTCCTCATAGCTGCGCCCTTCCCCGAGGAAGGCGTCGACCTTTTCGACCAGCACCTCACGGTGCGTCACGTCCTCGGCGAAGGCGGGATCGATGAGACCATCCATGACATGGGCGCGGCGGATCACCGCCTCGGCCATGCGCGGAGCGGAGGCCATGAACTGGACGAGGAGCGTCCTCAGTTGCGGATGGTTGCGCAAGAGGGCGAAGAGCTGGACGCCGGTGGGCAGGCGCGAGAGAAAGTCGTCGAACTTCATCATCGCCTCGTCGGCGTTGCCGGCCGTGCCGAAAGTGGCGAGCAGCGCAGGGATCAGCTCGGTCAGGTGCGCCCGCGCCGCGGCCGTGCGGGTCGCCGCATAACCGCCATAGTGCCATTTGCGCACGGTGGCCGAGGCTTTGGCCGGATCGGCAAAGCCAATGCCGGTCAGGGTTTCGAGCGTGCCTGGATCGTCGTCGCTGCCGGTAAAGACCAGATTGCCGTCGACCGCGCCGAGGCTCTCTCCCTCGGTGAAGAGCTCGGCATAGTAGCCGGCGACCCGTTCCAGCGCCCCCCTGTATGCGGCCTCGAAGGCGCCGTTGTCGTCGAAACCCATCAGCCGGGCGACCGTGGCGACGCCCTCGGCGGTTTCAGGCATGACGTGTGTCTGCTCGTCCTTAAGCATCTGCAGGCGGTTCTCGACTGCCCGCAGGAACCAGTACGTCTCCTTGAGGTTGGACGCCGTCTTGAAGCCGATCCAGTTGGTGCGGGCGAGCGCGTCGAGCGCCTCGGCGGTGGGGCGCACCCGCAGATTGGGGTCGCGCCCGCCTGCGATCAGTTGCTGGGTCTGGGCAAAGAATTCGATCTCGCGGATGCCACCGCGTCCGAGCTTGACATTGTGGCCCTCGACACGAATGTCGCCGACCTTTTTGGAGACGTTGATCTGGCGCTTCATCGCCTGAATGTCGGCGATGGTGGCGTAGTCGAGATGCTTGCGCCAGATATAGGGCGCGAGCTCGGCGAGAAACCGCTCGCCGGACGCGACATCGCCAGCGCAGGGCCTGGCCTTGATCCAGGCGGCGCGCTCCCAGTTCTGGCCGCGGCTCTCGTAATAGGTCAGCGCCGCATCGAACGAGATAGCGACCGGGGTCGAGCCCGGATCGGGACGCAGCCGCAGATCGGTGCGGAAGACGTAACCGAACTCGCGTCGCTCCTCCATCAGCCCCACGAGCTTCTGGACCATGCGCGAATATGTCCTGCCGGCCTCGCTCGGATCGGCAAGCACGCCCTTGCCCGGGTCATAGAAGGCGACGATGTCGATGTCGGAGGAATAATTGAGCTCACGCCCGCCATGCTTGCCGAGCGCAAAGAGGGCGAGACCCGAATTGGCGGCGGTCGCCTCTTCGATGGGGACCGAGAGCAAACCGCGCTCGTGGGCGCGGCACATCAGAAAGTCGAGCGCAGCGTCAAGCGCGGCATCGGCAAGATCGGCCAGCGCCTCGGTGGCGCGGGCGCTGGTCCAGGCTCCACCCGTCTCGGCCACAGCCGCCAGCAGCGCCGTACGGCCTTTGGCCACGCGCAGGCGTGTCCCCAGTTGCGCCTCCTCGATGTTCTCCCCGCCCGCGGCGCGCAGGTCGGCGAGAACTGCGGCCATGGCCGTGTCGGGCTCGCCCGCCAGGGCCGTTGCCAGCCAATCCGCGTGGGTATTGGCAAGCCCCATGAGATAAGGGGCGGCCTCGAGGAGCGTCGGCAGCGTCGCCGCCGACTGAACTGCCTGGCGGAACGCAGGTGGTAAGGTTTCCACCCAGGCATCGAAAGCCGGATGATCGACCGGCGGAAGCGGAGCAAGCTGCATGGCCATACAGCAGAGATAGCCGTGTGCCGCCCGGGCGGCAAGCGAGCCGCGATTTAGCCGGCCGGCAGATCGATCACCGCGCGCACGCCGGGGGCGTTGTCCTCGATCCGGAAGGTGCCCTTATGCAGGCGCGCGACGGCGTCGACCAATGAGAGGCCGAGGCCGGAGCCGGGCTCGGTGCGGCTCTTTTCGAGGCGTACGAACCGCTCGAGCACGCGCTTGCGATCCTCGGGCGGAATGCCCGGGCCGTTGTCGGCCACCTCGATCAGCACACGATCGCCCACCGCGCGCACGCCCACGACCACCCGGCCGGACTCGCCCGAGACAAGTTCATGGTATTTGATCGCGTTCTCGATGAGATTGACGATGGCTTGGCCGATGAGCTCGCGGTTGCCACGCAGGTGCAGGTCGGGAGTAACCTCTGTCGTCAGCTCGATTCCGGCGTCCTCGGCGACGGGGCTATAGAGTTCGGCCACATCGCTGGCCACCTCGCTGATATCGACGTCGGCGAAGGCGCCCGATGGAGCACCCGCCTCGGCCCGTGCGATCATCAGCAGGGCGTTGAAGGTCTGGATGAGCTTGTCGCTCTGGGCAATGGTGGTCTCCAGCGCCTTGCGGCGGTCCTCGTCGTCGGCACCCGGACGCAGCGCCGACTCGGCTTGGTTGCGCAAGCGGGTCAGCGGGGTCTTCAAGTCGTGCGCGACGTTGTCGGTGACTTCCTTCAAGCCCTGCATCAACCCTTCGATGCGCTCGAGCATGGCGTTGAGGTTGGTGGCAAGACCATCGAACTCGTCGTTGCGGCGGGTGACCGGCACGCGTTCGGAGAGGTTGCCCGACATGATCTTGGAGGACGTCGCGCTGATCGCGTCGATCCGGCGCAGCACCCGGCGTGCGGTGATGCCGCCGGCCACCAGCGAGAACAACAGGATGCCGATGACACCGGCAAGGAACGCCTGGATGATGATAGCGGTAAAGCCGCGCCGTTCGACCACGTCGCGTCCGACGACGAGCCGCATGCCGCTTGGCAGCTGCACGGAGCGCACCACAGCAAACCCCTGACGCAGATTGGCCTCGCCCTCCTCATCGCTGGCAAATGGCCGGGAGCGCTCGTAGTCGAAGCTGTAGACGCCCGGCTCGAGAATGATCTCGGGCGGAACACTCGCCACATTGCCAAGCAGATAAACCCCCGACGGATCACCGAGATAATAGATGCCCGGGCCCGGCTGGATGGATAGGCGCTGCACGGCAATGGCCGTCGCGCGGATACCCTGGCGACCGTCGATGCGCTCGAGCAGGCGCACCTCGCGATCGATGTCGGCGGTCTGCTTACGCTGGAGTTCGTAGCTCGACTGCCAGGCGATGAGGGCCAACAACGTCACCGAGAACACGATGAAGATCAGGATGAACGTCGCCGTCAGCCTGACCGTGGTGGTACGCAGGATTTGCGGTATGGAGCGCAAGGGCAGCTCTCGGGTTGTCGAGACCAGGCGGTTCTAGTCGCGGATCATATATCCGGCGCCGCGCACGGTCTGCAGCAAGGGGTTGGCGTGGCCCTTGTCGATCTTGGCGCGCAGCCGCGACATGTGGACATCGATAACATTGGTCTGCGGGTCGAAGTGGTAGTCCCAGACGTTCTCGAGCAGCATGGTGCGGGTGACCACCTTGCCGGCGTTCTTCATGAGATATTCGAGCAGGCGGAACTCGCGTGGCTGCAGCAGGATTGTTTCGCCATCACGCTCGACCTTGCGCGAGAGCCGGTCGAGGGACAAACCGCCGACCTCGTAAACGGTCGCTGCCTCCGAGGGGCTGGAGCGACGCGCCAGCACCTCGATGCGGGCAAGCAGTTCGGTGAAGGCATAGGGTTTTGTGAGATAATCGTCGCCGCCGGCCCGCAGGCCGGTGACGCGATCGTCGACTTCGCCGAGAGCCGAGAGGATCAGGACTGGAGTCTTGTCGCCCTCGGCCCGCAGGGATTCCACGATCGAAAGCCCGTCGCGACGCGGCAGCATGCGGTCGACGATGAGGACGTCGTAGTCCATGCCCGAAGCCATAGCATAACCGGTCTCGCCGTCGGTCGCGTGGTGGGTGACGTGCCCGGCTTCGTCGAGCGCCTGGATGAGATAGCTGGCTGCTTCCCGGTCGTCTTCGATCAACAGGATTTTCATCGGCCGCCCCCGTTCCGGCAAGGGCCCCGGCGTGCGCCGGGGCCCTCACGCTGGCTTACTCCTCGCTGATCGGCAGGCCGATGAAGCGGGCTTCCCCGTTACGGCTTGCCTTGACGAGCGCCGTGCCGAGGCCCCTGTCGCGCACGCCCGAGATGGCGTCTTCGAACTCGGCAAGGGTCGAGACCGGCGTGTTGTCGACCTCGAGAATGGCATCGCCCACGGCCAGGCCACGTTCGCCGGCCGGGCTGTCCGGATTAATGTTCTGGATCAGCAAGCCTTCGCCTTCGGCATTGGGCACGAGGGTGAGACCGACGCTCGACTCGGCCGGGGCGACTTCCTCGGGCGGGGTCGGCTGGCTGGGCTCGGCCTGCGCCACCTCTTCGTCTAGCGTATCGAGCACGACCGGGACGGTCGTCTCGGCGCCGTCACGCCAGATGGTCAGTTCGACCTCGGTGCCCGGCGCCTTGTTGGCGATGGTGCGCGAAAGGTCGAGCGCATCGTCGATCTGCTCGCCGTCGACGGCGGTGACGATGTCGCCCGAGCGAACGCCCGCATCACCGGCAGGACCGTCCTCGGCCGGCTCGCGCACGATTGCGCCGCGCGCCTCGTCAAGGCCGACGCTGTCGGCGATGTCGCGCGTCACATCCTGGATCGACACGCCCAGGTACCCGCGGGTCACCGAGCCGTCCTCGATGAGCTGAGTGGCGATCTGCTTGACCGTGGAAGCGGGGATGGCGAAGGCGATGCCGACGCTGCCGCCATTGGGAGAATAGATGGCGGTGTTGACGCCCACCACTTCGCCCTTGAGGTTGAAGGCCGGGCCGCCGGAGTTGCCGGTGTTGACCGCGGCATCGATCTGCAGGAAATCGCCGTAGTTGTTGCCGCCGATGTTGCGGCCCGAGGCTGAGATGATACCGGCCGTGACCGAACCGCCGAGACCGAAGGGATTGCCGACGGCAACCACCCAGTCGCCTACGCGGCTGCGTTCGGTTTCGAAGCTGACATAGGGCAGGTCCTGCCCGTCGATCTTGATGACCGCGAGGTCCGTGCGCTCGTCGGTGCCCACGACTTCGGCCTCCTGCTCGGAGCCGTCCTCGAACACGACCGTGACGGTCGAGGCATCCTGGACAACATGGTTGTTGGTGACGATGTAGCCGTCGTCGGAGATGATGAAACCGGATCCAGCGGCCATGAAGCGGCGGGGCGGACGCGGTGCGTCGCCGCGCGGACCGAACTGATCGCCGAACTGATCGAAGAAGTCGCGGAAGGGGTGCCCTTCGGGGAGATCAGGGAAGTTGAACTGGAAGTCCTGACCACCGCCACGGAAGCCGCTGTTTTCAGCCTCGCCCTCGACGCGGATGGAGACCACGGCGGGCTTTACCGCCTCGACAAGGTCGGCGAACCCCTCGGTGGGCGCGGTCTGCGGCACCACGACCTGGGCCGCGTTCTGCATCTGGGCGGTAGCGGTTTGGCTATTCAGGACGTATGCGGTTGAAACTCCGCCGACACCTACGATCAGCGCCAGCGCCGAAGCACCGAGCCAGCGCCGGGTACGTGAGAGGATGGTCGAGCGCATGAATTGTTCTCCTTGCGGGTGAAACCCTCAACAGTTTCCGGGAAGACATATGAAACCGTCCGCCTTTCTGGGAGGTTGCGCCCACATTACAAATTCGTAACTCTGACGGCCAGAGTGCGGCGCGGGAGGAAACCATGGCGACACAGCGCTCATATGCCCTGACTGCGGGGACCGGCACGGTGGGGTTCGGCGAGGCGGTGAAGGCTTCGGCGGCGGCCACAGGAGGCGTGATGACGCTGATGCGCAGCGACACCCAGGGCGGCGCGCCCTGGCACGTCCATACGCGCGAGGACGAATGCTTCTACGTGGTTTCCGGCCGGATCCGGGTCTGGCCCGGCACGCAGGTCAGCGACCTCGATGCCGACGGCTTCGTTTTCCTGCCGCGCAACGAGCCGCATGCCTGGGACGTGCTTTCGCCGCAGGCGCGCGTGCTTTTGATCACCGTGCCGGCGATGCTCGAAACCTTTCTCGGTGAATTCCATGCTGCCAGCAGCCAAGAGGCCCGCTATGCGATCGCGGCGCGCTACGGCGTCTCATTCCTGCCGGAGGACTTCGACCCCTCGACCTGGTCGTACCCGGACTGAAGGGCCTCGATCGCGGCTTCCTCCTCGCGCGTCAAAGACCTGGGCTCTGGCGGCTGCCGCCTCGCGGCAAGCCAGAGACCGATAAGACCGGCCGCGAGGATAATGGGACCGGCGGCCCAGAGGAACAGCGTGTGCGGTGCAATGACCGGCCGCAACAGCACGAATTCGCCGTAGCGCGAGACGATATGGTCTTTGACCTCGGCGTCGCTGTCGCCGGCGACCAGACGCTCCCGAACGATGACGCGCAAGTCCCGGGCGAGATCCGCGTCGCTGTCGTCGATCGACTGGTTCTGGCAGACGAGGCACCGCAACTCGGCTGAAAGCTCGCGCGCCCGCGCCTCGAGCGCCGGATCGGCGAGAACCTCGTCGGGATTGACCGCAAAAGCGGGTAGGCAAAGAACCAGGAGCAGGGCAAACGCGTGCAACAGCCTCATCGGACGGGCTCCGTGGCGGCGGCGCGACGGGCGGGCGCGCCGATGCGCAGCCGCCGGTCGGTAAGCGAAACGGCGCCGGCGAGCGCCATCAGCAGTGCGCCGATCCAGATCAGCGTCACGTAAGGCTTGAACCAGGCGCGCACCACATGCGTGCCGTCCACCGGCTCGCCCAGTTGCAGGTAGAGCTGGGAGAAACCATAGGTCTCGATGGCCGCTTCCGTCGTCGGCATGCCGCTTGCCGCATAGATGCGGCGCTCGGGCGACAGGATACGGGTCGCATCGCTCTCCCCGGTTACGCGGAAGGTGCCGCGTTCGGCGCTGTAGTTGGGACCCGGTACCTCCTCGAAGCGCTCGAAGGCGATGGTGTAGCCGGCGAGCCGCGCCGCCTCGCCAGGGTTGAGCGTGGTAACGAGCTCGCTTTCCCAGGCGGTGGTGGCGACGATTCCGAGGACGGTGACGCCGAGCCCGAAATGGCCGAGCGCCGTCGCCCATGCCGAGCGTGGCAGCCCGGCGAGGCGGCGGGCGCTCTCGATGAGCGGCAGGCGTCCGAGGCGCGAGCGTTCGATCAGTTCGGCAAGCGCACCGAACGCCACCCAGAAGCCGAGCAGCAGACCGATGGGCGCCATGGAGACAGAAACGCCGCCGAGCGCCGAAATGAGTGCGGCAAGGAAGATGGCGAGCGCGCCGGCGGCAATGAGACGCTGCGCGACCGCCACGATGTCGGCGCGCTTCCAGGCAAGCAGCGGGCCGAAGGGCAGGACGACGAGCAGCGGTGCCATCAGGATCGAGAAGGTGAGGTTGAAGAACGGTGCGCCGACCGAGATGGTCATGCCCGCCAGCGCGTCGAGCAGCAGCGGGTAGAGCGTGCCGACGAGGACCGCGCCGAGAGCGGTTGCAAGAAACAGGTTGTTGAGGATCAGCGCTCCTTCGCGGCTGACGGGCGCAAACAGCCCCCCTGCCCGCAAGGCCGGCGCGCGCAGGGCAAAGAGGGCGAAGGCCCCACCGATCAGGACCGCCAGGATCGAGAGGATGACGAGGCCGCGCGTTGGATCGCTGGCGAAGGTGTGCACCGAGGTCAGGATCCCCGAGCGCACCATGAAGGTGCCGAGCAGCGAGAGCGAAAAGGTGATGATTGCCAGGAAGATCGTCCAGATTTTCAAGGCATTGCGCTTTTCCATGACGATGGCCGAGTGGAGCAGCGCCGTACCTGCCAGCCAGGGCATGAAGCTGGCATTCTCAACCGGGTCCCAGAACCACCAGCCGCCCCAGCCGAGCTCGTAATAGGCCCAGTAGGAGCCCATGGCGATGCCGAGGGTGAGGAAGAGCCAGGCGAGCGTCGTCCAGGGCCGCACCCAGCGCGCCCAGGCCGCATCGATCCGTCCGGAAACGAGGGCCGCCACGGCGAACGAGAAACAGACCGAAAAGCCGACATAGCCGGTGTAGAGGAGCGGCGGATGGATGGCGAGGCCGATGTCCTGCAGCACGGGATTGAGGTCGGCGCCTTCGAGCGGAGCGGGCGACACGCGCTCGAAGGGGTTGGATGTAAACAGTGTAAACCCGGAAAAGGCCGCCGTCAGCAGGCTCTGCGTTGCCAAGACCAGCGAAAGCAGCGACTGCGGCAGATTTTTGCCGAAGGCGGCGACCATGGCGCCAAAAGCAACAAGGATGAGCACCCAGAGGACCATGGAGCCCTCGTGATTGCCCCAGACGCCGGAGATCTTGAAGACCAGCGGCTTTAAGGAATGTGAGTTGTTCGCCGCGAGCGCGAGCGAGAAATCCGAGACGACGAAGGCCTGGATGAGGGCGGCAAAGGCGGCCGCGACCAGCACGAACTGCAGTACGGCGCCCTGCTGCAGGAACAGCGCCACCCGCTCGCCCCGCCGCCAGAAGAGATAGCCGCCGAGCGTCGAGACGCTGGCGATGGCGAAGGCCAGGATCAGAGCGAAGTGCCCGAGCTCAATGGTCATGGGCTAAGCTCCAGTCCACGAGATCGTCGTTTTCCCACACCCATCACTGCTCCGCCGGCAAAGGTTCGTCCGGACGCCATTCGCCCCGAGCCTTCAGGGCCTCGGCGACCTCCTTGGGGATGTAAGTCTCATCGTGCTTGGCCAGCACATTGGTGGCGGCGAACGAACCGTCGGGCAAGAGGCTGCCTTCGGCGACCACTCCCTGACCTTCGCGGAAAAGATCCGGCAGGATGCCGCTATAGGTCGCGGCGATCTCGGCGCCGCCGTCGGTCACGATGAAGGTGTTGCGCTCGCCCTGCCGGGTCCAGGACCCTTCCTTGACGAGCCCGCCAAGCCGGATCGGCAGACCGGGCTCGACCTGCCGCTCGAGAATATCGGCGGGGGTATAGAAGAAGACGATCTGGTCGCGCAGCGCCACCAGCACCAAGGTCGCCGCCAGCGCCAGCACGAGGCCGAGGCCGAGGATCATGGCCAGTCGTTTCTGCTTGCGGCTCCAGCCGCGTTTTGCCGGCAGGCCCTGAGAGCTCATTGGCCATCTCCGTTCAAACTGAGCCCGGCGCCAAGGGCGAGGGTGTCGAGCCCGCCGCGATCGAACGCCTGGGGATAGGCGGCGACGGCGTCCTCATATGCCGCCTGGGCCGCCTGCCTATCTTCGAGCACCAGATAGGCGCGCACAAGCTGCGTCCACTCTTCAACGCTGCCACCCTCGCTCTGAAGGCGGGCAGCAAGGCCCTCTACCATGCCGCGGATCGCTTCCTGCTGGGTCTCGTCGTCTTGCGGTGCAACGCCGCCGGCTTCCGCGAAGGCCAGGCCCTGGCGGGCGGTGGCGAGCCACGGCTCGTTCCCCTCGGCAAGGCCAATCAGCTCTTGCCACGCTTCGACCGCGGCCGTGTAGTCACCCGTGCGCGTCAGTTCGCCGGCGATGTAGAAGCGCGAGCGGAGATGAGCGGGATCGCGCGTGGCCGCGCTCCTCAGCAGTTGCATCGCCTCGCCCGCGGCATCACCGCCCGCCTGCATCATCAGCGCCTCGGCAAGGTCCGTCTCTCGGTCGGCGTCGGGGCCGGCGAGTTCCACGATGCGGCGGAAGGCGCGCTCGGCATCGGCGTAGCGCTGCAACTCCATATAGGCGGGGGCGATGACGGTCCAGCCGCGCAGATCGTCGGGAGCGATGGCAAGGCGTGCCTCGATCCGGGCAATCGCCTCCTCGAGATTCATGTTCCGGGCTGCAATCTCGGGTCGGGAAGCCAGCGGTTCGCCCGGCAGGTCAGGCCGCCCGAGAATGGCGTAGAGGCCGCAGGCGAGCCCGGCGATCAGCATTACGCCCGCGGCGACCACGCCGATACGGAGCGGTTTGGCGCGCGTTGGCGCCTGCCCCGCCTCGGACTTCTGGCGCAGCATCTCCCGGGCAAGTTCTGCCTTGGCGGCAATTGCTTGCGGGCCTGCGAGCTTGCCGGCGCCGACATCGGCCTCGATTCCGGCCAGCATGCGAGCGAACTGTGCATCGAGGCCTTCGCCCGAGCCGACCGCGTTGACCGGGCGCATGGCCGCTGCGTAGTAGAGCGCGGCGCAGGCAACGAGCGTGATCGTGATGGCGATCGACCAGAAGACCATGATTCCCAACGGTTAGCGCCACTGCGCCATGGACGCAGCGCATCTAATGGCAGAATATGGCTAAAAACCACAAAAACCCGCTGGAGTGAGGGGGACGCATTGCCACAGGTCAAGCGGGCGCAAAGACGCCGATGAACTCGCGAGAGGTCGACATCGCCGTTTTCGGCTCGGGGCTGTTGGCGCGGCTGCTCGCGGGACTCCTGGCGCAGGCGCATGGCCGGCGAGTGGCGCTGGTCACCCAATCGGACGCCGCTTACCGCTTGGCGCGCAGCTTCGATATTTCGGTGGCACCCGTCACGCGCCCGGAAACCTGGGCGCTGCTCGCCCAAACGGTCCCGGAGACGTTGCGGCTTCTGGCCCAGATGGGCGGCCGGACGGCCTGCCAGCGGCTCGACCCGCTGTTCGTTACGACCACCCAACGCGGCCGCCAGGGACTCGCTCATATCCGCCATATGGCGGCCGGCTTCGGCCACGACGCGCAGGTTCTGCCGGCGGAAGCGCTTGGGGCGGATCGCGAAGGTTTGATCCTGCGCGACGCGGTGCTGCTCATGCGCGGTGAGGCCGAGCCCCTCGCCGATGCATGGCTCGCCGGTCTCGGCGTTCCGGTGCTGCAGCAACAGCGTGTGCACGCCGAGGTTTCGGGCGGCGGCACCGCGCGGATTGAGGCCGAAAGCATCCATCTCGAGGCCAGCATGGCCGTTCTGGCCGACGATGCGGCAGTGCTCGCCCATGCCGGACATGGCATCGGTGGACTGCTGGAGGCGAGGTCCACGAGCGCCCTGCTCGCAGGTTCCAGCCAGACCTCTTGGGCGCCCTTCGTTGTCGATGTCGACGGCGGTACGCAAGTCCTGCAGACCGGGCCACACGCGCTGACCGTCGTCGCGGCAGGCGAGACGGACGACGCCGCGGAAGTGGTCATCGACCTGTTGAGGCGGCCGACCCCCCTCCACGTTTGGAGCCGCACGAGTTTTCGACAGCTCATCGCCCGCGACGGCGCGCCGGTGGTGGGCCGCCCGCAGGATCGTGGCGCGATGGTGCTCGCGGGGCTTGGCCTTACCAGCGCATTCATCGCCCCAGCCCTTGCGCGCTGGCTGGCGGGCACCGCGAGCCAGGCCGAAGACGGTTATTTTGCCGCGCGCGGCTTCTCGCGTACCTCCGACCGGTCGCCTGTCGCCGAGTTCGCCCCTCTGTCGGCGCGCCAAGCGGGGGCCCCCGCATGAAGGGGCAACCGAACCGTCTCGATGTTGATCCGCGTCACCTGCTTGCCGGCAACGCCATCGATCGCACGCGGCCATTGCGTTTCCGCCTCAACGGACACCTCGTTGAAGGTTTCGCCGGCGATACGGTGCTCAGCGCCGCCGTCGCATCGGGCTTTGCCGAGCATGGCACGCTGGCCGGCTCTCCGATTGCGCTCACCACGGCCTTCGCGCCGCCAGTGGCCGAAACGGCCGATCCTGGTCATGCCCTTCCCATGGCGCGCGTGCCGGCGATCGACAATCTCGATCTCGTCACGCTGCCGGCCGGCCCAGCGGGCGACACAGCCGCTGCCCGCCTGCGCCGCATATTGCAGGGGCCGCCGCGGTCGCTCGGCATCCGCCTCGATACCACCGCTCTGCCGCCAGGTACTTCGGCAATGGAAGCGGGAGAGGTCCGGGCAGCCGATGTGGTGATCGTCGGCGGAGGGGTGGCGGGAATGACGGCGGCGGTGGCGGCCGCGCGGATGGACCGCTCCGTTGTCCTCGTCGAGCGCCGGCCTATGCTGGGAGGCAATGCCATGCTCTTCGGGCGCACCGAGGGCGAGGAAGCGCCCGAGGACGCCATCGCTCGCCTCACGAGCGAGATCACCGCACTTGCCAACATCGCAGTTCTCGTCGCCAGCGAAGTCGTCGCACTCAATGGACGGCGCCTACGTATCCACAGCGTCCTGCAGGACAAAGGCCATGCTAAGGAAACGATCCGCGAAATCGAAGCCTCGCATGTCGTTCTGGCGACCGGAACCCTGGAACGCCTGCCGCTCTTTACCGGCAACCGGCTGCCCGGTGTTGTCGGCACTATGGAAGCTTTTCACCTCGCTCACGCCTACGGCGTCTGGCCGGATCGCTCGGCTGCCTTCGCCACCGTCTCCAATGCCGCCTACAGGCTCGCCGTGCTTGCGGCCGATGCCGGCATCGGCGTGCGGCGCATCGTCGACCATCGGCCGCAGCCGCAGTCGCGGTTCATCGAGTTCTGCAAGGCCTACGGCATCACCATGGCGGGCGGTGTGATGCCCCTGGCGGCAACGCTCTCCGGCCGCGGCGCGCCAGGCCTTTCGGTCAGAACCGCAGTTTCGATCGAGGGTTATGAGCGTGAGGAAGAGCCGCTCCATGCTCAGCGCCTCATTGTCTGCGGCGGTTGGCAGCCGGACTTGACGCTCTGGCATATGGGCGGTGGGCTCAGCGGTTGGCAGGCGGAGCAAAGCCGACTGGTTGCCGGCGATGGTCCGCCGCATCTCGCGCTCGCCGGCGCGGCGGCCGGCTATCTCGGAACGCAGGCGTGTCTCGACAGCGGCGGGGAAGCCGTCGCGCGGTGCTTCGGGCAGCCGGTGCCCCATTTGCACGAAACGCTGATCGACCCGGCTTACGAGACCCCAGACGCTCCGGCAACGATTGCCTCCATACCGGCCAAAGCGGCAGCGCCCTGCTATCTCGATGGCGGGGAGAGCCTCACCGCCTTGCCCGCCACACCGCGCGCGCCCATTCTCGGAAAGCTGGGGCTGGCCCGACATACGCCGACGTGGAACCTGGCGGAGCAATCGCGTGCACTCAGCATTGCCGATGTGGCGGCTGGTGTTGCGCTCGGCGCGATCCCATCAGAAAGCGCGGGCGAAGTGGCGCGCGAGCGGGCGATCGACCGCGGCGCCTTCTTCGAGCGTGAGCGTGAAACAGGAACCGCGGGGGAGGATCTGCCGCCCCCACTCGTTCCGGACTATCTGAATGCTCGTTACGGCCCCAATGCGACGGTTTGGCTGGTACAATCGCTCGAAACGCGCCGGCTCGATACAGGCTCGCTCATCTTCGTCAATTCCGACCAGGCCAATCCGGTCCATGCCATCGGCGTGGTATTGACCCCGCTCCCCGAAGCACGCGGCCAAGCCCTCGCCCTTATCGGCAAGGTCGGCGCGACGCCAGGTGAAGGTGCAACGCTCAGGGACCAGAACCGTCCGGTGCCCATCCGCCTGGTACGCCCGCATGACGCAAACGCGAATGCGGTGGCGAACGAACCCGCCTAGAGCGCGATACGATCTGATCGAATCAAATCGCGCGCTAACGCTTCATTGCCGTCGCTCGCGCCCGGCGCAATGTCTCGGCATATTCGGGATTGAAGCGGATTTCGGCCATCTTGATGCCGACGTCGAGCCGCTTGCCGACGACGGCATCGTCGGGATTGGCGCGCAGCAGCTCGAGGTTGCGGTTGAGGTGGAGCTCAAGCGCCTGCCCCGACTGCAGCCAGGTCTGCTCGAAGGCAGCGTTGAGGGCGAGGGAGTCCTTGCAATCGCGCAGCGTTGCCAGGAGATAGATACCGTTGAGTGCGGCAAGGAGCTGGTCGGGATCGAGGCGGTCGGCCTCGCGCAGACGCCGCATGGCGCCGTTGAGGTCGGGCACGACGTTGCGCAGGCGCGGCTCAATCCGCTCGGAGACCTTGCGGGTCAGCCGGCTGAGCACGAGGCTCCAGCGCCCGTTGCGTTCAAGCTCCACATGGCTGGTGACGGCGCGTACCAATCGATGGAACCGGTCGAGCGACTGGCAGACGAGGTCGATGTCGGCGAAGGGGCCCGAAGGCTGCAGGACGTGCAACTGGTTCTGCGCGTGCGCCAGCATCGCATCTATGAGCGGTGCATAGCCTGCGCGCACGACCGCAGCCTCGCTCGCCGAGCCCGAAAGCTTGAGGGCGGCGGCGGCCAGCCGCGACGGATTGGAGACTTGTCCCATGGCTGCGTGCATCAGGAAGGCCAAGGCCGTCCTGTCATTGAGCGGCATGGATTGCAGTGCTGCAACGAGCCCTGCCTCTTCGGTGATGCCGTTGACGGCCTTGCCAAACGCCTGGGCTTTGACAAGCAGTGCCCGCCCGCGCAGGGCCGCCATCAGCACCGGCAAACGTTCGGCCGCCTCGTCGCCGCCCAATTGAACGCGTAGCCGCCGGCGCGCCTCGCTGTCGCGATCGGACTCGGCGATCGCCTCGGCGGCCCGCGTCAGCATTAGCGGAAGCACCGGCTCGAGTTCTCCGGCGGTCAGCGATCCGTCTTCCACACGGGCGGAATCGATCGCATCACCCGCGAGGTCGCGAGTCATCCAGACCCAGGCCGCTACGGCGTGAAGGCGCGAGAGCGAGCCGTCGAAGGCGAAGTCTGCCGGCTCCTCGACCAGAATGGAATCGATCAGCCCGGCGAACGGACGCATCTGCGCGATCCGGTTGCGCAGGCTGGCAGCTTGCTTGGAAGCCGACGCACTGTCGGCGGCGGTAGGTGCTGAAGAGGACATACGATTGGCAGTGTGAGGACAATCCTGTCCGCACACTAGCCGTGCTTAGTAAACAATCCCTATGCTACAAGACCGGGGATTGCTGGGCTGCCGTCAGGCGGCGCCCGGGGCCACCGACCAGTTGCCAGCCACTTCCCGGCAAGCCGTTCCCTTGCGCACGTAGTCGGTGCCGCCGAGTTTGACCGTGTGGGTGAATTCGCGGCAGTCGAGATTGTTGACCCGCACATAGGGGCCGACCGACACCGATCCAGTGGTGCCGCTCTCGCCTGTCCAGTTGCGTGGCGCACCGGGGCGGCCGAACTGGAGCGCATAGAACTGGGCGCTGTTGGCCTCGGCCGAATCCTTGGCCGTCATCAGCGGCACGACGTCCGGATCGACGAAGCCGCTCGACACGTTGGTCGTCTGCAACGCGGTCTGGGTTGTCTGCGATGGGCTGGGCAGGGCCGGCGCCGTATAGGTCGGCTGCGGTGCGGTGATCACCGGCTGGCTTTGGCTCACCGTCGACCGCCCCATGCCGGTGCAGCCGGCAAGGGCAAGAACGAGGACGGGCAGCGAAAGTCTAACGAAGTTGTTCATGCGCGCTTCTCTGATGGGGTGAGCCTTCTTGTTTTTGCATTAAGGCGAAAGTGCGTCAGCGATCAATATCACGTTACGCCTTGGCGAGACCCGCGATTCGCGCCGTCGGCAGGCGCAGCTCGACCGAGAGGCCGCCAAGCGCCGAGCGCTTGAGCTCGAGGCTGCCGCCATAGACGTCGACCAGTTCCTTGACGATGTCGAGCCCGAGACCGGTTCCCGGCGTCTTCTCGTCGAGCCTGACGCCGCGCCGCAGCACCTTCTGCGCGTCCTCCTCCGAAAGACCGGGGCCGTTGTCGTCGATGCGGATGAGCAGCGTGGCGCCGGCCTCATCGCGCTCGGCCGAAAGGCGCACTCCCACCTGTCCCTTCGACCATTTACAGGCATTGTCGAGGAGATTTCCCGCCATCTCCTCAAGGTCCGCTTCGTCACCGCGGAACCAGGGAAGCGAGGCGTCGGGACGCTGGAAGGCGATGGTGACGTCCGGATGGATCTTGCGCATCACCCGGGTCAGCCGGAGCATGATCATCGTCGCGTCCGCCTTCTTGCCGACGACAGAAGTCCTCGCAGCCAGGCGGGCCCGCTCGAGATAGGTTGCGACCATGGTGCTCATCTTCTCGCTTTCGGCGAGGACCACCTGCGAGAGCGGTCCGTTGCGAGCGGAGGCTTCGTTGCGGAGTACCGCGATCGGGGTCTTCAGCCCATGGGCGAGGTTGCCCACCTGGTTGCGGGCGCGCTCGATGATCTCGGCGTTCGAGCGCAGGAGTTCGTTGACCTCCTCGGCGAGCGGGGCAATCTCACGCGGATAGTTGCCCTCGATGCTTACGCTGTCGCCCTCGCGCACCCGCTCTATGGCATCGCTCAGCCGGTCGATCGGGCGCATTGCGAAGCGCGCGACGATGGCGCTCATGATGGCGAGCATCACGCCAACAGCGCCCAGCACGATGAAGGTCTGGCCGCGGAACTGCTCGACGAGACGCAGGATTTCCGAAAGGCTGCCGGTCACCGTGATGCGATAGGTCTGCGGGCCGACGGTGATGGTGCGCTCGATGGCACGGATCCGGGTGCCGAAGGCATCTTCGAAGACGCCGGTGCGCACGCCGAGCTCGTTTGGCGGCTCGGAGATGCCGGGCAAATCGATGCCGACGACGGAGGTCGAGAGGTTGACGAGGTTCCCCGACGCGTCGCGAATCATCCAGTACCAACCCGAGCGCGGCCTGTCGAAGCGAGGGTCCGGCAGGCGCACGTCCTCGCTCAACGGATCACCGGTCTCGAGAAGCGTTCCGGTCAGACTCTCGACGTGGAATTCCAGCGTTTCGGAAAGGCTGGTGTCGAGGGCGCGCGAGTAGAGGTCGGTCAGAAGAAAACCGGTGGCGATCAGCGCCACGATCAGCCACCCGGCCGAAAGCCAGAAGAGTGTGACGGCGATCGACCCTTTGCGGAGCCTTGGTAGATTCACTCGAAATCCAGCATCTGATAGCCGAGCCCGCGCACGGTCTGGATGCACTCCTCGGGCAGCTTCTTGCGCAGGCGCCCGACAAACACTTCGATGGTGTTGCTGTCGCGGTCGAAGTCCTGGTCATAGAGGTGCTCGGTCAGCTCCGTGCGCGAGATCACCTTGCCTTTATGAAGCATCAGGTAGGAGAGGAGCCGAAGTTCGTGGCTCGTCAGTTTTACCGCCTGCCCGTTGACCGTCACCTTGCCGGCGCGTGAGTCGAGCCTGACCGACCCGCAGACGATCTCATTGGAGGCGTGGCCGGCGGCGCGGCGGACAAGGGCGCGCAGGCGCGCCAGCACTTCTTCCATGTGGAACGGCTTGGCCACATAATCATCGGCGCCGGCATCGATACCTTGCACCTTGTCACTCCAGCGGTCGCGGGCCGTCAACAGCAGCACCGGCGTCGTCTTGCCGGCGCGCCGCCACTCCTCGAGCACTGAGAGCCCATCCATCTGCGGCAGGCCGATGTCGAGAACGATAGCGTCGTAGGGTTCTGTGTCGCCGAGGTAATGGCCTTCCTCGCCATCGAAGGCGACGTCGACGGCATAGCCGGCTTCGGTCAGCGCCTCCTTGAGCTGGCGGTTGAGATTGACGTCATCTTCCACAACCAGGATACGCATCCAAGGCCCCCTTGCATTTTCCCGCCCAATCTAGAGCGCCATGCGATTTGTTCGAATCAAATCGCGGGTTCCAGCTTTTGTTGTCGCGGGATTCACTGCGAACAACCTGCTCCCGTTTCGCATTCTGCTCTATTGCGCGTTCAGAACCAGGTTCTGCGCTTCGCCGGACGGGCTCAGCACGCCGATAATATATATGAGCCCGCCGCCCTGGTCACAAACCTGGACGCTGAGGACCGATTGACTGGAATCGACCCCGGCTTCCCGCAGCACCTGATCGAGAGACTTGATCTGGCCCGAAGACACTGCCTCCTGGATTTCCCGGTTGCTCAGGCAGCCCTGCGCGTTCGCCGGCAGGATACTGGTGCCCGTCAATGCGAGCGCCAGAGCAGCGGCGAGAACAACAAGGGCCGAAGGTTTGCGAGTCCGATTTTTCATGCCCGAAAGATAGGGCGAAGTTACTGAATGGGACATGAATGAGGCAAGCCCCGGGGAAGGCCCGAATTTTTGACGGGCTCTGGCGGATGATCGATCCCGCCTGCAAAGGCCTTCGCCGCCAGCGCGCCATTCAGGGACTGGCAGATAGCCACCGATTCGCCCGATATACTCTCGTCGACGGTTCGCTACATTCTTTCGAGCTCTACGGTCTCGCAGAAGATCAGCAGCATACACCCCGAAACACGCATGAAGTCCGGGGAAACAAGGGTCACCGAACCTGCAAGCGTGTGACCGGCATAGTGCAGCGTGCCGCGCCAGCGGTTGGGGCCGGTCTTCCTGGCGCCCTCGACGACATGGGTGCCGACCGAGGCCAGCCGCGCCGGGTTGCGCACGTCCTCGCGCAGCCAGGTGAGTGTTGCGCAGAGTTCTCCGCCGTCAGGGCAATAGTCGACGGTAAAGCGTGCATCGCCCTTAGTGCTTTGCCAGGTGCCGAGGGGGGATATGTCCTGAGCCTGGACTGCGGGCGCTAAAAGGAGGAAGGTCGCGGCCGCCAGTGCCGCCGCCTGTCTACCAATCGTCATCAAAGGTCGCTCCGGTGTGGCCGGCAAAGATATGGTCGATGTCGGCCCCGGCGACAATGCGGTCACGCTCAGTTTAATGCGCGAACGCGGCCGCGCTTGCTAGCGCTTGCCTGTCGCTCGCGGCCAGAAGAGCCGTCATGGCGCGTGCCTCCACGTCGCGGGCCGTTGCCCGAGCCTCGCTGGCAAGGAGTGGGATGCCGCTCAGCGTGTGCAACCCCGCGAGCAGGCGTAGCACGACCTCGATTTGCCCAGCACCGTCACGCGCAATCGGGCGAAATGCATCCACCATCAAATCGGCCACCGTCAGCGGGGTTATCGTCAGACGTTCGAACAGCACGTCACCGTTGCGTTCAAGGCACGCCCAGTCGGCCAGAATGCGTACTTGCGTACCGATCACGTCGATCGCAGTGCCCGAATCGTTGATCCCGGGCGAGAGCGCGCGACTGGCAATTTCATTGAGAACAATGAGACCGAAGCGCGGATCGGAATCGAAAGTGCGTGTGTCGCCGACGACGAAGCAGTCGGCAAGGCGCTCCGTTTCCTCCTCGGGCAGCTCCCTCTCAACGAGGGCGAGCGCGCGTCCGGGGAAGACATATGCGCCAGGTCTAGCCATGACATCGACGACGACGTCGAGCCTTTCGGCGGCATCCTGCAGGTTGGCTAGATCAATGTGCTGGATGTAGCCAATGGTGGCACAGCTGATGGCCTTTCCCTTCGGGCCGCCGGTTTGCGGGCGGCATCCCATCAGCGGCGGCTCGTCGACCGTGTGGAACCCCTTGGCGGTCGCAGCCTCGACCTTGTCGATGGTTTCGGCCACGCGGCCGATTGCCGATATCTGGCCGATCCAGCGGATCAGCGCCACGGTAACCAGCACAACCATACCCAGCGTGACGAGAAACAGCACCAGGCGCCCCGCTTGGCTATAGATGCCCGCCGACAACGCGATGATACCGAGGATGGCGAAAAGGAATGCCCCGATGAACACCGAAATAGAAGTCTGGGCGGTCCGGTCTTCCACGATCAGGGGCACGGCCCGTGGCGTGGTCACCTGCGATGCCGTGCTGAGGGCAGTCACCATCGTGGACAAGGCAAAAACCGCCACTGTCAGGAGACTTGAAGCAAGGATCGTCAATATGCTGCGGATTGCGTCGGAGGGCATTTCCAACGGCATTCGATCAGGCACGAATTTGGCGACGCCATAGGCGACTGTGATCGTCACGATCGCCAGCAGCGAGAACGTGGCCGGCAGGAACCACATGCGTCGCACCATCTGGTGCAGATGGAAGCTGATCTGGCTCAATCGGTTCGTGACCTCTCGCCGGGTATTGGCGGGGCAACCGTTGAGCAACGCCTAGGTTCCAAACCGCCTTGCCGATTCGATGGCAAGGCCCATACCGACGCTTCCGAGCACGTCGGTGCGGACGAGGTCAGCTTGCGGGAACATCGCGGTCAGCCGGGCAAGAATTGCCGGCACCTGCGTCGATCCGCCCGTCAGGATCAGGGCATCGACCTCGCCCCTGCCGATGCCCGCCTGCCGGAGTGTTTCATCGGCCGTCCCGGCAACGCGATCAACCGCGTCGGCGATCGCGGTGGTCAGATGTTCAATATGCATCCGCGTCTCGATCGCCGCATGGCGCGCGGCGAAGCGGAGGGTGTGTTCGCTGGCATCCGACAGGACGATCTTGGCTTCCTCGACCGCTCCGACGAGGCGATGGCCGGCCCGCTCCTCGACGATGGCGATCATCTTGTCGACCAGGTCCGGCCGCTCGGCTTCCCGCCGCGTCGAAGCGAGCTCGCGCCGGGCTTCAGCCGAATAGAGCCAGTTGATCCGGTGCCAGGTGGAAAGATTGTAATACGGTGCCGTTGGTAGATAGCGCTTGCCGTCGCGGGTTGTCGTGCCGAGCCCCAGCTCGGGCATGACGCGCGCCATGGCCAACAACCTGTCGAAGTCGGTGCCGCCGATGTGGACGCCGGCGGTGGCGAGGATGTCGGCGTTGCGGTCAGCCAAGTTCCGGCGCTCGGGCGAAACGCGCACCAGCGAAAAGTCGGACGTGCCACCGCCGAGGTCGACGATAAGCGCCAGGTGCTCGTCGACCACTTGCCGCTCGTAGTCGAGCGCCGCGGCGATCGGCTCGAACTGAAATTCGACATGGGCGAACCCTTGCGCACGCACGGCCTGCTCGAGCTGGGCCTGGGCCTTGCCGTCCGCGGCTGCATCGTCATCGACGAAGCGCACCGGCCGGCCCACGACGACGCTCTCCAGCGCCTTTCCGGCGGCGGCCTCCGCCCGGCGCTTCATCTCGCCGATGAAGAAGCCCAATATGTCGAGAAAGCCAAATGTGTTCTTCTTGACCCGCGCCGCCTCGCCAATGAGGCTCGTGCCGAGCACACTCTTCAACGACCGCATCAAGCGACCTTCGCCCCCCGAGACATAGTGCCCGATCGCGGCCCGGCCGTAGTAGGTGGCATCGTCCTCAAAGGAAAAGAAGATGACGCTGGGTATGGTGACCTTGTCCGCCTCGAGCGGCAGGAGACGCGGTCCGTTGGGATCCGCAAAGCCGAGCGTCGAGTTGGACGTGCCGAAGTCGAAACCGCAGGCGCGTGTCATGATGCCGGTCCGGAAACGAGAGCACCCGCGGCGCTGCGGGCAAAGGGACGGCTCTCATAACGGCATCGGGCCGGGGATGGAACCCCCTTGGGCGCCTAGAGCGCGTTTCGATTTGATAGAATCAAATCGAGCGCTCTGGATCTTAGTTGTCGCGGGATTTTTCGCTAAAAACCGGCTCCCACTTTTTCGCATCCCACTCTAGCCAGCTTTGCGCCGCTGCTGGCCGGGTCGCAGATCGACCGTCTCTATCCGTCCGAGCCCGCGGCGCTGTGCCCTCTCGAGGGCGCCTGCCGCCGCATCGAAGAACTTGCGGTCGCGGCCCCCTTGCGGGTTGATCGCCGCCAGGCCGACGCCTGCGGTCAGGATTCCGGCATGGCTTTCCTTATGAGGAATGGCAAGGCCGCGCACCTCGCCTACGAGTTTTCCGGCGAGAGTCTTGGCCAGAAGGACGGGGTAATCCGGCAGTATTACCAGGAAATTGCTCCGGCCCTGGCGAAGGCAGGCATCGCCGACGCGCGGCAACCCCTTGCGAAGGGTCGTCTCGACTGCCTTCAGTTCGTGCTCGATGGTACCGCGTTCATAAACCAGGTGGAGATCCTTGAAGCGGTCGATGCCGATCAGCAGGAGACTGAGCGTCACGTGCCGCTCGGCACAATGCCCCCAGGCATGCTCGAGCGCTTCCTCGATGCGTTCGCCCAGCCGCGTGTGCATGCCGAGGCTGCGGGCGATCGCCGCACGCCCATAAGCCGGTTCACGGTCCTGCCGTCGGCCCGGCCGCATCGCCTCCAACGTCGCCCTGATGCGGGTCCAGAGGGCATCGTGTTCGTCCTTGACGAGGGAGAGTTCACTCATATGCAACCTGCTACGCTCGGAGGATTTCCGCGAAGGAGAGTGTGGCGGGGCTATGGTTAACGAGGGGTGAACTGATATGCGATCCGTGCCTTTTGGTCCGCTCGAGTCAGTCCTCCGGCGGCTCCCATTCGGGCCAGTCCACGGCGTGCTCTTCCCACTCGCCGGCGGACACGTCCGATTCGTTCACAGTTCTCCCCCGCACCGAGACGCCGACGTCCTCAACCGTCTGCATGGTCCCTGAGATCAGCGGGTGCCACCAGGCCAATCCCTTGCCCTCGGCCAGCCGCCGATAGGCGCAGGTCTTCGGGATCCACTTGATCTCGAGGATATTTTCAGGTGTCAGCTTGATGCAGTCAGGCACCTTTGCCTTGCGGTTGGCATAGTCGCTGCAGACGCAGGTGTCGCCGTCGAACAGTCGGCAATGGACGTCCGAGGTGATGATGTCCCCGGTATCCTCGTCCTCGAGCTTGATCAGGCAGCACCGCCCGCAGCCGTCGCACAGCGCTTCCCACTCGGCTTCGCTCATCTCTTGAAGCGTCTTTTCTTCCCAGAAGGGCATCTGGCTTGGCTCTTTCGCGTTCACCCTGACTGGCGATGGTCGTTGCCAGCTGTCAGAGAGCATTCATAATCAGGCGATTACATCGAATAGTGCGCGCAAGCGCGCGAAACTTTGCTAGCAATGGGATCGCCTCACGCTGGGCGAACCGGACGGACGAAACGTGCAGGATCCCTTCTACCACAAAGAAAAGCGGCGCAGGAAATCGGGCATGCTGGCAGCCGATGCCTGGCTCGATTCTTCCCTTTACGAAACCTGGCGCGCACTCGGGCGCGGCTACACGCGCTTCCAGGATTTCATGTCCCGCTTCCATGTCACGGGAATCAAGCGGTTTTTTGTCGAGCTCCTCTCGGACGCCTTTTCCTTCTTTGCCATCGGCTGCGTGCTGATGACGGCGTTGGCGCTGCCGGCCTTCGATATCGTGGCGTCGGGCGAATACAACCGGGCCGAGAACTACTCGGTGATCTTCCTCGACCGCTACGGCAACGAGATCGGCCGGCGCGGCATCCGCTCGGACGATTCGGTGGCGCTCGACGAGTTGCCCGATGTGCTGATCAAGGCGACCCTCGCCACCGAGGACCGGCGCTTTTACGAGCATTTCGGTATCGATGTCGTCGGCACTCTGCGGGCGCTGGCGAACAATGCCCAAGGCGAAACCTCGCTTCAGGGCGGATCCTCGATCACCCAGCAGCTCGCCAAGAACCTCTTTCTCTCCTCCGAGCGAACCCTCGAGCGCAAGATCGTCGAGGCGTTCCTGTCCGTCTGGCTCGAGTGGCACTACTCGAAAGACGAGATCCTAAAGCTTTATCTCGACCGGGCCTATATGGGCGGGGGCAATTTCGGGGTGGTGGCGGCGGCCGACTACTATTTCGGCAAGAAAGTCACCGACATCACGCTCGCCGAGGCAGCCATGCTGGCGGGTCTTTACAAGGCTCCGACGCGCTTTGCCCCGCATATAGACCTTGCCGCCGCCCGTGGGCGCGCCAATGTCGTGCTCACCAATATGGTGCAGGCACGGTACCTGACGGAAGGTCAGGTCACCGCCGCCCGCCGGCATCCGGCCAATCCCGTAGACCGCACCGCCGATATCAACTCGCCCAACTACTTCCTCGACTGGGCGTTCGAGGAGGCCAAGGCGATCATCGAGGCGAAACGGGCCACCTCCAATAATTTCATCGTGCGCACCACCATCGACTCGACCCTTCAGTCCTATGCGGAGGAGGCGGTTACATCCGTGGTTCGCGAGCAGGGCGAGGCCTACCGGGTTTCGCAGGCGGCGATGGTCGTCACCGATCTCAACGGGGCCATTCGGGCCATGGTCGGGGGCATGGATTACGGCAAGAGCCAGTTCAACCGCGCGATCGTCTCGACCCGCCAACCCGGCTCATCCTTCAAGCCGTTCGTCTATGCCACCGCCTTCGAGCAGCTTGGCCTGCAGCCCAGCGATACGATCACCGACAGGCCAGTGTGCATCGGCGACTGGTGCCCGCAGAACTACGGCCGCAGCTATCGGGGGACGACGACCCTGCTCTCGGCCTTTGCCGCCTCGATCAATACCGTGCCGGTGACCCTGTCGATCAAGACCGGGCGAGAGCCAATCGCCGAGCTTTCTCACCGCATGGGCATCCGGAACGACTATCCCGTCACCCGCTCGCTTGCGCTCGGAGTCGCCTCGGTATCGGTCCTCGACATGACCTCGTCCTATGCGGTCTTTGCCAGTGGGGGTCTCAAGACTCCCGGCTTCGGCATCACCCGCATCACTTCGCTAAGCGGGGACCCCGTCTACGAGGCCGATCCCGACGCACCCCGCGAGCGCATTCTGAGCGAAACGACCGTCGCCAACATGAACATGATGATGAGGACGGTCGTCACCGGCGGCACAGGGCGGCGGGCCGACGTGCCGGGGGTGCCGGCCGTCGGCAAGACCGGCACCACGACTTCCTATCGGGATGCCTGGTTTTGCGGCTTTACCGGCAATTACGTGGCCGCCGTCTGGTTCGGGAACGACGACTACCGTCCGACCAACAACCTCACCGGCGGCACGCTGCCGGCCATCGCCTGGCAAAAGTTCATGGCCTATGCCCACACCAACGTGGACATAAAGCCTCTCTTCGGCGTCGATTTCGTACCCGAGCAGACGATCGTCGCCGAGGCGCCGGAGGACGAAGCCGAGATTGTCGTCGAACGCCCACCGAGCCTCACCCCCGCCGCTGCCCGCAAGCTCATCGACCTTGCGGAGCGATTGCAGTCGACGATCGAGGCTGCGACGCCCATCGGCGCCCAGGCGCGCGCGGAGACGGCCGCGGTCGGCAGCGGAAGCCTCTAGCCGGTGCGCTTTGTCCTCCGCCTCCTGATGATGTTCGCGGTGGCGCTCGCCGTCGGCTTTGGCCTGTCCTACTACGCGCTGACCGACGGACGCTATTTCGGCATTCTGCAATCTGGTCCGTGGACGGCCTGGCCAGACGCGGGCTCACCCGCCCCCAATCCCTACACAAGGGCCCATGCCGTGCGGGCCGGGACCCTGCCGCTGGGACAGGCCGAGGGTCTGCAATTCACCGCCACGACCGACAGCACCGGAGAGCCGCTGATCCGCAGTTGCGGGTATCGGCTCGACGGGCACACGCCCGTTGCGACCTTCTGGACGCTCGTTGCGATCGATGCCGGGGGCCGCAACGTGGCGAGGCCGGGAACCGCGCTCGCGATGCGTTCGCGCGACATTGCGCGTCCGGAAGACGGCGCCATCCGCGTCCATGTCGGCACGCGCCTCATGCCCGGCAACTGGCTGGAACTGACCGGCCGGGGGCCCTTCTCCCTCGTGCTGACGCTTTACGACACGGTAGCATCCTCCGGTTTCGGCGCGGATGTCGACGCCATGCCGGCGATCGTTCGGGAGGGATGCCGATGATCCGAACCCTCCTCTACCTCCTCGCCGGCGTGGTCCTCGGCGGCATCATCCATATCATTGTCATCCTTGTCCTGCCGCTGCTCGCCGAGGAAACCGTCTGGAGCCGTGTCTCGGCGCTCGGCGCTCGCGACGGCATCGTGGTCCTGCCGGCGGTCGAGGCGGGCGCCCCCAACCCGCTCGGGCTCGACCCGGAGATCGTCTACGGAATTTGCCAGGTCGATCTCGCCGATGGTCCAGCCTTCATGACCGGGGTGATGCCCGATGCCTTCTGGTCGATCGCCGTGCACGACCGCGACGGAAAGATCGTCTATTCGACCACCAACCGTGACGGGATCGGGCGCACGCTTACCCTCGGCATCTTCAACGCCGCCCAGACGCGCCTCCTCGCCCAGCAGGAGATCGAGATCGAGGAAGGCCTCCTCATCGTTGAAGCCCGCACGGACCCTCTCTTCATCGTTGTTCGCCTCGCTCCCGCCCATCAAGCGATGCGCCAGCGCTACGAGGCGGTTCTGGCCGGGGTCAAATGCGGGGTGAGGGAATAGGCTGGATCGGCCTACCCCGCCGCGAGAGCAGATATCAAAACATCGATAGCCGCTGACGTGCTCGGGCCGCCCGCCCGACACACGGCAGGTTATTTTCAGCTTCGCATTCAAGAGAACAGGCGTGTTCATTGAATATTGACAAGCGCTCTGCCGCTATGCTAGCTCATATTTCATCAAACTGTGGTGTTTAACGAAAAGGCTCCTCCGGAGCCCATGGAGCTTGATGAAATGGCTATCGACTTTCCTACCGCGCTTGCCCCGAGGCAGGTGACTCAGAACTGGACCGTGCTGCCGTCCTGGCTGCCCGTGCCCGGAATGGGCGCTCTACCGGTCAACAGCTTCCTCTTGAAAGGAGGCGAACCCATCCTCGTCGACACGGGGCTGAGCGCCTTGGGCGAGGACTTCCTTGCCGCGCTCGAGAGCGAGATCGACTTCGACGACCTCAGGTGGATCTGGCTCAGCCACATGGATGCTGATCACGTCGGAAACCTCAGCCGCGTGCTCGAGCGCGCTCCCAATGCCAGGGTGCTCACCAACTTCCTCGGCATGGGCAAGATGAACCTGGCCGGGCTCGACGTTTCACGCGTGCAATTGCTCGAACCCGGCGTGCCGTTCGAGGCTGGCGGGCACCGGCTGCACCCGGTTCGTCCGCCCTATTACGATGCCCCCGAGACCGTCGGCTTCTTCGATGAGACCGACAGCGTGCTCTTTGCAGCCGACAGCTTCGGCGCGCTCCTGCCGGAGACAGCGGACGAGATCGGGGAAATTGCCGACGAGTCACTGCGGGACGGTTTGGTGGGCTGGTCCTCCATTGACGCGCCCTGGCTCGCGCACGCCGACCAGCAGGTCCTCGGCCGGACCCTCACCGCCATCGAGCGGCTCGCCCCTCAATACCTCTTCTCGGGCCACCTGCCTCTGGTCCGGAATGGCGCCGCGGCACTCACCCGCCACGTCGCCAGTGCCTATTGCCGCGGCACCACCGCGGCGATCGACCCGCTCTCGTTCGAGAGCCTTCTAGAAGCGCTGGATTGAGCCGGCGCTTTCCTCCCAACCCAGCAAAGGATCAACCTGCATGTCTAACACCTATCTCAACACCGACGCGCGCGGCCTTGCCGAGCGCAACCGCCAGGTCGCACTACGCTTCCTGGATGGTACCCATTCGCCCAATCTGGTGCGCATCGATGTGATCGATGAAACCGTAGCACCCAACGTCGTTTGCCACGGCTTTCCGGGTGGCGATCCGTTCGACCATGAAAGCTACAAGCGGTTCTTCAGGATCTTCCAGTCCTCCTTCAGCGAAATGGAGTTCGCCCTCGATGCCCTGATTGCCGACGACCGCTATGTGTCGGCGCGCTGGTCCATCAGCTGCAAGTTCACCGGAGCCTTCGCCGGCATCGAACCCACCGGACAGACGGTCGATTTCAATGGAATGGTGCTCTACCGGCTCGAAGATGGACTGATCGTCGAGACCTGGCTGCATATCGACGAATTGTCGCTGCTCGGCCAGATCGGCGCCCTGCCCCAGGCGGCCTGACCGCCGGAAACCGGGCGGGTGCAACGCGCCTGCCCCACCCTAACCCCCTCGCAAAATTGCGGAGCAAACATGTTCTCGACCCGTATTACACGGGCCTTCGGGCTCGATACCCCTATTGTCAACGCCGGAATGGCGATGATCGCCCGGCCGGCCCTTGCGGCTGCGGTTAGCAATGCCGGCGGGCTCGGCACCATCGGCTGCGACATCAATCCTCCCGAGGTGCTGCGCGCGATGGTGCGTGAAACGCAGATCTATACAGGCAGACCGTTCGGCGTCGATCTCATCGGCGACTTCGTGACCGACGCACACATAGGCGTTCTCATCGAAGAGAAAGTGCGGCTCGCGATCTTCTTCTGGACCCTACCGAACCAAGAGCAGGTCGACCGCCTCAAATCGGCTGGAATCGCCATCTGGATGCAGGTCGGCGGCGTCGCCGAAGCAGAGGCAGCCGTTGCCCTGGGCGTCGATGCTCTCATCGTTCAAGGCAGCGAAGCGGGCGGCCACAATCGTTCCGAAGCTTCGACGATGGTTCTTTTCCCGCGCCTGAGGCGCGCTTATCCAGACCTGCCCCTCATTGCCTCCGGCGGTATTGCCGAGGGATCGACCATGGCGGCGGCGCTTGCTCTCGGCGCCGACGCGGTCTGGTGCGGAACGCGGTTTCTGGCGTCGCGAGAGGCTCATGCTCATGATCTCTTCAAAAAGGCAGTTGTCGAAGCCGATGTCGGAGATACGCGCATCACAACCATCTACGGCCCGGAATGGCCCGACCAGGCGATGCGCGCCATCGTCAACGACGGCTTACAGCGGGCCGAGGGTCGGGAGGCCGAGGCGATCGGCGAAGCTCAAGGGGTCATGGTCGGCACCACGTTGCTCAACGGCGAGCGCATCCCCGTGCCCCGCTACAGCGCGATCCTGCCTACGCGCGAATTCGAGGGCGACATCGAACAGGTCTGCCTCACTGCGGGGCAGAGTTCCGGCAACATCGACGATCTGCCTACGGCGGGAGAGATCGTCGCCCGCATGGATCGCGAGGCGACCGCAGCCATAGACCGTGTCTCGAGCCTGTTGGGAGAGCCGGCATGAAGCCCAACTTACAAAAGACCGGGGTTCCGGCGACGGCGGCGCTTGCGAGCAAGGACTGCAACGGCTGCGGACGCTGCCGCCGGTTCGGGGAGATGTTGAGGCCGCCCCGCCAGCCGAACGCCACTCGGCTATCATCGCCCGCAAAATGACGAGCAGCCGTCCCATGGGACGGCTGCTTGCTCTTCGTTCGTGGGCGACAAGTTATTTGGTCGTGCCAAAGAGCAGACGAACGGCCGTGTCGGTTGGCACGTGGCGGGGTCCGCCGGGCTCGTAGCCGAGATCGCGTTGCAGCCAATCCGGCAGGTCGCGAATTCGCGTGCCCCGCCGAGAACGCACGAATGCGCGGCGAACCGTTCCCAACAAATAGCGCCATCCGAAAGCTCGCGACTTTCTGGAACGACGGGGCTCGACGCCATCGCCGGGCGGGATAGCTTCAAGTGTGGTCATCGCGTTGTCCATTTTCAATGATCATTAGTGTTTATTTAATTGGCTAGCGCGAAACGTTTCCTCTTGTCAACGGTTCGATGAGCAGCCATGTATAGCCAATGAGCGAAAAGCGTCAGTACCGCATGCGTGAGCGGGCAAAGTCCCAGGAAGAGACCCGGCAACGGATCGTAGAAGCTACGATGCATCTTCATGAAGAGATCGGCGCGCGCGCCACCACGATCAGCGCCATCGCTGAGCGGGCGGGCGTTCAGCGGCTAACCGTCTATCGTCATTTCTCGGATGAAACGGCCGTTTTCCGGGCCTGCACGTCGCACTGGCTGCACCTGAACCCGCCGCCCGATCCCGCGGAGTGGGCTGGTATCGCCGACCCGGTTGCGCGCCTGCGAACTGCGTTCGAACGCTTCTATGCCTACTATGCCCGCACGCGCCGTATGTGGCTGGTCTCGCACCGGGACGTCGCGGACGTGCCGGCGCTTCAACAGCCGATGGCGCAGTTCGCCGAATTCGTCGCTGGCGTGGGCGACGGTCTGGTTTTCGGCCCACCAGGGAACCGGGACGCGATTCTGGCAACCGTCAGGCATGCCCTCGTCTTCCCGACATGGCAAAGCCTTGAAGACCTTGGTCTTGATAATCCAGCCAAGCTCGATCTCGTGCTGGGCTGGGTTCGGGGACTCGAAGGCTAGCTCCCTCAGGCCCCGCCGGCGACGCCAATCAGATGCCCCTCCGGGTCGGTGAAGTGCCCCACCGCAAGCTTGCCGCTGGGCGATGCGACCGGTCCCAGGCGCCGCGTCCCGCCCAGGCTCTCGGCCTTCTGCAGCGCATTTTCGACATTGTCGACGGCCACGTAGAAGGTCACATGGCTATCGTAGCCCGCACCGCCGGCGATGCCGCCGGGAATCCCGCCGCCATTGGCGTCACTTTCCACAAAGCCATAGTTGGCAGGCTCGGATATCGCCTCGGCTACCGGCTCGCTCGTATCGAACCGCCAGCCGAGAGCTCGCGATAGTAGCTGCGCAGTTTTTCAGGGTCCTTGCCGATGATTTCGAAGTGAACGACGGGCTGTCCCATGGTGGATCCTCCTCTGGCGATCTTACTGATTCAGCTCATGTTGCCGCTGGCGCACCATTTCCCGTCCGGACGGAGCGCCCGAACAGAAGACCGAGATAGCGGCGCAGGTGCTCGAGACACGCGGCCGCGGCTGCCGCGCCGCCGCCCGCCTTGGCCAGAACGAAGCCGCCCTGCACCACGGCCTCGATATGAAGCGCCAGGCTTTCCGGCGTCCAATCACCGGGCGGGTCGTATTTGTCCATCGCGGCCCGGATTTCCGCCTCGAGCCATGCGTTCCCTGCTGCAAGGCTTTTCTCGCAGGCCGCGCCGATGTCGGGATGCGTGCGGTAGACGTCCTGGATGACCGTTCCGATGAAGCAGGTGAACTCGGGAACGTCACCGGTCAGGATTGCCTTGCGGAAATCGATATAGCCGATGAGCCGGTCGAGGGGATCGGCCTCACCCAGGAAAGGCGCGTCCTCAAAGACATGGGCGGCATGCGCATCCCAATGGGCGACGGCGGCCAGCGCCAGGTCCTCCTTGCTCTTGAAATGGTGGAAGAAGCTGCCCTTGGTCAGCCCCGCCTCGGCGCAGACGTCCTCGACGCGCGTGGCCGTATAGCCCTTGGTGCGCACGACCTTGAAGGTGGCGTCGAGAAACCTGAGTTTGGACTCGTGCTGGTCCCGTGCCAGCCGCCGGCCCTCGGTTTCATTCCGCAACTGCTCCCGAAGAACCATTCACGCCTCCATACCAATCAGTCGGTCCAACTATACCGACTGGTTGGTTTATTGCAAGGTCGAAGAAGACTTCGCGATGCAAGCGTGCGGATGCCCGCGCGGGGGGCCCCCAGCGCAGGGTCCGCCGGCTGCTACTTGATGGCGATGACCTCGTTGTCCACCGCCTGCGTCGCGAAGCGCGAGCGGATCGGCGCGCCCTGCTGGGCGTGGCGCCAGGTTGCGCCGCTGCAGAAGTCGTGAGCGTTGGCGCGCGCGACGTGGTGACCGAGGCGGGTGAGCTCGTAGTCCACTGTCACGGATTGAGGGGCGGGAGTTTCGACCAGGAGGTGGTCGAGCGCATAGTTGTACGACTCGAACCGATAGTTGAGCATGGCCACGAACCAGGCGATCGACTGGTCGTTCTCGGCCTTGCGCGACCGCGCTTCGGCGGCCTCATTGGGGCCCAGCGAGGAAAGGGTCGCGATTGCCGCGGCACGCTGCCGGTCCACCTCGATCACCGCGCAAATCGCTGCAAACGTTGCGGGGATCGTATCGATATCGGCGAGGATATGCCGGCTAAGCGTTGCATAGCGCACGCCCGAGGACTGGTAGTGCGTCTCACGCAGCCAGGAATAGTAGCGCTCGACGCCGAAGGCGCGCGAGCCGACCGGGGTGATGCGGGTACGCTGCAGTTCAGTGACGAAGTCGAACGACCAGTCCTTGGCATGCGGAGCAACGAGGAAGCGCCAGATGCGGTCGTGCATCAGCCTTTCCTCGTCGGTCTGGTTGAAATCCGAAACCGGCTCGCCCCGGGCGGAAGCGAGCACCGTGCCTGTGGCGGGCATGGCCACGTCGTGCATGTAGCTGGGCGCCGCGCGGCCGAAATCGCCAACGGGACGTGGACCGCACGCGGCAAGCACCAGCAACACCGCGGCTGCCGCGGCAAATCCTGCCCCCTGCACCGCGCGCCTATCCGCGCTTGCGCTTGGGTTTGTCGGGACCGGAGCGCTGTGTCGTCGACGGCAGCCCGTTTCGCTCATACCGCACTCCGGTAAACATCAATATCCGTCCGCCGCCGGGTCCGGGACCCTTCGGGGCGGGCCTCGCTCGCCTGGTGAACGCGACAAGTTTCCCCAACCTGCCCTCCGCTCTAGAGCGCGATGCGATTCGATTGAAGCAAATCGCGCGCTCTAACGTTGTGTTATCGCGGGATCTTTCGCGAAGAACCCACGTTTTCGCATCCCGCTCTCGTCCGCTCCGTTCCCACAGGGGTCAGGCTTGGTTGTTGCAAATCAGCGCCTATCTACCCGCTCATGCATTAAGAGTTCGTCAAGGTTAACAGTTCGCTAACGAATCGGCGGCAAGAGTAGAATGGCACCGGAATCAGGTGCTTGGGCTCGGTCGACGGTTTGGGAAATGCTTGGATTTCAACCCTATGAGACGTTTCAACTTTTGATAGACGGCGGCGGGGTGGATCGAACCAACACCCTGCTGATCGCTGCGTGCGACGCCTATGTGCGGCGCGGCAAACCAACTCATCCCGAGATGGAACAGTTCGAGGCCCTTGCCTTGCGGCTCTTTCCCGCCGCTGGCCCGCATGCGCGCGCAAAGGCGGCCGCGATTCTCGTGCGCGCCGACCTCCTGTCGCCTGCCCTCGAGGGATTGATCGCCGAGCACATCGGCGATGACCTGGTACGCTGGATCAACATGGCTGCGAGCCTTTCCGAAAAGACCATGCTCGATCTCATTGCCCGGCAGGACAGCGACATCGCCGCTGCCCTGGCGCGCCGGGCTGACCCGAGCAACATCGTGCTCGCTAAGCTCTTCCAGATGAACTCGCGCAAGGTCTACCGGGCGCTGGCGGCCAATGGCGCCGTCAGCCTGCGAGGTGCTTACCTCAGCGCACTGGCACGGTCGGCGCATATGGACCACATCGTTGCCGAGTCGCTGGCCGCGCGCGCCGATTTCGACGCGGCCCTCCTCGCTCCGGCCTTCTTCGACGTGACCGATGCGGCGCGCATCAAAGTCATTCGAGCCTTTGCCGGCCGGGCGACGCCCGCCGCCCCGATCAAACGCACCATTGAGCAGATCGCCGTCGCCAATGCCGAACTCACTCGGGCGCTGATGAAGCTCTTTTCGGAGAACCGGCGGCCGGAGGTCACCCGGCTCCTGGCGCAGATCACCGGCCTCGATGAAGTGCGCTGCGGGCAGATCGCGCACGACGTGACCGGGGCTGCACTCTTCGTCGTCCTGCGCGCCTTCGGCTGCACGGCGCAGGACGGGCTCAAGGTGCTCATCCACGCCACGGCGCACGACCAGGACCGCTCCAAGGCCCTCGCCGATTTCGTTTCTCTCTTCGAGAGCGTGCCGCAGGATTCCATGGCCTATCTGATGAGCGCGTGGCGCGGCGAAGTGAACCTACTGGAGCTCGTCAAGCCCGAGTACCAGCCGTTCACCGAGGAAAGCAGGCGCACCCCCGTCGCCCCGGCCCGCAACCCAGCCATCGACCAGGCGATCGAAGCGCTGGCTCGCATCGGTGCCCGGCGCGCCGGCTAGGGTGTGTTGCTATTCAGGTAATGCCGGTCTGCAAATGGCCATTCTCTGCGCTTCCGGTGCTCTCGTACCCGAAGGTACGCTGCGCTCCGGTTCTCGATAACGGTCATTTTCGCCTCGGCCTGACCTGAATCCCAACACACCCTGGAGCGATCACGTCGCGAAAAGTCCGCCCCGTTTTTTACACGGCCCGCTCTAAGCGTTTCAGGCAAGAAGAAGGCCGCGCTGCCCACGGGCAACGCGGCTTTATTGCTTGTTCGCGCCTTCGACCGATCAGAACTCCGACCAGTCCGCGCTGACCGCCGCATTGCCGTCAGTCAGGTAGTTCGACGCCGCCTGGCGAACCTTGCGCGCGGCCGCCGCCGGCTGCGTGGTCCTGCGGACGGACGGTGTGCTGTAGGGCTCGCCCGCTTCGGCTTGGCCATCGGTCTTGAACACGTCGACAATATGGTCGAGCGAGCTCGCATGGTTTTCGGTCTGCTCAATTGCAGCGTTGGTCTCCTCGACGAGCGCAGCATTGTGCTGGGTCATCTCATCCATCTGACGAACGGCGGTGTTGACCTCCTCGATGGCCGAGGCCTGCTCCTGACTCTGGCGGGCGATACCCTCCATCAGTTCGGTGCTGGTCTTGGCCGATTCGAGCATGGCATCGAGCTTGGCGGCGGCTTCCGCCACCAGCCTGCTGCCGCCGTTGACTTCGTTGGCCGACTGCTCGATCAGCGCCTTGACGTCGCCCGAAGCCTCGGCTGCGGACTGCGCCAGACGCCGCACTTCGACGGCGACGACCGCAAAGCCTTTGCCGGCCTCGCCCGCGCGTGCCGCCTCGACCGAGGCATTGAGCGCCAGGAGGTTGGTCTGGAAAGCGATATCGTCGATCATGCCGATGATATCGGAGACTTTGCTGGAAGATGCGGTGATCCGCTCCATGGCGACGGTCGCCTCACGCATCACCTTGCCGCCGTCCTCGGCCGAAACCGCTACGGTCGAAGCAGCACCTGCAGCCTGCTGGGCGCGCTTGGCGTTCTCCATGACAGTCTGCGACAGCTGTTCCATGGCCGCGGCCGTTTCCTCAATGGTGGCGGCCTGCTTGGTGGTGCGCTCGGACAGGTCGTTAGCGCCCGAGAGGATTTCGCCCGTGGCGGTCTTCACCGCCCGGGACGTCTCGCGAATCTGGGCGACCAGCGTGTTGAGCCGCTCAGCCATGCGGTTGAAGTCGTTCTTGAGCCATTCGGCTGATTTCGGCAGGTCGGCAGTGATGCGGAACGTCAGGTTGCCGTCGGCCATGGCGGCAAGGCCCTTGACGAGAGTCTCGATGACAATCTCGTCTGTCTTTGCCTGCTCGGCTTTCTCGGCTTCGCGCGCGGCCCGCTCGGTTTCGGCGGTGGTGCGTTCCACCTCGCGCTGCTCGCGCACTTCGGCGGCCTCAACCTCCATGCGCTGCTGCTCAATGGCGGTTTCCTTGAAGACCAGTACGGCGCGGGCCATGTCGCCGATCTCGTCACGGCTCTTGGCGGCGGGCACTTCGATCGAGAGATCGCCCTCAGCGAGCTTACCCATGGCATTGGTCAGCGCGTTGACCGGCCGGGTGATCGAGCGGGTGATGAGGAAGGCGGCAGCGCCCATGACCAGGACGCCGGCGACCAGTGCCAGGCCCAGGATCCGCGCGTTGCTCCAGAACATTGCAGTCAGATCGTCCGTGTAGACGCCTGTACCGACGATCCAGCCCCAGGACGTTCCCTTTACGTGGGAGAGCTTGGGTTGCGCCTCTTCCTGGCCAGGCTTTGGCCAAAAGTAGTCGACGAACCCGCTGCCGGTCGCGCTCTCGCGCACGGTCCTGGCAAACTCGGCAAAAATACGCTTGCCGTTGACGTCCTCCATGCCGGAAAGATCCTGACCCTCCAGCTCTGCCTTGATGGGATGCATGAGCACGCGCGAATTCGCGTCGTTGACCCAGAAGTACTCCCCGCCGTTGTAGCGCATCGGGCGAATGGCCGCGAGCGCGCGGGCCTGGGCCTCCTCGGTGGTCAGGTCGCCCGATTTTTCCATCGCCTCGTAGGCGGCAACCATCGATGCGACATTGTCGGTCATGGCCGTGAGCATGGTCTTTCGCTCTTCGACCAGGCGGTTCTGCGTATTGATGACGCTGAAGAACGTTCCGACGGTCATCATGGCAAGCGCGATGGCGCCCATGAGATAGAGGCGGGAAGAGATGCGGATGGTCATTTGTTGCGGGTTTCCGAGGCGAGGAGGTTGGTTACCCGCACGCTAGGTGAACAGAGTAAAGGAGCCGCTAATTTGCCTCGTTTTTGCCGCAATATGTCGCGGGCAAATCAGGTGGCCTCAACGGGAGGGGAGGAAACCTCGCCTTCCGCCTGCCGGCTCAGGTCTGCCCGAGCCGCGTTGATGATCTGCCACCCGCCGGTGATGCCCAGTGCAGCCATGATCGTCGCCACAACGAGATCGGGCCAGGCCGTGCCGGTACCGAATACGCCGACCGCCGCCAGGAGAACGGCGATATTGCCGATGACGTCGTTGCGCGAGCAGATCCATACCGAGCGCATGTTGGAATCGCCCGTGCGGAAGCGAAACAGCATCACCGCCACGCCGACATTGGCGAGAAGGGCGAGGACGCCTACGATGCTCATCGTCTCAGCCTGCGGCAATGTGCCGGCAAGCGCGTGCCAGACGGTCGAGGCCAGCACAGCCGCCCCCAGAAGGGCGAGCGACCACCCCTTGACGAGCGCTGCCCGCGCCCGCCAGCCGAGCGCCATGCCGGCAACGCCGAGGCTGATCGCGTAGTTGGCGGAATCGCCGAGGAAGTCGATCGCGTCGGCCTGGAGCGCCGCCGAGCCGGCGGCAACCCCCGCGACGATTTCGGCCAGGAACATGGCGGCGTTGACCGCGAGCGCGACCCAGAGCACACGCCGCCAGCGGGTGCTGTTAGGGGTTGTCGTTTGCGAACACTGATCGTCGTGGCAGCAGCCGGCCATATCGTCCTCTGGTCAGGTACCGTATGGCTGCCTATATGCACCCTGTAGTCACTAGAGGGTCAAGCCATGCCGCGCCTCACCATCGGAGACCTTGCCAAGGCAACGGGCACGAAGGTCGAAACCATCCGCTACTATGAACGGATCGGGCTGTTGCCGGAGCCAGGGCGCACCGGAAGCAACTACCGCTCCTACGACGAGGAGCATCTGGGCCGTCTGAGCTTTGTCCGCCGTGCCCGCGATCTCGGCTTCTCGCTCGATCAGGTCCGTGAACTTCTGGGCCTGGCGGACCAGACGGATCGCTCCTGCGAGGCGGTCGACGCCATCGCCCGCCAGCACCTCACCGAGGTCGAGCGCAAGATTGTCGACCTGACGGCCCTCAGGGATGAACTGGCCGAGGTGATCGAACGCTGCAATCACGGCACCGTTGCCGAATGCCGGATCATCGCGGCGCTCGCTCCGGTCCCGGCAGGTTGAGGTGTGTTCAGACCACCAGCAAGCCGAGGTCGCCGCCGCGCAGTTCGAGGGTGATCACCCAGAGGTCGGGGTCGAAATCGACCTCGCGGGCAATACGCTCGCGCACCTTCTGCGGCTCGTCATGGTCGAAGCGGCGCTGAAAAAGCCGGTCGGCCGTTTCCTCCTCGCGCGCGGCGAACGAGGCGGGGGTATATAGCGAAGCGGTGCCGTTGAGGTGGTCGACCTCGATGAAGACCTGACCGGCGATCGGGTCGCCGCGCCGCGACACCACGCACAGGTGTCCGAGGTCATTGTGGCGCCGGATAAAGGCGCCGCACCACATGTCGCTGCGCAGATAGCTCATTGACCTCTGGCCTAGCCGGTTGCCAAGCTCAGATGCTTGCCCCGGCCGCCAACAGCATGTCAACCAGCGCCGGGCTTACCTGCCCGGTGACCTTGTAGTTGTGGTAGACCTCGAAGTTGCGGATGGCTCGGGCGGTCGCCTCGTCGGCTTCGCCATCAATGGCGCCATGCAGGAATCCGAGGCTCGCCAACCCGCGCTGTACCTGCGAGACCAGTTCCCGGTTGGTCGCAGCGGCCGGCGGGGCAGCGCTGGTCGCCGCGGGCCGGGTCGCTTGGGGGCTGGCGTTCGCCACGATCTGGCGGGACGGCTCGGCGGTGGCCGATGCGGCCCGCGATTCGCGAGCAGGGATCGTCGCTGGCGTCTGCGCCGGCGCGATCGGGGCCGGCATCGCCTGCGCACCGGTGTTCGACGACGGTGATGCGAGCAACGGCAGAGCCGGCACCGGCCTTTGAGCAGGCGGCGCCGGGGTCTGGCGATCGCCGACGGCCGCAATGAGCGAGTCAATGGTTTCAGTCGCGGAAGCGACAACTGCGTCTATCGGATTGTCGCTTGCCACCGGTCCGATCAGGACGTCGGCCTGATCGCCTGCCGACAAGGGTGCCGGTGCCGGAGTGGGCGTAGCAATGGGCGCGGCCGCAGCGGTTTGGATTGGATCGGCGGCGCGCACGGCCGCTGGCGCGGCGGCGACTGGTTGGGCGGCCGGCGCTCGAAGCACCCCGGTTGCGTCGGCCCCGAGGATCGCCTCGATCACGGCCGGAGTCAGCGCCCCCTGTGGCGTCAGCCCATGGCGCTCCTCGAAAGCACGGATGGCGCGGGCGGTCATCGGGCCGTAGTAGCCGTCGATCTCGCCCTCGAAGAGCTTCATCTCGAACAGCTTCTTTTGCACCGCAAAGACGTCCTTGTTGCCGACCGGAGCGTCGGGCACCGTCGGCACGACGCTTCCTGTCGTCTCGCTCGTCACCGGCTGAACGAGGGGTGCCGGGTCCGCGGCTGGGGCGCTAACGGTCTGAGGCTGCGGGTCCGCAACCCTTGCCAGATCCTCGGGGCGTTCGGCCGGCACGGGTGCGACAGGCCCCGGCGCGAAGAGCGGGGCCGGATGTATGGCAGTCTGGTTGTAGAGCGCATTGGTGCCGGCCATAGCCGTCATCGTTGCCAACGCAAGCATGCCGGTATTGGCGAGCGGGGCGCGCATATAGCGAGCCACAGCCCACAGGCCCGCCCGGCCGAGTCCGGCGAGCAAGGCGCTGCCTGCGGCCATGGGCAGATGGGAGAGGGTGGAGGCCGTCATAGAGCTTTTCTTTTTTCGTCTTGCCATGGGGTCGTTTGCGTGGCCGCCGACTCACGATGCAAGGTCGCGACCGGCGCAGTTTCCAACACTTTCCTTGCCGGACCGTTTAAGGGCAGCAACACGGTGACGGTGGTGCCGACACCCACTTCCGAAATCGCGCGCAGCGTTCCCCCGTGCAGCTCGACCAGTCCCTTGACGATCGACAGCCCGAGACCCGTGCCTTCATGCCGGCGGTCGAGGCCGCCATTGGCCTGGAAGAAGGGTTCGCCGATGCGTGCGATGGTGCTCGCATCCATGCCGATCCCCCGGTCGCTGACCGAGATGTTAAGGTCCTGGCCTTGCCGCTTCATGGAGACGGCCACGGTGCTCCCCGCATGGGAAAACTTGATGGCGTTCGACAAGAGGTTGATGAGAATCTGCCGGCAGGCGCGCTCATCGGCAACGAGGACGGGCAGCGGCCGCACGATCTCGGTCTTGAGCGTCGTGCCGCGCTCGCGCGCCAGGGCCTCGACGATCCCGAAGCTCGGCTCGATCAGGATTTCGGGCGTAATCGTATCGGTCTGCAGCTCGAACTTGCCTGCCTCGAGCCGCGACATGTCGAGGAGCATGCCGACGACCTCGAGCAGATGCTTGCCGCTCTGATGAATGAGCCCGGCATATTCACGGTGGGTCGGGCTCGGTTCGCCGCCGATGCCCTGCATCATCATCTCGGAAAAGCCGACGACTGCGTTGAGAGGGGTGCGCAGTTCATGGCCGATGGTCGCCAGGAATCTGGACTTGGCACCCGATTCCTGTTCGGCGGCCTTGCGGGCCTCACGCGCTTCTGCCTCCTGGTCCTTGCGTTCGGTGATGTCGCGGATGAGCGCAACGACCTCGAAACGCTCCTTGTGGCCACCGGCTTCGGCGATCGGCGAAAAGCCGACTTCCGACCAGAAGTATCGCGGCACGCTGGGGCTCTCGCCCGGGCGGTCGCGCCGTATGCGCACTTCGATGGTCCGGGGCGTCCCGCCCCGGCTGGCATCGGCGAAGGCGGTGAGATAGGCTGGGCGGTCGGCGACGTGGACACGCTCACCGAGCGCTTTGCCCGTCAGCTCGTACCGCCGGCAGCCGAAGACGGTCTCGCACGAGGGCGAGGCGTAGACGAGCTCCCCCTCCTCCGAGAAGCGCATCACGCCGTCCTGCACGTGCTCGATGAGGTGCCGGTAAGCAGCCACCTGCCGCTTGTCGTAGACTTCGTAGGCGCGGTTGATGCGGTTGGCCGAAAGGGCAACGACGAGGGCGGCAGCCAGCAGGGTGACGAAACCGGGATGCGTGGCAATATCCGGGTCGACCGGAAGGGTGAGGTCGGCCAGGGCAAAACTAGCGATGACGATGACGCCGAACGCAACCCAGCTCAGCCGGCGTAGCGGGCCGTCGGCCAGCAGTGAGGCGAGAACGGGGCCGAGCACCGCGGTTGCCAGGCCGAAATCGGCCAAGTGCGGATCGGCAGCCGCCAGCACGGCGCCACCCGCCATGATCGTGGCGACCTGGCTGGTGGCAGCGTGCGCGTATTTGTGGCTGCGGTTGAGAGCGAGCGAGCCTGCACCGCCGAAGAGGAAGAGGGCGGCAAGCGTCAACGGCAGGATGCTGCCGCTGAGCAGTGTGTGGACCGCGAAGGGCATGGCAAGGGCCGCAAGCACGATGAACGTCCACGCATTGTCGGCCAATGCGGCGCGGCGCATGGCATCGGGACGATGGCCGCTTCCGGCGGTTGCCGGCGACATCTCTTTGCTTGCGCGGAAAGAGAAAAGCCTACCCATTGCACTAAAACTCACTGCCCCGACGCCTAGAGCGCGGTGCGATTTGATGGAATCAAATCGCGCGCTCTAACCTTTTGCTGTCGCGGGATTGTTCGCGAAAAACCGGTTCCCACTTTTTCGCATCCCGCTCTACGCCCGAATATGCTTCGGGTCTGCTTCCACAACGGTGGCTGGCGAACACCTAAGACACGATTAAGTGGCAGCCGCCGACACCCGATCCTGCGGCCCCGAGAGGCGCGGTTTCTCGGTTTAGCGTAAACAAGACCTTGCCCGGCCAAAGGACACCGGTGGTATTTGCTTCAAATTTTATCTAAATCCGCGAGCGCAGTTTAATGACCCGCGCCTAGCCTTGCGAATGCGAGCTTTGCAATGTTGGAAAGACCCATGTTTCTCGTACGCTCAGCCTTCTGGCTCACGGTCGCCTTTCTCGTCATCAAACCCGGCATTGACCTCGACAAGGCCGCTGGCGATCTCTCGAACCAGGCGCTTTCGGCGGGCCGGCAGGTGATTGCCCAGAGCCTCACGGCCGAGGACTGTGACTCGCTCGCCTGCGTCGGCGGCAAGGCGGTCATCGCCGCCGCCATTGCCGATTCGGCACCGTCGGTCCCCGCCGCGGCTCCCGTGCCCCTGCCCCGGCCGCGACCGGAACGCGCCGGCTGAATCGAACCGCCTCGCGACTGGAAATGGCGGCAGCCATCCACTAAATAGTGGACATGAGCGATCCGACCGCCTTTCAGGACATTGCCGAAAACCTTTCGTTCCTCGACGATTGGGAGGATCGGTACCGCTATCTCATCGAGCTCGGCCAGGCCCTGCCCAAGCTCGATCCGGCCGACCGTACGCCACAGAACAAGGTCAACGGCTGCGTCTCACAGGTTTGGCTCGTCTCTGAGAAGTCGCAAGCGCCGGACGGGCGCCCTGCTCTCGTCTATCGCGGCGAGTCCGATGCCATGATCGTCCAGGGTCTGGTGGCCGTGCTCCTGGCGCTCTACTCGGGCCGGCCGCTCGAAGAGATCGCCGGCACCGACGCCGTCGCCCTTTTCGACGAGATGGGTCTGCGCGAACATTTGACCACGCAGCGCTCCAATGGCCTGGTCGCCATGGTCAACCGCATTCGTACCGAAGCCGCCGCCGCTCTGAGCTAGCCTCGCACACGTTTGTCGAAATAACAAAAAGGCCGCCCCATGGGCGGCCGTTCTGTAGGCCTAAGTCCGCAAACGGGCCGGCTCGGCCCTACCGGTCCGTATGGAACGTGCTTGGTCAGCCAGCCTTGCGGCCGAGGCCGTTGTCCTTGGCGAGCTTCGAGCGAGTAGCCGAATAATTGGGCGCAACCATCGGATAGTCTGCCGGCAGACCCCACTTCTCCCGATATTCCTCGGGCGAAAGGTTGTAGTGGGTGCGCAGGTGGCGCTTCAGCGATTTGAACTTCTTGCCGTCTTCCAGGCACACGATGTAGTCGGGGGTGACCGACTTGCGCACCGGCACAGCGGGCTTGAGCTCTTCGACGGGCGCAGGCGTCTCGTTGCCCTGCAGGGCGCGCAGCGCCGTATGCACTTCCGAGATCAGCTTGGGCAAGTCCGTCGGGCTGACGGCATTGTGGCTGACATAGGCCGACACGATCTCGGTACTGAGTTCTATCAGATCGCTATCGAATACAGGCGCCGTGCCAACGGGGTCACTCATATCTCAACCTTTCATTATTCTTGATAGTCACGCAGGGAGGCAGACACGCGACCGGTGATTCGTAATGTTCTTCCACAGCCAATGCAAGCTGCAGAAGTTGTTTCCCCAACCCTTCCTTTTCTTATCATTCACTACGAATGTGACTGAATTTCAGCATCCAGATCGTTGATCACCGTGGAAGCGGCCGGTTTGTAACCAGCGCGCCAACTAGCTTGGGCTAGAAGGTGCGCAGAAACTGGCGTCGTCAACAGCAAAAAGAAGAAACCAGCCAGGGCCCGTAAGATAATCGGTATATCGTTCGATAACAAGGCAATTGCTATCAAAATGAAACCGGCACCCACTGCGCCAGCCTTCGAGGCTGCATGCATGCGGGTATAAAGGTCAGGCAGACGAAGTACGCCGATGGATGCCAGAAGAGCAAATATAGAGCCGACAAGGATTAACGCTGCCGCCAGATACTGGATGATCACGATCATTGTCTGGACTCCTTGCTGTTCAAGATACCGCTACTAGCGCCGTCGCCGGCGGCTCGCGCGAGGATATAGCGGGCAAGCGCGACCGTCGCGAGGAACCCCAAGAGGGCAAGCGCGATCGCGATGTCGAGGTAGAGCATCAGTCCTGTGCGCACGGCGATGACGCAGACGAATCCGAGCGCCACCGTCGTCAGCGCATCGAGCGCGAGCACCCGATCCGGCAAGGTCGGGCCGATGACGATGCGCACGATAACAAGGACCATGGCGAGGCTGAGGACGATGAGGCCGATCAGCGTGGCCAGCGACAGAGCTTCGCTACCCGTCATTGGAGAACACCTCGATGACCTTCTTCTCGAAGCCGTCCTTGATGTCGGCGATCAGCGCCTCCCGGGATTCGAGCGTAATGACGTGGACGAAGAGCTTGCTCTTGTCTTCCGAGATGACCGTGCTCAGCGTTCCAGGCGTCAGCGTGATCAGATTGGCGAGCAAGGTGATTTCGGCGTTGGATTTGACGTCGAGCGGCACGGCGATGATGGCGGGGCGCAGGGTCTCGCGCATGTTCGGGCGCACGACGATCGCGGCGACGCGCACGGCGCTCAGCAGCAGCTGGTAGAGAAAGAGCCCCATTAGCGAGAGCAGCCGCCGGATCTGGCGCAAGGCGCGCGGCGGCGCCAGGTAGGCGCGCAGGATAAAGAGCGCCGCGAAGCCGACCGCAGCGCCCAGCAACAGGTTGAGCAGCCCGAAGGTGCCGGTGATCGTCGCCCAGATGAATGCCAGGACCAGGGTCAGCAGCAGGATGTTCATGGCGCCCCACTCCCGGTTGCGAGGCCGACCGCGGCAACGTAACGCGACGGATCGATGAAGTCTGCGGCGGCGGCACGAGCCGTCTGGAAGGCGAAATCGGGCCAGAGCCCGGCAGCGACGATAGCGCCGACCAGCACCGCTGTCGCCCCCCATCCCAGCCAGCCCTCGCGCACCGACAAGGCGCGCACCGCAACCGGCTGGTATTCGGACTGGGCTCCTTCGCTACCCGCGCGCCAGAAGATGTGCGCCCACAGCCGGGTGCCGGCGATGAGCGTCAGCCAGGCGTTGACGATCAGCGCGCCGGCCATGGCAAGGCCGGTCCAGTCAGCCGGGCCGCCCGCTACCCTGAGGTCGGTGCGCTCGAGGCCGGCTTCGATCAGCAGGAGCTTTGGCCAGAAGCCGAGGAATGGCGGCACGCCGGCGGCCGCCAGCACGACGACGAAGAAGAGTATGGAAAGCGGTGAGTTGGCTGCATAGATGCCGCCCATGCGCCGGCTGTCGGTCTCACCCGTCACCTTCTCGACAAGCCCCGCAACGAGGTAGAGCGCCGCCATCGTGAGGATCGCATGGAAGATATAGAAGCCCGAACCCGCGACTCCCGAGGGCGTCGGGATCGCGATGCCCGAGAGCACGACGCCGATACCGCCGATGACGATGAACCCCATGGCGCGGCGCAGGTTCGTTTCAGCGATGGCGCCGAGCGGGGCGATGACGAGCGTTGCGATGGCCGCGGCGGCCAGCACGGGTTCGAGCAGGTCACGGCTCGACGGAAAGAGCATCACCATGGCACGCATCAGCGCAAAGATGCCGACCTTGGTCAGAAGGCCGGCAAAAAGGGCCGAAACCGCCGCCGGCGGCGTGTGGTAGGAGGCGGGTAGCCACGCGTTGACCGGGAAAGCGGCCGCCTTCATGCCGAAGGCGAGCACCAGCAGGGCGGCAATACCGGCGAGTGCGGCCGGATCGGCCTGTTCTGCCTTACCGATGATATCGGCCATATTGAGCGTGCCGAGCAGGGCATAGGTCAGGCCCAGCGCCAGAAGGAAGAAAGTGGTGGCGAGGAAGTTGAGGAAGCCGTATTTGACCGCGCCATCGAGCTGCAGGCCGCGCCCGCCCAGCACCACAAGCCCAAAGGACGCGATCAGCATCACCTCGAACCAGACGTACATGTTGAAGAAGTCGCCGGTAAGGAACGAGCCGGTAACACCGGCCAGCAGCAGCAGCACCATCGCGAACTGGCCGTCGCGATTGTCCCCCGCCGAGTGATCCATCTGCATGTAGAAGATGACCACGAAAGTGACTGCCGCCGAGGTCAGGGCGAACGCGGTACCGAAAAGATCGGCGGTGAAGCTGATGCCGAACGGCGGCAGCCATCGGCCCATAGTCATGGACACCGGTCCGTCGGCCATCACCCGTACGAAGAGCGTCGCCTCACAGGCGATGATGGCAGCCACAACGAGCAGCGCGAAGCCGGCATGGAAGGAGCGGGTACGGCGCGCCATCAGCAGGAGCGCAGCGCCCATCAATGCAAGCGCCATCGGCAGCACGATCACCCAGTCGGCCGCGGCGGTGGCGGTCTCGATCATGGCCTGGGGAAGGTTGGCTTCAGTTTCCATCAGTAGCTCAGCGGCGGCCGGCAGCCGCCCTCGGGTTCGGCCAGCCGCATGTTGTCCGTGTTGTCGGCGTCGAGCGACTGGTAGGTGCGGAAGGCCAGGACCAGTAGGAAGATGAACATGGCAAAGCCGATGACGATGGCTGTGAGCACCAGCGCCTGCGGCAGCGGGTTGGCCGCTCCCGCGATGGTCTCGGCGCCTTCCGGCACGATCGGCGCCACCTGGCGCGTCAGCCGTCCGCCGGTGAAAATCAAGAGGTTGACGGCGTTGCCGAAGACGGTGATCCCCAGGAGCATGCGGATGACCGAACGCGAGAGCAGGAAATAGACGCCGACGGTCACGAAGATGCCGATCAGTCCGGCGATGATGTAGTCCATCAGTCGATCTCCTCTTCGTCGCGTTCGTCCTCGAGAGCCAGCGCCACGGCCGAGAGCGTGCCGAAGACGACGAAATAGACCCCGATGTCGAAGACCATGGGCGTCGACAAGGCCACCTCGGTGTCGCCCAGCTCGACGTAGAACCAGAGGCTGGTCATGAACGGCGCGCCGATGAACAGCGAGGCGAGGCCGGAGAGGCCAGCGATGAACACACCAAACCCTGCATAGGCCAGGGGATCGAATTTCAGGGCCCGACGCACTGCCCACACACTCGAGGACATGCCCAGAATAGCGATGGCCGAGGCCGCGATCAGCCCACCGATGAAGCCGCCGCCCGGCTCATTGTGCCCGCGCAGCAGAATATAGACCGAGAAAACCACCATAACGGCGACGATCAGCGGCGCGATGGTCCGGAATATGACGGTGTTCATCGCACCATCCCCTTGATCCGCTCGCTACGGGCCGGCGGGAGCGGTATCCGGCCAGCACCGCGCTGGCCGCGGATGAGCGCCAGGATGGCGATGCCGGCGGCCATGACGACGCTGATCTCGCCGAGCGTATCGAAGCCGCGATAGTCGACAAGGATGACGTTGACGACGTTATGGCCATGGGCAATCGGCACACTGGTCGCAAGGAAGACGCCGCTGAGCTCGTTGTCGAGCCGGCCGGTCAGGATCGTCGAGAGCAGCAGAGTAACGCCCAGGCCGCAGAGGACGGCGATGGTTCCATCGCGTAGCGCGTCCTCGAACGGCCGGTGGTCGCGCTCGTCCAGCTTGAGCCGCGTCATCACCAGGGTGAGGACGACAACGGAAAGGATCTCGACCATGAACTGGGTAAAGCTCAGATCCGGCGCGCCGAAGAGCAGGAAGAGCATAGCGACCGCGATGCCCTGAACCCCGAGCGAGAGGATGGCGACCAGCCGGTTCTGCGCAATCACCAGTGCGACCAGCCCGATGATGGCGATGGCAACCACTGCCCATTCGTAGACGGTCAGGTCCGACCAGGACCATTGCGCTGCCCACGTTCCGAGGGCCGACGGCGGCATCAGCCTCTCGAGCCCGCCGAGCGTCAGCCACGGGGCAAGAAGGGCGATGGCGAAGAACGAGAAGACGACGACGAGATAGACCTCCAGCCGTCCGTGATGCAGGAAGCGCGTCACTGCCCCTGCCATACGGACAAGGCCAAACATCAGGACATCGAACCCCTTGTCGAACGTCCAGCCGATGACGGCGTCGGCCCGGCGCAGCAGCGCCCGCAGGGCGTCGAGCTGGTAATAGACGGCGGCGCCAAGGGCCCAGGTCAGCAGCGAGAGCCAGAAGAGGATGGAGCCGAGGTCGAGGGCGAGCGTCAGGTGGCTTTCCACCGGCTCGGCAAGGATGGCGGTCCCGGCCGGTTCAAGGATGTCGTGACCGAACCAAGCCGTCGCAAGGGCGACGCCTATTCCGAGAAGGCCGAGCACCAGCGGCCCCAGGACAAGGCCGAACGAGCCCTCGTGGGCGGGCACGGGCGTCTCGACCGTCGCGCCGGTAAAGGGGCGCATGGCAATGGCGATACCGACGGCGGCAAGCAGCGCGTTGCCGGCAACGACGACGAGGAGAACGAGAATGCTCGAGGGATCGGCATGAGCGAGCCCGAGATACATCTCCTCCTTGGCAAGGTAGCCGACCGTCAGCGGCAGTCCGACCATGGAGACGCCGGAAAGGACGGCGGCGACAAAACTCACCGGCATCTTGCGCATCAGCCCGCCAAGCGCAGTCAGGTCGCGGGTGCCGGTTCCGTGGTCGAGGACCCCGACCATGAGGAAGAGGCCGGCCTTATAGAAAGCGTGGGCGACGAAATAGACGACCATGGCGGCGATCGCGGCTTCACTCCCCTGCCCGATCAACAGGACAAGAAGGCCGAGCGAGGCGATTGTCGTTGACGCCAACATCTGCTTCAGGTCGATCTGCTTGAGGGCGCTGAACCCGCCCCAAACGAGCGTCACGCCGCCGAAAACGGTAAGCGTTGCCATCCAGGCTTGCGTCTCGCCCAGGATCGGTGTCATGCGCGCCAGGAGATAGACGCCGGCCTGCACCATGGTGGCCGAGTGCAGGAAGGCCGAGACGGGGGTGGGTGCCTCCATCGCGTTGGGCAGCCAGAAATGCAGCGGGAACTGCGCGGATTTGGAGAAGGCGGCCAGCAGAAAGAGCACCAGCACCGGCGCGTAGAACGGGCTTAAGCGCATCAGGTCGCCGGTCTCGCGCACTCCGGACAGGTCCCACTGGCCGGTCAGATGCTGGACCATCAGCGCCCCCAGGAGCAGCGCTAGGCCGCCGAGATTGGTGACCACCAGCGCCTGGATAGCAGCGCGGCGCGCGGCTTGGCGGGCGTGATCGAAGCCGATGAGCAGGAAGGAAGAGACCGACGTCAGCTCCCAGAAGGCGTAAAGCGCCAGCATGTTGTCGGCAAGCACGAGGCCGAGCATGGCGCCCATGAAGGCCAGCATGAAGCCGAGGAACCGGCCCTGATGTGGATGGCCGGCGAGATAGGCACCCGAGTAGACGATGATCAGCGTGCCGACCCCCGAGATCATCAGCGCGAAAGTGAGACTGAGGCCGTCGATCAGGAACGAAAGCCCGATGCCGTAGGACGGCACCCAATCGATGCTTGCCCTGACCGGTTCGCCGCCGGCGACCTCATCGAGGAAGCCGAAAAGGAAAAGAAAGATCGCCGCCGGCACGATGGCAAGGAACCAGCCGGCAAAGGCCCCGGTGAACCGATGCACCGCAGGCGCCAGAGCAGCCGCCAGAAACGGGGCGATCGCGACAAGAATGACACTCACGTCTAGCGAAGGTCCCAAGTCCGGTCGGGCTCCTGCAGTGGTCGCGAGACGATTCGTCTCGAGCAAGGTTGGAAGTTGCGGGGGAGATTACTGATTGAACCCCCAAGGACAAGCCAAATCGCCGCTGCGATGTGCCGCACCCCAGAACGCGATGCAATCTGATTGAATCAAATCGTGCGCTCTAGTTTCTCGTTGGCGCGGGATTTTCGCGAAAAACCGGTTCCCACCTTTTCGCACCCCGCTCTGGCCCCCATAAGCCTTTTTGTCTGGCGAGGCGCGGCAAGCGTGCCTATCTGTTGAGCAGATACGGAGGGAAGCGATGAGCGAAGACTTCAAAGTCAAGAAGACCGAGGCCGAATGGCGGGCGGAACTCTCGCCCGAGCAGTATCACGTCATGCGCGAGCACGGCACCGAGCGCGCCTTTACCCACCCGCTCAACGTCGAAAAGGGCAATGGTATCTATCATTGCGCTGCCTGCGGGCAAGCGCTGTTCGATGCCTCGACCAAATACGAATCCGGCAGCGGCTGGCCGAGCTTTTTTTTGCGCCGATCAGCGCGGATGCCGTCGGTGAAACCGTAGACCGCGCGCACGGCATGGTGCGTACCGAGATCCACTGCTCCAATTGCGGCGCCCATCTCGGGCACGTCTTTTCCGACGGACCGCAGCCGACAGGGCAGCGCTACTGCATGAACGGCACGGCGTTGGATTTCGAGCCGAAGGCGTAAACCACCGCTGTTCTGCTGAACGCCTTCCCCTCGGGGCCTTGGCGGGGGAGGCAATCGTGACGGGACTGGCGTCCAACTCCCGAGCGTGCTTAGACACTTGCTGCCTCATCCATCGGAACTTCCATGTCCAAGCCCACCCCGCCGATCGCGGCCCGCAAGCCGCATGCCACGACCTATCACAACGTCACGCGCGACGACCCCTATCACTGGCTGCGCGCCGACAACTGGCAGGAGGTGATGCAACAACCCGATACGCTGGCCGAGGACATCCGCGCCTATCTCGAAGCGGAAAATGGGTACTACGAGGCCGAGTTCGGCAAACCCACCGCGGCGCTGCAGGAGGCGATCTACAAGGAAATCCGCGGCCGGATGAAGGAGGACGATTCCGGCGTACCGACGCCCCACGGCCCGTGGGCCTATAATTCACGCATGCTCGAGGGCAAGCAGTACCCGTTGATCGTGCGCGCCCCGCGCGATGGCGGAGAGGAGCAGGTGCTCCTCGACTGCAATGTCGAGGCGGGGGAAGCGTATTTCGGCTTTGCCGGCGCCGAGCACGACTTCTCGCATCGGCACCTGGCCTGGGCCGCCGACCGCGCCGGATCAGAATACTACGATATCGTCATCCGCGACCTCAAAACCGGCAAGGACGGCCCCGAGGTCATCGTCGAGACTGCCGGTGGCTATGTCTGGTCGAACGACAGCAAGGCGATCTATTACACCGAATACGACGAGAACCACCGCCCGTTCCGCGTGCGCCGGCACGAGATCGGTACGCCGCAGCAAGCTGACACCATCGTCTATGAGGAAAAGGATCCCGGCTTCTTCGTCGGCGTCGGCCGCACTCAGTCGGACCGGTTCATCGTCATCGATGCCCACGACCACCAGACCTCGGAAGTCTGGCTGGTCGATGCCGGGACCGGCGGCGAACCGCGGCTCGTTGCACCACGTGTCGTCGAGCGCGAGTACGAGGTCGAGGAGCGCGGCGGGCTCCTCTACATCCGCACCAATGCCGATGGAGCCGAGGACTACAAGATCGTCACGGCGCCGGTCGAGGCGCCCGGTTCGGAAAACTGGAGCGATCTCGTGCCGCACCGGCAGGGGGTGCTCATCCTCGACATCGGCGTCATCGCCAACCACCTCATCCGCCTCGAGCGCTTCGAAGGCCTGCCGCGCATCGTCATCCGCGATCTGCGCACGGACAAGGAAGAGACGGTCAAGTTCGGCGAAGAGGCCTATTCGCTCGGCATGTCGCTCGGCTACGAGTTCGACACCACGACCTTCCGACTGACCTATTCCTCGCCGACCACGCCCAACCGCACCTATGACTACGACGCGGCAACCGGCGACCGCACGCTGTTGAAGGAGCAGGAAGTGCCGACCGGCCACGATCCGGCCGACTACGAAACGCGGCGGATCTTTGCCCCGGCGCCCGATGGCGAGCAGGTGCCGGTGACCCTGCTTTATCGCAAGGGCCTCGCGCTCGACGGCACCGCGCCTGCCCTCCTCTACGGCTACGGCGCCTACGGTATGTCGATGCCGGCGGCGTTCTCCACATCCGTCCTTTCGCTGGTCGACCGCGGTTTCGTCTATGCCATCGCCCATATCCGCGGCGGCATGGAGAAAGGCTATCGCTGGTACCGGCTGGGCCGGCGCGAGGCCAAGACCAACACCTTCACCGACTTCATCGCCGCCGCCGAAACGCTCATCGACAAGGGCTATACCGCCCGCAACCGGATCGTTGCCCAGGGCGGTTCGGCGGGCGGCATGCTGATGGGCGCGATCGCCAACCTGCGACCGGACCTGTGGGCGGCAATCCTTGCGCAGGTGCCGTTCGTCGACGTCCTCAACACCATGCTCGACGAGACTCTGCCGTTGACCCCGCCCGAATGGCCTGAATGGGGCAATCCGCTCGCCAGCGCCGAGGACTACCAACGCATCGGCGCCTACGCGCCCTACGAGCAGGTTTCGCCCCAGGACTACCCACCGATCCTGGCGCTTGCCGGCCTCACCGATCCGCGCGTCACCTATTGGGAACCGGCCAAATGGGTGGCAAAGCTGCGCGCAACCCGGAGCGGGGACGCGCCATTATACCTCAAGACCAATATGGGCGCCGGGCACGCCGGCGCCTCGGGGCGCTTCGACCGCATCAAGGAAACCGCCATGTGCTATGCCTTCGCGATAAAGGCGGTCGGCCTCGAGGGTTAGCCGGCAAGTAATTGTTCGGCCGTCACAATCGGCCTATATCAGGGACCCGTCCTCTTCGCGCTCCGGCGCAAAAATCCATCAATCCAAGGAGGCTGAAATGGCTTTTGAACTGCCCGAACTGCCCTATGCCAAGGATGCGCTCGCGCCCTATATGTCGGCGGAAACGCTCGAGTTCCACCACGACAAGCACCATCAGGCCTATGTGACCAACGGCAGCAAGCTGCTCGAAGGCTCCGGCCTCGAAGGCAAGAGCCTGGAAGAGGTGGTCAAGCAGAGCTACGGCAAGAATGCCGGCCTCTTCAACAATGCCGGGCAGCACTACAACCACATCCATTTCTGGAAGTGGATGAAGGCCAATGGCGGCGGCCGGGCGCTGCCGGGTGCCTTGCAGTCGGCCATCGATTCGGACCTCGGCGGCTTCGACAAGTTCCGCGAGGACTTCCTTGCGGCCGGCGCCACGCAGTTCGGTTCGGGATGGGCCTGGCTCGCGTTCAAGGACGGTAAGCTCGAGGTCACCAAGACCCCCAATGGCGAGAACCCGCTCGTCCACGGCGGCACGCCGCTCCTGGGCGTAGATGTCTGGGAACACTCCTATTACATCGACTACCGCAACGCCCGCCCCAAATACCTCGAAGCCTGGTTCGACAACCTGGTCAACTGGGACTATGTCGCCGAACTCTACGAGGCCGCCAGCAAGTAGCTCCCGCCCCACCGTGGGAGCCGCCACATAGCGGCTCAACGACTGCCTGTTGCGGCCCGCCCACTTCGTGGACGGGCCGTTTCATGTCTGCCTTGCAGTTGAAAACGCAACCGAGGCCTTCATCCGGCCGTTGTAACATGGTAACGAATTGTTAACCATGGGAGTTCGCCGTTGCAGCAAGCGGGCAAGGTCGTCGCCGTCATTACCGCCAATCCTGCACTCTCCTCTGTGCTGACCATGGTGCTGGGGTCGGACAGGCGCTTGCGCGTGCGCCCTTTCGAAAGCGAATTCGCACTGGCGACCTACATGCGCATCGCGCCCGTTGACGTTCTTATCATTGACCTTGATCGCGAGGACGTGCCGGCGGTCGAGCTTGTCGCGGCACTGCGAGCCCGTCCAGGTATCGTGCGGGCGGACTTCCAGGCGATCGCCCTTACACGTACCGTCACTAGTGCGTTGCGTGACGCAAGCATCGCGGCCGGCATCGACGAGGTCATCGTCAAACCAATGTCGCCCCGACATCTCCTGGAACGGGTGGTGGCACGGCTCGACCTCAGGCGGCCATTCGTCGTGGCGTCGGGTTATCGTGGTCCCGACAGGCGCGATCGCATGCCCGCATCCTCACGCCCGTCCGACCACGGCCGACGCCGTGGCGACAACGTCGTCGAACTGTTCCCGCAGAACGTTTAGTTCGGCTCCGTCAGAACTGACGGAGCTTAGCCGCGCTCGCGCTCTTCGATCATCCGGCTCGCCCGGATCCACACATCCTCGACCGAATCGGCAAACTGAATGACACGGTCGTAGCCCTTGAGACCGTGCGAGAGGACGTCGGCAGCATAGCCGCGCATCATCTCGAAGGCCCGATTCTTGTTGAGGAGCACGACCGGGCGGGCCTGCCCAGCCTGGCGCGCTGCCGTCCAGGCAGCAAAAAGGCTCGAGGCCGAAGCGAGCGATCCGGGAAGGCCGATATAGGCATCGGTCTGCCCACCAATGCGTGCCAGTCGCTGGTCGCGGTCGGAAATCACCTCGATCGGTACGCCGGCCAGCGCCGGCGGCAGGACGATGCTGGCGTCGGCCACTACAGCGGCATCGCCCCCCGCGGCCCTGACGGCCGTGATCAGCGGAATGGGCAGCGTTCCGCGCTCGGCAAGGCAAAGCACGCGCGCGCCGCGCCGCGCCAGATAGCTGCCCGCCTGCGACATGATGCTCGACCGCTCGGCGTCCCCCGGCCCCTTGTCGGAAGCAAATATCGTGAGCGTTGGGTGGGCGTGAGCTTGGTGCATGCGTGCTGTCACCGCCGCGACAGGCTGCCGAGGATGCCGCGCACCAGCGCGCTCCCCAGGCGGTTGGCAACGGTGCGGGCGAGCGAGTTGATCGCCGCTTCGGCCGGCGTCTGGCGGGTGTAGCGGCGGGAGGGCGCAGTTTGCCGCGTCCGCTCCGCCTTTAATCTCTCTCCGTCCAGCCGGGCCTGTTCCTCGGCTTCCTGTTTGCGCTCCGCCCGCTCGGCCAGCACCTCGAAGGCCGATTCGCGATCGATCGTGCGGTCGTAGAGCCCGCCGACGGGCGATGCGGCAACGATCGCACGGCGCTCCTCAGGCGTGATCGGTCCGATCCTCGATGAGGGCGGACGGATAAGGGTGCGTCCCACCACCGAAGGAATGCCCTTTTCCTCCAGCACCGAGACCAGCGCCTCGCCGGTACCGAGCTGGGTGATGACCTCCTCGGTCGAAAATTCGGGGTTTGGCCGGAACGATTCGGCGGCGACCCTTACGGCCTTCTGCTCGCGCGGCGTATAGGCGCGCAGCGCATGCTGGACGCGGTTGCCGAGCTGGGCCAGTATGCTCTCGGGCACGTCGGCCGGATTCTGCGTCACGAAATAGACGCCCACCCCCTTGGAGCGGACGAGCTTGACCACCTGCTCGACCTTGTCGATCAGCGCCTTTGGCGCCTCGTCGAAGAGGAGATGCGCCTCATCGAAGAAGAACACGAGCCTTGGCTTTTCCGGATCGCCAACCTCGGGCAACTGCTCGAAGAGCTCGGACAGGAGCCAGAGAAGAAAGACTGCGTAGAGCCGCGGCGAGCGCATCAACTCGTCGGCGGCCAGCACCGAGACATACCCCTTGCCGTCGCTGGTCGTGCGCATCAGATCGGCGATCTCCAGCGCCCGCTCGCCGAAAAAGTTCTCCCCGCCTTGCTGCTCGAGCACCAGCAGGGCGCGCTGAATTGCGCCGATCGAGGCGGTCGACACGTTCCCGTATTTGACCGAGACCTCCTTGGCCCGCTCTTGCACGGCAACGAGGAGCGCGCGGAGGTCCTTGAGATCGAGAAGCAACAGGCCCTCGTCGTCGGCGAGTTTGAAGGCAATGTTGAGAACACCTTCCTGGGTGTCGTTGAGCTCGAGCATGCGCGAGAGCAGCAGCGGACCCATCTCCGAAACCGTTGTGCGCACCGGGTGGCCCTGCTTGCCAAACAGGTCCCAGAAGATGGTCGGGGTCGGCCCATAGGCGAAATCGGCAAAACCGATGGTTTGCGCGCGCTTGGCGATGAAATCCTGCGGCGTGCCTTCCATGGCGATGCCCGAAAGATCACCTTTGATGTCGGCGGCAAAGACCGGCACGCCCGCCCGCGAAAAGCCTTCGGCCATGATCTGCAGGGTCACGGTCTTGCCGGTGCCGGTCGCACCGGTGACAAGGCCGTGGCGGTTGGCGTATTTGAGCGTCAGGTATTCCGGACGCGTGCTCGTTCCGAGATAGAGCTTGTCGTCGACGAGCATGGCGCGACCTTCTTGGGTTTTGGTTCGGCAAACTTATAGCCATTGGGAAGCCCGCGGGACAAGGCAAAGCGGCATGCCGTCCCCGTTCACCAAGAACGCGGGCAATGCTGGCGTCCGGCACGGGCGCTGGGCAAGATGGCGCCATGCGGAACCACACAAGGCTCTCCAGTCGCCGCCAGTTTCTCGCCTTCTTCGGCGGGGCAATGCTGGCCGCACCCGCCCTCCATCCGTCCGCGCTCATGGCGCAGACGGCCGTGTCGGCCAGCGAGTTCGGGCTTGTCCCCGACACCGGCCTCGATCAAAGCGCCGCATTCCAGGCCGCCATCGACGCGGCGGCGAACCAGGGCCTGCCACTGTTGCTGCCGGCCGGCACGATTCGCCTGCGCGACATCGCGTTGTCCGAGGGCCTCGTCATCCAGGGCGTACGGGGACGCTCGTTCCTGGCCGCCCTGGACGAGGCCCCAATCGCGCGGATTGCCGGAGTGGGGACCATTACCCTCTCGGATATCGGGTTCGATCGCGGCAGCGAGCCTTTTGCCCCGGACCGCGCCCTTCTCGAGATCGAGAGCGCCACCGACATCGGCCTTTATCGCTGCAGCTTCCGGAATGGCGAGGGCAGCGGCGTGCGGATCCACGATGCCCAGGTCGTCATAGACGACTGCGTCTTCGCCCGGTTGGGCGATGCGGCGATCCATGCCATGGACAGCCGCGGACTGACCGTCACCGGCTGTCGCATCGATCAGTGCGGCAATGCCGGCATTCGCGTGTGGCGCAGCGAGATCGGCGAGGACGCCAGCATCATCATGGGCAACCGCATCTCCGACATCGGCTGGAGCGGCGGCGGCAACGGGCAGAACGGCAACGGCGTCAACGTGTTCCGCGCCGGTGGCGTCATCGTTGCCGACAATCATATCTCCGACTGCGCCTTCACGGCCGTGCGCCTCAACGGCTCGCGCAACACCCAGGTCACCGGCAATGTCTGCCGCGATTGCGGAGAAGTGGCGATCTTTTCCGAGTTCGAGTTCTCCGGCTCGGTCATTTCCGACAACATCGTCGATGGTGCAGCGGCCGGCATCTCGATCACCAATCTCGACCGGGGCGGGCAGTTGGCCGTCTGCTCGGGTAATATCGTGCGCAATATCGCCCCGTTTTCGCCGGTCAATCCCGACGTCTCTCCCTACGGCATCTATGCCGAGGCCGAAACGGTCATCTCCGGCAACGCCGTCGAAGGCGTACCGGGTCGCGGCATCGCCGCCGGCTTCGGACCTTACCTGCGCAATGTCGTCATTTCCGCAAACATGGTCCGCGGCGCCGACATCGGCATAGCCGTCAGTGTCGTCGAAGGTGCCGGCGCAGTGCGCATCCAGGGCAACCTGCTGGCCGACATCCTCGACCACCCGGTCGCCGGCCTTGCCTGGGACGAGGTGGTCGAACCCGAGCTTATTGCCAATGCCGGGCGCTACCCGAATGTGAGCGTTGGCTAGACCGGCTTCGCCTGACGCTCCCACCAACCGAGCACCCGCATCGCCCGCAAGGTCACCCAGTGGGAGGGCTTGCCCGGCCCGTCGTCCATATCGAACCACACCCGTCCCGGCAGGCGCCAGTCGAGAGGCCAGGTGCCGTCCTCAAGGCGTCGTGCACGAAGGTGGTCGATCGCTTCGCGCAGGCGCGGGTCGGGATCGGCGCCGGACAGCATCGCGGTCGAGCGGAAATAGTCGAGCGCGCGCAAGATATCGTAGCGCCAGCGGTTGGGGTGCAGGAACTGCAGGAATCGCTCGTCAGCAGGCTCATTCGTCGTCAGACGCCGGAAGAGCCTGCGTTCGAGAAGATACTCCTCGCCGGACCTGCGCGCCTCCCGCGATTCGGTCGTACCGCCGGTGGCTTTCTCATATTGGAGGAGTCCCTCCAGCACGTTGATCGTGCTGGCAAAGGACGATCGGACCGAACCCTTCGCCCTTTGGCAGTTCCAGCCGCCGTCACCCTGTCGCTCACCGACCAGCCTCTCGACGATCGCGGAGACGTCGACACCGAAATAGGCGCCGTCGGCAACGGTCCGGCCATTGATGCATTCCTCAGTCTCGCCTTCCCAGAAGGGCTGGTTGCCTTGATCCCAGCGGGAATTGGTGCCGATCAGTTCGACCGTTCGTCTGGCCCGATCGGAGGAGGGATCGAGACCGAACTCGCGCAGTTGCGACAACGAGTAGGTCGTCGCCGTCCAGGGCTGGCCACTCTCACGCCACTCGCTGTAGTCAAAGCCTGCCGGGACAAAGGAGCCCCCTGCCCATTGTCCGTCCTCATCCTGGCAGGAAAGAAGCCTGGCGCCCCAGCCCTCAATCTCGACCTTGGCCCGCTCTGCCGCCCACTCCACCTCCGGCGCGTCCATGAGGTCGCACATCACCTGCCACCGGATCGACGGATCGGAATCGAGAAGCCAGGCGATCACCGAGTCGGAGTGCATCATGCGCGCCAATCAGCAGTCGGGGAACATCTCGCTTGTAGCCATCCTTGCCGGCCGCGCCAACCCTCAGCCAGCAGTCAACCCGAGTCCCGCGATCGGCTCGGTGGCCCGCATCTCGCCGACGATCATGCCTCGAACGTTCTTGATCGGCTGGTGCTTCAGCGCCTCGAGCACCTTGCGTTGATCGGCATCGGGGTCGGCGAACTTCAAGAGCACGGTTGCCAGCATCGCCTGCGAGGCGATGACGTTCCCATCGTCGCATTTGATGGCATAGCCCCAGCCCTTGTCGCGGATGGCCCCGCACTGCACCGCCTCGGCACCGACCTTCTGCATGACCCGGCCATTGAACGCCGTCATGATCGCCTCGTCCGGATGGCCTGTGCCCGAGACCAGGTGCGGATGGCGCGTTGCTGCATCGAGGAGGCGCCGAGCGGCCGCAGCCTCATCGGGCGAGAGCCCCTCGCCGGTGGCCATGCGGGCAAAGCCGAAGGCGAAGGCGCGGAGCGGCGCCGCGAACGTCGGTATGGAGCAGCCGTCCGTGCCGCAGCGGTCCTCGCTCAGCGGCTCACCGATCACAGCCTCGACAGTCCGGCGCACCCGCTGCTGCACGGGATGGTGGCGCTCGACATAGCCATGGGTGTCCACCCCCATGGCTAGCGCGACAGAAAGCATGCCGGAATGCTTGCCCGAGCAGTTGTTGTGCAGCGCGTTCGGCGCACGGCCAGCCGCCCGCAGCGCCTCGCGCGTAGCCGCGTTCGTCGGCTGGTGCGCGCCGCATTCGAGGTCGTCGACGCCCAATCCTAAACGCTCGAGGAACCGGTTGACGCCTTGCGTATGGATCTCCTCGCCATGGTGCGAGGCGCACGCCAGGGCCAGCTCCTCTTCGCTTGGATGAAACTTCTCATCGGCATGGGCCGAGAAGATCGCCAGCGCCTGCATGGATTTGATGGCCGAGCGCGGGAAGATCGGCCTTTCTATGTCGCCGGAGGCGGCGATGATGCGCCCGCCGGCGTCGACCACCGCGAAAGCACCGCGATGACGATTTTCGACCCAGTTGCCGCGCACGGCCTCGGCCAAAACGGGATTCGCGTCCATCAAAAAACTCCGGTCCGGGTTGCTCTGCGAACAGCACCGGACCGGAAAAGTCAACATGCATGGGAGGAGGCACGTCGGTAGTTCAGATGTCCCAATCCTCGATGAGGTTGAGATAGCGCGAGTTGACCCAGCCCTTGAGGCCGCCCCGCTCGATGAGGCACCAGTCGGCACTGCCGGGCACCTCGTTGCAGCGCTCGACCCAGACAGAGGTGTTGGGCTTAACCGCGCCGATCTTCTGCGAATAGTGGGCCGGCCACTTGCGCACGTTCAACTGGTCCCAGGTGGGCATGTTGCCGACGCGGGCCGGCTGCTCGACGTGGTAACCGGCAGCCATGGCCGGCTGCACGGCGAAGAGGGCGGCGCTGGCGATGATGAGACCGCAAAGGGCTGCCACCAGGACCTTCTCGTGTTGCTTCGTCATGGTCTTCATTTCCTTTTCCCCGCTAAGGAACTGCGTTCGATGCTGGGGATCATGCTCCCGGTGCTTTGAACCGGTCCTGAGATCGCCGTTCAGTTTCGGTTCAGGCTTCTGGTCTGGCTTCTAGAAGAATGGCTGATGCGCCGCCCCACCCGAATGGGCGGGAACCGGCGCTGAGAGGCGTGTTTGCGCCGCATCAACCGGCACAACCCCGTCCGGGCGGCTGTTGGCAGGCGGTCAAATCCGTGTCAGGCTTGGATCGCAAGATGGGCGAAGTGCCTGAAATCAGGGAGGTAATGGAATGGCCAAGGTTCTGGTCACCGGTGGCAGCGGCAAGCTCGGGCGCGCGGTCCTCAAGGATCTCGTCGCCCATGGCTATGACGTCATCAACCTCGATCAGGCGCCCCCGCCGGAAGCGATCTGTCCCACGGTCAAGATCGATCTTGCCAATTTCGGTGAGGTCGCGGCCGCAATCCTCGGCGGTGTCGATGAACGCGGCGGGCCGTTCGATGCCGTGGTGCACCTTGCCGCCATCCCCGCGCCCGGGCTCGCCGCCAACGCCCGCACCTTCGCCAACAATGTGCCGGCGACCTACAACGTCTTCGAATCCTGCCGGCTCGCCGGCATCAAGAACATCGTCTTCGCCTCGAGCGAGACAGTTTTGGGGCTGCCCTTCGACACCCCGCCGCCCTATGTGCCGGTCGACGAGGAGTACTTCCCGCGTCCGGAAAGCGCCTATTCGCTCGGCAAGCTCCTTGATGAGACCATGGCGGCGCAGTTCTGCCGCTGGGATCCGGAGCTGCGGATGGTGGGCCTGCGGTTCTCAAACGTCATGTATCCCGAAGACTACCAGCGCTTCCCGGCTTTCGACGACGACGCGCAGGCGCGCAAGTGGAATCTCTGGGGCTATATCGATGCGCGCGACGGCGCCCAGGCCGTGCGGCGATCGATCGAGGCAGACTTCAAGGGGTTCGAGGCCTTGATCATTGCCAATGCCGATTCGGTCATGAGCCGGTCGAACACCTCGCTGCTTGCCGAGGTGTTCCCGCACGTGCCGCACAAGGAGGGGATCACTACGAACGGCACGCTGCTGTCGATCGAGAAGGCCAAGCGCATGCTCGGCTACTGGCCGCAGTATTCCTGGCGCAACGGGCTCAGTCCCCGGCGGGTAGGGGAATCCTGAGGACTGGCAACGAGATCGCGCTCGGCGGCGCTCCCGGCTGGCGAGATACGCTCGAGGTCTGACTAGCGGGGCAAGCGTTTCTGCATACTAATTGTGCAATCATCACGCTTGCATCCTGCGCGCGCTTTTGCATGAGTGCGCCACATGACGCAGCCCGAACTCTCGATCCTCATCATCGACGAGAACCGCATCCGCGCCTCGATCATCGAGGACGGCCTGCGCGAAGCCGGGCATAAGCAGGTCACGGTCATCCATGACGTCAACGAGGTCGGGCGAACCATCGCAGCCTCACCCCCTGACGTCATCGTCATCGACCTCGAAAATCCGCAGCGCGACACGCTCGAGCACTTCTTTTCTCTTTCGAGGGCCGTCCAGCGGCCGATCGCCATGTTCGTTGACCGCTCGGACCGAGCCATGATCGAAAAGGCCGTGGAAGCCGGCGTTTCGGCCTATGTGGTCGACGGCCTCAAGAAAGAGCGGGTGAAGCCGATCATGGACATGGCCATATCGCGCTTCAACGCGTTCGCCCGGCTCAGCCGTGAGCTCGAGGAGGCGAGGAGCGAGCTCGAGGACCGAAAGATCATCGAGAAGGCCAAGGGCATCCTGATGAAGACGCGGGGCCTTTCGGAGGAGGAGGCCTACAAGCTTTTGCGCACGACGGCGATGAACCAGAACCGCCGCATGGTCGACATCGCCCAGAGCCTCGTTACGGCGGCCGACCTGCTCGGCCCTTAGGACAGACCATGAGTCAGACCCACGTCACCGCCGGATTCCTGCCGCTCCTCGATGCGGTGCTACTGGTGCTTGCGCGCGAAAAAGGCTTCGCTGCCGCCGAGGGTATCGACCTCCATCTCATCCGCGAGACCTCTTGGGCCAATATTCGCGACCGGGCTGCTCTGGGTCATTTCGACGTCGCCCACATGCTGGCGCCAATGCCGTTGGCCGCCAGCCTCGGTTTGACCCCGCTGGCCATGCCGATGATCGCTCCGATGACCCTGGGGCTCGGCGGCAATGGCGTCACCGTCAGTGCGCAACTGTGGGAAGCGATGACCGAGGCGGGCGCGCCGGGGGACCTGGATGCCGGCCCGGCCGGCGCGGCGCTGAGGAACGTCGTCGCCGGCTCCCATCGACGCCTCCGCTTCGGCGTGGTCCACCAGACCTCGTCGCACAACTACGAGTTGCGTTACTGGCTGGCAGCCAGCGGCATCGCGCCGGACCGGGATATCGAAATCGTGGTGCTGCCGCCGCCTTTCCTCCCCGATGCGCTGGGTTCAGGCGGCATCGACGGCTATTGCGTGGGCGAGCCATGGAACAGCGTCGGCGTTACCGAACGTGGCGCGCGGATCGTCACCGTCAAAGCGGCGATCTGGCGGGCGAGCCCGGATAAGGTGCTGGGCATGCGTGCCGACTGGGCCGAGGCCCATCCCGAAACGCTCGCTGCACTGATCCGGGCGCTATACCACGCCGCCGTCTGGTGTTCGGATCCCGGCAACCATGCGGAAGCGGCAGAAATTCTCTCGGCGCCGCATTATCTCGGGCAAGCGACTGACATCGTCATGCTCGGTCTGACGGGTAACATCGAAACCGGAAGCGGCGTCCAGGCTGTTCGCGACTTCTTTGTGCCTCATGCCAGGGCCGCCAACTTCCCGTGGAAGAGCCACGCCCTCTGGTTCTACAGCCAGATGGTGCGCTGGGGCGAGGTCGCGCACAACTCCGTCAATGCGGCGACGGCCGCCGCCTGCTTCCGGCCGGATATCTATCGCGACGTGCTTGCGCCCCTCGGCGTTGCAGCTCCGCTGGCCGACAGCAAGGTCGAAGGACTGCTGTCCTCACCGACCTCGATACCCGCGGCCGCAGGCGAACTGACACTGGCGGCTGACGGCTTCTTCGACGGCCGCCAGTTCGATCCGCAAGCTCTCGACGCTTATATCCAGACGCAGCGGTCGGTTGCTCGGAACGGTCACTGATATAAGTTTAGGCAATAGCAGAGTTAGTCTATCTTTTAGGCGCGCTGATGCCCCCTTATGCCGAATCTGGTCCGTGCGGCCTGGCTCGGACTTGCCCCCAGATATGCTATCCATCTGACTTTCCTTAACAATCTCGGTCGAGCCGGAGTTGGCACGCTTCCTGCAAAGTCATCTGCGAATGAGCTCCTCCCAAGACGGCTCATGAACTCGGCGTCCAAAGATGGGCGCTCTCGAAAGGCAAGGCTGCCAACAGGTGCGCGCAACCGGTCCGACCGGTGCAAGTGCTCGTTGGCAGCCTTTCGCTTTTCCTAGGCGTCGCGCGGCGGGCCGGATTTCGGCGGAAACGGAGATGACGATGACCAAGACCAAAGGCACGACGCGCCTGCCCCTGACCGGGCGCCGTACCTTTCTTAAAGCCGCGACAGCCACCATCATGGCTGTCGGCCTTGCAGTGCCCGGCGCGCGGGCCGAGATGCTCGATCTCGAAAGGGACGAGCTTACCTTCGGCTTCATCAAACTGACGGATATGGCTCCTCTGGCCATCGCCTATGAAAAGGGGTTCTTCGAAGACGAAGGGCTCTACGTCACTCTTGAGCCGCAGGCCAACTGGAAGGTGCTGCTCGACGGCGTCATCACCGGCCAGCTCGACGGCGCCCACATGCTCGCCGGTCAACCGCTCGCGGCCAGCATCGGCTACGGCACCGCCGCCCACATCATCACGCCCTTCTCGATGGACCTCAACGGCAACGGCATCACCGTTTCCAATGCCGTCTGGGAGATGATGAAGCCGCATGTGGAAATGGATGCCGAAGGCCTGCCGGTGCACCCGATCTCGGCGGCGGCCCTGAAACCGGTCATCGACGAATACGAGGCGCAAGGGCGCCGGTTCAACATGGGCATGGTCTTCCCGGTTTCCACCCACAACTACGAGCTGCGCTACTGGCTCGCTGCCGGCGGCATCCATCCGGGCTTCTATTCGGCAGAGGACGTATCGGGACAGATCGCGGCCGAGGCGTACCTGTCGGTCACCCCACCACCGCAAATGCCCGCGACCCTCGAAGCCGGCACGATCGACGGATACAGCGTCGGCGAGCCGTGGAACCAGGCCGCGGTGTTTAAGGGTATCGGGGTCCCGGTCATCACCGACTACGAGATCTGGAAGAACAATCCGGAGAAGGTCTTCGGCATCACCGCTGAATTCGCGGAGCAGTATCCCAACACCACCCTTGCCGTCACCAAGGCGCTGATCCGCGCCGCCAAATGGCTTGACGAGAACGACAACGCCAACCGGCCCGAAGCGGTCGATATCCTGGCTCAGTCCGAATATGTGGGCGCCGATGCCGAGGTCATTGCCAACTCGATGACCGGCACCTTCGAATACGAGGTCGGCGACAAGCGAGAGGTCCCGGACTTCAACGTCTTCTATCGCTACTACGCGACCTATCCCTACTATTCGGACGCCATCTGGTACCTCACCCAGATGCGCCGCTGGGGCCAGATCACCGAGGACAAGCCCGACGGCTGGTACGAAGAGACTGCCAAATCCGTCTACCGGCCGGACATTTACCTCGAGGCCGCGCGTCTGCTGGTCGAGGAGGGCGTCGCCGACGCGGCCGACTTCCCCTGGCAGACCGACGGCTACCGCGAGCCGACCAGCGCCTTTATCGACGGCCTCTCCTATGACGGGCATAAGCCCAACGCCTACATCGACAGCCTCGCAATCGGCCTCAAGTCCGGCGAGACGGTTGTCGGCGCCGAAGTCGTCGCTCCCAACTAAGTCAGTCCGAGATCACGGTGGTTGCCCCAGGCGGCCACCCCAATTTTCCACACGACAGGACCAAGGCCCATGAGCATAGCGAGCGACATCTCCGGCAAGGCCCGCGCCAGCGAAAAGCGCCAGAGGGCTTTCACCGCCATCAACCGTGCGTCCACCTGGTTTTCCGCCCTCGGTCTGGGCTGGCTGACGCCGCTCCTGAAAATTGCCGCCGGCGACGATCCGCGTGAGCAGGTGGGCGAGTTGCGCGACGCGCTGCTCTTTCCGTTGATGGGCATCGTCCTCTTCCTGGTTGCCTGGGGCACGCTCGCGCCACAGGTGCAGACATCACTGGGCGCCATACCCGGCCCAATGCAGGTCTTCGAGCAGGCTGGCGGGCTCTGGCAGGATCACCTGGGCGAACGCGAGAAGGAAGCGGCGTTCTATGAACGGCAGGAAGCGCGTAATGCCGAGCTCGTCGCCGACGACCGCCAGGACGACGTCAAGTGGCGCGACTATACGGGCAAACCGACCTTCGTCGACCAGATCCTGACCTCGCTCAAGACCGTCGGCCTCGGCTTCCTCATCGCGACAGTGGTCGCCGTGCCGCTCGGCATTGCCTCGGGCCTCAGCCGCCCGTTCAACAGTGCTCTCAACCCACTGGTGCAGCTCTTCAAGCCGGTTTCCCCTCTTGCCTGGCTGCCGATCGTCACCATGGTGGTCTCGGCCATCTACGTCGATGCTTCCGACGCCTTGCCCAAATCGCTGGTCATCTCCGCGGTCACGGTCACGCTGTGCTCGCTTTGGCCGACGCTCATCAACACCGCACTGGGCGTTGCCTCGATCGACAAGGACCTCGTCAACGTGGGCAAGGTGCTGCAGCTTTCGACGGCGACGACTATCACCAAGCTCGTGCTGCCCTCGGCGCTGCCGCTGATCTTCACGGGCTTGCGTCTTTCGCTCGGTGTTGGCTGGATGGTGCTGATCGCGGCCGAAATGCTCGCCCAGAATCCCGGGCTCGGCAAGTTCGTATGGGACGAGTTCCAGAACGGCTCCTCGAGTTCGCTGGCGCGCATCATGGTGGCGGTCCTCGGCATCGGCATCATCGGCTTCCTGCTCGACCGGGTGATGTTCACTCTACAGACCGCCTTCACCTTCTCGGCCAAGCGCTGAAGGCAGGGGGAAACAGTGGCAGCAATTCTTGAACTTACTGGCGTCGGCAAGCACTACGGCGAAGGCGCCCGGCGTACGGAAGTCCTCTCCGGTATCGACCTTGCCGTCGAGGAGGGCGAGTTCGTCGCCATCCTCGGCTTCTCGGGCGCCGGAAAGACGACGCTGATCTCGCTGATGGCGGGGCTCATGGCGCCCGACCAGGGTGGCGTGCTGTTCCGCGGCCGGGAGATCGACGGCCCGGCTTCCGAACGCGGCGTGGTCTTCCAGTCCTATTCGCTGATGCCGTGGCTGACTGTCGCCGGCAATATCGACCTGGCGGTCAATGCCGTGCACGGCAAGAAGCCCAGGGCCGAGCGCATCGCTCTGCGCAACCACTATATGGAGATGGTCGGCCTCTCCCACGCCGTGGACCGGCGGCCGGCCGAGCTCTCAGGCGGCATGCGCCAACGCGTGGCGGTGGCACGCGCACTGGCGATGCAACCGGACGTCCTGCTGCTCGACGAGCCGCTCTCGGCCCTCGATGCGCTGACCCGCGCCAAGCTGCAGGACGAGTTCGCCGCCATCTCGCAGGCGGAACGCAAGACCTTTGCGCTCATCACCAACGACGTGGACGAAGCGATCCTCCTCGCCGACCGGGTCATTCCGTTGACCCCGGGGCCAGGGGCAACCCTGGGCCCTTCGTTCACCGTCGGAATCGAGCGTCCGCGCGACCGGACCGAGCTCAACGGCGACGATCGCTTCATAACGCTACGCCGCGAGATCACCGAGTACCTGATGGACATCGGCACGGCGCGCAATGTGGCGACGGCGCGCGAGATCGTCTTGCCCAACATCGTGCCTGTCGGGCGCGGGAAGGCGGAGCCGCTGCCAGCAGCCTATGCGGAGGCCGCCCAGTCGCCCACCACCGCGGGTTATCTCGAGTTCTCCCAGGTCTCGAAGGTCTATCCGACACCCAAGGGGCCGTTGACGGTCGTCGACCGGTTCGACTTCAAGATGAAGAAGGGCGAATTCGTCACCCTTATCGGCCACTCGGGCTGCGGCAAGTCCACAGTCCTGTCGATGATCGCCGGTCTCAACCCGATCTCCTCGGGCGGTATCGTCCTCGACAACAAGGAAGTGGCCGACGCCGGGCCGGAGCGGGCGGTCGTCTTCCAGGCGCCCTCGCTGATGCCATGGCTCACGGCCCGCGAGAATGTCGCGCTCGGAGTCGACAGGGTCTACCCAAAGGCCAGCCCGGCCGAGCGGCGCGACGTCGTCGAATACTACCTGTCTCGCGTCGGCCTTGCCGACGCCATGCACAAGCCCGCAGCCGAATTGTCCAACGGCATGAAGCAGCGGGTCGGTATCGCCCGCGCCTTTGCCCTTTCCCCCAAGCTCCTGCTGCTCGACGAGCCCTTCGGCATGCTCGATTCCATCACCCGCTGGGAGTTGCAGGACGTGCTGATGGACATCTGGGCGAAAAGCAAGGTGACCGCCATCTGCGTGACCCACGACGTCGATGAAGCAATCCTCCTTGCCGACCGGGTGGTGATGATGTCGAACGGCCCGAACGCGCGCATCGGCAACGTCATGGGTGTCGACCTGCCGCGGCCACGCTCACGCAAGGCGCTCCTCGCCCATAAGGACTACTACGCCTACCGCGAAGAGCTTCTCGACTTCCTAGAAGCCTATGAGGGCGGCGCCAATCCCGATGAAGAAACCCTCGAGCGTATCCGCTCCAAGCGTACCCACCGCGGCCTGGCTGCAGCCGAATAGGTGGGAGGCAACCAGCCGCTGCACAAATTTTATGCATATTTAGACGCACCCCCTTTTGAGGCTAATTTTTATACACGTTGACGCTGATTTGGGCCACGCGAGGGCCGCCGCGGGAATCGAATGGGAGTTGCCCTTGCGGACAAGATGCTGAAATACCTCAGTTCTTTCCGACACCCCGCAACTGGCACGCTTCGTGCAAAGCATATCGCGGAATGAGCTCCTCCCAAGACGGCTCATGAACTCGGCGTCCAATGATGGGCGCTCCCACTCGGCAAGGTCGCCAACAGGTACGCACGACCGGTCCCTCGACCGGTGCGCGGCTCGGTTGGCGACCTTTGTATTTGGTCTTTAGTTATGGAGCGACTTATGACCGTTCCCGATGCCGCTCAACGCTCGCAGCGGCGCGCCCTGGGTCTTTCGACCATCGCGTTCACCGTGTGCTTTGCCGTCTGGACGATTTTTTCGATCATCGGCGTGGCCTTGAAGGATCAGCTCGACCTCTCGGAGACGCAGTTCGGTCTCCTCATCGGCATGCCGGTCCTGACCGGCTCGCTCGTGCGGGTCGCGTTGGGCATCTGGACCGACCGCTATGGCGGGCGTTTCGTCTACACGCTCACCATGCTCTCGGCAGCCGTCGCCACCGCGCTCCTTGCCTTTGCGCAGACCTACGAGCAATTTCTCGTCGCCGCCCTTGGCGTCGGGCTTGCCGGCGGGTCTTTTGCCGTAGGCGTCGCCTATGTGTCGCGCTTCTATCCGCAGGCAAAGCAAGGTACGGCGCTGGGTATCTTCGGCGTCGGCAATGTCGGGGCTGCGGTCACCAAGTTCCTTGCCCCATTCGTCATGCTCGCCTGGGGCTGGCAGAGCGTCGCGCTCATCTGGTCGGCGGCGCTCGTCGTCATGGCGGCGATCTTCTGGTTCTCTACCGAAGATGACCCGGTCATCGTACGGCGGCGCAAGGAAGGCGGCGCGCCGCGCAGCCTTGCCAGCGAGTTCGCGCCGCTCGCCGATGTGCGTGTCTGGCGGTTCGCTCTCTACTATTTTTTCTCCTTCGGCGCCTTCGTTGCGCTGACGCTGTGGCTGCCGCGCTATCTCATCGGCGTCTACGGCTTCGACGTGGCCACGGCCGGCATCGTTGCTGCGGCCTATTCCATTCCCGCGAGCATCTTCCGCGCCTATGGCGGTACACTTTCGGACCGGATCGGCGCGCGCGTCATCATGTATTGGACCTTCGCGGTCTCAGCGCTCGTCACGTTCATCCTCTCAATCCCGCCGACCGACTCGGTGGTGGAGGGCGTTACCGGGAACGTCTTCATCCATTTCGAGATCGCCCCCTGGGCCTTTATCGGCCTGGTCTTCGTCCTCGGCTTCTTCATGAGCCTCGGCAAGGCGGCGGTCTACAAGCACATCCCCGCCTATTACCCACAGAACGTGGGCGCCGTCGGCGGCCTCGTCGGCATGATCGGCGGGCTTGGCGGGTTCATCCTGCCGCTTCTCTTCGGTTGGCTCAACGATGTCACGGGCCTGTGGACGAGCTGCTTCATGGCGCTCTTCGTCCTCATCCTCGTCTCGCTCGCGCTCATGCACGCGGCCGTGCGCCGCATGACGCGGCCGGCCGCGTCGCCAGCCTGACCCTTCATTCAGGAGTATTCGATCCATGAAGCAGAAACTTGTCGTCATCGGCGCGGGCATGGCCTCCGGGCGACTGCTCGAGCATCTCTTTGAGGACGATCCCGACGCGTTCGACGTTACGCTTTTCGGCGCCGAGCCGCGCGGCAACTACAACCGCATCATGCTCTCGCCCGTGCTTGCCGGCGAGAAGACGTACGAAGAGATCGTCACCCACGACGCGGCCTGGTATGCCGGCAACGGCGTTCATACCCGCTTTGGCGAGACGATCACGGCCATCGACCGCAAGAGCAAGGTCGTCCTCTCCCGCGGAGGCGAGACTCCCTATGATAAGCTGATCATCGCCACCGGATCGGCACCCTTCATCATACCAATTGCCGGCAAGGAACTGCCAGGTGTCATGGCCTTCCGCGATCTCGACGATGTCGAGGCGATGGTTGCGGCAGCCGGGAAACCCCGGGCCAAGGCCGTCGTTATCGGCGGGGGTTTGCTCGGGCTCGAAGCGGCGGCAGCCCTGCGGCTGCGCGGCATGGAGGTGGTCGTGCTCCACCTTATGGGGCACCTGATGGAGCGCCAGCTCGATCCGGCCGCCGGCTACCTGCTGCAGAAGGAGCTCGAAGGGCGAGGCATCAAGATCCACACCAAGGCGCAGACCAAGGCGATCCTCGGTCATGAGCGGGTCGAGGCCGTGGCGCTCGACGACGGCACGGTCTATCCCGCCGATATCGTCGTCATGGCCGTCGGCATCCGCCCTGAGACGCGTGTCGCAACCGATGCGGGCCTCCATGTCGAGCGCGGCATCGTCGTTTCCGACCAGATGGTCACGTCCGACCCCGACATCCTCGCCGTCGGCGAATGCGTCGAGCACGAGCGCACCGTCTATGGGCTCGTCGCGCCGCTCTACGACATGGCCAAGGTCGCGGCCAAAACCCTCGTCAAGCACGATGCGGCTTTCCGGCCGGTGCAGACGGCGACCCAGCTCAAGGTCACCGGCGTCTCGCTCTATTCGGCCGGTGACTTCGCCGAGGCCGAAGGCCGCGAGGAAATTGTCCTGCGGGATGCCTCCTCAGGCGTTTACAAGCGCCTCGTCCTCAAGGACGACAAGATCGTCGGCGCCGTCCTTTACGGGGAAACCGGCGACGGCCCCTGGTTCTTCGACATGCTGAGGAGGGGCACCGATACGCGCGAGCTGCGCGACACACTGATCTTCGGCCAGGCCTATCAAGGGGGTGCCCAACTGGACCCTATGGCGGCCGTTGCAGCCTTGCCGGATGAGGCAGAGATCTGCGGCTGCAACGGCGTGTGCAAGAGCAAGATCACTTCGACCATCACCTCCAAAGGCCTGACGACACTCGACGGCGTCAGGGCCCACACCAAGGCTTCGGCCTCGTGTGGCACGTGCACCGGGCTTGTCGAGAAGCTCATGGTGCTGACGCTGGGCGACAGCTACAACCCCGCCGCCATCCAGCCGATGTGCGGCTGCACCGATCTCGGCCATGACGAAGTCCGGCGCCTGATCGTTGCCAAGGAGCTCAAGTCCATTCCGGCCGTCATGCAGGAACTGGAGTGGAAGACCTCATGCGGCTGCGCCAAGTGCCGCCCTGCCCTCAACTACTATCTCGTCGCCGACTGGCCCGGCGAGTACGAGGATGACGGACAGTCGCGCTTCATCAACGAGCGCGTCCACGCCAACATCCAGAAGGACGGCACCTATTCGGTCGTACCGCGCATGTGGGGCGGCATGACCAACCCCAGGGAATTGCGTGCCATCGCCGATGTCGCCGACAAGTTCCACATCCCGGCGGTCAAGGTTACCGGCGGCCAACGCATCGACCTACTGGGCGTCAAGAAGGAGGACCTGCCGGGCGTCTGGGCCGATCTCAACGCTGCGGGCATGGTCTCGGGCGCCGCCTATGCGAAGGGCCTGCGCACGGTCAAGACCTGCGTCGGCTCCGACTGGTGCCGCTTCGGTACCCAGGATTCTACGGGCCTCGGCGTCCGCATCGAGAAGTTCATGTGGGGCGCCTGGACGCCGGCCAAGGTCAAGATGGCGGTCTCGGGATGCCCGCGCAACTGCGCAGAAGCCACCTGCAAGGACGTTGGCGTGATCTGCGTCGACAGCGGCTACGAGATCCATTTCGCGGGTGCGGCCGGCCTCGACATCAAGGGCACCGAAGTCCTCTGCCACGCCAAGACCGAGGACGAGGCGCTCGAGATCATCGCCGCCCTCGTCCAGCTCTACCGTGAGCAGGGCCGGTACCTGGAACGCATCTACAAATGGGCCAAGCGCGTCGGCACCGACTCGATAAAGGCCAACGTCGTCGACGACCTCGAAAAGCGCCGCCACTACTTCGAGCGCTTCACCTACAGCCAGAAGTTCGCCCAGGTCGACCCGTGGGAGGAGCGCGTCAACGGCAAGGACGCCCACGAATTCGAGGCACTGGCCGAGTTCGGCATGCCGGTGGCGGCGGAGTGATGGGGAACTACAAATGAGCAACTGGATCGAAATCGGCCGCGTCAGCGACATTCCCCGCCGGGGGGCGCGGTGCGTCAACACGCCGACGGGCAAGATCGCCATCTTCCGCACGGCCGAGGACCGCATCTATGCCATCGAAAACCGCTGCGCCCACAAGGGCGGCCCGCTTTCCGAGGGCATCGTTCACGGCGCCTCGGTCACCTGTCCGCTGCACAACTGGGTCTTCGACCTCGAGAGCGGTCAGGCGCTGGGCGCCGACGAAGGACAGGTCAAGACTTTTCCGGTCGACGTCGTCGACGGGCGCATCTTCATGGCGCCCGACTTCATGATGGAGGCGGCCGAGTAGCCGCCTTTGCCAAGCAACCCGAACCAGCAAGGAGACTGCATGTCTTACGTCGCACCGTCGGACTTCGTCACCAAAATGATCGACGCGGGTGAAGCAAAGGTCTTCATGTCCACGCGGGACACCCTCATCCGCGCCTATATGGCGGGTGCCATCCTCGCGCTCGCGGCAGCCTTTGCCATCACCGTCTCGGTGCAGACCGGTGAGCCGCTTGCCGGTGCCATCCTCTTTCCGGTCGGCTTCTGCCTGCTCTACCTCATGGGCTTCGATCTGTTGACCGGGGTCTTCACCCTCGTTCCTCTCGCACTTCTCGACAAGCGCCCCGGCGTTACCCTCAATGGCGTGCTGCGCAACTGGGGGCTGGTGTTCGTCGGCAATTTTGCCGGTGCCTTCACCGTCGCGGTGATGATGGCAATCATCGTCACCTTCGGCTTCACCCAGGCGCCCGATGCGGTCGGCACCAAGATCGGCGCTATCGGCGAAGGCCGCACCGTCGGCTATGCCGCCCATGGCGCGGCCGGCATGCTGACCCTCTTCATCCGTGGCGTTCTCTGCAACTGGATGGTCTCGACCGGAGTCGTGGCGGCAATGATGTCGACCTCGGTCTCGGGCAAGGTCATCGGCATGTGGATGCCGATCATGCTCTTCTTCTACATGGGCTTCGAGCATTCGATCGTGAACATGTTCCTCTTCCCCTCGGGGCTCCTGCTCGGCGGCAATTTCTCGATCATGGACTATCTCGTCTGGAACGAGATCCCGACGGTCATCGGCAATCTGGTGGGCGGCCTCACCTTCGTGGGCCTCACGCTCTATGCCACTCACGGTCGCACCGCTCCCAAGCGCTCGCCTGCCAAAGACAGCCGTTCGGCTACGGGTGAACGGGTTCCGGCGGAGTAAGCGATACGTGCTGACTACCTTCCCCCTCACCTGCCACGCGGCCTGCCTTTCCAGCATCGGAAAAGGCAGCGCTCCTCGGATCATCGGCCACCTGGTTCCCGTCTCCCCCGGGGGTCGGCCGGAGGGCGTTGCGCCGCATGAGGGGGAAGGTTTTCTTCTTGTCTGCGGAGCTGCCGCTTGACCGTAATCGCCTCCCCAGCACCGGTTCGTACCACCTGTCCTTATTGCGGCGTCGGCTGCGGCGTCATCGCGACGCCGCAGCCGGATGGCACGGTCGCCGTCGCCGGCGATCCGGACCATCCGGCCAATTTCGGGCGCCTGTGCTCGAAAGGCTCGGCGCTCGGCGAAACCCTCTCGCTGGACGGCCGCCTGCTCTACCCTGAGATCCGCGGCGAGCGCGCGAGCTGGGACGAAGCGCTCGCCCTCGTCGCCTCGGTGTTCAAGAACACCATTGCCGAACACGGCCCGGAGTCGGTTGCCATCTACGGCTCCGGGCAGCTGCTGACAGAGGACTATTACGTCGCCAATAAGCTGATGAAGGGTTTCATCGGCTCGGCCAATATCGACACCAATTCGCGCCTGTGCATGGCCTCGTCGGTCGCCGGCCACAAGCGCGCTTTCGGCTCGGACACGGTTCCCGGCAACTACGAGGATCTGGAAGACGCCGATCTCGTCGTCCTGGTCGGCTCAAATCTCTCCTGGTGCCATCCGGTCATCTACCAGCGCATCGCGGCAGCCAAGGCCGAACGGCCGAACATGCGCGTCGTCCTCATCGATCCGCGACGCACGATGACTGCCGACATCGCCGACTTGCACCTGGGTGTGCGCGCCGATGGCGACGCGGCCCTCTTCGTCGGGCTCCTGAACTCATTGGTCGAGCTCGGTCTCACCAACCCGGACTATGTCGCCGGTCATACCACCGGTTTCGAGGCTGCCCGGCTCGTCGCCGCGGACTGGGATATCTCGCGCGTCGCCGAAGCGACGGGGGTCGCGCCCGGCGACATCGAGGCGTTCTACCAGCTCTTTGCAGCGACCCCGAAGGTCGTCACCGTGTTTTCGCAGGGCGTCAACCAATCGGCTTCGGGCACGGACAAGGTCAACGCCATCATCAACTGTCACCTGGCGACCGGCCGCATCGGCCGGCCCGGCATGGGACCGTTCTCCATCACCGGCCAGCCCAACGCCATGGGCGGACGCGAGGTGGGCGGGCTCGCCAACATGCTGGCGGCCCATATGGATTTCGACGACACGACGATCGACCGCGTCTCGCGCTTCTGGGGCAGCAAAGCCGTCGCGACCAAGCCCGGTCTCAAGGCCGTCGACATGTTCCGCGCCATCGCCGACGGGCGCATCAAGGCGGTCTGGATCATGGCGACCAACCCGGTCGACAGCCTTCCCGAGGCCGATGCCGCACGCGAAGCTTTGCGCAACTGCCCCTTTGTCGTCGTCTCCGACATGGCGGCGAAAACCGACACCATGGCCCACGCCCATGTGAAGCTGCCTGCCGCCGGCTGGGGCGAGAAGGACGGGACCGTCACAAATTCGGAGCGCCGCATCTCGCGCCAACGCCCGTTCCTGCCGCTCCCGGGCGAAGTGCGACCGGACTGGTGGATCATCTCGCAGGTCGCCAAGCGCATGGGCTATTCCCATGGCTTTGCCTATTTCTCTCCGGGCCAGATCTTTGCCGAGCACGTGGCGCTTTCAGCCTTCGAGAACGAAGGCAGCCGCGATTTCGACCTTTCGGGGCTTGCCAGCGCCGACTATGCGACGATGGCGCCGGTGCAGTGGCCGGTGCGGCCAGCCGGCACCAAGCGCATGTTTGCCGACGCGCGCTACTTCACGCCCGACGGCAAGGCCCGGTTCGTCACGGTGCAGCCACCCCCGCCGATCGTCCCAGCGCCGGGCCAGTTCATCCTCAACACCGGGCGCGTGCGCGACCACTGGCACACCATGACCCGCACCGGCAAGGCGGCGCGGCTTTCCGCCCACATCGCCGAGCCTTTCGTCGAGATCAATCCGGCAGACGCCGAAGCGCTATCCATCCGCCGCACCAGCCTCGTGCGGCTCGAGAGCCGCCACGGCAGCACGCTCCTGCGCGCTCTCGTCACCGATCGGCAGCAGCGCGGAAACGTGTTCGTGCCCATGCACTGGACCGACCAGTTCGCCTCCAACGCCCGGATCGATGCGCTTGTTGCCGGCAAGGTCGATCCGGTTTCGGGCCAGCCGGCCCTCAAGATGGCGCGGGTCACGCTCTCGCCTGCCCATGTGCGCATCTACGGCTTCTTCGCTTCCCGCTACCGCCCCGCCCTCACCGCCGACTATTGGGCCGTCGCCGAGGCGCCGGGAGGTTTTCGCGGCGAACTCGCCTGGTTCGAGGAACCGCAGGATTGGGAGCAGTCCGTGCGCGCGAGTTTCGGCCTCACCGACGATGCTGCGCTCAATACCGTCTTCGACCGCACCTCCGGCCGCCGCGCCTATGTGGCGGTCGACAACGGACGCCTCGCTTTCGCACTCTTCCTTGCACCCGATCCGGTGCTCGTCTCACGTCAGTGGGTCGCATCGCAGCTTGCAGGGGACAATACCGATGGCGCGACCCTTCTTGCCGGCCGCCCCGGCGCCGATGTTCCGGACCAGGGCGCGATCGTCTGCTCGTGCATGGGGGTCGGGATCAACACCATCGTCGAAGCCGTCACCAAGTCCGGCTGTTCTACCGTCGAGGCGGTGGGGACGCTCACCAAGGCCGGCACCAATTGCGGCTCCTGCCGCGCCGAAATCAGAGGGTTGATCGATGCGCATCGTCTCGCGGCAGCCGAATAGTTCCGTCCCCGAACGCATGGGCGCACTCGCCGTCCTGCCGGTGTTCCTCACCCTCACCGATAAACGCGCCGTCGTCATCGGCGGCGGCGAGCCGGCGCGCTGGAAGGCCGAGCTTTTGGCGGCGGCGGGCGCGCATGTGGAGGTTTTCGCTCCCGAAGATGAATGCTGCGGAGAGATGCTGGCGCTGGCGGCCCAATTGCGGCATCGCTCCCCTCACCCGGCGCTACGCGCCGACCCCGGATCAAGTCCGGGGCAGGCTCTCTCCCCAGAGGGGCGAGGTGCAGACCCGCTCGATGCTCCTGGCAGACACGGCGACACCCACAGCGTCCCCTCGCCCCTCTGGGGAGAGGGCCAGGGTGAGGGGCGGTTGAGCTTCGGTACCATCACCCTCGTCCCCCGCCACTGGACCCCTGCCGACCTCGCCGGCGCCGCCATTGCCGTTGCCGACATCGAGGACGACACGGAAGCCCACGCCTTCACCGCCGCCGCCCACGCTGCGGGCGTCCCCTACAACGTCATCGACAAGCCGGCGCTGTGCCAGTTCCAGTTCGGCTCGATCGTCAACCGCTCGCCGATCGTCGTCGGCATTTCGACCTCCGGAGCCGCGCCGATTCTCGGCCAGGCGGTACGCCGGCGCATCGAGACCCTCCTGCCCCGGACCCTCAGCCAGTGGGCGGATACCGCCGCGAAAATCCGTGACGAGGTCATGGAGCGCCTTGCGCCCGGCCCTGAGCGTCGCGCCTTTTGGGAGCGCTTTGCCGACATGGCGTTCGGCGCGGCTCCGCAAGCCGATCCCGAACGCCTGATCGCCGCCGTCGCCGACGCTGCCCCGGCAGGGCACGTTACCCTGGTGGGCGCCGGCCCGGGCGATGCGGAACTTTTGACCATCAAGGCCGTCCGCGCCCTGCAGTCGGCCGACGTCATCCTCTTCGACGATCTCGTTTCCACCGATGTCCTCGAACTCGCCCGCCGCGAGGCCAAGCGCCTGGCGGTCGGCAAGCGGGCCGGGCGCGACAGCTGCCGGCAGGAAGACATCAACGAAATGATGCTGACGCTCGCCCGCCAGGGCAAGCATGTCGTTCGACTCAAATCCGGCGACCCGATGATCTTCGGACGCGCCGGCGAAGAGATCGCCATGCTCGAAGCGCATGGCATCGCGGTCGACGTCGTTCCCGGCATCACCAGCGCGCTGGCCCTCGCCGCGCGCCTCGGCGTTTCGCTCACTCACCGCGACCATGCCCAGTCGGTCCGGTTCGTCACCGGCCATTCCCGCAAGGGAAGCCTGCCCGATTCAATCGACTGGCGGATGCTCGCGGATCCGGCCACCACCAGCGTCTACTATATGAGCCGCCGCACGCTTCCCGACATCGTCGCTGAACTCAAGGCGGGCGGCATGCGCCTTGCCACCCCCGTCGTCATCGCCGCCAGCCTCGGCCGTCCCGACGAGCGCATCTGGCGCGGAACGCTCTGCGAAGCAGTGATGGCGGCGGAGGGTTTTCCGCTATCGGCTCCAACGCTCTTTGCGGTGGGCGAGGCGCTGGCAATGGCCGCTACCGCCGCACCGCACGAAGTCCAGCCTCCTGGCGTCAGTCCAATGAAGGCGCAGGCCGGGTAACACCCTTCGCGTCCCAGTCCACCGCTTGCGCCTCGGCTCCGGATACGAAAGGATCGTCAGGTCTTTATCCGCCGGAGCCAGAATGAACGCCGCCCTGCCCACCGTCCGCCTCGAGGGAAAGCCGCTGAGCTTTGCCGACCTCACGCGCATCGGCGCGCGCAAGGTCGCCATTGTCGCCGATCCCGCCGCGCTCTCGCGGGTCGAGGCCGCCCGCGAGGTCGTGGAAGAGACCATCGCCGCGGGCCAGCCCGTCTACGGGGCAACGACCGGTGTCGGCGCCATGAAGGACGTCGAGTGGTCCGAGGAGGACCTCGATGCCTTCTCCATCGGCCTCGTGCGCGCGCACCATTTCGGCACCGGCAGTCCGTTTCCCATAGAGGTCACCCGCAACGCGCTTGCCATCCGCATCAACATGGCGCTGACCGGCCGCGTCGGCTGCACGCCCGCCCTGGTCGACACCTACATGCAGCTCCTCTCGGCCGATGTCATTCCGGTCGTGCGCCGTACGGGCTCGATCGGGTGCGCGGATATCGGGCTCATGGGTCAGATCGGCGCGGTGCTGACCGGCGTCGGCGAGGCCGTTTACGAGGGCCGGCGCCTGCCGGCGCTCGAAGCCCTCCAGCAGGCCGGTCTCGCACCGTTCAAGCTCGCTCCCCGGGACAGCCTCGCGTCGGTCTCGACTAACGCGGTAGGCTACGCCGCCGCCGCCCGGGCCGTGCGTCAGGCCGCTGCGACCGTTCGCGCGCTGCTTGCCACGGGCCTCACCACCGCCGGCGCGCTCGGCGCTTCGCGCGATCCGTGGAAAGCGGTCGCCCACGTCGGCACCGACCGCGAAGCCGGCATCGGGGCCTGGCTCTACTTCAACGCCATGGGCTGGGAATGGCCGATCGGCACGCATATCCAGGATCCGCTCTCGATCCGCATGATGAGCCAGGTCTTCGCCACGGCCTTCGAGAGCCTCGTCGTTGCCGGCCGCACCATCCTTGCCGCAACCGGCCGCACCGACGACAACCCGGTCGTCGCCGGCGGGCAGGTGCTGACCTCCGGAGGGTCGCTCCCACTCGATGTCACCGTATTCCTGCAGACCGCGCAGCTCGCCCTTGCGCATGTGGCGCGCAACTCATTCAACCGTTGCGTGCTGCTCGGCAATGGCGGGCGGCGGAACCTGCCGGTCAACCTCGTTGCCCCGGGGGCCATCGCCACCGGCTTCGGGCCGATCATCAAGCTCGCCGGTGAGCTGTTCGTGCGCGTCCACTCGCTCTCGGCCGCCATCTCGGCCCAGTCGCTGGTCGTCGCCAATGGGCTCGAGGACGAGGCGGCGTTCCTGCCGCTGGTCGTCGAGCGTTTCGAGCGGCAGGTCTCGGCGCTGCGGCGCCTCGCCGCGCTTGAAGGCCTGCTTTCGGCCCAGGCGATGGATATCTCCGAAGACCGTCCCGGCAACGTGCCGGGCATGGTCTATGAACTCGTGCGCCGGCACGCGGCCTTCTATCGGGAGGACCGTCCGCTCTCCTCGGAGGTCGAAGCGATCGAGGAAGCGCTGGCGTCGGAGACCTTCCTCGGCGAACTGATTTCTCACTCCGCCATCATGGAGCTGGACGAGTATTTCGCTTTAGGGCCGGTGGATTAGCCTAAACGCTCTGGTCACAATCTGTCAGTGCGTTAGGTTAGAAACGGAAAAGCCGGACCGCCCCGGGTTCGGCCCAACAGGGAGACGATCATGCGCTTTACCAGAATTCTCCTCAGCGCCGCCGCGCTGGCGATCACCGCAACCGCCGCCAATGCGCAGGTGGTGGTTTCCTCCAAGATCGACACCGAGGGCGGTGTGCTCGGCAACATCATCATGCAGGTGCTCGAGGCCAACGACATCCCTGTCGAAGACCGCATCCAGCTGGGCGGCACGCCGATCGTGCGCGAGGCGATCATGGCCGGCGAGATCGACATCTATCCCGAATATACCGGCAACGCCGCCTTCTTCTTCGACATGGCCGATGATCCGTTGTGGAACGACGCTCAATCGGCCTACGAGGAGGCCAAGGAGCTCGACTACGAGGCCAACAAGATCGTCTGGCTCGCGCCCTCGCCCGCCAACAACACCTGGGCGGTCGCCATCCGGCAAGATCTGGCCGAGGCCGAGGACCTCTCGACGTTCACGCAGTTCGGAAAATACGTCGCCAATGGCGGCGAGGTGAAGCTCGCCGCCTCGTCCGAATTCGTCAATTCGCCGGCAGCGCTGCCCAAGTTCCAGGAGGTCTACGGCTTCACCCTCTCGCCCGACCAACTCGTTACTCTCTCTGGCGGCGACACGGCCGCGACCATCGCAGCGGCCGCCCAGCAGACCAACGGCGTCAACGCCGCCATGGTCTACGGCACCGACGGTGGCATCGCCCCCTCGGGCCTTGTCGTGCTCGAGGACGACAAGGGCGTGCAGCCGGTCTACCAGCCTGCCCCGATCATCCGCGAGGAGGTGCTGAACGAATACCCGCAGATCGAGGAACTGCTCGCCCCGATCTTCGAGGCGCTCACCCTCGAGACGCTGCAGGAGCTCAACGGGCGGGTTCAGGTCGGCGGCGAACCGGCGGCGGCCGTGGCCACCGACTTCCTCACCAGCAACGGGTTCGTCAGCTGAGAAGAGGGATCGTGTCCCTGATCCTGCGCGGGTTTGGTTCCCCTTCCCCTCTCCCCTTGTGGGAGAGGGACCGATTTTCCGCGTTCAGCGGAAAATCAGGATGAGGGGTTGGGATGCTGAAAGAACCACGAAACCAGGTGCGAACCACAACATCGCAGCCCCCTCATCCGACCCTTCGGGCCACCTTCTCCCACGAGGGGAGAAGGGGATCCGTGCCAGATGCGAACGCTCCGTCTGCAATGTCACGGGCAGGGAGCGGGACTAGCGCGTTCCTTGGAGCGAGCCGGTGATGACCCTCGCAACCGCCACCTCCGCCCGTCCCGCCCTCGCCTTCGACAAGCTCGGTGTGCTCATCGCGCTCGTCGCTGTGGCGGGCGCATTTCTGCCGTTTTCCATCTTCCGCGCCAACCGCATCGTGCTCGGCGAGGGCCGCATGCTAATCGATGCGCTTGACGGCCCCTCGGCCTGGTTGACGATCGCCGCCATAGCCGTCGGCATCCTCGTCGCGCTCATCCGGCTCGCGCCCGCCGTCAAGCTCGCCATCGCCCTTGCCGTTCTTGCCGTCGCTTTCGTGATGATCGGCCGATCGGCCACTTACCTGACGCCTGCCGACAACACCTTCGCCCGGGTCTCGCCCGGTGCCGGCTTCTGGCTCCTGACCTTCGCCTTCGCGCTGATGGTCGCCGACGCGCTCACGCGCCTGAGGTTCCGCCCGTGGCCGCGCATTGCCATGCTGGCGGCGGTCGGCGCCGCCCTCTGGCTGCTGCTGTGGAGCGGCGCGTGGAACGATCTTTCGATCCTCAAGGAATACGCCAACCGCGCCTCTGCCTTCTGGAACGAGGCACGCACGCACCTGCTCCTCGCCTTCGGCTCGGTTGCCGTCGCCACGGTCGCAGGCGTACCGCTCGGCATTCTCTGCTATCGCGTGCGCCCAGTTCGAGCGGCCGTCCTCAACGTGCTCAATATCGTCCAGACCATCCCGTCGATCGCGCTCTTCGGTCTTCTCATCGCGCCGCTCGCCTGGGTCGCCGCCAATGTGCCGGGTGCCTCGACCATCGGCATCTCGGGCATCGGCACGACGCCGGCGATGGTTGCGCTCTTTGCCTACTCGCTGCTGCCAATCGTTGCCAACACAGTCGTTGGCCTCGAAAACGTGCCCGAGGCCGCCAACGACGCGGCCCGCGGGATGGGCATGACCGGCGGCCAGCGCCTGATGAGTGTCGAGCTGCCGCTCGCCTTTCCGGTCATCCTCACCGGCATCCGCATCGTGCTCGTGCAGAATATCGGGCTGGCCACCATCGCCGCGCTGATCGGGGGCGGCGGCTTTGGCGTCTTCGTCTTCCAGGGCATCGGGCAGACGGCCATGGATCTGGTGTTGCTCGGCGCCGTGCCGACTGTGGCACTGGCTTTCGCGGCCGCCGTGGTGCTCGATGCCATCGTTGAAATGGTCAGCGTCGGGGGGCGCACGCAATGATCGAAATCCAGGACCTCACCAAGGTCTATGGCGAGACCGCCGTCGTCGACAGCGTGTCCCTGACCGTTCCTGCGGGCCAGATCTGCGTTGTCGTCGGCACTTCGGGCTCGGGCAAGACCACGCTGATGCGCATGATCAACCGCCTTGTCGAGCCGACATCGGGACAGGTGCTGATCGATGGGCAGGATACCCGCGCCGAACCGCCACATATGCTGCGCCGCAGGATCGGCTACGCGATCCAAGGCCACGGCCTTTTCCCCCATCGCACGGTCGCCGAGAATATCGGCACTGTCCCCAAGCTTCTCGGATGGGACAAGGCACGCACGGACGCGCGCATCGACGAGCTCCTCACCCTGTTCCAGCTCGATCCGGCCGAATACCGCGACCGGCTGCCGAGCGAGTTGTCCGGCGGGCAGCAGCAGCGCGTGGGCGTCGCCCGGGCGCTGGCGGCCGGACCCAATATCCTCCTGATGGACGAGCCGTTCGGCGCGCTCGATCCGGTCATCCGCGCCAAGGCGCAGGATGATCTGCTCGCCATCCAGCGCCGTTTCGAGACCACCGTCGTTCTCGTCACCCATGACATGGAAGAAGCCATCCATCTCGGCAACAAGATCGCCGTCATGGATGCCGGCAAGCTTCTGCAATATGCAACGCCCGAGGAGATCATCGCCAATCCGGCCACCGAGTTCGTTGCCGAGCTCATCGGCGGCGACCGGTCGTTCCGGCTGCTTTCGCTCTCCAAGGTCGTCGCCTTCGTCGAGCCGGGCGAGGCGCAGGGCGAGCCGATCGATAGCGGGGCGAATCTGCGTGAAGCCTATGCCGAATGCCTGTGGTCGGGACGCGAGGCCCTGCCGGTCACCCGCGACGGGGAACACATCGGGCGCATCACCCTCACCGAACTCGCCCGGCACGCTGCGAGGCCGCAATGAGCGTCGGACTCGTCATCCGCCTCATCGTCCTGGCGCTGCTGGTGGCGTTCCTCGTCAGCCCGCAGACCTTCGTCTTCGTCTTCCGGCCGCTCGTACGCGCGGGCCAGCCGGTGATCTATAACCAGGGCAGTCTTATCGATCTCACCCTCAACCACCTCGCCATTGTCGGGACGGCCATGGTGCTGGCGACCGCGCTTGCGGTCGGCCTCGCTATCCTCGTCACCCGTCCGTTCGGGGCCGAGTTCCTGGCTCTCTCGCGCAGCCTTGCCAATATCGGACAGACCTTTCCGCCGGTCGCGGTGCTGGCGCTTGCGGTGCCCGTCCTCGGCTTCGGCACCGCACCGACGCTGGTGGCGCTCTTTCTTTATGGCCTTTTGCCGATCTTCGAGAACACGCTGACGGGGCTTACCAACCTGCCCCCGACCGTCACCGAAGCGGCGCGCGGCATGGGCATGACCGGGCGGCAGCGCCTGATGCGGGTCGAGCTGCCGCTGGCGCTCCCAGTGATCCTTGCCGGCATCCGCCTCTCGACGGTGATCGCGCTCGCCACCGCCACCATCGGCTCGACGGTCGCCGCAAGGACGCTCGGCGAGGTTATCATCGCCGGACTCCTCTCGCGCAACACCGCGTTCGTCGCCCAAGGTGGCATCATCGTCGGCATCCTGGCAGTGCTGATCTATGATGGTCTCTCGGCGATCGAACGCATGCTGATGCGCCGCACGGGCCAGGCGGGGAGGCAGGCGTGATGGTGCACCCTTGCCGGAACGATCGGCTATACATCCTTGCGGGACTTTGATCGATGTCCGACTTCGACCTTGTCATCACCGGTACCGTCGTCCTTCCCGACCTCATCGTCGAGGACGGCTATGTGGCCGTGCGCGACGGCAAGGTCGTCCTTGTGGGCGAGGGACGCGCGCCGGCCGCGCGCGAACGGCACGAGTTCGGCAACGCGCTGATCCTGCCCGGCGCCATCGACGCTCAGGTGCATTCGCTATCCCAGAAGGACCAGGAAGACTTCATCTGGTCGACCCGCTCGGCGGCGGCAGGCGGGGTGACCACAATCGTCGACATGCCCTATGACGAGGGCAACCTCGTCTGCTCGGCCGAGGCGGTCGAGCGCAAGCTCGCCCACGCCGCTCCCCAGGCGCGCGTCGATTTCGCCCTCTATGGCACCATCGACCCCGAAGACGGCGCCCGGCGCATTCCCGAGATGGTCGAGGCGGGCGTCGCCGCCTTCAAGTTCTCGACCTTCGGCACTGATCCAAAACGCTTCCCCCGTATCCCTCCACAACTCCTTGCCGAGTGCTTTGCCGCCCTCGCCCCCACAGGCCTTGCCGCCGGCGTCCACAACGAGGACGACGAGTTCGTGCGCACGGCGATGGAGGAGGTCAAAGCCTCCGGCATCACCGACTGGCGCGCCCACGGCCTGTCGCGGCCGCCCTTGACCGAGCTCCTCGCCATGCTCGAGATCTACGAGATCGGCGCGGCGACCCAATGCCCCGTCCATGTCGTCCACTGCTCGCTCTCACGCGGTTATGAGATCGCCCGGCGCTACCGCGATGAAGGCCATGCGGCCACCATCGAGTGCTGTATCCATTACCTGACCCTGGACGAGGAGAACGACGTTGCCCGCCTCGGGGGCAAAGCCAAGATCAATCCGCCGATCCGTCCGCGCGCCGAGGTCGAAAAGCTCTGGCAGCACGTCGCCAGCGGCAATGTCACCCTGGTCTCGACCGATCATGTGAGCTGGTCGGAGGACCGCAAGACCAACCCCGACATGCTCGCCAACGCCTCAGGCGTGCCCGGCCTCGAGGCAATGGTGCCGCTCTTCGTCAAAGGCGCACTCGCCCGCGGCATCCCCCTGACATGGGCGGCAAAGCTCATGGCTGGGAACCCGGCCAGGCACTTCCGCCTCGACCACATCAAGGGTGCCCTCACCCCCGACAGGGACGCCGACATCACCGTGCTCCTCCCTCGGCCCAAGGTCTACGACGCAGCGGCGAGCGGCCACAACGTCGTCGGCTGGAGCCCCTATAACGGCATCGAACTGCCCTGGACCGTCGGCGCGACATTCCTGCGGGGCGAGATGGTGTTCGACGGAACCAACGTCCTTGCCGAGCCCGGCACGGGCCGGTTCGTGCGTCCGGAGGCGCGGGGATGACACGGAACCTTCCCACCTCCGCTGCCCGCATCGCCGAAGACATCGATGGCCTTGCCGCCATCACCGAGCCCGAACGACCCTATACCCGCCGCGCCTTCACGCCGACCTTCCTCAAGGGCCGCGAATGGCTCGTTGACCGCTTCGACGCCGCCGGCCTTGAAACGCGGATCGATGCGGCCGGCAACCTCATCGGCCGCCGCCCGGGCCGCAGGCCTGACCTCGGCACCATCATGCTCGGCTCCCATTCCGATACGGTGCCGGATGGCGGGCGTTATGACGGGATCGCGGGCGTCTCGGCCGCGCTCGAAGTCGCCTGTGCGCTTGCCGACCAGGGCATTGCGCTCGACCACGATCTCGAGATCGTCGATTTCCTTGCCGAGGAAGTGTCGATCTTCGGCGTCTCGTGCATCGGCAGCCGCGGCATGACCGGCCAGCGCCCGGACGAGTGGCTGGAGCGCGAGGCCGATGGCTTGACACTCAAGCGCGGTATCAACGATGTCGGCGGCCACGCCGCCGCAACCTTGACGCGCAACGATATCGTCGCTTTCCTCGAACTGCACATCGAGCAGGGCCCGGTGCTGGAGACTGAAGAACGCGACGTCGGGGTCGTCACCGCCATTGCCGGCATCACCCGCATCGAGATCGTCGTCGACGGCCGGGCTGACCATGCCGGCACCACGCCGATGAACGGGCGCAAGGATGCTCTCGTTGCCGCCTCCTGGATCGTTCTTGCCGTCGAGCGTTTCGCCCGTGAACTTGCCAGCGGCGAGACGCATTTCGCTGCGACGGTCGGCGAATTCCGTATGGAGCCGAATGCGGCCAACGTCGTACCGGCACAGGTAACACTGCTCATCGACGCCCGGGCCGAGGACCGCACCGATATGGAGCGTTTCCTTGCCGAGCTTTCGACCGGCCTTGAGGGTATCGCAGACGAGACGGGCGTCGCCATCGCCCCTCCCCGCGTCATCTCGGACAATATGCCCACTCCCTGCGATCCCGGCCTCCTGAGCGTGCTCGATGCCGCCTGCGAAACCGCTGGCGCCCGTCACCGGCGCATGGCTTCCGGAGCCGGCCACGACACCGCCTGGCTCGCCAAGGTCACCAAGGCGGCGATGATCTTCGTGCCGTGCGCCGGCGGGCGCAGCCATACGCCGGAGGAATCGGCAAAGGTCGAGGATATCGCGCTGGGTGCCGCCGTGCTGATGGAGGCGGTCAAGCGGATCGACAAGGGGGAAGTATCATGACGCGGAGAGCCCCTCACCCTAACCCTCCCCAAAGGGGCGAGGGGATGGCATCCAGTCTCTGGCCGGCACAGTGCTCACCTCGCCCCTCTGGGGAGAGGTCGGCGCGTAGCGCCGGGTGAGGGGCCATTTCGGCCTCGCAGAAGTTCCACCGAGGAGATCATCTGAATGGGCCGCATCCTGACCGAGAAGGACGTCGAAGCCGCCGTCAAGGGTGGTTCCGTCTACGCCGCCGGGGGTGGCGGTTGGGCCGATCACGGCCGCATGCTCGGCTACGCCGCCGTCTCCATCGGCAAGCCCGAGCTGGTCTCGGTCGACGAGCTCGACCCGCAAGCGTGGGTTGCGACCGCCGCCGCTATCGGTGCCCCCGCCTCCACCACGCCGTGGGAAATGCGCGGCGTTGACTACATCAAGGCGGTACAGCTGCTGCAGGAGGCGCTGGGCGAGCCGCTTGCCGGCCTCATGGTCGGCCAGAACGGCAAATCCTCGACCCTCAACGGCTGGCTGCCTTCCGCCGCGCTTGGCCTCAAGGTGGTCGACGCCGTCGGCGACATCCGCGCGCATCCGACCGGCGACATGGGGTCGATCGGCCTTGCCGGCTCGCCCGAACCGATGATCCAGACCGCCGTCGGCGGCAACCGCGACGAGAACCGCTATATCGAGCTCGTCACGCGCGGGGCCACCGCCAAGGTCTCCCCGATCCTGCGCACCGCCGCCGATATGTCCGGCGGCTTCATCGCCTCCTGCCGCAATCCGGTGCGCGCCAGCTATGTGAAGGAGCATGCCGCTCTGGGAGGTATCTCGCTTGCCTTGAAGCTCGGTGAGGCGATCATCGCCGCCGAGGGTAAAGGCCCCGGCAAGGTGCTTGACGCCATCGTCGAAACCACTGGGGGCACCGTTCTCGTGCGGGGCACAGTCGAGCGCCGGGACGTTGTCTATACCAGCGAGGCCTTCGACGTCGGCACCATTACGGTGGGCAAGGGTGAGGACACCGCTACCCTCCATGTGATGAACGAATACATGGCCATCGACAATATCGAGGGTCACCGCATCGCCACCTTCCCCGACGTCATCACCACGCTCGACGCCTCCGGCCAACCGCTCTCGGTCGGCCAGGTTCGGGTTGGCATGTACGTCTTCGTCCTCCATGTGCCCAAGACCATCATCCCCTTGTCGTCCAGCGTCCTCGACCCGTCGGTCTATCCGCATGTCGAAAAGACCATGGGCATAGAGCTGGCGAAATACGCGCTGGACGATAGCCGCAGGATCTAGGCCAATGCCCACGCCCAATCCCCGCCATCCCAACTTCCCCATTCCCGGCGGTCCGCAGCTGCGGGCCAAGGGCTGGCGGCAGGAGGCGCTTCTGCGCCTCCTCGAAAATGTCCTCTCCGTCGGAGAGGACCCCGACAATCTCGTCGTCTACGCCGCGCTCGGCAAAGCTGCCCGCAACTGGGCGAGCCACGATGCGATCGTTTCCGCCCTCAAGAGCATGGACGAGGACCAGACTCTTCTCATCCAGTCCGGCAAGCCGATCGGGCTCCTCAAGACCCACGCCAGGGCGCCGCTCGTCATCATGGCCAACTGCAACCTCGTCGGGCAGTGGGCGAAGGCCGAGATTTTTTACGAGCTCGAGAGGAAGGGCCTGATCTGTTGGGGCGGGCTCACGGCCGGGGCCTGGCAGTATATCGGCAGCCAGGGCGTCATCCAGGGCACCTACGAGATCTTCATGCGCATCGCCGAGAAGCGCTTTGACGGCGGCCTCGCCGGCCGCTTCATCCTGACCGCCGGCCTTGGCGGCATGGGCGGAGCACAACCCCTTGCCGGCCGCATGGCGGGCGCGGCCATCCTCGTCGTCGAGGTCGACCCCGAGCGCGCGCGCAAACGGCGCGAGATCGGCTATCTCGAGGAGATTGCCCCGGATCTCGATACCGCCCTCGCCATGGTCGACGCGGCGGTCAAGGACAAGCGCGCCCTCTCCGTCGGCCTTGTCGGCAATGCCGCTGATATCTATCCGGAGATCGCCAGGCGCGGCATCGTGCCCGATATCGTCACCGACCAGACCAGCGCTCACGACCTCGTCTACGGCTATGTGCCGCGCGGCTATACGCTCGACGAGGTTCGGGAGCTGCGTCGCACCGACCCCGCCCAATTGATGTCCGCCAGCCGCGCCTCGATCGTTCCGCATGTCGAGGCGATGCTCGACTTCCAGCGCAGAGGCGCGGAAGTGTTCGATAACGGCAACCTCATTCGCACCCAGGCGCGCGAGGGCGGCGTCGAGAACGCCTTCGACATCCCGATCTTCACCGAGGCGTACCTGCGTCCCCTGTTCGCGCGCGCCATCGGCCCGTTCCGCTGGATGGCGCAATCGGGCGACCCCGACGATATCCGCAGGATCGACGACCGCCTGCTGCAGATGTTCCCGGACAACTGGATCGTTACCAACTGGATCGGTCTCGCACGTCGCTATGTTCCCTTCGAAGGCCTCCCCTCCCGCATCGCCTGGCTCGGCCATGGCGAGCGCACCGAGCTTGCGCTCGCCGTCAACGACATGGTCGGAAAGGGCGAACTCTTGGCGCCCGTCACCTTCAGCCGCGACCACCTCGACGCCGGCGCCATGGCCCACCCCAACATCATGACCGAACGGATGAAGGACGGGTCCGACGCCATTGCCGACTGGCCGCTGCTCGATGCGATGCTACTCTGCTCCTCTATGGCCGACCTAGTCGTCGTCCACTCCGGCGGCGGGGGCTATGCCGGTTACATGACCTCGGCGGGAGTGACGGTCGTCGCCGACGGCACCGAGGCGGCGGCTGAGCGCCTGAGCCACGCGCTCACCAATGACACTGCGCTTGGGGTGATGCGCTACGCGGACGCCGGATACGAGGAGAGCCTTGAGGAGGTGGCGAAGAAGGGGATCGGGTATCTGGGTGTGAAGTGAGAACGACCAGGTGACAACGCACCAGCGCATCGTCAGCCGTTCGCCGGAGCCGATCCTACCCATGCAAAAGGGCCCGGCATGCCGCCAGGCCCTTCATTCTCACCGTCGTCGAACCTGGCTTACGCCATCGTCGGCATCTGAAATTCCGCGCCTTCCTTGATGCCCGAGGGCCAGCGCGAGGTCACCGTCTTGGTGCGGGTCCAGAACTTGATGGAGTCGGTGCCGTGCTGGTTGAGGTCGCCGAAGGCCGAGGCCTTCCAGCCGCCGAAGGAGTGGTAGGCCAGGGGCACGGGAACCGGCACGTTGATACCGACCATGCCGATATTGATGCGGCTGGCAAAGTCACGGGCGGTGTCGCCGTCGCGGGTGAAGATGGCAACGCCGTTGCCGTAGGGGTTGTTCATCGGCAGTTCCAGCGCGTCCTCATAGGTATGGGCGCGGGCGACGCAGAGCACGGGGCCGAAGATCTCTTCCTTGTAGATGTCCATTTCGGGCGTCACGCGGTCGAACAGAGTTGGTCCGACGAAGAAGCCGTTCTCGTAGCCTTGCAGCGCAAATCCGCGCCCGTCGACGGCGAGCTCGGCGCCCTGTGCAACGCCCTTGTCGATCAGCGACAGGATGCGGTCCTTGGCGGCCTTGGTCACCACCGGCCCCATCTCCGAGGCCTTGTCGGTCGCGGGGCCAACCTTGAGCTTTTCGATCCGGGGCTTCAGTGCCTCGATCAGGAGATCAGCGGTCTTGTCACCCACCGGCACGGCCACGGAAATGGCCATGCAGCGCTCGCCGGCCGAGCCGTAGCCGGCGCCCATCAGCGCGTCGGCGGCCTTACCCATGTCGGCGTCGGGCATGACGATCATGTGGTTCTTGGCCCCGCCGAAGGCCTGTACGCGCTTGCCGTTGGCGGCGGCGGTCGCATAGACGTAGCGGGCGATGGGGGTCGAGCCGACGAAAGAGATCGCGCCGATTGCCTCATGGGCGAGGATGGCGTCGACAGTCTCCTTGCCACCCTGCACGACGTTGAGGATGCCCTTGGGAAGGCCTGCCTCGATCGCCAGCTCGGCCAGCTTAACCGGCACGGAAGGATCGCGCTCGGAGGGCTTGAGGATGAAGGCATTACCTGCCGCGATCGCCGGCGAGAGCATCCACAAGGGGATCATCGCCGGAAAGTTGAACGGGGTGATGCCGGCGCCGATGCCGACCGGCTGGCGCATCGAATACATATCGATCCCCGGCCCGGCGCCCTCGTTGAACTCACCCTTGAGCAGGTGCGGCGCGCCGGCGACGAATTCGGCGACTTCCAGCCCGCGCAGGATGTCGCCCTTGGAATCCTCGATGGTCTTACCGTGCTCGCGGCTGAGGAGCTCGGCGAGCGCGTCAATATCGCGGTTGATGAGCTCTACATACTTGAAGAACACCCGCGCCCGCCGCTGCGGGTTGGTCGCTGCCCATCTGGGTTGAGCGGCGACGGCAGAGGCGACCGCCACCTCGAGATCAGCGTGCGCTGCCAGCGCCACCCGCGCCTGCGGCTCGCCGGTCGCGGGGTTGAAGACGTCCTGAAAGTCGCTGGACTGGCCGGTGGTCTCCTGGCCGTCGATGAAATGTCCGATGGTGCGCATGAGCTGCCTCCCTTGTTCGCCAGAGGTTATGGCTCTACGCTCATCGGATAGCAACGCGACGAAATTCGCATCGGTTGTGCGGAAATTATAGCACCATGAATTGGGACGACGTTCGTATCTTCCTCGCTATCGCCCGCAGCGGCCAGATCCTGGGCGCAGCCCGCGCCCTTGGGCTTAACCACGCGACAGTCGCCCGTCGGCTCGATACCCTCGAAGCCGCGCTCGGTGCCCGACTCGTTGCCCGGCACACCCACGGCAGCGAGCTGACCTCCGAGGGGGAGCGATTTCTCGCCCATGCCGAGCGGATGGAAAGCGAAATGCTGGCGGCCAGCGAGACTGCGGGCAGCGAGGCCGCCGGCGTTTCCGGTACCGTGCGGGTGGGCGCGCCGGACGGGTTCGGTGTCGCCTTCCTTGCGCCGCGCATCGGCGAACTCGCCGAGCGCCATCCTGACCTGACCATCGAGCTCGTGCCGGTTCCCCGAGCCTTCTCCCTCTCGCGCCGCGAGGCCGACATTGCCGTGACACTGGAGCGTCCGCGCGAGGGGCGGCTGGTGGCGCGCAAGCTTACCGACTATCGCCTCGGTCTCTATGCCGGCCGCACCTATCTCGACCGCCACGACACGCCGGCGAGCGTCGACGATCTCGCGGCCCACCGGCTCGTCGGCTATGTGGAGGATCTGCTGTTTTCAGCTTCGCTCGACTACACGGGCGAATTCTCGAGGTCCTGGCACTCGTCGATCGCCATCTCCTCGGCGATGGGCCAGACCGAGGCGGTCAGAGCCGGTGCCGGCATCGGTATCCTCCATGCTTTCATGGCCCGGCGGGATCCTGATCTCATACCTGTGCTGCCGGAGCACGGCCTGACCCGCAGCTACTGGACGGTGGTGCATGAAGACCTGCGGGCGATCAGGCGAGTGGCACTGGTTTCAGAGTTCCTGGCGGAGATCGTTGAACGCGATCGGGCGATCTTCGGCTAGGGGCTACCCCTCCTCGCGCAAAGGCTTGGTGGCTTCGATGATCCAGTCGCGGAACATGCGGATCTTGGGGACGTTGCGGCGGGCGCGCGGGTAGAGCAGCCAGTAGCCGTGCCCGTCATAGCCGAGCAGATCGAAAGGCTGCAGCAGCCGGCCCATCGCCAGTTCGTCCGTGTAGAAGGCGGGGGTGAGCATGGCGACGCCCCGGCCGGCCATCGCGGCGGCAGCTTCCAGGTGCTGGGCCCCGAACTGCGACTGCGGCCGATCCTTGCTGTCGTATTCGACCCCGGCGGCGGTGAACCAGTTCTCGAACCAGGGGTCGCCGGCATCGGTCAGTGGGAGCTTCAGGAGGTCTGCCGGTTCCTTGATCCCGCCGATGGTCGCAGCGAGCGCGGGGCTCAGCATCGGGGTGAACTCAGCCTTGAGCAGCAGATGCCCTTCGAGTTCGCCATTCGGTGGCCATTGCTTGGCACTGCCGCGCACGGAAAGATCGAACTCTTCGGTGGCGAAATCCACCACGCGCGGCGAGCTTTCGAGGCGGATGGCGATCTGGGGGTGGGCCATCTGGAACTCGCCGATGTGCTGAGCGAGCCAATAGGAGGCGAAGGTCGGCACCACCGAGATGTTGAGCGTACCCTCCAGGCGTTCGTGCGACTCGGCAAAAGCGGTCTTCAATATCTCGAAGGCCGTCGTCACCTCCGGTGCGAGGCGCACCCCGATTTCGGTCAGCGCCACCTGCCGCGCGCGCCTCAGGAACAGCGGTGCGCCTACTCGCTCTTCGAGGAGCTTGATCTGGTAGCTCACCGCTGCCTGGGTCATGCCCAGCTCTTCGGCGGCCTTGGTGAAGCTCAGGTGCCGTGCCGCAGCCTCGAAGGCGCGGATGGCGGCAAGCGGGGGCAGGTTGAGTGCCATGATGGATAAACCCTCCTTATGGAGGGTAGCCGAGGTTCGATTGGATATCCAGCCTCGTGAGGCGCATATCGGGGGCACCAATTCACCAGGGACAGTTCTTTCATAAGAACTGCTTTTGCAAGATGACAACGATTGCCTTGGTTCCGCGCCGGTTCTCCCGCTGGCTTTCGTGGTTCTCCATGCCGCCGCTTCCACGCGTGAAGGCGCCTCGCGCCTCCCGCCGCAGGCGGCAGGCCTGGGTCGACCTGGTGCACAGCTCGGCCCACCTGCAGCATGATCTCGGTATTATCGACACCCTCCCCGAAAGGCGTGGTCGCTAAGCACTTGCACGGCCGGGTCCTTCGGCTAAGTCTTCCTTCATGTCCAAGACCACACCCGCGACGCTGGCCCTCGCCAAGGCCGGCGTCGCCTTTACTCTGGCAACATACGACTACGATCCCAACGCGGAACGCGTCGGGTTGCAGGCGGCCGAGGCCATGGGTGTTGCGCCCGAAATCGTGTTCAAGACGCTGATGGCGCTGGTCGACGGCAACCCGGTCTGCGCCGTGGTGCCGTCGGACGAAGAGATCAACATGAAAAAGCTCGCCGCTGCCTTCGGTGGCAAGTCGGCGCAGCTGATGAAGCCGGCCGACGCCGAACGGCTGACCGGCTATCGCGTCGGCGGCATCAGCCCCTTCGGGCAGAAGCGCCAGGTACCGACAGCCATAGAGGAAGTCGCTCTTCTCAGCGAAGAGATCTTCCTCAATGGCGGGCAGCGCGGACTGCAGGTGAAGCTGCGCCCAGACGACGCCGTGGCGGCGCTTTCGGCCACGGTCGCCGATCTCATCCGCTAGTTACGGCGCTTCCGAAGCGATCTGCTCCAGAACGGCATGCGCGGCCGTGATGCGGGCGGGGATGGGGAAGTTCCTGTTGGCCAGCATCACGATGCCGATCTGCTGGGCGGGAACGAAGGCGACATAGGCGCCGAAGCCGTTGGTCGAGCCGGTCTTGTTGAAGAGGGTCGGCCCGGTCGGAGCCTGCGGCGGCGAGAGTTCCTGCGCGGCGTTGGGCTCCATGGCCATGGTGATCGAATTGCCTGCCAGGAGACGATCGAGCGTCACTGGATAGGGGTATTGTTCCCAGCCGAGGCCCTGCACCATTTGACCCACTTCGAAGTAGCCGACATGCGTGCCCTCGACGGCGCGGCGCAACGGGGGCTCAAGACCACTCGGATCGATGTTCGCCTTGACGAACCGGATCATGTCGGCGGCCGTCGACTTGACGCCATAGGCCTGCGCATCGAGAACGCCGGGATTGACCCGCACCGGTACGCCAGCCTTGTTGTAGCCCCAGGCGTAGGCCTCCATCGCGCTCTGCGGGACGCGGATGTGGGTCTCGGCAAGGCCAAGCCCGGCAAAGAGCTCGCCCTCCACGATGTCGGCGAAGTCGCCGTCCATGGCGAGGCTGGTGACGTAGCCGAAGAGGCCGATGCTGGGATTGGAGTATCGCCGCTCGTGACCCGGATCGGCCGTGGGCTGCCATTGGCGGAAATAGGCCGGCATGCCCTCGCTGGTGACGGTATCGGGGAATTGCAGCGGCAAGCCGCCGGCGGTGTAGGTGCCGAGATTGACGAGGGACGCCGCATCGATGGCGCTGCCGCTCAGCTCCGGCATGTAAACTCCGGGAGAGTCTTTGAGCGATATCCTGCCCAGAGCCTGCGCATATGTGGCGAGCGTTGCGGTGAAGGTCTTGCTGACTGAACCGATCTCGAAAAGCGTGTGTTCGGTGACCTTCGCGCCGCTGTCCCGATCGGCGACCCCGTAGCTGAAGAAATACTCCTCTCCCCCGACGGTTACCGCTACCGCAATGCCCGGCACGTCGTGCTCGTCGAGAAGCGGGCGAAAGGCATTGTCCACAGCGGCTGCGATAGCGGCAGGCCCGTCGGCGGCTGAGGCCGGGACGGTGGCCGAGCCGACGGAAACGGCGGCCAGGGCAAAGGGCAACACCAGCCCTGCAAGAGTACGCATGATAGAAAACCTCTTGGTGGGAACGCTTTGGGGGCTGGAGGAGGCCGAGCCAATATGGCGCGAGCGTGACCGCGACCGTACGCGCTGCCTCCTGTGAAGGACTTCCGCCGCATCAAGTTGCGCTTGTGGCCAAGGGTGCTAAAGTCGTGCAAGGCAACTGTTTTTGGGGACCGACCTTGCGACAGATCGTTCGCTACACCATCCTCGCCGCCTGCCTTGCAAGCCTTGCAGGCTGTGCAAGTTTCCTGCCCTTTGGCCGGACTGCCACGCCGGGCGCGCAGCAGGCAGGAGCGCAGGCGGCCGCGACACAGGCCGCGCCGCAGTCACCGACGGAGACGCCCCCGCAGCGGGCGACGCCGGCACCCTCGCAGCCCGCCGCCCAAACTGCCTTGTCGCCGCCGCCGCAATCGGCCCTGCCGCCAGCCCCCCAAACCTCTCCGCCGCCAAGCACTCAAACCGCTCCACCCGCGACGGCCCAGACCGGCAATATCGAGATCGTCAACCGCACGCAGAATACCATCGACATCGTTGTGGCAGGCGAATGCGCCTCGAGCGGCCAGGGCTCCAGCATTCTGCCCAGCGGCCAGTCGATCGCGCCCGGCGCCAGCCGGGCGTTTCCGGTCGCGGCCGGATGCTGGGATGTCGGGGTGGGCGTCACCAATGTGGGCGAGGCGCGCCAGCGCATGACCGTAGAAGCGGCCGGCACGGTGCAATACGTGATCAACTGAACTTCAGTTACTCAAAACGACAAAAGGCGTCCGGATGGACGCCTTCGTCTGATAGCCTTGGAGGTCGGCTAGTCTTTTGGTCAGGCCTTAGAGAGCCTTGCCGCGGGCGATGTCGTGGATGTCGCCGCGGGTGATGCCGAGGTCGCGCAGCTGGCGGCCGTCGAGCGCGCTGAGCTCACGCACGGTGCGGTGATACTGCAGCATCTCATTGAATTTCTGGCGGATGTTCATTTCGGTTCCCCTTCTGTGTTACGGCACTTATCTAGACCCAATGAGTAGTGATTAGTAGATGGGCACGTCGCACATCAGCCATGCGTTTTCGGAAGAGAATTGCGCAACATATATGCGGAAACTGCAGGCGCGGCTGCGGATCCGCCCAATTGCACAGCAAATGGCGCTTTTCCGCCGATCTCGCGCCGGTCGACAGGGGCCGGGTGCGAATTTGCTCGTCGCACCCCTTGACCTTGCCATGATGGGAAGCCCTATCTGAGGCGGGACAGATCAATGCAAAGGTCAAGCCCATGAACCACCCTGCGGCAAAATCTGCTCCCGTTTCCCTTTCCATAGAGGGCATGACCTGCGCCTCGTGCGTGGCACGGGTGGAGAAGGCATTGCTCAAGGTGCCGTCCGTCACGCAGGCTTCGGTGAATCTGGCGACCAACCGCGCCACCGTGACACTTGCCGACAACGACAATGGCGTTCCCGCTCTGGTCGCAGCGGTAAAAGGCGTCGGGTACAAGGCCTCACCGATCGAGGCCGGGCAGCATCAGCATGGCCATATGCACCACGACGAGGACGCGCAGGTGCTGACCCGCGACGTCATCATCGCCACGGTGCTGACGGTCCCGGTTTTCGCGCTCGAGATGGGGACACACCTCTTTCCGCCGTTCCACGAATGGCTGATGGGCTTCGTGCCGCATCAGGCGATGCTGCTCTTCTCGTTCGTCCTGACCAGCATCGTGCTGTTCGGACCGGGCCTGCGCTTTTACAGGATCGGCATTCCAGCGCTCTTCAAGGGCGCGCCCGAGATGAACTCGCTGGTCGCGCTCGGCAGCCTTGCCGCCTATTTCTATTCGGTCGTCGTCACCTTCGCGCCGCAGGTGCTGCCGCACGGCACGCACTACGTCTACTATGAGGCGGCGGCAGTGATCGTGACGCTCATCCTCGTCGGCCGGCTGCTCGAAGCGCGGGCCAAGGGCCGCGCCGGGGCCGCCATCGAGCGGCTCGCTGGGCAACAGGCCAAATCCGCCCGCGTCCTGCGTGACGGAAAGCCCGTGGAGACGCCGCTCGATGCGATTGCCGTCGGCGACGTCATCGTCGTGCGTCCGGGGGAGAAGGTCGCCGTCGACGGCGAGATCGTCGAGGGCGCCTCGCATATCGACGAATCGATGATCTCGGGCGAGCCGATACCCGTCGCCAAGGCTATCGGGGATGCTGTCGTCGGCGGCACCATCAACAAGGAAGGTGCCTTCACCTTCCAGGCCACCAAGGTCGGCGCCGACACCATGCTGGCGCAGATCATCCGGCTGGTCGAGGAGGCGCAGGGCGGCAAGCTGCCGATCCAGACGCTGGTCGACAAGGTCACCGGCTGGTTCGTGCCTGTCGTCATCGCCGTCGCCGTCGCCACCTTCCTTGCCTGGCTGGTGTTCGGCCCCTCCCCGGCCCTGACCTTCGCGCTCGTCAACGCCGTCGCCGTCCTCATCATCGCCTGCCCCTGTGCGATGGGCCTGGCGACCCCGACGTCGATCATGGTCGGCACCGGCCGGGCTGCCGAACTCGGCGTGCTGTTCCGGCGCGGCGAGGCGCTGCAGCAGTTGCGCGAGGTCGATGTCGTTGCCTTCGACAAGACCGGCACGGTGACAGAGGGCAAGCCGAAGCTCACCGATATCGTTGCCGCCGACGGGTTCGCCGAGAACGAGGTGCTGGCATTGGTGGCTGCGGCAGAAGCTGCGTCCGAGCATCCTCTCGCCGACGCCATCGTTGCCGGCGCGCAAGATCGCGGCGTTGCGCTGGCCAAAGCGACCGGCTTTGCCGCGACGCCCGGCCAGGGCATTGCGGCCGAGGTCTCCGGCCACAGGGTGTTTGTCGGTTCGGCGCGTTTTCTTGCGCAGAACGGCGTCGATGCCGCATCACTTGCAGCGGCGAGCGACGATCTCAGCCTGACCGGCAAGTCGCCGGTGCTTGCGGCCATTGACGGCCGGCCGGCAGCGGTTTTTGCCGTCGCCGATACGCTCAAAGCCACCAGCCAAGCGGCGATCGCGGCTCTCCACCGGCAGGGCCTCAAGGTCGCGCTGGTTACCGGTGACAACCGGCGGGCGGCCGAAGCCGTTGCCCGCGAGCTCGGCATCGACGAGGTGCTGGCCGAGGTGCTGCCGGCCGATAAGGCAGAGGCGGTCAAGCGCCTGCGTGCGGGCGGGCGCACGGTTGCGTTCGTCGGCGACGGCATCAACGATGCGCCCGCGCTCGCCGAGGCCGATGTCGGCATCGCCATGGGCACGGGTACGGACGCGGCCATCGACAGCGCCGATGTCATCCTTGTCGGCGGGGATCCGGCCAAGGTGGTGACCGCCCTCACCCTCAGCCGGGCGACGCTCACCAACATTAGGGAGAACCTCGTCTGGGCCTTCGGCTATAACGTGCTGCTGATCCCGGTTGCGGCCGGAGTGCTGTTCCCGGTCGCGGGCATCACGCTCTCGCCGATGCTGGCAGCCGGCGCCATGGCGCTTTCGAGTGTCTTCGTCGTCTTCAATGCGCTGAGGTTGCGCACCATCAAGCCAGAGGAGCTACACGCATGAACATCGGCCAGGCCTCAACCGCCACCGGCGTTTCGGCCAAGATGATCCGCTATTATGAGAGCATCGGCCTCATCGAGCCGGCGGGCCGCACGCAATCCAACTACCGCGTCTACGGCGCGGACGACATCCACGAGCTACGCTTCATCAAGCGCGCCCGCACGCTCGGCTTTTCCGTCGAGGAGACGGCGCAGCTGCTGGCGCTCTGGCGCGACAAGACCCGGGCGAGCGCCGACGTCAAGCGCGTGGCGCTCGCCCACGTGGCCGAGCTTCAAACCAAGATCATCGAGCTCGAAGGCATGGTGCAGACCCTGAAGCACCTTGCCGATTGCTGCGGCGGGAACGAGCGCCCCAACTGCCCGATCCTCGAAGACCTGGCCGGCGCAACGACCCACGCGAAAGGACACCACTGAAAATGACTGAAACGAGCGCATCGAAGACCACAACCTTTGCCGTTCCCGACATGAGCTGCGGGCATTGCGAAGCCACCATCCGCCAGGCCCTGGCCACGGCCCTGCCCGGCGCACGGGTTGCGGTCGATCTGTCGCGGCATGAAGTGACGGTGGAAGGTGATGCCGCCAAGGCGGAGACGGCGATACGGGAGGCGGGGTATTCGCCGGAAGTGGTGGAGTAGCAGCCGGTTGAGGATCTGCGGGGGCATCGTGAAGGCCCCCTCACCCGCCGGCTTCGCCGTCGACCTCTCCCCGTAGGGGCGAGGTGCTCGTGCTTTGATTGTACGTATCCACAGGGTCCCCTCGCCCCTCCGGGGAGAGGGACAGGGTGAGGGGCGCTATCCACTGAGCGCGGAACCAGCGGCTCTTTCGCCCTCTCCCACTACACGCTCTCCACCCTCCTCCCCCAAAGCCCCCGCGAAACCCGCAACATCCCCCGCTCCTCGAGATGCTCCACATGGGCGCCGACGGTCATCCGTGCTGCCGGCAGCAGCTTCAGCGCGAGGCCCGGATAGACCTTGCGGGTAATCGCGCCGATCGAGTGCGCGCCGGCGCGCACGGCCTCGAGGATCTGGCCATTGCGGGCGTAACGATGGGCCTTGAGCGCGCGGGCATAGGCAAGTCCATCGGCGATCGGCCCGCCGTGGGCAGGGAGGTACAGGCGATAGGGCGCTGCGAGCACCCTGTCGAGCGAGGCGAGATAGTCGCTCATCGAGCCGTCCGGCACCGAGACCAGCGTCGAATTCCAGCCCATGACGTGGTCGCCGCTGAAGAGCACATCGGTTCCGACGAGCCCGAACGCCAGATGATTGGCGCAGTGCCCGGGGGTTGCGATGACCTTGAGCTCTATTCCATCGATCGCCAGGCGCTTGCCGTCGACGAGGGTCTGGTCGGGCTTCAGCGCCCAGTCGCTCGCTGAATCGACCGCATTGATCTCGCCCCTGCGGGCCGGCCGGGAGAGCCGGTGCGGGCCGCCGAACCAGAGCGGGGCGCGCAGCCGTTGGGCCATGGACGCTGCCAGTGAGCTGTGGTCCCTGTGGGTGTGGGTCAAAAGAATCGCCTCGACCGGTCGGGCGCCGATCGCGGCGAGCAAGGCCTCGGCATGGCGCGCGTCGTCGGGCCCGGGATCGAGGAGAAAGAGACGTTCGTTTCCGATGAGGAAGCTGTTGGTGCCGGTGAAGGTATAAGGCCCGGCATTGGGTGCGGTCACCCGCGTCACGCCCGGTGCGGCCGCAACCGGCGTCCCGGTCTGCGGATCGAAACCTTTATCGAAGACAAGCTGGGGCGCAGGTTGAGCCATTGCGTGGGGCAGACCGAGGGACTAAGAAAATCACATCTATGGTTCCAGGGATGGAAGGTACGAAATGGCCGTGACTTTGACCACGCCGAATACGCTGCTCGGCGCGCTGCAACCCAAGGGCGACACCGCCCGGCTCGCCACCAATCTCGCGATCGTCGTTTTGGGCACCCTGCTCCTGACGCTCTCGGCCAAGATCAACGTGCCGGTCTGGCCGGTGCCGGTGACCCTGCAGACTTTTGCGGTTGCCGCGCTTGCTGCTGCCTTTGGCTGGCGCATCGGTGTTGCGACTGTCGCCGCCTACCTCCTCCAAGGCGCGGCGGGCCTACCGGTCTTTGCCGCCGGCGGCGGCATTGCCTATCTCATGGGCCCGACCGGCGGCTTCCTGCTGGCTTACCTTCCCATGGCCTATATCGTCGGGCGCGCGGCGGACCTGGGCGCCGCCAACCGGCCGCTGGCGCTTTTCGGTGCAATGCTGCTGGCCGACGCGGTGGTGTTCGTTGCCGGATTCCTCTGGCTCCTGACCCTTTCGGGCCAAGCCGGATGGATCGACCAGTCGAACGTGCTGGTTTCGGCCTTCGAGAAGGCCGTGCAGCCCTTCATCGTCTGGGACATCCTCAAGATGGCGCTCGCGGCACTCACCGTCACCGGCGCATGGCAAATCGTCAAGCGCAAGGCCTGACGGAACCTGTCGGAAAAGTGCTCAAAATCTTCTGGGCCGGCTCATCTGAGCCGGCCTTTTCATTTGGTCAGTGGGGGCGGTCTATGCACCACGGTCAACACGCCGAGCACGATAGTGACCGCAATGATCATCAGGGCCGTCATTGGCTGGCACCTCCTCGCCAATTCAACGCATAGGCACGGCAGGTGGTTCGATCACGTTTTCCGGGAACCCCGGAAAGCTGGTATGCTAGCAAAGGCGCGACCCATCCGCACTTGGCCAAAAGTCGGATGCGTTCTTCGCCGCGGTCGCGGCGGATTATTGCCCCAACACCAACCTATTCCCGCCATCAACGGGTCTGAGGATCGCATGGCCGCGAGGGAGTGACGCCAGCGTTGTTTCGTGCGGCAGGGGCCTATGCAAACCGCGAGAAGGAACGTCACATGTCGTTGTCACCACGGGTCCGGATGTTAACGGTGTTAGCACTGTGCCTGACCGCCGGACCCGCGTTGGCGGACCCGGACAGAGGCCCCGACAAGATCCCACCCGGGCACATGCCCTCCTCGGGCGAGTGCCGGAACTGGATACCGGGCGTCCCTTCCGGCCAGCAGAAGGCGCCGACCGACTGCTACACGGCTTATCGGGATACCTATTACAATGGCGGCTGGCTGGTTTACGGCGAGGAGAAGGACCGCGACGAGCGTCGCTGGTGAGCGACCACGCCGGCGCCTTGCCGGCATCGAAAAACCCCGGCCTCTTGCGAGACCGGGGCTGATTGGTCGGAGTAGCGTGATTCGAACACGCGACCCCCTGCTCCCGAAGCAGGTGCGCTACCAGGCTGCGCTATACTCCGTTAAGGGACCGAGACTGGTCGGGAACCGCCCAGCACGCCGGGCACGTCTCGATGCGGCGCTTTATAGCCGCCTCGTCCGCGCCGTTCAAGCGCCTCGCACGGCGATTTTCATCCGGTTGCGAACCACGGTCAAACGGTGTAGGAACCCCGCCCAGTTGGGGCGTCGCCAAGTGGTAAGGCATCGGTTTTTGGTACCGACATTCCCAGGTTCGAATCCTGGCGCCCCAGCCAGCCTTCGCTTGCTACGCAAGCTACGGCTGGGCAAGCTGGCGCAGGACTCTCATGGCGAAGCAAGCGGAGGCTGTCCCGTCGAAGCTTTAGCGGAGGCGGACTGTGAGGCGACGCGGTAGATCTACAAATCGAACCCGGGACTCTGGCCAGAAATGTCCGGCATCGGCTCTGCCTCCGCCGTCGCTTTTCGGAAGGTGAGGTTGCCGGCGCTCTCCTCCGTTACCTCGACAGGCAGCCCCTTCTCATTGACCGCCAGAAGGCCCACCAACTCCGGTCGAACGGAGGTGATGTAGGCTTCCGCCTGGTCCAGCGCTTTCAAAAGACTATCCCGGATGAGTCCGACGCTTGCATGCTCGGGTAAGCCTCGGACCGATCGGTACTCTTCCGCTGGAATTGAGAGCGATCGCCTTCTGATCTCATCTATCATCCGCTGCGGCGAATAGTTCGGTGGCTTTCCGGCCGCGGCCATGATCAGTGGGCCCAGGCAGGCGTAGTTTTCGGCTATAGTGATCAGGTCCACGAAATCGCGCGCTTTGCTTCGGGACGACGCGGCCAGGACCTTGTTGACCGCCAGGTCTGCGCTATTCAGCCGGGCACCCCATTCCTCGTCCCGTACCAGCGGAAAGAAACGGATCCTGGTCTCGCTCATCCATTGGAGCACGGTTGCGTCCCGATCCCTTGAGACCGTGCATTCGACGACGCCGTAGACGAGCACGTCGATATTGACCTTGAAGCCTGCGGAGCGCAGCGCATCGATATCCGACTGCGCACTTGCAACGATCTCCTCGTCGGTATCGTGAAAGATGTCGAGGTCGTCCGACAGCCGGGACCAGTCCTTGTTCAGGACCGCGCCGCCGGCCATGTAGCTGGTTTCCGACCTGTTGGCGGCAATGACCTGCATGACTTGCCGCTGAAGGGGTGTGAGGGCCATGCTCAACCTGCCGCGGCAAGAAGTTGCCGGCCCAGAACGAATGCCCGGGCATCGCCGCGTTCCATCAGCGCCTTGCCGACGACGCGAGCCTTCTCCGACACGTTGGAGAGGCGTGATAGATCCACATTGTCGATTATGCGCACGCCATATCGCTCAATGGCCTGGTCTATACGCTTTTGCAATTGCTCCTTGCGTTTGCGGTGATCTCGCCTGAACTGCGCCGCGTGGGCAAGTATCTCCGCACGGTTTGCCGCAGGCACCAGCACCTCCACCCGCACGAGGTCGGATGCGCCCCCGGATCTTCGATATCGCTGAACTCTGTCCTGCACGCTCACTCGCAATCTCCTGCTGCATTTAAAATAGGCGTATCCCGGATACGTTGCAAGCGAGGGTGTCCGGTTACTAGAGCCAGCCAGCTGCGAGCGCTTTGACCTGCTGCAAGAGAACCGGGTTGTTCCAGACGATGAAGCCGGCAACGACGAGAGCCGCAAGAACCACCAATCCGATGAGCTTCTTGAGTACCGAGAACACGAGCCAGAGAACGATGATGGCGCCAACGCCGAGGCCCATCAGCAGGTAGGTATCGTTCGGCATGCCGTGGCTCCGGAGCACTGTGGGAGGGATTTTCCCTGGCGCCTACCAAAAAGCGCGGCCACCCGCCAGCGCCGATGGCCGACACCGCCATGTTCACCCGTCGACCAGACCAGACGCAGAGGTTTTAAACCGCGCGTGGCTGGTGTACCTCAGGGGTGAGCCCACTCCCCGACCCTGCCAAGGTTAGCCGCGCTTTGACCCCTGGAAACGCCACAAGCACCTCTGAGGCTTTGCCGGAAGTGTCGGTCATCATGGCCTCCTACAACAGCGCCGACCACATCGAGGCAAAGTCATGAGGGTCTTGCACGTCTATAAGACGTACCTGCCGGAAGATTTCACTGGCATCCCTCGCGTCATCCACGCCATCGCCGAAGGTCTCGCCGGCAGCGGCATTGAGACCGAAGTGCTTGCGCTTTATGGAAACGACGTCGGCTCAGCCCCATTCAAGGTTGGCAACCACCTCGTCCATCCGATCCGACGCGACATGCAGATCGCGTCGGCAAGCCTGTCGCTGCGCGCATTTCCCGAATTCGGCAGGCTCGTCCGGCATGCGGACGTAGTTCACTATCATTTTCCCTGGCCAATGGCTGACCTGCTCCACCTGGCGTATGGCCGCCGCACGCCCTCGGTCGTCACCTATCACTCCGATATCGTACGCCAGCAGCGGCTACTCCGCTTTTATGCGCCCGTGATGAACGCGTTCCTTGCCAAGGTCGATGCAATCGTGGCGACCTCCCCCAACTACCACGAGACGAGCCCTGTCCTCGCGCGCCATCGAAAAAAGGTCAGCGTCATCCCCATCGGCATCGGGGAACGTGAGCCAGTCGGCGAGCCCCATCGCGAAGCATGGCGCAGCCGGGTCGGCGAAGGCTTCTTTCTCTTTGTCGGGGCGCTGCGCTACTACAAAGGTGCAGGCTTCCTCATAGAAGCCGCTCGCATAACGGGCCTCCCGGTGGTCATAGCCGGCAGCAATGACCGGAAAGAATTGGACGTGGCCGGGCTGCCAGCCAACGTGACCTATGTGGGCGAAGTTTCCGAGGCCGACAAGGAAGCTCTCCTCGACCTCTGTTCGGCCTTCGCCTTCCCCTCTCACCTGCGTTCGGAAGCCTTCGGCGTGGCGCTTTTGGAAGCGGCGCGCGCCGGCCGGCCGATGATCTCGTGCGAGATCGGCACCGGCACCAGCTACGTGAATGTCGACGGGCAAACCGGGCTCGTCGTAGAACCTGCTAGCCCACACGCCCTGGCGCGGGCGATGACGACGCTGTCCGGGAATGATGAAATGGTTGCCCGAATGGGGGCGAATGCACGCCACAGATATAAGCAGTTGTTCCGAAGCGCCGATGCGGCGCAGGCCTATCTCAACGTCTATCGCGATCTGGCAGCCGGGCGCCCGCGATAGCTTCGGTCATGCGGCATCAGCCTGCTCGTCCCTGGGCACGGGCGGGTGAAAATCACCTTCACCAGCGTTCTTGTGTTGACGCGCGTCCGGTGATCCGTATTTGTGCCTCGTCCAAGTCCGCTGTCGACCACTCGCGGTGGACACGATGCGAGTTCTCTAGATAGGCAGCCCAGCGAGCATTATGAGCATTATTCCGGTAATCGTCAGTGGCGGTGCGGGGTCGCGCCTCTGGCCCCTCTCCAGAGAAGCGCACCCGAAGCCTTTCATAGTACTGCCAGACGGCGATACGCTGATTGGAAAGACGTATGCGCGTGCCCGGGCGCTCGCCGGTGTTGAAAACATCATCACTGTTACCAATCGCGAGCTGCTCTTTTTAACTGCAGATGCCTACGCAGCAACCGGAGCCATGCCTGTTTCTAATACTTTCCTGCTGGAGTCGGTAGGGCGCGACACTGCAGCGGCGGTGGCGCTCGCCGTGGTTCATGCGGTTGAATCCGGTAACGCCGACGCGGTGCTGCTCGCTATGCCGGCCGACCATCTCGTGTTGGACGAGGAGGCTTTCGGTAGGGCTGTCCAACGTGCCGCCTCCTTGGCGGCGACCGGCCGGATTGTGACCTTCGGCATTGTACCTGAGCGTGCGGAAACCGGCTTCGGATACATCGAGGTCGATGGGGAGTCCGTTCGCCGGTTCGTCGAAAAGCCCGACGCCGAGACGGCTGCATCTTACGTGGAAAGTGGTAGATTCCTCTGGAATTCGGGCATGTTCTGTTTTGCCGCCCACACTATGCTAGAGGCCATGGAGGCCCATTGCCCCGATATTCTTGCGAGCGCCCGTGAGGGCTACAGACGCGGACGCCGCAACGACTCTCACGATCGGATAACCGTGGAAGTTGATCCCGCCACATTCGGAACGGCTCCTGCGATCTCCATCGACTATGCAGTTATGGAGAAGCTCGAGGATGCAGCGTGTGTGCCGACAGCTTGCGGCTGGTCGGACGTCGGATCCTGGGCAGCTATTGCCGAACTTGTCGAGCCTGATGCCGAAGGCAACCGCGTTATAGGCGAGACCCTCCTCGAGGCGACATCCGACAGCTTCGTCTATTCAGAAGATCGACTGGTCGGACTTGTCGGTGTTTCAGACCTGCTGATCATCGATACGCCTGACGCGCTCCTCGTCGCCCACAAGCAGAATGCCCAAAAGGTGAAAGCGGTCTTCAACCGTCTACGCGATCAGAATCATGAAGCAGCTAAATTGCACCGTACCGCGCACCGACCGTGGGGCACCTACACGGTCCTTGAGGAGGGTCCGCGATTCAAGATCAAGCGGATCGAAGTCAAGCCCGGCGCACGGCTGAGTCTTCAGGCACATCACCACCGTTCCGAACACTGGGTGGTCGTATCGGGGACAGCTAAAGTCGTCAATGGCGACAAAGAAATCATGCTGACCACGAACCAGTCAACTTACATTCCTTGCGGCCACAAGCACCGCCTTGAAAACCCAGGCGTCATGAAGCTGGTGATGATTGAGGTGCAAAGCGGAGATTACCTTGGAGAGGATGATATCATTCGCTTTGATGATGTCTATGGGCGCTCATAGCGACGGCAAAGATCTTCGTCCCTCGATCAGACACCCCGCTAGGAGCCAATATCACTGTGTCGTCAAAAGGCCGCCTGTTTCTCGTCGATCATATGTGCGTCCTCCCTTACGGACACAATCTCAATGCGCTGATCCTTTTTGAAGATGCCTTCAAAGAGCACTTCAGCCAGTCCTTCTGTTTGGCAAGCAAGGATCTTCCCGACTATGCGGAGCAGTCGGTTCGTGTCCAGCGAGTGCTTTATTATCCATATAGCGGAGTACTGGCGCGTTCCCCCAAGAAGAAACCGTCCGACAAGGCGGTATCGGCGCCGCGCCAACGTATGGCGGATATAGCCAGGTTAGCGCGCAAAGTGGCTTTCACGGCCATATTCGAACTTACCCGCCACGATCTTGTCCGGACCTTCACAATGCGCGACTGGAGGAGGGTTTTCAGCAAATATGAAATAGACGCTACCGATGCGATCTTTTTTCCGAGCGCCGACTTCTACGGCTGCGCAACCTTGCTAGACCTCGTTAGCGATCTTCCCGAATCGCGCAGGCCGAAGATTCATTTGCGACTCATCGGCGTAGCCGAAAATGCGCGTTATGCTAGGAGGTCCGCGCGGCCGGAATTCTTCAACAGCATCCGGAGAGCAGCTCAGCTAGGAGTGCGAGTGACTCTGTCGGCCGAGACGCCGGCTTACGTGAGTTATGTCGAGCGCCTGACGGGGATGCCAGTCGCCTATTTGCCATATCCCCTGGCGAATGTTAGGCATGCTGTGAACTGGAATGAAATCAAGACCATAACCTCACCTGGTCAGGGTCGGGCCGATAAGGGCTTTTTTCGGCTCTTCCCGATTATCCTGGCGTTGCACAAGCTCACGCGCGACGAGTTCCACTTCGACGTGCAGAACATGCGGACGAGCGATAGGGATTACAGGGCCCGCTACTCCAGCATCCTTGCCAACGTTCCGAACCTTCGATTGAGACCAGCTCGCCTGAGCCAGGCGGAGATCGACGCTGCCTACGTCGAAGCCGATATTCTTCTGCTGCCCTATGATCCCGATACATATGCGCTGAGGGGTTCAGCGGTCTATCAGGAAGGCTTGGCAATCGGACGTCCCGTCGTATGCAGCAGGGGCATGGGCGTGTCCGATCTCGTCACGCGCTATGGGAACGGCTTGCTCGCTACGACCGATGACGATTTTGCGAGCAAGATCACCCAACTCTCGCGACTGCCCAAACACGAGGTCGATCAGATGGTCACGGCGGCTCGGCAAGCGTATGAGCAGGACTTCGAGGCCGGTCGGAGTCTAGTCGCCAAGGAACTTGCCCAGTGACCAAACCTGCACTCGCCTTCATCGGCCATCCATTTCACACCAAGACTCGATCAAACAATTTTTTCATCGAGATTCTGAAGCGTGAGTTCGACGTTCACGTCTTTTACATCGAACCCGACCCGCGGGCCTTGATGGAAGAAATTGCCAACGCTGGCTATGAACTGGTCGTATGCTGGCAGACGGAGTTTTGCGCGCCCTACTTTCTGATGCGCGGGTTGCGCGTGGTGTGCGTACCCATGTTCGACGGTGTGGAACGCGCACCGGACTGGTATTGGCTGACGATGCGGCAGGCGCGTTTCATCAGCTTTTCACAGGAGTTGCACAGGAACCTTCGCAGACTGAACCTGGAAAGCTATAGTTTCCGCTACTATGGGCACTCTGTGCTCGAGGTGCCCCAAGCCAAATTCGATGGATTGCGAGCCTTCTTTTGGCAGAGACGGCCCGAAGAGGGGGTCCACTACAAGTTCGTCCGTCACTTGTTGGGCGACGTCGTCGACGCGTTGCACGTGCATAACGCGCCGGATCGCGCCAAGCCCGAGGATTGGGAGCCGGACAACGCCGCGACGGTAAGCCATTTCAATGACGATGGATCAGCCTACCGACAGGCTCTGGAAAAGGCCAATGTGTTTGTCTGTCCCCGACATACCGAGGGCATCGGCATGTCGATGATAGAGGCGTTGGCGCGTGGAATGTGCGTAGTTGCTCACAACAAGGCTACCGCAAACGAATACATCGTGGACGGCGTCAACGGCCTACTGATCGATTTCGCGCAGCAGCCGAAATTTAAATCCGCCCCATCGGCGTTCACGCGAAAGAAAGAGCTTCTCCTCGACGTCGCGATCGCCGAACGGCTGGGGCAGAAGGCAAGGGAGATGTATTTGGCCGGATATCGGGCGTGGCTAGAAGACGAGCCGAGAATTCCGCTTTTAGTTATGAGCGCGCCGAAGGCGGATCTGGACGCCTCCGATCGCAATTTCGCCGATACCTACCTGAGCATCTGCAAATTCGCGCATCGCGATTTTGGCCGCTTTCTGTTTGAACTGCTTCGGCTGCGGCGGCGCGGTCTGCAGGGGCATGAAGCGGCATCCGTCACCATGGCCGACCAGATCGCATGGAGCTTGAAACGTATTCCAGGCGCGGTGATCACTGCAAAAGTCGGGCGACGTACACTGCGGGTGGTTCGATCGATAGTAAGGCGATTGGCCGAGTAGGACACTATTTCGCTTCCAGTATTTCGTTGATGTCCCCGTAGCCGACGAACTGGCCGTTCTCCAATCGCAGCGCCTTGTTGCAGAGCCCGCGGAGCAGGTTCTCGTTGTGGGAGGCTATGACAACGATTCCGGTACTGGAAATGAAGTCGTTCATGCGATCGGCGGCTTTCGCTTGAAACGACTTGTCACCCGCGCCGATCCACTCGTCCATCAATAGGATATCCGGGGCAAATGCGGTCGAGGCGGCAAACGCCAAGCGAGCAGCCATTCCCTGGGAATACGAGCGCAACGGCATGTCAATGAAGTCGCCGAGCTCACTGAAGTCGATAATGTCGTCCATCGCGGCCTCAATCTGCCTTTTGTCCCAGCCACGAACGAGCCCGCGGAGATAGATATTGCGTCGACCTGTCGCTTCTGGCTTGAAACCAAGGCGTGGGTTGAAGAGTGCTTCGATTCGCCCGCTCGATTCGATCGAGCCGGCAGTCGGTTCTAGAATGCCCGCGAGTGTCAGCAGGAGCGTGGACTTGCCGGCGCCATTGGGCCCTACCAGACCAAGTCGGTCACCTGCCTCCAACCTGAAGCTAACACCGTCGAGTGCGCGGACGGCCCGTTTGCCATGGCTGTCGACAACGAACTTACGGTCCACTGGCTGTCTCTTGTGACGCACAGCGCCAAGGCCGCGCCTCAGAACCGGAAAGTCCACCCGCAATTGGTTTGCAACAAGTAGTGCCATTAGAGCCAGTGCGCGAGCTGTGAGCGGTATGACTTGAAAACAAATAGCGCGACGCCCCATAAGGTCAGCGTCGTAAAAAACCAAACAAGGATGGCGTCCAACGGAATTACACCTTCGAGGATGGGCGTTCGAAATAGCGACAAAAAATAGCTGAACGGATTATAATAGGACACTTGGGCAAGAACTGTGTTTGGCGCAGGCATCCAAATAATAGGCGTCGCGAAGAATAGAAGCCTAATGCCCGTGTTGATGAATTGCTGCAAATCCCGGCTGAATACGCAAAGCATGCCCAAGAGCAGTTGAACTGGCACCGCAGTAAGCACATACATCGGTATCGCCACAAGCGACAATAGAATGCCGATCGGATTATAATACCCAAATAACACTATTAGCGCGATGGCCACGACAAGACTGATTAAATCCTGTAATCCGATTTTAAAAATATTCTGGTAGACGTAAGTGGACATCGGGAGCCTCACCCCCTTGATCCACCCCTCGGAAGCAATGAATACATTGGCGCCGGACGTGATCGTGGCGGAGATAAACTGCCAAGAAAGGAACCCCGCTACGACCCATGTCGAGAATAGCTGGGTAGATTGATCATTCAGTCCGGAAAAGATGAGAATTTTAACTAGGGCGAACGTACCGAAGGACACGCCGATCCAGACAAGACCCAGAAGGGTACGGCGATAGGCGTGGCGGAGATCCTCGTAACCCAGCGCCGTCCAGAGGCGCCATTGCCGAAAGCCCGAGGCAAGATCGTGAAATGCGACATTCCACTCCGTAGGCTTTAGTTGCTTTCTCGCGGCTTCGTTCATATGTCGGGAGCACCAGTTGCGCGGGTTGCGGTCGCGTCTTTAGCCGGAAAGACCGCCTCGGTCCACCCAGCACAGCTAGCCGTACTGCCGGCCGCGCTGGCCGATAGAGATCGGCTGGACTATCGACCCATGCTGTGCCATGTAGCGGCCTCGTCGTGGCTCGAAAGTCTCGTGCCCTGTTGGCAAACACGGAGGTTGTAATGCTCTTTCTGTATGGTGCTTACGGAACAGGAAACCTAGGTGACGACGCCATACTCAAAGCAGCTCTCGAGATCCACGGCCGTAACAATTGCAAGGTTGTTTCCTACGGTTCGCCCTTTTTAAGGCAAGAGGTAGATTACATTGACCACTTTGCCTTCATCGACAACCCTAAAGAATTTCTGAGTCCGGGCGATACTCTGATTTTCGCTGGGGGTGGGTTGTTTTGGACGGCTTCCCATGCCGCAGTCATGCGGCGCTGTGCGGAGAGCGCCCGCGAGATCGGGTGTGACGTGCAGGTGGAGCGGCTCGGCGCACAAGGCGTGCACGCTGCCATTGACGATGCAAAAATTCTCTTCTCGCTTTGCAGCCGCATTTCCGTTCGCGACCATTTTTCCGTCGACCTCCTGAAGCAACTGAATGTCACGGATAGGGCCATCTACGAGCCGGACTTTGTTCTTGAGCTGCGCGACAAACCTGCGAAGAAATTCAACAAAGAAAGGATCGTTGTAGGCATAAGTCATTCCGCAGTTCCGTTCTATTATGATGAGGCGCATCGGCGAAAGACGCTTCACATTTATAACTTAATAGTTGAGCGATGCTTTGGATATTGTGACTTTGTGTATATACCTCACACAAGACACTTCAATGTGATAGCACAGAATGATGTTATATATGGCGAGTATTTCTGGCAGGCGAGCCGTGGTAGAATTCAGTCTCTGCCTTTCCCATCGACCGTCGAAGAGCTTCTCGAATACTACGCTGGTGTCGACGTTGTGTTCGCGTGGCGGTATCACGCACTGGTGCTGGCAAAAGTAATGGGTGCGGCCGCCGCCTTTCTCGGCCAGCCGGGTGGACACAAATATAGTGCCTTCGCAAAAGAGCATCAGCTGCCTCAGATCAATTTCGATCTGGAGCCGATTGAGGTCGCAGCGTCCGCCGTTCGTCTAATCAACCGGGTTAGCAAAAAGCGCGAGCAGGTAGGCGTCACTGCGAGCTAGTGAGGGTGGCGCGGTGAACTTTGTCAGGACGATGCATCATCTTGCCGCCAGCGGCGGCACACTGATGTCGAAAGCCCTGGCAGCCCAACCCAAGGCAATTCTACTCAGCGAGATCGGTCCATTCGTAGGGCAGGTCCGTTTCAATCCTTTCGACCCCGTACAACAGTTCATCCGTCGGTACTTGGCAGTAGACGAGAAGCTTCTGCCCGGCGTGCACCGGGGGCTTTTCGCGCGAAGGGTCTTGGCCGACCGTATCCGGCTCATCCACGAAATCGCCAGCGAGAGCGGCTATTCCCTGATCGTACGCGATCATGCTCATAGCGATCTCATGCGTCGTGTGCCCAACACCAGAAGCAGTCTGCTGCTCGCGCTCGCCGAAGGCGGTCTGACGCCATTGTCGATCGTCACCGTCCGAGATCCCATTGATAGCTGGCTCTCGAGCCGTGAGAACGGATGGCTCCATGAAGTCGAGTCCTTCGACGAATATTGCCGAAGGTTTCTCCTGCTGGTTCGCCACTTCGAGCCGGGCAAGATTTTTCGCTACGAGGACTTCGTTAGGAATCCCCAGCGGACTACCCAAGCCATATGTTTTGCACTGGAACTCGACTTCGACCCGCAGTTTGCTACACGCATGTCGACAATTCGGCTCACAGGAGATTCAGGGCGGAAGTCCAACGAGATAGTTCCTCGACCGCGCCGCACGATGGCCCCTGAAATTGTGCGGGAAGTTATGGCAAGTGTGCATTATGCAGAGATTTCGAACCAGCTAGGCTACGGCCTGCAGGGGTCGGTTGAGAAGGAGTGAACGTTGTATGGCAGGCCGCAAGCGAGCGTTGATCACGGGTGTAACGGGTCAGGATGGTGCATATCTTGCGCAGTTGCTTCTGGAAAAGGGGTACGAGGTTCACGGTATTAAGCGGCGCTCTTCGTCGTTCAATACGGGCCGTATCGAGGACATCTATCAGGATCCGCACCAACCGGATGCCCGCTTCATTTTGCACTACGGCGACCTGACCGACGCCACTAACCTTATCCGAGTGGTGCAGGAGACCCAGCCCGACGAAATCTACAATTTAGCCGCCCAGAGCCACGTGCAGGTCTCGTTCGAGACTCCTGAATACACCGCCAATGCCGACGGCATCGGCACGCTGAGGCTCTTGGAAGCTATCCGTATTCTGGAGCTAGAGAAAAAGACCCGCTTCTACCAGGCGTCCACCTCCGAGCTCTACGGGCTCGTGCAGGAAGTGCCGCAGCGCGAGTCCACACCATTCTACCCGCGTTCGCCCTACGCGGCCGCAAAGCTCTATGCCTACTGGATCGTGGTCAACTATCGCGAGGCCTATAGCATGCATGCCTCCAACGGCATTTTGTTCAACCATGAGAGCCCGCTCCGCGGCGAGACTTTCGTGACGCGTAAGATTACCCGGGCGGTCGCGGCTATCCATTTAGGCCGGCAGGAAAAGCTTTATCTCGGTAATCTGGACGCTCGGCGGGACTGGGGTCACGCTCGGGAATACGTGCGAGGCATGTGGCTTATGCTTCAGCAGGATGAGCCGGATGACTATGTGCTTGCCACGGGCGTGACCACACCGGTGCGCGAGTTCGTTGCCTGGGCCTTCGAGGAGGTGGGGGTAATCATTGAGTGGCGGGGCGAGGGGGCGGAGGAGAAGGGATATGACGCGGCAACCGGCCGGGTGCTTGTCGAGGTGGATGCACGCTACTTCCGCCCGACCGAGGTCGACCTGCTGTTAGGTGATGCTTCCAAAGCGCGCCAGAAGTTGGGCTGGTCGCACGACACGTCTGTACGCGAACTGGCTCGGGAAATGGTTGAGGCGGATTTGAAGGTGATGAAAACCGCTTCTGTGATGAAGGAAGCATGAGGCATGGCCGCATCCTATGAACTTGCGGGCAAGAAAGTATGGGTGGCTGGCCACCGTGGCATGGTGGGTTCAGCAGTGGTGCGGCGTCTGGCCAGTGAGGGTTGCGAGATTTTGACCGCTGGACGCGAGACCGTAGACCTCAGGCGCCAGAACGAGGTTGAGGCGTTTCTCGAAGGTGCGCGGCCGAGCGCCATCGTTATGGCTGCCGCCAGAGTGGGTGGAATTCTGGCAAACGATAGTTATCCCGCCGACTTCCTCTACGAAAATTTGATGATCGAGGCCAACATCGTGGCAGCCGCGCACGAGGTCGGCGTGGAACGCTTTCTATTTCTGGGTTCGAGCTGCATTTATCCCAAATTCGCGCCCCAGCCGATCCCCGAGTCGGCGCTACTGACCGGACCACTCGAGCCGACCAACGAGTGGTATGCCATCGCCAAGATCGCCGGCATCAAGCTCATCGAGGCATTTCGCCGCCAGCACGGCCGCGACTACATCTCGGCCATGCCGACTAACCTTTATGGGCCGGAGGACAATTTCGACCTCACATCAAGCCACGTGCTGCCCGCGCTCATCCGTAAGGCGCACGAAGCCAAGGCAAGAGGCGACAAAGAGATAGTCATCTGGGGCACTGGCACCCCGCGCCGCGAGTTCCTGCACGCTGACGATTGCGCTGACGCACTAGTCTTCCTGTTGAAGACCTATTCGAATACCGAGCATATAAATGTCGGGTCGGGCGAGGATGTAACCATCCTCGACCTCACGCGGATGGTTTGTCGGGTGGTCGGTTTCGAAGGCCAGATAGTCCAGGACCTCGAGAAACCTGACGGCACACCTCGCAAGCTCATGAGCGCCGATAGGCTGCGTGCCTTAGGCTGGTCTCCGCGCATCTCGCTCGAGGAGGGCATCGGCCATACCTACCGATGGTTCCTTGACCACCATCCCGACGCTCGCTTCCCGAGTTCGTCGTCAACTATCGACCGATCCTAGGCGTGGCCCTCGTCTAATGGATAGACGCATTGCCATCTTCCACGATTACTTTGCGATACGCGGCGGAGGTGAGAGGCTGGTCCTGACGCTCTGCCAGGCAATGGACGCTGCGTTGATCTATGGATATCGCACGAGCGAGAGCTATGACGAACGCCCATTTCCACGGCACTCACGCTCGCTTGGTCTCCAGGGTTTCCGCAACATCCGCGGCGTACGATTATTCGCGCTCGCGGCCGCCTTTGCCGCACGACGTGGTCTAGCTAAGGCGTTCCCTATACGCATATTTTCCGGTGTAGCCGCGTGCTTTGCCGCACCTGCCAAGGGTGCAGGTGGCGTCAACATCTTCTATTGCCATACGCCACCGCGATTTCTCTACGATCAGAAGGATTATTATCTGCGGACGCTGCCACCATGGCTGCGTGTCCTCGCTGCCTTGCCGCTCACCTTCTACGAGCGGGCTTATCGACTTGCCGTGTCTCGTATGGACGTTGTCATCACCAACTCGCAGAATACGCGCGACCGCCTCAAGCAGTTTATGGATCTCGACAGCATCGTGGTCTATCCGCCCGTCGACACAGACAGCTTTCGTTGGACCGGCCAAGCGGACTATTATTTGTCTACGGCACGTCTATCGAAGCTAAAACGAGTTGACAGGATCGTGGCCGCCTTTCGTCAACTCCCGGACAAGAAGCTCATTGTCGTGTCCGGAGGAGAAGAACAAGACGCGCTTGTTAGGATGTCGCGGGACGCGAACAACATAGAGTTCAAAGGGTGGGTTGACGATGAGGCGCTGCGCCAACTGGTTGGCCAAGCCGTCGCGACGCTGTATTTGCCAATAGATGAGGATTTTGGCATATCGCCTGTCGAGGCCATGGCGGCCGGTAAGCCGGTGATTGGGGTCGCAGAAGGCGGACTGCTCGAGACTGTCCTACCAGAAAGGACTGGGCTGCTTCTACCTCCCAACTTCAGCGATGACGATCTCGTCCAAGCCGTGCGGGAGATGACGCCAGAACGGGCGTGGTCCATGCGGGAGGCCTGCGAGACGCAGGCCTCCCGCTTCGCGCGCGAAGGTTTCGTGGCAGCCGTCAAGGCGGTCATCGCCGATGTCGCGCATCGAGATCGCGACAGGGATCAAGATGCCTCGCGCACTTGATCTGGCATTAAGCAGCGGGGAGCGTTGCGGATAGGGAAACATTTGCCATGGGTGATGATGGCATTAGTACGGTTGATCCGAGGGCGCGCATCGACCTCATAGGGGTTTCAGGATTGCTGAAGAAATCGGACGAACAAGCGCTCGCACCTGCAAACGATGCTGGACCGAAAGATCTGCTAAAGATCGTGAGGCGCGGGGCCACCGTGCGACGTTATCGATTCATTGGTGAGCTCAAATCCCTTCTGCCGTTCATCGTTATAGCCGCGGTCCTCGCATGCGCCGCTTATGCTTTTGTGATTGTGAGTGCCGGGCGGCGGGACTGGCATAATCTGATGGCCGTCTCTATCGTGCTCGTCATGGTACCGCTTTTGACCGGTATTCTGCTCACTGCAATGCGTCGACATGAGTTCCCGATCACTGCCGCGACGATTACGGCAGTGGTGATTTTCAATTTCGCCGTCGCAGTGCTCTCGGCCATTCGCATTCCCATAAGCTATGTTGGCCTTCTAGCTGCTGCACCCGCGGTCGTTATGGTCATGGTCTATGCGAACGTTCGCTTTCATCGCGAGAGGCGCGACCGGGTAGGTCTCCTGGACTTCTCCGATGCCGTGCGCGTCCGAGAACGTCTGGGCGGTAACGTGAACATAGTGACGTTCGACACCCGCGACGTAGTCGGCTTCGAGCGAGTGTTGATTGACAGCCGCGCGCACCATACGGCTGAGTGGGCGCAGTTCCTCACCCGCCTCTATATGCTGGGGGTCGAGGTCTTGCCTTGGATGAGCTATCTGGAATCCCGCTTCGGACGGGTCGACATCCAGAGTTTCGATCTTGCTCATCTCGCCTACAGCCCGAGCCAAATCTACTATTCCAAAGCCAAACGTGCCATCGACGTCGTAGCGGTTCTCGCCTCCCTGCCGGTTTCAGTGCCGCTTGGCGCTCTGATCTGGCTTTACATCCGCATAGTCGACGGCGGGCCCTCGTTTTTCATGCAGGATCGGCGAGGTTATGGCGGGCGCACCTTTCGCATCTATAAGTTCCGCACCATGTATCGTGGGTCGAACAGTGGGGCGGCGCAAGCCAACGACGGGCGTATCCTGCCCGGTTGCCGTTTTCTGCGCCTTATGCGGCTCGACGAACTCCCCCAACTCGTCAACATCTTGCGCGGCGACATGAGCTGGATTGGTCCGCGACCGGTGGCAGTCGGCATAGCTGAGGCGCTAGAAGCCGCCATTCCTCAGTATATCAACCGTCAGCTCGTTCTACCGGGACTGTCCGGCTGGGCCCAGGTCTCACACGGCTACGCCAGCAGCCACGATCAAGAGATCGAAAAGCTCTCCTACGACCTCTATTACGTCAAGCACATCTCATTCGACCTTGACCTCCTGATCCTTTTCAAAACGCTCAAGACACTGCTGTTTTGGTCCGGGGCGAAGTAACCCGTGGGTACTTCGGCGGCTTTCTCGGTGCGCCGAGCCATCGCCTCCTCCGCGGCTGAAGGGTCATTGGGCGGTACTGGCTTTTGTCCTGTGTTTGGCAAAGCCGAGGCCTAGCACGAGCAGCTCGGCTGCCCGTTCTGCCGCCTCGGCTTCCACATAACAACGCAGTTCGGGTGCGTTTCCCGAGGCGCGATAGTGGATGATGTTCCCCTCTGCGAGCGTCAGCCGCACGCCGTCCGTGGTGTCGACCCCGGTAACCGGTCCGATGCCGTCGAGCTCGACTGAGTGACGAACGTCGTCCAGAAAGATCGTGCTGACCTCCCGGCTGACCTCGGTCAGCCGATCGCTGCGGGCGTCGCGGAACCCGAATTCGGCGGCAATGGCCGAGAGCGGCATGCGGCGCTCGGCGACCGTTGCAAGACATGCCAGAATCGGCAGGAGAGCGTCACGGGTCGGCAGTGGCGCTAGGGTGCGGCCTTGGCGACGGGCCTGGGTCGCGAGGAGCACCCCGCCATTGGCCTCGAAGCCGACGATGCACCCCCCGCTCTGCTGGCGCGCCGCGGCCATCCCCTCGATGACATAGGGTGAACCGACACGGGTGCGCACCACATGGGCGAAGCGCCCGCCATGCTCCAGCGCCGAATTGGCTGTGACCGGAACAACGATCACCGCTGCGCCGAGCCAATGGCTGGTGATGGCGCCGACGAGATCCCCCCTGACGAAGCGCCCATTCTCGTCGGCGATCAGCGGGCGGTCGCCGTCGCCGTCAGTCGAGACGATGGCGTCGAACTGGTCCACTCGCGCCCAGCGCTCGAGCGATGCGATGTCCTGCGGGCGCATGGCCTCGGTATCGACGGGGATGAAGGTTTCGGAGCGCCCAAGCCGCTGGGCGTCGGCGCCGAGATCGGAGAGGACGTCGACCAGCAGGTCGCGGGCGACCGAGGAATGCTGATATACGCCGATGCGAAGCCCGGAGAGCGGCTCGCCGGGCAGGAAATGGAGATAGCGTGACTTATAGGTATCGAGGGCCGTCTGGTCGGCTTCGGCGGAAGACGAGGCTTTGCCGTCGCCTGCCGCGATCCAATCGACCCGCTGGGTTATCGCGGCTTCGTCGCCTTTGTCGATCTCGCCGTCAGGGCGGTAGAACTTCAGCCCGTTGCGATCGTCCGGGATGTGGCTGCCCGTTATCATTACGGCCGGAATGCCGCGCGCGGTGGCAAATAGGCTGAGGGCGGGCGTCGGTAGTACACCGCAATCAATGACTGTCAGCCCCATATCTGCTATCGCGGCCTCGACCTTGCTCGCTATGGCGGGGCTCGAGGACCTGAGATCCCGTCCCAATGCAACCTGTGAACTCGCCGAAATGGTGCCGCGATCGATCAGCACCTCCAGAAAGGCCTGCGTGTAGAGATATGTCGGCGGACCATTGAGTTCGTCAGAAAGACCTCTCAATCCGCTCGTACCGAATTTTAGGGAGGTTTCTTTCATTTAGTCATCCCAAAAGCGTCCAGAGACGGAGATGACCTAGAGGCAAATTGGGTCCAAGACAACACGCTAAGCGCGTGCATAGCCATTCGAGGGTGCTCCGCTGCAGAGTTGTCAACCCTGAAGCACGAATAGCGGTTGGTGTCGGGCCTTTGTGGTGGCGCGGAGTACCAAGTTCCTCGTGGGCCTGAACCGGAACGGAGAGGAATCCCGGTCGAATGGCAAGTGGCCCGCAGCCACACGGGCTGTGAATGCCGACCCGGTCCTGCGCCTTCGCCACTTTAAAAATCCCAAAAGGATTCTATGGTCGCGCATTGTGCCCATGTCCGCCCATTCGGCGATTCTGGCTCCCTTCCGACTACAGGAAGAAGTCGCTCTCGAGGAGCGAAAGCACGTCGGATAGGCTAATCTGGAAATCCGCCGTGCCGTCGCCGTCCACGTCGCCTGAGACGAAGCCATTGCGGAAACTCAATTCGCCCGCTCGGCCGGTGAAGGCCTCGTTGCCGATGAAGTCGAAGGCCTGATCTCCCGACGCCCCGGTGTTGGCATCGATCGATCGCAGATCCAGATGGTCAATGCCCGATACGAAATCACGGACGGCGTCGTGCGCCGAGGTCGACGAGTCGTTGACTGAACTGTAGATGAAGATGTCCGATCCGGCATCGCCGAACAGAATGTCTTCGCCGCCGCCGCCCAGCAGCCTGTCATTGCCACCGCCGCCGATTAGGGTGTCGTTGCCACCGCGGCCGTAGAGGATGTCATTGCCGGTGGCGCCATAGAGGACGTTGGGGGCATTGTCGCCGCGTAGATTGTCGTTGTAGCGGGACCCGTGGAGACGCTCGATGGAGGTGTAGGTGTCACCCACCGCCTCGCCAGTGTTGAGGCTCGGAGAAAGCAGGTCGGCCAGGACCCCAGCCGTAGCTAAGTGGTAGTGGGCGAAGTCAATGCCGTTGCCGCCGTCGAGCCGGTCTGCTCCGACGCCGCCGACAAGCTTGTCGGTGCCGTCACCGCCAAGGAGGACGTCGTTGCCGGCGCGGCCGTAGAGGAGGTCGTCGCCAGCGGCGCCATAGAGGACGTTGGCGGCATTGTCGCCGCGCAGGTCGTCGTTGTAGCGGGAACCATAGAGGCGCTCGATGGACTCATAGAAGTCGCCCGCGGCCTCGCCGGTGTTGATGCTTGGCGTGAAAAGGTCAGCCAGGACTCCGGCCGTGGCCAAGCTGTAATAGGCGTAGTCGCTGCCGTCGCCCCCCTCGAGCCAGTCCGCCCCGGTGCCGCCGACAAGCTTGTCATTTCCATCGCCGCCACCGAGGAGGTCGTCGCCGCCAAGGCCAAAGAGGGTATTCGCGGCGACATTGCCGACGATGGTATCATGGCCAGAACCACCCTTTGCGATCTCGATCAACGAGCGGGTGTCACCCTGGTAGAGTAGCGCATTGGCGATGTTGCCCGTTGCCACTTCCGAGCCGAAAACGTTCAACCATGCCAATTGTTCACCGGACGTACTTGTCCATCGGCCCGGGCGCAGGTCGACCTCGAGGTTGGTGGTATAGTTGGAGAAATCATAGGTATCGGTGCCGCCGCCGTCCCAGACGGTCTGGAAAATGCGGTTGTCGCCGGGCTTGCCTTGCCCCGCGCCGTTGACGAACATTTCCCCGGTGGCCGGGCTCCACTTATAGATGGTGTTGCCGGAATTGGTGCTGAAGTTGGCACCATAGAGATGCTGGAGCGCGGCGATGTCGTACATCATCAGCGACTGCGCGTAACCCCACTCCTCATTGACGAATGTGTCCTCGTCCGCCCCGATATAAGACTTGTAGCTCATCACCGTGTACTCCATCGAGTCACGGTCCGCCGGCATGATACTGCTCCCGTGGTGCGGGTGCTCGAGGCCGAGCGTGTGGCCGAGTTCGTGGATGAAGCTGGTGAAGGCGTAGTTGCCCTTCTTCGGGGCGTCGTAATATCCGCTGGAGTTGTTGAACCACGCGTCGCCGCCCTCGGCGTTCGTCGATGGCATGTAGGCCCAGGCGGTTGAGGGGGTGTTCGACTCCGCCAGCCTCAGATCTGCGTGCCGGCTCGAGGTTTCGGTGATCTCGGTGAAGGTGAGGTTGGCGACCGCAGCGAACATGGCGAAGGCCGAACGCGCGGCCGCCTGTTGGTTGCCGTTCAGCGCTTCGAAGCCGTTGGTCGGTTCGCCATTGCCGTAGCCGGAACCGTAATAGGTCCCGCTGGTCGGAAAGCTGTAGCTGAAATTGTTGACTGCCCATTTCGTATCGCCGATCAAGCCATCGACATAGGCATTACCGGTCAGGCTCGCACTGGCGGCTGCAGGCATTCAACAAGTCTCCGAAATCTCGATGTGGGCACGGATGGAGAACTGTCGGTCGGCATTTAGGCCGAACACCTTCTGTGGCTCTCTCCGTCGGCAGCGCACATATGACCATTCCTCCATCTCTAGCAATAGAATCTTGCGAAATTGCTCGCGGAAAAGGATCACATTTCTCTGACCGGCTGGTAGAGACAGTAGTTAATGATATGTTAATCCGCTACTCAGGCGAGATGATCAGTATAGTCGGAGCCGAATCTTGCGGCCAGCCCCCACAGCTGATTATCGTGGCGTCATCTCTTCTCGATGGCCTTTGTCCTGTCGGCGGCGAAACCGAGACCGATGGCCAGCAATTCGGCCGTCCGTTCCGCCGCCTCGGCTTCCACGTAGCAACGCAATTCGGGTGCGTTTCCCGAGGCGCGATAGTGGATGATTTCCCCCTGCGCGAGCGTCAGCCGCACACCGTCAGTGGTGTCGACATCCGTGACCCGTCCAATGCCGTCGAGCTCTTCTGACTGACTGACATCGTCGAGGAAGATCGTGCTGACTTCCGGGGCGACCTCGGTCAGCCGATCGCTGCGGGCGTCGCGGAAACCGAATTCGGCGGCAATGGCGGAGAGCGGCATGCCGCGCTTGGCGACCGTTGCAAGGCACGCAAGGATCGGCAGGAGAGCGTCGCGGGTCGGCAAGGGCGCAAGGGTGCGGCCCTGGCGGTGGGCCTGGGTTGCGAGCAGCACCCCGCCATTAGCCTCGAAGCCGACGACGCATCCTTGCGTTTGCCGGCGGGCTGTGGCCATCCCCTCGATGACATAGGGGGAGCCGACACGGGTGCGCACGACCTGGGCGAAGCGCCCGCCCTGCTCCAGCGCCGAATTGGCCGTGACCGGAACGACGATCGCCGCTGCGGCGAGCCAATGGCTGGTGATGGCGCCGACGAGATCTCCCCTGACAAAGCGCCCGTTCTCGTCGGCGATGAGAGGACGGTCGGCGTCGCCATCAGTCGAAACGATCGCATCGAACCGGTCGACGCGAGCCCAGCGCTCGAGCGAGGCGACGTCCTGCGGGCGCAAGGCTTCGGTGTCGACCGGTATGAAGGTTTCAGACCGGCCGAGCCGATGGGCATCGGCGCCGAGGTGGCACAGAACGTCGAACAGCAGGTCGCGGGCGACCGAGGAATGCTGATAGACGCCGATGCGCAGCCCCGCAAGCGGCTCGCCGGGCAGGAAATCGAGGTAGCGCGCCTTATAGTCCTCGAGCGCGGTCTGGTCGGCTTCGGTGCTCGAGGAGGCGACGGCGCTGCTTGCCGGGACACGGCAGACCCGTTCGGTTATCGCGGCCTCGTCGCGTTTGTCGATCTCGCCAGCGGGCGAATAGAACTTCAGCCCGTTGCGATCATCGGGGATGTGGCTGCCGGTTATCATGATGGCCGGAATGCCGCGGGCGGCGGCAAAGAGGCTGAGCGCGGGGGTCGGCAGCGCACCGCAATCGATCGCCCGCAGATCCAGATCCGCCACCGCGGCGGCGACCCTGCCCGCGATGCCAGGGCTCGAGGACCTGAGGTCCCGTCCTAATGCAACGTGCGACCCCGCCGAAACTGTGCCGCGATCGATCAGTACTTCGAGAAAGGCCCGCGTATATCGGTATGCCGGAGGGCCATTGAGTTCGGTCGCCAGGCCGCGCAACCCGCTCGTGCCGAATTTGAGGGAGGTTTCGCTCATTGGGATGTCGTGTGCTGCAAAATTGTCAACCTTGGGGCATCTGGATAGGAGGACGGGCGGATACGACACCCTAACGCTGGCCTAACACCCGTTGCGATAGTCGATGCTGGCCCGGCCGGCAAGCCGAGTGGCGAAGGTTCCGGAGTTGGGAGGGTGCTTGAACGCTTCAGGGATTGTAAGCGCGGTTTGCACAGGTTTCGTGCCCTGTTCGCACACCTTGCGGCTGGTGATGCATCTCGAGATGGGCCCTCGCCTGCGCGAGGGTGACATCGGGGATGTTGAGGCACTGGTTCGGAAGCCGAGGCCGCATTGGTGTGAACATCGTGGCTCTGTCCGGTCCGTGTCGTATGCGATAGCCCTGCGGGGCTATGGCGTTGGGAGCGGCGGTCCGCGCCCGTTTTGCCCCCGTACGGTTCAACCACGGAGACGTACATGCGTGTGCTAGTCGTCGAGGACGAGCGGCAGCTGGCCCAATCGATTGCGGAGGGGCTCCGGCATCATGCGATGGCGGTCGATGTCGCCTTTGACGGCGCGGCCGGGCTCGAGCGGCTGGGCGTCAACGACTATGATGTCGTCGTTCTCGACCGGGATCTGCCGGTCGTTGGTGGCGACGAGGTGTGCAGGGACCTGGTCGCCGCCGGGGCCGAGACGCGGATCCTGATGCTGACGGCGGCGACGGCCGTGACGCAGAGGGTGGCGGGGCTGGGGCTTGGGGCGGACGACTATCTCACCAAGCCGTTCGCCTTTGCCGAGCTCGTGGCGCGGATCGAAGCGCTGGGGCGGCGGGCGCGGCCGGCAACGCCGCCGGTCATTACGCGGTCCGGTATCCGGCTCGATCTCCACCGTCACCTGGTTGAGCGCGAGGGCCGGCCGGTGCCGCTCTCGCGCAAGGAGTTCGCCGTGCTCGCCGAACTGATGAAAGCCGATGGCGGCGTGGTCTCGGCCGAGCACCTGCTCGAAAAGGCCTGGGACGAACAGATCGACCCGTTTACCGGGGTGGTGCGCTTTACCGTGATGAATGTCCGACGCAAGCTTGGCGATCCCCCGGTGATCGAAACCGTCCAGGGGGTAGGGTACCGGCTGAAATGAAGATCCTCGGCTTCCCCTGGACCATCCGCACCCGGCTGACGCTGCTTTACGCCGGCGCATTCTTGCTCGCGGGCGTGGCGCTGATCGCTTTCATCTACCTTTTCCTCGGCCAGGTGCTCGAACAGCAGTTCATGATCCGCACCGCCCCCGGGGCGCCGCCGCTCGAAGAGACGCCCGGCGCCCTCGACCAAACGCGCCGCGTCGTGGACATCATGATCCGCCGGGCGCGGGTCGACACGCTGCAAACCATGCTGATCGCATCCGGGGTCTTCGTTGCGGTACTGACCATCGCGGCGGGTATCATCGGCTGGCTTGTGGCGGGACAGGCTCTTCAGCCGCTGCGCAACATCACCCTCACCGCGCGCCGCGTCGCCGACCGCAGCCTTCATGAGCGGATTGCCCTTGCTGGCCCCAACGACGAGATCAAGGATCTGGCGGACACGCTCGATGCGATGCTCGAACGCCTCGACCGTGCGTTCGACAGCCAGCGGCGGTTCGTCGCCAACGCCTCGCACGAGCTGCGCACACCGCTGACCATCACCCGCACCCTGATCGAGGTGGCGCTGATGGAGGCCAAGGCAAACGCCTCCGTGCGCCAGCTCGGCACGACGCTGCTTGCCGTCAACGAGCGGCATGAGAGGCTGATCGACGGCCTCCTGACCCTTGCCGGCAGCGAGGAGGGCGCGGCCGGACGGCACCCCCTCGACCTTTGCGAGGTTGCCGCCCATGTCGTGAACGAGCAGGTGACGATTGCCGACAAGGTCGGCGTGCGCCTCGATGCGGACGTGCGGCCGGCTCCGATGCTCGGCGACGGGTTCCTGCTCGAGCGGCTGGTGCAGAACCTTGTCGAGAACGCCATCCAGTACAACCTTGCCGAAGGCGGCTGGGTGCGGATCGCCACCGGCATGGAAGATGGCCAGGCGACGCTTCGTGTCGAGAACAGCGGACCGCAGGTGCCGTCCTACGAAATCGCGAGCCTCTTCGAGCCGTTCCGGCGGCTGAAATCGAGCGAACGGCTCGCAGAGCCGGGGCGGAGGGCGATCACGCGCGGTGCCGGGCTTGGGCTATCGATCGTGCGCTCGGTGGCTCGTACCCATGGCGGCGAGGTCGAGGCGGTCGCGCGCACCGAGGGCGGGCTTGCCGTGACGGTGCGGCTGCCGGCGGCGGGGGATGTCGGGGACGACGTGATTTCGCCCGGTACGTGACTGGGGGCTCGCGTGGGTCGGGTGGGGACGGTCCGGCGGGGTGGGATAATTCGGGATGCGAAGAAGACCCCCCTCCCAACCTCCCCCACAAGGGGGGAGGTGCCGGTCTGGCGGGCTTGGCAAAGTCGTGCCACGAGTACCTAGCCAAAGCCAGTGTGTGTGGCGCGATCTCACCAAAGGCACAAACGCTCACCTCCCCTTGATGGGGGAGGCCAGGAGGGGGTGACGCGATGCTGCAGGAAGCACAAGGTCAGGTGCGCTTTGCGTCATCGCAAACCCCGGTGCTCTAACGGCGGTCTAACAGCCGATCTCCTAGAACGGTCTCGACCAAAAGGAGATCGATCCATGACCAGACCGGTAAAGCGCGCGCCGACCTCACTCAAATGGGCGACAGTCGGCGTTCTATTGTCCATCAACCTCGGCGTTGCCGCGCAGCAGCCAACCGGCGACGACCAAGAAGCCGCCCTCGCCTATGCCCAATGCATGCGTGAGAACGGCTTTACCGAGTTCCCCGACCCCACGCCCGACGGCCGGCTGCAGATGCGGGTCAACCCGCAGTCGGCGCCGCGGTTTCGTGCCGCCAGCCAGGCGTGCCGGGATCTGGCGCCCCCGGGCTTTTCCGACGACAAGCCGTCGGCCGAGCAGATGGACGCGCTTCTCGACCTTTCACAATGCATGCGCGAGAGCGGCATAGCCGGATTTCCCGACCCCAGCTCGTCGGGCAACTTCGACCTTTCCGCTCTTGCCGATGCGGGCATCAACCCGCAAAGCCCTGCCTTCGAGGCCGCGATGTCGGCGTGCAGGCGCGGGCTTGGCAACGTGCCGATGCGCATCGGTGGGTGATGCGATCGAGGTTCATTGCGATCGGCGCGGCCGCAGTTCTTGCCAGCGGTGCCGTGGCCGTCGTGGTCTTTACCTGGAACGGGACGAACGCCGAGCCATCGCCCGGCCGTTCCCGCCTGCCGCCGGCAACGGCCGAGGTCCGGCGTGGCCCCATCGTCGAGACCCGCACGGTCACCGGCACGCTGGGGTTCGGCGATCTCTCGTCCGTGCGCCCGCGCCTCAAGTCCGGGACGGGCATGGTGACCTGGCTCGCGTCCGAGGACACGACGGTTGCGCGCGGCGAGCCGCTCTTTGCCATAGACGGGCAGCCAGCGATCGTCTTTTATGGCGATTTTCCGCAATACCGTACGCTGCGCTTTACCGCCGAAAGCATCGAATGGGTGGAGCTCGAAACCGCGCGGGATACGGTCAGGGCCGGTACGCTCAAGCTTGCGGCCGAAAAGGCGCGGTGCGCGGACGCGGAGGCGCGGCTCGCCACGGCGCGCGCCCGGCTTACCGACAGCCATGCCGATGAGCCGGCAACGCCCGAGTTCGCCGACCTTGCCGGCGCCGTCCGCTCGGCCGAGGAGCGCCTCGAGCGGGTGCAACGGCTGGCCGCCGCCAATGTCGCCCCGTCGACCGAGGTGACGGCTGCCGAGCGCGAGCTCACGGCCGCGCGCGCCGCGATCGAGGCGGCCACCAGGAACGCGCGCGAACAGGTGTCAGCCGCCAAGATCGATCTCGCGGCGGCCGAGGAGGCCATCGCTGCGGCCGAACGGGCGCTCGTCGATCTCGATGACCGCCTGGCCACTCTCGAGGCGCAGGCCTCGGGCGCGAGCGACGTGGAGCAGATCCAAGCGAACCTTGCCGCGCTCGGTTATGCCGGCACCCTCGCATCGATGGTGCGTACCTGGCAGGCCGATGCGGGGCTGCCAGCAACGGGCATCATCGAACCGGCGCATATCTTCGTCGTGCCGGAGGCCGTCAAGGTCGCCGAGCACGTGGCCAGCGTCGGCGAGACCGTCTCGGACACTTCGTCCGAGCGCCTGACGGTCCTCGACTATACGGGCACGCAAAGGTCGGTCACGGTTCCGCTGACGGTTGCCGACCGCCCGCTCGCAACCGAAGGCGGCGCCGTCGTCGTCACATTGCCGGACGGGACCGAGGTCGATGGGGCCGTCGCGACCGTCGGCAGCGTCGTCACCGATGGCGAGATCGAGGTGACCATCGACATCCCCGACCAGCAGGCCCTCGGCACGCTCGACATTGCCGCGGTCGATGTCGAGTTCGTCAGCGACCGGCGCGACGACGTGCTCTTCGTGCCCGTGACGGCGCTGCTGGCGCAGTCCGGGGGCGGCTTTGTCGTCGAGTTGATCGAGGGGCAAACGAGCCGCCTCGTGCCGGTCGAGACCGGCCTTTTCGCCGAGGGCCGCGTCGAAGTCTCGGGCCAGGGAATCGCCGAGGGCACGCTGGTGGGCGTGCCAGGATGAGCGCGTCCGGCGAAGCGATCGTCCGTCTCGAGGCTGTCGCGCGCACCTATCCCGGAAGCGTGGCGGCATTGCGCGGGGTCGACCTCACGGTTGCGCGCGGCGAGCTGATGGCGATCGTCGGGCCATCGGGGTCGGGCAAATCCACCATGCTCAACCTCATGGGGACCCTCGACAAGGCGACGAGCGGGCGCGCCGTCATCGACGGGTTCGATGTCGCCAGCCTCAGGGATGGCGCCCTCTCGGCGTTGCGCGCCCGCCGGATCGGCTTCGTCTTCCAGCACTTCCATCTGTCGCCGGGCGTATCGGCGCTCGACAACGTCGCCGACGGCCTCCTCTATACCGGCATGAGCCTCAGGGACCGCCGGGCGGCGGCCGAGGCAGCACTGGTCGCGGTCGGCCTCGGGCATCGCCTCGGCCACAAGCCGCACCAGCTCTCGGGCGGCGAGAAACAGCGCACAGCCATCGCCCGCGCCGTCGCGCGCCAGCCGCTGCTGCTGCTGGCGGACGAGCCGACCGGCGCCCTCGACAGCCGCTCGGGCGAAACCGTCATGCAATTACTGCTTTCTCTCCACGAGGCGGGGACGGCCGTCGTCGTCATCACCCACGACCGGGCGCTCGCGTCACGATTTGACCGCCAGGTCTCGATGCTCGATGGCCGGATCGTTGCCGACGAGCGGAGCGTTTCGACATGAGCGTCGCGCTGCGACCGGCGCGACTCAATCCGCTCGACGTGGTGCGGCTCGCCGCCTATGGCCTCCGTGCCCGCCCGCTGCGCGTCGTGCTCTCGGCGATCGGCATCTCCATCGGCATTGCGGCGATGGTCGCGGTGGTCGGCATCTCGACCTCGAGCCGCGCCCAGCTCAACCATCTGCTTGCCGCGCTCGGCACGAACCTCCTGACCGCCGAACCGGGCACCAGCTTTTTCGGCGAGGCGGCGACCCTGCCCGACGCATCGGTCGCCATGGTCGGGCATATCCCAGAGGTCAGCGCGGTCAGCGCCGTCGGCCAGCTCGCCGACGTCAATGTCTATCGCAACCGCGAGATCCCCGAGGCTCAGACGGGCGGCATGGCGGTCTACGCGGCGCGGCTCGACCTCATCGAGACAATCAGCGCCGAGCTCGCCTACGGCACCTGGCTCAATGCCGCCACGGCCACCTACCCCACGGTCGTGCTGGGCGCCCGGGCCGCCGCACGGCTGGGCATCGGCGCCAATACGATCGGCACTCAGATCTGGCTGGGCGGGCAGTGGTTCACCGTCATCGGTATCTTGGCGCCCGCATCGCTCGCACCCGAACTCGACTATGCCGCGTTGATCGGCTGGCCAGCCGCAAAGGCTTATCTCGATTTCGAAGGCGATATCACGACGCTCTATCTGCGCACGGACCCCAATGCCGTCGAAGCGGTCCGCGATATCCTGGCGCAGACCGCCAATCCGGCAGACCCCAACGAGGTCGACATCTCCCGGCCCTCCGACGCCCTTGCGGCCGAGGCTGCCGCGGATGTCGCCTTCACCGGGCTCCTGCTCGGGCTCGGGGCGGTCGCTCTCCTCATCGGGGGGATCGGGGTTGCCAACACCATGGTCATCTCCGTTCTCGAACGGCGGGCGGAGATTGGGCTGCGCCGCTCGCAGGGCGCCACGCGCGGTCACATCCGCATTCAGTTCTTCGGCGAGGCGCTGTTGCTCTCGGCGCTGGGGGGCGGCACCGGCATGGCGCTCGGCGCTGCCGTCACCGCCGCTTATGCGGCGCTGCAGGGGTGGCCCGCCGTGGTGCCGCCCTGGGTCCTTGCCGGCGGGACGCTCGCAACCCTCGCCATCGGCGGCATCGCCGGGCTTTATCCCGCCATCCGCGCAGCCCGGCTCGCGCCCACCGAAGCGCTGGCGGCTTGAGGGGTCAGTCGAGCTTTTTGTCCCGCGCCATCACCCTTTCGATATGGGCCAGCACCTCCGGCACTTCGCCGGGCGTGCGCACGGTATAGTCGGGCACCTCCTCGCCGTCTGCCGGCAAGCGGCTGCGGCGGGAGGACCAGCTCTGCCAGATGCTGATCAGCCCCAGGCGGTTGGCGCCCTTGATGTCGCGAGTGAGGTGGTTGCCGATCATCACCACTTGGCCGGCATCCTCGGCCGACAGGCCAAGCGCATCGAGCGCGGCCGCGAACATGCGCGGATCCGGTTTGTCGCAGCCGACGGCTTCCGAGATGATCTCGGCGCACAGGTGCGGGCGGATGCCGTGGCGCCCGAGGATGGTTTCGAAGCTGCGCACCCGGCCGTCGGCGACGAGCGCCATGCGGTAGCCCTCGCGGGCCAGGGCCTCGACCATCTCGCGCGCACCGGGGATCAACTCGGCCTCGATGACGTATCCTTCCCCGTCGAAGACTTCCGTGCCCTCGTCGACCAGCGTGTCGCCGCTGTCGAGCAGCACCGCCTTGATCAACTTGCTGTCGGCCCCGACCTCGCCGATCACCTCGGGCACGCGCGCGGCGATGTATTCATAGAGGTCCGGCCAGGAGAGGAAGTGCACTTCGGAGAGGTCGAAGCGCTGGCTGAACTCGAACGAGGGTTCGAAGGCGTGCGTCTCGAGATGGCGGCGCACGGCGCGGTGGTTTTCGGCCGTGACGTGAGAAAAGCGCTGCTCGAACATTTCGTTGATGAGCACGCCATCTATGCCGGCGAGCTCGCGGCAGGCGGCTGTCATCTCCCGCTTCTTGGCGATGATCGCATCGGGCGCGGCGTGGAAGGCGTGCTTGCCGGGTTCGGAATAGAGCGTCACCCGCCCGTCCTCGACCGGCAGGCTTCCATCCGGCCGCGTCATGGCAAAGAGCCGGCCATGGGCACTGGCGTCGATGCTGACGATGTTATCCTTCCCGTCGAGCTTCAGCCACACGTGCTCGAGCTCGTAGAGGTGGCCGATGTCCCAGTCCCACCAGATGGCGTATTCGATGACGCGGGCGACGCCCGGTCCGAAGGTGACCTCGAGCGGCGCCGAGGATGAAGTGCCCGGCGCATCGAACACCGTCACGCCGACATGGCTCGGCAGGAACGGTTCGTTGGCGGCAAAGCGGATGACCGGCGCCAGGCGCCTGGCAAGGGAGAGATCGCTGCTCGAGAGCGGCGCGCGCACGGAGCGCCGGGGGTCGTAGTTCATAGGTGCGTTACTCGATTCGAAGGCGGACTGATCGGCTCGAAAGCTTCTAATCGTTTTGCGCAATCTTCGCACCCTTGCGCGCAGCGGAGAGGGCTTACGCCGCAGTCACCGCGCCGGGTGCCGTGAGGGCAGCGGCCGACCGGACCACATAGGCGCAGCGACGGGCGCCGGCGACGATGTGCTCGCTGCGGCTGACGGCGGCGTCGGGGCCGAGGACGGACTGGAAGACCTCGAGCTCTGCCCGGCAGAAGCCCTGGCAGGCGATGGCGGCCGCGCAGATCGGGCAGTGGTTCTCGACCAGCATCAGCGTGCCGTCCGCCTCCTCCCACCAGTCGGCCATATAGCCTTCCTGGGCGCGCAGTTTCGCCAGGGCGGCGACGCGGTCGCGCAGGCTCGCGGTCCCTTCCATGGCGGCCCGGTAGGCGGTGGCGGTCCGCGCCTCACGCACGGCAATGATCCGGTCGAGTGCTTCCTCGCCCAGATCCTCGCGGACGATCGCGAGCAGCTGCACGGTCAGCGCCGCATGGGTATCGGGAAAACGAGCCTCACCGGCCGCGGTGAGGCTCCAATACTGGGTCGGACGGCCGACGCCCCTGGCCTCGCTCGTTGCCGCCACCAGCCCGTCCTCTGCCAGCCGCGCCAGTTGCTGGCGTGCCGCCTCGCCGGTGGTGCCAAGCATGCGGCCGAGAATGGCCGCCGAGACAGCCCCGTGCATCTTCAGGGCCATCAGCACCCGCTCGCCGGGGCTGCGCGGCGACCACTGCATATTTTCCAAGCTGTCGCTTGACATATTCCTCGGCATGTTTTTCAAAGATAGTGCTTGGAAATTAAACAGGCGATGCGCCGAATGCAAGCGCGGCGCCGAAACCGAAAGGAACCTCCCCATGTCCTTCACCCTCCCCGCCCTGCCCTATGCCCACGACGCGCTGGCCGCCCGCGGCATGAGCCAGGAGACGCTGGAACTCCATCACGACAAGCACCACCAGGCTTATGTGACGGCGCTCAACGGGTTCGTTGAAAAGAACGGCGACCTCGCGGGCAAGTCGCTCGAGGAGATCATCGCCTTGGTCAAGGACAAGCCGGACCTGGCTCCGGTGTTCAACAATGCCGGCCAGCACTGGAACCACATTCACTTCTGGCAGGCGCTCTCGCCCAATGGCGGCGGCATCCCCGGTGGGCTCGAAGCCAAGCTCGCCTCCGATTTCGGCAGCGTCGACGTGTTCAAGGACGTGTTCAAGACCGCCGCCACCACCCAGTTCGGCTCCGGCTGGGCCTGGCTGGTGCTCGGCACCGACGGCAAGCTCAAGGTCACCAAGACACCCAACGGGTCCAACCCGCTGGCAACCGGTGAAGGCAAGCCGCTGCTCGGCCTCGACGTCTGGGAGCACAGCTACTACGTCGACTTCCGCAATCGCCGGCCGGACTATGTGACGAACTTCCTCGACAAACTCGCCAATTACGAGTTCGCCGAAGCGAATTTGAACGCGGCGTAAGCCCCCCTCATCCGCCCCTGCGGGGCACCTTCTCCCACGAAGGGGAGAAGGGAGGGGTGACCACCGTTGCTTTCGGTGCGAAAAGGCCGTTCTGTACGAAGCTTGGAATAGGCCGCCTCCCCTTCTCCTCTCCGTGGGAGAAGGTGGCGCGAAGCGCCGGATGAGGGGGCGTGCCGCCATATCGGTAGCCTGACTATGACCTACATCGTCACCGAGCAGTGCATCGCCTGCAAGTACATGGATTGCGTCGAGGTTTGCCCCGTCGACTGCTTCTATGAGGGCGAGAACATGCTCGTCATCCATCCGGACGAGTGCATCGACTGCGGGGTTTGCGAGCCGGAGTGTCCGGTCGAGGCCATCCGCCCCGCGCTCACCGCGGACGATGACGAATGGGTCGAGTTCAACGGCAAATATGCGCGGATCTGGCCCAACATCACCGAGATCGGCGAGGTTCCCGCCAACGCCAAGGAGATGCAGGGCGTGCCGGACAAATTGAACCTGTTCTCGGAAAAGCCGGGGACGGGATCGTGACCGTGCCGGTGATCGATCTGCTGGCGGCCGGCACGCTGCACCTCTCCGATACAAGCCAGCCGGCGGTCAGCGGCGCGGATTTCCGCGAGGCGATGTCGCACATGGCCTCGACGGTCAGCGTCGTCACCGCCGCCCATGAGGGCGAGACGCTGGGGCGAACGGCAACCGCCGTCTTCTCGCTCGCCCTCGAGCCGCCCTCGATCCTCGCCTCGATCAACATCACCAGCCGGCTTGCCGACCTCATTGTCAAGTCGCGCGGCTTCTCGCTCACTATGCTCGCCAGCGATCAGCAGATCATCGGCGATGCTTTTGCCGGCAAGTTCGACGACCGATCGGTGGGGCTCGACCGCTTCTCCTTCGGTGTCTGGGGAAACTGGCCCTCAGGCAATCCCCTGCTCTACGGCGCGGCCGTCGCCCTCGACTGCGAGCTCGTCGGTTCTATCGAAACACAAACCCATGTGCTTTTTGCCGGCGGCGTCATCGAGACTGAGGTCGCGCCCGCCAAGCAACCCCTGATCTGGCACCGGCGGGGATACGCGCAACTGCGCTGATCACGCCTGCCTCAGCGCCACCAGTGCCGCGAGTTTAGCCGGAACGGACAGGTACGTGCGGATCAGCTCCACCCGCTCGGGCGTGTAGTACTGCTCCTCGTGCAGCATGTTGAGCGTGCCGACGAGCTCATCGCCAAGGATCACCGGCATGTTGACCACCGATCCACAGCCCAGCGAGCCGATGAGTTCATGGTCGGGAAAGACCTTGGCGATGTCGGCGAGCGTATTGGCGATGAAATACTCGCGTGCCTTGTGGACGAGGTCGAACCAGGCATCGTAGCGGATCGGCTTGGTCCCCGAGACCGGGTAGCTCGCGGGGTCGCTGGTATAGGCCCGGCGCGCGAGTTCGGCTTCCATGTCGACGCTCATGAATGTGAAGAGCTTGGCGCCGACCAGCGCTTGCGTCAGCGCCTGCAGCGCCGTGAACGCCTCTTCGCCCGTTTTCGCCCTGGCGATGGCCGTGTCGAACTGCGCGATGGCCGCGTTGATCGTGTCTTGCGTCATTCACAAATACCTTCAGGTGGAGACGGTTTGCGCATGGCCGCCGCTGGCGGCCAGCAATTCCTTGGAATAAGGCTCGACGAGCGCGCCGGCCTTCAGCTGCGCAACGCTCGCCACCTCGACGATGCGCCCGTGCCGCATCACCGCGAGGCGATCGCAGAGGAACGAGACGACCGGCAGATTGTGGGTGACGAGAAGGTAGGTCAGTCCCTGCTCGCGGCGCAGGCGCTTCAGAAGATTGAGGATCTCCGCCTGTACCGAGACGTCGAGCGCCGAGGTCGGCTCGTCGAGCAGCATGATCTTGGGCTCGAGCATCAGCGCGCGGGCGATGGCGACACGCTGGCGCTGGCCTCCCGAGAGCTGATGGGGAAAACGGAAGCGGAAGCGCCGGTCGAGGCCAACGGCGGCGAGCATCGCCTCGACGCGGGGGCCACGGTTGGAGAGCCCGTGAACGGCGAGCGGTTCGGAGAGCGTCGCATCGACGGTCTTTCGCGGATGCAGCGAGCCATAGGGGTCCTGGAAGACCATCTGGCAATGCCGCGCCACCTGCCGGTCGACGCCGTGGCTGCGCGCCTTGCCGAGCACCGAAATCCGTCCCTCCCAATCGGGCGCGAGCCCGCTGATAGCACGCAGCACCGTCGATTTGCCCGAGCCGCTTTCGCCTACCAGCGCGAAGCTCTCGCCCTCGGCGATGTCGAGGTTGATGGCGTGCACCACCTTGGTGTCGCCATAGGAGATGTCGAGGTCGGAGAGGGTGATGGCGCTCATGTGCCGGCCCACAGGGTTCTGTCGAGCACGGGCAGTTCCTCGCGGGCCTCGTCGATGGTGGGCATCGCGGCGAGAAGTCCGCGCGTATAGGGGTGCGTGGCGTTTTCGAGTTGGCCGGCCGCGCATTCCTCGACGATCGTGCCAGCATTCATCACCAGGATGCGGTCGCAGTAGCGCGAGACAAGGTTGAGGTCGTGGCTGATGAGGATGAGCCCCATGCCTTTGTCACGAACCAGATCGTCGATGATGTCGAGGACCTGCGCCTGCACCGAGACATCGAGCGCCGAGGTCGGTTCGTCGGCAATCAGCAGGTCCGGCTCCGGGATCAGCATCATGGCGATCATCACCCGCTGACCCATGCCGCCCGAGACCTCGTGTGGATAGAGCCCGGCCACCCGCGCCGGATCGTCGATGCGCACGGCTTCGAGCATGGCGATCACCCGTTCGTCGATCTCGCGGCGCGGCAGCTTCTTGTGCGTCACCAGGGCCTCGGCGATCTGCTCGCCGACGGTCATCACCGGATTGAGCGAGAACTTGGGGTCCTGCATGACCATGGAGATGCGGGCGCCGCGGATGTCGCGCATGTCGCGCTCGCTCTGCGTCGTGAGGTCGATGCCATCGAACGTCATGCGGTCGGCGGTGACGCGCCCCGGCGGGCGGATGAGCTTCAGGATCGAGCGGCCGGTCATCGACTTGCCCGAGCCGCTTTCGCCGACGATTCCCAGCCGTTCGCGCCCGAGGGTGAAGGAGATGCCCTTGACCACTTCGGCGCGGCCTCGGGGCGTCGGGAAGCTGACCGTGAGGTTCTCGATATCGAGGAGCCGGGCCATCAGTGCTTGTCCGCTTGCTTGGGATCGAGCACGTCGCGCAGACCATCGCCGAGAAAGCAGAAGCCGAGGCTGACGAGGATAATGGCGAACCCGGGCATGGTGGCCACCCACCACTGATCGAGGATGAAGGTGCGCCCGCGCGAGATCATCGCGCCCCATTCGGGCAGTGGCGGCTGGGCGCCGAGGCCAAGGAAGCCGAGACCGGCGGCGGTCAGGATGATGCCGGCCATGTCGAGGGTCACGCGGATGATCATCGAGGAGGTGCAGAGCGGCAGGATGTGGCGCACAATCACCCGCAGTGGGGAGGCACCCTGCAACTGCACCGCCGAGATGAACTCGGAGCTGCGGAAGGTCAGCGTCTCGGCCCGGGCGATCCGCGCATAGGCCGGCCAGGTGGTAATGGCGATGGCAATGATGGCGTTCTCGATGCCGGGGCCGAGCGCGGCAACGAAGGCGAGCGCCAGGATGAGCTTGGGCATCGACAGGAAAATGTCGGTGATTCCCATGAGAACGCGGTCTGCCCAGCCGCCGAAATAGCCTGAAACCGCGCCGATCAAGAGGCCAAGCGGTGCCGCGATCACCGCAACCAGCAGGACGATGGTCAGGGTGATCTGCGAGCCCCAGACGACCCGCGAGAAGATATCGCGACCGAGTTCGTCGGTGCCCATCCAATGGGCGGCCGAAGGCGGCATCAACCGGTTGGCGAGGTCCTGGCCGATCGCCGAATAGGGCGCGATCCACGGCGCGCCGATAGCGGTGACGATCAGGACGAGAATGATGATCCCGCCCAGCACCGAGAGCGGGTTGCGCATCAGCGCCACGGCGATGCGGTAGAAACGGCCGAGGCTCGCCTGCAGGCGCGAGGACGGGGAATCGTCGAGGAGCCAGTCGCGGGCGGTCATGCGAGACCTCCGTGCTCGGCCTGCGAGCCCCCCCTCCCATCCTCCCCCACAAGGGGGGAGGTGCCGCATTCGGGTTGTGGCAACATTCTTCCAAAAGCACTGACCTTCACCTCCCCCCTTGTGGGGGAGGATGGGAAGGGGGTGCCGATCCAGCGACGCATCGGAACCATCACCGCGCCCTCGGGTCGAGGACGCGGTAGAGCACGTCCGATATCTTGTTGATGAAGATGAAAACGGCCCCGATGACCAGCGTTGCGCCGAGCACGGCGTTCATGTCGGCGTTGAGCAGCGCCGTCGTCAGATAATTGCCGATGCCGGGCCAGGAGAACACCGTCTCGATCATCACCGAGCCTTCGAGGAGCCCGGCATAGGAAAGGCCGATGACGGTGATCAGCGGCACGCGGATGGGATTGAAGGCATGCCGCCAGATGACGAGGCGCTCGGGCACGCCCTTGACGCGGGCGGTGGTGACATATTCCTGGCTCAACTGGTCGAGCATGAACGAGCGCGTCATGCGTGCGATATAGGCGAGGCTGAAGAAGCCGAGCACCGAGGCCGGCAGGACGAGGTGGGTGACGGCGTTCCAGAAAATGTCGATGTCGCCGGCAATGAGACTATCGACGAGGATGAGGCCGGTCACCGGCGGCACCAGGCCGTCGTAGAAGATATCGAGGCGCCCCGGCCCGCCCACCCAGCGCAGGCGCGCATAAAAGACCGCAAGCCCAACGAGACCCAGCCAGAAGGCCGGCACCGAGTAGCCGAGGAGCCCGACGACGCGGATCACCTGGTCGGTCCAACTGCCTTGGCGGCTGGCGGCCGTCACCCCCATCGGCACGCCGAGCGCGACGCCGATCAGAATGCCGATGGTGGCCATCTCGAGCGTCGCCGGAAAGAAGCGGCTGAGGTCCTGGATCACCGGACGTCCCGTCGAGACGGAGCGCCCGAGATCGCCCGAGAGCACGTCGGCGACGTAGTTGGCGAACTGCACCGGCAGGGGCTGGTCGAGCCCCATGGCGACGCGCGCCGCCTCGTAGACCGCAGCCGTCGCCCGGTCGCCGACCACGGAGAGGACCGGATCGATAGGGATGACGCGGCCGATGAAGAAGGTGATGGCGAGAAGGCCGAGGAAGGTGAGCGCGATGGTGACGATGAAGCCGGCAATGCCGCCGAGACCGCGCAGCACGCGTCGCCGTCCGAGGGTGGCGGACGCGCCTGCCGCGCCTACCGGTTCCGTCTGCGGCTCGAAACTCACCCGCCCGAAAACTCCCGAAGAAAAACAATCATTTGCAGCCGCACGAGCCTGCGGGCGACTGTCACGTTCCGTCACATTTCACTTGGAGCATACAAGAAACTTTGCTTATATCAAAAAAATTTTGGTGGGAGCGGAGACGGTGAGTTCGGTGCTGGCCAGGACCGAGGACGACGGGCACCCGAAGGTCGGGGCGCTCATCCGCGCCCGGCGGCGCCAGCTCCACATGACGCTGCAGGCGCTGGGCGATGCCGCCGACGTCTCGGTCGGGTATCTCAGCCAAGTCGAACGCGATCACGCGACGCCCTCGCTCGGTACGCTTGCCCAGATCGCCCGGGGGCTCGGCGTCGGCATCGACTATTTCATCGCCGCGCCAACCGCGCGTGAGGCGCTGACCCGCGCCAGCGAACGGCAGCGTTTCTCCATCGACGGATCCTCGATCATTTACGAGCGGCTGGGCGCGGATTTCCCGGGCAACGTGCTCTCGTCCTTCGTCATGACGGTACCGCCCGGCTATCGGTCGGAGACGGTCGCGCATGAGGGCGAGGAGATCCTCTATGTGCTCGAGGGCTCGATCACCCAACGGCTCGACGACCAGGAGATGGTCATGAGCGCCGGCGACAGCCTGCATTTCCGCGGCAACCGCCCTCACTCCTGGTCCAACCACACGGCAGAACCGGCCAAACTCTTGTGGACCGGCACGCTGGCCCTCTTCCGCTCTTCGGCAAAGCCCAAGCTCCTGCCGGAGGCGACGCACAAACCCGGCAGCCTCAAGCCGGCCAAAAAAATCGTCACACACAAGGAGAAACGCTGATGAAGCTCTTCCGAGCCGCCTTGCTCGCCACCGCCCTGACGCTGCCGCTCGGCGCCGTCCCGGCCTTCGCCGCCACCCCGGCCGACGTGCTGGTGGTCGCCCAGAATATCGACGACATCGTCGCCATCGATCCGGCCCAGGCCTATGAGTTCACCTCCGGCGAGCTCGTCACCAACGTCTATGACCGGCTGGTGCAGTACGATGCCGAGGACACCACGGTGCTAGCGCCCGGCCTTGCTTCCGAATGGAGCGTCGACGAGGCCAACAAGACCATCACCTTCACCCTTCGGGACGGGGCGACCTTCCACTCCGGCAATCCGGTGCGGACCGAGGACGTGGTGTTCTCGTTCAAGCGCGTCGTCACGCTCAACCTCACCCCCGCCTTCATCCTCACCCAGCTCGGCTGGACGCCCGAGAACATCGAGGAGATGGTGACCGCAGACGGAAACACCGTCACCGTCAGATATGACGGCGACTTCTCCTCGGCATTCGTCCTCAACGTGCTTGCCGCCCGCCCGGCCTCGATCGTCGATGAGCTGACGGTCATGGAGCACGAGGAAAACGGCGACATGGGCAATGCCTGGCTCAATGCCAACTCGGCTGGCTCGGGCGCCTTCAGCCTCGCCGACTACCGACCCGCCGAGATTATCCGCCTCGAGGCGAACCCGGACTATTTCAAGGGCGCGCCGGCGGTGAATTCGGTCATCATCCGCCACGTGGCCGAGGCGGCAACGCAGCAACTGCTGCTGACCTCCGGCGACGTCGACATGGCCAAGAACCTGACGCCCGACCAGATCTCGAGCCTCTCCGGCGACGCGGTCAAGGTCGAAACGTTCCCACAGGCGGCCGTGCACTTCCTCTCGTTCAACCAGAAGACCGAAACCCTCACTCCCGAGGCGGTCTGGGAAGCGGCGCGCTATCTCGTCGACTATGAGGGCATGACCTCGACCTTCCTCAACGGGCAGATGGAGATCCATCAGGCGTTCTGGCCCGAAGGCTTCCCTGGCGCGCTGACCGATACGCCATTCACCTACGACCCGGAAAAGGCCGAGCAGATCCTGACCGACGCCGGCATCGAGCTGCCGATCAGCGTCACCCTCGACGTCATCAACTCGACGCCCTTCACCGACATGGCGCAATCGCTGCAGGCGACCTTCGCCGAGGCCGGGATCAACTTCGAGATCATCCCGGGAACGGGCGCGCAGGTCATCACCAAATACCGTGAGCGTACCCACGAGGCCATGCTCCTCTATTGGGGCCCGGACTTCATGGACCCGCATTCGAACGCCAAGGCCTTCGCCTACAACTCCGACAACTCGGACGACAACTATCAGGCGACCACCACCTGGCGGAATTCGTGGGCGGTTCCGGCCGAGATGAACGAGGAAACCATGGCCGCACTGGCCGAATCCGACCCGGCAAAGCGTGAAGAGATGTATCTCGACCTGCAGAAGAAGGTGCAGGAGACTTCGCCCATCGTCATCATGTTCCAGGCCGCCTATCAGGTCGCCATGGCCGAGAACGTCGAAGGCTACGTCAACGGCGCAACCTCGGACTTTGTCTTCTACCGGCTAGTGACGAAGGAATAGTCTACTGCGATCGGGGTGAGGGAGCCTAAGGCCCCTCACCCTGACCCTCTCCCCAGAGGGGCGAGGGGACGATGGGTGGGCCGCCAGTGCTGATCCCAAACACCGAGCTTCACCCCCCCTCTGGGGAGAGGTCGGCCCCAAAGGGGCCGGGTGAGGGCCCTTCCTCCACGCAATTCAGTCCGAGCACGACCATGACACCTACCCTCTTTGCCCGCCTCTCCAACCTGCGCGCCCGCATGGCCGAGACCGGCACCGATCTCGTTGCCATCGGCCCCTCGAGCCATATGGTCTGGCTCGCCGGCGTTTCCCCGCATGGCGACGAACGGCCTGTGATGTTGCTCGTCTCCAAGGGCTTTGCCGGCTTCCTGATGCCGGCGCTCAATGTGGACAGCGTGCGCCAGCATACCGACCTGCCGTTCTTTGCCTGGAGTGACGCCGAAGGTCCGGACGCGGCCCTCACCAGGCTTATCGATGCCACGGGCATTGACCGCAACGATGCAAGTGTCGTCCTCGACGAGACCATGCGCGCCGATTTTGCCCTGATGCTGCTCGACGCGCTGCCGGACGCCCGGCGCAACTTCACCCAGAACACGGTGGGGTATCTGCGTTCACGCAAGGACGAGGACGAGTACAGAGCGTTAAAGGCCAGCGCGCTTCTCAACGACCGGGCCATGCAGGCGGGGTTCGCGGCTTTGAAGCCCGGCATCACCGAGCGCGAGGTCGCTGAAACCATCCGCGACTTCTACAAGGCCAATGACGCGGTGCCGGAGTTCACCAGCGTCTGTTTCGGCGGAAACGGTGCCTTTCCGCACCATCACACCGGAGAAACTCGGCTCAAAGAGAACGATCCGGTGCTGATCGACATCGGTGGGCGCATCGGCGGATATCCCAGCGACATGACCCGCGTCGCCCATATCGGGACCCCTTCGGCTGAGTTCGACAAGGTGCGGTCGATCGTCGATGATGCGGTCAGGGCCGCGATCGCCGCAGCAAAACCAGGCGCCAGGGCGAAAGACGTCGACAAGGCGGCGCGCGACGTCATCACGGCGGCCGGGTATGGCGAGAACTTCCTCCACCGCACCGGCCACGGCCTCGGCATCGACATCCACGAAGCGCCCTATATCACGGCCACCTCCGAGACCGTGCTCGAGGAAGGCATGGTGTTTTCCATCGAGCCTGGCGTGTATCTTGCTGGGAGCTTCGGCATCCGGCTCGAGGAGATCGTCATCATCAGGGCCGATGGTGCCGAAATCTTCTCCGAGCTGCCGCGCGATGCGGCGCGGATTTGATCGCGATCATAGCAAATGCGCGAGTGGCTCGCCGCACTGGGCGCTGCGCAATAGGAGTAATCGTCAGGGCCGCGGCGGGGGCAACGGCACGTCGATCGGGGCACCCGTTGCAGGCGCCTCGATGATCGGCTCGGTAAGGTTGGGATTGTCGCGCAGCAACTCCGTCACCTCTGTATCGAAGGCTGCGAGATACTCCTCGATCCGCTGGCCGTTGGCGCCGAGATCGTGGCTGGCGGCGAGCGAGACCGAGCGCATGTCGATGCTGGCGCCCTCCTCGCCGCCGGCGACGGCGATCACCACGTCGTCGAGCCAGCCCAACAGCGTCGTTACGCGGGCATTGATGCGGCCTTCGCCATCGGGCGTTATCGGCCCGTTCCTGGCAAGCACCTGCCAGCCACGCTCCTCAACGAGCTGCAAGGCCACATCATAGACCTGCTGGGCGTTGAGCGGATAAGTGCGCGTCTTGACGTTGGGAAAGACGGCTTCGAGCGTGAACGGACTCGGCCGTACCGGCGGGCTCATAGTGGCAGTCGCCTCGTCGAGCAGCAGCGGCAGGCGCTGCCGATCGGCTGTGGCGATGTCGGTTGCCTGCGGATAGCGCGCCGCCATCGTTGCTGCCCAGCCGAACGGGGCAAGACAGGCAAGGCCGACGGCAAGGGCGACGAACCCCCGGTCCCAGCCCTTATCGCCGGTGAACCAGAGACGGACCAGCGCAATGAGCGCGGTGAGTACCGTGGCGACGACAACGACGAGCGCGACGGCGAGCATGGTGTGGAACGTCGCGCTCTCGATCAGCCTCTGGCGGTGCAGCAGCACCGGGATGACGAGCAGCGGCAGCGAGAAGCTCGCCAGCCGTCGCGCCCAAATGGCCCATTTCGATGTGCGGATGAGGATGCGCAAAGCGGCCTGGCAGGTTGTCAGGTTATGGCGACCTGACTATCGCCTTAAATTGAATAAATCGCGAATCGGCTTCGACATCAGGGATAAAGCCGCGTGCGGCTCCAGGGAGCCTCCGGCGCCACGCGGGTGAACCGCACACGGTCGTGGAGGCGGAATTGCCCGTCCTTCCAAAATTCGATGGCCAGCGGCACGAGGCGGAAACCGGACCAGTGCGCCGGGCGCGAGAGCGATCCCTCCCCGACCTCGGCGGTGAGTTCGGCTACCGCCGCCGTCAGCAGGGCGCGGCTCGCCAGTGGGCGCGACTGGCGCGATACGGAAGAGGCGATCTGCGAGCCCTTGGGGCGCGAAGCGAAATAAGCATCGGACTCCTCAGGCGCTACGGCCTCGACGGGTCCACGCATGCGGACCTGCCGGCGGATCGACTTCCAGTGCATGACGATCGCCGCCTGCGGGTTGGTCGCGAGTTGCCGGCCTTTCTCGCTCTCGAAATTGGTAAAGAAGGCGAAGCCGCGTTCGCTGCGCGCGTTCATGAGCACCATGCGCACGTCCGGCAGGCCATCTGCGTCGACGGTCGCCAGCGCCATGGCGTGCGGATCGTTGGGTTCGTTGGCTGCCGCCATCGCCAACCACTCCTCGAAAAGCACAAAGGGATCGATTTCCCCGGCGTCTTCGTCGTCGAAAAGTCGTGTGGTCAGCGGTTCTGTCATGGCGTGCAACCTCACTCGGCGCTCTGGTCCGCTCACTGGACAAGGCACCACCCGCTCGCCATATAGAAGGCGAAGAGCAGGGCGTGCAACGCCCCATAGCAATGAGCGAAAGGTGGATATCGGCTTTTCGTTCGTTGCGACGACAAAGCCTGGGTTGCGTCCGTGCGGCCAAGCCGGCGGTCGGAACCGATGAAACTGAATCCTGCGTGACCGCGCGGCAAAAGTGGTATCCACTCGGCCGGTCACGCCCGAACGAATCGATTGGAGACGATGCGCGACCCCTATAGCGTACTCGGGGTGACCCGGTCGGCCAGCGAAAAGGACATCAAGTCCGCCTACCGCAAACTGGCCAAGGCCTATCACCCTGACCAGAACCCGGATGATCCCAGCGCCCAAGCAAAGTTCGCCGAGGCGACGACCGCTTATGACCTGTTGAGCGACAAGACCAAGCGCGCCCAGTTCGACCGCGGCGAGATCGATGCCGAGGGCAATCCGCGGTTTGCCGGTTTCGGTAATGGCGGCTTTGCCGGCGCGACGCGCGGCGCGCGCCCGGGCGCAGGCGCCTTTTCGGCCGAGGACATTCTCAAGGAGTTCATGAGCGGGTTCGGCGGTCAACCGCGCGGCGGTGGGCGCACGACCTTCAGCAGCGAAACCCAGTGGGATCCATTTGCCGGTACCGCGCAGCGCGGTACCGGCATAAAGGGCGAGGACTTCACCGCCGTCGCCGCCGTGTCGCTGGAGGAAGCACACCGTGGCGGCTCGATCCAGGTTCGCATGCCCAATGGCAAGATGCTCTCGGTCAAGCTGCCGAAGAAGGTCGAGGACGGCCAGCAGATCCGTCTGAAGGGCCAGGGCCAACCCTCGCCGGTCGGCGAGCCGGGCGATGCGCTGGTAACGATCAAGTTCGAAAAGCACAAGACGTTCCGGCTCGACGGGCATGACCTGCGGACCGATCTGCCAATCACGCTTTATGAGGCGGTGCTGGGCGTCAAGGTCAGGGTCCCGACCCTCGACGGGCCGGTAGAGCTCAACCTGCCGCCGGGCGTCGACACCTCGAAGTCCCTGCGCCTCAAGGGCAAAGGGCTCTACGGAGACGGCGACCTCTACGTCAACGTCAAGGTCGTGCTGCCGCCGGGAGGGGATCCGGATCTCGAAAGCCTGATGCGCTTCTGGCGCGACCAGAAGCCTTATACGGTACGCGATTAGCCCTCTTTTGAGCCGCTCAGCGCGGGGCGGCGGCGCGTTTCAACCTGTCGTTGATGGCCTCGCCCAGCCCGGTCTCCGGGATCGGCGCAACCGCGATGCGCGGCGCGCCGGTCGCATCGAGCGCGTGGAGCGCGGAAAAGAGATTGCGCGCCGCTTCGTGCAGATCACCGGACGGCGAGAGATTGACGGCGGAGTCGTGACCTGCGGGAGGTGAACCGAAACCGAGGTAGACTTCCCCTGGCTCCGGCGCGGCCGCGTCGAGCCTCAGGCTAGCGGCCGGCGCATAGTGGCTGGACAGCATGCCGGGCGCCGCAATGGCTGCTTCGGAGGCGGCAACTCCGATCGGCCGGCCGATCGCCTCGGACACCGCCTCTCGCGCCAAAGCGCCAGCGCGAAGCTGCACGACCTCATCTCCGTCGACGGCAAGGATGGTCGATTCCACACCAGCGCGGCACGGACCACCGTCGAGGACCGGCACACGGCCGGCAAAGCCGCGGCGAACCTGCTCGGCGGTCGTGGGCGAAAGCCTGCCGGAAGGATTGGCCGAAGGCGCGGCGAGCGGGCGGCCGACGGCGGCGATCAGTTCCAGCGCCAGAGGATGGTCGGGAATGCGCACGCCCACGGTTTGGAGACCGGCCGTCACGATATCGGAGAGTCCCGCATCGGCGTTGACCGGCAACACGAGGGTCAGCGGGCCGGGCCAAAACCGGGCCAGCTCCCCGGCAAGTGGCGAAAACACCGCCACCGTTTCGGCCATGGCAAGATCGGCGCAATGGACGATCAGCGGGTTAAAGCGCGGCCTGCCCTTGGTCTCGTAGATGGCAAGCACCGCGTCCGAGTTGGTGGCATTGGCACCCAACCCATAGACGGTCTCGGTGGGAAAGGCGCACACGCGGCCCGCTCGCAGCAGCGCCGCGGCGTCCGCAACGGTCAGGGGATCGGCGTTCAACTCTTCATGCGCGCTCATCGGGGCTGTTTGACAAGGGTCGGGCTTGCCGTCAAGAAAGGCCATCAACGCGCAGGGGTAAGCGGACCGTGACGACGCTTCTCATCAGCCAGCAGAACTTCGAGAGCCATGTGACGCCGGAAGGTCACCCGGAGCGGGCCGACCGCATCCGCGCCATCGAAGACGCTCTGGCCAGATCGCGTTTCGACGAGCTCCTGCGGCGAGACGCGCCGTCGGTCGACCTGGCACTCGCCGAGCTGGTTCACGGACCCCGCTACATGCAGCGGCTGCGCGATGCGCGACCGGCCGAAGGCATCGGCCAGGTCGATGCCGACACCTTCATCTCTTCGGGCTCGCTCGATGCGGCGGCAACTGCCCTGGGCGGCGCGCTGGCGGCATTGGAAGCCGTGGTGCTGGGCGAAGCCGACAACGCCTTCTGCGCCATCCGACCGCCCGGGCACCACGCCGAGCGGGACACCCCCATGGGGTTCTGCCTCGTCAACACCATCGCCATTGCCGCACGAGAGGCGCAGCGCAAGCACGGGGCGGAGCGCATCGCCATCGTCGATTTCGACGTCCACCACGGCAACGGCACCCAGGATATCTTCCAGGACGACCCCAACATCTTCTATGCCTCGAGCCACCAGTTCCCGCTCTATCCGGGCACAGGGCACCCGAGCGAGACCGGGGTGGGCAACATCCTCAACGTGCCGCTGCCGCCCCACTCGGACGGGAGCGCGATGCGCGACGCCTACCGCGACAGCGTCCTGCCGGCGCTCATCGATTTCTCGCCGGACATCATGCTGATCTCGGCCGGATTCGACGCCGACCACCGCGATCCTCTCGCCCAGCTCGATTGGGTCCCCGATGACTTCGCGTGGCTCACGGGCAAGCTGATGGACATCGCCGAGCGAGCCTGCGGCAACCGCATTGTCTCGCTCCTCGAGGGCGGCTATGACCTCAAGGGACTGGCCGGGGGCGTATCCCACCACGTGGCCATGCTGATGGACGGCGCGGTGGGCGATCTCAAGGAATAGGAGCCGAAATGGCCGAAACCACCCAAGAAACCATTCATGACGACATCAAGTCCCTGAGCTTCGAGGCGGCACTCGCCCAGCTCGAAGAGATCGTCGGCAAGCTCGAGAGCGGCAGGGCGCCGCTGGCCGAATCCATCGCCATCTACGAGCGCGGCGAGGCCCTGAAGGCCCATTGCGAGGCGCTGTTGAAGACGGCCGAGGCACGAATCGAGAAAATCACGCTCTCGCGCGAAGGAAAGCCTTTGGGCACCGAGCCGCTCGACGCGGAATAAGCGGATGACGGATACCTCCAATCGCACCTTGCGCAACTTCCGCATTGTCCTTTGGGCCCTTGTCGTGGTCGTTGCCATCGGCGCGACCGCGCTCTACCTGCTGCGCCCCCCTGCCCGACCGCTCGCAATCACCGGCACGCCATTCGCGCTGACGGCAACGACGGGTGAAACCTTCACGCAGGAGGACCTGCGTGGCACACCAAGCCTCGTCTTCTTCGGCTTCACGCACTGCCCTGACGTCTGCCCGACAACACTGGCCGAGACCACGATGTGGAAGGAAGCCCTGGATCTCACCGCGCAGGATCTGCGCGTCATCTTCGTGACCGTCGATCCGGAGCGCGACGATATCGAGACCGTACGCGGGTACCTGTCTGGCTGGGATCCGTCGATCATCGGGCTCGTCGGCGATACGGAGCAGACGGAAGCGACCAAGGCCGCGTTCGGCGTGTTCTCCGAGAAGGCCGGCGAAGGCGAATACTATACCGTCAACCACACGGCCTCCGTGTTTCTCGTTGGCGCCGACGGCGCGTTCGAGGGCACTATCGCTTATGAGGAGCCGACGGAGAGCGCTCTCGGCAAGATCCGCGGGCTGGTCCAGGGGTGAACGCGCGTATCCGCCTGGACCTCGCGCTCGAGGCACGCGGGCTGCTGCCGAGCCGGGCGCGGGCAAGAGATGCCATCAAGCGCGGCACGGTGACGGTCAATGGCACGATCGCGGCCAAGCCGCACCAGCTGGTGGGACCCGAGGACGCGATCACGCTCGACGATCCGGCGGCCGACTACGTCTCCCGGGCAGCGCTGAAGCTCATTGCAGGGCTCGATGCCGGCAGCCTCGCGGTCACCGACAAAGTCTGTCTCGACGTTGGCGCCTCGACCGGTGGTTTTACCCAGGTGCTACTGGAGCGCGGCGCGCGGCTTGTCTTTGCTGTCGATGTAGGGCACGGGCAGTTGCATGAGACCCTTGCTCGAGACCGCCGCGTCGTCAGTCTCGAGGGTACCAATGCGCGCGACCTGACGGCGACGTTGATTCCTGATCCCATCGACCTCCTCGTCTGCGACATCAGCTTCGTATCGCTCGCCAAGGTGCTCGCCGGGCCGCTCTCGCTCTGCCGGCCCGGGGCCGACGCAGTGATCCTGTTCAAGCCGCAATTCGAGGTCGGTCCGGCCCATGTCGGCAAGGGCGGGATCGTCACAGACACGCAGGCGATCACACGGGCGCTCGCCGACACCATCGAATTCATGGCGCGCCAAGGCTGGACGCACCGGCAATCGGTGGCTTCGCCTATTACCGGCGGCGACGGGAACAAAGAAACTGTCACAGTGTTCAGCAAGACTGGCGGGGGCGCCACGTAAAGAGTTCACATGTTGAACTACCTGCTGACACCGGTCCTCGTCGTCCTGTTCCTCATGGGGCTGTTGCTCACGCCCACGCCGCTTCCCCTCGGCGTACCGCTGATGGCGGTGTCGCTGTTCCTGCTCATTGCGACCAACAAGCTGATACGGCGCTTCGTCTGGTTCCTGCGCCAACGCTATAGCTGGCTCGACAACGCCATCGGTTTCATCGAGGAGCGGGCGGACAATCGCATCCGCAGAACGCTGCGGCGCACCCGCCCGCGCAAGCGCAAGAGCTTTTCCCGTTCCGATTAAGTCGAAACGGGAAAGCTCCGGATATCTTTGAATTTGCGCGTTTTCGAACCGCAAAAGTGGTGTCCACTTTTGCTGAAAACGCTCTAGGTTGTAGTGACAATTTAGCTATTTGAGCCACAGCATGATGCTTGCGAGCTTGATGAAGCCGAGGAAATTGGCTGCCAGCTTGTCGTAGCGAGTGGCGATGCGCCGCCACTGCTTGAGTTTGGCAAAGAAACCTTCGATCCCCCAGCGCTGTCGGTAGGCGAACTTGTCGTAGCGGTGCTGGTACTTGCGGTGGCGGCGCGGCGGAATGACCGGCTCGCCGCCCTCATTGAGAATGACGTCGTGCAGGCTGTCGGCATCGTAGGCGCGATCGGCGAGGACCTTGCCCGATGCCAGGCCAGCGACGAGTTGGCAAGCCGGTGCCATGTCGTTCTGCTGGCCGGGTCCGATCTCGAAGCGGACCGGCAGGCCGAGCGCGTCTACGACAGCATGGATCTTGGTCCCGAAGCCGCCGCGTGAGCGGCCGAGAGCTTGGGCTTGAGATCCCCCCTTTTACGCCGCGCACCGGCGGCCTGGGCCTGCGCCCGGATGACGGTGGCGTCGATGGCCAGCCATTCCAGGTCGGGATCGGTGGCCACGGCCTCGAACAGGCGATCGAACACCCCCATCTCGATCCAGCGATAATAGCGCCGCTTGGCCGTCTGGTAGGGGCCGAAACGCTCCGGAAGATCCCGCCAACGGGCACCTGAACGCGCCATCCACAACAAGGCATCGAAGAACCGACGCCCGTCGCTGCGTGGCCCGCGCCTGCCCTTGCGCCCACCCGGCACGAACGGCTTTACCTTCTCCCACTGATCGTCCCGCAGAACCTCGCCATCCATCGCCAGCCTCCAAAAGCCAGCGTTGAATCTGATTTGCCAACCAAGGGGAATCCCTAAGTCGATTAAATTGTCACTACGACCTAGCCGCCCGTCAGAAAACCCAGCGGCCCCTCGCGCCCCGTCTGACCGCGGTGGCGCAGGAAGTGGTCGGCAAGCACGCAGGCCATCATCGCCTCCCCGATTGGCACCGCACGGATGCCGACGCACGGATCGTGCCGGCCCTTGGTGACAATGTCGGTGTCTTCGTTCTCGACCGTGACGGTGCGGCGTGGGGCGAGGATCGAGGATGTCGGCTTTACAGCGAAGCGGACAACGACCGGGTCGCCATTGGAGATGCCGCCAAGAATGCCGCCCGCCTGGTTGGAGAGAAAATAGGGGCGTTCGTCACCGGCGCGCATCTCGTCGGCATTCTCGATGCCCGTCAGGCCCGCTGCCTCGAAGCCAGCGCCGATCTCGACGGCCTTGACGGCGTTGATCGACATCATCGCCGAGGCGAGGTCTGCGCTCAACTTGCCGTAGATCGGGGCGCCCCAGCCCGCCGGCACGTTCTCGGCCACCACCTCGATCACCGCGCCGACCGAATTGCCGGCCTTGCGGACGTCGTCGAGATAATCCGCCCAGACCGAGGCGGCGTTGGCGTCGGCGCAGAAGAACGGGTTCTGGCCCACCTGGTCCCAGTCGAATTTGCCGTAATCGATCTTGTGCGGACCGACCTGGACGAGGCTGGCGCGGATCCTGACATCGGCGACGATCAGACGGGCGATGGCGCCGGCAGCCACGCGGGCCGCCGTCTCGCGGGCCGATGAGCGGCCGCCACCGCGATAGTCCCTGAGGCCGTATTTCTGGTGGTAGGTGTAGTCGGCGTGACCCGGGCGGTACTTGTCGCGGATCTCCGAATAGTCCTTGGACCGCTGGTCGATGTTCTCGATGAGGAGCGAGATCGGCGTGCCGGTGGTCCGGGGGCCGTCCGTGCGCTCGTCCTCGAAGACACCCGAGAGGATTCTGACCTCATCGGCCTCGCGGCGCTGGGTGGTGAATTTGGACTGGCCCGGCTTCCTTCGGTCGAGGTCGCGCTGGATCATCTCTGGGGTCAGCGCGATGCCCGGCGGACAACCGTCGACGACCACCCCCAGGGCCGGCCCATGGCTCTCCCCCCAGGTGGTGAAGCGGAAGAGATGGCCAAAGGTATTGAACGACATGGCGGACGGTCCTCGCGACTGCGGCCGTTCTAGAGCGCGACGCATTTCTATGCAATCAAATCGGGCTCAGCTGCCGGAGGCTTCCTCGGTGTTGTGAACGGTCATCATGCCTTTGGAAAAATGGGCGACGGCGCCCTGTGGCGGTTGCCAGTTGACGACATCCCCATGGGGAGCGCCCTCGACGAGGTGCCGCAGAACGCGAAAGACACCGCCATGGGCAACGACGACAGCGTTGTCGGTGAGGATTTCGGCGAAATCCAGCAGGCGCGCGGCGACGTCGTCGTAATTCTCGCCGTTGGTCGGGCGGTAGTGCCAGTAGCTCGGCTCGCGCTCGCCCGGCGCGGTCGCAGCTTCGCGGTTGATCTCAGCGTGGAGGCGCCCTTCGAGCTCGCCGAAGGAGATCTCGATGAGTCGCTTGTCGTAGTGGACGGGCGGCAGTTCGACGTCGAAAGCGGCGCGCATGCGCTCCATGGTTTCGCGGGCACGGCTCAGGGGCGAGGCGAACCAGTTGAGGGACACTGGATCGACCTCGTCGCGCTCTAGCAGGTCACGCAGCAACTGGCCATTGGCGTCAGCCTGGCGGCGGCCGGTGTCGTTCAATGGAATATCCCTTGTGCCCTGGTAGCGGCGCTCGCGGTTCCAGTCCGTTTCGCCGTGGCGGGCGAAATAGAAGTCAGGCCAGATGAAATTGGTCATTGCGTTACGGCGGAAGTCGGCTACTCCGCACCCCCCTCGGCTGCTTCGAGTAGCTTCATGCCGACGACACTGTAGCCGGCATCAACATAGTGGATCTCTCCGGTCACGCCGTTGGCAAAGTCGGACAGCAGGTAAAGCGCCGAATTGCCCACGTCGTCGATCGACACGTTGCGACGCAGCGCCGAATTTGCCTCCTGCCAGTGCAGCATATCCCTGAGGCCGGCGATCCCAGAGGCGGCCAGAGTCTTGATGGCGCCGGCCGATATCGCGTTGACGCGGATGCCCTTGCCGCCGAGATCAACCGCCAGATAGCGCACGGAAGCCTCGAGCGCGGCCTTGGCGACGCCCATGACGTTGTAATTGGGCACGTATTTGGTCGAGCCGTAATAGGTCAGCGTCAGCAGGGACCCGCCCGGGGCCATCAGCGCTTCGGCGCGCTTGGCGACAGCGGTGAAGGAATAAACGGAGATATTCATGGTCAGGGCGAAATTGCCCGGGGTGGTATCGATATAGCGACCCTCGAGCTCCTCCTTGTTGGAAAAGCCGATGGCGTGGACGAGGAAATCGAGCTTGCCCCAGCGAGCCTTGATCTCCTCGAAAGTCTTGTCCATGGCGGCTTCGTCGGAGACGTCGCATTCGACGAGGAAGTCGGAACCGACTTCGGCGGCGAGCGGCTCGACCCGGCGCTTCAGGGCTTCGCCCTGATAGGAGAACGCGAGGTCGGCACCCTGCCCGGCCAGGGCCTTGGCGATGCCCCAGGCGATCGAACGGTTGTTGGCGAGGCCCATGATCAGCCCGCGCTTTCCCGACATGAATCCCTGCGCCATTCGGTCAGCCTTTACTGGTGTGGTCGGGGCGGTTGTGGCACAGGGGGGCGAGAGGGGCAAGCTTGCGCCTTGCGGATTTGCACCCGCCCGCTATGGTCCCGTCATGCTCGCCGATACCGCCACAATCGTCGCCCGACTGACTGAGTTTCTCGGCCCCGACAGCGTCGTTGCCGACCCTGTGCAAATGGGCTCCTATCTCAACGAACCGCGCAAGCGCTTCCATGAGAAGGCAGCTGCCGTGGCCCTGCCGCGCAGTGTCGCCGAGGTGCAGGCGCTGACCCGGTTCGCCTTCGAGCACGGCGTGGCGCTGATCCCGCAGGGCGGCAATACCGGGCTCGTCGGTGCACAGGTACCGCTGAGGGGCGACGAGGTGATCGTCAGCCTTGCCCGGATCAACGCCCTGCGCGAGATCGATGCGGCGGCAGGTCACATGACGGTCGAAGCCGGCATGATCCTCGAAGAAGCGCATAGGATCGCCGAGGCTGAGGGCGCCATGTTTCCGCTGTGGATCGCCTCGCAGGGTTCGGCGCGGATCGGCGGGGTGCTCTCCTCCAATGCGGGTGGCGTCAACGTCCTCGCCTACGGAAATGCGCGCGAGCTCTGCCTCGGGGTTGAAGCGGTGCTGGCCGACGGGCGGCTCTACAAGGGACTCAATGCCCTCAAGAAGGACAACACCGGTTACGATCTCAAGGATCTGCTGATCGGCGCGGAGGGCACGCTCGGCATCATCACGGCGGCGACCCTCAAGATCTTCCCGTTGCCGGCCGTCTACGAGACGGCGATCGTCAACCTCGCTTCTCCTGAGGCGGCGCTCGAGCTTTTCTACACAATGCGCGAGCGGGCCGGCATGCGGCTCAACGCCTTCGAGCTCGTGCCGTTGATCGGGCTCGACATGCAGATGCGGCACGGCATGCTCGACAAGGACCCCACCGCCGGCCCCTCCCCCTGGTACGCGCTCATCGAGATCAGCCAGCCGAAGGGCGCCAAAGGCGGGCTCCTGCAGGCGGGGCTCGAGGCGGCGTTCGAGGCGCAGCTGATCGACAATGCGGTGGTGGCCGAGTCGCTCGCCGACCGCACGCGCATGTGGGCCTTCCGCGAGCAGATGTCGGAGGTCCAGTCGCGCGAGGGCGCTTCGATCAAGCACGACGTCTCGGTGCCGATCGCCGCCATTCCAAGGCTCATCGCGGAAGGATCCGAAGCAGCCGAGGCGCTGGTCGCTGGCATCCGCGCCGTGCCGTTTGGCCACATGGGCGATGGCAACATCCACTTCAACTTCAGCCAGCCGGTCGGTGCCGACGGCAAGACGTTCATGGCCGGCGCGCAACCCGTGCACGATGCGGTTTACGAAGTCGTCCTCAGGCTCGGTGGTTCGGTTTCTGCCGAACACGGCATCGGGCAGCTGAAGACCGCGCTCTTAAAGCAGGTGAAGGATCCGGTGGCGCTGGAGATGATGCGGGCCATCAAGCAGGCGCTCGATCCCAGGGGAATACTGAACCCGGGCAAGATGCTGGATTAGGGAACGAAGCTCCCGTTTCCCCGTTCGCCGGACATGAGCGAGCGCTTCGATCGAGCCGCCGGTATCTTCTATTTCGTTGCGATGATGGGCACCGGCATCGCGCTGGGAGGCGCGCTGGCGCATCTCCTGGAGATGCCCAACAAGCTCGGTATGGACAGGTCCGATTATCTCGCCACGCAGGGCGCCTATCGCGGCTGGGCATTGTTGGCCATCGTGCTGGTCGTCCAGGCGATCGGCCTCATCGGGTTGGCTCTGCGTGCCCCCGAAGGTTCTCCTACTTCCTGCCGACCTGCACCGCGCTTGCCGCTCTTATCGTGGCGCAGGTGGTGTTCTGGATCTATACGTTTCCAGCCAACTCGGCGACTGACCAGTGGACGATGCTGCCAGACAACTGGCAGGCCTTGAGGATCCAGTGGGAGTATTCGCACGCGGTCGGGGCTGTCTTGCAACTCGCGGCGTTCGCGTGCCTTTGCCACATCGGCGCCCGAGCGCTCGGCGCCCACGTCCCAGACGGCCGGCAATAGCCGCTTGCGCGGGCTTCTGCGGTTACACACATGGCTGTGCCTACTTGATCCGGCACCGCTGTCGTCCCATGTCAGCGCCAGTCCCTTTCATCGCCGGATTCTCCCATGCTCGACGACATCGTATTCCTCGACGACGCCACGCGTCCCGCTCCACCCACGCTGGAGGGCGTGACCGATGAGCAGAAGGCGCCGGGCCAGCACTTGCGGATGATCCACGATCATCTGCGCGAGAACATGGAGGTGCTGCGGCGCCTGGTCGAACGGGCGGCGGCTGGGACGGTGACGCCGGCGCAGGTTGCCGAAGAGACGGGCGACCTGACGATGATCGCCAACTATCGCCGGTTCGGCAATCTTTGCGGCCAGTATTGCCAGTTCGTCCATATGCACCATTCGATCGAGGACCAGGCGATCTTTCCGGCGCTCAGCCAGAAGGGCGAGGCGTTTCGCAAGATCGCCGAGCGGCTGGCGGCCGAGCACGTGGTGGTCCACGAATTGCTGGTGCGCCTCGTCGGCGCGCTGGGCGAGCTGGCGCGCAACTCGACGCCGGAGAGCTTTGCCACGGCACGCGAGCTGTTCGATGCGCTGGAGCGCGTGCTGCTTTCGCATCTGGGCTACGAGGAAGACGCGATCGGCGACGCGCTGGGCTATTTCAAGATCGGCAGCTAAACAGTCGGTCAAAAAAGGCTCAGCTGCCCGCCCCCGCCATCCTTGGGCGGCTCCGGTTTCTCCACCGTCACCGGTTCGATCAGTCTCTCGTCGTCGAACTCGGCCGTATTCACCCGTGTCGAGACCGGGTGGAATTTCAGCGCCCCATCCTCGAGCGGCAGCGCGAGCTGGTGCGCCTCGCGGGCGCGCACGCCGCGCACGTCAAGCCATTGCTCGATCTCGGCGCCGCGCAGGATCACCGGCATGCGGTCGTGGATCACCGAGAGCTGGTCGTTGGCCGGAACGGTGATGGTGGCAACAGTGTCGACCTCCTCGCCCTGCGGTCCCGACCAGGTCGCATAGAGGCCAGCGAGCGCCATCGGTTCGTCACTGGCCAGCGTGATGTAATAGGGCTGCTTCTTCTTGTCGGCGCGCAGTTGCCATTCGTAGTAGCCGGTCGCAGGCAGGATGCAGCGGCCATGCTTCAGGGCGTCACGGAAGGCCGGCTTTTCGGCAAGTGTCTCGGCCCGGGCGTTGACCAGCAGAGAGAACTGACGCGGGTCCTTGACCCAGCGCGGCACGAGACCCCAGCGGGCAAAGCGTACCTCGCGGCGGCCCGCCTCCTCCCAGACGGCGAGCACCGGTTGGGTCGGCGCGACGTTATAGCGTGGGGCGACGTCGACCGCGTTCAGCGCCTGCAATTGCGCAATCATGCCTTCGATCGCCTTTTCAGCGACATAGCGCCCGCACATGGGACATCTCCGTGACTGGCTCTAAAGTTAGGATATGAGCAGCGAGTCGCAAACAATTGCTGGCGAGGCCGCGCCCGATTCGGCGAGCGTTGCCCTCATCCGATCGGGTGAGGTGCTGCTGATCAAGCGCGCCTATGCGCCATATCGGCATCTCTGGACGCTGCCGGGCGGCCGCGCCGAAGCGGGTGAGACAGCCGAGGACTGCGCCATTCGGGAGGTGCGCGAGGAGCTGGGACTGACGGTCTCGCATCTGCGGCACGTCGAGACGCAGGTGCTAGCGAGCGCAAGCGGCGGCTGGCGGTTGGCGGTCTTTGCCAGCACCCGGTTCGAGGGTGCGCTCGCTGCTTCCGACGAAATCGCCGACCACCGCTGGGTGCCGCTGGCGCAGGCCGCCGCAATGCGCACCACGGCGCGCCTTCACCAATTGCTGCTAAGGGCCTTCGCGCGCGTCGGTGCGCAATGATAGGATCGGCGGCGATGATCATGTTTGCAAAATCCTTCCGACGCGCGCTGGCTGCGGCCGGCGTCATTATCTGTCTTGGTGGACAAGCCGGGGCCATCGACCCGCCTTATCAGCGCGAGATGGAACGGCTGGCCGAGATCATGGGCAGCCTCTATTTCCTGCAGCCGCTTTGCGCCGAGGGCACAGAGGACTGGCGCGCGCAAATGGCCGAGCTCATCGCCCTCGACGAGCCCGAGGAAGACAGGCGGCAGCGGCTGGCGGGCGCCTTCAATGATGGCTACCAAGCCTTCGCCCGCTTCCACAGAGCCTGCACGCCGGCAGCCCGTGAAGCATTCCTGCGCCTTCTGGCCGAGGCCGAAACGCGGGCGCGCGACATCCATTCACGCTTCGCCGAATAGCCGGCATCCCTACAGGGGAAAACCTGTGTATGAGCCTGTGTATTAAGGACAATTCCTGACCCGCTGTTAACCTTTAGGTTACTTCCAAGAGGCGAACGAAAGCCGGGCGTGCTAACCCCAAGGAATGGCAGCTAGCAAAACCTTATTCGGCGCGACCACCTCAGCCGATATGATCGACCTCGAGCACAGCGAGCGTCGGATCGCGCTCGAATATCTGGCCGAGGCGTGGAATTCGGCCGAGGAGGACGGCATCGAGCGCCAGTCGCTGGCGCATGCCTCGCTCTTTGCGGCGCTGGCCATGTTCGTGCGGCTCTATGGCGACGACTCGACAGCTGACATGGTCGCAGACCTGCCCGATCGCATCCGCGCGGGTGAGTATAATCTCGACCGCAACCTGCAGTAGCTGAGTCTTCAGGCCTCGGCCGGCAGCGCCTCCAGGAAGCGCATGGGCTTGCCTGTCGCGGGCGTCACCAGCGCGCCCTGCCACATGACGGTCTCCCCCCGCACGACCGTACCGACGGGCCAGCCGGTGACGGCAACGCCGTCATAGGGTGTCCAACCCGCCTTGCTCATGATCCAATCATTGGTAATGGTCTCGCGCCGTTTGAGGTCGACCACGGTCAGATCCGCGTCGTAGCCGACAGCGATGCGGCCCTTGGCGGCTATGCCGAACAGGCGGTGGGGACCGGCGCTGGTCATGTCGACGAAGCGGGCCAGGCTCAAGCGGCCGGCATTGACGTGGTCGAGCATGACGGGAACCAGCGTCTGCACCCCGGTCATGCCCGAGGGCGAGGCGGGATAGGGCTTGCTCTTTTCCTCGCGGGTGTGCGGGGCGTGGTCGGAACCGAGAATGTCGGCGACGCCGTTGGCGACGCCCGCCCATATCCCTTCGCGATGTGCGGCGTCGCGCACGGGCGGGTTCATCTGCGCGTAGGTGCCGAGGCGCTGGTAAGCGGTCTCGTCGAGGGTCAGGTGGTGAGGCGTCACCTCGACGCTGGCAACGTCCTTGCAGCGCGAGAGGAACGCCATCTCCTCGGCGGTCGAGATGTGAAGGACATGAATGCGCTTGCCGGTGCGACGGGCGATGGAAACGAGGCGTTTGGTGCAATGGAGCGCCGCCTCGGTGTCGCGCCAGACGGGGTGCGAAGACGGATCGCCTTCGACCCTTAAATGCTTGCGCTCCTCGAGCCGGTATTCATCCTCCGAGTGGAAGGCGGCGCGGCGGGAAATGGCCGAAAGGATAGCCTCCACCCCAGCGTCATCCGGCACCAACAATGACCCGGTGGATGAGCCCATGAACACCTTGATGCCGGCGCAACCAGGAAGCTTCTCGAGGTCGGCGAGTTCTGCGACATTGTCGTGGGTGCCGCCGATATAGAAGGCGAAATCGCAATGCATGCGGTTCGTCGCCCGCGCGATCTTGTCCTCAAAAGTTGCGCGCGAGATGGTCAGCGGACTGGTGTTGGGCATCTCGAAGACGCCGGTGACGCCACCCATGACAGCCGAGAGGGAACCTGACTCCAGGTCCTCCTTGTGTTCGTTGCCGGGCTCGCGGAAATGCACCTGCGTGTCGATAACGCCGGGCAGGATGTGCAGCCCCTTGCAGTCGACAACCGTCTCGGCGCTGTCGCCGGTCAGATCGCCGATACCGGCGATCCGTCCCTTGACGATGCCGACGTCGGCTTCGCCTTCACCGTCCTGGTTGACCACGGTACCGTTCTTGAAAATCAGCTCGTGGTGCGCCATGTCTGCCTGCCGGGTCTGGTGAACTGGGTCCGGTTCTAGGCACGCGACCGCTTGCCGGCAAGAGTTGGAGCATCTCATGGCCACGATTTTGCGCGCAGGACGCGCTGTCGTCCGTTTCTCGGGCCCGGATGCCCACAGATTGCTCAATGACGTGCTGACGGGGCCGTTCGCCGAAGGATCGGAGACAGCGGGCTGGTGGGCGCTACTGTCGCCGCAGGGCAAGATTCTTGCCGAGGGGCTGGCAGGCTTTGCCAAGGGCGCGTGGTGGCTGGATGTCGCGGCAGACGTTGCCGAGAATTTCCTCAAGCGCATGAAAATGTACCGGCTGCGCGCCAAGGCCGAGATCGAGGACCTCACCGAAACCCATCGAGTCGGCTGGGCGCGGGATCGCCTGGAAGGCGGCATCGTTCACCGCGATGCGCGCGGCGGCGGGCTCGGCTATCGGGTGGTTGCGACGGCAGATGCCGCGGCCGCGTGGGGTGAAGGCGAGGATTTCGCCAGGGCGCGGATCGCTGCCGGGATCAGTGAACTCGGCGAGGATTTCGGGCCGGAGACGACCTTCGCGCACGACATCGGCATGGATCTCAACGACGGCATCGATTTCGTCAAAGGCTGCTATGTGGGCCAGGAGGTCGTCAGCCGCATGAAACATCGCGGAACGGCGCGACGACGGCCGGTGGTCGTTTCCGGGATCGCCGCGCCGGCCGGGTCTGCCGTTGTCGCAGGCGGGCGCGAAGCGGGGTCCGTCGGACGCGTGGTCGAGGGCCACGCAGTGGCGGTGCTGCGGCTCGACCGGATAACGGATTCGGACGCCGTCACCGTCGAAGGCGCCCCGGCAACGCTTCGCCTGCCCGATTGGGCGAGCTATGCGTTTGGCGAATCGGCGGACGCGGATTAGCGTTCGACAGGATTTTCCGAACGAGGGCACAATGGCGCGCGGCAAGGATCGCGCCTGGCAGCGTATGCTGTCGGGTCGGCGTCTCGACATTCTGGACCCTTCTCCGCTCGACGTCGAACTTTCCGATATCGCGCACGGGTTGGCACGCGTTGCCCGCTGGAACGGTCAGACGTTGGGAGACTATCCGTTCTCGGTCGCGCAGCACTCGGTGCTTGTGCTCGAGCTTTTCCGCACGGCAAACCCGGATCTCGGGCCTGAAGCGCACCTCTATGCCCTGTTGCACGATGCGCCCGAATACGTGATGGGCGACATCATCTCGCCGTTCAAGGCCGCGATGGGCGGCAACTACAAAGAGGTCGAAAACCGGCTCCTGGCCGCGATCTACCTGCGGTTCGCCCTGCCGGCGCACCCGCCGGCCACGATCACCAAGGCGATCAAGAAGGCTGACAGGGACGCGGCCTATTTCGAGGCAACGCACCTGGCCGGATTCGAGGCGGTGGAAGCACGCAAATATTTCGGCGAACCGGGCCTGCCACAATTCGACCTCGACCAGTTCGACAGGCTGATCCGACCCTGGCCGACGCGCGAAGCGCACGACCAGTTCATCGCCACCTTCGAGGCGATCAGCGCGCATCTAAGCGCTTAAAACCTTCCTGTGGAGATTAACCCTAACAAAGGATGAACTTTGCCACGACCGCGTCCCGGTGGTTAATCAAGTGTTACCAATGAGCCTTCGAAACGCACCAAAACGGGACGAATGACGATGAGCCTGCCAAACCGCCAAGTGTTGCTGGGAATGACGCTCGGGGCGGTCTGCGCGACGGCGCTGTCGGCCATCGGTCCGGGCTTGGTGATGAGTGTGTTTGCCGACGAGGCGAAGACGGCCATCGATCTCGACGCCCTGGTCCGGATCGACGACACCCACTACCGCATCACCTATGAGGACTGGGTATCGACCGAGCCGCTTGCCAACAGCCGGATCAAGAAGATCGGATACGGCCAGACGAGCTATGTCGACATCGCCGAAACGGCGACAGGCACCTATTCGACCGATGGCCTCGCTTCACCGCATGTGCTCTATCCGGGGATCGAAGTCGAGGAAGTGTCCGACGAGCGCCTTGCCACGCTCGTGCTCGGCGGCTGGGGCCATCGCTGGGTGGTGGCACCACTCGTCAAGGGCTCGTCGTTCCTCCACCTGCGCACGGGCAAGGGCGAGCGCATCATCTCCGATGGCTCGACCACCTGCATCCTCTCGCGCAACTATTCGATCTGCTGACCTGAAGGACGAGAACGGTTAGCCGAAGATCCAGCCGCTCTTGAACTTGTAGAAGACATGCAGGCCGATCTGGGTAACCTTGTTCATGCGCGGGGCCCAGCCCGGGCGTACGTAGGTCGCGTGGTAGTGGGTCGCTTCGGCGACCTCGGTCAGATAAAGCTGGCCTTGCGTCACCTTCTCGGCGATTTCCTCGGCCTGAGCCCAGGCCTTGCGGTCGTTGATGACCTCCGGAATGCCGTCGCAGGCAAAGGAGAACTGGCAGGCGTTGCGCCGGCTTTGGTTCTGGAACACCACCGCGCAGATCGTATCGGGATAGCGATGGTCCTTGACGCGGTTGAGGACGACCTGAGCGACGCCGACCTGTCCGCGATAACTTTCCCCGCGTGCCTCGAAATAGATGGCGGTGGACAGGCACCAGAGCTGCTTTTCGGCGACGCGCATCACCTCGCCGGTGGCGTACTCGGTGGTGATGGGCGCGGAAGCGCGGGCATAGGCGAGTTGTTCCGACGCAGCGACGGGAACGGGCGCATCCGACTGCGGAGCAATCCCATCGATGGCATCGAGCGCGGCGCCGGCGGAAGTGTCGATGGCGGCGATCGAAATACGCGGTTCGTCGGGGTCGGCGGCGGTAGCTGTCGGCGGCGGCGGTACGACCTCGGCAGTCTCGATGCGCGATTGGCCGAGCACCTGCGGATCCGCGGCGGGGGTCCGCAGGTCAGCGATGTGTGCGCGAATGGCGGTGAAGCTGCGGGCGACGGTCAACACGTCGACCTCGGGGCGATGGCGATCGGATTTCTCGGCCCGGTTGGGACCGACAAAGCCGGCGGATTCGAAGAGGTGACCGACCGAGCCGGTGATGACGGCGTCGGTGCCGGAAAAGGTGAGGCTGGCGATGGCAACCGGGGCCGCGCCGGGAGATCCCAAATCTCCCAGGTCTCCGGACGCCGGGCCGATAGCCGAGGCGGTGAGGCCGAAATAGCAAAGGGCGGAGAAAAGCCCCGCCGCCGCAACTGCGGCAAGGGGGCGATGCCGACGGACAGGTCTGCCAGCGCGTGAAAACGCGACCGGCCGGCTCGCTTGGGCCATAAACGCTACTCAACTCAACGCAACACAACTACAGACCGGCACAAAGTGACTAAAATGCCGACAAAGCAGATGATCGCCGATTAGGGTTAGCGGTGGGTAAACACTGGGAATTGGGCGCGCAAAGGACTGAACCGGGGCTCTCTTCCGGCTTGTTTGCGGACAAATTGGGACAGCACTACTGACAGGCAGCGATGACGGGAGCGACCTGCTCGGGAAGTCCGGTGACCTGGAAGCGCACGTGAAGGGAGCGGGAACTGGCGGGCGTGACTCGGGCGCCGAGATTGGTGACGCCTCGGAGGGAGTTGAGGAAATCGACCACCGCCTGGTTCCCTGCGATCACCAGGTCCGTACCAGTCGGGTCGGGGGGCAATATCATCGCCTGGGCGCGCTGAAGGTCGCGCTGCAGACTGATACCGGTGTTGGAGCCCGTGGCAGAGAGGACGTTGCCGGCAAAGCCGAAGCGGACGACAAGCTCGCCGGCCTCGCACGCGATGGTCATTGTGGCGTTACCGCGGCCGGAGGGGACGGCAGGAATGAGCGTCTGGGATTGCAGGACAACCGCCTCGGTGTCGCCGGCCGCCCCGTCGCGGAAAACGCCGTCATAGCAGGCCAGCCGCTCGGTATTGTCGGCGATCGCCGCGCAGCTTGCGGCTTCGGATTGGCTAAACGCCGGAACCGTCGGGATGAGAAGTGCCGGCAATGCGGCCAAGATTGCCAGTACTCTCACGAGCCTCAGTTCCTCCCATCCAAAGGAGCATGTACCCGCCCCCGCTTGCCCTGACCGCTATATAGGTCAGATACTTGCGCATTTTAAGCAGATGCCTGCGCAAGGGTCAGCCGGGCAATGGGAACACGATAGGGTGAACAGCTGACATAGTCGACGCCCAGCCCGGCGAAATAGGCAAGCGAGGCCGGATCGCCGGCGTGCTCGCCGCAGATGCCGATCTTCAGGCGCGGATTGGCGGCCTTGCCCCGCGCGATAGCGATCGAAATCATCTCGCCCACTCCCTTCTCGTCGATGGTCACGAACGGATCGCGCTCGTAAATCGCCTTTCTCTGATACGAGGCAAGGAAGGTGGGGGCATCGTCGCGCGAGATGCCGAAAGTCGTCTGCGTCAGGTCGTTGGTGCCGAAGGAGAAGAAGTCGACCATCTGGGCGATATCGCCTGCCCTGAGGCAGGCGCGCGGCAATTCGATCATGGTGCCGAAGGATAGACGGGCGCGGTCCGAGCGCAGGAGGCCGGAATTGCCGGCGATCGCCATTACTCGCTCGCGCACGAACGCCACCTCGCTCGCCGTCGAAACGAAGGGCACCATGACCTCGAGCAGAACCGGTTCGCGCTGGGTTTCGCTCGCCGCCCTGGCGCCGGCCATCAGCGCCTGGATCTGCATCTGCAGGATTTCGGGATAGGTGATGGCGAGCCGCACGCCACGATGGCCGAGCATGGGGTTGACCTCGGCGATGCGCTCGAGCCTGAGGCGCAGGGCGCGCACGGCCAAACCGAGGGAGGCGGCGGTATCCTCGACATCCTCTTCACTGCGCGGCAGGAACTCGTGCAGCGGCGGATCGAAGAGGCGCACGGTGACAGGCATGCCGCGCATGACGGCAAAAAGCGCCGCGTAGTCGCCGGTCTGGTAGTCGACGAGGCCTTCGAGGGCCCGGGTGCGGTCGTTCTCGTCCTCGGAAAGGATGAGACGGCGCAGCGCCACCATCCGCTCGGGTGAGAAGAACATGTGCTCGGAACGGGCGAGGCCTATGCCTTCGGCCCCGAAACTCAGCGCGGTCTGCGCCGATTCCACGGTCTCGACGTTGGTGCGCACGGCAATGGTGCGGCTGGCATCCGACCAGTCGAGAAGGGTGCCGAGTGCGCCGCCAATATGGGGCTGGCTCAGAGGCAGCATGCCGGCATAGACCGAGCCGTCCGAGCCGTCGATAGTCAGCCGGTCGCCGGAACGGAACTCCTTGTCACCGATCTGGCAGCTCATTTCGAGCGGATTGACGGAGAGATTGCGAACGCCAGCAACGCATGGCTTGCCGGTGATGCGGGCGATAACGCCGGCATGGCTGGTCATGCCGCCGCGGGCGGTCAGAATGCCGGTTGCCGCCTTCATGCCCTCGACATCGCCTGGCCCGGTTTCGGTGACGACGAGGATGCAGTGCTTGCCGCGAGCACGCATGCGAGCAGCGTCCTCGGCGGTGAAGGCGATAAAACCGCTGGCGGCGCCCGGCGAGACGCCGAGGCCCGTGGCAATTGGCGGAGCCCCGTTGATAGAGGTTAGGCGCGGGTGGAGAAGCTGGGCGAGGCGGGCCGGATCAGTTCGGTTGACGGCATTCTGGCGCGTCCATACTCCGGCCCCGACGCGGTCGACCGCCGCCTCGAGCTCGGCAGCGATGCTCGCCTGGAGGGGGCGAGCCGAAAGGAATCGCGCTTCACCGCCGCTGACGGCCACCACGCAGATCATGTGACGGCCGGCTTTGGCATCGAGCAGGGAGACCAGTGCCCCGCAGCTTTCGGGGAGCTTGGGAACGCCAGCGGCATTGGCCGGCGCGGGACCTGGAGCGCCGGTCACGGCGTCGCGGGTCAAAAACTGTTCGATGTCGCCCTCGGCCATCGCCTGGACGAGAACGATCTGGCGGGCACGTTCCTCGGCGCTGCGCGTGCCCGTCCACAGCCCCGCTTCGTAGCCATAAGAATCGAAGGCATCCTTGATCGCTCGGGCCAGGGGACGGGCGGGATCGACGGAGTCGGCTTCGTTCGTCGGCGGAGGTATGCCGATGCGGGCGGGCATAAGGCCGCCATTGTGCCGGGAGGCAGAGGTTCGCACGACGAGCGCCGGAGGCTTGCCCTCCTTGTCCACAAGCCGGAAGAGGCAGGAGACCCAATGAGTGCGCAGGCGAGGGTCCTTCTTGACCCGTTGGGCCTGCAGCGCCTCCCAGGCGGCGCGGGTGATGGCGATTGTCGGGATCGTCGGGAAACCGGCTTCCGAAACGCGGAAAATCCAGCGCGCCTTGCCCGACAGCAGCTTCAATTGGCTGGCGGAAAGGTCTGCCTTGCCCGTCGCCGGCGCGATCGCAAACATTTCCTGGGCCAGACTCACCGGATGATCCTTGCTGCCGTTACCTTGAGCATATTGCCCGCGACATCCTGCGCCCGCAACACGCCCCGCTCGGGGTTGGCTTGCTCGGGGTTGACTTGGCCGCTGCGAGCAAGCATCTCACCTGATATGGAAAAGAGGCCGCAGCTTGACATACTCCTGTGCGCCCCGCGCGGCTTTTGTGCGGGCGTCGACAGGGCCATCCAGATCGTCGAGCTGGCGCTGAAGAGATACGGCGCGCCGGTCTATGTGCGCCACGCAATCGTCCACAACAAATACGTGGTCGAAGGCCTCAAGCAGAAAGGGGCCGTGTTCGTCGAGGAGCTCGACGAGATCCCCGAGACCGAGGCACCGGTGGTGTTCTCGGCCCACGGTGTGCCGAGGAGCGTGCCGGCCGAGGCAAAAAGCCGCAACATGTTCTTTCTCGATGCCACCTGTCCCTTGGTCTCCAAAGTGCACGTGGAGGCCCAGCGCCACCACGAGCAGGGGCACGAGATCGTGCTGGTCGGCCATGCGGGCCACCCGGAGGTGGTGGGAACGATGGGACAGTTGCCGCCGGGCGCAGTGACGCTGTTGGAGACGATCGAGGATGCACAGGCCTTCACGCCCAAGGATCCGGACAATCTGGCGTTCGTGACGCAGACGACGCTTTCGGTCGACGACACCCGTGGTATCGTCGATGCCTTGCGGGCGCGTTTTCCGGGTATCGCCAGCCCGCACAAGGAAGACATCTGCTACGCCACGACCAACCGGCAGGAAGCGATCAAGGCGGTGGCGCCCAAGGTCGACGCGATGATCGTCGTCGGCTCGCCGCATTCCTCGAACTCGCAGCGGCTGGTGGAAGTGGCGCTGCGCGCGGGCTGCCGGACGGCCACGCTCGTCGACCGGGCGAGCGATATCGACTGGTCGCGCTACGGCAACATCTCTTCGCTTGGCGTCAGTGCCGGGGCATCGGCGCCGGAAAGCCTCGTCGAGGAAGTGATCGACGCCTTCGCCGAGCGGTACGACGTCACGGTCGAAACGCGTACAACCGCTGAAGAGAACATCGCCTTCAACATCCCCCGGGTCCTGCGCGACCTCGAGGCGCAGGCGGGGCGATGACTGCGCTCGACGAGCTCGAAACGGAGCGGCTGCGGTTGACCCTCTGGATCGATGGCTCGGTCGACGAGCTCTTTACCATGCATGCAGATCCGCTCGTTGCGCGTTACCTCGACGCTGACGGGCGCGTTTACGATCGGGCGAAAGCCGAGGAACGGATTGCCGGCTGGCAGAAGGAGTGTGCCGAGGCCGGGCTCGGCAAGTTCCGTATGATCCGCAAGGCCGACGGCGCCTTCATCGGTCGCGCCGGCTTTTCGCCTTTTGAAGGCGGACCAGAAATCGGCTATTCGCTCGCCTCGGCGCATTGGGGGCAAGGCTATGCCAGCGAGATCGCGCAGGGCCTGAATGATTGGTTCTTCGCCAACCGGCCGGAGGACGCATTCATCGGCTTTGCCCATGTCGACAACCTCGCCTCACGGCGGGTGCTCGAGAAGATCGGCATGACGCCGACCCACACCGCGACCGTCGCCGAGATGCCGCACCAGTTCTATCTCAAGTCGAGGCCCGTTTCGCAGGATTCCGGCCGTACCTACAGTTCGCGTGAGGCAGTGCGGTGAGCGAACTGGATCTCTTCGAGACGGAACGGCTGGTTCTCTCGGGCTGGCGCATGGAGCAACTCGACGACCTCGTACGGCTGCATGGCAATCCGAATATATCGCGCTACCTTACGTCGAGCGGCGCCCCGTGGACGCGAGAACAGGCGGCTGCGGCTCTGGCGGGATGGATCGACCTGTTCGCTGCCCGCCAGTTGGGCAAGCTGCGGCTGACCCGCAAAGACGACGGCACCTTTATCGGCCGTGCCGGTTTCGGCATTTACGCCCCCACCGGCGACCCCGAGATCGGCTTCGCCCTGTTCGAGGATTTTCACGGCAAGGGCTACGCGAGCGAAGCAGCGGCAGGCCTGCGCGACTGGTTCTTCCGGTCCGGCAAGGGGGAACACTTCATCGGTCTCGCCGACACCCGCAACGCGCCTTCGCTCGCCGTCCTCCGCAAGATCGGCATGGAACCCACCTATGTCGAATACGAGCCCGGCGGCCTCGCAGCCCAGTTCCACATCCTGCGGCGTCCGGCCAATGACTGATACCGTCATCATCCACACTGACGGGGCCTGTTCGGGCAATCCCGGCCCTGGGGGCTGGGGCGCAGTGCTCGAATACGGCGGCCACGTAAAGGAATTGAAGGGCGGCGAGGCGCACACTACCAACAACAAGATGGAGCTGACCTCGGCCATCGAGGCGCTCAAAGCGCTGAAGCGTCCGTGCACGGTCGAAATCCACACCGACAGCCAATATCTACGGAACGGCGTGACCAGTTGGATCCATGGCTGGAAGCGCAACGGGTGGAGGACGGCGGACAAGAAGCCGGTCAAGAACGTCGAGCTGTGGCAGGCGCTCGACGAGGCGATGAAGCGGCACCAGGTTTCCTGGCATTGGGTAAAGGGCCATGCCGGTCATGATCTCAACGAGCGGGCGGACGAGCTGGCCAACGAGGGCATGGCGCCGTTCAAGAGGAACGGGAGGACGGGAGCTTCCCTTTCGACCTGAAAAGCTTGACGAGCGGCGCGACCAGATGCTCGGCGACAGGGATGAGCAGCGCTCCAACGACCAACCCGGATACGCCTGAAATGGCCGCGACCACCGTCCAATGAACGGCGCCGGCCGCGCCCGGCACCGCTTCGGCAGCAGCTTCGGCAACTGCTTCGACGGCATGTTCCGCGGCCGAGAAGCCGAAAGTGGCGAGGCCATGGACGAGGATGCCGCCGCCGACCCAGATCATTGCGGCGGTACCGACAATCCCCAGCATGTGCATGAAGGCCGGCATACCGCCAACGAGCCCCCGTCCGATGGCGCGGCCGGTATGGGTGCGGCCCTTGGCGGCGAGGACGAGGCCAAAATCGTCCGCCTTCACGATAAGGGCCACCCCGCCATAGACGAGTGCGGTGATGCCGATGCCGACAATCGCAAGGATTGTGCCCTGCATGATGACGTTCTCGGCCGGCAGGGCGGCGAGGGCGATGGTCATGATCTCGGCCGAGAGAATGAAATCGGTCTTTATGGCGCCGGCGACCTTCGCTTCCTCAAGAAGGTCCGCATTGGCGGCGGCAGGCTCGACACGCGTTTCGTGGCCAGCTGCCTCATGGGGAAAAACGGCTGCGAAGGCCTTCTCGGCGCCCTCGTAGCAGAGGTAGGCGCCGCCGATCATCAACAGAGGCGTGATGAGCCAGGGCAGAAACGCACTGAGCAGCAAAGCGGCGGGCAGCAGGATGATGAGCTTGTTGCGCACCGAGCCCAATGCGATCTTGCCGACGATGGGCAGTTCGCGATCGGCGGAAAATCCGTGGACATAGCGGGGCGTGACGGCGGCATCGTCTATGACCGCGCCCGCCGCCTTGACGCCCGCACGGGCCGCCTGCCCGGCGATATCGTCGAGAGACGCCGCCGCGACCTTGGCGATGGCGGCGACGTCATCGAGCAGAGCCAGAAGTCCGACGCTCACCAGATTCCTCCAAGCCGTTCCTGCAGGGCAACGCAGGAGAATTCAGTCGGCTCCGAGCGTCAGCCCGCGATCTTCGCGAAATCGGCCACCATGTGCATGGTATCGCGCAACCGAGCGAGAAGGTTGAGGCGGTTGGTGCGGACCGCTTCATCGGGATCGTTCACAAGCACCTTGTCGAAGAAGTTGTCGACGGGCGTGCGCAGCGCCGACAGTGCCGCAACGGCCGCCGCATAATCGTCCTGGGCGAGGTTGTCGGAGACGGTGCGAGCCGCGACCTCGGCGGATTCGGCAAGGACGACTTCCTCGACCTGCTTCAGCGACGCCGTCTCGACAGCACCCGCATAGGTCCTGCCATCCTTCTTCTCCTCGGCGACGACGATGTTGACCGCGCGGCGGTAGCCGGCCAAGAGGTTAGCGCCATCGTCGGTTTCGAGCAGGCCCGAGAGCGCTTCGACGCGGCGAGTGATCTCGAGGATATCGTTGCTGTCTTCCGAGATGACGGCATCGACGAGATCGTGACGCGCACCGGCATCGCGCAGGGAAACCTTGAGGCGGTCATGGAAAAAGGCGAGGAGATCCCTTTCGACCTGGAGCGGAAAGCGCAGCCGGTTTTCCGTAACGATGCGGATGACGCCAAGGGCTGCGCGGCGCAGAGCGAAGGGATCGCGCGAACCGGTCGGTTTTTCGTCGATGGCCCAGAAGCCGGTGAGCAGGTCGAGCTTGTCGGCCAGCGCGACGGCAATGGCGACGGGTTCTGAGGGGACGTAATCGGTGGGTCCCAAGGGCTTGTAGTGGTCGCGGATAGCGTTGGCGACGGCGCCGGACTTGCCTTGGGCCAGAGCATAGTAACGCCCCATGAGACCCTGCAGTTCGGGGAACTCGCCGACCATGCCGGTGACGAGATCAGCCTTGGCAAGGCTCGCGGCGAGCTTGGCCTCCTCGACATCGGCGCCGACCAGCGGAGCGATCTCGCCGGAAAGTTTCACCAGCCGCTCGACGCGCTCGAACTGAGTGCCTATCTTGGCGTGGAAAACCATCTCCCGCAATTTCGGCAGGCCATCCTCGAGGGGCACGGCCAGGTCGTGATTGTAGAAGAACATGGCATCCGACAGGCGCGCACGGATGACCCGCTCATTGCCAGCGATGATTGTCACCCCTCCGTCGGCGGCGACGGTGTTGGCGGTGATAATGAAATTAGGCGCGAGCTTGCCCGACCCGTCGCGGAGGCAAAAGCATTTCTGATTGGCGCGGATGGTGGCGATGATGACTTCCTCGGGCAGTTCGAGGAATTTGGGATCGAAGGCGCCCATCATGACGACCGGCCACTCGACGAGCCCGGCAACTTCCTCGAGAAGCCCTTCGTCCTCGATAACCTTCAATCCTTGCGCGAAGGCGAGGTGGTCGGCGTCGGTCCGGATGATGTCCTTGCGACGATCGAGATCGAGGACGACGTTGGCGCGCTCGAGCGCCGTCACGTAATCATCGAAGCGCCTGACGCGGATGGGTTCGGGAGAGAGAAAACGGTGGCCGTAGGTCGTCTGTCCGGCGGCGAGGCCGTCCGCGGCAAAGGGGATCACGACGGGCTCCTCGTTTTCGGGACCGAACGTGGCGGTGATGGCGCGCAAAGGCCGCACCCAGTTCATCGCGCCCGCACCCCATCGCATGGATTTGGCCCAGGAGAAATCGGCAACGACCTTGGCCAAGATGACCGAGAGCAGGCTTTCCGCATCGGCGCCAGGCTTGTCGATGTGGGCGGCGTAGAAATCGCCTTTCTTTGGATCGGCGACCACCCTGGCCTCGTCGACCGACTTGAGGCCTGCGGCGCGCAGGAACCCGTCGATCGCCTGCTGCGGCGCGCCGACCTTGGGGCCCTTACGCTCCTCATGCGTGTCGGGCGAGCGGGCAGGAATGCCGGTGACGGTCAGCGCGAGGCGCCGCGGCGTGGCATAGGCGCGCGCGCCTTCGTAGAGCAGACCGGATTCGACCAGCGCGCCGGTGACGGCTTTCTTCAGGTCCTCGGCGGCGCGGCGCTGGAAGCGAGCGGGGATTTCCTCGGAGAAGAGTTCGAGCAGCAGTTCGGGCATGGTCGGACACCGGGCGTTGGAGTGGTGGCCTGCCTAGCAAGGGCGGGAGACATTGTCTATCGGGGTCACCAACCCCCTCCCCCGCCGCCACCGCCTCCGCCGCCAGAGAACCCGCCACCGCCGCTGCCCGAGGACGACGAGGAGACCGGCTGGGCAGCAACCATGGCGGCGCTCATGCCGGTGGCGGCGCCGGCCACCGCCCCGGCGATCTTGCCGGGCGTGAAGCTGCTGCCGCGGCCGTGATACCAGCCGGGGGAATAGGAAGAACCTGACGCGTCGGCGACGGCATTGCGGGCGAGCTCGGCCTCGAAATGTTCGGACCACGGCTTTTCGACGCCGAGAGCGATGGCATAGGGCAGCAGCCGCTCGAAGCGCTCGACGGTCATCGGCGGCTCGCCCGACATGTTGAGGCGTTCCTTTTCGGCGGTCTCGAGATAGAGCTTCAAGCCTTCGATCTCGTCCATCACCTTGCGGCCCTGTAGGGTCGGGGCGCGCATGAGGATGGCGAAGGTGACACAGAGGCCGACGATGGTGACGGCGGCCAGGACTGCGGTCGAAACGACCAGGTTGGTCGCGAGGGCGCCGATGCCACCGGCAAGATTAGCGGCCATGACGACTGCCCAGATGGTGAGGAAGACCAGACGGATCCTGGAGCCGCTCCACAAGCCCTGGAGACCGACGGTACCAAGGCCGACGAAGATACCGGCGATGACGGCGAGGATCAGCCAGAAGGGCTGCAGATAGCCGAGATAAACGAGCCCGGCGAGGACAGCGAGCGACAGGAGGATGCCGAGGATCGTGTAGCCGACATTGTTGCGGAACCAGGCTTCGCGGTTCTCGATCTCGATCGCTTTGACGAACTCGCCGCGCTTGGCGACGAGAGTGGCGCCGGTATCCTTACCCACCGTGACGCTGCCCTCGCGGGTGAGATAGCCGAAAAGCACCTCTTCGCCAGGTGGCAGATCGTGATCGGGCTTCTTGCCGGTGACGGTGAGTTTCAGCTTTTTTGCGGCGTTGTCGATGACGAGGAGGCCCTTGACGCCGAGGCTGAATGCGGCGGCGGTGAAGGCCGTCCAGCCGCTCTTGGCCCAACCCCAATGGTGGATGTAGTGGACGAGGGCCGGCGAGAAGGTTCTGGGCGGATGGAAGAGCGGAATGACCACGCCCCTCGGCGGATCGCGGCCGGCCGAGGACCAGACAAGCGAAAAGTAGGTGAGCACCACGAGGGCGGCGATCGCTGGCACGATGACGTCCTGCCGGTCGAGAAACCAGTAAAGGAGACCCTCCGTAGTGGACGGCTCGACGAGGATGCCCTTGTCAAACGCTACGGCAACAGTCAGACCCTCGCCCGGCTGCAGACGGCGGTCGGCGCGAATGACAGCGACGTTGTCGGCCACGCGCGTGATGGTGGCGGCGGATTCCGTTGATCCCACGGGGCCGGTATAGGCGGCAACATTGCTGATGACCGCGCCCTTGGGCAAGCGCACGGTGGCGACGGCTGAAAGGATCGGAAAGTTCCAGTAGTTGCCGGTGGCGTTCCAGTAGAGCTCGTCATAATCGGCAAAGAACCGGCCCATGCGGGTCATGGTGTAGTTGACGGCGTAGCGGTGGACGCCTGGCCGCAGGAAGACATCGGGATCACCGATCCAGATGCGGATGAAATCCCCCATGCGCTCGGTGCGAAAGGGTTCGGGTGCCCCGTTGCGGGTGACGCTCAGGACGTCGAGGCTCGGGCGAACGCGGTTGCCCTCGTCGTCGAGCATGACGACGGGAATGTCGCGATAGATGCCGCGGCGGATCTCGAGGCCCTCGGCGTTGACATCGATGGTTTCGAGCACGTCCACCGCGCCATCAACGGCAAGGGTCACATCGGCGCTGAAGGCGCGGATTTCCTCGCGCGCGGCGGCCGGCAGGCAGAACGCGCAAAGGGCGAAGATCGCAACGAGGAGACGGACCAGCATCGCCACTCGTCAGGTGAACTTGACGTCGGGGACGGCGCGGTCCGCCTCGTTCTCGAGCTCGAAATATTCGGCTTTGAGGAACTTGAAGAGGCCAGCGACGATGTTGGACGGGAAAGACTCGACGGCGACGTTGAGGTTCCTGACGGCGCCGTTGTAGTAGCGGCGCGACATCTGGATCTCGTCCTCGACGGTCTGCAGGGCGTCCTGGAACTCGAGGAAGGTGGTATTGGCCTTGAGGTCCGGATAGGCCTCGGCGACGGCAAAGAGGCGCCCGAGCGCGGCCGAGAGCATGCCCTCGGCCTGCGCGCGCTGCTCAGGCGATGCGTTCTGCGCGCCCTGAACGGCGGCACGGGCGTTGGTGACTGACTCGAGCGTCTCGCGCTCATGCGACATGTACCCCTTGACCGTTTCCATCAGGTTGGGAATGAGGTCGGCCCGTCGCTTCAACTGGACGTCGATGCCCGACCAGCCTTCTTCCACCATCTGCCGGTTGCGGACGAGATCGTTGTAGATCTTGATGGCATAGGCGACAGCCGCGACGACGAGGGCAAGTACGATCCATTCCATGCAGGCATTCCTCCGAACGGCACCAAGCCGGCGCCTGCGGGGACAGTGGCATTGAAATGCTTGGCATTCAACGGGATCGAAGATGCCGAACCGCCGTCCGACAGTGTCGGACGGCGGTTCTCCTCATCCTCGCTTCAAGCGCGAGGATGACATCTGACGGGCGTGCCGTTACGCCCGCTGCGGGACCGGCGTCTCACCGAACATGACCGAGCGGGTCAATGGCCGGGCGAGGAACTCGTGGGGGAAGCCCGGATCGACGGCGCTCGCCTGCTCGAGCCTCGCGCGCTGGTCGTCGGAGAGCACCACGTCGAGGGCGCCGAGATTGTCCTCGAGGTGCGCCATTGTCCGCGCACCGATGATCGGGGCGGTAACGGCAGCGTTGAGGAGCGTCCAGGCGATGGCGACCTGTGAGGGCGTCTTGCCGGTTTCGGCGGCGACGGATTTGACAACATCGGCGATAGCGAGTCCGCGTTCGGTGAGCGAGCCGTTGCCGGCGGCGATGTTCTTGCGGGTGCCGGCGGCGCTCGCCGCCCCGCTGCCGATGTCGAGGTCGGCCCGCGTGTACTTGCCGGTGAGCACACCGCTGCCGAGTGGCGACCAGGGAATGACGCCGAGACCCATTTCACGCGCCATGGGGATGAGGTCGCGTTCGACGCTGCGCTCAATCAGGCTGTATTCGATCTGGAGCGCCACGAGCGGGGACCAACCGCGCAGGTCCGCGATCGCCTGCATGCGCGAGACCTGCCAGGCGGGCGCATCGGAGATAGCGACGTAGACCACCTTGCCGGCACGCACCAGATCGTCGAGGGCACGCAGGATTTCTTCGACGTGCGTGGTGAAGTCCCAGGCGTGAAGGTAAAGCAGGTCGATATAGTCTGTCTGCAACCGCGCAAGGCTCGCCTCAACCGAGCGAACCATGCTCTTGCGGTGGTTGCCGCCGGCATTGGGGTCGGTGGGGTCGGACGTGAGGGTATATTTGGTGGCGATGGCCAGACGGTCGCGGCGGCCCTTGGCGAAAGCGCCCACGAACCGCTCGGATGTGCCGTTGGTGTATTGATTGGCGGTATCGACGAAGTTGCCGCCCCGATCGAGATAGGCATCGAAGATGCGGCGCGATTCAGCCTCATCGGACCCCCAGCCCCAATCGGTGCCGAAGGTCATGGCGCCCAGCGCGATCGGCGACACGCGCAGGCCCGAGCGGCCGAGAAGGCGATAGGACTTGAGGGAAAGGGTGTTGGACATAAGTCATCTCCCGTTGCTGAGATGCCGGGAAGATGGCGCTTTCGCACTCTTTGGATAATGAGCTATTGTCCGCAAGGGTTATTCAGTTTCGGGTGTATAATGCGTGGCAGTGACTATGCGGAACTGCGGGCCTTCGTGGCGGTGGTGGAGCATGGCAGCTTCGGGCGAGCTGCGGCCCACCTCAACATGTCGGCCTCGGCCCTCAGCCAGACGATCCGCAAGCTCGAGGAGCGGCTCGACATACGCCTGCTCAACCGCACGACACGCAGCGTCGCGCCGAGCGCAGCAGGGGTAAAGCTGCTCGATCGGCTGTTGCCGGCCCTCGTAGACCTCGAGACGGCGGTCGAGGAGGTGCGCGCGCTGCGGGGCACGCCCGCGGGGCTCCTGCGGATCAACGCCACGCGCATCGCCGCGATCCACTATCTCGGGCCGCTGGTCGGGCCGTTCCTCAATGCCTATCCCGAGATCACGCTCGATGTGGTGGTCGAGGACACGCTGATCGATGTGGTTGAGGGGCGGTTCGATGCCGGCATCCGGCTCGGCGAGAAGCTCGACATGGACATGGTGGCGACCCGCCTCAGCGGCGAGCTCGAAATGATGGTGGTGGCGGCACCCAGCTATCTCGAGCGCCACGGCACGCCACAGACTCCGCAAGACCTCAAGGCCCACCGCTGCGTCAACTTCCGCTGGCCGACGGATTTCAGCCTCTACCGCTGGGAGTTCGAGCGCGGTGACGAAAAGCTGGAGGTGGCCGTCGATGGACCGCTGATCTGCAACGAGCCGGAAATGGCCGTCCCGGCGATCCTAGACGGGGCCGGGATCGGCTACCTCTTCGACTACGCAGCCGAGCCTTTGATTGCCGAAGGCGGGCTCGTCCATCTCATCAAGGAGTGGACGCCGCCATTCCCGGGCTTTTATCTCTACTATCCCAGCCGCCGACAGATGTCGCCAGCGCTACGCGCGTTCGTCGATTTCCTGCACGAGAGGGTGCGCTAGACCGCTCCACCCCCGACCGTCTGCAACCATGCCTGGCCGCAAGCCTTGGCGAGCTCGCGGATCCTGAGGATATAGCTTTGCCGCTCGGTCACCGAAATGACACCGCGGGCATCGAGCATATTGAAGGTATGGGAGGCCTTGACCACCTGCTCGTAGGCGGGGATGGCCATGGTCTGCCGGTTGGCGTCGGCCTGCCCTTTCTTGAGTATGGCGCGACACTCGGTTTCGGCGTCGGCGAAGTGGCGGAAGAGCATGTCGGTGTCGGCGGCCTCGAAATTGTATTTCGAGGATTCCTGCTCGTTCTGCAGGAAGACGTCGCCATAGGTGACCTTGTCGGCGCCCTCGCGGCCGTTGAAGTTCAAGTCGTAGACGTTCTCGACGCCCTGCACATACATGGCCAGGCGTTCGAGCCCATAGGTGATCTCGCCGGGCACGGGGCTGCACTCGAAGCCCGCGACCTGCTGGAAATAGGTGAACTGGGAAACTTCCATGCCGTCGCACCAGCACTCCCAGCCGAGCCCCCAGGCGCCGAGCGTCGGGCTCTCCCAGTCGTCCTCGACGAAGCGGATGTCGTGAAGCGAGGCATCGAGGCCAATGGCGGCCAGCGACTTGAGGTAAAGGTCCTGGATGTCGTCGGGCGAGGGCTTCAGGATCACCTGGAACTGGTAATAGTGCTGCAGCCGGTTGGGGTTTTCGCCGTAGCGCCCGTCGGTCGGGCGGCGCGAGGGCTGCACATAGGCGGCCTTCCACGGACGCGGCCCAAGGGCGCGCAGAGTGGTCGCGGTGTGGAACGTGCCCGCGCCCATCTGCATGTCGTAGGGCTGCAGGATGACGCAACCCTGATCCGCCCAGAAGTTCTGCAGCGTCAGGATGAGACCCTGGAAGGAATTCTTCGGGTCCATATGGGGCTTGGCGTCGGTCATCGGGCAGGTCCGGTGAGTAAGTTCGGCGCGAACCTAGTGGCGGGACCCGAAGCGGTCAATTGCTTGTTGCGAGGCGCCGTCGCCGCCCTCGCGCCAACCCCGCCCTCATGGTGGGGACAGCGCAAAGGGGACGCTCGTCAGGTGGCGGGAGGAATATTCTGGTTCAGGCGGAAGACGTTGTCCGGATCGTATTGTGCCTTGACCTTGGCAAGGCGATCCCACGTGGCACCCGGATAGGCGGCGCGAACCCTCTCCTCTCCCTCATCGCCGAGGAAGTTGACATAGGCGCCGGGTACCGGCCCAAGCGCCGCCGAAAGGTCCTTCACCCACGCCTCGCGCCGCGGCTTATCGTCGGGGCCGACATAGAAGGACGCAACCGCCGCCATGATTTTCTGGGTGCGGTGCACATAGGCCGTCGCATCGGGGCTCACTCGGGCGACGGCGCCGCCAAGCACCCGCAACTGCACGACGCGCAGCGGCGCGTCCGAAGCTGCCAGCGCATCGAGGGCCGTCTGCGCCTGCTGCTTGCCGAAGCCGTCGAGATACATGATGCGGGAGACGGCGGTTGGGCGATAGTCCGGATCCTCGGGTCCGAACATGCCGCCATAGGACATGGGTTTGACCATATCGGCCAATGGTTCGGCCAGGGCGCGGAAGCGGTCGACGACCTCCTTGCCCTTCGCCACGTCTCCGGCATAGGCCACCAAACCCATGACAATCATCTTGCCGTGCAATTCGGCGGGGAGGAACGGCATAGGCGGCGCCGGCATGACATTGGCAATCGCCGAGAACTCTTCGGGCGCGGCCTCAGCCTCCGCCATGAAACCGGCAACGACTTCGGGGGTCGCCGGCAGGATAAGCATGCCGCCATAAAAGCTCGGCAGTTCGCGCAGCTGAAACTTGAAGCGGGTGACGACGCCGAAATTGCCGCCACCTCCACGCAGTGCCCAGAAGAGATCGGGGTGGTTTGTCGCATCCGCCTCGATTACCCGGCCGTCGGCGGTGACGATCTCGGCCGCCAGCAGGGAGTCGATGGTCAATCCGAACTTGCGTACGAGGAATCCGACGCCACCGCCGAGCGTAATGCCGCCGATGCCCACGGTTCCCGTATCGCCGAAGCCGACGGCGAGACCGTGCTCGGCAAGCGCTTCGGTGACCTCGCCGGCGGTAAGCCCTGCCTGCGCCCAAGCCGTACGGCCCGCTACGTCGACATCCAGCGCCTTCAATTCACGCAGGTCGATGACGATGCCGCCATCGGTCACCGAGTGCCCTGCGCTGCTGTGGCCGCCGCTGCGCACAGCAAGCTCGGCCCCGTGCTGTCGCGCAAAGGCTATCGTATGGGCAATATCCTCGACGGTGAGAGGGCAGACGATAGCTGATGGGCGGCGGTCGATGCCGCCCATCATGACGGTACGCATCCTGTTGTAGTCGCTATCCGACGGCGTCACCACCCGACAAGAGAGGGCGCTGCGCAGGACATCGATCGGCAAGGCGAGACGGTCGTGCATGATGAAGTCCTCCTCACTTAAGCGATTACTTAACTAAAACGAATTGATCCCCGTGTCAATCCCTGGGTACTCATGTCTTATCCTCCGACGAGGACGGCCGGTACGTTCCATCCTTGTCGCGCGTCAATTCAATGACGCCGGGCTTGCTACGCTCGGCGAGGTCGCGGGCCCGGCGGCGGGCATTGTCTTCCTCATCGAGCCGCCTGAACTGGCGCGTCCAGTCCCGCCAGATCTTGCGCAGGCCGAAGAAGATGATGCCGCCGATGAGTGCGATGACGAGGATGCGCAGGATATAGCCGGACATCATGCCCTCACAGCCCGTACCGCGACCAGAGGGCGCGATCTTCGATTGCGGCGGCCGCATCGGCGGCCAGCGAAAAGCCGAAGCGCGGAAGCTGGAAGAGACCGCGCTTGGGCGCGATGACCTTGAGCTCGACCTCCTTGCCGAAACGGGTGGCAAGCGTCTCGTGCAGATCGCCAAGGGCGTCGACCAGGCCGAGCTCAAGGCTGCGGAGGCCCGTCCACCATTCGCCGGTGAAGAGCTCGTCGTCACCGGCCTTGAGCTTTTGCCCGCGGCGGGCCTTCACATGGTCAATGAAGACCTTGTGGATGTCCTCCTCGAACGTCTTGATGCGGGCGACGTCGTCTTCCCGCGCGGGCAGGAACGGGTCGAGGGTCGATTTGTTCCTGCCGGCCGTATAGAGGCGGCGCTCGATTCCAAGCTTGCCGATGGCCTCGACGAACCCGAAGGTCGCAACGATCACGCCGATGGAGCCGACGACCGAGGAGGGATCGGCGATGATCTCGTCACCGGCCGTTGCGATGAAATAGCCGCCGGAAGCGGCCGCATCCTCGACGAAGACCAGCACGGGCTTCTTGTGCTCGTCAGCCAGATCGCGGATGCGCTTGGCAATGAGGCGGGACTGGACGGGCGAGCCGCCGGGGGAATTGACGACGATGGCCACGGCCGGCGCCGACCTGATCGAGAAGGCCCGCTTGAGGAGCGGCTCGACACTGGCGATGTTGAGGCGGCCGGGGCGTTGATCGGCGGCGAGGACGCCATGGAGGCGCACGACTGGGATCACCGGCCCCCGGCGCCTTACGAGCCGGGTCAACCAGTTGCCGGAGCGGGCCGGAAGGGTGGTCATGGACTGCCTCTCTTGCGGTTTGCCCGCAGATTTAGGGGCAGACGCGCCCGATTACCAGTCGAGGCGGGCTTGCCCACGAAAGATCGCCTCGAACTCGGGGGTGAAATCGCGGCCGGCGATATGCAGGGCGCGCGTTGCAAGCAGCGTCATCGGCGCGCGCGAACCCTTGGTGCCGCGCAAGAGGACGCGGCTCGCCGGCTCGCTCGAGCGCGGCGAGAGCGGCAGGATGGTGACGGCACCGAAACGCTGACTGAAGGCTGCAAGGAGCGGAGCGAGGCCCGCGGCGGGATAGACGAAGATGATCTCGCCGCCGGGCGCGGCCGCGGCGGCGGCGGCGCGTACCCAGAGATCGAGATCGCCGGCCGCCATATGGCGGGCTCGGGCGCGGGCCGGTTCTCCAGCGCGCGTGCCGGCGGCGGCATCGAAGAAGGGCGGATTGGCGATGACGGCGGAAAAGCTGTCAGGCTTGAGACCGGCGGACTGCCGCTCGGCGCCTGCTGCGGTGACGTCGAGAGCGACGGTGCGGACCTGATCGCCGACGCCGTTGGTCTCGGCATTGGCCATGGCGAGTGCCAGCATTCCGGCATCGCGATCGACGAGAACGGCGCCGAGCCCGCGCTCATGCGCGAGCGCGACGAGGCTGGCGGTGCCGACACCGGCGCCAAGATCGAGCAGGCTTTCGGCCGCTGGGCACACAGCCGCGCCGAGCAACACGCTGTCGAGGCCGGCGCGAAAGCCGTTGCGGGGCTGCGACACAGTGAGGCGGCCGCCCAGAAACGCGTCGCGCGTCAGCGTTTGGGATTTTACAAACGTGTCAGGCTGGTCTAGGGACACACGCACCCCTCGGCGGTTTTCTGCGTTAGTTTTAGGATGCGGGCCGGTAGGGCTCAACCGGAATTGCCGCGTGGCAATAATGGGGATGGAATGGCGGTCTCTGTACTGACGCAGACGAGGCAGGACAAGCGCGAGAACGCCATCGAGCGGCTTTTGTCGGCGACGCACGACGACATGGCCCGGGTCAATGCGATGATCCTCGAGCGGGCCGATTCGCATGTCGAAATGGTACCCGAGCTTGCCAAGTACCTCATCGAAAGCGGCGGCAAGCGGCTCCGGCCCATGCTGACGGTCGCGGCAGCCGCGCTCTTCGGCAAGGGGACGGGCAGCGCCATCAACTTCGCGGCTGCCGTTGAATTCATGCACAATGCGACTCTCCTTCATGACGACGTCGTGGACGACAGCGACATGCGGCGCGGCAAGCCCGCGGCCCGCATGGTCTGGGGCAACAAAGCCTCGATCCTCGTCGGCGATTTCCTTCTGGGCCAGGCCTTCATGATGATGGTCGAAACCGGCGATGTTGCCGCGCTCGCCGTGCTTTCGGCCGCTTCGGCGACCATGGCGGAAGGCGAGGTGTTCCAGCTTGCCAAGACCGGGGACCTAACGACGACTCCGGATGATTATGCCGAAGTCATCCGCGCCAAGACAGCGGTGCTGTTCCAGGCGGCCTGCGAGGTGGGCGCGATGGCCGGCGGGGCCGACGAGGCCGGTCGCAAGGCGCTGAGCCTTTATGGCCTCGAGCTCGGCAACGCTTTCCAGCTCGTCGACGACGTGCTCGACTATGGCGGACAGAGCGGTACGCTGGGCAAGAACATCGGCGACGACCTGCGCGAAGGCAAGATGACGCTGCCGATCATCCTGGCGCTGGCGGAAGGAACCGAGGCCGAGAAAGCCACGATCACCAACGCTTTGGGCAAGACCGACGCCAGCGCATTCGATGTCGGCCAAGTCGTGACCATCCTCACCCGCTATGAGGCGCTCTCGCGCACCACGCAGAAAGCGCAAACGCATGCGCAAGCGGCGGTGGCAGCGCTCGGCCCGCTGCCCGATAGCGAGATGAAGACGATCCTCGCGGACGTCGTGGAATTCAGCGTCGGCCGGGCGTACTAGAGCCGTTCCGATTGACTCGGAACTGGAGATCCAGGCGCGGTTAGCAACGTTCCCAGTCCCACCCACAGAGTCATCCTCGCGCAAACGGGATCTCTGTTTGTGGTGCCGGCAAAGGAAACGGAGGTTCCCGCTTTCCGCGGGAATGACCCGGTGGTGATGGCGGCAGCGGTGGGCTAGCCAACGCGTCGGCGCGGTCTTTTCCGCCCTAGGGACTGATCAGTGGCGCTGCCGCGACCCAATGGTCGGGGAAAGCCTCGCGCAGCTCGTGGGCGGCCTGGTGGGCCTGGGCGCTGGAGCCGAAGAGGCCGAAGACGGTGGCGCCGGAACCGGACATGCGCGCGAGCATGCAGCCAGACGCCTGGCCGAGGCGGTCGATGAGGTCTCCGATCTGAGGAACGAGGACGGTGGCCGCCGGCTCCAGGTCGTTGCGTGTCTCGGTGAGCCAGATGCCGAGCTGGGCCGGTCGGGTCATGGGCTCGGCAATAGCAGGCATGGGCGGGTTCTCGCGGCTCTCGAGCCGGCGGAACACTTCGGCAGTGACGACGGGCACCAGCGGGTTGACCAGGACGACGTGGCAAGCCGGAAAGGCCTTCAGCGGACGCATGATCTCGCCGATACCGCGGGCGACGAGAGGAACCGAAACGAGGCAGGCGGGAACGTCCGCGCCAAGGCCTGCGGCGAGCGCGACGAGGTCGGCGGCAGGGATATCGCCCTCACCGAGCCCCGCCATCAGACGGATGGCGGCTGCCGCGTCGGCAGAACCGCCGCCGAGGCCGGCGGCAACCGGCAGGTTCTTGGCAAGCGTCATGTCGAGGCCGAAGGGCACATGTCCCGGCCATCGGGCGCGAAAGGCAGCAACGGCGCGGGAGACGAGATTGTTGTCGCCGCCAAGACTCCTGCCGAAGGGACCGGTGATGGCGAGGCGGTCGGCGAGCGCGGGCACGGCGGTCAGTTCGTCGCCGATATCGGCAAAGACCATGAGGCTGTCGAGCTCATGGTAGCCGTCGGCCCGGCGGCCGACGACATGCAGTGCCAGGTTGACCTTGGCAGGCGCCTGCTGGACGAATGGCTCGATCATGCGAGCCGGATCATTCGTCGGTGGCGTTGGCTTCGGTCAGGCCCTCGGCAAGCTTGCGCGTGGCGCGCTCGGTAACGTTGCCGTCCTCGTCGACGTCGATGGCGATCTTCCACTGGAAGCGGGCTTCCTGGACGCGGCCTGCCTTCCAATAGGCATCGCCCAGATGGTCGTTGATCTCGGGATCGTTGGGGCGCAGCTGCACGGCATCCTCGAGCACGTCGACCGCCTCATCGAGGCGGCCGAGGCGGTAGAACGCCCAGCCGAGGCTGTCGACGATGTACCCATCCTGTGGCTGGGCATCGACCGCCTTTTCGATCATCTCGAGGGCGGGCTTCAGGTTCATGCCCTTGTCCACCCAGGAATAGCCGAGATAGTTGAGGACCTGCGGCTGATCCGGATTGAGCTCCAGTGCCTTGAGGAAATCGGCCTCGGCCGCCTCCCATTGCTTGGAGCGTTCATAGGCGATACCGCGCACGTAATAGAAGCGCCAGTCGGCGGGGCGGCTGCCACCGGTAAGCTCGATAGCCTTGCTGTAGGCCTCGATTGCCTTCTCGTACTGCTCGTCATAGCGCAGGGTGTCGCCGAGGACCGAGACGGCGTCGAGATCGTCGGGACGCGTGGCGACGATGTTGGACAGGCGCCGGATCGCCTCGGGCCGGTCGCCCATCGCATCAAGGTTCTGGGCGACGCGCACGACCGCAGTCGGCTTCATTGCCGAGCGCGCAGGGATAGCGTCGTAGACGTCATTGGCCGCCTCGTACTGGCCGGCCCCATCGAAAAGCTGGCCGAGGGCAAGGGAGATGACGTCGGCCGAGGGGTCGAGGTAAAGACCGAGGCGCAGGAAGACAAGGGCGAGGTCACGGCTGCCGTCGCGTGCGAGCGCGACGCCGATACCGTGATACATTTCGGCGGCGCCGACCTGGACGTTCGAGGTGAAAATGCCGGGGCGCTTGCCCGAATCGACCGCGTCGGCAACAAGCGCGACGACCGGATGGGCAAGACCCTGGGCGGAATAAGCATCGAGCACATCCTTGGCCTCGGCAAATCGCCCGTCATTGGCAAGGATGCGCGCATAGACCTCGACGATGCGGGCCACCAGCGGTTCGGCATCATAGGCCTTGCCGGCAAGATCGATGGCAGTCTCGGTGTCACCCGAGGCCTCGGCCATCAGGGCGCGATGGAAGACGAGGAAATCGTCAAGCCCGTCGCTGCCCAGCCGATCGAGCAGCGCGTCGGCCTCGCCAGTCTTGTTCTCGCCGATAAGCGCCCAGGCCCGCAGCACCGTGCCGGTGATGGCAGTAAAGGTCCCCTCCCCCAGCTTTGCCAGGATTGCCGCCGAAGCCGGGTAGCGACGTTCCTTCAGCGCTTCAGTAGCGATGACGAGCTCGGCCAGCTCGTGCTTGGGGTCGAGGGTCAAGAGATGCTTGGCAATGGAGGCGGCGCGACCGATCTGACCGTCGATCGCCATGCCGATGAAGGCGCGCTCGACGAGCACGGGATTGTCCCAGTCGGCCTCGGCCGCGCGCGTGAAATGCCGCGCCGCCTCGTCGGTGCGCAGGTCGGCCATGGCCTGCTGGCCAGCGAGATAGCTGCCGCTCGGGCTGCGCTCGACGAGGGAGAGGAAATCCCGTGCATCGTTCTGCGCCGCAACCGGCAACGCTGCGGCTCCCAATGCCAGCGTCAGGAGCAGCGGACGCGCGAGTCGGCGGATGATAGTGGTCACGAGGTTTCGGTCTCCTTTTGCATCAGCGGCGCGGCCTGCGGGTGCGATCGGTTGGGGCACTGCCAATCGGCCGGCGCGAAGCAGACACACGCCAAAGATTGTCGATTTTGCGGCTCTGCTGCAAGTGCGGCGTGATCACTCCTGGCTGAGGTCGGGCTAGAGCCGCTGCAATTTGATTAAGTCAATTGGCGCGGTCTAGGTTCCTCGGTCGTCGCGACCACCTTGGTATCCTGCTCTAAAGCCCGCTGTAGTTGGGACCGCTGCCGCCTTCCGGAGGCACCCAGGTGATGTTCTGGGCGGGGTCCTTGATGTCGCAGGTCTTGCAGTGGACGCAGTTGGCCGCGTGGATGCGGAAGACAGCTGCGCCGGCCTCCTCGCCCACCTCGTAGACGCCGGCCGGGCAATAGAGCGGGGCCGGCTCGCCATAGACAGGCAGGTTGCGCTCGACGGGAATTGAAGGGTCGGCAAGGCGCAGGTGCACCGGCTGGTCCTCGTCGTGGGAGAGGTTGGCCAGGAACACCGAGGAGGCGCGATCGAAGGTCAGGCGTCCGTCCGGGCGCGGGTAATGGCGGGGGACCACGGCCGAGATCGGCTGCAGCGTCTCGAAATCGCGTTTGAGATGCGCGAGCGTGCCGAATGGTGAGCGGCCGAAGATGGCCTGCGACCACATATCGACGCCACCGAGAAACGCACCGAACACAGTCCCGTAGCGCGACCACAGAGGCTTGACGTTGCGTACGGGCTTCAGCTCGGCCTCGATACCCGTTTCGAGCACCTTGTGTTCGAGCGCTTCGAGGCGATCGTTGGCGCGGCCGGCGACAATTGCTTCGCCCACCGCATCGGCAGCGCCGATGCCGGAGAGAATGGCGTTATGGATGGCCTTGATGCGCGGGGCATTCATGAAGCCGGCCGAGCAGCCGATGAGGGCGCCGCCGGGGAAGGACAGTTCTGGGATCGACTGCCAGCCGCCGGCAGTGAAGGCGCGTGCGCCATAGGAGAGGCGCGTGCCCTCTTCGAGCAGGGGCGCGATCGATTTGTGGGTCTTGAACCGCTGGAACTCGTCGAACGGGGAGAGCGTCGGATCGGCATAGTCGAGATAGACGACGAGGCCGACATAAATCTTGCGGTCGTCGGCGTGGTAGAGGAAGCCGCCACCCGAGGTGCGGGTATCGAGCGGGAAGCCGAGATAATGCTCGACGCGGCCGGGCTGGTGCCGCTCGGCCGGGATCTCCCAGACCTCCTTGAGGCCAAGACCGTATTTCTGTGGGCTGCGGCCTTGGGTCAGGCCGAAGCGGGAGATGAGGCTCTTGGCGAGCGAGCCGCGGGCGCCTTCGGCGATAAGCGTGTATTTGGCCTCCAGCGCGATGCCGGCAGCGTGGCCGGGCTTGGGATTACCCTCGCGATCAAGGCCGAGATCGCCGGTGATGATGCCCCTGACCTCGCCGTCGGGGCCGGTCAAGACGTCGACGGCTGCGGTCATGGGGAAGATGTCGACGCCGTGCTCTGCCGCCTGCTCGCCGAGCCACCGGCAGAGGTCGCCGAGGCTGATGACGACGCCGTTCCGGGTCTTCATCTGCGGCGGGACCATGAAGCCGGGAAACAGGAAATCGCCGCCTTCGGTCAGGAAATGGAGGCGATCCTCGACGACATCGGGCCCGGCAGGGGCGCCCTTGAGGCGCCAGTCCGGAATGAGCGCATCGAGACCGCACGGGTCCATGACCGCACCCGAAACGATGTGACCGCCGATCTCGGCCGATTTCTCGACCACAGTGACGGCGATCTCCGGGTGGCGCTGCTTCAAGCGGATCGCAGCGGCAAGGCCGGCCGGGCCGGCGCCGACGATGACGACATCGGTCGATAGGGTTTCGCGGTTTCCTGCCTCGGCCATGGATCGGTTTTCCGTGGTGTCGATGACGAAGCGTGTGGACCATGACGGGGCGGATGGCAAGGCTTCAAGCAGATCGAGTGCGGCGATGTCGAGGTGGTTCGCAGCGCGGCGCGGGTCGAAGCTGACGGCGAGAGCCTTGCATGCTAGAAACACCGCCATGGCTGAGAACCAACCCCACAATCGGGACGAATTGATCTCCGTGCTCGACTGGTATCGGGCGGCGGGCGTCGATACGCCCGTGGGGGAGGAACCGGTCGACCGGTTCGCCCAGCAGCAGGCGGCAATGGCGGGCGAGCGGGCGCAGGCCCCTGCCCCGCAGCCGCGGCCGCCGGCGATCGAGGCCTCGCTCAGCGCCGATCCCTCGGAGGCGCGGGCCCTGGCGGCTGGTGCCCAGACGCTCGACGAGCTGCGCCAGATCCTCCATGGCTATGATGGATGCGGGCTCAAGTTCCGGGCAACGCAACTGGTCTTTGCCGATGGCAACCCGGAGGCCGAGATCATGCTGATCGGCGAGGCGCCGGGGGCCGATGAAGATCGGATCGGCCGTCCGTTCGTCGGCCGCTCCGGGCAGTTGCTCGACCGGATGCTCGCCGCCATCGGCCTCGACCGTACGAAGGTCTACATCGCCAACACGGTGCCCTGGCGCCCACCGGGCAATCGCAATCCGAGCCCGGAGGAAATGGCGCTTTGCCTGCCGTTCCTCAATCGGCAGGTGGAGCTGGTGGCACCCAAGGTCATCGTTTCGCTCGGCGGTCCGGCGACTAAAACGGTGTTCGGCACCGATGTCGGCATCCTCAAGATGCGCGGCAAATGGGGGGATGTGACGCTTGGCGGCCACAAGGCGATGGGGCTGGCAACGCTCCATCCCGCATATCTGCTGCGTACCCCCTCGGCCAAGCAGCAGGCATGGCGGGATTTGCTGTCGCTGCAGGCGAGGGTTGAGGAGATGGGGATCGAGGTTGGTGGGGGTGGTGGTTAGGTGGGGCGCCGCGGTTCATATATTGGCGACCGTTTCTGGCCCTAAAGTGAACTCTGGTCGTCCAAAGGTTGGTGGCAGCTTTGCGCCCCATATCAGCCGTTGAACGCCCTCGTTCCACACCCCAATAGCAGTCAGTCTGCTTAAGCGCTTGGACATTCCAAACGACAGGCTGCATCGCGCAGAATGGGTAAAGGCTGCCTAAGACGCACCTACAAGGTCGCCGAAGTCCCGCTGATTGAGGCCTTCCGCTCTTTGTCAGGACGCAATGAGCTCGCCCAACAGTCTTGTGGGAAGTGATGCTCCACGGGGAGGTTCGCCCGCATCGCAACCTCGGCGTGAAGTTGCCTCCAAGATGTAGAGGTGCTTCCTCAACACGAGGGAGTACGGTGGCTGCCTTTTCCGCGGCCAATTCGACTGCGCGAGCGGCTGCCTGACTTTCGGTTTTCGGTCATGTTCTTGCTCCCGATCGGGAGCAAAGCGGTAAGCCCTATTGGACCTTTGGTACCAACTCGAGGAGAAGAACATGGTCCCCGCCATCAAGGGGCACACGCAGCGGACCGCCCTCCACCGGCACGGCAAGCCCGTCGAGCATCGCGGTACGTGGGTTGCCTGGCGTTACGACACGGTTGCGCACAGTGATTTCATATCGTGTTCCGGCGACGTTCAGCGTTGCGGCGAATTCTGGCCATGCAGCCGGCAAGCATGGATCGACATTGAGCATATCGCCTTGGCGGCTTAATCCGAGAATGCCTTCTACGCCGGCGCGATACATCCAGCCCGCTGAGCCGGTGTACCATGTCCAGCCACCGCGCCCGGTGTGGGGGGCCACCGAATAGACATCGGCGGCCACCACATAGGGTTCGACCTTATAGCGGGCGACAGCGTCGGCTGTGGACCCATGATTGATGGGGTTGACGAGGGTGAAGAGATCGTAGGCTTTCTCGCCCGCGCCGATTTTGGCGAAAGCAAGAATTGCCCACATGGCGGCATGGCTGTATTGGCCGCCGTTTTCGCGCAGGCCAGGCGGATAGCCCTTGATATAGCCGGGATCGCGCGCGGTTGCGTCGAAGGGCGGGGTGAAGAGAAGCGCTAGGCCATCGTCCCTGCGGATCAAATGCTGCTCGAGCGACGTCATGGCGACGCTGGCACGGATAGGGTCGGCGCCGCCCGAAAGTACCGCCCAGGATTGCGCGATGGAGTCGATCCGGCATTCGTCATTATCTTTCGATCCTAGCCATGAGCCGTCGTCGAAGGTGGCGCGCCGATACCACGCGCCGTCCCAGGCTTCGCGCTCCAGCGCTGTCTTGAGCCTTGTGGCGTCGGTTCTCCAGCGTTTGGCGCGCTTTGGATCGCGCGCATCGGCAAAGGGCAGGAAGAGATCGATGGCGCGGAGCAGCAGCCAGCCCAGCCAGACGCTCTCGCCTTGCCCGCCTTCGCCGATCCGATTCATGCCGTCGTTCCAGTCACCGGTGCCCATCAGTGGCAGACCGTGGCTGCCAGTCAGCTTGATCGCCTGGTCGAGGCCGATCGCACAATGCTCGAACAGCGATGCGGTGCGCTCGGATGCCGTGGGCTGGAAGAAGGCGTCGTGCTCGCCTGCCGCGAGTTTCGGCCCGTCCAGGAACGATACGACCTCTTCGAGGATCGCCTCGTCTCCGGTGGTCGAGGCATAGGTGGCGGCAGCGAAGGCCAGCCACACGCGGTCGTCCGAGATGCGGGTGCGCACGCCTTGGCCGGAATGGGGCAGCCACCAGTGCTGCACGTCGCCCTCGACGAACTGCCGCCCGGCGGCACGCAGGATGTGGTGACGCGTGTCCTCGGGTCGGGCAAAGGTCAGCGCCATGCCGTCCTGCAACTGGTCGCGGAAACCATAGGCCCCACTGGCCTGATAGAAGGCAGAGCGCGCGGTGATGCGGCAGGCCAGCGTCTGGTAGAGCAGCCAGCCGTTGAGCATGATGTCCATCGCCCGGTCGGGTGTTTTGACTTGGATGGCGCCCAGCACAGACTGCCAGTGCGCATTGACTTCGGCGAGTACGACATCGAGGTCGGCGGTGCGATAGCGCTCGATCAGCGCGCGTGCCGCGTCCCCGGAACTGGCCTCGCCCAAGAGGCAGACGATCTCGACGCTTTCACCGGCCGCCAGGTCGATGCCGACCTGCAACACGGCACAGGGGTCGATGCCCGCCCCGGTTTTCCCGGTGAGAGCCGTCCGATCCAGGAGCGCTGCGGGTGCTACCGGGCTGCCGTTGCCGCCGAGGAACTCGGTGCGGTCCGCGGTCCAAGCGGTCGGGCGCCCCCCTAGATCGGCAAAGGCAACGCGGCCGGGGAAAGCCATGGTCCATTTATTCCAGGCAAGCATCGCCCCTGTCTGCGGATCGATTTCGGTCGTGATGAATGGCGCGTTGGTGCCACGCTGGGCGCCGAGCACCAATTCGGCATAGCTCGTGACCGAAAGCCGCCGTGCGCGCGCCGAGCGATTGGTGAGGGTCAGCCGAGAAATTTTAAGGGGATCGGCGAGGGGGACATAGGAGAGGAGATCGGTTTCGATGCCGTGCGCCTGATGGGCAAAGCGGGAGTAGCCGAAGCCGTGGCGCGCGACATAGCGCCCCTCGTCCCGGATGGGCTGCGCGGTGGGGCTCCAGAGCACCCCGGACTCTTCGTCTCTTATATAAACTGCTTCGCCGACGGGGTCGCCTACGGGATCGTTGGACCAGGGGGTGATCTGGTTCTCGCGGCTGTTGCCCGTCCAGGCGTGGAAGCTGCCCTCGCTCGATACCTGGAAACCGAAGCTCTCATTGGCGATGACGTTGATCCAGGGAGCTGGCGTTGTCGCGCCGTTTTCGAGCACCGTCACATATTCCCTGCCGTTCTTGGCAAAACCGCCGAGCCCGTTGAAGAATTCCAGATCCTCGGGCTGGCCGACCGTCTCCGCCGAGGATGGTGCGAGTGGCATCTGCACGGTCGGGCCCGGCTGCGCGCTTGCTTCTGCATAATAGGCAAGCTGATCGGAGATCGTACCTCGGCGCGCGGAGAGCACCACGCGCGCGGTCGCGTTCAGAAGGTTTCGCATTTCCGACCCGAGAAGATCGGCCCGGAGCACATGCACCGTCCCCTGAGCCGGCTTGTCGTCATAGCGTGGTCGGGACTGGCTGGAGCGAACCGCAGCCTCGATGGCGTTCTGCAGATCCTGCACATAGGAGGAGCCGCGCTCATTGACGATCACCAGATCGACGGCCAGACGCTTGATGCGCCAATATTCGTGCGCGCGCAGCATCTGGCGCAGTTGCGGCATGTCCTCGACGGCGTCAATGCGCAGCAAGACGATGGGCAAATCGCCCGAAATGGCGTGAGGCCACAATTCCGATTGCGGTCCAGCGCCGGCCGCGATGATGTCCGAAGCGGGCCGGAAGCGCCGATCGGCGTAGAGGATCGGCGCTGCCAGCCACTGGAAGTCGGCCGCTTCGTCCAGAGCGACATCGAGGTGGTGGAGTTGCACCTGCGCCTGGGTCCAGGCCAGGGTCTTGGCCCGGTCATAGGCGCTGCGGTCATGGTGCTTGTCGATCAGTTCGAGCAGTTCGGCGCGCGATGAGGCAACCACGGTCCAGAAGGCCACGCGCGCCACCCTGCCGGGCGGAATGCGCAGATGCCGGCGCAGGGAGAACACCGGATCGAGCACGGTGCCCACCGTGCCCGACAACTTCGCTCCGTCATGGATGGCGGCGGCGGTGCCGATGGAGCGGTTGCGGCCAAGGAACCGGGCCCGGTCGGATTCATATTGCGGATCGGCGATGACGTCGCCCTCGACCACTGCGAAATGGGCGGCCCAGATTTCCGGTTCGGTGGGCGCGCGGCGGCGGCGGGTCGCGACCAGCGCATGGAACTCGGCCAGATATTCGGTCTGGACGAACATTTTGGCGAAGGCGGGATGGGCGTTGTCGGTGGCTGGCGTCGTCAGCACCAGTTCGGCATAGGAGGTTACTTCGATCTCGCGCGCATGGCGCCCGCTATTGGTGAGACAGACCCGCCGCACTTCGCCGTCGTCCTCGCCCGACACCAGGACGTCCATCTCCGCCGCCAGAGTACCGTTCCAGCGGATATACTGGGCATGGTCCTCGCCGAAGACCACCGAGGCTTCGGCCCGATCGTTCATCGGCTGCGCCGTCGGTGAAAAGACCGCGCTCGTCTGCGTGTCCTTGAGGAAGACGAAGGCGCCGCAATCGTCTCGGGTCGCATCCTCGCGCCAGCGGGTGACGGCTATGTCACGCCACCGGCTGTAGCCCCCGCCTGAGGCGGTCAGCATAACCGCGTAGCGGCCGTTGGAAAGCAGATGGGTAACCGGCGCACCATGGCGCGGCAGCGCCAGCCGGCGCACTGCAGGCGCGGGGTTGACGGAGATTTCGGTAGAGGCCCTGACCTCCTCGGCGCGCGGACGGGCGATGGCGACATCGCGCGGCATGCGCTCGGACAGTAGCAATTCGCTCGCCTTGATCATCGGCTCGCGGTGGAAGCGCGCCCGCATGCGTCCGTCTTGCAGCACATTGGCGAGGGCGACGATGGCCATGCCCTGATGGTGCGCCATATAGCTGCGCACGATGGCCACGCTTTCGTTTTCGGGCAGGCGAGAGCGGGTGAAGTCGAGGGCTTCGTAAAAGCCGTGAACGCCGCGCGCACCCATGGCCTCAAAGCGCCGGAAATTCTCCGCCGCTGCCCGCGGGTCGACCATAGCAGCGAGCCCCGTGGCATACGGGGCGACGACCATATTTCCAGAAAGCCCGCGCTTGAGCCCCAGCCCCGGCACGCCAAAATTTGAATATTGATAGGTGAATTCGTAGTCGCGAGCGTTGTAGGCGGATTCGGAAATGCCCCAGGGCACGTTGCGGGCCCGGCCATAGGCTTCCTGTCGCGCCACGACGAGTCGGTTGGTATCGTCGAGCAGGCTTCCGGCCGGCGCGCGCATCACCAGCGAGGGCATGAGATATTCGAACATCGAACCCGACCACGAGATCAGCGCCGAGCCGTTGCCCATCGGCGTCGCCGCCCGTCCGAGCCGGAACCAGTGCCGCGAGGCGACATCGCCCTTAGCGATGGCGAAGAGGCTGGCGAGCCGGGCTTCGGAGGCGAGCAGGTCGTAGCAATTGGCATCGAGCCCATTGTCGACCAGCGAATAGCCGATGGAGAGTAGCTTTCTGTCGGGATCGAGCAGGAAGGCGAAATCCATATCGAGCGCCGTCTTTCTGGCAATGCCCGCCAGTGCCAGAAGTCGCAGGTCGATGATCCGGGATCGTCGCGCAGCGCCTGCCGATCGCGGGCGGCCTCGGCGATCGAGCGCCGCAAGGCCGCGATCCAGAAGGTGAGGTCGGTGTCTGCACCGTCCGCGATGGCCGGATTTGGCGAGCGCGCCAGTCTGTGCGCCTTGTCCGACAGGCGCACCAGCGCCGGCGTCAGCGTGTCGAGCGATTGCGGGCTATCGAGCAGAGCTTCGATCTCGTCCAGGACCAGCGAGAGGGCCTGGTCCCCGGCGCCCGCCATTTCCGCCAGTGCCATGCGGGCCAGCGCCAGCGCATCGCCAAAACCCCGACGGGGTTCGGCCGGCGCGGTCTCCGCCCAGTCCTCGCAGGCATTGGCCAAAGCGATCAGGTGCCCGGCAAGGTTGCCGCTGTCGACTGAGGACACATAGGCGGGATCGAGCGTTCTGAGGTCGCGCGTATCGTACCAGTTGAAGAAGTGCCCCTTGAAGCGGTCGAGCTTGCCGAGCGTCGTAAAGCCCGCCTCCAGCCGCTCGATGGTTGCGAGCGCACCCGTCCAGCCGAAATCGCGCGCCGCGACGGTCGACAGAAAATAGAGCCCGATATTGGTCGGCGAAGTACGGTGGGCGATGGCCGGGGTCGGGGTTTCCTGGAAATTGTCCGGGGGCAGCATATTCTCCTGGGCCGTCACGAAGGTCTCGAAAAAGCGCCAGGTGCGTCGCGCGATCAATCGCAGATATTCGGCATCGTCGGGGCCAAGTGTCCTGTCCGGCCGTGTCGTCGGCGAACGGCTGACCAAGAGCGCGACGGCAGGCGCGGCCAGCCAGATGAGCGCCAGCGGCAACACCAATGGCCAGGACGGGGGGGAGAACGCGAAAGCCCCGGCAAGCAGGAGCACCGCCAGAGCCGTGCCGGCCGCCATGTCGCGGTAGAACCCGATCAGCGTCAGCCGCGCCCGTTCGCCCGAACTGGCGGCAGTGGTCCATTCGAGCAGATGCTTGCGTGTGACGGAGAGGCGAAACAGCGTGCGCATGATCGCGTCGCCATTGCGCCAGGCCTGGTCTGGCAGGAAGACGAGGCCCAGCACGACCTGCAGGATTGCCATCTTGAGGTCGCGGGACAGTCCGCGCAGATGAGTGCGCAATTGCAGGCCCTTACGACGCGGCAGGATGGCGAACAGAACGGGCAGGAGCGCGGGAACGCTCAGCGCGGTGAGGATCGCGGCCGCCGCAACCATGCCTGCCGGTAGAGGCATCAGGCAGGAGAGCACCAACGCGAGGAAAGCGGCGGGGCCAACAAGCGAGCGCCGCAGATTATCCGCCATCTTCCAGCGCCCGATGGCCGGTAGTGCAGCGCTTGCCGCGATCCAGGGTAGCAACTGCCAGTCCCCGCGCGACCAGCGATGCTGGCGCCGTGCCGCGACGTCGTAGCGTGCCGGGAAATCGTCGACCACCTCGATATCGGATGCCAACCCCGCCCGGGCAAAAATGCCCTCGAACAGGTCATGGCTGAGCAGGGCATTCTCGGGGATGCGTCCGGCCAGTGCCGCCTCGAAGGTATCGACATCGTAGATGCCCTTGCCGGTATAGGAGCCTTCCCCGAACAGATCCTGATAGACGTCAGAGACGGCCGCCGCGTAGGGATCGATGCCTCCGGGCGCCGAAAAGACCCGCTGGTAGAGCGAACCTTCACGACCTACGGGAAGCGAAGGGGTGACGCGCGGCTGGATGATGGCATAGCCATCGACTACGCGTTGCCGTTCGGCATCGAAGCGCGGGCGATTGAGCGGATGAGCCATCTTGCCGACCAGGCGCACAGCGGCATCGCGCGGCAATCGCGTGTCGGCGTCGAGAGTGATGACATAGCGCACATCCGCCGGCACCTCGGGCACTCCGCCATTGCGCGTTACGAAGCTGGTATCTTTCGCCCCGCGCAGCAGCCGATTGAGTTCGGCGAGCTTGCCGCGCTTGCGCTCCCAGCCCATCCAGGCACCTTCGCCGGCATTGAACCGGCGTCTGCGATTGAGTAGCAGGAAGCGGTTGCCCGCCGGGCCGGGACCATGACGCTGGTTCAGAGCCGCGATGGCCTCCAGGCCGATATCGAGCAGTTCCGCATCGCCATCGAGCGTCTCTGCATCTGCGTCGAGACCATCGGTCAGCAGGGCGAAACTGATATCGCCACCGGCGCCGGACAGGTGATGGACCTCAAGCCGTTCGATTTCTTCGAGCAGTTCGCTCCTGCCGACCAGCAGCGTCGGTACGACCACCAGCGTGCGCAGATTCCGCGGAACGCCACCGGAAAGTTCGAGGCCCGGCAGGCTTGCGGCCCCGACGCCCCAGCCGACGGCACGATTGATGAGCGCGGTGGCCATTTCGCCTGCCGGCAGAAGCGCGAGGGCCAGGAACGGGTAGAGCAGGCCCGCTGCAAAGCCGAAGCTCGACAATAGCCAGGCGAAGAGGCCGAGTAGCGCCAGCGTCACTCCGCCTATGGCGGTGCCGTAGCCGCCGATGCCCATGCGACCGGACAGCCGTCTCAGAAATAGTCGCGCGGGCGGATGGTATCCTATGCTGCGTTCGAGCGCCGGACGGCCCTGGCCAACCAGATGATAACCGGGATCGCCCAGCCGTTCCGCCTCGATCTCCGAAGCGCCATGCCCCGCGGCCGTTCGCGCTGCCGCCAGCGCGGCCCCGGCGATATCGAGTTCGAACAGGGCCGATCCGCGCGCCAGGTGCTCGATGGAGCTGCGATAAAGATCACGGGTGGCGAAATCCATGCGCGCGAAGCTGCCGCCCTCGCCCAGAAGGGCATCGACCAGGCTGACGCTTTCGAAGAGATCGGCCCAGTCGATATCGGAGATGAGCCGCATGCTGGTGATGATGTTACGCACGGTGACATTGGAGGCGCCCTGGCGCTGCTGGGCGTGCTGGACGACTTCATCGATGGAACTGCCCTGGCGGGCTAGTCGCTCCTCGAGCCAACCATGGGCGGGCGTGGTTCGGGGGTCGTGATCGCGTAACCGCTTGGCCAGTTGCGCCGCGAACAGTTCAGGCAGCGGTTGGGAGGGAACACGCCCCACCGCCGCCTCGGCGCTGCCGTCGATGAGCAGGAGATCGGCCAGTGCATTCGCTTCGGCGCGGTCCTTGCGCCCTGCGGTGATCTGGTCGGCCAGCCGGCGCAGATTCTCGACCAAGACGATGCGCAGGGTGATCGCCACCGCCCACAATTCCCCAATGGTCAGGGGCTGGACCTTCTGATAGGCCGCGATGAACCGGGTCAGGGTTTCAGGATCGAAGTGGCTGTCGGTATGCGCGATGAATGCCCATGCCAGCCCGAAGACCCGCGGGTACCCGGCGAACGGACCCTCGGCGAGCTTGGGCAACTGCCGGTAATAATTGGGCGGCAGATCGTCATGGATTTCGCGGATCTGCTCCTCGACCAAATGATAGTTGTCCAGCAGCCATTCGGCCGCCGGCACCACGACGCGCTCGCTCTCGACCTCGATCGCACTGGCGCGATAGGCCGCCAGCAGCGCGGTCGCGTTGCTTTTCAACCGCTTATGCAGGGATGAAACGGACGGCGGCCTCCCCGTTACTTTTTGGGCGGCGGCGAGACTGCGTGCATGTTGTTCGAGCCGTTCGACCCCGAACAGTTCCTCGCGCACCGGAGCAGGATCATTCCACGGGGTCGCCGGGCGGAATCGTGTGGGAGCAATTGAACTTTCGAGGGCGGTCATGCGTGTTCTTCCTCGAAGGGATGGGGTGGACGCACATGTAACCCCCGTGCCGGCGAGACGTCTGCCGGCACGGGGATAAGCGATGTGTCTTGCCGGATAGGGCCTGCTCCGGTCGCAGGAATGATGTGGATCAGTGCTTCTTCTTCTTGGGCACGGCGATACGGTCCAGCACGGCCTTGCCAGAGAGCGCATCGGGCGTTGCCGGTGACGACTTGACCATTTTGGGCTTTTTCAACTCTCGATTACCGCGCATCTGTCCTTTGGGCATGATCGTTCCTTGGCCCGGATGCGGCTGGGCGGCCGACCGGGCGAAGCCGGGTACGTGGTTGAGCTATTCCATAAGTCCCGGTGGCAACCTGCCCAGCTTCAGCAGCACGCGCGGCTCGTCGTAAGCGTCGGTTTCAATGTCGACCGCCTTTTCGGCGGACTTGGAGGTCTGGATCAGATCGGCCACCAGCCTGTGACCGACTGCTTGAACGCCTGAACCAGATCCATCGTCGCCATTGAAAACTCCGCTGAGTGGGGAATGGCTGCGACTGCGGTCGCCGAGAACTCGGCTTGCTCCATGCCCAGTGCATGCCGCGGTTGGCGGATCGGCAAAAATTGTTGGGTGATGGGAACGGCTCTTATTGTTCAGGAGAAGCGGGTATCGCGGTGCGTCCGCTGGTCCTTGAGGATCGAGCCCTCGAGGTCACCAGCGGTGACAGGAAGCGCTTCGACACGCCCGGAGTAGTCCAGCATGATCCTCGTGGTCGAGCGGCGGGCATCCCATGTTACGTCGAGCTGTTCCTCATCCACGCGGACCTCGAACGTGCCCGGCGCATGCGGCTCCGACATGCCGGGCAATGTAAAGGCAAACTGGAACGTGACCGTTCGGCTAGTGGACCGGGTGTTCATCATGCTTGCCCTTTAACTTTGGCGCTTGTCGAAGCGGAAGGCCGGCGCGTGCCACTTCTCGGGCGAAGCGCGGATAGCCTGCGTCAGGCCCGGTGGGGATGAGGACCGGATGGGTGCGGCGATAGAAGGGTATGATCTTGGTCGACATGGTCATCGATGCTCCTTTGAGGTGCAATCAGGACGCGACACAGGTCTCCAGACGGGCCGCCCGATGCCGCCGGGCGGTCCGCATGAAATGCGCGGAGAGCCTGCGGTAGAGGCCGTCGGCGCAGACAGCGCTCCGGCAAGGTCGGAGAGGGCCGCTCAAGGGCGGCCCAATCCATCAAGCAAGCTGCAAGTTGACGGCAGAAGCGCGGCCATCGCGGCCGCTTTCGATGTCGTAGGAAACCTTCTGCCCTTCGCCGAGATCCGACAGACCAGCGCGCTCGACAGCGCTGACATGGACGAAGGCGTCCTTGCTGCCGTCATCGGGAGTGATGAAGCCGAAGCCCTTGGTGGAGTTGTAGAACTTAACAGTGCCGTTGATCATGAGATGTGCTTTCGAAACCCGGGGCCAAATGGCGAGCGGGCGTTTCCCGGCCGCGACATGCGGCAGAGAGATAAACGTTCGCAAGTTCGGGGATCGCCAAGCAACCGGCTAGAGCCGGGAGGATCAGGTAGCCTTAGAGGCTGAAAACGTAATGTGCTATATGGGGTCCCAATGCGCTGTTTTCAAGGCAGGCGCGAGATGATGCCATCGAGTCCGTTTGAAACGCACTCCCAATTATCGAACGTAATAATACTGGATAGGGCGCTCGCGATCCACTTCGACCGGCCGGAGCTTCCGAAACGTCCGGAGATCAAGCGCGTCGGTTCTCTGTCGTGCCGAGGCGGTTAAACTGCGTATCTGGGGCCAGAAGCCCGAATCCTTGGGACGCGCCATTCTTGTGCGAAGAAGTAGGCACCAAAGCCCGCGCGTCATTCGAGACAGCTCCAAAACCTGGTCCTCACGGGTTAAATGCCAACCGCTCCGCTTCTAAAAACGAAGGCAATCAATCTTTGTGGCCCTTGTGGTGTCAAGGGGACGTGGCGGTCAGCGTGCGGCGCGAGACACATATGGTGGTCGCGGAATTGAGTATGTCGGCACCCCATCTCGGCGGGGCGAGTTCGCCCCATTTCTTATTCCCACTCAACATTCTTCTAGCCGGATGAAAATGGGACATCCGCTGCGCTGAGCGATTTTATCTGCGACAGCTAGCTGTGCAGGCACAGGGAATGACCCCTCCGGCACAAATAGAGTGTCCGCGCCTTCGGAGACGGGTCCGACCCGATGCAGCATCGCAACTGGTCTCTGCTGACCCTTGTAGATGCGAACGCAAACAGCGTCTTGGGTAAGTTCCTCTGGTTCAAGATGGTAGTGGGCCAAATGCGTTCCCTTTCAGGAATGGACGCGAAGCTACCAGAAGGTTCGTGACGGCAACTAGGTTGCCGTCTGCGGGAGTAACAATACCCAGTAAGCCATCAAAGCAGGCCCCAGCCTGGGCAGCCGACGAGGTCAGTGTCGAACCCGCAAGCGCAACCTGCAGGAAGGAAGAGCGATCTACACCTTCTTCACGCCTTTCTTATCAGGCGCCTGGCTAAGAGCAGAGTCCGACGCAGTCTTGGCATCCCTAGAAGCAGATTTGTTCTGGAGCCTGTTCGATGCGGCCCTTGCGGCTTTGAAGGCCGAGTAACAGAAAAGCCGCCCGATGCACGGGCGGCTTCCTGCGGTCACCTGCGTCAGTGCTTCAGAGCGTCGCGAGCGGCCTCTTTGGCCTTGCCCACGCCCTTCTGAACCTTGCCTTCCGCCTTGTCGGCGGCGCCGTCCGTGCGGAGCTTCTCATCGCCGGTCATCTTGCCGGCGGCCTCCTTGACGTTTCCACGAGCCTCTTTGGCCGATCCTTTGACTTCATCCTTGTGGGGCATCTGAACCCTCCTTTCGAGATCCACAAGAACGAGGGACTCAGATGGCCCGTTCCAGTCATGGGAGAATTTGATGTCCGGCTGCGGCACCGACCGACCGAGGCTTCGAGGTCTACCGCGAGGGATAGGACCTCTCGCTGAAGCGTGAAGCAAAAGGAACAACGGCTGCCTAGTCAGCGCGTGTGAGGTACGAAACGCACGGCACGGGCATCGGCGATCAGAAACGCGTTGTAATGAGCCTGTCGCCAGGCCTCACGCTGTATGTGCCGCGCCTCGGCGACTGTGTTCGCCCAGAACTGTGGCCGGTCCGCCGATCGAGGAAGGCGACTTCCCAGTACACCTTCGATGTCCTCGAACGAGAGAACGACCTCTCGCGGGTAAGCGGACTTCAGGTGCTTTGCCAATTGATCGTACTTGGCCATGGACCTCCCCTTCCTGTGCACCAGCGCGCAGTGTCCCCAAGCGTGGGACAAAAGTCCATGGGCCTTCGCTTCTACACCGGCGGACGTCAGGATCCCTCTTCAGACCAAGGATCTGGAATTCGATCTCTTTCTCGCCGTCCTCACGCTCGTATGCGATGTTGTAGTGGGCTCGAACGGGAACAGATGCGCTCGCCGGCGATGTCGATCTGAAACCGGTCGCCCTTCTCCAGTGCGTCCGCGAGACGCCGGAGCTTTCAATAAACTCGGGCAGTGGATAGTCCTTCTCGAGTTCCCCCGATGCCTTCGGCATGGATATGACTACGCCCAACTGGTCAAGATCTACGGGGCTGCCCCGGAGAGCGCCAAAGGCCGCTATAGCCCTGCCGGGTGCACCGGAGCGAAGAAACTCCGATCAAGGGCTCGCCCGACGAGATGATCGACTGGCTCAAAGCCTTCATTGCTCATGGAACGGGGTTGAGGCACGACACCGGAATGGATGACAGACGAGCTCGAGGAGGAATATCAGAAGGGCCTTACACGCCAGTAACGCCGCTGTGCCAAAAGCCTCTTCGGTCTGCCTCGTGGCCAGCTAGTCAGTTTGGAAGGCCGCCTACTCGGTTCGCGTCAGGGAGGAAATAAGGGCTCGAAGAGCCTGATTTTGGGCGGAGTGTCGCTCCTGAACAAGGAATGCTCCTAGCTCATAAGTCGTGCTTTCGCCTCCAGACGCGGCATTTGGCACATGTCGCACAGAAACGATGTCGCCGTCACCGGACAGAAGTAACCACCGATCGCCGTTTTCGCTTGTGTAGAAGACGCGCTCACCATTTTGCATTTGCTGATTTCCTCGTAGAGCTTGGTGTCTGCAGGGGTAAACGTGTGAGGCCGGCGTGGGAAACATTTTTCTCTTTGCCCGCGACGGCCGGACCAATCGGTCAGCCGGCCGGGGCCAGCGGGATAAGGCATCGGCCCCGAAGCTACGTCCTGACCCAGATCGATGACGCGTGTCCGAGGACATCGCTGGGCTACGCATCTTCACCATGTGGCATCTCATGTGCCATGGATTCCCGGCACCTCCTGAAAAAGGCCGGAATTGTGCGGAATCGCGCGTGCACTCTATCGCCACACGAGTACGCTGCAGCTGGCGCGTTGCCTCTGCTCACTATTTGTAATAGCAACAAAAAGAGTGCCCCAAGGGGCGGAATCGGGCCACCGACACGCGGATTTTCAATCCGGAGTTCGCCTCCTTGGAAGAAGCCGAAAATAAACCTATCTGTGGCCGACCTGTTGAAGGTAACGAAAACTTGCATGGGGGAAACCCGACTGGAAAGATTAGATGTTCGCAGAACAAGTGCGCGGTTACACAATATCGCGCTTGATCGATGGAAGGGAGCTCTGTCGGTTGCCGGCTAGGACCGTGCAACAAATTTGATCGCCGTCGGACCGGAGACGACCCAATTCTTTCACGATGCGAACCCTCCGGAAGGGGAACAGGAGCATTGACTGTTTCGGATGCGACGTCCCAGGAAACGTGACGGCCTCAGCTCTCAGGGGGAAGCGGACGCGCGGGCAAAGAAGATATCGACCTTCATGCCGGCGCCGGGCGAGGAAACGATACTGAAGGTCGCGCCGGCGTTCTGGCGCAGCGACTGGACGATGAGGGCGCTGAGTTTGCCGGGCCGCGGCCAAGCCTCGCTCTCGTCCAGCCCGATGCCGTCATCGGCAACGGTGATGCGGCAGCCGGTGTCGTCGACGAGGCTCTTGAGCACGATGGTGCCGCCCTCGCGGCCGTTGAAGGCGTGCTTTAGTGAATTGGTCATCAGTTCGTTGACCACCAGCCCGGTGGGCATAGCGACATCGAGCGAGACCGGCCAGGTGTCGACCTGCAGATCGAGGTGGATGCCCTCTACCCCATGGACCGCCATCACCCCCGAGGCGACCTGGCTGAGATAGACGCCAAGATCGATGCTGTCGGGCTGGCCTTCGCTCGAGAGGGAGCGGTAGAGCAGGGCAAGGGATTCGATGCGGCCGGCAAGCTTGCTGAAGCCCGCCGCCAACCCGTCTCCGGGCTGGTTCTTGGCCTCGAGCCGGATGAGGGCAGTTATCATCTGCAGGTTGTTCTTGACCCGGTGCTGCAGCTCACGCAGCTGCATATCCTTTTCCTCGACCTGCCGGGCAAGGTCCTCCTGGCGGCCGGAGCGATGGTCGGTGCGGGCGAGGGCAACGAGGCGGAAAAGCGCCACCCCCTTCTCGTTCTCGATGATGCTCGACCAGGCATCGACGACGACGGCCGAGCTCTCTTCGCCGACGAGGTACGTGCCCAGATAATCTTCGCTCGACATCACCGCCGAGCCGAGTTCCTCGCCGCCATCGGTCGCGGCGACTTTGACGGGCAGGGCATTCCAGGGGCGACCCTCGACGCTTGCCACCGATGTGCCGGTCAGGCGCTCGAACTCCAAATTGGCATAGGTCAGGCGCTCGGAAGGGTTCAACTCGGAGACCGCTACCGCAAACGGTACGTGATCGAGGAACTGCTTGAACCGCTCGCTCTCGAGCGCGTCGGCAAGGCGAGGGGTGTCGAGCAGTTCCTCGACCTGTGCGTTTTCATCAGTATCGCCGCTCATGGTGGCCCTGGTTCCGATCCGAGTCCCGGGGCAACCCCCGCAATGTTGGCCGAGCGGCCGATAAAGAAGCAGAGCGAGCCGATAGCGCTTTCGCTCCGTGACTGTTGGCTTGGCGCACAGACGACAATAGCGTGTCCGGTTCGTCCAGCAAAGTTTCATAACTCGTGCGCGACGATCCTCATTGCCGCGCCCCCTTGCCGGCTACAGCGTGGCCCACACGGCGCCTCGGCAAACGGGCAATTGTTGGCTGTGGCCGTCTATCCTGTGGAGGCCGGTACGGTCGCTGGCCGTGCTGCCGCCTCCGGTCCCGATGCTGGCCGCGCCCGCATCGCCCCCGACGGGAAGCGTAGCTCAGTCGCTTCCAAAACCTGCATTTCGACGCCCGTCCTAGCCGCCTAGTGCGGCCGTTCCGGGACCGGTCGCGGTCGAAACATGGACGGCAGACAAGGGGCCGAAGGCAGAGAGCATCGAGCATGGGCTGCCGATCGACTGCCACGAGCCGGTCTCCCGGCTAATGGTCCCCGGATGATGGTCAGTTCAAGTTTCGCATCATGCCGGCCCCACCTTTGGGCGGCGAAAGGACTGGACCCTGAGTGACGGTTCGACGTTGGAGCGCCAGATGCTCGTCCTTAAGTCAAGTGCCGCATCATCGCGCCTGCCAGGCTAAGAACGAGGAAGAAACCCGCCAGATCAGTGATCGTCGTCAGCAGCCGACCGCTGGCCGCCGCGGGATCCTGTCCGATACGCTTAGCAGCCGTGGAATCACACCGCCAAATCGACACTGCGATCAGCGTGTTCAACGCGAGTGCCGCCCCGCACAGCGTGACGAAGCCGGCTCCGGACGGGAAGTATGTCGAGTTGTCCGGCCGGAGCCACTTGGTATCCGCCGAGGCGGTGGCTCCGGAGTTGATAGAATTCTTCCTCGCTGACTAGTTGGCGGGGGGCGCCGCGGCGCCTGGTTCCGCATCATCCGTCTCCGCCGGCTGGACCGCGTCGGGCTCATCCCCTTCGACAGGCTCCGCAGCAGCGTCCGGTTCCGACGTTGGCTCCAGGGCCGCCTCCGGTTCGGCTTCCACGGCCCCGGGCTCATCGGTAGTGGGTTCAACGACGGTGCCCGGCTCAACGATTTCGCCGTCTTCAGTAACAGGCACTTCCTCAGGGTCGATGGCATTTAGCATTCGGGCGCAGAGCGTTGCAGACTGGCGACTTACTTCCTCCCGATCTGGCATCAGGGACCAACCACCTTCTTCGACAAACTGTCGCTGAGAGAACGAGCTGCCCTCGCCCTGAAGCTCAGCTAGTCTGGCCCTCGCATCGTCTTGAGCAAGGAACCTCTGCACACAAATTGCGGCCGCCAGATCCGCGCGGCTCTGAGCCGCAGCCTCGGTGGCCGCCTGCTCGGCCGTGCCGCCAGTGACCCAGCCGCCCCAGGTGAAGCCGACGATCGCCACCACCACGCCGCCAACTGCTGCTCCCCACAGTGCGGGTTTAGTCCATTGAGGGATATTCATGCGACTTCTCCTGCTTCGCGGAACTGCGCTGCGGCAGACTGGCGCGACCGCGCCCGAATAGATGGTGTCTCGATCATTCTATTCTCCCTTGCTATCATTAAATTGAAGCGGCGAAGCTGATCGGATATCTGCAGTCGGGGAGAGGAATTCGCGCTCCAACGCCCTAACGCCTCTCCATTTCCCCGGTTCCGCGGAACCCGTCGCAATTCCAGGCGCCCCAACTGAACCGGCGATGGTCGCCGCGACACACGCCTGAACAGGATGGTTTCGAGGGCCGGTAGTCTTCCCAACGCCCGGAGAAGGATCGCTTCGTCGGGAGCGTTGAGGCACTGCCTGCTCCTTTCAGTTGCGACGGGTGCCCGAAAGGAAATGCGCAATTGGAAAGCACCGCTGACTGGCATTCGCAGCAGCGAACGGTTGGCGTCAGTAGCCCATTCCACCCATGCCGCCATTTCCGGCCGCTGGCGCGGATTCCTTCGTGGGGACGTCGGCGATCATCGCCTCGGCGGTAACCAGCAACGCGGCAATGGAACCGGCATCCTGCAGCGCGGTTCTGACGACCTTTGCCGGATCGACGATGCCGGCATTGATCATGTCCACATATGTTTCGGTCTGGGCATCAAAACCCTGGTTGCCGTCCTTGCTGTCGGTGAGCTTGCCGACGACGATCGAGCCTTCGACGCCGGCGTTCTCGGCAATCTGCCGGATCGGCGCTTCAAGCGCCCTCCGCACGATTGAGATGCCGGCGGTCATATCGGCATTGGCGCCCGTCAGGGAGGCCAGAACTTCTCTCGCGCGCAGCAGCGCCACGCCACCACCAGGCACGATGCCTTCCTCGACAGCGGCGCGAGTAGCGTTAAGTGCGTCGTCGATGCGGTCCTTCTTTTCCTTGACCTCGGTCTCGGTCGCGCCCCCGACACGGATGACGGCAACGCCGCCGGAGAGCTTGGCCAGCCGCTCTTGCAGTTTCTCCCTGTCGTAATCCGACGTGGTCTCCTCGATTTGCGCCTTGATCTGGTTGATGCGCGCGGCAATGCCTGCCTTGTCGCCGGAGCCGTCGATGACCGTGGTCGTATCCTTCTCGATCAGCACGCGCTTGGCGCGGCCGAGCATCTCGAGCGTGACATTTTCAAGCTTGATGCCAAGGTCCTCGGAGATCATCTGGCCGGCCGTCAGCACCGCGATGTCCTCGAGCATCGCCTTGCGGCGATCGCCGAATCCAGGGGCCTTGACGGCCGCAACCTTGAGGCCGCCGCGCAGCTTGTTGACGACCAGCGTCGCCAGCGCTTCGCCCTCGACATCCTCCGAGATGATCAGCAGCGGCTTGTCGCTCTGCACCACGGCTTCGAGGATTGGCAGCATCGCCTGCAGATTGCCCAGCTTCTTCTCATGGATGAGGATGTAGGGATCCTCCAGATCCACGCGCATCTTCTCTGCGTTGGTGACGAAGTAGGGAGAGAGGTAACCGCGGTCGAACTGCATGCCCTCGACCACATCGAGTTCGGTTTCGGCGGTCTTGGCTTCTTCGACCGTAATGACGCCTTCGTTGCCGACCTTGTCCATCGCCTTTGCGATCATCTCGCCCACGGTCGCATCGCCATTGGCGGCAATGGTCCCTACCTGGGCGACTTCGGCCGAAGACTTCACCTTTTTGGCGCTGGCCTGGATTTCTTTGACGACGGCGGCGACACCGAGGTCGATACCGCGCTTCAGATCCATCGGGTTCATGCCGGCGGCGACCAGCTTGGCACCCTCGCGTAGGATGGAAGCAGCGAGGACCGTCGCCGTGGTGGTGCCATCGCCGGCGAGGTCATTGGTCTTGCTCGCCACCTCACGCACCATCTGCGCGCCCATGTTCTCGAACTTGTCGGCAAGCTCGATCTCCTTGGCGACGGTGACGCCGTCCTTGGTAATGCGCGGGGCGCCATAGGCCTTGTCGATGACGACGTTGCGGCCCTTCGGTCCCAGCGTAACCTTGACGGCATTATTCAGCAGTTCAACGCCGCGCAACATGCGGTCGCGCGCGTCGGTCGAAAATCTGATTTCCTTGGCAGACATGATGTCTCGTCCAGTTCGGTCTTGGGATTAGCGGATCGGAAAACGATCGGTCAGGCGGCTTTCTCGGTCGCTGCTTCAGTCTTTTCGACGATGCCCATGATGTCGGCCTCCTTCATGATCAGGAGGTGTTCGTCGACGATCTTCACCTCGTTCCCGGACCACTTGCCGAACAGGATGAGATCGCCCGCCTTGACGTCCAGCGGGACCAGCTTGCCGGTTTCGTCCCGCGAGCCCGGGCCGACGGCGATCACCTCGCCCTCCTGCGACTTTTCCTTTGCAGCGTCGGGAATGATGATCCCGCCTTTGGATTTGAGTTCACCTTCCGCTCGTCGGATGACGACACGGTCGTGGAGAGGACGGAATTTCATTGGAATATCTTTCTGCGACCGGCGCATAGGGGCGACCGCCACCCATACATAGTCCTCTTGGCACTCGAATGATAGGAGTGCCAAAATTTAAATCTCAGGTACTTGAAACGTCGAAAGTTTTAGCGCGTTCGAGACAGCACCATTTTCATATTTGAAGGCTTGTTAGCTTGTATTCAGGCTCTCAGGTATTTCAATTCGTGAAATTAAGCCGGGTGGTGCGCTATGTTGAGATCCACTCAAGGCGCATCATTAAGTTGGTTGATTTGGCCGATTTGGCTTTTGCGGTGCCAGAGATTATGAACGGCCGTTCACCCACCGAAGTCTCGACAGTGCAAGCACGAGCGTCGATCCGGTGCGCATCTCGCTCTGTTCTAACCTGGAATGAAGCCCGGAGCTGACCACGTAATGTACTGGCAGCATCGGGATTGTTCGTCGTCCTGCGGGTCCATCGGACTTGGCGCGTACGCCACCGGCTAATAGCCTTAGCGGCTGCCTGCGCCAACCTCGGCACTCCTCGTCCGCACCACGGGATTGAACGTTTGCCACGACCCTGTGGAAGCCAAGGCCGCCCTTCCGCTCCCACCTCATCACGGTCGTTCGGCGCCCAAGCGGGCCCTCAGCTTTTTGGGATTTTGGGGAGGCCATCAAACAGCCGAAGTGGGGGGAACAGCGGTAGGGCAGCTAATCGACAGTTAGGTCCAAAAGCTGACAGTCCGCTGTCGGCCCGAGGCTGTGTGAGAACTCTCCGCGCCCCCCGGGCGGGTAATGCTGCGATAGCGCGAGCCTGTTCCTCTTACCCTGTTATTGCCTTGATGGTCGAACCGACGCCGGCGACGGCAATGGCGCGCTTGATGTTGTAGGCCAGGATCGCCAGGCTGGCTTCGGTGGTGACGTTGTTTAGCCCTCGCGTTCGGAAGTGGGTCGCGCCCATCCATCCTTTGATAGTCCCGAAGACGTGCTCGACCGTACAGCGCCTGACCGCCATTGCGTCAGGCATCGCGTCGAGCTTGCGCTCCATGGCATCGAGAACGGCTTCATGCTCCCATCGACGGATGCGTTTCTCTTTACCCGCCGTGCAGCTGCTGCGGGATGAGCAGGCGCCACAGGCCTTCTGGTTGAAGTAGAACTTGATGAGCTTGCCGGCTTCCTCTCGGGCGAAGCGGTTCTGGAGCTGCTGGCCGGCAGGGCAGCGATAGGTATCGGTGTCGGGCTGATAGATGAACGCCTGCTTGCCCCAAAAGCCGCGGGCCCGGGCCGGCGACGTGATGGGCTTGGGCACCATGGGTGTAATCCCCGCGGCGGCACAGGCGCGGATTTGCTCGCCCTCGTAGTAACCGCGATCGGCAAGAGCGATCATCTCGGGAGCGCCGGTTGCGGCCTTCGCGGCCTCTGCCATCTCCAGCAGGTGCGACCGGTCATGGCCTCGGTTCGTCACCGCATTGGCCACCACGATATGGTGTTTGGTGTCGACGGCAGCCTGCACATTGTAGCCAACCACGCCGCGATGGTCGCTGCCGGTGGCCATGGCGCGGGCGTCCGGATCGGTGAGCGAGAGCTGCCCGTCGGCGGCAGTCTCCAGTTGCCGGCCAATTTCTTCAAGCTCGCCAAGGCGGCCACGCAGCGATGCGAGGCGTTCCGTCAGACGCTCGATCCGCGGTGAAGCAACTCCGGTGTCTGTGCTGTCTGCTTCCTCGAGCTCTGCAAGATAGCGCGCGATGCTCTCCTCGACATGGGCCTTTCGGCGCGCCAGCTTGCCCTTGGTATAGTTCTTCTCATGCGTGTTCACGGCCCGAAAGCGCGAGCCATCGATAGCCACCATGCCGCCACCGACAAGGCCAAGCACGCGGCAGACCGCAACGAACCGGTGGCACGCCACCTTGATCCCTTCGGAATTGTCATGGCGGAAGTCGGCGATCGTCTTGAAGTCCGGTACCAGCTTGCCGGTCAGCCACATCAGCTCGATGTTGCGACCAGCCTCGCGTTCCAGTTTCCGGCTCGAGGTTAGTTGATGCAGATATCCATAGACATAGAGCTTGAGCATCACCCCCGGCGCGTAGCCGGGTCTGCCGGTTGATGCTGGCTGCACACGCTCGAAGCCGAGCTGCGCCAGATCGAGTTCGTCCACAAAGGCATCGATCACCCGGACCGGGTTGTCCGGACCCACATAGTCCTCAAGGCAGGCCGGCAGAAAGCTCGCCTGGTGACGGTCGGCAGCCTCGACAAAACGTCCCATCTGGCACCCCCGAAGCAGTGCCAAATCATACCATAATCAGGGGTTTTCACACAGCCTCGGCCCCATAGCGGGCGTTAGCCGCGCACCCCTCATTCAAACGCTTCATCCCCTAGGCAAAATTAACGATTCTGCCGCAATTTAGGCCGGCTTGACCCAGTAAAGCTCGCAACATCAGCCCCGCCGTCCATTGCGCGCAGACGCCCGCAAACACCTCAGACACGACCAGCCAGCCGGACATCAGATGAGTTCCGTCGTCAAAATCTACGCCCTCTTCCTCGGCTCAGCTCTGCTGATGTTCGGCGGCGGCCTGCAGGGTCTGCTGCTTTCGGTGCGCGGCGCCGAAGAGGATTTCTCGCTTCTGGCGCTCGGCCTCATCGGTACGGGCTGGTCGGTGGGGTTCGTTGCCGGTTCGATCCTGGTGCCGAGGGTGGTTCGGAATGTCGGACACATCCGCGCCTTCTGCGTCATGGCGGCGATCGGGACGATCACCATTCTTCTCAACCTGTTGTGGATCAACGACGTCGGCTGGATCCTTCTGCGCGCGCTGTCGGGATTCTGCTTTGCGGGCGCGGCGATGATCGTCGAAAGCTGGCTGAACGAAGTGACCGATAACCGCAGCCGCGGCACGATCTTCTCGGTCTATGTGACGATCAACATGGCGTCTTCGACGCTCGGGCAGATCGCCATGTCGGTGACGGGCACGGCCGGCTACATCCCATTCGTGGTGGGTGCCATCAGCTTCATCTGCGCGGTGCTGCCGACGGCGCTGACGTCCAGCCCGCAGCCCAAGCCGTTGAGTTCGGCCAAGCTCGACATCGGGCTCCTCTACAGGACCTCGCCGGTCGCAGCGATCGCCGCTTTCGCCTGCGGCATGGCCAACGGGTCGTTCGGTACGCTGGCGCCTGTCTTTGGTTACGAACGGGGGCTCGATGCGGCGGGCATCGCTTTCCTCTTCGCCACTGCCGCCATACTCGGGGCGCTGGCACAGATTCCGGCCGGGCGACTCTCCGACCGCATAGATCGGCGGCTGGTGCTGATCGGGCTATCGGGCATCGCGACGACGATCGGCGCCCTGATGCTTGTCATCAACCCGGGCGGAGGGCCGATCATGTACGTGCTCTTTGCCGCCTACGGCTTTGCCGCCAACCCGATCTATGCGGTGGCCGTGGCCCATGCCAACGATTTCGCCAAGGACGGTGACTTTGCCAAGATCGCCGGCGGCATGCTGCTGATCCTTGGAACGGGGCTCGCCATCGGGCCGGCGGTCGCCTCTCTGCTGATGGGCGTGCTGGGGCCGGTGGCGCTGTTCGTGGTGACGGCGACATTCCATGGCCTGCTGGCGATTGCCGCATTCGCGCGCATGCGGGTGCGCACCGCCGTCGACGCGGCTGATCGCGCGCCCTTCCAGCCGATGGCGGGCGACCGCCAGGCGACGCCGGAAACGGTTGCACTCGATCCGCGGGCTGATAGTGATGAGACCGAGGCCAGCAAAGCCGAGGTGGAAGACAGGGATGTTCAAGTCAGCACTTAGCCCCGACCGCGCGTTCGTGCCGCTGAGGATTGCGGTGATCGCCGTTTCCGACACGCGCACCCTCGAGACCGACACCGGCGGAGCACTGTTGAAGTCGCTTTTGGAAAGCGACGGGCACATATGTGCGGACCGGGTGGTGGTGCGCGACGACATCCAGCAGATCCGCAAGGCCGTGCAGGGTTATGTGGCCGATCCTGACGTCGACGTGGTGCTGACCACCGGCGGCACCGGGTTCTCCGGCCGCGACGTGACGCCGGAGGCCGTCGAGCCGCTGTTCGACAAGCAGATGGACGGCTTTTCGGTGCTCTTCCACCAGTATTCGGCCACGACCGTCGGCACCTCTTCGCTGCAGAGCCGGGCGACGGCCGGGCTCATCGGCACGACCTTCGTCTTCTGCCTTCCCGGCTCGCGCGGCGCCTGCCGGGATGCCTGGGAGGGCATTCTCACGCACCAGCTCGACTACCGGCACATGCCGTGCAACTTCGTCGAGCTGATGCCGCGACTGGCGGAACGGTGAGGCCCCCGGTCAACCGGACTGCTCTGGAAGCCGAGCTGGCGCGGCTGCTGGGCGCCTCCGTTGTGCTTCAGCCCATGACCCAAGGTGAAGAATCGCGCGCCTTTGCCCTGACGGTTGCGGGCGAGGAGCTGATCCTGCGCCTGCATCCGACGGGTCACGGCTACGCCAAGGACGCGTTCGCCTCGCGCAACTTCGGCTCGAAAGAGCTGCCGGTCCCGCATGTTGTCGACTACGGCATATTGGATAGCGGCCTCTTCTACTGTCTCTCCGAGCGTGCGCCGGGCGTGACACTGCAGGATCTCGACGGCAGCGAACTCGAGCCGGTGCTGGAGCCGGTGGCGCGGGTGATGGACGCCATCGCCCGGACCGACGTCAGTGCTGTCAGCGGGTATGGCCCGTTCGACGCGGAAGGGCGCGGCGGCCATACCAGCTGGCACGACTATCTGCTCGCCATCGCAGACCCCGGCGCCGACGGCTGGAGCCGGGCCAGTGGCGACATTTCGGAGACGATTGCCCGGCTTTTCGACCTGCTTCACGCGCTTGCAGGACATTGCCCGGAAACGCGAGCGCTGGTGCATGGCGACTTCGGCTCCAACAATGTCCTTGTCGACGACGCGAGGATCTCCGGCGTCATCGACTGGTCGGAGGCGATGGTGGGCGATCCGCTCTACGACCTGGCCAACATCCTCTTCTGGCGCCCGTGGCTCGACTGCATGGAGCAGCAGGCGCGATTCTTCGACCAGAACCGGCCGGAACTTCTGAAAGATGTGCGCCGGCTTACGTGCTACCAGTTGCGTATCGGGCTCGGCGAAGCATCGGGCGCGCTGCGCCAAGGAAACCGGCGGATGCTGGACTGGGCGCTGGCGCGATGCGAGGCGATCGCCTCGGAGGCGGGAGAACGAGGATGACGGTCAGGCGCATCGTCGCCAACATCGCCGGAACGGACATGGCGGCGGCGCGGGCATTCTACGGCGACCTTTTCGGGCTCGAGGTGGGAATGGATCTCGGCTGGATCGTCACATTCGTGGCGGACACGCGCGCAATATCGCAAATGAGCGTTATGAGTGAAGGCGGCTCAGGCGCCCCGGTACCCGACATTTCCATCGAGGTCGACGACTTGCAATCGGTGCACGAGCGTGCCGTTTCCGGCGGTTATGAGATCGTCTATCCGCTCGCCGACGAGCCTTGGGGCGTTCGCCGCTTCTTCGTGCGGGATCCATTCGGCAAGACGATCAACGTCCTCTCGCACACCGGCGGCTGAACCGCCTCGCGACCAATGTTCTTGTTATGTTCTCCAGCAACTGCTAGATTCCCTGGACGTTGACCCGTTGCGATTCGCCGAAGGAAAGACCGGCAGGAGAACACGATGGCGCTCTATCAGGCACCGTCTTTCGAGACGCTCGAAAAGCTGAGCCGCAGCCGCGATGCGGACCTCGCGTGGCGGGAGCTCGTCGACCCGCAGCGCATCCGCGGGCGGGGTGCGCAGTCCAATACCACCGGGCGGTTCGAGAAGCATGCGCGTGAAGGGTTCGACGATGGCTGGGACATGCCCGAGGCGCTGCCCATGTTCGAGACTGTCGAACACATCGAGCGGGCACGCACCATCATCACCCGCAACGACAGCCCGGACGTCGGGTTCGACCGCTCGATCAACGCCTATCGCGGCTGCGAGCACGGGTGCTCCTACTGCTTCGCCCGGCCTACCCACACCTATCTCGGCCATTCGGCGGGCGTCGAGTTCGAACGCGACATCTATGTCAAGACCAATGCGGTCGAGGCGCTGCGGGCGGAGTTGGCGGCCAAGAGTTATCGCTGCCGACCGATCGCCATGGGGACCAACACGGACCCCTACCAGCCCGCCGAGCGCCAGCACAAGCTGACCCGGCAGATCCTCGAAGTGCTGCTGGAAACACGACACCCGGCGCTGATCACCACCAAATCGGCTCTGATCGTGCGTGACCTCGATATCCTGACCGAGATGGCGCGACTGGGGCTGGTGGCAGTGACGATGTCCGTGACGTCGATGGATCACAAGCTCAGCCGCAAGATGGAGCCGCGCGCCTCGAGCCCGGCGCGGCGGCTGGAGGCGATCCGGCTGCTGGCAGAGGCGGGCGTGCCGGTCTCGGTCAATGCCGCGCCAATGATCCCGGCGATCAACGACATGGAGCTCGAGCGCATCCTCGATGCGGCGGCGGCACAAGGGGCGATGGGCGCCGGCATGATTTTGGTGCGGCTGCCGAACGAGGTACGAGATATCTTCCGAGAGTGGCTTTTGCGGCACTTCCCCGACCGGGTGCGGCATGTGCTCGCGCTCATCCGCGACACGCGTGGAGGGCGCGACAACGACCCCAACTTCCATTCGCGCATGCGCGGCGAAGGCCCCTATGCGACACTGTTGCGGCAGCGCTTCGAGATCGCGCGCGAGCGCTATGGGCTGAGTACCAAGATGCGGGCACTGCGTACGGACCTTTTCACCCCGCCCACGGTCGAGAGCAATCAGTTGAGCCTCTTTTGATCATGACGGCCGGCCCTGCTAGCGCTTTCACGTTCCGATTGGATCGGAACGTGAGCTCTAGATGTTTGAAAGTCGCGCTTTCGAACCGCAAAAGTGGTGTCCACTTTTGCTGAAACGCTCTATGCAACCGCGGCATGAAGTGCCGCGGAGGCTGAAATGGATGTGCGGGAAATCAATGGGCAACGCGTTATCGAATATCCCACCGACGGCGCGTTGCTGGCGAGCATCTCCGACGTGACCGACCTTGTCGGCGAGGCCTTTGCGACCGACGCCACGGTCGTTGTCGTGCCCGCATCGCAGCTGCCGGCCGAGTTCTTCCACCTGCGCACCGGATTTGCCGGCGAAGTCATGCAGAAATTCCAGAACTACGGCAGACGGCTGATGGTTGTCGGCGATATTTCCGCGCATGTGGCGCAGAGCACGGCGCTGCGCGATTTTGTCGGAGAGACCAACCGCGTTGGCAACCACTTCTTTGCGCCGGACCGTGACGCCGTTGAGGCAGCGATCTAGCTGCTCATCCCGCTCAGGGTGTGTTGAGATTCAGGTCAGGCCGAGGCGAAAATGGCCATTTGCAGACCGGCATCACCTGAATATCGGCACACCCTAGTTGTAGTCCTCGACCCGACGCGCATAGGCGTTCATGAAGTCGAGCGAAGCCAGTACCCCCTGCATCGAGAGCCGGATTTCGGTGGTGGCGTCGGGCGCGCCGCCGGCAACGGGGATAGTGAGGGTGGCCGATGCCTTGGCCTTCATCGCCTCGACAAGGGCGTCGCGTTTTTGGGGGTCGGAGACGAAGTACTGGTTGACCGTCGTGTAGCGCGTTTCGAGATCGACACCGTAGGAGAAGAACATGGGTTCATCGCTGCCGAAGCGGATGCGCAGGGGACGCGAGCGGTCGAAGCTGGCGCCGTCGTTCGCCTGGTCGGAAAAGGCGACGTCGAGTTCGCCGTCAAGCCGGTTGAGGATCAGAGTCAGCTTGTACAGGGACTGGCCGCCATCATTGAGCGCGCCGGTAGCGGCCGAAGCAAAGCAGGATACGTAGTAGTAGTCCGCGTCAGCCTCGTCCTCCTTGATCTCGTCCGGACAGACGGCCAGCCAATCACGATTGTATTCGCGCCATTCGCCGAAGGGATGGTGGAAGGGCTCGCCCACCGCGGGCGACGCGAACAGCGCGGTGACGGCGGCTGCCAGTATGCAAATAAGCGGTGCGCTGCGGTTCATGAAATCATCGCGTGCTGACAATCGGGGCAAAGCCTATATGAGGACTTGCCGCACGGGGAGCCTGATTGCATGCTTTGTGCATGCTGATCGAATCGCTCGAGGCCACCGGCCCCGATTATTCCCATGAACTGGCCGCCAAGGCGCGTGGCGCGCGAATCGTCGCCGGAGTGGACGAGGCGGGTCGCGGACCGTTGGCCGGCCCCGTCGTGGTCTCGGCGGTGGTGCTCGACGCGACGCGCATCCCGGAGGGGCTCGACGATTCCAAGAAGCTGACCGAGGCGCGGCGCGAGGAGCTGTTCGAACAGATCGTCGCGACCGCCCATGTCTCGATTGCGGTGGCGCCACCGACGATCATCGCCGCGCGTAATATCCTGGGAGCAACGCTCTGGGCGATGCGCAGGGCCGTGACCGGCCTCTCAATCATTCCGGACCGGGTGCTGGTCGACGGGCGCGACGTGCCGATGGGCCTGCCCTGCGAGGGACTGGCGCTGATCGGTGGCGACGGGCGCAGCGTCTCGATCGCGGCCGCATCGATCGTCGCCAAGGTTACGCGCGATCGCATGTGCCGGATCATGGACTGCGATGCGCCGCTCTTCGGCTTTGCCAGCCACAAGGGCTATTCGAGTGTCGCGCACATGTCGGCGCTTGCCCTTCATGGTCCTTGCCGACACCATCGCGAGGACTTCGCCCCGGTGGCGCAAGCCTATCGCAAGCGGGCGGAAGAGACGAGCGCGCAGCTCGCTTAACCTTTCGATAACCTATTGGTTTAATTGCGCTTTAACCTTAACACGCTACCAATGACGCTCTGTTTTGCGTTGAGGTAGAGTGTATGTTGCATACCGCGCGTACGGCCTTTTCGGCCGATGCGGATGGGGCGAAAGTCCTGCCGATCGATACCATTCTCGTCGGCGATAGCGTCTCACATATGGATGCGCTGCCGGCCGGCTCCGTCGACCTCATCTTTGCCGATCCGCCCTACAATCTACAGCTCGAACAGGGGCTGACACGCCCCGACCAGAGCCATGTCGACGCGGTCGACGATGAGTGGGACAAGTTCGAGAGCTTTGCTCATTATGACGTCTTCACCCGCGCTTGGCTCAAGGCAGCGCGGCGGGTGCTGAAGCCCGATGGAGCGATCTGGGTGATCGGTTCCTACCACAACATCTTCCGCGTCGGAGCGGCGTTGCAGGACCTCGACTACTGGCTGCTCAACGATATCGTTTGGCGCAAGGCCAATCCGATGCCGAACTTCCGCGGCACGCGCTTCACCAACGCGCACGAGACGCTGATCTGGGCGGCGCGTGGACAAAAGAGCCGCGTGACCTTCAACTATGAGGCCATGAAGCTGGCCAATGACGAGACGCAGATGCGCTCCGACTGGCTGTTTCCCATCTGCACGGGCGCCGAACGGCTGAAGGACGTGAACGATGAGAAGGTGCATCCGACGCAAAAGCCGGAGGCGTTGCTTTTTCGCATCCTCAACGCGACGACCAATCCCGGGGACGTGGTGCTCGACCCGTTCTTCGGCACCGGGACGACCGGGGCGGTGGCCAAGAAGCTCGGGCGGCACTTCATCGGCATCGAGCGTGAGGAGGCTTACGTTGCCGCAGCCTTGAAGCGCATCGCCGCGATCAAGCCGGGCGACCGGCAGGCGGTGGCGGTAACGACGCCAAAGCGCAAGGAGACAAAGGTGCCGTTCGGCTCGCTGGTCGAACAAGGGTTGCTCGCTCCGGGGGCGCAACTTTTCGATGCGGGGCAGCGTTTCTTTGCCATGGTGCGGGCGGACGGCTCGCTGGTAAGCGGCCCCTATCAGGGCTCGATCCACAAAGTCGGCGCCCTGGTGCAGGGGGCGGAAGCCTGCAATGGCTGGACGTTCTGGCACCATGAGGCCAACGGGCGCGTCGCCCCTATCGACGAGCTGCGTAGCAGCATACGCGCCCGCTTGGATCTGCTCTCCGCCTGATTTCGACCTCCAAATCAGTCAGGCTCACTGCCGCCGGCGCAAACCGGCGGCTTTTTCTTTGGAGACCTAAAGACCAACCGACGCCAGCACCTTGCGAAAGAGCGTCGGCAGCGCCTCCCGACCGGTGTCGCGCGGTTCGGCCCACCAGCCGTCGGCAAGGGCAGCGGTGTCGCTGACAATGGCCGACCAGACTTCCAGTTCCAACCGGAAATGGGTGAAGACGTGCACAACCTGACCGTGGTGACGCCAGTCACCGGCGGCGGGATAGCTTGGCTCGACAAGAGCGGCTGTCCAGTCGGAAGTCGGCACCTCGGTCATTTTGGCCAACAGGCCCTTGTCCGGCCGAGTGCGAAGATAAATGTCGCCTCCCCCATCGCGCATGACATAGGCGTGGCCGTAGCGGATCGGACGGTCAGCCTTGGAGGGTTTGATCGGATACCCGGTGGGGTTGCCAGTACGGACGCCAGCACAGCCCGGCTCCAGCGGACAAAGCATGCAAAGGGCCGAGCGCGGAGCACAGACGGTAGCGCCGAGATCCATCAGCGCTTGCGCGAAATCTCCGGCGCGCACGGGCACCGAGCACCGCAGGTTGGAACGAAGTTCTTCCTTGGCCTCGCGCACCGGCACGGGCAGCGCATGATAGCGCGCGAGCACGCGCTCGACATTGCCGTCGAGTACGGCGACCGGCTCGTCATGGCAGATGGCGGCGATGGCGGCGGCCGTGTAGGGGCCGATGCCGGGAAGGGTGCGCAGCCCCTCGGCCCTGTCGGGGAAGACGCCGCCATACCTGTCTACCACCGCGACGGCGCAGGCATGAAGGTTGCGGGCGCGCGCATAGTACCCAAGACCCGCCCACTCGACGAGCACGGCCTCGAGCGGAGCGGCGGCGAGGTCGGCAACCGTCGGCCAGAGCTCAATGAAACGGGCGAAATATCTGGCCACCGCCGCCACGGTCGTCTGCTGCAGCATGACTTCGGAGAGCCAGACGCTGTAGGGATCGGGCCGGGCGCCCTGGGCCCGCTGCTGCGGAGAGGTGCGCCAGGGGAGCGTGCGGGCATGCCGGTCATACCAAGCGAGGACGGCGGCAGAATCGAGGGGGTGTGGCGCGGAGAGGTGTAACATGGGCCAAAACAAGCGCGATAGGAGCTGCGATTGCAAGCGCGATACTTCACCCGCGCCCGAGCCGGTGCCAGCGCCCTTCCCGCTCTGATTGCATCAGAGCGGGAGCTCCAGGTGAGTTGTCGCGTTTTCGAACCGCAAAAGTGGTTTCCACTTTTGCTGAAAACGCTCTATTGCTCCTCAAATGTCCAAGCCTGCCGCAGAACCCAAGCGCCGCAACCGCGCCGTCGGCGTTGCCGAGGCGCTGGGGGGTACGCTCGATCCGATCCTCAAGAAGCGCGGTTTTGCCAGCCGCGATATCCTCGATCGCTGGACATCGATTGCCCCCGCGCCCTTCGACACGGCGACCTTTCCCGACCGGCTCGCCTGGCCGCGAGGCGAAAGAAAGGCGGAAGGGGCAACGCTTTACCTGCGCTGTGCGCCGGGGCACGCGCTCGCGGCAGCGCACGAGGGCCCGCGGATCGCCGCGGCGGTCAACCGCTATTTCGGCTATCTGCTGGTCAACGAGGTGCGGCTTTCGGCCGAACCGTTCAGCCCGCGTTCAGGCGCTCCGGAAGATAAGGAGCACAAGCCGAGCGAGGCGACAGAGGCGCAAGTCGACGGCGCGCTCGCTCAAATAAAAGACGACGATCTGCGCGGCGCGCTTCGGGCTCTCGGCCATGCGGTGCTGAGCAGATCGGATAAAAAAGCAGGATAGACTATTCACCGCTGTTTGATCGGCACGCCCACTTGCGGCCAACTTGGCCACGTGTAGTGTCGCCGCGATAAAAATGGAGTTCAGCCCAGTGAAGATCACCCGTCGTGAAACCCTCATCCTCGGCAGCGCAGCCACGGCCCTTGGCCTTGCCGGTATCGCTCCGGCCGCGGCCGCCGAAGGCGACATGGTCGACACGACCAAGCTGATGGCGCCGGCCGGGGGCATCGAGGACCACGTTCTCGGCGACGAGGCCGCAACCGTGACGGTGATCGAATACGCTTCGCCCACCTGCCCGCACTGCGCCAACTTCCACAACAACATCTATCCCGCGTTCAAGACCGAATACATCGATAGCGGCAAGGTCAGGTTCATCCTGCGCCCGTTCGTGCGCAACGTTCTGGACGCGGCGGTATTCATGCTGGCCGATGCGGCCGGCCCCGACGGCTACCACAACGTCATCGAGACCTATTTCCGCACGATGGAAACCTGGGCCACATCGGAAACGCCGCGCGACGCCATTCTGAAAATCGCCATGGAGCTCGGCTTTACCCAGGAAAGCTTCGAGGCCGCCTTGACGAATCAGGAACTGTTCACCGCCATGGAAGCGATGCGCGAACAGGCGCTGAACGAATTCGGGCTGACGGGGACGCCGACCTTCTATGTCAACGGCAAGACCCTGACCGGGGACAAGACGCTTGAACAACTGGCGGCGGAAATCGATCCACTGCTTACCTGACTTCCCCGATAGCGGAAGCGGTCGCGAGACCGTGCCCGGCGATCACCCCCTCCCAGCCTCCCCCATCATGGGGGAGGTGTTGCTTTTGTGGGTGTCGCAGAATGGCGGCCAAGGCACCGGACTCCACCTCCCCCCTTTTGGGGGAGGCCGGGAGGGGTGTGAACCCAAAGCCGCGGGAGGCATGCAATGAGGTTCACGCGCCTCAAGCTCCACGGCTTTAAATCCTTTTGCGATGAAACCCTGCTCCACATGGAGCCGGGGCTGACCGGCATCGTCGGGCCGAACGGGTGCGGCAAATCCAACCTCGTCGAAGCCATGCGCTGGGTGATGGGCGAAAGCTCATACAAAGCCATGCGCGCCTCGGGCATGGACGAGGTCATCTTCTCAGGCGCCTCGAACCGCCCGGCACGCAACACCGCCGAAGTCACCCTCGTTCTCGACAACACCGACCGCACAGCGCCGGCGGCGCTCAACCATTCCGACATCCTCGAGGTCACCCGCCGCATCGAGCGTGAGGCCGGTTCGGTCTATCGCGTCAACGGCCGGGAGGTGCGTGCACGTGATGTGCAGCTGCTGTTTGCCGACGCCTCGACCGGTGCGCATTCGCCGGCGCTCGTGCGGCAGGGGCAGATCGGCGAATTGATCGCGGCCAAGCCGACGCAGCGCCGGGCGTTGCTCGAGGAAGCGGCGGGCATCTCGGGCCTGCATTCGCGCCGGCACGAAGCGGAACTGCGGCTGCGGGCGGCCGAGCAGAATCTCGAGCGTGTCGACGACGTCATCGGCCAGATCGAGCAACAGCTCGAAACCCTCAAGCGCCAGGCGCGACTGGCGGTGCGCTATCGCTCGCTTTCGGGAGACATAAGACGCGCTGAAGCAACGCTCTACCACATCCGCTGGGTTGCCGCGCGGGTGGCCGAGAAGGAGACGGAGGCCGAGCAGTCTAAGCTCATCCGGCTGCTCGCCGACGCCACCCACGCCGAGCGCGAGGCGCAGAAACAGGCCGACGCGGCGGACGCAGCTCTCCAGCCCCTGCGCGACAGGGAAGCAGCGACGGGCGCGGCGCTGCAGCGGCTGACGATTCTTTCCGAGCAGCTCGAGGACGAGGCGCGACGCACCGACCAGCGGCGGGCTGAATACGAAAACCGGCTGAAGCAACTGGCCGCCGACGGGCAACGCGAGCGCGGGCTGGTTGCCGAAAGCGACACGACGCTTGCCGCCTATGCCGACGAGCAGGCACGTCTGACCGCCGAAGGTGAGGCGGCTCAAGCCGAGTTCGACACGGCCCGACAGGCGGCCGAGGCGGCGCGTGCGGCAGTGACGCAAGCTGAAACCGCGGCACGCGAAGCGGCCGAGCAGCACGCGCAGGCGCGGGCGCGGCGGGCGCAGGCCGAACGCAGTGCTGAGGACGCGGCGGCGCGGGTTAAGCGGCTCAATGCGCAGATCGCCGAAGTGGCCGAGGAAGCCGAAAGCATATCCCAGCGGCTGGGGGCCGATGCGACACTCGCCGAGAAGCGGGCGGCCCTCGAGGCGGTCCAGGCGGCCGTGACGGCGGCGGAGGGCGATGCGGTCGCGGCCGAGGAGACGACGGGCGAGGCTCAGCGCAAGCTCGAGGCGGCGCGTCCCAAGCTCCAGGAGATCGAGGCTGCGCTGACGCGGCTCGAGGCGGAAGCGGCAACGCTCGCCAAGATGCTCAATGTCGGCACGAGCCTGTGGCCGGCGATCGCGGACGAGCTGAAGGTCTCGCCCGGCTACGAGACGGCGCTCGGTGCCGCACTTGGTGATGATCTCGAAGCCTCTTCGGACGGCGGGGCGCCCATGCACTGGTCCGCCAGCCTCGATGGCTATGACGATCCGCCGCTGCCGCAGGGCGCCGAACCGCTGTCACGGCACGTTTCGGGCAGCGAGCTGTTGAATCGCCGGCTCGACCAGATCGGGCTCGTGGGCAAGACGGTGGGACCGGAACTGATGCGGGCGTTGAAGCCCGGGCAGCGGCTGGTGTCGCTCGAGGGCGACCTCTGGCGCTGGGACGGGTTCGTGGCGGCAGCCGACGCGCCGAGCGCGGCCGCGCAGCGGCTGGCGCAGCGCAACCGCCTCGCCGAGCTCGACGAGGAGATCACCCGTATCCGCGGCGAGCGCAATGCCTGGAAGCGTGATGTCGACGCCTTGAGCGCGGCGCTCGAGGACGCGCGGGCGGACGAACGTGGCAAGCGCGAGGCCTGGCGCACGGCCCAGCATGCCATCGGCGCGGCGCAGGCCGAGGTCGACAAGGCGCAGCGCGCCATCGGCGATCTGGCGACACGCAAGAGCGCACTCGAGGAAGCGCAGGCCCGGCTTGCGACCAGCCTTGCCGAAGCGGAAGCCGCGAGGGCCGATGCCGAAGAGGCGCTCGCCGAGGTCGGCGAGGAGGGCGACACGGGCGCGAAGGCAGAGGCCGCACAGGTGGCGCTGACCGGTGCGCGCGACCGGGCCGACCAGGCGCGGGTAAAGCTCTCGACTTTCGAGACGGCGGCACGCATGCGCTCGAGCCGGCTGGAACAGCTCGAAAAGGATGCCGCAGCCTGGCAGCGCCGGCGCGAGGGGGCGGCCCAGCAGATCGAAACGCTGGCGTTGCGCGAGGGTGAGATCCGCACGCAGCTTTCAGCGCTCGACGCGAGCCCGGAGAGCTTTGCGGCGCGGCGGGCCGAACTCGAGCATGGTATCGAGGACGCGAAGATTGCCCACAAGGCGGCGACCGATTCGCTTGCCGTGGCCCAGACCGGCTTTCGCGAGGCGAGCAACGCACTCAAATCCGCCAGCGAGGCGCTGGCCTCGGCGCGGATCGAGCTCGGCCGGATCGAGGAGCGCCTGAAGGGTGTCATCGCCCAGCGCCAGCAGATTGAAAAACAGGTCTCCGAACAGCTCGGTATTCCGGCCAACCGCACCCTCGAGGCCGCGGGTATCAAGCCCGAGGACGCGTTGCCCGACGAGCACGCGACTGAACATAAGCTCGAGCGGCTGAAGGCCGAGCGCGAGCGGCTGGGCGGAGTGAATCTTTCGGCCGAGAAGGAGGCCGAGGAAACGCGTGAAAAGCTCGAAACGATGGTCAAGGACCGCGACGACCTGATCGAGGCGATCGCCAAGCTGCGCCAGGGCATTCAGTCGCTAAATCGCGAGGGACGCGCGCGGCTCTCGGAGGCGTTCGAAAAGGTCAACGCGCATTTCCAGGAACTGTTCACGACGCTGTTTGGCGGCGGCACGGCGGAACTGACTTTCGTTGAGAGCGACGACCCGCTGGAAGCAGGCCTCGAGATCATCGCCAAGCCCCCGGGCAAGAAGCCTCAGACGATGACGCTGCTGTCGGGCGGCGAGCAGGCGCTGACGGCCTTGAGCCTCATCTTTGCGGTGTTCCTGACCAACCCGGCGCCGATCTGCGTTCTCGACGAGGTCGACGCGCCACTCGACGATGCCAATGTCGAGCGGTTCTGCAATCTCCTCGATTCCATGCGCGAGCGCACCGACACGCGCTTCCTCGTCGTCACGCACAACCCGATCACCATGAGCCGGGTCGACAGACTCTTCGGGGTGACGCAGGCCGAGCGCGGAGTGAGCCAGCTCGTTTCGGTAGACCTCAAGACGGCAGAATCCTTCCGCGAAGCCTCCTAGCTGCCACAACAGAGTGTGGACAGCATGCCGCACCCCCAGTTCGCGACGAAAACAATAATATATTCAATGCGTTGCTGTTCTTCTCGTCGTCTTGACACCCCCAACGCGCGCCCTTATGTTGCGCGCGACTTGAAAGGGCACCCCGGGACACCCAGGGGTCCTACCGGACAGGGGGAGCAGGCGGTATGAACGAGCCGCGCGACACCGGCCGTCCGGAGGGCAGCGCCCGCGGCGTGACGCGAGACCTGGCTTCGCGGATCGCTGCTGCAAGGAGGGACCACGAGGCGGGCGCCAACAGAGCTTCCGACAGAGGGTCCCCGGAGATGAGCGGTCTGGCGCGCGGCATGCGCATCGGCACTGAGTTCGTCGCCGCGATCCTGGTCGGTGCGGGCCTCGGCTATCTCATCGATCTTGGAGCGGGCACCAGCCCGTGGGGCTTGCTCATCCTGTTCGGGTTGGGTTTTGCCGCTGGAATACTGAACGTCATCCGTGCGGTGGCGGAAATGAATGCCGCATCGCCTCCCCCGCCCGGCGCCGATCTCGGCCCGGACGCGGAAGACGAAGAGCGGGAAGAGCGTTGATGGCGACGACAAGGGGCGCGCAACTTGGCCGGTACTGATCCGATCCACCAGTTTGTCATCGAGGACATCTTTCCCATCGCCACTATCGGTGGCGAAGATGGTCTCCACCTCGCCTTCACCAATTCGGCGCTGTTCATGGTGGCGACGGTTGCGGTGATCTCGCTCTACCTCATCCTTTCCTCGAGCGGCAAACGCCTGATACCCAATCGGGTGCAGCTCCTCTCCGAGCTCCTCTATGAGTTCGTGGCCAACATGGTGCGAAGTTCCGCGGGCACCGAGGGCATGAAATTCTTTCCCCTGGTCTTCTCGCTCTTCACCTTCATCCTCGTTGCCAACATGCTCGGCATGGTGCCGTATTTCTTCACGGTCACCAGCCACATCATCGTCACGTTCGCCCTCTCCATGCTGGTGTTCCTGACGGTCATCGTCTACGGCTTCGTCAAGAACGGCCCGAAGTTCCTCAAGCTGTTCGTGCCGGCAGGCGTGCCGGGCTATATCTTGCCGATCGTGACGCCGATCGAGGTCATCTCTTTCCTCTCGCGCCCGATCAGCCTTTCGGTACGTCTCTTCGGCAATATCCTTGCCGGCCACATCACCCTCAAGGTCTTCACCGGCTTCATGGTGACGATGATCCCGCTCGGCTTCTTTGGTGCCGCCGGTTCGCTGCTGCCGCTGCTCATGGGCATCGCCCTTACCGGCCTCGAGTTCCTGGTCGCCGCGGTTCAGGCCTACGTCTTTGCGGTCCTGACCTGCATGTACCTCAACGATGCGATCCACCCCTCGCATTAGCCTTTTTCAACCCACCGGATCAGGGCGGGTGTCCCGCCTGACAACCCGCCCAAAAGAAACCTCTGAAAGGACTACATAAAATGGAAGCTGAAGCCGCAAAGTTCATCGGTGCTGGTATTGCCTGTTTCGGCATGGCCGGCGCCGCCATCGGCGTTGCCAACATCTTCGGCAATTTCCTCTCGGGTGCGCTGCGCAACCCGTCCGCCGCTCCCAGCCAGTTCGGTAACCTGATCTTCGGCTTCGCCGTGACGGAAGCGCTCGGCATCTTCTCGTTCCTGGTTGCCCTGATCCTGCTGTTCGTCGCCTGATTTCTTTTAGGCGCACTGCACCCTCTCGGCGGCCGGGACGTGTTCCGGCTGCCGTTCATTTGACGCCGCGAAACCCTCCGGCGCGAAAACGATCTGGCGAGTGACAAAAATGGCAGGCCTCATCGTCGCCCAAGCACAGGAAGCTCCCGCCGAAAACACCGGCGAGACCATGCAATCCGAGACCACCATGGAGGTCGTCGGTGACGAGCTGCATGCGGCCGAGGAAGAGCTGCACGAAGCCACCGAACTTCATGGCGACGAACACGCCACTGGCGTCTTTCCGCCGTTCGATCCGGCAACGTTCGGCTCGCAGCTTCTGTGGCTGGCCATCACCTTCGCTGCGCTTTACCTGCTGATGAGCCGCGTCGCCCTGCCCCAGATCGGCGGGATCCTGGCGGACCGCAGGGGACGCATCGACGCCGACCTCAAGGCTGCCGAGGAAAGCCGTCAGAAGACGGACGCGGCCATCGCCGCCTACGAGGAGGCGCTGGCGAGCGCCAGGGCGAAGGCGCAGGGTATCGCCAGCGAATCGCGCGACGCGATCGCGGCCGACCTTGCGGCCAAGCGCACGAGGGTAGAGGCGGATTTGGCGGCCAAGGTCAATGCCGCCGAGGCCGGCATCACACAGACCAAGACGGCTGCCCTCGCCCATGTAGACGAGATCGCGGCCGAAACGGCGCAGGCGGTCGTCAGTCAGCTGGTTGGCGACGTCTCGGCCGAAGCGGCACGGTCCGCCGTCGCCAAGGTCAAGGAGTAAGCTCATGCCGGCCTGGATGGACAATACGTTCTGGGCGTTCGTCGCCCTCCTCATCTTCATCGGCATCGCGGTCTATTTCGGCGTGCCGCGGATCATCGGGCAGATGCTCGACAAGCGCATCAAGCAGATCAGTGACGAGCTCGACGAGGCCAAGCGCCTGCGCGAGGAGGCCGCCTCATTGCTGGTCGAGTACGAGCAGAAGCGCGTGTCGGCCGAGAAGGAAGCCGAGGAGATCGTGACTGCCGCCAAGCGGGATGCCGAGCGCATGACCGCCGACGCGCAGACGGCTCTCGAGGACCTGATCGCAAGGCGCACCAAGGCGGTCGAGGACAAGATCGCCCAGGCCGAGGCACAGGCCGTAGCCGAGGTGCGTTCACGCTCGGCGGATCTGGCCATCGAAGCCGCGCGCGTGATCCTTGCCGAGGAAGTCGCCAAGAACGGCGACAAGCTGGTCGAGAGTGCGATCAAGGACGTCGGCAGCCGCCTGAACTGAGGTTGGCTGCGCGAAGGACTCAGGGAACGGGCCGCAAGGCCCGTTTTTTCGTGTCAGGGTCTCCCGTTTGACAGTGGCGACGCCAGCAGATAGCGGCGCTGCAGGACGTTTTCGCCGCGTGACCTCGAGAAGCGCTCGACGCTATCGAGCGGCTGAAAGCCAAGCTTGATAAGTACCCGGCCCGAGGCAGGGTTATCGTCTGCATGGCCGGACTTCAGTCGCAACAATCCAACCTGCTCAAAGGCCAAGCGCGTCACGGCCGCGGCCGCTTCGAAGGCGTAGCCCTGCCCCCAGACGGCCCGCTCGAACCAGCAACCGAGTTCCCCCTCCCCTTCAGCAATGCAATCGACGTCGACAATGCCGATAATTCGGCCGTCGAGCTCAACAGCAAAGCGATAGGCTTCGCCGGCCATCCACTCTCGCCGGTGACCGGCGAACCATCGATCCATGCGCTGCCGGTCGGGAGGAAAGGGCGCCGCACGCAGCATGCGCGCTACCTGCCAGTCCGACTGAATCTCGAAGGCCCGATCGCAGTCGGCAGCGACTGTCGGGCGCAGGACCAGGCGATTGGTAGTCAATCGAGTGAAAGGAACGGACGGCACTCTGAACCTCCGTGTGTGCGAGCGCAGGACCGGCCCGCGACCGCTATCAGTTAATTCCACTCCACCCAGCGGCCATGGAAGTCGGCACGGCCGAGGAAGCGACTCTCGCCGCCGGGCCAGAGGGTAAGGCGAACGGCGCCGCCAGGGCGTTCGTTGTCGCCTTCATAGGCGAGGTGGGCGAAGGGGCGTTCGGCCGTGGCTGCCATGGCAGCGCCGGCGATTGCCGCTGCGGCGCGGCCCTGTACGGGCTTGGGCAGATACTGCCAGACAATGGTGTGGAACAGGACCCTGGTGATACCGGTCGCCTGCGGCCGGGCAAGCCGGGTTTCCAGCCAATCGGCAGCATCGGCCTTCTTGACCGTCAGCCCCGTGCGCGCGGCATGGCCGAAGGCCGCTGTAAGGCGCTCCATGCGGGCGAACTGATCGGCCCACACATAGGAGAGCAGGCGCTCGACGGTCCTTTCCGAACGCGGGTCGAGGGGGTTCTGGTCGCAACCTGCGCGCGAGCGCACGGTCAATGGGACATCGAGCGCCGGGATCTCGCCCCTCCAATCACAGGCGATGGTCAGTGGAGCGTCGGTCCTCCCCCAGTGCCTGCTGTTGCCCAGATCATAGGAATAGCTGTCGAACATGAGGTTGAGGCCGGCACTGGAGCCGATTTCGAGGATCTCGAGCGGCATGTCCATCTCGCGGGCAACGATCAACATGCCGCCGAGGATGATGGCCGATCGGGCCACCTCATTGGTCTGCGGAGGACTGTCGAGATAATCGCAGAGGAACTGGTCGTGCCGGGTGATGGCACCTTTGATGGCCGTGCGCAGGGCCTCGCGGTCGAAGCGATGCGGCGGGTATTGGGCGGTCAAAACCGGCTCGGTGCCGGAGCGGGCCAGCGCATGGAGCGCGCCGCAAACCCGCAGGGGCATGGCGTCGGCCCGGGCGGTATCGGGCCAATTGACGATGCGGCGGCCGAAGGCGCTGCCATCATCGACGGTATGGGCCAGAAGCCGACAGAGGGCGGCGGTGAAGGGTGAGCCAAGCTCGTCGCACGCCTCGGCCTGCTGCAGGAAGTTCTTCAGCGACGGGTGGTCTGGCATCGGCAGCCTCGCAGGGCGCGATGCGACTCGATGGACTCAAATCGCACGCTCTAGGTCGTAGTGACAATTTAGTCTTCTAGGGATTCCCGCGAGGGGGCAAATCAGATTCAACGCTGGCTTTTGGAGGCTGGCGATGGATGGCGAGGTTCTGCGCGA
>NZ_BSNS01000010.1 GCF_030160115.1 Devosia nitrariae | reverse complement strand
GGCCATGACAGCAATGTGACAGGCAGCCGTTAACCGCCAATGACCCGCAAGGTTACAATGGGAGGTGAGACTGGCGTGGGCACCGCGGTTTGCGGGGGCGATGCGTCATCGCCTCCCCACCTTCGGTCTGGTTACCGCTTGCTCGAGCGCCACCGGGCGTAGACCTTGCGCGTCGACGCCAACGTCGAACTGCCGGGGCATTGGTTTCAACCGGCCATGCGAGTGGCCGTGCAGGTTGATCGATCCATTGCCCATCTTGTTCCACGTCCGAAATGGGTAATGGCAGAGCACGAAGAGCCGGCCCTCGATCGTCAGTTCCGCATAATGCTGGACGCTTGACCAGCCAGCGGCCGCTATCGTCGGTTCCGGATCATTGTTGCCGATGATCAGGTGCTTGCGCCCATTGAGCCGGGTCAGCAAGACTTCCACGTGGTCACGAGGTCCTCTTGCGAAATCCCCGAGATGCCAAACCTCGTCGTCGGCGCTTACAACCTCGTTCCAATATTGGATGAGCGCAGCATCATGTTCGGCAACGGTAGCGAACGGCCGCCGGTCAATGCGAAGGACCCGCGAGTCCGCGAAGTGGGTGTCGCTGGTGAAATAGAGCATCTAGTGCAACTAGCGCATTCTCGGAAGGCGGCATAGGCGATCAGCACTTGCGCCGCGCGACCACTTCTCCTTGGGCGTTTAAGTGCCGGTGGTGCAGCCGGGGCCGGTTCCGCGGTCAGGGCCCGGTCTCGTTGACGACCGCCCTTCCTCGGCGCGACTATATCCCGCCGCCGTAATGGCGGCGATGAGGAGGTTGCGATGAAGCAGATAGCATGTGGAGACATCGTCCCCGGCTGCGCTTTCACGGCCGAGGCAAAAACCGAGGAAGAGCTGCTGGCCAAGGTGGCCGAGCACGCAAAGACAGTGCACGCCATTGAAGTCACGCCGGAACTCGTCAACCAGGTGAAGGCGAAGATCAAAAACACCTGAGTGAGGATCTCGGGAGGACCGGGCGTGCGGCCCGGTCCTTTCAGCCGACCGGGTGCTGACGGCGGACGATCGGACAACAAATCGGGACGAGCTGGCATTGACCATCGCGGGGCGGCGGTTCTAGCGTTCGACCTGAGGGATCTCCAGGCAAGTGCGAGCGTGATCCCATCGCTGTCGGGCGGTGGGGGGCTTTGCGTTGCGCAATTCCTGATCACATCGCAGCGCAGTTCGCGGTCCGAAGATCGTGCCTGGGGGACTCTTCGACGCCATCGAGGCAACAACCGCGGGAGGACGAAGATGCAGGACATTCCACGCAGAGAGTTCATCGTGAAGGGAAGCGCGGTGCTGGCGGGTCTTGCCGCCTTCCAGCTCGCGAGCCGGGCTTACGGTTTTCCGAGCCGGCCGGGGGAGGAGGTCGTGCCCTGGAGCGACACGCTGCCGCCCAATCCCGTTCCAGAGGTCATCAAGAACCAGCTCGTGTGGAGTGACCTCGATTCCTGGATCACGCCCAACGAGCAGTTCTTTTCGATTGCCCACTTCGACCGGCCGGTCATCGATCCGGCCACCTGGTCGCTCGATATCACAGGTCTCGTCGGGCGCCCGATGACACTCTCTCTTGACGACATCAAGCAGCGCCCCCGGCAGGAAGTCGTCTTCACGGTCGAGTGCTCGGGCAATGACGGCCTGCCGTTCTTCAACGGCGGCATTGGCAATGCGACATGGGCAGGTACGCCACTCGCCCCCATCCTCGAGGAAGCCGGAATTCTCGAGGACGGAATCGAGGTGGTATTCTGGGGCGCCGACCAGGGCGATGTCTCTATTCGCGACATCACCTTCAAGCAGAATTTTGCGCGCAGCATGTCGCTCGCCGACGCCATGAACCCCAACAACATCCTCTGCTATGAGATGAACGGGGAACCCTTGCCTGCCGACAATGGAGCGCCGCTCCGGCTGATTGCGCCCGGATGGTACGGCATCGCCAACATCAAGTGGCTGAACCGGATGGAGGTCCTCGACCGGCGGTTTCAGGGTCTCTTCATGGCGCGCGATTACGTCACTCTGCGCGAAGAGCAGCGCGACGGGGAAACGGTGTGGATGGAAACCTCGGTCGGGCCGGCGTTGCTCAAGTCGGCGCCCGCGCGCATCACGCGGGTCGGCACCGACTACCGCATCCTCGGCGCCGCCTGGGGCGCGCCGATCGAGCGCGTCGAGGTCAGGGTCGATGACGGCGATTGGATCGAGGCGGTGATCGATGACAGCGAAGAGGCCGAGTTTGCCTGGAAGATCTGGTCCCTCGACTGGCCCGATCCCGCGTCCGGAAGCCACGCCGTGACCTCGCGCGCGATCGATACCAGTGGCAACATCCAGCCGGCGATGGACGACCCGCTGATGACCAAGAAGGTGACGTTCTGGGAGACGAATGGGCAGGTGACGCGGAACGTCGTCATCGGCTGAAGGCGGCGTCGACCGGAACAAGCCTTCTGCTGAAAGCGCTCGAGCGGGAGAGGGCAGTCACGTACGAACTTCCGCCAAGTGTTGTGGCAACCGCTTGGCTGCGGGCCGATCGACACGAGCAGCTCAGGAAGGCGGCGCCCGCCGGAGATCGGATCTAGAGCCTCAAGCGCTCTGATGGGATAGAGCGCTTGAGGCTCTAGTTGTTTGTTGTCGCAACGTTTCTTGCGAAAAGCCGGTATCCACCTTTTCGCACGTTGCTCTAGGCCACGACGATGCGACTGCGGCCGGTGTTCTTGGCGGCGTAACAGGCGGCGTCGGCGCTCACCAGTGCGGTATCGGCATCCATCCCAGGTGAAAGGCTGACGATGCCGATGCTGGCGCTGACAACGTGCGGCCGGCCGGCGAGCTGGATTGGAATGGCGCAGATGTCGGATGCGATGGCCTCGCCTACGCGTTTTGCATCAGCGAGGTCGCAGCCACGCAGGAGTACGGCAA
>NZ_BSNS01000009.1 GCF_030160115.1 Devosia nitrariae | reverse complement strand
GCGGCATCCTCAACATGACCGCCATCGCCGCAACCGAAGCGCTGGCCAATGGAGGGTGAGGTTGCGGTCCTTCGTGCCGGTGGCACGATCCTGCCATACCCACCGGACGACTCCCTCCCCCTTGTGGGGAGGGAAGCGAGATAGGACTTAGCGCCAGCTAAGTCCGTGATCGAGCAGGGTGGGGGTATGCCGCGGCAAAACGCGATGCTACGGTTTTTGCCGCGAGATACCCCCACCCGACCCGCTGCGCGGGCCACCCTCCCCACAAGGGGGAGGGTGGCGAAACACCGCCGACTCCATGCGTGTGGAGTCGTCCTTACTCGTGCCGGTTGAGCTCGCGCAGAAATGCCTCACCATAGCGGTCGAGCTTGGCCCGGCCAACGCCTGGCAGGTCCATCATATCGGCAATGCTCGCCGGCTTGGCGGTCGCCATGGCGCGTAGCGTTGAATCGTGGAAGACGACGTAGGGCGGCACGCCCTGCTCGCGGGCGAGCTTCAGGCGCACAGCCTTGAGGGCATCGAAAAGCAGTTGGGTTTCTTCCGGCAGCACCACGGCGTTGGCGAGGGACCGGCGCACATCGGCGGCTTTCTTCGGCCGGTCGCGGCGTAGCGTCACGGTCTTTTCGCCGCGAAATACCGGGCGCGCCGCTTCCGAGAGCATCAGCGCGCCGTGGTTGGCGTGGTCGACCAGGATATAACCGGCGGCGGTCAATTGGCGGATGACGGACTGCCAGGTTTTCTGGTCGACATCCCTGCCGACGCCGAAGACCTGCAGCTTGTCGTGATGGAAGCGGGTGACCTTCTCGGTCTCCTTGCCCATGAGGACGTCGATAAGGTGCCCTGCCCCGAACCGTTGCCCCGTGCGGTAGACGGCGGCCAGGGCCTTGACCGCGGCGTCGGTGCCGTCCCAGGTGTCGACGGGCGACAGGCAGGTATCGCAATTGCCGCATTCGCCGTCATGACCTTCGCCGAAATGGCTGAGGATGGCCTTGCGGCGACACTCAGCGGTCTCGCAGAGACCAAGCAACGCGTTGAGCTTGCCGAGCTCGACGCGCTTGACCTCGTCGGGCGCGTTGCCCTCATCGATCATGCGGCGGCGCTGGACGACGTCGGCCATGCCGTAGCTCATCCAGGCTTCGGACGGCAGGCCGTCGCGCCCGGCGCGGCCGGTCTCCTGGTAGTAGGCCTCGATGGAAGCCGGCAGGTCGAGATGGGCGACATAGCGCACATCGGGCTTGTCGATACCCATGCCGAAGGCGACGGTGGCCACCAGGCAAAGCCCCTCGTCCTTGAGGAACGCGTCCTGGTTGGCGCTGCGCCGATCGGCAGGCATGCCGGCATGGTAGGGCAATGCGCGGATGCCCTGGCGGTTTAGCCAGTCGGCGGTGGCGTCGACCTTGGCGCGTGAGAGGCAATAGACGATACCCGAATTCCCTTTGTGGCGGGCAAGGAACGAGAGCAGCTGCTGTCTGGCGTTGTCGCGCTCGACGATCGCGTAGCTGATGTTGGGCCGATCGAAGCTCGTCGAGAACACGCGCGCCTCGCCGAGCTGCAGACGCCCGATGATGTCCTCGCGCGTCGTCGGATCGGCCGTGGCGGTCAGGGCCATGCGCGGCACGCCCGGGAAGAGCTCGGTGATGCGGGCGAGATCGCGATATTCCGGGCGGAAATCGTGGCCCCACTGGCTGACGCAATGGGCCTCGTCGATGGCAAAGAGCGAGATATCGACCCCGCGCAGCATCTCGGCAAAGCCCGGCGTCGTCAGCCGCTCGGGCGCCACATAAAGAAGGTCCAGCTCGCCGGCCATCAGCGCCCGCCGCACCTCGCGCGCTTCCTCGGGCGCGAGCGCAGAATTGAGCGCCGCGGCGGCAACCCCTGCCTGGCGCAGCGCCTCGACCTGGTCGCGCATCAGGGCGATCAGCGGTGAGACCACGATACCGACGCCGGGCCGGCAGATGGCCGGCACCTGGTAGGTGACCGACTTGCCCGCCCCGGTCGGGAAGAGCACCACCGCATCGCCCCCGGCCACCACGTGGCGCACCACCTCCTCCTGCTGACCGCGGAACGCCGAGTGCCCGAACACGGTCGCAAGCACCTCGAGCGGGTCACGGGGGCGATTTAGGAAGAGGTCGGGTGCGGCTGTCGGCACGGGCTCTTGGCAACAAACGAATCTGGGAAAGCGGCGCCGTTCCGTTGAATCACGGCGAGCAGCCGCGGGCAAGACAGTGCACCACATAAGTGGGTGATAAGCCCCTTGCCTTCTCCTCTCTTGGGAAAATGAGGTGCCCCGCTCTAGCCTTGCAATCCCCGAGCCGCCCACAGCAGCCCGCGCCGCAGGATCTCGCGCACCTGCGGAATCTCCAGCTCGTCGGCGGTGTGGCCGAGGGAGGAATAGAAGACCCGCCCGTCGCCATGGTTGGTGGTGAACACCACCGGCATCATCACGTTCGAGCGCCACGGATCGAATTCGCCCGAGAACGTCGTCGTCGCCAGTACTTCGACCGCCGGATCATAGTTGAGGTAATATTGCTCGGAGGTGTGTTCGAAGCTGTCGATGCCGGCCATGATCGGGTGATCCGGACGGGTAACGTCGACCCGATAGGTGATGATATTGCCGGGATGCGCGACCCAATAGCAGCTCGCCACATAGCGGAAGGGCACGCAATCGCGAAAGCTCGTGGCGAGGCCCATGTGGTACCCGGCGAGCCCGGTACCTGCCCGGATGGCGGCGGTGAGCTTGCGGCCCTTCTCGCGATCGAGCTGGCCGTCAGTCACCACCGGCACGACGAGGTCGTAGCTGGCGATGTCGTCGGCGCCGAGGAGGTCATAGTCCTGGCTCACCGTCGCTGTGAACCCTTCGGTTTCGAGTAGGGTGCGCACGGTCTCGGCACCGCGCCTCGGCGTGTGGAGTTCCATGCCGCCGAAAACAATGAGGGCTTTGCGGAAGGTCGCCATCGCTGCTGCTAGAGCCCCAGCCCCGACGGCTTGGTGCGGTGTACGCCCTTGGGCGCAAACGGAAACGTCTCCGCCAGTCCGAGGAGAAGCGCGCAAAGATGCACTACCGACAGCCACATTTCGGTGCCCTGCAGGCTGCCGGTCTGCCCGTCGGCGAAGGGAAAGCCTTGCCCGGCAATCCAGCGTTCCGGCGCGCGCAGTATGACCGCCTCGGCGATCGCCTCTGCCTCCGGCCGGCGATGGTCGGTTGTCTTGAGGCAGAGCCAGAGGGGGTGGACGGTGTCGAGCAGATTGCAGGCGGTGTAAGTCTTGCCGGAGAAACCGCTATAGTTGCGGTAGTTGGCAAGGACGCTGTCGATCGCCCGCTCGGCATCGGGCACGGGCAGGCCGAACTGGGCGTAGGTCCCGCGCGTCAGGCGATAGAAGCCGTTGACCGGCTGCAAGAGGCCCTCCTCGGTGGTGGGCCGGCCCCATAAACCAGTGCCTCGATCCTGGTTGAGGGCGAGCCAGCCGAAGAGAGCCTCTCGCGTACGGCCCGCTGTGAAGTAACGGGCGTTGAAATAGAGCGCGGTACCGATGGCATCGATCGCCGAACCGGCCGACCAGGCGCGGGTCGCCCACGGCAGGTCGTCGAGCCAGTCGCAGAGATCGGGCGCGGACAGCTCCACCGCGGAGATGGGGTATTTCGGGCTCGCACCCAGCACTTCGAGCGCATAGCCGACGGAGAGGATGTTGTAGAGCGCAAGGCCATCGTCGCGCAGCGGCCTGCCCTCGGCGGGCCTGCGCCAGGGATCGGGAAAGAGACCAGTCTGCGGGTCCTGCACCGCCTGCAGCCTGGCCACGGTCCCGGCCACGTCGAGATCGTCGGGGAGTTCGCCGAAGGCACCGGCGATCTCGATGGCGTCGTTGAGGTGGCGGATGCTCATGCGCGCCTCGCCGTCCGCCTCGGGCGAGAGATAGCCCTCGGGCGTGCGACGCCGTGCCAGGATGCCGCGCCATTCGGCTGCGGCCGTTTTGCCCAAGCGTGCCAGCGCCGCTTCGGATTCGCTACGGCGCGACTGCATCGACCGTTCACCACGGCGGCGCACGACCTTGGCGGGGACGCCGGCGACGATCGCCATCTCGGGCACGTCCCGCGTCACGACCGCTCCAGCCGCGATCACCGCGCCGCGTCCGACGGTCACGCCATCGACGACGACCGCATTGGCGCCGACCCAGACGTCGTCGTTGATGACGATACCGAGGGTCTCGTGCTTTTGCACATGGATCGGCTGGTCCGGGTCATCAAAGCCGTGATTGAAACCGACGATGGAGGCATGGGAAGCAATGCGCACGCCATTGCCGCAGGCAACCTTGCCGGAAATCGCCGCATAGGAATTGACCGTGCAGTGGTCGCCGAAGGTCACGTCCCCGCGCACCAGTGCATGGCCGGCGATCCAGGAGTGCTCTCCCAGAAGCAGCCGGGTGGTGAAGATCGCCGTGTCGGCGGCGATATAGGCCGTCTCGGCGAGCTTGGCCCCGGCGGTCTCGGCAAGGCGGGCTTTGCGCGCGACGTGCTCGGGATCGGCGATGTCGGCGGCGGTCCGGTCCCAGGTGAGGAACTGCAGGCGCGCCTTGCGCTCCTCCGGAGTGAGCCGCCGCTCGTCCGGCAGGGCCTCGGCCGCACTCATGCCAGGCGCTCCAGAATGGTCGGCTCGATGGCGTATGTCAGCGGCTTGCCAGCGACGAACCTCTCGATCTCCTCGACGGCCATCTGGCCGAGGCGCAGCCGTTCGGTGCCTGCCGCACCCGCCACATGCGGCGTCAGGAAGACGTTGGGCAAGGTATAGAGCGGCGAGGACGGTTCGGGAATCTCGGGTTCGGTCACATCGATCACGGCGTGGATACGCCCGGTCTCGAGCTCGGCGATCAGCGCCGCTTCGTCGACCAGGGCGCCGCGGGCGGTGTTGATGAAAGTCGCTCCGTCGCGCATCAGGGCGAACTCGCGCGCGCCGATCATATGACGGGTCGTCTCGAGCGAGGGCGCATGCAGCGACACGATGTCGGAGCGTCTCAGCAGATCGTCGAGATCGGTGAGCTCGGCAAGGCCCGTCACCGGATCGGTGCGGCCGACATAGGGGTCGGCCAGGAGCACTTCGACGTCGAGTGCCTGAAGGAGCGTGGCGACCTTTCGCCCGATCCGGGAGGCCCCGATGAGGCCGACTGTGCGGCGGTAATTGCCGATCGGCTCGTCCATCAGCGCCCAGGTGGAGGTACGCGAGGGATCGGCCTTGTAGAGCTCGCGCAGCTCGAACACGCGCTTGTTGGCGAAGATGATGGCCGCGAGCGTATATTCGGCGACCGGGATGGCGTTGGCCTCGGCGGCGTGGGTCACGAGAATGCCGGCCTCGTAGACGGCTGGATCGAACGTATATTTGACCGTACCGGCCGCATGAGCAACAAGGCGCAACCGGGGCATGGCCGCAAGCACCTCGCGGCTGACGAACGGGCAGCCCCATCCCGTCACCAGGATCTCCGCCTCGCCGAGCAGGTCGCGCGCCTTTGCGGTCGAGAAATCCTCGATCGGCACGGGTGAAAGAATCTCGCAACTCCCGGCGAGCCGGTCGAGCAGGTGCTCGTTGAAGACGTAACGTGTCTTTCCGGCCGCCATGGCGAATACGAGTTTAGGCCGCATCAGAATCTCTCCGCGACCTGTATGGCGCTGACCTCGACGCCCTCGCGGGCGAAAAGGGCTTCGAGCTCGGCAAGATCGGGCAGTGCCGGCGGGCTCGCAAGCGCAGCCTCGGCCTCTGCGCCAGCGGGCAGGGCGAGCACTGCGCAGGCGAGGACGGTGGTGCCCGCCGGCACATCACCACGCAATTGCGGCACGATGGTCTTGGCAACGATGAGGTTGGTGTTGGGCAGGGCGCGCAGGGCACGGCCGGCGCGTTTGCCGCCGGGCGAAAGGTCGAGGATGACACTGACATCGCTCGGCGACCTGGCGAATCCCCTGCCCTCGTCGTCTTCGTAGGTGTCGGTGTTGAGGTCGGCGCGGGCGATAGCAAATCCGCCTTCGGTCGCGTGCAGCGGCCGGGGCGTCTCGATGCGGTGGATGCGGATGTGCCATGGATTGGCCGGGATCAGCCAGGTCTCGACCGTCACGTCGCTCCACGGTTTCCACCTGGCATGGAGCCGGTCACCCGCGATCAGCGCGGCCTCATTGCTCTCGCGCACCCGGTAGTGCCGGCCATCGTCGGACAAGCCGATCATTCCGTCAAAGGCGGCCGAGTGGTAGGCGCGCTCGTCGCTTTCGACCGAGAAGGCGTAGCGCGAGGAATAGACGAACTTGGCGTATTTCTCGGCGCCAAACCGCATCTGGTAATTCTGCTGGCCGCTGGCGAGCGCAACGACATTGCCCCTGGTGTGGCTCATGACCATGCCGGGGTGCTTGAGCGGCACCGGATCGGCGCTGGTGACAGCTGGCGTCTCCTCGGCCTGCCAGAAGGGATGGTCCTCCGGCAGGGCGAGCGGCAGGAAGGCCTTGAGCGCCCAATAGGGGGAGCCTGCCGAGTTGTAGTTCTCGCTCATCAGGAGGTTCGGATAGCCGAAGCCGATCGAGAGCACGCCGTCGCGGTCGGCAATGGGGAGCCTCGCCCACCAGCGCAGGTGCCGCATGAAGTGGCCCTTGATCTCGCCCCAGGGCAGCGCCTCCAGGTCGGCAAAGGCGAGCGCGCCCCAGATACCGCCGCAGGCGAAGCGGTAGGTGAGGCTGCGCCCGAAAGCCAGGGCCCCACCATCTTCGTCGAACCAGTGGCGGATGTCCCTGGCAAAGAGCTCGGCGCGCTCCCTGTAGCGCTTGACCCGCTCATCGTCGCCCTGGGCGAGCCTGGCGTAGATGAGGCCATAAAAGTGCATGGCGAAGGGAATGTAGTGGTCGATGCGGCGCACATTGCCGTCGCGGTACCAGCCGTCGCCGAGATAGAAGCCGTCGAGTTCCTCGAGGTACTTCTCCGTCAGGGAGCGGTCGAACTCGACGCCGACCTCCTCGAGCCCAAGATCCACGAGGATGCGGAAGAACTTCCAGTTGTTGTCGGCGAAGTCGTATTTACGGATGTGGGTGAGATAGGCCGCGATATTGTCCTTGGAACGCTGATCGAGCGGCTCCCAGACGAGGTGCGGCACCATTTTCAGGGTGAAGCCAATCGCGGCCATCTCGACCATGCGCTGGTCGGTCTGGTGGACCGTGCCCCAGTATTCGGGATGCTCGGGATCCATGCCGTTGGCGAGGCCCTGCCGGTAGAGTTCCCAATGATCGAACGCGCCGCCACCGGCCGCGAACGGCGTCACGCCCCAGAGCGGGCGGGCGAATCCCTCGACATCGGCGGCGATGCGGTCGAAATGGGCCGCCGTGCCGCTGAGGCGCACGCGCGCACCGCCTTCCGAAAAGAACGGCAGCAGGGGGTTGAAGAGGTCGAGCAGCGCCTTTTCGACATCAGCACGGGTCTTCAGCGGATTGCCGGCCAGCGGGTTGGCGCCCAGGGGATTGTAGATCATTCAAGCAAATGTCCTGGTCATGGGCGCCTCTGCATAGGCGCCTTTCAATTCGAGGGATTCGGCAAAATGGCAGGCGACTTCCGCTTGACCGACTTTGCGCAGCGCCGGCTTATCGGTGCGACAGCGGTCCTCGGCGAAGCGGCAGCGGGTGTGGAACGGACAACCGGTGGGCCGGTTGCCGAGATACGGAATCTCGCCGCGCACCGCCTTCTCGCGCTTGTTGCGACGGGTCGGATCGGCGATCGGCAGGGCCTCGAGCAGCACCTCGGTATAGGGGTGACGCGGGCGCTCGAACAGCGTCTCGGTTGGCGCGTCCTCGACGACGTGCCCCAGATACATCACCACCACCCGGTCGGCGATGTAGTTAACCACTCCGAGGTCGTGGCTGATGAAGATGTAGGTCAGGCCGAACTCGCCCTTCAAATCCTCGAGCAGATTGAGGACCTGCGCCTGGATCGAGACGTCGAGCGCGGAAACCGCTTCGTCGGCGATGACGAGCTTTGGATCGAGGACCAGGGCGCGGGCGATGCCGATGCGCTGGCGCTGCCCACCCGAGAAGGCGTGCGGATAGCGCCCGATGGCATCGGGGGCGATGCCGACCTTGCCCAGCACCTCCACGACCTTCTCCTCGAGCGCCCGGCCGCGCGCCACCTTATGGATGCGTAGCGGTTCGGCGACGATGTCGAAGACCCGCATATTGGGGTTGAGCGAAGACATCGGGTCCTGGAAGATCATGCGGATATCGCGACGCCAAGGTTTCATTGCACGCTTATCGAGCGCGGTCAGTTCTACAGGGGCATACCCCTGCGGACGGTAGACGACCTTGCCGGCGCTGACCGGCATCGCCTTGACGATGCAGCGGCCAAGCGTGGTTTTGCCGCAGCCGCTCTCGCCCACGATCGCCAGCGTCTCTCCCGGCGCGACCGAAAGGCTGACATCGGAAAGCGCATCGAGGCTTTGCGGCGGACCGAACCAGCCCGAACGGAAGGTGAAGGTCTTAGAGAGGTTCTCGACCGAAAGCAGCGCCGTCATGCCATCGCCTCCGCTACCGGCGCGTTCTGGGTCAGCAGATGGCAACGCGCCGTGTGGCCTTCCCCAACCCGGGTACGCTCGGGCCTGATCCCTGCGCAGGGCTCGAAGGCATAGGGGCAGCGGCTGGTGAAGGCACAACCCTCCGGCCGGTCCTTGGCCGAGGGCACCGTGCCCTTGATCGGTGACAGACGCTGCCGGTCGGCTTTGCGCGCCATGGTGGGAATGGAGCGCAGCAGTGCCTGGGTATAGGGGTGCCTGGGCGCGCGGAAGACGTCGAAGACGTTACCCTGCTCGACGACATCGCCCAGGTACATCACCGCTACGTCGTCGGCGATCTCGGCAACGACGCCAAGATCGTGGGTGATGAACAGCATGGCCATTCCGTAGTCGTCCTGCAGTTTTTTCAGCAGGTCGAGGATCTGCGCCTGGGTCGTCACGTCGAGCGCCGTCGTCGGCTCGTCAGCGATGAGCAGATTGGGCGTGCAGGCAAGCGCCATGGCGATCATGGCGCGTTGCCGCAGGCCGCCGGAAAGCTGGAAGGGATAGGCGTCGGCCCGCTCGCGGGGACCGGGAATGCCGACCTGGTCGAGAAGGCTGACGGTACGCTCGCGGGCTTGCTTGGGTTTCAGCCCCTCGTGCAGGATGATCATCTCGTCGATCTGATCGCCGATGGTGTGGACCGGCGAAAGCGAGGACATCGGCTCCTGGAAGATCATCGAAACCTTGTTGCCCCTGATCTTGCGCATGGCGAGGCTGTCTGGCTTCAATGTCGCGATATCGACCGTCTCTTCGCCGGGAGGCGTAAAGAGGATGCGGCCGCGGCTGATGGTGGCGTTGTGGTCGAGAAGACGCAGCACGGCGCGAGCCGTCACCGACTTACCACAGCCGCTCTCCCCCACGAGGCAAAGGGTCTTGCCGGGGGTCAACGTCAGGTCCACCTGACGCACGGCGACGATGTCGGCCTCGTCGGGCGAGGAGAAGGCGATCTCGACATCCTCGATGGTCAGCAGTGGTCTATCGGCCATGGGGGTCAGCGGCGTCACGAAGGCCGTCTCCAAGAAAATTGAGGGCAAGGATGACCACCACCACGGCAACCCCTGGCAGCAGCAGCCATGGCGCGCTGGCGAGTGTGCGGATGTTCTGGGCCTCCTGCATCAGCGTGCCCCAGGAAACGATCGGCGCCTGCAAGCCGAGCCCGAGGAAGGAGAGTGCAGTTTCGGCGAGGATCATACCGGGCACCGCGAGCGTTGCCGCGGCAATGATGTGGCTCATGAACGAAGGCACCATGTGCTTGGTGATGATGCGCCAGTCGCTGGCGCCGTCGAGCTGGGCGGCGGTGACGAAATCCTCGGTCCTCAAGGCAAGAAACCGGCCGCGCACCACGCGAGCAAGTTCGGTCCAGCCGACGAGCGAGAGGATGATCGTGATAGCAAAATAAATCTGGAGCGAAGACCAATCGCGCGGCAGCGCCGCTGCCAGCCCCAGCCACAGCGGAATGGTCGGCAGCGAGCGGATGAATTCGATCACGCGCTGGACGGCGCCATCGAACCAGCCGCCGTAATAGCCCGAGAAGCCGCCGATGATGACGCCGAAGAAGAGGCTCATGACGACGCCGACGAGGCCGATGGAGAGCGAGATGCGGGTGCCGTGGATAAGACGGCTCAGAAGATCGCGTCCCAGCCGGTCGGCGCCGAGCACATAGAGTGGGGCACGCGGTTCTGTGACGCCGAAGAGCTTAATGCTCATTGGGATGAAACCGGCGAGGCGATAGGGTTCGCTCGGCACGAAGAAGGCGATGGGGATTTTCACCTCCTCGTCGATGACGAAGGTGCGGCGCAGCGCCACCGGATCGATCTCGGTCTTATATCCATAGACGTAGGGACCGAACTGCCAGTTGCCGTTCTCGTCGGTCGAGAAGAAATGGATACCCTGCGGCGCGGCATAGGTATAGCGCGGGTTATAGTCGCCCGGACCGAGAGGAGCGAGAAACTCGGCGAGTAGCGCCACCAGGTAGAAGGCGACGACTATCCACAGGCTCCAAACCGCCAGGTGGTGCTGACGGAAGCGGCGCCACATCAAGGCGGACTGGCTTTCGCGCGAGCGCTTGACCCTGAGCAAGGCGGGCTGCTGAGTGAGTGCGTCGATAGCCATCAGTTGCCCCCGTAGCGGATGCGCGGATCGATCCAGGCAAGGATCAGATCGGAAATCAGCGTACCGATGACCGTTAGGACGCCGAGCAGCATGATTATGGCGCCGGCCAGATACATGTCCTGACTGGTCAGCGAGCGCAGAAGCATGGGACCGGCGGTCGGCAAGTTCATCACCACCGAGACGATGACCGAGGAGGATACGAGTGTCGGCAGCAGCCAGCCGATGGTCGATACCAGCGGATTGAGCGCCACTCGCACGGGATATTTGAGGATCACCTTCCACTCGGGCAGGCCCTTGGAGCGCGCGGTCGTGACATAGGGTTTCTTGAGCTCATCGAGCAAGTTGGCGCGCATAATGCGGATGAGCTGAGCGGTGCCGGCGGTCGCCAGCACAACGATCGGTGCCCAGGCATGGGAGAAGAAGTCCCAAATACGCGGCAGGCTCCAGCGGGCGTTCTCGAACTCGGGCGAGAAAAGCCCGCCGAGCGTGGTGCCGAACCAGACGTAGCCAAGATACATCAGCACCAGCGCGAAAAGGAAATTAGGTACGGCCAAGCCGAGGAAGCCGAAGATGGTGGCGAGGTAGTCACCAAGAGAATACTTGCGTACCGCCGCATAGACGCCGATCGGCAGGGCAACGAACCACATGACGACGACGGCGAGGCCTTCGAGCAGGATCGAATTGCCCAGACGCCCCCAGATGAGTTCGGTGACCGGTGCATTCCATTCGAAGCTGCGGCCGAAATCGCCGTGGAGGACAATGCCCGTTATCCATTTCCAATACTGGACCAGATAAGGCTGACCGAGCCCGTACTGCTGGCGCAAAGCCTCGATGGCCCGTGGATCGGCACGCTCACCCTGGGCGCTGATGGTGGCAAGATAGGTCGTCAGGTAGTCGCCGGGCGGCAGCTGGATGATGGCGAAAGCGACGAAGGAGACTGCCCATATGGTCACGACCATCGAAAACAGCCGTCCGGTCAGGAAACGTAGCATGGCACGCGGTCCTCGGGGCGATCGGGGCTTCCCGCGGCGACAGGCGTCGCGGGAAGCGGTTCAATGCGGCGCCGAGCTTATTGCTCGAAATACCACTGGAACGGGTCGTAAGGCGCCGGGGTCGGGAACAGCCAGCCGTGCAACATATTATCGGCAACGTTACGCAGGTTGTTCTTGGCAATGTAGTAGCCGGGTCCGGGCATGCTGACGCCGATGACTGGGAACTGCTCCTTGGTGATGGCCAGTATTTGTTTCATCAACGCGGCACGGGCTTCCGGATCGCCCTCCTGGCGCAGCTGGGTATAGAGGTCCATCTGCTCCTTGGCCCAGTCGACGGGCTCCTCGGCGACTTCGGGTGTGGTGCCGTTGTACCAGGCCTGCCAGCGGAAGGCCCACACGCTCTCGCCATTGGCCGGGAAGTAGTAGCGCGGCTCCTGGATGACATCGAGGCCGCCGTCACCCTGCCAGACCTGGGCGTCGTACTCTCCGAGCGGACGTTTGTCGTAAAAGAGCGTGCGGTCGATGGTATTGATCTCGACGTTGATGCCGGCGGCGGCGAGCTGGAGCTGGATCAGCTCGAGCATGTCAACCCATTCGGCGCGGAACGCGGCGATGGTATCGATAGTGATCGTCAGAGGCGAGCCATCGGGCATGGTATAGAATTCACCGTTGCGCACGAGCCCGGCCTTTTCGAGGTACTCGGCAGCGAGTTCGGGATCGTACTCGGTATACTGCTTTGCCAGCTCCTCATCATAGAACGGGGATTCTGGGCGCGGCGCGACCTGGAAGGGTTCGCCCTGGCCGGTGAAGACCACGTCGATGATCTCCTGACGGTCGATGGCATGGCTGAGGCCGATGCGGAAATCCTTGTTCTGGAACAGTTCGCGCTTTGCCTCATCGACGTGGTTGAAGTTGAGCTGGATGAGGAGGGTGTTGGAGTTGGACAGCACGTTCGATCCCAACCGGTAGTCGCCCTGCTCCTGGCCGTCGAAGAAAAGCGGCCGGTTGATGGTGGTGGCGATGTGACGATCCTGGAAGTCGATCTCGCCATTGAGCGCCATGAGGGTGAGTTCCTCGAGGCTTTCGCTGACCCGCATCTCGAGGCGGTCGATGTAGGGATACTGATTACCCTCGGGGTCGACTTTGAAGTAATAGGGATTACGCTCGAAGACGACGCGCGTGGCATCGCCGGTCAACGGCTCGGTGAGCATCCAGGCGTTCATCATGGGCAGGTCGGGATTGGCCCAGCGCTCCTGCTCGATTGCCCAGGCACATTTGTTCTCCATGAGCAGAGCCCAGCCCTCAAAGCCCATCTCGGTCGCCAGAGCCTCGGCATCCGGATTGTATTTGGGGTAGAACTGCCCGCAGTAATTCTTGTTGAGCGAGACGATGGTGATGCCGTTGACGCTCGCCAACTCATCGAGAACAGTGCCGTTGGGCTGCTCGAATACGAGAGTGAAGGTATTCTCGTCCTCGATCTCGATCGAAACAGGATTCTGCGGGTTGTCGATGAAGCCGGCCGAGCCGGGGTAAGCCTCGTCCTGCATCAGTTCGATGGCAAAGGCGATGTCCTCGGTCGTGAAGGGCTCGCCATTGTTCCATTTGAGCCCTTCGCGCAACTCGAAGGTATAGCTGCGCGCGTCGTCGCTGACTTCCCAGCTTTCGGCAATGTTTGGAATGATCTGATCCCAGTTGCGGTCGTAGCGCACGAGGCCGTCGTAGGCGATCGTGCGCCCAATCCAGGCGTTGTCGCCGCCGCCGCGCAGACCAGAGCGCCAGGTGCCGCCGTATTGGCCGACGCTCTCGACCGGTTCCACCACGAGCGGGTTGGCCGGCAGGCGTTCCTCAACCGGGGGCAATTCGCCCGAGGCGACCAGGTCGTCGAGCATTGGGGCCTGCGAGTACTCCTGCGCCAGGGCGGACGTGCCCAGCCCCAGGATGGCGGCGAATGTCGCGGTGACCAGATGGCCGGCACGCGGGCCGGACCTCAGTCCTTGTTTCATCATGAATTCCTCTCCCTTGTGACCGTCGGGTTTCGGTCCGGCGCCGTTGCGGCACGCATTGCGCAAACTAGAGGAGCCTTTGCGTAAGCGCAAGCATTTGCACAAATTTTCATTATTTGCGCAAATTTGCTTCGCACTTGCAGGCGCTTACTCACCTCGGAGGAGGAAGGGATGAAAAAACAAGAACTTCAGCAGGCTCGCGCGCAGGCGGGTGGACTCAGCGGTTGAGCGGAAAGATCGTGCCGCCCTGCACGGGCGTCACGCCGATCTGCAACTGCTGGACGGCCGTGACACCGCTCATCTGCTGGACCAGTAGGCGGATAGCCCCTGCCCCGATCGCCTCGCGGTCGACCCGCATGGTCGCGAGGCGTGGAGTGGCTATTGCGGCCACCGGAAGGTCATCGAATCCGATGATGGAAAAGTCCGCCGGCAGGGGCGTGCCATCCTGGGCGCCTTCGAGAATCTCGACGGCGGCGATATCATTCCAGTTAAAGAGGGCAGTCGCGCCATAGCGGTTGGTGACGATGCTTTCGAAAAGCTCGGCCCGCGTCTGCTCGTCGGAGGTCACGACGATGCCTTCGGCCTCGGGCGTTTCTGCGATGGCGGCCTCGAAACCGCGCCGGCGCTGGACAATGGTGGGACGAAAGAGATGGGTATAGTGCAGGATACGCCGGTGCCCAGCATCGAGCAGGCGCTTGGTGGCAAGGTAAGCGCCATAGAAGTTGCTCGGGGCAACAGAACTGACCCGCATGCGTGGATCGACGCCATTGACCAAAACGATGGCAACGGCGTTTTCCGCGCACCAGTCGGCCACCTCGTCCACGGGATCTATACCGGCGAGGAGCACGCCGTTCGCTTCGGCCTGAGCCAGATGCCGCCGAACCGTCTCCAGGCTGACCGTCGCATCACCGACCAGCCGCAGGTCAAGTGCCAGCCCCATCTCCTCGGCTGTGCGGCGCATGGCTTCGATAATGCCGAAATAGAAGTTGGATATGCCGCCGGTGGCGCTGCCGAGCGGCACCAGCGCAACGGCTCGGCGACCGGCGGCAGCCACGCTCACGTGCTTGCTCTTGTAACCCAGCGCCTGGGCCATCTTGTGGACGTCGCGGCGCACGGTCTCGCTGATGCCGACCTCATTGGCCAGTGCTCGCGACACGGTCGACACCGACACGCCCAGGCGCGCCGCGATATCGGCTTGGTTTGGACGCCGGTTGACGATGGTCATGGACTCAAAAGCCGCCTTGCCTGAGGAGATCAACTCTCCTTACGCAAGTTTTGCGTTTTTTGAAAGTGGCGCGATCAATTCTCGCGGCGCGCCGTCCACCCACCCTCAGGCCGTCCAGCCTCCGTCGATGATGTGGACATGGCCGGTGGTATAGGTTGCGGTCGCCAGGTAAAGCGCGAGCTCAGCGACCTCGTCAGGCGTGCCGATACGCCCGATCGGCTGGCGCGCGATGAAGTCCCTGCGGGCCTTGTCGTAGTCGCCGGTCGCCTTCAGGCGCTCCTGCAGCGAGGGACTGTCGACGGTGCCGGGGCAGATGGCGTTGCAGCGGATGCCCTTGGTCACATAGTCGGCGGCGATCGACTTGGTCAGGCCGATAACGGCAGCCTTGGAGGCCGAATAGGCAAAGCGGTTAGGCACGCCTTTGACCGAGGAGGCAACCGAGGACATGTTGACGATGGCGCCATCGCCACGCTCCAGCATACCGGGCAGAACCGCCCTGATGGTGCGCACCTGCGCCTTGACGTTGAGGTTGAGGGCGAAATCGAGCTCTGCATCGGTGCAGTCGAGAATGGTGCCGTTGTGGACGACGCCGGCGCAGTTGAAGAGCACGTCAACGCGGCCGATCTCGGCGCAGGCCGCGCTGACCGCGGCATCGTCGAGCACGTCCAGAACCCGCGTCTCGACATTGGGCTCATCGTCAAGGTCCCTCAGCCTGTCGGCGTTGATGTCGGTGGCGATGACGCGACCGCCGGCCCTGGCGAAGGCGAGCGCCGAAGCTTGGCCGATGCCCTGGGCGGCGGCGGTGATGAGGCTGGTCTTGCCGGTCAGGCTCGGCATAGTCGTTCCTCCGTCGAATCCTCTGCCTGTTTTGCGCGGGCCGCCTCCTCCGGAGCCACCGGGAGCCGCGCCGGCCACGAGTGCGACCCGCCTACCCGGCTCGAAAAGCACCTATCAGGAGGTCAGGCAACCTATCCACGCCGCCCAGGGCCGTCAACGTCCGGCCGGCAGCTTGCGTCCCCCTTTCCGGCATGTTCTTGATAGCAAAACGATCGGCTCCAGGACATCCGGGAGGACACCTTGCGCATTCTCGATACGCACCTGCATCTCGTCTATCCCGAGCGCTTCAGCTATCCCTGGCTTTCCGGGGCGCCAGCGATCAACAGGGCCTGGCCGGTCGAGGCCTATTTCGCCGAGGCCGAGGCGCTCGGCATCGAATCGGCGCTTCATATGGAGGTGGACGTTGCCGAAGCGGACATGCTGGCCGAGACGCAGTTCATGGCGACGGTCCACCCCAAAGTCGTCGGCGCCATCGCTGCCTGCCGCCCCGAAAGCGCCGACTTCCCTGCCTTGCTCGAAACCCTTGCCGGCATGGACCACGTCAAGGGCCTGCGACGTATCCTCCATGAAGCGCCCGACACGCTGTCGCAGTCGGAGCTGTTTGCCGAGAACATAAAGCGCCTCGCCGTCCACCGGCTGTCGTTCGACCTGTGCCTCAGAGCCGACCAACTGCCGATCGGCATCGCGCTCGTCGACAAGGCCCCGGACGTGCAGTTCGTCCTCGACCATTGCGGAGTGCCCGATGTCGCCGGCAACGGGCTCGATCCCTGGCGCGCCTATATCGGTGAGATGGCGAGGCGCCCGAATGTGGCTGCCAAGGTCTCAGGCATCGTCGCCTATGCCCGGCCCGACTGGACAGTCGACGATCTCAGGCCCTTTGCCGAGCACGTCATCGAGAGCTTCGGCTGGGATCGGGTCGTCTGGGGCTCGGACCATCCCGTCTGCACGAAGACCGCCGACCTCACCCGCTGGGTCGAGGCCACGCGTGAGATCGTCGCCGGAGCGAGCGAGGACGAGCAGGCCAGGCTCCTCCACCGCAATGCCGAGCACTTCTACCGCGTGGGCGGACACTAACCCACTGCGCGGCAGCCTTCACGCCAATGCCATCAGGCTGGCGTTGCCGCCGGCCGCCGCCGTGTTGGTGCTGATCGAGATCTCGTCGACCAGGAGGTCGAGGCTATAATGTCCGTCGACCGGCCCTTGCACGGTCACGACCGGGCCCGGCCACTCCGCCACCCGCCGGCTCATCGCCGCCACTGCATGCGTGCCCTCGACCAGCGCCGCCTGCACTGAGCCGGGTTCCGCCGGGCCGACGCTCACGCGGCGACGCGCCCCCTCGGGCAAGTCCGCGAACAGGCGTTCGAGATGCGGCGGAGCCTCGACTAGGGCGTCATTACCGGTTGCAAGGATCGCAGCAAGCTGGGCCAGCAGACCCGCCTCGGTCTCGGCGCTGGCGAGGACAGTGCCACGCGGCCGCGTCAGGTAGCTGTTACGCTCGCCCACCGGTCCGGCAAGTTCGACATTGGCCTTAACGACCGGATGCGTCCCCATGAGGCGGGCAGCGTGGGCGATGTCATGCGTGCCATTCTCCGACAGCCAGCCCGCGAGGGCGGCTAGAGCCGGATCGGGAGCGGCATTGGCAGGGAGCCCGGGCACGACCGATCCCGCCTCCATCACCAGCCGCCGCAGGTAGAGCGGCCCTCCCGCCTTGGGGCCGGTTCCGGAAAGCCCATGGCCGCCGAACGGCTGCACGCCGACCACGGCGCCGATCTGATTGCGGTTGACGTAGATATTGCCGGCCTCGATGCGTGCGGTCACCTCGGCAATAGTGGTGTCGATGCGGGTATGGAGGCCGAAGGTCAGCCCGTAGCCCAGCGCATTGATCCTGTCGATGAGCCCAGCGAGCCCATCGCGGCGGAAGCGGACGACGTGCAGCACCGGCCCGAACACCTCGCGGCCGAGTTCGGCAACGTCGTCGATCTCGATGATCGTCGGCGCAATGAAGGTGCCGTGCGCGGCTTCGGCCGGCAGGTCAAAGCTGGTCACGCGGCGGCCCTTGCCGCGCATCGCCTCGATATGCTCCGCGATGGTTTTTTGCGCCTCGGCGGTGATCACCGGCCCGACATCGGTCGAAAGCCGCTCCGGATTGCCGACGGCCAGCTCGGCCAGGGCCCCTTTCAGCATCTCGAGCGTGCGCTCAGCCACCTCCTCCTGCAGGCAGAGGACGCGCAGCGCCGAGCAGCGCTGACCGGCACTGTCGAAGGCCGAGGTCAGGACGTCGATCACCACCTGCTCGGCAAGGGCCGAGGAATCGACGATGAGGGCATTCTGGCCGCCGGTCTCGGCAATGAGCGGAACCGGGCGCCCATCCGGCAGGATGCGCTCGGCCAGTTGCCGCTGGATCAGCCGGGCGACCTCGATCGAGCCTGTGAACATCACGCCGCGGGTGCGCGGTTCGGCAACGAGCGCCGCCCCGATCCGCCCATCGCCCGGAAGGACCTGCAGCACATCGCGCGGTATGCCGGCCTCGTGGAGGATGCGCACGGCCTCGGCGGCGATCAGCGGCGTCTCCTCGGCGGGCTTGGCTATAACTGGATTGCCGGCAACGAGCGCTGCCGCCACCTGCCCGGTAAAGATCGCCAGGGGGAAATTCCACGGGCTGATAGAGACGACGGGGCCGATGCCTCGCGCCGCCTCCAGGCCGCGCTCGGCCTCATCTGCATAATAACGCAGGAAATCGACCGCCTCGCGCACCTCGGAAACGGCATTGGCCGCGGCCTTGCCCGCCTCGCGGATGGCGAGCCCCATCAGCGTTTGCATCTGGGCTTCCATCAGTTCGGCAGCACGCCTGAGGCAGGCGGCTCGCTGGGCCGGTAGCGTTTCGTTCCAGCGCTCGGCGACCGAGGCGGCGATAGCGAGCGCCCGCTCCGCTGCTTCAAGGCTCGGAACTTCGACGGTTCCGACGAGATCGCGGTGATCGGCGGGGTTGAGCACGAGGTGTCTGGTGGTGAGGCCGATGTCCTGCGTCGGGCCTGCCGCCCAGCGGATGGCCGCACTCTCCGCCAACCCATGGGCCAGATCGCGCAATGCCGGCTCGCTGGCAAGATCGATCCCACGCGAATTGATGCGGCCGTTGGCAAGGATATGGCGCGGCAGCTGGATCGCCGGATGCGGCGAACCCTGCGGCACGATCGCCGCGGCCTCGACAGCCGGATCGGCCGCCAGCGCCTCGGCGGGCACGGCTTTATCGGCGATGCGATGGACGAAGGAGGAGTTGGCTCCGTTCTCGAGGAGCCGGCGCACGAGATAGGCGAGCAGGGTATCGTGGCTGCCGACCGGCGCGTAGATGCGGCAGGGCCGGTCGAGCTTGTCCTTGCCCACTACCTCCTCGTAGAGCGGCTCACCCATGCCGTGCAGGCACTGGAACTCGTAGTCCCCCGGCCGGAAGTCCGGGCCGGCCAAGGTGAAGATCGTCGCCATGGTCTGCGCGTTATGGGTGGCGAACTGCGGGTAGACAACGTCCTTGGCCGCCAGCAGCTTCCTGGCGCAGGCGATATAGGCGACATCGGTATGGACCTTGCGGGTATAGACCGGAAAGTCGTCGACCCCGTCGATCTGTGCGCGCTTGATCTCGGCGTCCCAATAGGCGCCCTTGACGAGGCGCACCATCAGCCGGTGCCCGGTGCGGCGGGCAAGGTCGATGAGGAAGTCTATGACCGCCGGACAGCGCTTGGCATAAGCCTGCACGACAAAGCCGATGCCGTTCCAGCCGGCAAGGCGGGGCTCGGCGCAGAGGGCCTCGAGAATGTCGAGGGAGCTGTCGAGGCGATCGGCCTCCTCTGCATCGATGTTGAGGCCGATGTCGTAGGACCGCGCGAGCACCGCCAGCTCGATGACGCGTGGCAGTAGTTCCCCAATCACCCGGTGATACTGGGCACGCGAGTAGCGCGGATGCAGGGCCGAGAGCTTGATCGAGATGCCCGAGCCGTCATAGATGCCCTTGCCGTTGGCGGCTTTGCCGATGGCATGGATGGCCTTGCGGTAGTCCTCCATATAGCGGGCCGCGTCCCTTGCGGTCACCGCCGCCTCACCCAGCATGTCGTAGGAATAGCGGAAACCTTCGGCCTCCATTTCCCGGCCGTTGCGCAGAGCCTCGGCGATAGTCTGACCGGCGACGAACTGCTCACCCATCATCTTCATGGCAAGGTTGACGCCGGAGCGGATCACCGGCTCGCCCGAGCGGGCAACGAGCCGGGTGAGCGCCTGGGAAAGCCCCTGCTCGTCGACCGGCGAAACCAGCCTGCCGGTCACCACCAATCCCCAGGTGGCGGCGTTGACGAAGAGCGAACGCCCGTGGCCGAGATGGCTCTGCCAGTTGCCGGGAGCGATCTTGTCGCGGATCAGCCGGTCGCGAGTGGCGTTGTCGGGGGTGCGCAGCAAGGCCTCGGCGAGGCACATCAGGGCGACGCCTTCCTGGCTCGAAAGCGCGTATTCGTGGATAAGGCCCTCGACGCCGCCGCGGCGCCCCTTAGCGCGCAGCGCCCTGACGGTCCTCATGGTCAGAGCGCGGATGGAAGCTGCGGTCTCCGACGGCACGGACGCGGCCGCGATCAGCGGCGGTATGCACTCGGTTTCGGGCGGGCGGTGAGCCGCGTCGATTGCTGCCCGCAGCGGCGAGGGCTTGCGGCGGGGGCCAAGGAAATCTGCAAAGGGTGCGGGCGGCGTCGGGTCTGCTAGGGTCATGGTTCGGGTTCCGGAAGTCTCGTTCCGAAAATAATCCCGTCTCTACCGTACATCCATTGCGATCATTGGTCCAATTCCGTATGAATCACGGCATCTGGGCAGATTGGTCACGCGAAATGACGGAAATTGACGTTATCGACCGGAAAATCCTGCGCGAATTGCAGACAGATGGGCGCATGTCCAATGTCGAGCTTGCCAATCGCGTCGGGTTGGCACCAACTTCCATGAGCGACCGGGTCAAGCGCCTGACGCGGTTAGGCTATATTTCCGGCTTCGGTGCCCGGCTCGATCCGCACAGGCTCGGGCTCGACCTCCTGGTCCTTATCGAGGTCTCCCTCGACAAGACGACGCCCGACATCTTCGACAAATTCGCCGCGGCTGTGCGGCGGGCGCCCGAGGTGCTCGAATGCCATATGGTGTCGGGCGGGTTCGACTATCTGGTCAAGGCACGCCTCAAGGACATGGCGACCTATCGTGCCTTCCTCGGCGACATCCTCCTGGCACTGCCCGGCGTGCGCGAGACGCGCTCCTATCCGGTCATCGAGGAGGTCAAGAGCGACGGACCGCTGCCGGTGTAGTGGCCAGACAGCCTCTCGCCGGGCCGTGGGCCGGGCGAGAGGCTCGCTTGAGTTCGTCAGAACTTGTAGCTCACCCCGCCGCGAATGACGCTGAAGCGGTGGCTGGCATCGATGTCGCCACCGGGGGCGGTCGCATAGGTCTGGGTGCCGAGGTCGACATAGAGATATTCAGCACGCAGCGTCAGATTCTCGGTGGCGGCCGCCTCGAGACCAATGCCGGCGGTCCAACCCCAATGGGTGCGCGACTGGGAGGTGGTGATGTCGGTCGGATCGGTGATGCTGACTGAGCCGCGCCCATAAGCGAGACCGCCGGTCACGTAGGGCATGACTTGGCCGAAGCTGGCGCCGGCGCGGCCACGTACGGTGCCGAAGAAGTCGACCCCGGCCTTAAGCTCACCAGGAGCTCCCAGATCCTGGTCGTAGGAAAGGCTCGACCATTGCAGATCGGTCTCGGCGCCGAGGACAAACCCGCCGAGATCGACATTGTAGCCGGCATGACCGCCCAGGGCCCAGCCGCTGCTGTTGTCTTCGCTGGTCGGCCCGCCGCCGGCAGGCTCGCGCGAGAACGTGCCCCAGCCGAAACCGGCATTGGCGCCGGCATAGAACCCGGACCAGTTGAAGGCGGAGCTCGGCGAATAGAGAGGGCTGGAGGATCCGCCGCCCCAACCCAGATCAGCCGCCGCGGCGGGACCGGCGAGGAGGAGCGTGCCGCCAAGAAGGAGAGAGATTGCGTACTTCATAGAGGTAACCTGCTCGCGAAAAAGCTGGTTCCTCAAATGTGAGATAATCCGTTAACACCCGGGTAAGAAAGACGGTTAACGCGCCCGGCTGTCGAAGATGTGAATGGGGCCTTTTCGCGCTACTTGTTGAGCCTGTTGTCGACGAGGTTGGTGACGACGGCGGGATCGGCGAGGGTGGAGGTATCGCCGAGATTGGAGAAGTCGTTCTCGGCCACCTTGCGCAGGATGCGGCGCATGATCTTGCCCGAGCGCGTCTTGGGCAGTCCTGGCGCCCACTGAATGAGGTCGGGGGTGGCGATCGGGCCGATCTCCTTCCTCACCCACGCCCGGAGCTCGTCCTTGAGGGCGTCGGTGTATTCCTCCCCGGCCATCAGCGTCACATAGCAGTAGATGCCCTGCCCCTTGATGCCGTGCGGATAGCCGACCACCGCCGCCTCGGCCACCTTGGGATGCGCCACCAGCGCGCTCTCCACCTCGGCCGTCCCCAGCCGGTGCCCGGAGACGTTGAGCACGTCGTCGACCCGCCCGGTGATCCAGTAATAGCCGTCCGCGTCCCGCCGGCAGCCGTCGCCGGTGAAGTAGTAGCCCTTGTAGGTGGCAAAATAGGTGTCGACGAACCGCTGGTGGTCGCCATAGACGGTGCGCATCTGCCCCGGCCAGCTGTCGGCGATGGCCAGAACCCCCTCGGCCTTGACCTGCTCCTGCAGCCGGCCCTCGGGCGAGAGCACCACCGGCTTGACCCCGAAGAACGGCTTGGTGGCCGAGCCCGGCTTGGTGGCGATGGCTCCAGGCAGCGGCGTGATCATGAACCCGCCGGTCTCGGTCTGCCACCAGGTGTCGACGATCTCGCAGCGCTCGCGCCCCACATGCCTGTGGTACCACAGCCAGGCTTCCGGGTTGATCGGCTCGCCCACCGAACCCAGCAGTCTGAGGCTGGAAAGGTCGTTCTTTTGCGTCCACTCCGCGCCCGCCCCCATCAGCGCCCGGATCGCCGTCGGCGCGGTATAGAAGATGTTGACCTTGTGTCGCTCAACCACCTGCCAGAAGCGCGACGGGTCCGGCCAGTTCGGCACCCCCTCGAACATCAGGCTCACCGCCCCGTTGGCCAGAGGTCCATAGACGATGTAGCTGTGCCCGGTCACCCAACCGACATCGGCGGTGCACCAGTAGACCTCGCCCTCCCGGTAGTCGAACACCAGCTCATGGGTGAGGCTCACCCACACCAGATAACCGCCGGTGGTGTGCAGCACGCCCTTGGGACTGCCGGTCGAACCCGAGGTATAGAGGATGAACAGCGGATCCTCGGCATTCATCGGCTCGGGCGGGCACTCGCCCGACACCCCGGCCGCCTCCTCGTCGAGCCACAGGTCCCGGCCCGCGACCATCGCCACCTCGCTGCCGGTGTTGCTGACCACCAGCACCGTCTCCACATCCGGGCAGCTTTCCAGCGCCTTGTCGACATTGGCCTTGAGGGCCACCGCCTTGCCGCCGCGCCGGCCTTCGTCGGCGGTGATCACCAGCTTCGAGCCGCAGTCGTTGATGCGCCCGGCCAGCGCTTCGGGCGAAAAGCCGGCGAACACCACCGAGTGCACCGCCCCGATGCGCGCGCAGGCCAGCATCGCATAGGCCGCCTGCGGGATCATCGGCAGGTAGATGGTCACCCGGTCGCCCTTCCTGACCCCCCTGGCCTTCAAGACATTGGCCAGCCGGCACACCTCGTCGTAGAGCTGGCGGTAGCTGATGTGGCGCGCCTCGGCCCTGGGATCGTCCGGTTCGAAGATCAGCGCCGTCTGGTCGCCGCGTGTGGCCAGATGCCGGTCGATGCAGTTGGCCGAGACATTGAGCTCACCGTCCTCGAACCAGCGGATCGACACATCCGGGTAGGCAAACGAGGTGTCCTTCACCGTGCTGAACGGCACCATCCAGTCCAGGCGGCCAGCCTGCTCGCGCCAGAACCCATCAGGGTCCGAGATCGAGCGGGCGTAGATTTCCTCATAGTCCTGGCTGGTCAGCCGGCTATGCCGCGCGTGCGGCGGGACCACGTGGGTGTTCAAATCTGCCTCCCTTGGCAGTTGCTGTTCGATAGATGTTGGTCCCCTCACCCTATCCCGGGGGAGAGGGTAGTCAGGGTGAGGGGACTTGCCGTCAGATCGCCAGGTACTCGTGCCGCAACTCGGTATTGTCGAGCACCTCCCGGGCAGAGCCGGTGAAGGCGACCTCGCCGGTATCGAGGATCACCGCTCGGTCGGAAAGCCGCAGCGCTGCCACTGCATTCTGCTCGACGATGACGGTGGTGATGCCGAGCGGCTTGATCTCGTGGAGGATGCGCTCGATCTCCTCGACGATCACTGGCGCCAGCCCCTCATAGGGCTCGTCGAGCAGGAGCAGCTTGATGTCGCGGGCAAGGGCGCGGGCGATGGCCAGCATCTGCTGCTCGCCGCCCGAGAGCGTCACGCCCTCCTGGCGCCGCCGCTCGGCGAGGCGCGGGAAATGCCCATAGATGCGCTCGAGGGTCCAGCCGCGGCCCGGCGCCACCTGGGCAAGCTCAAGGTTCTCCTCGACCGTGAGCCCGGCGATGATCCGCCGGTCCTCGGGCACGAGCTGAATGCCGGCGCGGGCAGCCTCGTGCGCCTTCATGTGGTGGACGGGCTTGCCCTCGATCCAGATTTCGCCGGCTCTCAGCACAGGATCACCGGCCCTTGCGATGGTGCGCAGCGTCGAGGTCTTGCCGGCACCGTTCCGTCCGAGAAGCGCCAGGATTTCGCCTTGGCGAATGTCGAACGACACGCCCTGCACGATATAGCTTTCGCCGTAATAGGCGTGGATGTCCCTGACTGAGAAAAACGGGGTAGATCGTTCGAGGGTGCCGGCGGTGGGCGCGCCGTCGGTGACGAATTGGTTGTCCATGGTGATTGCGCTCATCAATGCGCCCCTCCCAGATACGCCTCGCGCACGCGGGGATCGCCGCGCACCTCGTCGGGCATCCCTTCGGCAATGATGCGGCCGCCTGCCAGCACCGAGATGCGGTCGGCGAGCGAGAAGACGACGTGCATGTCGTGCTCGATGATGACCTTGGTCATGCCGCGGCTCTTGATCTTCTTTAAGAGTTCGATGGTGGTGTTGGTGTCGTGCCGGCTCATGCCGGCGGTCGGCTCGTCGAGCAGCAACAGGCGCGGCTTCTGGATGAGGCACATGGCCAGTTCCATGCGCCGCTTGTCGCCGCGCGAGAGGGCTCCGGCGTGGGCCAGGCGGCGCTCGTAGAGCCCGACATCGGCGAGGACGTCCTCGGCCTCCTGCCGGATGGCGGTCTCGCTGTCGAGCGTGCGCATCATGTTGAGCCGGAACGCCCCGTCGCGCCTGGAGAGCGCCGGGATCATGACGTTGTGGAGGACCGTCAGGTCCGGGAAGATCTCCGGCGTCTGGAACACCCGGGCGATGCCGATCTGGTTGATCTCGTAAGGCTTGCGGCCGGTCAGCACCGTGCCGTCGAAGACGACGGCACCCCGGCTCGGGGCAAGGCGTCCGACGATGACATTGAGCAGCGTCGACTTGCCGGCCCCGTTCGGCCCGATGATAGCATGGGTCTGGCCCTCCGCCACCTGCAGGTCGATATCGGAAAGTGCGTGGAGGCCGGCGAAGTTCTTATGGACGTCGCTTACGTGCAGGACGACATTGTCGGGCATGGGTGCCTCCCCTATTCGGCCGGTTGCGGGCGTGGGCTCGCACGGCCCGGTTCGGCGGGACGCCGTGCCCAGTGGACGAGCCGCCGCACCCCTTCCATGATACCACCGGGCAGGAACACGACGATCAGCACGAAGACGAGACCGAGGGTCAGGTGCCAGCCCTCGCCGACGAACTTGCTGGTGACGAGGACGACGGCATCCTCGAGGCCATCGGGGAGGAAATCGAAGGTGCGGTGCAGGATGCCCTCGTTGAAGGCCGAGAAGATGTTCTCGAAATATTTGATGATCCAGGCGCCGATGACCGGTCCGACCAGCGTTCCGACGCCCCCGAGTATGGTCATCAGCACCACCTCTCCCGAGGCGGCCCACTGCATGCGCTCGGCCCCGGCCAGTGGATCTGTGATGGCGAGGAGCGCACCGGCAAGCCCTGCATACATGCCTGAGATGACGAAGGCGGCGAGCGTATAGGGCCTTGTGTTGAAGCCCGTGTAGTGCATACGCGTCTGGTTCGACTTGATGGCCCTGAGCATCATGCCGAAGGGCGAGCCGGTGATGCGTTGAGCGATGAAGAAGGCGACGATCAGCAGCCCGGCGCAGAAATAGAACCCGGCATAGCCGAGGAGCGGTTGGCCCAGAAGCGCCGGCGACCTGCTCGAGATGCCCAGTGCCTGGTCGAGATGGCGCGGATCGGCAAGGGTGAGCTGCAGGCCCGTCTCGCCATTGGTGATGGGTGTCAGCACCGAGTAGGCGAGGTTGTAGCTCATCTGCGCGAAGGCGAGGGTGAGGATCGAAAAGTAGATGCCCGAGCGCTTGAGGCTCACATAGCCGATGAGCAGGGCGAAAAGCCCGGAGATGAGAACGGCGAACACCAGCGCCGGGATGGCGTCCATGGTCAACAGCTTGAACGACCAGACCGCCGCGTAGGAGCCGACGCCGAAGAAGGCGGCGTGGCCAAAGCTCAGGTAGCCCGTCAAGCCGAAGAGAATGTTGAAGCCGATGGCGAAGATGCCGTAGATGGCGAAGCGCTGCATCAGGTCCGGATAGGCAGCGCCGAACGGCTGCAGCCAGATCGGCATGGCGAGCACCGCGATGGTGAAGCCAAGCAAGAGCAGCAGGTCGTTTCGCGTGACAAGGATCGTGTTCATGCTCAGGCCTCCATCACGCCGCGCCGGCCCAGGAGCCCGCGCGGGCGCACCAGCAGGATGATGACCGCCACCAGGTAGATGATGATCTGGTCGATGCCAGGGACCAGTGCCTTGACCTGCGTCATCGAGGCGAAGGACTGAAGAATCCCGAGCAGGAACCCGGCGGCGACCGCTCCCGGGAGCGAACCCATGCCGCCGACGACGACCACCACGAAAGAGAGGACAAGGAAGTCCATGCCGAGGTGGTAGTTGGGCGGCAGCAGGGGCGTATACATGACCCCGGCCATGCCGGCGACGACGGCGGCAAGCCCGAACATGATGGTGAAGCGCCTGTCGATATTGATGCCGAGAAGTCCCACCGTCTCGCGATCAGCCATGCCGGCGCGCACCACCATGCCGAACGTGGTGAACCGAAGGAAGGCAAAGACCGCGCCGATGACGACGCCCGAGAAGAGGAAATAGACCAGCCGCCAGATGGGATAGGTGATGATCCCGGGGTTGAGGCCGAGCATGACCCCGATATCGGCGGCGCCGCGTAGGTCGGTCGGTACCGGTTGCGGGATCGGATTGGCCCCGAAACTGGCCTTGATGATCTCCTGCAGGACGATGGCGAGACCGAAGGTAACCAGGATCTGTTCGGCGTGGGGGCGCTTGTAGAAATATTTGATGAGCCCGCGCTCCATGGCGATGCCGATGACCAGCATCACAGGAATAGCGAGCAGCAGGGAAAAGGGCACCGAATAGTTGACGAGGACGGCTCCGAAGTCACCGAGCCAGGCCTGCACCAGCGGCTCACGCACCTCGACCGGAGTGCCCCAGGGTGAAAGCTGGGAGGGATCGACGGTAACGGTTTCGAGCGTAATGAGTTTCTGGAACGTGACTGCGCAGAACGCACCGAGCATGAAGAGCGCGCCATGGGCGAAATTGACGACGCCTAATGTGCCGAACACCAGCGTCAGCCCCAGGGCGATCAGCGCATAGGCGCCGCCCTTGTCGAGCCCGTTGATGAACTGGAGTAGGATGACCTCGAACATGACCTGCCTTCCCAAAAGCCGCAGGAGCAGGCAGCCCGTCCCGTGGACGGGCCGCCTGACGCATCAGCACATCGGCGCAGGTTCGGCCGGACCAAGCTCGCCGCCGAAGATCGTCGGATCGTAGGCAACCTCTTCGCGTGGCACCTCGCGCACGACCTCGAGGACGTCGTATTGGCTGGTCGGGTTTTCGTTGCCGCGTACGACCAGCACCGACTTAATGCACTGGTGATCATCGGCGCGGTAGAGCGTGCGCCCGTTGCCCATGCCGTCGAACTCGAAGCCTTCCAGCGCCTTGATGACCTCGGGGGGATAGAAGGTCCCGGCGCGCTCGACGGCGTCGGCATAGAGCAGAGTCTGTACATAAGCAGTGTGGGCAGCCTGGGACGGCGGAGAGCCATAGGCGGCGCCGAACGACTTGGTGAAGGCGATGGTGCCGGGATCCTGCAGGTTCCAGTGCCAGTTCGAGGTGCCGAAAATGCCCTTGATGTTCTCGCCGGCCCCCTTGGCCATCAGCTCGGAAAACAGCGGCACGACGATCTCGAACTGCTTTCCGTTGACCTGGCGGTCGCGCATGCCGAACTGCACCGCCTGGGTCAGCGAGTTGACCATGTCGTTGCCGTAGTGGTTGAGGATCAGGACGTCCGCGCCGGAATTGAGTACGGGTGTCAGATACTGCGAGAAGTCGGCGGCGCCGAGTGGCGTCCTCACCGCCTGTACCGTCTCCCAACCCAGCGCCTCGGTGGCGTTCTTGATCGATTCTTCCTGTGTCCAGCCCCAGGTATAGTCGGCGGTCAGGTGATAGGCGCGCCGGTCGGCACCGTATTCGTCGCCGAGCACGGGTCCGAGCGAAATGCCGGACTGGTAGGCGTTGAAGAAGTGGCGGAAACCATAGCGTTTCTTGTCCTTGCCGGTGGTGTCGTTGGAGTGGGTCAGGCCCGCCATGAAGATGACGCCCATTTCCTGGCAGAGGCCCTGCACGGCCACCGCCTCGGCCGAGGACGACCCGCCGGTGATCATGATGGCACCATCGCGCTCGATCATGCGGGTCGCGCCGGCGCGGGCAACGTCGGCTTTTGTCTGGCTGTCGGAGGTGACGAAAGCCATCTTCTTGCCGAGAACGCCGTTGCCCTTGAGCGCCGACGGGGCGAACACGTTGAGGAGCCCGCCGTCGCCCTCGCCGTTGAGGTGCTGGACGGCCAGCTCATAAGCCTTCTGCTCATCGGCGCCCTCCTCCGCATAGGCGCCGCTCAGCGGAAGGTTAAGGCCAATGGTGACCGTATCGCCTGTGGGATTGTTGCAGAACTCCTGCGCCCACGCGCCGCGGGTGAGAATCAGTGGGGAGACGCCCGTTGCCAGGATACCGGCAAGGCCCGTCTTGATGAGCGTGCGACGGCTCATCCCCTTTTTGGAATGGTTCATGGAAATCCTCCTCCGAAGGTGCGGGGCCCCGGTGCATAGCCGGATCACTCACCGCTTCGTCAACTATCGACCGCCCAGAAAAGAGGCGCAATAATCAATTGTAATCAAAGAGAAATCTTGTAAATAATTGAACTCATGTAGCGACAGTCCTGTAAATTCGTTGACAAGGGAGGGGAGAATGCGTGCGCCGATCGGCATCCGCATCAGTTCGCGCCGCAAAACACTGAGGATTTCGCAGGCCGAGCTCGCGCGGCGCGCCGGCATTTCGGCGAGCTATCTCAACCTCATCGAGGCCAACAAGCGCGAGGTCGGCGGCACGCTGCTGCGGCGCATCGCCGGCGAGCTCGATATCGACGTCGGGGAGTTGACCGGTGAGAGCGAGCACCGACTGATCCACGAGATCGAAGAAGCTTTTGCCGATCCAGTTCTCGCTGATGCGGGTCTGGGCGCCGCGGAGGCACGCGATCTGGTGGCGCAGAACCCGGCGGTGGCGCAGGCGATCGTGCGGCTCTATCGCGCGTACTGGGCGGCGACCGCCAGCAGCGAGGCCTATGCCAACAGGCTGCGTGCCGATCCATTGCTGTCGGAGCTTCTCCACCAGGTGCTCTCAGGCATTACTGCCGTGCGCTCAAGCGCGGAAATCCTCGAAGAGGTCGCCGACCTCGAGGAGGCCGAGCGCGGGCGTTTCGTTTCGGCCATCGGCCGGGAGACCCGGGGGCTGACGGCAGTGGCGCGCAACCTCATCGGCCAGTTCGACCAGGCCAGCGAGGGCGGGCGCTCGGCGCTGCCGCGCCGCGAGCTCGACGACCTGATCTTTGCAAGCGACAACTATTTTCCGCGCCTCGAGGCAGCGGCCGAGACGATGCGGGCCGAACTCGATGCGCTCGGTCCGTTCGGCGAGACGACGCTGATCGAGGCACTCGACAAGCAGTTCGGGGTCGGCGTGCGGCAGGGCCGTGCCGGCGATCGCGATGCGCTCGGCTGGCCAGGCCAGCACGGCTACGACCCCGCCACGCGCACGGTCTGGTTCCGCAATACCACGACGCTCGCCACCCGCCAGTTCCAGCTCACTCGTCTCTATTGCCAGATGGCGGACCCTGCAGCCATCGATGCCGAGATCGCCTCGCCGATCCTGACCAGCGCGGCGGCGCGCACCCTCGCCCATCGGGCGCTCTCGTCCTATCTCGCCGGGGCCGTGGTCTTTCCCTATTCGGCGTTCCTTTCCGAGGCTGAAGCCCTGCGCTACGACATCGATGCGCTGCGTGAGACCTACCGGGCAAGCGTCGAGCAGGTCGCGCACCGCCTGGTGACCCTGCGCAAACCCGGCGAGAGCGGCGTGCCCTTCGGGTTCCTGCGCTCGGACCCGGCGGGGCGGCTGACCAAGCACTTCCCGCTGCCGGGCCTCTTGCTGCCGAGCAGCGGCCATGCCTGCCCGCTCTGGGCGATTTACGCGGCCTTCCGAGCGCCCGACACTTTCGTGCGGCAGGTGGTGCAGTTCTCGGGCGGCGCGCGCTATCTCTTCATCGCGCGTACGGTCAGCCGGCGCATCGCAGGCTTTACCGACCAGACGCTGCCCATCTCGGTGATGCTCGCCTGCGACGTGCTGCATGCCGACCGCACGGTCTATGGGGCCGGGCTCGACCTGGCCGACCACCGGGCGGACGTGCCGGTCGGACCAGCCTGCCGCCTTTGTACGCGCGCGGAGTGCTCAAGCCGCCAGGAGGAGCCGTTGGCCCCGGGTGGAGAAGGGATTTTCGCATGAGGCTTGGCGTCGGGCGTTGATTGCGCTTTTATGAAAGATGTTCCCATAGGAGGAGATCGGGAATACTTGCTGTTTCGCATTTTCAAATCGGAAGAGTGGCACCCACTCTATGACTGAAAATGCCCAGGGGGGAAAACAGTGGCCATAGACGTTCTCATCGCTGAGGACGAGCCGAGCATCCTTGAGGCGCTCGACTTCATCCTGCGGCGGGCGGGCTGGTCCATCGGATCGGTGACCGACGGCGAGGCCGTCGTCGACGCTGTGCGACGGCTGCAGCCGCGCATGCTGCTGCTCGACGTGATGCTGCCCAAGCGCAGCGGGTTCGAGATCTTGAAGCAGATCCGGGCGAGCGAGAGTCTGAGGGACCTGCCGGTCCTGGTGCTGACGGCCAAAGGCCAGGCCCAAGACCGGCGTATCGCCGAGGAGCTCAGGGCCGACGCGTTCGTCACCAAGCCTTATGCCAATGCCGAGGTGGTCAGCGCCGTAAGGCGGCTGCTCGGCGAGCAGGTGGCGGAGCGAGGGTAACCAGGTGGACCGCGGCAAGCTCGTCAGCGCTGCGTTGGTCTTCTCGATCGCCTCGCTGATGGCGATCATGCCGCCGTTGACGGGCCTCTTCCAGTGGCATGCGCGGTTCTTCGGGCTGCCGATCGAGGTCATCTACCTCTTCTGTGCCTGGGCGGGGATGGTCGTCGGAGCGTTCCTGCTTGCCCGGGCGATGCCCCGCGACCCGCCATCCCCGGATGCGCCGGGAGGGACGGGCTGATGCTCTCGGCCGATCTCGTCATTGCCACGGCCATCGCCTATGTGGGGCTCCTCTTCCTCATCGCCTATGTGGGCGACCGGCGTACGCGCAATCGCCCCGGCGGGCTGCTGCGCTCGCCGCTCGTCTATACGCTGTCGATTTCGGTCTACTGCACCAGCTGGACCTTCTACGGTGCCGTCGGTTCGGCGGCCCGCAACGGGCTCGAATATCTCGCCATCTATCTGGGCCCGACACTGGTGTTCATCGGCTGGTGGTTCATCCTCAGGCGGCTCGTCAGGATCAGCCACGAGCAGCGCATCACCTCGGTCGCCGACCTTCTCTCCTCGCGCTTCGGCAAGTCGAGCCGGCTGGCGGTGCTGGTGACCGTCATCGCCGTCATCGCCATCGCGCCCTATATCGCCCTGCAACTGAAGGCGGTGACCTCGTCGATCCAGGCGATCGCCGGCACCTCGGAGATGGCGCGCGGGCGCCTGACCGGCATCGACGAGGTCGGCCTCGCTTTCGGCATCGCCGCCGGGATGGCGCTGTTCACCATTCTCTTCGGCACCCGCAACGTCGATGCCAAGGAGCAGCATCACGGGGTCGTTGCCGCCATCGCCTTCGAGGCGGTAGTCAAATTGACCGCCCTCATCGCCGTCGGGGTTTTTGTCATCTATGCCGGAGGCGGGTTCGAGGGCATCTTTTCGACCGCGGAGGCAGCCGGCGTCGAGATCTATTCGAGCGATACCTTCGGCACACGCTGGGTGGCCATGAACCTTCTCTCTTTTGCCGCGATCATCTGCCTGCCGCGCCAATTCCAGATCACGGTCGTCGAGAACTCCGACGAAAACCATTTGCGCACGGCCTCCTGGGCATTTCCGCTCTATATGCTGGCCATGAGCCTCTTCATTCTGCCCATCGCGCTTTATGGGCTGACGAGCATGCCGGAAGGGGCCAATCCCGACATGTTCGTCCTCACCCTGCCGCTCTTTGCCGGCCACGAGAGCCTGGCACTCTTTGCCTTCATCGGCGGGTTCTCGTCGGCGACCTCGATGATCATCGTCGAATCCATCGCGCTCTCGATCATGGTTTCCAACCACATCGTCATGCCCGTAGTGCTGCGGCTGGCGTCCGATGCGCGCGCCAGCGACGGGCGCGGGGTCAGCCGGCTGCTGCTCAACTCGCGGCGCTTCTCCATCGTCCTCATCCTGGCACTCGGCTTTGCCTATTTCTATCTCACGCGCGATTCCGATGCGCTGGCGCCTATCGGGCTCATCTCGTTTGCGGGCGTTGCCCAGTTCCTGCCCGCCATCCTTGCCGCGCTCTTCTGGCGCGAGGCTTCGATCAAGGCGGCGACGGCCGCGGTGGCGGTCGGCTTCGTCGTCTGGGCCTGGTCGAGCTTCCTGCCCTCGTTCGAGTCCACCTCGACGACGGTCGCCGCCATCATGGCCAAGGGTCCGTGGGGTATCACATGGCTGCGGCCGGAAGCGCTGTTCGGGCTCGAGGGACTAGACCCGCTGGTGCATGCGGTGTTCTGGAGCCTCTTTCTCAATACGGCCACCCTTGCCGTGGTCTCGCTCCTCACCAGCCGCTCGGCGCTCGAACGGCTGCAGACCAATCTCTTCGTCAATGTCTTCGGGCGGACCAGCGGTTCGGGGCAGACGTTCATGCGCGGCTCGGCGGCGGTCAATGACCTGTTCTTCGTTGCCCAGCGCGTGCTGGGCGACGAGCGGGCGGTGGCGCTGTTCGGCAACGAGGCGAGCGAGAGCGGTCAGGTGTGGACCGACCTCGAGCCAACCCCGGCCTTTATCGGGCGCCTCGAGCGCGAGCTCGCCGGCTCGATCGGTGCGGCCTCGGCCCATGTCATGCTCTCCAAGGTCGTCTCGGGCGATGCCATTTCGCTCGAGGAGGTCATGCAGATGGCCGACGAGACGCAGCAGGCCATCGAGTATTCGCAGCAGCTCGAGAAGACCTCGGCGGAGCTGCGCTCGACCGCCGACCAGCTCGAGATCGCCAACCGGCAACTGCGCGACCTCGACCAGGCCAAGGACGAATTCCTGAGCCAGGTCAGCCATGAAGTGCGCACCCCGATGACCGCGATCCGCGCGTTCTCGGAGATCCTGCTCGAGGCGGAAGATCTCAAGGGTGCCGAGCGCGAGAAGTTCATCTCGACCATCCACAAGGAGAGCCTGCGCCTGACGACGCTCCTCGACGAGATCCTCGATCTTTCCGCGCTCGAGCGCGGCGAACGGGGCTGGGAGAACCAGCCGGTCGATGCCGAAAGCGTCCTCGAGCAGGCGGTGCATGTGTGCCACGCGCTCGCCCGGCAGCGGGCGATGACGATCCGGTTGGCCAGGCGCGCCAAAGCGGCGACGGTTTCGGCCGACCCCGACCGACTGGGGCAGGTGCTGATCAACCTCATCAGCAATGCCATCAAGTACAACAGCACCGAGCATCCGCAGGTCACCGTCTCCTCGCGCATCGTGGACGGAGCCTATTGCGTCGAGGTCGCCGACAACGGGCCGGGCATCGCCAAGGCCGAGCGCGGCAAGATCTTCGAGAAGTTCTATCGCGGCCGGCGCGCGGGGGCAGCGCTGACCGGCGCCGGCCTCGGGCTCGCCATCAGTCGCCAGATCGTTGCACGCATGAACGGAAAGCTGGAGCTGATCGAGGGCACCAGGCGCGGCGCGTGTTTCAGGGTGACGCTACCGCTGCTCAAGGCCGAGGCCATGGCGGGAGAATGAAGTGGCCCGCCGCGCAGGCGGCGGGCCACAGGCTTTTCCCGTTCTGACAGGGGTCAGAACGGGAGCTGCAGGTTTTTGATTTGTCGCGTTTTCGTACCGCAAAAGTGGTATCCACTTTTTTGCTGAAAACGCTCCCTAGTCTAGATGCTGGCCTGGCGATGCAGTCCGGCATAGAAGCCGCCGGCCGCCATCAGGGCATCGTGGTTGCCTTCTTCGGCGATGCCGTCCTCGGTCAGCACGAGGATGCGGTCGGCGTTGCGCACGGTCGACAGCCGGTGGGCGATGACGATGGTGGTGCGCCCCCTGGCCAGCTCGAGCAGCGCCTGCTGCACCGCCCTTTCGCTCTCGTTGTCGAGCGCGCTCGTTGCCTCGTCGAAGATCAGGATCGACGGGTTCTTGAGGAATGCCCGGGCGATGGTCAGGCGCTGCTTCTGTCCGCCCGAGAGCTTGACGCCGCGCTGGCCGATGTCGGTGTCGTAGCCGTTGGAGAGCGCCGAGATGAACTCGTGCGCATTGGCAGACTTGGCCGCCGCCATGATCTCCTCGTCCGATGCATCGGGTCGCCCGTAGCGCAGATTTTCGGCGACCGTGCCGCTGAAGAGATAGACGTCCTGCTGCACCACCCCGACCGAACGCCGGAGCGAGGCAAGGGTGACGTCGCGTACGTCGAGCCCATCGATCGACACCTGCCCTTGTGTCACATCGTAGAACCGCGGGATAAGGGCGCAGAGCGTGCTCTTGCCGACGCCCGACGGGCCGACGAGCGCCACGAACTCGCCCGGCGCGATGTCGAGCGAGATGCGGCTGAGGACGTGCGGTCCCTCCTCTTCGTAGCGGAAGCTGACGTCACGGAAGCCGATGGCCCCCGTCGCCCGGCGCAGCTCGACAGCACCGGGGCGATCCTCGATGTCGGGAGCGACCTCGAGCAACTCCATGGCCCTGACGAACCCGGTGTAGCCCTCCTGCCAGAGTCGCACGAAGTTGGCGAGGCGCTGGATCGGATCGACCAGCACTGCGACGCACAGGAGGAACGTCAGCATGTCGGCAACGGAGAGACCCGCGGTGAGGATGCGGACCGCGCCGACGACGATAACTATGACCATGACGAGCTGGGCGAACGTCTCTGAGCCAACGGAGAACCAGGCTTCGCTGCGATAGCCGTCCTTGCGGCTTTCAAGGAACCGTTGGTTCTCTTCCTCGAAGCGCCTCGCCTCCAGCGCCTCATTGGCGAAGGACTGGACGACCCTGATGCCGGAGAGCGCATCCTCGACCCGCTCATTGATGCCGGCAATCCGCTCCTTGCTGCGCTGGAGGGCAACGTTCATCGCGCGGTTGAAGTGCAAGGCATAGAGCACCGCAAAGGGGGTCAGCACCGCAATCACTGCGGTCAGCACCGGATCGATGAACGCCAGGACCAGCATGGCTCCGGCGAACTTCAAGGCCGCGATCGAGAGGTCTTCCGGACCGTGGTGGAAGAGCTCGCCCAGCCACAGGGAATCGTTGGTGATCCGGCTCATCAGCTGCCCGACCCGCTGCCGGTCGTAAAAGCTGAACGAGAGCTTCTGGCAGTGCTCGAACAGCTCCTTGCGGACCGCTCCTTCGATACGGGCACCCATGACATGGCCCTGGTAGTCGACGAAGAAGATAGCGAGCACCTGCACCGCCAATATGGCGAGCATGATGCCGCCCATGGCGTAGATCTGCCCGATGGCGTCGGGCGCGTCCGGCAGGCTCAGCAAACGCTTGGTGACGTAGTTGGCGCAGACCGGCAGGGCGACCGCTGTTGCCGCGATCAGCAAGGCGCAGGCAAGGTCCGCCAGCAGCAAAGGCAGGTGCGGGCGGTAGTATGAGAGGAATTTGCGCGCACGCGCAAAGCCGCGGCCACCATCAGCCGACGTCCTGCCGGACGGTCGGATGCGGCGTTTGCGGAATTTGGCTAGGAAATGGCTAAGGCGCGCGTCGGCATGCGTCCTCGCCGATGGGAACTGAGAGTGCATAAAGCTTCATGTCCTGTTGGTACATTTCTCCTTTCTTTCCGGACACGGTTGCTTTCATCTCACTCTCCCATGGAGGACGGGTTGGGATGCGATAATATGCCGAACAGCCTTGCCCGGGCAACCTCCCGGCCAAGTGCTTGATGGAAAACGTGCCTTTTCGGCCACAGGCAGCAGGACCACCTGCCTAGCGCGATGCCGCCGAACTCTCGCGCACTACAAGATCCGGATCGATCATCGTCACACGCGGCTCGGGCAATGTATCGCCGGCCGCGATCAGGCTCATCAGCCGCTCGACCGCGAGCTCGGTGACCATATCGACCGCGTAGTTGACGCTGGTCAGGGGCGTCGCGGCGAACTCGGCGAATTCGATGTTGTCGAACCCGACGATCGCCACGTCGCGCGGCACAGCAGGCCCGTGCTTCTGGCACCAGCGCAGCGCCCCGATGGCAAGTGAATCGTTGGCGGCAAAGACGGCCGTCGGGCGGTCACGCACTGTCATCAGGCTGTCCATGGACCGATAGCCGCGGGCGACCGAATGACCGTGCGGGTCGACGGCGATGCTGGCGTCGTAAGGAATGCCGGCTTCCTTCAGCGCCTGCTGATAGCCTTCGCGCTTTTCGAGATTGCCGAGCCGACTGCCGCCATCGATGATGCCGATGCGCCCGTGGCCGATGTCGATGAGATGACGAGTGGCCTTGTAGGCGCCCCGCCGCTCGTCCATGCATACCGCATCGATCCCGGCGTCCGGGTCGCCAACAAGTAGCACGACGGGATAGTTGGCGTTGCGCAGGCGCCGGATATGGTCGAGTTTCCGGTGGCTGCGCGGATAGATCAGCATGCCGTCGACCTGGCGGGAACGGAAGACCTCGAGGACGCGGATCTCTTCTTCGGGATCATTGTTGGAGGTGGCAAAGAGCGTGGCGTAGCCGCGCTCGGCAAGCGCCAGCTCAATGGCTTGTGCGGTATGCGTCAGGGCCGGGTTGGTGATGTCAGTCAGCACCAGCCCGATGGTCTTGGTCTCGCGGCTGACGAGCGATTTGGCGATCTGGTTGGGCAGATAGTTGAGCGCTTGTGCCGCCTCGCGAATGAGTTGACGGGTTTCCTGCGGAATGCGCGGGCTGTCGCGCAGGGCGAGCGAAACCGTGTTGACCGAAAAGCCGGTCCGGTCGGCGATATCCTTCAAGCGCGTGATGGCCTTGCCCATCTGTTCCGTCTAGAGCGCGATGCGATTTGATGGAATCAAATCGCGCGCTCTACCTTTTTGTTGTGGCGGGATCTTTTGTAAAAAACCGGTTCCCACCCCGGATCCAGTCCGGGGCAGGCTTTTTTCGCATCCCGCTCTAGCGCCCCGCCCCATCTCCGCCATTGGTAAATGCCTTGGGCCCACCGCCCGGAGAATCCAGTTCACCGATCGCGGTGATGGGTCAACAATGGTGACCTTATTTGAACGATAATATGAACTGGGGCAAGCTAATCCCACTCCGGGCCCCAGGCGGGATCGACCGCGCGCCGGCCGCGATCGAGGGCGTCGATGGCGGCGATCTCATCGGGCGCAAGGCTGAGGCGAGTTGCTTCGTAGTTGCTGCGGATGCGCTCGGCGCGGCTGGACGTCGGTATGGCGCAATAGCCCCTGGCCATCTCCCAGGCGAGCGCAACCTGCTCGACGCTCGCGCCATGTTGTTTGCCGATGCGGGTGAGGACCGGGTCGTCCTTGAGGCGGCCCTTGGAGATCGGCTGGTAGCAGGTGACGGAAATTTCCCTGCTGTTGCAATAGGCTGCAAGCTTGGCGTTGGTAATGTAGGGATTGAGTTCGACCTGATTGTTGACGATCGCGCCCTTGCCCAGGATCGCCTCGGCCTCTTCCAAAAGTGCGATGGTGAAGTTGGAAACGCCCATCAGGCTGGCAAGCCCCAGCGATTGCGCTTCGGCAAGCTGCGTGAGGTACGTGGCAAGCGGCACCTCGCCGCGTGGCGAGGGCCAGTGGATGAGCGCCAGGTCCACTTGGTCGACCCCGATTTCCTCGCAGCTTTTCCTCAGCGACGGCACCAGCCGCCCCTCAGCGAAATTCTGGGTCGCCACCTTAGTGGTCAGGAATACTTCGTTACGGGCAAGGCCGGAAGCCCGCACCGCTTCGCCCACCTCCCGCTCGGTGTTGTAGTCCTGCGCCGTGTCCAGGTGCCGATAGCCGGTTTCGAGCGCGAGGGAGATCGCCGCTATGCCCGCCGCGCCGGTGCGGCCATAGGTGCCGAACCCCATCAGCGGCATACCATATTGATTCTTCAATGCGACTCCCTCCCTTGCTCTCCTGCCTGTCCGTCCTCGGGCGTGGCGTTCCCACAATATGCAAAATCACCGTTGACGAACGTCGAATTCCCCTCCTAGATTAACGATAATACAGAGAAGGCCGCAAGGCCCAGCTCAATGCAAAGAGGCCTGCAAGGCCAAACCGGCGCGACAGTCACCGTCGTGTTGAGGGAGGGGAACGTCATGGCGTTGCGATGGAGCAGGCTATCGCCACAACTGGCCCTGACGCCGGCGCTGGCGGTCACGGCGGTGGCTTTCGTCGGCGCTATCGGCTGGACGATCTATCTCTCGTTCACCCGCAGCCGGCGCCTGCCCGAATACACCATCGACTGGAGCGAGTGGGGCCGGCAATACAGCCGGCTGTTCCGTGACGATGCCTGGATGATTTCGCTCAGGAACCTCATCACGCTCGGGCTCGGCAGCGCCCTCGCCATCGTCTTCGGCTTCGTGCTCGCGGCGATGATCGACAAGGAGAAGCGCGGAGAAAGCCTCTTTCGCACCGTCTTTCTCTATCCTCTGGCGGTGTCGCTGATCGTGACCGGCGCCGCCTGGCGCTGGATGTTCAATCCCGACATGGGCATCGAGAACTTCCTGCACCAGATCGGTTTGACCGGGCTCAACTTCAGCTGGCTCGCCCACGCCGACACGGCCATGTACGGCATCATCCTCGCCTCGGTCTGGCAGAGCTCAGGATTCTACATGGCGCTGATGCTGGCCGGGCTCAAATCGATCAATTCCGAGATCTGGAGCGCGGCCAAACTCGACGGCGTCCCGCTCTGGCGGCTCTATATAGAGATCGTCATCCCGATGATGAAGTTCACCTTCATCACCTGCGCGATCCTTCTCTCACTCGGCGTCATCAAGGCCTATGACGTGATCGTGGCCATGACCAATGGCGGCCCCGGCCAGTCGACCTATGTGCCGGCCTATTTCACCATCCAGGCGCTGAGCTCCTCGGGCAATCTCGGCTACGCGTCGGCGGCGGCCGTGATGATGCTGGTGATCACCGCCGTGGTCTTCCTGCCGCTCGTGCTGCTCACGGCCTGGCAGCAGCGCCGGCGGGCGGAGGCGGTGAAATGAGTGAGCTGACCGTCGCCCAGCGCGCCGCCGGCGCCGAAATCGCCATCGACAGGGCACCTTACTTTCCGCGCCGCAAGAAGATGATCACTGGCCGCTCGATCGCAGTGCTGGTGTTCCTCAGTATCTGCGCGCTGTTCTTTGCGGTGCCGCTCTATGTGGTGGTGGTCACCTCGTTCAAGACCATGGCGCAGATCCGCGAGGGCGCGATCTTCGCGCCGCCCTCGATGTGGACGCTCGAGGCCTGGGATTACGCCTGGAACCAGGCCTGCTCGGGCATCAACTGCAACGGCCTCAAGGTCGGGTTCTGGAACTCGGTCGCCATCCTCTTTCCCTCGCTCGTGCTGTCGATCGCGCTTTCGATGGTGACCGGCTACGCGCTAGCGCTGTGGAACGTCAGATGGGCGGGGCCTTTCCTCTTCCTGTTGTTCATCTGCGCGTTCGTGCCCTTCCAGATCATCATGTTTCCGCTGATCTCGATGACTTCGACGCTCAAGGTCTACGGCTCGATCTGGGGGGTGGCGCTCGTCCACTCGGTCCTCTCCATGCCGGTGCTCACCCTCATCTTCCGCAACTACTACAAGGATGTGCCACAGGAAATCCTGAGCGCGGCGATCATGGATTCGGGCTCGTTCTGGCGGATCTTTTTCGAGATCATCGTGCCGATGTCGGGAAACATCCTCATCGTCATCCTGATCCTGCAGATCACCTCGGTCTGGAACGACTATCTGATCGGGGTGACCTTCGGCGGCTTCAACGCCCAGCCGATGACGGTGAACCTGGCAAATCTCATTACCATCTCGACCGGCACCGTCGCCTACAACCAGAACATGGCCGCTGCGCTGCTCACGGCCATCCCTCCGCTCGTCATCTATTTCCTCGTCGGAAAGCTCTTCGTGCAGGGCATCACGGCGGGTGCAATCAAGGGTTGATGGACACCATATGCCGCGCGTCAGCTTCGAACACATCACCAAGACCTACGGGCACCTCACGGTCCTCGACGACCTCAACCTCGCCATCGAGGACGGAGACTTCCTGGTGCTGCTCGGGCCCTCGGGCTGCGGCAAGACCACCCTCTTAAACCTGCTGGCGGGCCTCCTCGACGTTACCGATGGACGCATTGTCATCGGAGACCGCGACGTCACCGACCTCGATCCCAAGGATCGGGGGTTGGCCATGGTGTTCCAGTCCTACGCGCTCTATCCGACCAAGACGGTGCGCGGAAACCTCAAGTTCGGGCTCGTCTCCTCGAAGCTGCCCGCCGACGAAATCGAGCGGCGCGTCGCCTGGGCGGCGAAACTCCTGCAGATCGAGCCGCTGCTCGACCGCAAGCCGGCGCAGCTTTCGGGCGGGCAGCGCCAGCGCGTCGCCATCGGGCGGGCGCTGGTCAAGAACGTCGGGGTGTTCCTGTTCGACGAGCCGCTCAGCAATCTCGACGCCAAGCTGCGCACCGAAATGCGCATGGAGATCAAGAGGCTCCACGACGAGCTCAACCACACCGTCGTCTACGTCACCCACGACCAGATCGAGGCCATGACCATGGCCACCAAGATCGCGGTGATGAATGCCGGCGTCATCCAGCAGTTCGGCACGCCCGACGAGATTTACGAGAGACCGGCCAACCTCTTCGTTGCCGGGTTCATCGGCTCCCCGGCGATGAACCTGCGCAAGGCGAAGCTGTCGCTCGCCAACGGCCGTACGGAGGCCATCTTCGGCTCGGGCATACGTCTCGACGTTTCCGACTATGATTTTTCCGCGCGGCCCGAGGATGGCGCCGAAATCATCGCGGGACTGCGGCCCGAGCACTTCGGCACGCCAGACGGTTCGGTCGAGGGGGCGGCGGGGGTGTTCAACGTGCCGGTCCAATATGCCGAGCGCACCGGGCCCGACGCCAGCGCGTATTTCCGCTTCGAGGACGAGCTGCTCGCCTTGCGCATCGACCCGGCCATCGCCTCGGCGCTGGCACCGGGCCAAGCCGTCTCGGTCGGCTTTCTTCGGGGCAAGGCAAACCTATTCGACGCCCGTACAGGGCAGCGGATGTGACCAACATTGCAAGGGAGAGAGATATGTCCAGGAAATTGCTGACCGGGCTTGCCGCCGGTCTCATGCTCGGCACCGCCTCGACGGGGGCGATGGCAACCGACCTCGTCATCTACCACAGCTGGTCCGCGCCGCCCGAGGTCGCCGCACTCAACGTGCTGCGCGCCGGCCTCGAGGAGAAGGGCCATAGCTGGACCGACATCGCCATCCCCCATGACACGGGCTCCAACGTCAACCTGATGAGCCTCGTCACCGGCGGGCAGCCGCCGAACGTGTTCATGGAGTCCAACCCCGGCGTCTATCGCGACCTCGCCGGGATGGGGCTGGGCCTTCCGCTGACCCAGTGGTTCGAGGAGAACAATGTCGTCGAGAACCTGCCGACTTCGGTTGCCGCAGCGATCAGCGTCGACGGCGAGATCGTCAAGGTGCCGACGGCGCTGCATATCGATGGCATGGTCTATTACAACATGGAAGTCGCCGAAGCGGCCGGCGTCGATCCGACCGCATGGACCTCCTTCGAGGACATGTTCGCCGACTTCGAGACCATCCGCGCCGCCGGCTACGATCCCGTGGCGGTGGGCAGCCAGCCGTTCCAGGTCGGCTATCTGATGCATGCGCTGACCGCCGCGGTGGCAGGTCCGGACGTCTACAGTGCCATCTATGGCAGCGAGGTCGATCCTGCTGCGCTCGACGATCCCGCGTTCCGCCAGACGCTCGAGACGCTGCGGCTGTTCGCCAACGAGGCAGGGCCGGCGGCGCAAAACCGCCCCTGGAACGAGACCACCAATGAGGTGATCAGCGGCAGGGCCCTCATGCAGGTGCATGGCGACTGGATGAAGGGCGAGTGGCTGGCGGCCGACAAGGTGCCGGGCACCGATTTCGGCTGCATGCAGATTCCAGGCGGCAAGGCGGTCGTGGTGACGGTCGACGCCTGGGGCCTGCTCGGCGGCGTTCCCGAAGACGTACAGCAGGCCGAGCTCGACTTTGCCTCCGTCGTTGTCGACCCCGAGGTTCAGGGCGCTTTCGCCGCCGAGAAGGGATCGACCCCCGTGCGGCTCGACGCGCCGGCCGACAGCCTCGACGCGTGCAGCCAGGAAGTACTCGAGATCCTCGGCGATCCGGCCCACCAGGTGCAGAACCCGCACAACACGGCGGACGCCGACTGGCAGGATTCGATCTGGGACGTCGTCTTCAATTTCTGGAGCGATCCCAACATGACGGTCGACGATGCCATCGCCCAGATGAAGGAAAACTACGACACCATCCTCGGCTAGAGTTCTGAATTGTCGCGTTTTCGAACCGCAAAACCGGTACCCACTTTTGCTGAAAACGCTCTAACCCTTCCTCCCGACGCGGGCGACCCGGTTGCGGCCGGGCCGCCTGCGACTCCTCCCTCACATGGACAGACCAAAATGGACAAGCGCCTGCTCGACGAAGACGCGGTGATGCAAATCTGCTTCGTCACCGACGATGTCGACAAATCCTCCCAGTGGTTCGCGGACCTCACCGGCAAGCCCTTGCCGCCGCTCGGCAAGGCCGCCGAGCCGGAAGAAGCGAGGGCCATCTACAACGGCATGCCCGCGGCTGTCGGATGCAAGATCCGCATGTTCAAGTTCGGCAATATCGACGTGGAATTCCTCGAGCCAGGGCCTGAGAAGAGCGCCTGGCGCGACCTTCTCGAAGAGAAGGGCCCCGGCTGCCACCACATCGCGTTCAAGACAAAAAACCTCACCAACCGTCACGCCTATCTCGAGGGCAAAGGTCATAAGCTCCTGCAGAGCGGCGAGTTCGACGGCAGCCACGGGCGCTATGCGTACTACGACACCGTTCCCCAGCTCGGCGTGATGCTGGAGCTCCTCGAGTTCGACGCCGACAAGGAGCCCCAGGGCTGAGCATGGCTTACCCAATTGCCTACCAGCTCTATTCCTCGCGCAATTTTCCGCCACTTGCAGCACAGTTCCCCATCCTCAAGCAGATGGGATACGACGCCATCGAGCCTTGGCTGCCGGCCTATGAGGCGGACCCGGCCCTCTTTCGCCGGCAGCTCGACGATGCAGGGCTCGCCTGCTACGGCTTCCATATGCCGCTGTCGGGTCTTGTCGACGAGCCGGAGCGTTTCATCGACATCGCCCTGACGCTCGGGGCAACGCTGATGATCCCGCCTTACATTCCGGTAGAAGAGCGCGAGACAACATCGGCCTTCTGGCAGCGGCTCGGCGAGAAGCTGGCGCGGGGAGCACAGAAGGCGCAGCCACACGACCTGAAAGTCGCTTGGCACAACCACGATTTCGAATACTTGGCCCTACCCGACGGCAGTCGGCCGATCGATCACATCCTCGAAACGGGCGGCGATACTGTGTGGTTCGAGATCGACTGCGGCTGGATCACACGGGCGGGCGCGGACCCTGCCGCCGAGCTCACTCGCTATGGCGACCGGATCGCCGCCATTCAGACCAAGGACACGGCGCCGCCGGGCACCGCGGCCGATGACGGCTGGACGGCGACCGGTGACGGCATCATCGACTGGGAGACGCTGGTACCGCTGTTCAAGCAGACGGCGGCCGACCATATCGTGGCCGAGCACGACAATCCGTCCGACTGGCAGAGGTTTGCAGGGCGTTCGATCGAGAAGCTCAGGGCGCTGGGGCTTTAGGCGAAAGGACTTTACCCACCGTCGCCAAGCCTCGTTTGCGCCGCATTCGCTGATGATGGTGTCCCGGCGGCAGCTGGAGGCAACATGAGGCGGCGATATCACCTGGCGGTATATGCGGCAGCGCTGGCGATCTTGCCGGCCCATGCGGAGGAGGAGATGCCTCTCCCGCATTTTGCCAGAGCTGCCACGCCTGCAGATGCTTCTTTAAATGCGTTAGCCGTTGGCGAGCTTCGGATCGACGAAAACAATTGTCTGCGACACGGCGATTCCGTCGTCATTTGGCACCATGACACTACAGTCGAACGCACCGACGACGGCCGCATCCGGCTCATCGACGGCTTCAACGGGAAAGCCGTCTATGTCGGCGAGACCATCGCCATGAGTGGCGGGCACGGAACCGATATTCTCAACTGGGACGGGATCGGCGTTGCCGAACCGGCGCCGCCGGATGAGTGCACCGGCTCGTTTTGGTCGGGCGGTCCCGTAAACACCGCCGAGGAGACGCAAGAAATGCTGAAGGCATGGGAGGCTAGGACGCCGGTGCCTTCACCGCCGGGTTGAGGCGCGTACGGGCACTTTGCTGGCGGCTCTTAGACTAGGATAGGGGCGGCGTCGCTGAATATGAGAGAAACACCCGGAGGACAACCACGCTGGCTTCATCCCGGACGTTGATCGCCATGTCTCGCCGAGCCTCATAGGAGAAGTCGTCTTTCACCGCTTCGCTAAGCGCCCGGTCGGCCTCTGCCTTTGCAGCGTGCAGGCTTGCCAGCTCCTGTCCGACATAATCCCGAACAGCATGCCTGTTCTCAACATCGAAGAAGTAGCGCGGCATGGACCTGGACTCCTCTAAGCAGCGTCCTAATCCATCGCCAGGCACCTTCGTTGCTGAAATCCGAACAACATAGTTAAAAATCTATCTTCTCGTCGGCGCTACGCCTGCCGCTGCCTCCAACTCGCCAAGGGCCAGGGAGGGGGGAAAGGGCGCTCCAACTACTTTTCTTCCAGCAACCGCCGCGCCCGTGCAAGGACCGGCGCGTCGATCATCTGCCCGTCGAGTGCGAAGGCACCCGGCTGTCCTCCAGCGGCCTCGACCACCCGCCGCGCCCAGGCAAGATCCGTCTCGCTTGCCGTGAACGCCTCGTTGAGGAGCGGCACCACCGCCGGGTGCACGCAGGTCGCGCCGTCGAAGCCGAAGTCGCGGGCCTCCCGTCCCGCGGCGCGGATGGCGGCGTGGTCGGAATAGTCGGCGACGGTGCGTAAGAGGCCTATGGACATCAGCCCCTCCGCCTTGGCGGCGTAATGGACGAGCAGCTTGGGAAAGCGCAAAACCTCCGAGGTCGGTCCGGCACCCATGGCGAGTGCCAGATCCTCGCCGCCGACGGCGAGAGCCATCAGGCGCGGACCCCGGGCGATGGCGCGCGCATCGAGCACGGCGGCGGGCGACTCGATGAGGCCGATGACGGAGAACGGCAGCCGGGCGATTGCGGCCTCCAACGGTTCCAGAAGTGCGGCAAGCCGGGCAAGGTCGTCGGCGCTCTCGGTCTTGGGCAGCATCAGGCCGTCGGCGCCGGCACGCACGGCTGCCTCGACGTCGTCGGTAACGCGCTCGGGATCGTGGTTGACGCGCACGAAAATTCGGGCACCACGCTGGCGTGCCAAGGGAATTGCATCGGCAAGGCCTGCGCGCGCCTTGTCCTTGTCGGGCTCCGCCACACTGTCCTCGAGGTCGAGGATGATGGCGTCGGCGCCGCGCTCATGGGCCTTGGCGATGAAGCGCTCGGAGCTCGCCGGGATATAGAGCAGCGAGCGGATCATGGTTCCGCTCCAGCCGCGAGAACGGCGTCTATCTCATCGGCATCGAACCCCGCCTCGGCCAGAATCTCGCGCCCATGCTCGCCCTGGGCAGGCGCCGGCCGCCGCCAGACACCGGGCGTGCCGGAAAGGCGCGGCACGATGTTGTGCATGGCGAGCGCGCCGAACTCGGGGTCCTCGGCTTCGACGATGATCTCGCGCTCGCGGTAGTGCGGATCGTCCATGATGTCGGCGATATTGTAGATCGGCCCGACCGTCGCGCCGGCCTCCCGCATGAGCCGCAGCGCCTCGCCGCTTTCGCGCTCGGCAAACCAGCCGCCGACCGCCTCATCGACGAGGGAGCGGTGCCTTACGCGATCGGAGTTGGTGGCAAAACGCGGATCGGTGTTCATCTCCGGGCGACCGATGATCTCGAAGATCCTCTTTGCGACCGCCGGGGTTGAGCCCGACAGGGCCAGATACTTGCCGTCGGCGCAGCGGTAGACGTTGCGTGGCGAGGCGGTGTTGGAGGCGCTGCCGGCGCGCTGCTTGACCTTGCCGGTGCGGGTGAAGATTGCGACCTCCGGCCCCAGCACCGAGAACATCGGTTCCAGCAGCGAGAGATCGATGACCTGGCCTTTGCTCACCCCACGCTCACGGGCAAAGAGCGCCGTCATCGTTGCCGAGGCCCCGTAGATGCCGGCGATCATGTCGGCGAGCGCCAGGGGCGGCAGCACCGGTTCGCGGTCCGGGAAGCCCGTGCGGTCGGCAAAGCCGCTCATGGCTTCGACGATGGTGCCGAACCCTGGCAGGAGCGCGTAAGGGCCGGTCTGGCCGAAGCCGGAGATGCGCACGACGATCAGATTGGGATTGGCGGCGAGCAGCGCCTCGGGAGCGAGCCCCATCTTTTCCAGCGTTCCGGGTCGGTAGTTCTCGATGAGGACATCGGCGCCTTCGATCAGACGCCAGAGGGCGTCCATGGCGGGCTTCCGGCGCAGGTCCAGGGTGATGGATCGCTTGTTGCGGCCATAGGTCTTCCAGAAGAGCGAGTGGCCATCGTCCTTCCAATCGCGCAGCGGGTCACCCGCCGGCGGCTCGACCTTGACGACGTCTGCACCGAAATCGCCGAGCTGGAGCGAGAGCATGTTGCCGGCCATCAGACGGGAGAGATCGAGGACCCGAATGCCCGCGAGTGGCCCCTGCGCGTGTGGGTCGAAATGCCGGACTTCGCCCATCGTCACTGCAGCCTCAATCCACTTGCCTTGTCGAAGATGAGGACACGGGCGGGATCGATGGCGAGGCGAATGGTCTCGCCCGGATGCAATGGCGCATGGTCCCTGACGACGACGGAAATATCCTGGATGCCGATGCGGGCCAGAACCTCTTGCGCCTCGCCGGTCGGCTCGACGACGACGATCTCGGCCGGAACCCCCGTTTCGGCAAGCCCAATGTGCTGAGGGCGAATGCCGTAGACGATCTCGCTGCCCGGTGCGCGGTCGAGCGGTTGGCCGATCGGAAGCGCTGTCCCGTCGGCGAGCCGCACATCGGCGCCGGCTTCACCCACCACGGCCGGCATCAGGTTCATCTCCGGCGAGCCGATGAAGCCGGCAACGAACAGGTTCCTCGGATTGGCATAGAGCTCGAGCGGGGGACCGGACTGCTCGATATTGCCGCCGTTGAGGACCACGATCTTGTCGGCCATGGTCATGGCTTCGGTCTGGTCATGGGTGACGAAGACCGTCGTCTTGCCGAGACGCTGGTGGAGCGCCTTGATCTCGGCGCGCATCTTGACGCGCAGCTTCGCATCGAGATTGGAGAGCGGCTCGTCGAAGAGGAAAGCGCGCGGATTCCTGACGATCGCGCGGCCCATGGCGACGCGCTGGCGCTGACCGCCGGAGAGCTCACGCGGCAGCCGATCAAGCAGGTTCTCGAGCCCGAGAATGCGGGCCGCGTCGGCGACGCGCTGGCGGACCTCGGCTTTCGGCGCGCCGGCAAGCTTCAAGGCAAAGCTCATGTTGTCGGCGACCTTCATGTGCGGATAGAGCGCATAGGACTGGAAGACCATCGCGAGGTCCCGTTCCTTGGCGGGCATGTTGTTGACCACCTTGCCGCCTATGGTGATCTGCCCGGCGGTGATGTCCTCGAGCCCGGCGATCATGCGCAAAAGGGTGGATTTGCCGCAGCCCGACGGGCCGACGAGGACGACGAATTCGCCGTCCTCCATATCGAGACTGATGTCCGACAGCACCGGCAAGTTGCCGTAGGTCTTGCCGACATGTTTGAGGGCGATCTCTGCCATAGTCTCCTCCTCGCGGGACGATGCCCGCTGCCGCCGTCAGCTTTCGACGATCTCGATGGTGCCGACGCTCATCCGTCCCGGCCCGGCCATACGCAGGCCCACCATGCCGTAAGCATAGGCGCCGTCGCGGGCTTCGAGCAGCGATTGGCCGTCGATGGAGAAGGCGAGCCTGTCGCCTTCGACGGTAAAGCCGAACTGGTAGCTGCGTCCTGGTTCGGGTGCGAAGGGCGCGCGGGCGAGCTCGGTCGTGCCGAAGTCCTCCTTGAGGATTACCACGTCATCCCCATCGAACCCGGCGGCATAGAACCGTCCGGTACCCTGCACCCGCGCGGTCACCAGCTGCGAAGCACCGGCGAGGCGCCGGATGTCGGCGGTGACGGTCAGGTCGCAGGCGTAATAGTGACCGGTCCACATATCGGCGTCGGCAGCGGTATGGCCGTGGATACGGCCATCCCCGAGCGTCCAGTGGCCCCGGTTCCAGGTAAAGCGCGAGATCGCGCCCCATTCCTGCATTTCAACGCTGGGATCGATGCGCGCACGGCCCGCGCCCTCGACGCGGAAGTCGGTAAGGAACAGCCGGCCGAGGAATTTGAGGCGGCCGAAATATTCGATGGCGATGCCGACCTCGTCGATGGCCTCGTCACCTTCCGGCACAACGAAGCTCACCTCCTGCCACCCCTCGCTCGAGGGCACGTGCCAGGCGCCGGTCTCCTCGACGACCCCGCTCATGGTGCGGCGCACATAAGGGGCGATGCGCAGATTGCCGTCGCCGTTCCACGGGTCGAGCCAGAGCTTGAAGGAAACCTTCTGGCCGGCATCTATGACCGGCGAGAACATCGGGCGGTAACGCTCGTCGTCGAAATCGGTGCGTCGATAGAACGGCTTCCAGAATGCGCGTCCACCCTGCCCGCGCTCCAGCCGGTCGAGGAGGATTTCGAGGCTGCCACGCGACGCCTCGATGTGACGCTCGTTCGAGGCCTTGAGGCTGATCTGGTTGAAGCCTTCGGTGCGGAAGCCGTGCGTCGATCCGGGCAAGTCGAAGTCGAAGCGCAACCCGCGCCGGGTCATGTCCTCGCGCCAGAGTGCGGGCGCTTCGCGTCCGGCAAGATCGAGTGCGAGCACTGTCAGCTCGCGCGCAAAACTCGGGATGTCGACGATGTTGATGGAGCCGACAATGCCGGAGGCAATGAGGAAATCGTTGATGGGCTTGCGGTACTTGTCCCAGCCCGGCTGCAGGCCCTGCAGGGTGCCGACGATGGCGCCGGCATTGCCGGCGTTGCAGTCGGTGTCCCAGCCGGCCATGGTGGCGATCTCGACGGTGCGCTGCAGGTCGCCCCGCCCATAGATGAGCGCCATTATCGTGACGCCGGCATTGGGGACGATGTGACAGACGCCGGGATAGCGGTCATAGCCCCATTCGGCGTTCAGCATATCGCGGCAGGCGCGCCAGTCGTCGGGATTGGCCTTGTGGAAGGCAATGACGGCGTTGGCGACGCGGGCATAGAGGCTTTCGGTCGCAATGGTGGCAAGGCCTGCCGCGATGACCTCCTCGATGCTCCTCCCCACAAAGGCGGCAGCGATGGCGGCGGCGCAGAAGCGGGCGCCGTTGAGCCCCTCGCCGTCATGGGCAACGCTGGCGGCCATTGCCGACATCTGCGCGGCCTTTTCCGGATTGCCCGGATTCACCCAGCCCCAGCTGTCGATGAAGATCTGTCCGCCGATCTGTTCGGCAACGGTGGTGCCGTTGGTGGCGATGGATCCGGATAGCGGCGCTGGGATACCGGCGCGCAGGTTGCGGTAGGCAGTGTGCTCGGTCGAGACGCCGTAACCACCCCACCAGTACATGCCGTGTTCTTCCGCGGCATAGTTGAGCCAGGTCTTGCCGACGTCGGCGGCGGTGGCATTGAGCCCGTAGTCGCGCAGCGCGCGGATGAAATAGACGGGGCCATTGGTGTCGTCGTCGGCGGCAAAGTTCTTGAAGTCGCGCAGGTACGCGGTCACCTCGCCATAGGTGTCGCGGATGCGCTCGTAGCTCCAGATGGTCGGCTCCACCGGGGCGCCAAGACGTACACCGATGGCCTTGCCGATGAAGCCTGAATAGATCTTTTCGAGGATTTGAGTGGGGGAGAGCATCTAGGATCTTTCGGAAGAAAATGGTCAGGCAATGGCTTGGGCGAGGCCGGCTTCTCCGAAAAGCGCGGCCCGAGCAACTTCGCGCTGCTCGGCAGCGGCACGGTCGTCGGCAAGGATGGCGAGGGCGGTGTCGCAGAAGCCGTCGGCGAGCGCCGCAAGGTCCATGCTGTTGGCGCCGTCGAGCGTTGCCCGGTCGGCAGCGTCGACAACCGCCTCGCCATGCAGCGCGCCGAGAACAGCGCCGGCCATGACGCCGATGGAATCGGTGTCGCGACCGGAATTGATGCCGTCCTCGATCGCGGAGCGGAAATCGCCGTCGTTGAAGAGGCAGAAGCCGAGGGCAAGCGGGAGTTCTTCGATGCTGGCGAGGCGGGAGGGTCGATAGGCATCTGTCAGCCGCCCGGCCTTTTCGGGCAGATGATTGACGTCGTCCCCGATCGACGAATAGCGGGTGATGACGGAATGGAAGGCGTCGCAGACCGCCGCGTGATCGGCGCCGATGCGCCGCATCTTGCGGGCGCGCTCGGCGATGTCGGCAATAGCCAGACGTGTGCCGTCCTTGGCGAGGTCGATGACGGTGTCGACAATGCGCTCGATGCTCGTGCCTGGAACGAAGGCCGCGGCAACCGCGGCGGCCATGGCGCCGGCGGCCTCGAGCCCGTAGCTTTCCTGATGACCGGAGGCGAAGGCGATGGCCTCGTCATAGGCGGCCTTGGGATCGCAGGCGTTCACCACGCCGACGGGGGCGATGTACATGGCCGCACCGCAATTGACCATGTTGCCGATGCCGCCCTGGCGCGGATCGCAGCTGGCGAGCTGGTGGCGCTGGAAGATCCATTTCTCGGGATAGAACAGGCGCTCGACCAGCATCGTCTCACGCTGCAGTTCCGGTATCCATCGCGGCGTCCAGACGATCTGGCGCACCATGCCGTCCGCCATGTCCCAGGCATCGAGGTGACGGCGCACGGACCCGTAGACGTCCATCAATGCCAGCGTCATCAGCGTATCGTCGGTGACGATGCCGTTGCCGCGGATGCGCCCGTTTCGGGCAGCTTCCGGCAGGCTCATCTTGTGCCAGGTCGTCTCGAGTGAGGTCACCCGGCCATAGCGCGCGCGGATATCGGCGGCCGAAAGCTTCTCGACCGGCGCGCCCAGGGCGTCGCCGAAGGCGATGCCATGGACGAGAGCGCGGACGCGGCCACGAAAGGAGCTAGGCATGGGTCGGGGGTTCCTGGTTGTGGCGCTTAGAGGTTCGAGACACCCCCCGCCCAACCTCCCCCACATGGGGGGAGGTGCCGTTCGGAGCGTGGGGCTCGATCGTGCCAAGAGCACGGGGTCCCACCCTCCCCCTTGTGGGGAGGGCAAGGGAGGGGGTTCTTAAGGCATAGACCTCACTCATCGAGGACGCCGCGGGCGTACTCGTTGAGCCTGGCGCCACCAGCGGCTTCCCATTCGGAAACATACCGGTCCCACTGGTCCATGCCGGCCTCGCCGGAAATGAACTTGTACACCCACGAGCGGTAGACGTTCTCGGTGGCGTCGAGATCGGCGGCGTATTCGGCCGGGAAGACGAAGGCGTTGTCGGGCGTATAGTACTCGGCCAATTGGTCGAGCGAGGCGACTGCCGCTTCCGACTGCCAGACAACCGGGGCCTCCCAGTTGGCGGTCGCCATGAAGCGGGCGTACCAGGTGGAGATCTTGTCGGTCACCTCGATGGTGTCGCCACTGCGGGTGTAGTGTTCACCCTCGAAGCCCATGCGGTCCATCATCTGGCCCTCGGGGCTGGCGAGGAAATCGAGGATGGCAACGACCGCCTCCTTGTTCTCGGAAAGCACCGACATGGCAAAGCCGCGGCTTTCCTTGGAGACGTCGACGGCGGCAAGTCCGCGGCCGCCCGGACCCTCGGGAGGAGCAAGCAGCACCAGTTCGGCCTCGGGCTCGACCTGGCGGAGCTTGCCGCCATAGATGTCGATCACCTCCATTGAGGAGCCGAGGATGACGCCGGCGCGACCGGTGTAGAACTTGTCCTCTTTGATGTCCCACTTGGTGGTGATGTATTCGGGATCGTAGAGCCCTTCCTCGCGCAGCGATGCATAGAAGGCGAGCTTGTCGCGCTCCTGCGGGGTCACGCGAGAATGCACCCACTCGCCGGCCTCGTTCTTCATCCAGGTCGAGGTGACGCCGAAGGCCTGGTTGAAGATGGCGTCGAGCTCGTTGGTATTGTCGGCGGAGGTGATGCCGTAGGTGTCGTCCTGGCCGTTGCCGTCGAAATCGCCATCGCGGATGGCGGTAAAGAGCGCGACGTACTCATCGACGCTCTGCGGGGCCTCGAGCCCGGATTGCTCCAGCCATTCCCTGCGGATCACCGGCTGGGGAATGCGCACCGGATAAGGATAGAGCAGGTACGGGTAGTTCTCGAGGCGGGCGACGTTGTGCGCGTAGAGCCCGTCTTTCAGATATTCCGTCTGCTCGATCCACGGGCGCCAGTCTTCCAGGATGCCCTGCTCGACCATCTTGGCGTCGCCGCCCTGGAAGTAGATGAGATCGGGAATGTCGCCCGAAAGGAGCATGACGCCGAGCGCATCGGCATAGCCCGAGGAGGGCAGGTCGACGATCTCGATATCAACCTCGGTGCCACGTTCGGCGAGCGCCTGCTCGATGCGCTCGATATGGGCGACATCCTCGGGATTGGTGGTCAACAGGTCCTTGGAAACGATGCGGACCGTCGTGGGCTGCGCCGACGCCGTTGCGGCTAGGCCAAGGCTGAGGGCCAGGGCGGCCGTCGTTGCCAGAAGTGTTTTGGCGAGCATTGTTGTCTCCTCCGTGATTGGTGCTCGTTGGCAGGTCTGGGGGTTCATCCCTTGAGGGCGCCGGACATGGTGCCCTTGGTGAAGAATTTGAGGATCAGGGGATAGATGATGAGGATCGGCAGGATAGTCAGGATGATCATCCCGGCATTGAGCGCCCGGATCGAAAGCTGGCTGGCGCCGGTGAACTGGTTCATCGCCTGAACGCCCACCATCGACAGCTTGTCGCCGCCGATGACGAACTGGCGCAGCACCACCTGCAGCGGCCATTTGCTCTGATCGGTCAGGTAGATCATGGCCCGGAAGAACTCGTTCCAGTGGAAGACGAGGTAGAAGAGGGTAATGGTGGCAAGCGCTGGCCGGGCGAGCGGCAGCACCACGTGCCAGAACACCTGGAAGGCATTGGCGCCGTCGAGTTCGCTGGCTTCGAGCAGTTCCTTGGGGATTTCCTCGAAGAAGCGGATGAGGATGATCAGGTACCAGGCGTTGACGGCTTTGTAGAGGATCACCGACCAGTAGGTGTCGAGCAGGCCCAGACGCTTGTTGATGAAATAGTCCGGAATGATGCCGGGCTCGAAGACGATGGTGATCAGCACCATCACGAAGAGGAACCGTCTTCCGGGAAGGCCGGGCCGGGACAGGCCCCAGGCCATGAGCGCGGTGAAGGTGACGTTGATCAACGTGCCGGCACCGGTGATGAGGATCGAGTTCATTACCCCCTGGCGCACGTTCGGATGGTTGAGGAGCAGCGTCCACACATCGAGCGAAAAACCATCCGGCCAGATGGAGAGCCCACTCATTCTCGGTACGCGGGCGGGATCGGAGAGCGAGATTGCGGCAAGGTTGAGGATCGGCTGGACGGTCACCACCACCATCAGCAGCATGGCCGAGACGATAATGGCGTATTCGGTGCGCTCGAGCGGGGTGCGGCGGTCGTTGCGGGATGCCATCACCAGACCCCCTTGCCGGTCAGGCGCTTGGAGACGTTGTGGGCGACGACAATCAGCAGCATGCCGAGCACGGCCTTGAACAGCCCGGCGGCGGTGGCCAGCGAGTATTCGCCGGTCTGCAAGCCGATGCGGTAGACGTAGGTGTCGACGATATCGATGGTCGAGCGCACGACGTCGTTGGAGAGATTGATGACCTGGTTGAGGTCGGCCGACAGGAACATGCCGGCGTTGAGGATGAAGAGCGTGGCGATCGTCGGCACGATGCCGGGAATGGTGACGTACCATATCTTCTGCCAGCGGTTCGCACCGTCCATCTCGGCAGCGTCGTAGAGCTGCTGATCGATGGCGATGATGGCGGCGAGATAGAGAAGGCTGTCCCATCCGCCCGAGCGCCACATTTCCGAATAGACCAGCACCCAGCGGATGGCGCCGGTATCGGTCATATAGGAGCGCGGTGCGAGCCCGAAGAAGCCGGTGATCTGGTTGACGACGCCGCCCGAGGGCGAAAGCGCGGCGATGAAGATGCCGGCGATCACCACCCAGGAAAGGAAGTGCGGCAGGTAGATCGCCGACTGGATGAACTTGCGCAAGGGGCCGGAGCGGATTTCGTTGAGAAGCAGCGCCACGAGGATGGGCACCGGGAAGACGAAGGCTATCTTCATGCCCGAGATGATGAGGGTGTTGGCCATTACCTGCCAGAAGACGGGCGAGGTAAACAGCGTCTCGAAATGCTTCCAGCCGACCCAGATGTTGGGCGGGATGATGCGCACCTGCTCGAAGGCGATCTTGGCTTCCCAGATGGGCAGGTAATGGAAGACGACGAAGAAGAAGATGCCCGGCGCCATCATCACGTAATAGGGCCACCATCTGCGCAGGCCGCGCACGAAGGCGTCCCAACGCGAGTCAATGGGAACGTTCCCATCATCAAGCGCGGCATCGAACCGCTGCTCGTCTCCTGCGACCATGACTATCCTCTCCCCGCCCCGGCTTTGCGCTGGGGCGCCGAGGCCGAAAGATCGGCGAGCGAAGCTCGCTCGATCAGGCGGCACGGCAGGTAAATGCGGCCATGTTCCGACCGCCCTTCGATTTCGTCGAATAAACCCTCGACCGCGCGAATGCCCATTTCGCGACCGGGCTTGGCGATCGTGGTAAGACCCGGCGTGGTGAAGGCGCCGGCCGGAATGCCGTCGAACCCGAGGATGGAAACGTCGTCAGGGCATGAGAGGCCCGCCTCGCGCACGGCCATCAAGGCGCCGATCGCCATCATGTCGTTGGCCGCAAATACGGCAACATGCCCCACATGCGCTCGGGAAAGGAGCCGCTGCATGGCGAGGCGCCCGCCCTCGACGGTATATTCGCCGTCCTCGATGGCGAGGATCGCCGGATCGATATCCCGCTCGATGCAGTGCTGGTGAACCGAGCGCAGGAAGCGGGCCCGCGCGAGACGCGATTTGGGCCCAAGGATGAGACTTGGCGCCGCGTGGCCCTTGGCCGCCAGATGATCGAGGCCGAGCCGCACGGCCTGGGCAATGTCGGAACCCACGCTCGAGGTCTCGGGGAAACGTTCGGCGCTCGATCCGATGAGGACGAAGGGAAGGCCGAAGCGATCGAGGTCGTCAAAACTGTCGGATACGGGATTGATAATCGCGCCGTCGACGCGGGCGCGGCGCAAGGCGCGCAGGTGCGTTGCTTCCTTGGCCGGATCCCAGTCCGAAGAAAAGACCAGCAACGATATGTCGTTTTCGGCGGCACGGTCCTGGGCGCCACGGGCGACCTCGGCCCAGAACGGGTTGGCGATGTCAGGGATGACGAGACCCAGCAGCCCGCTGCGTCCGGACCGCATGCCGACGGCCAGGTGGTTGCGCTCGTAGCCAGCCAGCCGCGCCGCCCGCAGGACGCGCTCGCGCGTTTCCGGGTTGATGTTGGCCGCGCCGGCAAGCGCGCGCGCCGCCGTGCTCTTGGAGACACCGGCCTTGGCAGCGACATCGATGATGGTAGGCCGGCGATTGCCGCGCTTGGTCATATCCTCTTCCCATGACGCTGCGATGCTCTTCGGCACGGTGAGCGCTGTGGGAACGTTACCAGTAATGTGGATCATGTCAAGACCGGAGGCCCTGGGCGATCTTGCGGTTCGGGCACATGCTTGCACATATGTCACGCGCATGTAACAAATGTAACGCAGATCGCCTGAAACACTTGATATGCGGTTCGACGCTACCCTTGCGGGGTGACGGCGCAATACGTTGGCCAAAGGTCTTGTCGATTCGGGTACATACTGGTCACCATCGCCCTCTTCAAAGCCGGACGAAACCATGACCTTCATCGTTGGCCATCGCGGCGCTCGCAGCCTCTGGCCCGAGAACAGCCTTTCGGGCTTTCGCAACCTGCTGACGCTGCCGGTCGAGGCGGTGGAGTTCGACGTACATCTCACCGATGCCGGAGAGCTGCTGGTCATCCATGATCCGGCGCTCGATCGCACCACCAACCGCACCGGACCGGTGCGGGCGCTTGGCTTGGGCGAGCGGCACGACGTTACCCTCAGGGGCAGCGACGGCGAGGGCATTCCGACGCTCGAAGAGGTGCTTTGGCTGTTCAAGGACAGCGATCTCGAACTGCAAGTCGAGCTCAAGGCCGACGCCGCGCGCGTGCCTTATGCCGGACTGGAAGCCAAGGCGGCCGCCGTGCTCAATGCCCTGGGCCTTGCCGACCGCACTTTCCTCACGAGTTTTTATCCCGACGTGCTGGCGACGGTACGGCGCGTGGCACCGCACATGCGGACCCTCCTCTCCTTTTCCCGCGGCTCGATCGAACGGCTCGGCCTTGCCGCCAGTATCGAGGTGGCGATGACCGTCGCCGATGTCGTTGACATCGAGATGTCGCTGCTCTCGGTCGAGTGGGAGGCAATAGCCGGAAGGGTGCCGCTCGACCGGCTGGGTGTCTGGACCCCCAATAGCGAGGAGGACCTTGCCTATTGGCTGGCGAAGGGCCTGCGGAACGTCACCACCGACCGGCCCGATCTTGCCCTTGCCGCACGCGGAAAGGAACTCGCCCATGCCGCTGATTGATCGCCGCCAATTCCTCGCTTCCGGGCTTGCCGCGGTTGCCGTCTGGCCGCTCATCGGGAATGTGCGAGCCCAGCAGTTCGACAGCGATCCATTTACTCTGGGCGTTGCTTCCGGGAGCCCCACGGCGGAAAGCGTCGTCCTTTGGACCCGGCTGGTCTTTCCGGCCGAGGCGGCCATCAACATGGCCGATCCCTTCGCTCCGGCCCCTGCGCCGGAGTACGGACCGCTCGATGTTGCCTGGGAGATTGCCGAAGACGATGCGTTCACGCGCTCCGTGCAGTCGGGCATGGCTCCGGCGGTGCCAGATTTCGCACACTCGGTGCATGTGGAAGTCAAGGGACTGCAGCCTGAGCGCTGGTATTTCTACCGCTTCCGCTGCGGCAATGCGGAAAGCCCGGTCGGGCGCACTCGCACCGCGCCGGCGGCCGAAGCCCTACCCGACCGCTTCAATTTTGCCTTCGCCTCCTGCCAGCAATACGAGCAGGGCTATTACAGCGCCTATCGCGACATGGCGGCGCGCGATCTCGACCTCGTCGTGCATCTGGGCGACTACATCTACGAGAAGACCTACGGTGCCAATCTGGTGCGCCGGCACGGCACGGGCGTACCCTCGCTTCTCTACGAGTACCGCGACCGCTACGCGCTCTATAAATCCGATCCGGACCTCAAAGCCGCGCACGCAGCCTTCCCGTGGCTGTTCGTGTGGGACGACCATGAGGTGATCAACAACTACGCCAAGGATCACTCGCCCGACGCGCCGCGGCCGGATGTGTTCCTCAGGCAGCGCGCGGCCGCCTACCAGGCCTGGTACGAGCACATGCCCGTGCCGCCTCGTGCCGCGCCGGAGTTTTCCAGCCTCGCCATCTATGGCCTCCATGGCTTCGGGCGCCTGGTCGACATCGCCCTGCTCGATACCCGTCAATATCGCTCGCCGATGCTGACGACCCACGCCAGTCTCGACACTGACGAGCGGACCTTTCTCGGTCTCGATCAGGAGCGCTGGCTCGACGGGGCGCTGAAGGCCTCGAGCGCCAAATGGACGATCATCGGCCAGCAGACCCTGCTTTCCGAGCGCGACACGGCGGCCGGTCCCGACACGGCCTACAATCTCGACGGCTGGGACGGCTATCGTTCCGCCCGCGCGCGCCTGCTCGACAGCGTCGCCGAGGCCGGCACCGCCAACCCCCTCATCATCGGCGGAGACCTGCACGCCTTCTATGCCGCGGACGTCAAGCGGGATTTCATGGAGGAGGAGGCGACGACATTCGCGACTGAGTTCGTTTCTGGCTCGATCACCTCCGACGGCCCGTCGGACGAAAGTATCGCCACGGCACTCGCCGAGAACCCGCACCTCAAATACGCCAACGGACGCGACCACGGCTACGCTCTGATGCACCTCACCGACAAGGAGGCGCGCACGGAGTTCGTGACGGTTTCTGACCGCAAGGATCCGCAGGCGACGGCAAAGGTCGAACAGAGCTTCGTCGTCCTTGACGGGCTACCGGGGGTGAACCGGGTGTAGTGCAAGCCGATCGCATATGGCGGTGTTTCCCTTCTCCCCTTGAGGGAGAAGGGACACGGTGCCACAGGCGATAAGCCTGTGGTCCTTGGGGGCTGCCCATGCCCGGCGGCAAGCGCTATGACTTCATGAACCTCCCACCACGCCGGACGCCCGACTTGACCGTCTCCGAACCCATCGTTTCCTCGACCACCTTCCCGCCCGTACCGCGCCGGGAGGTGATCGACCTCACCTCCTCCAGCATACGCGACATCGCCAATGCCGGCATGGGCCGTGCCGACACTGCCGCCTTCTGGTTCGGCGAAAGCGACATGCCGACGCCCGACTTCATCGTCGAATCCGCCATCGCCTCGCTCCAGCGCGGTGAGACCAAGTACCTGCACAATCTCGGCACGGCGTCGCTGCGCGAGGCGATCGCGGCTTATTCGTCCCGGCTGCACGGGGTCGATCTGCCGGCCTCGCGCATCGCCGTCACCGCTTCGGGCGTCTCGGCGCTGATGGTGGCAACACAGATGGTGGTCTCGCCCAGGGACAAGGTCGTCGTCGTCACGCCGATCTGGCCCAATATCGCCGAGATGCCGCTACTTGTCGGGGCGCAAGTCGTACGGCATCCACTGACGGTCGAGAACGGCCGGTGGCAGCTCGATATGGACGCGCTCCTCAAACGCCTCACGCCAGACATCCGCATGGTCGTCGTCAATTCGCCCAACAATCCGACCGGCTGGACGATCACCCGGGCCGAGCAGGAGCGGCTCCTCGCTCATTGCCGGCGGTACGGCATCTGGATCCTCTCGGACGACGTCTATGAACGGCTTTGCTTTCGGCCTGGCGAGGCCGTCGCACCCTCGATGCTGCGCCTCGCCGAGCCCGAGGATCGGCTGATGGTGGTCAACAGCTTTTCAAAAACCTGGCGGATGACCGGCTGGCGCATCGGTTGGTTGACCATGCCGGAGGAGTTGATGGCCGACCTGCCCAAGGTCATCGAATACAACACCTCATGCGTGCCCGGCTTCGTGCAGCGCGGCGCCGAGATGGCCGTTTCGGATCCACGGGGCGAGGCTTCGGTCGCAGCGCTGCACAAGGAACTGGTCGCCTCTCGAGCGATGCTGCTCGATGGCCTCAATGCCATTGGCGGCATTGAAGTGCCCGATGCCGACGGCGCGATGTATGCGTTCTTGCGCATCGAGGGACGCGCGGACAGCCTAGCGACCGCCAAGGCGCTGGTGGCGGAGGTCGGCCTTGGCCTCGCGCCCGGCAGCGCTTTCGGCAGCGAAGCCGAGGGATGGCTGCGTTGGTGCTATGCGGCCGAGAAAAGCAAAATCGCTGACGGACTGGAACGGCTGGGGCGCTTTCTCGGTTGAGCTGTAGCCGCTCTCTCTAACCTGTTCGTCAACACCGATCATATGCGGGGTGCGCGGCTGGGAAGGATGCCATGTTCACAGATCGCCGCGAGGCCGGACGACTGCTGGCACAACACCTCGAGGAGTTTTCGGGCAAGGATAGCGTGGTCCTCGCTCTGCCGCGCGGCGGTGTTCCGGTCGCGGCGGAAATCTGCGCCGCCATCGGCGCACCGCTCGGGCTCCTACCGGTGCGCAAGATCGGCTTGCCGGGGCAGAGCGAGCTGGCTGTCGGCGCCATCGCCCGCCACAACAAGGAAGCCCGGGACATCAATGCCGATATCCTCGCCGCGACAGGCCTTGGCGAAGACGAGATCAAAACGCTTACCGAGCGCGCCCGCCAGGAACTCGAAGTGCGCACCCGCAAACTCTTGCCCGACGGTGCGGCTCTACTCGATCCAAAGGGGAAGACGGCGATCCTTGTCGATGACGGGATCGCGACCGGTGCGACGATGCGCGCGGCGATCGAGGCCATGCGGCTTGAGGGCGCGCGCGAAGTCATCGTCGCCGTGCCGGTCGGTGCCCCGGACGTCGTCGCCGATATGGCAAAAAGGGTCGACAAGATCGTCTGTCCGTCCCAACCTCGGCCGTTCCGATCGGTCGGCGAACACTACCTGCAGTTCGGCCAGGTCGAGGATGAGGAGGTGCGCCAGACGCTCGATCAGTTCAACCGCCGCCAGCAATGACGCTCGCTTATCGCCGCGGATTGTCGCGAAAAACCGGTTCCCATCCCGGATCAAGTGCGGGCCAGGCGTTTTTGCATCCCGCTCGATGAATCCTGCGCACATCAGGCGGCGTGGGCGAGCATGAAGCGACCCCGACCGGCCTGCTTGGCTTTGTCCAGCATGGCCCGGGCCGTCCTCAGATAAGGTTCGATCATCCCCGGGCGTGTCATAGTGCCACCGATGCTGACCGAAAGTGCGCCGATGGTCCGCTGATCGCTGAGATAGATGGTGTTTTCGACGCTCTCGCAGATGCGTTGCGCGATCTGCTCCGAATCGGCGTCGTTCGCGCCCTTGAGGTAAACGGCGAACCGATTGGTGGCGAGGCGGCCCACGAGATCATCAGCGCGCACCGATGTCCTGATGGTGCCAGCGATCAGGCGCAGGGGCTCGTCGCGGCTGGCGATGCGATTGTGCGGCCGGCGCACCGAGAATTGCGTGGCATCAATCAGCAGCAGGGCGCCCGGTCCCTTGCCCAATTCATCGCCGACCGTGGCCATGAATGCCCGGGCATTCAGAACTCCGGTCGCCAGATCCAAGTTGTCCTCACTATGGGTGGGCTCCGGAGCGTTACGCAGGTGCAGAAACCGCAGACCTGCACTGCCACATCGGCGGTTGCGCACGAAAAGGAACAACAGCGCGGCGAGAACCCCGACAATCGGGAGGACGAAGACCACCTCAGACAGATAAGCGGGCGGAACACCACCCAGAGCCAGGTAACCGACAATCCAGAACATCGCCCCGCAGCTGGCGAGGGCGAGGATCACCAGAACAACCCGGACAGATACACCGGACATCGTTTGGTTTCCTGCAGTTCGAAATGAACCATTACTGCAACATGGGCGTCAACATAGGGTATCTGCGCGTGCCGCAATTTAATCGATCGCAGAAAACCTAGCGCTGTGTTTTGAAACTCGGCAGGCGGAGCGAAATGGCATTTATGCCGGTGGCATGCCTTACCACCCATGCCAGCGCAATGCTGCGGCCGGCCAACGCGAGAGCAGTGCCGACGGCGGCTCCGAGAAGCCCGAAGGCGAGCACGAGGGCGACGGTCAATGCGATGTTGAGCGTCAGCGCGACGAGGCCGAGCAGGATGCTTTCGCGCTGCCGGCCGGCAACGATCAACAGCTCGCCCGCCTGTCCGCTCGCGGCACGGGCGACGTGGCCGACGGCGAGGATCGCCATTACCGGATAGGCAGCGACGAAGGCCGGACCGAAGGCGCGCAGGAGCAGCGGACCGGCGGCAAGGGTGATTGCGACAGCAGAGATCGTCAGCCAAAAGGTCAGGCGCGAGGCCTCGCGAACCGACTGCTGGAGCCGTTGCTTGTCGGCGTCCGCCATGTCGAGGGCGAAGCGTCGGCCGGAAACAAGATACATGGCGTAATAGACGAAATTCGTCAGCGCCAGCGCCCGCGCGGCCGCGAAATAAAGACCGACCTCCTCTCCGGGAAGCATGAGGCTCAAGATCAGCACGTCGCAATAGGCCAGCAGATCCTCGAGACCGGACACCAGCAGCAGTGGCAGCGACGCGCGCAGCCATAGGCTGCCGCTCCCGGGCACGGGCTTCTGGGCGACGCTCGTACCGCTCATCCTGCGCGCAAGCAGGAGGGCGAGCCCGCTCGAGACCAGCGCCATGGCGCCGACCACGGCGGCACCGACAACCGGCAATGTCAGCGGCACGCCGGAAGCATATACGGCAAGACAGATCGCAGCGATCAGCAGCGGGCGCACGATATAGACGGGCACCGTCGTCAGCCGATACCAGCCGAAGCTGCGCGCCACGCCTTCGAGATAGTATTCGACAGCGAGGAACGGCAAGCCGAGGGCGATGTAGAGAATGATGAGGCCGGGCTCTGTGCCGGTATCGAGAACGAAGGCAAGGATGAGAGCGAAAAGCGCCAGGCCCAGCGATCCCATCAGCACCGCGCGGAACCCGTAATGCCAATACGCACGCACCTGTGCCTCGCGCCCGCGTGCCCGATAGCGGGGAAGAAAGCGCACGCTGGATTCGGCAAAGCCCAGTGCCGCAAAACTGCCGACGGCGAGAAGCCAGGTCCACAGCGTCACGAACCCGCCATAGCCTTCGAGCGGCATCAGCCGGGCAAGCAGCACCTGCAGCCCGAAGACGAGGCCCGCGCTGAGGACACGAATGCCGAACGCTATGGCCGCGTCGAGCATTGAATTGACATCACATACAGAGGATCAGGCACCCGACGCCCTGCCCGAAGATCACCAGCCGGCGCAGGCGCGCGGACACGGCCGTGTAGACGGTCTTGGCGGCCGGAAGCATCGGCAGCCAGGCGTTGAGATAGAGCCGGCCCTTCCAGCTCAGGGGCGCGGCAAAACCGAGGAGCCGGATCGCGGTATTGCTCCAGCTCTTCTTGTAGTCGGCGGGGTTGGCAAGAAGGTCGTAGGCGGTGACGCCGTTGTCGATCAGCCAGCAGACGGTCATCTCCATCTGCACCTTGCCAGGCGAGAGTTCGCGCAGCTCCCAATCGAACCCGCCGATATAGGCGTAGTAGGCGCGCTTGTGGATGAAACCGAGCTCGACCGCCACCACGCGTTCGCCGGCGCGCAACACTGAGAGGCATGCGCCCTCGAGCCGCTCGCGGTCGCCCGAGAGGTTGGCGAGAAAGTTCTCGTACCCTTTCATGGCGAAGCCGGTGCTGTAGCGCCCGGTCTCCTTCAGCCAGCGCCGCTTCATCTGCGTGCCCGCCGCCACGAGCGGGGCGAAATCCTTGTGGTCGGGCCAGATCACCTCGAAGGAGAGCTCGCCCAGTCGCGCCAGATGATTGCGCCGCCGGTTGCGATTGCGCTTTTGCAGTTTGCCGAGGCCCTGCACATAGGCGTCCGAGGAGTCGAACGCCGAAAGGTCGAGGATCGAGGATTCGTTGTCATAGCCGGCAATGCGCGGCACGTCCCCGAGCGCTGCAACGAGCGGCGAGCTCTCCGGGATGGGCCGGAAGAGTGCAACGTCGCACCTGCCTGTCTCCAGCGAACGGGCGAGAAGTGAGCGCACTGCATCGGAGTCGCCGTGATCGGGATTGCAGATGGCATTGCAATATTGGGAATGCGGATCACCGAGCGCCACGATCTTGCGGATGCCCCAGCGGCCGGTCAGCATCAGCGGCCAGACCGCAACCAGCGTGTCGCCGCGCCAGGCAGTCTGGATAATCGGCTGTCGTCCGCTCGACTTGCCGGCAAAATGCGCCACCCAACTGCGGCACCAGGCATAGGTCTGGAAATAGGACAGGGCGTCGGTGGACGCGGCCTCGAGGGCGCGCCAGTCTGGAGCGACCGCCTCGATGTCTTCGAGCGTGCGGACCGTTCTGACGGTCAGGTCCGGCTCCTCCATGATCGTCGTCATCGCCCCATCCCTCGGCGCGGACTTCTGCCCGTCCATCCTGGCCACAGTGTTAGCGTCTAACAATGAATAACCCATTGCCTTCCCTTGCTCAGGCAACAACACGGCGCCGCGCCGCGGCGGCGAGCCCCATCACCACCACCCAGACGAGAGCCGCGCCCGCCGCGACGATGGCGACGGCAGCAAGGACCAGTCCGGTGCGCGGCGAGATCGTCCCGGACGCCTCCATCGCGTGGGTGACGATGCGCATATCGGGCAGCACCCCGCCCGTTGCGGCCAGCGAGCGCGCCGCATCGAGCCGCGTCAGATACTGTTCGAGGAGGCTGCGGCCGGCGGCCGCCTCGCGCTCCAGCGCTGCAAGATCGACGCTATCGACGATACCTTGGGAGGCCGATCGCTGGAGCGTCGCCAGATCCCGGCGCAGTGCGTCCGCCAGCCCCGCGTCGGCCCCTGCATCTCGCCTCAGGTCCCCGGCGATGCGCCGCCCTTCGGCAACGACCAGTTGGTCGATCTCGTCGACGCGGGCGCGCAGGGCAGCGAGCCGGGGGTGATTGGCGAGCAGCGTGCTCGCCTCACGAGCGAGCTGCACCTGCACATCCGAACGCTGCCGCAGGAGTCCATCGACGGTCGGGTACCGCGCGAGCTCAGCCAGTCCGTCGATCGGCGCACCGGTTTCGATCATGCGCGTAAGGACATCGGCGCGAGCGTTAAGCGCAATGCGCCGCTCGCTGGCGGCCGCGATGCGTTCCGAAAGGCTCGTCATCTGCTCATCGACAAGGCTGCCACGGGCCGTTGCGCCCAGCATGTCGCGGTCGATCCGGTAATCGGCGACCGCCGCCTCGGCGGCACGCACACGCTCGGTCAGGTCGGGTAACTCGCCTTCCAGCCACTCGATGGCGCGCCGCGCGTCCTCCACTATGAATTGCGAGCGGCGGGCGATGGCGGCTTGCGCCACGCCGTTGGCGATGTGCATGGCCAGTTCCCCGTCACGCGAGCGTGCCCGGATGTAAAAGACCGCCGTGCGCCGGTCACCCGCAACCACCACCTGGTCGGAAAGCGTCGCAAGTGCCGCTTCGAACGCGGCGTCCCCGGTCTTGCCGCCGTTGAACTCGGGCAGCTGCGCAAGACCAAGTTCTTCGACAACCATGGCGAAGGTTTCCGGCGCCCGAGCAAGCTCGAGGCGACTCGCCACCAGCGATCCGGTCACTTCCCCCACCGCCTCGCCGGGCCAGAGATAGATGTTGGAGCGCGGCTCTACGAGCATGGTCGCGAAGGACTCGTAAAGCCGCGGCATGCGGGATACGGCGAAATAGGCGATAGCGAGCGTCAGTCCGAGGACGAGCACGATCGAAATCCCGCGCGACCATATGGTGCGCAGGAGCTGATAGAGATCGATTTCGGCGTCGTATCGGGGCAAGTCGGCGGCCTCTTCGTCGGCTTGCGCGAACCTACACGGCAAGTCTGCCCGCCCGGTTAATCGAAGAGATAGCTTTCTATCGCTTCGGCCTGAAGGTTGTCGAATCGTCAACGCGAAGCGGCCATTTGTGCCGCTGTTTGGACGGATTATTCATATTTTCGCGCCACCCTGCGCCGCGAAAATCAGGGGGCGGCATGCATAGTCGGCGCATAGCGATTTCGGTGATTTTGGGCGGCCTCGCCCTAGCGTTCCTCGCCGTCCTCGCGCTCGCGGTACTGCGTGAAGCGCCGGGCACCAACACCTATGCCCAGCTCGCCGCGTCGTGGCTGGAGGGCAGGCTAGACAGTGCTGGTCCCTGCTTCGACAACGACTGCGCACTCTTCGAGGGGCGCACCTACATCATCTTCCCGCCGATGCCGGCGGTGATCACGTTGCCGTTCGTGGCGCTCTTCGGGATCGACTTTCAGTTCTTCGTGCCCTTGAGCCTTGTCGCCTTTGCGCTGACCGGCCTCATCTGGTGGCGGATCGGTGAGCGCGAGACGGGCAACGAGCGCGACCTCACCGCGCTCGCAACGCTATTGGTGCTCTTTGCAACGCCGCTGGCGTTCGTCACCTTGCGCGGAGACCACGTGTGGTTCTTCGCCCAGAGCTGGGGGATGCTGTTCTCGTCGGCGGCGATCTATTTCGCGCTGAAGCGCCAGGTGCTGGCGGCGAGTCTCTTTATCGGCATGGCGTTCCTTTGCCGGCAGATGACCATCCTTTACCTGCCATTCCTCTACGTGCTGCTGCTCGATCGGGAGACGCCGCTCTTCCGGATCGACCTTGCCGCGCTGAAGCGCGGCTTCTCGCTCGCGGCAGTGCCGATCCTCGCGGTGCTGATCTACTTTGCCTACAACTATGCGCGGTTCGGCTCGATCGGCGAGACGGGCTACAGCTACATCTTTCCACCCGAGTTCGACCCGGCGGTCGCCACAGCGGGCGATTTCCTGCAATATCGCGTGCGCGAGCTCGGTATTTTTGCGCCCGATTATTTCCTGTTCAATTTCATCTACATGTTCATCGCCGGCCCGCATGTCGAGTTCGCCGGCCGCTACATGACCGAGCTTGCTGCCTTCGACATCAACGGCGCCTCGGTCTTCCTTGTCACGCCCGTGCTGTTGCTGGCGCTGCTCGCGCCCTGGAGCCGGGCCTTCTGGTTCGGGCTCGGCACCTGCGCACTGATCCTCGGCCTGACCCTCTTTTATCATTCCAACGGCTTCTCCCAGTACAGTGCGCAACGCTATGCACTCGACTGGCTGCCGGTGCTGCTGGTGCTGCTGCTGCGCGGCATGAAGCGCGAGCAGGTGCCGATCCTTTCCATTCTCATCGCCTATTCAATGATGGTGACCCTCGCCATGATCGCCTTCGGCGGCATCCTCGGGAACGCATGAGATGCTGGCAGACCTCGAAACGCTAGAGGCAGGGACAACCCTGCGCGCGCCGATCTGCATTATCGGTGCCGGAGCGGCCGGCATTACCATGGCGCTGGAATTGGCCAGGGCCGGCGTCGAGGCGATCCTCCTCGAAGGCGGCGGGCTCGAATTCTCCGACATGTCGCAGGCGATCTATGAGGGGCAGGTGACGGGTGAGGGCCACACCGACATCGCCTTCTCCAGGCTTCGCCAGTTCGGCGGCACCACCGGGCACTGGACGGGGCTCTGCGCACCGCTGGCGCCCATAGACTTCGAGAAGCGCGAGGGCGTGCCGCACAGCGGCTGGCCGATCACGCGGGCCGCCCTCGACCCGTTCTACGAACGTGCCCAGTCTTACCTGCAGCTCGGCCCATTTGCCTATCGGCCGGCGGACTGGGACGAGCTCCTCTCGGGCACAGCCTGGCCGCTCGACAATTCCATGGTCGAGCCGGCGGTCTATCAAAGCAGCCCGCCCACGCGGTTTGCGGAAACCTATCTGCAGGCGATCACCGATGCACCGAGCATAAGCTGTCTCTACCACGCCAACCTCAAGAACCTGGAGCTTGGCGACGGTGGTGCGGTGACGCGGGCCGAGGTCGCTTCCTATTCCGGCAAGACGATCTTCATCGAGGCAGAGCGGTACGTGCTCGCCTGCGGCGGCATCGAGAACGCGCGGCTGCTGCTCAATTTCGACAGCCAGCGCACGGACGGCATCGGCAACGAGAACGACCTCGTCGGGCGCTATTTCATGGACCACATGAACTGCACCCTCAGCGAGCTGGCGCCGGCCGATCCGCAGGGCAATATCGACTACTACCTGCCGCACGAGACCGATACGGTGCCAGTCCACATCGGCCTCAAGCTCACCGAGGACCTGATGCGGCGCGAAGGTCTCCTCGACAATACCGTGTTCCTCGATCCTGTCTGGGAGAGCGAGAGCCACAACGACGATTTCCGCGACCACGCCTGGCTGGCCTTCTCGGCCATGGCGCGCGCCTTCTCGCGGGGCCATGTGCCCGATCAGTTCTGGGCGCGCACCTGCACCATCGCCGATGCGCCGGGGGCGGTGTTCACCGGCGTCTACCGGAACATCAGGCGCCGCTTCGAGCCGCCAGGGACCGTCACCACCATCCGCTTCCGGCAGGACGCCGAGCAGGCGCCGAACCCCGACAGCCGCGTGACGCTCAACGGCGAACTCGACCAGTTCGGCATGCGCCGGGCAACCCTCGACTGGCAATTGAGGGAAGAGGATCTGATCTCGCTGCGGCGCACGCATGAGCTCATAGGACAGGCGGTCGGCGCGGCGGGCATCGGCCGGGTGCGGCTGGGGCTCGACATCCCGCCGGCGTTCGATGCGATCTACACCGGCTACCACCATATCGGCACGACGCGCATGCACGATGACCCGCGCCAGGGCGTCGTCGATGCCGACTGCCGGGTACACAGCGTAGAGAATCTTTACATGGCCGGCAGTTCGGTGTTCACCACCAGCGGCACAGCCAATCCGACGCTCACCATCGTCGCGTTGGCGATACGGCTTGCCGACCATTTGGCCGGCGAAGGGAAAGGGAGGGTGTGATGGTCAGGATCAGCCGCCGCAAGGTGCTTTTCGGCGCCGTCGGCGTGATGTCGGTGCTCGCCGCCCGCGACTTTTTTCTCCTCTACTGCCGAAACGTCTCGCGCAATACGCCGGATTTCTTCGCCAGCCTTGGCGACGAGAGCGTGTTCGGTGCGGCAAAGGCAGTCGGACGACAGGTCAGACGCCTCCATCCGGACTTCGGCACGGAGACCATGCTCGCGCGCTTCTATGGTGAGCGGCCGCTGCTCGTCGAAGCGGCCGAAGAGACGTGCCTCGACACCAGAAAGGCCATGCTGCAGAACCAGTGCGCCGAGGACTTCGCCAACGGCCGCTGCCTCGTGATCGATGGCTGGGTGATCTCGGAGACCGAAGCACAGCTCTGCGCCGCGGTGGCTTAGAGCGCTTTCAAAACGTAGCGCCCGTTCGCTCCAGAGCGCCCATCCGCCCCTTTGGATTGGCGTTGACCGTGATGCCCCAGATAAGCCCGACGACAAGGAAGTAGTGCCGCCAGTGGTCTGTGTCGATGAGGCCTGACTGGATGGCGAGCGGGATATAGACGGCGATGACCGGGATGAGGAGCGCGCGCTTGGCCGGATCTCGCAGACCCGAGATGCCGCGCCAGAGGGTCGCCAGCACCAGCAGATAGTAGCAGATGCCGCCGCCCCAGCCATAAGCCTGCAACACCGTCACGTAGGTGTTGTGCGGCTGCTCGCTGATGAGGAGGTTCTCGAACTCGGTTGGCCCCAGACCCCAGGGATGGGCCAGTGCCAGCTCGAATGCGTAGCCCTGGCGACCGAACCGGCCGGTCTCGCCGGTGTCGTATTCCTGCGTGGCACTGGCGCGCTGTTCAAAAAGGGCACCGACTTCGGGAATGCTCACGAGCCCAGCGAGGGCAATGAGGATGACCATCAGCCCGACAAGGGCGAGGATGATCATGCGCACCTTGTCCCGCGCGTGCGCCTCCAGAAAGAAGGAGAGCCCGAAGACGAGGAGGCCGGACGCGGCGAAGTGCCCCCAGGCGGCGCGCGAGAAGCTGACGAATACGCCGACCATCACAACGAGGAAGGCTGCTGCCGCAAACAGCAATGCGCGCCTGTGGCCGAAGAACACGTCACGCAGCAGGAACATCGCGGGCAGGATCAGGAATGGCCCGAAGACGTTCGGATCCTTGAACATTCCTTTGGCGCGGTCGAAGCGCAGGAAGAACTCGGCATTGGGAACGAGCCCGAGATAGGCGAGCGTACCGACGCCGGCAGAGACCACACCAATGGCGATATAGGCACGGCGGATGACGGCCATGCGCCGGTGCGGCGCCTCTCCGACATAATTGGCGAGAAAGCACGAGGTCAAAAACAAAAAGACCGTGACGGCGACAAAAAGAAACGCCTGCGTTAGCCCGGTGTAGCGCACCTGGAATGCGCCGATCATGGCAAAGCCGGCGAATATGACGGTCAGGGCAAGGAGCGGCATGGTGGAGCTGTAGATGCTCATGCCGGCGGCCACTGCCAGAACCAAAACGAGAATGAAGGCAAACTCGTAAAGCGATGGCTCGAAGAGGATGATGCCGCCGGCAAAGATCCAGAAGGCGACGACGGAATCGAGGAGCGACGCGGTACGCGCGCGCAGGACGGCGCGGCCAAGTTGCCCGGCCCGGGTTGCCGCGAGGGGAGCGAACGCGCCTGATGTTCCTGCCATTGCCGGATCCTGCTGGCGGCGAGCCGGCGCCGCCGATATGGATGCCAACATAGAGAGGCCGCCGTGAAGGAAATGCTAAGCCGCTGGCGCGACTTTGCCGGATTTCAGGCCGGGCTGCCGTTCTTGAGGCGGAAGGTCAATGTCTTGTGGCCGACGAAGTTGACGACTGAGCCGATACCGATGGCAAAGCCATGGGCGAGGCCTTCCCTAATGAAGGCCGGATAGGAAAAGCCCGCCTGCGCTTCGATCAACGCATAGGTCAATGCCAGGACGACGCCCGCTCCGACGAGATTGACGGCAAGAAAGATGAGGCTCTGCTCGAAGACCGGCCGCGTGGAACCGGGAAAGACGTATTTGCGGTAGAGCGTGAAGCCGACCGTCATGCCGATGACGTAGGCGAAAATGATGGCGAGGCCCATCGGCAGCACAGCCGAGAGCGGGAAGCGGACCAGCCAGTTGACGGCCGCGGCGAAACCGCCGAGAGCCAGGAACCGGACGATCTGGTTGCCGGCGAGTGCCTTGATCTGCGCGACCATCAGAGCAACCATCCGCTGAGGAAAGCCACGCCCATCAGGCCGCCGAGCCCGATGCTGACGCGGTCGCGGATAGCGAAGGCAACCGGATCGTCGTGGAGTTCCTCGCGGTGGCAGAGCAGCCAGATGCGCGAAACCCACATGAAGAGCGCGGCCGGAAACACCCAGAGGAACAGTGGCTGGCCATAGAATTCGGCGCTGTAGACGTCGTTCATGATGTAGAGGACCATGATGGTGATCGCCGCCATGGCCGTCGCCACGCCCATGGCCACCACCAGGCCCGCGTCGCTCCCCAGATAGCCGCGCCCGCTGACCGAAGTGCGCCCCTTGGCGACGCTCTTCTGGATTTCCGTCTGCCGCTTGGCAAAGGAAAGCGATGTGAAGAGGAACATCGAGAAAACCAGGAGCCAGGGCGAAGGAATGGCACCGACCGCCGTGATACCGATGCCGAGACGCAGCGTGAAGAGCGCAGCCAGCGTGAATGCGTCAACGATCGGCTGACGCTTCAGATAGAACGAATAGGCCAGGGTCGTCGCCATATAGACGACGAGGAGGGCGAGCGAAGGCAGGCCCAGCGTCGCGGCGGCGAGAAGACTTGCGCCGATAAGACCGGCTGCGGCGGGCACACCGTGCTTGATGCGCAGGGCCCCGGAGGCGAGCGGGCGGTCGCGTTTCGTCCAGTGGACGCGGTCATCTGCAAGGTCGGAGAGATCGTTGAGCAGATACGTCCCAGAAGCCATCAGCGACATGGCGACGAAGGCGACGAGCGCCTGGACGACCGCCATCGGCTCGTCAGCCATGCCCGAAAGGATGAGCGGCACGAAGACGAGTGCGTTCTTGGCCCATTGGTGGACGCGCAGGGCCCTCGCCCAGCCCTTGAGGCCGAGGGCGGGGCGCACGAATTCGGCTTCGACCGGCTTGCCGAGGGCTTTTGCCTTGCGGGCGGTGGCGGGAGCGGCGCCAGCCAGCACGATGGACTGTGCCTTCGACCACACCTCGAGATCCGAGCGGCTGTCGCCGGCATAGGCAAAGCCGTTCGGCAGGCGCTCGGTGAGGGCCCTCGCCTTGCAGGCGCCCTTCATGTTCTCGACGCCGTCGCTGGCGACGACGAAGTCGACGAAGTCGAAGCGCCGGGCAAGGCGGAGCGTCAGGAGTTCATCGGCGGCGGTGGCAAGTCCCACCTCCCGGCCTTGCGCATGGGCTTGCCGCGCGAATTCGACAAGGTCTTCGTTGACCGGCAGGTTGTCGACGTCGAGCGGCACGCTTTCGCTGAGGCGGCGCTTCAGCGTCGCCTTGCCCTTGAGCAGCCAGACAACGAGGTTGAAGATGCGCAGCGGGTTGGTCTTGATGTAGGCCACGGCCGTTTCGTGCAGCATGTCGGTGCGCAGCAGCGCGTCGTCGACATCGAGCACCAACGGCAGGTCGCTGCCGGCGAGTTGTTCATCGGAGTGCTTGAGAGCGACACCCGGCAGGGGAAATGAACTCATCTGAAAAAAAGCCCCCGATACTGAATCGGGCCACTAACTAGCGTAAGTTCATCGCCCGCGACAGTCACCGTCACACGATATGGTCAATATGTAAAATTGCATGTAAAATAGTGTTAAGTTGTTGTTCAGTATTCGCCGCAAGCCCACCTGCGTCAGGCGAGCTTTCTACCGAAGACCACGCCCGGCAGGGCCTCGAGGCGTGAAAACCCGACATGCTGATAAAAGCCGATGGCGCGGTGGTTGGTCGGACTCACCCCCAGATGCACGCCCGGCACGCCGGCAGCGCGCTGGCTGTCGAGCTCGGTTTCGATCAGCTTCCTGCCCCATCCGCCGGACTGGACGTGCGGCAGGATGTTGATGTGAAGGTGGCCAGGGTACTCGCTTTCGAGCCAGGCGTCGGGAGCGGGCGGATTGCGGATATACTCCAGCACCCGCACGTCATGCGGGGCCTCCGACACGCGGCCAGCGAAGCGCTCACGCCATTGCGGCCACCATTCGGCCTCGAGCCGCTTGGCAAAGCGCGCCGAGTCCGGCGCTCCGACGATATAGCCGACCACCCCATCGGGCCCGGCGAGCACGAAGGCATGGCGCGGCTCCAGTTCGAGATAGGGCACCGACCAAATGACGCCCGGATAGAGGGGATCGCCATAAAGCGCGGAGGCGTCCTTGCCGGAGTCAGCTGTCCTGAGGCAGACGTCGAACAGCGCCTGTCTGTCAGCAGGCTCGGCGGAACGGATGGTGTAGGACATGTGGTCATCTCCGCGGGGAAGAAACGGGCGTGCAGCGGACTGCCGCACCAAAGAGGGTGGTTCCCGACAGGGGCAGATTACTGTTATCGCGGCGGGCGTTGAAGCCGCGGCGATTCCCATCTCGCTTCAAAGCTCGAGATAGGACATGAGCCCGGTGGCGGCGGCCGAGCCGGCCCGGTTGGCGCCGATGGTCGAGGCGGAGGGGCCGTAGCCGACGAGATGGATCCTCGGATCGCGAGCAACTTGCGTCGCAAGCCGGCCGGTCATGGTGATGCCGCCGCCCGGCTCGCGCAGCATGAGCGGGGCCAGGTGATCGAGCGATCCGCGAAAGCCCGTGCACCAGAGGATGACGTCGGCGGTGAGCTGCGTGCCGTCCGCCCAGCGCACGCCGTCCTCGGTGATCTCGCTGAACATCGGCAGGCGTTCGAGCACGCCGCGGGCGCGCATGGCCTCGATGGCGGGCGTGACGGGCAATCCCGTGACCGAGACCACCGAGTTGGGGGGCAAGCCGGCGCGGACGCGTTCTTCCACCAGGGCGACTGCCTTTCGTCCCGCCTCCTCGTCGAACGGACCCTGCCGGAACCGGGGCTCGTGCCGCGTCACCCAGGTGGTGGTCGTTACGCCCGATATCTCGTTGAGGAGCTGGATGGCAGAGATGCCGCCGCCGACGATGACGACGTGCTGGTCGACGAACTCGTCGGCCGTGCGGTAGTCGCGCGTGTGCAGTTGGCGTCCTTTGAACCTATCCTTGCCCGGATAGTCGGGAATGTAAGGCGTCTCCCAGGTTCCGGTGGCGTTGATCAGGCCGCGGGCGGAGAAATTGCCGCGGTCGGTTTCGACACGCAGGCGCCCGCCGCGCTCGCAGACGACCTTGACGTTGACGGGCCGGAAGACCGGCAGTTCGAACGCCTCTTCGTAGGCGGCGAAATATTGCGGTACGGCGACCGCCGCCTGGACGGTATCCGACTGCTTCTCGACGGCGTCGGCGAATTTCATGCCGGGCAGATCGTGGATGCGGTTGACGGTACTGAGCGTCAGCGACGGCCAGCGATGCTGCCAGGCGCCACCAGGCTCCGGGTTGCGGTCGAGGATGATGAAGCCTTTTCCCTGCGCGAGCCCGCGCCGTTTGAGGTGATAGGCGCTCGACAGGCCCGCCTGGCCGGCACCGATCACCAGTATCTCGGTCTTGATCGCGACATGGGCGTCTGGCGCCACTTGGTCAGGTTCGAAGACTGTCTCTATCATGGGCGCTCGCTGGGATCGCGGCCGGACAGGCCGCAAGGCTGGAGAGGCTCTCAACATAGGTGCCTGGGCCCCCAGAGACAAAGGGGGTGCGCCAATGGACGGTCAGGCCGGCGCGGTCCTCAGCCTTTCGACCGCCCTATGCACGCCGCGCAGCTCCGCCAGGCCCTTCAGCCGACCGATGAGCGGGTATCCCGGCTGCGCACCCCGGCCGATGTCGTCGAGGATGTCCTGGCCGTGATCGGGGCGCATGGGGATCGAGTGGTCGCGGCGGCCCTCCCGGCGACGGCGCGCCTCCTCGTAGACGATGGCCGCAATCAGCTCGACCATGTCGACGTTCCCCTCCAGGTGCTCGCATTCGTGGAAGGAGGCGCCGACCGCATCCCCCTCCAGCCGCACATTGCGCAGGTGCAGGAAATGCACGCGTGCCCCGAGATTGCGCATGATGGCCGACAGATCGTTATCGGGACGCGCGCCCAGGGCGCCCGAGCACAGCGTCATGCCGTTGGCCGGGGACTCGATGTGATCGAGAAGCGCACGGTAGTCACCCTCAGTCGACACGATGCGCGGCAGGCCCATCAGCGGGAAGGGCGGATCGTCCGGGTGACAACAGAGCCGCATCCCCAAACGCTCGGCAGTCGTCACCACGACTTCGAGGAAATCGAACAGATGCCGGCGGAGCCGCGCGGCATCGATATTGCCGTACCTGTCGAGATGCTGCTGGACGCTATCGAGCGAGAGCGTGTCGGCGGCGCCGGGCAGGCCGGCAAGTACGCTGGCGGCGAGCGCGTGCTTGTCGTCCTCGCTCATCGCCGCAAAACGCCGGCCGGCTGCCTGCGCGATCTCGGGCGACACGTCGCCCTGAGCGCCCTTGCGCTTCAGAAGGTGAATATCGAATGCGGCGAAGTCGACCGCGTCAAAGCGCATGCAATAGCCGCCATGGGGAACCCGCCAGGCAAGCTGCGTACGCGTCCAGTCGATGACCGGCATGAAATTGTAGCAGACGGTCTCGATACCCGCGGCGGCGAGGTTTTCGAGGCTTTGGCGATAGGCGGCAAGATGGGCCTTCCAATCGCCGGTCTGGCGCTTGATGTCCTCGGACACCGGCAGGCTCTCGACCACCAGCCATTCGAGGCCCGTCGGCGTGCCGTCGGCGGTCAGGCGCACCTCCTGCTGGCGCCTGGCGATCTCGCCCGGCGTCCACACGGCGCCGTCCGGCAGGTGATGAAGCGCTGAGACGATGCCTTGCGCACCCGTCTGCATCACGTCGGCAATGGTGGTGATGTCGCGTGGGCCGAACCAGCGCCAGGTTTCGATCATCGCGGCCCCCGACAGGCCATGCCGGCCAGCGCGATCATGAGAGGCGGGGGTTGCCGAGAGCCAGCCCCTCGGCATCGAAAAGATGCCAGCGTCCGGCGGGCGGCGCGACGTGGATCACGTCTCCCCGGCCGGCCTTGCTCTGACCCGGCTCGTGGATCAATACCGGCCGGTCGCCCGGCAGGGTGCAATGGAGATAGCTGCTCGCCCCATACTGCTCGGCGATGCTGACCGTTGCTGGCCAGCCCTTCTCTGCCGCATGTGAGACGAGAAAGTCCTCCGGCCGCACACCGAGCGTCACCGGCGCGCCGGTGGCCGCGCCCTCGACCGCCCCGTCGAGAACGAGCGGCGGCAATCCATCGGCAGCAAAGGTGATGGTGTGCTCGCCCAGCGCCTCGATACGGCCTTCGACGAAATTCATGCGCGGGGAACCGATGAAGCCGGCGACGAAGAGGTTGCGCGGATGATTGTAGAGGTCCAGCGGTGCGCCGACCTGCTCGATCACGCCCTTCCTCAGCACGACGATCTTGTCGGCCATGGTCATGGCCTCGATCTGGTCGTGCGTCACATAGATCATGGTGTTGCCGAGCCGCTCGTGAAGCTTGGTGATCTCGACACGCATCATGACGCGCAGTTCGGCATCGAGATTGGACAGCGGTTCATCGAAGAGGAAGATCTTAGGATCGCGCGTGATCGCCCTACCGATGGCGACACGCTGGCGCTGACCGCCGGAAAGCTGCTTGGGGCGGCGTTCGAGCAATTGCTCGATCTGCAGGAGCGTCGCCGCCTCGGTCACGCGCCTCGTGATCTCGGGCTTTGCCATGCGAATGTTCTCGAGCCCGAAGGAGAGGTTCTCGCGCACCGTCATATGCGGATAGAGCGCATAGGACTGGAAGACCATGGCGACACCCCTGTCGGCAGCGGGGATACTAACGACACTGTCGCCCTCGATGCGGATGTCGCCATCCGAGACGTCCTCCAGGCCGGCGATCAAGCGCAGGAGCGTCGACTTTCCGCAGCCCGAGGGTCCGACGAAGACGACGAATTCACCGTCCTTGATATCGAGGTCGACGCCGGGGATGACTTCGACCGCGCCGAAGGACTTCGTGACTTTGTCGAGGGTGAGGCTGGCCATTTCGCGTTTCTCTACTTGATGCCCGTCGAAGCGATGCCGGTGGTGATGTAGCGCTGAAGGAAAATGAAGGCGCAGGCGAGCGGCAGCGCGGTCAGCGTCGTCATCGCCAGGAGAATTTCGTACTGGATGCCGTATTCGGTCTGGAACGAAGCGAGCGCGAGCTGGAGCGTATAGGACTCGCGGCGGTTGAGAACCACGAGGGGCAAGAGGAAGTCGTTCCAGCGCGAGAGGATCGAGAAGATCGCCACCACCGCCAGCGCCGGCGACGACAAGGGCAGGATGATACGCCAGAAGATGCGCCACTCGCTGGCATGGTCCATGCGCGCTGCCTCGATCAGTTCGTCGGGGATGGTGAGCATATATTGGCGCAGAAGGAAGACGCCGGTCGGCGTGGCGACGGTCGGCAGAATGACGCCCCAGAGATTGCCGACAAGGCCGAGCTGGGCAACGATCATGTAGGTGGGCACCAGCACGACCGTGGCCGGGATCATCAGGGTGGCAAGGATCGAGACGAGGGCGACATTGGAGCCGCGAAAGCGGTATTTGGAGAGGGCGAACGCCGCCATCGAATTCATCACCAGCGTGATGACTGTCGCGACCACGGTGATGAAGAGGCTGTTGAAGACATAGCGCCAGATCTGGTTGCCGGAGCTGGCGAGGAGATTGGTGTAGTTCTCGAAGGCAAGGTAGACGCGGCGCACCGGCGTCGCATTCTCGACAGGCACGACGATACGGCCGGCTTCCGGATCGGCCGGATCGATCATCTGCGCCTGAATGCCGACGCGCCGGATCTGCGCGAGCCTTACCGTCTCGCCATCTTCACCGACCACATCGAAGAGCGGCAGGGGCTCGTCGAAGCCCTCGACCACGGCCGTCTCGGCGGAAAACGGCAGGATGGTCGGAGGGAATTCGGCAAGGTTTGCGGGCGTCTTGAACGAGGAGACGACGACCCACAACACCGGGACGAACATCACCACGAGCCCGAGCAGCAGGTAGGCGTAGGTCAGGCCGTCGGTCCAGTGGAACCGCCCGCGCCCGCGCCGGCGCATCAGGAATGCCGAGACCGACATGTCGGTCTTGGTCATGCTGGCTTCAGTCATCCCTGCCACTCCGCGAAATACGCATCTGGATGCCGGTGAAGATGAGGAGCGCGACGCCGAGGAGCAGCGAGGCGGCGGCGGCGAGACCGAAGTTGCGCGGCTGGCTGGCAAAGCCGACCTCGAAGATGTACTGGACCATTAGCATCGTCGCCGAGCCCGGACCGCCGCCGGTCAGGACGTAGAGTTCATCGAACGTCTGCACCGAGCGGATGACCGCAAGGATGAAGACGACCAGCAGCACAGGCTTCAAGAGCGGCAGGGTGATGCGGGTGAAGACGCGCCAGGGCGTGGCGCTGTCCATCCTTGCCGCCTCGTAGACGTCGCGCGGGATCGCCTGCAGTCCGGCAAGGAGGATGATGGTGTAAAAGCCCATATGCGCCCAGACGGTGACGAACACCGACCAGAAGAAAGCGGTGTTGGGAAACACCAGCCAGTTAACCGGCGTCAGACCCGCACTCGAGATCAGGCCGTTGAGCGCGCCATTGCGCTGCAGGATCCACTGCCAGGTCAGGGCCACCACCACCGGTGAGAGCATGACCGGAAAAAAGAAGATGCCGCGAAAGAATCCGCGCGCGCGGATGTCGCGGTTGAGGCAGATGGCGGTCAGGAGCGCGATGAGGATCATCGCGGTCACCTGAACAGGTACGAATACGAGGCTGTTGCCCAGAGCGCGCCAGAAGAGGTCGCGCGAGCAGGTCGAGGGATCGAGGAAGTTGTCGCAGTCGAAGAGCGTTGCGTAATTGGCGCCGCCAACGAGCGGGCGATCCCAGGGGAAGAGCCGGTCGCTGCCGCTGACCGAATAGAAGACGTTGATGAAGACCGGCAGCAGCGCGAAGAGGATCACCGCCACGAGGTTGGGCAGGAGGAACACCCAGGGCATGCGCCTGATGCCGAGCAGCCGCTGCAGGCCGTACATCACCGGCTCGACAAGGCGCGCGGGCAGCGCGACCACCGCTCCGGCCGCCGCCGCGAACTGGGTTCCAGCGCTCATAGGGTCCCTCCTCCCGATCAGGACCGGGCGACCGGATCGCGTCCGGCCGCCCGCGACCACTACGATTGGCCTTCGGCCGCTTCGATGGCGAGGTTGACGTCCTCCTCGATGCGCTCCAACGCGCCGTCGACATCGAGTTCGTTGTTGAGCACCTGGCTGATGCGGGTCGTCAGCGCGTTCATCATGGCGCGCTGGTAGCGCCACCCCTGGAAGCGGTAGGCGGCGTCAGCCATCTTGGGGATTTGCGCGGTGAACGTGGCCAGGGCCTCCTTTGTGCGCTCGGACGCATCGGGATATTCGACGCCATTGGCAATCTGAGAGGCAGCCGAGGGAATTTCTACCTCGTTGGAAATGTAGAAGTCGAGGTTCTCGGGCTGGGCAAAGTGGTTGATCAGCTTGCCGGCAAGCTCGGGGTGCTCGGTATGGGCGAAGGCGGTCATGGCGCCACCGCCGGGCATGACCGTGCACGAGGACGGCCCGCAGGGCGCCGGCATTACTGCCCAGTCGAAAAGGTCCCCGACTTCGGTATCCATCTGCGCCAACGTCCACGAGCCGCCGAAATAGAGGACGACATTGGCGTTGAGGAAGTCCGAGAACAGTTCGCGGTGGGTCGAGCCGCCGACAGCTCCCCAGAGGTCCATGGGCATGGTGCCATTCTCATGCCATTCGACGAACTGCTCGATCGCCGCGCGCAGGCCATCATCGACGACGGGCTTGCCCTCTTCGTCGACGAGTTCGGCTCCGTAGCTGATGGCCAGGCTGGCGAAGCGATGGCCGGACCGGTCCATCTCCATAGCGAAGTCGGTGCCTGTCGCCTCGGCGACCTGCCGGGTTGCCTCGGCCCACTCCTGCCAGGTCGCACCCTCCTCAGGCACCGGCACGCCCGCCTGTTCGAACAGGGTGAGGTTCACATAGGCGCCATTGACGGTCAGCGTCGTCGGCATGCCGAATATCGCGTCGGTATCGCGGCCGCCACGCAGCCATGCCAGGGTCTGGCCCCACTCCTTTTCGAAATAGTCCGCATCGACATAGTCAGTGATGTCGAGATAGAAGCGGCTAAGGCCCCCGAGGTCGGTGATGATGGCGATATCCGGCCCCTCGCCAGCCTCGAGCTGGACGGGCAGGCTCTCGACGATCGTCTGGTAGCTCACCTCCTCGACAACCACATCGACGCCCGGATTGGCCTCCTCGAAGGACTTGGCCATCTCTTCAAAGAGCGCCCCGCCAGTGCCGGTGTCGCCGGCCAACAGTCGAATTTCCTGGGCTTGCACGCCCGTCAAGGCCGCCGCCGCAACCATGAGCGCCAGAGCGCCCGTCGCCGTCATCATGCCACGTTTCATTTCCAGTTCCTCCTCCCGGAATGTGATGCCAGGCAGCGTGTTCTGGTAAGACCAGGTTGTCAACCCTCTGGCCAGACCAGAATGATCGATCCTATTCTTATCGTTGTGATTGGCCACGAAATCTCGTCTTTCACGCCTCTTGACATCATGGGCACGACGTAATCTGGTTTGACCAAATTCGTCGAAATGGCGGCGAGCCATCAGGCGACTGATCGAGAGGAGAGCAATTCCCGTGCTGAAATTTGCGGTCGTCGGCATCGACCACGGACACATCTTCGACCACGTCAAGGGACTGACACGCGCCGGGGCCGAATTCGTCGGCTACTGCCCGCAGAGTTCGATCCCCGGTCTCGTCGAAAGCTTTGCTCAAACTTATCCGGACGCACCCCGGCTCGACCGCGACGCGATTTTTGCCGACCCAAGCATCGACGTCGTCTGCTCGGCCGCTATTCCCCGCGACCGGGCGGGGATCGCGATCCGCGCCATGCGCGCGGACAAGGACGTGATGGTCGACAAGCCCGGCGTCGTCACCGATGAGCAGCTTGCCGCCGTCGAGGCAGCGGTGGTCGAGACCGGCCGCATCTTTTCGATCTGCTTTAGCGAGCGGCTCTGCGTGCGCTCGGCGGTCAAGGCCGGCAAGCTCATCGCGCAGGGCGCGATCGGGCGGGTGGTGCAGACGCTCGGCATGGGTCCGCACCGGCTTGGCGGGTCACGCCCGGATTGGTTCTGGGAGCGCGATGCGTTCGGCGGCATCATCGTCGACATCGCCTCGCACCAGATCGACCAGTTCCTGTTCTATACGGGTTCGGAAACCGGCGAGGTGGTTGCGTCCTCGGTCGGCAATTTCGGAACGCCGAAGGCGCCGCAGTTCCAGGATTTCGGCGAAGTGCTGCTGCGCAGCGACAAGGGCTCGGGCTATGTGCGCGTCGACTGGTTCACGCCGGACGGTTTGCCGACCTGGGGTGACGGCAGGCTGACGATCCTCGGCACCGAGGGCTATATCGAGCTGCGCAAATACGTCGACATCGCCGGACGCGAGGGCAAGGACCACCTCTTCCTCGTCAACAAATCCGGTGTGGAATATATCGACTGTTCGCAGGAGCCGCTGGACTACTTCACCCAGTTCATCGATGACGTGCACAACCGCACGCAGACGGCGATGTCCCAGCGCCACGTCTTCGAGGTCTGCCGGCTCTCGCTTGAGGCACAGACCAAGGCAACTTTGATCACCAAGAATTAAGCGTCCAAGGAAATCGGAATATGACCAGGAAATTGCGCGTCGGCGTCGTTGGAGCGGGCATCGCCCAGCGGCACCTCGTCGGCTACAAGTGGAACGAGAACCTCTTCGACGTGCCCGTGCTTTGCTCGCTCGATGAGGATCGTGGCCGGGCGCTCGTTACCGAGTATGACATTGGCGAATACACCCAGGACGTCGACACCCTGTTTGCCCGCGACGACCTCGACATCATCGACATCAGCACGCCGCCGCACTCGCATTTCGACCTGTCGCGCCGCGCAATCGAGGCGGGCAAGCACGTGATCTGCGAAAAGCCTCTCTTCGGTTCCATTGCCGAGGTCGACGAGATGACGCGGATCGTCGCCGGCAGCGACCGCAAGTTCATGCCGATCTTCCAGTACCGGTACGGCACCGGCCTGCAGAAGCTCAAACGCCTTATCGAACTGGAGCTTACCGGCCGCCCGTTCCTCACTACTATCGAGACCCACTGGTGGCGGGGCCCGGCCTATTACGAGGTGCCCTGGCGCGGTAAATGGGCAACGGAGCTGGGCGGCGGACTCCTTGGTCACGCCATCCACGCCCATGACATGCTCAACTACGTGCACGGGGCCTGTGCCGAAGTCTTCGCCTATGGCGAGACGCTGGTGAACAGGATCGAGGTCGAGGATACCATGGCGCTTGCCGTCAAGATGCAGAACGGCTCGCTTGCCTCCCTCTCGATGACGCTCGGCTCGCGCAAGGAGATTTCGCGGCTGCGCTTCTGCTTTGCCGATATGGTGGCCGAGAGCATAATCGAGCCCTACACCATGGGCCGCGACCCTTGGGTCTTTACAGCCGGCGAACCCGAGCATCAGGCGCGGATCGATGCGGCGCTTGCCGACTACGAGGTCACGGAGGATGGCTACACCCGCCAATTCGAGCTCTTCCACCAGGCGATCGTCGAAGACCTCGACCCGCCGGTGACGCTCGAGGACGCGCGCAACTCCCTCGAGCTGGTGACAGCCGCCTATCATTCTCAGCGCACCGGACAAGCGACGCCGCTGCCGATCACCGCGAAGCACCCGCTCTATCGCTCGTGGCTGCCATAATGGATGGTGTGAAAGGCGGCTACGAGCGCAAGAGGACACGCAATAGTGCAGCATGACCGGTATTCCACCCGTCTGCAGGCCAACCAGCGCCTCTACCAGGTGGTGGCGCGCCAGATCGCCCGGATGATCGAGGAGAAAGCCCGGGACAAGAACTGGCGCATGCCGTCGGAACGGGAACTGGCGGAAGAACTCGGCGTCAGCCGGCCGGTCATCCGCGAGGCGGTGATCGCGCTGGAGATGCGCGGCATCGTCGAGGTCAAGGGGCGCGCCGGCATCGTCGTGCTGCCCGCGCGGGTGAGCCAAGTCTCGTTCGAGCTGCCCGAGACCGATATCGGGCCCGGTCCCTTCGAACTGCTGGAAGCGCGTCTTGCCATTGAAGCGAGCGCGGCCGCGCTCGCGGCCGAGCGCGCCACCAGTTACGACTTGCTGGTTCTCGAGGAATGCATCGCGCAGATGGAGCAGGAGACCAATGTGGTGCTGCTCCAGGAAAAGGGCGACCGCGACTTCCACATGACCATCGCGCGGATGACAGGCAACGCCATCATCGTGTCGATGATCGAGGCGCTCTGGGCCCAACGCGATGAATCGGTGATGTGGAAGAAGCTTCACGAGCATATCCACGCCGAGAGCGTGCGCCCGCTGTGGATCGGGGACCACCATGCGATCCTGTCGGCCCTGCGCATGCGGAGCCCCGACGCCGCCTATAGGGCCATGGCGCGCCACATCCGCAACGTGATCAACGAATTGCTGGAGGCCGACGAGCGCGGCCGGTTCGCGCCCGAGGGATCGAGCTACGAAGATGCGCCCAGATAGAGTGCCGCTCGCGGTCAATCGAGCCGCAGGTAACGGGCCGTATCCGGATCGACGGGGATACCCATCCGCGCCCGCCTGTCGCTTTCGGTCCATTCGCGATCACCTGGCGCCATGGTGCGGGCGCCCCGGCGAGGCGGCGAATCGCGCAGCGCCTCTAGGTAGCGCAGGATCATTTCACCGAAGACGGCGGCGCCGGCGAATTTTTCAGGATCGATGGCAAGGACGAAGTGGCCCATGTTCCTTGGCGTCGAGATGTCGGTCGCGTCGTACATGGGGATGAAGTCGGGATCGAGCGTGGTGCCGTTGAGCACAGCCGAGAGCATGGTGGCAATGCCCGCCAGGCCTGCGCCCTTGTAGCCATATCCGGCCCCGCCGAGCGGCAAGAGCATCTCGACCGCCTCGGGGCGCATCGTCGGCACGCCCGCGGCATCGGCCGCCACGCCTTCGGGCAACGGCTTGCCGAGCGAGCGGTGCAGCAGCACCCGGTTCATAGGAATGGATGAGGTCGCCATGTCGAGGAGCCACGGAAGTTGGCCCGGCACCGGCGCGGCAAAGGCCAGTGGATTGGTGCCGTGGAAGCGTTCGGCTCCGTCGAAAAGCGCCACCATGGAATCGGTATTGGTGGTGGCGAAGGCGATCATGCCTGCCTCCGCGCCGGCAAGGGCATAGGCACCTGCTGCCCCCAGATGCGAGGAGCGGACCACGCCGACCCCCGCAACACCGGACGTCGCTGCAAGCTCGCAAGCCACCTCCATGGCCCTGTAGGCGGCGAAGTGCCCGAGGCCGTCGTTCCCGTCGACCACCGCGCTACCGGGGGCCCTGATGTCGACAGTAAGGTTCGGCGTCTTGTTGAGCCGCCCGCCGGCGAGCATACGGCAATAGTGCTCGGTGAGCCGTACGCCATGGCTGTCGACGCCGAGACGAGAGGCATGCATCATCGCCCGCGTCGCCGCATCGGCGGACTCCGCACTGGCGCCGGCCGCGAGCAATGCATCACGCACGCGCCCCTCGAGCCGCGCGGCCTCGACACGGAATTGCGCCGCGCCCTCCACCCTCGACCTATATCGTTGCGCCGCCATCGGCGACGTAGACGGCGCCGGTGGTGAAGGCAGATTCATCGGAGGCCAGATGCACTGCGAGCGCGGCGATCTCTTCGGGTCGGCCGAGGCGGCCCATGGGTTGGCGGGCGATGAAGGCCGCGCGGGCGGCTTCGTAGTCGCCGGTCGCACGGGCGCGCTCATCGAGCGAAGGAGTATCGGTCGTGCCCGGGCAGATGAGGTTGGCGCGGATACCCCTGCCGACGAAATCGGCGGCGATCCCCTTGACCAGCCCGACCAGTGCCGCTTTGCTCGCCCCATAGGCGAAGCGTCCCGGCGTTCCCTTGATCGCCCCGGCGATGGAACCGACGCAGACGATGTTGCCGCGCCCCTTGGCCAGCATGGCCGGCAGGAAGGCGCGCACGGTCTCGTAGATGGCCGTGACGTTGACGGCAAAGCTCCCCTCCCACTCCTCGCGGGAGCAGTCGAGTATGGTGCCGGCGTGCACATAGCCGGCGACGTTGGCGATGATGTCGACGGTGCCGAGCTCCTCAGCAAGTGCATGGATGCCGGCGGTGTCGGCAACGTCGAGCCGTCGCGTGGCTATGCCTTCGCCGAGATCGAAGGCGGAGCGGCTGATCGCGGTCAGCTTGGCGCCCTCGCCTGCGAACGCCAGGGCGACGGCTCGGCCGATGCCAGCCCCGGCGCCGGTCACCAGCGCCGTCTTGCCCGCGAGCCGGCCGTTCACGACACCATCTCCACGCCCAGCAGGTCTCGTTCGGCCAGGACGGCAAGATAGGAGGATTTGGTCTGGTCGATATGAGTGGCGAGCAAGGTTTTGAGCCTATCGACCTTTCGGGCTTTTACCAGTCGCAGCATCTCCTCGTGGTCGCGCATGGATCGCGAGTTGAGGGCGGCTTCGTTGGAGAGCCGTGAACGCAGCGCCTGGATACGGAAGCCGATCTGATTGTAGGCGTCGGCAACATACGGATTGCCGCAAAGATCGATGATGGCCTGGTGGTAGCGCCCGTCAAGCTTGTGATAGGCCACCGTATCTCCGGCCTCGTAGGCCACTCGCATGTCGGCGTAGAGCCGGGTCATCCGCTCGAGGAGGGCCGGGTAGTTACGCTCCATGGCCTTTTCGACGGCCGGCAGCTCGAGGATGGACCGCAGCTCGCTGATCAGCACCACTTCATCAGGTGCCATGCGGAAGACGTAGGTGCCGCGCTGCGGCATGACTTCGACCAGGCCTTCGAGCCGCAACTGCTGCAGCGCTTCGCGCACTGGGGTTTTGGACATGCCGAGGTCAGCGGCGAGCGCGTTCTCCGAGAGGGCCGCACCGAGCTTGAGGCGGCCGTCGATGATGCGGTTGCGCAGCTCGTCCACCACCAGCTCCTTCAGCGATTTCGGCCGCTCGATCTTCATGCCCTCTCCGTCCGGTCCTCGAATCCCCGCCCGGTCATAGCGGTTGGTTGCGCGAAGCGCTACCGGCACCGCATCCGCCTTGTGTCTGACACCTGGCATCTGATATATGAGATTGTAGGTCGCCGGGCAAGTGCGGCTGCCGGCAAGGCCGCTAAGGCCATCACGGGAGGAGAGATTATGAAAACCGGACGACTTCTCGCATCGTTCTGCGCGACCGTCGGGCTTTTGGCCGCGACAGGCGCACAGGCGCAGGAGACCTATACGCTGCGTTTCAATCACGTGCTGGGGCCGAGCGAGCCATTCCACGAAGGGTTCCTCGCCTGGGCCGAAGCGGTCAACGAGCGCACCAATGGCGGGTTGACCATCGAGGTCTTCCATTCCGCCCAGCTTGGCGTCGAGGAAGACATCATCGAGCAGATCCGGCAGGGCGCCAATATCGGCCAGAACACCGATGCGGCGCGGCTCGGCAATTATGTACCGGGCATCGCGGTCATCAACGGTCCCTACTTCGTGGCCTCAAAGGAGGAGGCGTTCGCCCTCACCGACCTGCCCGTCGTCGAGCAGTGGCAGCAGGAACTGGCCGATGAGCACGGGCTCAAGGTCGTGTGCTTCGATTGGGTGCAGGGCTTCCGCCACTTCTTCACCAACAAGCCGATCCGCACCCCGGAAGACCTCGCCGGTCAGCGCATCCGTACCCCGCCTGCGCCGATCTGGCAGGAGTCGATCCGTGCACTCGGCGCCGAGCCCGTTGCCATGGCATTCGGCGATGTCTATCCGGGCCTGCAGCAGCAGGCCATCGACGGGGCCGAGCTCGTCTATCCCAACATCACTGCCGGCAACCTCCATGAGGTGCTGGATTATGCCAACGAGACGGCGCACATCCTGCTCGTCAACTTCCAGGTCGTTTCCTCGCAGTGGTTCAACGGCCTGCCGGAGGACTACCAGACGGCGCTCGTCGAAGAGTGCCGGGCCGCCGGGCAGGAGACCTCGCAGGTTATCGCGGAGGCGACCGAGGAGGCCAAGCAGGCGGTCATCGAAGCGGGCATGGAAGTCGTCACCGACGTTGACATGGAGGCGTTCCGGCAAGCCGGTAACGCCGCCTACGAGGCCCTGGGCCTGGCCGAAGCGGTCGAAGAGGTCCGTGCTCAGATGGGTACCAACTGAGACCGGAGAGCCCGATGACGGCAGACCATGGGGAGCCGCAATCGCCGTTGGAGCGCGCCTATTTCGCCCTGGGGCGGGCCGAGGCGGTGCTGGCAGCGGTGCTGCTAGTGGCGATGGTCGTGCTGATCTTCTCGGGCGGGGTGGCGCGCATGTTGCGCCACCCCATCAACTGGACAACGGACTTCGCCACTTGTTTTTTTGCCTGGGCGGCGTTCCTTGCAGCCGACATCGCCTGGCGCAACGACGCGCTGATGAATATCGACCTGTTGACTGCACGGCTGCCGCAAGGCTGGCGCCGTGGCGTCGAGATGTTCAACCACCTCATCATCCTCACTTTCCTCGGCTTCCTCGTCTATGCCGGCGTCCAGCTCGCCTGGGTGTCGTCGGCCCGCAGTTTCCAGGGCATCCCCTGGATCAGCTATTCCTGGATCACCATGAGCCTGCCGGTCGGCGCGGCGCTGCTGGCGCTCACGACCCTCGTGCGGATGCGGCGCGGTTCCGACAGCCGAGAGACGGCATAGCCCGGGATGCTGATCGTCGCGGCCACCTTCGTCGTCCTGTTGCTCGCGGGCATGCCGGTCGCGTTCGCCATCGGTATCTCGGGCGCGCTGTTCTTCCTCCAGCACCCGGAGCTCCCCTACACTATCCCGGTGCAGGTGACGGTCTCGCAGACGCAGAACTTTGCGCTGCTCGCCGTGCCGCTGTTCATCATTGCCGGAAACCTGCTCAACAAGTCGGGCATCACCGAAGCGTTGCTGAACCTTGCGTCGGTGCTGACCGGACGGCTGAAAGGCGGGCTGGCGCAGGTCACCATTGCCATGTCGGCGCTGATGGGGGGCGTGTCGGGCTCAGCCATCGCCGATGCGGCCATGCAGGCACGCATCCTGGGGGACGGCATGGCCAAGCGCGGCCTCAGCCGGGGCTTCTCGGCTGCAGCGATCGCCTTCAGCGCGGTCCTCACACCTATGATCCCGCCGGGCATCGGCTTCATCCTCTACGGCACGATCGGCCAGGTCTCGATCGGGCGCATGTTCGCGGCCGGCATCCTGCCGGCGGTCGTGCTCTATGTCGCTCTCACCGCCACGGTGCTGTTCATGGCCCACATCCGCGGCTATGCGCCGGAGCGCGAAACCCGGCCGTCGTTGGGCGAGATCGCCCTCGCCTTTCGCGGCGGCATCTGGGCATTGCTGTTTCCGGTCATGCTGCTGTTCGGGTTGCGCATGGGGGTATTCACGCCCTCGGAGATCGGCGCCTTCGCGGTTGTCTATGCCGTATTCATCGGCACCCTCGTCTATCGGCAGATGCGCCCGGCCTCCTTTGCCGAGGCCATGCAGGGCAGCCTTGCCGATGTGGGGGCGGTGATGTTCCTCATCGCGCTCTCGGCGATCTTCACCTACGGCATTGTGTTCGAACGGGTGCCCGAACTCATTTCCGGCTCCATCCTCGGACTGACGGACAATCTTTCCGCGGTGATGGTGATCGTCGCGCTCCTCGTCCTCGTCATGGGCCTCTTCATCGACGCCACTGTGCTGATCATCATGCTCACCCCGATCTTCCTGCCGCTCATCCGCCAGCTCGATGGCGATCCGGTGCATTTCGGCCTCGTCTTCATCCTCGCCGCGACCATCGGCAACTTCACCCCGCCGGTGGGGGCGGCGATGTATGCGGTATGCTCGATCATGAAGGTGTCGGTCGCGCACTATACGCGCGAGGCCCTGCCCTTCTTCCTGACGGTGACTGCGGTGACCATCGCGCTCGTCTTCCTGCCCGACGTTGTCCTGGCCATTCCCCGGTTGATCTTCGGCTGAGCTGTGTGAGCCGGTACCCATGCGAACTGGCATTTGCCGGTCCCCGGCCTGCCCTGCTAATCTCTTTTTCATGTGTGCAGACGATCTTCGCCGCTACCGCGAAAAGCGGGATTTTTCGAGGACGGCGGAGCCCTATGGTGCCGGCCGCGGCGAAGGGAGCCGTTTCGTGGTGCACAAGCACCATGCGACCGCCGACCATTACGATCTTCGCCTCGAGCTCGATGGGGTCTTGAAGAGCTGGGCGGTGCCGAAAGGCCCGTCGCTCAACCCGGCCGACAAGCGCCTTGCCGTCGCCACCGAAGACCATCCGATCGACTATATCGACTTCGAGGGGGTGATCCCGGAGGGCGAATATGGCGGTGGGCCGATGATCGTCTGGGATACGGGCGTGTGGGCGCCGATGGGCGATCCACGGTCCGACATCGACAAGGGCAGTTTCAAGTTTCGCCTCGCCGGCGACAAGCTCAACGGCGGCTGGATGCTGACGCGCCTCAAGGGGCGGCCCGAGGACGGCAACAAGCAGAACTGGCTGCTGTTCAAGGAACGCGATCCCGCCATGGACACCGAGATCGACATTCTCGAGGCGCGGCCGGAAAGTGTCAAATCCGGACGGCGTATCGAGGAGCTCGTCGCACCTCCACCTGCCCCGCAGCCGCCGGCAAAACGCACGCGGCCGCAGCCGGGCAAGCTTGCCGGCGCAGCCAAAGCGGCCATGGCGCACAAGCTGGAGCTGCAGCTGGCGACGGCCGCCTCCGAGCCGCCCAAAGCAGATTCGCGCTGGCTCCACGAAATCAAGTTCGACGGCTACCGCACCGCTGCCTTCGTCGAGGACGGCACGGCAAAGCTCATTACTCGCGGCGGGCTCGACTGGACGCGGCGTTATGGCGACCTGCCGCGCGCCTTCGGAGCCCTCTCCTGCAAGCAGGCAGTGATCGACGGTGAGATCGTCGTCTTGGATGAGAAGGGCATAAGCCGTTTCGGCATGCTGCAGGAAGCACTCGGCAACGGGGAGGGTGACAAGCTCATCTTCTATGCCTTCGACCTCGTCCATCTCGACGGCTGGGACCTCAAGGCGGTGCCGCTCGTCAAGCGCAAGGGCCTGCTGGCGCAGCTGCTTTCCGGCTACGTCACCCCGAGCTCGGCGATCCAATATAGCGATCACGTCGAGGGCGACGGGCAGCCGCTCTTTCAGCAGGCGTCGGAGATCGGGCTCGAAGGCATTGTCTCCAAGCGCTCCGACAGCGTCTATCAAGGGGGACGCACGTCCACCTGGCTCAAGATCAAGGCGCCCAAAACGGGCGATTTCGTCATCGCAGGCTACAGTCAGTCCGATGCCGCCGGGGGCATCGGGGCCTTGGCCATGGCCGAGTGGGTCGGCGACGACCTCGTTTATCGCGGCAAGGTGGGGACCGGGATGGACGCCGCCACCATGCGCCCCCTCCACGCCCGGCTCGAGCGCATGCGCATCCCCGACAAGCTCGAAGGCGCGCCCAAGGAAATCCTTGCCGTGCGACCGGTGCTGACCGCGCGCATCCAGTACGGGAGCATCACCACCGACGGCATGCTGCGCCATGCCACCTTCAAGGGCCTGCGCGAAGCCGAGCTGACGACGGCACCCGAACCGACGCGCCAGCGCATCATCTCGGATGCAGACCTTGCCGGCATCTGGGTCACCAACCCGACGCGACGCCTCTTCGGCAAGTCGGGACCGACCAAGCTCGATATCGCCGTCTACTATGCATCGGTCGGTGACTTCATGCTGCCGCACCTCTTCAACCGCCCGGTCTCGCTCTTCCGGTGCCCGTCGAGCAAGCTCGCTGAGTGCTTCTTCCAACGCCACCCGTTCACCGGCATGCCGCCGACGGTGAAGAGCTTTGCCACCAAGAACTCGGAAGGCGAGACGAAGACCTTCATCACCGTCGAGGACGCCAAGGCTTATCTCGCCCTCGCCCAGTTCGGCGTCATCGAATACCATGCCTGGGGCACCCATGAGCGCCACCTCGACAAGCCCGACAGGGTGGTTTTCGACCTCGACCCGGGAGAGGGCATCGCATGGCGCGAGGTCGTCAATGCGGCGGTGTACCTCAAGGGCGAGCTCGAGGGGATCGGCCTCGTCCCCTTCGTCAAGACCACCGGGGGCAAGGGTGTGCACATCGTCGTGCCGATCACCCAGAAGCTGGGTTGGAAGGAGATGCACCGGGCGAGCGCCGCGGTTGCCGAGCGGCTCGCCGCTTCGGCCAAGGATGCGTTCGTCACCACCATGGGCGCGCAGAACCGCAAGGGGCGGATATTCATCGACTATCACCGCAATGCGCGGAGCGCCACCGCGGTCGCTGCTTATTCGCTGCGGGCCCGGCCGCACTTGCCGGCCTCGACGCCGATAAGCTGGCGGGACCTTGAGTCTATCGACTCTCCCCAGGACCTGAACTACACTTCTCTTCCGCCTTTATTAAGCACGTCTGGCGATCCCTGGGCGGACATTAACGAGTCCTCCCGGGATCTTAAGCCATGATGTCTTCGTTTGTGCAGTGTTTCGCGCGTAGGAGGTTGCCATGGCCGCAAGAGCGAGTTGGAAGGGACATCTGAGGCTCAGTCTCGTCAGCTGCGCGGTCAAAATGTATCCGGCCACTAGCGGCGCCGATCGGATCAGCTTCAATCAGCTCCACAAGGACACGCACAACCGGATCAACATGAAGCCGGTCGATCCGGAACTGGGGCTCGTCGAACGCTCGGACCTCGTGCGCGGCTACGAATACGAGGACAAGCAGTACATCATCATTGAGGATTCCGATCTCGAAGCGGTCAGAATCGAGTCCAACCACACGCTCAATATCGAGGCGTTCGTCGACGAGGACGAGGTGGACGTCGTCTACCAGGACGCGCCCTACTATCTCGCTCCCGACGGAGCAATGGCCGAGGAGACGTTCGTCGTTTTGCGCGAAGCCATGCGCCGGAGCGGGAAGGTTGCGATCGCGCGGCTCGTCTTCTCCAGCCGCGAGCGGGTTGTGACGATCGGCGCGCGCGAGACCGGCATGCTGATCACCACGCTGCGCAACCCAAATGAGGTGCGCGGTACGGCTGAATATTTCGGCAATATCCCGGTCGGCAAGCCCGACGCGGAAATGCTCGAGCTGGCGGAAAAGCTCATCGAGCAGAAGGTCACGGCCTTCGATCCCAAGGACTACGAGGACCGCTACGAGGCTGCTCTGATGGCCATGATCAAGGAAAAGCTCAAGGGTCACAAGCCGATCATTGCTGCAGCGCCCGAGCGCGGCAACGTCATCAACCTCATGGATGCGCTCAAGGCCAGCCTTGGCGAGGCAAAGCCTGCCGCCAAGAGCAAAGCGAAGGCCGCTCCGGTGAAGGAGTCTCCGGCCAAGGCCTCGCTGAAGGCGGCACTGGAAGCATCGAAGGCTGCAAGCCCGAAAGCCACGTCCAGAAAGAAAGCCTAATTCCTGATGAGAAAGAGCGGCGAGAGCTATGGCGTCGTCGGGGCGCTGAGCGCTTTCCCGCTTCGCCTTGCTGCCCGCCATGTCCAGCGCCTCGGGGGGCGCCTGCACCGCACGGTCACGCGCGGCACCACGGTTGCCGTGTTCGGGCGCACGCTTCTCGCCCGCCAAGACGAAGCCGAGATCGAGCGCCGGGTAGCCGCGGCGCGCGCGGGCAGGACGCGGCTCCTCAGCGAGAACGAGTTCCTGCGTGAGGTCGGCAGCCTGCCGGCGCCCGCGCCCGCCAATATCGGCCGGCAGTCGCTTCTCGACCAGTCGGGCCTCGCCGCCGAGACCCTTGACCTCCTCACCCTCTTCGATGCCTTCGAAAACCACGTGGAGCCATATTCCTTCCGCGATGCGATTCTTGCCAGGAAGTACATGGGGCTCGTTGCCGGCGGCGCGAGCTGGAGCGCGATCGCGCGGTCGGTGCACCAGATCGGCCCGGTCGGGTCGCTGACGGCGCTGACGCTGCAGGCGGGCGGAGACAAGATCCTTGCCCGCGATGCGCATTCGTTTACCGAGCTCGACGGCCAGCGCCTGCTGGCGCTGGAGGAGCCGACGGACGAGGCCGAGGACTATTTCATCCATGCCGAGATCGCCGAAGCTGCCGAACTTTTCGGCGATGCCGCGCGCCTCTACGAGCATTGCGCGGCCCTCGACCAGACCGATGCGACGGCGCCCTTCAACCTCGGTAATTGCCTGCGCCATACCAACGAGCTGGAAGCAGCGGCCCACGCCTACGTCACGGCGCTGAAGCGCGATCCGCTGTTCGTTGAAGCCTGGTTCAATTTCGGCGGATTGCTGCGCGACATGGGCCGGACCGAGGCAGCGCGCGACCATCTGCGAAAGGCGGTTGAGATCGATCCCGGCTATGCCGACGCGATCTACAACCTTGCCGCTCTCGAATACGACACCGGCAACCTCGCCGCCGCCCGGGACTGGTGGCAGCGGTATCTCGAACTCGACGGCACCTCCGAGTGGGCGCGGCGTGCTCGCGCCGGCATCGGGCTTGTCCACCGGCTCCTCAACAAGACGGCGCGGCGATGACGGAATTTCTCTTCGACGGCCCGCAGGAAGCACGCTTCACCGTGCTTCTCGCCCATGGCGCGGGCGCGCCCATGGATTCGGCGGCCATGAACGCGACGGCGAAGGCCCTGGCGGCGCAGGGGTTGCGCGTTGCCCGCTTCGAGTTCGCCTATATGGCAAGCCGGCGCACCGAAGCGGGCCGCAAGCCGCCGCCCAAAGCCGAGACGGTGATGCCGGAGTATGTGGCGGCGGTCGACGCGCTGGGGCCGACGGCCGGCCCGCTCATCATCGGCGGCCAGTCGATGGGCGGGCGTGTTGCCAGTATGGTGGCCGACGGATTGTTCGATGCCGGCAGGATCGCCGGGCTTGTCTGCCTCGGCTATCCGTTCCATCCGCCCGGTAGGCCCGAGCAATTACGGACCGCCCACCTCAAGGGCCTCAAGACGCCGGCGCTTGTCTGCCAAGGGACGCGTGACGAATTCGGCACGCGCGACGAGGTCGCCCGCTATGAGCTGTCGCCCACCATCGAGATGCTCTGGCTCCAGGACGGAGACCACAACCTGACGCCGCGCAAGTCCGTCTCCGGCTTTTCGGCGGCCGACCATATGAAGACCGTCGCCACTACTGTCGAGGCGTGGCTCGGCCGCATCGCCAGGTGAAGATCGCCACCTTCAACATCAACGGCATCAACAGGCGTTTCGGCAATCTGATGGCCTGGCTTGCCGATGCGGCGCCCGATGTCGTGTGCCTCCAGGAAACGAAGGCCACGGATCGCCAGTTTCCGGCCACGGCCCTGGCGGACGCCGGGTACGGCGCCGTCTGGCGCGGGGAGTCCGGCTGGAACGGCGTTGCCATCCTGGCGCGCGGCGCCGAGCCGATCCTGACGCGCGAGGAGCTTCCAGGCAATCCCGACGACGGCCAAGCGCGCTATATCGAGGCGGCCGTCAACGGCGTTCTTATTGCCTGCCTCTATGCGCCCAACGGCAACCCCCGCCCCGGTCCGAAATTCGACTACAAAATGGCCTGGACCGGACGGCTTCTGGCGCACGCCGGCGAACTCTGGGCCACGGACCTGCCCGTCGTCCTTGCCGGCGACTACAACATCGTGCCCGAGCCGCGCGACATTTACCAGACGACGTCCTACCGCGACAACGCGCTGGTGCAGCCGGAAAGCCGCGCACTCTTTGCCCGCCTCCTCGCCCAGGGCTGGACCGATGCCCTCCGCGCCCGGCACCCCGACGAAACCGTCTACACTTTCTGGGACTACATGCGGAACCGCTGGCCGCGAAACGCCGGCCTCCGGCTCGACCACCTCCTGCTCAGCCGGGAGTTGGCGCGGAAGCTGAAGGCGGCCGAAGTCGATCGGGAGGTGCGCGGTCGCGAGGGCGCGAGCGACCATGCGCCGGCGTGGATTGAGCTGAAGGTTTAGGGGTGACGGAGGGCGACGGCGGCAAGGCGCGTTCTCGATGAACAACGCCCGCCGCCGACGATTTATCCGGCCGGCATTCTGGAGTCGGTCTCCACCTCCAGGACCACCTCTCCCGACACCGGATCGGTCACGCCCAATCCGCCGCCAAGGTCTTCGAGGATATCCCGCATCTTGTCGAGCTCGCCGATCATGTCGGGCCGAGCCTGAACGATGCCGTCGAAGCTGTCCCATTCGCCGATGACGCAATAGGTGCGCTCGCCCGTTTTCACCAGCAGGAAGCGTTTCAGTCCGGCCTGCCGCATTCGGTCTTTCTTGGTCGCGTCGATCTGGCGATGGATGTCAAGGTATTGCTCCTCATGGCCGGGCTTCACCCGCATGCGCACGACATTGAAGGCTGTCATCTCAATCTCCTCTTCAAAAGCGATCGACGTGCATCACTGCATGGCGCCCTCTCCACCCAATTCGGTCTTGAAGGTCTCGAAGTCGACCTGGAGACCGTTGAAGTAGGTGCTCCAACTCCGTGTCAGGGCCGCTACGCCGACAGCTTCGGCGATCTCTTCGTCGGTGGCACCGGCTTGTTTTGCCGTGTTCGTGTCGGCCCAGACGCAGTAGTCGCAGGGGATCTGGGCAGCGACGGCAATGCCGATGAGCGCCTTGGTCTTGGCATCGAGCACGGTTTCCCCAAACTCCAGCGCCTTCAGTTCGGCCCAGGCCCCGGGCAAGGCTGCCTTGGGTATCTGGTGGATGAAGCTGGGCACCGAACCAAAGGTTGTTTCGATATCCTGGATGGTCGCGTCGTAATCCATCGTCACATCTTGCGCCTGGCCGGCAGATGCCATGACGATGGCAAGGCCAGCAACGGATGCGATCAACGCAAATCTCCCAGTCATTGGAATCTCCCTGATAGTGCCCCTCGAAGGGCGATCGGAATGTCTTTCCTCCTGATCCGCCGGTTTGGTGGATAGAGCAGCAGTTTACATGCGGCCGGGAATGGCGAAAAATGCCGAGAATTCATCGTGCCGATGCTGCGGCGACATCGGCGGGAGGCGCATCATGGAGATGCACGAGATCCGCTATTTCCTCGCCGCGTGCGAGACGCTCAACTTTCATCGCGCCGCGGACCTCGCCCACGTCACGCAGCCGGCCCTCACCCGGGCGATCCAGAAGCTGGAAGGCGATCTCGGCGGGTTGTTGTTCCGCCGCGAGCACAATCATGTCCAGTTGACGGACTTCGGCCGGCTGATGCGGACGCACCTGGAGGAGGTGTATCGGCGCTCCGAGCTCGCCAGGGAGACAGCCAGGAGCTTCCTGCGGCTCGAGGACGCGCCACTCACACTCGGTGTCATGTGCACTATCGGCCCGTTGCGTTTCATCGGGTTCCTCAACGCGTTTCGCGAGCGCTATCCGGGCATCGGTGTGACCATGATGGAGGGCGTGCCGAGCACGTTGACGCAACTTCTTTTGGACGGAAAGTTGGACATTGCTCTGATGGCCCAGCCACAGACGTTCGACGAACGGCTGACCTCCGAGCCGATCTACCGCGAGCGGTTTGGTCTCGCTTTCGCCAGTGGCCACCCCTACGCAAGCCGCAACACGCTGCAGTTGAGCGACGTCGAGGGGGAGCCCTATCTCTCGCGGATCAATTGCGAGTACCGCGGCTTCATTTCCGAGCTTTGCACCCAGCGGGGCATCGAGATCAGCGTAGCCTACCGCAGTGAACGCGAGGACTGGATCATGGCCATGGTCGCGGCGGGGATGGGCATCTGCTTTGCGCCCGAATTTTCGGTTACCTTGCCCGGCGTCATGCACCGGCCGGTGGGTGACCCGGAAATCGTTCGCGAAGTTTCTCTTGTCTCCGTCGCCGGCAGAACACTCTCTCCCGCGATTGCGGGTTTCGCCGAAACAGTGCGCAGTTACAACTGGGGCGCTTAGGACGCCGGCAGGACAGGTTAACCCCCCAGCGCTATCGTTGAACCGACAGCACTCGTACCCGTTCTCCGATTGCGGTGATCGCCGCTCGCTTGCAGGCGGGCCGTCGCGCAGCCCGACGAGGCACGACCATGCCACTCGATAGCGACGTTTCAGAAGTCCGTGTCGACCGCCAGGTCTTGAAGCGCTCCTCGGTGTGCCCGAGGGCGCGCGCGGAATTGTCGCCTTCGCGCATGGCAGCGGCAGCGGGCGGTTGAGTCCGCGCAACAACTATGTCGCCCGAGCCTTGAGACAGGCGGGCCTCGCAACTCTGTTGCTCGATCTGCTGACGCCGCAGGAGGAGGCCGATCGCGGCAATGTCTTCGATATCCCGCTGCTCGCCTCCCGGCTCACTGCGGCAACGGACTGGCTGGCCGGTCAGCCTCAACTTTCCGGTCTGGTGCCAGGCTATTTCGGGGCGAGCACCAGGGCGGGCGCGGCCCTGATGGCCGCAGCCGAGCCCGGCTCGCCCGTTGCCGCGGTCGTCTCCCGTGGCGGACGGCCCGATCTCGCTCTCGACTGGATCCCTGACGTGCGCGCACCGACCCTGCTTCTGGTCGGAAGCCTCGATGGACCGGTGATCGACATGAACCGCACGGCACTCGCCGCCCTCGCCACCGAAAAACGCCTGGTGATCGTGGAAGGCGCTGGGCATCTGTTCGAGGAACCAGGAACCCTCGATAGGGTGATCGAGGAGGCCGCGAACTGGTTTCAGACCCACCTCACTCCCGATCGCGCTTGACGGCGACGCACTCGGACAAGGGGCGAGAGCCCAGCCTATGGTCCAGTTCTCGGCTCGATGCTTGCGCCATCCTCGAGTTCGGGGCCGGGATAGAGGAGCACGGCATCGCCTTCCCCAACGCCGCCTAATATTTGCACCCTGGTACCGTTGTTGCGGCCGACCTCAACCGGGGTGAGGTTGGCTTTGCCGTCCGCGGCGGTAAAGACGGCCCAGCCGTTACCCTCGCGGAACAGCGCGCTTGAAGGGGCGATCAGAGCATCCTCCTCCTCCCAGACGACGATCTCGACTTCCACGCGATATCCTGCTCCCAGGCCCGCGCGCTGCTCGGAGGCGTCGCTGAATTCGACGATCACCCTGACGCGCTGCTCCTCGACACCCAGCGCGGAAACCTTGGTAAAGGCGCCCGGCTCGACCCTCGCCACACTGCCGTCGAGGCTTTTTCCGCCACCACCCCAACCGGTGATCTCGACGCGGTCGCCTGCGGAAACCTGCACCGCATCGGTCGAAAGCAATTCCGCAACCACCTCGAGGTCTCGTTCGATGTCGCCGATTTCCATGATCGGCGTTCCTGTGGTGACCGGCCCGGCATCTTGCCGTTCGACGCGGAGAACTGTTCCAGATATGGGCGCGGTGAGCGAAAGAACGCCATCGTCATCGCCCGCACCCAACGTATCGCCCACGCGCACCAGCCGGACCCGCGCGCTTTCGAGCTCAGCCTCGCGCATCGCGACCGCAGCGACGGCGGCTTCATAGGTCGCGTTTGCCGTGTTCCAGGTACGCTGGGCTTGATCGAGCGCCGACTGGGATGTGGCTCCTGTCATGCGCAAGCGGCGCGCGCGCTCGAGTTCCTCGGTCGCCAGGGTCCTGTCGGCCTCGGCACTCGCAAGCTCGGCGCGGGCCCCCTTCAGAGCGGCCTCGGCGACGCTGACGGCCGCGCGGGCTTCGGCGCGCGAGCGTTCGTCGAGGATCGGCGACGCCGAGGGCGCTATGCGCGCAACCGTCGTCAGGCCGCCTTCAACCTTGTCGCCAGGCTCGATGTCCACGCGCAGCAAGCGCCCGTCGGCCGGCGCAGCGACGACATGGGGCGTGCGCACGCGCGTTCGCGCTTCCTCACCAATCGTGACCGACATCGGCCCGCGCGTGACTTGCCCAATGTCGACGACCAGCGGCTGCGGCCAGAACGCATAGGCGAGGGCCGCCGCCAGAGCGATGCCCCCTCCCGCCATGATCCAGAAACGCGATCTCTTTTTCGCCAAGGCCCTAGCCTCTCGTTTTCAATGCCGCCACGGGATCGATCCGATCGACGTTGCGCTTGACCAGCCAGCCGGAGACGATCGCGGCGGCCAGCACCGCGATGGCTGCCGTGCCGTAACTCGAGGGCACGAAGATCGTGGGAATGCGGTAAAGATCGGTGCTGAAACCTGCGGCGATGGCCGCCGACATGTAGTAACCCAGCACCGATCCGACCGGCAGCGCGACGACGGTGATCACCGCGAGCTCACCCAGGAGGACGAAAGCGGCTTCGCCCTTGGTGAACCCGATCACCCGCAGGCTGGCGAGATCCCGCTCGCGTTCGGCGAAGGCGATCTGTGCACTGTTGTAGACGATGCCAAAGGTGATGATGCCGGCGATGGCCGCCATGATATAGCGGATCGCTCCGGCCCCCGTATCCATCAGCGTCTCGAACGATGCCCGCGCATCGCTCTTGAGGCTGACGCCGGCCACCGCCGGCATGTTCTTGAGGAGATCGTAAATCACGTCGCCATATGCGCCGTCGATGCGCAGATGCGCACCGGAAACGCGATTTTGCTCACCAAGGGAATGGTTGAGTGCGCCAAGCTCAAAGTAGGCGGGAGAGCCCAGAAGCGAACGGGCAACGCCTGCCACCGGCAGTTGCAAGACCGGTCGGGTTCCTTCCTGGATCTCGACCGTCAGCATTTCGCCCGGTGCGATCCGCAGGATCTCCGCAAGCGCTTCGGCGAGGATGATGCCGTCGTCACGGATATAGATGGCCTCCATATCGGCGTCGACGGCCCTGTTGAGTTCCGGTTCGGCAACAAGTCCGTTGATCGCGCCGCGGTAGGTGTGGAGCCCGTTGCGCAGAACCGCCGAAACATTCCGGAACGGCTCGACCACGAGCACACCCTCCATGCGTTGCAGCGCATATATGGCATCGCTACCCAGCGGCTGGGTAAAGGTGACCGTGACGTCGCTGCGGTCGATAACGCTGAAATTCAACATGAGCGTGCGGTCGAAGCCGCCCATCAGGCTCAGCATTGCCACCGAGAGCGCCATGCCAGCCCCAATGCCGGCGGTAGAAGCGAGCGAGCGCACCGGCTGCCGGATGAGGCGCCTTGCGACCATGCGACTAGGCTGATCGAGCAACGCCCTGAATACCCCGCCCAAACGCTCCGAGCGGCTATAGTCAGCCGGTGCGGGCGGGCGCATCGCCGTTGCCGGCGCGAGGGCGAAAACCCGTCGCAGGACAATGAAACTCCCGGCCGACGCGGTCAGGACGCTGACGATGAAACCGGTGATGAACGCCGCGGGATCGACTCTGAACAGCAGGAACGGGAATTTGTAGTAGGCTCGATAGAACTCGGCGACATTGATCCCGGAAACGATGCCCAGGAGGCATCCGAGAGCCGCTCCGGTCATGGCGATGGCGAGAACGAACTTGAGATAGTGCAGGCCGATCCCCGCGCTCGAATAGCCAAAGGCTTTGAGCAATCCGACCTGCTCGCGCTCGGACTCGATCATGCGGGAGATGACGATGTAGAGGAGAAACGCGGCGACGGTGAGAAAGATGGGCGGAACCGCTCTGCTCGATGCCCGCAGGCTGTTGATCTCTTCGGTGAGGAACCGGTTCGACATCTGGTTCTCGACCCCATAGGCCCCTGTGCCGCCAAAGGGGCGCAGGATGCGGTCGACGGCTTCGAGAACAGCCGGCAGGCGCGCATCGCGGCCGAGCGCCAGCAGCGCTTCGTTGAATGCGCCCTCGAGGTCGAAGGCCGCCTGCAGCGCCTTCTCGTTCATCCAGATGACGGCAAAGCGTGCATCGTCGGGCGCGAGCTCACCGGGCGGGGTCGTATAGAGAAACTCGGGCGATTGAGCGAGGCCGGCGATCTCAAGCGTGCGCCGCGCTCCGTTCATCGTAACCGTCAGAGCATCGCCGGGCACCAACCCATGCGCATTGGCGAAGCCCTCCAGCAGCAGGATCTGGTCTTGCCTCGCCGGATCGATCGCGCGTCCCGCGGCAAGGTAATCATCGTTGAGCGCAGGGGCGCGGAACTCGGGCACTGAAACGGCCTGGGCCCGGATCGGAACCTGCTGGCCCGGCAGATCGATGAGCGCAGCACCGTTGACCCGGCCCTCCACCGCCGCGACACCGGGAATGGCTGCAAGATCGTCCAGGGTGCGCCGGGGTGCCCGGGTGACCGAGGCAAACACATCGGCCAGCCTGTAGCGCTCGTAGTAGGCGGTCTTTGTCTCTACGAGCGAGTTGACCAGCCCATCCATCATGACGAGCAGCAGGACACCGACCGCGATCACCACGGCGATGGCTGCGGCCTGCCCCTTGATGCGCCAGAGATCGCGCAAAAGCTTGTGGTCGAGTGGGCTCATTGCCGGAACGTCACCACTGGATTTGTTCGGCCGAGACCTTGGCCTCGTTGACGGAGATCTCGCGAACACGGCCGTCGGCGAAGTCGATGACCCGGTCCGCCATTTCGGCAGTCGCTGCCGCATGGGTAATGATCACTACGGTGGCGCCGGTCTGCGTGTTGACATCCTGGAGCACGCGCAACACGGACCTGCCCGTGCGGATGTCGAGCGCTCCCGTCGGCTCGTCGCAGAACAGGACCGTGGGCCGCTTGGCAACGGCGCGGGCAATCGCGACCCGTTGCTGCTCGCCGCCGGAAAGCTGCGCGGGGAAGTGGTCGAGGCGCTCGGTGAGCCCGACAAGGGCAAGAGCCTCGGCGGGATCGAGGGGATCGCTGGCGATCTCGGTGACGAGCTCGACGTTCTCGCGCGCCGTAAGGCTCGGCATGAGGTTGTAGAATTGGAAGACGAACCCGACGTCCCGGCGCCGGTACCGGGTCAGCTGGGCATCGTTCATCGCGGTCAGTTCCTCCTTGAAGAACCGCACCCGGCCTTCCGTCGCGTGATCCAGCCCGCCGAGTATGTTGAGGAGCGTCGACTTGCCGCTGCCGGAGGGGCCGAGCAGCACGACCAGCTCGCCGGCCGGGATGTCCAGATCCACACCGCGCAGCGCATGGACCGCTGAATGGCCGGTACCGAAAACCTTTGTAAGGCCCTCAACCTTGAATGCGGGCTCCCGCGGAGCTTTGGAGCCGTTTCTCATCGCGACCTCTCGGTGGCGGCAGATCATAATCGCACCGGCGCCAGCAGGGACTTGTGCACCGTGACGTACATATGGAATATTCGACTTATGCCGAATATGTCAAATAACGAGCTCACGGACCAGCAGTTGCGTTTCATCGACGACGTGGCGCGCCTCTTTGTCCCTTGGGGCGTGCCGCAGACCGCAGCGCGCATCTACGGCTATCTGATCCTGATCGAAGAGCCCGTCAGCCTCGATCGGATCGCTGCAGACATGAAGATCAGCAAGAGCAGCGCCAGCGTCGCCGCGCGGCTGCTGGAGCAATATACGCTGGCCAGACGCCAGACCGTTCGCGGAAGCAGGCGCATTCTCTACGAACTGTCGGATGCCTACGCGGAAATGCTGGCTGGTCAGAACCGCATGCTTCACGACCTGACAGACCTGCTCAGGCGCGGCAAACAACTCGCCACATCGGAAGCGACAAGGAACCGCCTGGAGGAGATGGCCGAGTTCTACACTCTGACACGCGAAGCCATGGCAACGGTCAGGGAGCGTTGGCGACAGCGGCAAGACGGCAGCCAGTGAGCTTTTTTTGAGCCGCGGAGAGGACGAGAGCGGACGCGGCGTTCGGCTATCGACCCGCAAGCGACCGCAGGCGCGCCAACTGGTCAGTAGCGATGGGAATGCCCTTCAGGCTGTTGTGCCGCCGATTGGCATAGCGGCGCTCGCCCGGCAGTCGTTCGACGCCCGTCGCATGGAGCTGCCGGACCAATGTTTCGACCCGCTCCGCGAATGGACGCGTCGCGCCGCGGTCGGGATCTATGAGCAGGAAGAACTGGCCCGTATGCGGGGTCGCCGCGCCTGGGTGATCGCTCCAGTCGACTTCGAACGAAAATTTGCCACCCGTCAGCGCCGCTCCCATGACCTCGATCATCAGGGCGAGCGCCGAGCCCTTGTGGCCTCCAAAGGTGAGCAGCGCGCCCCCATCGAGCACGGCCTGTGGATCGGTCGTCGGCTGACCTTGCGCATCGACTCCCGAACCGGCAGGCAGGTCCTTTCCCTCCCGCGCGGCAATCTGCACGTCACCATGCGAGAGGGCACTGGTGGCAAAATCGAAGACCAGCGGGTTCTGGCCGCTGCGCGGCGCTGCAAACGCGATCGGATTGGTGCCGTACACAGCGTCGCGCCCACCGTGCGGGACCACATAGGCCATGGAATTGATCATCGAAAGCGCAACGAACCCCTCGCGGGCGAAGGGCTCCACATCCGGCCAGACCGCACTCAAATGGTGCGAATTACGCACAAGCAGGGTGGCGAGCCCGGTTCGGCGGGCCTTGGCGACGAAAAGCTCCCTTGCCGCAGCCGTCGCCGGCAGGGTGAAGCCATTCATCGCATCCACGCGCACCTGGCCGGGCGCGACGTCCTCGACCACCGGCACGGCCTGGCCATCGACCCAGCCGGCCTCAAGCGAGGCGATATAACCGTCGATGCGGAAAACGCCGTGGCTATGGGCGCCGTCGCGCTCGGCGATCGCGCAGGTTTCGGCGATACAGGCTGCGACTTCGGGTCGGCACCCATGGGCGGCGAGGATATCACGCAGGAGGGCCGACAACTCCTCGAAGGCGATATGTACGGTGCCGCTCATCGCCCGATCCGGGGCCAGGTGTCCGAAAGCGTGTAGCCGTGCGGCCAGGGGTCATCTGGATCGAGCAGCTCCTGGCGTGTGCCGGTGACCCAGGCGCGGCCAGAGATTTCCGGTACGATGGCCTTCAGCCCGTCGAGCTCGGTCTCGGCGGCGATACGACAGGAAAACTCCGAACCGATGATCGAGCGGCCGATGAAGCGGTCGCCGACCTTCATCTGCCCGCGCGCCGCCAGGACCGCCATCCGGGCCGAACAGCCCGTACCGGTCGGCGAGCGGTCGATTTTTCCCGGCTGGATAACGACAGCGTTGCGACCTGTCAGGACACCCTCTTCTTCGGTGACGGGCGCGGCGATCTGACAGAAGGAGATGTGGTTCCAGTCGGCATTGGTCGGGTGCCTGAAGCCCAATTGCTCATTGGCCGCGCGGGTGATCCGGATGCCGGTTTCGGCGATGTCGCGCGCTTCGTCCGGGGTGACGGCGAAGCCGAGGGCGGCTGCGTCGGCAATGACGAAACTGTCACCGCCATAGGCGGTGTCGACAGTCAAAGTGCCAAGGCGCTCGACCTCTATCGTGGCCCCGAGTTTGCCGGCAAAGCTCGGCACATTAGTCACGGTGATGCGCTCGGCCTTGCCATTGCGGCAATCGGCGGTGACCTCGATCAGCCCGCCCGGCGCTTCGAGCACCATGCGGGTCTGCGGCTCCTGCATTTCGATGATGCCGGTATCGAGCAACACCGTCGAAACGCAGATGGAGTTGGATCCGGACATAGGCGGCGTGTCCTCGGGCTCCATGATGATGAAGCCCATCTGCGCCCGCTTGTCCTTTGGCGGCACCAGGAGGTTGATATGCCGGAAGACGCCACCGCGCGGTTCATTGAGGACGAACTGGCGCAGGGTCTGGTCCTTGGCGATGAACCGCGACTGCTCCCAGAGCGTCTCGCCCGGCGGCGGCGCGACGCCCCCGACGATCACATCGCCGACCTCTCCTTCGGCGTGGCAGCCGACGATGTGGATGGTCCTGGTCGTGCGCATCTTCGCCCCCTCTCAGATCACCTGGAAGCCGTGGGCGAACGGGTCGCGATCGTCGATGAAGATGGTGTTGAACCCGGTCTGACGCGCCCAGCCACCGACGGAGGGGACGATGCCATCGCGCTCGCCGACCTTGACGACCTCCTCGACGCGCCCCGAAAACAGCGAGCCGATGATGCTTTCGTGGATGAATTCCTCGCCGACCTGCAGTCTGTCGAGGGCGGCCCATTGCGCCATGCGCGCCGAGGTCCCCGTGCCGCAGGGCGAGCGGTCGATGGCCTTGTCGCCATAGAACACGGCATTTCGGGCCGTCGCGCCTTCGGTCTGCGGTGCCCCGGTCCAGAGAATGTGGCTGAGGCCGCGAATGTCGGGCGTTTCGGGGTGTACGAACTCGTATCTGGCATTGAGGGCCCGGCGGAGCATGGGACTCCAGCGGACAAGGTCGCCCGCAGTCACGTCGGCGATATCGGAGAAGTTCTCCTGGGGCTCGACGATAGCGTAGAAATTGCCGCCATAGGCGACATCGACCTTGATCGTGCCCAATCCGGGCACCTCGGCCTCGAGATCGCGGGCATGGAGGAATGCCGGCACGTTGGTGATCCGCACCTCCTCGACATATTGCCCCTCCTCCCGGTAGGTGGCGGTAACAAGCCCGGCGGGCGTATCGAGCCGCACGACACCCGGCGTTTTGGGCCGGATCAGCCCGTTCTCGAGCGCCATGGTGACGGTGCCGATGGTGCCGTGCCCGCACATGGGCAGGCACCCCGAGGTTTCGATGAAGAGGATGGCGGTGTCGCAGTCCTCGCGCGTCGGCGGATAGAGGATGGAGCCCGACATCATGTCGTGCCCACGCGGTTCGAACATCAGCCCGGTGCGAATCCAGTCGTATTCGGCAAGAAAGTGCGCCCGCTTTTCGAGCATGGTCGCACCCTCGAGGCTCGGGCCGCCACCCGCGACCAGCCGCACCGGATTGCCGCAGGTGTGTCCATCGATGCAGGTGAAGGTGTGGCGTGCCATCTTGTCTTCTAGAACCTTTGCGGATTGAACGGGGCAATGTCGATGGCGGGGGTGCGGGCGCAAACAAGGTCGGCCACCAGCCGCCCGGTCGCGGCCGACTGCGTCAACCCGAGATGGCCGTGCCCGAAAGCGTAGACGATCCGGTCCGAGGCGCGCGAGGCGCCGATGGCCGGCAGGCTGTCGGGGAGCGAAGGGCGGAACCCCATCCATTGCGTTCCGCCCTCGATCCTGAGGCCGGGCAGAAAGCGCGCGGCTTTCTTGAGCATCGCATCGGCGCGGGCGAAGTTTGCATCGAGGTCGAGTCCGCCAAGCTCGACCGCGCCCCCCACCCGCAAGCCGGTCGCAAGCGGCGTGATGACGAAGCCATGCCCGCCGAAGATGAGTTGCCGCTTAACGTCGAAGGCGCCTGGCGGAAGCGTGGTGTTGTAGCCGCGCTCGGTTTCGAGCGGAATGCGGTCGCCCAGAGGCTCGGTCAGCCGGTGCGACCAGGCGCCGCCCGCGATTACGGCGGCCACCGCGTCGAGCGACCGCCCGTCCGCGAGCACGACCTGCACGCCGCTTTCTCGCGGCCGGACCGCCGCGGCTTCGGCGCGCAAGAGCCGGGCGCCACGCGCTTTGACATGCTGCGCAAGGGCGAGAGCGAACTGGTAAGGCTCTTCGACCGACTGCCATTGCGGGACGAACGTTCCGGCAACGATTTGCGGCGAAAGCCCAGGCTGCAGTTCGGCCAGCCTCTCGCCGCGCAGATGCTCGAAGCCAATGCCCGCCTCGGCCCGCGCGCGCCAGCCTGGCTCGGCGGCGGCAAGTTCGGCATCGCTTTCATAGAGTTCGAGCGAACCGTCGTGCCGGACCATGGCAGTCAGTCCCGCCGCCTCGACCATCATCGCCATTTCGGCTCTGGCCAGCTGCATCAGCGCCGTCTGCGCCGCGATGCTGCTGGCGGTCCGGTCCGGCCAACCAGCCCGCCAGAAGCGGATGAGCCAGGGCAGGATGCGCGGGAAATAGGCCGGCGGAATGCTCAAGGGGCCAAGCGGGTCCATCAGCCATCCCGGCACCTTGGCCAGCATGCCCTTGCTTGCGAGCGGCAGGATGTCCGAGAAGGCGAAGGCGGCTGCGTTGCCGCGGCTCGTCTCCTCGGCGATGCCCTTGCGGTCGATCAGCGTGACCTGTCGCCCCGCCTCGATCAGCTTCTGGGCTGTGGCGAGGCCGACAATGCCGGCCCCGACGACGATCACGTCGTTGGGGCCGGCTGGCAGGTCGGTTTCGAGGTGGACGCAGGTCATTCACGCAGTCCGTGGTGGGGGTCAGCGGGCAAATGCCCGCGTCGCGACGTTCAGGCCGCAGCCTTGAGCGTGGGGCGGGTTTCCAGCGCCTTATTGACGAGGGCTTCGACCCGGGCGCGTTCCTCGCCGATCAGGGTCAGGCGCGGCGCGCGCACCCATTCGGCACCCTCACCGGTCATCTGGTTGACGAGCTTGATGTACTGGACAAGCTTCACTTCGGTGTCGAGGTGAAGCAACGGCATGAACCAGCGATAGAGGGCAAGTGCTTCCTCGAGCCGGCCTTCGCTTGCCGCGCGGAAGAGCGCAACGCCTTCGCGCGGGAAGGAATTGACGAGGCCGGAGACCCAGCCGACAGCGCCGAAAAGGATGTTCTCAAGCGCCAGGTCATCGACGCCGCAGAAGAGCTTGTAACGATCGCCGAGGACATTGACCATGTCCGTCATGCGGCGGCTGTCATGGCTCGATTCCTTGACGGCGACGATGGTCTTCTCGTCGGCGAGCTCGGCAAAATCCTCGGGGCTGAGATCGACTTTGTAGGCCACGTGGTTGTTGTAGATCATGACCGGCAGGTCGACGGCGCGGGCGACGGCGCGGAAATGCGTGATCGCTTCGCGGGAGTCCTGCTGGTAGACCATCGCCGGCAGCACCATCAGGCCGGCCGCACCAGCCGCGCCCATACGCTTCGAGGTGGCGATGGCAAGATCGGTGGTATATTCGGCAATGCCCGCCAGAACCGGCACCCGGCCATTGGCTGCTTCGACGGCAGTCCTCACCACCTGTTCCTTCTCGTCGAGGCTGAGCGAGGAATTTTCGCCCAGCGTCCCGAGCATCACCAGGCCTTCGCACCCTGCTGCTATGCAGCTCTCGGCGTGCCGGGCAGTGGCTTCGAGATCAAGCCGGCCATCCTTGTGCATTTCGGTCATCAGGGCCGGGATCACGCCCTTCCAGGTCACAGTCATCTGTTTTCGTCCTCAGCGTTGGTCGTTGGTGCTGGCGTTTAGCCGCCGGCGATTGTCAGGAATGGGTGGCGGAGCGACCTTTGCCCCGCCTTGCCCCGGTTTGATTGAAGCATCGCCCGGCTGGTCGGTCAGTCTCCGAGATAGGCCTGGACGATCGAGGTATCGGCGCGCAGGACTGCCGCATCGTTTTGCATCCGCACGTGTCCGCCTTCGAGAACATAGCCGTAGTGGGCAAGCTTGAGGGCGAGCCGGGCATTCTGCTCGACCAGAAGGATGGTGGTCCCCTCCTGGTTGAGGCGCTTGATGATCCGCATGGTGTCGAGCACGAGCTTGGGCGCAAGGCCCATCGAGGGCTCGTCGAGCAGCAGCACCCTGTGGCCGTGCATCAGCGCGCGTCCAATGGCCAGCATTTGCTGCTCGCCCCCGGAAAGCAGCGAGCCATCCTGGTGCTGGCGCCGTTCGAGAATGGGAAAAAGCCGGAAGACCTCGCCCATACGCTGCCGCCGCAGATTGGCATCGCGCACGGTGAAGGCTCCGAGCTCGAGGTTCTCGCGCACCGAAAGACCCTTGAGGATATGCCTTCCTTCCGGCACGTGGACGAGACCGAGGCGGGCGATGTCGCTGGCCCTGCGGCCGGTGATATCCTCTCCTTCGAACTCCACCGTTCCGGAGGTCGCACGCACGAGGCCCGAAATGGTCTTGAGGGTCGTGGTCTTGCCGGCCCCGTTGGCGCCAAGTAGCGCAACGATCTGCCCCCGCCGCACCTCGAGATCGACCCCGTTGAGTGCCTGGATGCGGCCATAACCGGCTTCGACGCCCTTCAGGCGCAGCACGACGTCGTTGTTCATCGTCTCAGAGGTCAAGGCCGGCCTCCGCGTCTTCCTGGCCGAGATAGGCTTCAATCACCTTGGGATTGCTCTGGATTTCCTTTGGCTTGCCCTCGGCGATCATCACCCCGTGGTCGAGCACGCTGATGCGCTCGGAAACCTTCATTACGAGCCCGGTATCGTGCTCGATCAGCAGCACCGAAACGCCCCGCTCGTCGCGGATGCGCCCGATCAGCTCGATAAGTTGCTGCTTTTCGCCGGCATTGAGGCCGGCAGCCGGCTCGTCGAGCAGCAGGAGCTTCGGCTTGGTGGCGAGCGCACGGGCAATCTCGACCCGCCGCTGATGGCCATAGGCAAGGGTGGTCGCCTCGCGATCGAAACCCTCCCTGACGCCAACGAACTCGAGACACTCGCGCGAGAACTCCTGGATCTCGGCCTCCTCGGCACGCTGCATGGGCGTGCGCAGGATCGCCGCGAATGCACCGGCGCGTGTGCGGCAATGCATGCCCGACATGACGTTCTCGAGGACGGTCATCTCCCGGAAGAGCCGCAGGTTCTGGAACGTGCGAGCAATGCCCGCCGCTGTCACGTGGTGCGGTTTCAGTCCCCTGATTTCGCGACCATCGAACCGTATCGAGCCCTTTCGCGGCCGATAGAAACCCGTGATGCAATTGAAGAGCGACGTCTTGCCGGCCCCGTTCGGCCCGATCAGGCTGACGATCGCGCCTTTGGGGACGGAAAAGCTGGCATCTTCGAGCACCGTATAGGCGCCGAAGGCGAGCTCTATGCCAGAGAGTTCAAGAAGCATGTCGCTCATTTGGCCGCACTCCGTCCGGGCCATATGCCGCTGGGGCGGAACAGCATGATCAACAACAGTCCCACCGCGAAGACCAGCAGTCGCAGCGGGCCGAGATCGCGCAGCAGCTCGGGCCCGAGGATGACGATGAAGGCGCCCAGGATCACGCCGGGGATCTTGCCCATGCCGCCGAGAATGACGGCCATCAGGATCAGCACGGATTGGGTGAACGAGAAGCTCTCGGGAGAAATGGCCCCGAGATTGACCGCGAAGAACGCGCCGGCAATCGAGCCGTAGATCGCGCCGATGATATAGGCGGCGAGCTTCACCTTGACCCGGTCTATGCCCATGGCCTCGGCCGCGTCCTCGTCATGGCGCACATAGAGCCAGGCGCGGCCGAGCCGTGAATTGGCGAGCCGGGCCGCAGCGACCACGGCGATGATCGCAAGCACGCAGAAGACGTAGTAGAAGTCGGTCGCCGAGCGGATCTGCCAGCCGAATATCCAGGGCTGTTCGATGCCGGAAAGCCCGCTGGCTTTGCCGGTGATTTCCAGATTGCGTGCCGAAAAGCGCACGATCTCGCCAAAGCCCAGTGTGACGATGGCAAGATAATCCGAACGCAGACGCAGCGTCGGACCACCGATGATCACGCCCGCGATCGCGGCCGCGACCATCGCAAAAGGCAGCGCCAGCCAGAAATTGAGGCCGAAATCGAGGGTCAGGATGCCGACCGTATAGGCTCCGACGGCAAAGAACGCCGCATAACCGAGGTCGAGAAGCCCGGCATAGCCGACCACCACGTTGAGCCCCAGCGCCAGCACCACATAGAGCAGCGCATTGGTCAGGATCACGGTGGCGTACTGGCCAAAGATCATCGGCGCCACGGCCATCAGCACGAGGATGGCGACGATCGCCGTCCACTTAGCCCGCGGATCGACCAGCACGCCCGACAGCGGCCCATAGAGCCGGGAGGCGACAACGTTCTTCTCGCTCATCACATCCGCTCCTGTTCGGGTTTGCCGAGAAGCCCAGTGGGCTTCAGGACAAGAACCAGGATCAGCACGGCGAAAGAGAAGACATCCTTCCATTCGCTGCCGATGCCGGGGATCTGCGTGCCGAAGGCTTCGAGAAGACCGAGCACCAGTCCGCCGAGCATGGCGCCGGGAATGGAGCCGATGCCCCCGATCACGGCGGCGGTAAAGGCTTTGAGGCCGATGAGGAAGCCCATGAAATACCAGATCGAGCCATAATAGGCGCCCGCCATCGTACCCGCTGCTGCCGCCAGCGCCGAGCCGATGAAGAAGGTGACCGCGATCACGACTGGCACGTTGATGCCCATGAGCTGGCACATGTCCTTGTCGATCGAAACCGCCCGCATCGCCCGCCCAAACTGGGTCCGGGTGACGAACAGCTGCAGAGCGACCATCAGCAGTGCGGCTGTGCCCACCAGCACCATCTGATTGTGCTGGATGAACAGGCTGCCGATATCGAACCCGCCGAAGCCGAGATCGGCGCGGAACGCCTGATATTGCCCGCCGGTCAGCCCGAGCACGGCGTTCTGGAGGACCAGCGAGACCGCCAGCGCGGTGATCAGGATCGAAAGGCGCGGGGCCGCCAGCATCGGGTGGTAGGCCACCCGCTCGATGACGACGCCGAGGCACCCCACCGCGATCATGGCGAACAGCATGGCGATGAACACCCCCGGCCAGTCGCCCCCCACGACACCCGATATGGCCGAGAGCGCAAGAAAGCCGACGAAACCACCGACCATGTAGAGGTCGCCATGGGCGAAGTTGAGAAGTTTGATGACCCCGAAGATCATCGTGTAGCCAAGTGCGACCAGGGCATAAAAGGAGCCGAGCACCAGGCCGTTCACCAGTTGCTGGGCAACAATGTCAGAAAGGTTCATGTCCGTCCTTCCGGCAAGGCGGCACGCAGGCCGCCTCTCAAGGCGGCGGGACGTGCCTGGACCGTTGACCGACAGGACCGGCGGCCTCTGGAGGCCACCGGCACCGTTGGTCAATCTACGGCGGTCAGTCGGCGCGCGTCCAGGCGCCATCCTTGCCTTCGAGAACGATGAAGTTGGACCGTGCAAGCGTGTTCTGCTCGGTGAACGAGATCGGTCCAGCGAGCCACTCCTCGCCGTCGGCAGTCGCAAGTGCCTCGATGATCGCATCGGCATCGGTCGAGCCGGCCTTTTCTATCGCCCAGGCCAGAAGGCGCATGCCGTCATAGGCCAGCGGCGCATAGGGACCGGGCGCAGCGTTGTACTGCTGGGTATAGGTCTCGGCGAAGTCCTGGGCCGCGGGAAGGAAATCGGCGGTCGGGTTGGAGAAGGCGAAGACGCCTTCGGCGGCGCGCCCGGCAATATCGAAAAGATTGGGCGAGTTCGAGCCGTCGCCGACGGCGATGATGCCCTGATAACCGCCCTGGCGAAGCTGACGGATCAGGAGGCCGCCATCGGCGAAATAGGCGGTCCAGAATACAGCATCCGGGTTGGCGCCGCGAATGGCGGTGACAATGGCCGAGAAGTCCTGCTCGCCCTTGTTGGCGGTTTCAAACGCGGCCACGGTGTGACCGGCCTCGGTCCACGCGTCGCGGGTGAGGTTGGCAAGATCCTGAGAATAGGCGTCGCCCTGGTTGACGATGGCAAGGGTCGTTGCGCCCTTGGAAGACAGGAACTCGACCGCGCGGGTCGCCTGCTGGTCGCCCGTCGAATTGATCATGAAGGCGTTGCCCGGGTTTGCCGGAATAAGCTGCGTCGAATTGGCCGCCGCGATCACGAAGGGCACATTGGCATCGCCGTAGATCTTGAGGGTCGGAAGCGTCGCCCCCGAGCAATAGCCGCCGACGACGCCGACGACATTGAGCGAAACCAGCTTGCTTGCTGCATTGACCGACTGCTGCGGATCGCAGGCCGAGTCGCCAACCACCATCGATAATTGCTGACCAAGGACGCCACCGTTGGCGTTGATCTCGCCCTGCGCGATAGCAATGGCATTGGCCATGTCCTGACCGTAGGTTGCCTCGGACCCGGTCGTCGGCACCTGCACGCCGATGGCTATGGCGTCCTGAGCCAAAGCCGGCGAACCGAATGCCAGCGCCAAGACGCCGGCCGCTGCGGCTTTCTTTATGATTTGCATGTGGATCCCTCTCGTTCCCTGCTCATTTGAATGGGAACCCGGCTCGGTCGAGCCCGACGCCGGGTTTGTCGACTACCTCCAGCGCTTCACCAAGCCCATAGGACCGCTTGGTGCCGTCGAATGGCAATCCCTTTTTTCGCGCGCCCGATGACTCATCGGCGCGCCGGCCGTCACATCTGCCTAGAGGACGTTCGTTCTCGCCCCTCCAGCCTGATCAGACTAGTGATGCATTTGAGATATATCAAGATTGAATCTAGCTGCGGAAAGGGTCATACTGCTGGAGGCAGGGTGCTCGCGCGTTGGATATATTTTAAGTATGCTAGGAACTGGTTCAGTCACCCGACAGGATTCTACCGGCTGCGTCGCCCGGCCTGATCTCCTTCAAGACAGGTTCAAGGCACCAGGTTGTCTGTCCGCGGCGGATGACGAGCACGCCTTCTCAAGCAAGCCACCGGCGCGGATATGTTGCTGCCGGGTCGGCGCAATTTCATGAGCACGGTCTTGAACACTCAACCTTCCCTGCCTCAGTTGCGAAACGCGTATCTGGCCATCGAAGCCAAGATCGTCCTCTTGGAGTTTCGCCCGGGCGCGATGCTGACCGAGAAGACCATCATCGAAGCCGTCGGCTTCGGGCGCACCCCAGTGCGCGAAGCGTTGCAGCGCCTGCATCTGGAGGGCCTGGTGGAAATCCACCCACGTCTCGGCATCAAGATCGCCGAGATTCGACCCGAGGACTATCCGCGCGCCATCGAACCGCGGCTGACCCTCGAGCCGCTGCTGGCGCGCTCGGCCGCCCGTTATGCGGGGCCCCACGATCGCGAGATCATAACGGCAAGCGCTCAACGCATGGTCGACGCTGCACAGCGCAATGACGTCAGCGCGTTTCTTTGGGAAGACAAGGTTCTCGATGCCGCCATCAGCAGCGCAGCGGCAAACTCGTTCCTGCCCCGGGCCCTGTCTCCGCTCGAGGCCCACTCGCGGCGCTTCTGGTACCACTATCATGGCGCCGATGGCGTGGTCGAATGCGCCGAGCATCATGTCGCGGCCTGCAAGGCCATCGTCTCCGGCGATCCCGAGAGAGCCTCAGCGGCCATGAGGGAGTTGATGGAGTACCTTTTCGTCCAGTCCAAGAGGATCTGAGAACACTTACGACCGCTGTCGAGCAGCGCACGCGCCGTTTTCGCCAGTCCATAGCTTGATCGGGTCTGAGCTTTGCGCGCCGAGTGTCAGGCACTGGTTGTCCGCGCACAGGCGCCAAACGGAATGACCCGCGCCGGACGCGGCAAGAACGAGCTGCTCGACCGGGGGCACGGTTGGCTCGTAGATCCAGCCATCCCCTGTGGACGTCGCATTCTCGGGCGGTTCGATACCCGCCCCGGAGCCTTGCACTTTTGCCTGCGTCACCTTCAACCCGCCCTCGAGAACCTGCCATTGTTCCCACCACTGCGTGCGCTCGACCGTGTGGGTCCAGGACAGGGTGAACGCGCTGACGGCGAGGGTGAGGACTTTGCCCGCCGTCAGAATGCAAAGCGGCTCACTCATTTGGGGCCGGCCGGCGCCGCTTGGCTGCGCCTCGCCCCGACAACCTGCCAGCCAAGGAACGCGGCGGCCAGAACGAAACCGAGGCCGTCGGTCACCGGCAACGCGGTGACGAGGAGAAAGGCGGCGACCATCGCCACGGCGCGTTCGGGCCAGCCGATCCGGCGATAGAGGAAGCCGACGACGGCGATGCCCCAAAGGCCGACGGCCAGCATCGTCTTGAGGACGATATAGACTACCGCCGGCACGAAGCCGATGGCGGTCGTCAGCTCGCCGCCGTCCTGGAGCATCAGCGCCGGAGTGAACACGGCCATATAGGGAATGACGAAGCCGGCCGCAGCGATCTTGACCGCCTCGAGCGAAATCCGGAGCCCGTTCTCCTTGGCGATGGGCGCGGCCGCAAAGCAGGCCAGCGCCACTGGCGGGGTGAGATCGGCCAGGATACCGAAGTAGAAGACGAACATGTGGCTGACGAGCAGCGGCACGCCCAGCTGCAACAGCGCCGGACCGGCAATGGTCGCGGTAATGATGTAGTTGGGAACCGTCGGAATACCCATGCCGAGCAGCAGGCAGGTGACCATGGTCAACACCAGCGACAGGAAGAGGTTGGTCTCGCCGACATGGACGATAAACTGGCCGAATGTGTTGGCCATGCCGGTCAGCGTCATGGTGCCGACGATGATACCGACGATGGCGCAGGCAATGCCGACCGGGAGCGCTGTGCGGGCGCCCTCGGCCAGCGAATCCCGGCAGATCGCCAATGTCTCCCGGCCGCTCCTGGAGAACACGTTGAGGGCGATCAGCGCCAGCACCGCCGCAACGATGACATAGGTGCCGAAACGCAAAAGCGCGGCGGCGATCAGGCCAAGCCCGATCCAGAAGATCAGCCGGATGACCCGGCCGGGCAGGCGCAGCGCCACCGATCCGCCGAGGATCAGCAGCACGGTCAGCGCCAGGCCGATGGTGCCGGCGTAGAGCGGGGTGTAGCCCGAAAACAGCAGGAAGATCAGCGCTGCGAGCGGCAGCACCAGATACCACTGAGCCTTGAGAGCGGCGAGCGGCGAGGGCAGTTCGCTGCGCGGCAGGCCGTAGAGCGCACGCCGGCCCGCTTCCAGATGCACCATCCAGAACGCGGAAAGAAAATAGAGAATGGCCGGAATGATGGCGGCCTTGACCACCTCGATGTATTCGACGCCAAGCGTCTCGGCCATGATGAAGGCGACGGCGCCCATCACCGGCGGCATCAACTGCGCGCCCATCGACGACGTCGCCTCGACCCCGCCGGCAAAGGCGGGGCGATAGCCGAAGCGTTTCATCAAGGGAATCGTGAACTGACCGGTGGTGACGACATTGGCGACGCCCGAGCCGGAAATGGTACCCATCAGCCCTGAGGAGATCACTGCGACCTTGGCCGCCCCACCCTGGGAATGGCCGACGAGGCCGAGCGAGACATCGGTGAAGAGCTTGATCATCCCCGCGCGCTCGAGGAACGAGCCGAAGAGGATGAAGAGGAAGATGTAGGTCGAGGAAACAAGGGTCGGAATGCCGTAGATGCCTTCGGTCCCGAAGGCCATGTGGTCGATCACTTGCTCGAAGTCGTAACCGCGGTGGTTGATCGGCGAGGGCAGGTACTGTCCGAAGAGGCAGTAGAGGAGGAACACCCCGCAGATGATCGGCAGCGCCGGCCCCATGATGAGCCAGGCGGCGGCAAAGAGCGTCACCAGCGCGATGACCCCGACAACAAGATCGAGGCTCGTCGGGTCGCCGGCCCGCACGATCAGCGGCCCATATTCGACGAACTGATAGACGGCGACACCGAAACCGGCGACGGCGAAGGCCCAGGCGATGGCTTTCATCACCGGCCCGGCATCGCGGCTTGCCGCGATCAGTGGGAAGGCCAGCGCCAGCAGGAAGCCGACGTGGAAGGCCCGCACGACGATGCTGGGCAGGGCCACGAGATGCATCGCGGTGACGATCTGGAAGATCGAGAAGACCACGGCCAGCCAGAACAGCACCCTGCCCTCTCGGGTCGACGGGAAACCCCTGGCCAGGGGATCGTGAAAGGTTACGGCCTCCAGCGGCACAGCCGCTGAGCCGGTGTCGTCGCGCGTCATTCCAAGTCCTCCCAAAGCACGGCAGCGCGAAACAGCGTGGCGTCCGGGACAAGCCCGGACGCCGGACTTTCCGGCAGACTACATCAAGCCGGCTTCCTTGTAGTAGCGCTCGGCACCCGGATGCAGCGGAATGGTGAGGCCGGTCTGTGCCCCCTCGGGCGTGATTCCGGCGGCTGCACTATGGGCAGCGGTCATCGAGTCGAGGTTTTCGAAGAGGAGCTTGGTCATCTGATAAGCCGTCTCCTCGTCGACGCCGGCATGCGTCACCAGCACGTTGCCGATGGCGGCTGTGCTGACGTCCGCGTCCTGGCCGCTATAGGTGCCGGCGGGAATGACGCTCGGCACATAGGGCGCGCCGATGGATTCCACGACCGACGCGGGGATTTCGACGATGTTGATGTCGAGCGAAGCGGCCAGATCCTTGATGAAGGCCACGCCGAGGCCCGAGGACTGCAGCGTTGCGTCGAGCTGACGGTTCTTGATGAGCTCGGCGGACTCCGCATAGGGCAGATATTCGGTCTGAGCAAAGTCCTCATAGCTCATGCCGGCCGCCGCAAGGATGGCGCGCGCGTTGAGTTCGGTACCGGATTTGGGCGCGCCGACCGAGACACGCTTGCCGGCAAGGTCGGCCAGCGTCTCGATGCCCGACTCGGCCGAGGCGACGATCTGGATGTAGTTGGGATAGATGGCGGCAATGGCGCGCAGTTCCGACAGCGGCTCGCTGAACCCGGCTTCCGCGTCGCCGTCCCAGGCGAGCTTGACGGAATCGCCGAGCGCAAACGCGATCTCGCCCCGCTCATCCTGCAGCAGGTTGAGGTTCTCGACCGAGGCCTTGGTCGCTTGCACCTGCGTGCGTACGCCCTCGATGTTTTCGGCATAAATTTCCGAAAGAGCGACGCCGAGCGGATAGTAGACGCCGGATGTGCCGCCGGTCAGCACGTTGATGAACTGCTGCTGGGCCTGGGCACCGCCCGCCATCGCGCCGAGCGCCATGGTGGCGCCGACGAGCAGGCCGGCATAGGTTTTAGCGGATTTGAAGGTCATGCAATTTCCTCCCTTGCATGCAAGTTGACTGCCGGCCGCTTCCTCGGCGAGCCGGTCGCTTCTGTCCAGCAAGGCGCGTGCCAAGCGCCTGGCGGAAACAAAAGTCGCCTTTTCACAATAGGTTGCTGACGCACTCGACAAAATGTCCCGCTGTTTTCGGGCAAGAATCCGCCAAACCGGCAGCCTCCTGGCGGAATTCCGCCAGGATCACCGTCCGGTTTCGGCCATATCGCGCAGGCTATAGCGGGCGATCTTCTCGTTCAGCGTGCGGCGCGGCAGGCCGAGGATTTCGGCAGCTTCAGCGGTGGAACCGTTAGCGGTGCGCAGGGCCTCGGCGATCAGCTCGGCTTCAAAGTGCGCGACTTTCTCGGCGAGGGTCCCCTCACCACGCTCGATGCCGGAGGCGGTGCTTGCCACGTTCTCGGCAAGCCCCAGAACGGCGCGATCGGCTGCGGCCTTGAGTTCGCGCACATTGCCCGGCCAGGGTGCAGCTCGCAGGTCGGCGAGCAACGCGTGGCCGAACTCGGGCGCCTCGCGGGAGAACCGCCGGGCGGCTTCGGCGGCAAAGAGGGTAAAGAGCAGCGCAACGTCCTCCCGCCGCTCGCGCAGCGGCGGCAGATCGATCTCGACGGTGCCGAGGCGAAAGTAGAGGTCGGCGCGAAAGCGGCCGGCATCGCTTTCGGCCTTGAGGTCGAGCTTGCTCGCAGCGATGAAGCGCACGTCGAGCGGAATGGCGCGGTTGGAGCCCAGGCGCTCGATGCTGCGCTCCTGGATGGCGCGCAGCACCTTGGCCTGCAGGGCCAGTGGCATGGACTCGATCTCGTCGAGAAAGATCGTGCCGCCCAACGCGAACTCGAACTTGCCGATCCGCTCGGCACCCGCGCCGGTGAAAGCGCCGCGCTCGTGGCCGAATATCTCGCTTTCGAAGATCGTCTCGGGTATGGCGGCGCAGTTTATGGCGACGAAATTGCCCTTGGCCCGGCGACCGAGATCGTGCAGTGCACGCGCCACCACCTCCTTGCCGGTGCCGGTTTCGCCGCGGATCAACAGGTCGACATCGACGTCTGCGAGCTGGGCGATGCGGCGGCGGACATCGACGATGGCCGGCGAGATGCCGACCAACCGGTCCTCCAGCGCCGCCTCGCCGCCCAGGGCCGATTGCAGCCGGTGAACCTCGCCCCGCAAGCGTCGCCGCTCGACCGCCCGGTCGAGCACGGCCACCAGCCGCTCGGCGTCGTAGGGCTTTTCGATGAAATCGTAGGCGCCGGCCTGCATGGCCTCGACGGCCATCTGCACGTCGCCATGGCCGGTCAGGAGGATGACTGGCAGGTCGCGGTCCGCCTTCTGCATGCGTGCCAGCACATCGAGGCCACCAGCGCCCGGCATCCGCAGATCGGTCACGACGCAATCGCACTGGCGCGGATCAATGCGCCTCAGCGCCTCGCCGGAGTCGCTGAAGGTTTCGACGGCAAATCCCGAGACGCTCAGCCACTCGCTTGCGGCCTCGCAGAGTTCGGGCTCGTCATCGATGAAGGCGATCACCCCGCGGTCCGTCACGCGACCGGCTCCGCCTGCCGTTTCGACACGTGAACGGGCAGCTCGACGGTGGTCAGGGTACCGCCGCCTTCTTGCCTCGACGCAAAGGAAAGCGTTGCGCCATATTCCTCGATGATGGTGCGGGTGATCGAGAGGCCGAGGCCAAGACCTTCCCCCGTGGTCTTGGTGGTAAAGAACGGCTCGAAAATCCGCTCGCGCACGTCCTCGGGTATGCCGGCGCCGGTGTCGGCGATCTCGACCGCGACACACGTGCCCTTCGACGATGCCGCAATGCTCACGTGATCGTTTCCGGCAGCGCGTGTCGCGTCGATGGCGTTGAGCATGAGGTTGATGAACACCTGTTCGAGCCGGATCGGGTTGCCGGCGACCGCCGGAAGCCCTGCCATAGCCCCCACATCGAGCGCAATACCGGCTTCCCTCGCCTTGGGTTCGACGATATCGCAAACCGCCTCGACCACCTGGGCGATGTCGACCGGCTCGGGTCGCACCGGGTCCTGCCGCGAAGAGAATGTCTTGAGATGCGTGACGGTGCGCTTCATGCGCTTCAAGAGATCGCGGCCGGACTGCAGGTTCTTGCGCACCTCGGGCATGGCGTTGCGTTCTGCGTGAAGACCGGCGGCTGCAAGCCTGCTGTCGAGCGCGGCGAGCGGCTGGCTGACCTCGTGGACGATGGCTGTCGACATGCGTCCGAGCGCGGCAAGGCGCGCGGCGTGAATGAGGCTATCGTGGGTTTCGCGCAGCTCCGTCTCGGCGCGCTTGCGCACCTCGATCTCGTGGGCGAGTTCGCGGGTGCGCTCGGCGACCCGACGTTCGAGCACGGCGTTCTGCTCGAGCTTGATGCGCGTGAGTTGCCGGCGCTGCCAAAGGAAGAGGGCGACGGCCGAGACGAGCATGGCCGTGAGTGCCGCCAGCGTCGTGACCAGGCGTGCCTCCTCGTTGACGGGATGCAACGGCAGGGCCGAGAAGACCAGCCAGCCGTCCGGCTCGACAGCGACGGCATCGACCAACAGGTCGCCGTCCTCCATGGAAATCCCCGTGGCGCCGACGTCCGGCAAAGGCGCGGAGGCGAGCGGCGGGCGATTGACGACGTCGATGCCCTCGTAGGTGCGCTCCTCGGCGATGACGGCCCCGGCTTCAGCCGAGAGCGGATAGAGCGGCCGATAGCGCCAAGTGGGGTTGCCGGCGAGGAAAACGATACCCGAACCGTCGGCGATGCCCGTCATCTCGCCGGCCTTCGCCCAGGCCTGCTCGAGTGGGGACATATCGACCTTGACGACCACCACGCCGATCGGTTCCCCAGCGTCGTCGACCCTTTCCGAAAGGAAATAGCCGGGTATCCCCGTGGTCACGCCCACGGCGTAATAGCGCCCCTCCCCACTCGCGATGGCCTGGCTGAAATAGGGGCGGAAACTGTAGTTGTTGCCAACGAAGCTGCCTGGCTCCGACCAGTTGCTGGCGGCAAGCGTCAGCCCGTTCGTATCGAGAACATAAATCTCGTCGGCGCCCGACATTTCCCGAACGGCCTGAAGATAGCGGTTGGCCTCACCGGGAGGGTCGCTGCCACGCAAGTGCGCGCGGATACGCCCGTCCTGGCCAACGACCCCCGGCAGGTAACGGAAGCGTTCGATCTCGCTTTCCACAGCGCGCAGGCTGATCGTCAGGCGGTCCTGCAGCTCACGTTCGGCTCGGAGGGTTCCGTTGCGGATAGCAAGAAGCCAAACTGGGATGCAGAGCAAAGCGACCGCGAGCCCGATCAGGCCCACGAGCATCAGGCTGCGACTATTGCGTGCTGCCGAACCGAACAGCTGCGTACTCCTCCCTGAGCGGCCCAACGCTTTTTAGGACATGCAGACGCCGAAAGCACGGAGAGTCAATCTGCAATCGGCCTTGCGGCTGGCGGATGCTACCCGGCCAGTCCGGTGGCATGCGGGACTGAGCGCGCCGACCGGCTGCGGCGCGACAGGGCTAGAGCTCCGGCCCTGTCCAACGAACCTATCGATTAAGCGGCCAGGAGCAGGTGAGATGGATGCCGCGTCCGGCATGGGCGGCATGATGTGGGGAATGGCCTGTTCTGGTTGCTCATTCTCGCACTTGTCGCGCTCGGGATCGCCGCGTGGATAAGACACCTGCGTTGAACGCGACGCGTCCTGGAGCGCGATTATCAGCGGACGCAAAGCCAAAACGACCGAACCTCAGACAATGAACCGGTCCCAGCTCCCATAATGCTCTCGGCTGCGGGTTCCGCGCGGCAGTGACAGGCCGATCAGAATCAGGCCGGCCAGGACACCGACAACTGCCGCGATCATGCTCTCACCGGCGAGGATCCATGGGGCGACGAGTAGCCAAAGGCCGAAGGCCAGGTTGATGAAGCGTAGCGGCCGCGCGACTTCAGCCATGGCGATCACCGCGACGGTGATGACCAGCGCACCGGTCAAATGGTCGCTGTCGGCCATCGGCCCCGATGTTCCCAATGTCAGCGGGCTGAACATCAGCCAGACGCCGACCAGGCACGATGCAACCAGTGTCCAGGGCAGTGTCACACCGCGCATGGCAGAGATTGCCGCCGGACCGGCGCCATCGCCAAAACTCGCCTGGAATTCCTTGCCGCCATTGGGGTCGGCACCGCCCATCAGGAAGGTCCTGACGAACGGTTCACCGCGCCGATGGCTTTGCATCAGGAATTGTCCCATGGCGACGAGCTCGTCGAGGGCATAGGGGATCATGATCAGCATCGCGACGGCCGCCAACAGGCAGATGGTGCAATAGGTGCCGATGACGATCGGCTGGATGATGATGAAGTAGATCGAGACGACGCCGAGCGGGACGACGACGATGCCGAACAACAGCACCATCCAGGGCATGGTTCGCCAGCGCGAGCGGCCGCCCATGACGCCCATCAGGATCTCGATCATGTATGTGGTCGCCCCCAGTCCGCCATCGGCGATCGGCCAAGCCTTGGAGACGTCGGAGGTGATGATCTCTTCGGTGCCGTTGAGCCCGCCTTCCCCGCCGAAGAACGGCTCCCACACGCCATCGACATGGCCGAGCTGGTACGCCGCAAGCACCCGCGCCAGCACGAATCCGATGGCACCGAGGGCAATGATCGGCAGCCGCTGCAGATAGGTCGAGGGGGAATAGGTCCAACCCGGAGGCATGTCGCTATCGTCCATCATGCCTTCCATGGCCATGCCGGGCATCATCGGCACGAGGATGGAGAAGGCGATGACCAGCGCTCCGATCAGGGTGTCGTTGGCATAGGTCGCCGCGCTCGGCGTCCAGAAGATCAGCGGCGCGAACAGCAGCCATGTCCCGACGGCCGCCGTGCCCCACTGCGCCCATGCGAGTTTGCGCGAGAGGGAAAGTGTGGCGAAGCCGATGATCAGCAGGCCGCTGACGACATCGCTCCAGGCGTTCATGGAGCTTCGCAGCGCCGGATCCCACAGCCCGCGCTCCTCGGTCACCCGCATGACGGCATCCGAAAAGGCCGGCGGATCGAAGGTGTCGAACACGAACGGGCTGGTCGCGAGCCACAGCCCCAGGAGCATATTGAGAAAGTGCACCCAGAGCATGCCGAAGTGCATTCGCTCCATCTCGGCATCATGCTCATGCATCATGCGATGATGAGTGACCGGGTCTGCCTCCGCTTGCTCCTCTTGCCCATCATCCTGCGTCAGTGCCTGATCGGTGATGGGGGCGGAATTCAGGCCATTGGCCTTGTACCAGCCCACCGGATCGGCCTTGAGCGCCTCGATCATCACCGGCAGACGCTCGCCCACGAAATGTTTGGGCTTCCAGCCCAGCGTTTCCTTTGCGCGGGAGATGTCGAGTTCGTAGTGGTCGTCGGAGGTGTCGACCATCCACGGCTGGATGAACGTGTCTTCCTCCAGAACCTCGTTCTCGACCCAGACACCGGCGCGCGCGAGAGGCTTGGGAATCGAGAGGGTCTGCCAGCCCTCACCATAGATCAGCTGTCCGATCCGGTCCTGGAGTTGCTGGAACGTAAGGGCCCGGCTCTCCCCCAGAAGGATCGGCACTTCGGGAGGCAAGTCGGCGCGTCGCGCGATCGTGCGCAGCACCGCGTCCGTCAGGTCGTCGAGGTGGAGGAAAGGCTGCCCTGTGTCGAGATCGCCGGGGTAGACGTGGCTGATCAGCTCTTTCTCGTAAATGCGGGCAATCTGCTGCGACAGAAAGGCCGAATGGCACATGTCGTCGTAGACACCGGCCGGTCGCAACATCACCGCCGGGATGCCGCCCCGGTCTTCACCGATGGCCGCCTCGGTACGCGCCTTCGAGGCCCGATAGGGAAGCTTCGGATCAAGCGGCCAATCCTCGTTGATCGGATGGCCGGGTGTCCCGGGAGCATGGACCAGCATGGTGCTGACGAAGATGAACTGCTCGACGTCGAAACCCTGCAGCGCCTTCAGCAGCCGTCGGGTTCCCCCGACGGTCACCGCGTCATAGAGGGGGTGCTCCTTGCCGCTGAGGTCGAAATAGGCGGCAAGGTGGACGACCGAGGCGATGCGTTTCCCATAGGCGGTCCGCACTCGCGCAAAAGCGGCTTCGACGCTGTCGTCCAGCGTGAGATCGATGCACACGCATTCCGCGTTGGGTGGCGGATGCGGCGGTACATCGCGGTCGAACCCGACGACCCGGTACTTGCGCGCAAGCGCCAGAACCAGCTTGGAGCCGATATAGCCCGCGCTGCCAGTGACGATGACGGTGTCCTTGTCGCCTGCGGCCAAACTCTTCGCCTTAGTTTGCGTGTCAGCCAGACAGTGCTGTCGTTCCTGGTCCGAACGCCCGAGTCAAACAAATCGATCCCTTGGTGTAGAGGACGCCCACGCATCGCTGCGCCGATGTCGCCACCAGCGGCCATCGGACTCCGGGTTCAGCGTGGCTTGGTGTGGTTGAGGTCTCCCAGAGGCGCCCGGTCGGGATTCGGCACCTCGTCTTCGTCCAGGATCCGGCCCCGCGCGTCGCGCGCCTCATTATCGGCCGGCAGGCGATCGTCGACGCCAGCGTCCGGACGCTGGTCACCCGGTGCGAATTCCTCGCGCCAACGTCCGTCTTCGTCCTGGTAAAGGATCTGTTCGTCGCTCCCGCCCAATTGCTGGCGCTGCGCTGCGCTCTCGGCGGCCTCGTGCGCCGCCCGATGGGTGGCGAAGGTTTCAGAATAGACGTCGCCCACTCGGTAGGCGAAGCCGCCATTATGCTCGACGATCTCATAGGTGGCCTTGGCCATCTCCAGCCTCCAACACTTGCGTACACGGACGCTTTCCGTCATCGCGCCTCGCCTTGCCCGAACTCGATCGCAATCCCTGGGGTTGCTCGCGCTAATCTGAAGCAACGCGAAGTCCTGCCGGGTGCTCAATGGAGTACCGAGGGTGCTGCCCGCCTCCTCCGTGTCGGCATCCTTGACGCAGTTACGGACGTCGTCCGACATCACGTCACGGCCACGCAGGTTTGGGCAGCGGGCGGAACTGCCGACCGGAGGCGGTGTTTAAAGGCCATGCTTCGTTTTGCGTCCTACAACATCCGCCGCGGTGTCGGCACCGATCGACGCAAGGATCTCTCGCGCAACCTGGCGGTCATGCGCGAGATCGATGCGGCCGTCGTTGCCGTGCAGGAGACCGATCCTGACGTGCCCTCGCTCGCCGCGCATGAGCAAGCAATCGACGCCGCGCAGCTTTCCTATGACGCGGTTCTCTTGGGGCCGAGCCAGTACATGTGGCGCGGCAACATGGTCCTGGTGCGCGAGGACGTGACCGTCTACCAGGCAACGTGCATCTCGCTGCCTGCCCTCGAAGAGCCGCGGGGTGCGATCGTTGTGGAGCTCACCTGCGACGGCGTCGACTTTCGGGTGGTGGCCATGCATCTGGGCCTCGTCGGGCTGTGGCGGAATTGGCAGGCCGATACGGTCCTCGCGCACATCTCCGCGCTCGAGCGGCAGAAGTCCCTGGTGATGATGGGAGACCTCAACGAGTGGAACACGCGCTGGGGGTGCCTCGGTCGCTTCGAGGCCAAACACCACGTCGTTGCGCCTGGTCCGAGCTTTCATTCCAAGTGGCCGCTCCTTCCCCTCGACCGGATCATCACCAGCCCGGAGGTCACCATCATGGGAGCGGGCGTGCACAACACGGAGCTGGCGCGGCTCGCATCCGACCACCTGCCGGTATGGGCGGATGTCGAGATCCCGATCGCCTGATCTACATGCGTTTGGACACGGAAAAATCCAGTTCGAGCTGATCCGTCAGGGCATAGATGAAATCGGGCGAGGCCGTTGCGACGGCACCCTCCAAATTCATCCTGAAGCTGTCTAAGCCGAGATTGAAGCTGCCGACGGCAGCAAAGCCGGCGTCGATGATGACCAGCTTGGCGTGCATCATCGCCGGTAGATATCCGTGCACCTCGACGCCCCCCTGCGTCAGCTTTCGGGTGAAGATGCTGCTGATCCGATCGACCATCGGGTGATCGCTGTGGGCCGGAAGGAGAAGCCGGACCCGCACGCCTCTCGCAGCGGCGTCCAGGAGGCACTGCACGAAGATCTTGTCCGGCAGGAAATAGGGCGTCGTCAGCACGACGCTCGCCTGGGCCGCCCCGATCTGCTCGAGAAGCAGGCGGTAATACTCGTTGCCGGCAGGCGACTTGGGCCAACTGACCAGATAGGACCAGGCGCGGGGATCCAGTTCCCGAACCGGAATTTGCGGCAGACCCCTGCCCCCTTCGGCCGCGGACCAGGTCGCGTCGAAAGCCGCCAGCGCCTCGCGCGCCAGCAGCCCATCGACCCTCACCATCGTGTCTCGCCAGTCGACCATGCGCGGCGAGAAGCACGAGCCGCCGGTCAGCAGGCTGTCGTCGTCGCAGATCACGGCCTTGCGGTGCAGCCGGTGCATGAGCGTTCTGGGATCCCGCACGAAATCGCGCAGGCCGTGGAAGTGCACGACCTCGCCACCGGCTTTGCGCAAAGCCTTGGCCGGTGCGCTGTCGATAAGGTGCTGGCTGCCGAAGGCATCGGCAAGCACGCGAACCCGCAGGCCCTCGCGCGCCCTTGAAGCGAGCAGGTCAAGAAGGTCGTCACCCACGCCCTTGCGCGAGAAGATGTACTGCTCGATCGCGATGCTGTGCCTTGCGGACTCGCACAAGCCGAAAGCCGCCGTCCAGGCGGTCCGGTTGGAGTGAAAGAGCTCCCACGCCGGCTCTGCCCGCGGGATGGACGTAACGACTAGTCCCGCCTCGTTTTGCCTTTCCATCTCATCACCATCAGTGACCCCCGCTCAGGAACACTCCGGCGACCGAGGCAGGAAGGCCCGGGCCGAAGCCCGGGCTCGGCGCGATCAGTGCGTGCTCACCGTGCCAGAACGGGCCTGACGATCTTCCATCTGCCCAGACATCTCAACGCGCAGATTGTTCTGCACGTTCCTGACGCCGGAGACATCGTCGGCAAGATCTTCGGCTCGCCGCTTGTCCTCGCGACTGTGGACGGAGCCGTTGAGCGTCACCTCGCCGTCCCTGACATTGACCGAGATGGCGCTCGCATCCAGGCGCCAGTCGTCCGTCAGCCGGTCATTGACGCTTCGGCGATACGGTCGTCCGAGCGCCGGTAGCCGCTTGGCCCGCGACCGTAATGGCCCCCGCGGCGCCGGTCGATTTCGCGGCGACGGGCCGCCTCGTCATCGCCGAACCATGACGATACTTCGTCTCCAGCGCGGTCCATCCAGTCGCGTCCCCGCCAACCGTAGCCTTCACGCCCGTATCCTTGTCCATAGGGGCCACCCCGGTAGCGCTCTCCATAACCGAGGCCATAGGGGCCGTATCCCAGGCCGCCAGCCCAGTCCCGCCCGTACGGAGGGCCGTACCCGCCCATGCTCCCGTAGGGACGATCATCGCCGTAGCGGCGGTCGTAATCGGGGCCGTAGTCGATGTCGCCGAAGCGCCCATAGTCGCGACCTTCGTATCCGTACCCGCCTTCGCCAAAACCTCGCCCGTAGCGGCGTCGGTTGAAGTCGCTCGCCTCCCGATAGCGGTCAGAACCCTCGTCCCGGCGACGCCAGCCCTCGTCCCTCCATCGATCGTCTGCCATTTCAGTCCTCCTTCTCAGATTCACGTCACGCCGCGAGTGCGGCTGTTTTCGGAAGGTCGGAATGATCGGGAGTTCCCGGGACTTAAGAAGGTTTAGAAGCGCCGCGTCCGCTGCTCGTGTGGTTCATCCGAGTCCGCCTGGAGACGAGCCGGTCTCGGCGAGTTGCTGATGCCCTCAAGTCGCAACTGTGCCCGGATGTTGCGCGTTATCAACTGTTGCCGCGGGGTCGCCGACAACCTCAAAAAAGGAGGAGATCATGACACACCGCAACTTCATAACCTGGAGCGCCGCAGCCGGCCTTGCACTGGCGGCCGCGGTTCCCTTGGCGGCTCTCGCACAAGACGACGGCACCGCGACGATCGCCATCTCCGAAAAGGAGCCATTTGGTCAATACGTGGTCGATGGCGAGGGCATGAGCCTCTATATGCTCGAGGCTGACACCCAGGGCGGCGACGGTGCCGAGGCCGTCAGTACCTGCACCGGCGAATGCATCGAGGAGTGGCCGGTCATGACCGCTACGGGCGAGCCTATGGCCGGCGATGAGCTTGATGCCTCACTGCTGTCAACCATCGAGCGCGATGACGGCACCATGCAAGTGACCTACAACGGCTGGCCACTCCACTATTACCATGACGACCGGGCCCCTGGAGACACGGAGGGCCAAGGCGTCCACGACGAGTGGGGCGGCTGGTATCTTCTCACCCCCTCGGGCGAGCCGATCGAGGACGAGGAATAGTCGGCCCGGAGGCTGCGACTCGGCCCTAACGCGTGGTCGAGTTGAGCGCGGCATGTCGGGAATAAGTGGCGCGCCTATTGCGATATAGGTGGTCACTGTAATCATTGGGAAATTTCGCTCCCACTGTCTCGCAGCGCGCTCAGGGCTGTCGCCTTCGACCGTGCACCGTCTCCTCACGACGCTCGAAAAGCGGCAATTCGTGCAGTTCGACCAGAGACCGACGGGCTGTGGCACGTGGGCCGCAAGGCTTTTCAGGTCGGCTCGGCGTTCTCGCAGCAACGCAACTTCGTCGCCCCTTCGCTTCCGTACCTACGCCGTCTGCGCGACCAGACTCGCGAAGCGCCAATCTTGGAGTCGCAATCGACGGCCGAATGGTCTTCCTGGCGCAAGTGGAGAGCCGCGAGATCATGAGGGCGATCACGCGCGTAGGCGGCAGCACGCTCATGGTGAACTCCGGCATGGGCAAGGCTCTGCTGTCGACCTATTCACCGGCCGATATTACCGCGATCATCTCAACCTACGGAATGGGCGCGCGTGCGGAACCTCGGCACTGGGACCCCCGGCACCTCCACTCTGGTCCTGAAGACATCACCGCAATCCTCGGACGCGTCGTTGGGGTTGCGAAGGCTGGTGAAATAGAGCGTGCGCATGTCATTGCCGCCAAAGCACGGCATGGTCGGACGCTTCGGGGGAACTACCATGCTTGTGAGCAACGCTCCGTCCGGAGCAAAGCAGTTGATGCGGCGCGCCGAAACGCCCGCACTCCAATAGCGCCCTTCTATATCCGTCGCTCCTCCATCGGGACGCCCTTCGGCTTCTCCAGGAGACGCGATCCGGGTGCGGTTCGACAGGTCGCCAGTCCTCACATCGAAATCGTAGCGATCGATCCAGCACTGCTTGGAGTCCGAGTGGAACATCGTTGTGCCGTCGGCCGAAAATGCCAGGCCATTGGAAGTCCCGAGGCCGGAAACTTTGCGCTCCGACCGGCCATCCGCAGTTACCCGGTACAATGCGGCTGTGAACCCGTCGCTATGCATACTGCCCACCCAGAAGGCGCCGTCAGGACCGACCTTGCCATCGTTGAGCCGGTTCGTCGGTCGCAAGCCGGACTGTTCCGGTTCGGGATCGACAAGGAAAGTCAGCACGCCATTCGCCGGATCATACAGATGGACGCCAGACACCATAGCCACGATCAAGCGGCCGTCGTCCGCCAATCCGAACGATCCGATCCGCTCTGGAAGCTGCCACTCCTCAAGCGCGTGGGTACGGGTATCCAGTCGGTAGATGCGGCCTGCATGGATATCGCACCACAGCAGGCCCTCCGTTTCCCCATCCCAAACCAGGCTCTCCCCGACCCGGCAATGGGTGGCTGCGACCTTATCGAACGCGCGCATGGTCCCGCTTCCGGAGAGCTACCATTTCACTGACGTCCTACAATCAGGCCTGCTCACGATAGCGCAGCCGCTGCATCGTTCCGCGCTTGGTGGGATCGGCCACCGGAACAGCGGAGAGCAAGGATCGAGTGTAGTCGTGGCTCGGATTGGAGCAGACCTCTTCCGTGGGGCCGGTCTCGACGATCCGCCCCCGATACATCACTGCGATGCGGTCGCAGAAGTAGCGGATCACCGAGATATCGTGGCTGATCAGGATGAAGCTGAGATCGAGCTTCTCCTGAAGATCCAGCAACAGGTCCAAAACCTGCGTTCGCAAGCTTACGTCCAATGCCGACGTGGCTTCGTCGGCGATGATCACACGCGGGTTCGGTGCGATTGCCCTCGCAATCGAGATGCGCTGGCGCTGACCGCCGGAGAAAGCGTGCGGATATCGCGACGCGGCCGACGATGGCAGCCCGACCAGGTCGAGCAGTTCACGAACGCGCGCATCGATGTCCTTGCCGCTCATGCCGCCGGCGGTAACCAGCGGCTCGGCAATGATCTGGCCCACCGTCATGCGAGGATTGAGCGAGGCGAAGGGGTCCTGGAAGACCATGCGGATGTCGCGCCACGGCTGCTTGAGTTCGCGGTCCTTCAGGGGTGCGAGGTCGATCGATTGGCCGGTCTCGTCCTGATAAAGAATGCTGCCGGATGTGACGTTATAGATGCGCTGGAGGCAACGCCCCAAGGTGGTCTTCCCGGACCCGCTCTCGCCCACGATGCCAAAATTTTCTCCGGAGAGGAGTTCCAGGTCGGCATCGTTGACGGCAATCAGCACGTCCTTCTTGCGACCCAGGAACCCCGACGACAACGGAAACTCCTTGCGCACCTTCTGCGAGATCAGCCGCGCTTCCCCGAGCGGTTTACTTTGCCGCATCTCCAAGCGACGTGGAGACGGACGATCTAGGTCGCGCACCGACTGCAGCAGTCCTTGTGTGTAGGGGTGCTTTGGCTCGGCGAACACCTCGAAGACGTTGCCCTGCTCCACAACCTTGCCGAAGCGCATCACTGCGATCTCATCGGCAATTTCGGCGACGACACCCATATCATGAGTGATGAACAGCACCGCCATGTCGCTGGACGTCTGCAGCGACCGGATCAAGGCAAGGATCTCGGCCTGGATTGTAACGTCGAGCGCGGTCGTGGGTTCATCGGCGATGAGGATGCTGGGATTGCAGGCGAGCGCCATGGCGATCATCGCGCGCTGGCGCATGCCACCGGAAAACTCGAAAGGGTATCGGTCGACCGCTGACTCGGGGTTGGCGATTTCTACCTTCCGGAGCAATTCGACGGTTTTCTCCTTGGCCTGTTTCTTGGAGAGCCGCTCGTGAAGGCGGATGACCTCGCCCACCTGATCCCCAATCTTATGGACGGGGGATAGGGAGCTCATTGGCTCCTGGAAGATCATGGCAATGTCGCGCCCGCGTATCCCACGCATGATCTTCGATCTGGGGTCGAGCTTGGCCAGATCGATCACCCGGTCAGATCCGCGAACGGCATTGAACTCGATGGATCCTTCAACGATGCGTCCCGGCTGATCGACGATCTGCAGGATGGACCGCGCCATCACGCTCTTGCCCGACCCGCTTTCCCCAACGACGCAGAGGGTCTTGCCGCGATGGAGCGTCAGGCTGATACCATCGACGGCGCGGAAGGCGCCTCTTGACGTGGCGAACTCGGTGACGAGACCGTCGATCTCGAGGATCGGCAACGCGGCCGCTTCGGATTCGTTGGCCATGTCAGTGTCTTTCGTTCGTGTAGGGATCGGCCGCATCACGCAGGCCGTCGCCGAGAAAGTTGAAGGCCAGCACCGCAATGCAAACCGCGACGCCAGGCGCGAACAACCAGGGCGCCTGTGCAATCGAGCGGATGTTCTGAGCTTCCTTGAGGAGGACCCCCCAGGAAATGATGGGCGGCGTAAGTCCGAGGCCGATGAAGGAGAGGGCCGTCTCGGCAATGATCATGGCAGGAATCGCGAGCGTCACCGACGCAATGATGTGGCTGGCCATCGAAGGCAGCATATGTCGGAAGATCACCCGCCCCTGACTACCACCGTCAAGACGAGCGGCGATGACGAAATCCTCCATTCGCAGCGACAGGAATCGACCTCTGACGACCCTCGCCAGTTCGGTCCACCCAACCAGCGACAGGATCACAGTGATCGCGAAATAGCGCGTGAGAGGGGACCAGTCCTGCGGCAGGGCAGCGCTGAGGCCGAGCCAGATGGGGATGGTCGGCAGCGAAAGGATGAGTTCCACGACACGCTGGACGACCATGTCGATCGTTCCACCATAATAGCCTGAAACGCCGCCGAGAAAGACGCCGATCAACAGACTGAGCGTAACGCCCATCAGGCCGATGGACATGGAAATGCGGGCGCCGTGGATGGTACGGCTCAGCACGTCCCGGCCGAGGCGGTCGGTTCCAAGCAGAAAGAAAGCCTCATCAAGGTCGGCGGACGTGAGCAGATGCCGATCGGATTGGATCAGACCCCACATGGTGTAGGGCTGGCCCTGTCCGAAAAGCGAGAGGTAGATCTTCCGGTTCGGGTCGGGCTCATATGTGGCGCTCAACGAGATCGGATCGCGTTTGATCGTCATGCCCTGGACGTAGGGTCGTATTGCCCAGCTGCCATCCTCGCCCCAGTCGATGAGATGTATCCCCTGAGGCGGGTGATAGATATTGCGCGAGGACGTGGACTCCGGGTCGAACGGCGCCACGAACTCGGCGAATGCGCCGATCAGGTAGAAAAGCACCACGATGACGAGGCTTGCCAGTGCGAGCTTGTGCTTACGAAACGCTCTCCATGTCAGTTTCCATTGTGACGCCTGCGCGTCTGGATTCATTGCGATGGCGCGTGGGTCTACGAGGGTGTTCATTGGATCACCGGAACCGAATTCTTGGATCGACGAGCGCCAGCAGGATGTCGGAAATCAGCATGCCAACGATCGAGAAACAGCAGAGCAGCAGGATGAATGCGCCGGCCAGGTACATGTCCTGGGCCAGCAAGGCCTGCAGCATCAACGGACCGGCGGTTGGCAGGGAGAGCACGTAAGCTGTGATCACCGCGCCGGAAATCAATTGGGGGAACGCCCAGCCGATCGTCGAAACGAAGGGGTTGAGCGCCAGGCGCACGGGGTACTTCAGAATGAGCTTCCACTCCGAGAGTCCCTTGGCGCGCGCGGTGACCACGTAGGGTTTGCTCAGCTCGTCCAGCAGATTGGCCCGCATAATTCGGATGAGGCTGGCGGTTGTGCTGGTGCCCAGGATGATCACCGGGATCCAGAGGTGCGCGAGAAGGTTGGTGAACTTTGCCCACGACCAGGGTGCATCCCGATATTGCGGAGAAAACAGGCCAGTGACGTCAGTGCCGAAATGCACCACCGCGATGTACATGAGCACCAGCGCAATCAGGAAGTTCGGCAGGGCAAGGCCCAGGAAGCCGAGGACGGAAGCGACGTAGTCGCCCACGGAGTACTTCCGCACCGCCGAATAGACGCCAATGGGCAAGGCAACGCCCCAGGCGAAAATCAGCGTGGAGAATTCGAGGATGAAGGACAGGCCGAGCCTTTCCCAGATCAGGTCGGCAACGGGCTGGTTCCATTCGAAGGACATCCCGAAATCGCCCTGCAATACGCCGCCGATCCACATGAAGTACTGAACGATGAGGGGCTGATCGAGACCGTACCGGGCGCGAAGAGCAGCGAGGCGGGCCTGATCGACCTGATCGCCCGACTCCGCCAGGGTCTGCGCCATGGTCGTTACATAATCGCCCGGCGGCAGGGTGATCAGCGCAAAGGCGACCAAGGATGCCGCGAAAAGAAATGGTATCGCCCAGATCAAGCGGCGGATGACATAGGTTATCATTGCGTGGTCACCGGTTGTCTCGGCTTGCGCGGGCCCCGCCCGCGCAAGCCGAGATGTCAGTTCGTCTTGTAGAACCAGGTCTGCAGGAGAGTTGGGGCCGGTGTCGGCCATTCCCAACTGTTCGGCATCTCGTCGGGGACGTTGACGAGGTCCTTGTTCGCGATGCCGTAGGTGGTGATGGACTTGGCCACGCCGAGCACCTCGAAGGCATCGGCAGCGCGCTGGTTCAATTCGGCGTAGAGTGCCTCACGTTCGGCTGGTACGGCGGTCGCGCGAATCTGCTCCCACAGATCCAGGCGTTCGTTGATGTCCTCGGGAGGCTCTTCGCCCGACTCTCCCTGGGTGGTGTACCACTGCATCCATGCGATGCCCCACCGGCTGTCCTGATGCAGCGGGACGAGCTTGGTCGGGTAATTCACGAGGGCGCCGCCATTGTTCGGCCAGACCGCGGCATCGTGAGCGTTGGCGACCGTGATGCGATCGAAGAAGAAACTGCGCTCCAGGGGATTGACCTTCATTTCCACTCCGATCTCACGCCACTGCGCTTCGATCAGCCCGAGTATGTCGACATGGTCGGGCGTGTTTGTCGGGATCACGTCGATCTGGAAGCTGATCTTCCTGCCGCTCGGCAATGTGCGGATGCCGTCCGAACCACGTTCATAGCCCAGCGTGTCGAGCAATTCGTTCGCCCGATCAGGATCGTGCTCAAGGTACTGCGTGGAAAGCTGCTCGTTGTAGTAGGGTGATCCCGGAAAGTCGCCCAGCTGCCAAGGTTCGCTCTGGCCCAGCAGGACCGTGTCGATGATCTCCTGCCGGTCCATGCCCAGCGACAGTGCGATGCGGAAATCCTTCTGGTCGAAGAGCTCCCGCAGTTCGGGATCCTTGTGCGTCAGGTTGAGGTCGATGGTCATGTACTGGCCGCCACCGGGATTGGCGGCAAACATGCGGTAGTTGCCGCGCTCCTGGTTCTCGGCGAGGACGGGTCGATTGGAGATCGAGTCGATATGGCGCAGGCCGAGGTCGATATTGCCGCCGATCACAGCGAGGATCAGGCTCTCGACGTCCTGGGCCACATCGGCCGAAAGTTCATCAATATAGGGAAGCTGGTTGCCTTCAGTATCGACCTGCCAGAAATAAGGGTTGCGGACCAGCGTCACCTGGGTGGCGCCGCCGGTATAGGGGGAACTGATGATCCACGGATCCATCGTCGGCCGGTCCGGATTACCCCACCGCGCAGGAATCTCGATGTCACCGCACTGCTGCCGGAAGAGGCTCTGCCAATCGCCGACGCCCGACTGCGTCACGAGAGTCTCAACGTCGTCGTTGTATCCCGGGTGGAACTGCGAGCAATAGTGCTTCGCGTAGAGCACCGGGTGCTGGCCCAACGGCATGGCGAGGTCGTAGAGGAAACTTCCCGCCGGAGCCGGGAAGGTGAAGCGAACGGTCAGATCGTCGATCTTTTCCACCGACATCGGCTGGCCATCCGCAGTATAGCGCGGAGGCGTCGGTGCGAAATCCTGGTTGAGGAGAAGGTCGTTCACGTTGAACAGGACGTCCTCGACAGTGAAGGGTTCGCCGTCCGACCATTTCAGCCCCGAGCGCAGCCGGAAGGTGAATTCCGTCGCGTTGTCATTGACCTCGTAGCTTTCAGCCAGGTTCGGAACCACTCCGGAGAAGACCGGATCCCAGCGCACCAGCCCCTGCGGGCCGACGAGCCTGAGGATATGGTTGTGATCGGAGCTGCCGCGCAGCCCGAACCTCAGGGTGCCGCCATAGGTGCCGATCTCGCGCAGCGGAGTGACCACTTCCGGTTGATCGGGCAACCGCTCTTCTACGGGCGGCAGTTCGCCCGCGGCCACCTGCGTGTCAAATTCGGGCGCCTCGTTGAATTCCTGGGCATGCACGCCCACGACAAACATCGAGCACGCCAATGCTCCGCCCATAAGGGCAGTTGTGAATTTGTTCATTTCCTCCTCCATATTCGCTTACAGCTTTTTACTAATATTGGCGAATTGTCAACTCCATATCCTGGTCAGCGCCCTCGCCCCACCAAAAGTCGCCCAAAGATTGCCCGTTCGCGCCCGCCCGCCTTCAGCGAGTGGACAATTTTTTCCACGATACGGGACGGAAGCAGTGCCCACCGAAACGCCGGCGACGCCCGTAGTCAGCATTATTTCAGCAATCAACTTCGGGCACTTCGGCCGAACCATATCGCGCCACAAAGAACCAGCACCGTGGTTCCACCATTGCGACAGCAGACAAGGGATGGGTCACACCGAGGCGAAGCCCGCCTGCGTGGCGCAGCTCTAGCTCAGTCGCCTGTTACAGGTGACCAGGCGCTAAGCGCTGCGAACAGCGCTGAGTGGTCCTTTTCCCCCAGCCCTTGTGCAAGGGCTGCATTCATCAATTGGGCCGTCGCTGCGGTGTTCGGCAGAGCGATCTCAAGGGAGCGCGCGGCGTCGGTGGCGATATTCAGGTCCTTGCGGTGCAGCCTGAGGGTGAAAACCGGATCGAACACACCGTCGATCATCCGCTTGCCGTGGATTTCCAGAATGCGCGACGAAGCGAAGCCTCCCATGAGAGCATCTCGCACCTTGCCGAGATCGACTCCCGCCCGCCGCGCCAGGAGGAAGGCTTCCGAGACCGCCTCGATGGTGAGGCCAACAATAACTTGATTGGCCACTTTGCACACTTGACCGGCACCTACCTCACCGACGCGTGTGATGTTCTTGCCCATCTTCTGCAGTAGCGGCAGGGCGCGCTCGAACACAGCTTCTGGTCCTCCGACCATGATGGAGAGCGTGCCTTCGCGTGCTCCGATCTCGCCACCCGAGACTGGAGCATCCAGATAGGACGCGCCCACTGCCTCGACCCGCTCTGCGAACTGCCGGGTGGCGACCGGCGAGATCGAGCTCATGTCGATGACGACGCTGCCGGGCCTAAGTGCATCGATGACGCCATCCTCGCCGAAAAGCACACCCTCTACCTGCGGCGTGTCGGGGAGCATGAGCACCACGAACTCGGTATCTGGCACGGCATCGGCTGCCGTAGCGGCTTCATTGCCGCCAAGCTCGAGCAGGTATCTGGAGGCGTCCTTCACACGATGGCAGTTGACCTGCTCGCCCGAACGAAGGATGCGTTCCGCCATTGGGCGTCCCATGGTGCCCAGCCCGATGAATGCTACAGACATATATCTCTCCTACTTCGCCTCAGGCGTTGTTCCGTAATTCGCGATGCGGAACCCACTTTCCGAATCTGTGAAGCGGCCGGCTTAGCATACAGCATCAACATTACAAGTCTTGACAAATCCGGACAGCTGCGGTTCAAAGCGAAGTGTTTAGTGCTGCCTGCAGTCGATAGGGCGGTAAGGTCGGTCGAGCAAACTGCGGTAAGGAGCTTCTGATGCCACCCTATGATGAGGGCGTTCGCGCCAAGCTGATGTCGATCTCAACGGCGACGTTGACGACGGCATTGTTCAAGCGCGGCTTCCGCAACACATTCATTTGCGGCATCAGCATCATCAACGCCAATGCACCGCGGATGGTGGGTCCAGCATACACGCTTCGCTACATCCCGGCGCGCGAGGACCTTGACCACATTCGCGTCTTCGAGGATCGGGAGCATCCGCAACGCAAAGGCGTAGAGGAATGCCCACCCGGGCATGTTTTTGTCATCGACAGCCGCAAGGACCACTCGGCAGCTTCGGCCGGCGGCATTCTGGTGACCCGCCTCTTCAAGCGCGGAGCAGCAGGCATAGTCACAGATGGTGGCTTCCGCGATACGCCGGACATTGGAAAGTTGCCCTTCCCCGCGTACCACGCCGCACCGTCCGCGCCGACTAACCTCATCCGGCACCATGCGATCGACGTCAATGTCCCGATCGGATGCGGTGACGTGCCCGTGTTTCCGGGCGACATCGTCGTCGGCGATGGCGAGGGCGTGGTCGTGATACCGCTGTACCTGGCCCGTGAAATTGCCGAGGAGGCCTTCGAACAAACTGTTTTCGAGGACTTCGTTTATGATAAAGTTGTTGAAGGGTCGTCAATTTTTGGCATTTATCCTCCAGACCCGGAGGCGTTGCAGGAGTTCGACGCCTGGAGGCGAAAAGTAGGTCGTTGACGAGGAGCGAAGATGTCGACAGTTGGTGCCGAAACGACGACGCGAGATGCTATCTCAGGTCGCCTGAGCGGTGTCGTCTACGACCGCATCGTTGACATGATCGCCAGCGGCGCGTTTCCGTTGAACAGCCGCCTGCCAACGGAGATGGAGCTCTCAGAGCGCTTCGATGCCTCGCGCCCAGTGGTGCGGGAGGCCTTGCAGCGTCTGCGTGACGACGGTCTGATCGTCTCGCGGCAGGGCTCCGGGTCGTACGTGAAGCGGAGGCCTGAGGCCGATGTGCTGCAGTTGGTGCCGGTAGGATCGCTGGCCGATGTCCAGAGGTGCTTCGAGTTCCGGGCGGGCTTGGAACCGGCCACCGCGGCCTTGGCCGCTCAGCGGCGCGACGATCCCGATCTCGATCGCTTGGCCGCTGCGATGCAGGCCCTTGAGAACTGCCTTGCTGAGGGGCATCTGGGGGTGGAGGAAGACAGCAACCTTCACGACGAGATCGCACGAGCTACCCATAACCAGTACCATGTCTCGGTTCAGGCTTCTTTGCGCTCGCACGTCATCGCAGGCATGAACGTGACGCGCAGTCTGAGCCTGCGTCGCTCACAGGCTCAGTTGCGCGCTGTCCAGGACGAGCACGAAAAGATTGTCGAAGCGATCCGCTCGCAGGACGCCGACGCCGCGTATGCTGCCATGAAGGCGCATATTCTCAACGCCCGCAATCGCATGTTCGAAGGCATCTGACATTTCGGAGCATCAGGTGCCGGATCAATCGTTGAAGAAGGCGCCCGCACCCTCAGCGCCAAGAGCACGAAACCTCACCACCATACGGTGAGCATACATCTCGCCGGCGCGCACCAGCTTGGGGGCAAACGAGGGCGTGTTCGGGGTATTGGGATGCTGCTGGCTTTCAAGCGCCAGCCCGCTGTGGGCTTGATAGACTGCCCCGTCCTTGCCGGAGAGATTCGACCAGGAATTTGCGGTGAAAATCTGCAGGCCGGGCTGATCGGTCTCTAGAATTAGGGCCCGACCGCTAACGGGATCCAGCAACCAGGCAGCGGGCCGACAATGTCCTTCCTGGTGGTCTCGCAAACACAGGTTGTGCGCATAGCCTCGACCGGTGGCGGCCAGGTCGGTCCCCACGCGCTTTGGGGCTCGGAAGTCGAACGGACTGTCAGCCACATTATGCAGTTCTCCTGTCGGCAGCCCGTTGTCACCCTTGGGCGTGTAGCGATCGGCTGCCACTTTTAGCAGGTGTTCCGCCACCGAACCGCTCGCGTGACCGCCGAGGTTCCAGTACCCGTGAAACAGCATGTTGACGTAAGTGTCCTGGTCGCAAACGGCCGACATCTCGATGACCAGGTCCGCTTGATCCGTCAGAGTGTACACAACTCGCGCCCGCATCTCACCCGGCCACCCCTGGTCTCCATTCTCGCTCGTCAGTTCCAGCACCACCGAATCTGGACCGTGGACGGCGCCGCGCCACCATCGGGTGCCAAAGTGCCCAGCGCCACCATGCATTGTGTGATCGCCGTCATTCCTCGACAGCTGGTAAGTGGCGTCATGAATTCGGATCCGGCCATAGCCAATCCGGTTGCCGTAGCGTCCCAGCACCGCCCCCATCGTGCCTCCGCGTTCGACATAGTCGGAAGATCTTTCGACGCCCGGAACTACATCGGCGATGACACCGTGACGGTCCGGCACAAGACACCGTTGGAGACGCGCACCGTATTCGATCACGTCGATGGCGACCCCGGCTCGAGCAATCCTGAACACCTTCTCGTCGTGCATGGGCTTCGCTTTCAGCTCCGACGGCACGATGTCGATTCGAGCCGGATGACGCATCGATACTTTACAATTGTTGACATATTATGCGTGATGCCACACACAGGGTAGGACTGATGGTGGAGATTTTTTATGTCGGCAGAGCCCACTTACGGAATACTGAAACTGGCGATCGTGGGTGGTACAGGGCGGGTCGGCACGGCCCTCCGCAAGGAGTTGGCACCCCTTGTCCATTCAATTCTCGTCCTCGGCCGGACCCAGCCTGACGATCTTGCACCCAACGAGCGCTATCTCGAGGTGGATATGTCGGAAGTGGACAAGATGCGCGCCGCATTCGAAGGGATGGACGGCATCATCCACATGGCCGGAATCCCCAAGGAAGCGCCCCTCGAGGACATCATCCGCGTAAACGTGGTTGGGACCAGCAACGTTTACGAAGCGGCCAGACTCGCCGGCGTTCCTCGGGTCGTCCTGGGCTCGAGCAATCATGCGGTCGGCTACTATCCGCGCGACGTCGTCGTGTCGGGCACGTCTCAGATGCGACCCGACGGGCTCTATGGCTTGTCCAAATGCTGGACCGAGCTCGTTGCCGGCCTCTACTACGACAAATATGGGATCCGCAGCCTGATCATCCGCATCGGCAATGCCGGCAAACAGCCGAAGACGGTTCGTTCGCTGGAAATTTGGGTCAGCCCGAGGGATCTATGCCAGCTCACCTTGATCGGCTTGACCCATCCCGACGTCGACGCGACAACCGTGTTCGGCGTATCGGGCGGCGGGGGTACGTGGTGGGATAATTCGAGCGCCACCAAGCTCGGATACGAACCCAAGGATATCATCGCAGAACATGCCGCCCCGGAGCTGAGCACCGAAGACGAGAGCGAGGTGGCCCTCTTCTACCAGGGCGGGCGCTTCGCAGCCGTCAACCATGTCGGCAGAATTCGGAAGCGGTAGAAGCTGCGCGGCCAGGGCACTGTGCCGGGTGCCGATTAGGCCGTCGGTGAGGGAGTCTCGTGCAGTGCTGGAGACGACGCCAGAAGGGTGCGCGTGTATTCGTGCTGGGGGTTGCTGAAGATTTCTTCAGTGTCTCCAGCCTCGACGAAGACCCCCTTGTTCATCACCGCAACCTTGCTGGCAACCAGCCGAACCAGCGCCAGGTCGTGAGAGATGAAGATATAGGCGAGACCCAGACGTTCCTGCAGGGACATCAGCACGTTGATGACCTGGGCCTGCACAGATACGTCCAGTGCTGACACCGGCTCGTCCAGGATCAGGATACGTGGCTGAAGGGCAAGGGCGCGCGCAATGGCAACGCGCTGACGCTGGCCGCCGGAAAGCTGATTGGGGTAATAGTCGGCGAAATGCTGCGGCAGGTTGACCTGCTTGAGCAGTTCGAAGATCCGGGCGGGTCGCTCCGCCTTGTTGACGATTTCCGGGTGGACTTCCCAAGGCTCGCCGATGAGGGTGGCCACGGTCTTGCGAGGATGCAGCGAGGCATAGGGATCCTGAAACACCATGGCCAGATGCCGACGTTGCTGACGCATCTGGCCGCCGGTGAGCTGGAGGAGGTCCAGCCCCTCAAAAAACACCGACCCACTGTCAGGCTGAACCAGGCGCAGCAGAGTGCGAGCCAGCGTTGATTTGCCCGATCCGGATTCCCCCACGATTGCCAGGCACTCGCCCACATTGAGCGAAAAGCTTATACCGCCGACGGCCACTATCGGACCGTGCTTTCCTTTTCCCCGCGGGCCGAATGACTTAAAGAGGTCACGAACCTCAAGAAGTGCCGAAGGTGGCGCAGCAGTGTTCATATTGGTATCCAATCCATCAACCAATGGAGGCTGTCGGTGCCGGCGCGGAGACTGTCTGGTTGTCCGATGACGGCTCATCCGTGACGAATTCGTCGGGTATCGGTTCAAGATCGCGCCAGCTCTTGGCGCGGGCCGGATGCGCCAACAGCAAAGCGCGGGTGTAGGGATGCTGAGGGCGAGAGAAGATTTCTTCCGTTGCGCCTTCCTCGACGATCTGTCCGTTGTACATCACCGCCATACGCTCTGAGACCTCGCGGGCCACAGCAAGGTCGTGGGTGATGAAGATCAAACCCATGCCGGTCTCCCGTTGCAGCGTCTTGATGAGGCGCAGAATTCCGGCCTGCACCGTCACATCGAGAGCCGTGGTCGGCTCGTCTGCAATGAGCAGTTTGGGCCGCATGCCAACGGCCAGCGCGATACAGATGCGCTGCCGCATACCGCCGGAGAACTGGTGCGGGAAGTTGTTGAACCGACTCTCCGGCTCGCGAATGCCCACCTGACGCATGAGCTCGATGGCGCGCTCTTTTGCCTCGGCTCGCGAATGTCCCAGTCGGACGGTCAAGACTTCGCTGAGCTGGGACCCCACCGAATAGACGGGGTTGAGGCCATCCAGGGCATCCTGAAACACCATCGCTACGCCAACGCCGCGGATCTCCCGTAGCTCTTCTTCAGTCCGCCCCACGACCTGCCTGCCGTCGAAGAGGATGCTGCCGCGCACCACCCCAGGTTCGTCGACGAGACCCAGTACAGAACGCCCCAACACCGTCTTTCCCGAGCCGCTTGCCCCGACGAGCGCCACGGACTCCCCCTGCCCCACTGCAAGCGAGACGTTGCGAACTGCGGGCACTGTTCGGAACCGGGTCTCGAAGGTGACGTTCAGATCCGAAATCTCAAGGAGATAGCTCATGGGGCCTTGCCTCGGCTGGGCTTGGGCTTGCGTGCAAAGAGAATGTTCTGTGTGGGGTCCTCAACGGCGCGAAGCCAGTTCGAAAGTATGCTGGCCGACAGGGCAGTGAGCACGATGACCACGCCGGGGAATACGGCGACGAACCAGGCCGTCTTGAGGTAAGTCTTGCCGTCGGCAACCATCATACCCCAGTCAACGTCCGGCCGTTGCAGGCCGATGCCGAGGAACGTCAGGCTCGCCGCAGCCAGGATAACCATAGCGACCTCCAGCACGGCCAGCGTGCGGATCGTCGGAAAGACCAGCGGCGCAATTTCACGGGTCATGATGCGCCAGTGCGACGCGCCCATGGACCGGGCGACCTCCACGAAAGTACGCTCCCTGATCTCCACGGTCTGCGCACGCGCGGTGCGCAGGTAGACCGGTATACGGGTAATGCCCAATACGATGATCACATTGAAAATGCTCGGCTCGAGGATGAAGAGCACGACCAGTGCCAGCAGCATCGACGGGACAGTGTGCAGAATATCGGCGATGCGCAGCAGGGAATTGTCCACCCAACCGCCGAAATACCCGGCGACGAGACCGATGGCATAGCCGATCAGAGAGGATATCCCGACCGCAAAGAAGGCAATGATCATCGAGGTCTGGGCGCCCATGGCCAATTGCAGCAGGATGGGTCGTCCGAGGCTGTCGCCTCCCAGGATAAACTCGATCCCCTGCTCTATCTGGAAGGGCGGGAAGAAGCGCAGGCTCAGGTTCTGGAAATTGGCACGCTCGGCGACCAGGGCCGGGGCAAGAACGGCGACCAGGACAATGAAAGCGAGCCAGACAGCCGAGGCGACGACCATCGGTGAGGCGGTGAACATCTGCCAGCGCTCGCTGCGCTGGAACCAGGACAGCCGCTGCTGGCCCGAGGATTGCGGCATGACATCTTCGCCTTTCATGACAGGCGGACCCGCGGATCCACGACGACGTAGATCAGGTCGATGATGAGATTGAGCAGCACGACCGCAATGCCGACCACGACGATGCAGGCCTGCAGCACCGGAAAGTCACGCGCCAGAACCGCTCCGATAATCGCCTTGCCGATCCCTGGGAAAGCAAAGACCACGCTCACAATGATGGCGCCGTTGACCATGCCCGCGGCGATGTCGCCCGCAACGGCGATAATCGGCAATGCAGCATTGCGCAGCGCGTGCCGGTAGAGAATGCGGGTAGAGCCGAAGCCACGCGCCCGCGCATTGCGCACGAAGCCTGAACTCAAGACCTCGATCATTGCGCCACGGGTGACCTGGGTGAGTATGCCGATCGGCCCAAGGCTCACGGTCGCGACAGGCAGGATCCAGGATTGCCAGTTTCCGGCCCCCGAGGTGGGCACGAGACGAAGGATGATGGCAAAGACCAGGATACTGACCAGCGCAAACCAGAAGTGCGGGATGCTGCCGGTGGCCAGCGTCAGGATGGTGATGATGCGGTCCACAAGCCGGAAGCGGAAAGCGGCCGCAATAGTCCCCAGAACGACAGCGATGATCACCGAAACGGTCATAGCGAGGAATGTCAGCATCAGTGTTGCGGGCATTTCGCTGAGAGCAGCCTGCAGGGCAGGGCGCTGTTGCCAGATGGACATGCCAAAATCGCCCCGAGCTGCGTTGGACAAGAACACCCAGAACTGTTCGAGCAGCGGACGATCCAGGCCATGGGCTCGACTGAAGGACTCCAGTTGAGCCTGCGTGGCGCCTTCGGGAAAGAACAGGTCAATGGGGGATCCGGTGAGCCTGGCCAGGAAGAAAACGAGGACCACCACCCCGAAAATGGTCAGGAGGCCCGACAAGAGGCGACCACGAATGAAGGCAAGCACGGCTTCTACTCCTGGTTGGAAGGGTGCCCGGCATACCGGACACCCAAGAGCCGGAATCGGTCAGTCGCTGAACGTGATGTCGGCGATCCGGATCTCGATACCGGACAGCGGGTTCGGTTCGTATTCGATGCCTTCGCCCAGCATCATCAGCCGAACCTGTTCGGCGATGCCGATCATGGTGCTCTCTTCAACGTACATGATGCGCGCGGCTTCCTGATACAGGCGTGCCCGCTCTTCTCCCTGCGCGGCATCGGCCTCGAATACGAGCCGGTCGATTTCGGGGTTGCACGTCGCGGAGTTGCGGCCTTCACAGGTCGCGTAGTTGCCCGAGAAGCTGAAAGTGGCATCGCCCGAGGTGTTATCGTGCGAGATCATTATGATGCTGCCTTCCTGATCCTCGGGGAAAGGCTGACGGAGGTAAACGCGCCAGGCGGTGTTCTCCAGGCTCAAGATTCGCGGATTGAGGCCGACAGCCTGAAGGCCCTGGGCGATCGCCTGCACCACTTCGTCAGAACCCGGGAAAAGGTCGGGACGGGTTACAAGGACGAATTCCTGGTCCACGGGGGCGCCGTCTGCCTTGGCAGCGGCGATGAGTTCCTTGGCTTTCTCGGGATCATACCGAAGCGCCTCGGTTTCATCGAAGCCCGGGATGTATCCGTTCACCTGCGGACCAAGCATCTGATACCAGGGGTTTCCGCCGATCCCCATCAGTGCCGGCACGATGGTTTCGCGATCGATCGCATGTGAAACCGCCTGGCGCACGCGCGGATCCTTGAAGGGTTCCTTAAAGGAGTTGGGCCGGGCAATGACGATGCGATTGTCCTTGTAGGTCACCGTGCGTCCATCGTCGGTGGCATCCTGCGCACTGATGGCTGTCGCCAGCTGGGCTTCACCGGTCTGGATCATTCCGGCGCGCACGGAGGGCTCGGCACGATAGACGTAGGTGACATCCCTGACCTCAGGACTCTCTCCCCAGTATCCGTCAAAACGGGTCAGTTTCACGTGTTGGCCCTGGATACGCTCGACGAACTGGTAGGGACCAGTGCCGACGGGATTGGTGGTCTTCTCGGCAGTCTGCTGCGTGGCAAGATTGCCGATGTCGGCGTAGGACAGACGCAGCGGCAGAATGGGATCCACTTTGGGCGTGGTGACGCGCAGCGTCAGTTCGTCCACGGCTTCTGCTTTGACGGCCTCGGGAAATTGCGTGAGGTTCAGACAGGCAATCTCCTGACCTTCGATCATGGCACCCGGCTGGCTGCGGTTGATATTTGCCGCGGCCACTTCGGCCGTGAAGGACGACCCATCGTGGAACTTGACGTCGGGCCGCAGCTTGAACTCCCAGGTCAGATCATCGATCTGTTCCCAGGACAAGGCGAGCAAGGGTTCGACCTTGCCGTCGACGGGGCTCACATGAGTCAGGGACTCATAGATATTGCCGCGTGCGATATTGGCATTCTGGGCCGGCTGGGTATCGCATGCGTCGAGCGAATCCAACTCGACAGCAAGTGCAACCGTAATGGCCCTGTCGGTGGGCTCCGCCATCGCCGTTTGTGCAACGGCGGTACTCATCAGAGCGGCCAGTCCCAGAGCCTTGAGCCCTGCAGATATGTTCATGTCGATCTCCTCCTCAGTCGATCTCCTGCATCTGAGAAGACGGGCATGGTGCAGGAGAAACCCCGCCCGTCGATTCCACTATGGGCGCTGCGAGAATACGTCCTTGTCGGTGAGTGCGTTGAGCATGGGCTGCCCGGAGCGGTAGCGCGCGACATTCTCTATGATCATGTCGATCGACCGCTGCGTCCGGTCGGGAAGTGCGGGCGTCATATGCGGTGTGATGATGACGTTGGGTACATCCCATAAGGGCGAGTCAGCCGGCAGCGGCTCCTTGCTGAAGACGTCGAGGCCCGCGCCTGCGATCTCACCTGCATGGAGCGCGTTGATGAGCGCCGCTTCGTCAATGACCGGACCGCGCGCCATGTTGATGATGTAGGCGGAGCTGCGCATGCGGGCGAACTCACGCTGTGAGAACATGTGGTAGGTTTCATCCGTCAACTTCGTCGCCAGCATGATGACGTCCGCCTGGTCGATCAGCGTGCTGAGGGAGTCGCTCCGTTCAGAGCAAAGCAAGACATCTACGTCCGGATGCTCGGGCTGAATGCTGCGGGTGAAGGCGACCACTTTCATATGAAAGGCCTTCCCCACGCGCGCCATTTCCCGGCCGGTGTGCCCGAGACCGACAATGCCGAGAGTCTTGCCGGCCAAGCCGAGCCTGTCGCCATATCCGGGAATACCACGCCAGACGTGGGCGGCTTGGCTGGCGAACAGCGCGCGGCTGTCAAACGTCAGCGCCAGGGCGAAATAGAAACCATGCTGCGCCAGGGCCGCCGCAGAACGTCCGGCGGCACCGGTCACGATCATGCCTTTGCTGAACACTTCCGGGCGCGCAGAGCGAGTCAGCCCGGAATGATTGCAATGCACCCACGTCAGGTATGGTGCGTCGATGTAGCGATCATCGAGGTCCCCCGAGATCACCGCGACATCCACCTTGCCCAGTGCAGCCTCGATCGCCTGATTGTCGTCGGGCGCACAGAGGATGAATTCGGCGGGAGCGCAGGCCTGCCTAACCTGCTCGATGAATTCATCGTCGAATGGTAACGTGCAGAGGACGCGTTCGATGGTGCGCACATCACGATCAGCGACGGCCATCATCACTCGTCTCCCGCATTGAAGTACTTGCCGCGACGCAGGCGGGTTTGGACATAGAGTCTCCCCTCGCCGCCAATCCGATCGCGATCGTCGAGCGTTTTGGACGGGACCGAAACGTTCCCTTGGCTGGGGAAACCAGCGATGAAGGCCTCGACGATGTCACAACCCAGGCCCGGGGCATCCGGCACGGTAAGGAACCCGTCTGCCTGCTCGGGGTGGGGAACGATTGTCTGTCGACGCCCTTCCCAATCGTCCTCCATGCGCTCGAGCATCAACGCGTTTGGAATTGAGGCCATCAGATGCAGCGCCGCGTACTCAGCCACCGGCCCAAGCGAGCCGGAATGCGGCGCCACCGCAATGTGGTGCGCCTCGGCCATGGCGGCGATCTTTTTCATCTGGGTAATGCCGCCTGCGCGGCCGGCATCGGGCTGAATGATGTCGACGAGTTCCTTTTCGATGAGCTCGCGCTCACCGAATATCCCGCTCACTCGCTCGCCCGCAGCCAGAGGGACAGTGGACGCATCCCTGATGCGCTTGTAGCCATCAAGATTGTCCGGCGCGATCGGATCCTCGAGCCAGAGGATGTCGTAGGGCTCCAGGGCCCGAGCCAGCCGGGCGGCATCGATGGGAGTCAACCACGGGGGACCGTGCACATCTACGGCAATGTCCACATCCGACCCGAGAAGCTCACGCATCGTGGCAACCTTGCGGACCGGATCCTGCAGCCCGCTGCCACCGCTGCACTTGATCGCCTTGAAGCCGCGGGTCTTGGCGGAGAGCGCGAACTCCTTGTTGTTCGCATGCGTATAGATCTGCACGCGATCGCGGACCCGCCCGCCCAACAGATTCCATACCGGCGTTCCGAGCGCCTTACCCTTGATGTCCCACAGGGCGATATCAATCCCGGTGAGCGCGCCGCCTCCAACAGTCCCAAGCATGCCGTGCCCCATCATGGCAACCTGCAGCTTCTGGGCGATCCGCTCGATATGAGTTGGGTCCTCGCCGATCAGCAGAGATGAAAGATCTTCGATGGCGCGTTCGATGACTCGTGGCCAGCCGGAGCACTCGCCGATCCCAGTGATCCCGGCATCGGTTTCGACCTTAACGAAGAGCCAGTTCCTGCTGCCGGGAAGCCTTGGCTGGCTTTCATCAACGACCGGTATAATCTGCCTCGGCGGCTTTCCTGAGTTGGACGGCCCCGCCTGCATCAAGAACGTGCGAACTGCGGTTATCTTCATATCGGCTCCGGTCACTCAGTTGCCCCACTACATGGGCGCTCGTCCAGCGAGCACATGTCAAAGCACACCGAACGTGACATGACAAGTCTTTACAAGTTTGGACACAAATATGCAAGTCAGCAATCGCATCGAACGCAGACCCGCACTGCCGGTCGTGTCCGCTCCGTTGGCCACCGATCTGCCGCTGGCCGATACCGTCCGTACGTAGACCGAACGGCGGCTGGCGGACCTCGCCTCCTTCAAAAGTGGCTTCCCTGCCGCCCGACCGCATACCGATCTTAGCCGGGAAGTACCCGCATCGGCCCTGATCGTCGGCATCTGCACCTTGTTCCAGAAGGGGGTGTCGGCGACCTTGGCGGGTTGCCTGAGGACGACGTGGACGTAGCTGACCGGCAGTCGGTCAGCCTTTGGCTATGCAAGCCAGGTGCGTCGGCAGCCCCTGGCACTGCGTGGTGCCCTAGGAGCCCCTATGCGCTTGATGGACTCAGAGCGCCGGCTCTCGTTGTTTATTGTCGCAACGTTTCTTGCGAAAGCCGCATCCACCTTTCGCACGTTGCTCAAGCAGAGGATCATTCAGTCGATGATTCCCAGGGACGTGGCTTCGTCTCTACCCGTGCGACCTGATGAACCAAGGAGTTCCTGACGCCGTCAGCAGGGTCACCAGCACCCGGTTCAGCGGTGTGGGAATGCCGTGCTCGCGGCCCAACCTCACAATGACGCCGTTGCGCGCATCAACTTCCATTGGATTGCCCGCCAGTCGGTCGACATGGATCGAACCGGCGGAAGCGCCTTCAGGCATGGTACGGGCGTTCTCAATCGTCCTCTCTACCACCTGATCCGGTATGATCGCGCCCTCGGCTCTTCCCACAGCAGCGCACTCCTCGACGATGCCGCGAACGATCTCCTCGAGGTCAGCGTTCCACGTTGGGCCCGTCGCTCGCAGGGTAAGCGCTGGGATGATGGCAGCGCTGTTGCCACAAAGCTTGATCCACGCCCGGGAGAGGAAATCCTCGTGCGTTGCAGCCTCGATCTCGGTATGGGCGAACAGGTCAACCAGATCCTGACCGTTCTGCCCCTGCGGCACGGAAATGATCCCGTGCCGGTGCTGCACCATCCTGCCCGGGGCACTTCGTGCCGCTGGTAGATCGATGATGACGGGTACAAGCCTTTCTCTGGGCACGAGATTTGCAAAGAGTCGCACGTGTTCCACCCCATTCTGAATGATGGCCACTCGCGTGTGCTCGCGCATCAACCGCTCCAACCATGGCTTGGCAGCGCCGGAGTCGTAGGTCTTGGTAGCCACCAGGACCCAATCGACACCTTCGGCATCAGCTGGGTTTGTAAGGACTTTTGGGTTGGCCGTGATCACGCCCGTCGGCGTGTCCACCTGTAGATTCTCGAATCGTGTGCGCGTGCAAACGGTCAGCTCTAGCGCTGGGTTTTGGGCCAACCAGGCAGCTACCGTGCCGCCAATAGCACCGGGACCGATCAGGGCAATCGTGGTCATCTAGCACTCCATTGCGCCATCAGGCATGTGCCGGGCAAGCGGGAACCCGCAACCGGGTCGCCGTCCCGATCCCCGATACAGGCGAACTCTCATCGAAACAGAAGCGAACAGAATGGTGAACCCTTCGTGTGCACGGCGTGTGCACACTGCAACCTAATCGCTTGTCTCGATTACTCTATCCGTCCAATCCATCACTGGACGGTGCCCCGCGACACGCACCCTCGGTGCTGATTGCTTTGCAGAACAGACTACACTTCCTCTGCGGGTCGCATCCACGCCGAGCTACCACTTAACGCGAAGGAATATCCATTCTTCCAAAACCGGCTGAAAAACCGGCTGAATTTCGAAAACCAAGCCGGTGCGAAACCGCTCGGATTATCCGAAAGGCCAACAATATCAATGATGATGAGATGGAGTGGCGCGCCCGAAGAGATTCGAACTCCTGACCCCCAGATTCGTAGTCTGGTGCTCTATCCAGCTGAGCTACGGGCGCGCAAGCCGGGACTGGCCCGGCGGGGTCGCGATCGATGCGGCACAAGTACCGTGTTCGATACGGCACAAGTGCCGCATTCGCGAAGCGGGCAAACCCATACATGGCCATTTGGCGATATGCAAGCGCCCTGCGTCAAGAATTGTGCGTTGGCCGAGTGCCGCCAGTGCGGACGGGCGAGCGGGCTGGAGATGTCGCGGTTGCGAACCGCATAGTGGTGTCCAGTTTTGCTGGAAACGCTAGCGCACCAGCGCCCCTGCCGGCAGGATGATGTCGAACCGCGTGCCTTCGGGTGCGTCGGCGAGCAGGAGGCGACCGCCATGGCCTTCGGTCAATTCGCGGGCGATGGCGAGGCCCAGGCCGGTGCCGCCGGCGCGGGCCGAGCCTTCGAAGGCAACGAAGAGGTTGGCGCGCGCCCGCGGCGGGAGGCCAGGACCATTGTCCGTAACCGAAATCGTCATGCCCTCTGACATCTCTTCGGCCGCAACGGCGATCCGCGGAGAGGAAACGCGGCTGCCGGCTGCCTCCAGCGCCTCGCGGGCGTTCTTGACGAGGTTGACGAGGACGCGCGTCATCTGCGCGGCATCGACATTGGCCTGCATGTCGGGCGGCACGTCGTTGGTAAAAACGATCGAGGGATGGCCGGCAAGGCCGGCATCGAACGCGGCATCGTCGACGAGCGCGTTGAGGTCGACGGGCGCAGGCCTCGGGGGCGTGGCGCTCTCGCGGCCGTAGTCGAGCACGGACTGGGCAAAACCGATGGCCTTGTCCAGCGTGTTGACGAGGCGGGGGGCGAGACGCTGGATCTTGGGATCGTCGAGCGCAACCACCTGGTCGGAGAGCAGTTGCGCCGAGGTCAGGGTATTCCTCAAGTCGTGATTGATCTTGGCGACGGCAAGGCCGAGATCGGCCAGGTGCCGGCGCTGACGGAGCATCGAATAGATCTCGGCTTCCATGGCGGCGAGTTCACGCTCGAGGATCCCGATCTCGTCGCGCCGGCTGGATGGCGTGATGATGAGCGTGCCGTCCTCGGGCGCCTGGCGGAAGGCGAGGATGTTGCGCGTCAGCCGCTCGACCGGCTGGATGAAGAGCTGCGAGACGAAAACATAAAGGACAAAGGCGGTAATGCCGGCGATTATGAAGGAAAGGACAAGGATGTTGCGCGAGTAGGCGACCATCTCGACATAGAGCGGGCGCTCGGGCATCAGCAGTTCGACAAGGCTCTCCTCGGCATCGCCGGCGCCGACGATCCGCAGGGTCCTTCCGCCCCCGGACAAGAGCGTATCGAATGCGCCAATGATAACCGTGAAGGGATCGCGCTGGCGCATGTCGGCGGTCACCGCCTCGCGAGGCGTCGGCGCATCGGCAAGCTCGATGAGCTGGCTCTGGCCTTCGCGCCGGTAGACGATCGCGTCCGCCCCCGCCGCCGTCAGCAACCGATCGGTGAGGTTGCGTGGCAGGGACATGACGTCCGGCACAGCGTCGAGCACGCGCGCGGCCACCACCCCTACGCGCAGCCGGTCGTCGAGCCAATTGACGCGGAAAGTGGCGATCGAAGGCACGTAGATGGCGATTCCGGCCGCCAGAATCACCACGACGATGGTGGCGATCAGCTTGACCGAGAGACCGCGGAACCGGCCGGGCAGGACTTGGGGGTCAGCACGCATCGCATCCAATATAGAGGCTTGGCCGGAACTTGGCTAACCCCCTCGCATCGCGACAGTTTTACATTCTGCGCCGGGTACGCTCCGACCGCATCGGATCACGCCGCAAGCGCCTGTTGCCGCACGATCTTGTCCGAGTTCCCTTACAACTTTCTGTCAGGGCAGCAGGCGGTTGAGCGCGAGACGCCGCGCTTGCCAGGGATCGGTATCGGCGCTGCGCAAATGCTCCTGGCCCAGGCGCTGCGCGATCTCCCCGAGAGCCGGATAGGGCGCCACGAACCCTGCCAGATCACGTGCGCTCAGCCGATTGGCGAGGGCGAGAGCGAACAGCGAAATCAATTCGCCGGCCTGCGGGCCGGCAATGCCGACGCCCAGAATCCGTCCGGAGGGATCGGTGATCATACGGGCAACCCCGCGCCCCTCGCCCTGCGCCGAGGCCCGGTCGACCTCGGCCAGGGACAGGCGCGTCACCCGGTAGGCGGTGCCGCGGCGCGCGCGCACCTGCGGCTCTGTCAGGCCCACCTCGGCGAGCTCTGGATCGGTCCACACGACGCGTGGCACCAGCGATGGCTGGTAGCGCGCGGGCGGGCCGAGGAGCACACGGCGCACCAGGCTTTGGGCCTGGTAGCGGGCGGCGTGGGTGGACTGGGATCCGCCGGTCGCATCGCCTATCGCGTAGAACCGGCGGTTGCTCGTGCGCAAACCGGCAGACAGGCGCAGCCGGCTGGCATCGCGGGGGTCGATGCGGATGCCAGCCTTGGCGAGATCGAGACCATCGATATTGGCGTGGCGGTCGCTGGCGATCAGCAGGTGCGATGCCTCAAGCGTTTGCGGCTGCCCCTCGGCTCCCGCGACCCGCACGCCGATCGCTCCGCCCTCGCCGCCGACGATCTCGGTGATCCGGGTTTGCTCGCGGATGTCGACACCCTGGGTCCGCAAGGCGGTCAGGGCGACAGAGGTCAGTTCCGGATCGATCTCGGCGAGCGCCCGGCCGGCATCGATGACAACCACGGGCGCGCCCAGCCGCCTATAGGCTTGGGCAATCTCGAGGCCAGCCGACGTGCCCCCGACAATGGCAAGGCGCCTGGGCCGCTCGGTGAGATGGAAAATCGTTTCGGTGGTGAGAAACGGCACGTCGGCGAGGCCCGGTATCGCGGGAATGGTCGGGCGCGAGCCGGTGGCAATGATGAAGCGGCGGGCCCGCACCAGCTTCTCGCCAGCCCCGACAGTGCGGCGGTCGAGGAACCTGGCTTCGGCGGCAATCACCTCGACGCCGAGCGCGGCAAGACGCTCACGCGCCACCTCCGGGGCAATGCCGGCAACGACGGAGCGTACACGGGCATTGACGGCGGCGATGTCGACATGGGGCTCCCTTTCGGCAAGTCCGAAGCGCGCGGCCGTGCGCATTGTGTGGGCGGTACGTCCGGCGGCGGCGAGCGCCCGGGTCGGGACACCGCCGGCATTGAGGCCGTCGCCGCCCATCCTTGCCCTTTCGATAACGACGACGCGGGCCCCGAGCGCGCGAGCGGCTTCCGCCGCGGCCAACCCGCTCGAGCCGGCGCCAATGATGCAGAGGTCGGGCTTGAGGATGTCGGCCATATCGTTGCGGCTCTTGGGGCGGGTGACTTTTGGAGCAAATGAGACGGTTTCTTATGGGCCGACGCAGAGCCCAAGACAACGGGGCGGCGCAAATTGCAGCTGCCGGCTTTATCAAGCGGGAATCCCTGCCGCCGGCGTTGACTTCACCCCCTCGTTTGCCTATAGAGCCGCACAACTCACAGGCTGCCGGAGTGCCCGACGGCCTGACATTTTCATGCGAAAGCAGACGAACGAGAGGAACCGTGCCCGGCGCGGTCTGATGTCATGAAGCGTACATACCAGCCCAGCAAGCTCGTGCGTGCCCGTCGCCATGGTTTCCGCGCCCGCATGGCTACCAAGGACGGCCGTGCGGTGATCAACCGTCGCCGGCGTGTTGGCCGCAAGAAGCTCACCGCCTGAGTGCTTGGGGCCGGATGACGGCCGCAGAACCAGGGACAGGTGCCTTGCGCCGTCTCAAGAAACGATCCGAGTTCGTGAGGGCTGCCCGGGGCAAGCGCGTCGGGCGGCTTTCGTTTGGGCTTCAGGCGGCGCCCATCGCGACCGACGATGCCGGCGTCGGCTTCACCGTGACCAAGAAAACCGGCACGGCCACAGAGCGCAACCGCATCAAACGACGGCTGCGCGCAGCTGTGACAGCGTGCGCGCGTGACTTTGCGCCCGGTCATGATTATGTCCTGATTGGCCGGCGCGAGGCGCTGGCGGAACCTTTTGCGGACCTCGTCGGGAATTTGCGTCGCGCGCTGAAGCGCGTCGGGGACCCCGGGCCTTCACCACAACGCGACCGCGCCAGAGCGGGCGGCGATCGGAATGCTGAATAATGAACGACAATCGCAACGTCATCCTCGCCATCGTCCTGAGCATGGTCGTACTGTTCGGCTGGCAGTACTTCATCGCCGGACCGCAGCTCGAGCGCTCCATGCGCGAGGCGGAGCTTTCTCAGCAGCAGCAGCAGAGCGAGCCGGACTCCGCGCTGGCAACGCCCTCGCCGACGGCCGAAGGCCAGCCGGCAGCGGCGGCTGCGGCCGCAACGGGCGCCGAGACCTATGCCGACCGGGCGAGCGCGATTGCCGCCAGTGAGCGTATCCGCATCAACACCGACGAGCTTTCCGGCTCCATCAACCTGAGTGGCGCCCGGCTCGACGACCTGCAGCTCAAAGACTATCGCGAGACGGTCGATCCTGATTCACCGATCATCACACTGCTTTCGCCTTCAGGCGCGCCCGGCGGCTATTATGTCGAACAGGGTTTCGTGGCGGCGGGCGGTGCCGACATTGCTCTGCCGAACGGCGACACGACGTGGTCAGTCGAGGGAGAGGCAACGACACTGACCGCCGAGACCCCGGTGACGCTGGTCTGGGACAACGGCGAAGGGCTGGTTTTCCGCCGCACTTTTGCGGTCGACGAGCACTATCTCTTCACCGTCACCCAAAGCGTTGAAAACCAGGGAACCGGCGACGTCGCGCTCTTCCCCTACGCGCGCGTTCTGCGGCAGGGCACGCCCCCGGTACAGAACTTCTTCATCCAGCACGAAGGGCTCCTGGGCGTGCTCGGCTCCAACAACTGGGTCGCGCGCAAGTACCAGGACATTCGCAACGACCGACAGGTCGATTTCAACGACACCTCCGGGTGGCTCGGCATCACCGACAAGTATTGGGCGACCGCCGTGTTGCCGTCGCCGACGGCGAGCATCAATGCCCGCTTCTCCTATACCAGCGCGCAGGGCGTCGACGTCTACCAGACGAACTTCGTCGAGACACAGCCCTTGGTCGTGCCGGCCGGCGGCTCGGCGACCAATGAGAGCTATGCCTTTGCCGGCGCCAAGGAGGAGGCGGTCATCGCTTCGTACGAGCAGGAATACGGCTTCGACAGGCTGGAACTGCTCATCGACTGGGGCTGGTTCTTCTTCCTGACCCGGCCAATGCACTGGGCGCTGACGTTCCTTTACGGGATCCTCGGTAATTTCGGCCTCGCGATCCTCGCGCTGACTATCATCATCAAGGCGATCTTCTTCCCGCTCGCCAACCGCTCCTATGCCTCGATGGCCGCCATGCGGCGCGTGGCGCCGGAGATGAAGGCCATCCAGGAGCGGTTCAAGGAAGACCGGGCCGCCCAGCAGCAGGCGATGATGGAGCTCTACAAGAAAGAGAAGATCAACCCGCTTTCGGGCTGTTGGCCGATCCTCATCCAGATCCCGGTGTTCTTCTCGCTCTATACGGTCATCTTCATCAGCCTCGAAATGCGGCATGCGCCGTTCTTCGGCTGGATCCGGGACCTGGCGGCGCCGGACCCGACCAACATCTTCACCCTATTCGGGCTGATCCCCTGGGATCCGACCCTCATCCCCATCTTCGGTGCGTTCCTGCACCTCGGGATCTGGCCGGTGATCATGGGCATTACCATGTGGGTGCAGATGAAACTCAATCCGCCCCCACCCGACCCGACCCAGGCGATGATCTTCGGGCTGATGCCGATCATCTTCACCTTCATGCTCGGCACCTTCCCGGCCGGTCTCGTCATCTACTGGGCGTGGAACAACTTCCTGTCGATCGTCCAGCAATGGGTGATCATGAAGCGGCACGGGGTGGAGGTCGATCTGTTCGGCAACATCCTCGCCACCTTCCGGCGCAAGCCCAAGCCAGTCGAGCCACCCAAGGCCTGAGGCTGCCACGATCTCTTCTCCTTCCCGCTGGAAGGGGGATGGATGGCAGCTCCGGCCAGATTTTCGAGCGAACAGGGTTGAGGGCACAGCTCCGGCTCGCGGCGTGACGACAGACCGCCCCCACCCTTGATCCCTCCCCACAAGGGGGAGGGAGATGCAAGAGCCGAGATTCCGCCGATCATGTCCGATGACACCTACTCTGCCGAAATCCTGGAAGCCGGCCGGCTGCTCTTTGCGCGGCCGTTCGTTTTCATCAAAGGGTGCGTGGCGATTGCCGACCTGCCGGCGGCCGATCGGGTGGAGATCGCCTTTGCCGGGCGTTCCAACGTCGGCAAGTCCTCGCTGATCAACGCGCTCTGCGGCACCTCGGGGCTGGCGCGCACGTCCAACACGCCCGGCCGCACGCAGGAGCTCAATATCTTCGAGAGCCAGTCGGCGCCCCTGCGGATCGTCGACATGCCCGGCTACGGCTTTGCGCAGGCGCCCGAAGACAAGGTGAAGGCGTGGACGCGGCTCATCCACGCTTATCTCACCGGACGTCCGACCCTGCGGCGCGTCTATGTGCTTGTGGATGCCCGGCACGGGATCAAGGCCAATGACCAGTCAGTGATGAACGAGCTCGACCGGGCGGCGGTCAGCTATCAGGTGGTGCTAACCAAGGCCGACAAGCCCTTGGGCAAGGATCTCGACGCCGTGATCGCGGCAACCCGTGCGGCCATCGCCAAGCGCCCGGCGGCGCATCCCGAGGCGATGGTGACCTCGAGCGAGAAAGGCTCGGGGCTTGCTGAACTGCGGGCCGAGATCGCGATGCTGGTCGAGGCCTAAAAAGCGCCCTCGCCCTTGAAGAACCGCCCGATATAACCTGCCACCGCCGCGCTGTCGGACGGTGTTGCAATCGAGGCCACGGCGGCGTCGACCACCTCGTCCGGCGCCCTGCCGCGCCGCAGTTCGGCAAGGTGAACGGTATAGTCGTCGAGGAATTCCGGGTGCGGCTGGAAACTCAGCGCGACGCCGTTGCGGTAGGCGAGGCCGGCATTGGGAGTGAAGTCGGAAGACAGGATCACTTCAGCCTCGCGAGGCGCCACGATCACCTGGTCCTGGTGCGAGCAGGCGACGGCAAGCGCCTCCGGAGCCGTGTCCATGAAGGCGGGGCGGCCTTTGACCGCGTAGGTATGCCGCCCCAAGCCCCAGCCCTTTTCGGACTTCCTGACGTCACCGCCCAGCGCATCAGCCATGATCTGGTGACCGAAACAGACGCCGAGCATCGGCGTCCTTGCCGCATAGGCCGAGCGGATGAACGTGCGCAGCGGATCGAGCCAGTCATAGTCGTCGTAGACGCCGGCGGCCGAACCGGTGATGACGATGCCGTCGAGGCTTGCCGCCTCAGGAACGGGCTCGCCCTCGGTAATCCTGACGGTCTCGTATGCAAAGCCGTTGCAGGTCAGGTCGAACATGCGCTCGAACATCCTGGCATAGGGCCCGAAACGCGGCCGCAAGGGCTCGGGGACTTCGCCGGTCTGGATAATGGTCAGCTTCATGAGAAACGATCGAAATTGGGCATGCTCTAACTATCGCATATCGGCAATGGCCGCCCTGTTTCAACATGCAAAGCCGGCAGGGCCGCCATTCAGCGATGAATGGAGTGGCATCCTACCGGTGAGCCGCTAGGCTTGCCTGCCAAGAACAGCGACCGATTCCATGGCCGAAACCTTCACCATCGCGGCCGCGCAAAGCACGATCACGCCGGACATCGCCGAGAACGGCCGCCATATCCGCATGCTCATCGACCAGGCGGCGCAGGCGGGTGCGGATCTCGTTCTCTTCCCCGAAGGCGCGCTTTCCGGCTATGCCAAGTCGCAGATCAGGACGTGGTCCGGCTTCGATTGGCCGCTGTTGCGGCGCGAGCTCGATCTCATCTGCGCCCAATGCGCCGAAAGCGGGATATACGCCGTCATCGGTTCAGCCCACCCACTTGGAGAGACAAACAGGCCGCATAACAGCCTCTATATCATTTCCGACAAGGGCGTTCTCGAAACCCGCTACGACAAGCGGCGTCTCTCGCACACCGAGGTGACCGGGTGGTACACGCCGGGCTTCGAGCCTGTCACCTTCGAGATCGCGGGCTTCCGCTTCGGGTTGGCCGTCTGCATCGAGATGCAGTTTCCGGAACTCTTCATGGAATACGAGGCGCTCGGCGTCGATTGCGTCCTGTTCTCGTCCTATGGGCTCGGGTTAGCCGGCAATGTGTTGATACAAGCCCACGCCACCAGCAACTGCCTGTGGTTCGGCGTATCGGTCCCTGCCACTGAGGCCGCAGCGGGTGCTTCGGGCATCGTCGGTCCCGATGGACAGTGGATCGACCGCTGCCGGCCGGAGGACAAGGCGGGGATCGCCGCTGCCCGGCTGGATGCTTCCGATGAGCGCTTTACGATTGCACTCGAAAAGGCCCGGCCCTGGCGACGTGCGGCCAGGGAGGGGGATATCTACGAGGAGCGACGGGTCGCCTCCTCCCGCTCGGCGGATCGTCGTAGGTTCTGAAGACTCGATAGCGCCATTGGACGCGAGCAACGGGCCAGCGGCGCCTTGCCGGCTAGGGGCTAGCCAGCGTTTCCGCCCATTCCCGCATCAGGCCCGGCGGGCTGATCTTCACAATAGAGACGGAACAATGCCCGGCTCTCCTCTCGCAGCAATCCGGAGCTTACGTCGGGCGCGGGAAAGAAATTCGCGTCAGGCGCAGCCGCCAGGCCGCGCGCCACTGCTCCGTCCGACGGGGCCTCGAGCGCGAAATGGATTGCACCCAAACCAAACGATATGCCGGCGCCGAGACACATCATGCACGGCTCCAGGGTTGTATAGAGCACGGTCGTCCCCCGCCGGCCGGGGAACGGCTGCAACCGGTCAGCTTCCTCGAGCGCCAGCAGCTCGGCATGCACCAGACGACGACGTTCAGCCACCTCTTTGGTGTAGCCACCGGCGATGACGATACCGTCATTGACCACCACGGCACCGATCGGCAATTCCCCGCGCTCAAGCCCGAGCCTCGCCTGCTCAAGGGCGAGGGACATGTAGTGGGTGTGGCCATGAATCATAGGCTCTAATCTAGGCTTCCTCGAACTTGAGAGAAAGGCCGTTGATGCAGTAGCGCAGGCCAGTCGGCTCCGGACCGTCCTCGAACACGTGACCCTGGTGGCCGCCGCAGCGGGCGCAGTGGACTTCGGTGCGCACCATGAAGAGCGAGGTATCCTGTGTCGTGCCGATGGCGCCGGGCAGGTAGTCATAAAAGCTCGGCCAGCCCGTGCCGCTGTCGTATTTGGTTTCGGAGGCAAAGAGCGGCAGGTCGCAGCCGGCGCAGAGGAACGTGCCGGCGCGCTTTTCCTCGAGCAGCGGGGAGGTCCAGGGGCGCTCGGTCGCCTCGTGACGCAGCACCTGGTAGGCCTCGGGGGAGAGCCTCGCCTGCCATTCGGCATCGGTCAGGGTGAACTCGAACTCGCCCTCGGCGGCCGTTGCCGGCGCCGACATCGGGCGCAGGGCGAGGCCAACGGCGGCAACTGCGACGGCGGCAGTGCCGCCGAGAACAATGGACCTGCGGGACGTCTTCATCGCTTCCTCCTCGGCCGGACCGATCCAGCCTCCGAAACATGGTGCAATCTAGCCCGCTATCGAAGGCACGGGCATGTCAATCCTTGGTGACTGGCCTTGGTGACTGCGGCGCCGCGCATTCGCGCCGCCGGCGCGTTTGTTACATCGCAGACTTCGGGGCGAGCCCCGCATCGAGCCGATGTCGAGGCAGGCAAGATTTATCGGCAGAGGCGATTTCGCTTCGCCCGAGAATCCAGTAGACCGTCTGACTGTTTGTCCGCCGCGAAGGGATCCGCCCGTCATGTCCGACCAGACCGCCTCCAAGAACGACCGGTTTTCCCACGATGCGGGCATCCTCGCCCAAGCCCTGCCCCACATGCAGCGCTACGAGGGCAAGACCGTCGTCGTCAAATATGGCGGCCACGCCATGGGCGATGCGGCGCTCGGCCAGGCGTTTGCTCGCGACATCGCGCTCCTGAAGCAGTCCAAGGTCAACCCGATCGTCGTCCATGGCGGCGGACCGCAGATCGGCAGGATGCTGGCCAGCATGGGCATCGAGAGCAAGTTCGAGGGGGGCCTGCGCGTCACCGACCAGCGCACGGTCGAAATCGTCGAAATGGTGCTTGCCGGCTCGATCAACAAGGAAATCGTGGCGCTGATCAACGCCGAGGGCGAGTGGGCCATCGGCCTCTGCGGCAAGGACGGCAACATGGTCTTCGCCAAGAAAGCCGAGAAGAAATACAAGGACCCGACGTCCAATATCGAGCGGGTGCTTGATCTCGGGTTCGTGGGCGAGCCGGTCGAGGTCGACCGCACGCTGCTCGATCTTCTCGCCCGTTCGGAGATGATCCCGGTGATCGCGCCGGTCGCACCGGGGCGGGACGGAGCGACCTACAACATCAACGCCGATACGTTCGCCGGCGCCATTGCCGGCTCGCTCGGCGCCAAGCGCTTGCTGTTCCTCACCGACGTCCCGGGCGTTCTCGACAAGGACGGCAAGCTCATTCCCGAGCTCTCGGTGAGTGATGCCAAGCAACTCATCGCCGACGGTGTCATTTCGGGCGGCATGATCCCCAAGGTCGAAACCTGCCTCGAGGCGCTCGACCAGGGCGTCGAGGGCGTCGTCATCCTCAGTGGAAAGATGCCGCACGTGGTACTGGTCGAGCTCTTTACCGAGCACGGCGCCGGCACGCTGATCGTAAGGTAGATTGGCAGGCGCGGCTTCGTGCCGATCCGGCCATCGAGCCCGGAGCTGACGGGACGACGCGCACGCTCGGTACGGGCCGCCTGTGCCGCGATATGCCTTGCCACACCGGCGTCGTGCAGGCCTGATAGCGAGAGCACCAAGATCCGGCTCTGGAGGCGACTATGCGTGTGATCGGCATCGGAACGAGTCTGGCACTTCTTGCAGCGGCGCCGGCTGCGGCGGTGGAGCCGGAGGCTTTCCTCGAGCGGCTCGCTGCCGCCTATGCGTTCATGGGCTACGAGTTCGAATTCGGACCGGCGCGGACCGAAGGCGACGCCATCGTCGTCGAGGGCGCAACGGTCGCCATCGTGCAGCCGGAAGGGCTGCTCGGTCCCGTCGGCCTTGATATCGAGCTGCGCTTCGAGGGAGTGGCGGAGGCCAAGGACGGCACCTATACCGCCGAGACGCTGAGCGTCGAGCGCATCGCCTTCGAGCACGATACCGGCTTCGAGCTCTTCGCCTTCACCGTCGACGATGTGCGGATGGCCGGCTTCTATCTGCCGCCGGGCGAGGTGCGCGCCGTCGACAGCGTCGTCCTCTTTTCCGACCTCGAGACCGGGCCCATGCGCTTTCGCCAGGATGGCATGGAGGTGTTTTCTCTCGAGGCGGTGCGGGCGACCTCGAGCTTCAGCCCGCCGCCGGGCACAGGCGCGCTTGTGGACCTTTCCTCGCATCTCGTCGTCGAGGGCATCACGGTCCATATCGGGCCGGAAAAGGACGACGCCAAGACCAGTATGGTCATCTTCGGCGCACCACGCCTCGAAGGTCGGATGGAAGCGACAGCAACATGGGCGATGGACGGGCTCGTTTCGGTCGAGCCCCTGCGGCTGGATTTTGACGAACAAGGCGCGCTTGAGTTGGCCTTCACCCTCGATGGATTGACGCCCGACGTGATGCAGATGATCTACGAGACCGAGCGGCGCGCAGCGGAGATGAGGAGCAAGGGCAAGACGCAGACCGCCGACGAGGTCGAGATGCAGGCCGGCCTCGCAATCATCGAGAAACTGCATTTCGTCGGTGCCCGCATCCGCTACGACGACGCTGCGCTCGCCAGCCGGCTCCTCGCCCATCTCACGCGGCAGGAGGGCCAGGACGTTTCGGCCTATGCCGAAGGCTTGCTCGAGCAGCTGTCGCTGACGCTCGCGAACGCCCGCGCACCGGAACTGGCCGATCGTATCGTCGGGGAAGCGCGCCGGTTTCTCGCCGATCCCGGCAGCTTCGAGGTCGCGGTGGCGCCCGCCTCGCCGCTGCGGCTCATCACGGTCGTTTCGGCGGCGGTCAATCCGGCAGGACTCGCGAACATGCTCGGGCTGTCGGTTATCGCCAATGCAGGGGATGAAAATAACGATGACGGTACCTAGATGAAGCTTTCACCAATATCTGCCAGAATGGCATGATGAACGATCTGTCTTTGACTACCGCGCCCACCGTCCGCTCGCTCGCCCATGTCTGCGACTGGGTGTTCGACCTCGACAACACCCTCTATCCGCGCACCTGTAACCTCTTCGCCCAGATCGACCTCAACATGACGTACTACGTCATGGAGCTGACCGCGCTCGGGTTCGAAGAGGCGCGTGCGCTGCAAAAGAGCTACTACAGGGACTACGGCACGACCCTCAACGGCCTGATGACCCGGCACAGGATCGATCCCGACCATTTCCTGACGACTGTGCACGCCATCGACTATGCGTCGGTGGTGCCGCACCCGGAGCTGGTGGCGGCGATCGCCGCGCTGCCGGGGCGCAAGTTCATCCTGACCAATGGCGATCTCGGGCATGCTATGGCCGTACTTGCCCGGCTCGGGGGCGAACATCTCTTCGAGCACATCTTCGATATCCGTGACATGGCGTTCGTCCCGAAGCCGCACCGGCAGGCCTATGACGGGTTCCTTACCCGCCACGGCATAGATCCGATGCGCGCCGTGATGTTCGACGATTTGGAAAAGAACCTCTTGGTGCCGCACGAAGTGGGCATGGTCACCGTGCAGGTCGTTGCCGACGAAGATTTTGCCCACGAACAAGTCGACGCCTGGGAGCTCGGTCGTGCGAGCGGCACTCACGTCCATCACGTGACCGAGGACCTCGCGACCTTCCTCAAGGCGCTGCCGTGATCTGATCGTGCTACATGCTGTTGAGATGAAGGATGTTGCCGTCCGGGTCCTTGAACCAGACGAGCTTGGCGTTGCCCGCCATGTGGATGTCGCCATCGCGCTGCATCCACTCGTCGTCCGGATAGTGCTCGAAGACGACGCCCTTGGCCTTGAGATCGGCGACGATCGCGTCCATGTCGCCGTCGACGCCCCATACCACGGCGTTGGCCTGGTTGGTGCCGGCAAAGCGCGAGGGATAGACGATCAGTTCGCTCTCTCCCGTGCGGAAGGCCATGACGCCGCCCATGCCGTCGCCGATCAGTTCAAGGCCAAGAACGTTCTGGTAGAAGTCGCGCGCGCGGTCCGGGTCACTGACGGCGACGATGGCTTTCGATGTCTTGGTGTTGAGCATGACGAACCTCCCTGTTCCGTCGCGTCGGCAGTCGAGGACAACGCGGCTCGAAAGGCAAGGTTCAGGGGGCTTTCCCGTTCCGACAGAATCGGAGTGGGAGCCCTGGATTATTGGTTGTCGCGCTTTCGAAACGCAAAATTGGCGTCCACTTTTGCTGAAAGGGCTTGAGCCTCAGGCGGCGTTGAGCGCGGACACCTCCGGCATGTAGCGGCGGGCAAAGCGCCGGTCGTTGCCGTAGAGGGCGCGGATGTCGTCGCCGTCGAGCCACTCGTTGCCCAGGCGGAGCATGGCGCCGCGCAGGCTCACGGGTGCTGCCTGCTCCATGGCGAAGCGGATGGCGGCAAGTGCATTGGAAAAGTGCCGATGGCCCTGGGCCCTGGCGGTCATGTGGTCGGTGCCGAGATAGAGGTCGGCAGGTCTCGTCAGATCGACGGTCTTCATATCTTTGGTCATGTCTTTGGTCTCTTGGCGCCGACGGGGCGCCTCTTGCATATGCCGCGCCTTGGGCGCCGGCTCCCCCAACGGGATGACCGGCGGCACGCGTGAGGCGGCGGGCTCTGCGTGAATTGCGGAGCGGTCCGGGACACCATGTCCTCGTGGACCGATTGAAATCGGCGTCATCTGCCTCCGCGCACGATGCAGCTCCTCGACAAGGAGCAAATCACCGTCAGGATAAGGGGAGTTCGTGACAGCCGCGCAACGGATGGACCAGAGTCCTTCAACGGTGCATCGCGAGTATCTAGTGGCTGATTGCGGTGCTTTCAAGGCCCACTCGCGCGACGGGAAGGTGGGCTGGGGCTTGGCGAAGCGGCCCCGCCTGTTCTAGCATCACCCCCGTGTGAACGTTCACACGATCCCACGATCGCATCGCCTGCCGTGGCAAGCCATGCGCATCGCTCCCGCACAACCGGATGCACCGGCCGGTTCGGCGCACCGCATCCACCACCCAATCGCTCGGCGCAATGCCAGCGGCCATCGGCGCGTTGCATGGACGCGCGGCCGGCCCAATGGCGCCAGGCACAAGAAGGGAATGACAGATGGAATACCGTCGTCTCGGAAAATCCGGCCTCAAGGTCAGCGAGTTCTCGCTCGGCTCCTGGGTCACCTTCGGCAAGCAGGTCGACCAGAAGGATGCCATGGACATCATGACGCTCGCCTACGACGAGGGCATCAACTTCTTCGACAATGCCGAGGGCTATGAGAGAGGCGTGTCGGAAACCCTCATGGGCGAAGCGCTGAAGAAACTAGCCTGGGGCCGCGACACCTACGCGGTCTCCTCGAAAGTCTTCTGGGGCGGCGACAAGCCGACGCAGCGCGGCCTGTCACGCAAGCACGTCACGGATGCGTGCCACGCGGCGCTCAAGCGTCTGCAGGTCGACTATCTCGACCTCTACTTCTGCCATCGGCCGGACGTCGACACGCCGGTCGAGGAGACGGTCTGGGCCATGCACAACCTCATCACGCAAGGCAAGATCCTCTATTGGGGCACGTCGGAATGGAATGCCCAGCAGTTGACCGAAGCCTATGCGGTCGCCCGTTCGCTCGGCATCAGCCCGCCGGTGATGGAGCAGCCGCAATACAACCTCTTCGTGCGCCAGAAGGTCGAGGGCGATTATCTGCCGCTCTACGACCTGATGGGGCTCGGCACCACCATCTGGTCGCCGCTGGCCTCGGGCGTACTTACCGGCAAGTACAATGACGGCATCCCGGCCGACAGCCGGCTCAACCTGCCGGGCTATGAATGGCTGAAGAAGCAGTGGGAGAGCGAAGAGGGCAAGGCCAAACTCGAAAAGGTCAAGCAGCTCGCCGCGCTCGCCTCGGAAATCGGCCTGCCGATCCACCACCTGGCGCTGCTCTGGTGCCTCGTTACTCCCAATGTCTCGACCGTGATCCTCGGTGCCTCCAAGAAGAGCCAGCTCGAAGACAACCTCTCGGCCCTAGAGTCCAAGGACAAGCTGACCCCCGATGTCCTCGAGCGCATCGAGCAGATCATGGGCAACAAGCCCGAAGGTCCTAAGCGGTTCTGAGACTGCCTGGCATCACATCTGAGCCGTCACGGCACCTCTATCGGGCAGTGACGGCTCACACCCTTCCTCATATCATTCACACAATGAGAGATATCGGCCCCGGCGCCCGCGCGCCCGACGAACTGACCTTTAGCCAGCGCATGGCGAATCTTCGCCATCTCGGGCGGCTGTTTGCGCAGATCTGGCGCACCAGCCGGTTCCTAACGCTGGCAAGCATCGGGCTGCGCCTGGTCAAGGCGCTGCAGCCCATCGCCATGCTCTATGTCGGCAAGCTCATCATCGACGAAGTGGTGCGTCTTTCCGGCATCGCATCGCCCGGCGAGGACGTCTGGGCCTGGTGGGAAAGTGGAGCGCTCTCGACCATCACCTTCTATCTCGGCATCGAGCTCCTTCTGGTGCTCGTCAACGACCTCCTGACCCGTTCGGTCAACCTGGTCGATACAGTGCTCGGCGAGATGCACTCCAACACGGTCAGCGTCGAGCTGTTGCAGCACGCGGCGCGGCTCGACCTCATGCATTTCGAGTCGGCCGACTATCAAGACAGGCTGGAGCGCGCCCGCCGGCAGGCGGCGAGCCGGAATACGGTGCTTGCCCAGATCTTCGGCCAGGCGCAGGACATCATCACGGTCGCCACCCTGGCCGCGGGCCTCGCCGTCTACGCGCCCTGGCTCATCGTGCTGCTCTTCGTTTCGATGTTCCCGGCCGTCTGGGGCGAGCAGCGCTTCAACCTCAGGGGTTACTATCTCAACCGCGGGCGCACGCCCGAGCGGCGCCAGCTCGAGTATGTACGCTGGGTCGGGGCGCGGCCCGAGACAGCCAAGGAGGTCAAGCTCTTCGGGCTCGGCGATTTCCTCGTCGAGCGCTTCCGCACGCTCGCCACAGCCATCTTCCTCGACAACCGCAAACTCGCTATCGAGCGCACGGTGTTCGGCGGGATTCTCGCCGCAGTTTCGACCCTCACCTATTACGGTGCCTATGCCTACATCGTCTGGAAGACGATCTCGGGCGACTTTTCCATAGGTGACCTCGCGTTCCTCTCCGGCTCGTTCCTGCGCCTCAACGGGCTTTTCCACCAGATCATGATCGGCTTTACCCAGGTCGCCGGCCAATCGCTCTATCTCGACGACCTCTTTTCGTTCTTCGAGATCAAGCCGACCATTCTGGATCCTGCCAAGCCTCAATCGTTCCCCGATCCGCTCGCCAAGGGCATCCGGTTCGAGAAGGTGGGCTTTCGCTATCCCGAAAGCGAGACCTGGACGATTCGCGATCTCTCCTTCGAGATCAAGGCGGGAGAGACGGTGGCGCTGGTCGGCGAGAACGGGGCAGGCAAGACGACGATCGTCAAGCTGATGACACGGCTCTACGACCCGGTGGAAGGACGCATCACCATCGATGGCACCGACATCCGCGACATCGGGCTTGCCGACCTCGCCCGGCACATGGGAGTCATCTTCCAGGACTTCATGCGCTTCAGCTTTACGGCGGGCGAGAACATCGGCATCGGCGACGTCACGGCCGTCGACGACGAGGCGCGCATCCGCGAGGCAGCCGAGCGCAGCCTCGCCGCGGCAGTCATCGAGAAGCTGCCGGGCAGATACACGCAGGTCCTCGGGCGCATGTTCAGCAAGGGACGCGATCTTTCCGGCGGCGAATGGCAGAAGATCGCCATTGCCCGCGCCTATATGCGCGATGCACAGGTGATGATCCTCGACGAGCCGACGGCCGCGCTCGACGCGAAGGCCGAGGCCGAGGTGTTCGCCCGCTTCATCGGCCTCGCCCAGGGCAAGACGACGCTTTTGATCTCGCACCGCTTCTCGACGGTGCGCATGGCCGATCGCATTCTGGTGCTCGACAACGGCCGCATCATCGAGGATGGCAGCCATGCCGAACTCGTCGCCAGGGGCGGCCTCTATGCCGAGCTCTTCGAGCTGCAGGCCGCCGGCTACCGGTAGGCCAGGTGGCTGCCGCGAGCCGAGACACTTACGAGTGAACTCTTGCGGAGGGAACTCCGCGGGCATTTGAGAGTTGTCTGGCGGCAGTCTGACGGACCTCCAGAGACTGCAAGCGACCCAAGGCCTGAGCCCCCAAACCTGCCTTGGGTCGCCTCCTTCCCTGTTTCGTTCCTTGAGAGGCTAGAGACGCCGTTCCGATTGAAGCGGAATGGCGTCTCCCATCTCTGTGTTGTCGCGTTCTCGTAGCGCAAAAGTGGTGTCCACTTTTGCTGAAAACGTTCTATTGGACGTTCACCGTTACTTCGGCGTCGGCACCACCTTCGGCCGCCACGACCGTGCCGGGCGAATAGACGACCGTGCGGTCGGACATATTGACGATCCAGGCGCGATCCTCGGTATAGAAATACCCGAAGTCCGGACTCCCCTCGATCTGATGGATGACGACCGTATCGGGCACCACGTAGCCGACGTCTATTGTACCCCCGACAATCACGGGATCGGTGGGATGCATGCGTACATAATCGACCGTCGTCGCCTCGATGCCGGCCTCGGAGCCGATTACCGCTCCGGTAAAAGCACCGATGGCCGCGCCAATTGGTCCGAAAATCATGCCGCCGGCAACCCCCCCGGCCACTCCGCCGGCGGTGCCACCGACCGCGGCGCCGCCCTCGGCGTCAGCGTCGCCTTTGATGATCTGGGAAAAGGCCGGCGCGGTCAGCACCAGCGCCGCCACGGAGGCTAAAAGAAGCTTCTTCATCTCGATCTCCTTTCGTTGGGCGCGCGGGGTAGCGCACCTGGCCCTCGCGAGAGGCAAACGAAAGGATGGGAAGTCGGTTCCCCAATAGCTTGCAGCGGTTAAGCCGCAGGCAGCGGGAAGCGTTCGACCTCGGCCAGCAGGTCCAGCATGCCGGCGACCTGGGCCTCGGCCAGCATCCGCCCCTTCTCGGCCGTAGCGAGGGAGGCGTTGCCGGCGGCGCCAGCGGGGTTCACGTCGGAGGCGATCCAGGCATAGGAGTGGGCCGAGCCGGTGGGCCTCAAATACTTGTACTCGACCTCATCACGCGCGTGGATGGCGACGAAGTCTGCGGCCCGCTCCATATCGACGAGGTCGGGGCGGAAATGCAGCATCAGCGAGGTCTCGGCGTCTCCGCCGTGAATGCCGTGCCGCCGTTCGGTGTCGGAGAGGAGCCCCTCGGGCTGGGGGAAGCGCCAGCCGCTCCGGACCACCAGCATGCCCGCGCGCACCCTCAATTCGCGGGCCACGATGGACATGATGTCCTCATTGCCGCCGTGGGAGTTGACGATGACGAGCTTCCTGAACCCTGCGCGCGCCACTTCAAGCCCGATTTGGGTCCAGGCGTCGATGAGATTGGTGGCGACGTGACTGACGGTGCCCCGCGCCCAGATGTGCTCGTTGGACTTGCCGATCGCCGTAACCGGCAGGATGCGCACGTCCATCGCCTCGGGAATGCGCGGGGCAAGCATCTCCAGCAGTCCCTGGTTGATGTAGGTGTCGACCCCCACCGGCAGGTGCGGCCCGTGCTGCTCGACCGCGGCGATGGGCAGGATGGCGATGGCCGTTTCTGGATTGATGCTGTCGAATTCGCGCGCGGCAAACTCCGTCCACCAGATCTTGCGGGTCACGGTGCTCTCCTTGCGGTAGGGGACGTTCAAGCGGGGCCGGCCGCGATTGCCTCCACCTCGACGACGAATTCGGGGCGGGCAAAGCCCGAGACGATCATCAGCGTCGAGGCAGGATAGGGCTCGGCAAAGAGCGCGTTGCGGACGCTCATGTAGTCGGCCAGGTGCTCGCGCCCGGCGACGTACGCGTTGATGCGCACCACATCGGCGAAGGTCATGCCCGCTTCGGCGAGAATCGCTGCGATGTTGGCAAAGCAAAGCCGCGCCTGACCGGCGCAGTCGGGCGGCACGTCGCCGTCGGCGCCGATCCCCAACTGGCCCGAGCAGAAGACGATTCGCTGACCCGCCGGCACTACCATGCCGTGACTGTAGGGGGCGAAAGGCGGATGGATGCAGTCTGGTGTAAGCGGCTTGGCCATGGCTGGGACCATCGGTTGAGGCCGGGATGCTAGCGGTGGGTAAAGCGCTTGCCTAGCCTGTTTTCGCAAATTTGCATGCATAGCAGGCATAATTTTCCTGTGGTGCATTTTTGACCTTCACAACCGAAACATAAGGGGCGAAGAATTGTGCACGCCAACATGGCGCATAAGGATTCACCACGCATGGGTGCCCCTCCCTGCGCCCCGGTTCGGAGAATGATCAATGAGAGACGTCATCAGACTTACCGCATCGACGACGCTTGCCTTTGCCGCGCTTGCCGGTGCGGCAGCAGCCCAGGACAAAGTGACCTTCGCCACCAACTGGCTGGCCCAGGCCGAACATGGCGGCTACTACCAGGCCATCGCCGACGGCACCTATGCAGAACATGGTCTCGACGTCACCATCCGCCCCGGCGGGCCGCAGTCGCCCGGCCAGCAATTGCTCGCTACGGGCCAAGTCGATTTCTACATGGGCGGCATGGGCACCATCAATTCGGTCAAGGAAGGGCTTCCGACTGTTGCCGTCGCCGCCATCTTCCAGAAAGACCCGCAGATCCTGCTCGCGCATCCCGACGCGCCATTCGAGACGGTTGCCGACATGACGCAGGCGAGCAAGCTGATCATTGCCCAGTCGTCATTCTTCGGCGGCTTCTTTCTCTGGATGAAAGCCAATTACGAGGGCTTCCGCGACGAGCAGTACGAACCCTACACGTTCAACCCGGCTCCGTTCCTAGCCGACCCGATGTCGGTACAGCAGGGATACCTCACCTCCGAGCCCTATGAGATCGAGAAGCAGACCGGCTGGGCGCCGAAGGTCTTCCTGCTCGCTGATTTCGGCTACGCGCCCTATTCGACCACCATCGAAGCGCACACCGGGATGGTCGAGGAGAACCCGGACCTCGTGCAGCGATTCGTCGATGCCTCGATCATCGGCTGGTACAATTACCTTTACGGGGACAACACCGCCGCCAACGCGCTGATCAAGGCCGACAACCCGGAAATGACCGACGGCCAGCTCGCCTATTCGCTCGAGAAGATGAAGGAATACGCCATTGCCGTTTCGGGCGATGCCATCGAGCAGGGGATCGGCTGCATGACCGACGCGCGCTGGACCGGGTTCTACGAGAGCATGGTGGAGGCGGGTATGTATGAGCCCGGCATCGACATCTCCAAGGCCTATACGACCCAGTTCGTGTGCAAGGGCATGGGCGCCGACCTCGCCCAAATGTAGGCTACGTCCAGCACGCTCTCGGCACGGACAATCCCGCCCGCGCCGTTTCTAACCCTAACCCGGGTTATTCCTAGTGGCTCAATTATCCGTCGTTCCCAGCCATCCGGCACCAGCGGCCGAACACCGCCGGCTGGTGGTGTCGATGCAGAACGTGACCAAGGTCTTTTCCAACGGAACGCTGGCGTTGAAGGACATGTCGCTCGACGTGCGGCCCGGCGAGTTCATCTCGCTCCTCGGACCCTCGGGCTGCGGCAAGTCGACGGCGTTGCGCATCATCGCAGGGCTTGGCGACGCCTCGTCGGGCAGCATCGACTGGCCATCCTCCAAGATCAACGCCAAAGGGCTGCCCGAAGGCGATGTCGGCTTCGTCTTCCAGGAGCCGACGCTGATGCCTTGGTCCACGGTCTTCGGCAATGTCCATCTGCCCTTGAAGCTGCGTGGAGTGTCAAAGTCGGCCGCACGCCAGAAGGTGATGGAGGGGCTCGAAAGCGTCGGGCTCGCCGACTTCGCCGATGCCTATCCGCGCGAACTCTCGGGCGGCATGAAAATGCGGGTGTCGATCGCGCGCGCGATCGTCACCCGCCCAAAGCTGCTGCTGATGGACGAACCCTTCGCCGCGCTCGACGAGATTACCCGGCAGAAGCTCAACGACGACGTCCTGAAACTCTGGGAGCAGTTCGGGGTGACGGTCATTTTCGTCACGCACTCGGTTTACGAGTCGGCGTACCTCTCCAACCGCATTGTGGTCATGCGCGCCCGACCGGGCCAGGTCTATGCCGATCTCGAGGTCGTCCAGCCCAGGGTGCGCGACGGGGCCTACCGCACATCTGAATCCTACCGCGCCATCTGCCAAACGGTTTCCGATACGCTGCAGGGCGCTATCCACTCCGCGGAGAGCTGAACATGGCCGAGGTCACCGCAACACCAAGCGAGAAGGGAACGGACGCGGCCGTCGCGGTGCTGCGGCCGCGCGTTTCCATCAACGAAAAGATCTTGAGAATCGTGATCCCGATCCTGGCACTGGCGACGGGGATCGCGCTCTGGCAGTGGGCGATCGTTGCCAACGAGGTGCCGCGCTACATCCTGCCGAGCCCGGTCGACGCCGCCACCGCCCTCTATACCGACTGGGGCACGCTCTGGCCGGCGCTGGTGGTGACGCTGCGCATCACCTTCATGGCGCTGGCGCTTGCCCTCATCGGTGGCGTGACGCTCGCCATCATCCTCGTCCAGTCGCGCTGGATCGAGCTCACACTCTATCCATTCGCCGTCATCCTTCAGGTGACCCCGATGATTGCGGTGGCCCCGCTCCTTCTCATCTACGCGCCCGACACGCAGACGGCGCTGCTCATCTGCGCGTTCATCGTGGCGTTCTTTCCGATCCTCTCCAACATGGTGCAGGGCTTGAAGAGCGTCGACCATAACCTCTTGAACCTTTTCGAGCTTTACGGGGCCAGATCCTGGCAGGCGCTGCTTTTTCTCAAGATTCCCGCGTCCATGCCCTATTTTATGGCTGGCCTCAGGATCGGTGGCGGCCTATCGCTCATCGCCGCGGTCGTAGCCGAGTTCGCAGCGGGGTCCGCCGGCCAGGGCTCGGGACTGGCCTTCCGCCTGCTCGAGAGCCAGTACCGGCTGAATCTGCCACGGCTCTTTGCCGCCCTCATCCTCCTCTGCTGCACGGGTATCGCCATCTTTGCACTGACCTCGTTCATCTCGTGGCTGACGCTCCATCGCTGGCACGAGAGCGCCATCCGACGGGAGAACTGACTTGAAAGATCGTGTGTTTATTGCCGACAGCTACGTGCTCGCCAATGCCGGTGTCCCGCTGGCATTCATGGATCAGCCGACCGCGGGCGATATCGGACGCTTCGACATCACCGTTACCGATGGCATTATCGCCGCCATCGGCCCGACGGGCTCGGCCGACCCGTCGCTCCCCCGGCAGAATCTCGATGCTGGCCTCATCCTGCCCTGCTTTACCGACCTCCACACCCATATCGACAAGGGCCATATCTGGCCGCGCCGGGCCAATCCCGACGGCACGTGGATCGGCGCGCTTCAGGCGGTGATGGAGGACCGGCAGGCCAATTGGGCCGGCGCCGACGTCAAGAAGCGCATGGATTTCTCGCTGCGCTGCGCCTACGCCCACGGCACCGCCGCCATCCGCACCCACCTCGACAGCGCGCAGGGCCAACACGCAATCACCTGGGATATCTTCGAAGAGGCGCGCGAGAGCTGGGCCGGGCGCATCGAACTCCAAGCTGTCGCCCTCACCGGCCCCGATACGATTCTTGACAAGCCGGCACTGCGGTCGATCGCACTGCGCGTCAAGGCCGGCAAGGGAATTCTCGGCGGCTCAACCGCCGTCCATCCGGACAACCCGCACATCATGCGCAGTCTCGTCGATATGGCGGGAGAGCTCGGCCTCGACCTCGACCTCCACATAGACGAGACCGGCGACCCGGCCGCCGACGCGCTCAAATGCTTTGCCGATGCCGTCATCGAGACCGGGTTTACCGGCCGGGTCATCGCCGGCCATTGCTGCGCCCTCGCCCAGCAGGACACGGCGACGGCGATGGCGACCATCGAGCGCGTGGCCGAGGCCGGCATCGCGGTGGTCTCGCTGCCCATGTGCAACATGTATCTGCAGGACCGGTCGAATGACGCCGCTACACCTCGCTGGCGGGGCGTGACACTGCTCAATGAATTGAAGGCAGCGGGCGTCCCGGTCGCCATCGCGTCCGACAATACCCGCGACCCGTTCTATGCCTATGGCGACCTCGACGGGATGGAGGTGCTGCGCGAGGGCGCGCGCATCATCCAATTCGACCATCCGCAGGACGGGGCGTGGCCCTGGGCACGCACCATCGGCGCCGCCCCCTCGCAGATCGCCGGTTTTGCCCACACCGCAACTATCGCGCCGGGGTTGCCGGCCGACTTCATCCTGGTGCGGGCGCGCAGCTGGAGCGAACTGATGGCGCGTCCGCAATCGGACCGCGTCGTCATACGCGCGGGCAAGGCCATCGACACCACCCTGCCCGACTACCGCGAACTCGACGACCTAATGGGAGCTGCCTGATGTCCATTGCCGCCTTTCGTGCCGATCTTGGCGACGTGCCCGTCGAGGACCACCCGCGCATCGTCCAGCAGCGCAGCCGCGACCACTACTGGTACTCGCCGGTCCTGAAGGCCAAGCTCGACCACGTCTCCGCAGAAATCGTCGTCTCGCCTCGCACGCAGGACGAGGTCAAAAGGGTCTTGGCTGCGGCCTATAAGCACAAGGTGGCCGTCACGCCGCGCGGGGCAGGAACCGGCAATTACGGGCAGGCCATGCCGCTCGCCGGCGGCGCCATGCTCAACCTCATGAACCTCGACCGGGTCGTTCGGATCGAGAAAGACCGGGTGCGGGCCGAGGCGGGGACCGTGCTCGAAAAGCTCGACAACGAGACGCGCGCTGCCGTCGGCGGCGAATTGCGCTTCCACCCCTCGACCTACCGCATGGCGAGCCTTGGCGGCTTCATCGCCGGCGGCTCGGGCGGCGTCGGCTCGATCCGCTGGGGAGGCCTGAGGAACCTCGGCAGCATTCTCTCGGTCAAGATCATCACCTGCGAGGAAGGCCCGCGCGCGCTGGAACTGACCGGCGAGGATGTCCTGAAGGTCGCGCATGCGTACGGCACCAACGGCATCATCGTCGAAGCCGAGATGCCCCTGGCACCGGCCTATGACTGGGTCGACATCATGGTCGGGTTCGATGATTTCATCACCGCCTGCCGCTTTGCCGAGACCGTTGCAAGCCAGGAGTCGTTGCTCCTCAAGGAACTCTCGCCTTGCGCGGCGCCGATCGCGCAGGAGTATTTCAACCGCCACAAGTCCTATGTCCGGGACGGGCAATCGGTGGTGCTGATCATGGCGGCGCCTGTGGCGGTCGAGCCGGTGCTGATCTATCTGGCCCACTACGGCGGCGAGGTGCTCTACCGCTCGGACGAAGCGAGCGAAGAGGAGCTGCGGCGGCTTCCGCCGATCTACGAGCTCGCCTGGAACCACACGACACTGCGCGCCCTGAAGGTCGATCCAACCATCACCTATCTGCAGACCCGCTACCCGACCCTCAAGCATGTGGAAAAGATCGTCTCGCTGCTTGGGGATGAACTGCCCATGCATATCGAGATGACCCGCCAGGACGGGGAAGTGACCTTCGCGGGACTACCGCTGGTGCGCTATACCAGCGAGGAACGGCTCGAAGAGATCGTGCGCATCCACGAGGACAACGAATGTCTCGTCTTCAACCCGCACCGCTATACGCTCGAGGAGGGCGGCATGAAGCGGACCGATAAGGCCCAGCTGGCCTTCAAGAAAGAAGCGGACCCGACCGGCTTGCTCAATCCCGGCAAGATGGTCGCCTGGGACGATCCCGACTACGATTTCAACGCCGGGCGCGCCTGGCTCTTCCAGGGGCTCGAGCCTTATGCGCTCTGATGGGATCAGAGCGCCGGCTCTAGTTCTTTGTCGCAACGTTTCTTGCGAAAAGCCGGTATCCACCGTTTCGCACGTTGCTCTGGCCACAGCCGGAGCGGCCTGATGCGCGTCCACGTTGTCCACGCCCACCCGGTCGAAACCAGTTTCAACCGGTCGCTTTTCCATGCCGTCATCGACGGATTGAAGAGCGCCGGGCACGAGGTCGACCCGCTATCGCTTTATGACGAAGAGTTTCCGGCTGCGCTCTCCCGCGAGGAGCGGCTCAACTACCACGAGGTGCCGGGCAACATCACCTCAGCGGTCAAGCCCTATGTCGACCGGCTGCGGGCGGCCGAGGCGCTGGTCTTCGTACACCCGGTGTGGAACTACGGCTATCCGGCGATCCTCAAGGGCTATTTCGACCGCATCTTTCTGCCCGGCGTCAGCTTCAACCTGGTTGGCGGCAAGGACAAGCAGAGCGGCAAGCTGGTGCCGAACCTCGGGAACATCCGCAAGGCCGCGTTCGTCACCACCTATGGCGGCAATCGCTGGCGCAGTGTCCTGATGGGCGACCCGCCCCGGCGGCTCGCCAGCCGCTGGGGGTGGGTCACCTTCGGCTCGCGACCAAAATACCTGGCGCTCTACGACATGAACAACAATGGCGAGGCCGAACTCAAAGGGTTCCTCGACAGGGTCAGAGCCGAAATGACGCGATTCTGAGGGCGTCGGGACGTGCGCTCAGGTCTGCGAACCGCCCTCCACCGCGGCTTCGAGCTCAGCGTCGGGAATGTCGTCGAAGGAGGCGTAGTTGAGGTTGTAGAGCCTGGAGTAAAGCCCGCCCTCAGCCATCAATTGGTCGTGGTTGCCGGTCTCGATGAGTTGCCCGTTCTGCAGGACGATGATCCGGTCGGCACCGCGGATGGTGGCAAGCCGGTGGGCAATGACAAGGCCGGTACGGCCTTGCAGAAGCGTCACCAGAGCTTTCTGGATCAGCATTTCGGTGTAGCTGTCGATATTGGCCGTCGCCTCGTCGAGCACCAGGATCTTGGCGTCGGCGACGAGCGCGCGGGCAAAGCTCAACAGCTGGCGCTGGCCGAGCGAGAGGTTGCCGCCGCGCTCCTCGATCCCCGTCTCGTAGCCATCGGAAAGGCTCATGATGAAATCGTGAGCGCCCACGGCCTTGGCCGCCTCGATCACCTCCTCGCGGGTCGCGTCAGCCTTATGATAGCGGATGTTCTCGAACACCGAACCGGTAAAGAGGAACGGCTCCTGCAGGACCATCGCCACCTGCCGGCCAAGCGACTCCTGCGTCAGGTCCCTGACATCATAGCCGCCGACCCGCACTTCGCCCTGCTGCACATCGTAGAAGCGATGTATGAGCGCCATGGCACTCGATTTACCCGAACCGGTCGGACCGACGAGCGCCACGGTCTCGCCCGGGTTGACCCGGAATGAAACGTCTTTCAGCACCGGGTGTTTTGGATTGTAGCCGAAGCTGACACCCCGGAATTCGACGGAGCCATCCATCTGCGGCGACAGCGCGATGGCGTCGGGCTTGTCCTTGACGTCGATTTCAACGTCCAGCACCTCGATCAGCCGCTGCCCCGAGGCCATGGCCCGTTGCATGACCGAATACTGCATGGTCAGCGAGCGGATCGGATCGAAGAAACGCTGGATATAGAAGAGAAAAGCCACCATCACGCCGACATCGAGGGTGGCATTGACCACCATCGAGCCGCCGACGACGATGACGACGGCCATGGCCAGACCCGTGAGGCTGTCGACGATCGGGACCATCACCTGGGCGTATCTCGACGCCGTCAGGTGCGTGCGAAGGTTGGCGTGCGCCTTATCGTCATAAAGGGTAAAATTGACCTGCTGCCGGTCCATGGACTGGACGGCCCTGACACCATGGATGGCCTCGGCCAGTGCCCCGTTGGTTACCGAATTGGTCACGTGGGCGGCCATGAACGCCTTGCGGGCGAGTGGCAGCCAGAAGATGCGCACGATGAAGAGGACCGGCAGCACCGAGAGTGTCAGCAGCCCCAGGCGGAAATCGAGCCAGAGCATCACGCCCACGATACCGAAGAGCAGCACGATATCGCCGACGGAGAGCACAGAGGTTTCGAGGAACTCCTGCATGGAGTTCACGTCGCCCTGCAGGCGGCTCATCAGACGCCCGACCTCGGTCTTATCCATGAACGAGAGCGAGACCTTCTGCAGATGGCCGAACATGGCCCGGCGGATGTCGAAGAGCATGTTCTCGGCGACCTTGCCGACCACGCTCGCCTGCACGAAGCTCGCGCCGTAATTGATGAGGATGACGAGGGCGAATGCAGCGACTGCCCAGCCGAGCGCCGAGGGGTCAGGGCTGCCGACGACCATGCCGTTGTCGATGGCATAGCGGATGATCAGCGGGATGACGAGCTGAGTGCCGGTAAAGACCAGCACGGCTGCCACCGAGACCGCGACCTGCATCTTGTAGGGCGACACGAATGCCCAGATGCGCCGTACGACCCGCCCGTCGAAGGCCTTGCCGAACATCTCTTCTTCGATGCGGTGCGAGCCGACGACCGCGCGCGGCGGGCGCCGTCCGTCCTCGCGCACATCGTTGCGTTCGGTTTCGAGTTCCTCGCTCATTGCGCCGCTCCGAATTCTCCGAGCATCTCGTCTCCCGGACGCACCTGCAGGTCATAAAGCGCCTTATAGCGCCCGCCCCTGGCCAGAAGCTCCTCATGCGTCCCGCGTTCGACGATCTCGCCGTGCTCGAGGAACAGGATCTGGTCGGCGTGCATGAGCGAAGAAAGACGGTGGGCAACGATGATGGTCAGCCGGTCCTCGGCGTATTTTTTCATGGACGCACGGATGCGCTGCTCGGTCGCCGCGTCGATGGCCGCGGTCGAATCGTCGAAGACCATCACCGCGGGCCTCAACATCAGGGCCCTGGCGATCGACAGGCGCTGGCGCTGGCCGCCCGAGAGCGAAACCCCACGCTCGCCCACGACGGTGCCGTAGGCAGCCGGCAGGCCGAGCACGTAATTGTGGAGCTGAGCCGACTCGGCGGCGCGCTCGATGCGCCGTTCCTTTGCCCAGGGGTCGCCATAGGCGATATTGTTCTCGATGGTGGTGGTGAAAAGGAACGAATCCTGCTGCACCACCGCCACGGCCTTGCGGAGCGAGGCGAGCGTCGCCTTGCGGATGTCCTGCCCGTCGAGGGTGATGCGTCCGCCTGTCACGTCGTAAAAGCGGGGGATCAGGTGGGCAATGGTCGACTTGCCGCTGCCGGGCGGACCGACGATGCCGATGGTCTCGCCACGCCGCCCCTCGAAGGAGACGCCCCTGAGGACCGGCCGGCTCTCCTGGCTCGGATAGGCGAAATCGACGTTCTCGAAGCGCAGCGTTCCCTCGTTGATATCTAGGGGACGGGCGTCCGGCGCGTCCTTGATGGCGACGTCGAGGTCGAGGAGGCCGAAAAGGCGCGAGCCGCAGGTCGAGGCGCGTGCGAAGGAGTTGACCATCATGCCGAGCTGGCGCACGGGCATCTGCAGGATGGTCATGAAGGTGAGGAAAGAGGCAAGGGTTCCGACACTGATCTCGCCGGCCATCACCTTGTTGCCGCCGACCCAGAGCACCAGGCCCATGGCGATAAAGAACGAGAAGGTCATGGCGCTGGTATTGCGCACGCGGATGCCGACGCGCTCGTGGGCGAGTGAGAGCGCGTTCTTGGAGGCCTTGTCGAACTTCAGCATCTCGTGCGCCTGAGCGGCAAAGGCACGCACCACACGGATGCCGCCGAGATTCTCCTCCATCACCCGGGTCAGCACCGACAGGCGCTCCTGCAGGTCGAGCCACGTGGCACGCAGCCGCAACTGCGTGACCGACGAGCGCCAGGCAACGAACGGCACGAAACTCAGGGCCACGAGGCCCAGCACCACATCGGTCGAGATCAGGAGATAAGCGCCGACCCCGATGAGGATGGACAGGAGCACCACGCGCACCAGCGCCGTCGAAAAGAACATGCGCACGCCTTCCAGATCGAGCATGCCGATGGTGATGAGGTCACCGGAATGCATCTGGTCGTGGAAGGAGAAGGAGAGCCGCTGAATCTTCTCGTAGCAGGCAAGGCGCAGCTCATAGCCGATATGGTGGCCGACCGACTCCGAATAGTAGTTCTGCGACATGGTGAAGAGCCCGCGCAGGATGGCGACGGCGAGCAGCACCAGGGCCAGGGTCCACAGCGTGTCCTCGGCCGCCGCCCCCGCCGTCCCACCGGCGAAGGCGATCTGCGTCTCGTCGACGGCGCGGCCGAGCAGCTGCGGGATCGCCAGCTGCAGGCCGGCTGCAATGATCGTCGATCCGATGGCGAAGGTGACCTGCCAGGGGTGCCGGAGGGTCATGCGGGTAATCCGCAAAAGTGTGCTGAGGCCGCGACCCCAGCCGGCCGCCTCCACATGCGCGAACGAGTTTCCCCGCTTACCCGCGCTGCCTATCGCATCGCTGCTCAAGATATGTTCCAGTATAATTGCCCGGACGGGCCCAAGCGAGCCGGGGCGACTCGCCGGATAAAATAACCACTCGCAGGATAATTAAGGCGGATTCCGCCGCCTCACGCAAGAGTCGTGGCGCCCTAGTATGGCAGTTTTTTGAAGGCGGGAGGCAATCGTGATCTGCAGCTCCGGTTGCGCTGCAACTCTTTTGGAACCGCAAAAGTGGTGCCCGATTTGCTGAGAGCGCTCTTAGTGCACCTTGCTCCTGAACAGGAGCGTGCGCAGCGTCTTAGCCAGGATCAGCAGATCGAGATCGAACGACATTTCCTTGATGTAATAGAGATCGTAGGCGAGCTTTTCGATCTCCTCGCGATGATTGCTGGCATAGCCGTGAGAAACCTGCGCCCAACCCGAGAGGCCCGGGAGCACCAGCTGCCTGTGCACATATTGGGGGATGGTGGCCTCGAGCGCTTCGGCGATGGGTACAGCGACGGGACGCGGCCCGATCCAGCTCATTTCACCGCGCAATATGTTGACCAGTTGCGGCAACTCGTCGAGGCGCAGGGCCCGCAGAAACCGGCAGCCGGGCATGACGCGGTTGTCGTTGGGTTGTGTCGCCCCGCCATTGGTGCCGCGATACATGGTGCGGAACTTCAACATGGTGAAGGTGCTACCACCGTGGCCACGCCGTTCCTGCCGGAAGAGCGCCGGGCCTCCGTCAAGCGCGCGGATATAGAGCCAGACCAGGGCGCCGAGTGGAACCGCCAGTGGCAGCGCAATAAGAACCGCGGTGACGTCGACCAATCGCTTGACCTTCGAATAGTAGATCTGGCTGGGACTGAAGACGAGGTGGGCGATATCGAAGCTTTCGACATCGACACGGCCAAGCCGGGTTTCGACAAAGCTGATCCAGGGCGTCACATCGATGCCGAGCATGTAGATGCGCGTCAGGAGCTTGGACCATAGCGCACTGTGATGGGCCTCGCTGTCGATCAGGATGCGATCGAAGCCGGCAACGTTCTCCGAACGGTTGGTGATGACGACGACGTCGTCGCCCAAGAGTTCCAGTACCTTGCGGGCACCGGGGAAATCAAGGATGGCGACGCGGTCACGCACGGCGCGGCGAAAGCTCAGATTGGTGTAGACCATGCCGAGAATGGCAACGGGCGCGGCGCTCAGCAGTCCCCAATAGCTCACCGGAATACGCAGGGCCGACAGCACCGCCACGGCAAAGTTGAAGACGACCGCCGTCACCACCACGGCCACCGTAATCGGGAACTCGTGCCGGCGCAGCGCCGGCAGCAGCGCGCCGGCGACCAGTGGGACCAGACATAGCGCAAAACAGACGATGGCGAGGTTATTCCAGTCGCTGCGCGTCGCACGGAGGATGAAGCTGGCGTAGATGGCGCATTGGAGGAGCGCGGAGACGGCGACGGACGGCAGGATGATGGCCAGATCGCGCAGCCAGCGGTGGCGACGCACGTTGGCACCGCGCTCGACAATGCCGAGCAGGTCGGGAGCGCGCAGCGGAACGCTGCTTTCGGCCGCTTTCGGCGCCCGCCGGCGCGGCCGCGGCTGGGAAGGCAATTCCTCGGGCGTCGGCTGCGCGTTCGACATGCTCTCGGATTTTCCTCGACTCGCGATAGAGCGCCGGCACCGCGCTTAACGCTCAAGACCATCGCTAGTAAGCTGCTAGGCGGGCCGCCGCAAGTTCCGGCTGCGCGTCCTGGAACGAATCTCGTTGTTTGAGTACCTCGCGCCACGCACAGCGGCCAACCTTCTCTTTACACCCGGGGTTTGCCGGGCTATTGGTCTCTTATTGGTATTAAAGTGGTCTTGTTAAGGCTGGAGGGGACGGTTTGGCCCGGCTTTCGCTGCGCGGCATCAAGAAGCGGTTCAGGACCACGGACGTCCTGCACGGGATCGACCTCGAGATCGGGGACCGGGAGTTCGTGGTGTTCGTGGGACCTTCCGGTTGCGGCAAGTCCACGCTTTTGCGGCTCATCGCCGGGCTCGATCCGATCAGCGAAGGCTCGTTCTTTCTCAACGGCCAACAGATGAACGAGGTGCCGCCGTCGCGGCGCGGCATTGCCATGGTCTTCCAGTCCTACGCGCTCTACCCGCACATGGACGTCTACGAGAACATGGCCTTCGGAGCCCGGCTGATGGGGCTTTCGCGTGCGGAGGTCGAGGCGCGCATTGCCGAGGCGGCGCGGATGCTGCGGCTCGAGGAGTACCTCAAGCGCAAACCGCGCGAGCTGTCGGGCGGCCAACGCCAGCGCGTCGCCATCGCGCGCGCACTGGTCAGGAAACCCGAAGTCTTCCTTCTCGACGAGCCGCTCTCCAACCTCGATGCGGCGCTGCGCTCGGACGTGCGGCTCGAGATCGCGCGGCTTCACCGCCAGATCGGCGGTACGATGATCTACGTCACCCACGACCAGGTCGAGGCGATGACTCTCGCCGACCGCATCGTGGTGATGAATCTCGGGCGCATCGAGCAGGTCGGAACCCCGCGCGAACTCTACGAGACCCCCGCCAACACCTTCGTTGCCACCTTCATCGGCTCGCCCAAGATGGCATTGATCGATGTCACACGCGATGGCGACACGATCGGCGTTGCCGGCGGCGGCAGCCAGAAGCTTGGCCGCTTGCCGGCAGCGGATGCCGAAGCGTTCAAGGTCGGCGTGCGGCCGGATGCGCTGACGCTGAGGCGCGGCGAGGGCGAGGGGTTGGCCGCCACGGTCGTCTATACCGAATATCTGGGCGACAATGCCTTCGTTTACGCACGCCTTGCCGACGGCACCCAGGTGAGCGTGCGCACGGCCCCGGGCGAGACTTACGACCCGGACGAGAAGGTCAACCTGACGATCGCCGCCGAGACGGCGCATTTCTTTTCGGCTGCGGACGGACGACGGATGGCCGCGTGAGGCCGGAAAACTTCAAACCACAAGGAGAGGACAGGGGACAATGAGAAAGACCTTCATCCATATGGGCGCCGTGCTCGGCGCCACGATCATCGCCATGCCGGCGCTGGCACAGGAACTGACCTTCTGGAGCTGGCGGCAGGAGGACCGGGCGCAGTACGAGGGCTTCATCGACACCTTCGAAGCGGCCAATCCCGGCATCACTGTCACCCAGGAGACGTTCGAGGCGGCCAATTACAACACGATCCTGTCGACCGCGCTCGCGGGCGGCACGGGGCCGGATCTGATGATGGTGCGTGCCTATGGCGGCCTCGAAAACATCGCCTCGGCCGGCTATTTGATGCCGCTCGATACCGAAAAGGTGCCGGCGCTGGCCGATTTCGCCCCGTCCGCGGTCGCGGCCGAGACGATGCGTTCGGATGAGACCATCTACGCGGTGCCGTTCGCCAGCCAGACCATGCTGGTCATCTACAACAAGGCGATCTTCGATCAGATGGGGCTCGAGGAGCCGCAGACCTGGGATGAGTTCGTCACCGTCGCGCAGACGATCAAGGACAACGGTATCTTCCCCTTCGCCAACGGCACGGCGACGGCCTGGCAGAACGAGACGATCGTTTCGGCCCTGGGCTCCTCTATCATCGGCACCGACTTCTATGAAGACCTGATGGCGGGCGAGGCCGACTTCACGGATCCGCGCTATGTCGAGGCGCTCGAAAAGGTCAAAGAGATGAGCGCCTTCTTCCCGGACGGGTTCATCGGCCTCGACTATCCCTCCTCGCAGCAGCTCTTCGCTTCGGGCCTCGCGGCGATGTTTGCCGGCGGTTCGTTCGAATTGGCCAACTTCCGCTCGCAGAATCCCGATATCGAGCTCGGCGTCTTTGCCGCGCCGGGGATGAGTGCCGAGGACGAGAAGCTCGTCGGCCTCTACTATGATGGCGGTTATGCGGCCAACGCGACGACCGAGAATTCCGAAGCTGCGCTCAAGTTCCTCAACTTCGTCGCCAGCCAGGAATTCGGCCAGGCCTTCGCCGACGAACTCTCCAACATCTCGACGGTTCCGGGCGTGACCTTCGGCGATCCGCTGCTGCAGGAGGTTGCCGACCTCAACGCCAGTGCCATTCCCTACATCATGCTCGTCCATTTCCGCTATGGCGAGCCGTCGGGTTCGGTGCTGCTGCAGGCCGAGGTGCAAAAGCTTGTCGCCGACCAGACCACGCCCGAAGCCGCGGCCGCGGCGGTCACCGAAGGTCTGAAGGCCTGGTACGAGCCGTTCCAGGACTAGCCGCAAAAGGCTGATAAAAACGTGCACCGGCGGAGCGCTGCCGGTGCACGAACCGCCAATACAAGTACCTATTCGAGAGCGGCAAGATCCAGCCTATGCCCCAATTGCGACTGACCGGACGCGGCCTCTGGATCACGGTGCTCATCGCGCCACCGTTGGCGTTCGTTGCGCTCTTCATCGTCTATCCGATCGTTGCCGCTTTCGCCTACGCCTTCTACGACTGGCAGGGGCTGGCGCGCGGTGACTTCGTCGGGCTCGCCAATTTCCATCATGTGCTGTTCGTCGAGCCCTATGCGAGCTGGACACGCAACGCCTTCACCCACAACATCATCGTCTTTTTCGCGCTGATGGTCCTGCAGAACGGCGTCGGCTTCATCCTCGCCTACGCGCTCTGGCGCGAACTGCCGGGGGCGCGGTTCCATCGCGTCGCGGTGTTCCTGCCGGTCGTGCTCTCGACCATCATCGTCGGCTATCTCTGGAAGCTCTTCCTCCATCCGATCTTCGGTGTTGTGAATCAGTCCCTGAAAGCCGTGGGCCTACCGTTCCTCGCCCAGCCGTGGCTCGGTCAGGATTCGACGGCGCTCTGGGCCCTGATCTTTGCCAATGCCTGGCACATGGTGGGCTTTCCGACCCTGGTGTTCCTGGCCGGCATGCAGCGCATCCCGACCGAGATCCTCGATGCGGTGCGCATGGAGACCGAGAGCGAATGGGTCAAGATCACCAAGGTGGTCTGGCCCTTGGTGGCGCCGAGCGCTACCGTCGTCTTCGTCCTGTTGTTCGTCGGGGCCTTCAACTGGTTCGAGCTGCCCTACATCATGGCCGGGCTCGACGGTTCGCCCTACGGTTCGACGGACGTGCTCGGGCTCTATTTCTACCGTACCGCCTTCGGCAACGTCTCAGCCGGCCAGCAGGACTTCGGGCTCGGCAGTGCGCTCGCCGTCCTCATCTTCGTCTTCATCGCGGCGGTTGCGAGCGTGATCACCGTGCGGCTGCGCGCCAGGGAAATCCAGATATGACGGCGGCCAGCGAAACCTATTACGAGAAGCGCGGGTTGATCGGCACGCTCGGGCGCGACGGGCTGATCCAGATCATCCTCGTCGCCAACACCTTCATCATGCTGGCGCCGATCGTCATCATGGTGTTCTCGGCGTTCAAGACCAACATGGAGATCTTCCAGTCTCCGTTCAGCCTGCCGGACTTTTCCAACGTCACCAACTTCGTCAAGATCTGGACGCAGACCAATTTCCTGCGCTACCTCCTCAACTCCTTCATCGTCACCGGCGCGTCGATGGCGTGCATCCTGACGCTCGGCACCATGGCCGCCTATGCCATTGCACGCTACGAGTTCTTCGGGGCAAGCTTCATCCTGATGTTCTTCCTTGCGGGCCTGACCCTGCCCTTGAAGCTCGCCATCATCCCCCTCTTCATGCTGATGCGCGACCTCGGCATCCTCAACAACCAGCTCTCGCTGATCGCGGTCTATACCGCCATGGGCCTGCCGACGACGGTCTTCATCATGACCGGTTTCATCCGCACGCTGCCCAACGAACTCGAAGATGCCGCGCGCATGGATGGGGCCAGCGAAGCGCGCATCATGTGGTCGATCATGTTGCCGCTGGTGCGCCCGGCCATGGTCATTGCCGGCATCCAAAACGTGGTGCCGATCTGGAACGACTTCTTCTTCCCGCTGGTCTTCATCCAGAACGACCGCCTCAAGACCCTGCCGCAGGGGCTGACGACCTTCATGGGCGAATACACGACCGATTGGGGCGTGCTGTTCTCGGGTCTTACCCTTTCAGCAGCGCCGATCATCATCATCTACATCGTGCTGTCGCGCCAGTTCATCAGCGGCATGACCTCGGGGGCGATCAAATGAGCCTCAAGCTCGAGAAGGGTGTGCTCATCGTCTCCTGCCAGGCACGGCACGATAACCCGCTCCACGGCCCGGTGTTCATGGGTGCCATGGCGCTGGCCGCGCGCGACGGCGGCGCCAGGGCGATCCGTGCCAACGGTCCCGAGGACGTCAAGGCCGTCAAGGTGGCAGGCCTGCCTGTCATCGGCATTCACAAGGTGTTCTCTGACGGTCTCCCGGTCTACATAACGCCAGACTTCGCCGCCGCCGAAGCGCTGGCGAAAGCCGGGGCGGATATCATCGCGCTCGACTGCACGCCCCGCCCGCGCAAGGGTGACGATCCTGCACTGCTCATACGCCGCATTCGCGAGGAGCTGGGCCTCGAGGTCTTCGCCGATATCTCGACTCTCGATGAAGGCCTTGCCGCCGAAGAGATGGGTGCGACCTATATCTCGACGACGCTCTCGGGCTATACCGAATACACCCAGCCCAAGCCCGAGGAACCCGATCTTGCTCTCGTCGACGCGCTGGCCAAGCGCGTTTCGGTCCCGGTTGTCGCCGAGGGCCGCTACAATACGCCCGAGCTTGCCCGCGCCGCGCTCGATGCCGGCGCCTATGCGGTCGTCGTCGGCACCATGATCACCAATCCGCGCGAGATCACCCGGGCCTTCGCGCGCAGGGTCGCCGCGCCGTGACGCAGCGGTTCATCGGCGTCGACATCGGTGGCACGGCCTCGCGCTGGGTGATCGCCGACGCCGATGGAACCACGATCGCGCGCGGCGCGGCGCCCGGCGCTACTGGACACCTGTTCAACCCGGCCGAACGCAATCGCTTCGCCGCCACCATCGGAGCGATCTCCGCCGAAACCCATGCGCATCTACCGGTCGCTGCCGCATTTCTCGGCGTCACCGGGCTTGGTGAACGTGCTTTTGACGAGGCCCGAGCCATTGCCGGCGCGGCGCTCGGGCTCGATCCCGCCCGGATCGGCACCAGCGATGACATGGAACTCGCCTTCCGCGCCGCCTTCGCCCCGGGCGCCGGGCATCTCGTCTCGGCCGGCACCGGCTCGGTGGGGCTCCATGTGGCGGCCGATGGCACGCTGGTGCGGGTCGGCGGCAGGGGCCTTCTCATCGACGACGGCGGCTCGGGCACGTGGATCGCGCTCACCGCACTCGACAATCTCTATCGGATCATCGACGAGACCGGCGGTACGGGAGAAGCCGGGATACTGGCTGAAGAACTCTTTGCCGCCATGGGCGGTGACGACTGGAGTGCGACCCGCGCTTATGTCTATGGCAGCGACCGCGGCCGCATCGGCGCGTTGGCGCAGGCGGTGGCTCGTGCCGCCGATCGGGGCGATGCCATTGCGCTTGCGAACCTCGAGCGAGCCGCCGAAGAACTGGCGCGGCTCGGCCGCGCCCTGGTCAAACGTGCCGGCAACCTGCCGATCGGCTATGTCGGCGGCGTCATCGGCCTCCATCAAAGCATCAAGTCGGCCCTGATTGCGGCGCTTCCCGGGTGCCACGTCGTGTTCCCGCAGATCGATGCCGCGCGTCACGCCGCCGTCATGGCCCGTCAGTTCGCCTAGAGCGCCCGATTTGACTAAATCAAATCAGGCGCTCTAACTTTTTGTTGTCGCGAGATTTTTAGCGAAAAACCGGTTTCCACTTTTTCGCATCCCGCTCTAGCCGCCGGAAGAGAAGATGACCACCACCGAATCCGCCTCCGCCCGCTACGCCTCCATCGAAGACTGGTCGAGCGCCGAACTGGTTGCCGGCATCCTTGAGGGCCAGTTCGCCGCCATCGGCGCGGTGCAGGGGGCGAGCGAGGCGATCGCCCGCACCATCGATGCGGCGACCGAACGGCTGTCGGCGGGGGGACGGCTGATTTATCTCGGCGCCGGCACGTCCGGGCGCATCGCGACACAGGATGCGGCCGAGCTGCCGCCGACCTACAACTGGCCCTATGAGCGCGCGCTGACGCTGATGGCGGGCGGCGAGACCGCTCTCAACAAGGCGGCCGAAGGCGCCGAGGACAGCGAGGAAGAGGCCGTTCGGCGGCTCGAGGTGGCCGGCGTCGGCGCCAACGACGTGGTCATCGGGCTGGCAGCCAGTGGGCGCACGCCCTTCGTCATTGCCGGCCTCACCTTTGCGCGAGAGCGCGGGGCGCTGGCAATCGGCATCTACAACAATCGCGGCGGCAAGGTCGGAGAGGCGTGCGACATCGCGGTGTTGCTCGACACTGGTCCGGAACTGGTCGCGGGCTCGACCCGCATGAAGGCCGGCACCGCGCAGAAAGCCGCGCTCAACTGCATCTCGACCGGCGTCATGATCAGGCTCGGCTTCGTCTATCGCGGGCTGATGGTCGAGATGCGCCCGACCAACGTCAAGCTCAATGAGCGCGCTGCGCAGATGGTGGCGGACCTGACCGGTGCCGACATCGAAACCGCCAGGGCAACCCTTGCCGAAGCCGATGGCGTCATCAAGCTCGCCACCGTTATGCTGACTAGATCGCTCGACCGGAACGAGGCGCAGGCCGCGCTCGACGGGGCAGGCGGAAACCTGCGCCGAGCGTTGACTTCGGGCAGGCAATGACCCTCACCCTCGAGCTCACCGTCGAACCCGATCCCGATGAGCTCGCCGTCATCGGCGACAGCCTCGCTGCGTTCAACGCGGGCGACGTCGGACCCGCTGAGAGGCGGGCGCTCGCCATCCTGGTGCGCGACGAGCAAGACGCGATCCAGGGCGGGCTTTCCGGCTATACCGCCTGGGGCTGGCTCTATGTGCAGTGGCTGTGGATCGGCGAAGCGCATCGGGGCAAGGGCCTTGCCGGGCGCCTCCTCGCCATGGCCGAAGCCGAGGCGGTCGACCGCGGCTGCCATGGCGCCTATATCGACACCTTCAACCCGCAAGCGTTGAGCGCCTACCAGCGCGCCGGCTACGCCGTCTTCGGGGGACTTGCCGATTTCCCGCGCGGACGCACCCGCTGGTTCCTGCAAAAGCCGCTCAACCAGCCATGAAGCGCGACGAGGCCATCACCGGTATCCTGCTGGGCGCCGGGGGTATTGCCACGCTCTGCGCCATGGATGCCGTAGCCAAGAGCCTCGGGGCACACATCTCCACCTTCCAGATCGCATTCGTGCGCTATGCGGGCGCCGCCCTTTGGCTGGCAGGCTTCATGCTGATTGCGCGCGCCGCCTGGCCGAGGCGCGAGAACTACGGCCGCCACGCGCTTCGCGGCGCACTGATGGTCCTCACCGCCTGCCTCTTCTTCTACGGTGTCACCAATCTGCCTCTAGCAGTTGCGGCAGCACTCGCCATGAGCGCACCCATCTACATTTCGCTGCTCGGCGTCGTCATCCTCAAGGAACCGGTGTCGCCGACACTGCTCGTCGCTATCGCGCTCGGCATCGCCGGATCGCTTGTCATCGTCTTTGGCGGAGAATCCATCCCGACCGGCGGCTCCTCGAGCCTACTCGCCTGGGGTGCGGGCATCCTGGCACCGGTCAGCTACGCGGCGGCACTCGTTCTGATGAAGCATCATTCGACCGACGAGGGGCCGATGGCGATGACTCTGGCACAATCGAGCGTCGCGGCTGCCATTGCCGTTCCGCTCGCGCTGCCGGGCCTTGCCGCGCCACCTGTCGAGATCTGGTGGCAGATCGCTCTCATCGGGCTGCTTGGTGCCGTCGGCTTCATCCTCATCTTCGGGGGGTTGAAACGACTGCCGGCTTCGATCTTCTCCGTGGTCGACTACACCGGGCTGCTCTGGGCGGCCGTCTTGGGCTATCTTTTCTTTGCCGAAATACCGCAGGTGCAGCTCTGGATCGGTGGCGCGCTCATCATCGCGGCTTGCGCTCTCGGCATGCGAGCGGCAGGCAGGCAGCGTGACGCGCCGGCCACGCCCGATCCCTCAACCGCTATCCCGCCAGCCGTCCCCCCGTCATCGGCGCCGGAACCCCGGTCGTCGTCGGAAAGCTGATCGGCAGTCCGCGCAACACCCGCACGGCCAGCAGCGCAAAGCATTCGGCTTCGATCGCATCACCGCGCCAGCCGAACGCCTCGGCCTCGACGGCCTCGACGCGGGTGCGCTCGGCGAGCATTCTCATGATTGCCGGATTGCGCCGCCCGCCACCGCATACGATCAGCCGGTCCGGCCGCCGCGGCAGCAGGTCGAGCCCCTTGCCGACAGCCGAGGCGGTAAAGGCGGTCAAAAGCGCCGTGCCGTCCTCCGTGCCGAACCCCTCGGCCATATCGGCGGCAAAATCGAAGCGGTCGAGCGATTTGGGGTAAGGCGCCGAAAGGTATGGGTGCTCCAAAAGCCTTGCCAAACGTGCCTCGTCGACGGCGCCGGCGAGCGCCAGGCCCCCGTCGCGATCCATGTCGCCGAAGCCCCTGGCCTTGACGAAGTCGTTGATCGGAGCGTTGGCCGGGCCGGTATCGAAGGCAATGAGTTCGTCGGCACCGTCCGTCCAGGTGATGTTGGCGACCCCGCCGAGGTTGAGCACCGCCGTCTCGCCTTTGGCATCGAGACCCCTGAGCAGCGCTTTGTGGTAGATAGCCGAGAGCGGAGCGCCCTGCCCGCCCGCAGCGACATCGGCCGAGCGGAAGTCGTAGGCGACGCGAGTGCCGAGGATCCTTGCCATCAGCTCGCCATCGCCGAGCTGGCGGGTGGCGCCGATGCCGCCGGGCTGGGGCGCGCGGTGGAGGACGCTCTGGCCGTGGAAGCCGACAATACCGATGTCGGCCATCGCTAGGCCCTGGTCCTTGACGAACGCCAGAACCGCTTCCGACTGCGCGCGCGTCAGCGCCGCCTCGGCCTTTGCAAAAATCGCTGGGTCCGGCCCGGAGAAGTTCCATTTGCGAGCGGTATCGAGGGTCTCGACCAGGAGGTCCCGCAGCTCCTGCCCGTAGGGCGCCAGCCGATAGGCGCCAAATTCCGAAACGGTCTCGCCGTCGGTGCGCAACAGTGCGATGTCGATATTGCCGTCGAGCACGGTGCCGGTCATCAGACCGATGGCCCAGATGGGGGTCATGAGAATTGTCCTGTTTCGGCCACGAATATTTTGCTGGTGGAGAGACCCCTCACCCGCCGCTGCGCGGCGGCCTCTCCCCGGAGGGGCGAGGCGAATGGCTCCGCTTTTACCGAAGTTTCTGCGCTTTCACCCGCAGCTCCCACAGCGTCCCCTCGCCCCTCCGGGGATGGGGTCAGGGTGAGGGGCTGCACGGCGCCCTCAATCACCGACGTCACCATAGGGCGGTGTTGATTCCGTCCGCGACCGCCCGGCGCAGACCCACGATGCCGCTCTCGAAATGGCGGGTGGGGTGGATGCGGTTGGTCAAGAGCGTCCAGGCAAAGCCATGCTGGAAATCGATCCATAGACCCGTGCCGGTAAAGCCGGTGTGGCCGATGGTTGCCGGGCTCGCGTGGTCGCCGCCGGACCACCCCTCGTATGGATGCTCCCAGCCATGAGTGCGGCGGGAAGACAGCGGAGTGCGCATCAGCTCAATGATCTTACCCGAGGGACCGGTGCCGTCGAGCAAGCCACGAGCGAAATCAAGGACGGAGCCCACCGTACCGAAAAGGCCGGCATGGCCGGCGCCCTCGAACGCCGCGCAGTTGTCATCGTGGACCTCGCCGCAAAGGACGCGGTGGCGCCAGGTGCAGTCTTCGGTCGCGGCGGCCGTTTCCGGGTCGGCTGACCAGGCGAAACCCGGCCCCGGGTCCATGTCGCGGATACCCCTGCCCTCGAGGCGCTCGAGGCCCAAGCCCATCAGGATGTAGTTGATGTCGGAATAGACAGGCGGGCCGGGCCGCCACTCACGCTGCAGGACAAAGGTGCGCAGGAGTTGCGGATCGCGGCCATAGGTATAGATCGGCTCGACGGCCGGGAACGGCGTCTGATGGCCGAGGCACTGGCGGAAGGTCACCCGCCTTTCCCACGCGTTGAGATCGTATTGGCGCAAGTCGGGCAACAGTGTGGTCAGCGGCGCGTCAAGGTCGATGACGCCGGTATCGGCGAGGGCGAGGATGCGCGGGGTGGTGAAGATGACCTTGGTCAGGGATGCGAGGTCGAACCAGGTGTCCTCACGCATCGCCCGGCGGTGCGGCACCGTCTGCGCCGCTCCCGCCGCGCGGACGGCCCTCCTGCCCTCGCCATCGACGATGCCGAGAACACCGCCGGGGATGTGGCCGGTCTCGATGGCGGCGGCGAGTGGGGCAAAACCAGCGTCCAGTCTGGAATAGAGCGTCATCAGGCAGCCTCGTAGAGATGGCAGGCAACCTCGCTTTCGCTTCCCGGCTCGACATTGGCGGGGCGGGCAAGGAGCGGGCGTTGCCGGTGGCAGATATCCATCACTTTGGGGCAACGGGTATGGAAGGCGCAACCGGCGGGCGGGTTGGCGGGATCCGGCAATTCGCCCTCGAGGACGATCCGACCACCACGCGCAGCGCCCGGTCGTGGAATGGCCGACAGCAGTGCCTGGGTATAGGGGTGCTTGGGTGCGGTCATGATTTCTTCGGCTGGACCGATCTCGACGATGCGCCCCAGATACATCACCGCGATGCGATCGCTGACATGGCGGATGACCGAAAGGTCGTGGCTGATGAACATGATCGACAGGTTGAGGCGCTTCTGCAGGTCCGCGATCAGGTTGATGATCTGGCTCTGGATGGAAACGTCGAGCGCCGAAACCGCCTCGTCAGCGACAAGGAGCTTGGGCTCCAGTGCCAGCGCCCGGGCGATGGCGATGCGCTGGCGCTGACCGCCGGAGAACTCGTGCGGATAGCGGTTCGCCGCATCCTCGGGCAGGCCGACGAGCTTCAAGAGCTCGGTGACCCGCGCCCGCCGTTCGGCGCGGGTGCCGACGCGATGCACTTCCAGCGGCTCGCCGATGATGCCGCCCACCGTATGGCGCGGGTTGAGCGACCCGAACGGGTCCTGGAAGATGATCTGCAGGTCGCGGCGCACGGACTTCATGTCCCGCTTGCCGAGGCCGACGAGATCGCGGCCCTCGAAGAGAACCTCGCCGGCCGTCGGTTCGATCAGGCGCAGGAGCGAGCGCCCCAGGGTCGACTTGCCGCACCCCGATTCTCCGACCACGCCCAACACTTCCCCGGGCGCGATGGTCAAGGAGACGTCCGAGACCGCCTGCACCACGGCGCCGTTGGCGCCGGGATAGGTTTTCGACAGGTGGCGCAGTTCGAGAAGGCTCATGCGGCGGGGTTCCAGCAGCGGATGCGGTGCGGCGGCTCGGTCAGCTCCGGAAGGACTGTGGTGCATGTCTCGACCATGGCATGGCAGCGCGGGTGGAAAGCGCAACCGGCAGGCCGCCTTCCGGGCGGCGGCACCGTGCCGGGGATAGCGGGCAGGTCGACGCCCGGCAGGTTGGAGGCGGGAATGGTGCGCAACAGCGCTTCGGTATAGCGGTGGCGCGGATGGGCGAAGAGTTCAGCGCTCGGCGCCTCCTCGACCACGCGCCCGCCATACATCACCGCCACCCGGTCGCAATATTGGGAGACAACGCCAAGGTCATGGGTGATGAGCAGCACCGCCATGCCGGTCTCACGCCGCAGGCCATCGATGAGCTCGAGGATCTGAGCTTGCACTGTCACGTCGAGCGCCGTCGTCGGTTCGTCGGCAACGAGGAGCTTGGGGTCGCAGGCCAGGGCCATCGCGATCATCACCCGCTGGCGCTGCCCGCCGGAGAGCTGGTGCGGATAGCGCCCCATGGCCGCCTCCGGAGCTGGAATCCCCACACGCTTCAACAGCTCGACCGCCCGCGCCTCGGCCGCGTCGCGCCCGACCTTGCGGTGCAGGAGTACCACCTCGGCGATCTGGTTGCCGATGGTGAAGACCGGGTTGAGCGAGGTCATCGGTTCCTGGAAGATCATGGCGATGCGGTCGCCGCGCAGGGCCTCGAGCTCGTGCTCGGGGAGCGAAAGGATGTCGGTTTGCCCGAAGCGGATGGCGCCCTTGACGACCCGCATCGGCGGCTCGGCCAGCAGGCGCATGATCGAAAGGGCCGTCACCGACTTTCCGCACCCGGATTCGCCGACGAGCCCCAGCATCTCTCCTGGGCGGATCGTTAGCGACACCCCCTCGATGACCGGCCGGCTGCCGACGGCGATATGGAGATCCTCGATGGTCAGCAGGGCCTCTTCGGACACAGGCACTCCAGGCTTTTCTTGACGGCGCGGGCGCTGCCAGGCCACCCGCAGGGTAGCGCCCGGCAAACGGGCTTGCACAGCAATTGATAGTACCATAGCGTTACCACTGTCCAGACTGGTCTTAAACTGGACCTATCGCGCTTTCACGCCGGCACCCTGACCCGATCGCCCTATTCGGGACGGATGACGGCAAACTGATCTGGAGGGAACATGACACTCAGGACACTCGCGGCCGCACTCGGCGCGACCACCATGCTGGCAGGAGGCGCGTTCGCCGCAACGCTCGATATCGCCATCGATTCTTCGCCCGCCGGGCTCGATCCGCACCTCATTACCGCCTTCAACTCGGTGGTGATCGTGCAGGACAACATCTATGAGGGGCTGACGGGCGTCGACAAGGACCTCGCCATCGTGCCGCGCCTTGCCGAATCCTGGGAGGTCTCGCAAGACGGGCTGACCTATACCTTCAAGCTGCGCGAAGGCGTCACCTTCCATGACGGTTCGGCCATGGACGCCGAGGACGTCGCCGCATCGATAAGGCGCGTGCAATCGGAGGCCATCGCCTCCCCGCTTGCCAGCCGCGTCACCCCGATCACCGGCATCGAGGTCGTCGATCCGACGACCGTGGTCTTCACTCTCGATGCTCCCTTCGCACCGATCCTGTCGTCGCTGTCGAGCATCGCCATAGTGCCGGCCGAATTCGAGACCGACGCCGAGGCGCTGCAGCAGGCGCCGGTCGGCACCGGCCCCTTCAAGTTCGCCGAATGGCAGCCCAACGGCTTCATCAGCCTCGACAAGAACGAGGACTATCATGTCGAAGGCCAGCCGGCGCTCGACGAGGTCGTCTTCAACTTCGTGCCGGAAGCGGCAACCCGCCAGGTCGGCATCACCAGCGGCGAGTACGGGCTCCTGCCCGGCATCGACCCGGCCACAGCGCTGCAGCTCCAGGGCCAGCCGGGAGTGACGGTGCAGGAGACGCGCGACATCTCCTATACGCTCGTTGGCATGAACGCTTCGCGCGAGCCGTTCGACGACCCGCGCGTTCGCACGGCGATCAACATGCTGCTCAACCGCCAGGAGATCATCGATGGCGCGCTGTTCGGCATGGGCGTGCCCGCCGGGCCGCTCTCGCCGGCGCTGGTCAACTGGGCACTGGAGCCCAGCGAATACGCCTGCTACACGACCGATGTCGAGGGCGCCAAGGCGCTGCTGGAAGAGGCCGGGGTCGAAACGCCGCTTCAGGTCACCATGAACGTGCTGCCGCGCCAGGATACGCGCGACATCGCCCAGGTCGTCCAGCAGCAGTTGGCCGCGGGCGGCATCGAGGTCGAGCTCCTGAACCAGGAGATCGGCCAGTTCGTGCAGGACTGGCGCAATTCCAATTTCGACCTCTTCGTTTCGGCCAATGGCGGCAGCCCCGATCCGGACGAATACTTCTACCGCACCTTCTACGGCGGCGGATCGACCAACGTGTTCAAATATGACGACGACGAGATCGACGCCTGGCTCGACGAGGGCCGCACGACGACCGATCAGGCCGAGCGTAAAGAGATCTACGACAACGTGCAGAGAAAGCTCGCCTGCGAAGGGCCGGTCGCCCATATCGCCTATGGCTCGCTCAATACCGCAGTCAACGAAAAGGTCGAGGGCTTCGATATCTACCCCAACGGGCGGCTCACCAGTCTCGTCAACGTCACCGTCGCCGAGTAAGCGTGCGAATGGCTGTGGCTGATCGGCCGGCGCACTACCCCCTCCCAACCTCCCCCATCAAGGGGGAGGTGCAGGTCCGGTGGGCTTGGCAGCATGATGCCACGGGCACGGCGCCGCACCTCCCCCCTTGTGGGGGAGGATGGGAGGGGGGTGTCTTCGGTAAGGGGCAGGACAACGTGCTCCCCGCCCACCTTCCCGCCACCCGTTAACCTGCCACGGACCAGTCCATGCCGTTGCGTTTTCTCGCCAGCCGCATCGTCGATCTGCTGATCGTCCTTTTCGGGGTCTCGATCATCGTATTCCTGATGATCCGCCTCATCCCGGGCGATGCAGTGGCCATCATGCTCGGCGCCAACACCGAGATCACGCCGGAGCGCATCGCCGAGCTCGAGGCGCGGGTCGGGCTCGATAAGCCCGTCCTCGTCCAGTACGGCCACTGGATCTGGGGCGTGCTGCAGGGCAATCTCGGCACCTCGATCTGGACGGGTCGACCTGTGGCCGCCGAGATCGGCGCGCAGATCTGGCCGACCATCGAACTGACACTCCTCTCCATCCTTTTCGGGGCAGGCCTTGCCATACCGCTCGGCGCCTTCATGGCCGAAGCGCGCGGCAAGGGCGCCGAGGTTGCGGTGCGGATCGGGGCCATCGCGGGCCTGACCATCCCGTCCTTCTGGCTCGGGATCGTCACCATCTTTCTCGTCTCCAAGCTCATGCCCGGCGTCCAGGCGCTGGGCTACGTGCCCTTTACCCAGGATCCGCTCGGCAATCTTTCGCGCATGATCCTGCCGGTCATCGCGCTGTCGCTGCCGATGCTCGCCAACCTCTCGCGGCTGGTGCGCTCGGCCATGCTCGATGCCTTGAGCCAGGACTATATCCGCACAGCCAGAGCCAAGGGCGCCGGACGTCGGCGCATCATCTATAAGCACGCCCTGCGTAACGCACTGATCCCGTTCATCACCAGCGTCGGCGTCTCGGCCGGGTACCTGCTGGGCGGCGCCATCGTCATCGAGCAGGTCTTTGCCATTCCCGGTCTCGGACGGCTGGTGCTCGGGGCCATCGCCGAGCGCAACTATCCGCTGGTGCAGGCCACCATCCTCGTCATGACTTTCGCTTTCGTCGTCGTCAATTTCCTCGTCGACCTCCTCTATGCCGTCATCGATCCGAGGGTATCGCGATGACCGCATTTCTATCTCGCAACAAGCTCCTCGCCTTTGCCGCCGCGTTCGTCGCCCTTCAGGTGCTGCTCGCAGTCTTCGCGCCCATTGTCGGGCTCCAGGACCCTTATGCGCAGGTGATGGTGCAGCGGATGAAGGGGCCGAACCTCGTCAACCTGCTCGGCACCGATCAGCTCGGCCGGGACGTGCTGGCGCGCATCCTTTACGGCTACCGCACGTCGCTGACGACCTGCGTCATCGCCGTTGCCCTCGCCCTTGCTGCCGGCGGTACGCTCGGCATGCTCGCTGCTTATTACCGCGGCTGGTTCGACCGGGTGACGATGCGGATCATGGACGTGCTCTTCGCCTTTCCGATCCTGCTCCTGGCCATCGGGGTGATCGCCGTACTCGGCCCCTCGATCTGGAGTGCGGCGATCGCCATCGCCATCGTCTATACGCCGATCTTCGCCCGGCTCCTGCGCGGCCCGGCGCTGGTCATCTGCGAGAGCGAGTACGTCAACGGCGCCAGGGCCATCGGCGCCTCGGACGCACGGATCATTTTCCTGCACCTGCTGCCGAACCTGGCTTCCGTGGTGCTGGTGCAGACGAGCCTGCTGCTGTCGGCCGCGATCCTCGTCGAGGCCTCGCTTTCCTTTCTCGGGCTCGGAGCGCAGCCGCCGATCCCGTCTCTCGGGCTGATGCTCTCGGAGGGCCGCAACTTCCTGCTGCTCTCGCCCTGGCCGGCGATGTTTGCGGGTTTTGCCATCCTCTTCCTCTCCTTCGGCTTCAACCTTCTCGGCGATGCGTTGCGTGACACGCTCGATCCTCGGCTTCGGACGCAGGAGTAGGGGGATGGATGCCTGCTTGCCAAGCCGGAGAACCCCTCACCCGGACCTTCGGTCCGACCTCTCCCCAGAGGGGCGAGGTGAACTCGGTGCTCGTACTTGTATCATGCACACCCACAGGGTCCCCTCGCCCCTCTGGGGAGAGGGACAGGGTGAGGGGTTGCAACCAACACGTGGGTGGAAACCATGACCACACCCACCCCTCAATCCGAACCCGAGGCCTCAGCGGTCGTCACACGCATCCTGGCCAACTTGCCGAGGGGCGGCGCGAGCGAGGATCCGCTCTACCTGCAGCTTGCCGGTGCCATGCGCCAGTTGATCGAGCGCGGGGAGTTGCGCGGCGGTGAGGCGCTGCCCTCCGAGCGCGTGCTGATGAAGGCAACGGGCCTGTCGCGGGTAACGGTGCGCAGCGCCATCGACGACCTCTTCCGCGACGGGCTGATCGCGCGGCGGCGCGGGGCCGGTTCCTATGTCTCACCCCATGTCGACCAGCCGCTCTCGGTGCTGATCGGCTTTACCGCCGACATGCAGCGGCGCGGCGCCACTGCCCGCTCCATCGTCCTTTCAAGGACGAGCGGACTGCCGGATCCGGAGGAGATGGTCAAGCTCGGACTCTCGCCTAACGAGCAGGTGCTGCGCCTGTCGCGCGTGCGCCTGTCCGATAATGACCCGCTGGCGGTCGAGCACGCGGTGGTGCCCCTCTTTGCCGTTGGCGGAGGCGAGGTCGGCGAGTCGCTCTACGAGACCTTGAAGCAGAACGGCTACATGCCGGTGCGCGCGCTGCAGCGCCTGCGCTCGGCCATCGCCGACAAGCAGGAGGCCTCGCTTCTCGGCATCGTCGACGGCAGCCCCATCCTCCATATCGAGCGGCACTCGTTCCTCGCCAACGGCCGAGCCATCGAAGTCACCAAATCCTCCTATCGTGGCGACCGCTACGATTTCATCGCCGAGCTGAAGCTCGAGCCATGAGCGGCGTCGTGCTCGCGGCCGCTATCGAGCGTTTCGGTATCGCGGGCACCTTCGCCATCTCGCGCGGCAGCAAGCACGAGGCGGTGGTGGTGCATGTGACACTGACCTGTGACGGTATCGCTGGCCACGGCGAGTGTGTGCCCTATGCCCGCTATGGCGAGACGCCGGAGGGCGTCCTGGACACGATCCTCGGTCTTGCGCCGGCCATAGAAGCCGGCCTCGACCGGCAGGGGCTGCAGGCAGCCCTGCCACCCGGCGCCGCCCGCAACGGGATCGACTGCGCCTTCTGGGACCTCGAAGCACGGCTTGCTGGCACCAGCGTCGCGGCCCTCACCGGCCTTGCCGTGCCGCCGAAAGTCATCTCCGCCTATACGATCAGCCTCGACACACCTGAGGCAATGGCGGAATCCGCCCGCAGGGTCTCGGATTACCCGCTGTTGAAGCTCAAGCTCGACGGCGCCGGCGACCATGAGCGGATCGCAGCCGTGCGCGCCGCCGTGCCGAACGCACGTCTCATTGTCGATGCCAATGAAGCCTGGGCGGTCCAGGATCTTGCCGCCAATATCGAAGCGTGCCGGAAGCTCGGTGTCGAGCTGGTCGAACAACCTTTGCCGGCTGATGCCGATACCACCTTGAGTACCGTTCCGCATCCGGTGCCGATCTGCGCCGATGAAAGCATCCACGGCCTTTCCAGCCTCGCTATGCTCAACAGCCGCTATGAGGCGATCAACATCAAGCTCGACAAGACCGGCGGGCTCACCGAAGCCATTGCATTGGCCCACGCCGCCCGGGCGCGCGGTCTCAGGCTCATGGTCGGCTGCATGGTCGGCACCTCGCTCTCCATGGCTCCGGCCCTGCTGCTTTGCGGCCTGGCGGACTGGGTCGACCTCGATGGCCCGCTGCTCCTGCAACAAGACCGACCGGGAGGTCTCTCCTATGCCGCTGGTCGGATCATTGGCGCGGGTGCCGAAATGTGGGGCGGCTAAGGAAAAGGCGGAGCAGCAGCTCCGCCTTCCCATGAGCCTACCGGTAAAGGTTAGAGCCCGTCGGTCACCACCGTAGTGAAGGCGCCTTCCGGTTCTTTGGTGATGGCCGGGTTATCGGGCGACACCGCCGAGAGGAGCGTATCGACCGTCTGCTGGTAGTCGGCCGGGTCGAGCGCGCCTGTGGAGCCGTCGACGAGCTTGTTGATCTCGCCGACCTGGTAGACCTGGTCCTCGAGCATCATGGCGCCGGTCATGTCGTTGTCGAGGACGATCTGAGCGGCTTCCTCGGGGTTCTCGGCGGTATAGGCCCAGCCCTTCATCGAGGCGCGCACGAACCGGGTCATCTTGTCGACGAAGGCCGGATCGTCGAGGTTTTCTTCGAGCACATAAAGGCCGTCCTCGAGCATGCCGACGCCCTCGTCGCGATAGTTGAAGACGGTCAGCTCATCCTCGGAGAGCCCGGCGCGCAGCACCTGGCCGTATTCGTTGTAGGTCATGGTGGAGATGCAGGCCGCCTGCCCCTGGATCAGCGGATCGACATTGAAGGCCTGTTTCAACACCTCGACGCCGTCGGCGCCGCCTTCGGTCGAATAGCCGAGCTTGGCCATCCAGGCGTAGAACGGATATTCGTTGCCGAAGAACCAGACGCCGAGCGTCTTGCCGGGGAAGTCCTCGGTCGTTTCGACGCCCATATCCTTGCGGCAGGTCAGAAGCAGCCCCGAGTTCTTGAACGGCTGGGCGATATTGACCAGCGGCACGCCGCGCTCGCGGGCGGCAAGGCCGGCTGCCATCCAGGTGGTGATGACGTCGGCGCCGCCGCCGGCGATCACCTGCTCGGGGGCAATGTCGGGCCCGCCGGGCTTGATCTCGACGTTAAGCCCCTCCTCCTCATAAAAGCCCTTGGCCTGGGCGACGTAGTAGCCGGCGAACTGCCCCTGGGCCACCCATTTCAGCTGCAGTACGACGCTGTCCTGTGCCGTGACGCCCTCAGCGCCGGCCAGCGACAGAGCGCCGGCGAGCGCTGCGATTGCGAGTTTCTTCATCCCTGTTGTCCCTTCCTTGTTACGGCTCCGTCAGGCGCTGCGCACCGACGGATGCCAGAAGGTGGTCGCCCGTTCGACGAGCACCACCACCCCGTAAAAAGCCGATCCCGCGAGCGCCGCCACCGCGATCTCGGCCCAGACCATGTCGACATTCATCCGGCCGACTTCGGTTGAGATCCGGAAGCCCATTCCCACTATGGGCGTTCCGAAGAATTCCGCCACGATGGCGCCGATCAAGGCCAATGTCGAATTGATCTTGAGGGCGTTGAAGATGAAGGGCGCCGCGGCGGGTAGGCGCAACTTCAATAGGGTCTGCCAGTAGCCGGCGGCGTAGGTGCGCATCAGGTCGCGCTCCATGGCGCCTGCGGCATTGAGGCCCGCGACCGTGTTCACCAGCATTGGAAAGAAGGTCATGATGACGACGACGGCCGCCTTGCTCGGCCAGTCGAAACCGAACCACATGACCATGATCGGGGCGACCCCGATGATCGGCAGCGCGGAGACGAAGTTGCCGAGCGGCAGCAGCCCGCGCTTCAAGAAGGGTGAGCGGTCGATGAGGATGGCAACGGCAAAGCCCAGCCCGCAACCGAGCGCGTATCCGATCAGCACGGCCTTCAGGAACGTCTGCTGGAAATCGGCCCAGAGCGTCGACGTGCTGCCGGCGATGCGCGCCCAGATGGCCGAGGGCGGCGGCAGGATGACGGAAGGCACGTTCGCCCCGCGCGTCACCGCTTCCCAGATGACCAGCACCATCACGCCGAAGATCAGCGGCACGAGGAAACCGAAGATCCCAGGCTCGACCAGGCCGGAGGCCATCGCCCGTGTCAACCGCTCGACGAAGAGCCAGGCGAAGGCCCAGGCGGCGAGCAGCGCCAGCCAGTAATAGCCCGGCACCGGCGAGAGATCGGGGAGGCTCACCAGCACGGCAACAACGCCGGCCCCGGCGATGATGCCGTCGAGCCACAGGCTGAACCACCCGGCGATACGCACCAGGCTCGCCGTACCCAGCAGCAGGAAGACGAAGAGCCAGGCCGGTGGCAGCGCGTCGGCCGAAACCCACCCCATGACGAGCGCTGCAGCCGAAAGGCCCCAGGCGACAATGGCGAGGTAGTGCTGCAGCTGGCTCATGCCGGTCGCGCCCCCATGCGCACGTAGACCAGCCGCTCGACGAGTCCCACGGCAACGACCAGCACGGCGGCAAGAATCGACGCCATGATCAAGGCCGACCAGATCTGCGTCGTCTGGCCGTAATAGGAGCCGTTGAGGAGCCGTGCGCCGAGACCGGAGACCGCACCGGTCGGCATCTCGCCGACGATAGCGCCAACGAGGCTGGCCGCCACCCCGACCTTCATCGAGGTGAAGAGAAAGGGCAGCGCGCTCGGCCATCGGAGCTTCCAGAAGACCTGCGCGGCCGAGGCGTTGTAGGTGCGCATCAGGTCGAGCTGAATGTCTTCCGGGCTCCTAAGGCCCTTGACCATGCCGACGGTCACCGGAAAGAACGAGAGATACGCCGAGATGATGGCCTTGGAGATGAAGCGCGCCGGGTCGGTGGGGACGCCGAAGGTGCCGGTAAACACATTGAAACCGATAACGACGATGAGCGGAGCGAGTGCCAGGATGGGGATCGTCTGGCTGGCGACGATCCACGGCATCAGCGAGCGGTTCATCGCCTCGCTATGGACGATCATCACGGCGAGCAGGATACCGAGGCCCGATCCCAGCACGAAGCCGGCGAGTGTTGCCGAGAGCGTCACCCACGCGTGGAAAAGGAGCGAGCGCGGAACGGTCGGCGCGACGAGAGCGGTGGTGTTCCACAACTCCGCGAACACCTGATGCGGCGTCGGCAGCACCGGACGCTGCTGGTTCCACGTGTCGGCGACGAACTGGGTGAATGGCACGCCGACTACGTCGGCGCGGCGGTACATGTCGTTCTGCACCGGCCCATTGAGCCCGATGGCGCCGAGATACCAGAGGACGAGAAGTCCCGCGAGCACGGTCAGGATGGGCAGCAGGTCGCTCCGGCCTCTCATGCGGGGACCTTCCCAGACCATCGCAGCAGGATGTCGGGCAGGCCTTCCTCGTTCTCACCGGTGGTGCGACGCTCCTCGACAAATCCCTGGCGACGGTAGAAGCGTTGCGCGTCCTCATTGGCGACGAACGTCCACAGGGACAGGCCGTCGGGGCGGATTTGCTTGGCCCTATCGATGAGGAGTGTTCCCAGGCCCAACCCCCGGGAGCGTCCGTCTGCATAAAGAGCGGTAACAAAATTTTGGTCCGACAGTGCGAGGAAGGCGCCCACCGCGCCGTGGCGTTCGGCAACGAACACCTGGCACTGAGAGTAGACCGTCTCCCGGTAGTGCCGGACAACGTCGTCATGGTCGTGGACACGCGGCATCCACTCGGTCTCGTCGACCCATCGGTTGAAGATGGCGGCGCAGACCGGCATATCGCTCAACGAGGCAACCCGGATCACCGCCCCGTCACTCCTCATAGCTGTGGCCGGCCCGCAGGCCCTCGCGCACACGCGCGGCAATGGCGAGGAACTCCGGCGTTTCTCGGATATCGAGCGGGCGCTCGGCGGGGAGGCTCGATTCGATGATGTCGGTCACCCGCCCGGGTCGCGGACTCATCACCACGATCTTGGTCGACAGGTACACCGCCTCGGGAATCGAATGGGTGACGAAACAAATGGTCTTCTGCGTCTCTTTCCAAAGCTTCAACAGCTCGGAGTTGAGGTGATCGCGCACGATCTCGTCAAGCGCCCCGAACGGCTCGTCCATCAGTAGGAGGTCCGCATCGAACGCCAAGGCACGGGCGATCGAAGCCCGCTGCTGCATGCCGCCGGAAAGCTGCCAGGGATACTTCTTTTCAAAACCCTCGAGGTTGACCAGCGCAAGCGTGCGCGCAATCCGCTCGGCCTTCAGGGCTTTGGAATACCCCATGATCTCGAGCGGCAGCGCCACGTTCTTTTCGATCGTGCGCCAGGGGTAGAGGGCCGCAGCCTGAAAGACATAGCCATAGGCGCGATCTTTGCGCGCATTCCCGGGCGTCTGCCCGTTCACCTCAATGCTGCCCGAGGTCGGCCTTTCCAGATCGGCGATGGCTCTGAGAAACGTCGTCTTTCCGCACCCGGATGGTCCGATGAACGAAACGAACTCGCCTTTCTTGATGTCGAGCGTGACATCGGAAAGGGCCGTCACGGGGCCGTCACTGGTGTGAAAAGTGAGGCTGAGATCGGTCGCGGATACAACGGCAGGGATCGTCAAGAACACGGCTCCAGTTCGTCCCAGAGTTCGCCGGCGGCGGTATAGACGCGCACGCGACCATCGGCGTCGGGGGGCGTGATGACGTAATCTTCAGCGCCCAAAAACTCCTCGCCCTCATAGCTGCATATGCCCTGGGCGAGCTGGTTGCCAGCGCCATCGGCGTGGACGGCGACGAACCGGCAGCCCGAACCATAGCTCGCCACTTCCTCACTGGTGAGGTAGCGCAAGGCGTCGCCGGTGAGGTCACCGGTAGCCAAGTATGTGCAGCCGTCGGCGTTCCCATAGGTGCCCGGCAGCACCAGGCTGTCGGCCGTGGCGGCCAGACAGCCCACAAGCAGCCAGACTGTTAAGGCGATCGCGTGCGATGGACGTTCCAATCACACCCCCGTCGCCGGAATGCCCGAGCGCTCGACCTTGCGCGGGGCGGAAATCTCTTTCCACTGGGAGAGGGCCCGGTTGACTGGATTCCTTGGCTCGCGGGCAACGAACTTACCGTGGCCGACCTCGGTCCTGACCTCGTTCTCGACAATCGACACCTTGCCCCGCGAGAGCACGAAGCGCGGCAGCCCGGTGACCTCAATCCCCTCGAAAACGTTGTAGTCGATGACCGACTGCTGGCTGTCGGCCTTGATGGTCTTGCTGCGCTTGGGATCCCAGACGACGATGTCGGCGTCGGCGCCGAGGACGATGGCGCCCTTGCGTGGATAGAGGTTGAGGATCTTGGCGATGTTGGTGGAGGTCACGGCCACGAACTCGTTCATGGTCAGGCGGCCAGTGTTGACGCCTTTCGTCCATAGCACCGGCAGGCGGTCCTCAAGCCCGCCGGTACCGTTGGGAATCTTGGCGAAGTTATCGACCCCGAACCGCTTCTGCTGCGTGGTGAAGGCACAGTGGTCGGTGGCGACGACCTGGAGCGAGCCCGACTGCAGTCCGGCCCACAGCGAATCCTGGTGCTGCTTGTTGCGGAAGGGCGGGGACATCACCCGGCGGGCGGCGTAGTCCCAGTCCGTATTAAAGTACTCGGTCTCATCGAGCACCAAGTGCTGGATCAGCGGTTCGCCGTAGACGCGCATGCCCTTGGCCCGGGCCCGGCGGATCGCCTCATGCGCCTGCTCGCAACTGGTGTGCACCACGTAAAGCGGTACGCCCGCCATATCGGCGATCATGATGGCGCGGTTGGTGGCTTCCCCCTCGACCTCGGGCGGACGGGAATAGGCGTGCGCCTCAGGACCGTTGTTGCCGGCATCGAGCAGCTTTTGCGTCATCTGCGCGACGACGTCGCCATTCTCGGCATGAACAAGCGGGAGCGCTCCCAGCTCGGCACAGCGCTGGAAGGACGAGAACATCTCGTCATCGTCGACCATCAGCGCGCCCTTATAGGCCATGAAGTGCTTGAACGAGGTGATGCCGCGATCGACGACCTCGGCCATTTCCTTCCAGACTTGCTCGCCCCACCAGGTGACAGCCATGTGAAAGGAGAAGTCGCAGCTCGCCTTGCCGGTCTTGTTGTCCCACATGGCAAGCGCCTCGAGGAGGCTCTGATTGGGGCTCGGCAGGCAGAAATCGACGACCATGGTCGTGCCGCCCGCAAGCGCGGCGCGCGTACCGCTCTCGAAATCGTCGGACGAATAGGTGCCCATGAACGGCATCTCGAGATGCGTGTGCGGGTCGATGCCGCCGGGCATGACATAGCATCCCGTCGCATCCAGCACCTCCTCGCCCTCGAGGTGCCTGCCGATCTCGACGATCTTGCCGTGGGCGATCTTGACGTCACCCTCATAGGTCATGTCGGCGGTCACGATCGTGCCGTTCTTGATGACTGTGGTCATGGTTCCATTCCCTCAGTTGCGCCCTCATCCCTCCCTTTGGGGAAGAGATCGGTCTTCGCAAAGCGAAGCTCGGGTGAGGGGGCCTTCTCAAGATGATCCCTGATGACGTACAGAACGCCGTCGATATTGGTCAGAACTTCCGTGTTCCAAAACCGTATGACCGCATAGCCGTATTGTTCCAGGATCGCTGTACGCCGCGCATCGGCAACAGCATTTTCGTCGTGCTGACCGCCATCAAGCTCAATGATGAGATCGCGCTCGCGGCAGGCGAAATCAGCGATGAACCGGCCGACGGGCAACTGGCGAACGAATTTGCACCCGGCTAGCTGTCGGTTGCGCAGCTTCGACCAAAGCTTGCGCTCGGCGTCGGACGAGTTGGTTCTGAGCGTCTTGGCGTTTCGGGCAGCAAATTTGGTCTTGAGCGTGGTCATAAGGCCCCCTCACCCGCCGGCTTCGCCGTCGACCTCTCCCCCCAGGGAGAGGTGAAGAGGGCCCTGCGCCGGCACCGGGTATACCTCTCCCTCTGGGGGAGAGGTCGCCGCGCAGCGGCGGGTGAGGGGACCTTTGCAGCGCTCACGTTCACTCCACAATCTCCGCCGTCTCGATCACGGCGTGGAACAGCACATCCGCCCCCGCCGCCGCCCATTCCCTGGAGATCTCCTCGGCCTCGTTGTGGGAGAGGCCGTCGACGCAGGGGCACATGACCATGGTGGCCGGCGCGACTTTTGCGGCCCAGCAGGCGTCGTGGCCGGCGCCCGAGACGATATCCATGTGAGTGTAGCCCAAGTCCTCGGCGGCCTTGCGCACGCGCTCGACCAGCGTCGGATCGAAGGTGACCGGATCAAAATGGCCGACCGCCTCGACGGCGCAGTCGACGCCGAGCGCGCCGGCGATGGTCTTGGCCTCGGCCTCGATACGAACGCGCATGGCGTCGAGCTTTGCCCGGTCGGGTGAACGCAGGTCGACGGTGAAGACCACAGTGCCGGGCAGGACATTGCGCGAATTGGGGGAGAACTTGACCTGGCCGACGCCGGCGACGGCGCCCGGTTGATTGTCCATGGCGACTGTCTGCACCATCTCGAAGACGCGGGCCATGGCGAGCCCGGCATTGACGCGCATGGCCATCGGCGTCGAGCCGGTATGGGCTTCCTTGCCGGTGAGGGTAAACTCCAGCCACCAGAGCCCTTGGCCGTGGGTGACGACGCCGATCTGCTTGTTCTCGGCCTCGAGGATGGGGCCCTGCTCGATATGGTACTCGAAATAGGCGTGCATCGGGCGCGCGCCGACCTCCTCGTCACCGACCCAGCCGATGCGCTCGAGTTCCTCACCGAACGTCTTGCCGTCAAAGTCCTTGCGGGCATAGGCATAGTCCAGGGTATGGACACCGGCAAAAACGCCAGAAGCGAGCATCGCCGGAGCGAAGCGCGCGCCTTCCTCATTGGTCCAGTTGGTGACGACGATCGGGTGCCTGGTCTTGATTCCAAGGTCGTTCATCGAGCGGACGATCTCGAGCCCGGAGAGCACGCCCAGGACCCCGTCATACTTGCCGCCGGTCGGCTGCGTGTCGAGGTGGCTGCCGACATAGACCGGCAGCGCATCGAGATCGGTACCGGGCCGTGTCATGAACATCGTGCCCATCTTGTCGACGCCCATGGAGAGGCCCGCGTCGTCGCACCAGCGCTGGAACAGCGCACGTCCCTCTTTGTCGGCATCGGTCAGCGTCTGCCGGTTGTTGCCGCCGGCAATGCCCGGGCCGATACGGGCCATTTCCATGATGCTGTCCCAGAGGCGGTCGCCGTTGATGCGAAGGTTTTCTCCCGGGGCGGTCATGGACTCACTCGTCGCTTGCAGGTTGAGATTGGTTGGCTTGGCGGATCTGCTCCAGAACGAATGCCGTGTTCTGGAGGATATCGGTATTCCAGAAACGCAGGACGCTATATCCGGCGGCCCTGATGGCCGCGTCGCGCCGCAAGTCGTATGCGGAGTCGGAATGCTGCCCACCATCGGCTTCGATGATCAACATCGCTTCTCGGCAGGCGAAGTCGGCGTAGTAGTAGCCGGCCACAGGCAGCTGGCGCACGAACTTCAGGCCGTCCAATCGGCGATCGCGCAGGTGGTACCAGAGGCGGTTCTCGGCATCCGTCTTCACTGAACGCAGGGCGCGCGCCCGAGAAACCTGAGCGGGTTGCGCCTTCCGGCCCCTCACCCGCCGCTTCGCGTCGGCCTCTCCCCGGAGGGGCGAGGCGATTGGCTCCGCTGGCCCTGGAGTTTCAGTGGGTCCACTGGCGCTTCCCCCAGCGTCCCCTCGCCCCTCTGGGGAGAGGGTTAGGGTGAGGGGACCGGCGCCGATTCGAGCACTGAGCATCGGACTACTTCAAGCTCGGGAAGGTGAACTGAGCGCCTTCCTTGATGCCGGCCGGCCAGCGCGTCGTCACGGTCTTCAACCGAGTGTAAAAGTGCACGCCCTCGGGCCCGTAGATCGAGTGGTCGCCAAAGAGCGAGCGCTTCCAGCCGCCGAAGGAGTGGTAGGCAACCGGCACCGGGATCGGCACATTGATGCCGACCATGCCGACTTCGATCTTGTCGGCGAATTCTCGCGCCGCGTCGCCGTCGCGGGTGAAGATCGCCGTGCCGTTGGCGTATTCGTGGCCGTGGATGAGGTCGACGGCATCGGCATAATCGCGGGCGCGGACGACCGAAAGCACAGGCCCGAAGATCTCGTCCCTGTAGATCGCCATGTCGCGGGTGACGCGATCGAAAAGCGTGCCGCCGACGAAGAAGCCGTCCTCGTAGCCCTGGAGGGAGAAGCCGCGTCCGTCGACGACGAGCTCGGCGCCTGCCTCGACACCCTTGTCGATATAGGAGAGGATCTTGTCGCGGTGCTGACGGGTGACGACCGGCCCCATCTCGGCGTCCTTGTCGGTCGCCGGGCCGATCTTCAGTTTTTCGACACGCGGTTTCAGCTTGTCGATCAGCGCATCGGCCGTCGCTTCGCCGACGGGGACGGCGACCGAAATGGCCATGCAGCGCTCGCCGGCCGAACCGTAACCGGCGCCCATCAGCGCGTCGGCCGCCTGATCGAGGTCGGCGTCGGGCAGGATCACCATGTGGTTCTTGGCCCCGCCCAGCGCCTGCACGCGTTTGCCGGCCCTGGTGCCGCGCTGATAGACATATTCGGCGATCGGCGTCGAGCCGACGAAGGAGACCGCCTTGATGTCGGGATGGTCGAGTATGGCGTCGACCATTTCCTTGTCGCCATGGACGACGTTGAAGACACCTTCGGGGAGTCCGGCTTCCATGAAGAGGTTCCAGGCGAGCAGGGAGGCCGACGGGTCGCGCTCGGAGGGCTTCAATATGAAGGTGTTCCCGCAGGCGATGGCCAGCGGATACATCCACATGGGCACCATGGCCGGGAAGTTGAACGGCGTGATGCCGGCGACGACCCCGAGCGGTTGGCGATCCGAATAGGAATCGATGTTCGGTCCGACATTGCGGGAGAACTCGCCCTTGAGGAGTTGCGGGACTCCGCAGGCGAAATCGACGCAGTCGATGCCGCGGGCGACCTCGCCCAAGGCATCGTCATGCACCTTGCCGTGCTCGGAGGAGATAATGCGCGCCAGATCGTCCGCGTGCGCGTCGAGCAGTTGCTTGAAGCGGAACATGATCCGCGACCGCTTCATCGGCGGCATGTTGGCCCAGGCCGGCAGGGCATTCTTGGCCGCGTCAACGGCTGCGTTCAGCTCGTCGGTCGTCGAGAGCGGAAGTTCGGCGGTCTGTTCGCCGGTCGCTGGATTGAAGACCGGGCTGCGGCGCGGCGAGGACGAGACATAGCGCTTGCCGGCAACGGCGTTTTCGATGGTTTGCATCAATCGACCTCCCTCAGGACCTGCCTTATGCCGTCGACGAGTTCGTCGATATGGTGCTTCTCGACGATCAGCGGCGGCGAGAGGGCGATGATATCGCCGGTCGTGCGGATGAGGTACCCCGCCTCGTAGGCTTTGACGAACGCCGAGAAGGCGCGCTTGGTCGGCTGCCCGGCAATGGGCTCGAGCTCGATGGCTCCCACCAACCCGATATTCCTGACGTCAATGACGTGCGGTTCGCCCTTCAACGAATGCAGCGCGTCGCCCCAGTAAGGCCCGAGCTCGGTTCCGCGTTGGAGAAGCCCTTCTTCCTTGTAGGTCTCAAGTGTCGCAATACCGGCGGCCGAAGCGATCGGGTTGCCCGAATAGGTGTAGCCGTGGAAGAATTCGATGAGGTGTTCGGGGCCGGTCATGAAGGCGTCGTGGACATCGGCCGAGACCAGCACGGCGCCCATAGGGATGACGCCGTTGGTCAAGCCCTTGGCGGTCACCATGATGTCCGGCGTGATGCCGAAGTAGTCGGCGGCAAAGGGCGTGCCGAGGCGTCCGAAGCCGGTGATCACCTCATCGAAGATCAGCAAGATCCCGTGCTTCCTGGTGATGTCGCGCAGCTTTTGCAGATAGCCCTTGGGTGGAACGAGAACGCCGGTCGATCCCGCGACCGGCTCGACGATCACCGCCGCGATGGTCGAGGGATCATGGAGCGTTACGATCCGTTCGAGCTCGTCGGCAAGTTCGGCCCCGTGCTCGGGTTCACCGCGGGTAAAGGCGTTCCTGGCAAGATCATGCGTGTGCGGCAGGTGATCGACGCCGGTCAGAAGCGTCCCGAACATCTTGCGGTTGGAGACGATCCCGCCGACGGAGATGCCGCCGAAATTGACCCCGTGATAGCCGCGCTCGCGCCCGATGAGGCGAAAGCGGCTGCCGTCGCCCTTTATCCGGTGATAGGCAAGCGCGACCTTGAGGGCGGTCTCGACCGACTCGGAGCCCGAATTGGTAAACAGCACGTGGTCGAGCCCGTCGGGCGCGAGTTCGACCAGGCGGTTGGCGAGCTCGAAGGCCTTGGGATGCCCCATCTGGAAGGCGGGCGCGTAGTCGAGCTCGGCAGCCTGGCGCTGGATCGCCTCGGTGATCTTGGGACGGCAGTGGCCGGCATTGACGCACCAGAGCCCCGCCGTGCCGTCGAGCACCTGCCGCCCGTCGGCGGTCGTATAGTGCATGTCCTTGGCTGCCACGAACATGCGGGGATTTTTCTTGAACTGGCGGTTGGCCGTGAACGGCATCCAGAATGCGGACAGGTTATTAGGAACCGCATATGCATCCATGTATCGACGCCCCTTAAAACTTATTTTCTGACTTCTTGGTTCAAGTTTATTAGCTCTTGACGCGGGAGCGTGTTACCAAGAATTTTGACCAGTTGGAAAAAGGTTAGCACTCCCATTGTTTCTCGCAAGGCGAAAATGCCGCCGATCAAGATGAAAAATGGCAAGGCGGCGACGCTGCCCAAGCACGCCGCGGCGGAGGGGGCGAAGCCCGCCAGCAAGCCTGCAAAAGGGAGGACCGCAAAGCCGCGGCCCCTCACCCGCATCCAGCGCGAGAAGCAGGACATCATCCTCGAGGCGGCGCTGGACGTCTTCTCGGTCTACGGCTTTCGCGGCTCGACCATCGACCAGATCGCCGAGGTCGCCGGCATGAGCAAGCCGAACCTCCTCTATTATTTCCCGAGGAAAGAAGATATCCACCGGCGGCTGATCACCGAGCTCCTCACCACCTGGCTCGAGCCCTTGCGAGCGCTAGACGCGGACGGCGACCCGATCCCCGAGATCCGCTCCTATATCCGGCGCAAGATCGAGATGGCGCGGGACTACCCGCGCGAGAGCCGGCTATTTGCCAACGAGATGCTGCAGGGCGCTCCGCACATCATCGATATGATCGAGGTGGATCTCAAAAACCTCGTCGACGAGAAGGCCAAGGTCCTGGAAGGCTGGATGGATGCCGGCAAGATCGCCCGCACCGATCCCTATCACCTGATCTTCTCGATCTGGGCCACCACCCAGCACTATGCCGATTTCGACGTGCAGGTCCGCGCCGTGCTCGGCAAGGACCGGAACGGCGAGGGGCGCTTCGAAGACGCGGCGCGTTACCTCGAGCAGCTGTTCATGGCAGGCGTGCTGAGCCCGAGAAAGAAAGGGGCGTGAAGCCTGCCGTGGCAGGCTCCGGCCGCCTCACAGCGAGACGGCCACGGCGAGGAATCCGCCGACCAGGGCGGTATTGCTGATGAAGGCGTTGATGTGCTCGACCCGCTCGCGCCCTTGGTAGGTCCAGAATTTGTGGAAGAGCAGCGTGGCGGCAATCAGGAAGACGATAAGCCCGGCAGCCGCGTAAGCCGGCCAAAGGCCAAGGGCCAATGCGGCGCCGCACACCAGCTTCAATGCGATTCCGATGGCCAAGGCGACAGGCGGAAACGGCGCGCCGAGTGTCGTCATGACCGGCACGAGCTTGGGAAAGGATTGCGTACTGCGCACTCCGGCGACGAAGAAGGCGCCGCCCATGAGAATACGGGCGACGACGAGGATGTTGGCGGCGAGATCGGCAGGCATGACCGGCTCCGTTGATCGTGGTTCTCCTGCCTATGACGAGCGAACCGCGACGATTTCGACAGCGCCGGCTCAGGCCGCCGTCGCATGCTCGATCGGGTGCAGCGAACGCGAGCTCACCACCAGCCTGTTCCACACATTGATGGTGGCGACGGCTACCGAGATACGGGTGATCTCGGCCTCGTCGAAGAACCGCCTCATGGCGTCGAAATCCTTGTCGGGTGCGCGCGACTGGGCAATGAAGGTCAGGGCGTCGGTCCAGGCGAGCACCGCGCGTTCCTTCTCGGAAAAGAGCGGCGACTCGTCCCAGACAGCGATCATGTTGACCCACTGCTGGGTGTGTCCATCCTTCAGCGCGTCACGCCCGTGCATGTCGACGCAGTAGGCGCAGCCGTTGAGATAGGAGGCGCGCAGCTTGATGAGGTGGAGCAGATCCTTGTCCACACCACTCTGGCGCACATAGCTCTCCAGAGCAAAAACTGCCTGATAGGCATCAGGGGCGGCGGTGCGGAAATCGATGCGTGGCTGCATGGGCGTAGCTCCTTGGTGGGAAAGTCAGGTCGCTTCCTGGCGGCGTTCGTACAGACTGCGGAACGCGCAGGCGCGGTTGTTGATGGCCTGGCCGAGGGGGGTATCGGCGTCGAAGATTTCGGCTATGCGCGTCTTGCGCAGCTCGGCACGGTAAGCCTGCTCGGCCCGCAGCATTGCTGCGTTGATGGCGCAGGGGGCGCGGAACGCCTCCTGTGGCAGCGGATTGGGGCCGCGCTGGCGGATTTCGGCACAACGGAAGGCCGGCTCGGGTCCGTCTACGGCAAGGACGATGTCGAGCAAAGTGATCCTGTCGGCGCTCCGGCCCAGCCGGTAGCCACCCTTGGGACCCGGCACGGACTCGATAATCCGTGCCCGGGCGAGGGCCTGCAGGTGCTTCAGAAGATAGCTCGTCGAGACGCCATGATATTCGGCGAGCGCTTGGGCCGGCAACACACCGTCAGGCTTCAGCCCCGACAGCATCAGCACGCAATGAATGGCCTGTTCGACGCCGTCGCTGAGTTTCATGGTCAATCCATATCCTGGATATTAATTATCCAGGATTTTGGCTTTGGTCAACAGATGGCCGCACATCATCAGCGGAGGCGATAGGCGAAGTCGAGCATTGAGGAGATCCCGTCGCGGGCTTCGGTATCACTGAGGCCAAGCGTGCGGAAAAAGGCGATCAGGCGATTTATGCCGGCGGTATCGCCAGAGCCGGCGGGCGGCATCTGGCCAGCAAGCTTGGCGCAGATCATCCAGCTCATGGTGCGCCTTTCGCGTACGCGATTGGCGTGGAATGCCCGATTGCTTGCGGCCTTTTCAAACAGGCCTCCCCACGCTCGGTTGGCGAGCGAGGAGACGGCCTCGATGCGAATGAAGCTTGATCCCAGCGGCGAGCGCGCACGATTCAACAGGTGATCGATGTCGTAACCGGCGAGATCGGCGGGGCCGCGGTCGATGCCGTAGGCCGTGTGGATGAAGGCAAGGTAGGCCTTCTGGTAGCTCGAATAGCCCGACGCTACCCAGACTGACCAGGAACGGTCCTTGTCGGGGCCACCTTCGACGATGGCAGTGTTGGTCATTGCTCGCCGGCCGACTTGGCCAACGCTGCCGCTCTGACCGGTTTCGTCGTTGATGAACACCAGCCGCGGCAAGACCATGGGCGATTCCACCTGGACTTGCACCAGCGGGTTGGCGACCCAGCTTTGGATCAGGGCGAGGCGACGGCGGTCGATGATAGCGGCCAGCATCCCGGATCCTCCGGCCCAGCGTTCTTCCGCCTCACGATAGCTTTTTCCGCAGCGCCTGTAATCCACCGAAACGCTCGGTTCGCCCTGCCGGCAGAGGGCGGGAGCTTCGCTCCACATACTCCGTCAGAGAACCGAGGAGTACCCCACTCTGTTTGCGTGGATCGCCGCTTACGCGTCCAGTTCCGGGTAGTGGCGGAAGATGCCGTATTCGTTGAACGGAATGCGCCGGTCGCTGGCCAGATAAGCGGCGATGCGCGGGCGGCCGCGCACCGCTTCCCACACGGCCATCACATGGGGCAGATCATTGCGCTTGGCGTGCATCAGGCGCGGAAAAGCATAGGTGAGGCCGTCGACGAGCTGGAAGAGCGAGAGGTCGACATAGGTGAGCCCGTCGCCGACAAGGTGTTCGCTGCTTTGTGGGTTGCCTGCGAGTATCCGCTCGAACCAGTCGAGGAATCTCGGCACCCGATCTGCGCGGAACTCCCTGGCTCGACGCCTGGCCTCCGGCTTCTGGTTCTCGTAATAGCTGCCGACCCCGATGGGGTGGTGAACGTCGTGGATCTCGGCGACGAAATCGGTGACGGTCAGTTGAATTTGATGCGTCCAGAGTCTGAGATGCTCGTCGTTCGGTACCAGCCCCAGTGGTGCGCCGAGATAGTGAAGGATCAACGCCGTCTGTCCGATGATGACCTCGCCGTCGCGCAGGATCGGCGGGGCGAAGGATGGCGTGCGCGCGTCCTTCAAAACCTGGAAGATCACCCGGTCGCCGGCCTCGCGCGCCATGTCGACGTAGTCGGCGCCCGCTTCCTCGAACGCGAGGCGGACGAATTCGCCGCGCCCCTGGATGCCGGTCCAATAGAATAGTTCGTAGGCCATAGCGGGAGAATGCCCGCCGGTGGCAAGGAGTTCCGGCTGCTCAGGCCGTAGCGATCACCAGCAAGAGCCCGGCCGCCAGCGTGATGTTGACGAGGGTCAAGTAGAGGTGTGGGTCGCGCTCCTTGCCCTCGAAGAGGAAGAGGTTGTGGTAGAGGGCCGTCGCCAGCACCAGGAAGGCGATGAGCGCGAGTGCGCCCGCTACCGTCCAGAACCCCAGCACCAGCGAAAGCCCGCCGATCACCTGCACGGCAAAGCCGATGGCCACGAGCGGCAGAGGCAGGTCCCAGCCGTAATTGGTGGCATAGCCGCGCTTCTCGGCGAGGCCTTTGAAGTTGCGCGCGCCGGCGATGAGGAAAAAGAGGCCGAAGACGATGCGGCCGACGAGAATCAGTGTCGCTGACATGAAATGCCCTCCCCGCCAGGGCCAATAGCGCATCGCGATGACCGGTGCCAGCGGAGCGGCATGACGGAATCGTACCCCGATTTCTTTTTTGCACCCGGGCCGGGCGAGCTAGGCCGCGCTCCTGGCTCCAGCCGAACGTTCGGCTCGTTCGGCGAAGACAAACGCCGGACCGGGCAGCGCTTTGGCGCGATAGAGCGCCGCGTCCGCCTGCGATAGCAGCGCCTCGGCGGTCTCTGCGTGCGGCAGGGCAACCCCGATACTCACCCCGACCGACAGCTCGCTGTCCCCGAGCGCGTGCGGCCGGCAAAGCTCGATGATCGTGTCCCGGGCAAACGCCGCCAGTCGCTCCGGCTCCAGTTCCACTCGCCGGATAACGGCGAACTCGTCCCCGCCGAGGCGCGCGACGAGATCTCCCGGCGCCGCCAGCTGCGTCAGACGCATCCCGATGGAGACCAACAGCTTATCCCCGGCGGCATGGCCGAGCGTATCGTTGACGAGCTTGAATCCGTCGAGATCGAGATAGAAGAGGGCGAATGCCGCACCGTTCGAGATGTCCCGCCGCAGCGCTTCTTCGAAGGACAGGCGGTTGGCAAGTCCTGTCAGCGCATCGCGGCTCGCCAGCTCGCGCGCCATGAGCCGGTGTCGGTCGAGCTCGCTGGTGATGCGGTGGAGCCAATAGAGTATGGCGCCGATGATGACGAGAACCAGCGCCGCCAGGATGATCCGGCGTGGCGCCAGCGTCAGGAAAGTCTCGCGCCCCAACCGGTGTGGTGTCCACACGAGATGCCGTTGCGCAGCGCTCACGGCCGTCGCCGGCAGCGGCACCGACGCCTGCTCCTCGGTTGCAGCCGGCTGCGCACTCAGCCGCGCTCCCGCCAACAGGAAATCCTCTGATATCCGATTGACGTCGTCGGCACTTACCGTTCCGTCATCCGCCAGAATCTCCAAGGCCCGCTCGGCGCGTCGCGTCTCTTCGACAAGTGCTGCCCTATCGATCTGGCCCGACGCATCGAACGCTGCAACAACAAGCCCGCCCGCCAGCAGCAGAACGGCAGCCGCACCCACGGCGATCAGCCGGCGCGGGGGCCGGGGTGCATCGCCGTCGTCTGCCTGCCCGGCCCATAACTCGCCTTTGAAACTGTGCGCCATCGACCGCCCCCGCATGCGGACTACCTTAGGCGCCACCGGTTCCGCATTGGTTATCGTGGGCCGAGCAGCTCGGCCAATGGTTGATGCGAAGTAAACGTCGGGGACTCGCCCCGCCGCTCCTGCAAACAAAGGCAACCCTACTCCGCCGGCTCGGCGACCTTGGCCATCGGGTTGTTCGGGTGGGTCGTCCAATTGGCATATTCGCCGGGGACCACCTGACCGGTGCGCTGATCGACGAGACCGGGCGCGACCTCAACCATGGTGATGCAGTCGTCCACCGGACAGACGTTGACGCAAAGGTTGCAGCCGACGCATTCGTCGTCCATCACCTCGAAATGGCGCTTGCCGTCCTTGTCCTTGGTGATCGCCTGATGAGAGGTGTCCTCGCAGGCGATGTGGCAACGACCGCACTTGATGCAGAGGTCCTGGTCGATACGGGCCTTGGTCACGTAGTTGAGGTTGAGGTACTGCCAGTCGGTGACGTTGCGCACTGCCCGTCCGACGAACTCATCGACCGAGGCATAGCCCTTCTCGTCCATCCAGTTGGAGAGGCCGGTGATCATCTCCTCGACGATCTTGAAACCATAGGTCATGGCGGCGGTGCAGACCTGCACGGTGCCCGAGCCCAGGGCCATGAACTCGGCCGCATCGCGCCAGGTGGAGATGCCGCCGATGCCAGAGATCGGCAGGCCATAGGTCTCCGGATCGCGGGCGATCTCGGAGACCATCGAGAGAGCGATGGGCTTGACCGCCGGGCCGCAATAGCCGCCATGGGTGCCCTTGCCGTCGATCGAAGGCTCGGGCGAGAAGGTGTCGAGGTTGACCGCGGTGATCGAGTTGATGGTGTTGATGAGAGACACGGCATCGGTGCCGCCGGCCTTGGCGGCGCGGGCGGGTTTCCTGACGTCGGTGATATTGGGGGTCAGCTTGGTGATGACGGGCATGCGCGTATATTGCTTGCACCAGCGCACGACCATCTCGACATATTCAGGCACCTGGCCAACGGCCGAGCCCATACCGCGTTCGCTCATGCCGTGAGGGCAGCCGAAGTTGAGCTCGATTCCGTCGGCGCCGGTCTCTTCGACCAAGGGCAGGATCGCCTTCCAGCTTTCCTCCTCGCACGGCACCATGATGGACACGACGACGGCCCGGTCGGGCCACTTCATCTTGATTTCCTTGATCTCCCGCAGGTTCTGCTGCAGGGCACGATCTGTGATGAGCTCGATATTGTTGAGGCCGAGGAGCCGGCGGTCGGCGCCCCAGATGGCGCCGTAGCGTGGGCCGTTGACGTTGACGACCGGTGGCCCCTCTTCGCCGAGCGTCTTCCACACCACGCCGCCCCAACCCGCCTTGAGGGCGCGCTCGACGTTGTAGGCCTTGTCGGTCGGCGGCGCGGAGGCCAGCCAGAACGGGTTCGGTGATTTGATCCCGGCGAAGTGCGTAGTCAGGTCAGCCATGGGTCCCTCCCATCAGGCTTGTGTGAATACTCTCGGCCGCATCGCGTCCTTGAGCCACGGCCGTGACCGTCAGATCGTCACCCCCGACCACGCAGTCGCCGCCAGCCCAGATGCCTTGCCGCGAGGTGCGACCTTCGGCGTCGGTGTCGATGCGGCCACCGACGAGGGCCAGCCCCTCAGCCCAGCGCGGCTCGAAGCTCTGGCCGATGGCCTTGAACACCTGATCACAGGCGATGGTCATGGTGTGACCGAGGCCGACAAGTCTGCCGTCGACCAGTTGGGTGTACTCCAGTTCGATGCCGGCTACCTTGCCGTCCCGGGTCAGGACGCGCTTCGGCGCCAGCCAGTGGCGGATGGTAACGCCCTTGGAAGCGGCAAGATCCTGCTCGAACCCGGAGGCGTTCATCTCCTGCTTGCCACGCCGGTAGCAGATGGTCACCTCCTCGGCGCCAAGGAGCTTGGCCTGCACGGCCGCGTCGATCGCCGTCATGCCGCCGCCGATCACCACCACACGGCGGCCCACGGCGAGCGTCGAGAGATCCTCGGCCTGGCGGAGTTCGGCGATGAAGTCGACGGCATCGCGCACGCCATCGGCGTCCTCGCCCTCGGCCTTCAACGCGTTGACGCCGCCGAGCCCGATCCCAAGGAAGACCGCATCGTAGCGGGACTTGAGGTCGTCGAGCGAGACGTTCGCGCCCAGCCGCTGGCCGAGCTCGATGGTGATGCCACCGATGGCGGTGACGTATTCGACCTCGGCCTGGGCGAAGCCGTCGACGGTCTTATAGCTGGCAATGCCGTATTCGTTGAGGCCGCCGGCCTTGGGACGGGCATCGAGCACGGTGACATCATGCCCCTTGACCGCAAGGCGATGGGCGCAGGCGAGGCCGGCCGGGCCGGCACCGACCACGGCGATCCTCTTTCCCGTGGGCGCGGCGCGGGTGAAGAACTGCCTGCTCTCCTGCATTGCGATATCGGTGGCATAGCGCTGGAGCTGGCCGATCTTGACGGGCTTGCCCTCGGCCTCCTCGCGCACGCACGCTTCCTCACACAGCTGCTCGGTTGGGCACACCCGTGCGCACATGCCCCCGAGGATGTTCTGGGAGAAGATCGTTTCGGCCGCGCCCATTGGATTGTCGGTGGCGATCTGCCGGATGAACATGGCGATGTCGATCGACGTCGGACATGCGTTCATGCACGGTGCGTCATAGCAGAAATAGCAGCGATCAGCCTCGACATGGGCCTCGTGCCGATCGAGCGGCGGATGAAGGTCGGCGAAATTGGCCGCGTAATCACCCGGCTCGAGCCGTCCCGGCGCGATCCCCTCCTTCAACGCACTTCCTGCCATCGTGCCTTCCCTGCTGCTATGTTCCCCTATAAGTCAGGCTAGCGCACCATCGATTTTTTATCAATTGGTCAAATTATGGCAATGACAAGCCTGCCTTCTCGCCGCCACAATCGCGCCGCCGTGCCAGCACTCTTTTCCGTGCAACCCATGTCGGTTGCAGAAAGCCAGCCCTTAATCCCTTTCATGTTGCCCTCAGACAACAGGCGGAATGAGATTTTCCTGGTTACCGAATCCTCAAGCGATTTCGCGGAAGAATCGGCTGAAGCATAGAACGATTTCCTTCAATTGTGTCAGTACATCGCGCGCATTGCGACAAACATGATCGCAATCGTCGTGGCATAGAGGCAACAGTCAACCCTTGCGGGCTATGGCAGCATTGCTGCCCATATTCTTAACACTTGCCTTCTTTACCGAGCGCTCATCGTTAACAAGAGATGAGCAGATCCAATTTTGACCAGACGTCTTTTCGTTGCCGCCGCCGCTGCTGCGGCGGTTTTCGTGTCCGGCACGATCGCGGCGCACGCCCAATGCGGCGGCGCTTCCTGGTACGGCCCGGGGTTCAACGGCAAACGCGCCGCCTCGGGCGAAATCTTCAACGAGGACGCCATGACGGCGGCTCACAAATCCCTGCCCTTCGGCACCAAGTTGCGCGTCGTCGATCAGCGCACAGGCAATGCCATCGTCGTTACCATCAACGATCGCGGCCCGTTCGTTCGCGGGCGGATCATCGACCTTTCCAAGGCCGCTGCCACCCAGCTTGGATTTCGTAATCGCGGCACGACGCCGGTTTGCATCGAGCCGGCGTGATAAAAGCACCCTTCGAGGTGACAAATGGAAAGGCCGGGCATCATGTGCCCGGCCTTTTCTCGTCCCGGCCGAGAGCCGGTCCGATCTGCTAGAGCATTTCAGTTTCGATTGGATCGGAACGTGAGCTCTAAATCGTTGAATTGTCGCGTCTTCGAACCGCAAAAGTGGTGTCCACTTTTGCTGAAAACGCTCTAGTAATCGAACCGTTTGGCGAGGGAGAGCTTGAAGGTGCGGCCCTTGCCCGGGTCGTTCTGCAGGTATTCCTTGTACTGGGTGTCGAAGACGTTATCGATGCCGAAGTTGACGGTGGTACCCTCGAGAGGCCCCGTCTCCGGCTTCCAGGTCAGGAACACGTCGTGGACGTTGAAGGCGGCCGATACGCGGCCGCTCGTTGCGGTCTCGTCGACATCGGCCGAATCCTGCGGATCGGCAACGAACCGGGCCCGCCATCCGACGGAGAGACCGTTCTCAGGGAGCTTGCCGCCGAGCGTCAACGCCAGTTCGTCGGGCGCGACTGTATCGAGATAGTCCCCTGTCGACGTGTTCTCGCCGATGATGTGGGTGTAGCCGGCGGTGGCAAAGACATAGTCGCTGTCGTAGGCGAGTTCCATCTCGATCCCGTAGATCTGGGCCTCGTCGATGTTGACGTACTGCGAGGTGAAACCACCCGCCGCACAGGCCGCGGCGCTCGAGCACTGGCGGTCGATGAGGTTGGAGATGTCGTTATAAAAGCCTGTGGTCTTCACCTGCAGGCTGTCGCCCCCTTGCAGCAGGTCATAGCCTGAAACGGTAAAGCCCGCCTCGTAGTTCGTCGCCTGCTCTTTTTCGAGGCCGTAGCTCGGGTAAGGGGTCGAATAGATCTCGTCGAGCGTCGGCAGGCGTTCGGTATAGGCGATGGAACCGAAGACGCCGAAGGCGTCGGTGAGTTTATAGAGCGCGGCGAACTTGGGCGAGATGGCGACGTCATCCATGTCCTGCATGAGGCCCGTGCTGTCATCGGGATTGAGCCAACGCCAGTCGAAACGGATGCCGGGAATGAGCGTGAGCTTCTCATCCCAGACGAACTCGTTCTGGACGAAAGCGCCGATCTTGGTATCCGTGCCTTGGGGATGATGGGCTAAGCCGAGCGTGTTGCCCAAGACGTCGGTATACTCGGCAGAGCGGGTCTGACGCGCGAACTGTACGCCGTAGGTCAGATAGTTATCCCAGCTTTCGCCGTGCCACTCGCCGGTGTTCTCGCCGCCAATTTGCCAAGTTTGGTAGCCGTAATCGGCGTCGCAGAACGTCGTACCGCCCGGAGTGGCACAGCTGAGACCAAACATCGGGTTGCCGCTAGCGTCGGTCTGCTCGACGCTCGTATCCGAGAAGGAGGCGGATAACCTGAAGTCCAGCCAGTCATTGTCCGAGAACGGGTTCTCGTAGGAGATGATCGCCGTGCGGTCGACAACATGCCGGTCGACGGTGCCGAAGATCGATGAAGTGCCGACACGGGCGTAGTCCTGATCGTCGGCGTCCGAATCCCATTGCTGGTAGGAGAGGCGCACCACGCCCCCGTCGTCGAGCCGGGCGGTGACCTTGGCGAGGCCCGACCAGGCATCGAAATCCGAGCTCGACACGGTGTCACCGTCGCCGGTGACATAGTCGTCCGAGCGCCGATAATTGCCGGCGAGCAGTACGTCGAGGTCTCCGGTCAGGCGATGGGCGAGGATGACCGAGCCCAGGAGGCCGTCGCCATTGGAATTGTAGCCGCCCTTGACCCTCAGCGCCCCCGTCATGCCCTCGGCGATGAAATCGGACGCATCCTTGGTGACGAAATTGATCACGCCGCCGATGGCGCCTGATCCGTAGAGGGTCGAGGAGGCTGGTCCGCGCAGGAGTTCCACCTGCTTATAGAGCTCTGGGTCCGAGAAGAACCCGCCCATGCGGTACTGCTCGTAATATTTGGTCGCCCCATCGACGTTGACGATGATGCGCCCTTCCTCGTTGGCCGATTCCGGCGCGCCGATGCCGCGGATGTTGAAGGTCTGTCCGAAAACGCGCTCCGAGCCGGAAACGGAAACGCCCGGGATTGCTTCGAGCACCTCGCCCACAGTCGTTGCCTGCTCGGCGTCGATATCGTCCTGGTCGACAACCGTCACCGCCTGCGGAGTATCGATGGCCACCTTTGGCGCCCCCGCGCCAATCACCAGCCGCTCCAAAAGCGTCACATTGCCCGCATTGATATCGCTCGATTGCGCCGCGGCCCCCTGCAGCCCGACGATCGTGAGTGCCACGCTGCCCAATAGCCGCGCGGCACGCCTGCCCACCAGCCCCATTTTCCAAAGCTCCTGAATTTTCAAAGTGTCGTTGGCGCTGGCTGGCGGTGGGCTGGCTTGCGTGGATCCGGGATCAATAAACATGACATCCGAAATCACCTATTGCGCCTTCTAATTAAGATGATTATGAAAGTCAACAAATGACGTGCGCTCGTCCTTCGGGACGCCGTCATCGACAACCCTATGATGAGACAGACATTTTTGACCGACGACCAGGGTGCCGGGGACAGCCGCGGTGCTGAGACAATGAATGCGATAGAACACGCTTGCGCGGACGAACCGCGCGAAATCGACAGTGCCGGCCTGTTTGCCGGCCGCAACGAGGTGATCATCGTCCACAAGGGCGGTCGCTACCGCCTCAGGATCACCCGCCAGGACAAACTTATCCTCAACAAGTAGGGCTGCTGCCGTGACCGAGACCTTGCGAAAATCACCCGATGACATCCGCGCACTGCGCGAAAAACACAAGCAAATGCGCGAGCGCGACTTCGCCCGCATCCATGGCATTTCCGAAGCCGAGCTCGCCAGCGCCCATATCGGGCACGGCGTCATTCGCCTCAACGCCGATGTCGAGGTGCTGCTCAACGGCCTGACCGCCCTCGGGGAAATCATGGCATTGACCCGCAACGAAAGCGCCGTGCACGAGAAGATCGGTCCGGTCGAGAAGGTCGTCGTCGGCCCGAATGCCTCCATGGTGCTCGGCAGCCAGATCGACCTGCGCATCTTCCCCGGCAAGTGGGCCTTCGGCTTTGCCGTCGAGAAGGCGGGCGAGAACGGTGAAGTGCGCCGTTCGCTGCAGTTCTTCGACCGGCAGGGCAACGCCGTATTCAAGATCCATGCCCGGCCCGCTACCGACCTCGAGGCCTGGGCGGTCCTCACCGTCAACCTGACGGCGAAGGACCAGTCGCCGGCCCTCGACATCCGTCCGGCCCTACCCATCGAGCGCCGCACGCCCGCCTCGGCGGCGGAACTGCGCGAGCGCTGGAGCGCGCTGACCGATACGCACCAGTTCTTCGGCATGCTTAGGGATCTCAACCTCGACCGGCTCGACGCGCTCAAAATGGCCGGCGAGGACTACGCCTGGCCGCTGGAGGAGGCAGCCGTGCCCGCACTCTTTACGGCCGCGGCCAAGGCGCAACTGCCGATCATGGTGTTCGTCGGCAATGGCGGCTGCATTCAGATCCATTCGGGCCCAGTCGAGACCATCACTCCGATGGGTCCTTGGCTCAACGTGATGGATCCGACCTTCCACCTGCACCTGCGGCTCGATCAGATTGCCGAAGTCTGGGCAGTGAGGAAGCCGACCAAGGACGGCCACGTCTCCTCGGTCGAGGTTTATGGCGCGGACGGAAACCTCATCATCCAGTTCTTCGGCAAGCGCAAGGAAGGCGTCGACGAGCGCGCCGAGTGGCGCGTGATCGTCGAAACGCTGCCCACCGCCCAACGCAATCGTGCCGCCTGAGGAGCCGCCATGCACGCGACCGTTTCAACTCTCAGGGCAGCGCTTGTTGCCGCTGCTCTCTCGGCAGCGGGCGCGGCGAACGCCGTGGCGCTCGAGCCGTTCGTGGACACCTCGCGCGTCGTTTCCATAGGCGGGTCGCTGACCGAGATCATCTATGCGCTCGGCGAAGAGGATCGGCTGGTCGCGCGCGACCAGACCGCTGTCTATCCGCCAGAGGTGCAAGAGCTGCCCGACGTCGGCTATATGCGGGCGCTCGCACCGGAAGGCGTGCTCTCGGTCAGCCCGACGGCGCTCCTCGTCATCGAAGGCAGCGGACCGCCCGAGGCGCTCGACGTCCTCTCGCAGGCCGGCGTCGACTACCGGACCGTGCCGGAAAGCTATTCGCACGAGGGAATCCTTGCCAAGGTGCGGGCCGTCGGCGAGGCGCTCGATGTCGAAGACAAGGCCGAGACGCTTATTGTCCAGCTCGACGCGGCGCTGACCGCCGCCGAAGAGCGGACCGCCAGGATCGCCGAGCCTAAGCGCGTGCTCTTCATCCTCTCGATGCAGGGCGGCAAGATCAACGCCTCAGGCACCGGCACGGCGGCCAACGGCATCCTCGAACTGGCCGGCGCCGTCAACGCGATCGAGGACTACGCGGGCTATAAGGCCCTGACCGAAGAGGCGATCATCGAAGCAGCGCCGGACGTCATCCTGATGATGGATCGCGGGGGCGACCATGACGCGACCGCCGATGAGCTCTTCGCCCATCCCGCCATAGCCCTGACCCCCGCCGGCAAAAATCATGCGGTGATCAAGATGGACGGGGCGTATCTCCTCGGCTTCGGGCCGCGCACGGCCGAAGCGGTGACCGACCTCGCCGAAGCGCTCTATCCGGACCTCTAGAGATGGCACAGGCGAGCCTGATCACACAGGGCATTCTCGAACGCGGCCGTCCCGAAGGCGACCGCACGGGTCTCGGGCAGCTCGCTGTTTTCCTGCTAGCGCTGCTGCTGGCTATCGTCATGGTCGTTTCGATGACGACCGGCGCCTCGGGCGCCTCGGCCTGGCGCGTGCTTGCGCACGCTTTCGGGTTCGTTCCGCTCGAAGGAACCGAGGCGGTGCGCGACCAGGTGGTCGTCCTCAACATCCGCCTGCCGCGCATGATCCTCGGCGTGCTTATCGGAGCGGGGCTTGCCGTCTCGGGTCTCGTCATGCAAGGGCTCTTCCGCAACCCGCTGGCCGACCCCGGGCTCGTCGGCGTCTCCTCGGGCGCTGGGCTCGGCGCGGTCGGCATCATCGTCCTCGGCACCACGATGCTGGCGCCGCTGACCGCCCTTCTCGGCATCTACGCCCTGCAGATCGCATCGTTCATCGGCGGGCTGATCACAACGTTCATCCTGTATCGGGTGGCGACGCGCAGCGGCCAGACGGCGATCGCCACGATGCTGCTGGCCGGCATCGCCATCGGCGCGCTCGCCGGCGCCGTCACCGGTGTCCTCGTCTATATGGCCGACGACAACCAATTGCGGGACCTGACCTTCTGGGGGCTGGGCTCGCTCTCGGGGTCCAATTGGACCAAAGTCATGTCCTCGGGCCCGATCATCCTTGCCGCGCTCATCGGCGCGGGGTTCCTGGCCAAGGGCCTCAACGCCATGACGCTGGGCGAGGCGACCGCGGCGCATCTCGGCCTTTCGGTGCAGCCGTTCAAGCGCTGGGCGATCGTGATCGTTGCGGCAGCGACGGGCGCCTCGGTTGCGGTCAGCGGCGGCATCGGGTTCGTCGGCATCGTCGTGCCTCACCTCCTGCGTCTCGTCATCGGGCCGGACCACCGCTACCTGCTGCCGGCATCGGCCTTGCTCGGTGCGTCGTTCCTGCTGCTCGCCGATGCCGTCAGCCGCACCATCGTTGCGCCGGCGGAGCTGCCTATCGGCATCGTCACCGCGTTCGTTGGCGGCCCGTTCTTCCTCTGGATCCTGCTGCGCCGCCGCAGCCAGCTTGCCTGGTGAAGCCATGATCGAAGCAACGAACATCACCGTTTCCATCGGCGGCCGCCCAATCCTCGACGCGGTCGACTTTCGCGCCCGACACGCGGAGATCACCGCCATCGTCGGCCCCAACGGCTCGGGCAAGACAACGCTGCTCAAGACCCTTTGCGGCGACTATCCCTATGCCGGCAAAGCTGTCCTCGACGGGCACGACGTCCGGCGCCTGCCGCCACCAAAGTCCGCGGCCCTGCGCGCCGTGCTGCCGCAATCGACGACGCTCTCCTTTCCGTTCACCGTGCGCGAGGTGGTGGCACTCGGGCTGACCGCCGGCCGCCCGGGTGTGCCGATCGGCCAGTTGAGGCGCCTGCCCGAAGACGCGCTGGCGCGGGTGGACCTCTCAGGCTTTGCCGGCCGTTTCTATAATGAGCTCTCGGGCGGCGAGCAGCAGCGGGTACAGCTTGCGCGCGTCCTCTGCCAGGTCTGGCTGCCCGTTCTCGAGGGCGTGCCGCGCTTTCTCTTCCTCGACGAACCGGTCTCGAGCCTCGATATCCAGCACCAGCTCCTGATCATGGATGTCGCGCGGCAGTTTGCCGAAGCGGGCGGCGGGGTCGTCGCCATCCTCCACGACCTCAACCTTGCCGCCATGTATGCCGACAGCCTTCTCGCGCTCAAGACCGGACGCGTTGCCGCCTCCGGTCCGCCGGCGTCAGTGCTCACCGACACGCTCATCGAAACGGTGTTCGACTGCCCGATCAGGGTGGGCGTTGCGCCGCAAACGCCGTTCGTGCTGCCGCAGTCGCGCGAGAAAGCGGCCGGACGCACCACCATGACAAAGGTTGCCTGATGACGTCCCGACTGTTTCCCGCCGCGTTGGCCCTGTTTCTTGTCCTGCCCGCCGCGGCACAGGAGGCCGCGCCGGCCGCAGGCCTCGCGCTCGAGCTCAATGCTCTCCAGCAGGGTGAGAGTGGCTGCCGGGTGACCTTCCTTGCCACCAACAGACTGGGTGCGCTGCTCGAGCGCGCCGGTGTCGAGGTCGCGCTGTTCGACACCTCCGGCGCGATCGAGCGCATCGTCAATCTCGACTTCAAGGCGTTGAGCGAGAACAAGACCAAAGTGCTGCAGTTCGAACTCGCCGGGCTTGACTGCGGCGATCTCGGCCGGGTGCTCGTCAACGACATCCCCGCCTGCGAGGGGCCGGGACTCGATGCCGGCGCCTGTCTTGCCGGGCTTTCGACCTCCGCACGTCCCGACATCGAATTCGGTACTTAGGTGATCAGCATGTTCGATCGCGTTCCTTTATCGACCGTCGGTTTGGCACGAGACCGAACCACCCACCGGGTCATCCCCGCGAACGCGGGGACCTCTGTTTTAATTGAAGTTCTGCCAACAGAGGTTCCCGCTTTCGCGGGAATGACCCGGTGTGAATGGGACACGCGAGGACCCTCTCACGGTTCGCAACCGAGTTTAGGAGGCACCGATGGAAATGGCTGCTGCCGCGCATGAACTCTCGCTCGTCGGCCTCTTCCTTCAGGCCGACTGGGTGGTCAAGAGCGTGATGATCGGGCTCGTTCTCGCTTCGGTCTGGTGCTGGGCGATCATCGCCAACCGGGTCGCCGCCTTCGCGCGCACGCGCCGGGCCATGGCCGCCTTCGACAACGCCTTCGCCTCGGGCCGGCCGCTTGCCGAGCTGCGGCGCGACTACCAGGGAAAGCAAGCGAGCGCGCTCGCAGCCGTGTTCATCGCCGGCATGGACGAGTGGGACAAAAGCCATGCGGCGGACGCCGCCCGGGCCGGCGGATTGCAGAGCCGGCTGGAGATCGTGCTCGACCTCGCGGTTGCCGAGGAGAGCGCCGAGCTCGAAAAGCGGCTCGGGTTCCTGGCCACCATCGGCAGCGCCGGGCCGTTTGTCGGTCTTTTCGGCACGGTCTGGGGGATCATGAACGCGTTCACCGCCATCGCGGCGGCCGAAAACACGAGCCTTGCGGTTGTCGCGCCAGGGATTGCCGAGGCGCTGTTCGCCACCGCTCTCGGGCTGCTTGCCGCCATTCCCGCGGTCATTGCCTACAACCAGCTCTCGGCCGACGCCGGCAAGCTGACGGCCCGTCTCGAAGGCTTTGCCGACCGGCTGACGGCGCTGTTGTCGCGCCAGCTCGACGCCGGCAGGGCGCTCTGATGGGCATAGCCGTTTCCGGTAGCGGGCGGCGCGGGCGCAAAAGCCAGCCGATCGCCGAGATCAACGTCACCCCGATGGTCGACGTGATGCTGGTGCTGCTCATCATCTTCATGGTGGCAGCGCCGCTGATGACTGTCGGTGTGCCCATCGACCTGCCGGAAACGCAGGCCCGGGCGCTCGAACCGCAAGCCCGGCCCGTGACGGTCACCGTCGAGGCGGATGGCGCCATCTCGATCGACGGGGAACCTGTCTCCTATGAGGCGATGGTGGCGACCGTCGAGGCGCTGGTTGCCGATGGCGCCGACGACCGGCTCTATATCCGCGCCGATGCGGCCGCCGGCTACGGCACCGTCATGCGGGTGATGGGTGCGCTCTCAGGTGCGGGCTTCGACAAGATCGGGCTGATCACCGTTGCCCAGGGAATCCCCTGAGATGCACCGGGCGCTCTCCGGCTCGCTTCTCGCACATGCTGCCATTGTCGGTGTTGCCTTCGCCGGTTTCCGATGGCCGGAGGCGGAGGATGCGCCGGTGCCCGGATCGGTCGACGTCGAGCTCGTTTCGCTTGCGAGCGTTTCCAGCAACACGACGAGCACCATCGAAAGCAGCGCGGCACAATCCCTGGTTTCGGCAGGCGCCGCCGAAAGCCAGCCGCTCACGGCCGAAACGCTCGAGCCGGTCGAGCCGACCGAGCAGCCGGTCCTGCCACCGCCTGTCGAAACGTTCGAAGCTGAGGCGCTGGAGGCGCGACCGCCGCAGGAGATCCGCGCGACACAAACCACACACGTGGCCGAACCGGTCGAAGCCGAAACCATCGAACCAACAGTAAGCCCCGACACCCCGCTGGTTGCGACGGCACGGCACGCGCCGGTCGAAGTGCTCGTCCCGGCAGTCGCGCCGCAAGAGCCCGTGCCGGAAACGATCGAGCCTGTCTCCGAGGAGGACGTCGTGATTGCGCCCGTGCCGCAGACGCTGACCATTGCCCGGCGGAGCGATCCGACCTACCCGCCACCACAACCGCGCCGCGAGGCCACATCACCGCAGCAAGAGCCGCGCCGGGATCCACCCACGCAGGCGGGCAATGGCGGGCAAAGCAATGCCGATGTCATTGCCAGCCGCGCGAATGCCGGCCAGCAGGGCGATTCCGGCGCTGGAGGAAACGCCGAAGTCGCCAGGTATCCGAGCCAGATTTTGAGCAAACTGCGCCAGGCTTTGCGCTATCCGGCAGGAGCCGGAGGCGCCGCGGGCGAAGTACACGTGACTTTCACGGTCGCGGCCAGCGGCGCAGCGGGTGGCATCGGCATCGCCCGCTCCTCGGGCAACGCCGCCATCGACCAGGCGGGAATGGCGACCGTCGCGCGCGCCGCGCCGTTTCCGGCTATCCCGCCCGGAGCCGGACGCCAGTCCTGGACGTTCACCGTTCCGTTGGCGTTCGTGCGCTAGAGCCTTTCCCGTTCCGCAAAAGTGGTAGCCATCCCGGATCGTGTCCGGGACAGGCTTTTTTGCTGAAAACGCTCTAGGTCGTAGTGACAATTTAGTCTTCTAGGGATTCCCCTTGGTTGGCAAATCAGATTCAACGCTGGCTTTTGGAGGCTGGCGATGG
>NZ_BSNS01000008.1 GCF_030160115.1 Devosia nitrariae | reverse complement strand
GGACTTCGAAACGCCCGCCGATAGGCTACAGAAGGTGTTGCGATGACCGGTTGAACCCACCCCTCCTTGTTTGACATTCGCGTCGGATGGACTATTTGATCAACCGATCGGTTGAACTTTCGTTCGTATGCCACCGCTTAAATCAAATGTCAACCGATCGGTTGAATTTTGGAGAACGCCCTTGTCCGCTTTTGCCGCAGTCACCGACGACGACCGGCTCGATCTGATCTTCCATGCCCTTGCCAACCGCACGCGGCGGGCATTGGTGGCGCGGCTCGCCAAGGGCGCGGCCAAAGTCACCGACCTGGCCGAGCCCTTCGGCATGTCGCTGGCGGCCGTCTCAAAGCACCTGATCGTCCTCGAAAACGCCGGCATCGTCGATCGCAGGGTCAGCGGACGCGTCCATGTCTGCGCGCTCAACACCGGCCCGCTCGCCAGCGCCGATGAGTGGTTGACCGCCTATGGCGACTTCTGGAACGAAAAGCTCGACAACTTCGCCACTTTCGTCGAAAGCGGCGCGAATGAGGCCGAGGAGTAAGCATGACCCCCACCGCCCTCTCGATGACCCGGGTGATCCGCGCGCCGCGTGAGCGGGTCTTTGCCGCCTGGACCGACCCGGAAAGCCTCAAGAAGTGGTGGGGGCCGGGACCTGTCGTCTGCCCCGAGGCGCATGTAGACTTGCGAGAAGGCGGCGCCTACCGCATCGCCAATCGCCATCCGGATGGCTCCGTCACCTGGATTTCCGGGGTTTTCGAGCGCGTCGTTCAGCCCGAGCAACTCGTCTATACCTGGAGCGTCAGCACCTATCCGGGGAACCCGACCCTTGTCACCCTCGACTTCAACCAGCACCCCGAGGGGACCGAGTTGGTGTTGAACCACGAGCGGTTCACCGATGCGGCCACGCGCGACATGCATATGGCCGGCTGGGAGGGGTGCCTCGTCAAGCTCGAGGCGCTGTTCGTCTAACCTCCCGCCACGGGCGCACTCGAGTCGCTGCTGTTACCCGAATGGATGAGCGTCGCCACCTGCCCGATGCGCGGTGGCACTGCGTCGGGGTTCTGCTCGAAGAAGGCCTTGCGCGCATCGAGCACGCGCTGCCGGTTGGCGAGCGCCCACTCCGAAACCGCATCGAGCGGCACCAGCAGCTCACGCCCCAGATCGGTCAGCTCATAGTCGACACGCGGCGGAATGCTCGGGGTGACGGTGCGGGTGACGAACCCGTTCATCTCGAGCTCGCGCAGCGTTGCCGTCAGCACCTTCTGGCTGATGCCGCCGATCAGGCGTTTGAGCTCGGAAAACCGCATGGGCCCATGCTTCAGCCGGGTGATGATGAGCACCGTCCATTTGCCGCCGATCTGGTTGAGAATCTCCCCGACCGGCCGGCAATCGTGAGGAGTGTAGGTGTCACCGGGTTTCATTTTGGTGCCTTCCGTATCGAAAAAGTGCCGTCTTGCGGCGGAATTTCAGGTGACTGATATAGCGTGAGTTACCAACGGAAACCACCCGGAGATATGCATGAAAACCGTTGTCGTTCTCGTCGGCAGCCTCGCCAGCAATTCGATAAACCTCAGACTCGCCAAGGCCCTGCAGGCATTGGCGGATTCAAGACTTAAATTCGATTTTCTCGATCTGGGCACATTGCCCCACTACAATGACGACCTGTGGGCCGCCCCGCCGGCCGCGGTCACCGACCTCAAGCGTCGCATCGAAGCCGCCGAGGGCGTCCTCATCGTCATGCCCGAGCACAACCGCTCGTTCCCCGCCGTGCTCAAGAACGCCATCGACTGGGGCTCGCGTCCCTGGGGCCATAATTCCTGGACCGGCAAGCCGCTCGCCATCGCTGGCGCCAGCCCCGGCGCCATCGGCACCGCCGCCGGCCAGGCACACCTGCGCTCGCTGCTGCCCGCCCTCGGCTTCGTCGTCATGGGCCAGCCCGAGGTTTATCTCCACGCCCAACCCGGGCTCATCGACGAGCACGGCGAAATCGCCGATGACCAGACGCGCGGGTTTCTCACCGGCTTCGTCGACCGGTTCGTCGACTGGATCGAAACGCACGGCGCTCCTCGACCCGCAGAAAGCGTTGCGGCCGAATAGAGCAAGATACGGCCGGACCAAGGTCCGGCCGTTTCAATCCTCACCTCGAAAGAGACTCAGGCCGCCTCGTCCTTGGCCGCGCTGCGGGCAAGCGTCACCTTCAATCCGTCGAGGTCGTCGTTCATCAGGATCTGACAGGAAAGCCGCGAGTTGGAGCGGACGTCCCCGACGCTGTCGAGCAGGTCCTCTTCCTCCTCGCTCGGGGCGCCGACGATCTCGACCCACGCGTCATCCACATAGACGTGACAGGTCGCGCACGAGCACGAGCCACCGCACTCGGCTTTGATGTTGAGCCCCCAGTCGCGTATGACTTCCATCACCCGCCAGCCGTCGAGGCCCTCGAGCTCGTGTTGCGTGCCGGACTGGTCGGTGACGTGGATTTTCATCTGGAATCTCTCATGTCGAAAGTTGGCACTTGAGGGTTCCGATGGGCGGTTTGGCCGAGTCGGATAGCGTGGATTTCGAGAACCGGAGCGCAGCGTATGTGAAATACGTGAGCACCGGAAGCGCAGAAATTCGCGCTAGGCGGCCTGCAAAACCGCCCAGCGGGACCCTCAAGCCACCCCAAGCTTCTTCTGCAGTTTGGTCGAGCTCGTCGTATATTGGAAAATCACGCGCTCGTCGGGCGAGACGATCTTCTTGGCGGCCTGGGCCATCAGCGCCGCCTCGTGGAAGCCCGAGAGGATGAGCTTCAACTTGCCCGGGTAGTGGTTGATGTCGCCGATGGCGAAGATACCCGGCACCGAGCTCTCGAACTTTTCGGTGTCGACGACGATGAGGTTGTCGTTGAGCTCAAGGCCCCAGTCGGCGACCGGCCCGAGCTTCATGGTCAACCCGAAGAACGGCAGCAGGCGCGTCGCCGGAATCGAGACATCGCCAGCGTCCGTCGAGAAGTGGATGCGGCGGAGCTGTCCGTCCTCGCCTTCGAGGCCAGCGATCTGGCCGATCTGCAGTGAGATCTTTCCGTCGCCGACGAGCTTTTGCATCTTGTTGACCGAGTCCGGCGCCGCCCGGAAGGCGTTGCGGCGGTGAACGAGAGTCAGGGAGCGCACGATAGGCTGAAGGTTCAGCGTCCAGTCGAGCGCGGAGTCGCCGCCCCCGACAATAACGACGTCCTGGCCGCGGAAGTCCTCCATCTTGCGCACCGAATAGAAGACCGACTTGCCTTCAAAGGGCTCGATGCCGTCGACCGGCGGGCGCTTTGGCTGGAACGAGCCGCCGCCCGCCGCGATTACCACCACCTTGGAAAGGAACACTTCGTCGGCGTCGGTTGTCAGCCGAAAAGTGCCGTCGGCTTGCTTTTCAAGACTCGTGACCATCCGGCTGAAATGGAACTCCGGCTGGAACGGCGCGATCTGCGTCAGCAGGTTGTCGGTCAGCCCCTGCCCGGTAATCACAGGAAAGGCGGGAATGTCGTAGATCGGTTTTTCCGGATAGAGCTCGGCGCATTGGCCGCCGGCACGGTCGAGGATATCGATGAACTGGCATTTGATGTCGAGAAGCCCGAGTTCGAAAGCCGCGAACAGGCCGCATGGCCCCGCGCCGATCACGACGACATCGGTGACGATTTCAGTTCCGCTCATTCTCTTCTCAACTCTTGGAGGCGATCCAACGCCTCGGTCTCTCGCAGGGTCATCCCCGCGAAAGCGGAGACCTCCGTTTTTCCTTCAACAGAGGTTCCCGCTTTCGCGGGAATGACTGGGGTTGAACATGCTTGCCTGGTGATCGGCAAAAGCTGATTGCCGCACTCCGTTTAAATCAACCGGCGCGGCGAAGATAGGGGCGCGTGCCGACAGGGACTTCCGTCAGCCCTACCGGCTGGTAGAAAATCGCCACCTCGGCCAGCTTGCCTTCGGCGAGCGCCTGACGCGTCGGCTCGTGCGTGACCACCAAGGCGGTGACGCCGCAGCGGCGCATCAGGGGAATCTGGTCGGCAAGAACGTCGCCTACCGCCCTGATTTCCCCCGCGAACCTGTAGCGCTCCGAAAGCAGCCGCGCCGTCGAATATCCACGCCCGTCGGTGAAGGCAGGGAACTTTATGGCGACTGATGCGAAACGCTGGAGGTCGTCCTTGACGTCCTCGATGCGCTCGCCTGGAGAGACCAGGAGCCCCAATGGGTGCGGGTTGGCAAGGAACGTCTCGCGGTGCTCGAGGAACACAGGCAGCGGAACGTGCGTATAGTGGGCCGTGGCCGCATCGTCGCCCTCGCCCCAGTCGTGGAACGGATCGGCGATGAACGCGCCGTCTTTGAACAGCCTGTGCTTCTCGACCGCGACCATCGGCTTGGCTATCGCTCCATTGAAGTCGAAATGGATGCCGCATTCCTTCTTATTGAGTCCGCGCCAGCGGCCGGCCCGCGGATCCTCGCCTTCGGCTACCACCGAGGTGCACGGCGCGCAACCGATGGATTTGTACCCACTTTGATAAAGCGGATGCTCGGGCAGGTTATGCTCCTGCCGGTAGGCGACGACGTCGGCATCCGAAAAATGGGCGAGCGGATTGACCTTGATGCGATCGTCGCTCGTCAACTCAAAATGCGGCAGCACCCCACGCTCGACCGTCTGATAGCGTTTGCGGCCCGTGACCCACCCGCCATATTCCTCGGTGATCGGCTCGAGCGGTTCGGTCTTGCGAATGTGGCAGCAGGAGTCGGGGTCCGTTTCCCAAAGATCGCCGTTCGGATCGAAGCGCTTGAGGTCCGCCGGGTCCGGCTGGATGGCGATGACGTTGGTCAGTCCCAGGCGCGTCTTCAGCGTCTCGACATAGTCGAGCGTTTCGGGAAAGTGCTTGCCCGTCTCGAGGAAATAGACCGGAAGATCCTTTTTGACCTTCGAGACCATGTGCAGCAGCACAGCCGAATCCGCCCCGAACGACGAGACGATGGCAACGTCGCCGGGCAGGATTTCCTCGACGGCGTGCCGCAGCACGCCAAGCGCGTCCATCTCATCGAACATGCCGTTGAGCGCGACGACTCCGAGTGCGCGCAGCGGATCGGGCCTGTGCTGCCTAGGCAGCGCGTTCACTTGCGCCATAAAGGGCCTCCTTGAACGGCGCTTCGCCCAGCCGCCGGACAGCGGCGATGAATGGCTCTGCCGGGTTCTGCCGCAGGCCGATATAGGCATCGACCAGCCGCTCGATGGCATCGGGCACGGCCTCCGCCTCGAAGCCTGGGCCCATGATCTTGCCGACTGCCGCGTTCTCGGTCGCGTCGCCCCCGAGGGTGATCTGATAGAGCTCGCCGCCCTTCTTCTCCACACCGAGGATGCCGATGTGACCCACGTGGTGGTGCCCGCAAGCGTTGATGCAACCCGAGATCTTGATCTTCAGGTCCCCGATCTCCTTCTGCCGCGTCATGCTGGCGAAGCGCTCGGAAATCGACTGGGCGATGGGGATGGACCGCGCATTGGCCAGCGCGCAAAAGTCGAGCCCGGGGCAGCAGATCATGTCGGTGATGAGACCCGCATTGCCGTCCGCGAGTTCCTCCGCGACCAGAGCATTATAGATCGTCCTGAGATCGGCGATCCGCACATGCGGCAGCACTAGGTTCTGCTCGTGCGTCACGCGCAGCTCATCGAACGAGTAGCGTTCGGCAAGGTCTGCGACTGCCTCCATCTGCTCGGCGCTCGCATCCCCCGGCGGCTTCCCGACGGGTTTCAATGAGATCGTCACGCTCGCATAACCAGGCATGCGGTGCGAGGTGATGTTGTTCTCCAGCCATTCGCCATAGGCGGTGTCGAGGATTTTCTCGCGCTTGACGTCGATGCGCGTCGCCGGCAGCTCCTCGAACGGCGGCGGAGTGAAATAGGCGGCGATACGGTCGAGCTCCTCCTGCGGCAGGGTGAGTACCCCGCCGCGCATTTCGGCGAACTCGGCCTCCACCTGGCCCTTGATCGTTTCAAGTCCCTCCTCGTGGACAAGGATCTTGATCCGCGCCTTGAACTTGTTGTCGCGCCGCCCGTAGCGATTGTAGACGCGCAGGATGCTCTCCAGATACGCGAGCAAGTGCTCATTTGGCACGAAACCGTTGATCATCTTGCCGACGATGGGCGTGCGCCCAAGCCCGCCGCCGACCCAGACTTCCCAGCCGATTTCACCACTAGGATTGGCGACCGCCTGCAGGCCGATATCGTGGAAGCGGATCGCGGCCCGGTCGTTGGGCGAACCCGACATGGCAATCTTGAATTTGCGCGGCAGGTAGCTGAACTCGGGATGGAGGCTCGACCATTGGCGCAGGATCTCGGCCACCGGCCGCGGATCGATGATCTCGTCGGCCGCCGCGCCTGCGAACTGGTCCGTGGTGATGTTGCGGATGCAGTTGCCGGAAGTCTGGATCGCGTGCATCTCGACCGAAGCGAGGTCGGCGAGGATATCCGGCACGTCCTTCAGCTTTGGCCAGTTGAACTGGATGTTCTGCCGGGTGGTGAAGTGCCCATAGCCGCGGTCGTAGGTGCGCGCAATATGCGCGAGCATCCGCAGCTGGCGCGAGCTCAGCGTTCCATAGGGCACGGCGATGCGCAACATATAGGCATGGAGCTGCAGGTAGAGGCCGTTCATCAGCCGCAGCGGACGGAACTGGTCCTCGCTCAGCTCGCCCGAAACGCGCCGCCGCACCTGATCGCTGAACTGCGCGGTGCGCTCGCGCACGAACGCGGCGTCGAATTCGTCATATCGATACATGACCGTCCTCACCCAGATGCTGCCGGTCGAAGGCGGGCGCGGTCGGCCCCGCTGCGCGGATGCGCTCGCGCAACCGGATCGGCACGATCCGCCCCTCGACCATGTTCACGTCCTCGGCCTCGAGGCTGACGATCCGCCCGGTCGCCTTGGTGGCCGCAAGAGCCGCCTCCTTGGCCTCGGCCTCGTCCTTGCCAAAGACCCGCGCTGCCTGCAGGTCCTCGACCCACCGCCCCTCGGCGTCGAGATAGACCGTCGCGCCGGACGTCAGCTCGTTTCCAGTTAGAATTTCCATTGCCTCAAGCCACCTTGAATTCCTGTGCTGCGATCTCGGCGGCCCCGGCCCAGTCGCCGGCTGCCACTGCCTCGCCCACGAATATGATCGCCGGCCCGTCAGCGAACGCGATCGCGCCCGTCGCCAGCCCGCCGAGCGTGCCGGCGTAGAGCGTCTTGTCCACCCGCCCGGCATTGACGACGATGCCGATCGGCAGCTTCGCCCCCGCGCCGAAATCGATCAGTCGGCCTGCCACCTCGGCTGCGATCGACTTGCCCATATAGAGCGCCAGTGTCAATCCGCTCCCGGCGAGTGCCGCCCAGTGCGCAAGCTCCGCGTCGTCGGCGCCATGTGCCGTCGCCATCACGAAACCGCTCGACACTTTCCGCAGGGTCACCGGCGTTGCCGTATCGGCCGCTGCCGCCAGCGCGGCGCTGACCCCAGGGACCACCGCATAGCCGATCCCGGCCTTGCGCAACGCCGCGATCTCCTCGCCGGCCCGCCCGAAAACCATAGGGTCGCCCGATTTCAGCCGTGCGACCTTCCGGCCCTCGCCGGCAAGCCTGACGAGGAGCGTGTTGATCTGGGCCTGGCTGAACGAATGATGCCCCTTGGCCTTACCGACGCAGATGCGCTCGGCGTCGCGCCGACCCATCTCCACCACGGCATCGGGCACGAGCTGGTCATGTACGATCACGTCCGCCTCTTGCAGCAGGCGCTGCGCGCGCAGCGTCAAGAGGTCCTCGGCCCCCGGCCCAGCCCCGATGAGCCAAACCATCCCGGCCCCACCGCCTCTGACGGCGTGCTCTTGGAGCATCGCCTCGGCTTCCTTCGCGCCGTCACCGGTGCTGGCCGCCGCCTCGACAGTCGGAGAGGTGACGAGATCCTCGTAGAACCGGCGCTTTGCTGCCCCGTCTTGAAGCAGGTTCTCAACTCTACTCCGCAGGCTCCCGGCGAGCCGCGCCACTTGGCCCAGCCCCGGCGGCAGCAGCGCCTCGATCCTGGCGCGCACCAGCCGCGCCAGCACCGGCGCATCGCCTTCGGTCGAGATCGCCACCGTTAGCGGCGCCCGCTCGACGATCGAGGGCGTATAGAAGTCGCATTCGCTGGGCACGTCGACGACGTTGAGCGGCACGCCCCGCGCCCGCGCCGCAACCTTCGCCGCCTCGCCGTCTGCACCATGGTCAGCCACGAACACCAAGGCTGCGCCGTCGAGGTCGGAGGCAGCAAAAGGCCGCGCCAGGACCGTCACCGGTAACGCAGAAAAGTCCGCTTCGATTTTCGAGGAAATAATGACGACCGATGCAGTCGTCTTAATCGCCAATCGGGTCTTGTTGAGGGCTTCTTCTCCACCGCCGACGATGACGATGCGCTTACCCTCGATCCTGTAGCTCAACGGAAATGTGTTGAGTTGGCCCATTGGACTCCTTGTCCTTAGTGAGACCCGGAAAATAGAGACACTGTGCGCCACGAGCAAGATATTGAAATACAATAGCTTTTATATTTCCCTTCCTGCACCGCAGTTAGAACGCCGCCCGCGAGACGGTCGCGCACCCGCCAAATGAATCTGCGCTTGCGCGGAGGAAGGAAATTTTTCTCCGAGAACTTCGGCTCCGGCCGGGTGCTAGCCCTGGCGGGTCGGCACATTGACGACCAGCCCGTCGAGTTCGTCACGCACCCGTATCTGGCAGGAGAGCCGGCTGGTGGGGCGCACGTCGAAGGCGAAGTCGAGCATGTCCTCTTCCATGTGAGAGGGGCCGCCGGTCACGTCGAACCAGTCCTCATCGACATAGACATGGCAGGTGGCGCAGGTGCATGCGCCCCCGCACTCGGCAACGATACCCGGCACGCCGTTCATGATGGCCGTCTCCATCACAGTCGCCCCGTTCTGGGCTTCGACTTCGTGGCGCGTACCATCGGGCTCAATGTAGGTAATCTTGGTCATGGGGCCGTTCTTGCTCTCTATGCAGGCGATATAGACGCGGTGGAGCGGTCCGGCAACGCCAGCCGGCGCATGGCTGCAATCACAGCCCGAGGAGCGTTTCGAGCTGATGCCGGCCGATGCCGAAGCGGGCCTTCGTAGCGGCGATCTTGCCCAACACCGCCTCCCGGTCCCGCCCTGCCCGCCGATCCTTCTGCGCCACGATCAGAACGTTCTTGGGCGTATGGGCATCGGGCACGAATTCGAAGACGCGTGTACGGTAACTGGAAAGCTCCAGCATCAGCGCACGCAGGCCGTCGGTGACCATCTCGGCCTGCCGTTCGAGGAAGACGCCGTGCCGCAGGAGGAAATCGAGGTCGTCCGCGGCCTTGCCGGCCTCCATCTCGCGCCGGATCTGCTTATGGCAGCAGGGTGCCACCGCGATCAGTTCGGCACCGGCCGCGATCCCCCGGGAGATCGCATCATCCGTCGCCGTGTCGCAGGCATGAAGCGCAATGACGGCGCTGGCGCCTGCCGCGTCATAATCGAGAATCGATCCTTCCACGAAGCGCAGACGCGAGAAACCGTTCTCGGCGGCAATGCCGTTGCAGAGCTCGACAAGGCTCTTGCGGACCTCGACGCCTACCATCTCGACCTCGAGGCCCAGCGCAGTGGCCAGGTGGTCGTAGAGCGCAAAGGTCAGGTAACCTTTGCCCGCCCCCATGTCGACGATCCGCGTCAGCCGCTCTTTCGGGATCGCTTGAATCAAAGGCGCAAAAATCTCCACCATCCTGTTGATCTGGCGGAACTTGTCCTGCGCCGCGTTAAGGACGTTTCCCTGCGTGTCGGTCAGCCCGAGGGCGTTGAGCCACGGCTTTTCCGCCACAACCGGCCGGTCCTTTGCCCGATCATGGGCGCCCGATGCGGTCGCGCGTCCCTCGACCGTCTCGCGCTTCAGCCGCACCTTGTCGCCATTGCGCTCGAACGACAGGTCGAATCCCGTCGTCGAGAGCCGCGCGCTGCGGAAGTCATCAGCAAGCCACGCCCGCAGCAGTGCGACAGCTTCGTCGACCCCGTAATTCTTGGTGATGTCTCGGGTCTTGTAGCGCCAGACAATGCTGAGCTTGTCGCCGCCCTTGAGCGCGACCTTGCGTCCCTCGGCCGACTTCAGCGCTTCATCCGATCCGTGATAGCCGCCGAGCTTGAGCCGAATGAGGCTCCCGTCACGGAAGGCCTCGCCCAGCGTGTCGAGGAACGCCGCGGTCCGTTCCTCGGCGACGGGCGTCACGCCCGTTCCTTGGTCGTCAGGAACCGGACCTTGGGAAAGTCCTGCTGCGCGCGCTGCGCCCACCATGCGTTCTGCGCCATGAACACCGGCGCCCCGTCGCGGTCTTCGGCCATGTTGGTCTTCTGGGCGGCGATGAAGCGCTTGAGCTCGGCCTCGTCGTCGCTCTCCACCCATCGCGCCACTTCCATCCCCACGCTTTCGAAACCGATGGGAACATTGTATTCCTTCTCGACGCGCGCCCCCAACACCTCGAGCTGCAGCGGTCCGACGACACCGACGAGATAGTCGGCACCGACCATACGGCGAAAGACCTGTGCCACGCCCTCCTCGGCAAGGTCCGAGAGCGCCTTGGCGAGTTGCTTGGCCTTGATGGCCTCGGCAAGCCGCACCCGCCGAATGATCTCGGGCGCGAAGTTCGGAATGCCCGTCACCTTGATCGCCGCGCCTTCGGTCAGCGTATCGCCCACCGAAAGCGTCCCGTGGTTGGGGATGCCGACGATGTCGCCCGCCACCGCCTCTTCCGCCAACTCCCGGTTGTTGCCGAAAAAAAACATCGGGTTGGAGATGGCGAGGTCCTTGCCGGTGCGCACGTTCCTCAATTTCATACCGCGCGCGAAAGTGCCCGAGGACAGCCGTACGAACGCGATGCGGTCGCGATGGTTTGCGTCCATATTGGCCTGCACCTTGAAGACGAACCCGGTGACCTTCTTTTCCGCGGGCTCGATAGGCTTGGGCTCGGCCGGCTGCGGCCGCGGCTCCGGCGCCCATTCGCCGAGCGCGCGCAGCAGTTCGGCGACGCCAAAGCCCTTGAGCGCCGAACCGAAGAGGACCGGCGTCAGGTGCCCGGCCTGAAAGGTCGCAAGATCGAATTCCGGCAGCGCCGAGCGCGTCAGGTCAAGCGTCTCGATGGCGTTGACGAAAACGGGATCGGCCATCAGGTCGTCGTGGTCGAGAAGCTCTTCGATCTCGTCCCACTCGGCTCCGGGCGTGCCCGTCGGGCCGACGACGCGGTTTTCAACGAGGTCGAGATAGCCGCGATAGTCGACCCCCTGCCCGATCGGCCACAGCGCCGGGGTGAGGTCGAGCGCCAGCTTGTCGGCAATCTCGTCGAAGAGCGCCAGCGGCTCCTGGCCCTCACGGTCGATCTTGTTGATGAAGGTGATGATGGGGATGTCGCGCAGCCGGCAGACCTCGAAGAGCTTCAAGGTCTGGCTTTCAATGCCCTTGGCCGCATCGATCACCATGATGGCCGCGTCCACCGCCGTCAGCACACGGTAGGTGTCCTCGGAAAAGTCCGAGTGACCTGGAGTATCGAGCAGGTTGAAGGTCAGTCCCTGATAGTCGAAGGTCATGACCGACGAAGCGATGGAGATGCCGCGCTGCTGCTCCATCTCCATCCAGTCCGAGCGCGTCGAGCGCGTGCCGGCCTTGCCGCGCACCTGGCCCGCGTTCTGGATGGCTCCGGCGGCAGACAGCAGTCGCTCGGTCAGCGTGGTCTTGCCGGCGTCCGGATGCGAGATGATGGCGAAGGTGCGACGCGTGCGGAAGGCATCCGTGCTCGCCAGCGACTGGTCGATGCGGGAAAGAGGAGCGGTCGCGACCGCCTGGACAGCGCTCATGGATAGTCGGGCCTATTCGAGAAGGGGCGCCCGCAGCCGCGCGCAAACGCGGCAGGCTCGGACGATGCGTGGCCGCTCTATAGTGGGTTTCGGCCGCTGCCGTCAAACGGCTGGCGTGTTCGTGAGCGTGCCGGCGCCCGCGAGCGAGCGAGACGGCGCTAGCCCTGGTCCGCCTCCGCGACGAACCCGGCAATATACCCGCGCACTTCCTCGACGGCGATCGCCAGGTCCGCGACCTGCTCGGTGCCCACCGGCCGTCCCTCGCGCAGGCTCGCTTCGGCCTCGCGTGCAACGTCCGCGACGCCCCAGGCGCCGACTCCTGCGGCAGCCCCCTTGATGACATGCAGGTTCATCTTCTTCTCATCGGCATCGGCAGAGGCCACGAGCCGCCCCATATAGCGCGCGATCGTCTCGTCGAAGAGCCGCAGCACCTCGACCTCGAGGCTCACATCTCCCAGGCACTGCCGGGCGAGGTGTTCACGGTCAATCGGCCGGCTCTCTCGCCCCGTAGCCGGGTTTTCCACATGTTCGACAAAGCCTGCAGCGCGCGCCATATTACTTCCCGTCGGGTTCGGGTCGCTAAATCCTCATGATGACGGCCCGATCCCCAAACCTAATCAGCGGCTGTGAACGGGAGCTTAAGCCACACCTTCGCCTTTGGTTGAGGTTGTGTTCGGCCGGCAGGTTTGGTCAAACACGATTAACCTTTCGTTAAGAAAAGGTTCGGTTTGTGTAAAATTGCATGTATTAATGCGCTACTACCAGCGCGCGGCGGCGTGGGTTCAAGGGGTCGATGCGGGGCATTTGCATCGAATTCGAGCGATCTGACATCCCTTCCAGAAAGGGGACACGAGTCATGACAGCTCGCATACCTCGCCGTATCGCCGGTTGAGTCGACGCGAGAGTTGTAAAGAGTATGGCGAAGAATTCGACACCCCCCGCAAACGATCCTGCTGCGCTTGCGTTTTCGGCCGTAGAGGACGCTCTCAAGGACTCGGTCTTCAACCTGGAGCCGGCCCCAAAGGCCGAACCGGAAAAGAAGCCCGCAGAAGCCGCGCCGCGGTCGGAGCGGCTGCGCGCTGCCAATCGCATTGCCGCACAGGCGAACACCATCGCCAATGACGATCGCATCCAGCCGTCGCGGATCCTTTATGGACTGCAGACCCGCTCCTCGTCGACGCCCACCTGGATCGCCACCATCCTCTCGGTCGTCTGGCTCGGCGCCACGGGTACAGCCGGTTATCTGCGTTACCAGGACCAGCTCGCCGACATCTCGACCTTTGTCCGCACCCTCGACTTTATCGGCCTGATCGCGCTGATGCTCCTGCCGGTGCTGGGCTTCTTTGCAGTTGCAACGCTTGTGCGTCGCGCCCAGGACCTGCGCAATGCGGCCTCGTCGATCACCCAGGCGGCGGTGCGCCTGACCGAACCGGAAGTTGCCGCCGCCGAGCGTGTGGCAACGGTCGGCCAGGCTGTGCGCCGCGAGGTCAATGCCCTCGGCGATGGCCTCGAGCGCGCCCTCTCGCGGGCCGGCGAACTCGAAGTCATGATCCACAATGAGGTCACGGCGCTAGAAAAGACCTATTCGGAAAACGAGTCGCGCATGCGCTCGCTTATTTCCGAGCTGGCCACCCAGCGCGAGAGTGTCCTTTCCAACACCGAGCGCGTGCGCGAGGCGATCACCGAAAGCCACACCGGCCTCGTCTTCGACCTCGACATGATCTCCCAGCGCATTGCCGGCACCATCGTCGACAGCGGCGGGAACCTGACCCGTGCGCTCGAGACCGCCGGCAATACCCTCAACACGGGTTTTTCCGAGCGCGCCGACGGCTTTGTAAATCTCCTCGAAAACCGCACCGGCGACTTCCTTGGAGCCATCGACGAGAGCTCGGGCAAGCTGACGCAGAGCTTTGCCGAGCATTCGTCTGCCATGTCGCGTGACCTTGCGGCGCGAACGGAAGCTCTTTCGTCGACCATCGACAACAGGATGAATGCATTGACGGACGCCCTCGACAGTCGGGCAGCCATATTCACCGACGCCATCGATGGGCAGGCCAGCGCCCTGACCGAAGCGCTCGACGCGCGCACGACCAATTTGACCGATGCCCTCGACACGCGCACCGCCGACCTGGCCGACGCGCTTGAAACGCGGGTAACCGGTTTTACCGACGCGTTCGATACTCGTACAGCCAGTCTCACCGACGCCCTCGATACGCGCGCAGCCAATCTGACCGACGCGTTCGACACGCGAACGGCCAGTCTCACGGGTGCACTCGAGGCGCGCGCAGCCAATCTGACCGGCGCGCTCGACACGCGAACGGCCGTTCTGACCGACGCCCTGGACATGCGTACCACTAGTCTGACAGAGGCGCTCGACACGCGCGCCACCAGTCTGACCGGTGCGATCGCCGCGCAGGCTGATGCTCTGACCGGAACGATCGATGCGCAGGCCAACGCTCTGACCGGCGCGCTCGATAGCCGCGCCGCCAACCTGGCCGGCGTAATCGAAACCCAGGTCGGCACCCTCTCGGGTGCGCTCGAAGATCGGACCAGCGCGCTCTCCAACCTGCTCACCGACGGCGGCAACCTGCTTCTCGAGCAGTTGCACCAGCGCGGCCATGAGGTCGCCGGCGCTCTCGACCTGGTCGGCCAGCGCCTCAGCGAAGACATCACTGGCCGCTCCCGGGAAGCCGAAACACTCCTCAGCGCCCTGACTCGCCAGCTCGATGAGAGCGTTTCGATCCAGCTCAACTCGCTCGAGAGCCGCCTGCAGTCGGCGCTGATCGAGATCAACGGCGCGCTCGACGAGACCGCCGACAAGGCCCGCGTGACCATCTCGACCGCCGGCGCCGGCTCGCTTGCCGAATTCGACGCGCGCCTCAACGAGATCTCCGTCGGCATCGACGAGCGCCTCGGCAGGCTCGACGGCGCCGTCGGCGACAAGGGCGAAAAGCTGATCGCCGCGCTAGAGGCGCAGAACGAGACCTTCACCGCCCGCGCCGATACGCTCGAAACGACGCTCGGCGAGCGCTCCGAGCGCCTCGATCGCATCGTCACCAGGCACACCGAGGAACTGGACGGCATTCTCGGCACCCGCGCGGGTGAAATCGCCGGCGCCCTCGATCAGCGCTCCAGCCAGATTTCCGAGATTATCGAAAGCCGCTCGCAGGCGTTCGCCGAAGTGCTCCACACCAGTGCCAATCGCCTCGACGATGCGCTGGCGGCACGTGTCGATCAGTTGGGCGGTCTGCTCGACGTGCGCGGCCAGCAGATCACCGACGCCATCGCCGAACGCAGTCGGGAAGTCTCGGACTCGCTCGCAGGCCACGCTGAGATCATCGCCGAGACGCTCGACAAGCGCGTCAGTGGCATCGACACCACGCTGACCGATCGCACTCGCGCGCTCGACGCCTCCCTCGCGGACCGCACCCGCGATCTCGACACCTCGCTTGCGGATCGCACTCGAGATATCGACGCGTCGCTTGCTGGCCACGCCGGTCAAATCGAGGACTCGCTTGCCACGCACCAGCAGGGCATGAGCGAGGCGATCGCACGACGGACCGAGGAGCTGGGCAGCACGCTGGCCGAGCGCACGCAGGGCTTCGAGGACGCCATCGCCACCCGCACGCAGGCGCTGGCCGACACGATCGCCGAGAAGGGCGGATCACTGACAGCCGAGCTCGATACGCAGACCGTCGCTCTGACCACCGCGCTCGATAATCGCACCCACCAGCTTGCTTCGACCGTCGGCACCCGCACCAGCGCGCTTTCCGACGCGCTGGCCCAGCGTACTGAGCAGCTCGCCGAACAGCTGACGGTCCGCACAGAGGAGATGTCGCGCGTTATCGAAGACCAGGGCCTTGTCGCCCGCGACCGCATCGATGCTTCGCTGCGCAGCGTCACCGAGACCATGGCCGAACGGGTCGATAACGTTTCCGGCCGTATCGACGACAAGGTGGCCGGCATCAACGAGAGCCTGGGGCGCGGCATTGATGATGCGCTCGTGCGCATCACCGACGCCGAGAACGGTGTTATCCACCGCATCGAGGGCGCCTCCTCGACGGTTAGCGAGAGCGCCCGCCAGGCCGCCGACATCATCGAGACCGGCGTCGACTCAGCGCGCAAGGCCATTGCCGACATGGTCGACCAGCGTCTCGGGACCCTGCCCGAAGCCATCACCGCGCGCGCCGACATCACGGCGGACCGGCTCGCAGCGCTCAACGCCTCGATCAATACCTCGATCACTCAGTCGATGGCCGATCTCGAGGCCGGCGCCGATCGCATTGAGGAGACGATCACCAACCGGCTTGGTCACGCCACCCAGACGATCGTTTCCGACGTCAACACGTCAGCCGACCGCATGGATACGGCCGTACGCCAGGCACTCCAGCAGATCCAGGCCGCCGCCGCCAATATCGACCAGCTCGTTTCCATCAAGGCAACGGGCGCAGTCGACGACATCGCAGCGCGTGTTGCCGACATCAACCGTTCGGTCGCCGAGCATACCGACAGTTTCGCCGCCATCGTTGCCGAGAAATCCGACGAACTGCGCGGTGCACTCGCCGGCCACGGTAACGTGTTGCGCGAGGCCCTCGCCGAGACCGCACGCGAGGCCGAGGAGGTCATGTCCGTCTCGACCTCCCGCATCCTGCAGGACGTCGGGTCCGCGCTCGGCAAGCTCAACGATTCCAACCTCCTGCTGCAGCGCGTGCTTGACGCGTCGACCTCCAATCTCAAACTGCTCGAAACGAACGTCGCCGAGCAGACCGCTGGCTACTCCTCCGCTGTACGCGACGCCATCAGCCAGACCGAAGAAGCCGGCCAGATGGTCAGCCGACATGTCGACGCCCTGCACCAGACCATCCGCGGCATGACGGCTGAGTTCGGCTCCGTGCTCGGCAGGCTGGACACAGAAGCAGCCAACATCGCCGAAGCTGCCAACACACTCTCGACTTCGGGCAATTTCGCTCTCGAGACGCTGGAGGAGCGGCGTGGCGCCATGGATGCGCTGGCCTCGACCTTCACCGCCCGCGCCGACGACATCGACGCGCGTATGCGTCTCTTCGCCCAATCGATCGCCGATACGGTCAACGATACCGAACGCCGGCTGATCGGTGCCCGCCGGGCCATGGACGATGCGCTGAACGCCACCTCCACGGGTGTGACCGAGGCCATCGAGACGGCAACGAGCACCGTCAATCAATCGCTGCTTGAGACCAGCGAGCGCGTCAACCAATCGCTGCTCGAGACCAGCGAGCGCGTCAGCGAAACGCTGACAACCACCGGCCGTCAGGTCGACAGCGCGCTGCTGCGCGCCAGCGATAGCGCCGCAACTGCTATGCGCCAGAACACCAACGTCGTCAGCGAAGCCCTTTCCCAGACGGCCGAGCGGGTCAACACCGCCCTCTCCTCGACGACATCGACGCTCACCGATACCATCAACGACTCGACGTCCTCTGTACGTCACGCCATCACCAGCCATACCGATGCGTTGCGAGAGGCGCTCGACGTCACCAGTGAAGAGGTGACAAACCGCATCGGTCAGTTCCACGAGACGGCTGGCACGGAAGGCCAGCGCACCAACCACGCTATCCGCCAGGCCCAGCAGTCCATGATCTCCGAGATGCAGCGCGCGCTCGAGGACGCGACGCAGCGCTTCAACGACACGGCCCGGGCCATGCGCGACACCGCACATGAAGTCGGCTCCGAGCTCGAGGCAACCCGTTCCGAACTCGCCCGTGGTGTTTCGGAACTGCCCGAGGAAACGCGCGCTAGCGCCGCCGCCATGCGACGGGTCGTCGCCGAGCAGATCGAGGCGCTCTCCGAGCTCAACGCCATCGTGCGGTCCCAGCCGGCAACGCGCGATCTCAACGACCGGGCGCCGGCGCCCGCGCCGCGCCAGGAGCCTCGCCCGGCATATCGGGCGCCCGAGCCGTCACGTGCCGTCTCTTATCGCGAGGAACCCCGCCCGGCCCCGGCCGCCGTTGCGGCCGCCCCGCAGCCGGCACAGCCCGCCCAACCCGCCGAGGATGGAGGCGGATGGCTGCGCGACGTGCTGCGCAACGCCACGGCCAAGCAGGCTGGTTCGCAGCCGGCCAACCTTTCGGGGCTGACCGAAGAGATCGCCCGCTCCATCGACGAGGCGGCACTGGCCGACGCCTGGAACCACTACCAGTCCGGCGAAAAGGGCGTGTTCTCGCGCCGCATCTATACGCTGGCCGGCCAGAGCACCTATGATGACCTGCGCCGCCGCCTGCAGCGCGATCCGGAATTCTCACGGACCGCCCAGGCCTATATGAGCGAATTCGAGCAGCTCCTTCGCCGCGCGGCCTCCGGCCCCAACGCCGCAACCGAAACCCGCGAGCACCTGCTTTCCGATCGCGGCAAGGTCTATACCGCCCTCTCCCACGCCAGTGGACGGCTGGGATAAGCCGGCCATCGATGGAGTAATGAAAAGGCCCCGCCCTGCGGGGCCTTTTCGCATTGCCCGCGCCGCATTGCTGCCGCGCAATGCGCATGCTAGAAAGCAACCCGGTCGGCAGATACCGAGGCGTCGCTGCTCCGCAAGGAGAGCTAAACCTGCCACTTATTCGACAGCATTCGGTCCTTCGTCCAGTGCCGCGTCGTAAGCCAGCGACCAACGACGTTCCTGCGGCACGCGATGGATGTCGATATGTCGAAGCAAGCTATTCCGTTATTTGCGGATGATATTTCCGTTTTCGCACGGACGCTGAGCCTGCAGCTGAAGAGGGAGAATGGTCCGCCCTCGCATTTGAGCCTCATGAACATGCTGGCGCGGGCGGCAGGATACCGCAACTTCCAGCACCTGCGTGCCGCGCAAAGGGCCGGCGATCGCCTCGGCAGGTCGTCCGGTTCGCAGAACATCGATCACCGCCTGGTCGAGCGCACGCTCTTCCAGTTCGATCAGGCCGGGCGGCTGCGACAGTGGCCCTCGCGCCGCACCGTGCAGGAATTGAGCCTCTGGGCCCTGTGGGCGCGGCTGCCAGCTGGAGCAAATCTCCACGAGCGGCAGGTCAACGATCTGCTGTACAACGAGCATCACTTTGGAGATCCGGCTATCCTGCGCCGCAGCCTGTTCGGCATGGGCCTCGTCACACGCGAGCGCGACGGCTCCAACTACCGCCGCCGGGAGGTGCGCCCGCCCGCTGAAGCGCGCGAACTGATCCGCCTGCTCGAGCAACGGCGCGAGACGCGGACACCGGCGTCTGCGGTCGCCTGAGGTACGGATCATGCACAAGGGATCATGCCTCTGCGGGGCCGTCCGTTTCACCGTCGAAGGGGACCTGTCCCCGCCCACCGCCTGCCATTGCACACGCTGCCGCAAGTTCACCGGCCACTATGAAGCCGGCACCGATGTCCCGCGCAGCGCCGTGACCGTCGAGAACGCACAGACCCTTACCTGGTACCACTCCTCGGAAAAGGTGAGGCGCGGGTTCTGCTCGGTCTGCGGCTCATCGCTGTTCTTCGACCCAATACATGTCGATCGGATCGGCATCTTCATGGGCGCGTTCGACACCCCGACCAACACGAGCCTTGCCATGCACATTTTCGTGGCCGACAAGGGCGACTACTACGAGATCACCGACCGACTGCCACAGAACCAACAATAGCATGACCACCATTCCGACGCTCCGCACGCAACGCCTCACGCTCCGCCCACCGGTCTTTGCAGACTTTCCCGCTTACGAGCGGCTGATGGCCTCGCAGCGCTCGGTCTATATGGGCGGTCCGTTCGACATGCGCGCCGCCTGGGGCATGTTCTGCCACGACGTGGCGCTCTGGGAGCTCTTTGGTCATGGCGCGTTGATGATCGACGTGACCGAGACCGGCACGTGCGTCGGGCAGATCGGCATCAACCACGGCCCGCTCTTCCCGGAAAAGGAACTCGGCTGGATGATCTATGAGGGACATGAGGGCAAGGGCTACGCCACCGAAGCGGCTCACGCGCTTCGCGACTGGGCCTTCGGCACGCTGGGCCTTTCCACCCTCGTCAGCTACGTCGATCCGGGCAACGCCGCGTCCATCGCTGTCGCCCAACGGCTGGACGCCGTTCTCGATCCGGATGCCGCCAAGCAGGATCCGGAGGATCTGGTGTTCCGGCACGCCCGGCGGTAGCCGTCTATTTGGCCGGCATCATCCGCAGCGAGATGAGCACGCAGACGAGCGCCGCGACGCCCAGGCCCGCCGCTGCGAAGAACGAGGCGACGCCCCATTGGGCGATCAGCCAGCCGAAGGTCATGAGGGTGACGACGCTCATCGCCTGCTGCAGCACGAAGGCAAAGCTCTGCGCTTCGGCTGCGATGTCCTCGCTGGTCCAGTTGGCGATGAAGTGCACGAGCCCGAAATAGCCGAGTGCGTAGGTCACCGCGTGCAGCGTCTGCAGCCCGAAGAGCACGCCGATCGGCGGGTTGAGCCCCATGACCGTCCAGCGCACGATCGTCGCGAGCGCAGCTGCAAGGATCATGTGTCGGGCGCTGACCCGCGCACCCACCCGCCGCCAGACGAACATCATCACCGCTTCCGCCCCCGCCCCCACGGCGATGAGCTGCCCGATCGTGCCTTCCGAAACCCCCTCATTGTGCCAGACGAGCGCCGCCAGCGTCGAAAGCACCGCATGCGTGGCGTTGACGAGGGCATAAGCTATGACCGGCAGCACGAACCAGGGCTTCATCACCTGCTTCAGCGCTCGGGCCCGCGGTATGGCTGCCGCCACGACCTCCTGCGTTGGCGGTGCGCGGAAGCGCGGCAATTGCAGCGCGATGAGGGCGCGAAACAGCGACAGCCCAACGAAGAGCGGCACGAACGCCACCGAACCCCACCAGACGATCGCCATGCCCGTCAGTGCCGTGCCGACCACGTACCCGACGGTACCCCACGCCCGCACCGTCCCGAAATCGCTGCCGTTGCGCGTGGTCATCCGCACGGTCGCCGCATCGACGACCGGCGGGATCGAACCCGAAGTGACTGCCACCAGCGTCCAGACCAGCAGGATCCCCCAGAACTCATCGACGAAAAACAGCCCGATGGGCACCGATCCGGCGAGCAGAGCCATGATGAGGATCATCGTGCGCCAGTCGCTGGCCCTGTCTGCGAGCCGCCCGATGAAGAGATTGATGAGCAGGAGCACCAGGACGGGCACCGCGTTGATGATGCCGATCTGCTCGGGTGAAATGCCCCTGCCTGAAAGCCAGATTGCGAAATAGACCGCGCTCACCGACACCGGCAGGAATACGGTGAAGTGGAAGACCGAGGCGCGCGTTTCCGCCCGCGCAAGGAACGCCAGGAACGACGACATCTAGCGAAATACGCCCTTCAACTCGGCCTTCTCGACCTTCGGATTCATGAGAACGAGGGATGCAAACACCATCACTGCACCTAGCCCCGAAAGGAGCGAAGCCACGAAAAAGGCGCCCGCCCCGAACGCTCCGGCCAGATATCCGAAGCCGACGAGGGCAATGACGGTCACCACCTGCCGGATCATCATGAAGAAGCTCTGCGCTTCGGCCGCGATGTCCTCGCTCGTCCAGTTGGCGATGAAGTGGGTAATACCGAGGAAGGTGAGCCCGACCGTTGCCAGGTGTAGCGTTTGCAGAGCGATCAGTACCCACACGTCGGGCTCGAGGCCGAACCCCCACCAGCGGATCACTCCGCAGATGCAACCGATGACGATGAGGTGCCGGGCCGCAAACCGCCGCGTAATGCGTTCGAAATAGAACATGGCGAGGATTTCGGCGGTCGGAGCCACCGCCCAGAGAATGCCGATCACCCAGCCGGGCAGCCCCGCCTCGGCCCAGATCAGCGCCCCGAACCCCATCTGCATCATATGGCTGCCGTGGAGAAGCGAGGCGCCGATGAGGGTGAGGATGAACCATGGCTTCCACAGTTCGCCCCTGCGCACCGCCACCAGCGGACTGATCGGCGCATCGATCGGATAGGTCGGGCGGAAGTGGTCGTCATGCCCGCGAAACAGCGGCAACTGCAGCGACAGCGCCGCCCGCACCAGGCTCACGGCAATGAGGAGCGGCACGAAGGCGACAGCGCCCTGCCAGTCGAGCACGAGGCCGGCGACAAGTGTCATGACGACGAAGCCGATAGTACCCCACACGCGGATCGCGCCGAAATCGTAACCATTGCGACGCGCCATTCGGTATGTGGCGGCATCGACCACTGGCGCGATCGCCTGGAACGGCACAATCAGCAGCGTCCAGATGATGAGGACGGGCAGGTAACCATCAGTGAGGAGCAGGAAGAACGGCGGAATTGCCGCGAAAATCGAGCCGGCTACGATCACCGTGCGCCAGTCGCTCGCCCGATCGGCGATACGCCCGACGACGAGGTTGATGGCGATCATGGCAAAGATCGGCGCAGCATTGATAAAGCCGATCTCTTGAGGCGCGACGCCTCGTTCGGTCAGCCAGATCGGCAGGAAGGGATTGGAGACGGCCCCGGTCATGAAGAGGCTGGCATAGTAGACACCCGTACGGGCGGCGGGCGAGGCCAGGCGCGCCGCCAAGGTCGGACCCATCGAAAATACGCTCCGGGGGAATCTCGCGAAACAACGCATCACACAATGCGCGCGCCGGGTGAGGCTGGCAAGGCGCGACCCATCCAATCGCGCCTCAATTCGGCAGCTATCGCCGCCCTTGGGGGAGATGCGAAGGAATTTGTTTTGGAATAGAGAGGGCCTAGCTCGCTTTTGCGAAACGGTGATGTCGGGGGCCTTCCGCCGGCACCAGCGCCGACAGGAACTGATCCCCACTCACCTTCCAGGTGAAGCTTTCCGCACGAGCACGCGCCGCCGGGCGCGGGAGCCTCAGGGCCCGCGCGATCGCGATGCCCAGATCGGCGTCCATAGCCCCGGCATTCTCGGTCAGCACGTCACGCGGACCCGTGACGGGATAGGCGGCCACAGGCACACCCGAGGCCATCGCCTCGACCATGACGTTGCCGAATGTGTCGGTCAGGCTTGGGAAGACGAAGACGTCAGCACTGCGGTAGAGCGATGCGAGTTCCTCGCCGAACTGGTAGCCGAGGAACACCGCATCTGGATAGCGGTGCTGCAGTTCCTCGCGCTGCGGCCCGTCGCCGACGACGATCTTGGTGCCGGGCATATCGGTCTTGAGAAAGGCTTCGACGTTCTTTTCCGGCGCTACCCGTCCGACATAGAGTAGGTGCGGCCCGGGCAGATCGAGGAAACGGTTTTTGGGTCCCGGCGAGAAAAGCTCGGCATCGACCCCGCGCGACCAGAGCTTCAAGTGCGTGAAGCCGCGTTCCTCGAGTTCGGCGAGCATGGAAGCCGTCGGCACCAGCGTTGTTGCCGCGTCCGCATGGAACCAGCGCAGATACGCATAGGACCAGTCGGGGGGCACCGGCACGCGCGCGGCCACGTATTCCGGGAACCGGGTATGAAAGCTGGTTGTGAACCTCAGGCCCGTATCGGCGCAGTGCAGCCGCGCCTGCAGGCCCAGCGGCCCTTCAGTCGCGATATGGATGTGATCGGGCATATCCTCATCGATGATGTGTCCCACCGCCCCGATTGGCGTCAGCGACAGACGGATTTCCGGATAAGTCGGCACGGGTACCGTCCAGAACCGCTCAGGCGTCAGGTATGTCGTCACGATCCCGCGCCTTGCCAGCTCCCGTCCCATCGCCGACAGGCTGCGCACCACCCCGTTGGTCTGGGGATACCAGGCATCGGTGACGATGAGGACTTTTGTCGGCATTCAGGATACCGCGCGCCGAAGCCGGAAGCGGCGCGGCTCGCCCACCGCCATCTCGGTCCATTTGACGAGTTCGAAGCTGCCGTCGTCATTCTCGACCACCGCCGTACAGCTTTCCACCCAGTCGCCGGTGTTGATGTAGTGGATGCCGAGGCGGTCATGCATGTCGGCGAAATGGATGTGCCCGCAGATGACGCCGTCGACGCCGGATTCGCGGGCCTCGTGCACCAATGCCTCCTCGAACCGCCCGATGATCGACACGGCATTCTTGACCTTCTGCTTGGCCCACGCCGAAAGAGACCAGTATTGCAGTCCCAGCCGCCGGCGCACCCAGTTGAGCGCCATGTTGATCCTGAGCGCGGCGTTGTACGCCCAGTCACCTACATGGGCGAGCCACTTGGCGTGCATGACTACGACATCGAACTGGTCGCCATGGATCACGAGGTAGGTCTTGCCCTGAGCGCTGGTGTGGATGGTCCGATCGACGAACTCCACTTCCCCGAAATAGGTTCCCAGATACTCGCGCAGAAATTCATCGTGATTGCCGGGCAGATAGATGACCTTGGAACCGGAATTAGCCTTTTCCAGCAGCACCTGCACCAGAACGTTGTAGTCGCTCGGCCAGTGCCAGGACTTGGCCAACCGCCAGCCGTCAACGATATCACCCACGAGATAGATCGTGTCGGCATCGTGGTGGCGTAGGAAGTCCGTGAGTTGACCGATTCGACTCGGGCGCATGCCGAGGTGAACATCGGAAATGAACAACGCCCGTACGCGCCGCATCTGGCGGGTTTCGGTCATCAGCGAATCGTCCCTGGTCCCGTCGACATTACCGTGCCGCATGCCGGCGACGGCCATGTGACAGTCTACCCCCTTGGGAGAGCGGAGGAAATAGTGGCGGCGAACCAGCAGTCGCGGTCAGCCTGGCGATTTAGCGAATGCGGTCCTTGAGCGCCACAATGCGCTGGTAGCTTTCGGCGATGCGCGCGGCAAAAGCGGGGTCGGCTTCGGCCTCGGCCACCAGAACCCCACGGATCTCGTCGGCGAGCGAGGCGCGTGGGTCCGAGGTATTGGAAAAGAGCAGCACGTCCATGCCTGCACGCACCGCCCGGGTCACCGTTTCCTCAAGGGTGAAGTGCTTGCGGATCGCGCCCATTTCGAGGTCGTCGCTGATGACGACGCCGGTAAAGCCCAACTCTCCGCGCAGCACACCATCGATCCATCGCGGGGTAAGGCTCGAGGGCAGCCCCTCGACTCCTCCCGAATACCTGGCGTGATAGAGGTGTGCGATCATAACGAACTCGTCGTACCCCTCCGCGATCAGCGCCCGATAGGGCTCGAGCTCGCTTTCCTGCCAGGTATCGGTGATGTCGACGAAGCCCTCGTGGCTGTCGGCGGTCGACGAGCCGTGCCCCGGAAAGTGCTTCAGTGCCGTCAGCATGCCCGCAGCCTCATGAGCGCGGATGAAAGTCTGATCGTAGGCGATGACAGTCTGCGGGTCGGCCGCGAACGCGCGTCCGTAGCGGGCGATGATCTGGTTATCGGGGTTGAGGTCGAGGTCCGCCACGGGCCCAAAATTGACGTTGAAGCCGAGCGCGGCAAGCCGCTGTGCCAAATCGGCATAGAGGGCCTCGGCCTCGGCGACGCTGCTGCGGGCGGCAACGGTCGCTGCATCAGGGATTTCGGTGAATCCCACCGCCTGCGTCAGCCGCTCGACCGCCCCGCCCTCCTGGTCGAGTGTGATGAAGGGTGGCAGGTCCGGCGAAGCCGCGCGAAAGGCCGCGTTCATCGCTTCAACCCCGGCAAGGCTCGCCACATTTGGCTTCAGGTACATCACCCCGCCGACATGGCCCTGGGCGATCTCCTCGCGCAGGGCCGCAACCGACCGGTCGTCGACGCTGTCACCCTCAAAGCCGACGACAATCATCTGCCCGGCCATCTCCTCGAGGCTTTGGGCGTGGACGCCGCCCGATGCCGCAAGAACGAGCAGCGGGGCGAGGAAGCGCAGGACTAAGGATTTCGGCACGAGGGCGCTCGCGGTTGGATTCGTCTAGGCCCTACCCTGGACGAGCTTTGTGGCCGAAACAATCGCACTGGAAGACTGAACGCCGCGGCGCTCCTCTCCTCTAGGAAAGAGAGTAGAACAAGGCACCGAGCCCTTTCCCCTTGAGGAGAAGGGCTCGGTGCTTGTGTCCGCTCAGAGGGCGCGAAGCGCAGTTTGCACGCGTTTCGTACCCTGTTCACACATCTTGCGGCTGGCGCGCCATCTCAGGATGGGCCCCATCCTGAGATTTCTCAACAGCCGCAAGGTGCTGGTGGAGGACACCAGTTCCTCTCTGAGGCCCATTGAACCTTTTACCGATTGAGCCTGTTGTCGACGAGGTTGGTGACGACGGCGGGATCGGCGAGGGTGGAGGTATCGCCGAGATTGGAGAAGTCGTTCTCGGCCACCTTGCGCAGGATGCGGCGCATAATCTTGCCCGAGCGCGTCTTGGGCAGTCCTGGCGCCCACTGAATGAGGTCGGGGGTGGCGATCGGGCCGATCTCCTTCCTCACCCACGCCCGGAGCTCGTCCTTGAGGGCGTCGGTGTATTCCTCCCCGGCCATCAGCGTCACATAGCAGTAGATGCCCTGCCCCTTGATGCCGTGCGGATAGCCGACCACCGCCGCCTCGGCCACCTTGGGATGCGCCACCAGCGCGCTCTCCACCTCGGCCGTCCCCAGCCGGTGCCCGGAGACGTTGAGCACGTCGTCGACCCGCCCGGTGATCCAGTAATAGCCGTCCGCGTCCCGCCGGCAGCCGTCGCCGGTGAAGTAGTAGCCCTTGTAGGTGGCAAAATAGGTGTCGACGAACCGCTGGTGGTCGCCATAGACGGTGCGCATCTGCCCCGGCCAGCTGTCGGCGATGGCCAGCACCCCCTCGGCCTTGACCTGCTCCTGCAGCCGGCCCTCGGGCGAGAGCACCACCGGCTTGACCCCAAAGAACGGTTTGGTCGCCGAGCCCGGCTTGGTGGCGATGGCCCCGGGCAGCGGCGTGATCATGAACCCGCCGGTCTCGGTCTGCCACCAGGTGTCGACGATCTCGCAGCGCTCGCGCCCCACATGCCTGTGGTACCAGAGCCAGGCTTCCGGGTTGATCGGCTCGCCCACCGACCCCAGCAGCCGCAGGCTGGAAAGGTCGTTCTTTTGCGTCCACTCGGCGCCCGCCCCCATCAGCGCCCTTATCGCCGTCGGCGCGGTATAGAAGATGTTGACCTTGTGCCGTTCGACCACCTGCCAGAAGCGCGACGGGTCCGGCCAGTTCGGCACCCCCTCGAACATCAGGCTCACCGCCCCGTTGGCCAGAGGTCCATAGACGATGTAGCTGTGCCCGGTCACCCAACCGACATCGGCGGTGCACCAGTAGACCTCGCCCTCCCGGTAGTCGAACACCAGCTCATGGGTGAGGCTCACCCACACCAGATAACCGCCGGTGGTGTGCAGCACGCCCTTGGGGCTGCCGGTCGAGCCCGAGGTATAGAGGATGAACAGCGGGTCCTCGGCATTCATCGGCTCGGGCGGGCACTCGCCCGCAACGCCGGCCGCCTCCTCGTCGAGCCACAGGTCGCGGCCCGCGACCATCGCCACCTCGCTGCCGGTGTTGCTGACCACCAGCACCGTTTCCACATCCGGGCAGCTTTCCAGCGCCTTGTCGACATTGGCCTTGAGGGCCACCGCCTTGCCGCCGCGCCGGCCTTCATCGGCGGTGATCACCAGCCTGGAGCCGCAGTCGTTGATGCGCCCCGCCAGCGCCTCGGGCGAGAAGCCGGCAAATACCACCGAGTGCACCGCCCCGATGCGCGCGCAGGCCAGCATCGCATAGGCCGCCTGCGGGATCATCGGCAGGTAGATGGTCACCCGGTCGCCCTTCCTGACCCCCCTGGCCTTCAAGACATTGGCCAGCCGGCACACCTCGTCGTAGAGCTGGCGGTAGGTGATGTGGCGCGCCTCGGCCCTGGGATCGTCCGGTTCGAAGATCAGCGCCGTCTGGTCGCCGCGTGTGGCCAGATGCCGGTCGATGCAGTTGGCCGAGACATTGAGCTCACCGTCCTCGAACCAGCGGATCGACACATCCGGGTAGGCAAACGAGGTGTCCTTCACCGTGCTGAACGGCACCATCCAGTCCAGGCGGCCAGCCTGCTCGCGCCAGAACCCATCAGGGTCCGAGATCGAGCGGGCGTAGAGAGTCTCGTATTGTTCCGCGGTCGTGCGGGTGCGTGCGACAGCCTCAGCGCTTGGCGGGAAAACGAGCTCCTCGCTCATGGACTCCTCCTCATCTCTTCGGGGCTCCCGTTCTAATCGCGCACCATCCACCGGGCAAGGGCCTGGCGGACCGGACCCGTTAACCGCTTGGCGCAAGCACGCTTCGGCCTCAAGGCCGGGTCTGCTAGCATGTCCCTTCATCTGGAGCGTACGATGAGCGAGACGATCGAGCTGCAGCAGACTACATCGGCACCGGCCGCCGAAACGCCGCGCGAACGACCTTACCGCGCCGCCACCTTCGCCGACATCGACCTCGTCCATGAGCGCCTGATGGAGGCCATAGAGACCTCGCCATTCTACATTCCCGAGTTCAAGACCTACGAAAAGGCGCGGCTGACCAAGGACCATTTGGCCGGCCTCATCGAAGCCGATCCGTTCCACATCATGATCTTCGAGCGCGACGGCGCGCCCGCCGCCTTCATGATCAGCGGTCCGGAGCTGGGGACGCTCTGGCTATACTGGTCCTACGTGTTTCCCGAGCACCGCCGCTCGAGCCTCGGCGCCCATGGCATGCGCGCCTTCATCGAACACTGGAACGACGGCCGCTTCCACAAGATCGCCACCTACACCAAGGCCGGCAACGACGTCGCCGCGCTGATCATGAAGCGCTATGGCTATTCACTGACTGCAACGCTCGAAAAGCACATCTTCGGCGAAGACTACCTGCTCTACGAGCGGCCGCTGACCAAGACCGTATCCGGCTATGATCGCGGCATGCAGGGCGGCGTTTCCGCCAAGGTCAGGCGCCGCATCCGGCGCCTGCTGAAGCGCTGATCACTCTGCCGGCGTCGCCCGCTCGATTGTCCGGCGCCACCGCTGGAAGATCGACACGTCGACCTTTGCGGTCTTGAGTGCCGTCCACCATAACGCTCCCGACCACAATGAGATGGCAAAGAGCGCCGCCAGAGCCGCTCCCATCAGCCCGAAGGCCGGCACCAGCAGGAAATTGCCGCCAACAAGAGTCACGACTCCGAGCCCCACGGCCGGCAGGCTGGCATAGGGCCTGTCGTGGATGGACAGCACGAGAGAAGCCGGCCCCAGCAGAGAGCGCACGACGAGCGCGAGACAGAGGATGGCGAGCGGAACAGCGCCGGCTGAAAATGCCGGCCCGAACAGCATCAGTGCAAACGGGCCCGCGATTAGCATGACTACGAACAGGAATACCGAAAGGCCACCGGCGACCAGGTTCGCCTCGCTCACCTTGCGGTTGAACCCGGCCCGGTCCTGCCTGGCCTCGCTTTCGAACATTTCGGGCATGGTGACGGCATAGACCGCCGCCACGCCGAACGAGACCAGCGAAAAGACCCTGGTGCAAACCCCGAAGATCGCCAGTTCCTCGCGCGACAGCAGCGCGGCAAGAAGCAACAGGTCGATATCGAAGAAGAAATCGGTAGCAAGCCCGATCACCACCCACGGCAGCGCAAAGCGCCACCAGCGCCGCGGTTCGCGCGTACTGGCGGTCCCCTCGTCGGCGACGGCGAGAACGGTGGCGACGACAAACCCGAAATGTATAAGGCAGATAGCGACGTAACCACAGGCGACCCACCAGAGCAGAGCCGTGAATGCTGCATCGGCGTCGGCAATGGCGGCGGCTGCCGCGAACCCCGCGATCACGATCATCGGGCGGAACAGTGTATCGGCAAAGAATCCGGCGAACGGCCGCTTCATGCCGACCAGCACCGCTCCGTTGACGAAGACCATGGTCGTGCCGAATGCCAGAAGCATCACTGGCAGGAAGTGCCGCGCGACCGTCCCCTGCCCCAGTCCGAAGAGAGAAAGGAGCGGCTGACCAGCAACCAGGAGTACAGCAAATACCAAGGCAATGTGGCCATAGGCGCGTGCGAGGAAAGCAACGAGTTGCCGCCGGTTGCCGTGCGCCCGGTACTCTGCCGCGAAATAGCCGCCGATGGTCTGGAATCCCAGAGGCATGGTCACGGCGACGAGGTTGACCGTCGCGATGATGACGAGGTATTCGCCCAAGATATCGGCACCCCAGGTGCGGGCGATCAGCGCCTGTACGACAAAAACGATACCCGCGCCGAACAGACGCGCTGCGAAGATGACGCTCGACTGGGAGGCCAGCCGCCGATAGAGGCTCATCGAGCCTCTCCGTTTTCCGCCGATCGCGGTTGATCGGGCCGCGCCTTCGGGTTGCGCCAGGCATGGATTGTGCGCTGCACCTGATGATAGGCATCGCGCGCGGCAAAAGCCCCCTCACCGACCAACAAGGCCATCGGGTTGTCGGCATAATTGGCAACGGGGGGTACCGGTCGGATAACCCCCGCCTCACCCACCATCCCCTTCTTGAACTGGTGCAACCCCTGATAGCCGTCGGTGCCGCCGAGGTCGTACCAGTTGGCGCGGGTATTGTCGCGCAACCACCGGATGACGTGCCAGTGCAGGAAATAGCCGGCCCGCAGGGGAAGAGCCCGGTCGCTCGTCGCCCCATAGAGATAAACGGCCCTGTCGCCTGCCGTGAAGATGATCGCCCCGGCAACGATCCCGCTCTCGTGCCGCACGAAAAAGAGCTCGGGCCGCAAATTCGGCGGCTTCATCGTCATCAGCGTATCGACAGTGTCGTAAGCCGAATGGTCGGAGAACTGCTTGCGGTCAGTCATGGCGCTGTAGAGGGCGTGGAACTCGTCCATGCGCGCGACGTCCGCATGCTCGAAGGCAAGGCCTTCTTTTTCCGACTTGTTGAGGTGATAGCGCCATTTCTGCGCAAAGCTCTTGCGCAGCCCGGCGTCGTCGAGCCTGAGGTTGACGATGTAGCGGCTGGGATAGAGAAGCTCCGAGCCGCGCCGAAAGCCACGCTCGACAAGATAGCGATGGCGTCTGTTGTCGGCTTCGAGCGCCGCACGCGGCAGCACCGAGAGCATCATGCCGCGCGCTCGTGCGTAGTCCGCGATCAGCAACTCGATCATGCCGGCATGGATAGCCTCCGCATCCGCCCGGCCGGCGTCCTTGAGCATCGGCCCCCATTTGGAAACGGCGATCGCGCCGAGCCGCAGCGGCAAGGGCTGGATCATCATCAGCGCACCGCCCACGAGTTCGCCGCCTTGCCGGAAGAGCACGGGCTCCTGCACGGTTCCCGGCCAACGTGTGGCCGAGAACGCATGGAGCTGCTCCTGGCAGACCTCGTCGAAATCGGCAACGGCCGCGTCCCACGCGCTGCCGGATGCGATCTCGACCGTCAGGCCGAGAGCGGACGCTGCATCCTTTGCCGCCACGGCCGGCAAGGCTGGCGACGTTTGCTCTTCGATGGCTGACATCAGATGATCCGCTGCGAACTCTCTTCGCCGGACACTAGCGCCAGAGGGTGTGCAAAACCCTATCCCGACGGACCAAATGCCGCAAACCTGCGCCCTTGGTTACCGAAACCTGGCGGCGTGCCGCCCGGTTAATGCGCAGCGGCGGGAGCCGCATGCCCCCCATAGATGAAGGGGATATGCGGCAGCGTGTAGCCGAGAACCTGGTCAGCGCCTTCATAGACCATCTTGATCGCCACGTAGAGGATGATGAGCAGCCCCACCCAGGCGATCCAGCGGTGCCGGTTGAGAAGCTTGGCGATGAAGGCCGACGCCACGCCCATCAGCGCGACCGAGAGCACGAGACCGAAGACCAGCACCTCCCAATGGTGCTGGGCCGCACCCGCCACGGCCAGAACGTTGTCGAGCGACATGGAGACATCGGCGATGATGATCTGGATGACAGCCTGGCGCAGCGTCTTGGGCGCCGCGCCGCCGGCGATGGTACCGTCTGCGTTGAGGTCGGCGTGAGCGACGGCCTCGGCCGCTGCTTCATGCTCGGCCGGCGAGATGCGCAGTTCCTCATACATCTTCCAGCAGACCCACAGGAGAAGCAGGCCGCCGGCGAGCAGCAGGCCGGTCATGGCAAGGAGCTGGGTGGTGATGAGCGCAAAGCCAATGCGCATTACCGTCGCCGCCGCGATACCGATTAGGATCGCGCGCCCCCGCACTGCCTTGGGCAGTCCCGCCGCCGCCAGGCCAATGACGACAGCGTTATCGCCAGCGAGAACCAGATCGATGAGGATGACCTGAAAGAATGAGGAAACGAAGCTGGCGTCGATGCCAAACGGCATAAGGGACCTCCGGGGGCGGGCGGCTTGAGGCCGCTCCATGACGTTCAGATTGCACGCCGACGCGGACCGGGCCTGAGGGACTCGGTCGTACGGAAGCGGTCAATCTGACATGAAAACCTGTCTGGCGCCTGTCAGCGCCGGCCTTTGGTGGGTGCACAAGGACTCGAACCTTGGACCCGCTGATTAAGAGTCAGCTGCTCTACCATCTGAGCTATGCACCCGGCCACCAAAGTGGCGCCTCTCTATCAAAGGGTTTTGGCCCTGTCTATAGGACGAGCGCGCAAAAACTGCGCGCTCGTTAACGTCGTCGCGGCACCCCCATCCGCGAGCCCGGTTCCCTGGGCGTCTTTCCTCATGCACCGGTTACTGCGGCGATCCGTACCGCTGGCGCCGGAATTCGGCGAAGTCGAGCACATTGTCCGCCCGCCTTGGCTGGCGGCGTTGGAATTCGTCCATTAGCCCGATCGTACGCTCGATGATATGGCGCAATTGCCGGGAGCGGGTATCAGAACCCTGCAGAATGACCGCAGCCTGCTCGAGGTGGTCGCGGGCAAGCAGGAAAGTGGGGAGCATGACGCTGTCTCCAGGGGTGGTTGAAGGGGGTGAGAATCGGCCTTGGCCATGGGACGAAGGTGAGCCGGCATGCCTTCACGGACCTTTCCGCAGAAGCTGCAATTTGTTGAAAATTGAGTGCAATGAACACCGGGCCGCAAATCCTCTGCCCCCAACGGGTTGCGCGGGATGAAGGTGCGGACGTCCTGTGCAAAACATGGGGGCTGTGCTCCAGCCGGATTAGATGGAGAGGTTTGCCTCGGGCGGGCAGACCGCATTACCTTGCCCGAAAAGCATTGGCTGGGGCGCCGCAAGCACGAATCGCCCATGGGAGGAAAGATTGACCAGACCACCGCTAGCGCGCCTTGCCGCCGCCCTGCCCGAAGCTGTGCCCTTTGTCGGACCCGAGGCGATCGAACGTCGCCTCGGCAAACCGTTCCGCGCCCGGCTCGGCGCCAACGAGAGCGGCTTCGGCCCTTCCCCGCGCGTGCTCGCCGTAATGGCCGCGGCCAGCCATGAGAGCTGGAAGTACGGCGATCCGGAAAATCACGATCTGCGGGTCGCCCTCGCCGACCACCTGGGCGTGGCGGCGGACGAGGTCATGCCGGGGGAAGGCATCGATGCCTTGTTAGGCCTTGCCGCGCGGCTCTACATTGAGCCGGGCGAGCCGGTGGTGACCTCGGCCGGAGGCTATCCGACCTTCGACTTCCACGTCGCCGGCTTCGGCGGGCGGCAGGTCAAGGTGCCCTACGAGGCCGACCGCGAGAACCTTGCCGGCCTTGCCGAGGCGGTTCGCCGCGAGAAGGCACGACTCGTCTACCTGGCCAATCCGGACAACCCCATGGGGACTTGGTGGACCGCCGCGGAAATCACCGCCTTTATCGACGCGCTGCCCTCCGACACCATGCTGATTCTCGATGAAGCCTATGGCGAGTTCGCCCCGGCAGGTACGCTGCCCCCGATCCATCCGCTACGCCCGAACGTCTTGCGCATGCGCACCTTCTCCAAGGCCCATGGCATGGCCGGTGTGCGAGTCGGCTATGTGGTGGGTGTTCGCGAGGCGATCGCGCCCTTCAACCGCATCCGCAACCATTTCGGCATCAGCCGTATGGGCCAGGCCGGCGCCATCGCGGCGCTTGCCGATGAAGCGTGGCTCGCCGATGTCGTCGCCCGCACGGCAGCCGCCCGCCAGCGCGTCTATGCCATAGCCGCCGCTAATGGATTCGAGGCCATCCCCTCGGCAACCAACTTCGTTGCCATCGATTGCGGCCGCGACGGCGCCTATGCCCTCGGCGTGCTCGAAGGACTGGTCGCGCGTGGCGTGTTCGTCCGGAAACCGGCCTCGCAGGGTTTGGACCGTTGCATCCGCGTCAGCGTCGGACCGGATGAAGCGCTCGACATCTTCGAGGCAGAACTGCCCGCCGCCATCGCGGCGGCGCAAGCCCTCACTGCTCAACGAGCGTGATTTGGGCGACTATGCCGCGGTGATTTGACCCCATCGGGTCGGGCAGCCCCTCGATCGAGGTGATGACCGCGGGAGCTCGCGTGAACATGGTATCGATCGGCACACCGAGATCGCCGAGCTCCACCGGCCACGTGCCCGGATAGGCGTTGCCGGTCAACAGATCCGCGTTGCGCATCAGCCGGATAAGGTTGCGCGACCACGGCGCGGCGTTGAAATCGCCGGCGACGACCACCGGCCCTTCCAGTCCATTCAGACCTTTCCTGAGTACACGAGCTTCGGCTACCGAGAAGTAGTCGAAATAGGGCTTGGTCAAATGGGCGGCAACCAGGTTCACGCGATGACCATCGATCACTGACGCTGCATAGATCACACGTCGGGGGAAGATATGGCCGAGATCAGCCAGGCGCGAGGACTTCTCCAGCGGCGTTTTGCTCACCAGGAGCGTGTCGCAGGTCGCCTCCAGCTCGCAGCCAATGCCGTAAGGGTAAGCGGTCCGCAGCCGCTCGATATCGGGCAAGAGCGGCGCCGCCTCCATCAGGATGACGACGTCGGCATCGCGCTCGAGGATCATGTCGACGATCGGAGCGCTGTTGCCCTTGTTGGTGTTTAGGACGTTGAAGCTCAAAAGGTCGAACTGCGTGACCGTCGGCCGTGCCGCGACTGCCGCACGCGCTTGCTGCTGCGGGATGATGATCCAAGCGGTGTGCGCGATGCTGACTGCGGCGATCCCTGCCAGGGCCAGTGCCCGCCAACGCGCGCCGGAAAATAGTACAACCACGGCATAAACCAGCAGGCCAACCGCCAAGTGCGGGCGCAGCGACTGCAACAGCGCCTGGCCAGGGATATAGGTTGGACCGCTGGCGGCCACCACCACCGCCGCTGCGACCAGTCCGAGCCCGGTCAGCAGGCCTCTGATCTCCGCACGCAACGCCATGTCATCTCCGCACCGACAAACGCCTCTCTATTGGCGTAAGGTCGCGGGGAATACAATTGCGGGCAGTGCAATGCAGTTAAACGAGAACCTTGCTCATCTGGATACAGGCGGCTGCAATGCCGGCCAGCTCGGATGGATCCCACGAATCGCGTCGCCAACCGAGCGCCTCATAATATCCGAGCGCATCGGCCGCCGCGTTGACGTGGAGGATTTCAAGACCGCGTCGAGCTGCCTCCTCGTCGACCATCGTGCCCAGGATCCGGCCATGGCCTCGCCCCTGCAGCTCAGCAACGATCGCCACCAGCCTGACAACGCCCCGACCGTCGCCGATCTCGTCGAGGCGAGCGGTCCCCACCGGCTTTCCATCGGCCAGCAGAACGAAGGGGTGGTGTCCCGGCTTCCGATCGTCCGGGTGGTTGTCGTTGTAGACGATGGACGTTGCGTGGCGGCCAGGACTGAACAGCACCGCGCGACGGATGTCGTGCAGTGCTGACCACAGCTCGGGTGTGGTGACAGGGGCGAGTTCGTACCGACTCACCCCGCGAGCGCCCCCTGGGCGGAGGCGCCGCGCTCGAGCAGCAGGCGATTGTAGGCGTTGAGATACGCGCGCGCCGAGGCGACGAGCGTATCGGGTTCGGCCGCGTTACCCGACGCGATCCGCCCGTTGAGCTCAAGGCGCACATGCGCGTTCGCCTGCGCGTCCGTGCCGCCGGTGACGCCATCGATCGCGTAGAGCACCAGATGCGGGTTCTGCCCGACGCCCTGCTTGATCGCGTTGAAGATCGCGTCGACCGAGCCCATGCCGTCGTAGGTGACCGTGTTCTCTTGTCCGTCGATCGAAAGGGTCATGGAGCACCGATGCACACCGCCCGTCTTGGAGACGACCTCCATGTTGACGAGCCTGATGCGGTCGCCGGCCGAGCCCACCTCGTCATCGACCAGCGCGACGATGTCGGCATCGTAGATATGCTTCTTGCGGTCGGCCAGATCCTTGAAGCGCACGAACGCCTCCTGGAAGGCATTGTCGCCAAGCTCGTAGCCCAATTCCTTCAGCTTGTCCTTGAAGGCGGCGCGGCCGGAATGCTTGCCCATGACGAGCGTGGTCGCCTTGATGCCGACGCTCTCGGGGGTCATGATTTCGTAGGTTTCCGCGTTCTTGAGCATGCCGTCCTGGTGGATGCCGCTTTCGTGCGCGAAGGCGTTCTTGCCGACGATCGCCTTGTTGAACTGCACCGGGAAGTTGGCTGCTGCCGAAACGATGCGGCTGGCGCGGGAGAGCTGCGTCGTCTCCACATTTGTGTAGTAGGGCATGGCGTCGCCGCGGGTGCGCAAGGCCATGACGATCTCTTCGAGCGCTGCGTTGCCGGCCCGCTCGCCGAGTCCGTTGATGGTACACTCCACCTGCCGCGCGCCACCCGCGACTCCGGCCAGCGAATTGGCGACGGCCATGCCGAGATCGTCGTGGCAATGAACCGAGAAGATAGCCTTGTCGGCACCCGGTACCTTGTCGATGATGGTCTTGAACATCGCGTAGTGCTCTTCGGGCACCGCGTAACCGACCGTATCGGGCAGGTTGATGGTCGAGGCGCCCGCCTTGATCGCCGTTTCAACGCACCGCATCAGAAACTCGATCGGCGTGCGGGTCGCATCCATGGCGCTCCACTCGACGTCGTCGATGAGGTTGCGCGCCTGCGACACGGTCCTGGCGATGATCTCGATCACCTCGTCCTCGGTCTTGCGCATCTGGTGCGCAAGGTGGATCGGAGAGGTCGATACGAACGTGTGGATGCGCCCGCGCTGGGCATGACGCACCGCCTCGCCCGCCCGGTCGATATCGGCGGGAATGGCGCGGGCAAGCCCGGCGACGGTGGCGTGCTTGACCTGCTTGGCCACCGCGCAGACCGCCTCGAAGTCGCCAACCGAGGCGATGGGGAAGCCCGCTTCGATGATATCGACACCCATTTCGTCGAGCGCTTCGGCCACCTGCAGCTTTTCCTCGAGCGTCATGGTGGCACCCGGCGACTGCTCGCCGTCGCGCAGCGTCGTATCGAAGATGTAGACGCGTTCCTTGTTGGAATTGTCCGCGCTCATGGTCATTCTCTCATCCTATCGGTCGGCCCGGGCAACGCCTCGTCGGCCACGCATTTCGTGTCACTATTTTGCGTATCCCCTGAAGACCCGCTCGCTTGCCGAGCTGCCGGTGATCAGGGGCTGATAAGAAGGAGAAGGAGCGCGGGAAGCAGCAGCAGCCCGGCAGCAATAATCATCCGGGCCTCGAAGGTCCGGCGTTGCTGGGCGGCAATGGCGATGGCGCGCTTGCGCTGCATGGCGAAATTCCGTTTGACGGCACAATGGGCGAGAACGCCAAAGGGTGCAAGTCCTTGGACGCGTGCTGCGTCAAAAAAGCCAAAAAGAGAAACCGAACCTTTAAGCGCCGAGATCGAGGGTCCCTTCCCCGATGATCACAGCCTGGCCGCCGATGGCGCCGTGGACGAGTACGTCATCTTGTTTGCGCAGCTGGAGGGTGATGCGGCAGGGTCGCCCCATCTCGTGACCCTGGCGCAGAACATAGTCGACCTGGCCCGAGGTGCTGTCGCAATGCTCGGCAAGAAGCCCGATCAGCGCCGCGGCAGCAGAGCCCGTACCGGGATCCTCGGCCAAACCCATGCCCGGCGAGAACATCCGCGCCGCCAGGTCGTTGCCAGGTTCCCTTGGTGTTTGGGTAAAGACGTAGACGGAGTTGTGCCCTAGGGGAAAGATCTCGCGCCAGCGCCCGACATTGAGTTCGATCCGCTTGAGGGCACCCGGCTCGCGCACCGGGATGAGATAAAAGACATTGCCGGCCGAGAAGACATCCGGCAAATAAGCGCCGCAGCCGATCTCCTCCACCTCGATGCCGAGCGCCAGCGCGATGTCGCGCGATTCCGGCGCCTTGCCGACCCTCTCGGGCAAACGCGGCAGGCTGAACCGCGCTTCGCCCGTGTGCTTGCCGCGCTTGTCGACCAGCGCCGTCACCAGCCCCACTTTTTCTTCCAGGCGCACCGCGCTCGCGTTGTGCGTGAGGCCAAGGACGACGGCCGCGCCGACCGTCGGATGTCCGGCAAAGGGCAGTTCGGTTTCCGGGGTGAAGATGCGCAGCGCCGCAGTGTTGCGCTCGCCCTGCGCCTTGCGCAGGAAGACCGTCTCCGAGAGGTTGAACTCGCGCGCTATCGCCTGCATCTCGTCGTCGAGCAGGTGATCGGCATTGGGCACCACTGCCAGCTGGTTGCCGGCAAGCGGCTTGTCGGTGAAGACGTCGAGCAACAGGTAGTCGAGCTTCATTTGCCTTCGCTCGCCTCCGAATCCGGCGGCAGCGCCAGCTCAGCGGGTTCGCGACCGAGATGCCGGCAAAGGGCCTCGACCGCAACCCCGTGGTCCAACCGCCCCGGCAGGCCGGAAATGGCGATGCACCCGACGACCCCTGCCCCATCGACCCGCAATGGAAAGCCCCCGCCCGCCAGCACATAATTGGCCGGATCGGCACCGAAGCTCGCCGGCAGCAGCGTCTCGTTGTTCCGCTCGAGGAGCAGGCGGTAGCTCGCCTTGTGAAAGCGCCTGACCACGTTGATCTTGCGCCGCACCCATTCGGAATTGTCGGCGGTCGTGCCGGGCGTCGCAGTGAAAAAGAGCTGTCTGTCCCAGGTGCGCAGGTCGCAGATGAGCACCAGCCCCTCGGCGACCGCGCGTTCCCGCACCAACCCGCCGATCTCGAAGGCGGTATGCTCGTCGAGCGCGGGCAGGACCAGTGCCCGCTCCTGCTCTCTGATGAAGGCAATGTCGTCGGCGATGCTCATGCTCGCGGCGCTCCGGTCTTGTGCGTCCACGCCTCGTAGAGCGGCTCGCGCGAAGGTGGCTGGCCGGGGAAGTTGATGAGCGCAGGATCTATCTCGACCCAGGCGGCACGGCTCTGCGTCCAGATATTGCCGACAGGCTCGATCCAGTCGATGTCGTCGAGCGTGCCGGCACGCACCACGAAGATGTCCGGAGACGACAGCGGCTCGTTCCACATGTTCGTGCCGCACACGGCACAGGCCAGCATGCGCACCGTGCGTCCGCTGTCGGCCGGCTTGTCGAATGCTCTCAGTCCGCCTTGGAGATGGCGCAGCGTCTCGCGCCGCACCGGCATCGACATCGACCAGGCGGCACCCGAGAAACGCTGGCAGTCCTTGCAATGGCAGGCATAGACCGAGAGCGGCGGGGCCATCAGTTCATAGCGCACGCGGCCACACTGGCAGCCGCCGCCAAGGGGAAAATCTGGAAGTTGCATGCCGATCCGACTCGCACCTGTATCCGCGCACCCTAGCATTGCGGGGAACCGGTGCCATACTATTCGGCGGCGGTGACCTGCCCGTGACGCGCCCGCTCGATCCGCTTTTCCTGTTCGAGATAAGCGAGTGCATCCTCGGTCTTGAACATCTCGAAATCGTCTTCGTCGTGGTCGGTCACCGGTGTCATCGCCTTGTCCATATAGGCGAGCTTGGCCGGGTCCTTCTCGACCCTGCGTCGCGCCAGCGCAAAGCGCAGGTAAAGCGCGCCCCAACGCGCAAGCTTCCACAGCCGCTCGGCGTGATACCTGGGATAGAAGAGCCAGGCCGGCTCGATCTTCATGCCGTGGCGCCGGTTGAGCCGCGATTTGTGCCGGATCCAGCCAACCTCCAGCGGATGCACGCCTTCAATTCTGAGCGCTCCCATGAACCAGACGGCCAGCAGCAGGATGTTAGCGGTCGATATCCCCGAAATCGCCGCCCGCCGCATCACCCGCTCGACATGGTCGACGCTGTAGTAGCGATCCCAGGCCGCACGATAGACCCGCTCATAATCCTGCCGGCTCATCAAGGCATGGGCGGTCGTATAGTGGTTGAGGTCGTATTTGTTGAGGTCCGGATCCATGGCTATCCCGGCCCTATGGAGCTTCTGGTGGTCCTCAGATCCCGGGAGCGGTGTCAGGAAGAAGAATTCAAGGATGTCGACCGGCAGTTCCTCCTTGACCACGTCGATGTCGTGCATGATGCGCTCGGGCGTGTCAGTCGGGAACCCGAGGATGTAGCCGGCATAGGTGATGACGCGCCACTGCTTCCAGGCGAGCAGCATCCGCCGGTATTCGGTGATCTTGTTCTGCCGCTTCTTGGCGTCCTTGAGGTTCGCCGGATTGACGTTCTCGAGCCCGATGAACACGCGCTTGACCCCGGCGCGCGCGCATTTCTCGATGAAGTTCGGGATCTTATGGCAGAGCGTGTCGACCTGGATGAAGAAGTTGAACTTGAGCTTTTCCACCTCCCGCATTTGGATGAGCCGATCCATGATCGACTCCCAGTCCTTGTTGCGGGCGAAATTGTCGTCGGTGATGAAGAAGCGGCTCACCCCCTGCGCCAGGTTCAGGCGGATGATCTTTTCAACGTCGTCGGGCGAGCGACGCCGCGACTTGCGGCCCTGCACGTTGATGATCGTGCAGAACGAACACTGATAGGGGCAGCCCCGCCCGGCATCGAAGCTGGTCAGGTTATAGGCCGTACGAGCCACGTGCCCGCCGGGCATGAACGGCACGGGCGTGTCTTCGATACCCGGCAGGTCATTCATGTAATTGTAGATGGGTTTCAGTTCCCGGTTCGCGGCGTCGCGGATCACCTCCTCCAGCCGCCCTTCGGCTTCCCCCGCAAAGAGCGAAATGCCCATCTCCTGCGCCAGCCTGAAATCCGCATCCTCGCCCGAAAGCATCGAGATGACGCCCGAGACATGGAAACCGCCGATGGCGACCTGAACGCCCTTGGCCAGCAGCGGCCGCGCGATGTCGATCGCCCGCGGGACCTGGTTTGACTGCACGCCGATCAGCATGACGAGCCCGGCATCGGCCGCGAGCACTTTTTGCGCGATCTCGTCGACGCGCACCTGGGTATTGGTCTCGTCGATCGGCACGACCTCGAACGCCCAGTCCTCGCCCAGCGCCTTGCGCTCGACGATATCCATCGTCAGGCCATAGACCGAAGCCAGGGAATTGGACGGAATCGGCGAGAGTTTCCAGGAAATGACATAGCCATCATCGTCATAGTGCGACGGCTTGATCAGGTAGAGGCAGAAGGTACGCGTAGTCGTCATCATGCCGCTTCCCCCAGCAGGCGATGGACTTCGAGACGCTCCGGCGACGTTAACGGGAATTGCGGTTAATGGAAAGATGGCGCCGACCGATCGCCTGGCTGGATGACCCGCCGGCCAGAAACGGCTTTACCGGCGGGTGCTCGGCCATCTTGGCGACGAGAAAATCGAGGAAGGCACGCAGCGCTGCCGGCTGATGCCGATTCGCCGGAAAGACGGCGCCGATCGATCCGCCCTGCCGCCCATAGGCGGGCAGAACCTGAACCAGTTCACCGGCCGCGATATAGGGCATGGTCACCGCTGCCGGCAGCAACGCGATGCCGAGGCCCGCAAGCGCAGCGCTGAGTTCGGCATGGGGCCCGCTGACATTGATGCGCCCGGCGACCTCGATCTCGACACGCCCTTCCGGTCCGTCGAGTGTCCAGGTTTCGCTGCTGCGGTCCGATGAGAACAGCACGAAGTGGTGTGAACCAGCGTCCGCCAACGTGACCGGCGCGGGATGGCGGGAAAGATAGGTGGGGCTCGCCACGAGGATCAGCGCGGATGTGCCGAGCCGGCGGGTCAGATAGCTGGAATCCGGCTGCCGGCCGGCAAGGATCGCCAGGTCCACCCGCTCTTCGATCGGGTCCACCGGGTGGTCGACGAGCCGCAGCGAAATGCGCACCTTGCCGTATTGGTCCAGGAACTCGGAAATCCAGGGGATGAGCGACATGGTCGCGAAGTTGATAGGCGCCGTCATGCGCAGCAATCCGACGGGTTCGGCTCGCGCGGCCATCACCGCTTCGCCGGCCGTCCCGATCAGGCTGAGCCCATGCGCCGTCGTTGCATGATAGGCGCGCCCGAGCTCGGTCAGTTCCACCCGTCTCGTGGTGCGATAAAGAAGCTGCGCGCCAATCGCCTCCTCGAGCCGGGCAACGACCCGGCTCACCGTCGCGCGCGGCATGCCGAGCTCGCGCGCCGCAGCGCTGAAGCTGCCGGCCTCTGCCACCCGGTTGAACACGGCCACATCATTGAGATCGACCTGTTGTTGTTGCATGCGTAGCAGTCTGTTCCGATTGTCGGCTCTACCGGCACAATATCGATCATGCAAACCTCCTGCAAGGATCGCGCGGCCACCTCCGCGCAGCCATCGACTAAGGAGCAGCAAGATGAAGCAGACCATTGAAACCTCGCCCGCCGGCATGCGGCGGCGCACGGTACTGCAGATCGGCGCGGCCGCCGCCCTCCTCTCCGCGGCAGGTCCCTTGCGCGCGCAAGATGCCGACCAGCACGTCGTCCTTATCACCGGCACCAGCTCCGGCTTCGGTCGGCTGATGGCGGAGGGATTTGCTCGACAGGGTGCACGCGTCTTTGCCACGATGCGCCAGACCGATGGGCGTAACGCCCTTGCAGCCGAGGAACTGCGCGCGCTTGCCGCAGACGAGAACCTCGCGCTCGAGGTGATCGAGCTCGATGTGCTGAACGATCGATCCGTGACGGCGGCCATCAAACAGGCCATCGCGGATGCCGGTCGCATCGACGTTCTCGTCAGCAATGCCGGCATCGTCGTGCCGGGACCGATCGAATTGCAGCCGCCCGAGTCGTTCCGAGCCAATATCGAGACGAACGCATATGGGGCCTTGCGCGTCATCAAAGCCGTGGTGCCGCATATGCGGGAGGCCGGCCGGGGCACGATCATCCAGATGTCGAGTGCGCTCGGTCGCGCGATAGATCCGATGCTCGGCGGCTACTGCGCCTCGAAACTTGTCGTGGAAGCGGCCTGCGACGCCATGGGCTACGAGCTGGCTGCCTCCAACATCGAGGTGGCCGTAGTGCAACCGGCCGGAGCCTATCCCACCCGGTTCCAGGCCAACGGCATCCGCTATTGGGAAGAGATGCTCGCCGACCTCGAAGCGACCGCGCCGTCGGCCCTCGAGCTTTACGCGCCTCACGTTGAGGCGATGCTCGCCGGACTCGAACCCGATACGACCCTTGATCCTCAGGAGGTGAGCGACGCGGTGCTCGAGCTTGCGGCCAAGGAGTTCGGCACGCGGCCAAACCGCCTGACCGTCGGACCCTATACCGACGGCATAAATCCAGTGAACGCCGCCCATGAGCAGCTGCAGACCGATATGGTCGGCCATTCGCCAGCGGCCGAGCTGTTTACCCTCGGGTGACCACCGGCCAGCCGGACTGGAACATGTCGGCGATCGCTTCGGCAAAGGGCGGCGCGCTGCCGGCGGCGGCCACCTCCGCGCCGGAGCGCACCGCGACGACGTCGGCAAGCTCGCGGTGCTCCTGCTGATCGAGATCGGCCCGGATACGCCCCACCAGCTCTTCTGCACTCTGCTTGAACCGGAACACGCGGCCGATGGAGATGCGCGGCCCGTCGAACACGGCAACCATGCCCTCCACCTCGGCCTCGCTCGTCTCGAGGCCCGTTTCCTCCGTGAGCTCCAGTGCGATCGACCGCTCGATGTCGACGCGCCCGTCCGGCGTCACGTCACGGGGCTCGAGCGATCCACCCGGCGGGTAGACCCGACCGGCATTGGCAGTGGTTCCGCCCATCACGCCATAGATCAGCGCATTATCGCTCGATGCTATGAGCGCGGAGCCGAAGAGATTGCGGATGCCGATCTCGGCAAAACCCTGGTCGCGCCAGGTGAGGAAGGCCGAATAGGCATCCTCGCGCGCCAAGCCGCGCAGCACGCCGTCTTCGACGGCAGCGCCGCCGGGCGTTCCTGGCGCCTGGACACCGAGGATGCGGCCATCCCAAAGATGCGGATTGTCAGCGATCAATCGTTGCCAGTGCATCGCCACCGCATGGCGCATCGTCTCAGGCAGCGGCCATGGGCCGGGCACGAGCCGGACGTCGACCTCGCGGATGGGGAAAATCTGCAGCACTTGAACGACCTGGGCAGGGAAAGGGCCGGGATTGCTCCCGGCCGTGACAGATCAGTTCTTGGCCTTGTCGACCAGCGCGCCGGCTTTGATCCAGGGCATCATGCCGCGCAGCTTCTCGCCGACCTCTTCGATCTGGTGCTCGTCGTTGAGCCGGCGGGTCGCCTTGAAGCGCGAAGCACCGGACTTGTGCTCCTGCATCCACTCGGAGGTGAACCTGCCGGTCTGGATGTCCTTGAGCACCCGCTTCATCTCGGCCTTGGTCTCGGCGGTGATGATACGCGGACCCGAGACGTACTCGCCCCACTCGGCGGTGTTGGAGATCGAGTAGTTCATGTTGGCAATGCCGCCCTGGTAGATGAGGTCAACGATCAGCTTGACCTCGTGCAGGCACTCGAAATAGGCCATTTCCGGCGCGTAGCCGGCCTCGACCAGCGTCTCGAAACCGGCGCGGATCAGCTCGACGAGGCCGCCGCAGAGCACCACCTGCTCGCCGAACAGGTCAGTCTCGCATTCCTCGCGGAAATTGGTCTCGATGACGCCCGAGCGGCCGCCGCCGACGCCCGACGCGTAGGCGAGCGCGATGTCGTGGGCATTGCCCGACGCGTCCTGGTGGACGGCGATGAGGCACGGCACGCCGCCGCCCTTGAGGAACTCGCCGCGCACCGTATGACCCGGGCCCTTGGGCGCGATCATGATGACGTCGACAGTCTTCTTAGGCTCGATGAGATTGAAGTGCACGTTGAGGCCATGGGCGAAGGCGAGCGCGGCGCCGTCGCGGATATTGGGCTCGATGTGCTCCTTGTAGATGTCGGCCTGCAGCTCGTCAGGGGTCAGCATCATCAGGACGTCCGCCCAGCCGGCTGCCTCGGCAACGCTCATGACCTTGAGGCCCTCGCCCTCCGCCTTCTTGGCCGAGGCCGAACCCGGCCGCAGCGCCACGGCGACATTGGTGATCCCGGAATCGCGCAGATTGAGCACATGCGCGTGGCCCTGCGAGCCATAGCCGACGATGGCGACCTTCTTGGATTTGATGATGTTGAGATCGGCATCCCGATCGTAATAGACGCGCATGGAAATCTCCTTGAATCTGCGTGTGGTCGGGCAGCTTTTGGCTGCTTGGAATGTTCAGTCCGTCCCGTAGAGGGCGAAGAACTGGTTGGTGGCGGCCTTGGCCTCCACGTCGATGTCGGTTTGCTTGAGGGTCTTGTCGCCGAGCAGAAGGCGGATCTGCACGTCGCGCACGACCAGTCCGAAAAACGTGCGATAGGCATCCTCGCTGTTGTCGAACCTGAGGAGCCGGGCTTCTCGCCCGGCCTCGAGGATCGGCTTCAGACGGCGGCGGATGGCCAGCGGGCCGTTCTCGAGGACGATCTCGCCGAGCCGGTCCTTGTCGCTGGCCGCGTGCGTGACAGCGATGCGGTTTAGGGTCACCGAGATGTCGCCTTCAATCGTCGTCAGCAGGTCTCGCGCGAATTGCTCGACGCTTTCGCGCAGCTTCTTGGCCGAGAGCGTCGTGCGGTCGACCTGCGGCATCCGCACCTTGGCCGCCTGCCATTGCACCGTCGCCGTCAGCAGGCCCTCGCGATCGCCGAACCATTTGTAGAGCGTTTCCTTCGAGCAGCTCGCCCGGCGCGCCACCGCCGTCATGGTGAGCCCGTCGCCGTTCTCGACCAGCAGGTCGAGCGCAGCCGTCAGCACCGCCTGCTGGCGCGGCGTGAACGCCTCTTCGCTGACCTTGATGGTCAATGCCACGCTGGAACCTCCTGGACGACGCTTGCCGGCGGCACTCCCGTCCGATCCGTCTCGTCGCTCTGCTGCAATTACTGCCTTGCCTTGCCGTACCGTAACGTACGGTTCTCCGTCAAGACCCAATCCGGAAGTCTGCATGACTATGACAGGTGGAGCCCGCCATCAGGTCTCACTCTCGGTAAATGTTCCTGTTATGTTCTTGATCGCTCGCCTGCCCAGGCGCTAGACTGCGTGGAAGACGAACGAGCACAAGCGGTGTCGGGATGGAGGCGACGGCCACGATCCTTCATGCAGACCTGGACGCGTTCTATGCCTCGGTCGAACAGATGCTGGATCCGTCACTGCGCGGCAGGGCCATTGCCGTCGGCGGCGGGGTCGTGCTGGCGGCCTCCTACGAGGCCAAAGCGTTCGGGGTCCATGGCGGCATGCCTGGGCGCCGGGCGCGCGAGCTCTGCCCCCACCTCATCTTCGTCCCCGGCAACTTCAGGCACTACCAGCGGCTCGGTGATGCCGCGATCGGTATCCTCGGCGACTATACGCCCCTCGTCGAGCGCATCTCGATTGACGAGGCTTTCGCCGATGTCGCCGGATGCCTCCATCTCTTCGGCTCACCTGCCGAGATCGCGCAGACGGTCAGGACCCGCGTGCGCCGCGAACTCGGCTTGCCGATCTCGATCGGCATCGCCCGCACCAAGCATCTGGCCAAGATCGCGTCACAGGTCGCCAAGCCCGACGGACTGCTGCTCGTCGATCCTGCAGATGAACTCGAGTTCCTGCACGACCTGCCGGTCGAGGTGATCTGGGGCGTGGGTCCTGCCACCAAAAGGCGTCTCGCCGAGGCCGGCGTCACCAAGGTCGGACAGTTGGCGGTGATGCCGGGCCAGTCCCTGCAAAAATTGCTGGGCCACGCGGTGGGGGAAAAGCTCGGCGCTCTCGCCTGGAACCGCGATCCGCGCGCGATCGTCACCGATCATCGAGCCCGCTCGGTCGGCGCGCAATCGGCACTCGGCCGCAGGCCTTTCGAGGAGCGCGTCTTCCGGCCGACCTTGCGGCACCTAGCCGATCGCATCGGCTCTCGCATGCGCAGCAAGGCTTTGTCCGGCCGCACCGTGACGGTGCGGGTGCGGTTCGCGGACCTGCGTTCGATCACGCGCGCCGTTACACTGCCCGCGCCGGTTTCGGCAACGGCGATCCTCGCCGAGGTCGCCGAAGAGCAGGCACGTTCGGTGCGCGCGGATTTTCCAAACGAAGCGACGATCTCGCTGCTGGGCATTTCGGTGTCGCACCTGGAGCGGCAACCGGCGATGCAGCTCGAGTTCTCCCTCGGCCTCGACGACGAGGCGGTCCGCCCCGGCACAAGCAGGGGAGCAGCGCGCTGGCAAGCCGATCGTGCCCTGGACGCGGTCCGGCAGCGTTTCGGCTGGGAGGCGATCGGCTATGGCTCGGTGGTCCTCGAAACGTCCCGCTCCGTCCCCGACGCCTTCCGTGAACTTGCCGAGAAAGACCTGTGACGGCGGCTTAACTTGCTGCTAACCACGCCGAAAAACGCGTCGCCCCCGCCGGCACTCCGCGACAAAGCGTCTAAAATTCACCGCATTCGCCCACCCACTCTTGCAGTCCTGATCTGCGCTCCCCAGATCAGGAGCGACTCGGAGGAAGATGCCATGGATACCAAGGCCGCCATTATTGCTCTTTTGAGCGTGTGGGGCGTTGGTACATGTGTCTCCCTGCCCGCATCGGCTCAGGAAACCGAGACCGAAGACGCGGCCGAGTCTGAGGCGACCTCCAATCCCTTGCTCAATCGCGTATGGGTCCGGGCGGACGATACCAATGGTCTGCCCGGGCCGATGCATATCTTCCTTGCCGATGGTACGCTGGTCAGCGACAGCTGCTGGGAGACCTACCGCCTCTCGCAATGGCAACAGGTCTCGCCGACTGCCATCAGCTGGGACGAGGACGGCATCGAGATCAAGGCCGATATCGCCACCGTCAGCGACGCCGAGCTTGTGCTTCGGCTTAACCTCGGCAGCGAGGTCAAGGAGCAGCGCTTCGTACCGGCCGCCGTCCCCTATGTCTGCCCCGACATGGAAAGCTGACGCCTTCCTATTCAACGTAGACCGAGCTTTGCATCGGTGCTGCCGCCCATGGCGCCGTCAGGGCGGCTGCAGGCGGTAGCCGATGCCGGGCTCGTTCTCGACCAGGCGGACGGAAGCCGCTTCCGGCTCGATCTTGGCGCGCAACTGGGCGATGAGGACGCGGAGGTACTGGACGTCTTCGACGTGGGCCGGACCCCAGATCGCGGTGAGGAGCTGACGGTGGGTGACGACGCGGCCGGCATTGCGGGCAAGCAGCAGCAGCAGATCGTATTCCTTGGGGGTCAGATGCAGGACATTTCGTGAAAGGGTCACGCGCCGCGTGGCGGCATCGATGGCAAGCGGGCCGAATTCGAACGTCTCGGGTGCGGCCGGCGCATTCTCCCCGCGCCTCAGCGCGGTACGGATGCGGGCCAGCAGTTCGCCGATGCCGAAGGGTTTCTCGACATAGTCGTCGGCGCCGAGATCGAGTGCTTCGATCTTCTCGCTTTCGCGGTCGCGGGCCGAGAGCACGATGATCGGCACGCTGGAGAACGGACGCACCGCGGCGATCACGTCCCTGCCGTCGCCATCGGGCAGGCCGAGATCGAGCACCACCACATCGGGCACTTGAGTTGCGATCGCGCGCTTTGCTTCGGCGACCGTGGTGGCCTGCAGCACGTCATAGTCGACGGCGATGAGCGCGGGCTTCAGGAACCGCTGGATCTGCGGCTCGTCGTCGACGACGAGAATGCGGGGCTTCATCATCGCGCCGTCTCGGCGGCAACGGGTAGGCGGATTACGAAGCGGCTACCGCGCTTGCGCACGGCGGGGCTCTCGGCTTTGATCGTTCCACCCATGGCGGTCACAAACCCGCGGGCGATCGAGAGGCCAAGGCCAGTGCCGGCCGGGCGGCCGTCTCCCTTGGCGCGACGGTGGAACTTCTCGAAGATCGCCTCGAGGTCCTCGTGCGGAATGCCCTTGCCTTGATCGGTGACGCTGATCACCGCCGTCTCGCTCTCCCGGCGTACATAGACGCTCACCGGCCGCTCGGTGCCGACGTATTTGCGCGCATTATCGAGGAGGTTGAAGAGGACCTGTTCGAGAAGGTCCCGATCGGCGAGCGCCGGCGGCATGCCTTGCGCAATGCTGGTCTCGATCTCGAGCCGGCCGTCGAGCCTGCCCATCCGCTCGACCAGCCCGGCCACGAGCGCCTCGAGGTCGACCGGCTCGCTCTTGGGCTTGACCATCCCCGACTCGATCCGGGTCATGTCGAAGAGATTGCCGACGAAGCGTGTCAGCCGCGCGGTCTCCTCCTCGATCGAGACCAGGAGGTCGGCGCGGGTTTCCGGGCTCATGCGCTCGCCGAGCTCCCGCAGGGTCGTCACAGCGCCGGTGATCGAGGCCAGAGGCGTTCGCAGGTCGTGGGAGAGAGATGAGAGAAGCGCGGTCTGCAGCTTTTCTCCCTCCTGGGCAACGGCCGCCTTGGCATTCTCGCGCACCAGCCGGGCACGGTCGATGGCGATCGCCGCCTGTTCGAGAACGGCGGTAACCTGGCGTTCCTCATCAGCCGAAAGCGGTCCGTGCGCCGCGTCGAGCATGAGCCCGACGACACCGGCCATGCGCCGGTCCGAGCGGGTCGGCAGAAAAAGATAGGGCGTGAGCGGAAGCGTGTCGGTCCTGAACCCTGCGGGTTCCTTCTTCTCGAGGGCCCAGCGCGCGGCGGTCATGGCCGTCTCGTCGAGAGACTGATCGGGCGGCCAGGCGACCTGGATCTCGAGGTTGCGGTCCTCGCCCGGCGCCAGGAGCACGGTGGCAAATCCGAGCATGGCGTGGAGTTGGGAAGCCGTTGCGGTCATGACGTTATCGATGCCGTAGGCGGCCGAGAGCCTGCGGGAGAAATCGTAGAGCGCCTGAGTGCGGCGCACCGCCTGTCGGGCGCGCTCGATCTGCTCGCGCAGCCGCGCGGCGAGCGTGCCCGTCACCGCCGCCACGGCAACGAAGATGATCAGCGCCAGCACCTCGTGCGGCCTGGCGATGGTGAAGGTGCGCACCGGATCGATAAAGAAGAAGTTATAGGCAAGAAAGGAGAGGCCGGCAGCCAGAAGCGCCGCGAAGCGCCCGGCCAGGATCGCCGAGACCAGCACCGCGAAGAGATAGAGGATCGACAGGTTCTGCAGCACCAGCAATTGCGAGAAGCCGAGACCGAGAAGGGTGATGGCGCCGACGGTCGCGACCGGCAGGCCGGTAGCCGCCACCCATTCGGGCAAGCTGCGCTTCCTGGGACGGAACCCGGCTCCTCCTGAGGGGCCGGGGCTTTCAGAGACGAGGTGTACGCCGACACCATCTACGGAACGCGCCAGCACGTCGGGCAAGGTACGGCGGAACAACCCAGCGAGGAAACCAGTTTTCGGCCGCCCGATGACGATCTGGGTGATGTTCTCGCGGCGTGCGAACTTGAGGATCTCGGCAACGAAATCGTCGGCTACCATCCGACGCACCTCGGCCCCCAGCTGCTCGGCGAGCACCAGGGTGGTTTCGAGACGCGCGGATTTGTCGGCATCGGGGATGGGATCGGCGCTACGCATCAGCGAGAGGACGAGCCATCTGGCATTGAGGCCAAGGGCCATGCGGCTGGCGGTGCGCACGACCTTTTCCGAGAGCCGGTCCGGCCCGACGCAGACCAGAAGCCGCTCGCCGGTGACCCAGGGCCCCTCGACGGCCTGCCGGCGCCAGATGTCGGCCATCTGGTCGTCGACCCGGTCGGCCGTGCGCCGCAGCGCCAGCTCGCGCAGCGCCGTCAGGTTCTCGGGCCGGAAGAAGCCCTCGGTCGCCCGCGTCGCGTTTTCGGGCAGGTACACCTTGCCTTCCTTGAGGCGCTCGATGAGGTCGGCCGGTGGCAGATCGACCAGCACCACTTCGTCGGCTTCCTGTAGCACCACGTCGGGGATGGTCTCGCGCACGGGCACCCGGGCGATGCGGGCAACGAGATCGGCCTGGCTTTCCAGATGCTGGACGTTGAGCGCGGTCCACACGTCAATGCCGGCGTCGACAAGCTCGGCAATATCCTGGTAGCGCTTGGGATGGCGAGCGCCAGCATCGTTGGTGTGGGCGAGCTCGTCGACGATGACGATCGAGGGCTGGCGCGCAAGGGCGGCATCGAGGTCGAACTCGTCGTAGATCTTGCCCGAGTGCTCGGCCTGCCGTCGGGGCAGGACCTCAAGGCCTTCCATCAGCCGTGCCGTCTCGCCACGGCCGTGGGTTTCAGCAAGGCCGACGACGATGTCGACGCCTTCGGCCCGACGCTGCTGCGCGCGCGCGAGCATCGCATAAGTCTTGCCGACGCCGGGAGCGGCACCCAGGAAAACCGTCAACTTGCCGCGGTCTTCGCGCGCGGCAAGCTTGAGGAGTGCTCCGGGATCGGGGCGGGTCGTTTGCGACGCGTCGCTCATCTAGCCGTTGTCGGACTCCAGGGCATCGAGCGCAAGATTGAGCGTGAGCACGTTGACCGCCGGTTCTCCGAAAACCCCGAGCAGGGGTTGCTGCGTTTGGTTGGCAACAAGGCCTGCAACCTCTTGCGGATCAAGGCCGCGCGCCTTCGCCACGCGCTCGACCTGCAGGCCAGCATAGGCCGGCGAGATATGCGGGTCGAGCCCCGAGCCGGACGCGGTGACGGCATCGGCCGGGACCGGCGTCTGGCCCTGCACGAGCGCATCGCGCCGGGCGGCGACATCGGCCGCGAGCGTTGCCGACGTCGCCCCAAGGTTGGAACCTCCGGATCCGGCCGCATCATGGTCGACCTCCGATGGGCGGGCGTGGAAGTAGCGCTCGCCCGTGAAGGTCTGGCCGATGAGGCTGGAGCCGATGATTGTGCCATCGCGCTCGATGAGGCCGCCATTAGCCGCGGCGGGAAAGGCGGCCTGAGCGATGCCGGTGACGGCCAGCGGATAGGCAAGGCCGGTCACACCGGCAAGCAGCAGGAGCAGCACCAAGGCCGGGCGGATCTGTTTGGTCAGCATGGCATTTCTCCTAGATGAGGTTGAGGGCGCTGACGGCGAGGTCGATGAGCTTGATGCCGAGGAACGGCGCTACGAGCCCGCCGAGGCCGTAGACGAGAAGGTTACGGCGAAGGAGCGCGGCGGCACCCACCGGTCGGTAGGCGACGCCCCTCAAGGCCAGCGGGATGAGGACGACGATGATCAGGGCATTGAAGATCACCGCCGAAAGGATTGCCGACTGCGGCGAGGCGAGCCCCATGACGTTGAGCGCGCCGAGCTCAGGATAGGTCGCAACGAAGAGGGCCGGGATGATGGCGAAGTATTTGGCAACGTCGTTGGCGATCGAGAAGGTGGTGAGCGAACCACGAGTCATAAGGATCTGCTTGCCGATCTCGACGATCTCGATGAGCTTGGTGGGGCTCGAATCAAGATCGACCATGTTGCCGGCCTCGCGCGCCGCCTGGGTGCCCGACTGCATGGCCACCCCGACATCGGCCTGGGCAAGGGCTGGGGCATCATTGGTGCCGTCGCCGCACATGGCGATAAGGCGTCCGCCCTGCTGCTCGCGGCGGATATAGTCGAGCTTCTGCTCGGGCGTGGCTTCGGCAAGGAAATCGTCGACGCCCGCCTCCGAGGCAATGGCGGCGGCGGTGACGGGGTTGTCGCCGGTGACCATCACGGTGCGGATGCCCATGGCCCGCAAAGCTGCGAAGCGCTCCTTGATGCCGGGCTTGACCACATCCTTGAGGTGGATGACGCCAAGAAGCCTCGTGCCCTCGGCGACAGCGAGCGGCGTGCCGCCGGTGCGCGCGACCGCATCGACCGCCGCGTTGAACCCGGCCGGCGCCTGGCTCTTGTCGAGCCCGACGAAGCGCAACACGGCGTCGACCGCGCCCTTGCGGACCGGGCGGCCATCGATGTCGATGCCCGAGATGCGCGTCTGGGCTGAAAAGGCGATGGGTCGGCCTTCTCCGGCCGGCGGTTCGGTCAGCCCGTAGTCCGATTTGGCGAGCGCCACGATCGAGCGGCCTTCGGCGGTCTCGTCGGCAAGGCTGGCAAGCAGCACGGCCCTGGCGAGCTCGGTTTCACCGACACCCTCGACGGCCATGAATTCGCTTGCCATGCGGTTGCCGAAGGTGATGGTGCCGGTCTTGTCGAGAAGGAGCGTGTCGACGTCCCCGGCGGCCTCGACGGCGCGTCCGGAAGTGGCAACGACGTTGAAGCGCACGAGCCGGTCCATGCCGGCGATGCCGATGGCCGAGAGCAGCCCGCCGATGGTCGTCGGTATCAGCGTCACCAGCAGCGCCGCCAGCACCGCCACGGAAAGGTCGGTGCCCGAATAGAGCGCCAGGCCATAAAGCGTGACGACTGCAATGAGAAAGACCAGCGTCAGGCCCGAGAGGAGGATCGAGAGCGCAATCTCGTTGGGGGTCTTCTGCCGTTTGGCACCTTCGATGAGGCCGATCATGCGATCAACGAAACTTTCGCCCGGCCGCGTGGTGATGCGGATCCTCAGCCAGTCGGAGATGATCTGCGTACCGCCGGTCACCGCCGAGCGGTCGCCGCCGCTCTCGCGGATGACGGGAGCGGACTCACCGGTGACGGCGCTCTCGTTGACCGAGGCAACGCCAGCGATCACGTCGCCGTCGCCGGGGATGATGTCGCCGGCCTCGACGAGAACGATGTCGCCGACTTTGAGGCTGATCGCCGGGATGACCTCGCTTGCCGTGTCGGCCTCATCGTTTGGGTGGAGCAGGCGCTTGGCGAAGAGATCGGCCTTGCCGCGCTTGAGGCTCTCGGCCTGTGCCTTGCCGCGCCCTTCGGCGACCGCCTCGGCGAAATTGGCAAAGACGACGGTGAACCAGAGCCAGGCAGCGATCTGGCCGGAAAAGGCCGGCGCCCCTATCCCCGTCAACAGTTCCTGAGCCCAGAGGACGGTCACGAGCAGCGCGACGACTTCCGTCACGAAGATGACGGGATTGCGCACGAGCTGGCGCGGATCGAGCTTGACGAGAGCGTCGCGCAGCGCGGGCAAGAGGATGGCCGGGTCGACGACCGACGGCGTTATGGCTGTGGATGACATGGGGTGTCTCCTAGAAGGTCTGGCCGGCAAGCATCAGTACGTGCTCGAGGATCGGACCGAGGGCGAGCGCGGGGAAGAACTGCAGGCCGCCGAGGATGAGGATGATGCCGATGAGCAGGCCGACGAAGAGCACCCCATCGGTCGGGAATGTGCCGCTCGAGGCCGGCACCCGGGTTTTCTTCGCCAGCGATCCGGCAATGGCCAGCACCGGCACGATATAGGCGAAGCGCCCGGCGAGCATGGCGAGGGCGAGCGTCGTATTGTACCAAGGCGAGTTGGCTGAAAGGCCGGCAAAGGCCGAGCCGTTGTTGCCGGCTGCCGACGAATAGGCATAGAGGATTTCGGTCAGCCCGTGCGGCCCGGCATTGGCCGGCCCGGCAAGGCCCACAGGAATCACGGCGGCAACCGCCGAGAAGCCGAGGATGGCGAGCGGCAGGATGAGGATGGCGAGCATCGCAAGCTTCATCTCGCGCGCCTCTATCTTCTTGCCGAGGAATTCCGGCGTGCGCCCGACCATCAGGCCGGCAACGAAGACCGTGAGGATGGCAAAGACGACCATGCCGTAGAGCCCGGAGCCGACGCCGCCCGGCAGCACCTCGCCGAGCTGGATGAAAAAGAGCGGGACCAGCCCGCCGAGCGGCGTCAACGAGGAGTGCATGGCGTTGACGCCGCCATTGGAGAGCCCGGTCGTGGCTGCCGCATAGAGCGCGGTCATGGCCTGCCCGAAGCGGATCTCCTTGCCTTCCATGTTGCCGAGGCTCGCATCGACACCGGCGGCGAGATGGATGGGATTGCCCGCCGTCTCGGCCCAGTAAATGGCTCCGATGCCGGCAACCAGCAGGATCGCCATGGCTGCGAGCAGTGCCCAGGCCTGGCGCCGACTGCCGACGATCTGACCGAAGGCATAGACGAGGGCCGAGGAGATCGAGAGCATCGAGAAGATGGCGAGGTAGTTCGAGAAGGCGTTGGGGTTCTCGAACGGGTGTGAGGCGTTGACGTTCATGAAGCCGCCGCCATTGGTGCCAAGCTGCTTGATCGCCTCCTGGCTTGCCATGGGACCCATGGCAATGGTCTGGCTCACGCCCTCGAGCGTCATTGCCGTCACCGAACCCTCGAGGGTCTGCGGCAGGCCCAGCGCGGCAAAGACCAGCGCCACGACGATAGCCATGGGCATGAGCACGTAGAGCGTGGCGCGCGTCAGGTCGATCCAGAAATTGCCGATCCGGTCGACACCCGAGCGGGCGAACGCGCGCGAAACGGCGACCGCAATGGCGATGCCGCTTGCTGCCGAGACGAAGTTCTGTACCGTCAGCCCCAGCATCTGGCTCATATGGCTCATGGTCGTCTCGCCGCCATAGGACTGCCAGTTGGTGTTGGTCACGAAACTGACGGCGGTGTTGAAGGCGAGATCGGGCGCAACCGCCTCGAAGCCTTGCGGGTTGAAGGGCAGGAAGCCCTGCAGGCGAAGGATCGCGTAGAGCAGAAGGACGCCGAGGAAGCTGAAGAGCAGCACGCCCATCGCATAGCCGAGCCAGGTTTGCTCGGCTCGAGAGTCGAGCCCCGCCAGACGATAGAAGCCGCGCTCTACGGGCTGGAGGACAGGTGAAAGGAATGTGCGTTCGCCCTCGAACACGTGGGCCATGTAGAGGCCTAACGGCTTGATTGCCGACGCAACGAGCGCGAGCACCAGGCCGATCTGCAGCCAGCCTTGCCAGGTCATGATATGTCTCCTGCTTGAGCCGCGGGGTTCTTCGCGAAAAACCGGTTCCCATCCCGGACCAAGTCCGGGACAAGCTCTTTTCGCATCCCGCTCCGGGGAGGTTGGTCAGAAGCGCTCGGGCGACAGCAGCGTCACCAGCAGATAGGCCGCTAGGCCGAGCGCAACGATGAATGAAACAATCAACATGGCCGTCTCAGAGCCTCGAAAGCCCGCGCGCATAAACGAAGAGCGCGAGGAAGGCCGCGGCGGCAACGACGAGGAAAAACAAGTCGAACATGGAACAACTCCGATGATGGAGCGGTCTTTTCGCGCCGTTTCTCGTAAGGATTCCATTCGGAAGTTGTTCGAGCGCATAAGGAAAGAATAAGGACGGGCGGGCCATAGTCCGGTTCCCGATTTCGCAGGTCCGTCCGCAACCGAGGAGAACGCCGAGTTTGAGATCGTCCCTGCAGCATCCGGCTCGCCTGGTTCCGCTGGCTTTCCTGATCGCCATCGCCATCGGAACGGCACTCTTGCTGCTGCCAATCGCCACGGCCGGTTCCGGCGGCACGGACTTCATCACCGCGCTTTTCACGGCAACCTCGGCGGTGTGCGTTACCGGCCTTATCGTCGTCGACACCCCGACCTACTGGACCCCTTTTGGCCAGGCGGTGATCCTGGCGCTGATACAGGTCGGCGGGTTCGGGATCATGACCGGCGGGACGCTGCTGGGCGTGCTGATCAGCCGGCGGCTGGGCCTCCGCACCCGCATCGTCGCTCAGGCCGAGACACGCACGCTCGATTTGGGCGAGGTGACCAGCGTGCTGCGCTTGATCTTCGTGGCGACCCTCGTTGTCGAACTCACCATATGGGCAGCGCTGGCGGCGCGGCTCCATTGGGAATATGGCGAGCCGCTGCCGCTCGCGATATGGAACGGGCTCTTCCATGCGATCTCGGCCTTCAACAATGCCGGGTTCTCGACTTATTCCGACAGCCTTGTCGGCTTTGCCGACGACTGGCTGTTCCTTGGCGCGATCATGCTGGCGGTGATCGTCGGCGGCATCGGATTTCCGGTTCTCGCCGATTTGCGGCGCAGGCTCCTCCATCCCTCGAAGTGGTCGGTGCATACCAAGATCACGCTTCTCGGAACCGGCGCGTTGATCGTCACCGGCACACTCGCCGTGCTCTTTTATGAACCGGTTGCCGACGGCACGCTCAACCCTCTCACGTTTCCCGAACGCCTGCTCGAGGCTCTTTTCCATTCGGTCATGACGCGCACGGCCGGGTTCAACGCCATCGATGTCGGCGCGTTGCGTAGCGAAACGCTCGTCGTCACCGACGTCCTGATGTTCATCGGCGGCGGAAGCGCGGGCACCGCCGGGGGCATCAAGGTCTCGACCGCGCTGGTGCTGATCCTGGCGGTCTGGGCGGAGATCCGCGGCGAGGCCGACGTCACCGCATTCCACCGCCGGTTCTCGAGAGATGTGCAGCGCCAGGCCCTGACGCTCATCGTGCTGGCCATGATCGCGATCGCGCTGGCAACACTGCACCTCTTGTCGGTCACGACGTTCTCTCTCGAACGGGTGCTGTTTGAAACCGTCTCGGCCTTCGCTACAGTTGGCCTGTCGACCGGCATCACCGGCGATCTGCCGCCATCGGCCGAGTTGACGCTGGTTGCACTGATGTTCGTTGGCCGCGTCGGCACCATTACCGTTGCCACCGGGCTTGCGCTCAAGCGCTCCCAGCGGCCCTACAGATATCCCGAGGAGCGCCCCATCGTTGGCTAAGAAATCCGTCGCAGCAACCCCCGGCAGCGTCCTCGTCATCGGTCTCGGCCGGTTCGGCGGGGCGGTGGCCGATTCCCTCGTGCGGCTGGGGCACGAGGTGCTCGCCATCGACGAGGACGCAGCGATCGTCCAGTCCTGGGCAACGCGCCTGACACATGTGGTGCAGGCCGATACGACCAATGTGGATACGCTCAAGCGCCTCGGCGTCGGCGAGTTCGAGCGGGCGGTGGTCGCTATCGGCACCGACATCGAAGCCAGCCTGATGACGGTCCTGGCGCTCAGCGAGCTCAGGGTGCCGGACATCTGGGCTAAAGCGCTCGGCGATAAGCACGGGCGCCTGCTCGAGCGCACGGGCGCGCATCACGTTATCTATCCGGAGGCGGCGATGGGCGAGCGGGTAGCGCACCTGGTCACCGGCCAGATGATCGACTTCATCGAGTTCGACGACGGCTTTGCTATCGTCAAGACCCGTGCGCCCAAAGAAAGCCTCAACAGGACGCTGGCGGAATCGGCGCTGCGCAGCAAATATGGCGTGACTGTCGTCGGAGTGAAGCGGCCCCGCACCGATTTCACCTATGCGCGCCCGGAAACAGTCATCCAGCCGGGTGACCTGCTGATCGTCTCGGGTGCCACAAATCTCGTCGAACGGTTCGCGGCGCTGGAGTGACCGGCGGCCGCTCCCTATGTCTGCCCCGACATGAAAAGCTGACGCCTTCCTGTTCAGCTTAACCCGAGCTTTCGCATCGGCGAGACCAGCGAGCCGGCAACAACCGCCGCCAGGACCTGCGGTGCTGGCGGGATCCGGGCGATGTAGGGCACCAGGAAATCCCGGATCATCGGCGGAATCGGACTGTCCGATTGGTAGAACGGCGTAAGCATCGCGCTGAGCGCCTGATAGAGGCGTATGTGGCGCCGTCTCAGCCGCGCGTAGTGGCCGAGTCCGTCCGCCAGATCGGTGGCGTCACGTAGCGCCACGAACAGCGCCCGCGCATCGAGCAATGCCATGTTGGCGCCCTGCCCGAGCTGCGGACTGGTCGAATGTGCGCTGTCGCCCACAAAGACGAGCCCTTCGCCGACCGGCATCGGCATGGTGTGATGCGCGTAGCGGGCCAGCGTCAATGCTTCGAGATCCTTGATCGCCTCCAGGTAGGGTCGCGTTTCAGGCCAGTTCACAAGGACGCTTTGCTTCCAAGCGTCGATGCCGTTGCGCTGCAGCATCTCGTAATCGGAAGGTTTCAGGCTCCAGAAGAATGCAGCCCGATCGGGGGTTCCCGGCCCCTCACGCCCCACGGGTAAGACGCCGATCATCACCCGGGCCGCCTGATAACGTTGCATGAGTGCCGAAGCTTCGAAGCCTTGACCGCACCAGGGCAACGTTGCCCAGAGGGCACCGTAGTCGAGAGGGCGCGATCTGCCCGGGGCAAGCGAGTGCACCTTGAGCGACGAAGCAGAGCCCAGGCAGTCGACGATGAGATCGAAGTCTTCCGAGTACTCGCCGTTCATGAACCGAAGCCGGCGCTTGCCCTTGGCAACGGCGGTGAGATCGATGACCTCATTGCCGTTGCGGACAGGAATGCCGGCAGCTAGCACGGCGTCGTGCAGCACACCGAATAACGCTCCCCGATGCAGTCCGAGACCACGCCCGAAGCTCCGCAGCTTCTCGTACCGGACGTCCAGCACGACGCGGCCGGTTCGCGAGTCGGTGCCGTACAAGCGTTCGATCGGCGCGCCGAGAGCGTGAATCTTGGGCAATAACCCCAGATCGTCGAGAACGGCCTGGCCCGTCGGCTGCAGCATGAGCCCTGAGCCCAGCGGCCTCGGTTTCTCGAACCGTTCCCTGATGACCGGATTATGGCCGAGCCGTCTCATATAGAGTGCGGTGGCAAGGCCGCCAGGCCCGCGCCGCAGATGGCGATATCCAGCCCCCGCCGCACCCGGAGCGGCCCTGACCTAAAGCACCACTTGCGTGCCGATCTCCACGACGCGCCCGGTGGGAATGTGGAAGTACTCCGTCGCATCGCTCGCATTGCGCGCCAGACGCGTAAAGAGCCTATCCTGCCAATAGCGGATGAGGCCCAGATTCTGGCCGGGCTTGAGCGAACGGCGCGACAGGAAGAAGGAGGTCGACATGATGTCGAACTTCCAGCCGATCTTGCGCGCCAGCGCCAGTGCCTTTGGAATATTGGGAGTTTCCAGGTAGCCGAAGGTGACCACCACCCGGCTGAACAGCTCGTTGTAGGATTCGATGATGACCTTCTCATCGTCGGGAATCCGCGGCGAGGAGGACGTCCGCACCGTCAGGATGACGTTGTTCTCGTGCAGGACCTTGTAGTGCTTGAGGCTGTGCAGGAGCGCAGTGGGTGCGCCCTCGATGTCGCTTGTCAAAAAGATCGCCGTTCCAGGAACGGTCGTCGGCTTCTTCTTGGAAAGATTGTCGACGAGGAACTGCAGCGGCACCTCGTCCTTGCGCGTCTTTTCGGCCAGGCGTCTGCGCCCGCCCATCCAGGTGATCATGATGGTAACCAACATCACGGCCACCACCGCCGGCACCCAGCCGCCCTGGGTGAACTTGACGGAATTGGCGATGAAGAAACCCATATCGATGAGGCCGAGCGGGATCACCACCGCCAGCGCGACGGCGAGACGCCACTTCCAGATGCGCCACATGACGATGAAAAGCAGCAGGGTCGTCACCAGCATTTCGCCGGTCACCGCGATGCCATAGGCCGCCGACAGGCCGCTCGAGCTGCGAAAGCCGATGACGAGGATGAGCACCGCGATGAGCAGCAGCGAATTGACCTGCGGCATATAGATCTGCCCGCTCTGCGTTTCGGAGGTGTGCAGAACGTGAAGGCGCGGTAACAGATTGAGGTGCATCGCTTGCCTCGCCAGCGAATAGGCCCCTGAGATCACTGCCTGGCTGGCAATGACCGTTGCCATCGTCGCCAGGATGATCATCGGAATGCGCGCCCATTCCGGCTGCATCAGGAAGAACGGGTTCTCGGCAGCGCCCACATTTGTCAGCACGTAGGCCCCCTGCCCGAAATAATTGAGCAGGAGACACGGAAAGACGATGGAGAGCCAGGCGAGCACGATAGGCCTACGTCCGAAGTGACCGAGATCGACATAGAGCGCTTCGGCACCCGTCACCGCCAGGAACACCGCGCCGAGAACGATGAGTGCTATGCCGGTGTGGTTGAGGATGAACTGGCCGCCGAGGAGCGGATTGATCGCCCAGAGAACCTCGGGCGCCTCGAAAATATGCACTAGACCGGAAATGCCGAGCGCCACGAACCAGATGGCGGTGATCGGCCCGAAGACGGCCGCCACCTTGCCGGTGCCGAGTCGCTGGACGGTGAAAAGCGCAACGATGATGATAACCGTCAGCGGCACTACCCAGGGCGTCAGCCGTGGCTCGACGACCTCCAGGCCCTCGACGGCCGATAGCACGGAGATAGCGGGGGTGATGATGGCATCACCAAAGAATAGTGCTGCGCCCACGACGCCTACGAGCAACACCCAGTTGGAGCGTTTGGCGAATGCGCCACGCGCCAAGGTCGTCAGCGATAGCGTGCCGCCCTCCCCCTTGTTGTCCGCCCGCAGGACAAAACCGACATACTTGATCGTGACGATAAGCGTCAGCGCCCAGAGAATCAGCGAGAGAAGGCCCAGCACTTCGCGGGGCGAGGCAACACCGGAAGCTGCGCTGTGCCCTGTCGCATGCAGGGCTTCGCGGAAGGCGTAGAGCGGGCTCGTACCGATATCTCCGAACACCACGCCGAGGGCGCCGAGCATCAGCAGCGGAAGATTGCCACTTTGACTATGGGAGTGATCGGCCTGGTCGGTCGCAACGACGCCGGCCTCGGGGCCGGCGATGTTCGTCTGCGTCATGAGCTGTGTCGCTCTCGCTGTTAAAGGCGGGCGCCGCTATACACCCGCCATCATTCACAAACAACCCTCGCACGATCCGGTTGCAGGGGGCAGCAAAATATCAACAGGGGCCGCGCCGTCTGGCGCGACCCCTGCCGGTAAACGAAAGTCCCAAGGGGCTTTCGAAGCGTTTGCGCGAGTGCAGGACCCTATTCGGCAGCCTGCTTGACGGCCTCCGCCTCGTCGGCGGCGCGCTGCGCCCTGGCGGCGGAGACCCACCATGCGAGCTGATCGAGCATGTCCTTGGCCGAGGCGCCGATCACGCCCTCGATGGCCGATATCGGCTGATTGCCGCCGCCACCCCATACGGTGTAGAACTCGCTGCCGCCGATGTGTACGGCCGAGCGGGTCGAGACCATCTGCAGCTCGGTCGCGATCAGACGCAGGTGCTCGATGGCCCGGGCGCCACCCACCGAACCATAGCCGACATAGCCGGCCGCCTTTTTGTTCCACTCGACATACGCCTGGTCGATCGCGTTCTTGAGCGCGCCGGTGATGGAGCGGTTGTATTCGGCCACGACGAAGATATAGCCGTCGAACTCGGCGACCTTCTTCTGCCAAGCGACGGCCCTGGGGTCCTGTGTCGGGGCCCAGGCGTTGGACGCCACTTCATTAAAGAACGGCAGGTCGTAGTCGCGCAGATCAACGAGCTCCACGTCGAACTCCTCGCGTTGCTTGGCGAGGTCGAGGATCCACTGCGCGGGCTTGTCGGCAAAGCGCGTATCGCGGGTCGACGAGATGATGACGGCAATCTTGGGTTTGGACATGGAGGTCTCCTTGAAGTCAGGAACAAATCGTAACTGAGGCGTAATATGTTCCTGCCCGCCCGACACTCAAGAAGGCATGATTTTGTGTCGTAGGCACATTGGCGTGCGACGGTTACATCAGTGTAATTGTTGGGTTTCCGGGAATTCCCGGCCGCATCAGTGATTCGGCGGCGGTCCCTGCCGGTCATTGTAGCGCCCCAGCGGAAACGCATCGTTCGACGAGCGACCACCAGTGGGTGGGCCTGCGTTTTCAACCACAAATTTAACTGCTTCTGAAAATGGCGCTTGCCAGCACGAGCGCGGCGCAATTGTCTCTGCCCTGCCCGAAAGGGTTGGATTTGGGGGACTACAAATGATCAAAACCGCTTTGCGCGCTTGCGCGCTCGCCATTGTTGCCGTCGCCACCATGGCTTCGGCTGCCTCCGCGCTTGATCGTCGCGTGCGCATCAACAACGAGAGCTCGTACGATATCTATGAGTTCTATGCGTCGAACACCGGGACATCGAACTGGGAGGAAGACATTCTCGGCAAGGATATCCTTCCGGCGGGCAGCAGCGTCATCATCAACATCGATGACGGCTCCGGCTACTGCATGTTCGACTTCCTTGCCGTTTTCGAGGACGGCGACGAAGTCGTCTCGGCCAACAACAATGTCTGCGAGCTGACCGACTTCAACTTCACCAACTGATCGGGGTCACACGAACAGAAACGGGCGGCTCAGGCCGCCCGTTTCTTATTTGGCTAGAAACCATTCCAGCTATTCGGCCGGCTGGATGACGCGTCCGGGCCGGATGGTGATCTGGGTCAGAACGAACGCCACCACGGCGCAGAGCGCGATGCCGGCAACCATGGGCTGGGCCGTGCCGTCGAAGAACACACCCACCACACCCATCACCACAGCACCGGTCAGCATCTGCAGCGTGCCCATCAGTGCCGAGGCCGTGCCGGCAATCTCACCATGCTCCTCGAGGGCGAGCACCGCGGTCGTCGGAATGACGAGGCCGAGGAAGCCGTAGCCAACGAAAAGCAGCACCGCCATCACCGGCAGGCTGCCCAGGCCCGTGCTGAACGCTGCGAACAGCGCCATCATCGAGAGCACAAACCCTATGACCGCCACGCGAACGACGTCGTTGAGGCCGAACCGCCGGGTCAGCACGCCGGAGAGTTGCGAGACCGAGAAGAACGAAACGGCGTTGATTGAGAACATAACACTGTAGAGCGTGGGCGAGAGCCCGTAGTGGTCGATCAAAACGAAGGACGAATTGGCCAGGTACGCCATGAAGCTTGCCATGGCAAAGCCGCCGATGAAGGTCAGCCCCATGAAGTTCGCGTCCTTGATAAGCGTGCCATAGCCCCTGAGCGCGCTGCCGATACTGCTTTCCAGCCTCAGATGCGCGGGGCGCGTCTCCTTGAGAGCGAAAGCCAGCAGGATGGTCGCCAGCACGCCGGCGGCGGTCACCACCCAGAAGATGGTCCGCCAATCGCCGACCTGGATGACGAGGCTGCCCGCGAGCGGAGCCAGGATCGGCGAAATCGACATCACCAGCATCAGGAGCGCCATGAGCTGGGCGGCGTCGGCGCCGGTATAGCCATCCCTGACGATGGCGCGCGGCAAGGCCATCACCGCGCACGCGCCAATGCCCTGGATAACGCGGGCGACGATCAGGAGCTCGATATTGGGCGCCAGCGCCGCGCCGATAGAACCGACGATGAAGACGATCATGCCAAAAAAGAGCGGCGGCTTGCGTCCGACCATATCACTGACGGGGCCATAGAAGAGCTGGCAGACGGCCAAGGCCGCCATATAGGCCATCAGCGTTACCTGCACGGAAGCGGTATCGGCATTCAGGCTGGCTCCAATCGCCGGGAGCGTCGGCAGGTACATATCGATGGCAAACGGCCCGATGGCCGTCATCAGGCCGAGCACCACGGCCGTCCGAATGAGTTGAGAATTCATTGCAACCTCGCTCTGCCAGCCTGTCACGGGCCGGTGCGCAAATTTCTGAAATGAGGACGCGCCGCCGATAGGGAGGAGCGCGACGACGCATGTCCATTTTATTGGACGACACCAGCACGTCAGTCAAGCCACCACGTCAAAAAAATTGGACACTATTGTAAAATGCGCAGCGATGCGCTATATCGACTGAACATGAGCGAACTCTCGATAGCGACGAATCACCCCTTCTTCCGCGGCCACGCCAGCAAGCGGCAGGCAATCCTCGACGCAGCGAAGCGAACCTTCGTGCGCGACGGCGTTGCGGCCGCCAGTATAGACGCCGTCGCCGCCGAGGCCGGGGTGTCGCGCCAGACGGTCTACAACCAGATCGGCGACAAGGAGCGTCTTTTCGCTGCCGTGGTTGAAGATATCACCGCCCGCTCCAGCGCACAGCTCTTTGCGGTGCTCGGCAGCTTTCCCGATAAGCCCGAAGATCTCCATGCCGAGCTGGTGACCTTCGCTCGTCACCTGATCACGCGATGTATCTGCGACGACGATGGTCACGCCCTCGCCAACCTCATCCGCAACGAAGCGCACCGGTACCCCGAGCTTTTCACTGCCTGGAAGGAATATGGTCCCGGCAAGACCTGGCCGGCCATTTCCGCCCGCTTCGCCCAGCTCGCCTATGGCGGCTATCTCGATCTCGAAGATCCGACGCTCGCTGCCCGCCAGTTCATGGCCTTGATTCAGGCCGACATTCCGCACGATCGGCCCTGCGGAACCCGGCCGAGCGAGGAAGAAGTCTCCCGCGCGGCCCGCAACGCCGTAACCACGTTCCTGCGTGCCTTCGGACCACGCCAGTCCTATCCGGCGAGCGTCGAGGACGTTGCCCAAAAACGCCTCGACCGCCTGCGCAATCCCGCATCGGATTAGGGTGATCGTGCAGGGTCAGCCGCCGAGCACGGCGTTATAGCGTCGCACGGCTTCCAGAAAACCCATCAACAACGCATCCGCGGTGATGCCGTGACCGATGGAAAGCTCGGCGACCTCCGGCATCACCTGCATGAACACAGGCAGGTTCTCGAGCGTCAGGTCGTGGCCGGCATTGACCAGCAGGCCCGCTGCGTGCGCCGCTCCCGCGGTCGTTGCCAGCATGGTCAGATGCCGATCACCCTCGGCGCTGCCGAAGCTGCCGCCATAAGGGCCGGTAAAGAGTTCCACCCGGTCCGCCCCCACCTCCTTGGCGTCCGGCGGCACCGTCGGGTCTTCGTCGATGAAGAGCGACACCCGGATGCCGGCCGCCTTCATCCGCGTGATGGCCGGGATGAGGATGTCGTGGCTGGCATCGATGTTCCAGCCATGGTCGGAGGTTGCCTGGCTGGGGTCGTCGGGAACGAAGGTGACCTGGTCGGGCGCCGCCTTCTCCACCAGATCGAGGAAGTCGGGGCTGGGGTAGCCCTCGATGTTGTATTCGGCGCTCGGATACTCGGCCCGCAGCAGCGCTTCGAGCTCGAAGACGTCGGTCCTGCGGATATGCCGTTCGTCCGGCCGCGGATGCACCGTGATCCCCGCCGCCCCCGCATCCATGACCACCCGCGCAATCCCCGTCACGCTCGGCCAGGGCAGATTACGCCGGTTGCGCAGCTGAGCGACGGCATTGAGATTGACGGAAAGATGCGTCATGGGCCTGGATCTCCCGTTTAAGATGAGACCCTTACACCAACGTTGTCACCCGGCCCAATGGAACCTTTTGATCGGCCGGATCACTCCCGTTGATCGCTGGTCGTACCGCGGACTCGGCCGGCGCTTCTAACGCGCCTCGGGCCCTTTCCGCCGGTAGAGCAGAGCTCTCCCTGCAGGCACCATCTGAAGTAAGATGTCGAAGTCGCCGACGTTTGCAGTCAGAACCGTGAAACCGAGCTTCTGCGCCTGAAGAAAGAGCACGCAATCATGCAATACACGCAGCTTCTGTTCCCGGCCGTACCCCTGGAGCCGGCAGAGAATACCTGACAGCAGTGCCGCACGGCCAAGCACGTCTATGTCGGGCGAGAATGTGCGATGCGGGGGCATTGCGCGAACCAGTCTGCGGATGGCATCGATCGGCCCTGACGATCGGGCGTCGTCGGGATCCAGCACACCGACCGTGTGCATCAGTTCCTGGAGCGCCACTGAGGAATGGTTCGTCTGGCGCGCGTTTATGAGCGCTCCGACTATGTCAGGTGCCCGCCCCTGAAGTTGATCGATGTAGACGCAGGTATCGAGGAGCAGGGCTTGGCCGCCGATCCGTTCCTCGGTGGCGAATGGCAAAGCGCTATCCGCGCGGCGCGCGAGCGTGCGGCGCGGATCAAAGCGCGCCCAGCGTACGGCGCCGTCAAAGTCAAACTCCGCCACTTCAGAAGCCGAGTTTCACGTCCCGATCGATCTTTGCGCGCGCGTCCTTGAAGGCTTCCGCGAAATTGTCCTCGAGCGCGACGTTAGCCAAAGCAAAGGCAATCAAGTCGGTATCCGCCTTGATCCCTGTGCGCCGCTTCGCCTCCTCGACGAGAGCCGGGCTCACGCGACCCGCAATGCGGCTGCTTTTCTCCGTGAGCAGCCCCGAGCGCTCTGCGGCCTCCATAACGCTTTCGACACGTTCCTCGCGCGCGCGGAATCGACCGGTGTGGGCGTCGCGCCCCAAAACGACCTTGCTCGACCCGCCACCCGTTTTGGTGCCGGCCCGCACCGCCTTCGCTGCGCTTTTGGACATTCAGTCACCCCTTGTTGAACATAACTCGGTTTTGTTCAACATAGCACGCGAGGCTGCATTTGTCGATGAGCCAGAGGTGAGTTCATCGACTCCAAGTGGAGTTTGAAGGATGGCGGAGCGACGCAACCTAGCTTTTCGCGCCCCGCTCTACATCCCCTGCGGCCCGCGCGAAATCGCCGCCAGCCCCGTGCGCACCACCTCGACGAGCCCGAGCGGCACCATCAGCGCGATGAACTGCTCGATCTTGCTGGGCTTGCCGGTGATCTCGAAGACGAAGCTCTCGGTCGAGGCATCGACCACCTGGGCGCGGAAGGCGTCGGCAAGCCGCAGTGTCTCGACCCGATGCTCGCCGGTGCCGGCGACCTTGACCAGGGCAAGCTCCCTCTCGAGCGCGGCGCCTTCGGCAGTCAGGTCATGCACCCTGTGCACCGGCACCAGCCGCTCGAGCTGCAGCTTGATCTGCACCAGGACCTTGGGCGTTGCCACCACCACGACGGTGATGCGCGAGAGGTTCTTTTCGTGCTCGGTCTCGCTGACCGTCAGGCTCTCGATATTGTAGCCGCGCGCCGTGAAGAGCCCTGCGATACGCGCCAGGATCCCTGGCTCGTTGTCGACCAGCACCGAAAGCGTATGCCGCTCGGGTGAGTCAGTTTCCTTGGTGAGAAAATAGGCCGACCCAGTCGGCTGAAGGTGTGCGTTCATGTTTGTTTCTCCCACACGCAACTCAGACGAGTTGGCGGCCTTTCTCATCGATGATCGAACCGATATTGGCGGTATCGGGCAGGATGATCTCGTTGTGCGGCTTGCCCGACGGGATCATGGGCAGGCAGTTCTCGTCCTTCTCGACCATGACGTCGAAGAGCACGGGCCCTGGATAGTCGAGCATCTCGCGGATCGCATCGTCGAGCTTGGCCGGATCGTCGCAGCGGATGCCCTTGCCCCCATAGGCCTCGGCAAGCTTGACGAAATCGGGCAGGCTTTCCGAATAGGAGTGTGCATACCGCCCCCCGTGCAGGAGGTCCTGCCACTGGCGCACCATGCCCATGCGTTCATTGTTGAGGATGAAGACCTTGATCGGCAGCCGGTACTGCACCGCCGTCGACATCTCCTGCATGGTCATTTGCACCGACGCTTCCCCGGCGATGTCGATGACGAGCGCATCGGGATGTGCGACCTGCACGCCGACCGCCGCCGGCAGGCCGTAGCCCATGGTGCCGAGCCCGCCCGAGGTCATCCAGCGGTTGGGCTTGTCGAAGTGGAAGTGCTGGGCGGCCCACATCTGGTGCTGGCCGACCTCGGTGGTGATGTAGACGTCGCGGTCCTTGGTCAGCTCGTAGAGCCGCTGGATGGCGTGTTGCGGCTTTATGGTCGTGTCCGAGTTCTTGAACCCGAGCGAGTTGACCGCCCGCCATGTCCTGATGCGCTCCCACCAGGGGGCGATGGCCTCGGTACGCGGCTCGTTGGTCCGGCTTCGCCAGATGCGGATCATCTCCTCGAGCACCAATCCGCAGTCGCCGACGATCGGGATGTCGACGCGGACATTCTTGTTGATCTGCGCCGGATCGATGTCGACGTGGATCTTGGTCGAATGCGGCGAGAAAGCGTCGATCCGCCCGGTAATGCGATCGTCGAACCGCGCCCCGATATTGATCATCAGGTCGCAGTCATGCATGGCGAGGTTAGCCTCATAGGTGCCGTGCATGCCCAGCATTCCCAGCCACTGCTTGTTCGATGCCGGGAAAGCCCCGAGCCCCATCAGCGTCGAGGTCACGGGAAAACCGGTCAGTTCGGCCAGCTCGCGCAGATGCGTTGCGGCTTCGGGCCCTGAATTGATGACGCCACCCCCGGTATAGAAGACCGGCCGCTCGGCCTTGAGCATCAGGTCGACCGCGGCGCGGATGGCCTCGATATCGCCTTCCACGTGCGGCTTGTAGCTCGAATGGCGGAACCCGTTGATATTGGGCTGGAGGTATTCGCCGAGCGCGAACTGCACGTCCTTTGGAATATCGATGACGACGGGCCCCGGCCGGCCGGTCGTTGCGATGTGGAAGGCCTCGTGCATGACCTTGGGCAGGTCCTCGACCTTCTTGATGAGATAGTTGTGCTTGGTGCAGCTGCGGGTGATGCCAACGGTGTCGCATTCCTGGAAGGCATCCGAGCCGATGAGGGTCGTCGGCACCTGCGCGGTGATGCAGACGAGGGGAATTGAATCCATCAACGCGTCGGTGAGGCCGGTGACGGCGTTGGTCGCGCCGGGTCCCGAGGTCACCAGGACGACGCCGGGCTTGCCGGTCGAGCGCGCATAGCCCTCGGCCATGTGCGTTGCCCCCTGCTCGTGGCGCACGAGCACGTGCGTGATCGCATCCTGCTGGAAGATCGCGTCGTAGATCGGCAGCGCCGCCCCTCCGGGATATCCGAAGATGTGCGTCACGCCCTGATCGATCAGCGCCTGGACCACCATTTCCGCGCCGGTCATCTGCTCGGCCATCGTCTTTTCCTTCCATTCTCCGCCCGTGCCCTCTCCTCTGGAGAGTGAAGGGGCGACAACCGCTTGCGCGGTCCCAGATCTCGCGGCCTCTACCGCATCCTCCCTTATCCACGCCGGAAAAAGGGCAATAAAAAAGGCCCCATTCGGGACCTTGTTCGGCGCACCAGCTTACGCGCGGGGACCTACCCCACGTGACCAGTGCGCCTTCCTACTACGAGAACAAGGGACCGCAAGGGACCGCTCCTCAAGATTGAACCGTGGGATTGATAGGGGCTGGATGCCGGAGTGTCAAGGGCAGCGGCGGCGAAGCGGAGGATGCCGGCGCTCGGCGGCTCGCCTGCACCGGTTACCCTTCGAACGATGAAACGCGCGCGCTACTGAGCCGCGGACGCTGCGAACTGAGCGATGGCCTCCGGGTTCGAAACATCGACACCAACAGTAACCGCCCCGATGACCTGCCCGGTCGCCGGATCGGCAATCGACACGCTCACCTGACTCTGGAGGATCTTCGTGCTTTCGTCCATCTCGACATCCCCGATGTCGACCGCATCCGGTCCGACCAGGAACGTGTTCTGCCACTTGCCCTCATCGCCCTGCCAATAGTCGGATGTCACGTTGCTCTGGCCAACATTGAGGCCCTTGCCGTCCATGACGAAGATCTCAGTATAGAACCCGCCCGAGGTGCGCAGCACATCTGTCAGGTATTGGGACAGACGATTGCCGAGCGTCGCGCTGATCAGGGGCGTATCGGAAGCGCTGATCTCCGCGCGCCACTGGGTATCGAGACTGTCGAGCTTGGCCTGATCGTAAGAGCCGGTCACCGCATTCTGTGCGTTGATGGCCTCGATGACCATCGGATCGGTGGCAAAGCTGCGGATCTTTCCGTTAGCCAGACTTTGCAGCAGCTCGGCCGACTCGTTTTCTGCAAAACTGGGCTGTGCACCGAGCAGTGCCAGACCGCAAACCGCAACCAGCACGCCCGTCAATTTCGACGTCATCATACTTCCTCCTTCATGCAGTGAGGATCCACTGCATGAAGGAGCTTGTCCTGTGCCGCTTTAAAGAGAGGTGAATTTACTTCCGAATGCAGATTTATTCCTGTACCGCCTTCGCAGCCCCCCTATTTCCGACATCCAGCTTGAGCCGGATCAAGGCTGCCCGGCAAGAGCGGGGGCAGATTGCGAACCGGAGGGACCGGTGCCACACACATCTCTCCAAACCACCGCCGCATGGAACCTCACAATGGAACGTCGCATTCACATCACCCAGCACTCCCCGCTCGGCGCGGCCTGGTTCGCCGGCTGGCTCTTCACCATCGGCTACCTGAAACTCGGTTCTGGGTGGGACTGCTGGGCCTCATCGTCTGGCCCTACTATCTCGGTCCCATTTCGGCAGCCTATAGAACCAGCTTCGACAAACCTCGTGCACCGGCTGCCGAGCAGCCGCCTAGTTCAATGGTAGCGACAGCCGCACCTTGCCGGTCGCCCGGCTCGAATCGGGTACACCAATGCCTTCATAGGTTGCCGAGAGATTGAGGTTAGCGCCCTGCGGAAAGCCGATACCGAGCCCGCCTTCAATCCTCCCCTTGGGATTGCGCAATGACCAGCCGATGGCATTGTGCGAGACGTCGACCACCCCTTCGAGCCGGACTCTTGTCTCGATGTCGAAGTCCTCGCTGGTTGTGACCTTGTGCGAGATGCCGGGTCCGAGGGCAACCTGCCCCGTTCCACCGGTCACTGTCGGCACGGGAACGCCCAACGCATCGATATAGGCCTGTGAGATGGCCTCGGAATAGCCCACACGCGCCCGGGGCGAAAAGGTCCACTCTCCAAGCTTCCACTGTCCGGTAAGAGACGCGCTGGTCAGCCAACGCGTTGCATCGAACCCGCTCACCTCTCCGCCTTCCGACCGCACTTGGTTGTACGAGACCCCCGCACCGGCCACGACATCGAGATAGAGGGATGGGCCGAGCCGCGCGGTCAGATACGGCCCAGCCAGCCAGCCGTCACTGGCCCTGACGGCGCCGCTCACTGTTGCCGGTCGCCGCAAACTATCGGTCTGCACATAGACCCCGGCCAGTACTGCGGGAGTGACGAGATAGTCGACCCCGAGCGTTGCGATGCTGGAGTCGGTCTTGGGCGCGCCGGTATCGAAAAGGGTGAAGGCGGCATCGACCCAGACATCGAAGCTTGAGGCTTTGCGGTGGCCGGCAAGTGCATCGAAGGTGTTGAGCGAAGTCGACAACAAAACCCGCCGGCTGCCGACGAAATTGGGCATGTAATGCATCAGCCGGTTGATCGCCTTGTTGATGTCGGCCTTCATTGCCCCCTCGAGCCGCCCCACGCGCCGCTCGCTGCCGGCGAGCGTGCCCGCCAGCATATTGGTGCGGTTGCCCAGGAAGTCTCCAATGAGGCCTTGCGTGCGCGCACCCGAATTGACCGAGGTGAACGTGCAGGTGACGATTTCCCCCGCGTCGAGATGAATGACCGCCGTACGCGCGGACTCCTGCTCAACACTGTCGCCGTCCGAACACGAGATGCCGGTCAGCGCAAACCCCGCACCGCTCATGTCGTCTGCGGTGATCTCATAGACGCCCGACGGCAGGTCGAGAAGTTCGCCCACCCCTTCGCCTCCGGTCGTCGCTATGGTCGTGCCGAGCCCGGTGTTGGCCGAATGGAAGCCGAATACCGCGTCGTCGCCGTCGGTCTTTTGATGGATGACGACGGTTCCGGTCTGATCCGGAGCCGACACCGCGGGAGGCGCCCCGAAGAGCAACACGGCGAGGCATAGAGACAAAGCACGGCAATTGCGCCGGACGTCCCTGTCGGCGCGAGTATTTCTGGCCGCCTCGTCGCATGCCCCTGTCTTCATTGGGTGTCACCCCATCGTCACGCTGCACGGGCTCTTCTCTGGCCGGTTCGTTGGCCAACCACACCATGCCTATGTCACAACCTCGGAGCCGGCTCCTGGTTCACAGGAATCGGATCGGGGCGACGCTCCCGCCGCATCTCCGCAATCGGCCAACCGCTACGAAAATTCGCACCTGATGGCGCACGAGGCCCCCAATCCGCCATCAGCACCGTCGCATCCTAACGGCCCTGCTATCGTGGCCCAAATCACAATGGTGAGGCGTTCGAAGTTTTTGGGCACGGATGTCGAATGACGGACTGGACCTTCGTCGTGTGATCGAAAGCAAGCCAATCCGAAAGGACGACAAAAATGACCGCCACCCCCGCCAACGATCGCGAACTGGTTCTCACCCGCCTGCTTGACGCGCCGCGTTCAGCCGTCTGGCGCTGCTGGACCGAGCCTGGCCTGATGAAGCAGTGGTTTGCGCCGAAGCCATGGACGACTCCCAAAGTGGACGTGGATGTTCGGCCCGGCGGCAAGGCCAATGTCACCATGGCCGACCCCGAAGGCAACGAGTACCCCAACCCCGGCGTCTATCTGGAAGTCATTGAGGAGGAAAAGCTCGCCTTCACCGACGCGTATTCCGGGGATTGGGAACCCGTGGAGGGTGCACCCTTCATGACGGTCGTCCTCACCTTCGAGGACGAGGACGGCAAGACACGCTACACCGCCCGCGCCCGCCACTGGACCAAAGAGAAACGCGAAGAGCACGAGAAGATGGGATTTCATGAAGGCTGGGGCATCTGTGCCGACCAACTGGAGGCTCTTGCCCGGACTCTCTGACCGAGAACCGCGGCTCGGCTAACCAACGACGATATTGTCGATGAGTCGGGTCGCCCCCAGGTGCGCGGCCACCGCCAGCAAGGCGCCGCCCTCCCCGATGCGCTCGAGTTCATCGAGGCTGACGGGGTCGCGCACCTCCCAATACTGCACGCGGATCAGCGGCTCGCTCGCAAGGACCGCCCGTCCCGCTGCCACCAGCCTGTCCGCACGCCGTTCACCCGCAGCGTATGCCGCTTGCGCTGCATTAAGGCTCTCAAAGAGTCTCGGCGCAGCCGCGCGTTCAGCCGGGTTCAGGTAGACGTTGCGCGAGCTGAGAGCCAGCCCGTCGCTCTCCCGCACGATCGGCCCGCGCACGATCTCGACCGGTACGTCGAGGTCGCGCACCATCCGCTCGATCACCGCACATTGCTGCGCATCTTTCTGCCCAAAAAAGGCAACGTGCGGCTGCGACAGGTTGAAGAGCTTGAGTACGACCGTCGCCACACCGCGAAAATGCCCCGGCCGGAACGCACCGCAGAGCGGCGCCGACACGCTCTCCTCGACGACGAAAGTCGAGGCGCCGGGCGGGTAGAGATCCGAGGTGCCCGGCAGGAACAGCGCATCGACCCCGACCGCCTCGAGCAGCGCGAGGTCGGCCTCCAAGGGGCGGGGATATTTGGCCAGGTCCTCGCTCGGGCCGAACTGCAGCGGGTTGACGAAGATGCTGACGAGCGTCGTATCGCATCGCTCCTGCGAGAGCTCGACGAGGCTCATATGGCCGCGATGCAGAGCCCCCATGGTCGGCACGAGCCCGAGAGACTGCTGAGGCGGCAGCGCTTTGCGCCAGGAGCGCAGCTCTGCAACCGACCGTAGGACCTGCGTCATGCGATAGCGGTCCAGAGCCGGCGCGCGAGTTCGGCCTTGCTCATCACCGGCAACGCCAGCGGCGTGCCTTCGCGCCTCAACAGCACACCGCCATTGGTCGGCACGGAAAAGCCTGTATCGCTCGCCTCACCCGCGCGAGCGACCGGGTTGGCGAAGAGGAAGTCCAGCCCCTTCTTGTCCAGCTTACCGCGTCCGTTGGCCTCCACATCGTCCGTCTCGGCGGCAAATCCAAGGAACCATTGCCCGTTGGCGGCTGCCTTGAGGGTGCCCAGCACGTCGATGGACGGCAGCATGTCGAGTGTGACGGGTTCTGACGCGCGCTTCACCTTTCCAGATGCCGGGCTCGCCACCCGGTAGTCCATGACGGCCGCCGTCGCGATGACGCCATCCACCTCCGGCAGGAATTTCAGTGCCGCCTCGGCCATTTGCTCGGCCGTGCGCACCTCGACAAGCGTCATTCTGGCCTGTGTCCGGTCCGGGGGGACAGGCCGTACAACCCCCTTGTCGACGCCCAGAACATATCGCACCTCGGCACCGCGCCGCAGCGCCTCCTCGGCCATGGCCGCGCCCATGCGGCCGGTCGAGTGGTTGGTGATGTAGCGGACCGCATCGATCGGGGTCGTCGTCGGCCCGGCGGTGATCAGGACCTTGACGCCCGTCAGATCCCCTATGGGCGCGGCAAGCGCCGCGTTGATCGCCGTGACGATGGTCTCGACGGCGGCGAGCTTGCCCACCCCCACTTCTCCGCAAGCCAGCGTCCCCGCAGCCGGTGCAATGAACGCGGCGCCCCGCGTTTCGAGCGTCCTGACGTGCTGCTGCGTAATAGGCTTTTCCCACATCACGGTGTTCATGGCCGGTGCAATCAGCATCGGCGCCTCGGTGGCAAGCGCGACGGTGGTCAGCAGATCGTCTGCAAGACCGAGCGCTAGCTTGGCGAGGGTATTGGCGCTTGCCGGGGCAACGACGAACAGGTCCGCCCAACGCGCCAGGTCGATATGCTCGGTACCCGATATCTCGGGACCAAACAGGGCCGACTTCACCGGCTGGCCGCTGAGAGTCTCGAGCACCAGGGGCGAAACGAACTGCGCAGCGCTCTGCGTCAGGATCACCTGCACCTCGTGGCCCTGCTTGCCGAGTTCAGAGACGACGTCGGCGATCTTGTAAGCCGAGATGCTGCCGGTGACGCCGATGAGGATGTTGTGGCCCATCAGGCGATCGCCCGCCCCTTGGCCTTGGCCGGCTGGGTGGCCTTGACCTCTGTAATGTATTCGCCGACCGCTTGCCGGATGACTGCGGCCACGTCCGCCTTCGGGTGCACGAAGCTGGGAACACGCCCGCTATTGAGACCAATGAGATCGTTGACGACCAGCACCTGGCCCGAGCAGTCGGAACCCGAGCCGATGCCGATGGTCGGGATGTCGAGGAGCCGGGTGATGTCGCCGGCAAGGTCGGGGACCAGCATTTCGAGGACGACGGCGAAGGCGCCTGCGTCCTGCAACGCAAGGGCCGCATCGATCAGCGTTTGCGCGGCCGGCCCGCTCTTTCCGTGGCGATAATAGCCGCCGAGTTGATGCACCGCCTGCGGCGTCAGTCCGATATGGCCCATGACGGGAATGCCCTGCCCGACAAGCCGCGCAACGGTCGGCGCCATCGCCGCCCCACCTTCGATCTTGACCGCCTGGCAGCCCGTCTTCTGGAGAATCTGGACCGCATTGCGCAGCGCCGTCTCCGGGTCGCCGGCCGTGCCGAACGGCATATCGACGGTGACAAGCGCCCTGTGTGTCCCACGATAGACCGCGCCGGCATGGCGGATCATGTCTTCAAGGGTCACCGGCAGCGTCGTCTCATGCCCCAGGACGACATTGCCGAGGCTGTCACCCACCAGAATCATTTCGATACCCGCGTCATCCAGGAGGCCGGCCATGACGTGGTCATAGGCAGTCAGCATGGCGATCTTCTCGCCCTGACGCTTGAGGTGCTGAAGGTCGCGTGTGGTCAGGCGGGCGGTTTCGGTTCTGGCCGACATCGACTTGTCCTTGCTCTGCGCCTCCCGCCCAAAGCGGGTGCGGCAACCCCCGGCGCCTCGAGCCTTCAATTAATCAGCGTCGGCTAATTTGCAAGACATCAATAGTCGTAGAGCGCCGGCACCTACCTGCGGCCATCAGCGCGTCTGAGCCTGCCTTGCAGCCTTCAACTGATGGCGCAGGCGCGCATCGAGCGCGACGGCGATAGCGATTTTTTCGCGGTCATCGAGGAGGTTGCGGGCCTCCTCGATAGTCACCCACCGCCGCTGACGCTGACGCTTCTCGCGCCATTCGTCGTGCTCGACACTAACCTTGAGGGGGTAGATATCGACGATCACCGGCGTCTGATTCTCGTCATTCTTGGCGCCATGATAGCTGCCAATTGGCGAGGTCTCGACCGTACCTTCGACTCCGGCCTCCTCCAGAGCCTCCTGCGCCGCGCTGTCCCAGGCGGTCGCGCCGGTAACAAGGCCGCCTTTGGGGAACATCCAGCGCGCGGAGCGGCGTGAGGTGATGAGAAGGTAAGTGAGCCGGCTACCGACGATCCTATAGGGCAATACGCCCGACTGCGTCTCGCGCGGAGCGTGCGCCCGCAACGGGTTGAGGCTCTTCAGGAAATCCTTGATTGCCGTTCCCATGGGCCGGCCAATGTCTCCTTTTCCGACTCAGCTGGTATTCGAATGGTACCAACAAAAAAGGTCCCGCGCGGGACCTTTTCCGTTGACTGGAGGCCCGGCGCACTGCTGGCGCCGGACGACCCGAAATCAGCCACGCGGGCAGACGTCGATATAGCGGGTGCCGTCGGCGCGCTGGTAGACGCAACGGTTTGGATCATTCTCGACCCGGCCGAGCACATTGCCCGCCGCCGCACCCACGACACCGCCGACACCGGCACCAACCGCCGTGCCTAGAAGCGAATTGGTGGTTGCAGCTCCGACAATGGCGCCGGCGCCTGCACCAACCGCTGCGCCGGTTTGTGTACTGGTGCAAGCGGCAAGCGACAGCAAAGCAGCAGCGGTGATGATAAATTTATGCATGGAACCCTCCAGAAAAACTACGGAATTGATAACGTACCCCGCGGCGATTGGTTCCTGCAAATAAAGGACAAACTAAGGCAGCCCGGTGCGAGACTGCCAAAGACTTGCAATCCCGCCCGCTATTACGCAAAGCCAGCCGCCGATCATCAACGTCCCGCCGATCGGTGCCGCCTGCGGCAGAATACGGCCACCGGCGAATTCCCTGACCCCCATATCGGCGGCAAAAACCAGCGTTCCGACCGCCAGCAGCCCGGCCGCGAGCGTCAGCAGCCAACTGCGCCAGTTACCGAGTGCGAGGGCAAGCAGAGCCGGTGCATGGGCGAGGCATACGAGCGCTGCTGAAATGAGCATCTGCGACGCGCCGGCATGCGCAGAACCGGCGGCAGCCAAAATGCCGGCCGCGCCGAGAAATCCCGCCGCAGCGAGCATAAGGGACCTCGTCATACCGCTTTCTCCTGCCACGTTCTGACAGCTGCCGACTTGCACCTTGCGCGCAATCGGTTAGAGGTCAAGTCCGCGAGTAGGAAGTAGAGATGAGCACCGATACCACGCTGGCAGGTTCCGCTGCCGGCCGGCCGGCCCTTGCCCCCCTGACTTGGGGGCAGGAGCTGCGCGCGACCTTCACGCTTGCCTGGCCGCTCGTTATCGCGCAGCTGGCGCAGAATGCCTTGTTCACGACCGATGTCATCATGATGGGATGGCTCGGTCCGCGCTACCTTGCCGCTGGCGCGCTTGCCAGCGCCTTTCTGATGCCGTTCCTTCTTTTGGGCATCGGCATTGTCGGCGCCGTCGCGCCCCTCGTCGCCCAAGCCCGCGGCGCGCGCCAGATCAAGGCCGTGCGCCGGGTCGTGCGCCAGGGTTTCTGGGTAGCCTTCGTGCTTTCGGCGCTGTTGATCCCCTTCCTCCTGCAGGTGGGCTCGATCTTCGATCTGTTGGGTCAGAATCCCGGTACGACAGTGCTCGTCGAGCAATATATCCAGATCGCCGTGTGGTCCGTCATCCCGCAGCTCTTGATCATCGTGCTGCGCTCGCTGCTGTCGGCGTTCGACGCAACCCGTATCATTTTGTTGGTGACGGTCGCCGGCGTCGTTGTGAACGCCATCGTCAACTACCTGCTGATGTTCGGCAATTTCGGTTTCCCGCGGCTGGAGCTGCGCGGCGCGGCTATCGCAACGGTTGCCACCAATTGCGTGATGTTCGGTCTGCTGCTCGCCTATGTACTCCGCACCAGGAGATTCCGGCGCTTCTATATCCTCATCCGCTTCTGGAAGCCGGATTGGATCCGGTTCCGCGAACTCTTCCGCATCGGCACGCCCATTGGCCTCACCATTCTGGCCGAGGTGGCGCTCTTTACCGGAGCCGCCTTCCTGATGGGCTGGCTCGGCACCGATGAGGTGGCAGCTCACGCGGTGGCGCTGCAATGCGCTTCGACCGCATTCATGGTGCCGCTCGGGCTCGGCATGGCGGCGACCGTGCGGGTCGGAATCGCCTATGGTCGCCAGGATCCCGATGCCATCGGCAAGGCGGGCTGGGTCGCATTCGTTCTCGGCACCGGTTTCATGGCCTTCACCGCGCTGCTGTTTATCACCGCCGGACCATCGATCGTCGGACTTTTCCTCGATCGAGACGACCCCGGGAACGCCAACGCCCTCTATCTCGCCGGGACCTATCTCGTCGTCGCCGGCATCTTCCAACTCGTTGACGGGGCGCAGGTGACCGCTGCTCACGCGCTTCGCGGCCTCAGCGATACGGCTGTCCCCATGGTCGTCGCCATTTTCGGTTATTGGGCCGTCGGCATGCCCGTGGCCTATGTGCTGGGTTTCGTCGCCGGCTGGCGCGGCGTCGGCATCTGGACCGGGCTCGCCGTAGGGCTGGCGTGCGTCGCCGTCATCCTCGTTAGCCGCTTCGCCATGCGCGAACGCCTGGGATTGGTCGGCACTCCGAACGCTTAGGAGCGGCGCGGCCAGTCGCCCATGCGGTTGCGGAACCAGGTTCGCTGCCGCTTGGCATATTGATGGGTGGCGATGATCGCCCGTTCGATCGCCTGCTCGCGCGCCAGCCTGCCGGCGAGCCAGTCGCCGATCTCGCGCACGCCGATGGCCTTCATTGCCGGCAGGGAGGGATCGAGGTTCTGTACCAGGAGCGCCTCGACCTCCTCGACCGCTCCGCTTGCGAACATCGCCTCGAACCGCCGCGCGATGCGCTCGCGCAGCAGGTCGCGGCCCGGATCGAGCACCATGCGTTCGACGTCGTGGCCGGCGAGCGGCCCCAGCTGCGGCGTGCTCTGGAAGCTGGAGAGAGTCCGGCCAGTCGCCCGCTTGACCGCCAGGGCCCGTTCGACCCGCTGCGGATCGGCAACCTTGAGGCGAGCCGCGGTCTCGGGGTCCTCGCGCGACAGCAGGCTCATGCGGTCGGCCTCGTCGAGCCCTTGAATCTCTTGTTGAACTTGAAGCGCGACCTCCGCCGGAATCTCCGGCACGTCGGCGAATCCCTTTGTCAAAGCATCGAAGTAAAGTCCTGTGCCGCCAACGAAAATCAGCGGCGTTGCCGGGTCCACCTCTGCCATGACACCGCGGACCGCTTCAAGCCAACGTCCGGTCGAGAACCGTTGCGCGCAGGGCACGAAGCCGTAGAGCTCGTGGCGTGCGCTTTGCTCGTCCTCCGGACTGGGACGAGCCGTGACGATCCTGAGCGTGTCGTAAACCTGCATGGCGTCAGTGTTGACGATCACCCCGCCTGAACGCTGCGCCAGGTTAAGCGCCAGCGCCGACTTGCCGCTGGCGGTCGGACCCGCTATCAGAACCGCTCGCCGGGCGTCCGCCTTGCTCACTCGATCCGCTCCCCGGAAAATGTCCATGCAGGTCCTCTGCCTCATCGCCAATCCCGCCGATCCGGAACTCGACGCCAAACTGGCGGCCACGGTCCACAAGGAGGTCGGCGGCGAGCTCAACTGGCTCGACCACGGCATTGCCTGCGAGATCGTCGATCCTAAGTCAACCGCGAGCCTCGAAGCGGCCCGCGCGCTCGTTGCCGGAAAGGCTGTGGACGTTGCCCTGGTGCCTGCCGACGGCCGCCGCAAAAAGCTGCTCATTGCCGACATGGACTCCACCATGATCAATGAGGAGTGCATCGACGAGTTGGCCGACGCGCTCGGCCTCAAGCCCCAGGTCGCCGAGATCACCGATCGGGCCATGCGCGGCGAGCTGGATTTCGCTGCTGCCCTCGACACACGCGTGGCGCTCCTTAGAGGACTCGAGCGCAAGGCGATGGAGGAAGTCCGCCGCGAGCGCATCACGCTGGCGCCGGGCGGACGCGCGCTCGTCCATACGATGAAGCAATACGGCGCCTATGCGGCGCTGATCTCGGGCGGCTTCACTTTCTTTGCCGACCACTTCGCCCGGCGCATCGGCTTCGATGAAGCTGTCGCCAACGTGCTCGAGTTCGATGGAGAGCAGCTGACAGGTACCGTCGCCCAACCTATCGTCGACAAGTCCATCAAGCTCCAGCGGCTCCAGACGCTCGCCAGAGAGAAGGGACTGGCGATGACAGAGACCTTGGCCGTCGGCGACGGCGCCAACGACCTCGACATGATCAAGGCCGCTGGCTTCGGTGTCGCCCTCCACGCCAAGCCCGCCGTCGCGGCCGAGGCGCAGATCCGCATCGACCATGGCGACCTCACCGCCCTGCTCTACCTGCAGGGCTACCACGAGGAGGAGTTCGTGCGATGAAGTTGGAGACCGAGCGCCTGATCCTGAGGCCATGGGAGGAAAAGGATCGCGATCCGTTCGCCGCGATCGTCGGTAACCCGCATGTCATGCGGTTCTATACGCATCCAAGGTCAAGAGAAGAAGCGGACGCCTGGTTCGACAGGATGGTGGCCGATCTTGAAACCGGCGTCACGCGTTTGGCCGCCGAACTCAAGACCGATGGCTCCCTGCTTGGGCTTGTTGGCCTTGCGAGCATCGACTTTGAAATACCAACCAACCCGAAGACCGAGATCGGCTGGGTGCTGGGCGAGGCTTATTGGGGTAAGGGTTACGCCCCCGAAGCGGCCAGGGCCTGCCTCGACCACGCGTTCACGGTGCTGAACCTGCCGGAAGTGGTGGCATTCACGACCCGGACCAATCTGCCGAGCCAACGGGTAATGGAAAAGATCGGCATGGTCCGCGACGCCGGGGCGGATTTCGACCATCCCAAGCTCCCCATCGGGCACCCGGTGCGCCCGCACGTCCTCTACCGGGTCATCAATCCCCGCTCCTGACCGGGAGCGGCCGCCCTCGCTGTTCTCGTCGAGAAAGCATGGCAGGGGGCTCTAGGCGCGGACTACCCATAGGAGGGCCAGCCCGAGCCCGGCACAGATCAGCGCACCTATCCGCAAGTTGGACGCTGGCAGCGCCATCAGCGCTGCCAGCATTCGTTTCATCTCGTTCGGAAAGGCCGCGTAGAGAAGGCCCTCGATAACCAGGGCCAGCGCCAGGGCGGCCAGCAGATCGCTCACTGGCCGGCCGGTGCGGGCGTTTCCTCAACTGGTGCGGGCGCCTCTTCGGCCGGAGCCGGCGTCTCTTCCGCCGGCGCGGAGCCGTCCTCGACCGGTGCCGGTATCTGCGTCCCCTGAGTGGGCTCGAGCGGCGTGCCGTCATCGAGCGTTACCGAAGGCGGCGTAGTCTCCTCGATCCCGAGCCCGTCGAGCGCCGGCTCGTCGGTCGCAGCAGGAACCTGGCTCGAGGGGTCGATCGGCGTCGGAAAGCTCGTGCTTGCCGCGGGCAATTCGCCGTTGGAGCCGAAATAGCGGAAGAATTCTGACTCTGGCGTAAGCACCATGGTCGTACCTGTACCGGCGAGGGCGGTGCGGTAGGCCTCCATCGACCGGTAGAACTCGAAGAACTCCGGGTCTTGTCCATACGCCGCCGCATAGAGACGGATGCGCTCGGCATCGCCGTCACCGCGGATGATCTCCGCGTCCCGGGTGGCAGCGGCAACGATCTCGACCGCCTGGCGGTCGGCAATAGCCCGCAGGCTCTGTGCCTGCTCCTGGCCGCGGGCACGCAGCAGCGCCGCCTCCGCCAGTCGCTCGGCCCGCATGCGTTCGAACGTGCGCTCCTCGACCTCGCGGGCAAGGTCCGTGCGCAGGATGCGCACATCGACGATCTCCACGCCGAGCTCGACCATGTCCGGATAGATGAGATCGCGCGCCTCGCGCATCATCTGCGGACGCTGCTCGGACAGTGCGGCGTTGAACTCGCGCAGGCCATAGACCTGGCGCAGCGCCGCGTCGAACCGGGTGGCGATACGATCCTCGACAACCGAGAGCTGGCCGAGAGCACGTTCACGAAAGAGCCTGGGGTCGGCGATCCGGTACGAGAGGAATGCGTCCACTTCGTAGAACGCACCGCCGGAAACCTGCACGGTCATGTCGTCCAGATCATAGCGCAGCAGCCGGTCTTCGACGATCTGCACACTGTCGACAATGTCGGTGGGGACCTTGAAGTAGAGGCCCGGCTGCGTATTGACGGCCGTGATCTGCCCGAAGCGCATGACGATGGCCTGCTCACGCTCGTTGACGATGTAGATCGACGAGAAGAGCACGTAGAGGGCGGCAAGGACGATTGCGCCAATGACGAGAAGACGATTGGTCATGGCTCAGTTCCCCGATCCGTTGGTGGTCGACGTAGTGGTCGACGTGGTGGTGGCACGCGAGCGCAACTCCGGTAGCGGCAGGTAAGGAACCACCCCGCTGCCGCCGGCGCCGTTTTCGACCAGCACCTTCTCGGAGTTTCCGAGTACTTCTTCCATCGTCTCGAGGAAGAGGCGCTTGCGCGTAACTGCGGGCGCGTTGACGTATTCCGCAAAGACCGCGTTGAAGCGCCCGGCTTCACCGGTCGCCTCCTGCACGACCCTGTTCGTATAGGCCGCGGCAGCCTCGCGCAATTGCGCGGCCTGTCCGCGGGCGTCGCCAAGCAGGGTATTGGCGTATTGGCGGGCCTCTTCCTGCAGCCGGTCCTCGTCCTGCTCGGCGCGCTGCACCTCGTTGAACGCGTCGGCGACCTCGGAGGGCGGCGCGGCGTTTTCGAGCCGCACGCCATTGATGCGCACGCCGATCTGGTAGCTGTCGAGGATAGCCTGCGTAATCTCCTGCACTTCGATCTGGATACCGGCCCGGTCGTCGCGGAAGGCGTCCTGCGCGGGACGCCGGCCGACGATTTCACGCATGGCGCTTTCCCCCGCAGCCCTCACCATTGCTTCGGGATCGCGCACGTTGAAGAGGTAGTCGGCTGGATTGGCCACGACCCAGAGGATCGAGAAGCGCACATCGACGATGTTCTGATCGCCAGAGAGCATCAATCCCTCGCGATTGGCGGCACGTGACCCCGCGGCGTTGCCCGAGCCGATAATGGTCTGGTTCTCGGTGATGGTGACCCGCTCGACCGTCTCGATCGGCCACAAGAGGAAGTGAAGGCCCGGGTTTGACAACTCGTCCTTGGGTTGGCCGAAACGCAGCTCCACGCCCACTTCCTGGGGATTGATCGTATAGATGGCGTTGAGACCCCAGAAGGCCAGCAGCGCCAGGATACCGCCGATGATCGCCCAGCGGCCACCCGGCACGCCGCCCTGGAAGCCGCCCTGGAACCGATCCCTGCCGCGATTGAGGATGTCTTCGAGATTGGGAGTATTTCCTGGCCGGCGTGGGCCGCCGCCGGGTGTTTGCCCCCAGGGACCGCCACTATTGCGGCCGCCCCCGCCACCATTACTCTCCCACGGCATCACATACCCTTTGTTCGTTTGGATTTCGAGTTCGGACCTATATAGGGAACCGGGCCTAGCCGATCAATGAAAAGCGGGTGACCGGCGCTCGTAGACCTTGACGCGAAACGCCGCAGCATCCTTCTCGCTCGGCGGCACGGCCAATTCATCGACGATCCGCCAATGATCGGGATCGATGGCCGGGAACGTCACGTCGCCGTCGGGCGAAAGCGCTACGTGGCTTATATAGAGGCGATCCGCGAGCGGCATCGCCTGGCGGTAGATTTCCCCGCCACCCAGGATCATCACCTCGCCGACCCCATCGGCCTCGGCAATGGTCTTGGCTCGCGCAATCGCGGTTTCGAGATCGTTCATCACAATCACGCCATCCGGGCGATAGTCCGTCTGGCGGGTGACGACGATATTGGTGCGGCCTGGCAGCGGCTTGCCCACAGTCTCGTACTGCTTGCGCCCCATGACGATGGGTTTGCCCATGGTGGTGCGCTTGAAATAGGCCATGTCCGAAGGAATACGCCAGGGGATGGTCTGATCCCTGCCGATGACTCCGTTCTCGGCGACCGCGGCGATCATGGCGATCTTGACGCTCATTGCCGCCCGAGCGCCAGCAGCGCCTCCCCGTCCACCCTGCAGGTCAACCACTCCTCGTGCAACACGGCGCCCTGTGCCTTGTAGAAATCGATCGAAGGCATGTTCCAGTCGAGCACATGCCACTCGAAGCGCCCGAGCCCTTCGACCGCGCAGCGGCGCGCGAGATGGCCGAGCAGGGCTTTGCCGATGCCCTTGCCGCGCACTGAAGGATCGACGAACAGATCCTCGAGCCAGATGCCGTGCCGGCCCTTGAAGGTCGAATAGGTGTAGAACCAGAGGGCAAAGCCTACCGGCTCACCGCTCCATTCGGCCAGGTCGCAAAAGACCCTCGGATTGTCCCCGAAAAGGTCGCGCGCGATATCCGATTCACTCGCCACGACCTCATGGGAGAGCCTTTCATAATCGGCCAGCGCATGAACGAACTGATGGACCGTGCCGGCGTCCGCGGCGGTAGCCTGACGGATGGAAAGCGCCACTACTCGAACCCCTCATGTCGCTCGAGAATGAGGATGTCGAGGTCGCGATCGGGCCAGTAGTCTGTCTTGACCATCTCGAAAGTGGTCGGGCCGATCTTGGTGACCCCCTCCCCGCAGAACGAGACGAGGTTTCCGGGCTCGCCCTTGTCGATGACCAGGCGGAAGCTGCCGATCGGTCCATTCCAATTGGCGCCGGTTTTGAGGATATAGGAAATCCACTGCTCGAAGAACGGCGCGCTCCATGGCTCGCCGTTCTTGACGGTCTTGCGCACTGCGTCGAGGAACGCTTCGTCGGTGCAGTACTTTTCGGCATATTCGGCGGCCGGATCGTGCCCTTCATAGGGTTCGGAGAGGAAACTGACGCCAGTCGTGCCACCCACACTCGGCTTGTAGCGATGCTCGACCGTCACCTCCTCGCCAGCGGGGAACATCGCCTCCCATGTATAGGTCGAGCGCAGCGTCCACATCGGCCAGTGATGCGTCTCCCACCCCTCGCCCGCATCGAACTCGTCGGGCACGACGAGGCCGAGGTGCAGCATTTCGGCGATCGTCGCCGCGTCGAGCTTTTCAACCGCCGTGATCGCTGCCTGCGAGAAGGGAACAAGCGGCATCTCGAGCTCCCTCAGATAGTCGGTGCGGTCGACGCCAAAGGCATAGGCATATTGGTAGAGGATCGTTTCGACTGGCTCGCCGTCGAACGTCGTTTCGAACGAAAAAAGGTTGTCGTCCGGCCCGTCGGGAAAGGCGACCGGCGACCAGTGGTCGGGCGTGATGTCCGGCATGGGGAAGGCGACGAGCACATTGCGGTCGGCCTTCCCTTCGTTGCGGAAGATGTAGGTGACCCGGATTTCTTCGGCCGAAATATAAAGGTCCTCGCTGACCATCGCGATGTCCGGATCCACGACGAATTGGAGGCCACCGGTCGAGAGAACGGCTGCCGTGTCATTGGCGAGGGCAACCGCCGGAACCACCGATGCAAGACAGACCAACGCCGCGCCGAGCTTCATCCCATACCCCCCGTTTTCAAGCTACCGCACCTGCGGCCGGTCAGCCTCTTCCTCGAGATAGACCAGCCATTTGCGCGACAAGGCTGCCTCGAGGTCGATGCCGTGATGGCGCGCGAACAGTAACAGGCTTCCAAGCAGATCGGCAGCTTCATCGGCGAGCTTTTCGGCGATGGCCGCGTCTGTAGCGTCGCCCCTTCGGCCGCGCCCGCTGGCCCGCAGCGCCTCGGCCGTCAGTTCGCCCAGTTCCTCCTGGAGCTTCAGCAGGTACCAGTCATCGTCGCGCCGTACCGAGAATACGCGCGCATAGCGGTCCGAGACTCGCTCCACGCCCTCGGCGAGCTCGGCCAGGGTGCTGCTCATACCGCCACCGCGGCCTTTATGTGCGGATGCGGATCGTAGCCTGAGATGACGATGTCCTCGAAGGTGAAGTCCTCGAGCCGCTGCACCTGCGGATTGAGAACAAGCTGCGGCAGCGCCCGCGGCGCGCGCGTCAGCTGCTCGCGCGCCTGCTCGAAATGGTTGGAATAGAGATGGGCATCGCCGAGCGTGTGGACGAAGTCGCCGGGCGCATAGCCCGTCACCTGCGCCACCATATGCGTTAGCAGCGCATACGAGGCGATGTTGAACGGGACGCCGAGGAAGCTGTCGGCCGAGCGCTGATAGAGTTGGCAGCTCAGTTTTCCATCGGCGACGTAGAACTGGAAGAGACAGTGACAGGGCGGCAATGCCATCTCGTCGATCTCGGCGGGGTTCCAGGCCGAGACGATGTGCCGGCGCGAGTCCGGCCGCGTCTTGATGCCTTCGATGAGGTTGGCGATCTGGTCGATGTGGCGGCCGTCCGGAGCTGGCCAGCTGCGCCACTGTGAACCGTAGACGGGGCCGAGGTCGCCGTTCTCGTCGGCCCACTCGTCCCAGATCTTGACCCCCCGCTCCTGCAGCCAGCGCACATTGGTTTCGCCGCGCAGGAACCAGAGGAGTTCATAGACGATCGACCGGATATGGAGCTTCTTCGTCGTGACCAGCGGGAATCCCTGCGCGAGATCGAACCGCATCTGGTAGCCGAAAAGGGAGCGTGTGCCGGTGCCCGTGCGGTCCGACTTGTCGGTGCCGTGCTCGAGGATATCGGCGAGTAGCTTGAGATAGGGCTGCATGGATTGAAGCTTAGCTCGATTCTGGAACGACGGGCAGCGCGCTCAGTCGTGCCGCTGCCCTTTTTCCAGAAGCGCGTCTATCGCAGAACCTGATATCGACTGCCCGAGCTGGCTGAAGTCCCCTGCCCCGAACATCGCAGTGGCGGCGTCATGGATGATCCGGTGCGTTGCCCGGGCCAGTGAGGAGCCGAGCGAAATGCGTGCAACGCCCAGCGCTGCGAACTCGCTGCGCGAGAGGTTGACGAAGCTGCCGGCCGCCAGCGCGTTGACTGGCTTTGCCGTCGCCGCACAAATTCTGCGCAGGTCCTCGATCGAACGCGGCAGCGGCACATAGAGACAATCGGCGCCCGCCTCGTCGAATGCTTGCACCCGGCGTAACGCCTCGTCCATATCGTAGGTCCCGTTCATCACGCCGTCGGCCCGCGCCACCAGCACGAAATCGCGCGGCAGCGACCGGGCGGCGGCGGCAGCGGCGCGGATGCGCTCGACCGCCAGGTCGAAGGGATAGGCGGACGCCGCCGGAAGTGCCGTGTCCTCGATCGAAATGCCGGCGAGGCCCACTTCCGCTGCCAGCCGGACCGTTTCGGCGCACGTCTCGGGTGCGTCACCGAAGCCGTTCTCGAAATCGCCCGAGACGGGGAGCGGCGTTGCCGAGACCAAAGCCTCGGCATGGACCAGTGCTTCTTCGCGCGTCACATGGCCCATGTCCGGACGGCCGAGCGTGAAAGCATGGGCGGCCGAGGATGTTGCCAGGGCCTTCGCCCCCAATCCCGCCAGCATGCGGGCCGATCCAGCGTCCCAGGCATTGGCAAGGATGAACGGTTCGCCCGGACGATGGAGCGCCCGCAGGGCCGGACCGGGATCGTGAGACTGCGGCATGGCCTTATTCTCCTCCTTCGGCCGGACGGCTCGCCCGCACCGCTCACGGGTATGACCAAGCCGGCAGCCGCTTGCAAGCACCCTCTCCCTGCCGTTCGGCGTCTCGGCTTCTCCGGGCGGTTCGATCAAGCCGAAATAATGGCCGAATCTTGATCACATCTCCGCGCGTCGCCGGACTCCTGCCTTAGTTGGGGCGTCCGATCAGTTGCCGCCGTGTGGTGCGGCGGCCCCTGGAGACTTCTAGGAGGTGTCGATGAAGCGCTCTGATCCTTTGGAAATGCAAGTAACTGCCGAGCCGATCGCCCATCTGGCGATGACTCGCAGCGAGCGTATAGAGCGGTGGGCCACGCTGCTCGAAGAGTATGATGGGCGTATCAGCCCACTGCCTGGCATCGAGTACATGCCGGACGCGGAACGCCGGGAACTCGCCGGCCCGTACTATCCCATGACCGTGGCCTTCGCCGATCCGGTGTTCCGAGCCCTCGGGCTCAAGGGTGACCGGCTCTCGGACGCGATGGACTTCTTCGAAATGACCGTGGAAGACATCCATGAGCTGATGTGCGAGTGCGTCAGCACCGGCACCATGATCGCCGGACGCCTGCACAGCTATGCCAAGACAGGCAGGTATCCCGGCTTCTGGGACCATGCCCGCAGCATATTGGGTCGCGGCTAGGTCGGCCACGATTGACTAGCGAGCGCCTCAGGCGCTCGCTCCCTGATGTGATTGAATCCCTGCCCAAGGATGCCTATATTGGCCGTGCCCGCGAGGGCTATGGCGATAAATGGCCATCGTAATAAACCTTTCGGACCCGGGGGCGGTACCCGGCGCCTCCACCATCATCCCGGCGTTGGCCGGACAAATGGGGGCGAAATAGGATCGACGAGGGCGTAAAGGGTGTGTTTTCGCTCGGCATGGCACTACCGTTATCAGGCCATACTCAATAGTTGCCAACGACAACTATGCTGAGGCCCGTCTCGCTGCGTAATGCGGCGCGATAGCCTCGTTTGAAGCCCTTCCGCTCTAGCAGGTGGAAGGCGGGGTTCGCAGGCACCTGGCAACAGAAGCCTGCACTCTCTCCCTTCAATTCCTCCCGATCTGCCGCTTTCTCCTTGAATTCCGGAGCGGGCTGGGGCTGATATGGCGAGACTGGATTCTCGCAACCGGAAGGCGCCATGGCCGAAGATCTCATCCGCTACGACATCCTGACTCAGGAGGCCCTGCGCGGCGTCGTGCGCAAGGTGCTGGCGGAAGTGGCCAAGGCCGGGTTGCCCGGAGAGCACCACTTCTTCATTACCTTCGTCACCCGTGCCCCGGGCGTACGCATCTCGCAGAAGCTGCTGGACCAGTACGACAAGGAGATGACGATCGTCCTTCAGAACCAGTATTGGGATCTGAAGGTCAATGAGACAAGTTTCGAGGTCGGCCTCTCGTTCGACGGCCAACCGGAAACGCTGGTCATTCCCTTCTCGGCTCTCAAAGGCTTCTTCGACCCCGCGGTGCAGACCGGAATGCAATTCCATGATCTCGGAGAATATGCCGAGAACGAAGACGGCGATCCGGACGGCGAGGACGGTGGAGAGCCCACCGGCGGGCAAGAAGGGCCGTCCGGCCAGCCCGGCGAGAAGGTCGTCAGCCTCGACTCATTCCGCAAGAAGCCCTGACAGCCGAGGCGTTGGAAAAACGCTCCCTCAGCATTGCCGGCCACCGCACGAGCCTGGCGCTCGAGCCGGAGTTCTGGATCGGCCTGGAGGCGATGGCCGCCCACAAGGGCGTAACGCTTCCTCAAATCATCGAAGCCATCGACGAGGAGCGCTCGGTTCCCAATCTCTCGTCGGCTGTACGGCTGGCTGTGCTCGGCTGGTATCGGGAGCGCGCGCGTTAGCTTGTGGTGTCGCGGGACTTTTCACGAAAACCGGTTCTCACTTTCGCGTCCCGATTTAGAGCATTTCACGTTCCGAGTGAATCGGAACGTGAGCTCTAAGTCCTTGTACTGTCGCGTGTTCGAACCGCAAACGTGGTGTCCACTTTTGCTGAAAACACTCTAGGTTGTAGTGACAATTTAGCTATTTGAGCCACAGCATGATGCTTGCGAGCTTGATGAAGCCGAGGAAATTGGCTGCCAGCTTGTCGTAGCGGGTGGCGACGCGCCGCCATTGCTTGAGTTTGGCAAAGAAGCCTTCGATCCCCCAGCGCTGTCGGTAGGCGAACTTGTCGTAGCGGTGCTGGTACTTGCGGTGGCGGCGCGGTGGAATGACCGGCTCGCCGCCCTCATTGAGGATGACATCGTGCAGGCTGTCGGCATCGTAGGCGCGATCGGCGAGGACCTTGCCCGATGCCAGGCCAGCGACGAGTTGGCAAGCCGGTGCCATGTCGTTCTGCTGGCCGGGTCCGATCTCGAAGCGGACCGGCAGGCCGAGCGCGTCTACGACAGCATGGATCTTGGTGCCGAAGCCGCCGCGTGAGCGGCCGAGAGCTTGGGCTTGAGATCCCCCCTTTTACGCCGCGC
>NZ_BSNS01000007.1:297500-758391 GCF_030160115.1 Devosia nitrariae | reverse complement strand
TCATCAAGCTCGCAAGCATCATGCTGTGGCTCAAATAGCTAAATTGTCACTACAACCTAGTTCCTAATCGAGGGGATTTGCCGCCCCAACCAAAATGGCGATGCGTGCCTTACCGAGTTCGGCGAGGCACGCATTGCGCCCCTCGCGCAGCGCCGGATCGAGAAGTGCGGCGACAGTCTTGAGCGCGGCGTCGATACCGGCGACCGCTTCGAGCGGAGGGTTTTCGATCTCATTGCCGGTGCAGATTTCGACCGGGGCGTAGTGCCCCGCGGCAACCAGTGCCAGCACACCTTGCGGGTTGGCGCGCAGGGCCCGCGAGAGCGCGATCTCGAGGTCCTCGGCCGTGCCGGCATCGGTGCCGGGCTTCAGCAGCGGCACGAGGTCGAGCCAGGCCGCTTCGCCGCTCTCGATTTTGTCAGTGAGCTGTGCCCAGGCATTGCCGGGCGAATTGCCCTCATCGAGCCACTGAACGGCAGCGTCAGCGCCGACATCTGCGATCATGGCGCGAATCGCCTGGGGTGTCAGTTCCTCGGCGGCGCAGGGAAAGCTCAAGGCGGCCAGGATGACCGCCGCGCAGGACTGACGCATTGTTATCTCCTTCAAGGAGCAGTCTAGACCTCTGCGGTCGCGCGAGCTAGCTGCGCGGCTTTCCTGAGCGGCGCACGAGTTCATTGCGCAAGAACACCAGGTCCTCCACGCTCAGCCGCGCGATGTCGCGGGCCAGCCGGTTGGTCAATTCCGTGGCTTCGGGCGTCATGCCGCCGGTGTCGATGGTGACTTTCGGATCGGAGAGTTCGGCCAGACGCTGCAGCTCTTCGGCGTCGTCCCAGATGACGTTGAAGAACGAGATGATGCGATGCAGCATGAAGCCGGTCGGGCGGCCGCGCCGGCCATGCTCGAGGGCCGAGAGATAGGCGCTCGAGACATTCAAGGCCGCGGCCATTTCCTTCAACGAAACACCGCGCTCTTCGCGCAACGCCCGCAGTTTGGCACCGAGCGGGGTCATCTCGATTGCCTCAGCCGGACATAGAACGCACCCTCGCCGCCATGGGCCTGGGCAGCGGTATTCCAACCGGACACGAGTGGGGCCAGATGCGGCTCGGACAGCCAGACCGGAAGCATGGAGCGCAGGACACCTCGCTCGACGATGATGGTGGCGAAGGCGTCGGTCTTCTTCAAGCCTTTGCCGGTGATCACGAGTACCGTGCGGTCGCCGCGGGCCGCGCGGGCGGGGATGAAGCGATTGAGCGCGGCACGCGCCTCGTCCTGGTGCATGCCGTGGAGGTCGATGGTGGCGTCGATTTCGACATGGCCGCGTCGCAGTTTCCGCCGCAAGCGCGGCTCGATGGCCGTTTCAGGCACCGGACGGCTCGGCGGCGCCTGGTAGGCAGGCATCGCAATAGGCGTCGGGTGCTTGACCTTGGCGCGCTTCAATTGAGCGATGTCGGCGGCGGCAGCCGGCTCAGGCAGCGGCAGGGGATCGGCCGGCGGGCGCAATGTTCGCCGCTTGCGCAGGGGATCGACGGTTTCGGCGACGGCAGTCCATAGGTGAAAATCGGGCACCGGCGATTTGGGATCGCGTCTCGCCATTGCCGTCGCCGCCCCGACTGGGTCCAGGTCAGTCGAGCTGGTTGGTGGCCAGGAGCCTCCAGTTGGGATCGCGCGATTTGGGATTGCGCGTAAAGGTCCACTCGTCGGCGATGTTCTGCACCTGCTCGGCGTGACCCTCGACGAGCTGACCGTCCTTTTCGAAGGTGGCTGAAACCACCTCGGCATAGAAGCGCACGGTGACATTGACCGCCCTGCGATCGTATTCCGCCTCGGCGATCTCGATCTTGGGGAGGCCCACAAAGGTGAAGTCGACGCGACGGCCAGCCGCTTCGCGCTCGGCGATCGCACGCTGGAAGCCGTCGAAGACGTCCTTTTCCAGGAGGTTCTTGAGCGTCGTGCGGTCACCCTGGGCAAAGGCGGTGACGATCATCTCGTAGGCCATCTTGGCCCCTTCGAGGAAGGATTTGGGCGTGAAGGTCGGGTCAGCCTCAGCCACGGCCTTGAGATTGGTCGCGAGCCCGGCATCTCCGTGGGAGAACTGCTCGATCTCAGCCTCGAGCTTGCGGGCGCGGCGCTCATCGTCGAGGCTCGGGGCCGGCCGGCCCTGGGGTCGCAGCGGCACCACGGTCTCTTCGCTGGCGCGCCCATTGCCCTCCTCGGGCCTGCGCCGCTCCACCGGCGGGCGCTCATTGCCCGTCCGGGTGCCCAGTACCGAGCGCAGCCGGAAGAGGATCACCACGGCAACGCCGATGACGATGAGGGTCGGAAGATCGAAGAACTCGTCCATAAGGCCAGACACACCCGGTTCGAGACAAGGATTAGAGCGAATACGGGTCGCGGAGCGCCCAACTCCGCCTATATATAGGCAAAGCTTCACCCCGAAACCAGTTCACGATTGGACGAATTGCCGCGAGGGCAGTCCCAATCGTTCATAGCCCAAGAGGAAACTGCCTTGGCACGATTGCTTATCATCGCGGTTCTGCTCATCCCCTTCGTCGAAATCGCGCTCCTCATCAAGGTGGGACAGACGATCGGGCTCTGGCCGACGCTGCTGCTGCTCGTTGCGGCGATGGTATTGGGCGGCGTCCTGCTGCGGCTCGAGGGTCTTTCCATTGTCGGGCAGATGCGCTCGAGCGTCAGCACCGGCCGCTTGCCCGGCCGCACCGTCGCCGACGCGATGATGATCGGGTTCGCCGCGCTCCTCCTGGTCCTGCCGGGGTTCCTGTCCGATATCGCCGCCATTGCCCTGCTGCTGCCGCCGGTCAGGACGCTGATCTACAGGGCACTGGCAAGGCGGGTCGTGGTGGTGGATACCGGCCCGGGTTCTCCCCAGGACCCGCGGGTCAGAGGCCCGCGCACCATCGATCTCGATGACGAGGACTATCGCCCGAAATAATTGGATCGCGCGCTGCGCACCGGCGCTAGCTTTCAGCGCAACTGGGCCGCTCGGCTTGTGACAGCGGGCCAAAGATGGTAGCGAGGCGGCCAAATCCAGGCTGAAGCGAAGGACAGTTCCATGGCTGACGACAACCAGACCGCGAACGCGGCAGCGGCCAATACCGCGGGCGCGGCGCCCAGCATGAACCTGATGGGCCAGTATATCCGCGACCTCTCGTTCGAGAACCCGGGCGCCCCCGGCTCGATCATGCTGGGAGGCGGCAATCCGGCCTTCAACGTGGCCATCTCCGTCGCGGTCAAGAAGCAGGACGACGACGTCTACGCGGTCGAGCTCAACCTCAACGCCAAGGCCAACCGGGCCGAGCAGGTGCTCTTTAACGTCGAGCTCGTTTATGGCGGGGTTTTCCGGGTCCGCAACGTGCCCGAGAACCAGCTTTCAACGCTGCTGATGGTCGAATGCCCGCGGCTCATCTTCCCCTTCGCCCGCCAGATCCTGGCGAGCGTGACGCAGCAGGGCGGATTCCCGCCGCTGATGATGGAGCCGGTCGACTTCTTCGCCATCTACCGGCAGAATCTTGCCAAGCTCGCCGCCCAGCAGCAGGCCGGTGCCTCCGCGCCCGCCAACAGCGACACGACTCCGGGTGAGAAGCCGAACTAGATCAGGACTGTTACTGGCTCCCCTAGTCCACGGGGCACTTTCGCCTCAATTCCACAACCTCAGCCCGGAATGCGCTGCCGGCCCTCAGGCCGCAGCGCTTTCCGCGTAGGCGTTCCAGAGCGCGTCGGCGCCAATCGCGTCGATAAGGGCGGCGTGCGCTGTGATCTCGGCCGGGGTGATGCGCGGCTCGAGCGGGATCGGACGCGGGCGCGCCGGCACGCGGGCGGCAAAGGCTTCGGTCGCCGACATACTGGTCTCGGCCACCAGCGCCAGGGCGACCTGTCGGCCGCCGATCAATTCCAGATAGACGTCGGCGAGGATCTCGCTGTCCAGCAGCGCCCCGTGCAAGGTGCGGCGCGAATTGTCGATTCCGTAGAGCTTGCAGAGCGCATCGAGGCTGGCGCGAGCACCCGGATTGATCTCGCGCGCAAGCGCCACGGTATCGACGACGGTATTGGTCAGCGCCGGCCGGCCCGCTCTTTCGAGTTCGGCATTGATAAATCCGATATCGAAGGCGGCGTTGTGGATGACGACCACGGCGTCGTCGAGGAAGGCGATGAACTCGTCGACGACACTTGCGAACAGGGGCTTGTCGGCGAGGAACTCGTTGGTCAGCCCGTGAACCCGGTAAGCTTCTTCGGGCATGTCGCGCTCGGGATTGAGGTAGACATGGAAGGTGCGGCCGGTCGGGATGTGGTTGATGAGCTCGACGCAACCGATCTCGACCATGCGATCGCCGGTGGCCGGCGAGAGGCCTGTGGTTTCGGTATCGAGAACGATTTCGCGATTCATTGCTGAGCCTGGCGCACCTGGATGTCGGCAACGATCGTTTTGACCATACGACGAGTTTCCTCGATGGGGCCGGTGGTGTCGATGATGAAAGCGGCCCGCTTCCTCTTTTCGGCCTGGGGCATCTGCCGGGCAAGGATGGTGTCGAGCTTTTCCACTGTCATTCCCGGACGGGCGAGGGCGCGCTCGCGCTGGGCGGCCGCGTCGCAAACGGTCACGGCGACCGCATCGAACCCATAGTCGTGGCCGCTTTCGAAGAGGAGCGGCACCTCTACGGCGGCGATCAGGGCACCATCGGATTCGGCCGCGTCCATGAATGTGCCGATGCGCTCGCGCACCAGCGGGTGGATCAAGGCCTCGAGCTCGGCAAGGCGCTGCGGGGCCGCGTTGAGGGTGGCGGCAAGCCGGGTGCGGTCGACGGCACCATTGACGGCCACACCAGGAAAGAGGCTTTCGACCGCCGCCACGGCGGGACCGGCATAGAGCTCGTGCACGGCAGCATCGGCGGAGAACACTCTCGCGCCGAAATCGGCGAAGGCCTGGAGCACCGTAGATTTGCCGGTGGCGATGGAACCGGTGACGCCGAGGCGGAACATCTCAACACCCGAGCGTTGTTTCGACGGCGGCACGCAGCGCCGGCGTCACCTCGGGCCTGACGCCGAACCAGGCTTCGAACCCCGGCACTGCCTGATGCAGCAACATGCCAAGGCCGTCGACGGTGCGCAGCCCCCGCGCCCGCGCTTCGGCCAGAAGAGGTGTTTCCAGCGGAACATAAACGATGTCGGTAACGAGCGTGTCCGCCCGCAGGACGGCAAGGTCGAACGCTTCGAAGCGGCTGGCGTGCATACCGATCGAGGTGGTGTTGACCACGAGGCCGGCACCGGGCCCGACTGTGTTGAAGTCCTCAATCTCCCCTACGGTTATGTTGCCGCCGAGTTCTCCAGCCAGACGCTCCGCGTTCGATCGCGTCCGGTTGAGGAGAATCACCGGGATGTTGCGGCTCTGCAGGGCGACGAGGATGGCGCGGGCGGCGCCGCCTGCCCCCAGAACGAGCGCGGCATCGAGGCCCTGCGACCAGCCTGGCGCTCCCGCATCGAGGTTGCCGAGAAAGCCCATATAGTCGGTGTTGGTGCCAAAGAGCCGCCCATCGCGCATCACCAGTGTGTTGACCGCTCCTATCTTGCGGGCAAGCGGGTCGACCTCGTCGCAAAGGGCAAAGACGGCTTCCTTATGGGGAATGGTCACGTTGCCGCCGGCAAATTCCCCGGCCCTCACGCGGGCGATAAAGGCCCCGAGTGCCTCGGGAGCAACGTCGATCGGCTCGTAACTGCCATCGATGCCGTGCTCGCCGAGCCACGTGCCGTGGATCAGTGGTGAGCGCGAATGGGCGATCGGATGTCCGATGACGAAGGCTCTGATGGTCACGCGTCAGCTTTCGCGAAAAGCTGCGGCTCGTAGCGGCGAAGCGCGGCGAGCAGGGGCAGCAGGGGGAGACCCAGAATGGTGAAATAGTCGCCCGTGACCGTCTCGAACAGGCGAATCGAGGGTCCTTCGAGGCGATAGCCGCCGACCGAGCCGAGGATAGCCTCGCCCTCGAGCGCCAGAACCTCGTCGCGCTCGGCCTTACTGAAGGCGCGCATGGTCAACTCTGCGGTCTCGACATGCGACCAGACCAGCAGGTCGTCGCGCACCAGTGCGACGGCCGCGTGCAGGCGGTGGGTCTTGGCGCGCAACTGGTCGAGCTGAGCGGCGGTCGCGGCAAGATCGGCCGGCTTGTGGAAAACCTCGAGGCCAAGCGCCAGGGTCTGGTCGGCACCGATCACCAAGGCTCCAGGGTGACGCGAAGCGACGGCACGCGCCTTGGCGCCGGCGAGGAGCAAAGCGATATCGCGGGCGTCGGCGCCGGGCAGGTCCGCCCGAGCTTCGATGGCGCGTTCGTCCACAACCGCCGGCTCGACGGAAAAATCGAGGCCGGCGCCGACAAGCAAGGCCTTTCGCGCAGGACTTTGTGAAGCAAGGATGAGCATCTCGCCCATGGTTTTCCACACTGTTCCCACGACCTCAAGCCCCTCTCTGTGGGTTGTGCGCATGGATTGGGCGAGGTGGCAAAGTTGTTCGACTTGGTAAACGAAGCGTTAACAGGTCGGCCCGGCTGCTGACTCGTGACCTGCTATGGAAAGGTGCGGGGAAAACCCTTTCGATGGCCGTCGGCGCGTCGACAGATCTTGAACAGGATCGTTCACGCGCCATCCACGGCGACGAATTGGTTAACGACCCGTTAACGCGGGCGTCTGCGGCCACACTCCCATTCTCAGCCGATACGTTGTTCACACTGTGTTAACCATGAGCTGCGCGCTTGTGTCACCAGAGGCGGCGATTGTGGGCGCCGATGAATTGCGGCAAAACACCGCCATGATGATAAAGATAAAAGAAGAAGAGTCTTTTTATCGGTTTGGACGGGGAGGAACCGCGTGACCGGGGCAAGGGGGAAACCTCTCCTTGACACGGTCAGGGGCAGGCGCCAGCAGCGAGCGCCGATCTGGATCATGCGGCAGGCCGGGCGATATCTGCCCGAGTACCGCCAGATCAGATCCAAGGCCGAAGGTTTCCTTGACCTCTGCTATCGGCCCGATCTTGCCGCCGAGGTGACGCTGCAGCCCCTAAGGCGTTTCGATCTCGACGCGGCGATCCTGTTTTCCGACATTCTGGTCATTCCCGATGCGCTGGGCCAGGGGGTGCGCTTCGAGACGGGCGAGGGGCCGGTTCTCGATCCCCTCGATGCCACGTCGATTGCAGCTTTGAAACCAGAGCGGGTGTTGGAGCGCCTGGCGCCGGTCCTCGAGACGCTTTCCCGGGTGAAGACAGAGCTCTCCCCCGACAAGACCATGATCGGCTTTTGTGGCTCGCCGTGGACGGTTGCGACCTACATGATCGGCGGGCGTGGCTCTCCGGACCAGGCGGCGGCGCGGCTTTTTGCCCTTGCCGAGCCCGAGGCCTTCGCGGCGCTGATCGATATCCTCATCGAAGCCAGCATCGAGTATCTCGCCGCCCAGTTCGCGGCTGGTGCCGATGTCGTGCAGCTCTTCGAGAGCTGGGCGGGGAATCTCGACGAGGCGGCGTTCCGCGAACGGGTGATCACGCCCAACCGCCGGATCGTCGAGGGTTTGCGGGCACGCGTGCCGGATGCGCCGATTATCGGCTTTCCGCGCGGAGCGGCCGGCATGCTCGGGGCGTTCGTTTCCGAAACCGGGGTCGACGTAGTCGGGCTCGATCAAGCGACGCCCCCGGCCTTTGCCGATTCGGTCGTGCCAGCGCAAATTGCGGTGCAGGGCAATCTCGATCCGCTGCGGCTTGTTGCGGGCGGGCGGCAGATGGAGGAGCGCGCTCACGACATACTCAGCGCCTTTTCGAGTCGCGCGCATATCTTCAATCTCGGGCACGGCATCGTGCCGGAAACACCGATCGCCCATGTGGAGCGGCTGATCGAGATCGTCAGGAACGGGTGAGGCGCGATGGAGTGGGTCAAGGCCCTGCACGTCATATCGGTGATCGCATGGATGGCGGGCTTGCTCTATCTGCCGCGGCTCTTCGTCTATCACGCCGATGCCGAGATCGGCTCGAAGCAGTCGGAGACGTTCAAGGTGATGGAGCGACGGCTTTTGCGCGCAATCACCACGCCGGCGATGATCGCCGCATGGATCTTCGGGCTGTGGATGGTGATCGGTTTTCAGGCGGTGAGCTTTACCGAGGGCTGGGTGTGGCTGAAGGCGGTGTTGGTCATTGCGCTTTCGGGCTATCACGGACTGCTCGTCAGGCACTGGAAGGCTTTCGCCGCGGATCGAAACGACAAGCCCGCGAGATATTTCCGCATAATCAACGAAGTGCCGACCCTCCTCATGATCGGCATTGTCATTGCCGTGATCGTGCGCCCGTTCTGATGGCGCTGCGGGGCTCATGAGAGCTGTTTCACGTGAATCTGGCCACGGCGGCGGTTTCGTCCTTGAAACCGGCGGAGGCACACGTTATGTGATGGCTACGCATCGTCGAAAGAGCGTGATCGAACGTCAACCGGTCGCCCGTCCGATGCTGTCTCCCCTTATTTTCTTCCCGCCTTTACAAAGATTTCCCTGAAGGGTCATCCACCACATGCAGAATCTGAAGCTCAGTGAGCTCAAGGCCAAGTCTCCGGCAGAACTCTTGGCGTTCGCCGAGAGCAACGAGGTCGAGAACGCCTCGACCATGCGCAAACAGGAATTGATGTTTGCCATATTGAAGGAGCTGGCCGCCAAGGAGGTGGACATCACAGGCGAAGGCGTGGTCGAGGTGCTGCCCGACGGGTTCGGGTTCCTGCGCTCTCCCGACGCCAACTACCTGCCCGGTCCCGACGACATCTATGTCAGTCCCTCCCAGATCCGGCGGTTCAGCCTCAGAACCGGTGACACGGTCGAAGGCCAGATACGCTCTCCCAAGGACGGTGAGCGCTACTTCGCGCTCCTCAAGGTCAACACGATCAACTTCGAGGACCCGGAGAACGTCCGTCACAAGATCAACTTCGACAACCTGACGCCCCTTTATCCCGAGGCGCGCCTCCGCCTGGAGCTGCCGGATCCGACGGTCAAGGATCGCTCGGCGCGCATCCTCGATCTGGTGGCGCCGCTCGGCAAGGGCCAGCGCGCGCTGATCGTCGCGCCGCCGCGCACCGGCAAGACGGTGATCCTGCAGAACATCGCCCAGTCGATCGCCACCAATCATCCCGAATGCTACCTCATAGTCCTCTTGATCGACGAGCGGCCCGAAGAGGTGACCGACATGCAGCGCTCGGTCAGGGGCGAGGTCATCTCGTCGACTTTCGACGAGCCGGCGAGCCGCCACGTGCAGGTTGCCGAGATGGTCATCGAGAAGGCCAAGCGTCTCGTCGAACACAAGCGCGACGTCGTCATCCTGCTCGATTCGATCACGCGCCTCGGGCGCGCCTACAATACCGTGGTGCCAAGCTCAGGCAAGGTGCTGACCGGCGGTGTCGATGCCAACGCACTGCAGCGCCCCAAGCGCTTCTTCGGCGCAGCGCGGAACATCGAGGACGGCGGGTCGCTGACCATCATCTCGACGGCGCTGATCGACACCGGTAGCCGCATGGATGAGGTGATCTTCGAAGAGTTCAAGGGCACCGGCAATTCTGAAATCATTCTCGACCGCAAGGTCGCCGACAAGCGCGTCTTCCCCGCTCTCGATATCACCAAGTCGGGCACCCGCAAGGAAGAGCTCTTGGTCGAGCCGGACATCCTCAAGAAGATGTACGTGCTGCGGCGCATCCTCAATCCCATGGGCACGATCGATGCCATGGAGTTCCTGATGGACAAGGTGCGTCAGACCAAGACCAATTCGGACTTCTTCGATTCGATGAACACATAGCCGCAGTGATCGGCTACCGTTCGGAGACAATCAGGACAGATTGATGCACGAGGGCGATACAATCGTTGCGCTCTCCTCTGGCTCGTTGCCGTCGGGCGTTGCGGTCATCCGCATGTCCGGTCCGGCGGTGCCGGAGTTGCTGCATCGACACGCTGGCGGCGTGCCGGAGGCGCGTCGCCTGACGTTGATGCGCATTGGCGCACAAACCGAACTCGACAGCGGGCTGGTGGCCTATTTTCCGGCTCCAAGGAGCTTTACTGGCGAGGAATGTGCCGAACTGCAGGTGCATGGGTCGCCGGCAGGCGTGCGCGCAATCCTGCGGGCGCTGACGGCCGAGGAAGGCGTACGACTGGCTGAAGCCGGCGAGTTTACCCGCCGTGCCTTCGAGAACGGCAAGCTCGACCTGACGGAGGTCGAAGGGCTGGGCGATTTTATCGAAGCCGAGACCGAGAACCAGCGACGCCAGGCCCTGGCCCGCTACGAAGGCGGTCTCAGCCAACGCATCGATGCTTGGCGCGAGACGCTTCTGGACCTGAGGGCCGAAATCGAGGCGCGGCTCGACTTTTCCGACGAGGGCGACGTCGAGGAGGCACTGCCTGAACGTTTCGGCGCGACCCTTACCGCACTTAAGGCGGACCTGGCTGAGGCCTTGGCCAGCCTTACCCGTGGCCGCATCGTGCGAGAAGGTGTTCGCGTCGCGCTTGCAGGACCACCCAATGTCGGGAAATCCAGTATTCTCAATGCGTTGGCCAAATCAGACGTCGCCATCGTCACCGACGAGGCTGGTACGACGCGCGATGTGCGCGAAGTGCCGGTGGATCTTGGTGGACAACTGGTCATTCTTGTCGACCTGGCGGGCTTGCGCGTGACCGACAGCAAGGCGGAGGCCGAAGGCGTTCGGCGGGCGCGCGCGGAGATCGCCCGTGCCGACCTGGTATTGTGGCTGATGGCCCCGGACGTGGTGACGGACGAACAACCGCCGGAGGTGGCGGCTCCGATCTGGCGCGTGGCGACAAAGGCCGATCTGGGGCATCCGTCCCAGCAGGCGGACCTTGCCGTATCGGTAACCGAACAAGGAGGCCTGGATGCTCTTGCCGAGCGAATGGCCAGCTTTTCCGGCGCTCTTTCGGGACAAGGCGAGCCAGCGCTCTTGAGTCACGAGCGTGATCGATCGGCGGTAATGGCGGCGGAGGCAGCGATTGCCAGGGGCGAGCAGAGGCTGGACACGCCAGAACTCGCAGCCGAATCGCTGCGAGAAGCCTCGCAGGCACTGGAGCGGCTGGTTGGCCGGTTGGATGCCGAACGGGTCCTTGACCGGCTGTTCACGAGCTTTTGCATAGGCAAATGATTCACGTGAAACAGCCGGGACCCGCGGGTACTGTTGATTCACGTGAAACATTGGCCTAAACCGCTGGCTCTCTCAGATCGGGCATCTCATGAGCGACTATGCGGTCATTGTAGTGGGCGGAGGTCATGCCGGTTGCGAAGCGGCGGCGGCTTCTGCGCGCCTCGGCGCGCCGACCGCGCTCATCACCCATAAGTTCGCGACTATCGGTGAGATGAGCTGCAATCCCGCCATCGGCGGCCTCGGCAAGGGGCATCTGGTGCGCGAGATCGACGCGCTCGATGGGCTGATGGGACGGGTGGCCGACCAGGCGGGCATACAGTTTCGCGTGCTTAACCGCCGCAAGGGACCGGCGGTTCGGGGGCCTCGTGCCCAGGCTGACCGTAAGCTCTATCGAAAGGCGATGCAGGCCGCGATCACTACTCAGCGCAACCTGGATGTCATGGAAGGTGAGGTCGATGATCTCATTGTCGAGGATGGCCGGATCGCCGGCGCCATCCTCCTCGACGGGCGGCGTATCTCAGCCAGTGCGGTGGTTCTGACCACGGGAACGTTTCTGCGTGGCCTGATCCATCGCGGCGAAGAGACGGTACCGGCCGGACGGGCCGGCGAGAAGCCCGTGCTCGGGCTGTCCGTGCGCCTTGAGGCGCTAGGCCTGCGGCTAGGTCGCCTGAAGACCGGGACGCCCGCACGGCTCGATGCTGGCAGCATCGATTTTACCGGCCTCGAGGAGCAGGCCGGCGATCTTCCGCCCGAGCCCTTCTCCATGCTGACGACGGCGATCACCACGCAGCAAGTTTCCTGCTTCGTGACCCGCACCACGGCCGAGACGCATCGGATCATTGCCGAGAACCTGCACCGTTCGGCCATGTATTCGGGGCGTATCCAGAGCCGCGGGCCCCGCTACTGTCCGTCGATCGAAGATAAGATCGTGCGCTTTTCCGATCGGGACAGCCATCAGATCTTCCTGGAGCCCGAAGGGCTCGACGACCCGACGATCTATCCCAACGGGCTTTCCACCTCGTTGCCGGCCGAAGTGCAGGAGGCTTTCCTCAAGTCCATGCCGGGGCTCGAGACTGTGCGCATCCTGCGGCCGGGCTATGCCATCGAATACGACCATGTCGATCCACGAGAACTCCGGGCAACCCTGGAGATGAAGCGCCTACCCGGGCTTTACCTCGCCGGCCAGATCAACGGGACCACCGGCTATGAGGAGGCCGGCGCGCAGGGTCTGTTGGCCGGTGCTAATGCCGGACTTGCTGCCAGGGGCGCCGAGCCGCTTGTGCTGTCGCGGACCGAAAGCTACCTCGGCGTCATGGTCGACGACCTGACGACACGCGGCGTCTCCGAGCCCTACCGCATGTTTACGTCGCGCGCCGAATTCCGACTGCATCTGCGAGCAGACAACGCGGATCAGCGGCTGACGCCGATCGGAATCGCGGCCGGGCTTGTCGATGCCGGACGGGCAGCGGCCTTTAACGAAAAATCAACCAAGCTCGCGACAGGCGGGAAGCTGCTGCGCACCTTGTCCGCAACTCCGAGCGCAGCTCGCAAGGCCGGGATCGCGGTCAATGCAGACGGCAAGCAGCGCTCAGCCTTCGAACTGCTCTCCTATCCTGAAGTCAGCAGCCAGCAGGTAGCTGGGCTTTGGCCGGAGATTGCCGCTATTGAACCGGGGATCCTCCAACAGCTGACGGTCGATGCGCAGTATGCCGTTTATCTCGACCGGCAGAGGGCCGACGTCGAAGCGGTCAAGCGCGATGAAATGCGCGAAATACCCGAATGGGTAAACTACGAGGACATAGCTGGTCTTTCCATGGAAATGCGCCAGAAGCTCCACGAGCGGCGGCCCGCCACCATTGCCCAGGCGCAAGCCATTGACGGCGTGACGCCGGCGGCGATCACCCTGCTGCTCTCGGTCATACGGCGTGGCGGCCTGCGTAAGGCCAGCTGATGACCCCCGGCGACCACGCGGCGATCGCGGCCTACGCCCCATACTTTGCCCGAAACGAGAAGGACGTGATTGCGGATCTGGAATCCTATGCTCAGCTGCTGAAGAAATGGCAGAGGATACAGAATCTTGTTTCACGTGAAACGCTGGCCGAGGTGTGGACGCGGCACTTTGCCGACAGTCTGCAGGTGCTGAAACTCCTGGATGAGGCCGACCGCACCATTCTCGACCTCGGCAGCGGTGGCGGATTACCCGCTCTGCCTCTGGCCATTGCCAGCAAGGGACTGGACCGACGATTCATCCTTGTCGAGCCGACGACCCGCAAGGCGAGCTTTCTGCGCACGGTCGCACGCGAGCTCGGCCTCAATGTGCGGGTGAAAGCTCGTCGGGTGGAGGAAATTGATTCACGTGAAACAGGATCGGTCGACGTCATTACCTCTCGGGCGCTGGCCAGTCTCACACGTCTCTGCGCCATGGCCGCGCCATTCTTCGGCCCTGCAACACGCGCCATCTTTCACAAGGGGCGGGAACATGTTGAAGAACTGGTGGAATCGGGTGCCCTGTGGCACCATGACGTGGTATTGGTCAAAAGTGACACCGACGAACGCGGCGTCCTCGTCGAGCTCAAGAATTTGCGCTTGAAAACCAGATAGTTAGACAACTCCGGAGGCCGTATTGGCGCCCCGTATCCTGACTCTCGCCAATCAGAAGGGCGGTGTGGGTAAGACCACCACCGCCATCAACCTCGCGACGGCCCTTGCCGCCATCGGCGAGCGCGTGCTGATCGTCGATCTCGATCCGCAGGGAAATGCTTCGACGGGCCTTGGCATATCGCGCCAGGATCGTGAGGTATCGGCCTACGACCTGTTGGTCGGCGAGGCGACGGTCGCCGAGGCTGCGGTGATGACCAGCGTGCCAAATGTAGCGATCGTGCCGTCGACCATGGATCTCCTCGGGGTCGAGCTCACCATTGCCGCGCACGCGGACCGTGCCTTTCGTTTGCGCGATTCGTTCAAGCGGCTCAATGAGTTGACGGTCAACGGCCAGCAGGTGACCTATATTCTCATCGACTGTCCGCCCTCGCTCAACCTGTTGACGGTCAACTCGCTGGTGGCGGCGGATGCTGTGCTGGTGCCGCTGCAATGCGAGTTCTTCGCGCTCGAAGGCCTCAGCCAGCTGCTGCAGACCATCGAGCAGATCCGTTCGACGCTCAATCCGCGGTTGTCCATCCAGGGCGTGGTGATGACCATGTTCGATAAGCGCAACAACCTGTCCGAACAGGTGCTGCAGGATGTGCGCCAGGAGATGGGCGACCTCGTCTACGACACCGTCATACCGCGCAATGTGCGCCTCTCGGAAGCGCCGAGCTATGGCAAGCCGGCCCTGCTTTACGATCTCAAATGCGCCGGTAGCCAAGCCTATCTTCGGCTCGCCACCGAGGTGATCCGGCGCGAGCGGCAACTGCATGCGGCCTGAGGACCTGAAATGATGACTGACAAACCTTCCCGCCTCGGCCGGGGCCTGGCGGCTCTCATTGGAGACATGGCGACGCTCGAAACGAGCGGGCGTGTGGTCGAGAGCGGCGGTGTGCGGCGCTTGCCGGTCGAGTTCATCACCGCCAACCGGGCCAATCCGAGGCGCTCCTTCGATGACGAGCAGCTCGAGGAGCTGACCAACTCCATCCGCGAAAAGGGTGTCATGCAGCCGCTACTGGTGCGGCCGTCGAACGACCCCAACATCTTCGAGATTATCGCGGGGGAGCGGCGCTGGCGGGCAGCGCAACGGGCGGGCCTCCACGAAGTGCCGGTCATCGTGCGCGAGGTCGACGACAAGGAGGCGCTCGAGCTCGCCATCATCGAGAACGTGCAGCGCGCCGATCTCAACCCGCTGGAAGAGGCGCTGGGCTACGAGCAGCTCATCGAGCAGTTCGAGTATACGCAGCAGGATCTGGCGCAGGTCATCGGCAAGAGCCGCTCGCATGTCGCCAACACGCTGCGGCTGCTGAAGCTGCCGGAAACAGTCAAGGGCATGGTCGCCGGCGGTGAGCTCACCGCTGGTCATGCGCGCACGCTCATCACCGCCGCCGATCCAGCGGCACTCGCCGAGCAGATCGTCTCGCGCGGGCTCTCCGTGCGTGAAGCCGAGGCTTTGAGCCAGAAGCGGGACATAGCGCCCAAACGCCGGGTGGAGCCGGAAGGTAAGGATGCGGATACCGTGGCGCTCGAGCGCCAGCTCTCGGATGCGCTGGGCCTGTCGGTGTCAGTCAGTCACAGCACCAATGGCGGCAAGCTCGAGATCCGCTACAAGACGCTGGAGCAGCTCGATGGTATCTGCTCGCGGCTGACGAAAGTGGTGAATTAAGCGCGGTTTCTCGGTGAGAAGTTCGGCGAGCTAGACATTGATCTCCAATCCCTAACCCCCAGCTCACATCGCGTTTGTAGTTGTCGCGGTGCCGAAGCTTCAACGTAGTCCTTGCGACAGACTCTTCCCCTCCTCCGCCCCTTGCCGCACCATCGCTCACGCGTTTCACGTGAAACGATTTCAGTTCGCCGCCGCCATCATGCAAACCGCCAGCAAGGCGCGGCGCAGGACAGCGTCGGCGAGCGCTGATCGGCGGCGGCTGTCTTCGCTGGCCTGATGGAGACGTTCGCATCCAGCGGCGAGGGCGGGATCGGTCCACAGCCGCAGCTGGCGCTCGAGGCTGGCGAGGCGGGAAAAGTGGGGCTTGGGCCGAAGGGCGTTCAACACGTCGCGGGGGGATTTGCCTGCGTCGACCTCGCCGCGCCAGCGGCGCAGGTTGGAAAAATGGCTCATGGCCATAATGAGAAGACGCTGCGGATCGACGGCGGAGCCCAGCGCACGATTGAGCGCGGTTTCGAGCCGCTCGGCATGCCCGGTGCCGGCCGCATCGAGAATGCTGTCGATGACGAGGGCTGCGTTGTCGGCGCAAAGCGTCAGCACGTCTTCCCGGGTCAGCGTCTTGCTGTCGGCGGCGTAGAGCGTCAGCTTCTCCAACTCGCGCCGGGTGACCTCGCGGTCGTTGCCGAGGATGTCCCGCAAGATGGCGATCACATCCGGATCCGCCGTGATACCCGCGGTTGCCAGGGTCTCGCGGACGAGCGCGGCCAGCGTCTCGTCGCTGTCGGCGTAGCAGGGCAGGGCGCGGCCAAGCCGCGCCGCCTCGACCAATGCGCGCAGGGCATCGCGAGGCGTAAGATTGCCGGCCTCGAGCACGATCACGGCGCCTGCCGGATCGTCCCGGAGCTCGGAAAGGGTCATCACCAGGCTCTTTCCTGCGCCACGCACGCGCACGATGCGGCGGCCGCCAAAGAGGGAAAGAGTCTTGGCTTCGACGGCGAGAATTGAGGGGTCGGCGTCGACGTCGGAGGCTTCCAGAGTGACGATACTGGCCGATTGGGGATCGTCACCGGCATAGAAGCGAATCAGCTTCTGGGCCGTCTCGCGTACGAGGCCGGTATCGGGGCCATAGACGAGGAAAATGCCCTCGTCGAGATCCGGTCGCTGCAGGTAGCGGGCCACCTCGTTGGCCTTGAGGGCAGTCATGGTTAGCGGGTGGCGCCGGCGAGAAGCGCCAGGCGCAGCGATTCGGCAACGGCGTGAGCGGCGCGCTCCTGCGCCTCGACCAGCGCCTCCTGCGCGGCGAACGCCTGCGCATTGGTGGTGTAGTTGGCCATAGCGGTGCGGATGATGGTCACCGGAGCCCTGCCGCTGCCCGCTGGCGGCATAACGGTCAGCCGTGCGGTGGCCGTCACTCTTTTTGTGTCATTGGGATTGGCAGTATCGGAGAGCGCCTCCCGACTGCCGCCGGCCGAAATCGATACGCGCAGCTCGCGCGCGTCAGGCGCCTGTGACTCGCCGAAGCGCAGGCGCAGGTCCTGATAGACGATCTGTTCGAGCCGCGAGTTGGGCTCGGCATAAGTGAAGGCGAGCTGCTGCGAGACCGTTTGAGGGTCGGAATAGACCGGCGCCATGGTGCAGGCGGGCAGCACTGCGGCCGATGCCAGGGCAAGGCCGAGAAAAGCCTTTCGCAGGAAGAGATTAGACCACGACATTGACGATCCTGTCCGGCACGACCACGATCTTCTTGACCGATTTGCCTTCCAGCATGCGGGCAACCGGCTCCAGTGACAACACCAGTTCTTCGACGGTCTTTTGCTGAGATCCCTTGGCGACGGTGATTTCGGCGCGCCGCTTGCCGTTGATCTGGATCGGCAGAGTGACGGTGTCATCGACCAGCAACGCCGGATCGACGATCGGCCAGGGCGCATCGGCGACCAGCCCCTCCAGGCCCAGGGCCTCCCAGCAAGTCTCAGCCAGGTGCGGCATCATCGGCGCGATGAGCTGCACCAGGTGCTCAACCCCTTCGCGCAGGGCCGCGCAGCGCGCTTGTGGCGCCGGCGAGACCAGACCTATATAGCAGCGGGTCAGCGCATTGGTGAGCTCGTAGATCTGGGCAACGGCGCGATTGAAGCGTAGACCCTCGATATCCTCACCGACGTGCTTGACGGCGCGATGAACGATGCGGCGCAGGGCTAAGGCGTCTTCGTCATGCGAACCTGGTACAATCTCCGCGAATTGTTCACTGATCGCGATAGTTTCCGTCACCAGCCGCCAGATGCGTTGCTGAAAGCGGCTGGCGCCCTCGACGCCGGCCTCGGTCCACTGCACGTCGCGCTCGGGCGGGGAATCCGAGAGCATGAACCAACGGGCGGTATCCGCGCCATAGGTCTTGAGGATCTCGTCCGGATCGATGCCGTTGCGCTTGGATTTGGAAATCTTCTCGATCGAACCGATCTGAGCCGGGTTGCCGGTCGCGATCTCCGTTGCCCGGCGATCTCCGTCGCCCATTTCCACCCGCACCTCTTCCGGCGAAAGCCACCTGCCGTCGTCGGACTTGTAGGTTTCGTGGGTGACCATGCCCTGCGTGAACATGCCCTTGAACGGTTCATCGAGGCCTATATGGCCGGTCATACGCATGGCTCGGGTGAAGAACCGCGAATACAAGAGGTGCAGAATGGCGTGCTCGACGCCGCCGATATACTGATCGACCGGCATCCAGGCATTGGCCTCTTCCGGCAGCGTCGGCGTATCGGCATGCGGTGCCGTGAAGCGAATGAAGTACCAGGAGGAGTCGACGAACGTGTCCATAGTGTCGGTCTCGCGCCGGGCGGGGCGGCCACACTGCGGACAGTCGACGTGCTTCCAGGTCGGATGGTGGTCGAGGGGATTGCCCGGCTTGTCGAACGTCACGTCTTCAGGCAGCACCACCGGCAGGTCCTTCTTGGGCACCGGTATGGTGCCGCAGACCTCGCAATGGATGACCGGAATCGGGCTGCCCCAATAGCGCTGGCGCGAAACGCCCCAGTCGCGCAGGCGATAGTTGACCTCGACCGTGCCCTGCGGCCGGCCGTCGACCCGCAGAGAGGCAAAATGATCGGCAATAGTCCGCTTGGCTTCCTCGATGGAAAGACCATCGAGGAAGGCGGAATTGAAGATGGTGCCGGTGTCCGTATAGGCCTCGTCGCCGATGGTGAAGGTCTCGGGATCGGCGCCGGGCGGCAGGACAACAGGAATGACGGGCAGACCGTACTTGCGGGCGAACTCCAGGTCGCGCTGGTCATGGCCGGCGCTGCCGAAAATGGCGCCGGTGCCGTAATCCATCAGCACGAAATTGGCGACGTAGACGGGCAGCGTCTGGCCGGGCTTGACCGGGTGCTCGACGTTGAGGCCAGTGAAGTAGCCCTGCTTTTCGGCCTTCTCAAGCGTTTCTGTCGCCGTCCCGTGGCGGTGGCATTCGGCAACGAACTCGGCGAGCGCCGGGTCGGCGTTGACGAGCTCTTCGGTCAGCGGGTGATCGGGCGAGACCGCGATGAACGAAGCGCCGAATATGGTGTCGGGCCTCGTGGTGAACACATCAATGCTGGTTGCGGCGGTCTTCTCGTTCGGCTGCAAGGCAAAGAGCAACCGCAGGCCTTCCGACTTTCCGATCCAGTTGCGCTGCATGGTGCGCACTTTGTCCGGCCATTCGTTGAGATCATCGAGGGCGGTCAGCAGATCCTCGGCAAAATCGGAGATCTTGAAGAACCACTGGGTCAGCTCGCGCTGCTCGACGGTCGAGCCGGAGCGCCAGCCCCTGCCGTCGATCACCTGCTCGTTGGCGAGCACGGTCATGTCGACCGGGTCCCAGTTGACCTTGCTCTGCTTGCGCGTGACGAGGCCGGCCTCGAGCATGTCGAGGAACAGCGCCTGCTGATGCTTGTAGTACTCGGGATCGCAGGTCGCGACCTCGCGCGTCCAGTCGAGCGAGAGGCCCATGGATTTGAGCTGCGCGCGCATCGCCTCGATGTTCTGCCGGGTCCACACGCCCGGATTGAGACCGCGCTCGATGGCGGCGTTCTCGGCGGGCAGGCCAAAAGCGTCCCAGCCCATGGGATGCAGCACGTTCTTGCCCCTGGCGCGCTGGTAGCGCGCGACCACGTCGCCAAGCGCATAGTTGCGCACATGGCCCATATGGATGCGGCCCGACGGATAGGGGAACATCTCGAGGACGTAGTAGCGCTCGCGCGGATCCTCGTGCCGGACGACAAAGGACTGCCGATCCTCCCACACTTTCTGCCAGTGGGGCTCCATTTCGCGCGGGTTGTAGCGTTCGACGCTCACGTCTCGTCCTCGAAGATTATCTGGAAAGGCGCAAAACAGCCGCCATTCCTTGCGTTCTGTGGGGATTTTGGCTAGCGACCATCATCAGAAAACACCCGATTGGTCAACAGCAACAGGGCGAAAGCGTGGAGCAGGCGGCCGCGAGAGCAAATGAACGGCTCGAGACGATCCGGGCGAGGATCACCAAGGCGCAAAAGCGCTTCGGTCCGCCGCCCGCGGCAGTCACGCTCGTTGCCGTCTCCAAGACCTTTCCTGCCGAAGCGATCGCACCCTACCTGGCTGCGGGACAGCTTGTGTTCGGCGAGAACCGGGTGCAGGAGGCAAAGGGCAAATGGCCGGGATTGCGGGCATCCTATGATGGCATAGAATTGCATCTCATCGGTCCGCTGCAGACCAACAAGGCGCGCGAGGCCGTGGCGCTGTTCGACGTCATCGAGACGGTCGATCGTGACAAGCTCGCCGTCGCCCTCAGGGACGAGATGGAGCGGGCCGGCAGGAACCTGCCTTGCTTCGTGCAGGTCAACATCGGCGGAGAACAGCAAAAGGCCGGAATTGCGCCCGATGAAGCGGTGGCGTTCGTCGAGCGCTGCCGGCAGGTACACAGGCTCGATATCGTCGGGCTGATGTGCATCCCGCCCGAGGCGGAGCCACCGGGACCGTATTTCGCCCATATGGCGGAGCTGGCGCGCGCCGCGGGGGTTGAACAGCTCTCCATGGGCATGAGCGGCGATTTCGAGACAGCAATCGCCATGGGCGCAACACATGTAAGGTTGGGCTCGGTCCTGTTCGGGGCGCGGCCCAAAGCAGGTTAGGGGCGCCAGGTGCGATGCTGACTGCGGCGGAAGCGCGGGACCTGTTGGACCGGCGGCTCGGTGGCACCCGCCTCGTGCGCCATTGCCTCTTCGTCGGCGACCTGATGGCGGCACTCGCCAAGCGTTTAGGCGCGCCTGCCGAACTCTGGCGCGCCACCGGCTATTGCCACGACCTCGACTATTTCGCCGTCGACGGCGACTGGAGCCGGCACGGCCTGATCACGGCCGGCGCGCTCGCCGGCCGGCTGCCGGAGGATGCGCTCGAGGCCATCGCTGCGCACGACCACCGCACCGGCTGCACAGCGGCAACGCCGCTCGCTGACGGCCTCAAGCTCGCCGACGCCCTGGCGGTGGCCGAGGAGGCGCTCGGGCGTTCGGTCTTCGTCACGCGGCTCCTCCAATATGTACCAGGAGACACACTGGTCGCGGGAAGGCCCTGGCTCGATACCATCATCGGGCAGACCACGGCGCGCCTCGGCCTCGAATTGATCGAGATCACAACCATGCTGCCCAATTCTGAGGAACCTGAAAGGGATCGGCGATAAGATCGCTCATGCAGCATTCAGGAAAGACCCCTATATTACAGGCACGGGTGCAACTTAGGCTGTTCCTTGCCCGTTGCTTCATCGCGATAACGGCGAAGTGATGTGGCTGTCCCAAACCGGTCGCAATGCTGTGCGGCAAAGGGCGCGGAACGGAATCGTGCGGAGAAAACAATGAACAAGCGGCGCATTCTCTTGGTGGACGACGATGCGGAGCTACGCGAGACGCTGACCGAGCAACTGGCGCAGCAGCGTGAATTGGACGTGGCCGCAGCCGAAACGGCCAACGATGCGCTCAAGGCCGTGCGCGAGAAAAACTATGACCTGATGATCCTCGACGTCGGTCTGCCGGACATGGATGGGCGAGAGGCCGTCAAGGTCCTGCGCCACGAGGGCTTCAAGAGCCCCATCCTGCTGCTCACGGGCCACGATACCGAGGCCGACGAAATCCTCGGGCTCGAATCGGGCGCAAACGATTATCTGACCAAACCCTTCCGCTTCCCGGTGCTCATGGCGCGCATCAACGCGGCGCTGCGCCAGCACGACCAGAGCGAGGACGTGGTCTTTACCATTGGACCCTACAGTTTCCAGCCTGCCGCCAAGCTCCTCGAATCGAGCGACGGAGGCAAGGTCCGGCTGACCGACAAGGAAACCTCGATCCTCAAATTCCTCTACCGGCAGGGCCCCAAGACCATCACCCGCGACGTCCTGTTGAAGGAAGTCTGGGGCTACAACAACCGGGTGACTACACACACGCTCGAAACCCACATCTACCGGCTGCGCCAGAAGATCGAGCGCGACCCTTCGAACGCGCGTCTGCTCGTTACCGAAGAGGGTGGATACCGCCTGGTTCCGTGAGCCCGATTGCGGCTCCTCCTTCGAAGTTGCCCATCTTTTGCCTCGATCTGCGCGCCGAGCGGCAGCAGGTCGTGAGTGCGCTGTTTTGCGAGCCGGAAAAGTGGTGTCTACTTTTCTTCAATACCTTCTATATGGTACCGGCGGAGGGGTGATCGGGCGGACAATCCGCCCGATACTGCGCTGAGTGGGGCAGAATGCGACTGGACGAGGCGGCCGCGGTTCTCTCGCAGGCCGAATTTTTCGACATCTGCGACAATGAGCAGAAGCGGCTACTGGCCTTTGCCAGCGAGCGGCGGCGCTTTGCTCCTGACGACGTCGTCTGCAAGGGGGATGTCGTCCCGGAAGGGGCGCACGTCCTGATCGACGGGACACTCAAGGCCAAGCCCGAGGGGGCGATCGCGGGCAAGCCCTATACGATCTCGAAACCGGGAGCGGTGGTCTCGGCCATGGCGCTGATCCTTACGAGGCCCAGGCTCATCACCGTCACCGCGGTCGTCGAGACAGACATGCTGTTCGTGCCCCGCGCGGCGTTCCGCAAGCTGATCGAGCAGTCGCCGGAACTCGCGGCGCGGGCCGCCGCGCATATCGAGCGCGATCTTTCCACCTATCTCGGAGCCCTGCAGCCGATCGGGCGCAAGATGCGCGGGCACTAGAGCTGGTGTTTCAACTCCCGTTCAGAACGGGAGATGCCTTAGACCGCCGCGAAGCGCACGATCACCGGCACATGGTCGGAGGGCTTCTCGCTCCAGCCGCGAGCCGGGCGGACGATCTCGGCAGCGGCCGAATGCGTGGCGACGTCCGCGGTCGACCAGATGTGGTCGAGGCGACGTCCGCGGTCGGAGAGCTGCCAGTCCCTGGCACGGTAGCTCCACCAGGAATAGAGCTTGATCTCGTGTGGCACGTGCTTCCTGACGAGGTCCGTCCAGCCGTGGCCACCGACGAGGATGGCATCGAGCGCCTCGGTCTCGACGGGCGTGTGGCTGACGACGTTGAGGAGCTGCTTATGGCTCCAGACGTCATTTTCATGCGGAGCGACGTTGAAGTCGCCGGCGATCAGGTGTCCGCGCGCGAAAACCGGCTCGGTGAACCAGTGCTTCAGTTCGTCGAGGAAATCGAGCTTGTGCCTGAACTTGTAGTTGACCGCCGGATCCGGCTCGTCGCCGCCCGAGGGGATATAGAAATTGTGGAAGGTGACCGGGCCGTGTCCGAAGTCGAGGAGGGCTGCGATGTGGCGCGAATGGTCGATACCGCAGAAGGCGCGGCTCGAGATCTCGGTCAGCGGGAACCTGGAGATGGTGGCAACGCCGTGATAGCCCTTCTGCCCGTGCACGGCCTGGTGCGGGTAGCCGGCGGCAATAAGAGCCTCACGCGGAAACTGGTCGTTGGTGCATTTGATTTCCTGGAGCATCAGCACGTCCGGCTTGTATCGGGCGAGGAAATCGAGCACCAGCGGCAGGCGCAGACGGACGGAGTTGATGTTCCAGGTGGCGACGGAAATGGTCATAGGAGGTCAGGACTGATCGAGCGTCTTTCTAAGACGGCAGGGGGCGCCGGTAAAGTCCGACCTGCGAGAACTTACCGGTTCGCCGGATCGATCGGGGTATAGGTGGCGTCGATATAGAAGAAGGAGCGCGGAATCTCGACGTTCTTTTCGACGTCGTAGAGCGAGAAGGTCAACTCGGTGCCGTTGGGCTCGACGAGGCTCCACTGGGCAAGATCCAGGGTTTCGGTATCGAAGACGAGCGAGACCTCGACCGTCCCGGCCACGGTCTCGTCGATAATGGTAACGGTTAGATAACCGTCGGATTGGGCGATCCCAACCATATTGGCCTGGAAGAGATCGATGGTGTCGCCCAGGAACTGGCGCAGCGGAATGGTGTCCTGCGGGTAGGCGTAATAGGTGCGATCCGCCCGGTTGAGGACGTAGAAGCCGCGTCCGACCGAGACGATCTCTTCGCGGCTTGGCGGGTTATAGCGAAAGCGTACTTTGTCCGGGCGCTCGAGGAAGAAGGTCCCTTCGATCCGCCCGCCATTGGAATCGATCTGCAGGAAACGGCCGGCCATGGTGCGGATGGCGGTATTGTGCGCGCTGATATCCCGGATGAGCTGAGCTTCCTCGGCAGTCAGAGGAACGGTTTGCGCTAGGCCGGGTGCGGCGAGGGCAAATAGAGCGGAGACTCCGAGGAGGAGCGCATCACGGCGAATCATGGGCTTGAAACTTCTTCGATTTTCGGTCCGAGGCGAGCCTAACCTAGAAATCAATTGCGGCAACAGGTGGAAGCTGCCGTTCACGTGGCATTCATCGGTGCCTTGCCTGTCCGACCGCCGGCGCGGGTGTGAGAGCGGCCTCAGCCGTCCCCATCGCGCTTTCGGGACCGCTTGCCCCTCGCCACCTCGGTCGCCAGCGCTTCGAGCTTGTGGGTCCAGAAGATGCGGAAGCGGTCGAGCCAGGCATCGACTTCCTGCAGGGGCGCGGTATCGAGGCTATAGAGGCGGCGGGGGCCGTCGATCCTGACGCTGGCAAAGCCCGAGTCGCGCAGCACCTTGAGGTGCTGCGAGACCGCGGCCTGGGAAATGCCGAACTCGGACTGAATGACCTCGACCACAGAACCGGACGCGTGCTCGCCCTCGGTGAGGAGCTCGAGGATACGGCGGCGGACGGGATCGCCGAGGACGTCGAAGGCGTGCATTACATCTCCGGGGGTGGCGCTTCTCCGGTATAGAACTTGCGGGTCGCTTCGGCGGCGGCCGTTGCCTGCTCCTCGGCTTCGCCGGCGGCAATGGCGGCCCGGCCCCAGTCGGCACTTGCCCTGCCGATAAAATCCTTGGCTTCAGGACTTTCGAGCCAGCCGGCCTCGGCCTCCTGCGGCACGTCAGCCGCGGGATCGGCAAGATGGCGGGCAAGGCCCATGAAGCCCAGGTCCCAGCCAACGCCGACGGCGCCCGGGCCGAAACGCTCCCAGTGCGGATCGATGGGAGCGACGTGCTCGAGCTCGAGCCTTGTGCCGGAGCCTTCCGGTGTCAGGGTTACGGTGACCCAGCTCATGCCGCCGGCGAATTCCCAGGTGGCGGCAACACGCCTTTCGGGCACGCATTCGGTGATGGTGCCGCCGGCATTGCCTTCGAACTGATACCTGCCGCCGAGCTTCAGATCGCCCGAAACCGGCAGGAACCAGCGCTTCAGCCGCTCGGGCGTGGTCAGCGCCTCCCAGAGGTCGGCACTGTCGGTGTCGTAGCTGCGCGAGGCGGTGACGGCCTTGGCAGGCTTGCCGTCACGCTCGAGATTTTCGACCGTGCGGGTCATGGTGCCGAAATGGGCGGCGAGATCGAAGGACATGGGGCGGCTCCATCGGTGCTGCACCCGGATATACCGGCTCTGACTTATATAAGTCAAGCCTTAAATTAGTCGAACATCGGCGCCCTGCGTTGACAGGGATAGCGAGTTCATCGATACTTAAGTGTACACTTAATAATTGGAGGATCCCATGTCGCGCAACCATGCCGTTATGCTTCTCGCCGGCCTGATGTTGGCACTCGCCGGTCCGAGCCTTGCCGAGGAGGAAGCGAGGAAACGGGTCCTCGTCTATGGGGATTCTCATACCTACGGGTCCATAGCCACGCTTGAGATGCCAGTCGAGCGGCACAAGCAGGGTGTGCCATGGCCGCAGGTGCTGCAGGAACTAATGGGCGAGGAGGTGGAGATCGTGGCCGAGGGCCTGAGCGGGCGAACGACCGATGTCGATGCCGCCCTGCCGATGGCGGGAATCGAGTTCAACGGAGCCAAGATGCTGCCGGCGGTGCTCGCTAGCCACACGCCGGTCGACGTGGTGGTGATCATGCTCGGCACCAACGATCTGCTCACCGCGCACAACCGTTCGGCGCTGCGCATAGCCCTCGGCGCGGGAATCCTGGTTGACCAGGCACGCTCGGCGCCCCAGGTCGGCTCGGTCTATCCGGCCCCGGAGGTGCTGCTTGTCGCGCCGCAGCCGACGGGCCCCAAGGCCGAGGAGCCGCCATTCGGCGAATTCTTCGCCGGGAGCGTCGCCAAATCGGCGCAGTTCGGCGAACTCTACAAGGCGGTGGCGGAGATGGCTGGCGTCGAGTTCCTCGATGCCGGGTCGGTGGTGTCGGCCAGTACGGTCGATGGCGTGCATCTCGATGAGGACGGGCATTCGATGCTTGCCGAGGCGGTGGCCGGCAAGCTCGAAGCTATGCTCGCCGACTGACGCGAGCCGGATTCGGCTGATGCCGATGAGCAATTGGGAGGGCGAAGACGTGGACTGACGTCCAGCCCCGTCAATACTGGTCGGCGCCGACGAGGATTTCGCGTTTGCCGGCATGGTTGGCCGGTGAAATGACGCCTTCCTGCTCCATGCGCTCGATGAGCGTCGCGGCCTTGTTGTAGCCGATGGCGAGGCGCCGCTGGATATAGGAGGTGGACGCCTTCTTGTCGGAGAGGACGATGGCAACAGCCTTGTCGTAGAGCTCGTCGCCCGAGCCCGCATAGTCGTCGCCGGTCATTTCGGCGGTGATCTCGCCGTCTTCGTCCTCGGTAATGGAATCGAGATATTCGGGCGTGCCCTGGGCCTTGAGATGGCTGACGATCGCCTCGACCTCACCATCGGAGACGAAGGGGCCGTGCAGGCGCTTGATGCGCCCGCCGCCGGCCATATAGAGCATGTCGCCGTTGCCGAGGAGCTGCTCGGCGCCCTGCTCGCCAAGGATGGTGCGCGAATCGATCTTGCTGGTGACCATGAACGAGATGCGGGTGGGGAAGTTGGCCTTGATGGTGCCGGTGATGACATCGACCGAGGGGCGCTGGGTCGCCGTGATCATATGGATGCCGGCGGCGCGGGCCATCTGGGCGAGGCGCTGGATGGCCCCTTCGATGTCCTTGCCGGCGACCATCATCAGGTCGGCCATTTCGTCGACGATGACGACGATATAGGGCAGCGGCTCGAGGTCGAATTCCTCGGATTCGAAGATCGGCTCGCCCGTCTCCCGGTCGAACCCGGTCTGGACGGTGCGGGTCAGCACCTCGCCTTTCTTTCGAGCCTCGGATACGCGCTGGTTGAAGCCGTCGATGTTCCTGACACCGATCTTGCTCATCTTGCGGTAGCGGTCCTCCATCTCGCGCACGGCCCATTTGAGCGCGACCACGGCCTTGGACGGGTCGGTCACCACCGGGGTCAGCAGATGCGGAATGCCGTCATAGATGGAGAGCTCGAGCATCTTGGGATCGATCATGATCAGCCGGCATTGCTCCGGGGTCATCTGATAGAGCAGCGACAGGATCATGGTGTTGATGCCCACCGACTTACCCGAGCCAGTGGTACCAGCGATCAAAAGGTGCGGCATGCGGGCAAGGTCGGCGATCACCGGCTCGCCACCGATGGTCTTGCCGAGGCAGATGGGGAGCTTGCCCTTCATTTTCTCGAAGTCCGACGAGCCCAGCATCTCGCGCAGATAAACGGTCTCGCGCTGCTTGTTGGGCAGCTCGATGCCGATGGCGTTGCGGCCGGGCACAACCGCGACGCGCGCTGAGATCGCGCTCATCGAGCGGGCGATGTCGTCGGCGAGCGAGATGACGCGGCTCGACTTGATGCCGGGTGCGGGCTCGAGCTCGAAGAGGGTGACGACCGGGCCGGGACGCACGTTGATGATGTCGCCCTTGACGCCGAAATCTTCGAGCACGCCTTCGAGCTGGCGCGCCATGGCCTCGAGATGCTCGGGCCGGTGCTCCTCGGGTACCCCGCTGTGGCGCGGCTCGGAGAGAAGGCTCAGTTCCGGCAGTGCAAAGCCGTCCGATTCGTCGAGGGCGAGGGTCCCCTGCGCCTCGCGCAGGACTCGGGCACCCGGAGCGGGCCGTTGGACGGGTGCGGCGACGCGGGCCGACAGGAAGCGCGAATCGCCCTGACGGGTGTCGGCGGGGGCCGGCTCGTGGCGGGCGGCGTGCTGGCGGAGCGGCGTCTCCGGCGCGACCTCGAAGGGCACGTCGTCATAGTCGGGCTCGTCGGGATAGTCGATTGTCGCGTCGTCCGCATAGCTCGCCGGCCGCGGAGCCGGTTCTGGCGCTACGTGAGGGGCAGCGATGCGGCGGTCGCCGGCAAGTTGCGGCTCCCTGCGGTCCTCGGCAGGCGATGGATTGAAGCCGGGGCCGAAGCCGGGCTCGACAACGTGCTCGTCGAACGTTTCCTCGGCGGCGCGGCGCTCCTGCTGGCGGGCACGGGCGCGGCGAAAGGCGGTGCGCACCGAATAGCCCATATGGACGACGGCGCCGATGGCAATGTCGAGGATGGGGTTTGTTTCGGTTTCCTCGTCCGTTCTCTCGGCCGCCCGGGCCCGGTCGGCCGCAGTTGTCGGCTCGGTCTTGCCGAGACCGAGGGCGACCCAGAAGGCGGCAAACGCCGGCGCGGCGATGATGATGGCAAACAGGGTTGCCGTCACCGGCTGCGGGTTGGCGCCAGCGACAAGGGCGGCAAGGCCGGAGAAGGCCGACCCGACGAGGCCGCCGAGGCCGGTCGGCAGCGGCCAGCTGGCCGGGCTTGGCATGAAGGCGAAGACGCCGGTCGCAAGGAGTGCGGAAAGCACCCAGGCGCCCACTCGCAGGCCGAGGCGCGCGACACGCTGCCGGCGCGCCATAGCCCAGCCCCAGAGGGCGAGCGGCAGCAGCATGACGAGGCTGGCGAGCCCGAAGAGCTGGAACATCAAGTCGGCGATGACGGCGCCAGGAAAGCCCAGCCAGTTCTGCGCGGGCTTGGCCGTTGCGTAGGAGAGGCTCGGATCGTCGACGGACCAGGAGGCGAGGGAGACAACCGCCACAGCGACCACGGCCAAAAGCACGAGACCGGCGAGGCGGAGCGGGATGCGGATGGCGATGGACAGGCCAGGCGCCGCACCGCTGCGAGGCGGGGCCGCGCGGCTGCGGCGCGTCGCGGGAGTGCGGATTTCATCGAGGACGGGAGTTGGATGTGTCGGCATTCTCGTACGCAAAACAATCGCCCGGCCGTGCGGGAATCGCTGGCCCAGAGTGCCGCGATCCTAGGCCGGGTGTGGTTAATCACCAGCTAACCATCCTGGACCGCCAAAAGAAAATGGGGCCCGCCGCGGTGATGCGGCGGGCCCGGAGCGTGGGAGGGGCCGGTATTGGTCCCGAACTGACGGGATCAGTTGTAGGCGCGCTCGCCGTGGGTCGCGAGGTCGAGGCCGTCGGTCTCGGCTGCGTCGGGGACACGCAGACCGCTGAACAGCACACGCACGATGGTGAGCGCGACGGCGGTAACGACTGCCGACCAGACGACGGCAATGACGACCGCGATGATCTGGGTGACGAGCTGGCCGCCCATGGTGTAGCCGTCGAGCGGGTAACCGCCGAAGGCCGGGTTGGCGACGATGGCGGTGCCGATGGCTCCAACGATGCCGCCGACGCCATGGATACCGAAGACGTCGAGGCTGTCGTCGTATTTGAGCATCGGCTTGAGCGTCACGACCGACCAGAGACAGACGAACCCGGCAACGGCGCCCAGAACGATGGCACCGCCCGTGCCAGCGAAGCCGGCAGCCGGGGTGATGGCGACGAGCCCAGCAACGGCGCCCGAGACGATGCCGAGGGCCGAGGCATGGCCGCGGGCGACCCGCTCGCCGATCGCCCAGGCGAGGGCGGCGGCGGCCGGAGCAGTGATGGTGTTAAGGAACGCCTGGGCAGTGAGGCCATTGGCCTCGAGGTTGGAGCCGGCGTTAAAGCCGAACCAGCCGACCCAGAGCAGACAGGCACCGATGAAGGTCAATGACAGGTTGTGCGGGGCGATCGGTTCCTTCATGTAGTCGCGCCTCGCCCCGAGCATCAAGGCGGCAACGAGCCCGGCAACACCCGAATTGATGTGGACGACGGTGCCGCCGGCGAAGTCGTAGGCGCCCATGCCGAAAAGGAGGCCGGGGCCGGCCCAGACCATGTGGGCGATCGGCACGTAGGAGAAGGTGAACCAGATCGCCAGGAACGCCATCAGCGCCCCGAACTTCATGCGCTCGGCAATGGCGCCGACGATAAGCGCGCAGGTGATGGCCGCGAAGGTCAACTGGAAGATGACGAAGACGAGTTCGGGCAGCTCGAATCCGGCCGAGAAGGTCGCGGCGCGCGAGTCCGGGGTGACGCCGACCAGGAAGAACTTGGAGAAATCGCCGACGAACGAGGAAAGTCCGCCTTCGGTGGGGCCGGCGAAGGCCAGGGAATAGCCATAGGCCACCCAGAGCAGGGCGATCATGGCGAAGGCGGCGAAAACCTGGGTGAGGACCGACAGCACGTTCTTGGCCCGTACCAGACCGCCATAAAACAGCGCCAGGCCCGGAAGGGTCATCAGAATGACGACCATGGTGGCCACCAGCATCCAGGCTGTGTCGCCTTTGTCGATGACGGCGGTTACAGCCTCGACCACCTCCTCGGCGGGCGCCTCGGCCTCCTGGGCGATGGCGGGCAGATTGGAGAGAGCCGTGGCGGCCAGGCTTATCGGCAGGAGAGAAAGTCTCTTGATGTTCATGGGGTGAGGACTCCGCGGGAAACTGGTCAGAGAGCGTCCGGGCCGGTCTCGCCGGTGCGGATGCGGGTTGCGGCCAGGAGGTCGAGGACGAAGATCTTGCCGTCGCCGATCTTCTCAGTGGTGGCGGCATCGCGCACCGCGGTGACCACCGCGTCGACCCGATCGTCGGCTACGGCGATCTCGAGCTTGAGCTTGGGCAGGAAATTGACGGTGTACTCGGCACCGCGATAGATCTCGGAATGGCCCTTCTGGCGGCCATAGCCCTTGACCTCGGTCACGGTCATACCGTGTACGTCGAGGGACGAAAGCGCCTCACGCACGTTCTCGATGCGCGACGGCTTGATGATCGCTATCACCAGTTTCATGAAGCTCCTCCTGTGTCCGGCGTACTGCCTTCAGATGCTCAAGGAGACTCAAGTGCCGTGCCAGATGCCGTTACCGGCCGAATCCGTTAAAATTTACAGCTAGTTAAGGAAGGGGCCCGCGCGGTCTGCCTTCGGGCGCAGCAATGGTTTGCCTAAAATGTAGGCGCCATGCGCGTCGCTTGGGCAGTAATGTGGCAGTCTTGTGACGGGCTTGGAGCGCGGTCGATTGGACTTGCAGGACCGGACTGTCGGAGGGCACGCGGCCGCAGAAGCGGTCGGTCTTGCAAGGGGTGTGCAGCCCGTGCGGTTTGCGAGTGGGAAGCCTCTGTGGCGGGCCAAGAGGAACACGGGCTGCACGCCGCTTGCAAGCAGCGGGTGGCGGCCCGGCGGAAGCCGGACCGCCTTTGCGAAAAGTCCGCCTAGACGAACTCGGGATAGGCTTCGACGCCGATCTCGGCTTTGTCGAGTCCGATGGACTCTTCCTCGTCGCTGACGCGCAAGCCCATAACCAGCTTGATGACGAACCAGACGACGAGCGACACGACGAAGGTGAAGGCGCCGTAGGCGAGGATGCCGATAATCTGGGTGCCGTAGCTGGTGCCCGAGTTGGAAAGCGGGACGATCAGAGTGCCCCAGATGCCGCAGACGAGGTGGACCGGAATGGCGCCGACCACGTCATCGATCTTGAACCGGTCGAGGAGCGGCACGACGAAGACCACGATGACGCCGCCGACGCCGCCGACGATCAGCGCCACGAACATCGAGGGGGCGAGCGGCTCGGCGGTGATCGAGACGAGGCCCGCCAGGGCGCCGTTGATGACCATGGTCACGTCGATCTTCTTGTAGACGAGCTGGGTGACGATCAATGCTGCAACGGCACCGGCGGCTGCGGCCATGTTGGTGTTGGCGAAGATACGGCTGACGTCGCCGGCATCGGCAATGGTGCCCATGGCGAGTTGAGAGGCGCCGTTAAAGCCGAACCAGCCGAGCCAGAGGATGAACATGCCCAGCGTTGCCAGCGGCACCGAAGAACCGGGCATGGCATGGACCGTGCCATCGGCGCCGTACTTGCCCTTGCGTGCCCCGAGCAGCAGAACGCCCGCAAGCGCGGCCCAGCCGCCCACCGAGTGGACGAGAGTGGAGCCAGCGAAGTCCGAGAAACCCATTTGCGAGAGCCAGCCGCCGCCCCACTGCCAGGAACCGGCGATCGGATAGATGAACCCCGTCAGCACCACGGTGAAGGCGAGGAACGGCCAGATCCTGATGCGCTCGGCGAGTGTGCCCGAGACAATCGAGGCGGTGGTGGCGCAGAAGACCATCTGGAAGAACCAGTCGGAGGCGACGGAATAGCCGGCCTCGCCGGTGTCGGCACCCCGTTCCGGGAAGGGATAGGGGCCGAAGGAGCCGATAAAGCCGCCGTCGACGCCCGAATACATGAGGTTGTAGCCGGTGATCCAGAACATGATGCCCGCGATCGAATAGAGGGCGATGTTCTTGAGGCACTGCATGGAAACGTTCTTGGAGCGCACGAGGCCCGCTTCCAGCATGGCAAAGCCGGCGGCCATCCACATGACTAGGAAGCCGCCGATGAGGAAGAGGAGCGTGTTGAAGATCACCGCCCATTCCGGGGTGGCCATTTCCTCGACGACCTCTTCGGCGGGGGCGGCGTCCTGACCCAAGGCAGGCAGTGCCAGGAGGAGCGAGGCGAGAACTGCCGCCCCGATGAGCTTTGTCGGTTTGATGATTGTCATTGTCGTTGTCTCCCTCGAGAAAAACGTCAGAGCGCTGCCGCGCCGGTCTCGCCGGTGCGGATGCGGGTGACGGCCAGAAGATCGAGCACGAAGATCTTGCCGTCGCCGATGCGGCCGGTCTGGGCGCTCTCACGAATGGCGCTGGCCACGGCGTCGGCCTGGGCGTCGTCGACGGCGATCTCGACCTTGAGCTTGGGCAGGAAATGCACGGCATACTCGGTGCCGCGATAGATTTCGGAATGACCCTTCTGGCGGCCATAACCCTTGACCTCGGTCACGGTCATGCCGTGCACGTCGAGCGAATTCAAAGCCTGACGCACCTCTTCGAGCCGTGATGGTTTTATGATTGCAACCACCAGTTTCATGGATGCTCCTTTCTCAGCAACGCGTACCCTGCGATGGCCGATACCACTCAAGAGCCGTGCCAAACTGCCGCCACAATCTACAAAACTTTGATTTTGTTACGAAAAATTGTGGGCGGATTGCCTAAACGACTCGCGGCCCGACTGACAGAAACCAAGTTGCCGCCAAAATAGTCAGCGATCGACAGAGATTGAACAAATCTTGAGCAGGTGAAGTCGCGACGCTCTGCCGGCTGGACTTTGGCTGCCGTCAGGTGGATTCTGACGGAGTAACGAGAGGCGGACGGCTATGAGTGAAGAGCGCTACGACATCCTCATCGTCGGCGGCGGTCCCGTGGGACTGACGCTGGCGCTGGCCCTGACCCGGTTCGTTGCCGGGGTGCGGATCGGACTCGTCGAACGGCGCGCGCTTAGCGTGCCCAAGGACAGCCGGGCGAGCGCCATCGCCGCAGGTGTCCGGCGCGTCTTCGAGGCGCTGGGAGTCTGGCCGCAGATGGCGGCGGCGGCCGAGCCGATCCGGGCGATGAAGATCACCGATTCGGGTACGGGAGATATCGCACGCCCGCTCTTCCTCAATTTCGAGGGAGAAGTGGCGCCGGGCGAACCGTTCGCCCACATGGTGCCCAACACGGTGATGGCCGAGGCTTTGCTCGCGGCGGCGGACGCGGGTGTGTCGGTCATCGTGCCGGCTGAGGTTACCGGGTTCGCCGCCGAGGCGGCCACGGCCCGGCTGAGGCTGGCCGACGGGCGGCTGCTCACCGCTCCGCTGGTGGTTGCCGCCGACGGCGCTCAATCGGGCCTGCGGAGGATGGCCGGCATCGGCACCATAGGTCATGACTACGGTCAAGCCGCCATCGTCACCACCATCGGCCATGAACTGGCCCATGAAGGGGTCGCCTACGAGCACTTCCGCCCGGCCGGGCCTTTTGCCAGCCTTCCCCTCCCGGGTAACCGCTCTTCGCTGGTGTGGACCGAGCGTCAGGAAGACGCGGCGCGGCTGGTGACGCTGGAGCCGGAGCCGCTCTCTCGCCAGATCGAGGCGGCGATGGGCTCGACGCTTGGCAGCGTGACCATTGAGGAACGGGTACAGTGCTTTCCGCTGCGCCTGCAGCTCGCCCGCAGCTTCGTTGCGTCGCGGCTGGCGCTCATCGGGGATGCCGCGCACGTCATCCATCCGATTGCCGGCCAGGGCCTCAATCTGGGCCTCAAGGACGTGGCGGCGCTGGCCGAGGTCGCGGTCGAGGCGCTGCGGCTTGGCACGAATCCGGGTGCCGAAGACGTGCTTGCCCGCTACCAGCGCTGGCGCCGGTTCGAGACAGCGCAGATGGCTGTCGTCACCGACGGGATGAACAGGCTGTTTTCCAACGACGTGGCGCCGGTCAGAGCCCTGCGTGACCTGGGATTGGGGATCGTCGACCGCGCCGGGCCGGTCAAGGAGGCGATGATCCGGCTGGCCGCCGGCGTCGAGGCCGGCGGTCCGCGCCTGCTGCGTGGTCAGGCGATCTGACTTTTCGTTGTCGCGGGACTATCGCGAAAATCGGTTTCCATCCCGAATCAAGTCCAGGACAGGTTTCTCGCGTCTCTCGCCAGCGTGGTCTCCCCACGGCTTGACATCCGCCGCCAGATACATAACACTATAGTTATAAAATATCCAGGTTATGAAATGACCGAATCCGAACGTCTCGATGCAACCTTCACGGCTCTCGCCGATCCGACCCGCCGGGCCATCCTGGCGCGGCTGATGGAGAGCGACGCGTCGGTCATGGAGCTGGCCGAGCCGTTCGCAATGAGCCAGCCCGCCATTTCCAAGCACCTGAAGATGCTCGAGCGCGCCGGCCTCATCTCGCGCGGGCGCGATGCGCAACGCCGCCCCTGCCACATCGAGGGCGAGGCGTTGAAGGAAGCGACGGGGTGGCTCGAGCAGTACCGGAACGTCTGGGAGGGCAATTTTCGTCGCCTTGATGCTCTTCTGGAGGATCTACAGTCAACGCGCGGCAGGCCAAAACGCGACAACTGACCGCGACAGCAAGGAGGAACGGTGATGACCAGCAAGCTGGAAGTGCGCGCTGAAGGGGAGAACGCCGTGGTCATCGCGCGCAGTTTCGCAGCGCCGCGTGACCTGGTTTTCGACTGCTGGACAAAGCCGCATTTCGTCAAGCAATGGCTGACGGGGCCGGAGGGCTGGAGCTTTCTCGTCTGCGAAATCGATCTCAAGGTCGGCGGCCAGTACCGCTACGTCTGGCAGAACACCGAAGGCGTCACCATGGGCATGACCGGAACGCTCAAGGAGATCGTCAAGCCGGAAAAGCTCGTCTCCAGCGAGATCTTCGACGAGGACTGGACAGGCGGGGAAGCGCTGGTCACGGCGCTCTTCACCTCCGATGACGGCGGTACTCGGGTGACGCAGACGGTTGTCTACTCTTCGGCCCAGGCGCGCGAGGGGGCGCTGGCGAGCGGCATGACCGAGGGCATGGAGGCTGGCTATCAGCGGCTCGAGCGGGTGCTGGACGAGATGACGGGGCGCAAGGCCTCGTAAACTTCGTAATTGCATCGGATTTCGTCGCATCGCAGGAGGATGCCATGGATCGACTTGTACTGAAGAACGGATGTGCGGTGGCGCTGGCGCTTTGCCTGACCGCCGGCGCCGGTGCGGAAGGAACCCACGATCTTAAGGTCACGCGTGAATTCACGGCGCCGGTCGAGGCGGTGTGGGCCGCGTGGGCGGAAAGCGAAGCGGTCAAAGCCTGGTGGGGGCCGACCGGGTTCACCGCGCCGATTGCCGAAATGGACTTTCGCGAGGGTGGCACCTCGCTCGTCTGCATGCGCCCGCCCCAGGGGCCGAACCTCTGTAACAGCTGGACCTACAGGCGGATCGTGCCCCATGAGCGGATCGAGTTCGACGTCGATTTCGTCGATGTCGAAGGAACGCCGATCGATCCTGCCGCAATCGGCCTGCCGCCCGGTATTCCCGATCTCGTGCCGCATGTCATCACCTTCGAGCCGGGAGCGGACGGAGGCACGCGGATGACGGTGCTCGAACAAGGCTATGCATCGCCGGAGACCGTCGAGATGTCGCGCATGGGCCTCGAACAGGTGCTCGACAAGCTGGCGACGTTCGTCAAGCAGTAGCAAACGTGTGCTTCGGGCAGAGCTTCAGAGCACGGTCTTGATCTCGTTCGGGTCGAAATCGCGTGCTTCGTCGAGGCTCAGCATGGGTACGCCCTGGCGGATCGGAAAGGCGAGGCGGGCGGCGACCGAGATGAGCTCGGTGCCGTCGGACGAGAGTGTCAGCCGCGTCTTGGTCAGCGGGCAGACCAGCATTTCGAGGGTCTTGACGTCGACGACATGGCGCGGCTCTGTCATCGGCCGGTCCCGTCAGTTGAGCGGCACGTTGCCACCGCCGCCGCGGTGCATCTCGTATTCGGTCATGGCGATCAGCGTCTCGGCGCGTTCGGCGAGCGTACCGGCTTCGAGCAGCACCTGCTTTTCGGCCGCACCATAAGGCGAGACCATGCAGCAGAAATTGACGAGGTCAGCGGTGCCGGTACGCTCGATCTCCTCCCAATTGAGGTCGATGTTGGCGAACTCGGCATAGTCGCGCATCATCTTGACGAAGCTATCGCGGTCGACCTCCTCCTCGCCATGTTCGCGCACGAAATCGGCAGCGAAGGGCTCGGTATCGATCACGCATTGCCGGTAGGGGGTTCTCACTGTCAGTTCCGAGACGAGCCGGAAGCGGGTGATGCCCTCGAGGATGATGAAGTAACGTCCCTCCCCGTTCTCCTCGAAATGCGTCAGGCGCCCGAGGCACCCGATCTCCTGGAGCGGGGCGCGGCCCGGCGGGCTCTCGAGCGAAGTATCCTCGGGCTGGATGAGACCGATCAGGCGGTCGCCGCGCAATGCCGCGTCCACCATCTCGACATAGCGCGGCTCGAAGATGTTGAGCGGACGGTGGGAAAAGGGCAGCAGCAGGGCGCCCGAAAGCGGGAACACCGGAACGGCGTTCGGGATGTCGAGGGGAGAAACAGGACGCTTGAGCATGGGCCTTCGATGTGGTCGGGACCGCGCCGCCGGTGGGCGCGGTCCTTGGTGATTAGGAAAAGAGCGCAGCCGAGAGCAGCCGACGGCCTTTGATGGTCGCAGGATCCTTGGGGCCCCAGGCCTCGAAGAGCTCGAGGAGCTTCTTGCGGGCGCCGTCCTCGTTCCAGGACCGATCGCGCTTCATCAACCCCACAAGCGCCTCGGCAGCGCCCACCCGATCACCTTGGGAATTGAGGACCACGGCGAGGTCGAAGCGCGCCTGGTGGTCATCGGGATTGGCGGCGATGCGGGCCTCGAGGCTTTCAGCGCCGGAGAGTCCCGCCGCCTCGGTCAGCAGCTTCAATGATGCGGCAAGGGCGGCGTAGTCGTCGCCGCTGCGGGCGTCTTCCGGGATCATGTCGAAGGTCGCCTGGGCCTGGTCGGTCTCGCCGGCAGCGAGATAAACGCGGGAAAGGCCGATGAGGGCAGGGGCGTGCGTCGGATCCTGCTGGAGCACCATGCCGAAGATCTGAGCGGCACGACCGAGGTCGTTCTCACTGAGAGCTTCATCGGCCGCAGCGAGCGCGGCGGCGATCTGTTCTTCGAGCGATCCCGCGGAGGGCTGGGGCGCGGGTGCGGCGGCGATGACGCGATCGGCAAAGCGCCTCACCTCGCTTTCGGGCAAGGCGCCCATGAACCCGTCGACCGGCCGGCCGCCGGCAAAGGCAAAGACGGCCGGGATCGACTGGATTCCGAGCTGGCCGGCGACCGCCGGATTCTCGTCGATGTTGATCTTGACCAAGCGGATCTTGCCGGCCTTCTCAGCCACGACCTTCTCGAGCGCCGGTGTCAGTTGGCGGCAAGGGCCACACCAAGGCGCCCAGAAATCGACCAGCACGGGCGCTTCGACCGAGGCGTCGATCACGTCGGCCTTGAAGGCCCTGTCGGAAGAGTCCTTGACGAGATCGCCGGGAGGCTGCGTAGCCTGCGAAGGGGAGCCGTTGAGGGTGATGGTCATCGAAAGAGCCTTGGCTTTAGCGTCGTTGGGTTCCTTATAGCCCTTCATGCGCCGCAAATCAGGCGCCTTGCAACCCCCTGGGCGGGGAACGCAGGATAGCGCCAAAATATGGGTTGCAATCGAGCCGTCGATTGGGCATATAGGCGCGCGTCGTGGCGCCAGCAAGGCGTCGGCGGCTCGGAGTGCGGGTGTAGCTCAGGGGTAGAGCACAACCTTGCCAAGGTTGGGGTCGTGGGTTCGAATCCCATCGCCCGCTCCAAATATCAAGGCTTGGCAGAGCCTTGAGACAAAGGGACCGCAAGGTCCTTTTTTGTTGTCCGCGACATCGCAGGTGCTTTCCCACTTCTGCTGGAAGCCCTAAAAGGCCAGCGCAACGCCGTCCTTGCGCGGGTCCGAGCCGGCGTACAGCACGCCGCCCATGGGCATGATCGCCTGTCCGCCGCCCCAGGCCATGTCGGCCATGCGCACGGGATGCCCGCGTTCGAGAAGGCCGGCGAGGGTGGCGTTGGGCAGGGAGCGCTCGGCTTCGAAGCCGACGGACGTGCGCAAGCCGCGTCCCATGTCGAGGGCTTCCTGCACGTTCATGCCGAAATCAACAATGTTCTGCAGCACCTGCACCTGGCCGACGGGCTGGTAGAAGCCGTGCATGACGCCAAAGCTCAGGAACGGCGCGCCGTCTTTGCTGGCAAAGCCCGGGATGATGGTGTGCAGCGAGCGCTTGCGCGGCGCGAGCTGGTTGGGATGCCCGTCGGCGAGGGTGAAGTTGCCACCGCGATTCTGGAACAGCACGCCGGTGCGCGGGCAGGCGATAAAGGCGCCGAAGGCGCCTGCAATGGAGTTGATGAAGGAGCAGAAATTGCCCTCGCTATCCGCGGTGGTCAGATAGATTGTATCGGTCGGGCCGATCGGCTCAGGGACGGGGTCGCTCATGGCGCGGTTGCGGTCGATGCGGGCGCGCATGGCATCGGCATAGACGTCGGAGAGCAGCTCAGCCGTCGGCACGCTGGCGAAATCGGGATCGGCGACATAGGCGTCGCGGGCGGCGGCCGCGAGCCGGTAGGCTTCGATCTGCAGGTGGAAGCGCTCGGTCCCGACCGGATCGAGCGAGGAGTGCTCGAACCCCTTGAGGATATTGAGCATCATGGCGGCGGTGACGCCCTGCCCGTTGGGCGGGATCTGGTGGACGTCAATACCTCGGTAGTCGACTTTGATGGGCTCGACCAGGGCCGGCTGCCAGTCGGCGAAATCGGCGAGCTCATGGCGGCCCCCGAGCTCGTTGAGCGAGGCGACCATGTCAGTGGCAAGCGCACCGCCGTAGAAAGCGCCAGCGCCGTCGGCAGCGATGGTTTGCAGCGTACGGGCCAAAAGGGGGGAGCGCAGAACCATGCCGGTGCCCGGCGCTTTTCCCTCGACCAGATACTGCTCGCGCGTCGCCGGATGTGTGCTGAGCTTGTCGGTGAACCTGTGCCAATCCCAGGCGATGCGTTCGGCGACCGGAAAGCCGTGCTCGGCCGCTTCGATGGCCGGCTCCAGCACTTTCGCCAGTGTGCGCGTGCCGAAGCGTTCGAGGAGCATATCCCAGGCGCGCACCGCGCCCGGTACCGTCACCGAGTGAACTCTGTCGCCGGGAACCTTGCTGAACCCCTGGGCCTTGAGCCAGGCGGGTGAAAGGCCGGCCGGCGCATGGCCCGAACCATTGACTCCATGGAGACGCTTGTCTTTGGCGGTCCAGACGAGGGCGAAGCAGTCGCCGCCGATGCCGGTGCAGTGCGGTTCGATCACGCCGAGCAAAGCCGAGGCTGCAACGGCCGCGTCGACGGCATTGCCGCCATCGCGCAGGACCTCGATAGCGGTCAGCGTTGCTTGCTGATGCGAGGTCGCGGCGGCGCCGCACGTCCCCAGGGCCACGGATCGTCCGGGCAAGTGGAAGTCACGCACTGATAGCTCCGTTCAGTAGCACCTGCGTCAAGGGTCGACGGCAGAGAGCTGCGCCGACAGCAGCTTGATGGCGCGCTTGCGGGTATTGGAAACGCCCGGACCTGGCGAGATGGCCTCGGGAAAATCGAGAGCGATATCGAGGATGCCGGTCCCTCCGAGCGCCTCAACGGGTATCGGGAAAGTGGCGCGGCGGGGTTCGCCAGGTGTCAGGCCGGCCTCTCCGACGAAGATACCATTGGCCGAGACGCGTACGCGCTGGCGCGGCGGTCCGGGCATGTCGACCGCCACCATCTCCAGAGCGAGCTCGAGGGGTGCGTCAGCCGTCCCCACGGCAAAGCGCAGCCGGGAGGTTTCGCCGACCGAATGCGTGCCGTCGCCGACCGGTCCTTCCCATCCGCAGGGCTTGAGCTCACGGGTGAGCGCGGCGCCATCCGAACGGAACGAGACCCGCCGGCCGAGCTCGTAGGCTCCGGTCATCGGCTGCGCCAGGCAGGTGGTTGTTTTGTCGATATAGTAGGCGCGATAGTCGCCTTCAGCGCTCGGGTTGAGGGCGCGCCAGAAGACGACGAGTTCGACGGCAAGGATGATGGCGACGGCGCCGTAGGCCGCCAGGGTCACCGGCGATGGGCGCGGCGCCTCAGACAAGGGCAACGTACTCAGTTATCCAGCCGAAGGCGCCGAAATAGCCGCCGACGAGCAGCACCAGAAGGGCGAGGGCAAAGAGCCACCAGCGGGCGGCAAGCAGCGTCATGGCCATGAGGCAGACGGGGGCGAGGCCTGCGACGAACCGGGGCATGGACGCCATGCCGGCGGACAAGGGGACAAGGATGCACACGAGGCTGAAGAGCGCCTCGGGCAGGCGCCGGCGCCAGGCGAGGACGCCGGTCATGCCTAGCCCGGCAAGGGCGGCGAAGCCTTGCTGCTGGACAATGCTGGGGAAGAAGCCGGAACGGGCAGAGGTCGTCAGCGCCTGGGCGAGATAGCCGAGCGGATTGCCGAGCTCCCGGCCCCAGGCGCGCTGCACGTGCTGGAAGGCGAGCCCGTCGCCGACGAGCCCGTCGAGAAAAGCGATATAGGCAAAGGCGCCGAGGGGCGAGATGACGATGGCCAGCAGCCAGACAGGACGCCTCAACAGCGCCGGCACGAAGCCGGCGAGCGTGCCGCCCTGCCGGCGGTGGTCGAGGAACATCGCCAGCACAATGGCGAAGACGATGAAGACACCGACGATGCGGGTGGCCGAGAGCAGGGCCGCGAGGGCGCCCGCGACGAGATGGTTGGACTGGCGCAGTGCCAGGAAGACGCCAATTGTTAACAGCGTAAACATCACCTCGGTCATGAAGGTGGTGAAATAGACCGAGAAGGGGCCGGCGAGCAGAAAGGCGGCATAGAGCACATAGGCGCGCCGATTGCCGGCGAGCAGCGGCCAGGCGGCCACAGCTGCCGCATAGGCGCAGGCCAGCGACACCAGCGTCGCCGTGACCATCGTCGGAAACGGCAGAAGCTGGCGAACGAGCCCGACGAGACCGGGATAGAGCGGGAAGAACGCCCAATTGCCTGCAACGATCCGGCCGGGTACCGGGAAAGGATCGTAGCCCTCCTCGGCGATGCGCACATACCAGTGGCAGTCCCAGCGGCACAGCGCCTGGGCAAAATTGGTAACAGGTGCCTCCGGCAGGGCGGCGCGAAAGGCAAGAAAGCGCAGAACAAGGCCAACGAGGAGAAAAGTGAGGGGCACCAACGCAACGAAGGCCCAGCTCAACGGCGCGACAACAGCGCGGTCCTGCACAATCTCGTCGGTCGGCACGGCCACGGCAAACTCCGCCGGACGGGCGCGAAATCGCGCTCTATATTCTATAGTCGCACGATTTTGGCGAAAAACCGGTTCCCCATCTGGATCAAGTCCGGACAGGCTCTTTTTCGCATTCCCCTCCAGCATGCCTTGCCGGTGGCCCGGCGGGCAAACGGTGCGGACGTCATTCCATTGTCTCATTTCTGGTGTGCAACCAATGCACGCACTTGGCGTTAGGGGCTGGGGCTCATCACCGTGCCGGCACTCCGCTGGCCCCAGACCACCGAGGTGCGGATGTCGGACATTGTGGGACGCCACCAGAAAACTGCGGCCGCGATCGAGGGGAGCGGCACGGCCGTACCGGATCTGGCGGTGATCGTGCCGAGCTTCAATGAGCGCGGCAATATCGAGTTGCTTTATGAAAAGCTGGCGGTGGCACTCAAGGACATCCCTTTTGAGATGATCGTCGTCGACGACGACAGCCCCGACGGCACCGCTGCACTGACGCGCGAGCTGGCGCAGGTCTATCCCAACATCCGCTGCATCCGACGCTATGGCAGGCGAGGGCTTGCCTCGGCCTGCGTCGAGGGGATGGCCGCAACAGCGGCACCCTTCCTTGCGGTGATCGACGCGGACCTGCAGCACGACGAGCGGATCTTACCGCAGATGCTCGAGCAAGCTAAAGACGGGGCGGATCTCGTCGTCGGCTCGCGCTTTGCCGGCAAGGGCTCGGCGGCGGGAGGCCTTTCACGCACGCGCCAGCGCGGCAGTGAACTGGCGACGCGCCTTGCCGGCCTTGTCGTCGGCCAATCGGTCTGCGACCCCATGAGCGGCTTCTTCCTGATGCCGCGCCGCACATTCGATGCTGTGGCCAGTCAGCTCAACAAGGACGGCTTCAAGATCCTGCTCGACCTCGTCGCCACCTCGCGCCGGCAGGGCCGCAAGCTCTCGATCGCCGAGGTGCCGTATACCTTCCGCCCGCGTCATGCCGGCGAGAGCAAGATGAGCCCGCTGATCGTCGTGCAGTATCTGGGGTTGTGGCTCTCACAGATGACGGGCGGGGTGCTGCCAACGACCTTCCTGCTGTTCGCCATGGTCGGGGCAACCGGCATTTTCGTCCACATGGCGATGCTGGGGTTGGCGACGGGCCCGCTCGGCCTGCCGTTCGTGCCAGCCCAGGTCATCGCGACGCTTGTCGCCATGACGTCCAACTTCTTCCTCAACAACGTCCTGACCTATGCCGACCGGCGCCTGCACGGCGCGAAGTTCTGGCTCGGGCTCATGGGCTTTTACGTCATCTGCTCGCTTGGCGGCATCGCCAATATTTCGGTGGCGAGCATGGTCTACGACCTGCGACACCAGACGTTCGTCAGCGGGCTTGCCGGCGCTGTAATGAGCTCGGTGTTCAACTACGCAGTGACGAGGGTCTTTACCTGGCGTTAGACGGTGTTGCGCAGGCTTCCCTTTCTTCTCAGTGCGTCTGCTTGGTGAGGGCAATCAGCGCGTACCAGGCGAACCGGTTGACATAGGGCAGGCTCAGCACGAATCGCAAAAGCGGTGCCCATCCCGGATCAGGTCGGGGACAGGCTTTCGCTGAAAGCGCTCTCTATGCGACGTTCCCGTCGGCGCCGAACACGTGGCACTTGGCCGGATCGATGTGGGCGGTGACCGTGGAGCCGAGCGCGATGTCGCGCTGGCCTTCGAGAACGATGGTGAGGCCCGAGCCGTCGGGGGCGGTGGTATAGAGCAGGGTCTGGCCACCGAGGTTCTCGACGAGGTCGACCTTGACATTTGCCATGGGTACGCCCGAACCCTCGGTGATGCCGATGTGTTCGGGGCGGACGCCAAAGGTCAGCTTGTCGCCCTTGCCGGCGGAAACGGACCGGTTGAACGCCAGAGTACCGCCGGCGATGCCGAGCTTTGCCCCGGCCGGATCGACAGCGTCGACGGATGCGTCGAAGAAATTCATCTTTGGGCTGCCGATGAAGCCGGCAACGAAGAGGTTGGCCGGCTTGTTGTAGAGGTCGAGCGGTGCGCCGGCCTGCTCGATGTTGCCGGCCGAGAGCACGACGATCTTGTCGGCCATGGTCATGGCCTCCACCTGGTCGTGGGTGACGTAGATCATGGTGTTGCCGAGGTCGTTGTGGAGCTTGGCGATCTCGACGCGCATCTGCACGCGCAGTTCCGCATCGAGGTTGGACAAAGGCTCGTCGAAGAGGAAGATGCGCGGCTCGCGGGTGATGGCGCGCCCGATGGCGACGCGCTGGCGCTGGCCACCCGAGAGTTGCTTGGGCTTGCGGTCGAGCAGCGGCTCGATCCTCAGGATCTGAGCGGCCTTCTGCACCTTGGCCCGGATTTCGGGCTTGGGCATCTTGGCGGTCTCGAGCCCGAAAGCGAGGTTCTGGTAGACGCTCATGTGCGGATAGAGCGCATATGACTGGAAGACCATGGCAATGCCGCGTTTGGCCGCCGGCACCTCATTTATACGCTCGCCTTCGATCAGCAGCTCGCCGCCGGTGATCGGTTCGAGGCCGGCGATCATGCGCAGGAGCGTCGACTTTCCGCAGCCCGAGGGGCCGACGAACACCACGAACTCGCCCGGCTCGATGGTCAGATCGACGCCGTGGACGACCTCGAGATCGCCGTAGCTCTTGACGATCTTCCTCAGTTCCACGCTTGCGGCCATATGGTCTTCTCCCTCAGGGCGCCGTCCTCGCGGCGGCGCCAGTCCTTGTCGTTATACTGCGTGTTCAGAGCGCGAAGCGACTTGATTGCAGCAAATCGCGCGCTCCGTCTTTTGCCGTCGCGGGACTCTTCGCGAAAAACCGGTTCCCACTTTTCGCATCCCGCTCTAAATCGCTGCGAACTCGGCCGGCACCCAGCTCCTGTAGCGCGGATGCTCGGGTCCGATCGGCAGTTGCACATCCTCATGGGTCACCGAGGAGTGGTAGAATGCGGTCACCAGCTCCAGGGCGCGGCGCGAATCGGCGCTGGTGACCGGCAGCGGCGCCCTGCCGGTCAGGGCATTGTGGAACCGGGCCATCTGGGTGGTGAAGCGTGACGGCACGTGCTGCCAGTTCTCGAGGAGCGCGGCGATCTTCTCGGCCGTCTCGGGCGAGCGCGGCAGGATCTTCCACGGCTTGGCGCCGGGATTGTAGGGGGCGTGGTCGCTTTCGAACGAGACGTTCTCGAAGGCAAGGCGGATGCGGGTGATCTCGTCGGCCGAGCCCAGCGTTGCCGTGAAGCTGCCGAGTGCGCCGTTCTCGAGCTCAAGGCTCGCGGTCACGCAGTCCTCGACCTCGATGGCGTTGACGCGGGTCGCCACGCGCCCGAAGAGGCGTTTGATGTCCCCCATGAGGTAGGTGAAGAGGTCGTGCTGGTGGATGGCATGCGTCATCAGCACGCCGCCGAGTTCGGTCTTCCATTTGCCACGCCAAGGCACGGCGTAGTAGTCCGGCCCGCGCGTCCACAGCGTCTCGACCGTGCCGACATAGGGCTTGCCGGCAATTCCGGCGTCAATGATCGCCTTGGCCTGCTCAACACCGTCGCCGAAGCGGTACTGGAAGACGGGCATCAGCATGCCCCTGGAGACCTTCTCCTCTTGCCTGACGGCATCAACCTCGGCCAGCGAGCCCACAAGTGGTTTCTCGCAGACGACGTGCTTGCCGGCCTTGAGAGCTGCCATCACCATCGCGTAGTGCAGGCCCGGCGGGGTGCAGATGTCGATGATGTCGATGTCGTCCATCGTCAAAAGGTCGTCGAAATTGGTTATCCGCCGCTCGACGCCGAACTCGTCGGCAACGGCGGTCATGCGCTCGACATTGAGATCGCAGAGGGCCTTGACCTCGAACTTGTCGGCGTTGGGCTGGTAGCCCTCGACGATGTGGCTGCGCCCGATGCCGCAGCCGACGATGGCGACGGCAAAGCGCCGGCTGGAGGATACCGCGTTCATTGCTGCCACTCCGTGCCGGTCTCGGCCATCTGCTGGGCGGTCAGCGCCAGCTCCATTGCCTTGTAGCAGCGCGCCTGCGGCATTGCCGTCTGCGTGCGGTCGCGCACGTCGGCCAGGAACTGCCGGCCGAAGGGCAGCTCGACGCCGGAGCAATCGATATGGCGGGGCGCGTCCTTGTTGACGAGGAAGAGATGGTCGGTGCCCGGCCGGCCGGCGATGTCGATATATTTGCGCAATTCGATATAGCCCTCGGTGCCGAGGATGAGGAGGCGGCCGTCGCCCCAGGTCGGCAGTCCTTCGGGGGTGAACCAGTCGACACGGATGTAGCCGGTCGTCCTGTCGGTCTTCAGATGCACATCGCCGACATCCTGCAGGCCGGGCCGGTCGGGATTGGCGCGATTGGCAACGCTGGCCGAGAGGATCTCGCCATCGAGCGCGTCGGAAAAGAACAGGAACTGCTCGAACTGGTGGCTGGCGATGTCGCAGAGGATGCCGCCATAGCGGTTGCGGTCGAAGAACCAGTCCGGCCGCTGGTTGTTGCGGATGGCGTGGGGGCCGAGGCCGACGGTCTGGATCACCTCGCCGATGGCACCCTGGGCGATGAGATTGCCGGCCTCGACGGTCGCGGGCACTTCGAAGTGCTCGGAATAAAGCACAGAATAGATGCGGCTCGTCTCGGCCTGTACGCGCTTGATTTCTGCGAGCTCGGCAAGGTTCACCATGCCGGGCTTGTCGGAAAGCACGTCCTTGCCGTGGCGCATGGCGGCCACCGAAATTTCGGCGCGATCGCCGGGGATGGCAGCAGTGGCGACGATGGCGATGGACTCGTCCTCGAGGATCTCGCGCCGATCGGCGACGCGCCGCGCTTCGGGGAATTTGGCCGAGAAAGCGCTGGCCAGGTCGTCCTCAGGCGCGAAGAAGGCTACAAAATCTGCCCCCGCGCGCTTCAGGCACTCCACCTGCCCATAGATATGGCTGTGGTTGATGCCGATGGCGGCGAATTTCAAGTCGGACATATCAGCGTTTCATACCCGTGGTTGCGATGCCTTCGATCAGCAATCGCTGGAAGAAGAGGAAGAAGAGGAAGACCGGGACGATGGTCAACACCGACATGGCCAGCATGCCGCCGAAGTCGGATTCGCCGGTCGAATCGACGAACGTGCGCAGTCCCAGCTGCACGGTATATTGACGCATTTCATTGAGGTAGATGAGGGGTCCGAGAAAATCGTCCCAAGTCCAGATGAAGGTGAAGATCGCCGCCGTCGCCAGCACCGGCAGGGACAGCGGCATCATCACCTTCCAGTAGATGCGCCAGGCTGAGCAGCCGTCCATCATGGCCGCCTCGTCGAGCTCGCGCGGGATGCCGCGGAAGAATTGCACCATCAGGAAGATGAAGAAGGCGTCGGAGGCCAGGAACTTCGGCACGATCAGCGGCAGGAAGGTGTTGACCCATCCAAGGTTGAGGAACAGCACGTATTGGGGGATGAGGGTGACGTGATAGGGCAGCATCAGCGTCATCAGCATCAGCGCGAACCAGAAATTGCGGCCGCGGAACTTGAGTCGTGCGAAGGCGAAGGCGGTCATCGAGCAGGCAAGGACGTTGCCGGCAACGCAAAGGATGGCAATGACGAAGGAATTGAGGAAGAAGGTACCGAAGGAGACGCGCAGACCGTTCCAGCCACGGATATAGGAGTCGATGCTGAACGAGGATGGCCAGAGGCTCGAGGAGGAGAAGATCTCGTTCTCGGGCCGGAAGGTCGAGGCCAGCATCCACAGCAGGGGGTAGAGCATCAGGATCGATGCTCCAACCAGCAGCACGTGCGAGACGACGGAAATGATGTGCCGGCGGGTGCGGGACGTCTCGGTGCCAACGACCGTCAGGGTCTGGACGTCAGTCGTCATAGTGCACCCAGTATTTCGAGGTCAGGAACGAGAAGGCGGTGAAGGCGGCGATCATGACCAGGAGGAACCAGGCCAACGCCGAGGCATAGCCCATGCGGAAGAAGCCGAAGGCCTCTTGGTAGAGATAGAGCGTATAAAAGAGCGTCGAGTTGATCGGTTGGCCGGTACCGCCGGAAATGACGAAGGCCGGGGTGAAGCTCTTGAAGGCCTCGATGGTCTGGACGATGGCGTTGAAGAAGACCACAGGCGTCAGCAACGGCAGGGTGATCTTCCAGAACTGGCGCCATTTGCTGGCGCCGTCGAGAGAGGCAGCCTCGTACATGTCCTGCGGGATCTGACGAAGCCCGGCGAGGAAGATGATCATGGGTGAGCCGAACTGCCAGATCGACAGGATGATCAGCGTCCAGAGCGAGTAGCGCGGATTTGAGATCCAGCTTGGGCCGTCGATGCCGAAATTGGCGAGGAACTGGTTGACGAGGCCGTCGCCGGAAAACAGCTGGCGCCAGAGAATGGCGATGGCGACGCTCGCCCCGATCAGCGAGGGCAGGTAGAAGATCGCGCGATAGAGCGGCAGGCCCTTCAAGCCCCGGTTGAGCAGCATGGCGACGCCCAGCGCGAAGGCGAGCTTCAAGGGCACCGAGAAGAGCACGAAGAAGAAGGTGACGCGCATGGCGGCGGCGAATTTGGGATCGGCCGTGAACATGCGCACATAGTTCGACGCACCGATCCAATCGGGTGTGGTCAAGAGGTCGAAATTGGTGAACGAGAGATAGAGCGAGGTCAGCATCGGCCCGACGGTCAGGCCAAAAAAGCCGATGAACCAGGGCAGAAGAAAGAGGTAGCCGGGCCCATCCTGCTGCCAGATACGGGCCCAGACTCCCTGTGTGCCAACCGCGCGCCCCGCGGCCGAAACTCCGGTCTCCATGGAGCGCGCGGTCATCTTATCAGGCCCCGGTCAGAAGGGCGGTTGCCTCGGTAACGAACGCCTTGCCGCCGTCTTCGGGCGAACGGGCACCGAACGCGACTTCCTGGCCGATGACGCGCAGGACCGAGGCGTCGATCTCGCCGGCCTTCGGGGGCGGGGGCGGGGGCAACGGGCCGAGCAGGTCGCCGAGATTGGCCACGAAATTGAGGGCGATCTGGCTCTTCTCGTCGAGCGTGGGGGCAAGCCCCTCACGCACAGCCGCCGAGCAGGGGATACCGCGCTCGACGCCGAGGACCTGGGCTGCGTCCGGATCGTTGACGAAGAACGAGATGAACTCGGCCGCTGCCTGGGCGTTGGCCTCGTCGCCGCCGACCGAGAAGAACATCGACGGCTTGCGATAATGGCCGCCGCCGGCACCGGGCTCAATGCGCGGATAGTTGGTGATGGTCAGCGAATCCTGGCTCAGCGACTGGTAGGCGACGAGCTGATTGGAGTTCGAGGGCATGGTGGCCGACTTGCCCATGATCACCATGGTCGATTCCATGGCGCCGGTGTCGAGCGCCTGGTCCTCGGCGGAAACGCACACGCCCGCCTCGCGCAGCCCCTGCCACATGCGGAACCATTCGACCATCTCCTCTTCGCCAAAGCCGAGCTGACCGTCGGCGGTATAGAGGGAAAGGCCTTGCTGGCGCAGCCAGTTGTCGAGCATGGGTTCGGTATAGGAGCCGTCGGAAATAGCCTTGATACCGCCGCGGATATTGGCGGAATTGAAGGCCTCGCCCATGGCCATGTAGTCGTCATAGGTCGAGTCGCGATTAGGCGGCGCGACACCGACTTCCTCGAAGGCGGTCTCGTTGACCAACACTGCAACGGAGTTGGCGCCGAGGCTGATGCCGAAGAGCTGACCGCCGACCTTGCCGCCTTCGAGTTGGTCCTGATCGAAGTCACCCAGCTGAAGGGGCCCACCCACGAACTGGTCGAGCGGCCGGATGGCGCCGCGCGTCGCGTATTCGACGATGTAGCGGTAGTCCATCTGGATGATGTTGGGTGCGTTGCCGCCCGCCACCTGGGTGGCAAGCTTCGTCCAGTAGTCGTTCCAAGCGAGGAACTCGCCGTCGATCTGGGCGCCGCCGCCCTCGGCATAGAGGTCGGCGACCTTGTAGGTGCGGTCGGCGCGGTCCTGCCCGCCCCAGAAGATCAGGCGCAGGTTGTTGCCCTGCGCGAAGGCCGGGCGCAGGCCTGCGGCGCCTGCCGCGATGAGGGCCGAAGAGCCCATGAGAAAATGACGTCGGTCGAGACGAATGGTCATGTGTATCCTCCCAATGTCAGGTCCTGCGGGCACATGCCGGCCCGGGGAACCGTGTCGGCGACCTCCCTGTCGCCAAAATAACCAACCAGTTACTCAGTAGGCCTAGTGCGGCACGCCGCTCTGCCCAGCCTAAATAACCAGCTGGTTACAAATCTGTTGCAGCGGTGGGTTGCTGTCAAGCCTTTCTTGTATGGAAGACTGCAGGAGCCGGACGCTGCTTCCACATTCTTGTCAACCTATCCCTTGCAGCGCAACAGGCCTTGGCCAACGAGGTCGTGAATGCTGTGCTCGGGATTTCACCGTGCACGGTCGAGGGTATCAACTACCTCCTCAAATGGCGACCGCGTGTGCGGCGCTCGGAACGCGGCCACGGCGGAGCGCGACGCAATGATCATGCACAATCTTCCATACATGACAAAATACGAAATTGCGCCGATACTATAGATGTCATCTATAGGAGGTACGGCGATGGACAAGCTGCTGCAGCAATTCCTGGCGATCGCGGAGGCGGGCAGCATCAGCGCGGCGACGGGGGCGCTGCACGTCACGCAGCCGACGCTGACCTTCAACATGCGCAAGCTGGAGGAGAATCTGGGCGTGCCGCTGTTTGCGCGCTCCTCTCGCGGCATGCGGCTGACGCCCTATGGTGAAACGCTCTACGAGAATGCACGACTGATGCAGCGCCTCTACGACAACACGCTGACGGCCATCGAGGACCAAAGGCTGCGCAATGAGCGCGGCATCAGCCTCGGCTGCGGATACTCGTGGTGGACGCTGTTCATCCGCGACCTGGTGATCGACTATCAGAAAGAGTACCCGAACGCGCCGATACAGGTCAGCCTCGGCAACCAGCTGCGGTGCATGGACCAGCTGCTGTCCGGCGACATTTCGCTATTCATCGCCCATGAGATCGAGGGGCTGAGTAGCGGAGTTGGTACGGATTTCATTCCTCTCAGCCAGGTGCACAACGCCTATTTCGTGCGCGCGGAGCATCCACTGCTCGGAAGACCCTGCACGCTCAAGGAGATCGAGGCCTATCCGGCGGTGACCAGCTCTCCGCCCGAAAGTCGGCACCAGCGCTTCTTCGACGTGTCGCGGCGAAGGCAGCGGGTGGAGACGGTGTTCGACAGGGTGGGCTTCGGCTTCGGCTCGAATTCGATGGCTGCTTGCATCGATTATGTATGCGCGACCGACGCGGTGCTGCGGCATACGCATCTGATGGGCCCGGCCTTTACCGAACATGGTCTGCGCGAGGTCGAGCAGAGGGAGACTCCGCGCAATGTGACCATGGGCGTTTATGTTCTGGCCGAACGGCGGCGGGAGGAGCGTGTCGCCGATCTTCTCGCGCGTGTGGTCGAGGCAGGCCGCGCAGCGTTGCCGCCACTCGCCTAGAGCACGTCCCGTTCCGATTGAATCGGAACGGGAGCTCTAACTTATTGAATTGGTGCGTTTTCGAACCGCAAAAGTGGTATCCATCCCGGATCAAGTCCGGGACAGGCTTTTTGGTGAAAACGCTCTAGCGCGGCTTAGTGCGTAGATAGTCGAGAACCATGGCGACAGCCTGGGCCTCCCGCTCCTGGACCATTGAGACGCTGGCGAGGTCCTTCTCGAAGATGACCGAGAGGGTCGCCATGTTGGAGACGTAGAAATAGCCGAGGCCCGCGATGGAGATGTAGAGCTGGATGGGATCGACATCACGGCGGAAGACGCCGGCCTCGTGCCCGCGCTCGAGGATGGTGCGGATCTGGCCGACGAGCGGGGAATGCAGCGCCGGGATGTCGGGCAGCATCTTGAGGAAGCGGGCGTTCTCGACATTCTCGGTCGACAACAGCTTGGTGAACCAGGGGTTGGCGAGGAAATGCCGGAAGGTGAAGCGCACCAGCCGGTCCATGGCCTCGATAGGGTCGAACTGATCCAAACTCAGTGCCCGCTCGCCGCGGCGGATTTCCTGATAGGCGTCGAGGAGCACGGCGGAGTAGAGCTCCTCCTTGTTGCCGAAATAGTGGTAGAGCAGGCGCTTGTTGGCACCGGCCCGCTCGGCGATGGCGTCGACCCGCGCCCCCTCGAATCCGCGATCGGCAAACTCAACCCGCCCGGCCGCGAGGATCGCCGCCTTGGTTTTCGCCGAGTTACGCGCGCGCTTGGGCGCCGCCTGAGCGGCGCTACGCGGGGCTGCCGCCCGCTCTATCGCGGGTGAAGAGGGCTCTGACACGCTTTGATACCGCCGGAATGGACATGAGGATGGTCGAAACGATGATCAGGCAGATAACAGCGCTGATCGGACGGGTAAAGAACGGGGTCGGATCGCCGTTGGTCAGCAGCAGGCCGCGCCGCAGGTTGAGATCGAGCAGGTCGCCGAGGATGATACCGAGGACCAGGGGCGCCATGGGATACTTCATCTCGCGCAGGATGAAGCCAACCATGCCGAAGGTGAGCATCACATAGACGTCGAACATGCGCTGGGTAATGGCGAAGGATCCAACGACGCAGAGCACATAGACCACGGCCATCAGCCGTTCGCGCGGCACCGCCAGCACGGTCAGGAGCGGGCGCGTCAGCGACAGGCCGAAGACCAGGATGGCGAGCGTCGAAAAGAGCAGGATGGCGACGATCTGGTAGAGGAACTGAGGGTTCTCGACCATGAGCAAGGGCCCCGGCCGGATGCCGTGAATGAACATGGCGGCGATCAGCACCGCGGCGGCGGCGGAACCGGGCAGGGCCAGGGTCAGGGTTGGTATCATGGCGCCAGGCACCACCGCCGAATTGCCTGTTTCGGCAGCGATCAGGCCTTCCTGGCTGCCCTTGCCGAACTGGTCGGCCTCTTTGCTCGAGCGCTTGGCGGCGGCATAGGAGGCCCAGGCGCCGACGTCTTCCCCGACGCCCGGTACGATGCCGACGAAGGTGCCGATGATGCCGGAGCGCAGGGTCGTCCGCCAGTATTTGACCACTTCTCCGAGACGCGGGACGACGCGGTCCGCCGAGGAAACGATGCGGGCGTGGACGGTGCGCTTCATGACGCCGAGGATCTCGGCAAGCCCGAAGGCGCCGACCATGGCCGGGATGAGGTCGACGCCGCCGCCGAGGGCCGAAATGCCGAAGGTGAAGCGTTGGTAGGCGTGGAGCGTTTCCATACCCACCATGGCCACGAGCAGCCCAACGATACCGGCAATGTAGCCCTTGAGCGGATCGTCCATGGCGGTCAACTGCCCGGAGATGACGACACCGAAGAGCGCCAGCCAGAAGAACTCGTAAGAGCCGAACTTGAGCGCGGCTTCGGCAAGCAGCGGGGCGATGAGCGCCAGCGCGACGATGCCGACGATGGTGCCGAGCGTCGATGAGGTGGTGGCGAGGCCCATGGCAAGTCCGGCCTTGCCCTGGAGCGCAAGGGGGTGGCCATCGAGAGTGGTTGCCGCGCTCGCGGGCGTGCCGGGAATGGCCAGAAGGATTGCCGTGCGGCTACCGCCATAGATGGCGCCGGAATAGAGGCACATCAGGCAGAGGATCGCCTGGTCGGGCGGCATCTTATAGGTGAGGGTGACGAGGAGCGCCACGCCCATGGTGGCGGTCAACCCCGGCAGAGCTCCGATCACGATGCCCAGAAGTGTCGCCCAGGCAATGTTGAAGAGCGAGACCGGGGTGAGGAAGTGGGCGATGCCGCCGGCGAGGAGGCCGAGACCTTCGAACATAGGATAGGCTCTCCGATCAGGGCAGGCGCACGAGGAAGGCGCGCTCGAACACGAGGGTGACGGCAGCAGCCGTGACAACCGCCAGGCCCATGGCCCAAGGCAGGCTCGTGCGCCACGATTTCCTCGGCTCGGCGAGCCAGACCTCGAAGACGAGGACGAACGCGAAGACGAAAACTGCGGTCGCTGCCCAGAAGGGCAGGGTCCCAACGAGACCGAGGGTATACACAAGGGCAAGTGCCGCAACGACCAGCGCACGCACGGCCTCGCGCGAGAGGACCGCCTCGCGCAGGCTCTGCCAGCCGCCGGGTGCGGGGGCGCGGACCGACCGCCAGGCGAGGATGCCGCCGCAGACCACGAGCGCAAAACTCAACAGTCCCGGCACCAGTCCGGGCACGGTCATCGGGTGGATGCGCCGCACCTCGAGCCGCGGCATCGTCCAGGACGCGTAGAGGATGGCGGCGCCGAGGACGATGAAGACGATGGCGGCAACGAGGTCGGCGCGCACCATGGCGCCTGCCGCCCGGTCGTCGCCGGGTTGCGGCAACGCAGCATCGGCTCCGCCGGTCTCTTGGCTCATGGAAGTTTCCGATATCCTGGTCGGGCGCTGCCGAGGCGAATGCGCCGGCAGCGTCCGAAATGTTAGTTGCCGCCGGTTTCGGTGCGGGTCTCGCAGTCGATGCCGATGGTCGATGGATCGTTGACCGCCTCGCCGCGCTCGAGAGCCGAGCAGGCTTCGAGGATCACGACGGGCATGGCAAGTGCGCGGGCCTCCTCGCCATAGGACGGGGCGAAGACCGCGCCGAAGTTCTCGGCGTAAGCCTTGAGCTCGGGGGCGTTCATCACCTTCTCTTCCCAAATCCTGTCGACGGTTGCCAGCACTTCGGGCGGCGCGTCGGCCGGAATGAAGATGCCGAAATAGTCGGGCGCCAGCGGCATGTCGGGCAGCCATTGCGTGATCGGTGGGATCGGGTCGACGCCTTCGAGCACCAGCGGCTCGTCGGAGAGAACTGCCAACGGCCGCAGCCGCCCGCCACGGATCAGTTCCGTCTGCTCCACGGCCAGCTGGGTGGTGACCATCGCCTCGCCCGAGGCCGTGGCGATGGCGGCAGGCCCACCGCCGTCATAGGTGACCATGTTGTATTCAAAGCCCCCACCCGCGTCGCTCAGCGCCGCGATGGCCGTGCCGCCCGAGGAGGTGATGCCGGCCGTCGCCACAGCGATGCCGCGCCCGCCTTCGGACTGGAAGGCTTCGAGAAGCTGGCCGAAATCGGTGAACTGGCTATCGGCCGGCACGCTCACCACAGGCACGTTGGCGACGGACAGGTAGATATGCCAGTCGTCGATGTCGGTGCCCTCAAGCAGGCCCGTTACCGAATAAGTGGCGTTGTTGGCGATGGCGTTGGCCGTCCAGGTGTAGCCATCATGTGGGGCATTGAGCACTTCCTGGGTGCCGATGGCGCCCGAGGCGCCGGGCTGGTTGACGACGACGATCTCGACACCGAGCTCCTCGGCGATGAGCGGCGCGGTGACGCGGGTCACCTGATCGGTCGAGCCGCCCGCGCCCCAGGGCACGATGAGGTTGATCGGCCGGTCGGGCTGCCACTCCTGGGCGGTGGCGCCCAAAGTTGCGACCAACAGCGCCGGCGCGGCAGCGGACAGCATCCATCGCGATGAACGGAACATTGTTTCCTCCCAAGCATCTTTATTCGGGCCGATCCTAGCCAGGCCCTTGCCGGCAGACTGATCCGCAAGGGCAACGCTGTCAACAGGCAAGTAACCAGATGGTGCAGAGCTGAGGGTGGGAAATTGCGAGCAGTTGCAGCGGAGGGGACGGTCGCGCGACGCGTAAAGAACCGCTCGGGTAACCGGCCGGCGCAGTATATAAGCTTGCCGGCACTGGCTTCGGAGCGATCGCGCGAATGGATATTTCGAGCTATTTCATCATGGGTTTGGCGCTGGCGGCGGGCGCTGTGGTCAAAGGCGCGACGGGTATGGGGCTGCCGCTGGTCGCGCTCCCCGTACTGACGGCGGTATTCGGGCTGACGCATGCGGTGGGGCTGATGGTCATTCCGCTCATTGTCACCAATGCCTGGCAGACGTGGCGTTTCCGCAGCGAGGCCCGCTCGGATCGGATGACGTTCCTGCCGCTGTTTCTCGTTGCGGGCGTCGGCGGCATCCTCGTCGGGGTGTGGCTGCTGACGACCCTGCCCGAGCGCGTGCTGGTCACGAGCCTCGGCGGCATCCTCATCGCCTACGTGATGCTGCGGCTGTTCAAACCGCACCTGTCGCTGTCATTGGCGACGGCGAGGCGCTTCGGGCCGCTAGCGGGGGCCGGCGGCGGCGTATTGCAAGGCGCGACAGGCATTTCGGCGCCCATCGGCGTCACCTTCATCCATTCGATGAGCCTCGAGCGCGATGCCCATGTGTTCGCGGTCTCGGCGATGTTCCTCACCTATTCAGCCGCACAGTTGCCGTCCATGTGGCTGGCCGGCGCCATGCGGCCGGAATGGCTGCTGCAGGGCGTGCTGGCGCTGGTGCCGATCCTCATCTTCATGCCCATCGGCCAGGCGATCGCAGGTAAGCTCAGCCGGAAAGCCTTTGACCGGCTTATCCTCACCTTCCTCGGCGTGATCGGTCTCAAGATGGTAGTGGGGCTTTAAGCGGGGAAATCGGGCTGGCTTTCGGGCGCGGCGCGACGAAAGGGCACGAGATCCCGGCATTGGCCATCCAGCTCCCGCAGCAGCGGATAAGGCGAGAGGTCGCAGTCGAAGCGGCGGGCGTTGCGCATGGCGGGCACGAGGCAGGCTTCCGCCAAACCCGGGGTGTCGGAATAGGCGAACCGCGTTGCGTGGTCGCGCCGTTTCAGCAGCGCTTCGAGCGTCTCCAAAGCCAACTTCGCCCAATGCCGATACCATTCGGCAAGAACCGCATCGCCTGCCCCCAGCTCCTCAGCAAGGTAACGCCGCACGCGATTGACCGTAACCGGGTGCAGGTCGGCCGCGATGACAGCGGCAAAGGCGCGGGCGCCGGCGCGTGCGAAGGGCGCGGCGGGGAGGATTGACGGATCGGGATAGAGCTCCTCGAGGAGCTCGATGATCGCGAGCGATTGGGTCACGACGTGCCCGTCGATCTCGAGCGCCGGCATCAGAAGCTGCGGATTGATGCACCGATAGTCGGCGCCCGAGAGGGAAGGAATGGCGACGTAGTCGTAGGCGAGACTCTTGAGTTCAAGGACGATGCGCACGCGCTCGCCGGCTGAGTTCTGGTAGCGGGTGTGCAGGCGCATGGCACTTCTCCTCGTAGATGCTGCCAACATCGGCGGTCTGAAGCCAAATATGCAAGTGAGACCACGCCAGCCCGCTTGACGCCGCCCGCCGCCTTCGGCTACGTAAGTAACCAATCAGTTACACCGCAAGCGGCTTGGGAGGATTTGTCTGATGGCGGAACAACGGCTCGGCCTCATCATGCACGGGGTCACCGGGCGTATGGGTTACAACCAGCACCTGGTGCGCTCGATCCTGGCGATCCGCGACCAGGGCGGTATCGCGCTTGCCAATGGCGACAGGCTGGTGGTCGATCCGATCATCGTCGGGCGGGACGCCGACAAGATCGAGCGTCTGGCCAAGAAGCACGACATCAAGCGCTGGACGACCGATCTCGACAAGGCGCTCGCCAATGCGGACGACACGGTGTTCTTCGATGCCGGCACCACCCTGATGCGCGCTTCGCTCATCGAGAAGGCGATCGACGCCGGCAAGGCCGTCTACTGCGAAAAGCCGATCTCGGACGATCTCGACGTCGCCGTCGCGCTCGCAAGGAAGGCCAAGGCTTCGGGCGTCAAGCACGGTGTGGTGCAGGACAAGTTGTTCCTGCCCGGGCTCATGAAGCTCAAGATGCTGCGGGACTCAGGCTTCTTCGGCAAGATGCTTTCGGTCAGGGGCGAGTTCGGCTACTGGGTGTTCGAGGGCGACTGGCAGAAGGCGCAGCGTCCCTCCTGGAACTACCGCAAGGGCGACGGCGGCGGCATCATCCTCGACATGCTCTGTCACTGGCGCTACGTGCTCGACAACCTTTTCGGCGAGGTCAAGGCGGTCTCCTGCCTCGGGGCGACGCATATTCCCGAGCGTGTCGATGAACAGGGCAACCGCTTCACGGCCGACACGGACGATGCGGCCTATGCCACCTTCGAGCTCGAAGGCGGGGTGGTCGCCCAGATCAATTCGAGCTGGACGACGCGGGTGCGCCGTGACGATCTCGTCACCTTCCATGTCGACGGCACGCATGGCTCGGCTGTCGCGGGCCTGCACAAATGCTTCACCCAGCATCGGGTCAACACGCCCAAGCCCGTGTGGAACCCCGACCAGCCGCAGACGATGAACTTCTTTGCCGATTGGGAAGAGGTTCCGGATAACTGGCCGGCCGAGAACGGCTTCAAGGCGCAGTGGGAAATGTTCCTTCGCCACGTCGCCGAGGACGCGCCGTGGAACTATGGTCTCGACGCCGGGGCCAAGGGTGTGCAGCTCGCCGAACTCGGCCTCAAGAGCTGGGCCGAGCGGCGCTGGCTCGACGTGCCCAAACTGGAGATCTGAGCGGGGGCCGGAAGGCCCCTCACCTAGGCCTATTGGGGCCGACCGCTCCCCACAGGGAGAGGTGACCAAGACAAGTCATTGTGCCCACTTCACCTCTCCCGTGGGGGAGAGGTCGGCGCGCAGCGCCGGGTGAGGGGGCCTTCTGGAGGCGCACCATGCCGACCATCAACCTGCCCAATCCCGACCGCACCGTGACGCCCTATGCCCTGGCCGGTGAGCCGATCCCCTTCGTCCGGTTCAAGGCGAGCGATTTTCCGCGCATCGCCTATGCGGCGGCCCATGTCGTTGCCGATCCGCTGGCCAACAACGATCCGTGGCTGACCCCGGCCATCGACTGGGACAAGACCCTGGCCTTCCGCCACCGGCTCTGGGACCTCGGGCTCGGCGTTGCCGAAGCCATGGACACCGCACAGCGGGGTATGGGGCTGACCTGGCTCGAGGCCAAGGAGCTGATCCGCCAAGCGCAGGCGGAGGCGAAGACCCGTGACGACGCCCTCATCGCCTATGGTGCGGGCACCGACCACCTGATGCCTGGGCCGGACGTCACGCTCGAGGCGATCATCAAGGCCTATGAGGAGCAGGTTGGCTTCGTCGAGGGCGAGGGCGGGCGCGTCATCCTGATGGCGAGCCGGGCGCTGGCGGCCGCCGCCAACAGCCCCGACGATTACGCGACGGTCTATCACCGCATCCTTTCCCAGGTCAGGGAGCCGGTCATCATCCACTGGCTTGGCGAGATGTTCGATCCGGCGCTCGCGGGCTATTGGGGTCGCGAAACGCACGAGGCGGCCATGGATGTCTGCCTCGACGTCATCGAAGCACATGCCGACAAGGTCGACGGCATCAAGATTTCGCTCTTGTCCAAGGAGAAGGAGATCTCGATGCGCCGGCGGCTGCCGCAGAGCGTCAAGATGTATACCGGCGACGACTTCAACTATGCCGAGCTCATCGCCGGCGACGAGGCCGGCTACTCGCATGCGCTGCTCGGCATCTTCGATGCCATCGCGCCGGCCGCTTCGGCCGGGCTCGCGGCGCTCGGAAAGGGCAACAACAACGAGTTCTTCGATCTTCTCGAGCCGACCGTGCCCTTGAGTCGCCATATCTTTGCGGCGCCGACCCGGTTCTACAAGACAGGGGTGGTATTCCTTGCCTATCTCAATGGGCTGCAGGACCACTTCGCCATGATCGGTGGGCAGCAGTCGACCCGGTCGCTCCAGCACCTCAGCGAACTTTTCCGGCTGGCCGACAAGGCGCGGGTGCTGGCCGACCCGGAGCTGGCGGTTACGCGGATGAGGGATGTCCTCGCTGTACACGGGGTTGCCGCATGAGCGCCGACACCGTGATCTCGCTCAACCTTGCCACCACCCGCGAAGTCTGGGGGTTTGCCGAAGCGGTCGACGGGTGCCTCAAGGCCGGCATCACCGCCATCTCGCCCTGGCGAGACCAGATCGCCGCCATCGGCCTCGATGAGGCGGCGCGGATCGTCAAGGAGAACAAGCTGCAGGTCACGGGCGTGTGCCGCGGTGGCATGTTCCCGGCCGAAACGGCCGAGGGTCGGCAGAAAGCCATCGACGACAACCACCGCGCCATCGACGAAGCAGCGGCACTCAATGCCGATTGCTTGGTGCTGGTCGTCGGCGGCCTGCCGGGGTCATCGAAAGACATCGCCGGTGCGCGCCAGATGGTCACCGAAGGCATCGCCGCAATGCTGCCGCACGCCAAGGCCTCGGGCGTCAAAATCGCCATCGAGCCGCTGCACCCGATGTACGCGGCGGACCGGGCGTGTGTGAACACCATCGACCAGGCGCTCGACATCTGCGAAACGCTGGGCGAAACGGTTGGCGTTGCCATCGACGTCTATCACGTCTGGTGGGACCCTTACCTTGCCCGCGCCATCGCCCGCGCCGGCCGCATGAAGCGGATCTTTGCCCACCACATCTGCGACTGGCTGGTGCCGACCACCGACATGCTGCTCGACCGCGGCATGATGGGCGACGGGGTCATCGACCTCAAGGGCATCCGCGCCATGATCGAGGCCGCCGGCTTCGATGGGCCGCAGGAAGTCGAGATCTTCTCCAAGGACAATTGGTGGAAGCGGCCGGGCGACGAGGTGCTGGCCGTCATCAAAGAGCGGGTGGCAACCGTCTGCTAGGTGCGCCGATATTCAGGTGATGCCGGTCTGCAAATGGTCATTTCCTGCGCTTCCGATGCTCACGTACCCAAGATACGCTGCGCTTCGGTTCTCGGAAACGACCATTTTCGCCTCGGCCTGACCTGAATCTCGACACACCTAGACTAGTCCACGCGCCCGCGGGCAGCGACTGGCACCGTCTCCACCACGTCCTCGCCCTGCGTCAGGTTCACCACGTCGAAGAGGTTGGAGACCACGCAGCAGTGGTTGGGGACTATCCGCAGCTTCTCGCCGATCGCGGGCTTCCTGGTCGAAACCGAGAGGTCGATGGTGCCGTGCTCTTCACTCAGTGAAGTGATGACTGCTTCCGGATAGCCGAGGACGCGGCCGTAGCCGGTCAGCCCCAGCGTGTCGCTGGTCAGGGCCTTGGAGCCGGCATCAATGATGGCGCGATTTTCGGTTGGACGTGAAACGACGGTCGTGACGACCGTCAGCGCGCAATCGTCGAACGTCGCGACGCCCTTCTCCACCTGGTAGCGGTCCATATAGATATAGGTGCCGGGCCGGTGCTCGGTAGCCACCACGGCCTCATGGGCGTGCCAGAGGTCGGGCGTTCCGCCGTTGGAAATGATGCGTGGCGATAGGCCCGCTGCAGTCAGCAGCGCCTTGCCCTGCGCCAGCCATCGCGCCGCTTCGGCGTATTGGCCGGCTGCCGGATAGGTCATCAGGCCGGCGAATGACAGGCCTGGCGAGCCGTCGATGAGCTTTGCCAGCTCCAGCGCCGCCTGCGGGCTCTGCACCCCGCAGCGGCCCATGCCGGTGTCGCATTCGACCATCACCTCGAGAGGCTTTTGCGCACCGGCAAAAGTCGCCGAAAGGCCGGCAACCGTCTCGGGGCTGTCAGCGGTCGCGCGGATGGTGACGCGTCGGTGGAGCGCCGCGAGGCGCTTGAGCTTGGCTTCGCCGAGGATGTTGTAAGGCAGGAAGATGTCGGTGATACCGGCATCGGCCATCACCTCGGCCTCGCCCAGCTTTTGCACGGTGATGCCGACCGCGCCGAGTTCGATCTGGCGCCTGGCAAAGCGCGGGAGCTTGTGGGTCTTGATATGGGGCCTCAGCTTCACCCCGTGCGCATCCGCATAGTCCTGCGTCCGCTTGAGATTGGCCTCGACCTTGTCGAGATCGATGAGCACGGCCGGTGTCTCGATGTCGGAAATGTTCACAGCGTTAACATCCATAGCGTTCAGTTCTCTTGCGTCAGCAAGTCGCTGACGAACCGCATATATCCGGCGGTCAAGCCGGCATCGACCGCAAGCGTCGTGCCGGTGATGCCCGAGGAGGCGTCCGAAGCAAAGAAGATCACGGCGTTGGCCACTTCCTGCGGGCTGACCAGGCGTCCGAGCGGATAGTGCGGCAGGACCTTGTCGAGGAGCGTCGGGTTCTTTTCGAGGCGGTGGTCCCACGCTGGGGTTCTGACCGAGCCCGGGCAGACGACATTGGCGCGCACCCCACGGTGGCCGCGCTCGAGGGCGATGGCCCGGGCATAGGCGATGAGCCCGGCTTTGGCGGCCGAATAGGCCGGATTGCCGAAGTGAGCGAGGCCGTTGACCGAGGCGATGAAGACGACGCTTCCCGCCCCGCGCGCGGCCATGGCCTCGATGATCGGGGCGGCGACCGCATAGGCCCCGTTGAGGTTGATGGCGAGTTCGGACTCCCAGACCGCCATATCGACCTGTTCAATAGTCTCGGCGCGAGTGAAGCCGGCGTTGGAAACGAGGATGTCGGGAGCGCCGTGGGCGGCGAGGTGGTCGCGGACGGCCATCTGGGTCGCGGCGGTATCGGACAGGTCGCAGACGACCCGGCTGGCAAGATCGAGCCCATCGAGCATCGCCGCTTCCCGATCGGCGCCGACGACCGCTGCGCCCGCCTCCCGGCAGGCCGAGACGAGGGCCCGCCCGATGCCGCCGCCCGCGCCGGTGATCAGCGCCGTCTTGCCCTCTAGGCTGAACGGGGCCGCGGTCATTGGCCGTCCGGGGCCTTATAGGCGACGCACTCGATCTCGACCTTGCAGTCCACCATCATGTGGCTCTGCACGCAGGCGCGCGCCGGTGGATGCTCGCCGAAATAGCTCTTGTAGACGCCGTTGAAGCTCCAGAAGTCGCGTGGATCGTCGAGCCAGACGCCGCAGCGCACCACATGCTCGAGCCCGTAGCCGGCTTCCTCGAGGATGGCGATGACGTTCTTTATAGTGAGGTGCGTCTCCTCGACGATCGAGCCCTTGACGATCTCGCCGTCCTTCATCGCCACCTGTCCCGAGACATAAAGCCAGCCGTCGGCCTGAACGGCGCGGGCGAAGGGTAGGGACTGGCCACCGGCACCGGCCTTCTCGGCGCCATAGCGAATGATCGACATCTCGCGACTCCCGATTGAAAATGTAAGCGAATTTCTTGCACGTAGCAGTTTAGGGGATTTTGACGGCGTGACCTCGGCGAAAATGCCCATTTTCTGTAAATTTCTTACGTGAAAGCGCCGGTGCGACCATGCTAGGTTGCCCGGACGCCGTGTGCTGTCCTCTCCCACGCCGCGGCCCGGCCACCTCTTAGGGATTGCCTGCCTTGCGTCTTTTTACCGCCGCCCTTGCCACCGAGACCAATACCTTTTCGCCCATCTGCATCGACCGCAAGGCATTCGAGGCGTCCCTCTATGCCCCGCCCGGCATGCATCCGGCAACGCCGACTCTTTGTTCGGCGCCGATCACCGTAGGGCGGAAAGTGGCAGCCGAGAAGGGCTGGACGCTGATCGAGGGTACGGCGGCCTGGGCCGATCCCGCCGGCCTCGTGAACCGGCAGACTTATGAGGAGCTGCGCGACGAGATCCTCGGCCAGCTGAGGCAAGCGCTGCCGGTCGACGGCGTGGTGCTCGGTCTCCATGGCGCGATGGTTGCTGCCGGCTACGACGATGCAGAAGGCGACTTTCTTTCGCGCGTACGCGAGATGGTGGGGCCCGACGTGCTCGTCTGCGCCGAGCTCGATCCGCACAGCCACATGACGGCCAAACGCGCGGCAGCGGCAGACTTTTTCACCGTCTTCAAGGAATTCCCCCATACCGACTTCGTCGAGCGCGCCGAGGACCTCTGGCGCATCGCCGCCATGCATCTCGAGGGGCGGGCAAGGCCGGTAATGAGCATCTTCGATTGCCGCATGATCGATGTCTTCCCGACCTCGCGCGATCCAATGCGCGCCTTCGTCGACCGGCTCTATGCCCTCGAGAAATCGGAGCCCGGCGTACTGTCGATCTCGGTCATCCACGGCTTCATGGCCGGCGACGTGCCGGAAATGGGGACCAAGGTGGTGGTGGTCACCGACAACGACGCGCACAAGGGCGAGGCTCTCGCCGAGACGTTGGGGCGCGAGCTGTTTTCTTTGCGCGGCACCTTCATGATGCCGCAACTCGACGAGAAGCAGGCCGTGGCCAGGGCGCTCTCGGCCGAGAAGGGGCCGGTGGTCATCACCGACATGTGGGATAATCCGGGGGGCGGCACGGCGGGCGATGCGACAGTCGTCCTCGGCGAGCTCATCGCCCAAGGCGCTGAAGGCGTCGCCGTCGGTACCATCTGGGATCCGGTGGCCGTGCAGATCTGCTTTTCGGCCGGTGAGGGCGCTGAGATCCCCTTGCGCTTCGGCGCCAAGTCAGCCCCGTTCACCGGCGACCCGATCGACAAGCAGGTGCGGGTTGAAAAGCTTGAACGCAACGCCGAGCAGCGCTTCGGGGACGCGCGGGTGCCGATGGGCGATTGCGCGCTCATCAGCTTCGACGGGATCGAAGTGATCCTCAACTCGACCCGTGCGCAGACCTGGGACCATTCGGTGTTCGGCGCGATGGGGATCGATCCGCGAGACAAGAAGATCCTGCTCATCAAGTCGACCAACCACTTCTACGATTCCTTTATCAGGATCGCCTCCGAGATCGTCTACTGCTCGGCCGGCCGGCCCTATCCCAACGATCCCAAGACCACGCCCTATCGCAAGGCGCGGCGCGATATCTGGCCGATGGTCGAGGATCCGTGGAAGGGTAGTGAATAGCGAATAGGGAGTAGCGAATAGAGGAAGTTCGAGACAGGACGTGCTATTGGGGCCTTCCCCTATTCGCTATTCGCTTCTTCCCCATGCCCCTGACCACCACCATCACCGGCCTTGGCCACAAGGGCGAAGGCATTGCCGAGATCGACGGCCGGCGCGTGTTCGTGCCGTTTGCGCTCGCGGGCGAGAGGGTCGCCATCGCCATCGAGGGCGAGCGGGCAGTGCTTGTCGAGGTGGTCGAAGCAAGTACCGACCGGGGTGAACCGTTCTGTGCGCATTTCGGCACATGCGGCGGCTGCCAGCTTCAGCACCTCGCCCGGCCAGCTTATGAGGCGTTCAAGATCGGTCTCATCGAGACGCCCCTTCGCCATCAGGGCCTCGATGCGGTAGTTCATCGTTTCATCGATGCAGTGGGAGCGGGCCGCCGCCGGGCGACGCTGCATGCGCGGCGCGAGGGCGCCGGGTACATGCGCATGCGCAGCCACGAGGTCGCCGACATCGAACGCTGTCCGATCCTGGTGCCGGCCCTCGCCCGGGCGCCGGAGATCGCGCGGGCCGTCGAGGCAGGGGTGGGGGAGGCGGATGTGGCGTTCACTGCGACGCTGGCCGGGATCGACGTTGGCGTGCGCACCGAGCGGCGACGAGCCGCTGGCGACAAGCTCATCCCGCTGCTGGGTCGGTTCGGCCTAGCCCGGCTTTCGCTCAACAGCGAGCTCGTGGTGCAGGCCGCGCCGCCGCGCGTTGCGATGGGCCGCGCCGATGTCGAGCTGCCGATCGGCAGCTTCCTGCAGGCGACGGAGGCGGCCGAGAGGGCGCTCGCCGATTACGTTTGCGCGGCGGTCGGCAAGGCGAAAATCGTCGCCGATCTCTTCTGCGGCGTCGGCCCCTTCACACTGCGGCTTGCCGAAACGGCGCGGGTTCTGGCCCACGACAGCGACCGGGCGGGCATCGCTGCGCTCGACAAGTCCGCCCGCCATGCCTCAGGCCTCAAGCAGGTCACGGCCAAGGCGCGCGACCTCTTCCGCGATCCGCTGACCCGCTTCGAGCTCGCCGGCTTCGACTGTGTCGTCCTAGATCCGCCGCGGGCCGGCGCCGAGGCGCAGGTGCGCGAGATTGCAGCCTCGAAGCTCAGGAATGTGGTGATGGTCTCGTGCGATCCGCGCACCTTCGCCCGGGATGCGAGGCTTCTCGCCGATTCTGGCTTTGCGCTGGAAGACCTCGTGGCCGTCGATCAGTTCGCCTGGTCGACCCATGTCGAGATCGCCGCCACGTTCCGGCGCTAGGGCGCAGTGCGATTCGATAGAATCAAAATTGCGCTCTAGCTTCTCGTTGTCGCGGGATTGTCGCGAAAGACCGGTTCCCACTATTTCGCATCCCGCTTAGCGGTCGCGTAAGCCTCTGGACACCCCGCACCCCTTACGGCAGGTTCGGCGGAATTTTTCCGACTGACCAGGAGCGCCCATGACCCCGCACAACCAAGCCCAGCCGGGCGACTATGCCGAAGCCGTGCTGCTGCCGGGTGATCCCCTACGCGCCAAATGGATCGCCGAGACATTCCTCGCCGACGCAAGACAGGTCAATGGCGTGCGCAACTGCCTCGGCTTTACCGGCAGCTACAAGGGCAAGCGGGTTTCGGTGCAGGCGACCGGCATGGGCCAGCCCTCGCTCTCGATCTATGTGCACGAGCTCATCAACAGTTATGGGGTCAAGACCCTGCTCCGCGTCGGTACCTGCGGAGGCCTCAACGCCAAGGTCAAGGTGCGCGATGTGATCCTCGCCCAGGCGGCGTCCACGGACAGCGCCATCGTCAAGGATAGGTTCGGACCCTACAACTTCGCGCCGATTGCCGATTTCGGCCTGCTGCGCAAGGCGGCCGAGAAGGCCGAAGCGGCCGGGCTCAAGGTGCATGCGGGCAACATGCTCTCGTCCGACATCTTCTATCACCGCGAGCCCGGTCTTGAAGGCTACGGTCTGTTGCCCGACCATGGCGTCATCGGGGTCGAGATGGAAGCGGCCGCACTCTATACGCTGGCGGCCCGCTTCGGCGTTCGGGCGCTCGCCGTCTGCACCATGACCGACTGCCTCATCACCGGCGAACAGATCGATGCCGATGCCCGGCAGACATCCCTGAAGGACATGGTGACGCTGGCGCTCGAGGTTGCCATCGAAGGGTAGGACGCCTATCTCAGCCGCACCCGCAGCCTTCCAGCAGGACCAGTTTGCCATGACCGTTCTCGACCGTCTTGCCGGTGCCCTCGAGCGACGCGATGAGGGTCCGAACCTGGCGCTTGCCGAAGAGGTGGCGGCCAAGGAGGACAAGGCGGCGATCACGGAACTGGTGGGTGTGCTGCGCACCGGCGACAAGCGACAGCGTAGCGATGCCCTCAAGGTCCTCTACGAGGTCGGCGAGAGAAAGCCCAACCTCATCGCGCCCTATACGCAGGTCTTCCTCGACCTCCTTGCCAGCCACACCAACCGCCAGGTGTGGGGGGCCATGCAGGCGCTTGAGGCAATCACCGAGCAGCGGCCTGAGACGATCCTCAAGGAACTGCCCAGGATCATCGCGGCAGCCGATAAGGGCTCGGTCATCGCCAACGACAGCTGCACGGCTATCCTTGTCAAGCTGGCGGCCAAGGGCCATGCCGACGAGACAGTGCCGATCCTGGTCGAACGACTGAAGAAGGCAGCGCCCAACCAGTTCCCCACCTATGCCGAGGAAACGGCAAGCGTGCTCACCGAGGAGGCCAAGCCAGGATTCCTCGCCGTTCTCAAGTCGCGGATCGGCGCGGTTACGCAGCGCGCCAAACGCGAGCGCATTGAACGGTTGATGCGCAAGATGGGCGGGTAAAGCGCGTGTTGGTCTGACGGAATCGGAGCGACGGTCGTTCCAGTTTCTGGATCTGTTGGGTTTTCGAACCGCAAAAGTGGTGTCCAACTTTTGCTAAAGACGCTGCAGCTGCTTCACGCAAACGTCAGAACGGCCCTGCCTGCCCGGCTTTGCTCCGCCTATTTCTTGCCGGCTTCGCCATGTTAACCTCCCGGCAAGGTCCAATCCGGGGGCAGATCTCGCCATGAACCTGCGCAACAATGCCGTTCGTCTTGCCGATACCATGAGGGGCGTCGAGACGATGTCCCGCTTTGCGCTCGCCGTGCTGGCGCTCGCCTCCGGCGTCTACACCTATCTCGGGGTCAGGGGGCTGCTCGACGGATCGGCATCCTTCGTCTTCTTTGCCGCCATCATCTATTCGGCTGCGGTGTCGGTCGCCATCTACGCCTTCTGGACGTTCATGCTGCGCTTCGTGCCGCTGGTCGTCTCCGGCTTCCAGCGCATCGCGCTCTTCGCCATCATGGCGGTCGGGTGCGCCATGATCATCGCCATGAGCTCCTGGCTCAATGCAGCCGCGCTCGCAGGCTCGGCTGCGCTCGAGCAGCATATGGCGGTGACCCTCGAGGGCTACGCCGAGGACCTCGACCGGGCTCATGCCAATGCGCTGTCGGCCCAAAGCCTGTTGCCGGACGTGCTGCGCGCCTCGGACCGGTTCGAGCGGCTGGCGCTCAACGAGCGCGAGAGCGGGGCGCTGACCGGCACGCAGGGCTCCGGCAGTGTCGTGCAGCTGCTGACGCAAATGAGCGCACAGATGGACGAACTCGCCGCCAGCATCACCGGATCGCGGGGTGAGGTGCAGGAACTCTTCGATCAAGGCAGCGCCCGGCTCGCCACCATGCGCGAACTTGTCTCGACGCCCGGCAATATCGGGCCGCGCTCGGACCAGTTCTCGGCGGAAGCCGTGCAGTTGACGGCTGTGGTCGCGGCGCTGGAGCAGACAGGCGTTGCCCCCTCGGTCAAGCGCGCGGCGGCCGATCTTTCGGCCGGCTTCATCGCGCCGGTCGCCGACGGCGGGACGGCCGACCTCGTCTCGCGCCAGGACCAGGTGATGGAGACCGTGCGCGCCTCGGTTGCCGCGCAATCGGCGGCACTCACCGCGGCGGCCGACGAAATCCTCGCCCAGGCGCCGGCCGAGCAGCGGCGGTTCGTGCCGCTCTCGAACGCCGAAGCGGTCATCCACTATTGGTCCGACTTCATCCCCTCCTGGGCAGGCGCTATCTCCATCGACCTGTTGCCGGTGGTGTTGGTCCTCGTACTGATGGTGGTCAACGACGCGATGCGCAGGGACGCAGAGGCCATGGACGAGGCGGAATCGGTCACGGCCGCCGAGATGATCCGCGCGCTCGCGCTCTATCGCCAGATCAATGCGGAGGAAGCATCTCCGGCGCCGACAACGAGCACCGAACCGATCGTGGTGGAGGACCCTCCGGCTGTGGACACCCCGGCGGTTCCCGCCAGTTCGAGTGCCGATGCGGTGGACGGGACTGTCACCCCGATCGATGCGGCTCAGCGCAAGCGCAATGACGGGCCGGTGCGGCCATGACCACCAGGGGCGTCGGCGGCCGGACGTCCGCGTGGCTTGCAGGCCTTGATGACGGCACCATCATGCGGGCGGCCTTCTTCTCACTTCTGGCCGGAACGCTTGGTGTTCTCTATGTCGATTACAGCGAGCTGACGGCGGGAGACGCGGCCGCATTCGCCGCGCCGCTTGAGCCCATCCTGCCGCCGGCAAATCCCGAGGCCGCCGGCGGCGGAGCGATGCCGGCGATCGTGTCGGACCGGGACGCGCTGGACGCGCCGCTTTCCATCGAGCTCTCGACCGGCGGCGAATTGCGGCTGACCGGCACGTTCGATCCGGGCTCGGCCGAACGCTTTGCCGCCGAGGTCGCGGCACGCGGCGAATATGTCGAGACGGTGGTACTCGAATCCCCCGGCGGATCCGTCGTAGATGCGCTCGCCATCGGCTCGCTGATCCATGAGAAACGCTTTGCCACTCGTGTCGATGCCGGACGGCTGTGCGCCTCGTCTTGCCCCATCGTCTTTGCCTCCGGTGCCGAGCGGATCGCAGGGCCAGACGCGGCGGTGGGTGTGCACCAGGTCTATGCCAGCGCGGTTGCCGGTGACGTACGCGCCATGCCCCAGGCGGGCGAAGCAATGTCGCGGGCGCAGACGATGACCGCCGAGATCACGCGGCACCTGACCAGAACCGGGGTCGACCCGGCGCTGTGGCTGCATGCATTGGAGACGACACCCGATCGGCTCTATTATTTCAGCAGCCAAGAGATGGAAGCGTTCAACCTCGTCACACGGTTGCCGTCATGAGGCCATAAGTTCGGCCAGCTTGGAACCGTAAGAGGGCCGGTTCGTTGAGCACAAAACATTGCGGAAGGGAGGCCACAATGCACGATACCCACACACTGATCCGACATCGCGACATCCAGACCTGGGTGAGCGAGCGCCGTGGCATTCCGGCCATTGCGCGCGTGCGCAATAATTTCGGCGACCTGCGGGCCAGACTATGCCTCAGTTTCGAGCGGCAGCGGCGCTCGAACGAGAACAGGGCCAAGGCTGACGACGGCATGAGCCCGGTCTCGTGGACGGCATGGCTCGCCGAGCTCGACCGGCAGAACCTCGCCCTCAAGGTCTCGGGCAGCGATAAGCCGGAGTTCGAGTTCGTCGCCCGGCATCAGAGGTCCTGACGGGAACCTCCATGCCGGCGCCGTTGTGGCGGAGTCCTCCAACCTCTTGTTGTGGCGGGATTTTTCGTGAGCCCGTTCACGCGTTTTTGCGTGTGCTCTAGCGGGAGGCGAGACGTTCCATCGGGTGCTCGGGCATGACGTCGTCACTATAAGACGCGACCTGCACCCGATTGCGGCCTTCGCGCTTGGCCTGGTAGAGGGCACCGTCCGCCCTCCGCAGCGCGTCCGAGTGGCTGTCGCCGGGCTCGATCTGCGAGACGCCCATGCTGACAGTCGTGCGCAGGCTGGCTGAAAACGGAAAGACGAGAGCAGCAAAGCGCGTGCGGACGTTTTCGGCAAGCAGACGGGCGCCCGAGGCCTCGACGCCGGGCATGAACACGCCGAACTCCTCGCCGCCCAGGCGCCCGACGATAAAGTGCTCTCCGGCCGATTCTTTCAAAAGCCGCGCAAAGGCGACGATCACAGCGTCGCCACATTCGTGGCCGTGGGTGTCGTTGATGGCCTTGAAGTTGTCGAGGTCGGCGATGATCATGGTGCCGGGCATGCCCGTGCGGCGCAGCGTTGCGATGCCTGGTCCGACCCGGTCGTCGAATCCGCGCCGGTTGAAGAGGCCCGAGAGCTTGTCGGTCTCGGAGCGGGCTGTCATCTCCTCCATCAGGTTGCGCACGAGGATGAGGAGGATGAGCAGGCCGTTGGCGATAAGGAGGAACGCGCCGGCGGTCTGCGAGATCGCTGCGTAGGTCGAGTTGATATAGTCCTGCGGGCTGGCGCCCGAGCCGATGGCGGCCGCGAGCAGGGGCTTGGCCAAGAACTGCAGGGCACTCAATATGAAGAGCCCGCCAAGGATCAGGTCGAGGGCGCGCTTGGCCTTGTGGCGCAGGATCACCCAGGCGCCGACCGTCATGACCGCCGCATAGGGCGCCTGATAGAGCACCATGCGCGCAAAGCTCCCGCGCGGCCAGTCGATGATAACGAGGATAGTCACAGTCGAGACGGCGAGGATGCCGCCGAGCACGCGCCAGGGTACCGGCTGGCGATAGTGGCGGGCGAGCCCGACGACGATGAGGAGGGTTGCCAGCAGGAAATCGAGGAAGATGGCGATGCCGACGAGCCGGGGATCCTCCTGGAAGGGCAGGATGAATTCGAGGACGACGTTGAAAACGCCCAGCCCGTAGGCGGCGCTTTGCCAGCGCGCCGCGTCCGAAGTCTTCTGATAGGCGGCCACAACGCCGAACGAGACCGCGAAGATGGCGGCGATGAAGAGGTTGATGGTGAGAACGAAGGTGGCGGCGCTCATGACGGTCTCGAAGTCTTACCCATGCTAGCCACTGGCGGCCAATAAGCCGTTAACGGTTTCCGCTGTCCGATTCGGGCAACAGTACAATGACGTCATGAAAGGACTCGAGGAGCGGTGACGGCAGCTCGAGAACATAGCTGTCGCCGTCGGGGCTGACCTTGTAGAGGCAGCCGACCTGGTCGCGCTCGCTCGCGCCGTCATAGGCGAAAGGACCTTCGTCGGCATAATGGAGTGCGCCGCGATAGAAATAGCCGTCGCCGGATGCGGTCAGGTTGCCGGCAAAGCGCTGCGAGCCGGTTCCCTTCACGATGGCGTAACCGCCTTCGGTTGCCTCGAGCGTGCAGTCGAAGAACTGATAGACGACGAGGGGCGAGATGTCGCCGAGCTTGATCGTGCGGCAGTGGTAGTCGCCCTCGGGCAGATCGCCGGCGGGCGCGAGGCCGTTGGCATAGAGCCCGGCCACGGTTTGCCGCGCCTCGCCGTCGGCTTCGGTAAGAGCCGCAGCCAGGCCACGCAGGCGCGACCATTCAAGACCGGCAAGCCTTGACGCGTCGCGCTCGGAAAGGGTGCCTTCAGGCGCCGTGCAGGGCGCCACACCCTGAGCCAGGGCCGGCGCCGGCAGGGCGAGCGCAAGGATGAGACCCAGGCGGGCGAGGGCGGGCATGAGGCGTCTCCGGGGGTTGAATGCGGAGCGGCACGGGCGCAGCATGGATGCAGGCGGGCGACGACGAAACTCTTCGCACGGTCAACAGTTGAGTCAATAAGCAAAATCCCGGGAGGTGCCTATGGCCAAGATCCTGACGAATCGCGACGACATCCGCCAGTGGGCGATCGCGCGCGGCGGTAATCCGGTGCTGATGGAAGTGCCGGCGGGCTCGTCGAGCCGCACCATCCTGCAGATCACCTTCGGTCAGGACGCACTCAACGCCTCGAGCAACCAGGGACCGGACCGGGTCGGTGGCTTTCAGCTGGTGAGCTGGGAGGAGTGGTTCTCGGCGCTCGACGAAAACGGACTGGCGCTGCGGGTTTCGGACGATCCGTCGGGCGGCAACGAGATCGAGTACGAATTCGTGGCGCGGGACGAGGCCCAGCGCGAGTCCACCGATGCTGCCCAGAAGCCTGCGGCGGTCACCGTGCAGCCGCCGGGACGGCCGTTGCCGGACGAGTAGGTCGAGACGGGTGACATTCTGCCGAGGTTCCGCACCCGCGCCCACGCAGGTGAATTGTCGCGTTTTCGAACCGCAAAAATGGTGCCACTTTGCTAAGAACGCGCTATTCCCCTCGCTCAGCCGCTTCCTCCAGGGCTTCCATGTCTTCGTCGGAAAAGCCGAAATGGTGGCCGATCTCGTGGATGAGGACGTGGGTGACGATCTCGCCGAGCGTATCCTCGTTCTCGGACCAATAGTCGAGGATGGGGCGGCGGTAGAGCCAGACGCGGTTGGGCATCTGACCGGACTGCGGCACGTCACCGTCATGGGCCCGCCCTACCCCCTCGAAAAGCCCCAGCAGGTCGAAGGGGCTTTCCAGTCCCATCTCCTCGACAACGTCCTCGTCGGGGAAGTCGGCCACGCGGCAGGTCACGTCCGCGGCCAACCCGCGGAACTCGGCAGGCAGGCCTTCGAGAGCGGCCAGGGCCAATTGCTCGAAATCATCGAGCGAGGGCGCCAGGCGCTCCGCCCATTCGTTCACCTTCACCGCCACTGGCGGATGTCGACGAAATGGCCGGCGATGGCCGCGGCGGCGGCCATCGTGGGCGAGACGAGGTGCGTGCGGCCCTTGAAGCCCTGACGGCCTTCGAAATTACGGTTCGAGGTCGAGGCGCAGCGCTCCTGCGGCCTCAGCTTGTCGGCGTTCATGGCCAGGCACATGGAGCAGCCGGGCTCGCGCCAGTCAAAGCCGGCTTCCTTGAAGACCTTGTCGAGACCCTCGGCTTCGGCCTGCGCCTTCACCAGCCCGGAGCCGGGCACGACCATGGCCGAGACGCCCTCCTTGACCTTGTGGCCGGCCAGCACCTTGGCGGCTGCGCGCAGGTCCTCGATGCGCCCGTTGGTGCACGAGCCAAGGAACACCCGATCGATGGCAATGTCGGTAATTTTGGTGCCCGGCTTCAGGCCCATGTAATCGAGCGCTCGCCGCTTGGAGGCCCGCTTGTTCTCGTCGGCAATGTCGTCGGGGTTGGGCACGACGCCCGTGACCGACACCACGTCCTCGGGCGAGGAGCCCCAGGAGACGATGGGCGGCAGGTTTGCCGCATCGAGAACCACAGTGCGGTCGAAATGCGCGCCCTCGTCGGAATAGAGGCTCTTCCAATAGTCGAGCGCCATGTCGAAAGCCGTGCCCTTGGGTGCGCGCGGCTTGTCCTTGACATAGGCGAAGGTCGTCTCGTCCGGTGCGATGAGGCCGGCACGCGCGCCGCCCTCGATGGACATATTGCAGATGGTCATGCGGCCTTCCATCGAAAGCGAGCGGATCGCCTCACCCGCATATTCGATGACATGGCCGGTGCCGCCAGCGGTGCCGATCTCGCCGATGATGGCAAGGATGATGTCCTTGGCGGTCACGCCCGGAGGCAGTTGCCCGTCGACGCGCACCAGCATGTTCCTGGCCTTCTGCTGGATCAGCGTCTGCGTTGCCAGCACGTGCTCGACCTCCGAGGTGCCGATGCCGTGGGCGAGCGCGCCGAAGGCGCCGTGAGTCGAGGTGTGGCTGTCGCCGCAAACGATGGTCATGCCGGGCAGGGTGAAGCCCTGCTCGGGGCCGACGATGTGGACGATGCCCTGACGCTTGTCGAGTTCGTTGAAATACTCGACGCCGAAGTCCGCAGCGTTCCTGGCAAGGGTATCGACCTGCACCTTGCTCTCGGGATCATCGATGCCGTGGGTGCGGTCGGTGGTCGGCACGTTGTGGTCGACGACGGCGAGCGTGCGCTCGGGCGCGCGCACCTTACGGCCGTTGATCCGCAGGCCCTCGAAAGCCTGCGGGCTCGTCACCTCGTGCACGAGGTGACGGTCGATATAGAGAAGCGAGGTGCCGTCTTCGTTGTTGGCGACCAGGTGGTCATCCCAGATCTTGTCGTAGAGCGTGCGTTGAGTGGTCATCTCGCGGTCAATCCATATCGGCTGGCAATCTTGGCGGCATCGTCCCGGCTGGACAGCGCCAGATTGGAGCCGTTCTAAGCCGCCCTCCGGCAGCGGTCAAGACGCATGCGTACTCTTGGGTACGGTTGCTCGGCAGCCGACCGCCTGGTGGGGCGCACGCCCTCAGCAGATGCCCGATCGGAGATTGCCGCGGTTTCGAACCGTAGAAGTGCCGTCCATCCCGTATCTAGTCCGGCACGGGCTTTTTGCTGAAACCGCTCTAATGGCGGAAGTGGCGCATACCGGTCATGACCATGGCGATGCCGGCCGCGTCAGCGGCTGCGATCACTTCATCGTCACGTACCGATCCCCCGGGCTGGATGACGGCGGTGGCGCCGGCCTCGACCAGTGCCTCGAGCCCGTCGGCGAAGGGAAAGAACGCGTCGGAGGCAACGACCGAACCTTGTGTCAGCGCGCCCTCGATCCCGGCGGCTTCAGCCGCATCGATCGACTTGCGGTGCGCAACGCGCGCAGAATCCACGCGGCTCATCTGGCCGGCGCCGATGCCGACCGTCGCCCCGTCCTTGACGTAGACAATGGCGTTGGACTTGACGTGCTTGGCAACCTTTGCGGCGAGCCTCAGGTCGCGCAGTTCCGCGTCGCTCGGCGCCCGTTTGGTCACGACCTTGAGGTCGCAGTCGTCGACATTGCGGTTGTCGCGCCCCTGGACGAGCAGCCCGCCGGCGACCGAGCGCACGGTCAGCCCCTCGGCCTTGGGGTCGGCGACGCCCCCGGTCAGCAGCAGGCGCAAATTCTTCTTGGCGGCGATGATCTCGACGGCCTCTGGGGTGGCGGAGGGGGCAACGATCACCTCGGTGAAGACTTTGACGATCTCGGCGGCGGCCCCGGCGTCGATCTCGCGGTTGACTGCGACGATTCCGCCGAAGGCGGAGACGGGGTCGGTGCGCAAGGCGTTGCGGTAGGCGGTGATGACGTCGCCGGCCAGCGCCACGCCGCAGGGGTTGGCGTGCTTGATGACGGCGACGGCTGCCACCTTTGCCGGATCGAACTCGCTGACGAGCTCGAAGGCGGCGTCGGTGTCGTTGATGTTGTTGTAGGAGAGGGTCTTGCCTTGCACCTGGCGGGCAGTGGCAACGCCCGGCCGGTTCTCGCCGGTCGCATAGAAGGCCGCCCATTGGTGCGGGTTCTCGCCGTAGCGCATGACTTCGCGCAAGGCGCCGGCGAAACTGCGCCAGGGCATGTCGGGGAAATCGAGCGCGCGCGAGAACCAGGCAGAGATGGCCCCATCATAGGCGGCGGTGCGGGCATAGGCCTTGGCGGCGAGCCTCTGGCGCAGGTCGTAAGGTACGCCGCCCTCGCGCGAAACAGCCTCGATGATGACCGGATAGTCGGCCGGATCGACGACAACGGTCACATAGGCGTGGTTCTTTGCGGCCGAGCGGATCATGGCCGGTCCGCCGATGTCGATATTCTCGATGATCGTTGCGTAGTCGGCGCCCGAAGCGACGGTCTTTTCGAAGGGGTAGAGGTTGACGGCGACGAGGTCGATGGGCCCGATGGCGTGGGCGTCCATGGCCGACTTGTGCTCGGGATTGTCGCGTACGGCCAGGAGCCCGCCATGGACGTTGGGGTGCAGGGTCTTGACCCGGCCGTCCATCATCTCGGGAAAGCCGGTCAGGTCGACGATGTCGCGGACGGCAAGACCTGCCTCGGCAATCAGCTTATGCGTGCCGCCGGTCGAAACCAGTTCGGCGCCGGTTCCCGCAAGCGCTCCGGCGAAATCGGCAATGCCGGTCTTGTCAAAGACCGACAGCAATGCCCGACCGACTGCGACCGTCCTGCCTTCAGCCATCTCGTCACCTGCCGCATGAAAATGAGAACAGCGGCTCGCTAGCACGCTGCGCCGGCAAAGGGAACAGGCGGTCGCCACTTCCGTGGCGAGAGAAAGGCTCAGCCGGTCTCGCGGGTGAAGATCCAGGCGATCTCGGTGCCGGCCACGGCCTCGGCCTCGAGGACGAGCTGGCGCGTCTTGTGGAATCCGAGCGAAGTCGAGTGGCGCACGCTCTCGTCCTCGCGCAGGTTCGCGCCTTCCCAAAGGAAGGTCCAGACAGCGCCGTTGGCAAGTACGAGCCGCACCATGCCTTCGCCGGCCTGACGCACCATGGTGCCGGGCGCCAGGTGGAAGCGCAGGGCGAGACTGCCGGAAAGGCCGCGCTCGCCGCTCGCAACGAGCCTGTCCTGGCCGACGAGGGTCGCACCACCGGCAAGCAGGGTGATGCGCCGCTCGATGGTGAGCGCGAAGCGGGCGGCATAGCCGTCGGTCGACAGCACCATCTGATGGTCGGCGGCCTTGACTTCGGCGCTCGGCGGCACCGCGCCCTCCAACAGCCGTCCAGCGAAGATGCCGCGCTCGGCGATGCGGGCACTGCTCTCGTCCGCGATGGTCGGGGCCGAATGAGCGATGGTCTGGCGGAAGAGGTCGCGGTTGGCGCCGAGTTCGGCAGGGGCGGGTCCGCAATTGCCGACGACAAGTTCCGTGCCATGACTGAATTCGAAGGCGAGTGCGCTAGCATGGGCGTCGGCGGCAAAAACCGGCGGCGGCGCCAGACCGCTGTCGGCGACGACCGTTGCCTCGCCGTCATTGAGGATCGCGTAGCCGCCGACGATCGCGGCTGCACGCCTGCGCCGTTCTCCGCTATGAGCCTGCACCGAGATGAGGGTGTCGTGGGCGAGTTGCCCACAACCGTTGAAATAGCCCGGCTCCCCGGTGCCGAGCGTCAGCGCGTCGAGGCTTGCATGCATGCGCTCCACCTGGGCGGCGAACTCGAGGCTCGGCGCCGACTTGAGGCCCCCGAGCGATTGTCGAACGCTGGCTAGCTCGACGAGCAGGGAAAGCTGCGTGCGGGCATTGCGCGACAGGTGCATGCCGTCGCCGTCGATCTGGCCGGCGAGCTCGGCGTCGAGCCGGGTGAGCCGGTGCTCGATGTCCGCCTCGGATTCGGGGTCGAGATCGCAAATGGCGGCGCCGGTCAGTGCGGTCGCGCAAAGCAGCCGCTCGACCGGATCGGCCGACAGGCGGCTGCGCAGCTTCAGGCTCTGGATCTGGGTCGAGAGCGACCGCTGGATGGCGCGCACTTCTCCGGAGCCCGCCCCGTCGGTCAGGACGTCGAGGTGGCGCAGCCAGTTGAGCACGCGCTGGGCGGTCACGGCAGGAGTCCAGCTGTCGCGCTCGAAGCGCCCTTCGTGGCCGATCCAGTCAAGCACCAGGGTGCGTGCGAAGCCGCGTTCGCCGGCATCGCGCAGGTCGCGGAAATGACGCAGCCAGGCAAAGCCGTGGAGCGCGGCGAACCAGTCGGGCTGATCGGTATCGACTGCAAAGGGGGAGATGCCGCCAGTCTCGACGAGCCTGCCGGCCAAGAGATAGCGACCGGCCATCATGTCGCGCACCGCCTCGGGATCGCTCGGGCGCAGTTCGGAAAGCGCGGCGGCAAATCTGTCGTCGGCCAGCCCTGTCCAAGTCCAGCGCAGCCAAGGCGCGGTCAAGACAAGATCGGCGGCACGCAAAGTCGCCCTGCGCGCCAGGAACCGGATGCTCTCAAACACTTACAACCCTCGCCGCGGAACCGGCACCGTTCCGGCGGCCTGTTCGTCTGTCCCCGCGGACCGTGCGCGCCAAGGCGCACTCGCCCGTAACGATGTCGCTCCCGGCCGTTGAGTCTAATCCCGACGGCTTAACAAACTCATGCCTGCCGGCACGCCCCTGGAGCCTCCCGTTCCGTTTGAACCGGAACGGGCGCTCCACGCTCTCGATTCGTCGCGTTTTCGAACCGCAAAACCGTGTCCCACATTTGCGGAAAACGCTCCTAGCCCCGATGGCGGAAACGCGCGACGAAGAAACCGTCCATGCCGCCGGCGACCCCGCCCGGATCGAGCCCCGGATGGGTCCGCACAAGCCCCTCTGGCGTGATTCCGCCTTCCAAGCCAACCACTTCTTCTGTCACAATCGGGGCCAATTCGAGTCCCGTGAGCGTGTCGAGCGCCCAGGCGACCTGGTCCTTGCCCTCCTCGCGCTCGAGCGAGCACACGCAATAGATGAGCGTGCCCCCGGGCTTGAGGCAGCGGAAGGCATTGGTGATCAGTGCCCGCTGGAGGCTCACGCGTCCGGCGATGCCGTGGGCCGTTCGGTGCCAAAGAACTTCGGGATGGCGGCGAAAGGTGCCGGTGGCCGAGCAAGGGGCATCGAGCAGCACGCCGTCATAGAGCGAAGAGGGCGCGAATGTGCCGGCGTCGGTGGTAAGGGTCTCGGCCTTGTAGCCGAGCCGGTCGAGATTGGTCTCGAGCCGGCCGATGCGTGCCGGATCGGCATCGACCGCGGCGACCTGATAGCCGGCCTTGACGAGCTGGGCGGTCTTGCCGCCGGGGGCCGCGCAAAGATCGAGAACGCGCGCGCCGGCCGGCAGACCCATCAGCCGGGCCGGCAGGGCCGAGGCGGCATCCTGCACCCACCATTCGCCCTCGGCGAAGCCGGGCAGGGCGTCAACCGGCCGGTCGCGCTCGGCAACGCGCACCGAATCGGCAATGAGGTGAACTGCCCCCAACGCGGCGATGCGTTCGGGGCTCGGATCCTTGAGGGTGAGGTCGAGCGGTGCGCCAGCCAGCAGCGCGCCGGCGAAGCGCGTCACTGCGCTCTCGCCATAGGCCGAGCTCCAGCGGCGGGCGGCGTCGGCCGGCAGCAGCAGGCTTTGCGGCAGGCTCCAATAGCGCGTCGCGTGGCTTTGCGCCCGGCGGAGCACCGCGTTCATCAGGGCGGTCAGGTGGCCGGCCTTGCGGTCGCGCTTGATCGCTTCGACGGCAAGGTGCACCGCACTATGGGCACCGAGCTCGGGCAGATAGACGAGCTGGGCGACGGCGAGTCGCAGCACCGCTTCGAACGAGCCACTCTTCCTGGGAACGCCACGCTCGAGGAGTTCGGCGAGGATGAAGTCGATCTGGCCGTGGCGGCGCAGCGCTGCCGTCACCAGCCGGTTGGCGAGCGCGCGGTCTCTGCCGTCGGCGATCTCGGCCGCGCCGATAGGCGCGAAGGCCTCGCCGGCCAATATGGATTTCAGCCGCTCGGCAGCGGCAAGACGGGGCGCAAGCCCCGCCGGCTCCTTGGATGAAGTCAAATTACCCCCAGGGACCGCGTTGTTCGCCGTCCTCGCCGGAGCGCCCGGCGGACGGTACCCGCCAGCCGCCGCTCACGCCGCCCGTCACCGGGCGCGACGTGGAACGGGGCCGGGGCCGGGGCCTCATGCCCTTATCGTCGGTTCGCATCTCGCCCGCAAGCCTCTGCAGGGCAGTAATGCGGTTGCCGGTGTCGGGGTGCGTTGCAAACAGATTATCCATGCGCTGCCCCGAAAGTGGGTTGACGATGTACATGTGGGCCATGGCCGGGTTGCGCTCGGCGGCAACGTTGACACGGCGGCCGGCAAGGGTCGCGATCTTGCCGAGCGCCGCGGCGAGTGCCAGCGGATCGCCCGAGATCTCGGCGCCGTCGCGGTCAGCCTCGTATTCGCGGGTGCGGCTGATGGCCATCTGCACGAGCATGGCCGCAAGGGGGGCGAGGAACACCATCAGAAGCGCGCCGATGCCGCCCAGTGGGTTGTCGCGGTTATTGCCGCCCCCGAAGAAGAGACCGAACTGGGCGAGCATGGAGACGGCGCCGGCAAGGGTCGCGGTGATGGTCATGGTCAGCGTATCGCGCGAGCGGATATGGGCGAGCTCGTGGGCGACGACGGCTGCGACCTCGCGGGTCTCGAGGTGGCGCAGAAGCCCACTCGACACCGCGACCGCGGCGTTGCTGGGATCACGGCCCGTGGCGAAGGCGTTGGGCTGGTCGGTCTCGATGACATAGACCCTAGGTGTCGGGATGCCGGCTTTCCTCGATAGGATGTCGACCATGTCATAGAGCTCAGGCGCACGGCTGCGCTCGACGGGCACGGCGTTCTGCATGCGCAGCACGAGCTTATCGGAATTCCAGTAGGCAAAGAGGTTGGTGCCCGCCGCGAAAAGGAAAGCGATCATCATGCCGCCGGTGCCGCCGATGAAGTAGCCCACCAGCATGAAGAGCGCCGTCATGGCGGCCAGCAATACCGTGGTGCGCAACGCGTTGAACATCCTAGTCCTCGTGGAAGGGTTCGATAACCATCAAATATGTTGTAGGCGTAAGGGCCCGATACAAGACAGATGAACCGATTGTAAGGTTCCCGGAACGGCCATGACCAGGCAACCGCAGACAGACACGCCGCAAACTGTGAAACCGGAGGCAAAGCCGGCGAAGCCGCTGTCGCCGGCCGCCAAACGGGCGCTGGCCGAAGCCGAGGCACGCCGGCGCGAGATCGATGCCAGGACGACCAAGGCGCCGGCGGAAAAAGGCGGCCGCGGCGGCCTCGAACCGGGGCGCTATGGGGATTGGGAGATCAAGGGGCTGACCAGCGACTTCTGATCGCTACTCGCCGCGCATCGCCGCGATCGCCGGCAGCACTTCGCGCTCGATCGAGCCCGGAGTCATCGGCCCGACGTGCTTGTAGACGATCACGCCCTCGGCATTGACCAGGAAGGTTTCGGGCACGCCGTAGACGCCCCAGTCGATGGAGACGCGCCGGTCGCGGTCGGCTCCGACGGCGTCATAGGGATTGCCGAGTTCGGCAAGGAAGGCGCGGGCGTTTTCGGGCGGGTCGTTGTGGTTTATGCCGAAGAGGCGAATGCCGGTCTCGGCTTTCATCGCCTCGAGCAGCGGATGCTCGGCGCGGCAGGGCACGCACCAACTGGCAAAGACATTGACCAGCGTCGGCTCGCCCATGAGGCTCTCCCTGGAAAAGCCGGGAACGTCCAGGCCTTCGACGGGGGCGAGATCGAATTGCGGGGCCGGCTTGTCGATCAGCACCGAGCGCACCAAGCCGGGATCGCGGTCGATGGACATGGCAAAGACGGCAACCAGCGCCACCAGCGCGACGAGCGGGGCGAGGATCAGCGCGATACGCATCATGGGTGCGTCGCGGAGCGGTCGGCTCCAGCGGTCTCGAGGGCGGCAAGGCGCGCCGATAACCGGCGCGACTCGACGAGCTTGAACCCGATGAGCGCGGCAATAGCGACGGCAACGCCGAGATAAGCCCAGACGATGTAGACGGCATGGGGTCCCAAGTCGATCATGCAGCACCCCTCTGGGCCAGGCGGCGCTCGAGGCTCATCACGCGCCGGCGCCGCACCTCGGTGTGCATGCCGATGAGGTGCAGCGTCAGGAACAGCGCGGTAAAGGCGAAGACCATGACGAAGAGCGGCGTCAGTATGGAGCCGGGCATGGTCGGCCCGTCGAGGCGGAAGACGCTTGCCGGCTGATGGAGCGTTGCCCACCAGTCGACGGAGAACTTGATGATGGGGATGTTGACGGCGCCGACCAGGGTAAAGACGGCAACGATGCGTGCGGCGCGCAACTGGTCGTCGAAGGCACGCCAGAGCGCGACGATGCCGAAATAGATGAGCAGCAGCACCAGGGTCGAGGTCATGCGCCCGTCCCATTCCCAGAAGGTGCCCCAGGTCGGCCGGCCCCAGAGGGCTCCGGTGTAAAGGGCGAGCGCCGTGAACGTAGCGCCGAGCGGTGCGGCCGCCTTCATGGAGACGTCGGCCATCGGATGGCGCCAGACGAGCGTGCCGATGGCCGAGACAGACATCACGCCGTAGACGAACTGGCTGAGCCAGGCGGTCGGCACATGCACGTACATGATCCGCACGGTGTCGCCCATCTGGTAGTCCTCGGGCGAAGCAAAGAAAGCGAGCCAGAGGCCGAGGACAAAGAGCGCGGCGGTCGCGATCCAGAGCGGGACGAGCAGTCGCCGCGACCAGGCGACGAACTGTCCCGGATGGGCGATCCGGGTCCACCAGCTCTGCTTGGATGTGTTCTCGACATTCATTGGCGGCGCTCTAGTCCTCGGCGGATGTTATCGCAAGAGCGGCGGCGAAGGGAGTAACCGCCACGGCGATGAGGCTGATTGCCGCAAGCAGCAGCAGCGCCGTGCCCGACTGGTCGGGCCCAGGCCCCGTGGTAATGGCCCCGACCCCGAAGATCAGAAGAGGTATGGCGAGCGGCAGAATGAGGACCGGAGCAATGAGCCCGCCGCGCCGGATCGTCACGGTGACCGCGGCCCCTACGGTTCCGAGGGCGACGAGGCCGGGCGTGCCGACGAGGAGCGAGACCACCGCCCTGAGGAACGCCGGCGGGTCCATGGACAGCATCACGGCAAGCAGCGGCGTGGCCGCGAGGAGAGGCAGTGCGGTCAGAAGCCAGTGGGCGATCAACTTTGCGAGAACCACTCCGGCCAGGGGCAGGTCGGAGAGACGCAACAGCAGGAGCGTGCCGTCCTCATGGTCGGCGCGGAACAGCCGGTCGAGCCCCAGGAGCACCGAGAGGAACGCGGCGATCCAGACGATCCCCGGAGCCAAACGGGAGAGCAGCTCACGGTCGGGACCGATGGCGAAGGGCACGACGATGCCGACCATGACGAAGAAGAGGGCCAGCGTCAGCCAGTCGCCGCCCGTGCGCAGGGCAAGCTTCAGATCGCGCAGGAGAATGGCGGTAAAGGCGCTCATCATGGATCGAGCCTCAGTTCACCGACGCGGGCTGAGCGCAGCGGCAGCGGCAGGTGGGTGGCGGCAACTGCCAGGCCTCCTGCGGTAAGGTGTGCATCAATCAAGGCGGCGACCATCGCCTCGCCTTGCGTATCGAGCGCGGCGGTCGGCTCGTCGAGGAGCCAGACGGGGCGCGGGGTGACGAGGAGGCGGGCGAGCGCGAGCCGCCGCGTCTGACCTGCCGAGAGATAGCCGGCATCGAGCCCCGCGACAGGACCGAGTCCGACTGCCTCGAGCGCGGCAGGGGAGGAGAGCCCGCCGCCGCCGTTGACCGACGCCCAGAAGGCGAGGTTCTCGGCAAGGGTCAGGTGCGGTTTGACCGCGTTGCGGTGGCCGAGGAAGTGAATGAAGGCGCTCTCGGTGTCCACGCCTTCGAAGGCGAAGCGGCCGGAAGCGGGCCGCAGGGCGCCGAGAAGGGTCATCAGCAGCGTCGTCTTGCCGGCGCCGTTGGCACCCTTCAGCAGCAGGATGCCGCCGGAGGGGACGGTGAACTCGAGCCCCTCGGCCAGCACGCGCTCGCCGCGGCGGCAGGCAAGGCCCGTCGCGGTGAGGATCAGCGGGTCAAAGCCTTGCCGGAGCGTCATGACCCCATCTCGTATTGAAGCAAAGTCGGCACTGGCAAGTGCAAACTTGAGCCTCTATAAGCCGTTCTAGATTGGAGTCATTCCAGCAAGGGCGCTGGAAACAGGCGGAAACCGGAGGTTTCCCCTTAAAATCCGGCGCCTCGGGGACAAGCAGCAACCCAACCCAAGGGCGGAACCGTGACCGATAAATCCCTCAACAGCTTCAAGGCCAAGTCGACCCTCACGGTCGGCGACAAGACCTATACCTATTATTCGATACCCGAGGCGGAAAAGAACGGGCTCGAGGGCGTCTCGAAGCTTCCGCACTCGATGAAGGTGGTGCTCGAGAACCTGTTGCGCTTCGAGGACGGGCGGACTGTCACCAAAAACGACATCCTGGCCGTCGCCGAGTGGCTGAAGGATCGTACCAGCGAGCACGAGATCTCCTACCGTCCTGCGCGCGTCCTGATGCAGGACTTTACCGGCGTTCCCGCTGTCGTCGACCTCGCGGCCATGCGCGATGCGACCACAAAGCTCGGCGCCGACGCGCAGAAGATCAACCCCCTGGTGCCGGTCGACCTCGTCATCGACCACTCGGTCATGGTCGATTCATTCGGCACGCCCATGGCCTTCAACGACAATGTCGAGCTCGAATACGAGCGCAATGGCGAGCGCTACGAGTTCCTGCGCTGGGGCCAGCAGGCATTCGACAATTTCCGTGTGGTGCCACCGGGCACCGGCATCTGCCACCAGGTCAACCTCGAATACCTCGCCCAGACCGTGTGGACGCGCGAGGAGGACGGGGAGACGTTCGCCTATCCCGATACTCTCGTCGGCACCGACTCGCATACCACCATGGTCAATGGCCTCGCCGTGCTGGGCTGGGGCGTCGGAGGCATCGAGGCGGAGGCGGCGATGCTCGGCCAGCCGATCACCATGCTCATCCCCGAGGTCGTCGGCTTCAAGCTGACCGGCAAGATCAACGAGGGCGTCACCGCCACCGACCTGGTGCTGACCGTCACGGAGATGCTGCGCAGGAAGGGGGTCGTGGGCAAGTTCGTCGAGTTCTTCGGGCCCGGCCTCGACTATCTCAGCCTCGAGGACCAGGCAACCATCGGCAACATGGCGCCCGAATATGGCGCCACCTGCGGCTTCTTCCCCGTCGATGCCGATACCCTCAAATATCTGACCACCTCCGGACGCGCGCCCGAACGCGTCGCGTTGGTCGAGGCCTATTGCAAGTCCCAGGGCATGTTCCGGCAGACCAACTCGCCGGATCCGGTGTTCACGGCTACGCTCGAGCTCGATCTTTCGACCGTGGTGCCCTCCATTTCCGGGCCCAAGCGTCCGCAGGACCGCATTATCCTGGCCGAGGCCAAGGAGGCGTTCGCTGCGGCGCTGCCCAAGGAATTCGGCAAGACCGATGATCCGAAGATAAAGGTCGACGGCGAGGACTTCGAGATCGGCCACGGCGACGTGGTCATTGCCGCCATAACCTCGTGCACCAACACCTCCAACCCGTCGGTGCTGGTTGCGGCGGGGTTGGTTGCGCGCAAGGCCCGCGAACTGGGGCTCACCCGCAAGCCCTGGGTCAAGACCTCGCTGGCGCCCGGATCGCAGGTGGTGACCGATTACCTCACCGCCGCGGGGCTGCAGGATGATCTCGACGCCATCGGGTTCAATCTCGTCGGTTATGGCTGCACCACCTGCATCGGCAATTCCGGACCGCTGCCGCCGGCGATCTCCAAGGCCGTGCAGACCGGCGATCTCGTTGCCGCCTCGGTGCTTTCGGGCAACCGCAACTTCGAGGGGCGCGTCAATCCGGACGTCAAGGCGAATTTCCTCGCGTCCCCGCCGCTGGTCGTCGCCTATGCGCTCGCCGGCTCGATGAAGATCGACATCACCAGCGAGCCGCTGGGGACGGGCAAGGACGGCAAGCCCGTCTACCTCAAGGACCTGTGGCCGACCAACCATGAGATCGCCGAGATCGTGCGCCAGCACGTCACCCCGGAAATGTTCAAGGGCCGGTATTCGGACGTCTTCAAGGGCGACGAGCACTGGCGCTCGATCGCCATCGACGGCGGCGAGACCTACAAGTGGAACGGCTCGTCCACCTATGTGCAGAACCCGCCCTATTTCGAGGACCTCGAGATAGAGCCGAAGCCGGTGACGGATATCGAGAACGCGCGGATCCTGGCACTTTTCCTCGATTCGATCACCACCGACCACATCTCGCCGGCGGGGTCGTTCAAGAAGGACACGCCCGCAGGCGACTACCTCACCGAACGGCAGGTGGCGCCCAAGGACTTCAATTCCTATGGCGCCCGCCGCGGCAATCACGAGGTGATGATGCGCGGCACCTTCGCCAATATCCGCATCAAGAACCAGATGCTGCCGGGCGTCGAAGGCGGATACACCAAAGGACCGAACGGCGAGCAGATGCCGATCTACGATGCGGCGATGGCGTACCAGAAGCAGGGCACGCCGCTCGTCGTCTTCGCCGGCAAGGAATACGGCACCGGCTCCTCGCGCGACTGGGCGGCCAAAGGCACTAATCTCCTGGGTGTGCGTGCCGTCATCGCCCAGAGCTTCGAGCGTATCCACCGCTCCAATCTCGTGGGCATGGGGGTGCTGCCGCTGCAGTTCAAGGACGGCGAGAGCTGGCAGAGCCTCGAGCTCGACGGATCGGAGACGATCAGCGTCGAGGGCATCGAGGAGATTGCGCCGCGCACCACGGTCAAGGTGCGCATCACCAAGGCCGACGGCAGCGTCACGGAAATCGAGACGCGGTGCCGCATCGATACCGCCAACGAGCTCGATTACTACCGCAACGGCGGCATCCTGCACTATGTGCTGCGCAGCCTCGTCGCTGCCTAGAGCCTTATGCGCTCTGATGGAATCAGAGCGCCGGCTCTAGTTGTTTGTTGTCGCAACGTTTCTTGCGAAAAGCCGGTATCCATCCCGGATCACGTCCGGGACATTGAAATGGCGGCCTTCGTGGCCGCCATTTTCTTTGGAGCGGTGCAGCAAGGGGAAATCCCGTGTCTCACCCGGAATTGACTGGCGGGGCGCTTAACGGCTGACTAGAACTTTCGCCCATGATCGCGCGCCCCCTGACGACAGCCACCATGCTCGCCGCCTTGCTCGCTGCCGCTCCGACGGTTGCCGAAGAAATGCGCGCCAAAGCCGTCGTCGAACTCTTTACCAGCCAGGGGTGTTCATCCTGCCCGCCAGCCGACGAGCTGCTGACGGAACTGGCGCAGCGTGGCGATATCGTGGCGCTCGGCTATCACGTCGATTACTGGGACTATATCGGCTGGCCCGACACCTTCGGAGCTGAGGCCAACTCCAAGCGGCAGCGGGCGTACGCGAGCCGATGGGGTTCCTCGCGCATCTACACGCCGCAGATCGTGGTCAATGGCGAGAAGGGGGTAGTCGGGTCCAAACGCCACGATGTCACGCTGGCCCTCGCGCAAGCCGGTTTGGCGCTACCGATCGCTCTTGCAGTCGAGGACGGCGTGCTCTCGATCAGTATCGAGGGACAGGCCGGGCTCGACGAGGCGATGATCTGGCTCGTGACCTATCTCGACGCCGCCGAGATCGCCATAGAGCGCGGCGAGAACGAGGGCAAATCCCTCCTCTACAGCCACGTGGTGACCGGGCGGCAGGCGCTTGGCGTCTGGGAGCCGGGAGCGGGCGCGCAGATCCGCATGCCGCTGGCGGAGATCCTTGCCGATCATTCCGATGGAGTCGCCGTCCTCGTGCAGCAGGAGCACAACGGGCTGCCGGGCGCGATCCTAGGGGCGGCGATCTACGAGCAATAACGCCGTCGCAAGACCCCAAAACAAATCTCCCGCTTCCGGGGGGAAGCGGGAGCAAGACTGACTAGGTCAACTTGGGGGCGGCTGGCATTCGGGCGTCATGGTTTGGGGGCTCGGTCGGCCCGAATGCCAGCCACTGGAGGCAATTGTCAGTTTCTAGACATGCTTTTCGGCGCAAGAAGGGACAAACTGTGTCCGAATTGGGGAATTTGCCCGTAACTGGACGTGCAGCGCCTCTGCAACTGCGCACCCCTTGCATCGCGCCGCGAATGCCGCAATCATGACAGTGCCTTGACACGGAGTGATACGGTTTGGCCGAAGGGCGGACAGCCGATAGCAGGAGCAAGCTCTCGCTGGTTCACGTGGGCGAACCGCCTGGCGTAGCGGCGGCAAAACCCCATCCGATCATCGCATTCGACCGGCGTGAGCTGATGGCGATCCTGTCGGTCTATGGCCGCAAGGTCGCAGCCGGCGACTGGCGCGATTACGCCATGGACTTCCTCAAGGACCGGGCGCTGTTTTCCATCTATGCGCGGGTCTCCGAGCGACCGTTGTTCATCATTGAGAAGAATCCCAAGCTCAGGAGCCGGCAGGGGCAGTATCTTGTCACCAACCAGCACGGCCGTATCCTGAAGCGCGGGCACGATATCGAGCAGGTGCTGCGCGTGCTCGATCCGCAACTCGCCGTCGTCGATTGATGCGCGGATGGCCGACAGCGATGCTGCTGGCTCTCGTGCCGGCGGCCCCGGTCCATGCCCAGCCGGCACCAATCTGGGGCGGGTACTACAATATGGGCACGTTCGCGGCCGGCGGCGGCAGCGAGGCGGGCGGCTCGATCAGCCTCGAATGCGCCGGACCGGACCTTGCCGACGCCGGTGCCTTTCTCCTGGAGCTGACGCCGGCCGCCAGGATCGAACCGTTTGCCGACGCCCCGCCGCAGCTCGATTTCAGTATCGACGGCAAGATCATGACCGTGCCGGTGACCGCCGAGAACGGGGCGGTGTTCTTCTATCGGTCGGAACCCGAGGGCGATGTGCTCGCTCTCGAGCTCATCGCGGGCCTGCGGCGCGGCAACCGTCTGGTGGTCTCGGCCCCCGAGCTCGATATCGTCGACATCCCGCTCCGGGGCTCGTCGCAGGCCCTCCTCCATGTCGCGGAGTGTGTGGCTGGGGAAGACTGATGCGACACGACCTTCATGTGCGGCGAGCCGCCGGCGGGGACGTCGAAGCAATGAGCCGGGTGCTCATCGCTTCGATCACTGAGCTCTGCACGCTCGATCATGATGGTGATCCCATCCTCATTGCGAGTTGGACGCGCAACAAGTCGGTCGCGGGTGTCGACGGGATGCTGGCCAATCCGGACCTGATGCTGCTGGTTGCGCGAAATCGCGACACGGTCGTCGGTGTCGGGGCAGTCGCGGGCGGCAATGAGGTGGCTCTCAACTATGTCGATCCGGGACATGTCCGGCACGGCGTCGGCCGGACGCTGCTGGCGGCGATGGAGGCTGAAATCGCCGACCGCGGGTTCGCCGTCGGACGGTTGACCAGCACGCGGACCGCGCTCGGCTTTTACCGCGCGAACGGCTGGAACGAAGACGGACCTCCCGAAGCGAGCTGGGGGATGCCGGGTTACCCGATGAGTAAGCGGCTGGGAGCCTGAACCGGCCGTCTCGGACGTTGCTACAGCGCGAGCTGCATGTGCACGATGTCGTGCCAGGCATCGAACTTGTAGCCGAGCTTCTCGTAGCGTCCGATATGGCGGAAGCCGAACTTGGTGTGGAGGGCGATCGAGCTTTCTCCGCTGGCGGTAATGACGGCGATCATTTGCTTGAAGCCAAAGGCACGAGCGTCGGCGACGAGCCGTTCGAGCATGTGGCTGCCGAGCCCCTGGCCGGCAGCCTTTGGATCGATATAGATCGAATCCTCACAGGTGTAGCGATAGGCGGGGCGCGGCCGGTAAACCGAGGCGTAGGCGTATGCGGCGAACTTGCCCTGCCATTCGGCGACGAGCACCGGGTGACCCAGTTCAACCATCGCGCCGAACTTGTCGGCCATGGCCCGCTCGCCGGGCGCCGTCGTATCGAAGGTGCAGGGGGACGTCTCGACGTAATGTCGGTAGATGGCGGTGATTGCGGGTACGTCGCTCCACTCAAAGGGGCGCAGCACGAAGTCGGCGGTCACGGCGGAGTATCCTCAGGAAACGAAAAGAGCCGCGGTCTTTGTAGACCGCGGCCCGGATTCTCGTCCAACTGATTTGCTTGATCGTACGATCAAGCCTCTTGAACTATTCGCGGTTGCCGAACAGCCGCAGGAGCATCAGGAACAGGTTGATGAAGTCGAGATAGAGGCTGAGGGCCCCCATGATCGCGTTCTTGGTCAGCACGTCCGCGCCGAAGTGGCTGGCATAGCTTTCCTTGATCTTCTGCGTGTCGTAGGCGGTCAGGCCCACGAAGATCAGCACGCCCACCGCGGAAATAGCGAACTCGAGCGCCGAGCTCTGCAGGAAGATGTTGACGATCATGGCGATGACGAGACCGATGAGACCCATGAACAGGAAGGTACCCATCGAGGTCAGATCACGCTTGGTGGTGTAACCATATAGGCTCATCGCACCGAACGTCGCCGCCGTGATGAAGAAAACCCTCGCGATCGAAGCGCCGGTATAGACCGCAAAGATCGACGACAGCGACAGCCCCATTACGGTGGCGAACGCCCAGAAGGTCAGTTGCGCGGTCCCCACGCTCATCTTGTTGATGCCGAAGCTCAGGACCAGCACGAAGGCGAGCGGGGAGAGCATGATCACCCAGGCGAGCGGGCTGCCGTAGATGAGGTTGAAGTTGGCTTCGCTGGCAGTGGCCCACTGGTTGAAGAAATAGGCCACGAGCCCGGTGACCACCAGGCCAATGCCCATGTAGTTGTAGACGCTCAGCATGTAGCTGCGCAGGCCCTCGTCAATGGCTGCGGCCGAGCCGGCCCGCGCATTGAGGGTCTGACGGTCATATTCAGCCATCTGTCGGTTCCCTTTCCGTCCGAATATTCACGTCGCGCACTGCGAATGCCGGGTGCGCTTTCGCCGGCTAATATGGAGACAGGGCCAAGGTTTTACAAGCGCAACCGGATCCGATCGCCGCCAAGTGAGGCTAGGGCCTCATGCGCACTGACGGATCAGAGCGTCGGCCCTAGTTGTTTGTTGGCGCAACGTTTCTTGCGAAAAGCCGGTATCCATCCCGGATCAAGTCCGGGACAGGCTCTTTTCGCACGTTGCTCAAGCCGAGCAATGGGGTCTATGCGAAGCGTGCCAGTGTGTTACCGTGAACGAGCGAATCATACGCAAAATCACAGGCGGTGCGGCGGCCCTTTGCGGCCCTCTGCCGCCCGCCACAGCAAAGAGGAGGGCCCCATGCCCCGGCTCTTTACCGGCCTCGAAATCCCGGCCGATGTGGGTTTTGCGCTTTCCCTCAAACGCGGCGGCCTGATGGGCGCGCGCTGGATAGATCCGGGAAACTACCACATCACCCTGCGCTTCATTGGCGATGTCGACAACCAGACCGCGGACGATGTGGCCGATATACTCGATAAGCTCTCGAACTCGCTCTCGTTCTCGCTGCGGCTGACACATCTGGGCGCGTTCGGTGGCGACAAGCCGCGCGCCCTTTATGCGGGCATCGAGTCCAGCGAGCCGCTCGCGCGTCTGCAGGCCGCCCAGGAACGCATGCTGCAGAGGGCAGGATTGGCGCCCGATGGGCGCAAGTTCGTCCCACACGTCTCGCTGGCGCGGCTCAAGGGCACCAGTGCCCACGACCTCGCCTGGTTCATGGCCAACGCCGGGCGCTTCCAGCCGCTCGAGTTCCAGGTCGGCCGGTTCGTCCTGTTTTCGAGCAAGGACTCCGTGGGTGGCGGTCCCTATATCGTCGAGCAGGGCTATCCGCTGGCGGCGTGACGGTCGTCGCGGCATTGTTAACGCGAGATTTACCGCGTTGGCGCAAACCATCTAAATGTTGCCGGCTTGCGCCAAAATGCCGTCACGTTTGCTCGTCATGCGATGATTTAAGTCAAATATCGGCGGGTTTTGACGCCTTGGTAACCATAATGCGGGCACGCTTGCGGGAAGCGGACCTGCCAGACTGACGAACAGAGGAAGATTTGGCGATGACGACGAAAGCCCGTGGCCTTCTTGCCGGCCTTGCGGTGGCATTGGTTTGCGGATTCATGGGCCTCACCCCGTCGGTGGCCCTTGCCCAGCAAGCCACCGAACTCGGCACCTTCAATGCCTGGACTGCCTGGAAAGGCACCGATGCCAGCGGCGAGATCTGCTATATTTCCGGCCAACCGCGCTCGAGCGAGCCGGCCGGGGTCAACCGCGACCCGGTGCATTTCCTCGTTATCCACCGCAAGGGCATGGGTACCAAGAACGAGGTGCAGACGCTGATCGGCTACCCCTTCAACACCTCGGATGCCAAGGCCAGCGCCACCATCGACAACAAGAGCTACCAGATGGTGGCTCAGGACAATGCCGCCTGGCTCGCCTCGACCGGAGACGAACCGGCATTCGTCTCCGCCTTTCGGGCCGGCTCGTCGCTGGTGGTCCGCGGCACAAGCCAACGTGGCACCAATACGGTCGACACCTACTCGCTTTCCGGCTCATCGGCGGCCATGGACGCCATCGACCAGGCCTGCCAGTAGCAGCCATCCTCAGGGGCTTGCAGGCTCCGGGCAAACTGCCTAAGGGATCGGTGCGGCCCCGGAAGCATGGGTTGGCGACGGGCGAGAAGAGAGGCATTTCGATGGCATCACGCACGATCGTAGCGGCGGCCGCTGGGCTGGCGCTCATCCTGACTTGCGGCCCTGTTCTTGCCCAGTCGGTGCGGCTTTTGGGCGACCACAACGCCTGGTCGAGCTACGCGGCCAGCGAAGGCCAGGGCACGATCTGCTTTGCGCTCACCAGGCCAACCGAAACGTCGCCGACACCCGAGGGCTACGCCCAGGGCTATCTCTACATCACCCACCGGCCGGCCGAGGGCGTGCGCAACGAGATCAACCTGGTGGCCGGTTTCGACCTCGCGCCGGAGTCGGTTGCCGTCGCCAGCGTCGGGGGCGCCAACTATACGCTGTTTGCGCAAGGGGACGCAGCCTGGCTCGACGATCCGAGCCAGAGCGAGAACCTGGCCTCGGCCATCCGCGCCGGCTCGAGCCTGACCATCGAAACGACGAGCGCGGCGGGTATCCGCGTTACGCAGACTTTCTCGCTCTCGGGCGCCACCGCCGCGTCGCAGGCGATCAGCGCCGAGTGCAGCTGATCCTTGAAAGAGGCTTCACCCTGCCGTGACTTTGCCTTGACCTGCGTCCTATGATAAGGGGCGCGGCTCGTTCTCCCGCATAGAGCTTATGTACTCCGATGGAATCCGAGTACCGGCTCTGGGTATTTATCGTCGCAACGTTTTTTGCGAAAAGCCGGTACCCATCCCGGATCGAATCCGGGACAGGCTCTTTTCGCACGTTGCGCTAGCCGGACCCGTTGCCATGAGCATCGCTCTCGATCTCGACCAAGCCGTCGCCAGGCGTCCCATTCCGAAGGGCCGGCCGTCGCTTGTCGGGCTGATGAAGCCCGAGCTGGCGCAGGCGCTCACTGCGGCGGGGATAGGGGAGAAGGAGGCGCGCATGCGCGCCAGCCAGCTCTGGAACTGGCTCTACGTCAACGGTGCCACCGACTTTACGGCGATGACCAATATCGGCAAGGCGACTCGAGCGCTGCTTGCCGACACCTTCGTCATCGACCGGCCCGAGATCGTCTCCGAACAGGTCTCCTCGGACGGTACACGCAAGTGGCTCTTCCGCTTCCGCGATCCTCAGGCACCCCTGTTGCCACCGGTCGAGGTCGAGACCGTCTACATTCCCGAAGAGGATCGCGGCACGCTCTGCGTCTCCTCACAAGTCGGCTGCACTCTGACCTGCACGTTCTGCCACACCGGCACGCAAAAGCTGGTGCGCAATCTCACGGCCGGTGAAATCCTCGGCCAGGTGCTGATGGCGCGCGAACGGCTCGGAGATTTTCCGGGCGGGACGCGCCCGGACGACGGCGGCCTGGTACCGGCGCCGCGCGGTTCGGGCGGATCGGAAGGCGACAGTCGCGCCATCACCAATATCGTGATGATGGGCATGGGCGAGCCGCTCTACAATTATGACAACGTCAAAAACGCGCTGCTGATCGCTTCGGACGGCGACGGCATGAGCCTCTCCAAGCGCCGCATCACGCTCTCGACCTCGGGCGTCGTGCCGCAGATCGAGCCGACCGGGCGCGAGATCGGGGTGATGCTCGCCATCTCGCTCCATGCGGTGCGCGACGACCTGCGCGACGTGCTGGTGCCGATCAACAAGAAGTGGCCGATCAAGGAACTGCTCGACGCCTGCCGCAACTATCCCGGCCTCTCCAATGCGCGCCGCATCACCTTCGAATACGTCATGCTCGACGGCATCAACGATTCGGATGCGGACGCGCGCGAGCTGGTGCGGTTGCTCGCCGGTATTCCGGCCAAGATCAACCTCATCCCGTTCAATCCGTGGCCGGGAACCAATTACGGCTGCTCGAAGTCGGACCGCATCGAGCGCTTCGCCGACATCGTCAACCGGGCCGGCTATGCGAGTCCGGTGAGGACGCCGCGCGGGCGCGATATCCTTGCGGCCTGCGGGCAATTGAAAAGCGAGAGCGAGCGGCTCTCGAAGAAGGAGCGCGACGCGCTAGAGGGCGCCATCGCCTTCTAGGGCGTGTCTTAAAAAAACGGCGCGGTGCACGCGGGAGGCCAACCTTCGGCACGTCTGATCCGATAACCGGTGACGCCTTTTTCACGAAAGGAGTCACGCATGACCATCACTCTCAAGCGTATGGGCCCGCAGGACGCTGCGCTCTTTACCAATATCGCCGCGGGCGTCTTCGACGAACCGGTGGTGCCCGAGCGGATCGCCTCATACCTTGCCGAGCCCGGTCACCTGATCATCCTCGCCTTCGACGGCGACCTCGTTGTCGGCCAATGCGCCGCAGTTCTCCACAAGCATCCCGACAAGGTCGACGAGCTCTATATCGACGAGGTGGGCGTTGCCGATGCCTACCTCCGGCGCGGCATCGCGCGGGCGATGCTGACGGCCATGTTCGAGTGGGGTCGCGAGCGGGGCGCGCGCGAAAGCTGGGTCGGGACCGAACCGGACAATGCCGCAGCCAACGCGCTCTATCGCAGCTTTGCCGGCGAGGAGGACGTCTTCGCCTATTACGAATGGGATCTTGACGAGGTGCCTAGACGGGCAGAGGAAATTTCCTCCGATCCGCGCTAGAATGGCTGCACAGGACCGAGGGAGGGTTCTCATGCAGCCACAGGCAGGTGAGGGTTTTGGCGCTATCGGCCAGATTGCCCGCTCGGTCACGGACATCGCGGCCGCCGAGCGCTGGTACCGCGACGTCCTCGGCCTTCCCCACCTCTACACCTACGGCACGCTCGCCTTCTTCGACTGCGGAGGCGTTCGGCTGATGCTCAGCGCGAACGATGAAGGCGGTGCGCCGCAGGCAGCGATCCTCTATTTCCGCGTCGCCGATATCGTGAGGAGCCATGAGGAGATGCAGGCGCGCGGCATCACGTTCCTCGGCGCGCCGCACATGATCCACCGGCATGCAGACGGCACCGAGGAGTGGATGGCGTTCTTTGCCGACAACCAAGGTCGGCCGCTGGCTATCATGAGTCAGGTGCGGCAGGATTGACGCGACTTACTTGCGGCCCTCGGCGAAGAGGATGGTCGCTGCAAAGGCGGCAAAGACCGCCGCGAAGCTCCAGTTGAGCGCTTTCGACACCCAGCGGTTTTCCTTGAGCGTCGTGGTCAGCCATTCGGCCGCCAAGACAATGGCGATGACGATGGGCAGCGATACGACGACGAATTCGGCGCCAAGGAACAAGAGCTTGCTGGCGGCAGCCGGATCATCGGCGGAGACGAACTGGGGCAGGAAGGTCACGAAGAACAGTGCGACCTTGGGATTGGTGAGGTTGATGCCGAGACCGGTGAGATAGCTCTGGGCGAATGAAGGCTCACGGCCGGCAGCCCGGGCAACGAGCACGCCGCCGCCGTCGCGGACGGCCTGGATGGCGAGCCAGAGCAGGTAGACCGCGCCGGCGATCTTGAGGACCATGAAGGCGGCGGGCGCGGCAACAATCAGGATCGAGATACCGAAGGCGACCAGGCCGGTATGGACGGCAATGCCGGTCAGTGCCCCGGCCATGGTAGTAAAACCATGGACGAGGCCGTGGTTGATGGTGCGCGAAACAAAGAGCGCCATATCCGGCCCGGGCGTCACGGCCAACACGAAGCTTGCGAGGGCGAAGGCGAGGATCACCGAAAGGTCGGGGACGAAGAAGGGCATGATCAGGATCTCGACTTGTGCACCGCCATGGGCGACCATCACCCAGGAGGACAGAGCCTTTGTCGGGGTGCGGAACGATCCTGTCAACCTCGAAGCCTGGCCCCGACTTGCCTAGAGCAGGGGCAGCTCGTAGCTGCGCTTGATCGTTTCCATCGGCACATCGGTCTTCACGCTCTGAACGCTTGGGATCCGGGTCAGGTGGTCGGCCTGGAAGCGCCAATAGGCGTGGAGGTCGGCCGTCACCACCCGCATGATGGCATCGCATTCGCCGGTGGTCAGATAGCATTCGACCACCTCGGGAAATTTGCGTACGGTTTCGGCGAACTGCTGGGTGATTTCGGCATCCTGGGTCTTGAACCACACGCGCACGAAAACGGTCAGCCCAAGGCCGATCCTGGGCCCGTTCAGCACCGCCACGTATTGATCGATGACGCCCGACTCCTCCAATAACCGCACCCGGCGCAGGCATGGCGAGGGTGAAAGGCCGACCTCATTGGCGAGTTCCACATTGGACATGCGTCCATTGCGCTGCAGCGCGCGAAGGATGCGCCGGTCGATGGCGTCGATGGCTTCTGGCATTTCACGTCCCGCTTACGGCAAGGGGTGGCATATCCTGCCAAATTATCGTCCAAACGTGACGTTGTCGCAAGATTGTTGCGCCTGGGCTGGTGTATCGTTTCAACAAGCAGATTTGGGAGCATACCGCAATCATGGCGAAAGATATCAAGAAGGTCGTCCTTTCCTATTCGGGCGGGCTCGATACCTCCATCATCCTCAAATGGCTCCGGGAAACCTACCAGTGCGAGATCGTCACCTTCACGGCAGATCTCGGCCAGGGCGAGGAGTTGGAGCCGGCTCGCCAGAAGGCCGAGATGCTTGGAATCAAGGATATCCGCATCGTCGACGTGCGCGAGGAGTTCGTGCGCGACTATGTCTTCCCGATGTTCCGGGCCAACGCGGTCTATGAAGGGGTTTATCTGCTCGGCACCTCCATCGCCCGGCCGCTGATCGCCAAGCACCTCGTCGACATCGCCGAGGAAGTGGGGGCCGACGCCATCGCCCATGGCGCGACCGGCAAGGGTAACGACCAGGTACGTTTCGAGCTGACCGCCTATGCGCTCAACCCTTCGATCCGGGTCATCGCGCCCTGGCGCGAATGGGACCTGCAAAGCCGCACCAAGCTCATCGAATACGCCGAAAAGAACCAGATCCCCGTGCCCAGGGACAAGCGGGGCGAGGCGCCGTTCTCGGTCGATGCCAATCTCCTCCACACCTCCTCGGAAGGCAAGGTGCTCGAGGATCCGGGCCAGCCGGCACCGGACTACGTGTACCAGCGCACGACCGACCCCGAGCAGGCGCCCGATCAGCCCGAGATCGTCATCATCGGTTTCGAGAAGGGCGATGCGGTCTCGATCAACGGCGAAACGCTTTCACCCGCGGAGCTGCTGACGAAGCTCAACGAACTGGGCGGCCGGCACGGCGTCGGCCGGCTCGACCTCGTCGAAAACCGGTTCGTCGGCATGAAATCGCGCGGCATCTATGAAACGCCGGGCGGTACGATCCTCCTCGTTGCCCATCGCGGCATCGAATCGATTACCCTCGACCGGGGCGCGGCCCATCTCAAGGACGAGATCATGCCGCGCTATGCCGAGCTCATCTACAACGGCTTCTGGTATTCGCCCGAACGCGAAATGCTGCAGGCCCTGATCGACAAGAGCCAGGAATTCGTTTCCGGCGAGGTGACTATCAAGCTCTACAAGGGATCGGCCAACCTCGTCGCGCGCACCTCGCCCTATTCGCTCTATTCGGAGGATCTCGTCACCTTCGAGGAAGGATCGGGTACCTACGACCATCACGACGCCGAAGGCTTCATCAAGCTTTCGGGCCTGCGCCTCAAGACCTGGGCCGCGCGCAACAAGCGCGCCGGGCGTTGACGAGGCGGGTGCCGCCGGGTGTGCGCGATTTGATGCACTCAAATCGCGCTTCACACCTTTGTTGTGCGCGGGAGTTTGCATCCGCCCTAATCGAGCGACACCATGCACGACCGGTAAACCCAAGAATACCAATTGTTTTTCCGCATTTGGCGCTTAAGGTGACATTAAGTTCCCCACCATAACTTTGCCGCAAAGCGCCAAGCGGAGTTGAAACAGGGTGCTGACCGAAGACACCGGAAGCCTTAGCGAGATGGCCGAGGCGCTGCTCCTTGATGCGGCGCTCGAGAACATCCCCTATGGCTTTTGCGTGTGGAGCCCGCAGTTCCGCCTGGTGATGTGGAACAAGCACTACCGCGACATGTACGGATTTCCGGCCGAGGCCGTCCGCCGTGGCATGACGCTCGAGGAGGTGGTGGCGCTGTCCCACCGGCTGGGTAACCATCCGGGAGAGACGCCCGAGGAATTCTATGAGGCCTATTCGGCCGAGCTCCTCGCCAATCGCGGCGGCGCGCGCCACAAGAGCCGGGAGCTCGTCAATGGCGGGCGCACTATCGAGACCGCGAATGTCTATTCGCCGGCGCTCGGCTGGGTGGTCACCCATGAGGACGTGACCGACGAGATCGCCCGTGAAGAGATCGTCCAGAAGCGCAAGCTCCAGCTCGAACGGCAGAACATCAGGCTCGACGCTGCGGTCAACAACATCTCGCAGGGCCTGTGCATGTTCGATCCCAAGGGTCGGCTCGTCATCTGCAACCAGCCCTATGCCAAGATCTACAACCTGCCCGAGCACCTCATAAAGCCCGGCACGCTGCTCGAGGACATCCTTGCCCACCTCTTCGACCTCGGCATGTCGACCGGCGGCAGCAAGGAGGAATACATAGCCTGGCGGCGCGAGGTGATCGCGCGGCGCGAATACGGCAAGAACATCCACGAGCTCGACGGCCGTATCATCATGATGCAGCATCATCCAATGAAGGATGGTGGCTGGGTGTCGACGCACGAGGACATCACCGAGCAGCGCCAGAACGAGGCGCGCATCCGGCACCTGGCCCGGCACGACGCCCTGACCGACTTGCCCAACCGCATCCAGTTCCTCGAGGAAATGGCAGGGGTCGAGGACGGCCTCAAGCGCGGCGAAAAGGCCGCCGTCCTCTATATCGACCTCGACCACTTCAAAACGGTCAACGACACGCTTGGTCATGCGGTGGGCGACGAACTCATCAAGCAGGCGGCGGTCAGGCTCTGGGGCACGACACGCGAATCGGACGTCCTGGCGCGCCTCGGTGGCGACGAGTTCGCCCTGCTGCTGCGCCCGATCGCGACCGAGGCGGACGCAGGCAAGGTCGCCGACCGGATCATCAAGGCCATCGCCGCGCCGTTCAAGATCGGCAGCCATCAGATCGATATCGGGGTTTCGGTCGGCATCGCCATTGCGCCGACCGACGGCGACAAGACCGACACCCTCATCAAGAACGCCGATCTTGCCCTCTATAAGGCCAAGTCCGACGGGCGATCGACCTACCATTTCTTCGAACCGGGCATGGACGCCGAGCTGCAGCAGCGCCGCGCGATCGAGGCGGGGCTGCGCGCCGCGCTTGCCAAAGAGGAACTGCGCCTCGTCTACCAGCCGATCCTGGGGCTCGCCGAGAACCGCGTCACCTGCGTCGAAGCGCTCCTGCGCTGGGATCACGAGGGCCGCACCATTTCGCCCGTCGAGTTCATTCCAGTGGCCGAGGAGACCGGCCTGATCGTCACCATCGGTGAATGGGTCCTGCGCGAGGCCTGCAAGGCAGCGGCCGGCTGGCCAGGCGATGTGCGTATTGCCGTCAACCTCTCGCCTATCCAGTTCCGCCACCGGGACCTGGTGGCGCTCGTCGAATCGGCTCTGACCGATGCGGGGCTGGTGCCGACCCGCCTCGAACTCGAGATTACCGAGAGCCTGCTGCTCGCCGAGAACGAGCAGATCCTCAAGACGCTCCACGCGCTGCGAAAGCTGGGTGTGAGAATCTCCATGGACGATTTCGGCACGGGCTACTCCTCGCTGTCGTACCTGCGCTCGTTCCCCTTCGACAAGATCAAGATCGACCGGTCGTTCATGCGCGATTTGACCAAGCGCAGCGATAGCCTCGCCATCATCACGGCGATCATAGGCCTCGGACAAAGCCTCGGCATGTCGACGACGGCCGAGGGAATCGAGACGCAGGAGCAGCTCGAGCTGATGCGGGCCAATGGATGCGACGAGGTGCAAGGTTTCCTGTTCTCGCCGCCGTTGATCCCGGACGCGCTCGAAAAGCTCCTGAGTTCCGACCAGTCGAAGAAGCTGACCGTCATCAAGCGGGCCTCTTGACACCTCGACGCCGGCCGCGCGCGAGACCATGATCTCAGCGCAATTACAGGAGGCGCCATCGTTCATGCGGCCGCAGCACTATTCCCGTTTGAGATCAATTGCACAGCGCTGGTCGCGCCGACCGGACGAGGCCGACGACCTGGTGCAGGATGCGCTGGTCGAGGCGGTGCGACTGGGCCGGAGCGACTTCACCGAGGCGGGCAATTTCAAATGGATCGCGGGCGTCATCCGCAATCGGGCGAGGGTGACGGCACGCAGCGCCGGCCGCCGTCGGCGACGGGACGCCACCTGGTGGGCGTTTTCCAACGATGCGGCCGAGCCGACGCCTGCACCGATCGACGTCCAGCATGTCATCGAGGAGCTGCCGCGCACGCTCAAGTCCGTGGCTGCGCTCGCCCTTTCCGGACACAACCGGCGCGAGATCGCCTACCTCCTCGACCTCAAGGAGGATGCGCTGCGCCAGCGCATTTCGAAGCTCAGGCGCATCCTCAGGGTTCGAGGTATGGAGATGCCCTCGGGGCTGCCGGGGCTCAACCTCGATCTCGCATACGGGCGCATCCGCAATTGCCTGCTGCCGGAGCTCAAGCGCCAGGGCGGCATTTTCGCCGCCCATGATCCCGATGGGCATCTTTTCGTCGTAACGCGCTCACGAAACGACGGGCCGCGGCAACAACAGGATGCAACAGCAAAAGGGAAACACCCATGACCTTCAGACCTCGCCGCGCCAGCATCGTCTTCTACGTCGCCGACATCGCGCGCACGGAACGCTTCTACAATGAAACCCTTGGCCTCACCCTCGAGCGGCAGGAGGGTGCGGAGCCTTTCTGGCTCTCGGGTAAGCTCGAGGACGGGCTCGAAATGGTATTCTTCGAGATGGAGGGCAAGCGCGGCGATACGCCGGCTGTCGTCTTCGAGGTTTCGGACGGCGGCATCGACGATATCGTTGAATCCCTTGCTGCCAAGGGTGTGACCATCGTCACGCCGGTCTCGGAGGCGCCCGGCGGCTGGAGTGCGGACTTTCTGGATCCGGATGGCTTCGGCCTTGGCCTCTGGCAGGCCGAGAACAAGCCACGATCCTTGAAATAGCTGGTGGTATGGTCGCGCTTTCGAACCACAAAAGTGCTACCCACTTTTGTTGAAAACGCTCCGGTTGCGGGCGGCATCCGTGCCGTCCGCAACCCACCCTTGCGCAAAGCCCGGCTTGTTTCGCGGCCCGGTCTGTATTATCTGGCAGCCAACTGCGCCATGTGTCCCGATAGGGGCGGCGGGGCGCCCCCGACTTTTCAATGCATGGTCCGGCCGCAGACGGCTCACGCCAGTCCCGTGAGGCCACTTCCGGATTATGCCAACGATCGAGCCCCCATGAGCCTGCGCAACATCGCCATCATCGCCCACGTCGACCATGGCAAGACCACCCTGATCGACGTCCTTCTAAAGCAGTCCGGCGTCTTCCGCGACAACCAGCGCGTCGAAGAGCGGGCGATGGATTCCAACGATCTCGAGCGCGAGCGTGGCATCACCATCCTCGCCAAGGTCACCTCGCTCGTCTGGAAGGACACGCGCATCAACATCGTCGACACGCCCGGCCACGCCGATTTCGGCGGCGAAGTCGAGCGTATCCTGTCGATGGTCGACGGCGTCGTCATCCTTGTCGATGCGGCCGAGGGCCCGATGCCGCAGACCAAGTTCGTGCTGTCGAAAGCCCTGGCGCAAGGCCTGCGGCCGATCGTTGCCATCAACAAGATCGACAAGCCCGACGAGCGGCATATCGAGGTGCTCGACGAGGTGTTCGATCTCTTCGTTGCGCTCGACGCCACCTCCGAACAGCTCGACTTCCCGATCCTCTACGGATCGGCCAAGCAGGGCTGGATGGCCGCCGAGCCCTACGGTCCCAAGGCCGACATGGCTCCGCTCCTCGACAAGGTGATCGAGCACGTGCCCGAGCCCAAGGTCGAAGAGGGCCAATTCCGAATGCTCGTCACCACCATCGAGCGCAATCCCTTCCTCGGGCGCATCCTCACCGGTCGTATCTTCTCGGGTGCGGTCAAGTCCGGCGACCCCGTGCATTCCCTCAGCCGTGACGGCAGGGAAGTGGAAAAGGGCCGCGTCTCCAAGGTGCTGGCCTTCCGCGGCCTCGAGCGGCAGCCCATCGACGTCGGTGAAGCTGGCGACATCGTCACCATTGCCGGCCTCGAAACGACGACTGTCGCCGATACAATCGCGGTTCCTTCTGTGAGCGAGCCGCTGCCGGCGCGCCCGATCGATCCGCCGACGCTCTCCATGACCTTCCGCATCAACGACGGACCGCTTGCCGGCCGTGAAGGCGACAAGGTGCAGTCGCGTGTCATCTATGATCGGCTGATGCGTGAGGCCGAAGGCAACGTTGCCATCAAGATCACCCGCGGCCACGACAACGATTCGTTCGAGGTCGCCGGGCGCGGCGAACTGCAGCTTGCCGTCCTCATCGAGACCATGCGGCGTGAGGGGTTCGAATTGACCGTCGGGCGTCCGCGCGTGCTGTTCAAGCAGGAAAACGGGCAGACACTTGAGCCCATCGAGGAAGTGATCATCGACGTCGACGACGAGTTCACCGGCGCGGTGGTGCAGAAGCTCTCCGAGCGCCGGGGCGAGCTCGTCGAGATGCGCCCCTCGGGCACCGGGCGGACGCGGCTGCGGCTGCTGGTCCCCACGCGCTCGCTCATCGGCTACCAGCCCGAGCTTCTCTCGGACACGCGCGGAACGGCGATCTTCAACCGCCTCTTCCACGCCTACGAGCCACACAAGGGCCCGCTGCCGGGCCGGCGTACGGGCGTCCTCATCTCCAACTCCAACGGACAGGCCGTCGCCTATGCCCTGTGGAACCTGGAGGAGCGCGGCCCGATGCTGATCGATGCCGGCGTCGACGTCTATGAGGGCATGATCATCGGCGAGCACACCCGCGATAACGACCTCGAGGTCAATCCGGTCAAGGGCAAGCAGCTGACCAACATCCGCACCACCAGCAAGGACGAGGCGGTGCGGCTGACTACTCCCAAAAAGCTCTCGCTCGAGCAGTCGCTCGGCTACATCGCCGACGACGAGTATGTGGAGGTGACGCCCAAATCGATCCGCCTGCGCAAGATCTTCCTCGATCCCAACGAGCGCAAGAAGCAGATGCGGGCGGCCAAGGCCGGCTAACCGATATCAGCTCTGCGGGAGGACGCCATGAGCGAGTGGATCATCGACGTCATCGTCCAGTGGGGGTATCCCGGCATCTTCCTCCTGATGGTGGCCGAGAACGTCTTCCCGCCCATTCCGTCCGAGCTCATCATGCCGTTCGCCGGCTATGTGGCGGCGCGCGGCGATCTCAGTGTCGCCGGCGTGCTCATCGCCGGCACGATCGGTTCGCTGGCCGGCACCTCGGCCTGGTACGCGGCGGCGCGACTCCTGGGGCTCGATCGGTTCACGCGGCTCTGCAACAGGTTGGGGCGCGTCGCCACCATCCAGGAAGACGACATCGACATGGCGGCGCGCTGGTTCGAGCGCTACGGGCCGCTCGCCGTCTTTGTCGGGCGCCTCATCCCCGCCATCCGCACGCTGATCTCGGTGCCGGCGGGTCTCGCGGCCATGCCGTTGTCCAGATTCCTGGCCATCTCGACGGCGGGGACGCTCATCTGGACCGGCATATTGACCACGGCCGGCTTCGTCCTCCACGAGAACTACGAGAGCGTCGAAGGCTGGGTCGATCCGGTTTCGACCGCCATCGTCGTCCTCGCCGTCCTTATCTACATCTATCGGTTCGTGACCTGGAAGCCGATCAAGGACATCGGATAGGCATTCGCAAAATGGGATCCGACTTGCATCCTGCAAGTCGCTTCGTTGCAAAACGCGAAGGTTTACAACTCGTAACCGTGCAGTCGGCCAGTATTTCCGGGCCTGACGCTCGTGGCACGGTTCCTGCAGTTGGTCGGTTATCCGGAAACTTGTTGTGCGTACCGGATGTCAGTCATCGAGCCCCGCCGCCCGACCTCGCGCGCGGGGCTCGGCTTTTTCAGCGGCCTTGCCGCAAGCGATTGCAGCCATTAGATAACTGCGAACGCCAATCCGGAGACGACTATGCGCGCCGTACTCGAAGTCATTCTCGTGATCCTGCAGATCTACTGGTGGGTGGTCCTCGCCATGATCATCATGAGCTGGCTGATCTCGTTCAACGTGATCAACACGCGCAACCAGTTCGTGGCTGCGGTCTGGCGCATCCTCAACCAGTTGACGGAACCGGTGCTGCGGCCGATCCGCAACGTGATGCCGAACTTTTCCGGCCTCGACATCTCGCCGATCATCCTGTTCCTCATCATCTTCTTCGTTGAGCGGGTGATCATCTACTACATCTATCCCAACGTCTTCTGAGGCAAGTGACCACGCCGAAGTGCTACAGGCTCAGCCCCAACGGGCTCAGCCTTTTCGTTCGCGTCACGCCCAATGCCGGGCGGGACGCCATCGAGGGCGCCGAGGTACGCGATGACGGGCAGGCGGTGCTGCGGGTGCGGGTGAAGGCCGTTGCCGACAAAGGCCGCGCCAATGCGGCCGTTGTCGCACTTGTTGCCAAGGGCCTCGGCGTGCCGAAATCGACCGTGACCGTCGCCGGCGGCGAAACGGCGCGGATCAAGACATTGGCCGTCGCGGGCGATGGATCGGCGCTTGCTGAAGCGCTCGCCCCTTGGATCGAAGCGAACGGGCGTTGAGCCACCCGTTCGCGGGCCGACTTTAGCCGAACACCCCGATGACGATGCCCTGCAGCAGCAGAGCGCAGAGCAGGTATCCGCCGTCTATGGCGGTCAGTGACCAGGGCCGGCCCTGATAGCGGTGGTTCATGATCATCGAGGTCAGGATGAACCCGAACCACATGTGAGCGGCCACCAGCAGCCCGTTGCCGATGGTCGTCTCTCCGGTCAGAACCGGGGTCAGGAGTGCAATGAAGTAGGCCATGACGAACTGCACGACCGCCGACCAGATGAACGGCGTAACGTCCTTCGGGTCGATATCTTCGGCCTTGCGGCCGCTGGCGGCGAGCCACTGCTTGGACAGCCCCACGTACCAGCCGAAGCCGAGTGCCATGCTGACGACGGTCGCCAGGATCACGGCAAGCCAGTTGAGGGCAAAATGCGACATAATATCCCCCTCGCTATAAGCGCGCCCTCACGCGCGCCTGGGGAAACTAGGACTGTTCGCTGGTCTTGCCTAGCGCGTCGAACCGGCGTGCGATGTTGCCGGAGCTATGTTCAGACGCCGCCGAGCTTGCAGACGATCTTCCATTCGTCCTCGGTCACCGGCTGCACCGACAGGCGCGGCTGGTTGACCAGCGACATCTTTTCCAGCCCTTTGGTCGTCTTCATCTCCTCGAGCGTGACCGCGCGCTTAAAGGGCTTGACCGGTTCGATGTCGACGCACTCCCAGACGACCTTGCCGTCCTTCAATTCGGCGGTCGAGTCCGGGTGCGCCTCCGCCGCCACGCGGCAGATGCCAACGATCTCCTTGCCGACATTGGAGTGGTAATAAAAGCCGAGATCGCCGACCTTCATTGCCCGCATGTTGTTGCGCGCCGCATAAGCGCGCACCCCGGTCCATTCCTCGGGCGAGCCCTTATTGACGAGGTCGTCCCAGGAGAAGGCGTCGGGTTCGGATTTGAACAGCCAGTATGCCATGTCAGCGCCCCGCAGACTTGTTGATGGTGAGTTTCCAAGGCCGGATGGTGTAGGTGGCAAAGACGCCGCGTTGCATGAACGGGTCCTGCGCATAGAAGGCCTCGGCCTGCTGCTGATCATCGGCCTCGATGACCATGAAGCTGCCGGTCATGCCGCCGTTCTCGTCGAGAAACGGCCCCGCCAGCACCAGACGGTCGCCGAGGCTGTCGAGGTGCTTCAAATGGTCCGGTCGGGCATCGAGCCGCTTTTGCGGATCGTTCGTGTCTTCGGCGATGAGCGCATAGAGCATGGCGGTTAGCTTTCTCTCTTCAGCGGCCGGGCCATGAGGCCGGCAACAATATGGGTAATCGAGGCGACGCCGGTCAGCAACTGGTTGACCGCGGCAACGAGGGGCGCATCGACCTCGAAGCGTTCGGCGAGCTCGGCCGCGACCGGGGCGGTCGCGACCCCTTCGGCGAGCCCGGCGCCACCGGCAAGGATCTCCTGCGTGCTCTCGCCGCGCCCGAGGGCGAGGCCGAACGTATAGTTGCGCGACTGAGGAGTGGTGCAGGAGAGCGTCAGGTCGCCAAGGCCGGCAAGACCGGTGAGGGTGGTGGCCGAACCGCCCATGGCGGTGACGATGCGGGCCATCTCGGCGTAGGCGCGCGCCATCAGCGCCGAACGGGCGGAGAACCCGAGACCGGCCCCTTCCACGGCGCCGCAGGCAAGCGCATAGACGTTCTTCAGGGCACCGGCGATCTCGACCCCGACGCGATCGTCGGCTGCATAGGGCCGCAGGCTCGGGCCGGCGAGAGCGGCCGCGAGTTCCGAAGTGTCGCTCGCCCCGTCGCCTGCAAGGGTGACGGCGGTCGGACGCCCGGCGGCGACGTCTGCGGCAAAGCTCGGGCCGGAAAGCACATAGGGCACCGCAAGCGGTGCCATGGCGCCGAGGATCTCGCTTTGGCGTTCGAGGGTTCCGGTCTCCAGCCCCTTGGCGGTCAGCACCACCGGGCGGCGGGCGAGGAATTCCGGGTCGATGGCGGCCAGCGCCTGGCGCGTCGCCTGCGCCGGTACCGCCATCACCACGATGTCGGCGGGCACGAACAGCGACTCGGCGACGATTCGGACATCGAGGGCGAGGCCGCCGAGATAGCGGGTGTTGGTGTGGCGGGTATTGATCTCGTCGACGATCTTTTCGTCGCGGGCGATGAGCGTCACCGGGCGTCCGGCCGTGGCGGCGGCCTGGGCGAGGGCGCTGCCCCACGCGCCCCCGCCAACGACGGTGACGGTCTCAAGCCGCATCGGGGAGGATCCTCATGTCGGGATCATCGAGCGGCCAGCGCGCCCGGGCGGCGAAGGAGAGATCGTCGGCAGCGCCCAGCGCCAGGCGCTCGGCCCCCGCCCAGGCGACCATCGCGCCGTTGTCGGTGCAGAGCGCGGGCGGCGGCACGACGAGCTCGGCGCCGGTTTCATCTGCGATCCGCTGCAGGCCCGCACCGATGGTGCGGTTGGCGGCGACACCGCCGGCAACGACCAGAAGCGGCCGGTGACCGGGCAGCTCGCGGGCGAAACGCTCGAGTGCCTGGCGAGCGCGCACGGCAACGATCTCGGCGACCGTCGCCTGGAAGCTCGCGGCGATATCGGCAACGTCCTTGTCGGTGAGCGGCGCCAGCCCTTCGGCCTCGAGCCGCACGGCAGTCTTGAGGCCGGAAAAGGAAAAGTCGAGCCGCTCTTCCCTCAGAAGAGGCCGCGGGAACCGGAAGCGCCTCGGGTTGCCCTGGGACGCCGCCGCCTCGAGCGCAGGCCCGCCCGGATGGCCAAGGCTCAGGAGCTTGGCAGTCTTGTCGAAGGCTTCGCCCAGCGCATCGTCGATGGTCGTGCCCCAGCGGGCGTAGTCGCCGACGCCGCGCACCAGCACGAACTGGCTGTGCCCGCCCGAGACCAGCAGCATCAGATAGGGAAAGGCGACGCCGTCGGTCAGCCGGGCGGTGAGTGCATGGGCCTCCAGGTGGTTGACGGCGATCAAGGGCTTGCCGAGCGCGGCGGCAATGGCCTTGGCGGTGGTCAAGCCCACCAGCACGCCGCCGATCAGTCCCGGTCCGGCGGTCGCGGCGATGGCGTCGACCTCGGCGAGGCCGATACCCGCCTGCCGGCAGGCTGCTTCGATGATATGGTCGAGGAAGGCGACATGGGCGCGCGCCGCAAGCTCGGGCACCACGCCGCCGAAGGCGGCATGCTCGTCGAGCTGAGAGCGCACGACATTGGAGAGGATCTTGCCATTGCCGGACGCATCGCGCGCGACAAGGGCCGCGGCGGTTTCGTCGCAGCTGGTTTCAATGCCCAGAATGACGGCTTGCGCTTGCCCGCTCACGGCGATCTGGTCTAACTCCAACTGGTTCCCGAAACGCTCGGGCGCGGTTTCCCGTTAAGGGGCCACGACATAAACAACCACCGCTTTCGCCTACACCAGGATCAGCCGCCTATGCAATCGCCAGCGCCCTTTGCTCGTATCGGAACCCGCGGCTCGCCGCTGGCGCTGGCCCAGGCCGAGGCAACGCGCGATCTGCTGGCGCGGGCCCATGGCGTCGATCCCACGGCCATCGACATCGTCAGCTTCGTTTCGACCGCCGATCGACTCAAGGACCGGCCGCTCGCCGAAGTCGGCGGCAAGGGCCTCTTTACCAAGGAAATCGACGAGGCGCTGCTCAAGGGCGAGGTCGATATCGGCGTGCACTCGGCCAAGGACATGGCGACGACCTTGCCGGAAGGGATGACGCTCGCCGCATTCCTTGAACGCGAGGACGTGCGCGACGCTTTCATCTCGCTCACGGCCAGGGGCATCGACTACCTCCCCGAGGGCGCACGCTTCGGCACCTCGTCCATCCGCCGCGCCGCGCAGGTCAAACGCCTGCGCCCGGACCTCATGATCGTGCCCTTTCGCGGCAACGTCGAAACGCGGCTGCAAAAGCTCGCCGATGGGGTCGCCGATGCCACGCTCCTTGCGCTCGCAGGCCTCAAGCGCCTGGGTGAGGACCGTCGGGCAACCGCGATCCTCGATGCTGAAAGCTTCATGCCGGCTCCCGCCCAGGGAGCCATCGGCCTTGCGGTACGAGCCGGCGACGACCGGGCGACTGCCCTCGTTGCGCCGCTCAACCACTTGCCGACGTCCCGGGCGGTCACGGCCGAGCGGGCGATGCTTGCCGTGCTCGACGGCTCCTGTCGTACGCCCGTCGGCGCCCTCTCGCGGATGGAGGGCGAGGGCATCGTGCTCCAGGGCGAAATCCTCAGCCTCGATGGGGCCGAACGCTTTGCGGCCGAGGTCAGCGGCCGGGCCGAGGACGGCGAAAGGCTCGGTGCCGAGCTTGCCCGTCAGCTCCTTAGGGCGGCCGGGCCCGACTTCCTTTCCCGCTGGAGCCTGCCATGACCACGGACCATCCCGTGCGCATGCTGGTGACCCGGCCGGAGCCGGACGCGCAGCTGACGGTGGCGCGGCTGCGCGCGCTCGATATCGATTCGCTTGCTGCGCCTCTCCTCAAGCGCACGCCGCTCTCCACTCCGCTGCCGCCGCCCGAACGCTTCGCCGCGCTGACGCTGACCAGCACCAACGGGCTGAGGACGCTTGCAGATCGCGGTGCGGTCGATGCCTACCGGCACTTGCCGGTCTATGCGGTAGGCACGCGCACCGCCGTCGAGGCCGAGGTTCTGGGGTTCCCCAAAGTGTTCGATGCAGGGGGCACGCTTGCCGACCTTGCCGAACTCATCATTCACGCCGGCATTTCGGGGCAGGTCTTCCATCCTGCCGGTCGCCACCGCTCGGGGGATCTCGCCCGCTCGGTCGCCGATCACGGCGTCGTCGTCGAGACGGTGCCGATCTATGACATGGTGGCGGTCGATCGCCTGCCCGAGGAAGTGGTCGGCGAGCTCGAGGCCGGTGCGATCTCGGCCGTCCTCTTCTATTCGAATCGCACCGCCCAGACGTTCCTCTCCTGCCTCGGCGATGGTCTGACGCGACAGATGCGCGCGGGTGTGGAAATGCTCTGCCTCTCAGAGACCGTCGCTGCGCCGCTGGTGGCGGCCCACTGCACCCGCATCAGCCTTGCCGACCAGCCCGAGGACGGTGCCATGATGGCGCTGGCCCTGGCTTTTGCCCGCGAGCAAAACGGGGCATGATGCCATCGGACCCAAGAGGTGATTTGATGACCGACAACAAAGGCGGACCGGTCAAGCCGCCGGTGATCGATCTCAGCGCCCGCGAAGGCGCCGCAAAGGCCGAGACGGCGAAGGCTCAAACGAGCGGCCCGACGCGAGCCAAAGAGTCCGAGGCCAGCAAGCCGCAGGAGAAAGCCACGGACGCACCCAAGGCCGCCGTCGCCCCGCCGCCCGCGTCGGAAGGCGGCGCAAACGGCGGTGCCATCGCGCTCGGCATCGTCGGCGGTGGAGTCCTGGGGCTTGCGGCCGCCTATGCGCTGGCCTGGGCAGGCCTGTGGCCGGCGACGTCGATGGATCCGCGTCTTGCCGAACTCGCCCGCAGCCTGCCGCAGATCCGCCAGATGATCACCGGTGTACCGGACTTGCAGACGGCCATTGCCGAGACCGCCGCCGGCATCGACGGGCTCGACGAGCGCATCGCGGCGCTCGAGAGCCGGCCGGTTCCCGATGCAGCGGCGACGAGCGCGGCCACCGCAGAAGGGACGGCTCCTTCCCCCGATCTCTCGGCGATCGAGGAGCAGATCGCGGCGCTCTCGGGGCGCCTCGACGCGCTTGAGGTGCCCGCCGAAGGCGGTGACACGGAGGGGCTGGCGGCGCTGCGGGGATCGCTCGACACGCTCGCCACGCAGGTTGCGACGCTTGAAACGCGGCTCGGGGCGCAGGAGGCCGAACTCACCGAGCTCGGCGAGACGCTCAGCACCACGCAGGCGACCGTCGCCGCGCAGCCACTGGATCTCGGCGAGGCGGTACGCCTGCCGCTGGTGCTCTCGGCCCTGGAGACTGCCTTTGCCGGCGGCCGCCCCTACTCGGCCGAGATCGATGCCCTCACCCGAGCGGCCCCGGAAACCGACGTGCCACAGACGCTCCTCGATGCCGCCGGCACCGGACTGCCACGAGCCGAAACAATCGAGAGGGCTTATGCCGCGGTGCTGCCGGCGGTGCTGGCCGGCCGCCCGTCCGATCCCGGCGCCGACTGGCAGGAGACAACGCTCGACTGGTTTCGCTCGGCGCTTGCCCTGCGTCCCGTGGGAGACGTTGCCGGCAACAGTCCCGAGGCGCTTGCCGGGCGGCTCGAGGCGGCGATCTCCCGGGGCGACTTCATCGCCGCCGACGAACTGGTCGCCACATTGCCCGAACCGATGGTGCAGGCGGCGGGCGACGTGCCACGCATGGTAGCGCTGCGCGCCGACGCGGCGCGCCTGCTCGAAGCTGCACGCCGCGAGGCGCTGGCGCTCGCCGAGGAGAGCGCTTCGTGATTCGTCTCGCCTCCTGGATCATCGCCAGCCTTGCCGTCACCGCCCTTATCGCCTGGATCGCATCGCTTTCCGGTACGCTGACGCTCGAGGTGGCCGGCTGGCGCATGCAGCCCGAGATCGGCACTGTCATTTTCCTCGTCATCGCCGCCGTCATTGCCATCATCCTCGTCTGGGCTATGGTGCGCCGGCTGCTGGCGACGCCCCGTATCCTTGCGCGCAGGGCGCGCGAGCGGCGGCGAGAGGCCGGAATCGAGGCGCTTTCAGATGCCTTCATCGCGCTCGAGGCAGGCGATCCCTCGCGCGCCCGGGCGTTGGCGCGCGATGCTCGGGCCCGCTTGCCGGACAACCCGGCTGCGCGGTTGCTGGAGGCGCGTGCCGATCTCGCGGTCGGCGACATGAGCGCGGCACGCGAGCACTACCGGACGCTGATCGGCCACGAGCGCACGGCAATGGCCGCGCTCGCCGGGCTCTACGATCAAGCGCGGACCCAGAACCGGCCGGATGCGGCGCTGACCTTTGCGCGCAAGGCCATCACGCTCGAACCCGGCGCCCGCTGGGCGAGCGCGGCGGTGTTCAACGATTTCGTCAAGCGCGGTGCCTGGGCGCAGGCCGTTGCCATGGTCAACGATCAGCCCGCGCGCACCCGCGCCGAACGCGCCGCAAAACGGCGCAGGCAAGCGGTAATCGAAACCGCCCGTGCCCGCGAAGCGGAAACGACCGATCCGCTCGCGGCCCTCGATCACGCGCTGACGGCCCTCAAGCTCCTGCCCGATTTCGTGCCGGCCGCGCTTATTGCCGCGCGCATCCACTCCAATCGTGGCGAGACGCGCAAGGCCATGAGCCTGATGCGCCGCATCTGGCGCGCCACGGGCCATCCGCACGCGGCGACCCTTTATGCCAACGCCCAGCCGGGCGCCTCGGCGGTCGAACGCTTGAAGCGCGTGCGCGAGCTCATCGACATTCCGCCGGCGACGCGGGCGGCCGCCATGGTCGTCGCCCGCGCCGCGGTCGATGCCTATGACTGGGCCACGGCCCGCGACGCACTGGCCTCCTATATCGCCGAGCCGACCGAAGGGGTTGCGAGCCTGATGGCCGAGATCGAGGAGGGCGAGACGGGAGACCAGGGCAAGGCACGCGAGTGGCTCGCCCGGGCCGTGCGCGCGCCGCGCGATCCGGTCTGGACGGCCGACGGCATCGTCAGCGACGAATGGGAACCGGTCTCCCCTGTCACCGGCAGGCTCGACGCCTTCGAATGGAAGGTTCCGGTCAGCGCCGTGGCGGTCCCGTCGTCGACCGGCGTACGGCCGGAACCGGTCGACAAACCCGAGCTTCCTGTCGCCGCCGGCGACCCAGGCGCCACCTTGCCCCTTGCACCCCGGCAGAAGGCTGAGTAAAAGGCCGCCACGGCACGACCCAATCCGCGTGCCCGACGCCGCATTAGCTCAGTTGGTAGAGCACGTCATTCGTAATGATGGGGTCGCTGGTTCGAGTCCGGCATGCGGCACCACCCCCCTTTGATCGATATTGAGTGCGACGCGCCCGGGTGCGGCGTAAATGTGATCGCGCTTGGGCCAAAGCGCGGCAACCATATGGCCGGCTGGGGCTTACTGTCCTTCGGGCGGGGCCGGATGCCCCGCCGCAGGCGGAGGAACGCGAATGCTCGACGAGAAAGGGATCGACACGGCACCCAGGGACGACACCGAGATCATGCTCTGGTGCGATGACGGCGTATGGCGCAAGGCGCGGTGGGAACGCGACGATATCTGGATCACGACGGATGGCGAGATGCACATCAAATGCACTCTGGGGGACGCGCCCGGCTTCCTCGTCGCCCGCCTCTGGGCGCCGATCGTGACGGCCGACGACAGTGCGGCGCAAAGCGCCATCGTTTCGACCCGGTCCGCCGGCCCGAACCTCCTGTCGAAATAGCCGGGATCTCACTGCTGCTGCGATGGCGCCTCTTCGACCGGCCGCAGCGCGCCCGCGCCCTGCTGGTCGTCGGAGACGCCGGCTTGATCGGCGGCACCGATCGCCTCGACCGATTGACCCCGCCAGACGACAAAGCCGGCAAACCCGACGGCCACGAGGCAAATCGCCAGGATGAGGGTGAAGAAGACGCCAAGGAAACCGGTCGTCGCGGGCGCAGGGTCAGCCATGTTCATGCCTCCAATGGCCCGACAACGGCCGATCGGCCGTGGAGGTTCCGCTAGAGCGGGCGCCGTGGCCAAGCCTCTTGCCGTTGGGCCCGCGCTCAACCAACATAGGGGAACCAGCGTGAGGTTTTCGAGTTAACTATCGAGCCTGCAAGAGGTTTTCTGGATGGACAGTTCCTTCGCCCGCCTGATGCGGCCAGTCTCCCCGTCATCAGCCACCGCCGAGCGCCGATGATCGCAGTTGCGCAGACGTCGTACTGGTCGCAGGTGTGGACGAGCGATGCAGTGCTCGAGGCCCTGCCGATTCCGGTCTATACCACCGACCGCGAGGGCAGGATCCTGGCTTTCAACGCAGCCGCTCGCGAGCTCTGGGGCGGCGCAACGGAGCTTGACGCGATGCGGTGGTCCGGCTTCCGGCGGCTGCGTCACCCGAATGGCCGCACAATGCCGCCAGATGACAGCGCAATGGCGCTTGCCATTCGCGAAGGTCGGCCGATCCACGGGGTGGAGGCGATCGCCGAACGGCCCGACGGTCAGCAGGTGCCGTTCCTGGCATTCGTCACGCCCTTGCGAGATGACGCCGGAGGGGTCGCCGGGGCCGTCAACGTGCTGATCGAGACCAGCAGCACTGAGGCCGCGCAGCAGGCCCAGCATCATCTGGCCGCGATCGTAGCCTCATCGCACGACGCGATCGTCTCCAAGGATCTCGGCGGAATCGTGCAGACCTGGAACGAGAGCGCCCAACGGGTCTTCGGCTACAGTCCCGAGGAGATCGTCGGCCAGCCGATCACCATTCTCATTCCGCCCGAGCGCCAGCACGAGGAGGTCGAGATCCTGCGGCGCATCCGCGCCGGCGAGGTTGTCGATCATTTCGAGACGGTCAGGGTTCACCGGGATGGAAGACGTATGCCGGTGTCGCTCACCATCTCGCCGATCCGCGCGAACGACGGTTCCATTATCGGCGTTTCCAAGATCGCTCGCGACATCACCCAGCAGAAAGAGAGCGAGCAGCTCATCCACGCGCTGATGCGCGAGGTCAACCACAGGGTCAAGAACCAGTTCGCCGTGATCCTGTCGATGGTCCGCGAGACGCGCAGCCGGGCCTCGGACCCTGCCGAGTTCGAGGTGCAGGTGCGCGAGCGCATCATGGCGCTGGCGCGCTCGCACGATCTTCTGGTCAAGGGCGAGTGGCGCGGGGCGACGCTCTTCGAACTGCTGCTCGCCCACCTCGAGATCTTCGCCAGCCAGGAGCGCGTGCGTCTTGCCGGCCCCACCATCGTGCTGCAGCCCATGGCCCTGCAGTATATCGGCATGGCCTTCCACGAGCTGGCCACCAACGCCGCCAAATACGGCGCGCTCGCCCCCCCGGGCGGCACCATCGACGTCTCCTGGTCGATCGGTCCAGAGCGCCAGTTCATCCTCACCTGGACCGAGAGCGTCTCCGGCCCTGCGCTTGGTGAGGCCAAGAGCAACGGCTTCGGTACGGTGGTGCTGGAGAGGGTGACGCCTTCGGCCATCGCCGGCACGGGAAGGATAGACTACCGAGCCGACGGCATAAGATGGATCCTCTCGGCGCCGCTCGACAGCATTGAGGCGCAGCAGGACGCGGACTTCGGGTTGCCGCGGATGGAACCGAAGTCGAGTGGAAGCTAAAGCTCATCAAACCGCATCGCGTTCTCTACGAGGCGGCGCCGTTCTCCAATGCTTCGCGCGCTCGCTCATAGGCGGTGCGGGCCGAGGCCATGACCCGCTCGCCGGAGCCGTTGAGTGCGGACGAGAAGAGCTGGTGCCGCTCCTCGTAGGTCGACAGGAAGAACGGAAAACGCTGAGCGACGCGGGCGCGGATCGTGTCCACCTGAGCGCCGTAGAGCCCCACTGGAAAGTGCAGGCCCGGGTAGGTCCGCACGCCTGCGATCTGCTCGGAACCGAACACTCGCCGGTAAAAAGCCGCGTGTTCGGGCCTGACCAGCGCCAGGCAAAGGTCGGCTTCGAAGTACACCGAGGCCATGGCCGCGATCCGCAGGGTGAGGAAGGGCAGTGCCGGATAGGCGAGCGAGGCTTCGTGGTCGGCCGTGAAGCGGCTGGGGTCGATGAAGGACATGCCCCTATCGAGCATGGGGTTGAGCACTTCCGGATAGACCTTCATGCTGGGCGACTGCCGGTGCCTGGCGGTGACGTGGTGCAGGCGAATGGAGCTGACCAACTCGTCCTCGATATAGATGCCGAAGCACATGACGTTGGCGGTCTTGTCGAGGTCGTCGATGCAGATCTCTTCCGGGTTGTGATCCATGAAGCCTTCGCGCGTATAGGCGAGGTAGCGCAGGCGATAGACGGGGTCGTCGATGATTTCGGGGTGAACCCGCGCGTAGCTGACGTTCTCGAGGATGTCGAGCAAAGTGTCTGAAAACCGCGACGGCGGTCCGGCCTTCACTGCCGCTGCACTATCAGTATCGATGGGCATTATCTGCCGCCCCAGATGAGAAAACCGCTAGGCAATAGTTAACACCCCTTAACAGTTTGGGAACGTGGCATTAGTTCTCATGCTTAACCCGCATGGTAAATCGACGTTCCACGCCGGCGTGGAGAGCGCTGCTTGACGTACGGTCCCGGGATCGAAAGCTATTCTCGAGCCCGGCCCCCAAGCGGACCGGTATAGCTCAGAGCATTCCTCGACACCCCCGCCAGCGCGTGCTGGGCGCGGCTTCCATCGCCAGGGAATTATCGAGCTATGGCGGGCGCTCCAAATTATCGAACTGTCGCGTTTTCGAACCGCAAAAAGTGGTATCCATCCCGGATCAAGTCCGGGATAGGCTTTTTGCTGAAAACGCTCTAGCCCAGCCTGTCGGCCACCATGCGGCGGGCTGGCTCCTCAGGGGCCGCCTGGTGGCGTTCGATCAGCCGGACGATATCGGCGGTCGGCAACGGCACGCCGAAGAGGAAACCCTGGACGTGGTCAATGCGCGTCTTGGCCATGATGAGGTCGAGCTGCGCCTCGGTCTCGATGCCTTCGGCCGTGATGACGAGGTCGAGATCCTTGCCGAGCTGGGCGACGTTGGCCAGAAGCCGGATGGAGCGCGGGTTGGTCTCGATGTCCATCACGAAGCTGCGGTCGATCTTGAGCTTGGTCAGGGGCAGAGCCTGCAGATAGCTCAGCGACGAATAGCCGGTGCCGAAATCATCAAGGGCGACGCCAATGCCGCGCGTATAGAGCGAGAGCAGCACCGAGTTGACCACGTCACGCTCTTCAATGACGGCGGTCTCGGTGACCTCGATCTCGAGGCGCCTGGCCGGCAGAAGCGAGTTTTCCAGCGCTGTATTGATCATGCCCTCGACATCGCTGGCGCGGAAATCGCGTGCAGATACGTTGACCGCCACCGAGATCTCGCCGGGCCAGGACCGGCAATCGCGCGTCGCCATGTCGAGGACGAAGCGGGTGAGATCGGAGATCAACCCCGTCTCTTCGGCAATGGGAATGAAGGTCGAGGGAGGGATATTGCCGAGTTCGGGATGATTCCAGCGCGCCAGCGCCTCGCAGCCGATAATGCGGTTCTCGCGCAGGTCAACGACGGGTTGGTAGACCAGATGCAGCCCGCCGGTGGCGATCGCATGCTTGAGGTCGGTCTTCAGCCGCTGGCGGAGCCGGTAGTCGGTGTCCATGCTCTCGTGGAACTCGACGATCTGCCCCTTGCCGCCGGCCTTGGCCGAATAGAGCGCCAGGTCCGCCTTGATCATTAGCGTGTCGAGATCATCGTCGGGATCGTCGGTCAGGACGGCGCCGATGCTGACATTGGTGCCGAGCTTGTGGCCCATCACCTCAAAGCTCTTCTTCATGGCGGCGAGCACGCGGGTGGCGTCCTCGCGTACGTCCTCGCTGGCATCGATCGGCGAGCGGAAGGCGATGAACTCGTCGCCCCCGAGGCGCGCGCAGAGCGTGCCGGGCGCGAAGGCCGCGGGCAGGCGCGCGGCGACCTCGGCCAGCAGCTGGTCACCGGCCAGATGCCCCATGGTGTCGTTGACGTGCTTGAAATCGTCGATGTCGATGATCCAGAGCGCGGCGCCGCGGCCGTCGCCGCTACGCCGCCGCTCGGTCAGCGCCGATTCCACCTGGTCTGAGAAATAGGCGCGGTTGGGCAGGCCGGTCAGCGCGTCGTAGCGGGCCATGAAGTTGATGCGCTCCTCGGCCACGATGCGCTCGGAGATATCCTCGAAAAGCAGTACCGTCTGTCGGTTGCGCGAGGAGACGGTGACCTCGAAATAACGGCCCTCCTTGATGCCGAGCAGGACCTTGCCGCCGGTCTCGCTGGCGATGAGGTCCATCAGCCGATCGCGGGCGGTGCTGGCGAGCCCCCCTTGGGCCACTGCTTCCTCGATCAGCACGCTGAACGGGCGGCCGACCCAGTCGGTGTGCTCAGCCTCCCCGAAGGCGACGAGGGCGCGGTCGTTGGTGACCTCGATGACGCCATTGGCATCGAGCATCAACAGGCCATGTTCGAGGGTGTCGAGGGCGGTGTCGAGCTGGGTGGCGAGCGCGGCCGCCTCGATGCGCCCATGCACGGCGCGCAGCAGAATGGTGCGGGCGGCGCCGGCGATACGTCTAAGACTGACGAAGAACGGCAGCAGCAGCAGGCCGAGTATGGCGTAATAGATGTTGCCGACGAGCAGGACGCTGAGGAGTAGCGGTACGCCGATGAGCAGCACCTGCACCGTCATCAGGCGGTCGATGGCAAAGTTGCGCTGCGAGACGCCGATCAGCACCGCGATCGAAACCGTGGCTGCGGCGAGCTCGGCGAACGGATCATTGACCCAGAAGCTGACCGCGCACCAGACTCCATAGAGGAGAGCGATGGCAGCCGCCCCGACGGTCGAGCGGATCTCCCACTGACTGGCGGTCTCGACGTCGTCGTCGGCGAGTTCGACCGCATTGAAGGCACGCATGTCGATGTTGCGCAGCACTCCGACGGCGACGAACAGCACCGCAATGATGCCGAGCACGAGCGAGCCTGCCTTGATGCCGGCTGCCGCCGCACCCACGGCCGAGCCGAAGGCGCCCAGCATCATCGATGCCCGGTCGGCATAGAGCGAGCGGATCATCGAGACGTAGTCGACCGCCGGCATGGTCTTATGGGCGGGTTCAAACATCGAGCCTGCCCTTTCGTCTGGCGGATGGTGCGGCAGCGGACGAGAAAACGTGGGACCGTCCTGGGCACTGGCGTGCGAAAGGCGCGCGGCGTGGCCGCGCCTTCGGCAATGGACGGGCATACGCTTTCACTACGGGCCCTCGCTTGGGTGTCCAGCTAAGCGCAGATGCGGTTAAGATGGTCTTGCCAGCGGCATAACACAGTGGGCCGGCAGTCGAATCCATCCGCCAAGGTGAATTTGACCTTAATGAATGACGTGTGCCGCCGGAACCGCCGGAGCCCAAATTGGTTCTGCGCCAGAGCTTTCCCGCTCCGGGACAGCCATTTGCTGAAAACACCCTAGGCCACACGGAGGATGTCCATGGCTTCATTGCTCGACGATGCCGCCCGCGAGGTGGCGCTCGCACCCCTCTCCGGCTGGACCTATGACGGGGCGGCCAAGGCCATCCGCCGCCAGTTCCGCTTCAAGGATTTCTCCGAAGCTTTCGCCTTCATGACGCGGGTGGCGCTGGCGGCCGAGAAGGCCGGACACCACCCGGACTGGTCGAACGGCTACAATCGGGTGGAGATCGCGCTTTCGACTCATGATGCGGGAGGCCTGACAGAACGCGACATCGCGCTTGCGACAGCGATCGACGCCATCGCGCTCTGATTTTTATCGTGGGACACATCGCAAGGAACCAGTTTCACCTTTCACATCCCGGTCCTGGGGCTGTCACCCAAAAGCCACGCCGACCTCAACAGGCCGTGATGGCGCCGCGCCCGGCATTGAGGCACAGGCGGGCTGCCACTATCTTGCCCGCAGGTTCCAACCCCCGCGCGCCGAGCCGCCGCCGGCACACACCTGCCCACAAGGACAAGATTTCATGTTCGAGGCCCTGACCCGACTTTTCTCCAAGCCGGAGCCGGAGATTCCCGACCACGACCCGAAGCTCGCGGTCGCGGCCCTCCTGGTGCACCTTGCCGCCGTCGACGGGCAGGCGAGCGATGCCGAGCGCGAGATGATCCGGGGCGTACTGATGGACACCTACGATCTCGACGAGGCGGCGGTCGACACGCTTGTGCGCGAGGCGGCGGCACGCGATGCCGAGGCGGTCGATCTTTATCGCTTCACCTCGGCGCTTTCCGCGCTCGATCTTGAGGAGCGTCTCGAGATCGTTCGCATGATGTGGCAGGTGGTCTTTATCGACGACAGAAACCACGAGCTCGAGGACAACATGGTCTGGCGGGTGGCCGAACTGATCGGCGTCTCCTCGCGCGACCGCACGGTGCTGCGCAGCCAGATGGCGCGCGGCAAGCGCGCTTGATCTACCAGGCTCCGAACTCGCCGACGATCTCGGGGTCTTCCTCGCAATCGAAGCTGCCCGCCATCTCGTCGGCCGCCTCGCGCGCCTTTGCATTGGCGTCTTCATTGGCGGTCGCATCGACATAGGCGATATGGCAGGTGGCGCCTTTGGAAAGCTGGGTGACGACCAGCACCTGGTTCTCCTTGTCGCCGTCCCCGGCGTCGGTGAAGTAGCGCACAATGGTGGCGACCGGGAGCCATCTACCGCTCTGGTTGGAGAGGCGCCATTCCATGCGCGGCCCGAGATCGTTGAAAGGCGGCAGCGAGACGGCCGGCGGCTCGGCATCGATGTTGAAGCCGTATTCGACGAGAAAGCGCAGGTCGCCTTCGCTGATCCGGACCGGATAGCCCTTGTAGCCGGGGCAGGCCCAGCTGGCGCCGAAGTCGTCCGCCTCGAGCAGCAGGCAGTCATCGAGATTGATATCGGTATAAGCGCTTTCGAAGGCGGCTGCGGCCGGCTGGACGAGGGTGAGAGCGAGGGCGCCGGCGGCAAGCCATGCGGCGGAACGATGGGGCATCCTAGGGCTCCTGCTATAGCGCGATCTGCGCAAAAAACCGGTTCCCATCCCGGATCAAGTCCAGGACGGGCTTTTTTTGCATCCCGTTGTAGCGGCGCATGGCCGACCGACGGCAACATGGCTTGCTTTTGCGGCCCGTTCTAGGCAGAACGCGCGGGAACCCCTCCTGCCCCAAAGAGACTTCCCCTGAGATGAACATCGACGCCATCCCGACCGGCAAGAACCCGCCCGACGATCTCAATGTCATCATCGAAGTGCCCTTAGGCGGCGAGCCGATCAAATATGAGATCGACAAGGACTCCGGGGCGCTGTTCGTCGATCGCTTCCTCTATACGCCCATGCGCTACCCCGGCAATTACGGGTTCGTGCCACATACTCTGTGCGGTGACGGCGATCCGCTCGACGTCATCGTCCTCAACTCCCGTCCGCTGGTGCCGGGCGCGGTCGTCCGCTCTCGTCCGGTCGGCGTGCTGTTCATGGAAGACGATGGCGGTCAGGACGAGAAGATCCTCGCGGTGCCGGTCTCCAAGCTCACGCGCATGTACGACAACGTTCAGGACGTCGGCGACCTGCCCGAGATCCAGGTCGAGCGGGTCAAGCACTTCTTCACCCACTACAAGGACCTGGAGCCCGGAAAGTGGGCCAAGATCGACCGGATCGGCGGCATCGAGGATGCGCGCAAGGTCATTCTCGACGCCATCGAGATGGCCAGGAACGCCAAGTAAGTCCGTGACGGCGCCCGGCCGCATCGTCGTCCTCAACGGCCCGCCGCGCGCGGGCAAATCCTCGATCGTTGCGGCCCTGCAGGCAAGAGGCCCATGGATCAACCTCGGCGTCGACGTCTACAACCGGGCAATGCCGGCCGCGCTCATGCCCGGGGTTGGGCTGCGACCCGGCGGCGAGCGGCCGGACCTCGAGCCATGGCTGCCCCGGCTCTATGGCGCCCTCTACGAAAGCCTTGCCGCCCATAGCCGGCAAGGCCTCGACGTCGTCGCTGACCTCGGCCACCATGATTTCTATTCGCAGCCCTTGCACCTGCTGCCCGATTGCGCGCGAAGGCTCGCCGGGCTGCCGGCGCTCCTCGTCGGCGTCACCGCCCCCATCGAAACGATCCTCGAGCGCCGCCGCGCCAATGCGCGGGGCGGCTTCTATACCGTCGACGATACGATCGTGCAGCGTTGGCAGGAGGCGGTGCATGAGCCGGGGATCTATGATCTGACGGTCGATACGGCGGCGATGACGCCGGAGCAGTGTGCCGAGGCTATTGTTCCGATTTTCGCCGACCCGCCCGAGCCGAGCGCTTTCTCGCGGCTGGCTGCCTCTGAGGCCTGAACTTGATTTGACACCGGCCAGTTCACGGTCCTAGCGTTTTAGCTAGTCGTCTGCGTGCCCGTTTGGGCTCCGCGGACTTTTAGCGTTGACGCCTCCACTCGAGCTGGCGCCGGCGCGACGCGGTCGCCCAGGGCGACGCCGCTTATCTCGACCAGCACATGAGCTCGGATCCTAACATGTGCCTGGTCGGCACGGACCCCGACGAGATGCTGCACGGCCAGGCTGCCCACGACTTCATGAAGCGCGAGGCCGGGGCTCTCAAAGACAAGGTCAAGATCAACATCAAGGATTGCGAGGCCTATAGCGACGGCGACTATGGCTGGGGCCTCGCTACGCCAGAGATCGAAGTGTCGCCCGACCGCAAGAAGATGACGCGCTGGAGCGGCGTCTTCCACCGTGAGAACGGCGACTGGAAGCTCGTTCAGCTTCATTCCTCGCTCGGCGTCGACAATGCCGAGGCCTTCGGCGAGGACGTGTCGAAACGACTGCACTGACAGCCACAGAACCGTAACGCGAAAGGTCGGGCAGATGCCCGACCTCTCGTTTCTTAGGGCTGTCCGGCACGCGGCACGGCAACGCGAGTCGTATAGATGCGTCCAGTCGGCTCGCTGCCCGGCGCGGGTACACCGCCGGTCCATTCATTGGCGGTGATGAAGAGCGTTTTGCCGTCGGCCCCGCCGAGCATGCAGGCGAAAGCCATGCGGTCGACGGCCACTTCGTCCAGCAGGTCGCCGCCTTCCCTGACCCTGACGCATTTCGGCCCGAGCGAGGACCAGACGGCGCCTTCGGCATCCATGCATATGCCGTCTGGAGGCCCGTCGAGAGCTGCCCAGACGCGACGGTTGGTGAGGCTGCCGTCGGGCGCGATGTCGAAGGCGGTCAATTGCTTGCCGTAGGATTCGGCGCAGACCAGCGTGCGGCCGTCCGGCGTGATCGCCATGCCATTTGGAAACGCCAGCCCGTCGGCGACCTTGGCGAGGCTACCATCGGGTTTCAGCAGGGCAATAAATCCGGGGCGGAACTCGCCACCGAACTCATGGTCGATGTTGTTGAGGTAGACGTCGCCGTTCGCGGCGATAACGATCTCGTTGAACGGGTGCGGCGAAAGCGCTGAGAGTTCGGCATGGATGGCGAACGACCCGTCCGCTTCGCGCCGCCACAACTGCTTTGCCGCTGCGTTGACCACCAGCATTGGCCCGGCCGGCAGCCAGTCGATCGAAATCGGCAACGAGGCGACGTGGGCGATGTTCTCGAGCCGGCCGGCTTCGTCGAGCGCGTAGATCGTCTCGCCGATCCAGTCGGCAAACCACAACCGGCCGTCGTGCCAGCGCGGACACTCGCCCATCACGATACCGGTCATCAGGGTTCTGACGTCGCGAACGGCGGGCAGGGGCATGGCACATCTCCTTGGATAGCTGGGATGTGACAATGTCGCGCGAGGGGCCGGGATTTCGACAGCTGCGTGGTCAGCACATGGAATTGAGGCCGGGATCGCTCCCGGCCTTTTCCGGATAAGTCGGCACGCGGACCGTAGGTGAGCACCATATTGCCCTTGCTGGTGCGGGTTGACTCCTTGAGCTCGAGGCGAGTTGTCGGCGTGCCGTCTTCGAAGAGGCGGCGGCCGGTGCCGGCGATCACCGGATGGACGATGAGCGTCATCTCGTCCATGAGACCGGCAAGCAGCAACTGGCGAACCAGCGACATGCCGCCCATGACGGCGATCTCGCCGCCTGGTTTGCCCTTGAGATCGCGCACGAATGCTTCGAGATCGTCCGCGACCAGGGTGGAATTCTGCCAGTCGAGCGAACCCTTGAGCGTCCTCGAAGCGACGAATTTGGGGACGCTGTTGATGAACCGGGCAAAGCCTTCGTCCTGCTCGGCAGTCGGCCAGTATCCGGCCCATTCCTCGTATCCGACCCGGCCCATCAATACGGTGTCGACCCGCTCCATCACCGCGCCCAGCATCATGCCGAGCTCGTCGTCGAAGGAATCGAACTGAAACTGGTCAGGCGCCTCGGCGACGCCATCGATGGAATAGAACAGGCCGGCTGTGACTTTACGCATGTCTTGTCTCCTGGGGGTTCAGAGAGCGTTGCGGTGCTCATCGATCCAACGAACGGACGGTCGGACTTTCGACAGGCGTGCTGAGATTTCCGCCGCAAAGACAAAGGCCGGGATTGCTCCCGGCCTTCGCGTTCGTGCCGTGATCTACGCTCTCATCCCCAATGCGCCAATATCGCCAGCAGCAGCAACGCCATGATGTTGGTGATCTTGATCATCGGGTTGACCGCGGGGCCAGCGGTATCCTTGTAGGGGTCGCCGACGGTATCGCCGGTCACAGACGCCTTGTGGGCGTCGGAGCCCTTTTGGTGGGTGACGCCGTGGCTGTCGGTGAAGCCGTCCTCGAAGCTCTTCTTGGCGTTGTCCCAGGCGCCGCCGCCAGCCGTCATCGAGATGGCAACGAAAAGGCCGGTGACGATGACGCCCATCAGCATGGCGCCGAGCGCCGAAAAGCCCGCGGCTGGGCCGGCGATCCAGTTGATGGCGAAGAAGACGACGACCGGCGAGAGGACCGGCAGGAGTGAGGGCACGATCATTTCCTTGATCGCGGCCTTGGTGAGCATATCGACGGCCCGGCCGTAGTCGGGCTTGTCGCGGCCTTCCATGATGCCGGGCTTTTCCTTGAACTGCCGGCGCACTTCGATCACCACGGACTGGGCGGCGCGCCCGACGGCGGTCATCGACATACCGCTGAAGAGGAAGGGCAGCAGCCCGCCGAAGAGCAGGCCCACGACGACGTAGGGATCGGCGAGCGAGAAGCTCAGGGTGCCGAGCCCGGCAAAGAACGAGCCCTCCTCGGCATTGGCGGAGAAGAAGATGAGGTCCTGGGTATAAGCGGCAAAGAGCACCAACGCGCCAAGACCTGCCGAACCGATGGCATAGCCTTTGGTGACGGCCTTGGTGGTGTTGCCGACGGCGTCGAGCGCGTCGGTGTTCTGCCGCACCTCCTTGGCTAGTCCCGACATCTCGGCAATGCCGCCGGCATTGTCGGTGACCGGGCCGAAGGCATCGAGGGCAACGATCATGCCGGCCAAGGCCAGCATGGTGGCGACCGCGACGGCAATGCCGAAGAGGCCGGCGAGATTGTAGGTGACGATGATACCGACGATGATGACGAGGGCCGGCAGCGCCGTCGATTCCAGCGAGACAGCGAGACCCTGGATGACGTTGGTGCCGTGGCCGGTGACCGAGGCCTCGGCGATGGAGTTGACCGGGCGCCGTCCGGTGCCGGTGTAGTATTCGGTGATGATGATGATGAACCCGGTGATGGCGAGGCCGACCGCGCCGCACCAGAAGAGGTTCATGGGGGTGAACCCGCCCAGATCGGCGGAAAGATCACCAAACACGGCCCAGAGCACCGGCAGCAGCGCCACGAGCGAGAGCACGCCGGTGGCGATGACACCCTTGTAGAGCGCGCCCATGATGTTGGTCGAGCCGGCCGAGAGCTTGACGAAATAGGTACCGGCGATCGAGGTGATGACGCAGGCGCCGCCGATGGCGAGCGGCAGCACCATGCCCATCAGCCGATAGGCCTCGGGCAGGATGATGGCGGCGAGCACCATGGTGGCGACGATGGTGACCACATAGGTCTCGAAGAGGTCGGCGGCCATGCCGGCGCAGTCTCCGACGTTGTCACCGACATTGTCGGCAATGGTTGCGGGGTTGCGCGGGTCGTCCTCGGGGATGCCGGCCTCGACCTTGCCGACCATGTCGCCGCCGACGTCCGCCCCCTTGGTGAAGATGCCACCGCCAAGCCGGGCGAAGATCGAGATGAGCGAGGCGCCGAACGACAGGGCGACGAGCGAGTCGATCACCGTGCGGCTCGTCGGCTCGAAGCCGAGGCCGGTCAGGATCATGAAATAGAGCACGATGCCGAGGAGCCCGAGACCGGCGACCAGCATGCCGGTGACGGCGCCGGACTTGAAGGCGAGGTCCAGTCCCTGGCCCAGCGAGGTCGTCGCCGCCTGGGCGACGCGCACATTGGCGCGCACCGAGACGTTCATGCCGATGAACCCGGCCGCGCCAGAAAGGATGGCGCCGATGGCAAAGCCTATGGCAGCATAAATGCCCAGCAAGAAGAACGCGGCGATCAGGATGACGACGCCAACGATGGCGATGGTGGTATATTGACGCCGCAGGTACGCCGACGCGCCCTCACGCACGGCCGCAGAGATTTCCTGCATGCGGGCGCTGCCCGCGTCGGCGGCCAGGAGTCCGCGGGTCGTCACCACGCCGTATACGATCGACAGGCCGCCGCAAATGACGATCAGCCAAAGTGCCAGAGTCATGAAATTCCCTCTTAGAGTCTTGTCCTCAAAGCCCACGCCGGCCGACGACGACTCTTAAGAGATCATCCCACCCGGCCCTCCACGGGCTCCCTCAGGGCAGGGAGCTTATTCAGATTGGCCGGTTAAGCAATGGAATTTGCGATGGATTGTCGCAGCGCCCCCTCATCCGTCTCGCGCTGTGCGCGATCCACCTTCTCCCACGAGGGGAGAAGGGAAGGACGGCCGACTGATACTCTGGCGCGGAAGCGTCGTTCCATCCGAAATTCAGGTGTGGGCACCTCCCCTTCTCCCCTCGTGGGAGAAGGTGCCCCGTAGGGGCGGATGAGGGGGCCTTCTACGGTCGCGGATGACGGGGAATCAGCTCTCCACCACCACCGGCGGCACGTGCTTGGGCTCGCTCGGCGGGGCGTACCGGTTGAGGAGCGGCATCTGCGCCAGCGAGAAGACGATGGTCAGAGGCATGATGCCCCAGACCTTGAACGCGACCCAGAGGTCGGTGGAAAAGCCGCGCCAGACGATCTCGTTGAGGGCGGCCAGCAGGAAGAAGAACAGGCCCCAGCGTAGCGTCAGCAGGAACCAGCCCCTGGGTTGGAGCTTGTATACGTCGCCGAAAACATAGCGCAGCAGCGACTGGCCGAAGGCGAGGCCGGCAAGGAGCGTGCCGCCGAACAGCAGATTGGTGATGGTCGGCTTCATCTTGATGAAGGTGTCGTCCTGCAGCCAGAGCGTAAGGCCGCCGAAGATCAGCACCACGACGCCCGTGACCAGCGGCATGACGGCGACCTTCTTGAGGATCGCCCATGAGAGCGCAAGCGATACCACCATGGCACCCATGAACCAGGCGGTGGCAACGAAGATATCGGCGCGGGCGTTGGCGATGAAGAAGACGACGAGGGGCCCGAGCTCGAGCACGAGCTTGACGAGTTGCGGACGCAACTCGTCCCAACTGGGTTCGGAGGCAGCCTCGGCGGTCTTCTTGGTATTGTCGGTCATCGATCCTGTCGCGTTCATGGCCTTCGCGCCCTGACTATGGGGAGTAGCGGCCTCTCCCGCAAGCGGCGAGGCTCTGAAAAACCAAAGCAGTTACAGACTGAGCGTGATGCAATTGCGGCCGGGCGAGGGCCGATGATCACGTTTGCGCGCGCCCGGCGATGGCGCGGGCGAAATCGCGGGCGGCGAAGGGTTCGAGGTCGTCGACACGCTCGCCCACGCCAATGAAATGCACCGGCAAGCCGAAGCGCCTGGCGATGGCCACGAGGATGCCGCCGCGGGCCGTGCCGTCGAGCTTGGTCATGACGAGGCCGGTGACCCCGGCGCGCCGCCCGAAGATCTCGACCTGGTTGAGGGCGTTCTGGCCGGTCGTCGCATCGAGCGTCAAAAGCACTGCGTGCGGGGCGGTCTCGTCGAGCTTCTTGATAACCCGCACGATCTTTTCCAGCTCGTTCATCAACTCGTCGCGGTTCTGCAGCCGGCCGGCGGTGTCGATGATGAGGACGTCGCGGCCCTCGGCCTTTGCGCGTTCGACCGCTTCATAGGCAAGGCCCGAGGCGTCGGAGCCCGCGGGCTTGGTGACGACGGGGGCGCCGGTGCGCTCACCCCAGATCTGCAACTGCTCGATGGCCGCGGCACGGAAGGTGTCGCCGGCCGCCAGCATCACCGACTTGCCCTCATCGCCAAGCTTCTGGGCGAGCTTGCCGATGGTCGTCGTCTTTCCCGAGCCGTTGACCCCGACCATGAGGACGATGAAAGGTTTCCTGCCCGAATCGATCTCGAGCGGCCGTGCCACGGGCTCGAGTACCTTCTCGACCTCCCCGGCCAGCACCTGGCGCACGTCCTCGCCGGTCACATCACGCTCGAAGCGGTCGCGGCGCAGGGCCTCGGTGATGGCGGTGGCCGTCTCGATGCCGAGGTCGGCCTGGATGAGCACGTCCTCGAGCTCGTCGAGCATGGCCGCGTCGAGCTTCTTTTTGGTGAAGATGCCGCCGATGGAATCGGCGAGCTGGTCGGAAGAACGCTTGAGGCCTGTGGTGAGCCGGGCGAACCATCCCTGGCGCCTTACCGGTTCGGGCGCAGTGATGGGCCTTTCAGCCACCGGCTCGGGTTCTTCGGCGAGGTCGTCCTCGACGTCCTCCAGATAGTCGGGCGTCGTCTCGGGCGGTCCGGGCGGGGGCGGTATCTCCTCGGGCGAGCCCGGGGGAATTCCCGGAGGCTCGGGATTGGACGGCTGAGGCGGCTCGGGAACGGGCGGGGTTTCGTCCGGACGCGCGGGTGGAATGCCCGGCGGCTCGGGCGTCGGGAAAGGCTCCGGCGGCACCGGCGGCACCGGCTGGGGCTGGGGCGTCGGCTGCGGCTCCGGAGATGGCTGGGGAGTCGGCTGCGGCTCCGGAGATGGCTGGGGAGTCGGCGTCGGTTCCTTGGGTGGTTCCGGCTGCGGCGGCGGCTGGAGGACCTCGCCGAACAGGCGCTGGAAAAATCCCGGTTTCTTCTGGTTCATCGGTTCGTCCCGGTCAGGCTGCTTCGCGGATCGCTTCGCCGACGAGCCCATCGGCATCGGTTCCGGTGATCCGCACTGCAAGGATTTGCCCCGGCCCCGTTCCCGGAACCTTAACCTCAACGAATTGTTCCGTGCGTCCCAGACCTTCGCGCTCGACAAGCACGGTCTCGATCCGGCCGACGCGGCTCGAGCATAGCTTTTCGAACTGGGCCGTGCCCGCCGCGCGAAGGCGTTGTGCTCGCTCGCGCGCTAGGCGCCTGTCGATCTGCGGCATGCGGGCGGCGGGCGTCCCCTCACGCGGCGAAAACGGGAAGACATGGAGATAGGTGAGGTTGGCCTCGGCGACGATGGCGAGGGTGTTCTCGAACATCTCGTCGGTCTCAGTCGGAAACCCGGCGATGATATCGGCGCCGAACACCATGTCCGGCCGCAGGCTCCTGAGCTTCCCAACGATCGCGAGCGCGTCGGCGCGGCTATGGCGGCGCTTCATACGCTTCAGGATCATGTCGTCGCCCGATTGCAGCGAGAGATGCAGGTGCGGCATCAGCCGCGTCTCGCTTGCTATGGCGTCATAGAGTGCCGGATCTGCCTCGATGGAATCGATCGAGGAGATGCGCAGGCGCGGCAGGTCGGGCACGTGCTTCAATATCGCCTGGGTGAGCTTGCCGAGCGTCGGTGCGCCGGGCAGGTCCCCGCCATAGGAGGTGGTGTCGACACCGGTCAGCACGACTTCCTTGTAGCCGTTGGCGACAAGGCGCTTGACCTGCTCGACGACGGCGCCCATCGGCACCGAGCGCGAGGGGCCTCGGCCAAAGGGGATGATGCAGAAGGTGCAGCGGTGGTCGCACCCGTTCTGCACCTGGACGAAGGCGCGTGCGCGTCCGTCCATGCCTTCGATGAGGTGCCCGGCGGTCTCGCGCACGCTCATGATGTCGTTGACCTGCACCTTGTCGTTGAGGCGTACGCCGAAGACCATCGGCTCGTAGCTCGCGGCCTTCATCTTGTCGGCATTGCCGATGACGAGGTCGACCTCGTCCATGTCGCCGAAGGTACGGGCCTCGGTCTGTGCGGCGCAGCCGGTGACGATGATCCGGGTGTCCGGATTGTCGCGCCGCGCCTTGCGCACGGCTTGCCTGGCCTGCCGCACGGCCTCGGCAGTCACCGCGCAGGTGTTGACGATGATGGCGTCGGAAAGCCCGGCCTTTTCCGCCTCGGCCTTCATCACCTCGCTCTCATAGGCGTTGAGGCGGCAGCCGAAGGTGATGGTCTCGATTGCCATCAGGCAACCTCCAGACCCGTTCGCGACCAGGCGCCGGTTGCCGGATCGAAGGTGCCGGAAAATTCGAGCTCGGCCGGGCCGGTCATCATCACGTGATCGTCGTTGCGCCAATCGACGGCAAGATCGCCCCCGGGCAGGGTCACGGTCACCTGCCGGCCGGTCCGGCCGGTGCGCGCACCGCTGACGGCGGCAGCGCACGCGGCGGTGCCGCAGGCGAGCGTCAGCCCGGCGCCGCGCTCCCAGGTGCGCAGCACGATGGTTTCGCGCGAGGTGACGCGGGCGATCGAGATATTGGCGCGCTCGGGGAAGATCGGATGGTTCTCGAGCATGGGCCCGAAGCGCTCGAGATCGTAGCCCCAGACGTCGTCCTCGACCCAGAAGATGGCGTGCGGATTGCCCATTGAGGCAACAGAGGGCGAATGCAGCACCGGCGCATCGATCGGCCCGATCTGCAGCTCGATGGCGCGGGTGTCGGCGAAGGGTTCGGCCAGCGGAATGTCCTGCCAGGAAAAGCGGGGCTTGCCCATATCGACGGTCAGGAGCCCATCGGGACGCTCCTCGGCCGTCAGGATACCGGCAACCGTCTCGAAGACGAAGTTCCTCTTGCCGGTCTCGGCCGCCAGCATCTGCGTGACGCAGCGCATGCCGTTGCCGCAGGCCTCGGCCAGCGAGCCGTCGGAGTTGAGGATCTCGATGTAGTTGGCGGTGCCGGAGGTCTTGGCGTCGTGGATCGCCATGATCTGGTCGAAGTGCGTGGCGGGGTCCGTATCGAGTGCGATGGCGGCGCCGGCCGTCACCTTGTCGGTGCGACCGCGCATATCGGCAACGATGATCTCGTTGCCCAGCCCGTTCATCTTGAGAAACGGCGCGCCGCTCACGTCTATCGTCCTTTCGGGGTCGGAATGGGCCCTATATGGCGGAAAGATCACGCGAATGCCAGTGCCGCCTGCGGCAGGCGCGTCGGCGTTGCCCTTTATTCAATTTGCGCAGACCGGCGGAAAAACCAATAATATCAGTAGTCAGGGGTCCTTAACCAGCTTTGCATTCGCCAGACCGCAAACCTGCCTTGCCGCGCTATTGTGCGCGGTGAAAAGGTATCCTTTGCCCATTTGCGGACCGGCTCCCCATGAACATGCACCTCATGACCGACCAGATCATTACCGACTGGCAACCCCATTACGAGCGGCTCTTCGGGAAGTTCTCGCTGGAACTCTCCCATCGGCTGGCCGCCTCGCCACTGTTTTCGGACGACGCGCTCGCCATGCTCATCGAAAAGAGCCCCCGCGACGCCTACCACGTCAACTATTCGCAAAAGACCCCGGGCAATCCGCCCAAGCGCCGCGAGGGTGAGATCAAAGGGCTTTCCGGGCGCGACGTGCTCGACGTCGTCAAGAACGGCAATATCTGGATCAATATCGTCAAGCCCGCTGCGGTCGATCCGGCCTATGGCAAGCTGCTCGACGAGGTCTATGGCGAGTTCGAGGCCCGCGTGCCGGGCTTTACGTCCTATAAGCGCAACCTGACGCTGCTCATCTCCTCGCCCAACGTCTCGGTCAAATACCATTCGGATGTGCCCGGCCAGAGCCTCTGGCAGGTGAGAGGCACCAAGACGCTCTATGTCTATCCGAATTCCGCTCCGTTCATTTCGCAGCCCGCGCTCGAAAAGCTGATCCTCGGGCAGCTGCGCGAGACCGACATGCCCTACGAGCCTTGGTTCGACGATTATGCCGAGGTGCACACGCTCGATGCAGGCAAGATGATCCACTGGCCCCTCAACGGCCCGCATCGCGTGGTTAATGGCGACATGCTCAACGTCTCGTTCACCACCGAGCACTGGACCAACGAGCTGCGCCGGCACTACGCCGTTAATTATGCCAACGGCATCCTGCGCTCGAGGGCTAAGCTTTCGCATCTGAGTCAGCAGGTCACCGGGCTCTCCTATTACGCCAAGCTCGCGCTCGCCGGCGCCGTCAAGTTCACCCCGCTCAATCCGCAACGACAGAAAGTCTATACGGTGGATTTCTGCGTCGATCCTGCCGCCCCGGAAGGCGTGCGCGACATCGAGAGCTACCAGTTCGCCAAATGATCGGCCAAGCCGCCCCGTTCGGGGCTTTTGCCAACAGGCCCGAGCCCCTGGCCGCGGTTGAACGCGCACCGACGGCGGAAGCCACGGCCTGCGATGTGACGGTGGTGCGCACCCGCGAGGGACTCGACGAGCTGGCGCCCGGCTGGCAGGCGCTGGAGTCGGAGGCGCGGGGAGCGATCTTCTTCCAGAGCCTGGCCTGGTGTCGGGCCGTGTTCGACTTCGAGGCGGCGCGCGGCAACACCCGCTTCGAACCCGTCATCGCTACCCTTGCCGAGGGTGGCAGGTTGAAGGCGGTGCTGCCGCTCGAGCGGATCAAGACAATGGCGCGCCGCGTGCTGGTGCCGCTCGGTCACAGCTTCGCGCAATATTCCGATCTGATCGTCGCGGCGGATGTCGATCCCGCGGCGGCCGTGATGGCGCTGATGGCAGCGGCGGTCGCGGCCGTGCCCGCCGACGGCGCGAACTTCCTCAAGGTGCGCTCCGGGAGTGTCCTCGCCGCCGGCATGCCACCCGACAACATCGTCACCGGCACCGCCCAGGGGGCACCCTATGTCGCGCTCGCCGACTTCCCGGACTTTCCCGCCTATTTCCAGACCATCAAGTCCAAGACGCGCAAGAACATGCGCAACGCCCGCAACCGGCTGGAGCGGGAAGGGCCGGTCGTTCATCGGATGGCCGAGACCGAAGAGGATATCCTCAGCGTCATCGAGCGCACCCATGCCGGTCGCGCCGATCGGCTCAAGGACCAGGGGCTGACCTCGCGCGCCTTTGCCGATACGGGCTTTCTCGATTTCTGCCGGCGCCTGCCGGGAGCCGGCGACATCGATCTTCTCGCCATGTCCCTCACCCACAACGGCCAGCCGATCGCCGAGCAATGGGGGTTCGTGCACAACAAGCGCTACTATGCGTTCGTTGCCAGCCGCGATTTCTCCAACAGCGAGGAAAGCCCGGGAAAGCTGCATCTGGGCGAAGTCATCCGCGCCTGCGCCGACCGCGGGCTCGAAGGCGCCGACCTGATGGTGCCGGTCATGCCTTATAAACTCACCTGGGCCACCGAAGTTGTCGAGGTTACCGACCATGCCCTGGCGCTGACCTGGCGCGGGCGGCTCGTCACCCGCCTCTGGGACCAGTTGCTGCGCCCGATCTTGAAGCACGCGCTGCTGACGAGCCCACCATGGCTGCGTCCGGCGTTCATGCGGGTGCTGGGCCGCGCCTGACCGCCGGAAGGTTGACTCCTGCGCGCCAACGCGCCTATACACGCGCCGTTCTCTGCCCATTGCGATGAGCCGAGCCACTGGCTTTCCCGGGAGGAAAGCGGTCAACATCCGTCAGCGCGTTGCGCCCGCGGGTGCTTTCGGGCTTTGCGCATCGGGGGTCGGGGACCCATATCTCGACGGATACCCCGGAGAGACAAGGACGGATCAATGTTCGAGAGCTTAAGCGACCGGCTCGGTAAAATCTTCGACGGCCTCAAGGGCCGCGGCGCCCTTTCCGAGGGCGACGTCGATGCTGCGCTGCGCGAAGTGCGCCGGGCGCTGATCGAGGCGGACGTTTCGCTCGAAGTGGTCCGCGCCTTCGTCGAGCAAGTGCGCGACCGCGCCGTCGGCCAGGAGGTCACCCGTTCGGTGACGCCCGGCCAGCAGGTGGTCAAGATCGTCCATGACCAGCTGGTTGCGGTTCTGGGCGAGGACGCGGTGCCGGTCAGCCTCAACGCGCCGGCGCCGGTACCGATCCTGATGGTGGGTCTCCAGGGCGCTGGCAAGACCACCGTCTCGGCCAAGATCGCCAAACGCCTCAAGGAGAGGCAGGGCAAGAAGGTCCTGCTCGCTTCCCTCGACACGCGTCGTCCAGCGGCCATGGAACAACTGGCCGTGCTCGGCCAGCAGGTGGGGGTGGAGAGCCTGCCGATCGTCAAGACCGAGACCGCGGTCGAGATTTCCCGGCGCGCGGTGCGCGAAGCCAGGCTCGGCGGGTTCGACGTCGTCATCCTCGATACGGCCGGCCGCACGCATATCGACGAAGAACTGATGGCCGAAACCGCCGAGATCAAGGCGGTCACCAATCCTCACGAAGTGCTGCTGGTCGCCGATGCGCTGACCGGCCAGGACGCGGTCAACCTTGCCCGTTCCTTCGACCAGAGGGTCGACATCACCGGTATCGTCCTGACCCGCGTCGACGGCGACGGACGCGGCGGCGCGGCGCTCTCGATGCGTGCTGCGACCGGCAAGCCGATCAAGCTGATCGGCGTCGGCGAGAAGATGGACGCGATCGAGGACTTCCACCCCGGCCGTATCGCCGACCGCATCCTGGGCATGGGCGACATCGTTTCTCTGGTCGAGAAGGCGCGCGAGCACGTCACGGCCGAAGACGCGGCCAAGATGGCCAAGAAGCTGAAGAAAGGCGTGTTCGACCTCGAGGACCTGCGCGCCCAGCTCATCCAGATGAAGAAGATGGGTGGCATGGGCGGGCTCATGGGCCTGATGCCGGGGGCCGGACAGCTCAAGAAAGCCATGGCCGGCGCCAATATCGACGAGAAGGTGTTCGACCGGCAGATCGCCATCATCAACTCGATGACCAGGAAGGAACGGGCCAGCCCTGACCTGCTCAACGCCTCGCGCCGCAAGCGCATCGCCGCGGGCTCGGGCACTGAGGTGTCCGACATCAACAAGCTGATGAAGCAGCACCGCCAGATGGCGGACATGATGAAGAAGGTCAGCAAGGGCGGCCCCAGTGCGCTCGCCGGCATGTTCGGCGGCAAGATGGGCGGCATGGGTGGCATGGGCGGCATGCCGGACCTCTCGAAGATGGATCCCAAGCAGCTCGAGCAGATGGCCCGACAGGCCGGCATCGATCCCAAGCAACTCGAGCAGATGACCGGCGGCAGCGCTCCGGCGCCCGACCTTTCCCAGAAACTGCCGACCGACGTCGGCAGCCTGCTCAAATCCGCGCCCGGCGGCCTGCCGGGCCTGGGTGGTGCACCCCGCTTCCCTGGCCTGCCGGGCCTTGGCGGCAAGAAGAAATAACCCGTTCAGTTCAAAGACAAGGAAACCAGATGTCCCTCAAGCTTCGCCTCGCCCGCGCCGGTACCAAGAAGCGCCCGTTCTACCATATTGTCGTCGCCGACGCCCGCTCGCCGCGTGACGGCCGCTTCATCGAAAAGCTCGGCACCTACAATCCGCTGCTGGCCAAGGACAACGAAGGCCGCATCGTGCTCAACACCGAGCGCGCCCAGCACTGGCTGTCGGTTGGCGCCCAGGCGACCGATCGCGTCGAGCGTTTCCTCGACTCAGCTGGCTTGCTGAAGCGCGCACCGCGCAGCAATCCGGAGAAGGCCAAGCCCGGCCAGAAGGCCACCGAGCGCGCCGAGGAGCGTGCCGCCAAGGCCGCCGAGATCGAGGCTGCCAAGAACGCGCCGGCCGAAGAGGCTCCCGCCGCCGAGGAAGCGACCGCCGAATAAGCGCGTCTGCCGCCAAGCTTGCGGAAGGCCTCGATACGCCCGTATCGGGGCCTTCATCGTCTTGCGGCGGAAATTCCAGCTGATCCCAATGAGGCTTTATTGAGCCATGGCCAACGAGAACCACATCCTCATCGGCAAGATCGGCGCCGCCCACGGCGTCAAGGGCGAGGTGCGGATCACGCCCTATACCCAGTTTGCCGAGGATATCGCCGCCTATGGTCCGCTGATCACCGACCGGCCGGGCCTGACGGTGACCATCACGGACCTGCGGGTCCAGAAGACCGTGGCCGTTGCCCGCATAGAGGGCGTCACTGACCGTAACGCAGCGGAAACACTCAACGGCGTCTCGCTCTATGTCGAGCGCGAAGTGCTGCCCGAGCCCGAGGAGGAGGACGAGTTCTACCACGCCGATCTCATCGGACTTGAAGCACGGCTGGAGGACGGCACGGTGCTGGGCAAAGTCTCGGCTCTGCCCAATTTCGGGGCGGGCGACCTCATCGAGGTGCGCGATCCCCGCTCGGGCGACACCTACCTCTATCCCTTCACCCGCGCGGTGGTGCCCGAGGTCAACCTTGCAGACGGGTATGTGATCATCGTTGTTCCACTCGATGCCGAGATCGGCGAGGAAGAACCCGATTGAGCTTTTCGGCTGACGTCATCACGCTCTTTCCTGAACTCTTTCCCGGTCCGCTCGGCGCCTCGGTGCTGGGGCGTGGCCTTGCCGAAGGCCTGTGGTCGCTGAAGGCCACGCACCTGCGCGATTTCGCGACCGACCGGCACCGCACCGTCGACGACACGCCCTCGGGCGGCGGCGCCGGCATGGTGCTGAAGCCCGACATCCTTGCCCGCGCCATCGATGCGGTCTCGCCCGCGGACGATCCGCGCCCGCGCCTGTTGATGTCGCCGCGCGGTGTGCCGCTGACGCAGCGCAAAGTGCGCGAATTGGCGGCCGGTCCCGGCGCGGTGATCGTCTGCGGGCGCTTCGAAGGGGTCGACCAGCGGGTCATCGACGCGCGCGGGCTCGAGGAGGTCTCGATCGGCGACTATGTTCTGGCCGGCGGGGAAGTGGCGGCCATGGTGCTGCTCGAGGCCGTGGTGCGGCTGATCCCCGGCGTCTTGGGTGCTGCCGAAAGCCATGCCGAGGAGAGCTTTGAAGGCGGGCTGCTCGAATATCCGCACTATACCCGCCCGCACGTGTTCGAAGGCCGGGAGATTCCTACCGTGCTGGTCTCTGGCGATCACGCGAAAATCGAGAAATGGCGGCGCGAGCAGGCGGAGGCTTTGACGCGGGCGCGGCGGCCGGATTTGCTTGAGAAGTAGTAGCAGGAAGGCCCCTCACTCGGTCCCGTAAAGACCGGTGAGGGGCGCCTTCCTCCGTCTGTCAGCTCTTTGCCAAGAGATTGCGGATCTTGCCCAGCGCAGTGTCGCTCGCCTCGCGGTAGGCGATGGTGCCTTGGAACTCGCCCTGAGGTCCGACGAGGAAGACCGAGGCGGTGTGGTCCATGGTGTAGTCGCCGTTCTCGAGCGCGACCCGTTCGGCATGGACATGCCAGGCGGAGACGATCTTGTCGATCTCGGCCTTTTCGCCGGTTACGCCGGTGACCCGATCGGTCGGCGCCGTCACATAGGCCTTGAGCATTTCGGGCGTATCACGCTCTGGATCAACCGTGACGAAGAAGGCGTTAAGGTCATTGCCCTCCGGCCCCAGCGCTTCGAGCCAGGTCGCCATCTCGTAGAGCGTGGTCGGGCAGACCTCCGGGCAGTGGGTGAAGCCGAAGAAGACGAGGCTCGGCTTTCCGCTGGCGAAGGTCGCCTGGGTCACGGACAAGCCGTCATGGTCGACAAGGGTGTAGTCGCCCGCCCCATAGGCTTCGACCGGTTCGGCCGAAACGCGCGGCAGCAGCAGGGCGGCGAGCCCGGTGCCCACGGCCAGTACGCCGATGGCGATCCAGAGACCGAGGCGCAGGCTCTTCAATCCGGGATTATTGGCCATTGCCGCCTCCTAATGGCTGCCATGGGACGAATGGTCCGCCCCGTTGGCGGCCACCGCCGCGACGGGCATGCAGAAACCGACTTCACCGGCCTTCTCGAATGTCAGCCTCACCTCGACGCATTCGCCTTCGACGAAAGGTTGCTCGATCCCCATGAACATGATGTGGAGGCCGCCCGGAGCCAGGGTCACGGTCTCGCCGGCGGGCAGGGCAATGCCGTCTTCGAGCGCACGCATTTTCATGATGTCGCCGTCGAGCGCCATCTCGTGGATCTGAGCGTCGCCGGCGACATCGGCTGCCGCGCCGATCAGACGGTCGTCCTCGGCGCCGGTGTTGGTGATGGTCATGAAGCCGCCGCCGACCGGGGCGTTGGGGAGCGTAGCGCGGGCGAAGGCGTTGGCGATCTCGATATCGCCGAGGACGAGGATGTCGTGCTGGGCAGTCTCGCCGGAATGGTCGATGCCCTCATGGGCATGGGCGCGGGGGGCGAAGTGGATGAAGAGGTAGAGAACGGCAAAGAGCGCCATGACGGCGCGGATGATGATCTTCTTCATGTGTCTGAACCTTTTAAAAGGCGTCGGGTCCGGCAGGCCGGAGGCGAAAGCAAGAGTTCAGACGGCAGGCGGAGCCCTCGGTTCTCCCGAATGCGGCAGGACCGCGCGCACCAGGTGGTCGGTGCGAACCGAGTAGGCGACGATGCCGGCCATGCGTGGGGCGGAAAGGCAGGAGCCGGGCGCCGGCGGCAGGTTGGCGGCTCCACCGATGCGGCAGGCATGGCAGGGCGCGTGGGCAGGACCATCGTCCTCGACGTCGCCACAGTCGACGAAGGCGGCGCCCGCCGGCAGGAGATAGGGCTGGAGTTGCGTGTCGTAGCCGACAGCGGACGAGACCGGTGCGTGGGCGAAGTTGAACAAGACGAGGGCGAGCACCAGCAGCGCCTGCATTGCATCCTTCACCATTGTCCCGGTCACGCTCATCACGACACCACCTCTCTCGCCTTGTTTAGCCGAGACCGGTTCGCCCGTCATGCGGCAAAAGCACCGCACCCTTGCATGCGCTGGGAATTGGCGGTTTTGCGGTGGACTTCATGGCCTCATTGCTATATAGCGCGCCAATCCAAATCTCCGTGCAACCAAGACCGGGCGATCGGCGTGGACGAGTCCACCGAGACCGCCCCTTTGAAAAGATCAGGACGGACAGTCATGAACATTATCCAAGAGCTCGAGCGCGAACAGCTCGAAGCCCGCTCGGCCAAAGCCAATATTCCCGAATTCACCCATGGCGACACCGTCAAGGTGTGGGTCAAGATCCGCGAAGGCGACAAGGAACGCCTGCAGGCCTATGAGGGCGTCGTGATCGCACGCACCGGCGGTGGCCTGATGGAGAGCTTCACCGTTCGCAAGATCTCCTATGGAGAGGGCGTCGAACGCGTCTTTCCGCTCTATTCGCCCAACATCGACCGCATCGAGGTGGTGCGCCGCGGCAAGGTGCGCCGCGCCAAGCTCTACTATCTGCGCGACCGGCGCGGTAAGTCCGCCCGTATCTTTGAATCGACCAGCGCCCGCACCCGCAAGATCGAGGCCGGCGAGCGCGTTGCCGCCCAGGCCGCCCGCGAGGCGCGTGAGGCTGAAAAGATCGCCGCCGCCGAGGCTTTCGCTGCCGAGCAGGCCGCTAAGGAGGCCGAAGCGGCTGCAGCAGCTGCCGAAGCTGCTGCTGCCGAGGCTGCTGCCGCCGAGCAGGAGGCGCCCGCTGCCGAGGAAGCCAAGAGCGAATAGTTTCGCATCCCGCTAGAGGCGACATACCCGCCCTTGCTTCCAGACAAGTTTTGGAAAGCCCGGCCCCGCAAGGTGTCGGGCTTTTTGTTTGGCTACCGTTTTTGCGCATGGAAAAGGAGAAGATCACGATGAGCGATGCTCAATCCCGCGCCAACACGGCGCAAGCGCTCGAGACCGAGGCACGCGAGGTCCTTGAGCGCCTCGACTTGCTCGGCCTGCTGGCCGCCCGCTTCGGCGAGGTCGCAACCACCGGCAGCCTCTCCTATGGCCTGATGGTCTGGCGCGACATGGATATCCACATGCCCGTCGCACCCGAGGCACGGCTCGACTGGGTGCGGTTCGGGCTCGAGCTTGCCCAGCACATGGAGGCGGTCGGAATGCGCCTGCACAAAGGCCACTATCTCGACGACTATGTCGACCCTCACCCCCTGGGCGCCGGGCTCTACTGGGGCATCGAGTTCCGTGATCATCAGGACCGCGCCTGGAAGGCCGACCTCTGGGGTTGGGCACCCGACGATTTCGTTCGCCGCTGCGCCAGGGACGAAGCGCTGATGGCCGACCTTGCCCGAGCTGATAGCGACCTGATCCTTCGCCTCAAGACCGAGGCGCGAGCGCGGCCCGACTATTACGGTCGGATCGTTACCAGCTTCGACGTCTACGGCTTCGCCATCGCACGGGCGGGTGAAAGCCTCGACGAACTCGAAGCCTGGGTGGCGGAGCAGCGTTGAAAAAATATCGTACGATATATCTTGAATCGCCACAATCGCGGTCCAACCTCTCTGTTCAGGACTGAACCCGATATATCGGAGAGATGAACATGGGACGTTATTTCCGCGACGGCGAGCCGGACTGGCGGCGGCTCGAGGCCATGGCGCGCCGTAACTGGCACAAATTTGCGCGCATGGCTGGCGACGAAAGCTTCGGCAACTGGGGCGGCGGCTGGCGCATCGGGCGCATGCTCGCCTCGGGCGATCTGCGGCTCGTTGCCCTTTACCTCATCGACGAGCAGCCGCGCCACGGCTACGACCTTATCAAGGCGATCGAGGAGAAGTCGGAAGGCTTCTATTCGCCGAGCCCAGGCGTCGTCTATCCTGCCCTGACCTATCTCGAGGAAGCCGGGTTCGTCACCTCCGAAGCGGACGGCAACAAGAAGCTCTATACCATTACCGAAGAGGGCCGGGCGCACCTTGCCGACAACCGCGAAGCGATCGAGAAGACGCTCGAGTTCCTCGCCCGTGCCGGTGATCAGATGCGGCGCTTCCGCGAGTTCGCGCGCGGCGAATGGGCTTCGGGCCGCGAGCGTGACGAGGACGTCTATGAGGGCTTCAGGCGCTGGCGCGGCGAGGCGCCGCCGCGTCCGGACCGCGACATTGCCGACGTGCTGCCCGAGGTCAACGAGGCGCGCCGGGAGCTGAAGGCGGCCATCGTCAAGGCCGTTCGAGGCAATGAAGAGCACCAGCGGCGCCTCGCCGAGATCCTGCGCAAGGCTGCCGCCGACATCCGCGTCATCGATGCGGGCGACGAGGACATCGACCTTTAGGGCGCGTAGACCCTGAGCTAGGCAAAGTTGATCGAGGCCCGCCCCCGCCGCACTGGGCGGGCCTTTCGCGTTGCCACAAGTGCCGGACTCTCGGGGGGCTGGCGCCGTGTACCACAACTCAACGTTTGAGCGTTTCGAGCTCGCGCAGGATATCGTCGCGCGCGCGCTCGGCGCGGGCCCGTTGCTCGCTGGTCGAGGGCGCCGCCATCCCCAGCAGAACCCGCAGCATATCGGCGCCGACGATGCGGTCGACGAAGAGCCTGCCGAGCCTTTCCCTCTCGGCCTGCGCCAGGCCACCGGCTTCCGGGGTGTGCGCGAGAATCTGCGCCACGATTGCCTCGAGCCGCACGATGAAGCCCCGATAGGCGAGCTCGGCCAGATGCGGAAAGCGCGACGCTTCCGCCATCACCACCCGCATCAGCGCAACCGTATCCGGTCGGGTGAGGATCTTTTGCATATAGAGCGCGGATTCGGTCAGGAGATCGGCAAAGGAAAGTTCCGCCATGCGCGCAAACTCGGCCTGCTCGCGGGGGTCGTCCGGATCGCAGGCGTTGGCGATCACCGCGGAAAACAGGTCGTCCTTGCTTTGCGCGTGCCGGTAGAGCGTCATGATGGAGACGTCAGCGGCCTTGGCGATGCTTTCCATGCTGGTCCCGCCATATCCGCTGGTGAGGAAGGCGGTCTTGGCAGAAGCGAGAATTCCGGCACGCTTGCGCGCCATCAGCTTTGCCTTGGGATGATCGCCAGACCACTCTTTCATACCGGATTGACTCCTAAACGATAGTAGAGCATATCGTATCACACAACGATAATGTAGGTTATCGTACCATTTGGTGCCAGGGATGCTCAATGTGAAGGAGACGGCAATGGCGACGGATACGGTAGAGGTCAACCGGATCAGGTGGTGGAACATTACCCTCTGGCTGGTCCAGGGGTTGCTGGCGGTCTTCTTTCTCTATGCCGGCATCATGAAGGTTACCCAGCCGCCGCAGGCGCTTGCCGAGATGGGCTGGGCCTGGGCGCTGGCCATGCCGCCGGCCTTTATCCAGTTCCTGGGCGTGATGGAGGTTCTCGGAGCCATCGGCATCATCGCGCCCGCAGCAATGCGCATCCTGCCGTTCCTGACGCCGCTCGCGGTCGTCGGCATGGCGTTCGTCCAGGTTTCGGCTATTGTCCTGCACGGCATTCGGGGCGAAACGGCTTTCACATTGCCACTCAATCTCGTTGTGCTGGCGCTGGCGCTGTTCGTTATTTGGGGACGCTGGCGCAAGGCGTCGGTCGCCGCCCGATAGGCTGCCAGAGTGACCGAAGGCGGGTGAATGCGAGAAGTCGTTTGCCCGCGAGCCAACTAACATGTTAGTTAGGAGGCATGCAGCAAGCTCTCGTTTCTTCCCAGACCCGCCCCCTTCAACCCCTTGACCGGCAGGCCGCCGGCGAGCGGGTTGTCGACCGACTCAAGAGCGTCATCGACCCCAAACGGATGATGACTGATCCGTTGATGACCTATGCCTGGAGTGGGGACGCCTCGTCCTACCGGCTGATCCCGGCAGCGGTGGTGTTCGTCGACAGTGAGGACCATGTGCGCGCGGTCTTCGAGGCGGCGAGGGCCGAGGGGTTGCCGCTCACTTTCCGCGCCGCCGGCACGTCGCTTTCTGGCCAGGCGGTGACCGACGGGGTGCTCGCCGTCCTCGGCGACGGCTGGCGCAAGATGAGCGTCCATCCCGGCGCCGACCAGATCACGCTGGGGCCGGCGATCATCGTCGCCGAGGCCAACCGGGCACTGAAGCCCTTCAACCGCAAGATCGGGCCGGATCCGGCAAGCCAGGCGACCTGCAAGATCGGCGGGGTCGTCTCCAACAATTCCTCTGGCATGTGCTGCGGCGTGGCGCAGAACACCTACCACACCATGACGCGGCTGCGGATGGTGCTGACCGACGGGACCATGCTCGATTCCGGCGATGCGGAAAGCTGCGCGCGTTTCCGCCGGACCCATGCCGCCATGCTCGCCGCGCTCCACGACCTCCATCACGAAGTCATGGCCGACGAGGAGCTCGTTGCGCTCATCAGGCGCAAATACGCCATCAAGAATACGGTCGGCTATTCGCTCAACGCCCTCGTCGATTACCACGACCCGCTCGACATCCTCATCCACTTGATGGTCGGATCCGAAGGCACGCTGGGGTTCGTGTCCGAGGTCACCTACAACACGGTGCCTGAGCACCCGTTCAAGTCGACGGCGCTGGTGCCGTTTCCCGATCCGCAATCGGCCGGTCGGGCGATCATCAAGCTCGCCAACAATGGCGTGCAGGTGACGACCGGGGTGACGGCGGCCGAATATATCGAGCGGCGGGCGCTGGCGACGGTCGAGCACCTGCCGCCGATGGCGCCGCTCCTGCCCTACCTCACCGATAATTCGCCGGCTGTGCTTATCGACGTGACGGCGCCGACGGAAGAGGAACTGGCCGTCGAGGTCGAAAAGGCCGTGGCGATCCTCGCCGGCGAAAACGCCACCCATATCGACTTTTCGACCGACGAGACGCGCTCGCACGCGCTCTGGGACATCCGCAAGGGGTTCTTCGCCTCGGGCGGAGCCATGCGCCCCAAGGGCACCTCCATGCTGACCGAGGACGTTGCCGCGCCGATCGACCGGCTCGCCGACTTCGTCATCGAGATGCGCCAGCTGCTCGACGACCATGGCTATGAGGATGCCATCATCTTCGGCCATGCGCTTGCCGGCAATTTGCATTTCCAGATGAGCGACGACTTTTCGGCGCCGGGCGCAGACGTCAAGTTCGACCGCTTCTCGCATGACCTGTCGCAACTGGTTTCGGTCAAGTATCAGGGATCGCTCAAGGCCGAGCACGGCACCGGCCGGGCCATTGCGCCTTTTGTCGAAGCCGAGTGGGGCCCCAAGGCCTATGGCCTGATGCACCGCATCAAGGCCCTGTTCGATCCCGAGGGATTGCTCAATCCGGGCGTGCTGCTCAACGCAGACCAGCATATCCATATCAAGAACCTCAAGGTAATGCCGCTCGCCGACGACCTTGTCGACATGTGCATCGAGTGCGGCTTTTGCGAACCGGCCTGTCCCAGCCATCATATGACCCTGTCGCCGCGTCAGCGCATAGCAGTCACCCGCGAGCGGGCACGGCTCAAGCGAAGCGGCGAGGACCCGGAGCGCCTGAAACGGCTCGACGAAGATTTCCGGTTTGCCGGCATGGACACGTGCGCGGGCTGCAATCTCTGCTCGCTGCGCTGCCCGGTCGGCATCGAGACCGGCACGATGATCCTCGGCGAACGGGCGCGCCGGCGGGGCGGCCTTTCGCAGCGGATCGCGCACATTGCTGCCGACCACACCGGTGCCATCGAGACGGCGATGCGCCTCGGCGTCGGGGTGGCCGATGCGGCCAAGGCGGTGGTCTCGGCGCCGGTCGTTGAAGCGGCGACCGAGACGGCGCGGCGTCTTTCGGGCAAGCGCGTGCCGCGCGTCTATGAGGCGCTGAAGCCAGGCCCGAGCGTGCCGAGGCCCGCGGCGCCCGCGGCCGCGCCGCGAGGTCCCGTCGTCTACTTCCCTTCCTGCGCCACGCGCATGTTCGGCGCGCCCAAATCTGCCTATGACCTGCTCCCGACGCCCGAGGCGATGATCGCGCTGCTGTCGCGGGCGGGCTATGCGGTGAGCGTACCCGAGCACCTTTCCGGCCAGTGCTGCGGCCAGCCCTTCCATTCCAAGGGGTTCCCGGAGGAAGCGCGCCGGGTCGGCGGGCGGCTGAAGGACGGGCTTTCGGCGCTCTCGCATCGCGGCGAGGTGCCGGTCCTGACCGACGCCTCGACCTGCGCCAAGCATCTGCGCGAGTTCCCGGGCGAGGCTCACGTTGCCGATTCCAGCGAATTCCTGCTGGCCGAGGTGCTGCCACATCTTGCCATAACGCGGCGTTTGCCGACCGTTGCCGTCCACCACAACTGTTCGGCCCAGCGCATGCGCGAGCAGGGGGCGACGGAAGCGATCGCCAGGGCCTGCGCCGGGGAGATCGCGGTCATTTCCTCGGTCACCTGCTGCGGCTATGGAGGGGACAAGGGCCTGTTCGTTCCCGAGCTCAATGAGCATGCGACCCGGTTTGTCAGGGGCGATATTCCGCAAGGGTGCGATCTTGGCGTGTCGACGGTTTCGACCTGCGCCTCGGGATTGTCGGAACAGGCGGGGATCCCGTTCGTGTCGCTGGTGAGTTTGCTGGAGTATACGAGCCGGCCGAACTAGCGGTGTATAACGCGATCCCGTCCACCCCCTCCCTGCCCTCCCCACAAGGGGGAGGGTGAACGCTGTGGTCCTGGCAAGATCGTGCCAAGCACACCAGACCGACACCTCCCCCATGATGGGGGAGGTTGGGAGGGGGTGGTCCGAGCTCTCAGATCTCCCCTGAGTTACTCGCTCCAATAGCCATAAAGGTTGGGCAGCAGCCCGGCCATCGACTTGAACCGCTCCCAGGACTTCTTGTCCTTGGCCGTCCAGCCGGTCTCAGCGATGGCCGAGAGGCGCGGGAAGACCAGGCGGTCGAAGATGGCGCGGTCGGTCAGGTGCTCGGACCAGATGCAGGCCTGGACGCCCCAGAGGTGCTCTCTCTGCGCCTCGGTCCAGCCTTCGCCCGGTTCGAAGGTATAGGTCTCCTCGGGGCCCGACCAGCCGGCCCAGGAGGCGCCGGGCTCGGACCATTGGGCGCCATTGGCCATGTCGAGATAGTAGCGTTGGCCCGGAGCCATGACGATGTCATAGCCTTCCCCGGCGAGCTCGGCCGAGACCTCGACCGATTTCCAGCCGACGAGATAGGCGTGCGCCTTGTCGATGCCGCCGCCGAGCGCGGCCTCTTCCCAGGCGCCGGTGATGCGCCCGTTCTGCGTCAAGAACGCCTGCACACGCCGCAGGAATGCCGCCTGCAGCTTTTCCGGACCTACGCCCCCGATCTTCTCGTTCATGGCGCGGGCGAGGGGCGAGCCTTCCCAGGCCCCCTCGGGCACTTCGTCGGCGCCCACATGGAACGTCTTTGAAGGGAAGAGCTCCAGAAGCTCGCCGAACATCTTCTCGACGAACTCGTAGACCGGCTCGTAGGCCGGGTTGAGACAGGCATTGGGGAAGTTGTCGTGGAAATAGTAGGCGCCGGTCTCGTCGGGGTCCGAGAGCCAGGGCAGCGCGACGATGGCGGCGAAGGAATGGCCGGGTACGTCGATCTCGGGCACGACGTCGATGGCGAGCGTCTCGGCGAGGCTGACCGTCTGCCGGATCGCCTCCTTGGTGTAATAGCCGCCATTGCGGGCCGCGCCCGTACCGAAGAGCGGAGGTAGAGGCAGGCCATGGCCGCGCCAGGCGCCGATATCGGTCAACTCCGGATAGGCGTCGATCTCGACGCGCCAGCCCTCGTCATCGGTCAGGTGCCAGTGGAAGCGGTTGAGCTTGTTCCAGGCCATGATCTTGAGGAACTGCTGCACTTCGGCGGTGGAATAGAACTGGCGCGAGACGTCGAGGTGGCTGCCGCGCCAGCCGAAAGCCGGCGCATCGGTAATCTCTCCGGATGTCGGGAAGCCGAAAGTCAGTGGGTGCCGGCGGGCGCCGCGCAGGATCTGGCCGAGGGTGACGAGCCCGTAGAGCCAGCCGGCGTGGCCGCCGGCGTGGACGGTGACATGGTCGGCGGCAAAGGCGATGCGGTAGGCCTCGGGCTTTTGGCCGGCATCGGTCGCGAGCGAAACCGGCAGGCCGCCTTCGGCCACCGGACGGATGAGCCCGTCGGCGGGAAAGAGCGATTGGGCGAGATCGGCAAAGACCGACGCGGCCTTTGCCGCTTCTCCCGTCGCTTGGACGGCGAGGCCGGCGGGCGTGTCGCCGATGGACTCGATGGCGACCAGATTGGGCCAGGGCACGACGGAAATGGGCGCGGGCGCCTTGCCGGGTCCGGGCACGGGGAAAGGTTCAGTGCCACGCTTCAGCGGCGCATTGTCGCCGGTCAGCGTGGTAGGAACGCTTTCTATGGGCACTGTCGAGCCGTCGGCGAAGGCGAGATAGGCGGCGTTGGCGCCATCGCTCCAGTGCTGAAGGTCGCGTCCGAGGCTCGCGGTCGCGGTCTTCCAGCGCCCGCCAGGCTCGAGCACGAACCCGTCGGGCGGTGCGATCTCGACGAAGTTGGAGGAGCGGCGCTTGAGGGTGGCGTTGTCGAACGTCGCTTCGAGGTCGACGCGGGTCGGGGCGATAAAGCAGAGGGTGAAATCGCTGACGGTCGTGTCCGACTGGTTGGTCAACTCGAGCCCGTAGGTTGCGGGCTTGCCGTCGGCGGCTTTGGTGAACGTGGTCGCAAGGGTGAGGGCGGGCCGGATAGCCATGGCTTGTTTACCTTGAGGTTGAAAGGTGGTGGGCGATAGCGATCGCGCTGGCGCGCGGCCGCCTGAAATGGTCAGTCGCCCAGTGGCTGGGTGTCGTCGCCGTCGCGATTGATCACGAGCTGGTGCTTGATCCGGCGCATGGCATTGACGGCCGGCGCGCCAAGGCGGGTGGCGACGGTCTGGGCGAGGATGTCGATGAGGGCAAGATAGGCATAGCGGGTCGTCGAAGGCTTGAGGATGTCGGTGTGCTCGGTCCGGTCGACGGTCAGCAGGATATCGGCGTGCTCGGCAACCGGTGAATCGGAACGGGTCACGACGATGCGCTTGTGGCCATATTCGCCGGCGATGGTCAGCGCCTTGTCGAGCGGCAGGTTGTTGCCGGACATGGAAAAGGCGAGAACCACAGTGCCGGGCGGGGCGCCGGCCGCGCGCATCATCTGGGCCTGATGGTCGAGGGTCGAGGAGACCTTGAGGCCGAGGCGGAAGAGGCGGGTCTCGGCTTCGCTCGCCATCATCGACGAGCCGCCGCCCGAGCCGAAGGCGACGATGTAGCTGGCCCTAACGATCGCTTCGGCCGCCGCCTCGAGGGCGGCGATGTCGATGCGGTCGAAGGTGTCGTAGATGGTGGACTGTATGTCGTTGATCACCCCCTGGGCGATGTCGCGGGCGGTCTGCGGGCCGGCGGGCGGCACCAGATAGCGCGAACCAATGAAGCGCGACTGGGCAAGCCGGACCCGGAACTCGGCATAGCTCTTGCACCCGAGGCGCCGGCAGAAGCGGGTGACGGTGGGCGGCGAGACGTCGGCGATGCGGGCAAGGTCGACGATCGACATGTTGAGCACCGCATCGACATCGGCGAGCACGATGTCGGTCAGGATCTGCTCGGAACGGGTGAATTCGTCCCTTTCGTTGTGCAGGAGGCCGACGAGGTCAGACATGGAACCGTTCTTGGCTTGCCCCTAGCGGGGGTTTCACTGGGGACGGGCACCGACCATCGGCACCCGGCGCATCCCGCTCTAGCGGACCGCTTGGCCGGCGGCGTCGAAAAGGTGCACGTCCGCGCGGGCAAAGCCGATGTCGACAGGCCTGCCCTCGGCGACGTCCGGGTCGCCCTCGAAGAGTGCGATGAAAGATCTGGCGCCCGGCACCTGCGCATAGAGTACCGTGTGGATGCCGAGGTGCTCGATGAGGGTCGGGGTGATCGACATGGTAAAATCGCCCCCGGCGAGCTCCAGGTGCTCGGGCCTGATGCCGACGGTTACAGTCTCGCCGGCAAGGTGTGGCGCGTCGCGGTCGAGCTCAAGGGTGCCGAGCGGCCCGAGGTCGATGGCGACCTTGCCATTGGCGGCGCTTGTGCAGGTGCCCTCGATGAAGTTCATTTTGGGCGAACCGATGAAGCCGGCAACGAAGAGATTATCGGGCTTGTGGTAGAGCTCGAGCGGCGAGCCCACCTGCTCGATTTCCCCTGCCGAGAGCACGACGATCTTGTCGGCCATGGTCATGGCCTCGATCTGGTCGTGGGTGACATAAATCATGGTCGAGCCGAGGCGCTTGTGCAGCTCCATAAGCTCGACGCGCATCTCCGAGCGCAGCGCCGCATCGAGGTTGGAAAGCGGCTCGTCGAAGAGGAAGATCTTGGGTTCGCGAACGATGGCGCGGCCGATGGCGACGCGCTGACGCTGGCCGCCCGAAAGCATGCCGGGCCGATGCTGCAGGCGGCTTTCGAGCTGCAGGACGCGGGCGGCGCCGTGGACGCGGGTGTCGACCTCGCTGTTAGGGAGCTTCTCGACCCGCAGCGGAAACGCGATGTTCTCAAAGACGCTCATATGCGGATAGAGCGCGTAGCTCTGGAACACCATAGCGATGCCGCGCTTGACCGGCGGCAGCTCGTTGACGCGGTTGCCAGCGATGACGATGTCGCCGGAGGTGACTTCCTCGAGGCCGGCAATCATGCGCAGGAGCGTCGATTTCCCGCAGCCAGAGGGTCCAACGAAGACGATGAACTCGCCCTGCGCGACGTCGAGATTGACGCCCTTGATGATCTCGGCGTTGACGAACGACTTCCTGACATTGGCAAGGGTTAGGGCGCTGGCCAAGGTGACCTCCGGATCGGGTTGCAGGCGCCGCCGCCCGACTCTTCAGGGCGACGGCGCGGTTCGGTTGGGCTTACTTGTACTGCTCGAGCTCGGACGCAGCCCTTTCGAGGGCGGCGGCGGGTTCGGCCTGGCCGGTCACCACCGACTGGACCAGCTCGATCATCACGTTCTGCAGGCCCTGGTAGTCGGTGAACAGCGGCTCGGGACCACCATACTCGATGCCGTCGATGAACGGCTTCCAGGTCGGATTCTCGGCGACCATCTCCTCGACCTCGGGCAGCGGGCGCAGCGGAGTGAGGCCGGCTTCCTTCTCATAAGCCCACTGCCGCTCGGGAGTGGTCATGAACTTGGCGAGTTCGATGGCCTTCTCCTCGACGCCGCTGCCCTTGAAGACGGCGAGCGAGTCGGTGATCAGCAGCGTTCCCGGGCCTTGCGCGTCGGGGCCAAGCGGGAGAGGAGCAACGCCCCAGTTGATGCCGGCTTCCGTTGCAAGATTGCCCGTCGAAATGGCGCCCTGCACCATGCCGAGCTTGCCGTCGAGGAAGATGGCGCGTACTTCGTTCTGCTCGTAAGCGGTCGGGCCTTCTTCCGAGTAGGCGGTGATTTCCTTCAGCGCCTCGAGGGCGGCCAGCACCTGCGGCGAGTTGAAGGTGATGTTGCCCTCGGCGTCGATCACCTGGCCGTTGTTGGTGTACACCCAGTGCAGGAACTGGTGCATGGTGTTGTCGAAGGTCTTAGCGACGAGACCGAAGCCGTCGGCGTCGGTGTTCTCCTCGATCTGCTTGGCAAAAGCGATCTCTTCTTCCCAGGTCTTGGGCGCGACCTCGGGATCGAGGCCGGCTTCTTCGAAGAGGTCCTTGTTCCAGAACAGCGCCTTGGTCGAGAAGGCGACCGGGATGCCCCACTGGGTGCCATCGAAGGTCACAGTCTCGGGCACGTAGTTGTAGTAGCTTGCCTTTTCTTCCTCGGTCATCGGGATTTCGACGATGAGGTCGTTGAGGGCGAGCTGCTTTAAAGTACGCGAGCCGACATAGGCGAGAGCGACCGGGCTGCCGGCGGCGGCAAGCGTCGTCACCTTATCCTGGCATTGACCCCAGCCCACGACTTCCGGAGCGACCGGCCAATCCGGATTGGCCGCGTTCCACTCCTCGAAATATCCCGACCAGCTTGGTTGAACCTCGTCACCGCACACGATGAAGCTGATCTCTTCGGCCTGGATGGCAGTGGTGAGGCCGGTGGTGCCGGCCAGCGCCACAAGCGAGGCGAGAAGCACTTTGCTCGTTTTTTTCACGTTTTTAGTCTCCCTTGATTTGCGAACCCCGACTGGGTGCGCTCCCCGGACCGCAATCCTGAACTGCGGTCCAAACCTTTGTTCTGCCGCGCCGGACAACGTTTCCCTCTTGCCGCCCGACACGGTTCATTGCTTGACGGCACCGGCCGTCAGGCCGGCGACGAGATAGCGCTGCAGGAACACGATGACGATCATGACCGGCAGGATACCGACGAAGCTTGCCGCCATCAGCTCGTTCCAGAGCACTTCCTGGCGCCCGAAGAAGCCGAAGAGGCCGACGGGCAGGGGCATGAACTCGGTCTTGGAGTTGAAGGTCAGCGCGAAGATGAACTGCTGGGCGTAGGCGCCGATGAAGGTCATGATCGAGATCACCACGATGCCGGGCATGGCCAGCGGCAGGATCACGCGGCGCAGCGTGTAGAGGCGGCTGGCGCCGTCTGCCCAGGCCGCCTCGTCGAGCTCGCGCGGGATGCGCATGAGATAAGTACGCAGCAGCCAGATCGAGGAGGGGATGAGGAAGGCTGCGCCCGGTACGATCATCGCCCAATAGGTATTGAGGAATCCGACCGCCCGCATCAGGCGGAAGAGCGGGATCAAAAGTACGGCGCCCGAGAACATGTTAACCGCCAGGAACGCGCCGAGCAGCAGGCCTGATCCGGCGAACTCGAAGCGGGCGAAGGCATAAGAGGCCGGCACCACAATGACGATGACGATGAGGGTGACGACGCTCGAGATGAAGATCGAATTGAAGATGTGGATGCCAAGGGCGGGAACGCTTCGCCACATGTCGAAATAGGCCTGGAAGGAGCCGTTCTTGGGCAAGAAGCTGTAAGGAGAGGAAAACAGCTGGCTCAGAGGCTTTAAGGAGACAAGGAAGCCCTCGATGAAGGGCGCGAGCACGAAGAAGAGGAAGACCGCGATGCCGGCATAGAGGGCGACGACCTCGTACCAGCGGTAGCGGTCGATCATCGCCTTGTCGGCGCGCGGCTTCGCCCTTGCCTTGGTCGGCGCTGCGGTGGTTTCAGTCTCGGCACCCTCGGCTATGGCTCCGGATGCCGCGGCGGTGCGGGCAAGATGACTCATCTCACGGCTCCCTTGGAAAGCTGGCGCACCGCGCGGAAGTAGACGATGCAGAAGAGCGAGACGAAGATGCAGATCACCACCGCCCGGGCGGCACCCTCGCCGTATTTGTAGGAGCCGATGGCGGTCTTGTAGGTGTCGATGATCATGGTGGTGGTCGAGCCCGAGGGACCGCCCTGGGTGAGGATCCAGATGATGTCGAAGGAATTGAAGGTTGCGATCAGCGACAGCAGCGACATGGTCAGCATTGCCGGCACCATCAGTGGCAGGGTGATGCGGCGGAAGCGGTAAAAGCGTCCGGCCCCGTCGGTCCAGGCGGCCTCATAGAGGTCCTTGGGGATCGATTGGATGGCGGCCAGGAGATAGATCGTCACCATCGGCACGCCGATCCACACGTCCGTGACGATGGTCGCCCAGAAGGCGGAGTTGCCATAGGCAAGGAACGGGAAAGGCTTGCTGAGAATGCCGAAGTTCTGCAGGAGCCCGGAAATCATGCCGAACTGGCCGTTGTACATCCAACCCCACATGAAGATGCCGATGGCCATGGGCACCACCCATGGCGGCATGGTCAGAATGCGGAAGACCGTCTGGCCGGGGATGGTGGCATTGAGGAGCACTGCGCCGCAGGTGCCGATGACCATCTTGGTCGCCACCGAAAAGAACGTCCAGATGAAGGTGCGAACGATCACTTCGTTGAAGTTGCCGGCCCCGAAAATGCGCTCGTAGTTGGCCCAGCCGACCCAGTCGTAGGTGGGGCGCAACGCTGCATTGGTGAACGAGAGGATGATGGTGTCGACCAGCGGATAGGCGACGATGCCGATGATGTAGAGTGTAGCCGGAGCCAGAAGACCGAGGGCGAAGAGGGTGGCACTTTGCGTCCTGGTCATGGCGGTCTCCTCAGGCGGCCTTGGAGCGGGCGAGGGCGGCGTCGAACCGCTGCCAGATCGGCGCCATGTCGACGACGCTCCTTAAGCGCCGGGCCTCGTCCATGGCCAGCGCCAGGAGCCCGGCCTCCAGCGCGTCGACAACCGAAACGGGGAGCGGCGCGCCGCGCTCGATGTGCTTGCCGATATCGGCGGCCATCTGCTCGTCGGCGCCATAATGCTGGGAGAGATCGGAGGATTTATAGGTGGTCTCGACGAGACGCTTGCTGGTGCGCGCGTCGGTAACCCTAAAGAAGTTGCGGATGAAATCGCCCTCCGCCTGACCCTTGGCGCCCATCACGGCAAAGCGCCGGAAGTCGTCGGGCACGTTCATGTTGGTGTGGAAGGTGAGCGCGGCGCCGTTCTCGTATTCGACGATGGCGGTCTGGAAGTCGATGATGTCGCCGTCGCCGTCGAATACCCGGTCGCTGCCCTGCCAGCCCGAGGGCTTGCGGTGGTAGACCTCGAGGTCGTTGATGCCGGCTTTCTCGGGCGCGTTCTTCGGGACGAAGGCCTTGCGGCCGCCAAAGCTTGCAACGAAGGCCGGCCGGCAGCCCATGACGCCGTTGTAGAGGTCGAGGTCGTGGCAGCACTTCTCGAGCATGAACGAGCCGGCATACTTCTCGTAGCGCCGCCAGTCGCGCTGGAAGAAGGCGCCGTGATAGGGCGGGATGTGCTCGCTGGCCTCGATCGAGACGATGTCGCCCAAAAGCCCCTCCGCCTGGGCCTTCCTCAGGTCCACATAGAGCGGGGCATAGCGCAGTACCAGCCCGACCATGATCTGGTCGGCCGGGTGCCGGCCGATGAGTTCGGCGAGCGCGATGGTCTCCTCGATGCTGGTGACCACCGGTTTCTCGGAAAAGATCTTCTTGCCGTAGGCAAGGCCGGTCTTGATGTGATCGAGATGCAGGTGGTTGGGCGAGCCGATCATCAGGAGATCGATGTCCTCGGCCTCGAGCAGCGCCTCTGGCGTGTCATAAGCATTGCCGAGGTCGACGCCGCGATCCTCTGCATACGCCCGCCCGGCCGGGGCCGGGTCCACGAAGCCGGCAACCTCAAAGTCCTTGACCATCAGGTTGAAGACATGGGCAAGATAGCCGAGACGGTAGCCGAGCCCGACAATTCCGACGCGCATCAATTTCCTCCGGTGCCCTGACACCACCGATGCGACCCGTCCCCTACAAACGGCCTCGCATCGTGTAAACGATTTTCAAGGTTAGGATTGTCTGGCGGCGTCTGTCAACAGCAAATCGCGGCCTCGGCAATACCAATCTAAGCCGGGTCATGTGATCGGAAATTGGGCTGAAGCCGCTCAATTTCTGGGCCAATTGCGCGCTTTTGAAGCACGTAGCTCAGAAGGCGCGATGACGCGTTCGAGCCGGTCAGGCTTTACTTTGGTATGCAACTGGCGTTTACATAAACGCATGGCACTGCTGTCAGAAATGTAAATCCTGAACATTTATTCACAGACGATACAAACCCTGCGGTCCCCCGCCCTCCACGCCGCGCGCCCGCCCAACCCAGAGGGTCAACTCCCATGGCGCCTTCCGCCTCCCAGCGTCTCGTCATGCTGGTGTTTTTCCTGCAGCCACTGGCCTTTGGCAGCTGGCTGCCGCGCATTCCGGACGTCCAGGAGGCGTTGGGGTTGGGTCCCGCCGGCCTTGCCGGAGCGCTCATCGGCCTGCCGGTCGGCACGTTGCTGACGCTGCCTTTCGCCGGACCGCTTGTCGGGCGGATCGGGGCACGTCACGCCATCGTTTTCGGCTTCTTCTATTATGCGCTGGCAGTCAGCCTGCCGGCGTTCACGGGCGATGCCGTGTGGCTCTTCATCTCGCTGATGCTGACGGGCTCGGCGATCTCGTTCCTCGAGCTCGGCCTCAACGTCAAGGCGGACCGGGTGGAGAAGGCGACGGGAAAGCTGTTGATGAACACCGCCCATGGCTGCTGGTCGCTCGGCATCATGGCGGGCAGCCTTATCGGGGCGGGCATAGCGCTCGCGGGGCTCGAGGCGCGCTGGGCTGTGCTGCTCATGGCTTTGGTCACGCTTCCGCTCGGTGTTGCCGCAGGACTTGCGCTGCCGCGCTATCCAGCTGAAGCGAGGCCTGAGGGCGCGGTTGGCGAGCGCTCGGTCAAGCGCTCATCATGGAGCCTGCCGGGCTGGCCGCTCCTCGGCATCTGCCTCTTCGTCTTCGGCATCACCATGACCGAGGGAGCAATGGCCGACTGGTCGGCGGTGTTCCTGCGCGACGTGTTCAACGCGCAGGGATTGGCCGGCATCGGCTATACGGTCTTCGCGCTGATGGTGGCTGCCGGTCGCTTCGGGGGCGACGGCCTCAAGGCCCGGTTCGGTGCGGTGGCGCTGGCGCGCACGGCAAGTGCCCTTGCGCTTGCCGGCATCGCTGTTCTCTTCCTGTCGCCGTCCATGCCCGTCGCCCTTATCGGCTTCGCCATCGCTGGGCTCGGGGCTTCGGTCGGGTTCCCGCTGGCGGTCACGGCGGCGGCAAGCCTTGCCGACCGCCCGGCCTCGGCCAATGTGGCGGTGCTCTCGTTCGTGGCGCTCGTCGGGTTCCTCGTCGGTCCACCGCTCATCGGATTCGTCGCCGAATACGTCGACATGCGCGCCGGGCTCGCTGCGCTGGTGCCGGTGCTGATTGTCAGCTTCGCACTCGCCGGACGGCTCGCGCAGTCGTCCGCCTTGCCTTCGCCGCAGGAAAGCCCGGCCTGATCTCCAGCAGGACCGACGGTCTTGCTGCCCGCCCAAGGGCGGGTCGCTTGACTCAGGTTGCATCGCGGTTCATCATTCATCCAAAAGGATGAATATGCGCGCGATCGAAAATCCACAACTCGATCACACTCTCATTGCCCTTGCCGATCCCACACGGCGGGCGATCCTCAGGCGGCTGGCGGAGGGCGAGGCGCGGGTGACGGATCTTGCCGCCCCGTTCGCCATCTCGCTCAATTCCGTATCCAAGCACATCAAGCTTCTGGAACGGGCCGAACTGGTCGAGCGCCGCCGCGAGGGGCGCGAGCACATCCTGAGGTTCCGCCCGGAGCCGCTGACCGCGGCGCAGGCATGGATCGAAAGTCAGCAGACCTATTGGACCGGACGGCTCAGGGCGCTCGATGCGCTGCTGACAGCCGAGGGCGGAAAGGAGCGCGAGGATGAATGAGACCACACAGGCGCGCGCGAGCCATCGCTTCCGGGCCAGCGCCGGGCGGGGGTTCGATGCCTGGATCGACCCGAACCTCATCGGCAGGTGGCTGTTCGTCACCAGCCCTGCAGGCCTTGCGCAGGTGCATGTCGATGCCCGCGAGAACGGGCAATACATCCTTGTCGACCGGCGGGACGGCAAAGATGTGATCCATTGCGGCGCTTATCTGGTCATCGAGCGGCCGCGCCGCCTGGTGCTGACCGTCTTCGTACCGGAACATTCCCGTTTTACCGTGCGCGTCGAGGTCACCATCACGCCAGCCGAAGACGGATGCGTCGTCGATCTCGTCTCTGAGGTGGGCAATGATCAGCTCGAGCTCCGCGATCAGCTTGCCGAGGGCTGGCGCGACATGCTCGCTCATCTTGATACCGTCATCCCGGCCGCAGCCGTACAAGGAGATCCGCAATGACGAGCGAGAAGATCGAAGCCAAGGTCACCCATCATTTCCGTGCGAGCCCCGAGCGCGTCTATGATGCGATGACCGACCCCGAGAAGGCCCGGCTCTGGCAGGAGGCCTGGATGGTGCAGGCGGGGCTAAAGGGGCCGATCGTGCGCTTCGAGATGGACGTGCGCGAGGGCGGGAGTTTCTTTTATTCGGACATGCGCGACGGGGAGGAGGCCAAGCACTGGGGCACATTCCTCGTCCTCCACCGGCCGACCAAGATCCAGCATACCTGGTTCGTCGACGAGAGCGAGGAGGACCAACTCTCCCTCGTCACCATCATCATCGAGCCTGCGCCGGACGGACAAGGGTCGACGGTCACGCTCTACCACGAGATGAATGCCGAGTGGGAAGAGTATCTGGAGCGCACCGAGCAGGGTTGGATGAAAATGCTTCTGGCGGTCGAGGGACTGCTCGAGGCTGAGGGTTAGGGACCGGTGCCGGGCCAACGTCCCCTGGTCAGTATGGACGAGGCGATCCGCCGCGTTCTTTCCCACGGATCGGATCGGCTGATCGCCATCGATGGCTTGCCGTGCGCCGGCAAATCGACCCTGGTTGACCGCCTGGAGGCACTTGCCGGCGCACAATGCATCTATCTCGACGATTTCGTTCTGCCGCGGGGCGACTGGCGAAGCGAAGCGGCCGGTTTTCCGTTCGGCTACATCCGCTACGACGAGTTCGCCCAAGCTATTGCGGAGGTTGCGGCCAATGGCTCAACCCGCTACCGGCCCTTCGACTGGGCAACCGGCAAGGTCGGCGCTGAGTTCAAGGAAATCACCCGCAGCGCACAGGTCATCGTCGAGGGTGTATCCGCGCTCAATCCGGAATTCTGCACGCACTACGATGAGAAGGTGTTCGTCGAGAGCGATCCGGCAACCCTGCCCTCCGCGCTTGCCGAGCGCGGATACGGCCCATGGGAGGAGGAGTGGCAGACGATCTTCCTGCCCAGCGTCGAAATCTACATGCAGACGCGACCCAGGGATCGTGCCGAACTCCTGGTCGCCGGGCGCGGGATCGGAGCGCATCCGTCTTGACCTTGCCGCATGCCGGGTCCATCTAGCGGTGCCAGAAGGGCCGCCGTTCCGACGGAACAGGCGCTCCAGTTATACCGCGTTTGCGCAGGACGGTTGCCGCTCTTGCCGAGAACGCCCCGGACGGAGACGGGCGATGGTCGCGAAGGTTTTCATCGATGGCGAGGTCGGCACCACGGGCCTGCAGATCCGCGAGCGGCTCGCTGGCCGGCGCGATATTGAGGTTGTTTCGATCTCGCCCGACAAGCGCAAGGATCTCACCGAGCGCAAGCGCCTGCTGAACGCGGCGGACGTCGCGATCCTGTGTCTGCCTGACGATGCGGCCAGGGAGAGCGTTTCGTTGATCGAGAACGAGGCGACGCGGGTGATCGATGCCTCGAGCGCCCATCGCGTGGCCGATGGCTGGGCCTATGGCTTTGCCGAGATGGACGGGGCGCAGGCCGGCGCAATCGCTGCGGCTCGGCTCGTCTCCAATCCCGGCTGCTGGCCGCAGGGCATGATCGCAACACTGCGTCCGCTGATTCGCGCCGGACTCGTACCAGCCGATCATCCGGTCACCGTCAACGGAATCTCGGGCTATTCGGGGGGCGGGCGTGCAATGATCGAGGACTATCAGAGCAAGGGCGAAGCGGCGAGCAAGTTCATGCCCTATTCGCTCGGTTTCAATCACAAGCACCTGCCGGAGATGGCGAAATACGCCGGTCTTGCCGAGGCGCCGCTCTTCCAGCCGGCAGTCGGCAATTTCGCGCAGGGCATGGTGGTTGCCGTGCCGCTATGGCTTGGCACCCTGCCGAGAGTCCCGAAGGGCGCGGACCTGCATGCCGCCATCGCCGACCATTATGCCGGCATTGCCGGCGGCTTCGTCGAGGTGGCACCGTTCGAGGCCGTCGAGAAGACGCCCGAGCTCGATCCCGAGCGCCTCAACGACACCAACCGGATGCGGCTCCACGTCTTTGCCAACGACGCGCGGGCGCAGGCGGTCCTCGTCGCCATCTACGACAATCTCGGCAAGGGCGCTTCGGGCGCGGCGGTGCAGAACCTCAACCTGATGTTGGGGGTCGACGCTGCAACGAGCCTGGCGGCCTGAGGCAGGCTGTCGGCACCGCGGCGCCCCCGCTGATGTTCTGTGAGCGCATTTGCGGTCGCCGGACTTGACCCAAACCCGGCATTTGCGGCATTGAGACGCCAGCTTCAGGAAGGCGCAAAAGCGACATGGAAAAGTTCACGACGTTGACGGGTGTGGCAGCTCCCCTGCCGATCATCAATATCGACACGGACATGATCATCCCCAAGCAGTACCTCAAGACCATCAAGCGGACGGGTCTTGGCACGGCGCTGTTTTCGGAAATGCGCTACAACGAGGACGGTTCGGAGAACCCGGATTTTGTGCTCAACAAGCCTGGCTACCGGCAAGCCAAGATCATCGTTGCCGGCGACAATTTCGGCTGCGGGTCCTCGCGCGAGCATGCACCCTGGGCGCTTCTCGATTTCGGCATCCGCTGCGTGATCTCGACGAGCTTTGCCGACATCTTCTACAACAACTGCTTCAAGAACGGCATCCTGCCGATCGTCGTCACCCCCGATCAGCTCAAGCTCCTCATCGACGATGCCGAGCGCGGGTCGAACGCGACGCTGACGGTCGACCTGGAGAGCCAGACCATCTCGGGTCCTGACGGCGGCACCATCCATTTCGACATCGATCCGGCCCGCAAACATATCCTCCTCGAAGGCCTCGACGACATCGCCTCGACCTTGAAGCAGGATGCTTCCATCGGTGGCTTTGAATCGAAGATGGCCGCCGAGCGGCCTTGGCTCTAATTTTCACTGTAGCGGGATCCGGTTCCCACTGTTTCGCATCCCGCTCAGCCTGAAGCCGCATCGAGCCGCCTGAGGGAGGGATCATGGTCAAGCGCATTTCATCGGGTTCGCCGTTCGAGGCCAGGATCGGCTATTCGCGCGCGGTGGTCGACCGCGACATGGTCTATGTCTCGGGCACCACGGGCTACGACTATGCCAGGATGGAGATGCCCGAGGCCATCGGGGATCAGGTGCGCAATGCCGTCGGCACGGTCGAGAAGGTCTTGAAGGAAGCGGGCAGCGACCTCCACGACATCGTGCGCGTCGTCTATTACCTGGCCGACATTGCCGATTACGAGGCGCTGGTCGACGCGCTGGGGCCGATCTTCAAGGACATACGTCCGGCCGCCACCATGGTGGTTGCCACCCTCACCCGGCCCGAGATGAAGGTCGAGATAGAGGTCACCGCCCGTATCGGCGCGCATCAGAGCTGAAGCGATGCAGATCGCGCTCAAGACCGAGTACGGTGCCGAGGATGTCGACGTCGTCCGCCGCGGCCTGATCGCGGCCAACCGCGAATTGTCGGGGCGAGGGGCCGGCTACCATCCCTTCGTGCTTCACCTCGTCGACCCGGAGAGCGGCACTCCCGTCGGGGGCGCCGTCGGATATGGCGCGTTCGACTGGGTCTATGTCGAGCTCCTCTATGTGCCTGCAGAGCTGCGTGGGCAGGGCCACGGCACGCGCCTGATGCAGGCGGTCGAGGACTTCGCTCGCGCCCGAAACCTCGTCGGCATCCGGCTCGATACCTTCGACTTCCAGGCGCGGCCGTTCTACGAGAAGCTCGGCTTTACCGTTTTCGGCACGATAGAGGATCATCCCCGCGGCGGCGGCCGTCGTTATTTCATGAGCAAGCGTCTCGCGGACGCCGGCTCATCGGCACCGGAGAACATCGATGGCGCATGAACGACCGACCGACATCCGGTTCACCCTCGAGCCCACGGATGCCGACAACGACGTGCTCGTCCAGATCATCCGCTCCGCCAACACCGCCGCCGGGTCGGGGCCGGACGGCTACCAGCCGGTCGGGTTCCTCATCACCGGTCCCGAGGGCGAAACGATCGGCGGCCTCAGCGGCTACGTGCTCTTCGACTGGCTCTTCATCCAGTTCCTTGCGGTGCCCGAAAGCCTGCGCGGAGAGGGCGTCGGCACCGAGCTCCTCGAGCGGGCTGAGAGCTGGGCGCGCGAGCGGGGGCTCGTTGGCATGTGGCTCGACACCTTCGCCTTCGGCGCGCCGGAGTTCTACAGAACCCACGGGTTCACGCAATTCGCCGCGATCGAAGATCATCCTCGGGGATCGCGGCGACATTTCTTTCTGAAACGCTTGTAAGTCGGGCGAGCACCCCAAGCGCCAGTGCCTTGCCTTTAACCGGCAAATGACGATAAGTGCGGTCCAACCGTAACCACCAGTACGCAGGACCGCGAAATGGCGACGCATACACTCTTCCTCATCCCCGGCGACGGCATCGGTACCGAGATCATGGCCGAGGTCGAAAAGATCATCGCCTGGACCAATAGCGAGGGGTTGACCGATTTCGCCACCGACCAGGGTCTTGCCGGCGGAGCCGCCTATGACCGGCATCAGGTCGCCATCACCGAGGAGGACGTCGCCAAAGCCAAGGCGGCGGACGCGGTGATCTTCGGAGCGGTCGGGGGACCGAAATGGGACGACGTGCCCTATGAGCACCGGCCGGAGGCGGCGCTTTTACGTCTGCGCAAGGAACTGTCGGTCTTTGCCAACCTGCGGCCGGCCATCTGCTACCCGGCCCTCGCAGGCGCCTCGGCGCTGAAGCGCGAGCTCGTCGAGGGGCTCGACATCCTGATCGTGCGGGAATTGACCGGCGGGGTCTATTTCGGCGAGCCCAAGGAGATCGTCGATCTGCCCAACGGCCAGAAGCGCGCGGTCGACACCCAGGTCTACGAGACCTACGAGATCGATCGCATCGCACGGGTCGCCTTCGATCTTGCCCGCACGCGCAAGGGTCTGGTGCATTCGGCCGACAAGAAGAACGTAATGAAGTCGGGTGTGCTCTGGGACGAGGTAGTCCGTAGCGTCGCCAAGGACTATCCGGACGTCCAGTTCCAGCACATCCTCGCCGACAACGCGGCCATGCAGCTGGTCAGGAACCCCAAGCAGTTCGACGTGATGGTCACCGACAACCTCTTCGGCGACATCCTCTCGGACGCCGCCGCCATGCTCACTGGATCCCTCGGCATGCTGCCCTCGGCCTCGCTCGGGGCGCCCGATCCGGCGACGGGCAAGCGCAAGGCTTTCTACGAGCCGGTGCACGGCTCGGCGCCGGACATCGCTGGCAAGGGCGTCGCCAATCCCATCGCCATGATCGCGAGCTTTGCCATGGCGCTGCGCTATTCGTTCGGTATGACGGAACTGGCGGGGAAGGTCGAGGCGGCGATTGCCGGCGTGCTCGGCGACGGACTGCGCACGGCCGATATCGGCGAGGACAACCGCAGGACCGTCGGTACGCAGGAGATGGGCGCGGCGATTCTCGGCAAGCTCAGGGCGTAGACGCCGACGAGCTTCGGCTCCTTCGCCTCCCGCTCTGTTGGGGGGAGACAAGCACGCTCTACGGCTCCAGGCCGAACGCCTCCGCGATCAGCCGGTAGGATTCGCGCCGCTTGTCGTAGGCGTGCATCTGCGTGGTGATCATCACTTCGTCGGCGCCGGTCTCGGCTCGCTTTTCTTCGATCCGAGCCTTGACCGTTGCCGGGCTGCCGATGATCCACAGTGGGCGCTGGTTCTCGATGATGGCCTTTTCGCGCTCGCTGTAGTCGTGGGCCGTCGCTTCCTCGGGCGAGACGAGCTTCCTCTGCTGACCTGAGTGGAAGAGCGCCCAGGAGAGCGCCTGCGACCGGCTGAGGAACTCGGCCTCCTCGTCGCTCTCGGCACAGATCACCGACACGCAGACGACGGTCCTGGGTTCCGGAAAGGCGGGGCTGGCAACGAACGCGTCGCGATAGGCGGCGATCGCCGGGCCGCCCGGGGCCGGGCTGAAATGGGCGGCGAACGCATAGCCCACGCCAAGCTCGCCGGCTGCGGCCGCGCTCGCGCCCGAGGAGCCGAGCAGCCAGAGCGGCGGCAGACGGACGCCGCCCGGCGCCACCGCCACGCGCGAAAGCGGGTGATCGGATGGAAAGGTGCCGTCTTCGAATGCCAGGAGTTCGGCGAGGTAATGGGAGAACTCCTCGCTACCACCGGTGCGCAGCGCCCGCATGGCATAGCCGTCGCCGCCCGGCGCGCGCCCGAGGCCGAGATCGATGCGGCCGGGATTGAGCGCCTCGAGCGTGCGGAACGCCTCGACGATGCGCAGCGGCGCGTGGTTGAGGAGCATGACGCCGCCCGAGCCGACGCGGATGGTGCGCGTCGCAGCGGCAGCGCTGGCAATCAACACCTCGGGCGAGGCCGAGCCGATCGAGGGCATGCCGTGATGCTCGGCGAACCACAGCCGGGTATAGCCCAGCGCTTCGCCCGTCTGGGCAAGCCGGACCGTCTCGGCGAATGCCTCCTGCGTCGAGACGCCTTCGGGGATGGGGGCAAGGTCGAGGATGGAGAGGGGAAAGGGGCTGGTCATCGGGAAAAGCTTTCGGAGGACAAGGTCAGGCAATCAGGCGACACTGCCTGCTTTTATCGGTATTCGACGATGAAGGCGAGGCCTGCCGCCCCTGCACTCCCAAGCCGGGCTGTCACCCAGTGACCACACGAGCAGGGAATTTGCCCTCGCTGCATTGACTCGGCCAGCATCTGCAAGGCTTTATCTGGCCTTCGAAAAACGCCGTTGGGTTGCATATGCGTCGGACAAGCCTTGCATTGATCCTTGGGCTCCTCGGCGCAAATGTGGCCGAGGCGCAGGAAAGCTTCGTGCTGTCCGACATCATCGACGAAGTGCGTGTGGGCGTCCACGCGCACAATGCGCACTATTCGCTTTGGCCGGTCTATGTCGGCGAATGGGATCTCGGCAACATTCACGACGTCAGCTTCGACGTGCTGTTCCACTCCCCGCAGGTCGATGCCTTCCGCTGGATCGGCTCGCCGCGTCCCGAGCTTGGCACGACGATCAATTTCTCCGGCCTCGAGAGCACCTTCCATGCGGGCCTGACCTGGCAGGTGCCGGTCTTCGAGACGCCGTTCTTCCTTGAAGGCACGTTCGGTGCGGCGCTCCACAACGGCTATTTGACCAGCGCGCCGGAGGGACGCAAGAACCTCGGTTGCCGGATCAATTTCTACGAGCGCTTCGGCGTCGGGGTGAACATCACAGAGAACGCTACAGCGCTCCTGACCTATGAGCACATGTCAAATGCGGAGCTGTGCGAGGCAAACGGGGGCTATTCGAATTTTGGCCTGCGGGTCGGCATGAAGTTCTAGAGTTTCCCGTTCTAACGGACTCAGAAGGAGTCTCGATTATCGAATTGTTGCGCTTTCGAACCGCAAAATGGTTCCATCCCCGGATGCAAGTCCGGGAAAGGCTTTGCTGAAGGCGCTTTCGGCAGGACGTGACGGCGACCGGCTTTGAGGTTATGGAGGGTGCCGCCAATGCGAGCGGGGTGGGCGAAGATGTTGCGTAATCTGACAATTCTCATTCTGGCGGCGGTGCTCGCCGGCGCGGCGGCCGCGGGCGCGCAGGCGCAGCCGATCGTCTTTGACGAGATCCGCGGCGGGCTCTATGCGCACAGTGTCGACGAGGGCTCATTCGATGCGAGCCGCATTGAGGACGCCAATGTCGAACTGCTCTTTGCCATACCCTCGCTCGACGAGATCACCAATCTCGGCCAGCTGCGCCCGCATGTGGGCGCTACCGTCAATCTCGGCGGGCTCGAAAGCATGATCTACGCCGGCATGAGCTGGACCATTCCCCTGGGCGACACGCCGCTCTTCATCGAAGCCGCCTTCGGCGGTGCGGTCCATAACGGCGATCTCGACGGCGCCGCCTATCCGAGGCGCGACCTCGGCTGCCGGATCATCTTCCACGAGTCGGTAAGCCTTGGTGTCAACATCACAGAACAGGCGAGCATCATGGCGACCGCCGAGCACGCCTCGCACGCCTCGATGTGCGACGGCGACAATCGCGGGCTGACCAATTTGGGCGTACGCGTCGGCTGGAAGTTCTGACACGAAGGAGGCCGGCATGTCCCTCTCTTATCTGCGCACGGTACCGGTGCTGCGCAGCTTCGATGAAGTCAAGGCGCGCGAGTTCTACTGCGGTTTCCTCGGCTTTACCGTCGATTGGGAGCACCGCTACGAACTGGATCTGCCGCTTTACATGCAGGTCAGCCGCGCCGGCATCAACCTGCACATCTCCGAACATCACGGCGACGCCACCCCGGGCAGCGCCGTGCGGTTCGAGGTGAAAGGGCTTGAAGCGTTCCACGCCGAACTCCTTGCCAAGAGCTACAAGAACATGCGGCCGGGCATCGAGCGGCAGGAGTACGGCGCGTGGGAGGTCTGCGTCATCGATCCGGCGGGCAACAAGCTGATCTTTTGCGAATACGACGAGGGGCGCAAAGCCGGCGACAGCCGCTAGAGCTTTCCCGTTCTGACTGAATCAGAACGTGAGCTCTCTCATTGAACTGTGCGTTTTCGAGCCGCAAAAGTGGTATCCATCCCGGATCGTGTCCGGGACAGGCTTTTTGCTGAAAACGCTCTAACTTCCGAGACGGAGGGATGGCGCAACCCAGGCGACAATCAGATCGCCTGGCCTGCCGCCCAGCCGGAGGCCCAGGCCCATTGGAAATTGTAACCGCCGAGCCAGCCGGTCACGTCCACCACTTCGCCGATGAAATACAGGCCCGGCACCTTGCGGGTCTCGAAGGTTTTCGCGTCGAGCTCGCGCGTGTCGATGCCGCCCAGGGTTACCTCTGCGGTACGATAGCCCTCTGAGCCTACGGGCTTGAGAGTCCAGCCTTTGATGAACGTCGCCACTTTTTCGAGTTTTTTATCGGAAAAGTCGCCGACCATCCCGGGAAGGTCGAGCTCATCGCCCAGCATCTGAGCCAGGCGCTTGGGCAGGTGCTGGGCGAGCACCGTCTGGATGGCGAGCCTGGGGGTCTTCGCGCGCGCTTCGCGCAGCAGGTCCATGGCATCCCCGCCCGGCAGCAGGTCGACGACGATGGCGTCGCCCTCGCGCCAATAGGAGGAGATCTGCAGGATGGCGGGGCCGGAGAGCCCGCGATGGGTAAAGAGCAGCGCCTCCTCGAACCGCGTCCTGCCATGGCCGACGACGGCATCGGTCGAGATGCCGGCCATGGGCTTGAGCTTTTCGAGCGCTCCCGGCTCGAAGGTGAGCGGCACCAGCGCCGGACGGGTCTGCGTAACCGCGAGGCCGAACTGTTCGGCAATCTTATAGCCCAGGCCGGTCGCGCCCATCTTGGGGATCGACTTGCCGCCGGTCGCGATCACCAGCCTTTCACAGGTCACCCGTCCCGAGGAGAGGCGCACGGCAAAGCCGTCCTCTGTCTTCTCGACGGCCTCGAGGCTCGTTGAGAGCGCCACTGTCACCCGGGCACGCTTCAGTTCGGTCATCAGCATGTTGATGATCTCGAGCGCCGAACCGTCGCAAAAGAGCTGGCCGAGGGTCTTCTCGTGATGGGCGATCGTGTGCCTGTCGACCAGCTTGATGAAATCGGCGGGCGTATAGCGTGACAGCGCCGACAGGGCGAAGCGCGGGTTCTGGCTGAGGAACCGTTCGCGGGCCGTCTCGACGGTTGCGTTGGTGTTGGTGAAGTTGCAGCGCCCGCCGCCCGAGATGCGGATCTTCTCGCCGGGGCTGTTCGCGTGGTCGACGAGCAGTACCTGACGCCCGCGCCGGCCGGCTTCAATGGCGGCCATCATGCCGGCAGCGCCGGCGCCGAGGACGATGGCGTCGTAATGGGTCATCTATATTCTTTCGCTTGGGGCCGCTCCCATAGCGCGAACGCCGACGCCAGGCAAATTCATTGACTCTTTGCCATTTGGGCGTAAGAGAAACCCCGGTTGATCTTACGGATCGCAATCGATGCGCAGCGCCTTTTCGAGCTTTATGCTTGCCAGCGGCCTTCCGGGCCTGCCCGGTGCTGCCTCAATGACCACCAAAACGACCAAAACCGCCTGAGGCTTTCCCCGGGTCGTCTCCCGCCGGGGAGAGGCCTCAAAACGAGCCAGACCACGGCCAAGCGCCGTGCGGGAGCGGATCAGGTCAAAGGGACGGAGTTCCTCAAAATGGGTTATCGCGTAGCTGTCGTCGGCGCCACGGGCAATGTGGGCCGGGAAGTCCTCAACATCCTCGCCGAGCGCAAGTTTTCGGCCGACGAGGTGGTGGCGCTCGCCTCATCGCGCTCGGTCGGGCGGGAGGTGAGCTGGGGCGACAAGATCCTCAAGGTCAAGAACCTCGAGGACTACGACTTTACCGGCATCGACTTCGCCATCATGTCGGCGGGTGGGACGACTTCGAAGGAATGGGCGCCGCGGATTGCGGCCAAGGGCGCTGTCGTCATCGACAATTCGAGCTACTGGCGCTACCACTCCGACGTGCCGCTGGTTGTGCCCGAGGTCAACGCCCACGTCCTCGATGCCTTCATGGCCAACCCCCGGCGCACCAACATCATCGCCAATCCCAACTGCTCGACGGCCCAGCTCGTCCTGGCGCTGAAGCCCCTGCATGATGCGGCGACCATAAGGCGCGTGGTGGTCTCGACCTATCAGTCGGTCTCGGGCGCCGGCAAGGAGGGGATGGACGAGCTCTGGGGCCAGACCAAGGGTATCTTCGTCAACGACAGGCCGGCCCCGGCCAAGTTCTCAAAGCAGATCGCCTTCAACGTCATACCGCACATCGACGCCTTCATGGAGGACGGCTACACCAAGGAAGAGTGGAAGGTGCTGGCCGAGACCAAGAAGATCCTCGATCCCAAGATCAAGGTCACCTGCACAGCCGTGCGCGTGCCGGTGTTCGTCGGGCATTCGGAAGCGGTCAATATCGAGTTCGCGAACCCGATTTCGCCGGACGAGGCGCGCGATATCCTGCGCGAGGCGCCAGGCATCTCGGTCATCGACAAGCGCGAGCCGGGCGGCTACGCGACCCCGGTCGAGGCGGTCGGCGAATACGACACGTTCGTCTCGCGCATCCGCGAGGACGTGACGGTCGAGAATGGCCTTGCCATGTGGGTGGTCTCGGACAATTTGCGCAAGGGCGCAGCGCTCAACACCATCCAGATCGCCGAGACGCTGATCGAGCGTGGCCTGATGGAACGCAGGGCCGCCTGATGCGCTATATCGCCCTCTTCGAGGACATTGCCGACGGCTCGGCCATCCGCACCGATCTGACCGAGGCGCATGTCGCCTACCTCAATGCGCATCGCGGCAAGCTGCGGCTCGCCGGGGCGGTGCGCGAGGAGCACGGCGGCACACCGGTCGGGGGTGCCTGGGTGTTCGATACGGCGACCCGCGAGGAAGCCGACGCCATCGTTCGGGCCGACCCGTTCTTCGTTGCAGGCCTTCGGGCCTCCTACAAACTTCTCGCCTGGGGCACCGCCCCAGGTTACGAGGACGTCATTCTTTAAAAGCGCGATTTGACGGAATCAAAGCGCGCGCTCTGACTTTTGTCGTCGCGGGCCTTTTCGCGAACAATCGCTGGCGGGATCACGACCGTCGACATCGCCGGCGGCGCGGTCATCCTCGCGGGTCTTGCGCTGATCGTCGTGCGGCTCGGTTCGCGGCCGCAAAAGCAAAACTCCGGCCAAGGGCCGGAGCAAAGCTGAAGGCTATAGAGATTCGGAAGGCACTTCGTCGACGGGGGGCGCCACGTCTTCAGGGGCGGTCGTCGGGGGAGCCGCCGGGTCCGTCGGCGCTTCTTCGGGGGCCGGCGTAGCCGCCGCACCCTGCATGGTTGCCACTTCGTCGCCGGAAAGCCCGCCGCTTACATCGAGGTCGGCTGCGGAGAATTCTTCCTGGGTCAGTTGTGGCCACGCGACGGTGATCTCCTCGAACGAGAGCTCGCCATTGGCATCGGTGTCGAGCGAAGCAAAGCTCGTTTGCTCCTGGGCATAGACGGCGCCGGCGGCAAGGCCGACGGCGGCGAGGGAGAGCATAAATTTCTTCATTTGCAAAGTTACCTGTTGGGAGAGACGGGTCGCGCCGGCGTCAATGTCCGCCGGCGCTTGGGTTCAACACTCGGTTCAAACCCCGGGTTCAGCATATGGCTGAACGCTTGGCTAACGCCTGACTCACCACAGAGGTTTCAACACTCAGGTTCGACGCACGAGACGCCGCCGCGGGCGGTTGTCCACCGTGATCATGAAAACGGGTCTACATCGCCGCGGCGAGATCTAGAATGCGCTGCACACTTTCGGTCCGATGTTCCCGATTGCGATCCGGAACCGCAGATCAAAGAAGAACGAGCCCCGGCCTGAGGCCGGGGCAAACCATCGCTATACGGTCAGCCTCTCAGGGCACCTCCTATTGGGCGGGTGCGGCATCGGCCGGAGCCGTTGCTGCTGCCGCACTCTGCACGGCCGCGACTTCCTCGCCGGAAAGACCAGCGCTCACATCGAGATCGGCTGCGGTGAACTGTTCCTGGGTCAGTTGCGGCCAAATGACGGTGATCTCCTCGAAGGAGAGCTCGCCATTGGCATCGGCGTCGAGCGAAGCAAAGCTCGTCTGGTCCTGGGCATAGGCGGCGCCGGCGGCAAGACCAAGGGCGGCGAGGGAGAGCATCAATTTGTTCATCTGCATAATTACCTGTTGGGAGGGAATGGGGCGCCGGCGCGGATCGCCCGCCGACGCGCAGGTTCAACTAAGGGAGGTGGGCAGCAGGGACGGCCGCGCGAGCGGTCGTCCGCCGTGGCTATGAAGATGCACCTACATCGCAGGAGCGAGCGTGGCGTATTCCTCCTCCGAGAGCTCGCCGCTGACATCGGCATCGGCGGTGGCGAAGGCTTCGGCGGTGACATCCGGCATCGCCGCCTGCACTTCGGTCAGGCTCAGCCCGCCGCTGGCGTCAGCGTCGAGTGTGGCGAAGTCGGTCGCCGCGTCTTGAGCCATGGCCGCGCTCGAGAGACCGAGGGCGACGAGGACGGACAGGACAGTCTTCTTCATAGGATTATCTCCGGTTGTTAGACGCGACCCAGCAGCAGCCGGGCCGGCAGCCCGCTTCCTGCGGTCCGCACACAGGACCGTGATGGGCGTTTGTGACCCGTGAGAGCCGGAAAGCGGGTATTATTCTGGAGATTTGCAGGCAGCAGTGGCCCGACATCCTTGCAGGTATATCGCCAGTCAAACGCGGCGACCGGGCGTCACCCGGCAGTCGAAGCGATTGTGTGGCGCAGCCGCAAACTTGGCGACAAATCGCAAAGGGTACATTATTCAGGCATCGCAGTATTGCGGCGAGAAGCGGCGCCGCACGGATTGCCAGCTTTCGTCAAAGATGAAGTAATGGCCATCGGTGGTCGATCAAAGATCAGACTTGCGGGCGCACGAAGTCTCCGGTTTCGGCGTCCATCAGCCAGAGTTCGCCCGTCGAAATGTCGAACCACGCCCCATGTAAGGCAAGCTTTCCTTCCTCCTCGAGCCGGGTGACATAGGGGAACGTGCGAAGATTGCCGATCGAGTGGCGAATCGAGATGCGCTCGAGAGCGGTCTGGCGCTCGCCGGCGGTCATCAGGTTGTTGGAGCCGACCTGCGCGGAGACCGGAGCCAGCATGCTCATCCACTTGCCGATGAAATCGCCGGCATCCAGCGGCTTGGCGTTGGGTGAGAGCGCGGCATGGATGCCGCCGCAGCGCCCGTGACCCATGACGACGATGTTGGAAACCTCGAGCGAATTGACGGCGAACTCGATGGCGGCCGAGGTGCCGTGCTGGCCGCCGTCCGGCTGGTAAACGGGCACTAGGTTGGCAACGTTTCTCAAGACGAAGAGCTCGCCGGGGCCTGTGTCGAAGATCGTCTCCGGCGCAGCCCGGCTGTCACAGCAGGCGATGATCATCGTGGTCGGGCTCTGCCCGGTTTTGGCGAGCTCGCTGTAGCGGCTCTGCTCGCGGGCGAACCGGCCGGCGAGAAAATTTGCATAACCTTGCAGGAGGTGTTCAGGAAACCGGTGCATACGGCATCGAATAGCTGTAAGCAGCGGAGAGTTCAACATATCCCGGTTCACGGGAAAAGAGATTGGGGGTCTCTATGCTGATCTACCGGTTCCTCTCGGGGGAGGACGATTCGGCCTTCTGCCACAAGGTTACCAAGGCGCTCACGGAGGGCTGGCAGCTCTACGGCTCGCCCACCTACGCCTATGACGCGGTGACCAAGAAGATGCGCTGTGGCCAAGCGGTGACCAAGACCGTGAGCGAACAGCCTTACGATCCGGAAAAGAAGCTGGTCGATTATTAGCGACGCCGGGCGGCGCGTGCAGGCGACAGTCTTTCGTCACTCTCGCGGCCCGTCATAGGCCATGCGCATATAGGCATCGCCACGCTCGAGTTCGTCGAGCATCTGATCGATATGCTTTTGGCGCGTGTCCGGGCGCCTGGCCCGCGCGATCCAGCCGAGATAATCGTTGCGCTGGTAGGCCGGCCGCACGGCATAGGCACGCTCGAGGCCGCGCTCGGCAATCAGCCGGGCGATGTCGTCAGGCATCGGCTGGAGTGGGCGCTTGAGGTTCTCGGCCGAAGGGCTTTGCGTCGTCATGTCATGCCTCACCGGGGTGTGACGACCACGTCGGGCGCGCTGCGCGTCGACGGGCCATGATAGACAGCCTCGATATTGTTGCCGTCAGGGTCGAGGACGAACGCGGCATAGTAGCCGGGGTGGTACGGGCGTTCGCCCGGCTTGCCGTTGTCGCGCCCGCCATTGGCAAGCGCAGTCTCATGGAAGCGGCCGACAGTCTCTGGGTCGTCCGCCTGGAAGGCGAGATGCACGCGCGTCACGTAGTCGTCGGCCTTGTCGACGAAGAGTTCGTCCGAGGCAAAGGCGCCGTCGAATTCATGGGTGATCTCGCGCCCGAGCGTTCCGAGAACGGCGCTATAGAAGCGCTTGCTGCGCTCAACGTCCTCGACCCGCAGATGCACATGGTCCAAGAGCCGTCCCCGGTGAAATTCCATTGCCGCTCCTCCTTGGCAAAACAATATAGCTTTGCTAATTATGAGCTGTGCTAATTAATTGAGTCAAGAGGGAGAGCCATGCTCAGCAACGCGGATCGGCGCACCCTGCAGGTCTTCCATCGCATCGTCGTGCCGCTCGACCGCGCCGTGCAGGTTGCCGACCGCAAGAGCGGCTGCAGCGGTGCGCAGCTGCAGGCTCTCTCGGCCGTCGTCTTCTTCGGTGCAACGACCCTCTCGGCGCTCGCCACCCATGAGCGCATCGCCGTGCCCACCGCCTCGCGCATCGTCGAGAGCCTCGTGCAGGCCGGACTCGTCGAGCGGTCGCCGGCGCCGCGCGACCGGCGCGCCAGCCGGCTCGTTGCAACGCCCAGCGGACACGCGGCGCTGGGCGTTGCGTGCGACGCGCGCGTCGATGTGCTCGAGGCGGCCCTTGGTGAGCTCAGCGGCGAGGAGTGGGCGGCGCTGGCGGTCACGGCGCGCGCGCTCAACCGCGTATTCGGGCTAGAGCGCTCCATCACCCGAACCGGCGCGCCGGTGGACATGCAGACTGTCTGAAAGCTAGCCCTGCCGGTTGAGCGCCAGCCATTGCAGCATCAGGATGGTCTTGGCGTCGATGATCTCGCCGCGCCCGATCATGGCGTAGGCGGCCTCGAAGTCGAGTTCGATCACCTCGATGTCCTCGCCTTCATGGGCAAGGCCACCGCCGTCGGTGAGGCGGTCGTTGGGACTGTAGTAGCCGATGAAGCAGGCGCATTTCTCGGTCACCGAGCCCGGACTCGTGTAGACATTGAAGAGAAACGTCAGTGAGGAGGGGCGCACGCCCACTTCTTCCTCGGCCTCACGCCGGGCGCAGGTTTCGGGATCATCGCCGTCGAGTAGGCCGGCGCAGGCTTCGATCAGATGTGCCGGATCGCCGTTGAGGTGAGCGGGCAGGCGGAACTGGCGGGCGAGCACAACCTTGGCGTCCACCGGATCGTAGAGCAGGACCGCGGCGGCGCTGCCGTGGTCGTAGACTTCGCGGATCACGGTCTGGCGGGTGCCGTCGCGCCGGGGATGGCTCACCTCGAACTCAGTGAGGCTCCCCCAGCTCTCCGCCAGGGTACGGCGTTCGTGAATGGTCACCATGTCGCGGCTCCCGATGCGGTCCTTGGCGCTTGTGGCCCAATTCGCCGCCATCCGCCAGTGGGTGCGATGGTGACCGCCTGGCTGAATCGAATGTGAACGCGACCTTCAGCACCGGTTCGAAGGCGGGTCCTTATCTCCCCGCTCCATCAGCGGCGAGGGTCGCCGCCCAAAAAAAGATGGAGACAGAAGTGCACAACATTTCGCGTATTGCTTTCACCCTCATCGCCGGCCTCGGCCTCGCGCTTCCCGCCCATGCGGCGAGCCGCACCGTCCAGATCAACGCCGACATCTTCGCCAGCCGCTGCGCCGCGCAGGGCGGCATGCTGCAGTCCGACGGAGCGACCTATTTCTGTCAGACGCCCGCTGTCGAGATGCTCTGCAAGTTCGTTGCGCCGTCGACCGCCCGGTGCGCCTGGCCAGGCATCGACAATACCCGTGCGGTGGTGCGCCTCATCGGCATGAATACCAACAGCGCTCCTCCCTCGAGCGGCGCCGGGGCCGCCTACAAGCCCGACAATGGTGGCGGCGGCATCGACGTGCCGGATCTGCCCATCGACAATGGCGGTGGCGGCGGCGGGATCGATCTTCCCGATCTGCCGATCGACAACGGCAATGGCGGTGGTGGCGGTATCGACGTACCGGACCTGCCGGTCAACAACAACTGATCCGTCGGTCATTCCATCCTTGCGGTCGGGCCTTCACGCCCGGCCGCAATGCTGCAAAAGTTTAATTGCCGTCAACCTTTCCGCCTTTGACGCGACGCATTCACGACGCTAGAAGTCTCGAACCATTCCAAACTGGCGCGGCACCCCCCGCGTGGCAGGAAGGCTCATGTCAGCGCGTCCCAGACCCACATCCCCACATCTTTCGATCTACCGCTTCACCATCACCATGACGATGTCGATCGTCCACCGCGCCACGGGCATTGCGCTCTATTGCGGTACGGTGTTGTTGGTTGCCTGGCTTGCCGCCGCGGCGTGGGGCGGAGAACCCTTCGCCGTCGTCAACGCCATCTACAGCAGCTGGTTCGGTCTTCTCGTCCTCTTCGGCTACACCTGGGCGCTCTTCCACCATTTGCTCGGGGGGCTGCGCCACTTCGTCTGGGATTTCGGTTATGGCTTCGAGCCGGGCCAGCGCGAAGGGCTCGCCTGGGCCAACGTCATCGCCTCGGTGGCGTTGACCCTTATTGCATGGACACTTTTCGTGTGGGTGGCCTGATGCGTGAACCCGTCGTCACCCGCGAAATGATCGCTGATCCCAAGACCAAGTACGGCGACGCCAGGGCGTCCACCCGCCACTTCTTCCTGCAGCGCCTCAGCGGTGCGTCCAACATTCTCTTTACCGCCTTCCTCATCTTCATCGTGGTGCGGTTGGCGGGCGCCGGCCGGGCCGATGTCGTCGGGCTCATCGGCAATCCCTTCGTCGGCATCCCCTTCGCTATCCTTTTTGCCATTGTCTGCTTCCACATGAGCATCGGCATGAACGAGGTGATCGAGGACTATGTCGGCGAAGCGCGCAGCAACCGGCTCGCCGTGTCGCTCAACGCCTTCTTCGCCCTCGCCGTCGGCGTGGTCGGGGCCGTGTCCATTCTCAAGATCGTCTTCTGGGGTTAAGCCTGATGGCCAGCGCATACGAACTCATCGACCACGAATTCGACGTGGTGGTCGTCGGCGCGGGCGGCGCGGGGCTGCGGGCTACGCTCGGCATGGCCGAGCAGGGCTTCAACACCGCGTGCGTCACCAAGGTCTTCCCCACCCGCTCGCATACCGTGGCGGCCCAGGGCGGCATTGCCGGTTCGCTCGGCAATATGGGCCCCGATTCCTGGCAGTGGCACATGTACGACACCGTCAAAGGGTCGGACTGGCTGGGCGACAACGACGCCATGGAATATCTCGCCCGTGAGGCCCCGGCGGCGATCTACGAGCTCGAGCACTATGGCGTGCCATTCAGCCGCACCGAGAGCGGCAAGATCTACCAGCGCCCATTCGGCGGCCACATGACCGAGTTCGGCGAAGGCCCGCCGGTCCAGCGCACATGCGCGGCTGCCGACCGTACGGGCCACGCCATCCTCCACACGCTCTACGGCCAGTCGGTCAAGCACAACGCCCAGTTCTTCATCGAGTACTTCGCCATCGACCTGATCATGGGCGAGGACGGGTCCTGCCAGGGCATCATCGCCTGGAAGCTCGATGACGGCACGCTGCATCGCTTCCGTGCCAAGCTGGTGGTGCTGGCGACGGGCGGCTATGGACGCTCCTATTTCTCGGCAACCTCGGCCCATACCTGCACCGGCGACGGCAACGGCATGGTGGCGCGCGCCGGGCTCCCCTTGCAGGACATGGAGTTCGTCCAGTTCCACCCGACCGGCATCTATGGTGCGGGCGTGCTCATCACTGAAGGCGCGCGGGGCGAGGGCGGGTACCTCACCAATTCCGAGGGCGAGCGCTTCATGGAGCGTTATGCCCCCAATGCCAAGGATCTCGCCAGCCGCGACGTCGTCTCGCGCTGCATGACGCTCGAGATCCGCGAAGGCAGGGGTGTCGGTCCCAAGAAGGACCACATCTATCTCCACCTCGACCATCTCGACCCGAAGGTCCTGCACGAGCGCCTGCCGGGCATCACCGAATCGGCAAAGATCTTTGCCGGTGTCGATCTCACCCGCGAGCCGATCCCGGTGCTGCCGACGGTGCACTACAACATGGGCGGCATTCCGGCGAACTACCACGGCGAGGTGTTGAACCCGACCGAAACCGAGCCGGATCGCGTGGTCCACGGCCTGATGGCGGTGGGGGAAGCGGCCTGTGCCTCGGTGCATGGAGCCAACCGCCTCGGTTCGAATTCGCTGACAGACCTCGTGGTGTTCGGGCGCGCGGCAGCCCTGCGCGCCGGCAAGGTCCTCGACCGCCAGGCGCCGGTACCGGGCATCAACCGCTCGCAGGACGACAAGATCCTCGCCCACTTCGACCGACTGCGGAACGCCAACGGCAGCAGGCCGACGGCGGATTTGCGCGATGCCATGCAGCGCACCATGCAGGAGGACGCCGCCGTGTTCCGCACCGGCGAGACGCTGGCCTCCGGGGTTGAGCGCATGAGCGCCGTCCATGCACAGTTTGCCGACGTCAAGGTCACCGACCGCTCGATGATCTGGAATTCCGATCTCGTCGAGACGCTGGAACTGGAAAACCTGATGATCAATGCGCTGGCGACGGTGGTTTGCGCCGAAGCCCGCCACGAGAGCCGCGGCGCGCATGCGCGTGAGGATTTCCCCAATCGCGACGACGAAAACTGGCGCAAGCATTCGCTCGCGCGGGTGACGGCGGACGGCGAGGTGACCCTCGGCTACCGGCCGGTGCATGTCGATCCGCTGACGCCGGAAAGCGAGGGTGGGATCGCATTGAAAAAGATCGCGCCCAAGGCGCGCGTCTACTGATGCGCAGGGCCGCCGTGATCCTGCTGGCCCTCATCGCCGGCCTGCCGGCTGGAGCCGCGGGCGCGTCCATCTCGTCGGTGGAATTAGCGGCGGTCATGCAGGGGTGTTGGTTCCGTGTCAACTGGCCCGAGCGGCCGCCGGGCAGTGATCCTTTGGCCTACGATGCGCTGCAGCTTTGTCTCGACGGCGGAGTTGACGGCAGCGCGGACTATTTCGAATGCCACGGCTTCGCCAATATCGAATGTCGGGAGATTGCTGCCACCTACGCCTTTCGCGACGAAAAGCTCTGGTTCGATTACGGCGCCGAGGTGAACGATGGCCAGTTGAGCAATTGCGACGTGACGCTCAACTCGGACCTGCGCTTTACGCTGCACAATTGCCAGTGGATCGTGCCGACGGTCTATTCCAGCCCCATCGATGACATCGTCTACGAGAAGGCGCGATGAGCGACCCTGCGGGATACTCCGGCACACCTCTGGCGCAAAAGCTCGGCCTCAAGGACGGGCAGCGCGTGCTGTTTGTCGACCTGCCGGCGACGCTTGCCGATCTTGCGTCCTCGCGCGCCTTTACCGAGGCGGGGCGGGTGACGCTCTCGCAGCTGGGCGATGCCGGGCAAGGGTACGACGTCATCCATGTCTTCACGGCCGCCCGCGCCGGGCTCGAGGATACGCTCGCGCGCCTTATGCAGATGATCGCGCGCGACGGCACGATCTGGGTGTCGTGGCCCAAGAAAGCTGCAAGGATCGCAACCGACGTCACCGAGGACGTCATCCGCGACGTTTGCCTGCCGCTCGGTCTCGTCGACGTCAAGGTCTGCGCGGTCGACGCCGTCTGGTCGGGCCTGAAGCTCGTCATCCGCAAGGAATTGAGATGATCCAACGTTCCGCCGCGTTGCCTTCTGCGCCGTCGCGTTCACCGGGCCGACGCTCGCCGCTGCTCCGACCCAGGCGCAAAAGGCCGAGTTCTACTCGGTCTGCGTCGGGATCAGTGGCGACGAAGAGCTCTGCACCTGCAAGGCCGACGCGGCAATGAAGCTCATCGACGAACGGTTCATGGGTGTGGTGATATCTTCGATGAAGGGCGGATCGCCGGCCGCCTCGGACGCCGCGGCCTATGACACCTACGTCCGCGGATCGAACCAGGTCTGCAAGCCGAACTATTAAGACCAGGCGCGGCACGCAAGGCGGCGTCAGCCAAGAGGACAAGCGAACCATGGCCCAACTGGTGCTTCCCAAGAACTCCCGCCCCGGCAAGGGCAAGACCTGGCCGAGGGCCGAGGGCGCCAAGCATGTGCGCGAGTTCCACGTCTACCGCTACGACCCGGACACGGCCGACAATCCGCGCATCGACACCTATTTCGTCGACCTCGACGATTGTGGGCCGATGATCCTCGACGCGCTTTTGTGGATCAAGAACAAGGTCGATCCGACCCTGACGCTGCGGCGGTCCTGCCGCGAGGGCATCTGCGGGTCGTGCTCGATGAACATCAATGGGCTCAATACGCTGGCGTGCACCAAGGGCATGGACGACAGCGAAGGGGCGATCAAGGTCTACCCGCTTCCGCACATGCCGGTGGTCAAGGATCTGGTGCCGGACCTGTCCAATTTCTATGCCCAGCACCGGGCGATCGAGCCGTGGCTGAAGACGGTCAGCGAAACCCCCAAGACCGAATGGACGCAGTCGATCGAGGACCGGGCCAAGCTCGACGGGCTCTATGAATGCATCCTTTGCGCCTGCTGCTCGACCTCGTGCCCGTCCTATTGGTGGAACGGGGAGAAGTACCTGGGGCCCGCCGCGCTCCTCCAGGCCTATCGCTGGTTGATCGACAGCCGCGACGAGACGCAGAAGGAGCGCCTCGATGACCTCGAGGACCCGTTCAAGCTCTATCGCTGCCACACCATCATGAACTGCGCTAAGGTCTGCCCCAAGGGGTTGAACCCGGCCAAGGCCATCGCCGCCATCAAGAAGATGATGGTCGAGCGCAAGGCGGCTTAGTGGACTTCAGCCGCACGGGATCACCCCCTCCCGGCCTCCCCCATCAAGGGGGAGGTGGACTCCTGTGTTTTTGGCCAGATCGTGCCGGATGCACAATCTGGCACCTCCCCCCTTGTGGGGAAGGTTGGGAGGGGGGTAGCGCAGTTCATCACCTGAGGCCAAGCTTATGACCGGCCTCTATCCCGACGGGTTCTATGACAATCGCCGCGCCCACACCGCCCATGCAGCGCGCACGGTGCTCGGCATCGTCTTTCCGCACATTCTGCCCAACCGCGTCCTCGACATCGGTTGCGGCACGGGCACCTGGCTGGCGGCGGCGCTGGAATTGGGCGCAGGTGAGGTGCAGGGCATCGAGGGCGATTGGGTCGAGCCGCAGATGCTCGACGATCCCCGCATTGTGTTCGCCGCGCAGGACCTCGAGCAATCTTTCGCCTTTCCCGCGTCCTTCGATCTCGCCATTTCGCTCGAAGTCGCCGAACATCTTTCACCCGGCCGCGCCGAAGGGTTCGTTGCCGATCTCGTCGCGGCGGCGCCGGCAATCCTGTTCTCGGCGGCCGTTCCGGGCCAGGGTGGAGTCAACCATTTCAACGAGCAGTGGCAGAGCTGGTGGGCGGCAAAGTTCGGTGCACTGGGCTTTAGCGCCTACGACCTCGTCCGCCCTGCCATCTGGGGGGATGACGCGATCCCCGCCTGGTACCGGCAGAACATCCTTGTCTATCTTGCCGACGGTCACCCGGCGGCCGGGCAGTTGACAGCGGTCCATCGGCTTGAAACCCTCGACATCGTCCATCCGCGCTTCTGGGAGCGGGCCAATCGAGAGCTCGTCTACGCCGGAGCGCTCCCGGAATCCGAGGTGCTCGCCCGCCGGGCGCGCGGCGAGAGCTAATAGGAAAGGGGTTTCGGCAATGGCGTTCCAGACCATCGCCCACGTCCGGGACATTTCGACGGCCCGCGTGCTTGTCGCGGCACTCAAGGCTCACGGCTTCCACCCGCTCGAGGGCGGGGAGGGCGGATTGCCGGGCGTTGTCGGGCTCAAGGGCACGGCCGTTGCTGTCCCGGAGGAAGAGGCGCGCGACGCGGCGGTCCTCGCCGAGGACCTGTTGCGCGAGATGGAACGGTAGGGTGCCTGTCAAGCGTTGCGTATGAGTTGGCGTGCGTACCCCCAAAAACCGCCACATTGCTGCGCGTCCATGCCCATTGCGGGCGGGGCGATTGAACAGGGAGCGGTCATTGGCTATAAGCGCGACCGATCCCTTAACCTTCGTTAAGCCCTCACGGGCAGGAGCAAATCCATGACGGTTCGGATGCACGGCTCGGCGTCCATCTTCGGTTTTGCGGCAGCGGCCATCGTGCTCGCCGGCTGCTCTTCGACGGGCGATACCCGCAATCTCAATGTGGTGGGCCAGGCCCAGCCGCAGCAACTGGCCCCGGTACAGGGCTCGACGGTCGCCCAGAACACCCTGCCGCCGCTCGGCGGCGTGCAGGGCCAGCCGGCCCCAGGCCTTTCCGGCCAGCCCACGCTGGGCGGCGTGCAGGCCCAGCAGGCGGCTCCCGGGCTTTCCGGCCAACCGACCCTCGGCGGCGCCTCCACCACCACACAGACCGCCGCAACCGGCGGCTCCTCCGTCAGCCTTGATCCTCTGGCCGCCAATATCGGCACTGGACCGGAAGGCGTGTGGACGGTCGTTTCCGGCCAGTCGCAGTGCCGGCTGAACCTGCCGCTCACGGCAGGCACCGCTCCCGGCTATTACCGTGCCTCGGCACCCGGTTGTACCCTGCCGGGCCTTGCCAGCGTCAGTGGTTGGCGCCCCGCCGGCAGCCAGATCCAGCTCGTCGACAGCAACAACGCCATCATCGCGTTCCTCGCGCCGAGCGGCGGCAGCTATATCGGCACACTCGCCGGGGGCCAGCCGATCACCATGCAGCGCTAACCCCGGTTCGTCCGGTGCGCGCCTCCACCGCCAAGGCCGAAACCGGCGGTCCGGTCACCCGCGCCTATATGGCGCGCGCCGGGAGCGGCGCGCTCGTCCCCGACCCTGCCCAGCGGGAGGCGGCGGGGCTGCTCGATACGATCGCGGCAGCGCTGGCGACGCGGGAGAAATCGAGGGGCCTTCTCAAGCGCTTCACCGACCGCACGCCGGTCAAGGGCGCCTACATCTGGGGCGAGGTCGGGCGCGGCAAGACCATGCTGATGGACCTCTTCTTTGCCGCCGTGCCGATCAAGGCCAAGCGGCGCGTGCATTTCCACGCCTTCATGGACGAGGTGCATGCCGGCATCGCCGCCTTCCGCAAGAAGGCCAAGGCCAAGGGTGACGACAGCGATCCGGTCGAGGCGGTGGTCAGGCCCATCGCCAGGTCGACGCGGCTCCTCTGCCTCGACGAGTTCCACGTCCATGACATCACCAACGCGATGCTGCTCTATCGGCTGTTCGACAAGCTGTTCGCACGGGGCGTGGTGCTGGTCGCGACGTCGAACGTCGTGCCGGACAAGCTTTACGAGAACGGGCTCAACCGGGATCTCTTCGTGCCCTTCATCGCGCTTTTGAAGGAACACGCCACCATCGAGGCCCTGCCTGCAACGAGGGACTACAGGCTCGCGAAGTTCTCCGGCAGCGAGGTTTATGCGTTCGGCACTGGCGCTAAGGTGCGCCAGAGGATGGACGCGCTCTGGCTGGCCATCACCGGCGGCGAGCCGGGCGAGCCGGACAGCATAGAGAACATCGGCCGGCGGATCGCCGTGCCGCGCGCGGCCATGGGCGCGGCACGCTTCGATTTTGCCGATCTTTGCGAAAAGCCGCTGGGTTCGCGCGATTTCGTGCGGTTGGCGCACGCGTTCGACTCGATCGTCATCGACGGGGTGCCACAGTTCGACCGCACCAAATCCGACGCGGCCAAGCGCTTCATCCTTCTCGTCGATAATCTCTACGATCGCGGGGTGAAGCTTGCGGCGAGCTTTGCCGTGCCGCTCGAGGAGCTGGCAAAAGACGACAGGACCGCGTTCGAATTCGCGCGCACGGTATCGCGCCTTATCGAGATGCAGTCGAACGATTATCTTAGCGCGCCGCTGCGCGAGCCGGAAGAACAATCTCGCTAAGAGCCAGGACCGAGACGAGACCGGTTTAGACGAAGGGTTCACTTGCACCTCTCCGGGGCTGGGGGTAAGAGGTGCGCCAATTCAACGCAGTCGGGGATGAAGCTCTATGGCGCGCAGAAAGATCGCTCTCATCGGGTCGGGCCAGATCGGTGGCACTCTTGCTCATCTGGCGGCCCTCAAGGAACTGGGCGACATCGTTCTCTTCGACATCGTCGACGGCGTACCGCAGGGCAAGGCGCTCGACATCGCCCAATCGGCTCCGGTGGAGGGATATGACGCGGTCATCAAGGGCACCTCGCAATATGCCGACATCGAAGGCGCCGACGTCGTCATCGTCACCGCGGGCGTGCCGAGAAAGCCGGGCATGAGCCGTGATGATCTCCTGGAGATCAACCTCAAGGTGATGGAGCAGGTGGGCGCGGGCATTGCCAAATACGCCAAAGACGCCTTCGTCATCTGCATCACCAACCCGCTCGACGCCATGGTCTGGGCGCTGCAGAAGTTCTCGGGGCTGCCGGCCAACAAGGTGGTCGGGATGGCCGGTGTCCTCGATAGCTCGCGCTTCTGTCATTTCATCGCTGACGAGCTCAACGTCTCGATCGAGGACGTCAATGCGTTTGTGCTCGGCGGCCACGGCGACAGCATGGTGCCGCTGGCCCGCTACTCGACCGTTGCCGGCATTCCGCTGACCGACATCGTCAAGATGGGTTGGATGAGCAAGGAAAAACTCGACGCCATCATCCAGCGCACCCGGGACGGCGGCGCCGAGATCGTCGGGCTCCTGAAGACCGGCTCGGCGTTCTACGCTCCCGCGACCTCTGCAATCGCCATGGCCGAGAGCTATCTCAAGGACAAGAAGCGCGTGCTGCCGGCTGCCGCTTTCCTCAACGGCGAATACGGCGTCAAGGGCGCTTATGTGGGCGTCCCGATCGTCATCGGCGCCAATGGGGCCGAGAAGGTCATCGAGATTTCACTCAACAGTGCTGAACAGAAGGCGTTCGACAAATCGGTCGCCGCCGTCGAAGGGCTCGTTGCCGCCTGTAAGACCATCGCCCCCAAGCTCGCCTAGAGCATGATCCCGAAAAGCTTTGAGGCTTTTCGGACGAAGGTCATGTGGTACGAAAACTTCCCCCAACCCGGGACAGACAGATGAATATCCACGAACACCAGGCCAAGGCGCTCCTCAAGACCTATGGTGCGCCGGTCGCCGAGGGCGTCGCGATCTTTTCGGCCGATGAGGCGGAAGCGGCGGCCAGGTCCCTGCCGGGACCTCTCTATGTGGTCAAGAGCCAGATCCATGCCGGCGGGCGTGGCAAGGGCAAGTTCAAGGAACTGGCCCCCGACGCCAAGGGCGGCGTGCGGCTTGCCCGGTCGGTGGAAGACGTCGTCACCAACGCCCGCGAGATGCTGGGCAACACGCTGGTGACCAAGCAGACCGGGGACGCGGGCAAGCAGGTCAACCGGCTCTATATCGAGGACGGCGCCGATATCGCGCGCGAGCTCTATTGCTCGCTGCTCGTCGATCGTGGCACCGGCCAGGTTTCCTTCGTCGTCTCGACCGAGGGCGGCATGGACATCGAGGCGGTTGCGGCCGAAACCCCCGACAAGATCGTGACCATCGCCATCGATCCGGATGCCGGGGTGACGGACGCGGATGTCGCAAGCATCGCGCAAGCCCTGAAGCTCGAAGGGGCAGCCGCCGAGGATGCCAAGGCGCTTTTTCCCATACTCTACAAGGCCTTTACCGAAACGGACATGAGCCTTCTGGAGGTCAACCCGCTGATCGTCATGGAGGACGGGCATCTGCGCGTGCTCGATGCCAAGGTCTCGTTCGACAACAACGCCGGCTTTCGCCATCCCGAATGGAGCGAGCTGCGCGACCTCTCCGAAGAGGACGACAAGGAGATCGAGGCCTCCAAGTTCGATCTCGCCTATGTGGCGCTCGAGGGCAATATCGGCTGCATGGTCAACGGCGCAGGGCTCGCCATGTCCACCATGGACATCATAAAGCTCTACGGGGCCGAGCCCGCCAACTTCCTCGACGTCGGCGGCGGGGCTTCCAAGGAGAAGGTGACCGCTGCGTTCAAGATCATCACCGCCGACCCGAACGTCAAAGGCATCCTCGTCAACATCTTCGGCGGGATCATGCGCTGCGACGTCATTGCCGAGGGCGTCATCGCCGCGGTCAAGGAAGTCGGCTTGACGGTGCCGCTGGTGGTGCGGCTCGAGGGGACCCGCGTCAAGGAAGGCAAGGAGATCCTCGACCAATCCGGCCTCAACGTCATCTCGGCGGACGATCTCGACGATGCCGCACAAAAGATCGTGGCGGCGGTGAAAGGATAACGAGCATGCGCGCGCTGCGTCCGGCGGTTCCTCTCTTGCTTGCGGCGCTCGTTGCCGCGACGGCGCCCGCGGGCGCCCAGGAAAAGACCAAGAGCAAGGAACCCGTGGCGCCGCTCGCGATCGAGCTCCTCGAAACCTGCGAGCTGTTTGCTTCGGGCGACGTGCTGGCGAGTGCGACGGCGACCTCCAAGGGCTGGGATGTCGCCGATGCTACGACCGACAACGTCTTCGTCACCTCGTACGATGCCACGCGCAGCATCGAGGGCGTCGGCGACGCCGAGCTCTTCGTCCTCGTCGAGACCTATCCGCAGCTGACGCTCGGCTATTGCCGTATCGACATCAACGAACCGCAGGGCGAGGCCGGCGTGGCCGAACTCGACGGGCTCGAGCGCCTTGCCGGCGAGCTCGAGGAAAACGCCGACGGCACCTATGGCGCCTGGAACGGCGCTGAACTCGGTGCCGACTACATGCTGCTCTCCAACCAGGACGAGTTCAGCTTCGGCCTGCAGCTGACCATCCTGAAGCCTGTGGAGGCGGAGTAGCCAATGCCGCTACCGCGCAAGATCGATCTCGTCGCGGCCGCCGATGAGCGCATCCACGCGGTCTTCCAGCCGCATGTCGCCGGCGACGTCAACGACGCCCAGGTCAAGATCGCCAAGTTCGGCGAGGTGTTCGACTGGCACGCGCACGAGAACGAGGACGAAGCTTTCCTTGTCCTGCGCGGGCGCATCGCCATCGACTTCCGCGACGGAGCGGTGGAGATGGACGAGGGCGAGTTTCTCGTCGTGCCGAAAGGCGTCGAGCACCGGCCGCGATCTCTGACCCACGAGCCGGTGGTGCTGATGTTCGAGCCGGCCACCACAATCAACACCGGCAACGCGCAAAGCGGTCTGACCGTCACCGAACTCAATCGACTTTAGGAAGCTCAATGTCCATTCTCGTCAACAAGGATACCAAGGTTCTGGTGCAGGGGCTGACCGGCAAGACCGGCACGTTCCATACCGAGCAGGCGCTGGCCTATTACGGCACCAGGATGGTGGGGGGCGTGCATCCCAAGAAAGGCGGCGAGACGTGGACTTCTGGGCTCGATGCCTCGGCGAGCCTGCCGATCTTTGCCACCGTTGCCGAAGGCAAGGAAGTGACCAGCGCCAACGCGTCGGTCATCTATGTGCCGCCGGCGGGCGCCGCCGACGCCATCCTCGAGGCGATCGCGGCCGAGATCGAACTGATCGTCTGCATTACCGAGGGCGTGCCGGTCCTCGACATGGTCAAGGTCAAGTCGGCGCTCGAGAAGTCGAAGTCGCGCCTCATCGGTCCGAACTGCCCGGGTGTCCTCACCCCCGAGGAGTGCAAGATCGGCATCATGCCCGGCTCCATCTTCTCCAAGGGGTCGGTGGGCATTGTTTCGCGCTCGGGCACGCTTACCTATGAGGCTGTGTTCCAGACCACCAATGAAGGCCTTGGCCAGACGACCGCCGTCGGCATCGGCGGCGATCCGGTCAAGGGCACCGAGTTCATCGACGTGCTCGAGATGTTCCTCGCCGACGACGCAACCCAGTCGATCATCATGATCGGCGAGATCGGCGGTTCGGCCGAGGAAGACGCGGCCCAGTTCCTGATCGACGAAGCCAAACGCGGCCGCAAGAAACCGATGGCCGGGTTCATCGCGGGCCTGACCGCGCCCAAAGGGCGCACCATGGGTCATGCTGGTGCCGTAATTTCGGGCGGTAAGGGCGGCGCGGAAGACAAGATCGCGGCCATGGAAGCGGCCGGGATCAGGGTGTCCAAATCCCCGGCGCGGATCGGGGCGACGCTGGCCGAGGTCCTCAAGGGCTAACGGTCACGATTTGATGAGCCGCGGCGTGGACGGGGCGCGCCGCATATTTTAACACGATACAAAGGACAAGCGGTCAGTATCGGGCGGGTTTTCTGACTGCATTCCGAGACCGGCGCAGCCGGTTCGTTGAGAAGGACAGCGAGGCGAGAAGCCTCGCGACAGAGCGATGACACGACAGGAAAAGAACGACACGTTCTTGCTGACTTCGTTCCTCTACGGAGGAAACGCCGACTACATCGAACAGCTCTATTCCCGCTACAAGACCGACCCTCAAAGCGTGGACGAGACCTGGGGCTCCTTCTTCTCGAGGCTTGAAGACTCCGGCACCGATGCCAAGCGCAATGCCGAAGGCCCTTCCTGGGCCCGGCGCGACTGGCCGCAGGCGGCCGATGGCGATCTGGTTTCGGCCCTTGATGGCAACTGGGGCGAGGTCGCGGTCAAGACCGAGAAGGCGGTTGCCAAAAAGGCCGAGGCCGCCGGAGCGCCCGCTCCCACCGCCGAGACCATCCTGCAGGCCACCCGCGATTCCATTCGCGCCATCATGATGATCCGCGCTTACCGCATGCGCGGGCATCTGCATGCCGACCTCGACCCGCTAAAGCTCAAGGCCGAGGAGCCGGCACCCGAGCTCGACCCGGCAAGCTATGGCTTTTCCGAGGCCGATTTCTCCCGCAGGATCTTCATCGACAACTATCTCGGGCTCGAATTCGCCACTATCCCGGAGATGCTGGCGATCCTCAAACGCACCTATTGCGGTACGGTTGGCATCGAGTTCATGCACATCTCCGACCCCGATGCCAAGGCCTGGCTGCAGGAGCGGATCGAGGGACCGGACAAGGAGATCACCTTCACCGCCGAGGGCAAGAAGGCGATCCTCAACAAGCTTATCGAGGCTGAAGGCTTCGAGAAGTTCCTCGACGTCAAATATACCGGCACCAAGCGCTTCGGGCTCGACGGGGCTGAATCGGTCATTCCGGCGCTCGAGCAGATCATCAAGCGCGGCGGCGCGCTCGGCATCAAGGACATCGTGCTCGGCATGGCCCATCGCGGGCGCCTCAACATGCTCACGCAAGTCCTCGGCAAGCCGCACCGCGCGCTCTTCCACGAGTTCAAGGGCGGCGCTTTCTACCCCGAGGACGTCGAGGGCTCCGGCGACGTCAAGTATCACCTCGGTGCTTCCTCAGACCGCGAGTTCGACGGCAACAAGGTGCACCTGTCGCTGACGGCCAATCCCAGCCATCTCGAAATCGTCGACCCGGTGGTTCTGGGCAAGGCGCGCGCCAAGCAGGACCTGCATATGTCGCCCGATGGCAAGCTCGCCAATTTCGAGACCGAAGGGCGGCCGGACCGCTCGACGGTGTTGCCGCTCCTCCTTCACGGCGATGCGGCCTTCGCCGGCCAGGGGGTGGTGGCCGAATGCTTTGGGCTTTCGGGCCTCAAGGGTCACCGCACCGGCGGGTCGATCCACTTCGTCATCAACAACCAGATCGGTTTTACCACCGCGCCGCTCTATTCGCGCTCCTCGCCCTATCCGACGGACGTCGCCAAGATGATCGAGGCGCCGGTGTTCCACGTCAACGGCGATGATCCGGAGGCAGTGGTGTTCGCGGCCAAGGTCGCCGTCGAGTACCGTCAGAAGTTCGGCCGGCCGGTCGTCATCGACATGTTCTGCTACCGTCGCTTCGGCCACAACGAGGGCGACGAGCCGAGCTTTACCCAGCCGCTGATGTATTCGCGCATCCGCAGCCACAAATCGACGCTCGAGCTCTATGGCGAGAAGCTGATCGGGGAAGGGCTGGTTTCGGCCGAGGACGTCAACACGCTCAAAGCCGAATGGAAGGCGCGGCTCGAAGCCGAGTTCGAAGCGGGACAGGACTACCGGCCGAACAAGACCGACTGGCTCGACGGCGTCTGGAAGGAAATGAAGCCGGCCGAGCAGGAGGGGCCCCGTCGGGGCGTCACCGGCGTCGAGGTCGACCAGATCGCCCGCCTTGGGCAGGCGATGACGGCGGTCCCGGAGGGCTTCAACGTCCACAAGACGGTCAAGCGCTTCCTCGACAACCGGCTGGCTGCCATCGAATCGGGCGAGGGCATCGACTGGGCGACGGCCGAGGCGCTGGCCTTTGCCACCCTCGTCACCGAGGGCCACCCGGTCCGCTTGTCCGGCCAGGATGTCGAGCGCGGCACCTTCAGCCAGCGCCATTCGGTCCTCAATGACCAGAAGAACGATTCGACCTATACGCCGCTCAACAACCTCTCCGAAGATCAGTGCCGCTACGAGGTCATCAACTCGATGCTCTCGGAAGAGGCGGTGCTGGGCTTCGAATACGGCTATTCGCTGGCTGAGCCCAGGGCGCTGACCGTCTGGGAAGCCCAGTTCGGCGATTTCGTCAACGGCGCGCAGGTGGTCATAGACCAGTTCATCTCCTCGGGCGAGCGCAAGTGGTTCCGCATGTCGGGCCTCGTCATGCTCTTGCCGCACGGCTACGAGGGCCAGGGCCCCGAGCACTCCTCGGCCCGTCCCGAACGCTTCCTGCAGCTTTGCGCCGAGGACAACATGCAGGTCGCCAACTGCACGACGCCGGCCAACTACTTCCACGTCCTTCGCCGCCAGGTGAAGCGCGACTTCCGCAAACCCCTGATCCTGATGACGCCCAAGTCGCTGCTGCGGCACAAGCGGGCAGTCTCCAGTCTTGCCGAGATGGGGCCGGACTCCTGCTTCCATCGGCTGCTCTGGGATGACGCGGAGGCGCCCGGCGCCCCCAAGACGACGATCAAGCTTGCCAAGGACGACAGGATCCGGCGCGTGGTGCTATGCACCGGCAAGGTCTATTACGACCTCCTCGAGGATCGCGAGAAGCGCGGCGTCGACGACGTCTACCTGTTGCGCGTCGAGCAGCTCTACCCGTTCCCGGCCAAGGCGCTGCTCGACGAGCTCAACCGCTTCCCCAATGCCGAGGTCGCTTGGTGCCAGGAGGAGCCCAAGAACATGGGTGGCTGGGCGTTCATCCAGCCCTATGTCGAATGGGTGCTCGACCAGATGGGCCGCACCGGGCAGCGTGTCCACTATGTGGGCCGGCCGGCCTCGGCCTCGACCGCCACGGGCCTTATGCGCACGCATCTGGCCCAGCTCCAGGCCTTCCTCGATGAAGCGTTCGCCGCTTAGAGCGGGATGCGAAAAGTGGGAACCGGTTTTTTGCAGAAAATCCCGCGTCAACAAAAGCTAGAGCGCGCGATTTGATGCAATCAAATCGCATCGCGCTCTAGGGCAGATAACAAGGATCACACGATGTCGACAGAAATCCGCGTGCCGACGCTGGGCGAAAGCGTCACCGAAGCCACCATCGGCCAATGGTTCAAGAAGGTAGGCGATACCGTCGCTGCCGACGAGCCGGTCGTCGAGCTCGAGACCGACAAGGTGACCATCGAAGTGCCCGCGCCGGCCGCTGGTGTGCTCGAGACCATCTCCGCCCAACCGGGTGAGACGGTCGATGTCGGCGCGCTTCTCGGTGCGATCGGCGGGAACGGCGCGGCGGCAACGCCCGCCGAGCCGCCCAAGGCAGAAGCGCCCAAGGCTGAGGCGCCCAAGGCCGAGGCCAAGGAGGAAAGCCCGGCGGCGACAGCCGGCCAGCAGGTGGCCTCCGGCCAGACCCCGCCGACCGCTACGGACCGCGCGCCGACCCCGTCGGCCCAGAAGCTGATGGCCGAGAACAACCTGTCGGCTGAAGGTGTCGAGGGCAGCGGCAAGGCCGGCCAGATCCTCAAGGAAGACGTGCTGGCTGCCATGAGCCGCCCGGCTGCCGCCGCGCCTGCGCCCATGCCGCCGATTCCTGGCGCTGTCGATGCGCAGCCGACCCCACGGCCCGAGGCCAAAGCCCCTGCTGCCCCGCGCGCGCCTGTTGCCGCCGACGACGAAGCGCGCGAGGAGCGGGTCAAGATGACCCGGCTGCGCCAGACCATCGCCCGGCGCCTGAAGGACGCACAGAACACGGCGGCCATGCTCACCACCTTCAACGAGGTGGACATGAAGCCGGTTATGGACCTGCGGAACCAGTACAAAGAGCTCTTCGAGAAGAAGCATGGCGTCAAGCTCGGCTTCATGGGCTTCTTCACAAAGGCTGTCGTCCATGCCCTCAAGGAGATTCCGGCGGTCAATGCCGAGCTCGACGCCGACGACATCATCTACAAGAACTACGCCCATATCGGCGTTGCCGTCGGCACCGACAAGGGTCTCGTCGTGCCGGTGGTGCGCGACGCCGACAAGATGACCATTGCAGAGATCGAGAAGGAAATCGGCACGCTGGGCAAGAAGGCCCGGGACGGCCAGCTGTCCATGGCCGACATGCAAGGCGGTACCTTCACTATCTCCAATGGCGGCGTCTACGGCTCGCTGATGTCGACGCCCATCCTCAACGCGCCGCAGTCGGGGATCCTCGGCATGCACAAGATCCAGGAGCGGCCGGTGGTCGTCGGCGGCCAGATCGTGGTGCGCCCGATGATGTACCTGGCCTTGTCCTACGATCACCGGATCGTCGACGGCAAGGAGGCAGTGACCTTCCTCGTCAGGGTCAAGGAGAGCCTCGAGGCGCCCGAGCGGCTGGTGCTCGACCTCTAAATCTCCGCAATGTGCTGATTTGGAAGGGGCTCGCCACTGGCGAGCCCTTTTCGATTTCGGGGCAGAAGGGGCCGAGGGGAGGGAGGCATTAAGCCTTCATTGAGGATTGCACCGCAAACACTCGGGCAAAGAACGTATTTGGAGTGCGCCTTGCGCAACATCACGCGCTTAGGGGCCGCGCTGGTCGGCGCGACCCTTTGCCTGTCGAGCCAGGCCCTTTCCGTTCACGCCCAATCCGGACCGGGAGACGCCGCGCTCGTCGGCGAGCTCGTTGCTTTCCACGGCTCGAAAACCATCGTCTCGGTGATGACAACACATTGCTACGAGACCACGGGGCTCGATCCGGCCTACAAGCAGGCCGCCGAGGACTGGTATCTGAGGAATATCGGTTTTCTCGATCTGGCCGACCGGGTGGTTGCCCGCCTCGGCGGTGCCGCTCCACAGGAGCAGCAGGCAGTTGAGACCTATGCCGGTGAGCAGATCATGAGCGCCTACAACCAGACCGCCGATAAGAATGCGTTCTGCCGCGAATTTCTCGCCAAGGTGGAAGCGGGCGGGTTCGATATCGACAAGCAACTGCCCGGGCCCCTGAAGCAGGCCCAGGAGATTGCGTCGCAGTAGACTGCAGCGTCGACATTTGGGGCTCGGACGTGCCCGACGAAAGGCGGGCTCGCCGCCGGCGAAACGTCGTTCTATCGAGGGCGCACAGCGAACAAGGCTTTTCCCGGCGGCGATGGTGGTTTAATCGGGTCGTCGGCATTACATCTCCGACTGATCCACCTCAGGGGCACTCTCCAAATGGCAGACCAATTCGACGTCACCGTTATCGGCACCGGTCCGGGCGGTTATGTAGCCGCGATCCGCGCCGCCCAACTCGGCAAGAAGGTGGCGGTCGTGGAAAAGTGGGCGACCCATGGCGGCACCTGCCTCAATATCGGCTGCATCCCCTCCAAGGCGCTGCTGCATACCAGCGAGCTTTTCGAGGAGGCCGGCCACACCTTCAAGCAACTGGGCATCGACGTCGGCACGCCACGGCTCGACCTCAAGCAGATGATGGTCCACAAGGACGACACGGTCGCAGCCAATGTCGGCGGCGTCGACTATCTCTTTAAAAAGAACAAGATCGCCGTCTATCGCGGCATCGGCTCGATTCCGGCCCCCGGCAAGGTGCTGGTCACCCCGCAATCGGGCGCGCCGACCGAGATCGCCTCCAAGGCCATCATCATCGCGTCCGGCTCGGTCCCGGCGAACTTGCCGGGCATCGACATCGACGAGAAGCGAATTGTCACCTCGACCGGCGCGCTGACGCTCGAAAAGGTGCCCGAGCGCCTTTTGGTCATCGGGGCGGGCGTCATCGGGCTCGAGCTCGGTTCGGTGTGGGCGCGGCTCGGCTCCAAGGTCACTGTCGTTGAATATCTCGATCGCATCCTGCCCGGCATGGATTCAGAAGTGGCGCGCAACTTCCAGCGCATGCTGCAAAAGCAGGACATGGAATTCCGTCTCTCCTCCAAGGTTGCCAGCATCGACAAGGCCGAGGACGGCACGCTCAGGGTTCAGGTCGAACCTGCCCAGGGCGGCGAGGCCGAGACGCTCGAGACGGACGTGGCGCTGGTCGCCATCGGACGCAAACCCTATACCGAGGGCCTGGGGCTCGATCTCGTCGGCGTTGCGCTCGACGAACGTGGTCGCATCCGCGTCGACGGGCACTACAAGACCTCGGTCGACGGCATCTATGCGATCGGCGACGTCATTGCAGGGCCGATGCTCGCCCACAAGGCCGAGGACGAGGGCATTGCGGTGGCCGAGATCATCGCCGGTCAGGCCGGACACGTGAACTACGGCGCCATCCCCTCTGTCGTCTACACCAATCCGGAGATCGCCTCGGTCGGCAAGACCGAGGATGAATTGAAGGCCGAGGGCATCGACTACAAGATCGGCAAGTTTCCCTTTACCGCCAACGGCCGCGCCAAGGCGATGCTGGCGACGCAAGGGTTCGTCAAGATCCTGGCCGATGTCACGACCGATCGGGTGCTGGGCGCCCATATCGTCGGAAAGAACGCCGGTGAGATGATCCACGAGCTCGTTACCCTGATGGAGTTCTCCGGCGCCGCCGAAGACCTCGCCCGCACCACCCACGCGCATCCGACCCTCTCGGAAGCAGTGCGCGAGGCGGCGTTGGCCTTGGGCGATGGAGCGATCCATATCTAGGGAGCTACCGTGGTTTCGTTCCCCTTCGCCCTGAAGGCGAGGGTTGGAGCTGCTCCAATCCTAGAGAGAGTGCACTCATGACAGTCTCCAACGAGGAAGAGCTTGCAGGCCTGAAGGCGATCGGTGCCATTGTCGCCAATACGCTGGAGGAGATGCGCAAGACGGTGGAGCCGGGCATCACCACGGCCGAGCTCGATACGCTCGGCCGGCGGCTGCTCGAAGAGGCGGGCGCGCGGCCGGCGCCGGAACTGACCTATGGTTTTCCCGGTGCCACCTGCATCAGCCTCAACGAGGAAATCGCCCACGGCATTCCGGGGGCCCGACGCATCACGGCGGGCGACCTCGTCAATATCGACGTCTCGGCGGAAAAGGACGGCTATTTCGCCGATACCGGCGCCTCGTTCGCGGTGCCGCCGGTTGCAAGGCGCATCGAGCGGCTTTGCCGCGACGGCCGCCGGGCGCTGTGGACCGGCCTGCAGCAGGTCAGCGCCGACCGACCGATGGCCGGCATCGGCGAGGCCATCGGCGCCTTTGCGAAGAGGAACGGCTATAGCCTGGTGCGCAACCTTGCCAGCCACGGCGTCGGCCGCGGTCTCCACGACGAGCCTCACGAGATCGCCACCTGGCCCGACCGCAGCGACCGCCGGCGCATGCACGAGGGCCTGGTCTTTACCGTCGAACCGTTCCTGTCGCTCGGCGCCGAGTGGGCCGAGGACGACGGCAAGGATCCGTGGACGCTTTATAGCGTCCCCAAGGCGCCGACAGTTCAGTACGAGCACACGGTCATCGCCACCCGCAACGGCCCGTTGGTGGTGACGCTACCCAATTAAAGGCCCGTTCCGATGGATTCGGAACGGGCGTTGCAGTCCAACTTTTCCGGCCGCTACTCACCCACCTGCACGATGGTTCCCGCCTCATAGGCCTCACGGCAGTCGGAGGCATCGCGCAGCTCGTCGCTGTCGAGGAGCGTCGTTGCCGTGCCCGGGCCCTCGAAGCGCGGGTCGTCGCACTCGCCGTCATTGGCGTAGGTCGAGGAATCATCGCCGAAATCGATGTGCGAGGAGTCGTAGGGACCAGCGGCGGCATAGGCCGGGTCGAAGACCTTGCGGATCTCGGCTTCGCCCGCCTCTACCAGCGTGCGGCAGTCGGTGGCGTCGCGCATCTCGTCCTCGGCCAAGAGCTTCTTGCCGGTGCCGGTGCCGGCAAAGCGGGGATCGTCGCACTCGCCATCATTGGCCCACTGGCTGGAATCGTCGCCATAATCGAAGACGGCGGGGGCGCTCGAGGACGTCCCGGCCAGCGTCACCGTGCCGGCCTCAAAGGCCTCGCGGCAGTCGGTTGCGTCGCGCAACTCGTCGCTGTCGAGCAGCTGGTCGGCCGTGCCCGGCCCGGTAAAGCGCGGATCGTCGCACTCGCCGTCATTGGCCCATGGGCTGGTATCGTCGCCGAAGTCGATGTCGTCGATGCTGGCGGCATCGCCCTTGAGGGTGATCGAGCCGTCCTCGAAGAGGGTGCGGCAGTCGGTGGCGTCGTGCATGCGGTCTTCGTCGAGGAGCGTCGTTGCCATGCCGGTGCCGGTAAAGCGCGGATCATCGCACTCGCCGTCATTGGCCCACTCGCTGGTGTCGTCGCCGAAATCGACGTCGTCGATGCCGACGGCGTCGCCCTTGAGGGTGATCGAGCCCGCCTCGTAGAGGGTGCGGCAGTCGGTGGCATCGTGCATGCGGTCCGCCTCGAGGAGCTCGGCGGCCATGCCGGTGCCGGCAAAGCGCGGATCGTCGCATTCGCCGTCATTGGCCCACTGGCTCGAATCGTCGCCGAAGTCGATGTCGGTCGGGGCGGCGGCATCGGATTTCTCGCCGGCAAGGGTGACAGTACCTGCCTCATAGGCCTCGCGGCAGTCGGTGGCATCATGCATTCGGTCGGTTTCGATGAGCTCGTCGGCCGTTCCGGGACCGGCAAAGCGGGGGTCGTCGCACTCGCCATCATTGGCCCACTGGCTCGAATCATCGCCGAAGTCGATGTCGGTCGTGGCGGTGGTCTCGGACTTCTCGCCGGCCAGGGTCACGGTGCCGGCCTCGTGGGCCTCGCGGCAGTCGGTTGCGTCATGCATGCGGTCGGCGTCGACTAGTTCGTCCGCCGTTCCGGGACCGGTGAAGCGTGGGTCATCGCACTCGCCGTCATTGGCCCACCGACCCGAATCGTCGCCGAAATCGATGTCGGTTGCAGCGGTGGTTCCGGACTCCTCGCCGGCCAGGGTCACGGTGCCGGCCTCGTGGGCCTCGCGGCAGTCGGTCGCGTCCTTCATCAGGTCGGCGTCGACCAGTTGGTCGGCGGTTCCGGGACCGGTGAAACGCGGATCGTCGCATTCGCCATCGTTGGCCCACTGGCCCGAATCATCGCCGAAGTCGATGTCGTCGAGCTGGGCGACGAGCAGCGCGCCCTTCACGTCCAGTGACGCTGCCGGCAGGTCCTGCACCGGCGCAGCGAGCCCAGGGGTTGCAGCGGCCAGCACAAGGGACAGCCCGAAAAGCGCGCTGCGAAGCAGCGGGGTGGCAGACGGCATGACATGTCCTCCCAGGAGAGCCCGATTATCCAGCCAGACATTACAGCGGCTTTTGGTGTTCAGATAGTCTTGTCGTCGTGCCTTAAGGTCAGGTGAATTTCACGCTGACGCTTTCACCCGGCGTTCGGCCCGGCTGAAGAGGGTGATACCGGCGATGACCATGGCGGTACCGATCGCGTGGAAAATGGTGAAGGCTTCGCCGAGGACCAGAACCGCGATCACCGCCGTCACCACCGGGCCAAGGCCTGCCGTCGAGGCAGTGGCGCGGGCTCCGACGCGAGCCATGCCCGCGTTCATCAGGAACGAGGGCAGCACGGTGCCGAGGATGCCGAGCGCGAGGCCATAGGCGAGGGTTTCTCCATCGAGGCCGGCAAGGTTGCCGGGTCCATGGACGACGGCATCCTGGGTGATGGCCGCCAGCGCGGCGGTCGACATGCCGACGCAGGTGAAGAGCCCGCTGCCGAGCGTCAGCATCTGCCGCTTGGCCAGGTGCTGGTAGAGCGCGAAGGTGAGGGCGGCGGCCATGACCAGCGCCGTGCCGGTGAGGAGGCCTACCGGCTCGGTGACGAGGTTCCAGCCGAAGATGAGCGCGATGCCGAGATAGGAGATCACCATGCCGGGCACCACGCTCCAGGCCATGCGATCCCCGAAGAAGGCAACGCCGAGCACAAGCACGAAGAATGGATAGGTGAACAGCACCAGCCGCTCGTACTGGGCCGTGACGTATTGCAGGCCGAGGAAATCGAGGTAGCTCGAGACATAGTAGCCCAGAAGACCGATGAGCATGGTTGCGGCGAGCACGGGCAGCGTCAGATTGGCTCGCATGCCGGGCTTGCGCACGAGCAGCGCTATGAGGATCACGGCATAGACCGGCAGCGCCACAGCCATGCGCAGCGCCAGGAGCGTTTCGGTGGCGACACCGTGGGCATAGGCGAGCTTGATGAAGATGCCCTTGGTCGAAAAGAGGATCGCACCGCCGATGGCGAGGGCGTAGCCCGTGGTGTCGAAGCGTGTCGAGGCGGCAGGCGAAAGCGGCGGAGCGGACATCAGAGGAACCTTTTAGGGCGCCCGTCCGTCAGTCACCGGTCTTACACCCGGGCCTGGCGGCCGGGCCGGTGAAACGAAATCGCTTGAAAGACTAAATCAGCGTCCGCCCCGGCACCTGTCGGTGCCAAGGAGCCAAATGTTGGCGATAAGGATGGTGTGCGCACGCATGATGCCTCTTGCTACATCGCGGTGCGTTCCGCGTAAAGGCGCAATTGCGGTGCCGGCGTCAGCGCTGGCGATCGGCCCGCATGTCAGCCCCGCGGATGCGCATTGCGGTAGCTTTCGAGCAGTCGCTCGGTATCGACGGCGGTATAGACCTGCGTCGTCGAGAGCGAGGCATGGCCGAGAAGCTCCTGGATCGCCCTGAGGTCACCGCCGCGTCCGAGCAGGTGCGTTGCGAAGGAATGCCGGAGCGCGTGCGGGGTTGCCGAAGGCGGCAGGCCGAGGGCACCCCGCAGCTGCTGGGCCCGAAGCTGGATGAGCCGCGGTGAGAGCGGTCCGCCGCGCATGCCCCGAAAGATCGGCTCGTCCCGGGCAGGATGGAACGGAGAGAGCGATCGGTAGGTGTCGATCGCCTGCCGGACGGGCGCGATCAGCGGCACCATGCGTACTTTGCCGCCCTTGCCGATGACGCGCAGCGCCGCTGCCTCGAGGTCGGCGGGGGTGACTGCCAGGGCCTCGGAAATGCGCAGCCCCGCGCCATAGCAGAGCGCGAGCACCGCCATGTCGCGCGCCGCGATCCACGGACGCTCTTCCAAATCCTCTGTCATGGCGATGGCCTGGCGCGCCTCGGCGATAGTCAGCGCCTTGGGCAGGGATTTAGGGATCTTCGGGGTCCTGATGGTGTTGAGCGCCTCGCTCGCCAGGACGCCCTCGCGCTCGAGGAACTTGAAGAACGACTTCAGGGCCGAAAGCACCCGGGCCAGCGAGCGCGAGCCGAGGCTTTCGGCCCGCCGCGCAGCCATGAAGGCGCGGATGTCGGCGGCGCTGAGGTCGGCAAGCGTTGCCAGCGACACCGTTCCGCCGGTATGGCCGGAGAGAAACGCAATGAACTGCGACAGGTCCCGGTCATAGGCTTCGATGGTGTTGGGCGAAAGGCGCCGCACGGCGACGAGCTCGCGCATCCAGAGTGCGATGCGCTCCTTGACGGCCTCGTCGGTGGCAAAGGCGGTATCGGTCATGGGGTCACCATGCCGCACAGCGGTAAAGTCAGGTTTAACCCGACCGGGCTGGCCGAATCGGCGCCAAAGGCTATCTATGAGCAAGGGAACAGAACGAGCACGAATGTACGGACCCGGCGACATCGTAGCAGTCATGGTGGGGGTCGCCGTCGAGGGGCCGTACTCCTACCGGGTGCCCGAGGGTATGCAGATTGAGCGCGGCGCGATCGTCGTCGTGCCGCTCGGCCCGCGCGCCACGCTCGGGGTCGTCTGGGGTGAGCCCAAGGACACGGTGGCGCACAACCGGCTGCGGGACATCGCTCATGTTTACGACGTGCCGGCTCTTTCGGACGAACTCTTAAAGCTCGTCGACTGGGTAGCCCGCTATACGCTGGCCGCCCCCGGCATGGTGATGCGCGGGGTGGTACGCAGTCCCGAAGCGCTGGAGCCCGAACGGCCGGTCACCGCCTATCGCAAGACCGAATATGAGCCCGAGCGGTTGACCGATGCACGGCTGCGCGTGCTCGACGTCGTTGCCGACGGCATGGTCTGGGCGCGAGCGGCGATCATCGGAGCGAGCGGCGTCTCGGCCTCGGTCGTCGACGGGCTTGAGCGCGTCGGAGCGCTCGAGCGGCTGGAGGTGCCGCCTCCGCCCGCGGTGCTGCCGCCCGACCCGGATGCGAACGTCGCAACGCTCAGCGCCGAGCAGCAGGTTGCCCTCGACGAGGTCCGGCAACTCGATGCCGGGCGTTTCGGGGTGGCGCTGCTCGATGGCGTTACCGGTGGCGGCAAGACGGAAGTGTTCTTCGAGGCCGTCGCCGACACCCTGCGCGCCGGACGACAGGCGCTGGTGCTGCTGCCCGAGATCGCACTGACCCACACCTTCCTCGAGCGCTTCACCAAGCGCTTCGATGCGCGCCCGGCCGAATGGCATTCGGACATGACCCCCGCGCAGCGGGCGCGGGTATGGAGGGGGGTGCTGAAGGGCGAGGTTCGGGCGGTGGTGGGGGCGCGCTCGGCGCTGTTCCTGCCGTTCCGGGAACTCGGGCTGATCGTTCTCGATGAGGAGCATGACGGCGCGTACAAGCAGTCGGACGGCGTCAACTATCATGCGCGCGACATGGCGGTGGTGCGGGCACGCCTGACCGAGGCACGGGTGATCCTGTCATCGGCCACGCCCTCGGTCGAATCGCGCAACAACGCCAATCAGAGACGCTACAGGCATGTCGTTCTTGCCTCGCGCTTTGCCGAGGCGGCGCTGCCGGATGTGACCGCGCTCGACATGCGCGAGGAGGGACCCGAGAAGGGCCGCTGGATCGCGCCGCGCCTGGCGCGCGAGATCTTTGCCACCCTCGACCGCGGCGAGCAGGCACTGCTCTTCCTCAACCGGCGAGGCTATGCGCCGCTGACCCTTTGCCGGGCCTGCGGGCACCAGTATCAATGCCCGGACTGCTCGGCCTGGCTCGTCGAGCACCGGTTCCGGGGCGTTTTAATGTGCCACCATTGCGGGCATGAGCAGAAGATCCCGGCGGCGTGCGGAGCGTGCGGAGCCACGGAGTCGCTGGTGCCGATCGGCCCCGGGATCGAGCGCATCGCCGAGGAGGCGGCCGAGCGTTTCCCCGAGGCGCGTCGTGTCATCCTTTCGTCCGACATGGGCTCGAACGCGCAGCTCAAGCAACGCTTCGCCGAGATCGAGCAGGGCGACTATGATATCGTCATCGGCACACAGCTCGTCGCCAAGGGGCACCACTTCGAGAAGCTGACGCTGGTCGGCGTGCTTGATGCCGACCTCGGTCTTGCCCACGGCGATCCGCGGGCTGCCGAGAAGACTTTCCAGATCCTGACCCAGGTCGCCGGCCGCGCCGGGCGCGCGGTGCGGCACGGCAAGGCCTTTCTGCAGACCTACCACCCCGGCCACCCGGTGATGCGCGCCATGGTCACCGGCGACCGGGAAGCGTTCTACGCTCATGAATTGGCGGCCCGCGAGGCCGGCGGTCTTCCGCCATTCGGGCGGCTGGCGGCGTTGATCGTCTCGGCCAACGACCACGAAGAGGCGATGGGCTATGCGCGACGGCTGCTGTCAACTGCGCCGATGGCCGACAAGCTCAAGCTCTTCGGACCTGCCGATGCGCCCATCGCCATGGTACGCGGCCGGCACCGGGTGCGGCTGTTGGCACAGAGCCCCAAAGACTTTGACCTCTCGGGCTATGTGCGCTTCTGGCTCGCCAGCGCCGAGCGCCCCAAGGGGAGCCTCAAGGTGCAGGTGGACATCGACCCGATGAGCTTCTTCTGAGTTTTTGTATATACGAAAATTGACTCCGGCCGGGATGGGGACTACATAGAGGGAGCTCGATGGAGTCGAATGGGATGAGGCGAAGAACCGGTCGAACAGGATCAAACATGGGGTGAGCTTCGAGGTCGCCTACCTGTTCGATTGGACCGGAGCGGGCGTGCTGGTCGACGACCGGCGAGCCTGTGGCGAAGAGCGGTTGGTCGCGTATGGCGAAGCCGGGGACGGCGATGGCTACGTAATCGTCTTCACCATTCGCGCTGGGATTTATCGGATCATCAGCATTCGGCGGTTCGGCAGAAGGGACTATCTCACTTATGAGCAACTCAAACGCCAAAAATAGAATCTATGGAGTTCCCGACGATGAAATGCCGGAACTCACGCCTGAGCTTGCCAAGAAGCTTCGGCCGTTGAACGACATTCTGGCTGAACGGGGCCTGCCGCCGGTTGGCCGGCCCAAATCCGCCAACCCGAAAGTCTCAGTGAGTCTCAGGCTCGACCGCGAGGTGGTCGAAGGATTCAAGGCCGAGGGGCCGGGTTGGCAGACACGCATGAACGCGGCTCTTGCCGAGAGCCTCAAAGCCAAGCGCAAGCGCGCCTGACCAGTCCCGGCGGCGCACTGCCGGCTGCGACATTTTCGCCGTGAGCGAATCGCGTCCCGGAGCCTTGCAAGCCGCGTTCCGCTTGTGATAGAGCGAGCCCGACTTCTGGGGGTCCGTGGGTGGCCTTCCTCCAAACAAGAAGACCAAAAAACATCGGCAACCGCCGCAGTCCGTTCCGGAAGGGCAGTGGCAGGCTAGCAAGAGGGTGATGCGGCATTGGCAGCGCAAAATTCAGTGCTTGTTGGAATCGCGCGGCCATACGCGTCGGCGCTTTTCGATGTCGCTAAGGACGAAAACCAGCTGGCTTCGGTCGAGACCGCCCTCAGCGACGTTGGGCGCCTGGTCCGCGAGAGCGAGGACTTCGCCCGCTTCCTCAAGTCGCCGGCCATCAATGCCGAGGACAAGGCCGAGGCGGTGAATGCCATCCTTGCCAAGACGCAGACCAATCCGCTGGTGTCCAATCTCCTGAAGCTCGTTGCCCGCAACGGGCGGCTGTTTGCGCTTTCCCAGATCATCGATGCCTTCAAGGCGCTCGCGGCTGCGGCGCGTGGTGAGGTGACCGCCGAGGTCACGTCGGCCGCGCCCCTGACCGACGCCCAGGCCAAGTCTCTTTCCGAGACGCTTTCCGCCAAGGTCGGCAAAGCCGTCACGCTCAACCAACACGTCGATCCCTCGCTCATCGGCGGCCTGCAGGTCAAGGTCGGCAGCCAGTTGATCGATTCTTCCCTCAAGACAAAACTCGCAGCGATGAAGATCGCCATGAAAGAGGTCGGATAATGGACATCAAAGCCGCGGAAATCTCTGCGATCCTCAAGGACCAGATCAAGAATTTCGGCCAGGAAGCCCAGGTTTCCGAAGTCGGTCAGGTGCTCTCGGTCGGCGACGGCATCGCTCGTGTCTATGGCCTCGACAACTGCCAGGCCGGTGAGCTCGTGGAGCTCCCGGGCGGCATCAAGGGCATGGCGCTCAACCTCGAAGAGGACAATGTCGGCATCGTGATCTTCGGCGACGACCGGGCGATCAAGGAAGGCGACACCGTCAAGCGCACCGGCGCCATCGTCGATACGCCGGTCGGCAAAGGTCTCCTCGGGCGCGTGGTCGATGGCCTCGGCAACCCGATCGACGGCAAGGGCCCGATCGAATTCACCGAGCGCCGGCGCGTCGACGTCAAGGCGCCCGGCATCCTGCCACGCAAGTCCGTGCACGAGCCGATGTCGACGGGCCTCAAGGCGATCGATGCCATGATCCCGATCGGGCGCGGCCAGCGCGAGCTCGTCATCGGCGACCGTCAGACCGGCAAGACCGCCATCGTTCTCGACACCTTCCTCAACCAGAAGCCGGCGCATGCGGCGGGCGCGTCCGAGACGGACAAGCTCTACTGCATCTACGTCGCCGTCGGCCAAAAACGCTCGACCGTTGCCCAGTTCGTCAAGACGCTCGAGGACGCCGGTGCGCTCGAATATTCGGTGGTGGTCGCCGCGACCGCCTCGGACCCGGCACCGCTCCAATACATCGCACCCTTCACCGGCTGCGCGATCGGCGAGTATTTCCGCGACAACGGCATGCATGCCGTGATCGCCTATGACGACCTGACCAAGCAGGCCGTCGCCTACCGTCAGATGTCGCTACTGCTGCGCCGTCCGCCGGGGCGCGAGGCCTATCCGGGCGACGTCTTCTACCTGCACTCGCGGCTCCTCGAACGCGCTGCCAAGCTCAACGACGATCACGGCAATGGCTCTCTGACGGCACTGCCCATCATCGAGACCCAGGCCAACGACGTGTCGGCCTATATCCCGACCAATGTGATCTCGATCACCGATGGACAGATCTTCCTCGAGACCAACCTCTTCTTCCAGGGCATCCGCCCGGCGGTGAACGTGGGTCTTTCGGTGTCGCGCGTGGGTTCGTCCGCCCAGATCAAGGCGATGAAGCAGGTCGCCGGCTCGATCAAGGGCGAGCTTTCCCAGTATCGCGAGATGGCGGCCTTTGCCCAGTTCGGTTCGGACCTCGATGCCGCAACGCAGCGGCTCCTCAACCGCGGCGCCCGCCTGACCGAGCTTCTCAAGCAACCGCAGTTCTCGCCCTTGAAGAGCGAAGAGCAGGTGGTCGTCATCTTTGCCGGCATCAACGGCTATCTCGACAGTCTGCCGGTCGCCAAGGTCGGCGAGTTCGAGCAGACGGTGCTGTCGACCTTCCGGTCCAAGCACGCCGACATCCTCGAGGCCATTGCCAGGGAAAAGGCGCTTTCGGATGACCTGCGTGCCAAGGTCAAGGACGCGCTTGACGCCATCAAGAAGACCTTCGCGGCTTAAGGCCCAAACGCGCTTCTAAAAGGGGACGATGGGCTCATGCCGTCGCTGAAGGACCTAAAGAACCGGATCGGCTCGGTCAAATCGACCCAGAAGATCACCAAGGCCATGCAGATGGTGGCCGCCGCGAAGCTCCGCCGTGCGCAGGACGCGGCAACGGCCGCCCGCCCCTATGCCGAGCGGATGGAGCAGGTGCTGGCAGGTCTCTCCTCGGTCTATGAAGGCCGGGAGGGGGCGCCGACGCTCCTTGCCGGTACCGGCAAGGACGACGTGCACCTTCTGGTGGTCGCGACCGGCGAGCGCGGGCTTGCCGGCGGGTTCAACTCCTCGATCGTGCGCCTGGCGCGCGAGCATGCCAATCGGCTGATCGCCCAGGGCAAGACGGTCAAGATCATGACGGTCGGGCGCAAGGGCAACGACGTCTTGAAGCGTACCTTCGGCGACAGGATCATCGACTATATCACCCTGCGCGAAGTGCGGCAGATCGGGTTCTCCAACGCCCACGACATCGCCACCAAGATCCTCGAAAGGTTCGAGGCGGGCGAGTTCGACGTGGCGACGCTCTTTTTTTCGCGGTTCGCTTCGGTCATCAGCCAGGTGCCGACGGCGCTGCAGTTGATTCCGGCCAGGATCGAGGCCGGCGAGGGCGAGAAGACGCCGGTCGAAACCCTCGACTACGAATACGAGCCGAGCGAAGAGGCCATTCTGGCAGACCTCCTGCCGCGCAACATCGCGGTGCAGGTGTTCCGCGCCCTGCTCGAGAACAATGCTTCGTTCTACGGGGCGCAGATGACGGCCATGGACAACGCGACGCGCAATGCGGGCGAGCTTATCGGAAAGCTGCAGCTTTCCTATAACCGCCAGCGCCAGGCGCAGATCACCAAAGAACTTATCGAAATCATCTCGGGCGCCGAGGCGCTCTAGCTAGCCAAGCGAGGATTTGACCATGGCAGACAAGAAAGCCGGGCGTATCGCGCAGGTCATGGGCGCCGTCGTCGACGTGACGTTCGATGAACACCTGCCGGCGATCCTGAACGCGCTCGAAACCGACAACCAGGGCAACCGCCTGGTTCTCGAAGTCGCCCAGCACCTGGGTGACAACACCGTGCGCACTATCGCCATGGACTCGACCGAAGGTCTCGCCCGCGGCGGCGAGGTGTTCGACACCGGCGAGGCCATCACGGTACCCGTCGGCGATGCCACGCTCGGGCGTATCATGAACGTCATCGGCGAGCCGATCGACGAAGCCGGCCCGATCGGCGCCGAGTCCACGCGCGGCATCCACCAGCAGGCCCCCGAATTCACCGAGCAGAGCCCGGAATCGGAAGTCCTGGTTACCGGCATCAAGGTCGTCGACCTCATCGCTCCCTATGCGCGCGGCGGCAAGATCGGCCTCTTCGGCGGCGCCGGGGTGGGCAAGACCGTGCTCATCCAGGAGCTCATCAACAACATCGCCAAGGCCCATGGCGGCTATTCAGTGTTCGCCGGCGTCGGCGAGCGCACCCGCGAGGGCAACGACCTCTATCACGAGATGATCGAATCAGGCGTGAACAAGGACCCGCACAAGGAAGGCACCGCTGCCGGCTCCAAGTGCGCCCTCGTTTACGGCCAGATGAACGAGCCGCCGGGTGCGCGCGCGCGTGTGGCGCTCTCCGGCCTTACCGTTGCCGAATACTTCCGCGACCAGGGCCAGGACGTGCTGTTCTTCATCGACAACATCTTCCGCTTCACCCAGGCCGGTGCGGAAATGTCGGCTCTTCTGGGGCGCATTCCCTCGGCGGTGGGCTACCAGCCGACGCTGGGCACCGACATGGGCGCCCTGCAGGAGCGCATCACCACCACGACCAAGGGTTCGATCACCTCGGTGCAGGCCGTCTATGTGCCGGCCGACGACATCACCGACCCGGCGCCGGCTTCGACCTTCGCCCACCTCGACGCTACGACCGTGCTCGACCGCGCGATCTCGGAAAAAGGCATCTATCCGGCGGTGGACCCGTTGGGCTCGACCTCGCGCATCCTCGACCCGCAGGTGGTGGGCCAGGAGCACTACGAGGTGGCGCGCGCCGTGCAGCAGATCCTTCAGCGCTATAAGTCGCTGCAGGACATCATCGCGATCCTGGGCATGGATGAGCTTTCCGAAGAGGACAAGCTGACCGTGGCCCGCGCCCGCAAGATCGAGCGCTTCATGAGCCAGCCGTTCGACGTGGCCGAGGTCTTCACCGGCACTCCGGGTATTTTCGTGCAGCTCGAGGACACCATCAAGGGGTTCAAGGGCTTGGTCGGCGGCGAGTACGACCACCTGCCGGAGGCGGCCTTCTACATGGTCGGCACCATCGAGGACGCGGTCAAGAAGGCCCAGCGTCTGGCAGCGCAGGCGGCGTGAGAAGAATCGAAAAGCGAATAGGGAGTAGCGAATAGGGATAGAGAGAACAGCGCCTGCGGACGTCCATTCGCTATTCGCTATTCGCTATTCGCTAAGCAACATGGCCGAAGGCATCAAGATCGAGATCGTGTCGCCCGAGCACCTGGTGCTCTCCGAAGTCGTCCGGGCGGTCACTGTGCCGGGCACCGAGGGTTATTTCACCGTCATGAGCGACCACGCCCCGTTCATGTCGACGATGCGGCCGGGATTCGTCACCGTCTCGCGCGAAGACGGCAAGGCGGACATCTTCTTCGTGCGCGGCGGCTTTGCTGATGTCTCGCCCGAGGGCCTGACCATCCTTGCCGAGGAGGCCTCTTCGCTGGCAGATTTCAGCCAGGCCGAGCTCGAGGAGCAGATCAAGGCGGCCCAGGAGGAACTGGAGCGGGCCGAGACCCACGAGGATCGCACCTATGCCCAGGAGCTGGTCAGCGCGCTCCTTAACCTCGCCATCGAAGCCGGGCAGATCAACGGCGCCCACGTTCACTGATACGCGACGGCGAATGCCATAGCTTTTGACGCCGCTCCATCTCTCGGGGCGGCGTTTGGTTTTCCGGCTGCCGTAAATCAGATCATGTAGCTGCTGCTACCGCCCCGTTAGCGCCGCCTCGACCAGTGCTTTGGCATGCAGTTCGGTGGTGTCGTAGACCGGAAGCGGGCTTACGGGGTCGTCGATCAGCATGTTGATCTCCGTGCAGCCGAGGATTACCGCCTGGGCGCCGCGCGCTGCCAGGAGCTCTATCGCCGTGACATAGCGCTGGCGGGAGCCCTCGGTGACGATCCCTCGGCACAGCTCTTCGTAGATGATGCCGTTGAGATTGGTGACATCCACTTCCGGCACCAGGACTTCGAGCCCGCGGCCTGCGAGCCGCTCGCGGTAGAACGGCTTTTCGAGGGTAAAGCGCGTTCCGAGCAGGGCGACGCGTGTGAAGCCGTCGGCGAGGAGCGCGTCGGCGGTCGGCTCGGCGATGTGAATGAACTCGGCGTCGATTGCGTCGGTCAACCGGTCGGCAACGATATGCATGGTGTTGGTGGCAAGGCCGATGACCTCGGCCCCGGCGGCAATGAGGCCACGAGCGCTGGCCGCCAGCCGCTCGCCGGCGGCCTGCCAGTCATCGGCGCGCTGCATCGCCTCAATCGGGGCGAAGTCGAGCGAGTGGAGAATGACGTCGGCCGAGTGCAGTCCGCCAAGGCGCTGGGCCACCTCCTCGTTGAGGATGCGGTAGTAGTGGGCGCTCGATTCCCAGCTCATGCCGCCGATGAGGCCGATGGTCCGCATCGGCGTCTGATTATCAGACATGGGTGAAGCGGCTCGGGATATCGGCGAAGGCGGCAACGACCGCCTCATAGGCGGTGCGCTTGAATGGAACGATGATGTCCGGGGTCTTGGGGAGCAGTTCCCAGCGCCAGGCATCGAACTCGGCAGTGTACTTGCCGCCACCGGGCGCATCGACGTCGATCTCGCTGTCCGGGCCGGTGAAGGCGAAGGCGAACCAGCGCTGTCGCTGGCCGCGATACTTGCCCCTGAGGGCAATGCCCAAAAGCTCGTCGGGCAGATCGTAGTGGATCCATTCGGGCGCTTCGGCAATGAGGCTGACCGAGGCGATGCTGGTTTCCTCGTAGAGCTCGCGCAGCGCTGCGTTATAGGGCGTCTCACCGGCATCGATCCCACCCTGCGGCATCTGCCAGGGCGAGCCCATTTCCGAGGAATCCTCGGGGTCGTCATCGGGCTTGCGCCGACCGATGAACACCTTGCCGTCGCTGTTGAACACCGCCACCCCGATGCAGTCGCGATAGGGAAGCTCAAGTCTGAGGGCCGCAGCGTCACGCATGGTGTTGAAATCCTACTTCATCAACGCGCTGGCCGGCACCAGCGTTATGTTTTTGGCCTCGAGCGTCTGCGCCCACTCGGAAACCGTGCGAATCGAGACGGGCAGGGCGCTGATGACGCCGATGGCGCCGCCGGACTGCCTGGCGCGAGCCTCAAGATCTGCGAGCGCCGAGAGGATCGCGGCACTGTCGGGATTGGCGTCGAGCGTCATGTCGGCACGCGAAAACGGCACCTTGTTGGCGGCGGCGAGCTGAGCAGAAAGAGAACGGTTGGACGAACCGTCGTCGAGATAGCCGAGCCCGCGCAGGCCGAGCTCTTCCATGACCGGAGCAAAATCGACGCCCGAGGCGGTGAAGCGGGCGCCCATGTTGTTGACGACCCCGGCATAGCCACCGAAGCGCGACAGCAGCCAGAAGAGCTTGTCGAGGTTGGCGCGCGGCTCGGCGCCCGTCAGCAGCGTCTGGGGACCCGGATCGTTGTCGGGGTAGTCGAACGGCTCGAGCGGGATTTCGAGGAAGATTTCATGCCCGGCGCGGCGGGCGGTGGCGGCGACATCTTCGAGCGCGCGGCCATAGGGCGCAAAGGCGAGGCTCACCGCGTCCGGCAGCCGATCTATGGCTTCGACCGACCCGGCCTCGTTGATGCCGAGACCGACGACGACTACGGCAACTGCCGGCCGGCCGGCAGCGAGCGGTGCATCCAGCGGGCGCTTGTAAGCGGCAAACGGCGTGTTGCCGGCGGCGGAGCTGCGTGGGAGGGGCCCGTGCTCGCTCTCTTCGACGAGGTCGGGATCGATGCCGAAGGGATTGTCGATGCCGGGTTCGATCACGCTGCCCGAAGCAGGTGTCGTCGCCGTTGCCGCCGCGCCCGGAGCGACCGGATATTGCTGGGGGTCGGGCGTAATGGTTGCCCGGCCCGGGGCGGCGGCGACTTGGCCGGCAACGCTGTTGCCATCGTGGGGGGTGCCAATCGGCGCTTCGGCTACCGGGCGCCCGCCACCAGGATCGTCGAAGACAATAAGCCAGCCGCCAGTGACGGCGAGGATCACAACGATGAGCGCGGCGCCGAGGCGAGCCAAAGGTAGCCCGCCGGAGGCGCGCCGGACCTGCGCCTCGCGGCGGCGGCGCGTGCGGCTCTGCAAGGGGGCGCTGAGGTCGTCGGCCATGGACCTTCGGCTGGTTGAAGAGGGTGACCGAAGGGACGAATCATCCGCCCCTTCGGCCCGCTTTCAATAGCATATCCCTCGGCTCGGCGGATCAGCTCTCGGGCGTCGGCGGGAAGGCGGGGTTGACCTCCTCACCGTTGAGCAGCCGGATGGCGTACTGAAGCTGGGTGTCCTCGGCCTTTTCGATCGGCACGTAAACCGACGAGCCCACCGTCGGCTCCTCTTCGACCTCGCCAGCAATGTGTCCGGCAAGGCCGGCTTCGCCAATGATCTCGTCGCGGCCCTGGAACTCTTCGGGGACCACCTGGGTCACGATGATGTCGGGCTGGATGCCGGCGGCCTGGATGGAACGGTTGTTGGGCGTGTAGTAGCGCGCCGTGGTCAGCCGCATGGCACCGTTGGGGCCAAGCGAGATGATCGACTGCACCGATCCCTTGCCGAACGAGCGGGTGCCGACGAGCGTTGCGCGCTTGTGGTCCTGCAGGGCGCCGGCGACGATCTCGGCGGCGGAGGCCGAACCGCCGTTGATCAGGACGACGATCGGCACCTCGGCGATCTTTTCATCGAGCGCATCGGGCTTGGCATCGTAACGGGCGCTTTCCTCAGGCGTGCGGCCCCGGGTGAGGACGACCGAACCCTGCTTGAGGAACGCGTCGGCAACGAACACCGACTGGTCGACAAGCCCGCCAGGATTATTGCGCAGGTCGAGGACCAGGCCTTTGGGCGCAATGCCGTCGCGCTCCTCGTAGATATCCCCGATGGCATTCTGAATGCCGACGAACGCCTGTTCGGAGAAGCGCGCGAGGCGCAGAACCGCCACATCGCCTTCCATCGACCAGCGCACGGCGCGCAGCGCGATGATATCGCGGGTCATCTCGAACTCGAGCGGCTGGTCAACGCCTTCGCGCACCACGGTGATGATGATGTCCGTGCCGACGGGACCGCGCATCTTGTCGACCGCCTCGTCCAGCGACAGGCCCTGAATGGATTGACCGTCAATCTCGACGATCAGGTCATTGGCCAGGACGCCGGCGCGGGCGGCAGGAGTCTCGTCCATGGGGGTGACCACCTTGACGATGCCCTCCTCCATGGTGACCTCGATGCCGAGCCCGCCAAAGGTGCCGGAGGTATCCTCGCGCACCTCGTCATATGCGGCCGGCGGCAGATAGCCCGAATGTGGGTCGAGCGACGTCAGCATGCCCTGGATGGCGGCGCGGATGAGCTCTTTCTCGTCGGGCGCATCGACATACTCGGCGCGGATGCGGTCGAAGATCTCGCCGAAGAGGTTGAGATCGGAGTAGATTTCCAGCGGATCACGCGCGACGGCCTCGGCGGCATCGACCGCAGCCTCTTCCTGCGTCTGCTCCTGTTCTTGGGCTATCGGGGCGGGGGAGAGCGCCGGCAGCAGCAGCGCCAGGGTCAGGGCGGCCGAGCGTAGGATCGTTGAGCGCATCAAATGTTCATCCACTTTCAGGTCGTTTGGGCTTCGTTCGCCCACCAGCCGGTGGGATCGATCGGCTCGTTGTCGCGTCGCAGCTCAATATAGAGGGTCGGCTGGGAGTTGCCAGCGCTGGTGGTAACCGTGCGGCCAATTGTACGTGATCCCATGGTGCCGACGGGTTCCCCCATCAGTACGAACTGCCCGATATCGACGGTGACCGTTTCCAGACCGGCGAGAAGAGCCGTGTAATTCTGGCCTGTATTGAGAATGACGATTTGGCCGTAATTGAGGTATGGGCCCTTATAGAGCACCCAGCCGTCAGCGGGCGCCACCACCTGCGCCTCGGCGCGGGTGGTGATCGAAACGCCTTGGGCGATGCCTCCGAAGCCATCATTGGCGCCATAGTCGACGACGGTCACCCCGTTGGCCGGGCGTGCAAGCCAGCCCCGGGCCTGGGCGAACGGCACTGCCGGCTCGGTGCGTGCGGCGTTGGCGAGGGCGACGCGAATGGCCTCCTCGCTCATGGCCGGAACGTCCTCTGCGGGGGTGCCGGCGGCATTGGCGCGTGCGCTGAGGCTCTCGATCAAATCCTTGAGCGAGGTTGCCCGCTCGGCGAGGGCGAGCGCCTCGCGCTCTTCCTCAGCCAGTTGCTCGTTCCTGATCTCGACGCCCCGCTTGCGGGCGAGGATGAGGGTGGCGATGCGCAGCTGCTCCTCCTCGAGCACCGCGAAGTTGGCCCGCAGCAATTGTTCCTCCTCCTGCGCCTTGGCCTTGATCTCGGTGAGGCGGGTGAGGTCGGCGGTAATGGCCATGGCCTTGTCCTGCAGCTGCGGCAGGAGGGCCGAGATCAGCAGGGCACCGCGGGCCGAGCCCAGGGCATCGGAAGGATCGACGATGAGAGCGGGCGGCGGGCTGCGCGAGATACGGGCAAGGGCGGCGAGCACGTTGGCGATCTCGGTGTCGGCGCCATCGAGGCGTCCGCGCACCTCGAGTTCGGAGACGATGAGCTCGTCGAGCCGCACCTCGATATCGTCGATCTCGATCTCGGCGAGCTTGACCCGCTGGGCGGCAGCAATGAGCGCTGCGTTCTGGCGGGTGCGGTCGCCCTCCATATCGGCGATTTCCTGACGCAGCTCGTCGGCCCGCTCACGCGACAGGGTGATCGAGCGCTCGATCTCTTCAAGGGTGGCCTGAGCTTCTTCGGCAGTCGCAGGTTCAGGGTCCGGGTCGGCGGTCGGATCGGCCGTACCGGCGGAAGTTTCCTGGGCAGGGGCTCCGTTGCCTGTGGCCTGCGCGCCTTGCTCGACCGGAGGCGACATTTGACCGCTGGTTTGGTCCTGCGGCTCGGTCTGAGCGATCACCGGCCAGCCGAAAGCCAGCGCCAGGACGAGGCCCACCGCCCAACACCGCCATCGCAAATCGAGCCCAACCGCCACCGCCGCCGCCTCAGCTCCTCGTCTTGCCGCGAATCATTGCCGGGGACATTAGCAATCGCGCTCACAATCGGAAGTTAACATTGCTTAACCATGGCATCAGTCTCCCCGGTGGTAGGGATGGCCGGAAAGGATGGTGGTGGTGCGGTAGAGCTGCTCGGCCAGCATGATGCGCACGAGCTGGTGGGGCCAGGTGAGCGGGGAAAAGCTGAGGACGAGGTCGGCACCGACCACATAGGTGGGATCCAGCCCGTCGGCGCCGCCGATGATGAAGGTGATGACCGGGCGTCCATCGTCGCGCCAATGCGCAATACGGTTGGCAAAGGCCGCCGATCCCATGGACTTGCCGCGTTCGTCGAGCGCGACGCGTATGCCCTCGCGGGTATGCTCGGCCAGCACCCGGCCCTCGTCGGCCTTACGTGCATCGGGCGTGGCGGCGCGCGACTCGGCGAACTCGGCGACATCGAATCCGGTCAGTGCCAGGGGCTTACCGGTCGCTGCCGCCCGCTCCAGATAGCGCGCAACAAGCTCACGTTCCGGCCCCGCCTTCATGCGGCCGATGGCGGCGATCGCAATGCGCATCGAGGGACCGGCTAGTTCGGGTTATCCGAGAACTCGGCCTGCCACATCTTCTCGATGTTGTAGAATTCACGCACTTCCGGGCGGAAGATGTGGACGATGACGTCGCCGCCATCCACCAGCACCCAGTCGCAATGGGGCAATCCCTCTACGCGCGCGTTGCCGTAGCCTCCGTCCTTGAGTGCTTTCATCAACTGATCGGCGACGGCGCCAACATGCCGGTGCGAACGACCGGACGTCACCACCATGTGGTCCGACAGCGACGACTTGCCGGTGATGTCGATGGCGACCGTGTTCTCCGCCTTGGCATCGTCAAGGCTGTCGAGCACCACGTCGATCATCGCGCGTTGGGGAGTTGCGGCCGGATTGGCCTTGAGCGCCTCTGCCGAGGCCTTGTGGGGCTGGGTCGCCATCAGCAATAGCTTCCCGCCCACGCATTACTAGCATGGGTCATGCGTTCTAAGAGCATCCTCTCGAGTAAAGTGAATGGACCTGAGCTTTCGTTCCAAGAACAAGCGGTCATTCCCGTTTGGTGATCACTATCACACCACGTCAATATGCGCCTTGGAGCTTAGCGGTGCAAGATGGCGGTATTATTTCGTCCCGTTTGCCTTGGCGTGGGCGCGTATCGCCGTCGAGGAAAGGGGCGAGACCAGCCCGTGGAGATAGACCCAGGCGGGCGGCACGCGGTCGGCGAGCGTGGGCGCGTCCGTCTCGTCGACCCGGTAGCGCGCCAGTGTTGTGGCGGCCTTCGACGACGGGGCAAGGCGCGAGGACCCGGGGCGGACATAAATGGCCATCGGCAAAAGCCTCGCGATGTCGCGCCAGCGCTCCCAGCGATGGAAGCCGACCATGTTGTCGGCACCCATGATCCAGACGAACTTGCGGTCGGCGAGGCTCTGTTTCAGGTATCTTATGATCTCATAGGAATAGCCAAAACCCTTTGCCGCCTCGAAGCCGGTGACGCGGATCGAAGGTCCTCCCATCAACGCACGGGCGCCTTCGACCCGTTCGGCGAGCGGAGCGAGGTCGGTTTTGTCCTTCAGAGGATTGCCGGGGGTGACGAGCACCCAGACGGCGTCGAGGGCGAGTCGGCGCAGCGCCTGCTCGGCGACGAGCTTGTGGCCTTCATGGACCGGATTGAAGCTGCCGCCGAAAAGGCCGATGCGCATGCCGCGCGCCGAGGGCGGCAGTTCGGTGATGCCGGGGATGTGCCGGGGACTGATGCGTTGCGTCAAAGGCGGTTACTCGCGCCGGTCAGAGCGCGAGGCGATTTGATGGACTCAAATCGCGCGCCTTGGTTTTTTGTTGTCGCCGGTTCTTCCGCGAAAACCCGGTTCCCACTCTTGCGTATCCCTCTCTCGTCATGGCCGCGTCTGACCGTTGCCGCGCACGCGGTATTTGAAGCTCGTCAGTTGCTCGACGCCAACGGGTCCGCGCGCATGCATCTTGCCGGTAGCAATGCCGATCTCGCCGCCGAAGCCGAACTCGCCGCCGTCGGCGAACTGGGTCGAGGCGTTGTGCATGAGGATGGCCGAATCGATTCCGGCAAAGAACTCTTCGACCGCAACCGGATCCTCGGCGATGATCGCCTCGGTGTGGTGGGAGGAATAGCGCTCGATGTGGGCGATGGTCTCGGCGACGCTGTCGACGACCTTGACCGAAATTATGGCGTCCTCGTATTCGGTGCGCCAATCCTCCTCGGTGGCGGGCCTGGCGGAGGGCAGGCGCGCCAGCACGTCTTCGTCGCCACGGATCTCGCAGCCCCTTGCCATCAAGGCTTCGAGAATGGGCAGAAGGTGGGTGCCGAGGACGTCGTGGTGGACGAGCAAGGTCTCGGCCGCTCCGCAGATGCCGGTGCGGCGCATCTTGGCGTTGAGGGTGACGGTCACTGCTTTGTCGAGGTCGGCGGATTTGTCGATGTAGACGTGGACGATGCCTTCGAGGTGGGCAAAGACCGGCACACGCGCCTCAGCCTCGACGCGGGCAACAAGCGCCTTGCCGCCGCGCGGCACGATGACGTCGATATTGCCGCTCAGGCCCTTCAGCATCTCGCCGACCGCCTCGCGGTCGGTGACCGGCACGATCTGCACGGCATCGCGCGGCAGGCCCGCCTGTTCCAGCCCCTGCCAGAGGCACTCGACGAGCGCGCGTGAGGAATGGAAGCTGTCCGAGCCACCGCGCAGGATCACGGCGTTGCCCGATTTGAGGCAAAGGGCGCCGGCGTCCGCCGTGACATTGGGTCGGCTTTCAAAGATGACGCCGATGACGCCGAGGGGCGTGCGCACGCGCTCGATATGGAGACCGTTGGGCCGGTCCCATTCGGCAATGACCGAACCGACGGGGTCGGGCAGCTCGGCAATGGTGCGCAGCGCCTCGACAATGCCCTCGAGCCGGGGACGCGTCAGCAACAGGCGGTCGAGAAAGGCCTTGGAGATGCCTTTCTTCTCGGCCGCTTCCATGTCGAGCACGTTGGCAGCAAGGATATCGTCGGCGCGGCGGCGAACGGCCTCCGCCGCCCCGATGAGGGCAGCATGCTTGCTCTCGGCACTTGCCGTTGCGAGCAAGCGGGCGGCCGCGCGGGCCCTGGTGCCCATATCAGTCATCAGCTCGGCGAGGGTCTGGTTCTTCTCGAGCGCGCTCATTCGACTTCCTCCGTCTCACCGGCCAATAGCACCAGATTGTCCCGGTGCACCAGTTCGGCGCGGGTATCGAAGCCCAGCATCTGCTGCACGACCGGGCCCTTCTTGCCCTTGACGAGGCGGGCGTCGTCGCTGTCGAGGCCGACGAGCCCACGGGCGATCTCGCGGCCGTTGGGATCGAGAATGGTGACGGCATCGCCTCGCTCGAACTCGCCCGAAACCTTGGTGACGCCGACCGGCAGCAGCGACTTGCCGGTCAGCAGCGCCTTGACGGCACCGGCATCGAGGGTGAGGCTGCCGGCGACGGCAAGCGAGCCCATGATCCAGCGCTTGCGAGCCTGGCCGCGGCTCTGGGCCGGCTGGAAGAGCGTATGGCGGGCGCCTTGTGCAAGGGCCCCGATAGGATGGTCCTCGGTGCCCCTGGCGATGATCATGGCGGTGCCGGCCTTTGTGGCGATCTTGCCGGCCTCGATCTTGGTGGTCATACCGCCGCGAGAGAAGTGACTGGCCGCGCCGCCGGCCATGGCTTCGATGGCGGGCGTGATGGCGGCGATCTCGGCGATATGGCGCGCCTGCGGGTCCTTGGCCGGCGGGGCCGTATAGAGCCCGTCTATATCCGAGAGCAGCACCAGCAGGTCCGCCTCGATCATGGTGGCAACCCGGGCCGAAATGCGGTCGTTGTCGCCATAGCGGATTTCTGCGGTGGCAACCGAATCGTTCTCGTTGATGATGGGCACAGCCCCCATGGCGAGAAGGGTGGAGATGGTGGTGCGCGCGTTGAGGTAGTAGCGGCGTTCCTCGGTGATGTTGGGCGTGATGAGGATTTGGCCGGTCACGATGCCATGTTGCGAGAAGGCGTGACTCCAGGCCTCGGACAGCGCGATCTGGCCGACGCTGGCGGCCGCCTGGCTCTGCTCGAGCGAGAGCGAAACCGCATCGAGCCTGAGGATGTGCCGGCCGAGGGCGATGGCTCCCGACGATACGATGACGAGCTCGCGGCCTTCGTTTTTGAGGACGGCGAGATCTTCGGCCAGTGCGTCGAGCCAGGCCGATCGCGGGCGGCCCGTCGCACCGTCGACGAGAAGGGCCGAGCCGATCTTGATGGTGATGCGCCTATAGGGCGCAATAGGACCAGCGGTCACGGGGCCCAGGCCCCCTGGGCCTTGCGTCTCGCGGCTTCAGCCTTGTCGGCGCGAGCCTGTTCCAAGGTGCGCACAACGGCGTAGAGCACCCCGTCCACACCCTTGCCGGTTGCTCCGGAAACCTCGTGGACCTCCAGCTTGCTGGCCTTGCGCAGCGCCCGGACCTTGTCCTTCAACTCCTCGGGGGCGATGGCGTCGACCTTGTTGAGCACCACGATCTCGGCCTTCTCGACGAGGTCCTCTTTATAAAGCCCGAGTTCGGAACGGATGGTGCGGTAGGCGCCGGCCACATCCTCCTGCGTGCCGTCGATGAGGTGGATCAGCACCTCGCACCGCTCGATATGGCCAAGGAAGCGGTCGCCGATCCCGGCGCCTTCGCTCGCCCCTTCGATGAGGCCGGGAATATCGGCGAGCACGAAATCGCTGCCGCCGATGCTGACGACGCCGAGATTGGGATGAAGCGTGGTGAAGGGGTAATCGGCGATCTTGGGCTTGGCGGCCGAGACGGCGGCGAGGAACGTCGACTTGCCGGCATTGGGCAAGCCGACGAGCCCGGCATCGGCGATGAGCTTCAAACGCAGCCAGATCCACTTCTCGACCGCTTCCTGACCGGGGTTGGCATGGCGTGGCGCCTGGTTTGAGCTGGTCTTGAAATGGGCGTTGCCGAAGCCGCCATTGCCGCCTTTCAACAGCACGACGCGCTGGCCGACCTCGGTCATGTCGGCGATCAGGGTCTCCTGGTCGTCCTCGAGGATCTGCGTGCCGACGGGAACCTTGAGAACAGAGTCCTTGCCATCGGCGCCGGTGCGGTTCTTGCCCATGCCATGGCCGCCCTTGGCCGCCTTGAAATGCTGCTGGTAACGGTAATCGATGAGGGTATTGAGCCCATCGACGCACTCGACCACGACGTCGCCGCCGCGCCCGCCATTGCCCCCGTCCGGCCCGCCGAACTCGATGAACTTTTCGCGCCGGAAAGAGACGCATCCGGCCCCGCCGTCGCCGGCACGGATATAGATCTTGGCCTGATCGAGGAATTTCATCTTTTGCCAGCCTTCCAGGCGCCGCGCGTCAGTTGCGTGTCGATATGCTCCACCTCGACGCCGCGCGCAAGGCAGAGGAGGCTCGAGCGGCCGGTCACGGTAAAGCCGAGCTTCTCCTGGACCTTCATCGAAGCCGTGTTGAAGTGGAAGACGCCCGAGAGAACCGTCTGCGTATCGGTGGCTTCGAACAACCAGTCAAGGGCAGCGCCGGCTGCCTCGGTCATGATGCCACGGCCCCAGAAGGGACGGGCGAGCCAGTAGCCAAGGATGGTGCCATTGACGCCCTGGTGGAAGCCAACGACGCCAACGCACCCTTCTCCCGGCAGATCGATGGCGAAATTGGTCTCGGCCGGCGGCAAGCCGGGCCGCCGGGTCTTGAGCCACGCCTCGGCATCGATCCTCCGGTAGGGGAAGGGTACGCGCGCCAGATTGCCCGAAACGGCGAAGTCGTTGAGATAGGTGGCGATATTGCCCGCGTCGTCCATGACCGGCGGGCGCAGGAGGAAGTGGGCAGTTTCAAGCGTCGGGCTCATTGCATCCATCCGCGCTCGATGAACGCCGATCGCGTCAACCGGGTTTCGACATGCTCTATGTTGTGCTGGCACGCCTGCGAGAAGCGGTAGGATCGGCCGTGCTCGACGAAGCCGAGCTTTTTCTGCACGGCAAGAGAAGCGACGTTGTCGACATGGGCGCTCGAGTGCATCTCCTCAGTCTGCGTCTCGGTGAAATGCCAGGAGATGAGCCGCGCCGCTGCCTCGGTCACCAGGCCTTTGCCCCAATGGGGCCTTGCGATCCAATAGCCCAGCTCGCTCAAAAGCGAGATGCAGCCGACGAGGCCGGACCCCTCGAGCTCGATGATGAAGCAGTTGCGCTCGGGCGTATTCTGCGGCGCTCCGGCGAGCCAGTCGCGCGCCATCTTGCGCGAATAGGGGTGCGGCACGGCCGTCAAGAACCGCGCGACCTCGTAGTCGCCGACGCCCTCGGCGATGGCGTCGGTGTCTTCCAGCCGGGGTGCGCGCAGGACCAGCCGCTTTGTCTTGAGGGACAGGGTCATCGCTCGAAGTCCAGTTCGAGGTAGACGATGAGCCTCCCCTGGTTGCGGCCGCAGTCGCCGACGACTTCCTCTACACGCACAAAGCCCTGCTTTTCGAGAACCCGCAGGGAAGCGCGATTGTGGGCAAGGGCGCGGGCTTCGACAACCGGAGCAAGCCCGGTCGCCCGGGTTGTGTCGAGCAAGGCCGAGACCGCCTCGCTGCCATAGCCGCGACCCCAGAAGGGTTCGCCCAGCCAATAGCCGAGCTCGGGGCGATCGCTCGGGAACATCAGGCTGACAATGCCGACGAAGGCGCCGGTTTCGTTGCGGATGGCGTAGGGACGCTCGCCGGCGCCGGTGGCGATGTTTTCGACGAAGTCGACACCGTCTGCATGGCCATAGGGGTAGGGCATGCGCGCCGTCCAGCGCGTCACGTTCTCATTGTTGGCGAGCGGCACCAGTTCGGCCAGGTCCTCAAGCCGCGGCGCGGCAAGGGTCAGGCGGTCGGTCCGGATCGTTGCCGGCAGGGCGTCGCGCAGTCCGGTCATTGCTCCCTCCAACAAGTCTCAACTCTTCTCTCTCAACAACGATGGCTTCCCCGTCACGGAGCGTACGGTGGGGCAGGCCCAGCCGCGTCAATCGCTCGGCGGTGACCTTGGCGCTCGCGGCTTCCGGATGATCGGATTCGAAATGCGGCACTATGGAGAAATCGACGAGATTGAGACCTTCCCAGACGATTTCGGGATCGTAGCCGGCCGGGACGCCATAAGGATCGTCCATGAGTTCGATGCCACGCAAGGTCGGCGTTGCCGTGACCGCGCCGGCACTGAAACCGCCATAGACGAGGGCGTCTGCGGTGAGCGCCTCGCGGATGGCGGCATCGAAACCGCTCTTCTTCATGGCCCGCCGCAGGACGAAGCAGTTACCGCCCATCACCCAGACGAGGTCGCATGTCTCGAGGGCGCGGGTAATTGCGGCCGACCCCCCGTCGGTATCCTGCAGGTCCCAGAGTTCGGCAGCAATCCCGAGGTCGGCAAATGCCGCCACCGGATCGTAGACGGTTCTGCGGTGGGCTTCACGCCGCTCGGGCGGAATGGTGTCGAGGGCGTTGGTGACGACGAGCGCACGTCGGCCGCTGCCTATGAGCCCGAGGAGTTCATCGACTGCGTTGCCGAGCCGATAGGATGAAAGATAAAGCCGCATCTGGCTTCTCCAACGAAAAAGGGGAACCGATGACCGGCTCCCCTTTGTATCCTACTGGCTTTAAATCGCCTGCCGGGGAGTGGTCTCCGGCAGGGATGAGGTCCATGCCGGGTTATTCGGCGGCCTCTGCCGGGTCAACGGACACGAAGACTTTGGAGTTGGCTCGGGTTTTGAACGAGACATTGCCGTCGACGAGGGCAAAGATCGTGTGGTCCTTGCCCAGGCCCACGCCCGTGCCGGGATGCCATTTGGTACCGCGTTGGCGCACGATGATGTTGCCGGCAACGACGGATTCGCCGCCGAACTTCTTGACGCCGAGACGACGGCCGGCCGTATCGCGACCGTTGCGGGAGGAACCGCCTGCTTTCTTGTGTGCCATCTTCTAGCTCCTTATTCCTTGTCCGCCTTGGCGCGCGGGGGCTTGCCGGCGATGAGATCCTTGGCCTGGTCGATCCACTCCTCGCGCTCGATGCGGCCCTTGAAGTTCAGTTCCGCATCGAACCGGGCGACGTCTTCGTCGGTCCAGGCGGCGATCTGGGTCAGGCTGGTAACGCCGGCGGCGGCGAGCTTCTTCTCGAGTGCCGGTCCGACGCCGCCGATTTGCTTGACGTCGTCCTTGAAGTTCGCGGCGGGCGCGGCCTCGGCGGCGGGCGCTTCGGCTTTGGTTTCGGCCTTCTTGGCCGGCGCCTTGGCGGGCTTGGCCTCGGCGACAGTCTCGGTCTTCTCGGCCTTGGTCGCGGCCTTCAAAGACGGCTTCTTGCCGCCGGTCAGGATCTCGGTGATGCGCACGGTCGAGAGCAACTGACGGTGGCCATTGCGGCGGCGATAATTGTGGCGACGGTTCTTCTTGAAGACGATGACCGTCTTCTGCTTCCTGGTCTCCACCAGCTCGGCGGCAACGAGCGCACCGTCCACCAGCGGCGTGCCGACGGTGTCGCCCACCATCAGCACCTGATCGAAGGTGACGATCGAGCCGGCCTCGGCCTCGATCTTTTCAACCTTGAGAACGTCGTTGGCGGCGACCTTGTATTGTTTGCCGCCGGTCTTGATCACAGCAAAAGTCATATCCATCAACCGGAACGTATGCGTTCCGGTCCTTGTTCTGTCGCGCCCTGTGGCGCCGCAGGCATTGCCTATAATCCTGCGGGCTTCAAGGAATTCGCGCCGGACACTCCGGCAGGCGGCCTCGAGCAGCGGTTTCATGAACGAGCGCGCGCCGACGGGAGCCGGCACGCATTCGGATGCGGCTTATCCTTTGAAACGCCCCGCGAGTCAAGCCTTTCCGGGGTTTAGCTTTCCCCTCCCGGGTACCAGTTGGCGATGCGGACCTCGGTCAGCGGCTGGACCTGCTCCTCGAACACGGAGAGATCGCTGCCACGGTGGTGATAAGGGTAGACGATCCGCGGCTGGAAGGCGTTGACGCCGTCGGCGGCCTGCTCAACGCTCATGGTATAGGGCAGGTTCATGGGTATGAACGCCACTTCGATGCCGGCAAGGGCGCGCATCTCCTCGGTGTCCTCGGTATCGCCGGCGATATAGACGCGCTTGTCGGCAAAGGTGAGGATATAGCCGTTGTCGCGGCCTTTCGGGTGGTATTGCTGGCGCTCGGGCGTGGTGTTGTAGGCAGGGATCGCCAGCAGCTGAATACCGCTGATGCTGCCGCTCTCGCCGTTGGCAACGGCCGTAGCGCGCTCCTTCATTGCCTCGGGCAGCATGTCGAAGACGGCAGGGTTGGTCACCAGCGGTGCCTTGCCGCCGATCGCCTCGAGTGTCGGCAGGTCGAAATGGTCGCCATGCTCGTGAGTGATGAGGATGCCGGTCGGTGCCGGCAGGTCGGTATAGGCCTCGGCTCCGCCTACGGGGTCGACGTAGATCACGTGTCCTCCCCAGGCGAGAAGCAGGCTCGCATGATCGACCGGATGAATGACGAGGGGGCCCTGCGACGTGTCGATGGTGTCACCGTCCATCGCCGGCGCCTCCGTTTGTGCCAGTGCCGGAACAAGGGCCGCGCCCGCCAGCTGAACTGCCGGCAGGGCCGACAGTGCCAAAACAACATCACGCCGCCGTATCATATTCTCAGCTCCTCAAAAATCCCAAATAGGGCGCCGAACGACGCCCTCGTGTCAGCATGGCATCGTGTTGTCGGCCCAATTGCGGCGAGCGTCAGCGATCAACGGTTTTGTGATCGCAAAGCGCCATGTCGGCCAGCATCCCGGCCTTGTAGCGCACGATCCATTCCTAGAGCGTTCAGTCGGAAGCATTCCGAGCGATGGTAAACGGCCGGCGGCGAGAGTATTGGGGTTGCGCAGTATGCCGTAGACAAACAGGGGCTGCGGCATCGGTTCTCCATGAGCCTTGCAAGGCAAACCCGGCATACACAAATGGGGTGTTGCGGCAGGCAAATTGCTATGCCATAAGCCCGATCTTGTCGACCGGCCGCTTGGTCACCCGAGCGGAATGACGGCCTCGCGGAGAGGTGGCAGAGCGGTTGAATGCACCGCACTCGAAATGCGGCATAGGGGCAACTCTATCGGGGGTTCGAATCCCTCCCTCTCCGCCACTCGACATCTGTGTTCGGCCCGGAGGCGGGCCTACGCGATGCGAACCTGAAGTTCAGGCGCCACTGGCACACGAAGGCGGTTCGCGCCGCGACAAGCAATATTTCGCGCTGACTACTGCCTGGCGCTAAGCCCAACGCGATTGCCTTCAGAGTCGATGAAATAGGCGAAATAGCCTCCGACGCCGGGGATTTCCGTCTTTTCGACCACAATGCGGCCGCCGGCGGATTTGACGCGTTCGATCCAGTCGTCGATGCTCGGCTCGGCGTTCAGATAGACTCGAGAACCGAATTCTGAAGGCTTGTCCTCGGGAGATTTGTACAAGCTGCCCGTCACACCGCCGTTTTGCGAGGCAAACAGCGCCGTCTCGTCACCATTTTCCAGCGCCAAGGGCTTCATCTCAGATTGGGTCACCGCTTCATAGAAGCGGATCGCGCGATCCAAGTCGGTGACAGGAATATCGAACCAAACAACCGTGTTGCGCATGCTTACATTGTTCGTCATCGTTTGCTCCTCTTGAGCTTTGCGGATGGCTGTATAATGCCTCCTGACCATCCCGACGTATTTCAAAAATCCGCAGACGATTACCAGCCGCGCGGCCGACTTCATCCAGAAGCGTTCGCTCAGCAGCTTCCGATCACTCGGAGTATTACCGGTCCATCACGCCGCCGCGTCAGGACGGGATTCGCAGGCGAGGCAATGACCGATGGATGAGACGACAGCGGAGGCACCTGCACGTGCGCACAATCGAGGGGGAAGTCAGGGAGAGGTCTTTGCCGCCTTCCTCAAGCTCGGGCTGACGTCCTTTGGCGGACCGATCGCGCATCTCGGCTATTTCCGCGAGGAACTGGTCGTTCGCCGGCGCTGGATCGATGAGAAGGGCTATGCCGATCTCGTTGCCCTCTGCCAGTTCCTGCCAGGGCCGGCGTCGAGCCAGGTGGGTTTCGCGCTCGGACTTCTGCGCGGTGGTCCTTTGGGCGCCGCGGCCGCCTGGACGGCGTTTACGCTGCCCTCGGCGATCCTGCTGGTGCTCTTTGCGTTCGGCGCCGGAGCCTTTGGTGGACCGGTCGGGACCGGCGTCATCCACGGCCTCAAGGTCGTCGCCGTCGCCATCGTTGCCCAGGCCGTCTGGGGGATGGCCAGGACCCTCTGTCCCGACCGGGAACGGGCGACCATTGCGCTTGCGGCCGTGCTCATTGTCGTCTTCGTTTCGGGCTCGCTGGGTCAGATCGCCGCCATCGTCACCGGTGGTCTGGCGGGGCTGTGGCTCTGCCGGACAAAAGGGGAGGCGATTACCGGGCACGTGACCTTCCCGGTCTCGCGCACGGCCGGGGCAACGGCGCTGGTCCTGTTCTTCGCGTTGCTGTTCGGCCTTCCGGCGCTCGTTGCTACCACGCAAGCGCAGGGGCTTGCTGTCTTCGATTCCTTCTACCGGGCCGGATCCCTGGTGTTCGGCGGCGGGCATGTGGTGTTGCCGCTGCTCCAAACGGAGGTCGTGCGCACGGGCTGGGTGTCGGCGGACCAGTTTCTTGCCGGTTATGGCGCCGCCCAGGCGGTGCCGGGCCCGCTTTTTACCTTTTCTGCTTATCTCGGAACGGTCCTCGGACCGGAGCCTAATGGGCTCATCGGCGCGGCGATCGCTCTCATTGCAATCTTCCTGCCGGGTCTCCTGCTGCTCATCGGAGTCATTCCGTTCTGGGATGCATTCCGTGCCAGACCTGCCGCGCAGGCGTTGATGCGCGGAGCGAATGCGGCCGTCGTCGGTATTCTGGGCGCTGCCCTCTATCAGCCCGTGTGGACAAGTGCGATCCTCGGGCCATACGAGTTCGCGCTGGCCCTGACCTGCTTTGTCCTGCTCATGGCCTGGAAATCATCGCCCTGGATCGTGGTGATCGTTGCCGCCATCGGCGGGGTCCTTATCGGGTTTATCTAGAGCTGGCAGCGCGAATGCTTGCCAAGGGGGCTGTAGGCGCACGGCGCGCGCTGCAAGTCAATTCTCGTGTCGGATCATGATCATGCCACGATAGGCCCATGTTGGTGCCACGATAGGCGGCGAAGTTGACGTACGTTCCCGTGGTTCGAGCGTTCGAGAGCCAACGCGGGAACAGATGTAAGCAATCTGCGTTGAAGAAGAACTTTGTTGTCTGGTGCATTCCGTGCCGAAAATATCTCAAGCTTGAAGGAACTCTGCCATGTCCTTGCAGGCCACCCGTAGTGCCGTGACCGGTCCTGCTTTGGCTGCATTTGCCGCCGCCTTGCTGTTCTCCCCACCAGCCTTTGCCTATGTCGGCCCGGGTGCCGGGCTCACCGCCATTGGAACCATGGTTGCGGTGGTCGCCGTCGTCGTATTGGCCATTGCCGGTTTCGTCTGGTACCCCCTGAAACGTATCCTGCGAAGAAGCCGAACCGCGGACCAGGCGGATACGCCTAAGTGATGGCTGTCGCCGCGCTGGTCGCGGGGCTCGTTGCTTTCATTGCGGTTCTGGAAGGGCTGAGCGTGCGGCGTCACGTCGTTGCCATGCTCGGCACCGCACAGAACGCCATTGGTGCGATGGCGGATCCGGATCTCGATGACGAGGCCAAGGAAAAGCACGCCCAGCGCGCCACCCTCCTGATGCTCAAGAACCTGCTGGTCCTCGTTGCGATCGGTGCGGCGGCGTGCCTTGCCGCGGCGCTGTTCGTGGTCGGGGGCAGTCTCATCGGCCTCTTCAGCCTCGCAACGGCGGTCGGGATCGCGATGAGCTGGTCGTTCATCCTCTGGTCGACCGTAGGCGGCATTGCGCTCTGGCTGTTGCTTGCCAAGGTTGGCCGCAAACCCGGTGCCGAAGCGAAATCGGACGTCGGGGGAGCAGAGGTGCCCTATTCGCCGCTCGACAAGGCGCTGCACAATTATGCCTTCGCTTCGCCGGCGCGCCAGATCAGGCTCGCTTCGATCGAAGACAAATTGTGGGATCGCACCATTGCCGCAACGCGGGCCGAGCGGCCGGTGTTCGTCACCTCGCTGGCGCGCGCCGGAACGACGATCCTCCTGGAGCTCCTGGCCGCCCATAAAGAGTTCGCCTCCGCCACCTATCGCAACATGCCCTTCACCATGGCGCCGCTCCTCTGGGGTCGGGTTTCGGGTCTTTTCTATAAGGCCGGCGAGAAGGCCGAGCGGGCACATGGCGACGGGATCGCGGTCAATCTCGACAGCCCCGAAGCCTTCGAAGAGATGATCTGGATGGCTTTCTGGCGCGAGCATTATGCGAACGGTCACATCGAAATCTGGACCGAAAAGGACCGCTACCCGGAGTACGAGGCATTCCTTGCCCGGCACATGAAGAAGGTCGTCGCCGGCCGGCCAGGCGCTCATCGGTACCTCTCCAAGAACAATGCCAATATCGCACGGCTGCCGCTGATCCTGGCGGCCTTTCCCGACGCGCAGGTGCTGATCCCGGTTCGCGATCCGGTCGCCCACGTCGCCTCATTGATGCGCCAGCACCGGCGGTTCCTGGACCTGCATGCCCGCGACCGCTTCGCGCGCCAGTATATGGAGGGGATCGGGCACTTTGAGTTCGGGGCGGCGCTGCGGCCGATCGCCTTTCCGGGTGGCCCGGAAAGTGCGGAAGGGGCCGAGCATGCGGACTATTGGCTGGGCTATTGGATCGCCGCTTATGAGCATGTGCTGCGTACGGCGCCGGCTGCGGCCATTTTCGTCGACCATGATGCGCTGAGCACGCATCCCGTTCTCCACCTGCCGCTCTTGGCCGAGGCCCTCGGCCTCGACGACAAGGCGGCACTCCTCTCGGCATTGGGCATGTTCCGTTCACCCAAGGCCGCGCCCGCGCTGCCCGGCGCCTCGCTGGACCTGCTGCGGCGCGCGGGTGAGCTGCACGCGGCCCTTATCGAGCGCGCGCTGCAGCCGATGCAAATCGATAGAAAGGCTGTCTGAGTAGTGAGACAAGCAATCGCGGACCGTATGGGCTCAACGCTGTTCGTTGTGTCGATCGTGATCATGGCCGTTGTCTACGGTACCGTGTCGTCGTGGTGGGGATGGTTCCCCGCGCCGCAGATCGGTCTCGCGCACCGCACCTATCTCGATATCGCCGAGAATTGGCGGAACGACCTGGCGCTCGAGCCCACCCGGCACCTGATCGTTCCCGGCGGCGCCAACGCGGGGCCCGAGCGGGGATTCTCCGGCGCTCTGACGGGCGCGGCCGCCGAGGGCTACATCCTCGTTTCCGGCCTCAGCCAGCATCAGGACGAATCCTTCCATTCGGTCACGCTCTACGACGGGGCCGGAAACGAGGTCCATCGCTGGCCGATCCGCTACGCGCAGTTCAACGAAAACCACAAGCCGCAGAACGTCATGCTGCATGGCATGGAGGTGTTCGAGGACGGCTCGGTGGTGGTGACCTTCGATTCCGGCGGCGCCATGGCCCGGGTCGACGCCTGCGGGGCGACGATGTGGAATCGGATCGGCGCTTTCAGTCATGCCATTACCCGCGACGGCGAAGGCCATCTGGTGACCTGGGAGGGCGATGTTATTACCTGGCTGGACGAGGAGACCGGTGAAACCGTCAAAAAGCTCGATGTCAAGGACATGATCGCTGTCGACGACGATGCGCAGAAGGCGACGTTCAATATCCGCACGCGCACGCCTGAAACCGCCGACGAAGATATCCGCTATATGGACGATCCATTCCACCCCAATGATGCCGAGGCGTTGCGTGCGGACATCGCCGATGCCTTCCCGATGTTCGAGGCCGGGGACGTGTTGTTCAGCCTCAGGGAGCTCAACCTCGTTGCCGTCGCCGACCCGGATACGGGGCGCCTGAAGTGGTGGCGTCACGGGCCGTGGTTCAAGCAGCACGATCCGGACTTCCAGCCCGACGGAACGATCACGGTCTACGACAACAACACCGGCACGGATAAAAGCCGGATCCTCAAGATCCGCCCGGGCGAGGATGAAGTCGAGACGGTCTTTGCGGGGTCGGATGCCGTGCCCTTCTATAGCTGGCGCCGCGGCAAGCACCAGTATTTGCCCGACGGCAATATCCTTTTGACTGAGGCGGAAGGCGGGCGCGTCCTTGAGATCACGCCCGAAGGCGAGCTTGTCTGGGAGCGGCATATGGTCTGGGACGACGAGCATAACCTCGTTGCCACCGAGGCCCGGTATGTTCCGTCCGACTTCTTTGCGAACGGCGCACCGCGCTGCCCTTCGCCAATGTGATTGGCCTTACCCGCGACATCTGATCGCCAGGTGCGGCCGGCCCGGCAGCTTGACGCCGAAGGCGGCGTCGGGCTTGCCGCCACGCACCACAGCGCCGTGACGGGTTGGATGCGGGATAATCGGCGCGATCCTTTCGGCCGGGGTGATGGTCATGTTCCAGGTGTCGATGATGTCGACCTGGTAGTCGCCGTCCTCTTGCGGCAATCCACTGGTCCACTGGGCTGGCTGATGCTCGCCGAAATAGATGTAGCGCACATTGCCGTCGCGGGCGCCCGACACGCGGCTCCATGGCCACGTCTCGGGTCCGCCGAGGGGGGTGAGACCCTCCACGGCATCCTCTTCCAGCACCTGACGCAGGAACGCGATCCGCTTCCACGCCTCACCATAGAGCTTGCCGCCCTTGGCCCACCAGATGATGTCGTCGGGGTGCGCATAGGTCTCGCCATGGCCGGCATAGCCTCCGCGCATCAGCGTCACCCAGAAGCGGTGCACAAGCTCCTCTGCAGAGATGTTGCCCCAGGCCGGCCAGATGTTGCCCTCATATTCGGGCTCGTCGTTGACGACCGGCTTGCCGTACTGCTCGCGCCATTCGGGCGTGCGCTTGACGTCCCAGTTCTGGATGCAGACATGGGTGACCCAGGGCTTGGTATGGTCGTAGTTCATCCGCACGTCGCCATTGTGGATGGACCTGAGGTGCCCGTAAGGGTCGTTCTCCTCGAGGATGGCGAAATAGCGGTCCCACTGCTCCATCGGCTTGGTGTCGAGCAGGAAGTCGTATTCGTTGGCAAGCGACCACCAGACATTGGAATAAGCGGCCAGCCGGGCCGCGAGGTAGGTGACATAGCGATAGTCCTCATCGGCGGACATGTCGGCGTAGCCCCAGCGGTCATAGGGGTGAAAGATGATGATGTCGGCTTCAATCCCCATCTCGCGCAGCCGCCCCAGTTGCTGCTCGAAGTGCCGGAACGCTTCCGGGTTGGGCCGGTCGAAATCGAGATTGCCGTCGGCGTTGCGCTCGAAGATGTCCTGGAGCGGCTCGTTGACGTTGAAGGGGTAGTTCTTGGGAAACACCCCCATGCGGATCTTGTTGAAGCCGGCTTGCGAAAGCGTTGCCAGCGTCTCCTCCTGCAGGGCCAGGGGCTGGTGGGTCCAGGCGTAGCAGGTCGTGCCGAAGGGGAGGTACGGCTTGCCGTCGGCGTGGGCGAAATGGAAACCATTGCGTACCCGCACCGGGCCATGCATGCCCGGGCGGGCGGCGGTGACGGTCAGGGCGCCGGTCCTGCCGGATAGGGCGGGAGTCGAGGAGGAGGTGGTGTAGGTCCATTCGCCTTCGGCGTCGGGCATGAACCGGATGCGGTAGCGGCCGTCGCCGTCATAAAAGCCGGGCACGCGGATGCTGCGGTCGCCTTGCGTGATAGTCGCCTCGAGGCTGACCTCGAGGTAGGGGTTGCCGTCGGTCGGTCCTTCGAGCTCAAGCTCGAACATGTCCCATCTGGCGATAGTGGCGTTCATCATCGGTGCTCGCTGTTGGTCAATCGCTTATCCGGCGCAGCAGGAGCGCCTGATAGGGCTTTGCCGGAATGTTCAGCACGTCGCCGCGCTCGACACCCTCGCCGACCATCGTCTTGGTCATGCCCCAGGTATCGATGAGCATTGCCGCATAGCGCTCGCCCGGCGGCACGGCGACCTGCACCTCGCGCGGCTGGTTGAGGCCGAAATAACTGAGGTAATAGCGGTGCGGCTGCCCGGCCGTCGGATGCTGGAGACGCGCGGGCGTCCAGTCCTCCTCACCCGGCGCCGGGCCCAGGAGCTCGGGCAGGGTGACGTTGTCGATCCCTTTCTTGAGGATGCGGTGGAAGCTGCTGTTGGGAACGGGATCGAGACCCTCGTCCGGAGCTTCCTCGAGGATGCGTTTCAAGTACGCGATGCGCTGAACGCTTTCTCCGGTGAGCCTGCCGCCCTTGGCCCACCAGAGGGTCTCATCCTCGTTGTAGTAGGTCTCTCCATGCGTGACGTAGCCGCCGTTGACCGTGCCCATCCAGAACCGGTGCACAAGTTCCTGGCCGCTGATGTTGCCCCAGTTTTCGGCGATGTCGCCCTCATAGCAGCACTCGTCGACCGAAACCGGCTTGCCGAACTCTTCGCGCCAGAGGATCGAGCGCTCCGTATAAGGCCGCTGGATGCTGACATGCGTGATCCTCTTATGGCTGTAGTCGAAGGGTGCAAATCCGTTGTGGATCGACAGAAGGTGACCGTGCGGATCGGTGTCGGCAACGACGTCGATCATGCGGTTCCAGTCGTCGAGCGACTTGCTGGCCATGAAGTCGTACTCATTGGCCATCGACCACCAGACGTTGGGAAAGGCGGCAAGCCGCGCCACAAGATAGCGCAGGTAACGGTCGTCCTGCTCCGGGCTCATGCGTGAGAAGCCCCAGCGGTCGTAGGGGTGGAGGACGATTAGGTCCGCTTCGACGCCGATCGCTGCAAGCTCACCGAAGCGTTTTTCGAGATGCCGGAAATAGGCGGGATCGGGCCGATCGAAATCGAACTCCCAGTCCGAGTCCTCGATCTTGGCGGGCCACTTGCTCGCTCCCTTCTTCAGCAGTGCGAAAGGATATCGCTCCGGCTCGTTCTGGTTGTAGCGGTAGTGCTTGGGAAAGACGCACATGCGGATTTTGGTGAAGGGCGCCTCGGTGAGGGTTGCCAGCGTCTGCTCCTCGAGTTCATCGCCCTGCAGGTTCCACACATAGGCGGTGGTGCCGATGTTGATGTAGCGGGTGCCGTCGGCGTAGCGGAAATGCAAACCGTCGGCCCGCACCGGCCCGTGGTCACCCGGCTTGGCTGCCCCGATCGAAACCGATCCGGTAGTGCCGTCGAGCTCCTTGACGTTGCTTGCCGTTTCATAGGTCCATTGACCCTCCGCCTCGGGCATGAAACGGACGCGATAGGTGCCGTCGCCGTCGTAGAAGCCGGTGACGCGAATCTGCCGATCGGTCTGGCGGAAGGTGGCGGCCAGATCGACGTCGAGGAACGGATTACCCTCTGAGGGGCCTTCGAGGACGAGTTCGAACAAGCCCCACAGCGAAACCTCGCCGCTGGCATTGGTAGTGGTGCTCATGTCAGTTCCCGTTTGTGGAGGCGGCGCCTCTCGGCCCGCTGATACAAGGTTAGTGGGCGGGCGCTGCCGCGGGCCTTGGCCGCCAGCGGCTGCGGGTGGTGGGGATGGAATCGAGGAGGAGGCGCGTATAGCCGTGCTGCGGGTTGGACATCACCTCGCCGGCTCGGCCGAACTCGACCACCTGTCCCTTGTTCATGACGGCGACGTAGTCGCTGATGTAATAGGCCGTGGCGAGGTCGTGGGTGATATAGAGGAAGCTGCGCCCTGCCTCGTCGCGAAGCCGCTTGAACAGGTTGATGATGATCATGCGGCGTGAGGCATCGATCATGCTCACCGGCTCGTCGGCAACGATCAGGCTCGGCTCGGGAATCAGCGCGCGGGCGACCGAGATGCGCTGCAACTCGCCGCCCGAGAACTGGTTGGAGTATTTACCCCGGACATCGGCATAGTCGAGGCCGACGGCGCTGAGCGCATGTTCGAGCGCGTCGACAACGGCCCGGCCCGAAAGTCCGGCGACGCGCGTCGCCGTTTCCTCGAGATAGGCATCGACGGGCCGATAGCGGCTGAAGGCCTCGAACGGATTCTGGAAAATCGGCTGGATGGAACCGAGGAATTCCCGCTTGCCCGGCTTCGATCCCCGCCCCGCGACCAACCGGTCGTAAACCGTCACCTGCCCCGAACTTGGCTCGACCAGCCGTAACAGGGTCTTGGCAAGCGTCGTCTTGCCGCTCCCCGATTCCCCAACCACCGCGATGATGGCCGGTTGGTCGCTCTCGACCTTGATATTGACGTCGTCGAGCGCCTGGATGTGCCTGGCACGCCCCAGCCCGCCCAGGCGATAGGTCTTGTTGAGATTTTCCGTGTGAAGAATCACTGCCATGTCGGTTCTCCCGAGGTGGGAATCTCGGCGCCGGCGTAGTGGCAGGCGGCAAAGTGGCCCGGCTTGTGCTCGACCAGCGGCGGTTCCACCGCCCGGCATTTGTCGGTTGCGAGCGGGCAGCGCGCCGCGAAGCGGCATCCGCGCAACTCGCCCCAGAGGCTGGGCGGACTGCCTGGAATGCCCTGGCGCGCCCGGTCGTCGCCGATCGTGGGCAGCGAGCTGATCAGGAGCCGCGTATAGGGATGGAGCGGCGCCTCGAAGACGCTGTCGCTATCGCCATATTCCACCGCCTTAGCCGCATACATGATCAGCATGCGGTGGGTGATCTGGTAGTGCACGCCCATGTCGTGCGAGACGAGGATGATGGTGTTGCCCATCTCCTCCTGCAGCTCCATCAGGAGCATCAGGATCTCCTTCTGCACCACCACGTCGAGCGCAGTCGTCGGCTCATCGGCAAGGATGATGTCGGGCTGGAAGAAGGTTGCGAGTGCGATCATCATGCGCTGGCGCATGCCGCCGGAAAGCTGGTGCGGATAGGCATCGAGCGCCTCGACCGGCAGGCCCAGCTTGCCAATGTAAGCCTTGACCTCACCCATCACCTTGCGCTTGTCCGGCTCGTGGCCCGGAAAGTCGGTGAACTGCCTGCCGATCTTGATGACCGGATTGAGCGAGCTCATCGAACTCTGCGGGACGTAGGAAATGCGCTTGAACCACTCGCGCTGGATATTGTCGCTGGTGACCTTGTCGCCGCGATCGTTGGCAAAGCCGTAGTCGATCGAGCCCTGGGCCAGGGACATGGGTGACAGCACGTCGCCATAGATGACCTTCATCAAAGTCGACTTGCCGCAGCCGGACTCCCCCGCAACGCCAAGAACACAGCCATCGGGAATGGTGATGTCGACGCCATCGACGGCACTGATCGAGCCGCGCCCGGTGCGATAACGGGCGACCACATTGTTGAGGCGGATCATGAAACACCACGCTTGCTGGCGAAGGCCTGGTTGAACCCCGTCGAGGTCAGGAACAGGCCGAGGAACAGGGTGACGGTCGCGACGATGGGCCCCACGATCCAGGGATAGTGCCCGGTAAAGAGCGCATTGTAGCTCAAGGCCCAGAAGATGATGGATCCGAGCGTCGGTACCTCCACCTTGGAAAGACCGATCACAGCCAGCGTCGCCTCGGTGTTGATGGCGAAGAGCACGGTATTGATGAAGCCGACGAGGATATACGCCGACACATAGGGCAAGATTTCCTTGGCGAGGATGTCGAAGGTATTGGCGCCCGAGAAGCGGGCCATGTTGATGAATTCGCGCTCGCGCAGCGACAGTGCCATGGACCGCACGGTGCGCGCGTCCCAGGCCCAGCCGAAGATGATGATGATCAGCCCCACCGTGAAAAAGGACGTGTTTCCACGGATGAGCGCGCCGAGAATGATAAGGATCGGCAGCAGCGGGATAGTGATGAAGGTGTCGACGATCAGCATCACCAGACGTTCGAACCGTCCGCCGATATAACCGGCGCTGAGCCCGATCACGCTCGCGACGAGGGTGACGCCGCAGGCGACGACGATGCCTAGCGCCAGCGAGTTGCGCACCGCGAAAACCAGGAACCAGAAAATGTCCTGCCCCAGCGCATTGGTCCCCAGCCAATGGACGCCCGACATGGGGAGGTTGCGCATATATGTCGCCTGGATGGACGGATCGGCCGGTGCAAAGACGGGCAAGATGAAGCTGCCGAGCCCCATGACCGCCAAGATGACGAGGCCCACGGCAAGGCGCGGATTGAGGAGCCAAAGGAGATTCGATCCTGACCGGCGCTCCGCGACGGCGGGCGACGGGGCAATGACCAACTCGACCGGATCGGCGTCTTTCGTATCGATGCTCATTTGCGCCGGATCCGCGGGTCGAGAAGAGGATAGATAAGGTCGATCACCAGCCCGGCGGTCGCGACGGCGAGGATCGACAGCGTGATTGCGCCATAAAGGACATTGTAGTCTCCGCCCGTCGCGGCCGTGCGCATGATCAGCCCGATGCCGGGATAGGAGAAGATGATCTCGGTCAGGAGCGCGCCGTTGAACACCATGCCGAGGGAAAGAGCGAGGGCCGTCACCTGCGGCAGCAGCGCATTGCGGAACACGTAGCGCGTCATGCGCGTCCAGTTCGAGGCGCCCTTCAAGCGCGCGTAGGTGACATAAGGCTCTTCGGCGGTTGCCACCGCCAGCGCCTTCATACTGAGGATGTTCCAGCCAAAACCCGCCAGCACCAGCGTGATCGCCGGCAGGAGGGAATTGTAGATGATCATCCCCACCTTCTCGGGTGTCATCTGCCCGACCGGGAAAGTCGGCGAGAGCGGGAAGATCGGGAAAATATAGGCAAGCGTCAGCAGGACCGTGACGGCAAGGATATAGTAGGGGATCGGATAGAGCAGGATGCCCACGAATTCGAGAATCGAGGCCGCCTTGCGCTTGTGAAAGTATCCCGCGACCAGCCCCACCATGTTGCCCAGCAGCCAGGCGATGACGGTCGCGGTCAGCAGAAGACCGAGCGTCCAAGGCAAAGCCGTGACGATCATGGTCGAGACGCTTTGCGGGTAGTAGGTGAAGGACGGTCCGAAATCGAAATCGATCACCACGCGTTTCAGGTAGGACAGGTATTGGGTCAGGAGATCGCCCTTGAGGCCATAGAGCTCTTCGAGGTTGCGCCGCATTTCGGCGATGGCCTCGGGGGTGAGCGTGCCGCTGGCTCGGCTCTGGATCTGCCCGATATAGCCATCGACCGGATTGATCGGCATCAGGCGGGGCAGCAGGAACGTGATCGTCAGTCCGATGAACAGGACGGCGAGATAGAGTCCGAACCGCTTGGCAACGTAGGCGACAACACCCATTGGTCAGTCCTTGGCTGAAAGAGAAGGGGCGGCCTGGAGGACAATGGCCGCCCCGACCCGTCGACGGGTTACTGCGGGCTCGCCGGTTCGATGTTGACCACCGTCTGCTTGAAGGAACTCCACCAGGTGTAGGGCGCAGCGTAGAAGTTGTCCTGCTTGGGAAAGTTCGTCCAATAGCTCTTGTTGGTCGGGATCGTGGTCGGAATGTTCATGAGATTGATCATCTGCATGTCCTCCGTCAGGTATTTCGCGATCTCGCGACCATTTTCGAGGAACTGCGGGTCATCCGTCGGCAGCCTGGCGCTGTCGGCGACGACATCGAAGATCCGCTGATCGGTCACGCGCATGAAGTTGCCGTTGAGCGCGTCCGTCGAGTCCGCCGGTTCGACGTAAGTTTCTGCGAACTGACGCCAGGAGTTCTGCCAGTTGGCGTTATAGGTGCACGAGTTCGACCAGTTGATCTGCAGCTCGTTGCGGGCATTGGTGTTCTGGACAGTGGTAAATTCGCCGTTGTCCACCTGGCGGGCATTGATGTTGAACCCGGCCTGGCGCCAGCTGTCGGCAATCGAGAAGCCAATGCGTTGCAGCACCTTGTTCCAATCGCCCGGAATGACGAATTCCAGTACCCAGGGCGAGCCATCGGGCAGGGCGAAGAACCCGTCCGAACCCTTGGTGATGCCGACCGACTCCAAGAGCTTGGCGGCCTCTTCCGGGTCATGCTTCCACCAGCCCATGCCGAAGCCGGCTTCGAGGGCGTCGCCCGTCGGCAGCTGCGAGGCATCGACGCCCTGAGCTGCGAGGGTTTCGGCCAGCTCAGCGCCGAAGTTGGTGTTGTAGGGCTTGTAGCCGTCCGGCAGCGTCAGCTCTTCGAGCCACGATTGCAACGGTCCGTAATAGAGCGGGCCGGTGATCGGCGTATCCGCCAGCGGCAGGGCGCCGGCCTTGAACTGGCCGCTCATCGAGGAGATGCCGACTTGCTGGAGGTCGAGCGCGAGAGCCAGGGCCCAGCGCACTTCCGGCATATCGTAAGGTGCGCGCTGCTGGTTGATGTAGATGCCGTAGGAGCAGGCATCGTTCATGTCGTGGTAGGGGAAGGTCGGCGAGAAGGTTTCGATATTGGGATTACGAGACTGCGCGGCCTGGATGCTGTCCGGGCTCATGAAGGTATCGACGTCGTACTGGTTCTGCACGAAAGCGAGCGCGCGGGTCTCCTCGGGGCCGAAGTCCTTGTAGAGGACGTATTTGGGTTTGGGCTCCCCCAGGTTCCCCCAGCCGGAACGCTCCCAATCCTCGCGCAATTCCCAGAGCTGCCAGGAGCCGTTGGGGTCGAATTCCTTGATCCTGTAGGGCCCGAGCGTTACTGCGTTGGTGTTCTGGAAGGTGACGACGTCGTCGCCGAGCGGCTCGAAGATGTGCTTTGGCACGATCACGAATTGCGAGCCCCAGGTATAGACACCCATCACGGTCTGGAAGTCGTAGGCGGGCCGGGTGGTCTCGACCTCGAAGGTATAGTCGTCGACCTTCTTCCAGCTCTTCACGTAGTTGGCGATCACCGCCACGCGGCCGAGCTGCTCGCGGTATTTGATATAGGTCTCAAGCGAGTAGATCACGTCGTCGGCCGTGAACTCGGTGCCGTCGCTCCAATAGACACCTTCGCGCAGCTTCACCCGGAACTGGGTGTGCTCGTCATTGAGCACTTCTGCGGGCCCAGCCGCCAGTTCGGGATAGGACTCGCCGGTAGCGGTGTCCATTTCCCATAGCCAACTCCAGCCAAGCTCGCGGAAGCCGCGCCAGATGGCATAGGCGTTCATCGGATTCTGCGCCGATGCGTTGGCCGCGCGCCCGTCGAACGTCTGGACGATCAGCGTTTCGCTGCGCGGCGTTCCGACATCGGTCATCGCGCCCTGCGCCAAACCGGTGGTGGTCATCAAGGCGCCCATCAGCGGCGCCAACAGGTAGCGGCCGAGCCGTGCCATGTTCTTTCCTCCCTCTTTGACCAGCAGGACGCGGGGTTGCGCGGCGCCGGTCCGTGAAAATGGGTGATTGTCCAGGAAGCCCGCGGGCCGATCACGGCACTCGAGCGCTCGCCTTCAAACAGGCGTGCTGCCGCCTCCTACGGCAACTCCCTACGGATCCTTTCGCGCGCACCCAATCACGCGCCTCGCAGGTTTGCGGTAAATTTCGCTTTCCTTGCGATTTATTACGAATATGTGTGGAAAGATGCGATGTCAATGCCCTCCATGCGTGCAGCCCGGAGCGGATCGAAGGAAGACGCAAATGAAGTCAGCAGGAGGTCAGTCGGCGAGAATGACTTCTACGCCACGCCGCTCGAACTCGGCGCGGTCGGCATCGGAGATGCCATCATCGGTGATGAGGGTGTGGACGATTTCGACGCCGCCGAGGGCGGAGAAGGAAACGCGCCCGATCTTGGTGGAATCGGCGAGGAGATAGATATGTGACGCTGCCTTGACCATGGCGCGCTTGACGTAGATGTCGCCGATGGCCGGGTAGGTAAGGCCGGCTTCGAAGGAGACGCCGGCCGTCGCCAGGAACAGCTTTTGCGCATAGATGCCGACGAAGAAATCGGCAGATTTCTCGCCGCTCAACGATAGTGTCGGCGCCTTGAACTGGCCTGCCGGCATATGAACCGTGTTGGTCGGAATGCCGCCCAGGATCAGGGCGATATTGAGGGCGTTGGTAATGATGTTGAGGTCGTGCCGGCTCTTCAGGTTCTCGGCAAACTGTGTGGTGGTGGTGCCGGAATCGATGATAATCGTTTCGTGATCGCCAACAAGAGAAGCCGCAGCCATCCCGATCCGCAGTTTCTTGTCCATGTTCTGGACGTGCTGCAGCGACATGGATTGCACCTGCTGTGGCACCGAGCGCAAATAGGCACCACCGTGCTCGCGGGTGATGTAGCCGTCGGCATCGAGTCGCTCGAGATCCTGACGTATCGTCGCTTCCGATACGGCAAAAGCCGCCGACAAGTCGCGCACCCGGGCGCTACCCTCTTCCTGCAGCCATTCGAGGATCTTCATGCGCCGAGGCTCTGCCAGCAGCTGCTGCCCATCGGCGCCTCGTGTGCGGATCGGCCCAGAGCTTCTCGTTTTGTGCATCGACACCCCTTACCCCGCCTGCCAATGCGAGACTGCGCTAAGGTCTGTTTGTCACTGGGACCGGCGGAAAGCAACAGATCTGACGACCCTGGCACCAGGATGGCGCGCTAACGTTCGACAGTAAACCGCACAAATCGAAATTTTTCCGTATTGCACGAAAGCAAAACGCATTATAGGTTCCGATCAAATCACGATCGGCCGGCGGCACGCCGACGGGTCCCGGTGGGAGGCATTCTGCAACCGGGCGCCGCGTATCTGGCCGAAGGCGATCCCGCCGCCGTAAGGGGAATTGCGGCCCGGCCGGATCATCGGTTGGCGAGAGCCTTTCCCGCTCTGATTGTATCAGAAAGGGATCTCTAGGTAGTTGAACTGTCGCGTTTTCGAACCGCAAAAGTTGGCATCCATTTTTGCTGGAAACGCTCTAGGAGGTCAGATGTCATCGGCGCCGGTACATGCCCCCGCATCCAATGACGTGATCGCCACGATCCGCGACAAGGCGCTGTGGATCCGCAGGCGCAGCTTCCAGATGGTCTACGAAGCCCAGTTGGGCCACCCCGGCGGCGACTTCAGCGCCGCCGATATCCTGGCAACCCTCTTTTTCGGCGTGCTGCGTTACGATCCGGAGCGACCGGACGACCCGGGCCGCGACCGGTTCGTGATGAGCAAGGGGCATTGCACTGGCGCCTTCTATTCGGTGCTGGCCGCTGCCGGCTTTTTCTCCGAGAGCGAGCTTTCGACCTATATGCAGCCGCTTTCGCGCCTCAACGGCCACCCCAACCGTAACTATCTTGCCGGGGTCGAGACCAATACCGGGCCGCTCGGCCACGGCCTGCCCGTCGCCACCGGCATCGCCATTGCCGGCCAGATCGACGCAGCCGGTTTCCGTACGTTCGTACTGACCGGCGATGGTGAACTGCAGGAGGGCAGCAACTGGGAGGCTGCGCTCACCGCGGGTCACAGGCGCCTCGAAAATCTGACGCTCATCATCGACCGCAACCGCCTGCAGCAGGGTGCACGCACCGAAGAGACCGCCTCGCTCGATCCGCTCGACGACAAGTGGCGCGCCTTCGGCTGGCAGGTGGAGGTGGTCGACGGGCACGATCACGCGCAGCTACTCGAGGTGCTTTCGGCGAGCCCAAGAGGCCGTGGCCGACCGCTCTGCGTCATCGCCAATACCTTCAAGGGCAAAGGCGTCAGCTTCATGCACGACAACGTCGCCTGGCATCATGGCGTGCCCAACAAGGAGCAGTACGAGCAGGCCATGGCGGAGTTGGTGTGATGAGTGCGGCGGTTTCGGTCGAGAGCGGGTTCTTCGATTGCCGCGACAGCTTTGCCTCGACCATCGAGGCGCTGGCGGCGGCCGACGAACGCATCGTCACCGTCGTCAGCGACAGCGTCGGCTCGTCCAAACTCAACGGCTTCCGCAGCAAATTCCCCGAGCGCATGGTCAATGTCGGCATCGCCGAGCAGACACTGGTGGCGGTGGGTGCAGGTCTTGCCAATGGCGGCAAGGTGCCGTTCGTTTCCGCTGCCTCCTGCTTCATTACCGGTAGGGCGCTGGAGCAGGTCAAGGCCGACATCGTCTATACCAACGTCAACGTCAAGCTCATTGGCCAGTCGAGCGGGGTCGCCTATGGGGAATTGGGGCCGACCCACCATTCCATCGAGGACATGGCGTGGCTGCGCCTCTTGAATAATCTGACGCTGATCGTCCCCGCCGATCCGTGGCAGACCGAGCATGCGATCCGCGCCGCGGCGGCGATCGACGGGCCGGTGTTCGTCAGGGTCAGCCGCATGCCGGTGCCCGCGCTCGAACACGCCGGCGCGTTCGAAGTCGGCAAGGCCGAAGTCCTGTTCGAAGGAGATGACGCGGCCATCATCGCCAACGGCACCATGGTGCATCGCGCGCTGGCGGCGGCGAAGAGCCTGGCGGGCGAGGGCATCCGGGCGCGCGTCGTCAACATGGCAACCGTCAACCCGCTCGACGAGGCGGCGATCCTTTCAGCCGCCCGGACCGGCGCCATCGTCACGGTCGAGGAGCATTCGGTGCGCGGCGGGCTAGGCGGCGCCGTCGCCGAAGTGGTCACCGCCCACGATCCGGTGCCCATGCGCATCATGGGCTTTCCGGGGTTCCTCCCCACCGGCTCGGCCGAATGGCTGATGGAGCATTTCGGGCTGACCGCAGCGGCTATCGCCGACGCCGTGCGCCAGACCATCTCGCGCAAGCGATGAGCACGTCCGGCCTCGTCCTCGCCATCGATCAGGGCACGACCAACACCAAGGCGGTGCTGGTCAGCGCCGACGGCCGGATCGCTGCGCGGGCGAGCGTTGCCAATCCCGTTTCGTACCCGCGTCCCGGCTGGGCCGAGCAGTCGGGAGAGGCTTTATGGCAAGGCGTGGTCGAGGCCATAGCCGTGGTGACGGGCGCGGCCGGCGCGGTCGAAATCGACGCGGTCGCGATCTCCAACCAGCGCGAATCCGTCCTGGTCTGGGATGCGGAGACGGGCGAACCCATCGGGCCCTGCGTCATCTGGCAGTGCCGTCGCACCGCGGATGCCTGCCAGACGCTGCGCGAAGCCGGGCTCGGCGAGCGGATCGCGGAAAAGACCGGGCTGGCGCTCGACCCATTGTTTCCGGCTGGCAAGATCGCCTGGTTGATCGACTCCGTTCCCAGTGCCCGCGAGCGCGCCGCGCGGGGCGAGTTGCGCGCCGGCACCGTCGACACCTGGCTGCTCTGGCAACTCACGAACGGCGCCGTTTTCGCGACCGACCATTCGAACGCTTCCCGGACCCAGCTCTTCGATACCAGGCGCATGGAATGGGACGAGGAGCTCGCCGATATCTTCAACGTCTCGTCGCAGCTGATGGCGCAAGTGCTCCCGTCGAACGCAAGCTTCGGACTGACCGCGGCCGGCGCCACCGGCCTGCCTGCCGGCATACCGATCCAGGCGATGATCGGCGATTCACACGCGGCCCTTTACGGACACGGCGTGCGCCAGCCGGGCACGGTCAAGGCCACCTATGGCACCGGCACGTCGCTGATGACGCTGACCGGCGGGCGGGTCCGCTCGCGCAACGGCCTCTCGGCCACCATCGCCTGGAGCACAGGTGAGGGACCTGTGCACGCGCTCGAGGGCAATATCTCGGTTTCCGGCCAGGCTGCAGCGTTCATGGCCGAGCTTCTCGGGCTATCCGATGTCGGAGCGCTCGCCGATCTCGCCGGCACCGTTGCCGACAGCGACGGCGTCACCTTCGTTCCGGCGCTGGTCGGCCTCGGCGCGCCCTATTGGCGCAGCGACGCGCGCGGGATCATCACCGGCATGTCGCTCGGCACGCGCCCAGCCCATCTCGCCCGCGCGGCGCTGGATGCCATCGCCCTGCAGGTCAGCGATGTGTTCGAGGCGATGCAGGCCGACCTCGGCAGCGAGCTCGTCGGCTTGCGCGCGGACGGGGGCGCCTCGTCGAACCATGCGCTCATGCAGTTCCAGGCCGACCTCCTCGGCAAGACGGTGACGGCAAGCGCAGTGCCGGAGGTCAGCGCGCTCGGTGCGGCGGCGCTCGCCTTTTCGGGGCTTGGGATCGAGACCTCATGACCGATGCCGGCACCGGCTTCACGCCCGCGATGCCACAAGCGGAGCGCGAGGCGATCCGCGATCGTTGGCAGGCGGCCATACGCCAGACATTGACTGAAAGCTGAGAGGGAGACGAGAATTGAGCAATCCGCGTTTCGGTGCCGGCATCTGGCACTTCGCCACCTATGTCGACCGCTATGCCACCGACGGATATGGCGAGCCGCGCAGCGTCATCGAGGCCATCGACCTTGCCGGTAAGGTGCGCGACCTTTCGGTGGTCGACATCAACTATCCGTTCTTTGGCGGCAACTTCACCAGCGATGAGATCAAGGCGGCGCTCGACCGCAACGGGCTCGGCGTCATTGGCATCACGCCGGAGATCTATACCCGAGAGTTCCGAAAGGGTTCGTTCACCAATCCCGATGCCGGCATCAGGCGGCGCACCCATGAGCTTATCACCGAGGCCTGCGTAGAGGTCCGCTATTTCGGCGCCGAGTACGTCAAGCTCTGGCCCGGACAGGACGGCTGGGACTATCCCTTCCAGGTCGACTACGGCACCTTATGGAAGCACTCGCTCGACGGCGTCGGCCAGCTCGCCAGTGAGAACCCGGACCTGAAATTCGTCATCGAATACAAGCCGCGCGAGCCGCGGGTGCATATGAGCTTCGATTCCCTGGCGCGCACGCTCCTCGGCATCGAGAAGATCGGCCTGCCCAATGTCGGTATCCTCCTGGACTTCGGCCACGCGCTGTTCGGCGGCGAGTCGGCGGCCGACTCGGCCCAGCTTGCCATCGACTACGGGCGGCTGTTCGGTATGGACGTCAACGACAACTACCGCAGCTGGGACGACGACCTGGTTGCGGGGAGCCTGCATCCGATCGAACTCTTCGAGTTCTTCTACGTTTTGAAGAAAAACAACTGGGAGGGCGTCTGGCAGCTCGACCAGTTCCCCTTCCGCGAGGACAGCGTTGAAACGGCCAACCACGCCATCGACTTCCTCAAAGCTGCCGCGCGTGGACTCGATGCCCTCGATGTCGATGCGCTGAAGGATGCTCAGGTCCGTCACGACGCGATCGGTGCGTTGAAAATCGCCCAGAAGGCCCTGTTCGGCGCGATGTAGCCGAGTTCAGGTCAGCTTTATGCGCTGGTGAAGGAAGTCGAGCACGGCGCGGACGCGGGCCGGCAAATGTCCGCCCTGGCCGATGAAGACGGCATGGATGGCCTCGGTCTCGCCAGGATCGAACGCATCGAGCACTTGCTTGAGGCGACCGGCTGCGATGTCCGGCCCGATATGGAACATTGCGAGGCGGGTGATGCCCGCACTGGCGAGCGCCAGTTGCCGGGCACTCTCGCCGTCGCCCACGGCCACATTGCCGATGATCGGTCGCCGTTCAATACGGCCGCCTTCAAGGAACGGCCAACCCTCGACCAGCCGTTCGAAGCTGAAGCCGATCAGGTTGTGCCGGTCGAGATCGGCAGGTGTCTGGGGCGTGCCATGGTGCTCGAGATAGTCCGGCGAGGCGACGAGAAGCGTACGGCTCTCACCGAGCTTTCGCGCCGTCAGGCGTGAGGCGCGCATGGGGCCGACGCGGATGGCGATGTCGGCGCGCTCTTCCATCAGATCGATGACCGTGTCGGTCATGAGGATGTCGAGAGTCACCTCGGGATACTCGGCGAGGAACTCCGGGACAAGCGGCAGCAGGTAGTGCCGGCCGAACGGCACGTTGGAGTTGATGCGCACCCGGCCACGCGCCGCCGCGCCGGCGCCCGCCTCGCGCTCGGCCTCGGCGATGTCGGCAAGGATGCGCATGCAACGCTGATAGAATAGGGCGCCTTCCGGGGTCAGCTGCAGCTTGCGGGTCGAACGGTTGAAGAGACGGGTGCCGAGGCGGCCTTCGAGCCGTGTAACGAGCTTACTGACCGCCGAGGGCGACATCCGGCAGGCGCGGGCCGCGGCCGAGAAGCCGCCGAGTTTGACGACGCGGACGAGGATTTCCATCTCCCCGGACCGGTTGCTTTCAGCACGAGTCATTTGTGAATTCAACTCCAAGCCGATGTGCTTTGCGGCAGTCTAATTCATCGCATGGGTGACTTCTATCTTGGCGGCATTGGCCTGCTGGCCAGCGGGCATTTGCTATCGGGAGCATGACATGGATTACAGACGCCTGGGCACATCGGGGCTCAAGGTTCCCGCCCTCAGCTTCGGCACCGGCACCTTTGGTGGAAAGGGGCCGCTCTTCAGCGCCTGGGGCAATACCGACGCCCGCGAGGCGCGGCGGCTCATCGACATCTGCCTCGAGGCCGGGGTCAACCTTTTCGATACGGCCGACGTCTATTCGGCCGGCGCCTCCGAAACGGTGCTGTGCGAGGCGATCAAGGGCAGGCGCGACGAGGTATTGATCTCGACCAAGACCAGCCTGCCGATGGGCGAGGGGCCGAACGAAGCCGGCTCCGGACGGTCGCGGCTGGTTGCGGCGGTCGAGGCGGCGCTGCGCCGGCTCGGCACCGACCATATCGATCTTCTGCAGCTCCACGCGTTCGACGCCGGCACTCCGGTCGAGGAGGTGGTGACAACGCTCGGCGAGCTCGTTGCGAGCGGCAAGGTGCGCTACATCGGCGCTTCCAATTTTTCCGGCTGGCAGCTGATGAAGTCGCTGGCGGCGGCGGACCGCCTTGGGCACCCGCGTTACGTGGTCCACCAGGTCTATTATTCGCTGGTCGGGCGCGACTACGAGTGGGAATTGATGCCTCTGGCCCGCGACCAGGGGGTAGGAGCGCTGGTGTGGAGCCCTCTTGGCTGGGGACGGCTTACCGGCAAGATCAGGCGGGGGGCACCGCTGCCCGAAGGCAGCCGTCTGCATGGCTCGGCCGAGTTCGGTCCGCCGGTCGACGAGGCCCGGCTCTTTGCGATTGTCGACGCGCTGGAAGCCATCGCCGGCGAGACCGGCAAGACGGTACCGCAGGTCGCGATCAACTGGCTGTTGCAGCGCCCAACAGTCGCCTCGGTCATCATCGGGGCGCGCAACGAAGAGCAGTTGCGCCAGAACCTCGATGCCGTCGGCTGGTCGCTCGAGGCCGACCAGATGGCGCGGCTCGACGCGGCGAGCACCGTCGTCCCGCCCTATCCCTATTTCCCCTACTACCGGCAAGAAGGGTTTGCCCGGCTTAATCCGCCAATGGTCTGAGAAGGCATCGATTCTCCCATCGTTTTCGCCGAGCGGCGTTGACCCGACTCCCCGGTCGCAGTAGCCCTTATCGCTCTTGAGAAGAGGAGAGGGTGCAATGGAATACCGGTATCTCGGGCGGTCCGGCCTCAAGGTTTCGGTTCTCAGCGTCGGCACGGTCACGTTCGGGGGAGATGGCCTGTGGGGTGACACGGACCTTACCGGTGCCGCCCGGCAGGTCGACATGTGCCTCGATGCCGGCATCAACCTCATCGACACGGCCAATGTCTACAACATGGGTGTGTCAGAGGAGATCACCGGCGAGGTGCTCGCCGACGGCGGCCGACGCCAGCGGGCGCTGATCGCCACCAAAGTGCGATTTCCTTTCGGCGACGGGCCCAACGATGCAGGCCTGTCGCGCCACCACATCATCGCGCAGTGCGAGGCGAGCCTCAAGCGTTTGAAAACCGACGTCATCGACCTCTACCAGGTACACGAATGGGACGGGCAGACGCCGCTAGAGGAGACGATGGAGGCGCTCGATACGCTCGTTCGTCAGGGCAAGGTGCGCTATATCGGCTGCTCGAACTATTCAGGCTGGCACCTGATGAAGGCGCTGGCCGTCGCCGACAAGCGCGGCTATCAGCGGTTCGTTGCCCAGCAGATCCACTATACGCTCTATTCGCGCGAGGCCGAATACGAGCTGCAGCCCATCACCATCGACCAGGGGCTCGGCATCCTGGTGTGGAGCCCGCTGGCGGGCGGATGGCTCTCGGGCAAATACACGCGTAACAGCCAGCCGACCGACGGGCGGCACGTGCGCGGTTTCAAGGAGCCGCCGATCCCCGATCCGGAGCGGCTCTACGACATCATCGACGTCATCGACGCGGTCGCCGGCGAGCGCGGCGTATCGGGTGCGGTGATCTCGCTGGCCTGGCTCCTGCAGCGCAAGGGTGTCAGCTCGGTGATCGTCGGCGGGCGGACCGACGCGCAGTTCGCCGACAACCTCAAGGCGGCGGATCTCAAGCTCAGCCCCGAAGAGGTCGCCCGGCTCGACAAGGCGAGCCAGCGCCCGCTTCCCTATCCCTATTGGCACCAGTCCTTCACCGCCCAGGATCGCCTCGGCGAAGCGGACCTCGCCTTGCTCGAGCCTTACCTTGAGGACTACGCCCGTGGCTGAGTTCGTCATTGCCCGACCGGCGCCGGTCGCACTGCCTGTCGCTGGCGGCGGGTTATTTCCGGTCCGGCGGATCTATTGTGTCGGGCGCAACTATGCCGAGCATGCGCGCGAGATGGGCAACGACCCCAAAGCGCCGCCGTTCTTCTTCGGCAAGCCTGCCGATGCGCTGGTGATCGGCGGGGGCGATGTGCCCTACCCGACGCAGACGAACGATCTTCACCACGAGATCGAGTTCGTTGTTGCCATCGGCAAGGATGGCGCAGGGATCGAATCGGAGGACGCCCTCGATCACGTCTATGGCTATGCGGCCGGCATCGACCTTACCCGCCGCGACCTGCAGGCTGAGGCCAAGAGCGCGGGTCGCCCCTGGGACATGGCCAAGGGGTTCGATCATTCGGCGCCCATCGGTGAGATCACGCCGGCCTCGTCCATCGGCCATCCGGCGAGCGGCGCCATCACGCTGGCGGTCAACGGCACCGAACGGCAGCGCGGCAACCTTGCCGACCAGATTTGGGCGGTACCCGAAACCATCGCCTTCCTCTCGCAGTTCGTCGCGCTCAAGGCCGGGGACCTCATCTTCACTGGCACGCCGGCCGGTGTCGGACCGGTCGTTGCCGGCGACGCGCTGGAAGGGCGGATCGAAGGCGTCGGCCAGGTCACGACGCGGATCGTCTGATGGTCACCTGGTCGTCCCAGCAGGAAGCCGCATTGAAGGCCGTGTCGGCCTGGCTCAAGGACCGGGACGGGCCGCAGGTCTTCCGGCTCTTCGGCTGGGCGGGCACGGGCAAGTCGACGCTGGCGCGGCATCTGGCCGAGGGGGTGAAAAGCGTCAAATACGCTGCCTTCACCGGCAAGGCGGCACTCGTCATGCGCAAGCGCGGCTGCAAGGGCGCGCAGACCATCCATTCGCTGATCTATTCGTTGGTCAGCGAAAAGGAGGGCGAGCCGCGCTTCGTGCTCGATCCGGAAAGCGCGGCGGCCAACGCCGACCTCATCGTCATCGACGAGGTGTCGATGGTCGACGAGCAGCTGGGGCAGGACCTGCTGTCGTTCGGGGTCAAGGTGCTGGTGCTGGGCGACCCGTTCCAGCTGCCGCCGGTGCAGGGGGCGGGTTTCTTCACCGCCGACGAGCCCGATATCATGCTGACCGAAATCCATCGGCAGGCGGCCGACAATCCGATCATCCGCCTTTCCATGCAGGTGCGCGAGGGCGGACGCATCGAGCGCGGGCGCTATGGGGAGAGCCTCGTCATCGGCAAGGACGAGGTCGACCGCAACGCCGTGCTCGATGCCGACCAGGTGCTGGTCGGACGCAACAAGACGCGGCTGATGTACAACGACCGGCTGCGCGAACTGAAGGGCCTGCCCTTCCATGAGCCGGTCGCCGGCGACCGCGTGGTGTGCCTGCGCAACAATCCGCGCAAGCGCCTGCTCAACGGCCAGATCTGGATCGTCACCGAGGTTTCCCGCAAGGCCAACGGCAAGTACCAGTTGCTGCTTGCGGTCGAGGACGGAAGGGGCGAAGCCAAAGTCCTCACCCACAAGGCATTCTTTTCGGGCGAAGAGGACCAGATGGCCTGGCCGGAACGACGCCAGTACGATGAATTCACCTTCGGCTACTGCCTGACCGTCCACAAGGCGCAGGGCAGCCAGTGGGACAAGGTGTTCCTCTTTGACGAGAGTTTTGTGTTTCGCGAGGAGCGGGCGCGCTGGCTCTATACCGGCATCACCCGGGCTGCCGAGCAGATCACCATCGTGAACTAGGTGTTCCCGTTCTGACGAGAAGGCGCCAGAGCTCCAACACTCACAGGGTCATTCCCGCGAAAAGCGGGAACCTCCGTTTCCCTTGCCGGCTCTGCCAACAGAGGTCCCCGCTTTTCGCGGGGATGACTCCGTGGTTGTGATACACTTAAGGGTCAGCACACCCTAGATGTAGGGCCTCAGCAGGTCCTCCTCGAGGGGCGGTGTGCGCAAGCATCGGATGCACCTGCGCCACAAGGGTGACAAATTCAGCCTGCTGTTTCGCCTGGATGGCGTCTCCTCGCACAATCCCGCGTTGCCCGAATTTTGGGCGAGCGACGTGCTTGCGTGAAAGAACGTCATACCCCATCATCGCGCTAGAGATTTCTCTCTGCCGCCCGGAACCTTGGAGAGCTGGATGTACCACGACACCCCCTTGATCACCACGATCGTCGCGGGTCTCGTGCTGGCCTTCATCTTCGGTGCTCTTGCCAACCGGCTCCGCCTGCCGCCGCTGGTCGGATATCTGTTTGCAGGCATTTTGGTCGGCCCCCACTCGCCCGGGTTTGTTGCCGACCAGGAGCTTGCGGCCGAGCTCGCAGAGCTCGGCGTTATCCTCTTGATGTTCGGTGTCGGGCTGCATTTTTCCTTGCGGGACCTGATGAGCGTGCGGGCCCTGGCTGTTCCCGGTGCAATCGTGCAGATCGGCTTTGCGACGCTCCTGGGGCTGGGGCTGGGCTTTGCCATGGGCTGGGACCTCGGCGCGGGGCTGATCTTCGGCCTGGCGCTTTCGGTCGCCTCGACAGTGGTGCTGCTCAAGGCTCTGCAGGACCGGCGGCTCATCGAGACCGAACGTGGACGCATCGCGGTCGGATGGCTGATCGTCGAGGACATAGCGATGATCCTGGCGCTGGTGCTGATCCCGGCCATTGCCAGCATTGCGGGCAATGGCGAGAGCCTCGTCCATGATCCCTTCGTTTCCTTCGTCGAGCGGGTGCTGCGCACCAATGTCGGCATCTGGGGCGTCCTGGCGCTCACCATCGTCAAGCTCGCCGCCTTCGTCGGTTTTATGCTGGTCGTCGGGCGCCGGGTCATTCCCTGGGCCCTGCACGCGACCGCCCATACCGGCTCGCGCGAGCTCTTCCGCCTGGCGGTGCTCGCCATCGCGCTCGGCGTCGCGCTGGGTTCATCGGTCCTCTTCGGCGTGTCGCTGGCGCTCGGCGCATTCTTTGCCGGCATGATCCTGTCGGAAAGCGAGCTCAGCCATAGGGCAGCGCAGGAGACCCTGCCGCTGCGCGATGCCTTCGCGGTTTTGTTCTTCGTGTCGGTCGGCATGCTGTTCGATCCCTCGATCGTCCTCACCGACCCGCTGCCGCTGATCGCCACGGTTTTCATCATCATCGTCGGCAAGTCGCTGGCAGCCTTCGGCATCGTCGTCCTCTTCCGGCGGCCGGTGTCGACGGCGCTGACCATTTCGGCGAGCCTGGCGCAAATCGGAGAATTCTCCTTCATCCTAGCCTCGATGGGGGTGGCGCTCGCCATCATGCCGGCCGAGGGCCAGGATCTGATCCTCGCCGGCGCGCTGATCTCGATCATCCTCAACCCCCTGGTGTTCGCCACGCTCGATTTTGTGCGGCCGCGCCTCGAGAGCCGGATCGCGCAGCGCCGGGCCGCGCACCACGAGCCCGTGGAGCCATTCGACGGACCACTGATGCCGTCCGAGACGATGACGGCCAACGATGCGATGAGCTCGGCTGCGCCCGAGCCCCAGGTTGCCGCCGGGGAGCCGGACGAACAGGCGGTCGAGGACGACCTCGTCCATCCCACCAGCAAGACGGACCACATCATCCTTGTTGGATTCGGACGCGTCGGGGGTGTCGTCGGCGAAGGTCTCCATGCAGCGGGGCTGCCGCTTGTCGTCATCGAGGACTCCGATACCTCGATCAAGGCGGCGCGCGAGATGGGCATCGAGGTGGTGGTCGGCAATGCGGCGAGCGTCGACGTCCTGAGGCTTGCCAACCTCGAAGCGGCGAGGACGCTGCTGATCGCCATCCCCAACTCCTTCGAGGCGGGGCAGGTCGTCGAGCAGGGGCGCAAGATCAATCCGGGCATCCGCATCATCGCGCGGGCGCATTCGGACGAGGAGGAGAGCTATCTCGCCAATCTGGGCGCCGACACGGTGATCATGGGCGAGCGCGAGATCGGGCTCGGCATGCTGGCCTGGGTCAAGGGCGAGCGCGAGGCCATGGCCGCCGCGGTCGCCGAGGCGATCCGGCTGGCGCCGACCGAAAACGTCATCGAGAGTGCGTCGCGACCGGCGGCCACAGAGGCGGCGGTACCCGCCGAGCCGACCGAGGCGCAGGGCACCGAGGACGTTCCGCCTCCTGCAACGACCGTTGCAGACGAGCCGGAACCGCCACGTGCTCTGCCGGACGAGCCCATACCTCTGCCGCACCCCGCCGTCGAAGAGGAGGCGCTGGTCCCAAGCGAGGATGCGGAGGTGAAAGCGGAGCCGGCGATGGGTCTGGGTGAAGAGGATCCGGGCGCGCAAGCAGGCGAAGAAGAGCCCGCGGTGGCAGAAGGGTCAGACGAGGCAGAGGAAGAACCTGCGGTGGCCGGAGGGACTGACGCGGCTGAGAAAGAGCCTGCGACCGGAGGGACCGAGACGGCGGAGAACCAGACAGCCGTGGCTGAACGGATCGAGGAGGCGCACGAAGAGACTGCGACGGTCGAAGAGACTGTGGCGGAGCAAGAGCCTGCGGTGACCGAAGAGACCGAGAAAGCGGAGGAAGAACCGCAGATCCCGGTCGTCGAGCCGGAGCCGCGCAAATGAAGGGCAGGGGGGCGCTCGGATGATATCGCAAAAGGCCAAATATGCACTGCGTGCGCTCGTTGTCCTGGCGCGCCTCAAGGCCGGAACGACGATGATGATCGGACAGATCTCGCGCGAGCAGGCGATTCCGAAAAAATTCCTCGAGCAGATCCTGCTTGAGTTGAAGCGGGCTGGCATCGTGATGAGCCTTCGCGGGCGAGCGGGCGGCTATGCCCTGCTCAAGGCTCCGGAGGAGGTGACGTTTGGAGAGGTGCTGCGCCTCGTCGACGGACCGATCGCGCCGCTGCCGTGCCTCTCCAAGATCGCCTATCGGCGCTGCGAGGACTGCCAGGAGGAGACGAGCTGTGAGGTGCGGCACGTGTTCGAGCGGGTCACGCTCGCCACCCGCGCCGTGCTCGACAGCACGACCCTTGCCGACGCCCTAAAGCTCGACGACATCCCCGTCTGACCTGTCGTCAGCCTGAACGAGCGTTTACGCGACGTTAGCAGTTTGAAATGCATTTGCTTAGCGGGGGCACGACCAAGCGATTCGCGATCGTCGGAAATTGGGAAAGGCCCGCTGAGCGCAATGATATTTCCCGCGCCTGTTTCGTGAAGAAACCGTTACCTTGTCAATTCCCGACTAATGCGATAGAGTTTTGGTCATTAAACCTCTGTCGGGAGACGGAATGAAAACTCTGGCAACCGTTCTGGCCTATGCGGCGCTCGCCGCTTCCGTGGCCTTCGGCTTCCTCGTCATCACCGCCCATGCCGGCACTACGCCGCTGGTGACGGCGCCCACCATGGAAGGCAGCCTGCTGGCTAGCCTCCACTAACTCTTCGACATCGATGCTGTCCTTGACGCCCTGGAGCTCGATCAGCTCGGGCACTGGCAGCTCTCGTGCGAACGCAAAAGTACTGCGACGTACTGTAATCAGTAAAAAGGGCCGTCTCCTGAGAGACGGCCCTTCCTGAGTTTCACGGCTGCAAAAGAGCCTGGCCAGGTAAACCGGCCCAAAGGAAGCAGGTGCTTGCTAGCGGAGGATTACCTCCCGCGTGAACACCTTGAATCCAAGCCCTTCGTTACGAGCCGTAACCTCATGAGACATTGGATCACCTCCTTTCGCTGATTGAACATGACCAAAGCATGCTCGGCTTTGCCGGCGGTGTCTAGTCACAAAGTTCGTGAACCGCCTCAGGCCCGCGCGCGCCTGGGGCGGGCGCGCAGCTGGATGACGGTGGCGGCGACGACGCCCAGCGCTACGATGCCGACGATGATGGTGGCGAGCGCATTGATGTCGGGTGAGACGCCGAGGCGGACCTTGGAGAAGATGACCATGGGCAGGGTCGAGGACCCCGGGCCCGAAACGAACGAGGCGATGACCAGATCATCGAGCGAGAGGGTGAAGCCGAGGAGCCAGCCCGAGACCAGCGCCGGGGCGATGATGGGCAGGGTAATGTCGAAGAAGACCCGCACTGGGTTGGCACCGAGATCCATGGCCGCTTCCTCCAGGCTGAGGTCGAGGTCGGAGAGGCGCGACTGCACCACGACGGTGACATAGGCCATGCAGAAGGTCGAATGGGCGATGATGATGGTCAGCATGCCGCGCCCGGCCGGCCAGCCGAAGAAGCTCTCCATGGTCACAAACAGCAGGAGCAGCGAAAGGCCGGTGATGACGTCGGGCATGACCAGCGGGGCCGAGACCATGCCGGCAAGAGCGGTGCGGCCGCGGAAGCGCTTGAAGCGCACGAGCGCCACCGCACAGAGCGTGCCGAGCACCAGGGCTATGCTGGCGCTGACGGCAGCGATCTGCAGGCTGAGCCACGCGGCGCCGAGGATCTGCGGATCGCGCAGCAACTCGCCGTACCACTTGACCGAGAAGCCCGACCACACGGTCACCAGCCGGCTTTCGTTGAAGGAGAAGACGACGAGCGAGATGATCGGGGCGTAGAGGAAGGCAAAGCCCAGGACCGCCGCGATGGGGAGGAACCAGCCGCGCCGCATCACTTGTCCCTCTCGACGACGGCGTCCTGCGCCTTCTGCATCAGCATGATCGGCACGACCACCACGACCAGCATGGCAATGGCAACGGCGGACGCGCGCGGCCAGTTGGTGTTGGCGAAGAACTCGTCCCAGAGCACGCGGCCGATCATCAGCGTGCCCGGTCCGCCCAACAGCGAGGGAATGACGAACTCGCCGATGGCGGGGATGAAGACGAGCATGGAGCCGGCAACGATCCCGGGGATCGAGAGCGGCAGCGTCACCGAGAGAAAGGTGCGCCACGGCTTGGCACCGAGATCGGCGGAGGCCTCGAGCAGCGCCTCGTCGAGCTTAACGAGGTTGGTATAGAGCGGCAGGATCATGAACGGCAGATAGGTGTAGACGATGCCCACATAGACGGCGAAATCGGTCTGCATCATCACGATCGGACCGAGCCCAAATGCGCCGAGGAAATTGTTGATGACGCCATTGCCGCGCATGAAGCCGGAAAGCGCGTAGACGCGCAGCAGGAACGAGGTCCAAAACGGCAGGATGACGAGCATCAAGAGTATGTTGCGCCAGGGATCGTTCATGCGCGCAATGAAATAGGCCATCGGATAGCCGATGAGCAGCGCGACGACCGTGGCGATGGCGGAGATCTTGATGGAGTTGAGGTAGGCGTTGACGTAGAGCGCGTCAGTAAAGAGCCGGATGAAGTTGGAAAGATGCAGTGTGAGCTGCACCGTACCGTCCTCGGCAAAGGTCAGAAGATCCGAATAGGGCGGGCGACCGAACTGCTTGGTGGCGAGCGAAATACCGAAGACGACGGCAAGCGGCACGAGGAAGAACACCGTCAGCCACAGGGCCGGGGCGAATATGACCAGCGCCCGGCCGGAAAGACCGGCAGTGCGCAGGCCCCGCTCCAGCACCGACCAGGGACGCTGACGGGGCCGGACCTCGATTTCGGCCAGGCTCGTCATACCGTCAGCACCGAACCGGACGCGCTGCCCCAGCTGGCATAGACGGTTTCATCCCATTTGATGCCGTCGGGGTCGCCGCGTTCGGTGTTGGCCTTGAACACCTTCAGGCGCTTGCCGCTCTCGAGCACCACCTGGAAGACGCTCATGTCGCCGAGATAAGCGATGTCCTCGACGATGCCCTTGGTGACGTTGGCGCCCTGGAAGTCATCGGGCTTTTCGCGGGAAAGGGTGATCTTTTCCGGGCGGATGGCCCACCAGAGGATCTGGTCGGGCGCGCAGTCGACGCCGTGGCTGACATAGATGTCGCAACCAAGTTCCGCCGAGCGGATGCGCACATGGTCGTCCTCGTCTTCGGTCACGACCCCCTCGACCATGTTGACCGAGCCGATGAATCCGGCAACGAAGCGCGAATTGGGGAACTCGTAGATGTCATGCGACTCGCCGATCATGGCGATCTCGCCCGAATTCATCACCCCGATACGGGTGGCCAGGCTCATGGCTTCTTCCTGGTCGTGGGTAACGACGATGAAGGTGACGCCGAGCGTCTCCTGGATCTTGACCAGCTCGAACTGGGTCTCCTCGCGCAGCTTCTTGTCGAGGGCGCCGAGCGGCTCGTCGAGCAGCAGGAGCTTGGGGCGTTTGGCGAGCGAGCGGGCAAGCGCCACGCGCTGGCGCTGGCCGCCGGAAAGCTGGTGGGGCTTGCGCCGCCCATAGTCCTGGAGCTTGACCAGGGTCAGGAGCTCGGCGACGCGGTCGGCGATCTCGCCCTTCTGCATATGGTCGCGCTTGAGGCCATAGGCGATGTTCTGCTCGACGCTCATATGCGGAAAGAGCGCATAGGACTGGAACATCATGTTGACCGGACGGTTGTAGGGCGGCACGCCCGTCATGTCCTGGCCGTCGATCTCGATGCGGCCTGCCGTCGGCTCCTCGAAGCCGGCGAGCATGCGCAAGAGCGTCGACTTGCCCGAGCCCGATCCGCCGAGCAGACAGAAGAGCTCGCCCTTATAGATGTCGAGCGAGACGTCCGAGACCGCATGGACATCGCCGAACTTCTTGGTGACGTTCTCGATGCGCACGAACGGCTTGGCTGCGGGATCGCGCCAGGGGCGGGTGTCGGCGGCGATCTGGGGCTTTTTGGCCATGGCGGTCCCGAAAGCAAAAAAGGGATGGCGGGTACCGGAAACACGCCGGAACCCGCCATCCGCTCTGGTCGATTACTGGCCGGTCTTTACCCGGGTAAAGCTGCGCGTCAAGAGCTCGTCGTATTCAGGCGAGTGCGCCTTGAGGGTGAAAAGGTTCTCGGCGACTTCGGCCGTCGGATAGATGGCCGGATCGTTCTTGACCTCGTCGTCGATCAGCTCGAGCGCGGCACCGTTCCCCGAGGCGTAAAAGACGTAGTTGGTGTTGGCCGCGGCGATATCCGGGCGCAGCATGAAGTTGATGAACGCATGAGCGTTTTCGGGATTCGGCGCATCGGCGGGGATGGCGAACATGTCGAACCACTTGAGCGCGCCTTCCTTGGGGATCACATAGGCGATCTCGACCCCCTGGCCGGCATCGGCGGCCGCGGCCTGGGCGATGAAGACGTCGCCCGAATAGCCCATGGCGAGGCAGATTTCGCCGTTACCCAGATCATCGATATACTGCGAGGAGTGGAAGTAGCGGATGTGGGGACGGACCGAAAGCAGAAGCTCCTCGGCCCTGGCCAGATCCTCCTCGCTTTCCGAGTTCGGATCGAGCCCGAGATAATTGAGCGCGGCCGCATAGGCCTCGGCCGGCGCATCGAGCATGGCTACGCCGCAATCGGCGAGCTTGGCGACCGTCTCGGGATCGAACAGCAGGTCCCAGCTCTCGAGATCGGCGTCCTCGCCCAGGCGCTCGGTGACCGCGGCCACATTGTAGCCGAGGCCGGTGGTGCCCCACATGTAGTCGACGGCATATTCGTTGCCCGGATCGTGCGCGGCGGTCTCCTCCATGATCGTGGGATCCATGTTGGAGAGGTTGGGGAGCTTCCCCTTGTCGAGCGGCTGGAAGAGCCCGGCCCGGATCTGGCGCTCGAGGAAGAAGCCGGAGGGGACCACGACGTCGTAGCCGGAATTGCCGGCCAGGAGCTTGGCTTCGACCAGCTCGTTGCTGTCGAACACGTCGTAGTTGACGGTGATACCGGTCTCGGCGGTGAAATTGCCGAGGGTGTCCTCGGCGATGTAGTCCGACCAGTTGTAAACGTTGACCACCTGGTCCTGAGCGTGCGCGGGCACCGCGGCGACCAGGGTGGCAAGGGCAAGGGCGAGCGGGGTTCTCATTGTTCTAGGGCTCCTGTCTCAAGGGGTGTCGCAGTTGTTCGGACCTGCGGAAACGTACCAGCCGCAGGACTGTGCGGCGCAGCGGAGATTCACATGCCCATCGGCTCGCCAAGGCGCGCAAAGCCGGCCAGGGCATGCGCGGCGGCCAGGTGAGACTGCGACAGTTGTGAAACGGAATCATGAAGGTGTGGAAACGTCGCGGCCGAGGCGCTTCGGCGCGTCTCAGGCAGAGAACCGGCAATGGGCCCGGAGCCGGGCGCGTATCGATTGGCGCGAGCCGCCCAATCAACGATGCTCGTGTTCAGTGAAGTCGCCCTTCGCCTGGGAGTTTCGCTGCGCAAACTAGAGTGAAAAACAGGGAGGGACAAGGGGCGAAAAGCCCCTAAGATGCGAACCTTTCAAAGGGGTTGACGGCTGTTGCCGCAAGGGCGCACAACCGCGCCTCGAAGCGGCGCCCGGCGCCGACGATCCCCGTCACGGAGTGCGTAGCCGATGAGCGCAAAAGCCTATCTCTCGATCACCGCCGATATCAAGAAGGCGCTGGCGGAAGGTAAGCCCGTGGTGGCGCTCGAATCGACCATCATCACCCACGGCATGCCCTATCCGCAGAACCTCGAAATGGCCAATGCGGTGGAAGCGGTGGTGCGCAACAATGGCGCCATCCCCGCCACCATCGCCATCATGGACGGGCGTTTCGCGGTCGGGGTTTCGGGCGAAGACCTCGAGCGGCTGGCCGAGGAGAGCGGCAGCGCCGCCAAGGCCTCGCGCCGGGATGTCGCCAGCCTCATCGTCAAGGGCGGCCTTGCCGGAACGACCGTTGCCACCACCATGCAGATCGCGGCACTTGCCGGCATACGGGTGTTCGCGACCGGCGGGATCGGGGGTGTCCATCGCGGCGCCGAGGAGACCTTCGATATCTCGGCCGACCTCGAGGAGCTGGCAAGGACGCAGGTCGCGGTGGTCTGCGCCGGCGCCAAGTCGATCCTCGATATCGCCAAGACGCTCGAGGTGCTCGAGACCAAGGGCGTGCCGGTGATCGGCTACGGGACCGACGCCTTTCCCGCCTTCTGGGCGCGTGAGAGCGGGCACAAGGTCGACCATCGGTTCGACACGGTCGAGGAGATCGCCAGGATCGTATCGCTGCAGGCCGATCTCGGGCTCGGCGGGGTGCTGGTCGCCAACCCCATCCCCGAGGCCGATGCGCTGCCTGCCGATGCGATCGAAAAGCGTATCGGCGAGGCCATTGCCGATGCCGAGGCGCGCGGCGTCTCGCGCAAGGACCTGACGCCCTTCCTCCTGCAGCGGATCTTCGAGTTGACGCAGGGCCAGTCGCTCACAGCCAACATCGCCCTCGTCGAGAACAACGCCAGGGTCGCGGCCCGCATTGCCGTGGCGCTCTCGGCGATGACCTCAGCGCAGTCCGCCGTCCGCCGCGCATGAAGGGTTCGCGGCGGATCGTCGTCGTCGGCGACGTGATGACCGACGTCATCGTTTCGCCGGAAGGCCCAATGGTCAAAGGCTCGGATCGGCGGGCCCAAATCCGGCAGCGTCCGGGTGGGTCGGGCGCCAACCAGGCAGTCTGGCTTGGGGTGCTGGGCGCCAGGGTCACTTTCGCGGCGCGTGTCGGGGAAGCCGACAAAGCGCGTTGGGAGGCGTATTTTCGGGGCCGCGGCGTCGAGCCGAGCCTGACAGCCGATCCGGCCTTGCCGTCCGGCGTACTGGTGACCATTCTCGATCCGGATGGGGAACGCAGCTTCTTGACCGACCGCGGCGCCAACCTCAACCTCTCGTCGGCCGACCTGCCGGACAGCCTGCTGGTCGATACCGCGATCCTCGTGGTCTCGGGTTACAGCTTCTTTGCGCCGGGACCGCGGACCGCGGTGATGGACCTGATGGCGCGAGCCAAGGCGCGAGGCATCGGCATTGCCGTCGATCCGGCATCGGCGGGCTTCCTTGCCGAAGTCGGAAGCGAGAGCTTCCTGTCCTGGACTTCGGGCGCTTCGCTCCTATTTGCCAATCGTGAGGAGGCGGCGTTGTTGACGGACGCGGCCGATATCGGCGAGCAGATTGCACTGCTGGGGGCGCATTTCGAGACGGCCATCGTCAAGTGCGGCGCGCACGGCGCGGCACTTGGAGGGGCTGGCGGCGTACGGCTTGAGATGGCGGCGCCGAGGGTCGTGGCAGTCGACAGCACCGGCGCAGGCGACGCGTTCGCTGCCGGGTTTCTCAAAACCCTCTGCGAGGGCGGGGACGAGAAACGCGCTTTGGCAAGCGCCATTGCAGCCGGTGCTCGCGCAGTGCAAGCTGTTGGAGGACAACCCAACTAGAGCGTGTCGTCAGGGTCTAGGGGCAAGTAAGCGCATGCAGCTGATCGCAACGATCCTGGTGGCGGCAATCGCGCTGCTGCATATCTACATTCTCGTCCTCGAGATGTTTGCGTGGACGATGCCACGAGTACGCAAGACTTTCGGCACCACGCCGGAGTTTGCCCAAGCCAGCCGGGCCCTCGCCGCCAATCAGGGCCTCTACAATGGGTTCCTCGCCGCCGGTCTCATCTGGGGGCTGGTGCATCTGGACGCTGACGTCGGATGGCAAATCCAGATGTTTTTTCTCGCTTGCATCGCAGCCGCCGGAGTTTTCGGGGCCGCGACCGCCAAGCGCTCGATCCTCTTCATCCAGACCGTGCCGGCAGTCCTCGCCATGCTGGCGGTGTTGTTTGCCTGATGCCCGAGCGGCCCGACCTCGAAGAACTGGAAGCGACCGTCAAGCGCATGGAAGCGCGTTGGCAGGGCGCGCCGCAGTTCCCGACCTACCGCGCTCTCTGCCGCCGCTTCGAGGCCGATCTTGCCGATCCGCGCGACCTGGCGCTGGCCAAGAGCGCGGCGCTGATGCTGGTCAAGTTCCTCAACGAGGATAGTTGAGGTTATCCCGCAAACGCCGCCAGCACTCGCGCCCAGCTGCGGATGCCGCGGTGGAAGCTTGCAAGATCGTATTTCTCGTTGGGCGAGTGGATGCGGTCGTCGTTCTGGGCAAAGCCGATGAAAAGCGTATCGAGCCCGATGAGGCGCTTGAACTCGCCGCCGACGGGGATGGAGCCGCCCGAGCCGGTGATGACGGCAGGCTTGCCCCATTCGGCCGAGAGCGCGTCGAGAGCCCTGCCGAGGAGCGGTCCGTCGGCGGGCACGGTCAGTGCCGGGCTTGCGCCGTGCTCCTTGAAGGTCACCCTGCAGTCGGCGGGAAGCCGGGCGCGCACATGGGCGCGGAAAGCCTGGCGGATCTTGTCGGGCTGCATGCCGGAAACAAGGCGGAAGGAGATCTTGGCGCTGGCCTTGGCGGGGATGACCGTCTTGAAGCCTTCGCCGGTATAGCCGCCCCAAATGCCGTTGATCTCGCAGGTCGGGCGGGCCCAGATCTGCTCGAGGACCGAGCGGTCGTTCTCGCCGGCAGGGATCGACAGCCCGGCGCCGGCGAGGAATGCCTTCTCGTCGAAGCCGAGCCCCTTCCACTGGTCCTTCACGGCATCGGGTAGTTCGGCGACGTCATCATAGAACCCGTCGATGGTCACGCTCCCGTCGACATCGCGCAGCGAAGCGATGATGTCCGCCAGCACCTGGTTCGGGTTGCGCGCGGCGCTGCCGAACATGCCCGAATGCAGGTCCTTATCGGCGCAGGTGATCTCGATCTCCTCGCCGACCAGCCCGCGCAGCATCGTGGTGATCGAAGGGGTTTGACGGTCCCACATGTCGGTATCGCAGACGAGGGCGATGTCGGCCGCAAGCTCGGCGGCGTTGGCCTCGATGAACGGCGGCAGGTTCTTGCCGCCCGATTCCTCCTCGCCTTCGAGGAGGATCGAGACCTTGACCGGCAGGCCGCCGGTCGCTGTGCGCCAGGCACGGCAGGCCTCGATGAAGGTCATCAGCTGCCCCTTGTCATCGGAGGCGCCGCGGCAGACGATCTGGCGGGTACCGTCGGGGAGGGCGACGATCTGCGGCTCGAATGGATCAGTGTTCCAGAGCTCCACCGGATCGACAGGCTGCACGTCGTAGTGACCGTAGAACAGCACATGCGGACCCTCAGCCGAGCGGTCATGAGCGACGACCATCGGATGGCCGGGTGTCGGGCGGACGAAGGCCTCGAAGCCCTCCTGGCCAAGCGCTTGGGCCAGCCATTCGGCCGCCTGACGACAGTCCTTCGCATAGGCGGGGTCGGTTGAGATGGATTTGATGCGCAACAGCGCCTTCAGCCGCTCGAGGCTCGCATCGAGGCCGCGGTCGACCTCGGCAAGGACGGTGTCGAGCTTGTCGGGCGAAACGGGGCTGGTCATGCGGCGGTCCTTGGAATCGTCTTTCGGAACGACGCGCACAATGACCCGAGGCGGACGGCGATGTCCATGCCGACAGTCGGCGGACCTGCAAGGGTATGGTGGATCCAGGCCTTTGCCGCGCCTGCCGCGGCCTATTCGGCCGCGATCTCCCGGACCTGGTCGTCGCCGTCACCGGAGCGGCCGATGCTGTGATAGGCAAAGCCAGCCGCCTCGAGCTCGCGGCGCCGATAGACGTTTCTGAGGTCGACGAAGTTGGGCGCGGCCATGGTGGCCTTGAGGCGCTTCATGTCCAGCGAGCGGAACTGGTTCCACTCGGTGATCAGCACCAGGCAATGGGCGCCGGCCGCCGCGTCATAGGCATCGCTGGCATAGTCGATGCCCTCGATCAGGGTGCGCGCCATCCCCATGCCTTCCGGATCATAGGCCTTGATCCTGGCCCCGGCATCCTGCAACGCCTGGATGATGGCGATCGAGGGCGCCTCGCGCATGTCGTCGGTGTTGGGCTTGAAGGTAAGGCCCAAGACGCCAATGGTCTTGCCGCGCACCGAGCCGCCGAGCGCGGCGATCACCCGCCGGCCCATGGCGCGCTTGCGCTGGTCGTTGACGGCAACCGTCGCCTCGATCAGGCGTAAAGGGCTCTCATGGTCCTGGCCGGTCTTGACCAGGGCCAGGGTGTCCTTGGGAAAGCACGAGCCGCCATAGCCGGGGCCGGCATTGAGGAACTTGGATCCGATGCGCTTGTCGAGCCCGATGCCGCGCGCCACCTCCTGCACATTGGCCCCGGTCTTTTCGCACAGGTCCGCGATCTCGTTGATGAAGGTGATCTTCATGGCCAGGAAGGCATTGCCGGCATATTTGATCAGCTCGGCGGTGCGCCGGCCGGTAAACAGCAGCGGTGCCTGGTTGAGGTAGAGCGGGCGATAGACCTCGGTCATCAGCTCACGGGCCCGCTCGTCCTCGAGGCCGATGACGATGCGATCGGGGCGCTTGAAGTCCTCGATGGCCGCGCCCTCGCGCAGGAACTCGGGGTTGGAGACCACGGCCACATCGGCATCCGGGTTGGTCTCGGCAATGATGCGCTCGACCTCGTCGCCGGTGCCGACCGGCACCGTCGACTTGGTGACGACGACGGTAAAGCCGCTGAGGGCGCGGGCGATGTCGGCGGCGGCCGCATGCACATAGGAGAGGTCGGCATGGCCGTCGCCGCGGCGCGAAGGGGTGCCGACGGCGATGAATACCACCTGGGCATCGGCAACGGCCGGGGCTAGCTGCGTGGTGAAGCGCAGCCGGCCGGCCGCGACATTGTCGGCCACCAGCCGATCGAGGCCGGGCTCGAAGATGGGGATCTCGCCGCGCCCGAGCGCGGCGATCTTCTTGTCGTCGAGGTCGACGCAGACGACGTCGTGGCCGAAATCGGCAAAGCAGGCGCCGCTGACAAGGCCGACGTAACCGGAACCGATCATTGTTATGCGCATCAGGCGTGCTCCAGGGCGCTCGCAGGAAGATGAACTCTCGCATGAGGGTAAACAGAAGGTAAAGGCGATTGCCAAGTCATGGTTGACGCGGCGGGTTCGCTCAATCCTGACGGACCAGGTAGTCCTGCCGGTACCATTCGACGAACGCGCGCACGCCTTCGTCGATACCGGTCGTGGGCCGATAGCCCGTCAGCGCCTCAATGAGGCCGGCATTGGCGAAGGTTTGCTCGACGTCCCCCGGCTGCCTGGGCAGCAGGATCTTTTCAGCGGGACGGCCCAGGATCTTCTCGATGGTCGCGATGAAGTCCATCAGCCCTGCCGGCTGTCCGCCCCCGATATTGACGACACGCCAGGGAGCGACCGGCGACAGCGAGTCGACGACGCCCTCGGCTTCGACTGGCCTTCCCGCCTCGGGAACGGCATCCATCAGCCGCACGATCCCTTCCACCAAATCGTCGATATAGGTGAAGTCGCGCTGCATGCGCCCCTCGCCATAAACCTCGATGGGCTGGCCCCGCTCGATGGCCGAGACGAACTTGAAGAGCGCCATGTCCGGCCGGCCCCAGGGGCCGTAGACGGTAAAGAAGCGGAAGCAGGTGGTCGGCAGCTCATGGAGATGCGCATAGGCATGGCTCATCGCCTCACCGGCCTTCTTGGTGGCGGCATAGGTCGAAATGGGGAAGTCGGTTCGATCGGCTTCCTCGAACGGCATCTTCAACTTCTCATTGCCACCATAGACCGATGAGGTCGAGGCGATGAGCAGGTGCCGGGGCGGATGGAGGCGGGCGGCCTCGAGGAGGTTAAAGGTGCCGACGAGGTTAGAGCCGACATAGGTCTCGGGATGTTCGAGGCTGTAGCGCACGCCTGCCTGGGCGGCTAGGTGCACGATGATGTCGGGGGCAAAGGCGGCGACGGCCTCTTCGAGGGCGGCTTTGTCCTCGAGCATGGCCTCGACGGCGCTGAAGCCGTTGCAGCGCTTGAGAATCGCGTGGCGCTCGCGCTTCAGCGACACATCGTAGTAAGGCGTAAGCCCGTCGAACCCTACAACCTGATGCCCATCGGCGAGGAGCCGGCGTGCGAGATGGAAGCCGATGAACCCGGCCGTGCCGGTGACGAAAATCTTCATTAGCGACGGTTCCGCAATGGTTCACCAGTCTTCATTGCGAGCCTGCTCCGAACGCATCACAATCTGGACCGAGGTCTAGCGGAATTCGGGTAGGGTGGGAAGGCAAGGGTCGGCAAAGCGTTAACTGTAAACTTGACTGACAAGTTGGCAGGTGGCAGTCTGACCGGATAAGCGAACGCCGCGAGAGCGTGGGGAGGCCGGATTACCGGCCGCGGAGGACGAAATGCCCGAATCGAACCAATTGCGCGGCCGGAAAGCGGTTGCGGCGGGCGCGGACAGACAATGACGTTGCTGACGGGCAAGCGCGCCATCGTCACCGGCGGCTCGAGGGGCATCGGCCGGGGCATTTCGGTCGAGCTGGCGCGCCAGGGGTGCGACGTCGTCATCGGCTATCATGTCGCCAATGACGAGGACTACGGGCGCGACCGGGCGATCGAGGACGTCGTGGCCGAGATCGCCGCTCTCGGCCGCCGGGCCATCGCGGTCGAAGGCGATATCGCCGATCCGAAGGTGGCGCAACGGCTGGTCGCGGCTGCCGTCGACAATTTCGGTGGGGTCGACGTCCTTTCATCGAACGCCGGCATCTGCCCGTTCCACGCCTTCCTCGACATGCCGCTCGAAACCTACCAGCAGACTGTCGCGGTCAATCTCAACGGGGCGTTCTATGTCAGTCAGGCGGCAGCCAATCGCATGAAGAGCCAAGGGACGGGCGGGGCGATCATTGCCACCTCGTCGATCTCGGCGCTGGTCGGCGGCGCCATGCAGACGCACTACACGCCGACCAAAGCGGGCGTCCATTCGCTGATGCAGTCGGCGGCCATCGCGCTCGGCCCTTATGGCATCCGCTGCAATTCGGTGATGCCGGGGGCCATCGCTACCGACCTCAACAAGGACGACTGGTCGGATCCGGAAAAACGCGCCTATCTCGACAAACGCATTCCACTCGGTCGGTTCGGCACGCCCGAGGACGTGGGCAAGGTCGTCGCCTTTCTCGCCTCGGACATGGCCGCCTATGTCACTGGTGCGGCGCTGCTCGTCGACGGCGGCCTTTTCGTCAATCTGCAATAGGACGGGGGTGCGAATGCAGAAGCTTACCGTCGTCGATCCCCACATCCATTTGTGGGACCTCTCGACCCGGCTTTATCCCGGTCTCGAGACGCCTTCGACCGGGCTCATTGGCGACAATACCGCCATTGCCCGCTCCTACCTCCTCGATGACCTCATCGCCGACGCGGGCGAGGTCGAGATCCTCAAGGCCGTGCACGTGGAAGCCTTCCCGACCGACCCGGTCGCCGAGACGCGCCACCTGCAGGCGATGGCCGACACCCGCTCGCAAGTGAAGCTCGCCATCGTTGCCAATGCTGATCTCTCGGCGGCCGATGCCGAGGCGATGCTGGCGGCGCATGCGGCATACCCGGCGGTGCGCGGCATCAGGCAGGTCATCAACCTGCACACGGATCCCCTCTTTACCTATGTGACGAAGGACTACCTCGCCGATCCCGCCTGGCAGAAGGGCTTCAAGCTCCTCGACCGGTTCGGCATGAGCTTCGACCTGCAGCTCTATCCGCACCAGATGCAGGCGGCGGCGCGCCTTGCGGCAGATAACCCCGCCACACAGATCATCCTCAACCATGCCGGCATGTTCGTCGACCGCACGCTTGCCGGCTGGCGGCAATGGCGGGTCGGCTTGCGGCTGCTGGCAGAACAGCCGAACGTCTGCGTCAAGATCAGCGGGCTTGGCATGTTCGACCATGACTGGACGCTTGAGAGCATCAGGCCTTACGTCCTCGAAACGCTCGATGTCTTCGGCGCTGAGCGCGCGATGTTCGCCTCAAACTTTCCGGTCGACAAGCTCTTTTCCTCCTATGGCGATCTCTGGCGGGCGTTCGCGGCGATCGTTGCGGACCTTTCGGGCGATGAGCAGGCGGCGCTGATGCGCGGTACGGCCGAGCGGGTCTACCGCCTATGACGAGATCGCCGTTCAGGATCACCGCCGTCCGCGTCTTCCTCGTTGCCAGCAAAGGCAATGGCGGGGATTATTTCCAGCAGGGCGCCGGCCACTGGGTGATCGACAGCCTCATTGCCAACCCCATGTCCGGCTATGCCGATTACCGGGAGAAGCGCTCGAGCTGGGGGATTGGTGCGCTGGGCTCGATTGTTGTCGAGCTCGAAAGCGAGGGCGGTGTGACGGGGGTCGCCACGGGCTTTGGCGGGCCGCCGGCCGCCTGGCTCGTCGCCCATCATTTCTCGCGCTTCCTCGTCGGGGCCGACGCGCGCAACATCAACCTCATCTGGGACCAGATGTATCGCGCCTCCATGCCCTATGGCCGCAAGGGTTTGCCGGTCGCGACCATCAGCGTCGTGGACCTCGCACTCTGGGATCTCGTCGGCAAGCTTAGGGACGAGCCGGTCTACAACCTCATCGGGGGCCTGACCCGCGAGGAGATCTCCTTTTACTGCACCGGCCCGTCGGCCGCGGCGATCAAGGGCCACGGTTTCTGGGGCGCCAAGGTGCCGCTGCCCCACGGGCCGCATGACGGACGCGAGGGGCTCAAGGCCAATATCGCCTTCCTTGCCGGCCACCGCGAGGCGGTGGGGGCGGATTTCCCGCTGATGGTCGACTGTTATATGAGTCTGACCGTCCCCTATGCGATCGAGCTTGCGCAAGCGGCCAAACCGCTCGGCATCCATTGGTGGGAGGAGGTGCTCTCGCCCGACGACGTCGAAGGTTTCCGGCAGTTGAAGGCCGCGCATCCGACGCTCAAATGGACGACCGGCGAGCACGAATACACCCGCTACGGTTTCCGACGGCTGATCGAAGAGCGCACCGTCGATATCCTGCAGCCGGACGTGATGTGGGTCGGCGGGCTGACGGAGCTGTTGCGGATCGCCGCGCATGCCAGCGCCTACGACATCCCAGTGATCCCCCACGGCAGCGGGCCCTATTCCTATCATTTCATTGCCAGCCAGCCGCAGCCACCGGTCTGCGAGTACGTGGCGGCGAGCGCCGATGGGTTGACCATCAGGCCGGTTTTCGGCGACCTCTTTTCCGGCGAGGCGCTGCCGGTCGAGGGCAGGCTCAGGGTAGGCGATGCGCCCGGCTTCGGCATGACCATCGCCGACCGCGACAAGCTTGTGCCGTTGAATGAGGAAGCATTAGGCAAATGAACCAGATCGATCTTGCCGGCCAGGTGGCAGTGGTGACGGGCGGCGCCCAGGGAATCGGCTTTGCTATCGCCCGGCGCCTGCTGGCGTCGGGGGCAAAGGTCAGCCTTTGGGACATGAACAGGGAAGCCCTGACCGCGGCGACGGCGGCGCTCGGGACTGACGCCTCGGGCAAGGTGGTCGACATCACCGACCTTGCCGGGCTCGAGCGCGTTCATGGCGAGGTCGAAGCGGAGACAGGCCCGGTCTCGATCCTCGTCAATTCGGCCGGGGTTGCGGGCAGCAACGCGACGCTCGAGGACTACGATCCGGATGAATGGCGGCGCGTGGTCGAGATCAACCTCAACGGCACCTTTTACGTCAACAAGGTGGTGATCCCGTCGATGAAGGCGCGCAATTACGGGCGCATCGTCAACATCTCATCGGTCGCCGGCAAGGAGGGCAATCCCAACCTTTCGGCCTATTCGGCCGCCAAGGCCGGGGTCATCGGGCTGACCAAGTCGCTGGGCAAGGAACTGGCCAAACACGACATCGCGGTCAACGCCATCACGCCGGCAACCGCCAAGACGAAGATCCTCGACACGCTGACCGAGGAATTCATCAACTACATGCTCGTGCGCATCCCGCGCGGGCGGTTCCTCGAGGTCGAGGAGGCGGCGGCGATGGTTGCCTGGCTGGTCTCGAAGGACAACAGCTTCACCACCGCCTCGGTCTTCGACCTCTCAGGCGGGCGCACGACCTACTGATCCACCCGCCCTGCCGGTCAGCTCTGTTCCTTTTGGGCGCCGACGTCCGGGCGGGCCTTGCCGAGACTGGGCTTCTGGCCCAGCGGCTCGGGCTTCTCCACCACACTGAACTTGGAGCGGCCGTCGAGGGATGGGCCGGATGACCAGCGGCCCTTGGGCGTCGGCTCGTCAAGCGAGGTATTGAGGAAATAATAGGAATGCTCGGTCGCCTCGTGCTCGGGCGGCGTCGAGTTGGGGATGGGAAGCTGCTTTTCGAGCCCGCCCAGTTCCTCGATCACCGCCAGCCATTGCTGCTGGTGCATGGTGTCGCGGGCGATGAGGAACGAGAGCATGTCCTTCATTCCGGCATCGTCGGTCAAATTGTAAAGGCGAGTCGCCAGCACACGCCCGCTGGCCTCGGCCATGGCGTTGGCGAGCATGTCGGCGCCGATATTGCCGCTCGCATAGACGTGGCTCATATCGAACGGAACGCCATTGGCGTTGACCGGCATGGCCGAGAGACCCGACGAGAGGATGTGCCGCGGGTTCATTCCCCCCATGATCGCATTGACCACCGGGTCGCCCGCCGCCTTCTCCTGCAGGGACGTGGGCGCGCCATCGAGGTTGAGCGCCACGGCGTGGCCCAGGAATTCGATGTGGGAGAGTTCTTCCGTCGCCGTCATCATCAAGAGGTCGCGATATTTGGCATCGCCGCGCGCGCCCATGGCCTGGAAGAAATACTGCATGGCAACGCGGATCTCGCCTTCGATGCCACCGATCGCCTGCTGGAGATGGCAGGCGAATTGCGGGTTTGGGTTCTCGACACGCACCTCGTACTGAAGCTTGCCGGAATGGTGGAACATGCTGGTCTCCTTGGGTTGGACGAACGTCAACCGGCAAGGCACGGACCCGTTCCACTCGCCGTCGCTGAACCGGGATCGACGGGCAGGCGCCTAACACAGATGAGCCATGCAACCCTTTTCGATCGCACGAACCGGGAACGCCCCGCCCCGGTTCGTGCGTTGTTAGGGTCACGCACAACAAGGGCCTGCCTCAAATGGAGAAGGAAAGCCGCGCGCCTCAAGCTTCGGTCCTTGAGCGCAATATCGAGGCGCTGCTCGACCGGCGGCGGCGCGAAGTGGAAGAGCAGGGCTGGCAGGAGCGACTGGCGATCACCATCTCCAGTTTCGCCGGCAGCATGACGTTCGTCTATCTCCACCTTGTGGTGCTGATCAGCTGGATTGCCATCAATCTGCGCTGGATACCGGTCGTGCCGGCCTGGGATCCGACCTTCGTGGTGCTGGCGATGGTCGCGTCGGTCGAGGCGCTGTTCCTGACGGCGTTCATCCTCATCAGTCAGAACCGCCTTGCACGGCTCAGCGACAGGCGGGCGGATCTCGACGTGCAGATAGGCCTCCTCAACGAGCGCGAAACGACGCGCTTGCTCGAGCTGGTCTCGGCGATCGCCGAGCGGCTCGAGGTGCCGGTTCGCGATGACGATCGCGAGCTTTCCGAGCTGCGGCGCGAAGTCGAGCCGGAGGCGGTGATCGACGAGATCGAGGCCGCCGAGGCGCGGGGGGAGCGCGGACAGTGAGGTCCCGATTACCCGGTTTGAGTGTCCTCAGCCTGAGCCCGCGGTTACTTCAGATCACCAGGTCACTTCCGCGTCAGGAGCCTCAGTTTCTGTCTGCCGGCGAACCACTACCTCACCGGCATGACTTCATCATGCGCGTCTCTCCTGCATCCAAAGCGCTTTGAAAGGAGTTCATCCGTCTGCCGGGTCTGCAACCGGCATTGGACCCATCTTCGGGAGGACAAGATGAGAAAGACCATTTCCACACTGCTCGCCGTCGCGCTTGCGGCGGGCGCGGCCTTCAGCGCTCATGGGGCGGCTGCCCAGGACTATCCGGCCCAGCCGATCACCATCATCGTGCCCTTCTCGGCGGGCGGACCGACCGACACGGTTACCCGGCTCGTGGCCCAGGCGATGAGCGAGGATCTCGGCCAGCAGATCGTCGTGCAGAATGTGGGCGGCGCGGGCGGAACGCTCGGAGCGGCCCAGGCGGCGACGGCGGCGGCTGATGGCTATACGCTGCTCCTCCACCATATCGGCATGTCGACGGCGCCGGCGCTCTACCAGAGCCTGCCTTACGACCCGCAAACCGACTTCGCCCCCATCGGTCTCGTCACCGAAGTGCCGATGACCATCGTTGCCAGGCGCGATTTCGAGCCGGAGACGCTCGAGGACCTGCTCGCCCATATCCGCGAGAACGGCGAGAACATCACCTATGCCAATGCGGGCGTCGGAGCGGCCAGCCAGCTGTGCGGCATGCTGTTGATGGATGCGCTCGACACGAGGATGACCGAGGTACCCTACCAGGGCACGGGTCCGGCCATGACCGACCTCCTGGGCGGCCAGATCGACATGATGTGCGACCAGACGACCAACACGACCACGCAGATACAGGCCGGCGAGATCAAGGCCTACGCCGTCACCACGCCTGAACGGATCGATGCGCTGCCCGACGTGCCGACGGCAGCCGAAGGCGGGCTCGAGAACTTCGAGTTGGCCATCTGGCACGGGCTCTATGCGCCGGTCGGCACGGATCCGGCGATCGTCGAGCGGCTAAGCGCCTCCCTACAAACGGCGCTTGCCACTGAGACGGTGGCGCAGAGCTTTGCCGATCTCGGCACCGCTCCGGTGCCGGCGGACCAGGCGACGCCAGACGCGCTCGCCGAAAAGCTCGCAACGCAGACCGAGCTCTGGGCCGAGGTGGTCGCCGCGGCCGGCGTTACGCCGCAGTAAGAAAGCGCGCTGGCCCCGGTCGGGGAGGACCGGGGCCGGCCGGACACTGGAGCTTTCACGTTCCGACTGGAACGTGAAAAGCTCTAGGTCTTTGAAATGGCGCGTTTTCGAACTGCAAAAGTGGTGTCCACTTTTGCTGAAAACGGTCTAAGGGGGGAGTGATGGCCATCAACGCAGCGCGCAACGACCTTGCCTCGGGCGGCATCTTTGTCGCTTTCGGCGCCTATTTCGTCCTCGAGGCGATGACCTACGAGTTCGGTACGCCCCTGCGCATGGGGCCCGGCTTCATGCCGGTGGTGCTGGGGGCAATCCTGGTGCTGCTGGGGATCGCTGTCATCTTCAAAGCCTTCGCCAGGCCCGAGGAGGAAGCACGCCGGCCCGTGCCTTGGCGTGGCATCGTCCTCGTCCTCGGCACCATCGTCTTTTTCGCCGCAACCATCCGCGGACTGGGCTTCATCCCGGTGGTCCTCGTCACGGCCTTTGCCTCGGCCATGGCCAGCCGCAACAACAGATGGCTGTCGGCCGCCATCATCGCGGCGGGGCTTTGCGTGCTCTGCCTTGCCGTCTTCGTTGTCGGGCTCGGGCTTATCGTACCGCTCGTCGGCCCCTGGCTGCGGTTCTGACGGGAGGAGCGGGACATGGACCTCATCTCCTCCCTCGGACTTGGCTTTTCGGTCGCGCTCGATCCGATCAACATCCTCTATTGCTTCATCGGCGTGTTGCTCGGCACGCTGGTCGGTGTGCTGCCGGGCATCGGCCCGACGGCCACCATCGCCATGCTCTTGCCCATCACCTTCTCGCTGCCGGCCGAAACCGCGCTGATCATGCTCGCCGGCATCTATTACGGCGCCCAGTATGGCGGCTCGACGACGGCGATCCTCATCAACCTGCCCGGTGAATCCTCGGCGGCGGTGACGGCGATCGACGGTTACCAGATGGCCCGCAACGGCCGGGCAGGCCCCGCCTTGGCGACCGCCGCCCTCGGCTCGTTCTTTGCCGGGACGGTGGCGACGTTCCTTCTTGCCGCCTTCGCCCCGCCACTGGCCCGGGCCGCGCTCAGCTTCGGGGCCCCGGAATATTTCTCGCTCATCGTCCTCGGGCTCCTCGTCTCGATCGCGCTGGCGCATGGCTCGGTCCTCAAAGCGTTGGCCATGATCGTGCTCGGCTTGCTGCTCGGCATGGTCGGCCAGGACATCTATACGGGAACCCCGCGCTTCACCTTTGGGCTGCGCGAGCTGTTCGGCGGGCTCAATTTCGTCTCGGTGGCGGTCGGTGTCTTCGGTATCGCCGAGATCCTGCGCAATCTCGAGGACGAGACCGAGCGCGATGTCGGCATCAGGAAAGTCACCAATCTCTGGCTGACGCGTGAGGACTTCCGGCGGATCGTCTGGCCGGTGCTGCGCGGGACGGGCCTTGGCGCGGTGCTCGGCGTCCTGCCCGGCGGCGGGCACGTGCTCTCCGCCTTTGCCTCCTATTCGGCCGAAAAGCGGCTCTCCAAGACTCCGCGTGAGTTCGGCAAGGGCATGATCGAGGGCGTTGCCGGGCCGGAATCGGCCAACAACGCGGCCGCGCAGACCTCGTTCATCCCGCTGATGACGCTCGGCATCCCCGCCCATCCGGTGATGGCGCTGATGATCGGCGCGTTCATCCTGCAGGGCATCACTCCGGGACCCAATGTCATCAACCAGCAGCCGGCGCTCTTTTGGGGGATCATCGCCTCGATGTGGGTCGGCAACGTGCTGCTCGTCGTGCTCAACCTGCCGCTGATCGGGCTGTGGGTGAGGATGCTCTCCATCCCTTACCGGGTGCTGTTCCCCGCCATCGTCGTCTTTGCGGCGATCGGCACCTTCTCGATCAACCAGAACATTTACGATGTCTATGCCATCGCCTTTTTCGGCATCGTGGGATACGCGCTCATCCGCTTCGGTTGCGAACCGGCCCCGCTGCTCCTCGGCTTCGTGCTGGGCCCGCTGCTCGAGGAGCACCTGCGGCGCGCCATGATCATCTCGCGCGGCGACCCTTCCGTTTTCGTCACCCGCCCGATCTCGGCAACGCTGCTCGCCCTGGCGCTGCTGGCGGTGGTGATCGCGGTGCTGCCCAGCATCAGGCGCAAGCGTGAGGAGGTGTTCGTCGAGGAAGATTAGGGTGCCGGGCCAACATAGATTTGGCCGTTTCATCCTCTATCCGGTCGAGAGTTTTGCAATCGGAGGAGACTGTTATGAAGCCACGCATATCGGTGCTGACCATCGGTGTTGCCGATCTGGAGCAGTCTCTTGCGTTCTATCGGGACGGGCTGGGGCTGCCGACCGAAGGGATCGTCGGGCGGGAATTCGAGCATGGAGCGGTGGCGTTCTTTGAGCTCTCGGGCGGACTGAAGCTGGCGATCTGGCCACAGGACGACATTGCCTACGATACAGGGCTTGCCAGAACCCCGGTCAGCTCAACCTCGTTCACCATCGGGCACAACGTTGTCCGCCGCGAAGAGGTCGACGAGGTCATGGGAGAGGCTCGCCGTGCCGGAGCCGAAATCATCAAGGCGGCACAGGAGACCTTCTATGGCGGCTATGCGGGATATTTCAGGGACCCGAACGGGCACCTCTGGGAGATCGTGTGGAACCCGGCCAACCTTCCGGAGGACGAGTAGGCGCGGAGGAGCGGACGGCGCGGCGCGTGGCTCTCGGCGAGTTCGCCGCGCTCACCCTTGAGGGTCTGCATGGTGGTCAACCTAGGCTGCCGAAACAGCATTCGGCGTCCAGTTCAGGGCCCGAGCGGTGCGGCGGGCTTCGAGGCGCGGGCCGGCGGGCAGGGTGCCGGTGACGGCGTCGCGGACGTCCTCGATGCTGATGCCGAGATCATCGAGCCGGCTCGGGTCCATCTCCATCAGGGCGACGAGCGCCAGGCGCTGGGCCCGCCGGACGCGGTAGCCATCGATCAGGGACCCGACGGTGTTGAGGACAGAAGCAACAGTGGACTGAGTGGTAAACGTCGTCATTTCAACCTCCTCTTGCGCCCGGACCCTCCGGGCAGGTGCGGAAGATGTCCTTCCGCCTTCACGACGAGCAGGAGGCGATGGATTCGACAGGACAGTTCATTTTTATGGTCAGGCGTTAGCGCAGGCAAAAAAGCTAGAGCGTTTTCAGCAAAAGTGGACGCCACTTTTGTGGTTCGAAAACGCGCCACTTCAAGGATTTAGAGCTCACGTTCCGATCCAGACGGAACGTGAGAAGCTCTAGGTGATGCGGCCGAACCAGAGCACCGAGAGCGATGCCGCGGCAATCGAGACGAGCGCGGCAATGCCGGCCAGGATGAAGGCGATTTCGGTGAGCTTGCGTTCGGGCACGAGGCGCGTCGAAAGCGTTTGATAGACCTGCGCCAGGGCCTCGGAGGACTGGGCCTCGAAATACTCCCCGAGGGTGACGTCCGCTACAGTCTGCAGGGTCGGGGCGTCGAGCTGGGCCCGCATCGAGCGCCCGCCGAAATCGACGACGTCGCCCTCGGTCGAACCGAAGCCGACCGTGTGAACACGAACGCCGTACTCGGCGGCAAGGCGTGCGGCGAGGATCGGATCGGGGCCCGTCGTCGTTGCTCCGTCCGTCAACAGGATGATGACGGCGCTCTGGTAGGAGCCGGGCTCGACCGGCTCGCGCTCGGGTTCCTCTGGCTCCGGGTCGTCGAGGGAGCGGCCGGAGCTGCTCGGCAGGCCCAGCCGGTCGCGCGGATCCTCCGATCTTTCGATTTCGAATTTCTCGTCGGGAAAGATGGTGGCGAGCGCGGCGATGATGCCTGCGCCGACCGCCGTCCCGCGCCGCAAGTCGAAGCTGTTGATGGTCGCGTGGAGCTGGTCGCGATCGAGCGTGGGAGCTTGCATGAGCATCGCCGCCCCGGCGAAGGCGACGATGCCGATTTCGACGTCGACGGGCTGCTGGGCAATGAAGGTTTTGGCCGCCTCCTGGGCCGCGGCAAGGCGCGATGGCGGCATGTCGGTTGCGCGCATCGATCCTGAAACGTCCATGGAGAGGATGACGGTCGAGCGCGAGGAGGCGAGCTCGACCATCGCCACCGGACGGGCGACGGCAACGATCAAGAGGGTGATGGCGAGGAGCAGCAGGGCCGGCGGCACGTGCCGTCGCCAGGTCAGGTTGCGGCCAACGGCTTGCCTGAGGAGCGGCAGGTTTGCATAGCGCAGCGCCGAACGTTTCCGGCGCGACAGCAGCCAGAAATAAAGGGCGATAAGAGCCGGCACCAGCACCAGGAGCCAGAGCATGTTGGGCCAGAGAAAGTTCATGCTGCCGCTCCTTTCCGGCCGGCTTCTGCCAGCCCCTTGCGCAGGCTAATGAAACCGAGGAGCGCCTCGAAGAGATCGGTGTCGGTCGAGAGCTCCAGGGCATCGACGCCTGCGCTCCCGAAGCCGCTGACGATCATTTCATTCCAGCCTCGGGCAATCTCGGCGAAGCGCCGGCGCAGACCCGGTTCGGAGGTGTCGACCAGCACGCGCTCGCCGGTCTCGGCATCTATGAAGTCGAGAAGCCCTATATCGGGCAGGTCAGTTTCGAGCGGGTCGATGAGGCGCACGGCGACGGCGTCGTGCCGGCGGGCGATCATGGAAAGCGGCGCCTCCCAGCCGGGAACCGAGATGAAATCGGAGATGACGAACACCACCGAACGGCGCCGGATGGCGGCGGCGGAGCGCTTAAGGAACGCGCCGAGATCGGTCTGTGGCGCCCGCAGCCGGCGTGGATGGGCAAGGATCTTGTCGAGCATATAGGCGAGGTGCCTGCGGCCGGCGCGGGCCGGCACCACGTGCTCACTGACGCCATCGAAGAGAATGGCGCCGACCTTGTTGCCCCGCGCCGCCAGCAGGCGGGCGAGCACGGCGACGAACTCGGTGAGCATCTGGCGTTTGTCGGCATTGCCCGAGCCGAAATCGACGGAGGGGCTGAGATCGAGCAGGAACCACCCGGTGACGTCGCGGTCCTCGTTGAAGACGCGTACATGCGGCACCCCGGTGCGCGCGGTGACATTCCAGTCGATATAGCGGATGTCGTCGTGGAACTGGTATTCGCGCAGATCCGCAAAATCGAGCCCGAGCCCGCGAAAGAGCGTGCGATAATCGCCCTGCATCACCCCGTCGAGACGGCGCACCACCGTCCATTCGAGGCGTCTCAGAAGGTTCTCAGCGTGTCGCTGCGATGTCGACATGGCTTTGCAAGGGCTGTTCCGGCGCGGGCACGGCGCGCAGGACCTGGTTGATGATGTGGTCAGGCGAAATGGATTCCGACAGCGCCTCGTAGGAGAGCGCCAGGCGGTGGCGGATGACGTCCGGGGCGATGTCGATCACATCCTCCGGCAGCACGTAGTCGCGCCCGCGCAGGAACGCCAGCGCCCGCCCCGCCTCGATGAGGTTGATGCTGGCCCGCGGGCTCGCCCCGAAGGTAATGAAGCGGGAAAGATCACCCAAGCCCACCGTCTCGGGGTTGCGGGTCGCGGTGACGAGCCGGACGGCGAACTGGATGAGGGTTGGATCGACATAGAGCTCGCGGCACCTGCTCTGCAGGGCAGCCAACTGCTCGGTGGTCGCAACGGGCGAGGCGGCAAGCGCGGTACCGGTGACTCGCTCGACGATGACGAATTCCTCGTCCTCGCTCGGATAATCGACGAGCACCTTCATCATGAACCGGTCGACCTGCGCTTCGGGCAGGGGATAGGTGCCTTCGGTCTCGATGGGGTTCTGCGTTGCCATGACGACGAAGGGGTTGGGAACGGGGTGGCTTTCCCCGGCGATGGTGACCTGCCGTTCCTGCATCACCTCGAGCAGGGCGCTCTGCACTTTGGCTGGCGCACGGTTGATCTCGTCGGCCAGCAGCAGGTTGCAGAAGACGGGGCCAAGCGAAGTGTTGAATTCAGCGAGCTTCTGGTTGTAGATCCGGGTGCCGACGAGGTCGGCGGGCACGAGGTCCGGGGTGAACTGGATGCGCCGGAAGCTGCCCTGGATGGCCTCGGCAAGGGTGTTGACGGTCAGCGTCTTGGCCAGACCCGGCACACCTTCGACGAGCAGGTGGCCCCTGGCGAGGAGCGCGATCAGCACCCGTTCGAGGAAGTGGTCCTGGCCGACCACCACCCGTTTGATCTCGTAGAGGATCTCTTCCATCAGCGAAGCGACGGCGGGGGCGGATTTGTCTCTGCGTTCGGCCATGGTTCGATCCCGTTGGTTAGAGTGGAGAGTCGGACACTGCGCCCCCCGCTTCCTCGATGGTCACGGCAAGGCCGATGCCGGCAAAGGTGCGGATGCCGGATGGGTTGAGGATGGCTGTGACGATGCCGACGACCTCGCCATCGGCATTGAGCAGCGGCCCGCCGGAATTGCCGGGATTGGCCGCCGCATCGAACTGGATGAGATTGCGGATCGAGCCCTCGCTCTCCCGGTCGAGCACGCGCAACAGGCCCGAGACGATGCCCGAGGACACGGAGGGCCCGATGCCGAAGGGAAAGCCGATGGCGATTACCTCGTCGCCCGGTTTGAGGGCAGCGGCCGAGCCCAGCGTCGCCGGCTGCAGGTCGTCGGGCAGGACACTCGGGCGGATGACGGCGAGGTCGAGGTCGGGCCGGGCTCCGACCATGAAGGCGGTAGATTCGGTTCCGTCGGCGAATTCAACCCGCAGGCGCTTGGCGGCGCGGGCGACGTGCAGATTGGTGAGGATAGTCCCCTGATCGTCGATGATGACGCCGGTGCCGACGGCGGTGTAGCGCTCGTGGAAATTCTCCTCGACGCGGCCCTCCTCAGGCAGTTTCACAGGCGGTCCACCCTGCTGAGCTTGCGGATTCGGCGCGGATCCGGCCAAGGGCCCGTCCTCCGGATCATAGCCGTTGACCCGGACCACGGCGGGCAGGGCGGCCGCGTAGGCCTGGGAGGCAATGGAGGGCGGACGCGGGCGTTCGCTGAGCGCGAAGTTGACCGCATCGTTAATATTGGTCTGCGTCAGGTTCTGCCCCGGCGGGCGCAGGAGCTCGTAGAGCCCCATGATGAGGAGAACGATGGCGACGGAGGCCAGGACCAGCGCCTTGGCCTGGTGGCGAGTGTAGACGGTGGCAAGCCCGGCGCCGAGCCTTCTTCGCCAGGACGGGGGTCTCGGTTCCGCGGGCGCACCAAAAGGCGCCGGCTGGACAAATCCCGTCCCAGCCGATTGCGCCGCACCCCGTGTCCGCCCTCGGGACGAACCGCTGTAGACCGGCCGCCGCTTCACAATCGCAAGCTCCGATAAAAAACGGGCACCGCCCCGCTTTCCGAACCAGCTTAACGCGTCAGGCGTCGGAACGGATCACTGATCTCTAAAATTTGTGCGGCCGATCACCACGCGCTGCTATGATCCTCGATACCTGCGCAAGCTGGTACGGGGAAACGCTGTCGAGCCTCTGGTACGCGTGCCTCCGGCGGCTGACACAAACTCCTGACAATGAACAACATTGAGCGCCGGCGAGGTCGGCCATCTCCGCTTTACCGCCGCAATTGCGGTTTCTATGATTGGCACAATTGTGGGGCGAGGAGGGACGATATGCCGGGGACTCGGGACTGGGCGCGTTGGTTTGGTGCGGCCGTGCTCATGTTGGTGGGACTGGCCAGTGTCTCCGCCGATACGAAAATCAACCTCTTCGACAACACCGACTTGCCTGGGTTCGACTATGGAATCCTGCGCAACACCACCCTCGATGCCTGCCAGGCAGCTTGCGCCGACGATCGCATCTGCCGGGCATTCACGTTCAACGACAAGTCGGGCTGGTGCTTCCTCAAGGGCGAGATGGGGACCCAGACCGACTATGACGGGGCCACCTCCGGGCGGGTCAGCCGGTCGCCTTCCCCGGCCATGATCAGCGCCGAACGGCTTGCCGAGCTGCCGTTCCCGGGCCAGAACATCGTCGATGCCGCCAAGCGGTTGGCGACCGACCTGCCCTCGACCGACACGCCGCCGCCGGGCGCCCAATATGCCGAGCTGGTGGCGTCCGGACACCAGGCGATGACCGGCCAGAATCCGGCCGGCGCGATGGTCGCCTATCGCCAGGCGCTGGCCATCAACGTCAATGATCCGGCCATCTGGCAGGCCCTTGCCGACGCGGCATTGACGCGCGCGGAGGCCGTTGCAGGCCGGTCGTCGGGCGACAACAGCTATGATCTGGGCTGGCTGGCCGCCCAGGCCGCGATGAACGCATTCCTGCGCTCCGAAAGCGAAGCCGACCGCGCCGATGCGCTGCGGACCTTGGCGCAGGGACTGGAATACCGCGAAATGTGGCGCGAGGTGATTGCCAGCTATCGCGCCAGCCTGGCGCTCGAGGCCGATCCGGAACTGGAAGCGCATCTCGACGAGGTCGTTGCCCAGCACGGCTTCCGCGTCACCGACCATGAGGTGAATGCCGAGGGCGCCGTGCCGCGCATTTGTGCGAACTTCTCGGAGCCCCTGGGGCGCAGCAACGCCAATCTCTCCGACTATGTGGTCGTCGACAGCGCGCAGGCGGCCGTGGATATCGAGGACAACCGCATCTGCATCGAGGGCGTCGAGCACGGCAAACGCTATTCCATTCGCCTGCGCGCCGGCCTGCCCTCGGCGACCGGCGAAACCCTGCGCAAGGACGTAGCGCTCGACGTCTACGTGCCCGACCGCAGCCCCTTCGTCGGCTTTGCCAACACGGCCTATGTGATGCCCTCGAGCCTGGGGGGCGGCTTGCCGGTCAGCTCGGTCAACGCCGAGACCGCCGAGATCATGATCTACCGCATCGGAGACCGGACCATCGCCACGGCCGTGCGCGACGGCCTCTTCAGCGGTGATCTCACCCAGTATTCGGCCGAGGAGATCGCCGACCAGACCGGCGAGCTGGTCTACGAGGGCGAGGTCGATCTCGACCGGGGTCAGCGTAACGCCATGGTGACCACAGCCATTCCGGTGGGCGAGGCCATCGGCGAGATGCAGCCGGGCGCCTATGTGATCACCGCCACCGTCAAGGGCGAGGAGCAAACGTATTGGTCGGAGCGGGCGACGCAGTGGTTCATCGTGACCGATCTCGGCCTCACCACCGTCAAGGGCGACGACGGCGTCCACGTCTTCGTGCGCAATCTTTCGGGCGCGGCGCCCGTCGACGAGGTCACGGTGCGGCTGGTGGCCGTCAACAACGAGATCCTCGGCGAAGTGACCACCGATGCCGATGGCCGAGCGGTGTTCGCCCCGGGCTTGGCGCGGGGCACCGGCGGGCGGGCGCCGCAATTGCTGACCGCCGAGACGGCGGATGGCGACTATGCCTTCCTCGACCTATCCCAGCCCGCCTTCGATCTGACCGACCGTGGGGTGGAAGGTCGGCCCTCGCCTGGCCCGCTCGACGTGTTCGCCACGACCGAGCGCGGCGTTTACCGTCCGGGCGAGACGGTGTTCTTCACCGCGCTCGTGCGCGACGCGCGCGCCAATGCCGTTGCCGACCTGCCGCTGACGATGGAGTTGCAGCGCCCGGACGGCGTCGTCGCCAACCGCCAGGTGTTCGACGCGCAGGGCGCAGGGAGCTATTTCGTGGCCCTGCCAATGGCCAGCGAAGCCCTGCGTGGCGCCTGGACATTGCGGCTCTATGCCGACCCGAAGGCCGATGCGCTGAGCAGCACCACCTTCCTCGTCGAGGATTTCGAGCCTGAACGGCTGGCCTTCGAGCTCAGCGCCAGCGACGCCCCGATCGTGCCCGGCGAGGTGACCGAGGTGGATGTCGCGGCCAAATATCTCTATGGGGCCACGGCCCCCGGTCTCAAGATCGAGGCCGATGCCATCACGCGGCCGCGCACGACGCTGGCGGGTTTTGCCGGCTACGTCTTCGGGCGCGTGGACGACACCGTCGAGACCAGCCGCTTGCCCTTGGGCGTGGTGGGCACGACCGACGATGCCGGCAACGCCGTTGCCGAAATCACCCTGCCGGAACCCTATGCGACGACGCGGCCGCTCGAGGCGCAGCTGCTGTTGCGTCTGGTGGACACGAACGGGCGGACGATCGAACGCAGCCTGACCCGTCCGGTCAGGGCCGAGGGCGACCGGCTCGGCATCAAGCCGGTGTTTCAGGATTCCTCCGAGATCGACGCCGGCAGCCCCGCCATGTTTGAAATCATCGCCGTTTCACCAGACGGCGACGCGATAGCCAAGCCAGGGGTCAGGTGGTCGCTGTCGCGCATCGAGACCAGCTATCAATGGTATCGCGACGGCTCGACCTGGAAATGGGAAGCCATCACCACGCCGCGCGAGGTGGCGACGGGCACCGCCGATATCCCGGCCGGAGGCCCGGCGAACGTCGGCGCCAATGTCGATTGGGGGCGGTATCGGCTCGAAGTCGAGAGCGATGGCCCCGACCGGCATTCGTCGAGCTACGAATTCTATGCCGGCTACTATTATGTCGATGCGGGCTCGGACACGCCCGATACGCTCAAGGTCGCGCTCGACAAGGACGCCTACAGGGTTGGCGAAACCGCGCAGTTGCGCCTCGAGCCGCAGTTCGCTGGCAACGCGCTCATCATGGTCATCGACAACCGCGTCATCGCCATGGAGGCGGTGGAAGTGCCCGAGGAGGGCACAACCGTCGCCCTGCCGGTGACCGAGGAATGGGGCCCGGGTGCCTATGTGACGGCGGTACTTTACCGGGCGGCCGACAGAAGGCAGGAACGAATGCCCACCCGCGCACTGGGCCTTGCTTTCGCCGATGTCGATCCGGGTGACCGCAAGCTCGATGTCGCTCTCGACGTGCCGAGCGAATCCTTGCCGCGCCAGGGCCTCGAGGTCACCGTCGACCTCGGCAACGTGCCGGCCGGGACAGAGGCTTATGTGGCGGTGGCGGCCGTCGATCTCGGCATTCTCAACCTCACCAATTTCGGCGTGCCGGCGCCCGACGACTGGTATTTCGGCCAGCGCCAGCTCGGCATGGACATCCGCGACCTTTATGGGCGGCTGATCGATCCGACCCAGGGTCTGCCGGGTGCGCTGCGCTCGGGCGGCGATGGCGGCGCCTCGCGGCTGGGCACGCCTCCACCCACCACCGTTCTCGTCGCCCAGCATTCGGGCATTGTCACCGTGGACGAGAACGGCACCGCCAGCATCAGCTTCGATCTGCCCGACTTTGCCGGGACGGTGCGGCTGATGGCCATGGCCTGGACCGACACGGCCGTAGGCCATGCCTCGGAGGACGTCATCGTGCGCGATCCGGTCGTGGTGACACTCAGCCCGCCGCGCTTCCTGCGTGTGGGCGACGAATCGCGTCTTTTGGTCGAGGTCAACAACGTCACCGGGGAGGCGGGGACCTATACTGTCGCCCTCTCGACCGGCGCCGGTATCGGCACCAATGCCGGCACCACCGAAGTGGAACTGGCAACGGGCGCGCGTACGGCGCTCGATCTGCGTCTCACCGGCGATGCAATAGGCGATTGGCCCGTGGTGCTGACCCTGACCCAACCGGATGGCTCCTCGCTCGAGAAGCAGTTGACGCTGGGTGTGCGTCCGGTGAGTGCGCTGGTTTCGACGCGCGAGGTCATTCCGATCCCTGCAGGCGAGGCGGTCAGCATCGGCGACGATTATCTCGAGCGCTATCTGACCGGAACCGGCGAGTTGACCATTGCCATAGGTCCCATGGCGCGTCTTGACCTGCCGGGCCTGCTCACGGCGCTCGACCGCTATCCCTATGGCTGCGTCGAACAGGTTTCCAGTCGCGCTCTGCCGCTCGTCTATCTCAACGAGGTGGCCCAGCGCATTGGCCTCGGCACCGAAGGCGAGATCGACCAGGCCGTGGCCGATGCCATCACGGCGGTCCTTGCCAAGCAGAGCTCGTCGGGCGGGTTCGGCCTGTGGAGTCCCTATGACGGCGGCAGCCTTTGGCTCGACGGCTTCGTGACCGACTTCCTGCTGCGTGCCAAGGCAGGGGGATATACAGTACCGGAGCTGGCGCTGACTATGGCACTCGACAACCTCGCCAACCAGCTCGCCTATGCCAGCGACTTCGAGGATGGCGGCGAAGACGTGGCCTATGCGCTCTACGATCTCGCTCGCGCGGGCCGGGCCTCCATAGGGGATCTGCGCTACTATCTGGAAGCCAGGCTCGATGCGTTCGCCTCGCCCCTGGCTCAGGCCCAGCTTGGTGCGGCCCTCGCGCTCTATGGCGACCAGCCCCGCGCCAATACCGCCTTTGAGGCGGCGTTGGCCAAGCTCGACGAGGAGGGCAGAAGCAGCCGGCACGTAGACTATGGCAGCAACATCCGCGATCTTGCCGGCGTCATCGCGCTGGCCGCCGAGTTCAAGCCTTCGGGCGTGGACCTGGTGGCGCTCACCGGCGAGCTGGCGAGGCTGCGCGACGAGGTCAGCTATACCTCGACCCAGGAAGACAGCTGGACCCTGCTGGCCGCAGCCGCGCTCGGGCGCGAGGCGAGCAGTGGGGAGGTCACCATAAATGGAGAGGCTGCGAACGGTGAGATCTATCGGCGCTTCCTTGCCGATGACCTCACAACGCCGGTCGAGATCGTCAATACCGGCAGCTCGGATACCGAGCTCGGCGTGACCAGCACCGGCTATCCCACCACGCCGCCGAAGCCCTCGGCTAACGGATTCACGCTCAGCCGCAGCTATTATCTGCCCGACGGCACGCCAATTGATCCAACCGCCGCTCCGCTGGCGCAGAACGATCGGCTGGTGGTGATCGTGAGGCTGCGTCCCCACGATCTGGGGTCGGGCCAATATGTGGTCGCCGACCCGCTGCCCGCCGGCTTCGAGATCGAAAACCCGGATCTCTCGGCCGGTGAGGGCGCTTCGGATCTCGGCTGGCTCGAAGTCGATCGGCCGGTGCATGTGGAATCGCGCACCGACCAGTACGTGGCGGCCTTCCGCTATTATTCGAAACCGAGTGGCAGCATCACCACCGCCTATATGGTGCGGGCGGTCTCGCCCGGCAGCTTCGTGCTGCCGGGCGCTACGGTCGAGGATATGTACAGGCCCGAACGGCGCGCCATCACGGCCAGCGGCATGGTCGAGGTCACGCCGACCGGGCCATGAGTGGGGATATGAGCGGGATGGCTGCTCCCTCGCCGGACCATGGGCCGCGCCTCTGGGCGCGGCTCCTGGTGCTCGGCGGGTTCATGCTCTTCGTCGGCGCGGCGGCTGGGGCCATTCAGATCAACTCCATGATTGCCGGTATCTCGCGCACGCTGCCGCCGGCGCCCGATCCGGCGCTGCTCCCCGTGTCGGTGGTGGTCGTTGACCGCAACGGGCAGTTGCTGCGGCCCTTTACCACCGCCGATGGGCGCTGGCGCCTGCCGGTCACGCAAGCCCAGGTCGACAGGCGCTTCCTCGACATGCTGCTCGCCTACGAGGACGGGGGGTTCTACGAGCATGACGGCATCGCCTGGACGTCGATGGCCCGGGCAGCGGGGCAATTCCTGCTGGCCGGCGGCCGGGTGGTCTCGGGCGGCTCGACCCTCACCATGCAGGTTGCACGTCTGATCGAGGGCGGCTCGACCAGGAGCCTCGATGGCAAGCTGCGCCAAATGGTCCATGCCGGCCGGATCGAGCGCGAGCTCGGCAAAGAGCAGATCCTCGATCTCTATCTGTCGCTGGCGCCCTATGGAGGCAATATCGAGGGTATCCGCGCGGCGAGCCTTGCTTATTTCGGCAAGGAACCTTCGCGCCTCACCACCGCCGAGGCGGCCTTGCTGGTGGCCCTGCCGCAATCACCCGAAGCGCGCCGGCCCGACCGCGATCCCGGGGCGGCACGCGCCGCGCGCGACATGGTGCTGGACCGGCTTGCGGTCGCGGGCGTGCTGAGCCGGGAAGAGGCCGCTGCCGCAAGGCTCGAGCCCATTCCGACGGCGCGGCGCGACTTCCCGATGCTGGCCGCCCATATGGCGCAGGCGGCGCAGACCGCCCAGCCGCAAATCCGAGAGATTGCTCTGACCATCGATAAGCCCCTCCAGGACGCACTCGAGCGGCTGGCGGCGGCGCGTGCGCGCTTCATCGACCCGAGAGTGTCCGTGGCTATCGTTGCGGCCGATGTGGAAAGCGGCGAGGTCCTGGCGTCGGTCGGCTCGGCGGGGCTGTTCAATTCCGAGAGCCAGGGTTTCGTCGACATGACCACGGCGGTGCGCTCTCCGGGCTCGACGCTCAAGCCCTTCATCTACGGCCTTGCCTTCGAGATGGGCCTGGCGCATCCGGCGAGCCTGATCGAAGACCGTCCGACGGCCTTTGGCGCCTACGTGCCCGCCAATTTCGACGGGTTCACCCGTGGCACGGTCAGCATCCGCCAGGCGCTGACCGAGTCGCTCAACATTCCGGCGATCGTGGTGCTCGATGCGGTGGGGCCGGCGCAGCTTGCGCTGCGCCTGCGGCGGGCGCATGCGCCACTGCGGTTCCCGCCCGATACCGCTCCCAGCCTTGCCATCGGGCTCGGTGGGGTGGGTGTCACGCTCCGCGATCTCGTCTCTGCCTATGCCGCCATCGCCCGGGGTGGGCGGTCGGTCCTACTGACCGACGGAGTCACGCCGCTGCCGGCCGCAATGGACGGGGCGGCGCCCGTGTTCGATCCTGTAGCGACCTGGTATGTCGCCGATATCCTCGCCGACGTGCCGCCGCCGCTCAATGGCTCGCCCGGCCGCATCGCCTACAAGACCGGTACGTCCTACGGATATCGCGATGCCTGGGCCATCGGTTTCGACGGCCGCACCGTGGTCGGCGTCTGGGTCGGGCGGCCCGATGGCACCCCGGTTCCAGGCCTCGCGGGCATCACCGCCGCCGCGCCCGTGCTTTTCGAGGCCTTCGACCGGCTGGGGCAACGCCAAGCGCCGCTGCCGCGGGCGCCGGCAGGGGCGCTGATCGCCTCCAACACGGAGCTGCCGGCGCCGCTCCGCCGCTTCCGCCATCCCGACCAGGAGATGGTGGCACGCGATACCGGGCCGCAGATCGCCTTTCCCAGCGATGGCGTCGACCTCGACCTCGCCTATGCCGCCAACGTCATCTCGCCGCTCACCATCAAGGTGCGCAACGGCGTGCCGCCCTTCACCTTCATGACCAACGGCCTTCCGGTGGGCCGCACAGCCTTTGCCCGCGAGAGCCGGTGGCAGCCCGACGGCCCCGGCTACGTCACGCTTTCGGTGATCGATGCCGAAGGGCGCGCCGATAGCGTTACGGTGTTCCTGAATTAAGCTGCATTCGTCCGATGTTGGATCGAACGCCTACTTAACTCAGTTTAGTGGACCAAGTCGGGGAGAGGTGCTGTGCGCACTGCCAATATTCGTGAGGCCAAAAAGCACTTGTCGCGTTTGATCGAGCGGGCGGCCCGAGGCGAGCCTTTTGTCATCGTCAAGGCCGGCAAGCCCTTGGTGAAGGTTGTGGCCCTCGACGCGCCCTCGCTGCATGAGGCGCGCCGGGTCGGCTTCATGGCCGGTCAGTTCAAGGTACCCGATGACTTCGACCGCATGGCGAAAAGAGAATCGAACGGATGTTCGGTAGTGACGCGTGAAGCTTCTGCTCGACACCCATCTTCTCCTCTGGGCGGCGGGCGAACCTGCAGTCGCGGGGTGAGGGTAGCGCGGGCGCGCAAGTAGCAGTGCGTGCTGAGCGATGGGTCGGAATGGTGGAGCTGAGGGGAATCGAACCCCTGACCTCATCATTGCGAACGATGCGCTCTCCCAACTGAGCTACAGCCCCGCTCCGACGCAAGGGGCTATAGCGAAAAGCGCGTGGGGAGAACAGCCCCTTTTTTCGTTGGTCACGCTCAGATGAGCTTTTGGGCGATGAGGCTGCGCACGCTTTCGGCGACCGCTTCGCGGCCGGGGATCAGCGGGTGGTCGAGAAGGGCGATGGTGTCGCGCGAGTCGAGGCGCTTCAAGATGCCGAGCTCGCCGGTATTGCCGCGCACGTCCGCATCGAAGAGGGCGTAGAGGCGCACCAGCCAGTCGGGCATGGTCAAGCGCGGGACTTTTGCTGCGCGGTCGGGGGCGGTGGCGCGGGCAATGTCGGCGATCTCGGAAAGGAACATGGTGCGATCGCCGATGGGAAAGCGCCGGCCGCCGGCGGCGGGGTCGGTCATGGCTTTGACATGAGCTTGCGCGACGTCGCGTACGTCGACAATGGTCAGGGGAATGCGGGGCGTCGCGGGGGTCGAGCCGTCGAAAAGCCGCGTGAGGAGCGCGGCGGAGGTGCCGGGGTCCTCGTCGAGCAGCGGGCCGAGGATGGCGCTCGGATTGACGACGGCGAGGTCCTTCTCGCGTCCCGCCGCGCGCATGATCTTCCAGGCGCGGCGCTCGGCGCGGGTCTTGGATTCGATATAGGCGTTGACGTTGCGGCCTTCGAGGTCGGTCCAGTCGGCGGCGGTGAAGGGCGCGGTGCGGGACTTGTCGTGGCCATAGGCGATGGCGGCCATGGAGGAGGTGAGGACGACCCGCTCGACACCGGCGGCGAGCGCCGCCTCGAGGGCGCGCTTGGTGCCGGCGACGGCCGGGCCGATAAGCTCCATCCTGTCGCGCGGCATCTTGGTGACGAAGGGCGAGGCGGTGTGCTGGAGGTAGCGGCACTCCTCGGCTGCTGCGCGCCAGCCGTCGTCGCGGGTGAGGTCGAGCTCGACGAATTCGAGCCGGCCGATATCGGCGCCGTGGCGGGCGAGGGTGTCGCGAACCTTGCCGGCCTTGCCGCTGTTGCGCACACTGCCGCGTACGGTATAGCCGGCTTTAAGGAGCTCAAGGGCGACATGGCCGCCGAGGAAGCCGGATATGCCGGTGAGAAGGACGCGATCGGTCATTGCATGGCCTCCTTGGAGTAGCTTTCTTGAGAATTGAACGATATATACGAATATCGTTCAATTAGTTCAATGGTGCGAGAAGCAACAATGTCGAATGCCCTCAAGGACCGAGCCGGCGAGAAGCGCGAGCGGATCATCGATGCGGCGCGGGTACTGTTCCTGCGCCAGGGTTTGCGGGCAACGACGATGGAAGCGATCGCGCGCGAGGCGGGCATCGCCAAGCCGACGCTCTATGTGCAGTTCTCGGACAAGGACGCGGTGTTCATGGCCATCCTTGAAAAGCTGGTGACGGCCAAGATCGCGGCCTTCGAAACCGGCATTGCCGGTGAGGGAACGGCAACTACACGGGTCGGCCGGGCCCTTGCCGGGATGTACGGTGTGCTGGCTGCTGCGCTCGAGGGATCAGCGCACGCCGAGGAACTGTTCAGCGCGCACAAGCGCGGCGCGAGCCTTTCTGCCGATGCCGACAGCCGCATTGCCGGGCGGCTCGCCGAAGAGCTGCGGATGGCGGGCGCGGCCGACCCCGAACGCCTCACCCGGCTGCTGCTCGATGCGGCCTACGGTCTTGCCAGCAAGGCCATCGCCAGCGAAGCGCTGGGCGCGGACCTGAAGCTGCTTGCCGAGCGGTTGATCGGCCCGGCCTTGCCGGGCGATCAGGACTAGTGCTCGGCTGATGCCGATCCAGGTTACCCGGGGACAAAATCCGCAGAGGCGGTGTTCAGACCGGCGATGAGTTGCTAAGGGCTTGAGCCTTTTCGAGTCATTGCCAATCCGATGCCGCCTGCACTTGCCCGCTATATTTCCCGTCACGAACCGCGCGCCAGCTGGCGAGTGCATCTCAAATCAACCGCCGGGGCGGCCCTGGGGGTGACGCTGGTCGGCGGCGTCTCGGCCTGGTCGGGCTTGCCACTGCTGATGGCGCCGCTGGGGCCGACGGCGCTGGTGATGTTCGCGCAGCCGCACAGTGCCTCGGCCCAGCCCGTCCCGATCTTTGCCGGCTATTTCATCGGCGCGGTATTCGCCAGCATCATGGAGGTGGCGTTTCCCGGCGCCTGGTGGGCGGCAACGCTCGCTGTCGGCCTCGTCATGCTGATCATGCTGACGGCGCGGGTGACGCATCCCCCGGCGGCGGCCGTGCCACTCGTCGTCTATTCCAGCCCGATCGCGCCGCAGGTGCTGTTCGTGGTCATGCTCGCGGCCTGCATCCTGCTCACCGGACTGGCCATCGTCTGGCACCGCACCTCGCCACGCATCAGCTATCCGCTCTGGCAGGGGCTGGAGCCTTAGCCGCCAAGGGCGGCACGTAGCTCATCGATCAGGCGAGCGTCGTCCCAGTAGTTGGCCCGCAGCCATTCGGACGCTTCGTCCAGATCGCTCGCATGTGCCGGGACCCAGCCGATGCGCAAGGCGGTGCCGTGGCGTCCGGGCATGCTGGAGTACATCGCTGCCATCGCCTCGAAGACACGCTTGGAATGCCCGTAGGTGTTGACGGTCATCCCCGCCCCCTTGGGCGCCGCCCAGTCGGAGGATGCCAGCACCACATTGGCGAGCCCGGCGCCGTGGCATGCCTGCAGCAGGCGGGCGGCATTAGCGACGGCTTGCCAATGAACGGCGTCGGGGGCGTCCGGATCGGGGTTGGTTGCCAGGTGCACCAGCGCATCGACGCTGACGAGCGCCCGAGCAATGTCGCATTCCGCGTAGTCGAGCGTTGCCAGGTCGGCAGCGATGTCCGCTCCCGGGCGGAAGTCGAGGCCGATGCTGCCGGGGAATGCCTGCGTCACCTTACGGCCGACGGTTCCCATCGATCCGGTGACGAGCAGCTTCATTATCCTGGATCATCTGGTCCTGGCGCTGGCGCAGAGCGTAGAGGCGCGTTGAGGTGTCGGGTTCGGCATTGGCCAGCGTGAGCAGGTCGCCTTTCCTCACCGCCGTCTTGACCCTACCGCCTTCGAGCAGGCCCACCGGGATGGCGTTGGTCTGGCGCGCCTCGCCGGCGGTCATGGTGAAGGAGCGGTAGCAGGTCTCGCCGATGGCATCGAGTGCTTCACCGGGTGCGAGGTCACGCTTGGCGACGGCGCAGACTTCGGCGACGGGCTCGGAGAGCGGCACCATGTCGGGCTTGCCGTAGAGCATGATGCGCGCGCAGGTCAGCGGGACCTCGAGGCTGGTCAAATGGTAGGGGCGAAAGAATGCGTAGTAGGGCCCGTGGCCGATATGGAGGTCGTCCATGCGCTCTATGATGCGCGGATGCTCGGCCTTGACGATGACGAAGACGCCCGGCGCTACGCCCTTGCCGATGGTGAAATCGACGACGCCCATTCTGTTGAGGATGCCTCCGTCCGCCTTCGGGATCAGGACCTTGGCCATGTCGTCGCGGTCGGCTTTGGGTCCGTGCATGCCCGGCACGTCCGGCACCAGGCCGGTGGCGTTGGCGATGGCGGCCATCTCGACCATGGTCTTGGAGCCGTCGACGAACTCGACCAGCATCCGCGGGTTCATGTTGCGCCGCTCGGCTTCCTCGCGATAGTCGTCGGGCACGGCGTCGTGGCGCAGGGGATTGTTCTTGCCCTTGCCGGCGGCAACGATGGGCAGGCCGAGGGCCGAGACGAACTCGATCAATTCCATGCAGGAGGACGGCTCGTCGCCGGCTCCGACGGTATAGACGACGCCTAGCCGGTCGGCTTCTTTCTTCAAATAGCGGCCGATGGTGACGTCCGCCTCGACGTTCATCATCACCACATGCTTGCCGTTCTCCATGGCCGTCAGGTCATAATCGGCCGCGACACCCGGCTTGCCGGTCGCATCGATCACGATGTCGAGCTGCGGCGTTGCAACGAGGGTTTCGGCGCTGACGATGGCGATCTTTCCCGCTTCGATGGCGGCGCCCGCCCGGTCAGGGGTTTCAGCTTCCTTGCCGCGCGCGTCCTCGCCATAGGCGATGCGGATGGCTTCGCGCGCCGTATGCGGGCGGCGGGTGGCGATGGCGGCGATCTCGATGCCCTCCATCAGCGAACCCTGGGTGACGAGATCCGTGCCCATCTCGCCCGAGCCGATCACCCCCACCCTGATGGTCTTGCCGCTGTCGGCACGCGCGGCAAGGTCGCGGGCAAGTCCGGTCAGGGTGATGTTGGTCATAGGTGGCATCCGCTCGCAGTTGCGGCTCACTAGCATCCACCAGGGTCCATGGAAACCACCGGCAGCGATATTGGACGGCTACCACCTCCCAAGTAACGGCCGCTCACGCCCGGCTGGCTTAGCACTTCTTAAAGGGTTGGCGTGGAAACTGCCGACGGGGAAAATCTCCGGGGGCTTTCCATCGTCATGGCCAGAACAGCCAGCAAACGCATTGCGCTGCCCGCAGTCGTCGATCTCGATTCGCTCGATGGCATCCGCGACGGGTTGATCGACGCGCTCGATGTGGGCGCGGTCACCGTCGATGCCGGCGCGGTCGAGCGGCTGGCAACCAATGCGCTCTTCATGCTGATGAGCGCGGCCGAGACGGCAAAGCAGCACAATTTCGCGTTCTCCATCGAGGCGCCGAGCGCCGTAATGCTTGCGGCCGTGGATCGGCTGGGCCTCGACGGACACTTTCAAGGATTGATCAGACGATGACCGGTTTGCGCGTTCTCACAGTCGACGATTCCCGCACGATCCTCGCGATGCTGCACCACACGCTCTCGAATGCGGGTTTCAAGGTGCTGCAGGCCGAGGACGGCAAGCAGGGCCTCGAGGTCCTGAAAAGCGAGAGCGTCGATGTGGTCATCACCGACATCAACATGCCGGTCATGGACGGCATCGAGTTCATCAAGAACGTGCGGGCCAGCGGCCACTACCAGAGCCTGCCGATTCTGATCCTGACAACCGAGACCAGCCAGGACAAGCGCGACCAGGGCAAGGCCGCGGGCGGTACCGGTTGGATCGTCAAGCCTTTCGATCCGGATAAACTGATCAGCGTCATCCACCGCGTCGTGCACTAGAGCGCGATGCGCTTCCCCAATTTTGTTGTCGCGGGATGTTTCGCGGAAAAACCGGTTCCGATCCTGGATCAAGTCCACGACAGGCTTTTCCGGATCCCGCTCCAGGCGGCCTCGGCCAAGACCAAACCAGAAGGTTTGAGCAAGACTTAGAATGAGCGAACTCGACGACTTCAAGGCCACCTATTTCGACGAATGCACCGAGCTTCTGACCGAGCTCGAGGAGCAGTTCGCCGCCATCGAGGCGGGCGAGCGCGATGCCGAGCGGCTGAACGCGGTGTTCCGGGCGATCCATTCGATCAAGGGTGGCGCCGGTGCCTTCGGGTTTACCGGCCTGGTGGGCTTTGCCCATGCCTATGAGACGCTGCTCGACCATGTGCGCGACGGGCGCGTCGAGATGAGCGACGATGTGGTGGCGCTTTCGATCCGCGCCAACGACATCGTGGCCGACTACGTCAACGCCGCCCGGTCCGGCGACACGCTGCCGCCCGACTACGGCGCCCACGAGAAGAGCCGGTTCGACGCCCTCTGCCGCGGCGAAGCGGTCGACGCCGAGGCGGGCGAGGACGGGGGCGAGCCGATGGACGACTTCGACATCGACTTTACGCCCGTGCGCGTCGAGCTCGAGGCGGCCGAGGGCGCCGCGGAGGAGGACGATGCGTTCGAGGCGCCGCCCTTTGCAGCGCCTGCCGGCCACTGGGAACTCCGCTTCACTCCGCACCAGGCGCTCTATGCACGCGCCAACGATCCGCTGCTGCTCTTTCGCGAGCTCGCCGCGCTCGGCGAGATCACGGTACGTCCCGTCATCTCGGATATCCCTGGCCTTGCCGATTTCGAGCCGTTCGGGGTCTATTGCAGCTGGGAGATCACTCTTGTTGCGCCGTCGCTGACCGAGGCGCAGATCCGCGAGGTCTTCGAGTTCGTCGAGGGCGATTGCGACATCGTCATCACCGGGCTTGGCGCGAGCGCGCCGGCTGCCGCCGCGCCCGACCCTGCCGATGTGGAAGAGCCCGAACCCGCTGTCCGCACGCCGGATTTTCTTGCGCTTGCCGAAGACGAGATCGAGACCCGCGGGACGAGCACGTCTCCCGCAGCCGAAACCGTGCCGCAGGCCGATGCAGAACTCGCTTCGGGCGACAGCTTCTCAACGCCGCCGGCGCCGAGCTTTGCCGAACTTGCCGAGACCATTAAGCCGGTTCAGGCACCGGTTGCGGTGCGCCCGGCTCCCGAGGCTGTGGTGCCTGCCGCTCCGGCGATACCTCCTTCCAGCAATGATGACGGCGAGCGGCGCGGCGGCGGCGTGCAGTCAATCCGCGTCGACCTCGACAAGGTTGACCGGGTGGTCAACATGGTGGGCGAACTCGTGATCACCCAGTCGATGCTGACCCAGCAGATGGACGAGACCCTGCGGGCCCGCTACACGGAGCTCGTGCGCGGCCTCGAGGTTCTGGCGCAGACGACCAGGGGCCTGCAGGACTCGGTCATGGCCATCCGCGCCCAGCCGGTGAAGTCCGTGTTCTCTCGCATGCCGCGGCTCGTGCGCGAGCTCGCCACCAAGACCGGCAAGAAGATCAAGCTGGAGACGATCGGCGAGAACACCGAGATCGACAAGACGGTCATCGAGCAGCTCTCGGATCCCTTGACGCACATGATCCGCAACTCGGCCGACCACGGCATCGAAACGCCGGAAAAGCGCCTTGCCGCCGGCAAGCCCGATACCGGCACCATCCGTCTCTCGGCCGAGCAGGCGGGCGGCAATATCCTGATCGTCATCGAGGACGACGGGGCCGGCATCAACCGCGAGAAGGTGCTGCAGGTTGCCCGCGACAAGGGGATCGTCGCCCCCGATATCCAGCCGACCGACGAGCAGATCGATCAGCTGATCTTCGCGCCGGGGTTCTCGACCGCCGAGGCGGTCAGCGACATCTCCGGGCGCGGAGTGGGCATGGACGTGGTCCTGTCCAACATCAAGAAGATCGGCGGCTCGGTGCATGTGCGTTCCCGGCCGGGCAGGGGGACACGCATGACGCTGCGCCTGCCGCTCACCCTTGCGGTGCTCGACGTGATGCTGGTGCGGGTCTCGGGCAGCCCTTATGTGGTGCCGCTCTCCTCGATCGTTGAAACCATCCAGTGCTCGCGCGCGCCCTTCGAGCGGGTGCCGAGCGGCGGGCGCGTGCTGCAGGTCCGGGGCGAATACGTACAGGTCATCGACCTCGCACAACGCTTTGCCCTGCCGACCGAGGCCGATCCCGACAGCCAGATGCTGGTATTATGCGAGGCCGAGGGCGGCTCGAAGGTCGCGATCATCGTCGATGACATCATCGGCCAGCAGCAGGTCGTGATCAAATCCCTCGAAGAAAATTACGAGCGAGTCGAAGGCATTGCTGGCGGCACGATCCTGGGCGACGGCAATGTCGCGCTGATCGTAGACGTGCAGGGCCTCAAGACCACGCTCCATCACAAGAACGCGGCCTGACCGGCCGACGGAACAAAAACGCAAGCGCCGCCCAGAAAGGGCGGGGAAAGGCCAGAAAATGGAAGTCCTCGGACTGCGCGACGACGTGACGGACAGGGCCGCTATGGTCGCCCAGAATACGCTGCAACTCATCGCCTTCTCGATCGGTGAGCAGACCTATGGGGTCGAGATCACCACGGTGCGCGAGATCCGTGCCTGGAACGGAGCGACGCCCCTGCCCAACACGCGTGAATATGTGCGCGGGGTCATTAACCTGCGCGGTACGATCGTGCCGATTTTCGACCTTCGGGCCCGCTTCGGCGACGGCCAGACTTCGCCGACCAAGAACCACGTCGTCGTGGTCATGAGCGTCGGGGACAAATGGGTCGGCATCCTCGTCGACGCGGTCAGCGATATCCTGACCGTTTCGCGCGACGACATCCACGCCGTGCCCGAGGGCAACTCGATCGACACCGAGCTCCTCAACGGCATCGTCACCCATGACGGGCGCATGGTCGGCCTCATCGATCTCTATTCGATCGTTTCGGGCGCCAAGCTCGATGGCTGATGGGGTTTGAATGCCGCTGAAAACAAAAAGGGCGCCTTGCGGCGCCCTTTTTCGTTCCGGAATGGCGGCTGCCGATCAGAAGAGCTCGGCTTCCCCATGGCGGGAATGGGCGGCGATGCCCGAGAGCGCGGGCACACGCAACTCGTCGAGTGTCAGGCTCGACCAGATCTCGTCATAGACCGAATCCGGGGCGGTCGGCGGCAGGAGGGCGAACTGGCGGACGGCCAGCGCCAGGTTCTGGCAGCGCTGCTCGATGCGATCCTGGCCCTGTAGGGCAACGATGATCATCTCGACGGCCTGCTTGCGCGCCTCGCCGGCATCGACATCATCGTCGGCGAGAAGAGCCAGCGCATCGGCGATGCCTTCGAGCATACAGGCCGTCTGGCGCGCCGTCTCGTCGAGTTCACGTGCAAGCTTTTGTAACGACATCCAGAAATTCCCGAGCCCCAGTTCCCGTTCACCTTATCGACCCATATCTAAAACACTCCTTGCCGGCCAAGGAATGAAACTGCGCCATGGCGCGCGTGGTTAGCGTTTCCCTAACCGGTTCTGCCTACACTCGCCCAATAAGTTCGGTGAGGTTACGAATTCCATACATGACTTCCGCGAAATCTTTGCCGCCCGAGTTCGATCGCGGCGTGGTGACAACTGTGCATCAAGGCGACTGCTACGTATCGAGCGATGTGGATCTCACCTATTCGACGGTTCTTGGGTCATGCATTTCGGCCTGCGTGCGCGACCGCGCGGCCAATGTCGGGGGCATGAACCATTTCCTGCTCGCCGAGCAGTCAGGCTCGGCCAAGGACCGCTATGGGGCGTCGGCCCGCTACGGCGCCTTCGCCATGGAACAGCTCATCAACAAGGTGCTGACCAGCGGCACCGGCCGCAAGGCCAATCTCGAGATCAAGGTGTTCGGCGGCGGCAAGATCAATGCGTCGCTCGACGACGTTGGTGCCAAGAACATCGAATTCATCCGCGAGTTCCTCAAGGCCGAAGGCTATAGCCTCTCCAGCGAAGACCTCGGCGGCACCTTCGCGCGCCGGGTGCTGTTCAAGCCGCATTCGGGCCGAGCCTTCGTCAAGCGCCTCGACAGCGCGGTCGGTGCCAGCATCGCCCAGGAGGAACTGGCGATCGCCGGCAGGCGGACGGCCGTACCGCCAGTCGATGACATCGAACTGTTCTAGATGTTCGGCTGCCAAAGTCTTTACGCAAAATAAGCGATGGGGCGGTCACTATCGAAAAAGACAAAGGGCGGTCCAGGAAGGGCCGCGAAACCGGGGGCAATCGATGGAACAGGGGGAAATCTCCCTTAGCGAACGCGAGTTCGCGCGGGTCAAGGCCAGAGTCTATGCGGCGGCCGGCATCTCTTTGAGCGATGCCAAGCGCACGCTGGTCATCTCGCGTCTCTCCAAGATCGTGCGGACCCTCGGCCTCAAGAGCTTCGACGACTATCTCGACCATCTCGAGCGGGTTGGCTCACCCGAGGATGCGCAGAACTTCGTCAATGCGCTCACCACGAACCTCACGCGGTTCTATCGCGAGGATCACCATTTCGATCACCTGCGCGGTCACGTCGAGCGCATCATTGCGCAAAAGCCGCGCGGCACGCGCCTGCGCATCTGGTCGGCGGGGTGCTCGACGGGCCAGGAGCCCTATACCATCGGGCTCGACCTGATCGCCGCATTCCCGGAACTGAAGCGCTGGGACTTCCGCATTCTTGCCACCGATATCGACACCGCTGTTCTCGGCAAGGCGGCGCGCGGGGTCTATCCGGAATCCGAACTCAATGGGCTCACGCGCGAGCGCGCGAGCCTCCTCGAGCGCGCCGACAACGGTACCATTCGGGTGCCGGTGGGCGTACGCGAGCTCATTTCCTTTAAGCCGCTCAACCTCATCGCCGGCGCTTGGCCGATGAAGGGGCCGTTCGACGCCGTCTTCTGCCGGAACGTTGCCATCTATTTCGACAAGCCGACCCAGGGAGCGCTGTTTTCGCGCCTCGCCGCGATGCTGGCGCCAGAGGCCTTCCTCTATATCGGGCATTCGGAAAACCTCGGGAGCGGCGCCGACGGCTTCCGGCTGGTCGGCAAGACCATCTACCAGTTGCGTGCGAAGGAAAAGCGGGTGGCAGCATGAGCATCAGGGTTCTCGTCGTCGACGATTCGGCGCTCATCCGCGAGGTCCTGTCGCGCACCCTCGTGCGGGACGGCGACATAACGGTGGTGGGCACCGCCACAGATCCAATCGAGGCGCGCGAGAAGATCAGGACCCTCGATCCCGATGTCGTCACCCTCGATATCGAAATGCCCAACATGAACGGGCTCGCCTTCCTCGACAAGCTGATGCGCCTGCGCCCGACGCCCGTCATCATGGTCTCGACATTGACCAAGAAGGGCGCGAGCGAGACGCTCCTTGCTCTCGAGCTCGGCGCGGTCGATTTCGTCGCCAAGCCCGGCGCGGACCTGTCGGGCGGCATCGAGGCCTTTGCGGCGGGGCTGCGCGACAAGGTGCGGGCGGCGGCGCGCTCGGACGTGCGCGGCCGGGCCGGCCGGGTCGAGGCGCCCAAGGTCGCGGTGCGCACCGCCGCGGCGCCGGCGGGGGCGGTCATCGCCATCGGGGCTTCGACCGGCGGGGTCGAGGCCATCCGGGCCGTGCTTTCGGATATGCCGGTCGATTGTCCGCCGATCCTCATCGCCCAGCATATGCCGGCCGGGTTCACCTCGCGGTTCGCCGCGCGGCTCGACGAACTGTCGGCCGTCACTGTCGTCGAGGCCGAAGACCGGCTGCCGCTTCAGGTCGGCCATGCCTATGTGGCGCGCGGCGACTATCACCTGCGTATCGAGCGCTCCTCGGGCCAGCTCAAGTGCCGGCTCGGCCAGGACGACCCCGCCTCCGGCCACCGGCCGAGCGTCGACGTTCTCTTTGAATCGGTGGCGCGCACCATAGGACCGATGGCGGTGGGCGCGATCCTCACCGGCATGGGCAGGGACGGCGCGCGGGGGTTGAAGCTGATGCGCCAGGCGGGGGCTTATACCGTCGGGCAGAGCCAGGCCTCGGCCCTCGTCTACGGCATGCCGCGGGTCGCGTTCGAAGAGGGTGCGGTCGTCGAGCAGGCGCCGCTCGAGGCCATTGCGGCGCGCCTGGCAAACGCGCTCTCGCGCCTCAGAAGCGCGGCGTAGCTGGAGTTTGGCGTCCGGCGCAATACCCCTGATCCAATTGAGGTATTGGTAACGGATTTTGCCTAAGTTGAGCCACAATTTGCCGGACGCGGACGTCCGGTATGCGTAGAGGTGAGCAAGAATGCCCAAAGCCAGCGCAGTTAGCGTCCTGATCGTCGACGACCAGCAGTCGATGCGAGGCATCTGCAAGTACATCCTGACCCAGTTGGGCTTCAAGGAGATCATCGAGGCCAAGAGCGGTCGGGACGCGCTCGGCAAGCTCGAAAAGGCCAATGTCGACCTCATCATTTCCGATTGGAACATGGAGGACATCGACGGGCTGACGCTCTTGAAGGTCATCCGCAAGCATCCGCGTACCCAGGCGATGCCGTTCATCATGGCCACCGGCCGCTCCGACAAGGAGCAGGTCAAGGAAGCCATATCCCATGGCGTCAACAACTACATCATCAAGCCGTTCGATGCCTCGACGATGAAGAAGCGCATCGAGGCCGTGATCGGCGCGTTATCGTAGACCTCTGCCGATCAAGGCAAGGCCGGGCCGCCTGCGGGCGGCCCTTTTCGTTTGTCGCGCCCGGCAGAGGCGAAGCGGGCGCGTAAGGAGAAATTAACAACGCGGCCCGTAAGCTCGCGCCTCCATTTGATCGACTTTTAAGGGGAAGGGTCGACGCGCGGGCTGCAGAAGCGGCCCCTTTCCATAGTCCGCCGTCAGGCAGGGCGCGCGGCTCTTCAGCAAGGAAGCTGGGGGCTTTTACATGAAATTTCTGCCCAGTCTCAAAATAGCGCAGAAGCTGCCACTGGCCCTGGTGGGCTCGGCGCTGCTGGTCAGCGCGGGCGTCGGTATTGCGAGCTATCTCATCGGTTCGTCGATCGTCGTCGACCTGTCGCGTCGCCAGATCGAGACGATCGCCACCCACCGCGCCGATGTCATCGAGAGCTATTTCGGCGACCTTGCTGCCCGCCTCACGGACCTGGCCCGTTCGGAGACGACCCAGGCGGCCGTGCGCGACATGGCGCTCTCCTGGGGGCAGTTCGAGGGTGACCCGAAGACCTCGCTGCGCACCGCCTATATCGACGAGAATCCGAACACGGGCTGGGCCCGGATGGACCTCAACGAGCCGACATCGGCCAAGCGCTCCTACTTTGATTTCACCCACCAACGGGTGCACCCGGAACTGCGCCAGCAGCTGCAGACGGCGGGTCTCACCGACCTCTACATCTTCGATCTTACGGGCAACCTCGTCTATTCGGTCGGCAAGCAGGACGATCTCGGCGGCAATTTCGCCGACGGCGGGGACCAGGCGGGCACGGCGCTCGGCACGGTCTACCGCGCGGCGATGGCGATGACCGAGCGCGGCGAGCTGGCGTTTGCCGACTTTTCCGCCTACGCGCCCTGGGGCAATGCGCCGGCGAGCTTCATGGCAACTCCGGTCTTCAACAATCGCAACAAGCCGGCCGGCATCCTGGCGGCGTCGGTCTCGACGGCAGCGCTCAATGGCCTGCTCGCCACCACTGACGGGCTCGGGGAAACAGGCGAGTCCTTCATCGTCGGCGCCGATTTCCTGTTGCGCTCCGATTCCATGTTTTCGGATGGGGCCGACGAGCTGACGACTTTGTTCCGCAACCCCACGGTCGAGACAGCCCTTGCTGGGGCAGAGGGTTTCGGGACGACCTCGGATTATCGCGGCATGGAGATGATCGTCACGGCCGAACCGATCTCGTTCAAGGGCACCACCTGGGCGGTGGTCACGGCCATCGGCGCCGACGAGGCCTATGCGCCGGTGACCGACATGCGCAACATGATGCTGATCGTGGGTGGCGGCCTTCTGGCGCTCGCCGCGCTCGGCGGGTTCATCTTCGCGCGCTCGATCAGCCGGCCGATCTCGCGCCTGACCGGCACCATGCAGGCCCTGGCTGAAGGCGATCTCAATATCGAGGTTGAGGGTGCGCGCCGTTCCGATGAGATCGGCGCCATGGCGCGCACGGTCGAAGTGTTCCGCGAGAACGCGCTCAAGGTCAACCAGATGACCGAGGCCGAGGCGGCCCAGATCATCGCACGGCAGGCAGAGCGCACCGACATGATGCAGGCGCTGCAGCTCGCCTTCGGGCTGGTGGTCGACGCGGCTATCGCAGGGGATTTCTCGCAGCGTGTCGAAGCGACATTCGCCGACGAGGAACTCAATGCCCTTGCCCGCTCGGTCAATGACCTGGTCGAGACCGTCGATCGCGGCATCGGCGAGACGGGCGAGGTCCTGGCGGCGCTGGCGGACACGAACCTGACCGTGCGTATGGAAGGCGACTATGAGGGCGCGTTCGCGCGCCTCAAGCAAGACACCAACGCGGTTGCCGACAAGCTCGCCGACATCGTTGGGCAGCTGAAGGCGACCTCAGGGGCGCTGAAGGTTGCGACCGGCGAGATCCTGTCGGGCGCCAACGATCTCTCCGAGCGTACCACGAGGCAGGCCGCGACCATCGAGGAAACCTCGGCGGCGATGGAGCAGCTTGCCTCGACCGTGATGGAAAATGCCGGGCAGGCGCGCGTCGCCAGCGATGCGGCGGAGGGCGTAACGCGCACGGCCGAGGAAGGCGGGCAGGTGATGCAAGCGGCAACGCAAGCCATGGAGCGGATCACTACTTCCTCGGCAAAGATCTCCAACATCATCGGCATGATCGACGACATCGCCTTCCAGACAAACCTGTTGGCCCTCAACGCCTCGGTCGAGGCGGCGCGGGCCGGCGAGGCCGGCAAGGGCTTCGCGGTGGTTGCCGTCGAGGTCCGGCGCCTGGCGCAGTCGGCGGCTGAGGCTTCTTCCGAGGTCAAGGTGCTGATCGAGCAGTCGGCAGACGAGGTCAGGGGCGGCTCGCGGCTTGTTGCCGATGCGGCCTCCAAGCTCGAAGCGATGCTTTCGGTCGCGCGCGAAGCCAATACGCTGATGGGTGGCATCGCGCGGCAAAGTCACGAGCAGGCCTCGGCAATCGAGGAGGTCAACTCCGCGGTGCGGCAGATGGACGAGATGACCCAGCACAACGCCGCGCTCGTCGAGCAAACCAATGCGGCTATCGAGCAGACCGAGGAGCAGGCCAGCGAGCTCGACCGCATCGTCGACATCTTTGCCATCGACGGACGCAGAAAGGCAAAGGCGCCTGCGATGCGTGAAGCCCGCAAGGCCGGCGCCTACCGTGCCGACGGCAATGCGGCGCTCGCAGAGGAATGGTCGGAGTTCTAAGCCAGCTCTTTCTTTGGACGGCACCTGCATGAGGCGGCGCCGTCAATAACACTCGCTTAAGTTCAAGTTGCTAGGTTTGTTGTTGATCTGGGGCAGGAGCCCCTTGCAACGGCGCTGAAATAAGCCCTGGGGGATACTCAATTGGCAAAGCTCGCGCGATTCTTCGGAAACATCCGCATGACCACGGCCATCGCAGCCCTGGTCCTGATCTCGATCATCGCATCGATCGCGGCGGTTTCGACGACGCTCTACATCAATCTCCATGCCAGCTCGGTGGAATCGAGCCGCAACCAGCAGGCGATCAACGTCCAGGTGGCGTCTACCATCCTCGAGCGACGCATCTCGGGCTCGGTGCTGAGCTGGACCGAGGAGGGCGAGATCGGCGCCTTCCAGAGCTGGGCCATCCCGCCCTTCTACGACAATGAGACCATCGACTCGGTCGCGCGCGTCACCAAGCAGCACGCCTCGATCTACGTGCTCGATGCCGCCACCGGCGAATTCGTCACCAAGACCACCAATCTCGAAACCCCGACCGGTGAGCGGGCCATCGATACCGTCATCGCACCGGGCAGCGCTCTCTACGACACGCTGATGGCCGGCGAGCGCTATGTGGGCGAAGCCGAGATCAACGGCGAGATGTTCTTCGTGGGCTTGCAGCCCATCGTCAAGATGTCCGGCGAGATCATGGGTGCGATCTTTGTCGGCGAGCACAAGGCCGATGCCGAGGCGGTGGCGACCCAGACGCTGGGGTTGATTCTCATCGCCGGCGCTGTGGTGACAGTAGTGCTCGGCGCTCTCGGCTTCCTCGCCTCGCGCCTCATCACCCGTCCGATCCCGCGCATCGCGGCTTCCATGGCGCAGATCGCCGAGGGCGATTATGCAACGCAAGTGCCCTATACCGCGCTTGGCAATGAGGTCGGCTCGATGGCTCGGGCCGTGGAGGTCTTCCGCGAGAACGGCCAGAAAGTAGCCGAGATGACCGAGGCGGAGGCCGCCCGGATCGTCAAGGACCAGGAAGACCGCCAGCGCATGATGAGCGAACTACAGAACGCCTTCGGCCAGGTGGTCGACGCGGCGGTCGCCGGCGATTTCTCGCAGCGCGTGACCGTCGAGTTCCCCGATGCCGAGCTCAACAGCCTTGCGCATTCGGTCAACAACCTGGTCGAGACCGTCGACCGCGGCGTCACCGAAACCGGCACGGTGCTCTCTGCACTCGCCGACACGGACCTCACCAAGCGCATGCACGGCGACTACCAGGGCGCGTTTGCGCGCCTCAAGGCCGACACCAATGCGGTGGCCGAGAAGCTCTCCGAGATCGTCGGGCAGTTGCGCACGACCTCACGGGCACTCAAGACCGCGACGGGCGAGATCCTTTCGGGCGCCAACGACCTTTCCGAGCGCACCACCAAGCAGGCGGCGACGATCGAAGAGACCTCGGCGGCCATGGAGCAACTTGCCACCACGGTGATGCAGAACGCCGAACGCGCCAACGGCGCCAGCGTCAACGCCACGCAGGTGACGCGCACTGCCGAGGAAGGCGGGCAGGTGATGCACGAGGCGACCGAGGCCATGGAGCGGATCACCGCTTCATCGGCCAAGATCTCCAACATCATCGGCATGATCGACGATATCGCCTTCCAGACAAACCTCCTGGCGCTCAACGCCTCGGTCGAGGCGGCGCGGGCGGGCGACGCCGGCAAGGGCTTTGCGGTCGTTGCTGTCGAGGTGCGGCGTCTGGCCCAGTCGGCGGCTTCCGCCTCTTCCGATGTCAAGGCGCTCATCGAGCAGTCGGCCGGCGAGGTCAAGGGCGGCAGCAAGCTAGTGGCGGACGCGGCCGCCAAGCTCGAGGCGATGCTGGACGCGGCGCGCGCCAACAGTGAGCTCCTCTCCGAGATCGCCACCGAAAGCCGCGAGCAGGCGTCCTCCATCGAGGAAGTCAACACGGCCGTCAGGCAGATGGACGAGATGACCCAGCACAACGCAGCGCTCGTCGAAGAGACCAACGCTGCCATCGAGCAGACCGAGGCGCAGGCGAGCGAGCTCGACAAGATCGTCGATATCTTTGCCGTAGATGAAGAGCAGGTGCCGGTCCGGCACGCGCCCGGCCCGGTGCAGGTGGCTGCGCGAGCGGTTAGCGAAGGCGCGCGCGGGCTGCAGCAGAAGCTCAAGGGCGCGGCTGCCGCCTATCTCACCCAGGGCAACGCTGCCATCGACAAGGAATGGTCCGAGTTCTAGAGCGGACAGAGCGATGAATCGGTGAGGGGGAAGGGACCGCGGTCCCTTCCCCCTTACTGCTTTCATAGTGAATAGCGAATAGCGAAATAGCGAATGGATTTTCGCAGGCACTGTTCTCTCTGCCCTATTCGCTATTCGCTTCTTTTTGGAGCTTGGCGTCGACGGTTCATGAAGCCTTAAGGGGAATCGCTTAAATTAAGTTCTGGACGCAGAAGTAATGGACTCGGTGCCATCCATTCGTGGCGTACACCGAAATCGAGGCCCCTTCCGCGCCGTCCGTTCCAGACGCTTGCGGTACTGTCGATGCCAGCGCGGGCGACTTCTCGCGCCGGTAGCTGTTGCCTCGAAATCGGCGCGGGAGTGGTGGCGGCATTTGGAGCTGACAGGTGAATATCCGTAATCGAATATATTCCATCGTTGTGCTGATGGGCCTGGTGGCCGTTCTTATCGGCGGCATGGCGGCCTATGTAGCCTTTGAATACCACAGCAAGGTCGAGCGCCTCGAGCAGGTGGCCGAGCGGGTGCATCTGGGTGAGCGTCTCAACCGGTTCGTGACCGCGGTGGTCATGGACGCGCGTGGTATCTATGCTTCGCGGACTGTCGAGCAGGCGACCCCTTTCGCCGAAGGCCTGGTGCGCTTCCTCGATGAGATCGACGGCGTGCTCGAGGAGTGGCGGCCGCTGGTTGATGCCGACCAGCAGGCGGCGTTCGATGCCGTCGTCTCCCGCACCGCGGAGTTCCGCGCCTTCCGCGCCGAGACGGCGCGGCTTGGGCGGGAGGTTTCGCCGGCCGAGGCCAACACCCAAGGCAACAATGACGCCAACCGCGCCAACCGGCGCGCTTATCAGGGCGAGATCGACGCGGTCGTCGTGGACGACCAGGAGAAACTGGCCGAACTCAAAGCGGAGATGGAAGCCTTCCAGATGCGCATGCTGATGATCATCGGCGCAACGATCGTCGTCGGGCTCGGGGCGGGCGTTGCTGTTGCCGGTCATATCGCGGGCGCAAAGCTCAGCCGGCCGATCCTGGCGTTGACCGAGAGCATGCAAAAGCTCGCCGGCGGCGATCTCGACACCGAGGTGCCGCTTGCGGGACGCAAGGACGAGATCGGCGCGATGGCCGATGCGCTGCAGGTCTTCAAGGACAACGGGCTGCGCATGCGCGAGATGACCGGTGAGGAACAGTCGCGGGCCCGGCTGACGGCGGAGCGCGCACGCACCATGGAGACCTTCCAGCAGGAGTTCGACGCGCTGGTTGCCGCCTCGATCGAAGGCGACTTCTCGGGGCGGATCGAGAGCCGGTTCGAGGACGCGGACATCGCGCGGATCGCCGCCAACTTCAACTCGCTGCTCGAAAGCGTCGACGGGGGGCTGGCGGAAGCGGGCAATGTGCTCTCGGCACTGGCCCGCACGGACCTGACGCAACGCATGACCGGCAACCATCGCGGCGCGTTCCTGAGACTCAAGGACGATATGAACCGCGTCGCCGACACGCTGACCGATGTGGTGGGGAAGCTCCGCGCCACGTCGCGAGCCGTCAAGGCTGCTACGGGCGAGATCCTGGCGGGCGCCAACGACCTCTCGCAGCGTACCACGCGGCAGGCCGCGACCATCGAGGAGACCTCGGCGGCCATGGAGCAGCTGGCGGCGACCGTGCTCGGCAATGCCGAGCGAGCCGGTGAAGCCAACCGCAATGCCGCTTCGGTCACCCGCACCGCTGAGGATGGCGGGGTGGTGATGGGCCGGGCGAACGAGGCCATGGAGCGGATCACCGCTTCGTCGGCCAAGATCTCCAACATTATCGGCATGATCGACGACATCGCCTTCCAGACCAACCTTCTGGCGCTCAATGCCTCGGTCGAGGCGGCGCGCGCGGGCGAAGCCGGGAAGGGCTTTGCGGTCGTCGCCGTCGAGGTCCGGCGCCTGGCGCAGTCGGCGGCCGAGGCCTCCTCGGAGGTCAAGGTCTTGATCGAGCAGTCGGCCAATGAAGTGGGCTCCGGATCGCGGCTCGTGGCGGAAGCGGCCGGCAAACTCGCCGCCATGCTCGAGGCGGCTCGCGCCAACAACGCGCTGATCGACGGCATCGCCAATGAGAGCCGCGAGCAGGCGACCGCCATCGAGGAGATCACGGTGGCCGTCCGGCAGATGGATGAGATGACCCAGCACAACGCCGCGCTCGTCGAGGAGACCAACGCTGCCATCGAGCAGACCGAGGCGCAGGCCAACGAACTCGACCGCATCGTCGATGTCTTTACCCTCTCCGAAACCGGTGAAGCGCATGAGCGGGCTGCGATGCGGGTGATCCCAGGGGGTCGGCAGCGCCCGGCGCGAGGCCATGCCGTCGCGGGAAACACCGCGATCTCGTCGGACTGGAGCGAGCTCTAGGCTTCAAACCAGCCGCAACGGTCTTGCCGCCCGCCCGGTTGCCGGGACGGGCGGCTCGTGCTTTTAAGATACCAATCGACCGGGAGATCGCTGATGGCGCGGATCGGACTCGTCGCTCACGACGACAAGAAGCAGCAGATGGCCGAATGGGCGTCGGTCAACCGCGCCGCGCTTGCCCGCCATGTGCTCTATGGCACGGGCACCACCGGCGGGCGGGTGAGGCAGGAGACCGGCCTCGAGGTGACGCTCTTAAAGAGCGGACCGCTGGGCGGGGACCAGCAGCTCGGCGCTATGATCGCCGAGGGGCTCCTCGATGCGCTGATTTTCTTCATCGACCCGCTGACGGCGCTGCCGCACGATGTCGACGTCAAGGCGCTGACCCGGCTTGCAACGCTCTACAACACGTTATTCGCCTGCAATCCGGCAACCGCCGACGCGGTGCTGAAGGCGCTCTGAGCGCTTGGCCTTCCGTTCCGGCTGCCGGCGCTCATGTGCGAAGCGGCTGGGAACGACGAGGCCGCAAGCGTATTGTGCCCAGAGCGTTTCGCGTTCCGATTGGAGCGGAACCGCAAAAGTGGTGACCACTTGCTGAAAACGCGGTAGGCGCGCCGGTGGCGCGGTGCAGTCCTAAAAGCGGTTGAGAACCCCGCATCGGCTGGGCTTGTGGCGATTTTGTCCGGATGGTCAAGGTTGACCGCGTGAGGCTCTTGTGAGCAGATGCCACAAAATCGCCACCGGAAACTATCCAGGGCGCAGCGCATCAGGAAACACCAGGACGGGACCTTATTGTCGCAAGACGCAGTTATCGACGTCATCAACGTCTCCAAACATTTCGGCGGGCTGGCCGCGGTCAACAACTGCTCACTGTCGGTCCGGCGCGGATCGGTCACTGGGCTTATCGGGCCGAACGGCGCCGGCAAGTCGACGCTCTTCAACATGGTCGCCGGCAACATCGTGCCGGACGAAGGCCAGGTCATCTTCGACGGCCAGGACGTCACGGGGCTTGCTCCGCACCAGCTCTTCCGGCTGGGCATGCTGCGCACTTTCCAGATCGCGCATGAATTCTCAAACATGACGGCACTCGAGAACCTGATGATGGTGCCGGGCGATCAGCCCGGCGAGTCCCTGGCCAATGTCTGGTTTCGCCCGTTCCTTGCCCGTTCGCGCGAGACGGCGGTGAGGAAGAAGGCCCTCGACGTCATCGATTTTTTAAAGCTCGGACATGTACGAAACGAGCTGGCCGGCAATCTTTCGGGTGGGCAGAAGAAGCTCCTCGAGCTCGGCCGCACCATGATGGTCGATGCCAAGGTGGTGCTGCTCGACGAGGTGGCGGCGGGTGTCAACAAGACCCTGCTCAACGATCTTGCCGCAAATATCGAGCGTATGAACCGAGAGCTCGGCTATACCTTCTTCGTCATCGAGCACGACATGGACCTCATCGCCCGGCTCTGCGACCCGGTGATCGTGATGGCCGAGGGCCGCAAGATCGCCGAAGGCTCGATGGAAGAGGTCCGCGCCAATCCCGAGATCGTCGAGGCCTATTTCGGCGCGCCGGTGGAGGCCGCCTGATGCGCGCATTCCCCGATCCGGATACCGGCTTCCACATTTCGAGGGAGCGCTGAAGTCATGGCTCTCATCGAACTGAAACACGTCGTCGGCGGTTATGGCGGCGCGCCGATCCTCAATGGCGTCGACATCGCCATCGAGCAGTCGGACATCGGCGTCATCGTCGGCCCGAACGGTGCGGGCAAGTCGACGACGCTCAAGGCCATCTTCGGGCTCCTCAAGGTCATGGGCGGCACCATCACCTTTGCCGGCGAAGAGATAACCAATTCGCTGCCCGACAGGTTGGTGCCCAAGGGGCTCTCGTTCGTTCCGCAGGAAAAGAACGTCTTTACCTCGATGACCGTCGAGGAGAACCTCGAGATGGGGGCGTTCACCCGCACCGACGACTTTTCCGATACCATGGGCTGGGTCTACCAGATGTTCCCGATCCTTAGGGAAAAGCGCCGGCAGCCGGCCGGTGAACTTTCCGGGGGGCAACGGCAGATGGTGGCCATGGGCCGGGCGCTGATGAGCAAGCCGAGGCTCCTGATGCTCGACGAGCCTTCCGCGGGCTTGTCGCCGCGATACGTCATCGAGATCTTCGAAACGATCGTCAAGATCAACGGCGAAGGCGTCGGCATCCTGATGGTCGAGCAGAACGCGCGCCAGGCACTGGCGTTCGCCTCGCGCGGGTTCGTCCTCGCCAACGGGCAGAACCGCTTCACCGGCACGGGCCAGGAACTCATCGCCGACCCCGAAGTCGCCAGATCGTTCCTCGGGGGCTAAAGCATGGACGAACTGATCTTCTTTATAAACCGCGTGTTGATCTCGGGCACGGTGCTGGGGTCGATCTACGCGCTCGGTGCCATCGGTATCACGCTGATCTTTGGGATCCTGCGCTTCGCGCATTTTGCCCATGGCGACATGATGACGATGGGCGCCTTCATCGCCTTTGTGCTGGCGGGCGTGTTGGCGAGCGCGGGGATCGTCACGCCGCTGCCGACCGGCGTCGTCGTTCTGCCCGTTGCCATGGTGCTGGCGGCGATCATTGCGCTCGGTATCGACAAGAGTTTTTACGCACCGCTTCGCCAGCGTGGCGCGCGCCCGGTGACACTCCTCATCGCCTCGATCGGTGTCACGCTGATGATCCAGGGGGTCATTCGCCTGATCTTCGGCTCGGGCACGCGCAGCTTCTTTGCCGACGAGACGAAGGACATCTTCCGCATCGACATGAGCTGGGCAGGCGCGCAGCGGCCGATTTCGGTCACCGAGCCGCAGGTCATCATGTTCGTCGTCACTGCGCTGCTGGTTGTCGCGCTGCACCTCTTCCTTACCCGTTCGCGGCTCGGCAAGGCCATGCGCGCCATGGCGGACAATGCCGATCTCGCCCAGGTCTCCGGTATCAACACTGCCCTCGTCGTGCGCGTCACATGGGTGATCGCGGGGAGCCTCGCCTGCGTTGCCGGCACGATGCTGGCGCTCGACGTGGCGCTGATGCCCGATCTTGCCTTCAATATCGTGCTACCGATCTTCGCGGCCGCGATCGTCGGCGGACTGGGGCATGCCTACGGAGCGATCGTGGGCGGCTTCCTCATCGCCTTTGCCGAAACGCTGGCGGTATTCAACTGGACGGCCGTGCTGCGTCCGCTCAACGCCGTGCTACCCGAAGGCATGGCATTGCCGCCAAACCTGTCGCTGGTGCCGACGGAATACAAACTCACCGTGGCCTTCATTATCCTGGTCATAACCCTGCTGGCGCGACCCACGGGCATCTTCAAGGGAGCTTCAACATGAGCGCCGCTTCCACCGGTACCGGTTGGGACACGTCGCTCAGGCGTGGCCTGCTGCTGTTTGTTGCCATGTTCGTCATGATCGTGATGGTCGGCATGGTGCAGGGAACGGCCTCGATGCTGCTGATCCTGACGCAGGCCACCGCCTATGCCCTCATCGCGCTGGGACTGAACATCCAATGGGGCTATGGCGGCCTGTTCAATTTCGCCATCATGGGCTTCCTGATGGTCGGCGGGGCCTCGACGGTCTTCCTTTCCTATCCGGTCAATACGGCGTTTTGGGACAGCGACGGGCCGATGCTCCTCGGGCGTGCCCTGGTCGCGCTGCTGATCGGCCTCGGGCTTGTGATGCTCGCCCGGCAGAGCCGCCGGATCGGGATTTCCGGCCGCATCAGGACCGCGCTGATCGTACTGGCCTGGTTTGCCGGCTACGTGATCTATCGCAGCCAGATCGATCCGGCTGCCGCCTATATCGAGTCGACCGCCGGCTTCATTGGCGGGCTCGGCCTGCATCCGGTGCTCGGCTGGGCCTTCGGCGGGCTGGTCTCGGCTGTCATCGCCTTCTTCGTCGGTCGCATCAGCCTTGGGCTGCGCACCGACTATCTCGCCATCGCCACCATCGGTATCTCGGAAATCATCCGGGCGCTGATCAAGAACATGGACTGGCTGACGCGCGGCACCATGACGGTCTCGCCAATGCCCTGGCCAACACCGCTGCCGCAGGAACTGCGGGCGCTGGGGTTCACCATTCAGGACAGCTTCATCATTGCGCGGCTCGGGTTCCTGGCGCTGACGGCGTTGATCCTTGTCGGCATGTTCTTCTTCGTGCAGCGCGCCTATGGTGGCCCCTGGGGCCGCATGATGCGGGCGATCCGCGACAATCACATCGCCGCGGCCTCGATGGGCAAGAACGTCACCGGTCGTCAGCTCGAGCTCTTCGTCCTCGGCTCCATCCTGATGGGCATAGGTGGCGCGATCCTCGCCACCTTCACGCAGATCTTCGACCCTTCCGGCTACCAACCCATCAACCACACCTTCATGATCTGGGTCATGGTCATCGTTGGCGGGGCCGGCAACAATTGGGGCGTGGTGCTGGGCGCCTTCCTCATCTACATCGTCTGGGTGATTTCCGACCCCTTGGCGCAGCTTATCTTCGTCAACCTGTCGGTGCTGACCCAAGAGCTGGGTTGGGGCGCCATTCCCGAAATCGATTCGCGCGCGCTGCAGATGCGCGTCTTCGTGCTCGGCGTCGTCATTACCATCGCGTTGCGCTATGCCCCGCGGGGCATTCTGCCGGAGACGGTCAGGCGCGAGGCCTGAGGCGAATAAATGATCTGAAGCAGGCGTTCTTGCATTTGTCCAAAATTGGACTATATCCGAGTTCGGACGATGCAAGGAGGCTCTTATGGCCCGGTCCAATGTCAAGCACCAGGGAATCTCGGACGCGCCGCAGACGGGTTTCGTTGCGGGAGGTCCGGCAATGCTCGATACGACGCGTTTCGCGCCGGCAAACCGCAAGCGGCTGAGCGCTCCGGCGTTGCGCACCTTCCTTGCCATCGCCGGCCTTTGGGGCCTCAACGAGGAGCAGAGGCGGCTGGTGCTGGGCTATCCCTCGCGCTCGACCTACCACAACTGGGCCAGGATCGCACGCGAGCACGGTGCCATAACCCTCGATGTCGACACGCTGACGCGCCTGTCCGCCTTGCTCGGCATCCATCAGGCGCTCGCCCTCCTCTTCGAGCGCGAAGCGGAGGGCGTTGAGTGGCTCAACGATCCGCACGATGCGCCGGTCTTCGGCGGCCAGCCGCCCATGGCGCTGGTGACGAGCGGCACGCTCGACGGGCTGTTGGCGGTGCGGCGCTTCCTCGATGCGGCGCGCGGGGGGCTCTACATGCCGCCCAATGCGCTCGATGCGGATTTCGCGCCGCTTGCTGACAAGGAGATCGTCTGGCGGTGAGAGTGCCCGACACCGAGGCGCCCCAGCCCAGCCACCGGCTGATCCCCTCGCGCTTTCCGCCGGTCGGCCTCTTCGATACGGTCACCCGTGCCGCCGACCTCGAGGCGGTGATGGAGCTTGCCGGCTGGACCAACGACCGGCTGGTCGCCGAGCGCGTTGCGCGCCTGCCGCGGCGGGAATGGGTATTCGGCCGGCCTAATGCCTCCATCGTCATGGCCGCCTTCCTCCACGCACCGCCCGGCGGCACGCGCTTTGCGGGGCCGGACCTTGGCGCGTGGTACGCTTCTGCAAGGCTCGAGACGGCGGTTGCCGAGGTTGGCCATCATCTGCGCCGCGAAGCTGTGGCACGCCGCAGGAGCGAACTCACCCGCCGCTACCGCGCCTACCGGGGCCGGCTCGATGGGCGCTATCGCGACATAACAGGCTTGGCCGGCGAGATGCCCGAGATCTATGCCTCCGACGACTGCACCCGATCACAGGCCTTCGGCGAAAGCTTACGCAAATCGGGCGCCGACGGCATCGTCTATGATAGCCTGCGCCACGCCGGCGGCGTCAATGTCGTCGCCTATCGCCCGACGAAGGTTCTCGACGTGGTGCAGGCCGAACATCTCGAGGTCACGGTGCGCCGCGACGAGCGGCAGATCACCGTGCGCCGGCTTACCGCCGCGCCATGACCCAGAGCCAGCGCGTCGGCCGGCCGTCATAGCCGCCGCCGTCGACCTCCTCGATGTCGAGTTCGGCCCAGGCGGCAGCATCGCGATAGTGGACGAGCAGTTCTTCCCGGCCTGGATAGTTATAGTAACGCCCGAAGCCGTCATGGCCGGGGCCGTTGCCCGCCTTGAAGCTGGCAAGGAAATGTCCCTGCGGCTTGAGGGCGCGGTGGATGCGCCTGAGGTCCTCGGTCAGCTCCTCTGGCGGGGCGTGCAGCAGGCAGGCACTGGCCCACACGCCGTCATAGGCGGCTTCCGCCTCGAGCTCGTCGAAACGCATCACAGCGACCGGCCGACCGATGAGCCTCTCGGCCTCGACCGCCAGTTCCGGCGAAGCATCAGTCGGGGTCACGTCGAACCCTTGCGACAACATCGCCAAGGCATCCTGGCCACCGCCGGTGCCGAGCTCAAGGATGGACGCGCCGGGTGCCATGAGGGCGAGGAAGGTAGCAAGCCGCTCGCCCGGCAAGTTACGCTGGCGGCGGGCATAGGCCGCCGCATTATCGGCATAAAAGCGGAGCGTCGCTTCGTCGGCCACACGTTTCTCCGACAGGGAAAGGCCCGGGAGCGTACCCCCGGGCCGAAAATCCCGTTAGCGACCCGCCTACTCGATCAGACCCTTGTTGACCACTTCGCCGCCTTCGATGACGAAGTAATTGATGGCGCCGGCGACGTCGCCCACGTCATCGAACTCGATGGTGCCCGAGGCGCCCTCGTAGTTGATGTCCGTGCCAGCCGCGATCAGTTCCTTGGCCTTCGCCCATTCACCGGGCAGGATGGTCTCGCCCGGAGCGTTGGCGACCTCACGCAGGGCGGCAGAGACACCTTCACGGTCGGCCGTTCCTGATTTCTCGATGGCCAGGCCCAGCAGGAATACGGCGTCGTAGGACGTGGTCACATAGGTGCCGTTAACATCCTGACCAGCCGATTCGGTGAGGGCGGCCAGCGCATCGAACGCAGGGCCAGCGGCCGGAGCCGCCTGGGTGAGGATCATTCCTTCGAGGGACGCGGGATCGCGGTTGGCGACCAGCGCTTCGCCGGCCATGCCGTCCCCACCCACGAACTGGGTGAAGGAGCCCGCCTCGACCGCCTGGTTGAGGATCGCGCCGCCGCCGGCATTCTCATAGCCATAGATGACGAGCGTGGTGGCGCCCGAGGCTTCGACCTGGCCAATTTCCGGGCGGTAGTCGGCCTTGCCGTCCTCATGGGCGACATTGGCAAGCACAGTGCCGCCGCCGGCTTCGAAAGCATCGACGAAGGCGGTAGCAAGGCCCGAGCCGTAGTCGTTGTTGACATACGTCACGCCGACTTCGTCGATGCCCTGAGCAAGCAGCAGCTCGGCAGCCTTCACGCCCTGGATCGAATCCGGAACCACAACGCGGAAGACGAGGTCGTTGTCGTTGAGTTCGGCAACCGCCGGAGCGGTCGAGGCCGGCGAGATCATCACCACATCGCCCGGAATGGCCGAGCCGTTGGCGCCGGCGATCGTCGCGCCGGAGCAATAGCCGCCGAAGATGGCGACGACCTGCTCGGTGTTGACCAAGCGGTCGGCCGCCGGACCGGCGGCGCCGCCGTCACAGGCGCTGTCGGCCAGCACCGAACTCAGGTTCTGGCCGTCAAGCACGCCGCCCTGCTCGTTGATGTTCGCGATGGCAAGGTTGCCCGCATCCACCATGCCGGGCGCAAAGCCGGCGATCGGACCGGTGACGTCGGCCAGGAAGCCGAGCTTGACTTCCTGCCCAAGTGCCGGCGCGGCGGCGGCCAGGACGGCGGCGGCCACGGCGAATGAAAGGCTGGTCTTGAACTTTTGCATAGATGTCCCTCTATTTGCTTGCCCGCGCCGGGCGGCCTTCCGGGGCTGCCTTCTGATCAGCGCGAACAATGATACCGGGGGCACGCCCCCGTGCCCCGCTGGGGGGCGACTTTGGCACACTTTTCATTTGCGAGTCACGGGACTAATGCGGGCAGGATTATGACGTGGATGTGTTGCTTAACACGGGTGGCGCCCGTCCTTACGGTCCTCTGCGCGACGCTTTCCCCTGTCGCGGCTCAGCAAGGCTTTACTGTGCTCGACGAGGCGCAGGATGCGTTGACGGTCCCCCAGGGCGAGGCAGCGCCCTGCGGCGGTCGGCCGCTGGCGATCGCGCGCATGCAGTGGCCCTCGGCGGCGGTGCTGGCGGAAATCCATGCGAGGTTGCTCGCGAGGCATTTCGATTGCGAGGTGCAGGTGGTGCCGGGCGACATGGCTGGCAGCGGTTCGGCGATGGCGGCGACCGGCCAGCCGGCGGTGGCGCCCGAGCTCTGGATCGCCCGTATAGCCGACGTCTGGAACCAGGCGGTCGAAACGCAAACCGTTCGCGCTGCCGCCAACACCTATGACATGCAGGTGTTCGAGGGGTGGTACATCCCCGGTTACCTTGCCGAGCAACATCCGGATCTGACGGGCACCGCCGCGCTCGCGACAGGCCCGGCGTTCGATGCAACGCAGGGGGGGCGGGCGCGGTTCATCTCCTGTCCGCCGGACTGGGGTTGCGCCATCATAAACAGGAACCTGGTGGCCGCGCTCGGGCTCGAAGACAGGTTCGAGCTCGTCGAACCCGCCAACCGCTTCGAGATGGACCGGCTGATTGCCGAAGCGGTCAGCCGGCGCGAGGCTTTCGTTGCCTATTACTGGGCGCCTAACGCGGTCATCGACCAGTTCGGGTTCAAGAGGCTCGACCTTGGCGCATATGACGCCGAAGCGATGCAGTGCCTCGCCGATGCCGAATGCGCGGCGCCCGCCGTTTCGGACTTTCCCGCCGAGACGGTCGTGGTGGCGCTTGCCGAATGGGTGTTCGACGAGGCGCCGCGGGTCGCTGGCTATTTCCAGCGCGCCAGCCTGCCGCTTGCCGAGATGGACAAGCTTCTGGCCGAAATCGGGACGTCCGGCGCCACGCCTGAGGCGGTGGCCGAACGCTTCGTTGCCGAAAAGGCAGACATATGGTCGGCGTGGGTCGGTGCAGAAAGCCAGGAGGGGCAGGCAAGCGACTAGAGCGCGATGCGATTTGATTGAATCAAATCGCGCTATCGCGCGCTCTAACTCTTTGTTGTCGCGGGATTCGTTGCGAAAAAACCGGTGCCCACTTTTTTCGCATCCCGCTCAAAAAAACCGGGCCTTTAGCGGCCCGGTTCGCGTTTGGTCGCACTGTTGCGTCGTTACGATGCGGCGGCACGGGCCTCTTCGAGCCAGCCGTCGACGAGATCGCGGTTCTCCTCGATCCAGGCCGAGGCCTGAGCCTCGATGTCGTCTTCGCCCGCGTTCATGGCCGCGTTCTGCTCGAAGATGTCGGTGAGCGGAATGGAGACGGCCTCCAGCAGGGCCCCGACAGCGGGGTTCTGCTCAAGGAATTCCGAGTTGACCACCGGCACGATATCGTTGGCCGGGAAGCCCAGCGTGCACGGATCCTCGACGCATCCCTCGACGCCTTCAAGGGTGGCGGCGTCGGCCAGAGACATGTCGGGCAGGTCGACCTCGGGCACCTCGATCCACATCACGTCTTCACCCGGAACCAGGGCATTGACGGTCCAGTTGGGCGTCCAGGTGTAGAAGAGGATGTGCTCGCCGTTCTCATAGGCGGCGACCGCGTCGGCCATCGAGGCCGAATAGCCGGCCTTGATCGGATTGATGTGGTCGCGCAGGTCGTAGGCATCGAGGTGATGCTCGATGTTGACCTCGCAGCCCCAGCCCGGCGGGCAGGCGACGAGATCGGCCTTGCCGTCGCCATTGCGGTCGAAGGCTTCCTTGACCTCGGGGCGCTTGAAGTCCTCGAGAGTCTTGATGTCGAACTCCTCGATGGCGGCTTGGTCGACCAGGTAGCCCTCGAGGGCTCCACCCTCGGCGACGGCACCAACCTTTTCGGCCCCGCTCGAGAAGGTATCCTCATAAGTGTTGTGCAGCGGGAACCAGCCGTTGACCCAGAGGTCCATGTCGCCCTGGGCGACGGCCTGGTAGAACGGCGGGTTGTCGAGCGTCGTCGGCCCTTCGACGGTGTAGCCCAACTCCTCGAGGAGCTGCTTGTAGATTTCGGCATGGAACCAACCGGTGTCCCAGGTGGCGCGGCCCATCTCGACCGTGGTGCCTTCGCCGGGAGCATCCTGGGCAAGGGCGGGGCTGAAGCTGGCGGCGCCGAGAAGCGCGGCGGCGATGGTCGCGGAAATGGTTTTGAGACTGAACATGAAGTCTGCGTCTCCCTTTTTCGTTTTGAGGATCCGCAATTGAGCGGATGGTGGAGGAAGGCTCAGCCTCCCATCTAGAGACGCGGGATTGTCAGCGAAAAACCGGTACCCACTTTTTCGCATCCCGCTTTGTGACGGGCTGTCAGCCCGCCTTCTTGGTTTCGTCCGCCATGGGGCGTAGGCGAAACAAAGAAGCTAGTGTGGCGCGCAGCGACACCGTCTCGACCGCGTTCTGCTCGCCCAGTCCCTGGGTAATGCGGTCGAGGATGATGGCGAGGATGACGATGCCCACGCCCCCGGCCGTCGCGCCGCCGACATCGAGGCGCCCGAGGCCGGTGTTGACGACGAGGCCGAGGCCGCCCGCACCGATCAGGGCGGCGATCACCACCATCGAGAGCGCCAGCATCAGGGTCTGGTTGAGGCCGGCCATGATCGTGCGCAGCGCCAGGGGAAACTGCACCTCGGTCAGCATCTGCCAGGCGGTCGATCCGAACGCCTCGGCGGCCTCGATGAGATCGGCCCTGACGTTGCGGATGCCGAGATTGGTCAGCCGGATGATCGGGGGCAGCGCAAAGATGATGGTGGCGATGATTCCAGGGGCCATGCCGACGCCGAAGAGCATAACGATCGGCACCAGGTAAACGAAGGATGGGATCGTCTGCATGATGTCGAGGATCGGGCGCGTGACCTTCCAGACGACGTCGTTGCGCGCCGCCAGGATCCCGACCGGAATGCCGATGATTGCGCAGAACAGCACAGAGGTGATGATCATGGACAGTGTCGTCATGGTCTCGGACCAGAGATCGATCATGTCGATGAAGATGAAGCCGACGATGGTGAAGAGCGCCATCCAGCGCCCGGCAAACTTGAACGCCAAAAGCGCGAAGACGATCGTGGTGATCGGCATCGGCACGAAGGCGAAGAAGTCGTCCAGCCAGTTGAGGACCAAGGTGATCGGCACCTGCAGTGCCCGGAAGAATGGCCGGAAATTGGGCACGAGCCAGTCGCGGACCAGGAAGTTCACCCAGTCGTCGAAGGGGATGATGTAAAGATCGGAGGGGCTCAAGCCGCGTCTCCTTTCCTGGATGGTTTTTCTGCAGTGTCTGCCGTCTTGGCAGTCTCAGGGATTTCGACACTCTCACCGTTGGGCGTCACCTCGTTCGAGAGCTGGGCGAACACGGCCTGCGGTTCGACGACGCCGACCAGGCGGTTCTCCTCGTCGGTCACGGCGATAGGCAGGCCCGCGCTTGCAGACCCATAAAGGTCGGCCAGGTGCGTATCGGGATCCGTGCTCGGATACTCGGTGATCAGCACCTCGTTCAGCACGGCCTCGTTCGCGCCGCCGTTCTCGCGGCCGGCGGCAGTCAGATCCTGGTAGGTCACGACCCCGGCGATCTCGTCGCCATCGAGTACATAGAGGGCGTTGCGGTTCAAATCCTCCATGTTCTTGATGGCGTCCTCGGCACTGTCGGTCTTGAGCTGGAGAGCGGCCGGCGCGTCGGCGACCGTCTCGGCGGTAAAGACGCGCCCGCGGTCGATGTCGGCAACGAAGGCGGCCACATAGTCGTCGGCCGGCTCGGAAACGATCTCCTGCGCGGTGCCAACCTGCACGAACAGCCCATCCTTCATAATGGCGATGCGGTCGCCCAGGATCAGCGCCTCGTTGAGGTCGTGGGTGATGAAGACGATGGTTTTCTTCAGCGTCTTCTGCAGGGTCAGCAGCTCTTCCTGCATCTCCTTGCGAATGAGCGGGTCGAGAGCGCCGAAGGGCTCGTCCATCAACAGGATCTGCGGCTCGGTCGCAAGGCCCCGTGCCAGGCCCACCCGCTGCTGCATGCCGCCCGACAGGTCGGAGGGACGGCTGTCGGCCCAGGCGGCAAGGCCTACCTGCTCGAGGGCGGCCAGCGCGCGCTCGCGGCGCTCGGCGGGCTTGACGCCCTTGATCTTGAGGCCGAACGCCGCGTTCTCGGCAATGGTGCGGTGCGGAAAGAGCGCGAAGTGCTGGAAGACCATGGAGATCTTGTTGCGGCGGACCTGGCGCAGCCGGTCGGCCGAGCAGCTGGCGACGTCGTCGTCGTCGATGAGGATCGCTCCCGAGCTCGGCTTGATGAGACCGTTGAGCATGCGCACGAGCGTCGACTTGCCGGAGCCGGAAAGCCCCATGACCACGAAGATCTGGCCTTCTTCGACTTCGAAATCGGCATCTTGGACGCCGACGGTGAGGCCCGTCTCGGCAAAGATTTCTTCCTTGGACTCGCCGCGCTCCAGGCGCTCCAGGGCGAGCGACGGATCACCGCCGAAGATCTTGTAGACGTCCTTCACTCTTAACTTGGCTGTCATCGGCCCTCTTTTTGCGGGGTTCTCATGAATATAGTTTTCGGGCAGGTGAATAGTCCTATGGCTTTCAAGCGCGAAAACGACCTTTGCCAAAATCCTCTTCGGAAGTTGGCTCAGGAATTCCAAATGCTACTTGCGTTGACGGGGACAATAGGGATGGGTGGCGACTGATTCAACCATAAAAATGTCGAAATGTGATTCAGGTGCCTGCCTGGGGCGCCATTTCTATGCGTCACGATCCGCGACAATGCCGCCTAAATGCTGGAAAAATACTGATCACTGGCGAGCCAGGGGAGTGCGCCGTTTCGGACTGAGTTCCGTCGGTCGCAAACGAACCTGGGTTAAGGGTGTCGGCAAAACGGCGGCGCCGCTGCCTGGTAACGGCTCGTTTCGAGGCGCGGCAGTGCGCGTCTTTGTGGAACGGCTTTGGTGCAAGCGGCCTCAAGCCTTCTTCCAACGTCGCAGTTGCGTCATAAACGCACCGGTGGATATAAAGGCGCCCATATGCCGGCCGGCGGGAATTGGGAGTAGACGCCTTGGACGTGAAGCGGATCAACGATCACATCAGCGTTTCGGGCCAGATTGCGCCCGAGGATATCGCGGCGCTCAAGGCTCAAGGGTACACCACCATCATCAACAACCGGCCGGACGACGAGGCGCCCGACCAGCCGGCGGCCGCCGAGATCGAGGCCGCGGCGACGGCCGCAGGCCTTGCCTACCATCACATTCCCCTGGGGCGCACGGGCGTCACCGCCGAAATGGTCGAGCAGACCAAAGCCGCGCTCGCGCAAAGCCAGGGCCCTGTCTTTGCGTTCTGCCGCTCGGGCACGCGCTCGACGACGCTCTGGGCCCTATCGCAGGCCGGTGAGATGGAGGCCGGCGACATCATCGGCCAGGCCGCGCGTGCGGGCTATGATCTCAGCCATCTGGCGGGCCATCTCGGCCAGAAATAAATTTGTCGGGACTGTGACGCGGGCCCCAAAAAGCCTCCGCCGGGCGCGGTCGCCCTTTTCGCCTCCCTTTGCTCGGGACTGACCCATGCCGATCAAGAAGATCCTCGTCGCCAACCGCAGCGAAATCGCCATCCGCGTGTTCCGCGCCGCCAACGAACTCGGCCTCAAGACCGTCGCGGTCTTTGCCGAAGAGGACAAGCTGGCCCTGCACCGGTTCAAGGCGGACGAGGCCTATCTCATCGGCAAGGGCAAGGGACCGGTCGAGGCCTACCTGCAGATCGACGAATATATCCGCATCGCCCGGATCTCGGGGGCCGATGCCATCCACCCGGGCTACGGGCTTCTCTCCGAGAGCCCGGAATTCGCCGACGCCTGTGAGGATGCCGGCATCACCTTCATCGGTCCGCGCGCCCAGACCATGCGCGACCTCGGCAACAAGGTTGCCGCGCGCAACATGGCGATCGCGGCGGGCGTGCCGGTGGTGCCGGCGACCGACGCGCTGCCCGACAATCTCGAGGAGGTCGCTCTGATGGCGGCCGAGATCGGCTACCCGCTGATGCTCAAGGCCTCCTGGGGCGGAGGCGGGCGCGGCATGCGCCGCATCATGAATGAGAAGGATTTGAGGAGCGAGGTTTCCGAGGGCAAGCGCGAGGCCAAGGCCGCCTTCGGCAAGGACGAGATGTATCTCGAAAAGCTGGTTGAGCGTGCCCGCCACGTCGAGGTGCAACTGATCGGTGACGATCACGGCAATCTCGTCCACCTGTTCGAGCGCGACTGTTCGGTGCAGCGCCGCAACCAGAAGGTCGTCGAGCGGGCGCCCGCGCCCTATATGTCCGAGGAGGTGCGCAGGAAGCTCACGGAGGCGGCCGTGCGGCTGGGCAAGGCGGCCAACTATCGCGGTGCCGGCACCGTCGAATTCCTGATGGATGCCGACAGCGATGCGTTCTATTTCATCGAGGTCAATCCGCGCATCCAGGTCGAGCATACGGTCACCGAAGAGGTCACCGGTATCGACATCGTCAAGGCTCAGATCCACGTGCTCGACGGGGCGGTGCTCGGCACGCCGGAATCGGGTGTGCCGGCTCAGGAGGACATCCATCTCCACGGCCATGCCGTCCAGTGCCGGGTGACCACCGAGGATCCGGAAGAGAATTTCATTCCCGATTATGGTCGCATCACCGCCTATCGCGGCGCGACAGGGTTTGGCGTCCGCCTCGACGGTGGCACGGCCTATGCCGGCGCCGTCATCACCCGCTATTACGATCCGCTTCTCGAGAAGGTCACCTGCTGGGCGCCGACGCCCGAAGAGGCGATCGCGCGCATGCACCGGGCGCTGCGCGAGTTCCGCATAAGGGGCGTTTCAACCAACCTCGCCTTCCTTGAGAACGTCATCACCCACCCGGACTTCGTCTCGAACCGCTATACGACGCGCTTCATCGACACGACGCCCGCGCTCTTCGATATCAAGAAGCGCAAGGACCGGGCGACGAAGCTCCTGACCTATATCGCCGACGTCACCGTCAACGGCCATCCCGAGGTTCGCGACAGGCCGCGTCCGCCGGCCGATGCGCCCGAGCCGGTGGTGCCCGACTATCCGCCGCTCGCCGTGGTCGACGGCAGCCGGCAGGTGCTCGAACGCGAGGGTCCGGAGGGGCTCGCCCGTTGGATGAAGGCGCAGGATCGGGTGCTCATCACCGATACGACCATGCGCGACGCGCACCAGTCGCTGCTGGCCACCCGTATGCGCTCGTTCGACATCACCCGTATCGCGCGCGCCTATGGAAGCGGCCTGCCCAACCTCTTCTCGCTCGAGTGCTGGGGCGGGGCGACGTTCGATGTCGCCATGCGTTTCCTCAACGAGGATCCGTGGGAGCGCCTCAACCGGATCCGCGAGGGCGCGCCAAATATCCTGACGCAAATGCTGCTGCGCGGCTCGAACGGGGTCGGCTACACCAACTATCCAGACAATGTCGTCAAATTCTTCGTCCGCCAGGCCGCGGCAGGCGGCGTCGACATCTTCCGCGTGTTCGACTGCCTCAACTGGGTCGAGAACATGCGCGTCTCCATGGACGCGGTGGTCGAGGCCGGTAAGGTTTGCGAGGGTGTGCTCTGCTACACCGGTGACATGCTCGATCCCGATCGGGCCAAATACGACCTCAAATACTATGTCGGGCTCGCCAGGGAACTCGAGGCGGCCGGCGCCCATGTGCTCGGCATCAAGGACATGGCGGGGCTGCTGAAGCCCGCGGCGGCAACAAAGCTCATCGAGACGCTGAAGCAGGAGGTGGGCTTGCCGATCCACCTTCATACCCACGATACGTCGGGAGCGTCGGCCGCCACGGTGATGGCGGCGGTCGCGGCCGGGGTCGACGCAGTCGATGCGGCCATGGATGCGCTTTCGGGCACCACAAGCCAGCCGACGCTCGGCTCGATCGTTGCCGCGCTCGCCGATACCGGGCGCGATCCGCAGCTCGACGCCAAGGTGATCCGGCAGATCTCGTTCTACTGGGAAGCCGTCAGGACCCAGTACCGCGCCTTCGAAAGCGACCTCAAGGGCGGCGCCTCGGAGGTTTATCTCCACGAGATGCCCGGCGGCCAGTTCACCAACCTCAAGGAGCAGGCGCGTTCGCTGGGGCTCGAAAGCCGCTGGCACGAAGTGGCGCAGACCTATGCCGACGTCAACCAGATGTTCGGCGATATCGTCAAGGTGACGCCCTCGTCAAAGGTCGTCGGCGACATGGCGCTCGCCATGGTTTCAGCGGGGCTGACCCGCGCCGAGGTCGAGGACCCGAACCGCGACATCGCCTTCCCCGATTCAGTCGTCGGATTCTTTGCCGGCGATCTCGGCCAGCCGCCGGGTGGCTTCCCGCCGGCTTTACAGAAAAAGGTGCTCAAGGGTCGCGAGCCGATGCGTGAGCGCCCCGGCTCCTACCTTAGGGACGTCGACCTCGAGGCCGAGCGGCGGAAGGTTGCCGACGAAACGGGCATGGAGATCGACGATTTCCGCCTCGCCTCCTATCTCATGTATCCCAAGGTCTTCACCGACTTCGCCAGGACCCAGGATCATTATGGACCCACCGAGGTGCTGCCGACCCCGGTCTATTTCTATGGGTTGGCCGAAGGGGATGAACTGCTCGTCGATATCGAGAAGGGCAAGACGCTGGTCCTCCAGTATCTCGGGCGCACGCCCACCAACGAGAAGGGAGAGGTCAAGGTCTTCTTCGACCTCAACGGCCAGCCGCGCACCATTGCGGTGCCGGATCGGCTGAAGGCCGGCGAGGTCGTCGCCCGCGCCAAGGCCGCTCCGGGCGATCCGAGGCAAGTGGGCGCGCCGATGCCCGGCGTCATCTCGACCCTTGCCATCAAGCCGGGCCAGTCGATCGTTGCCGGCGACGTGCTGCTTTCGATCGAAGCCATGAAGATGGAAACGGCGCTGCACGCGGAGGTCGACGGCATCGTCGTTGAGGTGCTGGTCAAGCCCGGCGACCAGATCGACGCCAAGGACCTGCTGGTCAGATTCGAATAGGCAGCAAAAAGCCCGGCAGCGCCGGGCTTTTTCGTCAGAGCCGCCGTGCGGTGCCGTCGATCGTCCGATCGCGGTTGGCGCGGGCTTCGGCCCGGCGAGGCAGGCGCGAGACGATCCAGCTCACCATCAGCGGTACCAGCACCAGGTCATCGATGATGCCGAAGAACGGCAGGAACTCGGGAATCACGTCGAGCGGATTGACGAGATAGAAGACGACGAACAGCGTCGCAGCCTTCAGGTGGAGCGGCGTTTCCGGCGCGCGGAAAGCGTGCCAAAGCATCACCGCTTCCTTGCGGAAGCGCAGGATGCGGGGAACGAAGGTCGAAGTCAGTAGCTTGAACATAGCCCTTAAATGGGGAACGTCGGCGGCGGTTCAAGCCCTTCTCCTGGCGCGGAGCCTGCCCCCGGGGGCAACGCGACCTGGGGTGACATTTTTCGCCCTGAGGGACGAGGTGAGGGCGGATCACTCCGGCATCGGATCGAGCTGCGGCCAGCCGTCCTCGTCGAAGCGAAGCGGCGCCACCTGGAGCTTGGGCATGCCGCCCTGGTCGCGGTCGTAATAGTGGTAGGCGAGCCACGGTTCGTCGCCGACCATGAACACCTCCTGTCCGCCCGGCCCGCGATAGCGGCCCTCAGCCGCCTGCACCAGCGTGCCGCCGCCTTCGAGCATCGGCTTGCCGTCGCGGTCGAGATAGGGGCCGGTCACCTCATCGGCGCGGCCGACCATGATGCGGTAAGTCGACGCGATGCCCCGGCAGCAGGAATCGAAGGAGACGAAGAGGTAGAACCGCCCGTCGTGCTCGAGCAGGGCCGGCGCCTCGATGGCCCCGCCCCCGCGTGAGGCAATGGGGATGAGTTCAGCGTTGGCTGCGGGCTTGCCCGATTGTGGGTCGAGCTCGATCATGCGAATGCCGTTCCAGAACGAGCCGAAGGCGAGGAAGGCGCGCCCGCCGGTGTCGATGCGGAAGGGGTCGATGGCATTGAAATCGTCGCCGCGGTGCGAGCGCAACACCATGCCCTGGTCCTGCCAGCCTTCGGTCGGGTTCTTGGGATCGAAGGCTTCGTTGGTCATCAGGCCGATGGCGCTCTCGTTGGAGCCGAAGGTCGAGGCCGAATAGTAGAGGTAGACGGTTCGCTCGCCCGCAAAGACGGAAGGCGCCCAGAGGTTCTTCGGCCGATAGCCGAGTTCCTCCTCGATCCAATCGGACAATCCGCCGGGCAGGGGGCCACTCTCTGTCCAGGCGAGGCCGTCCGGCGAGGTCTTGGTGCGCGGTGTGCCCTCGTCGGGAGCGTTCTCGACGCCGGTTGCAAAGGACACCCAGCCCGCGTCGGTGACGAGGATCGACGGGTCGTGGATGGCGATGTTGCCGGAAAGCGCCGGCTGCGTCTGCGCCGCGGCCGGGCCGATCATGGCCAAAGCCAGCAGCATCGTGGCTGCGATCACATGCATGGCATCGTCTCCCCCGTCATCACCCGGCAACATTGCGTGGTTAGGCGCTTGGGTCTATCTCTGGCGCGCGTAGAGCCGTTTCCGGCTCGACAAGGCGCCTTAAAGAACACAATCGGTGAAGTTATGGCAGGCCCGGCAGAACGGCGGAAATCGGTAGGTGTCAATGTCGGCGGCGTCATGGTCGGCGGCGGCGCACCTATCGTTGTGCAGTCGATGACCAATACCGACACCGCCGATATCGATGCGACCGTCCGGCAGGTGATGCAGCTGGCCCGCGCCGGCTCGGAGATCGTCAGGATCACCGTCGATCGCGACGAATCGGCGGCCGCCGTGCCGCATATCCGCGACCGCCTCGCCTCGATGGGCTATGACGTGCCGCTGGTTGGCGACTTCCACTATATCGGCCACAAGCTCCTGACCGATCATCCGGCCTGCGCCGAGGCGCTCGCCAAGTATCGGATCAATCCGGGTAATGTCGGTTTCAAGGCCAAGCGCGACCTGCAGTTCGGCACGTTGATCGAGCTGGCGATCAAAAACGGCAAACCGGTGCGTATCGGCGTCAACTGGGGCTCGCTCGATGAGGAGCTGCTGACTCGGCTGATGGACGAGAACGCCACCTCGCCCAATCCGATGTCGGCCGCGGCGGTACAGCGCGAGGCGATCATCCAGTCGGCGCTGCTTTCGGCCCAGCGGGCCGAGGAGATTGGCCTCCCGCGCGAGCGCATCATTCTTTCGACCAAAGTGTCGGACGTCCAGCACCTCATCGCGGTTTACAAGGATCTGGCCAGCCGCTGCGACTATGCGCTTCATCTCGGCCTCACCGAAGCGGGGATGGGCTCGAAGGGCATCGTTGCCTCCTCGGCCGCCATGGGCATCCTGCTGCAGCAGGGGATCGGCGATACCATCCGCATCTCGTTGACCCCGGAGCCGGGCGGTGACCGCACGCTCGAGGTCAAAGTCGCGCAAGAGCTGCTGCAGACCATGGGCTTCCGCCAGTTCCTGCCGGTGGTTGCCGCGTGCCCTGGGTGCGGGCGCACCACCTCGACCACCTTTCAGACGCTCGCCAAGGACATCCAGGATCACCTCAATACCTCGATGCCCGAATGGCGCGAGCGCTATCCGGGCGTCGAGACGCTGTCGGTCGCGGTCATGGGCTGCATCGTCAACGGCCCGGGCGAGTCCAAGCACGCCAATATCGGCATCTCGCTGCCCGGTACCGGCGAGCAGCCGGCCGCTCCGGTGTTCATCGACGGCGAAAAGGTCGCAACGTTGCGCGGTGCGGACGTTGCCGACCAGTTCAAGGCGATGGTCGCCGACTATATCGAGAGGAAGTTCGGCGCCGGTCGAAAGGCAGCGGAGTAAGGCCTGTGACCGGCAAGATCATTTTCCTGCATGGTGCGTCCAGCAGTGGCAAGTCGACGATTGCCCGCCGCCTGCAAGCGCGGATCGATCAGCCGTTCTTCCACTATTCGATCGATCATCTGCGCGACTCGGGTGTCCTGCCCATGGCGCGTGTTGCCGCGGGCGAACTCCAGTGGAAGGAGATTCGCGCTCCGTTCTTCGACGGGTTCCATCGCTCCATTGCGGCGTTCGCATCGGCCGGCAACAATCTCATCCTCGAACATATCCTTGATACGCCGGGATGGCGCGAACAACTGGCCGAACTCCTCGCTCGGCAGGACATGTTCTTCGTTGGTGTACACGCCTCACTTGCCGAGCTCATCCGCCGCGAGAAGGCGCGGGGTGACCGCAAGGTCGGCAGCGCCGAGGTCGACTTTCATAGCATCCACAAAGACGTGCGGTACGATCTGGAGCTCAGCGGGGAGGCGGATGCCGACGAGAACGTCGATCGCCTCATTGCGGCATGGCACGCGCAGCGGGTGCGAAGCGCGTTCTTCGATCCTGCGTGATGCTGGGGCTCGAATGAGCGATCCTTTCATCGAGATGAGCGAGGCTGAGCCGGAACTCGTCGACGAAATCGAGCGCAAGCTCCTCGCTGCGATCCGGTCCAGCCAGAAGCAGGCGCTCAATTCGAGCTTTACCCTCGGTATGCGCGACGAGAGCGGCGTGCTGATCGCCGGGCTTGCTGCCTCCACCGCCTATGGCTGGCTGCTGATCAAGCTCATCTGGGTTGACGAAGGCCACCGGGACAAGGGGCTCGGCAGGCGTCTGATGGCCGAGGCGGAAGCGGAGGGCATCCGGCGCGGCTGTCATGGTGCTTGGCTCGATACCTCGATGCCCGACTCGGCAGGGTTCTACGTGCGGCTGGGCTATGAGACGTTCGGAACGCTGGAGAATGCGGCGGGCGATGTGGTGCCGGGGCACAGGCGTTGGTTCATGCGGAAGCGGTTGGTCTAATCGTCCCCTCATGCCACCTCCACCGGCACCGCGCACGCATCCGCCCACTTGCCCCCGCACAGTTCCGCCAACCGCGTCACCGTCAGGCGCACCGACGAATGCGTCGATCCGGCTGCCGGGATGACCTCGTCATAAATCCTGAGCGAGACGTCGCAATAGATCGGCAGCTTCTGCGGCAGGCCGAAGGGGCAGACGCCACCGACCTTGTGGCTGGTCAGAGCCTCGACCTCCTCGGCCCCGAGCATGCGCGGGCGCCCGCCGAAGGCGGCCTTTGCCTTCTGGTTGTCGAGCCGCGCATCGCCTCTCGTCACCAGCAGCACCACCTCGCCGTTGACGCGAATGCAGAGCGTCTTGGCGATCTGGCCGGGCTCGCATCCGTGCACTTCGGCGGCGAGCTGTACCGTTGCGGTCGAGGCCTCGGTTTCAATGACGGAGAGGTCGGGAGCGCGGGCGGCGAGGTCGGCTTTGACGGAGGCAAGGCTCATGGAATTATTCTCTGGCAAATCTACAATGAATGAAATCAGCTGTTGCGGCTGGCAAAATAGCGGGCGGTCGCGCGCAGCCCGTCGGCACGCGGGCCGAAGGTGCGCAGCGCCATCACCGCGTCGTTGACGATGGTATCGAGCTCGCGGCGAGCCGCTTCGAGGCCCATCTGTGCGACCAGTGTCTGCTTGCCTTTTCCGGCGTCTTTGCCGGTCGCCTTGCCCATGGCCTCCGAAGTGGCGGTGACGTCGAGAATGTCGTCGGCGAGCTGGAAGGCGCGGCCGGCGGCTTGCGCATAGGCAGTCATGGCCGAAAGAGCGCGCGGGTCGGCGCCGCCGAGGATGGCGCCCATCCTGACGCTGGCGCGGATCAGCGCGCCGGTTTTCATCGCCTGCATCACTTCGATGTCGCCGTTGGAAAAGCCGCCCTTCTCCCCCTCGATGTCGCGCATCTGCCCGCCGACCATCCCGCCCACGCCACTGCCGGCGGCAAGCTCGGCAACGAGGCGTATCCGCACGGTCGGGTCCGGATGACAGGTCTCGTCGGCGAGCAGCGCAAAGGCGTGAGTCAGAAGTGCATCGCCGGCAAGGATGGCGGTCGCCTCGTCGAAGGCGACGTGCACCGTCGGCTGGCCGCGGCGCAGGTCGTCGTCGTCCATGGCCGGCAGGTCATCGTGGAGCAGCGAATAGCAGTGCACCGCTTCGACCGCGAGGCCCGCGGGCATTGCAGCCTCCGCCGGGACGCCAAAGACCTGCGCGGCCTGGCGCACGAGGAGCGGCCGCAGGCGCTTGCCGCCGTTAAGGCTGCCGTGGCGCATGGCCGCGACGACGCGCCGGGCCGCGGGTCCGGGGCCGGAAAGGCGCTCCTCGACCAGAAGACGGTCGAGCGCGGCCTCGACAGCGCGGGCACAATCGGCGATTTCAGCAGCAAAATCGTAGGACGGCGGCATGACACGACAGCTAACCAATTGCCGCGGTGGGGGCAAGACAAGGCGGCCCCATTGTGGCATCAAGCCGGCTGATGGCAGAACGCAGGAAACATAAGCGGCCGCTGCGCCGCGCCCTCGGCTGGGTGGCGACCGTTCTCGCCGTCCTTGCTGCCATACCGCTCATTCTGACTCCGCTCTATATCGTCGTCGATCCGGTTTCCGCGCCGATGCTGACGCGCTACCTCACTGGACAGCCCGTCCGGCGCGAATGGCGCGATATCTCGGACATTTCCGACCGGCTGAAGGCGGCGGTGGTGATGAGTGAGGACGGACAGTTCTGCCGCCACTGGGGCATCGACCTCGCTGCCCTGCAGACCGAGATCGAGGATTTCTTCGCCGGCCGGCCGACCCGCGGCGCCTCGACCATCACCATGCAGGTGGCCAGGAACCTCTTCCTCTGGAACGATCGTTCGGTCATCCGCAAGGGTCTCGAGGTTCCGCTGGCGGTCTATATCGATCTCGTGCTTTCCAAAGAGCGCATCCTCGAGATCTATCTCAACATCGCCGAGTGGGGACCGGACGGCGAGTTCGGCGTCGTTGCAGGGGCGCAAGCCGGCTTCGGCATCGAGCCGCAGAACCTGCCCTGGGACCGGGCGAGCCTGCTGGTCACGGCGCTGCCCAATCCGCATGTGCGCCTGCCGGGTAACCCCGGACCAAACGTGCGGCGTATCGCCGGCATCATCGAGGAGCGGGCAAGGGAATATGGGCAGCGAGCGGCATGCGTGTCGCCCCAACTGCGGCTGGAGCTTTAGGCATCGGCTTGCGTGCACACTGCCAACTACCCTCTAGCCAAGGGGCTCCCGTTTCTGTATAGAGGCCGCCAATTCCAAGACAGACATGCGTCTGTTGGCCGCCATGCGGCGCGAACCTTATTGAATTCGGAGTAACAGCCATGGCAGTGCCAAAACGCAAGACCTCGCCGATGAAGCGTGGTTTCCGCCGCTCGGCCGATGCGATTGCCGCGCCGGCCTATGTCGAGGACAAGGATTCGGGCGAGCTGCGCCGTCCGCACCACGTTGACCTGAAGACCGGCATGTATCGCGGCCGGCAGGTTCTCGAGCCGCGCAAGAGCTGAAGGCTTTTTTGCCTTTGCGGCCGAAAGTCACAAGAAAGGGCCGGTTTCCCCAGGGAAACCGGCCCTTTCTCTTTGTCAAATCGTCTTGTATTTGCCGGCGCGCAGCGCTAGGCCAAGCGCGCAAACCAGCGGAGACAACAAAGCCGATGAGCATGCGGGTTGAATCGGATTCCATGGGCACCATCAACGTGCCGGCCGAGAAATATTACGGCGCACAGACGGCGCGGAGCCTGGCTAATTTCGATATCGGCGGCGAGCGCATGCCCACCGAGATCGTCACCGCCTTCGGCATCCTCAAGAAAGCCGCAGCGCTGGCCAACCACAAGCTCGGCCTGATGGACGAGGCAACGCGCGATCTGATCATTGCGGCCGCCGACGAGGTGATCGCCGGTAAGCTCGCCGACCACTTCCCGCTCGTCGTCTGGCAGACGGGCTCGGGCACCCAGTCCAACATGAACGTCAACGAGGTCATCTCCAACCGCGCCATCGAGATGGCCGGCGGGCAGATGGGATCGAAAAAGCCTGTCCATCCCAACGATCACGTCAACATGAGCCAGTCGTCCAACGACACTTATCCGACGGCCATGCACATCGCCGCAGTCGAGGCGCTGGAGGGCTATCTCTTCCCGCGCGTCGAGGTGCTTCGCGCAACGCTCGATGCCAAAGCCAAAGAGTTCGCCGAAATTGTCAAGATCGGCCGCACGCACCTGCAGGATGCAACGCCGCTGACGCTCGGCCAGGAGATGAGCGGGTGGGTCGCTCAGCTCGAGCTGGCCGTCAAGGCGATCAAGGCGACGCTCCCGCAGTTGAAGGAGCTGGCGCTCGGCGGCACCGCTGTCGGCACGGGGCTCAATGCGCATCCGGACTACGGCGTCACGGTTGCCGGTGAGATCGCCCGGCTCACCGGCCACGACTTCGTCACCGCGCCCAACAAATTCGCCGTTATGGCCGGGCACGACGCGTTCGTTGGCACTTCGGGCGCGTTGAAGCAGCTTGCTGCTGCGTTGATGAAGATCGCCAATGATGTGCGCTGGCTGGCGTCCGGGCCGCGCTCGGGCCTTGGCGAGATCACCATTCCCGAGAACGAGCCCGGCTCCTCCATCATGCCCGGCAAGGTCAATCCCACCCAGTCGGAGGCCATGACCATGGTTGCCGTGCAGGTGATGGGCAATGATGCGACCATCGGCTTTGCAGCGAGCCAGGGCAATTTCGAGCTCAACGTCTTCAAGCCGGTCATCGCCTACAATTTCCTGCAGTCGGTGCGGCTCCTAGCCGATGCGGCCAAGAGCTTCAACGACCACTGCGCCATCGGTATCGAGCCCGACCGCAAGCGCATCGCCGAGCACCTCAACAACTCGCTGATGCTGGTCACTGCCCTCAACCGCAAGATCGGCTATGACAACTCAGCAAAGATCGCCAAGAACGCCCACAAGAAGGGGACGACCCTGAAGGAATCGGCGATCGAGCTGGGCCTGCTGACGGGTGAGGAGTTCGACGCGGAAGTGCGCCCCGAACGGATGGTGGGGCCGATGGCGGGCGAGAAGTAGAAGCCCGCTACCGGCTCTCAACAGAACCTCACCCCGACCCTTTCCGACGAGCAGAGAAGGGAGAGTGCAGGTTTCCCTTCACGCCCTCTTTGCTCTCTGGCATGCTGGCGCTGCTGACCGAGACGGGAGAGACGCCTTGACCGAACATGTCTATGTGCCGCCGACTGGCGTTCGTCCGGGCAGGCGTGGGCCGTTCATCCCGCCGCTGCTGATCATCCCGTTCCTTATCTACAATGTGGTGGCGTTCCTGTTCCTCGGCGGCAATCCGGCCGGCTGGAACAACGTGATCCTCAACGTCGCCATGGTCTCGGGCACGCCCTGGGCGGTGACGCTCGGGGACCTGCTGCTCGTCGGCTCGCTGATTCTTCTCTTTTTCGAACTGTTGAAGTCGACGCGGATCGGAACGGTCTCGATCCTCGAGCACATGATCTCGATGATCGTGTTCGTGCTCTTTCTCGTCGAGTTCCTGCTGGTCGGCGCAGCCTCGAGCTCGGTTTTCTTCCTGCTGCTGGTGATGAGCGCCATCGACGTCGTTGCGGGCTTTACCATGTCGATCGCCAGCGCCACGCGCGACATGGCGGTGGGATAGCGGGCCCTCCCTGAAGCGTCAGATCACCAGGGTCTTGCGGTAGCCCGTGGGCATGCGGCGCACAGTAATGGCCGAGCCGGTGCGGTAGGCATCGAGGGCGATGTCGATCGGCGCGCGGCGCAGAACGCGCTGCGGGTCGAGCCGTGAGCGGGCAGCCAGCAACTGGCTGAGGAATTCGACCGCGGCCGAGGTGCGCAACAGCGACGGACGCGGCGCCTGCGGCTCGAGTGGTACCGGCAAGGCAAATACCGGTTCGGCAAGCTTTGGCGCCTCTTCGTGGGACATTTCTGGGCAACCTGTTCCGTTGCGGGCCGCCCGTCCCTTTATGGGACTGTCTCTCGGCCCTATGCCAATAACGTGGCAATCGGCGTGCCGGCTGCAATGGAATTGAGAGAGAACTGCCCAGGAACCTGGCGGCGTGGTTAACGCCGACGAGAGCGCTCAGAGGGCCAGCCGCATAACGTGGCGGCGCGTGCCGGCCATGCCAGCATGGGCAAAGCCTGCCGCCTCGAAGGCGGGAACGAACCCCATGAAGCGGTAGCTCGGCGAGTCCGGATCGACCGGGTAAGCTTCGAGAACGGTTGCGCCGCCACTGTGCGCGTGCGCGATCGCGGCGGCGATCAACTCGTGGGCTAGGCCTTGCCCGCGCAATGGACGCGGCACGAACATGCAGGTCAAAGACCATGCCTGCTCGTTCGGCTCCGGCAGCGGACCGCCGAGGCCTCGGAAGATCGCTTTAGGTGCTACTGATACCCAACCGACCGGTGTACCGTCCCGATAGGCGAGGAGCCCGACGGGTGTGCCGGCGGCGATCCTGCCCAGCATTTGCTGGCGTCGCGCCGGCCCCTTGGCGTCACGCAGTTCCTGGCTCGTTGCCCGCCAAGCCATGCACCAACAGTAGCTGGGGCTGCCGCGGGCGCTGAACAGCGCCTCGAAATCGGCCTGCGTCTCGTGTGTTACCGGCCGAAAGACCAGATGCGCAGACATGGGTTCAGGAAAAGTTGTCCTTGGCCTTGCGGATGGCGGCGAAGACCTCGGCCGGGTCGGCATCTTCGAGCCCATAGAGCTGCGCAAAATAGGGGTCGTCGGCTCTGAGGAACGGGTTGGCGGCCTTTTCGATGTCGAGCTGGGCGGGAATGGTGAACTTGCCGGCGGCGCGTAACGCCTCGATCTCGGCGGCGCGGGTCTTCAGCGTCTCGTTGCCCGGGTCGATCGAGAGGGCGAAGCGGGCATTGGCGGCACTATATTCGTGTCCGCAATAGACGAGGGTCTCGTCGGGCAGGGCGCGCAGGCGCTTGAGGCCTTGCCACATCGGGCCGGGCATGCCCTCGAACATGCGCCCGCAGCCGAGAGAGAAGAGCGCATCGCCGCAAAAGAGGTGCCTGCCCTCCGGCTCGAAATAGACGATGTGGCCGAGCGTATGGCCGGGCGTGGCGATGACTTCGAAGCGGCTTTCGCCTAGAAGCACCGTGTCACCTGCCTCAACCAGCCGGTCGAGGCCCCCGATCTTGCCTTCTTCGGCGGCTGGCCCCGTTACCGTCGCGCCGAACTCGGACTTGAGCGCGGGGATCGCCTCGATGTGGTCGCCATGGTGGTGGGTGATGAGGATGTCGGTCAATCGCCAGCCGCGATGGAGGAGGGCACTGCGAATCGGTTCGGCCTCGGGCGCATCGATGGCGGCGGTGCGGCCGGTCCCCGCGTCATGGGCGAGATAGCCGAAATTGTCCTGGCGGGCAGCGAAGACATCGACGATGAGGGACATGGGAGGGCTCCGCGCTATGGTTTGGCCCCAAGGCTAGCGGTTCGCTCGCCCTCGTGACAAGCACCTCGGCTTGCGGCAGACTTCGCGTCTCATGAGCATCGACGTCACGCGCCTCATCGCCTATTACAAGTCGCCTCTCGGGCGCCTCTCGCGTGCGTTGGTGCGCGAGCAGGTGATTGCGCTTGCCGGCTCGGTCAGGGGCCGGCGGGTGCTGGGCTTGGGCTTTGCCACGCCCTACCTGCGCTTCACCATCGCCGATGCCGAGCGGGTCATTGCCTTCATGCCCGCCCGCCAGGGCGCCTCGGCCTGGCCGCGCGAGGGCCCGTCACACACTGTACTCTGCGATCCGCTCGAGATGCCGCTGACCGACGCCGCGATCGATCTCGTCATCGCCGTTCACGCCTTCGAGCATATTTCGGATGCCGAGGAGCTGATGCGCGAGCTCTGGCGAGTGGTGGCGCCGGGCGGGCATCTTATCCTCGTCGTACCGCGCCGGCGAGGCATTTGGGCGCAGCGGGACAATACGCCCTTCGGCCAGGGTCACCCCTATTCGGCCGGGCAGATCGAAAAGCTCCTGCGCGACCACTCATTCGTGCCGGAAAGCTGGCGGGACGCGCTGTTCCTGCCACCCTTCCAGTCCGGCCTCGTGCTGCGCTGGACTCGGGTGTTCGAACGGGTCGGGAGACTCTTCGGCCCGGCCATGTCCGGGGTCATTTGCGTGCGGGCCAAGAAGGAGAACTTCCCGGCCGTGCCGCGCCGCAAACGCGCTGAGCGCTATGTGCGGGTGCCGGGGTTGAGCGCGCAGGCGGCGCGGGAGATGACGGCGCGGGAACCGATGCCGCCTGTCGCGCTTTGAGCTCCAAATTCCTTGAATTGTCGCGTTTTCGAACCGCAAAAGTGGTGTCCACTTTTGCTGAAAACGCTCCAAAGGAGAGCGCCAATGGCCACAAAACGGCAATGGTCGCAGGATGTCACCGAGAACAGCGATGCCCTCGATCTTGAGGAAAACGTCTTCGAATCGCATGATCCCAAGCGCATCGCCCGCTCGCTCAAGCGCTCGGCGGAGGCCAGCCAACGACGCAAGAGCGAACCCCATCGCTCGGCCATGTCCATGCTGACCTTCTACATCAATCGGGCCGGCAAGAACCTGCCGACAAAACAGAAGAAGGTGCTCGAAGCTGCCAAGGACGAATTGCGCGCCGCCTTCGGACGCAGCCAAGCGCATTGAGCGGCGAAGCGTTTCGAACCGACTTCCCCTGCGGCTGCAACCGCACTATGGTCCGCCCGGTTTTTAAGGCCTAAGGCGTTCCAATGACAGCCCCTTCCGCTCTACCAGACCGTCCGACGCCGCAGCCGGGTGTCCGCGCGATCGCGGCCTACGTACCCGGCAAGTCCGGAGCGCCTGGCGCCAATTCGATCAAGCTTTCAGCCAATGAGAGCCCGCTCGGTGCCAGCCCGAAGGCCATCGATGCCTTCCGCGCGGCGGCGGACCATCTCGAAATCTATCCCGAAGGCTCGTCGAGGGTGTTGCGGATGGCCCTGGCCGAGGTGCATGGCATCGATCCCAATTCGGTCGTCTGCGGCAACGGTTCGGGCGATCTGCTGCTCCTCCTCGCCCAGTGCTACCTCGGTGAGGGCGACGAGGCGGTGATGAACCGGTATGGCTTCTCGCTCTATCCCATCGTGACCAAGGCGGCGGGCGCCACCATCGTCATGGTGGACGAGACGGACTATACCGCCGACGTCGATGCGCTGCTGGCGGCTGTGACCGAGCGGACCCGTATCGTCTGGCTGGCCAATCCCAACAACCCGACCGGCACCTACCTCACCAGCGCACAGGTGCGGCGATTGCATGCGGGGCTGCGCAAGGACATCCTCCTCGTCATTGATAGCGCCTATGCCGAATACGTGACTGCCGCCGACTATTCGGTGGGTCTCGATTTGGTCGGCAAGTCCGATAACGTCGTCATGGTGCGCACCTTCTCCAAGATGGGGCTGGCAGCGGCCCGCATCGGCTGGATGGTCGGTCCCGCGCATGTCGTCGACGCGGTCAACCGCATTCGCGGACCGTTCAACGTCAACCTGCCCGCGCAACTGGCGGGGGCCGCCGCGGCCCGCGATGTCGCGTTCACCGAGCGGCTCAAGGCGCACAATGCGCAATGGCGTGACTGGATCGCCGCCGAACTCGATACCAATCACATGCGGGTGGTGCCGAGCCAAGCCAATTTCGTCATGGTGCTGTTTCCCGATGCCGAGCATGCGACCAAAGCCTTTCAGGCGCTGTGGGAGCGCGGACTCATCGTGCGTGAGATCGGCAATTCCTACGGCATCCCGCAGGGGTTGCGCATTTCCATCGGTACGGAGAGCGCCATGCGCGCCGTCGCCGAGGTGTTGAAGGACTTTCAATGACGGTCAAATTCCGCAAGCTCGCCCTCATCGGCATCGGCCTCATCGGTTCGTCCATCGCGCTTGCCGCGCGCCGGCAGGGCCTTGCCGACGTCATCTCGATCACAACGCGCAAGGCAGAGACGCTCGAGGAGGCGCGCGCGCTCAACCTTGGAGACGTCTATTCCCTCGATCCCGCTGAGGCGGTGGCCGGGGCCGATCTGGTGATCCTGTGCACGCCGGTCGGCGCCTATGAATCCGTGATGAAGGCGATTGCTCCGGCGCTGAAGCCCGGCACAATCCTGTCCGATGTGGGCTCGGTTAAGCGGCATGTGCATCAGGTGGTCGGGCCTTTCGTACCCGAGGGCGTCCACTTCATTCCCGGGCATCCGATGGCCGGCACGGAACATTCGGGGCCTTCGGCCGGGTTTGCCGAACTCTTTTCAGGGCGCTGGTCCATCCTGACACCGGAGCCACAGGTGGACCGGGCGGCGGTTGAGCGCGTGGTCGCGTTCTGGGAGGCAATGGGGTCCGATGTCGAGCTGATGGATGCCGCGCACCACGATCTCGTTGTGGCCATCACCAGCCATGTTCCGCATCTGATTGCCTACAATATCGTCGGCACGGCCGACGAACTGGAATCGGTCACCAAATCGGAAGTCATCAAGTTCTCGGCGGGCGGCTTCCGCGATTTCACCCGTATCGCGGCGTCCGATCCGGTCATGTGGCGCGACGTGTTCCTCACCAACCGCGATGCGGTGCTCGAGATGCTCGGGCGGTTCCTCGAGGATCTCTCCATGCTGCAGCGGGCGGTGCGCGTCGGTGACGGGCCGGCACTGGAAGAGCTCTTCACCCGCACCCGCGCCATCCGCCGCTCGATCATCGACGCCGGCCAGGAAACCGCCGCTCCCGACTTCGGCCGCCCGCACGAAGCCCCGCCCGCCCCGGAGCTGCCCAGATTCGTCAAGGAGCATGGCGGCGGCGAGGACGCTTAGGCCAGATCAGAACAGCGGTGGGATCATGCCGGCGGGCATCAGCCCTGAGGTGATGACGCCGCCGCGGAAGTTGACGGTGTTGGTGTAGCTGCCGTCCTGCGCAGGGTTGCCGAGCAGCAGGCGGCGATAGGGCTCGGGAAAGAGCCCCTCGATGCGCTCGACCACCCCGAGCGAGGCGATGCGCAACTGCCCTTCCACCTGACCGGCGTCATTGAGCATCAGCTCGCCATCAGCGCGCAGGTAATCGGTGTCGTCCGTGGCGTTGAGCGAGACGATGCGCAACTGGCCGTCCGCCTGCTGCCAGAGCCGAAGCCCGTCGGGCTCGCCGAGGACCCTGATGTCGGCCGGCAGCCCGGTCAGCTCGATTTCGAGTTCGGCCTCCCCCCCGTTGATTGCAAAGCCCGGCGCGGTGACCGCCTGGAAGCGGGCATAGCCGGCGAGCGCGGCGCGGCCGGCTTCGGCATCGAGGGCTTCGGGCATATCGATGAGGTGGATTTCCCCGTGCTCGCTCGAGGCGATCAGCGCTTCGCCGAACAGCGTGTCGGTCCAGGAAATATCGTCTGCGACCAGCGAGACGCGCTCGATGCGCCAGTCGGTGAGCCGCAGGCTCGCATCGAGCCCGCTCCAGGCGATCTCATTGCGAGCGCCGGTGAACGCGTCGGTCAGCGTAGCCGGCCCTTGCGCGGCAGCGATCAGGTGGGTCGGGCGATAGACCAGCGCGCTGGCCCCGATCTCAGGCATGGTGAGCCGCAGATCGCCCGAGATGATCTCAGCGCCGGCGCAGTCGATATCGAAGCGGAAAGGAAAGCCGCCGACGTCGAGCCGCTCGCAGGTCAGCCGCGCCGTGATTTCGCCGTCGGCGCTCGCAAGGGCCTCGACGTTTCGGCGCACTTCGCCGGCAAAGTAGAACCAGCCGCCCGCCCAGAGCGCGACGAGGAGAAGGAGGCCGAGGGCGAGATAGGCGAATCGGTTCATGGAGGCCTTTTATCCTGACAGGTGCTGTCGGGCGAGATCGATATTGGGTGCTTTCCGGGTCGCGGCAGGAGCGCTTTTCGGGCAGGGTCTGCACCGCTGCATGGCCGCCAGACGAACCCGTGGATTGCGGTCGGCGGGCGGGCGCACAATGTTTGTCCGGCGCGCTTTTGAAGCAAATGGTGTCCACTTTGCCGAAAGCGCTCTAGAATTGGGGTCAGGTTATGGCAATGGACGCAATCGAGATCGAATCAACCGCCCATTGGGTCTTCGGCTACGGGTCGCTGATCTGGAATCCGGGATTTGCGCATCTGGCTGCCCGGCCGGCGGTGCTGTTCGGTGCCCACAGGAGCCTCTGCATCTATTCGCATCGCCATCGCGGCACGTCGGAGCGGCCAGGGCTTGTCTTCGGCCTCGTTTCCGGGGGCTCATGCCGCGGTATGGCCTTCGCCGTCGCCGATGAGGAGTGGCCGCAGGTGCGCGATTATCTGAGGGATCGCGAGCAGGTCACCGGCGTCTATCGGGAGGCGCGCAGGCAGGTGCGGCTTGACGACGGCCGGCAGGTCGAGGCACTCGCCTTTCTGGTCGACCAGCAGCATGCCCAGTTTGCCGGGCGCCTGCCGCTTGCCGAGCAGGCACAGATGGTGGCCGGCGCTGTCGGCGCCTCGGGCCACAATGTCGACTATGTGCGCAACACAGCGCTGCACCTTGCGGAACTCGGCATCCGCGATCGTCAGGTGATGGCGCTCGCGTCGCTGCTCGAAGCAGCGAAGGCGGAAGACGTGGAGCTGGCGCCGGCCTGATCAAACTTAGGCGGCGGATAACTCCGCCGCCGGTTCGGCGCCTTCGAGGTCCCAGATGGTGGCCAGGCGCGTCGCCTCGTCCTCGGTCTCATCGACCCGGTAGATGCGGTCGGCGCAATCGAGCGCGAGGCGGAAGCGGGTGCGGCTCATGGGATCGGCGACCAGATCCTCCGAGGAGCCGACCCAGAGCACCAGATTGCCCTTGGCGATGAGGTAGAGTGCTTCGTCGACGAGGGCGAAGCGGTCGAGGCTCTCGATTGCGAGGGCATAAGCCCGGCCGGAGCGTCCGTGCCAATTGGTCCGCCGCCGGTAGGGTGGGATCGGACCTGTCATGTCGGCGACTGGAGCCATCGGCGTTCCCTCTCGTGCCGCGGAAAAGAAGAACAAAATTAGAACAAAATGCAAGGCATGTCAAGTGCCTCGTCAGCGGCACGCTACATCTATGGAGATGGATACAGTTTTTGTCAATATATTGTGGCTAATCACCATCCTGGCGCAAGGCGTCAAGGCGCACGCGCAAATCCGGCGGCATCGGGCGGTCGAGGCCGCGTTCATCGGCCGATCGGATCAGCGCGTTGCTCCCGCTCTCGATCGCTTCCTTCAAGCGGGCGAGGAAGACATCCGGCTTCAGGCCCGGCTCGATGGCGGGCAGAAACCTGGCCTCGGCTTCGCCCGGCCAGAGGACGAGGCTGTTGCGGCCCCAAAACAGGCCCGAATTGAGGGCGACCGGCACCACGGGGACCTTGAGCTCGTCATAAAGGCGCGCCACCCCGAAGCGGTAGTCCGGCGGGGCGAGAGGCGCCCTGCGCGTGCCTTCGGGGAAGATGACGATGCGGCAACCGCGCTCGATGGCGCCCCTGGCCTGGCGCATCATCTCGGGGATCGCCTCGGCGCCCTTCCTGCGGTCGACCTCGATGCAATCGAGCGAGCGGGCGGCCCATCCGAAGAAAGGGATGCGCATCAGCTCCTTCTTGACGATATAGGCCGGACGCCCGGTATGCGGGAACACCGCGAAGACGTCCCAGTCGCTCTGGTGCTTGCTGGCGATGATGCAACCGCCTTCGGGGATGTTCTCCTCGCCCGTCACCCTGGTGCCGACCCCGGCGACCATCTTCATCAGCCAGGTGTTGGAGCGGCACCAATAGCTGGCGAGGGCCCAGCCGACGGAGGTGCGCCGGCGCGCGAGGATGCCGATGGTGCCTATGACGATGGCCAGCACCACCGTCTGGCCGAGGAACAGCAGATAGAACAGGGCCGAGCGTACGGCCTGGATAGCGGTCTTCACATGTATTCTCCGGCCGGCCTCACACCGGCCTCTCCTCATAGCGGCGCGCGGCGACGATGGCGAGGAGACCGCGCAAATAGGGTGAACTGTGGCGGGCTTGGTGAGGTTGCGACCGCGCGCAGACTATCTGCGTGAGCAGCCTAACTCAGAAATCCAGCGTTTGCCGGATGCTCTCAGGAGGTCTGCGAGAGGAACCGGCGTACGGTCATACGCGAAGTCACCGCGGTCAGGGCCGCGATGACGAGGACGACGGCGAGGACGCCGACAATTCCATCCCAGCCCAACACGAAGCGGCCGAAGAGAAAGCCCACCTGAGCGCCCGCCGCCTCGGGGATGACGCTGCCGGCCGCCATGCCGACAAGGAGGAAGAAAACGACGGCGGCGAGACCCCCGATAATGCCGCCGCGCAGGCCAATGGCGAGAAACCGCCCTTGAAACTCGCCGGCGATGAAACCGTTGGAGGCGCCGATGAAATGCAGGACGTCGACGATCTCGCGGTTGGAGGCCATGGTGCCGCGCGTGGCAAAGATGATGGCGAGCACCGTCGCCACCGCGATCAGCGCCAGCGCCAGGAGCCCCGAGACGACGATGGTACCGGCCATGGTGTTGAGCTGCTGGCGCCACGCGGCGTGGGTATCGAGGCTCGCCCCGTTGATCGCGCCAAGGTTGCGTCGCAGCCCCTCGATGTCGGCGTCCACCGGGTCGGCGAGCTCGACAACGACGAGCCGAGGGATTTCGATGGCGGTAAGGTCGAGCCCAGCCCCGAGCCACGGCTCGAGCAGTTGCTGGCTCTCCTCGAGCGTCAGGGCGCGGGCCGAAGCGACGCCGGGCGTCGATTGGGCGAGCGATACGGCGGTGCGTAGATTGCTCTCCATCACCTCGCCGGCGATCGGGCGGATCTGGATGGTCACCTCGCGCCCGACCTCGGCGGACCAGGCGATGGCGGACTTCTGCACCAGCAACACGCCGCCGAGGGTCACCGCCGAGAGAAACGTCATGATGGCGATGAGTAGCAGGAGCGTGCGCCCGGCCACGGATTTATCCGGCACGATCGGCGCGCCCCGCTTGGCGAGCGGCAGGCGGAACGGCAGGCGGTCGAGAAGGCTGCTCATCGGTTCTCACTCATGATCGTTCACTCGTGGATCTCGAGCTCGCCCTTGGTGAGCACCATGCGTGGAAAGGAAAATCGCTCGAGCAGCGGGATTTCGTGGGTGGCGAGGATGATGGTCATGCCCAGCGTACGGTTGAGCTCGGCGAAAAGGTGCACCAGCCGCGAGGACAATTCCGGATCGACATTGCCGGTCGGCTCGTCGGCAAGCAGCACCTTGGGCCGGCCGATCACCGCCCGGGCGATGGCGGCACGCTGCTTCTCGCCGCCCGAGAGCAGTGAGGGCAGGGCGTCCATGCGTTCGCCCAGCCCTACCCAATCGAGGAGCTCGGTCACGTTGGAGCGGTATTCGCTCTCGGCCTGGCCGAGCACGCGCAGCGGCAGCGCCACGTTCTCGTAGGTCGTCAGGTGGTCGAGCAGCCGGAACTCCTGGAAGACGATGCCGATATGGCGGCGCATCTGCAGGAGCGCGTCCTGCGAGAGGTCGGACACATCCTCGCCGAACATGGTGACCTTGCCGCGTGTCGGCTTCAAGGAGAGGAGCAGCAGCCGCAGAAGCGACGTCTTGCCCGAACCCGACGGGCCGGTCAGGAAATGGAAGGTTCCCGGCTCGATGGCGAATGTCAGGTCGCGCAGGATTTCCGGTCCGTTGCCGTAGCGCAAGCCGACGTCGGAAAATTCGATCAAGGCGCTTGGGCTCCAGGTTGGCGAAGGCGAATCAACTCGGCCGCATCATATCAGCACCAGCGAACCTGACGCGGCCATCCGGGGCTTTGGGTGTGGATTGCGACGCAAATGTGATGCGGCGCGATGCGATTGGATAAAAATCAAATCGCGTGCTGGGGGATGTTTCATGAAAAACTGGTTCCCATCCCGGATCAAGGCCGGGACAGGCTTTTTCGCCTCCCGCTTTAGCGGATATCCGGTTTGAGGAGTTTTAACCTCGCGCCGTCTAGGGTGACGCCTTCCGCAACCGGCCGGCGCCGCCATGATCATCACCTGTCCGCACTGCAGCACGCGCTACCAGGTGGCCTCCGAGGCCATCGGCGCGGCCGGCCGCAAGGTGCAATGCGCCACCTGCCACCAGGATTGGCAGGAGCAGCGGCACCCCCCCGAGCCGGAAAGCGCGGACGATGCGCTCTTTGACAGTCTTTCCGAGGATGGGCTCGACGAGGCTCTGATGGCTGAGGAGCGCGCCGTCTCGGTGCGAATCGAATCCCGGCTCGCCGTCGAGAGGGCAAAGTCGGAGGCTGCGGTTGCGCCTCACCCTTCCCCGCATGCCCCGGACGATCCGACCACGGCCCGGCGCCGGCAGCGCGCCTTCAGCAAGCGGCGCAAGCTCCTCAACCGCGACCTGCCGATGGCCCGCATGCGGCGCATTGCCCGCTGGTCGGTGCTCCTGATTTTGACCGCACTTGTCGGCGGGCTCTATTTCGGGCGCACACCGGTGGTGCGGCAGTTCCCCGAGCTTGCCGGGCTCTATGCCGCGCTCGGCATGAAGGTCAACGTCCTCGGGCTGAATTTTGCCGGCGTCGAGGCGCAGCGGGTCGTGCGTGACGGCCGCGAAGTGCTCAATGTCGGAGCCAGGGTCGCCGGGCTCGAAGCGCGGCCCGTGGTGGTCCCGCCGGTGCTGGTGGCGTTGACCGATGCCGAAGGGTCCACGGTCTACCAGTGGAGCGTCACCCCGTCGGTGCGAACGTTGATCGCCGGCGAGGACGTGCGGATCGAGACCCAACTTCCCGCGCCTCCGGCCGAAGCGGTTGGCATAAGGCTGAGTTTTGCGGGCGCAGCGGCGGCGGCCGTCTCCAATCCCGCCAATGCAGGAGCACGCTGATGGCAAGAATTCTGGTGGCTGAAGACGACGACTCGGTGCGCGCCTTCATCGACAGCGCCTTGAGGATCAAGGGTCACGACGTGGTGCTTGCCGAGGATGGCGGCCTTGCCGCTGAGATCCTCGGCGAGGAAGAGGGGCGCTTCGACTTGCTGCTCTCGGACATCAAGATGCCGATCATGGACGGAATCGCCCTTGCTCTCGACGTCGGCGCGCGTTTCCCGAAACTGACCATCCTGTTGATGACCGGATTTGCCGACCAGCGCGAGCGCGCCCATGGGCTTGACGCGCTGATCTACGACGTCATCACCAAGCCCTTTACACTGACGGACCTGATGGCGAAGGTCGAAGACGCACTTGCCGGTACGCCGGTCGAGGTCGTCTCGCTCGGGCGCCGGGCGCTCGACGGTTGACATTACATTTGTATGTACAAATGTATAGCGAGCCGGTATGATCGGCGAGATTGCCGGTTTCGACTGGGACGACGGCAACTGGCCCAAATGCGGCAAGCATGGGGTGTTGCGCGAGGAGATCGAGAGCGTGTTGCTCGGTCGTTCGCGATCCGGCACCGGATGAGACGCGTTTCCGTGCCATTGGGCGGTCGGCTCTATGGGCGCTATGTCTTCATCGCCTTTACGATCCGCGAGATCGAAGGCGCCAAGCATATCCGTCCCATCAGCGCCCGCTATATGCACCGCAAGGAGATCGAGCGTTATGAAAAAGGCTGAACTGAAGCAGATGCCTCCCCTGACGAGCGACGAGGAAGCGGAGCGGTTCGTGGAAGAGGCCGACCTTTCCGAGTACGACCTCAGCGTCTTCAAGCCGATGCGGTTTGAATTCGCCAAGAAGTCCGCGGTCCTCAACATGCGCATTCCACCGAAGCTGCTCGAGGCGGTCAGGCGCAAGGCCCAATCCAAGGGCATGCCCGTCACCCGCTATGTGCGCATGCTGATGGAAGAGGACGTATCGCGGCAGTAGCCTTCGGCCTCGCTGTTTATTGCGGCGCGTACTTTATCTCACCGCCCTTTCCGTCAGTCATGAAGCCGACGAACGCCTCGGCCTCTGCTTCCAACGCAGCCTTGTCGCGCCCGACGAGGGGAGAGCCGACGCGGATGTCGAGTGTGGCGCCCGCCTTCGTCCTGGAAAATCCCCAACTCGCCCCGACCATGCCGTCGATCAGCACCGAGCCGCGATTGGTCTCGCCCTGCAAGAGCCGGCCGACATCGGCGGCATCGATGATGCGCGAGCGGTCGGCGTAGCCGAGAATGACGTTGTCGTAGACTGGGAGAAACCGAACCGGCGCAGCCGTATCGGCAGGCGGGCGTGGCGCATCGGGCAGGTCGTAGAGGGTGCGGCCGGTTTCATCGGCGAACGTGATCAGTTGGTTGCGGACCGCAGCAAAGTCGGCGTCGAGCTTGGTCAGTCCGCACCAGGTCTGCATGTCGGCAACGCTCGCGGGGCCGAAAGCGGCGAGATAACGCAGCACGAGCTCCCGCCGGGTGATGGCGGGCTTGGGCGGTTCGATCCAGTTGCCGATGCGGGTGAGGATCGGGGCGTGACCGGAGCCCCAGATGCGGGTCGGCGGGATTTGCACGAGGATATCGCTGACCTGCAGCAGCACTGTCATCGACAGCGGATCGGGTTCGGGGAAGCGCTTCACCAGCCCCTTGCGTAATGCGTTGGCAGTCATCGGTCCCTTGTCGAGCAGGCGCCGTCCCGCCCGGATCACCGCCGGCCGATTACCATCACCGAACCTCTTGGCGAAGTTGCTTTGCCACATGCGGTCGAGCACCGGCTGCACGAGCTTCCTGATGCCGACCATGTCGGGAACGGTATGGAGATGCAGCGTGCCACGCATGGAGGTGGCGCGCAGCAGTGTCTTGTCTTCGATGAGCCGCGTCAGCTCCTGATGGCGGAAGCCACGGAGCCGGCTCCACAGCGCCTGGTACGGCCCCTCGCTGATCTGCGCCTGCGGCCCGAGAAGGAACGCGATGGTCTCGGCGATCGGCCGATCGGCACGCTCGAGCAGCATCTGCCGGGCGAGGGTGGCGCGGTTCAACTGGCGCCGGGTGAGGACGGGCGCGGACATGATCGGTCTCCCAATGTGACGAACATAATCCTCTACCAGGGGTGCTGACAGAGTGTGGCAGCAGACCCTGCGCTGGAACTATCCGGTTCTAGGGACGGCCCAGCAGCATCGGTATCCACGGCCCCAGCAGGCGCGCAATCATTGAGACGGGATAGCGACGGTAGCTCGGGATGCTTGTGGTGACCGGAGCGGGCGCCGAGCGATATTGGGTCTGGACGTTCATTTCGGGCGGCGGTGCGCCGCCGGCAAAACTGCAGTCGAAAGCCGAGACCCAGAAGGGACCACCATCGAAGTCGACGAGCATGGCGGTGTTGCAACAGCTTGCAACGTTCCGTTTGGTTGGCGAACCGGGCTTGAGCTTGATCGGGCGCAGCAGGTCCCTGCCGGCAACATAGTCGACCCGGTCCCGCCGGAAGAGCACCAGAGGTGTGCCGCCATCCTCGGTGCGGCAGGGTTGGGCACGTGGCAGCGCCTCGATCAGCCTGCCGCCCGCCTGACAGTCGTCGCAATAGCAGATGACACTGGCGATCGGGTCACCGCGATAGTCGATGCGGACCTTGCCACACGCGCAGTGCGTTTGCGTCTGCACCGATTCCGCGCTCATGCTGCATCCTTTCGTGCGTGCGAACCCCTAGCCCAGCCACTCTGGCACGCTGTCGAGAGCAATCAGCTCCTCGATGCTCTTTCTCGGCCGGATGACGTGGTAGCGGCCGCCGTCGACCAGCACCTCGGGCACTAACAGGCGCGAATTATAGGTCGAGGCCATCACCGCGCCATAGGCGCCCGCGCTCATCACCGCCAGCAGGTCGCCTTCCTCCACCCCGGCGATGGTGCGGCCCCTGGCCAGATAGTCGCCGGTCTCGCAGACCGGGCCGACGATGTCGGCGGTGAGCGGCGGCAGGTTGGAGGGGTTGACCGGCTCGATGTCGTGATGCGCCTCATAGAGGGTCGGGCGGATGAGATCGTTCATGGCCGCATCGACGATGACGAAATTGCTCGCGCCGCGCTTGACGTATTCAACCCGCGTCACCAGCACACCGGCATTGCCGACGATGAGGCGCCCCGGCTCGATGACGAGCTTGCAATCCAGCTGTCCGACCTTATCGCGCACCATGGCGGCATAGGCCTGCGGGTGGGGTGGCGCCTCCTGGTCGTGGTCGTAGGGAATGCCGAGCCCGCCGCCGACATCGACATGCTCGATATGGTGCCCGTCGGCCCTGAGGTCCTTTACAAGCTCGGCCATCAATTGGAAGGCGTTGCCGAAGGGCTCGAGGTCGGTGATCTGGCTGCCGATATGCATGTCGACGCCAACCGCCTCCACATTGGGCAGCTCGGCGATGCGCCGATAGACTTCGCGGGCGCGCTGGTAGGGGATGCCGAACTTGTTCTGCGCCTTGCCGGTCGAGATCTTGGCGTGGGTGCGCGCATCGACGTCCGGATTGATGCGGACCGAGACACGCGCGGTCAGCCCCATGTTGGTGGCGGTTGCCGACAGGCGCTCGATCTCGGGCTCGCTCTCGACATTGAAGCAGGCAATGCCCGCCTCGAGGCCCCGGCGCATTTCGGCTGCTGTCTTGGCGACGCCGGAAAAGACGATCATCTCGGGCGCGATACCGGCGGCGAGCGCCCGCTCGAGCTCCCCGAGCGAGACGACGTCGGCGCCCGCGCCCTCATTGGCCATGAGCCTCAAGACCGCCTGGTTGGAATTGGCCTTCATGGCGTAGGCGAGGAGCGTCGGGATCCCTTCGAACGCGTCCTTGACCACCCGCACGTGCCGGCGCAGCGTTGCCGCCGAATAGACGTAGAAGGGCGTGCCGACCGCCTCGGCCAACTGGTTGAGGTCGATACCCTCGGCGTAGAGGACGCCGTCGCGGCGGGTAAAGTGGTGGACCAAGGGTGTCTCCTGTCGAGATCGGTTTGCGCTGGCGATTCGGACCCCTCGGCCGTCTCGTCTTCAGGCGGATGCGGGGTGCTCCAGCACCGATCTGCCGACGGTCCTAAATCACCCCCGGCGAAAACGAAAGCCAATCAGTTCAATCGCTGCCATAAACGGCTTCAATGTGCTCGGCCACCAACTCCTGCAGCTCCCAGAGATGGGTGTCGTGCAGGCCCAGTTCCTCGAGGTGGCTGACGGTGGCGTAGAGATATTCAGCCATCGAGCCGCGCGAGCCAGCGGCTTTGGCGAGCACGGCGGCGACTTCATGGGGCGTGAGGCCGGTCACGTACCGGCCTGAATTGCGATTGACGCAGAAGGTCATGGCCCGCACGTTGCCATGGCTGGCGGCCACGTTCACCCAGCGCGGCGGGAAGGCCGAGGGCTTCCAGGCCATCTCGCGCTCGAAGAGTTTGACGATATTCTCCTCGAGTGTCTCCGACGGCAGGCGGTAGAGCACACCCTTGCAGGCGCCGCCCCGGTCGAGGGCCAGCATCAGGCCGGGGTTCTCCTCGCTGCCGCGCCAGCGGGTATTCCAGCCGAGGCAGAAGGCGCGGTGCCAGCCGCGCAGCAGCCCCACCTCGATGTCTGTGACTTCGCAAGCCGGTTTCCAGATCAGCGAACCGTAGGCGAAGATCCAGACGTCGGCCAGGTCTGGTTCCTGGGCGGCGAGCCGGGCCCAGGTCGCCAGGTGATCATCGAGCGTTGCGCGCTCATAGCCCGGCTGCGGGTCGGGCATCTCCTCGTCGATGATCTGCGGCTGGACGAAGGCGACGTGCCTTTGGGTCAATCGCAGCGGACGGCGCTTGGGCATGGTTCCCCTGTCGCGTCACTCAACCCCGCCGTCACCATGCCCGTGGCCGCTCCTGCCCGTCAAGGCGCGCGGCTCGACCTTCTTGCCGGTGAGGATTTCCTTCCAGCGTGCCGCCTGCGCCAGGACATTGGCGGGCGCGGTGCCGCCATAGCTCGAGCGCGCGGCAACGGAAGCTTCGACCGTCACCACTTTATGGATGCGGCTGTCGATGCGCTGGTCGATGAACTTGAAGTCCTCGATGGTCAGTCCTTCGAGCCCGCAACCCTTCTGCTCGGCCAGCGCCACGATCTGCCCGGTAATGTGGTGCGCGTCGCGAAACGGGATGCCAGCCTGGCGTACCAGCCAGTCGGCAACGTCCGTCGCCGTCGAGAAGCCGGCGCTGGCGGCAGCCCGCATCGCCTCGCGGTTGACCGTCAGATCGCCAACCATGCCGGTCATGGCAGCAAGCGACAGCGAGAGCGCATCGAGGGCGTCGAAGGCGACTTCCTTATCCTCCTGCATGTCCTTGGAATAGGCGAGCGGCAGGCCCTTCATGACGACGAGAAGGCTGGTCAGTGCACCCATGATGCGGCCGACCTTGGCTCGGATCAGTTCGGCGGCGTCGGGATTACGCTTTTGCGGCATGATCGAGGAGCCGGTGGTGAACTTGTCCGAGAGCCGCACGAAAGCGAACTGGGCCGAGGACCAGACCACCAGTTCCTCGGCAAAGCGCGACAGGTGCATGGCGCAGATGCTGGCGGCCGTGAGCGTTTCAAGCACGAAGTCGCGGTCCGAGACGGCATCAAGCGAATTGGCGGTCGGCCGGTCGAACCCCAGGGCCCTGGCCGTCATGTCGCGATCGATGGGATAGGGAGTGCCAGCAAGGGCAGCCGAACCCAGCGGGCTCTCGTTGAGGCGCTTTCTTGCGTCCTCCAGTCTGCCGACGTCGCGCCCGAGCATTTCGACATAGGCGAGCAGGTGATGGCCGAAAGTCACCGGTTGGGCGCTCTGCAGGTGGGTGAAGCCGGGCATGATGGTCTCGGCCTCGTCCTCGGCTCGCTCGATGAGCTTTGCCTGCAGCGTCCTGATCTGGGCCACCAGCATGTCGATGCAGTCGCGCACATAGAGGCGGAAGTCGGTCGCCACCTGGTCGTTGCGCGAGCGGGCCGTGTGGAGCCGGCCAGCGGCTTCGCCGATCTTTTCCTTCAGCCGCGCCTCCACATTCATGTGGATGTCCTCGAGCGCGCGCGAGAACGTGAACGTTCCTGCCTCGATTTCAGCCTCTACCTCGGCTAGACCGGCAACGATAGCATCGCGGTCGTTTTGGGTGAGGATCCCGGTCTCGGCGAGCATTCTGGCATGCGCGATCGAGCCGGCAATGTCCTGGCGGTAGAGGCGCTTGTCGAAGCCGATCGAGGCATTGATCTCTTCCATGACGGCGTCGGGGCCGGAGGAGAACCTGCCGCCCCACATGCGATTGCTCATAAAAGGCGTCCCGGAGTTGAAAGAGTGACCGAAAGCAACGCGCGCACCCAGGAAAAATCGCCGCTGCCGCGGCTGATCCTGACCTTGGGGCTCGCCATTGTCGCGGTTGGTATATCGGTCTGGGTATTCCTAAGCAATGCCGCGCCCTCGGCGCGCGAATGCCCGGTGCAGACGGAGGCCGCCGGCAAGCTTGACGCGGCGGCGGTCGGCGAACTTGCTGCCCTTCTCGGTACCGGCGAGGGGCGCGGCTACAGGAGCCTGACCTTCAAGAAGGCCGACGGCACCGACACCTCGATCTCAGCGTTCTCGGGCAAGCGCCTGCTCGTCAATTTCTGGGCGAGCTGGTGCGTGCCCTGCCGCGAGGAGATGCCGGCGCTCGATGCCATTGCCGGCAAGTACAACTCGGACACCTTCATGGTCCTGCCGATCAATCTCGACATGGGCGAGGGCGGTCTGACCAAGGCCCAGGAGTTCCTGGCCGAAGGCGCCTACCAAAACCTGCCGCTCTATGCGGACAACACCTTTGCCGCCTTCGAGCGCCTCAAGACCGACGCCGTCGCCATCGGCCTGCCGGTGACGCTCCTGCTCGATGAGATGGGCTGCGAACTCGCCGTGCTGCCGGGTCCAGCCGAATGGGCGACGCCCGACGGCGAGGCGGTGGTCGAGGCGCTGATCGGACTCTAGAGCACTTCCCGTTCCGACTGAATCGGAACGGGAGCTCTAACTTATTGAATTGGCGCGTTTTCGAACCGCAAAAGTGGTATCCACTTTTGCTGAAAACGCTCTAGCAGGTTCTTCAGCCGCGAGCCCCGGCCGGTCAAGCCGTCTTGTCGACGGCAATGGCGGTGCTGGCTGGGGGGTCGGTATTGGCGGCGTGCGCCAGCCGATCCATGATTGAATTTTGCACCTGGCCACGGCGCAGAGCGATCAGCGCGAGGCGCGTCTCTACTGAAACGGCTTCCTGGCTGGCGATACGGTGGACACCGAGGTCGAGGTTTGTGCTGGCGCTCATGGCGTCACGCCTGCTTGTCGACCGCCAGTCCCTGGCCGGCGGGTGCCGGTGCTTTGACCGCGGCTTCGAGCATGGTGACGACGTTCATCTCCATCTCGTGGGCCTTCTTGACCATGGCGATCTGGGCCGCGTGGTGTGTGGAGGCGGTTTGCGCGGCAACGAGCTGGGCTGCAAGATCCGTGTTCATGGCGCACCGAGGCGGTTGCAATACGCCGTGGAGCCTAGACCCTCAGTGTAAACGAAGAGTTGCCGGGTGCTCGCTCTAGCGCCCGCCGAGCAGAACGACTTCCCGGCGCTTCAAGGCCAGCGCCAGCGCCACGCCGCCGGCAAAGCCACCCAGATGCGCCCACCAGGCGACCGGCGCATCGGGCGCGGCAAAGAGATAGAAGAGCTGGGTCAATATCCAGAAGCCCAGCATCCAGAACGCCGGCACCGGCAGCGGGATGGGGATGATTATGCGGGCGAGCACGAACACGCGTGCGTGCGGATAGAGAAGCACATAGGCGCCCATCACCCCGGCCACCGCTCCCGAGGCGCCGATCAGCGGCCCGTTGGCATCGAGGTTGAAGGTGAGGTGGGCGAGGGCGGCGATGACTGCACAGGCGAGGTAGAAGAAGAGGAACCGCAGATGCCCCATGGCGTCTTCGATATTATCGCCGAAGATCCACAGGAACAGCATGTTGGTCAGGAGATGCATCCAGTCGGCGTGGAGGAACGCGTAGGTTATGAGCGTTGCCCAATCCGGCAGCCAGGGCAGGGGCTGCGGGTAGACGTCGCGCACGACGATGGGGATCATGCCGAAATAGATGGTTGCCTCGTCGAAGGCTTGAGGGGGCAGCAGCCACTGGACGAGAAAGACGAGTGTCGTCACCGCCATGAGGGCGTAGGTGACATAGGGGAATTTGACGTGGCGGATAGGGTTTCTGTCGTGCAGCGGCAGGAACATTACGGTTCCGCCCTAGAGCGCAATGCGATTTGACAGAGTCAAATCGTGCACTTTGGTTCTTTGTTGCCGCGGGACTTCCCGCGAAAACCTGATTCCCACTTTTTCACAGCCCGCTTCAGTCGCCATTGGACTGGGTGAAACTGCCCGGCACCCAGAGCACGTCCTTCTCGCCATTGGCGTTGGCAAGGCGGGCGAGCACGAACAACAGGTCCGAGAGCCGGTTGAGATAGACGATCACCTCTGTGTTGACGTCCGGCTCGACGCTCGTCAGTTCCACGGTGATGCGTTCGGCGCGGCGCACGACCGTTCGCGCGATGTGGCAGGCGATGGCCAGTGCGCTGCCGCCGGGCAGGACGAAGCTCTTCAGCGGCGCGAGCTTTTCGTTGGCGTGGTCGATCTCGCGCTCGAGCCATTTGGTCTGTGCCTGCGTCACGCGCAGGGACTTGGCGCCGTCCGGAGGGTCCTCGCCCGGAGTGGCGAGATCGGATCCGAGGTCGAAGAGATCGTTCTGGATGCGCGCCAGGATCCTGTCGATCCTCGGCATGCCGCCCGTAGACAGCCGCGCCTGCCCGATGAAGGCATTGGCCTCGTCGACCGTGCCATAGGCCTCGACCCGCAGGTCAAACTTCTCGCGCCGGGGCCCGCGCACGAGGCCGGTCGTGCCATCGTCGCCGGTTCTGGTGTAGATCTTGTTGAGCTTGACCATCGCTATCCCGGCCGTCCGAAGAGGAAGAGGGCGCCCAAAAGCAGCACGATGGCCACCGCCTGGCCGATGACGCGCAGGCGCATCAGCTTTTGGCTGGTGTTGCCCGGCCCACCCTTGATCATGTTCCAGAGGCCGAGGCCCAGGACGCCGACCACGAAGATCAGGGCGATGGCGATGGCGAAGTTGATGGCGTATTCCATGGATGACCTGCCTCCCTGCGCTTGCGGTCCACACGCCCTCATAGGTGCTGACCGCAGGCTCGTTTCCGCCCGTTGCGACCGTCATGCGAATTTATCACAACGCTGCAAAGCATTGGACCGGCGCCACGCCCGATCAAGCTATCCCCCTCATAACGTCTCCCGCAAGGGGGAGGCGAAGCGTAGGCTTCGACTATCCGATATATCCCGTCAGCGCCTCGGCCAGCGCATCGTAGATCGCCCGTATCCGATGGCTGGTGGCGAGCTCACGGTGGCTGGTCAGCCAGACCTCGAGCGGTGCCACCTGCATTTGCGGCAGCAGCGCGCGCATGCCGGGCGTCGCCCGCACCAGCTGCGCCTGGCCGAAGCCGATGCCTAGGCCTGCGCGGATCAGTTCCCACAGATGCGTCTGGCTGTCCGAGCGCAGGCGGAAGTGCTCGCGCTTGAGGTCGTAACCTTTCTCGCGCGCGATGCGGATGATGAGGTCGGAGCGGTCGAGCCCGATGAGGTCGTGGGCGGCCAATTCGGCAACCTCGCTCGGCGTGCCATGCCGCTGCAGATAGCTTTCATGGGCGCAGCAGACGATGGGGACCTCGCCAAGCTTTCTGGTCACCAGTTCGAGCTGGGTTGGGCGGAACATGCGGATGGCGATGTCGGCCTCGCGCAGCAGGAGGTTTTCGGCTGAGTCGGAGGGCACGATCTCGAGAGCGATGGCGGGATAGGCCTCGCGGATAGGCTTGAGCATCTGCGGCAGCACATAGTTGGAGACCATGGTCGAGGCGGTGATGCGCACCGTGCCGCCCGGGTCCGGCTGGGCGCCCTCGGCGCGGATCGCCGCTTCGGCAAGCGCGCGTTCGGCCGTCTCGACCGGCTCGTAGAGCCTCAGTGCCGTCTCGTTGGCCTTGAGGCCGGAGAGCGTGCGCTCGAAGAGCGTCACGCCCAGCGTTGCCTCCAGCGCCTCGATATGCCGCCCGACGGTCGGCTGCGAAAGGCCGAGCTTGCGGGCAGCAGCCGAGAGCGAGCCCTCGCTCACCACGGCGGCGAAGCTGCGCCACAGCGCCCAATCCGGCTCTCTATTCACTATTGTATCTCGTCGCTGCGCACATGGTAGATGTTAAAACGATTGTGAATGGCACACCTTGTCCTCGTCAACCACAAGGAGAATGGAAATGCGCAAGGACAGGGTTCTCATCATCGGTATCAACGGGCATGTCGGACATGCCGCGGCTCAGGCGTTCGTCGATGCCGGCTGGAGCGTGACCGGCTTCGGACGCTCGAACCGGCAGCCGATCGCAGGCGTCGATTTCGTTGCGGGCGATGCCGACGATGTTGGCGCGCTGAAGGGGGCCATCGCCGACGCCGACGTCGTCTTCAACGGGCTCAACCTGCCCTATGACAAGTGGTTCGACGGCCGCGCCGAGGCGCAGCTCGCCCGCGTCATCGAGGCGATGGGGTCTTCGGGCAAGACCATGCTCTTTCCCGGCAACGTCTACAATTACGCCGCCAGCCAAGAGCTGCTGACGCCCGATGCGCCCGTGCGTCCCGAGCGCCCGCGCGGAGAGATCCGCGTGCGCATGGAAGCAATGCTGAAGGCTGCCGCGGCGCGTGGCGCGTTCCAGGCGATCGTCGTGCGAGCGGGAGATTTCTTCGGGCCGAAGTCGCACAATGACTGGCACGATCTCTTAATCCTGCGCGAGGCGGGCAAGGGGCGCGTGGCGCTCGCGGCCCACGAGACCCCGCACAGCTGGGCGTATCTGCCCGACCTCGGACGCGCGTTCGTCAGGCTGGCAGAGAGGCGCGGCGCCCTCGCCGGCTACGAAGCCTTCCACTTCGCCGGCCATTACGTCACCGCCGGGCAGATGTTTCATGCCATCCAGGCGGTCACGCCAATGAAGCTCAAGCGCGTGCCCACCCCGTGGCTGATGCTCTCGGCCGTCGGTCTCGCCATGCCGTTGATGCGCGAGCTCGTCAAGATGCGCTATCTCTGGGACAACCCCATGCGCCTCGCCGATCCGCGGCTCGATGCGATGCTCGGCCCTGATTTCGGCACGCCCTTCGAAGAGGCCGTCGCCGCCACCGTCGAGAAGTTCTTCGAGGGTGAGAAGGCGGCGGCGTGAGAGGGAAGGTACCCTTCAAAACCCCAGCCGCCGGCGCACCTCATCCGAGGTCCAGCCGGCGGCGCGGAGGTCCTTGAGGCCTGCTGAACCGCGTGACTTGGAGAGCTTGAGGTCTCCCTCGTCGGCCATGAGCTTGTGGTGGCAGTAGAGCGGTGCCGGCAGGTCGAGCAGGGCCTGCAGCAGCCGGTGGAGGTCAGTCGCGCGATAAAGGTCCATGCCGCGGGTGACGTGGGTGACGCCCTGGAAGGCGTCGTCGACCGTGACCGCAAGGTGGTAGCTCGTCGGAGTATCCTTGCGCACGATCACCGCGTCGCCCCAATCCTGCGGCCTGACCTGCCGTTCGGACCGCTCTCCCGTGAGATCGAAGCTCGTCATCGTCAGCGGACCGGCCAGGGCCAGCGCCTCGTTCGTGCGCAGCCGCCATTGATGGGGATGTCCTTGCGCCATCAAGTCCGCCCGCTTCTCAGGCGAGAGATTGCGGCAGGTGCCGGGGTAGAGCGGCTTCCCGTCCGGATCGACACCAGCCGCCCGTTCCGCCACTTCCTTGCGCGTGCAGAAGCAGGGATAAAGCAGGCCAGTTGCCTTCAGCCTGTCGGCGGCTGCCGCATAGGCGGGAAAACGGCTCGACTGGCGCAGCACCGGCTCGGGCCAGGACAGCCCAAGCCATTGCAGGTCCTCGATGATTGCCGCGTCGAATTCGGGTTTACAGCGCGCGGTGTCGATGTCCTCGATGCGCAGCAGCGTCACCCCTCCCAGCGCTTCGGCGGCTGCCCAGGTAAAGAGCGCCGAATAAGCGTGGCCGAGGTGCAGCCGCCCGTTCGGGCTCGGCGCGAATCGCAAAACCGGACGCGATGCCATATAGGTTCCCTAGAGCTTTTACCGTTCCGATTTAATCGGAACGGGACCTCTAAGTCCTTGAAGTGTAGCGTTTTCGAACCGCAAAAGTGGCATCCACTTTTGCTGAAAACACTCTGGAGGAGGTTCTCCGTAGCATGCAGGCCAACGCATTGACAGATCGGCTGAATTCGGAGGCGGCGGTCGCGCGCCACCTCAATGCGCTCCTTGCGCGCGATCCGCGGCTCAGGGCCGTCAACGAGCGCGCCGGCCCGTTTCCGCCGCGCTCGGCGCCACGCGGGTTCGTAGGCCTCGCCAAGATTATCTGCGGGCAGCAATTGTCGGTTGCCAGCGCCAACGCCATCTGGTCCCGCTTCGAAGCGCTGCCCGGCGCGCTCGACCCGCAAACCTATCTCGGACTCGATGAATCCACTGTGCGCGCCACCGGCTTTTCGGCTGGAAAGTACCGCACCGTACGAGTCATTGCCGAAGCAGTGGTTTCGGGCGAGCTCGATTTTACCCTTGTCGAAGGGCTCGCCGCCGAGGAGGCGGTCGCGTATCTTACCGCCCACAAGGGCATAGGCCCCTGGACGGCAGAGATTTACCTTATGTTCTGCGCCGGGCATCCGGATGTCTTCCCGGCCGGCGACCTTGCCTTACAAAAGGCGGTCGGCCATGCCTTCGGCCTTGACGCGTCGCCTTCGGTCAAGCAGTTGGTGTCGATGGCGCTCGACTGGTCGCCGCACCGCGCCACCGCCGCGCTGCTCTTCTGGCGCTACTACGCGGCGATCCGCGACAGGGAAGGGATCATTCTTTGACCGCAACGCTCTCCGGTCCGATGCTGGCGCCTCGATCGGGCGGCGCACCCCGCCAGGCGGTGGTGCTGCTGCACGGATATGGGTCGGACGGCAACGATCTCATCTCGCTTGCGCCCCATTGGCAGCCGGTGCTGCCCGAGGCGCTGTTCCTGGCGCCCAATGCGCCCGAGCCTTGTAGACATTTGGATGTCGGCCATCAGTGGTTCGACGTCGAATTCGATGGCGATCGGCTGGCAAGCCGGCAAGCGGGCGTGGCGCTCGCCCGGCCGGTTCTCGTGCGGTTCCTGGAGGATCTGTGGGCGCAGACGGGGCTTTCGGCCAGCGATACCATCCTTGCCGGTTTCAGCCAAGGCGCGATGATGGCGCTGCATGCCGGGCTTTCGCTGCCCGAACCGCTGATGGGGATCGTCGCCTTCTCGGGAGCCTTCGTGCCACCGGAAGGGTTCGGTCCGACGTCGATCAAACCGCCGGTCTGCCTCGTCCATGGCGACCTCGACACGGTTGTCGATGCGCACCTCAGTGCCGAGGCTGAGCAGGCCCTGGCTGCTGCCGGCATCAGCGTGCGCCACCACGTCTCGCACGGCGTCGGCCACGGTATCGCGCCCGATGGCCTCGCCTTTGCCACTGCGTTTGTCCGGGAGATTTCCGGCAGCGATTGATCGCCGCCACAGCGCTGCTTTGCCCGCTTCACAGCCATGTCACAAACGGCTTAGTATAAGGGCGCTATGGACTTGACTGATTCCCGCTTCGGGAGGCTCAAGTGACAATCCATGTGTCGCCTGAGGGCTGTCCCGCACTCGTGCTGAATGCCGACTTCCGTCCGCTCAGCTATTACCCTCTCTCGCTTTGGTCCTGGCAGGATGCGATCAAGGCGGTGTGCCTGGACCGGGTCAATATCGTTTCCGAATACGATACCGCCATCCACAGCCCGTCCCTCGAGATGAAGCTGCCGAGCGTTGTCTCGCTCAAGGAATATGTGAAGCCCGCCAAGCACCCGGCCTTTACCCGCTTCAACGTGTTCCTGCGCGACCGCTTCCTGTGCCAGTATTGCGGATCGAAGGAAGACCTGACGTTCGACCATGTCGTCCCGCGCTCCAAGGGCGGGCGCACGACCTGGGAGAACGTGGTGGCGGCCTGCGCGCCCTGCAACCTCAAGAAGGCCAATCGCATGCCGTGGGAAATCAACATGTTCCCGCGCCAGAAGCCGTATCACCCGACGGTCTTCGACCTGCACAACAACGGCCGTGCCTTCCCGCCCAACCATTTGCACCAGAGCTGGCTTGATTATCTCTACTGGGATATCGAACTGGAGCCGTAAGCCGCTGCCACACTGTGCGCGTTGTCTTAAGCACGCCAATAACTATTATTGATTGGCAACGCGGAGAACGGGCTATGGCGATCAGCGCGGAACTGGGTGAAACCCTCGAGAAGGTGGTGAACGATCTCGTCGCCACAGGCCGGTACAATTCCAAGAGCGAGGTATTGCGCGAGGGCGTGCGCCTGGTGCAGGAGCGCGAAGCGCGGTTACGTGCAGCGCTCGAGCGCGGCCTCAAGGACGTCGAGGAGGGACGGGTCAAACCGCTCGATGAAGTTGCCGAGCGGCTGATCGCGAAATATCGGAAGATGGCCGAGATGTCGCGTCGATGACGGTTACGATTTCTGAGGAGGCGCAGGAAGATTTAGCATCCATCGCCTACTATATCGAATGGAGAACGGTAACGGGCCGCGACCTTTATCGAGGAACTGGTGGCTCACTGCCACAAGCTCATTGATCAGCCCTTGCGGTATCCGTTGGTGTCCGATTTCAAGCATCGCAACCTGCGGCGCATGCCCTATCGTTGATACTCGATCTTCTATCAAGTTACCACGAGGATGTCGTCGTCATCCATATCTTGAGCGACGCGAGGGACTATCGCTCTATTCTCCAGGGTTAGTCTTGCGCCACTGGAACAGCGCTGCCAGCCCCAGCAGTCCGACGACCGCTACCGAGATCAGGGCGTTGTAGCCGGCAAGCGAGAGCCCGAGGAAGCGGAACTGTACCTGGTCGCAGGGCACGATGCGGGCCGAGTTGAGGTCGGCGAGCGCATCGAAGCCGACCGCATCACCGACTCCCGTGCAGGAGGTAGGGCCGGGCCAGAAGCCCCACTCGACCCCGGCATGATAAGTGCCCAAATAAGCGCCCCAGACGAAGAGCGCGGCAACGATGGCGATCGCCAGATACCAGACGGCAATCGGCAGCCGGTTCCACAGCACCAGGATGACGGCGAGCAGTGGCAGGCCCCAATAATAGGCGAGACGCTGCTCGAGGCAGAGTTCGCACGGCACCAGGCCGCCGATATATTGCGAGCCGAGTGCGCCCATGATCGCGGCAAGGCCAAGAAGGAACGCCGCGCCGGCGGCGAGCTTGTCGAGGGGAGCGGTTCGGGTCATGCGGATCTCGCAAAGGACTCTGGACGAGGCTCGTTAACGGGCGCCGGCCGAAAACGCCAGCGTCATGGCACGCTTGTGATCACGCCAATTGACGGAGCGCAGCTTTCGGGCTAGTCGGCTGTCATCCTACCGATGGCGCTTGTCGCCAAAGCTGCGGGCGTGGCGGAACTGGTAGACGCGCCGGACTCAAAATCCGGTTCCGAAAGGAGTGTCGGTTCGATTCCGACCGCCCGCACCATCATCCTCCAGAAGTGCGGTACCGAACACACTCCTCGCCCTGCCAAATCAGGCGGCGAGGATTCGTTTGGCGCCCTCAATCAACTCGGGGGTGACCCGGTTCTTGCTGGCCAGGAGCCCTGTCAGTTCATCCGGGCTGATCGGGCGCGACAACAGGAAGCCCTGCGCGTAGCGGCATCCGAGCTGCATCAGGAAGGCGGTCTGCTCGGGCGTCTCGACGCCTTCGGCGACGATGTCGAGATCGAGAGAATGGGCGAGCGCCATGATCGACTGCACGACGTTGCGCTTTCCGGTCGACACCATCACGTTGGAGATGAAGGATCGGTCGATCTTCAGGCGTGTTACGTCGAGATCGATGAGGTAGCTCAGCGACGAATAGCCTGTGCCGAAATCGTCAAGGGCAAAACGCACGCCAAAGGCTTGCAACTGCGAGAGCACCTTGAGCGCCGCCTGCTTGTTCTCGATGAACGCACTTTCGGTGATCTCCAGCTCCAGGCGGCCAGGTTCCAGCCCTGTCTCGCTGAGCGTCTTGCGGACGAACTCGGGCAAATCCGGACGCTGCATGTGCTTGGCGGAGATGTTGACGCTGAAGGTGAAGTCGCCGGGGACTTCGGCGCGCCATGCGACGGCCTGTTGGCAGGCTTTGGTCAACACGAATCTGTCGATGTCGAGGATGAGTTCGCTTCCCTCGGCCGCGGGTATGAATTCGGCCGCAGGGACAGTCCTTCCGGTTGTCGGGTCGTGCCAGCTCACCAAAGCCTCAGCTCCGCTGAGTCTCCCGGTTGTGAGTTCGTATTGTGGTTGCCAGTTGAGGAACAGTTCATCGGCGGCAATCGCACTGCGGATCGCCGCGTCCAGGCGGTGCTGGTTTTCCATCCGGTGTGCGGCCTCGGGAGAAAACAGCACGTCGTACCCACCACCGCGGGCCTTTGCCGAATAGAGCGCATAGTCGGCACACCGCAACAGGGCGCCGAGATCGGCTGCGTGCTCGGGAAAGCGCGCCACACCTATGCTTGCGCTCATGCGCGTTTCAATACCGTCGAGGTCGAGCCGCGTGTTGAGACCTTCGCGCAGCTCATCAGTGACGCGCTGGAGGATCGAGCGGGAAGCTATTGGCAGCAACAGGGCGAATTCGTCTCCGCCGAGCCGAACAGCGTGGCCCGCGCATCTCTTCTCCACATCGAGGAGCAGGCGCCCGACTGCCTTGAGCAGCGCGTCGCCGGCTGCATGCCCAAACGTGTCGTTCACTTCCTTGAAGCGATCGACGTCGATAAGGAGAAGGGCAACGCTACGATTGGCGCCTGTGGCTCTGCGCAGGACGCCCTCGGCATTGGTCAGCAGCCAGGCACGATTCTTCAGTTCGGTCAGCGGATCGTGCCAGGCGAGATGCCGCATGAACCGAAGCGTGCGGTGCCGGTTGACCAAGAGAACGGCCACACCGATCGCCATTGCCGAGAACACGGAAAGAACGATTGCGGTCAGTACATTGAGTTGACCCAGGCGGATCTGGATTTCGGCAAGTTCTACGTTGGTTGCCTGGCCAAAGGCGTGGTAGGCGTCGGCCATGCCGTCTTTGGTCGCCGCCAGTTCCTCGCCGACCTGGGTAAGCACCAGGACCGAAAGGGGAGGGCCCCGGTCGAGAAGCCGGTCTAGCCTGGCGACAACCGCGCGGGCGCGAGTGACGGCAGGGCCGTATGTGGGGTACCCACGGATCGTGGACGCCTGATCCTGGCGGCCGAACCGGACGTAGACCAGGTCGTTGGCCTTCGAGATCAGGTCGATGCTCTCCTGCTGGTCCGGCGCAAGACGCGCCAGCGTGACCATGTCCTTGAGGTGCGCGACGTCGCGGATGGCGAGGTTCAACTCGCGCATCGAAAAGAAGCCGAAGTTGGGAAGCGAATTCTCGATCTCATTGAGCGTATTGTAGAAGCTGAAGATCGTGGCGGCGGACATCACTATGGCCACCAAGACCGATACCAGGAGCGCCAGCCGCGTGCGAATAAGGCGGATCAGCATCGGGTTTCCTCGGCGGCTACTCCACCGGATCCATGCTCTCGATGAGCCAAACCCATCGCCCATCGTGCACGGCAGAATCGTAGGCGGGATATTCGGAAAGCGGATAGACGACGCGCGTCGGCCCCTGCGTGCGTCGCGTCAACAGCTCGCCGTTCTGGCGCGTCGCGAGGATCAGGGGTCTGTCGATCCAATCCTCGCGAGGGATCACCTGTGTGTAGCTGTCAAGGCCCCGTAATCGGATCGCATCCGCGTCACCGAGCCCGACATGTTCGACGACATCGCTGAAAAGTACGCCCTCGAAGACTAGTTCGCCCTTCTCCCACGGGCTCGTGGTCGTGACCCGATAAAGCCCCAGGGCCTCGAGTTCTCTGACCGTGACCGGAACTTCCCGGTCGCCATTGATCGCCTTGAACGCGACCGTGGCGCCAGCCTCGGGCAGGGTCACGGGCTCCAGCGCACCGGCAGCCGCTGAAAGAAGAAAGATTACCACGGCGGCGATCGTCGCTATTGGTGCTGTGGTAGGGGCGAATAGTCGTATGCTGCGCATCAGCAGCTCCTTTTCCGCACCTACTCTATTTACTGCTGACATTTTCCCGATGTTGGAATCCAAAGCCAGCACTAATATTCAAATTCTCGGAATTGCGGTAAGAATGCTATTGTATGTTGAGAGTTGTCCCTTGGCGTTTCCGACCGCAAAGTGGTGACCACTAGACGAAGAGCCGCGCGATATAGACGGCGACCACACCGGCAGCCATGGCCGGAAAGAGGCTCCTGGTCGCAATGAACACCAGGGCGGTGACGGCGGCGGCAACCGCTTCGGCAATGCTGCCCGAAGCGATCGCAGGAGCGACGAGCGCCGCGAGCACGGCGCCGGGAATGTGGCGGAGCCACGCGGCAACGAACCCCTCGCGCGGCAGTCGGTCGGCGAGCAGCAGACCGCCGACGCGGATGGCGTAGGTGGCAAGCGCCATGAGGGCGATGGCGCTGAGGGCTTCAGGCGAGACGGTCACGACGTGCCCTCGTCTCGAATACGGCACCGGCGAAGCTGCCGATAAGGCCGCCGACAAGGATGTACCAATTGCCCTCGATCAGCCGCGCGGCAATGAGCGCGGCACCGGCGCCGACCAGCCACGGCACGAGATCCCCTTTGCCGCGCCACATGCCGAGGAGGAGGGCAAGGAAGGTGGCGGTGAAGGCGAAGTCAAGGCCGAAGGCGGCGGGGTCGTCGATGGCCGCACCCAGCAGCCGGCCAATGGCGGTCGAGGCCAGCCAGCTGACGTAGATCATCAGTCCGCCGCCGACGAGGAAGGCGGCGCCGGTTGGGCGGCGGCGCATCTCGGCAACGGTCAGCGCCCAGTTCTCGTCAGTGGCAACGAAGATGGCGGCAAGGGCGCTGGGACGGAGTCGGGAGGCGAAGAGGGGCCGCAACGTCGCCGTCAGCAGCACGTAGCGCAAGTTGACGATGGCGACCGCGAGGACCAGCGCCCCGATCGGCAGAGCGGCGGGATTGCCGGTCCACAGGTCGAGCGCGACGAACTGCGAGGAACCGGCAAAGACCAGTCCGCTCATCAGCAGCACCTCGAGCACGGAGAGGCCCGCCTGGCCGGCCAGCACGCCCCAGACGAGGCCGTAGGCGGCAACCGAGATGCACACCGGCAGGCAGGCGCGCGCGCCGCGCGCCAGGTCCTGGTAAGCGCTTGGCTTTTCTGTCGTGACAGGACTGGCGGGTGAGCTCATCGGGCCAGCACCTTTGCAGATTCGCATGGGCCAGCCCAATGACAAGTGCTGATGCCCATGATCGACGGCGCTGATCGGCGATCACGAGGTTTTGCGGGCGCAGACCGCGTCCCAGGCGGCCATAGCGCCGTCGACGATGGCGTCGAGCAGCTCGCGCGGCGCGCCGTCGCGCGCCTGGATGGCGATGCCGTTGATGACGGTTGCATAGAACGAGGCGACGGCGCGGGCGTCGGTGCCGGCCGGCACGTCGCCGTCGGCGATGCCGCGCTCGATACGCCTTTCGAAGTGCTCGAGCGAGGCCTGGCGGCGTCGGGTGAGGTTGGCGCGCACCTCCACGTCCTGCGGAGGACCGACTGCGGCCGAGAGCACGATGAAGCAGCCGCGGGGCGTATGGGGATCGACGGCCGTCTCGGCGTTGCGGGAGAGCGTGCTTTCGATTGCCTCGCGGGCGGTTGCAAACCCGTCGAGCTCGTCGGGAGAGATGCAGCCATAGGTGCGCTCGTAAAGGTCGAGCGCATCATAAAAGAGCTGCTCCTTACAGCCGAAGGCGGCATAAAGGCTGGGCTTGCCGATGCCGAGCGTCTCGGCCAGGTCGCCGACCGAGGTGCCCTCGTAGCCGCGCTCCCAGAAGAGGCGCATGGCCCTGTCGAGGGCTTCGTCTCTGTCGAATTGTCTGGGGCGTCCTGCCAAAACCGGGTGTCCAAAGAGATTGTGTACCGATCATTATAAAATCGTTGACCGCGACGGACAAGTCGTGCAGCTATTATATACCGATCGTTACAGAATGGAGTGACCGATGCGATCCAAACCGCAACTCGAAGGACAGGTGGCGCTGGTGACTGGCGCCAGCCGGGGGATCGGTGCCGCCATCGCCGAGACGCTGGCGCGTAACGGCGCCGACGTCGCTTTCACCTTCGCCAGCAACGGGCGCGGCGCCGAGGAGACGGAGAACCGCATCAGGAGCTTCGGGCGCAAGTCGCTTGCCATCCAGGCGGATTCGGCCGATCCCGACGCGGTGACAGCCGCGGTAGAGCAGGTTGTCGAGGCATTCGGGCGCATCGATATCCTCGTCAACAATGCCGGTATCGCGCTCGGCGCGCCGTTCGAGGCGGCAACCCGCGAGGAGTTCGACCAGACCTTTGCCATCCATGTGCGCGCGCCCTTCTTTGCGGCGCAAGCGGCGGCCCGGCACATGGGCGAGGGCGGTCGGATCATCTCGATCGGCAGCAACCTGGCCGAGCGGGTGGCCCTGTCAGGCCTCAGCGTCTACACGGCGAGCAAATCGGCGCTGACGGGCATGACCCGGGCGCTGGCGCGCGAGCTGGGGCCGCGCGGCATCACCGTCAACCTCGTCCATCCTGGCTCGACCGACACCGACATGAACCCGGCCGACGGACCGTTCGCCGAGCCGCAGGTGGCATTGACCGCGCTCGGACGGTACGGGCAAGCAGAGGACGTGGCGGCAAGCGTATTACATCTTGCCGGTCCCGGCGGGCGCAGCATTACCGGCACCGCCATCCTCGTCGACAACGGCGCCAACGCCTGATCAGGTCTTGAATCGCGCCTCCAGCCAGTCGACGGCGAAGGCGACGATGGCCGGGGCATCGACCAATACCGAGGGCGCGGCACCGATGGTGCCGCGCTTTCCCCTGCCGCTGGCAAGAAACGCTTCGACGATAGTGGCGAAGTAATCATCGGGCAGCCCTTCGACGATGGGGTCGCTGGTGTCGAATTCCTCGAACTGCCGCCAACCCGTCCCGCCATCGATCAGCATCGGCGCCTGGAAACGGCGCACCCGCTTGTTGGGAATGTCGGCGAGGTGCTCGGCATGGTGAAGCAGGGTCATGGTGTCGAGTGGCGCACCCAGCAGCAGCGTCTTGCCGCCGGTGGAAACCAGCTTGCCGAACGGCGATTGCGGGCCATAGCCATAGTCGAGGGCGTGGTCGGCGGTGAACCAGTCCGCCCGGCCGCCGAGAGCCGCGCAGGACGCGCCGGGGTTACCGCTGCGGCGTGCGCCCGGCCGCGTGCGCAGCAATTCGGGAAAAGCGCCGTTGTCGCGCGTTGCGCGTGAACGCGCCGGATCGAACGGGGGGACGTGCGGACGCAACGCGGGATCCGGAAGGTCGCGGTCGTCGTAGTCCCAGTCGCAATAGCCCAAGATGGTGCCGGCCGGGCCGACGGCATCGAGCAGCGCGTCGATCAGGGCGTCCGGACCGCCGAGGATCGGTCCGACCGAGCGAAGCCCCGCGTGGACCAGCATCGCATCGCCGGGCGCGAGGCCAAGTTCGGCCGCGTGACGGGCAAGTTCCGCCCGCGTCCAGAGTGTCGCCGTCATCGCGCTAGCTCTTTGTTGTCGTGGGATTCTTCGCGAAAAAACCGGTTCCCATCCCGGATCAAGTCCGGGATGGGCTTTTTCGCATTCCGCTCTAGCCGCGGGCGTAGGCGATCTTGCGGGTGTTCTCCTTGGCGATCGCGCCCTCGCGCGTATCGTAGACGGCGCGGGCCTCCAGAATAGCCTGGTGGTGATCGGACGACCAATCCCAGAGGCTCGAGATCGGACCGTCGAGGGTCTTACCCATCTTGGTCAGGCTATATTCAACGCGCGGCGGAACCTCGGGATAGATGGTGCGGGTGACGAGGCCATCGCGCTCGAGGTTGCGCAGGGTGAGGGTGAGCATGCGCTGGGAGATGCCGTTGATCATGCGCTTCAACTCGTTGAAGCGCAGCGTGCCGCTCTTGCCGAGGATGCCGACCACCATCACGCTCCATTTGTCGCCGATGCGGTTGAGGACGTCCGACATGGCCAGGCAATTGGCGGATTTGCTGGTGTCTGTGATGGGCATGGATGCGCCTTTAGCTGTTGGTGCCTTAGGCACTAATATAGAGACGGTTACTGGTTGTGACTAGTGGCCCGCCTGCACCGCTTGATGCCGGCCGGCGACATAGAGCGCCAAGCCGATCAGCAGCAGGGCCGAGAGGCTCGCGGCGGTGCGCAGGTGGTTCCAGGCGGTCCATGCCGGCGAATAGTCCTGCCAGATGCGGTGCGCCGCCTCGACGTCGTCGGGTATGGCGGTCGCGCCTAGAGCTTCGTTCATGGGCACGTTGACCACGACCGTGACGCCGAAGGCGCCGACTGCATAGGCGAGGAAGGCGAGAAGAGCGAGGAGGCCGGACGTCCGCATCCGCGCCAGGAAGAACAGCCCGCTCGTCAGCAGCAGCGCGATCGGCGTGCCGAAGAAGCCGGGCGCAAAGACCGGGTTGACGATCAATCGGTTGATCGCCTGCATGGCTTCGATGGCGTGGCGCGGGTCGATGGCATCGAGCCCAAGCATGGTCGAGCATGACCAGGCATAAAAGAAACCGGCGATGGCGCCGGTCAAAAGCATGGCGACAAAGGCGGCGATGGTGGCTAGAAGGCTCATCCTATGCTCCGGTCGTTTCTAGATGTGCTGGGGCGGGATTAGCGCCATCGCGTTACAGATCGGTGATGGCTGACCGAACTGGCCGAGAAGGATGCTTGCCGTGACCGAGACTGAACTGGAAGACCTCGTCGATGCCATGACGCTCGAAGAGCAGGTGTCGATCCTTTCCGGCGAGGATTTCTGGTCGGTGCCGGCGGTGCCGCGGCTGGGCGTCGGCAAGCTCAGGGTCACCGACGGGCCGAACGGCGCGCGCGGCGGCGGCTCGCTGATTGGCGGGGTCAAGTCGGCGAGCTTTCCGGTCGGCATCGCGCTCGGGGCGACGTGGAGTGTTGCTCTAGTGGGCGAGATTGGCGCGGCGCTCGCCGACGAGGTCAAGTCCAAAGGGGCGCACATGCTGCTGGCCCCGACGGTCAACATCCACCGGTCGGTGACCAACGGGCGCAATTTCGAATGCTATTCGGAGGATCCGATCCTGACGGCGGAGCTGGCCTCGGCCTACGTCACGGGCCTGCAGGGGCAGTGGATCGCCGCCACCATCAAGCACTTTGCCGGCAATGAATCCGAAATCGAGCGTACCACCATCTCGTCGGAGATCGACGAACGGAGCTTGCGCGAGATCTATCTCGTCGCCTTCGAGCGGGCGGTGAAGGTCGCCGGCACCTGGGGGGTGATGAGTTCCTACAACAAGCTCAACGGTACCTATACCTCTGAGCACAACTGGCTGCTGACGACGGTCCTGCGCAACGAGTGGGGCTATGATGGCATCGTCATGTCGGACTGGTTTGGCTCACATTCGACCGCCGAGACGGTCAATGCCGGGCTCGACCTCGAGATGCCGGGCCGGACCCGCGATCGGGGCGACAAGCTCGTTGCGGCGGTGAGGGAAGGTACGGTCAAGGCGCCGACGGTGCGCGAGCGCGCCCTCAATATGCTGCGCCTCATGGACCGTACCGGGGCCCTCACCGACACGCGTCCGTTCGCCGAGCGGGCCGACGACCGGCCTGAGCACCGGTCGCTCATCCGCCGCGCCGGCGCGGAGGCGGCGGTGCTTCTCAAGAATAACAACGTGCTACCGCTGACCGGCGCCGGCAAGATCGCCGTCATCGGCCCCAATGCCAGAATAGCGCAGATCATGGGTGGCGGCAGCGCGCAGCTCAACGCGCATTATCGCGTCAGCCCGTGGGAGGGACTGGTTGCCGCGCTTGGCGAGGCGCAGCTCACCCACGCACCCGGCTGCACCAACCATCGCTTCGAGCCGCTGCTCAAGGGCCAGTTCAAGGTGGAGTACTTTGCCAACGAGACGCTTTCCGGCGAGCCGGCGCATGTCGGCGAGCAGGAGGACGCCCAGGCGTTCTGGATCGGTGAGGTGGCCGAGGGCAAGGTTGACCCGCTGCAATTCTCTGCCCGGCTGACCGGCAGCTACACGGCAAAGGAAAGCGGCGAACATCGCGTCGGCGTCCATAGCGCCGGTTTTGCCAAGGTCTATGTCGACGGCCGACTCGTTGCCGATGCCTGGACCAACTGGACCAAGGGCCGCACGTTCTTCGAGGAAGGGTGCGATGAGGTCGTTGGTGTCGTCGTGCTCGAGGCCGGACGGTCCTATGAGATCACCATCGAGTTCGCCACCAAGGACTTCGCCACCCTCGGACTTGCGGCCTTTGCCGTCGGCATCGGCTTCCCGCTCGGCGATAAGGCCATTGCCGAGGCGGCGCGGGTCGCGGCCGAGGCCGAGATCGCCATCGTCTTCATCGGACGCAATGGCGAATGGGATACCGAGGGCAGCGACCTCTCCGGAATAGTGCTCCCCGGCCGGCAGAACGAGCTCGTTGCGGCGGTTGCCGGCGCCAACCCGCGCACCATCGTGGTGCTGCAGACAGGCGGACCGGTGGAGATGCCATGGCTCGACGACGTCGCCGCGGTGCTCCAGGCCTGGTATCCGGGCCAGGAGGCGGGCAATGCGATCGCCGACGTGCTGACGGGTGCCGCCGAGCCCGGCGGACGGCTGCCGCAGACGTTTCCGGTCAAATGGACGGATAACCCGACCAACAGCCAGGACGTGGAAGTCTATCCTGGGCTCGACGGCAAGGTGCGCTACGAGGAGGGGGTGTTCGTCGGCTACCGGCACTACGACAAGCACGGCATCGCACCGCTGTTTCCGTTCGGCTACGGGCTCTCCTATACCAGCTTTGCCTTGTCGGACTTGGCCGTCGACGATGGCCAATTCGAGGCGGACGGATCGGTCACGGTGTCGGTGACACTTGCCAATACCGGCGAGCGTCCCGGCGTCTGCGTCGTGCAGCTTTATGTCACCGACGACATCGCCTCACTCGACCGGCCGCATAAGGAACTCAAGGCCTTCGCCAAGGCGAGCCTTAAGCCCGGCGAGAGCCGCAGGCTCGACTTGCGGCTCGATGCACGCGCCTTCGCCTTCTATTCCACCTCGGCCCGCCATTGGCTGGTCGAGGCGGGCGACTTTACGCTCAGGGTCGGCACATCGTCGGCCGACCTGCCGCTGTCGGCCAAGGTCAGCCGTTCGACGACGCTCATGCTGCCGGTCTAATCGCCTTGTGCTCGGCCGCATGCATGCCGAGATAGAAGTCGAGGTTGGCGTCCTTGAGGCCCAACTGGTCGAGAATGGCGGCCATGAAGCTGACCGGGGCGGTGCCGGGCGCGGTCACGATCCTGCCGTCGGTAACGGCATGCGGAACGTCCTCATAAAGGCTTTCGCCCTTGTAGCCGGAGGGTGGCAGGTTTTCCGGCGAGTTGGAGGTATGACGCACGCCATCGAGCACGCCGGTGCGGGCGAGAGCCAGGGTGCCGTCGCAGATGCCGCCGACGATCTTGCCGGCCGCGACCGCGTCCTGCGCGAGCTTTGAAATGTCGGGCGCGCCGGGCACGGCCCAGGCCGTACCGCCATTGACGAGCAGCACGTCGACAGTTTCAAGGTCGATGTCCTCGATGGCCATGTCCGGGGTGACCCTGAGGCCGCCCGCCGAGGTCACCGGCATGCCGCCGGGGGTCGCAAAGTGTGTCTCGACGCCATAGTAGCCCTTTGCCACGGCATTGAGCAGGGCAGTTTCCCAATCGGCATAGTCGTTGGTCAGGATGGTGACGAAGGTTGTCATTGCCGTCTCCTCGTGTCTGATGGCAAAGAGGATAAGCCAGCAGGCGACCATTTTTTGTCAGCAGCGCATGAGTTATGGCCAAGCGTTCCGAACGCCTTCTTGCCCTGATGCAGGCGCTGCGGCGCCGGCGGCGGCCGGCCACCGGCCAGGTGCTGGCCGAGGAGACGGGCGTATCGCTGCGCTCGCTCTACCGCGACATCGAGACGCTCAAATCCATGGGTGCGGCCATCGACGGAGAGGCCGGGCTCGGCTTCCAGCTGCGCGCCGATTATTTCCTGCCGCCGCTGATGTTTTCCAACGAGGAGATCGAGGCGCTGGTTCTTGGCCTGCGCACGCAGATCTATGGGCGCGATGCCGAGATGGGTGCGGCGGCCCGCGATGCGCTCGCCAAGGTCTCGGCCATCCTGCCTGAGAGCCGGCGCGACGAGATGGAGGCGATAGGGCTCTTCGCCCTGCCGCCGCGGGGTGGGGAAGGGCAGGACGCGCGCCTTGCAGACCTGCGCCGGGCGCTGCGCGCCGAGCGGCAGGTGGAGATCGCCTATTGCGACCTCAAGGGCGTTGCCAGCCGGCGCGTCGTCTATCCCGTGGCGCTCGGCTATTATGAGGAGCGGCAGGTGCTGGTGGCCTGGTGCACCCTGCGGCAGGACTACCGGCGGTTCCGCATCGACGGGATGGGAACAGTCGTCGTGCTCGCCGACCCGCTGCCCGAGCCGCGCCGGACGCTCTTCCATCGCTGGCGCACGGCGCTTGGCCTGCCGGAACTAACTTGAGCTGTTCAAAAATGCCTGTCGCGGACAGCCCGCCACATTGAGGCCGCGTTCATCGGCTGGTAAGACTTCCGCTCGTCCCCTCTTGCCATTCGGAGACCCAGACTCGTGCATTTCGCCCGGCGCCTCGGCCTCGCCTTCCTCTTTGCCCTTATTTCGTTCGCCGGTCTCGTGCCGGCCGCCTCGGCCAATCCGCTGCTGCTCGTCGACATGGAGACGCTCGAGGTCCTGGAGGCGCAGGATGCCGGCCAGCCCTGGCATCCGGCGTCGCTGACCAAGCTGATGACGGCGTTCGTCGTCTTCGAGCAGATCGGTCTCGGCACCGTCACCCTCGACACACCCGTCGTTCTCTCGGGGAATGCGGTCAACCAGCCGCCAAGCAAATCGGGCCTGCTGGTCGACAGCGCCGTCTCTTTGAAGGACGCGCTCTATATCCTCCTCGTCAAGTCGGCCAACGACATGGCGGTGGCCGTCGCCGAGACGGTCGGCGGATCGGAGGCCGAGTTCGTAACCCTGATGAACGACGCAGCCCGACGCATGGGGCTTTCGGCGACGCATTTCGTCAACCCGCACGGATTACACCATGCCGCCCAGGTCACCTCGGCGCGGGACCTTGCCGTCCTCTCGCTCTATATCCAGCAGTCCTATCCGCAGTATGGGCCGATCTTCGCCACCGAGGAGGTCACCGTCGGTAAACACGTCTATGAGTCGCAGAACGAGCTCCTGACCAAGTTCGTCGGCACCACCGGTATGAAGACCGGCTATGTGTGTTCGTCGGGCCTCAATATCGTCGCGACCGTCGAGCGCAACGGCCGGCGGCTGCTGGCGGTGGTGCTTGGCGCCTCCTCGGCGCGCGAGCGTAACGAGCGTACCGCGGAACTGGTGCTGCGTGGGCTTTCGGGCAACGCGGCACGCACCGGGCAGAACCTGCTGGCGCTCACCAACCGGACGGGTGCGGTTCCTGTCGACATGCGCCCGATGATCTGCGGGGCACGGGCCAAGGACTATGTTGCCGCCCAGGAGGCCGCCTTTCCCATGGGACTCGATGGCCAGCCGAGCTACCTCACCGACGCTGTTACCGCGCACAGCTATGCGGCGGTCGACCTCGGGCGGTTGCGCACGGGTATTCCCCTGCCACGTCCGCGTCCCGAGCACATGCCGATGACCATCGCCACGGGCGTGCCCGCCGAGGTTGCCGAGGCGGAGCTGCGGCCGGGGCTTTCGGCAACGCCTGCGACCGCAGGCATTCCGTTTCCGCGCCCGCGACCCAACTTCTAAACAGCTGCAAGAGTGCAAGCTACCGCTCCGCGCCATTCCTGACGATGGCGAAGCGCATGACGCCCGCCTCCTCGGCGAGCGTCACGGCGTGGCCGTTCTGCCGGCAATAGAGGGGGATGTCGATCTTGGCGATGGGGTCGGTGGCGAGTACGACAAGCTCAGCGCCCGGAGCGAGCACTGTCAGGCGCTTTTCCATGCGCAGCACCGGCAGGGGGCATTTCTGCCCCCTGGCATCGAGAATCTCCGGATCACTGACCAAGCACCAGCACCCAGTGGACACCATATGTCGAGGCGGGGTTGGCGGCAACGGCGATGCCGGCCCGCTGTGCATTGGCCGTGGCGAGCGCGGCAGCGTCCGGCGGGCTGTTGCGCCAGCCCGAAAAGGTCTCGGCGAAGGTTGCATAGCCGGCACTGGTGCGCATCGCCGCCAGGCCCTGGGGCGTACGCGGCGTGCTGCCGCTCGCGGCATACTGGTTGGCGAGCTCCTGCGCCTGCGCATCGAGGGCGGCATCGGCGGTGAGCGCCGGGGCGCCGACGGTGGCGCGATAGGCGTTGACGAGGCCGAGCGCCTGCGCCCGGTCGAGGCTGGCGCCGGGCTGGTCCATGCGGGCCGAGAGTCCCACAGGCAGCGCCTCCGGCGTCCCGCCGCCCGAAAAGGCGCTGCAGGCGGCAAGAACCGCCGAGAGCGCGGCCGCGGCGGCGATGGCCGACAGCGGGCGAATGGCGCGGCGGGTGAAGTTGGGGTCGGTCATTCGTCTTCCTTTAAAGGTTGGCACAGCGAACTCGGCCCCCGCAGTCGACCTATAGCGCATCCCTCAAGAAAAGCTGAATCCCCGCCCACTCGGGTGCTTTGCAGAGCGTTTGGTGGGGAGTGGTGATCCCGACGCGATTCGAACGCGTGACCCCAGGATTAGGAATCCTGTGCTCTATCCAGCTGAGCTACGGGACCACGCTGTGGCAAATAGCAAAATTGCCGCCTCTGGCAAAGCCACTATTCGCGCATCAGCGCTTTCCACTCACTCTTGTGCTCGAAGGTGGTGGGTGAAAGTCTCCGGGAGCCCGAGCCAAGTTTGGAAGACACATTTCGATGATGCCGACGGAACAAACAGGCAGACCAGCCCCGACAGTGTTGATTGTCGCCGCAACAGCCGAGGACAAGCCGGTCGTCGCCAATCTCATCCAGCTCTATCTCTACGACATGACCGCGGAGTTGCCGTTTCCGGTCGGGCGGGACGGGAAATTTGAATATGATTATCTCGACCGCTTCTGGCAGTACCCTTACCTGGTCTTGGTCGATGACGAGCTTGCCGGGTTTGCGCTGGTCATCGACTCCTGCCCGGTCACATCGGCCGCGCCGTGCTTCTTCATGGCGGAGTTCTTCGTGCTCAAGGCCTATCGTGGCCAGGGTGTCGGAAGGGCAGCATTTGCGGATATCCTGCGCCGGCACCATGGACGATGGCATATCGGGGTGATCGATAGGAACGAGGGCGCCAACGCGTTCTGGGCCAGGGCGCTGGCTGACCGCGACGCGGCGACATTCAACCGGCAGTTCGACGGGGAGAACTGGCTGGTCTACGAATTCAGCTCAAATGCGTGATCTACGCGGACCGGGATGACACCAGCTCACACCAGCCAAAACCAGCCAGGCGTTATGCGAGAAGGCCCGGTAGAAGGTCTTCCGGCAGTCGACCTGCTCCACACCTGGCAGCTGTCGAAGGAGACGCTGTTCACGATCCGCAGGCTTCTCGAAGAAACGTTCGACGGGCAGTTCAGCGAAGAGGACTGGGACCATACCCTCGGTGGCGTGCACGCTCTCGTCTGGGAGGATGGCCAGCTCATCGGCCACGGCTCGCTGGTGCAGCGTCGGCTTATCCACACATGGCGGGCAGCGGGCGGTCCGACCGAGCCGCTTGCGTTACGGACAGGTTACCTCGAAGCCATGGCGGTACGCGCCGACCGGCGCCGGCAAGGCATCGGTGGGGCGATCATCCGAGCCTTGGGCGACGTCGTGCAGGGTGCCTACGCGCTTGGCGCTCTCAGTGCATCGGACGACGGTCTGAGATTTTATGCGGCGCATGGTTGGCAGCGCTGGCAGGGGCGCACATTCGCGTTGACGCCTTTTGGCGTCGAGCGGACGCAGGAGGAGGATGCGGGTATTTTTGTTCTTCCGGTTGTCGAGGTCGACCTTTTCGGCGACCTCACCTGCGATTGGCGCGACGGGGATGTGTGGTAACGCAGTGCGATCAGGCGTGCCCTTTCCGAATTCAGCCGGGATGGGCCTGGATAAAATCGATGAACGCCCGCAGCGGAGCGGGAACGAGGCGGCGGCCGGGGTAGTAGAGGAAGGGTCCTGAGAAGCGCTCCCACCAGGGTTCGACCACCGGCTCCAGGGCGCCGCTGTCGAAATGCGGGCGCAGCCAATCCTCGAACAGGCCGACGACACCGAGGCCGGCGATGGCCGCATCGACGGCGAGGTCGGTTGCACCGCCCGCGGTGACGATCAGCGGGCCGTTGACGTCAATCCGCAGCACCTCGCCGTCGCGCGAGAATTCCCATGGCGGCATCACCCCGCTCGGAAAGCGGTGGCGCAGGCACGCGTGGTGGAGGAGGTCACGCGGGTGCTCGGGGCGGCCGTTTCGGTCAAGGTAAACGGGTGAAGCGCCCAAGGCGTAGCTTTGCACGCGCGGCCCGATCGGCACGGCGATCATATCCTGCTCCAGCCGCTCCTCGTAACGGATCCCGGCATCGCACCCGGCGGCGACGACGTCGACGAAGCTCTCGTCGGTCGCTACTTCCAGCCGGATATCGGGATAGGCGGCAAGGAATGGCGGGACGATGCGCGGCAGCACCAGCCGCGCTGCACTCACCGGAACGTTGAGCCGGAGCGTCCCGACGGGCCTCTCGCGAAAGCTGTTGACCACATCGAGGGCGGCTTCCACCTCGATCAAAGCTGGTTGGAGCTGCTCGAGCAGACGCGCGCCCGCTTCCGTCGGCACGACGCTGCGGGTGGTGCGGTTGAGAAGCCTCACCCCGAGCTGAGTTTCCAGGCGCCGCACCGCCTCGCTCAGGCCTGACGCGCTGAGGCTTGCCTGGCGCGCCGCGTCGCGAAAGCCGCGCGCCCGCGCCACTGCCACGAAGGCATTCAGATCGCCAAGATCTGCTTTCATTGTCCGGAAATCCGCACAGTCTGTTCGAATTGTATCCGGTTATCCCCAAATCGAGCAACGCCTATTTTTGCCGCGTTTGGAAAAGGGGAAAGATCATGACCAGCATCGACAAGGCCGGAACCTTCAAGCTCGGCGACCGCACCGTGAAGCGCCTGGGCTATGGCGCCATGCAGCTTGCCGGGCCCGGCGTCTTCGGCCCGCCCAAGGATCACGAGGCGGCACTGGCAGTGCTGCGCGAAGCAGTGGCGGCGGGCGTCAACCATATCGACACCAGCGACTTCTACGGCCCGCACGTCACCAACCGGCTGATCCGTGAGGCACTGGCGCCCTATCCCGACGATCTCGTGATCGTCACCAAGATCGGCGCGCGGCGCGGCGCGGACGGGTCATGGCTTCCCGCCTTCGCACCCGAGGAACTGTCGAGCGCCGTCCACGACAACCTCGGGAATCTCGGGGTCGATGTCATCGACGTGGTCAATCTGCGCATCATGTTCGACACGCATGGCCCGGCGGAAGGGTCGATCGAGGCACCGCTGACAGCGCTTGCGGATCTGCAGCGGCAGGGCCTGGTGCGTCACATCGGGCTCAGCAATGTGACGCCGATACAGGTCGCCGAAGCGCGGCGGATCTGCGAGGTCGTGTGCGTCCAGAACCACTATAACCTCGTACATCGTGCCGACGATACGCTGATCGACGATCTCGCCCGCGACGGGATCGCCTATGTGCCGTTCTTCCCGCTGGGAGGCTTCACGCCGCTGCAGTCGGCAACCCTCTCCGATATCGCCGCAAGGCTTGGGGCGACGCCGATGCAGGTCGCGCTCGCCTGGCTGCTCAACCGTTCACCCAACATCCTCTTGATACCGGGCACTTCGTCTCCCGCGCACCTGCGAGAGAACCTTGCGGCGGCAGAGATCGAACTGCCGGACGACATGACGATGGAGTTGAGCAAGGGGTTGGTAAACCCTGCATGATCACAGGCGTGCGCCTGTGGTCGGCGGTTGCACCATGTTTGATCCAGGTTAAGCCGCGCATGTTTTGATCGGCCAAAGCCGGACAAAACCTTTCCCCCGCGTGTTCGCGCACCTATCTTGAGACGACCCCAGGTGCACAACGGCAAGGGAGAAGGACAGTGCGACTGGACGAAATCACTTCTATCCTCGGTCCAACCGATGAAGTGCTCGCTGCACAGATCAGCCGGACCGGGGCAACCGAAGAGGACCTGGCTGAGGCATGGGCCTGGTTCAGCGCCGATGAGGCGCTGGTCAACGAGGGGCGTGCGATGCCGTCCGGACGAGTGGCGGAACTCATCTCCGTGCTGGAGGCGGCCGAACTCGACACGGAGGAGTGAGGGCCGTCTGTCGCGAGCAAGGGCTCAGCCTCTATCGCCGCTGAACCCTTGCTCGCGACAACAGATCACTGATGCATGCGTGCGTCGTCACGCCGAATACGCAGCCATCGACACCCATAACGATCGAGTGTCAGAGAAGCCGATCCGTCGCTGCTCACGGAAATGCCGTCCCCGCCAAACAGGTCGATCAGGTCGCCTTTCTCGAGGGTATGGCCCAACCTGAACAAGATCCTCTGAGGCTTGCCCGCCAGGTTGTGCAGAACAATGGAGCTTTGCCCATTCCAGTCATAGCGCAGTGCCAGGATGGCCGGTTCGGAGACCGGGACAAGGCTCCAGTCGCCAAAGACGATCTCGGGCGTCTCCCGCCGGTGTCGAATTAGGCGCTCCATCCAGCTCAGTAGAGAGTCAGGATCACGTTTCTGATCGGCAACATTGACTGCGGCAGGCCCCCACTTCCTCGCGTCGACAACGCGCCGGCACAACTGCTCGGGCGGAGCCTTGGAGAATCCGCCATTTGGCTCGTTGGACCATTGCATGGGTGCACGTACGCTCAAACGGCCGGGAATGTTCAGGTTTTCCGCCATGCCAATCTCCTCGCCATAGAAAAGAACCGGCGCGCCGGGAAGGGAAAAGGTCAGGCTATAGGCCAAGCGAATCCGAGCCGGATCGCCGTCGACCATCGTCGGCAGCCGGCGGCGCAGGCCGCGGCCAAAGAGCTGCATCTCGGGCTTGGGCCCAAAGACGCCGAAGATTTCCTGCCGCTCCGCCTCGGTTAGCTTGTCGAGCGACCACTCGTCGTGATTGCGCACGAAGTTGGCCCAGGCGGCATCGCGCGGCAGGCTGGGCATGGCGCGCAGGCTATGGACCAGCGCCCCGGCGTCCTCGCGCACCATCGCCAGGGCAAAAGCCTGGTTGAGGTTGAAGTTGAGGCACATATGCAGTTCATCGCCGCCCGCGCCGCCGTAGAAGCGGCGCACCTCCTCATATTCGAGATTCACCTCTCCCAGGAGCATCGCGTCGCCGCGCCTGCGCCCGAGAAAACTGCGCAATTCGCGCAGCCAGTCGTGCGGGGCGATGTTCATTTCACTGGTTATGCCCACGGTCTCGAGCAGAAAGGGCACCGCGTCGACGCGGAAGCCGGAAAGTCCGATTTCCAGCCAAAAGCCGACGATCCTGCGGATCTCCTCGCGCACCTTTGGATGGGCGATGTTGACATCGGGCTGGTGCTTATAGAAGCGGTGAAGGTAGTACTGCCCGGCTGCCTCATCCCATTCCCAATTGCTGTCTTCCTTGTCCGGAAAGACGAGGCCATCGGTGCCACCCTTCGGCACCTCGTCGCGCCAGACATACCAGTCGCGGTACGGCGAGTTACGGTCCTGACGCGCTGCCTGAAACCAAGGATGCTCGCGCGAGGTGTGGTTGACGACCAGATCGGCGATCACCCGGATGCCGCGGTCACGTGCGGTGCGCACGAACTCGACGAAATCGCCTAGCGTGCCGAGCCGCGGATCCACCGCATAGTAGTCGATGATATCATAGCCATCGTCGTGGTTCTTGCTCGGGTAGAAAGGCATCAGCCAGATGCAGGTCACGCCCAGCCCTGCCAGATAGTCGATCTGCTGCGCCAGACCGACGAAATCGCCGATCCCGTCACCGTTGCCGTCACGATACGTCTCGACATCCAGGCAGTAGAACACGGCGTTCTTCCACCAAACGTCGCTGGTTCTGCTGATATCCATGGCGATCAACTCCGAGCCGGCTCCAGGACTGGCGGCTAACCAACCGTTTTAATAGGTCCTTTCCGCACAGCTCCCTATGACGCGCGCCGGCAGGTTGCGCATCTGGATAAGGCAGTCGCCTCAAGGAAGGACCGGTGTGATGCTTGGTCACGAGAACGGGGCGAGCTCTGTGGGGTTCCCTGAGGCCGCACTTTGCGGAAATTCGCCGGTCGCTATCTGCATGCCCAGGGAAACGCCTTCTCCGTCGACCACGGCCAACAGCAGAACCGCGGCGGCGCCGAGCCGATTCATTGCTGATTCCCGTGGATAAACCCAATTGCGCATCCAGGCGTTGGCCAGTTGCTGGCCTTGCCAGCGGAAATCGCTATGAGCTGACGCACCGCATCGAAACAAAAGCCCGTTTTCATGAACAAGAGCGTGCTCGACAAGGACCTCAAGAAGGTCGTCCGCCTGGAAACGGCGATGCACGACCTTTCACTGAAGCTCGCAGCGCCGGGGCTTGCCGCCCTGTTCATCCTGGCCGTGCTGATGGCGGTGCTGTTCTCCATACCGGGCGGGCCGTTCTCCTACCTCGTCGTCATCGCCGCGGTGATCTCGGCCTATATGGCGCTCAATGTCGGCGCCAACGACGTGGCCAACAATATGGGCCCGGCGGTCGGCGGTAGGGCGTTGACCATGGCCGGTGCGCTGATCATTGCCGCCATTTGCGAGGCGGCAGGCGCATTGCTGGCGGGTGGCGACGTGGTCACGACCGTGTCGAGCAAATTGCTTTCGTCGGACCTCGACATCAGCACACGCGATTTCATCCTGGTGATGAGTGCGGCGTCGCTGGCTTCAGCCATGTGGATCCATATCGCCACGGTCCTCAATGCGCCGGTTTCCACCACGCATTCGGTGGTTGGCGGCGTCGTGGGCGCGGGCATTGCCGCAGCGGGCTTTTCGGTGGTGGCCTGGCCGGTGATCGGCACGATCGTGCTGTCCTGGATCGTATCTCCAATGATGGGTGGCGTGCTCGCTTCGGCGCTGCTGGCGGTTGCCCATTTCACCATTCTCGACAAGGCGGACAAGCTCGGGGCCGCGCGGCGATGGGTGCCGATCTTCGTTGCCCTGATGACCGGCGTCTTTGCCATGTACCTGGCCGCCAAAGGCCTTTCGCGCGTGTGGAAGCCGGACCTGCCGATGGTTGTCGGCCTCGGCGTAGTGGCCGGCGTTGCCGGCTATGCGGCGGCCGTCCCGTGGGTCGGCCGGCGAGTGCCCGGACTCGAGAACCGCGTCAAGCACGTCAGCGGGCTCTTCCGTCTGCCGCTAATCCTGGCCACCGCTCTCCTCTCCTTCGCGCATGGGGCCAATGACGTGGCCAATGCCGTCGGGCCGCTGGCCGCCATCGTGGCGGCAGCGAATGCGGGCGTGGCCAGCCCCGATCAGGTGCCGCTGCCGCTCTGGGTCCTAGGCATCGGCGCCATAGGTATTGCCGTGGGCCTTGCGCTGTTCGGGCCGCGTCTCATCCGCGTGGTGGGCGAGAAGATCACCAAGATGAACGAGGTGCGCGCCTATTGTGTCGCCCTCTCCGCAGCCGTCACCGTGCTCATCGCTTCGGCGCTGGGTCTGCCGATCTCCTCGACCCATGTAGCGGTCGGGGCGATCTTCGGCGTGGGCCTGCTGCGCGAGTACCACTCCAACGAAATTATCCGGAATCCGCCCCTCAAGGTGAAGGTCGCCGAAGCGCGTAGCGATCAGTTCAACCGGACTGCCGAAGAGGCCGTCAAACAGCTCAAGGGGCGCGACAAACGCAGGCTCGTGCGCCGCCGGCACGCCCTGACCATCGGCACGGCCTGGATCATCACCGTGCCGGCTTCCGCGCTGGTGGCGGGGCTGCTCTATGCGCTGATGCGGCTGCTTCCCGGCGGATAGCTACTCACAACGATGCGTCGGTGGAGGTCGCTTGCGACCCTTGCGGCCTCCTTGCTGGCGAGCAGACGCCGGACCTGCGGGAGCAGGGCCCAGTGGCGGAAGCGCTGCGGCTCCTCGCGCCAGTCATCGAGCTGCTCGGTCACCAGGAGCGGGTAGAGCTCGATCCTGACGAGGCCGGAGGGATCGTCGTTGCGCGGGTGCAGATAGCTGCCGACGGGCTCGGGCTCGATCTCTCCGCGCACGCCAGCTTCCTCGAAGGCTTCCTCGGCCGCTGTCTCCCACGGCGTCAGGCCCTTCATCGCCGATCCCTTGGGGAACACCCAGTTGGCGCTGCGCCGCGAGGTGATCATCAGGAAGACGACATGGCCATCGACGATCCGGTAGGGGATAGCGCCGAACTGCGTGCCGCTGGGCTCAGTTGCGGCAGCGGAGGGCAGCAGGAGCTTTCTGGCAATGCGAACTAGGAACATGGAGCTATCCGGCCGAACACACTCCGGTAAATAAGCCTTTCATGTCCCGTGGTCAAAGACGCGCCTACCCGCGCCACCCGATAAAGTTCCAGATGCTGCTGCATGTCGTGCCGCCGCGCCTTACGGAACGGGCATCGCATCTTCCTCGTTCAGCAGCATTCACTGGGCGAGCTAGGTGATGGAATTTCATTGGGGGGCCCGACCGACCGGGCCGGAGAGCTGGTCAATGGGCATGTGGGCACCTGGGGCCAAGCATGTTGCGATCGAGCTTGGTCAGCAGCAGATCGCGCTTCAGAAAGAGCAACGAGGCTTTTGGACGGGCAGGTTGGAGGCGCCCGCCGGAACGCCCTACTCCATCCATGTCGATGGTGACCGAATCCCCGACCCAGCAAGCCGCCTGCAACACGACGATGTCCATGGCCCGTCCGTCCTCGTCGACCACGACACCTACGCCTGGGGCGTGCCCTGGACCGGCCGACCCTGGCACGAGGCCGTGATCTACGAGATGCATGTGGGGACCTTCACGGCCGAGGGCACCTTTGCCGCGGCAGCGGCAAAGCTCGACCGGCTCGCCGAGCTCGGCATCACGGCGCTCGAGATCATGCCCGTCGGCCAGTGGTCGGGAAGGCGGGGATGGGGCTATGACGGCGTGCTGCCCTTCGCCCCGCATCCGGCCTATGGCACGCCGGACGATTTCAAGGCGTTCGTCGAACGCGCGCACGAGCTTGGCCTGATGGTGCTGCTCGACGTGGTTATGAACCATTTCGGCCCCGACGGCGCCTACATCCACCGGCTGGCGCCCGAGTTCTTCGACGACGACCGCCACACGCCCTGGGGCGCGGCAATCAATTTCAACCGGGAGGCGGTGCGCAGATTCTGGATCGACTGCGCGCTGATGTGGATCGAGGACTATCGTCTCGACGGCCTGCGGCTCGACGCCGTGCACCAGATCACCGGCCCCGGCTCGGACCGGTTCTTTGATGAGTTGTCGCACGCGGTGCGCGGTCTCGATGCCGGCCGTCCCCTTCATCTCGTGGTCGAGGACGAGCGCAACGAGCCTGGGCTGCGCGAAAGCGGCAAGTACGACGCGAGCTGGAACGATGATTTTCACCACGCCGTGCACACCGCACTGACCGGTGAGTCCGGGGGGTATTATGCAAGCTTTGCGGTCGATCCTATCGGCGACCTTTGCCTTGCCCTCGAGCGCGGACACATCGAGGAAGGCCAGGATCGACCGCGGCGCAAGAGTGCGCGCGGGGCGCCATCCAGTCACCTTGCCCCCACCGCCTTCGTCAACGCGACCCAGACCCACGATCAGGTCGGCAACCGGGCCCTTGGCGAGAGGCTGGTCTCGCTTGCCGATCCCGCGGCCGTTGAGATCGCCTTCGCTCTGCTCCTGGTCTGCCCCTATATCCCGATGATCTTCATGGGCGAGGAGCAGGGGGCGCGCACCCCGTTCCTGTTCTTTGCCGACTACGGGGGGGAACTGGGCGAAATGGTGCGCAAGGGCAGGGCCGAGGAGTTCGCCGAAATTGCCGCGTTGGCCGGCAAGGTGCCGGACCCGATTGCCCTGGAGACGTTCGAGGCTTCGAAGCTGACCTGGGGCGACACTCCCGACGCGCGGCACTGGCGCGAGACCACGCGGGCGTGCCTTGCCTTTCGCGCTGAGCATACGACGCCGCTCGTCGCCAGCGGGCGCGAGGATGTGAAAGTCAGCCGCACGGGCGACAGGGCGCTCTATGCGCGCTGGACCTTCGCTGCCGGTACGCTCGATCTTTATCTCAATTTCGGCGGTGTCGGCCGCTTCGAGACCAGGCCGGATGCGCCGCAGCTGGCGTTCAACGTGCTCGAGACCGACCCCTATGCCCTTTCAATAGAGGCCCGTGCCAAATGATCGCGGAGATTCCTTTGGCGACCTACCGGATCCAGCTTCGCGATGGGGTGGGGTTCGCGGAGGTCGAGGCCCGGCTCGACTATCTGCACGATCTCGGCATCTCCCATCTTTATCTCTCCCCGATCATGACGGCGGCCAGCGGATCGAAGCATGGGTATGACATCATCGATCCGACGCGGATCGATCCGGTGCTGGGCGGCCGGGAGGGATACGAGCGGCTGGCCCGGGCGGCGATCGGAAAGGACATCGGCATCATCCTCGATATCGTGCCCAACCATACCGCTTTCTCGCTTGAAAATCCCTGGCTGCGGGACGTGCTGATCAAGGGGCCCAAATCCCGCTGGGCGAATCATTTCGACATCGACTGGCGCGGGGGATATCTGGTTCTGCCGATCCTGCCTGAACCCTTCGAAAAGATGCTTGGAGATGGCCGCTTTGCCATCGAAGGCGGAGAATGGGTATTCGACGACACCCGGGTGCCGCTCAGCCCTGCCGGGGAACCGGTAGCAAACAATACGGACTCGCTCCGGCAGCTGCACGAGGCCCAGCACTGGCGGCTGCGCCACTGGGAGAGCGAACGCGACACCATCAACCACCGCCGGTTCTTCAACGTCACCAGCCTCATCGGCATGAGGGTTGAAGACCGGAAGGTGTTCGAAGACACGCACCGTCTGATCTTCGACCTCGTCCGGCAGGGGCTGGTACACGGGCTGCGCGTGGACCACGTCGATGGGCTTGCCGACCCCAAAGGCTATCTGGCCTGGCTGGCCGAAGCGCTTCCCGATACCCCCGTGTGGGTTGAGAAGATTCTGGTGGGCCAGGAGGAGCTCCCACGCGACTGGAACACGGTCGGAACGACAGGCTATGAAGCGGCGCGGCTGATCGCACGGCTGCTGACCTCATCACCTGGGCTGGCCCGAGTCGATGCGGAGTGGCGGCGGCAGACGGGTATTGCCGACAGCTTCGAGCAGGCACTGGGCAAGGCGAAGCGCGAGGTTCTAGAGAACGAGCTGGCGGCCGAGCTCAATCAACTAGTGGCACTGGCGCACGAGGCGACCCGCCGCTCCCCGCGTTCCGAGCCGGGGCCGGAATCGCTGCGTGAGGCGATCTTGGCTCTGCTTGAGGGCATGGCGCGCTATCGCACGTATGTCGATGCGGATGGCGCCAGCCAATCGGACCGCGAGCTGATCGCCGAGGTGGTAAGAGGCGCACGAGCAAGGCTGCGTTCGACCCGAGTGACCGAGCACTTGGCGGACATCCTTACCGGGCCGGCCATCGATGCGGAACGCGCTTTGGCCACCCGATTCCAGCAAGTGTCGGGCGCGCTCCTCGCCAAAGCCCAAGAGGATACTGTCGGGTTCCGCTGGACGCGATACATTGCCGCCAATGAGGTTGGCGCCGTACCTGAGGAGGCAGTCATCGGTGATGCCGAGGCTAACTGGTTCCTCGCCCTGCGGCGCCCGTCCGACATGACGTTGACTTCGAGCCACGATACGAAGCGTTCCGAGGATGCACGTATGCGGCTCGTCGCCATCAGCCATCATCCGGATGCCTTCGCTACCCTCGTCGCCGATGCCGGCGAGTTGCCCGATGCCGCCGGCGTCGAGCCGAAATGGCGCTGGTATGTCGTACAGTCCGCGCTGGCCATCTGGGGCGATGCGGGCGACGCGGTCAGCCCGCGACTGGTCGAGCATCTGCGCAAGGCAATGCGCGAAGCCAAGGAGACAACGTTCTGGACCCGACCCGTCGATGCGGTGGAAGGGCCTGCATTCCGGTTCGCGCAAGCTCTCTGCGCACGCTGGGCCGAAACCAGTCCCGGCGAGCTTGCAACGCTCATCGCCTGCGGCGAGACGCTGAGCCTCATGCAGCTCGCGCTCAAATGTCTGATGCCGGGCTTTCCCGATTTCTACCGCGGCGCGGAAGGGTCCTTCTATGCGCTGACCGATCCCGACAACCGCCTGCCGGTCGACTGGACAGCCCTTTCGGACTTGGCTTCGGGTGAAGGGTTCGCCGGCGAGAAGTTCCGCCTCACCCGACGCCTTCTGGCGCTGCGCCGGGAGGAGCGGGCCTTCTTCGATCAGGCCGGGGCGGAGCTTTCCATTGCCGGCAATCAACTGACCCTGTCGCGGGCCGGCATAGGTCGCCGCCTGACGCTGCGTTTCGGCCCATCGTTACCGACGCCTCCGGGAGCGCTCTGGAAGACGGAGCGGGCGGATAACGGCATCGCGATCTTCTGGGAGAGCTGAGGTGCCGCGCGAGCGCAGGGAACGCCCCACGACCGGCGTACGTTCTAGAGCGCCTGCGGGCACGACGCCGCTACGCGGTGCTGGAGAAAGTTATCAGATGCTCAAGGCTGCAGACTCCCCAAGCTTCGATCGCAGCGCTGGTCGGGCCGACGTCATCGGGACCGGCTTCGACGGGCAAGGCACCAATTTTGCCCTTTATTCGGAGCATGCAACGCGGGTGGAGCTCTGCCTTTTTGACGAGACCGGTCAGAACGAACTCTATCGGCTAGACCTGCCCGATATGGAAGGCGGCGTCTGGTTCGGCTATCTGCCGGGGATCAGGCCGGGACAGGTTTACGGCTACCGCGTTCACGGACCCTACGAACCCGGGGCCGGCCATCGGTTCAACCCCAACAAGCTCCTGCTCGATCCATACGCCCGGGAACTCAGAGGCGAGATCATCTGGAACGATGCACTCCACGGCTATACGATCGGCGAAGACGATCTCTCGTTCGACGAGCGCGACAGCGCGCCGTTCGTGCCCAAGGCGGTGGTGGCGGATCCCGATTTCGACTGGGAGTCCGAGAAGGCGTTGCGTACCCGTTGGGAGGATACGTTTATCTATGAGGCCCATGTGAAGGGGCTGACCGTCACACACCCGGCCGTGCCCGAGGAACTGCGGGGCACGTTCTCGGGTCTGGCGAACGAGGCGATCATCAAGCACCTGCACGACATCGGGGCCACGGCAGTGGAACTGATGCCAGTTCACGCGTTCGCCAACGACCGCTATCTCGTCGACAAGGGCCTCTCCAACTATTGGGGCTATTCGACCCTCTCCTTCTTTGCCCCGCACGCCCACTACCTGCGCACCGGCCAAATCCGCGAGGTCAAGCAAGCGGTCCGCAAATTCCATGCGGCTGGCATCGAGGTGATCCTCGACGTCGTCTTCAACCACACCTGCGAGGGCAACGAGCTCGGCCCCACCCTCTCGTTCCGAGGGATCGACAACGCCTCCTACTATCTCCTTTCGCCCGAAGATCCGCGCCACAGCTTCGACACGACGGGCACCGGCAACACCCTGAACGTCTCAAACCCCATGGTGTTGAGACTGGTACTGGACAGCCTGCGATACTGGGTGCAGGCGATGCACGTCGATGGCTTCCGCTTTGATCTCGCCTCAACGCTCGGCCGGGAGGCGGCGGGCTTCGAGCGCGACGGCTCCTTCTTCAACGCCCTCCGCCAGGATCCCATCCTTGCCGGGGTCAAGCTTGTCGCCGAGCCTTGGGACGTCGGGGACGGAGGCTATCAGGTCGGCGGCTATCGTTGGCCCTTTCGCGAGTGGAACGACAAGTTTCGCGACGACTGCCGGGCCTTCTGGCGCAAGGATCCAGGTCTCTTACCAGCGATGTCCGAGCGCCTTGTCGGCTCACCGGTGCAGTTCAACCACAGCCACCGCCCTGCCACCTCCAGCGTGAATTTCGTCGCGGCGCATGATGGTTTCACGCTCTGGGACACGGTGAGCTTTGCTGAAAAGCACAACGAGGCGAATGGCGAAGACAACAAGGACGGTCACGACAACAATCTCAGCGACAACCTTGGAGAAGAGGGCGACACGGACAACCCCGACATTATCGCCGCTCGTGTCCGCCGCGTCCGGGGCATGCTAGCGAGCGTCTTTCTGAGTCAGGGTGTCCCTATGATCCTGGCCGGTGACGAGCTCGGCAACAGCCAGGGCGGCAATAACAACGCTTATTGCCAGGACAACGACATTTCATGGCTCGACTGGTCGGCGGCGCGAGACGAGCTTATCACGGCGGTGCGCGCTCTCAGCGCGTTCCGCAAGGAGACGGCGCTATCGGACGGGCGCTTCGCGGTGGCCGAGCCCGATGAGCTCGAGCTGCGGCCGGTGGCAGCCTGGCTGCACCCGCGCGGCGAGGCAATGGGGGTCGAGGACTGGGACGATGCCGAACTTTCCTGCCTGGGGCTCCTCATGCGCACGGCCGTTGGCGGCGAGGTGCTGATCCTCGTGAATGCCGGAGACGACGTGCAGTTCGAACTGCCCGCCGGGGAATGGGAAAAGCGGATCGACACCTCGACCGGCGAGGTCGCCTGCAAGGAGCCCGCAAGCGGCACCATCACCGTCCCGTGGCAGACCGTCCTTGCCCTGACTGCACAACAGCGTGCCGGTGAGGAGAGCGGCTGAACACGCGACTTTTGGTTGAAGACACCTCCGTCGCAGCGCTTCCGTCTGGACCGCCGCAGGGCCGGGCTATAGCATCTGTTTTCTTTTCATGCAGCGCAGCCCATTGTCCAGTTTCGCGCCCAAACGCTTAAAGGACATCCCCGCCATCCCGGTGGCGGTCGCGCTCATGGTTGTGGCCCTGGTGTCGTTTCTCGCCATTTTCGCGTTTTTCGTCGCGCAAGGCATCGAGCAGACCTCCCGGCGCCTGGAAGAGCGCGCGCATAACAGCGTCCAGATTGTCTCGACCAATGCGCGCTGGCTGAGGGAGGTGGCGCAGCAGACGTTGCGGCGAATCGACCTGGCGCTGGGGCCGGCGATGCTGAGCACACCGGAGCAACTGGTGCCGGTGCTCGAAGGAATACCCCCCGGCGCGGAAATCTATATTGTCGACGCCGAGGCGCGCACGCTCTATTCTTCCGTTCCGGAAGCCGACGACGTCTCGGTGACAGACCGCCAATATTTCACCGAGCTGCGCGAGGACGCCAAGTTCCACGTCTCCTCGCTGCTGATCAGCCGGCTCACCGGCGACCAGATCTTTGTCTTCAGCAAGCGGGTCGAACGCGAAGGCCAGTTCGCCGGAGCGATCATGATCTCGTTCAGTACTTCGATACTGGCAGATTTCTGGGCTACTCTTCAGGTGGAAGGGGCTTCAACTATCAGCCTGCTGCGCAGCGACGGCATGCTGATCGCTCGCTATCCGCCGACGGATGGGCCGCTCGACCTCAGTGATTATGTGCTGTTCACCGATTACCTGCCGCAGGCGAATTCGGGTATCTACCCGGCCACATCTCCCGTCGACGATGTCGAACGGATCGTGAGCTACCAGCACATTCCGGGTACGGAGATCGTGGCCATCGCCTCGGTCGACGCAGGGGCGGCGTGGGAGGCTTTCCGACGCAACGTGCTGATCGTCTTCCTCATCGTTTCGCCAATCATCGTCGGCCTTGCCGTCGGCAGTATCTGGATCGTGCGGCTACTCTACCGGGATGCGGCGCGCCAGCACGAGCTCGAGGCGTCGCTGGCCGAAAATGTCCTGCTTTTCCGCGAGATCCACCACCGGGTCAAAAACAACCTGCAGTCCGTGCAATCGCTGGTGCGCATGCAGAACATTCCCGAGAGCACCAAGCTCGACCTGCAGAGCCGGTTTGCCGCGATGGCGGCGATGCATGAGCACATCTACAAGCGCGATGCCTATGCCGACATCGTGGCGAGCGAATTCGTACCCTCGGTCGTGGAACCCGTGCTTGCCACCTATGGCAGCTTTGCAAAGCTCGATTACGATGTCGATCCGGTGCGCATCGACCGGGACCACGGCACGCCGTTTGCCCTGTTGCTCAGCGAACTCATCACCAATGCCCTCAAATATGCCTTTCCCGGCGGACGGGCCGGGCGGATTCGGATCGAGCTGAAGGCGCTCGACAATGAGCGTTGCCGGCTGGTGGTCGAGGATGACGGCATCGGCTTTTCGCCCGCCGGGGCGACATCCAGCATGGGCATGCGCCTCATCAAGGCCATCGTCGCGCAGCTCAACGGCACCTACCGGTTCGCCGAGCACGCCGGCACCCGTTTCGAAGCCGATCTCGCATTGCAGCACGCGGCAAGGCTTGATTTTTCCGAGCATGGTCCGGCGCCGGCCTCCGCATCGACCGTATCACCGGGCTGATACCCCCGCCCGCCGGTGCTCCTCGGGCGAGGGATGCACGATCGGCATAGTGCAGGCCGCGAATTTTTTGTCTTGGCAGTAAGCGATTATTTTGTCTTGGCAGTAAGTTGTGTCGCCGGAATTCAGGGCAGCTTAACTGCTGCAATAGCGGGAACTCTTGGCTGCGCCCCGACGTTACTGACGATCGTGCTCGGGGAGAGGGCTTCTGTGACTCAGGCAGGCTTGGCATTTCATCAGACTCATTTCCGGCTGGACTGGTCCTGCAACGCCGGCAGCGAGTTCTGGTGACCATGACGAATGTAGAAGAATTTCCGCTGGCGGCGCGGAAGCTGACCGAGTACGAGGCGTTGGTGGCCGCGTCACCGAGCGTGCTCGATGCCATTCCGGGCGCCGTCTATCTCTGCGATCATGACGGGTGGCTGGTGCGATACAACGCCGAGGCTGCTGAACTCTGGGCTCGGTCACCGTCGCTCGTGGAAAATCCGGAGCGCTTCTGCGGCTCCCACCGGCTGTTTCTCCCGGACGGCACGGCGCTGGCGCATGAAGAGTGCCCAATGGCCATGGCGGTAACGTCCGGGGTGACGACGCGCAACGCGGAGATCGTTATCGAACGGCCAGACGGCTCCCGCGTCGTGGCGCTTGTCAACATCCGACCGCTCATGGACGCGCACGGCAACATCCAGGGCGCTATCAATTGCTTTCAGGACGTCTCCGCCCAGAAGGCCATAGCTGACGAGGCGCGCCGCAAAACCGCCGACCTCGAGGATTTTTTCGAGAACAGCGCCATCGCGCTCCATGTGGTGAGCGGCGAAGGGATCATCCAGCGCGCCAACAAGGCAGAGCTTGCTCTCCTCGGCTACAGTGCCGAGGAGTATGTGGGACGGCATATCGCAGAGTTCCACGTCGATGCGCCGGTGATCGGCGAGATCCTGCACAAGCTGTCGTGCGGGGACCGGGTCGACCGTCATCCAGCCCGCCTTCAGGCCAAGGACGGCTCCATAAGGCACGTGCTGATTACCTCGAACAGCCGCTTCGAGGATGGCAAATTCGTCAATACAAGGTGCTTCACCACTGACGTGACGGACCTGCGTTACGCCGAGGCCGCGCGCCGCGAGAGCGAGGATCGGCTGGCGGCAACCTATGAGGCTGCCACGATCGGGATCGCCGAAGCCGGTGCCGACGGTCGTCTGCTGCGCGTTAACGACGCGATATGCAAGATGCTCGGGCGCTCGCGCGAGGAACTGCTCAACATGGCTTTCCTCGACTATACGCACGAAGGCGAGCGCGAAAAGGACGCGGCTCTCTATGCCCGTCAGGTCGAGGGAGAACTCGATAGCTATGTGCTGCGCAAGCGGGCGAGGAAGCCTGACGGAGCCATCATTTACCTCGACATCCACAGCTCGTCGGTTCGGGACGCGGCCGGCAAGTTCCTCTACGGCGTGCGCGTGATCCAAGACGTCACCGAAACCAAACGGATGGAGGACCAGATCCGGGGGAGCGAGCGGCGCATGCGCGATCTGCTCGAGGCGATGCCCGCCGCGATCTACACGACCGATGCGGCAGGCCGCATCACCTTCTACAACAAGGCGGCAGTCGATATGTCCGGACGCACGCCCCAGCCGGGAGACATGTGGTGCGTAACCTGGCGCCTCTACCATCCGGACGGCAACCCGTTGCCGCACGATCAATGCCCCATGGCAGTGGCCTTGAAGGAGAAACGTCCGATCCGGGGGGTCGAGGCGATCGCCGAACGACCCGACGGCACGCGTATACCCTTCATGCCCTACCCGACGCCCCTTTTCGACAGCGACGGCAACCTGGTCGGCGCCATCAACATGCTCGTCGACATCAGTGAGCGCAAACAGGCCGAGATGAGGCAGAAGGTGCTGATCGACGAGCTCAATCACCGGGTCAAGAACACGCTCGCGACGGTCCAGTCCCTTGCAGCGCAAACGGCCCGGCACGCCGAGACACTGGACGACTTCCGCCCGCGCTTCGAAGAGCGGCTGCAGGGTCTGGCACGGGCGCACGATCTGCTGACGCGGCGGCACTGGGAGAGCGCTCCGCTCGATGCCCTGGCACGCGAGATCCTGGTGCCTCTGGCTGGAGACGTCGGTGGACGTATCGCCATCGAAGGGCCGTCGGTCGATCTCAATCCGCGAGCTGCCTTGAGCTTTACCATGGCGCTCAACGAACTTCTCACCAATGCCGTCAAATATGGCGCGCTCTGCACGGACGCGGGGTGCATTTCAGTCGTCTGGTGCCTGGAGAAGAACGCGGAGCCTCCAACCCTCATCCTCGAGTGGCGCGAGCAAGGCGGGCCGCCCGTCAGCCCGCCCGCACGCCGCGGGGTCGGCTCGCGATTGATAGAGCTGTGCATAGAGCGGGACCTTGGCGGTCAGCTCGAGCTTGCCTTCAACCCCGAGGGCGTTGCTTGTGACGTTTGTGTGTCCCTCGAACGGATTGAGGCATGAGTGAGTTGGCGGGCCTTAGAGTTCTCGTGGTGGAGGACGAGGTCGCCGTCGCTCTGATGATCGAGGGCATGTTGCAGGATCTGGGCTGCGAGATTGCCGCGTCGGTGGCACGACTGCCCGATGCCAGGGAAGCCGCCGCCGCGGCGCAGATCGACCTGGCAGTGCTGGACGTGAACCTGCATGGACAAATGGTGTTTCCGGTTGCGCAGATCCTCAGCGATCGCGGCATACCGTTCGTCTTCAGCACCGGCTACGGGGCCAGCGGCTTGCCGCCGGAAATGGCCACCCGTCCCGTCCTCAGCAAGCCCTACTTCGCCAGAGAGCTCGAGACGGCGATCCTGACGGCGATACGCGATGGCGCGGGCGCCGCTCGCTAGCGCGAGATGCGATTTGTCGGGATAAAAATTGCGCTCTCCCACTGTTCCGCTCCATTGCATAACGCGTGCCGCTCCCCACGTTCTTTGCCTTTGAAGGATTTGCCTGATGACCACGCTTGCCGATTTCAACCTGCCGTCGCTCACGGGCGAAGCTCAGCCGCTCTCCGCTTATGCCGGCAAGCTCGTGCTCATCGTCAACACCGCCAGCAAATGCGGATTGACCCCGCAATATGAAGGGCTGGAGGCGCTTTACCGCCGGTACGGCCCGCGGGGTTTCGTCGTGCTCGGCTTCCCCTGCAACCAGTTCAAGGGGCAGGAGCCGGGCAGTGCCGAGGACATCGCCGAGTTCTGCTCGGTCAACTACGACGTGAGCTTTCCCCTCTTTGGCAAGATCGACGTCAATGGTCCCGACGAGAGCCCGCTTTACACATGGCTCAAGGCCGGGCATCCGGGCGATATCGAATGGAACTTTGCCAAGTTCCTCGTCGGCCGGGACGGCCAGGTCGCCGAACGGTTCGCGCCTGCGGTCGTCCCCGCCGATATCGCCCCGGCCATCGCGGCGCGGCTGTAGAAGAGCGGGGCCGAGGTCGCACCGCCGGTGTGCCGTGTGATACTGCAATTTCCCTCACTTCGTGCGGGCCTTGGTAAGGGTTTGCACACTGCAGTGCCCTAAGGCTTGCGCATCGCGCCGGTATCGACCGGTCGATAGCTCACGCAGGGGGCGCGGGATGCTGCTCGATCAGGCCTCCCTGATGCTGGCCATCGGATTCTCCGGGGCCGCTCTCGGGGTAACTTTGTTCATCGCATGGCTGTCGGCGCGCAACGAGCTGTTCCTTTTCCGGCTAGTCGTCGGCGTCCTGTTCCTCGTCCTGGGCGCGGCCGTGTTCAGCACCTATCGCGAGAGCTATACGGTTGCCCGCCATTTCGCCGGTTTCGCGCTCCTGCTCGTCGGCTTCGGCATCGCCTGGAACAGCGCACGGCAGTTCCGTACAGGCTCGGCCCCTCTGGCGCCGATGTTTGCCTGGACCTTCGCGGCCGTTGCGGCGTGCGGGGTGCCGTTCGGCCTCGGCCTCGACGGGCTCGGAGCGATCGTCGCCAACATCGCGTCGGCAGCGCTGCTGTTTGCGACGGCGGCCGAATATTGGCGCAGCCGAGCTGAGGCGCCGGTGCCGATCCTGTTGACGAGCGTGCTCTATGCGGTCACCGCCACCTCGTTTTCCCTCTGCGCGCTGGCACTGCTGCTCGATGGCGATCTGGCACTGGCGGGCGCGCCCGACAACTGGGCCGAGGAGATCAACGCGGTTGTCGCGATCTTCACGCTGACCGGCATTGGGGCGCTGTCGCTGTCGCTGCATCTGTCGCGGCAGGCGCGCCTGCACAAGTCCGCCGCGATGACCGATCCACTGACGGGGCTGCTCAACCGCCGGGCGCTCTTCGACCGCTTTGGCAGCGAATCACTTGCCGGGCCTGTGGCGGTGCTGCTTGCCGATCTCGATCACTTCAAGCTGATCAACGACAAGCACGGCCATGCGGCCGGCGACGACGTGCTGCGACAGTTCGCGGCGACCATGCGCCAGCTGGTGGGATCGCAAGGCGTGCCAGCGCGGCTCGGCGGCGAGGAGTTCGCCGTGGTCCTGCCCGGCGCCGGTGCAGTAGAGGCAGAGACATTGGGCGAGTGCATCCGCGCAGCGTTCGCCGCCAAAGGCCTCGAGACCCTGGCCGGGCCGCTCGCCTGCACCGTCAGCATCGGCGTTGCGGTCTGCGACGGGCCGGGCGAGGGCTTCGAGGTGCTGTTGAGCCAGGCGGACGACGCCCTCTATGCCGCCAAGCGCGACGGGCGCAACCGCATCTGCGTGCACAACCTGCAGCTCGTCGCCTGACCAGCGCGCCACAGTGCTGCATAATGGCAACGGATGGCCGCTTCCTGCCACATGGTTGCCGGAAAGTGACCGCAAGGGAAGCGCCGCCGATGATTTTTTGCCGTATTCTGCTGCACGGTAGACGACATCTTCCTCGGGGCTCGATTTGCTTAGGACCCATGTGACCAGCGTTGCGTTCTTCGCGGCTGCCGCGGCGATGACCGCGCCCGTGCCCGCCTGCGAGGCGCTGCGGCCGGGGCCGGCCGGCGTTGTGACAGAGGTGGTCGATGGCGACGCGGTACTGCTCGACACCGGGCTGGTCGTGCGCCTCATCGGCATGCAGGCGCCGAAGCTCCCGCTTGGGCGCGAAGGGTTCGAAGCCTGGCCGATGGCGGAGGAGGCCAAGGAGGCGCTCTCGGCCATGGCGCTCGGCAAGCGGGTACGGCTGGGCTATGGCGGCGAGGAAACCGACCGCTACGCGCGCACGCTTGCCCACGCCTTCATTGCCGGGGAGGACGGGGCCGAGACTTGGGCGCAGCGGGACATGATTTCGAGGGGCCTCGCCCGCGTCTATTCGTTCCCCGACAATCGCAGTTGTCTTGCCGAGCTCTACGCAGCCGAGACCGAGGCGCGGGTCAAGCGGCTTGGCATCTGGACCGATCCCTATTACAGCGTGCGTGCGGCGGACCGGCCGGGGGAGATTCTCCGGCGGGCGGGAAATTACGAACTTGTCGAAGGCCGTGTGCTCACCGCCGATGAGGCGGGCGGACGCGTCTATCTCAATTTCGGCCGCTACTGGAAGGAAGACTTCACGGTGGTGATCGAAGGAGCGGCGCTCCGGTTGTTTGCTACGGAAGGGCTCGATCCGCTGGTGCTCGAGCAGGCATTCATCCGGGTGCGCGGCTGGATCGACGACCGGGACGGGCCGCGCGTGGCGGTCACCCATCCCGAGCAGATCGAGGTGTTGGCGGTACGATGATCGGATCTTGGCGTTTCATCGAGGGTGCGCGCAAGGGTGGCATGGCAGTGGCGCTGGTAGCGCTTGCCGGCTGCACGGCGTTGACGGGCACCAACGTGGCGGTCAACCGGACCGGCGACAACCCTGCGCCCGCCGTCGAGCCGCAGGCCGGTTCCGATGAAGAGGCGATCGGCGCGCGCGAGCATCCGCGCATCATCGCCGCGTTCGGCGGGGTCTATTCGGACCGGCAGGCCGAGATCATGATCGCGCGGATCGTGTCGCGGCTGCTGGCGGCGGCCGACCAGCCCAATGCCCAGTTCCAGGTGACGATCCTCGATTCCCCCGAGGTCAACGCCTTCGCCTTGCCCGGCGGCTATATCTATGTGACGCGCGGCATCCTGGCGCTCGCCTCCGACACCAGCGAGCTTGCCGCGGTCCTGGCCCACGAGATCGCGCATGTGACGCTGCGTCATGCGCGAGCACGCACCGACCGCAACCGCACCACGGCTATCGTTGACCGGGTGATCACCGCCGTTTTTGGAGGCGACGCCTCGACTGACGCGGCCGCCAGCCGCTCGCGCATGTCGATGGCGGCGTTCAACCAGAACCAGGAGCTCGAGGCCGATCGCGAGGGCATCGAGATCGCCGGCAAGGCCGGCTACGACCCGCACGCGGCGGCGCGGTTCCTGGGCGTGATGGGACGCTTCGCCGCTTTCTCGGCCGGCAGCGACACGGGCGCCGGTTTTCTCTCCTCGCACCCGTCGACCCCCGACCGCATCCAGAAGGCGGCGGACACTGCGCGCAGGATCTTCGGCGCGCCTGGCGTCGGTGAGACCGACCGCAAAGGCTATATGGACGGCATTGGTGGCCTGACCTTCGGCGATAGCCCGTCACAGGGCTCGATCGTCGGGCGGCAGTTCATTCATCCGGGCGCCCGGTTCACCTTCACGGTGCCGCAGGGCTACACGCTGCAGACCTCGCAGAACGCGGTGGTCGGCGTTGCCGGGGACGGGGAGGCGGTGCGCTTCGATTCGACCAGCGTGCCGGCGGGACAGTCGCTGACCGACTATCTGAAATCCGGCTGGATCGCCGGCCTCAAGGCCGAGACCGTCAAGGCCGAGAGCCACAACGGCATCGAGATGGCAACGGGCCTGGCCGAAACCGACCAGTGGCACTTTCGGGTATCGGTGGCGCGGCTCGATGGCAGCGTCTACCGCTTCATCTTCGCGGCCAAGTCCGACAGCCGGCGGTTCGCGCAGGGGGCCGAGCAGACGCTCGCCAGCTTCCGGCGGACAACTAGCGCGGATCTCTCTGGAATTCGCAAGGTGGCGCTGCGTATCGTCACGGCTCGTCCGGGCGACACGGCCGACACCCTTGCCCGGCAGATGGCGGGTCTCGCCCGCGGCCCCGAGCTCTTCTACATCATCAACAACCTTTATCCTGGGGATCCGGTGACGCCGGGACAGGACTACAAGATGGTGGTGCTGCAGTAGGCACAGGATAGCCTGATCGAGGCTTGCTATCAGGGCTCGGAGACGGAACCGTGCCTTCGGTGATCTGTGCTATTTTGGTCCGGTCTTCAGATGGGAAATATCGGCCAAACTGACGACCGAACGGTCCTTCCAGAAATCATCCTGGCGCAGGTGCGTGATGCTCCCCGATCGGGCGTGAAAAAACACGTGACCCGCGGCATCGATGGGCATCTTGATCCACGCCGCGATGACAAATGTCAAAGCAACGCCATGCGTCACGATGATCTGTGTTCCGCACGCGCGGCTGACGATTTCGTCCAGACATCGATAGATACGCGTTGCGATCTCTCTGCGGGTTTCCGCATCTTCGATGCCGCCACGATGGTCCATCCGATTGTCGTCGGAGGGTGGTATCTCACGTTCGTGAAGCCACTCTTGTGGCTTTCCTCCCGCTGAGCCGCGGCTCATCTCGCGCAGATCGCTCATCTCGACGATCGGGCGGTTCAGGCGCCCTGCAATGATTGCCGCTGTCTGAGATGCACGTAGCAGGTCGGAGCTGAAAATCTCGACATCGTCGTCCCCGGCCAGTGTGGCGAGCCGTTCAGCCGTCGCCTCGGCATCGGTCTGACCTCGGGGCGTCAATCCGGTATCGTACCAGCCGCCGACCCTCTTCTCTGTGTGGTGGATGGACTGGGTATGCGTCACGACAAACAAGGTTTTCATGGCAATCCAGCGAGGATGACAGCGTTGGGGTGATATGGTGGTACAAAAGCAGCAGCCCTCCAAAGAAAAAGGCCGGCGTTGCCGCCGGCCTTGATGTTTGGCTCGAACGACTGCCTTACGCGGCAGCTTCCTCGTCGGCTTCGGCCTCGGCGTTCTTGCCGCGGCGCGGGCTCTTGGCGAGGTTCTTTTCGATCAGCTGCACCGCCTCGGTCAGGGTTAGCCTGTTGACGGCGGCGATCTCGCGGCTCATGCGGTCCATGGCCTGCTCGAAGAGCTGACGCTCGGAGTAGGACTGCTCGGGCTGGTCGTCGGACCGGTAGAGGTCGCGCACGACTTCCGAGATGGCGATGAGGTCGCCCGAGTTGATCTTGGCCTCGTACTCCTGGGCGCGGCGCGACCACATGGTGCGCTTGACGCGGGCACGGCCGGTGACGGTGTCGAGCGCCTTGGCCACGAGATCCTCCTCGGCAAGCTTGCGCATGCCGACAGATTTGATCTTGGCCACGGGGACGCGGAGGGTGAGCTTGTCCTGCTCGAAGCTGATCACGAACAGCTCCAGCGTCAACCCGGCGACTTCCTGTTCTTCGATGGCGACGATCATGCCGACGCCATGCGCCGGATAAACGATGTACTCGCCGGTCTTGAACCCAAGCCGCTGCACTGACTTCTTGGCTACCATAGAAAACTCCTTGTTGACGCCCCACATGAACGGTTCCGTGCGGGTCGGACCGTTCACGCGTACTCTTCACATCGCCCCTCGGAGGGGCATCAAGCGCAGCCGAAGGCGCAAACGACCCGGTCCGCTTCCCGGGGGGTGCGCATCAGTTCTCGGATCCTGTCAAAAAAAATGTGCCCTTGTGGCACAGGCTCGATATGACCGGCTTGACTGCATGTTCCAAGAACATAGCACAAAAAATCAGCAAAATCAAAAATATCGAATCAGCACGCCCAAACGGGGCTGATGGCCCGGCGCACAAGTGCGTCAGCGATGCTGCCAGAAGGGGCAAAGGCGGCGTATGGGATTGCCCGCCAGAGATTTTCCCTTCTGACGGCATCAGAATGGAGCACCACGGTGTCAGGTTGCGCGCTTTCGAACCGCAAAGGCGGTATCAATCCCCGATCAAGTCCGGGACAGGCTTTTTGCTGAAAACGCGCCAGCCGGCGCCTAGTCGCCCTCGCCCGGGGCCTCGGAGAAGTACTTCTCGAACTTGCCTTCCTCGCCGTCGAACTCCTTGGCGTCGGCAGGAGGCTCTTTCTTCTCGGTGATGTTGGGCCAGGCGGAAGCATACTTAGTGTTGATCCCGAGCCATGTGTCGAGCCCGCTTTCGGTATCCGGCTTGATGGCTTCGGCCGGGCACTCGGGCTCGCAGACCCCGCAGTCGATGCATTCGTCGGGGTGGATGACGAGCATGTTCTCGCCTTCATAGAAGCAGTCGACGGGGCAAACCTCGACGCAGTCCATGTACTTGCACTTGATGCAGTTGTCGGTGACGATATAGGTCATAGGCTGAGCAAATCCTGCCCGAAGTACTCATGTTTGGGCGTGCCGGGAGGGAGCGTCCCGGCGTTTTCCCGGTGCTAAACGCTTTTCCGACCGACTGCAATAGCGCTTGCGGGTAGGGTTTTGCTGGAACCGGGCAAAGCGCGCCAAGCGGTTTCACTGCCGCGTTCGGACGGGGTCGTTGTCTGGTCTGTCGGGCGCGGGCGGGGAAATGTCTTGGTAAAGTGTCTGTGCTTCGCTCGCCGGCCCCCGGCGCGTGCCGGGGTCGAGGATGCGCCAGACGAGGATACGGCCGCGTAACTGCATGGTCAGCACGTCGCCGGCGCCGACCTTGCGGTCGCTGGAGGTGGTGCGCTCGGAATTGACGCGCACGGCCCCGGTCTCGATGAGCTTTTGGGCGAGGGTGCGCGATTTGACGGCGCGGGCAAAGAACAGGAACCGGTCGAGCCGCTCGCGGCGGTTGGTTCCGTTCTCGCCCGCGCCCACCAATCAGTCCGTCTTCTTGGCCTTCAGCGCAGCGAGCGCTGCAAAGGGCGAGTCAGGATCGAACACCGGCTCGCGCTTCTCTCGCGGGGGCGTGTTGAACTTGGGTCGATCGCCACGGGGCTTGTCGAAGCGCTGGCCGCTCTTCTTGTTACGGTTGTCGAACCGCGCCTTGCCGTTAGGCGCGCTGGCGGGCGCGCTTGCGCCGTTTGCAGCCTCGTCACGGCGTGGACCGCGCTGAGGCCGCGCCTGCTGTGCGTCGCCCTCATGGCGCGTGTGCTGGCGGCGGCGGTCGCCGCGGCGCTCGTCGCGGTGATCGTGCCGCCGGCCAGGGAACCAGACCTCGTCGAACTCAGGCTCGGCGGGCTTTTCCGGCTCGGCCTCGGCGGCAAGGTCGATGATCTCGCTGGAAACGCTCGGCACGGGTTCGGCCAACGCCGCCTCGGCGACGGCCGCCGGGTCGGCAAGGGCGATTTCGGCCGCGCCGGCCGGCGATGCGTTGGCTTCGAGGGCCGCCTCGGCCAGCGCTTCGGCGGGAGCCGGCGCATCCGCTTGCGCCACATCCGCCTGAGCTGCATCAATCTGCGCCGCGTCGGCCTGAGCTGCATCGACCTGAGCCACATCGGCCTGCGGCGCGGGTTCGGACTGAGGCTTAGGCGTGCGGCGCACCCGATAGCCGAGCGAGGTCAGGATAGAGGAGAAATCCTCGCCCGAGCAGCCAAGAAGCGAGGTCATCTCGACCGTTACGCGGAAGCCATTGCCTTCGGCAGCGCCGGCCGGCAACTCGCCTTCGTGACGGCTTGCGTCTAGCGCGACGAGCGGGCGGATGAGATCGGCCAGGCGCTCGAGAATGTCGACGCGCACGGCGCGCTTGCCGGCGACCTTGAAGCCGGCGATCTCGTAGAGCTTGGGGGCCACTTCCGGATCGATCTCGAAAGAGGTGCGGCCGGAAAGGACGATATGCGGCAGATCGGAGACGCCCGGCTGGCGCACGCCCCCGTTCTTGAGCGCATAAAGGATGAGCGCCAGCTCGCGGGGCGCGGGTTTGAGGCTCAGGGGCAGGTAAATGTGGTAGGCGCCGAACTTGACGCCGAGCTTGCGGAGCTTTCCGCGTACGTCCTGGTCGAGGCTCTTGACCTCCTCGGCTACCTCCTGGCGCGGGATGAGCCCCAGATGCTCGTGGAGGCGGAAGGCGATGCCGCGGGCAGTGCCTTCTAGATCTGCCGGCGCCTCGAGGGTCATCACCTGCTCGAGCACGGTATTGATATGGTGGCGCAGCCAGAGATTGAGCCGGTCCTGCACCTTTTCGAGGTCAGGTCCGGTCAGCGCCTCGTCGGACAGCACAAGGATACGGGGCCGCAGGAGCGCGTCGCCCTCCAAGAGCTCGGCGACGATCTCGCCCTTCCAGCGCAGGCGCCCGTCGGTTGCCAGCACGAACTCTTCGTTCGGAGCACCGGCGAGCCTGTCGGCGCGGTTGCGGATCTCTGGGGCGACGGCCTGGTCGGCGGCCGAGCGCAGCGCCTTGGCGTCGATATCGCCGTCGGCGCGCGCAAGGGTGAAGCGGAAGCCTTCGAGAGTGCCGATCAGGTGCCCCTCGAGGCTCACTTCACCGCGGTCGTTGATTTCAGGAGATGCCATGCGTCTGTCTTTCAGGTGACGAATAAGAACGCTCGTCCGCCGGTCCACGAATCGTTGGGTCAACTTTTCGTGTAACGCGTCGCTCAAGCGGTCCTCTATGTCACGGGTCTTTTCACGCCAGTGTGTCGGATCTGTGAGCCAGTTCTTGCGATTGGCGACGAACGTCCAGGTACGAACCTGCCTGATACGATTGGAAAGGGTATCGATGTCGCCGGAAACATTGTCGCAGAAGCGCACCTGCTCGGCAATCCAGTCGCTGTCGACCGCATCAAATCGCATCAAATCCGAATAAATGCGCGTGACGATCTCGCCATGGGCGGCCGGGGAGATGCCGTGATAGTCCGGCGTCTGGCACACCTGCCATAAAAGACGTACGGAATCCGGGCGTTGTGCGAGGTGCGCGGCCTCGTTGCGGGCGATGAATTCCAAGGCGGTCTGGTCGGTGGCCGTGGGCACGCGGGTCAGCGCCCTGTGCCTGGGGGGTGCATCGAGGCTGTCGCGCAGCGCGGCAATAGAAGAAAAATCCAGCGCATTGTTGCGCCATTGCAGCACTTTGACCGGATCGAAGTCGTGGGTTTCGAGGGCAACGACCAGGTCTTCCTCGAAGGGTTCGGTGCCCGCTGTCACCCCGAAGGTGCCGTTGCGCATGTGCCGGCCGGCTCGTCCCGCGATCTGGCCGAACTCGGCCGGGGTCAGCGGTCGGGTCTGGCGGCCGTCGAATTTGGTGTCGTCGGCAAAGGCGACGTGGTGGATGTCGAGGTTGAGCCCCATGCCGATGGCGTCGGTCGCGACCAGGAAATCGACGTCGCCATTCTGATAGAGCTCGACCTGCGCGTTGCGGGTGCGAGGGGAAAGCGCGCCCATCACCACTGCCGCGCCGCCACGTTCGCGCCGCATCAGTTCGGCGATAGCGTAGACCTGGGCGGCCGAGAAGGCGACGACGGCCGAGCGGGCTGGCTGGCGAGACAATTTCCTGGAGCCCGCGTAAGTCAATTGCGAGAAGCGCGGCCGGTGGATGATCTCGGCGTATGGCAGCAAAGCCCTGATGATCGGGGCCATGGTGGCCGAACCCAGGAGCAGGGTTTCGCTCATGCCGCGGGCGTTGAGGATGCGGTCGGTAAAAACGTGGCCGCGATCGAAGTCGATGGCTGTCTGGATCTCGTCGACAGCGAGACACTCCACCGGCAGGTCGACCGGCATTGCCTCCACCGTCGCCACCCAATAGCGCGGGTTCGGCGGTACGATGCGCTCTTCGCCCGTCACCAGCGCCACCGCCCCGGCGCCGACGCGCTCGACGCAGCGCTGATAGACTTCGCGCGCCAGAAGCCGCAGAGGCAGGCCGATCATGCCCGAGGCATGGGCGAGCATGCGTTCGATGGCAAAATAGGTTTTGCCGGTATTGGTGGGGCCGAGGATGGCCTTGATCGACTGCGAGGGGAAAGACGTCATCGATGCCCAATGTAGGCCCTTGATGTGGCAGTTTCGAGTGTCCCACGAAAGGACAGTTCATGCGACCTTTTCGGCGGTAGTGTTAACAAGGGAAACGAAGGGGGAACAAAATCAGACCGAATCGGCGCGAATCGCTGAATCACCGTTTGTTCCCTACAGCATGTGGTGGGTCGAATTCGTGATTCGCCACAAGCGGATAGAGGAGGGACGTTTCGAGGCGACCAGCGAGGGGATTGCCGTTGAGCTTGGTTGCCAAAGAATGAAAATCGACCGCCGAAAGCCCTTTCGAATCGAGGTGTGAAGCGAAGGTAAATGCTTCCATTTCAAATCTTTTTTGCCGGTTGACGAACGGGGCGCGGCCGCAGGCGGGGTTGCTGGCCGCACATTGGCAAAAAGACCTGTTGACCGTGTCGATTCGGGACACGCGTGGCGTTAGGGATTGATTAAGCATGACTTTTCGGTTGCGCCCCTATTGCGGCCGAAGCAGCGGTTTTCGCACCGCCTTCTCCTTCATGGCTACGGGTGGCTTCGCGCCCGAGGACAGGCTCCGTACCGAATGAGGGGATAGGGCTCTGGAGCCTTGTGAGAGGTCGCGCCGGCCGTCCCTGGGGATGGCCTCACTATTGTAGCGCACCTCGAAGAAATGCGCCGGCAGCAGGACGCCAGGATAGCTGTGCTCCAGGTCAGCGCCCGGCACCGGCCGCCCGTCCCGCCTTACCCTATAGCCGCAGCCCGGTCAGGACCATCGACAGGTCCCCGGCATTGGTGCCGACCACGGCGCGGTAAGGGATGAAGTAGCCGGTCGCGCCGAGCGGAGCATACCAGATGAGAATGCGGCTTTGCTCGGCGAGATAGCTGGTGATGTCGGAATCGGTAAAGTGCCCGGAAATTGGCGTGTAGCGGAGGGTACAGGCGACCACCGGTCCCTGGTAGCCGGTGCGTGGCGAGGTCGCCTCGTCGGCGGCACCGAATGACATGGTCAGGTCGAAGCGCTCGAGCCCGGTGAAGATGCGCATGCGCCGCTGGCAGAGCTCGGGACCGAGCGATCCGCCCTTGATCAGGAACGCGGCCATCATGTCACTGACCCCGGTCAGGTGGCTGCGCTCGATGGGCACGCGCTGGTATTCGTCGGTCATCGGCGGGGCGACGCGGAATGCCGAGACGTTGCGGCCGCGATAGGAGATGTCGATGTTGAAGTCTTCGCCGCCGGCATGGGTTTGAAGGTCGAATTCCTCGGCGGTCAGGGCCGGGATGGTCGCTTGGCCACTGGAGGAGGCGCTGGCCGTGCCGCTGGTGACGAGGTTGCCGAGGCCGGCGACCCTGGCAGACAAGTCAATGTTGTAGCGATGCCCGTCATCGGAGAGGCCGACATCGACATTTGCGATGTTGATGCCGCCCAGCGTGACCACATAGCTGGCGCGCGCGTCAACCTGCGCCAATGCGGCCTGCGGGAGGAGGGCCAGAAGGCCGATGCCAAGGCCGCTGGCGAAGCGGCGGATGAGCAAACGCTTGGGCAACTGCACGGACTTCCTCGGGCACTCGGGGCGTGGCCGGCCGCCGGCGGGCGAATCAGCCGTTCTCGTCAGGTTACGGCAGAAAGCGGCATTTACAAGCCGCACACCCCCCTCGAGCACGCTCTGCGCTTGACGTGGACGGCGCTTTTGACTATCACGCGCTCGGATTTCAAGAACACCTCAGGCCCGCTGCGGGGCTCGTCCCGCCGGCAGGGCCGTTTTGCTAGAACAAGGACAACACCAATGGCACGGCGCTGCGAACTGACCGGCAAGGGCGTTATGACCGGCAATACCGTCAGCCACGCGGTCAACAAGACCCGTCGTCGGTTTCTGCCCAACCTCCTCAACGTGACGCTGATTTCGGATGCGCTTTCGCGTCCGGTCAAGCTGCGTATCTCGGCCGCGGCCCTGCGCACGGTCGAGCACCGCGGCGGGCTCGATGCCTTCCTCCTGAAGCAGGACGATGCGGACCTCTCCCCGCTCGCCCTCGGCCTCAAGAAGGAAGTGCGCGCAACCCTCGCTTCGTAAGGCGAAGCGCCAACGGCTTTGGCCGCGCGGCCCCGTCCGGGTTCGCGCGGTTTGTTTTTGGTCGGCTGCGTTCTCCGTGTGGGCCCCCTCCCAACCTCCCCCACAAGGGGGGAGGTGCCGGTCTGGTGGGTTTGGCAAGATTGTGCCACGAGCACCAAACCACACCTCCCGCCTTGTGGGGGAGGCTGGGAGGGGGGTATCTCCCGAGCGGGCACGAGCCCGCGTCCATCACCCCGCCCCGGTCTGATGCCGGCCAGCGGTCAGACAAGAGGTGCATTCTGATGCTTTCTCGTTTCCTGGTGGCGGTTGCCGCCATGGTCGCAGTTGTCGTGGCCTCCAACTACCTGGTGCAATTCCCGGTCGCGGCGCAGCTCGGCCCCATCAACCTTGCCGACATCCTTACCTGGGGCGCCTTTACCTATCCGGTCGCCTTTCTCGTCACCGACCTCACCAACCGGCATTTCGGCCCGGTGATCGCGCGCCGCGTGGTCTATGTCGGCTTTGCCATCGCCATTGTCTGGTCGGTAGCGGTGGCGAGCCCGCGCATCGCCATCGCTTCGGGCACGGCTTTCCTCCTCGCCCAGACCCTCGACGTCGTCATCTTCGATCGCCTGCGCGCCTCGCCGCATTGGTGGCGCGCGCCGCTCGCCTCCTCGCTCCTCGGCTCGGTGATCGATACTGTCCTCTTCTTCGGGGTCGCCTTTTCGGCAAGCTTTGCCGTCCTCGACACCGGCCTCGGGCGGTCGGACGGCTCGCTCGCGTTCCCCGTGCCGTTCCTCGGGGTCGGGGGCGAGGTGCCGCTCTGGGTGTCGCTGGCGGCGGGCGATTTCATCGTCAAGATGCTGGTGGCCCTGGCGCTGCTGGCGCCGTACAGGGTGCTGCGCAGTCTGATAGCCGACCGCAGCGCCGCACTCGCCTAGGGTGTGTTGCGGCGGAGGGAGCCAATTTCCACGGCGTCATTCCCGCGAGAAAGCGGGAACCTCCGTTTCCCCTGCCAGCCCCGCAAACAGAGGTCCCCACTTTCCGTGGGGATGACTCTATGCTTGTGAGACTATCGCGCGCCTTCCGACCTTCGAGCTCGCCCTATCGGGCCAGCGCGAACTCCAGCAGCAGGTTGCGCTGCCAGCCGTTGAAATTGTCGTCGGAGACGAGGGTGATGCGGGTTTCGCCGCCGGGTGCGGTGTGGACGGCGATCCCTTCCATGTTGTCGATGCCACTGCCCGCAGCGCTCAACAGCACCTCGCCTTCCATCAGCGTATCGGGCCGCACCTTAGTGGCGGGAACGCGCCGCAGGGCCATGGTGAAGCTCAGCATGCCCGTGCCGCGCTCGAGGACCAGCAGGTCGCCATTGGGCAGGAATGCGCAGTCGCTGGGGCTGAGATCGAGCGTGCCACGGAAGGTGACTGGACCTTTGTCGCGGTTGCCGAGGAACCAGCCGACATGGTCACCGTTCCGGTCCGTCACCCCTTCGGTCAACAGCAGCGTCGACCCGGCGATGGGGGAAGCTGGCGGGGCAATGCAGACCGATTCCAGCGACTGATTGGTGCGCGTGCCGGCCAGCCAGTCGGGAATGGGAATCTCGCGGGCCGGCCCGCCGGGCCGGTTGCCGGAGAGGGCGAAGTCGGCGACGCGCGTCAGGTTCTCGTAGCCGACGCGGAGCGCCGCCGGACGGCCATCGCGGTAGATGACGTCGAGCGCCTCGGCGTCGCGGCTGAAGGCGCGCGGCAGCGGGGCGCCCTGCGAGTTCTGGATGGCCTCGACCTCGACGCCGATAAGCGCCAACGGATGGCCGGCATCGTCGTAGATCAACTGCCCGGAAACAAAATTGCCGCGGTCCGAGACCATGACGAGATGGTGGGCGGGACTGACGAAGCCGATACCGGAAAAGCCGCCGAAGGCGTCGTCGCGGCTTATCATCTCGATGCCGCCGCGCCAGACGAGGCCGCCGATCTGCTCGCCGGCCGCAACCCCCTCGAACCGCTCGAGCTGGCGCGATTGCACGGCAACCTCGGCCGCCTCGAGACCGGCGGGGATAAGGAGAGCGGCGCAAGCGAGATGAACGAGGCGCCGCCGGCACCGATCCTGCATCAGATGCTGCTCCGGCGGCTGTAACCCGGGGGCGGTTCGTCGAAGAGAGCGGCCAACTCGTCGGTCAGCGCCCCAGCCAGCTCTTCAGCGTCGAGGAGCGTCACTGCGCGCCGGTAGTAGCGGGTGACGTCATGGCCGATGCCGACGGCGACCAGCTCGATGGGCGAGCGGGTCTCGATCTCCTCGATCACCTGACGCAGATGGGCTTCGAGGTAGTTGCCGGCATTGACCGACTGGGTCGAGTCGTCGACCGGCGCACCATCCGAAATAACCATCAGGATGCGGCGGTTCTCGGGGCGTCCCATCAGGCGCTTCTCGGCCCATTGCAGGGCCTCGCCGTCGATGTTTTCCTTGAGGAGCCCCTCGCGCATCATCAGGCCGAGGTTACGCCGCGCATGGCGCCAGGGCTCGTCGGCGGCCTTGTAGATGATGTGACGGACGTCGTTGACGCGTCCGGGGTTGGCCGGGCGGTTGGCCTCGAGCCAGGCTTCCCGGCTTTTGCCGCCCTTCCAGGCGCGGGTGGTAAAGCCGAGGATCTCGACCTTGACGCCGCAACGCTCGAGGGTCCTGGCCAGGATATCGCCGCAGATGGCCGCGATGGTGATCGGCCGGCCGCGCATCGAGCCGGAATTGTCGATGAGGAGCGTCACCACCGTGTCGCGGAAATCGGTGTCGTTCTCGACCTTGAAGGAGAGGGCGGCCAGGGGATCGATGATGACGCGGGTGAGGCGGGCGGTATCAAGCAGGCCCTCCTCGAGATCGAAGGTCCACGAGCGATTCTGCTTGGCCATGAGGCGGCGCTGCAGCTTGTTGGCAAGGCGCGCGACTGCCCCGGCCAGGTTCTCGAGTTGCTTGTCGAGGAGCCCCCGCAACTGGTCGAGCTCGTCGGCGGGACAGAGCTCGCTGGCCTTGACGATCTCGTCGAACTTGGTGGTGAAGACCTTGTACTGAAACTGGTTGGTGCCGCGCTCGCCGCCGTCCTTGGCCGGCGGAGGCATGGGGGCGTCCTCGCCGGCTTCGCTCGCCGCATCTTCGTCGATGTCGGCCATTTCGGCTTCCATGCCCTCGACGTCGCCGGTCTCCTGGCTCTCGCCCGAGGCATCGTCCTGGTCGGCGTCCTGGCTCTCGTTCTCGCCCTTGCCTTCCTCGGGCGCCTCTTCCGAGCCCTGGGCCTGATCGGGCTGCTGCTCGTCGCCCTCGCCCTCGTCGCCTTCCTCGTTGTCGAGCTCGCTGTCGGGCACGAGGTTGAGATCGCGCAGCAGGGCCCTTGCCGCCTTGGCGAACTCGTCCTGGTCCTCAAAACGGGTCAAAAGCGAGTCGAGCGAGCCCTGAGCCTTGTCCTCGACCTCGGCGCGCCAGAGATCGACCAGCGCATGGCCCGAGGGCGGCACGGGCAGGCCCGCGAGCCTTTCGCGCAGCATCAGGCCGAGCGCCTCGGCGATCGGCGCATCGCCCTTGTCGGAAACCTCGGCCATGTTGGCGCGAAAGAGCTTGTCCTCGAGCATCTCGCCGATATTGCCGGTCATGCCCGGCATGCGGATGCAGCCGAGGGCTTCGACGCGTGCCTGCTCGAGCGCATCGAACGCGGCGCGCGCGTCCGGATCGGCAGGCGCACGGCGGCGGTGGGTGTCGGGGTCGTGGCTCGCCAGCCGCATGGCCATGGCGTCGCCCTGACCGCGAGCGATTGCGATGTCGCGGCGCGTGGGCAGGCGCGGCAGGTTGGCGAGCCGGGCCTTGTCGGAGGTCAGCAGCGGCCGGTCGGCGGTGAAGGAAACCTCGAGGTCCGCCTTGCCGCCCACCGCACGCACCGTCGCGCCCACGGCTGATTTGAACGCCTGGGTGGTATCGGGTTTGTTGGGTTTGCTCGGCGGCAGTCGCTGGGCCATGGCTTACGGTCCGGGATCGATGGTTGCGGGCGCGACCGGACGCGCTGCAATAAGCAGCAGCATCGGCCGCACGATTTCGTCTGTAAGAGCGGGATTGGCGGCGAGCGCCACCTGATCGGGGCTCCACTCATCCATAGCATCGATGGCAAAGCCGCTGGCAAGAAGCGTCATGATCACCGTAGAGATCTTGCGGTGATATTTGACGATGCCATCGACGACCCAATTGGTCACCCTCTCGCCCTCGCGGGCATAGTCCCTAAGCGCAAAGACCCGCTCGCCACTGGCGTCGGTCATCCATTCGGGCTCGGCGCGCGCGGCAAAGATAGGGTGCTCCATGGAAAAGACCAGGCGCCCGTCGGGCGAGAGCGCCCTGCGCACCTTCCGACAGAACGCGCCGAAGTCGGCAAGGTAGTGTACCGCGAGCGAGGAGTAGACGAGGTCGTAGGTGTCCGCCTCGGGCTCAAAGGTCTCGAGGTCCGCCTCAATATAGTGGATCGGAAGGCCCGGACCGCGGTCTCTCGCCGCTGCGATCATCTTGCGCGAAAGGTCGACGCCGGTGACCTCGATGGCACCTTCCTCGACTGCCCAGCGGCAGAAGGCACCGAACCCGCTGCCGAGATCGAGCACGCGCTTGCCCCGCACGGGCGGGAGAATGGCCCTCAGCGCCGGCCATTCGGGTGCACCGGCTAAGCCCTCGCGCGAGCGCGGGAACTGGCTGTACCCTTCGAAAAAGGCCGCATCGTCGTAGATGTTCTGGGCCATGGCTGTTGCTCGTTGGGCGTTGACGGCTTTATGTCGGGCCGTCGTGGCTTTGGGATTACCCCCCTCCCGGCCTCCCCCACAAGGGGGGAGGTGAGCTGCGTGGATGTGGCTGGATCGCGCAGGGACCACCGGCTGGCACCTCCCCCTCGATGAGGGAGGTTGGGAGAGGGCGATCTAAGAGCGCTGCAATCTCGATCAGGCCGTCACCGCCAGATTGGCGGAGGATTCCGGCAAGTCCTCTCCGAAGACGCGCTGGTAGAATTCGGCCACCACCGGGCGCTCGAGCTCATCGCACTTGTTGAGGAAGGTCAGGCGGAAGGCAAAGCCGAGGTCGCCGAAAATCTCGGTATTCTCGGCCCAGGTGATCACCGTTCGCGGGCTCATCACCGTCGAGAGGTCGCCGTTGATGAAGGCCGAGCGGGTAAGATCCGCCATCCGCACCATGTTGGAGACGGTCTTTCTGCCCTTGTCGGTTGTCGCATAGCTCTTGGCCTTGGCCAGAACGATGCCGACTTCCTTGTCGTGCGCCAGGTAGTTGAGGGTGACGACAAGGCTCCAGCGGTCCATCTGGCCCTGGTTGATCTGCTGGGTGCCGTGATAGAGGCCGGAGGTATCGCCGAGGCCGATGGTGTTGGTGGTCGAGAACAGGCGGAAAGCCGGATGCGGCGTGATCACCCGGTTCTGGTCGAGCAGCGTCAGGCGTCCGGCGACCTCCAGCACGCGCTGGATGACGAACATCACGTCGGGGCGGCCGGCGTCGTATTCGTCGAAGACGAGCGCGATGTTGTTCTGCACAGCCCAGGGCAGGATGCCGTCGCGGAACTCGGTTATCTGCTGGCCGTCCTTGAGGACGATGGCGTCCTTGCCGACGAGGTCGATGCGGCTGACATGGCTGTCGAGGTTGACGCGTACCAGCGGCCAGTTGAGCCGGGCGGCGATCTGCTCGATGTGAGTGGATTTGCCGGTGCCGTGATAACCCTGCACCATCACGCGCCGGTTGAAGGCGAAGCCGGCAAGGACGGCGAGCGTGGTGTTGCGGTCGAAGAGGTAATCCGGATCGATCGGCGGCACGTGTTCGGTGGCTGCGGCATAACCGGGCACGACCATGTCGGTGTCGATGCCGAACAGGTCGCGGGCCTTGAACTGGGTGTCCGGCAGGTTGGTGAATTCAGTCATATCGGCAGGCTCTTGGGAAGGGACAGGCGGCAAATCCTAAAATGTCGCCGCGCTCTATAGCAGTATTGCTGTTGGGGGGATAGCGCCGGGCGCGGATGGGGCCCAAACGTTCATCGGGCGACGAAACCGGCTTTCTTCAAGTGCGAGTAGGCCGCAATGATGGCGCGCAGGCGATCCTCGGAGGCCCGGTTACCGCCATTGGCGTCCGGATGGTGCAGCTTGACGAGGGCCTTGTAGGCGGACTTGATCTCGTCGGACTTGGCCCGGCCGGTGATGCCGAGGGTTTCGAGCGCACGCCGGTCCGGCTCGTTGAGCGGCCGGACGCGCTCACTCGGTTCGGTCTTGCCCTGACGCCAGCGATAGCGGGCAAAGACCCCGAAGGGGTCGCCGAACTTGTCTCCCGGACGCATGCCGGCAGTGCGGGCCGTGCTCGAGGAACGCATCCCCGCTTGGCCGGTGGCAAAGCTCGGGCGGCCTTCCGGACGCGGCGGGGCATGCAGCGTTTCCTCCAGCTCCTCCTTGCTCATGCCGGCAAAGAAGTTGAACGCGGTGTTGTAGTGGCGCACGTGCTCGAGGCAGAAATTATGGTACTGGCCTTCGGCGCGGTGGCCCTTAGGGGCCTTGTAGAGCCCGGGCTGGTCGCAGCCTTCCCAGGCGCAGCGCGGGGTCTCCACCCGCGGCTTCTCCTCGCGCCGGGGGCGGATGCGGATCCCATCGAAGAGCTTGGATTCGAACTTCATAGCGCCTAGTTACAGTCCAGTTGGTTCAAAAGTCACAAACACTCAATTCAGGCCAGTCATGACCGTGCGCGACACCATTATCGAAAAGCTTTCCGGCCGTTTCCAGCCCGACCATCTCGAAGTGATCGACGAATCCAGCCGGCACTTCGGCCATGCCGGCTGGCGTGAAGGTGGTGAAACCCATTTCCGTGTCAGAATCGCGACCCGCCATTTTGCGGGTTCGAGCCGCGTTGCGCAACACCGCGAGGTGATGGAAACGCTCGATGCCGAATTGAAAGGGCGCGTGCACGCCCTGGCGATCGAGGTGCTGCCGCCGGGCGGGCCCTATGAATTGCCGGATCGCGTGTGATTTGGGATCACCGTACCCCGAATGCAAGAGGCATTGAAACCCCGGTTGGCGCAACCGGGGCATCCCCTACAGCCGCGTATGAGCTGCCGCCATGAGCGACGAACCGTTCATCCTCTCGATCAAGGCCCGCGTCGGCGCGATCCTCGGCTGGGAGCCGGAGTCTTGGCGCGAGATCAGGGGAGGCTATACGCCGGCGGCGCGATATGTTGTCGCTCGTGGCGGGCGCTCGGCATTCGTCAAGGCCGGCACCACGGCGCTGACCGCGCGGCTCCTCAACCGGGAGATCAACGCCTATCAGCAGATTTCCGCGCCGTTCATGCCCGGGTTTGTCGGCTGCGACACGGATGACGAGCGCCCGCTTCTCGTCACCGAGGACCTCAGCGGGGCGACATGGCCGCCGCCTTGGACGAGGCGGACGATCGACATCGCCCTCGATACGATCGCGTCCATGCATCAGACACCGGCCGACCTGCCGGCCGGCGGCCTGCTCACCGGACGGGAGGCGGGCTGGCCGACGGTCGCGGCCGATCCGGCGCCCTTCCTTGCCCTTGGGCTGGTCTCGGCGGACTGGCTAGAGGCCGCGTTGCCGACACTCATGGCAGCCGAGGCGTCGTGCGAGCTCGCCGGCAGCGCCCTGACCCATCTTGACCTGCGCAGCGACAACATGTGCTTTGTCGGTGGGCGCGCCAAGCTCGTCGACTGGGCCGAGGCTTGCCTTTCCAACCGCCAAGTCGATCTCGGCTTCTGGCTGCCCAGCCTTGCCTATGAGGGCGGTCCGGCGCCGGAAGAGATCCTGCCCGATGCGCCGGCGATCGCGGCGACCGTTGCCGGCTTCTTTGCCGCCCGCGCGGGCCTGCCGATCATTCCCGATGCGCCCAATGTGCGCCGCGTGCAACGCGAGCAGCTATCCACAGCGCTGCCCTGGGCGCAGCGTGCTCTTGGGCTGCCGTCGCTCGATGAGGGTAATATGCGGCGTTAGGATCTCGGTGAGGGTGGCGGCGAAAAGGGTCGAGTGCGGGCAAGGACGCCAGCACCGAATCGTGACATCCGAACGCCTTCGTCCGGCTCACCCCAGCGGCGTGACCTTGACCCGTGTCACCCGCTGCCGTTCGCGACCCAACACCTTGAATCGGAACCCGTGCGCCTCGAACTCCTCGCCGACAGTGGGGATGATCTTGGCGGCGTTGATGACGAGCCCGGCAACGGTATTGGCGTCCTCGTCGGGAAGCTGCCAGTCGAGGGCGCGGTTGATGTCGCGGATGGGGATCGAGGCGTCCATGACGTAGCTGCCGTCCGGCTGGCGCTTGACCCCGTGCATGGCCTCGTCGTCCGGCTCGTCGTGCTCGTCGGAGATGTCGCCGACGATCTCCTCGATGATGTCCTCGAGAGTGACGAGGCCCTCGACGACGCCGTATTCGTCGAGCACCAGCGCCATGTGCATGTGGCGCTTGAGGAACTGGGCGAGCTGGGTCTGGACGGGCATGGATTCGGGCACGTACCAGGGCTTGGTCATGATCTCGCGGACGTCGAGGCCCGTCGGATCGCCCTTGGCCCGCAGGATCGCGCGCAGCACGTCCTTGGCGTGGAGAACGCCGATGATGTTCTCCTGTTCGCCGTCATAGACGGGAATGCGCGTATAGGCGCTCTCGAGCACCTCGCGCACCAGTTCGGGCGGCGGCAGGTTGGCGTCGAGCGTCATCATCTGCGTGCGGTGCACCATCACATCGCTGACCGCCAGCTCCTTGAGGTCGAGGATGCCTCCCAGCATGTCGCGGTCGCCTTTGACCACCTCTCCTTCTGAATGCAGCAGGTCGACAGTGCCACGGATCTCGTCGTGCCCGGAAATGGCGCTGGCCTTGTCGGCATCGAGCCCGAAGCCCTTGAGGATGGTGTTGACGATCGCCTGCACGGCGAGCGTTATCGGGGCGAAGACGATGACGATGATGCGGATCACCGGGGCGACGGTGACCGCGAAGGCATCGGGGCGCATCAGCGCCAGGGTCTTGGGTAGCACCTCCGAGAAGATGACGACTGCGGCGGTCATGACCAGCGTTGCATAGGCGATGCCGGCGTCGCCGAAGATCTGGATCAAAACGCTCGCCGCCAGCGCCGAGGCGAGGATGTTGACGATGTTGTTGCCGAGCAGCAGCGAGCCGATCAGCCGTTCCTTCTCGATCGAGAGCGTCTCGACGATGCCGGCCCGCCGGTCGCCGGCGCGCGCGAGCTGATGCATGCGCACCCGCGAGGCGGCGGTCAGCGCCGTTTCCGAGCCGGAAAAGAAAAAGCTTACGGCCAGGAGCAGGACGATAGCGATTGAAGACAGCCAGAGGTTCATTTGGTCCGCACCTCCTCGAGGAATTGCGTGACGGAATGTGGATCGACGTTCTTTTCGATGAACGCCCTGCCGATGCCCCGGGTCAGGATGAAGGTCAAAGCGCCGCGCTCGACCTTCTTGTCCTGGGCGATGGCGGCCATCAGCGCATCGGTCGAGCCGATGCCGCCCGCGATATCGGCAAGCTGCGTCGGCAGGCCGGCGGACTTGAGGTGGGCGCCGATGCGGCCGGTGTCCTGCGAGGGCGCAAGCCCCAGCCGTGCGGAGAAGGCGTGGGCGAGCATCATGCCGATGGCGACGCCCTCGCCGTGCAGCAGACGGTCGGAAAAGCCGGTGTCTTTTTCCAGCGCATGGCCGAAGGTGTGGCCGAGATTGAGCAGGGCGCGCACGCCCGTCTCCTTCTCGTCGGCCAGAACGAAACGGGTCTTGGCGGCGCAGGCGCGAGCGACCGCCTCGGCGCGCGCCGGACCGCCGGAAAAGATCTCGGCGCGGTTGGCTTCAAGCCAGAAGAAATAGTCCTCGTCGTCGATGAGGCCGTACTTGACGACTTCCGCATAGCCGGCGGCGAACTGGCGGGGCGAGAGGGTGTCGAGCGCCGAAAGGTCGGCAAGGACAAGCCTTGGCTGATGAAAGGCGCCGACCAGGTTCTTGCCGTGCGGGGAATTGATGCCGGTTTTGCCGCCGACCGAGGAATCGACCTGGGCCAGAAGGCTGGTCGGCATCTGGACGAAGTCCATGCCGCGCCGGGTGATGGCGGCGGCAAAGCCGGCAAGATCGCCGATGACCCCACCGCCGAACGCGATAACGAGGTCGCGCCGTTCCAGCCGTGCCGCCAGCAGGCCTTCGACGACCGTCTGCAGGCTCGCCCACGACTTGGTGGCCTCGCCCTCCGGCAGCACGATTTCGGTATGGGCGATGCCGGCGGCACCCAGCGAGGCTGTGAGCCGCGGCAGTTGGACGCCCGCAACCGTCTCGTCGGTGACGATGCCGTAGCGGCGGCCGGGGAAGCGGTCGTTGAGGATGGCGCCGGCTTGGTCGATGAGGCGCTCGCCGATGAGGATATCGTAGGCGCGCTCGCCCAACGGCACGTGGACGGTCTGGGGGTCATCGGGCATCGGCGCTCGCCTGGTCCTGTCTCGAGAAATGGGCGATGACCGCTTCGACGAGGTCGCTGGCCACCGCCTCGTGCGGCATGTCGCGCGAGACCACTGTTACATCGGCTTGCTCGTAGACGGGGTAGCGCTCCGCGATCAGCTTCCTCAGCGTTTCGCGCGGGTTGGCGGTCTTGAGCAGCGGGCGGTTGGAGCGGCGCGACACGCGGGCAAAGAGCAGCTCGAAATCGGCCTTGATCCACACCGAAACCGCCACCGACTTGATGAGGGCGCGGGTCTCGGCGTTGACGAAGGCGCCGCCACCGGTGGCGAGCACGATGTCGCTATCCCTAAGGATGCGGGCGATGACCCGTGTCTCGCCCGAGCGAAACTCGGTCTCGCCGAGTTCGGCGAACATCTCCGGGATCGACATCTGCGCGGCCTTCTCGATCTCTTCGTCGCTGTCGAGGAACTGGCGGCCGAGCCGGGCGGCGAGGCGCCGGCCGACCGTGGTCTTGCCGGCACCCATCATGCCGACCAGCACCAGTGGGCGCCCGTCAAGCAGGTGCAGGAGCTTTTGCGTGCGCTCAGCGCGCCCGGCCCTGTCGGTGCGCGTCACCTTCGCCACTCGGTTTCGGTTGCAGTTGCTGGCAAATCGTACGTTTGCAAATCGTCCATGGGCCGGTATCAAGCGGTCGGGCGGTAGCTTGTCAAGCAGCGCGTCCGGCAGTCTCGGGCTCGAAGGCATAGACGGCGCTCGCGCCGGCCGGTCCCCGCACGGCATCGCCGAAATCGGGCACGGCATATTCCGCGATGCGCCGCAGCCGCGCATGGGGCAGGTGCGCCCGGCCCGGATCGCCGATCAGAACCTCGATCCCGGCCGTGAGGCACCGGTCGAGAAAGGCGGTGACGGCAAGGGCAAGGTCGCGCGCATAGAAGAGATCGCCGACCGCCACCAGGTCGACATCGGGCGGCTCGTTCGCGGTCAGATCCTTCCCGGTGACAGCAAGGCAAACGCCGTTGGCGGCGGCATTGAGGCCGATGGCGACGCACCCGTTGCCGTCGATCTCGGCGGCAAGCGCGCTCGCGGCACCCGCCTTGATGGCGGCGATGCCGACAACGCCCGAGCCGGCGCCGAGATCGAGCACGCGGCGGCCGGCAACGGTCTGCGGCCGGTCGAGAAAATGGCGGGCAAGCACGGTTCCGCCGGCCCAGTGATAGGCCCAGTAGGGCGGGTGCTCGGCCGCGCCGGCGGGCCCCGCCTCGACGAGCCGCCGCAGCCGGCTGCCGGAATGGGCCGCATAGAGGCGAATCTCTGGCAGGGCCGGGGCCGGCTGCAGCTTGAGGTTCTTTTCGATGAAGGCTGCCGGGTCGAGAGGGGCGGGAATGGTCATGTTCACATCGGGACAGTCGCGGCAACGTCATATATCACGAAGCGCGGCGGCGCCTACGGGATCGAAACTATTTAGCTACAATAATAGTATCGGATTGCATCGACTGTCATTGTGGGCGCCCATGCCAACCCTTATCCGCCTCGTCATCGTCCTGTTGTTCCTTGCCGGCCTCGTCTATGGCGGCATGATCGTCCTCGTCTCGATGGTGGAGCCGACGCAGAAAGAAGTGCGGGTGCGCATCCCGACGCGAGATCTCCTTGCCGAACCCCAGCGGGAGTCGGGCGGTGGCCTGCCGGACCTCGCCCCGAATGTTGGAGGCGGGGATTGACCGCCCGCGACCTCCATCTCGTCGAAGCCTTCCTCGAGATGATGAGTGCCGAGCGGGGCGCGGCGCCCAATACCATCGAGAGCTATCGGCGCGACCTTACCGACTATGCCGGCTATCTTGCCCGCAAGGGCACGGGCCTCAAGGGTGCTGGGCGCGAGCACGTCACCGCCTATCTTGCCGCGCTCGAGGCGGAGGGCCTTGCCGCCTCCTCGAGCGCGCGCCGGCTCTCGGCGATCAGGCAATTCCACAAGTTCCTTGCGTCCGACGGGATGCGACCCGACGATCCGACCCGGATCGTTCCTTCGCCGAAAGCGCGCCGGGGCCTGCCCAAGGTGCTCTCGCGTGGCGAAGTCGACCGGCTGCTGGCACTGGCCGAGCAGGAGGCCGGCGCGCCGGAGCTGTCGCTGGCCAAACGCCGGGCGGCGCTGCGGCTCTACGTACTGCTCGAGCTCGCCTATGCGACGGGCATGCGCGTGACCGAGCTCGTCACGCTCAAGCGCACGGCGGTGATGCGGGATGCCACGTTCCTCACCGTCATCGGCAAGGGCAGAAAGGAGCGGGTGGTGCCGATCAATGATCGGGCGCGCGATGCGGTGCGAGCCTATGTCGAGACGCTCACGCCCGGCCCGCTGCTGTTTCCTGCCAATGGCGAGGAGGGGCATCTCAGTCGTCAGGTGTTCGGACGCGACCTCAAGGGGCTGGCCGGGCGCGCCGGCATCGCGGCCGAGCGGGTGACGCCCCATGTCCTGCGCCATGCCTTCGCCAGCCATCTGCTTGCCGGCGGGGCGGACTTGCGCGTGGTGCAGACGCTGCTCGGCCATGCCGACATCGCCACCACGCAGATCTATACCCATGTCCTCGACGAGAAGCTGCGCGAACTGGTCGAGAGCCACCATCCGCTCGCCGATAGTTAGATGCAGCCATGTGTTTGCCTGCTGCGTTAACCGCCAGCCTTGACTTGCTGTTGCCGGCCCGCCACTTTCCGGCCACTTTAGGGCGCTTGTAGATCGCCGCGCCGGCAAGCGGCGTGGACGCGAAGGTTTAGCGCCCACGCGCAAACAAGTCCCCAAACGGGCAGGTGGAATGCAGACTTATCTCGATTTTGAAAAGCCGGTCGCCGATCTCGAGGGCAAGATCGCGGAACTGAAGTCGCTTGCTACGACAGACCAGGCCGTCTCGATCGACGAGGAAGTCACGCGCCTCTCCGCCCGCGCCGAGGAGGCGCTCTCCGATATCTACAAGCGCCTGACGCCGTGGCAGCGCACGCAGGTCGCGCGCCACCCGCAGCGTCCGCACTTTTCCGACTATGCCAGGACGCTCCTGACCGAATGGACGCCGCTCGCGGGTGACCGCAAATTCGCCGAGGATCCGGCCGTGCAGACCGGGTTCGCGCGCTTTGCCGGTCAGCCGGTGGCGGTCCTGGGCCAGGAGAAGGGCAATTCGACTGAAACGCGGTTGAAGCATAACTTCGGCATGGCTCGGCCCGAGGGCTACCGCAAGGCAGTGCGCATCATGGATATGGCGGACCGCTTCAACATCCCGCTGATCTCGTTCGTCGATACGGCCGGGGCCTATCCCGGGATCGGCGCCGAGGAGCGCGGCCAGGCCGAGGCCATCGCCCGCTCGACCGAAAAGTGCCTGGAACTGGGCGTGCCCAACCTTGCCGTCATCATCGGCGAGGGCGGCTCGGGCGGGGCCATCGCCATTGCCACGGCCAACCGGGTGCTGATGCTCGAGAACGCCATCTATTCGGTGATCTCGCCGGAGGCCGGCGCCTCCATCCTCTGGCGCGACGCCGGCAAGGCGCAGGACGCTGCCAACAACATGAAGATCACCGCGCCCGACCTTCTGAGCTTCGGGGTCATCGACGGCGTCATCCCCGAGCCGCCGGGCGGCGCCCACCGCCACGCCCAGGAGGTGATGGAAGAGACCGGCAAGGCCATCGGCCAGTTCCTGAAGGATTTCGAAGGACGCGGTCGGCTGGAGCTGCGCGAGCATCGCCGCGAGAAGTTCATCGCCATAGGGCAGAGCCTGGGCTGAGCGGGTGTATTGATATTCAGGTGATGCCGGTCTGCAAATGCCCGTTTTCTGCGCTTCCGGTGCTCACGTACCCCAAGGTACGCTGCGCTCCGGTTCTCGAAAACGACCATTTTCGCCTCGGCCTGACCTGAATCTCAACACACCCTGGTCCGCGAAGGGTTTCCCCTCACGCCGTCGTGATGACGCAACCGCCATCTTCCGGCGCTCCATAGGCCATGTTAAGGAACCGTTCACCGTGAGTTCTTACGGTCCCGTAACCAACCGGGCGTTAGGGTAAAGAAAGTCACACCTTTTCTGTCCGGTTTTCCCTTGCATTCGTCCTTATTGCGCAAAATCTCGTCGGTTGTCGTCCTCGTCTGGGTCGCTCTGTCGCTGGCAGCTTGCGGCGGGTTCATGTCCGGCGACAACCGCCACAATGTGCCGCTGTCGAGCACCATGCATGCCGCGCTCAAGGGCATCGGCTCGGCGCCCGGCGAAGCCATGCTGATCCGCATGTTCAAGCAGGAGCGGCAGCTCGAGGTGTGGAAGCGTTCGACGGCCACTGGCCAGTATCGTCTGCTCAAGACCTACGAAATCTGTGCGTATTCGGGCGACCTCGGCCCCAAGTTTAGGGAAGGCGACCGGCAGAGCCCGGAAGGGTTCTATACGATCACACCGGGGCTGATGAACCCGAGATCCAACTATCACCTGGCGTTCAACACCGGCTTTCCCAACAAGTTCGACCGCGCCTACGGACGTACCGGATCGGACCTGATGGTGCATGGCGACTGCTCGTCGCGCGGGTGCTACGCCATGACCGACGAGGGCATATCGGAGATTTACGCGCTGGCCCGCGAGACCTTCAAGGGTGGCAATCCCAGCTTTCAGCTGCAGATCCTCCCCTTCCGGATGACGGCGCAGAACATCGCTGCCAATCACGACAACCAGCACATGGCGTTCTGGAAGAACCTCAAGGAAGGGTACGACCTCTTCGAGATCAACCGCACGCCACCGGTCTGGGATGTGTGTGAGCGGCAATACGTGTTCAACGTCGCCGCCAACGCCCCGCTCAATGCCGCAGGGCCGTGCCCCTCCCTCAATAGATCGGCGGCGCTCGTTGCCAAAACGCAGGCGGACGAGGTCAAGGTCGCCAATATCCTTGCCGGCCGCGACAAGGCCGAGGCCGAAAGGGTCGCCATCGCCCAACGGGGCGAAGCGGTGAGCACGGCGGTCAACGGTTTTTTCGGCGGCATCGGCAGCATCTTCGGCGGCAAGGACGCCGGCATCGTGCCGGTGATGACCGGCAAGGCCCCGCCAATTCCCATGCCGCGGTTGAACCGCGGCTAGGGGTGTGTGGCGCGGATTTTTCGCGAAAACCGGTTCCCATTCCGGATCAAGTCCGGGACAGGCTTTTTTCGTATCATGCTCTAGCGATACCCATCATTATTCTGGCGCAGTCGCGCTATTAGGGTGGCCAGCCGCGCTTTCCTGGCGCGTCCGCCAAACACGGGGGTATGTTGCGTGGAGGACAAGTCGGTTATCGGGGGCGTCAGTCGGGACGACGATCCCCCTGCGGCCGTGGAGCCGGCCGGACCTCCGCTCGCTGCCGCCCGCCCTTCGCGCACGCCGGCGGTCATCGTCTTCGTCGTCGGACTGGTGGCGGTGGCGGCCATCGCGGCGGCCGCCTGGGTTTATACCGAAACGCAGCGCGACATGCGGCGGATGGCTGCCGACATCGCCCAGATCAAGCTCAGCCTCGAGCTCTTCGGCCGCCAGCAGGTGAGCGCGTCGCCGGCGCCGGCCGATACGGGCGCGGACACCTCCGTGCTCGAGGCGCTGGAGAACCGGCTAGCGATCCTCGAAGAGAGCTGGCGGGCGGGAAGCACACCGGCAGCGGCTGTGCCGGCCGAGGCGGCGACGGACGCCAGCGCCGGGCCGCTGACCGATTGCGTGCCGCAGGATACGCGGTTCCTCGTCACCGCCGGCGACGACTATGCGGTCTGCGGCACCGAGAGCCGGGTCACGGTCGCGGGCGTCGGCCAGTCCGAGATCACCTTTGCCGGCGACAGGGCCATTGTTGTGGGCGGTTCGATGGCGCTCGAGGGCACCAGCTGCATCGTCGCGGTGCTCTCAGCCAATGCCGACGGGCTTTCGGGCTATGGAGAAGTGCGGGTTAGTTGTTGAGGGCTAGATAGCCGCCTCGATGTCGTTCTGGAAAAATCGTTGCCGACAACGAGAAGGGCGCAGTTGCGCTCCTTGGCGAGGGCGTAGGCAAAGCAATCTCCCAGATTCAACTTGGCGCTGTCTCTACCCTTACCCCACCGCGAATAGGCCTGTTGCACGAGGTCGGCCGTAGAATCGGTCACCGGCACGACCTCGAGTCCCAGCGCTTTGATGAGTTCGCTCGTATCGTCCAGAAGATCGCGGAGTGTGGCGACAACCAGCACTTCGGCCAGAGTGCCTGCGGAGATGACAAGAGATGTTTCACGCTCCAGGATCGCGCGCAACCGAGCTGCCTCCTCCTCGCCCTGGATAATGGCGATGCGGGCGGACGTATCGACAACGATCATTCAGGCAGGCCGTTCTCGTTATAGAGAAAGTCCTGACTACGCGCCGCGCTTACGTCGGACTTCGGACGCTTGGCTGCCTTGGCGAGTATACGATCGATAGCAGCGCGCTTTTCTTCTGCCGTCGGCACAGGTTTGACCGGCACGAAACGCAATACCGGCTGTCCATGCCGCGTCAGCACAACGTCCTCGCCCGCCTCGGCGCGACGGACAAGTTCGGTCAGCTGGGCTTTGGCGGCGGTTACCGAAATCTGCATGGTTTCACCACTTGGCTACGGTGAATATGGACCATTCAATGGTCCATATTCAAAGAGCCGATGACTCCGCCGAGCTAGAAGGCCCCGTGGCAGTGCTTGAACTTCTTGCCCGAGCCGCAAGGGCAGGGGGCGTTGCGCGAGACGCCGACAAGGAGCTTGGGGTCGATGGGCTTCAATGCCGCTGCACCGACCGCGCCGGCGGCGGTTGCGCCCGCTGCTGGCCGGGCGGCAAGGGTTGCGCCGGCCGCTTCGGTCTCCGGCTCGTTCTCGCCGGTCTGCGGGTCGATATGCACTTCGCGCAGCTTGGAGAGATCCGGGGTCGGCGGCGGGGGCGGGGCGCGGAACTGCAATTCGATATGGCTCAGTTGCGTCGTCACCAGCTCGCGCAGGCTCGTCAGCAGGCCCTGGAAGAGTTCGTAGGCCTCCTGCTTGTATTCGTTCAGGGGATCGCGCTGGGCGACGCCGCGCCAGCCGATGACCTTGGAGAGGTGGTCGAGGGTCGCCAGGTGCTCGCGCCAAAGGCTGTCGATCGACTGCAGCAGGACCTGCTTTTCCACCTGGCGCATGATCGTGGGATTGGTCTGGCCAGCCTCTTCCATGGCCTTGAGGGTGCGGGCTTCCTTTTCGGCCATGTAGTCGTCGGCGACCTTGCGCAACCGCTCCTCGACAGTCTCGGGGTCGATGCCCTCTTCCTCGAACCAGTCCTTAGCCGGCACAGTGACATTGAGGAAGGTCCTGGCGGCGGCCTCGAGCTGCTCGGCGTCCCAGGTCTCGGGATAGGAGCGCGGCGGAATGGCCTTGGCAACGATCGACTGCACCACATCGTGGCGCATGTCGGTGGTCGTCTCGCTCACATCCTCGGCGTCCATGAATTCCAGACGCTGTTCGAAGATCGCCTTGCGCTGATCGTTCATCACGTCGTCGTATTTGAGGATGTTCTTACGAATGTCGAAGTTGCGCGCCTCGACCTTGCCCTGGGCGCGCTCGATGGCTTTGGTCACCCACGGATGAGTGATGCTCTCGCCTTCCTCGAGCCCGAGGCGCGAGAGCATGGTATCCATGGATTCCACCGGGAAGATGCGCATCAAATCGTCCTGCAGCGACAGGAAGAACTTGGAGTGCCCGGGGTCGCCCTGGCGGCCGGAGCGGCCGCGCAGCTGATTGTCGATGCGTCGGCTCTCGTGGCGCTCGGTGCCGATGACCATCAGACCGCCGGCGGCCAGCGCTTTTTCCTTGTCCAGAGCGATCTGAGCCTTGATCTCGGCGATCATGGCCTCGCGCGCCTCGCCTTCTAGCCCCTCGCATTCGCGCGCGATGCGCATGTCGAGGTTACCGCCGAGCTGGATGTCGGTACCGCGGCCGGCCATGTTGGTGGCGATGGTGATGGCGCCGGAGACGCCTGCATCGGCGACGATAAAGGCTTCCTGCTCATGGTAGCGGGCGTTGAGGACCTGCAGGTCCCCGACGTTCTTCTGACGCAGGAGTGCCGCCAGCATCTCGGATTTCTCGATCGAGGTGGTGCCGACCAGCACCGGCTGACCGCGGTCGCGGCATTCCTTGATGAGATCGGCGATGGCCTCGAATTTCTCGGACGCGGTCCTATAGATGGCGTCATCCTCATCGAGGCGCTGCACCGGCACGTTGGTCGGTACGGTCACCACTTCGAGGCGGTAGATGTCGGCGAATTCCTCGGCCTCGGTCAGAGCCGTGCCGGTCATGCCAGCGAGCTTGTCGTAGAGACGGAAGTAATTCTGGAAGGTGATCGAGGCCAGCGTCTGGTTCTCGGGCTGGATCTTGACCTGCTCCTTGGCTTCCAATGCCTGGTGCAGACCTTCCGAATAGCGCCGGCCCGGCATCATGCGGCCGGTGAACTCGTCGATGATCACCACTTCGTCGTTGCGGACGATGTAGTCCTTGTCCTTGGAGAAAAGCTTGTGGGCGCGCAGCGCCGAGTTGAGGTGATGGACGAGAGCGACGTTCTCGACGTCGTAGAGCGAGCCGCTTTTCAGCAGGCCATCGGTGGTGAGCCTTTCCTCGAGCTTCTCGATGCCCTGGTCGGTGAAGGTCGCGGCGCGGTGCTTCTCGTCGACCTCGAAATCCCCCTCCTCGACGATCGGCATCAGGGCGTCGATTTTCTGGTAGAGCTCAGAGCGGTCCTCGGTCGGGCCCGAGATGATGAGCGGGGTCCTCGCTTCGTCGATCAGGATCGAGTCCACTTCGTCGACGATGGCATAGGCATGACCGCGCTGGACCATTTGGGCGCGGCTATACTTCATGTTGTCGCGCAGGTAGTCGAAGCCGAACTCGTTATTGGTGCCGTAGGTGATGTCGCAGGCATAGGCCGCCTTGCGCTCGGCATCGTTGAGGCCGTGGACGATGATGCCGGTGGTCATGCCAAGGAAGCTGTAGATCTCACCCATCCAGGCCGCGTCGCGGCGGGCGAGATAGTCGTTGACTGTCACCACGTGCACGCCCCTGCCGGTCAGGGCGTTGAGATAGACGGCAAGGGTCGCCACCAGAGTCTTGCCTTCACCGGTGCGCATCTCGGCGATGGCGCGGTCGTTGAGGACCATGCCGCCGATCAGCTGTACGTCGAAGTGACGCATGCCGAGGGTGCGCTTGCTCGCCTCGCGGACGGTCGCGAAGGCCGGCACGATCAGGTCCTCAAGCTTGGCGCCCTTTTCGAGCTGTTCGCGGAAGGCCTGCGTCCTCAAGCGCAGGTCCTCGTCCGAGAGCTTTTCGAGTTCGGGCTCGAGCGCATTGATCTCGTGCACCTTGCCTGCAAACCGCTTGACGACGCGGTCCGAAGGTGACCCGAAAATCTTCCGGGCGAGCGCTGCTAGAGCCATGTAAGTTTGTCCTTTTTCAACTTCACCGCGACCGGCGGGGCCGAACTGCGCGGGTCGGGTAGGCATTCGGGCACAGGAGGGCCCGGTCTTGCCGCCCGCGTCAGCGCCCTTGCCGGGCCTCAGGTGATGACCGCACGACCTGCCGGATAAAGCCTCTTCGGCGCCGGTCGGGCCATGCTCATGAAAAGCGCCGAAGATGTAAGAGTGCGCCGGTGCCTTGTCAACGCCGCCGAAATGGGCGACACCAGCGGGACCCCGTCCCGGCCGCAACTTGCCGCGATCGTGAACGCCGCGCCGGTCGGCGGGCATACTTTGGCCCCGTTGTCATGACAGGGCAGGCCGCAAGGGCCACGAGCCCGGACGAGCCATCGTCAGAGATCCAGGTCTTTTTCAAGACCCCCATCGTCTCCGGCGCTAGAACGCGTGCCGGTTAAGGAGAATTCCCTTTATGTTCAAAGTCTCCAAGCGTTTCGCGCCCGTCGCCGGTGCGCTGGTCATCGCGCTTCTGGGATCCGCAGTCGCCCCGCAACTCATGGCGCAGGACGCCGCGCCAGCGCAGGCACCGGCAGATGCCGCCGGGCAGCCGGCCGGTGCTGCCCAGGCCGACCCGGCGGCGGTCGTTGCTACGGTCGACGGCGATGAGATCACCGAGGCGGACCTGTCTTTTGCCGCCGAGGACCTCGCCCAGGAACTGCAGCAGATGCCTCCCGAGGAGCGCCGGGCATTCCTCGTGCGCGTCCTTATCGACATGAAGGTCATGGCAGGCGCGGCCAAGGCCGAGGGCATGGACCAGGAGCCGCTCTTCCAGCAGCGCCTCGCCTATCTCGAGGACCAGGCCCTGCGCCGGGATTATTTCGCCGACGTCATCGCCGCGCAGGTCACGCCCGAGGCGGTGCAGGCGCTCTATGACGAGTACGTCGCCGAGTTCCAGTCGCAGGAGGAGATCCACGCTCGCCACATCCTCGTCGAGACCGAGGAGGAGGCCCGCCAGCTCAAGGGCGAGATCGACGGCGGCGCCGACTTCGCCGCGCTTGCCGAAGAGCATTCCATCGATCCGGGCAGCGCTTCCAAGGGCGGCGACCTCGGCTTCTTTACCAGCGACAGGATGGTCAAGCCCTTCGCGGACGCGGCGTCCGCGCTGACCGAAGCCGGCCAGGTTTCCGAGCCGGTGCAGTCAGACTTCGGCTGGCACCTCATCAAGCTCGAGGAAAAGCGTCAGTCGAGCCCGCCCTCGATGCAGCAACTCGGCCAGCAACTGCAGCAGCAAGCGATGATCCGCGCCTTCAGTTCGACGGTCGATACGCTGATGAACAATGCCACGGTCGAGATCGCCGATCCCGAACTCGCCGCCGCCGTCGAGGCGCAGAAGGCCCTCGAGGACGGGGCGACCGAGGGTGAGGCGGCCCCCGCCGAGGAAGCGCCTGCCGAGGCGCCTGCCCAATAAGGGTTGGAGTTCGAAAGACTCAAGATTACAGAGCGCCCGTTCCGATTATCGGAACGGGCGTTCTGGTTTCTGCGTGCGGGTCACCCGGGGCATGATGGCACACTTCTTCCCCAACCACCGGGTCATCCCCGCGAAAGCGGGGACCTCTGTTGGCGATGGCGGCAATGGGAAACGGAGGTTCCCGCTTTCGCGGGAATGACCCGAGTTGGTGATGCTTTCGTCGCTCGCACGCGCATCTTGCGGCCGCGAAATATTCAGGATCACCTGTCGCTGGCATGACATCAGGGTTGGGCGCTGGGGAGGAGGTATTGGGTTCTCTAGTCCGACACCTTCAGCCCCCGCACCACCTGCCGGGCGACCGTTTTCGCCTCGTTCCGGTCGATGGCGAGTCGGTCGGTCAGCAGCCGGTGCCAGGCGAGCGCTGCGAGCATCTCGGCGGCCAGCAGCGAATCGGTATCGGGCGAGATCTCGCCGCGCGCGATGGCGCGCTCGAACATGGCCGCGGTCTGCCGGCGCCGCCCGGCCGCATAGGTGCGCAGGGCCTCGGCGCAGGCCACGTCGCGCTGGGCTTCAGCGACGACAACGCGGAATACCTGGCCCGCGCCTCCCTTCCAATACTCGAGCAAGCGTTCGATGAAGAGCGTCACGTCCTCTTCGAGAGAGCCGGTATCGGCATGGATCACGGCAGGCTTCTGGCGGTGGTAGATGTCGAGGAGCAGCGTGCCGCGGGTCGGCCACCAGCGATAGATCGTCGGCTTGCCGGCGCGGGCCCGCCGGGCGACGGCCTCGATCGAGAACGCGGCCGCGCCATCTTCGATGAGGATAGCCTCGGCGGCATCGAGGATCGCCTCCTGAGCCTCCGGATTGCGGCGCGCGCCGATCGAACGGCGGCGTTCGTCGTATTCACTGTCTGTCATGCGACACAAGATAGCGCAGCCAAGCGCGAAAAAACAGACTTGAACGAAACGGATCGTTTCGTTATATAACGACACGTTCCGTTCATATGGAGAACCGACATGCAACCGTCCCTTGCTTCACGCCTGCGCCTCGCCCTGCTGCTGGTGTTCGGCGTCTATCCAGTCATCACCCTCTATCTTTATGCGCTCTTCCCGTTCACCGAGGGCTGGGCACTCTGGCAGCGCACCGTGGTGCTGGTACCGCTGATGGTCTTGACCATCGTCTTCGTCGTCATGCCTGTCATCCAGAAGCGCTTCGGCGGCTTCATTGCCGGCAAGCGTCCGGCTCCGGTCGCGCAGCCGACCGCACAGCCGGCCGAGTAACACGCCGGCCCTTGCGAACGGGCGGGCTTTGAGGCACACCGGGGCGGCAGTCCCGTCCCAAGGTCTCCTCATGGCCCACCCCGTTTCCCCCCTCGCGCCCAAGTTCTATCCGGAGCTTCCCGCCATTGCGGGCGTGGCCTTCGCCACCGCCGAGGCCGGCATTAAATACAAGAACCGCACCGACGTGTTGCTGGTCTCGTTCGCGCCGGAAACAAGCGTTGCCGGGGTGCTAACCCGCTCCAAATGCCCCTCGGCCGCCGTCGACTGGTGCCGGGACAATCTTGCCGGCGGCACGGCGCGGGCGCTCGTCGTCAATTCGGGCAACGCCAATGCCTTTACCGGCCTTAAAGGCCGCGAGAGCGTGCGGATCACCGCCGGCATTGCCGCTGGAGCCGTCGGCTGCACGCCGGCCGAGGTGTTCCTTGCCTCGACCGGGGTCATCGGCGAACCGCTCGATGCCGGCAAGTTCGCCGGCGTCCTCGAGACAATGGCCGGGCGCCTTGCCGATGCGCCCTGGCTGGAGCCGGCCAAGGCGATCATGACCACCGACACCTTCCCCAAGCTTGCCGGCGCCACTGCCGACATCGATGGACACGTCATCAACATCGCCGGCATCGCCAAGGGCTCAGGCATGATCGCGCCTGATATGGCCACCATGCTCTCCTTCGTCTTTACCGATGCGCCCGTCGCCGCGCCAGTGTTGCAGGCGCTCGTCGCAAGGCACGTCAAGACGACCTTCAATGCCGTCACCGTCGACAGCGACACCTCGACCTCCGACACACTCCTGGCCTTTGCCACCGGCAAGGCCGAGGGCGTCGAGCCGATCACCGACATCGAAGATCCACGCGCGGAGGTGTTCGGCGCCGCCCTTGCCGATGTGCTTTTCGAGCTTGCCATTCAGGTGGTGCGCGACGGGGAAGGGGCGACAAAGCAGGTGACGGTCAATATCGAGGGCGCGGTCTCGGACGAGAGCGCTTTCCGCATCGCCAAGTCGGTCGCAGACTCCCCGCTGGTCAAGACCGCAATTGCCGGCGAAGACGCCAATTGGGGGCGTGTGGTCATGGCCGTCGGCAAGGCCGGGGAGCCGGCCGACCGCGACAGGCTCTCGATCCGCTTCGGTGATATCCTCGTTGCCCGGGACGGCGAGCGCGCCGGCAGCTACGACGAGGCGGCGGTCAGCGCCTATATGAAGGGCGACGAACTGGAAGTGACAGTCGGCATAGGGCTCGGCGAGGGAAGGGCCACGGTCTATACCTGCGACCTCACCCACGGCTATATCGCCATCAACGGCGACTACCGCAGCTAGGTGTACTAATATTCAGGTGATGCCGGTCTGCAAATGCCTCGACCTGAATCCCAGCACACCCAGGAGCGCCACAGCGGCCGCGGCTTGACCGGGCGACCTCCGCCGTGCTCGGTGTCACCTCCCATCCTGAGACCCGCCAATCTCGTCATGCCCGATCTTTCTACCGTCCTCGCCATAGAAACCGCGTACCTTGCCGCCTGGCCGGCGCTCGAGACCATCGAGCAGCAGAGTTGGAAGGCGCGTTTTTCGCGCGGCTACACCAAGCGGGCCAATTCCATCCACGCCTTCGATCCGGCCGACGAGGCCGACGCCGGATCGCGCCTTGCAGAGCTCGCCGAAGCCTATCGGGCACGTAACCTGCGGCCGACCTTCCGGGTCAATCCGCTCACCGGACCTGCCATCACCGCCGAGCTCGATGCGCAGGGTTGGGACGTCTACGAGCCGAGCCTCGTTCTTTTCATGCCAGAGCCGGGGAAGCTGCGTGCGGTCGCGGCGGTCAGCCAGACGCTTCCCCCCACCGATCAGGCCTGGGCAGAGGCGCAGGCCCGCATGGCCGACTATTCGCAGGAAACGCAGGACGTCTTTGCCCTGGTGCGGGCGCGCCTGCCCGAAAAGGCGGCCGGCATCCTCGTTTACGACGAGGCGCAGCAGCCGGTCGGCGCTGCGCTTTCGATGATCGCCGACGGCATCGCGGTCTATAACAACGTGGTGGTCGACGCTGCAGCGCGCGGCAAGGGCTATGGAAGGGCGCTGATGCATGCGGCGCTCAACTGGGCCGTGCAGAACGGCGCGCACCGGCACGCCATCCAGGTACTCGCCAATAACGAACGGGCGGTGCCGCTCTACAAATCCCTCGGCTTTGAAGAGATCTATGGCTACCACTACCGGCGGGCGCCGTTATGAGCATTCTCCTCGTCGTTGCATGCGCGCTGGTCGATGCCGACCGGCGAGTGCTGATCGCCCAGCGGCCCGAGGGTAAGGCACTGGCCGGCATGTGGGAGTTCCCCGGCGGCAAGCTCGAGCCAGGCGAGAGCCCGGAGGACGCGCTGATACGTGAGCTCGAGGAGGAGCTCGGCGTCTCGACGAAGACTGCGTGCCTTGCCCCGCTGACCTTTGCCAGCCACGCCTATGACAGCTTTCACCTCCTGATGCCGCTCTATGTCTGCCGCAAATGGCAGGGCCTGCCGCAGCCGCGCGAGCACGCCGCGCTCAAGTGGGTGCGCCCGCAAAAGCTGCGCGACTATCCGATGCCGCCTGCCGACGAACCGCTGATCGCCCCGCTGTGTGATTTGCTCTAGGGATGGTGGGCACCTCTCCCAACCTCACCCACAGGGTCATCCTCGCGAAAGTGAGGACCTCTGTTTAGAGCGTCGGTAAAGGAAACGGAGGTTTCCGCTTTCGCGAGGATGACCCTGTGGTAATTACAAGGTCCCGGGCTTTCACTCCTCCGTCTTGTCGCCAAGAACCTTCGTCAGGCTCACCTTGGCACTGCCGGGACGCAGGGGTTTCTGCTGGCTTTCATGTGGGGCCCAGCCGGAAAGCCACAGGATCTCGAGAGTGGCGCGCACTCGTCCGTCGTGGTCGCCGGCGACCATTGAATAGGCCTCACAGGCTGCGGCGAGAAGGTGTCTGGTGACCATGCGGCCGGGCCGGTCGAAGAGCGGATTGGCGGCGCCCAGGGACTTGAGCTCGCGCATCAGTGCCAGCGGACTTGAATAGCGCACCACATGCGTTTCGATGTCGGCGACGGGCAGCGCGAGCCCCGCGCGCTGCAGGAGGCCGCCCCCGTCGCGCAGCGGGATGAACGGGGCGACCCGCGCATAGGCGCCGCCGGTTATCTCGGTGTCGGCGGTGAGGAATGCGTTGCGCAGTTCCGTCAGGCTCTCGCCGCCAAGGGCCGCCGCCAGCAGCAGGCCGTCGGGAGCGAGCGCACGCGTCAGCTGCGCCAGATATCCGGGCACGTCATTGACCACCTGCAGGTCGAGCAGCGAGACGATGAGGTCGTAGCCGCTGTCGGGGAGTTGGGGTGGTTCGCGGCCGTCGGTCGCCTTGGGGCTGAGGGTTGCGAGGCGCTTGAAGCTGAACGGCGCGACGGCGGTGCGGCCATGGGCGGGCAACGCCTCAAGATCAGGCCCCAGCACGAGCGCCTTGCCGATCTTTCGGCTCAAGGTGGCGAGACGCTCTTCGAGATCGGTCACCACCAATCGGGTGACGAAGTCGTCGCGTTCCTCCGGCCGCCGTGCAAGGTTGCGGGCGATCAGCGTGCGGTCGAAGATCTGCGGAACGGTCATGGGCGTTCTGTGCCTCTGAGCTTTGCGCTTTTGCTCTTGGGGCTTACCCCCCTCCCAGCCTCCCCCACAAGGGGGGAGGTGCCGGTCCGGTGAAAACCAGCGCTTTCACCCTCGACAACCCGCCGCACTTCGGCGACGCTCGCTCATCCGGGCATGGGGGCTGGGATTGTGAGCGACACATCGGGCGCCGAGCAGGGCGGCAGACTCTGGCGGGCGACTGCCCGCTGGCCGCGGGCGGTCGGGCGCTGGCTGCTCGACAGCCTCTATCCGCCGGTGTGCCTCGCCTGCGAGCGGCCGGTTGCCGATGCCGATACGCTCTGCCCCGACTGCTTTGGCAAACTGCGGCCGATCACTGCGCCCTATTGCCCGCGGCTGGGGTTGCCGTTCACCGTCTCGATCGGGCCGGATGCACTCTCGGCGGAGGCGCTGGCCGATCCGCCGCCGTTCGAGCGGGCACGAGCGGCGGTCGTCTACAACGACATCGCCCGCACGCTGGTGTCGCGGCTGAAATATGGCGACCGTACCGAGCTCGCGCTGCTTTTGGGGCGGCTGATGGTGCTGGCTGGCGCCGAGCTCTGGACCGCAAGGCCCGTGCTCGTGCCGGTGCCGCTGCATGCGATGCGGCATCTGCGCCGCCGCTACAATCAGTCGGGCGAGCTTGCCCGCGCTATCGGCCGACTCTCGGGGCTTGCCGTCGACCCGGCGCTCCTGAAGCGCGTGCGCCGTACGCGGCAGCAGGTTGGCCTCACCCGCGATGCGCGGGCGCGCAATGTGGCCGGGGCGTTCCAGCCTCATCCCGAGCTGCTGCGGCGCCTCGCCGGCCGGCCGGTGGTGCTGGTCGACGACGTCTATACCACCGGCGCCACGATCAAGGCGGCGACCCGGGCCTTGAAGCGGGCCGGTGCGGGATCTGTCGACGTCGTGACCTTCGCCCGCGTTGTCACAAACGGCGAAATACCCATATAAGGTGCAAACTTCACCGGAGTTTTCCGATGGCCAAGATCGAGATCTATACAACACCGACCTGCCCCTATTGCCATGCCGCCAAACACCTGCTCGAGGACAAAGGCGCCGACTATACCGAGATCACTGTGCTCGACCCGGAGTTGCGCGCCGTCATGACCCAGCGCGCCCATGGACGGCGCACCGTGCCGCAGATCTTCATCGGCGAGACGCATGTGGGCGGCTATGACGACATGGCCGCACTCGAGCGCCAGGGTAAGCTCGACCCGCTACTGACCAACGCCTGATCCCCATGAAGATCGCCGCTCTGCAAATGCGTTCGGGGGTAGAGCCCGAGGCCAATATGGATGCGCTCGAGGCGCTCGCCGAAGAGGCGGCCGAGCAGGGCGCGACCTACTTGCTCTCGCCCGAGGTGACCGTGGTCTTTGCCGAGAACCGCGAGCAGTTGGCAGAGATCGCCGGCCCTTACGAAGGCAATCCGCACCTTGCCCGCGCTGCCGGCATCGCCCGGCGCTTGGGCGTCCACCTCCATATCGGCTCACTCGCCACGGCCCTGCCGGACGGGCGCTTCGCCAACCGCTCGGTGCTCTTCGGCCCCGACGGTGTGGTCAAGGCGACCTACGACAAGATCCACCTCTTCGATGCCACGCTTTCTGGCCTCCGCGATTATCGCGAGAGCGCGACCTACAGGGGTGGCGACCGGGCCGTGACGGCGCCGGTCGGCGACTTCACCCTGGGACTTGCCATCTGTTACGACATGCGCTTCCCGCTTCTCTTCAACGCGCTGGCCAAGAACGGGGCGCAGGTGATCGCGGTGCCGGCGGCGTTCACCGTGCCGACAGGCGAGGCGCACTGGCATGTGCTATTGCGGGCGCGCGCCATCGAGACGGGTTCCTACGTCATCGCCGCCGCTCAGGGCGGGCAGCATGCCAATGGACGGGCGACCTTTGGCCACTCGCTCATCATCGACCCCTGGGGGCGGATCGTTGCCGAGATCGACGGCGATGCGCCTGGCGTTGCGATCGCCGAGGTCGACCTCACAAAGGTCACCGATGCGCGCACGCGCATACCGGTATTGGCCAATGAGCGCGAGTTCGCCGCCCATCCGGTTTTGCCGCAAGCGGCGATTTAAGATAACCCTTAACCAAAGTGGTCCAAACTGGACCAACAAAGGAAGTACAGCCCCTGTGATCCAGTATTCGCTCCATTGTGAAAACGGTCACCAGTTCGACGCTTGGTTCAAGAGTGCTGCCGCCTATGACGAGCAGCATCAGCGCGGCATCGTCTTCTGCCCGGTGTGCGACAGCCGCAGCGTCGACAAGGCGCTGATGGCCCCCGCCGTCAGCCGCGCCAATTCCGAAAAGGTCGCGCTCTCCATCGGCCATCCCGAGCACGCCAAGATCCGCGAGGCGCTGAAGGCATTGCGCGAGAAGGTGACAAGCGAAGCCGACTATGTCGGCGACAAGTTCGCCGAGGAGGCGCGCAAGATCCATTTCGGAGAGGTCGATCCGCGCGGCATCTACGGCGAAGCCTCGCGTGAGGAGGTCAGCGGCCTCATCGAGGATGGCGTCGACTTCATGCCGCTCCCAGGTGCCCCGGACGAGCACAATTAGGGTGTGTTGCGTTTTTCAGCTGCCTTTTCGAATACTTAGGTTCGGTCGTGGGACTTGATCGCGCGCGCGGTTCTCACGATATGCCTGAACGTTCTCACCTCCGGGCCGCTCTCGATCCTTCCCGGCCCAGCCTCATCGGAGACCTTCATGGCAGAACTCAACGCGGCCCTCGCGGGCACATTCACTATTGGTGGCGACCTTACGGTCAACCGGCTCGGTTTCGGCGCCATGCGCATTACCGGTTCGGGGATATGGGGCGATCCTGCCGATCCGGCCGAGGCGCGCGCCACGCTTTCGCGCTTGCCCGAACTCAACGTCGATTTCGTCGACACCGCCGAGAGCTACGGTCCTTATGTCAGTGAGGAACTGATCGGCGAGGTGCTGGCGCCCTATTCGAAGGGTACGGTGATCGCAACCAAAGGCGGTCTTACCCGTACCGGCCCGGGGCAATGGCCCCCGAACGGCCGACCTGAATTCCTGCGCCAGGGGGTGCTGATGAGCCTGCGGCGCCTCAAGCTCGAGCGCATCGATCTCTGGCAACTGCACCGGATCGACGCCAACACGCCGCGCGCCGACCAATTCGGCGTCATCGCCGACATGCAGAAGGAAGGCCTCATCCGCCACGTAGGCCTCTCGGAAGTCAGCGTTGCCGACATCGAGGAGGCCAGCACCCACTTCAAGGTCACGACGGTGCAGAACCACTACAACCTCACCCATCGTGTCAGCGAAGCGGTGCTCGACTATTGCGCGGCAAACGGCATCGGCTTCATTCCGTGGTACCCGCTGGCGGGCGGCGAACTCGCCAAGACCAACGAGGCGTTTGGCCAGATCGTTGCCAAATACGGCGCAACGCCGAGTCAGATCGCCTTGGCATGGGTGCTCAAGCGCTCGCCGGTGATGCTGCCCATTCCCGGAACGGGCAAGGTCGCGCATCTGGAGGAAAACGTGGCGGCCGCTGCGCTCGATCTCTCGGACGAGGACTTTGCCACGCTCGATGCGATCGGACGCGCCGGCGCCTGAGGACGGTGGATGGAGCGCGCGTTCCGATCCAGCCGAGCGCGCGCTCAGAGCGTCGATTATCCCAGATCGCCCAAGTCGCGCACGGCACCGCGTGCGGCACTGGTCGCGAAGGCCGCATAGGCCTTGAGAGCCGTCGTCACATTGCGCTTCCTTGGATGCTCGGGCTTCCAGCCCTTGGTCTCCTGCTCGGCGCGGCGCTTCTCCAGCTCCCCTTCGGCCACTCTGAGGTTGATGGTACGGCCGGGGATGTCGATCTCGACGATATCGCCCTCGCGCACAAGCCCGATCAGGCCGCCCTCGGCGGCTTCCGGGGAGACGTGGCCGATGGAGAGCCCCGAGGTACCGCCCGAGAAGCGCCCGTCGGTGACGAGGGCGCAGGCCTTTCCGAGGCCCTTCGATTTGAGGTAGCTCGTCGGGTAGAGCATTTCCTGCATGCCCGGTCCGCCGCGCGGACCCTCATAGCGGATGACGATGACGTCGCCTTCGCGGATCTCGTTGGAGAGGATCGCCTTGACCGTGGCGTCCTGGCTCTCGAACACGCGCGCGGGTCCGGTGAACTTGAGGATCGATTCATCGACCCCGGCAGTCTTGACGATGCAGCCGTCGACGGCAAGGTTGCCCTTGAGGACTGCCAGGCCCCCGTCGCGCGAGAAGGGATGCTCGGCCGAGCGGATGACGCCGTCCTTGCGGTCGAGGTCGAGCTCGGCCCAGCGGTTGGACTGGCTGAAGGCCTGCGTGGTCCTGACGCCCCCCGGAGCGGCCATATAGAACTGGCGCACGCTTTCCGAATTGGTGCGGGAAATGTCCCAGCGGTCGAGCGCGTCGCCGATGGTCTTGGTGTGCACCGTCGGCACGTCGCGGTTGAGGAGATTCGCCCGGTCGAGCTGGCCGAGGATGGCCATGATGCCGCCGGCCCGGTGCACGTCCTCCATATGGACGTCGGCCTTGGCCGGCGCGACCTTGGAGAGCACCGGCACCCGGCGCGAGAGCGCGTTGATGTCGTCCATGGTGAAGTCGACGCCGGCCTCGTGGGCGGCGGCGAGGATATGCAGCACCGTGTTGGTCGAGCCGCCCATGGCGATGTCGAGGGTCATGGCGTTCTCGAAGGCGGCTTTCGTCGCGATATTGCGCGGCAGAGCGGTTTCGTCGTCCTCCTCGTACCAGCGGCGGGCGAGATCGACGATCAGGTGCCCGGCCTCCTGGAAGAGGCGCTTGCGGTCGGAGTGGGTGGCAAGGGTCGATCCGTTCCCTGGCAGCGACAGGCCCAAGGCTTCGGTCAGGCAATTCATCGAATTGGCGGTGAACATGCCCGAGCACGAGCCGCAGGTCGGGCAGGCGTTCTCCTCGAAGGCCTGCACCTCGGCGTCGCTATAGTGCTCGTCGGCGGCGACGACCATGGCATCGACGAGGTCGACGGCCTGCAGTTTGCCCTGGTGCACGACCTTGCCGGCTTCCATCGGCCCGCCCGAAACGAAGACTACCGGGATATTGATGCGCATGGCCGCCATCAACATGCCGGGAGTGATCTTGTCGCAGTTGGAGATGCACACCATCGCGTCGGCGCAATGGGCGTTGACCATATATTCGACGCTGTCGGCGATGAGATCTCGGCTTGGCAAGGAATAGAGCATGCCGTCATGACCCATGGCGATGCCGTCGTCGACCGCGATGGTGTTGAACTCCTTGGCAACGCCCCCAGCCGCCTCGATCTCGCGCGCCACCAGCTGTCCGAGGTCCTTCAAGTGTACGTGCCCCGGCACGAACTGGGTGAAGGAGTTGACCACAGCGATGATCGGCTTGCCGAAATCGGTGTCCTTCATCCCCGTCGCCCGCCAAAGCCCTCTCGCGCCCGCCATGTTGCGGCCATGGGTGGTGGTACGGGAACGATATGCTGGCATGGTGTCCTCGGGTGTTTTCGCAACGGCATCACGGCCTAAGCGGCCGGCGCGGGTGTTTTGAGGGTCCTGTTTAGACCCAATCCGGGAGCGAGGCAAGGAAAACCGTACCGTAACGTACGGTACGATAGCGTGCGTCTTCCAGCCTGAAATGTTCCTGATGTCCTGCACAGAAACTGCAAGCGGCTGGACCAGCTTGTCTGCATGCGCAACATCGAACAGCCCCGTCGCTCCCGCTTCGTAGAAATTCCTACCCGCATTCGCGAGGACGGCTGGTGGCTTATCGAGAGTGGTGAAGAACGCCTCCCACCGCCGCGGCAGCGGCGTTGCGACCTGCAATTGATCACGGGCGGTCTCAGAGAGGGCAAGCATGAGCCAGACGGAAAATCAGGACGCAATTCCCGCTGAGCAGGTCCCGTTTGGCGCCGCGACAACCGTAGCGTTCGGGGTCCTTGCGGTCGCCGCCAGCGATTATCTGCTCTTCGTTCAACGACCCGGGATCAACCTCTTCATCTGGACGCTGGTGGTCGCGGCTTGCATCGTTGGTTCGTGCGGGCGTTCCGTCGGCCCGCAACGGCTCTTCTGGCCGGCTGCCGGAGTCCTTGTGGCCGCCTTGCCGCTGGTCGAGGCGCCGAGTCTACCCGGCTGGTTGTCGGCACTGTTCGGTCTCTCGATCCTGGCGCTGGCGTGCGGCGATCTGTTGCCCGGCAGGTTGACCGGACTGCCGGAGATCCTGTTGCGCTACGGGCTGCTTGCGCCGGTGCGCCTGCTCCAGGATGTGGCCCGCGCCTTCAGATCGCAATGGTGGGTAGGCGTCATGCCCCGGGCCATGCAGGGCATCGTGGTCTGGCTGGTACCGGTGTTGTTCGGCATCGTGTTCCTATCGCTCTTCGGCATGGCCAATCCGGTGATCGAGCAGACACTGCGGCGGTTCACGCCGGAAACGGCGCTCGCCTTGCTCGATCCAGGGCGGATGTTTTTCTGGCTCTTTGCCGCTGCCCTTGTCTGGCCGCTGCTTGCGCCCAGGCTCCTGCGTCGTTCTCAACTGGCAGCGGTCACTTCCAAACCTGCCGAGCAGAAAGCCAGCGTCCTCTTCGGCGAGGCGGCGATCACGCGCTCCCTCATCGTCTTCAACGCGCTCTTTGCCGTGCAGACCCTGCTCGATGTTGCCTATCTCTGGGGCGGCATGGCCCTGCCCGAGGGCATGACCTATGCCGAATATGCCCATCGTGGCGCCTATCCGCTGGTGGCAACGGCGTTGCTGGCCGCCGGCTTCGTGCTGGCTGCGATGCGCGAGGGTGGACCCGGCGAGAAGAGCGGCCTCATCCGCGTGCTGGTGTATGCCTGGATCGGCCAGAACGTCCTGCTCTGCCTCTCCTCAATGCTGCGCTTGAAGCTTTATGTCGAAACTTACCTGCTGACGGAAATGCGCATCGCGGCAGGTTTGTGGATGGCGCTCGTCGCCCTCGGCCTCATCCTCATCCTTGTGCGCATCCTCCAGCATCGGTCGAACGCCTGGCTCGTGACCGCCAATCTCACAGCCCTCGGGATAGTGCTCTATGTATGCGCGTTTGTTGATTTTGCCGCCGTCATTGCCCGTTACAATGTCGAGCAGAGTGCGGAATTGGGCGGCGGCGGTGTCGCGCTTGATCTCGATTATGTCTGGCGCCTCGGTCCCGACGCCATTCCTGCCCTCGATGTCTATATCGCCCGGGTTGAGGGGGCGGAGGCGAGGATGGAGGCTGCCCGGACGCGAGCTCACCTCGCCACCTCCTTTGCAAGAAGGTCCGATGGCTGGCGCGGCTGGTCGTTCCGTGACGCGCGTCTACAGGATTATCTATTGCAGCACCCACAGGTTGCAACGTCTCCGCAGTCCGATAACAACTAGCGGGCAACCATCGCAGGCTGGATCATGGCCCAGAGCATACTGGTCGTCGATGACGAACCGCATATCAGGGAAGTCGTCACTTTCGCGCTGGAGCGTGCCGGCCTCGTCACGACCACGGCGCGCAATGGCGCCGAGGCACTGGTCGCATTGCGCCGCAACAGGATCGATCTCATCGTTCTCGATATCGGCATGCCGGAGATGGATGGCCTGGAAGTATGCCGTCAGGTCCGCAAGACGTCGCAGGTCCCCATTCTCTTCCTCTCGGCCCGCGACGAGGAGGTGGACCGTGTAGTTGGTCTCGAGATCGGCGGCGATGACTATGTGACCAAGCCCTTCAGCCCGCGTGAACTCGTTGCCCGGGTGCGCGCGATCCTCAAGCGGATGGCGGGAGGTGGTGGCGCGACGCCCGCCGCACTCGAACACGGCAGGATAAGGCTCGACCGGCAGAGCCACAGCGTTGCAGCCGGTGGGGTGCCGATTGAGCTTACGGCGCGTGAATTCAATCTGCTTGCAGCGCTGCTCGCCCGGCCGGAGAACGTATTCAGCCGTGAACAGCTGATGGACATAACCTACGGCCCGGGGGTCTACGTGTCCGAACGTACCATCGACAGCCATATCCGCAACATCCGCGCCAAGTTCGCGGCCGCAGGCTATTCCGGTGTTGTCACCACGGTGCATGGTGTCGGCTTCAAATGCGGTCCGGCTTCGGAGGGCAGCCTATAGTGACGCTTGCACCGAAGATCGCGCCCAAATGGCGCCCGTCGCTGGGTCTCATCGTCGTTTCGGTGTTGCTCAGCGTCCTGGGCTTACCGGTGGCACTCGTCGTCTGGTTCCGCGCGCTTGAAGGGCCGGGCAGAAGCCTTGCTCCCCTGGAAATCGGGGCGCTGGCGGGTGCGTTCGCGCTCACCCTGGTGATCGCCTATGTGCTGACGCGCACTATCACGCGCCCGATCGATGCACTGGTGGCGCGGGCCGAGGCGATCGGCAGGGGAGGGCGCACGGCCATCCGGCCGCTCGACCGCTACGGCACCCGGGAAACGGCGCTACTCGCGCAGAGCCTGCTCGGGCTGGCCAGCCGGCTGGTCGACCGCACCGAATACGTGCAATCCTTTGCTGCCCATGTCTCGCACGAGCTCAAATCCCCGCTGACCTCAATCAAGGGGGCCGCCGAGCTGCTGCTCGATGCCGAAGAGGGCCAGGCGCTCAATGAGGAGGAGCGCCGGCGTTTTCTCGACCACATCATAGCTGATGTAGATCGGCTGACTGCGCTGCTCGATCGCCTGCGCGAGCTGGCGCGCGCCGATACCCCGGCGACGGGAGCCCCGGCGTCGCTCATCGCGATCGCCGACGCGCTGGAGGGCCGGTTCACGCAACTCGAGCTGCGCCTCTCGGGAGCCACCGAACCTGCGCTCGCACTTCCCATCGAGGCGGGCCAGGTCGTCTTCGGGCACCTCGCCGAGAACGCCGCGCGCCACGGCGCCTCCAGGCTCGAGATCGGTGCGCAGGTCAGCGAGGGCATAGCCACGATCGTCGTCGCCGACGATGGCAGCGGTATCTCACCAGGCAACCGCAACCTGGTGTTCCAGCCGTTCTTCACGACGCGGCGGGAAGAGGGCGGAACCGGCATGGGGCTTGAGATCGTGCGCACCATGCTCGGCGCCTATGGCGGCTCGATCCGTTTGCTGGACACCCAGACCGGGGCGGCGTTCGAGGTCGTCGTTCCACTGGCGGCGGAATCGCGCCTAGTCTGACTGGAGAACTCCCCTCACCCGATCGAAATCACCCGCATTTCGCCCGTGCGGTTGAGGACGTCAACGACGACCTGCGATCCGGAACGGCGCAGCGCTATGTCGGCGCTTTCGCTTCCGATGCGCAGATTGCGCAGGAAAACCTCATCGAGAAAGGCCGGCATGCTCGGATGCTCGAAGACGATCTGGCGGCGCTCGGCATCGAACCCGAGGCCGAGGCAGGATTGCAGCAGCAGGAGCGGAGTGGCGGCTGCCCAGGCCTGGGGCGAGCAGGCGACGGGATAGAAGGTCGGGCCCTGGGTGCCCTGGCGGGAAAAACCGCAGAAGAGCTCGGGCAGACGGCGCATGTCGATATAGGTCGAGGCGGCGAACAGCCCCTCGAAGATGCGCGCCGCCTCGCGGCGAAAGCCGTAGCGGGCAAAGCCCGCGGCGATGAGGGCGTTGTCGTGCGGCCAGAGCGATCCATTGTGGTAGCTCATCGGATTGTAGCGCTTCTCGCCCGAGGCCAGGGTGCGGATGCCCCAGCCGCAGAACGATTCGTTGGACAACAGGGTGCGCACTACCGCGCCGGAGCGCTCGGGGTAGGCAATGCCGGTCATCAGCGCATGACCGGCATTGGAGGCGCGCACCCGGCAGGGATTCTTGTTTCCGTCGAGGGCCAGCACATAGGTGCCGAGCGCCTCGTCGAAGAACTTCTCGTCGAACGCCTGACGGAGCTTCTCGGCGCGCTGCCGGTAAGTCGCGGCGCGCTCCACATCGCCCAGGGCCGCGATGATCTCGGCGGCCGCCTCCCAGGCGCCATAGGCATAGGCCTGCACCTCGACGAGGGCGATCGGTCCGCGCGCCAGGGTGCCGTCGGCGTGCGAGATGGAATCGTGGCTGTCCTTCCAGCCCTGGTTGACGAGGCCCTCGGAGGTCAGGCGTCCATATTCGAGGAAACCGTCGCGGTCGCGGTCGCCGTGGACGTCCATCCACTCGAGCGCCGCCTCGATGTTGGGCCAGAGATGGCTGACGGTGTCGCGGTCGCCGGTGCGGCGCATATATGCGCCCGCCAGCATGACGAAGAGGGGCGTCGAGTCGACACTGCCGTAATAGCGGCGGAAGGGCACCTCGCCGAGTTCGGCCATCTCGCCATGGCGCACTTCATGCAGGATCTTGCCGGGCTCGGCGTCCGAGGCCGGATCGACATGCGTTGCCTGGTTGGCGGCCAGGTGCCTGAGGACGCCGCGGGCGATGGCCGGGTCGAGCCAGAGCGTTTCGAGTGCGGTGATCAGTGCGTCGCGCCCGAATACGGTGCTGAACCAGGGGATGCCCGCATAGGGGTAGGGACCCTCGGGCGTGTCGGTGATCAGCATATAGAGGTCCGAGACGCTGCGGCGCAGGGCTTCGTTGAAGATTTCATTGGAGGTGACGATCGAGGAGGCGCGCGAGGAGGAGATGCGCAAGGCCCGGCGCGCATCGCGCATGGCAATGAAGAAGGCGCGCCGGGGGTTGGTCTCCGGGGGTTCGGCGGCGCAGGCGATGCGCAGGAACAGCGAGGTCGAGCCCTGCGGCGGCAGATAGATATCAAAGCTCGCGTGGCTGCCGGTGAGCACGGCCGGGGCCGGATCGAAGCTTAGATGTGTCTTGCGGTGCTGGCCGTCGAGGCCGGTATAATGCAGGAGCACCGAACTCGCGTCCCCCACCGGGTCATGCACCTCACCGCGCCTCTCCCGCCGGCTGCCGCGGACCTCGAAGAGGTCAGCAAAGTCCGCCTGGAAATGCAGCGCCACCGAAGTGGTGTGCGCCTTGTCGTCGAAATTGCGCACCCAGATGCGCTCGAAGCACATCCCCTGCCAGAGGAATCGCGAGCGGCGCAGGTGGATGAGGTCGTGATCGAGGATCCTGCGGCCCTCGACATCGGAGATGTCGGGGTTGGTGAGATCGCAGGTGAGCGTCGCGTTATCGTCGCGAAGGGTCGAGCTCAAAAGGATCGGGCGCAGGTCCTGGATAGTCAGGTAGAAGTGCGAGAGATAGCGGGTGTCGCGATAATAGACGCCTTCGGGGCTGCCCGGCCCCGAAAGCGCATCGCCATTGTGGTCGAACACGGCGAAGGTATCGCCGTGTTTTAGCGTACGCGGGCGCCGCTCCTGCAGCGAGGCGGTCGCCGGGATGAAGAACTGGGCAGCCGGCTTGCCGGCGACGGGGTTTTCCGTCGCCGCCGCAACCGAGGGGAACGCCGGCGCCATCATACTTCCCGCTCTAACTTTTGTTGCCGCGGGATTCTTCGCGAGAAGCGTTTCCCACTTTTTCGCCTTTCGCTTCTAGGCCACTGCATGGATGTCCAACTTCTGTCCGGGGGCGATGCCGCGCAAGTCGTTAGTGGTATCGGTGCCGGTCAGCCGCTCATAGATCGCGACATAGTCGCGCGCCATGCGCTCGACGCTGAAGCGCGTTTCGAAGGTGGCGCGCACCAGACGGCGGTCGAGCGAGCCAACGTGTCCGACGGCGGCCACAGCCTCGTCGAGGCTCGAGACGATGAGGCCGGAAACGCCATGGTCGACGACCTCGGGAACCGAGCCGCAATCAAAAGCGATGACCGGCGTGCCGCAGGCCATGGCCTCGATGCTGGCGAGGCCGAAAGGCTCCGGCCAGTCGATCGGGAAGACCAGGGCGAGGGCGTTGCCGAGGAACTGGCCCTTCTGGCTGTCGTCGATCTCGCCGATGTACTCGACATTCGGGTGACGGGCGATCATCGGCGCGATGGTCTCGTTCCAGTAGTCCTGGTCGACCTTGTCGACCTTGGCGGCGATCTTGAGCTTCATGCCGCTGCGCGCCGCGATCTCGATAGCGCGGTCGGGGCGCTTTTCGGGTGAGATACGACCGAGGAACGCCAGGTATCCTTCGCCCGGCTCGGCCGAAAACGGCAACAGGTCCTTGGGCAGGCCGTGGTAGACCGTCCCCATCCAGTTGACCGGTGGCATGGGTTTGCGCTGATCGTTAGAGATCGACACCAGCGGAAATTCCGGGAAGGCCCGGTAGAAGGGCTTGAGGTCGGGAAGGTCCAATCGCCCGTGCAGAGTGGTAAGGGTGCGATCGGCGAAGTCACGCACCAGCGGGAAGTGCACCAGGTCGATGTGGAAGTGCAGCACGTCGAACTCGTCGGCGCGCTGGCGCACCTGCTCGAGCATCATGACCTGATAGGGAACGTGATTCCTGACCTGGGGATTGAGCCGCAGCGCCACATGCGAACAGGGTACAAGCCGGGCGGTGGAGCGCGAGTCACCGCTGGCAAAGAGGGTCACGTCGTGACCCTGCCGGACGAGCTCTTCGGTGAGATAGGAAACGATGCGTTCGCTGCCCCCGTAGAGCCGAGGGGGAACGCGTTCAGTGAGCGGAGCGATCTGGGCAATTTTCATCGGCAAGACCTCTGGTTGTGAAGCATCGACAATGAATGTGCCGCCCGGGCGCTGCTGCCCGGAACCGGCAACTGCGCCCGCCGGACCGTGTCCGCCGGGCGGCCTGCTGGAGCGCTTCGCATTCCAAGGGCATCGCAACGGGCGCTGCTAAACGCTCCAGGATCTTTTTAGTCGCGTTCCCGAACTTCACAATTGCGATCCACCGTCTGAGAACGCTGGTGTTCGTGGCGGTTGCGTTCTCGAACCGCGAAAGTGGTGTTCGCTTTGCTGGGAATGTCGGGTTTGTCGCATTCTGGCCCGGCCCACTCGTCAGACGGGCCGGGCGCCACATGCTAGAAGTCCATGCCGGCGCTGGCGGGAGCCGGCTGGGCGGCTTCCTTTTTCGGCAGTTCGGCCACGAGGGCTTCGGTGGTGATGAGGAGCGAAGCGATGGACGCGGCGTCCTCTAGCGCAATGCGCACTACCTTGAGCGGGTCGACGACGCCGGCCGTGACCAAGTCTTCGTAGTTGCCGGTCGCGGCGTTGTAGCCCCAGTTGTATTCGTTGCCTTCCAGGATCTTGCCGGCGACCACCGAGCCGTCCTCGCCCGCGTTTATGACGATCTGCTTGGCCGGCATCTGGATGGCGCGCCGCACGATGTCGACGCCCGCCCTCTGGTCGGGATTGTCCGGCTTGACGTTGTCGAGGGCCCTGACAGCGCGCAGCAGAGGAATGCCGCCGCCGGGCAGGATGCCTTCCTCGACGGCCGCACGGGTTGCGTGCAACGCGTCATCGACCCGGTCCTTGCGCTCCTTGACCTCGATTTCGGTGGCGCCGCCGACGCGGATCACCGCCACGCCGCCGGCAAGCTTGGCCAGCCGTTCCTGAAGCTTTTCGCGATCGTAGTCGGAGGTGGTCTCCTCGATCTGCACACGGATCTGGGCGACGCGCGCGTCGATGTCGCTCCTGGCACCGGCGCCGTCGATGATGGTGGTGTTCTCCTTGTCGATCGACACCCGCTTGGCCCGCCCGAGCATGTCGATGGTGACGTTCTCGAGCTTGATGCCGAGCTCTTCGGAGATCACCTGTCCGCCGGTCAAAACGGCGATGTCCTGCAACATCGCCTTGCGGCGGTCACCGAACCCAGGGGCCTTGACGGCGGCGACCTTGAGCCCGCCACGCAGGCGGTTGACGACGAGTGTGGCCAGCGCCTCGCCCTCGATGTCCTCGGCAACGATCAGCAGCGGACGGCCGCTCTGTATCACCGCCTCGAGCAGCGGCACCAGCGGCTGCAAGCCCGAGAGTTTCTTCTCGTGCAGGAGGACATAGGGATCCTCGAGCTCGGCGCGCATCTTTTCGGTGTCGGTCACGAAATAGGGCGACACGTATCCGCGGTCGAACTGCATGCCTTCGACCACTTCGAGCTCGGTTTCGAGGCTTTTGGCTTCCTCGACGGTGATGACGCCCTCGTTGCCGACCTTGTCCATCGCCTTGGCGAGATAGTCGCCGATATCGGCATCGCCATTGGCCGAAACCGTAGCGATCTGGGCAATTTCAGAGTTGGCGGTCACCTTCTTGGCGTGGGCCTCGAGATCGGCAATGACGGCGGCGACGGCCTGGTCGATGCCGCGCTTCAAGTCCATCGGGTTCATGCCCGCGGCGACGGCCTTGGCCCCTTCCTTGACGATCGACTGGGCAAGGACGGTGGCGGTGGTGGTGCCATCACCGGCGATGTCGGCGGTCTTGGATGCCACTTCGCGCACCATCTGGGCGCCCATGTTCTCGAACCTGTCTTCGAGCTCGATCTCCTTGGCGACGGTCACGCCGTCCTTGGTGATGCGCGGAGCTCCGAACGACTTCTCCATGACGACATTGCGGCCCTTGGGGCCGAGCGTCACTTTGACGGCATTGGCGAGCGTGTCGATGCCGCGCAGCATCTTGGCGCGCGCTTCGGTTGAAAAACGGACTTCCTTGGCAGCCATTTTCTTCTTTCTGCTCCTCCAAAAAGAAAAGCGCCTTACGCGGCCTGCTGAGCCGGTTCGGCGCTCTCAACCACACCCAGGATGTCGGACTCCTTCATGATGAGGAGATCCTGCCCATCGATGCGAACCTCGGTGCCGCTCGATTTGCCGAACAGCACGCGGTCACCGGACTTGACGTCGAGGGCGACAAGCTCGCCCTTCTCGTCACGAGCGCCCGGCCCAACGGCGATGACCTCGCCCTCCTGGGGTTTTTCCTTGGCAGTGTCGGGAATGATGATGCCGCCAGCCGTTTTCTCATCGGCTTCGATGCGGCGCACGAGCACGCGATCATGCAAGGGACGGAAAGCCATCCCATCCTCCATATCGAATGGTGATGTCGGTCCTCCCGGCATCCCCGGGAGGAAGCACTAGATCAGGTAGGGCGGAAGAAAACGGCTTCAAGAGGAGGAGAAAGATTTTTTAGCACTCGGCGGGAGGGAGTGCCAAAGCGCGGCAGGCGCGCGGGGACTCAACGAGTTGCGAGTGGGTGGTGGGGTGACGCGCTGCCGTTGCAGGTCCTGCGCAACCGTCCCCACCACTCTCGCGCCACTTACGTGGCCGGCTTTTCCTCGCGGTCGAGGAAGGCGGGGATGATGGCGAGGAGCACTTCGCTCTGGAACGGCGCGGTGACGTGCGAGGCGCCGGGCAGGATCGCGAGCTGGGATCTCGGCAAGCCGGCGGGGGTGTCGCCGAAGATGCCGCCGCCGAGAAGCCGGAAGAATTTGGCGAGGTGCTCGATGGTCGGGAGGTCGGAGTCGCCTGCGATCAGCAGCACCGGTTGTGTGAGGCCGCTGATCTCCTCGTCCGGGATGTCCTTGATGCCCTTGTCCATCTCGGTTTTCTTGGCAAAGAGCCGGTCGAAATCAGGCTCCGGGTTGAGCTCGAGATAGTTGCTGTGCCAGGGCGAGCCGTACATCATCGAGGCGTCCATCTCGCCGAGCCCTTCCATCAGGCCCGGATGGATGCCGTCGAGGCGATAGGTCGCCGACATCGGAATGAGCTTTCTCACCTGTTCCGGATGGGCGATGGCGATGCGCAGCGCAATGGCGGCGCCGGTCGAATAGCCGAGGACATCTGCCTTATCGATCCCCAGTTCGTCGAGCGCGGCAACGATGTCTGCGGCAATCGCCTCGATGCTCATCGGCCGATCGATGTCGGCGGTGCGCCCGTGGCCCTGATAGTCGAAACCAATCACCCGGCGGGTCGCGGCAAGGCCTTCGATGATGGTGCCGAACGAGTTGTAGATCGAAGAAAAGGCGCCGTGCAGCAGCACCAGCGGCGTGCCGCCCTCGCCGTGACTCTCGTAGTACATGTGAGCGCCGTTTACATCGACATGGCCGGTGGTCGGGGCAGGGCTCATGGGTCTCTCCTCGGTGCTCGGTGCCTGGGTCTGGGCCTGGGTTTCAGCAAGGCCCGGCGCTACGACGGTCGCGGTCGCGGCGGCAATGAAAGTTCTTCTGCGCATCTGGTCGGTTCCTCTCGAATGCGAGGGCCCGCTGCCCTCGCCTTGCCCGTACGACGAGCCCAGAGAGGAGGAATCGACATGCCCTTCGAGCCAAACCTGCGCAGCCGCGTGAAGCCGGCCATAAACGCCCTACCGGCGCGTCATCTGGATATCGGTCATGCGCACCGTCTGGCCGCCGGGCTGGTCGAGGTCGTCGACGGCGAAGTGGAAGCCGCTGCCGGTTGCGGTGATGGTCATGGTGGCCGAGGTGTCGCCGTTGACCGCCTCCGGCCAGGTGATCTCGAGGGTCACGGTGTTGCCCGAGCGGGTGCCCGAAAGGGCGGCGGGACCGATGGTCGAGCCGATATAGGTGCCGGTATAGCGCCCGTTGCCGTCGATCTGGATCTGGGCGCCGACCCGGCGCGAAAAGATCAACGCCGTGCGGCAGCGTCCGTCGAAGGAGAGGGCGCTCTCGGATGCCTGCCCGGTCATGTCGCAATCGACGTTCCAGGGGTTGCCATCGGCCTCGGTGCGCACCTGCCCGCCGCCGGAAAATGCGCCATTGAACTGGGCAACGAAATCGCCCTGGGCAAAGGCCGGGACGGAAAAGAGTGCGAGGCCGGCGAAGGCGAGCGGGGCGATGATGCGCATTGGCTGAAACTCCCTTGAAACGATTGCGCCGATCTTACCCGGCAGGCACTCGTTTGCCAGCGCTCACGGGAACGCGGCGGGACTGTTTCCCGTTCCTTAGTCAGCCGGGGCGGCGCAAGGGCCGCCGCGAAGCAATGAGGAGGTAAACCATGCACACCCTGCCAGAAACCCTGCACAAGGGCATGAAGGTCTACGACAGCACCAATGACGAGATTGGCGTCGTCGAGGACTTCAAGTTCAGCGATGAGGATCCGTCGACCCCAGGCCTCGAGCAGACGGACGTCAATCCGACGGATGTCGATCGCGACGACGATCTCGTCACCATCATGGCCCGCGCCTTTGCCGGCGAGGACAATCTATCGGACGAGCTCAAGGAAAAACTATTGCGCGAGGGGTTCGTGCGCCTCGATGCCGAGGGGCTGTTCGCGGCCGACCGCTACATCACGCCCGACCAGATCGAGGGCGCGGACGGCGACCGGTTGTTGCTCAGCGTGCCCAAATCGGCGCTGATGAAGACGCATTGAGGGGTGCAGTCCTGCGCTTGTTCCCAACCATTCACAGGGTCATTCCCGCGGAAAGCGGGAACCTCTGTTGCTCTTGCGCAGGCCCAAACGGAGGTCCCCGCTTTCGCGGGGATGACCCGGTGGAACCGATGAAGTGATGCGAGAGGTGCGAGCCGCGCCGAGGATCAGTCCTTGGCGCGCTCGACGTAGGAGTTGTCGGCGGTGAGCACGACGATGCGGGTGCCGGTGCCGATATGGGGCGGCACCATGGTCTTGACGCCGTTCTCGAGCACGGCCGGTTTATAGGACGAGGCCGCAGTCTGGCCCTTGACCACCGGCTCGGTGTCAACCACCTCGAGGCTGACGCGCTGCGGCAGCTCGATGGCGATGGCAACGCCGTTGTAGGTCGAAACCATCAGGCTCATGCCTTCCTGGAGATAAGGCTTCTGATCGCCGATGACGTCGGGCGAGACGACCATCTGCTCATAATTCTCCGGGTTCATGATGTGGAAGCCTTCGGCATCCTCATAGAGGAAAGTGTAGTCGCGATCGTCTACTTCGGCGCGCTCGACCTGCTCGGTGGTCCGCCAGCGCTCCGTCACCTTTACGCCGTCGGAGATGCGGCGCATATCGACGTTGGTGACCGAGTTGCCCTTGCCCGGGTGGACGTTCTCGGCGGTGAGCACGACATAGAGCTTGCCGTCCTGCTCGACGACATTGCCCTTACGCAGGGACGATGCGATGACCTTGACCATGAATTCTTCCTTGTTCGCGTGTCGGCGGCGGCTTAAACCTGCGGCAAGACCGGCCGGCCGCACGCAAGTCGATTGCGTGTTCGGTGCCGCCCGATAGCGCAATTTGCCGAAATCCGCCAGTCCCGAAAGACGACGCTCTTGTCTGCCAGCTCCAACATGCCGCCTGTCTCAGCCTGGTGGTCGCCCTCCGTCCATGCCGACCGCCGGCCGGTCCTTCTGGCGCGCAACCGCATCGAAGCGGCCGTGCGCGGGTATCTCGCGCAGGAGGGCTTTATCCTCGTCGATCCGCCCGGGTTGCAGCGCTCGCCGGGCAACGAAGCGCACCTGCATGCTTTTTCCACCACGGCCATCGGCAATGACGGCATTGGCCACCCCTTCTACCTCCACACCTCGCCGGAATTCTCGATGAAGAAGCTACTGGCGGCCGGCGAGGCGCGGATCGCGAGCCTTGGTCATGTTTGGCGCAACCGCGAGCGCGGTGCGCTGCATCACCCCGAATTCACCATGCTCGAATGGTATCGCGTCCAAGAGCGTTACGAGGCAGTGATGGATGACTGCATCGCCATGCTCCGCCTTGCTGCGACAACGACGGGCGTATCGGCATTCCGCTGGCGGGGACGCGAATGCGATCCGTTGGCCGAACCCGAGCGATTGAGCGTTGCCGAGGCCTTCTCGCGCTATGCGGGCATAGATTTGCTCGCGACCATGACCGAGGCGGGGAGAACCGATGCGGCAGCGCTGGTGCGGCAGATGGAAGCCGCGGGGATCGCCGTGCCGGCGGAACATGACTGGTCCTATCTCTTCACCCGCGTCCTCACCGAAAAGATTGAGCTGCATCTGGGGCAGGGGCGGGTCACCATCCTCGACCGCTATCCGGCGAGCGAAGCGGCGCTGGCGCGGCGCGCGCCGGACGATGCGCGTGTCGCCGAGCGGTTCGAGGTCTATGCGTGCGGCGTCGAGCTTGCCAACGGCTTCGGCGAGCTGACGGACGCGGCTGAGCAGCGCGTCCGGTTCGAAGCCGAGATGGCGGAAAAACAGCGGCTCTATGGCGAGCGCTATCCGCTCGACGAGGATTTCCTGGCAGCGCTTGAAGTGATGCCGGCGGCGAGCGGCATCGCCATGGGCTTCGATCGGCTGGTGATGCTGGCGACGGGCGCGACGCGCATCGAGCAGGTGATCTGGGTGCCGGTCGCCGAGGGGGCGGCATGAGCGTCGATCGTGGGCTGAAATCGGCGGCCGACCTCGTTGACGCCGCGCTGGTGCCGGCGGAACGGCTTGCCGGAATCGCCCGGGTCGCCGAGCGCTATGCGGTCGCGGTAACGCCGGCGATGGCTGCGCTCATCGATCCGGCCGATCCCGCCGACCCAATCGCGCGCCAGTTCGTGCCGGACCCGGCTGAGCTGGCCATCCTGCCGGAAGAGCGCGCCGACCCGATCGGGGACTTCGCCCATTCGCCGGTCGAGGGCATCGTCCATCGTTATCCCGACCGGGTGCTGCTGAAGGCCGTGCACGTGTGTCCGGTCTATTGCCGCTTCTGCTTCCGCCGCGAGATGGTGGGACCGGCAGGGCTCGGCACGCCGTCGCCGCAGGCGCTCGACGATGCCTTTGCCTATATCGCCGCCCATGAGGAGATCTGGGAGGTGATCCTCACCGGCGGCGATCCGCTGGTGCTTTCGGTCCGGCGCCTCGCCGAACTGATGGCGCGGTTGGCCGGGATCGCGCACGTCAAGGTGGTGCGCTTCCACACCCGCATACCGGTGGTCGAGCCGGAGCGGATCGATGCCGGGCTCGTCGCCGCACTCAAATCCTGCGGCAAGGCCGTCTATGTGGCGCTCCATGCCAACCATCCACGCGAGCTGACCTCCGCCGCCCGCGACGCCTGCACGCTGCTCGTCGACAACGGCATCGTCATGGTCAGCCAGTCGGTCCTGTTGAAGGGCGTCAACGACGACCCGGAAACGCTGGCCGCGCTGATGCGCGCGTTCGTCGAAGCCCGCATCAAGCCCTATTACCTGCACCATCCGGATCTTGCCCCCGGCACCAGCCATTTCCGCCTTTCGATCGCCGAAGGGCAGGCGCTGGTCGCTGGGCTACGGGGCCGCATCTCGGGCCTCTGCCAGCCGACCTATGTGCTCGACATCCCCGGCGGCCATGGCAAGGCCGACATCGGCGCCTCCTCCATCCGGCCGATGGAGGAGGGCTGCTACTCGGTCGCCGACTACCGCGGCGAGGAGCATCGCTATCCGCCGGTTGGGGGCGAAGGGTAGAGCGGTCGGAGGAGCACCGAGCCGCCCCTAATTCACCTTCGGCTTTTCGGCCAGCACCATATAATTGACCCCCATGTCGGAGGACTTGCGCCATTCGTCGGCGAGCGGGTGGTAGACGACGCCGGTCTCGTCGATAGGGTGGAGGCCGAAGCGCCGCACGAGGGCGGTGATCTCCTCGGGGGTCAGGAACTTCTTCCAGTCATGGGTGCCCTTGGGCAGCCAGCGCAGGACATATTCGGCCCCGACAATGGCCAGCGCATAGGCGCGGGCGGTGCGGTTGAGGGTTGCGGTGAACATCAGCCCGCCCGGGGCGACGAGGTCGGCGCAGCTCTTCATATAGAGCGGCACGTTGTCGACATGCTCGACCACTTCCATGTTGAGCACCACGTCGAAGCGGGCGCCGGCCGCGGCCAGCTCTTCGCTGGTCGTTGCGCGATAGTCGACCTGGAGTTCCGATTGCTCGGCATGGAGGCTGGCGATCCGGATATTGCGTTCGGCGGCGTCGATGCCGGTGACGGTTGCGCCGAGCCGCGCCAGGGGCTCGCAGAGCAGCCCCCCGCCGCAGCCGACATCGAGCACCGTCAGCCCCGCGAACGGGCGAAGCAGCGTGCCGTCGCGGCCGAAATGGGCAATCAAATGCTCACGGATGTAGCCGAGCCGCACCGGCTGGAACTTGTGCAGGGGCCGGAATTTCCCCTTCGGGTCCCACCATTCCTCGGCCATTGCTGTGAATTTGGCGATCTCTTCGTCATTGACGGTGGTGGCGGTCATGAGAGCAACTCCTGTCGCTCCATTAGACCGCGAAGGTTCCCTCGTCGGCAAGGGCTGCGAGGTCGCATGGAACGCGTCGCGTTCTCGAACTGGAGTTGCCTTTGCTGAAAGCGCTCCCCTCACGCTGGCGGCGCGTCGCCCGGTTCCTGCGCCACCCACGGATCATAGGTACCGAAGGTCCATATGTTTCCCTCCGGATCGCGCACCGAATATTCGCGCTCACCATAGAACACGTCACGCAACTCCATGACGATGTCGAAGCCGGCCTCGACGGATTTTGCATGGTGGGCGTCGGGATCGGCGACGATGACGTAAAGGGCGCCGGTCACGCCGCCGGCCTCTCGCGGCTCCCGCATTAAGCGGCCGAAGGCCGTACCGTCTACCGGGCCGATCATGATCATGCCGTTGCCGAAGGACAACTCGGCGTGCTGCACCTCGCCGTCCTCGCCGCGGTAGACGGTGTGCTCGGCAAAGCCGAAGATGTCGGTCAGAAACTTCAGCGCCGCGTCGGCATCGCGATAGCGCATGACCGCGATGATGGTGGCGCGCGTGTCCTTGGCCGTTGCGTTCATGAGGCCCTCCTCTTGTGATGGGGTGGCAGAATGTTCTCACTTTGTTCCGGAGTCAAGTGGGGCGGGCCCGGGTATGTGTCGTCCCTCGGCCACGCCGCTTGCCTTGCCGGGCCGCTTGTGGCATTGCCAGCGCCCGAACAGCAAGCCTGACGCCGGGATCAACCGGCACCTGCCGGGGAGTTACATGGCCCGCATAGTCGTCAAGTTCGGCGGCACTTCCGTCGCCACGGTCGAACGCATCCGTCAGGCGGCTGCCCATGTCAAACGCGAGGTCGATGCGGGCAACGAGGTGGCGGTGGTGGTTTCGGCCATGGCCGGCAAGACCAATGAGCTCGTCGGGTGGGTCGAGGAGGCCTCCCCCTTCCATGACGCGCGCGAGTACGATGCGATCGTGGCCTCGGGCGAACAGGTCACCGCCGGGCTGATGGCGATCGTGCTTTCACACATGGGCATCGAGTCGCGCTCGTTCGCCGGCTGGCAGGTGCCCATCAAGACCGACGACGCCCACGGGGCGGCGCGCATCACCGAGATCGACCCGAGCGAGCTCGATAAACGGATGAAGGCCCGCTGGGTGCCGGTCATCACCGGGTTTCAAGGTGTTGCGCCGAGCGGGCGCATCACCACGCTCGGGCGCGGCGGATCGGACACCAGCGCCGTGGCGGTCGCTGCCGCCGTCCGGGCTGACCGCTGCGACATCTATACCGATGTCGACGGCGTTTATACTACGGACCCGCGTATCGTGCCGCGTGCCCGGCGGCTATCCAAGGTCTCGTTCGAGGAGATGCTGGAGATGGCCTCGCTCGGGGCAAAGGTCTTGATGATCCGGTCGGTCGAGATGGCCATGGCCCATGGGGTGCGGCTGTGCGTGCGCTCGACGTTCGACGATGCGGGTGCGCCGCAACTTGCCCCGGACGGAACGCCGGGCGTGCCCGGGACGCTCGTTTGCGATGAGGAAGAGATCATGGAAAAGCAGATCGTTTCGGGCATCACGCTGGCGCGTGGCGAAGCCAAGATCACGCTGCGCGGCGTTACGGACAAGCCGGGGGTCGCCGCCTCGGTCTTCGGGACGCTCGCCGACCAGAACATCGTCGTCGATATGATCGTCCAGAACATCTCGGAAGACGGCGGCACCACCGACATCACCTTCACCGTGCCCGACAGCGAATACGACAAAGCCATCCGCGCCATAGAAGGGGCGCGCGGTACCATCGCCTTCGAGAGGCTCTCGGGCTCGAAGGGCGGGGCCAAGATCTCGGTGATCGGAGTCGGCATGCGCAGCCATGCAGGCGTTGCGTCCTCGATGTTCAAGGCCTTGGCCGACAAGGGCATCAACATCCAGCTCATCACCACGTCGGAGATCAGGACCTCGGTTCTCATCGACGACGAGTATGCCGAGCTTGCGGTTCGCGCGCTCCATACGTATTACGGTCTGGACAAGAAGGACTCCTGAGCGGAAAGCCGGTAGCGGCCGCGCCCGGGAAGCGGGGGGCGGCTTCGGGCCGCCGGGAAACGAATGGCCACCACAATTGGCGGGCCTCGCGTCTTGCTGCGGCAACTGCGCGAGACCATGGCGGAGCCCTTGGCGAGCCAGGAACGCCTCGACAAGATCGTCAACGTCATTGCCGAGAACATGCGGGCGGATGTCTGCTCGTTCTACGTGCTGCGCGACGACGGCGCGCTCGAGCTCTTTGCGACCAAAGGCCTCGACCGCGAGGCCGTGCACATGACCACGCTGCGGCTCGGCGAAGGACTTGTCGGCCTCATCGCCGCGGAAGCGGAACCCTTAAGCCTCGAGAACGCGCCCTCGCACCCGGGCTTCGCCTACCGGCCCGAAACGGGCGAGGAGCGCTACAACGCCTTCCTCGGCGTGCCGGTGCTGCGGGCCGGCCAGACCCTCGGGGTCCTGGTGGTGCAGAATGCCGAGCGGCGGCATTTCGGCGAGGATGAGACCGAGGCCCTCCTCACTACGGCCACGATCCTTGCCGAGATGATCGCCACCTCGGACTTCGACAACCTGATCAAGCCCGGCTCCGACATCGACCTCAGGCGTCCGCGCATGTTCACAGGCGTCAGCCTTACCGACGGCATTGCTCTGGGTACGGTCGTGCTCCACGACCCGCGCGTGGTGGTGACCAATTTCATCGCCGAGGACGTCGAGCAGGAAAAGCTCCGGCTCGATGCTGCGCTCGAGAAGATGCGGGTCGGGATCGATGCCATGCTCGACCACGGCGACATGCAGTCCTCCACGGACCACCGCGAGATCCTCGAGACCTACCGCATGTTCGCCCACGACCGGGGCTGGGTGCACAGGCTCACCGAAGCCATCGAGAACGGGCTGACGGCCGAGGCCGCCGTTGAGCGCGTGCAGAACGACACGCGCGCCCGCATGCTCCGCCAGACCGATCCCTATATCCGCGAGCGCCTGCACGACCTCGACGACCTCGCCAACCGGCTGCTGCGGATGCTGACCGGCGACCACCAGGGCATCGGACGGAACCTGCCCGACAATGCCGTCATCGTTGCCCGCAACATGGGCCCGGCCGAGCTTCTCGAATACGACCGGACGAAGCTGCGCGGCGTCGTGCTCGAAGAAGGCGGCACCACCTCGCACGTCGCGATCGTTGCGCGTTCGCTGGGGCTGGTGGCGGTCGGCCAGGCCGATTCCATCGTCTCGATCTGCGAGACGGGCGACGACATCATCGTCGACGGACCGGCGGGCACCGTGCATATCAGGCCGACCCCCGATGTCGAGCAGACCTATATCGACAAGGTGCGGATCAGCGCCCGGCGCCGGGCTCATTACGCGGCCCTCAAGGACAAGCCTTCGGTCACCCGCGACGGTGTCGACATCACGCTCCTGCATAATTCCGGGCTGGTTGCGGACCTGCCCATGCTCGAGGACACGGGCGCGGCCGGGGTCGGACTCTTCCGCACCGAGCTGCAGTTCATGATCGCGTCGCGCCTGCCGCGCCTCGCCGAACAGATCGATCTCTATGCCGAAGCGATGCGGCTTGCGGGCGACCGGCCGATCGTCTTCCGCCTCCTCGACATCGGCGGCGACAAGGTGGTGCCGTATCTGCGCTCGATGGCCGAGGAGAACCCGGCCATGGGCTATCGCTCCATCCGCTTGGGGCTCGACCGGCCGGGGCTGCTACGCACGCAGGTGCGCGCGCTGCTTATGGCCGCGCGCGGCCGTCCGCTCAAGATCCTGGTGCCCATGGTCACCGAGACCTTCGAGTTCCAGCAGACCAAGCTCGTGATACGGCGCGAGGTCGAACGCCTGAAGCGCTCCGGCGACCCGGTCCCGGTCGAGCTCGAGATCGGCGCCATGGTCGAGGTGCCTTCGCTGCTCTTCGAGCTCGATCAGCTGCTGCCCGAGGCCGATTTCGTCTCGATCGGCTCGAACGACCTGGTGCAGTTCCTGACCGCTGCCGACAGGGCGAATCCGCGCGTTTCGGCGTCCTACGACCCGATCGCCTTGCCGCGGCTGCGGGCCATCAAGCTCGTCGTCGACGCGGCCAGGCGCTATGGGTTGCCGATCACCATGTGCGGGGAGCTCGCCGGCCGGCCGACCGAAGCCCTGGCGCTGATGGCCATCGGCATGAACCGGCTCTCCATGGGTCCGGCCTCGATCGGGCCGATCAAGGAACTGATCCTCAACCTCGAGCTCGAGCCGATCAAGCGCTCGGTCGCCGCCGCCATGAGCGACGGGGCAGAGAGCGTGACGATCCGCGAGCTTCTCAAGGACTGGATCGACCGGCAGAACCTGCCTGTGTGAGATCAGCCCCATAAACCGGGACCACGTCACGCCAAGGTGAAAGCCGCCCCAGGAACGGGCGGTCCGCTTCTCCGTTTGAATGTTTGATGGAGAACCGGAGTTGGGAAGGATTCCGCCATGGCTGTTCTGCATGAAACACATGTTCCCGTCACCCGCGCCGAAGTCCCGTGGGCACTGACCCAGGGCGTGATCGGCGGCATTATTGCCGGCATCGTCTTTGCCGCGTTCGAGATGATCGCCAGCGCGGCGATGATGGGTCCGGAGGCCTTCTTTATGCCGCTGCGCATGATCGGTGCCATTGCTTTGGGACCGGCAGCGCTCGAGCCGACCTATAACCTCTTGGGTGTGGGTCTCGCGGGGGTCATCGTCCATGTGGTGCTCGCCGTCATCTATGGGGCGGTGTTCGCGCTGGTCTTTGGTGGCCTCAGATCGCCTGCCGTCGATATCTCGGTCGGCGGCGCCTATGGTCTGGGACTGTGGCTGGTCAACTTCTACGTGATCGCGCCGACGATGTTCCCCTGGTTCACCGAGGCGAACCCGATGATCCAGTTCATCGCCCACACCTTCTTCTTCGGTGCGGTGCTCGGCTGGTACATGTGGTCGGCCCGGCATCGGGCTGAAGAAGTCGAATAGCAGCGACTGACCTCGATCGGCGGCAAATGTCGCCGATCTCGCCATCCCTCCTATTTGGAGGTGGTTTTGGCTGCGCCGATCGTCCTTCTCGACCTGCCCCACTCAGATTGCACGTGCGCGCTCCCGAGCGCAGGCTCTTGCAGAGAGGCGCACGAGGGGGGTAAGTGCGGGCCGACCAGTACTGCAAGGCGCATTCAGGATTCATGGCTTCACTACCCCAGGACAAGCTCGACGCCCTCGAGACGCGTTTCCAATATGTAGAAGCAGCGCTTTCGGGGGGCGCGGCGCCCGACGAGTTCGTCAAGCTCAGTAAAGAGCATGCCGAGCTCGCGCCGATCGTTGCGCCGATCAGCGCCTATAAGAAAGCCGTCAGGGACCTCGACGACGCCCGTGGGCTCGCCGGTTCCGGAGATCCGGAACTGCGCGAGATGGCGCAGGCCGAGATCGAGGAGCTGACGGAAAAGATCGAAGCGCTCTCTGGCGAGATCCGCATCCTGCTGCTGCCCAGGGACGAGGCGGACGAGAAGTCGATCATCCTCGAGATCCGCGGCGGCACGGGCGGCGACGAGGCGGCGCTGTTCGCCGGCGACCTCTTTCGCATGTACGAGCGCTATGCGGCCCATCACGGCTGGAAGGTGACCATCATGGAGGAAAGCCCCGGCGAGGCCGGCGGCTTCAAGGAGGTCATCGCCAACGTCACCGGAAGGGGCGTTTATGCGCGCATGAAGTTCGAATCCGGCGTGCACCGGGTGCAGCGGGTGCCAGAGACCGAGGCATCGGGGCGCATCCACACCTCGGCGGCGACCGTTGCGGTGCTGCCCGAGGTCGAGGACATCGATATCGAAATCAAGCCCGAAGACATCCGCATCGACACCATGCGCGCCTCGGGGGCGGGCGGCCAGCACGTCAACACCACCGATTCGGCAGTGCGCATCACCCATATGCCAAGCGGCATCGTGGTGACCTCGGCCTTGAAGAGCCAGCACCAGAACCGGGCGACCGCCATGCAGGTGCTGCGCGCCCGGCTCTACGACCAGCAGCGCGAAGCGCGCGATTCGGCGCGGGCCGAGACGCGTTCGGCCCAAGTCGGCTCGGGTGACCGCAGCGAGCGCATCCGCACCTATAATTTTCCGCAGGGACGCGTCACTGACCACCGCATCAACCTGACGCTCTACAAGCTCGACAAGGTGATGGAGGGCGAGGCGCTCGACGAGATCGTCGAGGCCCTGATCACCGAGGCACAGGCGGCCCAGCTCGCCGCCATGGAGGCGGGCAACTGAGCGGCGCCCCAACCCTTGGGCAATCCTGGCGCGCCGCGCGCGACAAGCTCGCAGCCGCTGGCATCGGAGGCGCGGCGCTGGATGCGCGGCTGTTGGCGGAGAAGGCCTTCGGCCTTAGCCGCCTTGAGCTTGCAACCCATGAAAGTCATACGGCCGGCGGAGAAGCGGTTGCCGCCCTCGATGCGCTCATTGCCCGCCGCCTTGCCCGCGAGCCGGTGGCGCGCATCCTCGGCGAGAAGGAGTTCTACGGCCTTTCGTTCGTCCTCAACGAGGCAACGCTGGTGCCGCGTCCGGAGACCGAGTTGATCGTCGACAAGGCTCTCGCCGTCCTTAAGGGCCGCGTCGGGGCCACTATCCTCGATCTCGGAACCGGCACCGGATGTCTGCCGATCGCGGTTCTTGCCAACGCGCCGGGGGTGGCGGCGGTCGCAACGGACCTTAGCGAGCGGGCACTGGCGGCGGCGCGCGAGAACGCGCAGCGGCATGGGGTGGCGGAGCGGATCGCGTTTGCTCAAGGGTCGTGGTTCGAGGCGCTGTCGCCCCCCTCATCCGTCTCGGCCTCCGGCCGATCCACCTTCTCCCACGAGGGAAGAAGGGAAGGGGGGCAATCCTTGGCTCGGTGCGAGGAGGGCTCCTCCCACCTTCTCCCCTCGTGGGAGAAGGTGCCCGAAGGGCGGATGAGGGGGGCGGCGACTGAGCAGGACACTAGTGCGGACCGAGAGTCACCCCCCTCCCGGCCTCCCCCATCAAGGGGGAGGTGGGACGCTGGTGGTTCTGGCGAGATGCTGCCAAATGTACCGGGCAACACCTCCCCCTTGATGGGGGAGGCCGGGAGGGGGTGTGCCACCGAAGGACCGTTCGTCCTCATCGTCTCCAACCCTCCCTATATCGAATCGGACGCCATCGCCGGCCTCAGCTCTGAGGTGCGCGAGTACGATCCCCGCCTGGCGCTCGATGGCGGACCGGATGGGCTCGATCCCTATCGCACCATCGCAAAGCAAGCGCCGCGTTACCTCAAGCCCGGCGGCTGGCTGATGGTCGAGATCGGCTCGGGGCAGGGGGCTGCGGTCGCCGGTCTGCTTGATGCAGCGGGTTTTTCCGGGGTTTCGGTAGATAAAGACCTTGCGGGTCTTGACCGTGTTGTATCGGGGCACCATGTTTAGGCCCGAAAGCGCATATCGCTGCAGACGCGAAATTTGTGCTTGGAAACCCAAGCCGAACAATATAGTTTGCCGGTGCTGTCAACGGCGCATCATGGGCGCCACGGTGATGGCCACCCGATCATCATGAAGCTGCATGGCGCAGCGCGGCTCCGGCGCAGACCGGCCCACGCGTTTGATGAATCCGGAGCCAGTGGCGGTCCCGCCAGACAGTTCTAGGTCTTCATGAAGCCAGACTGCGACCGATACGCGGCCGAGTGCCGCTCGGCCATGGCCCGACATGGCATTTGCCTGTCCGCCAGTGATGTGACGCTTACTTTTCAGAGTTACAAAGCGACCAGATGAGACCCAACAGCCAAAACAAGAACCGCTCGCGCAACCGCAACGGTGGACGCAAGCATACCAATCCGCTTTCGCGTAATTACGAGAGCAACGGTCCGGACGTGAAGGTGCGTGGCAACGCCGCCCACATCGCCGAGAAATATACGCAACTGGCGCGCGACGCCCAGTCCTCGGGCGACTCGGTCATGGCTGAGAACTATCTCCAGCACGCCGAGCACTACTATCGCATCGTCATGGCAGCCCAGCCGCAGAACATCCGGCCCGACAACAGCCAGGACAGCGACGACGATTTCGAGGGCGATGAGGATCGGGGCGACCGCTTCGCCTCCCGCTCCGAGCGTGTGCCCGAGCGCCAGGAAGCCGAGAGCGAGGCCGAACCGGCACCTGCCAACGCCAGTGCGAACGCCAGCGTCAACGCTGACGCCAGCAGCGACGCGGCGCCTGCCGAGACCGCCGACGCCCAGTCGGCCGGCGAAGGCGATGCCGACCAGCCGCGCAAGCGCGAGCGGCGGCCGCGTCGTCGCCGGGCCGCCGCTGGCGAGAACGGGGCGGATCCTGCCAATGCGCCCCAGCCGGAAGTGGGTGAACTGCCCGCTTTCATTACGGCCGGCGGCACCACGCCTGCCGAGTAAAGCAGGCTGAACTTGATTTTCCTCAAGGCCGGGCATCGCCCGGCCTTTTAGTTTTTCATGCGCTGCCTATATCCGTTATCGAAACGGAAACGTGCCATACCTTTGGGCGTTTCAGACCCAACGCTTCCGACGTGGGATCAGGCGCTTGTTGAAGGCCTGTCCGCGGGCGAAACAGGAGAGTTGCATGAATATCGAGAAATACACCGAGCGCGCGCGCGGCTTCATCCAAAGCGCGCAGACCATTGCGCTGGGCAAAGGCCACCAGCAGTTCCTGCCCCTGCATCTCTTGAAGGTGCTGATCGACGACGACCAAGGCATGGCCAACGGCCTTATTGAGCGGGCCGGGGGTGATCCCAAGCTCGTGCGCGCCGAAACCGAGGCCAGCCTTGCCAAGGTGCCGAGTGTTTCGGGGAGCGGTGCCAGCCAGCTCTATCTCAGCCGCGAGCTCGCGCGCGCCTTCGACACTGCCGAAAGCGCTGCGCAGAAGGCGGGTGATTCCTTCGTCACCGTCGAGCGGCTGCTGCTGGCGCTTGCGGTCGAAAAAGACAGCGATGCGGGCAAGATCCTCTCTTCGGCAGGCGTGACGCCGCAGGCGCTCAACCAGGCGATCGAGGAGATCCGCAAGGGCCGCACGGCCGATTCCGCTTCAGCCGAGAACGCCTATGACGCGTTGAAGAAATATGCGCGCGACCTCACCGCGGATGTACGCGCCGGCAAGCTCGATCCCGTCATCGGGCGCGACGAGGAGATCCGCCGCACCATCCAGGTGCTCTCGCGCCGTACCAAGAACAATCCGGTGCTGATCGGTGAGCCGGGCGTCGGCAAGACCGCCATCGCCGAGGGCCTTGCCATCCGCATCGTCAATGGCGACGTGCCGGAATCGCTCAGGAACAAGTCGCTGCTCGCCCTCGACATGGGCGCGCTGATTGCGGGCGCCAAATATCGCGGCGAGTTCGAAGAGCGCCTGAAGGCCGTGCTCTCAGAGATCACCGCGGCCGAAGGCCAGATCATCCTCTTCATCGACGAGATGCACACACTTGTCGGCGCCGGCAAGGCGGACGGGGCGATGGATGCCTCCAACCTCCTAAAGCCTGCCCTGGCGCGCGGCGAACTGCATTGCGTGGGCGCAACGACACTCGACGAATACCGCAAGCATGTCGAGAAGGACGCCGCGCTCGCCCGCCGGTTCCAGCCAGTGTTCGTCGACGAGCCGACGGTCGAGGACACCATCTCGATCCTGCGCGGCCTCAAGGAAAAGTACGAGCTGCATCACGGCATCCGCATCTCCGACTCGGCGCTGGTCTCGGCGGCAACGCTTTCCAACCGCTACATCACCGACCGCTTCCTGCCCGACAAGGCCATCGACCTGATGGACGAGGCGGCGGCGCGGTTGCGCATGGCCGTCGATTCCAAGCCCGAGGCGCTCGATGAGCTCGACCGGCGCATCATGCAGCTGAAGATCGAGCGCGAGGCCCTGCGCAAGGAAACCGATGACGCTTCCAAGCAGCGGCTCGACAGGCTCGAAGCCGACCTTGCCGAGCTCGAGGAGGAAGCCCAGCGGCTCTCGGCCAAGTGGCTCTCGGAAAAGGAGCGCCTCTCGGGCAGCCAGAAGCTCAAGGAAGAGCTGGATAAAGCCCGCAGCGAACTCGAGATCGCGCAGCGCAAGGGAGATCTGGCGCGGGCGGGCGAGCTGGCCTATGGCGTCATCCCCGACCTCGAAAAGCGCATCAAGTCTGCCGAAGCCACCGATGGCGATGGCACTGCCGATGCGCCTTCGATGGTCGAAGAGGTGGTGACCCCGAGCCACATCGCCCAGGTCGTCTCGCGCTGGACCGGCATCCCGGTCGACCGCATGCTCGAAGGCGAGCGCGAAAAGCTCATGCACATGGAAGCAACCCTTGGCGCACGCGTCGTCGGCCAGGCGGAGGCGGTGGCCGCCGTCTCCAAGGCCGTGCGGCGTTCCCGCGCGGGCCTGCAGGACCCGAACCGGCCGATCGGCTCGTTCATGTTCCTCGGGCCGACGGGCGTCGGCAAGACGGAGCTGACCAAGACCCTCGCCCAATTCCTGTTCGACGATGAGACGGCGATGGTCCGCCTCGACATGTCCGAGTTCATGGAAAAGCATTCGGTCGCCCGCCTCATCGGCGCACCTCCGGGCTATGTCGGCTATGACGAGGGCGGTGTCCTGACCGAGGCGGTGCGTCGCAGGCCCTACCAGGTGATCCTGTTCGATGAGATCGAGAAGGCGCATCCGGATGTGTTCAACATCCTCTTGCAGGTACTCGACGACGGGCGGCTGACCGACGGCCAGGGCCGCACGGTCGACTTCCGCAACACCGTCGTGATCCTCACCTCCAATCTCGGGTCCGAGTTCCTGGTCGAGCTTAGGGAAGGCGAGCCGGTGGAGCTGGCGCGCGGCAAGGTGCTCGATATGGTCAAGGCCGCCTTCCGGCCCGAATTCCTCAACCGGATCGACGAGATCCTGCTCTTCCACCGGCTCGACCGGGCGCATATGGGCGATATCGTCGACATCCAGTTCGGGCGCCTGAAGCACCTGCTCGAGGACCGCGACATCGAGCTGACGCTCACCGCACGTGGACGCGAGTGGTTGGCCAATGAAGGGTACGACCCCGCCTATGGCGCACGTCCCCTCAAGCGGGTCATCCAGCGTGAAGTGCAGGACAAGCTTGCCGATGAGATCCTCTCGGGTCGCATCTCCGACGGCTCGGCCGTCACGGTCGATGCGGGCGACGAGGGCCTGGTGCTGCGGCCCGCGGGCGAAGCGGTGCACGACGCAGCGGCTTAAAGCGCGAAAAATCCGATCGAAACGAAAAAGGCCGGTCGGCAGACCGGCCTTTTTTGTCACGCCGCGTTGCTGTCCAGCACGGCGTGCATAACCTGGCGCGGCCCCTGGGCCGGGCTCAGGCTGGTCACGGTTTGGGGCACGCGCATCCGCTCGTCCAGGAAGATCTCCTTGATCCCGGCGAAACCGGCCTCGACGTCGGTATCGGCGGAGAGTGAAGCAGCCCTGTCGAGAAGGGCGAGATCGTCGGCGCTGTTCTGGTGTTCGATCTCACCGATCCCCCACACATCCCAGAGCAGCGTCTCGCACCTGTTCAGCATGGCGATATCGACGAGCAGCGCCACCCGGATCTCGGGCAGACCGTGAAGTTCGGGCGATACGCCAAAGTCGGCTTCTTTGGCCTGGCCGCTCCGGACCAGATGCCAGGCCATGCCGGCGGTGAGATATGGGCCGCGTTGTATGTCGAGCGGGCTGAACGCTGTGCCCCCGAACGCGATCTCGGGTCCCGCCTGTTCGGCATCGGCGAGGAGCCAGCGCGTTCCATTCCAATATTCGACCACCGCATGGTCGCCGTTGAAGCGGTTGGTGCTGAGGTATGGCGCAAAGCCATAGCGTATGCGCGCCGGAACACCCTTGTGGCGCAACATCGAGCAGAGGAGGAGTGAAGCGTCCCGGCAGCAGCCGATGACACGTTGGGTCGGCGCACGCGGCTCGGCGAGCGGGCGCGCGTCGAGCGCGATGATCCGCTCGAGCATCAGTTCACAAAAGCGGGTGTCGATCTCGGCGAGCCGCTCCTTGGGGATGTCGAAGCCGACCCGCGGGCCGGCGCGGTAGTGCAGAGTGATGTTGCGCACCACGGCGCAGAGCACCGCGATATCGTCCGGCAGCGCGTCGAACAGAGGCGCATACCGCCCGGGATCGGTCCAGGTGCTCTGGGCGGTGTAGAAGCTGGCGACGTTCATGAGGGACCTCCTTGTGGTTGGCGGCTCGTTGCTAGCACGATCGGTTCGGCGGGATTTGACGGGTCTTGCGGGGGACACCTGCGTGAGTGGAATCGGCGGCGGTCGAGCACCCAGCGAGCCCCACTACCGAATGTCACCCAACGAAGGGCGGGCCCATTCGTCGGGGTGACATTCAGACACCACTCGATCCGTTGCTCTACGCGCTTGACTCGATCGAGCATCTCGCTAATTTAGAACAAATAGAGAACATTGATCCGATGCACACGACCAACTACGTCAACACCTTCATCCTCGTCTCGCCCGACTGCCCGGTCGATGTTGCGCGCGTGCCGGAGAAGCCCGGCACCATCGCAACCCTGCAATATGAAAAGCTCGTCGGTGCGCCCTACGCGATGACCAGCAATGACCTGATCTTTGCCGTTTTTAGTGAGCGTAATGGCATTGCCGAGGCCGAGAAGCCCGCGGCGCGGGCAAAGTTCTTCTCAAAGGGGCAGCCGTGCCTGCGCTCTTCGCCGCTGGTCAAGACTTTCGGTTGGGGCGTCCATCACGACGAGGAAGGCCGCATCGCGCTCTATGGCCTCGATACGCCTGAATATCGCGTGTTCGCCGCGCGCGAGGATCTCGCCAGGGTTCCGGGCATGCGCTCGAAACGGGGATAGTCACGACCACCAGATAACCACGACGCAAGAGGAGAAGGATGATGAGCGACCTTAGGATCAACTACGTCGAATTCGCCAGCCCCGACATCGCGGCCAGCAAACAGTTCTTTGCCAACGCCTTCGGCTGGGGATTCGACGACTACGGCCCGGAGTATCAGGCCTTCGCCGACGCCGGGATCGACGGCGGCATCGACGGGACGAGCAATGGGCCGGCGCGGGCGCCGCTCGTCATCCTCAAGGCCGACGATCTCGAGGCGGCACTGAAGCGGGTGGAGGACGCGGGTGGGGTCGTCACCAAGCCGATTTTCAACTTCCCGGGCGGGCGGCGGTTCGAGTTCCGGGAGCCGGGCGGCAATGAGCTGGCGGTCTGGAGCGAGGCCTAAAGCGGGAACCGGTTTTGGCCGAAAATCCCGCAGCGGCAAAAGATTGAGCGCGCCATCTATCCAAACAAAGGGACCAGGCCTATGGTCGCGCCATGACCGATCAATCGATTGCCGGGCCGGCGGCAGAGACCGGTGTACCCTCGCGCACATTCTGTCCCCGAGAGCGCCGGCGCTACGTGCTGGTCGCGGCCATCCTTGCTTCATCGATGGGGTTCATCGACGGTTCGGTGCTCTCGATCGCCATACCGGCGCTGCGGGCGGACCTGTCGGCAACGCTCGCCGACGCGCAGTGGGTCTCCAACAGCTATATGCTGTTTCTCGGCTCGCTGATCCTGATCGGCGGGGCGGCAGGCGACCGCTTCGGCCTCAAGCGCGTGTTCGGGATCGGCATTGGCCTCTTCGTTGCCGCGTCCCTCGTCTGCGCCGTGGCGCCGACCCCCCTCAGCCTCATCGTCGCGCGTGCGGTGCAGGGGGTCGGGGCGGCGCTGATGGTGCCGGGCAGCCTCGCCATCATCGCCAAGGCCTATCCCAAGGACGAGCGGGGCAAGGCTATCGGCATCTGGGCGGCGGCCTCGTCGCTGACCACCATTTTGGGCCCGGTCATCGGCGGGTTCGTGCTCACCATGCTCGGCGACTGGAGCTGGCGGCTGGTCTTTGCCATCAACCTGCCGCTGGGTGCCATCGCGCTCGCGCTCCTCTGGCTGCGGGTGCCGGCCGACGAGCCTGCCGGCACGCGGGCGCTCGACCTGCCGGGGGCGTTTCTTGCCAGCCTCGGACTGATGCTCATCGCCTTCGGGCTCACCGGAGGCAGCAGCGAGAGCGTGCCGCCCGTCAGCCATATCCTCTCCTATGCCGGCACGGGCCTTCTCGTCTTCATCGGCTTCCTTTTCTGGGAATCGCGCAGCAAGGAGCCGATGCTGCCACTGCGGCTCTTTGCCAATATGGGTTTCTCGGGCGCCAATGCGCTGACCCTGACGCTCTATTTCGCGCTTTCGGCAGTGATGTTCTTTTTGCCCATGACCATGATCGCCGGCTGGGGCGTTTCGGCGGCGGAAGTGTCGATCTCCTTCCTGCCGCTGGGCATCGCACTCACCATCCTTTCCTCCTGGGCAGGGTCGCTTGCCGACCGCTTCGGGCCCGCGCCGCTCATTGCCGGTGGCGCAACGCTCGTCGGCTTCGCCTTTGCGGGCCTCGGCCTCACCGCGCCCTTGCAGAACGTCTGGGGAGTGGTGCTGCCGCTCATTGCGCTGATGGGGGTGGGGATGGGGCTCGTCGTCTCGCCGCTGTCGACGGCGGTGATGACTGCGGTCGAGGACGCCGATACCGGCACCGCCTCGGGTGTCAACAATGCGGTGGCGCGCGTCGCCGGTCTCCTTGCCGTTGCCACCATGGGGTTCGTTGCCGCCTTCGCCTTCAACCGGTTCCTCGGCGATGCTGCCGGCAGCGGCATGTTCTTCGGGCTAAAGCCGGAGGACACGCTGCCGCCGGAGGCGGAGGCAGCAAGGCTTGCCGCCACCAACGCAACCTTCGCGGTCATCGCCTATATCAACGCGGGCCTGTCGTTCGTCTCGGCGGTGATCGCCTGGCTGACGCTGGAGAAGAAGGGGTAAGAGGCTGGTGTTCCGAATTCCATCCTCGGTGTCGCTCCGGCGCTGGCGGGTTCGCTCCTTCCCTTCTCCCCTCGTGGGAGAAGGTGGCGCGCAGCGCCGGATGAGGGGGCTCTACCGAGCATCGTGTATGTCGCAGCATCGCCCCCCTCACCCTGCCTTTCCGCTGGACACGGAAAAGCGGTCCCTCTCCCACAAGAGGGGGTGTCAAGCCGATCTTCTCGTGCTCGTTGATGTGTTCAGAGTTGGGTCCGCGCGCCGCGATGGCAGCCGTTGGGTGGGACGGATGGGGTATCGGGGTCCCTTGACTCCCAACCACCTCGCACAGCCGCCAACTACTCGCTCGCAGCCACAGCGACCGGGGCGGGGTCTTTCTGCATCAGGTCGTTGATCTGGGCGACGACCTGGCCGAACTGGGACCGGTACTGGTCAGCCAGCGAGTTCTCGCGCGGCAGCTTGACGCTCAATGGATCGACGAGGTTGCCGTTGATCAGGATCTCGAAATGCAGGTGCGGGCCGGTCGAATAGCCGGTCGAGCCGACATAGCCGATGATCTGGCCCTGACGCACGCGCGTGCCCGGCTTGATGCCGTCGGCGAAGCGGCTCATGTGGCCGTAGGCGGTCTCGTAGCCGTTGACGTGCTGGACCTCGATCTTGTTGCCGTAACCCGACTGCCAGCCGACAAGCTGCACCACGCCGTCGCCGGCCGCGTAGATCGGTGTGCCGGTGCGCGCCGCAAGGTCGACGCCGGTATGGAGCTTCCTCGACTTGAAGATCGGATGGATGCGGTAGCCGAAGCGCGAACGCAGCGTGCCACCGCCCTCGAGCGGCCGGCGCACCAGGAAGCGCTTGCCGGTCTCGCCGCTCGGGTCATAGAAGTCGGCAACGCCGTCGGGGGTGACGAAGCGGTAGAGCTCGCGCTTGGTGCTGCCGAGCGTTAAGGCCACATAGAGCAGGTCCTGCCTGCCCTCGGCGTCGGGCGCCGTCTTGAGGATCTCGATGGCATCGCCGGGCGCAATGCGCTTGGTCATATCGAGGTCGTAGGCGAACATGCCGATGATGCGGGTAATGGTCTCGTCGGAGAGGTCATGTTTGCGCCCGGTCTCCCAGATCGAGCGGTAGATGCTGGGCAGGTTGGCGACGTTGACCTCCTCGGTGTCCTCCTCGGGGAACTCCATCTCTGGCGGGGCCATGGATACCACGTACTGGCCCTTGTCGGTCAGGGCAACCGTCACCGCATGAAGGTCGACATCGGTCTCTGAGTCATGGGCATAGATGCTCATGCGATAAGGAGAAA
>NZ_BSNS01000007.1:0-290000 GCF_030160115.1 Devosia nitrariae | reverse complement strand
GCTCGCGCGGCAGGCTCGTTGAGCATGGCCTCGATATTGTACCCATCGGGATCGAGCACGAAGCACGCATAGTAGCTTGCGGCATACTGCGGACGCGGGCCGGGCGCGCCATTGTCCATGGCACCCGCCTCGAGCGCCGCCTGGTAGAACGCGTCGACTTCGGTTGCGCTCTTGACCCGGAACGCGACGTGTACGCGTGTCAAAGGCGGTGGGCTCTCCGAGCGCTGAATCTCGAACAAGCTGCCGTCGCCGACGTCAAAGGCCCAGAACACGCCCTCCTTTCCAAAGGAAAGGCGATATCCCAAGGCTTCGAACGCCCTCTCATAAAAGAGCTTGCTTTTTTGCAGATCACTTACCGCAAGAGTGACGTGGTCGAACATGGCCCATCTTAACCCTTTGTTGCCGCGGGAGTCTTTCGCATCCTCCTCCAGCCGTCCACCCCCGATGTCACTCTGGCGAAGGCCGAGCCCATCCTGAGTTCAGCGCCAGCCGCAAGGTGTGTGAATTGGGCAGGATGGCGAGCGAACTGATCTTTCCGAGCCGGCTGATGTGTTTCTAGGCTGGGTCCCCTCGCTTCGCGAGGATGACAGTCGTGGACGGACCCGTCGCATCCGGCAGAGCTATCGGCGGTACGCAGCTCGGGTCGCGGCTGCAGTTGCGCCGATGTACTCTGGGTCAGCGAAGCCCCACACCTCCTCGGGCCAACGGCCGTTGACCAGATCACGCCGGTAGCTGAAGCAAGCGAGGTACAGGGGACGTATGTACATTACCGCCTCGAGCCGCTTGAGCTCGTCGTCGGTCAACTCGATATGCTGTCGGTATGCGCCTACGGCCAGATTGATCCAGTCGTCATTGCGCCAAGTGCCCCACATGAGCCAGGCGAAATCAGCCAGGCGCGGTCCCCATCCGGCCGCCTTCCAGTTGATCGCCACCGGTCCGTCCGCGCCGACGATCACGTGATCCGGGGCATGGAGGAGATTGCCGTGGAGTAGCGCCTCGGGCAGGCCCTGGCCATCGTCGGCTGAATGCACGAGGTCGCGGAGTTGCTCGAACCCCTCGCGCCCCGCTGGAGATACCTTCGTGTCGACCGCGTCGAGGAACGAGAGGGCGGCCAGCAGGTCCTGGCGCGGGCTGCCCTCGCGGGCGGGATCATCCCCAGCCGCGCCACCGGGACGGCTGACGGACTCGTCGAATGGCAGCGTATGCAGCCGTCCGAGCAGGTCACCCATGATGGCGAACTTCTCGCTGCCCTCGTGTCCGGCGGCCACTGGGAGCGACGAGCCGGAGATGAAACGGGTGACGAGGACGGTCGAGCCGTCGAATGCCGATACCGGCTCGTCGGTCGCGAGCCGCTCGGCCGGGTAGTTGTGCAGCTCAAGGAAACGCAGGATCGCGGCATCGCCTTCGACGCCGATCCGCGGTCGGGCCGGCGAGAACGCGCGCGCCAACCACGGTTCGCCGTCGCGGCGATCGATGCGAAACACATGGTCATGGTGTACGCCGACCTTCGTCGCGGCGACCGCGTCAATTCCGTATTGAGCCCGAATATGGGCCACCAGGCGCTCGCCGAGAGGCTGGTGAGACATTCGGGCTTGTAACCCTTCGAGGTCCGCGAGCGCCTGGGTGTAGCGCTGACCGGTTTCCTCGGCGTGGCGGCGGACAACTTTCTTGAAGCTACTGTCTTTGGTCATAGCAAGCCTCCTCATGGGCACCCTCGTCCCCCAAGCAACGCGGTGCAGAGATGGCCTGTACTATCAACGACCTGAGGGCAATTCCCCTTCGCCCATGGAACCCCGGCTGGGGCGGATGCTCCACGGCTCGGCGGCTGGTCAACGCCGTGAGAGCCAGCCTGCCGAGCCATCTCGCTTGTGTCAAGCGCGGACGCCGTCGCGAGTGTCTGCTGTCTTCGACTGGGCTTGCCAGTTCGACGAGCAAGTGACGCTCCTCCGCAGCCCCGACAAAAATCCTTCGTGCATTTGTCGAATCCCTTCTTCCCTTCTCGTCGTGTCAGTGAGCGGCAATGCGGCGGGCGGGCGTTGCGGCAGGAAGGAGTGATGCAAGATGCGTTTCATGATCATTTTCAAGGCGACGCCGGAGAGCGAGGCTGGGGGCCCGCCGACGTCCGGGCAACTCGTCGAGATGGGCCGATTCAACGACGAACTGATCGCAGCGGGGGTGCTGCTGGCGGGCGAGGGGCTCTATCCAAGTGCCAGCGGCGCGCGGGTGCGCCGGCGGGATGGACGGCATGTCGTCATCGATGGGCCGTTCGCCGAGACAAAGGAGCTCGTTGCCGGCTTCTGGCTCATCCAGGTCAAGGATCGCGAGGAGGCGCTCGCCTGGGCGCAGCGCGTTCCGCTCAGTGAAGGCGAGGAGGTGGAAGTGCGGCAAGCCCATGAGGTTGCCGATTTCCCTGCCGACGACGCGGCGAAACCCTTTCTCGAGCGGGAACAGGCGTGGCGGAACGCCGGGCAGAAGCCGATCGGGCGGTAGAGGAAATGCCCCACTTGCCGGAGGCGGCGGGATTTGCTCTCATCCGCCCCCATGAGCGCAGAAACCAGCACAGCGACCACAAAGGCGGGCACCGCCCAGGCCAATCGCGTCCTCGAGGCGGTTTGGCGCATCGAGTCGCCCAAGCTCATTGCGGCGCTGACGCGGATCGTGCGCGATATCAGCCTTGCCGAAGAGCTGGCGCAGGACGCCATGATGGTGGCGTTGAAGCATTGGCCCGAGAGCGGGGTGCCCAGCAATCCGGGTGCCTGGCTGATGGCCACCGCCAAGCGCCGCGCCATCGACTATTTCCGCCGCAACAAGATGATGGCGCGCAAGCTCGACGTGCTGAAATACGATGCCGAGACCGACCAGGAGACCGCGCAGGCGGACATCGACGCCATGCTCGATGACGATGTCGGCGATGACCTGTTGCGGATGATTTTTACCGCCTGCCATCCGATCCTTTCGATGGAGGCGCGAACAGCCCTGGCCTTGAAGCTCGTGGCCGGGCTGACGACGGGCGAGATCGCGCGGGCCTTCCTCGTGCCCGAGCCGACCGTCGCCCAGCGGCTGGTACGGGCCAAGCGCACGATCGCGGAGGCCAACATTCCCTATGAGGTGCCGCTCGGCGAGGAGCGCGCCGAACGGCTCGCTTCGGTGCTGGCGGTCATCTACCTGATTTTCAACGAGGGCTATTCGGCGACTTCCGGCGAGGACTGGCTTCGGCCGGCGCTGATGGACGAGGCGCTGCGCTTGGGGAGGATCCTCGCCAACCTCGCGCCGGGCGAGGCCGAGGTCAACGGGCTGGTGGCGCTGATGGAAATCCAGGCCTCCCGCCAGCACGCGCGCGTCGACAAGGACGGCACGCCGGTGCTGCTGCTCGACCAGGACCGCTCCCGCTGGGACCAGTTGCTGATCCGGCGCGGGCTCAATGCGCTCGACAAAGCCGAGGGGCTCTCCCCCGAACGGGGCCCTTATACGCTGCAGGCCGCGATCGCCGCCTGCCACGCGCGTGCCCGCACGGCGGAGGCGACCGACTGGGCGCGGATCGCGTCGCTTTACGACGAGCTGATGGAATTGTCGCCGACCCCGGTCGTGGCGCTCAATCGAGCCGTGGCCATCGGTATGGCCGAGGGTCCGGCGGCGGGGCTCGCCCTCGTCGACGAACTCACCGCAGAAGGGGCACTCAAGGCCTATCACCTCTTACCAAGCGTTCGGGCTGAGTTCCTCAGCCGGCTCGAGCGATTCGGCGAAGCCGAGGCCGAATACCGGCGCGCCGCCAGCATGGCGCAGAACGCACGCGAGCGCGACCTGCTACTGGATCGCGCCGAAGCCAGCGCTGCCAGGGTGCGCTGATATTCAGGTGATGCCGGTCTGCAAACGCCCATTTTCTGCGCTTCCGGTAAAGATACGTTGCGCTCCGGTTCTCGAAAGCGGCCATTTTCGCCTCGGCCTGACCTGATTCTCAGTACACCCTGCGCACGATACGACTCCGACGTTCATTTAAGCGATACCTTTAGTGTTGACGAAGCCAATGCGCCCTGTTACTTAAGTTTATGCTTAAGGATGAACGGTCGCTGGATCTGATGTTTCACGCCCTGGCGGACCCGAGCCGCCGGATGATGGTCGACCGGCTGAGCCGGGGGCCGGCTTCGGTCAGCGAACTGGCCAAGCCCCTGGCCATGTCGTTGCCGGCGGTGGTCCAGCACCTGGCCGTTCTCGAACAGAGCGGGCTCGTCAAGACGCAGAAGGTCGGGCGGGTGAGGAGCTGCACGCTCGACAATGAGGCGATGTCGCGCGCCGAGCAGTGGCTGCACCAGCGCCGCCTCGGCTGGGAACGACGGCTGGACCGGCTGGGGGACTTTCTCTCGGCTGATCCGGGCGTGACGAAAACGAAGAAGACCTGAACCGGCGCCACGGCGCCTTGAAAACTAACGCAGCACCACCGGCGACCTTGCCGGTGAATGGATGCGTATGCGCCGGTAAAGCCTGGGAGACATGCGAATGGAAAGGCTCATCGCAGTGATCGTCGCCCGCCGCCAGGCGTGGGTCCAGCGGCTCCGACGCCTTGCCGGCTATCTCGAAACCACCAGACCACAGACAAGAAAAGGAAAGAGCAAATGACCGAACGTTCGATCGCCCATGGGAGCTTCACCGTCGAGCGCCACTATGACGCGGCCCCTTCGCGAGTCTATCAGGCCTTCGCCGATCCGGCCCAGAAGAAGAACTGGTTCGGCGCGGGCGAGGCCGCCCCCGGCAACTTCGAGTTCCGCGAGGGCGGACGCGAATACTACACCGGCAAGATGGACGAGAACACCACCTACGCGTTCGACTGCTCCTATCGCGACATCGTGCCGGACGTGCGCATCGTCTATAGCTACGAGATGCATCTCAACGGCGAGCGCATTTCGGTCTCCGTTGCCGCCATTGAGTTCCGCCCGGAAGGGGCGGGCACGCATCTGGTGGTCACCGAGCACGGCATGTTCCTCGACGGCCTCGACACTGTCGACCAGCGCCGCGAGGGCACCGAACAGCTGATGGACATGGTCGGGGCGTATCTGGCGAAGGAGTGAGGGGTGGTGCGAGTTGGGGGATAACAAGGGGGTAACACCCAGCCACCCATCGGCTGTTATCTCCGCGAAACACGAGACGCAGGCGGCGTATACGTCACAGCGCACGGAGAGAATGGCTTGCGGGGAGCGTGTCTCCCTCCTCCTTGTGGGTAGCGTAGCTCGGACGCAAGGCCCCTAACGACGCTGGAGTGGGGGTATGCCGCGGCAGGAACCGCAGCATCGCGTTTGCTGCGGCATACCCCCACCCTGCTCGATCACGGACTTAGCTGGCGCTAAATCCTATCTCGCTTCCCTCCCCACAAGGGGGAGGGAGGAGCTCCTTGCCCTCGCGCGCCGCTTCGAGCGCTGTCGCGGCTGAGCGTCAGGATGGCGCCGTCGTACCAGGTCAGAGAAATCGTGTCCGGATCGATGGCGGTCAGCACGGCTTCCGGGCCCCAGGGTTCGCCGTCGCAGGTCACGTCGTAGCCGCCGTCGTCACGCGGCGAAAGATCGGGGTCTGCGCAGTCATCGAACGTGCCGCCGTCGGGTTCGCTCGTCCAGGTCATGGCATCGCCCGAAATTGAAAGGCCGGCGTCCATATAGGAGGGGTCGTCTTCCACAATAGCGGAGATCTCCATCTCCGGATCGCTTTCGACGGCGGTTACCGTCCAGTCATCGACAAGTGCATTGAGGTCGATCTCCATACCTGGTGCAGCCGTCGCGACGGTGTAGTCGTCGGGGTTCTGCATCGCATCGCTCGCCACCAGGTCGGCGAGCATGTCGATGAATTCGTAGCAGATCTCGATCTCGGCATTCTGCCAGTTGTAGTCGGCGTTGGCGGTGCCGCAGGCGCGCGCGGTCACCTCGATCGGACGGGGCATGGCGTAGTTGGAGGTGATGAGGTCCGCCAGTCCCTCCAGCAACCCGCTGTTAGCCAGCATGTCATGGGCGCCGGCGAGCTCTTCGCCGGGTTCCTCATAGCTGACCGTCAGGGCGGCCTGCTGATCGTCCGTCCCGTCGTCCCCGTCGCTCGCCGCCGCTGCGTCCGAATCCTGCGAATCGCGCGTGTGCGGCGCGAGCAAGGTGAACCAGCCCTCGGCCGCCAGACCATAGTCGAAAGCGCAGCTTTGCTTCCGATCCTCGTCGACCCCGTATTCGTCGGCCAGCGGTCCGAAGGTGTCTTCGTCGCTACCCACCATCAGGCAGAGGATCTCGTAGCCGCGGCTGATCGAAAGCGTGTGCTCGTCGTAATAGAGGGAAAAGTCGTCATCGTCGTTGTCGTTGTCGAACTGGGCGGCGCCGAGCAGGAACCAGCCCTTCATCGCATCACGCAGCGTGTCGTTGGCATCGTCGGGAAATTCGGCAAGTAGAACGACGCTGGCGAAATTGTCGGCCGCGTCCTCGCTGTGGCCAAGCACGGGCAGGTCGAACTCGCCCACCATCATGTGCCCCATCTCGTGGATGATGACGAACTGGGTGATGTTGAGCACCGTTTCGAGCGCGCGTTGGGTCTGCTCGTCGGTCAGGCCACTGCCATCGGCGGCCTCCGGCTGGCTGTCATCGGCTTGGGCAAGCAGCAATGGGCGAGCCGCGTCGGCGGGCGGCGCGGCGATGGTCGGCCCGCATGCGGCGATGGCGGTCAGCGCGGCAACCGTGAAGGCTGGCATCAAGGAAAGGTGGGTCATTGCGAGCGCTCCCAATTGTGTCGGCGCCTCCAGAATTAGGCGGCGGCAATAGTTGCACCGGGCGGGAACTCGACACCCGCCGGAATTATCTCTAGCAACGGCAATGAGTTATGAATCGCACGACGCAATGCCATAATTGTGACCGCAGCTGGGGCACAATGTGCATTGTCTTAAGGCCATCTTAATTGCGTGGGCTAAAATAACCCTAACGGGTCGGCGCGGCGTGTCCGGCCCGCACCGCAGGTTATTCGCTGGTTGTCAGAGGCTCGTCATGGTTTTGATCCAACGCAATCGTTCCAGCCGGCAGCGCATTGCCGCTCTTGCGGCAGCGGCCGTGCTGGCTTTGTCGGCTGTTGCCTCGCCGCTTGCCAACAGCGCAAGCTTTGTTGCCGGGCTTTGGCCCGAGGCGCAGGCGATGGGGGTATCCCGGCAGGCGTTCGAGGCCTCCTTTGCCGGCTATCAGCCCCTGCCCAAGGTCATGGAACTGACCCGCAAGCAGCCCGAGTTCAGCCAGACGGTCGCCGAATATATCGGCAAGCGCATCACCGACGCGCAGGTCGGCAAGGGTCGTGCGATGCGCGGGGAGTGGGCCCAGACGCTCGCCGCGATCAGCCAGCGCTATGGCGTGCAACCCGAGGCGATCCTTGCCATCTGGGGCATGGAGACCAATTTCGGCTCCTATATGGGCGGCAACAACACCATACATGCGCTGGCGACCCTGACCGAAAACGGCTACCGGGCAGACTTCTTCAAGCGCGAGCTGTTGACGGCGTTGCGCATCGTCTCGGACGGGCATGTGGCGCCGCAGGCTATGGTCGGATCCTGGGCCGGGGCCATGGGCCATACCCAGTTCATGCCGACGAGCTTCATGAGCTATGCGGCCGACTATAATGGCGATGGGCGCAAGGACATCTGGAATTCCGTGCCCGACGCGCTCGCCTCGACCGCCAATTACCTCAGGGCCCATGGCTGGCGGGCAGGTGAGACCTGGGGCTATGAGGTCGCTTTGCCCCGCGGCTTCGACTTTGCGCGGGCCGAGGCGCTGGGCTCGGTGTCCCTTGGCCAATGGCAGCAGCTCGGCGTTGCCCGCACCTCGGGCCGGGCCTTCCCGCGCCCCTCGGACACGGCGCGGCTCTACCTGCCGGCAGGCGGCGACGGTCCGGCCTTCCTGGTGCTGCCGAACTTCGACGTCATCAAGCGCTACAACAATTCCAACAGCTACGCGCTGGCCGTCGGGCACTTGGCCGACCGCATCATCGGCGGCGGGCCGTTCGCGCGGCCGTGGCCGGCCGGTGACTTCTCCCTCAGCAAAAGCCAGCGCGTCGAGCTGCAGAGCCTGCTCGCCCGGCGCGGCTATGACGTCGGAACGCCCGACGGGGTGGTGGGCCCGCGCACGCGCGCCGCAATCATCGCCTTCCAGCGGGCGGCAGGCCTTACCCCCGACGGCTTCGCGTCGGGCCGGCTGCTGCGGACATTGCAGTAAAACCCGCACCGCAGGTCTCGCGCGGTAACCATGGCGCGCAATTCCTTCAAACGGTCACAGTTGGGCAAGGTTTCGTTAACCCACGCGGCGCAGCATTTTCAGCGCTTAAGCAGAGGGCAGGAGCCGCGGCCGCAAGGCCCTCCTGCCCTCGCCCAGCTTCCGACATCGCCAAGCCCGGCTACGTGAATGTGATCGCCACCGCCATACTCATTCCCGCTTTGTCCGGCTAATGGCGGCAACCCAATTCCCTTGCCCCAGATCCGCAGCCCCATCCATAAATGATCATCCGCTCCGCCGCGACACGCCTCAGGGCGCTTCTTGTCACCCTCGCCGTGCTTCTTGCCGTCGGATTGTCTCCGGCATCGGCGGTTTCGCTGCTCGATCCCTTCAACCTGCCAGGGGTCATGGATGGCGGCACGGCCAAGGTCGGTGACGGCATTGCGTTTGCCGATGGCCAGCGGTTCAAGCTCGACGTCTATGCGCCCGAAGCGCGCGGCGGATCGGCGCCAGTGGTCTTCTTCATCTATGGCGGCGGTTGGAACCGGGGCGAGCGCGGCGACTACCAGTTCGTTGGCCGGGCTTTGGCCTCGCGCGGGTTCGTTACCGTCATCGCCGACTACCGTCACGTGCCGGAGGTGCGCTATCCCGAATTCCTCGAGGACAATGCCAGGGCGTTGAAGTGGGTCGAGGATAATATTTCGACCTATGGCGGCGATCCGACGCGGCTGTTTCTCGCCGGCCATTCGGCCGGTGCCTACAATGCCGTGATGCTGGCGCTCGACCCGTCGTTCCTGCGCGAATATGGCGTGACGCTCAACATCCGCGGCGTTGCTGCGCTCTCCGGCCCCTACGACTTCTACCCCTTCGAATACAATGAGGTCCGCGAGGCGTTTGGTCAGGCGCCGAACCCCGAAGGCACGCAGCCGATCAACCTCGTCACCTCCGAGGCGCCGCCGATGTACCTCGCCACCGGCACCACCGATCCGATCGTGCGCATGCAGAACACCGAGCACCTTGCCATGAGGCTCTACCAGAGCGGAGTGTGGGTGACGGCGCGCTATTTCGAGGGCTACGGGCACATGGAGCCGGTGATCGCCATGGGCGCCGCCTGGCGCTGGCGGCTGCCGGTGCTCGAGGACATGGTGGCGTTCTTTACCCGGTTCGGCGCGTTCCCGAGCGGCGTGCCCTATGTGGCGGTGATCCCCGATCCGCCAGCCGGCACAACGAACGGTATGGACGGGGTGGTTGCCGAGCTCGATGAGATGTTCGGGCCGCTCTCGCAGTAGCTGTCACGGCGCGATTTGACGGGGGCGGGAATCGGTCTAGCTTTCGCCCCATGGACCAAGTGCTACCTGACCCCTTGCGATATGCCGGCGCGGGCAAAGCCATCCAACGCGCCGCACTCGAAGAGATCGTGCGCGCCGAGCCGGTGCTGATGCGCGTGCTCCGGACGCTTCGGGACGAGGCGCTCCCCGATCACCTGCTGGTGGCCGGCGCGCTCTACAATGGCGTGTGGAATCATCTCACCGGCCGGCCGATTCTGGCCGGTGTCAACGATATCGATGTCTTTTACTTCGACGGCTCGGACCTCTCCTATGAGGCCGAGGATGTGGTGATCAGGCGGCTCGAGGCGGAGCTTTCCGAGTTGCCGGTGCCCGTGCAGGCGCGTAACCAGGCGCGGGTGCATCTGTGGTTCGAGCAGAAATTCGGCACCCCATTCACGCCGCTGACCTCAGCGGGCGAGATGCTTGAACGTTATGCCTCGAAAACCCATGCGGTGGCCGTGCGCCTCGAGGCGGACGAAAGCCTCACCGTGCTGGCGCCGTTCGGGCTCGACGACATCTTCTCGTTCCGCATCACTCCCAATCCTGCGCTCGACAATCGCAAGACGCATGAAGCGAAAGGCGCACGGGCGAAGTCGATCTGGCCGCAGATCACCGTGATGCCGTGGTGAGGGTGAACGTCCGGGCCTGAGGCGGCGGGCCCGACGTTACTCCGGCGCGGCGGTTGCCCCTTCTCCCCTCGTGGGAGAGGGTGCCTCGAAGGGGCGGATGAGGGGGCTGCGGTCGCAGTTTGCCGCCGAACGCTGTGCATATGGCGCCATTGCACCCCCTCACCCTGCTTTTCCTCTGGACGCGGAAAAGCGGTCCCTCTCCCACGAGGGGAGAGGGGAGGCGTGCCAACCGCGAGTACCGGGATGACAGCTCCTCTCACGCCGGATCAATGGTGACCGACGGAGCCGAGCGTATCGACGGGCCGTGGTACACCGCCTCGATATTGTTGCCGTCGGGATCGAGGACGAAGGCGGCGTAGTAGCCGGGGTGGTAGTCGCGCTCGCCGGGCGGGCCGTTGTCGGTGCCGCCGCTAGCGAGCGCGGCCTTGTAGAAGGCGTCGACCATGGCCCGGTCGCGCGCCTGGAAGGCGAGGTGCACGTGGGTCGGGACGGTGCGCGCGTCGGCGGCATCAACGAAGAGCTCGTCGACCTGGAACCAGCCTTTGCCGGACTGCTCGATCTTGAGGCCGAGGACGCCGAGCACAGCGGAATAGAACCGCTTGGTCAGCGCGAAATTGGCTGCACGCAGGTGCACGTGGTCGATGAGACGCCCGATATGCCAGCTCATCATCCGCTCCGAAATTCAGGTGGAAACGCCTCGCCAGGCGCATGGGCGGCGAGGCTTAACAGGCGTCAGTCCTTGTCGGCCTCTTCGGCCGAGCCGGAATTGAGCTGGCCGTACTTCTCCTCGCCGATCTTCTCCAGCAGGCCGAGCTGAGTCTCGAGGAAGTCGATATGGCCTTCCTCGTCGGCGAGCAATTCCTCGAAGAGGTTCTTGGTCACGTAATCGCCGATCTCCTCGCAGAGCTCGCGGCTGGCCTTGTAGGCGGTACGCGCGTCGTATTCGCCGGCAAGGTCGGCCTCGAGCACTTCCTTGATTGTCTGGCCGATGCGCAGAGGCGCGACGCGCTGCAAGTTGGGGTGGCCCTCGAGGAAGATGATGCGCTCGATCAGCTTGTCGGCGTGATGCATCTCCTCAATCGATTCGGCGCGCTCCTTGGCCGCGATCTTGGTATAACCCCAGTCTTCGAGCAGGCGATAGTGAACCCAATACTGGTTGACGGCGCCCAGTTCGAGAAAGAGGGCCTCGTTAAGCCGCTCGATGACTTGTGCTTCGCCTTTCACGACGACCTCCAATGCGTTTGCTCTTGAGCGTGGCAAGACGCGCGCGCACGTCGATAAGTTCGCCGGGCGTACGGGCTTGCTGCATATGGTAATTTTCGGTCGTCTTGACGATAATGTCCACCACATTCGGCACGCATCCACTGCACTTGGCGCGCCGTTCGAGTTCGCGGTAGACCATGGCGGGGACCACAAGCTGCCACGGGTCAGCTCTGAGAAAGCCGAGGACGATCTCCTCGATTTCCTTGTCGGTGATCATGTTGCACTGGCAGATGAGCATGAGCTTTCAGGCAGTGGTCTCTCGTGTTTCAGGCGGGCGCATAAAAAGGCCCCCATTCATGATTGTCAATGTCAGATATTGTCGCGGCAGAGGCCAGCGACAAGGTCTGCCGGCGGCTTCCCTTTCGCCAGGGATATGACGTTTGGGAGAGGCGTTCGATCTGATCTAGGTCAACATCGACCATGCCGCGCCGACGAGGGCAGCCGCTACGAGGACCAGCATGGGGCCTGCCTTCAGCGCAAAGATGGCGGCGAGCGCGGCAGCAGTCAGCGCGAGGGCAACGGGGTCGAGGGATGCCCAGGCGGGAATCTCGAGGCTGGCGCCAAAACCCCGCCATTGCGAGAGATCGGCAAAGAGCGTGTGCAGAGCGAACCAAACCGTCAGATTGCAGATGACGCCGACGACGGCTGCGGTCACCGCCGACATGGCCGCGCCGAGCGCCCGGTTTTCCCGCAGCTTTTCGATGAAGGGCGCTCCGAGGAAAATCCACAGGAAGCACGGTACGAACGTCACCCAGGTGGTGAGCACGGCCGCAAGGCTCGCCGCGACCAGTGGAGGCAGCGTGCCGGGATCGCGATAGGCGCCGAGAAAGCCGACGAACTGGACAACCTGGATCAGGGGGCCTGGCGTCGTCTCGGCCATGCCCAGGCCGTCCAGCATCTCGCCGGGTTGGAGCCAACCATAGTGGCCGACAGCTTCCTGGGCGACATAGGCAAGGACGGCGTACGCCCCGCCAAAGGTCACCACAGCCATCTGGCTGAAGAACAAAGCGATCTGAGAAAAGACATTGTCCAACCCGAGCATCGCCAGCAGGGCCAGCACGGGCGCGAGCCACAGGACCAGGAAGACGACGGAGACCATCAACGACCATCCAAGATTGGGTCTGGCATGGGCCGGGGTTTCCTGACCCAGGACTGAATCGGCGTCGGCCAGGAAAAAGCCCTTGCCGGCCGCATGTCCGGTTGCCGGACCAAACAGAGACGGAGCTGTCCGCTCGCCCAGAAAGCCGACGAGCGCGGCGACGAGGATGATGGCGGGGAAGGGGACGTCGAACACGAAGATGGCAAGGAACGCCGCCGCCGCGATTGCGACCATGGCGGGGTTGCGCAGCGCCCGCGTCCCTATCCTGACCAGAGCATTGGCAACGAGGGCGAGGACGGCGGCCTTGAGGCCGAAGAACAGGCCCTCGACGAGGCGAGCCTCGGCGAAAATGACATAGATGTAGCTGAGGGCGAGGATCGAGACGAAGCCGGGCAGGACGAAGAGAGCACCGGCGACGATCCCCCCCTTGGTCTTGTGCAGCAGCCAGCCGAGATAGACCGCGAGCTGCTGTGCCTCAGGACCGGGAAGCAGCATGCAATAGCTCAGCGCATGCAGAAACCGGTTCTCGCCGACCCAGCGCTTCTCCTCGACGAGGATGCGGTGCATCACCGCGATCTGCCCGGCCGGACCGCCGAAGCTGAGGGCGGCGACGCGCAGCCATACCTTGACCCCTTCAGCGAAGGGAATGGTGACGTCGGGCTGATAGGTCGTCCCGGCGTTGTCGCTCGGTTCGGAAAGGTCCGTCATCTCGTGGCCAGGGGCCGGTTCGTCGGCCAGTTGTGCGTCTCGTCGGTCGCGTCCCGGCACCAGCGATAGAAGGCGTCATAGAGCTCCATGCCGGCCTCGAGCTGCTCCAGATCGTCGGCATACATGCGCGACAGACCGAGGGATGCGGCAAGAAGTCCCGCTGCCTCGGGAGCGAGATCGTGGCGGGAGGTGTCGGCCCCGCGCACGATTCTGGCCAAGTGGTCGAGAGGGCCCGAGGACAGGCCGAACTCCTCCACCATGACATCGAAGGTGCACAGCTCCCCGCGGTGGCTCCAGAACACGTCCTCGATGTCGAAAGGCGTTGCGCCGAAACGTTCGGCGACGCCCACGACTTCCGGCGGCGGAACATAGAGGAACACTGCATCCGGATCGACGAAGCGGCGGATGAGCCACGGACAGGCGATGCGGTCAATCTTGGGACGCGCCCGCGTGACCCAAACCGTCCGCCCCAACCCATCGCGGGGAGGCACCACCGCTTGGGGAACAGCGCTCCCGTTCGCATCGATCCAGGCTAAATGACCGCCCTCCAGCACTTCGGCCGGCACGCCTTCATGGCGCAGATAGGCGGCGACGCCATGGCTGAGCTTGAGCCCGCGCTGGCAGATGATGATCGCGCTCTTGCCCCGGAGCTGGTCGATCCACTGGGGAACGGCGTCATGAGGACGCCGCACGCCTGCGGGGATCAGCCGGGGATCGGCTGCAAAGTCATCTTCGGTGCGGACATCGATGATGCGGGGCGATCGAGGGGTGCCGATCAGGCGAAGGAGTTTGTCGACAGAAATCGTCGTCGAAGACATAGCGCGCCCTTCCTTGGAACTCTGGGTGGACGCGATACTTCGGCTGGCGCCTCGTGGGGAGATCGCAATCCCCATGGCTCCAGTTTGCTGGCCGCAGGCGTTGATTGTCAAGAAAGCCGCGTATGCGACCACACCCTATTTGCCTTCCATGCGCCCCTTGCGCGTCGCGATCACCGCGGCCGAGGCGGCAACGCGGTGGGCGGTCGAGAAGAACTCGCGATGGACCAGGATGAGGATGGTGAGGAGGCAGGCAACGATGGAGAGCCACTCGGCCGCGAACCAGGCAACGGTGGCGACGGCGAAATAATAAGCGCGGATGCCCGAGTTGAAGTTCTGGGCGCCCAGTGAATTGAGCCGTGCCACGGCATCGATCTCGGCTTCACCCGGAGGTGGGTCGTGGTCGAGGGCGCCGAGCATGATGCAGAAATGGTTGAACTGGCGCAGCGACAGGGTGAAGGAAAAGAACGCCAAAACGAACATCGTCAGCATGACGACGAGATGCAGGACCACCTCCTGGACGCTGTAGACGCGGTCGATGGCGATGGTTTCGAGCGCGCTCATGAGCGCGGGCAGTTGCCCGAAGACCGCCAGCACCGCCAGCACCAGCAGTGCCGAGGTCGAGGCCATGAACGCGACCGAGCTCATGATGTTGCCGGAAAGGATGGCATCGAACGGGGATTCGCGCCGGGCGGCATTAGCCACCCACCGCCGCCGCTCGATGCTCATGATGACCGAGAGCGACGGGCGGTAGCGCTCCACCAGCGGCACGGTGAAGTTGTAGGCAAAGTAGCAGATCAGCGGAAAGAGCGTCGCCAGAAGCGTCATAACGGAAAATCCCCGGCCCGGTTGGGCGCATCATATAGACGCCGCGGCAAAAGGCGACCGCTCTAGGGTGTGGTGCTATTCAGGTGATGCCGGTCTGCAAATGGCCGCTTTCTGCGCTTCCGGCCTTCGCCGGCCGAAGCTTTCTCGAGCGTTAGCGCTCCAGGAAGGGCTACGGCCGGCATAGGCCGGTGCTCTCGTACCCGAAGGTACGCTGCGCTCCGGTTCTCGAAACGGCCATTTCGCCTCGGCCTGACCTGAATCCCAACACACCCTAAATCGGGCGTGGGTGGCGCCTGTGGATTTTGTCAATGTCGCAGAGGATCTTCTCGGAGAGCACGAGATCGCGCCCGCCGATGTCGTTCTCGAGCTGAGCGACGCTGGTCGCCCCGAGGATCACCGAGGTCACGAACGGGCGGGTGAGGCAGAAGGCGATGGCCATCTGCGCCGGGTCGAGTCCGTGGTGGCGGGCGAGCGCCACATATTCGGCAACGACCGGCATGGAGTGCCTGTTCATCCGCCACAGCCCCTTCTGGTATTCGGCACGGCTGCCGGGCGGGATGACGCCGCCCTCGTATTTGCCGGTGAGGAGCCCGGCGGCGAGCGGCGAATAAGCGAGGAGCCCGACATTCTCGTGGTGGCTGAGTTCTGCCATGTCGAGATCGAACTGGCGGCGGATGAGGCTGTATTCGTTCTGCACGGATACGAGCCGCGGCAGGCCGCGCTCCTCGGCGAGGCGCAGCCATTGGGCGATGCCCCAGGTGGTCTCGTTGGAGACCCCGACATGGCGGATCTTGCCGGCCTCGACCATGCGCCCCAACGCCTCGAGCATGTCGGTGAGGTTGGCGATGACGTCGCCGGTGTCCTGGGTGGCGGGAGCGTAAGTCCAGCCATTGTCGAAACTGTAGTGGCCGCGCGAGGGCCAGTGGATCTGATAAAGGTCGATGTAGTCGGTCTGCAGGCGCCTGAGGCTCCCTTCGACCGCCTCGGTTATCGTGGCGCCGTCAGCGCGTTTGCCGCCGCGGATGTGGCTGGAGCCGCCACCGACGATCTTGCTGGCGAGAATCCATTTGTCGCGCTTGCCCGTTTTGGCGAACCAGGTGCCGATGATTTCTTCGGTCCGCCCCGAGGTCTCAGGGCTGCCCGGCACCGCATAGACTTCGGCGGTATCCATGAAATTGAACCCGGCATCGAGCGCCAGGTCGATCTGCGCATGGCCCTCGGCCTCGCTGTTCTGGCTGCCCCAGGTCATGGTGCCAAGGCAGAGGGCAGTGACCGTCAAATCGGTGCGGCCGAGCCGGTTGCGCTTCATAAGTTCAAGTCCCCGCAAGTGAAATTCGCGCGGCACCCTAAGGGGACGACCCTGTTCGCACAAGGCGCAGAGGCGCATTTCCTGCGACTGTCAAAAAACCATCACATGGCGCGAGAAAGGGGGTTGAGCTATACCGCCCAACCCCCTATATACCGCTCACGTCGCGGCCAATCAGGCCGCCAGTGACGGCCTTCCCAGGCATCGCAAGTCACATTTGGCGCGGGGTGGAGCAGCCCGGTAGCTCGTCAGGCTCATAACCTGAAGGTCGCAGGTTCAAATCCTGCCCCCGCAACCAATCTTTCGTCCGAATACCCGTCTCTTGCGAGGCGGGTTTTTGCTTTTGGCGAGGGTGTTCGGCGGGGTGAGATCCTTCCCGGCCAAGCAGCAAGCTGCTGCGGTCGTTCAACCGCAAGCGCTTGACGATCATAAATTTCCATGCGAACAAAATACGAACATCGATTGAGGCAGGAAGTACGTCTGACTCGTTGCGGTGGTTTGGTCGTCCGCGATTACCGCACTGATGCGGCGGGCACCGCCTGAAGATCAGTCGAGTCTGCGTGGCGTATGCAAAGGGGGGAGTCATGTCACGACCAATCGCGAACGGCATGCGCCGCAAAATTGTCAGCTGGACAGTGCTTATCGCTGCGCTCTCCTTGGGCTACGTCAGCGAACACTTCGGCATCCCGCAGGACCGCTGGATCTTGCTCGTCATTCTAGGCGTTCTGTTCCTGGCCATTGGCGAGACCCAGGCAAATCTGCGACGCATCGAGAGCCATCTCGGCCTTGAGCATTTGCAAACGAATAGCGAGCAGGGTTTGAAGGTGGCGGACGGGCCGGTGACGTCGGAGCCTGTCCTGCCGGAGTTGCCGTCGAAGGATGACACGCGCGTTTCCCCCGGGACACGCCTCTTCCTTGAGCACTTCGCGCGGTTCGCGGACGTCACCAACAAACAGATAGGGGGGTTGTGGTGTCTGCGGGAAACCGCAGAGCGGGACTACAATGATCCGGCCTATTGCCGCCGCTACGACATCTTCTACATGGATAGACGGTGCGGAAGTGTTCTGGTCTACGACCGCAGTCGTCTCGGATTTCCCTATACGACAGAAACACCAAGCATAACCACCCGCATCGAGGTCCGGAACGCCCGGTCGTTCCGGACAGATTATCTGATGACGCTTCTGGACCAGCTGGCGATAGCAGGAAGTTTTAATGAGGAGGTGGAGCGGGTTCGGCAGGAGATCCGCAACGCCATGGTGCTGGCGATGTGGCAGGTCGGTCCGGAACGGATCGTCGCGCCGAAGACGCTGAAGATTCGATTCGATGCATCGGCCAAATGGTACCTCCTGACGGCGGGAATTGCACCGCACAAGCCCAGCGAGGCCCGCAGTCTCCGCGATGTCTTGCGAGAACCAGAGGAGGGCAACTCGACGGCGTGAACCCTTTGCTGGGCCCAGTTTTGGGCTCACCCACGGCTAATTGCATCAAAATGCAAGCCTTCTGCCACCGCGGAACCTCAGGGATTGGTGTGCGCTTGCCCCCTGAGGAGCGTTTGGCGCGACTCTCCAGGGTGGTCTATGTCCTTTGCCCGGTGAGGTGGTCGGTAACACGGCTACCGCGTGGCGGTCCCCCGCACCGCCCAGGCCCTGGCTTTGAGTGCAATGTTGCCGTCGCTGGCGCGGGGAAGGTCCGCGGCCAGCTTCTCCTTCAGCCGTTGACGTGCGTCGGGCGCCAGGCTCATGCAGTAGCCTGGCGCCGGACCGGCGCCCAGCGTGAAAGGATGCCAGAAGTCCTCGAAGTCGCGGAACATCGTCGGCACCTCTATGCGCGCCGACTCCACGAAAGCCAGGCCCGCTGCTTCCGCCAAGCCCACGAGACCCTCCTGGGTGCAGAAAGGAAAGCGCCGGTTCTCGGCGAGGTCATGAACTGCCGGATCGAGGGCGATCGCCGCCTGCCAGAAAGCTCGCATGAATTCCATACCCCCGCCTGGATAGTCCCATACGTAAAAGGCGATGGTGGCACCGGCGCGCGCCACACGCTGCATTTCAGCCAGCGCCGTTGCCCTGTCGGGAACGAAATTGAGGACGAGGCCGGAGACCACCATGTGGTTGGTGGCGTCCCCAACGGGCAACGCCTGCGCATCGCCGGTCAGGAACCGGGCGCGTTCGTCGCTCACCCTGGCTCTGGCCTGCGCGAGAAAGCCCTCGGACGGCTCGATGGCGGTTAAGCTGGCCGGTGTGCACCGGGCGAGGATCTCGCCCGAAAGCGCACCCGTTCCGCATCCGACCTCAAGCCAGTCAAGCCCTTCGGCCGGAGCCAGCCAATCGAGGAAGCGCGGGGCAACCTGCCGGCTCCAGCGGCCCATATAGAGGTCATAGCTCTCGCCGGCGCTCCAGGCGTCGTGACGGGACTGCTCAGACATTGCCCTCATTCCCCGGCTATTGACCGGAGGTAAGCATAGGCGCGCGCGCAAAAGAGAGCCAGCGGCAGATTAGGTGGGAGGGTACCCGCAATCGCGCCAGACTTGTTACTCCCACCGTTGCCGCCTGCGGTGCGAAGACGAACCTCACCCGAACGAGCGAACCGCCTCGACCATTATCCAGGCGGTGCTCACGCCAGATCAGGAGGTTCGACTGCCATGACGACATCAGCCACAAGCAACGGGACGCAGACCGCGATGAAGAAGCCGGCGGTGGTCTCTCCGCAGGAGTGGGAGGCAGCGCGGCAGGCGCTGCTCACCAAGGAGAAGGAGCACACCCGCGCCGGCGATGCGCTGGCAGCCAAGCGCCGGCGCATGCCGTGGGTGGAAGTGAACACTGATTACATATTCGAGGGTCCCGAAGGCCGGAAGAGCCTCATTGATCTCTTCGAGGGCAGGCATCAGCTCATCGTCTACCGCGCCTTCTACGAGCCGGGCGTCTTCGGCTGGCCCGAGCATGCCTGCCGGGGCTGCTCGATGGTGGCCGACCAGGTCGCCCATGTCGCCCATCTCAATGCCCGCGACACCACCCTCGTCTTCGTCTCGCGCGCACCGCAGGCCGAAATCGCGAGCCTCAAGGACCGGATGGGCTGGGCGATGCCATGGTATACGCTCACCGACCAGTTCGACGCCGATTTCGGGGTCGACGAGTGGCATGGCACCAATGTGTTCTTCCGCGACGGCGACAAAGTCTACCGCACCTACTTCATCAACAACCGAGGCGACGAGCAGATGGGCGGGACCTGGAACTATCTCGATATCACCCCGCTCGGCCGGCAGGAGGAGTGGGAGGATTCGCCCGAGGGCTACCCGCGGACGCCCGCCTACAAATGGTGGAGCTGGCACGACAGCTATGAGGCCGACGCCGAGTCCGACAAGAAGTGGGCCGAGGTGTCGGACGCTGGAGAGGCGGCGTTCCGCAACACGGAGGCGGAATCGTGAGCCGGGCGACGTCCGGCGAGTCCGGCGGGGGGGCCCTCAGCAGGAACGCCGCAGCTGGGGCGGGCGATCTCCTGGCGCTCGCGGCAGCACCGACCTTCGCCATCATGGCGCTTGTCACCGAGGTTTCGTCGGGCGGTGGCGGGATGGAGATGCCGGGCCATGGCGCACATCCCTTCCCGCTCGGAGAGATGACGACGATGTACCTGCTGATGGCCGTGTTCAGCGCGGTTCCCTGGTTGCGGCGGATGCGGGCGAGAAGGGGCACAACGCAGCACCATCTGCCCGATGCCGCTGCGGCGGGGGCGGCGACACAGCGCTGAACACATCAAAGGGCACGGGGAGGGCGGTTTTGCCAGTCTTCCGTGCCCCTTTCACACACCTTGCGGCTGTGGCGGTATCTCAGGTTGGGTTCCGGCCTGCGCCGGTATGACATGCGGTGGGTGGGGAGGCGTCGTGCGTCTCACCACCCGTCACAGCACGGTCATTCTCGCCGATCGGTGCTGCCGCGCACCACCAGAGTGTGCGGCAAGACAATGCGCTCGCCCGCCTCGCGGTCGCTCTCTTCGAGGAGTGTCAGCAGCTCGACCATGGCCCGGCGGCCGAGTTCGCGGCGGGGCTGGCGGACGGTGGTGAGCGGTGGATCGTAGAATTCGGCGATGTCGACGTCGTCGAATCCGACGATCGAGATATCCTGCGGCACACGCAGGCCCTTCTGCTTGCAGATGGTGATGGCACCGATCGCCATCTCGTCATTGGCGCAGAAGATAGCGGTCGGGGCCGGCAGGCGGGAGAGCAGGACCATCGCCGCCTCCTGACCCGAGCGCATGGTGTTGTTGCCCAGAACGATGCGTGACGGATCGACCGCAAGGCCCGCCGCGGCCATAGCGGCCCGATAGCCGCGCTCGCGGTCGGCATTGGTTGGGGCGGGCGGGCCGGCGATGTGGGCGATGTCCTTGTGTCCCAGCGCAACAAGGTAGGCAACGGCTTCGCTCGCCGCCGCGAACTCATCGATGCCGACGGTCGTCAAGGCCCAGCCTTCGATCGGCACGGCGACGGCGACGGCCCGCCGGGCGAGGTCGGGCACCCGGGCGAGTTCCTTGGGCACATGACCGGTCTGGATGACGAGGCCCTCGACCGTGCCGGCAAGGAAGGTGTGAGCGATGCGCCGCTCGATGTCGGGGCGCGAGAAGGTGTTGCCGATGAGCACCCCATAGCCGCCCTCCTGGGCGACCTCGGCGAGGGCCGAGACCACGTCGGAAAAGAACGGATTGGCGATGTCGTTGAGGGCAATGAGGATGTTCTTCTCGCGCTCCTCGCGCGCAGCCCTGGCGGCCGGCAGCACATAGCCCAGTTCCTCGGCCACGGCCAAGACCCTCTGGCGCGTCTCGGCATTGACCAGGGTCGACCCCGCCAGCGCCCGGCTGACCGTTCCTGCATTGACCTCTGCAACTCTTGCAATGTCGGCCATCGTCGGTCGTGCCATCGGCGAATCCGTCAATCACCCCAATCCCTAGCGAAGCTTAGCCGCAAGCCGGCCTACGGGAAACCCAGCCACCTCTTGCAATTGTAATGCAAAAGTTGTAGCAATATTGCAATATGTTGCAGAAGGAGGAGGGTATGGCGGCTACCGGCAGGAGGGTGATCGTCGCGCCTTATCCGCGAACGATGCGGGAGATCTTGGCCGAGGAGGACCTCGAGCGGCTCGGCGGCTTTGCTGAGATCGTCTGGGGGCGCGACGAAGAGTTGCCGGCCGAGCGGCTCAATGCGGCCCTGTCGGATGCCTGGGCGCTGGTCGGCTTTGCTCCGGCGCTTAGCGGCGCCGACATCGACAGGGCGTCAGAGCTCAAGGCGGTGGTCGAAGTCGGCGGGCATTTCCCGCCGGCGATCGACTATGAGGCGTGCTTTGCCCGCGGCATCCGCGTGCTCTCCTGCGCGCCGGCCTTTGCCCGGCCGGTCGCCGAGATGGCGCTGGCCATGACGCTGACGTCCTGCCGCGGGCTGGTCGCCGCGCATCTCGATTTCCGCGCTAGTCGGGAAGAGTGGCAGGGCGACCGGCGCGGCGACTTCTCGCTCTATGGCGCCGAACTCGGCTTTGTCGGCTTCGGCTCGATCGCGCGCGAGCTTGCCACACTCCTCAGGCCCTTCGGCTGCCGCATCAGGGTGTTCGACCCATGGCTGACGGATTCGGTGATCACGGCAGCCGGGTGCGTTCCCGCCTCGCTCGAAGAGGTGATGGCGGAGTGCCGGGCGATCTATGTGCTGGCCTCGCCGACGCCGGAGAACAAGGGCCTCATCAGCCGTCAGCTCATCGCCAGCGTGCAGCAGGATGCATTGCTGGTGGTAATCAGCCGGGCGCATCTCGTCGATTTCGACGCCCTGGTCGAGGCGGCCGATAGCGGCCGCATTCAGGCTGCGGTCGACGTCTTTCCGGTCGAGCCGGTGCCGCGGGACGCGACCGTGCGCGGGAGCGCCAACATGGTCCTCTCGCCGCATCGGGCTGCCTCCATCCGCCGGGAACGGCAGGCGATCGGCCGGATGGCGGTCGACGATCTCGAACTGATGTCGCGCGGCCTGCCGCCGCTGGTGCTGCAGGCGGCACAGCCGGAAGCGATCAGGAAGAGAATCCTGCCGAAGGCCGACGCACCGGCCCCACCGTCGGGGAGCAACAGCAGAAGGCGGCATCGTGACCGCACGGGTTAAGATCAAAAAGGAGGAGACCATGAGACAGTTGAAGCTTGCTCTGCCTTCGGCATTGGGCGTCGCGCTCCTCGCGAGCGTTGCATGTGCCGCCGAGCTTACCGTCGCGACCGGCGATGGCGGGCTTTATCCGCAGGTTCTGCGCGAGCAGCTCGACCGCTTCGAGGCGGAGACCGGCCACTCGGTCACTATTCTGCCGGCGCCGATCTCGGGCACCGAGACCTTCGCGCAGTTCCGGCTGTGGCTGGCCAATGGCAGCCCCGATGTCGACGTCTATCTCTTGTCCGACGAGTGGGTGCCGCAGCTTGCCGATCACTTCCTCGATCTCTCGCAGGCGGCCGGCGATGCGCTCGATGCGCATTTTCCGCCGCTCGTCGAGGGGCAGACGATCGACGGAAGGTTGGTCGGCATGCCGCTCTTTGCCGACGCGCCGGCGCTCTTCTATCGGACCGACCTGCTGGAGAAGTACGACAAGCCGGTGCCCGAGACCTGGGTGGAACTCGAGGCGACGGCGACGGAGATCATGGAGGTCGAGCGCGCTGCCGGCAACGAGGACTTGTGGGGTTTCGTCTTCCAGGGCAATGCCTATGAGGGCCTGACCTGCGACGCACTCGAATGGGTCGCCTCGAACGGGGGCGGGCGCATCATCGAAGCTGACGGCTCCATTTCGATCAACAACCCCCAGGCTGTTGCGGCTATCGAGCGGGCGGCCGGTTGGGTCGGCACCATCACGCCCGAGGGTGTGCTCGGCTACAAGGAGGAGGAGAGCCGCGGCGTCTGGCAGGTCGGCAAGGCGGTGTTCATGCGCAACTGGCCTTATGCCTATGCGCTCGGCAACAGCGCCGACTCGCCCATCAAGGACCTCTTCGACGTGGCGCCGCTCCCCAAGGGCGAGGCCGAAGGCGCGCAGTCGGCGGCAACACTGGCGAGCCGCGCCACCGCAGCCTCTAAATATTCGCGCAACCCCGATGCCGCCATCGAGCTGGCGCTGTTCCTCGCCGCGCCCGAACAGCAAAAACAGAACGCGATCAGGCTTGCGTATCTGCCGACCATCGAGGCGCTTTATGATGACGAGGAAGTGGCCGCGGCCCAGCCGATTATTCCGAGGTGGAAGGAGATTTTCCTCACTGCGGTGTGGCGCCCGGCGGCGGTGACCAAGACGCGCTACAACGAGGTCTCCTCGATGTTCTGGACCGCGGTCCACGACACCCTGTCGGGACGGGGGTCGGCAGCGGAGAATCTGGAGCTGCTGGAGGTGGACCTCACCGAGCTCAAGGGGGAGGGGTGGTAGGCAATTGCCCCTCATTCGGCGCTTCGCGCTACCTTCTCCCACGAGGGGAGAAGGGGAGGTGCCCCGCGCCGATTCTCTGCCAAATTGAGCTTCGCAAAAAGAGGCGGCGATTAGCCACCCTCCGCTATTAAGCTTCTGCTAACCATGTTTGGTCATGGTCACCCCCGGTGGCTCGGGGGCTGTGATGCGAAGTTTTGTATTGGGAATGGTGGTGGTGTTGGGGCTTGGCGCGACGGCATATGCCGGTCCGATGCCGGTGCTGCCTGAGCTGCCGCCGCTGCCGACCGATTATGTGGCGGTCGGGCAGATGGACGGGTTCCATGCCGGGATCGTCGGCGTGGTGAGCGTTAACTCCGATGCTGCCGGCACGATCGGACTTGCGGTCGGCGCGACGACCATGGCGGCCGACCTGCTGCTTGGGGTGGAAGGGCTGGGGCTGGTGACCAGCGACGGCACGACCAGCCTTGAAGCCAGCGTTCGCATAGGCGTTGCCCTCTCCGATACCGTTGCAATCTTCGGCCAGACCGGTCTTGGCCTCGACAGCGAGGAGGGGTCGTTCCTCGGCCTCGGCGGCAGCCTCGATGCGGCGGTTTCGGATACGCTGACGGCGCGTGTGCAGTATCGCTACGCACATGACCTTTCCGGCGACCCCGGCCGGCATGCGATCCTTTCTGGGCTCTTGTTCAAGTTTTAGCCGAATTTGTGATCGGTCCGATTTAGTTCTCGGTAGGAAGTTTTCCCCATAGTTTTCCCAAAGGGCCGAGAATAGGCCAGTTGGGGGCTCAGAATGAGGAAACGGATCGCACTTGCGTTGGGTGGGGTGCTCGCCTTGGCGGGGGCGGCGCATGCGGATGACTGGACGGTGACGCGCCTGCGCGGCGGCGTCTTCGTCCTTGCCGACGGACAGTGGCAGCAGCTTTTTCGCGGCAGCGTCGTCTCGGACGACCGGGTGATCAAGAGCGCGCCCAACGGCCGGGCAACCTTGGTGCGCGACGCCGAGGCGGTGGAGCTTGGGCCCGATACCACCGCGCAGATCGCCGATATCGGCGGTTTCACCACCGTCTACAACCACGCAGGCGTCGTTGGTGTCGACGCGGAGGCGCGCAATGTCCAGCACTTTGCCGTGCAGACTCCGCACCTAGCCGCCGTCGTCAAGGGAACGGCCTTCGTCGTCGAGGCGGAGACCGCCCAGTCGACCGTCGCGGTCACCCGCGGGCAGGTCGAGGTCAATGACGCACGGTTCGGTGGTACGGTGAGCCTTGCCGCCGGCCAGGAAGTCTCGTCGAGCAGCGTGCGTGCCATTGCCCCGGACGCGATCGTTCCGGTGTCGCGCAGCATGCCGGCCCCGCCGCCCCCGGTGGTGCCGCCGCGCGCAGCAGCCGCGCAGGCCGGACAGGGCGGCAATGCGGCCCCCGGGCAGCCGGGCTCCGATGCGCCCGGGCGTGCCGATGATGCACCCGGCGGCGCCGGGACCGGCAATAGCGGCGGCAACGGGAACAGCGGCGGAACTGCCGGCGGCGGAGGCGGCAGCAGCGGAAGTGGTGGTGGCAGCGGCAGTGGCAACGGCGGCAACGGAAACGGCGGCGACGGCGGGAACGGTGGGAGCGGTAATAGCGGCAACGGAAACAGCGGTAGCGGTGGCGGAAACAGCGGGACCAGCGGCGGCGGTAACGGTGGCGGATCCGGCAACAGCGGCAGCGGGAACGGCGGCAGCGGTAATAGCGGCAACGGAAACAGCGGCAACGGAAACAGCGGTAGCGGCGGGGGAAACGGCGGGAATAGTGGCGGCGGTAGCGGTGGCGGGTCCGGCAACGGCAATGGCAACGGCAGCGGCAGCGGCAGCGGGAATGATGGCGGCAACGGCGGCGGCAGCGGAAGCAGTGACGGCAACAGCGGCAGCGGTAGCAGCGGCGGCAGCGGCAACAGCGGCAACGGAAACAGCGGCAATAGCGGCGGAAGCGACAACGGCAACAGCAACGGCAACAAACGATGATGACGTCGCAAACCAGGACCGGGCTCGCCTGACAGGGCTCTCACCTTCGATCGGCAGTGCACATGCTTGATCTCTCCAGCACCGGCAAAGCGCGGGTTTATCTCGGAACCATCGGCGGCACGCTGTTGTGCATCGCCGTGGCGCTGCTGATCGACGGCTTTGACTTTGCAACGGGCAGGTGGCGCTGGGGCAGCGAGCCGCTCAACAACATCCTGATCCCCGGCGTGCTGGCGCCGCCGCTGCTCTTCCTGCTGCTGAGCCAGATGCGCCAGCTGGCCCTGGCGCATCGCGAGGTGCTGACCGCGGCCTCGACCGACAGCCTGACCCAATGCCTCAACCGGCGCGCCTTCACGGCCATGGTCGAGGGCTATATCGCGTCAGTCACCGGTGACGCGGCGCTGCTCGTCATCGACGTCGATTTTTTCAAGAGCGTCAACGACCGCTTTGGCCACGACAAGGGTGACGAGGCGCTCGGCATGGTGGCGCAGGCGATCAAGGGATCGGTGCGCTCGACCGATCTCGTGGCGCGCATGGGCGGCGAAGAGTTCAGCGTGTTCCTGCCGGCGACCGACCTTACGGGCGCGCGGGTTGCGGGCGAAGCCATCCGCCAGCGCGTCGCGGCGGTCGAGATCACCGTCGATGGCGAGCTGCTGCATCTCAGCGTGTCGGTAGGCGGGGTCGCCTTTGCAGCGCCCGCCGCCTTTGCCGAGCTTTATCGCGCCGCCGACCAACTGATGTACCTTGCCAAGGGCTCCGGGCGCGACCGCACCGTGCTCGATACCTTCGGGGCGGCGTGACCAAATGGCAGTGTGGCGGACCGCCGGATCGCAGATCGCGCGCACCGCCGTGGTCGCTCTCGTCATCGCGGCGGTCGCCGCGGGGGCAAATTTCGGCCTCTTCGCGCCCCTCGACCAGGCATTGGCGCAGTTCCGCTTTGCCGGCAACAGCCGGCCGCCGAGCGGCGAGGTGTTGTTCGTCGAAATCGATGCCGCGAGCCTCGAGGCCATTGGCGTATGGCCCTGGCCGCGGCGGGTGCATGGCGAGGTGCTCGATGCTCTGATGGAGATGGGCGCGGCCGAAGTGGTGTTCGACATCGATTTCAGTACGGCATCCAACAGCGCGGACGATGCGCTTTTCGAGGCAGCGCTCGCACGGGCCGGCGGCTATGCGTTCCTCGCCGCGTTCCAGCAGTTCCTGGCCGACGGCACCCTCATCGTCAATGAGCCGCTCAAGCGGTTCGCCCGGCACGCCTCGGCGGTCTCGGTCAATGTCGATGGGGACGGGACGGGCCTTACGCGCTCGATCCCGACAGTGCTCGCGGGGCCGGATCTGCCTTCGATCCCTCTAGCGCTGGTGCCGACTTTCGGCGGTGAGGGCGCCCGCATTTTCATCGACTACAGCATCGACCTGATGCAGGTTCCGCGCATCCCGGTGCATCGCCTGCTCGCTGGCGCGGTCGATCCGTCGCTTGTTGCCGGCAGGCAGGTCGTCATCGGCGCCGGCGCCATTGAGCTGCGCGATTTTTTCCGGGTGCCGCGCTTCGGCGTGCTACCGGGTCCGCTGGTGCAGATCGGCGCGGTGGAGACCGCCAAGGCCGGGCGCAATCTCTCCGTTCCCGGGGCCTGGCCGGCCCTGGCGCTCGCAGGGGTTGCTGGGCTGCTCTACCTCGCCTTCGGCGCCCGACTGTCGCTTGGCCGGCTGGCGATGGTGGCCGTTGCTGCGAGTCTTGCGATCGAGCTTGCCGCGTGGGCAGCGCTTGGGCAGGCCGCGCTGCTCGTCGAAACCTTACCCTTTCACGCGACGGCCGGCGCCTTGGTGCTGCTGGCGCTCTTTGAAGAACGGGCACGGCGCTGGTTCGAGAGCCGCGAGCAGCAGGCGCGGCTGGCCTGGCTTGCCGAGCATGATGTGGTCAGCGGCGCGCGCTCGCGCCATGCGTTCCTTGCCGATCTCGATCGGCAGCTTGCCGTCGAACCGGCAGCCAGCCTGATGCTGGTCCATCTGGGGCGCCTCGAGGCGGTCAATGCCAGCCTCGGGCACGAGGTGGCCGATGCGGTCGCCGCGCAGGTGGTCAAGCGCCTGGGCTCGCTGTTCAAGATCCTGCCCGCCCGCATCGGCGGCGACGTCTTTGCGCTGAACCTGCCGTCCGGCCTCGATGACGCGCACCGGTCGCTGCTGCCGGCGAGGCTCCGGGTCATGCTCGGCCAGCCGTTCGAGGTCGCCGGCCACCAGGTCGTGATCAGCCCGACCTGCGGGTTCAGCGAGACCTCTCCGGGGACCCCCGTCGGTGCGGCCGAGCTGTTGCGACAGGCCGAGGTCGCCCTGACGACCGCCCGGCAACGCCACACCGGCTCCGCCGTCTTTGCACCCGCGCAGGCGCAGCGCATCGCCGACCGAAGGCGGCTGGACCTGGCGCTGCGGCGTGCGCTCGACGAGAACCAGTTCCATTTGCTGTTCCAGCCGCAGATGGACCTCAAATCCGGCGCCATGGTCGGCGTCGAGGCGCTGGTGCGCTGGCAGAGCCCCGAGCTCGGGCTGGTGTCGCCCGCCGATTTCATCCCCGTTGCCGAGGAGACCGGGGTGATCGTCGCGCTCGGCGATTGGGTGATGCGCGAGGCGTGCCGGCAGGCGGCCGAATGGGCCTCAACGGTCAACATCTCGGTCAATGTCTCGAGCATCCAATTCCGGCTCGGCAACGTCGTCGGCACGGTCAAGCGCGCGCTCGCCGAATCCGGCCTTGCGCCCGAGCGGCTCGATATCGAGATCACCGAGAGCGTCTTCATCGATAATGACGAGACGATGCGCGGCACGCTCGAGTCGCTGCGCGCGCTGGGCGTGACCATTGCCCTCGACGATTTCGGCACCGGCTACTCGTCGCTGAGCTATCTGTCGAAACTGCCGGTCGACCGCATCAAGATCGACCAGGCCTTCATCCGCACCCTGCCGGACCCGCACAACGAGGCGATCGTCGAGAGCATCGTACTGATGGCGAGGCGGCTGGAGAAGACGGTGGTGGCAGAGGGCGTCGAGACCGAGGAGCAGCGGGCGTATCTTGCCGGCATCGGTGTGGAGCTGGTGCAGGGGTATTTGTTTGGTCGGCCGGGGTTGCCGGAGGCTATCGGGTTGGTTGAGAGGGCGGAAAGAAGCACTATCGCCGTGTCGGCGTAGCTGCCTGGTCATGGGGGAGGGGCACCATCCCGCCCCACCCACCGGCTGTCATCCCGGCGCAGGCCGGGACCCAGCCCTGAAGATCTCCGCGCGCACGGAAAGATCCGTTGGCTACGCTTTCCGAACCCCGTTCACACATCTTGCGGCTGGCGCGGTACCTCAGGATGGATCCCGGCCTCCGCCGGGATGACACCGAGTTTGTTGGAGCGGAGGTGACACCCTCACAACCCAAACCACCTTTGCCGCCGGCTCGAGCCGAAATGCTCCTTGTCCGCCCGCAAGGCCACCGACGGCTCGTAATAGTTCCCCGTCGGCGTCGGCCCGGAGAAGAAATCGACCTCGACCTTGCCGATGCGGCCGGCGCCGAATTCGATGTAGCAGGTGCCGAAGCCGTCATATTGCACCGGCTCGCCAGCCCCATTGATCCTCGCGATCAGGGCGCTGGCGACGGCCTTGGCGGCGCCTTCGGCAAAGACGCCGGCCTTAGGGGTGCCGGTGGCGGCGCCGTCGCCGACGGCGTAGACATTGGGGTAGTTGGTTTCGAGGGTGCGCGGGTTGACCGGGATCCAGCCGTCCTGGGACATGCCGCTTTCCAAGACCACCGGCGGCACGCGGTGCTTGGGTACGCCCAGGAACAGGTCGAAGGGCATCTCGCGTTTGTCGTCGAGGATGGCGACGTTGCGGGCATTGTCGACCTGGGCGATGCGGGCGCCGGGGATGAACTCGATGTCGCGCTCGGCAAAGGCGGCGAGCAGCGCCCGCGAGGTTTCGGGCGAGGGCGGCACCGGGCTCGGTAGCGGCAGCACCAGCGAGATCGTCGATTGCTGCCTGATGCCGCGCGTGACCAGGTAGTCATGCAGCATCAGCGCGCATTCGCTGGGCGCGGGCGGGCATTTGTAGGGCGCGCCGCACACGCCGATGATGGCGTTGCCGCCGGTAAAGGTCGGCAGCACCTGGCGCAGCTTTTCGGCGCCGGGGATCGAATAGAACTCGGTGGTGTCCTCAAGGCCGGGGGTGGCGTCGAAGTCGTATTCGGCCCCGAGCGCAACCACGAGGTAATCGGCCTCGAACACCCCGTCATCGGTGGTCACCCGCCGCGCCTCAGGGTCGATAGCGGTGATGGTGCTCTTCACCAGCTTGACGCCCGGTTTGGCATAGGCGCTGTAAGGCATGCGTAGCGCATCGGCCTCCTTATGGCCGAACATCACGTCGAGCTTGGAAAAGCCGAACATGAACGTTGTCGACTTGTCGATCAGCGTCACCTCGATGCTGTCGCCAAGCGCCTCGGACAGCAGGCTGGTGAGCTCGAGCCCGCCGAAGCCGGCGCCGAGCACGAGAATACGTGCCTTGGTCATCTGAAATCCCCCAAAATGGATGTGTGCCGAAAAGCAGGTATGGCGCGGGCGAGGGCGGCATGGCCGCCCCCACCCGATTGCGATGTCAGGTGATGACCGGCTGCGGGACGATGCGGATATAGGGCTTGGGCTCCTTCCAGCCCTGCGGATAAAGCGTCTTGGCTTCGTCGTTGGAGACGGACCCGGCAATGATGACATCGTCGCCCTGTTTCCAGTTGGCCGGGGTGGCGAGCCGGTGCTTGGACGTCAGCTGCAGCGAGTCGATCACCCGGATGAGCTCGTCGAAATTGCGCCCGGTGGTCATCGGGTAAGAGATCACCAGCTTGATCTTCTTGTCCGGCCCGATGACGTAGACGTTGCGCACCGTCTGGTTGTCGGCGGCGGTACGCCCTTCGGAGCTCTCGCCGGCCTCGGCCGGCAGCATGTCGTAGAGCTTGCTGATGGCAAGCGTCGGATCGCCGATCATCGGGAAGTTGGGCGCGGTGCCCTGTGTCTCGGCGATATCGCGGGCCCAGCCCTCGTGCTTGTCGACCGGATCGACCGAAAGCCCGATGACCTTGACGCCGCGCTTGTCGAACTCGGGTTTGAGGCGTGCCATCACGCCAAGCTCGGTGGTGCAGACCGGGGTGAAATCCTTGGGGTGGGAGAAGATGATGCCCCAGTCATTGCCGAGCCATTCGTGGAACGAGATCTGTCCCATGGTGGTCTCGGCGGTGAAATCAGGCGCCATCGTGTTGATGTTGAGCGTCACTTCAAGTTCCTCCTGCGGTTGGAAATTCGGTTGCCGGGGCACATTAGGAAAATTATGTTCCTCCAGCGTTCCCTGACGGCCGCGAGCCCGCGACGGCATGCTGGCTGGGCGGGAAATGGAGACTATCGCGCTGCGACTTGTTTGTATCAAATCACGCGCTTCTTTTTTCGTCGCGGGATTTCTCGCGAAAACTGGTTCTGACTTTCGCATCCTGCTTTAGTTTCTTCAGTGGTCCACGCTTCTTCGAACCAAAAAAAGCGCTGATCCATCTGCGTGGTGCCTCCTCATGCGCGTCTTCATCCAACTGCTCGGGCGCTTCAGCGTCCGCATCGACGATCAGGCCCTTGCCGCCACCGATTGGCCGCGCAACCGCGCCGCCGCGCTGGTCAAGCTACTGGCCGTTTCGCCGGGCAACCGGCTGCATCGCGAGCAGGTGATGGACCTGTTCTGGCCCGAACTCGACAGCGAGGCAGCGGGCGCGAACCTCAGGAAGGCCCTGCACTTTGCCCGCCGCGCGCTCGGCGTTCATGAGATCATCGAGGTTGTCGGCGACGTCGTCTGCCTGGCCCCGCAGGCGGAGCTGACCGTCGATGCGCAGCTGTTCGAGGAGACTGCCAAGGCAGCGCTCAAGGCCGGCGATGGCCCCGCCCTTGAACGCGCCGCCGACCTCTATGGCGGCGAGCTTTTACCCGACGACATCTATGTCGACTGGCTCGAGGCGCCGCGAGAGCACCTGAAGCGCCGCTATCTCGAGCTCCCGCGCGCCGGCCGAATGTGGCAGCGCCTCATCGCGCTCGACCCGACCGACGAGGAGGCGCAGCGCGCCCTGATGCAGGCGGCGCTCGATGCGGGAAACCGCGGCGAGGCCATCCGCCAGTTCAACCAGCTGCGCGACAGCCTCCATGCCGAGCTGGGCGTCGGCCCGAGCGCGGCAACCATCGCGCTCTACGAGCGGGCACTGGTGCTTTCGGCGGACCCCGTCAGCCCCTCCGAGCGCATCCGCGCCGCGCTCGCCTGGGGGCTTGTTTCCCTGCAAAGCGCCGATTTCGACGAGGCCAGCCGGATCGCGCGGGAAACGCGGGACCTCGCCATCGGCGCCGATCTCGGGCGCGAGGTCGGCGAGGCCAGCGCGCTTATCGGCCTTGCCGCCAACATGCAGAACCGCTGGCCGGCGCTTTTCCGTTCCGAATTCATCGAATGGGTCGAGGCGCGCCCCGCCTTCATCCGCCATGTCTTCGATGGGCACCTCTGCCTCTCCGAATTTTGCCTCTGCAGTGCATCCGGGCACAGCGAGGTGGCCGCGCTCGCCGCGGAGCTGCGCACCGTTGCCGCCAAGGCGCAATCGCGCGCGGGCGAGGGGCTCGCCTGCCTGCTGCTCGGCGAAGCAGCGCTGTTCTCGGGCGAGCTCGACTCGGCCGAGCAGTTGCTGACGCAAGCCGAAGAGAAGCTGCGCGAGGCCGATGCGGTTTCCGGGCGCGTGCTGGCGGTCGAGCGTCTGGCCGAGATCGCGCTCGAGCGCGGGCAGAACTGGAGGGCCGGCCGGCTGATCGAGCGCGGGCTGACCGACGCCCGGCTCTCGTGGCTCGCCCCGCACCTCATCATGCGCATGCAGGCCCTGGCCGTGCGCGCGGCAAGAACGCACGAAGAGGTGGCCGAGGCGATCCTTGCCGGCGACCGGCTGATGACCAGCGGCGCCTGCCAGCCCTGCTCGATGGCGCTGCGCACCGCGACGGCCATTGCGCTGGCCGAAGCGGGCGAGCTCGAGCAGGTCGACCGCCGCCTCAACGACGCCGAGCGCATCGCCGGCATGTGGCACGGCGGCCCCTGGGCCGCTGCGCTGTGGGAAGCCCGCGGCGTACAGCGGCGGGCGCAGAAGCTGACGGTGCGCGCCATGGCGGCGTTCGAGGAAGCGGCGAACCGCTATGCGGAGCTGGGGCGTCCGCGGGACGCGGTGCGGTGCCTGGCGCGGATGGGGGCTTAGCCGCGGGGGTGATTGGGCACCATTCATCCGCACCCACCGGCTGTCATCCCGGCGAAGGCCGGGACCCAGCCCTAAACACATCACCGGGCACGGAAAGTGCGATTGGCGACGCATTCCGAGCCCCATTTCAACACCTTGCGGCTGGCGCGCTATCTCAGGCTGGGCCCCCTGAGTTCCGTCGGGGTGACACCGAGTTTGTTGGGGCGGCGGTGGCAGCTACAGTACCCTCTTTACCTCGCCCCTTCGGGGAGAGGTCGACGGCGAAGCCGGCGGGTGAGGGGGCCTTCCTGCTCACACTCTCTCACCCATGCAACTCCACAAAATGCGGGTTGTACATCACCCCCAGCACATTGCCGAACGGATCCACCACCGAGGCGGTCACGAACCCTGAATCCCCCCGCGGCGTAACCGGATCAAACTCCCTCGCACCCTTCTCCTTCAACCGTGCCAGCGTTCCCTCGATGTCATCGACATGCCAGAGGAGGATCGCCCCTCCCGGGCCCTTCTGCCTCCCGCCCGGCGCGTAGCGGGCATCGATGATGCCGAACTCGTCGGCATCATCGCCAATGCGGAACTCCACATAGGCCGGCGCCTCGCGGCTCGGCACCTGGTAATAGGCCTCGACCCCGAAGAGATCGGCGTACCAGTCGCGTGCCGCGACGAGGTCTTCGGCAAAGAAGTTCGAGGTGGCCATACCGCGCAGGAAATGTGTGTTGGTCATTGTCATTCTCCATCATTTCGAGTGTTGATGGAGCCATGATGACGCCGCGCCCGCCCGCCGTATTTCAAAAACCCGCAGAACCCTACGAGCCGCGCGGGCGGCTGGACCCGGCAAGCTTCGATCGCAACGTCAACTTCCAGACCCTCGCGCCGCCGCCGGCGCTGGAGTTCTTCCTCGAGCATTTGTGGATCATCAGCTGGGAGGGGTTGGAGGGCACCTATCGTTCAGCGCAGGTGATGCACCGGCCCTATGTCGATGTGTTCGTTGGGAAGGAGAGCGACGGCATCCAGGGCACCTTCCGCGGCCGGCGCATCTATGAGGCCAAGGGCACCGGCCGTATCGTCGGCGCCCGCTTCAAGCCCGCCGCCTTCCGCTGCTTCTGGCCGGGCGAAATGTCGAACCTGCAAGACGCGATGATGCCAATCGCCTCCGCCTTCCCGCGCTATGACGAGCCGTATCGCAACGCCATCCGCGCCGCCCCCGAAACGGAAGCGGTCGGGCTCCTTGCCGATCTCATCGCCACCGCATCACCCAAGGAAGACGCCAACGTGCTGCTGGTCAACGATATCATCGCGGCTGTCGAGGCCGACGAGGAGATGGCAACGGTCGCCGGCGTTGCCCGCGCCTTCCGACACAGCGAACGCTGGCTGCAGCAGCTCTTCAAGGATTATCTCGGCGTCGGCCTTAAATGGTTCCTCAAACGCCGGCGTTTGCTCGCGGCGGCTGAGCGGATGCGTGAGGAGGGGGAGGTGGACTGGGCGGGGCTGGCGTATGAGCTGGGGTACAGCAGCCAGCAGCATTTCATTACGGATTTCAGGCTGGTGGTGGGGGAGACGCCGGTGGAGTATCGGGCAGGGGTGAGGCGGAACACAAGGGGGCGCCCTTCGGTATCAATCCAACGGAAGTAGGGGCACGTGCGGCACTCATGGCGGCGTCATGATAGGCCGGTGAAATGCGCCTCCGGAAGACCACGACCCTTGTGGTGCTCAATTGTTCAATTTCGACCAATTATTTCGGCCGCTAGATAGTCAAGATTACTTTGTGCGGCATGTAACGAATCCCGATCTCTGGACTTCTTCGCGGAATTGGAGGATTTTCTAAGAGGGGGGTGGATATGGGGGCGGATGCGTCAGTCAAAAGTCTAGAGGACTTCTGGCATCCTGCGGGGACTTCCACGCAGAACTTTGACGCGTCGCCAGACTTTTGGACGCCGCTCACATCTGTCGCGAACACGCAACCACAAAACGAGCCGCTAGCGGCCGCCGGCCCGTGGGATTTTCCTGAAGATAACCACCCACCAAGTCCGCCTTTGGCGGAGAGTTGGGCTATTGACCCCCCGCTGCCCTGGTATGATGAGCACAGGGCAGAGAATCCGCATCTACTGGTATTTTCGCCTCCGAGCGCAGAGTCCCTGGCTCTGAGGCGAGGTCGTTGGCTAGCGCAGTTGCTGGATGTTCCGGAACCTAGCCGCCGTCGACGCTTTGCGGCTTTCTTTGCTGAGGTCTTTGACCTCTTCCCATCTAAGGCGACGTTCCAAACTCTGGCGGATCTTGCCCTAGTTGGGGTTGATGCGGAAGCCGTCCAGGATGGTTGTCTTTTCAAGTTGGCATTTGTGGACGATCCCTACCTTCCGTTTCATCGTCACGGAGGCTCCCAACCCGCCCGCGCCGCCAACCCTCAACAGATGCTTCCTTGGCGCAGGGCAGTCCGAATGGCGGAAATCGCAATGCGAAATCCGTACGATTGTATTGAGGATGACTGGACCAATGCTTGGGCTGCGTTGCGCCCGGGCCACCCGGCTTACTGGTCGTTCCTTGACTACATCGAACTGCGCATCCGCTCAGCATTTATCCTTCTTCCAGAGGGTGCGGAAGATCAACCCCGCCCCGACAGGATAAAATTCAGGGCCGCATTCGGTTGCTCTAACCCCCAATCTCGGACCGGCGGACTTATTACTCTTGATCGGGGTCTTATTGGCGTCCTCCACCAAGAGACTTGGACCCCTCAGATAGCAGCGAGAAGATAAATTGTCTCGGTTGACCCCAATCGTTGAGAGCTGGATACGAAGCACGAAACACGAACGTATCGGCCATGTTGTTAGACATGTGGCCGGCGGACTCATCGCGAATTTTGGACCTGAGATCGGCGAGGCATTTGTCGCCGAAGAAGAATGGAGTTGTGGTCTGAGGCCCGGCTTCATCGTGCAGGATGTGCCCCTCTCGGCAACGCGGCGCACGCTTGGTATTGGCACGGTGGTTGCGCTCCGCAGCATCGGTCACAGCGATCTTGCCGCCGTGCAGTTTCACTCGTCGGGACAAACCCGATGGATCCCGTTCGAACGATTAGCCCGCATCATGGATCCAGCGCTCCAGTATCTGCGCGGAGAACAGCGGTTTGGCGACAGTGGCGAGCGGACAGCACTTAACCTGATGGCGCACGCACTAAGAACATGGAACGAAGCCACTGGCGCGCTCGACCGGCTGGATGTTGATCCGCTGCCTCATCAGATCACGCTGGTTCACAGGATCATGGGATCAGGCGAGACGAACTGGCTGATCGCGGACGACGTCGGTCTGGGCAAGACCATTGAGGTGGGTCTACTTTTGGCCGCGTTGGAGCGTCAACGAAGCATACGGCGCATACTCGTTATCGTGCCTTCTGGCCTGACACGGCAGTGGAAGGCCGAGATGCAGTCCAAGTTCAATCGGCATTTCCGCATACTTGGCCGGGACTTTGAGGTAGAGGGACCGAAGGAATGGGGATTATATGACAACGTCATTGCCTCCCTTGACCTCGTCAAACCTCGAAACTCTGACGACGACGGCACGGACTTCGGGACGCGGTTCGGTTCTTTGCTGGCTGCTGGCGCGTGGGATATCGTCATTTTTGATGAGGCTCACCGCCTTTCGCGCGACGAAGATGGTCGGCAGACCTTACGCTTCAGGTTGGCGCACGCGCTTAGGGAACGCTGTGACACCTTCTTTTTGCTAACGGGTACTCCACACCAAGGCGACGGAGGCTGCGCGATCAACTCCGGTCAAGCTTGCCACAGGTGCCGATGTCTAACTCTGAGGGGGGTAGCGGTGGCCGCGGACCTAATCCGTAATGTTGCGAGCCAGATCTTCCAGGGCGGCTTCGTTTATCTCGCACTGTCACACGACAATAATCCGACACCGTGACACGCTGCGCCGGTCTTAGCTCGATCGGATAAAGTGCGCTTTCCTTCGCACGAACTTCATACTGAAATTCAACAAGATATTCTCCGTATCTTGACATCCATGCCGCACCGTTGATTCATACGTTCTGCGAATGTTGGAGTCCTTTTATGTCCGAGAAGAGAGAGAAATTCATAAAGCTTGCAGAGGGCAGAACCCAAGCGGCTTTAGATGCCATTCGGAAAATTGGGAATCTCTCGAACCGGAGAGCCTACGAATTTGATGACGGGGACGTCAGGAAAATCGTGAAGGCACTTCGCGACGCGGCGTCAGACCTCGAACGAAAGTTCGGATCCACGTCAGCAGTCGAGAAGGACGTATTCAAGCTATAGGATCTTTGCGATGAGCTTCGAACGCCTGACCATTCAAGACGACAGATTCTTGATCAACCGCCTTATTGGACAGGCACCGCGACACACACTTGTTCGCGAGTTTTTCATGAACGCGCAGGAAAGTGCGGCACTGGCACCAGAAGGGCAGAGACTGGTCCGCATCTACCCAACGCTGGTCGAAGGCATTCGGAAGCTGACATTCTGGAACACCGGGCCAGGAATGAATTCGATCGACCTTCGAACTGCCACAAACATCTCTGCATCGATCAACAAACAGTTGTCGCTCGATGGCAATTTCGGTATCGGCGCCAAGGTATCTGGCTTAACCGTTTCGCCCGCAGGAATACGGTATCGCTCCTGCAAGGATGGTGCCGTCCATGAGGTCACAATAGGATTCGACGAGGACGCGGATACCTTTGTTCGATTTGCCTTCGAGGTCGAGGGACGACATGAGTCTGTCTTCGACGTCACCGAGGCGGTGCGACAGACAGCCGATGTCACCTACGACTGGACGGAAGTCGTTCTTATGGGCGAGGGCGATGACCATGACACCGTATCAGAACCGATCGGCACAGGTATCCGGGTCGACCGCAGCTACGTTGCGACGCAGATCTTTCGACGTTTTGCGGAATTTCGTCCCGGGGTCAAAGTCACTTTGGACGTGTCGATGACAAAAGGCGGCGGGCGTGATGAAACAGGCAGGACTCGTACCCTCAAGACGCTGCAGGACGTTATCCCACAGCTTCCAAACGCTGAGACAGTGACCTGCTCCGAGTCGGGTGTGAAGATACAGTACGTGCACGACCCGAAGCATGCCAGTTACAGTCACTCTATGAGCGCGCTCAACAACCCGGCGACATCGTCGACTACGTTCTGCGCGCTGGTTCACAAAGGTGAAAGATACGACCTGCGAACCGGGAAAGCATGGTCGGCTGTCGCTCCCAATTACGGGATTCCTTTCGGCTCGACCGTCCTTACGGTTGAGATCATCGTCCCGGACAGCGCGGCGCTTCCGAACCAGTACCGAGATGCCCTCACCACGGTCGAGGAGCGCAATTCGATCACTACCGACGACTACGCCATGAAGGTTCGGGAACTGATGCCTGAGTGGGTAAAGGACGTGATCAGGGAGGCGCACCCACCGAGGGACGAGAACCTCGACGACCTGCAGAACGACCTTCAGAAGCTCCTTGATGAGTTTCGCTTGCCGACATCAACCTACGTGAAGTCGCTCAAGACGCCCGAGCGCACGGAGGATAATGATGTCGGTCTCGATGAAGCCCGCGCAGCGGACGTCGATACGATCGACAATGAGGAAGATCGGTTCCTTCGCGGCGAACGGAGCTATGGACAGAGGGCGACGGAGAAGAAAGTCCGGAAAGCGCCAGAGGGCGCGAAACTCTCCAAGGAGGCGCAGGCACTCGAGCGCGCCCCGATGATCGAGATATTGGACGATCCCGCGGACGTTGATGAGAAGCAGATAAAGGGGCGTGCGGGCCGCTTCTACAAGGATGCGCAGACCCTATTCATCAATGGCCTTTATTCCGCAGTCGACAGGATGACTGCAGAGCTCGAGGTACACTTCGCAGGGCAGGCCGAGGGCGAGGCGCTTCGCAGTATCGTCCTGAGGGCGGCACAGCGATCTATGGCGTTCCGCGTGGGCAAGGCCACCTGCTACGCGATCAGCAAGCGATTGGTGGACGGATGGTCGCTGGAAGATCTCGATCGAGCGACCTCTCCGGAGTCTCTTTCTCTTGCAGCCGATGACTATCGCCAAAGCTTGGCAACGGCACGCAAATGGATCAGTTCGGAGCTCAAGGCCCATGGTTTTGCTGTCGTGGAGCCGGAGGCGGTGTGAGGCCTCTTGCAACGGAGGCCCGTTTTCGCATCAAAACAGCAAGACGGCGATGCACGGCGAGAAAATCGGCATCTATGCAAACCATTGATGACACAGTGACTTCTCCCCTCTAGTCTGGCCGGATGCCAAACGCGCCATGGACAGACGAAGAGAATGACCTGATCGTCGCGGACTACTTCGCGATGCTGGCCGACGACGTCGCCGATCGATCCTATAGCAAAGCCGAGCACAATCGGCGCCTGCAAGAACGGACCGACCGCTCCCGAAAGTCGATCGAGTTCAAGCACCAAAACATCAGTGCCGTGCTCAAAGGACTTGGCGAGGATTGGATTCCTGGCTACCGGCCGGCCTTCCACTTCCAGATGTCTCTGGTGAATGCAGTGGTTCGATGGCTGGCACGAAATCCGGATTGGGTAGTCCGAAATCCCGCTGCACGCGAGGATTTCGGGCTGCGCGAGACGTCACCACTCCACGTGGGGCCACCACCTACACTTTCGAATGAGCCGCCACCTCAAGAACTGGAGCAGACTTTATTCATCGCTCGAAAGTTCGACGTCGCGGGTAGGGACGAGCGTAACCGCGCTCTAGGTCGGGCGGGAGAAGAACGCGTTTTGGCCCACGAGCGCACCTCGTTGACCAGCGCGGGCCGAAGCGATCTGGCACGCGAGATACGATGGGTGTCGGAGGAGGAGGGGGACGGTGCGGGCTACGACATCGCAAGCTTCTCGGCAGACGGACGGCCGCGATTGATTGAGGTGAAGACGACGAACGGGTGGGAACGCACGCCCTTTCACATCACACGCAACGAGCTGGCGGTTGCCGACGAGCGGCGCACCGAATGGTGCCTGTTCCGTCTTTGGAACTTCTCGCGCGAGCCGAAGGCGTTCGAGCTATACCCGCCCCTAGACGCTCATGTCTCCCTGACAGCGTTGACGTTTCAGGCGAGCTTCCACTGAGAAACTCTTCACTCTCGCAAATTGTCGAATCCCCCACCCCTCGTTCGTCGCACCAATAGCGCCACCATCTGGGCGTTCGTGACACACACCGAGGGAGACCCCACAATGTTTGATCGACTCAACACATACGCCCCCATGGCGCTTGGCGCGTTGCGGATTGTTGCAGGGTTGCTGTTCTTGCAGGGCGGCACGCAGAAGCTGTTCGGCTTTCCGGAGGTGCCTTTCGAGATGCCGCCGACGGAGGGGCTGATGCTGGCCGCCGGTATATTGGAGTTGGTCGGCGGCGCATTGATGATCGTTGGCTTCTTGACGCGGCCGACCGCGTTCATCCTTTCGGGGTTCATGGCGGTCGGCTATTGGATCGGGCATGCGCCGATGGGCTTGTTTCCGGCCACCAATATGGGCGGGCCGGCGATCCTGTTCTGCTTTGTGTACCTTTATATTTTCTTTGCCGGGCCTGGGGCGTGGAGTGTTGATGGGGTGATGCCGGGGGCTTGGCGGGAGAAGAGGGCTTGAGGGGAGGCGGCTTCGGCGGTCCAAAGAAGGCCCCCTCACCCGGCCCTGCGGGCCGACCTCTCCCCCAAGGGCGAGGTGTTGCTGTGGCGCGCGCAGTGCCCTCTTCACCTCTCCCTTTGGGGGAGAGGTCGACGGCGGAGCCGGCGGGTGAGGGGGCCTTTCGCTTTCGACGGAACCGTTTTGTCGCCGACGCATCGCGCCCTGTTCATGCACCTTGCGGCTGGGGTGGGATCGCAGGCTGCGTCCTCGCCTTCGTGAGGATGACAGCCGGTGGGGGTTGCGCGGCGGCGGTCTACCTGGGCTACCCCCACCCTTAATCCCTCCCCACAAGGGGGAGGGAGAAGAAGGCGCGCGCCCTACTGCGCGGCCGCGGCTTCCGCCACATCCAGCCCAGCCAGCCGCCGCGCGCGGGTGAGGCACGCCGGCTGTTCCGACCGGTAGCGGGGCCCGATTTCCATCATCAGGACGGTGTCGGGGAGGAAGGTGAGGTCGGCGAAAATGCTGTCCCAGTCGATGTCGCCCCAGCCCAGGGGCATGTGCAGGTCGCCGATGCCCATGGCGGAGTTTTCCTGGACGAAGAAGGGTTTGTAGTGGGCCTGCGGGCGGCCGAAGCTGTCGTGGACGTGGAGATGGCCGGTGACGGGGGCCATGGCGGCGATCTCTGCGCGGAAGTCGAGACCCCTCAGGGTTGCCTCGAGATAGGCATGGCTGAAGTCGATGAGGGCGACGACGTTGGGGTGGTTGACGGCCTTGACCGTCTCGGCGACCTGCGCGGGCGTCTGCCGGTACTGGCCGGGTTCGGTGGTGAAGATGTTCTCGAAGGCGATGCGCACGCCATAGGGGCGGCAGAACTCGCCGAGTTCGGTCAGCGCCTCGCGCTCGCGCACATCCGCCTCGGCCCGCTGGTGCCACTGGTCGGCGCGCAGGCACCCGCCGTGCTGGACGAGGATGCGCGCGCCGATGCGGTCGCAGACCTCGACCAGCGCCTTGGCGGCGGCCAGCTGGTAGGGGAGGGTGTCGGGATCCATGAAGTTGGACGAGACCAGCCCGTGGACGGTGTAGCGGAAATCGAACTGGCTGGTGAGGGCCACCAGGCGCTCCAGGCGCTCGGGGATGATGCGGCCGCCGGCGACGAGGTCGATGCTGGTCAGGGCCAGTTCGACGCAGTCGACGCCCATGTCGGCGAGGCGCTTGAGGTCGGCCTCGAGGCTGAGGAGCTCGCCGTCGTTGGAGCCGGAGTTGAAGCCGACGGCGGTGATGCTGGTGGGGGTCATGTGGTGGTTCTCCCTGTCAAGCGCTGACGTGCTCGCGGCGGCGCGGGTCATGTGGAGGCCATCGAGACGATGGCCCCTTGTCTTGTCGAAAAGGTGGACGTCGGCTCCCCCCAATACGCCTTGCGCGTGAAGCCCTGTCGTCACTGCGATAACAGTTCGACACCTGGTTCGTGACGGTTGGGTGAAGCGGGTGCGGTGGGGCCTCCACCGCCCGGGTCGGGAGGCGGGATCGGCTTTTTCACCTGGGACAGTAACCGGAACAACCAGCAAGTTCCTGGCGTTGCGGTGGCATGATACCCAAACCCGATAGAAAGTTGGCGCGGATGATCCAGCGCCACGCTGCTGCGGAGGCGATGCGCGTGCAGTTGCGCCGCATGCAGGCGTTCGCGATTCCTGACGATCGGGAGGGTGTCTTCCGTCGTCTCCTCGACAAGCTCGATCGGGCTGCGGCGGACAAGGCTCCGGGGCATAGACGTCGGGGTCCTGAACGAAACGAGTCCTGAGCGTCTCCGTCCTCCAGGACACTGGAATTGCGCCTTTCGGGTGAGCGCCGCGCGCGCCGCAGGTATCTGCGGACGGCAACGACCGCCTGTCACGTCGACGCCGGAGCGCAGACCGACCCCCGGAACCCTTCGATGCGCATGCCGTTGCTTTCGGGAGAGTTTGCCCGGAGGCAGCGAAAGCTTCAGATGGCCAATCGGTTAGCGCAATCCCGTCCGCTGCGGGACGACCTCTATCAGCCGGTCAAGGACGATGACCTGTGGTCCGTCCATCGCGCCGACTCGCCCCTCGTCGGCACGGCCATCCACAATGGGCATGGGCTTCGCCCGGATCTCTCCGAGATCATGGCGCTCGATGCATCGGGGCGGCTGCGGGAGGAGGATCCGTTCACCGAATTCGTCATTCGCGACGTGCCCAACCGGGTGATCGTCCACCGCTCCCGGTTCGAGGTCGATCTCAATCGCGCCCGCGACGGGGCTGTCTATATGACCCGCGAACAGGCCTGGGGTCTCCACATCTGGGCGAGGAACCTCAAAGCCAGCGCCGTCGAGCGGTCGCTCGCCACGCACGATGCCTATTATGCCATGCTCGGCCAGATGCTGCGGGATGTGGAGGCGCAGTTCGGCCGCTTCGTCCTCCTCGACATCCACAGCTACAATCATCGCCGTGCCGGCCCGTCGGCCGACCCGACGCCGGCGGCGGACGCTCCGGCCGTCAATATCGGCACCTTTTCCATGGACCGCGCCCGTTGGGCAGACGTCGTCGATCCGTTCATGGAAAGCCTGCGCAGCTTCACCTTTCGCGGTGAAGCCATGGACGTGCGCGAGAACGTCGCCTTTCAGGGGCGCGGCGAGCAGACACGGTTCGTGCACGCCAGATTCCCCGAGACCGGCTGCGCCATCGCCATCGAGTTCAAGAAATTCTTCATGGACGAGTGGACCGGCGAGCCCGACGACGAAGCGCTCCTTGCCCTCCGGGCAATGATCAAGGCGTCCCTGCCGGTGCTGCTCGAGGCCCTCGAGCAACACGCATGAAAAGCACCGCCGACAAGAAGCTCCTGAAAACGATCGCCGCGGCGCTCGAAAGCGGCGATCCGATCAGGCTCGATCTCGGCCGCGGCGAGCGCCTGCATATCGATCGGCCGCAGCCGTTTCTCTGCGTCTATGTCGGGCGGCGGCGCGAACCGGCAGCGCTGGGCATCGTCACGGCCAATTCGGCCTACCTCCTGGTCGCCAGCCTCGGGCGCGCCAGGGCGATCATCGAGCTTGTCGGCAAGGCGATGGTCGATCGCTTCGGCGCCTTCCTCGTCATCGATGTCGGCGAGCTCGAGCGGGATCGCCTCGCCAGCGATGCCGCCTATCTGCCACCATTCGAAACCACCGCTTCTGCCTCGAACGACGCTGGCGCCCAGGCGGCGCTTGCCGCCTTCGCAGGCGCGGTCGAGGCGGTGAAGGTCAAGTTCCGCACGCCCCGGGTCGCCCGCCCGGGGCTTGCTGACGACCCTGCCGCCAAGCTCGCGCGGCACCTCACTCAGTTCGGCTGCCTGACGGTGCGCTTTGCGCCTATCTACCGGGTGCCGGAGTCCGAAGCGGTCTATCCCGAACTGCTAGAACGCGTGGTCGCCAACTTCGTCGATGCGGGCCTGCACGCCGTCGCCGCCTTTGCGCAGGAAACGAAAAGCGTTGCCGTCCTCAGTCATCGTGCGTTCGGCCGCAAGGCGTTCATCGATGCCGTCGCCCGCGCCGACCGGGCCATGGACGAGGTCGCCAGATCCTTCGATTTCCTGCTGGCCGTCACCCCCATCAACGCCGACGCGGCCTGGGAGGAGTTCGCGCAATCAAACCATGAGCGCGCGCCGCGGTTCCTCTACCGGCCGCTGGCGTTCGGGTCCGATGGCTTGAAGAAAAAGCTGTTCGCGATCCGGCTCGATCAGTTCGAGGACCCGGTCCTCACCACTCTTTACCGCGAGAAACAGCAGGAGCTGGACCTGATGCTCTCGCTGATCGCCGCGCGGGAAACGCCGCGCTTCGTCGAGCTCAGCCGCGCGCTCTACGGCCCGGTGGAGCCTGGATTGCTCAAGGCCGCCAAGGACGTCTTGGCCAAGACCCAGAAGACCAAGCGTCGCCGCGGCGCCGACGGCGAGGCCGTCGATTGCGCTTTTGTCGAACGTCGTGCCCGCGCCATGGTCAAGGCCTATGCCTTCAATGGCGAGGAAGCCGCGGCCATCGAAGTGCGCGACGACCTGCCGGCCGGCCTCATGGTCTCGGGCTCGCGGTTGCTGATCTCGCGCAGCACCACCATGCCCAAGGGCCGCGTCGAGGCCCTGCTCAGCCACGAGGTCGGGGTGCACCTCCTCACCTATTTCAACGGATCGGCGCAGGGGCTGCATCTCTTCCGCAATGGCCTGGCAGGTTACGAGGGCATCCAGGAGGGGCTGGCGGTTTTCGCCGAATACCTGGCGGGCGGCATGACCGTGACGCGGCTGCGCCTGCTTGCCGCGAGGGTCATCGGTTGCGCCGATATGCTCGACGGCGCCAGTTTTGCCGAGTGCTTTGCCCGCATGCGCGAACTCGGCCTGTCGCCGGCCCTGGCCTTCAATCTGGTGCTGCGCCTCTATCGCGGCGGGGGGCTCGCCAAGGACGCCATATACCTGCGCGGTCTCATCGAGATCCTCAGCCATCTGCGGGCTGGGGGTGCACTCGATCCGTTCTTTATGGGCAAGATCGCGGCGTCCCACTTCAGCATCATGCAGGAATTGTCGACGCGCGGCCTCATCAAGCCACCCCGGTTCGCCCCGCAATTCCTCTCGCATCCAGAGGCGGAAAAGCGTCTCGCCGCCGCCACCAACGGCATGTCGCCGATCGACATGATCAGACCCTAGGAGCCCCTATGCGCATCGCTTTCTTCGTCAACTCGATCAAGGGCGAAACCGTCAACTACACCACCACGCACCTGGCCCTGGCGGCGGTCAGTCGCGGCCACGAGATCTGCTATCTGACCCCGGGCGACTTCGTGATGCGCTCCGACGACAGCATCGTCGTGCGCGCCCTGACGCTGCCCTCGGCCAAGTACAAGAAGGCGGCGACCTTGTTCAAGGACCTGCAGGGCAAGGAGACGACCATCGAGCCCGTCGCGGTCGAGGAGATCGATGTCCTGATGCTGCGCAACGACCCGGCCGAGGATGCGGCCGATCGCCCCTGGGCCACCCAGATCGGCGCCCTCTTCGGACGGCTTGCGGCCGAGCGCGGCGTGGTGGTGCTCAACGATCCGGAGGGTCTCGAGCAGGCGCAGAACAAGCTCTACTTCCAGGGCTTTCCCTCGACGGTGCGTCCGGAAACGCTGATCTCCAAGAGCATAGAGGAGATTCGTGCCTTCATCGACGCGCAACGTCGCGGCGTCATCCTCAAACCCCTGCAGGGCTCGGGCGGCAAGAACGTCTTCAAGATCGCCTCGCCAAAGGACTCCAACCTCAACCAGATCTTCGAGGCGGTGAGCGAGGAGGGCTATCTCATCGCCCAGAGCTTCATGCCCAAGGCGAGCCAAGGCGACGTGCGCTTTTTCCTGATGAACGGCGTCCCGCTGCAACGCGACGGCAAATATGCCGCCTTTCGCCGGGCGCCCGCCGACGGGGAACTGCGCTCCAACATCCATGCCGGGGGCCACCCCGAAACCGTCGAGGTCACGCCCGGGATGCTGGCGATCGCCGAGTCGGTGCGCCCCAAGCTCGTCCAGGACGGCATGTTCCTCGTCGGCCTCGACATCGTCGGCGACAAGCTCTTAGAGATCAACGTCTTCACCCCGGGCGGGCTCAACAACCTTTCGAAGATGTACGAGACCGATTTCTGCCAGAGCGTCATCGAAGCGCTCGAGAAGAAAGTCTCGATCCGCGATGCCTATGCCGGCCGGATACCCAACCGGGAACTGGCGACACTTTAGAGCTCGATCGGCTCGCGGGTGAGGGTGACACCGAAGCGCTCTTCCACCGCACCGCTGACCTTCGCGGAAAGCTCCGAAACCTCCCGGTAGGTCGCGCCGCCATGGTTGACGACGATCAGGGCATGGCCTTCATAGATCCCGGCCTGTCCGTGCCGATGCCCCTTGAGGCCGCAGGCATCGATCAGCCAGGCGGCGGAGAGCTTGACGGTGCCGTCCGGCTGGGGATAGCGCGGACCACCCGTGATGGCGTCGGCCATTTCGGGCCGGACCACCGGATTGTGGAAGAATGACCCGACATTGCCGATCACCCGCCAGTCGGGGAGCTTGCTCGCGCGGAGGGTCAGCACCCGCTCCATGATCACCGACGCATCGGCGTCGCGCGGCAGGCTGTCGAGGCCCGGATAGGTGAGGACCGGCGCCCAGGCTCGCGGGAGGGCGAAGGTCGCCTCAGTGACGATGAAGCGGCCGCGAAGCTGCTTGAAGAGGCTCTGACGGTAGGAGAATTTGCACTCGTCAGGCGTAAAGCGGCGCTCCTTTCCGTCCTGCGTGTCGAGGACGGTCAACGATTCCAGCCTCTCGGCCAGCTCCACGCCATAGGCGCCGATATTCTGGATCGGCGCGGCACCGACCGTGCCCGGTATGCCGGCAAGGTTCTCGAGGCCCCGGAGGCCCTCGGACACCGTCCAGGCAACGAACTGCGACCAGTCCTCGCCGGCTTTCGCCGTCACCAGGGCTGACCCGTCATCACGCCGCTCGATGGTGCGCCCCTTGATGGCCATCACGCCGACGACGGCCTCAAGGTCATCGCGCAGCACCAGATTGCTGCCGCCGCCGACGATGTGGAGCGGGAGACCGGCGGATGCGGCAAATGCCATCAACTCCCCGATCTCGTCGCGTGCCGAGATCACCGCCCCGTACCGTGCCTTGGAGGCGAGGCCCAGGGTGTTGAACGGGGAGAGGTCGAAGTCTGGTGTCAATTCCATGGTGCCGGGTCTGGGCGCTGAAGGGGCTGCGTTGCAAGGCAGCGTCTTTTGACGCGCCCGCGCCCCCGCTGCAAGCAGATTGCACGTCGTGGCGTAGGAACGTTGCGCCCGATCAGCCGATCCGGAGCCGCGGTGCAATCGTCTCGAGAAAGCGACTGCACAAATTGAACGCCATCAACGATGATAGGGCGGTAACGCGGCCGAATGGTGGAGCTCTTCCCGCAGTGCGATTTGAATATGCACCCGCCGTCTCCTATGAGGATCTCGGCAGCGGACAGGTTCTCTATTCCGCGCCGGGGTTTCCTGCTTTTCCCGCCAGAGTCAGCATCGAACTCTTCGAGCGCGCGCGCCAGATCGTCGGCAGGCAGCAGGTGTCCGTCTGGGATCCGATGTGCGGTGCCGGCGGCATCGTGGCGACGCTCGGCATTGCCTGCGCGCATTCCATCACCAACGTCATTGCGACCGACATTTCCGGCGATGCCGTTTGGTTGGCGCGGCGCAACCTCGAGCTCACGTCGCCGCAGGGACTTTCGAGGAGAGCCAACGAACTCCGGCAGATGGGGGCGAACCCGTCGCGCATCGCTTCGGCAGAGCGCCTGATGAAACTGGTTGACGGCCGAGCGATCGCATTCGAAGCGGCGGTAGCGGACATCACGGACAAGGCGTCGTTGCCTGGTATCGACCCGTCTATGATCGACATCGTGGTGACCGATCTGCCTTACGGTTCGCAAACACATTGGCAGACCGCCTCCGAACGGCCCCTGGTGTCGATGCTGGACGTCCTCTGGCATGTCCTGCCGCGCCACGCCGTGGTTGTGGTCGCCGCAACGGATCGGAGTGCATTCGATGCGGGGCCACCCGCCTACCGCGCGTTCAAACACGGTCATCGAACCATCAAGATGTATCGAGCCCCGTGATCTAGCGGCTAGGTGGACCTGCCTTGGCGCCGGTCGGGGCTTCACCCGCCCGTGGCAACGCGCCGGGGCGTGTGGGAGGATTTCGCCAAAGGCTCCAGCAGGCCGATGATCTCGACGACCCTTCTGCCTTCGGGGCTCAGCGCATAGATGACGCTGCGCGGGAAGGTCGATTGGGGGGAACGCGTGACGAGCCCTCTATCTTCGAGCGCCTCGAGGCGTTCCGTCAGCACCTTCGGCGTGACCCCCGGCAGGCAGCGCGCAAGCTCGCTGTAGCGCTTCGCGCCCGCCGAGAGATGCCAGAGGATGCACGCGTTCCATCGGTGGCCGAGAAAAGCCAGCCAGTCTTCGACGGGGCAGTCCGTGGCCGGGCGGGCGACGGGCTCCTCGAACGCGTAGTTCTGCGCCCAGTGCAGCATGCAGTTCTCTCCATTTGGATAGGAAAGTGTGGGTGTGATTGGTTGCCTGCGTCAACCCGAGACGGAGCAAGCAATGTTCACCGTAGAAAGACCGGAAGCGTTCAACGAAACCTGGGCGCGCGCCTTCAACACGCGCGAACTTGACCATCTGCTGGCGCTCTATGAGGACGAGGCGATCCTGGCCGATGCCACCCGGACCGTGCGCGGCAAGGCCGAGATCGCGTTCTTCCTCGGCGAGTTCCTGAAGGTGCCGGGCACGTTGAGCGGCCGCAATAACTTCTGCCTGCAACTGGGCGATCTTGCCCTGCTGCGCGCCGATTGGGTTCTGCGCGATCCTGATGGGAACCAGATCATGTCCGGCAGTTCGGCCGAGATCATCCGGCGCCAGCCGGACGGCAACTGGCTCTATGCAATAGACCATGCCGCAGGAGCGAGCCTGCCTGCAGTCTGAGACGAAGCGCAATGCGATGGGGGCGTGCGCCCAGCGCAGCCTTCACGCGGAGCGGCGGACCGCCTGCCGAAGACACACTTGAAAAATCGGATGGCCGGGCAGCATGCGCCGGGCTGAAGGGGATCCTGGAACCTCCTCCCCCGCCGCTCGTTTCCTGGCCAAACCGAAGTGGAGTGTCCAATTGTCGGCACGTTTGATGAGCAGGCGCCTGTTCATCGGGACTGGTTTGGCGGGCGCGATCATGTCCACTGCATCGATGGGGCGCCTGGTATCGGCGCAGGAGGCGCGCGTGGGCGGAAATGAAGTCATTTCGAAAGACGGGACCCGCATCGCCTTCGAGCGGGTGGGCGACGGACCGGCGCTTATCCTCGTCGGCGGCGCTCTCAGCGATCGATCGGGGTGGGCGCCACTGGCCAAGCTCCTGGCGCCACGCTTGACCGTGTTCAGCTACGATCGCCGTGGCAGAGGTGATAGTGAAGACACGCCGCCCTATTCCGTCGAGCGCGAGATCGAAGATCTCGAGGTCCTCATCGAGGAAGCAGGTGGAGCGGCGTTTGTCCACGGCCAGTCCTCCGGCGCGGTCCTTGCCTTGGAGACCACAGCCAGGCTCCCGGCCAAGGTCCAAAAGCTCTCGCTGTACGAACCGCCATTCATTATCGACGACAGCCGTCCGCCACCGCCTGAGAATTATGTCAGGCACATCAATGAGCTGATCGCCGCCAATCGCCGAGGTGACGCCGTAAAATTCTTCATGACCGAAGTGGTGGGCGCGCCTGCCGAAGCCGTGGCAGAGATGCGAAACGCCCCAACATGGCCGGCGCTCGAGGCCTTGGCGCATACCCTGGCCTACGACCTCGCCGTTTTGGGAGATAACATGGCAGGCGACCCGCTGCCGGCCGAACAATGGACCACTGCCACCGCACCCACGCTGGTGATGGACGGTGGGGGGAGCCCTCCATGGATACGCAATTCGGCTCGAGCGGTAGCGGATGTCCTACCCGATGCGCAGCACCGCACGCTGGACGGTCAGACGCACAATGCCGCGCCAGAAGTCCTCGCCCCGGAGATAGAGCGGTTCTTCCTCGGCTAAAGCGGTTCCTAGACGCGATCGAAATTGCTCGGCAAAATGACGATGTCGCGGATGGTCACGTTGCGCTTGCGGGTGAGCATGAAGACGATTGCCTCGGCAACCTCCTCCGGATCGATCAGGCCGCCAGCCTCCTTGGCCTTGCGCAGGTTCTCTTCGGGCCAGTCGGCCAGCAAGGCCGACACGACTGGTCCAGGAGAGATCTCACCGACGCGGATGCCGTGCGGGATCAATTGTCGGCGCATGCCTTGGACAAAACTGTTGATCGCCCATTTCGAGCCCGAATAGACCGGCTCCCAGTACGTCGGGAAGTGTCCCGCCACCGAGCAGGTGACGAGGATATCGCCGGTCTTGCGCTCGATCATGTGCGGGACGACCGCGTGCACGTTCTTCATGACCGCATTGACGTTGAGGTTCAGCATGCGGTCGATGGCCTCGGGTGTCGTATCGGTCAGATCGCCTCCGACATAGACGCCGGCATTGCAGTGCAGGATGTCGATATGATCGACCTTCTCCAGGATCTCCGGCACCATTCGGTTGCAGCTGTCCGCATCAAGCAGGTTGGTCACCTGGGGGATGACGGCTTTGCCCAACTCGCCGACCAGTTCGGAGAGTTTGTTTTCGTTCCAGTCGACCATCACGACCCGGGCACCTTCAGCCAGCAGTGCTTTGGTCGTTGCGAGGCCTATGCCTGACGCGGCGCCCGTAACCACCGCGATCTTGCCTGCCAGGTCCGGCATTGTTGATTTCCTCTTCCCTGTGTCGATGCGGCAGCTCCTATTATGGAGTCTGCGCGCTCGTCATAACCCATTTCCGCCCGGTTCATACACCTTGCGGCTGGCGCGGTATCTCAGGGACCTTGGCCGAAATGATAATTGTGGGCGGTGTGGGCGACGGTTGCCAAGAGCTGAGGCCGGTGCAGCACCCCCTCGCGTGACTTGACGAGGCGGACTTTCGGGCGCAAGGTTGGCGAAATTGGCCAGACCAATTGACCAATAGGCCAGCGGAGGACCCTCGAGATTCCCGTCGTTGCCGTACAGCCGCGTCGCCTTTATCGCCAGGTCGCCGACCAGCTGCGGCAGCTGATCGATGACGGCGAGTTTCCGCCGGAAACGCGCCTGCCGCCGGAGCGGGACCTTGCCGCGCAGCTGCAGATATCGCGCCCGACGCTGCGCGAGGCACTGATCGCGCTCGAGGTCGAGGGGCGCATCACCATCAGGGGTGGATCCGGCATCTATGTGACCAGCGGCGCCCAGGTGATGCCCAGGGCGTCTGTCGGCGACACCATCGAGGGGCCGTTCGAGCTGTTGAGGGCGCGGGCCTTCATAGAGGGCGCCATCGCGGCCGAGGCGGCGCGGCTGGCAACGCCTTCCGATATCGCAGCGCTCGACGATGTGCTCGGCGGCATGCAGAGCCAGCGCGGATCCGGCGACCCGATGATCCGTCTCGACCGCGCGTTCCATACGGGCATTGCCGGCATACTCGGCAACGCGGTGCTGGTCCGCTTCATCGGCGACCTGTTCGACCAGCGCATCAATCCCTATTTCGAGCGGCTCGCCGTCTATTTCGAGGACGGTGACACCTGGCGCACGGCAGTCGCCGAGCACGCGGCTATCCGCGACGCCATCGCCGCCCATGATGTCGAAGGCGCCAAGGCTGCCATGCAGACGCATCTGCGTCTGTCGCAGGAGCGGTTCCAACGCAGTTTCGGCGAGGCCGTCGAGGAGCCAGGACGGCCTGGAAGTTAAGGAGAGGATACCTATCCGGCTGCACCGGCGGCCGATGTACCATCATCATCACTGGGAGGACCAATATGATACTGAAACGCGCATTCCTGACGGCAGCAATTGCCGCGATTTCCATGACCGCCAGCGCGGCCATGGCGCAGACGAACCTCAAATGGGCGCATGTCTACGAGACCTCCGAACCGTTCCACACGGAGTCGGTGTGGGCTGCCGAAGAGATCGAGAAGCGCACCGAGGGGCGCTACCACATCGATGTGTTCCCGGCCTCGCAGCTCGGCAAGGAAGCCGACATCAATCAGGGCCTGACGCTCGGCACCACCGACATCATCATCTCCGGATCGAGCTTTGCAGCCCGTGAGTTCGCGCCGATCGGCGTCACCTATTTCCCCTACACCTTTCGCGACGCCGATCACCTCCTCGCCTACACCAAAAGCGACATCTACAAGGACCTGACCGCCGGCTACGAGGAAGCTTCGGGGCACCACATCACCGCGACCACCTATTACGGCACGCGCCACACCACCTCGAACCGGCCGATCGAATCCTGCGCCGACATGCAGGGCCTCAAGATCCGCGTCCCGGATGTGCCGGCATACCTTGCGATGCCGCGGGCGTGCGGTGCCAACACGACGCCCATCGCCTTTGCCGAAGTCTATCTCGCGCTGCAGAACGGTACCGTCGAGGCGCAGGAAAACCCGCTGACGACGATCGAAGCCAAGAAGTTCTTCGAGGTGCAGGACTACATCGTGCTCACCGGCCACATCGTCGACCATCTCAACACCGTGGTCTCGCAGACCGCCTGGTCGCAGCTTTCCGACGAGGACAAGGCGATCTTCACCGAGGTGATGCAGGAAGCGGCCGCGCGCGCCACCGCCAAGATCGTCGAGAGCGAGGCGGCGCTCGTCGAGACGTTCAGGGAGCGCGGACTGACCGTCACCGAGGTCGACCGCTCGGACTTCGAGAAGGCTGTGATGGAGAAGGTGACGTTCGAAGAATTCGGCTACCGCCAGGCCGACTGGGAAGCGATCCGCGCCGTCGAATAGGATCCCCGGGCTCCGGCGCCAGGCGTCGGGGCCCGTTCATTACGGACCTCACCCGGAGCACCCAGATGGCGCAGGAAAACCAATCCAAGGTTACCGCCGAAGAGATCGCGCGGGCATTTGATGAGGAGGCCGCACCGGTCAGCCTCAGGCGCTACGCGCCCGAAGACTGGGTTACGCTCGTCGTCTTCTGGGGAATGGCGCTCTGCGTCTTTCTGCAGTTCTTTACCCGCTACGTGCTCAACAACAGCTTCGCCTGGACCGAGGAGATCGCCATCAACTGCCTGGTAGTCGTGGTGTTCCTGGGTTCGGTCATGTGCGTGCGGCTCTCCCGCCACATCCAGGTGGACGTCCTCTACCACTACATTTCGCCCCGGATCGGTCGGATGCTGGCGCTCTTTGCCGAAGTCGTCACCATAGGCTTTTTCGCCTACGCCTCACTCCTCTTCTGGCGCTACACCGGCATCGTTTCGCGCGAACGGATGGTCACTATCGACCTGCCGCGCAATATCGTCTTCTACGCCGTCTTTGCCGGCTTTGCCCTGATGCTGGTGCGCTCGGTGATCAAGTTCATCGCCGACATCAGGCGCGGCTATACTCAACTCGAGCGGCCCGGTGCCCTCGACGGGCTCGGGGAGTAGGCCATGCTGCTTCTCATCGGATCGTTCCTGGTGCTGATGATCATCGGCATCCCAGTCGCCGTTTCCATGGCGGTCGCCTCGGTGCTGTATCTCCTCGTCTATGGCGTTGCGCCCGACATCATCGTCGCGCAGCGCATGATCGCGGGCGTCGAGAGCTTTCCCCTGCTGGCGGTGCCGTTCTTCATTCTCGCCGGCAATCTGATGAACATCGCCGGGGTCACCGGGCGGATCTATGCCTTCGCGCTGGCGCTGGTGGGCTGGATGAAGGGCGGGCTGGCGCAGGTCAATATCGTCGGCTCGGTGGTGTTCTCGGGGATGTCGGGTACGGCCCTAGCGGACGCGGCGGGCATCGGCACCATCGAAATCAAGGCAATGAGGGATCACGGCTATCCCGTGGACGCGGCAGTCGGTGTCACCGCCGCCTCGGCGACGCTCGGGCCGATCTTCCCGCCGTCTCTGCCGTTCGTCATCTACGGCATGATGGCCAATGTCTCGATCGGCGCGCTGTTCCTTGCCGGCATCCTGCCCGGCATCGTCATGATGCTTTTGATGATGCTGACCGTTGCCTTCTTCGCCTATCGCAAGGGGTGGGGCTCGGACACGCCTTTCGAGTTGCGCAAGCTCGTTCGCGCCGGGCTGGAAATCGTCGTTGTCCTCTGTTTTCCGCTGGCGGTGTTCCTGATGGTCTGGGCCGGCCTCTCGGTCAATCTTGCCGTCGGCATTGCCCTTTTCGTCCTCGTCGCGCTCGACTGGTATTTCGACTTTTCCGCTGTGATGGCGCTGATGACGCCCGTCATCCTCATCGGCGGCATGGCGCTCGGCTGGTTCACGCCGACCGAGGCCGCGGTGGCAGCGGTCCTCTGGTCGCTGTTCCTGGGGCTCGTGCGCTACCGCACCATGACCCTCAAGATGCTGGGCAAGGTCACGTTCGACACGATCGAGACCACGGCATCGGTGCTGTTCATCGTCACCGCCGCGTCGGTCTTTGCCTGGCTGCTGACGGTGAGCCAGGCGGCCCAGCTGTTCTCCGATTTCATCTTTTCGCTGACCGACGATAAATGGACGTTCCTGATCCTCGTCAACCTCTTGATCCTCGTCGTCGGGTGCTTCCTCGATACCATCGCGGCGATCACCATCCTCGTGCCGATCCTCCTGCCGATCGTTCTGAAGTTCGAGATCGATCCCGTGCACTTCGGGGTGGTCCTTACCCTTAATCTGATGATCGGCTTGCTGACCCCGCCGATAGGGGTGGTGATGTTCGTGCTCTCGCGCATTGCCAGGATCTCCCTGCAGCGCACGATGAAGGCGATCCTGCCCTGGCTGGTGCCCCTCATCATCGCGCTGCTGGTGATCAGCTTCGTTCCCGCAGTGACGCTGTGGCTGCCGACGCAACTTGGGCTGGTACGATGACCCGAGCCGCGATCGCCGCAACGCTTTTCGGCGCCGAGGACCTGCGCCTCGTCGAGCAGAAGCCGGCGGCGCTGGCGAATGGCATGGTGAGGGTGCGGTTCGGGGCCGGCGGCATCTGCGGCTCGGACCTTCACTATTTCCGCCATGCCCGGACCGGCGACTTCATGGTGACCGAGCCGCTGATCCTCGGACACGAGATCTCCGGGGAGATCATCGAGATCGCCGGCACCGCCCCGGGACTGACGGTTGGCGACCGCGTCGCCGTCAACCCGTCGCGCTGGTGCGGCGACTGCCGGTATTGCCGGGAGGGGCGCGAGAATCTGTGCGAGCGTATCCACTTCATGGGCTCGGCGTCGCGCACGCCGCACATGCAGGGAGGCTTTGCCAGCCTCATCGACGTCACGCCTGCCCAGTGCGTCGTGGTGCCCACGCATGTTTCCTATACGGCCGCAGCGCTCGCCGAACCCCTGGCGGTTGCTCTGCACGCGGTGGCACGGGCCGGGCAGACGCGCGCCCGCAGCATCGCCGTGATCGGGGCCGGGCCCATTGGCCTCCTTGTGATGCTGTCGGCGAGGCTCGCATCGGCGGAAAGCGTGGCGGTGGTCGACATCGCCGCGGCGCCCCTGAGTTTTGCGTCCAAGCTCGGTGCCGACCGTGTCGTCGACCTTTCCGGCGGAGACGAGGCGGCGGAGGCGGTCACGCAGTCGGTCTGGGACGTGGTTTTCGAAGCTTCGGGCACGGCCGCCGGCCTTTCCACGGCGATCAGGGCGGTGCGACGCGGGGGCACGGTCGTCCAGGTGGGCAATCTGCCGGGCGGCCCCATTCCTGTGCCGGCAAATGCGGTGATGGCCAAGGAGCTCGATTTGCGCGGCACCTTCCGCTTCGGACGCGAGTTCGCACAGGCGGCGGAGCTCATCGTCACTGGTCAGGTCGACGTGACGCGACTGGTGACGGCAGAACGCAACCTGTCGGATGCTCCGCAGGCCTTCCGGCTGGCGCTCGACCGCTCGCAGAGCGTCAAGGTGATGCTGACCGCGGACTGAGCGGGGAGGCGGACGCGCCCGTGGCGGCGGGGAGGGCGCTATGCTAGATCCCCCGCATGAACAATCCCCCGCCAGCACCGGCCCTGTCGGTTCCGTTCGAAATCTTTCTCGTGGCAGTCCCCGGGCTCGAAAGGGCGCTTTGCGATGAGGCGCGGGCGGCGGGGTTTGCCGATGCGGTGGTGGGCGAAGGTGGGGTGGTGATCCACGGCGGCTGGCTTGAGGTCTGGCGGGCCAATCTGGAGCTGCGGGGCGCGACGCGGGTGCTGGCGCGGATCGGCTCGTTCCGGGCCATGCACCTCGCCCAGCTCGACAAGCGGGCGCGCAAGGTTGCCTGGGCCTCGGTGCTCAAGCGCGATGTGGCGGTCAAGGTCGAGGCGAGCTGCAAGCGGTCGCGGATCTATCACGCAGGCGCGGCCGCGCAGCGGGTGGCGACGGCGATCCGCGAGGAACTGGGGGCGCCGGTCGCCGATGATGCGCCGGTGCGGGTGATGGTGCGGATCGAGGACGATCTCGTCACCGTCAGCATCGATACGACCGGCGAGCCGCTGCACAAGCGCGGCTTCAAGCAGGCGCTCAACCGGGCGCCGATGCGCGAGAGCATGGCCGCGCTGTTCCTCAAGCAATGCGGCTATGACGGACGAGAGCCCGTGCTCGACCCGATGTGCGGCTCGGGCACCTTCGTCATCGAGGCGGCCGAGATCGCTGCGGGCTTAAAGCCAGGGCGGGAGCGGCCATTCGCCTTCGAAGAACTCGTCGGGTTCGATGCCGAAAAATGGCGGGCGATGAAAAGCGAGGGCGGGGGCAAGGCGACGGGTCTCATCTTCTTCGGCAGCGACCGCGATGCCGGCGCGATCCGCATGAGCCGCGAGAATGCGCAGCGTGCCGGCGTTGCCGAGCTGACGCGCTTCGAACAGGTGCCGGTCGAACTGCTGGCCGCGCCCGAGGGGCCGCCGGGCCTCGTCATCGTCAACCCGCCCTATGGCACGCGCATCGGCAACAAGGCGCCGCTGCGGGCCCTCTACCGGAACCTCGGCACGGCATTGCGGGGCAAGTTCGCCGGCTGGCGCGTCGGGCTCGTCACCACGGACAAGGACCTGGCGCAGGCGACCGGGCTGCCCTTTCTGCCGCCGGCGCCGCCGGTGCTGCATGGCGGGCTGCGGGTGACGCTCTACCAGACCGGGCCGCTGGGCAAGCGATGAGCGGGAGTTACGTGCATCGGCAGGGGTCGGTCGAGACGGCGTTTCGCGCGGCTGGCTGCTTCTGTTTCCATGACGGTCGGCTGCTGCTCATCGAGCGGCAGGTCGGCAAGCCGATGCCGCGTCACTGGGGCGTGCCGAGCGGCAAGCTCGAAAGGGAGGAGACGGCACGCATGGCGGTGGTGCGGGAACTCTTCGAGGAGGTCGGGCTGGAGGTTGCGCCGGCGGCCCCGACGGAAATCGTCAGCGCTATCGTCTCGGACCGCGGCGTGGTCTTCGAATATGTCTCGTTCCACCTCGAGCTCGAGGCGGTGCCGGAGCTGCGGCTCCATGAACACGAAATTCGCGACATCGCTTGGCTACGGCCGGAGGCGATCGGAGGGCGGCCGATGATGCCCTTCTTCTTCAATACGCTCAACGACGTGCTGGCGTGGCGAAGGCACGGCACAGTGCCGGTGCGGACGCTGCCGGAGGCGGAGGCGAGTGGGGTGGTTCCAACGAAAGCATAGGCCTTTCGACTATCGGTGGTGCCTTGACGGAAGAGAACTGCTCAGGAGCGCTACACCGCACCGGCCTCCGTCGACCTCGAGCTTTTCACGTTCCGATTGGATGGGAACGTGAGCCCTAAATACTTGAATTTGCAGCGTTTTCGAACCCCAAAAGTGGTGTCCACTTTTGCTGAAAACGCTCTCTAGGGCCCCCGTTCCGACTGAATCGGAACGGGGGCCCAGGTCGCTAAGTTTTTGCGTGTTCGAACGGAAAGTGGCGGCGTTTTTGCGGAGACGCTCTCGGGCGAGCGGCGGGCACTGCGGCGACCTGCATGTTGCCGCCATCCGCTGGGGCGCCGACCTATTTCCCGGGAACTTCGGTATAGACGGCCAGTTCATAGCCGTCCGGATCGGCGAAGTGAAAGCGCTGTCCGCCCGGGAAGGTGTAGATCGGCCGCACGATCGTGCCGCCCGCAGCTTTGACGCGCGCAAGGGTGGCCGTCAGGTCACCGGCGTAGAGGATCACAAGTGGTCCGCCGCCGGATCGGACCTCGCCGAGCGTCGTGAAGCCGCCCGAGAGGCGTCCGTCCCGGAACTCGCAATAGTCCGGGCCATAATCAGTGAAGGCCCAGCCGAAGGCGTCGCCGTAGAATTGGCGCGACCTGGCGATGTCAGCCACGTTCAGTTCGATGTAGTCGATGCGTTGGTCGTTGCTCATGGGAGTGGTCTCTCGTTTTGACGTTGGCTATCAGTCGGCTGGAAGGTTGGCCGGGTTCCAGACGACTTCCCACACGTGTCCGTCGGGATCCTGGAAATAGCCGGCATAGCCGCCCCAGAAGGTGTCCTTGGCGGCCTTGATAATTGTCGCGCCCGCCCTGGCGGCCTCATCCATCACGGCGGCGACCTCGGTGCGGCTGGCAACGTTGTGACCGATCGTGAGGGTCGTAGGGCTCGGCGGCGTTGCCGCCAGGCCGGTATCGTGGACGAGCGATGCATGCTCCCAGATGGCAAGCTTGAGACCGCCCGAGAGATCGAAGAATGCGACCGCCCCGTGCTCGAACTCGGTTCCGATTATGCCCTGCGTCGGAAGGCCCAACCCATCGCGATAGAAGTGCAATGATCGCTCGAGGTCGGTAACGGCAATGGTGAGGACAGATATTCTTGGCTTCATCGTCCGGCTCCTTGGTTTGTTGTCGTGAGCCTCGACCTTAGAGCCGCCGGGGCAGCCGCGATTGAACGATTCGGCCAAACTGGCGGCGGCTGGTGTCCGCTTTGCTGAAAACGCTTCAGGTGCGGCCGAGCAGGGTCAACAGGGATTGCGGCGTGTGCATGGTCAGGCGGCGGCTCTCGCGCACGAGGTGTGCCTGGTCGGCATAGCCGGCCTCGGCGGCCAACATGGCCGTGGAGCCGCCGCCTCGCGTCAACCGGAGGTAGCGCTGGTAGCGCAGGATACGGGCGAGGGTTCGCGGTCCATAGCCGAACGTCTCGTCAAACCTTCGCCGCAGCGTGCGCTCGCTCATTGCCAAGGCGCGCGTCAGCCAGGGAACGAGCGGCGCGTCCGGCGGCGGACTATTGTCGATGAGCTCGAAGGCGGCCCGCATCGCTGGGTCGACGTCGATGGCGGGCCGGCTGCTGACGACCAGCCTCAGCAGTGCGGCTATGTCGGGTTTGCCAACTGCATCGAGACGGATACTGCGTTCGAGGTCGCGGGCGCGGCGTCCCCAAAGATCATCCAGGGACACCCGCATGCCGAGAAGCTCGCCGGCCGGCACGCCAAGCCACCTGGCCGCTGCGGCGGGGCTGAAACGAAGGCCGACGACGGTTCCGCCTCCCTGGATCATTTCCACCTGAGGTTCGGCATCCGGACCGGCCACCCGCAGCTTTCCGCCGATCCACTCGATGTCGATCGTTGCGTCGGGCATCACAACGATCGGCGGCGTCACGCCAGGCAGGTCGTGAATCCAGACGGCCGAGAAGGCCGTACGGAGCCCAGGTGACACGCCATGCTCCCGGAAGAGCCCCGTGGCCTGCGCCAGCGTGCCCTCGGTCATCCTTCGCCTCGACAAATAGATGATCTTGCGGATGCCCTGGCAATCCTCATCAGTGCTGGTTGGTTCCCCAGCCGCAGACCAAACGCGGCTTGGACGCAGGTCAAGCGCGCTCGCGAGCTAATCCAATCCGAGGCGCCTGCCGGCTTGACGGAACAGAGCAGCGGCATCGTCGGCGAACCGGAACGTGGCGAGGAAGTCGTCGACGCGGTAGTCTGGACGCGTGCTGCGAATGATCGCAGCGAAGGCTTTGCCCTCATCGACACGTCCGGCCAAGGCCAGGCAATGGGCGGCGATCGCGAGAATGACAGCATGCGCGTTGGGACGGGCCGCGGCCTTCAGCGCCCACTCCGCGGCTTCCTCGAACTGGCCGAGGCGCACATGTGCCATCGCCCGGGCGCCCAGCATTCCGAACAGGAGCGGATCGAAGGGGCTGAGATGACGCGAATGGTCGGACGAGCCGATCGCGGCTTGCGGATTGCCCGATTGTGAATGGACGAAGGAGAGCGCGTAGTGGCCGAGCGCAAAGTTCGGACTGAGGTCCACCGCCGCCTCCAGCTCGCCAAGGGATTCATCCTGACGCCCGTTCAGCCAAAGAGCGCGGCCCATGGCCCAATGCGCGGCCGGATCGTGGTCGTCGACAATGAGGCTGCGCCCTGCAGCCTCGAAGGCCAGTGCGGCCTCGCGATCGCGATCCGCCCATTGCTGGAAGGCATTCTGCCAATGGGTGAACGAGATGCCTGCATGCGCTCGCGAAAATGTCGGATCCAGCCGCGCCGACATCTGGAAGAAGTGCTGCGCCAGCTCGTTGTCGGGCCTGGTGAACCGATAGCTGTGCCAGAGGCCGCGGTGATAGGCCTCCCAGGCGTCGAGTGAGTTGGGGGGCTTCAGGATCGCGCGGTTCCTTTCAGCCGTCTCGATCTCGCTGGCGATCGACGAGACGATCCTGTTGCAGATCTCGTCAAGCACCATGAAGGCATCGTCGGGCTTATGATCGAACGCTTCCGTCCACACGATCCTGGCCGTGCGCGCCTCGACCAACTCGACGGTGACCACGATGCGACCCGCCTGGTGCAGCACGGTGCCGCTGGCGACATAGTCGACGTTCAATCTGCGCGCGGCATCCTCCGGCCCGATACTGCGCTCGGCGAGCGCAAAGACGGAGCCGCGTGCGATGATGAACAGGCTTCGCAGCTTTGCGAGCTTGGTGATGATGTCACTGGTCAGACCATCTGCCAGCGGACGCCTCTGGGTGTCGCTGTTCCCCCCGTCGAGGAATGGCATCACTGCCAGGGAAGCGCGATGGGGTGCAAGGGAAACGTCTTCCGGCAAGCTCGCCAGACCGCCGGCCGGCTCCGCTGCAGCCATTTGCGTGCCGTGCAGTGCGCTCGCCGAGCTGCTTCTGATCTCCGCCCAGACTTTGCGAAGAGGATCGGTATCCAGATCCTCGGCCGCGAACATCCGGGCGGTGGTCGCGAGATGCTCGTCACCCTCATGGATACGCCCGCGTGCCGCCAAAGCACGCAGGAGCTTTGCGTGAGCGCGCGTATCGAACGGGGCAACTTCGACCCATCTCTCCAGGAACGGAAATGCTTCATCAGACTCCGGCGAGAGGCGTGCGATGAGGTGCTCCAGCACCGCCGCGTCGCAGGCGCTGAAGCGGCGCCTCTGGGCAATGAGCCAGCTGTCGAATTGAGGACTGCGGTCGACCTCAAGCCCTTCGAGGAAATCGCCGACGAACAGTTTCGACAGCGCCAGCAGGCGGTCCGTCCCAAGCTTCTCGATGCCGTGCTCGACTGCGGCCGCAATCTCGAGAACATCCACGAGGCAACCATCGAGATCGAGCGAAACCAGATCGTTCGAGGTCTCGATGCGCTGGTGGCCCGGCTCATCGAGTGCGTTTCGCAACTTGCTGAGACACCAGCGCAGTTCACCGCGGGGGTCGTTGGGAACATCCCAGAAAATATCACAGAGGCGGCTGCGTCCGACTGGATGCGGGGCGAGCGCCAGATATGCCAGGAGCGCGCGCAGCTTACGCGACGCCGGAAGCTGCAGGATGGTGCCGTTCCGCCAAACGGATAGCGCCCCAAGCATCCGAATCCGGATGCCGGGTGTGCCGACGTCAACGTCCGGCGCGGATTCCATGATCATTCCCACGCCGCCTCCCACGGCGCACCACGGTCAGGTGTTCTATCACCGAAATCACCGCGCTGCATCTTTGATCGGGCCTGCCAGGCCTCACAGATCCTTGGTGGCAGCGGACGGCTAGCAGACGAACGGCTGGCCTCCTTGGTGAGACAGGTTCGTCATCAGATGGAGAACGACGATGAAACGTGCATACAGCATCAAACGGGCGAGCATAGCGGCCACGGCCGCTGTCGGCGTGCTTTTCGTCACCTTTGCCTTTCCCGCCCTTGCACATGACAGCGAGCACCATACCGCCATCCCCGTGGATAATGTCGTCTTCAACCCGGGTCCGCCGACCTTGCCGGCCGGCGCTGAGATCGCCGTGTTGATGGGCAGTCCCGCCGAGCCCGGCCCGTTCGTCATCCGGCTGAAGTTTCCTGCCGGCTATGAAATACCGCCCCACCGGCACCCCCAGGAGGAGCATGTCACCGTTCTTTCCGGCGGCTTCGGCATGGCGACAGGAGAAACGCACGACCGGGCTGCGGCACCTCTGCTGGCAGCGGGAAGCTTCGTGCGGATCCCCGTCGGCGAGGCGCACTACGCCTGGACGCAGGAAGAGACGATCGTCCAGCTCAACGGCATCGGTCCGTTCGGCGTCGAATATGTGGACCCGATGGACGATCCGCGCGCACAATGAAGTCTCAGGGCCGCCGGGTATCCGGCGGCCCTGGAGCGCGATGCCATTTAATGGATGAGGGAGACCAACCATGTTGGACAAAGCAGCAATCAGAACGACGGCCGGTCGAGGGCGCCTCTTCGAAAGCATTCTGGAGACCGTCGGGGACACCCCGACGATCCGGATCAACAATCTCGGGGTGGATCACGCGACGATCTACGTGAAAGCCGAGTTCTTCAACCCGATGTCCTCGGTCAAGGACCGGCTGGCGCTCAATATCATCGAGGAGGCCGAGCGCAGCGGAACATTGAAGCCGGGCCAGACGGTCGTCGAGGCGACCAGCGGCAATACCGGGATCGGGCTCGCCATGGTGTGCGCTCAGAAGGGCTACCCTCTGGTCGTGACCATGGCCGACAGCTTCTCGGTCGAGCGCCGCAAGCTGATGCGCATGCTCGGGGCCAAGGTCGTCCTGACGCCGCGCGCGCAGAAGGGCTTCGGCATGTACAGGAAAGCGGTGGAACTCGCCGAGGCCAATGGCTGGTTCCTCGCCCGCCAGTTCGAGACCGCGGCAAATGCGGACATCCATGAGGCGACGACGGCCCGCGAGATCATCAACGATTTCGCCGGTTCGCGGCTCGACTGGTTCGTGACCGGCTACGGGACGGGCGGCACGGTTGCCGGCGTCGGGCGGGTCTTGCGCCGGGAGCGGCCGGAGACCCGGATCGTGCTCTGCGAACCCGCCAATGCACAACTCATTGGCAGCGGCCAGGCCCAGGAACGTGCAAGCGACCACTCTCCGGCAGCCAGCCATCCCGCCTTCGAGCCGCACCCCATCCAGGGCTGGACCCCGGATTTCGTTCCCTACGTGCTGCAGGAGGCTGTCGACTCCCGCTTCTATGACGAGGTGATGCCGGTTGCAGGCCCCGAAGGGATCAAGTGGGCGAAAGCACTGGCGCAAAAGGAAGGCATATTCACCGGCGTTTCCGGCGGCTCGACCTTCGCCGTGGCGCGTCAGGTCGCCGAACGCGCACCCGCCGGATCGGTGATCCTCGCCATGCTTCCCGACACCGGCGAACGCTACATCACCACGCCGCTCTTCGAGACGATCGAAGCCGAGATGGACGAGGAGGAGACCGCTCTTTCGCGCTCGACGCCCGGCTACCAGTTCGTCGCGTGACGATGCCCTTTGAATGGAGCATGAGATGGACGCGTTGCATCGCCCAGGGGCTGCGACCGGTGAAGAAACGCTCGACCCGACCGATTGGGCCGTACTCGGGGCACTTTCCCACCGCATCGTCGACGACGCGATCGGCTTTCTGCGCGATGTGCGCGAGCGCCCCGTGTGGCGGGATATGCCGGCTGAGGTAAGGACGTTCTTCGATACCGCCTTGCCTCGCTCGCCGGCGCCGCTCGGCGAGGTCTACAGGCAAGTCACGGAGAACGTGATGTCCTATCCGATGGGCAACATCCATCCGCGTTTCTGGTCGTGGTACATGGGATCCAGCAACTTTACCGGTGCGCTGGCCGATTTCCTGGCGGCGATCCAGGGATCCAACCTCGGCGGCGGCAATCATGCCGCCGCCCTGCTGGACGCTCAGGTGGTCAACTGGTTGAAGGAAATGGTGGGGTTTCCGGCTTCGGCCAGCGGCACGCTGGTCAGCGGCGGCTCCATGGCCAACCTCATCGGGCTGACGGTGGCGCGCAACGTAAAGGCTGGCGTGGACGTGCGCGAGCATGGCGTCGCGGCGATCGACAAGCCGTTGCGCTTCTATGCCTCGGATCAGGTCCACAGCTGCCACCGCAAGGCACTTGAAGAGTTGGGGCTGGGCAACCGGGCCCTGCGGCGCATCCCGAGTGATGCCGGGTTTCGAATGGACGTCGCCGCTCTTGCTGCAGCGATTGCGCAAGACCGCGCCGCTGGCTTTCTGCCTGCCTGTATTATTGCCAACGCAGGCACAGTGAACACTGGTGCGATCGATGATCTCTCAGCGATCGGTGATCTGGCAGCTGAAGAGGATATCTGGTTCCATGTCGACGGCTGCATAGGCGCGCTGATCGCCATCGCCCCCGAAAACGCCTTGCGCGTTGACGGCATCGGGCGCGCCGATTCCCTGGCGCTCGATCCGCATAAATGGCTGCATGCGCCTTTCGAAGTCGGCTGCGCCCTCATCCGCGACCCCTCTGCCCATCATGCGGCTTTTGCGGTGACGTCCGAATATCTGGAGGCGACATCGCGCGGCCTCGCCGCGGCAGCGTGGCTGCACGAGTACGGGTTGCAGACCACACGCGGCTTCCGGGCGCTGAAGGTCTGGATGGCGCTCAAGGAGCATGGCGCCGAAAAGTTCGGCCGCCTCATCGACCAGAACATCGCTCAGGCGCGGTACCTCACCACCCTTATCGAGGCCGAGCCCCTTCTGGAGCTCGCGGCCCCCACAACGATCAACATCGTCTGTTTCCGGTATCGTGCGAAGGGGGTGGAGGCCGAGGCGCTAAAGGCCATCAATACGGAAATCATGCTGCGGCTGCAGGAAGAGGGGACAGCGGCAATTTCGGATACGACGGTGCATGGCGAGCATTGCCTGCGGGTCGCCATAACCAATCACCGCACACACCGCGACGATCTCTTTCTGCTCGTTGAGGAAACGGTCCGCCTGGGGAACGAGATCGCAGGATCCTGAGCGGCTGGGACGCCTCAGGCTCGCGCCCAGAACCAGCCTCTAGCTCGCAGATAGCTCTCCGCTGACCATCGAACGAACCGTGCGGGCGAGGTCTGCAGTCGCTTCCGCCAGCTGATCTGCGCCGGCAGTCTCGAGTTCGTCTCTTGCGCCATAATCCCAGTGCACGCCAAGGCCGCGTATTCCCACCGCATGGGCCCTGGAGATGTCATATCGGCGGTCCCCGACCATGACGCTGTGCGAGGGCGGAATATCCTGTTGCGACAAAATATGGGCGAGGAGTTCGGGGGAGGCGGCTGCGACCGCCTCTCTTGTAACCCGGACCACCGTCTCATTTTTTACCGATACCGATATTGACCGGGTTGGTGAGATAGGCTCGGCCGCTATCGTCTGTCTGCTCCTGCACCATTTCGTCCAGCACGCCGCGAACCGTATCGCGCTCGGATTTGGTCAGGCCGAGCTCGCCGAGCACCTCCTCCACAATCGGATTGCTCCAAATGATCCAGTTCCAGAGTTCCTCTCCTGAACTGAATGCTGTCCGCTCGGTGGTCGTCTCGACACGGATCTTCTTGAGACCGGCGGCTTCCAATTCAGCGCGCAGCCGCTCGGGGTCGCTCAACTGGAACGGCAATGGCGGGGGGGCCACGGACGGGCCTTCGAACCCGGGCCGCACCGACTGAACCGCGCCTACCAGAAAGCGCAGGAAGTCGACTTCGTGCGGGTCGCCATAGGTGATGACCAGAACGGTTCCCCCCGGCTTGACGACACGGGCCATCTCGCGAATGCCTGCGGGCATGTCGGGAAATAGCATCACACCGAACTGCGACCCGGCGATGTCAAAGCTTTCGGCTTCGAATTGCAGGGCGTGGCCGTCCATGACGCTTGTGTCGATCGCAAGTGCATCCTTTCGTGCGCGATCCTGCAGCAGCTGGAGCATCACCGGCGACTGGTCGACAGCGACCACTTCTGCGCCAAGCCTCGCGGCGGGGATGGCAAGGGCGCCACTGCCGCAAGCAACGTCGAGGAACCGCATCCCCGACTGTAGTTCGGCCCGCAGCAGCGCCTCACCGGCAAGCTGCATCTGGGTTTCAGTGTTGGTCCTGTCATAGCCGGGCGCAATGTGATCCCACGCCTCGCGCGTATGCGGCGGTATGTCGGATGCGGCGGGTTCACCATACCTGCTGATGGCCTCCCGCAGCGCTTCGACGAATGCAGCAGGCTGCTCGATTGCGGGATCGTCCGCGGCGTCTTCGATGACGTATAGCGGCCAGCCATGGCGAGCGCTTGCCCTCTCCGCCACGTTCAGCGAGGTTGCGAGATCATGTCGCCCCCAGATCAATACAGTCGGCACCTCGATACGAGCGAGATCGTCCGGCGCAATCTCTGGAATGCCGAACTGCTCCATCAGGCCGTGTTGGGTGGGTTTCAGAGGGGCCGTCCGGGCGCGATCCAGATTGTAGGCTTTGAAATTGTCCCACGTGGTGCCCAGGTCCGTGCGAAGCCTGTCCAGATCGAAGGCGCAGCGTTGCCAGAGCCGATCGTGATTCTCCTCGCTCGGCTCTGTCGCGAACGTCATGAGTGCCTCCCCGAACTCCGGCGCAGGCTGGAAGGGCGTAAGCCCCAGCGCATCCGAGAGCACGAGACAGCGCAGACCCGCGCCTCCCGCGGCCGCATAGCGCGCGGCGATGGCGCCCCCTAGAACCTGGCCCACCAATACAGCAGGGCTCTGACAGGTCTGCTCGATCAGTTCGCCCAGCCAGGCGAGTACGCGGTCCGTATCGACGGTCCCGTCGATCGCGTTGGATTTCCCATGACCCGGAAGGTCGGGTGCTATGACCCGGTGGGTCTTGATGAGCTCGGGGATCACTCGAAACCATTTGGCGGCGTATTCGCCCGGGCCATGCAGAAGGACGAACGGCGGCCCGATGCCGCCCTCGAACACGTTGGTCGAAATGCCTGCCAGTTGCACGCGCCGCTCGGCAACGGGAAGATCTGTCAACAGCCGCAGCCGCGCCTCCTCGGCACCAATCACCGGTCCGGATTGTTCTTTCGTGGTTTCAACTCTTCGAGCCTTGTTCATGACCTCCTCCATTCCTTCGATGGTCTGGAGGCAGGCTAGAGCCGACCGTGGCCGCATGCTTCGGGGAAAGCGCGGAAATTGCAGCGAACGCGCAATGGGTGTTTCCACGTATAACGGAGTTCAGACGAGGTGGTGCCCGTAGGCCCATGCAGTGGCTGCCGCGCGCGATGACAGGTCGAGTTTTGTAAAGATATTGCTCACATGCCGCTCGATTGTGCGTTCGCTCAGGAAAAGCTCATCGGCGATGGCCTTGTTTGTCTTGCCGGTAGCAATTAGCCGCAAAACCTGCAACTCGCGCTGACTCAGGCCGTGCAATCCCGCACGCGGCCTCGCCATAAGGTCCTCGACGCGGCGGAGGTCCGGATAGGCGCCCAGTCTATCGAACCCGGCTTTTGCGGCCGCGAATTCAAAGTCGGCACCGTCGCCGTCACCTTGCGCGCGGCAGGCAAGTCCGATCTGGATGCGGATGCGGGCAGCCTCATATGGTGCGTCGATTGCATTCCACACCTCGAATGCAGGGCGCAGCGTGACGAGAGCCGCGCCGGCGTCTCTATTGGCAAGAGCGAGAGCTCCCCGGGCTTGGTTGGCCATGGCACTCAGCACTGTAGATTTGAAAGCTGCTGCGATCTCTTCCAGTTCCCCACATGCTTGTTTGGCCTCGCCGAGTTCTCCCACGGAGATTGCAGTCTCGACATACGCCGGAAGAAGGCGCGCCCTGTGCAGCCGATCCTTTGTGGTGCCTATCACTCGTCGTATTGCTGCGATTGCCGCGTCCTTGCGCCCCTGCGCCAGACGCAGCAGGGCCAGTCCCGGCTGCGGTTCGTGGCCAAACCGGCTGGCGCGGCGATAATCCTCCTCCGCCGCGTCCAGCTCGCCCCTGAGGCGATGCATCTCGGCCCTTTGATAAAACGCCGTTGCCGGAGGTTGCGGATCGAAACCATCAAGGAAACGCTCGCAGGCTCGGCCGGCTTCCGCAATTGCATCGCCCCAGGCGCCGGCAAGCTGCATGATCTCCGCGCGATGGACCAGGCAGGTGCCGGTGAATGCAACGATCTGCGGCTGTTTGCTGCACCAGGCGGCAAGGGCGGATGTCCACTCCCGCGCTCGGTCAAAGGCGTAGATATCGTGGCAGGCTTCGATGACGCTGCAATAGATCAGGCCCGTCATGAGTGGCGACAGCTCATCCTCGATGACTGCGACCATAGCTTCGTCGAGAAGGGCGAGACCCGCCGCCACTGAACCTTTGCGGAGAAGTGCGCGCCCCTGGAGATGCAGCGCGACCGAAAGCAGATCAGCATCCTGAAACCGCTCACCGATATCGGCGGCATTTTTTGCTTCGTGCAGAGCTGAGTCGAAGTCACCCTCGGCAAGCTTCTCCTCGATGACCGGTATCATCAAATAGCCCCGTTCGACGCAGTCTTTCCCGTGACGCTGCAACAGGCGCTTTGCCCGGGAGAACCATCCGCTCGCCGGACCTGTTTGTCCTCTGCTGGCAAGGCGGAAACCGAGCCAGAACGCCGTGCGCACGGCCCGCGTGCAATCGTTGGCCTCGACGTATGCGCGATGGGCGCGGTCGAAGGCGCGCAGGGCGTCTTCGTCTCGATTGGTCAGGTACGCGGATATCGCCAGCCGCTCCAGATCTTCAGCGGAAAGTGGCGCCTCCCGGTCGATTCGCGAAAACACGGCAAATGCGTCAGCCCAGTCATGACGCCCAAAGCAATCGCGACCTATCGACAGCTCGGCGTGCAGGGCAGATCCCGATCCGTCCGCATTTTGCTCGTCAGCGCCTTCCATCCACCTCCCTCCGGCGACAGAGGAGTTCGAGACGAGCTAGCCTAGCAGCAAATCCTGCCTTTTTCAGCGTACTCGACCAGGTTGTGTTGGACGTCTGGCTTCCCGGATCGCGCCCTCGGGTCGGCAACAGCCTGGACAGATGCCGGCCTAATCCGGTCGTCGGCATTATGCCCGCGCTTGCGAAGCGCCAGTGGGTATCCGGCGGCTTCCTTCTCCGCAATGCCAAGCCCATTCAGAACGATCAGCCCGTTCAGAGGCCCGAAGACATCAAACCGCGACTAGATCCGCGATGTCGGCGCATTGCGGACAGTCGATGGACTCAGGTACCCGAGTCCAGGTGGCGATAGCTGAGGACGAGGCCTTCCTTATCCTCCGGCAATGCCGGGAGGGGAACAATGGCCACCAGGATACCGCCGCTGTCGCTGATGCTCGGCACGAGCATGTTCCTCTCGGGCGTGACCTTCGCGACCACTCTGCCCTATGCGGCGATCGTGGGCATCGAGAAGCTCGGGATGTCCAACGCGACCTATGCGGCGCTGGTGTCGGCCGGCGCGGCGGTGGGAGCGGTGACCTCGCTGCTGATCGGCTACGTCTCGGATCGCGTGCCGGACCGGCGCATCCTGGTCCTGGTGTCGTCCCTTGCGGGTGTCATCGGCTACGGGCTTATTTATCTCTTCCGCAACCAGATGAGCTTTTCGATCGCGACGGTATTCATCATTCCCCTTGCGGTCGCCATCTTCTCGCAGAGCTTTTCGTTCGTGCGCGCCTTCTACAGCGAGCGGGCGCCGGGCAGGGCGGATATGATGGTCTCGGTGATGCGGACCATCTTTTCGGCTTCATGGGTGGTCGTGCCTCCAGCCGCGGGCATCATCGCCGCGCTGACGTCGGTGTTCGATGTCTATCTGATCACGTGCCTCGCCTACCTCGCCATCGGCACGATCTTCATCCTGATGATGCGCAACCCGGCGACCCGCGTAGCGCGCCCCGCGCCCAAATCCGCTGCCGGACCGACGCAAGGGCGAACGTTGGACGCTGGCACATTGTGCGGTCTCCTCGCGATCCTCATCGTGATGATCGCCATGCGGCTGGTCCAACTGGCCATGCCCCTGATGATCGTCAACGATCTGGGCGGCAGCATCAGCGACGTGGGGCTCTATGCGGGCACGGCGGCGCTGACGGAGATACCTTTCATGCTCCTATGGGGGTATGCGGTCGGCCGTTACTTCTCCAAGGTCGCGATCATCGCCTTTTCCGCCGCGTTGCTGGGCGTCTACATCCTTCTGGTGCTGCGCGCGGCCACCGTCATGGATGTCCTGATCCTGCAGGTGGTCAACGGCGTGGCGGCATCGGCACTGCTCTCGATCAACATCAGCTATGTCCAGGACACCATCAAGGGGCGCATCGGGCTCTCGAGTTCGCTGATGGACGTCATCGCCATTCTCGCAACGCTCGGCGGAGCGGCTCTCTTCGGAACCCTCAGCGCCGGCTCCGATTACCGGCAGGTCTTGTGGGCGGCGGCCGCCATCGCGATCCTTGGTGGCGTGGTCATGGGTGTCGGCAATTTCGGTCGGATAAGATTGCGACGTTCGACCGCTTCGCCGTGAAGTCTGGCGTTTGGCGCCTCTTTGCCACGGCTGTGGCGTCAGCGGGAGCACGAGCAGGCTGATTACCGTCAGGCATGAAACCAGAGGCGCCCTTCGCGGTTCTCCCAACCGAGGACAGCGTTGGGGCTGACAGTTTTGGTGACCGGATGTCCCGTTTCGTGATCAACCCGCCAGTCTTCTTCGGCTCCGTTGCGATCATCGGGCTTTTCGTTGCTGTTGGCGTCGTGTTCCCCGGACAGGCAGAGGCCATCTTCGGCGCCATGCAGGGCTGGGTGCTGGGCGCCTTCGGCTGGTGGTACCTGCTGTCGGTGGCGATTTTCCTCGGTTCGGTCATCCTCATTGCCGCAAGCCGTTTCGGCAATCTCAAGCTCGGACCCGACGACGCCACTCCAGACTTCCGCTACGTGTCCTGGGTGGCCATGCTCTTTGCCGCGGGCATGGGGATCGGGCTCATGTACTTCGCCGTGGGCGAGCCGATGACTCATTTTGCCGCCCCTCCCGAGGCCGAGCCTCTCTCCATTGCCGCGCAGCGCCAGGCGCTGAGCGTCACCTTCTTTCACTGGGGCTTTCATGCCTGGGCGATCTATGCGGTGGTGGGACTCTCGCTCGCCTATTTCGGCTATCGCTACAACCTGCCGCTCACGGTGCGCTCGGGCCTTTACCCGCTGCTCAAGGAGCGGATCAACGGGCCGATCGGCCACGCGGTCGATATCTTTGCCATCTGCGGAACGCTGTTCGGCATCGCCACGTCGCTTGGTTTCGGCGTGCTGCAGATCAATGCCGGCCTCAGCTATCTGCTCGAGGTTCCCAACAACACGCTCGTCCAGATCGTGCTGATCACAATCATCACCGCCGTCGCCACGATCTCGGTCGTCACCGGTGTCGACAAGGGCATAAGACGCCTCAGCGAACTCAACCTCGGGGTCGCCCTCCTGCTCATGCTCTTCGTGCTGGTGGCCGGCCCGACGGCCCTGCTCCTGCGCGACCTGGTGCAGAACATCGGCTTTTATCTCGATACCATCGTGCTGCGCACCTTCAACATCTACGCCTATGAGCCGCGTCCCTGGATCGACGCGTGGACCCTTTTCTACTGGGCCTGGTGGATCTCCTGGTCGCCGTTCGTCGGCATGTTCATCGCCCGGATCTCGCGTGGCAGGACGGTGCGGGAATTCGTCGTGGCCGTGCTCTTCATCCCGGCAGGGTTCACGTTCCTCTGGATGACTGTGTTTGGCAACACCGCCATCCATATCGACACGACGGTCGCCAACGGGGCTTTGGCGGTCGCCGTTTCCGAAGACCTTTCGGTGGCCCTGTTCCAGTTCTTCCAATATCTGCCTCTGCCGGCGCTCACCTCGTCACTGGCCGTGCTTCTGGTCGCGATATTCTTCATCACCTCCTCGGATTCCGGCTCCCTTGTCGTCGATACCATCGCGGCGGGCGGGGAAACGCAAACGACCGCGCTCCAGCGGGTGTTCTGGTGCGTGCTGGAGGGGCTGATCGCCGCTGTGCTGCTCGTTGCCGGAGGCTTGGCCGCGCTGCAGTCGGCCACGATCGCCACGGCGCTTCCCTTCTCGCTGATCATGCTGGTGCTGATCTGGTCCCTGTTCACCGGGATGAAGTCCGATCTGGCGCAGCAACGGGTCGGGCAGGGAGCAAGCACCCCCTCGGCCCATCCCGCCGCCGGACTGACCTGGCAACGCCGGCTCGGGCTGATCCTCAACGCTCCGGGCGAAAAGCAGGTCATCGGCTATATCGCCGACGTGGTAACACCGGCTCTCCAGAATGTGGCCAGGGAAATGGAGGAGCGTGGCCGCGCCGCGACCGTTTCGGACGGCGGCGGCGAACATTCCGTCGCGCTCACGATACCGGCCAGCGGCGTGCGCGATTTCTTATATGGCGTGCAACTGACCGCTCATCGCCTGCCGGCATTCTCGGCGCTCGAAGCGGCCCAGGCGGACCTGCGTTTCGAGGCGCGCACGTTCTTCAGCGACGGCAGCCGCGGTTACGACCTGATGGGCATGACGCAGGACCAGGTCATTGCCGACGTGCTGGTGCAGTTCGACCGGTACCTGCAGCTCATCCAGTCGCCCGAAGCCTCGCTGCTGGCGGGGGCACCCGAGCATGCGGCGGAAGCCGACTCGTCCCGTTGATCAAACTCGAAGCCTACCGGAACTGAGCCTGCCCGGCGGTGGCACATCCTCGACGATGGGGCGTTACTGATCCAGTGTTGTCACCGGAGCCTGCCGAGTAACCTCAGCAGCCTGAGCATCCGGGGCAGCAGGAGTACGGCGAGCAGGAGCATCGCGGTTATCGCGGTGGCCAGCAGGTAGGATTTAGCGCCGACCTCGGACGCGACGTGCGGGTGCCCGAGGGCCGGCAGGGGCCAGAGGACGGCGATGGTGGCGATCCAGGCTCGTATTGCCCGTGCTGAGGGGAAGGCCATCATGCTGCGCTCCCGGGGGTCGTCGACGCGAGCGCGTTCGGCGGCTGACGTTCCGAGCGGATCCGCCCGATTTCCTTCATCATGACGTAGAGGCCGTAATAGGCCGGCACCAGCGGCAGTGCCGCCGTGTACATCCCGGACTCGTAGTGGAACGTGCCGTCGATCACGAAGGGGAAGACGAAATGGGCCAGTTCGGCGATGGTCATGGCAATGAAGAAGGCGCAGAGAAAATAGTAGCCGACCGCCCACTGCTTGATCAGCGCGATCGCACCCCCGACCCAGATGAAGGGTGCAAGCCAGGCGATGACGAAGAGCAGGTCCGCTTCCGGCACGGTGCGGCCGGCCAAGGTGGACACCAGGACCTCGAAGTCGGTCAGATACTCCTCATAGGTGTGGACGAGGAACAGCATGACCGTCAGCAGGTAGGGAACGATGACCTTGCGAGAGTCGAAGGGGGTCCGCCAGGCGGTGGCCATGTAGAGGATGAGGCCGCCCCCGAAAGCCACAGCGAAGACCGCTGCCGGAATGGGCCCCAGCATCACGTATCCAATGGCGACAATGGTGCAGATCAGCAGGATGGGAAGGATGAGCGTGCGGGCTTGGGTCATGGATTTTCCGTTGTTCTAGGGTGTCGCGGCGGCCGCGCCAGGTCCCAGCCCTGCTGCATAGAGGGGTTCGAGGGAGGCGAGTTCCAGTGTGCTGCCGCTGAGATGCCGGGCAGCGTCGCCCATGAGGTAGGCGGCATAGTCGCCCACGGCCTCGGCGGGAAGTCCGCTTCCCGGGACCGTCGCATGGTCCCGCACGAAAGCTCGGTGCATGAGCTCGAAGATGGCGATGTCCTTGCCTTCCAGCTCCAGGCAAAGGCTCTTGAACAGCATCTGCTGGGCGGCGGTGGCGATCGAGACGAGGCCAGCGCCTTTCCATGGTGTCACCGCCAGCGGGCCGTTGATAAGCAGGTAGTGGCCGCCGCCGTTCTCGAGCAATGCCGGCAGGAACAGCCTCGCGGCGTCGAAATGGGCCAGCAGGTAATCATCGAGCACCTGCCTGAGCTTTTGCGGATCGGCTTTCAGCAATGACGGAGCGTCTTGGAAGCGCCCGAGCGAGGCGACGGCACCGTCGATGCGGCCGTGGCGACTGGCGAGTTCGCGCAGGAGCTCCCGCCCCCACACCGGGTCGCCGATGTTGCCCTGGTGCGTCGAGAGCCGGTCCATCCCGCCGCCCTCGGCCCGGCTCTCGACGTGCCCCCGGAGTGCCGCAAGCTTCTCCTCTGACCGCGAAGGGACCGCCACCTGCGCGCCGGCGGCAAGCAGCGAGCCGACGATGAAGGAGCCGACATTTCCGGTGCCGCCGGCAACGACGACGTTTCGTCCCGCAAGGGATTGAACATTGCTGGCCATCGTGATCCTCCCGTTTTTGCCCGGTGGATCTGGAATAGGCGTGACGGCTTCGCCCGGCAATCGCGCCGCGGCGGACGCAGCGTCCGGCAGAGCGAACAGCGGATCAGACCGGCGCCACGGCCGGGCGCTGCTTGCGGAACATCACGATGGCGGTTACCGCCGCCGCCAGCACCACCGCGCCGCTGACGGAGGCGGTGATCTGCATGGCTTGGGTGAAGGCGTCGCGCGCAGCTTCGAGAAGTGCCGCGCCCGACGGTCCGGGCATCGCCTCGGCGATCGCTGCTGCCGGGCCGATACCGCGCAGCGCCGTCGCTGCCAGATCGGGCGACATGTCCGCCGGCAGGCTCGCGCCGAGCCCCGCGCGATAGAGCACTGTCACCAGGCTTCCGAGAAGCGCGATGCCCAGCGCACCACCGAATTCAGAGCTGGTCTCGTTGAGCCCGGAGGCGGCCCCGGCGCGGTCGGGCGGTGCGGCGCTCATCACCAGGTCCGCCGCCACCGCCGCGCACGGCGCAGTCCCCAGCGACAACATGACGAAGCCGGTGATCAGCAGCGCGAAGCCGTTCGGGCCGTCGAGCTGGGTGAGGAGGAAGTAGCCCGCCGCAGCCACTGAAAGGCCAAGCCCGAGCACGTAGGCGGGCCGCATCAGGCCGAGCAGCACCGAGGTCAGCAGCGAGCCGGCGACGAAGCCGAGGCCGGACGGCAAGGTCCAGAGCCCCGCCTCGAACGGCGTCAACCCGAGCACCAGCTGCAGATACTGGGCTATGAAGAGGAGGGCCCCGAAGGCGGCAAAGAAGCCGAAGACGTTGATGGCGAGTGCCGCGCTGAACATCGGTCGGCCGAAGAGGCTCAGATCGAGCAACGGCTGCTCGAGGGTGGCCTTGCGGCGCACGAACACCGCGCCGACCACGAGGCCGAAGGCGATGGTTGCGGCCGCTGCCCAGCCATCGCCACCTTCGGCGACCTGCTTGATGCCGTAGATGATCGCAAGCACGGCGACCACCGACATGGCTGCGCTCAGCAGGTCGAGCCGGCCGGGATTGGGATCCTTGTACTCGGGCAGCAGCCTGGGGGCCAGCACCAGAAGCAGGACCATCACCGGCACGGCGATGAGGAAGACCGAACCCCACCAGAACCAGGCGAGGAGCGCCCCGCCGATCACCGGGCCCAGTGCGCCGCCGACGGAAAAGCTGGCCACCCAGACGCTGATGGCAAAGGTGCGTTCGCGATCGTTGGGGAACATGTTGGTGATCAGCGAAAGCGTCGAGGGTGCCAGCGTCGCGCCGGCTATGCCGAGCAGGGCGCGGGCGAGGATCAGCATGGCGGCGCTCTGTGCGAAGGCCGCGAAAATCGAGGCAGCGCCAAAGCACGCCGCCCCTATCAGCAGGAGCTTACGGCGGCCGATGCGGTCGCCGAGCGTCCCCATGGTGAGCAGCGCTCCGGCCACGAAGAACCCGTAGATGTCCACGATCCACAGCAATTGTGCGGCCGTGGGCTTGAGATCGGCCGTCAGCGACGGCACGGCCAGGTTGAGGACGGTCAGGTCCATCGAATAGAGCATGCACGGCAGCGCGATGACGGCGAGGCCGATCCATTCGCGCCGGCCGGCTCGCGGAGCATCCTCAGTGGTCATTGCCGATCTCCTTCAGATAGGTTCCAGCGGGGAGGGTGCCCCGCTTCACTGTATCGACGAACCGCTGGATCGGCTTTCGACAACCCACGAAAACTTTTCGGCCGCTGAAGGCTTGCGGCCGTTCGTACCCGCGAGGATTTCCGGTCCTCCACGCGGCATCGCCTCAAGATCCTGGCCAGCGTTCCTGTGGAGCTTCAGGACGCCGGACTGGAATAGGCTCGACGGCGTGTCCGGAACAACCATGCCGCGGCGGACGCAGCGTCCGGCAGTGCGAACGTCAGCAGAGCGACGTGTGGCCATGGCAGCTGCCAGGGCGCGATGTACCTATGACAGCGGGCGCAGAGCCGTGAGGCGCATCGCCTGCGGGAGGTGGCGGGCGATATAGAGAGCGAGCGCGCGTACGGAAGGCACCTGGCCCCGCCGGGACGGCACGAGCATGCTGATTTCGGCTCCGCCGGCATGCCAGTCCGGCAGCACCCGAACCAGATTTCCCTCCGCCAGCGCCGTCCTGCACAACCCGGCCGGCAGGGCCGCGATCCCTAGTCCGCTCGCTGCTGCGGCTTTCAGCGATTGGGCGTCGTCGGCGGCGATGCGGGACGACATGCGCACCCGGCACTCGCTGCCGGCGTCGTTTCGCAACAGCAACTCCGGTGCGTCGGCCATGGCGCTCATCACCAGCCCGGCATGGGCCGCAAGGTCGGCCGGCACGACAGGCAGCGTCATGCGCTCCAGGTAGGCTGCCGACGCGACCAGCCAGCGGGGCGAGAAGCCGAGCCGCTTCTGGATCAGGCTCGAATCCGGGAGCTGCTGTATGTGCGCACGTACTGCCAGATCAAAACCATCATCCACCAGATCGACGCTGCCGTTGCTGGCGTGCAGTTGAAAGTCGACATCGGCGAACTCGGTGGCAAAGCCGCAGAGCACCTCCACAAGGCCCGAGGTATAGGTGGTCGACGAACTGCTGATCCTGATGGTGCCGCCCGGTTCAGCCAGACGGCTCTTCAGCAGTACATCCAGCTCTTCGGCTTCATCCAGTATGGCGCGGGCATGAGCATAGACCTGCCTCCCGAGCTCGGTGACGCTGAAGCTCCTCGAGTTGCGCCGCAGGAGGCTGGCGCCGACCTCCTTCTCGAGCGCGGCGATCCGGTCGCTGACGCTCGACTTGGCGAGGCCAGTCGCCCGTGCAGCGGCCGAGAAACCCTGACTGTCGACCACCCGCACGAAGAGGGCCAGGCTATTGAGATCCATGAGCGCCATACGACCGTTGAACAACCATGCGGTGAAGCTATGCACCTCCTCGTTTAACACTCAAGAGCATCGCTAGCCGTCGGGGTCTTCGGCGCCATAGGCGCGCCGCCCCTTCCCGCCAGGGACGCGTCGGACCTCGAGCGGCGGTCAGCGGGGCACCGCCGCAAAGGGAAGTAGCATCCGCTCTGGCGGTTTGCATTTACCGTGCCGTGTCGACTCCACCCGTCCTGCTTCGTCGTGAACGCAGAACCGGACGCCGTCCGATGCGGCCGGACCGCCATGACACTCGAGGACAAGATGACCGCTGGCAAGACTTCCCTCACACGCAACCTCCTGATGGCGGGCGTCGTCGCCGGGCCGCTCTATGTCGCGCTCGGGCTCTTTCAGATGGCGATCCGCCCGACCTTCGACATCACGCGCCACCCGCTCAGCATCATGAGCAATGGCGATCTCGGCTGGATACAGGTCATGAACTTTACCGTGACCGGCATCCTGACGATCCTCGGGGCCATCGGCATCCGTCGGCTGATCCATCCCGGCCGCGCCGGAACGTCAGGACCGATCCTGCTTGGCCTCTACGGTTTCGGGCTCGTGGCCGCCGCTATCTTTCCCGCCGATCCGATGCTGGGTTTTCCGCCGGGAACCCCGGCGGACGCCATGGAGATCAGTACCACGGGCATCCTCCATTTCGTGGCCGGCGCGGTCGGTTTCCTGTCATTCATCGCCGGGTGCTTCGTCTTTGCGCGCCGCTTCTTTAACCAGGACGAGCGTGGCTGGGGGATCTACTCGGTCGCCACCGGTGTGATCTTCCTTGGCGCGTTCGCCGGCATCGCATCGGGCGGCGGCAATCCTCTGTTCAACGTCGCCTTCGCCATCGCAGTGGTCGTCGCCTGGGCCTGGATCTCGGCCCTGTGCCTCAAGTTCCGCCGCGAGGTCCATCCCGATCGGTGAAGCTCACGTTCAGCAGCCAGGCTTTGCCTGCCGGAGGTCATCATGCCGAAGTTCGATACTGTTCTGCTTCAGACCGGCGCCAACACCACCGGAATCGTGATCCCGGCCGAGGTGGTCGAGGCGCTGGGGTGGGGCAAGCGCCCCAAGGTCACTGTCACGCTCAACGGGACCTACACCTATCGCAACACGGTTGCCGTGATGGGCGGAGAATATATGGTCGGTGTCAGCGCCGAGCACCGCGAGAAGTCGGGGCTCAAGGGCGGCGACAGGATCTCCGTCGAGCTGGCGCTCGATACCGCGCCGCGCACTGTCGTGGTGCCTGCCGAACTGGCCGCCGCACTGGCCGGGGATGAGGCGGCCAAGAGTGCTTTCGAGAAGCTGAGCTACAGCCGCCAACGCCAGCATGTCCTGGCGGTCGAGGGCGCGAAGGCTGCCGAGACCAAGGCGCGGCGGGTCGAGAAGATCATCGAGACGCTGAAGGCCGGCAAGTAGTCTCGTGGCTGTCCACGGCCTCGCGACAGGTTCGTCACGTCGAGCTGGGCCTGTCCTAGGGATCCGACGCAGACCGGTCGGCCGATGCGGATTGCTCGATGGCAACGCGCAGGTACTCGGCGCTGTTGTCGATGTGGGCGCGCATCAGGGACTTGGCGCCGTCGGCGTCGCCCGCCTTGATCCTGTTGTAGATGTCGAGGTGCTCGTTGTAGGCGGCCTCGTAGGATTTGGTCGGCACGCTCGAGGTGACACGGATGACCTCGGTCACCAAGCCATAGAGATTGTCGTAGAAGACCGAGAGGATGGTGTTGCCCGCCGCATCGACGAGGGCACGGTGGAAGGCGGCGTCGGCGGCGGTAAAGCTGCCGAAGTCCTTGTTGTCGCCGGCCGCGCGCATGTCGGCGAGTGCGGTTTCCACTTTGGTCAGATCGTGGGTCTCGCCTGATGTCAGGAGGTCGAGCACGTCGCTTTCGATCATCCGGCGCACCACCATCAGTTCCGTCAGGTAGCGCGGATTGGCGGTGAGCAATTGCCGGACGGTCGTCGCCAGCGTCCCCATGAACTCGCCGACATCGTCACGCACCACGGTAGTGCGCTCGCCGTGCCGCCGCCGAACCAGGCCCTTGGTCTCAAGGATCTGGATGGCCTCGCGTACCGAGCGCGTCGAGACACCGAATTCTCGCGCCAGCTCGCTCTCCGAGGGGAGCCTGTCGCCAATCGCCAGTTCACCGCTGAGGATCTTGCCCTCCACCACGCTGGCGACGGCCGAGTGCAGCTTGTCTCTGGCGGGGGGCGTTCCGGTATGCGCGGTCATCAAGATTCCCTCATGCGAACGCCTGCGGCAAAACTAGTCATGTCATAAGTTGTGTCAAGCACGGCGGTCAAGTGTTGACATATGACTTATGACATGAGAGGTGGAGCTAAAGCTGGCTCGCCGATCACAGCCAATACGCTGCACTCGCCAGCATCCGGCAGCGTGGGAGGACAAGATATGAAGGTTTTCAAAGCAGCGCTCGCAGCTTCACTGTTGGTTGGTGGATCGCTTGCCCTGACGGGGCAGGCGCTGGCGGAGTGGCCCGAGCGGGCCGTCACCATCATCGTCCCCTGGTCCGCCGGCGGCGGCACCGATGCGACGGCGCGCGCCGTCGCCCAGGAGCTCGAGGAGCGGTTCGGCCAGCCGTTCAACGTCGTCAACCGCACCGGCGGCGGCGGGCTTGTTGGGCACATCACCATCGCCAACTCGGCACCCGACGGCTACACGCTCGGCGTCATCACCATCGAGACGACGATGTTCGAGGCCCAGGGCCTGCCGGGCGCGGCTCCGGAGAACTTCACCCTGCTCGGGCGCTTCAATGCCGATCCGATCGGTATCAACGTGCGCGCCGATGCGCCCTATGCGACGGCCGAGGACCTGATCAAGGCGGTCAGTGCCAATCCGGGTGCGCTGAAGGCTTCAGGCGCCAACCGTGGCGGCCTCTCGCACCTCGCCTGGGCGGGCCTGCTCAACACGCTCGGTGTCGATCCGGAAGCCAGCCCCTGGGTTGCTTCGGACGGTTCGGCTCCGGCCATGCAGCAGCTTGCCGCCAACGCCATCTCCATCGTCTCGACCTCGCCTGCCGAGGCGCAGTCGCTGGTCGATGCCGGCGAAGCCAAGACCCTGGTGGTGATGGCGGATGAACGCAGCTCGCTCTATCCCGACATCCCGACGGCTGGCGAGGCGCTTGGTGTCGAGTGGTCGCCGCTGCCCTTCCGCGGCATGGCCGGTCCCGCCGAACTGCCTGAGGAAGTGGTGACCAAGGTGTCTGAGGCCTTGGCGGAGATCACTGAGGACGAGGACTTCATCACCATGATGGAATCGCGTGGGTTCTCGGTTGCCTACCAGGATGCGGAGACGTTCACGCAGACGGTGATGCGCTCGCGCGATGCCCTGGTCGAGGCCATGCAGGCGGTCGGTCTCGCGCAGCAATAGGTAATAGGCAAAAAGGAGGAGCGCCATGCGCATTGACGACCGCATTCTCGGTGTCGGGCTGGCGCTCCTTGCCCTTTTCATCATCCAGCAGGCCCAGACGATCCCGTCCGTTCCCGGGACCACCTTCGGTCCGTCGCTGATGCCGACGCTCATCGGGCTGGTCATGGTGGCCTGCGGTCTTGCCGTCTTTCTCGGGGGCGTACGCAGCGCGGGGGCAGGACCGCTGATCGATGTCTCGGTGTGGCGCGGTCAGACCCGCGGGCTCGTCTGCGCGGCCTGGGCGATCCTCGGCGTCATCGTCGGCATCGCCGTCATGCCGTGGATCGGGTTTCCGCTGTTCGGGCTGATCTATGCGCTGCCGCTGATGCTGCTGATGGGCGCACGCCCGATCGCGGCGTTGCCGGTGGCGGTGGTCGTCGTCCTCTGTGCCTATCTGGTCTTCAAGCGGCTGCTCTATGTGCCGCTGCCGGCCGGCCCGCTGACGTTTCTAGGATAGTGCGATGGGTCTCGACGTCCTGATCCCCGCTCTTAGCCTGGTGTTGCAGCCCCAGGTGCTCGTCGTCGTTCTATTGGCCACCATCTACGGCCTCTTCATCGGGGCCATCCCCGGGCTCAGCGCCACCATGGCCACAGCGCTGCTGATCCCGCTGACCGTTTACATGGATCCGGTGCCGGCGATCGCGGCGATCGTTGCAACGACCGCCATGGCGATCACGGCGGGTGATATTCCGGGCGTCCTCCTGCGCATTCCGGGAACGCCCGCGTCGGCCGCCTATGTCGAGGAAGCCTATGCGCTCAACCTCAAGGGCAAGGCCCAGCTCGCCATGGGCATCGGCATCGTGTTCTCAGCCGCCGGGGGGCTCGTCGGCGCCATCATCCTGTTGGTCGGCGCACCGATCCTGGCGCGTGCGGCGCTCAATTTCTCCAGCTTCGAGTTCTTCTGGCTGGCGCTTCTCGGGCTCCTGACCTCGGCGCTGGTCAGCACCAACGCACCGGCGCGCGGGCTGTTCTCGCTCTGCCTCGGGCTGCTGATCAGCACCGTCGGACTCGACGTCACCTCCGGCCAGCCCCGTTTCACCTTCGGCGTGATCGACCTCTATGGCGGGGTCAGCTTCATTCCGACCATGATCGGCATGTTCGCCTTCGCCGAACTGCTACGCGGCCTGTCGTCGGCGGGGACGACGCCGCCGGTCCCCGAGCGGCAGAAGTTGTGGAGCAACCCGTTCGCCGGTGTCGGCCGCATGTTCAGGACGTATCCCTGGAGCTTCGTGCGTGGCTCGGGTCTCGGCGCGGCGATCGGCGCGCTGCCGGGCGTCGGTGGCGACCTTGCCGCCTGGATCGCCTATGGCATGAGCAAGCGCTTGTCGAAGACGCCCGAAAAGTTCGGCACGGGCCATGAAGAAGGCCTCATTGAAGCCAGCTCCTCGAACAATGCCGGCCTTTCGAGCGCCTGGGTGCCGGCGCTGGTCTTCGGTATCCCCGGAGATGCGGTGACGGCCATTGCCATTGGCGTCTTGTTCATGAAGGGGCTCAACCCCGGCCCGCAACTCTTCGTCGACAATCCGACGATGCTGACGGCCGTTATCCTCACCTTCGCCCTCGCCAACCTGCTGCTCATCCCCATCGGGTTCTTTGCCATCAAGGGCGCCCGCCATGTGCTGGCGGTGCCGCGCGGGCTGATCGTGCCGACCATCCTGGTGTTCTGCGTTGTCGGGTCGTTTGCCATCAACAACACGGTGTTCGATGTCGGCGTCATGCTGGCGGCAGGCCTTGTGGCATACCTGATGGAGTCCAACCGTTTCCCGATCGCGCCGGTCATCCTCGGGCTGGTTCTCGGCCCCATCCTCGAGCGCAATTTCATCATGTCGATGCAGATCGCCGACGGCAACCTCCTAGGCTTTTTCGGCCGGCCAGTATCCGCGGTCCTCGGGGTGATCGTCTGTGCCGTCGTCCTGATCCCGCTCATCCGCAGTGTGCTGCGCACGCGTTCCAGATCGACCGCCGATATCGGCGCGTCGTGACCTTCCAGTTCAGATTAGGGGTACTTTCAAATGTATGATCCGTTTTCCGTAGAGGGCCGCGTTGCCGTCGTGACCGGCGGGCTCGGCCAGCTCGGAACCCAGTTCTCCAAATCGCTGGCCGAGGCCGGGGCAAAGGTCGCGATCTTCTCCCGCCGCCCGTTCGATGATGCCAAGCTTGCCGAGAAGTTCCCCGGCCTGACCGACAACATCCGCGTCTATGAGGCGAGCGTCACCGACAAGGACGCGCTGGAAGCGGCGACCGAAAAGCTCGTTGCCGACTGGGGCGTGCCGCAGGTGCTGGTCAACAATGCCGGCATCGATTCCAAGCCCGATGGATCGGCCGAGCAAAATGCGCCCTTCGAAGTCTATCCGCAGAAATACTGGGACGAGATCATCGAAACCAACCTTACCGGCGTAATGCTGACCAGCCAGGTGGTCGGCAGCAGGATGGCTGAAGAAGAGCGCGGCTCGATCATCAATGTCGGCTCGATCTACGGCATGGTTTCGCCCAATCAGGCGCTCTATGCGTATCGCGAGAAGCGCGACGGCGTGCCGTTCATCAAGGCGATCTCCTACGCAGCCTCCAAGTCCGGCCTCGTCAACATGACCCGGTACCTAGCCACCTATTGGGGTCCTAAGAAGGTGCGCGTCAACCTCATCTCGTTCGGCGGAGTCAAGACCGCGAGCTTCGACAAGGAGTTCGTCGATGCGTTCCTCGAGCGCGTACCCATGGGGCGTCAGGCCGAGATCGACGAATACAACGGCGTCATCCGGTTCCTCGCCTCGGATGCCTCGTCCTACATGACCGGCTCGAACGTCGTCGTCGACGGCGGCTTCACCGCCTGGTGACGCCCACACCCGCCACTCTGAACAGGACTCCCTCATGAGCATTTTCGATTATTCGACCACTGACTGGGCGTCGATCAACCGCCTTTCCAACTGGTATTCCGGCGACATCCATGACGTCATGGACAAGCATGGCGCCTACGGCCACCTCAAGGGCATTTCGCTGTTCGGGAGCCTGCCTCCAGGCAAGGTGGTCTGCGGCCCGGCGGTGACCGTCCTCTACGAGCCCTCGACCCGCACCGGACAGCCGCAGGATGTCTATCACGGCGCCATCGACGGCGTGATCAAGGGCGGGATCATGATGGTTGATGCGTCCTGCGCCGAGGGCTCGGGCACGGGCGAATTGATGTCGACCGGAGCCAAGGTCGCGGGTGCTGCCGCGACCGTCGTCCACGGCACCGTGCGCGACCTCGCCGAGGTCCGGCATCTCGACTATCCGCTGTTTGCCCGCGGCACGAGTCCGGTCGGCGTCTCGGGCCGCATGGAGCCGACCAGGGCGCATATCGACCTCGATATCGATGGCGTGCGCGTGCGTCCGGGCGACGTGATCTTTGCCGATATCAGCGGTGTCGTCGTCATCCCGCGCGAGCTCATTGCGACCATCGCCGATGCGGCCGACGAGAACGGCAAGGGTGAAGCGCTATGCCGGGAGCGGATCCTGTCGGGCGAAACGCTGCAAAGCGTCTGGCCGCTGGGCAGCAGCGGGCCGGCGTGAGGGCGGGGGAAGCCGCCGTCAATGGAAGGCACCATCTCTTCCCGCCTGCGCTGGGATGCCGGCGGGAAGAGAGAATGTCTTAACCATTGGCCCATCCCCGCGACCGTGTGACCGCAGGCCCCGGCATCCAAGTCGCGACCGGAACGTTGCGAATGCGATGCGGTGGGGAAGCTGAGATGGTCTTGCGTTCTGGAGCCTGCGCCCTGGCGAGTGCCGCAGTGATCGCGGCGGCGCCGTGCGTTGGTGCGGAAATGGAGCTTACGCTGTCGGGCACGGCCTATGACGGCGGCCCGGCGTTCGAGGCGGCGATCGGCGGCGAGGTGGTCGCGACCGGTACGATCGACGATCCAGTTCCGGAGGGAAGCGTTTTCCACTTTACGGTCGACGACCGGATCCTTGCCGGCAATGGTGATCTCACCATCCGCTTGACCAACGACCATTATGGCGGTGAGGGCAAGGACCGCAGCCTCCACATCCTCGGCGGCAGGGTGGGGGACACGCCGCTGGCGCCCGCTCAATTCATCCTCACCAGCAATGGCGAACGCATCGAGCGGGACACGGGGGCAGTCGTGCAGGTGTGGTCGGAGGCGGAAATCGCGGTCGTCAATGCGCCGCCGGGCGGCTGGCTCGAGGCAGGGGCTTTGCCAGAAGCTGATGCGGCAGGTGGAGAGACGAGCGCCGCCTCCTGTTCCGCCGCGGCCGAGATCACCGGGTTCGCGCACAACGCGACCGCGAGCGAGGCCAACGTCTCGCAGGCCCTCAGCGACGTCGTCGACGTGGCCAACAGCGGAGTTTGCTCGGTCACCATAACTGGCTATGCCGACGTGACCGGTTCGGCACTGATCAACCGGCGGATCACCGCGGCGCGCGCTGCCGTGGTGCTCGACCATCTTCTGGCGAGCGGCGCCCGGCTTCCGGCCGCCAATATCGTTGCCACCGAGGGCACGACCCAGTTCGGGCCGGACGCCGCCGCCAACCGGCGCGTCGTCGTGCAGTTCTGGGGGCCTTAGGGTGTGCTGATATTCAACACGATGCCGGTCTATGTCGGTGCGTGCTGGTTCAATCCTCATTACCGTTCCGGCCAGGACGCGTGCTCGTCGTCGATGATGTAGTCGTGGAGGTGCCGGTAGCCGGCGCTTGTCGCCCGCGCACCCGCAAGATGCGGATGGTCGGCAGGCAAGTCCTCATGCGTGTGCTCGAGGGCGGTCGGGTCCGACGCCGGCCAGAGGCGCATTGCCAGGATCAGGCCCGCCGCGGCGATGGCGGCCATGACGAGGAAGGTTGCGGGCATGCCGACCGTGGCTCCCAACCACCCGGCGAGAGGATAGGTGATGAGCCAGGCGGCGTGGGAGAGGGCGAACTGGGCGGCAAAGAGGGCAGGGCGATCTTCTGCATGCGAGGAACGCCGTATGAGCCGACCGGATGGGGTCTGGGTGATCGAATAGCCGATGCCGACCGCGAACCAGGTAAAGAGCAGCGGCACGAAGCCGGAGAGGAGGCTCCCGGCCAGCATGCCAGCGGCGAGAATGCCGGCGCCGGCGAGCATGACCGGCCGGTCCGGCACGCGATCGAGGAGCCGGGGCAAGGCCAGCGCGGCGAGCATCGAGCCGCTGCCGAACGCGGCGAGCGCGAGCGCCGTCGCTTGCTGGTTCAGAGCGAAGATAGACTGGACGAGCACCACGGTGTTGACGATGACCATGGCTCCGGCCGCCGCGACCCCCAGGGTCAGCGCCAGTAGACCTTGCAGGCGCGGCGTGTTGAGGTAGATGCGCAGGCCCCTCGTGGTGCGGTCGTAGATGCCGCGTGGCCTGGCGGGCTTCGGGCTCGGCAGCACGACCGAGACAACCAGCAGCGCCGAGGCGAGGAAGCCGAGGACGGTGCCGGAAAACAGGGCGTTGAACGAGACGACGGCCAGCAGCGCCGCGGTGAGCAGAGGGCTGACGAGGCTTTCCAAATCGTAGGCGAGCCGCGACAGCGAGAGGGCGCTTGTATAGTCCTTGTCGTTGGCCAGCACATCGGGGATGGTCGCCTGGAAGGTCGGGGTGAATGCGGCCGAGGCCGATTGCAGCACGAAGATCAGCAGATAGACCTGCCAGACCTCGGTGACGAACGGCAGACAGGCCGCAACGCTCGCCCGCACCAGATCGCACGCGACCAGCATGAAGCGGCGCGGCAGGCGTTCGGCGAAGGCCGAGGCGATCGGCGCAACGCCCACATAGGCGACCATCTTGATGGCAAGGGCCGTGCCCAGCACCGCGCCCGCATCGGCACCGGCGAGTTCAAAGGCGAGCAGGCCGAGCGCCACCGTCGCAAGGCCCGTACCGACAAGGGCAATGACCTGGGCCAGGAACAGATGGCGATAGGTCCGGTCGGTGAGTACCTTCAGCATTTTGGCCTCAGTAAGGGAGATGGGCGTGGTGGCGCGGCGATAACGCCGCGCCTGAGGCCGGTCGGCCCTGGTCGAGTGTCGTCTATTACCGTCGGGAGAATCTCAACGCGCGACCAGGGATAAGAGTCCCCGTTTGATCGTCTCGCGCGTCAATCCGATGTTGGCGAGCAACCGATCGTTGAGATGGTCGACCCAATGGGCCTGACCGGCCGGCGAGAACTCGGTCGGTCGACTGGTCAACGATCTCGTCCCGAACTGCTCATGTTCTGCCTTGCCAGTATGGCGCAAGCTGCAAGCGAACGAGCTTTCGCAACACGGCGAGGCAGAGCCATGGGTATGACCGCGGTGCTGCCATCTGGCGCGGCACCGTTCGCATACGCAAAGCTCAACCTGGCACGGAGGGTACGATGCTCAAGACCGATGGCGTGATTTTGCACTGCTCCATAAGCCTTGACGGCTTCGCAGCCGATCTCAACGACAGCCTCGACGGCATGGAGGGCGACTGGGGACCCAACCCCCTGGCCGACGAAGTCGTGGCCAATGTCGGCTGTATCCTCGGCGGTCGTCGTGGCTATGACATTTCGCGCGGCTGGGAGCGGGAACCCGAAGCCTATGGCGGCGAGGTCAAGGTTCCCGAGTTCGTCGTCACGCGCCGGCCGCCACCTGACGATCCGAGGACCATGTTTGCCGACGGCAACGACCTGCCGGCGACGGTCGCCAAAGCCAAAGCGGCAGCCAAGGGCAAGATGGTCGTCATCATCGGGCCAACGCTGGGGTCGGCGTTGCTGCGCGCGGGACTGGTCGATCAGGTGGTGATCCACATGGTCCCGGTGCTGATCGGGGCAGGTCGTCCGCTCTACACACCCGATGGGGAGCCTCCGGTCCGGCTCGAAAAGCAAGCCATGAGCGAGGCCGGTCAGGTCACGAACTTCATTTTCCGGCCGGTACGGGACCCGCGTTCCAGGTGATGCCGGCCTAAAAGTGACCCTAGGCGTCGTGGGCGCGATCGGTCCTCGACTGCAGTGCGTCGATGATCTGCTGGCTGGCGATCGATCCGACTTCGGCCCCCTCTTCGTTGCTCACCGATACGGTACTCGCTCCGTTGGAAAGGGCGTCGATGACCTCGGTCACAGGTCCTGTCGTGCGCACCTGCATTTGCGCATCGGATACGATTTCCGGGATCATGACATCGGATGCCCGTAACTGTATCCGCGTGACCCGCGAGATCTTCGCACAGCCGGCCTTCGATACCTTCAGGGGGAACGAGATCCTTCCCGGTGCGCACGTGCAGACCGACGAGGAATTGGACGCGCATATCCGCGATCACGCCGAGAGCGCCTTCCATCCGTGCGCCACCTGCCGGGTGGGGCGTGCGGATGACGCTGCTTGGTGGGGGAAAAGGCCTCGGATCACATTCTGGGCAACAAGATGTTGCCACCTGAAGATACACAGCCCTGGATCAATCCACGCTGGCAGTCTTCGGACCGCTAGCAGCATGATCGGGGGTTTTGCCTTGCCGAGTTGACCGTTGCCGGAGCGTGATGCGAATGCTTCGGTCAAACCGCATAGGGGGGAGGCCAATGCAGCAATCTGGAGTGCCTTCGCCATTGCTGGCTGCCGGGGCGATCCTGCTCAGTGTCGCGCTTCTGATCACCGGCAATGGCCTGCAGCTCATGCTGCTGCCGATCCGCGGCGGCATCGAGGGGTTTTCTGCATTCGAGGTCGGCCTCCTCGGGTCCGGGTATTTCCTCGGCTTTGTGCTGGGCTGCGTGCTGTCGCCGCTGCTGATCCTGCGCGCCGGTCACGTGCGCACATTCGCCGCCCTGGTATCGATCGCCTCGGCAGCGGCTCTGGGCTACCCGTTGGCGGTCGACCCGCTGATCTGGGTCCTCTTACGCATGTTCACCGGGTTCTGCCTCGCAGGCCTCTATCTGGTGGTGGAGAGCTGGCTCAACGACCAGGCAACCAACGAAACCCGCGGCATGCTGATTTCGACCTATGTCACGGTCAATTTCACCGTCATCACCCTCGGTCAGATGATGGTAACCCTGGTGCAGCCGAGTTCGTTCGTGCTGTTTTCCATCGCCTCGGTTCTGGTCTCGCTGGCGGCCGTGCCGATCGTCATGACACGCTCGAGCCAGCCTGCACCCATCACCATCGTGCGCTTCCGGCCGGTGCGCATGTTTCGCCTGTCCCCCACCGGCACGGTGTCGATTTTTCTGATCGGGCTGGCGACGGGCTCGTTCTGGTCGTTGGGTCCGACCTATGCGAATGCCGCCAGCGGCGGCAATGTCACCGAGGCGGCCATGTTCATGAGCGCTGCCGTGCTCGGCGGGGCTGTCGTGCAGTGGCCGGCTGGCAAGGTGTCCGACACGGTGGATCGGCGCCATGTGCTGATTGCCCTTGCGGCCTTCTCCGTCGTGTCGGGGGCGGCGATCATGGTGCTTCCGCATGCGACCTGGCTGTGGCTGGTCCTGGGGTTCGCCTTCGGCGCGGGCCTCCTGCCCAGCTATGCCATTGCTGCGGCGCATGTCTTCGACTTTGCCGATCGGGCCGACTATGTCGAGATCTCGGCCGGCCTTCTGCTGCTCAATGGCGTCGGTTCGACCATCGGCCCGCTCATCACCGCGCTGAGCTTCACGCTGTTCGGTATTGCGGGAATCTTCGTCGTCAATGGGCTGGTGCAAGTTGCCTTGATCATCTTCGTTGCCGTGCGACTGGTCCGGCGCGAGGGACTGCCGGAGGCCGAAAAGCAGAACTTCGATCTCGGCACCAGCGCCGCGGTTTCGGTCGTTGGCGATGAAGAGGCCATCCAGCTCAGTGACCTGGTCATGCAAGAACCGACAGAACCACCGCCCCAGGAACAGGCGAGCGGCTGACGCTTACGCGTGCAGACGCGCCGCCTCTCCCGTTTGGGCCTGCATCAAGATTTTGGGGGAGGCATGTCACATTCGCAATTCCTGGCTCGTCTTTTGTGTCGGGCAAAGAGAGCCCGGCAACAGCGGCCGCAAAAGCCGCAATTTAAGGAGAATGGTATGAGCAAGAACGCAGGTCTCGTGATGCTCAAGGCAAAACCCGGTCAGCGCGACGAGGTCAGGCGCGTGTGGGAAAAGTATGCTCGCGACTATGTCGCCAGCAGCAACGGCGCGCTCAGCTCCTACTACTGCTACGACGACAACGATCCCGACAGGATTATCGTGTTTGGACTTGCCGCCGATGAGGCCAGTAACGAAGAGTTCGTGCAGCAGCCCTGGTTCGCCGATTATCAGCGGGAGACGCAAGCTCTGCTCGCCGAGCCGGGCGAGGTCCGGAGGGCTACCCCGAAATACATAAAGGCGGCGCAGAGTTGAGCCGATCGACTGGCCGGATAACGACCACAACCTCTCTGGACGCAGCGGGCAGTTTCAACCCGCTGCGTCCAAAGCTCCTGCGCGTCGCCTACCGAATGCTGGGCGCCGTGGCCGACGCCGAGGACATGGTCCAGGAGGCCTTCATCCGCTGGATGGGCACCGACCGGACTAAGGTGTGCAATCCCGAGGCGTTCCTGCGCCGCACCGTCACGCGGCTCTGCCTCGATCAGCTCAAATCCGCGCAGCGCCAGCGCGAGACCTATGTCGGGCCCTGGCTTCCCGAACCTGTCGTCGAGGACGAAGACGTCGAAGACGTGACCTTGCCGATGATGCTGGCTCTGGAACGTCTTTCTCCGCTCGAACGCGCAGCCTTTCTGCTGCACGACGTGTTCGGATTGGATTTCGACGAAGTGGCGGCGACCATCCAGCGCGAGCCCGCGGCCTGCCGCCAACTCGCGGCGCGCGCACGCATACATGTTCGTGAGGCGCGCCCCCGCTTTCAGGTGGAGAAACAACGTGGCCTCGAGATCGCCGAGGCCTTTTTCTCTGCTTCGCGCGGCGGCGACATAAAGGCGCTCAGCGCGATGTTGGCCGCCGATGTCAGCATTCACGCCGACGGTGGGGGCAAGCGCCCAGCAGCCACATATCCGATCCTGGGGTTCGATGCCGTCATGAACCTGTTCGAGGCTCGCACGACCCAGGTGCAGGAGAATGGATCAAGGCTTGTGCGCATCGCTTTCATCAACGGACTGCCCGGTTTCATCAGTCTGGAAGCGGACGGCGAACTCCAGGCGACCGCTCTCGACATCGAGGACGGAAAGATCGTGGCCATCTATGCGGTGCGGAACCCCGATAAGCTGAGGCATCTTCACTAACCGGTGGATTTTCTTCGCGGCATTTGCCGAGCCGGCAAGGCCACGTGTTTTCGCTATTCCGGCACATTGGTGTATGCTTTCTGACGAGATGTCACGAGACCCGCTTGAAACAATTCAAGCTGCGCGGGACGCCTATCGACGCAGTGCATGGGCGGACGCGACCGAGCTGTTCTTGCGCGCCGATGCCGAAACCGAGCTCGAGATCAACGACGTTGAGGCACTGGTCTGGGCCGCTGGGATCGCGGCGCAGGATCGCGTCATGCTCGCCGCGCTCGAGCGGGTCTACGCGTATCACGCTGCCCACGAGAACCACGAGGAATGCGCGCGCGCGGCATTCTGGTGCGGACTTCGCAACATGCAGGCGGGAGAGGTCGGGCTGGGGGCCGGATGGCTCCAGCGTGCCGGCAGACACGCCGAACAGACGTCACCCGATTGCGTGCAGCGCGGCTATCTCCTGTTGCCCCAGGCGTACATGCTGCGGGGGAAAGGCGCCTATGAAGCGGCGATCGAGATTGCCGACAGGGCCATCGCCTTCGGAGAAGCCCAGAACGAACCCGACCTTATTGCCCTCGCCGGCAGCATGAAGGGCGGTCTTCTATTCCGCCTCGGCCGCATCGACGAGGGCTATGTGCCGATCGACGAGGCCATGTTGCTGGCCAGCAGTCGGCGTCTCTCGCCGGTGGTGAGCGGTGTCGTCTATTGCGAGATCGTCGCCTCCTGCTGCCGGGTGCTCGAAATGGTCCGCGCGCGCGAATGGACCGCGATTCTGACGGACTGGTGCCGGCGCAATCCCCAGGCCAAAGCCTTCAACGGCGTCTGCCAGGTACACCGGGCCGAGGTGCTGCAACTCGAGGGCAACTGGAGCGAAGCCTTTTCGGAGGCCGAGCACGCCGGGGTGGGTCTCACCGGCACGACCGAACAGACCGCCATGGCCAACGCGGCCTACCGGCGGGGCGAGATCCTGCGGCTGCGCGGCGTGTTCGAGAAGTCGGATGCCGAGTATCGCCTGGCCGGCGAAATGGGTATCGACCCGCAGCCGGGCCTGGCACTGCTCCGCCTGGCGCAGGGTCGGCACGAGGAGGCTGTCGCTGCGATCCGACGCGCCCTGGAAACGGCCGGCGACATGCCGCGGAAAACGGCGTTGCTGCCGGCAGGCATCGAGATCTTCATCGCTTGCGGTGATCTCGATGCGGCCGAACGGCTTTGCGGTGAACTGTCGGACATCGCGGAGCTCTTCGGCACCGAGATCCTGGCGCGCGTTGCCGATCAGGGACACGGCGCGCTGGCTCTGGCGCGCGGAAATTTCGGCGATGCCGTAGCGGTGCTTACCCGTGCGCTGCGCTATTGGCTCGAGTTCGGCGCGCCCTATCTCGTGGCTCGCCTGCGCGTCGACATCGCGCGAGGCTGTGCCGAGCTCGGCGACTTCGAACACGCCGAGCGGGAGCTCGATGCGGCCGAGAAAGTCTTCGAGGACCTCGGCGCTGCACCTGACCTCGCTCGGATCCACGAGCTTCGGCCCGGGTCAAAGGCGACGAGGGACGACGAGCTGACGGCGCGCGAGCGACAGGTGCTGTCGCTGGTCGCCGATGGCCGCACGAACCGCGAGATTGCCGAGGAGCTCCGGGTCAGCTCCAAGACGGTGAACCGCCATGTCGAGAACATCTTCGGCAAGCTCGGTGTCCCCTCGCGCGCGGCGGCGGTCGCCAAGGCGTTGAAGTCCGGCTCGATCTGACGCGCGGAATGGGTCAAACGCCCCATTGCACAAAATATGCAGCGTGGGTCGTCCTTACGATGAAGGCTGCCCGTCGCTTGCCTATGCTCTCCTCCAGAATGACGACTAGACTGGAGGGAGACCATGGCCAGCACGCGCATGACCACATCTGCCGACGACAGGGCCCGGAGTGGCCACCATCCGGCGGACCTCGTGGAGACGGGCAATCTGCTGCGAACCCAGCCCGGCGCATTTCCCGCGGCATCTTCGCAGACATCGGGCAAGGCCGAGCCTGAGCATCACGACGTCGTGGTGATCGGGGCGGGCCAGGCGGGGCTCTCGGTCGGCTACCATCTGAAGCATAGGGGCGTCGACCATGTCATCCTGGATGGAGCCTCGCGACTTGGCGATGTCTGGCGGCACCGGTGGGATTCGCTGAGGCTCTTCACCCCGGCCAAGTTCGATGGGCTCGACGGCTACCGCTTCCCGGCGCATGGCGACGTTTTTCCGACCAAAGACGAGATGGCCGATTACCTCGAAAGCTACGCCGAAAAGTTCGGCTTGCCGGTGCGCCTCAACGCCCGCGTCGAGAAGCTGAGCAAGGCAAACGGCCGCTTTCGCGTGGAGACTACGGACGGTGTCTACCAGGCAGATCAGGTGGTGGTTGCGGCGGCAGGCTATCAGAAGCCGCGCGTGCCGGAGCTTGCGCAGGATATCGGGGCGAACGTTCTCCAGATGCATTCGCGTGACTACAGGAACCCCGCGCAGCTGCCGGACGGCCCCGTGCTGCTGATCGGCGCCGGCAATTCGGGCGCCGAGATCGCCATGGATCTTGCCAGGACGCACAAGGTCTACCTCTCCGGACGCGCGGTCGGGCACATCCCGTTCAACCCAACCGGCCTTCCTGCACGCGTAGTGATGGTCCGCCTGGTCATCCGCGGGTTGTTCCATCACCTGCTGACGATGCGCACGCCCATGGGACGCAAGTTCCGCACAAAGATGCACGGGCACGGCATGCCGCTGATCCGCACACGACCGGGCCAGTTGGAGCGTGCCGGCGTCCGGCGGATCGGCAAGATCACCGCGATCACAGACGACAAGGCAGTGGCCGAAGGGGGTGCAGAGGTCACGTTTTCCAGCGTGATCTGGTGCACCGGTTACCATTCCGGGTTCGACTGGATCGACCTGCCGGTCCTCGACGAACACGGCACCCCCCGCCACCGGTTCGGCAAAGCAACCGACGTCGACGGGCTCTACTTCGCCGGGCTGCATTTCCAGTACGCGGTGTCCTCGACACTGGTCTCGGGCGTCGGGCGCGACGCACGCCGGGTCGCGGGCTGGATCGCCGCGGCAAAACCAAAGGAGGAAAGACCATGAAACTGATTCTCAAAGCAGCGCTTCTCGCGTGCGTACCGACGGCCGCATTTGCCGAGCCGGTGGTCGTGCCATCCGCCGGTTCCGTCTCCGAAACAGTGGAGAGACTGGAGGCGTCGGTCGAAGCCGAAGGGGCGCGGGTTTTCGGCATCGTCGACTTCGGCGGCGGCGTCAAAAGTATCGGAGAGGATGTCGGCGACATCCAACTCGTCATCTTCGGTGATCCCAGGATCGGCGCGCAGGCGCTGTCCGCGGACCGGATGGCCGCGCTCGACCTGCCCGGGAAAATCCTCGTCTACGACACCGATAACGGCACGGCGATGGCGTATGAAGTTCCGGCCGAAATCCTCGCCGAGTGGGACATTCCCGCCGATGCGCCGGTGCTGCAGGTGATGGCCAGCACGCTGGATAAGATCACCTCGGCAGCGGCCGAATAGCCCGCAGCATCGAGAACCAGAGCGCGCGATCTGATGGGATCAGATCGCGCGCTTCTCACCTTGCCGTTTTCGCGCCAACGGTGACAATGCGGGGTATTCCACCCGCTGCTCCGGTTCCGGCCTTCACCCGGCCGAGCCCAACCGGTCCGATGAGGCATAATGAGTTCAGACATCACCAGCATTGTTGCGGACTCGCGCATCGGCGGCCAGCGGTGGGACCGGATGATCTTCGGTCACTTCATCGAGCACTTCCATACCCAGATCTATGGTGGGCTCTACGAGCCGGGCTCGCAGCTCGCTGACGACCGGGGTTTCCGCATGGACGTCATCGAGGCGCTGCGCGAGCTCAAGACGCCGATCATGCGCTGGCCCGGCGGCAACTACGTTTCCGACCATCACTGGTATGAAGCCATCGGCCTCAACCGCATCCCCTCCTACAACAAGGCCTGGCGCGTACCCGAGCCCAATACCTTCGGCACCGACGAGTTCATCGCCTGGTGCCGGGAGGTCGGCTGCGAGCCCTATATCTGCACCAATGGCGGCAACGGCACCGCCGAGGAAATGAGCAACTGGGTCGAGTATTGCAACGGCCGCTACGAGACCCGCTATGCCAACCAGCGGCGGCAAAACGGCAATGACCGGCCCTTCGGCGTCCGGTACTGGGGTATCGGCAACGAGAGCTACGGCGATTGGCAGATCGGCGCCAAGACGGCCGCCGAATGGGGGCCGTATGTTGCCGAATCCGCCAAGATGATGCGCGCGGTCGACGAGGACATCCTCCTGTCCGCCGCGGCCGTTCCCGACAGCGAGTGGACCATGGGCCTGCTGCGCTCGGCCGGCCGCTACCTCGATCTCATTTCCATCCACGGCTACTGGGACCACCTCTCGCAGGTCGAGAACCCGTCCGACTATATGACGGCGATCATGAGTTGCGAGTCTCCCGACCGGATGATCGCTGAGACGCGTAACGTCATCGGCGCCGCCGGTTTCACCGGCAAGGTCAAGATCGCTTTCGACGAATGGAACCTGCGCGGCTGGCACCATCCGGACGGAACGGGCGACGACAAGATCAAGGCGCGCGACCTCAACGACGTGCCGAGCACCTATACCATGGCGGACGCGCTGTTCTCGGCTTCGTTCTTCAACGCGTGCCTGCGCAACGCAGACGTTGTCACCATGGCCAATGTGGCGCCGACCGTGAACACCCGCGGACCGCTCTATGCCCACAAGGACGGCATCGTAAGGCGGACCACGTTCCACGCGATGAAGATGTATGTCGATCACATCCGCGAACGGATGATCGACGCGCGGGTGGAGGGGCCGCGGCTCGGGCATGGAGCTAAGAGCGTTGCCAGGGTCGACGCAATCGTCAGCAAGGACGGCGCTGGAACCACGGTCACCATCGTCAACCGCGATCCGACGGCAAAAGCGGATTGCCGGATCATGCTCGATGGGCAAACCCTCAGAGGTGAGTTCTCCGTCGATATCCTCGAAGGCAACTCTGCGGACGCCTTCAATTCTGTCGAAAAGCCGAATGCGGTGGCGCCGAGGAGAGCGGTTGTGCAGGACAAGGACGAAGCCTTCTCGATCCCGCCGCATGCGCTCTGCATGCTGCATATCCCTGCCTGACGGCCGCTCTAAAGCGGCCAGAAGAACAGGATGGCCGGCACGGCGACGGCGATGATGATGGCTTCGAGTGGCAGGCCCATGCGCCAGTAGTCGCCGAAGCGATAGCCTCCGGGCCCCATGATGATGGTGTTGTTCTTGTGGCCGATGGGGGTGAGGAAGGCGCAGGACGCGGCGACCGCCACGGCCATGAGGAACGGGTCGGGCGACACCTCGAGGGACCGTGCGATCGAGAGCCCGACAGGGGCCGCGATCAGCGCCGTCGCCACATTGTTGAGGAAGTCGGACAAGGTCATGGTGACGATCATGAGAAGGGCAAGGATCGCCCATATCGGCAACGATCCGGTCAGCGACAGGATACCCTCTGCAATGAGTTGCGTGCCGCCCGAGCTTTCAAGCGCCAGGCCCAGCGGGATGAGGGAGCCGAGCAGCACGATGACCGGCCATTCCACGGCCTCGTAGACTTCTCGCCCGCCAACGATGCCGGAAAGAGCGTAGACGCCGACCACCGCGGCAAGCGCAACCGCCAGCGGTAGGAGGCCGGCAACGGCCGCCCCTACGCCGACGGCGAAGGCGGCGATGGCGAACAATGCCTTGCTGCGCTGGATGACGGTATGGCTCTTTTCGGCGAGCGGCAGCACGCCGAGCCACTCGGCACTATCCCTGACGCGGCTTTCGGGGCCCAGCAGCAGCACCACATCGCCGGGCTCGATCGGCAGCCGGCGCACGCGCTCGCGGAAACGCCGGCCCTGGCGCGACACGCCGAGCAGGACCACGCCGCGCCTGTAGAGCAGGCCCAGGCCCTGGGCGGTACGTCCGGCCATGCGCGCGTTCTGCGGGACGGTCGCCTCCACCAGCGTCAACGTCTCGCCGCGCAGACCGCCATGGTCCTCGGAGTCGATGGTGTCGAGGCTGGCGGCGCCGATAAAGGCCTCGATGGATTTCGGGTCGCCTTCGAGGACGACGGCATCGCCCTGGCGGATTTCGACGCTCCTCGAAAAGCCCGGCAGGCGCCGGCCGTTGCGCACGAGGCCAAGGATAATGATGTCGTGCTCTTCGGCGACGGGGAACAGATCGGCAGGCGTCTTGCCGATGCTCTTCGATTTTTCGCCGACGCCCGCCTCCGCAACGAATAGGTCGGTCTCGGCGCGCTCGCCGGCCGTTGCGCGCTTTGCCTCCTCGGGGATCAACCGCCAGCCTATGGTGGTGACGAACGCGATGCCGATGGAGGCGCACACCAACCCGACCGGCGAAAAGTCGAACATTGAAAAGGGGGCGCCGAGCGCGCGTTCGCGGAACTGCGCGACGACGATGTTGGGCGGTGTCCCGATCAGGGTGATCATGCCGCCGAGGATCGTCGCGAAGGACAGCGGCATCAGCGAACGGGAGACGGGGCGCTTGGCCTTTTCCGCCGCCTCGATGTCCAGCGACATCAGCATGACGAGTGCTGCCACATTGTTAATGACCGCCGACATGGCCGCCCCGGCCACCGACATGAAGCCGATATGGGTGGAGAGCGGCCTGTCGGCGGAGACGACGAAACGGGCAACGAGCTCCACTGCGCCGGCATTGAGCATGGCGCGCGAGACGATCAGCACCAGGGCAATGATAATCACGGCCTCATGCCCGAAACCCTCGAATGCGTGTTCGGCCGGAACGACGCCGCCGACGACAGCCACCACCAGGGCGGCGAATGCCACGAGGTCATAGCGTATGCGGCCCCACACCAGGAGCCCGAACACCAGGCCGAGGAGAGTGAAGAGGAAGATCTGCTCGTAGGTCACGGGCGGCAACTCGCTGAGGTGACATCGGTGCGTGCCCCCCGGCCTACCAGACGATGGCATGTACATCCACCCGTAGCCGCCGCTTGCGCAGCCCTAGGCACAACCGCATTTCCTGCCCGACGAACAGTTTGGAGCGCGCGACTTACTGATCCGTCGCGCGCCCAACCTCTACGGTCGCAGCGTCTAGATCAGCCGCTGCCCACCGTCGATGTGAATGGTCTCGCCGGTGGTGAAGTCGCTTTCCATGGCGTAGACGTAGGCGGGAGCGATGTCGGCGGGTGTCGCGATCTTTCCCGCCGGCAGGCGGGCGGCCATGTCCTCGAAGTAGCCGGACTTGGCCTCGCCGACGAGTTCGTCGAACAATGGTGTGTCGACCCAGCCGGGGGATATGACATTGACGCGGGTCGGCGCCAGTTCCAGTGACAGGGCAGTGGCAAAATAGCTGAATGAGCCGGCAATCGCCGACACCACCGCACCTCCGGGGACCGGCGGGCGATCCTTGTTGATCCCTGACGTGAAGGTCATGGACCCTCCGGTCCTCAGGGTACGTACGGCATGCTTGGCGAGCATGACGGCGCCGACCAGCTTGTTGTCGATGAAGCGGCGCACGGCATCCATTTCGGTTTCATCGATGGGATCACCGGGCGGCGGCGGTCCGGCCGTCGAGACGAGATGATCGAACGCACCGATCTCGTTGAACACAAGGGCAATCTCAGCTTCCTGCGTCATGTCGCCGGCAATGGCTCTGACACGGCCCTCTGCGGCGAGCGCCTGTTCTGCCGCCTGCAGCTTGCCCGGCGAGCGGCCAATGATCACGACGTCCGCGCCGCTCTTGAGGGCAGCAGCTGCGACACCCAGACCAATGCCGGAGCTGCCTCCGACGACGACGACTTTCTGGCCCATAAGCGTTGCCATGGGATCCTCCATTCGGGTTTTGTATGAATTGGGTTAGGTACTGGCCTGGGCAGTCACCAAGCCGCCCTCGACGCCTTCGGGCAGTGGGTCGGGCGCGTCAGCCCTGGTAGGCGCGCTCGAGGTCGGCGATGATGATCTTCTTCATCTTGTACATGGCCTCAAGGACGCGGTTGGCCTTTTCCCGGTCCGGGTCTGAGACCATCCGCAGAAGGGCTGTCGGCGTCACCTGCCAATAGACACCGAACTTGTCGGTCAGCCATCCACAGGGCTGCTCCTTGCCGCCGCCGGCCGTCAGCGCGTTCCAGTAATAGTCGGTCTCCGCCTGGTCCTGCGTCTCCACCAGGAACGAGAAGGCCTCGTTGTAGGGCGCGTGCGAGTTGGTATTGAGAGCAACGACCGGCTGGCCGGCGAGCTCAAAACGGACGACCGAGAGTTCGGGATCGGGCAGCTCCGTGCGGTTGAGGACTTTACTGTCCTTGAAGACTGACATGTAGAATTCCATGGCCTCTTCGGCCTGGTTCTGGAACCAGAGATGGGGAAAGACCTTTGGCATCGTTCTTATCCTTTGGGTTTTGAGTGAGTGGTCGTGGCCAGGCGCGTCGAGCTGTCGTTCAGCTCCATCCCTTGGGGTCGTTGACGAGGGGGACGATCGAGCCGTCCCAGTCGCGCCCGTAGCCCATGTCGGCAAGCAGGTGATCCGGGTAAGCGGCGAACGCTTGGAGCTTCCGACGCCGCAAGACGGCGGCGAGGCGGGCAAGGCCTGCCAGGGCGAAGTGGCGCGGCGACGGGATTGCGAAAGTGCGTGCCGACGTCAGTACGACCTCATTGCATGCATCAGCGATTGCGTGATTAGTGCTCACAGCGAATTCCTTTCCTGTCTCTTTTGGCTATCTCATGGAAGCCGGAAATCCGTGCTTCCATGCCGATACCTTGCCTCCCTCTTGCATGGACAACAAACGAATATTCGTGCACGATGTGTGAGCAAAACTCACAGGTTGAACCATGCCGCGCAAGCTCCCCCCCTTGACCGCTCTTCCCGCGTTCGATGCGGCGGCGCGTCACCTCAGCTTCACCAACGCGGCCGCTGAGCTGAACCTGACGCACGGCGCCATCAGCCGCGCCATCCGCAACATCGAGGAGAGGCTCGGTATCGGGCTCTTCGAAAGGGGAACGCGATCCGTCAGCCTGACGCCGGCGGGTGCCGCGTACGCAGCCGAGATCGGCGCAGCGCTCGACCGGATCAGCGCCGCGACGATCGTTGCCACGGCGCCGCGTTCGGCAGGCGTCCTGACCGTCTCGACGTCGGATGGCTTTGCGGGCCGGTGGCTGGTGCCGAGGCTCCATCGCTTCCATCGCGCCCATCGGGACATCGATGTGCGGATTTCAACCTCAGGGGTGCTTGCCGATTTCGTCAGGGACGGGATCGATATCGCGATCCGTTACGGTGGCGGGGAGTATGAGGGGGTGGTCTCGGAGTTCCTGTCGGAGGTGGAGGTGTTCCCCGTGTGCAGTCCGGAACTGCTGCAGGGTGAGCATCCTTTGCGCGAACCGAGCGACCTCAAACATCACACTCTCATCCATGACGGCTTCCCTATCAACTGGGCCCTGTGGCTGCAGCGCGCCGGCGTCGAAGGTATCGACCCGAACAGTGGCGTCAGGTTCGATTCCGCTACCTATGCCACCGATGCAGCGGTGCACGGCGAGGGTGTGCTCCTCGGCCGGAGCGCACTCGTTTCGGCAGACCTGGCGGCAGGAAGGCTGGTCCGCCCGTTCGACCTCAAGTTCAAGGCGACGTCCAGCTACTACGTCGTCTATCTCGCGAGCGCCCTGCGGCAGAGAAAGGTCAGGGCCTTTCGCGACTGGCTCCTGGAAGAAGCGGCGGCCGACCGAGAGGTTACCGGGTAGCGGTCCAGGCCAGTCGAGCCTGAACCAATCAGTTCATCACCCGTTGTAGACCGTCGCGGGAGGCTACTATGGGCATCAACGAAATCGGCGTGGTCGGCCTTGGCCGGATGGGTGGAGGACTTGCGGACCTGGCTATCTCAAAGGGGTATCACGTCGTCGGCCTGACCCTGGGGGGCGCACCCAGGGAGCTCGTCGAGGCGGGGCTGGTCGAGGTCTCCGATATTGCCGGCTTCCGGGAAAAGCTGCAGCCGCGACGCGTGGTGTTGCTCTATATTCCCGCTGGGCCGGATGTTGACGCGGCGCTCGACAAGTTGGCTTCTTCTCTCGAGCCGGGCGATATCGTCGTCGATGGCGGCAATTCCTATTGGGGTGACTCCATCCGGCGCCATGACCGCCTGAAGGCTCGGGGGATCGATTTCGTCGACCTCGGCACGTCCGGAGGCCTGTCGGGCGCCCGCACCGGGGCGTGCTTCATGGCCGGTGGCGACAAGGATGTCGTTGCCACCATCGAACCGCTGCTTAAGTCCCTCTCGGTACCGGATGGCTTCGTCCATGCAGGTCCTCCGGGCAGTGGGCATTTCGTCAAGCTCGTACACAACGGGATCGAATTTGGCATGTTGCAGGCGATCGGAGAGGGTTTCGATCTGTTGACGCGTTTTCATGAGCCGCTCGATCTCGATGGCGTGCTCGAATGCTGGCGGAACGGCTCCGTTATTCGTTCGTGGCTGATCGACCTTCTTGCCGAGGCGCATTCCGATGACCCCACTCTGAGCAAAACGACCAGGTATATCGAGGACACCGGAGAGGTGAACTGGCTGGTTGCTGATGCCCTTCGGATGGAGGCTCCGATTCCGGTGATTTCGCAGTCGGTCATGCAGTTGTTCGCCTCACGTGATGAGAATGGCGTGTGGGCAAAGGCCATTGTTGCGATGCGACACGGTTTTGGCGGACATCCGTTCGGTCCGAACGCAAGCGTGGTGGCTGAGCGCCGCGAAGGCAGGGTGGGTGATATCTATCGGCCGAAAACGGTATAGCTTTGCCTTGCCCGATGAGCCTGCGATGCATGCCCCTGGCTCGGGTGAACGCGCCGGCCCGACTGCTATGTCAGCCGCCGACCACTGGAGCGCGACGCGATTTGATTGAGTCAAGTAATGCGCTCTATGCGTTTTGTTGCTGCGGGATATTTCGCAAAAAGCCGGTTCCCATCCTGGATCAGGTCCGAGACAGGCTTTTTGCATCCCGCTCTAACAGCAAGGAGCGCGATCGATGCTCGCACTGGATTTGAAAGGCAAACGCGCCTTGGTAACCGGCGCCAACTCGGGCATCGGCGAGGCCACCGCGCTGATGTTGGCCGATGCAGGCGCCGATGTGGTCGTGAATTATGTGGACGAGGCCGAAGCGGCGGAAGCAGTGGCCGCCGCAATCCGCGCCAAGGGCAGGCGGTCATTCGCCATTCATGCCAATATTTCGGACGCGGGTCAGGTCTCCAGCATGGTGGCGCGGATGAAGCAGGACTGGGGCGGCATCGACGTGCTGGTGAACAACGCCGGCATCGACGGCCACGCCGCCCTGGGTTGGGAGGCAGACGTCGAGGCCTGGCGCAAGGTCATCGACGTCAATCTCCTCGGCACGTTTTTCTGCTCACGCGCAGCGCTGGGGCAGATGGTGGCGCAGCGGGCCGGGGTGATCGTGAACATGTCGTCGGTTCACGAGAGGATCCCATGGGGCGGGTTCAGCGCCTACACAGCGTCGAAAGCTGCGGTTTCGATGCTGACCAAGACCCTGGCGCAGGAGGCGGCACCCTATGGCGTGCGCGTGCTCGCCCTGGCACCCGGAGCGGTCAAGACGCCGATCAACCGCAATGTGTGGAGCGACCCGGCCGGGTTGGCGGACCTGAAGAGGAAGATCCCGATGGGCCGGCTCGCGGAACCTGACGAGATCGCGCGGATGGTGGCTGTGCTCGCCTCGGATTTTGCCAGCTACGCCACCGGTACGACGCTCTTTGTCGACGGCGGCATGACCGATTTCGCCGACTTCGCCCATGGCGGGTGACGGCGTTTCATACCAACAACGCGAGGATCGGATGAGCGATGGACAGCCTCGTCGCCTGCGCATGACACTGGCCGCGCGAAGGGGTATTCCGACGTCGGCCCACCCCAGCAGATCCGGAGGATAATGGCATGAGCCGCCCGATCGAGGACTATGGCTTTATCGGCAACATGCTGTCCTGCGCGCTCGTCGCCCGCGACGGGTCGATCGACTGGCTCTGCCTGCCAAGGTTCGACTCCGATGCGTGTTTTGCGGCGCTCCTCGGCTCGAAAGAAAATGGGTGCTGGCTCATCACCCCAAAGGAGAAAGCGTCGCGCGTTTCCCGCCGCTACCGCCCGGGCACCACTATTCTCGAAACGACGTTCGAAACAGCGACAGGCGCCGTCACGCTGATCGATTTCATGCCGCTTGCCGAAGACGAGGAGCACGTCGACGTAGTGCGCATCGTGCGCGGTGACAGGGGGAACGTCGAAATGAACATGGAGTTTGTCCTGCGCTTCGACTACGGGCGAACGGTGCCCTGGGTGCGCCGCACGGATTATGGACTGCAGGCTGTAGCAGGACCGGACGCGGTGGAGCTGCGCACGCCGGTGGAGCTGAAGGGCAGGGACATGCGCACCTTCGCGACCTTCAGTGTCGGAGCCGGGGCGCAGGTGCCATTCGCCATGACGTGGCATCCCTCGCACCGGCCGCCGACCGTCCGCTGGGATCCAGCCCGGCGGCTCAATGAGACCGAGAAGCGGTGGCGGAAATGGTCCGACGATTGCTCCTTTGCCGGCAAGAAGGACCACCCGTGGCGGGAAGCTGTCGTGCGTTCGCTGGTGACGCTCAAAGCGCTCACCTTCGCGCCGACCGGTGGCATCGTCGCAGCGGCAACGACCTCGCTTCCCGAAGAGATCGGGGGTGTACGCAACTGGGATTACCGGTATTGCTGGATACGCGACGCCACCCTCACGCTGCTGGCGCTGCTGACCTCCGGCTATCGTGACGAGGCGAAGGCCTGGCGCGAATGGCTGTTGCGAGCCGCCGCCATCCATCCGAAACAGCTCCAGATCATGTTTGGCCTCGCGGGGGAGCGGCGACTGACCGAGATCGAGCTGCCATGGCTGGCCGGATACGAAGGCTCGTTGCCGGTCCGCGTCGGAAACGCCGCCTACGATCAACTGCAGCTCGACGTCTATGGCGAGATGATGGATGCCCTGCATGTCGGGCGCAAGTTCATGCTCGAACCGTCGGAGGCGAGCTGGGGGTTCCAGAAGGTCCTGCTCGACGATCTCGAGAAGCAGTGGCGCGAACCTGACGACGGCATCTGGGAAATGCGCGGGGGGCGCCGCCACTTCACTTATTCGCGCGTCATGGCCTGGGTTGCTTTCGACCGCGGCGTCAAGGCTGTCGAAGACTATGGCTTGTCGGGCCCTGTCGATCGTTGGCACAAGGTGCGCGGCGAGATCCGCGACGACATTCTGGCCAATGGCTGGAACGAGAAGCGAGGCAGCTTTGTGCAGTATTATGGGGGAGACGCTCTCGATGCGTCGCTCCTGCTCATTCCGTCGGTCGGGTTCCTCCCCCCGGACGATCCGCGCGTCATAGCGACCGTCGAGGCCATCCAGCGCGACCTGGTGGAGGGCGGGCTGGTTCTACGCTATCGGCCAGAGCATGCGCCGGACGGCGTCAGCGGGAGCGAGGGGACCTTTCTCGTCTGCAGTTTCTGGCTCGTCGATGCGCTGACGATGATCGGCCGTATCGACGAAGCCGAGGCGCTGTTCGAACGTCTCCTCTCAATCCGCAATGATCTCGGATTGCTTGCCGAAGAATACGATCCTCACACCGGCCGGCAACTCGGCAATTTTCCGCAGGCCTTCTCGCATGTCGGCCTGGTGAACTCGGCCACGAACCTTATCTCGGCGCGAGGTCCGGCCGAGCAACGCGCCGGCAGAGCTGCTGCCGAAGAACAACCTTAGCGCCGGCTTTCCCGTTCTGACGATGTCAGAACGGGAACTCCAGGCTATCGAACCGTCGCGTTTTCTTCTGCGCAGTCACAGAGCCGAGGATGGTCGCGCCGATAGCCAGTAGATGGCCCCTACCGAGTCCTCCTTCGGGTTGTCCGTGTGGATCGGCATGAACTCATCACTCGATGCCAACGCAGGATCGATCGTCGACGGGCAGGCGTGCGGGACCGTGACCGAGCCCCTGACGCAGATGTCCTGGCTGGAGTGGGCGTCGGCCTGCGCCGCAGCGGTCGTGGTCATTGCGGCGGCCATTGACGCAACAAGAGTGCTGCCTGCAGCGAGGTTGATCGCCCGGGCAATGAGGGTGCGCTTAGTCATTTTATGTCTCCGAGTTGCGCTCGGTCGACGGCACTCGCGAGATTGGCTGAGCGCAAGGAGAGACCGAGCAGGGAGCCGCACCTATTGTCCGGACTGCCGGTTCGGGTCCTTAGCCGGTGCTAAAGAAGTTCGGAAATCATGTGAAAGCGCTGGGTAGAGCGGGCCCCACCACCCACAGTGTGTCGTCCCGCGAAAGGCCCCCTCACCCGGCCCTGCGGGCCGACCTCTCCCCCAGAGGGAGAGGTGTTGCGGAGGCCGGCCCAGTGCCCACTTCACCTCTCCCTGGGGGGAGAGGTCGACGGCGAAGCCGGCAGGTGAGGGGGCCTTCCGCATTCGCGGGATCCATCCTTGGACACATGAGCGCGAATGCGCTTTTTTCGCGGGAATGACTCCGTGGTTGTGTTGTACCCAAGGGTCACCCCCTAGAGCGCGCCCACATCTAGCCCCGAGGAATCCCGGCCTTGGCCAGGCCTTCGGCCATGAAGCCGTCGTGGGGTCCGGGGCTCTTGTTGCCAAAGAACTTTGCAATCGTCAGACCCGGCCGCGCGGCCGTCACGATCTGCAATGCATCGCGTGCCTCATCCAGCCGGTCGAGATGGGCGTAGGCGGCCGCCAGCACGGTCTGCGTCCATTCCAGGCGATTGTAGATGTCGTGGGCGCGCAGGGCCCAGATGAGGGCCTCCTCGAAGCGGCCGGCCGAGAGATGGGCTTCTCCTATGGCGGTCAGGCACCAGATCACTTCCGGCGCTCCGGGCAGGAAGCGAAGGGCGCGCAAATGGCAGGCGATGGCGTCGTCGAAATTGCCATGGCGCCGATTGGCAAAGCCGGAAAAGTTGGCAACGAGGAAGCTGTTGGGGTTGAGTTCAAAGGCGCGCATGACGATGCCGTATCCGCGATCCGGCTCGACGTCCATAAGATGGAGGCCGGCGATCGCCAGGACCGTGGCGTCGTTGCTGTCGGCTGCAAGGGCACGGCGCGAGAGCGCGATGCACTCGGCCGCGTCGTCGACGCCGGGCGGGGCCGCCTTGCCGCTGCCGAGGCGCTTGGCATGCGCCCAGGAGGCGTGCGCGAGCGCTGATGCAAAGCCGGGATCGAGCGCGATGGCACGCTCGAGCAGCACAATGGCCTCACTGTAGTTGTGCGCCTCGACGCTCGAAATCAGCGGCAGCGCCTGCAGATAGAGATCGTAGGCATCTAGACTCTCGGGGCGCTTGCGGCGCGCGCGCTCGATCTCGGCCCTGCGGATTTGCGGCTCGATCGCACCGACGACGCTCTCGGTGATCGCGTCCTCGAAATCGAAGACATCGTCGAGCAGCCCATCGAACTTTTCCGCCCAGATATGCGCGCCGCTTTCCGCATCGATCAGCTGGCCGGTGACGCGGACCGTCCGGCCGGCGCGTCGCACGCTGCCTTCGAGCGCGTAGCGCACACCAAGGGCTCTGGCCGCGTCGCGTACGTCGTAGGTGCGGTCCTTGTAGACGAAGGAGGAGTTGCGCGCGACCACTGCAAAAGTTCTGAAGCGCGAGAGCGCGGTGATCAGGTCCTCGACCATGCCGTCGGCAAAATATCCTTGCTGCGGGTCATCGCTGAAATTTGTAAAGGGGAGGACGGCGATCGATGGCCTGCCGTCAAAGGAACCGGCCTGTATCTCTGACGGGCGCGTCAGCCGATAGCCGACCCGCGGCACGGTCGCGATCCACTCCTGACCGTCCGGCTGGGTGCCGAGCGCCTTGCGTAGGGCCGCGATCTGCACGGTCAGGTTGCTTTCCTCGACGATGACACCGGGCCAGGCCCTCTCCATCAGGGTCTCTCGCTTGACGATGCCGCCGGCAGCCTCCATCAGCACTTCGAAGAGGGCAAGGCCCTTGCCCCCGACGACGACTTCCTTGCCGTCCCGTTGCAGCAGAACGCGCTGCGCGTCGAGCACGAACGGTCCGACGGTCAAGGCGGAGCTCGACGTCGAAGCATGCGCGAGCGGCACGTGGGTATCGGGAACCACGATCGCCGGCGCCGCGTCGGCCTTGGGGGTAGGAGACGCATCGGGGGGATCTCGAGGCGTTGACACCTCGCGCAATCGATAGCCGAGCCGGTTGAGGGTCTGTATCTCGAAGCCCCCGACGGTCGCGGCGGTTTTTCGCAGGCGCCCGATGCAGCGCTGGATCGCGTCCTCGCCGACAACGACCCCGCGCCAGCACCCGGCGATCAGGTCGTCGCGGGTCACCGTCTCACCGCGCCGCTGCGCGAGGTACACCAGCACCTGCATGACCCTCGGCTCCAGAGAGAGGGTCTCGCCGGCATTCGAAATCTCGCAGGACGACGGTTGCACCCGCGTCCCGCCCAGATCGAATTCGTCGGTCCTTGCAAGCTCGATCGGTGATGCGGGCTCTGCACTCATCTCACGTCTTCATCGGCAATTGATCGGCAAACCATCGGTGCGCGGTCCTGTCGGCGTGAAAGGACTTGCTTCAAAACACCGCTCAACAGCAGGGGGGCGATTATGACGGTCGCACCAGCCTGCTGCAATGCAATTCACCTGGCGATCGAAGACGATCCGGTGACGCAGGAAGGTAGAAGCAAGATGTTCTCAGAAGTACGGGGCCCGGCGCTATCGGCCGCAACGGGAGAGGTTGTCTCATTGTTCGACGATGCAGACGCGCCCGGGCATGGCATGGGCTGCCCATCCTCCTAAAAGCGCGGTCGCGTGTTCGAACCGCAAACGTAGCATCCATCCCGGATCAAGTCCGGGGCAGGCTTTTTGCTCAAAAGCTCCGGCTGGCTCGTTTCGCACGGTTTCGGCCATCGTGCCTCTCTCGCATGAACTGCGCCCAGTCTATTCCCACGCCTCCATGTGCCGCCGCGGCTCAAGGCGCTCAACAGCAGGGCGGGCGATCATGACGGTCGCACCGGTCTGCCGCAACGCAATTCACTTAGCGATCGAAGATGATCTCTCAGTCAAGAAGGTTAGAAGCAAGATGTTCTCAGATATACGGGGCCTGGCCCTCTCGGGCGCAACGGCGGAAGCCGTTTCATTATTCGACGAGGCGGTCGAGGCGTTCAACATCTATCGGGGCGATCCGGTCGGTCTTTTGAACCAGGCCATCGACGCCGCGCCCGAATTTGCCATGGCGCATATCCTCAAGGCCTATCTCCTTGGGTTTGCAACCGAGCCTGACGCGACGCAAGCGGCCCGGCGGATCGTTGTCCGCACGAAGTCGCTGCACCTCGCGGACCGGGAGGCCTCGCATGTGGTCGCCCTCGACAATCTCCTTGACGGCGAGTGGACGCAGGCGGCGATCGCGCTCGACGTTCACAACGCGCTCTATCCGCATGATCTCGTTGCGCTCCAATGTGGCCATCTTGTCGACTTCTATCGCGCCAGCTCCCGGGGCCTGCGCGACCGTATCGCTCGGGTGCTGCCCAAATGGTCGCCCGATATGCCCGGCTATTCGATCCTCCTCGGCCTTTATGCGTTCGGGCTCGAGGAAACGGGTGACTATGCGAGAGCCGAGGATGCCGGCAGGCAGGCGGTCGCCATCGAGCCGCGCGACAGCTGGGCGCACCACGCCGTCGCCCATGTGATGGAGATGCAGGGCCGCGCCGAGGACGGCATCGGCTGGATGGTCGCGCGTGAGCCGCATTGGACGGGCGACGACAACTTCTTCAAGGTGCACAACTGGTGGCACCGCTCGCTCTGCCACCTGGACCTGGGCCAGGTGGAGGAGGTCTTCTCGCTCTATGACGGGCCGATCCGTAGGGATCGCAGCCCCGTTGCGCTCGACATGGTCGATGCCTCAGCGCTGCTGTGGCGCCTCGCGATGTCGGGTCACGACATCGGCGAGCGATGGCAGGAATTGGCCGGCGCATGGGACGACCACGCCGATGGGGTGAGCTACCCCTTCAACGACTGGCACGCGGTGATGGCGTATCTCGGGGCCGGCCGCCACAAGGACGTCGAGCGTATCGTTTCGGGCTTTGGCACGAACGGCGGTGCGGCCGAGACCGACAATTGGGGGCGCAAGACCGCGCTTCCGCTCGTTGCCGGCTTTGCCGCGTTCTGGCGCGGCGACTACGAGACGGCCGCCAACCACCTTCATGGCGCACGCTACATCGCCAATTCGTTCGGCGGCAGCCATGCCCAGCGGGACATCATCGACTGGACGCTGACGGAAGCGACCGTGCGCGGTGGCCTGACCGCGATGGCAGAGGCGCTCGCCAGCGAAAGGTTGGCGCTCAAGCCCCACAGTCCCATCAACCGCAGTTTCCTGACGCGTGCCCGCGCCGGCGCGGCGCCCAACGTGAAGGCGGCCTGAGAGATGTCGACGTTCTTCAAATCCATACCGGTGCGCTGGCGCGTCATGCGCAGGCGCCGCCGGTCGCACCGCAACACTATCGAGGTGTTGCGCCAGTTCAACGACCACCTGCTCAAGGACATCGGCCTCAACGAGCCGTGCTCAACCGACGATCCCTGGCTCTAGGGCTACACCTCTTCCGGGCGGAACCGCCCGGCAGTGAGCGGGCAAAAACACCGCCCCCCGGGGGCACCCGGATTGCGGCCCATGTCCGACACGGACCTACGCCGCGATACCCCGCGTCCCGCCCATCCGACGGGCTACGCGACATCAATTCCATCAACTCTAAGGATCCGACTATGAAATGCATCTACCTGACTGCTCTCGCAATCGCTGGAGCGCTCGTCTCAAGCGGGGCCACGGCGGCGCCGAACGCCTTCGACGTGGCAGAAGACCACACGCGTTTCGTGTTTCAACCCGCCCCGGTAGATGAAGACGGTATGCCGGCGCACGGCAACCCATTCATCACCCAGGGCTACGTCTATCCCGTCGGCACGTTGAAACCGGGTGTGGATGGCGTGAACGAGGACGGCTCTCCGGCATTCCCCGACCTGGTGCTCGGCACCTGGACCTGCGACGGTTTCCTGGTGGGCACGGCGATGAAAGCCGAGACCGGTGTGTTCCTGATCTCGCGCCAGACTGTCTTGCTGAACGATGGCGACCTGCTCATCTCGGAAGGTCCCGAAATAATCGACGAGAACGTTGAGCTCTTACGCGCAATCTCGGGCGCGACTGGTGGCTTTGTCGGCCACGACGGCGATATCAGCCAGACATTTCTCGGTTGGGGTTCGTTCATGGGCCTGCGCGCGACCTTCGACTTGGAGGGTCACGGCAAGGAGCAGTAACTTTCGGTGACGGCATCGATCACCTTGGCGGTCGACAGTGCCTTAGGCATTGCGACCGCCGCAGCGCAGAAAAGCCGACTCTCGAAGAGATCTACAAGCACATCGAGGGCGTCTAAGGCGTCGTGCCGAAATACACGAAGGTCAGGGCATCGCCGCCGCCTGGGCCTGACCAAGGCGCTGGAGGTGGAAGAGGGCGTGCTCGACCAAGTCGCCGATCAGCATCGCCGTCGCACGCTGGAGAACTCCCGCCGGGGCCGACCCGGCGGGAACCAGTGTCGCGCCCTTGCGCGAAGGAAAACCATGACAACAGACATGAACCCCACCCCGTATTTTATCCGCCATGCCCGTCCCCGCGACATCACGGCGATCCGGGCGATGCAGGCGCGCTCCATGTGGACGTTGGGCGCCGACTTCTATTCGGAGGCCGAGATTGCAGGCTTCATGGAAGCATTCGGCACGATGGACGACGCCATCGTCCTCGAGGGGCACTGTTTTCTTGCCGAAGACGCTTACGGCGCGATCCTTGCCAGCGGCGCCTGGTCGCGCGCCAAACCGGGCTATGCCGCAGGCCTGCCCGCGAAGGGTCACGCGGGCGACATGCCGACCGTGCGCAGCGTCTTCGTCGATCCGGCAGTCGCACGCTGCGGTGTCGGTACGGCGATCATGCTGCGGGTGGAACAGGACGCCATCGCGCACAGCGTCCTGCTGCTGGGCCTGACGGCGACCCTTTCAGGTGTCCCGCTCTACCAGCGGCTCGGCTACCAGGTAGAAGAAGTGACGCAGATCCTGTTCCCGGACCAGACACGCTTCGGGTGCGTCAAGATGCAAAAGGTGCTGGATCGCGACGCAATTTGAGGGAACTGGATCGCGCGCTTCTCAAAAAAACGCTCGGCACAATTGCTGGGGTGCGAACGGTTTCCGGCATTGATGACAACGACAGGCCGCAACTAACATGTTAATGGAGGCGGTAGCGATACCTCCTCCTGTTCCCCGACCAGCTCATGACCGTCACAGCCAGCGCACCGGCAACCAGCCTTGCCAGCAAGACCACGCTCTCGATCATCGTCGCGGTGAGCGTCTGCCACCTGATCAACGACGTGATGCAATCGCTGCTTTCGGCGATCTACCCGATCCTCAAGGTCAATTACGGGCTCGACTATGTGCAGATCGGGCTTTTGACCTTCACCTTCCAGGTCGTGGCCTCGCTCCTGCAGCCTGCCATCGGCATGTACACGGACAAGCGGCCCCTGCCTTACTCGCTGCCTGTGGGCATGGGATCGAGCCTCATCGGATTGATCATCCTGGGGTTCGCGCAGACCTACTGGCTGTTGCTCCTGGGCTGCGCCTTCATCGGGCTCGGGTCGGCGATCTTCCACCCGGAATCGAGCCGGGTGGCGCGGCTGGCTTCCGGTGGACGGCACGGGCTGGCGCAATCGCTGTTCCAGGTGGGCGGCAATGCCGGCTCGGCCATCGGGCCGCTGCTGGCCGCCTTCATCGTGCTGCCGCGCGGACAGTGGAGCGTCAGCCTTTTCGCAATGGGCTCGCTCGTCGGCATCTTCATCCTCTCACGGGTCGGACGCTGGTATGCCGAGCACCGGCGGGCCAATGCCGGCAAGGCGCCGGCCAGTACGGCGCTGATCTTTGACAAGCGCACGACGATGATCGCGCTCATCGTGCTGACGGTCCTCACGCTCACCAAGAACGCCTATATCGCGAGCTTTTCGAGCTACTACACGTTCTACCTCATCGAAAAATTCCAGGTGGGCGTACAGGACGCGCAGCTGCTGCTGTTCGTCTTCCTCGGCGCCTCGGCACTCGGCGTGTTCCTGGGTGGACCGATCAACGACCGCTTCGGCGCCAAGTTCGTGATCTGGTTCTCGATCCTGGGCGTTCTGCCGTTCACCCTCATGCTGCCCTATGCCGACCTCACCTGGACGGTGATCCTCACCATCATCGTCGGGATCATTTTCTCGTCCGCCTTCTCGGCCATCGTGGTGTTCGCGCAGGAGCTGATGCCGGGCCGCATCGGCATGATCGCCGGCATCTTCTTCGGCTTCGCGTTCGGCGCGGCCGGCATCGCGGCGGCAGCGCTCGGGGCGCTCGCCGACCAGACCAGCATCCAGTACGTGTTCTGGCTCTGCTCGTTCCTGCCGCTGGCCGGACTACTGACGGTGTTCCTGCCGGACATGGGGAAAGTCCGGTAGAGTCGTTGCGCTGCGGTGCAGACCTCGCCTTGCGATCTTGATTAAGCAGGTCTCCTGCTTATGGTAGCCGGGCGATGCCCGTCGGTAGGCGGGTTAGAGCGTCGCTAAATGACGCTTTCGAATGGGCGAAGTTCAGCGACGGTCTTGGGCAAGCCTTGCGCCTCCAAGCGTTCCAAGAATTCGGCGGCTGACTTGGGCGGTTTTCTCAGGCGAGCGCGGCATCGTTGCACCGAGTTCAAGACGGCAGCCGTATCCAGCCCGAACTGGTTGAATATGAAATCGTCAGGGTGAAGGACCTCAATGTCGTACTTTCCAACGTGCTTGGTTGGAAAGTCTTGCAGGTTCATTGTGATGATGGCGTCGCAGCTTGAGTGAATAGCCGCGGCAAGAACATGCCGATCATCGGGATCTGGCAACACCAAGCCTTCGATCATATCTTCGTACCCCTCCACCAAACAGTCTGGGACTGCGTCGTTCATCAACTCGACGGTTCTGGCTAGCTTTTCGGGATTGAGGTCTTGACGGTTGACGAGGAGGTTGCGCGTCCACTCGTCGTGAATTCGGGCGCTCCATTTAGCGCGAAACAACCCGGTCCCTGCGAGTTCCATAAGAATATCTCGCAGGGGGGCCGGGTAGGGCACACAAGCATCGTAGATGACGGTGTAATTTGACTGGTTAATAGCCCATATCCAGTTCTTGAGCCTGATCGGCCAACGCCTGCATTGCCTGCCGCCGCTTCTCGTCGGAGGCTTTCCTATAGGTTTGCAGGTCGCTGAACTTTATACGTCGATGCGTCCCCACCATGTGATGGTCGATCTCTCCTTTTTGGAGAAGGCGGATCAGATAAGGGCGAGAGACGTTTAGATAGTCAGCAGCCTCTTGCGTCGTAAGCTCCGCATGAATGGGGATGAGTGTAACCGCGTTGCCCTGCGCCATCTCAGTCAGAAGACGGTATAAGAGTTCGTTCACCGACTTAGGAAGCCGCAGGACTTCGCCGCTATCTACCTGAACGCGAAGCTCAGCACTCTTGGCACGCGAAAGAGTGCGGCTTGCTGCGTTTGCAAGCTCTGCATCATCCGGAGTCGGCAGAACGGGTCGTTCCAGTAGCTGAGTCATTTGAGTTTCCCTTACTTCGGCTTGAATATAGCCTGACTGGCTAGCCGCAACAATCGAAATATCCGAAATAAGCGAACGCATGCCTGACCGATTGGTTCCGCTTTCCGCCTTTGGCCGGAACGGCGGCTCTGCTCCTCTTCCCACTGCGCAGTTGCGCCGTTATGCAGGGTGCCCGATCGGAGGATGTGCCATGCAGGGGATTGAACTATCGCGCCGCTTTTACGCCGACATCGTTCGGCCTTGGCTGAACGAGGTTGCGCCAAGTTTGTCCCACTCGGCAGCGCTGATCGGCTATGGGTCGGAACTCCTCGGCTTCGACGACGAGACCTCCAGGGACCACAACTGGGGGCCGCGCGTACACATCATCCTGACCCGGGACCGGTTCGACGATCATGCGCGGCGCTTGGTCGCAGAGTTCTCCCAAGTCGCCCCCGACAGCTATCTTGGAGAGCCCATCGGCTGGCGCAGCCGGCCGCATCCGCCGGCAAACGGTGTCGAAGCGGCAGGCGCACTCGAGCACGGGCTCGAGTTCCATACGCTCGAAGCCAGGCTGGAAGGCCACTTCGCCGTGCGGTCGGTGGAGAACCTCAGTGCGCTGCAGTGGCTGGGATTTGCCGAACAAAAGCTGCTCGCCTTTACGGCCGGCGCCGTCTTCCATGACGACCTAGGCCGTTTGAGCCAGGCTCGTGAGCGTCTGGCCTACTTTCCGGACGACGTGTGGCTCTACAAGATCGCGTGCCAGTGGCGGCGCATTGCCGAAGAGCAGGCATTCGTCGGCCGAGCGGGGCAGGTCGGTGACGATCTCGGCTCCCGGATCATCGCCGCACGGCTGGTGCGGGACGTGATGAGGATGAGCTTCCTGCTCGAGCGCCGTTACGCCCCCTATGCAAAGTGGTTCGGCAGCGCCTTTGCCAAGCTCCCGATCGCCGGGGCCCTCTTGCGCCATCTGGAGCAGGCCCTGCTTGCCAGCGAATGGACGCAGCGAGGCGACGCCCTTGCTTCGGCCTATCTCGAGCTGGCGCGGCGACAGAATGCGATCGGAGTGGCCGGGTTCAACCCGGTGGTCGGTCCCTACTTTGATCGGCCGTTCACCACCATCAACGTCGACGATGCGATCGCGGCCGTCAGCGCGGCGATAGCGGACCCCTTTATCAAAGAGCTTCCAGTCGTCGGCTCACTGGATCAGGTCAGCGATCTCACGCCCGTTCTGGAAAGCCCGGACATGTCCCAGAGGATGATGCACCAGCTGTTCGGCTGACCGCTGGTGCCGCGTGGGGACTTAAGCAGGCTCACGCGGGTCGATATCGGCGCTGTAGTCGACGCCGCCGAGCCCGAAGCCGAAGAGCCTCAAAAACTCGCGCCGGTAGCGATCGAGGTCGGCGTGTTGAGCGAGCGTTTCGCTCGACAGCAGCGGCCAGCGCCGGCCCATCTCGGCTTGGACAGCCTCCGACAATTCCCAGTCGTCGACATGTACCCGGCTCTCTTTGTCGAGCTCGAGGGGTGGCTGAAGCTTCACGCGGAACAGGCGATCGATCTGCTCGATGCAGCCTTCCCCGAGCCCCATCTCCTCCATGACCTTGAGGAGAAGGGTGCCGTAAAGCGGCACCACCGGAATGGCGGAACTCGCCTGGGTGACCACGGCCTTCAGCGCCACGACGAAGGCGCTTTCGGAACCGTATCTCTCTCGCATCGCGGCGGCGGCGCGATCGAGGTCGGCCTTGGCGCGCCCCAGCGTACCCTTGTGGTAGATCGGCCAGGTCAGCTCGCTGCCGAGATAGGTGTAGTTGAGGGTCATGAAGTCCGGGGCGAGGACCTTGGCCTCACGTAACGCATCGACCCACAGCTCCCAATCCTCGCCGCCCATGACCTTGACGGTCGCCTCCGCCTCGTCGGCGGTTGCCGGCTGAATTTCGACTTCGCTGACCGCGCCGGTACCCGTGTCGAGGGTCTTGGAGCGAACCGCTTCCCCCATCGGCTTGATGGCCGAGCGATAGGTGGTGCCGGTTTTGGGATCGGTTCGCACCGGCGAGGCGAGGCTATAGACCACCAGGTCTACCTCACCGAGATTGTCGCGGATCGCTGCGATGGTTTGCGCCTTGGCCGCATCCGAGAAGGCATCGCCTTCAACCGTTACCGCGATGCGGCCGGCAGCGCGTGCGCGCTTTTCGAAGGCACGGTTGTTGTACCAGCCGGCTGAAGCGGTTTTCGTTTCACCCGGCTCCTTTTCAAAGGAGACGCCGACGGTATCGGCGCCGGAACCGAAGGTGGTGACGATGCGCGAGGCGAGGCCATAGCCGGTCGAACAGCCGAGGACCAGCACGCGCTTGCGCGGGCTTTCGATCGGACCCTTGACCACCACATGGTCGATCTGCCGCTGAACATTGGTGGCGCACCCGACTGGGTGGGCGGTCGTGCAGATGAAGCCGCGAATTCTGGGTTCGATGATCATTGTTCGGCTCCGCCTATGCCTTGCGTCAGGACCTGCCGTTGCTAACCTGCGGCTCGCTGGTGCGCAAGTACGGGCAATTGCAATGGCAGTGCCGTTCGTTATAGCCAATCCGACCGCGTGATCCTGGAGGAGACGCAACATGGACCGTTTCACCGGCGGGTGCCTGTGCGGGGACGTATGGATCGTGGCTTCGGGACGCCCGTACCGGGTCGCGATTTGTCACTGTCTCGATTGCCGCAAGCATCATGGGGCGCTGTTTTACGCCGCCGCGGTGTTCCCACAGGATGCAGTGACCATCGATGGCGAAACACGCGACTATGCCGGGCGGCACTTCTGTCCCCGCTGCGGCTCGTCGGTTTTTGCACGCACCGACGACGAAATCGAAGTGCACCTGGGGTCGCTCGACGCCCCCGATCAGCTGATGCCGACCTACGAAAGCTGGACCATCCGTCGCGAGTCCTGGCTGCCGCCGTTTCCGCTGAAGAGACGGTACGAGCGCGATCGTGAGGGCACGGGGCGCTCCGAGGACTAGAACGAACGAACCCGCAATGCGCCGCTTCAGTTTTGGCCCTTCGCGTCCTTCAGCGCCTCTTGGAGGACATCGAACACGCGCTCGTCGGTGGTCTGCGAGACATTGAAGCGAAGGAAGCTGCTTGCAGACTGGGCGAGGCTGAAGGCGTTGCCGGGGGCGAGCACGACGTTCCTTGCCAGCGCCGCCCGCGCCACGTCGGCGGCGTCGAGCCCACCGGGCAGGCGGCACCAGAGGAAGAGGCCGGCCTGCGGTTCGAGCCAGGGCTCGATGCCGAGGACCTTCAACTTCGCCCCGACATCACGCCTCGCGGCCGAGAGGCGCAGGCGCAGGGCTTCGAGGTGTTTGCGGTAGCCGCCGTCGCTCAAGACGGCAAAGACCAGCTCGGCGGCGAGCCGGCCGCCGCCGAAGGAGGTGGCGATCTTGAGGTCGGTGAGGCCTTCGATCCAATCGGACCGCGCGGCGATGAACCCGCAGCGAACCGAGGCGGAGAGGGTCTTGGAGAAGCTGCCGATGTGGATGACGCGGTCGAGCCCGTCGAAAGCGCCCAGCCTTGGGGCAGGGCTCTGTTCGAAGTCGGCGAAGATGTCGTCCTCGATGATGGTGAGACCGAACTCATCGGCAAGTTTGAGCACCCGATGGGCGACGACCGGCGAGAGTGTGGCGCCGGTTGGATTGTGGATGCCCGAATTGGTGATGTAGAGCCGCGGGCGGTGCTCGGCGAGGGCTTTGCGCAGGAGCTCGATATCGGGGCCGGTGGGCGTGAAGGGGACGCTCACCATCCGCGCCCGGTGCGCGCGCAGCAGGGCCTGGAAGTTGAAGTAGCACGGGTCGTCGACGAGGACCGTGTCGCCAGGCTCGAGCAGCATGCGGCAGATGAGATCGATCGCCTGCGTGCCGCTCTCGGTGAGCATCACCTGATCGGGTGTTGCCTCGATGCCGCGGTCGGCCATGCGTCGCGCGATCAGCTGTCGCAGTAGCGGCAGACCCAGCGGCGAGCCGTAATCGGCCAGGGCCGGCTCGCCGGCGCGTGCGATGGTGCGCAGGGCCTTGCGCAGACCGTCCACCGGCAGCCAGGACGACGGCAACCAGCCGCAACCAGGTTTGAGATCATCGTGCGCGGCATCGAGGGACTGCCGCGAGATCCAGAATGGATCGATGGCGCGGTCGAGTCTTTGGCCGACATCGATCAGGGAGAGAGGCGTCGTCTCGCTGGCCACATAGAAGCCGGAACCGGGCCTCGAATGGATCGCGCCCTCGGCAACTAGGCGCTCATAGGCGTCGACCACCGTCGAGGTGCTGACCTTGAGCGTCGCTGCCAGCCCCCGCACCGACGGCAGCTTAGCGCCCGGCGTCAGGCTGCGCCCGGCGATGCGCTGGCGGATGGTGGCCATGACCATCGCCACCCGCGTCGTTCCACCGATTTCTGCCATCCGTATTGCTTCCGTTGCCATAACAGTTTGGCGCAACTGTATCGGACTGTTGCTGGCACAACCAGCCGTCGTTGGGAATAAGGAAGCCTGCACAAAAAGGAGCAGGCTTTGGATCGGTCGGCGGACGGATGGATCAGCGGCCTCATCGGGGTCATCATCTTCAGCGGGTCGCTGCCCGCCACAAGGGTTGCCGTGCAGCAGTTCGATCCGGTGTTCCTGACCGTCGCCCGGGCCGCTATCGCCGGCATTCTCGGGCTCGGCCTGCTGCTGGCCTTCCGGCAGAAGCGCCCCTCGAGGAACGACCTCGCTTCGCTGGTCATCGTGGCGCTGGGCGTGGTGGTCGGCTTCCCGCTGCTGACGGCGCTGGCACTCCAGCACGTGACGTCGGCGCATTCGATCGTCTTCATTGGCCTCCTGCCGCTGGCGACATCGATCTTCGGCGTCGTGCGCGGCGGCGAGCGGCCAAAGCCGGCGTTCTGGGCATTATCGGTTTTGGGCAGCACGCTTGTTGCGGGGTTCGCGCTGACGCAAGGGCTCACCGCCTCGCCCATCGGCGATGGGCTGATGCTGACCGCCATAATCGTTTGCGGTTTCGGCTATGCGGAAGGCGCCAGGCTTTCCCGGACGCTCGGCGGCTGGCAGGTGATCTCGTGGGCGCTGGTGTTGTCGCTTCCGCTGATGATCGTGCTGACGGTGGCAACGTGGCCACCAACGCTCTCGCAGGTCGAAAGCCCCGCATGGCTCAGCCTCGCCTATGTATCGCTGTTCAGCATGCTCATCGGCTTCGTCTTCTGGTATCGCGGTCTCGCCCAGGGCGGCATCGCCGCAGTCGGCCAGCTCCAGCTCCTGCAGCCGTTCTTCGGCCTGGCGCTGGCGGCGACCCTTCTCCACGAGCCCGTGACCTCAGCCATGCTGGCTGTGACGGTCGCCGTCGTCCTCTGCGTCGCCGGGGCGCGCAGGTTCGCCAGATGAAACGCCTCTGACTGCGTTGTAACCAAACGTTAACGCCTGATAGACTTGGTTTTTCAAGTGCCTGAGTGCACAGCAAAACAAAATCGCATTGTTGTGAAGTAGTTGCTCAGCGCCGCGCGCCGGACGTATGATCTTGATCGTTGGGGGAAAGTCGTTAGCTCGGGAGGAGGAGCAGATGGCTAAGCGCCCCAACTTGCGCCGTGCGTACCGTCTCAAGAACAGGACGCGCCCCGCGTCCGAACCGGAAGAAAAAGGACTCAGTAGACGGGAGTTCTTCAGGCAAGGTGCCGCCGCAGGCGTGCTCGGCGCCGCAGCGTTGAGCGGTGCCGGCGCCGCGATGGCGCAGGAAAAAGCAGACTCCATTCCATGGGACTATGAAGCAGACGTCGTCATCGCCGGCGGCGGGTGCGCCGGTATCACCGCAGCCATAAGGGCGCGGGACCTCGGCGCCACCGTTCTCGTGGTCGATCAGAACTTCGATCTCGGCGGGCGTATGCTGCACAGCGGCTCGTTCCTGTCGCTCGGCGGCGGCGACGCCATCCAGAAGCGGGACATGGAAGGCAGAGGCGATGCCGAGGGGTTCATCACCGTACCTCCGGTCGAGGAGCCGGCGGAGCTCGACGACGACGTCGAGCTGTTGTTCAAAGACATGACCGACTGGTCGATCGTCGACACCAAGGCCCAAAGTCCGTTCAGATACAACGAGCGCGAGCAGAACCGTGCCTGGGCGGAAAACTGCCCGCCGACCCGCGAGTTCCTGATGAGGAACTATATTCGCTTCACCCGGGTGAGCGGCACGCATGGCGGCGGCGGCATGTCGCGAGCCCGGGCGCCGTTCTGCTTCCTGATGCTGGGCGACGTGACCGACATCAAGGCCGGCACCATCACCGCCGAGGATGCGGGCGTCGCCGATGACGAGCGGACCAGCCCGTTGGCCCCGGTCAAGATGGAGGAGGCGACCGAGACGGTCGGCCCCAACGCGGTGCAGAATGGTGTCGCGCTGGCGAGACCCCTGGAGTTCTCGGCGCGCGAGAAGGGCGTGCAGTTCATGCTCCACCGCCACTTCGACGAACTGATCCGCGAACAACCCTCGGCGGGCAGGATACTGGGGATCAGCGCCCATTATTCCCCCAGGATCAACCCCGAGACGGGAGAACGCCTCGAGAGCTACTGGCAGAACGGCAATATCGACGAGCGGCGCGAGGTCGTGCGCATCCGGGCCAAGAAGGCCGTCATCCTCGCCAGCGGCGGGCTTGCCGGCAATCCGGAACTGCGCTCGATGTTCTACCCTGCGATGCGCGAGCCCGCCTTCAACACCAGCGGCTATGCCCTGCAAGGGCCACACGGACAGGACGGCAGTGCCCTGATCGCCGCGCTCAAGGTCGGAGCGAACATGGCTGGCATGCAGCAGAATCTCTCCTATCCCACCACGTTCCATATCCCGACGCGGCTCGGGACCCGGGATGCCTATACCGACATGTATCCGGGTCACCCGACCTTCGTCTTCCGGGGGTCCACTGGTATCAATGTCGGCAATACCGGCTTTGAGGAGTTCATTGCCGTCAACCAGGTCGGCAAGCGCTTCTTCAACGAGGTGCGGCTGCCTATCAGAGGCGGCGCGGCGCGCTATCCGGGGGGACCGGAGTCGGGCGTGCCGAATGCCGGGCTCGACCATATTCCGCTCGATTGGCGTAACTGCCGGCACGAATGGGTGCGGCAGATGTACAGCTATGATCATGGCATGGACGCTGCCTTGGCCATGAACGAGGGATCCCAGCCCCCGCACTACTATTCGGGGCCGCTCTGGGCGATCTTCGACGAGGCCGCGATCGAGCGCACCGGGTGGGAGATGCGCTTCCCCTACGTCAACGAGGAGAACGGCTACTACTTCACCGCCGATACGATTCCCGACCTCGCCGCAAAGATCTACGCCGGGCACCCGTTCCAGCGCGTTCCGCTGAACTACCTCGAAGAAACCGTGGAGACCTGGAACTCCTATGTCGAGGCCGGCGAGGATCCCGATTTCGAACGGCACGTCGAAGCTCCGATGAACGCGATCATGCAGCCGCCCTTCTACGCGCTCTCGATCATGGTCATCTGGCACGACTCCTATGGGGGCCTGCGCGTCAACGGCCGGCAGCAGGTCATCGATACCCAAGGCAGGGCTATCCCCGGTCTTTATGCCGGCGGCGAGGCCGTCGGGGGCATCAACAAGCACGGCTTGGGCAAGGGCCATGTCCATGGCTTCATAGCCGGCACTCACGCCGCAGCGGAAGCCGCGGTCTGATCCCCAATTCCGGTGGGGCGCCGCCCCACCGGAGCCCCGGTTCGAGTGAGTTGAAATGGCAGCACAAGATTCAGAGCGGGATGCGGATTTTCGCGAAGACTCCGGCGACACCGAGGAGTTGGAGCCGCAGGCGGCATGCATTGTCACTGTGGACGTCACACCCGGCAGGATCACCCCGTTCACCGAGCCGGCCGAGCCGGAGACGCAAGAGCTGGAGGCTGATTCCGGGGACGAGGACGCCGGGCCCGCCGAGGTCGATGCGGGCGCCGAGCTGACGCTCATCGGCATCGTCGAATGCCTGCCGGTCCGGGACCTTACGCAACTGTCGCTCCTCATCCAGAACGAGGGCGGCTCGCTTGTGGGCGAAGCCGAGATCTCCGACTTCGACGGCGAGATCAACTTTACGGACGAACTCGTGCTCACGGCACCCCTCGAGCCGGGTGAGCACACCTGGCTCGCCGTGTTGCCGGCCCACACCGCCGATGGCATCGACTACGCCGAGGTCACCACGCCGTTCCGGCTCGTCGTCAAGGCGCACGCGACCAGCATCCTGGTCTGGGATGTCCCCACGGCAATCGTTGCCGGCGAGACCTTCCGCTTCACGCTCGGGGTCAAATGCTCTTCGCAATGCGGACCGACCGGCTGGACCTTCGCCGTCAGCAACGAGCACGGCGACGCAATAGCAACGGGAACGCTCGGCGATGAACCCTGGCCGGGCACGGCTGCGCTCTATTATGCGCAGGTGGAAGCAAGCGCTCCGGCGGCAGAGGGATTGCACGACTGGACCGTGACCGCGCCGGGCGCCGACACGGATATTCCGCATGAACAGCAGACGGCCCGCTTTGGCGTCAGGTCGGTGCGGCAGCCCGAATGCGTCATTTCCGTCGAGGCGATCGACAAGGCGACGCAGGCGCCGATCAAGGGCGCCAAGGTCGTGGTCCATCCCTATCGGGTGTTCACCGATGCTGACGGGCACGCTGAGGTCCGCGTCCCCAAGGGCACCTACAGGATATTCGTTTCCGGTCCCAGGCACGTTCCCTATCGCGCTGACAGCCAAGTGGCGGCCGATACCTCGATCCGCGCCGAACTGACCGTCGACCGGGGGCCGACTGCAGCCGAGCTGTGGGCCTGACACCAGAGCCTTTCCCGTTCCGAAGGAGTCGAACGGGAGCTCCAGGTTTTTGAATGGCCGCGTTTGGAACCGCAGAAGTGGGAAGATGCTTTTGCTGAGAACGCTCCAGAGGAGCGCTCGAAGAAGGAAGGAACCGATCATGCCGAAAGCTGCGATCCGCGTCATTGGTGCATTGCTCGTGACAGCCGCCCCGGCGGCGGCTCTGCCCGCGCTCGCGCAGTCCGAGCTCCTGACGCAGGGCCAACAGCTCTACGAGCAGCATTGCGCCGTGTGCCACCAGCCCGAGGGCCAGGGCGTGGCCGGAAGCTTTCCGGAACTGGCGGGTAACGCCAATCTCGAGGATCTTTCCCTGATCGTGACCAATATCCATGAGGGCAAGGGCGCCATGCCCGCCTTTCCGGACCTGACGGCCGAGGAGATCGCCGCGCTCGCCACCTACGTTCGCAACAGCTGGGGCAATACCTTCGGTGAGGTGGCCGCCGAAGAGGTCACCCCGCTTCTCGACGCCTCGGCTGACACCGGCGACCAGGCGGACACCGGCGACCAGGCTTCGATCTGGGATGGGGTGTTTACCGCCGAGCAGGCGGAGCGGGGCGAAGAGGCGTATGACGCATGCACCAGGTGCCATGGCCGCAGGCTGAACGGGGCGGCCGACGATCCCGACATGAAGTCGACCCCGCCGCTGGCGCGGGCGGCATTCCTGCGCGACTGGAACGGGCGCACACTCGCAACCCTCTTCGAGATGACCAAGACGACGATGCCGCAGAACAACCCGGCATCGCTCCCCGATCAGGAGTATGTGGACATCATCGCCTATATGCTGTCCGTCAGCGAGGCACCGGCCGGCGACACCGAGCTTCCGGTCGATCCCGCGGCACTCGCCCGCATCGTGATCGAAGAGCAACCATGACAAACGCCAACGCACGCTCGCCAACCACATGCCGCAGGGTCTCGGACCGGGCGACGCTGTCGGCGGGTGTGGCTGTCACGCTCTGGCTTCTCGTTTCGGGTGCCGCGCTCGCCCAGGAACCAGCGGGCGATGCGCCTGCGGCGACGACGCCCGGCCAGCAGGAGCCGGGTGATCCCGGCGTCGTCTGCAGCGTTTCAGGCTACGACGTGATCATCCGCAATACGGGGACCGACCCGATTGCCTCAGGCGCGGCGGTAAACTGGTCGGTGCCATTTGCAAGAGTTGAGGGGAGCCACGCGCTCACCGCGGTGCTGGATCCGGGAGGCCGTGTGTTCCTGACCGGAGCGCTCGGCAGCAACTTCCTCAGTTCCAGCGCCGAGTGTGTTGCTGGCATGGCAGGCGAGCCAGACCAACCGGCTGGCGGCGACAACGCCCCAGCGCCGCCGGCAAACTAGAGCGAGATGCAAAAGCGGATACCGGTTCTTTGCAGAAAGTCTCGCGACAACAAGGAGCTAGAGCGCGAGATTTTCAACCAAATCGCATCGCGATCTAGAGCGTAGCCCGGGGCCGCGTTCGACGCGCACGAGACTGCAAAGGAGACGTTCGATGCATGCCCATCTATCCTCGATCTACACAGCAACCACTCTCGCGCTGCTGCTTTCGATTGCGCCGGCATCGGCCGAGGTACTGAATTTCTCGGCTGATCTTACCGGCGCTGCCGAAGTGCCGCCGAACGAGTCCACGGGCACCGGCCGGGTGATCGCCGACTTCGACACCGACACCGGATTGCTGAAGTGGAGCATCAACTACCGGGGTCTCACGGGCCCTGCCACCGCAGCCCATTTCCACGGTCCGGCCAATCCGAACGAGACTGCAGACCCGGTCATCCCCGTCGACATCGCGCTGGCGACTACCGGCGCCGAACCGGACGCGCCGGCGGACGCAGGGCCCGTGGTTCCGGCCGAGCCCACCGGAGAACCCGCAGAGCCACCGCCAGCCGAGACGATGGAGGAGCCGACAGAAGAGCCTGCCCAGTCACCGGCGGAGCAAGCGCCGGTGGAGTTGCCGGCAGCGGAAGCTCCCGAGGAGCCGACGGAAGAACCTGCGATGTCACCGGCGGAACAAGCGCCCGTAGATTCGCCGGCAGCGGAAGCTCCGGAGGAGCCGACGGAAGAGCCTGCAATGTCACCGGCAGAGCAGGCGCCCGTGGAGCCGTCGACGGCGGAGGGCACCGAGGAAACGACAGAGGAACCTGCCGAGCCACCGGCTCCCGACGTCGAACCTGCGCCCGAACCTCAGCCGGGAACACCGACGGGACCGACGACGCAGGTCAGCGGAGAGGCGAAGCTGACCGACGAGCAGGCCGCCGACCTACGGGCGGGCATGTGGTATCTCAACATCCACACAGCCATGTATCCCGACGGCGAGCTGCGCGCGCAACTGCCACCAGAAGCAGAAGACGACTAGAGCCTTTCCCGTTCCGATTGAATCGGAACGGGAGCTCTAAGTGATTGGATTCTCGCGTTTTCGAACCGCAAAAGTGGTGTCCACTTTTGCTGAAAACGCTCTATTGCCTTCCCCGCTCCGATCCAGTCGGAGCGGGAGGTCTAAAATAGACGGTCGCGGCGTCCGGCAATCCTATCACGTGGGCGCCGCGGCGATGGGCGGTAGCGTCGGAACCAAGGCGCTCTCAACGTGAAGAGGCGCTTCTCACTCGGCGGGCGTCGACTGCAGGTGCTGTGGCCAGCGCTCGAGCGCTTCCCGGCCGGCCTTGGTCAGGTCGTAGATGCCGCGATCGGTTCGTGCGAACCAGCCATAGACATTGTGCAGCAATATCTTGGGCGCGTTTGGCCTTTCGGGCTTCAAATCGCGTGGTCGCTTGGGACCATCCGCAAGGGCGGCGGCGCAGGATAAGGCTTCCTGGCGGTAAGCCGTCATGATCGGCGCACGCGAACCGCCGCCGGCGACCGGATCGCCTTGCCGGCGCCGGTGCTCGTCGATCAATCTCGATCGGCGCCGTGGATCGCGGCGCGGCGCCAATGCCACCGGACTGAGCAGTATCTCGACCTTGCCGGCCTGCGAGATGCCGAGCAGGCCAAAGCCGAGACGGCGACAGAGATTGCGAAACCGGACATCGCTCTCCCGCCCCTTGCCTCGTTTCGAAACGCATGCCGCCAGCCAGACTTCATCGCTGACAGCCATACGGTCGACACCCTGCAGGACAAGTTCAAGATTGAACTTCAACTTCAGTTCGCAAACGACCACGATCGGCGGGGAACCATCGCTCAGCGCCAGCAGGTCGCAACCCCCGATTTCGCCCTGGACGACAAAGCCCAGGCTCTCGAGGAAGCCTTTTACAGGGCCGTAAAGGGAGGTTTCCAGCATGCTTCCACCAATCGGTTCACCGGCCCAATGATCGCCGCCTCGGACTGAACGGCAGGTAAACACGATCGCCGCACAGGCGGCATCCGCCCCCGTGCCTCAGCCTGCGCGACGAACTGAGGTGCGCCGCATGGAACGGCGTGAGGCCTTTGCCGTTGTTGCCGTGCACCGGCAGAGGAAACCGCCTTGGCCATGGATAGAGCGGCATGAACGACCGTTTCGTCGCCGTCATCATCTTCTGCCTCGCCTTCTGGGCCTTCATCTGGCTTAGCCCGCAGGATAGTGGCGCCCAGGTCGTCACCCGCCTGGGGCTGACGCTTTCCATCGTTGAGGACGGGCAACTGACCATCGACAAGGTCGCGGCGCGCACGATCGACAAGGCGAAGTTCGGCGGACAGTTTTACGCGGACAAGACGCCGGGCCTTTCCTTCCTCGCCATTCCAGTCGTGGCTGCCGCACGCACCGTGTTCGCGATGCTGGGTTGGTCGACGGACTGGACGGACCCGCAGGTTTTCGACCGCTACGCGGTCGTCGCAACCATCGGAACCAATTGCCTGGTTTCCGCACTCGCGGTTGCTCTCGTCTTCCTCGTTGCGCGACGCCTGGGTGCTCCATCCGCGGGGGCAGTGTTCGCCGCCGGCGCGCTGGCGCTCGGAACTCCGTTTCTGGGGTGGTCCACGGCGTTCTTCTCGCACTCGGTGTCGGGGAGCCTGCTGGTGATCGCGCTGGCGCTGGTGTTCTTGGCGGCGAACGAGAAACGCCTGCTGCTCTGGGGCGCGGCGGGCGTTGTGCTCGGCTATTGCGCCGTGGTCGAGCTCACCACCGCCCCGGCCGCGATGCTGATCGGTCTCCTGGCGCTCGGCCTTGCAGCCCGCGGCGGGAACCTTGTCGCATGCCTTTGCGGGCTGGCGATCGGCGGAACCATCGGCGCAATGCCGCTGGTGCTCTACAATCAGCTCGCCTTCGGCGATCCCTTTGTGCTGGGCTACGCGAACGTGGTCGGCTTCGAGGGCATGCAGCAGGGCTTTTTTGGTGTGGGTCTGCCCGATCCCGCGGTCATTGCCGAACTGCTTTTCGGTACCTATCGCGGGCTGCTGCCGCTCTCACCGATACTGCTCCTGGCCCCGTTCGGGTTGGTAGCCATGGCCAGAAGGCAGGACACGCGGGCGGTGGCAGTGATCGTCATGCTTGCGTTCATCAGTCAGCTCGCCATCAACGCCGGCTATGTCTACTGGAACGGAGGCTGGTCCGTCGGGCCGCGGCATCTCGTTCCGGCCCTGCCGCTTCTTGCGCTGGCATTGGCCTTCGCCTGGCCCCGCGAGGGCGCGGCGCGTATGGTCGCCCTGACCTTGCTCTTCATCAGTCTGGCGATATCGCTGATCTGTGCCGGCGGTGGTATGTCTGCACCGGGCCAGTATCGCAACCCCCTCCTCGAATGGGTGCTGCCTCGCTTCTCTACGCCGGAGGCACTCCTGCGCAGCGCGCCGGTGCTGATGTCCTGGGCGGGCTTTGGCTGGCTCCTCTGGCGTGCGGATAGCGTGGCCAGGCCTCACATCATCGCGGCCCGCGCGGGGTAGCGTCGCGCCCGGCGAACCATGATTGTCACAACAACCTGGAGTTCAACGCGCTCGCTCTCGATGATCGGCGATCACCGCCGCGATGACCTCGAGAGGCACGTTCTCCTCCGGGTGCACGCTCTGGTTGTTGGCCGCGAGCAGCGCGGCTTTCCACAGTGCCCAGACGCGGCCTCGCGCCCAGGTCGCTTCATCCACATTGACCAGCGAACGGAACGCGGCCCGGCTCTCGCCCTCGAGAAACACCCAGGCGAGAACGAGATCGCATGATGGGTCGCCGACGGCGGCGCAGCCGAAGTCGATGACGGCGGAAAGTCGCCCGTCGCGGGCAAGGAAATTGCCGACGGCGATGTCGCCATGGACCCACACCGGCTTCGTTGCGGGGACTTGCGCAGCGGCATCGAGTATGGCGTAGGCCGCCCTCGTGTCGATGTCGCCGTCGAGCGCATCGACGTAACGGCGCGCATCCGCGCCATAGGCCTCCATCGGGTCGGCACCCCGCAGGAAGCTGTGCTGTCCCGGCGCCGGACCTTCCCTCGGGTCGATCGCCTGCAGGGCGTTGAGGAACCTGGCGATGTCCTCCGCCAGTGCCAGCTTGTCGATGTGGCGTGTCACCGACTCGCCGTCGATCCACTGGTAGATGGACCATGACCACGGATAGCCCTCTGCCGGCCCGCCGACCGCGATTGGGACCGGCACTTCGACCGGCAGGTGCGGCGCCAGACGCGGCAGCCAGTGGCTCTCCTTGGCGGCCTGCTCGGCATAACCCTCACCCGAAGGCAACCGCACCTTCATGCGCTCGCCGAGGTGAAACGTCCAGTTGTCCCACCCATCCATCGCGACCGGGCGGATGGGCAGGTCCGCCCATTGCGGGAACTGCTGCGCAACAAGCCGCTGCACGAGGTCGACATCAACCGGGAACTTGCCCGCCTCGAGTTTCGCGTCGCGGTTGCTCATTGGCTTTCCCAAACAATGTGGACGAAAGGGTGCAAGATTGCACCCTGGTGGCGGCGCGCAAGGGAACCGGAGCAATGCGGCTGGGATGCGATGCTATTAGGTGATGCCCGTTCGCAAATGTTCATTGATAGGAACGACTTATAGGACTTCGAGGTAGGAAGTTATAACTCACAGAACAACTTGAAACAACTTCGGTTAAAGACAGATTTGAGTTTATTGCGTTACCATTATGATTGAGTAGATATTGATTTACTGCTCAGGCAACTTTGGTGCTGCCAATGCCTCTTTGCCGGTAGAATTACGCCGCGGGAGGTCGAGCCGAGGGGGTTCGAAAGTGGCAGATTTTGAGACGGCCGATTTCAAGATCGCTTGGGCGAAGGTGCTGGCGCAGGCCGCCGTGAACGAGGCATTTCGAACCCGGCTCGAGAAAGATCCGAAGACGGTCTTGGCAGAACACGGCTATAGCGACGCCACCGATAAACAGATTTCCGATTACGTCAAAACGCATCTGCAGCCAGCGCTCGATGCGCTTGCCCTTTTCCAGGAGCAGCAGTCCAGCGCGGCGAATGCTCAGGGTGTAGGCACCATGTCGACACAGGCAGGAGGACGGACGATGGCGACGGGAGGGGCGGCGACAACCACTGGACCCACGGGCCTTTCGGCCGTGCCCGGAACTGCCGCCGCGACAACTGCGACCTATCCCGGCGCGACCTACCCCGGCGCAAGCTATCCCTGCGGAAGCTATCCGTGTCTGGGCAGTGGGGCGACGACAGGCGGTGCAGCTCAGTCCACCCAGTTGTCCGGCACCATGGCGATGCGTCTTTCCCCCGCAGGCTCCGGTGCGGCGTTCGACTGCTGGGGCTCGGCGGCGACCTTCGGCAGCGTCGGCTCCTTCTGCGGTACGGCAGGCACCGCGGGGACGGCTGGCTCTTTCGGTTCGGCAATCACCGCCGAGACGACACCAACGTCGGGTGGGGCAGGCCGATTGGGTGCAACCTCAGCGACAATGGGGACGGCCACGTCAGGGGCGACAGCAGCCACGATCTCGACAGGCACGACGGGTACCCAGGCGTGTCTACCTTGCTGGGCACCCAGCTCGGGCGCGGTCCGTTCGACTGCGCTGAGCGGTACGATGGCAAGCCGCCTTCAGCCATCGGCCTGCGGGGCGGCATTCGATTGCCTGGGTTCATTCGGGACGGCCGGATCGTTCGGCAGCGTGTGCGGGACGGCCGGTACGGCCGCGACGGCCGGCACGTTCGGCTCGGCAATCACGGCAGAGACCGGGGCATCGATGGGCGGCGCGACGATGGGGGGCACGTCAGCCAGCTCCACCCGACTGTCAGGCACGGCGGCCACCGCGCGTCTCGCTCCGTCCGGCACGGCGGCCCAGTTTGACTGTTGGGGCTCGGCGGCCACCTTCGGCAGTGCCGGCTCGTTCTGTGGCACGGCCGGTACCGCTGGAACGGCAGGAACATTTGGATCGGCCATTACCGCCGAGATGGGCGTGCAGGGTGCGGGTCTTACCAACGCCGGCACGTTGGGATCCTTTGCCACATTCTGCGGCGGTATCGGGCCGCAGAGCAGCAGCCCAAGCGCATCATCCTCGACCTGCTGGGGGACGATGTTCAGCGCTTAGCGCGGGATGCGAAAAAGTGGGAACCGGGCCCCAGATGCTCAGGCCGCAGCTCAAGCGCAAATATCACGTCGAATATGTGAACGGCGAGGGTATATTCCTGCTTGCGGAGCGGGAGAAGTTCGTCCTCGAAGGATCGAGCCTGTTCCACATCGTTCCGTTGCTCGATGGAACCCGCTCCGTCGACGCGATCGTCGAGACGGTCGGACCTTGGGTCGCGCCGCAGGAGGCCTATGATGCGCTCAACGTCCTGCTCCGGGAGGGACACCTGGTGGACGGCGACACCGCTGCGCCAAAGACGGCCGCGGCTTTCTGGTCCGAGTTCGACGTGGACACCCGGTTCCTTCCCAGCTTCCTGTCGTCCTGCTCGGTGGAGGTCCATGCGGTCGGGGACGTCGACCCGACGTCCCTGCGCGGCACGCTGGCTAACGCCGGCCTGCGGTTGGACGGAGCTGGTGTAGCCGGGATCGCGGTGGTCGACGATTACCTCCGCCCGGAGCTCGCGGAGATCAACCGGCATTGTCTTGAACGACGCATGCCCCTGCTCCTGGTCAAACCGGTGGGCGTTTTACTTTGGATCGGGCCGCTGATCGTGCCGGGCCGAACAGCCTGCTGGACATGCCTGGAGGCCCGCCTCAGCGCCAACCGGGAGGTGGAATCCTATGTCGAAGCCAAGAGCGGCCGGCCGGGGCCGTTCCCGGTCAGCAACGCTCGCTTCGGTCTCGGTGAGCTGCAGGCCAACACGATGGCCGCTACCCAGTTCCTGCGATGGCTGGTGACTGGATCGAACCCAGCCATCGAATCGAGGTTCCTTGTCGCCGACCAGGTGTCCTTCTCGTTCAGTTTCCATGATGTTGTGCGCCAACCTCACTGTTCGGCCTGCGGATCCCCCGGGATCACATCGAGGGCGGGCAGCCCGATCGTCCTTAGCGAGAGTGCCGCCTATCGGCAGAGCAACGCCGGCTTGAGATCAGAAGCGCCGGAGGTGACATTCGAGCGTCTCAAGCATCACATCAGCCCCTACTCGGGAGTCGTCAGCCATGTCGAACCGGCGATGTGGCACGCTGCCGGTCCGATCAGAAGCTATGTAGCGGGCCATAATTTCGCACTCAAGAGCGACCAGATCTGGTTCCTGAAGGACGGTTTGCGCACGCGCAGCTCTGGCAAGGGATGGACCGACGCCCAGGCCAAGACGAGTGCGTTGTGCGAAGCACTCGAGCGGTACTCGGGGGTTTTCCGCGACGACAATCCGAGGCTGGTCAGCACCTACACGGCGCTTGGCGAGGATGCGGTCGATCCCCGGACGGCAATGCTCTTCAGTGACCGGCAGTACCAGGAGCGGGAAGCCTGGCAGGCTCGCAACAGCCGGTTCCAGGTGGTGCCGCTGCCATTCCAGGAAGACCACCCGATAAGCTGGACGCCGCTCTGGTCGCTTTCGCGTCAGTGCGTGCGTTACCTGCCCACGAGCTATGTCTATTACAATTTCCCCTACAAGCAGGAGCCGTTCTTCTGTTGGGCGGATTCCAACGGCGCGGCCGCAGGACGAACGCTGAGCGAAGCCATCCTGCAAGGGCTTTTCGAGCTCATCGAGCGAGATGCCGTCTGCCTTTGGTGGTACAACATGGTCCGTCGTCCGGGTGTTGACCTTAACGCGATCGACGACGACCATATCAGCCAGATGAAGGACTTCTACGCCGGCGTCGGTCGGGAATTCTGGGTTCTCGACCTCACGGCCGACCTGGGCGTACCCGTGTTTGTCGCGATCAGCCGGCGCATCAGTGGTCCGACCGAGGACATCATGATGGGTTTCGGTGCTCATCTGGACGCCCGGATCGCGTTGACCAGAGCGCTAACGGAACTCAACCAGTTCATCCCCGCCCTCCTCAATGTCGCTCCCGACGGCACGACCGCCTATGCGCTGGGTGACAATGAGGCGATCCACTGGTGGACGAGCGCGACTATCGCGAACCAACCCTATCTTGAGCCTGCAAGGGGCAAGAAGACCGTTGCCGGCGACAGGAGCCGGCCCCCCGTCGGCCAGACCGACGAGATCCTTGCGGAAATTCTCGCTCGCCTCGATCGTGCAGGCCACGAGGTGATGGTACTCGATCAGACGCGGCCTGATATCGACCTTTGCGTGGTGAAAGTGGTTGCGCCGGGCCTTCGCCATTTCTGGGCCCGGTTTGCGCCGGGACGTCTCTACGACGTTCCTGTCAAGCTCGGCTGGCGGGACTCTGCGACCAGGGAGGGGGATCTCAACCCGATCCCCATGTTCCTGTGAGCGCACAGGTCACGGCGTACGCGGGCATGGCTGTGGCCCTCACCGAGCCGGCCGGAACGATCGGGCAACGTGCGGCCGCTCTTCCCGAGGGTCTGCTGCGGAGCCTGGAGGCCGGTCCTGTCGCCGTGGCCGACATCGACAGAGATTTTGAGACGGTGCTGCCGGAAGTCTATCTGGCACTGCATATCCTCTGGCAGCAGCGGGCGCTTACCCTCCTGGATCGGGCGATCGACCCAGCAATACGGGTCGTATGCGCCATCGAGGATCAGCCGCTCAACCTTGGCACAGCAGGCTTGGCCGCGTCGTGGAGATTGTCGCGCTTTGCCTTCATGCGCGCCGGCCGCGATGGCCGGTTGCGAATCGAGACGCCCCGGCTGCCGGTTGTTGCGGAGATCCTGCGGCCGGAATTGGCGGGTCTGTTTGCGACGTTGGCTGAACCTCAAACCGTTGACGGACTCGCCGACCGCATTCAGTGGCTGGAAGGCCGCGAACATGTCCAGGTGCTTCTGCTCCTCCTCCAAAATGCAGGCGTTGTCGAGGCGTGCGACGGCAACGGGCGGCGACCGGAGGACCTGCGCGCCGACCTGGTACAATGGGAGTTTCACGATCTTCTGTTCCACAGCCGTAGCCGCAAGGGGCGCCATTCGGCTGCGATAGGGGGAGATTTTCGTTTCAGGGGCCAGTTGCCGCCGCAACCCGCCCTAAAGGCCAATCGGTGGAGCGTGAACTCGGTCATGCTGCCCCGGCCTGACATCGCCGCGCTAACGCTCGTGGATCCACCGTTCTCGGCTGTACTGGAGTCGCGACGTTCGATCCGCGATCAGGACTTTGATCGTCCCCTCTCGATCGGCCAGCTTGGCGAGTTTCTGTACCGCGCCGCCCGGGTCCGGGATCGCTTCCAGACTGATATCGGGGAGTTCACGTCCCGACCCTACCCAAGCGGGGGAGCCAGCTACGAGCTCGAGCTCTATGTGACGATCAACGTTTGCATCGGGCTTGGACGCGGCTTCTACTATTATGATGCGGCAGCGCACACCTTGAACCTCATCCAGGCTGCCAATGATGAAGTCGAGGCCTTGCTCGACGAAGCCTGGCTGTCGGCTGCGCGCATGTGCAGACCGCAGGTGCTCATCACGATCGCCAGTCGGTTCCATCGCGTGACCTGGAAGTACTCCGGCATGGCCTATGCGGCGCAGCTCAAGAACGTCGGCGTTCTGTATCAGACACTCTATCTGGTCGCGACGGCGATGAACCTTGCCGGATGCGCGTTGGGACTCGGCAATTCCGAAAGGATGTGCCGCCTCGCTGGCACGAACTATTTCGAGGAGGGATCGATCGGAGAGTTCATGCTTGGAACGGCACGCGAAACCGGCACAGGGTAAGCAGCATGGCTCTCTTTTCAACGCAGGCCCAGGCTGAGGACCTCTACTCCCAATCACTGCTGCTCGCCGGCGCTCGTGACCTCGCCAGCGCGACGTCGGTCGACCATTGGGACCTCGTCGCCCGCCAGTTGGTTGTTCTGCTGGATCAATTCTACGTCCACCTGCCGCTGAAGCGGAGTTCGCTCGGAGTTGATCCGGTTCAAGATGCCAGGCTGCTGGTGGACGAAGTTCCCTTCATGCCGTCGGACGTGGAGTTTTTTCGACGGGTATTCAACATCCTGATCCGGCTCCGAGATCGGCACACTGCTATCCGCTTGCCAAGCCCGTGGCGGGACATGGTCGCGTACTTGCCCTTCGCCGTTGAGAGCTACTTCGATCAGGCTGGGCGTCACCTGGTTGTCAGCAAGATAATGGCCGACACCGGCGACGCCGAGTTCGGTCCAGGCGTCGAGATCACTCACTGGAATGGCACACCCATCCGCCGACATATCGAGGCGCTGAGCTGGAACACTGAAGGCGCCAATCCGTTTGCCCGCGTTGCGATTGCCCTTCGCTCGCTTACCGCCCGGCCGCTCGGCTACATGCCCCAACCCGACGAGGACTGGGTGACAATCACGTATCGCTCGAACAAGGGAGCCCATCGAAGCGTATCGGTTCCATGGCGGATCTATTTCCCCGAAACGGGCAGCGCAGCCAGCATCGCCAATGTCACGGCATCGGCCAACAGGGTTCTGTTTCAGGGGGTCGACCGCAACACATTGATCATCAACAATACCTGGTACGATCTTTTTACCCGCGCGACTCCAGCGACCGAGCGGGCCGGTGCGTCCGACCTCTTCGACGACATCGTCCAGGCCAAGACCGTAGCGACGCCTTCGGGCGAGTGGGGTTATCTCAGGATATTCTCCTTCGAGGTGCCCGATCCCGCTGGTTTCGTGAACAGAGTTGCCGGCCTGCTGAGCCAGCTTCCGCAGAACGGCCTTATCGTCGACGTCAGAGCCAATCCCGGTGGCTCGATCCCCGCGGGTGAAGGGTTGATGCGCCTCTTCACCGGGCGCGTGGTTGAATCGGCCCCCGTAAGCTTCCGCAATACGCAGGCGGTACGGCGGCTCGGAGGTCTTTCGCCTTTCCTGGCCTGGAAGCATTCGCTGGACATGCAGTACGAAACCGGTGACGTGTTCTCACAGGGTTTTGCGCTGACACCCGATGAGATCGGTCCCAGGGGCGTGTATTCGGGCCGGGTTGTCGTGATCATCGATGCGCTCTGCTACAGCACCACTGATTTCTTCGCCGCCGGGATGCAGGACAATGGACTTGCGGAAATTCTGGGGGTCGATCCGGTCACGGGTGCGGGCGGCGCCAATGTGTGGAACCATGGCGTTCTCGGCCAGTTCGCGGCCCAAGGCGGTGGTTCAGACATCCAGCCTCTGCCTTCCAACATAGACATCGACCTGTCTGTAAGACGGTCGACGCGTGTCGGCCCCAGCCTCGGGCTGCCGCTGGAAGGCTTGGGCGTCTTCGCCGACCATCAGTATCAACTGACGCGAAGGGACGTGCTGGAGAACAATGAAGACCTGATAGCCTTCGCTGGAGGGATTCTGGCCGCCGGCGGCTGAATGCTGTGGTGGCGGGGAGCAAAGCGGACGCAGCTGCCGCGAGCGGGACCGGAACTTCAACCGGCAGGTGCGGCTGCTCAAGGTCGCTGCGTTCGCTCGATGAACTCACCCATCAGCGCGGCCGACGCCTCGGCGTGCGTTTCGAGCAGGAAATGTCCGCCGTCGAGGATGTGGGCTTCCATGCGCGGAAAATCCTCGATCCAGGAGAGCGTTTCGGCGATGTCGAAGAAGGCGTCGTGGCGGCCCCAGATCATCAGCGCCGGCGGCCGCCGCTCCTTGAAATATTCGCCGATCTCGTCGAACCGGGCGACGTATTTGCCGTAGTCGGCAAGAAGGGCGCGCTGCATCTCCATGCGGCCGGGCAGGTTCAAAATCCTCCAGTCTTCGACCCAGGGCTCACCCTCGATCCGGGCGACGACATCTGCCGGCACGTCGCGCGTATACTGGGCGCGCGTGTCTTCGAAGGTGAGAAACGATGTCGCCTCAGCCTTTTTCTCCGGGGTGGGATCGGACCAGTAGGCGAACGTTGCTTCCCATTGCGGTGCAAAGCCGGTGTGGTGCGCGTTGGCGTTCTGGATGATGAGGCCCGACACCAGCTCGGGCGATTGCATGGCGATCCGCAATCCGACGGGCGCACCCCAATCGTGCAGATAGATGAAACGTTGCCCAACCTCGAGGTGGCGCAACAGCTCGGTGACGGCGTCGCCGAGCGCTGCAAACGAAGGCTCGGCAAGAGGGTCGGATTGTCCGTATCCGGGCAGGTCCGGCGCGACCACGTAGGCGACGCGCGACAGCACGGGTATCACGTCGCGGAACGTCTTGGATGAACTGGCGTAACCGTGCAGCAGCAAGAGAGCGGGGTTCGCTCTATCGCCTGCGGTAACGTAGGTAAGCTCGGTTCCGCTGGAGAGACGCAATCGCTGTTGGACGGTTTCATGATGGGTCTGCATATCTCATCTCCTGGGTTTGCCGTCAGCGATGAAACCTGATAATTGGATTAATACGGTTACAGCGCTGTAACCGCATAATGCCTTTGAAAAGGTTACGTTCCCTGTCGAGCGATCACACGGCCTGGGTGCCGGAGCACTTCATAGGCGGTCATCCCGCCCTCGACCTTGCCAACGCCGTGTTCAATCGGCGGTGGCCCGAGGAGGATAACGAACTGCTCAAATCCGCCCGGGATATCGGAAACTGGTTCAAAGCATCGGGCCTTGCCGATGCGCGCCAGGCAGGAGCGGTCGCCAGGATACCGGGTGAAGCGTTCGTGGAACGGGTGCACGCGCTGCGCGAAGTGTCGGCCCGAGTCTTCGGGGCGATCGCCGCGGGCAAGGCCCCTGCGATGGAGGCGCTGGGGTTCCTCTTTTCCGCAGCGGCAAGCGGGCTTTCCGCCGGGGACATTACGCCGAACGGCGCGCGCCCGGAACTCTCCCCTAGTGAATGGCGGCACCCGGACGCCGTCACGGCGTTCCTCGCCCTGCTATCGGTCGAAGCTTTCTTTACCCTGCCGCGCGAAAGGCTGCGCTCCTGTCCGCGCTGCGGCTGGCTGTTCCTCGACACCTCCCGCGGCGGCAAACGCCGCTGGTGCAGCATGCGGACCTGCGGCAACCGCGAGAAGGTGTCGCGGCACAGGGAGCATGACTAGAGCAACGTGCGCAAAGGTGGCTACCGGCTTTGCGCAAAAAACGTTGCGACAACAAAGACTAGAGCCGGCGTTCTGAATTCGTCAGAACGCGCAAGGCTCTAGAGTTTGTCAGCATGGGTCGTGCGGTGCTTTCCATTGGCGGCAACGAGGAATCCTCGCGCAGAGGAGGTGGCGAACTCCGTCGTCTTCCTTGCATCCGACGAGAGTTCCCGCCTTCAGGCGACGGAAATCGTCGTCGGTGGCGGCACGACCGGAGCCCTCTCCGGGTCACCGCGCTATGTGCGCGGGGAAGGTCCTAAGCCAGGCCAAGTTACTCCAGGTCATTCCTTGATCTGCGGCGCCTGGCTTAACGGCAGGCAGCATCAGTGCGCCATGTGCGCGTCGACAGCCATGGCATCGCAGGACACCGCAGGATTGAAATCGGCATCTCGGGCCTCGCGACATCAATCACCGCGTCCTCGATATAGCCGACATTGACATAATGGATGCCCTGCGGCGCCGCAACATCGGCAAGTCATCGGGGGACCGTGTACTGCTGCATATTTGGGGCAGGAACGAACCGGTGTGGCCGGGGTTGATAGTTGCGCTCCGGAGATCCCGCCCATGCCTTTCCTGTCGATCGTACGCTTTCTGGCAACGCTGGTGTCATTGGGGCTGCTTGGCCTGACCGCATACCTCCTCTGGGCCTGGTACGAAGGAGACCTGGTGCGGCAGGCAGACGGCGACCTGGTCCGGGTTCGGGAGGACTGGTGGCTCTGGGTGGCGGTGGGCCTCGGGCTCTTCTCGTTTTTGGGCAAGTTCCTCGTGGTTCCTCTCCTCGCCCGACCCGACAAGAGTGAGCGCTCGCGGCCCGAGCGCGGCGCCGGGCAGATCGTCGAACAGCCGGGTGGCTCGGAAATCTATATCGAAGAGACGGGATTGCAGAGCGGCCCGACGCTCATCCTCACGCATGGCTGGGCGCTCGACAGCACCATCTGGCACTACGCCAGGCAATCTCTCGGCAAGTCCTTCCGGATCATCGTCTGGGACCTGCCGGGCCTTGGCCGATCGAAGGGCCGCATTTCGCTCGAAAGCTTTGCGGCCGAACTCGGTTCGATCATCCTGCGCTCGGGTGCCGACAAGGTGGTCCTCGTCGGGCACAGCATAGGCGGCATGACCATCCAGACGCTGGCTCGCGATCGTCCTGAGCTCTTCCTCGAGCGCGTTGCCGGCGCGGTGCTGCTCAACACCACCTATACCAACCCACTCAAGACCATGATCCTGTCGGGCTTCGTGCAGGCGATCCGCTGGCCGCTGCTCGAGCCTCTCATGCGGCTCACCATCCTCCTGCAGCCGCTTGCCTGGCTCAGCGCCTGGCAAAGCTATCTCAGTGGAACGGCCCATATCGCCAACCGCCTCGGGTTCGGCAAATACGTGACCCGCAGCCAACTCAACCACGTCACGCTGCTGGCGACGAGGAATCCGCCGGGCGAGGTGCAAAAGGGGAACCTCGCCATGTTCCGCTGGAACGCCACGGGAGCATTGCGGGATACCGATGTACCGATACTGGTCATAGCGGGGGAAGCCGACATCGTCACCAGGCCGGACGCGAGCCGGGAGCTTGCCCGACAGGCGCCGCGCGCTCAGTTCGAGGTGATCGAAGGCGTCAATCACATGGGCATGCTGGAGCGGGCCGACCAGTACAATTCAGCGATCAGCGCCTTCGTCGAGCGCGTGCTGCCAAAGAGCGCATAGGCGCAAGGCGAGGAGGGCGGCGCAACGAACGCGACGCAAGCGAGGTATGGCCGCGCGATGAGCGGGGCAATGCTGTCCGAGCGGGAGGGTGGTCAGGCCATGTGCGACAGTCCGGCGCTCTCACGCGGCGAGAAGGCGCTCGTCGAGAAACTGTCGAAGGGAGATGCTGAGCCCTTCAACGTCATGTCCGACGATGACGGTCAGGGACGTCGAGGCGTGAAAGACGTAAGAGGGGGGCCGCGTTTCCCGCGGCCCAGATTCGTCAATGTTTGAGCGCGTCTCGAGCAGCATCCTTGGCCTTGCCAACGCCTTTCTGAATGCTGCCCTCCGCCTTGTCGGCCTTGCCATCGGCGCGCATCTTGTCGTCGCCGGTCGCCTTGCCGACCTTGTCCTTCACTTCTCCGCGCAATTTTTTGCCGGAGCCCTTTACCTCATCCTTGTGCACAGTCGTTCCTCCATGGTTGGGGAACATCAACAGAACAGATGCGTGGAAGTTCCTCGTCGATGAAATTGTGATGGCGGGCCATGGCGAAGCGTCGGCGGAATGCGAAGCCCGCTGGCTGACAAACAGCGCCCGCGGCCAGGGGTAAATCCGGGCGCCTCTCAAAGTGGTCAGCGGATCGGCCTTCCGGGAAAGGGGCGCTTGCGCCCACAGCTCACTCAGCCTTCGCAAGGTATTCGGCATGGACGATGCCGGAGCCCAGACGCCTGAGATCTGCGAGCTCGAAGGCCGAGGCATAGCCTGCCGGGAAAAGCCTGGTGCCGCGCCCGAGAACGGTGGGGTAGATCAGCATGTGCACCTTGTCGACTAGGCCCTGCGGTAGCAGCGAATGGACGAGCCCTGCGCTGCCATAGACGACGATATCGCCCCCGCTCTCGGCCTTCAGATCACGCACGGCACCGACCACATCCCCCGACAGGACCGAAGTGTTCGTCCACGTCGCATCCTTGAGCGTGTTCGAGGCGACGTATTTGCGCATGGCGTTGAGCTTCTTGGCAAAGCCCGCCGGATCGTCGATGGTCGGCCACACCGGGGCGAACCCCTCATAGGTGGTCCGGCCCAGCAACACGATGTCGGCCGCCCAAAGCTCCTCATGCATGATCTCGTCGCCCTCGGGGCCACGGCTGAAGGGGCCGACCCAGTTGCCAAGGCCGGAGTTTTCCATGCCGACGGGGTCCTGAACGACACCGTCGAGGGAACTGTAGACGCTCACCACCAATTTGCGCGGCATGCGGGTCTCCATTGCTTTTCCATTTCGCGACGGCCGGAACCTAGTCGACGCCCTGATTCCTGTATTGAACGAAAGCGACAGCGGCTCAGCCAGCCTCCCGCGAGATCCGGCGCGGCGTCTGCCCCATGAAGCGCTTCAGCGATCGCGTGAGGTGCGCCTGGTCGGCGTAACCGGCCTCGATGACGACATCTGCAATGGGTGCTCCGGCATCCAGCAACGCTGTTGCCCTCTGCGCCCGATTGATCTGCCGGATCGTGCCGAGAGTCAGTCCCGTTGCCGCGCGAACGCGGCGTTCCCTGGTGCGCCGGGAGAGGTCTGTTGCCCTCTCCTCCATGATCTCCACGACGATGGGATCGAAGGCGATAAGTTTCTTACGCGCAAGCCGCCCGAGAAAAACCTCGACGTTCTCGTAGCCGGGAATCTCCCAGTCCGAGCCATCGAGCTGGAACGTGCCTCGGGCAGACGCAGGCACGGTCAGGTCGCGGTCGACGAGCCTTGAAACGGGCAGGGCGGGCATGAACGCACCCAGTTTGAACCAGACCCCAACGAACGCCGCGTCCACGGGGATCGGCACTGCCGTCGCCCTGGTCTCCGGGCCCCGCAGGGTGACGTGCGTCTTACCCGCCTGCTGCCAGATCACGATCTGCCAGTGAGTTGCGGCGACCGAAATGAACGCCGGGGAGGAGACGCTGCGCGCTCGCCAGACCTTGTCGACAAAGGGTGAATCGGCCGCCCGCTCTTCGATGTGAAACAGCTTTTCTGCGCGTTGCATTCGGATCGTCGCATCCCTGTTGGTACTCATAGGACGATTGACCAGGGGCCGAGACGACAATCGCTGCCGGAAAAGCGCGAACCTTGCAGCCTACCTACTATTAGGTAGGTAACGTTATGACCAACCTGTCCACGACATCCGACGATATCCTTGCCTGTGCCCGCTCGCTGATTATCGCAGGGGGGTACAACGGGTTCAGCTATGCGGACATTGCCGAGGTCGTCGGCATCCGCAAGGCCAGCATCCACCATCATTTTCCAAGCAAGGTCGACCTGGTGCGCACGCTGGTCTTTCGTTATCGCGAGGAGGCGCGGGCCGGGTTCGCCGAGCTTGAACGGACGGCCGCAGACCCGCGCGACCAGCTTTCAAGCTACGTCGGTTACTGGGAAAAGTGCATTGCGGATGCAAGCGCACCCTTCTGCGTATGCGCGCTTCTGGCCAGCGAACTGCCGGTGTTGCCGGCCGAAGTGGCTGGCGAAGTGCGTCTTCATTTCGAGACTTTGTCGGAATGGCTCACATCCGTATTTGAACGCGGTGCCGAAGTGGGGATCTTTCGACTTTCAAACCCGCCCCAGGCCGAAGCAGAGGCCTTCATGGCTGCGGTGCACGGCGGGATGTTGTCCGCACGGGTGCACGACGAAGCTCTTCGGCATGATCACCGCTTCGATGCTCGATCGCCTCTCCAACTGACCCAACTCGGCCATCACATCAGGCCGCATTCCACCTACCAACTAGTAGATAGAGAAAATGACGACAATTGATGACTTCGCCCGATCAACTCAGGATCGCTGGCTCACCTCGTATTACCTCTCCCGCGCGGCATTCTCTGCGGCCTGGGTGGCATCCGCTCTAACGCTCGGCCAACACTATGCCGTTCCTGGCGCCATCCTGCTGGTGATCTACCCGTTCTGGGATGCTGGGGCCAACTATGTCGACGCCGTCCGCAACGGCGGGTTAGCTCGCAACCGCACGCAAGCCTTCAATGTTTTCGTCAGCCTGGCCACGACAGTGGCAGTGCTCGTGGCTCTGCAGATCGGCCTCAACACTGTCCTCACGGTATTTGGTGCGTGGGCTATCCTATCGGGCCTGCTGCAACTGGGCACCGCGGTCCGCCGCTGGAAATCTTCTGGCGCACAATGGGCAATGGCCCTGAGCGGCGGTCAATCAGCACTTGCCGGCGCGTTTTTCGTCGTCCAGGCGCAACAGCCTGTACCAGCGGTGATCCCTGTGATTGCGGGATACGCGGCCTTCGGCGCCGTCTATTTTCTCGTTTCGGCAATATCGCTGGTCATTGGCAGGAGATTGCGCAAGCAGCGGTAGTGGCTTCGCACAGGAGTTATGACGCCTTGGTGGTTGGTTAAGTCCTCTGCGCAGAGGTGCTGGCTACCAAGCATTGCGCCAGCCCCTGCCACACGGCATCCAACAGCTACCGCACCCCCGTCCCGCGCAGGTTCCACGCTCGGCCTGGGTCCTCGCGTCGAGGCGCGAGGATGACGGCGGTGGGGGTGCGGTCGTGGTGGCCGGCGGAGAGATCGGGAGTGCTCATCCACGGGCCTCAGGCGATAATGTGGAGACGCCGCGAAGGCTTTCGCACTGCCGCCCCACCACCCCACGATGTCATCCTCGCGCTTCGACGCGAGGACCCAGGCGGTGTGTGCAGCTGTGCTCAGAGGGTTGGGTGCGGTAGGAAGAGTGCTCACCGGCACGGCGCGAGTGCGAAGTGACTTCGGGGAGCGACAAGGCTAGGCTCGCATGCCCTTCGCCAGCACGAAGAGCGCGCGCCATGCCCCGCTTACTCGCCGTCTACACCATGAACCGGAAGACCTCGCCCGCTTTCGCAGCCTCCCCAAATCCGAGCAGGACGCGATCGACGCCGCCGGTCGAAGCAGTGGGCGGAATGGGAGGCGAGGAACGCCGCATCGTCCCCCGATCGTGGCGGCATGGTCGGCAAGACGACGCGCGTGACCAAGGACGGCATCGCCGGCGCCGTGAGCCCCTTCTGCGGCTACATCGTCGTCGAAGCCGGGAGCATCGAGGCTGCCGCCCGCCCCTTCGAGAACCACCCGCATTTTTCTGTGTTTCCGGGGGATGGGGTGGACATCATGCCGTTTCTTACGGATCCGCGGCGTAGCCCTCCATCCATAGGTCACGATCCCGGCGACTGTTCAGCTACTGCTTCACACCGCGGCGGAAACGTAAGGCGACGACGTCCGCTGCGCCCCCATGATCGAGGCAGTGATGCAAATCGATGAGCTAGAATGGCGCCGGTTAGATTGTGTGCATCCGGGCGGAACGCTAACGACCAGCCCCAATGCCATCAGGTAGTCCCGATAGAACGCTTCCCAGGCATCGCCGTCGGGAATCTCTTTGAAATCAATCATCTTCAGCTCACCTTACTTGATGCCGACCTGCTGGCTGGAGCCGCAACTCTTCCGGCACCCGTGCATCGACCGCACGAATCTGCGGCACGGATACCATGCGCTGACCCGTCCACGGCACCTTGAGCACTGCCAGCGCGATTTCTTCCGGTCCGTTGATCAGCAGCTGCGCCGTGCAGGCGTCCATGTCCAGGTGGAAGAAAAGCAGGTGCTGAGCACGAGTGTCCACCATTCGAAAGGCTGGACCGCGTTTTGTCCCACTCGCTTTGACTTGCACCGAGCGGCCATCGGGCGCGTACCCATCAATGCCGGTGCGGTTACGCGCGATCAGCTTGATACCGAATAGGTCGGCGGCCAAGGCTTCGCCCAAGTCGCCCACGAGGTTACCATCGAGGGTGAAGGACAGCGCAGAGCTGGCGTAATGATCCCGCACTTTATTGCGCGCGACAATTAGCTCGCGGATGACGGGTGGAAGAACAAAACCCATGAATTGGGCCTCAGTGATAAGTGCGGCCATACTATTTGGGCTGGCGGCAGTTTTGAAGGCATCTTGTGGGGTCACGAGAGCGCCAGGAGGAGGAATTGCACCTGTAACGTCCGGTCAATACTAGGACGCCATAATTGCCGCAGGAGGGGTGTATGGCGGAACTGGAAATCAGCGCGGACGAGGCCAAAGAACTGCTGAAGATGGACAAGGTCAGCACCGCCGAGGACCCGGTGGAGTTGCCTGACTTAGGCGGCCGGGCGGACATGCCCTTCGCCAGTACCGACAGTCGGGAAGAATTCTGTATCAGCTTCACCCGCAGCTCCATTATGCTCGAGAAGCGGAACCACCATCTGCGAGGCCGGAAGGTCATCGGTCTAGCGCGCCTCGATCTAGACGGTCCCGGCCACCGGAACCCCGATGGCGAGGAGATCGGGCCACGTCACCTTCACGTCTACCGGGAGGGCTACGGACTCAAATACGCCATCGAAGTGCCGCAGGGTTTGTTCCGGAACCTCGACGACCCTTTGGTGACGTTGGAAGACTTCTTCCGCTACTGCCACGTGGTCACACCACCGAAGATCAAGAAGAGCCTGTTCACGCAATGAGCGAGATCGACGATCTCATGGAGCGCTACCACGCTTGGCTTCGCGACAAGACCGCATGGAAGACGCTCGACAAGTGGACGGTGATCACGGCTCCGTACCTCGACCGCCACAACGACTACCTGCAGGTCTTCCTGAAGAAGGCCGAGGACGGCTACTTCTTGACCGACGATGGGGCGACGATCGGGGGGCTTCTCGAGGAGGGCTGCAGGCTGGACAGTCCGAAGCGGCAGCAGCTCTTGCGCATGACGTTGGCCGGGTACGGGGTGGCCGAGGACAATGGGCGACTGACAGTCAGGGCAACGGCTGACAACTTTGCACTCAAGAAGCACTCCTTGGTGCAGGCCATGCTCGCCGTCGGTGACATGTTCTTCCTGGCCGAGCCGCATGTGACGAGCCTGTTCATGGAGGACGTGCGCTCGTGGCTGGACCGGTCCGACGTGCGCTACTCGGAGGGCGTGTCGTTCGTCGGCCGATCCGGCTTTGCGCGCAGGTTCGATTTTCTGATCCCGAAGTCCCGGCAGGCCCCCGAGCGCGTCATCAAGGCGATCAACAATCCTGTGAAGAGCGCCGCAGACTCCGTCATCATGGACTGGCTCGACACCAGAGAGGTGCGGCCCGACCAGCTGAAGCTCTACGCCTTCGTCAACGACAACGAGCGCGAGGTCTCCGGGGCGGTGATTGATGCGCTGTCAAACTACGAGATCGTGCCGGTCCTGTGGAGTCATCGCGGCGACGTGAGGCAGGCGCTAGCCGCTTGAGCCTACTTGGGGCCTGCGAGAGCTGGCGGCTCCAGGTCGCCGTCACAGAATTCTTCGCCCTGCTTTTGGTCGAAACCCTCACCCTGCCGTGCGAAAGGCTGCGTGCCTGCCCGCTGAGGGCTGGCCGGCGGCAAACGCCGCTGGTGCAGCATGCTGACTTGCGGGAGTAGAAGAAGGTTTCGCGACACATGGGCAGGGCGTGGTTGTGGATTTTCAAAGCGCGCGCCAACGGTCATTGCCTCGCCATCAAGACTGGCTTCTCAGGTGGAACTGAACTTCGCAGCGCTGGAAGTAACTAGATCTTGAGGATAGGCTTCAACACTATCGTATTTGATCATAGATCGGGCAGTCTCGAATGGCGAAGACGCGTGTGTTGATGGTGTCGGCAAATCCAGCAAATACCGGACGTCTGATGCTGGACGAGGAAGTTCGATCGATAGAGAAGAGCCTTCAGGCGTCCGATCACGGTGATAGCATTGAGTTGATCGCCAAATGGGCTGCGCGGCCGCAAGATCTACTCGAGCATCTCAACCGATTTCGACCGCATGTCGTGCATTTCAGCGGCCATGGAAGTGAGGCTGATGAAATTATTCTTACCAATGAGGCAGGGAACGCGCAGCCTGTAGGCAAGGCCGCAATGGCGGCGCTCTTCAAGGCCCTCAAGGACGATATCAGCGTTGTGGTTCTCAATGCCTGCTTCTCGCGAAGCCAAGCGGACGCAATCACTGAGTATGTCGATTGCGCAATTGGAATGAGCCAAGCAATCGGTGATGGGGCTGCCATTACCTTCGCAGGGTCGTTCTATAGCGCCCTCGGATTTGGTCGAACAGTCGGGGAAGCTTTCGAACAAGGCGTCTTGGCACTGATGCTGGAAGGTATACCGGAGGAGAACACTCCCCGCCTTCTGTGTCGGTCAGGCGTTGACGCGAACAAGCTACAGTTGTTGCCCATGGGTACCAGGGATATGCGCGTAACCGCAGCTCTCCCGCCCGCAGATAAACCAAGAACCGCGCTAGTGGTCGAAGACGATGGCTCCATCCAAGCGCTACTCGCGGCATTGTTGCAGCGAGAAGGCTTTAATGTTCTGCGGGCGGGGACCAACAAGCAGGCAGCCGATTTGCTCGCGTCCTCGAAGGTGGATCTGGTATTGCTCGATATGGAACTTCCGGACGGCGATGGGTTGGATTTTGCGCGAGAGATACGAAGAACACAGGAGTTGGCGATAATCTTCCTTACCCAACGGTCTGGATCGGCCGACAAGATCGCAGGCTTTGAGGTTGGAGGCGACGACTATATCACGAAGCCGTTCGACCCCGAGGAACTGCTGGCGAGAATTGCAAGCGTCATGCGCCGAACCGTCGGTCAACGAGTTAAGTAGTGAGGAATGGTGAACAGCCCCACTTGGTGGGCGGGGGGTGACAGCCATGCCCATACCGCCGCATGAGCCAGATGTGCGCGCGAAAATGGGGCGCGACGTACGCCGCAACATCCAAAAAACTGTGCTCGATGCGCGTCAGCGGCTGACTTCCAGCTCGGGCACGCGCGCGTCGTTCGACTATGAGCTGATGCAGGCCTATACCGGCTCGCGAATCGGCGCGGCGCTGCCGATCTCGGCCATCGTCGTCATCCTCGCGGTGGTGGCGAGCTTCTGGGTGCCATTCGTTTTCACGGCTGTCTGGGCAGGCATGGTGCTGTTGAGCCTCCTGGCGGTGGCCTTGATGTGCCGGCGGTTCCAACACACGGAGGCGGCCAAGTTCAACGCGGAGCACTGGACGACCAATTTCGTGGCCGCCGAGACAGTCTACGGCATCACCTGGTCGCTCATTCCGCTGTTCGGCCTCCTGACCCAGGCCGACGCCCTGGCGGTCGTGACCTTCGCCATGGTTCTGGTCAGCATCGCCTCCAACGCGGTCGCCACGCGCACGCTGACCCCGGCAACGGTGATGAGCACGCTGCCGGCAACGCTCACGGTCAGCATCAACCTCGTTTCCGCAGGTGGCACGCTCAACTATACGCTGGGCGCCATCGTCCTCTGTGCCGAGATCTTCTTTGTCTATCTCGCCCGCCAGTTGCACGCCTCCGAACTCGAGCGCATCTCGCACCAGGCCGAGAAAGACTCGCTGATCGCCGAGCTCGAAGAGGCCCAGCACATGTCCGACGAAGCGCGCCGGCACGCCGAGCAGGCTAACATGGCTAAGTCGCTGTTTCTTGCCACCATGAGCCATGAGCTGCGCACGCCACTTACCAGCGTAATCGGCAACGCGGAACTGATGGAATTGGTGACGCAGAGCGAAGAGGATCGCCGACTGTCGCTTCGGGCTATTAAGGACTCGGGACGGCACCTTCTCGACTTGGTGAGCGAACTGCTCGACCTCAGTCGCATCGAGGCGGGTAAGTATGACCTCAGTGAGGAGGCACTCTCCCTAACAGAAGTAGCCGCCAAGTGCGTGGAGATGCTCGGACCACGCGCCAAGGCCAAGGGCATCGACCTCACCTTCAGCTACGGCAAGAACCTGCCCAAGCTGTGGGGCGACGAACGGGCCATCCGCCAGGTGGTCCTCAACCTCCTCTCCAATGCCATCAAGTTCACGCCCCAGGGCGGCAAGGTCACCCTCGTCATCAACCGCAGCGCCGATGGCGGACAGCTGATTTCGGTCAAGGACAACGGCCCGGGCATTCCTGAGGAGGAGATCGAGACGGTGTTCTCGTCCTTCGGACAAGGCTCACTCGCCCAGAAGACCGCCGAACAGGGTGCGGGGCTCGGATTGACCATCGTCCGGAACCTCATGGAACTGCACCAGGGTCGCTTTGACCTGATCTCGAAAGTGCGCTTCGGCACTGAGGTGATCGCCAGCTTCCCCCGCGCGCGGGTGATGGACGCTCTGGCGCCGGTGGTCGAGCGGCGCGGCAGCGAGGTGAGCACGTCAGTCAGCGGCCCCGCGTCAGGTATGGCAGAGAACGATTATGCCAGACCCTCCGTCGAGAGTTCCCCCACAAGGTCCGATGTCCTTCGTATTCTCATCGTTGAAGATGATGCGTCGATACTGCACGTTATCCAAACCATCGCCATCACGGCCGGCCACGACGTCACGACCGCGCCGGATGGTGAAACTGCACTCGCCCTGCTGCAGGAGCGAGAATTTCATTGCGTACTCCTAGACATGCATCTCCCCGGCATACGTGGCACCGAGGTGAAGGAGGAGTTCGACGCGTTTGATCAAGGCGCTGGATTCATTCCCGTGTTCTTCGCCGTCACAGGGGATGCCTCTTCCACCCAGCGAGGTATCTACAAATCCCTTGGGTTCCATGGGGTCGTGGAAAAACCGTTCTACGCCGAGGATATTCTCGCGGCGTTCTCCGACGCCCAACTGTTGCGCAAGGAGCGGAGCATGGGGTTTGAGTATCCGCCAGAATTCGATGCCGAGAGAATGGCGAAGCTAGAACGCAGCCTTGACAGCAACGACTTCGTTGACAGCCTCCTGCAGGCAAGCGTTTCCCTTTCCAGCAGGGCGGAAGCACTCGCTCAAGCCGTCAGAAACGGCGACCTTCTGAGTGCTCGAAAGATTTGCCACACCGTCGCGGGTACAGCTGGTCAGTTTGGCCTTACAGCGCTCCAGAGCAGGGCTAAAGAGGCGCTGCTGGAACTGGATAAGGCCACCGCAGCTACGATGGAGTCGGCGGTCGCACCTTTGATCGATCTCATAGACCCTGCCGTTAAATCGTTGGCGGCCCTGAGGCGATCCCGATAGCAATCTGTGCTGTCCACGAGTTGCGGCTTGCTCCGACGTAGGCTGGCGGTATCATCAGCTATATTGTCAAAATGGCACATCGCGATATGCCTCCCTGGCGTCGTGTCTCCCCCCTGCGCAGCTTGATCTATACTTGCCCACGAGATCCGAGATCATGCGGTGAGAAGAGCGACCGGAGGTCTTCCAGCTACGGGGACCGCGATCCAGCTGATAGGGCTGACAGTCATGAACGATCCCAAGCTCCATCATTACGTTCCGCAATTTCACCTGCGGCGTTTCACCGACGCAACGGGACGCTTGTGGGTCTGGGATCGCGATCGGGACAGAACCTTTCGAACGTCACCCGGGCGTGTCGCGGCCGAAAAGCAATTCTACCGGCTGACCCAATATGAGGCGTATGGCCACGATCCGATGACGATGGAGAAGCAACTGTCGACGCTGGAAGGCGAAGTGGCGCTGATCACAGAACAGTGGCTTAGCTGGCTCCGCATGATGGAGCCACTCGACAAGGTCGAGATTTCTGCAGCCGACCGACAGCTCGTAGCCCTATATATCGCCGTGCAGTTTCTGCGCACCGCCGACACGCGTGACACTCTGTCGGCCTATGCCGCGATCGGTGACGGGGAAGAGCTGACCGCAGATGAACAGCGGCGCCTTCACACTGAGGTAATGTGGGATGAGGGGTTGACCAACGGTCTGGCATCACGCTTTGGCGGGGCATGCTGGGTCTTCGCACGCAACGAGACCGCGACGCCGTTCGTCACGTCGGACAATCCCATCGCCTTTCGCACCGCAGATAATCGCCGTTGGCTGAAGGCAGGGATACTAGCGCCGGGCGTGTATATCGTGTTTCCGCTGGCACCCGACATCATCCTCTATGCCTATCCCGGCGATCCGCCCTTCCAGAAGCTTTCGAAGTTCGCCGATTGTCTTTCACCGGTGGCGCTCGACAATAGCATGGTAACAAACGAGAATAGTGGGCAGGTATTTATGGCGTCTCGATTTGTCCTCTCCAATCGCAGCAATTTCGACGCCGAACGGGCTTTCGCGCTATCGATCGGCACCGATCTCTATGCCGACCCGGTAGGTCATGGCAAATGAGCCGCCAACTTGCCGTGGGGCCATGACACACGGTCCAGGCCCGACACCGCTGAATATCTGGCCAAGTCTGTGCACGTGCCAGAAAGCAAGGCGGTAGGTGTTACGGTGGAATACACTGCTGCCGTGGATGAGGCCGTGCGAGAGCTACAGGTATCATGCTGCATGAATGGCGTACTGCGGGCGACGAATGAGGCTCTACTACTTCACGACGTCTGACTTCGGTTTGCAGGCCATCCGGGACCGGCGGCTGAAAGTCGCTCGCATAGACGAATTGAACGACCCTTTTGAGTTCATAGGACTGGCGCTCGATCGCGCGGGTCGTCGAGCCTTCAACGGATTCAAGAAAGCTATGAACGCGCGATATGGCATGATCTGCCTGAGCTCTGACTGGACCCATCCGCTGCTCTGGGGCCACTACGCCGATAAGCACAAGGGGCTTGCGCTCGGCTTCGATGTGCTAGACGGCGACATATTCGAGCCCGTCAAGTACTATTCGAAGCGGTTGACGCCCACAGAGTTCGGACTGACGTCACTTCACCACATGACCGAAGCCCACATGAAAGAGATGCTGGGCATGAAGTTTGCGGCGTGGAGCTATGAATCCGAACACCGAGCATTCTGCCGGCTCGAAGATAGGGACCCCGTTAGCGAGCTGTATTTTCTGCCATTCACCGATCTGTTGACGCTCAAGCAGGTCATCGTTGGGGCGCGCAGTCCGGTCACGCGGGCCCGTCTCAGTGATGTGCTCGGCACGCACGGCACCGGTGTGGAAGCGTTCAAGGCGCGTCCGGGGTTCAAGGAGTTCGCCGTCGTGGAGAACAAGCGCAAGTCGGCGTGGAAATGATACAATAACACGAACCAGGGTGCCGGCATCCCCGGCACCCCGCGCTTCATCACCCTCAGAACTCAAACTCGTTTATATTGTCCTTGGTGAAAATAAACGGCGCGCCGAGCAAAATCTCCGAACCATTGATCACCGACAACGTCCCCAGCTTCCCGGCCTCAACCTCTGTATCCCCCGGCTGCAGCGTGCCATCCGCTGTTGCCCGCATCACATAGGCAGCCGCGTATCCAAGGTCCACCGGGTTCCACAACACCACGGACTTGACGCAGTCGGCGTCGACATAGGCTTCATGGCGTTGTTGCCGCATTGGCCGGCCGGGGTCACGGCATCGGCGGCGGCAGGGGTGGCGACCGAAGTCATGCCGAGGATGCCCTTGAGGTCATCGCCATACTTGTTGATCAGGGTGTTTGCCTGATTGAAGCTGAGGATGTTGTCCTCCTGCGCTTCCACCGTCTCCAGCCAACTGGAGGTTCGGATAGCACTCGGTGGCGTAGGCTTCCATTTCGGCGATCCAGCGCGCCTGGTTGGGCGTGGTGAAGGTCGAGGTGACGATGGCAAAGCTCGCCTCCTCGCCCACTTCGGCGGCAAGGCTGTCGATCATCGCCTTGGCGATGCCGTTGAACTCGGCCTGGTTGACGAACCACTGGCGGGCATCGGGCTCGGAGTTGGCGTCGTAGCCGACGACGTTGATGCCGGCTTCAAGGGCTTTCTTCAAGACCGGCGCGATCGCGACTGGATCGTTGGCGGCAAAAGAGGATGCCGTCGACGCTCGGGTCATCCGCGCTCGATCCTGAGCGTAAAGCAGTTGTTGGCAGCCGAGCGCATATGCACATACGCGACGTCGGAGCGCCGAAGGATGAGGTCGGCCTGACCTTCGATCTCGTCGGGCTGCACCACGGTCCCGGTGCCGTAGACGATGCGATCGTCTTTCCCGTAGCCACGCAGGATTTGCCTGTCGTTGCTGTTGCGATGACGCTCCGGCAGCCCCCGAGCCGGGTCGTAGGCTGGACACTGCTCCGCATGCAGGAACACCGGACCGATCTCCGCATAGGGCTGTGGCGCCGGGAACGGTCGGTGGGCGAGCACCAGATAGGCTTCCCCCTCGGAGACGTAACCGAGGCAATGGCGGCATGGAACGCCTTTGCCATCCGATATGTGCAGCTCGGGCACCTGCCCGTTGGCATCGACGGCGCCGTCGCGATAGGCCGCGGCAAGTTCACTTGGCATTCCAAGAAAACGTAGGGTCATGGCGAATTCCTTTCGCCAGGAGTTCGACCCCAATTGTCGCTGCAGGGCGACCCGATTTTGACAGGCCGGTTGCAGGTGTGCCAAGCGCGCTTCAGGCGAAGCGTTCCGGCCCATGCCTGTGAGAGCTGCCGGCGGGTCGCCAGGAACGGACCGTGCATGATGTCTTGAAGGAGCTTGAGATTGTCAGAGTATCGGCGGGTTGGTCCTTGCCCCACCTCAGACGCAGCAAGCCGGAAGCCGAAAGGGTGCCGGAATCACCGGCACCCTTGTGTCTCTGACCTTTAGAAATCGAAGTCGTTGATGTTCTCCTTGGTGAAAATGAACGGCGCCCCGAGCAGGATCTCCGAGCCGTTGATCACCGAAAGGGTCCCCAACTTCCCGGCTTCAACCTCGGTGTCACCCGGCTGCAGTTCGCCATCGGCGGTGGCCCGCATGACGTAGGCGGCGGCGTAGCCGAGGTCCACCGGGTTCCACAGCACGACGGACTTGACGCAGTCGGCATCGACATAGGGCTTCATGGCGTTGGGGGTTGCGAGCCCAATGACGGCGATGTTGCCGCATTGGCCGGCCTGGGTCACGGCATCGGCAGCGGCAGGGGTTGCGACCGAGGTCATGCCAAGGATGCCCTTGAGGTCATCGCCATACTTGTTGATCAGGGTGTTGGCCTGATTGAAGCTGAGGATATTGTCCTCCTGCGCTTCCACCGTCTCCAGCCACTGGAGGTTCGGATAGCACTCGGTGGCGTAGGCTTCCATCTCGGCGATCCAGCGCGCCTGGTTGGGCGTGGTGAAGGTCGAGGTGACGATGGCAAAGCTTGCGTCTTCGCCGACTTCCGCGGCAAGGCTGTCGATCATCGCCTTGGCGATGCCGTTGAATTCGGCCTGGTTGACGAACCACTGGCGGGCATCGGGCTCGGAGTTGGCGTCGTAGCCGACGACGTTGATGCCCGCTTCAAGCGCCTTCTTCAGGACCGGCGCGATCGCCACCGGGTCGTTGGCGGCAAAGAGGATGCCGTCGACGCCCGAGGTGATGTAGTTGTCGATCAACGTGATCTGGTCGTCGATATTGGCTTCCGTCGGGCCGTCGGTGGTGGCGTTCATGTTGCCCATTTCGGCCGCGGCCTCGGCAATGCCCTTGGAGGTCGCGTCGAAATAGCCGATGCCGATGAGCTTGGGCACGTCGACGACGGTGATCTCCTGGCCGGCCCGGTCCGGCGGATTTGTTGGGACGCCGCCATCATATTCCTTGGCGGCCGGCGTTGCCGCGGTGCCGTCGCAGGCGAGGGGGGTGGTCGGCAGGTCGTCGCCGCCGGTCCACGTCCCCTGGGCCTGCACCATGCCGGTCGAGAGCGACAGCACGGACAGGGCGACTAAGGTCTTCTTCAGCATAATGTCTCTCCTCCATGTGGCCCGAACCCAAACCCGGCAAGGCTCGCGGCGCTGGTTCTTTCAGTTCATCATCGGGTGCCGTCCCGGTGGAAAAGGTTGGAAATGAGGATGGTGAGGATCAGCACGGCGCCGATCAACACGATGGTGCCGTCGCTCTTGACGCCCGCGAGCGACAGGCCGTTCTTCAGGGCCTGGATCAGGATCAGCCCCAGCAGGGTGCCGATGATGGTGCCGCGACCGCCGAAGATCGAGGTTCCCCCCAGGACCACCGCGGTGATGGCGTCGAGCTCGACGCCGGTGCCCATGTCCGAACGGGTGGTCGACACACGCGACACGAAAATCACGGCGGCGAGCGCCGCGGCAAAGCCCGAGGCTGAATAGATCAGAAGCTTGACCCGGTCGACGCGGAGCCCCGAGAACCTGGCAGCCGTCTCGTTGGAGCCGGTGGCATAGGTCATCCGTCCCCAGGTGGTCATGCCGAGGATCACTGCGGCGACGACCGCGACGATGCCGAGCAGCCACAGCTGCGTCGGCACTCCCAGCACCTGGCCTTGCCCGAGAACATAGAACCAGTCGGGATAGCCGCGCACCGAACGGGCTTGCGACACCCCCTCGGCGATGCCGCGGTAGAGGGCGAGCGTGCCGAGCGTTGCGATCAGCGGCGGCACCTTGAAGCGGGTGATGATCAGGCCGTTGAAGAGGCCGGCGAGGGTCCCGACCATGAGAGCAAGGAAGATCGCCAGCTCCAGTGGTAGTCCGAAATTCTTCCAGAACACGCCCAGCATGATTGCGCTCATGCCGAGGATCGAGCCGACCGAAAGATCGATGCCGCCGGTGACGATGACGAAGGTCATGACGATGGCGATGAGCCCCACCTCGGTCATCAGCCGGCCCTGGTTCAACAGGTTATCGACGGTGAAGAACCTGGGGGACTGCGCGGCGAGCACGATCAGTGCCAGGACCACCAGCACCGCGAGAATGGTTTCGTGCCGAAGGAGCTTTTTGATCGTCATCGGCTGGCTTGCCGTGTTTCGCGGTTGCGCCGGAGCATGTCGATCAGCACCGTGATGAGGATCAGGAGGCCGATGACCGCGCGCAGCCAGTAGGCGGAGACGTTGACGAAGATGAGCCCCGCCCCGATCGCCGAGAACAGGATCGCGGCGAGGGTCGAGCCGATCACCGTGCCGGTGCCCCCGAGGATGGAGACACCGCCGATCACCGATGCGGTGATGATGGTGAGTTCCAGGTTGGGCGGCACGGTCGACTGGATGATCTGGAGCTGGGTGGCAAAGAGGATGGTGGCGACGCCGGCGATGGCGCCGTGGATCGCGAACACCTCGACGATGCGCCTTTCGATCGGAATGCCCGCGGCGCGGGCCGCTTCCGAGTTGCCGCCGATGGCGTAGAGTGAGCGGCCGAAGGCGGAGTAGCGCATCCAGAGGAAGGCGATGACAGTGCAGATCACCATGAACCAGACCGGCGCCGGCACGCCCAGCAGGCGCTGCTGGGCCAGCAGGAAGTCGGGCGGCAGATTGCTGATCCAGGCGCCGCCGGTGATCGAGACCAGCCCGCCGCGAAGGATGGACAGCATGCCGAGCGTCACCACGATGCTGGGTATCTTGCCATAGGCGACCAGCGCGCCGACCACCGCATTGATGGCAGCGCCGGCGAGGATCGGCGCCCCCCAGGCGACCCACACCGGATATCCGGCGACCGCCAGCGTGCCCGAGATGGTGGCGAGGACGCCGATCAGGGCCCCGACCGAAACGTCGATGTTGCCCGTGATGATGATCATCGACATGCCGATCGCCGCCACGGCGATATAGGCATTGCCCGAAATGATGGTGTTGAGGTTGTTGGCGCCGAGGAACCGCGGGTTGATCAACGAAACGACCGCGAAGAGGATGAGGATCGCGCAGGCGATGACGATCTCCTGGCCATAGGCCGAGACGAACCGTGTGAGGCCACTGCGGCGTGGGCGGAATGCGGGAGCAGCTTCCACGGACATCAGGCCGCCACCCCGGCCGCACCGGCCTGCGTCATCGCCGCACCCACGGTCTCGGGTGTTGCATCGGCCCGGTCGATCGTTGCCGCCAGCCGGCCGCCATGCATCACCAGGATGCGGTCGCTCATCCCCAGCACTTCCGGAAGCTCGCTCGAAATCATCAGGATAGCCATCCCTTCCTTGGCCAGCCGGCTCATCAGCGCATGGATCTCCGCCTTGGCGCCGACGTCGATGCCGCGTGTCGGCTCGTCCATGATGAGGATAAGCGGGTGAGTTTCCAGCCACTTGCCGAGCACGACCTTCTGCTGGTTGCCGCCGGAAAGCTGCGCCACCACCTGGTCGGGCCCACGGGCGCGCACGCCGAGACTTGCAATGGCCTCGACGGCCTGCCTCGCCTCGCGCGTGAGGCTGATGAAAATGCCGCTGGCCACGTGGCGCAGCGCCGCCATCGACGTGTTCTGCGCGATGGTCATGGGTCTGACGAGGCCCTGCAGCCCGCGGTCTTCCGGGACATAGGCGATGCCGAGATTGCGCGCTTGCCTCGGGCTCAGGATCCTCACCGGCTTGCCATCGACCTCGATGGTGCCGCTGTCGGCAGGGGTGATGCCGAAGATGGTGAGCGCCAGCTCCGTCCGGCCGGCCCCGACCAGCCCCGCAACGCCGACGATCTCGCCACGCCTGAGGTCAAACGAGATGTCCTTGACCCGCTGCCCGTAGGAGAGATTGCGCACCTTGAGGATCGTTTCCCCGATCGCGGCTTCGGCCTTGGGGAACATGTGGTCGATCTCGCGGCCGACCATCATGGCGACGAGCGTCTGCTCGGTGACCTCGGCGATCGGCCGCGTGCCGATCAGCGCCCCGTCGCGCAGCACGGTCACGCGGTCGGCCAGCGCGAAGATCTCGGGCAGTTTGTGGCTGACATAGATGATGGCAACGCCCCGCTCGCGCAGGCGCTTGATGACAGCCATCAGCCGCTCGACGTCGGCGTCGGCCAGCGCGGCGGTGGGCTCGTCCATGATGACGACCCGCGCATCCTGGCTCAGCGCCTTGGCGATCTCGACGCGCTGCCGATTGGCAACCGAAAGGCTGCCGACCTTGGCATCGACATCGAGGTCGGGGCTGTCGAGCGAATCCAGCAGCTGGCGCGCGCGTCGGCGCATCTGTTGCCAGTCGAGCATGTTGAGGCGCCCGCGCGGCGCGTTGCCGAGGAAGATGTTCTCGGTGACGGTCAGCTCCGGGAACAGCAGCAGCTCCTGGTAGACCGTGGCGATGCCGCCTTTGCGCGCCTCTCGGGGGCTCAGCGCCCTGAACTGCTGGTCACCGATGTGGATCAGTCCCGTATCGGGTGCATGGACGCCGGCGATGATCTTGATCAGCGTCGACTTGCCCGCGCCGTTCTCTCCCAGGAGCGCGTGGACCTCGCCCGCCCGGACGTCGAAGTCGACATCCCTCAGCACGCGAACGCCGCCGAACGACTTCGACACTCGCTCCAGCCTGACCTCTACCGTCAATGCCGGCCTCCCTGAGGGAGCCTCGCGACAAGCAAGCGGGTGTGGGCCAACAGATCCTCCCCGAGCGCATTGTTTGCACTGCGTGTTGGACCTCAGTTTGGGTTATTTTTGCGCGGGTTGCTAGTGTCTGCGGTTGGTGGGACGCGGCCAGTTGCGGATGGTCGGTTCGGCCGATGCCGTCGCCTGTCCGAACCATTCAAGACAGCGTCAGGCGGGCCGTGCAGTCATGGGGCGTTACTGACTGGAGCTCCCCATGATCGTTACGGCATCTTCCATCACATTCATTACGCCGCAGGTGGCGACCGCCCGCGCCTTCTACGAGCGCTATTTCGACACCTGGTCGCCCTTCGACTGCGGCTGGTACGTCCTGGTGAGGCTGGGCAAAGAGCCCGACGCGCCGGAAATCGGCTTCATGGAGCCGCGCGATGGGGCCGAGCCGTTCCGTGCGGGCGGCATGCTGAACCTTACTGTCGACGATGTCGACCATATGCACGCGCGCATGAGCAGCGCCGGCGAAACGATCGTCATTCCCCTTGCCGACAATCCCTGGGGCCATCGCGGCTTCGGCGTGATCGATCCGGCGGGGGTTGTCGTCTATTGCCACAAGGCCATACCGGCGAGTGACGCGTTCGCGCCGTTCATCCAGAAAGGCCCGGATGTGCCGCGAGGCGCATGAGGGCCTCGTTCTTTCGGAAGCGGCCGGGCGTGTGGCCGAAGCGGTGCCGGAACGAGCGGGTCATGTGCGCCTGATCGGCATAGCCTGAAAGGAAAGCGATCGAGGCCAGGTCGGCCTGGGTCGCCAGTCCCGCCAACGCCCTCCGGGCCCGAGCAAGGTCGAACCAGAAGGATGGCGCCCGGCCGGTTGCCGAGACCAGATAGCGGTGCAGCGTGCGCGGTGAAACGCCGAGCTGGCGTGCAGCCGCCCTAACGCTTGTCGTTTCGAGGATGGCAGCGATCGGTTCTTCGTTGAGCCTGACGTGCGTATGGATGGCATCGAGAAGTCGCATTTGCATGCGCTCATGGTCATCGCCTGTCGCGAACTCCATCCGGAGTTGCCTCAGAACGGAAGCGGGAACGCTGGCGCCCGGGCGCAGGCGCAAGCCGATGAGACATTCACCAGCGGTGAGGTGCACCTTGCGCGTCCGGTCATCGAGTGCGCAAAGCTCGAGGCTCGAGCGACCATCCGGCGTGACCCGGATGATCAGGTCGCGGCAGCCATCGGGAAGAACCGTGGCATCTGCGCTGGCGGTGCGGCAGTAGCGCCACTGTTGCAGGATCGGATCGCAGACGCTCATGGATCTCTGTTCGCCAGGAAAGATCGAAGCCTAGTCCGAGCGCCAGGTGCGAACAATGGCAGTGGCAGAATCAGACGGGGGTGACGGCCTCTTGCAGGCGGCGAGCGTAGACGTCTCGCCCGTCATCCGAATCGCTTAGGCTTTGACCCCAAGGCGAGAGGAGGCGACCGTGAAACTGGATCTGGCTCTGGTTGCCCCACCGCTGAGGACGATCCTCTTCCATTACCTCAAGACGGCCCGGCTGGTGCTTCTCGCCGTGCTCGCCACCACGCTGTTGGGCACGCTCGCGTCCATCGGCGCGCCGTATCTCTTTTCCCGCCTCATCGATCAGCTCTCCGCTGCATCGGTCGCCAGCGGCCTCATCTGGGCGTTCATGGCCTATGCGGTCCTGATGGGCGCCGCCTACGCATTTCAGCGCATGTCGAGCTTTCTCACCTTCATGACCTCGGAGAGCCTCAACTTCGTCACGTCCACCTCGTTCTTTGCCCGGCTGGTCGAAAAGACCTCGTCCTTCTTTCTCGATCACAACCCCGCCGAGATCGAAAACGCCCAGCAGAAGGGCGAGAGAGCGCTCAACATCGTCGTCCAGTTCGCCCTCGCCGCGGTCCTCCCCAGCGTCACGCAGCTGATCCTCGCCCTCGGGCTTTTGGGCACGGTGCTCGATTTCGATATCGCGCTCATCGTTTTCGGTTATGGCGTCGTCTATGTGGCGCTCGTCGCCCGTGCCGCTTCGGTCACTCGCCCACACCTGGACGAGGCCATCGAGCAATCCCAGGCAAGCTCGCGCTTTGTAGGCAACGCCATCTCCTCGATGGACACACTGCGCCAGTTCCAGTCAGCCGGCTGGATGATCGGACAGTTCACCAATCGCGAGCGCACGGTTCTCGAAGCCTTTGGCCGCTACGCCACCACCCATGTGCGATATGCCTTCATCTTCGGCCTCGCGCTCACCGTTCAGTTCGCCATCAGCCTCTGGCTGCTCGTCCCGCGCGTCGCCGCCGGCGAGTTGACGGTCGGCGATCTGGTCCTGTTCAACACCCTCCTCCTCCAGCTCAACCTGCCCTTTCAGATGATGGGCCAGGCCATCCAGCAATTCGCCCAGTCCTATTCCAATTTCCTGCCCTTTGCCCGCATGTGGCAGGCCGACGCCCATGACGATCCCGAAACCACCGACACCTTCGCGGTAAGCGAGGGCGTCATCGGCTTTGAAGACGTCTCCTACCTCTATCCCAATGGCCGTGGCGTCTCCGAGATCAGCTTCACCGCCCGCCGCGGCACGATCACCTACATCACCGGCGATACCGGCGCGGGCAAATCAACCCTGTTCAAGCTGCTTTTGAAGGACATGCGGCCGACATCGGGCAGCATCACCGTCGACGGCACCGATCTTGGCGCGGTCTCGCGCACCGACTGGTTCGCTCATGTCGCTGCGGTCCCGCAAGACATCGTGCTTCTCAACGATACGCTGGCGACCAACATCGTCCTCGGCAGGCCTTTTGATGAGGCCCGTTTGCGTCGCGCCGCCGAACGCGCCGCGATCCTCGCCTTCATCGAAGGGCTCGAGGCCGGCTTTGACACCGTCGTCGGCGAGCGCGGGCTCAAGCTCTCCGGCGGCGAACGCCAGCGCATCGCCATTGCCCGCGCCCTCTATGCCGATCCGGCCGTCGTGCTTCTGGATGAAGCGAGCTCGGCCCTCGATGCCGAAACCGAAAAAGACATCATGGACCAGCTGCGCCTCATCCGTGATGAAGTCACCATCATTGCCATCACCCACCGCGTCAGCGTCATCGCTCCCGACGACAAAGTGGTCAGAATCGGCCCCATCGGCACGCAGCCGTAACCCCCCCACAGCGCGGATGTGACGACGCCGGCGCAAAACTTGGCAGCTGGCACATCTGCACAGTGATCTGTGCAGAGCCCCTAGTGCAGGCGCCGCAAAGGCATTAACGTTGCGGTCCCGCCTTATTCTGTCCCCTTTTGTCGAGACGACCCCATTGGCCGAGCCCTCCTTGTTTGCCCGTTTCGTTGCCCTTGTGGGCGGCGCCGCCGTTGCCATCCGCCATTCCGGTGAAGGACCAAAATCCCCAGCCTATGGCACAGAGCCCGCGATCCCCATGCCCAAGCCGCAGGGCAGCATTCCGACGCTGAAGATGCCGACTGCCAAGGGCTGGGAAGGCGACCACAAGCCGACCCCGGCGCCGGGCCTCAAGGTCAATGCCTTCGCCAAGGGGCTCGTCCATCCGCGCAATGTCCATGTGCTGCCCAATGGCGATGTGCTGGTCGCCGAATCCATGGGTGAAGGCGGCAAGCCGCGCACGCTCTTCGACCACGCCATGCACGCGACCCTGAAGCGGGCCAGGGCCTCGGGCCAAAGCCCCAACCGTGTGACGTTGCTGCGGGATGCCGACGGCGATGGGGTGGCCGAGGAACGGCACGCCCTTATCGAGAACGTCCGCCAGCCCTTCGGCATGGTGTTGCTCGGCGACACGCTCTATGTGGGCGCCAGCGACGCTGTGCTGGCCTACCCTTATGAAGCCAGGGCGACGAAGATCACGACGGCGGGCAAGAAGCTGATGGACCTCGTTCCCGGCGGCCACTGGACGCGCAACCTCATCGCCAGCAAGGACGGCACCAGGCTTTATGTGGCGGTGGGTTCGCAGAGCAATATCGGGGACGCGGGCATGGCGGCCGAAGAGAACCGCGCCTGCATCCATGAGCTGGACCTGACCACGGGCAAATCGCGCATCTTTGCCGGGGGGCTGCGCAATCCGGTTGGCATGGCCTGGGAACCGTCGACGGACGTGCTGTGGACCGTCGTCAACGAGCGCGACGGGCTAGGCGACGAGACGCCGCCGGATTACCTGACCTCGGTTGTCGATGGCGGCTTCTATGGCTGGCCCTATTGCTATTGGGACCGGGTGGTCGACGACCGCGTGCCGCAGGATAACGCCAAGGTCGCCTCGGCGCTGCAGCCGGACTATGCGCTGGGCGGCCATACGGCCTCGCTCGGCCTTTGCTGGCTGCCGCAAGGCACGCTGCCGGGCTTTTCGGCCGGCATGGCCATAGGCCAGCATGGCTCGTGGAACCGCTCCAAGCTCTCCGGCTACAAGCTGGCTTTCGTTGAATTCCAGGACGGCAAGCCCGTGGGCATGCCGCGGGACATCCTGAGGGATTTCCTGTCGCCCGACGAGGAGTATTCCTATGGGCGGCCGGTCGGTGTGGCTCTGGCCAAAGACGGCGCCGTGTTGATGGCCGACGATGTCGGCGACGTCATCTGGCGCGTCACGGGCGCGTAAGACGACCATGCGGGTCTTGGCAAAGCTGGTCGCCGCCGGTGTGACGCTGGCCGCTCTCGTCGTTCCGTCGTGGGGTGAAGAGCGCCTGGTGTTGGGTCTACAGGAAAGCGGCACGGTGCAATGGGAAATCCAGGCGATCCGTGATCTCGGGCTCGATGCCCGGCACGGCGTGACGCTCGAAGTGCGCCCGCTTGCCGATAGCCGGGCGGGACAGATCGCGCTGCAGACGGGTGCGGTCGACGTCATCCTTTCCGACTTCACCTGGGTCTCGGCGCAGCGCTGGCGGGGGAGCGACTTCACCATGGTGCCCCACTCGCTGGCCGTGGGCGGGCTGATGGTGCCGGCGGAAAGCGACATCGAGGCGGTCGAGGATCTGGCGGGCAGGGTGATCGGCGTTGCCGGCGGGCCGGCGGACAAGAGCTGGGTCACGCTCCAGGCCTATTATGCGCAGGCGACGGGCGGCACGCTGGCCGATGACGCCGAGGCGCGTTTCGGGGCGCCGCCGCTGATCAACGAACTGCTCAGTTCCGGCGGCATCGATGCCGGGCTCAATTTCTGGCACTGGAATGCGCGGGGCAAGGCCGCGGGCATGCGGCAGGTCATCTCGGTGGCCGATATGTTCGCCGCCCTTGGCCTTGCCGAACAGCCGCCGCTGCTGGGCTGGACCTTCAGCGAGGACGTGGCGGCAGGCAAGGAGGAGGCGTTGAAGCGCTTCCTCGATGCATCGTTCGACGCCAAGGCGGCGCTCCTCTCCGAGGACGCGGTCTGGGATGGGCTCGCCGGGTTCATGGGTGCAGCCGACGATCCGGCGCTGTTCAAGCAGTTGCGTGACGATTATCGCGCGGGCATCGTCAGCAGGTATGATCCGGATGAGGTCTCGGTCGCAGAAGAGGCCTTCGCGCTTCTTGCACGATATGGCGGAAGCGACGTGGTGGGCGATCAGACGGAACTGGCGCCAGGCACCTTCTGGGAGGGGTATCGCAAATAGACCGGGCACGGCGCGAACGGCAGGGAAACGTCCTCGGGTGGGAGGTTCTGTCCCTGCCGCTGCTGCTCGTGATATGGCAGGCCCTGGCCATGGTCTTCGTCCATCGCCTGTTTCCGACGCCTGTCATGGTGGCGGAGGAAATCTGGGCGCTGGCGAGCGAGGGGCGGCTGCTATCGGATCTCGTGCGGACGCTGGTGCGCGCCATGGCGGCGTTCGCACTGGCCATGGTGCTGGGAACGGCTCTGGGCATAGTGCTGGGCCGGCAGGCGTTCCTCGATCGGCTGTTCTCCTCCTGGCTGGTGGTCGGTCTCAACCTGCCGGCCATTGTCGTCGCCATCGTGCTCTACATCTGGCTGGGGCTGACCGAAACGGCGCTGATCGCCGGCGTGATGATCAACAAGGTGCCGCTGGTGATCGTCACCATCCGAGAGGGCGTGCGCAGCTTTTCCGCCGAATACGAGGAGCTGGGCCTGGCGCTGCGGCTCGGCTTCCGGCGACGGCTCGCCACGATCTACTGGCCGCAATTGCTGCCGTTCGTGCTGGCGGCGGCGCGGACGGGATTGTCGCTGATCTGGAAGATCGTGCTGGTGTTCGAGGTGTTGGGCAGCGATGGCGGCGTCGGCTATCGGGTCAGCCTCATGTTCCAGTTCTTCGACGTCACCGGCATTCTTGCCTATACCGCCGCCTTCATCATTGTGGTGCTGGCCTTCGAATATGGCGTGTTGCGGCCGCTGGAGGGGAGGGCACGTGCATGGCGGCGCCCAGCCTGAACATCGCCGTCACGGAAAAGCGCTTCGGTGTGGGAGCACCGCTCTTTGCCGATTTCAACCTGTCGATCGAGCCCGGCACCGTTGTGGCATTGCTCGGGCCTTCAGGCATCGGCAAATCCAGTCTGCTGCGGATGGTGGCGGGGATCGATCGCGCCTTTTCCGGCTCGATCGCCATCGATGCTGTCGCGGCAGCGCAAGCGCCGGCACCCGGCTTCGTGTTCCAGGATGCGCGGCTCCTGCCCTGGCTGACGGCGCTGGAGAATGTGCGGCTGGCAAACAGGGATCTGGATCAAGCGGGCGCGGAGAACTTGCTGTCGCAGGTTGGCCTTGCCGGGCGCGGAGGAGACTTCCCGCATCAGCTGTCCGGCGGCATGCAGCGGCGCGTGAGTCTGGCGCGGGCCTTAGCGGCCAATCCAGGACTGCTGGTGCTGGACGAGCCGTTTGTTTCGCTGGACGCGGCGCTCGCGGCCGAAATGCGCACGCTTCTGGCCGAGACGATCGATGCGCGCCGACCCACGGTGTTGCTGGTCACGCATAATGTGGAGGATGGCGTGCGCCTTGCCGACCGCATCATCCTGCTTGCGGGACGGCCGGCGCAAATCGCTGCCGATGTCGCGCTGGATACGCCGCGATCGGAACGAAACGAGGCCGTGCTCGACGCCTACCGCGCGCGGCTCATGGCCTGACGCAGACGCGCCTCGGCGATGTGATGCTAGCCAACGTGCTCACCCGAGCTTTTCCGGCCATCGGCATCAGTCCGGCGCCTGTGAAGGAGGAGCCGAGGCTGCAAAGAAGGGCGCTGGTTTGAGGATGGTGTTGGTCTGGGAAATCAGGTTTCCCGCCTCGGCGCTCCTTTTCAGGTAGCTGATCCAATCCGGGTCCTGCTGCAGGCGGGCGCGCTTCTGTTCCCGATCGGCTGCGCTCTCATACACCCAGATGTGGACATAGGAATTGACGTTGCCAGTTTCGGTGGCTGCGAACAGGAGCGGTGTGCCCAGGTGCCGGGTCTGAACAGGCCAGCCATGCTCGGCGTAAAGCTGCAACTGCCGCTGAATGGTCCCGGGGCGGCAGGTATAGGTGCGGTGATCGTAGATCATCATTCCTCCGGATTTGGGCGAGCAGCCTGCAAAGTCGCCAGGTTTTTTCCCTTGCCGGTGGACACCTACTTGCCACGGCACGCATCAAGTGTACTAATATATATCAGCCAGCGCGTGCAACCCGATAGCTTCGCGGGAAGCTCGGCCGGCAAGTTCTGGTGGATTGATCGGGCTGCCTTGCACCGGGCAGCCAAACAAAAAAGAGAAGGCACGCATCAGAACGCTGCTGCCATCCAGCGCGACCGAAAGGCGACGCTTGAACAGTGCTTTTTTCAGTGAGGAGGAACTATGAAACGTATTCTTGTTACCGCGGCTTCTCTGGCATGCGCGCTATTGGCCATGCCGCTTGCGGCCCATGCCCAATACCCTGAGCGGGACATACGCGTGGTGGTGCCGTGGGGCGCCGGGGGCGGCACCGACGCGATCGCCCGCAAGCTGACCCAGATCGCCGAGGATGAAATCGGCGGCACGATGTATGTCGAAAACATCGAAGGCGGCGTCAGTGCCACCGGCATCAGCCAGGTCATGCGTGCGCCGACAGACGGCTACACCATCGGTGTCCTGACTTATGACAGCGTGGTCACCATTCCATGGCAGGGGCTGTTGCCAAGCTACGACCTGGAGAACCTGAAGCTGGTCGCGCGCGTGACCAGCGAACCGGACGCATTGGTCATCGACGCCGATGCCGGATACGACACGCTCGAGCAACTGCTTGCTGCCGCCAAGGAGGATCCCGAAGGCGTCCGCGTTGCAGTGCAGAACCTTGGCGGGCGCACGCACCTGGCGCTTCTGCAGTTGCAGCAGCTGTCGGATACCCAGTTCCAGGTGATCTCCTATCCGGGTGGCGCTGGCCCGCAAAAGGAGGCGATCCTCTCCGGGGAAGCGGTAGGCGCCGTCACCAGCCTTGGCGATTTTGCCAATCTTTTGCAGGATGGCACCGTGAAGGGTCTGGCTGAATTTTCCTCAGCGCCCAACCCGACCTATCCGGACGTGCCGCTAGCCAAGGATCATGGTGTCGATCTCGAGATCGGCAGCTTCATCGTTCTCGCCGTGCCGGCAGGAACGCCCGACGACATCGTCGCGCAGATCGAGTCCGCCTATCAGGCCGCCTATGAAAGCCAGGAATTCCAGGATTGGGTGTCCAATGTCGGGGTGACGCCAAGCTGGCTCGGCACTTCCGAAGTCACGCAATGGGCCGAGGAAACCCAGCAGACCCTGTTCGAGGAAATGGATGCTCTGGTGGAGCAGGGGATCCTCACCAAGTAAGATGAAGACCCTCCATCGCGCCAGGCCGTGAGGCCTGGCGCGTGTTCTTTTGCAAGGGATATGCACGATGGACCGGCGGAGACTGCTGAGCGCGGAATTCGGGCTCCCCATATCGCTCTTGATACTGACCACCATCTATCTCGCCGAGACGTTCCGACTGCGCTCGCAGATGTCTGAGTCGTTCTGGGAAGGCCCGAGGGCCATGCCGGTGCTCGCCTGCGTGCTCATGTACGCGCTGCTCGTGCTTGTGCTGGTGCGCCAGTTTCGCGCTGCATCGACAGCGCCGGCCGAGGGCAGCGCCGTGCGTCCCATCCTGGTGACCGTCGCCACGGCCATCTACATCTTCGCCTTCGAGCCGTTGGGATATGGGCTCTCGACCATATTGTTTGTGAGCGCCCTGTTCGTGATCTTCGGCTTCAAGCTCGAAAAACCGATCTCATTTGCGATCCATGCGGTCGCGGTGACTGCTGTCTTCTACGTCCTTTACGCGGTCTTGTTCGGCATTCGGCTTCCTGAGCTCTACGGGATCATCTGATGGAAACGTTCCTCGGCTATTTCGGCGGGTTCAGGGAGCTTCTCGATCCGCTCAACCTGGCGGTGATGATCGGCGGTTTCCTGATCGGCACGTTCTTTGGCGCCATGCCGGGGCTTACCTCGGTGCTGGCTATCGCGCTGCTGCTGCCCATCACCTACCAGATCGATGTCGTGCCCTCGCTGATCATGTGCGCCTCGATCTTCATGGCCGGCATGTATTCCGGCTCGATCACCGCCACCACGATCAACATCCCGGGTGCGCCATCCTCGATGATGACGGCGATCGAAGGCCATCGGCTGATGAAGCAGGGCAAGGGCGCCAATGCCCTGGGCCATGCAGCTCTCGGGTCGATGGTCGGTGGCACGCTCGGGGCGCTGATGCTGATGGCCTTCATGCCGGTCGCTGCACGGCTCTCCCTCCTGATCCAGACACCCGGCAAGTTCTCGCTGGTGCTGTTCGCGCTGGTGGTGATCGTCATCGTGGAAAGGGGCGCAATCGCCAAGAGTGCCATCGCGGTACTGCTCGGCATCATGATAGCCACGATCGGCATCGACGTACTCCAGCCTATCCCCCGCTTCAACTTCGGCACGGAGGTGCTGATCGAGGGGATCGACCTGATGCCGCTGGTGATCGGTGCGTTTGCCGTCAGCGAGATCCTGGTCCAGGCGCAGAGCTGGAATGTCACTTCCGGCGTCGACGCCGATGAGATCCGCAAGATCAAGATCCGCCGGCAGGAGTTCATTCCACTGTGGTCGGAAGTGCGCGAGATCGGCGTGTGGACGTATCTCAAGGGTTCGGTGCTCGGTTATCTGATCGGTGTCTTGCCCGGTGCGGGCGGGTCCATGGCTGCTTTCGTGTCCTATGTGGAGGCGCGCAGGAGCTCGAAAAGGCCGCAGGACTACGGAAAAGGCAGCCGCGAAGGCATTGCGGCGGCGGAATCGGCCAACAACGCCATGTGTGGCGGCGCTTTCGTGCCGATGTTGATGTTCGGCATCCCCGGCGATCCGACAACGGCGATCGTGCTTGGCGTGCTCGTGATCAACGGGCTGCAACCGGGCGCGCGCTTGCTGGAAAACCAGGCCGATCTGATCTCGCCCATGTTCGCCTCCTTGATCGTGAGCGCCCTCATCCTGATACCGCTCACGCTCTACCTCTTGGGGCCGCTGTTCTTGCGCATGGTCACCGTCTCCAGAGGCCTGCTCTATACCGGCATCGCGGTGGTGGCGCTCGTGGGCAGCTATGTCGCGACCCTCTCCATCTTCCAGATGTTCCTGTCGCTGCTGTTCGGGATCCTCGCTTTCGTGATGCGGCGCCAGAACTATTCCACCGTCGCGCTGCTGCTCGGGTTCATCCTGGGGCCGGATCTCGAGCAGTATTTCCGGCGGGCGATCACCCTGACCGATGGCGGCCCGCTGGTGTTCCTCACCAGCCTCGACAGCCTGTTCTTCCTGCTTTTGACCGCCGCCTTTGTCTACGTGATCGTCATCCGCAAACCCAAGGACAGCATAGCGGCGTAGGCTGGCGCCCCGCCGTTCCACAGGATTTTTTTAGCAAGCAGGACCAGATGCGCCACGGCGGACAAATATTGGTAGATCAGCTCAAGATCCATGGGGTGCGCAGGGTGTTCTCCGTCCCCGGGGAGAGCTTTCTGGCGGCGCTCGACGGGCTTCACGATTCCGGAATCGAGAACATTGTCTGCCGTCAGGAAGGCGGCGCCGCCATGATGGCGGAAGCTCACGGCAAGCTGACGGGCTTGCCGGGCGTCTGCTTCGTGACGCGGGGACCGGGCGCAACCAACGCTTCGGCCGGAGTGCATGTCGCCCGGCAGGATTCGACGCCGATGATCCTTTTCGTAGGGCAGATCGATCGTTCACACCGCGATCGCGAGGCCTTCCAGGAGGTGGATTATCGGGCGATGTTCGGTACCCTTTGCAAATGGGTGGCTGAAGTCGATCAGACCGAGCGTCTGCCGGAATACATCTCCCGGGCTTTCCATGTTGCCCTTTCGGGGCGACCAGGGCCGGTGGTGCTGGCGCTTCCGGAAGACATGCTTTCGGCTGAGGCTGAGGTCGAGAACCTGCCTGTGGTGGCGCCCTCGCCGGCCGCCGTCAGCGCGGCTCAGGTCTCCGCCCTGACGCAGGCCCTGAGCCGGGCCGAGAAGCCCCTGGTGGTGGTTGGCGGGACACTATGGGACGGGGAGGCGGCCGCCAATCTGACGCGTTTCGCCAAGGCGTGGAACCTGCCCGTGAGCGTGACTTTCCGCCGCCAGTGCCATCTCGACAACCGGCACTCTAATTATGTCGGCGATCTCGGCGTCGGCATGAACCCCAGGCTTGGTGCACGCTTCCAGGAGAGCGATTGCCTGTTGATGCTGGGCGGCCGGCTGGGCGACAGCCTGACGCGTGGCTACGACCTGATGAAGCCGGCGGCACCAGGCAAGACTATCTTGCATGTCTATCCGGACCCGGGAGAACTGGGACGCGTCTACCGCCCGGATCTGGGCATTGTCGCGCAGGCTGCGGAGATGGTGGCGGCGTTGGCGCAAACGACGCCGGCGGCCGGCACCGAAGCCAAATGGTCCGAGTGGACGGCGGCGGCAAGGCGCGACTACGAAGTCTGGATAAAGCCGAAGGAAACGCCCGGTGCGGTGAAGCTGGAACAGGTCATCCACTGGCTTTCCACCAATCTCCCGGAAGACGCCATCGTCACCAATGGCGCGGGCAACTACGCGGCGTTCCTGCACCGCTATTTCGTTTACAAGGGCCCGCATACGCAATTGGCGCCGACTTCGGGCAGCATGGGCTATTGCTTTCCGGCGGCGGTGGCAGGTGCGCTCGAGCATCCGGACCGAGCGGTCGTCTGCCTTGCCGGCGACGGGTGCTTTCAGATGACCCTGAACGAGATGTCGACGGCCATGCAACATGGTGCCAAGCCGATCGTCATCGTCGCCAACAATGGGCAATACGGCACGATCCGCATGCATCAGGAGCGGCACTATCCGGGACGTGTCTCCGGCACGCAGCTGACGAGTCCGGACTTCGCGGCATTGGCACGTGCTTATGGTGGCCACGGCGAGCTGGTGATGAACACGGCTGATTTTCCCGATGCGTTCAATCGCGCCAAGGCCGCCGATACGCTCGCCGTGATCGAACTGCGGCTCGACCCCGAGGCACTGACATCGGGCGCTACATCATCCGAAATCCGTGCCCAAAGCGAAGCTGCAAGGAAATAGCGGGCGGCGCATTCCGCACAAGGAGAGCCGGATGGCCGATATCGTATCGATGCGCGAGTGCAGGGGACTGCATGTGGTGGCGCAGACCCCGTTTCGGGAAGACGGGGCGCTGGACCTCGATAGCATCGATACGCTTTCCGCCTTCTACTACAAGCACGACGCCCAAGGTTTGACGGTGCTGGGTGTGAGTGGGGAACAGGGCAAACTGACGCCGGACGAGTGTATTGCCGTGGCGGCCCGCTTCGTTCGAGCGGCGCAGGGCAAGCGCATCATCGTGGGCGTATCCAGCCCCGGCATCGCCCAACTCGTGGCCGTTGCGCAGCAGGTGATGGCCGAGGGCGCCAGCGGCGTGATGATCTGCCCACCCGCCGGCACGCAGACGGATGAAGAGCTCCTGCGCTACTTCGACATCATTTTCGCCCGGATCGGCGATACACCGACGGTTCTGCAGGATTTTCCGGGCCATTCGGGGGTGAAGATGTCGCCCTCGCTGATACGCCGGCTGGTGGAAACCTTCCCGCAGATCGCGGTAGTCAAGGAGGAGGATCTTCCAAGCGTCACCAAGATCACCCGGCTGCGGGCGGAGCTCGGGTACAAGGTGCGCATATTGACCGGAAACAATGGACTCTACCTGCCTCAGGAATTGGCGCGCGGGGCAGACGGGCCGATGGCCGGCTTTTCCTTTCCCGAAATGCTTTCCGGAGTCTACGACCTGATGAGCCGCGGGGAAAGCGAAGCGGCCCACCGATTGTTCAACACCTATTTGCCCCTGCTGCGCTATGAGGCCCAGGGGGAGTGGGGCATCGCCATCCGCAAGGAGGTGATGCGCCAGCGCGGTGCCATGGAATGCGCGGTGCTACGCGCCCCGGGACCGACGCTCAATGCGGTGGACATGGCCGAAATCGGGGACATGATCGCCAGGATGGAGATCGGCTTCCAGTTCGACACCCGAACTCTCGGACGCTAACATGTCGACCAACAGCCAAGTGGGAAGTCCCTTTCGTTGAAACCGAGCCCATTGCCTTTCGAATCGCGCCTTCAGGGACTGAACATGACGGATCCCGCGGCTCCCGGTCCTGCCTTTGGCGGGTTTGCCGCGCCATCGGGCGGATCGGTCGGGAGTCGCCTTTACGAGGATTTGCGCCGAAGGATCATATCCCTCGAATTTCCGCCTGGAACAAGCCTGCCGCGGGCCGAGTTGGCGAAGGCTTATGAAGTGAGCCAGACGCCACTGCGCGAGGCGATGCAGCGCCTGGAGCAGGATGGGCTGGTGCGGATATTTCCGCAGTCCAAGACTATCGTCAGCCAGATAAACACCCCGCAGATTTATGAGGCGCATTTCATGCGGGTGGCGCTCGAAACGGAAGTGGTGCGCCAGCTGACCCGTGCAAGGAACCAGGAGGCGGTGAAACATGCGCGGGCGATCGTGCGCATGCAGGAGGCGGTGGCCGAGGATCCGGGGCAGTTGCTGGCATTTCAGGAACTCGACGAAATGTTCCACCAAACACTCTTCGTGGGGGTGGGCCATCGGGGCCTGCACCAGTTGGTGACCTCTAAATCGGGGCATTTAAGCCGCATGCGGCGACTGCAACCGCATGACGAAACCAAGATACGGTTTATCCTCGACGGGCATCGCGACATCCTCGACGCCATCGATTCGGGCGAGGAAGAGGCTTCCGTTAAGGCCATGCGCGCCCACCTCAGCCAGACTGTGGTGAACGTGGAGGCGCTGCGCGAGCGCTACAAGCACTTCTTCAGCTAGAGCCTCGCGCGCTGAGGGAATCGGAGCGCCGGCTCCAGTACTTTGTGGTCGCAACGTTTGTTGCGAAAGGCCGGTATGCACCTCTGCTCGCGTTGCTCTAGTGTGTGCCAAAAGGCCGGCTTGGAGGGGGTCCTTGAACTTGGCGAGTACCGATCGGCCCGTACGCGTCGTGTGCGTCGGGGCGGCCACCTACGATCTCCTGTTTCGGCTGGAAACGCTTCCTGACGGGCCGGGAAAGGTGCTGCCGTTCGCGCTGCTCGAGGTGGCACACGGCATGGCGGCAAGCGCGGCGGCTGCGGCCGCCAGGCTCGGCGCCCAAGCCTCTCTGGTGGCGCGAGTGGGTGATGACGACATCGGCACGCGCATCATCGGCGACCTGACGGCGGCCGGCGTCGATTGCCGCTGGGTGCGTCAGGTGCAAGGAGCGCGCTCGCCCACCAGCGCCGTCCTCATCGACCGGCGGGGCGAAAGACTGGTGGTGCCGTACTACGATCCGGCGCTGGGCACCGACACCGATTGGCTGTCGCTCGACAAGATCGCAGAGGCCGATGCGGTCCTCGTCGATGTGCGATGGCCGCAGGGCGCCGCCCGCATACTCGACACCGCCCGGGAGGCGGGCATTCCGGGCGTGCTCGACGCCGATGTCGGTCCCGATGAGGTGGTTGTCGACCTGGTGTCGCGTGCCAGTCACGCGGTCTTTTCCGAGCCGGCTGCAGCGCGGCTGTCAGGCACTCGCGACCCCGCCGCCGCCGTGGCAGAGATCGCGAGGCGCTTTCCCGCCTTCATCGCCGTCACGGCAGGTCCGCAGGGTTGTTTCTGGGACGATGGCGGGACGGTTCGCCAGCAGCGGCCGCCTGCAGTCGAAGCGGTCGACACGCTCGCGGCCGGCGACGTCTTCCACGGTGCGTTCGTCACTGCACTTGCCGAGGGCATGCCCATGCGAGAGGTCATCGACTTCGCCAATACCGCCGCCGCCCTCAAATGTGAGGTCTTCGGCGGCAGGCTAGGGGCACCCGACCGCGCCCGGGTCGTGGCCAGAATGACAGGCGAGCGCTGACACTCAAACCTGCAACCGGGGCGTCGCAAGGGCCTTGACAGGCTACCTACTACTAGGTAGGTAACGTTATGACCAACCTGTCCACGACATCCGACGATATCCTTGCCTGTGCCCGCTCGCTGATTATCGCAGGGGGGTACAACGGGTTCAGCTATGCGGACATTGCCGAGGTCGTCGGCATCCGCAAGGCCAGCATCCACCATCATTTTCCAAGCAAGGTCGACCTGGTGCGCACGCTGGTCTTTCGTTATCGCGAGGAGGCGCGGGCCGGGTTCGCCGAGCTTGAACGGACGGCCGCAGACCCGCGCGACCAGCTTTCAAGCTACGTCGGTTACTGGGAAAAGTGCATTGCGGATGCAAGCGCACCCTTCTGCGTATGCGCGCTTCTGGCCAGCGAACTGCCGGTGTTGCCGGCCGAAGTGGCTGGCGAAGTGCGTCTTCATTTCGAGACTTTGTCGGAATGGCTCACATCCGTATTTGAACGCGGTGCCGAAGTGGGCATCTTTCGACTTTCAAACCCGCCCCAGGCCGAAGCAGAGGCCTTCATGGCTGCGGTGCACGGCGGGATGTTGTCCGCACGGGTGCACGACGATCCAAAGCTCTTCGGCATGATCACCGCTTCGATGCTCGATCGCCTCTCCAACTGACCCAACTCGGCCATCACATCAGGCCGCATTCCACCTACCAACTAGTAGATAGAGAAAATGACGACAATTGATGACTTCGCCCGATCAACTCAGGATCGCTGGCTCACCTCGTATTACCTCTCCCGCGCGGCATTCTCTGCGGCCTGGGTGGCATCCGCTCTAACGCTCGGCCAACACTATGCCGTTCCTGGCGCCATCCTGCTGGTGATCTACCCGTTCTGGGATGCTGGGGCCAACTATGTCGACGCCGTCCGCAACGGCGGGTTAGCTCGCAACCGCACGCAAGCCTTCAATGTTTTCGTCAGCCTGGCCACGACAGTGGCAGTGCTCGCGGCTCTGCAGATCGGCCTCAGCACTGTCCTCACGGTATTCGGTGCGTGGGCCATCCTATCGGGCCTGCTGCAACTCGGCACCGCAGTCCGCCGCTGGAAATCTTCAGGCGCACAATGGGCGATGGCCCTGAGCGGCGGTCAATCAGCACTTGCCGGCGCGTTTTTCGTCGTCCAGGCGCAACAGCCTGTACCAGCGGTGATCCCTGTGATTGCGGGATACGCGGCCTTCGGCGCCGTCTATTTTCTCGTTTCGGCAATATCGCTTGTCATCGGCAGGAGATTACGGAAACAACGGTGATCTTCATCGTCTCACCACGCTTGGCTCGCTGGCGCGTCGCGGATGCGCCAGCCTCCCGCTCCTGCCTCGCAACGGGTGCGGACTCAGCCGGGGAAGGGCGGCCGTCAGGAGGCGAGCGCCCGGGCAGGCGCCGCGGCCGCCGACTCTCTTGGCCGCCGCGGCGCAGGCCTTGGCTGCGGGCGCCGTGCCTCGAAGGGCGGCCGTTGCGTCGGAGTGACGGTCAGCTCGAGGAATGGCCCTGCCGCAGGATGCGCAGTTGCAGCGGCCTGCCGATAGCTCCGGCATCGAGCAAGCGCAGCAGCGGGCCGGGTCCGGTGACCGGATGACCGTCGAGGCTGATGAGGATGTCGGCATCGCGTAAGCCGGCGCGCGCGGCGGGTCCGTCCGCGACCAGCGAGTGCAGTACCACCGCCGAGCGGCTGGTGATCCCCGCGGCATCGGCGATGCGCCGCGGCAACGGCACCATATCCGCTCCCGCGCCGAGATAGGCGCGTCGCACTGCGCCGTGCTGGAGCACTTCGCTGACCACCAGCTGCACGGTATTGGCGGCAACGGCAAAGCAGATGCCTTGGGCACCGGCGATCATGGCGGTGTTGATGCCGATCACCTCGCCGGAACTGGCAACCAGCGCACCACCCGAATTGCCGGGATTGAGCGCAGCGTCGGTCTGGATCACGTCCTCTATCGGCCGGCCGGTGGGCGAGCGTAGGCTCCGGCCCAGCGCCGAGATGACTCCGGCCGTCACGGTCGACTCGAAGCCCAGCGGATTGCCGATGGCAATGGCGATCTGCCCGCGTCGCAGATGGGCGCTATCGCCGAGCACCGCAGTCGAAAGATCGGACCCGTCGGCCTTGATGACGGCAAGATCGGTATCGGGATCGGTGCCCAGCACCCTGCCTCTGATCCGCCTGGTATCGGGCAGGGCGAGGTCGACGCTCCTTGCTTGGCCGACAACGTGCGAATTGGTGACCAGCAAACCGTCGGGCGAGAGGACGACGCCCGACCCGTGGCCGCGGCCATCGACCGTTACGGCAGAGACCGCCGGGCCAACAAGATCAGCGACGTCCGCGACCGCGCGCGAATAGGCGTCGAGCAGGCCCGCATCGGCCTTGGTTTGATCGGTCTCCAGCATGATGTTGCTCCGCAATACTGTCTGTCACGTCATCAAATGGGGATCGCCTGACGGCACCGCACCTGCCCATCTGGCTAGCTGTGCAAGCCCGCCCTTATGGCCCAGCTTTTCGGCAATGACCCAACTTCCGAGGACTCCTGCGATGCCGGCCGATCTCGCCACCCTTTCCCAACAATTTGCCGACCTCATCGCCGCGGCGGCCCCACGGCTCGTCGCCGTCCGGGGGGCCGAGGGCGGACAGGTCAGCGGCCTCATCTGGCGCACCGGGCTCGTCGTTGCGGCACATGAAGCCCTTTCCGGCGAGGACGACTTCGACGTCTTCCTCGCCGACGGATCGCAGGTGAGGGCTGAACTTGCCGGCCGCGACCCCACCACCGATGTCGCGCTGCTGAGGCTTACGACCCCGGATTTCGACGACTGGACGCATGCACCCACCCCCGCCGTCGGCTCGCTCGCCATCGTTGCCGGTCGCGGGGCCTATTCGCCCCTGGCGAGTTTCGGCCTTGTCTCCGAGATCGGGCCCGCCTGGCGCAGCATGCGCGGCGGCGACATCGACGCGCGCATCACGCTCGGCCTCCGCCTCTCCTCCCGGGCGGAGGGCGGCGCGGTGCTCGCGCCCGACGGCGGTCTCATCGGTCTCGCCGTGACCGGCCCTCGTCGCCGCGCGCTGGCCATTCCGGCCTCGACCGTCGAACGGGCGGTGAGAACGCTCAGCGAAAAGGGCTATGTCCCACGCGGCTATCTCGGGGTCAGCCTCCACACGGTCGGCCGCGGCGAGGGCGCGATCGCGGTCGGCATCGAGCCCGAGGGCCCCGCTGCGCATGCGGGCTTTGTCGTGGGCGACCTCGTCACCACATGGAATGGTGAGACGATCCGGTCGGTCGGCGATGTCGCCAACCGGCTGGGGACCGGTACGGTCGGAGAGACAGCAAAACTGGGAGTGCTGCGCGGTGGAGTTGCCAGCGAAATCGATGTCACCATCGGCGAGCGTCCCCGCGGCTGAGCGCTCCGCCCTTCCGGCTGCAGCGCCGCTCCGCATCGGCCTTGCGATCGGGGACGCCGCCCTGCTCGAGGCGTTGCGCGCACGATTGCCGTTCCACCCTGGATTGATCGAGAGTCCGGAGGAGGACGCAGCAGTCATCATCGCCGATGCGCCTCTGGTGCAAGCCGATTTCGAGAGTCGGCGGCCCGTCCTCCTCATCGGCACGCAGCGTCGAGAGCACCCGAACGAGACGGTGGTCGAGAGCCTCGATCCCGCCTTCGTCCTCGCCGCGGCAACGCTGATCGCCAGCGGCTATCGGATCGTGCGCGATCACGCACCGCCCGAGCCGGTGCATCTGAGCTCGCGGGAGAAGCAAGTCCTGGCGCTGCTCGTCGAGGGGGCATCGAACAAGCTCATTGCCCGGCGGCTTGATATCTCGGTGCATACCGCCAAGTTCCATGTCACGGCGGTGCTCGAAAAGCTCGGCGCTCAGAACCGCTCCGATGCCGTCGCCATTGCGCTGCGCGAGGGCCTGGTGATGCTTTAGTGGACCACCCGGTATCGGATGTGGGTGGCTTCCGGCGTGTCGATCACCCGGACGATCTCCAGTTCGATTCGCCGTGACAGCACGTCGAACATCCTCAGGCCCGCACCGAACAGCACCGGAATCTGATGTATCTGCAATTCGTCCAGTACGCCGGCCTCCAGCGCTTTCTGCGCCGTGTATGCGCCGTGCACCATGACGTCGCGATCTCCTGCCGCGGCCTTGGCCTGTTCCATCGCGCTCTCGATCCCCTCGGTCACATAGGTCACCAAGGGATATTTGGCGACGGCCTCGCCAGGCGGTCGGTGGCTGGGAACAAAGATCGGGACGCCGTGATGGTTGCCGCTCCAGTGATCGACCTGCTCAACCGTGCGCCGACCCGCAAGCACCGCACCCGTCGCTTGCACTTCCTCCATGAAGTGCGCGCCCCACCGGCTCCCTTTTGTGTTGGGGGGCGGGGCCTCGAACCCATACCACTCGTGCAAGCGCATGAAATCGTCGCCGCCAGGGTTGCCAGGTCGGTCGTTCGGCCCCGCTATGTAGCCGTCGAGCGACATCGACATGTAGAGAACGGAATTGGACATTGTGCTTTTCCTGAAGAAGGGAATCACATCCCTCCGATGTCAGCACGACGAACGGCGACCATCGGACTCGACAATGTCATCGCAATGCGGTCCCGTTAGATCGCGCGTCCGTCTTGTTTATGGATTGCGCGTAAACCTCTATTCTCGACAGGCTGCGATTCGCGTTGCTCTCCCACCGCATCAGCCGTGGCAGAGGCCAGCGCGAAAGTTCAATGCCAGTGCAGTGGGAGCGGTACCGATAGAGGCGGATCGCGAAGACATCTACCAGGGGCTGCCACGCCTCAGGCGCGTTTCCGGGCCTGGGCTATAGTCATGTCAAACACGCCCCTTGCCCTGTTCATCGGCATGCCGGGACTTGAGCTGTCTGCGGACGAGGTTGCGTTCCTGCGCGATGCGAACCCCTATGGACTGTTCCTGTTCAGGCGCAATATCGACAAGCCGGACCAGGTGCGCCGGCTCATTGCGCAGTTTCGGGCAGCAGTCGGGCGTGCCGATGCGCCCGTGTTCGTCGACCAGGAGGGCGGCCGCGTACAGCGCCTCGACAATGGCAATTTTCCAAGCTTTCGAAGCCTTGGCTCCTTCGGGGCGCTCGCCAGGAAGGACCTCGGCCTTGCCAGGCGCGCCATGCGCCTTTCGACGCTGGCCATGGGCACGATTCTGGCCGACCTCACCATCGACAGCGGGACGACGCCGGTCGTTGACCTTGCCCGCAAGGGCACCCACGACGTGATCGGCCAGCGCGCGTTCGGCGACGATCCGGAGCTGGTGATCACCATGGCGCGCGAAGTCATCGAAGGCATGCTCGAGGTCGGCACACTACCGATCATGAAGCACATCCCCGGCTATGGCCGGGTGACCGTCGATCCGCATTTCGACTGTCCCGTCGTCGACGCCACGCTCGATGATCTGCGCCACACCGACTTCCAACCATTCATCGCGCTAAAGGATACGCCCTGGGCGATGGTTGCCCACCTCGTCTTCACGCAGGTCGACCCCCAGCGTCCGGCCTCGGTTTCGCCTGATGTCTGCGACCTTATCCGCAAAGACGTGGGCTACGATGGCGTGCTGATTACCGACTGCCTCTCCATGGAAGCGCTCAAGGGTACGGGGGCGGAGCGCGTCGCCGCGGCCCTCGAAGCGGGCTACGATATCGCGCTTCTCAGCCAGGGTGGGCTGACGGTGGCCGAAGCGGCCGCCAAGGCCGCTCGCCCGCTCAGTCCGAAAACGCTGGAACGAATCGCCCGCGCGCAAGGCAAACGCGGTAACCTTCGCGTAGACGTTGCCGCACTCCACGGCGAGGTGGAAGAGATTTTCAGGGAGAGCGGCGTCGCGTGAAGCGGTGCCGGGATGAAAGAAAGGGAGACCCGAAGTGTTGACGAGAAAGCTGATTGCAGCGGCCGCTGTGGCTCTGGCCATGACGACACCGGTGAGCGCCCAGGCGGTGGTGACCGTCAGCTCCGAACAGACAACGACCTGGGTGCGCAACTTCAATCCGTTCGGGCAGACCTCCGCCCGCGCCACCACGCTCGACTTCATCTACGAGCCTCTGGCGATCTTCAACCGCCGCGACGGCAACCGGCCGAACTTCAGACTGGCCGAGAGTTTCGAGCTGGCCGACGATCTGAAGTCGATCACCTTCACCCTTCGCGAGGGGCTGAAGTGGTCGGACGGGGAGCCTCTCACCGCCGACGACATCGTCTTCACCTATGATTACATCAAGGAGTTCCCGGCGCTCGATTTCATCTCGGTCTCGGCCCTGCTCGAATCCGTCGAGAAGGTCGACGAGCGAACCGTGCGCTTCAACCTCATCGAACCCAATTCGCTGATCGCCAATACGCTCGTCGGCATGCCGATCGTGCCGGAACACATCTGGTCAGAAGTTGAAGATCCGGTGACATTTTCCAATGAAAACCCGGTGGGCTCCGGTCCGCTGACCGAGATCACCCGCTTCACCCCGCAGGTCTACGAGCAATGCCGCAACCCGAACTATTGGGACGCCGAGACCCTTGCCGTCGATTGCATTCGCCTGCCTCAGCTCGCCGATAACCCGCAGGTTCTCGCGGCCCTGGCCAACGGCACCCTCGATTGGGCGACGAGCTTCATCCCCGACATCGACAATACGTTCGTGGCCAAGGACCCCGAGCACCACAAGTACTGGTTCAATCCGTCGAGCCTGGTGGCGTACTCGCTCAATCTGGAATCGCCGGACGAGAACAACAGGAAAGCCTTCAACGACGTCAACTTCCGGCGTGCGATGAGCATGCTGATCGACCGCCAGACGATCATCGACATCGCCGGATACGGCTATCCCTTGATCAACGAAGACCCGTCGATGCTCGGCAAAACCTACGAGTCTTTTGCCAACCCCGAAGTCCAGGCCAAGTTCGGCCAGTATGGCAAGTTCGATCCTGAAGCGGCGACGGCGCTCCTTGACGAAGCCGGCTACGTCGATGCCGATGGCGACGGCTTCCGCGACAATCCGGACGGCACGCCGATCGCGATCGATATCGAGATACCGAACGGCTGGACCGACTGGATCGATGCCGTTCAGATCACCATGGAAAGCCTCAAGGCTGCCGGCCTCAATGTGAAGATGAGCACCCCGGAAGCTGCTGTCTGGACCTCGGATCTCATCGAAGCGAAGTACTCGATGACGCTGAACGCGATCGCATCATCCTTCAATCCCTATTTCCCATATCGCCGCTCGTTCAATCCGGATGATTTCGGCAAGAGCCGCTTCAGCGCCCAGCGCTGGACCGATCCCGAGGTCATGGATCTCCTGAACCAGTACACGCGGACCAAAGATCCGGCCGAGCAGAAGCAGATCATGGACGAAATCCAGCTCATCGTGGCTGAGAACATGCCGGTGATTCCGGTCTACAACAGCCCGGCCTTCTACCAGTACAACACCAAGCGCTTCACGGGCTGGGCGAGCGCCGAGAACCCGTTTGTGTCCCCGGTGGTCTCCAACGCCAATCCGGCTCGCCTGATCCAGCTGCTGGCTCTGCGCCCGGTTGCTCAATAACCCTTCCGGAACAAGTGGGGGCGCGTCCGGGTGGCGCGCTCCTTCTAGCAGGATATCAGCGGAATGGCCTTTCTGCTCCGACGCCTGGCGTTCTACCTTGCAGCGTTCATTGCCGCCGCGACGATCAACTTCTTTCTTCCGCGCCTGATGCCGGGCGATCCCATCAAGATGATGTTCGCCAGCGCTGGATCGGAGCTGTCGCTGGACAACCTCAACGCGCTCAAGCTCACTTTCGGCTTCATCGATGCGCCGATCGGCGAGCAGTATCTCGCCTATCTCAAGAGCGTGTTCACCGGCGATCTCGGGCGCTCGATCAAGTATTTCCCGCTCCCGGTAAGTGATCTCTTGGGGCGGGCGCTGATCTGGACTGTCGGCCTCGTCGGCGCGGCCACCCTCGTCAGCTTTGCGCTCGGAACTTTCCTCGGCGTGATGGCTGCGTGGCGTCGCGGCACCCGGTTCGATACCGTCGTCTCGCTGGCCTCGATCTTCTCGAGCTCGGTTCCGGCGGTCGTGGTCTCGCTGATCACGCTCTTCGTCTTCGGCTATACCCTCGGCTGGTTCCCGAACGGATATGCCGCCGATCCCATGCTCGATCCGTCCTGGAACTGGGGTTATATCTCCAGCGTCCTCTACCACGGCACCCTGCCGATGCTGACGATGGTTGTTGTCCTGACAGGTGGCTTCGCGGTGACCATGCGCAACAACATGATCAACCTGCTGGGCGAAGACTACATCGTGATGGGCCGTGCCAAGGGGCTGTCCGACAAGGGTGTCATGCTCTGGTATGCCGCGCGCAATGCGCTGCTGCCGACGGTTTCGGCCCTTGCCATCGCCTTGGGTGCCGTGCTGGGCGGCTCGCTGGTCACCGAGGTGGTCTTCAACTATCCGGGCATGGGCAACACGCTCTATCAGGCCATTCTCGCGCGCGACTACCCGGTAATCCAGGGGGCGCTGCTGATCATGACGGCAGCCATGCTGATCGCGAACTTCATCGTCGACCTCAGCTACGTGCTGCTCGATCCACGACTCAAGCGGGCCTGAGCGATGAGCCTCCTCACCCAACTGCTTCACAACAGGAAGGCCCTGGTTGGCGTAACGATTCTCGTCATCGTCATTCTCGTTGCGGTGTTCGCCCCGATGCTCACCGAGTACAGCCCCACCCAGCGGGTCGGCCGGCCGCACCAGCCGCCGTCCGCCGACCATTGGCTCGGGACAACGCGCCTCGGCTACGATGTCTTCACCCGGCTGCTCTACGGCGCCCGGGTATCGCTCGCCGTCGGTTTCGGGGCAGGGCTCCTGATCACGGTGATCGGCACCGTCCTCGGCATCATCGCCGGCTACAAGGGCGGCGTGGTCGACGAGATCATCACCTTCCTGACCAACATGATCCTCGTGATCCCCAACCTGCCGCTGCTACTGGTGCTTGCGGCATTCATCGGCCAGGCCAGCCCGTTGGTCATTGCCATCATCCTGGGGTTCACGTCGTGGGCCTGGGGCGTGCGCGTCACGCGCTCGGAGACGCTGTCGGTTCGCCAGCGTGACTTCGTCAAGTCCGCGCAGATGCTGGGCGAACCCAGCTGGCGCATCATGGCCTTCGAGATTTTCCCGAACCTCATCTCGATCGTCGGCATCAATTTCATCGGCAGCGTCATCTTTGCCGTCATCACCGAGGCAACGCTCGAGTTCCTTGGGCTGGGCGACCCGAACACCGTCTCATGGGGCATCATGCTCTACAACGCGCAGAACGCCTCGGCGCTGTCGGTCGGGGCCTGGTGGGAGATCCTTACGCCGTGCGTCGCGCTGGCAGTGCTCGGCCTTGGCCTTGCGCTCATCAACTTCGCCATCGACGAAATCGCCAACCCGCGCCTGCGCACCGGGGGCATGCTCGCCCGCTGGACGGGCCTCGTTAGAAGGGGTGAAGGACAGCTGTGAGCGACCCCGTTCTGTCGATCCGCAACCTCTCGGTCGACTACATCGGCGCCGAAGCCGATTTCCATGCCGTCAGGAATGTCAGCTTTACCATCGCGGCCGGTGAGTTCTTCGGCCTTGCCGGCGAATCCGGCTGCGGCAAGAGCACCATCGCTTTTGCCATCACCCGACTGCTCCGCCCGCCCGCCATCATCCGGTCGGGCAGCGAGATCCTGCTCGACGGGCGTGACGTTCTTGCCCTCGACAGTGCAGCCCTTCGCGATCTTCGCTGGCGCGAGGTGGCGATGGTGTTCCAGAGCGCGATGAACTCGCTGAACCCGGTGCTGACGATCGAAAGCCAGTTCTACGATGTGCTCAGGACCCATACCGGCATGTCTCGCACCGCGGCGCGAGCGCGCGCCGCCGACCTGCTGAGGCTCGTCGACATACCGGCCGACCGGCTGTCAGCCTATCCGCACCAGCTGTCGGGCGGGATGCGCCAGCGGGTCGTCATAGCCATTTGCCTGGCGCTCAATCCCAAGCTCCTCATCATGGATGAGCCCACCACCGCGCTCGACGTGGTGGTGCAACGCGAAATCCTCGAGCGCATCAACAGGCTGCGCCAGGAACTGGGTTTCTCGGTGCTCTTCATCACCCACGATCTGGCCCTGATGGTGCAGGTGAGCGACCGCATCGGCATCATGCTCGAGGGCGAACTGGTGGAGGTCGACGACGCGCAGGCGATCTATCGTTCGCCTCGCCATGACTACACGCGCCGGCTCTGGGCCTCGATCCCGCGCCTCGGCAGTGAACGGACCGCACGGGACGCCGGACAATGAGCGATACGACGCCTATCCTCGCCCTTGACCATGTCTCGAAAAGCTTCGGTCGGGCAGAAGCTCGCGTTCATGCGGCGCGCTCGATTTCGTTTGCTCTTCATCCCGGCCGCACCCTTGCCCTTGTGGGGGAGTCCGGGTCGGGCAAGACCACGGCTGCGCGCCTCATCATGCGCGAGTACCGGCCGGACGAAGGCCGCCTGCTGTTCCGCGGTTCGCCGGTGGAGGACGGGCCGCTCGGGAGCCTCAAGGCTTACCGCCGTGCGGTGCAGATGGTCTTTCAGGACCCGTTCTCGTCGCTCAACCCCGTGCACACCGTCCGCTACCATCTGGAGCGTCCGCTGCAGCTTCACCAGCCCGCCCTGAAAGGCGCAGAACGGCGGGCGGCAATCGCCGAGGTCCTCACCCGGGTGAAGCTCGACCCGGCGTTGATCCTCCCCAAATACCCGCATGAGCTGTCCGGCGGCCAGCGCCAGCGCATCAGCATCGCGCGCGCGCTCGCCGTCAATCCCGAGGTGATCATCGCCGACGAGCCCACCTCCATGCTCGACGTCTCGGTGCGGCTCGGCATCCTGAACCTGCTCAACGACATGAAGCGCCAATTGGGGCTGGCGGTGCTCTACATCACCCACGACATCGCCACCGCCCGCTATGTGGCGGAAGACATCATGGTCATGTATGCGGGGCAGATCGTCGAGTGGGGCGAGACGGAGAGCGTGCTCGGCAATCCGCAGCACCCCTACACCCGTCTCCTGCTCTCGGCCGTTCCGGATCCCGATCGCCGCCTGACCGAGACGCTGTTCGATGGCGAGCTCAGCCGCGTCGACGTGATCCGCCGGCAATCGGCCATCGACCAATCCGAAGTGCGCGAGATCGCCGCAAATCACTTCATCCGCCCGATGCCGGCGTGAGCAGAGTTCTCGGCGGTCAAAGCCGTCGGTAGTCGGTCGGCTCGCCACCACCGAGGCGCCTGATGCGGGCGACCGCCTCATCCAGGGGCTCGACAGCCACGGCCATGTGCCAGGCATTGGCGTGGATGATGTCGGCCTCACTGGTCATGATCGCCACATGGCCGCGCCAGAACACGAGGTCGCCCCGCTGCAGCGCCTCGACCGGCTTGCCCACCGCCGCCTGCTGGTCGCTGTCGCGCGGGCAGTCGCGACCGCAGGCGTATAGGGCCTGTTGCACCAGCCCGGAACAATCGAGCCCCAGGCTCTCGCGCCCGCCCCAGAGATAGGGCGTGCCGACGAACCGCTCGGCGACCGCCGCGTGGTCCGCCTCAGCCTCGCCGATAGGAGCGAGGTGCTCGTCCACGAACCAGCCGCCCGCCGCCTTGACGAAGCGGCCCTCGCGCCCCTCGGCGGTCATCAGGGCATTCATCGAGTAGAGCCCGGTGGGAGGGGCTTTTATGCTGGGGGCGCTGAAAGCGTAAGTCCGCAGTGCCCGCACCGTGTGGGTCGGTGCCGTGGGCGGCGCGCCCAGCGCCGCGGCCTCGACATAGCCGACATAGCCGTCGCGCTTCGCCCGCCCGAAAGCCCAGCCATCCACCTCGTCCAGCACCTCGAACAGCTCGCCAAACAGCAACTGGTCGAGCTGTTCGGCGGCGGGCGAAGGCGCGCGGCGCAGGGATGCAGAGGGGACGCCCGTCTGGCGCACTGTGGTATCGATGTAGCGGGCGGCCGGGACGATGCCTTCCAGCGAGCGGGCGGCGATCCCTTCGCGTGCCAGGGTCAGGCGATGATCAAGCAATGTGGCGCCTTCGGCATGGCAGAGATGTTGCGGATACCTTGCGCCTCCACGCCTGCTTGCCGGTCATGCACGAGACGTTGCACATATCGGAAAGTTAGCTGGACAACCGCGTTCTGTCACCACTTTGCGTATGTCCGTCCCGCTCAGCCGAGTTCCTGGGCGAGTCCGATGAGAAGTCCTTCAGGCCCGCGGATGTAGCAGAGCCGATACGTGTCTTCATACTGGACGACTTCGCCGACGAGTTGCGCGCCGCGATTGCGGAGCCGTTCTAGCGTCTCGTCGATGTCGTCCACGGCGAACATGACGCGCAGATAGCCCAGGGCGTTGACCGGGGCGTTGCGGTGATCCGCCACGACAGGCGGCGCAAGGAAGCGGGATAGCTCGAGCCGGCCGTGGCCGTCGGGCGTCCGCATCATGGCAATTTCGACGTGCTGATCGCCCAGTCCAGTGACACGTCCGGCCCATTCTCCTTCGATCGTGCCCCGCCCTTCGAGCTCAAGGCCGAGCTCGCGAAAGAAATCAATCGTCGCTTCGAGGTCATCGACGACGATTCCTATGTTGTCCATCCGTTTGAGCGCCATGTGTCCAATCTCCATTGTCGTGCAAACTAGCGCGTTATCGCGCCGTGTGCCGGGTCATCTCCGCGATGATGGTATCGTAGTGGGAAGGATGCAGCTCATGGCCGCCGCCTTCGAGCCTGACGAGCCTTGCGCCCGCTATGGCCTGGCAGAGCGCCAGGCCATGCCCAATCGGAAAGATCGGGTCGGCCGTGCCGTGGATCACGAGCAGCGGGGCGCGCAGCTCGCGGAACCGGCTGCGCCATGGCTCGCCTATCTCGAACAGGACGCTGTGGTTGGTGGCGCTCAGATAGCCACCGGAACGGTCGAAGTCTTTCTCGATGAAGGCTCTCATCCCGGCCTCGTCGAACTCGGATGCCGTGCCTGCGACCAGACGTGCATCCTCGACCAGGTATGCGACCGCTTCCGTGCGATCCGACCAGTCCACATCCAGGGCCATGTGTTCCAGCCACGCCTTGCCGCTCTGGGGGAGGCTGGACCAATCCATCCCGATCGGCGAGGTGCTGATCGCCGTCAGGGAAAGCACCCGCTCCGGATGCTTGACCGCCGCACCCTGGCCGACCATCCCGCCTTGGGAGAACCCCGCGACATGCGCCGCCGTGATCGCGTAGCCGTCGAGCACGCGAAAGACGTCATCGACCGCGTCATCGTAGCCATAGCCCGGCCGACCGGGCGGATATTTGGTCGAAAGACCAGAGTCTCGCTGGTCGTAGCGGATGACGAAGCGGCCCTGTGCGGCGAGCCGGCGGCAGAATTCCTCGGGCCACCACAACATGGAGGCCATGCCGCCCATGATGAGAAGTATCGGCGGCTGGGCCGGGTCGCCGAAGCTCTGCGTCGCGATCTCGACGCCATCGGCACGGATCACGCGCTCGTTCATGGCAGGCCTCGCGGCGCAGACTCCGGGTACTCGTCGTGCCTTCGTATCCAGTCCATGATCGTGGTTTCGAGATACATGTATGCCCGGTCGCGCATGCCGGTCATTTCCTTCTCGTGTTCGAGATGGCGCTTGCGGGCATCGAGCCATTCCTTTCGGGGGACGACAGGGTGCTGGGTCATTCGAAATAACTCCTCCTTTATCGCGTGCTGTCAGCCGCCACTGGTTCAGGCAGCCTTTTCGAGCAGCGCCGTCAGTTCGTCCGGCATGTCGATCGGCACATCATGGCCGCACGCAACCTCATGCACCTGCCAGGCCGGGTCGTTGCGATAGGTGTCGGCAATGGTGCTGAACCCGTCCCAGCCAGTGGCAACGATGTAGGTCTTTTTCGCCAGGTCCTTGTAGGCGCCGGCGACTTTCAGCCGCTCCGTCAGCGTAGCGGTCGGCTGCGGCGTAGCCTTGCCGTCCACCCAGGCGCGGTCCTCTTCACGCAGATAGTCGCCCGGCGATGTTGGGGGCGCCTCGATCAGTTCCCCCTTCAGCTCCCAGCCGCCGACGAAGTCGATGAACCCCTGCCCGTCTTCCGGAATGAAGGCCTCGAGATAGACAACCGAGGCTATGCGGTCCTTGACCCGTTCGATGACGCCGGTGCCGACGATGCCGCCATAGGAATGGGCGACCAGCACGACATTGCCGAGGTCATGAAAGAGGATCTCGTTGACCACATCGTCGATGTGCGTGGTGAGGTTGATCGGCAGGGTGTTGAGATGCGTGCGTTCGCCGAGCCCCGAGAGCGTCGGCACGTGCACCACGTGCCCCTTGGCGCGCAGCCGCTCGACCACGCGCTTCCAGGACCACGCTCCCGTCCAGGCTCCATGTACGATGACGAAGGTGGCCATTGTTTTCTCCTCCTATGATTGTCTTTTACAAGTGATTGTGTTTTGCAATCGATTGCGTTTTACAACCGATGATTGTAGTTTGCAACCATGAAAATGAAAGACACGCACACGCACCGCTCCGGCTGCCCCATCAACCTCGGCCTCGAGGTGTTTGGCGACAAGTGGAGCCTCCTGGTTGTCAGGGATATGATGTTTGCCGGAAAGCGGCACTTCCGCGAATTCCTGGCGTCGGATGAGGGGATATCGTCCAACATCCTCGCCGACCGGCTGGCAAAGCTGGTAGAGGCCGGCGTGCTGACGCGCGCCGGTGACCCCGAGCACAAGCTCAAGGCGATCTATTCCCTCACCGAAAAGGGTATAGAGCTCCTGCCCATCATCGCCGAGATCAGCCGCTGGAGCCGGAAATACGAGCCGGTCGACCCGGTCCTCGCGAGGACCGGCGAGGCGCGTGACCGCATGGGACCCGACGCCAACCAGCAGCAAATGGCTGCCCTCCGGCGCCTCCACCTGGGTGCGACGGACCAGGCTCCCGTCTGATGGCAGCCGCCCGTGGCAACCGCCATCATATCAAAGGCATCACGAATGAGGGCAAAACCCGAGCCGTTGGCGAGCAGCAGCACCTGTTCGTACCTTGAGCGGTGGCGGATCATCGTACGAGCACCATTCTGGTCCAACCGGAGCCCCTCATTTCTGGATGCGGTGTTCACTCGCGCGAACGCGAGTGCCTTGAGCTTCGATCGCCCGGATCAGCTGCTCGCGGGTGATGCCGACATCGCGCAGCCGGTGCTCGGGCGCAAACAGCAGGCTGAGCAATGCCTCCCTCTTCGCCCGCGCTGCTCGACGGGCGGCGACCCACGCGACGATGGCATGGAAGCCGCGGGCAAGGGGGAACTGGATGGAACGGTCGACCGGGGTGAAATCGGCGATGGCCATTTGCTTCTCCAACGGTTTGACTCTGTGCTGTGCCCAAGGCACCAACGCCCTAGCGGGCAGGGACGAAGCTATGGCAAACTGGTCAGGTACTTAATGACCAGTTGAGGGCGGAAATCCTTGTCCAGTCGAGACGCCGAGCTGCTGATCAGCGTGGATCGCAACGGGTCCGAATCCATGCAGAGGCAGGTCGAAAGGCAACTGCGCGACGCCATCCGTGGCGGCACGTTGCGGCCGGGGAGCGAGGTGCCATCGACCCGCGACCTCGCCCGCGATCTGGGCATTTCGCGGCCCCTGGTGATGGAGGCATACGCCCAGCTCGCGGCCGAGGGCTACCTCGCTCTGCGACAAGGCGCGGCGCCACGAGTGGCGGATACGGCGCCGGAGCGGCAGGCATACGATCTCCCGCCCGAGAGCTTCCCGACCGCAATCTTCCGCTACGACTTCCGGCCCGGCAGTCCGGATCTGTCGACCTTTCCCTCCGCACGCTGGCTGAAGGCGGTCGAGGCTGCCCTAAAGGCGATGACGCCCGACGATTTCGGCTACGGACAACGCTATGGCGTGTTGCTCCTGCGCCAGGCGTTGGCGGACTATCTCGGGCGCGTACGTGGCGTCAGCGGCGATCCGCGCCAGATCCTGATCACCAGCGGCTTCGAGCAGGCGCGGGCCTCGATGGCGCGGGCGCTGAAGCGGCGTGGCGTGACGCAGCTCGCGGTCGAGGACCCTGGCTATCACGACCGTGACATTTGGCTTGCGGCTGGACTGAGACTGATCCCCATCCCCGTGGATGAAAACGGCATCGACGTTGCTGCGCTCGCCAGGAGCGAAGCGCAGGCCGTGCTGCTGACACCTGCTCATCAATCTCCAACCGGCGTGGTGATGAGCGGCGCGCGTCGCCTCGCGCTCGCGAGCTGGTTGCGGGAGAAGAATGCCGTAGCACTCGAGGACGACTATGATGCCGAGTTCCGCTACGACCGCGCTCCCGTCGGCGCGCTTCAGGGCCTTGCGCCCGATAACGTCGTTTATGCCGGCACCGTGAGCAAGACGCTCGCACCGGCACTGCGGCTGGGTTGGATGGTCGTCCCGCCCGATCTGCTGCTGATGTTCGAGGACGAATTGCGGCTGATGGACTGCGGCCGCGGCCGGATTGAACAGTTCGCCCTCGCCTCTTTTCTCACGACCGGCGACTACGATCGGCACCTGCGCAAGATGCGTGCCCTCTACCGCGACCGCCGCGAGGCGCTCCTCGCCGTCCTTGGCGCGGAGCTGCCCGAGGCCGAGGTCGGCGGTATCTCGGCTGGCCTCCACGCAACCGTGCGCTTTCCCCGGCGCCTCGACGAGGAAGCGATCCTCGAGAGTGCCAACAAGCGGGGCATGGGCCTGAGCTTTCTGCGCCGGCACTATCTGGGTGCCGCGCCTGACGAGAGCACCCTGCTGCTCAGTTACGCGAGCATGCCCGAGTCGGCCCTTCGTACGGCCCTGCGCACCCTTGCCACTATTGTAGACGGTTAGCCCGAGGAAAACCGGAGGCGAGGCTGTGAAGGCCTGGACGCGGAACTCGGACACTGTCCTGCGCGGCGAGCTATACGCTCAAGACCCTGTTCCGGAAGACCGGAACCCCGTGGCGCTGGGGAAGGACTGATCGTCAGGCGGCCTTACGCTCTGCGCGGCGGATCCCCGACGTTGCGCCGCCGGCCTTGCCGGTGCGGGCGCGGCGCTTTTGCGCGGGCTTGCGCCGGAACGCCGGGTCACTGGCAACGATGGCGGCAATGCCGGCATCGATACTGTGGAAGATGTCGGTCAGTTCCGGATAGTCGAGATCATTGAAGTCGATGGCGTCGGGCAGGCGGGGCATGGGCTATGTCCAGTCGGAGTTGAGTGGCGATCGGGCATCATTAATCGTCTGTTAACGCCCGCCGCGCCCCCCAAACGGGTGGGCGGGGAATGATCCAGAGTGTTAATTTGTGCCAAACGGATGGCTCCCGAGATGGGGGCACCAGAGTCCAAGGAGGCTGAGATAAGATTCTTGATGCGCTTGACCGCGGTGGGGCGTAAATAGTTGTGCTTGGCTTTGAAGACTGTTGAGGCGTTGGAAATGTCTTGGTTGAAGTCGAATTCTTGCCTGCACTGGGCGCGTGCAGGCGTTCGCCGGGCCGTGGTTCTCTCCTGCCTGGTCCTGGCGGTCTTGCTGCAACTACCGGCAGCGGCCCAAGCTCAAGAGCCGCTGCCCGCGCCACAGGGACCGGTCATTCTGCTGGTCAGCGGCAATATCGGCGTAACCAATACGCAGGAGGGCGCCGCATTCGATCGCCAGATGCTCTACGATCTCGGCCTTACCGAAGTGAAGACCACGACGCCATGGACCGACGGCGTGCCGGTCTTCACGGGTGTCCTTGCCAGGACCCTGTTCGAGCGGGTGGCGGCGCAAGGCGTGACGGTCATGGCCTCTGCCCTCAACGACTACACCGTCGAGGTGCCGATGGAGGACTTCCAGAATTACGACGTGCTCCTGGCGACCGAGATGAACGGCGAGGAGATGCCCGTCAGTACCAAGGGGCCGATCTGGATCGTCTATCCGCGCGACGATCAGCCCGCATTGCAGGACCGACGACTGCACGACAGATGGGTCTGGCAACTCAAGGCGCTGCGGGTGCAATGAGCGCGCGGCCGTGGTTGTCGCGGCCGTTTCTTGCCGCTGCCCTTGCCCTCACAGTGCTGTTCGTTCTCCTGCTGGCGGCCGTCATACGGCTCGCCGTCAATGAGAATCGCCTGAGCGGGGAGCCTGCCGAAGGGGTCATCTGGTTTTCAAGCCAGGGCCAGTACGAAGCCATGCGACTGGCCGACGCGGTGCTCCTCTTCGAGACCGGACGGGTGCCGCGTGACGAGGTCAATCTGCGCCTGGACCTCCTCGACAGCCGCGTCCGCCTCTTCGAGGAAGGCTCGATGATCCATCGGGTCGCGGCAATGGGCTATGACGACGAGATCGCAGGCCTGCGGGCGACGTTGGATGTGCAGAGAGCGCAACTGGCGGACCTCCAGCCGGACCACGCTGAAGCAATTTCAGCGCTTCACGCCGCCGCACAGTCGATTGCGCTGACGATGCGGGACTTCGCCAATGCCGGGATGCTGGATGGGCGCGACAGACAGGAAGTGGTGCGTAACAGCCGACGGCAGATCCTGTTCGAGGTGCTCGGCTATCTCATCGCGACCCTGGCGGCGGGCGTTCTTGTTGCTATTATCGTCGCGCGCGGACATCGGAGCATGGCCCGTGCGGAAGCCGCATTGGACCGCGAGCGGGAGGTTTCGCGGCTGCATCGCGCCTTCACCTCGGTCGTCTCACACCAGTTCCGCACACCGCTATCCATCATCGATGCCAGCTCGCAACGCATGCTTCGGCGTGGGGCGGCCATGTCGGCGGAAGAGATCACCACCCGCGTCACCAAGATCCGCAATGCCTGCCAGCGGTTGACGCGGTTGATGGAGAGCACGCTCAACGCCGCGCGCCTCGAGCAGGGTGAGATCAGCTTTCACGCGCGTGTCTGCGACCTCCACAAGCTCATTACGTACGTTTGCGAGAATCAGCCCGAGGAAGACCAGAACCGGATCGAGCGGTCGCTGGACGCGCTGCCCAAGCTCGCCATGGCAGACAACACCCTGCTGGAACAAGCGGTGCACAATCTTGTTTCCAACGCCCTCAAATATTCGCCGGCAAGCGCATCGGTCGTCGTTCGGGGCGAGAGGCAGGGCGGCGATGCGATGATCAGTGTCGAAGATCGCGGTGTGGGCATCCCTGCCGACGAAATCGCGTTCATCAGCGAGCGGTTCTTCCGCGCCCGCACGGCAGAAGGCATTCCGGGAACAGGGATCGGCCTCAATTTCGTGTCGCAGATCATGGGGCTGCATGGCGGGCGGATCGACGTACGCAGCACCGAGGGTAAAGGTTCGACCTTCACCCTGATATTCCCCTATCGACCGGTGGAACTGGCCAGGCTCGCCTCGGAGGGCGCAGGTTGAAGGATGCCTGTCCCAAAGCCTCTCCCGAATCCGATTTGCGCCCCCGCGCGCAAAGGAGCGGGCGCGCTGTCAGACGCTTTCGGTGGAGAGGTGCGCCGGAAGTGGCCACTTGGAAAGCCCTCGGCGCATGCTAACATATCAGTGGCGCTCGGGGCGCCGGGCCCCAAGAGGGGCAGAGGGAGGAACCATGAACAAGTCACTCATTGTGAGCGCGCTTGCGCTGACCCTGTTGTCGGGTACCGCGCTTGCCGAGACGGCGGACAAGAGGATTGCGCTGTCGAACAACTACGCCGGCAACTCCTGGCGGCAGGCGATGCTGCAAAGCTGGGACACGGTGACCAAGCCGGCGGTCGAAGCGGGCATCGTTGCCGCGGCTGACGCGTTCACGACGGCCGAGAACCAGGCCACCGAGCAGGCAGCCCAGATCCAGAACCTGATCCTCCAGGGCTATGACGCGATCGTGCTCAACGCTGCGTCGCCAACCGCGCTCAACGGGGCGGTCAAGGAAGCGTGCGATGCCGGCATCATCGTCGTCTCATTCGACGGCATCGTCACCGAACCTTGCGCCTGGCGCATCGCGGTGGACTTCAAAGGCATGGGCAAAAGCGAAATCGAGTATCTCAAGGACGCGCTGCCCGATGGCGGCAAGCTCCTCGAGATCCGCGGCCTTGCCGGCGTCTTCGTCGACGACGAGATTTCGGCCGGTATCCATGAGGGCGTGGCCGAGAACCCCCAGTTCGAGATCGTGGGCTCCGTCCACGGCGACTGGGCCCAGGACGTGGCGCAGAAGGCCGTGGCGGGGATCCTGCCCAGCCTGCCGCAGGACATCGTTGGGGTCGTGACCCAGGGCGGCGACGGGTATGGTGCAGCTCAGGCCTTCGCGGCCGCCGGCCGGCCGACGCCGATCATCATCATGGGCAACCGCGAGGACGAACTCGCCTGGTGGAAGGAGCAGAAAGACGCCAGCGGCTATGAAACCATGTCGGTTTCCATTGCGCCCGGTGTTTCGACGCTCGCGTTCTGGGTGGCCCAGCAGATCCTCGATGGCAAGGACGTGCCCAAGGATCTGATCGTGCCGTTCCTGCGCATCGACCAGGATACGCTCGAGGCCAACCTGGAGACGACGCCGTCCGGGGGCGTTGCCAATGTAGAATACTCTCAGGAAGACGCCATCAAGGTGATCGAAGGCGAGTAAGCGATACCGGACCGGCCGATGAGCATCGATCCAGCCGTGAAGCCGGTCATCGCAGTGGACGGCGCCAGCAAGACTTTCGGCGCCGTCCGTGCCCTCTCGGAGGTGAGCTTTAGCGTCGCGCGTGGCGAGTGCGTTGGCCTTGTCGGCCACAACGGCGCGGGCAAGTCGACGCTGGTCAATATCCTCAACGGCAGCCTCACCCCCGATGCCGGGACCATCCACCTCGAGGGTTTAGCCGCCGATCGATACTCGGTCGTTGCCGCTCGCGCCAGCGGGTTGCGGTGCGTGTTCCAGGAACTCTCGCTCTGCCCGAACCTGACGGTGACAGAGAACACACGGATCATGCACTCGGGTATCAAAGGCCTGGGTTGGCGGAGGAACGCCGCCGCGCTTATCCGCGCCAAGCTCGACGAGATCTTTCCGGGGCACGGCATCGACGGCGGCCAGACCGTTGCCGAGCTTTCGATCGCAGAGCGGCAGATGGTGGAGATCGCCACCGCATTCTCCCAATCCGATCACGCCGTGCGGCTGGTGATCCTCGACGAGCCGACGTCATCGCTCGACTCGAGCCTGGCGGCCCAGCTCCTCGCCTACATCCGGCGCTTCGTTGCCGAAGGCGGCTCGGTTGTGCTGATCTCGCACATCCTTAGCGAAATCCTCACAACCGCCGACCGCATCGTGGTGATGAAGGACGGCCAGGTCGTCGCGTCCGGGCCGGCGGCGGAGTTCTCGGTCGATACGCTCGTTGGCGCGATGGGCAGCGTTGTGCGCGCACGCGATGCCCGCAGAGTTTTCGAGGCTGGGGCAGAGGGCGGACCGGTGCTGCAACAGCGGGCGCTCGGCAATGCCGAGGCGATGGATTTTGTAGCCTATCGCGGCGAGATACTCGGGCTTGCGGGCCTGGGTGGTCACGGGCAGACGCGCACGCTGGTGTCCCTGTTCATGAATGCGGGCGGCGATTGGCGGGGGCGGCGTCAGACGAAAATCGCCTTCGTTGCCGGCGATCGGCACGTGGATGGCAACCTGCCGCTGTGGAGCACTCTCAAGAACCTGACGCTGACGCTGTTGCCCGACCTCACACGCCTGGGTCTCATCGATCGCCGCAAGGAGGCGAGCGTTGCCGGCAATTGGCGGGAGCGGATGGAAATCCGCACCAATGACCTCGGCAACCCGATCCTGTCGCTCTCAGGCGGCAATCAGCAGAAGGTTCTGTTCGCGCGGGCGCTGGCCACCACCGCCCCGGTGGTTCTGATGGACGATCCGATGCGTGGCGTCGACATCGGCACTAAGCAGGAGGTCTATCACATGCTGCGGGTGGAGGCCGACAAGGGCCGCACCTTTGTGTGGTATTCGACCGAGATGGACGAGGTCTGCCAGTGCGACCGCGTCTATGTGTTCCGCGAGGGCCGCATCGTTGCCGAGCTCACGGGTGAGGATGTGACAGAAGAACGCGTACTCGCCGCCTCCTTTGCCGGGGGTGCTGCATGACCTGGCTGACCGCCGAGCGCTGGCGTCTCCTCGTGCCCGCCGTCTCGCTTACCGTCCTGCTCATCGCCGTGTTCTGGCTGCAGCCGCGAACGATGAGCTACACCGGGCTTAACCTGCTCTTCAATTTGGCAGTGCCAATCGCGCTCGCAACCATTGCGCAGATGCTGATCATGATGGTCAACGGGCTCGATCTGTCGATGGGCACCTTCGTCAGCTTCGTCGCCTGCGTCACGGCGACCTTCCTGCAAACGGATCCGCTGGTCGGAGCGCTGATCCTTTTTGGCTGCATCGCCATTTACGGGGCGCTGGGCGTTGTGATTTACCTGCGCAACCTGCCTGCGATCGTGGTCACGCTCGGTATGAGCTTTGTTTGGGGAGGCCTGGCCGTACTGCTGCTGCCCACGCCCGGCGGGGCGGCGCCCGAGTGGATCCGCTGGGTCATGACCTCGAAGCCACCGTTCGTGCCGATGGCAATCGTTGCCAGCGTTATTATTGCGGCCGCTGCTCACTGGCTGGTGATGCGGTCAAGCTTCGGCGTGGTGCTCCGCGGTGTCGGCGGCAACGAACGAACGGTTGAGCGCGCCGGTTGGTCGGTGTTGCGCGCTCGCGCCACCGCCTATGCCATGGCGGGTTTTTTTGCCGTGCTCTCGGGCATGTCGTTGGTAGGTCTGACCACCTCCGCCGACGCCAACATCGCGCTGCGCTACACGCTCCTTTCCATTGCGGGGGTGATCCTGGGGGGAGGGGAGTTCGTCGGGGGGCGGGTCTCGCCGATCGGCGCCGTCATCGGGGCACTGACTCTGACCCTGGCGGCATCCTTCCTGTCGTTCCTCAGGATATCACCCGACTGGCAGATCGGCGCGCAGGGCGCGATCCTGATCATCGTGCTGGCTCTGCGTCTGGTCCTCACCCGGCGCGAAGCGCGGGTGGCTCACTGATGGCCGCCATCAAGGCCATGCTGGCCAAACCCTGGATCTGGTCGTTCGTGGCTGCCGCCGGCGTCTGGATGGTCACGATCCTCTTCACCGCCGGCGCCTCGACCCTCGGCCTCACCCAGGCGGCACTGACCTTTGCGGCCTTCTCGATCATCGTGGGGCTGGGGCAGATGTTCGTCATTACGCTCGGGCCCGGTAATGTCGACCTCTCCATCCCCTCGACCATGACGCTGGCGGGTACCGTGGCGCTCAAGCTCATGGACACCAATAATGGCCTCATCGCGGTCGGCATTCTCGTCACTCTCGCCGTTGGCGTGACCGTCGGCATCGGCAATTACACCCTGATCAAACTCTTACGCATCCCGCCCATTATCGCGACGCTTTCCTCGAGCTTCATCATCCAGTCGACCGCGATCTGGTACAACCGCGGTATTCGTATCAAGCCGCCGCGGGTGCTCGCCGAATTCACGACGGCCAGCACCCTCGGCATCCCCAATGTCGCCTGGCTTGCGTTGGCAATATCGATCGTCGCCTGGGTCTTGCTCGAGCGCGGCATTTATGGGCGCTGGGTGTCGGCCATCGGCCAGAACATGCGCGCTGCGCGTCTGGCCGGCGTGCCCGTCGATGGCGTTCGTGTTGCAACCTACGTGCTTTGCGCCGTGCTCGCGGCGCTCGCTGGGTTCCTCCTCAGCTGCTTTTCGGGCGGCGCCGCGCTCAACATGGGTGCGGAGTATCTGCTCACGTCCATTGCGGTCGTGGTCATTGGCGGCACGGCCGTCGCCGGGGGCTTCGCCAACGTCCCCGGCATCTGGGGCGCGTCGCTGTTCCTGTTCCTGGTCGTGTCGATGCTCAATACCTACGGTGCCAGCGCCGGTGTCCGCCTGTTTCTCACCGGCGTTATCATCATCGCCGTGATCATCGCGGCAAGCCGCAGACTGGGAGAAGGCAGCAGCACCAGCTGAGGAGCCATCTGACCATGGGGGGACATCGTGGATCGGTCGCATGCTGATGCCAATCGGGCCAATTGGGACGAACGCGCGGACATCCATTACCGCGACGAAACCGGCTTTTACCGCATCGACGACGTGGTCGCGGGACGGCCTGTCCTAACCGCCATCGAAAGGCGTGAGTTGCCCGCGTTGGACGGCAAGAGTGTTGCCCACTTTCAGTGCCATATCGGCACCGACACCCTGTCGGTGAAACTGTTGGGCGCCGCTTCGGTCACCGGTCTTGATTTTTCGGGTCGCGCGCTCATCCGCGCCAGGGACCTGGCACGCCGGGCCGGGCTCGAGGCGCGCTTCGTCGAGGGCAGCGTCTACGACGCCGTCGCTCTTCTCGGCGAGAGCTACGATCTCGTCTTCACCAGTTGGGGAACGATCACCTGGCTCGACGATCTCCGCGCATGGGCGAGTGCCGTTGCCGGTGTGCTACGTCCCGGCGGGCAGTTCTATTTCGCCGACTCACACCCTGTCGCGCACCTCTTCGAGGATGCCCCGGATGGCGGCATCGAACTCCACTTCGACTACCGGGCGGCTCGAGGGGCACCCGTCAGCAATGACGTCGAGGTCACCTATACCGGCTCGCCGGAGAAACTCCGCAACATCAGGACGTATGAGTGGCAGCATTCCCTCGGTGATGTGCTCAATGCTCTTGTTGGCGCGGGCCTCGTAATCGACTTCGTCCACGAGCACGATGAAATCCCCTGGATGATGTTCTCCAACATGGTGCCCGGCAGGGACAAGGGTATGTTCAGATTGCCGGACGGTCACGTGCGCTTGCCCATGGCATGGTCGATCATGGCGCACAAACCCTGAGACGTCGTGCCAGCCTCGAACATGGGGCATCCCTGCTCAGGCAATGACCTCTCCCAGTCGCGCACCGTCTCGGTTTGCGCGCTGGGACCAATAGTGCTCGCTCGGTGGCGTCACAGGCAGCACCCGAGACCACAAAAGCCCGCACCTCCATATCCGAGAAGACAGGTGCTCCAGGCCGCCCACCTGCGGTCCTCACCGCAGGTTGACGCCGCACTCGGTTCTAATATATCAACGCATATCAGAGTGGAGGAGTTGATATGAAGACCATCGGATTTGGTGTCGGCATGCTGCTGGCAGCGAGTTTTTCTGTTGTCGGACCGGCGGTAGCGCAATATCCCGAGCGGCCGATCACCTTGATTGCACCAGCCGGCGCGGGCGGCGGCACCGATGCCACGGCGCGCCTGTTGGCGATCGGGCTCGAGCGTGAACTGGGCCAGCCAGTCAACGTTGTGAACCAGGGCCAGGGCGGCGGCGTCGTCGGGTTCACCTCGATCGTGACAGCGGAGCCGGATGGCTACACGCTCGGCGTCATCTACAATTTCGCCCATTACAGCCCCATGGGGCAGGGCGATTTCGATGCCGAGGACATGACGCCGATCGGCCAGTTCAACTTCGACCCTGCCGGCTTCCATGTGCGCACCGATTCCGAATGGACCGACATCAATCAGGCGCTCGATGCCATCAAAGCCGACCCGGCCGCCTATGACATCGCCTGCGGCGGCGGGTGCGGCGGCTCCTGGCCGCTGGCCTTCGCCTCGCTGCTCGACGCTTACGAGGTCGACCTGTCGCAAGTGCGCATGATCTCGGGGCAGGGTGCCGCGGCGGCGCTGCAGGAGATGGTGGCCGGCGGCTTCGACGTGGTGCCGAGCTCGGTGCCCGAGGCCGGATCGCTGATCGAGTCTGGGCTGGTGCGGGGCCTCGCCGTGTTCGGCACCGAGCGGCTTGCCGCCTTCCCGGACATTCCCACGCTCGAGGAAGAAACCGGCATGGTGCTCGAGCTCGGCGCCTGGCGGGGCCTGGTCGGTCCGGCAGGCCTGCCCGATGACGTCACCGAACAACTGAAAGCTGCGCTCGAAGCGGTCTACAACGATCCTGAGTTCCAGAGCGCGATGACCGAACGCGGATTTGGCCTGCGCTGGCGCGATGCCGATGAGTTCGGTGAATTCATGGCTGAGGAAGAGACGAGCGTTCGTGAACTGGTCCGCGTTCTCGGGCTATAACGAGCGCCCGGGTCCCGCCTCATAAGGCGGGGCCCGCCGGCAGCGGCACATGGAGGAGGACGGCGATGCAACTCAGCCAACTGGCCGTCGCGGGCGGCTTCGGGCTGCTCGGTGCCACCCTGATCGTCAGTACAGCAAGCCTTGAGCCGGTGGCGCATATCGAGTTCGGGCCGGCGCTGTTCCCCACGATCGTCGGCTGGACGATGATTGTCCTGGCAGGATTTGCCGCGTTCGATGCGGTGCGTGCTCCTGCAGTCGAGGCGGGTGCGACGCAGGGCGAGCCGCGCGAGCAGCTGGACCGGCACCGGATTATCCTTTTTGCCGCCTTTGCGGCAGCGCCGGTGATCTATGTCGTCCTTGCCCCCGTTCTCGGATTCCTGCTGACCATGCCGCTGATCGTCGGCGGGCTGACGTTCCTGGCTTCGGGCAAGCCGGTGCGCTCGATCCTGCTCGGGCTGGCGCTCACGATCCTTCTGCATCTTGTCTTCTACCAGATTCTGCGCGTCACCCTGCCTTGGGGCGTCCTGACAAACTACGCGGGCGTCCTGACATGGAGGTGATCGGCCAGGCCTTCGTGCAACTGCTCTCACCTCAGGTCCTGCTCATCATGCTGGGGGCTGCGGTCTACGGCCTGACCATGGGCGCCATACCGGGACTCAGCGCCTCGATGGCGGTGGCGCTCGTCATCCCCATCGCCTTCTTTCTCGATCCCGTGCCGGCCCTCGCCGGCGTGATGACACTTGCCGCCATGGCGATCTTTGCCGGGGACCTGCCCGGCGCCCTGTTGCGTATTCCCGGTACGCCGGCATCGGCGGCCTATGTCGATGATGCCTACCTGATGGTGCGCCGGGGCCAGGGGGGACTTGCGCTCGGCCTTTGCGTGATCTGTTCGGCCATCGGCGGTGTCGTCGGCGCGCTGGTGCTCATCGGGGCGGCGCCCGCCATTGCCCGGATTGCCCTGCAGTTCTCGAGCTACGAAAAGTTCTGGCTCGCCTGCCTCGGGCTGACCGCTGCCGTCGCCGTCAGCGGGGGCAAGTGGTACAAGGGCGGGATCAGCCTGATGCTTGGTCTGGCCATCGCCCAGGTCGGTCTCGATCCGGTTTCCGGCCAGGTGCGCCTGACCTTCGGCAACGACAACCTCGTCGGCGGCCTCGCCTTCATTCCGGTGCTGATCGGCATGTTCGCCATCCCCGAGGTCCTGCGCTATGCCCTCTCGCCGGGCGAAATCTCGCCGCCGCCGGTGCAGGCACTCGGCAACCTTCTGTCCGGTGTCGGCTCGACCCTCGCCCGCCTCAAGCGCGATCTGGTGCAGGGATCGGCGGTCGGGGTGGTGGTCGGCGCCATCCCAGGTGCCGGCGCCGACATTGCCGCCTACATCTCCTATGCGATCTCGAAGCGCTTCTCCAAAATCGGCGACAAGTACGGAACCGGCGTGCCCGACGCATTGGTCGCGCCGACGACCTCGAACAATGCGGCGGTGGGTGGTGCGCTGATCCCGGCGACCGTCTTCGGGATTCCCGGTGACAGCCTGACCGCGATCATCATTGGCGTCTTCTTCCTCAAGGGCCTCAACCCCGGACCGACGGTGTTCCTCGAGAATGCGCTGCTGATCAATACCGTGTTCGTGGCGTTTCTCATCGCCAACATCATGATGGTGCCACTCGGCCTGCTGGCCACCAGCGCCTTTCAGCGGGTGATCCGTGCTCCGCGCCACATGCTGATGCCCTCGGTGCTCGCCTTCTGCATCATCGGCGCGTTCGCCGTCGAGAACACGCACTTCGCGATCATGACCATGCTGGTCCTCGGACTCGTGGCTTTCGTGATGGAGAAACATCAGTATCCTCTGGCGCCGGCCATTCTCGGGCTGGTGCTGGGACCGATGCTGGAGGAGACGTTCCTCAATTCCTTGATCCGGGCGCGCGGGAACGCGCTGGCCTTCGTCGAGCGTCCGCTCTCAATGGGGCTGGCGACGCTGACGGCCGTGATCTGCCTTGCTCCGATGGCGCTCTACATCTGGCGCAAATTCAAACCCGAGGATGTCCGGACCGCATGAGACACGTCAGTTCCGCATCCGAAAGCCTCGCCGACGCCGCGTTCCAGGTCATAGAAGAGAAGATCGTCACGCTTGAACTGGCGCCGGGGAGCCGGGTGACCGAGGCCTCGCTCGGGCAGTTGACCGGCTTTGGCCGGACACCGGTACGCGAGGCCCTGCTGCGGCTGGCACAGGGGTTCCTGATCGAGATCCTGCCACGCAACGGCATCCTGATCGCCCCGATGGACTTCGACGTCATCCTGATGACGCTGGAGGTGCGGCGCCACGTCGAGCGCCTGATCGTCGAGCGCGCGGCGCGCTATTCGGACGACCGAGACCGGCGCCGGCTGGACAGCCTGCGCGCGGCCTTCCAGGGCGCGACGGATCGCGGCGACGCGCTGGCATTCATCCGCACCGACAACATGCTGAACAAGACGCTCAACGCGGCGGCGCGTCATCCGGTGGCGGCCAAGGTTGCCCAGCCGCTGCACAGCGTCAGCCGTCGCATGGGCTTCGCGCTGGGGCGGATCGACGGCGCCGGGTTCAACGTGACCGGGCCGAAGCATCAGCGGCTGATCGAGGCAGTGGTGGCCGGCGATGTGCCGGCAAGCCTTGCCGCGTTGGACGAACTGCTCGACGCGGTCGACGAGCTGAAGCAGCTGTGCGCCGAAAAGGGCCTGGGCAATGGCCTCTGATCCAGGATCGGGTGCGCGGCGTATCGTCATCTACGGCAACGCCTTCGCCGACAGGCTCGACGCTATCGCCGAGCGGCTCGGCGACGGTTTCGAGATCGCCCACGTACCGGCCGATCTACCGCCGGAGCGGATGGCCGAGGCGTTCGCCGATGCCTTCGCCGTGATCGCGGTCAACACGGCTGAACACTTACCGCTGTCCGACGGCTTGCGTTTGTTGCAGGTGCCCGGCATCGGTTGGGACGGTGTTGACGTCGCACATGTGCCGGCCTCGGCCGAGATCGCCAATGTTGGCGGGCATGAGAGTGCGGTGGCCGAATACTGCCTGGCGCAGATGCTCGACTGGTGCCATCGGCTGCGTGCTGCCGATGCCGAGTTTCGTGCCGGATCGTGGGCGCGGTCGAGCCGGTTCGGCGGCAAGCCGCATCGTGAGCTGCGCGGCTCGACTGTCGGCATCGTCGGCTATGGCGGCATCGGGCGCGATCTGGCGCGCATGCTGCGTGCGCTCGACGTGAAGGTGGTGGCAGCCAATCGCAGTCCCTCGGCCTTCGACGATCACGTCGATGCGCGCTTCGGGCTCGATGCGGTTCCGCAGGTGCTGGCGCAGTGCGATTTCGCCGTGATCGCCGTGGCCCTGACGCCCGAGACCAAAGGGCTGATCGGTAAGGCGGCCCTGGCCGCGCTCGGGCCCGAGGGCGTGCTCGTCAACGTTGCCCGCGGACCGGTCGTCGACGAGGAAGCGCTATTTGAAGCGCTGTCGAACGGGGCGCTTGGTGGCGCGGTGATCGATGTCTGGTACCGCTATCCCGACCAGCTCGACGATGCGGACCTTGCTCCGTCGCGTTTCGACTTTGCCGGGCTGGCGAACGTCGTGATGTCGCCGCACATATCAGGATGGACCCAAGGCACCGTGTCGCGGCGCGTCGCCGTCATTGCGGAAAATCTCAGGCGCGCGGCAGTTGACGAGCCATTGATCAACGTCGTGGCCACCGGTACGCGCTCGGCGTGATTCAAAACCGGCGACCCGCTCGGGTGCGCCGCTTCAGGAGGTTAAAGAGTGTCGCTGTTGCCCAGGGGCGTCCATCCGATCATCTATGCCTTGTTTGATGCAACGGGGGATCTGGACCGGCAGGCCATGCGGCGCCAGATCGAGGTGTGCATCGCGCAGGGCGCGGTGGGCATCGTTGCGCTCGGGCTGGCGACAGAGGTGCGGTTTCTCAGCGACGACCAGCAGCGCCAGATCGTCGAATGGTGCGTCGCGGACATCGCGGGGCGCGTGCCGCTGGGCGTGACGATCTTCGGGCAGACACCCGACGATCAGATCGAACGCGTGAACCACGCGGCGGCAGCCGGCGCCGACTGGGCGGTGTTGCAGCCACCTGCCAGCGTCACCGACGAGACGGGTCTCGTTGCCGCGTTCTCGCGCGTGCTCGAGGCCTCGCCGCTGCCGGCGGCACTCCAGAACATGCCGCAGTTCCTCGGGGTGGGGCTGAGCGTCGAGGCGATCGCCGATCTTGCAGCGCGGCACAAGCGGGTCATCGGGGTCAAGCAGGAGGTTTCCGCAACGGAGACCGCCGAGCTCGTCGCGCGGCTCGCAGGGCGCGCGCAGGTGTTGTCGGGACGCGGCGGCATCGAGCTTGTCGACTGCATGACAGCCGGGGTCGCGGGGCATATCCCGGCGCCGGAATGTGCCGACTACCTCGTCGCGCTGTGGGACCACATGAGCGCCGGGCGCGAAGAAGAAGCGCGCGACGTTTATGCGCGCGTACTGCCGATGGCGACTTTCGTGCTGCAATCGCTCGAGGCGCTGACGACCTATGGCAAGCTGCTGTTTTGCCTCCGCCACGAGATCGCCTTCCACCAGCGCGCCGGGGCCATGGCGCCCACAGAGTTCGGGCTGAAGGCGCTGGAAGGCCATGCGCGCGGGCTGGGGATCGACACCTCCGGCTGGGACGCGCGACTGGCGTCGGTTCTCAAATCGTAATGTCACGACAGGGCTCACAGGAATGAAGATCACCGCGCTCCGCACCTATGCAGTCGCGCCACGCTGGCTGTTCCTCAAGGTCGAGACCGACGAAGGCATATCGGGCTGGGGCGAGCCGGTGCTCGAAGGGCATGCCGAGACGTTGGCCACGAAGATTTCCGAGCTCGCCGACTTCGTGGTCGGGCTCGATCCGCGCCGTGTCGAAGACATCTGGCAGATGCTGTATCGCAATGGCTGTTATCGCGGTGGGCCGGTGCTGATGAGCGCCATTTCGGGACTCGACATGGCGCTTTGGGACATCAAGGGCCGCGCGCTCGGGGTGCCGGTCTACGAGCTTCTCGGCGGACCAGTGCGCGACAAGGTGCGAACCTACTGCTGGATCGGAGGCGACAGGCCCGCCCAGTTGATCGAGGGCGCCCTTGCGTTACGCGACAAGGGCTACGATGCATGCAAGTTCAACATCTGCTCGGAACTGCAGATCGTCGACACCTATGCCAAGGTCGACGGCATCATAAGCACCCTCAACGACCTGCGCGAAGCGGTCGGGTCGAGCATGGACCTCGCCTTCGATTTCCACGGCCGCGTGCATGCGCCAATGGCGCGGGTGCTGCTTAGGGAACTCGAACCGCTGCGTCCGATGTTCGTGGAGGACGCCGTCGTATCAGCCATGGTCGAGACGATGGCCGACCTCGCGCGAACCACAAGCATTCCGCTTTGCATCGGCGAACGACTGCACAGCCGCTATGACTTCAAGCGCGTGTTTGAGCTGCGCGCGGCACAGGTGATCAACCCCGACACCGCCCATGTCGGCGGCATCTCCGAAATGGTCCGCATCGGCCATTGGGCGGAAGCCTATGACGTCGCCTTTGCACCCCATTGTCCGCTCGGCCCGATCGCGTTGGCGGCATCTCTGCAGGTCGATGCCATCTGCCACAATGCCTTCATCCAGGAGCAGAGCCTCGGTATCCACTACAACCATAAGGGGGATCTCGGCGACTACACCTTGCCAGGCCACGGTTTCACCTTCGAGGACGGCATGCTGGCAATCCCCAAGGGTCCCGGACTCGGCATCGAGGTCGACGAGGCGGCCGTGGCACGTGCCGCACAAACCGGCCATCGCTGGCGCGCGCCGGTCTGGAGACACAAAGACGGTTCGATTGCTGAGTGGTAAGAAGCGCCACCGGATCCGACACCCTGGGGTCAAGCGGTGACTCTTTGATCGCCCCGGGTAAGATAGCGGCTTACCGTCGATGGCGACCGATTTCGTTCAGTCCGAGTCCTGGTGGAGGCCGATGATGTTACCGGCGGGGTCGCGGAACCACGCCACCGGTTTGACCCTCGGGTCGCGGTGAATGCCCTTGGCGTCGGTTCTTGGGACGTCGTACTGCTCGAAGACCACTCCCTTGGCGATGAGTTCATCGACGGCGCTTTCGATATCGGGAGTCTTCAGGCTCAACACGGTAAATTCGGCAGGCCGGTAGTGCAGGCTCGGATAGACGACGAACCTGTGGCCGTCGGGCAGCCGCACCTCCATACCCTGGGGCACGTCGGCACCCTCGATGCCAAGCGGTACGAGGCCGACATCAAGGCCCAGGATATCGCGATAAAATGCCAGGGCGCGGGGGACATCGTCGACGGCGTAGCTGGCGGAAATGCCGGTGTAGCGCATAGGACCTCCAAGCGATGGTTCAGGCGAGAAAGTGTTCGATGGCGGGGGCGATTGCGTCAATGGACACATCATGGTGCTGGCCGGCGAGCGTTTCACGCGACGCATGGGGAATTATCGCAGCGATGGCATCGGCGGACGGATGGTTTTTGGCCGAGGATTCGCTGCCGTCGACAATCAGGGTCGGTTGCGTGATGGCTTCCCAGCGAACCGGCACGGCGAAGCTGGGGAAAGCGCTGGTGATGATGCGTCCGTCATAGGGCAGGGTGTGAGCGATGCCGGTGAGGATGTGCCAGGTGCCGCCGGTGCGGACCTTTTCGATCTCGGGTTTTGGAATGCCCATTACGGTCATGAGGAAATATTGCGAGGCGCCATCGCGGTCGCCGGCGGCAAGAAGGCGATCAAGGGTTTCGACATAATCGGGCGGCAACGGGCGAGGCGGATTTTCGAGAATGATGGCGGGTTCGTAGAGGACGAGACGGGTGATCGGCAGGCCTGCCGCAGCGGCTTCGGCGGCGAGCACCCCGCCTGACGAGAAGCCCACCAGAGCCGCCGGCCCGGTGGTGGCGAGCAGGGCGGCAAGGTCCTCGATTTCGCGCGCGACGGCATAAGGGGCCGTGTCGCCACTGGCGCCACGGCCGCGCCGGTCATAGTGCAGGACGGTGAATTTTTGCGAGAGGCGTTCGGCCAGTGCGGTCATCTTCGGTGAGATGGCGCGATAGCCGGTAGTGCCATGGACCAGGACCACTGGCGCCCCCGCGCCGATGCGATCGAAGGCGATGATGGTGCCGTCAGTGGAAATGGCTTGACTGGTCAAATGGTCGGCTCCGGCAAAATAGTGATCCCGCAGGTTAGTCCAACAAGCACATCTCGTTCCCGTCTATTAGTAGTGTTTCACAACCAGTTGCATATTAGGATCATAGATGCAGCGATGCAACCCGTTTTGGAATCGATTGATGAATAACGATCACCGCTCCGGCTGCCCGCTAAATCTTTCGCTGGAGGTGTTCGGCGACAGATGGAGCCTGCAATCCGCTCCAGCCTACGTATCACCCTCGATCATCGCCGCTATCCGCTGGGCGTCCACGCCCTGCGGCAGGGTGCCGAAGGTGCGGCCCCAGTCGCCGGAAAGGCGGGTTCGGATGAAGGCCTCGGCGGCCAGTGGATTCCCGTGGCGCAAGAGCAGGCTGGATTGGAGGAGCAAGGCCAGGACCTCGACGAAGTGGCGGGCCTCACCTTCGGAAACGCCGGAGGCATAGCGATCGAGCGTTACTGCGCAGGCCGCGTCGAAATCGCGGTTTGTGCCCTTGGCGAGGTCGAGTTCGGCCTTGAGCGCCGCCATAGCCTGCGGGGCGCGGTCGAGGGTTCGCATGACGTCGAGGCAGACGATGTTGCCCGATCCTTCCCAGATGGCATTGAGCGGTGCCTCGCGATAGAGCCAGGGCAGGGGGCTTTCCTCGACGTAGCCGGAGCCTCCGAGGCATTCCATCGCTTCGATGACCACGGCCGAACAGCGCTTGTTGGACCAGTATTTGGCGAGCGCCACGGCAATGCGGGCGAAGGCGCGTTCCGTGGGATCGGCGCCGTTGTCGAAGGCTTGGACTACGCGCAGGCCTATGGCAAGCGCGCCCAGCCAATCGAGCGTCAGGTCGGCAAGGACAGCCTGCATCAGGGGTTGGTCGATCAGGGGCTTCCCGAAAGCTGCGCGGTTGCGGGTCCACCAGGCGGCTTCGACGAGCGCGCGGCGCATCAGGCCGGCGGGGGCCATAGCGGTGTCGAGCCTTGTGTGGTGGACCATTTCGATGATGGTGGGAACGCCCCTGCCGAGCTCACCGAGTCGTTCGGCCCAGGCGCCGTGATACTCGATCTCGGCCGAGGCATTGGCGCGGTTGCCGAGCTTGTCCTTCAAACGCATCAGGTGAATGGGGTTGCGCGTGCCGTCGGGCTGCCAGCGCGGTGTCACGAAACAGGTGAGGCCCTCTGGCGTCTGCGCGAGCGTCAGGAAGGCGTCCGACATCGGCGCCGAACAGAACCATTTGTGGCCAAAGAGCCGGTAGCCGTCGCCGTCGGGCTCTGCCCTCGTGGTATTGGCACGCAGGTCCGAGCCGCCCTGCTTTTCGGTCATCGCCATGCCGATGGTGAGGCCGGACTTTTCCGATGCCGGCCGCGAGCTCGGATCGTAGCGGGCGGCGAGGGCGCCGGGACGCCAGCGCTCGGCAAGCGCGGGTGTTGCAGCAAGGGCCGGCACGGCTGCATAGGTCATGGTCATCGGGCAGCAGACGCCCGGCTCGACCTGGGTCAGCAGATAGACCATCGCCGCATGGGCGGTGTGGCCGCCGCTCTCGGTCGCGGTCCAGGGCAGGGCACTGTAGCCGGCCTCGAGGCCGAGGTGCATCAGGGCGTGGTAGGCCGGATGGAACTCGACCTCGTCGATGCGGCGGCCAGTGCGGTCGAACGTCCTGAGCTCGGGCGGGAAACGGTTGGCGGCACGGCCCTGCTCGAGGGCTTCGACGGAACCAATGCTTGCCGCAAAACTTGCCAGGTGCGCCGCATGGGCGGGGGCCAGCCGGGCGATTTCAGCGCGCAGCGGCGCGTCGCCCTCCCAGAGCGGCAGCCCGACAGGGGGCTCAGGCTGGTTCAAGACGGTAAGGGTTTCATGTTTGGCGCGAGGCTCCATGACGTCCTCCCGGCGAGGCATCTGCATTCTGCCGATGTTGATGCGGCATCGACACGATAGATTCTCGGCATTTTTCGCCATTCCCGGTCGCCTGTAAACTTCGCTTGCTTCCAGAATTTGGAGGACAGGCGAAATGTTTGCGGCAGGTGTTCATCGCGATCAATCGAGGGGGCCTGCGGGAGGTTGTCAGCGATGGTGACCTGCCCGAGCTGCGGTACCAGGAACGCCGAGGGGCACAGGTTCTGCAGCAATTGCGGGTCCCCGCTGGAGGCCGCGCGCATCGAAGGCGAGCGCAAGTTCGCAACCTTTCTATTCGCCGACGTTGCCCATTCCACGGCGATTGCCGAGCAAATGGATCCCGAGGATTGGACGTTCGTGATGAACGCGGCCTTCGGCTTCATGAACATGGCCGTCTCGCGCTATGGCGGCACGGTGTCCCGCCTGATGGGCGATGCGGTGCTCGCATTGTTCGGGGCTCCTCTCGCGCATGAAGACGATGCCGAGCGTGCAGTGCGCGCCGCACTCGAGATCCAACAGGCAGCGGATGAATATGCGCGCACCGTAAAACAGCGTTATGGGGTCGATTTCCGGATGCGCATCGGCATCCATAGCGGCACGGCCGTGCTGGCATTCGTTGGCGATGCGATCAGGACAGAATACACGGCCATGGGCGATGCCGCCAATATCGCGGCACGGCTGCAGTCAGCGGCGGAACCCGGGACGGTGCTGATCAGTGCCGAGACGCATAAGCTGGTCAGCAGCCAGTTCGAATTTCGCCCCCGCGGCTCCATCGAGATGAAAGGAAAGCAGGCACCAGTCGTTTGCTTCGAGGTTGTCGGCGTCAGCGCGGCGCCGGGGAAGATGCGCGGGCTCGAGGGGCTGGCCTCGCCGCTGGTCGGCCGCGAGAGCGAGCTCGTCCTGTTGCAGGAGAAGCTTGACGCTCTCAATGCCGGCACGGGCTCGGTGATTGCGATTCTGGGGGAGGCCGGCCTCGGCAAGTCCCGCCTGACGGCGGAATTGCGCAAGATCCACGCCTCGCGAGGCGAGGAGACGCCGGTCCAATGGTACGAAACCCGCGCGATTTCCTACGGCCAGTCGATCCCCTACTACCCCTGGCGGATGCTCGGACGACAGTTGATCGGTGCAACCGACATGGATGCAGCGCCGGCCGTGCGTGAAAAGCTTGGCCAATGGGTGGAGCGGCTCGGCCTGCCGGGCGAAGCCATTGCCTTCTACGAGACGCTGCTGGCCGTCGATACGCAAGAGAGCCGCCTGGCGCTTGAAGCCTATTCGGGCGAGCAGATGATCGAGCGGGTGGCGGCCGCCGTGACCGATGGGATCCGGGCCGCGATCGGATCGGGCGAGGCCGCGCGACCCCATGTGCTGGTGCTGGACGATCTCCACTGGTCCGACAACGCCAGCCTCGAGCTGATCGCCCAGGTGGCGGCGCTTGCCGCCTTCATGCCGCTGATGGTCGTCTGCATCCTGCGGCCGCGTCGCAAGGCCGCGAGCTGGCAGCTTGTGGATCGGCTCGATGCCAGCCTCGGCAGTGCCTTCGAGCGCATCGACCTGCAGCCGCTCGCGGCCGCCGACGCGGGCCTGCTGCTCGGCAACCTACTCGACGTGAGGGATCTGCCCGAAAGCGTGCGCAGGCAGATACTCGACCGCTCGGAAGGCAATCCGTTCTATCTCGAGGAAGTGTTGCGGTCCCTGATCGACGGAGGGCAGATCGTCGAGGAGGAAGGGCATTGGCGGGCGCGGCGCGAGATCATCGATGCCAAGATCCCCGAAACCCTGGCGGGCGTTCTCAGTTCGCGGATAGACAGGCTGCCGGAGACGACCAAACGTGTCGCGCAGACCGCTTCCGTGATCGGCCGGGCCTTCTTGCACCGCGTGCTGGAATCGGTCTGCCAGTCCGCCCCGGCGCAGGAGCGCGTCGAACATGTCGAGCCTCACCTGGCCGCGCTCTCCTACGAACAACTCGTGCGCGAGCGGACCCGCGATCCGGAGCGGGAGTATGCGTTCAAGCATGCACTGACCTGCGAGGCCGCCTACGACCTGCTGTTGAAATCGCGGCGACGCGAATTGCACGCCCGCACCGGCCAGACGCTCGAAAGCCTCTTTGCCGATCGGCGCGAGGAACTCGCTCCGATCCTGGCGCACCATTTCACCGAAGCCGAGGACTATGGGCGCGCCCTCGAATACTCGCTGCGTGCAGCCGAAAACGCCGGTAAGCTTTCGGCCGCCCATGAGGAGCTGGAGCATCGCGAGCGCACCCTGAAGCTCCTCGATCGCCTGCCCGATGCCACGCCGGAGCTCGTCATCGATGCGATCGTTTCATGGGCGATCGTGCGCAACAGGCTCAATCGTTTCGAAGGCGTCCTGGAGCAGCTGGGCAAGGCCGTGCAGATGGCGCGCGACAGAGGAGACAAGCGGCGCCTCGCGAGCGCACTCTCCTGGACCGGAAACATCCACATGGTCACCGGCTTTCCGTCGCGCAGCGTTCCGCATCTCAAGGAAGCCGAGCAACTTGCGAGCGAGCTCGGGGACGAAAAGCTTCTGCTGCTGCCGTTGTTCATAACCACGTGGTACCTTGTCGATCGTGACCCGGAGGCCGCGGAACGGGCCCTCCGGGAGGTCATCGACCTGGCGCGCAACTCCGGCATCCCGGGCGTAGAGGCACATGCGATGGCCGAGCGCGCGGTTGCGCTGTCGCGGCTCGGCGAGTTCGAGCAGGCACGCGAGCAGATCGAGGAGGCGCTGGCGGCGGAGCCACTTGCCGGCTCGGCCGTTCGCCAGGCCGATATCAACATTGCCGTGGCCATGGCCTATTATGACATGGGCGAGGTCGAAAAGGGCCTCGAGCACGCTCGCAAAGGTGGCGAGAAGGCCATGAGCGTGAACGGCTTCGAGTGCGCGTGCGCGGGATACCTGGCCCTCGGCCAGGGCTATCGATCGCAGCACGAGCTGGACAGGGCGCTCCATGAGTTCCGGCGATCCCTGAACATTGCCGAACGGGCGAGCACCACCGCCCTTGCCGGGCTTTCGACGCTTGCACGCGGTGCCCTTGCAGCGGCCGAGGTCGAGCAGGGGGCGGAGGGCGCCGTCGAGAGACTGCGCAGGGCCGTCGACGATGCCCGCGCCAGCCATGACGAATATGGCACCGCGACCCTCTCGGAGGACCTCGCGGGAGCTCTCATCAAACTCGGTCGGCGCCAGGAAGCCGCCGCGCCGCTGCAGGTCGCGATGGACTATTATGGGCAGGCCGGCATGCGGCCGTACCTCGCCCGAGCACTCGAGCTTGCAGCGACCATACACGAAGAGGCCGGCCGGGCGGACGACGCGGCACGCGCCCGCGAGAAGGCTGCGGAAGTGCGGGCTCCCCGTCCTGAGGAGGAGCGCCCTGGAGCCTCTCCCGTTCCGATCGAATTGGAACGGGAAGTTCCAGGTCTTTGATTGCGGCATTTTCGAACTGCCAGTGGTGTCCCACTTTTGCTGAAAATGCTGGTTTGGCGGAGACCCGAAATGGAAAAGCCGGTAATCCTGGCGGTCGACGACGAGCCCTCGGTGCTCGCGGCAGTCGTGCGCGATCTCAGGCGCCGATATGGTGGCGAATACCGCGTCATGCGCGCGGCTTCGGGTGCAGAGGCGCTCGAGGCCCTGCGCGAACTGAGGCTGCGCAACGAGGTCGTTGCCCTGCTGGTGGTGGATCAGCGCATGCCGGGAATGACCGGCGTTGCCCTCCTCGCCGAGGCACTGGATGTCTTTCCCGACGCCCGACGCGTGCTTTTGACCGCCTATGCCGACACCGACGCGGCGATCAAGGCCATCAACGAGGTGAAGCTCCATCATTATCTGATGAAGCCGTGGCATCCGCCCGAGGAGCAGCTTTATCCCGTGCTCGACGACCTCCTCGACGACTGGCGCGCGAACTTCCAGCCGGTGTTCGAGGGCGTGCGCGTGATCGGTCACCGCTGGTCGGCCGACGGCCACCGCATCCGCGACTTCCTTGCGCGCAACCTCATTGCCTATCAATGGCTGGACATCGAGACCGATGCCGAGGCGACGGAGCTGCGCGAAATCGCAGGAGCGGCCCAGCAGCCACTTCCTCTGGTGGTGCTCGCCGACGGAACGACGCTCTCGCAACCGAGCGTTGCCACGCTCGCCGAGAGGCTCGGCCTCCACACCCAGGCACAGTGGGAGACCTACGACCTCATCATCGTTGGAGCGGGACCGGCCGGACTTGCCGCGGCGGTCTATGGAGCCTCCGAAGGGCTGCGGACGCTGCTCATTGAGCGCGAGGCTCCGGGCGGGCAGGCCGGCACGAGTTCGAGTATAGAGAATTATCTGGGCTTTCCGGCCGGCCTCAGCGGCAGCGATCTGGCGCGGCGCGCGGTGGCGCAGGCACGCCGTTTCGGCACGGAGATCCTGGCGCCGATGGAAGCCACCGGCTTTTCGTCCTCGAACGGCTATCACCTCATTCATCTCTCTAACGGTTCCACGGTCGCCACCCAGGCGCTGCTGATCGCAACCGGGGTGCAGTACCGCCTGCTGGACGTCGCGGGCGCCGAGCGGTTGGCCGGCGCGGGGCTCTTCTATGGCGCGGCAATCACCGAGGCGCTGAACGTCAAGGGGCAGGATGTCTTCATCGTGGGCGGGGGCAATTCCGCCGGCCAGGCGGCGCTCTACCTCTCCCATTACGCCTCTTCGGTCACGCTGCTCGTGCGCGGCGCCGGGCTCGCCGACACGATGTCGCAATATCTTATTGCGCGCATCGAGGAGGCCGAGAGCATCCACCTGCGCCCGCACGTCTCGGTCGCTGAAGTCCATGGCGAGGAAAGCCTCGAGGCGATCAGCCTGCGGGATGCGCGCACGGGCGAGCTCGAGCGGGTCCCGGCGCGTGCCCTTTTCGTTTTCATCGGGGCGGCGCCGAGGACCGGCTGGCTCAACGGGGCGGTTCAAGCCGACGAGCAGGGGTTCATCCTCTCGGGGCTGGACATCGAGCGCGACGGCGGGAAACGGTCGCGCGGCTGGACGGTACCGCGCGATCCGTTCTGGCTGGAGACGAGCATTCCTGGCGTGTTCGTTGCCGGCGACCTCAGACATCGATCGACCAAGCGCATCGCATCGGCGGTCGGGGAGGGGGCAATGGCTGTGCAGTTCGTCCACCAGCATCTGCGCGCCCCAATGCACGCGTCACCTCCGGAGCCGGCTTCCGGGGCCCAGGCGAAACAGCCGGCGGAGGCGCATCCGTGACGAACGCCTCAGCGCAGCTGCGCTCGCTGCAGGAGTCGATACGCCAGCTTCCGCTGTTTTCCGAACTGTCGAGGAGCGACGTGGCGGAACTGTGCCGTTCCTCCAACCGGGTTTTCGCCGCGCCCGGGGACGTCATCATTAAAGAGGGGGCACCGGGGGATTCGCTGTTCGTGATTCTCTCGGGTGCGGTCGAGATCAGCAAGATGGAGGGTGAGCAAGAGATCGTGCTCGCCTCGCGCGGGCCGGGGGAGTTCCTCGGCGAAATGTCACTGCTGGAGCAGAGGCCGCGAACCGCGACCGCCCGAACGGTGAGGCAGAGCGAGTTGCTCGAGATCGGCCCCGAGGCGTTCCGAAAATTGCTGGAGAGCAATCCTACCATCGCCAGCACGGTCCTGCGCACGATGGCTGTGCGACTGCGCAGCAGCGAAGCAACGCTGATACAGCGCGAGAAGCTCGCATCGCTGGGCACGCTGGCGGCCGGGCTCGCGCACGAGCTCAACAATCCGGCAGCGGCAATCCGGCGCAGCAGCGACTACCTTCGCGAAGCTTTCGACACGTGGCGGCGGCTTACGGCAGACCTGCAAACGCTCGTGCTCAGCGAGACTGAGGCCGTGCGCCTTTCCGAACTCGAACGCAACATCTCGGGCTGCGGCTCCATGCGCGCGCGCGACCCGGCCCTGGCGGACGAAGAAGACCGGCTCATCAGCGAACTCGAGCGGCTGGACGTGGAAGAGCCCTGGGAAATAGGCCCGGCAATGGTCGCCTATGGCTGGACGGTGGAACGTCTTGCCGATCTTTTGGCGAGCTTCCGGCCGTCGAACCTGCGCCCGGTCGTCAAATGGCTGGGCTCCGGGCTTGCGGTCCAGCAGCTCATCGAGGAGATCCAGGGCAGCGCCGAGGCGATCTCCAACATCGTGCGGTCCGTGAAATCCTACGCGTATCTTGACCAGGCGCCGCTCAAGGAGATCGACTTGCGCGCCAGCCTCGAAGATACGTTGATGATCCTCAATCACAAGCTCAAGCATGGCATCGAGGTGGTGCGTGACTTCGAGCCGGACTTGCCTCACGTCACGGCATATGCAGGCGAGCTGAACCAGGTCTGGACCAATTTGATCGACAACGCTGTCCAGGCGATGGACGGAACCGGCACGCTCGAACTGCATGCCCGCCGTATAGGCGACCAGGTGGAGATCCGCATCGCCGACAGCGGTCCGGGGATCGCGCCGGAACTGCATTCGCGCATCTTCGAACCCTTCTTCACCACCAAGCCGCAGGGCGTCGGCACCGGGCTCGGCCTCCACATCTCTTACAACATCGTCGTCAACCGGCATCGCGGCCGCATCGACGTCGCATCACGCCCGGGGCGCACCGAGTTCCGGGTGCTGCTGCCGATCCGGATGGCGGAAGTGGCGACAGGCACGTCCGCGGCGATCGTGCAGCGATCCGAGGGATAGCGAGTCGCCCATGCGAACCAGGCTGCGAGCACCGGAGCGGGCAGTGGAGGACCAATGACCGCCGCCGCCCTTGTCGCCCTGCTCCTGCTCGAGGCCAAGCACTTCCTCTTCGACTTCGTGCTCCAATCGCCATACCAGGCGAAGAACAAGGGCGTTTACGGGCACCCGGGTGGCATTCTGCACGCGGCCCTGCACGTGCTGGGGACCGCCGTCGTCATGGTCTTCTTCCTGACGGATCTGCCTCTCCTGCTCGTGTTCCTGATCGCGGAGTTCCTAATTCACTATCATACGGACTGGGCCAAGGCCCATCTGGTCAAGCGCTCGGCGCCCGCCCGCGGAGCTGAGTTCTGGTCGATTTTTGGGTTCGACCAGTTCGTGCATCACGCAACCTACGCAGCAATCGTGTTCGCGGCCTTGAGCAGCTGATGCCCTCTAACGGGGTGCCGGCGCGGGGACGGATCTTGTCAGGCCTGGCCCCTATTCCCTGCTCACCTTCCAGATCGTGCCGCTGCCGTCCTCGCTGACGAACAGTGAACCGTCCTCGGCGACCGCCACGCCCACGGGGCGGCCCCACACTTCTGCATCTCCGACCACGAAGCCGGTCATGAAATCCTGGTAGGTTCCGTCGGTGTTGCCGCTCTCGTCGAAGTCGAGCCGCACCACCTTGTAGCCCGTTCGCGTGTCGCGGTTCCACGAGCCGTGCATGGCAACAAAGGCATCGCCCTCGTATTCTGCGCCCCATGCATCGCTCTCGGAAAACGCGATGTTGAGCGGTGCCGAATGGGCCTGGAACAGCACGTCCGGCACGGTCACCTGGTCGGCGAGATCCGGCCGCTGGCCCGCGAGCCGCGGATCCTCGTGGTCGCCGATATAGTACCAGGGCCAGCCGTAGAAGGCGCCTTCCTCGACATGGGTGGCATAGTCGAAGGGGATGTTGTCACCCAGGAGGTCTCGCTCGTTGACGACACACCAGAGATCGCCCGTCGCCGGCTGGATGGCCATTCCCGAGCAATTGCGCAGGCCAGTGGCGAACACTTTCTCGTTCGTGCCTTCGGGAGAAAAGCTGAGCACCAGGGCGCGGCCTTCCTCTTCTCCCCACATGGCACCCAGCGCGCGCTCCTCAGCCCAGGCCTCCCAGCCGCCCTCGGGCTCTTCGGTCACCTGCTCGGCAACGTTCGAGCCGGAGCCAACCGAATAGTAGAGGGTCTCCCCATCGGGCGAGAAGACGATGTCGCGCGTCCAGTGGTGTTCGCCGGGAATGCCCTGGACCAGTGATTCCGGTTCGGGTTCAGGTTCGCCGCTCGCTTCGAGGTCGCCGGACGTATAAGCAAAACGCTTCAGCCCGTCGCTCTCGGCAACGTACACCCATTCCGGGTTGTCGCCCGGTGGATAGAACGCGATGCCGTAGGGCTCGTTGAGGTTTTCGGCAAAGACGCTCTCTTCTGTCGGTCCCGCGCTGCCCTCGGCGAACCGATAGACCAGCACCTCGCCGGCCTCGCTGTTGGCGACGAACAGATCGCCGTTCGGGGCAAAGCGGATGACGCGCGGGTTCTCGATCCCCTCGGCCACCATCTCGACCTTGAACCCGTCGGGCACCTGAGGGCCCGCGTCGGGGGGCATGGCGACGTCCTCGGGTGGATTTGACGTCTCTGCCGTCAGGTCGGGTTCCTCGAGGTCCTCGACCGTGATGTGGCGCCTGACGCCGGGGCTGTCGTCCTGCCAGTCGCCGAACGCGGCGTCTCCGGTCAGGGCCTCGCCGGCCGCGTTATCCTGCGCCAGCCCTCCTGCCGGTAACAATGAGACGAAAGATATGGCTGCGAGCGGAATGATCAGCTTCTGCATCTCGACCTCCGTGGCCGCCCTCCCGCGCGCAACGCCAGAGCGCCCGCGCAGTTCCTGCAACACGGAAGGGTGATGCGCCACGGATGTGTGTTGCTATTCGTTGGCCGGTAATACCGTCAAAGCCCGGCATGCATGTCGCGGTATAGTCTCGGAGCCACGCCGAACCGACGCTCGAAGGCTTCTGAAAGGCGCGTTGACGGGAAGAGGCCCACCTGGGCTGCGACCGTTTTGAGTGAAAGGCCGCGCGAAAGCAGCATGCGCGCCGCATCGAGCCGTGCGGTCTCGACGAAACGGGCCGGTGTTACGCCTGTCGCCGCCACGAACCTGCGATGGAAAGTGCGCTCGGTGAGGCCCGCGCGATCGGCGAGAGCGGGCACATCCAGCGGTGCATCGAGATTGGCTTGTATCCACTCGATCACCTCGGCGAACGGGCTATCGCCCTTGACCTGCGCCTGCAGCACCGGGCTGAACTGGGACTGGTAGCCCGGGCGTCGGGCATAGAGGATCAGCCGCTTTGCCACCGCGCCGGCGACCGTCGCATCGACGTCGTTGGCGATCATCGCCAGGGCCATGTCGATACCCGTCGTGACACCGGCCGATGTCCACAACCGCCCGTCGACCACGTAGAGCGCATCCGGATCGACGGTGACAGCCGGAAAGGTTTCGGCGAGCGGCTTGCAGGAGTCCCAGTGGGTTGCGACGCGATGGCCATCGAGGAGCCCGAGCGCGGCGAGAAGAAAGCCTCCGCTGCAGACCGAACCGAAACGTTCGGCCCGCGCGGCGAGCGCCGGAAAGGCTTCCCGAAGGACCGGGTCCCCGACCGCCGGCAGAAGGTGTTCCCGTTCGGCGCCCGCGACCAGCACGGTTTGAGCGCCCCCCGGCTCGAGCTCCGTAATGGGCGTCGTTGCGACTGCGATGCCGCTGCTGCTTTCAATTGTCCCGCCTTGCGCGGATACGAGGCCAACTTCGTAAAAGCCAGTCTTTCCCTGCAGTCCCAGCGCGTGGTTGGCGCCACTGAAGACCGATGCCGGCCCGGCGGTGTCGAGCAGTTCGAAGCCCGGATAGACGATGAAGGCAACATTATGCATTGGCAGAAAATAGCGGATCTTTGTCATTTCTGCCATACCTCGCTTCAGCTAGATTTCGAGCTGCCTGAGCGCGCATCCGCCGCTTTCGGAAAGAGAGGCAGCCATGTCGAAATCCAGATCGAAACTCCTGTCGAAATCCATCTTCATCTGGGCCGGTGGGATCCTCATCGCTCTTTGCCTGCTGGGCTTTGGCGGCTGGGTACTCAGCCTGCCTTCTGGCACCGCAGTGGCCGAGGCGCCGCCCGTGCCGCCGGAGGAAATGGAGGCCATGCTCGCTTCGCTGAGGCCTGAAAGGGGCGAGCGTCCTGTCGTGGCGGTCATCGGGATCAACGATGCCACCGAGACCACGGACTATCTTGTGCCGACGGGCATCCTGCGGCGCGCCGATGTCGCCGATGTGGTGATGCTGGCGACCGAGCCGGGACCGGTGCAGCTCTATCCCGCGCTCAAGGTCGAGCCCGATGCGACGATTGCCGAGTTCGACGCTGAGCACCCCGACGGAGCCGACTATGTCATCGTTCCTGCCATGAGCCGCGACGATCACCCGGCGGTGCTCGCTTGGCTGCAGAGCCAGTCGCAGAAGGGGGCGACGATCATCGGTGTCTGCGCGGGGGCCAAGGTCGTTGGCGCCGCCGGCCTGCTCGACGGCCGCCGGGCCACGACCCACTGGTATTATCTGCGCCAGTTGCTCGAGCGCAGTCCGAGCATCGACTATGTCGCCGACAGGCGAATGGTTTCTGACGGGGGTGTGGTGACGACGACCGGCATCTCGGCATCCATGCCCATGATGCTGACGCTGATCGAAGCGATCGCAGGACGCGAGAAGGCGGAATCGGTTGCGCGCGATCTCGGGCTTGAAACATGGGATGCACGGCATGCGAGCGCTGCGTTCCGCCTCACGCGCCCGTTCGCCACGACAGTTATGGCCAACGTGCTCGCCTTCTGGAACCGCGACACGTGGGGGATAGAGCTGCAGCCCGGCATGGACGAGGCGTCGCTTGCCCTGGTCGCCGATGCCTGGTCGCGGACCTATAGGTCCAATGCCCTCGCATTCGCGGCTTCGTCGTCTGGGATCGTGACGGCCAATGGCGTTCGCATTCTGCCGGATCAGCCAATGACGGACTGGCCAGGTGAACGTCGCGTCTCGACCTTCGCCGACCAGCCGCCGGCCGGCGCACTGGATCAGACCCTTCTGGCCATCACCGAGCGCTATGGCGAACCCACCACCAATGTCGTTGCCATGCAGCTCGAATATCCGCGGGAAGGAGCCGCCCCGTAGGGGCTCTCCCGGAAGTTTTCCTTGGACGGCCTGTCGAATTCCGGTCCCGCCGTTCGGCTATACAGTGAAGGCAGGGCACACCAAACGTGCCCGGAAGAGCGTTCAGGAGAAAGTCATGCCGCAATATCTGGTCGCTATCCACCATCCCGATGACTACGACCCCACCGTCGCAGAGGACGACGCGATGCGCCGCGACATCACCGCACTCAACGAGGAGATGAAGGCTGCGGGCATCCGGATCTTCGTTGGCGGCCTGCAGCCGGCAGGCCGCGCGGTGTCGGTGCGGGTGAAGCCCGATGGCGAAGAGCTCGTCACCGACGGGCCGTACCTCGAGACCAAGGAGCACATGGGCGGCTTCTGGGTGCTGGAAGCCGCCGACATGGACGAGGCACTGGCCTGGGGGCGCAAGGCCGCCGTCGCCTGTCGGGCGCCGGTCGAGGTGCGGCCGTTCCACTGACGCTGAACCCGAAGAACCTGGAGAAAGACCCGTGAGAAAGATCATAGCTATAACCCAGGTCACGGTGGACGGCGTCATGCAGGCGCCCGGCCACTCCGAGGAGGATCCGACGAACGGGTTCACCCACGGAGGCTGGGCTATGCCGCTGGAGGACGATGCAGTGAACCAGGCCGCTGACGAGACCGTCGCCGGTGAGTTCGACATGCTCCTGGGCCGCCGCACCTACGATGTCTTCGCCGCCCACTGGCCGAACCAGGACGATACGATCGGCAACGCATTCAACAAGGCGACGAAATACGTCGTCACCCGCAGCCTCAACCAGCTCGGCTGGGAGAAATCGCTGCGCATTGACGGCGATGTCGTCGAGGAGATCCGTCGTCTGAAGGCATCGGACGGGCCCGAGGTGCATATCTGGGGCAGCAGCCAGTTGCTGCAGACGCTGATCGCCGCCGATCTCATCGACGAATATCGCTTGTGGGTCTTTCCGCTGGTGCTTGGCGAAGGAAAGCGGCTGTTCGAGAACGGCGTTCCGCCGCGCGGCCTCACTCTCGTCGAGACGAAAAGCACGCCCAACGGCATTCTCATCAACACCTACCGTCCGGCCGGGCCTGTCCGGTAGCGGCGCCAAAACTCAGAAGGAGGAGTGAATGACCACGATACTGCGCACTACCCTCACCGCGGCAGCGCTCGTCGCAGCCGGCGCCGCTTTGGCTCAGGAGACCCCCGAAGGCAATCGGGTCGAGATCAACGGCATGCAGATGTATTACGAGGTCTCCGGCACGGGCGATCCGATGATCGTGCTGCATGGCGGCTTCATGAATATCCCCATGATGGGCGATATCGTCGGGCAGCTGGCGCAGACCCACCAGGTCTATGCGCTGGAGGCCCAGGGGCACGGGCGCACCACCGATATCGACAGGCCCATCACCTATCCGAACCTTGCCGGCGACGTCGCAGCGTTCATGGAGGTGGTCGGGATCGAGAAGGCCGACGTCTTCGGCTACTCGATGGGCGCGATGACGGGGCTGCGGCTTGCCATCGACTTTCCCGAAAAGGTCGACCAGCTGGTCTTCACCTCCGGCGCGTACGACTATGAGGGGTGGCAGCCGGCATTCCAGGAGGCGATCCCGCAGTGGAACCTCGAGATGTTCACCTCTTCGCCTTTCGCCGAGGACTACAAGGTGCTCGCCGCCGACCCGGAAGGCTTCCCGGCAATGGCCGAGAAGGTGATCGAACTGGAGAAGCTGAAGTTTGCCTGGGGCGAGGAAGTGGCGGCGCTGGAGACGCCCGTCCTGATCATTGCAGGCGATTCCGACGGCATGACGCTCGAGCACAGCGTCGATATGTTCCGGCTGCTCGGGGGCGGCGTCATGGGCGATACGGGCGAGCCGCTGCCCGCCTCGCGGCTGGCGATCCTGCCTGCCTCTTCACACACCGCAGTCATCAACCAGCCCGACCTGTTGATGGAATTCATTGGACCGTTCCTTGCCGGCGAGACGCCCAAGACCGGGTTTTGACCGAGACGTCGCGCGTGGCGGGCGCCCTTGCCCGCCGCGCGTTCCATGAGGTCCGGGTTGGAAGCCGGATGTCTGGTCCCGGCCCTTCATCAGTGTCCGGCTTCGCGCGATAGAAATGCGGTCAGCCACCTCAGCACCAGATCCGGAGCTTCAAGCTGAGGCAGATGGCCGACGCCAGGCAGTGTTTTGAACGATGCCTGCGGGATCAGCGCATGAAGCGCTTTGCCTCGCTTCAGTGGAATCCATGGATCGTCCTCGCCCCAGATTATCTTTACCGGACAGCGTAGGTCGCCAAACATCGGCTCGACTTCGGCGGTATAGCTTTCATCGGCTTGCGCGAATTGCCGATAGAAGCTTGCCTGTCCCTCCTGCGACAGCCATGGCTCGACAAGCTTCCCGAAATCTCCCGCATCGATGTCGTTGACGATCGCCCCTTTTATGTAGGCCTCCACGACCGCTCTATGGATATGCGGAGGCAGGCCTGAAAAGGCTTCCACATGGCGGCCGACGTGATCGAAGAACTCCGATCCCCAAGGGCGCATCGCGACGACGTTCATCAGCACATACCGATCGAACTCGCAGCCGTGCAGCAAATGCGCGCGCAGCGTCGTCGCACCGCCCATGTCGTGGGCAATCACGATTGGCTCTTCGAGCCCCCAATGCCCAAGCATTTCGGCGAACACCTGTGCCTGCACGTCGAGGGAGGTGCGCTGCTCCGGGTCTTTGTCGGATCGTCCATATCCGGGCATATCGTACCAATGGACGCGGTACCGGCTCGTGAGATCCGGGATGATCCGATGCCATGAGAACGAGGACCATGGCCAGCCGTGGGCCAGAACGAGTGCAGGCCCGCTGCCAAGCCGACCCGCAGCCACCATGCCCGCGGATGTCTCCACAGTCTCATCGAGTTTCCACGACATCCAATATCCTCCCTGGGTTTTGCACGAAGCGCCGTCCAAACGACCTGGTTCGTAACCTTATGATCGAAGACCACTGGCCCCAAATCTCCGACGGTGCCCGCTCCAGGGCGGATGGTCATCCGCCGCGCCAAGTCACCATCTGCCTGCAAGCCAGGTCATGTTGGCGGGCGTGTCGATTTCTCTCCCACCCGCTCGTCGTCAGGGCAGAGAAGAGGAGTTTACAATGCTTAGACGCACGTTCCTGTCACTGACCGCCGCGCTGCTCATGGCGCTGCCCGCATTCGCCCAGCAATCCGACCAACCCGCGCAAGGAGCCGCCATGTTGCCCGCCCCGTCGAAATCCGGTTACGCACCCGTCAACGGCGTCGAAGTCTATTACGCCGTTTACGGCGAGGGCGATCCGCTCGTCCTGCTGCACGGCGGACTTGCCACGATGGACATGTTCGGACCGAACGTCGCCCTGCTGGCACAAGATCACCAGGTCATCGCCATCGACCTGCAGGGGCATGGACACACCCTGCCCTTCGATCGCCCGATGAGCTACGAGGCCATGGCCGACGACGTCGCCGGCGTCATCCAATATCTCGGCTTCGAGAAGGCCGACCTCATGGGATATTCGCTCGGTGGGGGCACTGCCCTGCGCGTGGCGATCCAGCACCCGGAACTGGTGGACAAGCTGGTCGTCGTCTCCGCCCCCTACGCCTGGGCGGGCTGGCACGATTACAACCAGCAGGGCATGCGCTCGATGACACCGGACATGGCCGAAGGCATGAAGGGTTCGCTGCTCTACGAGGCTTACGCGGCGGTCGCGCCCGACGTCGACAACTTCCCGGTCCTGATCGAGCAGATCACGGCGATGATGATGCACGACTTCGACTGGTCCGCCGAGATCAAGGAGATCAAGGCGCCGACGCTGCTCATGTTCGCCGACTGGGACGCCGTGCGCACCAGCCACATCGCCAGCTTTTTCGAACTGCTCGGGGGTGGACTGCAGGACGCGCAGTGGGACGGGTCGGGCATGAATGCCAACCGCCTGGCCATCATTCCCAACGCCACCCACTACAATATCTTCGCTGATACAAGGCCGGGCGAAGCAGCCATCGCCTTCCTCGACGCCCCGGCGCAATAGTCCCCGATGCATCGAAAAGCCCGGCAATGCCGGGCTTTCTCCTTTTCGGCGTACGATCGATGGCTATCGATCCAGATGTCAGCTTTTGGGGAACGGCAGCGTTGGCTCGAATGGCTCATATTGAGCGCGTAGCCGGCTCACGGCTTACGACCCCAAATCGGCCGTTCTCGGCACGCGCGCAAAATCCCGTAAGCTGCCGTCGTCTGCGAACGAGATGATGCTAGGCTTTATGGACCGGCTTCAACGATTGACTGCAAGGTGTCCGCGTCGCGACGCGGTGGGGCGCCGAACAGCCTTTTATACTCACGCGAGAACTGGGAGGCACTTTCATATCCAACGGCATAGCCCACTGTGGCTGCCTCGGCATGTTCGGTCACCAGGCGCCGGCGCGCTTCGTGCAACCGAATATGCTTCTGATATTGCAGCGGGGTCACGCCGGTCACCGCCCTGAAACGGCGATGAAACACCGACACGCTCATGCCGGCGACCGCCGCCATGGCTTGGATGCTGAGATGCTCGGCATAATGCTGACGAACAAAGGCCATGGCCCGGCGGATATGGGATAGCCTTGTCTCCGCGCCGGCAATCTGGCGCAACAATGCGCCATGCGGCCCCATCAGCAGACGGAACATCAGCTCATGCTCTAGGTGAGGGGCGAGGACCAGTATCTCGTCGGGTCGGTCGAGCAGGCCGGCGAGCCGGCGCCAGGCATCGAGCAGTGCGGGTCCCGCCTTGGCGACACCGAATCCTGAGCCGATGGCGGGCTCGGCAAGCCCGTTCATGTCGAGCAGGATCGTCGAGATCACGGCGGGGTCGAGATAGAGATTGAGTGCCAGATAGGGCTCGTCGGTCGATGCTTCGCAGACCTGCCCCATGGCCGTCACCTCGGCGGCCACCACCATGCATTCGCTCGCGCCATATTCGAGCACGCCATCTCCGATGAAGGTGCGCTTGCGGCCCTGCAGGACAAGGCACACGACCGGTTCATAGATCAGGCCGCCGGCATCGGTGGGATTGTCGATGCGGTAGATGTGGAGCCGCGGCATCGCCGGGTGAGGAGCGCCGACATGGCGCAGCGCGATGGCGCGAATATCGTCCAGGTCTGTCATGGCGCTATCCCACAGTTGTTGCCTCAAAAGGTCAAGCGATCAGCAGGATCAGGCAATCATTTGGGAGCATCGGACATCCAGTCAGGAGCCGGTCGTACCTACATTCCGTCAGCATACGCATGAAAGGACATTGCGATGCAGAAGCACAAACTGGGCAAGAACGGACCGGAAGTGTCAGCCATCGGCTACGGTGCCATGGGGTTTCATCTCGCTTATGGCGCGGCCGACACCCAAGCAGGCCTGGACCTCATCAAGCGCGCCTATGACCTGGGCGTTACCTTCTTCGATACCGCCGAACTCTATGGCTGGGGCGAGAACGAGAAGTTCATCGGCGAGGCGGTGAAGGGCTTTCGCGACGATATCGTTATCGCCACCAAATTCGGCTTCACCCTCGACAATGGCAACTACGGCGCCAACAGCCAGCCTGACCATATTCGCAAGGTGACGGAAAACAGCCTGCGCTATCTTGGCGTCGACCAGATCGACATCCTTTATCAGCACCGCGTCGATCCCAGCGTGCCGATCGAAGACGTTGCCGGGACGGTCAAGGACCTGATTGCTGATGGCAAGGTCAAGTATTTTGGACTTAGCGAAGCCGGGCCGCAGACCATTCGCAAGGCTCATGCCGTGCAGCCGGTGACGGTCCTGCAGACCGAATATTCCGTCTTCGAACGCGATGTCGAAGCGGTACTGCCCACCACACGTGAACTGGGCATCGGCTTTGTCGCCTACTCGCCGCTTGGCCGTGGCTTTCTCACCGGTGCCGTAAAGCCGTCAGCCGGATATGAAGAAAACGACATGCGTCGCTTTGATCCACGCTGGCAGCCGGGCAATTTCGAAAAGAACCTCGACGCCGTCCGCCAACTCGGTGAACTCGCCCAGACCAAGGGCATAACGCTATCTCAGCTGGCGCTGGCGTGGCTCCTGGCCCAGGGCGACGACGTCGTGCCGATCCCCGGCACGCGCCGGGTCGAACGTCTCGAGGAAAACCTGGCCGCTGCGGATGTGACGCTATCGGCCGATGATCTGATCCGCATCGGAAATATCTTACCGGATGGCGCTTTTGGTGCGCGCTACGCCGGCGATATGGTCCCAGACTGGATCTGACAGACAAGGGGTGGCTGGCATGCTCGCCACCCACCATTAACCAGCAAATAGGCGTCACACCAGAATGTCGGCTGATCGGGGTGGCCGTGTCCAAAAGCCGACATTCCGTTTTCCACACCATTCAGACGCGAATGGCGGATTGGCAGACCGTCAGCTTTCAGGGTTTCCAACCGAAGGCTTCAACGTCCGATCAGGGGCACACAGCGGACGATCGTGCTCACGACCGACGGGGTGAGAGGCGTTCCATGTGCGCACATTGAGAGCTAGGGTGCCGGTAATCACATCCAGCAGGGCCCATGGTTGAGCCAGAGATACCCCTCGAAGGCGGTGCGGACTCGAGGGTCGTTCCAGTCGGTGAGACGGTTCGGCGCGACGCTCGCTCCTGGTCGCCGGCCGTCCTCGATCTGCTGCAGCACGTCGAGCGCGAAGGGTTTGCCGGGGCGCCGCGGGCGCTGGGCTTTGACGAGCAAGGGCGAGAGGTTCTGAGCTTCATCGAGGGAGAGGTCGGGCAAGGCGCCGATTTCATCCCGGACGACGGTGGCCGCTTCGACGTTCGTCTCCCTGACTATGTCTGGCGTGACGAGGTGCTGGTGCAGCTTGGCGCACTTATACGCGCCTATCACGATGCCGCGGCGACCTTTCCATGGGCTGGCCGCACGTGGCGCCTCGAGGCTCGTCAGCCTGTCGAGACCGTCTGCCACAACGATCTCACACCGTGGAACACCGTGTTTCGTGCGGGCCTGCCGGTGGCGTTCATCGATTGGGACGCCGCGGCGCCGGGGCCTCGCGCCGCAGATCTCGGATTCATCGCCTGGCGCTGGGTGCCGTTCTGGCGTGACGCGAAATGCCGGGCACATGGCCTGCCGACCGGCGTTGCGGAAAAGGCTCGCCGCTTCCGCCTGCTGCTCAAGGCCTACGGTGCCGAGCTTGAGATTGGTATCGTCAACGCGGGTATCGAGCGGATGCGGCACTTGCAGGACCACATGCGGAAGCTCGTCGGCGACGGTTCCGAGTGGGAGATGGAGCTTGCGCGTCGCGGCGTGCTCGGCGAAGCGGCGCTGGAGATCGCGTGGGTTGAGGAGCACGCTCAAGCGCTTGTGGGATCGTGACTATTTCTCGCTTCGCGCCCAGATCGAGGACAGCAGCGACGCGATACCGAGGAGCAGCACGCCCCAGACGAGCGAGCGGGGTGTGCCGTCATAACCTTGTCCGACCAGCGAGCCGAGGATCGTCGCACCCAGCGCCTGAACCGCGCCGAAGGCCGATGCGGCCGTGCCGGCGACCTTGCCCAGATTGGTCATGGAGAGGGCACCGAGCGTCGCATCGGCCCAGGTGAACATTGCCATCATCGCCGTCACCAGCAGGAAGAACGCGGCAAAGGGCAGGAGCTCGAGGGTGAACGCCAGGACGAGCGTTGCCGCGAGGCCCGTATAACCCCAAAGGGCTATGCGGGCGACGCGGACGGCGCCGACGCGGCGCAGCAGACGCGAGCAGACGAAGGCGGAAACCGACTGGACAATTGCCGTGGCGGCCATGGCCATCGGGAACAACGGGCCGAGGCCGAACGCTTCCCCGTAGACAGGCTGGGTGGTCGCGATGAAGCCATAGAGAGCACCCAGCAAGAACATGGCGGCCAAGCCATAGCCGACCGCATTGCGATCGGCGGCGACGATGGCGAGACCCGTCCCGATCTCCTTGAGGGAGAACGGACGCCGGTTCTCTGGTGCCAGCGTCTCGGGGAGCCGGAGCCAGGCCCAGACAAGGACCACCGCACCGAGCGCGGCCATGGTGAGGAAGATCGCCTGCCAGCCGGCGACCAGAAGGATGGCCTGTCCGATGAGCGGGGCTACGACCGGCAGGATGAGGAAGGCCATCAGCGAGAGCGACATCGCCTGCGCCATCTCGGTGCCCGCGTAGCGATCGCGCAGCACCGCCTGCGAGAGGCGTGTCGTGCCGACGCCCAACCCCTGAGCCAAGCGCAGAGCGAGCAGGGTTTCCATGTTCGGCGCCAACGGACAAAGCAGCGCTGCAGTAACGAACACGGCAAGGCCTGAAAGGATCGGCACCCGCCGCCCGAACGCGTCGGCGACAGGGCCGATGAGGAAGGCCGAAACGGCGGCGCCGAAGAGGAACGTCCCGACCGTCAACTGCGCCAGATTAGGCGCATCCGAGCGCATGGCCGTGCCGATGTCCGGCAGGGCCGCGAGCATGATGTCGAGAGCAATGGAACTGAGGCCCATAAGGGCCGCGACGAGCAGGACGAGTTCGTTTCGTCCCAAACCAGCGTTGTCGGAAACTTAGCGCACCCACCGGCCGCGACATGCCTCACCAGGTGCGTCCTGGATCATGCGGTCGCTGACGGGGTCTACTTAGATGGTATTCCGCAAGGTTGGCAAGGTCCGCAGATGAGCGAAGTGCCAATGGCAGCTTACCTCATCGACATCAAGTTCGTGATGAGACCTGCCCTGACTTCAAGCACAGGCACGGGTGCCTCGGGATGACCGATGTCCCTCAACTGATCGGGAGTCAAATCCGCGATGGCCCGACGTGTCGAAACGGTTCGTTGCCAAGTCTTGAGAGTCGCGATTGCAGTTGCTGTGGTTTTCAGCGCAAGTCCAGGCAGGGGCACTCTCAACGCGTGATGTCGGACGCGAGTTTTCACGTAAGGCATTTCGGCCTCCTTACGGCTTGCGGCCGATCACGGCGCCGTTCGCGGCGGGTGCGTCGAACCAGACCGTCTCGATGTGCCGGAATCCGGCTTCCTCCAGCCACGCCGAATATTCGGCGGGCGTATAGTTTCGTCCTTCCGTCTCGATCAACATGTTGAGGCTCATCAGCGCGGCCGGCGCTGGTCCGGTCTTTTCGTCATTGACGAGAAGTTCGCTGATGACGACTGCGCCGCCGCTCGGCAAAGCCTCGAAGGACCGGCGCAGCAGGGTGCGGTTCTTCGCCTCGTCCCAATCGTGCAGGATCATCGACAGGAGATGCACGTCGTGAGCCTGCGGGAGCTCTTCGAAGAAGCTGCCGCCTGCGGTCTCGATCCGGTCGGTCAAGCCGGCCTCGGCAATCTTTCCCGCCGCGATCGCGGCCACATGCGGCAAGTCAAACACGGTCGCACGCAGTGCCCCGTGCTGTTTGCAAAGCTCGATGTCGTACGCGCCCGATCCGCCGCCAATGTCCAGGAGGCGGCGGAAATGACCGAGATCCACGGCTTCGCCGAGCTTGCGCGCGGTCATCGTGGAAAGCGAATGCATCGCCTCCCAGAAGAGGGCCAGCATCATCGGATCCTCGCCGTCGAATATCGAGGATTGCGCCGCCGGGTCCCACGTGGTTGGCTGGTTGGTGCGCAGCGCCTCTGTAAGCCTTCCCCAGCCCGCATAGAGCCGCTTGTCGGCCATCTGCACGAAGCCACCGAAGTAATACGGTTTCCCGCGCACGAGATAGGCTTCGCTTAACTGCGTATTGCGATAACGGCCGTCCGTTTTCTCCAGAAGCCCGAGTGCAGCGCAGCCGGTCAGCAGCATCTCGGCCGGGCGTGGATGGAGACCCAGCGCTTCCGCAAGCCCGGCAACCGTGATGCCGCCGCCGCCCGCAAGGCGGCTGAAGAGGTCCAACTCGTGCGCAGCGGCCAGAGTCTTGAAGGCCCAGAAACCGGTCGAAAGCGCCATCAGCGGGTCGGCGGAAGGAAGCTCCGCCGCAATCGCTGCACGGCCTGCATGGATTGTCGTTTCCATGATCATCTCCCGCAAATTGAGTCGATGGCGTGTTCGTTGGGCAGCAGAAGCCGCGTCGGGTTCAGCGCGGCGCTCGCGCCGCCGTCTCGCCGGGCGGGAGCGTGCGCATGATGAAGGTCGGTACCGTCTCGCCGGGACCGAACGGACCTGGTACCTCGTGGCTGACCGCGGGGATGCTGCGCAGGAACTCCACGATCGCCTGCACGTCTTCGTCCGTCAGCTGGCTGTAGGCGTGATAGGGCATGATTGGCGCGAGCACGCGGTCATCGGGTCGCTTGCCCGTGGTGAGGGCGGTGGCGACTTCCTCGTCCGACCACCCGCCCAGGCCGGTCGCCTCGTCCGGGGTGAGGTTGGGCCCGAGGAACATGCCCAGCCCCGGAATCTCGAAGCCTACGTCCGAGCCGCCGAGATAGCGCGACATGTCGGGCTGGCCGAGGAAATAGCCCGGTGTGTGACAATCGTGGCATCCACCCAGGTTCACGAGATATTTGCCACGGGCGACCTGCGCTTCGTCGGCCTGAGTTGCGAATGCAGATAGCGTGGCAAGCGCCGCCGCACATGCCAGACGGAACGCATTGCGATGCATCGTCTCCTCTGCTGATTTGCTAGCGGAGCGGCAGCAAGGTTGCTTCCGCTGATTGCCGTCCGGCGTATCTTAGGAGAGCATGAGGACTGGCAGAAGTGCCAATTCATACATTTTCGGGCAGGCCAATTTCGTTTACTCTAGGACCATGACGGCCTTTCACATCAGCCTGGTCGGGCGCAAGGACCTCAGCGGCGAGATCTACCGCCAGGTCCGGCGCGCGGTTCTCGATCGGCGGCTGCGACCAGGCGACCTTCTGCCGCCTGGCCGCGAACTGGCGCGCACGCTTGCCGTGTCGCGTGCCACCGTGACGGTGGCTTATGAACAGCTCGCCGCGGAAGGGTTCGTGACATCCCGGCAGGGGTCCGGGACGTTCGTGAGCGAAGCGGTCACGCTCGACGGGCGCGAAAAGGCAGGACGCCGATCCACCGGCGCGCTCCAGCCGCGCTCGATCTGGGAAGCGATCGCACCGCCTCTTACATTCGAGACAGTTCGGTTCGACTTTCGCGCTGGGCTTTGCGATGCGTCCCTGTTTCCGGCGAGGTCATGGCGGCGGTCGGTGACTTGGGCGCTGCGTTCGGGCGAAACGGCCCCCGGCGTTTATGAGCACCCCGCCGGACATGGCGACCTCAGGGTCGCAATCGCCCGCCACATTGGCATCTCTCGAGGGATCAGGGCTTTCGCGGACGACATCGTTATCACGAACGGTACGCAACAGGCGCTCGATATCCTGGCACGCGTCCTGCTGGCGCCGGGGGACGCAATTGCCGTCGAAGATCCGGGCTACGGCCCTCCGAGGCAGTTGTTCAAGTCGTTGGGCATTCGCGTGGTCGGCGTACCGGTGGATCGCCAGGGGCTGGTCGTCGATGCGCTGCCGCGCGGGATCCGGGCCGTCTATGTCACGCCCTCTCATCAATTTCCGCTTTCCGTGACGATGACGCTAGCGCGTCGGCAGGCATTGCTGGCGTGGGCCGAGCGGCACAACGCGGCCATTATCGAAGACGACTACGATAGCGAGTTCCGTTTCGGCGACCGTCCTCTTGAGCCGTTGCAGACGCTCGACGAAAACGGCCGGGTCGTCTACGTCGGCTCCTTCTCGAAGACCATGCTGCCGACGCTTCGGCTGGGTTTCCTGCTGGCGCCGCCATCGCTGCGAGCGGCCCTGCACAAAGCCAAATTCGTCAGCGACTGGCATTCATCGGCCTTCGCGCAAGCGGCACTCGCGCGTTTCATCGACGAGGGTGCGTTTGCGCGTCACGTCCGCCGGGTGAGCGCAGTCTACCGGGAACGGCACCGGATCCTCTCGGCCGCGATCTCGCGTGATTTTGCCGAGCATCTCGAGCTCGTCCCGTCGACGACGGGGCTCCATCTCACCGCTCTCGCCCGGACAATGTCGGTGGACCACATTGCCACAATTGCCCGCCGCGCCGCCGATCGCGGCGTTGCTGTCCAGGTCCTGTCACGGTTCGCCGTCGGCGCAGCCTCACGAGCCGGGATCATGCTGGGATATGGCGCCATTCCCACGGCCCACATCGAAGAAGGGATGAATTTGCTCCGCGCCTGTTTCGACAGCGAACCGCAGTGACCAAATGAGCAAAATTCAGATGGCCTGAGAGAGGAACTGGGCCTTGCGGGCGGCCGAGGCCTGACGGCGAGCGCCAAAGTCGTCCTCCAGAGCCAACCGCAACAATGCCAGCTCCAACAGATGGCCTCAGCGTTGCAACAGAGAACACCCAAACACGATAGGCCGGGCCTATCGGACGGAGACGCAGAGCCCCGGTGCCTCAAATGCTGGTCAATGTACGAAGTTCAGCGAGATAGATCGCGAATTGGGCGGACGTGATTTTCGAATGGCACATGTCGTCGCTGAAACGTTGCGTCTTCGTCGATTTCCGGTCGGCTGATCCGGTCCATACGAAAATGACGGAAGCCTTTGCGCGCTGGGTCCCAGGCCACCAAATACCATAGTGGTGGCAAGATCAGCATGGCTTGCGGCTCAACATTTCGGTTGGTTACGGCCTCTTTTGCGTCACGATATTGGATGCGCAGGTGCCGCCGTTGGAGAAATGCCGTCTCGAATGCGGGTAGCAGCGCAGGGTCCATCGCTCCCATATCCGAGATGTCCACCTGCGGTGAAAGTTGCCCGACGTACAAGCAATCCAGAAACCGGCGCAAGTCGCGCAACTTGTCCGACGGCAAGGCTCTCTCGATTTTGGCAAGCCCAGCATCTGCGAGACCCGAAAAGGGCAAGCTTGCGGCTGCACGCATCGATGCAACGCTGATGAGAAGCGCAAAGACCTCGGCAACCGAGAGCCGCGCCGTGGTCTGAACCGATTGCGGATCCAGTTGCAGGCCACCCCCGCGGCCAGGTTCAGAATGAATGACAAAGCCCTCATCGCGGAGCGCTTTGATGTCACGCAACACTGTGCGCCTGGACGCGCCAACCTCCCCCGCCAGGTCAGCGACCGTCGAAGTACCGTTGCGGCGAAGGCTGCGCACGATGGCGTCTTGTCGGAGGCGAGCTGTCATTTGGCAACGCTGACCATTCAATGGTGTCAAAATTTAGCACCATTCGCCTTTAGGCAGCGGCTGCACATGTCAGCAAGGTGAATATGCAATGCTCAATACGATCGACTTTCCCAAGCCCAGCCTCGTCTCGGTCAACGGCGCGGAACTCGAAGTCTTTGAGGCAGGCCGGGAAAACGAAGGAAAACCCATTGTGCTCTGTCACGGCTGGCCGGAGCATGCCTTTTCCTGGCGCCACCAGGTGCCCGCCCTTGTCGCAGCGGGCTACCATGTCATCGTCCCGAACCAGCGGGGCTATGGCAACTCATCCCGCCCGGCCGAAGTCACAGCCTATGACATCGAACATTTGTCAGGTGATCTTGTCGCGCTTCTCGATCATTACGGCTACGACGATGCCACCTTTGTAGGTCACGATTGGGGTGCGATGGTTGTTTGGGGGCTGACCTTGCTGCATCCAAGCCGTGTAAACAAAGTGATAAATCTGAGCCTGCCCTACCAGGAGCGCGGAGAAAAACCCTGGATCGAGTTCATGGAGCAAATACTTGGCGGCGACTATTACTTTGTCCACTTCAATCGACAGCCGGGCGTCGCGGACGCCATATTGGACGAGAATACGTTCCGGTTCCTTCGCAACCTGTATCGGAAAAACGTGCCCTTCAAACAGCCCGAGCCGGGCATGGCAATGATCAATCTCGCCAGAGCAGAAACACCGCTCGGGGAGCCGTTGATGAGCGACAGCGAGTTGGCCGTCTTCGTCTCTGCCTTCGAAAAAGCAGGGTTCACGGGCAGCATCAATTGGTACAGGAACCTTGACCGCAACTGGCGCTTATTAGCGGACGTTGATCCTATCATCCAACAACCCACACTCATGATCTACGGCGAGCGTGATTTGATCCCGAAGTCCGACAAACTGGCCGCGTTCGTTCCCAATGTGGACGTGGTCACGCTGGATTGCGGCCATTGGATCCAGCAGGAAAAGCCGGAAGAAACAAACCAGGCGATTTTGAAGTGGCTGGACCGGCAGGCTGCCGTTTAGTCCCTAGGGCAACTCAAGACTATTTTGCATCTTAGGCCCTGAATTCCGCCTTCCGGTTTGACCGGAGGGCGTAATGAGACGCTGAAGGCAACCAACGGCTCACGGGAACCGCATCGGAGCGTCTTCGCCGGACGGTTGCGTTCAATCAGGCACTTGATTGACGCGTGACCACCATGCATTTGAGCACCCGGCGCTCCGTTTCGCTGCCCTTGCCCTGTACCAATTGATCCAGCATATCGGCCCCCTGCCAACCCAGATCGTAATAGGGCAGGGCCACGGTCGTCAGTTCAGGTTTGAGGGCGAGCGAAACCGTCCTGAAGTCGTCGAAACCGACAATGGTGATATCGCCCGGCACGCGAAGGCCTAGGTAAAGAGCGGCCAGATACGCCTGGAGCGCCATTTCGTCATTGCCGCAGACCAGGGCTGTCGGGCGATCCGGCATAGACAGGATGTCCAGGGCCTCCCGATAAACATAGTTCGTCTCGCGACCGATCGGCCCTTCCATGCCCAGACGGATGATTATGTCGTTTTCCGCAATGCCGCCTGCCTGCGCCGCGGCCAGAAAGGCATCCAGCCGCTGGTTGGCTCCCAGCAAGAGCGGATTGAGCCTTATGTAGCCAATTCGGCGATGACCCAGCGCAAGCAGGTGTTGAGTGAGGTCATAGGAACCGCCAAAGTCGTCCGGCTCGATCGATGGATAGGCGTACCCTTCTTCGGGATGAGAGTTGACCAGTACGGTCGGTATGGTGACCTCGCCCGCCGTAGGCGCCACGACGCGGTGATACATGGCGACGTAAAGTACGCCGTCGATGCGGTGGGCCTTGAAGGTTCTCCAGACGTTGGCTTCCCTGTCGAAGTCGCCATCGGTATTGGCCAGTAGCACTGTACGTCCATTGGCGCCCGCCCAATCCTGAACGCCTCTGACGATGTCGCCCGAATAGGGTGTTGTCGATATGAAGTCGGTGATGATGCCGATGATGTTGGTCCGGCTCGAGCGGATGCTGCGCGCGGCCAGGTTCGGGATGTACCCCAGATCGGCAATGGCGAGTTGCACCTTTTCGATCGTGTCCGGTGTGACGTTTGGCTCGCGGTTGACCACCCGGGAGACCGTCTTATCCGAGACGCCGGCCACCCGAGCGACATCCTTGATACTAACCATCCGTTCCCTCCCGCGCTCGCAAAGAGTCTAGCGCCGCCACCCGGTGACTGCAATCGACAACGTCGACATTAGCAATGTCGACGTTGTCATTGCGATTGACGACGTCGACATTGGTGCATATGGTCCGAGCTGCAGCGGGTCAAGTCCCGCGTGCAGAATGACAGGAGGAGACATGAAGAAGACGCTATCTTGCACGGTGGCCGCGCTGGCGCTGATGACCTCAGCCGCCCACGCCGAAGCCATCACGGTGCTCGTCGAAGGCGGCGGCCATTCGCTTCAGCAGGCCGCTGCCGATGCGTTTACCAAGGAAACGGGCATCGAGGTCAACTTCGTGGAGGTTCCCTATCAGGGCGTCTACGACAAGCTATCGGCCGAAATCGCGTCCGGGACATCGAACTATGACGTTGCTACCATCGATGTCGTCTGGAATGCGGCCTTTGCGGCCCATGTCGAAGATCTGACCGATCTGTTCACCGACGCCGTGAAGGCCGACATCCCGCCCGCCCTCGTGATGGACGCCAATGCGGGTAACAAGATGATGGGCATGCCCGCCTGGGCCAATGCCGAGATCGTCTTCTACCGCAAAGACCTTTGGGAAGACCCGGCCAACCAGACCGCATTCAAGGAGCAGTTCGGCTACGATCTCGCTCCGCCAGCCACCTGGCAGCAATGGCGCGACATGGCGAGCTTTTTCACCAAGGACGGCATGTATGGCACGGTGGTCATTGGCGGCACTTCCGAAGAATGGATGGCCGAAGTTCTGCAGGCCGGCTCACCTGGCGTGATCCTGGACGATGCAGGCAACGTCATCCTCGACAATCAGGCTCATATCGACGCGCTGGAGAACTACCGAGCTCCGCTCTGCCTGGACAAGTCGGTGCCCGACAACGCGCTCGAGATCAGCTGGGGCGAGGCGCAAAACCTATTCTACCAGGGCCAAACGGCCATGATGAAGTTCTGGGCCCATGCCTATAAGATGACCCCTGAGGACAGCGAGATCACCGGAAAGGTCGGCGTCGCGCCGATGATCGCCGGCTCCGCAGGCATCGCCGCCATTCCCGGCCCTTGGTACAACGTCATTCCGTCCACCTCGCAGCACAAGGACGCGGCGCGGCAGTTCATCTCATACCTTGTTGCCCACAACGCACTGGGCATCGAGGCTCCGCTTGGGTTGGCAGCCACGAATTCGGCCTACGAAAGCTACATGGGCAAGCCCGGCTACGAGCATTTCGGCCCGTTGATGGAAACGCTTTCGGCGCCTGCGACCAAGGGCCGGCCACTCAGCGAAGACTACCAGGAGCTGGTGGACGAAGCCGTCATGCCCGCCTTCCAGGGCGCGTTGGAATGCGAAGACAACGTGGCCGAACTGCTCCAGGATGCCGCGGCGACCGCTCGCGATATTCTGGGCCAGTAACCTCGGATCGAGCCAGACCGGGGCGGTCCAATGCCGCCCCGGAGCCCAACGAACCGGGGGGAACGATGTCTGAACGCAGGTTCGTGCTTCTTATGCTGGCGCCTGCAGTGCTGTTTTTGGGATTTCTCGTCGCTTACCCGGTCGCGCTGCTCGTCTATAATTCATTCTTCGAGGTCGAGCTGATCAACCCTTCGGGGCGCATTTGGGTCGGGCTTGCCAACTATGTTGACGCACTGACCTCAAAGCGGATTTTAGAAACCGCCCAGCGGACGCTCCGCTATTCGGTGTTTGCCCTTTGCTTCGAGTTTATCTTTGGCTTCGGTGCAGCGCTTCTCTTCTCGGCGATCGCCGACCGGTCTCATTGGCACCGCACTATCTTTGCCCTGCCTCTGATGATCTCGCCAATCGTCGCGGGCCTGCTCTGGAGATTTCTCCTCGTCGGCGACATCGGGATCCTCAACTACGGATTGACCGCGCTCGGTATCATCCCGGACCCCAGGGGCATAAACTGGCTATCCGACACGGATATCGTGATCTATTCAGTGGCCTTCGCCGACATCTGGCTGACGACCTCGTTTGTCGCCCTTGTCAGCTATGCCGGGCTCACGAACATACCAAGAGACCTGCTTGAAGCAGCGCGGATCGATGGTGCCAATGCCATCAAGCGGTTCTGGCACGTCACCCTGCCGCTGATGCGCCCGGTCATCGCGGTCGTCGTGATCGTTCGAGGCATCGACGCACTCAAGACCTTTGACCTGATCTGGATCCAGACGCAGGGCGGACCCCGCCAAGCCAGCGAAGTGTTTTCCATGAACATCTACCAGCGGATGGTCCGATATGGGGACCTTGGCGAAGCTTCGGCATCGGCAACGCTGTTCCTGGTATTCATGATCGTTCTTGCCGGCCTCGCCTACTGGAAGATCTGGAGGACCGACAATGGCTGATCGTGCACCCCATGACTTCGGCAAGACCGTCATCAACGCTGCTGCTCTGCTCCTGGTGCTGTCGTATGCCCTGCCTTACGTCTACCTTGTCTCGACGTCGCTGAAGCCTGCAGCCGACGTCCAGCAGATCCCGCCGTCCTTCTTTCCCGATGGCGTATCGCTGGAGAATTTCGCAACCGTCATCGGTACGGCGGGGCTGCCGAACGCATTCCTCAATTCGGCAATCGTGGCGATCCTGACGACGCTACTCTCGCTGTTGATCGCGGTTCCGGCCGCCTATGTCTCGGCACTCTATCGCCGCCGGATCACCGTTCTCTTCCTCCTGTTCGCCCTTGTCACCCGCATGGTGCCGGCGGTGTCGCTCGGCGTGCCTCTGTTCCAGATCATGAAGACGCTGGGATTGCTGGACACCACAATCGGACTCGTCCTCGCCCATACGTCGACGGCGGTGCCTCTTGCCCTGTTGCTGATGTCGGCCTTCTTTGAAGGTGTGCCAAAGGAACTCGAGGAAGCGGCGCGCATGGACGGCTGCACCCGCTTCGGCGCCTTCCTGCACATCATCCTTCCCCTGATGCCCAGCGGCCTGGCGATCAGCGCGCTGTTCAGCTTCATTGCGAGTTGGAACGAGTTCCTGTTCGCGCTCCTGCTGACATCGCAGAACAGCAAGACGGCACCGATCGTCATTGCGGAGTTCAACTCGGTCTATGGCCTTGCCTGGGGGCCCATGACCGCCGCCGCTGTTCTCTATTCGCTCCCCGTCATCCTGGTCACCCTTCTCCTGCAAAAGCAGATCGTCGGCGGGCTGACCTTCGGCGCCGTGAAAGGCTAGTCCAATGGCAAGTATACAACTCGACAGGATCAACAAGGTCTATGGCGACCGTTATCCCGCCATCCACGATCTGAGTTTCGAAATCGAGGATGGGGAGTTCATGGTCTTTGTCGGACCGTCCGGCTGCGGAAAGTCGACGGCTCTTCGGATGGTGGCCGGCCTGGAAACCATCAGTTCGGGCGAGCTCAAGATTGGCGACAAGGTCGTCAACAACGTCGACCCGAAAGACCGGGATATCGCCATGGTGTTCCAGTCCTATGCGCTCTATCCGCACAAGACCGTGCGCGAAAACATCGCGTTTCCGCTTCGTATGGCGGGCGTACCGAAAGACGAAATCAACGAGCGCGTGAACGAGGCGGCGCGTATTCTCGAACTCACCAGGCACCTCGACCGCAAGCCCGCCAAGCTCTCCGGCGGGCAACGGCAGCGGGTTGCCATGGGTCGTGCAATCGTGCGCAGGCCTCAGGCCTTCCTGATGGATGAACCCCTTTCAAATCTCGACGCGAAACTGCGTGTCCAGATGCGCGCCGAGATCGTCAAGTTGCAGCGTTCGCTGGGCGTCACGACCATCTACGTCACGCACGATCAAGTCGAGGCAATGACGATGGGCGACAGGGTGACCGTGCTCAAAGCCGGGCGCCTGCAACAGATCGACACTCCCCAGAACCTCTATACTCGTCCCGCCAACGTCTTTGTCGCGGCCTTTATCGGCTCTCCGTCCATGAACCTCTACGAAGCCAGCCTCGACGGTGTCGATCTGCGGCTCGGAAGCCAGGTCATCACCCTTCCGGACGCCATTTTCGCATCGCGACCAAGCCTGCGGGCCTATTCCGGGCGAAAGCTGATCGTCGGCATACGCCCGGAAGACATCGACGATGCGGACGTCACCGACAAACGTGGATATGCCGAAATTGCGGCGCCGGTGACACTGGTGGAAGCGCTGGGCGCCGAAACCATGGTGCACCTCGCGGTAGACGCGCCCTGGGTGGACGCGGAAGACCCCGATGCGGTCGTCGAAGGCGGAGCACAGAGGACGGCGGTCGGCCGGTTCTCACCCCGCACCCAACTGCGTGCGGGTGACCGGGCGCGGCTGGCCGTCAGCGCCGAGAACCTCCACTTCTTCGACCCGAACACCCGCAACAGCATCTGGTGATGAGGTGAGCAGCCAAATGCCAGAAGCCGCAACCCGCCGCCAGGCCCTGGAAGCGAGCCGGACAGCCCCATCAATGGATCCGCGCGCCAGACACACATATCCGAGGATAAATCTGGAATGACCAGTGCAAATGCCTACGACGTCACCAAATGGCCGGTCGGCAATCCGCACGAGGACATCGGCGCGGTCATCAACAGCATCATCGCGGACGTCAAGATCAGGCAGGCGAGCCGCGATGTGAACGATGGCGGCAAGCCAGGTGCGGTGATCTATATTCCTCCGGGTGATTTCCGCCTCGTCACTCAGGTCCTCATCGACATCAGCTACCTTAAGATTGTCGGTTCCGGGCACGGCTTCACGTCCTCGAGCATCCGCTTCAACACCCCGGCGCAGGAGTTGGAGCAGTGGCACGAGGTCTGGCCGGGCGGCAGCCGCGTGCTTGTGGATTTGGCGCCCAGCGGCGCCGAGGACGATGCCTCCAAGGCTGCGTTTCTCGTTGAGCGCGCAGGAAATCCCCGCATCAGCTCGGTCGAGTTCGCAGACTTCTGCATTGACGGCTTGCATTTCACAGACGCCGCATCGAATGGCGATGCGGAGAATTCGTACCGGAACGGCAAGACGGGGATCCATCTCGCCAGCGCCAATGACTCATTCCGGATAAAGGGCATGGGCCTGATCTATCTCGAACACGGTATTGTCGCGTACCATTCGGACGCGCTGACGGTGGACGACAACTTCGTCGCGGAATGCGGAAACTGCATCGAATTGAGAGGCATGGGACAGGCCTCGCGGGTTTCAAACAACTTGGTTGGAGCGGGTTATGACGGCCATTCCATCTATGCCGAAAACTTCGGTGGGCTTCTGGTCTCCGGAAATAACGTCTTCCCCCGGGGGCGCAGCAGCATAGAATTTTCTGGCGTGGTCAGGTCGTCCATAACCGGAAATAGATTTCACTCTTTTTATCCGGGAATGCTCGTCTTCTCCGAACACTGTTCGGAGAACCTGATTTCTTCAAATCATTTTCTGCGCGATCGCGAGCCATGGGCTCCGATGACGAAATACGACAACGGCCTGGATGACCAATTCGGCCTGTTGCATCTCAATGGCGACAACAACTCGGTGATCGCCAACCACATCTCGGAGTCGATCGACACTCAGTTCCTGGAGCCCTCTTATGAAAAGCCCGTAATCATTCGGATCGTCTCTGGCCGGGGAAACTATGTCGCGAACAATCATATCGTCGCAACAACGGAGGCGTCGCAGACCAACGATGCGCCGAACAGCGCCTGTTTCTCGACGCAGGTCGAAGCGATCCTGTCCACGAGAAACCTGACGACCCTCGATGTCATCGCGGTCAAAGTCGAGCCAGGGTCCATCCAGAACACGATCCTGGATTCCGGCAGTGATGCGCAGGTCGTGATCGATCGAGCGGTGAATGCCTTTCGAGGCACACCGATGCCTGGGCAACAACTGGGGAGTGCTCAGCTTGAGCCCACTTGAGCATATGCGGTTTGCGCCACAGGCCCCGACTGACAGCGGCGCGAAGGGCTGAAATTGAAATCGTGCGTCAACCTTTCCGCCGGCTACCAGCTCGAATTCTGGGCGCAAGGGCCGGGGTTCGTCCGCATCACCCACGGTGAGGCCTTGCTCTGGCGGGTGCCAGCGTTTCCGGACTATCCGGACTTCTTCAGCTACCACCACCGCGAAGCCTGCATCGCCAGCATTGAATGGGACAGGTCCGAAGCCATCCTTTGGGCATATGGCTACGATCCCGCCACTGTTGCCGAGACAGGCATTACGGTCTGGGAGTTTGACGCTGACGGGCTTACGCTGCGTACAGGGCCGGAAATCGACACCTGGATGGGGTCCGACCCTGCACGGCCGGCAATGCACTTTTCGCCGATCCGCCAGTGGATGAACGACCCGAACGGACTCAGCAAGATCGGCGACACCTGGCACCTGTTCTACCAATTCCACCCGGCCAGCACGGAGTGGGGCCCAATGCATTGGGGACATGCGATCAGCAGGGACCTGTTCAACTGGACCCATCTGCCTGTTTTCCTGCACCCCGAGCAGAATTGCTGGCGCCTTGGGGCCACCGGTGGTGCCTTTTCGGGCAATGCCTTCGAGGACCGGGACGGCAGCCGGATGTATTTCTACACCGAGCGTTTGCCGGCCTATGATCTCTACAGGGGCTATCAGGAAATCCAGAAGCTGGCCCGTCCGGAACCGGGCTTGCTTCATGCCGCCAGCGCGGAAACGGTGCTCGAAAGGCGCCCCACCCAGGATGGCATCGAGCACGATTTCCGTGATCCTAAGGTCTGGTGGGATGAGACCGCTGGGGCCTACCGCATGGTGCTGGGGGCAGCGCTGCACGGGGATCCCGCAGTGCTGCTTCATGGTTCGGACGATCTCATGGATTGGACCTATCTCGGCCCAATTTATCGGGCGCCGGCGCACTACCGCGAACACGGCGCCCGCGCCGTTGAATGCCCCGATTTCTTCCCACTGGGTGGCAAGTGGGTCATGGTCATGGGATTTGTCGGCTATACCGAGCCCACGACCGGTCGCCATAACCTGCTGTTCGCCCTGGTCGGCGACTTCAAGGACGATAGGTTCGTGCCGGATACAGACGAGCTGCAAATCCTCGACTTTGGAACGGACTACTACGCCATGCAGAGTTTCGAAGCGGAGGGGCGCCAGATCGCCTTTGCCTGGCTCTTCAACTGGGAATACCGCAAGCCTGCCGGCTCGCCTTATTCCGGTGAAATGTCGCTGCCGCGTGAGCTCAGCCTCGGCAAGTCAGGGCGGCTCCTGATGCGGCCCGTTGCCGAACTTGATGATACCTGGCCCGCCTATCCCCTGGCCCGCGGGCAGGACGGAAGTTTTGTCTTGAGAGACGCGCCATCCGACCTCTGTCTGGTCGGGCCTCTCGAAGGCACCAGGATCGTCGCCACGCAGGGACGCGCGCTCTCCTTCGAAATTTCAGTGTCGGACGGCTGTCTTTCGGTCCAACTGCCACAGGATGATGGACAGATCTGCTACCAAGCGGCGTTCGCGTCAGCCACAGACCTGCGCGTCATCTACGACCGGGGGATCCTCGAGGTTTTCGGCGACAACGGTGCCATTTGCGGCACAAGGCGTAGCTATACGAATATCACCCCGAACAGAATTGAAGTCACGTCTGCCGCGCAAGTGATACTGTCTGAGCGGCGAGCGGTTCAGCGCACCTAAACCATACGTCGGCCGATGCCAACCAGCGGTGTTAGTGCCTGCCCATGACGCCACTCTCGCCAAAGCGGACTGAGATGCGGCTGGGGTCAGTGCGGCTGGACCGGGGTTCGGTAGCCTGATCGGCCGTCACCATCCTGATCGTCATTCGCGCCGCGATTCTCGGCTACTGAACGACTTCGACCGTGACTTCGCCCTCGAGCTGCTCCAGCTGGTCGAGATCTGCATCGTACGTTCCGAGATGGATGGTCAGGTCGGAATAGCCGATGCCGGAGGCGTTGTAATAGAAGCCGATATTCCCCCATGGAACGAAGTAGATGAGGTCTCCGTCCTTGGGATCGGAGCCCGGGGAGCCCTGAACATCGAGTTCTGGATCGAAGTAGCCGATCTTCTCGCGTCCAGCGTATTCCTCCAGGATCATGGTGAGCGGCAGCCGCGAGAGAAGGTCCCGGACCGTAGGGTTGTCCTCACCGATGGTCACGTCGACCGACGTCGAGGCTGAAGTGAAACGGACCACAGTCCCTACGACCTGGTCACCGGTTTGCGCGAAGGCGGCAAAAGCGCTGAACGAGGTCAGCAACCCGGCAAGGACGAGCGTGATCAGACGATGATTTCTCATTTCGGCATTCCTGATGTTGCAGCTTAAACGGCTGCGCCTACCAGGGCTGGCCGGTTGGGCCGACCGTGAACTCGTTGATGGTCGTGTCCTCGGGCGCATCGATGGCGAACGCCACCACATCTGCAATGCGCTCCGGAGAGATGCCGTGCTTTGCGTAAAGGCTCTGCATCCGCTCGGACGTGGCCTCGTCGCTGATCGTGTTGAGCAGTTCCGTATTGATCGCTGCCGGATAGATCGTCGCCGTGCGGATGTTGGTGCCTTCCATGCCTGCTTCCATGCGGAGCACTTCCATGAAGTCGCGCACGAACCACTTGGTACCGCCATAGACCGCACCGCCCGGATAGGCTTTGAGCCCGGCAACCGAAGAATTGGCGATCACCTGGCCACGCTTCTGGGCCGTGAATGTCGGGAGCACGGCAGCCACGCCGTTGAGCACACCCTTGACGTTGACGTCCACCATCTGGTGCCACTCGTCTGTCTTGAGCGCCGAAAGCATGGAATTGGGCATCAGCCCGGCATTGAGGAAAATCACGTCGACGCCACCGAAGCGGTCCTGCGCCAGCTTGACGATCGCATCGTTGTCGGCCTGCTTGGTAACGTCGAGCTCGGCATAAGCCGCCTGGCCGCCAGCGTCTTCGATCTCGCGGGCGATCTGCTCGAGTTTGTCGGTGCGCCGGGCCCCGAGCACCACCTTGGCGCCCTTGCCGGCAAGCAGTCGAGCGGTGGCCTCGCCAATGCCGGAAGAAGCACCGGTGACGATGACAACCTTGTCCTTGATCATTTGAATCTCTCTTTCATCGGGTACGTTCAGGCGCCGTATTGCTCGTCGGTGACGTGTTCCATCCAGTTCACGACCTTGCCGTCCTGGACCTCCTGCAGCGCGATATGGGTCATGGCGGTCGTTGGCGCGGCGCCATGCCAATGCCGTTCGCCCGGCTCAAACCAGACGACATCGCCTGGGCGCACCTCCTCGACCGGTCCGCCTTCGCGCTGCACGCGGCCGAGACCTGACGTCACGATCAGCGATTGCCCGAGCGGATGGGTGTGCCAGGCGGTACGTGCGCCCGGTTCAAAGGTGACATGGGCGCCCTGGACGCGATCAGGAGCTTCGGAGTTGAGAAGCGGGTCGATCCGCACCGCGCCGGTGAACCAGTCAGCCGGGCCTTTGGCGGAAGGACGCGACCCTACACGAATGATGTGCATGGCTCTCTCCTATTCTATGCGCTCAAGATGGACGGGATATCTTCCGGGTCTGCGCAGCATGTCGAAGCTGCCGTCGCATCGACCGAGGCGGATCAGCCCGGGATCGTAGCGGTACCCGTCGTAGTAGAAGACGAGGTTGCCCCACGGGGACCAATAGGCGATGTCACCGGGCCGCTCATCGCCGAATGGTCCTTTGCCCTCGGTGGTCAGCTTGCGCGGCAGATGCACGATCTTTTCGTTGGTGCTGTAGTCCTCGATCTCAAGGTCGAGCGGAAGCATGGCGTAGAAGTCGCGCGAGGACGGGTTGTCGTGGAGCGTCCCGGTGATGCTCTGTCCGTTGAATGTCATCCTGATTTTCAATTCGTCAGCTCCCGGCGCGTCGTCAGAAGGGCGAGAAGCGAGGCGACGCCAAGGAGTCCGGCCGCGAAGAGGAAGGTGCTCGACCAGCCGGCAGTGTCGAAGAGGAGGCCGCCGGTGAAAGCGCCGGCAGTGATGGCGCCCTGTATAAGTGCAACCTGCAACCCGCCGCCGGCCTCAAGCTCGCCGGGAATGACTCGGGTCATCCATGTGCCCCAGGCGACCGGAGTGGGCGCGGTGAACAGGCCCCAGAGGATGAGCAGCGCCGCCACACCCGGGCCCACATGCCCGAACAGCACCAGCGAAACCGCCAGGACGGCGAGAACCACCGGCAGGCCGATCAGCACGCTGTTGAGATGCGTGCGCGCCACGAAGCCGATAACCGCAGTCCCGGCAAGGCCCCCGAGCCCCAGTCCAAGCAAGGCAAGCGACAAGACGTTGACATCAAGACCGGTAACGCCTTCGAGGAACGGGCGGAGATAGGTTGTGAGCGCAAACTGCCCCATGAAGGCGAGCGTCGTTGCCGCCATCCCGAGCGCCACGACCGGTCGGCGAAACAGCCCGATCATCGCCCCGACCGAAACCTGCCGCTCTGGTGGCATTTTCGGCAAGACGGCAAGCTGCCACACAAAGCCGACAATGCCGGCCGGAACCACGATGAGGAACGCACCGCGCCAGCCGATCAGACCGCCGAGATAGCTGCCGAGCGGCGCCGCGATCACCGCGGCAAAGGCGGTTCCGCCTTGCAGCATCGCCAGGGCCTTCGGCAGGTCGGCGCTGGTGGTCAGGCGGGCGAGAATGGCGGTGGAGAGCGACCAGAAGCCGCCGATTGCGACGCCGAGCAGGGCACGGCCGACCATGAAGATGGCATAGTTCGGCGCCAGCGCGACGGTCAGACCGGAGATGACGATGAGGCCGCTATAGGAGAGAACCACGGTTCGGCGGTCGAAGTGCGACAACAGCGAATTGCCGAAAAGGCTAGTGACGATGGCGAAGAGGCCCGAAATCGCGATCGCCTGTCCGGCCTGACCTTCGGTGGTGCCGAGTTCCTGCGCAATGGGAGTCAGCAAGCTCACCGGCATGAATTCCGAGGCGATCAGCACGAAGGTCAGCAGCGACATGCAGATCACCGCGCCCCACGTCGTGCCGGAGCGATATCTCTCGACGTCGCCCGATGCGGTCAGGGCCGACATGGCTGGTTCTTCGTGTTGTTGCGGGTGGGGTCTTGCATGACCAGCAAGTTAGGCCAGGTCAGCTGCGAGGATTAGTAGGGGAAATCGGCATGGACTTATCGGCGTGTGATATAAGTCGCCTCGGAGGTGCTCCATGCGGCGCGAAGACCTGAACGACATGCTCTGGTTTCTGGCCGTGGCCGAGGAACGCAGCTTCACCAAAGCGGCGGCACGGCTCGGCACATCGCAATCCACGCTCAGCCACACGATCAAGCAGCTGGAGATGCGCCTCGGCCTCAGACTCCTCACGCGCACGACCCGGAGCGTGGCGCCCACGGAAGCCGGCGAGCGGCTCCTGCGGTCGCTGGCCCCGCATATCCGCGAACTCGAGGCCGATATCGATGCCCTGATGGCCATTCGGGACAAGCCTTCGGGGACCATCCGGATTTCGTTGTCCGACCATGCGCTTGAAAGCCTCGTCTGGCCGAAGCTCAAGCCGGTCCTGCGCAACTACCCGGACATCAGGGTTGAACTCTTCTCCGACAACGGGTTTCGGAACATCGTCGAGGATCGTTTCGACGCCGGCGTTCGTCTTGGTGAGAGCCTCGACAAGGACATGATCGCGGTGCCGATTGGTCCCGACTGGCGCCTCGTTGCCGTTGCCTCGCCCGAGTATTTCGCCAGCCATTCCGTCCCGCAGCACCCTCAGGAGTTGGTCGAGCACATCTGCATCAACCAGCGTCACCTGCGATCAGGTGGGCTTTATGTCTGGGAGTTCGAAAAGGACGGCCGTGACCTGCGGGTTCGTGTCGAGGGACAGCTCATCTTCAACTCCTCCTATGCAGAGGTGGATGCAGCCTTATCCGGGTACGGGATCGCCTATCTGCCTGAGAGCATCGTGCGGGATCACATTGATGCCGGGCGCCTCATCCAGGTGCTCGATGACTGGTCGCCGATGTTCTCCGGCTATTACCTGTACTACCCAAACAGGCGCCAGAACTCGCCAGCCTTCTCGGTCATTGTCGAAGCACTCCGTCGCTAGCCACCAGTCCGACGGCAGCTTTCGGGATCTGTCGAACTGGCCGCGAACGGCCGATATGGGGTCGGACGCCGACCGGCATTTCTGGGGTGGGAAGCGGAAGGGCCGCTTCTCATCGGCTGGCCAGAAAGCTACCCTTAGGTGTCGCAAAAGTTCTCACAATGCCACCGAGTTTTTGCGCACGACTTGTACGGCAGAAATTCCCCTTGTGTGCGAGGCTTGGTACGTGTGCGACCAATCAACACCGTTCGTTGACGACCCGGCTACCGATCCGGCACTGCTGAGGACGTTGGCGGCCGCTGGTCTGCCAGCAACCGGCCGCTTTCGTCCAAAGTCCGGCTGGGTCAGTCGCGCGTGGGTCGGCGACGAATACGTCGTACGACTGAACACCAACGAACAGTTCCGCGACGCCTATCGCCACGAAGCTAGAGTCGTCAACCTGCTCACCGGCAGCGAGGTCCCACACGCCCGGCACATCGCCCACGGCGACGGCCCTGACGGGCCGTGGTACGTCTCCGAACGCCTGCCCGGCACAAGCCTGTGCGACGCATGGCCGGTGGCGGACTCGCACACGCGCCAAGCAATCATCGAAAGCCTCGGTATTGCGTTGCGCGCACTTCACCGCGTTCCTGTCACGGCCGACCTGCTGCCACCTTGGCTGGCCGACGCCCTTGTCGGCAAGCCGTGGCCTGCGTACCACCCACCCGTCGTGAGTGCGACGCCCCAGCAGGTCGAGGCTGCCCGACAACGGCCTGGTCATGACTCGCGCCTGCTCGCGGACGTCGCCGATTGGATCCAAGAGCGGCTGACGTTGTTCGCCACCGACAAACCCGTCCTCGTCCATGGTGATCTACATGGATCCAACGTCATCGTCGACCAAGGACGCGTCACCGGCCTGATCGACTTCGCGGAGGCGTTGGCTCAGCCAGCGGATGCCGAGCTCGATACCATCCTACGCTGGTGCGCGAGAGCGCGAGAGTACCCACCCACACCCGACGAGCAAGGGCTCGACGAAACCACACTCACCGAGGTCCCCGGATGGCTGCACGGCGCGTATCCGGAGCTGTTCGAGCGCGAGCATCTACGTGAACGTTTGAACTTCTACGACATGCACATGGAGCTTGCGCTCTACGCACACCACCCCCAACCTCACATACGCGAAGCGGCGCAGGACCGCATCGCTCGCCTGCTCTCCGGCCATAACCATCTTGATGAAGTCATCTGGTAGGTCGTCGTCTTCGCGCCTGCACGGAACATCGTGACCTGCGCCCGAGTCCGGGCGCGTGAGCTGGCTCAAGCCCGTCGCGGCCAACACCGTCGTCGTACATATGCGGGACGGGCGGTCGATCCGAGCGTCCTCGTTGATGCGCACCGCACCGAGGCCGTGCTTGCGCACGCGTCGCTTCTGCACGCCGGTGTCGCGCATCGCCTGGCACAAGACAACAGCACGTACCTCTGCGTTGCGGAATCCGGCTCTACGGGATCAAGGCGCCGTTGAGCCGGCTTTTGCGGTATTCCGAAGCGGACGTTCAATCAACCGGCGAAAGCGGGGCGTTTGCGCCACAAGCAGTCGTTCAATACAACGCTCATGGATGGTGAACAGTCCCGCTCCCTTTGATTGCCCGTGACCGGGAGTGGACGCCGCAAGGATCTTGAAGTTTGGTGGCCGCGGGAGCGATGAACGATGTTGGACCACTTTGGCGTTAAGTGTCACAGACCGGAAGTTACGGTGCCGTTTTATGAGCAATGCCTTGCGCCGCTCGGCATCGTGGTGATCAAGCGCCAGCCGCAACTCCAGGCAGTGACCCTACAGCATCCAGACATGCCCATCCGCTTCTGGATCGGCGAGGGTGACCCTGAATGGAAGGCAAATGCCGGGATGTTGCGCCTTCACCTGGCGTTTCGAGCTGACAGCACAGTGGCGGTGGACGCCTTTTATGAAATCGGAATGAGATTGGGAGCCAAGGACAACGGACCGCCCGGCTTTCGGCGGCCCACCAGCTACGAGGCGTTCATGTTTGACCCCGAAGGGAACAACATCGAGGCTATCTGGCAAACTGAGCGCCCGTTCCCGAGCGGCTCCGTCTGACCCCACACCCTCACATCAAACGTGAGGTGGGAGAATCTCTGCTTCTGGGCCAGTTCAAGACCTGCGCCTTGTCGGATTGAGCGACCGCTATTTCCTCCGCGGACGCCAAAAGCTGCCTGTCCGTAAGCGGTCCCCTAGAGGGGCTACGCGGGCGGCAGCCGGAACACGCGCCTCGCATTGTCTTCGAAGAACTGCCTCAGCCCCGCTTCGTCGAGACCCATGGCTTCGAGGATACCCACCTCGTCGGGCACGAACTGCCATGGGTAGTCCATCGCATACATCATCCGGTCGGGCCCGATGACCTCGCGCACGAAGCGGACCGGCGGTCCCCAGCCGACGCCGGAATTGGTGTAGATGAAGTTCTCCCGCAGGTAGTCGCGGGCGCGGCGCTTGAGCGGCTTCACGTCGGGATACCGGCCGGTGACCGAGATATGCCCGTGCATGTAGTCGATGCGATAGAGCCAGTAGGGCAGGGCCTCGCCGCAATGGCCGAGGATGATCTGCAGCCTCGGGAAGCGGTCGAACAGCCCCGCCACCATGAGCCGCAAGGCGTGGAGTCCGGTCTCGCAGGCGAAGCCATAGACAGCGGCGTCGAGCCCGCGTTTTAGGAACGGTTCGATCATCTGCGGCGAGGGTGTGTTGGGATGCAGGTAGATCGGCACGTCGAGAGCCTCTGCCGCCTCGAAAATCTCCCAGTACTGCTCGTCGTCGAGATAGGTGCCGAGCGTGTGTGAGTTGAGGATGCCGCCCTTGAGGCCGAGCTTCTTCACGCCGCGCTCGAGCTCTTTCGCCGCCGCCGAGGGATCGAGCGGGCTGAAGGCTGCGAGTCCGGCGAACCGGCCGGGATGGCGTGCGATGCCCTCCGCGAGCTCGTCGTTGAAACGAACCGCCATGGCGCTCGCGTCCTTCGGATCGAAGATCTGGACGCCCGGCGAGGTCAGCGACACGATTTGCATGTCGATGCCGCTGTCGTCCATGTCCTTGAGGCGGATCTCGCCGAGGTCCTGGATGCGCCGGTTGTGGGCCTGCGCCTTTTCAGATGTGCCCGAGAAGAAACCCCACAGGCTGTGGAAGCCCGGTTCGCCAATCGCCTTGGTTTCGATTTCCTCGTGGTAGAGCCGGATCAGTTCGGCGGGCGCCCAGGCCTCTTCAGTGGCGATGCGCTTGTAGGGCGGGTTCGGGTTCTTGTCGTTCATGAGGATTTCACCTGGTCGGATAACGAGGAGGGAGATGTTCGGCCGGGCAGCCGCAGCAGGAAGAAGGCGGCAGGAACGGAGGCGATTGCAATGGCGATCGCGGGCGCGCCGGCGGGCGGGAATACGGCGGTGGTTGCACCAATCGCGAGTCCGAGGGCTGCGACGGCCGACCGCATGACGGGATTGCCGAAGGCTTTTCTGTTGGCGAGCACCTCGGCCAGCAGCAGCCCGGCAGTGAGGACGCTGAGGCAAGATACGCCGATTTCGAGCCACGTGCCGTCCATCAACAGCGCCGGGTTGAACGCGAAGACGAAGGGGATGAGATAGGCGACGATGGCGAGTTGAACGCCGGTCACGCCCGTGCGCCACATATCCGAACCAGCCAGGGAGGCCGCAGCGTAGGAGGCGATGGCGACGGGCGGGGTGAGCATCGAGAGCAGCCCAAAATAGAAGATGAACAGGTGTGCCGACATCTCGCCGATCCCAGCGCGCACTAGCGCCGGCGCCAGCAGGACGGAAACGACGACATAGACGCCCGTCGTCGGCATGCCGACGCCGAGGACGATGGCGATGGCGGCGGCGACGGCCAAGAGGGCCGGCGCGCCACCGGATTCCGCGACGTGGCCGAGCGTCAGCGTGAGCGCGAAGCCCAGTCCGGTCAGGTTAATGGTGCCGATGATGATGCCGGCGACCGCGCAGACCAGCAGGATCGGTATCAGTGTCTTGCCCGCGTCGAAGGCGATGTCGCCGAGGAGGGCGAAGCGCTTCGCCCCCCGGGGCGCGAAGACGAGGTGGCTTGCATAGGCGACGATCGCCGAATAGAGCGCGGCCTTGCCCGCCGAGTAGCCGAGCCCGAACAGGAAATACATGAGGACGCCGATGGGCAGGATCAGGGGCCAGACTTTGATGAGGCTCGGGCGGAGCCGCGGCAGGGTTTCGCGCGGCTCCCCGACTAGCCCGTGCGCGGCCGCGTAGCGGTCCACCTGCAAATAGAGCATGACGTAGTAGGCGGCCGCGGGCAGCAGGGCAGCGAGAACCACGCTGGCGTAGGAAACCTGCAGGAACTCGGCGATGACGAAGGCCGTCGCGCCCATCACCGGCGGCGCGATCTGCCCCCCGTTCGAGGAAACCGCCTCGATTGCTGCAGCGTAGCGTGCGGGAAAGCCCGAGCGCTTCATCATGGGGATGGTGACGACGCCGGTCGACATCACGTTTGCGACGGTCGAGCCCGACAGGGTGCCAAAGAGGGACGAGGCAAGGATGGCGACCTTTGCCGGCCCACCCCGGCGATGGCCCATCGCTGCCATCGCGAGATCGGTCAGTATGGCGCTGCCGCCGACCGCATTGAGGACGGCGCCGAAGACGATGAAGCCCAGGATCTGCGTGGCGCCGACATTGAGCACGAGGCCGGGAATGCCGTTGGTGTCGTTGTAGAGGTAAAGTGCATAGCGTGCCGGGGCGACTTCGGCGGCCGAGAACACGCCGGGCAGTGCCGACCCGAAAAGCCCGTAGGCGATGAACAGCCCAGCCAGAATGGCGAGCACCAGGCCGCAGTGCCGGCGGGTGCCCTCGATCACCCCCGCTATGGCGATGACCGCGGGCACCCACTTTTCAGGCCCGCGATTGGCGGCGTCGAGGAGCCAGGCTTCATAGTTCCAGCTCAGCCACAGCCATGCGACGAGGCAGAGGAGTCCGAAAGTCCAATCGAGCAGACGGGTGCGGGAGCTCAGCGGGGCAATGACGAGCCCCGCCAGCGTCGCGAGGCCGATCATCAGCGCGAGATACTGCTCGGTGAGCACAACGAGGCCCAGATGCCGTGGGGCGTCCAAGAGCCATAGTATTCCCGTTGCGGTGAGCATCACCGCCAGAACGCGCGCTGCCATTTCCCGTCCGCCGATTCAGGCGGGGCTCAGAGCCCCGCGTCCCGTGCCGCGTTCTCTTCCGTCCAGAGCCCCTTGGACGTGAAGAATTCGACTGCCGCCGGGTGGTAGGGCACCGTGTTCGACGGCAGCGCCAGCTTCTCCTGGCTGGCCGGACCGAGAGCGGGATAGTCGGCCTTCAACTGCGGCAGTCCGTCATGGAGCGCGGCAAGGATCGCGGTCGCGTCCTCGTCGCTCATGTCGGCACTCACCGAGAGGAACACGTCGAAGGCGGCGACCGTGACCGGTTCGGTGACCTCGGGCAGGCGCGGGCTGGGCTGGATCTCGGCCAGATAGAGGCCGGGCAGCTTCGCATCCGCGTTCTGTGAGGTCGCGTCCGGCCCCTCGACGCTGAGGTAGCGGATGCCGCCCGGGATCGTCGCCTGCGCCTGCTGGGTCAGCGGAATTTCGACGGCCACCAGGGTCGCATCGAGCGCGTTCTCGGTGAGCCCCTCCATGCCGGGCGCGAGGCCGGCCACGGTGACGCTTTCGACGTCGCTCGCAGAGAGCCCTGAGAGTTCCAGCATCAGTTTGGACACGTCGCTCATTGCTTTGAGCGCGCTGAGGTCGGTGACGACGCGCTTGCCCGCGAGTTCGGAAACCTCGGTGAGGCCGAGGTCGGCGCGCGCAACAAGTGCGACGTTGAGCGGCCACAGGCGCGCAAGCACCCTGAGATTGTCCATCGGCTCGCCGAATTCGCCGGCCCTGGCGCCCGCCAGATCCAGGCTGGAATTGAGCCCGAGCGTGACCTCGCCGGCACTGATCAGCGGCAGGTAGGCCGATGACCCGGTATAGGGCTGGACGGTCGCCGGTACGCCGAGCGCGTCCTGCAGGGTGGCCGCGATGCCACCCCCGATGGTGAAGTAGATCGTCCCCTGCGGGTTGGTGCCGATCGTGATGCGATCGACCGCGCTCGCCGCTCCGGCGGCAAGGGTGGCAATACCCGCGACGGCGAGAAGCTTCAGACTGCGCCAGTTCATCTCGTTCCTCCTCCTGTGCCGTCTGCGTGGTTTGGCCACGTCACGGCCTTTTGTGCGCGGCTATTGAACGGCAGTGCCATTGTGAATAGAAGTGAAAAATTCGAAAGCATTCATAAAGTTGCTTTATGGATATTGATGGCCGCCTGACCCTGAAGCAGCTGCGCGCGTTCGTTTCGGTCTACAAGCACCGCAAGCTCGTGACCGCCGCCGAGGAGCTGCGTGTCACGCAGTCGGCGATCAGCGTGTTGATCCGGCAGATCGAATCCACTCTCGGCATCAGACTCTTCGATCGCAACACGCGGTCACTCGAGCCGACCCTGGCGGCCACGGAAGTGTTCGGCATTGCCGAGCGCGTCCTGCAGGAAGTCGGGACGCTGGTGTTCAGCGCGAGGGAGATGACGGCGGGGGTGCGCGGCCGCGTACACCTGGCCGCGACGCCCTCGACGGCAGCAGCGTTGCTGGCGACGACCGTCGGCCGGTTCAGCCGCGAATACGAGCGGATCCGGTTGATCCTCGACGATTGCGCGCCGAACCAGTTTCTGTCCCTGATCCAGTCCGAGCAGGTGGAGTTCGGCGTCGGTACGCCGCCTCTGAACGAAGCGGGGTTCGAGTCCTCACCGCTGCTCGAGGACACCATGTATCTCGTTTGCGCAGACAGCCACGCGATGGCGCGCCAAGCGGCAGTATCGTGGAAGGACCTGCGTGGCGTACCCGTTATCGCCTTCCGGCCGGGCTATGGCGTGCGCCGCCTGATCGACGACACCGCGGCCAAGGCGGGCATCGAGCTCAACATCGTCCACGAGGCCGGCTTTCTCGACACCGCTGCCTGGATGGCTGCAAGCGGTCTTGGGGTGTGCCTGCTGCCGGGCGCCCTTGCCCGAAAGCACGCGCATCAGCCTGTCGCTATCGTGCCGTTGCGCAATCCGGTCGTCCGCCGCACCATTGCGCTGGTAACCAAGAAGGGCCGGTCACTGTCGCCCGCCTGCCGCATATTCGTCGACATGCTGCGGTCCGACCTGGCGGTCGGTCCGCCCTCCGACGCGGACTGACGGGGTTGGCGGCGACGAGCCGCCTTGGCTTCGGGATGAATGAGCTGCCGACGGCGGTGCGCTGGAGCAGAACCCGCCGGCAGAATGGGTATGCAGGGGACTGCGCTCACCTCGAAGCACGACTACTTGATCGCGAACCCCGAGTGACCGGGGCCAATGCCGGTGACACGACTGCCGTGCACCTCTCCAATTCAAAAAAGACTTCTGCTCGGAGCCCAATCCGCGCCTCGCCGCAAGCTTACGCGGGCGCTTCAAAGACGCTCCTGTCGAGATCGTGGAAGCGGCTGCATGGACCAGCGACACCGCTCTCCCTTTCATGCACCGCGGGCGTACTGCGCTGGCGGCGCTCCCATGCGCCGCGAGAACGCCGAGCTGAAGGCGCTCGTCGAACCATATCCGATCTTGGCTGCAATCTCCGCGATGCTGTGCTGGCGCGATCTAAGCATGTGCTTGGCTAGCGTCATCCTCCAGCTTTGCAGATATTCCATCGGCGCCATGCCGACCACCCGGTTGAACCGCGTGAAGAAGGCTGAGCGGGACAGCCCCGCCTCGCGCGCCAGTTCGCCGACGCTCCACGCGCGGTCCGGCACCGCATGCATGGCGCGCAGGGGACCGGTCAACCGGTCGTCCGCCAGGCCGCGCAGCAGGCCTGGCGTCGCGCTCGTCTGCGTCGAAGAACGCAGAGCTTCGATGAGCAGTACCTGCAGCAGATGTTCCAGAACCACATCGCGGGCCGGGCGATCTGCCAACGCCTCGTCCCGCACCAGCCGCGCCAGATCTCCAAGACGCTGCTCGCCCCGCACCACGGCCATGTCGGGAAGCAGCGGCACCAGCAGGTCCGCATCCGGAGCGCCGAAGCTGCAATACCCGATGAGTTGCTGCACCTCGACAGGGGCCTCCTCTGGCCCGATCCGCGCTGTTCCGTCCGGACGGATCAATGGCTGGCTTTCCAGCCCAGGTGGCGGTGCGGGATCGGCGCTCGACATGGAAAAACTCTGCACCGCCGGCACCAGCACGAAATCGCCTTGGCGCAGTTCCATCGGCGGTTTGCCGTCCACCTCGAGACGCGCCCGACCGGCAAGAAGCAGGCAGTAGTAGACCTGGTCCACGTCAGTCCGACGCACGCGCCAGGCGCCGGAAGCATCCACCAGCTTCGAAAAGGGCGTGCGCGGGCGCAACAGGGCGATCACTTCGGAGAGCGGATCTGACATTTCGGACTTTCGATAAACAACTATGGACATATGATTATAGAAAGTTCGCGCCGCAAGGTCGATATCCCGAGCCATCAAAGAAAAGGAGATACGACCATGAATACCGTGATGATTACCGGATGTTCTTCTGGCTTCGGGCTAGAGACCGCGCGCCATTTCATCGACCAGGGCTGGTCGGTCGTCGCCACGATGCGCAGCCCGCGCGAGGATCTCTTGCCCGCCTCCGATCGGCTGCACATCCTGCAACTCGACGTGACCGAGCGCGATGCGATCGGCCGCGCGGTCGAGGCGGCAGGTCCGATCGACGCCCTCGTAAACAATGCTGGCATCGGCTGGATGGGTCCGCTGGAGGGCACGCCGGAAGAGACGATCCGCGAAGTCTTCGAGACCAACACTTTCGGCACGATCGAGATGACCCGCGCCGTGCTGCCGCAGTTCCGGGCGCGCGGAGCGGGGACGATCGTCAATGTTTCCTCCAGCACAACGCTGAAGGCGCTGCCGCTGCTACCGATCTACACGGCCAGCAAGGCTGCGGTGAATGCCTTCACCGAATGCCTCGCGCTGGAGCTCGAGCCCTTCGGCATCCGCACGCGGCTGGTCCTGCCCGGCCAAGCCCCAGGGACCCGTTTCGGGGCCAACGCACGCGGCAAGATGACAGAGGCGGGGGGCATTCCCGAAGCCTATGACCCCATTGCCAAGCAGGTCTTTGCCGCCCACGCGGCAGCGGCGGACGCGAAGATCACCGAACCGGAGGACGTCGTTGCAGCCATTTGGCGGGCAGTGACCGAGCCGGACTGCCCCTTGCGCCAAGCCGCAGGCGCCGATGCAGTGGCTCTTGCCGCATGACGGCAGGAATGTCGGGGCTCCAACCTTCGGGTCAGACAGAGGCCCAGTGACACACTGCTGCAGCCGGGGGCTTCCCGCTTCGCCTGTAGATCCTGTCGGAATGGTGGGGTCTGCCCAGATGTCGGCAAAGGGATCAATCGAGCCCTTTGTCGTGTCCGACGCCAATTGACAGCAAGGGTCGTCAGATGAACGGAGTGATGCTGCTACTTCGTCCCGATAGCGAACGGCCTCCCTTCGGCCCACCTCAGACGTAACAGGGCGGCATGGCGCAGTCCGCTTCCGGCTCGAAGCGGAACGTCCGGGCCCCGGGGTTGCCGTTGCCGTCAGGCCGCTCACATATTGCGAGAACCGGGCTGCAACCGGAGCGCAGAATTCAGATGGTTTGTGAGATGGCCTGCGAGTTGCGGGCAGCCATGGCCATGATCGTCAGGACAGGGTTGTAGGCGCCGTTGGTGGGGTGAAGGCTTCCGTCGCAAACAAAGAGGTTTGCGTGGCCCCAGACGCGGCCATATTGGTCGGTGACCGAGGACGCCGGTTCCGTTCCCATCCGACAGGTTCCCGCCTGATGCTGTCCTGCAGATAGCCGCCTGACGATCGGGGAACGCCAGGTGTGCCTGGCTCCGGACGCTGCGAGCCAGTCAGCAGACCTGTGGCTGATGAACTCTGCCGTACGGATCGTCTCCACATGCACCTGGCCTGAAAGCCGCGCAACGCGCAGGTCGAAACGGTCGGTGAAGTCGGCCAGTCGCACACGGCAGCCTGGGTCCGGGATTTCATGGACCGGACCGGTAATCTTGGCCACACGACGGAAGTTGGCTCGCATGAAGTCCTTTGCGTCCGACCCCCATCGCCTGACGTCAGGCGGCAACGCCTGGTGAAAGAACACCGTCGGCAACATGACGAAGTCGTCGGCGATCATCGCGCCGCCGATGATCCCGTCATTTCCGTGGGTGAAGTCGGTCGTTGCGATGGAAACGCCGGGGCCGTCGGAAGGGTGGACGTCTTCATCGAAGAGGCCAAAGACGGCGGGATAATAGTGCCCCTGCAAATGGCGTCCGACCTGGTCGGAGTGATTGCCCAGCCCATCGGGATGGGCAGAGCTTGCCGACAGAAGCAGCAGTCGCGCCGTCTCGATGGCACCCGCGCAAACGACCACGGCTTTTGCCCGTGCGAAATGCTCACGCGGGCCCGTTTCGGCATCGGTCAGGTAGCGCGCTCCAATAACATGTCCGTTGTCGTCCTGTTCGATGACCGTGACGTGGGCGCCGGTGATCAGGGTCGTGCGTCCGGTGGCCAAGGCCCGCGGGATCATCGTGTTCTGCGTTCCGTTCTTGGCGTCGGTGGGGCAGGGGAACCCGACACAGGAGCCGCAATGACAGCAGGCATCGCGGCCGGCGCGCGGAACCGTGTTGACCAGAATGGGCGGGGTGAACGTCGTGAACTCGAGCGCTTGCGCCCCTCGCGCCAGCACCTTCGTGCGCAGGGACGGGGCCAGGGGCGGCATCGGGTAACCACGCGTCCGCGGGCCGCTGTTTGCGTCCCGCATCGCCGGCAACGCCGATTTCCCATTCCACCCAATCATAGAACGGGGCGAGGTCATCATAGCCGATGGGCCAATCCACCAGAGATGAGCCTTCGGGCACGCCATAGCGGCTGGCCATGCGGAAGTCGTCGGGGTGGAAGCGCCATGCAAGACCGCCAAACAGCGATGTGCCGCTGCCCACGCCCGAGGCGATGTTGTGGTAGTCCTGCTCATGCGGGCGCACGATGTGAGGCCGGCCCTCCGGGCCAACGCAAACGCGTGGATTCCCGGTGAGCTCCGGCCCGGTATTGTGCCCATATCTGGCGAGGCGGTGATTGCGCAGATGGTCGCGGTGGCCGTTGCTCAGATATGTCAGCTCGCGCCCTCGCTCGAGGAGCAGGACCGAATGGCCCGATTCCGCCAGGCGGCAGGCCATGACCCCGCCTGCCGCGCCGGCTCCGATGACGATGACGTCATGGTCCTCCGATCCGCCGGCGCCAAGCGCTCTTGGCGGATGGGGAGGAACGGACTGCGGGCCCGAAGGCCCGTCCGGCAGTCCATGTTCGTAGCCGACCATGCGCCAGGCTGCAGCGTCGATATTGCCGCCATTGGCCGGATCGGCATAGACGCCTTCCTGGGTCAGGATCACCAGATCCATGAACCAGTCCTGCTCCTGGATCGCGCCGAGAAGGCTGTTCTGCACCTCGGGAGCAAGGTCGTGGAAGGGGGCGCCGAGGGTCGCTGCCTCCTTGGCAAGAAGATCCAGCCCCGCCGCTATGGGGCCGGCCTTGCCTCTTGCATCTCCTTCGAGCTGGGCACGCAGATACTGGTCAGCTCCGAACCCGGTTGCGCCGGGATCCTGATCGGCCGGCACGATCCGGTCGATCACCGCCAACAGGACATCGCGCCGGGATGAGCCCCAGATTTCATCCGCGGTGGCCATGCGATGGACCTCTCTCAGGGTTTTGTTGTCGCGGGAAAAACCGGTGCCACTTTTTCGCATCCCGCTCTCGTGCAGTACTTTTTTGGTGGTCACATCGAAGAGACGAACCGATGCAGGCGGCAGGACGACGCCGACATGGCGCCCGGCCGAGGCCCGAAAATCCCTTCGATTACCACACCCATTGGCTGGCAGGCCAGCCGCGGCGACACCTGTTTGTGCTGCGGCCGAGCCGCACAGCGGCAACGTTCGCCGCTATAATTAGGTATGATTCGCTTGCCGGTGACCTCGATGCTTCTCCGCCTGCTGGGTTTGGCTTCCATTGTTTTCCTGCTGCTTACCTCGGCCGGGTTTGCGCAGCAGCCGGCCCGCGACTTTTTTGGCGCGGTGCACAATGCGACCGGCGGCCCCTCCGCACCGATTGGCGGTCATGCGAAGGGCTGCGTCGCGGGAGCGGTGCAGTTGCCGGCGAATGGGCCGGGATGGCAGGCCATGCGGTTGTCGCGCGACCGGCATTGGGGGACGCCCGAACTTGTCCGATACATCGAGGGACTGGCAGAGGCTGCGGTGCAGGATGGCTGGCCGGGGATTCTCGTCGGCGACATGGGTCAAGCACGCGGCGGGCCGATGAAGAGCGGACACGCCTCGCATCAGACCGGGCTCGATGTCGACATCTGGTTGCAGCCGATGCCCAATCATGTCCTCAGCGCTGAGGAGCGCGAAAACCTCTCAGCGGTTTCGGTGTTGAAGACGGGTACGCGCGACGTTGACCCCGCGCGCTTTGGCGAAGCGCAGCGCCTGCTCATCTACCGCGCGGCGCAACTGCCCGGGGTCGCGCGGATCTTCGTTGCGCCGGGCATCAAGAGGTCACTCTGCGCGATCAACTGGCGGGACCGCAGCTTCCTCCGGAAGGTCCGCCCCTGGTACGGCCACGACGATCACATCCATGTCAGGCTCGCGTGCCCGGCGGGCGTGGCCTCGTGTTCCGACCAGGCTCCGGTACCGCCCGGCGACGGCTGCGGCGAAGAGCTCGCCTACTGGTTCACCGACGCCCCCTATCGGCCGAGCACCACGCCACCATCCCCGCCGCTGACGCTGGCCGACCTGCCCGGGGCGTGCCGAACGGTACTGGAAGCGCCGTGACGGCTAGCCTGGCACGCTGCAGGCAGAAAGCTTTCCCGCTTCCATCGTGTCGACGGATCGGTATCGTCATCGGCCGTCAGGCCAGACCCTATTTGTCGAGGACAAGCGATGTTCCAGCCCAAACAGACCCGCCCGGAGTTCGCCATCAGCGAGACGGAGCGCCTTCGCCTGCTTGAACCTCCGGCCGGCAGGATCCGCGTGGTGCTCGACACGGATACCTATAACGAGATCGACGATCAGTTCGCCCTGGTGCAGATGCTGCTTTCGCCCCAGCGGCTGGCGGTCGAAGCCATCTACGCCGCGCCCTTCCACAACAGCCGCTCCGACGGGCCGGGGCACGGCATGGAACTGAGTTATCAGGAGATCCTGCGCCTCCTGGAACGGCTCGGGCGCTCGGCTGAAGGCTTCGTCCATCGTGGCGTCAATGCTTATGTCGGGCCGGAAAAGATCGCGCGAGAGGCACCGGCTGTCGATGATCTCATCGCGCGCGCCAAAGCGGGCAGCCCGAAAAATCCGCTCTATGTCATCGCCATAGGGGCGATCAGCAATGTCGCGTCTGCCCTCATCAAAGCGCCGGAGATCATCGACCGGATGGTCGTCGTCTGGCTCGGCGGCCATGCCCTTGAATGGCCCCACACCCGGGAATTCAACCTGATGCAGGACGTGGGTGGGGCACAGGTCCTGTTCGACAGCGGCGTGCCGCTCGTCCAGGTCCCCTGCATGGGCGTCGTTTCGCACCTCCACTCCACGGTTCCCGAAATCGAGCGCTATGTCGAGCCGCATGGCGCGATCGGGGAATTCCTGTCCATGCGCTTCAAGGAATATTCCGATGATCAAGAGGGATGGGCAAAGGAGATCTGGGACATGGCCGCGGTCGCCTTTCTGCTCGACCCCGACTGGGCACCGAGTGTCCTGGTCCCGACGCCAGTCCTCACCGACCAGATGACCTGGAGCGTCGACCGGGGCCGGCACGCGATGCGCTATGTTTCGCACGTGCACCGAAACCCGATCATGAAGGACTTCATAGCAAAGCTCAAAGCCCACGCCGGACAGGAGAGCCAGGTTTGAGCCTGGCGGTCTTCGTCGGCTTCTTCCTGCCCTCCCGATGGGCTATCAGGGCGGCAGGGCCATGTGCGCATCATTGATGCATCAGACCTGCTGGCTGATGGCTCTTGGGGTATCTAGTCGTCATGCAAAGCAGAAAACCTGTCGTCGGTGTCGTCGCCATTCTTTTCAAGAACGGGAAGATGCTCATGATCCGACGCTCGAAAGAACCTGACATGAATCGATGGAGTTTTCCCGGCGGCAAAGTGGAGTTCGGCGAGGGGATTGTGGCTGCTGTCCTGCGCGAGCTTTCGGAGGAAACCTCCATTGTCGCCAAGGTCGAGGCAATACTTCCCGCTGTAGAAGCTATCGACGAGAATCAAACCGGCGCGATCAAACACCATTTCGTCATTGTCCCCGTCCTGTGCAACTGGGTCTCTGGAGAGCCGGTGGCTGGCGATGATGCGAACGATGCAGGCTGGTTCTCTCCCGCCGAAGCCAGCAAACTGGAACTGGCAACGGGGTTCGACATCCCTGCCATGGTTCGAAGTGCGATATCTGCCGTTCCACAACGCAATTGCGCTTGACGTAGGCGATCCGCCGGCCGCTGCTGTTGCAGATCAGGTTGCCATCCGATTTCACCGGCAGATAGCGGTCTGCTTCCAGTCTGGACGACCGCCATCGACCTGTTAATCGTAGGTGCGCTCGTTGAGGAACTGTGGGCTCAGACATGCACGTCGCCATGCAGCATTTCGCCGGCGCGGCGGCGGGGGCGCAGGGTGAAATAGGCGAGCCACAGGTAGAAGACGACAATCGTCAGCACCACGACCCAGCCGGCGACCGGGCCGAGGGCCGCGTTGGCGAGGAGGCGGTAGAGCGGCTGCAGGCGCGAATCCGTCGGGCTTTCGGCCTGCAGCTTGACCGAGGTGAGCTTGACCACCCAGGCCAGCAGCAGGATGAGATACATCCAGATGTAGTTCCGGCGCAGTCGTCGCGTTAGTGCGCTGGAAAGCGAGATGAGGAACCTGGGCGCCAGCAGGTCCGCGGCGAGCGCCCGGGTCCAGGCCAGGTCGGGCTTTTGCGACGGCACCAGCACCTGCGCGAAATATTGCCGCTCCATGAGGCGCACCCGCGCCCGATAGACATCGAAGAACCTGTAACGCCGCGCTTCGACCAGCAGCAGCAACGAGACAAGGAGCATCGCGAACAGCAGCACGCCGTGATGCGAGTCCGGGGTCGACAGCGATACCGAAAGCAGCGCCGCCACCACGGTGATCGCCCAGTTGCTGGTGCGGTCGATGCGGTCACGCCAACTGGCCATGCGGCCAATCTCGGCCCTGTAATAGTGGATCAGCGCGTTGGTACGCTCGGCGGGGCTGGCCGGAAGCGTGAGTTGGTGAGGCTCGGGTGCACCCAGCATGTCGGTCATCCAGGCTCTCCTGATAGACCATAACCCTCTTGCCGACCGCGCCGTTCCAGCCGCTATTCGTGGCCGGCTTCAGCGCCCGGCTGGATCAGGGCGCCTGCGCTGCGGACCAGAGCTGGTCCCGTTCCGATTGGGTGCAATGCGCCACATTCAGGCCATCCAGCGCGTCCGTCACCAGGTCCCAGTAGCCCGCCGTCCGTTCGCGCACCCCAAAAGCCGATTGCCGGTTAGATCAGTTGACTCAGCTTACAACCGGTTGCATAATGCAATCGGAAAGGCGGATGCGCCGCGTGACCATATGGCGTTTGAGCCAAGCTCCGCGCTCTTCCGCCACTTCATCGGAGACATGCGCGGCCCGGCAGGCAGCGTGTAAATGTTGACGGAGATGAAAAGATGAGCGCCTCCGGGTCAATCACCATCACGCCGATCCTCGTTGCCGACCTGCATGTCGAGGGGGAGGTGATGCCGGTCTACGTGCACGTCATCGACCATCCCGATGCGCGTATATTGGTCGACACCGGCATGACGGAGCTGCACCCGGCGGTGGTCGCCGCTTTCAATCCCCGCCTCTATCCACTGAGCGAGCAGGACCTCGACCTCGCCGGCATCGACATCGTCGTCAACACGCATCTGCACGCCGACCATTGCGGCGGCAACCACCTCTTCGCCGGCAAGCCGATCTACGTCCAGCGTCGCGAGCTCGACGACGCCCACAGCGACGAGAAAGAGTACCCCATTCGCGAGTGGGTCGATGCGCCCGGGGTGCGGTATGTGCCGGTCGACGGCGAACTCGAGCTGCTTGCCGGGCTGCGGCTCGTCCCGGCGCCGGGCCACACAGCCGGCATGCAGGTCGTCGTCGTCGAGACCGGCGGGCGCCCGGTCGTCGTTGGCGGCGACGTGGCGGTCTGGTTTGGCGAGCTTGACGAGCCGCACACCGAAGGTCAGTTGCGGGTGCGCGCGCTCGACCCCGAGCTGGTCTGGCTCGCGCACGAGCACGAACCGTGGCGGCCCGGCACCTTATAGGGCATCGCGCCGTCGCTCTCTGGCTGGCGCTCTCTGGATGGACGGGGCAAGCACATATCAAATCTGACTGCGCTCTAGCGCAGACCATGTGGGAATGCGCCTCGGTCGCGTGGCGCTTGGGAGGAGAATGAGAGTATGGCCAAGCTCGTGTTCGGAATGAACCAGTCCCTGGACGGCTATGTCGATCATATGGCGTTTGAGCCCGGCCCGACGCTCTTCCGCCACTTCATCGAGGAGGCTCAGGGGCAGGCGGGGAGTGTCTACGGTCGCCAGATGTATGAGATCATGCGGTACTGGGACGACGAGCATCCTGAATGGACTGCAGAGGAGCAAGCCTTCGCGGCGGCGTGGCGGAACCAGCCGAAATGGGTCGTCTCGCGCACGTTGACGTCGGTCGGCCCCAACGCCACGCTTGTCGAGGATGATCTCGAGGGCGCGATGCGCAAGCTGAAGGCCGAGCGCGACGGGGAGATCGAAGTTGCCGGCCCGGACCTGGCGCAAAGCCTCACCGAACTTGGCCTGATCGATGAGTATCGGATCTACCTGCATTCCGTCGTGCTTGGTCAGGGCAAGCCATATTTCGCCGGACCCCGGCCGCCGCTCCGCCTTGTGGCTCATGATCGGATTGGCGAGGATGTGATCAGGTTGACCTACGTTCCCGCTTGATCTCGTGGTCCGCCGGATGGGATCGCCGCTGCAGCTTACTCTTCCGCAGCCTTTCCCGTAATCGTCACATTCGCTGTCTACCTGCGACATGCGCAGCAACGAGGGAGGCAACGGTGATGGGTGTGGCGATGCGTGTGATGGTTCTGTTGCTTATGTTGTTGGTGTCGCAGGCGCAGGCGCAGCATTGTACGCCTGAGCGCTTTGAGGGCAACGGCTACATCGTCTGCACGGTGGATCCTGCAATCGGGAATCTGCGGCTCTTCTGGAAGCCGCAGGATGGGGGACCCTATCGGCACTTCGGACACCTGAGCGATGCAGTGGCAGCTGAGGGGCACAGGCTCGCCTTTGCCATGAACGCCGGCATGTACCTACGCGACTTCACACCCATGGGTCTTTATATCGAAGATGGCGACGAACTGCGCCCGCTCAACACGACTTCCGTCGAAGCAGCGCCGGGGCAGGTGCCCAATTTCTACAAGAAACCCAACGGGGTCTTCTTTATCGGCGAGGCGGGAGCAGGGGTGTTGACCACCGAGGCGTTCGATGCGCAGCGGCCACCGGCCCGGTACGCCACACAATCGGGCCCGATGCTGGTGATCGATGGCGAAGTGCATCCGGTGTTCATCCCCGGTTCCTCCGACCGCACGCGTAGGAGCGGCGTTGGCGTATGTGAAGGCGACCTCGTCCGCCTGGCCATCAGCGATGGCAACGTCAATTTCCACGACTTCGCCCGGCTGTTCAGAGACCATTTGCAATGCCCGGACGCGCTGTTCCTCGATGGAGGGCGCGGCACGGGCATCTACGATCCGGCGCTGGGCCGGCGAGATTTCTCCTGGCACGGAGGCTTTGGGCCAATGCTCGGCCTGGTGGAGTAGAAAGCTACCACGCAGCCAACGGGGCCTGAGAAGCGGGAGGCCGCAGGGGGATGGTCCCCCTGCGGCCGGGTTCACACGGTCTCGCGCGCGTCGGCGATCGACCAGTTGTAGACGCAGCGGTCGAGGCCGATGGCGATCTCGAGCACCTTGACCGCCATCTCGCGCGTGCCGGACTTGCCGGGGACCGGGACCGTCGTCGGGAAATCGGTGCGGCGGGAGATGGAGGCGACCTCCATCCATTTGTCGCCGTTGTCGACCTCGACGTCCATGGTGACTTCGGAATAGGCGGGCAGCCGGTCCGAGGGAACGATGCGGGTGGGCAGCCGGGTCACCGCCGCCAGCATGCGCCGCACCGGCTCCAGCATGGCGGTGTGGTAGTCGTTGGCCGTGTCGGCGGCGTAGGCGCACTGGAATTCCATCTGCCAGAACTCCTTCAACCGCACATGCCTGGTCGCCTGGTCCTGCTCGCGGCGGAACGACTTGCCAGCCTGCCATACGCAGAGCGGCAGCCGCACCTTGGCGTGCGCGGTGAGCAGGTGGGTCATATAGACATAGGTCGAGGGGGTGGTTTCGGGCCTCAGCACCAGCTCGTGGTCGTGATTCGACAAGCGCTGCTGCACGAAGATGTCGTCGGGTCCGTAGGCCTCGGAAATGAGGCTGCGCGGGGTCAGCAGGGGCGCCTCGACGCGGCGAATGTCCCAGGCAGGATTGAGGCCTTTGAGGGCCGCCGAGACTTCAGCGGAAAGGTGGATGACGGCGCTGTCGCGCAGGCGGATTTCGCGCTCGGTCCAGTGGACGAGCCCGTTGGCATCGTAAAGGGAAAGCATGTCGCTCTCTTTTGAAGTATGGGGATGTGGCTTTAAGCTTTACGTCTCCGGTCGGGCGGAGACGGCGCGTGCCGAGCCCCGCGTCTAGCCGAAGACGCCCATACCTCGACGACCGAAACCACCGAGAGTGGCCGGGATGGGGAGAGCAGCAATGTTCGCAGGTCTGAACATGGCGGGATCGTAGGCGGGGGCTTGGCGTTTGGCAAGGCGGCGCCGGGGTGATGCGTTGTCAGCGGTCAACTCGGCCATGGCCTTTAGATCGTGAGTGATCGCGGGCGTCGCATGGCAGGGCCCGATTGTCGGTGGTGCTGGGTTGCTCTATGCTGCTCGGCTGACCCGACGATCCGGGAACTGATTTCGGTCGCGAGGCCAGTCAGGGAGGTCGTGAGATGCTTCGGATTGTGATTGCAATTGGCACCCTCATAGTGAGCGCCGGAGGGGCGCTGGCCCAGGGCGACGTGGTGCTGGGGGAACAGAATTTTGCCGACAGATGCGCCATGTGCCATTCGATAGGTGCAGAAGCCCCCAAGAATGGCCCCGATCTTAACAACGTGATCGGTCGGCCCGCGGCTTCGCTCGAAGGATTCAAGTACTCGGACGCAATGGTTGAGGCGGGGCAGGCCGGAGTGGTCTGGGACATCGAGACGCTTACCAACTTTATCGCCAAGCCGCGCAGCGTAGTGAATGGTTCGAACATGGCCTTTACGGGGTATAGCGACCCCAATGATGTCGCCGCCGTCATCGCCTATCTCGCGACGTTTTCCGACGCCGCAGGCCCAATAGGGCCGACCGACTAAACGCTGACTCTCAAGAAGAGCGAGCCCTGCGGGTCCGCCCTTTGCGGACGTTTGCCAAAGCGGCTACGGTTCCATATGGACCGCCTAAGTGTTCGTTTCATCGATCGATGACCGGGAAAGTCGTTATCCCCGTGGAGGTGCGGCAACGAGCCGCCGCAGCGGGCGACGTCGGCCGTCGCTGGCTGGACGCATTGCCAGACCTTGTGGTGGGTCTCGAGCGCGATTGGGGCATCACCGTGGGCGATCCGTTCCACGGGGGGTCAGCCGGGCTGGTCGCGCGCGCGACCAACGCCGCAGGCGAGGCGGTCGTGCTCAAGCTCGGTTCGCCGGCCCACGACAACTTCGCCAGCGAGGTCGCCGTCTTGCGTATCGCCGCCGGCCGTGGCTACGCCAACCTCCTCAACTACGACGCGCCGCGTCGCGCGATGCTGCTGGAACGACTTGGCCCGATTCTGCACGAACTGGGTCTGCCCATTGCACGCCGGATCGAGATAATCTGCGAGACGTTGCGCCAGGCTTGGCCGCCGGCGCCAGATCCGGCCGGTTTGCAGTCAGCAGCGCAGAAGGCCCGCCATCTCGCCGGTTTGATCGCCAAGTGGCAGCAGCAGCTCGGCGAACCCTGCTCCGGCCGGGTGGTCGCGCAGGCTATGGCCTTCGCCACAGACCGCGAGAGCGCCTTTGATCCTGCACGGGCCGTCATTCTCCATGGCGACGCTCATGACCACAACGCCCTGCAGACACTCGATGGCGCCGGCTTCAAGTTCGTCGATCCGGATCCACTGTTCGGCGAGCGCGCCTACGACATAGCCATCTCCATGCGGAGCTGGACCGATGAGCTGCTGGCCGGTGATCCGGTGCGCCTTGGACTTGACCGTTGCAAGCAGTTGGCCGACCTGACGGGCGAGGCACCTGGTGCAATCTGGCAATGGGGCTTTCTCGAACGAGTCTCGTCGGGCCTCTTCTTGCTGGTTCTTGGCCGTTTCGATGAAGGTCGGAGAATGCTGGCGGTAGCCGAGACCTGGGCAGCCGTCGGCGCGTAGGCCATCGAACGTCCTCGCTGGGCGCCCCACGGCGCGAAACGTCCGCTTCCCCTATCCGCTTGGCTGCTTCGCGCCCTTTCATTGCCGCTGCAGTCGACGCTGCGGTGCACCAAAACCTGACATTGCCAGCAGGACGGGGGACCTGGTCTGCGTTGTTGAGGGCGTGCGTTCGCGTTAAGTTGAGCAGTAACCGCTCTGGTCGAGGATGTCGCCGATGGGATGGGAAGCACTCGGGCAGTGGGGTGAAGACGTCGCTCGTATCGAACCGCTCGCTGGAGGAGTTGCCAACGACGTGTGGAGCGTACGCGTCGACGGGCGCCTCGCGGTCGCTCGTCTCGGTACCAGGAGTGACGATGATCTCGCGTGGGAGACCAGGCTCCTCCAATACCTCGACCGTGAAGGCCTGACCGTGCCAGTGCCGATCCCGACAACGGACGGCAGGCTGTTCGCGGACGGTCTGGTGGTCATGACATACGTAGAGGGCGGACCGCCCGAGACGGAGGCCGACTGGCGCCGCGTGGCCGACACGCTCCGCCGGTTGCATCGGTTGACGCAGGGCTGGCCGCAGCGCCCGGGCTGGCGATCGTCGACCGACCTCCTCAACGCCGAGACCGGAACGAAGATCGACCTTACCGCGATGCCGCCTGAGGGCGTAGCGCGATGTCGCGCAGCCTGGGCGCGGCTCGTCGGACGTCAGCAGTGTGTCGTCCACGGCGATCCCAATCCCCGCAACGTGCGAGTGACCGCAGATCGGGTCGCGCTGATCGACTGGGACGAGTCGCACGTCGACGTCCCCGACCTCGACCTGGCGCTGCCCCACAACGCCGCCGGTCTCGAAGGCGCCGCGCAAGATATCGCCGCGCAAGCGTCGGCTGCCTGGGAAGCCGCCGTCTGCTGGAAGGACGAGTACGCGATCAAGCGGCTTGCCGAAGTTCGAGCGGTCTAGATGAAACCGCACCCACTGTTCAAGAACCGGTCAATTCCGGCGACCCGTACCTTAGGGGAATTCACGCTAAAGGCCCTGTCAATCAATGACCTGGAAAGAGATTTCAGCGCCGTCGTGGACAGCGCGGCTGATATCAAAGCAGCCAATCCTGGCTCGAGTTGGCCAGAGGGTCTGACCAAAGAAAAGAACCTCATCGATCTGGCTTGGCATCAGCGAGAATTCGAGGCCCGCCGAAGCTTTGCCTGGGTGATCGAAGACATCGTCGGTGAGTATTTAGGGTGCCTCTATATATATCCCTCGATTGCCGGAGAGAAATCGGCTGACGTGGTTTGGTGGTGGCGCACGGGTGCAGTGGTTTCCGATGAATCGTTCCGGAAACAATTGCTGGAATGGATTGCAGGCGGTGAATGGCCGCGCCTGATTTACAATTTGCAGGACGATTGAGTTTTCGGCTGGCTTCGGGCCAGTCGGGACTTCAGCCTCCAAGGCATGGTCCAGTTTTGACCGGGGCGGACACTTCGCCGCTCTCGATGTGCCGGATTTGCTGGTCGACGACCTTCGCGATTTCTTCCGCGCGCTTCGATAGGAGCGGAGTCACTGCGCTTCTCGCCTCCTTTTTACAAGGGGCGACAATCCAAGGCGGCGAACTGGCGTTGCTGGACCATATGATGGAACCTTCGGCGGTCTCGGCTTTGGGTCGATTGAGCTAGGTGACCCCCTTTTCACCTTTCGCTCGATCCGCGCTCAAGGACGGTCGTGCCCCTGCTTGCGCCCCGGGGGTCGGGCGCTGCGAGGGGGGCCGGCGTAGCGCGGTGAGGCGCGTGCGACAGGTAAACCAGAATTGGGCGCCCCGGCGAACTATGCGGCGGACCGGTGTCAGGCTGAGGATGAAGCGCAGGACCTCCAATCGCTCTTCGACCGGAATTCGCAACCAGACGCGCAGGACCTTTCCGACCGCCTGCAAAATCAGGCGCTCATGCGCTGCGATCACCGCGGCTCGCAGGTCATCGCCGATTATCGTGGCCGAGCGCATGATGGCATAAGGTCTGTCGGCGTGATCATAAGCCTGGGCGAGTGCACAAACGCCGTCCACGGACAGGAACTGGCGGATGCCGTGGCAGGCCTGCAGTGAGGGCAAAGGCGTCCTCTCGCACACCAGCAGGCGCGTGATCCCGCCCAACTGCTGGCCGACGCGCGCTATGACATCGTCGGGGTGTGCATAGGCGGTTATTTTCAAGCGCCCGACGATCGCGGGGTCGATGGAACCGTACATCTGGGTCAGCCCGTAAACGCCACCAAGCCCGTTGAAGGTGACGAGCATCAGCTGCCCGCGGCTCGCGGGCCAATCGCGCGCCAGGTCGTAGGCCAGGTACTGCGCCAGACCGCCGCCAAGCGAATGCCCGGTGATGATCACGCTCCGCCAGCGCTTATCGCGAGCATAGGCGAGCAGGCGGACCCGGTTCGGCTCGTATTGACAGGTGGCCAGATTGGCCCCGGAGGCGAGGTCCAGCGGCTCATCCGACCCGCGGAAGGCGAGAACGAGAACCTCGTCGCGTACGAACCCGGCAGCATGGAACCCCGTGCCGCAGTGATCGTCGGTGAGAACCCTGTCGAGCGCAAAGTCGGGCAAGTCGCTCAACGGCTCATCGGAAGCCGGATGCGCGTAGACGGCGGCCGATGCAAGGGCCGCTACTTCATGTTGCGCCAAGACCTCCTGGTCGTCAGGCACGGGCCGCCCTCCTAGCAACCGCAACAACAACAAGAGTAACGCCCTTATTTGCCCGTCTGCAATATCCGCGCTAGGGTGACTTGCTGACACTGGAGCCATGGACGATGCGAACGGCGGCTTTGCTGGCAATGGTTGTGGGCCTCTGCTGCGATGTCGCAGTCGCGCAGGAACAGCCCGTGCCTATCCATCCGGTAGATCCGGAGCCGGAGAACTTTAAGGAGTCGTTCGACGAATCGCGCGCGGTCTCGGGCTCGGCGCTTGTCGGCCTGCGCCTTGGGGATGCGCAAGGACAGGTGGTTCCGGACGACATCGTGTTGCTGCGGCCGTCGGGTGGCGGCACAATCTGCGTGCACGCGATGACGCAGGATGGTCGCTTCTCTGCCAGCAACCCGTATGTCGTGCCCGAAGACGCGAGCCCGGGCAGATACCTTCAGCTCGAGCCCATTACCAGGGAGCATCGCGTCCGGTTGGCTTCCTATCCCGCAGACCAGTTCGCCGTGCGCGCGTTCGTACCCGTTGGCGAGGGCTGCAGCCCGGCGGGAGCCACGCATGTTCCGGCCGTCGCGACGGGCGGTGACCTCAAAGTGCTCTATGTATTCGTCAATTCCAAGACCCAATCAGTGCGGGCGAGCCTTGGTCAGGAGGCCCCGGTCGATTGCGAGCCGGCCGGCACTTCGGCGTTCATCGCGTACGATCAGAAGTGCAGGATTACATTTGAGGCGAAAGGGACGGCTGTTCTGGACCTCGAACTCGACGACGGGTTCGGCAGCGAGCACTACCAGTACTCCGTTGTTCTGCCGGCCGGTCCCTGAGCGCCATGGAGTGGCGGTCCCGGTTCCGGCAGAAGCTGACGAGCCGCGGCGGTTGGGTGGTCAGCATCACGCTGGTCCTCGCCTCGCTCACCCTCGTCACCATAGGGATGCTGATGCTGCACAGTCCGCCGCCGCTCGTCGTTATCGAGCTCGAGACAGAAACGCTCCTGCAGAGCGTGCGCAGGCCTGATACATCCAGCATCGCCATGACGGGTGCACGCCTGAGGCTGCGGGGCGACGCGGAGCTGCCCGCGCAATGCAGCGTTCTTCTTTCGAAGAAGGGGTTCTTTTCGGGTATCGTGCGGCCGGAGCAGCAGGCGCTGGTGCGCTATCGCTGGAATCCGGAACGCATACTCATCACCATCGCGGCGCGCGGCAAGGAAACGGTTCTGATCGGCGCCGACGAGGGCCGTTGCGCGATACCGGCGCAGGACGACCTGAACATCGATCTGCCCAAGCCCGGGGGCATCGACCCGACATCGCGCCTGCCGATTGCCGGACCGGCGGCGGCGGGCGGCGAGTTCGGCGTGCCCGTCCTGCCCGGGCGAGACCGCGTCCGCGACATGACGTTCCTTCGCTCCGGCACGGTCAAAGTGTTCGGCAGATCCGACTGGCCGTTCGGGCAGGGAGAGCTTTATGCAGTCGAACCCGAGGGGTTCATCATTCCAGCCGGAAGCCGTCTCGCCTCGAGCGGCAACATCAGCCTGCCCGGCGACGAGGCCGGAGCATCGTGGTATGGGGTCGCTGAATATTCAGACCATGGCTTCAAGGTCTCGGCCACCGCCGAAACCTCGCGGCTGCTGCTCTTTCGGCCGGGTGCGACCGGTCCGGAGGAAACCTTCGCCGTAGGGCTCCTGGCGCGCATAATCTCGGATCCCAATGTCGCCTTCATTTCCATAGCGTTTGTGGTCGTCTCCGTGGTCGGTCAGGTCATCGGTGGCTGGGTCGGCACGTGGAGAGAGCAGTCGCTCGAGGTGCGCGGGCCATCACCCCGGCCACAACCACCAGCGACTCGCAGACCTGTCCGCAAAGCGCGCAGGCAGGACAAATGACCGCGCGCCGGCTCCTCCGTCTTCTCCTCTTGGCGGCGCTCACACTCGCCGTCGCCGTGCAGCCGGCATTGGGCGAGCGTGTGTTCGTACGGGCTGCGAGCGGCGAGGAGGGACATGCCTGGCTCTTCGGCTCGCAACGGCAGGACGCGCAATCGTGCTGGCTGGCGTTCCCGCGCCACGTGGCCGCAGATACGTTCAGCGGCGCATTGGCCGCGTTCACATTCGAGACGGTGAACGGGAACGGCGGCGAGAGCGGTACACCCATAGCCGTTGGCGCCCACCCCGAGGCTCTGGCGGCGATGGGCGAAATAGAAGACATGGCCTTCGCGCCAGTGGTCGCCGGACCACGACCGGGTGCATGCCTGTCACGTCTCGGTCCGCCCCCCTTCGCCTATCCAACCATGATGAGATCGGCTTCCAAGCTGACGATGTTCAGCCTCTTACCCAATAGTTTCGGCATCTTCGAAGTCGCGGTCTCTCGCGCACGCGCGGACGCTGCGGGAGGCGGCCTTCTGATGCTGCGGCCGGTGAACGCAGACGATGCCCGGGCCTACCTCGTCAAGGGGCTGAGCGGTGCCGTGGCCGAACTGGAGCGGCCGGAAGGCATGGTTCCCGTTGCCATGGTCATCGAGGTGGGAGGTGAGCCCCTGATGGCTCGCGCCGTCCGGTTCGACCTCATTCGGGCCGCGTTCGAGGTCATCGAGGCTCGGGGACTGGAGGACCAGCGAGAGGCGCGGGCGGCGGCGACCGGCGTGCCGTATGAGATCCTCGATGTCGAAGGTGTGACGCTTGCGGCAGGAACAGGTCCGGTCTCGCTCGTCGACGGCCAGGACTGCTGGACTGCGGCCCCCGCGGGCGGCCAGCGTGCGGTGAGGGTGACAGTTGCGCTCACGGATAGCCAGGATGCTACGCGGGGCCTCAGCATGGTGCAGTCTGCCGACTGCGGGACGGCGGGCGCGCGCGTGATCATCGAGCAACGTCCAAACGCGTCTTCCGGCTGGACTGTCGCCAGGGATTGCCAGACCGTTTCGAGTGCTGGCGAAGCACCCGCATGCGCCTTGGACCTGCGCGCTCCCCGCCACATCCGCATCAGTATCGAAGCCGGCGGAGCCATCGGGCTCAGTCAACTGCGGCTTTACTGATCAGAGCAGGGGAGCCCGCACGGTGAACGGCTCCACGTTCGCGCACTGGAATGTGCCTTCCAGCATCGGGCCGGAGACGAGGCCGAGGTTGAGACGGCAATCAGTGACAGGGAGCCGGGCCGAGCCCACCCAGGTCACCCGATCGCCGATGACCGAAGCCTTGCCCGTGTAGTTCCTGTGTGGTGCGGTCATCTGTGCGAGGGGCAACCATTCCGACGCTCCCGACGTGATGTCCGCATCGGAAATGACGAACACCAGGCCGGTGCGCATGATGTTCCACATCTGCGTCACATGCCACCGGCCGATCTCGTTCAACTCGTCTTTGTCATTGCCGGCCTTGTCCAGGGCCTCGGCAAGAGCGGCGGGAATCTCCACTTCAAACAGCAGCTGATCCGTCGAGGCGATGGCGGCGCGCAGACCGAGATTGCGAATGTCCGCATTGTCGCTTTCCAGCGACTGACGCACGCAGACCCGCATGATCGCCATATCCCCGGATGCAATGGCCGCCTCGACATAGGCGGCGCGCAGATCAGCGTCGGGATCGCTGCATTGCTCGCGCCATGTCTTGAGTTCGCTGGCTCGCTCGACGGCCGTCTGCGCAAGTCCTGGTGCGATCATAAGCATGAACAGGATCATGCCGGTAAGTATGCGCATGGTCGTCCCCCCAAAAGCTTGCTGGCATACGAGTAGTAACCCCGGACATTACGCCGCCATTGTCCTTGAGAGACAGCCTAGCTGTTTTGCGCCTCGTGTCGCAATATGCTGCAGTTACATTCAATCAAATCACGCGCCCAGCTTCTTGTCGTTGCGGGACCTGTCGCTCCGCTGGGAGGCGATTGCGGGAACCGTGCCGGAACCCGGAATCCCCAATCGACCTGTCAGCGGAGAGGGCGAAGCCCGGCGATGGTGACGTTGACGAGCCGGCGCACCGCGGCCTTGGAGGGCAGGTTCCTTGCAGCGGCGAGCGCGTGACGGCAGTAAGTTGCCAGCTCGTCCGGAGCGATGTCGCCGCGCACCTCGCCGGTCTTTATGCCTTCTATGAGCAGATCCCGGATCATGGCGTGCATTCGCTGGTGCGCGTGAGCCATGTGCTCGCCCCGATGCAGGAAGGCCGCGATTTCACCGTCGGCGTGCCTCGGGATCTCGTGAAGGTGGAGCGCATAGGCCTCCAGCACGGCTTCCAGCCGGGTAGTCCCCGCGTGTTCCCGAACCCCGGCAAGATGATCGAGGTGTCGGTTGATCTGCCGCTCATGCCAGGCCAGCAGGATCGCCTCCATGTCCGGGAAGTATTTGTAGAGCGTCGCCCGCCCGATGCCGGTCCTTTCGGCAATCTGCGACATCGTCACCGATAGCAGGCCGTGCTCGGCAACGAGTGCCGCGGTTGCGTCGAGCGTCGTCTCGCGCACTGCGGCGCGATGGGTATCGATGGTTTCGTTCCAGAGCTTCGGCATAGCCGGAAGATAGCCGCACGCTCTGGCTGTGTCGAGTACACTGCGACGGTTGCTATACACGGTGGTTTGACAGAGACATTGTGTATCGATAACGTCGACTTCGTGAGTTGGTGTACAAACGAGGACGCGGTGACCACGAACAGAACCTACAAACGCGCGATCGTCGCGATCATCGTCGTCGCAGCGGCAGGGGCGGCCCTCTTCTTCGCCTTCAGCGAACTGTCCCGGTTCCTGCCGACGCACGTGATCCCGGATCACAGTCCCTCTTCCGGCATCCCGGCCACTCCCGCCACCGCGACCGACGTCGCGCCCACCCATACGACACCGGTTCATTGAACCATGCCTCAGCACGAGAAACCCATGAACGATCTCCCGGCAAGGGCGCCCGTCGTCGAATTGCGCGGCGTCGCCAAGATCTACGACGTGCCGGCGGGCAGGTTCACCGCTCTCGATGGGGTCAATCTCGAAATCGCCTCCGGCGAGTTCGTCGCAGTCGTCGGCAAATCGGGTAGCGGCAAGACGACGTTGCTGAATCTCCTCGCTGGAATCGACCGTCCGACCAAGGGTGAGGTGATCGTCGCCGGCACGAGCATGGGTGCGCTCTCCGAATCCAGGCTTGCCGAGTGGCGGGGCCGGAATGTGGGCCTGGTCTTTCAGTTCTTCCAGCTGTTGCCGACGCTGACGGTTGTCGAGAACGTGGCGCTGCCGATGGACTTTGCAGAGCGTATCCCGCGCGCCAAGCGCCGGCATCGTGCTCTCGAGCTTCTCGAGCGAGTGGGTATCAGGGATCAGGCGGACAAATTGCCGAACATGCTGTCGGGTGGGCAGCAGCAGCGGGCGGCTGTCGCGCGGGCGCTGGCCAACGACCCTCCGGTGCTGCTGGCCGACGAGCCGACGGGAAACCTCGATTCGATCAATCGCGCCGCGGTCCTCGAGCTCTTTGCGGACCTCAATGCCGATGGGCGCACCATCGTCATGGTGACGCACGAACACGATGCCCGGGCGTTCGCGACGCGCGAGGTGACGATGGTCGATGGCCATATCGACGCGATGCCCCAGGCGGAGGCCGGCGATCCCGGGACGCCGGACGAACGGCTATGACGGGACTGTTGCTCATCAAGCTGCTGCGCGACCTGCGCACCATCTGGGGACGCATCGCGATGATGGTCCTTGCGATTGGCCTCAGCCTCGTTGTCTTCAGCGCCATGCTCTACGCCCGCTCGATCGTCGAGTCTCAGGAGACCATCGGCTACGCCAGTACCAACCCCGCGTCCGCCAGGCTCCTGCTCGATCCAGCCGTGCCGCTCGATCAGATGGAGGTTGTTCGCGCGCTGGCGCAAGCCGAACCGGCAGTCATCGATGCAACCATGCGTTCGGTGTTCTCGCTCGAGATCGCGGACGATGCCGCTGGGTCGGCGCCGACCCAGCTCAAGTTCTTTGTCGCCGCGCCCGACGATCCGATGCGGATCGCCAGGTTCGACGTCGAACAGGGCAGCTGGCCGCCGCCGCCGGATGGGCTGCTGATGGAGCGGTCGGCGCTCGCGTTCCTGAGGCTGAAGGTTGGCGAGCAGGTCAAGCTCGCTGGTGCCGATGGCGGGCCGGTGACGCTCACGATCACCGGAGTGGTCCATGATCCCAGCCTTGCGCCAGCCTACACGTCGCAGGCGGGTTACGGCTTCATCTCGACCGATACCCTGCCACTCCTCGGCATGCAGCCATCGCTCGATCAGTTGGTGATGACAATCGCCGACCAGCCGGGCCAGGTGGAACCCAGCCACGATCGCGACAGCATCGTGCGGTCGGCCCTCAATGTCGTCGATCGGCTGAAAGCCTTGCCGGGCCTCGCCGTCGAGGAGGTCGCGGTTCCACCGCCCTACGAACATCCGCACCACCCCCAGTCGAGCCAGCTGCTCGCGGCGCTGGTGTCGTTCGGTGCGCTGTCACTGGTATTGAGCGCAATTCTCAGCGCCACCATGTTCGACGGTCTTCTCGCCCAGCAGATACCGCAGATCGGAATCCTGAAGGCAGTCGGCGCAAGCTCGGGCCGCATCCTGCAGCTCTATCTGCTGCTGATCCTCCTGGTGTCGGGGGTCGCCACCGCGCTCGCTTTCGTCCCGGGGATCCTGCTTGGCGAGGCGCAGGCTCGGAGGATCCTCAGCGGCGCACTCAATATCGACATCACCAGTCTTGCGGTTCCGTGGTGGACCTATGGCAGTGTGATAGGCCTCGGCGTCGGCCTGCCGCTGCTGTTCGCACTCGCACCGCTGGTGCGGGCGAGCCGCAGGACCGTGCGCGAGGCGCTCGACGATCGTGGCGTCGATCGCCAGGGCGTCAGGACGGGCAGCTTCTATGCCTGGCTCGGCAAGCTCCACGGCATGGAACGGGCGCTCCTGATGGCGTTCCGCAATCTGTTCCGGCGGCGGGCGCGGCTCCTGCTCTCGGTCGGCCTCCTGGCGACCGCAGGAGCAATCTTTGTTGCCGCGCTCAACACCATGGCCGGTGTTCAGGCGATCCCAAACGCGCTTGTCGATGCGCATCGCTGGGACGTCGAACTGAAGCTCGCAACACCAGGCTCGGCTCCCGACCTGCTCGAGGCCGTATCAGGGGTGCCCGGCGTTGTCACGAGCGAGGCCTGGACGACTGTTACCACCGGTGTCCAGTACGCCGGGCAGGTCAACGTCACCCGCACCTATCCCGATCAGGGGCACGGCTCAGTCAGCTTGACGGCACTCCCCCTCGGTACGTCGCTGTTCGATCCTCCGCCCGTCCTCGAAGGGCGGTGGCTGCGTGCGGACGACATCGACGCGATCGTCCTGCCGCAGACCCTGAGGAAAACCCTCCCCGGCATCGGGGTGGGCGACGCGATCGAGCTGCCGATCGCGGACGTGCTCACCACCTGGCGCGTCGTCGGCATCGTCAACGAGCGATCGAGCGCGACGTGCCCCTGCGTATCTATCGCCAATTTCGAGCAAGCCACCGGGCGCTCGCGCACGGCTAATCTCCTACGTATCGCAACTGATCGTCACGATCTCGAAAGCCGTGTCGCGATCGGTGCGGCAGCGGCGCAAGCGCTTGCCAACGCCGGAATCGAGGTCCAATCGGTTCGACCGTTCGACACAATGATTGCCACCACCGAGGAGCACCTCGGCACGCTGGTGGGGCTAGTCTTGCTCTTCGCATCGGTCATCGGCGCCGTGGGCCTCATCGGGCTTGGTTCGATGATGAGCACAAACGTCGTCGAACGCACGCGCGAGTTCGGGGTGATGAGCGCAATCGGTGCACCCGCCTTCACCGTATTCCGGCTCGTGGCCTTCGAAGGCCTCTTCACCGCCGCTCTCAGCTGCGTGGCCGCCGCTCTTCCCGCTCTTTTGCTCACCATGCTCATGGGCGCGGGCCTCGGTAACCTCTTCATGGGCGCGCCCGTACCCTTGGTGATCTCGCCGTCCGCAATCTTCGTCTGGATCGTCATTGTCATGCTAGGAGCGGGGCTCGCCACACTCCTTCCCGCCTTTCGCGCAACGCGGCTGACGGTGCGCGAAGCCTTGGCGTATCTTTAGGAACCGCCACGCTGGAAGACCTGGTCTTGCCGCCAACGCGCACAATGGCATGCCGTTCGCTGACGGACCGACCATTTCGTTGTGGAAGCGACTATCGAAGCGCATCGGGTAGCCAGGTCGCGATCTGCGGGAACAACAGGACGAGAAGCAGCGCTGCGATGTTGGCGATCAGGAAGGGAGTTATCCCTCTGAAGATGGTGCTCAAAGGTATGTCGGGACGCAGGCCCTTGATGACGAAGACGTTGATGCCGATGGGCGGGGTGATCATGCCGATCTCGATGACCATCACGTTGACGATGCCCCACCAGACAAGGTCGTAGCCGAGTTCTGCGACAATGGGCACGACAAAGGGCAGCGTCAGGACCATTCCGGCGAGCGCGTCGAAGACGCAGCCCAGCACAATATACATCATCACCAGCGCGAAAATCACCGCCAGCGGTGGCAGGCCCTGTCCCTGAATCCAGCCGGAGATCTCGGAGGGCATGTGCGACAGCGTCAGAAAATAGCCGAATATATTGGCCCCGATTACGATCATATAGAGCATGGCGATGGAGCCGGCCGACTCGTAAAGGGTTGCGAAGAACGTCGCACCGGTCATCGAGCGCCGCATCAGGGCGAAGAGCAGAGTCAGCACCAGTCCCACTCCGGCCCCCTCGTTGACCGTGAAGAAGCCGGAATAGATGCCGCCCATGACGATGACGATGATGAGGATCGGGCCGATGCCGTGTCTGGTTTCCCGCAACCGCTCGGGAAAACTGCGGCGCGGCTCGTTCCCGGCCGCATCGGGGTCGAGAAGCAACTGAATTCTGATGGCTGCAATGAAGAACACCACCGAGAGCAAGCCAGGTATGATGGCGGCAAGGAACAGGTCGATCACGAACTGCTCGACCTGGACCGCGTAAATGACCATGATGATCGAGGGTGGGATCAGCGAGCCGAGCGTTCCCCCGGCGGCCAGCGTTCCGGCGCACAGTGAGAGGCTGTAGCGGCGCTTCTCCATCTCGGGAAGCGCGATCCTGGCCATGGTGGCGGCGGTGGCGATGGATGACCCTGCGATCGCACCGAACCCGGCGCAGCCGAGGACCGTCGCCATGGCGAGGCCGCCCCTGAAGTGCCCGATCCAGGCGTTGGCGACCCGATAGATATCGGCGGATAGGCCGGCCACCCCCGCGAAACCGCCCATGAGCAGAAACAACATCACCACGGCGAAATCGCGGTTGGTGAGCATGTTCACGGTTTCGGTTCCGAACAGCGACAGCATGCTGGCGAGGCTGCCGGTGAGGATGAAATAGCCGGCCGCACCGACGACCGTCATGGCGATGCCCACCGGAACCTGCAGCAGGATGGCGAGCACCAGGCAGACAAGCCCGGCAACGCCTGTCTCAATCGGGCCCAAGCTCACAACACCGTCGCCGAGGGGTCGCGAACGCGCGCGACGTCCTCGACCGGTGTCGGGGAGACGAAGCGGGCGATGTAGTCGATGACCTGTGCCAGTTGCACCGGCACGCAGATTGTGAAGAGTGTCGTCGCCGCTGCCCATACCGGCCAGACAGGGACCCTGAGTATCCAGGTGGTCTGGCCGCTGTTGGCGACATCGATCGTGTATACTGCCAGCTGCCAGGCAATGACCGTGAAGACTGCAAGCATGAGCAGGTGCCCCAGGAGGTCGAGGCCCTCCCGCAGACGCCAGTGCAACATGCCGGCAAAGCGGACGGCGATATGCTGCCGATTGGCCAGCGAGGCCGGAAAGCATGCAGCAGCGGCTACGACGATGATCAGGTCGGTGGCGTCGCTGAAGCCGCTGATCGGACGGCCGAACAGTTCCCGGCCCGCTATGTCAGCGATCGCCAGTATCGACAGCACCAGCAGTGCAGCAAGACCGAGAATGGCCAACCAGCGCGAAGAGCTACGAATACCTTGCAGCAAGTTGAGGGGCCTCGTACATCGAGAACGGATGAGCGGACACCGCCGCTCAGGTGGCAGCCGTCCCTGGGTCACCGGGTGGCGCGAACGGCGTCGCGGGCGGCAATCATTTCCTCATAGAGGTCGACGCCTTCTCTCGCCGTTCTGAACGGCTCGACAAGCGGCGCCAGCGTCTCCTCCATGGCGGCGACATCGGCCTCGGAGAACTCCACCAATTCGTGCTCGGGATCCTCTTGCAGCGATGCCAGGGACTGCTCGTTCTGCTTGTCGAGGTTCTCGGCCAGCACGCGCGTAAACCACTCGCCGCTGAACTCATCGAACGCCGCCTTGGCCTCCGGCGGCAGGCTGTCGTACTTCGCCTGGTTCATCGGGAACATCACCGCGACGTTCCCCAACGGCACATTGATGACGTGGTACTTGGCAGTATCGGCGATGCGGAAGTTGTAGACGTTGCCGAGATCCATGGGGCTGCCGTCGACGACGCCGCGGGAGATGTTCTCAGCGATCTGCGGGGCCGGAATACCGCCCACCGCGACGGCGCCCAGCGCCTCTGCCATCGCGCCCTGCACCGGGCCGCCGACGCGAAGCTTCAGTCCGGAGATATCGGCGGGAGAACGCACCGGATCGCTGGTGTGCAGATAATAAGGGCCGACCTCGGCGATGCCGACCAATTCAAGATTGTCGAAGCCCGAAAGCAGCTCCGCCTCATACATTTCCAGCGCCGTCAGGCTTGCCTCGACAGTGGAGTCGAAGACGAAGGGGAGCTCGAAGATTTCGAGTTCAGGAAAGCGTCCGGGCGTATAGGCCGCAACCACTTCGGCAATGTCGACCACGCCATCCTCGACCAGCTTGAGCTGCGCAATCGGATTGGGGCCGAGGGTGCCGCCAGGATAATGCTCGATCCTGATCGTCCCCCCCGCGGCCTCTTCCACCGCCTTGATGAAAGCGGGAATCGTTTCCTGATTGTTAATGCTGGTGGGCGCAAAGGCGCTGGCAAACTTGATCACCACCGGCGACTGCGCGACCGCCGATCCGCTCGCCATCCCGACCGCGGCCAGAGCGGTCATGAGCAATTTCATCGCATTCATCCCACTATTCCAATTCCTGTTTCGCCGGGGCTGTCGATTGGAAGTAGACTAGACCCCGAAATGGCGGGCGGGAATAGCCATTGCCAAGCAAGCTGGGGTGGCTGCCGGCCGTTCCGGGCGGCTCCGCCTTCCTCCTTCCACCGCCTTGGCGGTGGTCACGTCGCGTATGCCACGCCATCTTTCATCGCATCCGCTCCGGCCGGCGTCCGGTGGTGCTAACTACAGAATGCGGGGCGTGTCACCACGCCCCGGCATCGAGTCGCACGAACTGGCATCAATTGGCGGCGAAGCAATAGAAGTAGCCGTTGCCGCCGGTACCGATCAGATCGTCCTGGCTGCAGCCGCGCGAAGGATGCGCGGCATTCCACGAGGTGCCGGTGGCCAGATCTTCCGGCCCCATGCGATCGGAGTGACCGACCATGGCGCTGCCTTCGCCGTTGCTGGTCCAGTCGCTGCAGGTCATGTCAGCGGCAAGCGTGCCGTCCTCATTGGTGCCGGTGAGGATGTCGTGCTGGTTCGGCTCGTCGCCCCGGCCCTTGACGATCTCGCCGGTCTCGGTCAGCGCGGTCTCCTTGGTGATGTTGTTGGCGTCGCTATGGAGCGAGGCAACATCCTCGGCGATCACATCGCCGTTGGCGTTGGTCCAGGGACCGGCGCCGATGCGATCGCGTGCGTCGACGCCCTCGGCGCTGAGATAGGCCATCCAGGTCTGGCCGGTGGCGCCGGCGGCTTCGGCGAGCATCTGGCAGTGGGCGTCGGCGCCCTCGAGGCCACCCAGATTGGCGCCGTCGCCGAGACCAGCGCTGGTGACGAAGAAACTCATGGCACTCCCGGCCTCCTGGGCGATAGCGGCGGGAATTCCGGACATGACGAGGGCCGCCGTGGCGGCACCAACAAGCAGTGGTTTCATGAAACCCTCCCTTTCGGCCCCGAATGGGCCTGATTGGGTAATGCGCCAGAGCGCATGAATATTCCCTGCTCGCGAAATCGTGAGCGGCTGGCCGGGGAATGCCTGTCCGCCGGCCGGTGCACGCAGGTCAGGCCGCGCGACTCAGGGCGAGGTTGATCTGGTCGGCCAGCTGCCGCTCGTCATAGGGTTTGCCCAGCCGCGCGACGTCGAGCCTGGCGTCGTCCGGCAGTTCGGCGTAGCCGGTGGCGAGGATGACCGGCAGGTGGGGGCGCAGGGCCCGAGCGGCCTGGATCAGCTCCACGCCGGACATCCTGGGCATGGAGAAATCGGTGAGCAGCAGGTCGATGGGCTCGTCGCTGCCGATGATCTCGAGCGCCCGCGCGCCCGAGCTCGCCTCGATGGCCGTATGACCAAGGTCCTCGACCATGGCAACGGTACTCATGGCGATCAGGGGGTCATCATCGACGACGAGGATCCGGGACTGTGCTGCCGGCGCGGCGGTCGGCGCGGTATCGCGCATGGTGGCTGCTTCTGCCATGTTGTCATCCGCGGCACAGGGCAGCAGGATGCGCGCGCACGTTCCCTCGCCGGGGGCGCTGGTCAGTTGCAGGGCACCCCCCAGTTGCAGCACCAGACCGTGGATCATCGAAAGCCCCAGGCCCGTGCCCTTGCCGACGCCTTTGGTCGAAAAGAACGGCTCGACGGCGCGGCGCAGCGTTTGCGCATCCATGCCTTTGCCGGTATCGGTGACGACGATCTCGACATAGCTGCCTGGCGCGAGATCGGGCGGCTCGCTGCCGAGGGCAGCTTCACCGACCTCGATGGTGATCGTGCCACCCTCCGGCATCGCGTCGCGAGCGTTGACGACAAGGTTGAGCAGCGCCAGCTCGATCTGGTTGACGTCTACTTCCGCAGGGGCCGGCGACGGAGAGGGGTTCACCACGACCTCGATGCCGGCACCGACCGACTGGCGCATCAGTGGCGTCAGGTCCGAGATCAGCGCCACCAGATCATGGCGTTTGACCTCGAGCTCCTGGCGACGTGCGAACGCCAGCAGCCGCTGGGTGAGCGAAGAGCCTCGCCGGGCGCCTTCGAGAGCGCTATCGATCAGGCGGACAGCGCGCTCGTCATTGCCGACATGGCGACGCAGCACCTCGAGATTGCCCAGGATAGCCATCAGCAGGTTGTTGAAGTCGTGCGCAACACCGCCGGTCAACTGGCCGATGGCTTCGACCTTCTGCGACTGCACGAGCTGCTCCTCGGTCTTCTCGCGCTGTTCGATCTCGCGGATGGCGCGGGCATGCGCCTCCTCTAGGGCGGCGGTACGGGCCGCGACGCGCTGCTCGAGGCTCTGGTTGACCGCCACGAGCTGCTGCTCGGACGTCTTGCGTACCGTGATGTCGGAGGTGACGCCGACGATCTTGGAGGGACGCCCTTCGGCGTCGAGCAGCCGGCGGCCGTGCATCTCGGCCCAATGCTGCGAGCCGTCCGGCCAGACAATGCGACACTCGACCCGGTAGTCGGCCCCCGATTGCCCGGTGTGCTCAAGGGCCGCCAGCACCGGCTCGCGATCCTCGGGGTGAATGCTGGCGAGAAGCTCGGAATAGCCGAACACGGCGTCGCCCGCACGTCCAAAGGCGCTCCTCGTCGTTGCCGACGTTTCGAGCTGCATGGTCAAGAGGTCGAGTTCCCAAGTGCCGAGGTTTCCCGCAAGCAAGGCCGTGTCGAGCCGCTCGCGGCTTTCGGCAAGCTCGGCCAGGCGGGCGCGCGCCTCATACTGCCGCTTGCGGGCGCCGACGGCCGCCTTGACGATGCTGGCGAAGGTCGTCGGGTGAAACGGACGCTCGAGAAAGGTGACGTTGCCGAGCAGTTCCAGCAGCCGCGCGGCGTGCGGGTTCCGCTCCGGTCCGCCGCCGGCGTGGGTGAGGATGACGATAGGCAGGTCCGACCAGGCGGGCTGCGCGCGCAGCCAGCGATCGAAATCGGTGAGGTCTGCGGTGGCCAGCTCTTCCTGGGTGACCAGCGCCATGCTGGTGTCGTCCGAGAGCCCCGCTACCAGCGCTCGCAGGTCGGGCACCGATCTGCCTTCAATGCCGGAGGTGGTGAGCAGCCCTGCTGCGACGGCCGCATCGCGGCCCCTCGGAGCCAGGATCAGCGCATGCGCAGTCTGGCTCACGGCCCGCCTTTATCCTCAGGTCCGATCCTGCCCGTGCCGCCGACGAATGTGGGCACGCCCCGCAGGACGCCGTGAAAGTCGTCGAGGGGCTTGCCGACGACGAGACCCTTCGCTCCCATCCAGAATTCGCGAATGGTTTTCTCGTGCGAGCTGGTGCGCTTCTTGATGACGGAAATCGCTCGCCGCACCTTGCCCACCGCCTCGAAATATCGAAGCAGGATGACCGTGTCGGCGAGATATGTCACGTCCACCGGTGATTTCATGTCCCCGACCAATCCGTGCTGCGCTACTGTCAGGAACGTTGCTGCGCCCTGGCGGTTCAAATATTGCAGCAATTCGTGAATATGCAGGACCAGCGCGTTCTCCTCGGGCATGGCCGCCTGATATCCGTTAAGGCTGTCGATGAGCACCGCCTTGGCGCCGATGCGATCGACCGCTGTGCGCACGCGATGCGAGAACTCCCCGGGGGAGAGCTCGGCGGCGTCGACCTGCTCGATGTGCAGGGCCCCCGCCTCGACCATTGCGGGCAGATCGAAGCCGAGCGGCTTCATGCGGTCAAATAGCAGCCCGAGCTCCTCGTCGAAGATGAAGGCCGCCGCCTTCCCGCCGCTGGAGATCGCGGCATCGATGAACTGGATGGCGACGGTGCTTTTGCCCGCGCCGGCAGGCCCGATGATGAGAGAATTGGAACCCGCCTCGATACCGCCGCCAAGCAGAGCGTCGAGCTCGGGTGAACCGCTCGAGAGCCGCGACCGGTCGAACCTGGTCCGGTGCTCTGCCGAAACCAGGCGCGGGTAGACTTCTATGCCGCCGGTGCTGATGGTGAAATCGTGGTAGCCCCCGCGAAACTTCTGCGCGCGGTACTTGAGGACCTTGAGCCGGCGTCGCTCGGCCCCGTATTCGGGCGTAATCTCCTCGAGATGGATGACGCCGTGGGCGACGCTGTGCACGGTCTTGTCGGCAGCGTCCGAGGTCAGGTCGTCCAGCAGCAGCACCGTTGCCCCGTTGCGGGCGAAATAGTGCTTGAGAGCAAGTATCTGGCGGCGATAGCGCAGCGAGCTCTGCGCCAGGAGCCTGATTTCGGAGAGGCTGTCGAGCACCACGCGCTGCGGCTTGACCGCCTCGACCTCGTCGAAAATGGCTTTGGTCGCCTCGCCCAGTTCCAGGTCGGACGAGTAGAGCAGCGTCTGCGTCTGGTCGGAACTCAGCAGTGCTTCGGGTGGGACCAGCTCGAAGACCTTGATCAACGGGCTAAGTTTCCAGCCATGAGAGGCAGCGCCAATGCGCAGTTCGTTCTCGGTCTCCGACAGGGTGATGTAGAGGCCGGTTTCCCCCGTCTTTTGGCCTTCGAGCAGGAATTGAAGGGCGATGGTGGTCTTTCCCGTACCGGGCGATCCCTCCAGCAGGAACAGGTGCCCTTGTGTCAGCCCGCCTGCCGTGATGTCGTCGAGGCCGGCGATGCCGAATCTTGCTTTCGGGCGGGCGGGCACGGTCATGGAGTTCCCCTGTAGGCGAAATGGCTTAGCAATACCGGGCGAGCCCCGCGGATCGCGTGCCCCGGTTTCGATCAATTCACATCACGCTCCAGCGAGCCAACGTTCCTTCCTGGTTGTCGGCTGCGGACACTTCTTGTCATTCACCGCCCTTGAAACGCCAGGCGGGGGCGGCTCCAAAGACCCGCCCCATGCAGCAAATGACGAAATCGCCGGTCGATCAGTAGTTCGCAACCGCCACGCCAGCGGCGCCGCCGCCCGCTGCACCGACGATTGCGCCCGGATAGCCGGCAACCGCGCCGCCCACAGCTGCACCGGCTGCGCCGCCAACGGCTGCGCCCGTCATAGACCGCTGTGTCGTTGTGCAAGCCGCTAGCGACAACGCGGCGATCACCACGAGTACAACAGGGGTAAGTTTCCTCATTTTGGGTCATTTTCTCCGTGGTAGGATGCAGAAGGAATAAACAAATCCCCCGACTGGTTCCACAGACGCATCAACCGGATGCCCGGCCGCAGGACGGCGATCGCCTCCCGCCGTGCCAACTGCCGAATTGTCTAACCTATCGCGCCCGCGCCATGCGATGATGATCCGCACCGCGGCGACCATGCCCGGTCGATTTCAGGACAAGTCAGATGGCCAAAGGTCAGATGCGGGGAAACCGCGAAGCAAAGAAACCCAAGCAGGACAAGCCCAAGACGATAGCGGCTGCCGCATCGACGAAAGGCGCGGTGACGCTCGGGGAGCACAAGAAGCCAAAGCACTAGGGTATGTAGCTATTCAGGTGATGCCGGTCTGCAAATGACCGTATTCGCTTGCGCAGCCCTTCGGGTCTGTGCTTCCGGCCTTCGCCGGCCGAAGCATTCTCGAGCGTTAGCGCTCCAGGAAGGGCTACGGCCGGCATAGGCCGGTACTCACGTAGCCTAAGCTACGCTGCGCTCCGGTTCTCGAAAACAGCCATTTTCGCCTCGGCCTGACCCGAATCCCAACACACCCTGGAGCGCAATGCGATTGACGGAATCAAGTCATTGGGCTGCTTCGCCTTGCCGCCGACCCTCGAGCGCAATAAGCCGTTTCCGAACAGGTGAGGGGCCGTGCGCATAGCGGTGACGGGCACACATGGCAGCGGCAAGACCACGCTGATCGACGACTTCGTATCCTCCCATGCCGACTATGAGAGCGTGCCCGAGCCTTATTGGTTGCTCGCGCAGAACGGCATGCCGTTCTCGGACGGACCGACCGTTGCCGACCTCGAGGAACAGCTCAGGCAAAGCTGCAAGCTGATCCTCGATGAGACTCGCGGGCGAAATGTCATCTTCGATCGCTCCCCGCTGGATTTCCTCGCCTATCTCGACGTCGTCAGCGCCGGAGAGGGCTTCGAGTGGTTGCCGGACGGGCGGCTTCTCAGCCGGATCGGCAGGGCCCTCGCGTCGCTCGATCTGGTGGTCTTCGTGCCTCTCACCCAGCCGGACGAGATCGCCGTCGCGATCGAATACCCGCAATTGCGCAGCCGCGTCGACACGCGGTTGAAGGCCATGTTGCGAGACGATGACCTTGGGCTGCTCGAACGCGGACCGCGTGTTGTGCAGGTTTCCGGCTCGCGCGAAGAGCGCGTCTTGCGGGTTGCTGCCGTGCCTGGCGGGGTGTGACTCTGGTTGCGGCCTTGCGGCCGGTCGTTCGTCGCCCCCCACGGTTGAGGTCAAACTCTGCATCCTTAGCCCGGCTCAGGGGTTGATTCGACAAGATCCATGTCCGCGATGGTTCGAACGATCTTGCCAACGAACCTGCGGACGATCTTGCGAACGGACCCGCCATGACGGACCAGCAGGCCATCGCCGAGCAGCCCGCAGTCATCCGCCGCTCCCGGCGCATGGACGGCATCGATGCGGCCCGGGCCCTCGCCCTGATCGGCATGCTGGCGGTGCATTTCGGCCCGCAGCTGGGCTCCGGCCCCGGCGGCTTCCTGTTGTGGTTCCCGCATGGGCGCGCCTCGATCCTTTTTGCGGTGGTTGCCGGCATCGGCATGGCGTTTTTGACTGCCGATCCGCAGCGGCGCCTGCGCGGCCGCCTGCGGCTCCTGTGCTACGGCCTGGTGCTGCTGCCGGCGGGATTGATCCTCGAGCCGCTGGACCATCCCGTGGCGGTGATCCTCCACCACTATGCAGCGTTCTTTGCTCTCGGGGCGTGCGTCGCAGGCCTGAAAGGGCGCACATTGCTGACCCTTGCGCTGGCGATGACCCTCATCGGACCCGCGATCTTCTTTGCCGGACGCCTTTCCCTGCCTGAGCTCTTCGACCGCAGCACCGTCAGCATTCATGACGATCCGGTGACGATCCTCACGGGACTGCTGTTTTCGGGACCTTATCCGCTCATCACCTGGTCCGCCGCGCTGCTGTTCGGCTTCTGGCTGGGGCGCGGGAATCTGCGCGCGCGCCGTACCGCCCTGTGGCTGGTTGTGGGAGGCGTCGCGGTCGCGGTGGCGGCGATCCTCCTTTCCTTTGCGCTTTTCGACATCCTCGGCCGACCGACATCGAAGGGCGACTGGCGGTTCCTGTTCACGGTCGCCGCGCACAGCCAGATGCCGCTCTGGCTGATCCAGGCAACGGCCCTGGCGGCCGCCGCTGTCGGGCTCTCCCTTGTCGCGGCGCGGTGGCTGCCGTTGGCGACCGCGGGGTTTGCCGCGCTCGGGCGCCTGACGCTGACGGTTTATGTCGCCCATATCCTGGCGATGATCATCTGGCCGGATGTGCTGATCCATGAGGACGTTGCGAGTGGGCTCTGGTCGACGGGGCTGTTCACTGCCCTCGCCATGCTCATTGCCGTGCTCTGGCAACCGCTTGGCCGCGGGCCGATCGAACGGTTGATGCACGGGTTCTGGGAATGGGTGGAGGATCTCCTGCCGGAGAGGCACGAGCAGGCGGGCGCCGCGGCCGAACGGCCAACGCGACACGAGCATCTCCGGCCCGCGAGTTGACGGTGTTGTGCAGGTTGCGCGCGTGCTCGGGCTGAGATGACGCGGACGCGAGCCAGGTCGCGCGGCCGACCGGATGCCTCCTGCAGACCGTGACGCAACGCCTCAGCCTGCCTCGAGCCTTGCCTTCAGCCGCGGTCGGGCGAAGTCGGCGAAAGTACGCAGTTTCAACGGCAGGATGGGTTGCGCCGTGTGCACGAGCTGGACAGGGAGCGGCTCGGGCTGAAATTCCTGCAGCACCACGACCAGGCTGCCATCGGCGATCGCGTCGGCGACCTGATAGGAGAGAATGCGGGCAATACCAGCTCCGGCAAGGGCGGCATCGATCGCGCCATAGGCGGTGTTGACGGCAAATCGCGGGCCAAAGGGCACGGCAATGGGCTCGCTGCCTTTGCGGAAGGTCCAGCTATCGGTCGCATAGAGCCGCTCGAAGGCGATGCAGTCGTGGCCGCCCAGCTCCTCGAGGGTGCTCGGGATGCCGCGTTCGGCAAGGTAGGCGGGGCTCGCGCAGGTGATCCAGCGCACCGCACCTAACTTTGTCGCAACCAGGCTGCTGTCGGGCAGCTGTCCGATGCGCACGCCAAGATCGATGTGGTTTTCGACCAGATCGACGAAGTGGTCGGCCAGGTTCAGGCGCACGTTGATGTCGGGATAGGTCCTGAGAAAGTCGAGCACGACGGGCTCGACATGCAGCCTGCCGAATTCCACCGGCGCGGTGATCAGCAGATCGCCACGCGGCGCACGGTATTCGCCCGTCGCGGCCCGCTCGGCTTCATCCAGTTCGTCGAGAATGCGCCTTGAGGTTCCAACGAACGCGCGGCCTGCATCGGTCAGCAACAGTTTGCGGCTGGTGCGCACGACCAGTTGGGCGCGCAGGTGCGCCTCGAGATCCGACACCCGGCGGCTAACCGTGGGCAGCGGCACGCCGAGCGAACGCGATGCCGCCGACAGGCTCCCGCCATCGACAGCCGCAACGAGCGTGCGCATGGCTTCCAACCGGTCCATTTCAACATTCCACAAAACGGAAGGGTGCATTCCTATTGCGAGGGATACTGCAATTTTGCGCAACATACTACGTCCTTGGCACCGGCCGATCCCCGGTCGCCACTCAAGAAGGATTTGCCCATGTCCCGTATCCCGCAGCCCTCGACAATCGCCGACGCGCCCGAAAACTCGCGACCACTGCTCGAGGCCGTGGCCAAGCAGCTTGGCTCTGTTCCGAACCTGTTCCGTTTGGTAGCAACCAGCCCGCAGGCGCTCGAAGGGTATCTCAGCCTCTCCGGCGCGCTGGGCAAAGGGGACCTGCCTGCTGCCACTCGCGAACGGATCGCGCTCGCCGTCGCCGAGGTGAACGGCTGCGACTATTGCCTTTCGGCGCACAGCTACCTTGGCAAGAACCTCGCCAAGCTGGATGACGCCGAACTCGCCGCCAATCGCGATGGCGCATCCAACGATCCCAAGGCCGATGCGGCCGTCCGCTTTGCCGCCAAGGTGGCGCGGGATCGGGGGCATATCACTGACGCCGATTTCGCCGCGGTGCGCCTGGCCGGCTACAGCGACGCACAGATCATCGAGATCGTCCAGCACGTCGCGCTCAACACCTGGACGAACTCCTTCAACACAGTGTTCCAGACCGAAGTCGACTTCCCGCTCGTCACCGCCCGCAAGGCCGCGTGATCGCCCGGATGCGGACACCGGCTTTCCCGCGACCGGTGTCCGCCTCTCCCGCTGCCGATGAGAGAAAGCCTCGATGACCCCCGCAAGCGACATCGCCTTCACCCCGACAGTCAAGGTCCTGCAGGAGCAACGCGGGTCACGCGCCGGCTATGCCAGGATGGAGGAGCGGGGCGGCTTTCGCACCGTTATCTCCGAGGATCTGGCGCAGTTCCTTGCGACGGTCGACACTGCATACCTGGCGACCGCCAATGCCGCAGGGCAGCCCTATGCCCAGCATCGGGGCGGGCCCAGGGGGTTCATCCGCATGGTCGGGGCGCACACGCTCGCCTTTGCCGATTTCACCGGCAACAAGCAGTTCATTTCAACGGGGAACCTGGCTGAAAACGACAAGGCGTTTCTCTTCCTGATGGACTATGCCCACCGTCGCCGCATCAAGATCTGGGGCCGCGCACGGGTCGTAACCGACGATGCGGCGCTGATCGAAAGCCTGATGCCCGGGGACTATCGAGCGCGGGCAGAGCAGGCGATCCTGTTCGACGTGGCGGCATGGGACATCAACTGCCCCCAGCACATTCCGCAAAAGATCGACGCCAAGGACGTCGCCGAAGCGGTGGCCCGGCTGGAAGGTCGGATCGCCGATCTCGAAACAGAAAATGCTGCCCTGAAGGCGACGATCGAAAGGAACCGTGCATGAGCCGCCCGCCACTGCCGCCCTTCACCGATGGCAGCGCCGCAGAGAAGACGCGCCTCGCCGAGGACGCCTGGAACAGCCGCGATCCCGCACGCGTTGCCCTCGCTTACACGCCGGACAGTCGATGGCGAAATCGCGCCGAGTTCCTCACCGGACGCGAAGCTATCCAAGCGTTCCTTACCCGCAAATGGTCACGTGAACTCGACTATCGGCTGGTCAAGGACGTCTGGGCCCATGCCGGCAACCGCATCGCGGTCCGCTTCGCCTATGAATACCACGATGACAGCGGCAACTGGTTCCGCGCCTATGGCAACGAGAACTGGCAGTTCGATGCCGAGGGGCTCATGGAGCGGCGCATTGCCAGCATCAATGAGCATCCCATCGCTGAGGCCGACCGCAAGTTCCATTGGCCCGCGGGACGGCGTCCCGACGACCATCCCGGGCTGACGGCACTGGGGCTCTGATCTCGCGCATGGAAGGCGTGGGCGGTTCGCGCTGAAACCCGAAAGCCGCCTATCGGCTGAGTTCGATCACTCACCCACGACGATGCGACTGCGGCCGGTGTTCTTGGCGGCGTAACAGGCGGCGTCGGCGCTCACCAGTGCGGTATCGGCATCCATCCCAGGTGAAAGGCTGACGATGCCGATGCTGGCGCTGACGACGTGCGGCCGGCCGGCGAGCTGGATTGGAATGGCGCAGATGTCGGACGCGATGGCCTCGCCTACGCGTTTTGCATCAGCGAGGTCGCAGCCACGCAGGAGTACGGCAA
>NZ_BSNS01000006.1 GCF_030160115.1 Devosia nitrariae | reverse complement strand
GACTTCGAAACGCCCGCCGATAGGCTACAGAAGGTGTTGCGATGACCGGTTGAACCCACCGGTCGTTTGCCGCCGCTGAAGGATTGATATTCAAATCCCTGCCGCATTCCGGACGGCCCATGCACGAGCATGTTGTGGTTACAATTGTCCGATATGGCATAAGTCAGTTTTGTGTTTGAAGAGCGCTATCTCCGGCGCTTTGCGCGCCAACTGGCTAGTCGCTAGAGCAAACCGCGCGCCCGCATCCAGTTCTCCAGCAGCTTGGGCCAAGCATCAGACAGGCTGCCCTGCTGCGCCATGCCATAGCCATGCCCGCCATTGCCAAAGACGTGCAGCTCCGCCGGTGCCCCACTCTTGTGCCAAGCCTCGTAGAGCCGGCTGGATGCGATCGGCGGCACCGAACCATCGTCGTCGGAGACTACGAGGAACAGAGGCGGCGCCTCTGTCGGCACCACAAGTTCGGCCCGATATCCTGGATAGATACCAACAGCAAAGTCCGGCCGGCTCTTGTCGTCGTGCGCCATAGCCGCGCCTATCGCTACACTGCCCCCAGCGGAGAAGCCGGCGATACCGATGCGCCTAGGATCAATTCCCCACTCGTCGGCGTGCGCCCGGGCAAAGCGGATCGCCTGCCGCCCATCCTCCTCGGCCATGATGCGCACCTTAGTGATGAAGTCGCGGTCCAGCGGGGCTGTGTCGGTCTGCTTGGGCTGGCCCAGCCGCTTGTGCAGTTCCGCCCGGAACGCCGGCACCGCATCATCGTCGTCCGGTGTCCCCGCCACACGATACTTCAGCACCAGCGCCGTGACACCGATTTCGGTGAGCCAGCGGGCGATGTCGTGACCCTGGTGGTCGATCATCAGGAAATGGAAGGCCCCGCCGGGCGCCACCACCAGTGCCGTGCCGTTCGCCTTGCCCATGGCCGGGCGATAGAGCGTCACCGTCGGCGCGACCACATTCCGTGTGTACCTGCGCCTCGCCAAAGTCCAGGGCGCCTGCCGCGTCCGCTCGTTCCAGTCCCAGCCCTCTGAACCGGGCGGTACTCCATCTCCGGGCCAGATGCGATAGACCCCTGTCGCCCCCGGCGCCTCTACCAGCAACACCTCTGCCCAGCCGCGCGTGCTATCCCTCAGTATCACCGTTCCTCCCGCGTCTTCCAACAAGCCACGCGCGGCCTCGCATTCGAGGGTGCCAGGATTACAATTGCAATCCCTATCATCGCCTGCAGGGTACCCTGTCGCCCTCTCCGCCCGCCGGACGGTCACTTCAGCAGCACCGTCAGCCCTCCCTTCTCCCTGCGAACGTCCGCTTCGCGCCAAAAGGAGACCTCGATCTAGGCCATTTGGGACGGGGGCGCCGTCTATCCAATCTCCTGGGCGATTTCCCATACATTTCCCGAGGGATCCGCAAAAGCCGCAGTTCGGCGGCCCCAGGGACGATCGATCGGACCATTGAGAAATGCGACACCCTTCGCGACCAGTTCCGCGTGAGCGGTGCGACAGTCCTCGACCTTCACAGTGAACATGACCCTGGGGCCATCCTGAGGCTTGCCGACTTGCTTGGGGGTGACCAACTCGGGTGCATCGTTGATACGCAAGAGGTTCACGGCCATTCCCGCAAACTGAAGGACCACACCAGCCTCGTCTTCAAGGAGCACGTTGGGGGCGAACACCTCCTCATAAAATCTCCTGGTGCTACCCAGATCCTCGACAAAAAGTGTCACAACCTCGATCGCTGTCGGCAACATCGTTCATATCCTCCTCGTGGTCCCCGTTGGACCAATACAGCTTAGTCGACGCGGCTCTTGGCTTTTCGACATCAGCTGAGCCTACCGAACTCACCCACCGATCCAAGGAGCAAGGAACCGCCCAATTTTGGGGGGCAACGTGGCCGATCGGGGTTGTGGTCACCTGCGTTTGCCAGATCACCCTCCATAAGGGGAAACGCAGTTGCGTATGACCGGTTTGCCGCGTCAAATTCTGAGTGGCCGCTTTGGGCCAAGAGCGGCCGATCTGGCTCTCAGAATGAGGCGGATTGCGCTCGGACAATAGTCGACACAACCTCAGGATGTTGTGCCCACCAGATATCCACCGCGGGGATGCTAAGGTGTCGATCACAGACGGACCCCGGGGCATGTCTAAAGCGGGCGAAAGGCCGGACTTATGCCAAAGGAAATCACGGCGTCGTGCCTTTGTGGAGCGGTCACCATCGCATGTGGCGAACCGGTGGGACCGGGTGCTTACTGCCATTGCGCAGACTGCCGCAAAGCGACCGGGAGCGCCTTCGGCGTCAACATTCCGTTCGATGCCGCAGAGTTCCGCGTGCTTTCGGGCGAGACCGGTTCCTTCACCAAGATCGCGGACAGCGGCAATGAGCTGACGCGGTTCTTCTGCCTGAATTGCGGGTCTCCGCTCTATGGGTCATCCCCGCAGCATCCGGGCCGGGTGTACGTCAGGGCAGGTGCTCTCGACGAGTCGTCGTTCGTCCGGCCCGCCTACCAGAGCTGGTGCCAATCCAGAGTGGACTGGTCGGTGCCTGGCAAGGACCTGCCGGCGTACCCCAAAGGCAAGCCCAAACAGGCTGACTGACGCAGGGTACACCACCTAATCCGCCTGCAAGACCCTGCCGGGCAGAAACCCTTGGGTGCGCAGCAGCGCGAGCACTGCCATCAGGTCGGGCAGGACCGCTGCGCACATCTGCCTGGTGTCGGCCGTGGGCTGGAGGATGTCGGGCACCATGATCGCGGCAATGCCGGCGGCATGGGCTGCAGAGATGCCGGGGGTGGAATCCTCGATGGCGAGGCAGGACTGTGGCGCGAGCGAGAGCCTCTCGGCCGCCAAAAGATACAGGTCGGGGGCTGGTTTTCCCCTGCTCACGTCGTCCCTTGTCACGACCATTTCGATCCGCGAGCGAATGCCAGCCAGGGTGAGATGCCGTTCCGCGGTCTTGCGCGAAGAGGAGGTGACGACCGCCCTCGGAATTTGTGCATCCGCCAACGCATCGATCAGCTCGCTCGCGCCAGGCTTCAAAGGAAGCCCCTGCTCGAGCAACCGGTCACGATGGATGACAAACTCCCGGTTGAAGCCTGAAATCGAGAATTGCGGACCGTACCTGCTCAAGAGCATGGCTTCGCATTCCGGTCCCGGGATACCAATCATGGCGTGACAGATTTCCATGGCGTCCGGATAGCCGAGCGAATTCATCGCTGCCATGGTGCTCGAGAGGTAGATGACCTCGGTATCGAGCAGCGTGCCATCCATATCGAGCAGAACACCTGCCATGCGAGACTTCTCCACCGCTTCATCACCCTCCCGGTATGTCGTTGTGCGGAAAATGCGGCCCTCGCTCCGTTTACATACCTAGCGGTTGACACAACATTTTCCCACCCACTGGGTCATCCCCGCGAAAGCGGGGACCTCTGTTGGCGGTGCCGAAAATGGGAAACGGAGGTTCCCGCTTTCGCGGGAATGACCCGAGTCTGGTGGTGTTTTCGTGGCTCCCACTAGCACCCAAGCGGGAATGCCTACTGCGTGCGGGTGTGCTGCCAGGCGTCGAACTCATCGACTGTTGCGATGCCGTAGTCCACAACGGCCTCGTAGACGAGGGCGCTCGGCGGGTGCTGCGGCCTTTGCGCCAGCACGTGTTTGATCGCAAGAATGGTGCGGCGGTGCGCACGGTGAGGGCGTTCTCGATTGATACCTCACTCCACGTCCGGGCGTGGGGCATGGAACGCCCGTCGCAACCTTTCGGACTATGACCCACCCCATGCGCCGTGACTCTGGCGGCTGCACCTTCCTTCGATCCCAACTCAGCAAGACTTGTCGCATCGTGCTGTGGCCAAGCTACCACGACAAGGAGGTACACATGAAAATGCGTTGTCGAGCAACCAAGTCACAGGCCGTCGACAAGCGACTGCTTGCCGAGTTCGAGCGTGTGGAGCACGATCCGCGAGAATCGACAAGACGAGCCATCGCGGCCATCATTTCCGCTTACGCCATTCCAATTCGTTACTGAAAGCATGGACACCAGCAAGATCTCTGCGCCGCACGAGACACGGCTGCTGCGCGTCATCGACCACATCTACAAGCACATAGCTGGAGATTTGAGTCTCGATACGCTTTCAGACGTTGCTGCAATGTCGCGCTTCCACTGGCATCGCACGTACAAGGGTATCGCCGGCGAGACCATCGGTGAGACCATTCGTCGTGTCAGGTTGAACAACGCAGCTCGAGAGCTGGTGCAAAGCCAGGAACCAGTGGCCACCATCGCGCAACGGTGCGGGTATCCCAATCGACGTTCTTTCGAACGCGCGTTCCTGGAGGCTTACCATCTGACACCGGCCGAATTCCGTCGACGCGGCACGGCCAGACCACAGGTTGGACCGTATCATCACCGACCAGTAATCGAGGTCGCGTTGGTTGAGCGAGCGCCGCAGGTGATTGCGACGCTCATTCATGCCGGCCGCTACGAGGAGTCTGCACCGACAATGCACCGGCTTCTGGCGCTTTGCGCCGCGCGCGGCGTCAGGAGAATTGCGCCTCCAGTGGGTGTTTTCATTGAATCGGGTTCCGGAATTCCCCAACACCTCCGGCGCGCTCTTGTGGGGCTTCCTGTGGAGCCTTCGGCTCAAGTGTCTGTACCGCTAAGGCCTTTCACGATCAGAGGTGGCCGCTACGCGGTTGGATCTTACGTGGGGCCGTCCGCAGGATTGCCGAAGGCGTGGGACTGGTTTTGCCGGGAGTGTTCGAGCCGTTTCGGCGATTATCTGGTCAAAGGGCCGTGCTTTGAAGAGTATTGCGATGACCCGAGCGAAGTCGTTCCCAGTGCCCTGCTGACCAAGATGTACCTGCCACTCGCGCGAGGCTTTTGACGCGGCGCCTTAGCACCGCCTTACTGCGCGCGGGCACGCTGCCAAGCGTCGAACTCATCGGCTGTGGCGATGGCGTTGTCCACAACGGCCTCGTAGACGAGGGCGCTCGGCGGGTGCTGCGGCCTTTGCGCCAGCACGTGCTTGATCGCAAGGATGGTGTGGCGGTGCGTGTCGGTGAGGCGCGGCAGGAGGGTTTCGAGGTGCGCGAGGTCCGGCTGGCGCGCCGGCTGATCGACGGCCCAGATGTCGAGGGTCCAGAGCGCCTCGTCGGCGGCGCGGACGGTGAGGCCCAGATAGAGGCCGTGGGGGTACTTGTCCGGTTCCCTGTTCCAGGCGCCGCAGTCGTTGCGGAAGCGCACCGATTGCACCGCCGCCGTCTTGCGCATGAGGCGCGCGGCGACACCGGCGAAGGCTTCGAGCAGGTCGGCATCGAGGTTGGGACAGACAATGGTGATGTCGATGTCCCGGCGCACCATCAGCCCCATGGCCGAACTGCCGACGCGCACGGGCCGGCCGAGTGCGCCGAGCAGCTCCTCCAGCTCCAGTTCGCGGACAACGGCGTCGGCTTCGGCCTGGAGGCGCTGCTGCGCTTCGAGCAGATCGGTCATGTGGGTTGCCTCCTGCGTTTGTCAAACCACGCCGCTCTCGGCGATCAGCAGTTCGCCGCTGGTGCAGTTGATCTCTGCCTTTGCCCCATAGGGAAGCGTCAGCATGGGCTGGGTGTGGCCGAAATCGAGCCGCGAGAGGACGGGCAGCTGCGATAGCCCGGCTTCGGCGAGGCACTCGATGAATGTGGCTTCGAGCTCCTCCTGGTAACGGGCATTTCCGCCGGGGTCGGGGCGGGCGATGAGGATGCCGTTCAGCACCTGCAGGATGCCTTGCGCTGCAAAGCTGCGCAGCCAGTAGCGGATGAATCTCGGGGGCGGTGCCTCTTCGGAGGTCTCGTAAAAGAGGATCGCGCCCCGCCACGCCTCGAGCGGCGGCCACCAGGCCGTGCCCTTGACCATCTCGATGACTTCCGCGCAGCCGCCGAGGAGGTGCCCTCGAGCAACGCCGGTGCCCTGGAGCACAAGAGGGGGCGTTGCTGCCTCGAGGACCCGCTTTTGCGACTGGAGCTCGGGCCGGGCCCAGTCGAGGCGCTCAACAGTCCAGCCTTCGTCGTTGACCGGAACGAGCCCGATGGCCTCATCGGTGAACAGCGCCTTGCGCACACCGTCGGCCGTGTAGCGATGCATGCCGCCATTCTCGCCGAACCCGGCCATGAGGCTCGGGCCATAGAACGAGGTCAGTCCTGCCGCGATGCAGGCGAAATGCAGGGCCGTGGTGTCCGAAAAACCAATGAAGACCTTGGGGTTGTCGCGGATCACCCCAAGGTCGAGATGGGGCAGCAGGCGGATGCAGTCGTCACCGCCGATGGTTGCCACGATCCCGGCGATCTCGGGATCGGCGAACGCACGCAGCAGGTCTTCGGCACGCGCCTGCGGGTGCTCGGCAAGATAGCCGGCTTCCGCCAGGGTATGCGGCATCTCCACAACCTTGACGCCGAAGGTCTCTTCCATCTGCCGCTTGCCGGCCTCATAGCGATGCGGGAACGTGCCCGGCCCGCCCCATGAGGGGGTGACGGCGGCCACGCGATCGCCAGGGCGCAGCCGGCGCGGCTTGGTCAGCGAAAGCATCTGTTGTCCTCGATTCGCGCAGCGATCACTTCGATATCCATAGGAGCGCCGCCGTGGCAAATGGGCTGGAGGGGGTCGCAACGTCAACGTCCGGCCAAGTCACAAACGTGATGAAGGTCGATGATTGCGGACAATTGACTCTTAGTTTGATCGAGCGCGAATCTATTCAGTTCGCTTTCTGGCGGACAGGTTCCAAAATGGGAGGATGCGATGAACAAAATCAATCGAAGATCAGCCCTTGTCCTTGGTGCCACAGCGGCCGCGTCACCACTGGCCACGTGGGTGTCACCTGCGGCGGCACAGAGCTACAGCGAGACCGATGGGGAAGAGGTTTTCCCCGGCATTCGGGTCGTGACGCTCGGTACACGCGAGTCTGAAATCAGCGCGTACAATACGGTCGAAATGATCGATGTGGTATTTCAACCGGCGGCAGAATTCCCGTTAGGGGAGCCGATGGAACACGATATGGTATGCACGGTCACCGAGGGCGAGCTGCAGGTAACGGCCGGCGATATGGAATTCGCAGCCAAGCCGGGCGACGTCTGGAGCTGCGGCAAGGGCAGCACCAGAGAAGGTGCAGTGAACAACGGCAGCGTGCCCGCTGTGATGCGGACGATCTATCTGAAAGCTGCGTGAGCCACGCCAAGGGGACGGGGGACGGGCGACCGCTTCCCACGCCCCCCATACGATTTCCGCCCCTTATAGCGATGTGGGAAGGTCCGCCCCCCGTGACGGCGATATGGCAGCCACCCGGCCGCCGGACGCAGTGGGTGGACTTGGTCAGCGAACGCATGTCCTCTGCGTGGTTCGGCGTCAGCGCATCGTGGTGCGGTAGAGGCTTACGGCCTGGCGGGCAATGGCGGGGTAACCATCTCCGGCGAGGTTCTCAAGGCCCGCCAGCTCATCGATGGAAAACCACCGCAACTCGGTATGCTCGTCGCAGATGTTCTGCGGCTCACCGATCCAGGCGGTGACCGCGAAGATGTGGCTACGGATGATTTGCCCGTCATCCGGCCCAGGATGCTCGACGACGGCCAGAGGATCGGCCCTGGTGACGGTGACACCGATCTCTTCCGAGATCTCCCTTTCGAGCGCGTCTTCGATCGACTCGGCGGGCTCGACCCGGCCACCGATCGCGTCCCAATGCTCAGGCCAAGCCGTCTTCCAGGCGGCGCGGAGGCCAAAGAGGACCTGATGCTCGCTGTTGACGAGCAGGCCACCGGCGGTGGTCGTCATGCGTGGAGGAGCTGTCATCCTGCCTTGCCCTTGAGGCCTTCAAAGCCACACCAGCAGGAAGCGCGGCGGCATGCAAGCCTGCGGATTTTGCCAGGAGGACCCGAGGCGTTGGTCCTGGCGCAGGGCGCCATATTGTCGGCGGCTGTCTCGTCGACTGCATCGGACGGCGGGGCCGCTCAGAACTTTTTCGACAGGCCGAGGTTCAGGTCGTGACTGTCATAGTCGAAAAAGCCGACATTGGAGAACTGGCGCGAATACTGGTAGGAGGCCTGCGGGGTGAAACCGCCGAGGTTGATTGCCCGGTGGGAGAGGGTCACGCCGAGCGCGACCTTGTCGTCGCGACGCGGCGCGCTGGTGGCCGGGTAGTTTCCCAAATAGCCGTGATATTCATAAGAGCCGAAAAGCGTGGTGATGAGGCCGCCCGCCCATTCCTTGCTGACACCGAGGCCGGCTACCACGTCGCTATGATCGAGGTGCTCGCGCTCGGTGCGCTCAAGCGTACCGCCCAGGCTCACCCAGACGCTGAGCGAGGGCGAAACGGCGTGCTGGAAGCTGGCAGCCGTGGTCAGGCGCCACCCGTCCCGGTAATCGAGATCGACATAGTCCTGGGCGAGTGCCTCGAAGGACAGCGTGACCAGATCGCGCGGCGAGAGGGGCGCAGCGAAGCGGGCCGCAACACCGTATTGAACCAGGTAAGGCTCCCAGCCCTGCCAATGGAAGGCCCCGGTCGGCCCGAGGTCCAACCGGAAAGCCGCCGTCTCGTGCGAAAGCATGAGTTCGCCCTCAAGGCTTGCCTCATCGAAGTCGGCGTTCTCGTATTTGCGGATGTCGAGCCCCAATGCGGCGGTCAGGGCGTGGGCGTTGCCGAGCTGCAGCCGGCCGAAAGCGTCGCCGCCAACCGCCAGGCCGATCCCGCTCGCCGCGCGCGAATCGTCGTCGATGACGAATTCCAGACCCCCGGCGGTGAAGGTCGTCCGGCCGGACCCCTTGTTGACGTTGGTCGAGGGCAGCAGCGCGACATGGCCGGAAAACCCGTAGGGACGGTCGGCGGCAATGGCGCTCATCGCCGTCGCGGCCATCTGGCGCAGGACCGGATGGTCACCCGCCCGCGACAGGATCTCGAAGTGGTGGTAGGCGGCCTCCGTATCACCGGACACCCGCAGGGCCCGGGCCAACTCCATGCGGGCGGGGGTGAAGTCGGGCGCGGCCGAAAGGATCGCGCGGAAAATGTCGATGGCTTCGCTCGTGCGCCCCTGGCGCTGGCGGATGATGCCCTCGAGCTGGGCCAGGTGCAGGGGAGCGGCCGGTTGCCCTTCGAGCCCCGCGCGCAGCAGACGGCGCGCCTCCTCGAAATCTCCCTGGGCAACAAGGTGGGCAAGGGCTGGACCGGCTGCCTCCGCTTCCCCGGCGACGGGGAAGGAAGGTGGAAAGAGGCTCAACAAGGCCGCGACAGCAAGCGTATACGCGAACCGAGTCATGTCCATCTCGTCGAGGAAGGGGGGACGGCGGCGTTTGCTGCCGTCCCCTCCCGTTCCATCACGTTCCCCAACGGTCAGTCCTCGTCGGCTGAGAAGAACCCGGTTCCGACCGCGTCGTCGCCTGTGATGGAAAGCACGCCCCCGACTTCCTCGCCATTGGGGCCAAAGAACTTGCCGGCATAGGTACCGGTGAAATCACCGACAGTGGCGGTGAGGTTGGCAGACGGTGTGAGGTTGCCGGAGAACTCGTTGCCGGCGATGGCGGCATTGTCCATCGCAACACTGCCGGCGATCGCCTGGCTGGCGCTCCAGGTGCCGTTGCTTCGGGTCTCGGTCGATAGGTCGGTGATGGCGCCGGAGATGGTCGATGCGTTGAAGTCCGCCGCCATGTTGAGCTCGCCCTCTATGCGCGCACGCTCGTAACCGGCGGCGGCCTCGTCGTCGGGGTAAATATTGGCAAGGCCCCAGCCCGAATACGTCGCGTTTGCCTTGCCCTCGAGCGCTTCCGACCTCGTTTCGGCACCCACGACGGCAACGCCGTGCAAACGGCTCTCGTTGCCCGTGTCCCAGAAATAGGACCAGATTTGGTGGTAGGGCCTCCTCCCAGCACCTGCGAGCACCTCTTCAGCGGTTCCGCCGATTGCGGTGTACAAGTCGCGATTGAGGCCGTCCTCCGTTTCTTTCGACCAGCCGTAGTCACCATCGACATCGGTTGCAGAATAGCTGATGGTCTCGCCGTCGATGGTAACGTCGACACCGCCCTGGTCGTTCTTCTTGATCGAAAACTCGTTAGAGCCCTGGGCTCTGCGCTCGTCGGTGTTCCAGTCGTCCTCGAGCGAGCTCGACATGGTGGCGTTGTAGGCCATCAACGTTTCGCCTGCATCGAGGGCCTGTGCCGCAGTGCCAACATCGGCGGCAAAGAGCGCCTGTGTGCCGCTGCTCGTTGACGAGCATCCTGACAATGCCGTTGCCGCACCCGCGGCGACGCCCACAAACAGATAGCTTGAAAAGCGCATAGTCATTCCTCCCCCAATGATGCAGCGGAGCGAGGTCTCCTGACCAGCCAGCCGCCGCTATCTCCAGCGAACAGCAAAGACATGCGTCTATCGGGCTGCGCATGACCCAAATGAGCTATGCGAACATTTTGTCGTCTGAAACAACTGGACCTGCATCGCTTGCGGTGGTGCGCATGCAGGTGTTCTGGGGAGGCATGGCTGAATGAGTATCGAGCCGCGAGAGGGGCCCAGTCGATTGGCGACTTTAGCCCGTGCCAGCGAACTCGATCCGCAGCGCTCGGGCTCAGCCTAGTGGCGCTTCTAATTCCGCACCTATGCCAGGCGTCGGAAATCGCGCGGGTGTTGGCCGGGCAGGAGCACGAGAAGCGCGGAAACGGAGACGAGAGTGCACGTAGCGATCTCCATGGATTACGCTTCTGTTTGGCTTGAGGGGAGAATTCCCGCCATTTGGCCCAGCTTCGCCACCAATTCGCTTTGGCGGTTGACATAGAGCTTGCCATAAATCGCCTTGAGCTGGTTGCGAACTGTCAGAACACTGGCTCCGCGAACCTCGGCGGTCTCCTGCGGTGATCGTCCGTCAGCCATGGACAACGCCACTTCGACTTCCGACTCCGTCAACCCGAATTCACGTCTCAGCAGATGACCAAGGTCGAATCCTGTCACACGGATCACCAGTATCGCAACGGGTCTCGTAACGAATTCCGATAGCAGGCCAGGTTCGCCTGTATCTCCGGGAGCAAAAGGAGAGAGCATGGCGGAGGCCGTCTCGCCATCGCTGCTGGCCGCAAATGTTGTCATCGGCCCACGATAGGTCCGCGCAGCAATGCTTCGCAGCTGCTCCTCCAATGTCAGTTCCGCCGACTGATCGGTGAACTCCAGCCTGCCGTCCCTCGCAATACGGACCAGCGACCCACGTCGGGTCAGGGCTGTTGCGCCTGCATTTGCAAACTGGATTCGCCCCCTCCTGTCCAACAGGAACGTTGGATCGCCGATACCTTCAACGACCGCCTGAACACCTTGTGTCAACTCGGCGCCAGAAAGCAGTCGCGCCAGCCTGAATGCCCTGTCGACGTGCGGAATCAACCTGGCGACGAGACGCATCACCGGTTCGCTCAGCTTGTCCTCATCTGCGGCCCTCAGGGTCGTCGAGAATGCGAGGAAGCGATGGGAATCATTTACAAGCAGGCTGCCCCAACCGGTGATCTGATTGCCCTGGGGGCGCAGCCAATCATTGTAGTATTCCGTTTTTACCAACTCGTCGCGCGGTAGGAAATCATCGGAAGTCAGCAGTGTTCCTACGGGGGAGCGACCGAAGCCTGGGGCCCAAGCGTTGAGCTCGTGGTAATAGTCGTTGTATCGCGCGATAGCAGCCGGATCGAAACCTGAATGAATCAGCCCGATGCCGCTATTGGCACGGTAGTCGTATCCATATAGACAGAGTGCTACTGAGGGAACGATTTGACCGAGCTTGTCGAGGGCCAGTTGCCATCGATCGGGCGACAGAGACGCACTATAGAATGTGTCGATGACGTCGATTAAGTCGGGCGCCCCTACTCCATCTACTGCCGATGCAGACATTATGCTCCCCGTGTAACCTACGCCATGTTGTCTCAGGTCCGGCCGTCGTGCCTGGCGAGCATGGCGATCAGTTCGCCTTGTCGTCGCACGCCTGCCTTCTGGAAAAGCGATCTCAATTGATTACGCACGGTGTGAACGCTCAATCGTCTGCTGTCGGCATATTCGTTAAGGGAAAAGCCGCCGAGAAGGGCGCCAGCCAATGCACTTTCGGCTGCAGTAAAGCCGAGGCTGACATAGGCCTTATGGCGCTCATCGATTTGCGGAACCTCCTCGGAAATCGTCAACAAGGCAATGGGCTGGTCCTCGAGGAGAAAGCCGAGGAAGCCGGCGTCCTCGGCGCGTCCGGCCAAGAGCGGCACCAACAGTGCGCGCGCGGACTGGCCTGTGCTGTTCCTCACGCGGAACAACGGTTCGAGCGCAGCATATTCGCCTCGCTGAATGCTGTTCAGCGCGCATGAAAAGTGATCGTCTGCCGCGGGATCGAGGAACCGCAGCACGCGAAGCTGCCGGTCAAAGTAGCGGTTTAATTGACGTCTGAAGTTCTGCCCGGCTTCGTTTTCATCGTATATGCGCCCCGCAGAGTCGATCAGGAACGTCGGAACGGGCAGGCGCCGCAGGATGTCGCTGCGCCTGGCGCAAATCTCCGAGTTGGAGACCAGGCGTGACATTTGGAATGCCTGGTTCAGGTGCGGACCAAGGAGCTGGAAAACCTGCTGCATCGGGGCGGAAAATCGCTCTTCGTCACGAGCGCGTACGTTCGCCGCCAGCGCCAGGAACCGCAATCTGCTTCGATAGGCGATGACACCAACCCCCATTACGAGAGCCTGCGGCCGCAGCCATTCGTTGAAGAACTCCGTTCTTTGCAGATCCTCTCGAGACAACAGAGTGTCGCTGACCATGGCTGTCCCCACGGGCCATCGAGCCATCCCTGACGCCCACGGATTAACGGTGGCATAGTGGGCCTGGAACGAAGCGACGGCATCCGGGTCAAAACCCGCTGTCATCACGCCAAGATGCTTGTTGGTGGCAAAGTCATGGCCTTGAAGTGAGACCGCGGCGCCATCGAACAGGCTGGCGATTCGATCCACGACGTCATCCCAGGGCGTGGCGCCAAGGCCGGCACGATAGACCACTTCGATGAGACTACTCATCACCTCATTGGAAAGCTCTGTCATTCGATCCCGCCCTCCCGAAGTCTTAGTAGAGCACCCATCAGTCAACTGGTCAATTTCAGCCATGTAAGTCGGCCTGTTTTACAACAAGCAGGTGTGCATAGATCGTAGCCTTCGAATTGAAGCGCGAGGCATGACTGAAGAGTGCTCGTGATCTGTGCTTAGGGTCGCGAGGGGGTAAACCGCCGCCGGCGGGTGGGCTATGCTCTTCTGGGTCTCATTCACATACCTTGCGGCCGTGGAAAAACCTCAGGATGGATTCCGGCCTGCGCCGGAATGACACCGGGTTTGTTGGGGTGCTGGTGGCAGGCGCCGGCGCTCGCAACACAAGGGGTTGGCACCGAGGCGTGAATGATCGATGGGATTATTTTCCTATTTTTCTTGACTCGAGCCGTGGAATCACCGATAGTCATGCACGGATGACCTCGCGATCCGACGTCAGCTCGAATGAGCCGAGACGCGGCAGGCCCTGCCAGTCGATACTGGTGCAAGCCGTCAATGTGTCCGAAGATGAAGCCGCCTTGGGCGGCTTTTGTTTTTGCCTTTCAGGGAACTGCGACTGATATTGCCGGTTCTTCTTCCGTAAAGGGAGGAGGAGGCGATGCAGAAATTCGTCACGATCGGTTATGGCGATGAGCGGGGCTATCGGCGCACGGCCCAGGCGGTGCGCGATGCAGCTCATGAGCAGGATGCCAGGCTCTTGCGGCGGGGTGCGGTGATGGGCGTTGCCGGCAGGCCCGTGCAGGTGCGCAATCATGACGGCAAGGGCGTCAAGACCCAGGAGGGGGCATTCATGTCCTCGCGTCTGCCCGTCGCCGGCTTTGCCATCATCGAGGCAGCCAACCTCGACGCCGCGGTCAAGATGGTCTCGCAGGTGCCGTGCGCGGTCGCCCACGGCGTCGTCGAAATCTGGCCGCTCGAGCAGCCGGGCTGAGACGCAGCGGAAATGGCGGTTTCACCGCATCGCCGCGTTACGCTCGGCGCCATCGCGTGGGTGGCGTGCGTTGAGTTCTTCGTTTTCCAGTTCATCACCACAGCGGCGGCCAGCGGCTATTCGATCGCCGACCACGACATCAGCTATCTCGCTTTCGCCGCCTGCAGGACCTTTACCGATGAGGTTACGGGGCAGCGGATGCCGCCGATCTGCTCGCCGCTCTCTTTATGGTTCAATATCAGCCTCGTCCTTCTCGGCGCGCTGATGGTCATCGGCCTCGTCCTCACCCGGCCGCTGTGGCCGCGCGGCAAGGCGACGAAGCTCGGCGGCGTGCTCTATGCGGTCGGCGGCATAGGGGCAATGGCGGCCGGCACCTGGACCGTCGAGACCAGCATCGATGTGCACATGGCCGGCGCCATGCTCAATTTCCTCCTCGGCAGCGCCGGCATGATCCTGTTGAGCTTTGCGCTGCGCCCGCAGGCGCCGACGCTTGCCCTCATCGGCCTCATCATTGGCGCCATCGCCGCGCTCGGCTTCATGCTCTATGGCGCCGGCCTCTGGCTGGGGCTCGGGCGCGGCGGCATGGAGCGTGTCGGCGGCTACGCCGCGGCGTTGTGGCCGGTGGTTATGGGGGCGGGGATATTGGGGCGGAGGTGAGGACGAGGCCTAGGCGTCAATGAAATCCGCTGGGACGTCCGGATCGTAAAGCTTCTGAAAGCGTTAGCTGTGTATCGGTCACACGCATAACCTTTGTCGTGACGTGGAGCGAATATACAATGCCGAGACTTTCGGAAGACAGGACGTCGCTTCAAACCCACATGCATCCAATCGAGGCAATGGAGGGACGTGAAGCTGAGTTATCACGCTGGCTGCGCGATAATGCGCCTGAGTGCTTTGAAGAGCAGAAACACCTGGACGCCGGCTCATCCGAACGTGCCTATTGGCACCACGGATACCTGATGGCAATTAGGGATGTGCTCGCACTACTGGATCGCAGCAGCGCGAGCACGAAAGTTCACTAGTACAAGCCGCCGCAAACCGGACACTTCAGGTACGTGCCTGAAGGCCGGTCGGGGTGATAAACATTCCCCGGCGGATTGAAGTCATGGTAGAGGCGGCATTCCTTGTCGAATGCCTCAGCTGCCGAGCTCAAGTATCCAAACTTGAACATCGAGTACTGGCCAAGGTAATCCTTTAGCCGGTCATTGACGTCATGATCGGACCGCCCGACACGGTCAATGTAGAACACGCCGTCGATACCCGTGTTACCGAGCGCATAGGCGCCAGGCGACATTACCGGGACGGCTGCGTCGATGCCGTTACTATTCAGCGGGAACGGCCCCCGCAGTCCACTGGATGCCATCGCGAGCTCCTTTGGTATGGACGGATTCATACAGGTGCTGTAGTGTGATGGCTGTGACGCGGCTGAAAACAACCGCCTCACAGCGGGTGGCTTACGGTAACAAAATGGCTGCCTGCCACACAGCTAGCCTCCTTTCTCCCTTGCAGGGCTAAAGCGTTGGCTGGGAGCGCCCATGAGGTAGGTGCCGGTAAGCAAGTCCTCATTGACGCGGTGAAAAAGCGTGGAGCTGGCGGGTGTTGTGCCCGTAGGGGTAGGACCCTGAGCGCTAGCACCAGACCCACGATATGAATCGGGCTCGGATGCGGAAACATCCGAGCCTTCTTCATTCTCTGGAATATACCAAAGCTTGCCCTTCAGCCCGATCACGTTGTCCTGTTTCAGACGTGAGAGCTGGGGGCTCAAGCTCGACCGGACGATGTCCGTACGGCCCCATGCGTTGTGAAAGAACTCGATGAGTTTGTTGGCGGTCGCACCACGCGGGAAGTGCTCGGAAAGAGCCTTCACCGTCATCTCTTTCATTGTCATGCGAGCGTAAGCGGGCTCGTTGAGCTCCACAGTATGAGATGGAGAAGGGGCGGACGGTTTGTCGGGCGCAATAGCCGCCTTGGCCTTACGAACGTCGGCAAGCTCTGCCTCCAGTGGAGACAATTGCCGATGCAACTCCCCGATAAGTTCGAGCAGTTCGCCTTCACGCTGATCGAGATATTCATGCAGCTGCGCGACCATCGTCAGCCGTTATAGGCTAGACTCGCTCGCGTTGCAATCCTGAGATATCACCGACAACGGGATAGTTGCGTTAACTGTCGTTAAGGACGCAGGGCAAGACGCAGTTTGTTCCGGTTCGTTCTGCCTATTTAACGGGGCCAGCTGCCATTCTGGACGAAAAGTTAGGGAGTGGATGCCCCGTGACCCCCCCACCCCCATCGCCCGAGCCTGACCGCGATCACCGCCGCCAATCCGCTCGCCGCAACCTCGTCGACTACGCCCGCTATATCGAGGTGCCTGGCGCACCGCGGACGGACGATGAGGACACCGAAGGCTTCGCGCCGGTGGAGACGTCGTTGGCCGCGCACCATGTGCTGACGCTCGAGGCGTGCCAGCGGTGTGTCGAGAGGCCGGGCGGGCGGTTGATGCTGTTCATGCCGCCGGGCAGTGCCAAGAGCACTTATGGATCGGTGGTGCTGCCCTCGTTCGTCATGGGCGCCATTCCGAACTTCCGTATGATTGCGGTGAGCTATGCAACGCCGCTGGCGCGAAAGCTCGGGCGGCGGACGCGGTCGGTGGTGAGGCAACCGGCGTTCCTCGATCTATTCGGCACCCGCATCAACCCGGAGAACCGGGCGGCGGATGAGTGGGCGCTGGACAACGGTTCCGAATACATGGCCGGCGGCGTGCTTTCGGGGATCACCGGCAACCGGGCCGATCTCATCGTCATCGACGACCCGATCCGCGGGCGGCAGGACGCGGATTCGGAGACGATCCGCAAGCGCACGCTCGAGGCCTATGAGGATGATTTGCTGACCCGCCTCAAGCCGGGCGGCTCGGTGGTGATCATCCAGACGCGCTGGCACGAGGCGGACCTCGCCGGCACGATCCTGCCCGAGAACTACGCGGGCGAGAGCGGGCAGATCGCCTGCCGCGACGGGAACATCTGGGAGGTCATATGCCTGCCGGCCAAGGCCGAGCGGGCGGACGATCCGCTGGGGCGAAAGCCCGGCGATTATATCTGGCCGGAATGGTTCGGGCCTTCGCACTGGGCGCAGTTCGAACGCAATCCGCGCACCTGGTCGGCGCTCTTCCAGCAGCGGCCGGCACCGGACACGGGCTCTTATTTCAAGCGGGAGTGGATCCACCTCGTCGACCATCTGCCGCCGCGCGAGACGCTGATGGTCTATGGCGGCAGCGACTATGCGGTGACCGAGGAGCAGGGGGATTTCACCGTGCATGCGGTGATCGGCATCGATCCCAATGGCGATCCGTGGCTCCTCGATCTCTGGCGGGTGCAGGCGAGCTCGGATGTGTGGGTCGAAAGCTTTTGCGACCTGGTGCGCAAATGGCGGCCGGTCGGCTGGGCCGAGGAGACCGGGCAGATCAAATCGGGCGTCGGGCCGTTCCTCAAGCGGGCGATGATGGAGCGCGGGGCCTATGTGGCGCGCGAGCAGTTCTCAACCGCGGCCGGCAACAAGGCGGTCCGGGCGCAGTCGTTTCGCGGGCTGATCGCGACGCGGGGCCTGCGGGTCAAGCGCGATGCGCCGTTCGTTGCTGAATTGATCGCCGAGATGATGAGCTTTCCGGTTGGGGTGCATGACGACCAGGTGGATGCGCTGGGGCTGGTGGGGCAGTTGCTCGACCGGATGACGGCGGGGAGTGCGCCGAAGGCGCCGGCGGTGAGGCCGGCAGCGTATGAGATCGAGGATGGGTATGTGCTGGCGCCGGAATTGCCGGGGGTGAGGCGGCGGGGGTGAGGGTGGTGGGCACTATTTTGCCCCTTCCACCGGTGTCATCCCGGCGAAGGCCGGGATCCAGCCCTGAACACATCAGCGAGCACGGAGAGGGCGGTTTGGCACGCGTTCCGTGCCCCGTTCACACACCTTGCGGCCGTGGCTGCATCTCAGGATGGGTCCCAGCTTTCGCCGGAATGACATCGAGTTTTTTGGGGCGCTGGTGACAGCGGCGGGGGCGGGTGTGAGTGAAGTGCGGGTGGGGTGCATGGGCACCATCCATCCACACCCACCGGGTGTCATCCCGGCGAAGGCCGGGACCCAGCTCTGAACACATCAGCGAGCACGGAGAGGGCGGTTTCGCTCTTGATCCGTGCCCAATTCACACACCTTGCGGCGGGTGCTGCATCTCAGGATGGGTTCCGGCCTTCGCCGGAATGACACCGAGTTTTTGGTTGGCACCGTGCCAAATCGCCGATGCCGCACCCCGCCATTTTTGTTCCCGGAGAGTCCCAATGGCGCAATTGCACGATCTCGAACCCGTCGACAGCCTCAAGGACCCGGGCGAGCCGAAATCGGCGGCGCGGATCCTGGCGGCTATTCGACAGGCCGAGCAGGCGTTTCTCGATTATCAGGATGTCTGCGACCGGATCGACAGGGTCTATGCCCGCAAGGACGACTATCGTTCGGGCGAGTGGACGGACCCGGACTACGACCTGTTCTGGGCCTCGATGGAGATCCTGAAGCCGGCCGTCTATGCGCATGCGCCGCAGCCGGTGGTGACGCCGCAATTCAAGGACCGGCGGCGGTTGCAGAATTTGACGGCCGAGATCCTGGAGCGCGGGACGACCGTGGCGCTGTTGCGGGCCGGGATCGACGAGGTGATGACCGGGGTACGCGATGATCTGATTTTCTATAATCGCGGGCAGATGTGGGTGACGCTCGAGGATGGCAGGGACGGGCGGCGGATCTCGATCGAGCATCTCGACCGCAAGGATTTCCTGCATGAGCCGGCGCGCAAATGGGCCGATGTCGGCTGGGTGGCGCGGCGGGCGTGGATGACGCGCGAGGAGATGCGCAAGCGCTTTGCCGCGCATTCGGGCGAGGCGTTCAAGCATGCTTCGACCTCGGTGCGCCGCGAGGACCAGGCGCTCGGCGGCGCCGACGGCTCGCGCAAGGCCGGCGTCTGGGAGGTCTGGCACAAGCGCGACAACCGCGTCTATTGGGTGGCGCCGGATGCGCCGTTCATCCTCGATGAGGGCGAGCCGCATTTAGAGCTCGACGGGTTCTTCCCGTGCCCGCGTCCGGCTTTCGGGACGCTGCGGGCGCGCTCTCTGATGCCGGTGCCCGATTATCTGCGCTATGCCAGCCATTTCTCAAAGATCAACCAGCTGACCGCGCGGCTTTACCTGTTGCTCGACCGGGTCAAGATGAAGGGGCTGATCCCGGCTGGCGGCGATATCGGCACGGCGGTCGAGCAGGCGCTGCACAGCGACGACGACGAGTTGCTGATCCCGGTGCCGGCGGCGGCAATGATGGAGAGTAGCGGCAATTTCGTCGTCTGGCTGCCGCTGAAAGACATCGCCGATGCCATACAGGGGCTGATCGGCGCGCGCGGGCAGCTGTTCAATGATTTCTACCAGCTCTCGGGCATCTCCGACATCATGCGCGGGGCGAGCCAGGCGCAGGAAACGCTCGGCGCACAACAGCTCAAGAGTCAGTACGGGTCGGTGCGGGTGCGCGGCAAGATCGACGAATTACAGCGCATCGCCTGCGACGTGACGAAGATCTCCGCCGAGATCATGGCCGAGGCGTTCGGGCCGGAGCTCTTGCTCGAGATGGCGCAGATGGAACTGCCGAGGAAAGCCGAGCTCGAGCGGCGGGCCAAGGCCATCGAGGACGCGGCGGAAAAGGAGATGGAGGCTATTGGCCGGCAGGCCAAGGCGATGGCCGAGGCGGCAAAGGCCCAGGACCAGGAGATCGAGCCGGCGGCTGCCGAGCAGCAATTGCAGGCGGCCCAGCAGCAGATCATCTCCAAATATGCAGTTCAGCTTCGGCAGATCGCCGAGGCGGTGCCGATCGAGGACATGATGACGCTGTTGCGCGACAACCGGGCGCGCGGCTTTGCCTTCGAGATCGCAACGGACAGTACGATCCTCACCGATGAGATCGCTGAAAAAGCCAGCCGCAACGAATTCCTGACCGCCTTTACCGGCGCGGCGCAGGGGCTGATGAGCTTTGCTTCGCTCGGGCAAGAGGGGGCGAAGATGGCCGGCGAAGTGCTGCGCTTCGTCCTCGCGCCCTATAGGGCCGGCCGCACGCTGAATGCCGTGATCGACGAGTTCGTCGACGCCGCCCCGCAGCTGGCGGCGGCGCAGGCGGGCTCAAGCGGGCTGAGCGAAGCAGAACAGTCGATGAGCGCGGCCAACCAGAAGATGGCGGATGCAGAGCTGCGCAAGTCCGAGGCGGCGATCGCCAAGGTGCAAGCCGACACGGCCAAGACGCAACAGGAGATGCAGTTCAAGGTGGCCGAAGCGCAGACCAAAGCGCAGCAGGAGGGCCAGCGGCTGCAGCTCGAAATGGCCGAAACGCGGGGGAACCTCGCCGAGCAGGCCAGGCGCATCGAGAAGATCGGCGCCGATATCCAGTTGGCGTTTGCGCGGCTGGGTATCGAGCGGCGGGCAGAGCAGCGCGCGGACGTGAAGACGGCGGCGGAGGTAGTGGGGGAGACACACCGGAACCTCACCAACCCCGATGTCATTCCGGCGAAGGCCGGAATCCAGCTCTGAACACCTCAGCGGACTGGACGGTTTGAGCAGAGGGTCGTGCCCCGAACATACACCTTGCGGCTGCGGCTGCATTTCAGGATGGGTCCTCGCATCCGCGAGGATGACAGCCGGTGGGTTTCGCGGCCGACCGGCAGCGTGACCCGCCTGCGCGAAGCCGGAGCTTCGCTTGGGCAGAGGCAGGTCGGCAGATGGCTCAGCAGGATCGTCAGCAAGCGTTTGTCGAAAGGCAATTTCGAAATGGCCGATAACAACCTAGTTGCTCTGGCCCTCGCGGATGGCTTGCTCCCGAGGCCCTCGCGGGAAGATACTATCGCGCAATTGCTGGCCTATGCGGATGAGCTAGACGACGGGAATTCGGGACAACTGCCACCCCTATCGGCATTGTGGCCCGCATTTCTCGAGAGCCTGGACCGACGGTTTGTCCAGCCTGCGATCAATGGCTTTCTCGCTCCGAGCCGGGCTCTGCACGGAGACTACAGCGGATCGTATCTCTATCCGGACCGGGTCATACGCCCCTATAGCCCCGAGATGATTGACGATGCGTCGGCAATGGCGGGTCTCGTCGGTCTCGGCGGGGTTGTCCCCAGGGGTCAGCCGATGGTTAACCCATTGACATCGCTTGAAAGTCGGTCAGCCAGGATATATGATCCTCTATCCGTTTCGCAGCGCCCTTTTGAGGCGGATTACCCCTTTGGAGCACAGGCCAATGAAGCCGGACGACTTGCCGTCGACATCGAAGGAAGACCCCTCAGCCCAGACGCCCATCTCGTGGGTAGAGAGATTACGGGCGGAAGCGACCGACCCCTCCCTACGGAGGCAATGGCCTCAGTCGCGCAGAGATCGGCTGGCGCGAGCATTGAGACAGTTGCGCCGCGAGCGCTCGGAGGAGACGCAGGGCGGCTCGTAAAGACGACCGACCGGCGATCCGGGAACACTGAATACGAAATCCTGCTGAACAGAGATCTGACCGAAGTTGCGAAGCCTCGTGTCGCTGCGCATGAGGTCGGCCATCTCATTGACAGCATCGCGGGAGGCATCCCAACGGAGCGCCTGAACAGGGAGCTCCGCGCGATCTACAACGACCTCAACAACCCGCAATCCTATGGGCGCCCGTTCGGCCCCGAACAGTCGGGCTATACCAGGCCATTCGTGCCGCGCGAGCTGATGGCTGAGGCCGTCAGGGCGTATATGGTCGATCCAAACTACATCAAGACGGTAGCGCCGAAAGTCGCGGCCCGCATCCGCCAGTACGTCAACCAGAACCCGCAATTGCGGGACGTCATACAGTTCAACGCTGGTGGCGTACCGTTGCCTGCGCAGCCTGCGCGACCTGAGCCGAATGGGTGGTTTGATCCCGAAACCGGAAATGAGTGGGTTCCCGGGTACGGATTTTACGACCCCGAAACCGGAAAATGGTCGATCTGATGGGCATAGGGGTTGCGATGCTGCAAGAAGCGCAAGGCCCAGTGCGTTTTGCGAGATCGCAAACCCCTTCATCCGCCCTCGGCCCACCATATGCGATAGCCCTGCCCTCAAGAGGGAGGGGGGCTCGTGCCTCTTTCACACACCTTGCGGCTGGCGCGGTATCTCAGGATGGGTCCCGATCCTCAAGTCGGGAGGACATCGTGGGTGTTGAGGCGGTGGTTCAAGAGCTGAAGCCGCGGCGGTAATTTCGCACAGAAGGTCAGTGCGAGGCACCGTAACAACCACAAACTCGGTGTCACCCCAGCAAAGGCCGGAATCCAGCTCTGAGCACCTCAGCCAAGCTCGGAAAGCGCGGTTTGGGCACGCGGCTCGTGCCCCGGACATACACGTTGCGGCTGCGGCTGCATCTCAGGATGGGTCCTCGCATCCGCGAGGATGACAGCCGGTGGGTGGGATGGATGGTGCGCACCGCCAGCCCGGTAACAAAGGGAGCAAACAGCGATGGCAAGCATTCGTCGCCTGGCCGAAATGACACAAACCCTGGTCAGGGAAGTGACACTTGCCGACGCGATCGGCGTGCAGGCGGAAAGGACGCCAGAATGAGCGCCCCTGTCGTCATCGCCGAAAACGGCCGCGGCGCCCCGGTGAGGCCGGTCGATGCCGGCGCACCTCCCATGACCATCGCGGAGAATGGGCTTGGTGCGCCGATCGTCCTTTCCGAGCACGGCGCGCCGTTCGTGGTCGATGGGCTGGTCCGCTTCTATGTCGATCCGGCAGGATCGGACAGCAATGACGGTCTTAGCCCGGGCTCGGCCTGGCAGACCCTCGGCAAGGTCAATGCCGAAACGATACCCGCCGGCGCGCAAGTCCTGTTCAAGGGCGGCGAGACGTTCCTGGGCTCGCTGGTCCTGCGCGAGGGGCAGCACTATGGTCTTGCCGGCGCAACAATCGTCTATGGCAGCTATGGCACCGGCAAGGCGACCATCCAGGCGTCATCGAATAGTGAGAGCGGCGTCGATGCGCTCAACCCCCACGATGTGACGATCAGGGACCTTAGCTTCGTTGGCACCGGCAGCACGGTCAGCACCGGTTGTGGTGTTCACGCTCAAAACAACCTGCTCGATGGCAGCAAGCTTCCCGGCTTGCGCCTCATAAATCTGGAGGTCAGTGCGTACGGCATCGATGGCATAGCAATCCGGACTGGCGATGACGCCGTTGCCGCAGAGGCGGCCTCCGGGTTTGACGCCCCGCTGATCGATGGCTGCGTTGTTCACGATTGCACGGGCAATACAGTGACCAATCGGGGTATGGGCATCGTCGTTCGCGGGCTGCACGGCCTGAAGCTCTACGACGTGAGCACCACCGACCCGATCGTTCAGAACTGCACGGTCTACAACTGCACCGGCAAGACGGGCCTTGGCAACCACAGCGGCAATGGCATCTTCGTCGGGGAGGGCATCTCGGGTGGATTGGTGCAGTACTGCCTTGCGTATGACAACGGGGCGAACGGTTCTGGCTCCGTTGGCATCTGGATGGCCGACTGTCTGGACACCGTCATTCAGTTCTGCGTCACCAGGGGCCAGAGAACTTCGTTTGGATCAAGCGATGGCGGCGGTTTCGACATCGATGGCGGAAGCCAGGGCTGCATCATCCAATACTGCTACGCTGTTGATTGCGACGGCCCGGGGTATCTGCTCTATCAGTGGAATGCCGGCGGCACCCATCTTCTGCCATTGAACAACAATACGATCCGATACTGCATCAGCGAGAACAACTCGGCGTCCGATACCGACAAGTACGGCGAGTTTATGTTTGGATCGGACGAGGCCAGTGATGCCTCGGGCAATTTCATCTATGGGAATACGTTCTACAATGACCACGACGATGGTTTCGCGCTCATGGTGTATAGCGGAACCACCAACAGGTTCATCAACGGCGGCTTCTTCAACAATATCCTGGTCGCTGCAAGCGGTAAGGTGGTCACCTCCAAAAGCAGCGTGGTTCCTGCCTCCTCGTTCCTGATCCGGGGAAATCTGTACTGGCCATCCGGCGCCGCGATCTCGATCAAGTGGGGAGCTACGACCTATTCGTCGATTGCTGCCTGGCGGGCTGCGACGGGCACGGAAACCGATGGCGGCATCGACATTTCGATACCGCTGGATCCCATGTTTGCGGGCACGGTTCCGGTGGGGAATGTCGATGCCGTAAACGATCCGGCCCTCGCTGCGTATCAGACGCAGATCGGCTCGGGCGCGCGCGGTCACGGGCAGGACATCCTCGCGTTGGTCGGCATCACGCCGCCGCGCGACTTCTTCGGCAATGTCGTACCGCAGAACGACTATGACATCGGATGCTTCGAGAGCGAGACCATCACACCGCTGCCCCTGTCGCTGACGGGGAGCCCGGTTACGACGGGCGAGGTCGGCCTGGCGTATGCGGGTTTCACGGCGACTGCCTTCTACGGCACCGCGCCATACACGTATTCGCTTGCCGGTGACTGGCCGGACGGGATCTCGATAGACCCGTCGACCGGCGCGGTCAGCGGGACACCGACGGAGCATGGAACCTTCGCCGATCTCAACGTGCAGGTGACGGACGCGAACATGGACACGGCACAGTTGTCCAGCTCGTTCACGCTGACCGTTCTGCGCGAAAACCTGCTGCGCGCTCTTGCGTGGGTGCAAGGCCCAAACACGGTACTGACCGATCAGGGCAATGGCAGGATGCGCATCGCGAGGTCCGGCGCCAACCCGAAAGCCTGGAAGGAGCCGTCGCTGACGCCCGGCGCTACCTACCGGCTTTATGGGAACGTCTACATCAACGGTGGCTGGGGCTCGGGTGCCGTTCGCGTTTGTGATACCGGCACGTTCAACAGCGGGACGAGCTTCACCACTGCGAACATGACCGCGAACGTGCTCATCGACACGACGTTCGTCGCCCTGGACACGGCCGCCTGGTTTCTGGGCATGCTGCTGTTCACCGGCACGGTCGACGGCAGGTACATGGAGTTCGACAAGGACTTCCGTCTGGAACTGGTCAGCCTTCCGTTCTCGCCACTCTCCGTTCGCGAGGTTGAGGCGTGGTGGACGGCAAAGCCGTTCTCGGGGGGCAACTGGACCGACGAGCGCGCCGGGCACGCCCTCGACATGACCGGTGCGGTCTACAATGCCACCGGGTGGCCCGGCACCAATGCGAGCTGCGTATCGTTCGATGGCATCGACGATTTCGGGGTACTCGACATACCAGCATTCGTGCCGGTCGGAGCCGACCCCGGCTTCATGCTGCTCGTGGTCAACCAGAAGCGGTTGAGTGCGGACGGCAACCACAACACGATGTTCGGCTATGGCGACAGCGGAGCGACGTCCCGAACCGTGGGCCGGCGCGTGACCAGCACGGTCAACCGGGCCAAGGCCGACACCGGCGACGGCCTCACCGGTGTCGAGCGGCAGTATACCAGTGTCGACTTCAGCGGCGCTCACGTGCTCTTCGTCGAGCACACCGGTACGCAGGTCAACTACTACGTCGACGGCGGGGCGGCGCAATCGTCGGCCGTCGTGCCTGCGACGGTCAACAACCGCCTCCACATCGGTGCCGCACCTCACAGCCCGCCCGGCGCATTCTCGCTGATGGACGTACGTGACGCGATTGTGGGCGTGGGGCTGCTGAGCAGCAGTGATCGGGCAGCGCTGATGGCGTGGGCGATGGCGCGCGCGGGATTGGGGTGAGCGCATGCCACATCCTGTGAATGCCGCAATTTTATCGGCTTAGGCGACCCTTTCCTAAACTCCTCCTCCTACTCGGATGAGGCTCGACGAGCGACGGGGGAGAGAGTGTCGTTGGAAAGTGTGGTCCTGGAAAGAGTATACCAACTCCTCCTTGCTGCGGGATATCCTGCGTCCGGAGTAGACTGGCTGCGCCAGCACCGATTGACCACTATCGTGCTCATGGCCATTGCAGCCTGGGCGCTGTTCATCGGGCTCGGATGGCTGATCTGGCTGGCGCTGACCTAGAGCCTTATGCGTTCCGACGTGATCAGAACGCCGGCTCTTTCTTGCGCAGGACCGGTAACCAAGCTGGGTCGAGCCGGGACAGGCTGTGTGCGCACATTGCTTTAGTCGGAGTACACGCGGCCATCGTCGAATGGCCAGTTTCGGCTGCGGCCATTGGTCAAGACGTCAACCGTACCAAGAATGATTATCAGCGGCGCAAGGAAGAGCCATATGCCGGCGATCTGCAGCGTGCGGAAGAAAGGCTGGTGCGACATGAAGAGCCTCGGACGCGCGTTCTGGAGAACCGAGATCGCGGCTTAGGCGATCTCGTGGGCGTTCCAGGCTCTCGCCAGGCTCGAACAACCTCTTGCACAGTTCCGCGCCGAGGGCCACTACACAGTTCCGTTAACCTTACTGCACGGGCGGAGCGTCCACCGAACACGTTGGTCCGTTCCTTCATCGGCAATCACATGAGCGCAGCGCTCATGCCCATCATCCGCTCCCGGTTCGAATGACAGCTCGACACGTAAGCGCCCGTGCTGGAGGGAGCCTTCCTCGCCTCGAGAGAGCTGCCAAGCGAACCTTGCGTGCCCGGTGACGGGTTCAGGGGCGGGTCTTCGCCTTGGCGTGGATGACAGCCGATGGGTGGGGTGGCGTGATGCCCTCCTTGAGGCTCCTCAACCGTTTTCTACCCACTTTCATACCCAAAGGAGAACTCGAATGGCTGATGCCAGGACACTTGCAGAACTCGGCATGGCGACGCCGCTGGCCAAGGAAGTGGCGGCACAGATCGGTGGGGGTGGCGGCGGGGCCGTGAGGTCCGTCAACGGGCAGAGCGGCGATATCGTGCTGACTGCGGCCGATGTCGGTGCGGTGGCGGTGCCGGAGACGCCGCCGGCCTATTCGGAAACTGCTGCCGATCTCGCTGCGGCCCTTGTCGCGGCTGGCCTGATGGCGCCGCAGGTCTGATGAGCCAATATTTCTGGTACGATCTCGGCAACGGGCGCCAGGTCTACCGCAAGGCACCTGAGCCGCGCCCGGAGCCGTCACATCTGGGGTGCCCGCGCATTGTCCGTGATTTCGACCAGCCGGTGCAGTCGATGGCCGATGGCAAGTGGTACACGTCCAAGGCCGCACTCGCCGCATCGCACAAGGCGAGCGGCAATCCGCACGGGATCGACTTCATCGAGCTCGGCAACGAAACGCCGCAGTTCCAAGAACATGTCCCCGACGCAGGCAAACGCCGGGAAGACGTCCGCCAGGCCCTCAATGATGTGGTGACCGGCAATCTGCCGCCCGAGATCGCGGCGATCGAATAGCCCTTTCGGGGCGCCCCCCCTCAGACAAAGGTAACTCCTATGAACCAGACGACCGCCGAGCCGGGCGGCGCCGTGAGTGCGTCGACCGTTCTCGATACGCAGACCGTTGCGCTCGAAAGCGGAGGCGGCAGGCCTGGCTCCGCCGAAGCTAGGCTTCGCCAAGGCGAGCCTCAGCTCACCCGGCCGGGGCCGCAGTCGACCGACCTAGAAACGATGGCGGGCAAGGGCAAGGAGGCGGGCAAGAAACCGGTCTCCGTGCGCGAGACGCTCGATACGGAAAAAGCGCGGCTCGACAAGGAGGCCGAGCGCAAGGCGAGGGACGCGGCCGAGGCGGCGAAGGTCAAGGCCGGTGAGGGTGAGGCGAAGGAGGCCAAAACCGAACCGCGCGGGGGCGGCAAGGCGCCGGTCGGCGATGAAGATCCGGGCGCCGGCAAGGCGACCGATAGGGGGGCGCCTGAAAAACCCGCAACCGGGCAGGGCGCGCCGGACGACCGCCAGTCACATGAGCGCGAGTCTACTGGGCGCAAGCCTGGCTCCGCCGAAGGGAGGCTTCGCCAAGGCGAGCACGCCGAGCCGCCCGCCCGGTTCCTGCCCGAGGCGCGCACCAAATGGGCCAACGTGCCCAATGAAGTGAAGGCCGAGGTGCATAGGCTTTCCAAGGAATACGAGGGCGAGATCGACAGGCACCGGCAGGCGACTGAGCGCTTCGAGGGTGTCAAGCGCTTCGACGACATCGCCCGGGCCAACGGCCGCGAGCTCAAGGATACCTTGAACCGCATTGTTGCCGTCGAGCAGGCGCTGGCGCGCTCGCCGATTGCCGGGTTGGAGATGATCCTGCGCGAGGTCGGGCCGCGCAAGGCCGACGGTTCGCCGCTCTCGCTCTATGATGTGGCGCAGTCGGTCGCGCGGCAGACGCCGCAGCAATACGCGCAAAGCCTGCAGGGTGCGCTGGCCCAGCGGTCGGCGGCGCGCGCCGGCGGGCAGCAGCGTTCACCGGAAGTGCGCGCCATGGCGCAGGAAGTACGCTCCATGCGCATTGAGCTCGCCGCCTCGCGGCTCGAGCCGATGCTGACCGCGTTCGCGGCCGCGCACCCGGATTATCACGCGCTCGAAGAACGGATCGCAGGGGTCCTGACGTCGGGCGTGATCGACAAGCTCTACGGCACCGGCTTGACGCCGGAACAGCGCCTTATCGAGGCCTATCGGATGGCCGGCGGCACCGCGCCGTCCTCACGGTCCGAACCTCCGGCGCCTCCCTCGCACTCCAGTGCCGATACTGCCCCTCCTGTCCATCCTGAGGCCGGCAAGAAATCCGTCCGTGGCGCTCCCAATGGCGGTGAAGACGCCGTTGCCGACCGCCCCAAACAATCCATCCGCGACCTCCTCAAGAGCGAAATGCGCTCGATCCCAGGGGGTTAGCAAGACTAGGAGAATGTGATGCCCATCACCGATGATCGGCAGTATCGCCAGCTCCTGACGGCGGCTGTGGCCAAGCGCTCCAGCGAAGTTCAGGATATCGTCTATAACGCCACCCCGCTGACCCGGATCCTCAAGGATCTCGGCAATGTCCGCGTCAAGCGCGCGGGCGGGCCGGAACTGCGCGTGCCGGTCGAGTTCGACAAGCTGCAGGCCCAGTGGTTCACAGGGTACGACAAGATCGAGATCACGCCCAAGGAGCTCTTGAACTCGGCCGTGTTCAACTGGGCGCGTGTCGTCGGCATGTTCTCGCTCAACGGCACGGAACTCCTCTTCAACCGCGGCGAGGAAGAGGTCATCGACCTCATGGAATTCTACCTCAACGCGGCCGAGAAATCGGTCAAGGAAGAGTTCGAGGTGTCGCTGATTGCCGACGGCACCGGCTCGGGCGGGCGGCAGATGATCGGGCTTGGCGGCGCCATTCCGATCATTCCCAATGTCGGCGTCTATGGCGGTATCGACCGCGCCGAGGTCGCCAACTGGCGGCCGTCGAGTTTCCTTGCCACCACCGACTTCCCCGACATCGGGGCGGTATGGGACGTGACCACAGCACGCCCCATCATCGAGCGCATCGCGCTCAACCGTTCGCGCAACGGACGCTATCCGGACCTGTGGATCTTCGACGCGCTGTCGTACCAGCCGGTCTCGGCCTCGTTCGTCGCTCACCAGCGGCTCGCCACCGAACGCTCGGTGCGGCTCGGCTATCCGGCCCTCGCCTACCACACGCCTGCGGGCCTGGTGGAGCTGGTCGCGGCCGGCGGCATCGGCGCGGTGATGCCGGCCAACACCGCCTTTGGCATCGATACGCAAGGGCTCGCCATCTACGAGTTCCCGGGCCAGTCGTTCGTGCCGTTCCACCCGGGCGACGGCATCCGCCCCGTCAACCAGGACGCGGTTGCCCAGGGCATCGTGTGGTCGGGCCAGCTCGTCCTCGAGAACCCGCTGTTCTCCGTGCGCCTGCGCACGGCGGCGTAAGCGGAAAAAGAAAGGAGCCTCACAATGGCATTCCGCACAACTCCACAACTCGGCCCCCAGATCGACGAGGTGGTCACCGGCGTTCCCTATTGGGACAGCCAGCTCGGCCTCTCGATCGGGGACACGGAGGTCGATCCCTCCTATCGCCTCGGCAACAAGGAGACCGGCTCCGACGGCCATGACTATCTCTGGGTGAAGGCCTCGGCCGATATCGCGGCGACGCCTTCGACCGGCACCGAGGTGACCGTCACCGAACCGGGCTTCATGGTCGCTGCCGGCGCCGGCGGCTACTTCACGCCGCCGGGGGTCGCCGTCAGCGAGGGCCAGTTCCTGCACGTCCGCAAGGGCGCGGCTGGGGCGCCGTAGGTTCGCACGCGGCAGTGCTCCGCAGCGGTGATGTTCCACCGGTGCGGAGCTTGGCAAGACCGTGCCACCGAGCACGATCGGTTTTCCTGCCCATCAGCGCTTGCGCGCTTCGAACTACCCCCCTCCCAACCTCCCCCACAAGGGGGGAGGTGCCGGTCTGGCGGGCTTGGCGATGTCGTACCCCGACCAGCATGCGGAAAACCGGCGGGTGTGGTGCGTGGTCACCAAACGCACGGACGCCCACCTCCCCCTTGATGGGGGAGGCCGGGAGGGGGTGTTGCGATGCTGCAAGAAGCGCAGGGTCAGGTGCGGTTTGCGTCATCGCAGACCCTCATCCGCCCGGAGCCTGTCCTCAGGCGCGAAGCGACCCGTGGGTGCACCTTCTCCCTCAAGGGGAGAAGGGGACACCCCGCCCCTGGCCGGTTCGGTGACCTATCCGAGGCTCTGCCCTGCGGCGCGGCCTTTTCTGTTTCCCACACAACCAGGAGAATTCCCCATGGCGCATTCCGTGCCGATCGATACGCGCGAGATCACCGTCACTCCGATCTTCAAGCACATCACCGTCGAGGACGTGCCTGCCTCCGAGCGCGAGGGGCGGGCGGTGATGAAGACGGTCGAGGCGGTCGAGGTTCGCTTTGCCGGATCAAAGCTCTATTCGCCGGTCTTCCCGGTCGACGCCTTCTGGAAGCGCGACGGGCATAGGGTTGTGACCTATGCCGAGCGCTGGGCCGACCAGTACCGGGAGTTCCTCGCCGGGCGCCCGCAGGAGGCTGCCGGCACACCGCTGGAATTCCTGCGGCCCTACGGCATTTCCGATGCCCAGCTTTCGTTGTGCCGGGCGCTGAAGATCTATTCGATCGAGGCGCTGCACCATCTCGAGGGACCGAACCTCAAGAGCTTGCAGATGCACGCCAATGCCTTGAAGGAGATGGCGGCGCGGTTCACGGCCGATCGGCGGGGAAGCGCGGACCTCGCCGACGAAGTCGAAAGGCTGAAGGCCGAGCTTGCGGCGCTGAAGGGCGCCAGCCTTCCGGCAAGCGACCCGAGCCCGGCCGAGATCCTCGATCTTGCCGGGGACGTGGCGATCGACATTGCCCGCTCGCACGACTGGCAGGCATTGACGGTGATCCACACCATCACCGGCAACGGGAGCGACACACGCTTCCCGCTGCCGGAGGACTATGGCCGCATGCTTGCGGCCAGCGGGGTCATCGACCCGGCGACCTGGTTCTGGGGCTATCTGCACATCCCGACGGTGATGGAGTGGCTCGCCGAGGAAAGCCATGGCTTCGCGCGGATCACGCCGGGGGCCTGGATCATCCTCGAGGACAAGTTCACCTTCGTGCCGGCGCCGGGGCACGAGGCAGAGGCGCGCTTTCCCTATATCAGCCGCAATATCGTCAAGCCGGCGGCGGGAACGAAGAAGGCGAGCTTTACCGCCGATACCGATAGTTTCGTGCTCGACGAGCGGCTGCTGACCCTCGGCACGCTGTGGCGCTGGAAGGAGCAGAAGGGGCTCGAATACGCCGAGGACATGCGCAATTACGAGATCGCTCTGTCGCAGGCGCAGGCGCGCGATGCCGGCGGGCGAACGATCCGCGCCCGGGCGGGCAGGAGCCTGCGGGGTACCACGACCGGCTGGCCGTGGCCGCTGGGTGGGGGCGCGTGAAGCCATGCGCGTGCCGACCGTCAAGCAGAAGCCGCGCGAGGCGCAGGTCAAATCCTGGCCGGCGCCGCGCAATGGCTGGATCGCCAATCGCAACCTCGCCCAGCCGGGCGCACGCAACCCGGACGGCAGCGTCGTCTCCGGCGCGCTGATCCTCGACAATTTCTTTCCGACCGCGACCACGGCGCGACTGCGCCGCGGCTTCGAACTCCATGCCGATATCGGCGGAGCCGAGGTCGATGCGCTGTTCGCCTATATCGCCGGGACGAACGAGAAGCTCTTTGCGGCCGATAATGGCAAGATCGTCAATATCGGCGGGGTTGCACCCGTCGACGACGTGACGGGGCTTGCGGGCGGCGACTGGATTTCGGCGCAGTTCGCCTCGTCGGGCGGCATATATTTGCGCCTCGTCAACGGCACCGACACGCCGCTCGTTTATGACGGCACAGATTTCGACACGTTTCCCGCGCTGACCTTTGCCGGCGACTACAACGGCAACGACGCCTCGATCCTCAATTTCGTCTGGCCGCACGGCAATCGGCTGTTCTACGTCGAGAAGGACAGCCTCAATGCCTGGTACCTGCCGGTGGGGCAGATCGGCGGGCAGCTGACGCAACTGCCATTGGGCGGTGTGTTCGAGCGCGGTGGATCGCTGCTTTTCGGAGCCATCTGGTCCAACGACAGCGGCGCCCAGGGCGGACTTTCGCAGCAGGTGATCTTCGTTTCGACCGAGGGGGAGGTTGCGGTCTTCCAAGGGTCGAACCCTGGCGACATCAACGACTGGCGCAAGGTCGGCGTCTATCGCATCGGGCGGCCCTTGGGCAAGCGCGCCTGGTTCCGCGCCGGCGGCGACATCATGATCGCGACCAGCGTCGGGCTGGTGCCGCTTTCGGCGGCGGTGACGCGCGATTTCGCCGCCATCGCGCCGGCGGCCATCTCCTATCCGATCGAGGATGCGTGGAACCGGGCCGTGCACTTGCGGTCTGTCGGCGAGTGGCGGTGCGAGCTGTGGCCGACCCAGCAGATGGCCGTGATCCTCCCGCCTTCCACCCCGAGCCTTGAAAGCGAAGTCTTCGTCGTCAATGTGCGCACCGGCGCCTGGTGCCGGTTCACCGGCTGGGACATGCGCTCGAGCGTGGTGTTCAAGGAGCGGTTGTTCTTCGGCGCCCCCGAGGGCCAAGTGATGAGCGCGCTCACCGGCGGCCAGGACGGCGGCGAACCCTATGCCGGGGTCTATGTGCCGCTGTTCGACGATTTCGGCACGCCGACCAACAGGAAGATCGCCCAGTTCGCCCGCGCCTCGATCCGCGCGCGCCAGCACGTTGCCCTGGAGCTGACGACGCACAGCGACTTCGTCGTCGACATGCCGATCGCGCCGCTTGCCGTCGACGTCAACGACAGCGGCGTCTGGGGCGCGGCATTCTGGGGCAGCTCCAACTGGGGTGAATCCACCGACCTCATCACCATCGAGGACTGGCAATCGGTGAGCGCCGCCGGCACCACGCTCTCGGCGGCGATGCAGATCTCGAGCGACGACCCGGTGCCCATGGATGTCGAGATCGTGCGCGTCGACGTCACCTATACGATGGCCGACATCATCACCTAGAGCATTTCCCGTTCCGATTGAATCGGAACGGGAGCTCTAAGTCCTTGAATTGTCGTGTTTTCGAACCGCAAAAGTGGTGACCATTTTTGCTGAAAGCACTCTGATGATCGTTTCGAACGAGCGTGTGGCGGAGTTCCTGGCGCAGAGGCTCGCCCACAACATCGTGCCGCCTTATGTGGCCGTCGGCATCGAGAAGGACGGCGAGGTCATCGGCGGCGTGCTGCTCAACCACTTCACCGGCAACGACATCCACATGAGCGCCGCCGGAAGCGGCTGGACGCGTCCGTTCGTGCGCTCCATCGGCGAATACGTCTTCGGCCGCCTCGGCTGCGGGCGGATGACGGTCGTCACCGGGCAGCCCCGCGTTGTGCGCCTTGCCGAACAGCTCGGCGGCGAGGTCGAGGGGCTGATGCGCAACCATTTCGGCGAGGGGCGGCACGCCTTCATCGTCGGCATTTTGAAGAAGGACTGGAGATTTTAGATGGTCTCGACCCCCAAGCCCCCCGACCCATGGAAGACCGCGCAGGCGCAGAGCCAGTGGAACAGCACCACGGCCCAGACTCAGCAAGCGCTCAACATGGTCGACCAGGTGACCCCGACCGGGAGCCTCAATTATAGCCAGAACGGCACGCAGACCATCATCGGCGCCGACGGCAAGCCGATCGAGCTGCCGCGCTATACCGCAACCACCACGCTCTCGCCCGAGCAACAGGCGATCTTCAGCCAGACGCAGCAGGCACAGGGCAATCTCGCCGGGCTGGCCGCCGAGCAATCGGCGGCGATGCGCGAGTATCTGAAGGGCGGGGTCGACACCAGCAATTTGCCGGAGCTTGCCAAATCCTCGGGGGTCGATGCCGATTTCGCGCGCGACATTGGCGGCAACTATACCGCGGCGCTGGGGCCGGGCTTTGCCACCTCCTATGCCGGAGCCGACGACTTCTCCAACGACCGGGCACGGGTGGAGGAGGCGCTCTGGCAGCGCGGCGCTTCCGATCGCGCCTCGCAGGAAGAGACGCTGCGTACGCGCCTCCTCAATTCGGGCGTTCGCGAGGGCTCGGCCGCGTGGAACGCGGAGATGGAGCGGCTGGGGCGGCAGACGACGGATGCGCGGCTGGCAACGACGCTCGCGGGGGGCCAGGAGCAGTCGCGCCTCGTGGACCTCGCGCGTAACGCCGCGATCTTTGGCAACGAGGCGGAGCTTGCCCGGGCGGGCTTCGGCAACCAGGCTTCGCTCGGCGCCGCGCAATTCGCGCAGAACGCCCAGCAGGCGGGCAATGCCGCAGCGCTGACCGATGCGCAGTTCGCCAATAGCGCCCGCGGGCAAGGACTGCAGGAGGCGATGGCGCTGCGCAACCAGCCGATCAACGAGCTTTCGGCGCTGATGTCGGGGGCACAGGTGTCGATGCCGCAGTTCCAGAGTACGCCGCAGACCGGCGTTGCCGGCGTCGACTATACCGGGCTCGTCAACCAGAAATACCAGGCCGATCTCGCCAACAGCCAGGCGATGATGGGCGGCCTTTTCGGCCTCGGCGGCTCGCTGCTCGGCGCGGCCGGGCAGGCGGGGGGCCTGGGCATGCTGTTTTCAGATGAGCGCCTGAAAGAGGACGTCGAGCGCGTCGGTGAAACCGACGAAGGCGTGCCGGTCTACACCTACCGCTACAAGGGCACGCCCGGCGGCATCTTCCATATGGGCGTGATGGCCGATGAGCTCGAGGACACCCAGCCCGAGGCCGTGCGCACGCATCCGAGCGGCTATCGCATGGTCGACTACAAGGAGGTCCGCTGATGGACGAGACCAAACCAACGCAGCCCTTCGTCTGGGGCGCGAACGGCGCGGCCGTCTCGCCGGAACAGATCGCGCGACGTCTCCAGGTCGCGGCCGCGCTGATCAAGGGCGGCGCGGATCTCAGCCCGGTTGGGCACTGGACGCAAGGCCTGGCGCGGCTGGCGCAGGGCGGGCTCGGGGGGCTGCTGGCGTACCGGGCCGATGAGCTGGAGCGGGCGCGGGGTGTGGGTGTGCCTGGTGCCGGCGGGCCCCGGGCGTTTCTGCCGGAGGGCGAGGTCAATGCGGTCTGGTCGATCCCGAGGATTTCAATTCCACTCGATTTCTGAGGTAGGTTGCTATGGCGCTTGTTCAATTGCCTGACGGGACGCTCGCACACTTCGAGGACGGCGTGTCGCCCGAGGAGCTCCGCGAACACATCGTTCCCGATCTTCCGGACGCGTTGCTCGATCAGCAGCCTGCGCCTGCCGAAGAGCCGGCTCCATACGTGCCCTACCGGCGGCCTGAAGACATAGACACGCTCGACCTTCCGGTTCCGGGTATGCCGGCGCAGCCACCCCAGCCCGCGTATTGGTACGACAACCTTCTCGTGTAAGGTCTCTCGGGACTCAACGAGGGCATCGCCATGGGCCTTGGCAGCCCCGTCGACCTGGCCAATCTTGCCTTGCGTGGGGGCGCGGCGGTCCTCAATGCCACTACCGGATCCGACATCCAACTGCCCGTCGACACCGTCGGTGGCTACCAGACTTTCCGTCAGCTCTTGGCACCCACAATCGCGCCGGAAAGCGATGATCCAATCAACCAGATCGCGCGCAGAGGGCTGCAGGAGGTCGGATCAACGCTGATTCCATCGGGAATCCATGGGAGGGTCGCGAGAACGGGTCGCTCCGCTGCCAGCGAGCTGAAGACGGTGGCCAGCGATGTAGCGACGGCGGCCGGTGCTGGTGCCGGGGCTGGCATCGCCCAACAGATCGCACCGGACAATCCTTATCTTGAACTTGCTGGACAGCTCTTGGGTGGCACTGCGGCGATAGGCCTGACCCAAGGGGCTAAGCACGTCATCACGCCGTTCCCCGTCGATCCCAATCGGCAGGCCGCGAACGAGGTGATGGCCAGGGAGGGTATCGACATATCGGCAGGACAATGGACGGATTCCCCGTGGCTCCGCCGCGTTGAGAGCGAGTTGGGTGACGGCCCGGCCACCTTCAACGAAAACCAACGCGAACAGTTCACGCAGGCAGCTCTGGCGCACGCCGGCATCAGCGCACCCCGCGCGACGCCTCAGGTCATCACAAGAGCCTACGACGAGATTGGTGCACAATTGGATGCCGTGGCCGCGCGCAACCCGCTGAAGCCCGATGAGCAGCTATTGCGCGAGTTCGAATCGGTGGCCAAGTCGTACAATTCCAATCTTGCCGAAAGTATGCGAGTTCCATTCGTCGTGGAGATGGCGAATGCGCTGGATAGGTACGAACGGTTTGGTTGGCCTATCTCGGGCAATGCCTACAGGAACATGCGCAGCAGCATCCGCAGCTTCACCGATCGGAAAGGTAACGACGAGGACCTAACGCAAGCGCTGCGAGGTTTTCAGGCGGCCCTCGATGACGCTATGGAGCGCTCGATGCTGGCTGCCGAGTCCCCGGACATTGGTGACTGGCAGCAAGCGCGCAGCGATTACCGCAATCTTACTGTTCTCCAGAACGCCGCAGATCCGGACGGTCTGATCTCGCCGGATCTGCTTGATGCCGCCGTGCGGACGTCTCGCGAGGATCCCTATGTCCTGGGTCAGAGCGGCGAGCTGCCGGGGCTGGCACACGCCGGAACGACCACAATGACGCCACTGCCGCAGAGGAGGAAATGGGTGGTGCAGGGCCTGGACCTTGGGATGCCCGCGGCCATGGGCGCGGCCATGGGATACGACCTTGGCGGCGACATGATTGACACGGTGCCTGGGGCGCTGGCCGGGGCGGCAGTCGGCAAGGTCGCATCAAACGCAGCTGGGCGGCTGCTGCATTCGGATCCGGTTTTCGGTTACCTCACCAACCAACTGCTCACCGAGCCCAGCGACGTTGCCAAACTGCTCGTCGCCCCCTCTATCGGTGGAGTGATCAACAACGTTGCCCAGCCCCCAGACGATCCCGATCCTCCGTTAAGCATCTTGGTGGAAGGGGCACAGGCTCGCTAGTAATCGCTTGCGGCGAATCTTTGCCCATGACCATAGTGCGCCCCATGCAGAAACAAAGCCAACCATTGATCTGGGGCGCCTGGGGCGGCATCGTCGGGGGCGTTGCCGGCGCAATCGCCCAATATCTGGGCGAACTACCAGAGGGTCAGAACGCCGCGGGGTTGGCCGCCGGCGGCTTCTTCTTGCTTTGGGTCTTTGCCAACGTCAAGAACCGGATGGCGTCGCGCAAGCCGTAAAGGGCTGGTGGAGTTAGCGGGTATCGTGCATGGCCCTAACGTCCCGCCGGACCGCCGCCTCGGGCGACGGCAGTACCTCCGGTGTGGCGCTCATGCCTCCTCGTAGAGCTTTCCGCAAGGGACGTTCATCACCGGCACCGCGAGCACCTTCAGCCAACCGATCCCTCTGACGTTGGCCCTGTCCCACCGCATGACGCCCATGCACCACACCACCAGCGTCGGATCCATTTCGTAGGCTTCGGCAATGGCGGTGCGGGCAGTCGTGGCGTTGCGAACGCCACTGGCCCGCGCTGCGTCCTCAAGTTCATACCATCCCATCGAGAACGTCATGTTCCACACGCCAAGGCCGCCTCCGCCGACAATGGCGATGAGAATGGCAGACGCAATGGCCCGACTGAGCAAGGCGCGCCAGCCCGCCGGGTTTTTTGTTCCGTTTACCGATGACACCCCAAGTCCCCTAAAGTCCTCAGCACTTTAAGCGTCAAATCAACCCGCCATCAAGGCGGGTTTTTCTTTGGAGAACACCATGCCGACCGATGCAAACGGCACCTATACCTTGCCACCGAGCTATTTCGTGCAGAACGGCGACCCGATCCAGCCGGTCCAGCACAACCCGCCCCTCGAGGACCTGCAGCAGGCCCAGACCGATAGAGTGATGCGCGATGGCCGGGCTCCGATGACCGGCGACCTCAATATGGATGGGCACAGGGTCGTAGGGCTCGCTGACGGCGTGGCGCCCGGGGATGCGGCAACCGTGCAGCAGATGCAGCAGGCGGTCCCTGCCGGCGCGGTCATGGCCTTCGCGCGCAATACGGCGCCGACGGGATGGCTGGCCTGCCGTGGCCAGGCCGTCAACCGCACCACCTATGCGGCACTGTTTGCTGCCATCGGCACGACCTTCGGGGCAGGTGACGGCTCGACGACCTTCGGCTTGCCTCAGATGCGTGGCGAGTTCATCCGCGGCTGGAATGAGACCGGATCGGGTATCGATGCCTCACGCGCTTTCGGCTCGACGCAGACCGATGAGAACAAGCAGCATACACATACCGCGTCGACCAGCTCGGCTGGGAGCCACGATCACACCGGGTCCGCGCTAAGCGCAGGAGCGCATACGCACACAGCTTCGACGGGATCAGCGGGCACCCACGATCATAGCGGTACCGCAAGTTCAGCCGGTGCGCATAGCCATAAGATTGCCACCGGCGGTTCGACAAGCGGGAGTTTTGACTACGGGGAAAACCTTGATAACTCTCAGGGCACTACTTCTGGCGGCAGGCCGTACCAAGCGGATGTTTCAAATGCGGGTGCCCATATTCACTCCCTGAGCATCAATGATGCGGGCGCACACACCCATAGCGTAACGGTCAACTCCGGCGGCGCCCACACTCACAGCCTTTCCATCAATGACGCCGGCGCGCATACCCACACGGTCACGGTCCAGAATGAAGGTAGCGAGGCGCGCCCGGATAACGTGGCGTTGCTCTACTGCATCAAGACCTGAACGGGATCACGCGCCGCTCGAGACCCTTGGAGCGCTGCGCGAAGTCGTCGATGACGTTGCGCAGCCCCTTCCCGAGGCCAGTCCGGAACTTGAACCAGCGGAAGCCGAGAGGGTGCTTTTCGGCATAGACGTGCGGCACCAGGTCGTGGGCGATGTCGCTGCGGCCGATGCCGTGCATGGCATGATCATCAAGACCCAACTGCCGGCAGAGCGCCGGGTCGGTGACGACGCGCGAGAGCGATGCGCCGGGCTGCTCGAAAGGGTTGTAGAGCGCCAAGTCCAGATGCCGGCGGCGGAGCTCGGGATTGCCCAAGAGCTTGTCCAGCGCTGACGCCCTGAGGATGTAGCCGGCGGCGCCCATGGGGGTTGATCGGAATGGTCGCACGCTGACACCACTGGGGCCGGTGGAGATGACGGGAAAGACCCGCATGCGGGAGCCTGTCGTCTCAATGCGGATCAGTTCGGCATCTACCGCGGCGGCCTCGGCCAGGAACGCCGGCAGCAGCGGTGACAGCTCGGCGTCATCCTCGAGGATCAAAGCAGCAGTGTAACCGCCGTCCAGGATTGCGTGCCAAGCCCGCTCGTGACTACGGGTGCAGGCAAGCTCATTCCTGCGCAGGAAGGTGGGGTTGGCACTGTTGCAGTAGAGCGTGGCGTCTTCACTAGAAATGTCCGCGGCGGTCACTGCCTCGATACGCGTGGCATTCAGGTTCAACGCGGCAAACTGTCTTTCCATGTACTCGCGGCGGTCTGGCCTACTTGCCAGGTTGATGTAAAAAATCGGAAGCAACGGGTCTCTCGCATCTCTACCAGCTCTATCTGTCACCACTATTCCAGTGGGTCGGCAGTGGCAACGACGACCTGTCCATTTCCGTCTCAAGGCTCTGGACTTGGCTTCTCGATGCGGCAGGTCGCAACGTCCCCAACGGAGGTGACGAACTGCAAATCTGGTATAGTGTCGAGACTATATCACACAAGTTAGCCTGAACACCGCTTGACAATGTGCCGGCCGCTGGCTGGAAAGGCGGGATGAGCAACGCCTTTTGTCAAATACTGCCTTCCCCTCGCCTCAACCCAATAATGCTGCCCGAAGGCGTGGTCCGTGGAATGCGGCCTACGACCGGCGTGCGGCCAGCGGGCTTCGCCGACCATTACGAAGGCAAGGTGCTGTTCTACGACATCTTCTGGCACCGTGATGGCCGGACTGTGCTGCTGGTGGGACCGCCTTCGATCGACCTCGACCAGCGCCTCGGCAAGATGGTCTGCGTTGCACAGCCTTCGGGAAAAAGGCTGGCCTGGCGAGAGCACAATTCCAAGCGCATGCGCCTTTGCTCCATCAGGCCGCCGGCCGGCACGACGCATTTGGAGATCTCCTATGCAGGCGCCACGCAAACCGTGGCCATTGCCGAAAACGCTTCGGGGTTCTTTGATGGCGCCCGTGTACTGTTCACCTTGTCGAAGAACAATCGGTTGGAGTGGATTGCCGACTGGGCACGCTTCCACGCGCTCAACCAGGGAACGGACGCGGTCATCCTCGTCGACAACGGCTCGACCGACTATAGCCCGGACGAGATCGAGACCGTCCTGGCATGCGTTCCCGGCATCGAGCGAGTAGCGGTGTTGCCGGCGCCATTTCCCTATGGCCAGAAGGATGAGTGGGTGGCCGAGGACCAGAACTGGTCGCAGTTTCTGCAGCCGGCTATGTTCCTGGTGGTGTGGCGCCGTTATGCTCAGGCCGCCTGCGGCATTCTCAATTGCGATATCGATGAACTCGCCGTGCCTTCTCCGGATGGCAATGTCTATGAGGCGGCAGCCCGTTCCCGCTCAGGGACGGTCTATTATCGAGGCGCGTGGGTTGCAGCCGTCCCTGAAGATGGACGCAGCGCTCCGTACCGCCACGGCGATTTTCGTCGTCTCGAAGCCGATCCGGAGCGGGGCATGAGCAGCCTCCACAAATGGGCGATGGCGCCAAATCGTCGGTGGCTGGAACGGCTCAGCGTCCATCCTTACCCCCACTTCCTGCGTAACCGCCCCATGGGGACACGCCACAAGCCGACCGACGTCTTTATCGCGCATTTCCGCGGCATTTCTACGAGCTGGAAGTACGACCGGCACGTCAGCAAGGCCGCTGGTACGGATTTGCCGGTGGAGCCGGCACTGGCGCAAGCCCTGGACCGCACCTTTTCCGGAAGCGGTGGGCGCGGCGCGTCGGGCTGACGCAATAACCTGCGGGGCCGGAGCAGTGACGGCGGCTTTCCACCGCCACCCTCTGGGGCGGCTTTTCGTTCCCATCGATGGGGAAGGTCGGGAGCGCCGAAGCAGTTGGGGAGTCTGCTATGGGGGAGGGTTCTCCGGTGCTCCCGGTGGTTATAATCGCCTGCGCGGGCGCGGGTTTCCCCGCTTAACACCGATCAATCAGTTTTCATGTCCCATCCGGAGGAAATTTCCTGCCGGTCCGGTCAAGCCGCGGTCGACACCGAGCGCAGTCCGGGCGGCGATGCTTCGCGCACCCCTAGAAGATCAGGGCGGAGAGCGCCCAAACGACGAGCCATGCGGCAATCGCAAGCCCGACGATGAGCCACCCGCGCGGGACCGTGCGGTCCCAAACCACAACAACGCCAAGTCGCGTCATCAGCCGTGCAATCACTATCCTATTGCCTCCAAGACTCACCCTGTGTTCAGAGCGACATAGGGCAGTTCTTCGCACCCGGCAACCCAGTCTTTCATAATCCACCTCGGTGGCGGTGAAGTCCGGACCGCAAGTGCATCGTGTGTACTGTTGTCCGCGGAACGCTCTCGGGCGCTTAACATGGTATAACCGTCTCTCAGTACCCGATTTTTCTGCCCCAACACTGATCAACCCACATCGATAGGAGCAAGCCCATGAACCGGGCAGCATTTTACGCGTCCCTGCGCAAGCGGGGGAGCGGGGTCTTCGGCACGTCCATCAGCCAGGGACAGGTCGAGGGCTGCGAGGCCATCCTCGACGAGGCCGAGCGGCGGGGGACGCCGCGCAATGCGTTGGCGTACCTGCTCGCCACGCCCTATCACGAGACGGGCGGCAGGATGCTGCCCAACGTGGAGAACCTCACCTACACCTCGGCGGCACGCATAAGGGCCGTCTGGCCCTCGCGCTTCCCGAGCCTCGAGAGCGCCAAACCGTTCGTGCGCAACCCCAAGGGGCTCGCCAACAAGGCCTATAGCGGGCGCCTCGGCAACCGGCCCGGCAGCGACGACGGCTACGCGTTCCGCGGCCGCGGCCTGCCGCACCTCACCGGCCGGGCCAACTACGCCAAGGCCTCGGCCGCGCTTGGCGTCGATCTCGTCGCCGATCCGGAGCGGGCGCTGGAGCTGCCGATCGCGGTCAAGGTACTGTTCGATGGGCTCGGCCGCGGCTGGTTCACCGGAAAGGGGCTTGGTGATTACATCGACGTGCTGGACGAGGCCGATGGCGAGGACGGGCGCGAGTTCGCCAATGCGCGGCGGACCGTCAATGGAACCGACCAAGCCCTCAAGGTTGCCGGCTACGCGCTTTCCTTCGAAGAGGCGCTTGCCGCCGCCGGCTATCCGGTCACGCCGCGCCGGCCTGTGCCGACACCTCCCCCCGTCGAACTGCCGAAATCGCGCCAGAGCCCTCCACTCGCCGAGCCCGGCTTTCTCGCCGGGCTTCTTGCCGCGCTCGTCGCACTCTTCAAGCCGAAAGGATAATCCATGCCGAGATTCTGGGAGTTCGTCGTCCGCTTTCGCAACTGGCTCGTCACGCTCATCGGTTCGCTGCTGCTGATCCTGCCGGATCTGCTGCAGGCGCCCGAGCTGATTGCCGTGCTCCCCGAGGAGTGGCGCAAATGGGTATTCCTCTCGGTGATGCTCCTCAACCTGGCGCTGCGCTGGCGGCCGGCCGCCATGTGGCACGACCCGGAGGTCAAGTATGCCCGGGCCGCGCGGGACGGACACCTCTTCGAAGGGGAGAACGTCTGATGGACTGGCTCTGGCAGGCGGCACTCAATTTGCTGCTCGGCTGGGTGCCGACCTGGGCGTGGGTGATCCTCGCCGGGTTCGTCATCGGCTGGGCGTGGAAAACCTTCGGCTGGCAGGGCGTCTTCGGCGGCCTCATCGCCCTGCTGACGCTCGGCGCCTACCGGCAGGGCTGGCGCGACGGCGGCGCGGGCAGGGCGCCGATGGTGCCGCCCGCTCCGCCGCCGCGCCCGCAGCCGGCGCGCAAGATCCGCACGCTCTGGGACATCATCAACGGACGCTGATCTGAGGGAAACGACATGGCCGCGTTCTCACCGCAGCAACTGGAACAGTTGCGCCAGGTCTTCCGCGAAGAGTTGGGCAATGCGGGGCTGCGCCTCGACGAGCCCGACCTGGTGGACAAGGCGCGTGAGGACTTCCGCTTTCTTCGCAAGCTGCGGACCGGGGTCGACGGGGTCGCCGCCAAGATCGGATGGCTGGTGATCGCCGCGATAGTCGGCGGCGTCATCTGGGTGTTCAGCCTGGGGCTCAATGCCTGGCGTGGGTAGCAGATAAGGCGGAGGATCGCCGTCAGCTCGAAGCCGAAAGCGTCGAGAAGCGGGCCTGGCGGCAAAGCGGGGAGTCGTGGGTGTGCTGAGGGACCGGCGTTGCGCCTCGCGTCAGGAACAGCACCGCTTCAGCCTGTTGCGGACGCTCTCCCAGCATGCCTTCGATCGAGTCATAGAGAGTCGGGCGGTCTGCGCGCCCGGGCCTCAATCCGCGAACGCACACATACCATCTGCGCGGGCCGAACGCCGACATGCCGGCGGCGGTCATCGGCTCGGAAACGAGAAGGACGTCTCCCTCGCGCGGGAGGGGCTCGACCGCCTTCCAGACGACCTCGCGATAGTTCGCAAGATAAGGATCGGTCTCTCCGGAGAACTGGAGGTTCTGGATGTTGGTGTTGGTCGTGCAGCCGGCCAAGGCCATCGCCATGGCCGCCAGCAGGACGATGAACTTCTGCATGCCGGCCTCCCACTCCAGGAGCCGACTAAACCAGCCGGCGCGGGGCGAGGCAAGGCGCGCCCGCCCATCGAACGAACCTAACCCAACGGCGTTGTAAGCTCTGCACAGCGCAAAGGCAGGACGAAACGAGCATGTCACGCCTGTTTTCAACCTTCTCCAGGAGCGTTGCCAAATGGTCCGGGCGGCCCATCACCTTCGCGGCGGCCCTGGCCCTTGTCGTGCTCTGGGCCGTCACCGGGCCGTTTTTCGGCTTTTCGGAAACCTGGCAGCTCGTGATCAACACCGCGACGACCATCGTCACGTTCCTCATGGTCTTCGTCCTGCAGAACACGCAGAACCGCGACGGTGAGGCCCTGCACGCCAAACTCGACGAGCTGCTCCTGACCAGCAACGCCGAGAACCGCTTCATCGAAGCCGAGCGGCTAACCGACGAGGACATCCGCAAGCTGCGAAGGCTCGTGGAAAAAGAAATGGCCGCCGAGGAGGATGGGGGCGAGATTTAGGGCCGGGCGTATCGGACGGCGCTCAACGCGTTGAAGCGCGGCCTAAGCCGGGATGGACAGCATCCCGCCCCACCCACCACGTGTCATCCCGGCGGAGGTAGGGACCCAACCCTAAATACATCGGTGGGAAGGGGAGTGCGGCTTGCGACGATATCGCCCCATTCACACACCTTGCGGCTGTGGAGGTATCTCAGGATAGGCCCCAGCCTTCGCTCGGGTGACATCGAGGGTGGTGGGACCGCGGTGGAAGAAACTGCGCGGCAAAAAGCTCGTTTGGCACTACGACACCGGCCGCACGATGCCCTTCTTCAGCAGCACATTGCCGTAGAGCCGGCGTTCGCCGGTCTGGACAACGGCGTAGGCGGATTTGACGCGGTCGTAGAAGGCGAAGCGTTCGATGGTGCCGAGGGTAAAGCCGGGCTCGTGGCGGGAAATGATTTGCGAGAACTCCTCCATCACCGGCTCGCGGCGGTCGGGCTCGCCTACCACCTGCATGGCAAAGGCGGCGCTGTCGACGAAGCTGTCGAGGGGCATGAGGGTGAGAATGGCGTCGAGCACGTCGGTCGCGGTGATACCGTCGAGCCGTACGATCTCGGGCCCGGCGCTTTCGGCCGGGTAGTTGGCATCGACGATGGCGATCTCGTCGCCATGGCCCATGGCCCGCAGGATCGAGAGGAGGTCCGGGCCGAGGATCGGCGGGATGCCTTTGAGCATGGCTTTGGTGTCCTATCCGAAGGGGAACGTGTCGGTCTCGAGGCTCTCGCCGTCGGCAAAGAGCTCGGGGTGCTGGCGGGCGAAGGCGAAGAGCTCGACCATGACCGCATCGATATGGGCGCGGATGGCGCGGGTCGCCGCGCCGGCGTCGGCGGCAAGGATGCCGTCGAGGATTGCCTGATGCTCGGCGATAGTGAGCGCCAGGCGCCGCGGGGTGATGATCAGGCGGCGGGCGCGGTCGAGATTGGCCCGCGCCGAATCGATGATGTTCTTGATCTTGGTGAACTTCATCGAGCGGAAGATGATGTCGTGGAAATCGACGTCGATCTGGTGGAAGGCATCGGCATCGTCGCGGCTGGCGACCTCGCGCTGGCGGGCCATGTTCTCGTGCAGCGCATCGATGAGCTCGGGGTGGTGGTTGCCGATGAGGACGCGCAAAGCCTCGCTCTCCAGCGCCTTGCGGATCAGCATGTATTCCTTGACGTCGGCGATGCGGACCAGCGAGACGCTGGAGCCTCGCTGCGGGGCGATGTCGACGAGGCCTTCGGCCGAAAGCCGGGCCAAAGCCTCGCTCACCGGGAAGCGCGAGACCGAGAGCCGCTCGCAGATGGCGCCCTTGTCGATCATGGCGCCGGGCGGCAACGCCAGGTTGACGATGGCGCGGCGTAAGGCCGCCGTCACGTCCTGGGTGACGTTGCCGCGGGTGGGCGCGGTGGGGCGCTCGAGAAAATCATAGGGACGGGCTTCCGATCTCATGCTAACATGTTAGTTAGAGCCACGATGCTTTACAACGCCGACGACGCCCTATGCGCCGCCCCTTGAGGACCTGCCTTTGAGCACCTCCGGCCGGGCGAGGCAATCTGGCGGCAAATTGCGGCGCGGTAAAGCGCAACCTACAGAACGCCCATAAGGCCGATTGATGACCGATACCATGACCCGTCCCGAAGGCCGCACACTGGTGCTGAACCCGGCCGATAACATCGCCGTCGCCCTCTCCAACCTCGAAGTCGGAGTTGCGACCCGCGAGGGCGTCACCATCAAGCGCCGCGTGCCCAAGGGGCACAAATTCGCCACCCGTCAGATTGCCGCGGGCGAGGCCGTGGTCAAGTTCGGCCAGATCATCGGCTTTGCCAAGGAGGCGATCCCCGAAGGCGACTGGGTGCATGAGCACAATTGCGGCATGGGCGGAGCCGACGGCACCCTGACGCACGACTATGCCTTCGCCGAAGGCGCGGTGCCGCCCGAGATGGTGCCGGAAGGCCAGCGCGCCACCTTCGAGGGCTATAGGCGCGCCAACGGCAAGGTCGGCACGCGCAACTATATCGGCATCCTGACCTCAGTGAACTGCTCGGCGACCGTTGCCAAGTACATGGCCGAGGCGGTCAACCGCTCCGGGATCCTCAACGACTATCCCGAGATCGACGGGATCATCCCCTTCGTGCACGGCACCGGCTGCGCCATGGACCTCGACGGCGAGGGTTATCATATCCTCAAGCGCACCCAGTGGGGCTATGCCTCCAACCCCAATCTCGGGGCGGCGCTGCTGGTGGGCCTTGGCTGCGAGGTGTTCCAGATCGGGCGGATGAAGGAACTTTACGGCATCGTCGAGAGCGACACCTTCCAGACCATGACCATCCAGGAGATCGGCGGGACCAGGAAGATGATCGAGTGGGGCGTCGAGCGCATCAAGGAGATGCTGCCGATTGCCGCCCGCGCCCGGCGCGAGACGGTGAGCGCCGCCGAACTGACGCTGGCGCTGCAATGCGGCGGCTCGGACGGCTATTCGGGCATCACCGCCAACCCGGCGCTCGGCTATGCCGCGGACCTGCTGGTGCGCAATGGCGGCACGGCAATCCTTTCGGAAACCCCCGAGATCTACGGGGCCGAACACCTCCTCACCCGCCGCGCTGTCAGCCGCGAGGTCGGCGAAAAGCTGATCGAGCGCATCCGCTGGTGGGAGGATTATACCAGCCGCAACCGCGGCGAGATGAACAACAACCCCTCGCCCGGCAACAAGCTCGGCGGGCTGACGACGATCCTCGAAAAATCGCTGGGCGCGGCCGCCAAGGGCGGCACCACGCCGCTGACCGCGGTCTATGAATATGCCGAGCCGGTGACGGAAAAGGGGTTCGTGTTCATGGATACGCCCGGTTTCGATCCGGTTTCGGCGACGGGGCAGGTGGCCGGCGGCGCCAACGTCCTCACCTTCACCACAGGGCGCGGCTCGGCCTATGGCTGCAAGCCGGTCCCCTCGATCAAGCTCGCCACCAATTCGGACATGTACGCCCGCATGGAAGGCGACATGGACATCAATTGCGGCGACATCGTCGAGGGCGTCTCGATCGAGGACAAGGGGCGCGAGATCTTCGATCTTATCCTCAAAGTCGCCTCGGGCGAGCGGACCAAGTCCGAGGAACTGGGCTATGGCGACAACGAGTTCGTGCCCTGGCAGGTCGGCGCCACGATGTAGCACCCCCTCATCCGGCGCTGCGCGCCACCTTCTCCCACGGAGGGGAGAAGGGAGGGTGGCTCGCCACCGACTCTCGTGCGAAACTGGCTTTGTAAGGAAACTACGTCGGGCACCTCCCCTTCTCCCCACCGTGGGAGAAGGTGGATCGCGCGACAGCGCGAGACGGATGAGGGGGTAAACTTGCGGTGACCACCGTCCACGTCTTCATCTCGGGCCGCGTCCAGGGTGTCGGCTTTCGCATCTGGGTCGAGACCGAAGCGCTTTCGCGCGGGCTCGAAGGGTGGGTCAGGAACCTGCGCGACGGGCGGGTGGAGGCCGTGTTCCACGGTGAGCGCCACGCTGTCGAGGCGATGGTCGAAGCCTGCCGCGACGGCCCTCCCCTGGCTGGAGTAAGTTCCGTCACCAACCAGCCCTGGTCGGGCCATGCCCCGCAGGGGTTCACGATGCTGGCGACGGAGTGACCCCGGCTAGCGTTCCACGGGTGGGATGGTCATTCCGACCGAAATCACGTCGCCCGCCGTGATATTGCTCTTCCGGCGCACAGCGGCCTTCAGTGGTAGCAGGTAGGTGTCGTCCTTGGGAAAGAGGGCGGTGTAGAATTCGAGCGCGCCGATCTTGGCCGTCACCGGGATCATGCCCCAGCCATAGGTGACGTGCTTTGCCACCTTCCGGATGTCCTCGACATGCTCGTGCGGCACCGGCGCATAGAAGAACGGCGCCGGGCCGCGCCAGTAGATGACTTCGGTCTCGAATCCGAGCTCGAGCATGGTGCCCTCCATGAGCGGAGGTTACACGAAGGTGAAGTGGGTGGGGAGGTTTGCTGCAGTCGCGACTCTTGCGTTGCGCCTCCACCACCTTCGGTGTCATTCCGGCGCAGGCCGGAATCCACCCTGAGATTTTCGCCGCAGCCGCAAGGTGTGTGATCGGGGCAGGGTGGTGCGAACCGTTCTTCCCGTGCGCGGTGAGGTGTCAGGGCTGGGTCCCGGCCTTCGCCGGGATGACACGCGGTGGGTGGGGTGATGGCAGTGCTTCACTGCGGCCCCGTCTGCATACGACCGGCGCCCCCAGCCTCCAAAATTATTGCACCCGCCCGCGTGACAGGGCAGAATCCCCCGATGTTCCTTTCCGTCTTCGACGTCTTCAAGATCGGCATCGGCCCCTCGAGCTCGCACACCATGGGCCCGATGACCGCCGCCAACCGCTTTCTCGACGAGCTCAGATCCGGCGATTATCCGCGGGCGCGCAATGCCCGGCCGGCGGCGTTGACGGTCAGCCTTCACGGCTCGCTGGCCTTCACCGGCGTCGGACACGGCACCGATCGGGCGGTGATCCTGGGGCTTTGCGGGGAGAACCCGAGGAGCGTCGATCCGGACAGGATGGATGCGATGGTGGCGGCGGTCGTGGAGAGCGGGCGCGTATCGCCACCCGGTCACGGCACCTACAGGTTCCGGCCGGCCAAGGACCTCGTCTTCGACAGGACGACGGTGCTGCCGGGCCACCCTAACGGGCTGCAGTTTTCCGCCTACGACACTGACAGGCAGCTGCTGTTGCGGCGCACCTATTATTCCATCGGCGGCGGGTTCGTGGTCACCGATGCCGAGCTCGAGGCGGTCAAGGGCGCTTCGCCCGCCGATGCGGATGTGCCCTATCCCTTCGCCCATGCCAGGGACATGCTGGAAATGGCGGCGAGCTCCGGCCTTTCCATCGCCCGGATGAAGCGGGCCAATGAGGAGGCGCTGCGCTCGCGGAAAACCGTCGATGAGGGGCTCGATGAGATCTGGGAGGTGATGAGCGGCTGCATCGACCGAGGTCTCACGCAGGAGGACGTCCTGCCCGGCGGGCTCAAGGTCAAGCGCCGGGCCAAGGCCATCCACGACCAGCTCGACGCCCAGTGGCAGCGCAACGAGATGACGCCGCTGATGGCCAATGACTGGCTGGCGCTCTATGCCATGGCCGTCAACGAGGAGAACGCGGCCGGCGGGCGCGTGGTCACCGCGCCGACCAATGGCGCGGCAGGCGTCATCCCGGCGGTCTTACGCTATCACCTCAAATTCGAGACCGGCGCCTCGCGCGAAGGGGTGCGCGACTATCTGCTGACGGCCGCGGCCATCGGCGGCATCATCAAGCACAATGCCTCGATCTCGGGGGCCGAGGTCGGCTGCCAGGGCGAGGTCGGCTCGGCCTCGGCCATGGCGGCGGCGGGCTTATGCGCGGTGATGGGCGGCACGCCGGCGCAGGTCGAGAACGCCGCCGAGATCGCCCTCGAGCATCACCTCGGCATGACCTGCGACCCGGTCGGGGGTCTGGTGCAGATCCCCTGCATCGAGCGCAACGCCTTCGGGGCGGTCAAGGCGGTCACCGCCGCTTCGCTCGCCATGAAGGGCGACGGCACCCATGCGGTGCCGCTCGACATCTGCATCGAGACCATGCGCCAGACCGGCCTCGACATGTCCGACCGCTACAAGGAGACGAGCCAGGCGGGGCTGGCGGTCAACGTCGTCGCCTGCTAGGGCGAACACACCCAAGAGCGCGATCCGAAACAGAACGCCATCTCTTGGCTTTCGGCAGCTTTCGTTTGTGATTAAGGTCACGGCAAACGAAAGCGTCATCCCATGCTCATCGACCGCCACGCGCAGATCCTCGACCTTGCCAAGCGCCAGGGCCGCGTCGAGGTCGACGACCTCGCCCAGCGCTTTTCGGTGAGCGTGCAGACCGTGCGCAAGGACCTCAACGACCTCTGCGACCGCGGGGCGCTGCGGCGCGTTCATGGCGGGGCGGTCTATCCGTCGAGCGTCGAAAACATGCAGTACGAGGCCCGCCGGCGGATCGCGGCGGCGGCCAAGGACTCCATCGGCAGGGCGGCGGCGGCGCTGGTGCCCGACCATGCCTCGGTGTTCGTCAATATCGGCACCACCACGGAGGCCGCGGCGCAAGCCTTTGATGACCACGAAGGGCTGATGGTCATCACCAACAACATCAATGTCGCCAACCGGTTGCGGGTGTTGCCCGGCTTCGAGGTGATCATCGCCGGGGGCGTGGTGCGCGCCTCGGACGGCGGGATCGTGGGCGAAGCGGCGGTCGATTTCTTCCGCCAGTTCAAGGCGGACTATGCCGTCATCGGCGCCTCGGCGCTCGACATGCAGGGGGCGCTGCTCGACTATGATTTCCGCGAGGTCAAGGTCGCCCAGGCGATCATCGCCAATGCCAGCCACGTGATCCTCGTTGCCGATGCCAGCAAGTTCGAACGCTCGGCACCGGTGCGCATCGCGCATCTCTCGCAGCTGGCAACGTTCGTGACCGATAGCTGCCCGGACCCGGTCAGGCGGATCTGCGCGGATGCGGGGGTGCGGTTGATCGAGACGGAGGGGTGAGGCGCTCCATCGAGCCTGGTTTACGCCGCACTGTCGCACCCCTCACCCCGCTTTTCCGCTGAACGCGGAAAAGCCATCCCTCTCCCCGGAGGGGCGAGGGGACCCCGTGGATGCGCATGATACAACCACGAGCACCGAGTTCACCTCGCCCCTCCGGGGAGAGAGCCTGCCCCGGACTTGATCCGGGGTCGACGGCGAAGCCGGCGGGTGAGGGGTCACGCCGTTCATCGGACCTCCCGAATGTCATTCTCCCGCAGTTGTGAACGCGCCCATCCTTCACCCTCTTGCCCACAGCGGGCGTGCAGGGGACACTCGCACCGGTTTGGGGGCCGCGCATCCGGAAGGTGACGCCATGGCCCGATTGAACAGACGTGCAGTGCTCTTTGCCAGCCTTGCCCTTACCGCCGGCCTTGCCGGTCCCGTGCTTGCCCATCACGGCTGGTCGTGGACGGACAGCGGGTTTTTCGAACTCACGGGCATCATCACCGAGATCGATTACGGCAACCCGCACCCGACCCTCGATGTCGATGTGGAGGGAACCGTCTGGCGCGTCGAACTCGCCCCGCCCGGCGCCTCGACGGCGGCCGGATTCACCGAAGAGACCGCCAGCGTCGGCGACGAGGTGACCGCCATCGGCAACCGTTCGCAGGACCCCAACGAGATGCGGATGAAAGCGGTGCGGGTCATCATCGACGGCACGAATTACGACGTCTATCCCGACCGGGCGGCCGACATCTGAAAATGACGGCCGAGGGCGTACTGGCGGCGCTGGAAGCGACCGGCTTTGCCCGTGTGCTGCGCACCTCGTTCTACCTCTATCCGGTCGTCAACGCCGCCCATATCCTGGCGCTCGGCATGCTGATCACCGCTGCACTCTTCATGGATGCGCGCATCTTCGGCCTTGCCCGCCATCTGCCGGCGGCGACCGTCATCGGCACTCTGCGCCCGGTGGCGATCGGGGCGCTGGTCGTGGCGGCGGTGACCGGGTTCCTGCTGTTTTCCGTGCGCCCGTTCGACTACGTCGCCAACCCCGCCTTCGCTATCAAGCTGGTGTTGCTGATCCTTGCCGTCGTCAATGCCGGGGCGGCGACGGCGCTGGGGGACAGGGACCTCGAGCGTCCGCTGGTGCGGGTGGTGGCTGCGGCGTCGATCGCCCTGTGGCTTGCGGCGCTGCTGGCGGGGCGGTTCATCGGGTTTTTGGCTTGAGGCCCCTTCCCTTCTCCCCTCGTGGGAGAGGTGGCGCGCAGCGCCGGATGAGGGGGCTCCCCGGACGTTGCGCATGCCGCACCATCGCACCCCCTCACCCTGCTTTTGCGCTGAACGCGGGAAAGCGGTCCCTCTCCCACCAAGGGGCGAGGGGAAGGGGGCCAGCTCTGAACGCATGAGCGGGCACGTAGTGACGGCGATTGTCGGCAAGTTCCCATTGCGCCAAACAAAAACGGCCCGACAGAGCGCCGGGCCGTCTCAAGTTCCAATGGCCCTACCGCCCAGCGGCCACCCGGCGGGGGAGGCGCGGGGCCTCTTCGTCGGGGAAGGTCAGGTCGCGGTCGCCCTCGGCATCGCGGATGCGGGTGGGCAGGCCCATGGTCGAGAGCAGCTCGAGGAACGGCCGCGGGGGCAGTTGCTCGATGTTGGCCATGCGCTTGGCATCCCATTCGCCGGTAGCGATCAGCATTGCCGCGGCGACCGGAGGCACGCCGGCGGTATAGGAGATCGCCTGGCTGCCGACTTCGGCGTAGTTCTCGGCGTGGTCGCAGACATTGTAGATGAAGACCTCGCGGTCCTCGCCGTCCTTCTTGCCCTTGATGAGGTCGCCGATGCAGGTCTTGCCCTGGTAGTTCGGGGCAAGCGATGCCGGATCGGGCAACACGGCCTTGACCACTTTGAGCGGCACCACTTCCTGGCCTTCGGCGGTCGTCACCGGCTGCTCGGAGAGCAGGCCGAGGTTCTTGAGGACCGTGAAGACGTTGATGTAGTGCTCGCCGAACCCCATCCAGAAGCGGATGTTGGGCACGTCGAGATTGGCCGAGAGCGAGTGGATCTCGTCATGGCCGGTCAGATACGTCGTCTGCTCGCCGACGACCGGCAGGTCGTCGGTGCGCTTGACCTCGAACATCGCGTTCGCGGTCCATTGCTTTTCCTGCCAGGTCCACACCCGGCCGGTGAACTCGCGGAAGTTGATCTCCGGATCGAAGTTCGTCGCGAAATACCGGCCGTGGGAGCCGGCATTGACGTCGATGATATCGATCGAGTCGATGGTGTCGAAGTACTGCTCCTCGGCCAACGCCGCATAGGCATTGACCACGCCCGGGTCGAACCCGGCGCCGAGGATGGCCGTTACCCCGCGCTTCTCGCATTCGGCGCGGTGCGTCCATTCATAGTTGCCGTACCACGGCGGCGTCTCGCAGATCTTCTTGGGATCCTCGTGGATCGCCGTATCGATGTAAGCAGCCCCCGTCTCCATGCAGGCGGCGAGCACCGACATGTTGAGGAAGGACGATCCGACATTGATGACGATCCCCGCTCTTATGCGGGTGATGAGAGCCTTGGTGGCTTCGACGTCCAGGGCATCGAGCTGATGAGCCTGCAGCACTCCGGGCGTCTTCAGCGATCTTTTCTCCAGAACGCTCTGGACGATCGCGTGGCACTTGTCGACGGTGCGCGAGGCGATGTGGATATCGCCGAGCACGTCGTTGTTCATGGCGGCCTTATGGGCGACGACTTGCGCCACACCTCCAGCCCCGACAATCAGGACATTCTTTTTCACTTCTCACGAAACACCTTTTTCAATGCATGATCGGCACGACGCCCAGTCGGCCCTTAAGATCACGCCCCAATCGGCACCGGCGCCTGAGCGGCTTCCGGCAGTGGCTACGCGTGACGACGCGAGCGCCTCAAGAGAGGCTCTCCACGTAGTCAGTGTAGGTGAACCCCTTGACGAGGTTCACCCGACCGTCCAGTTCCCTGACCGCGATCGAGGGCATCTGGACGCCGTTGAACCAGTTCTTCTTGACCATGGTGTAGCCGCCCGCATCGCTGATCGAGATGCGGTCGCCCACACTCAAGGGCTTGTCGAACTGGAACTCTCCGAAGATGTCACCGGCGAGGCACGATTTGCCGGCGATCATGTAATTATGGGCGCCGCTGTCGGGCGCGATCCTGGCCTCGAGCCGGTAGATCAACAGATCGAGCATGTGTGCTTCGATCGAGGAATCGACGATGGCGATGTCCTTGCCGTTGCGTACCGTGTCGAGCACCGTCACCTCGAGGCTCGTCGAATTGGTGATCGCCGCTTCCCCGGGCTCGAGATAGACCTCGACCCCGTAGCGCTCGGCAAAGCCCTTGAGCCTCTCGGCCAGTGCCTCGAGCGGATAATCCTCGCCGGTGAAGTGGATGCCGCCGCCAAGGCTGACCCAGTCGAGCCGTTCGAGCACGGCGCCGAACTTCTCCTCGATCTCGGCGAGGATCTTCGAGAACGCGTCGAAGTCGCCGTTCTCACAATGGCAGTGGATCATCACGCCGGAGATCTTGTCGAGCGAGGCTTCGATGCGCGCCATGTCCCACTCGCCCAGCCGGCTGTTGGGCCGGGCCGGATCGGCAATGATGAAGTTGGAGTAACTGACCTGCGGGTTGAGCCGCAGCCCCACCGGCCTGCCGCCGGTGCGGTTGTGGAAGCGCTCGAGCTGGGAGAGCGAATTGAAGATCACCTTGTCGGCGTTGGCGATGACCTCGTCGATCTCGCCATCGCCAAAGGCGACGCTATAGGCGTGGGTCTCGCCGCCGAACTTCTCGCGGCCGAGGCGGACTTCGTTGAGCGAAGACGACGTGGTGCCATCCATATGCTCCGCCATCAAGTCGAACACCGACCACGTGGCAAAACATTTGAGCGCAAGGAGGCATTTGACGCCCGACCTCTGACGCAAATACGATATTTTCTCGAGGTTCTTAAGAAGTACCGTCTTGTCGACAAGATAATAAGGCGTCGGGATCGTCAATCTTTGCTATCGCACCTCGCGAAAGTTCATTGTGCTGGAAGTGATTTGCAGCGCCTGGCCCTGAGGCCGCCATCGTGCTGCAAGGGGTCACACATATAAGTCCTTGCTGTCATTCTCAAGGACTGAGCGCAGAAATTTGATTGGCGGATCAATGGCGGTGGGGGGTCGCGACATGGCCCGATCGCCTGGGAGCGGGAGGAGCTTTCACGGAGGGCGTGAGCCTTCCAGCTCCCGGGCCGGTCGGTGCGTTGTCGCCACGCGGTCGGGACGGTCGATCAGGCAGCGCTGGGGCCCGGATCATCGTCGTTGCCGGGCCGGGCGATTTCGGGCGCCACAGGCAAAGTCTTACGGTGCTCCCCGCTCACACCCCTGTCCGACACGAGGGTGAGGCGTCGTCGCGCGCCCTTGCGCTCCGGCTGGAAGGGGAGCGCCTCGATGAAGAGCTGCTCGAGCGCGCCATCCCGGCGGCGTGCTTGGATGGTCTGGCCGACCGCCGCCCCGATGAGCGCCATCCCGCGCGGGGAGGCGAGGAGCATGGTCAGCCCATAGATCTCTTCGCTCGGGCCGGCGACGAGGACCCGTTCATCCGTCTGCCCGAGGCTCGTTTTAAAGCGCACCCGGCTGTTGAGCGTGACCACATCGACGGGAACATCGGCGGGAAACACGAGGGTGGCCGCGGCAAGCTTGCGCCTGACGATCTCGGCAGCTCCGGGGAACGGCTCGCCCCATTGCTGCGCGAGGTTCTCGAGGAGGGCGAAGTCCCGCGCGGTGAGGACGACAGGAAGCTGATCGAACATTTCATGACTCCGGATGCAAAGGTTCTTTTCGCTAAACCCCTCATCCGGAAGCGGTGCGGTCACCGGACCAGGGGCGACGTCCTGTCTTGGGTTCGCCGGAAGGCCGGAGGATTGCGATGCATGTCAGGCCTCGACCGAGGTTTCGGAGGGCTGGATGACGGAAGTAACGGTGAGGACGTGCTTTCGTCCGTCGCGCGACTCCCAGGTGATCGACTGACCGGTCCTCAGCCCGATCAGGGCAGCCCCCACCGGGGTGAGAACCGAGACCCGACCCTCTGCAATGTCCGCCTGCTCGGGATAGACGAGGGTCACGTCGAGGACCTCGTCACGATCCGTGCGATATTGCACATGCGAGCCCATGCGCACGACATCGGCGGGGAGCCTAGCATCCGGCACCACCCGGGCGCGTTCGAGCTCGTTCATCAGGCTCTCGGCTGCCGACGCCAGGGCGCCGCCGCCACGCGCGGCAAGGGCCAGAAGCACGGCGTGCTCGGATTGGGCAAGGGTGACGGTGGGTCTCAGGGTATGGGTGCGCATGGTTGTTTCTCCGCATGAGCGAGGCGCGGCGGGCGGACAATAGGTCCACCCGGCCGGAGCCTGATCGGTGATGTGATGGAAGTCCCGTCTCCCTAAGCCTTACGCGTCCCGCGAAGGCTTAGGGCAACTATCCCTCGACCGAAGTCGGCCGGCGGGCTGTCACCTGAAGGATGTTGCGGATCGGGTTCATGATCTTCAACGTAAGGCAGGCTGGACCGAAGTCAAGCCTTGCACCCGCAGGTGCGACACCTCCTCAGCGGCTCGGCGGGCCACCGACAGGCGTTGCGGCGCCTGGCACGACTGTCGGATTTCTTCAATCCCTGCGGCCAGTACCGCAGCTAGAACGGTCGACATCAACCAAGGCCCAGGTGCCACAAGGAGAAGTCCGATGTCGATCTTCACAATCACAGTCCGATCCGCCGCCGTTGCGCTCGCGCTTTCCGCCGGCGGCGTCCTTGCCGCCGAAACCGTGGTCGACCTGCCGAGCGAGATCAAGGGAACCCTGGCGCTGCCCGAAAGCGGCGCTACCGGCCAGGCGGTGGTGATGCTGCATGGCTTCGGCAGCTCACGCGACGAGGTGGGCGGGTTGTTCGCGCTGCAGGCGGAGGATCTGGCGGCCGAGGGCATCGCATCGCTGCGTATCGATTTCCGCGGCTATGGGGAGAGCGGGGGCGACATGGCCGACACCACGCTTGAAGGGCTAATCGATGATGCCGCCGCGGCGCGCGATATCCTTGCCGGCGTCGAAGGCGTCGATCCGGCCCGCATCGGGGTCATCGGCTACAGCTTCGGCGCGGCCGTTGCCATGCTCGAGCCCGATCCGTTCGCCTCGGTCGTCGTCTGGGGGCAGATGGGAGACTTGCAGGCGGAGTTTCATGAGTTCCTCGGTCAGGACTTTTACGACACGGCTGCCAATGAGGGCGTGGCGAGCGTCGACCTCGGCTGGCGGACGATCTCCTTGAAACAGGCGTTCTTCGACAGCCTGGCGCGGCACGATCTGGCGGAGCGTTTTGCCGGCTATGACGGCCCGTTCCTGACAATCGCTGGGGACGGCGACCCGGCTGTCAGCTATTTCGACCAGTATCTCGGCCTCGCGGAGGGAAGGGCCGAATCCCTCATCGTTCCCGGTGCCGACCACATGCTCGGCGTTTTCACCGACGAGCCGGAAATCGGCCGGCAGGTGATTGGGAAGACCACCGCCTGGCTGCGCGAAACCCTCTGAGCTTCGCAACACCTCGGAACCGACGAACCGGGTTCCCACTCGGTCCGTCGGCACGCGCGCGATTGCACTAGTCGCGTTTCACGGTCACACTCGCCCGGCGCAACTTGGCGGGTCACACATGCAGCGAACGGTGAAACTCGAAGGCTGGTCGTCGCCGGTGGTGGAAGCCATCACCCACACCACGTTCGAGGCGGACGGCCAGACGCTCTTCCGGCCCGATGGCTGCTGGGACTTCGCAATCATGAAGACCGCCGCCGGCACCATGGTGCTGCGCACGGGCCTGACCACCGCCGCAGTCACCCACCAGTTCTCGGCCGGCGACGAGATCCTTGCCATCGCCTTCAAGGCCAGCAGCTACATGTCGCTGATGCCGGGCGAGACGATGCGCGACGAGGGCGTGGTGCTCGAGACCATCGGCCGCGACCGCTTCTGGCTCGGCACGGACGTGATCGAGATCCCGACCCTGGAGACGGTCGACGGGTTCGTCGAGAAGCTTTTGAAGAACAGCATCGTCGAGGACAACACGGTCGTTGCCTCGATCGTTTCCGGTCACCCGATGGCGATGTCGGAGCGCACCCTGCAGCGGCATTTCCTCAAGACCACGGGCCTCACCTACAAGGCCTTCACCCAGATCGAGCGCGCCCAGAAGGCGGTGGCGCTATTGCAGCAGGGGCGCCCCGCGGCCGACGTCGCCTTTGCGCTGGGCTATGCCGACCAGCCGCACATGATCCGTTCGATCAAGGCGATCATGGGCGAGACGCCGGGTGCTATTGCGAAGCGGTAGGGCACAGGGTGGTGCTATGAGTCAGGGCTGCGTGACCCCGGGGTTCCGGGAACGTACTATCCATCCCCACCCACCGGGTGTCATCCTCGCGCAGGCGAGGACCCAGCTCTGATGCCCTCAGCGCGCACACAAGGTCGTGACGCACACGCTCCTGCCTCGCACACACACCTTGCGGCTGGCGCGCTATCTCAGGATGGGCCCCCTGAGTTCACGCGGCAAGTGCAACACCTGCTAAGGTGTTGCCTGCAATGGGACAAAATTACCAACAGTTGGGTCTGCGCGAGCGGATCGAGATCGAGATCTGGCATCGGCGTGGGTGCTCGACGCAGGCCATCGCCCGCCACCTGGGTCGCTCGCCATCCACCATCAGCCGGGAGCTGAGGCGGAACGCCAAGCGCACCAAGCAGTGGCGCGGCCCCTATGACGGGGAGCGCGCCCACGGCCTGGCGCGACGACGAAGGTGGCGGGACGCCCGCTTCAAGCTGGCGCGCCGGCCGAACCTGCGCGACCTGGTCAGGGACCAGCTTGCAATGGGAAGGTCGCCCGAACAGATT
>NZ_BSNS01000005.1 GCF_030160115.1 Devosia nitrariae | reverse complement strand
CCCCAAACGAGGTCTTCTCTGCCATCCGCAACCGTGTTGCACTTCAAACGTGACTCCACACTGCCCTCCCAGCCGATGTGACCGAATAGGCTACGCCCCCGACGGGGGACCTGGCAATCGGGCCGGTGAGCGAGAAACGCACTTCCCGCTTCAGGCCGCCGGCTCTGCCTCGCCCAACAGCCGCTCGAGCCGGGCCAAGGTCGAGCCCCAGCCGTGCTTGCCCATCTCGACCATCTCGTCGGTGATGCCCGACTGGATGAGGGTGAGGCGCGCACCGCCCGTGCCGTCGGGCGCGATTTCGAAGCGCACCGTGCTCTCGCCGGCATCGACGCCCGGCACGTTCATGGTGAATTCGACGGTGTGCGGGAGTGTCACCGTCCTCACCGTCCCACGCATGGCAAAGCGGCCTTTCGGGCCGGCAAGGACCAGCGACCAGGGGCCGGTGCGGGTCAGATCCAGGTCGTCCTCGTCGACGGAGGTGCCTTCGGGGCCCCACCATTTGAGGAGGTTCTGCCGCTGCGTGACGAAGGCGAAGAGCCGCTCGGGGGTGACGGGATAGGTGCGCTCGATCCTCAGTTCGCTCACCTGCCTTGCTCCTTGTCGATGGCTGCCCCGAGCCGGTCGAGGCTTTGTTCCCAGAACTCGCGGTAGGTCATGGTCCAGTTGCCGATGACGCGCATTGCCTCGGGCCGCACCGAATAGAGCCGCCGCTGCGCGTCGACGCGCTGCACAACGATCCCCGCATCGCGCAGCACCTTGAAATGGTGCGACATGGCCGGCGCCGACATCTCGCCCTCGACCACCAGCTCGCCCGCCGGCAGCTCGCCCTCGCGCAGCAGGCGCTCGACGATGGCGAGGCGGGTGTGGTTGCCGAGGGCAGCAAACGTATCGGAGAGGTGCATGACGTATTTCCAAATTCTCTTAATTAAGAAACATAGAAAATAATGGAGGTCAAGGGGTGAGAGATGGCATCGGCGGTTGGTCGCGGTTGCCATGAGCCGAGGCCGGTAGGTGACACCATCCGTCCCCAACAATCGGGTGTCACCCCGGCTTGCGCTGGGGGGACATCGGCGAGCGGGAGCAAAGTGCAGGTGCAGAGGGGAAAAGGGGGTGTTCCACACCCTCCGGCACCCGCCTTACGGCTGGGCCTGCGGCAGCGGGAGTTCGGGCTGATCCGGCCCGCCGGGGCCGGAGGCCGCTTGTGCTTTCCGCGCCGGCTGCATGGTCAGACCCAGGATATGGGCTCTCCAGGCTTCGCCGGCCTGCACGGCATAGACGAATGCGCAGATGACCAGGATCGAGGTGACGCTGAACTGGAAGAAGACGGCGACCTCGACGAAGCTCGAGCCGACGACCATGACGAGGAAGGCGCTGAAAAAGGCGCTGGCAGGTGAGGGGTTGCGGAAAGCCCACAACAGGCACCCGACAAGGCCGCCGTAGAGGATGAGGACCTGCAGCCCGACGCCGATGAGGCCGATCTCGACGGCGTTGGAGATATAGGTGTTGTGGAAATTAAAGCCCGAACGGCTCTCGATGCTGAATTCGGCCCAGAGGGACTCGGCAAGCGCGCTCCCCTGCACCCAGAAGGCTTGGTAGCCGACCCCGAACAGCGGGTTCTGGTTGATGAGATTGATGCCGATCTGCCAGAGGTCGGTGCGGCCGGTCAGCGTCGGGTTCTTGCCGGAAAGATCGAGCACCTGGGCAAGGATGGCGTCGCCATAGGCCACGAAGACAACCACCCCGGCCGCAGCAACGAGCGCGAGCATTACGCCAAAGAAAAGGCGCTGGGCAAGGTTGGTGAACCGGCTGATGTGGATCAGCGCCAGGATGCCGATGGCGGGGATCAGCACTATGATGGCGCCGGCCGATTGGGCGAGGACCAAAGCGGGCGCGGCAACAAGCACACTGGCGGCCGCGGCGACGCGTGCCAGCCAGTGGGCGCGCTTGTCGATAAGGAGCGCGAGCGAAGCCAGCATGAAAACCGACACGACGCCGGCGAAAGCGTTCTTGCTGCCGAAGATGCCGATCCAGGCACCGATATCGTCGCGCACCCGCCCGAAGGCAAAGCTCAGGAGGACGCCGAAACCATAGATGGCGTAGAGGAACCTGTGGAGGACGATCGGCGGAACCCGGTTGGCGATGACGATGGCGATAACGCAGGTGACGGCGAACTGGGCGCCGTGACGCAGCGTCACGGTCGGAAATTCCGACCACAGGGTCGAGGCGAGACAATAGGCGGGTAGGAGCAGGATGATCCAGTGGCGCGCGACGACGTAAAGGCTGTATTCGGGGCGGGTGGCGATGAGCGCCAGGCCCGAGGCGAGGAAGACGAGCACGGCGAGCGGGCCGAACATGGTGTTGAGGATCAGTGCCGCCAGCGCGAAGAAGGCCAGGACCCAGGCGATGTTGACATGAAAGCCGAACGGCTGGCGTGGTCCCAAAGCCATCTGAGGTGACGCAGTCATCAATGCTTACCTTCTGCACCGCGAATGGAGCGGCCGGTCTGACGGTTGCTCCACGTCTTGAGCTGTCGCCTGCCGAAGTGCCGGACCGACACCACCAGTGACGTCACGTCGTGTAAATTTCAGCGCCGTGCCGCTCCTGCTTGCGCACCGCGTCGGGTTCCGCCAGCAGGCGGAGAACCTCGGCACGTAACCTTTCCGTCTCGACGGTCATCTGCTCCCGAGCCAAGGCGAAATTATGCTCGGCGTCTTGCTGCGACCACTGAAGTGCGGACACGGGCTCGCTCATCAGGCGGAACTTATAGCCCTCATAGGGCGGGCAGGTTTCCTCGACAATCGGAATGGTGCCGCACATGGCGCCTTCGAAGAAGCGGTAGGTCCAGGCGACGCCGTTGGCCTTGAAGTCCCCGCTCGGGCACAGCACGAACTTCGAGTTCAGCATCAGGTCATAGTATTTCGAATTCCAGGATTTGGTCGGGAAATGGCGGCCTATATCGGAGGTGCGGATGATGACGTTCTTGGTGCCGCGCCGCTCCTCGATCGGCAAGTGCAGCCTGTGCGCCCATTTATTCAGCTGCTTTTCGATGAATGTCGGTTCGGCAAGCGACATCTCTTCGAGCTGCGAGAGCGAAAGCCATTGGTTGATCGCTGAGCGGCGGGTTGTGGTGAGCAGACCGGCAAACGAGGCATCATGCTGGCGCACTGCCGGCCATCGGTCGCGGCAATGGTTTAGAATCGCCTTGGGTACGATCAATGGCCGTTCGATGGAACCGATGCGTGTGACCGGCCCCAGATGGTCGATATATAGCCCGGTGACCCATTTGGCGCCTGCCTTGCCGACTCTATAGTCGAACCCGAACACCTCCTTCAGTCGGACGACCGCCTTTGTGTCTTCGGGATCGACACAGATCCTGAACCCGGCCTCGCCGATGGCCTGGGCCATCCTCAGTGTCTGCAGCAAGTAGATCGGCAAATCGATTACGACATCGATCGTTTCTGGCCCTGCAACGCCCATCCAGTGCCCCCATTTGCAACTGCCAAATGCACCAGTAGCAGCAAGGTTCCGCCAAACTTGTGCCAAATCTAAGGCAGCATGATGTTGCTTGATTCCGTTATTGAAATCGGCGCAGATCGATCAGGACGACACGTCGCGATACTCGCAGCGCAAGAGTATTCGAACTGAAGCGCGCAATTTTATTGAAATCCCTCGCCCGCACTCATGCTTGTCGCGGACAAGCGATCGGCGAGGGCGTCCGCTGATCACCGGAGCTTGTCCGGCGTCTGTCCCTCGTACGATTGGCAACCAGGTCCTGACCGACTATTCTTGCGTGTCGCAAGGAGCGACCGGGGTCTGCGATGACGCCGAGCCGAGAGCAGTTGCTGATCCGAGCCAACGAGGCGCTGGTCAAAGGCGCATTCGACGAGGCGGGCGCGGCTTTCACGCAGGCACTAACGTTCGGGGAGTGCCCGCAGGCCTATGAGGGGCTTTCCTGGATCGAGTGGTGGAACAACGACGGCAGCGGCGCGATCAGCCTGCGCGAAAGGGCGTTCCGGCTCTACCGGCAGGCGGGAGATGACCTCGGGGCTGCGCGCACGGCCATGTGGTTGGCGTCCGACCATGAGGATTTCCGCGGCGAGTTTGCGATCGGGCGCGGCTGGCGCCAGCGCGCCCATCGCCTGCTCGCCGACCATCCCGTGTGTCCCGAACACGGGTGGCTTGCCGTCCTGGAAGCCGACGTTGCCCTCATCATAAACGACGATCCCACCGCCGCCTGCCGCCATGCGCGCGCGGCGATGGCCGTCGCCGCCCAATGCGGCATTGCAGACATGGAGTTCGTGGCAATCGCCATCGAAGGGCTCGGTATGGTCGGGCGGGGTGAGATCCAGGAGGGCATGAAGCGGCTGGACGAAGCGGCCGCGTTCGTCCTCGGCGGGGAGGTCGCCGACGAGGCCTGGGCCAGCAGGATCATGTGCTACCTGATCTACGGGTGCGAGCGCATCTGCGATTTCGGACGCGCCGCCCAATGGTGCGAGACGATGCGCGAGGTCGCGGACCGCATGCACTTTGCGCTGGCACAAGGTACCTGCCGCGCCCACTACGGTTCGGTCCTCATCTTCCGTGGCAAGTGGCCGGAAGCCGAAGAAACGCTATCTCAGGCGATGGCGTATCTCGAGGCAAGCCGGCCGCCTTGGGCGGCGGAGGCGCTGGTGCGGCTTGCCGAACTGCGCCACCGCCAGGGGCGGTTCGAAGAGGCCGAGGCGCTGCTGCATCGCGCCGAATGGCACCCGCAGTCGCTGCTCGGGCTTGCCCGGATCGCGCTCGATCGCGGCCGGCTGCGTGACGCCGAAGACCTGGTCGAGAGATTCCTGCGCCACACGCCCGCAGAGAACCGCCTGCAGCGCGCGACGGCGCTCGAGCTTCTGGCGCGCGTTGCGGCCCTTTCCGGAAAGCCGGCACGGGCCGCCGAGGCGCTCGCTGATCTGCGCCTGATCGCTCAAGCCGTTCCGACGCTGCCGCTGCGGGGGATCACCGCGTTCTGCGCGGCCATGATGGCGGTGGCCGCCGGCGACCTGGAACAGGCGCGTTCCTCGTTCGAGGATGCCTTCGACCTTTTCGAGCTCGGCGGCACGCCCTACGAGGCGGCGCGCACGAGGCTCGAACTGGCGGCGCTCTTTGCCGTACTCGGTCGGCCGGAGCGGGCGCGCGAGGAAGGCCAACTGGCTCTCACGACTTTCGAGACGCTCGGCGCCGCCTTCTCGGCGGGACGCGCGCGGGCACTTGTCGACAAGATCGGGACCCGCGCGGACCCGGCCGGCGACGGCGAGGCAGGCGGAGCGCTGACGGCCCGGCAGGTCGAGATCCTGCGCCTTGTCGGGCAGGGCAGGAGCGACCGCGAGATCGCATCGCGCCTCGGGATCAGCGAGCACACAGTGCACCGGCACGTCGCCAACATCCTGATGCGGCTCGATATGCCGACGCGGGCCGCGGCCGCCGCGCATGCGGCTGGGCGCGGCCTCATCTGAAGAGGAATGGCCTGATCGGGCCATGACGATTTTTCCTTCGCCATGGCCGGAACAAGCGAAGCGGGCGGTGCGCCGTGCCGCTAGCCTTCTACATGCCGGCACAGGTCCGGCAAGCAAGGAGGAACCGCCATGAGCACCATGAGCCAAACCAGACATTCGGTCCAGGATGTCGTTACCCGCCAGATCGACGCCCTCAATCGACATGACGTCGAAACGCTGGGCGCGACCTACGGGGCCGGGGCCAGCGTCTGGGACCCGCAATATCCCGAGCTTCTCAAGGGCCGGGACGCCATCGTCACGGACTATACCGAGTTCTTGGCCGGCTTTCCGGATCTGCAGGTCACCGTCAAGCGCACGGTGGAGCAGGGGAACGATTACGCGGTCGAGTTCTCGATGACCGGCACCCATAAGGGAAACCTGATCACGCCCACCGGGCAGATACCGGCGACCAACAAGCGCATCGAAATCGCAGGCTGCGTCATGGGGCAAATCGATGACGAAGGACGCATCGTCGACGAGCGCCGCTACTTCGACTTCGCCGGCATGCTGGGCCAGCTGGGCTTGCTGGAGTGATTCGCGCCGCCGTCCCGGCACCCTTTCAAGCTCGACAACGAGGAGGAGACAGATGACAATGCCGCAGGCACTCACTCCAGCGCAAAAGTACGAACAGTTCTTCGTTCCCGCCATATTCGGCCCTTGGGCACGCATGCTGGTCGATCGCGCCGGGCCTCGCATCGGCGAGGCGCTTCTCGACCTTGCCTGCGGCACCGGCATCGTTGCCCGCACCGCCGCGCCGCTGGTCGGCCCGTCGGGGCGGGTCACAGCACTCGACCTCCGACCCGGCATGCTTGCCGTCGCCGGGGCATTGCCGCCGCCGGAGGGTGCAGCGATAGAGTGGGTTGAGGGCGATGCCACCGATACAGGGCTGCCAGATGCCAACTTCGATCACATTATCTGTCAGGCCGGGTTCCAGTTCTTCCCCGACCGGGTGCGTGCTGCGCGCGAGGCGCGGCGCATGCTAAAGGACGGAGGACAACTGACCCTGCTCGTATGGCAGTCGATCGACCGGCACCCTGTCTATGCGGCCATGGCAGAGGCCGAGATCCCCCGGCTCGGCGCGCTCGGGGTCAGCCAGGAGGAAGTGACCGTACCGTTCTCGCTCGGCAATCGTGCGGACCTGCGCGCGCTTCTTGACGAGGCGGGTCTACGTGACATCGAGATCGGTGAGGAAACGCGCGAAATGCGCGTTCCTGAACCGGACCGGTTCGTCCACAACGTCGAACAGGCCTATGCTGCGGTGATCCCGGAGTTCGCCGCCGATCCGGCAGCATTCCAGCGCTTCCTCGACGAGGTGGAGGAGGAGACGCGAGACGTCGTCGCATCCCATCGGCAGGGCGAGTGGGTGGTCTTTCCCATGCACGCCCTGATCGCGACGGCGCAGCGCTAGTAGCCCGCCAGAGCACCCGTTCTGAGGGAAAACAGAACGGGTGCTCTTCGGTTTTGTTTGTCGCGTTTTCGTACCGCAAAAGTTGAATCCACTTTTTCTGAAGAAGCTTCAGGACCCGGCGAATAGCCCGGCATAGCGGTCGAGGTAGAGCGGCCAGCCCTGGTCGGCGGCGACGCCGTCGCGCACGGACTCCCAGCCGGCGCCGTGGCGGTCGAGGTGGCGGTGCTCGAGTTCGATGCGGGTGCGGCTGGCGGTTTCGGCGATGAAGCGGACTTCGACCTCGCTGGTCTTTGCCGGATCGGTCTCGACCTGCCAGTGCGGGCTGATGTCCCAGCTGAACACCACAAGGTTGGGCGGCTCGAAGGCGAGGACGCGGGCCCAGCGGCACTCGCTGCCGTCGACGCCGCGGTCGTAGATATGGCCGCCGACGCGCGGCTCGAACAGGGTCTCCGCAATCTCGACCTTGAGCATGTTGTGCTCGCGCGGCTTGAAGCGGCCGAAGCCCTCTGTGAATACCGCAAAGGCGCGCTCGATCGGCGCCTCGACGGTGACGGTATGGCGGACGACGGTCCTGGGTGTACTCATTGCCTGCGAGTTCATGGTTCTCTCCTCTTTGATCTGTTGCTCGACGGTGGTCTTGAAGCCGGCAAGGGCCTCGATCCAGAACCGGTCGAGGTAACCGCGCATCTGCGCCAACCCCTCGGGATCGACCTGGTAGACGCGGCGGGTGCCCTCCTTGCGGTCGGTAACGAGCCTTGCGTCCTTGAGCACCTTCAAGTGCTGCGAGACGGCGGGCCGGCTGATCGGCAGATCGCCGGCAAGCTCGCCGACCGCACGCGCGCGCTCGGCCAAGCGCTCGAAGATCGCCCGCCTCACCGGATCGCCGAGTGCGGTCCAGCCGTCTGTTCGGTAAGTTTCCACGAACGGTAAGGTGACACTTACGGAACAGAGTGTCAAGAGCGGGCCGGAAAGCGGGCGGGTGCGCGTTGCTGTTGGGCAAAGACGGCGGCACCGGTTGACATGCCTTACCATCCATATTTATAACCGACCGGTCGGAAATAAATTGAGACTGGCATGGGACGTAAGCGAGTTGTCGATCAGGAAAGCATTCTCGATGCCGCCGAACTCGTGGTGGCACAGGACGGGGCGGCGAATCTGACGCTTGAGCGGGTGGCAATGCAAGCCGGGGTGAGCAAGGCGACAGTGCTCTACGACTACAAGAGCAAGCAGGCCGTGCTCGAGGCGGTGGTCGAGCGGGCCTTCGCCAGGGACCATGCCCTGCATGCCCGGGTTGAGGAGGGCCTCGAGCCAGCAGACAGTCCGGCGATGCGCTCGCGGATCGTCGCGGCGGCCGCGCCCCCGCCCGAGGCCTTCCGCAACGCCGCGCTCAACCTCAGCGCCGCGCTGGTGCTCGATGAGGAGTTGCGCCGCAATATGCAGGCCAACCAGTCGGCGGTGCTTGCGCGCATCGGCGAGACGGCGGTTTCACCGCGCGGGGCGCAACTGGCTTATCTGGCGCTCGAGGGGCTGAAGCTCCTCGAGTATCTGGATTTCCACCATTTCGACAAGACGGAGCGCGCGCGGATCTTGCGCGAGATCAACTGGCTCGTTGCCGTCAAGCCCGGGCAGGAGCCTCTCCCCTCGGGCCAATAGGCCCTGCTCCCCACAACCAGGATTTCAAAAATGATCGATATCAGAGAGGCTGGCGCCGCGCCGGTCACGGGTGCGCGCGCGCAATTCGTTCCCAAACGCATTTTCCTTACCGGCGCCGGCGGCTATGTCGGACGCAACCTCATCACCCACCTGACGGCGACGGGAAGCGAGGTGGTCGGGCTGGTGCGTAGCCACACGTCGGCCGAGCTCGTGCGCAGCCTCGGCGCCGTTCCGTTTAGAGGCGACCTGCTGGCGTCGCAGGTGATCGACGGCATGGAAGGGTGCGACGTCCTCGTCCACGCGGCCGCCGACACCGATCACGGGCCGCCTTCGCCTGAGCAGCGCCGGACCAATGAGGAGGGTACGCGTAACGTCTTGGCGGCGGCGCGCGCCGCGGGCGTGACGAGGGCCATCCACATCAGCAGCGAATCCGTGCTGGCCGACGGGCGTGCGGTGGTCAATGCGGACGAGTCCCGGCCTTTGCCGCGGCGGCCGGCCGGCGGCTATTCACGCAGCAAAGCCGTGGCAGAGGCCATCGCCCTTTCCTACAACGGTGCCGGGCTGGAGGTGATCGTGGTGCGGCCGCGGTTCGTCTGGGGGCGGGACGACACCACGGCTCTCCCGCAATTGGTGGCGGCGGCGCGCTCCGGCCGGATGGCGTGGATCAGCGGTGGCACCTACCTGACCTCCACCACCCATATCACCAATCTCTGCCGCGGCATCGAGCTCGTCCTGGCACAGGGCCGGGCTGGCGAGGTCTACTTCATCACCGATGGCGAGCCGATTGAATTCCGCCGATTCGTTTCAGGACTTCTCGAAACCCAGGGTGTGCCCGCGCCGCAAAAGTCGGTGCCCCGCGCGCTGATGCGGGCGCTCGCCATCACCGGCGACCTCCTCGGCACGCTCTCGCGCGGCCGCATCGCTGGTCCACTGACGCTGCAGGTCTTTGCAACTTCGGCCGTGGAGGTGACGCTCGATATCGGCAAGGCACGCACGGAACTCGGCTATCAGCCAGTCGTCTCGCGCGAGCAGGGCCTTGCGGAACTGCGTGCCGGCCGCTGGGGATCGCGCACGCCTGACCCGTGACCGAGTCACATCAGACGACCGTCCACGATCCACATCCGGTCGCTCCGGGTCAAGCCTCGACAGGATCAAAAACGGTGCGGCGAACCTCACGGATGATGTCGGCGATGCGCTCGAAGGTCGGGCTGAAGGGCGTCGCTTGTCGCCAGACCAGCGACAGCATGCGGCCGGCGCCGGGGGAGGCGATGGGGTGGATGGCGATGCGCTGGTCGCTGGCTTCCTTGCGAAGCGAGATCTGGGGCAAGAGCGTCACGCCCTGGCCGTTGGCGACGAACTCGACGATCGTCGAGAGCGAGGTGGCCGCGAAAGTGCGGGCGGCGGGGTCGCTGTCGAGCCGGCAGGCGGCGATGGCCTGATCACGCAGGCAATGCCCCTCGGCGAGCAGCAGGATGCGCTCGGGGGCGACATCGGCAAGGGAAACGGGCTCGGCAGTTGCTTCCGTGCGGCTGGTCGCGAGCACGAAGGGATCGTGGAACAGCGGGCGGCTGACGAGTTTGGGGCCGTTGTCGGGGGGCTCGGTGCCGATCAGTGCGATGTCGAGGCTGCCCTCGACGAGGCCGGCGATCAGCGCATCGGTGTGGTTCTCGCTGACGGTGAAGGTCAGTTGGGGAAAATCTCTCACAAGGGCCGGGAAGATTTCCGGCAGCAAATAGGGCGCAACAGTCGGGATCAGCCCGAACCGCAGGGGACGATCGGGGCGGCCGCCATGGCCGAGCGCAAAGGCATCGAGTGCTTCGGCGCTCTCGATGGTTGCCCGCGCCAGATCGACGAACCCTCTGCCGAAGGGCGTCAGCCGGACCCCGCTCTTAAGCCGGTCGAAGAGCGGCGCGCCGCACAAGGCTTCGAGCGCCAGGATCTGCTGGGAGAGGGCCGGTTGCGATATCGAACATGCCTCGGCCGCGCGGCCGAAATGACCGGTACGCGCCACGGCCATGGCATAGCGCATCTGCTTGAGTGAAATCAGCACGATAATTTCTCCTTATCGTCGAGGGAAGAATTATCGATTTGTCGGATGGATGTCACCCGCCTATAACTGGGCGATGCCGCAAGAAACGACAGCAGGAGCCCCCGCCATGAACGAACATGCCCCCTCCCCGAGTGGCGAAGCACCGGCCGGCAAATGCCCGGTCAACCACGGCAGGTCGGGCCGGACGAACCGCGACTGGTGGCCCCATCAGCTCGACCTGCAGATGCTGCACCGCAATTCGGCGCTCTCCGATCCCATGGGCCCGGACTTCGATTATGCCGAAGAGTTCAAGAAGCTCGACCTCGCGGCGGTGAAGGCCGACCTTCACGCGCTGATGACGCAGTCGCAGGAGTGGTGGCCGGCCGATTTCGGCCACTATGGCGGCCTCTTCATCCGCATGGCCTGGCATAGCGCCGGCACCTACCGCATCACCGACGGACGTGGCGGCGCCGGCCAGGGCCAGCAGCGTTTCGCCCCGCTCAACAGCTGGCCGGACAACGCCAATCTCGACAAGGCCCGCCGGCTGGTCTGGCCGATCAAGCAAAAATACGGCAACAGAATCTCCTGGGCCGACCTGATGGTCCTCACCGGCAACGTCGCGCTCGAATCCATGGGCTTCAAGACCTTCGGCTTTGCGGGCGGGCGCGCCGATGTGTGGGAGCCCGAGGAGCTGTTCTGGGGACCAGAAGGGACATGGCTTGGCGACGAGCGCTATAGCGGAGAGCGTCAGCTCTCCGAGCCGCTGGGCGCGGTGCAGATGGGCCTCATCTATGTCAATCCGGAAGGTCCGAACGGCAAGCCCGACCCGGTAGCCGCAGCGCACGGCATCCGCGAGACCTTCCGCCGCATGGCGATGAACGACGAAGAGACCGTGGCGCTGATCGCCGGCGGTCACACCTTCGGCAAGACCCATGGCGCAGGCGACCCGTCGCTGATCGCCGCCGAGCCCGAGGGCGCCGACCTCGAAGACCAGGGTCTCGGCTGGAAGAGCAGTCACGAAACAGGTGTTGGTGCCCATGCGATCACGTCGGGGCTGGAGGTCACCTGGTCGCAGACACCGACGCGCTGGAGCAACTTCTTCTTCGAGAACCTCTTCAACCATGAATGGGAGTTGACCAAGAGCCCGGCAGGGGCCTGGCAGTGGCAGGCCAAGAATGCTGAGGCTTCGGTTCCCGATCCCTTCGATCCGGCCAGGAAGCGCCTCCCGACGATGCTGACCACCGACCTCTCTCTGCGGTTCGACCCGGAATACGAGAAGATCTCGCGCCGGTTCCTTGAGCATCCCGATCAGTTCGCCGACGCGTTCGCGCGTGCCTGGTTCAAGCTGACCCACCGCGACATGGGCCCGAAGGTGCGCTATCTCGGCCCGGAAGTGCCGGCCGAAGACCTGATCTGGCAGGATGTGATCCCTGCCGTCGAGCATGAGCTCGTCGACGAGACCGACGTCGCCGATCTCAAGCAAAGGATCCTTGAAACGGGACTTTCCGTGTCGGAACTGGTCTCGACCACATGGGCCTCCGCCTCGACCTTCCGTCGCTCGGACAAACGCGGCGGCGCGAATGGCGCCCGCATCCGTCTTGCCCCGCAGAAGGATTGGGAGGTCAACGAGCCGGCCCGCCTCGCCAGGGTACTGGCGGCGCTCGAGGCCGTGCAGCAGGACTTCAACGCCACGCAAACCGGCGGCAAGAGGGTGTCGCTGGCCGACCTCATCGTTCTCGCCGGTGGTGTCGGCATCGAGAAGGCGGCGGAAGCGGCCGGCCATTCGATCACCGTGCCCTTCACTCCGGGCCGCATGGATGCCTCGGCCGAGCAGACGGATGTGGCGTCGTTCGCCGCGCTCGAACCGCGTGCCGACGGCTTCCGCAACTATCTCAGCGGCCGCCAGTTCATGCAGCCGGAAGAGGCGCTGATCGATAGGGCACAGCTGCTGGGGCTGACCGGGCCGGAAATGACCGTGCTGGTCGGGGGCCTGCGCGTCCTCGAGGCCGGCGTCAACGACCACGGCGTCTTCACCGACAGGCCCGGGACCCTCACCAACGACTTCTTTCTCAATCTCCTCGATATGGCGACGCAGTGGTCCCCGAAGGAAGGCGAAGAGGGCGTCTACGAAGGCCGCGATCGCAACACTGGCGCGCTCAAGTGGACGGGCACCCGCGTCGATCTGATCTTCGGCTCTCACTCGCAGATGCGCGCCCTCGCCGAAGTCTATGGTCAGTCGGATTCGGCGGCCAAATTCGCCAAGGATTTCGTGGCCGCGTGGGTCAAGGTGATGAACGCGGACCGTTTCGACCTGCGATAGGAGCGGCGGGGGGCGGCCGGTGGGAGACAACGCCAGATCGGAGCTCGCTAACACGCACTGCTGCGGTCCGGTGGGGTCCATACCTCCCACCGGGTCATTCCTGCGCGAACCTCTGTTCCTTTTGCCGGATCCGCAACTGAGGTCTGCTTTCGTGGGGATGACCCCGGGATGGTGGAGGGACTGGGGCAGGAGCCGAGGCCGCGGTCGCCAAGCGCCCGGCCGGTGACGCTCCACCGGTCTTCACCTGTCAACCGTCTCTACCTCGCGAACGTCCAGATGGCGTGGAGGGAGTATGTCATTACCGGCACCAGGAGCACGACCACGGCGATGCCCATGAGGTCGGTGCCTCCAGCCGTCCGCACCAACTCGGCGATGGCGACCGTTGCCACCAGCCCCAGGGCGGAGACGGCCGTATATCTTGCGAACTGGGCGCGGGCCGGGGACTGGCCAAAGGTCCAGACCGTGTTGAGATACCACGAGACGAGGAGGGCAACGCAAAAGGCGCAGCCATTGGCGAGGCCAGGGCCCCAGCCCAGGTATGTGAGCGAGAGCGCAACGGCAATGTGGGTGCCGGTTGAGATGAGGCCCGCAGCTGCAAAGCGCGCGATCCTCATTGCCCGTTCCGGGTCAGCACGGCAAAGAGGGAAAGGCCGATCGGCAAGCCCTTGAAGAGGCGGGCAAGGCGGGCTTCGGCTGTCAGTATGGCCGTAAGCGTGGCGTTGATCGGTGCGGGCGGGATGCTTCCGCCGGCGACATCCCCGTCGGTATCGCGCCGATCGAGCAGCCGCACCAGCGCGGCGGCCGGAAAGAGCGCGCAGTTGAAATACGTCAGCCGGCGCAAACGGTACCCGCACTCGACCGCGAGGTGACGCAGCTCCTCTTTGGAATATCTGCGGAAGTGATGCAGCACCTCGTCGTGCCCGCTCCACAGCCATTGATGGGCCGGGACACTGAGGATCAGCACCCCGTCGGGTGCCAGTATCTTCCTGATGGCGCGTAGCGTTCCCGCGTCGTCCTCGACATGCTCGAGGACGTCGAAGAGGCCGACGATATCAGCGCTTTCGGCTTCGAATGGGATATCGTCGGGCAGCCGGCCCGCAACCACCGGGATCCCGCCCTTCGCCGCGGCGACTTCGCGGGCACCGGCGTCGTACTCCATCGCCGACACGGTGCCGAAGGCCTTGAGCATTTCGAGGTTGCCGCCGGTTCCGGCGCCGAGCTCGATCACCCGGGCGCTAGCGGGCGGTGGCAGCTCTTCGATGAGGCTCGCGATCATGCGGCGGCGGCCGACGAACCACCAATGGGTCTCTTCGGTGGCGGCCATGCGCTCATAGGCGGTGCGGTGCAGTTGCGCCTCCCATGTTGTCCAACGTAAGCACGGGCGAGCCTTCGCAGAGATCCGGCAGGCTCACGCAGCCTTCGCGGGCGAATATATGCCGGCCGTCGATGACCGTCATGAGGTCGCCCGGCCGCGCCTGCGCGGCGGCGGCTGTTCGGGCGGCGTCATCGAGAATATAGACGGCGCCGGGATCGAAGGCGCCGGTGCTCAAGGCTTCCTCTGCGCGCTGCTGGGCCTCCGCGAGCGGCGGCACGCGGGCGAGGTAGACGCTGTCGGTCGCCATCCCGTAACGGGCAGCCACGCGCGAGGCGTAGTGCCAGCTCAACCCCGGATGCTGAACCGGAATCGCCCGCACGCGCTGGTAGTGCTGCGCCAACTCTGCCCATAGCGGCGAGATCGGCTGCGGGGCAGCGGCGATCATGGTCGCGCGCTCCCTGGTGGCTGCGATCCCCGGGGCCATGTCGAACACCTGCAGAGCGAGGCAAGCCGCTGCGATGGCTGTTCCGTAGCGCCGGTAGCGCCAGGTCATGGCGAGCACGACAAAGATGGTCGCGAGATAGACGGCCGGCCAGACAAAGCGTCCGCTGGAACGGAGGATGCCGGCGAGGCGCGCGAGCGCATCGGGCAGCGGCAGGGTGAGGACGGTGGTTCCGGCGATATCGATCGCGTTCGAGAGTGAAAAGACGAACATCACGATGACGACGAGGGCAAGCGGCCAGATTTCGGAAACCGATATCCGCTTCAGCTGACCCATGGCCGGCAGCGTCGCGAGGGCGAGGAGGATGATGCCGGTACCAAGAAATCCATAACCCTCATAGGCGCCCGCGCCATTGGGAATGTCCACGAACAAGCGCGAGAAGCGGCCGGCGTCGACCAGGCCCAGGAGATCATGCTTGAAGTAACCGAAGCCATCCGCCTCCGGGCTGGCGCCGACGAACATGCCGATCGACCACATGATGGCAGCCGAGATCGCGACGGCGACGATGCCGTTCCCAAGGAGGCGCGGGATGCCGGTGACCTCGAGCCGGTGCCGCTTGAGAAGGTCCGCGCAGAATACGGCAAGGACCATGATGAAGAGATAGGGGTGGATCGCCGCGACGACCGCGAGGAGGACGATCCATGGCAGGAGCCGCGTCGCCCTGCCGAAGTAGAGGTAGAACGCCGCCAGCAGGGTCCAGTGCGCGGTCAGCGCCAGGTGGCTGCTCCTTGCGACCAGCACCGGGGCGGCGACGCAGAATGCCGAAGCGACGAGCGCAGCCTCCGTGCCGGCGCCCAGCCGGCGTGCGAGGAGGTACCCGAAGACGCCCTGCAGCACGGCGCAGACCAGCGTCCACAGGCCCAGATATTGAAACGGCCTCGGCAGAACGCCGCCAAGAGCCTTGAACGGAAGCGCGAGCAGCGGGATCGAGTCCGAATAGACGATGCTGCTGGAAAGCTCGAGCCCGTAACGCGGGTTGAGGCCGAGGGGCCATGCCCATGGCGTGTCGCGAAACAGCGCCCAACCGAGGTAATTGACGCCGCGGTCGGTGTTATCGAGCAGCCAGTCCACGTTGGTCGGGTCGAGGATCGCTGGATCGACCCAGAACGTCCAATAGACGACCCCGAAGAGCCCGGCGCAGGCAAGCGCGAGCCACTCGTCACGGAGCGAGGACGCGATGGTCGTCGAGGGGGTTGCGGTCATGCCGGACCGGCGGGCTTTGTCAGGTCGAGCTGCCCGGCGCCCCGTGCCACCGCCGCTTCCTCGACCGGCCCTGAGCGCTTCAATACGTCCCTCAGTACGTAGACCGGTCGCTGCTTGCTTTCCATATAGGCCCGCCCCAGATACTGCCCGATGATGCCGATGCTCAACAGCTGCAGCCCTCCGAGAAACAGAATGACCGTGAGCATGGAGGCATAGCCGGGTACGTCGATCCTGCCGAGCAAGGCCAGCGCGACAAGCGCCGCGCCGTAGACGAAGGAGAGGCAGGCAATAACGAAGCCGAGATAGCCTGCAAGCTCGAGCGGCACGGTCGAAAAGCCGGTGAGCCCATCAAGCGCGAAGTTCCACAGCTTCCAGCCGGAGAACTTGGTCTTGCCGGTTTGACGGGTGCCGCGAACGTAGTCTACGCACGCGGTGCGGAAGCCTACCCAGGCGAACAGCCCTTTCATGAAGCGCCGCCGTTCGGGCAACCGCCTTATGGCGTCGACCACCTTGCGGTCCATCAGGCGAAAATCGCCGACGTCGTGCGGAATGCGCGGTTCGGCGATGCGGTTGTGGGTGGCATAGAAGGCGTGGGCGGTCTTGCGCTTGAGCCAGCTGTCGCTCGATCGGCTCGCCCTGCGGGCAACGACCACCTCATAACCGGCTACCCAAGCGTCCAGCATCTTGGGGATCAACTCGGGCGGATCCTGGAGGTCGACATCGATGGGGATGACCGCATCGCCGGTCGCGTGGTCGAGACCGGCAGTCAGCGCTGCCTCCTTGCCGAAATTGCGGGAGAGGTCGAGGATGACGAGTTCAGAGTTTCTCGGCTTGTCGACGCTGGTCAGCACCTCGATGGTGCGGTCGGTGCTGCCGTCATTGACGAATACATATTGGAAGCGATGGTCGGGGAGCCTTCTCTGGACTGCAGCCATCCGCGCGAAGAAGCGGGGCACCGCTTCTTCTTCGTTAAGAACGGGTACGACGATACTGATCAGCGCCACGTCCAACCTGCTGAGCTTACCGCGGCCGAGACGACAACGCGCGTTCGGTCGAAGCGTTGCCGCCCTGCGCCTAAAGGACAAGAAAATTAGACTTTTGCCTTGCTTGCCTTGCAGCGCCAGCTCAGCGGTGTTTGAGGGCGAAGAGGCTGACGGGGGCTGGGGAGGGGCGGCCGGCAATGTGGGCGGCGAGCGCCGAAGCCGACCCGAAGGCCAGGGTCAGTCCCAGCGCCCCGTGCCCAACATTGAGCAACAGCCGGTCGAGCCCGCTGTCGCCAAGTATCGGTGTGCCACGCGGCGTTGCCGGGCGCAGGCCCGCCCAGAGCTTCACGGCATTCCAGTCGGCGGCGTCGGGGAAGTCGGCGCGGGCGTCGGCGAGGAGCTTGTCGGTGCGACGGGTGTCGATCGAAGTGGTCTCGCCCACGAGATCGGCCGCACCGGCGACTCGCAAGCTGTCGCCGAGGCGCGCCAGCACCACCTTGCGCTTGGCATCGGTGATGCTGACCCGCGGGGCCGTGGCGTCGGCAGCGGCGGGGGCCGAGAGGCTGTAGCCCTTGAGCGGATAGATGGGCAGGTCAACGCCGACGGTGCGGGCGAGAGCGCGGGCCCCGACACCGGCTGCCAGCACGTAGAGGTCGGCCTCCAGCGCGCCGTCGGCAGATTCGACCGCCACCACCTTGCCGCCCTCACGGCGGAGGCCGGTGACGGTGGTGCCGAAGAGGAAGCGGACGTCGCCCGCGCCGGTTCGCAGCCGCCGCTCCAGCGCCTGGGCCAGCAGATGGGCATCGGCGGCCTCGTCGCCGGGCGAGAAGAGGCCACCGACCACGCGGTCGGCGATGCCGGCGAGCGCCGGCTCGAGCGAGAGGCACGCATCGCGGTCGAGCGCGCGCCGCTCGGTGCCGGAGGCGGCCTGATGCTCGGCATGGCGGCGGGCCGCGGCAAAGCTCTCATCGTTGCTGTGGACGACGAGCTTTCCCGTCCGGGACCAGGCGAAGTCGGCGTCGGCGAGCTCATCTGTCGCGTGCAGCACGTCGCGGCTGAGTTGCGCCAAGGCGCCGAGCCTGTCGATGGTGTCGCGGGCCTGGCGGTCGTTGCAGGCGAGGAGGAACTGTGCCAGCCAGCGGTACTGAAATGGATCGATGCCGGGCCGGAACTGAACAGGGGAATCGCGATCGAGCATCAGCTTGGGCAGTTGCCGCCAGATGGAGCCGTCGGCGAGCGGGGCAACGTAGGAATAGCTGAGCTGACCGCCATTGGCGTGGCTCGCCCCCTCCGCCGGCCCGGCCGCCCGGTCGATCACGGTCACCCGATGGCCGTCGCGCGCTAGTTCCCAGGCCGTTGTCATGCCGACGATGCCGGCGCCGATTACGATGATATCCATGGCAAGGAGTCCGCCGCTGCAGTTGCAGTTGCATAGCCCCCGGCACACACGCTGTCATCCCTCCAGGCTAAAGCACTTGAGGCGAAGGCGGAATTGCTGTCCTATTGGGACCGGTGACGCCGCGCGTCATGAAACTTGTGACGGTTTGCGTCAGGTCACTTTTGACGCTTCGCGTCTTGGCAGTCACTCCACGATTGAGTCCGCCGTTCCGGCTGATTGAAAGTAAGGATGATTGAAATGAAGCAATTCTTGATGCCCGTCGCAACGGCCGCCCTCCTAGCAGGTGCCGCGCCGGCCGTTGCCCAGCAGCAGTTCATCACCATCGGCACCGGCGGTGTCACCGGCGTCTACTACGCCGCGGGCGGTGCCATCTGCCGGCTGATGAACGAAACCCGCAACGAACACGGCTTCCGCTGCTCGGTCGAGTCCACGGCCGCTTCGGTCTACAACCTCAATGCCATCCGGCAGGGCGAGCTCGATTTCGGCGTTACCCAATCCGACGTCATGTATTTCGCAGTAAACGGCGAGGCCGACTTTGCCGATGCCGGTCCTTGGGGGGATCTGCGGGCCGTGTTCTCGCTGCATCCGGAGCCGTTCACGCTGGTCGCCCGTCCCGAGGCCGGCATCGAGAGCTTCGAGGATCTTGCCGGCAAGCGGGTCAATATCGGCGCTCCGGGCTCAGGCACGCAGGCCTCGATGGACATCATCCTCGAGGCGATGGACATGTCGCGCAGCGATTTTGCCCTGGCCTCCGAACTGCGGCCCGACGAGCATGGGCCGGCGCTCTGCGACAACCAGATCGATGCCTTCTTCTACGGCGTCGGACACCCGTCGGCCAACATCGCCGACCCGACCACGACCTGCGAGGCGCAGCTGGTGCCGATCACCGGCGAAGCCATCGACGGGCTGATCGAGGCAAATCCTTATTATGCTGCCGCCACCATTCCCGGCGGCACCTATGCCAACAACGATGAAGACGTCGAAACCTTCGGCGTGCTGGCAGCTCTGGCTGCCTCCACCGACACGCCCGAGGACGCGGTCTATGCGTTGGTCAAGGCAGTGTTCGAGAACTTCGACACCTTCAAGTCGCTGCATCCGGCGCTCGCCAACCTTTCCGAAGAGAACATGATTGTCGACGGACTTTCGGCGCCGCTGCATCCGGGCGCCGAGCGCTACTACAAGGAGCAAGGCTGGCTCTAGCCCGGCAGCATCGCATCCGGCGGCCCGCCATGGCGGGCCGCCGCTTTCGCAGGCGGAAGAGGACAGGCGATGAGCAGCCAAGATAGCGCCGGCAGCGCACATGCCGAGGAGTCACCCGACCGCGAGGAATTGGCGCGGATCGTGGCCGAGGCCGACACCGGCGCGCGGCAACCGCGTGACCGCTTCGGGCGGGCGGTATTCTTCTTCGTCCCGCTGGCCTGGGCCCTGTTCCAGTTGTGGTATGCCTCGCCGTTTCCGTTCCAACTCCGCGTAGGCGTTTTCAACGCCACGGAGGCGCGTGCCATCCACCTCGCCTTCGCGCTGTTCCTGGTGTTCACCGCCTTTCCGGCAGCGCGCTGGGCCTCGCGCGAGCACGTGCCGTGGTACGACTGGGTGCTGGCGCTGCTGGCCGCCTCCTGTTCGGCGTATCTCTTCGTCTTCCAGTCGGAGATCGCGCGGCGTCCGGGACTGCCGACAACGGCCGACCTTATCATCGGCGTGGCTGGCGTCGTGTTCCTGCTGGAGGCGGCGCGGCGGTCTCTCGGGGTCGCACTTCCGATCGTCGGCATCGCGTTTCTCTGCTACGCCTTCTTCGGCCCCTATCTCCCCGACCTTTTTGCGCATCGAGGCGCCTCGCTGCAGCGTGCGGCGACGCAGTACTGGCTGACCACCGAAGGTGTGTTCGGCGTGGCGCTTGGCGTCTCCACCGCCTTCGTCTTCCTTTTCGTGCTCTTCGGCTCGCTGCTCGAGAAAGCCGGCGCCGGCAATTATTTCATCAAGGTGGCCTTTGCCATGCTCGGGCATCTGCGCGGCGGCCCGGCAAAGGCAGCGGTGCTCGGATCAGGTACGACGGGGCTCATCTCGGGTTCTTCGGTCGCCAACGTCGTCACCACCGGCACTTTCACCATCCCATTGATGAAACGCGTTGGCTATTCTCCGGTCAAGGCCGGGGCCATCGAGGTCTCGGCCTCGGTCAACGGGCAACTGATGCCGCCGGTCATGGGCGCGGCAGCGTTCCTCATCGCCGAATATGTCGGCATCTCCTACGCGCAGGTGGTGATCCACGCGATCGTTCCCGCGGCGCTGACCTACATCTCGTTGTTCTATGTGGTCGACATCGAAGCGCGCAAAGCCGACCTCAAGGGGTTGCCGCGCGAACGCAAGCGTTCGCGGCTGATGAGCCTGGCGCTGTTCGGCATGACCGCCAGCGCTTTCGTGCTGTTCGCCGCGGCAGTCTATTATGGTCTCGGCTGGACCCGAACGCTGTTCGGACCGGCCGCCTCCTGGGCCGCTGGCCTGGGAGCGCTGGCCATCTATATCGGCTCCGTAGCCTTCCGAGCCCGTTTCCCCGACCTCGAGATCGACGATCCCAATGACCTGGCGGTGCGGGTCCCGGACACGATGGAGGTGGCGCCGACCGGTATCCACTACTTGATGCCGGTGTTCATCCTTGTCTGGTGCCTGATGGTCGAGGAGCTCTCGCCGGGGCTCTCGGCTTTCTACGGCACCTGCGCGCTGATCTTCCTGGTGCTGACGCAACGGCCGCTGATCGCGCTGTTCCGGGGCGAGGCCGACTGGCTGGGCCCGCTCAAGTCCGGTTTCGTGGACGTGCTTGATGGGCTGGTGACGGGCGCGCGCAACATGATCGGCATCGCCATCGCCACCGCGGCGGCAGGTATCGTCGTCGGCACTGTCGCGCTGACCGGCATCGGCCTGGTGCTGACCGAAGTGGTCATCGGCATCTCCGGCGGCAACCTCTTGATCATGCTGCTCATGACCGCCGCCATCTGCATGATCCTCGGGCTCGGCATGCCGACCACCGCCAACTATGTGGTGGTCGCGACGCTGATCGCGCCGGTGATCGTCGACGTCGCCAGCCTCAACGGTCTTGCCGTGGCGCTGGTCGCCGTTCACCTCTACGTCTTCTATTTCGGGCTGATGGCGGACGTGACGCCGCCAGTGGGGCTCGCCTCATTTGCGGCCTCGGCGATCTCGCGCGCCGATCCGGTGCGAACGGGGGTACAAGCCTTCCGCTATGAGATGCGCACAGCCATCCTGCCGCTGATCTTCATCTTCAACCACCAGTTGCTGCTGATCGGGGTCGCCAACTGGGCGCACCTCATCCTCGTGGTCCTGGCCTCGCTCCTCGGCATGCTCATGTTCGTCTCGGTGACGCAGCAGATCTTCATCAGCCGAAGCCGCATATGGGAAACCGCCATGCTGCTGCTGGCGGCGGCAATGCTGTTCCTGCCGGGTCAGTTCATGGACCGCCTCACCAACGGCACGCGCGATGCTCCAGCCGCCGACGTCGTGGAACTGGCCGAGCAGGCACCGGAAAATGCGTTCCTTGCGGTCGAAGTCTCGGGCATAGACCTCTCGGGCAACGAGTACACCCGGGTGGTTCGGCTCCCGCTCGGCGACCTCGGCCCTGGCGCCGAGCGCCTGGGCAATGCCGGCCTGCAGGTGGCCCCGCTTGCCGGCGACGTCCAGGTGATCAACGTGCGCTTCCGCAGCCAGGCGGAACGGCTGGGGCTCGCCATCGGCCAATCGGTGGAACGAGTGCTGTTGCCGAACCCAGATCGTCCGGCGCCCGAATGGATGTTCCTGCCGGCACTGGCGCTGATCGGGCTGGTGGCGGGCCTGCAGTGGCGACGGCGGGAGTGGGACCAGCCGGGACGTGCGCGGGCGAAGCCGGCATAGGTGCATATTTGACGCATGATTTGCGTCGAATATGCTTGCCGACGCGTCGAATAGTACAGTCGGCCTCGCTGGCGATCACTCATCGCTTGCGACGGCCCGCAGCCAGCTCCTGAACTGCCTGAAGCGGGGTGAGCGTAGCTTCAGTTCGGAAAAGACGAAGGCGTATTCCTCGTGCACCGCCTGGTCCGAAAAGAGCGTGACCAGGCGACCTGAGGCGAGTTCCTCGCGCACCAGCGCCAGGCGGACGATGGCGATGCCCAGGCCTTCGGCGGCCCCGATCAACTCGAGGCCGGGACTTTCAAAGTCGATGCAGCGCGCCTTCGAGAAGACCAGCGGTGCCCGCTCGCCGAGCCAGCGTTCCCAGTTCCTTATATATTGGGCCGAACGCAGCAAGGTGTGCCGCGTAAGGTCATCGGGCATCTCAAGGGACGGCGCTTCCTTGAGATACGCGGGACTGCAGACGGGAGAGAGGTCGGCGTCCGCTAGTACATCCATGAGAAAACCCGAGCGCGGCTTCGGGCTGATGGCGACGGCGCCGTCCACTGCGCTCGTGTTGTCGCTGTCGGCAACGAAGTTGATCGCCATGTCGGGATGGGCCGCGTAGAGCCCGCCCAAAGCCGGCATGACAAATTTTTGCAGGAACATGCGCGGTGCCGCGATGATCAGCGGTCCGCGATCGGCGTCGGCCGAGGTGGTGCGCGTGGCTTCGCGGACCTCGCCGAGCGCGGCGTGGATCTTTGCCCAATAGGCCTCCCCGGCCGGAGTGAAGATGATGCGGCGGTGGGCGCGTTCGAAGAGCTTCAAGCCGAGAAACGTTTCGAGATTGTGGACTTGGCGGCTGATGGCGCCCGGCGTCAGGTGCAGTTCGTCCGCAGCTCGCACGACACTCAAATGCCTCCCGACCGCCTCGAATACGGGCAGCGCCGTCATCGGCGGCAGGACGCGACCCGCTCTTTCACTCATTTCCGTTGGGCCCCGCTTCCCGCACGGCCGGCAGGCTAGCCAATAGTTGAGAAAAACTCAATCGTGCGCAGAAAGACTGCCTTTTTTGGCGTGGGCCACGCTCATAGGTTTCCGGCAGCGACCCGCAGGGGATCAAGGGAGGAAGTCGTGAAAGATCTATTGCATAAGACAATTGGGGCGAGCCTTATCGTCGCCACATCATTGATTGCCGTAGAGGCGGGCGCCGAGGAGCTGAGGGTCGGCCTTGCGGCCATTGCCACTTCGGCCGATCCGCACTTCCACCGCGCCGGCTTCAACTTCGATCTGCGCGAGAACATTTCGGATGCGCTCGCCTATTCGAATGGTGCGACGGGCGAGCTGGAGCCGCGGCTTGCCAGTTCCTGGGAGATCGTCGGCGAGACAAGCTGGGTGCTGACCCTTGAGTCCGGCGCAACCTTTGCGAGCGGCGAGGCGCTCGGCGCCGACGACGTCATCTATTCGCTCTGCCGCGTGCGCAACGTGCCCGAGAGCCCCGGCCTCTATTCCAGCTTCGTGTCGACCATTGCCGGCATCAGCGACGCGGGGGACGGCAAGGTCGAAATCACCACCAAGGCGCCCGACCCGAACCTGATGCGCAGCCTCAGCAATATCGGCATTGTCGAGAACCCGACGGGTACCACGCTCACCTATGACGAAGCCGACTGCGGCAACGACAACTGGCTCGACACCAACGCCTTCAACGACGGCAGCCTCTCGGCGGGCATCGGCCATTTCCGGGTGAAGAGCTTCACGCCCGACGTCGAGATCGTGCTCGAAAGGAATGAAGGCTATTACGGCGAGGCGGCGGCCTATGACACGGTGACGGTGAAGTCGCTGCCCGACAACAGCGCCCGTATCGCGGCGCTCCTCGGCGGATCGGTGGATGTGATCAATGCTGTGCCGATCAATGGTGTGGACTCGATCCAGACCGATGGCCGCTTCCATCTCGCCTCGGCGCCTTCGACGCTGCTGATCTTCCTCCTGCCGGACCAAGGCCAGGAGAGCACACCCAAGGTCACAGGCACCGACGGCAAGAACCCCTATCTCGACCCGCGCGTGCGCAGGGCTCTGAACCTGGCGATCAACCGCGACGAGATTGCCGAAACGGTGATGGGCGGCATGGCGCAGCCGGCCAGCCAGCTGATCGTCGGTGGCGTCTTCGGACACAACCCCGATATCGATCCCTATCTCTATAACCCTGATCTGGCACGGGAACTGCTGGCGGAGGCCGGCTATCCGGACGGCTTCGGGCTGACCCTGACCGCACCCTCCGACCGCTATGTCAACGGCGGCCAGGTGGCCCAGGCCGTGGCGGCGATGCTGTCGCAGATCGGCCTCGACGTGACGCTCGAAACTTTCCCCAAGAGCGTCTATTTCGAGAAGGCCAGCGCCTACGAATACAGCCTCTACCTTGCCGGCGCGGCGGCAGACACCGGCGAAGGTCTGAGCCTGATGCTCAATCTTGCCGCCACCCGCGATACCGAAAAGGGCCGGGGCGGGGCTAACCGCGGGCGCTACTCCAATCCGGTGACGGACGAGTATCTGAGCCAGGCGCAAAGCACGCTCGACGATGCCGCCCGCGAGGCGCTGATCCAGCAGGCTTCCGCCCAGGTCTATGAGGACGACGGCTACGTGCCGCTCTACCACGAGTTCGGTGTGTGGGCCGTGCGCAATGGCGTCCACTACGAGCCGAACGCCAACCTCATCAACATCTTCTATTCGGCGCACCCCGACGACTGAGTGCGCCGGGGCGAGGCGGGTGGCTCCTCCCGCCTCGCCCTACCTGTTCCACCTTTCTCCGCTTTAGGCGAGTTCCCGACATGGGCACTGAATTCAACGACGCGCTCTCGTCGCAATTCGACTTTCGCGGGTTGCGCGAGGCCTTCGCTTCCGAGGCGATCTACCAGGCCTTCCTCGACATCGAGAAGGCCGTGGCGCTCGCGCAGGGGGAACTGGGCATGATCCCGCAGGCTTCGGCCGAGGTGATCGCCGACAACTGCCATTACGAGCGTCTTGACCTCACGCGGCTCGATGCCGACTACCGCACGACGCGGCATCCGTTGATGCCGCTGATCAACGAGCTGGTTCGGCTTTGCGGTCCGGTCCATGGCGGCTATGTCCACTGGGGCATCACCACGCAGAACGTGGTCCAGACAGGCCTCCTGCTGCTGGCCAAGCGCGCGCAGGGCACGCTCGACGGATTGCTTCGCGACATCCTTTCGCATCTGGGCCGGCATGCGCGCACCCATGCGGCAACGACCATGGCCGGACGCACGCACTATCGCCATGCCGTGCCGATCACCTTCGGCTTCAAGGTCGCCGTCTGGATCGAGGAATTCCTTGAGGCCGGCGAGCGGCTGGCGGAAGCGCAAAAGCGTACGTTCGCGGTGATGGCGGGCGGTGCGGTGGGGTGCTTTTCCGCGCTCGGCGCCATCGGGCCCGAATTCCAGTCGCGTGTCGCAGCCCGGCTCGGCATGGCTGGGATGCCCATCCCGTCGCGGGCGATCCGCACGCATATCTGCGAATACGTCAATGCGCTCGCCCTCCTGGCGTCCGTCTGCCACCGGATCGCTGAGGAGGTCTATCAGACCTCTTCGGAAGAATTCGGCGAACTCAATGAGAAGCGGCTGGATGGGTCGATCGGCTCATCGACCATGCCGCAGAAGATCAACCCCGTGCATTGTTACGGCATCATCGCCAACGCCAACAAACTCTACAGCCTCGCCGGCATGCTGATGGCGTCCGCCCATCGCCCGTTCGAATCCGACGGCAGCACCAACCAGCTGTTCGAGGACGGGCTGGTCGAGGTGGTCACCGCCATATCCGACGTTCTGGTGCGCACCGAAGCGCTGACGCGCGATCTCGGCCTCAATGCCCCACGGATGCGCAAGAACCTCGAGCTCTCACACGGCGCGATCCTCGGTGAATACGCCATGATGCGGCTCGGCGAGACCATGGGCAAGCATAAAGCGCACGAACTGGTGCACGAGGCGGCGGTCGCTGCCGCATCGGGCGAGGGGGCGTTCCTCGATGAAATCGGCAGGCTGCCCGGCGGCCCGGATCTCAGCGCAGATATCCGCAAAAAGCTTGCGGAAGACGGCGCCAGCGGCCTTTGCAAGGAATATGCGCTGCATTTTGCTGCCCTAGTCGAGAATATCGGAACCGGCCCGCTTCCGTCGGCGCAACAGCGGTCGATAAACGCCTATCTCAAGTCTTCCCGCCCATGATCGCCTTCGTCACACAACGCCTGGCTCAAAGCCTCATCGTCGTGCTGGTGCTCTCCATGGTGCTGTTCGTCGGCATCTGGCTCATCGGCAATCCGGTCGACGTGTTGATTTCATCGGAGGCCACGGAAGCCGACCGCCTCGCCGCCATCAAGGCACTCGGCCTCGATCGCCCGATCTGGGAGCAGTACCTGGTGTTCCTTGGCAATGCAGCGCAGGGGGATTGGGGCACATCGTTCGTCTATAAGGAACCGGTGACGCGCATTCTGCTGCAGCGCCTGCCGGCCAGCGTCGAGCTGGCGCTGGTGGCCTTCGCCATCGCCATCGGCCTTTCCATTCCCGCAGGCCTCTATGCGGGCCTGCGGCCGGACTCACCGCTGGCCAAGGGGTTCATGGGCTTTTCGCTAATCGGGGTCAGTATACCGACTTTCTGGCAAGGTATGCTGCTCATCATCGCCTTCGGCATCGCCATGCCGATCCTGCCCGTCGGCGATCGCGGCGACGTCGCCACCCATTTCGGCATCACCACGAGCCTGTGGACGTTGGATGGCTGGCGGCATGTGGTGCTGCCCGCCTTCAGCCTGGCGCTCTTGAAGATGTCGCTGCTGATCCGCGTCACCCGGGCGGCGACGGTCGAGATCGCCCGTCTCGACTTCGTCAAGTTCGCCTTCGCCAAGGGCGTGCGCACCTGGCGCGTGGTGTTCGTCCATATCCTGCGCAATGCGCTGGTGCCGCTGATCACCGTCATCGGCATCGAGCTCGGGAACCTGCTCGCCTATGGTGTGATCACCGAGACGGTGTTCTCCTGGCCAGGCCTGGGCAAACTGCTGATCAACTCGATCAAGGTCCTCGACAGGCCGATGATCGTCGCGCAGCTGACCTATACGGCGCTGCTGTTCGTTGCCATCAACTTCCTCGTGGACATCTTGCACATGACCATCGATCCGCGCATGCGGTCCGTGATGGGGCGGCGCAGCACATGAACCGAGCCGCCTTGACTGAATTTGCCGGGCGCTTTGGCGAAAGCCGCATCGGGGTTGCGAGCCTTGCCGTGACCCTCACCTTCCTCATTTGCGCTCTCCTTGCGCCGCTCATCTCGCCGACCGACCCTTACGACCTGTCGCGCTTGCAACTCATTGACGCGCTGAAGCCCATGGGATCGCACCAGGTCGTGCCGGGCGAAGAGTTCCGCGCGAGCTTTGCCGTCGAGGACGGTGTTGCCGTGGCGCAGGGCGATGCACATGGGCTTGCCGCTCAATCCTGCGGCGACGCCTGCCTCGAGGTGCGGCTCGACGCCGAAACCCCGCTGGCAAGCCTGCAGGTCCGCACGCTTCCCGCCGGCGCCAGCGTTGAGGGTGCGAGCAAGCATCCGGTGCAGAACTGGTGGACGGTCAACACGCCTGCCGGCAATAGCGTGCGCATCGTTTCCGACGCGCCGCTGCCCGAGACATTCAACTTTTCCGTCATCGCCCGGAGCGACGACCAGCCGACTGATCTTGTCTTCCACCTCGGCACGGACGGGTTCGGGCGGGACATGCTGTCGGCCATTCTCTACGGCATCCGCATCAGCGTCTTCGTCGGGGTGGTGGCCGCCGGCTCAGCAATGGTCATCGGCACCGGCCTCGGGCTCTTTGCCGCCTGGCGCGGCGGGGCGACCGATGCACTGATCATGCGGGCCGTCGACTTCATGCTGAGTTTTCCAGCGATCCTGGTGGGCCTCGCGATCCTTGCGGTCCTCGGCAGCGGGGTCGGCAAGGTGATCCTGGCCGTGGTGCTGGTGCAGTGGTGCTACTATGCCCGCACCTCGCGCTCGCTGGCACTGAGCGAACTCAACAAGGAATATGTGGAAGCCGCACGAGGCCTGCGCCTGCCGGCCTGGCGCATCATGGCGCGCCACGTCCTGCCCAATTGCATGCCGCAGATCATCGTGCTGTTCACGCTCAACATCGCCGCGGCCATTTCGTTGGAGTCTTCGCTCTCCTTCCTCGGGGTCGGCCTGCCGCTTACCCAGCCGTCGCTCGGCATGCTGATCGCCAATGGCTACGAATATATCTTCTCCCAGAAGTACTGGATCAGCTTCGGACCCGGCATAGTCCTGCTGGTGATGATCGTCGCCATGAACCTTCTGGGCGATCGCCTGCGCGATGTCACCAACCCTCGGTTTGAGAGGTAGGTGGCGGCCATGAGCGAAGCGTTCTTCGAGGTCGAGGGCCTCAACACCTGGTTCTTCACCCGCATGGGCATCTTCAAGTCCGTGCGCGACGTCTCCTTTGACCTGCGCCGGGGCGAGGTTCTCGGCATCGTGGGCGAATCCGGATCGGGCAAGTCGGTTACGGGCATGTCGATCATGGGGCAGGTCGAGGAACCGGGCCGGACCGTTTCGGGATCGATCAGGCTCGACGGCGAGGAGTTGACCAGCCTCAGCTTCGAGGACATGCGCCGCTGTCGCGGGCGCCGCATCGCCATGGTGTTCCAGAACCCGCTGATGACACTCAATCCGCTGATGCGCATTCGCGACCAGATGTATGAGGCGATCAGCGAGCATGAATCTGTTTCCGAAGACGAGATGCATCAGCGCTGCCTCGATGCCCTGCGCGCGGTCGGCATCCCCTCGCCCGAAGAGCGGCTCACCGCCTATCCACATGAACTCTCCGGCGGCATGCGGCAGCGCGTGGTGATCGCCACAGCGCTGCTGCTCAATCCCGATCTCATCATCGCCGACGAGCCGACCACGGCGCTCGACGTCACCATCCAGGCGCAGATCATCCACCAGATGCGCCGGCAGATCGACGAGCGAGGGCTCGGGATGATCTGGATCACCCATGACCTGGCCACGCTCTCCGAGCTCGCTGACCGAATCCTCGTCATGTATGCCGGCGCGATGATGGAAACCGGCACGACGGCCGAGATCATCGGTTCGCCGCGCCATCCCTATACGAGCAAGCTCCTGGAGTCGGTGCCCTCACGCAATGTACCGGGAGAAAAGCTCCGGCAGATCCGCGGCACCATGCCGTCGCTGCTGTCGCTCGGCGCCGGCTGTCCCTTCATGGGGCGATGCGAACATGCGACGGACGCCTGCGCGCGAGGCGTTCCAGAGCGCATGTTCTCGCAGACGCACCGCGTCTGGTGCCACCACCCGCTCGAGGTTTGAAAGATGGCTGAGACGCTCTTTGAGGCTCGCGACCTGTCGCGCATCTTCGAGCCGGCGCGCGGCGCGCTGCAGCAGCTCAGCGACCGGATCACCGGCAAGCAGCCGGCGGTGGTGCGGGCAGTGGACAAGGTGACGCTCAGCGTCGTGGAAGGCGAGACCCTCGGCATTGTCGGGGAGTCGGGTTGCGGCAAGTCGACCCTGGCGCGGATGATCACCGGCATTCTGCCGGTTTCAGGCGGCGAGCGGCGCTACCGGGGTGAGGACTATGTGAGTTTCCTTGCTCGCAAGCGCGATGCGCTCAAGGTCCAGATGGTGTTCCAGGACCCCATGTCCTCGCTCAACCCGCGCCTCAAGGTCGGCGAGATCATCGGCGAAGCGGCGGCCCTGCATAGGGTGGTGCCGCGCGCACGGGTGAGAGACCATGTGGTCGAAATGCTCGAGCGTGTCGGCCTGCCGGCGGACACCATCACCCGCTACCCGCACCAGTTCTCGGGCGGTCAGCGGCAGCGCATCGGCATCGCGCGGGCGCTGGCCGTCAAACCTGAGCTATTGGTCTGCGACGAGGCGGTGGCGGCCCTCGACGTTTCCGTGCAAGCGCAGATCATCAACCTCCTGATGGACATCAGGCAGGACAGCGGCCTTTCAATGATCTTCATCAGCCACGATCTGGGGCTGATCCGGCACCTCTGCGATCGGGTGGCGGTGATGTATCTGGGGCGCGTGGTGGAACTGGCGAGGACCGAGGAGCTTTTTGCCAATCCGGTCCACCCCTATACCCAGATGCTGCTCGCCGGCATGCCGCGGATTTCGGTGGAGCGGCGGGCGTTCATGCCCATCGTGGGCGAAATACCTTCTCCCCTCCATCCGCCGTCGGGATGCCATTTCCATCCGCGTTGTTCCTCGGCGAGCGGCCACTGCAGCAGAATCCGCCCGGAGCTTTCCGAGTGGACACCGGGGCACATGCAGGCGTGTATCAATGCCGGCTAGGCTGAGATTTGCGCCGCCCCCATACCTCGCGGCTGGTGCGGCTTCTCAGGGGCGCTCCTACGGACAACTATAATGGCGGGAAGATGCCGCCCATGTTCGGGACCGCCAGCGGGCAATAGAACTGGCGCTCGCCGCCGGCCAGCGCCGCTTTGCCGGCATGACTTGTCCTGAAACTCATCTGATGTACTGCTCGACCGTCAAACACGAATACTGATTCTTTTCAGGCAGTCGGATCAGCTCGAAGTCTGGACGCTCGGGGGAAGGCTTCAACATGAAAAAGGTCGTTGTAGCGGCGGCATTTGTCATCCTCGCGCTTGCCGGATCAATGTTCCTACTTCCGCTGGCGCTCAGTTCCGACACCTTGAGAGCGGCCCTCGCACGCCAGCTTTCCGACGCTTCGGGTGCCGAAATTTCCCTCAACGGCCCAATCCACTTCTCGGTGGTTCCCGATTTCGGAATCGTGGTCGAGGACCTGACCTATGCCTCGGGCGAGGGCGCGGTTTCGGTTTCTGCCGCCCGCTCGGTCGCATCGGTCGAGCTGATGTCGCTCTTTTCCAGTCAGATCCGGATCACGGGTATCGAGCTGAGGAGCCCGCGCATTGTTCTGGCGGATGTCGCGCCGGTTGAGCCCGGTACGACACCCGAGCCGGCGGCGGGAGAGGGCGGCGATCTATTCAAGGTGGTCGCGGCTTACCTTGAAAGGCTGTCGATCGAGCGCCTGGACATCACCGACGGCGAGATCGCCCAATCTCACCAAGCCGTTGTCGAGCCGATCGCCGGGGACATCGATCTTCGCCTGTCCGTTCCGGGCATCAGTCAACCGGCTTCGCTCGCCATCTCGGGTACGGTGAACGGCAACAGGATGGAGCTCGCCGCTGACATCGGATCGCTGCGCGATCTCCTCGGCCGCCAACCGGCCGTTTTCTCTCTTTCGGTGAAAACCGAACAACCGCCGCATCCGACCCTGGCCGATGTCAGCGCATCCGGCAGCATCCAGCTTGCCGATGACGGGAGCTACCGCATCATCGGCGGAGAGATCGACAGCATCGGTCAGAAGATGGGGCTCAATGCCAGCTATACGCCCGGCGAGCGCCCTTTCGTCATGGCAAGGATCGCCGCGGGCACGCTCGACTATTCCGATTTCGAGCCGGCGAAAACGAGTGCCGGCGACGCAGGCGAGGCGACCAGCGGGTCGGCCGGCGGAACGGACCTTTCGGCGCTCAGGGACTTCGATGCCGATATCGAAGTGCGCGCCGGTGCGATATCGGCCGGGGAGGCCACCGCCCATGATGTCGTGATCGGAATGCGGCTGGAGAACGGGCAGCTCGACACGAACCTCAGCTCATCGCAGATTGCCGGCGGAAGCCTGACCGCCAGCATGCTCATGGACGTCGGCCGCGATGTCCCGCAAGCAAGCGGTTCTCTCAACCTTGCTTCCATCGACATCGAGAGCCTGATGTCGCTGGCGGGGCAGAAGGCGCCGGCCACTGGCCAGCTGTCGTCGCAGTTGCTCTATGCTTTTTACGGGGCCGATGCGGAGACCATCCGCAATTCGATTAATCTGAGGGGCGAGGTCTCCATCGCCGACGGGAGGGTCGAAATTGCGCAACTCGAGGGGTTGGCGGGGCCGGGCGCGGGCGTGATCGACGCACTCGATGCGACCGCGCAGTTCGACGATATCCGCCAACCGCTCGCGGTTTCAGGTGCGGCTCGATGGAATGGCGAAGTGGTCGACATTGCCAGCTCGCTCGCAATCGCCGATCTGCTCAAGGGACAGCCAAGCGCGGCAGCAGTCGATTTCAAGTCGCGGCCGGTCAATGCGAATTTTTCCGGAACGATCGCCCTCAATGGCACGGTGTCCGGCAAGGCCGAAATCTCCGCGACATCGCTCAGCCGGGCTCTTGGCTGGTTCGGCCGAAACACCGGAACCCCGCTTGGTCAGTTTGCCTTTTCCGGCGGCATTTCGGTCAGCAGCACTGAACTGGCCATGACCGATGCCACGATCGGTCTCGATGACATCCATGCCAGGGGCTCATTGTCGGTTGCGATGGCCGGCAAGCCGAAGATCACTGCGGCTTTGGCGGTCGATACGCTCGACTTCGGCAGGCTGACCGGCGGAGGCACGGACGCGGGCGCGGCGACCGCCAGTTCGAAGCCCGCCGCCATCGACCTTGCAATCCTCCGCCAGTTCGATGCCGATATCCGTATCGAGGCCGATCGGCTCGGCTATGGTGAGGTCAAGGCGGGACCTGCCACAGCAATGTTGTCGGTCGCAGACGGCGTTGCCAGGCTCGCAGTGCCCCAGGCCGGGTTCTATGATGGCGCCGTCACCGCCAACGTGACGGCGAACGGCTCCGGGGATATCCCGGCGATCGAGTTCGTTGCCGGCATGGACGGGGTCCAGGCGCTGCCGTTCCTGACCGATGCAGCGGGCTTCCAGCATATCGAGGGCACGCTGAAGGCGAACGTTGAGGTGAGCGGCTCGGGCGCCAACACGCAGGTTTTCGCGCGTTCGCTGGATGGACGGGTAGGTGTGGTCTTTTCCGACGGAGCGCTACGCGGGATTGACGTCGCTGGCCTCGTTCGCAATTTCCAGTCGCTGATCAGCGCCGGCTACACCGGGAATGCCGATGCCAAGACCGAGTTCACCGAACTTTCCACATCGCTCAACATCGAAAACGGCGTCGGCCGGTTCGAGGATTTGCGCTTGCTTGGTCCATTCGTGCGCATGAGCGGGGGCGGCAGCATCGATCTTGCCGCTCAGACCATCGATATGCGGCTCGATCCGCGTGTGGTCGGCTCATTGGACGGGCAGGGAGGCGAGTTCGACGTCTCCGGCCTTGGCATGCCGATCATCGTGACCGGCGCACTTTCGCGCCCCAGCATCTATCCCGACATTTCCGGCATCCTGGCCAATCCGGATGGCGCGCTGCAGGCACTCTCCCAGCTGGGCATCGGTGTCGGGGATCTGACCACTGGCGCTTCGGGCGCGGTCGACAGGCTTGGCGAGGCTCTCGGTGGCGAATCCGGCGCGGTGACGGATGGCGTTGTCTCGGGTCTTCTTGAGCAATTCAGTGGCGGCCAGGCCGGCAGCGGGGCCGGTAATGTACCTTCCGAGAACCGGGAGCTGCTGAACTCGCTGTTCGAGGGCGTGATGGGGCAAGGCGCGCCAGCAACACCGCAAACGGGCAGCGGGAATTCCCCGCCACTGGACCAACAGGCTCTCCACCCGGTTGCAGCGTCCCCCGAAATCACCGATGCGCCCTTCGAGACAACTCCTGGCGCCGCCGCTCTGCCGGCCGAGGACGTTCCGCTTCCAAGACCAAACCCGCGAGCCGGATTACCTGTCGCGCCGGCACCAGCGCAAGAACCCCAGTCTCCGCCCCCCCTGACGGACCAGGTCGTCGACGCGATTGTGCCGGAGATCCTTCCGGAAGGAACTGGAGGGAATACGACCGATCTGATCAAGGGCCTGCTTGAGCAGATCGAGATGTAGTACCGTGCTTAGGAACCGCGTACGTTCCAGGCTGCTTGCTTGCCGTTCACCGGCAATACAGGTTGACGCTCCTATACGGCGCGCAATAACCTTCGGGCTCGCAGAGGAACTGCGGATGTCCGCATCTGTCATCATCGTAGGACGATCGCGCATGGTACCCTGACGGCACCGGCCCGATGTCCCATGCGCCCCCGACAGGTTCGGGGGCTTTTTTGTGCCCAAAATCCTCCTACGCCCGAGACAATCGCCATGACACAGTCCCTCCACACGCCACGGCTCTCGACACTGATCCTGCTGTCAGCGCTGGCTATCCTTCCCATCAACATCTTTCTCCCGTCGCTGACCAACATGGCCGCTGATTTCGGCGTGGACTACGGCGTTGCCGGTCTGGCGCTCGCCGCCTATGCCGCCGTATCGGCAGGTCTGCAGATCGTCATGGGGCCGCTGTCGGACCGGTTCGGCAGGCGTCCGGTGGTGATTTGGGGGCTCGCGATCTTCGTGGTCGCCACCATTGGATGCGCCGTTGCTCCTGACATCTGGACGTTTCTTGCCAGCAGGATGATCCAGGCCGTTATTGCGCCGACCTTTGCGGTGTCGCTGGCGGTCATTCGGGACACGACCAGCAAGGGTGAGGCCGCGAGCCGGATCGGCTATGTGGCGATGGCCTGGGCGGTGGCGCCCATGCTTGGCCCAAGTTTTGGAGGTCTGCTCGACGAGGCGTTCGGCTGGCGGGCCAGCTTCTGGTTCCTCGCCATTTTCGGCATCGCCGTTACTGCCCTCTGTCTGATCGATCTGCGCGAAACGAACCGAAACCCTTCCAGCACCATTGTCGGGCAGTTCCGTGCCTATTCCGAATTGCTCGGATCGCGGCGGTTCTGGGCCTATGCAATCACCATGGCCTTTTCGGTCGGTGCCTACTTTGCGTTCCTGGCCGGAGCACCTCTTGTCGCCGGAGCCGCGTTCGAAATGTCCGCGGCGGTGCTCGGCATCTATATGGGCTCGATCACCGCGGGCTTCATGCTCGGCAGTTTCCTGTCCGGGCGTTTCGCCAGCCGGTTCGCCCTGACCACGACGATCATTGCCGGCCGGATCCTTGCTTGTGTCGGCCTTCTGCTGGGCCTGATGCTTTACCTTGCCGGCATCGATCATGTCATGGCCCTGTTCGGGCCGTGCATGCTGGTGGGCCTCTCCAATGGCCTGACCCAACCAAGCGCGAACGCAGGTGCGATCTCGGTTCGTCCCGGGCTCACCGGGAGCGCCGCGGGCCTGGCCGCAGCGATCACGGTTGCGGGCGGGGCGACGATGTCGTCGATTGCCGGTGCGGTCCTGACGCTGGACAACGCCCGCTATGCGCTTCTGCTCGTCATGCTGGCCTCCGCGGCGATTGCGCTCATGGCGGCGCTCAGTGCGTGGCGTCTGGAGCGTGGGGTAGCTTAGGCAGAGAGGCACCATACATTCGCGTCACCGGGTCTACGACTGCACCACGCCCGGCACCATGCGGAAGTCGTTGCCCTCGGGAAGAAGTTGGCCGCCGTCGACGACGATCGTGGTGCCCGTGATGTAGCTGGCCTCGTCCGACGCCAGGAACAGGAACGCGTTGGCGACGTCGCGTGCGCTGCCGAGGCGGCCGAGGGGGATGGCGCTTTCCATGTCGGCGATGAAGTCGGGGCCGCGGTGCTCCTGCATGGCTTCGGTGAGGATATTGCCCGGCTCCACCCCATTGACCGTTATGCCGTAAGCGGAAAACTCCAGTGCTGCCGAGCGGATGAAGCCGTTTATGCCGGCTTTGGTCGCGGAATAGTGGCCATGGCCGGGGCTGGTGACATGCGGGCCGGTGATGGACGAGGTGAAAAGGATGCGACCGGTGCCCTGTGCTCGCATGGGGGCAAGCGCTGCCTTGGCCGCGTTGAAGCAGCCGCCCAGATTGACCGCCATCACGCGATCCCAGTCTTCGGCGGTCGTCTCTTCGATCAGTTGCCAGGGATAGATGCCGGCATTCTGCACGATGATGTCGAGCCGGCCGAAACTCTCGAGGGCCATGGCGACGGCCGCTTCCGCGTCGGCGAAACGGGAAATGTCGGTCTTTATGAAAGGCGCGCCAAGCTCGTCGGCAGTCTTGCGACCGGCATCGGCCTCCCAATCGGCAATCACCAGGCGGGCGTCTTCCTCGGCAAAACGCAGGACCGTACCCTTGCCGATGCCGCGCGCGGCACCAATCACCAGCGCGACCTTTCCTTCCAGGCGCCCGGTCATGCGAGCCTCTTTCTGATCGTCTGTTTGAACGTATCCAGAAGGACCGCCGCCAGCACCAGCAGGCCGTGGATGACCTGGGTGTAGTGGGCGGGCAGGCCCATCAGGTTGATGGCGGTGTTGATCGAGGACAACAGCAGCACCCCGGCATAGACGCCGGGCAGGGACCCTACGCCGCCCTTGAGGCTGACGCCGCCGATCACCACCGCGGCAAAGGCGTTGAACAGCATGCCGGCGCCGAGGTTGGCGGTGGCGCCGGAGGTGCGGATGGCGAGCAGCCAACCGGCCAGGGCAGCAACACTGCCGGCGAGGACAAAGGCGATGATCAGCACCTTGTCGACCTTGATGCCGGCGCGGAAAGCAGCGGCCTGGTTGCCGCCGATCAGCAGCAGGTGTCGGCCAAAACGCGTCGTGGCCATCATGAAGGAAAAACCGATGAAACAGAGGATGGCGATATAGGCGGTAATCGGAATGCCCAGCACGCGCTGGATGGCGAGCCAGCGGACTTCGTCGGCAAGGTTCTGCGCCGAACGCCCACCCGAAACCGCAACCACAAGGCCGCGCACCCAGATGAAGCTGGCAAGGGTGACGATAAAGGCGTTCATCTTGACCTTGACCACGAGAAAGCCATTGAGCGCGCCGATGGCGCCACCGACCAAGAGGCCAAGGAGCAGCGACACCGGCACCACCAGCCAGCCCGGCGTCAGCGTGAGCCCTAAGCCGATGCCCGACGAGGCGAACAGGATGCCGATGACCATGGCGCTCAGCGCCGCCACCGATTCCACGGAAAGATCGATGTGGCCCGATATGACCACAAGCGCGAGGCCGATGGACATCACCCCCAGTACCGAGGACTGCTCCACGATATTGGCGAAGATCCCCGGCTGGAAGTAATTGGGGATGAGGGCCGAGAAGATCGCCAGCACGGCGAGCAGCATGAACCAGACAAGATTGTCGAGCACGAGTTCGAGCACACGGCGTTGCCTTGGCGACATGGCAAATCCCCAACGAGGAAAAGGAAAGGCGCCCCCCGGGGCAGGCCCGGGGGGCGCAGGGCAGGGAGGCCCTTATTCGACCGGCGTGATCGGTTCCGTTGGCGGCTGCAGATTGCCCCAGAAGGCGGGGTTGTCGACGTTTTCGGCAGTGATGGCCGCGCCCGGGATCTTGATGGTCGGCCCCCATTCTTCGATGGTCAGCTCGGAGGGCAGGCCCAGCACATCATATTCGCCCGGCTCGATGGTCTCCTCGGCGACGATCTTGTCCATGAACATGGCCACCGCCGCCGCCTGGGCATAGAGCGGCTGCTCGACCTCCACCTGCATCCAGCCGTCGCGGATGAGGTCGAGCCCGACCGGGGCGCCGTTGGAGCTCATCACAAAGACCTCCCCCGGCTGCTTGCCGGCCGATTCGAGCGCCGCGACTGCCGCCACCGAAAGATGGGCGGCGTGGCTGAAGATGATGTCGATATCGGGATTGGCGAGCAGTTGATCCGAAACGATGGTCCCGGCATTGCTCGCTTCCCACATCATGGCCGGGTGCGAGATGATCTCGATCTCCGGGAACTCGGCCATGCGCTCTTCGAAGCCCTTCTGGATGTCGAGCGTATAGGGGTCGCCCGGATCACCGAGGACCTGCAGGACCTTCCCCGAAACCGAGCCGTTCTTCTCGGTCAGCAGCCGCTCGACTTCCTCTGCCGCCACATAGCCGATTTCGATGGTGCCTGCGACCGAAGTGAAATCGGAGACGGTAGAGGAGATCTGCCGGTCGAACTGGATGACCGGAATACCCGCTTCGCGGGCGGCATCGACGGACGGCGCCAGCGCGTTGAAATCGACGGCTGCCAAGATAATGGCGGTCGGCGCCAGAGCGATGACGTCATTCATCTGCGACTGCTGCAGATCGGTCTTGTTGTCGGCGTTGAGGGTCGTCAGGTCATAGCCGACCTGCTCGAGAAACATCTCGAGGGCGCTGACCGATCCGGTCTGGAATTCATCGAGAAGGGTGGGGACCATGTAATAGACGGTTCCCTTTTCCTGGGCATAGGCAGGGTTCAACAAGGCAGACGTGCCCGCCAGCAGAACCATGCCGAATTTCAACAAGTCCCTCATTCGTCTCTCCTTTGTGGCCGGATGTTATCGGCTAGGCGCCCGTTGCCGGTCCGGCCCCGGCAAGGGCTTCGCCTGTGATCATGCCGATCACTGCGTCTGCGTTGGTTTGATTTGTCGGCATATCGCCCGCGACGACGCCCTGGCGGATCACCACCATGCGGTCGGCGACCTGGAAGGCCTGCTGCATGATATGGGTGATGATGACGACGCCGATGCCTCGCGCCGCGACCTGGCGGATCATTTCGAGACCGCGCTTGGTCTGCTCGACGCCGAGCGCCGCGAAGGGCTCGTCGAGCAGCACGAGCTTGCCGCCCCAATGCACGAAGCGGTTGAGCTCGATGGCCTGGCGCTGGCCGCCGGACAGATGCTCGACCTTGGTGCGCAGCGACGGAATGCGGGTGCCGGCATTGGCCATGGCCTTTGCCACCTGCTCCTCCATCGCCGCCTCGTCGAGGATCTTCAGGCCCATCACCGACCGGGTGATCTCGCGGCCCATGAAGAAATTGGCCACCACGTCGACATTGGTGCACAGCGACAGGTCCTGATAGACCGTCTCGATGCCGGCCGCCTTGGCCTCCGACGGCGAGCGCGGCCCAAAGTCACGGCCTTCGAAGGTCATTTGGCCTGACGTTGCCTCAAGCTCGCCCGAGATGATCTTGACCAGGGTCGACTTGCCCGCCCCGTTGTCGCCCAGAAGCGCGATGACCTCGCCCCTAGCGATTGAGAACGATACGCCTTTCAGTGCCTGAACGGCTCCGAAATTCTTGGTGATGGTGTCGAGGACAAGCAGGGGCTCGTTCATGCAAAGAGTCCGTTCGAAAACGGATCGCGCTTGCGCATGCGATCAAGGGAGACGATCGGCTCGTGGCGAGGCGAGAGAATACCGGAGACAGCGAGGGCCGCGGCGCCCCGCAGCACCGATCGCGGGCCGCCGCCGGCGATGACGCGGGGCGCGATGCGATCGCCGCGATGGGCAACCGAGTTGGGCAGGTGACTTGCCGTATCGACCAACTGCTTGAGCAAATGGACCGGGGCAATGCCGCCCAGGATGATGGTCTGCGGATCGAAGAGGTTCTCGATGGTGGTGACGGCGCGATGGAAGATCGGTGTGACCTCATCCACCCATTCGGCCTCGCTCTGCCCCTCCGGGCGCTGGCCGAAGCCATCGAGCGAGAGGTAGCGCTCGAGGCACCCCCGATTGCCGCAAGGGCAGGGACGGCCATCGGGAACGAGCGGGAGATGCCCGATCTCGCCGGCATTGCCCCAGGCGCCACGCAGCGGTACGCCATTCTCAATCATGGTACCGCCGAGGCCGACGCCGAAGTGCAGGTAATAGAACTGGGAAAATTCCGCGCCCTCGCCATAAAGCCGCACGCCGATCGCCGCCGCAACGGTATCGACGGCAATGAAGGCGGGAAGCCTCGATACTTCTTCGAGGCGGGCGCGGACCGGCACCCCCGACCAGCCATTGAGCGTGGTCGAGCCGACAAAGCTGATACCTTCGACCTCGAAGGGGCCCGGCATGGCCATGCCGACGCCGAGAATGCGCACGCTCGGACGCAGCGCCCGCATCTCTGCGCAGAGCTCTTCGATCAGCGCCATGGCGGCCGACGGGCTCGGCTGCGGCGAGGGGCGCGACGCACTGCCGATGATATCGCCGGCAAGGTTCATCAGGGCGGCATCGACCCCGAGCGGGGTGACGCTGACGCCGATGGCAAATCCGCCATCGGGATTGATATGCAGAGTGGTCGGCGGATAGCCGCGGCTCTTGGGTTCTCCGCGCACCGGAAGCAGGTAGCCCTGCTCCTCCAACTCGCGAACGATGGTGGAAACCGTTTGCACGGTGAGCCCCACCCGCTCGGCAATGGCGCTGCGAGTGGAGGGGCCGTGATTGCGGATGCACTCGAGGACGATGCGCCGGTTGTACGGCCGGGCCTTCTCCTGATTGGTGCCACGCAAGTTCATGCCGTGCCCCCTCGATAAGCACAGCGTTGCACTGCCTATTTCTTAAGTCAAATGGATTTCAGAAATCAAACCGCCTGCGAGCAGGTTGTAGACGACGCTCAGACGGTTATGCTCAAGACGAAGTGTTCGGGCCTGCCGCAAACCGGAGACGAGCTCTTTCCACAGAGGGAGAACATCATGATCCGGCTCGGCGGACACGGGCTTCCCATTGGCCATGAGGACCCGCAGGCATTCGCGCGCGCCCATGTCGACTTCGGCTACCGCGCCGCCTATTGCCCGCCCTGCGAGATCGGCGACACCGACCGACAGCGGGCCATCGAACTGGCATTCGCCGATGTCGACGTGGTGTTGGCCGAGGTGGGTATCTGGCGCAATCTGGTGACGCCGGAGGAGGCGGTACGCAGGCGCAATCTCGACTACGCCTGCGAAAAGCTCGCGCTCGCCGACACGATCGGCGTGCGTTGCGCGGTAAGCTATATCGGATCGTTCGAGGCCGGGACCGACTATGCCCCGCACCCCCAGAACCTCAGCCAGGACGCGTTCGATGCCGCGGTCGAGACCGCACGGGTCATCATCGATACGGTGAAGCCTCGCCGGGCCAGGTTTGCCCTCGAGATGATGCAATATGCCTTGCCCGATAGCGTTGATGTTTATCTGGAGCTGATCGAGGCAATCGACCGGCCGGCTTTTGCGGCCCATCTCGACCCGGTCAATCTGGTGATGACGCCGCGCACCTATTTCGACACGGGCACGCTGATCCGCGAGTGCTTTGCCAAGCTCGGCCCCCATATCGTCTCCTGCCACGCCAAGGACATCCTCCTTTATGACCGGGCAGCGCTGCATCTCGACGAGGTGACGATCGGCGACGGCGTCCTCGACTACCGGACATACCTGACCGAGCTCGAAAAGCTGCCGGGCGATGTACCGCTCATGCTCGAGCACCTCGAGGCGGATCAATACGTGCTGGCGCGCGACCGCCTTTCTACGATTGCTGCGTCCATTGGGGTCAGCCTGGTGGAGCAGCCATCGTCGCTGCACAGCTCGAGCCGAGGCGAAGCTTAACCGCCACGTTGCTGGCCCGACGTCCAACCTCGCCACATGAAGAGGCGTCCGTCTCACGCAAGCAAGGAGAATAGGCTCATGCAAGGGCTTCTGATCGCCGGAACGTCACATTGCGGGAAATCGACGCTTGCTCAACGAGTCGGTGCAGCTCTCGGCTGGCGGGTCACGTCCACCGATAAGATGGGCAGGCATCCGGGCCGACCGTGGCCGAGCATCCCTGCGCCCGTCGAGGAATACTACGAGGCCCTCACCGACGAGACGATCTACTGGTTCCTGCGTGTGCATCACACCAACATGTGGCCCTTGCTGGTGCGGGAGATCGCAGCACAGGTGACCGCCGGAGGTGGCTTTGTCTTCGAGGGTTCGGCGCTGCGGCCGGAAAGCATCGCGACCCTCAACCACAAGGGCGTGGCGGCGGTGTGCCTTTATGCCGACCAGGCTTTCCTGGCCGAGCGGATGAGACAGGAAAGCGGCTATGCGTCCAAGGACGACCGCCAGAAGCTGCTCATCGACAAATTCATTGCCCGTTCCCTGCGGGACAGCACGGAAAGCGTCGAGGCTGCCAGGGCCCATGGCATCCCGATCGTCGATGTTGCGGATGCAGGTGCTCTTGAGGAGACTGCGGAGCAGTTGGTCGCGCGGGCAAGTGGATAATTCGAGCTTTCAGCATCAGTGACGGCAGGCCGGTTGACACAGCGACGGGAATGCTGGGAAGCCTCATCGCAGGCCCGTCCAGCTACAGGGGGAGTAGACATGAGCATCGAGGTATCCGGGACCGTAGAGCCGGGGTTCGAGCCTGTTGCGGAAGCCTTTGCGCAAGGCTTTGCCGACAGGCCCACCATGGGCGCGGCGCTGCACGTGCTGGTCGAGGGGCGCAGCGTCGTCGACCTCTGGGCCGGCATTGCGGACGAACGCTCCGGCCGGGCCTGGACGCGGCAGACGCCAACGGTCGTCTTTTCCTGCACCAAAGGGCTGGTCTCGATCCTGGCGGCACGGCTCGTTGCGGAGGGGCGCCTCGATTATGATGCGCCCGTTGCGCACTATTGGCCCGAGTTCGCGCAGGCGGGCAAGGGGAGGGTGACGGTCGGGCAGGCGCTGGCGCATCAGGCGGGCCTTTCTGCGCCGCGGGCGGACCTCAGCGAGGACGACCTGGTCGACTGGGATCGAATGGCCGCGGTGCTCGCCACGCAGGAGCCGCTCTGGCCGCTGGGCAGCGGCTACGCTTACCATGCTCTGACCCATGGTTGGCTGGTGGGCGAGATTATCCGCCGCGTCACCAGCAAGTCGGTCGGCGCCTATTTCCGCGAACTCGTCACCGCGCCCCTCGGTGTCGACGCCTGGATCGGCCTGCCGGAAAGCGTGTCGGAAAGCACCGCCCATTTGCAGGTCAGCTCGCCGCTGGCGGCCCTCTGGGCGGAGGAAGCCGGCAAGCCGGCACCGAACTGGCCGCACAGGGCCATGACCCTCGGGCGCGCGCTGCCCGACGCCTTGGTGACGGACGATGGCGGCTTCAATAGCGAGCGGATCCGTGCCGCCGAGATTCCGGGGGCAGGGGGCGTGGCAACGGCCGAAGCCCTGGCCGTCATCTGGTCGGCGACGGTGACGCCGACACGCGGCATCCGGCTGATCGACGACAAGGTGATCGTGGAGGCGACGCAGACGCAGAGCACCGGCATCTCCGTGTTCGGCGGCGACCCACCCTATTCGCGCTGGGGTTATGGCTTCCAACTCGGCTCCGACGCACGGCTGCTGCTCTCCGAGCGCTCATTCGGGCACGACGGCGCGGGTGGGCAGGTCGGCTTTGCCGATCCGGAGCGCCGATTGGGCTTCGGCTATGTCACCAACTGGATGATGGGCCGCGAAGACCAGCGCGCAACGCAGATCATCGCGGCGTTGCGCAAGCTGGTGTAGTGCGATGGTCCGCGCATAGACAGGACCGTGACACCCACGCCTGGCTCCAGGTCAGGCTCCCACAGTTGTGACCACGATGGCGGCTGCGAGCAGCACGTCCAACACGCAGCAGAACTCGGCCAACGAACGCGCGACGACCTTGTTGGCTCGATGGTGATAGACGTCCCACGCCGCATGCGCGAACAGCCCTGCTGCCACGAGATAGGCGCCCGCCACCTCGTTCAAATAGAGGGCAACAACGGCAACTGCCCCAAAACCCACCATTGCAATCGTCTGCAATGGCAAGCCGTCGGCTGAACGGGCCGCCCCGCGCAGCAAGCCATAGCCAAGGAACAATGCTGCCAGGCCGAGGAGTATCCATGTCGCATCCATGCCGACGAGCCCCAGCTTGGCTGCCGTTATGACGACAACTGACCCGATGAACACCGGCCAGGCGAACCGGGGTCGCTCGAGTGCGGCGGCGGCAAGATAGACCAGCCCGGATGCGGCGACGATTGAGGCCAGCTCGCCGCCGTGCTCTTCGCCACGGAAGAGATCCAGCGCCACGAAAGCGGCAAAGGCGATGGCCACCACAGTTGGCCACCATTGCAGCGAACGCCATCCGGCTTCGCCGCCGGCCGCGATCGGGGCTGCAGGTTGCGCCGGCGGCGCATGGTCATCTAACGGTTTCATTGCTCCCTCTCCCCTTGAAGCGATCGGGCATCCCTGTTGCAGCCAGACGAAACGGATGCGCGCTCGCCCCCGCCTGTCCAGGCGAATGGGCGCCGCATCGGATCTTGCACTCGATGGAGAGGGGCGGAAATGACAAAACAATCGGGATTTCTGCCAACGGAGGCGAACGTGCGCCGCCTGGAGGGGCGGAGCCACCGGCTGCCCTTGCCGAGATAGCGCACGACTCCGCGGCTCTCAGTTGAACTGCTCGATCATTCGGTCGCTATGTTCAGTATTTTGCGCACGACCGGTACGAGCGCGGTGCCAATGGCGCGCGTGCAAGCCGGCGATCTCAGCGCCGCAAGGACGTTTCTGCGCGACGCCAGGACGTTGTTGAAGGCAGAGGCAACGTGAAGGCGCTTAAGCGGTCGCTCGATTTGATCCCCTGAGTGTTTGCAACAAGGCGATCTGATCCTTCGGGCCAACTGCCCTGTCTCGTTATGGCCCCGGAAGAGGAAGGCCATACGACGCCACAGGCGTGGGAGAGCCATAGCGCGAAACGAGCAGGCCCGAGTTCATGCAACTCGAGTTCGTGATCGCCGCCAAGCCGAGGGGGAGGAGCCGAAACAGCGCTTGAAGGCCCTGCTGAAAGCCTCCTCCGAACCGAACCCGGCCTGTTCGGCAATCGTGGCGATGGTCTCGCTGCCATCCCGCACTGCCTGGGCAGCCAGGTGGAGGCGCCATGTCGCCACGTAGCGAATGGGCGACATGGAGAGCAGGCGGTGAAAGCGGCGAACCAGTGCTGAGCGCGACAGGCCAGCCTCACGGGCGAGCATCTCAACCGTCCAGGATTCGGCGGGTCTGCTGTGAAACGCGTTGAGGGCACGGCAGGCATACCGATCGTTCAGCGCCGCGAGCCAGCCGACATCCTCGGCGCGCAACTGCGCCATGTAGCGACGCAGAATCTCGATGAACAGCAGTTCGGTGAGCCGCGCCATCAAGCAGGAAGCTCCGGGGCGGCCCCGGACCGCTTCGGCGACGAGGTAGCGCATGTTCGCGTCGAACCACTGTCCCGACGGACCCTCCTCACGCCTGACGACCAGCAGCGTGGGAAGGCTGGCAAGAAAGGGGCCGAACAGGAGCAGGTCGCAGTGCAGGTAGATGCAGACGATGCGGGTTGGCGCGCCATCGCCGCCATGGATCAGAACTGGAAGCTCCGCCCAGGGTGCCGGCGGAAACAGGGACGCGATGGGGACCAGTTCGACCTCGCCGCTGCCCATGCGATGGGCATGCCCGTGCGGAAGGCCCACGATGTCACCCTCGTGCAGCACACGGCGCTCCTCGCCATCCACCTCTATCCAGCAGGTACCCTCCGCGACGATGTGGAAGATGATCAGTCGCGTCGCGCCGGGATGAAGAAGGCTGGCGACAGCGCTGGCTGGCGGGTTGTCGCATCCCCATGGCGCACTGAACTCCGCTCTGAGAAGCGCTGCGCCGGTCACGCGGAAGACCCTGAGGATTTCGGAGAGGACATCGGTGCCGCTCGGTCCCGGTACGGCTTCGCCGATACCGGGCTTTTCGGTCAGGAAATCGGACGTTTCGGTCATTCCACCATTCCTGGTCCCCACGATAGTCTAGCCATCTTGTTGACCACGCGCGACCTCCAAGAATCGGTCTGAAAACTCTTCTCGGCCGGCAATGCGCCTAATCAACCCCGCTGAAAGAGCCCGTCGGCTTGGATGCCACAGGGGAGGGCACGATGACAGCCGAGGAAGACGCGATCGTCGCGGAAATAGAGGCATTCTCCACCGCCTGGAACAAGGCCGATGCGAAGCTGGCGGCCTCATTCTTCGCCGAGGAAGGGGTCCGTGTGGGCGCGATGGGCGACCGGCAGCAAGGCCGGGCTGAGATCGAAGCGGCTTTCGACCAACTCCTTCACGGTCCATTCGCGGGCGCACCGTCAGTCAGGGGCATGGAAGCGTACGGATGCTGGCGACCGATCTGGCGCTATGGCAGGGCAGCCTGGAAATCCGCACGAAAAACAACACGGTAATGCCGGGGCATGTCGTGCAGGTCATGAGAAAAATGGAAGGCAGGTGGCTTGTGCTCGAGGCGCATCCAAAACTCTTCCCGCCGTCACCACGCCCCTGATTGCGTTTGTTCAAGGCTCATGACGACCTGGTGGCGCACCTCACGCGACAGGGCCCAATTGTCAGGGAGGAAATTGCCATGCCGACGACTCCGATCAATGGCGTCCAGCTCAATTGGCAGCTGAATGGAAACATCGGAGACCCGATTGTGCTGGTGCACGGGTCGTGGGGAGACCATCACAACTGGGCGCCCGTCGTGCCCGCACTATCTCGCTCGTTCCGGGTTCTCACTTACGACCGGCGCGGGCACAGCGGCAGCGAACGCCCTGAAGGCCAGGGCAGCATCCGAGAGGACGTCGCCGATCTGGCTGCGCTCGTCGTGCATCTCGATCATTTCCCGGCACACGTCATCGGAAATTCCTTCGGCGCTTCGATCGTTCTTCGCCTAGCTGGAGAACGGCCGGAATTGTTCCGCAGCCTGATCGTGCATGAACCGCCGCTCTTCGGTCTCCTCAAGGACGACCCGAACGCTCAGTCCATGCTGTCCGCGGTCCAGGAACGCATCGCGGCTGTTGCCGAGTTGCTCAAGGCGGGTGATTTCGTTGGGGGTGCCCGCCAGTTTGTAGAGACCGTGGCGTTCGGCCCCGGAGCATGGGAAACTCTTTCTCAGGCAACGCGAGACACCTTCGTTCTCAACGCGCCGACATGGCTGGACGAAGTCCGCGACTCCGAAGCGTTGGAGATCGATCTCGGTCGCCTGAGGAAATTCTCTGCTCCCGCGCTACTGACCGTCGGAGGGCAGAGCCCTCCCTTCTTTCCGGTGGTTGTCGACCGGATCGCCGGTGCTCTTGCACAGGCAGAAAGACATACATACGCCGAGGCTGGCCATGCGCCGCATCTGAGCCACTCCGATGAGCATGTGCGTGTTGTCGTCAGTTTCATTCAAGGCGCCGCGGCGTCGAGTGTCGGTTCGTGAATTCGACCGGGGGATGGCCCTGAAAATGCAGCCGACATTCAAATCTCTCGAACAGCTAGGCTGGACCGAACGCGCCGCAGGCTATGACGAATACACCGCCCGCATCACCAATCCCGGCATCGCACCGCTTCTCGCCGCTGCAAAGCGCCGGGTCAGCGTGTGCTCGATGCTTGCTGCGGCACGGGGCTTGTCGCCGCCGCGGCCGCAGCTCTCGGAGCCTCGGTGATCGGCACAGACATCTGCGAGGCCATGGTCGTCGAGGCCGGTGCGAAAGGGCTGGCTGCGGAATTCCAGATCGGCGACGCTGAAGCACTATCCTTCCCGGATGCCTCCTTCGACCGCGTCGTCTGCAATTTCGGGCTCTACCACCTGCCCGATCCGGACCGGGCGATCATGGAGGCCGCGCGCGTCCTGAAGCCCGGAGGCCGCTACGCCTTCACCACCTGGTGCGGTCCGGAGGTCTCGCCGCTGTTCCGGATCATCCCGGCTGCCGTGCGGACGCACGGTACGCCCGATGTCGGGTTGCCGGAAGCGCCGCCGCCCTTCCGCCTGGCCAACCGCATGGAAAGTGTCCGCGTCATGCGCGATGCCGGCTTCGAGGACGTTGCCTTCGTCGACATCACGTCGGTTCTCGAATGTCCGATTGACGAGGTCATCGGGTTCCTCGAACAGGGGACCGTACGCATGACGATGGTATTGCGCGCCCAGGCGCTTGAGCCGCGTCGACGGATCGAGCAAGAGATTCGCGACCGGCTATCGGAGTACGCAGAAGATGGTGTGGTTCGCCTGCCGATGCCAGCCATTGTGGCTTCGGGCAGGTCGAAGTAGGCCGCAACCTTGGTCGAAGGTTCGGAAGGCTGCCGAAGCCGGCAGGGATTGCGCCTCGGGAGCAAATGACAGGCGCCCATTGGCACTCGTCGCTCGAGGTGAGAAACCCTCAGGCCACCGCGGTGTACGGCTGGTGCGCCGTCTCCATCGGCGCGATGCCGAAGCGGCGCTTGTAGCAGGTGGCGAAATACTGGCTCGATGAGAACCCGCATTCATGGGCGATCTCGGTGACGGTGCCGCTGCGCGAAGCGAGCTTGCGCTTGGCGGCTTCGAGGCGGATCGACTGCAGGTAGCGTACCGGGGTCATGTTGGTGATCGCCAGGCAGTGCTGCGAGAACTGCGTGCGCGACAGGCTGCATTCGGCCGCCATGTTCTCCAGCGTCCAGTCCTCGTCGAGCGCGTGCTCCAGGCGGGCAATGAAAATGCGGACGGTGCGCAGCGAGCTGGTCAGCGCCGCGTCGAGCCCGGTGCCCTGCGTTTTGAGCTGGTTCATGAAGCTCAACAGCATCATCGAGATGGTGAGGCGCAGCCGGGTCTCCTCGCCCTCGATGTCTCCGGTCGAAACGATCTCGTCGATCTCAGAAAAGCTGCGCGCCACGTCGCGGCCGGCCCGATAGGAGGGCTGTTCGTTGCGCGACAGCAGCAGGGTCAAGCGCTGGCGGTCGCGATCCGACCAGGCGAGCCAGTCGGGCCAGTACCACTGCTCGTGCGGCCGCCGCACTCCGACGTCGAACAGCACCCAGATGATGTGGCTCGCAACCACATGCGGATCGCCGAAGGCGTGGAGTTGCCAGGGCCGCACGACGAACATGTCGCCGGCCTGCAGTTCGTGCTTCTGCCCGTCGAGGGTCAGGGTCAGCGAACCGCGCTTGAGATAGGCGATCTTGACCCCTTCATTGCAGTGGAGTTTCAGCCCCCAGTCCTGAGGCGCCACCGCGTCCCAGCCGCCCACCGAAAGCACCTGCGGCAGTGCCTCGCCAAGGTCGCGGCCGGGATAGCTGCGCCGTGTCCAGGCGTTGAGCGTGACCTTGCCGGCAAGGGATGCGTCGAACAGGTCGCTGCAATTGCCCGCATAGAGGAGGGCGCCGGGTTCGCGGAAGACGGCCGGGCGCGACAGCGCGCGCCGGCGCTCGGCATCGGTGGACATGGGCACATCGAGCATGTTCAAAATTTACCACCGTATCCAAGTGAACGCCAAGCGCCGCTCGATCTTCAATGATCCGGTAACTGCACGGCACGCGGAGCGTAAGTCGCTGGCCGCATAAAAGTCAATGAATGCAGGGTGGAGGACGCGCGAAGGCAGGAGCGGCGGTCAAGAAAATCGCAGAGCGACGCGGCACGGAATGCCTGTTCGAAATCCGCCGTAGGATCTGGATTGACCGTAAACCTAACAATCCTGCCGACACGCCGACGGGGAGGAATGCGGATGCCTTTCGGCATCAATCTCTTATGCCTGACCGATTTCGTCGAGGACGCGCATTTGGGCGCCATCGAGCGGATCCGGGCTGCCGGCTATGACGGCGTCGAGGTCTGCGTGCTGCGCGGCGATCCCGACCATTACGCCTGGCTTGCCCGCGAGCTCGACCGGCTGGAACTACGGCGCACGACCACCTCGATCATCCCGTCGCCCGACGCTGATCCGACAAGTGCCGATGCCGGGACCCGCAGCCGCGGCATAAAGCATCTCGACTGGGCGCTCGATTGTGCCGTGGCGCTCAGCGCCGAAAGCGTCGGCGGGCCGTTCCACGCGCCGATCGGCCATTTCACCGGCACGGGGCCGACGGCCGAGGAATGGGCGCGCGGGGCGGAGGCGCATCGGCGCATGGCTGAGCGCGCCGCACGGCACGGCATGATCCTCAGCCTCGAGCCGCTCAACCGCTTCGAGACCCATTTCCTCAACACCATGGAGCAGTCGCGCAAGTACGTCGACCTCGTTGGCCATCCCGCCTTCAAGATCATGTACGATACCTTCCATGCCAATATCGAGGAGCGGGACCAGGCCCGCGCCATCGAGACGCTGGGCGACGGCATGGGGGTCCTGCACATCTCGGAGAACGACCGCGGCATTCCCGGGAAGGGCCATATCGACTTCAGGCAGGTGTTCCAGGCGGCGCGCAAGACGGGGTTCGACGGCTGGGTGGTGCTGGAGGCGTTCGGCGCCGGTCTCCCGGCGATCGCGGCAGCGACACGGGTGTGGCGGCCACTGTTTCCCGACCACGAAACGCTGTTCCGCGAGGGACTGAAGTTCATGCGCGAGGGTTGGGCCGAGGCGGCAAAGGAGGCAGCGGCATGAGCGCGGTTCCGCCGGAGAACCCTCAGGGTCCGCCGGTGCTCGAGATGCACGACGTCTCCAAGAGCTTTCCGGGCGTCAAGGCGCTCGACCGCGTCAGCTTCCATTGCCGGCGGGGCGAGGTGCGGGCGCTGGTCGGCGAGAACGGCGCCGGCAAGTCGACGCTGATCAAGATCCTCAGTGGCGTCTATCAGGCGGACGAAGGCACTATCCTCCTCGGCGCCAAGGAGGTGCACTTCGCCCATCCTGTGGAGTCGCTCGCGGCCGGCATTTCGGTGATCTACCAGGAGTTCTCGCTGCTGCCCGACCGAACGGTCGCCGACAATATCTTCCTCGGCCGCGAACCGGTGCGGCGCGGCATGCTCGACCGAGCCCGGATGTGGCGCGAAACGCAGGAGTCGCTGTCGCTCTTCGGGGCCGACCACGGCATCGATCCTGGCAGCGTTATTTCTGAGCTCGGCGTTGCCCAGCAGCAGATGGTGGAGATCGCCAAGGCGGTGTCGCTCGAGGCCCGCGTGGTGGTGATGGACGAGCCGACCGCCGCCCTCGACGAGAACGAGTGCGAGGTGCTGTTCGGGATCATCGAGCGGCTCAAGGCCCGTGGCACCGCCGTCATCTACATCACCCACCGCATGCGCGAGGTGGACCGGCTCGCCGATGCCGTCACCGTCCTCAAGGACGGGAGGGTCGCCGCCGAGTTCGACCATGTGCCGGAGGCGTCGCTGATCATCAACGCCATGGTCGGGCGGGAGCTGAGGGATTTCTACCCGCCGGCGGCCGGGGCCGAGGAGATCGGCGAGGCGATCCTGACCGTCCGCGGCGGCGGCAATGACAAACTCTTTTCCATCGACCTCGAGCTCAAGGCCGGCGAGATCGCCGGGTTCGCCGGCATCCAGGGAGCGGGGCGCACGGCGCTCGGGCGGGCGCTGTTCGGCATCGAGCCGTTCACGCGCGGCGCGATGATACTCGAGGGCAAGGAGGTGCGTTTCCAGAGCCCGCGCGACGCAATTCGCGCTGGCCTGACGCTGGTGCCGGGCGACCGCAAGGCCGAGGGGCTGTTGCTGATGCAGTCAGTGACCGACAACGGCATGGTCAGCGCGCGCGCCTTCGCGCGCCTCCTCGCCGGGCACGGCGGCTCGGGCCGGCTGAGCGCGCAGCGGATGGAAGAGCTGTTCGGCCAGATGGAGGTACGGGCGGCCGATTACAGGCAGGAGATCCAGTTCCTCTCCGGCGGCAACCAGCAGAAGGTTGTGGTAGCACGTTGGCTGTCGCTGGCACCGAAAGTGCTGATCTTCATCGAGCCGACACGCGGCGTCGACGTCAACGCCAAGGCCGGCATCTACAACCTCATGCGCGAGCTGGCGCGCGGGGGCGCTGCGATCATGATGATCTCCTCGGACCTGCCCGAGGTGCTGGGCGTTTCCGACAGGATCCTCGTTATGCGCGAGGGGCGGATCGTTGCCGAGCACCGCCGTGGCGTCGGCGAGGCGACGGTGATGGCCGATGCCACCGGGCACACGGAGGCGGCGGCATGAGCGACGCCATGCTTGCCACGCGCCGGTCGCGCATCCGCTTCGAGACCATCGCCCCGGCGGTGATCCTTTTGGGTGCGGTCGCCATCTATATCGGCGTCGTCATTGCCTCCGGCCAGGCCCGGTATCTGAGCCTCGAGAACCTCGTTGGCGTCTTCAACCGTTCGATCGCGCTGGCGATCACCGCCATCGGCCAAACCTTCGTCATCCTGGTTGCCTCCATCGACCTCTCCGTCGCCGCCCTCATCTCGGCCTCGGCGGTGCTCGCCTCGGTGGTGATGGGCGGGGAGCCGGCGATGATCGTGCCGGCCATCGCGGCGGTGCTGGTGCTGGGGGCGATCGTCGGCCTCGCCAACGGGCTGGTGGTGACCAAGCTCGAGGTCAATCCGCTGATCGCCACGCTCGGCATGGCGCTCATTATCCAGGGGTGCCTCTCGGCCTTCGTTTCCAATTTCGCCGGCTCGGTGCCGAAGGATTTTCAGTTTTTTGCCTATGGCATCGCATTCGGCCTGCCGGTCAGCCTGATCTTCATCGGCCTCCTGGCGCTCCTTTCATGGTTCGTGCTGCGCTTCACCCGCTTTGGCGCCAACATCTATTCGGTGGGCGGCAACAGAGAGGCGGCGCGCTTTGCCGGCATCAAGACGGCGCGAGTTGTGATCGCGGCGCATGTGATCTCATCGCTCTGCGCGGCAACGGCGGGGCTCTACCTTGCTAGCCGCCTCGGCTCGGGCGCGCCGTGGATCGGGCGCGACGGCATGTACGACCTCGAATCAATCGCTGTCGTCGTCATCGGCGGCACGGTGCTTGCCGGCGGGCGCGGCGGTATCTGGGGCACCATCGCCGGCGTCCTCATCTTCGCGCTCATCGATTCCCTCTTCAACATCGTAGGCGTCGACGCCTTCGCCAAGCAGGTGCTGCGCGGGGTCATCATCATCGCCGCCGTCGGCTTTTATGCGGTGCGCTCGCAGAGGATGGCCGCATGAGCAGCGAGACCCAGGACCTGAATGCGGTGCGCGCGCGGCGGCGCCTCCCCCGGATCAATCCGATCTGGTTCGTGCTCGCCGCGCTGATCGTCGCGATCATCGTCTATAACCCGAACTTCGTGCAGCCGGTCGGCTACATGAATTTCCTGAAGCGCGCCGCGCCGCTCGCGATTCTCGCGGCCGGGCAGATCTATGTGATCGTCTCCGGCGGCTTCGATCTCTCGGTCGGCTCGACCATCACCCTGACGGTGATCGGCTCGTCGATGCTGCTCAACAACAATCCGGACGCCACCTGGTGGGTGATCCTGCTGATGTATGCGATGGGGCTCGCCATCGGGCTCACCAATGGGCTCGTCGTTTCGATCCTCAAGGTCCCGTCGCTGATCGCGACCCTCGGCATGATGATTACGCTCAGCGGGTTAGCGCTGATGTGGTCTGGCGGCGCGCCGCGCGGCTACCTGCCCGAGAGCTTCCGCTATTTCGGCCGCGCCAACATCACCGACCTGCCGCTGATCAATATCCTGCCTATCTCGCTGATCGTGCTGGCGGTCGTCGTATGCCTGTTGTGGTGGCTCATGCACCGGACCAATTACGGCCGGCTCGTCCATGCAGTCGGCGACAATCCCCGCGCCGCAGTGCTGGCGGGCGTGCCGCTGATGCGCGTGCGCGTCAGCGCCTTCGTTATCTCCTCGCTGACGGCGGTGACGGCCGGCATCCTGCTCGGCGGGTTCGCCGGCGTCTCGACCGATGTCGGGCGCGGGTTCGAACTGCAGGCGATCACGGCAGCGGTGCTGGGCGGGGCGCAGCTTTTGGGCGGGCGCGGTTCGGTGTCGGCGACGATCGCGGGCGCCCTGACGCTGACGGCCATATTCACCCTCTTGAACTTCGTCGGCCTGCCGCAGCCGGTGCGCGAGGTCGTGCAGGGCCTGATCCTGATTTCGGCGGTTGCCTACGCCATGTACCGGCGCCGGCATGCCGTCCACTGAATTCGCGCGTGATGACGTGCGGATAGAACGACTTGAAGGTCAAAAAGGGAGAGAGAAATGAAACGTCTGATCGCCTGCGCCGCGGCGCTGGCCATGCTCGCCGCCCCAGGCGCCTGGGCCCAGAATTTCGATGATCCGGAAGAATTCGCCAAGCAGCGCGAGCAGCTGGCGATGACGCCCATGGGACCGGAAGGCATGCCATGGGAACAGTATCTCGAGGATACGATGGCCGATACGGCACAACATGCAAAGGAGGGGCCCTATACGGTCTGCTTCTCCAATGCCGGCGTCAACAACCCCTGGCGGGTGGTCGGCTGGAACAACATGCAGGCCGAGGTCGAGCTGCATCCCGAGATCGCCGAGCTCGTCCATGTCGATGCCGAAGGGTCCGACGACAAGCAGATCGCCGATATCAGTGACCTGCTGGCAGGCGGCAATTGCGACATCCTGATTGTCTCGCCGAACACCACGGCGGCACTGACGCCGGCGGTGGAACGGGCCTGCGAGCAGCTTCCGGTGATCGTCTTCGACCGCGGCGTCAACACCGACTGCCCCGTCACCTTTATCCATCCGGTCGGCGGCTACGGCTTCGGCATCCAGGGCGCCGAGTTCGTGGCCGAGAACGTCGAGGCAGGCGCCAATGTGCTGATGCTGCGCATCCTGCCTGGCGTCGACGTGCTGGAGACCCGCTATTCGGCAGGGCGGCGCATCTTCGAGGAAGCCGGCATCAACATCGCCGGCGCCGAGTTCACCGACGGCGACAACGCCAAGACCAAGTCGATCGTCGAGGACTATATCGCGCGCGGCCAGATCGACGCGGTATGGATGGACGCCGGTGCGACAGCGGTCGCCGCGATCGAGGCGTTCGAGGACAGCGGCCTCGAGGTCCCGGTGTTCGTGGGCGAGGACCAGCAGGACTTTCTGCAGAAGTGGCAGGAACTGGGCCTCACCGCCATCGCGCCGACCTATCCGACCTATCAGTGGCGCACGCCCATCATCGCGGCCGTTCGCATCCTCGAGGGTGAGGAAGTGCCCGGGCCGGAATGGGTCCTGCCGCAACCGGCGATCACCGCGGACAATCTCGACCAGTACATCAACGAAGGAATGCCGCCCCTGCACTACGCGATGTGCGGCTGCGAGGAGATGCCGGGCTATCCGGAGCGCTGGGGCGGACGATAAGCCCTGAACTGAATTGTACGGCGGGCGCCTCGGCGCCCGTTTTTTGTGACGCGGACGAAGGATTGCGCGGCCGACTGCAGATACTTAGGTGCGGACCGCTTCTACAAATGCCGATTAACGTCCATCCGGCTATGCAGAATGCGGACAACCACAATTTGGTCATCGCGCTCTCGATAGAAGATCAGATGCGAGCCCACCAGATATTTGAGATAACCGGGCCGTACGTTCACGGTGCGGCCCCTTCTTGATGCCTGCGGCCAGTCCCTCGAACGCGGCAAACTGGTCATGGTAGCTGTCGGCCTGCTCTCGCGACCATTTCCGGGCGGTGTAGCGCCAGATTTCAGATAGGTCGCTTTCGGGGGCGGGGGAAAGCTTGTAAGGGCTTTCAGTAGCCATGCTCGGCCCGCATCCGGGCCTTGAACGCCTTGTTATCGAAAGGTCGGGGCTCGCCAGATTCCTCACCCACTACTAACGCGTCTTGAAGGGCTTTTGCCTTGGCTTCGTGCTCTTCCAGAAGCCGGAGGCCGGCGCGCATAACGTCGCTGGCCGAACCATAACGGCCGGATTGCACTTGGCTTTCAATGAAGGCCGCGAAGTGATCCCCGAGCGAAATAGATGTATTCCGGGGCATATGAACCTCATGCTGCGAATTACCAATATATACCCGTTATTGGTAATATCCAATCGCCACCATTCGCTGAAATAGCTCTTTCATGCTCTCATGCCACGTTTCGAACCGCAAAAGTGGCACCCACTTTGGATGAAAACGCGCTAGGTTGTAGTGACAATTTAGCTATTTGAGCCACAGCATGATGCTTGCGAGCTTGATGA
>NZ_BSNS01000004.1 GCF_030160115.1 Devosia nitrariae | reverse complement strand
GCCTGTCCCATCCGCCTTACGGGCGAGAGGCAGGACGTGCGGGCTCGTGATATCCGTCAGCTCACCGAGACGCGGCTCTCAACGAACCCGGTCGCCAGCAAACCCGGCTTTGCTTAGCCGGCACAACCGCGGGAGCACAATCGATTGACGAGGAGGAGTCCTTCATCAGGCTGACTACGACATGCTCGCTGCAGGCTCGCTTGAATTGACCTGCTCCTCAGGGCGTGTCACGGTGCTCGTCGACGGTTTTGAGCTAAACAGGCGCCTCTCACGCTCGGCATCGATACGTGCAAGCTGACGCAATCTGAGTTCGTGGTAGCGCGAAGGCCGCAATTCAAGGCCATCAAGGGGCGAAACGTCGAGGTACTTGCGCGGCCCGGCCGGGGCGCGGGGAGCGACCGCAGCCGTAACGGCATGCCACCTTCTGCCGAGCCAGTGGTAAATTCTAAAGGCGGTGAGCAGTGGATCATTTCTGAACGCGGTCATTTTGTGTGCCAGGGACAGTGCGGCTCCTCCCTCCCGCCACAAATTGAACCCACCCGCCCAATTATGGGTTGTCGCCAAGGCATAGCGACCTGCAGCTTTTGGAAGATCGGGATTGGCCGCCAGGCACCGCCTGACGGTCTCCACGACCGCCCGGCTCATGCGCAACTGGCTGCTGGACATGTTGCCGACGTAACGACGATATCCGACCAGGAACTGCGGTACGGCCGCGATGCGGTAGCGGGCCGCAAGCCTCAGTTCGAAATCGAGATCCTCGCTCCCGCCGATCCCAGCGTCGGCATAGGAAGGATCGAAGCCGCCCACCGCAAGGGCCGCCGACCGGCGCACCAGAAGGCTCGAGCCGTTGCCGACAAATTTAGCAAACAGCAGCTGGGCCAGGATATAACCGCTGCGGTAGCGGCTCGGCCCTGGTCGTTGGGTAAAGTCGTCAGTGTCGATCGATCTGAAGAGAGTGTAGCAAGCTGCCCAGGACGGGTCGTCCGCTGCTTCGAGCGTGGCGACCTGCAGCGCGATCTTGGTCGGGTGCCAGAGGTCGTCCGCATCGAGAAACGCAACATAATCACCCCTCGACCGCTCGATGCCGATGTTGCGCGCGCGGGCCACGCCGCCATTGGCAACGTTGATCACTTTTACGCGCGCATCGGCCTCGGCGAACCTCAAGGCAATATCGCGCGTCGTATCCGTCGACCCATCGTCAATGACGATTATTTCAATGGGCGAATAGGTTTGCGCGGCAGCTGAGCGCAAAGTCCGTTCCAGAAAGCGTTCAGCGTTGTAAGCGGGAATAACAACCGAGATAAGTTTCTCGCGGCTTTTCACTTCTTGATCTACTCCAACTTGAACGGAACACTCACTTAACGTAAAGTTCTAAACTTTTACTGCTGCAAGCTGCATGCAACGATATGCATTCTGATCTAAAGCAAAGAAAACCTGCATATAAACCAATATAAGGTATTCCGCCTCGCCAGCAAGCAAAGACACTAATATAAGACGACAAGCGTTTCCGGAAGGAGGAAACCTTGAGTAAAAATGCAAAAAGGGTGCTGGTAGCCGGTGGGTGTGGCTTCATCGGCTCCCACTTGGTCGATCGGGTACTGAAACGGTCCGACGTCGAGACGTGCGTGGTGGCGGACAACCTCTGGACCGGCCTCGACGAGAATCTGGCCCATGTCCGGGACCCGAGGCTCCATATCGTGCACTGCGATGCAGAGGCCTTCAGGAGTGATATCGGCTTTGACGAGATCTACCATCTAGCCTCGCCTGCCTCGCCGCCCTGGTATATGGGCGACCCGCGCCGGACGATCTCCGCCAATGTGATCGGCGCCCTCCGACTGCTGGAGTCGCTGAAACCAGGTGGTCGCATTGCCTATACGTCGACTTCGGAAGTCTATGGGGATCCACTGGTCTCACCGCAGCCCGAGAGCTATCGCGGGTCCGTCGATTGCACAGGTCCGCGATCGTCCTACGACGAGGGCAAACGCTGCACGGAGGCATTGCTGTTCGAGATGCGTCGGGCTCATGGTCTCGACATCCGCGTCGTGCGTCTTTTCAACGTTTATGGACCGCGTACGCGTCCTGATGACGGGCGCGCCGTTTCTAACTTTATCACCCAAGGCCTGGCTGGAAGGCCGATCACCATCTTCGGCGATGGTCTGCAGTCGCGAAGCTGGGGCTACATCGATGACATCGTCGACGGACTCGAACGCTACTTCTGGCTCGATCAGATCGATTATCCCGGCCCCCTCAATATCGGCAACGACCGCGAGATATCCGTGCTCGAGGTTGCCGAGTATGTCGCGCGCCTGACCGGCGTCGGCAAGGTGGTGCATATGCCACCCGTGCCGCAAGATCCGACGAATCGGCGCCCCGACCTGACCTTGGCAAGAAGCCTTATGCCGGGCTGGGAATGCAGGGTGCCTTACGAGCAGGGCGTCGAGATGACTCTGGAGTGGTTTCGAGCGCGCCTGACCGCCGGTACCGCGGTGGCGCAGTAGGGAGGGTAAAACCAGAAGTGTGCCTAGACGGCTCGATCGAGGCTCCGCTCATCCACGTCGATGAACGTCAGCTACGCGGTTGCAAGCAGACGGGGTCTCACGTTCGAGGAAGTGATCCTCGGACATGAGACTACCCGGAGCTCAGCAGTCGGCCAATCTTCGCTGTGACGCGCCGCGGCAAGCTGGCCACCGATTTGGCTCTGTTGACGGTTCTATGCAAGATAGGGTGGCGGTAGGGGCGCAACGCACGGTGCAGGCTTTTGAAAACCGCTGGGTCAACCTTTGGCTGTTTCGACAGATAGTCTTCGAACCAGTTGAGGAAATAGCGACGTACCTCGTCGTAGCGGCCGGTTGCCGTCACTTCAGCGACACACGAGTCGTCGTGCTGGCGATAATCGAGCCAGACGCGGTCAGAAAAGAAGACCGGGGCGGCAAGATAGAGCTTGGCCAGAAAACCCTGGTCCTCATACATCTGGCGCGGGCCCGTGAAGTGCTCTTCGAACCCACCTAGCGAAGCAACGAGGTCAGCACGCAGCATGATGTCGGATGGACATGGTGCAGCTGCGGTGCCCAATGGATAAAGTGCGAGCGACGCCTCGGGCGCCGGCACTACCACGTTCCACACATGGCCGGTCCGGATGATGACATCTTGGCCGGCATTCCACGACAGCCAGTACCGCACCGCGCCGCACAGCATGCCGACTTCAGTATGGGCATCCATGATAGCCACCTGCTCGCTCAGCTTGTTGGCGCTCCAGACGTCATCGGCGTCGATGAAGGCGATGTATTCGCCGCGGGCCGCATCAAGGCCACGATTTCGCGACGCACTCATGCCGTGATTGGCATGGTTCGGGTGATCCAGATAGCGCACACGATCGGGGTATCGTGCGGCATAGCCTTTGGCGATGGCCGTACTGCCGTCAGTGGATCCGTCATCGACCAGGATGAGCTCAAAGGAGTCGAAGTCCTGGGTCAGCACGCTTTCGACTGCTTCTTCGATGAAGCGTTCGCCATTGAGAAAGATCGTGATGACCGAGACGCGCGGTTCGTCATAGCGGGCGCCGGGCTTGGGATGGGGAGACGATCGGGTCATGCATCGATCCATTGCTTGTGCAGGACGCGGGCGAGCTGCGCGCCCGACCAATCCTTAACCTGAATGCGAGGTAGGTCGAAGAAATCGACGCGAGCGGTATTGACCGCGGCCGCCCGCGTCGAGCAGGCCCAATGGGCACCGCAATCCATGACGATGCTCTTGGTCGCGTCGTCGCGGTCGCCATAGGGGTAGGCGAACCCTGCGATCTTGGTGCCGGCAATCTGCTCGCAGGTCTGTAAGCTGGCACTGACCTCAAGACGTTTCACATCGTCCGGCAGGGCGGGAAGGGACGGGTGGGTCATCGTGTGAGCGCCAATGTTTATGGTGCCATCGCTGGTCAGCCGCACGAGGTCGTCGACGGACATCGCGCAATCGTCAGGGTTCGCCGGGGCACCGCCAAGAGCAGACCTGAGGGAAGTCATCGCCGCCATACGTGTGTCGTTATCGAGCAGGCGCAGCTGCCGCCAGATCGAAAGATAGAGGCGCTGTCGCTCACTTGCCGACGGCTCGCTGCCGCGCCAGGTGTCAGTATGTCCGGCATCCCTGTCGACGGGGGGTAGCACGACCTGAACGCGATCTGCACCGATCGAGACCTCGCAGTCGGCGGCTGCGGTTCGCGCCAATATGAGCTCGGCCAGTTCATCCCACCAGAATGCCCTGGTTGAGCCGATGCTGCCCGTCGTGATGAACACAGTCGCGGAGATGCCCAGCGACGCCAGGATCGGGGCTGCGACAGTTAGATTGTCACGATAACCGTCATCGAAGGTGACTGCCACAGCATTGGTGGGGAGCGTGCCGGCCGCGATGCGGTCGACGAACTCGCCCATGGCAAGCGGTGTCCGGGTTTGGCGAAGCATACGCATTTGATCAGAAAACCGTTCGGGCGCCACGGCGATCTCCCACGGGTCGTGCGTCGGGCGTGCCACGCGATGGTACATCAGTATTGCTGGACCTGTCTGCCTCGGTCGCAACCGACGAGCAATGCGAGCAAGGAGGCCAAGCACCTGGATTCACTCCTGCTTCTGAGCGCGCACGGTGACGATGACGGGATAGGCCGGATCGTCGATATTGAGCTTGCCGCGGTCGACTTCCTCGAGAGCCAGGCCCTGCAGGAAAGTGGTCGCGGCGTAGACGTTGCCGTGGCTTTCAACCTGGATGTTCTCGGGACCGAAAACTTCTCCGAAGAGGCGCATCGCGGCGACGGGAGTGATCGCCCAATACCACGTGCTGCCCCATTCGCCGCGGTCGATCTGGCTAATGCCCGGCACCGTCAAGAGGACCACGCCGCCCGGTTTCAGTGCCCTATGCATTTCAGCGACCGCCGCACGCATGTCATAGATCAGGTGAAGGGTCTGTGTCAGCACTAGGCAGTCAAACGCAGCCTGTGGCAGCGTGTCGGGGACCGACAGGTCACCCACGATTGTCGCGTGCGGATTATCGGCGTTGACATGCAGCACATCGGACTGCAGCACCCCCGAGCCGCCGAATTGGCGCGTGTAGCTATCGTCCCCGATTTCGAGCGTGCGTCCCCTGATGTCGGCGCGCTGGCGGGTGAGGAACGTCTCGATATAGTGGCGGTCAATGGGCGTGCCCCGATCAAAGCCGAACTGGCCACTTACCGGTTGGGTACGCCCGAAGTCGCCGAAGTTGAAGCGACCGAAAGGAACGACGCCTCTAAGGCGTCTAAGGAATTGGATTGCAGAAGACGGCAACCGCTTTCGGGCGAAATTGCGAGCACTGGATAACATGGAAACAGCTACCTCGATGGGTGCCAGTCTGAGCGCTGCGGCAGCAGCTTTGGGGTAGCGAAGGGGGCCGCTCGTGCCCGTCTCAAGACCCAACACAAAAGCCTGACGGGCGAAATATCGCTTCCAACGCCGCCGCCCTTGAATGAGTGCCTCTCTCTCGCCCGAGGCGGGACGGATATGCGGTTTCTGACGATCGAGGACCAGGAGAACGGCCGCCAGCATTCCACGATGATCGTGAGACATGTTAGCGTCGTGTCGGCGGTACTCCGCAATTGTATCGGAATGGGAGGCGATCTTCTCGTTCCGGGCAATCTTGAGATAGAGATCATAGTCCTCGCAGCGACGAAGCCTGGCGTCGAACCCTCCATGCCGAATGAGCGCTTCGCGTCGGTACATCACGGCCGCGTGCATGCCGATAGTGTTGCCGCCAAGCAAGTCGAGGTAGGGGTGTTCACCGGCCTCGATATACAGGGCCGGGCTCAGAAACTGGCCATTGTTCGCGATGTTGCGATAGGAACCGTAAGCAAATCCACAGCCCGGCGTCTGCTGGTGGCAGGCGAGCCCGGTTGCGAGTGCCGCAGGTAGCAAACGATCGTCCGCATCCAGGAATACGATCATCTCGGCAGTTGTCGCAGCCAGCCCAGTGTTCCGGGATGCCGCAAGCCCCTGGTTCTGCTGCCGAATATAACGGATGTCGGGATAGGCCTGGAGAACATGCTCTGGGTCGTCGCTGGAACCATCATCGATGACCAGGATCTCGTCAGCAGGACGCGACTGGTCCAATACACTTTGGATTGCATCACCCAGGTAGTGAGCCTGATTGTAAGTATTGACTACAACCGCGACGCTGGTTCGAACCTCTCTCACCTGCTCCGCGCTGGGCTGCATGGCGGCCGACACCTCAGTTGCGACGGTCGTCGACGGCACGGTCGAGATGCTTGCGAGAGTTTGCGAGCGCGCTCAGAGCAGGTAAAAAATACTTGCCATTGCGGGCGAAACCACCAGCGGGCAACGATACTCCGAACTCGGTCCGTGGCACTGTTTGGGCTTCTCTATGGTGTTGTCGAGCGAACTGCACTATCCTTTCCGTGTCATACCGCAAGCGTACGCAAAGATCATCAATGTCGTTTCTGCGTCGTGCCATTTCTGCATTCTTGGTTGACGCGTCCAGCCCGCTGTTTCCCCTCGCCAAGCGGTATGCCTGGAGCATTCCGGTCGTGACGCTATTCGGCTTTCTTGCCAGCGGCCTCGAGGGTTTGGGCATCGGGCTGCTTGTGCCGCTCCTATCCGTCGGCCTGCCCGGATCGGGGCCGGCAGAAACATCGGGTGGGCTGGGCTTCCTCATGCGGTTGCCATTGCTGCTCGATGAGAACATGCGCTTGCCGGCAATTGCCGCCGCGATCTTGTCCCTGGCATTGCTCAAGGCCGGCGTGCAGGGGGCAAGCGCGGTATTCATCGCCTGGCTTGACGGTAAGTTGAGCCATGAAATTCGCGCCGCGCTCGCTCATCGGCTTCTGACCGTCGGTTATCCGTTCTATCACGAAAATAACCCCGCACGTCTGCTGGCTATCCTGGGGACGGATTCCTGGCGCGCGTCCGACACCATTCGATTGTTTTTCGGGATGATCGCAGCGATAGGCGCGGTCACCGTTTTTTCCATTCTGTTGCTCCTGGTGAGCTGGCAGCTGTTTCTCGTAGTCGCGATCGGCTCCACGATCATCCGCGTCCTGCATGGCTCTACGAGCGGGCGACTAAAGAAAGGAAGCTGGCGGTTTGTAGGAGCAAACCAGGTTCTTGAAAATAGGATGATACGCGTCAGCAACGAAGTCGTCCGGTCCGTCAGGATTTTTGGTCAGGAGGGCCGGGAGCAGCGACTGTTCGATGAGGCCTCCGAAGAAGTTCGACGGTCATCGGTCGTGGTCGCTCGACTGTCGGCGATATTTTCATCGTTACTGGAAGTCTCTTTGGCGTTTCTGTTCCTTGCAGCGCTGCTCGCTGCCATCGCACTCGAGATGAGCGTGCCGCTGCTGATCGCGTTCCTGGCATTGCTCTACCGAATGCAGCCGCATGCAAGTGCCATCGGGCGAGCGCGACTGGAGATCGCGTCTTTGTGGGCGTCGGTCGAGGAAGTCGAGTGGCTGCTCGATCCGGCAGGCAAACCCGAGGCCCCCAAGGGTGCCTTGGGCTTTGGCAAACTGGAAAAAGGTATTCGTTTTTCCGGTGTGAGCTTCCGGTTCGCCAACCGCGAATCTGCGGCACCGGCCATCAATGATGCCGACTTCGAAATCCGTCCCAATGTCGCAACTGCACTCCTGGGTCGATCCGGGGCGGGTAAATCGACGATCGTCAACCTGTTGTGCAGGCTGATCGAACCCACGCAAGGGCGCATTCTGGTCGATGGTGTAGATTTATCCCAAATCGATCCCGTTCAATGGCGGGCCGGCCTTGCCATCGCGGGACAGGACATTGGACTGGTTGACGGCACTGTGGCGGAGAATATCGCCTATGGTGCGCCCGATGCCACGATGGCCGATATCGTGGAGGCCGCGCGCCGGGCCGATGCCCACGACTTCATCAGCGCCCTTCCTCAAAGCTATGAGTGCCTGGTCGGCAATCGGGGGCTCGGACTTTCCGGCGGCCAGCGGCAGCGGATCGGCATTGCACGGGCGCTCGTTCGTCGCCCACGGCTGCTGATCCTTGATGAGGCAACCAATGCGGTAGATGCGGTGTCCGAAGCGGCGATCATGTCGCTTCTCGACGAGCCAATGACCATCATCCTGATCAGTCACCGCGAGTCTCTCCTTGCGCTGTGTGAAGATGCCATCGTCCTCGAGCAGGGGCGCGTCGTGGAGTGGGGACCTTTACGCACTCTCAGGGACAAGCCGGCCGTTCGCGGAGCGCTCGAGAAGCAGGTCTTGGAACCAGCCACTTAGAGCTGGAGGAGAGAGGCAGAAGCGTCGGCTATTCCCATTGTCGACCAATTCTGATTCAACGATGTCGGTTGTCGTTAATTGTACGAAGCCGCTGTCCGGAGATTTGTCTTGTGAAAGCCGAAACATGGCATGAGGCGAGACAAGACAATATACTTGTCTCGATCGTTATTCCTGCTCACAACGCCGACCGATTCCTGGAGCGGACGTTACGCGCGGCCGTCGCTCAGACCCATGCGGCTTTAGAGATTATCATTGTGGACGACGGCTCGACGGACTCTACGCGCGAGATCGCCTTGCGGGCCGCTGAAGCCGATGCGCGCATAAAAGTTGTCAGCACCGCCAATGGCGGCGTCGCCCGGGCTCGCAACACCGGCATCGAGCACTCGAGCGCAGACTATGTCGCATTTCTAGACGCGGATGACCTTTGGCATCCGACCAAGATCGCGCTGCAGCTGGCCATGCTCGAGGCCGCCGATCCGTCGTGGGCGGCATGCTACTCCCTCTTTCGCCAGATCGATGCCGATGACTTTATCATCAGGCTTGGGTCGAGCCGCTACCGCGGCGGCTATATTTTTTCACGGCACTTGTTTGCCAAGTTCGTCGGCAACGGCTCCAACCTTCTGGTGCGCAAAGAGGCGGCACTTGCCGTTGGCGGCTTCGATCCGTCCTATGCCGATGCCGGCATAGGCGGGTCTGAGGACTTGGATTTCGAGTTGAAGCTCGCTGCTCGATACCACATAGCCGCTGTGCCACAGTTTTTGGTCGGGTACCGCTGTTATCCGGGCAACATGTCCAGCAACCAGGTTCGCATGAGCCGCGCGATCGTCGAAACGGTCAGGCGATGCCTTTCGGCCAACCCGGGCCTGCCGGAAACCGCCGTGCGCTATGCCTGGGCTGCGACCCACGATCAGGCCGGCGGGCTCAGTTTGTGGCACGAAGGGCACGTGGGGCTGTTGCTGAGGCACAAGATGACGGCGATCGCAAACGATCCCGTGCTGGCGGTATTCGGCGCTTTGGGCTTGCTGAGGAGAATTTTGCGCCCCATCAAGGCTGCATTGGTTCGCGAAGCCCCGGCGCATACGCGCCCTTATCTGGAAATCTCACCCCTGGAGGGCCTCGCACAACGACCTTCCCGTTACCATGAACTCAGGCTGCGTCAGCTCGCCAGGATCGACGCTGAACGCGAGGAAGCAATGTTCCACCGCGAAACTCCTGGAGATGGCGTTTCAGAGCCCGCCAAGCGGTTCTTGCTGAGCGAACCGTAGCAGCTTAAGGTCATCCATCCTCGTGGGAAAGCCTGGGGAGCTCCGCGAGGCACTGCACCTCGCAAGGATTTGGGGGATAGTCATCACGGCGTCGGCAAAGTGGCTCCGGTAGAATTACAACCCGCTGAGCAACTGCAGGTAGGCGAGAGGCACTGTAATTTGTTGCGCGCTGGACGCTCCCAAGCAACTAGGAAGCGGAAGGCCGCTGAGCATTGGCTGCAGGCCCCAATTTAAGCTGGAGATAATTCGCCCACCGCTAAAAATAGCGGCGGTTGGCGCTGCCGCAGCCGAACTGCGGTAAGGCGTCCGGTGGCAAATGCTCCGGTGTCGATATTAATTCGACCATCGGTTTCAGTGGCCTTATCGACAGGCGTATGGCCATGCACAATGAGTCCATTGGCCGCGCTTTGGGTTCGTGCTTCAGGACGCATCCAGAGCAGGTCGTGGTCGTTCTGGCTCTCAAGCGGGATTCCGGGACGTAGGCCTGCATGAACGAAAGTTACTCCTGGTAAGCTCAAGAGCACGGGAAGCCGCTGCATGAAATCTATGTGGTTGGTGGGTATGTGGTGCCGAAGGATCGTGATCCTGTCGCGCGGAGTCGCTGCGAGGTAACTTGAGATATTCACTCCATAAGACATCAAAGTCTCAATGCCACCGAGCGCCAGCCAGGTATCGTCAGACCGAGGATCAGCTAGATGATCGAGCATCATGACTTCATGATTGCCAGCGATACAGATCATCTTGAAGGACTCGGGCAGTGGCGTCATTAGCCGGTCGAGTACGCCTGAAGCGTTGGCGCCGCGATCCACATAGTCGCCCACTAAAACGACAAGCTTTTCTCCGGCAACTGAACGGCCATCAGTGACAATGGCGCTTAGCATGCGCTCTAGTAGAGCAAGGCAGCCGTGGACATCACCTATTGCGTAGACCGCCTCAGGCCAACTGGCAAGCATAATACGGCTGCGCCTGGGCGAAGGGCGATGAGCAGAATGGCGACGGAACAGTCTCTCGAAACCCAAAGCCGTTCATCCTTCCTTGCATCGTCAAGAGCATCATGTGCGCACGGCCCCTGCCAAATGCCGTAACGCTAATCTGCGAAGGAACGATAGCAATTCAACCCTTCGCGACGCGATTGAGCGGATCGCCTGCCGAACTGACTTTGGGGACCGCGCCTTCCAGGATTATCGGATTCCACCGTCTGGTTACTGTATGCCAGTCACTGTCTCTCTTACGTTAAGATGTGTTTTCGATGGCTTTCCACCGGCTTCCTCGATCCGACAGCCGCGCCTCGCGCTTGGCATCGATCGCGTAAGCTGGCGCAATCTGAGTTCGTGGTAGCACGAAGGACGTTGCCCGCCACCTAGGGGCGAGATCTCGAGATATCGCTCGGTTCCGCCGGGGCGCCACGAAACGAGCGCTTTCCCAATGCTCGGCGAGAAGTCTGCCAGGCTGGCATGCGTCCGCTGGACAAGCCATGCAAATTTGAACAGTTCCTCGGTACGCTCCGAGTGCCTGCGGGTAAAGGGGACATCAGCCTGACCGGCTTAGTTCCGTTGGTTCATATTCTGCTGGTAGGTGACCACATACCTCTGTTGGCTGACCACCTTCGGCTTGAACGGAACGTCGAAATGCTCCAGGTGCTCGCGACTGCGCAGTGCAAGTGCGACACCAACATTTGGGCAACATTCGAAAAGGGATGCCGGCTTTTAGCGAGAACGTTGCGTCAACAAGAACCAGAACCTACGCTCTGACTCCGTGTGAGCGCGTAAGGCTCCTTCAGGTCGAGTATACGGTATTGGACCCGTCGTGCCGCACTTGCCCCAGTGGCGCGTCGGCAGGCCTCAGCAGGGTAAGCACCTCTGCCCGCAAGGTTTCCCTCTCGATCGTCATCTGCTGCCGGGCCAAGGCGAAATTGTGCTCGGCGGCGTCCTGTGACCATGTGAGCGCCGACAGGGGCTCGCTCATCAGTTGATATATGTACCCCTCATAGGCCGGGCAGGGGTCCTCGACGACCGGAATCGTGCCGCAGAGGGCGCCTTCGAAGAAGCGGTAGGTCCAGCCGACGCCTTGCCCCTTGTAATCGCCGCTTGGGCACAGGACGAACTTCGAGTTCAACATCAGTTCGTAGTAGGCCGTGTTCCAGGATTTGAGCGGAAAATGGCGCCCCTGGTCGGAGGTGCGAATGATGACCTGGGTCTTGCCGATCCGTTCCTCCCTCGGTAGTTGCAGTCTATCTGTCCATTTGGCCAGGTACTTTTCGAGACGGTTCGGCTCGCGCAACGTCACTCCCTCGAGCTGAGAGAGCGAAAGCCATTTATTGATGGCGGCACGCCGTGTCGGAGTGCTGAGACCATCAAAGGATGCATCGAACCTGCGGGTCGCCGGCCATCGTTCACGGCAATGGGCTACGATCGCGTGGGGCATGACGAGGTGCCGCTCAATGCTTCCGATGCGGGTCACCGGCCCCAGGTGGTCAAGATGGAGCCCGGTCACGCGACTGGCTCCTTGCTTGCCCACCTTATAGTCGAAGCCGAACACCTCGCCGAGCCTGACGACAGCTTCAGTGTCCTGACTATCGACGCATATTTTGAAACCGGCCTCGCCGATGGCCTGAGCCAATCTTAACGTTTGCAGGAGCTGCATCGGTAAGCCGATGACGACATCGATATCGTTCGTATCTGGAACGCTCATTCGAGGTCCCCCGTTTGCCATGATGAAGAGTGCCACCAATATTGTTGAACTGCTAGATGCGTACGACAAATCGACCGCAGAATTATACGTCGGGCTGAAACAACAATTGCAGGTCCGCCGTCACCGTATCTTCGTCAGTACGCTTCAGGCCAGCCTACCGATGGCCAGGAGCAAGATCTCCACGACCCTCAACGCACGCAGTCCGCACTCGCGCATGAAGCTCAATCGCTCTCGTGATAGTAGGGGTGCTGACCGCCGTAATAGGGAGACGCGCCATCGGCGTCGTATAGCTTGAGCTTCTTTATATCGACCTTGTTGAGTACTACGCCGACGCACTTGTCCGCAATCAAATGCTCGAATCGCAGCGTGCTGCGGACCAGGCGGCGCGGTGTCTTACCCCATTCAACGACCAGTACGAAGGCGTCCATCTTGTCCGCGATGGCGCGCGCATCGACCACCGGGCCAAGGGGCGGCAGGTCAATGACGACGTAGTCGAAGCTGTTTCCTGCGGCCGCCAGGAGATCGGCCATGGTGTGCGACGCCAGCAGTTCGGCCGAGTACGGCACGCTGCGCTTGGCCGACGTTGGCAGAAACATCATGTCGGAGTCGTGATCCCGGTAGATCGCACGGGCAACCGGGGCCGTCCCGAGCAGCACTTCCGCCAGCCCGCAGTCAGCGTCGGGCGCCAAAGCGCGTGAGCACGCACCGCTGCGAAGGTCGCCATCAATCAACAGCGTACGCGCACCCTGCTTGGCCAGATATTCGGCCAGGTTCATAGAGACGGTTGACTTGCCCTCACCTGACATCACCGAAACCAGGCCAATCACCCTGGGCGCTTTGTGCTCGACCATCAGATCCACCGCCAGCTTTGCACTGCGCATCGTTTCGGCGAACAGCGAAGAAGGCCGGTCGACGACATGAGTGGTGATCGACTGGGTCTTCACGAGCGATTTGCCGTTTCCATGGCCGCTCCTGACCGCGAGGTTCTGCCTGCCGCGCAAAGTATTCTGCAGCACGGGCACGAAGCCCAGGAACTCCACGCCCAGCTCATCGCGAACCTGGTCGGCCGTGCGAAAGAAGCGGTCGCGGAATTCGCGCAAGGCGCCCAACCCGCCGCCCAGGATCATTCCTAACCCAGCCGAGATTGCCAAGGATATCGGCAGACGAGGGGAACTCGGCTTTTTGGGGGTTTCCGCGCGCGAGATGATGCGTGCCGCGGTCACGGGGAACGACTGCTGTTGGACCGCCACCTGATACCGCTCCAGGAAAGTCTGGTAGAGGCTGTTGTAGGTTTCCGCCTCGCGCTCCAGTTCCCGCAACTGAACAAGGTCGTCGTTTGCAGTCGTGCTAATGCCAGTTGCCTCGGCAACCTGTTGCTCGAGGTTCGTCTGCCTGGTCCTGGCCATCTCGAGCGTGCTGCGATAGCTCTCCGCAATGCGGCTGAGTTCCCCGAACATCTGCCGGCGATATTCCTGCATCTCGCCGCGCAGCCGGACGGCTGTCGCGTGGTCGGCACCGAGCCTCGCCGAGATGTCTGCTTCCTGTCTTGACGCTTCGAGGTAGCGTTCGCGCATTCCGCTGATGACAGGCATGCTCAGGGCATCGGACACCACCGCGTCCATTTCGCCCGACTCGATGATGGCCTGGATGCTGCGTAGCTGGGCATCGGCGCTGGCTGTCTCGGCCCGGGCCTCGACGAGCTGCCTGGCAATCTGCGACAACTCCTGTTCGCTCAGCAACTCGCCGCCGGTCGTAATCAGACCCTTCTCGGCACGATAATTCTGAACCGCAAGGTCGGACTCGAGCGCCTGCTGTCGAAGTTCGGCGATGCGATCCTGCATCCAGGAGCTGGCGCGTCTCGTCGCCTCGTATTTGGCGTCGAGCTGGTCTCCAAGATAAGCTTCGGCGTATGCGTTTACGATCTCGGCCGCGAACTGGGGACGGGGTGACGCATAGCTGATCTCCAGCACGTATGTGCGTCCGACCCGAACAACGAACAGATTGGAGGCAAGATGTTCCGCGGCTTCGGATCGGTGATCCGCTTCGCCTTCGCCCTGGATCGCCGCTTCCGCCATGAAAAGTGACGTGAGGGAGACGATGAAGTTACGCAGGTCCGACAGGAGCGAGCCACTTCCCATCCAGAGGCGCGGATCTGTCGTTAGATCGAGATCATCGACCACGGCCAGTGCGAGCTCCTCGGACTTGAGCAATTCGACCTGGCTGAGGATCGATGCTTCGTCGTCTGTCACGCCGCCAACCGCGGAGAGCTCCTCGATGATCCGGCTGTCCGCGGAGTCGATAAGCACTCTGGACGACGCGGTGTAGATGGGCACGGAGGTCAGGAAGTGGATCACACCCAGCACCAGCACCGCCAGCACTGCCGATACCGTCACCCATAGCTGGCGGCGCGCGGCCGCCAGAAGAGCATCAAGATCGAGGGGTTTGTCGCCGATCTCGTCTGGCGGTGAAAATGAAGCTCCATATGTGGCCCGGAAAGTCTTCTGCACGGAACTTCCTCACAACAACAGCGCAAAGGCGCCGGTGCAACGGACCGATCACGTTCTGGCCGGCATAAAATAGGTCATGTTCGCAGTCGACAGAACATCGGCAACGAGCTGCACGCGCCCTCCCCGAGAGTGCTTAACCAAATATTACCGGCGTCAGTAAAGCCAATCAAGCGAATGCGTGCACAGCCGTTCAGCGAGGTTAATTCATAGTCCTTCGAAGGCGTCGCGCGATTGCACGACGTTCGCCGGCACGTTGGAGCTGGTGTTCGAAATGCCGTTGATGAGGCTGAGGAACTTCGAAATCTCCGTGGATTGGGAATTGCCTACGTAGATAATGTCCTTGTCCTCCATCAAGAATTGCTGCACCGCAAAAAATGTAGCGGGATTCTGAAGATCAGCGCGGAATATTACCGGGACTTTGCCCGGCGCGTGGGAGGCGGTTATTCCAAGTTGCTGCAGTGTATGGCCATCGACTTCGCGATAGAGGAAAACATCTTTTGGATCAGCGCGGCTGTCAAGTAACCCGCCCACCTTTGCCAAAGCTTCGCCGAACGTCAGGTTGGAGTCGTCGAAGTCCACCCGACCGCTGGCACCGGTAGCGCCAAAGGCCAGATATGTGCGTCGCTCGCGAGCGACGTGGATTGTGTCACCGGGCCTCACGAAGATGTTTTCGCTGGGGTCCTCGACCAGGGTCTGGAAGAGGGCAGTCGCCGTCACGCCGCTGCGTTCGATCGTGACGTAAGTCTCTGCGTCGGGAGCAGTGAGACCGCCGGCGCGTGAAATCACGTCCAGGACGCGCTCCCCACGAGGGCTGAGATCCAATTCAGAAGGGGACCTCACTGCCCCGAGGATGGACAGGCGGTTGGACCGGCTCAATGCAGTGGTGATGATGACCTGTGGTTCGATCGCCCGAGTGGCGAGACGGTCTTCGATATCCGCCTGCACTTCCGAGATCGGGCGACCCGCCACTCGTATCTCACCCGCATAAGGGATGTCGATGTTCCCGTTGGCGTCAATCGTCTGCTCCGGCAAGGTGACATAGTTCCCCGCGCTCGCGGCTCCGTCCTGCGGCAGGAACAAGCCTCCGGCCTGGGACTCGAAAATTGCCACCTGCACGACATCGCCAACGCCCAGATTTGCTGAAACGGGCCTCCCCGGACCGCCCGTACCAAATCCGTCGCGCAGAGACGTGCGCACCGAAGCGTTGAAGTAGGGCAGGATCGATTTGGAGATCTCCAACAGGACATAGTTGGAAGCGCCGGTTTGCGTATCGGGTGCCCTGTAGCTTGCCACGGCGTTGTACTCTATGGCTCGCGGGTCCGGCCCCGAGTTCGACAACCCCACACATCCGGCGAGCAGGCCGGTAAGCACAACGGCGAATATCCCACGCATGACCAAGCGTCCCCCAAGGTCGGTACAAGCCCCTTACAATATCCAAGTAACGTAGCTACCGCACCACGAATCTTTCAAAGACGATTAATGTATTCCGGATTGATGCGCGGTGTGGCAGTTTAGGCACGCTGCCGGCAAGAGATTAGTGCGCGATGACATATCGTCCGACAAGCGGAAGGTCTGCTGCGGCCGCTGGCCTTATGACTGTTTACTTCCTCATTTCATGGGCCAGTGGCGCTGACGCGCAGGAGCGTACCGGAGTTTTATTTAGATCGGATGTGCCCGCCGAACAGCTCAGTCTTCCTTTGACCCCACCACGTCCGAGCAATGCGCAATTTGAGCCAAATCCTGCACTGTCCCGGCCGGAACTGCAAGTGTTTACCAGAACCTATCCATTCGCGCCGGAACACGCCTGTGCTGTTGCAATCAGCGTCGTTGAACCCGACGAGTATGTCTCTACTGCACAGGGGGCCGTGCAGACCTGCTATTGGATTGCTACAGTGCCCAATACCAATGTCGCCAGGTGCGCAGCTGCCGAGGCGTCTGCACGGCTCGAACCGGAGTGCCCGCCGCCGTTATATGGGTCGCCGGGAAGCCTATTTTTCATCGCGCGCGGAGACGCTGCCACCACGCAATCCTTGCGGATCAAGCTGAACTCCGGGGTTGACAGGCTGCGCGCCGACCTGCCGTTTCTACTGGAAGTGGTCACCTGGCTTCACCAGGAGCGCTCATGGTCCGTTCCGAGCGAACTCGCGCGCGCAGTCGCCGAAGGTAAGGACGTAGCCTTGGAGCATGCTGGCGTTCGCTATGAGCTTTGGCGCGAGGTCGGGGACGTGCCTCGGTACAATCTGACGCTCACCTTCGCCGTCTGGCAGGTGACGAATTTCGACTAGAGCGAATGCAGCCTGTTGTGAAACCGATCAATTCTGGTTCACAAAGGGCCTGGGCTCATCATAGCATCAGGAACGGGTATGGGTCGGAGGTACAATGCCTAACCGCAAGAAGATTGTGCCGGTGGTATTGGCTGGCGGGCAGGGGACCCGGCTCTGGCCTTTGTCCAGGTCGGTCAGGCCGAAACAGTTCCTGAACCTCAACGGGGACGTGAGCCTGTTCCAGCAAGCGCTCCTGCGAGTGTTGGACGACCGCTATGCGGCGCCGATCGTCATCACCAACAGCGAATATCGGTTTCTTGTTGCCGAACAGGCCCAGGAAATGGGCATCGCGCTTGCTGCCATCATGCTCGAGCCAGTGGTACGCAACACGGCCCCGGCGATTGCCGCGGCGAGCGTTCTGGCCGAAAGCAAGTTCGGTGGCGATCCGATCCTTCATATCCTCGCGTCCGACCACGCGATTGACGTCGATGACGAATACTGGCACTCGATCGATACGGCCCGGACGGCGGCCGAAGGGGGTATGCTGGTTACGTTCGGCGTCGTCCCGACTGTCCCCGAGACCGGCTATGGGTACATAGAGGCCGGTGAGCCCACCGAGGCAGGTGCTCTACAGGTGGTACAATTCATCGAAAAACCGGATGCTGTTCGCGCGCAAGACATGCTCGAGCGGGGCGGATATTTTTGGAATTCGGGGATGTTCGTCTTCTCGGCGAGGACTTTCCTTGATGAGGCAGAGGCTCTGGCCCCCGATGTCGTCGAGCATGCCGGCACGGCCGTTGTCAAGGGCGTCCCCGACCTCGACTTTTTCCGTCTCGAGGAAGAGAGCTTCGCCCAGGCTCCGAACATTTCGATCGACTATGCCGTTCTCGAAAAGTCCGACAAGGTTGCCGTCGTCGCGGTCGGCTATCGCTGGTCGGACCTGGGGAGTTGGGATGCCGTTTGGAAGATCGCGGACAAGGACGAGGCAGGAAATGTCGCGCACCAGAACGTATCGCTGACCAATACGCAGCGCTCTTTGGTCCTAAGCGACCACGCCCATGTGGTCGTGGACGGGCTCGAGGACGTGGCGGTCATTGTGAGTGAAGATGCCGTCTATGTCGGCAGGCTCTCCAACGCCCAGCAAGTGGGCAGCATCGTCAAGCGGCTACGCGCCAACCCAGCTACCGCAGCCCTGACCGAAACCCACCAGACCGCCTATCGACCATGGGGTGGCTACTCCTCGGTGTTGATGGGGGGGCGTTTCCAGGTAAAACGGCTGTTCGTCAAGCCCGGCAAGAAGCTCTCCCTGCAAAAGCACCATCACCGAGCCGAACACTGGGTCGTTGTCTCGGGCACGGCGGAAGTTACGGTGGATGGTGAAATGAAAACGCTAACCGAGAACCAATCGATATACCTTCCTCTGGGATGCGTTCACCGCCTGGCCAATCCCGGTAAAATACTGCTGGAGCTCATAGAAGTGCAAACCGGCTCGTACCTCGGCGAAGATGACATCGTACGCATAGACGACGATTTCGGCAGGGCGTAACCGTGCCTGACTTTGTCGGGCTGGTCGCTTCATCGCATTAGGCCCGTTTCGACGACACACGGCGAACAGCAGACCTGTTCCCGCGGTAGAGAGAAACGATAATGCCGAGAAACAGGTATACCGATTCAGCCTGATGCAGCGGATTGAGAAGTGAGAGTGCAGCTATAGGCAACAGGGCAGCCATGGCGCCTGTTCCCAAACCGAGAAAAAGCACCATCCAGAACACCAGGCCGCCAAAGCCCGCGATGATCATGAGGTCGAGCGGAACGGCGAAGACGGAGTTGACGCCCTCTCCAAGACCGCGGATGACAAGCCAGGTACGCGAAAAGTGGCTTTCTACGAAACCCAGGCCATACCCCAACGGATTCTGCAATATCAGCTCCAGCGAAGCCTGCAGGGCCAATCCGCGTTCCTCTTCGAGCCTCACGGCAATCATGTCCCCGGTGAAGTCCGCCGAGAAAACCGTCATGTAGGCTATAGCGCCGATCGCGGCAGGGATCAGTTTGAGGATGAGGGGAGTTTTCGCGTGGATAAGGTAGATTAGCCCGCAGGCAACAAAGGCTGTCTTGGATCCTGAGAGCAGCATGACCATGCCGTTGAGAGCGAAGAACGGAATGAACCTTCGATCCCCCCGCTGCGTCAGCAAGATTGTGTAGGAGTAGAGAAGAAAATAGAGCGCCAACCAGTTTCGCTCGATGAACGTACCATGCAGCGCTCCCTGGCCGAAACTGTTCGCACGGTAGATGACGGGTAGTGCCAAGGTCTGCACCAGGTACTCGAAGGCGAGCAACCCGAATAGGAAGATGTATCCCAGTGGCAGTGGCCGGTCGCGAAAGGACCAGCCGAGCCACCGGCCAACCAGGTAGAAGCCTGGGTAAATGAAGGCGAACTTCAGGATCTGTTCCTGGTACTTGATCCGATCGAAATCCTGGAGAAAGGTCATGACCAGGGCGAAGTAGATGAACACCAGGTAACCGATGATCTCGGCTGGCGTCAGGATGCGCAGGTCGCCTCTGACTGCAAAGATGGCCAAAGCCGCGAGCAGCCAGAGGTGAATGGGCTGAGCGATCGAGACCTGTATGACTTGAAAGGGCAGCAGCAGCAGTGCCGACAACAACAGCACGTAAGGCAGATCAAGCTGCTGCACGATCCTGATTGGCGCGACCTGGACGATGCCGGAACTGAGCACGCGCATTCGCACGCTCATGGGCATCCCCCGCTCGACTGACCGATGCGCGCGCCAGGCACAGGCCTGTCCACCGCGGCGGCTCGATCGAGGAGCACCGCCTGCCCCGAGGGCCCCGACATGGGCTGAGCGTAGAGGCTCAAAGCATGGTCGGTGGAATAGGCAAAAGGCCCTCCGGGGACCTCGACCCAGGTGTAACCCGTGTCAGGGATGTCCGAGCTTGTCACGGTGACATAACACCCCATTGGAGGAGCTGAACCAATCCGCGCTACCGCGCCGCCTTCCATGACAGCGCTCGTTCGAACCGCGAGATAAACCCACCAACGACCCTCGCGCGGCAGACTGTCGAACTTGAGTTGAGCATTCCATCCCGCTGAGGAGCGATCAAGGGCAATGGCCGCACCGTCCGACGCCATGGGATCGGCAACGATATCGCTGTTCGGGCCCGAGTAGCGATTGAAGCGAAGGTCCTGGATGTCCTTCCATTGGATACCTTCCGCCACAAATCCCGGTATTCCGGAAGGGTGGCGCTCAATCGCGAGCAGGCGCCGCAGGGAGTCCAAGTCGTGTCCTTGCATATATTGCCTGATGCCTGCCGCATCAATCGTTTGCCAGAAGCGCTGCACCCTGTCATCGAGGGTGGCAGCCAGGCGTTGACCGAGGGTGGCATCCGTCAGGTATTCATGCCGACGCATCAGCATCACGTAGTCGACCGGAACCCGCGCCTCTCGTACACGTGCAAGAATGGTGGGGTCGTCCGCCAGGGCCTCCGCCTCGTCGAACAACGCATCGGCAAGGACGATGAAGTCGGCATCGAACATCGCCATCTCGACAGTCGTCTTCTCCGCCAGCACGTCTCCGGATCCATCCAGCCGCTCATGCATAAGCGCGATGTATTCGACGATCGGTCCAGCAGCACTCCCGTAGTAATGTCGGCTGAAATCCTCGATGAGGGCCTGGGGGTCCCGTTGCGGATCCCAAAGCAGGCGCGAGATCATCCAGGCCCGCAGCGCGGCAAATTCGGCCCCGGCTGTGTTGAAGCTGCCTTCACCCATGTAGCCATCGACGGCGTCGAGCTCATCCAGCCATTGGATGGATCGGCCGATCGGCAGCAGATTGGGCGTCGGCTGGATAAAGCCGCCGAAATTGGTGATGTGGTCCCACACCAGCACATGTTCGGCGATCGCGTTCCAGCCGGCCAGGTCGCGCCCAAGCTCTGCGTTTGCGGGCTCGTTCAAGCCTTGCGAATAGTCGACATGGATCGTCATCGGATAGACCAGGATGTAATCCGGAACGGTCATGCCCTCCGGCGGGGTGAAGCTCCAGTGGTAGGCGTTGAACGCGAGGCGCGCATCAGGCAGGACCGCTCGTACCTGGTCGGCCACGTCGATCATCATGTCCAGCCGAGGCGCCGAGGCATGACCGCCGTGTCGGTCCGCGAAGGCTCGGCTGTCGGGGTCCATGTCCCATCCCCAGTCCATGTCATGGATGGCGAACCAAACAGAGCGGTAGTCTGGGAGTGCGCGCAGCCGCTCGATGACCGCGCGCGCCATTTCCGCGCGCATGGCGTTATCCATCATTGCCAGCTGTCCGCCCTGATACCACTCGGGGTGCTCAGCCCGGTAAGTGTTCGGCGGCAGCAGCTGATAGAAGTTGGCAATAAGATCCTTCGCCGCCCAACTGGCGTTCCAGCTGTCGATCTCGGGCGGCGTGGGCCGATAGGAAGGGCCGTGGCTTTCGCCATTGAGCAGGTTGCGCTGGCGCCAGGCCTTGTCCTCGCCTTCAATGCTCAGCACCTCGCGGAAGGCAAAGCGCGGCACTTGGCGCTCGTCCTGTGCCGGCAGGGCGATGTCGGTTGTGGCGGGCCAGTAGGTCACGTCGGGAGCCAGCCATCGGACACCCAGCCGACGGTCGAGGAACCAGTTGACGCCGTACATGGTGCCGCGCGGATTGGCGCCGGCGATCAGTATGTGCGGGCCCAAGGAGCGGATGAGGAACCCGTCCTCGCCAAGGCTTCCGAAGTCCTCGCTGGAAAAGGCGCGCGCCGCCAGGGCGTTGTCGCGACCGATAACGAGCAGCGGTTCCTCCGCCACGGCTTCGTCAGTCGAAAGGTGCGCCGCGGGCTCGGCGCCCGCTACGCGCGCTGCGAAATCCGACAGGTCGGCTGCCGCCTGCAGTGTAATGATGTCTTCGCCTGACCCGACATGCACGCGCATACGCATCGTGCCGCCTTCGGCGAGGTGGTGGACGTCGTCGGACGGTGCGGACAGGCCGAGTTGCCGCTCGAGGCGGGCGGCATTTTCGGCGGTGGCGGCGAGCGCGGGCAGCCGCTCGGCGGCAAGTGCAACGCGCGCCAGATCGGCGGCCGATGTGGCGGGCTCATCGCTCGGGCTGATCGAGACATTGGTGTAGGCGGCGACGCCAGGGCTGCAATTGCCTTTGCGCAGATAAAGGACCATCTCACTGGCGCCGTTTGGCGCGGTAAAGACGAGAGAATGCGTCCTCCACTCCGGCGCGCCACCACCGGTGACGAGGACTGCCTTTTCCTCTCGTGTCGCGCCGGGCGGCTGGCCGCACTCAGAGGTAGAACGCTTGTCGACAGCAACGAGCGAGGGGCCTCGCCACTCTTCGGAAACGCCGGATCCGCGAAAACTCATCTGCACATAAACAGTGCCGGACCGGGTCGCCTCGCTGCGGATGTCCATGGTGATGCGGTAGTTGTGTCCGCCGGTGACAGGGATGTGCTCCTGTACAACCATGCCGGATGGCACCAGCACCGCCTGACGGCCTTCTACCTGTTGAACGCGTATCGCCTGTCCTTGCTGCCACCACGGCGAGAGTTCGGCTTCAAAACCGCCGTTGACGATGCCGTCAGCGGCAGCGACGTTGGACAATGTGCAGCCCATCGCAAGCGCCAGATAGAAAGCCACGATACGGGGGAGGGACTTCATCATCGACTCCCGGCATAGGCCGCGCAGTTAGAGGACGTTGACGATGTGAAGCGCTCCAGTCCGCCTTCACACCAGGGAGCATGGGCGGCAAGGGGGTTCAGCACATTGCTCTCCACATCTTGGGCCTCGATGATATTTCGGTCGCCGTTTGCTGTCGGCCGCGCGAGCTGGCGACGGTTCCCGCCCGATCGTCCCGTTAACTCACATCCTATCTCGGGTGCTCATACCTGCGAAGACGAATTCCGCGGTTACAGTTGATCGCTGCGCCCGCTCGCGAATCAGACCGCCAAAGTACAGGGGGGCGACGACTGGGCGCGCCGCCCCCTGTTTGGCGCTGTGCCCCTGCCGCAACGGCACGCTTGCGGTATTTCCAGCAAGGGCGGTCAGCTTCAGGAACCTTGCAAGGTACCGACACGCCGAACAGGTTGCTTTGGTGCACGGCGTACTTTATCTCTCGGACGACACCAACGTATGGCAGGTGCGATAGTGATCTCACACCAGCACAGGTGCATATTCGTCCACATTCCGAAATGTGCCGGCACAAGCATAGAAATTGCTTTGGGTCACTTTGACCCGGATGGCTCGCATAGAGGGATGCAAGACCACAGGACTTACCGCCAGTTCCAACGACCGGTTCCTGCCGCTGCGTTCACGAGTTTGGAAAACCTGCGGCATTTACGGGCCATTTTTTACATGCGCCCAACCCCCAATCCCAAAAACCATGAATGGGCTACAAGCGAGCAATTCAAGAGCTACTTCAAGTTCGCTTTCATCAGGAACCCCTGGGACCGGGTATATTCTGCTTATCTCAACCTCACGCGCGATCCCATGCATCGCAGCGTATTGGGTATTCGTGAACAGGACAGTATCAGTCTTGAAGATTTCGTGGTCCGCTTCTCAGGCAACGGGATGTTGGCTCCGCAGACATATTGGCTGAAGTCGCACAACGGGCGCATGGAATTTGACTTTATCGGTCGGTTCGAACGCCTTGCCGAGGATTTCCGGACGGTTGCGCGAGAAATAGGCAGGCCAGACATAGCACTGCCCCATGCCACCAAGGCCAATACCCGCGCGACTTACCAGGACGCGTATAGCAGGTCGGCGCGAGAATATGTTGCCGACTTTTACAGCAAAGAGATCAGCTATTTTGGCTATCGGTTTGATGGGCATAGGCACACCAACGCTCTGTAACGCCCGCCAACTCCCGAGTGATTGCGGGGCGTTGGAGTTCTTGGGCCGTTATGCTACGCAGGAATCCGTTCACGACAATATCACGGTCGAACGAATACGCTTGAGATTAGCTTGCACCCGACTTTGGCGAGGCGTCGGGTGTCACCGGAAGACGTCTGTGAACACGGTGAGTCTGCGCCGGCCTTGGAACGCCACCAAGCGTATGTTCCGTCTGCGCACTCTTGCTATACTTTGCGAAAGTTCTGAGCCTGCGGGGGTGGGCGGTTTATGCACGGGAACTATAAGATCGAACTGCCTGCACCGCCAGTTCGCGATCCCTTTCCAATAAGGCTACGAGAGAGATTATTGCGTCGGGTCCGGGGCCCCGAACCTTTGCCCGTGGCAACGGGATGGCCCTCAATGCCGTATCCGACCGTCGAGCTGATTTATTGGCGACCAGGCATAGGAGTCAATTTCGGTGACGAGCTCTCTCGCGTCATCGTCGAGCTCATGCTGAGCCGTCGTGGGATCACGGTATTTGATGAAATACCGGCAACACGCCGCCTGCTCGCAATAGGTTCGATCATTCACTTCGCCCAAGATGGCAGCGTTGTCTGGGGGAGCGGCTTGAATGGCAGCGTCACCGCTGACAAGCACAAATATACGACACTTGATGTTAGAGCCGTCAGGGGGCCAGTCACGAGACAATTCCTCATATCGAGGGGAATTGAAGTCCCGGAGGTCTACGGAGATCCCGCGCTGCTGATAAATATCCTGACCAATGGTCGCTACGGTGCTTCCAAGCCCCGAAAAGTCGGCCTCGTTCCACATATGTTTGATGTCGGCACACCCGAGGTGACCCGCTTCGCCTCCTCCAGCGAAGTCTCGATTATCAATCCAGCCCGAAGCTGGAACAGAGTTGTCGAGGAGATCGCGAGTTGCGAGTTTGTAATTTCCAGTTCCTTGCACGGGCTGGTGGTGGCGGACGCCTACGGCATCCCGTCGATCTACGTGCGGGTGGGCGAACGTGAAGGCCTCCTGAAATACGAAGACTACTACGCCGGTACAGGGCGCTCACTTCATTTCGCCAATTCAATCGACGAAGCGCTCTCGCAGGGCCCGTGTGCGCCGGCTCGGTTTGATCCAAAGCCTCTGATCGATGCGTTTCCTTACGATATTTGGCGGACTTAGGTTGAGGATGAGAGTCCGGCTTGAAGCCGCCGTCGACGACACCGTCGTCACCCGGGGGCGGCCGTCACCGCGGGTGGCAGGCCAACGAGCAGAAAGGGAAGCGCGAGGCCCGGCGGCGCGCCCTACGCCCGAGGGCTATGTCGGATGTGACGGGCGGCGGATTCATGTCAGGAGTCTCGATCTTCAGCCAGCAGTCGCAAATGCAAAGTTAAGCTCCGCTAGACGATGCACTTCGGGAAGTCTTTGGGTGATTTGTGCTTTCAGCTGAGGAAGGCTGGTGATGAAGTCATCCAAATCGTCGTCCAGCGCAGCTTGGTCAGCCATAAGTCTTCTGGGCGCCAAGAGAAACTCTTTGGGAAGTCCGAAGTGTCGATACAGGCCTTCGAATTTGTCTTGGTAAGTTATGCAAAGAGTCGGGATACCCATTCCAAGACTCGCGATCGCAAGATGCATTCGGCCCGTAACGACGCCGTCCATATGGCCTGCTAACGCCTTCAATGTAGCAGCTCGATGGGTTCCGCCAAAATGCATGACGTCAATGTTAGTGTGGACCTTCAATTGCTCATATATTGGTTTTAGGCAGACGTCGTCACCTACAATGTCTCTGTAGTCGTGCGGTATCAGCACCCAAGATACATCGTGCTTTTTCGAAGCGACTTCGATTGCGTGAATACTCTTGTTGATTATTCTTTGAATCTCGTCGGGACCCGCATCCTTTATCAGCATGGGGTGAACGTTGAATCCTATAACCATGCGCTCCAGGCTTTTTTGCTGGACGATCCATGAGCGCGCGCGCTGGCCGACGGTCGCTGGTTTGAGCAAGAACGCCGTGTCCGCAACCAGCCTCTTCGTGGCAGAGGTGAAAGTGTTGAACCTCTTTAAGGAAACTTCGTCTCTCACATTGAGCGTTACACCGGGATGCAGTGTATCATAGAGGTGCTTTAACTCAGGCTCCGGCATATTGTTAAAACTGAACCCAAGAAAGTTGGTTGCGATGCCCGCGCGAGCCGCCAAATCAGCGGCCATGAGCATGTTCTCGGCTGGTTCCGGGCTGTAGTATCCGTCCATAATGTCGGCGCCGACAAGCAGCAGCATGTCGTACCCACCGTTCTCAAAAATTCGTCGCATATCAGAGGCAAACGATGTGTTGGGGGGCAGAGGGACCGGCACGAATCCCTTTTCGCGGGCCAGTTGGCCGGCTAGGTTTTCCATACAAAGGATATGAACTTCTAGATCCCGATGCTGACTTCCCAAGTACGCTAGTGCTGCCGTCATCATTGCGTCATCACCTAGGGAGCCAGTGAGGGTCCAGGGATCGCCCGGGTATACGAGCAGCCGTTGAGCAGGACTGCGAACTTTACGGTGCTTTATGGCCGACTTTGCAGCCCGAAAATCCGAGAGCTTCCTAAAGCGCGAGTATTTGCCCTTGAGGCGCGACAGTCTCACCAGGATTGGCTTTGGCACCATTGCTTTCGCGCTTGACAACATGTTGTCACCTCATAGCGTTCGTTTTCTGAAGGGAAATTTGCTGCGAGCTATCCGTATGGCGTCAAGAAAGGCGTCTCGGTTCAATATGAACAATACTGAAACATATGTCGTAATAAAGACAACTCCCACGGCAAGTCCATATGCAAAGTCCGTTGTGGTATTCATCGCGTACTCTCGAAAGATCACGGTTGATCCGAGAGCTGAGGCGCACGCGATAGTGCCACCTCTAACGTGATATACAATATCAAGGAAAGTGACCCTCAACATGTGGCACAAAGAGTATACAACGATAGGTGTTGAGGATAGCTGGCAAGCGGCAAAATATATTACAAGTTCGGCCGCGTTGCTGGAGTTAATCGATAGAAGCACAATTATAGTGATTGAAGATTTTGCGGTACCTGCCAACAGAATTAGATCGGGCCGGCCCATCGCGGATAAGAATGGACCATTTATGAACTGGACACACTGAAGAGCGCCTAACAGAAGAAGGGGCGCAATGACCCCTTCGACACCCACCCATTTGTCGCCGAGAAGCACATGGGATACCTCGGGGGCAACAGCGGCCACGAGGACGAAGATTGGCGAGATATATGTCGCCGCCAGGCCAATCGTCTTGAGGTACGTCTCCGCCATACGTTGGCGGTCATGGGCGATTGTGGACAGAACCGTCAGGGAGACATCGTAAAAGGCGCCCTGCAGTAACTGCATCATTGTAAGATAAATGCGCGAGCCGATGGCGTAGAGGCCGTAGGCGGCAAGGCCGAGCTGGCTGATGATGATGATGTCGATGACCCTGGTGCCCGCGAAATCCACCAGCCGCTGGGCGACGACCGGAATGCCGAAGCGCGTCATCTGCAGGAAGGCTTTGCCGTCGATGCTGAGGCCTGGCACCCATTGCGGGCGCCACCACAGCCAGACGACGCTGATCAAACCGGCGACATAGCTTTGCACGACGAAGCTCCAGATTCCGAACCCCATCCACGCGCAAATGACCGCCGCGGTGCCGCCGACGATGTTGGCGAGGAAAGTCCTGAGCGCCAGCGACTTGAACTTGAGATGTCGCTTGTACATGGCCTGCTGGAACATCGATGGCGCGGTCATCAGCAGCACGCCCGATGCGACGATCACATAGACGGACTGACCGGGGATCCTGAGATAAGCGCTAATGGAGTCCGCCGTCAGGATCACGGCAACGAACAAGACCGACACGGTCGCCGCAGATATCATGAAGGGGAGGTTGAGGTCCGAGGGCTTCAGGTCGCGCCGCTGCATGATTGCATCGCCAAACCCGAGTTCGGAAATCATTGGCACGATCAGTATGATCAGTGCGACGGCTGAAGCCGTTCCGAAGTCTGCGGGCGCCAGCAACCTGGCAAGGATGATCGTCAGCAGAAAGGTAAATACCTTGCCGCCCCAGTTCTGGATGATCGACCATTTCACGCCATGGGACGCCAGGGTTCGTAGCGAGACTTCCCCGTCCATTGACTCTCTACTCGCCCCTGACAACAAACCTAGCGCAAATTGCCGCAGACTCGAATTCGAGTCGCCCGTTCCTATGGGCATCAACATCAACGCGCTATGGCGGCACGCCCTGGAACACTATTGCTAAAGGGGCGGGTTGGCTAGTAGCCATGCGCTCAGCGGCAAACTTGGGGCAAATTAGAATTTCTCGGATTCAGCCTCTAGCCTGTGACAACTTTTGCCGAAAGAGTGTGCGGCAAGCATAGCGCACACACATCTGCTTTCGCTCCCCGAGGCGTTCTCATGAAAGTCGCCATTCTATCGACGGTTCCGGCCACTCCGCCGACGGCTGGCAATCGCAGCCGCATTCTGGCGCTTAGTCGGGCGCTGAGGGCTTTGGGGCATGGGGTGCATTTCGTCTACCTGCCATCGACGATGACGAGCGAGCCGGATGACGATGCGCACCTGGCAGAATTTGGTCGCGAGAACTATATCCGGTTGCCGTCCTCCGTACTGTCGAGCCCGGAGTTTCTTCTCAAACGCCTTGCCTGGAGGGTGCGCCGCAAGCTACTGAGCCCTTTGCGGGTTGGCGGCGCATACTACCTCGGTCTCGATGAATGCTATCCGTCCCGATTGACCGACATGCTGCGCGCGCTGCAGCAGGTTCACGGCTTCGACACTGTCATATGCGAATATATTTCACAGTCGGCGGCGCTTGAGGCCTTTCCCTCGAACGTCCTGAAAGTTCTCGACACCCACGATTCCTTCTCCGACCGACACAAGCTGGTCCCAGGTCGTACCTACTGGTTTTCGGTGCCGCCTTCCGAGCAGGTCCGCGCTTTCCACCGCGCCGACGTCGTGCTGGCCATCCAGGAAGAGGAGGGGGATCTGTTTCGCCGCCAACTGGCCGGAAACGGTCCGGCAATGGAGGTCGTCAGCCACCTCCTCGATGTCTCCCGGCCCGTGACGGATTTCCGCTCCAGCGATGCCATCTTTGTCGGATCCGACAATCAGGCCAATCTTGCGGCTGTCCAGTACTTCACGCAATCTGTTTTGCCGCTGATCCGGGAGAGGCTGCCGCAGTTCAATCTCATGCTCGTTGGCAGCATCTGTCGGCGAGTGTCGGACGTGGGGGGCGTTGTGAAGCTCGGTATGGTCGATGATCTGTCAGCCGCCTATTCGCGCGCGCCGATCTCGGTCAATCCCATGCTGGCGGGGACGGGGATCAACATCAAGCTGCTGGAGGCCCTCGCAGCCGGTGTGCCGGCCATATCCACCCAGACCGGTGCCCGCGGCCTGGGGAAGAATTACAGCAATGGGGTCTTTGTGATTCCCGATGGCGACGCGCAGGCCTTTGCAGATCAAGTTGTTGAACTGGCGAATTGCCCGAGTGCGCGGCGCGAGAAGGGCAGGGCGGCCCATGAGGACGCACTGGCCTGGAATGACGCGCAGATGCATGTGTTGAAGCGGGTGTTCGAGCGCGCATGAGTGTGACCGCAAACTTCTTTTGGCAAGGTCCCAGTCTGCGCCTGTATGAGCGCGCCTGTCTCACATCCTTCGTGCAGGCCGGCCTGACCGTGCATCTTCATACCTTCAACGATCGCCTGGCAGTGCCGGAGGGCGTCGTGCGCTGCGATGCCCGGCACTTTGCTCGCGAAGACGAGGTCTTCTCGCTTACCCAGGGGGGGAAGCTTCACTCGGTTGCAGCATTCACCGATCTTTTTCGCTACCGGCTCTTCAAGAAAGAGCCAGGGTGGTGGTTCGACACCGACGTCTACTGCCTGTCGGGAGTCGAGGCCTTCAGGTCGCTCGAGGATCGCTCGAAAGGTCTCCTCGTCGGCGAGCAAGCCCCGGGTCAACTGAATGGCGCGGTACTCTTTGTTTCGGATCCGTCAATCGCCATTGAGCTCGAATTGCGGGCCACGGCCAAGGGCCAGGTCTTTTCATGGGGCGCCATCGGTCCCGCGCTCATTACTGACTACGTTCGCGACACGCCGCACCGTTGTACGGTCGTACCACCGCAAGTGTTCTATCCGATCCACTACCAGGAGGCGGACATGTTGCTCCGGGCGGCCGACAAGGCGGAGTGTGAGCGGCGCGGCCAGAATGCTGTTGCAGTGCATCTCTGGAACGAGATCCTGACCACCTGGAAGATTCCGGTCGAGTTCATGCCCAGTCGCGGCAGCTATCTCTCGGATCTCTTCTTGAAGAGCGGGGTCACAGTCGATCCGGCCGCTGCCCTTCCGGAAGCGACCATGGAAGAATTGCAGTATTTCGGTCGCATCGGGCCAAGAGGGAGGAGACTCGTGCACTTGATCAGTCTGCTGCGTGCCGTGAAACAGCGGCTCATTGACGCTCGTTTGCAAAAAAGGCCTGCCTTTGCTGCCGACGGCGACTTGCTCGAAAGCAACGTTCACCGCATGGACGACGAGGAAGAGAATATTTGACCGTTTGATCAAGTCTCAATAGGGTCGAGACCTGTGGGCGGCATGGGGACGCGTGCCGCATCCAGGCGCAGCCATTCCAGGGACACTACAAGTGGATCAGCCGCCGAAAATCACTCGGCGCACCCTACTAGCCGGTACAGCCTGCATTGGGGCCGTCGCGGTCTTACATCCGTTTACGCTGAGCGCCGAGACGGCTGGCGGCGCGTTGCCAGCGTTCGCCTTCCAACCGGAAACAGACGCTCTGGTCGCGACATTCTCATCCGCGCCCTCCACACGCCGCAAGAAGACCATCGATGAGTTCTTCCGCACGGTGAAGAACTATCCTGCCAGCGATCCGGTATGGGACCGGGTCATTGGCTTCGGCAAGTTCATGGCCGATCCCAGCGGGCGGCTTGCGAATTGGAAGGACCTCTCCAAGCCGTGCACTGTCGACGGGTCGATAACCTCAACCGATACGCAATCCGGCGGCGACGGTGCAATCCGGACCGCCTACTTTTGCGACGACCTGGCGGTCAACGATTTCGAGGCCGGTATCTTCATCCTGGATACGCATGCTGGCGCGCCGTCAGGTGATGCCGATTTCGGTCTCGGGACGCGACCAAGGGCGTTACCATCACGGCCTGGCATTCGGCAGCCAACAAGATGGCAGCGAGTTGCGGAGGGACGGTCGTTACTGACATCGGCAACACAAACGACTGGAACGGCGTCGGCTTACACTCCGTCTGTCGCAAGAACGCCGATGAGTTCGAGGCTTACAAGGGGCCGGTCAAAAAGGCGACCATCGCCAATGCTGCCGCTCCGCTGCCGCATGTGCACCTTTGCGCCATAGGGCAAAACCAGAACGGTACGGTCGTTCCATCGACATCACAGCATAGCGCCTGGTTTCTCAGCCACGCTTTGACAGATGCGCAGCGACTTGTGTTGCACGCGGCGATGATGCGCTTGCACCAGAAGATGTCCGGGGGAGACATCGACGAGCACCTGCCGGGCTACCAGCCACAGAATGTCACGGAATATGACTATCTCGTCTGGGGTACCACGCTCAACGGCGCGGTCGCGGTCTACGAACTCAAGCGCCAGGGCAAGACTGTCTGCCCGATCGGTGACCGATTTGATCGCAGATGGGGGGGCATGACCACCGGCGGCCTTGGTCACATGGACAGCCATGCTCTGACCAGCAACCAGGGGCTCGTCCGTTGGATGCTGCGCCAGTGTCAGGAACTCGAGGGCAAGCCGACCATCAAGCTCGACATCCAGCCGAGGACGATGGAGAGCGTCATCCAGGCCATGTTCGACCCGACGAAAACCAACGGCCTTGATGTTCCGGTCTTCTGGTCCGATGGAATTTTGTCAGCGTCAGAGGACGCGACGGGCATCACCATTGTTACCGTGGACGGTCGCACTTTCCGCGGCAAACGCTGGCTCGACTGTAGCGACGAGAACACGCTCGTGCGCGCGCTGGGGATTACCACTTCCACCGCGCGCGAGGCGGCTGGCAGCGGCATCGACGCCAACAATGGCGTCCGGGCGCCGGTCAACGAGTTCTTTGACCATGCCGGCGCTACGATGGTCATCGACCCGTTTGTCACTCCCGGTGTACCGGCGTCGGGGCTCGTCGCAGGCGTGCATGGCTTTGCCAGCGATCTGACAGTTGGCGCGGCTTCCCCTGATGTTCAGGGGTTCAACGAACGCATCCCCGTAACCAACGATCCGTCGATCCGCATTCCGTTTCCGACGACGCCGCCAACCGGTTACAGCGCCGCGACCTGTGAACTGCTTGGGCGCCAGCTTGCGCTCGATCCGCTTATCGACATGCGCGATCTGTTCAACCTCTACGGACCGATTGCCACGACCAGGCATGGTCATATCTACGATCTCAACAACGGTCCCAACGCCTTCTCCACCGACTATCTCGGTGAGGCCTCGGCGAACTACATCGTTGGCACCTATGCGCAGAAGGCCGCGATCCGTCTGGAGATCAGGAACTACATGCTGGGGCTCTTTTATTACCTGCAGCATGATCCGGACCCGCGCGTTCCTGCCGCCCTTCGCGCCGAGGCGCGCGCCTACGGGATGGTCAGCGACCACTTCTGCGATCCCGACTGGGCAGCAGGTGAAATGCCACACTGGCCCAACCGCACCTATGTGCGCGAGCCGGCAAGGCTGGCCAGCGAGTTCATCCTCACGGGCGAGGACTGCAACACCTTTGACGGCACGGTACCACGCTCGATCAAGACGATCTCGACCATCACATACCCCCTCGATAGCCACTACGTGAAGCGGTACGCGTACGACAACAACGGTACCTGGGAGACGCGCGTCGAGGGTGGGTTCTTTCTCAAGTCTGGAGGCGTGGACAAGACCACGCCGCTTCCCTACGAGGTTTGCGTTCCCACGCGTTCCGAAAGCACCCGCGGCCTCGTTGGCGGTATCGGTCTGTCAGTCAACCATGTTGCAATGGGCGGGGCCCGCATGGAGCTGACGGCTGGGCAGACCTCACAGTCTTGCGCCTGCGCGCTCATGATCGCGGAAGAGCAGGGTATCGACGTTCAGGACGTCGACTACGCCACTCTGCGCGCCCGCATCCTGGCAACGCCGACGCTGACGAACGAGACAGCGCCCTACCTGCCGCAGCTGGGACCAATCATCTACGCTAACCACACAACCAAAAAAGGCCGGTATGGCGAGGGGCAGGACGATAGCGCCGATGGTTTCGAGAATGACGCCGCGCATCTCAACGCCCGGTAAAGTGCGCGTCTCCGCCGCAAGCCTTCCGCGGCACTTGTACCGTTGGTCGCATGGCAAGTAAGACTGCTCCGCTCCCTGTGGTCCGAACCGGTTGGCTCATCGCTTCCTAAGATACAGGCCGGCCCCTGCCCCGTACGGACCTCGAAACGAGGGGGACGCCGCAAGCACTTTTTCCCGATACAGTTGGTACATCATGTCATTGAACATCAGGATGCTGTAGGCGTCGTTATGCATCAGAAACGCTCGTAGCAGATAAAGTTCGTTCCACGAACGGTTCTCCCGAACCCACTCCACGGGGTACTCCCATCCCCAGAACACGTCATGGAAGTGGATGATCACTCCGGACTTAAGTCTAGGTAGAATCTGGAAAAGCTCGTGGTTCACGTCCGATCCGGTTTTCGACACGTGCGTCGTATCCAGGAACAAGAGATCTCCGCTCTCTAGTTCATCAAACACCGATAGATCGATGTCTTGAACGCCTTTCGCGTGTATTGTCACGTGTGGGTGGTCTTTTGTCCGGAGAAGACCGTGAAGCCGAGCCTCCGGATAGGGCTCGATGAAGGTGAAGGATGTCGCCACGTTGAGATCATCGACTGTGTCAAGGGCGCATGCCGACGAGAAACCACTTCCCACCTCTATGATCCTTCGTGGGCGAAGTTCTCTAATCACGGCCGAGAGGATTGCCGCATCCCCCCTGCCGTACATGTTGTCCTCGTAGTATCGCGATGTCGAAACCGGAGCGGTGGGAAGGTCGATCTCCGCCAGATGCGGCGCCAGCCTGTCGAAAAACGACATTATTCCGGCTTCATCAATCGCGGGGGCGTCCTGCCTCGGCCGGACTGTCTCGATATATCTAAGCGCCTCGGGGATGCTGACGATCGGGGAATAGTAATGTCCCGGAAAGTCTCGCAGAAAGCTCTCCGGCAGAGCTATTCGCGAAAGTTTCGTGACGGCGCGGCGGCGATACCTGTCGAGCATCCTTGCTCCTCCCTTGGCAGTGTGCTGGCGCTGGGCCGCTAGAAGTTAAATCTATCTAAGGTCTTTCAGCCTTCTCACGCGTAAGCGTCACCTTAAGGATCGCTATCCTCAGACCAATGTCTTTATACGCGAAGGCGACCCATCTTGGCGTAGAATTACCCTCGGAGCGCGACATCCGGGCCATATCGCTGCAGAATCATGGGGCTGGCCGTTGGACGCACATGTGAAGCGCTCATGATCGCGGAAGAGTAGGGTATCGACGTTCAGGACGTCGACTACGCCAATCTGCGCGCCCGCATCCTGGCCACACCAGTCCTGCACAACGAAACCGCGCCATATCTGCCGCAGCTGGGACGGATCTTCTACGCTAACCACAAGGAAGGCCCGGTACAGAAAGGGTCAAGACGATAGCGCCGATGGTTTCGAGGATGGCGCCGCGCGTCTCAACCTCGCGTGAGGTGCGATATGCTACGGTCCAGAAGCCGGAGTGCGGTCCTGGTACAAGTCCAAGCGTTGGCAGTGAGCTCGAATTTCAGGTGAAGGAAAGGGCGCAGGTTTTCCCTGCGGTGCGATCGGTCCGGCGATTACCGAGTACGTGCGAAAGGCTCCGGAACACTGCGCGGTCGTCTTTCTATCCGATCCGTTGCCAAGAGGCGGACATGTTGCTTCGGGCCGCTGACAAGACGGAATGCGTACGACGCTGTCATAATGCTGTCGCATTGCAATTATGGGTTGAGAACCTGAATACTTGGAATATACCGTGGACATGCCGGTTCGCGGCAGATATCTATCGGATTTGTTCTTGAAGAGCGGCGTCACGGTCGATCCCTACGCCGCCCTCCGGAAGAGACCATGGAAGAATTGCAATATTTCGGTCGCATCGGGCCGAGAGGGAGGCGGCTGGTGCACTTTGTCAATCGGTTGCGTGCGCTCAAACAACGGCTCGTTGATGCTCGGCGCTGACAGTGGTGTTGCCAACCGCAGCAAGGACGAAGGATATGCGGATCTCCCTGGTCACATCCACCTTGAACCGCGCGCGACAGATCGGCGAATTGCTGGGTTGCCTTGAACGACAAACGCTGAAGGCGGCCGAGATTGTAATCGTCGACCAGAGCAACGACGGCGCCACCGAAATGGTTGTCGGGACCTATAGTGAGCGGTTGCCTGTTACTTATCTGCGAGATACGCGCAGGGGACTGTCGCGCGGCCGAAATCTTGGGCTCCAACATATTTCGGGCAATATTGTCGCCTTTCCTGACGACGATTGCATCTATCCGGAAGATACGCTGGAGCGGGTTGATTCGGCGTTCAGCAAAGATCCCGCCCTTGGTTTCTATACGGGCATGAGCATTACGCCCGCAGGTGTTCCCTCACAGGGACGATGGAATGCTAGGCCCCATGTCATCGACCGCTTCAACATTTGGACCAGTCAAACATCGTATACTACGTTCTACCGGGCAACCGCGCTTGAAAATGCCGGTCCCTTCAATGAGGACCTTGGCGTGGGGTCCGGGACGAGGTGGGGCGCCGGTGAAGAGACCGAGCTCATGTTGCGGGCGTTACGCAGCGGCGCGAAAGGCAGTTACGACCCCGCGCTCAAGATCATGCATCCTGAGCCATTGGAGGCGTTTGACCAGGCAACGCTTGATCGGGGGCGGCGCTACAATCGTGGTTTTGGACGTGTGATGCGGATGGAAAAATATCCTTTGTGGTTCGTCGTCTATATGTCCGGTCGACCGCTGGTTGGGGCCGCAGCTGCACTGCTCAAGGGGCGCCGCGACCAGGCGCGATACCGCTTTATTGCTTTTGAGCAACGCTTGCGGGGTTGGGGCGATGCATGATGTCAATGCATGATGTCTTCGTCCCAATGGCTGCGGGACGGGCGAGTGTTGCCTCGTCCCTGACGGTTTATGCTGATCGGCGCTGGCCGCCAGAGACCGGCATAGGGCGGGTTCAGACAGAGCTCGAATTGCGCCTGCCGATTGATATGCAAGTCGTTGATCTCGCCGTCGCCGGCAAAATCGGCTCACCGCTCTCGGTGCTTTCCGTCAGTAAAGCGTTGTGGCGCGTGCAGCCGGAACGGGGCAGGGTATTCTTCAGCGCCGGTTTCGTGCCACCTCTGAACTTGAGTCTACCAAGTGTTGTAATGGTCCACGACCTTACGCATCGTCACTTCTATGGCGCTGCCAAGCGTGCCTACTACGACTTGATCTTTAGACCGCTCTATCACCGGTGCGGGGCGATCGTGTGCGTCTCGGAGTTCGTCCGGCAGGAATTCCTCGATTGGTCGGGCATGGAAGACGACAGGGTGCACGTCGTCTATAACGGTGTCAGCGCCGGTTTCGCGCGCCATGGGGCAAGGCATGCGCCGGGATATGACTACGTCTTTTATTGCGGCAATCACCGGGGCTACAAGAACGTTGCGAGCCTCATACGCGCCCATGCTGCCTCCGAACTGCCGCGGCGCGGAATTCGACTGGTCATCACGGGCCGGCCCGACCCGGGTTTGGCGGCAGTGGCCGAAGAGGTCGGCATCGCGGACCTTGTGGTGTTCGCAGGGCGCGTGTCGGACGCCGACCTGCCGGCCTACTACCGTGGCGCGCGAGCGATTGCCTACGTGTCGCTGTTCGAGGGCTTCGGCCTGCCGATCATAGAAGGCTTCGCCTCGGGTGTGCCGGTTCTCACCTCCAATGTGTCGTCTATGCCAGAGATTGCAGGCGGAGCGGCTGTAATCGTCGACCCGACACAAATTGCGTCGATCGCCGAGGGGCTTAACCGAATTGTCAGCGATACGGATCTGCGCCGGCGCCTGGTGGCGGACGGCCTAAGTCGGCTCGAACATTTCGATTGGGACCGGTCCGCCGACCGGCTGTGGAGCATCGTACGCGACGTTGCGCGGACATACGCCAGGGAAAACTACGGATCATGACGGCAAGGGCCAGATTGCGTGTGGTCTTCGTCAACTTCCGCACCCCGGCGTTGACGGTCAGAAGCGTCAATTCCCTCCTGGCGCACGGCATAGCGCAGCTGGACGGGATTACCGTCGTCGACAACTGCTCGGGAGACGAGTCGCTGGCTTTGATGCAGGCTGCACTGCCGCAGGTGACGATCAAACCGGCGCCCCGCAACGACGGCTACGGTGCTGGCATCAATTTCGGCGTATCCGGCGTTGACAGCGAATACCTGCTGATCCTCAACCCCGACACCTACTTTGAACGCGATAGCGTGACCGAAGTGCTCGACTACATGGACGAGCACCCGGACGTCGGAATGGGTGGCCTCGGCCTCGTCAATCCCGACGGCAGTCGGCAATATAGCGCTCGTCGCTTCTATTCGACGCTCGACATCGTCGGCCGCCGGGTGCCCCAGACCGAACAGCTGCTGCGGCGTCGCATCGACCGCCACCTGATGATCGAGGAAACCAACGCGGGCCAGCCCTTTGAAGCCGAATGGGTCATGGGAACGGGCTTTATCATTCGCCGGGATCTGTTTCTTCAGTTGGGGGGCATGGACGAAGCCTACTTCCTCTATATGGAGGACGTCGACCTCTGTGCACGTATCTGGGTGAGCGGCCACAAGGTTGTCTGCTTTCCCGCCTCACAGCTCGTCCACGACCATCAGCGCACCAGTGCCACGGGTCTTACCAGCCGCGCCGGACGGGCGCACCTGAAGAGCCTCATGCACTTCGCGCGTAAGTTCTGCCTGCCATTGCTGTCGCCGCCGGGGGTCGACCGTATCGTTCGCAGCGCCGCGAAGAGGGCCTGACCGGCAGGAGTGACTACTCCGGCCACAGATAATCCAACGCCATCATTGTATCGTGAGTGGAGAGGCAAGATGCGCCCGTATCGCTGCTCCGACGTTCTCATGCGCCCTCCGCAGCCCTGACCTGCGCCCATGAAAACGCGTTGGACGACCGTTATCTCCACGCGTGACAGAACGGTCCTAACTCCATGCATTGATTGATAATTCGCCCGAAGCATATGGTGCGTCGGAGGTCCTTGGCACCCGCGCCAAGTACAAGTCCGTAGTTTTTGGGGTTGGCGAGTATTAAATATTTGGTAACCTTATGTTGAATTAGGCCTCGGTTTTTCATTTGATCGGCTCAGGCGGGGGGCCAATGAGGGACTTCGATTGCATTGAGGAGCTAGCGTTCGGCACAGGGCGCTCGGCACGGATTCCGCCACACCCACCGGTCCGCCGCCAGCTACTGCCGAGGCGTATGCCTGCTGCAGACAGTCGCCGGAAAACCGGCGCCCGTATCGATTTCAACGTCAACGATACCCAGATCTCCACCTTCTGGCTTGATCTGAAAATTCTCTTCACGACCCTGCGGCACGAGTTCGTCGCTGCCGACTAAGTTGCGTTTGTGACGTCGTCGAAGCTGCGGTGTGAGAAGGCAGCTCGAGGACAGAGACGTTTTAGTTCACCGGAGTCTGCGTGATGAAGTTGTACCGTCTAGAGATTGCGGACGTCGCCGAGATAACGCCGTCGCGCCATGGCGATGACCGAGGATACTTCTCGGAAACCTTTCGAAATGACTGGTTCGTTGCCAATGTTGCGAACGTGACATTCGTGCAGGAGAACCAGTCGCTCAGCAGGAGCCCTGGTGTCGTTCGAGGGTTACACTTTCAGAGCGAGCCATCAGCGCAGGGCAAGCTGGTTCGCTGCGTGGCAGGCGCCATTTTCGACGTGGCGGTCGACATCCGCACAGGGTCGCCGACTTTTGGCAAATGGGTCTCGGCTATGCTTACAGCGGATGAAGGGAACCAGCTCTGGGTTCCGGTGGGGTTCCTGCATGGGTTCTGCACGCTGACGCCCGATACGCTCGTCGCCTACAAGGTGACCAACTACTATGACCGCGAACGCGACAAGGGCGTGCTCTGGGACGATCCCGATATTGGCGTGACTTGGCCCGCGGAAGCTGACCCCCGACACCTTTCGGCCAGGGATGGCCAGCAGCCACGCCTGCGAGACCTGCCCCACTATTTTCGCCACTCTACCGTGGAGGCCTGAATGCGCGTCCTCGTCACTGGCGGCGCCGGGTTCATTGGTTCCGAACTGGTTCGCCAACTTGTCGTGGCCAAGGGCTATGACGTGCTTACTGTCGACAAGCTGACCTATGCCGGAAGCCTGGCGTCACTGCGTCAGGTCGAGGGGCGGAGCAACTACCGCTTCCTGAGGGCCGACATATGTGACCGGCGGGCCATGACCGCTGCGTTTGAAAGCTTTCGGCCGGATCGGGTCATGCATCTGGCCGCGGAAAGCCATGTCGACCGGTCCATTGCTGATGCCGATGCCTTCATTCACACCAACGTCATTGGCACCTATACACTGCTCGAAACCACTCGCGGCTATCTGGATGGCCTCAGTCTAGCGGCACGAGACGGGTTTCGCTTCCTGCATGTTTCTACTGACGAGGTCTACGGCTCGCTCGGCAGTACAGGTTTTTTCTCCGAGACGAGTCCTTATGATCCAAGCTCCCCCTATGCCGCATCCAAGGCGGCGGCGGATCATCTCGCCAAAGCTTGGGCGAGGACTTATGACTTGCCCATCCTGGTATCGAACTGCTCAAACAACTACGGGCCCTATCATTTCCCGGAAAAACTCATTCCGCTCACAATCCTGAATGCGCTCGAGGAGCAAACGTTGCCAGTGTACGGCACCGGCGAGAATGTTCGCGACTGGTTGTATGTCGGCGATCACGCCCGGGCCCTCGACGTCATCATCGACCGCGGTCGCATCGGCGAAACCTACAATGTCGGCGGCCGCGACGAACGCCGCAACATCGACGTGGTCCGGCGCATCTGCGCGTTGCTGGATGAACGTCGACCCGAGAGGGCGCCGCGCGAAAGGCTGATCAGTTTCGTGGCCGACCGACCGGGGCATGACGCGCGCTATGCGATCGATTCAACCAAGCTGGAACTGGAACTTGGCTGGCGGGCGAAGGAGACGTTTGAGACCGGAATCGAGAAAACCGTCGACTGGTACCTCGATAACAACTGGTGGTGGCAGCCACTGCGCCGGCACTACGGTGGTGAACGGCTCGGCGTGATCGCGCCGAACTCGCAAGAGGCCGTTGAATGCGTGTCCTAGTGACTGGCAAGACCGGGCAGATCGTGACGGCGCTGCTCGAGCGAGCGGGCGACACGAACATTCTGCCGGTAGGTCGACCTGAACTTGATCTCGCCCGTGCCGAAGGCGCCGGTGGCCTTCTCGCGGCGATGGAACCCGACGTGATCGTTTCGGCGGCCGCCTACACGTCGGTCGACAAAGCTGAAACGGAACCGGAGCTGGCGCAGACGGTCAACGGAGAAGCGCCGGGGCACTTAGCCACTGTCGCTGCTGAGCTCGGTATACCTATCATCCACATCTCGACCGACTATGTGTTCGACGGCCAGAAATCGGTGCCCTATGTCGAGACCGACGCGACTCGGCCGTTGGGCGCGTACGGCAGAAGTAAGCTTGCGGGCGAGCGAGCCGTGATCGCCGGAACCGCGAACCACGTCATTCTGCGCACCGCATGGGTCTATTCGCCCTTCGGCGGCAACTTTCTCAAAACAATGCTCCGCCTGGCGTCGGACCGTCCCGAAGTGCGAGTGGTCAGAGACCAACTGGGCAGTCCAACGTCGGCATTGGACATTGCCGACGCCGTCCTCGCCGTGGGGCGGAACCTGGTGAACATGCCAGACGAAGCTGCGCTCCGTGGCACCTTTCATATGACCGCAGGAGGCGAAGCCAGTTGGGCGGATTTCGCCTGCGCAATCATGACTGTTTCCGGCGACATGGGGGGACCGAACGCGAGCATTACCGCCATTGATACAGTCGACTATCCGACCCCGGCTCGTCGCCCGGCGAATTCGAGACTTTCATCAGCAAAACTGGCCGAAGTGCATGGCGTGGAACTGCCCGTTTGGCAGGACTCGCTCTGTGAGGTGGTGAGCCGGTTGGTCCGTCCATAGTCTGCAGCGTGTTGGAGTGGTTTGGTTCAAATGAGGGGTATCATTCTCGCCGGCGGCAGCGGAACCCGCCTTCACCCTATCACCACAGCCACTTCGAAGCAGCTTACGCCTATCTACGACAAGCCGATGATCTACTATCCGCTGACCACATTGATGCTGGCGGGGGTCACCGAGATATTGGTTATCACGACTCCGAACGATGCAGAAAATTTCAAGCGGTTGCTGGGCGACGGCTCGCAATGGGGGCTTGCCATTGACTACGCAGTGCAGCCGTCGCCAAACGGGCTGGCGGAAGCGTTCGTCATCGGGGCAGACTTCGTCGCCGGTGGTCCGTCTGCACTGGTCCTTGGAGACAACATCTTCTATGGCCATGGACTGCAGCAATTGCTGCGCACCGGCACCCAACGCACCAACGGCGCCAGCATCTTTGCCTATCATGTCTCTGATCCCAAACGGTACGGCGTCGTCGAGTTCGACAGCCAGATGCGCGCCGTCAGCATCGAGGAAAAACCGGCGGCCCCGCGTTCGAACTGGGCGGTGACTGGTCTCTACTTCTATGACGAGCAGGTGGTCGATATCGCTGCCGGTCTCAAGCCGTCGGCCCGCGGCGAGCTTGAGATCACCGATGTGAACCGGGTTTATCTCGAGCGCGGGCAGCTTTCCGTTGAACTGATGGGGCGCGGCTACGCCTGGCTCGATACCGGCACGCCAGACAGTCTGCTTGATGCGGCTCAGTTTGTGGCGACCTTGGAGAAACGACAGGGGTTCAAGATCGCCTGCCCAGAGGAGATTGCGTTCCGGATGGGTTATATCGGGGAGCGACAGCTCGAGGAACTGGCAAGCAAGGTCGGCAAGAGCGCGTATGGCCAGTACCTGTTCACAATCTTAGCCAGTCGATAAAGCGGGATGCCCTATGCGGGGACATGGATGGCGGCGGAGAGCCTCAAATTCGGCACAAGCGGCCTGCGCGGTCTGGTCTCGGACCTAGAGGGAGAGGCCGCCCGACGTTATATGGCCGCCTTCCTCAGGCATCTGGAAAGCAAGGGCGAGGTCGGCTCAGGGCGCGTCTTCATAGGGCGTGATCTGCGGCCGAGCAGTCCTGCAATCACCGCAGACTGCGCCGCTTCTGTCGCGGCAGCGGGGCTGGAGCCCGTCGATTGCGGCGTGTTGCCAACCCCTGCATTGGCATTATACGCGACGGCGGGCGGGGGACCTGCGGTCATGGTCACCGGCAGCCACATTCCGATCGACCGGAACGGGCTGAAGTTCTATCTGCCGACTGGAGAGATCGGCAAGGCTGACGAGGTCGGCATCGTCGCTGCGCTCTCGGGCGCCAAGGCGGTCGAGACCGGCGCGGTGGCAGTTGATGAAGCAGATGCGGCGGCGGCCCACTATCTACGCTGCGCTGTTGCCGGCTTGCGCGGCGTGCTCGCACGTATCCTGGACGCGTTCGGGGCAGAAGTGGTGCCGCTCGGGCACGTCGACCATTTCATTGCGGTCGACACGGAGGCCCTCAACGACGCGATCTTTGCCCCGCTATCCGGCTGGCTGCGGGAGTTTGGGCTGGACGCTATCGTCTCGGCGGATGGCGATGGTGATCGCCCGCTGGTAATGGACGGGGAGGGCGAGTTCGTGCGTGGGGACGTCTTGGGTCTCCTAGCAGCACAGTTTCTCGGAGCGGACGCAGTCGTTACGCCCGTGACCTCCAACTCGGCCATCGAGCGTACCGGCTTTTTCAGCAAAGTGTGGCGTACGCGAGTCGGTTCGCCATATGTCATAGCGGGAATGGAGGAGGCGCTCGCCTCGGGTGCCCACAGGGTGGTCGGGTTCGAGGCAAACGGCGGGACGCTTCTCGGCGGTGACGTAAATCTCGCCGGCACCGAGCAGCTCTCTGCCCTGCGGACGCGCGATGCAGTTTTGCCAATCCTCGCCGTGTTGGCGCTCACTTCAACGAAGGGCACGTCCGTCGCCGAGCTCATCTCTACCCTGCCGCTGCAGTCGGCGCTCAGCGATCGGCTGGAGCATGTTCCGCAGCACAGGGCGGCGTTTTTCCTCAAGCGCATGCGCGAAGACCCGGGTTTTGCAGATGGACTGTTCGCCGTGCAGGGGCGAATTAAGCGCGTCTCCGAAATCGATGGCCTGCAGTTCATGCTCGACGGTGGTGATATCGTGCATTATCGCCCCTCGGGCAATGCACTGGAACTGCGTTGCTACGTGGAGGGCCATACGCGTGGGCGAGCGGAGGAGATGTTGGCATGGGGGCTAAAAATGGCCGAGGAAATGGTGCGGGAATAATCCGAGCGACAAGAGAGGCGCAGGGTGGCTTCCGAACGATTAATCGCTCAGCAATCCAACGCGTGCGGGTGGTGTTCCGTTGCCATGAGGGCTGGCTGCGTGGGAGCCGACCATCGGCTCCTTCAGTAGCCGTTCCCGGTTATGAATTCCGCCTTTAGCGTGCGGAAAATGATGACGATGTCCAGCCAAAGCGAAAAGTTCTGAACATAGGCGACATCATGGTCGATGCGCGCCTTTGACAGGATCCGGTCGATGGTGGGACCACGATATCCGTTGGCTTGCGCCCAGCCCGTCAAGCCAGGGCGCATCATGTGGCGCATCTCGTAGTATGGGACGAGTTCGCGGTAGGCAAGGCCTGCGGCCTGCTGTCCTTTGACGTGAGGCCTGGGTCCGACGATAGACATGTCACCCTTTACCACGTTGAGGAGTTGGGGAAGCTCATCAATGCTCGTTCGGCGCAGAAAATTGCCGACCTGAGTCACGCGTGAATCGGCTTGCGTTGTTTGCCTGACACCGGAAGGATCGCAGTCATTCACATACATCGTCCTGAACTTTAGAATAGAGAAGGTTTTCCCTAAAGTGCCTTCCCGCTCCTGCTTAAACAGTACTGGTCCAGAACTATTGATCTTGATAACTGCCGCAACGATCAGCATAAGTGGAGCCAAAAACGCTAATACTGCCAACGATAGCAGAATATCGAGAAATCGCTTGGCGGCCAGTTGAACAGTGCGGCTTAGGTTCTGTGGTGGCTTCTCAGGGAGTTTTCCAAAGAAGTTCGCAGCCAGCCCGCTGCAATCCAAAGAAAAAATGGATCCTTGATATGTCGATTCGCTGGAAGCTATCGTTTTGACGTGATTTATTACGTCAGATTCTCTCGGCAGAGAATAAGCGGCGCGATCACTCATCTCGTTTTCCCCAAAACCTTCGCATTTCATTTGGACGCGCCGCATTCGCCAAACTACTAACGTTGGTTAAGCTCTCTCTTCGATGTTATTAACTCACTATTAAGTATTGCACGGGGTCAGTCATCAGGCAAGTGGCATTGCTGGGCACGCCGAGCGCGTAGAGGATGGTTGCACCATTGTTGCAACCGGCTGGTCAGAGCGCAAGTGGATGGGGGAATTGTGGTTCTGGCCACCGAACCGCCGCATCAACCATGCCGCGGCAACTGCCTTTCTTTCGTCAACCCTCATGCGAGGGTTTGTGATCCCTTGGTGAGCGGCCTTTCGATAAGCGTCCTGCCGGTGATCGTCAGCAGATAGACGTCGCCCGCCTGGTCTATCCAGCCCTTTGCTTGAAGGCTTCCCGCCAGATCCGGCGACGGCATGTAACCTGGTTGATTGCCCAGACGGCTCAACGCCGCAATCTCGTTTGGGTTTGCCCCTTCCAACACGGCATCACGCGACTGCATCGGTCCTCTCCCCTTATGAAGCACTGACAATGCGGGAGACGGCTGCGAATTCCAATCCCGAAGTTAAGAAATGCTTAAGTGGTTTCGAGGGGGCCTGACCTGCGACGCCATTGTCGCTCCGAGCTCCGCCACAGCCTGAACGCCGGTGGCATGGTACCGTATCGGTGTCTGTCTCACAGCCTGTTTGACTGGATCAGGGAGGTCTCCCTCCCGTCACTGCTTTTTTAGTGGGTTTTCAAAAATTGTTGTACCCGATCGTCGCGAATCAAGTTTTTAATTGTTCCTGCGGGTTACAGTGGAGCAATAATGCCCCGATTTTACGTCTTATTTCATTGGCTCTTCTGTCCTGGATTCTAGTAATCGGCGTAGGTTGGCTAATGTGGTGTCTTATTTTTCGTTGCCACTTACTCTTTAGAAGTCGATAGCGACTCGAGTCGCGGTGGCATCGATATGCGCTAGGTAGGTCAAACTCCGTGCGCGATCTGCGCTGATCCACAGTGGCAGGGCTGCTGTGGATCGATTGCAGCAGAGCCGCCACACCACCTGCACGAGCCCGCTGCGGGCGCCACGGCTGGGCACAGCAGACCGGCGAAAAGGGAGCCGCAAGAGCCAGCGAGATCAGCGGCCGCTCGCTGGACACGGCGGATCAGGTTGCCGTCCACTGGCGCAACGAAGAACAGCGTCGCCGTCCATGGCAGAACGCGCAACCGGCGTCGAAAGGCGAGTAGCCCTGTCCGACCTGAAGGAACTGGGCGATGAAGAACAACGTGCCGAAATGGCCCCATATTGCAAAAGGCCGCCCAGGCCGCCAGTGAAGGCGGAACGGTAAAGAGCCCTGGCGGACGCATCGGTCCTGCCGCCGTGCCCTGCCGGACGATGAATCCAGAGAACCTCGATTGTATCTGGTGGGCCCACCAGGACTCGAACCTGGAACCAGACCGTTATGAGCGGTCGGCTCTAACCATTGAGCTATGGGCCCATGCGCCCGAGACGCCAGTTTTCCTAGGGTCTCAGTAGGGGAGGGGTCAAGGGGCAATCTGTCCCCGTGTCGGCGAAATCCGGCTTTGTTCCGCCCATTCTGTCCCCATCCTGTCCCCGTAACCCGATTTGTTCTAGGGGACTATCTCCTCGTGCCGTAGAGTTCGAGTAGCTGCAGGCAGCGAGGGTCTGACGGTGCCATTATGCCGAGCCTAAAACCACCGTTCTCAGGTCTACTTGGAATGTGTTTCTCCATATCGTCAGCGGTAACATCGGAGCATGGCTTCGTTGAGAACGCGAACTGCCCCCTCGAAGGCGTGTAGGACGCTAGGATTTCGCTTGAGAGCTTGACGACGGTATAGGGACCTTCGTTAGTCCAGCTGAAATCGTCCGCATCGGCATAGATCTCGACTTCCACACCGTGTCGCCGCTCGCATTCTGTCCGAGCAATGGAGTACATTGCCTGAGCCTGACCGCGCATCTCAGCGAGCATGCATTCGTCGAAGGTCTTGGGCGAGACTAGGTACTGCACACCGAATGCTCCGCCGACTAAGACCACCGCAATCGCTGCTGCTATGCCCGCCGCCACAGTCCGTTTCATGTTCACCCCCCGATAGTGACGCTACTTTCGACGCTTGGCGGTCACCGCGTCAATCGCGCTCTGCTGGTGGTCCGGGTGGTGATGCCCATAGGTTCGCTCGAGCATCTGCACGCTCATGCCGAGGTAGCCCGCTGCGTCCCACAAATCCGCGCCGTGTTGCATCATCCAGGTGGCGGCAGTGTGCCGAAGCACGTGTGGTGTCACGTCGGGACCCAGGCCGGCAGCGGCCACCGCAAGAGCGAACGCCTTGTTGGTCTCTCTGATGGGCACGCCTTGGTACTCGACGACATGAGTTTTCGAGATCGTGTCATCGCCGCGATGCTGCGCCCAACGTCGAATATGGGAGAGTAGGCGCGGTGGCAACCTGGCAGGCGGCTGCCTCTTCTTCGTCTCCGCACGGCCGTGCGGCCTCCGATAAAGCACGCCCTGGTCGAGGTCAACGTAGCCGGATCCCGGCGTCACTTTGAGAGCGGCGCCACAGATCGCTGCCGCGCGTGTCCCGGTATAGAGGCCGACGAGGATGAACCTGGCGAGATGCCTCCATCGGTAGCGGTCGCTTACGACGAGCTGGCCGCGCCGCGGTCCCTTTGGAATGGTACGCATCTCCCGCGTGCGCCAGCACGTCCAAAGCAGGCGCGCTGCCTCTGTCCTCGTCAGCCACCGCTCTTTAGCAACTGATTTCGCGGGCAAGGTTACCTCGACAACCTCTCGGCAATAGCCCTCTTTGCGGTGGTAATTGATGGCCGCCCGAAGGTCTTCGAGCTCACGGCGGACACCCGCTTCCGTCACCATTCTCGGGGGCTTGCCCGTCTTTTCCGGCTTCGCGCTCTTCCACGGCTGGCCGACGCGCCATGCGGTGTACTCGCGACATGTTTTGCCAGCGACCTCCGCGAGCGTTTTCCCCTGCCACCATTCTCCCAGTTGAACCAAACGCTCCGACGTCTTGCCGGGCCTGGCGTGACCGGGTGCGACCTCTTCAGCGTAGAGTTGCAGGACGTCGGTGACGAGGATCTGTGCCGCGGGCCGATCTTTCTCGCGGTCGGGCTTGTATTTAGTGGCTATGTAATCGGCGAGCTGCTTTTCAGCTTCCTCGCGCTCAGCCGGAGCGCAGCCAGTGACGAGTGAAATCTCGCCGTCTCGGATAAGCCAGACGGACCGCTTGCGGAGCTTGCCCGTTTTCCGATCGTATTCCGCGGGCTTGAGCCAGAGGCGTGCCCCTTTGCTGTTACGCGACAACTCTCTCTCCAAGCCCTCACCGCCGAGGCAGTGAGGATAATGCGGCGCCCGTGCCGCTCGACAGCGATCCTTCCGGAAGCGATCGCCTGGCGCAATTGATACTTCGATATCGCCCCCGCGAACTCGGGAAGGCCCAGCACGTCGTCGATCGCGAGCGGCGCCTCATCGTGCACAGCGAGCCCACGCGCCCTCGATCGCACAGCCACCTCGCTGCGCTGGATCGCAATGGACGGTACCGGCACCGGAAATGAATCGAATTCGGACATCATGCAAAAACGGTCGCCCGGATCCATAACTCCGTCAATGACCGCAGCGAAGACATCGTAAATTCTAGAAAATGCGCGGAACTTCACCCCGATTTGCCGGCACTTCACCCTCAAGATTACCTGCGGTGGGGTGAAGTTCAGGGGGAAGATTCGATCAGGCGCTCGAGTCTATCGATGCGGGCCGCGTCCTTCGCTCGTCCGAGTATACGGGTGATGGCGAGCTGTTCTTGGACGCTCGGGACGTAGACAGTGCCGACCGGGCTGTTGAGGGGCATCGGCATTGGTAGGATCGGCAACCATCCTCCGGCCGTGTTGATCTCAAAATCGGCAAAGATGTCGATCGGGACAGATCCCTCCCGGGTCGCATAGATGGCGGACCGGTACCGATCCCTGCCGCCGTCAGTGCGATCGACGAAGCCGGCGGACAGCAGCCTGCGGGCATCGCCGACTGACACAACGACATCGATGTCCTGGACGTCCGACCAGTCGCCCGTGTACAGGGCGGTCGCGGCGCCGGTGATTATGCACCACGGGTCTCTGGTGATCCTCAAAACTCCGACGAGAGCACGGAGACCCTCAATATGCGTGTCGGTCATTTATCCTCCATTGCCTCCTCATTTCCCTTAACCCTGATGACACCGCCGGCGTTAGCACTGCCCTAAAGATCATCGTGATCGCGAGCCATCTGGACTCCCAACCGATCTCAGGAGTAGAACATAACGAGAACATGCAACGAGGAGCGAAGCCATGCTCTCACACACACTGCCCCTGCGGGACCGGACCGGCCGCTCTTTTGAGCCCACCGACGAAGAGGCCGTCGAGCTCTCCAAGGTGGGGTTCCGGTTCTCCATTTTTCGCCCGGGCCGAGAAGCCTGCCACCTCAGCATCCCATACGAGACCGTCATCGACACGGCCCGGGGCACGATCACAGTCCGGCAGCCGGAGGAGGGGGAAGCGCTCACCGTGCGCGTCCTCGACAGTCAGGAGGGATAGCGGTGCGACGTGAGCTATCGCCTTATTCCGCCGCAAACCCCGGTCTCCGCCTATACGACGCCGATCGTCCAGGTCGAGTGTCACCGCTGTCGACGCAACGCGCCGTCTTTGGAGATGGACAAGCTCACGAAGCGGTTCGGGCGCAATCTGACGGTCGGTCAGCTGGCGCTGCAGGTCGCGGGCTCCGGGCGCCGGCCATGCGGCCTGGCGGACAGCGGGCAGTGCAGTGCCATGGCATACGAGCCACCGCCGTGGATGTGGGCGAAAATCCGGGATGCGCTCGAGGGCAACTGGCTGGCCCGAATGAAGTGCGAGCGGCACATGGCGGCGATGCGGCGGACATCGCCGTGTCCGGAGGTCACCGTCCTCGACGTCCTGACCCTGGCGATCGCGCTCGGTCACGATTTCCCGCTTTCACGCCTGCCTGGAAGGCTGCGGTGTCCGAAATGCTGGGGCTCGCTCGTCAACATAGATTGGGTGGTGCCACCGACCACACCAGAGCCTTACGCGCCGGCCGCCGCCGACGTGACGCCACTGCGCCTGAAGCCGACTGGGGCGAACCTCGCCCGGAAGCGCCTCAAGGTCGTGAACGGAGGCAACGAGTAAATCCAACTGAAACCGGGAGACTCCAATGAGCTACTATCGTTTGGTTTTGAAGAATGGTGACCGCGTCGTCGTGCAGGATGACCGGCCCGCCCTCATGCTCGCTCTCGCCGCCGCATTGGGCGAAGTCACCTTCAAGGGCGACGTCGACTTCGAGGGTGACGACGCGGCTCACCGTGGCACTGTCACCTTCCCCAAGGGATCAATCCTCGGCATCTTCGAGCCGGATGACCAGGACGAGATGGTCATGGACGATGAGCCGGCCACCGCTGACATCGGCGGGAAATTGTATAACCTCCTCGATGGCGAGTTCGTGGGCACCACGACCATCACGCCGACGGTCTACGACGACGATGACGAGGTAGGGGATGTGCGGTCGCTTCACTCATAAGATGAGCTGGTCCGAGCTCGTGCGGCTCTATCAGCTTTCGCTCGACCTCAACCCACCGCGCAATACCGAAGCGCGCTACAATATCTGCCCGACCGACCAAATCCTCTACTGCCGCCTCAAGGACGGCCAACGCGTGGTACGCGAGGCTTCTTGGTGGCTGGTACCGCCATGGGCGAAGGAGCGGCCGAAATACGCGATGATCAACGCGCGCGTTGAGGAAGTAGCGACCAAACCGTCATGGAAGGACTCGTTCGCCGCCCGTCGCTGCCTCATCCCGGCCGATGGCTATTACGAATGGACGATCGCCGACGACAAGGGCAAGGACCCCTGGTATTTCCACATACCAGACGGGTCACCGTTCTCCTTCGCGGGGATCTATGCCTACAACCACAAGCTCAACGTCACGACCTGCGCGATCATCACGTCTCCACCCGTGCCGCCCGTCGAGATGATCCATGATCGCATGCCGGTTGCCCTGGCTGAAGAAGCCTATGACGCGTGGCTCGATCCGAAGTCCGATGTGGAGACTGCGCTCGACATCGTGCGGGAGCGCCATATCAACGGTCAGATGACGGTTCACCGTGTCGACCGCCAGGTAAATTCCAACAAGTGGCAGGGTGGCCCGGAGACGATCGCGCCGATCGACCTGTGAAGCCATGGTCTACCGAAAGGGCGAGCTATCCAAAAACCAGATCAATCTCCGGTGGCCGCACAAAATCGCCGTGTCCGATGTCTTGGTTCGCGCGAGATTCAGCGAAATCCTCGAGCGCGAGAGACAGCTCGGCGCGGCGCCTCGCCACTGGACGGTGCTTTTCCGGGGCCAAGTCTACTTCATCGTTTTCCACTTCCCTACACCAGAGGCCGCCGACGCCTTCCGAGTGGAATTCCAAGGCTGCCACTTTGACCCCAACGACATGGGCACGGGTAAAATGAAGCACATCTGGAACCCGCGGGACACCTATGACGTCAAACGCCCGGAGCTTCCGTCAACGGAGAAACTCGCCTATGCCCCGCATCGCGCCGCCTGACCTTGCGGCCAGTGATCTCGACTATCAGTTGCGCTGCGAGTTCGAGATGGAGGTCGCATTCATCGAGGTTGCAGAGGCAGCCGAGAGCGCGGGATGGGACCCGACGATCATTGCGCGCGCGATGAAGTCGCTGGCCAAGAACTATATGCTCAGTCGGGAGGCCAACGCCGAGACCGATCGGCAGATCGAGCTAGCCCTGACCGAGCGTCGTTAGGCGAGCGAGAGGCACTTCGGTGGCAATGTGACTTCGCAGATAACGGTCCCTTCACTCTGCGCGACTACCTTTCGACGGGGGTGAGGTCATGTCCGTTCTCGAATTCCGACGCCGTCCGAAGCCGAAAACCAGAAAGCTCGACTGGGTGACGATGGTAATGGCCGTACCGACGGTCTCGGCGCTTGGCGCCCTAGGTTACGTGGTGGTCGATCAATATGAGATCCCCATCAACGCTGCGCCACTGGTCTCGCTCGTATTACCCGCACCGAGCCCCGAGCGCCGTGTCCAATTCGAGATGTGCTCCGGCTCCCATCGGCACACCTGTGTCGTCGACGGTGATACGATTTGGTTGGACGGTGAGAACTTGCGCCTCGAGGGTTACGACACACCCGAGCCGTACACGGCCATTTGCGGCGGTCAGGCGGAAGTCGCTCTGGCAAAACGGGCAAGCGCAAGACTACTCGAGCTCCTCAACTCGAATGCGATTACCGTCGAAACCGGCGGTTTGGATGGCACAGGAAAGAGGACGCTGGCGACGATCAGGATAGACGGCCGCGATGTGGGCGATATCCTCATCGACGAGGGGCTGGCGAGACGCTGGCCTGATGGTAACGAGTGGTGGTGCCAGGCTGGGTAGGAGTTATGGCTGTCGGAGCGGGACGTCAGAAACCCACACTCGCTCGCGCGCGTCGGACATCCCCCTCTCTTCCAGCAAATAAATGAACGCCTCGAGCTGGGCAAATGGGTATTGGCTTGGGCCAATAATGACGCGGTTTACAAGCTTTGGGATCTCTATGCCGTTGAGCCCATCGTCAGGCGCATCAGAGAGGGGTATCTTACACACGGCTTGAGGCACGCCGCGTATGACCTCGATTGTTTTCTTGATCCTTGGCGAGAGTTCAAACGTAGGCGAATAGATGACCCGCCACTCTCGCTCTTCATGAAATCCGGGGTGCTTGGTACAGAGAACCGCATACCTAAACATTGAAAATACATTGTGGACTACGAGCTCTCGGTCGAGAGTTGCCAAGTACGAAGAGGCAGCTTCTGCTCTCTCGACTACTTTGCCAAACTCGACCTCAAATTGGTGCGGGTATAGGTAAGCGACCGGACTTGAATAGGCCTTCAGAGCATCCGTCTCGCTCATGAATATGTCTTTGTTCAGTACAATGGCGACGTTTCCGTATGCTCGCCACATCGAGAGCCGACCGGTACGATCTTCTTTGTCCTCGTGTTCAGAAATGCATGTGAGGTATGTCTCCAAGCGAAAATGAGGCAGCCAACTATCGAATATTTCTGCGATCTGGGAGACGATGTTCGGATGGGCGTTCTCGAGGGTTCTCTTCAGCCTTTCACCGAATGGGCCTTTGTATGCGTGGAAAAGGCACTCGATGCCATGCTCGATTTCGGAGAAGTCGTTCATCGTCGAGGACTTGCGCATCCAGACTTCGGCATTCTTGATCATGCTGAATGCAGCTTCGGCGCTCGTGTAGTGAACGAAGCGTTTGTTGTTCTGGACAATCCTGGCCCGCTCTCCAAGAGCTTGTCCGAAAAATATCTGCGTAATCGGCGGCGGGTTATCAATATCGGCCATAACCTAGGCGTACGCCTGGACCGCCATTCAGGGCAATGACGGCCATCAGGTTATCCCCATCGTCGGTCAGCCAATTGTGCCATTGGGGCCTTTAGGTCCCCTTCTAATGGCGTGTGAGCCCCTTCTGATACTCCTCCTCGAGCTCCTGGAGGTCATCCGTCTCAACGTCGCGCTCGAGCCCCGTCCCGTGAGCGAGGAAAGTCTCAAGCCAGTCGATCATCTCCTCGTCGTTGAGCGTATCGCCCCAACTGGCCTCTATGGCCGCGAGCTCGATTGATGGGCCATATTTCACCATCGCCTCGTCGAGGAGTTTTCGAATACGGACTTTGACATCGTCGTCGGACATGCTCTCACTCCCTTACGCGGATGCCTTTGAACGAGGGGTGCCGGAGCGTCCCTTCCTCAGTGATCTCGGTAAAGGCAACGTCCGCGATCAACCGCGGTTCAATCCAACGACCAAGCTTTCGCTCTTCTCGCGGCACCGTCAGGACGGGCTCATCGATCTCGATTAGCTCGACGGCGCCCAAGAACCCCGGCCGCTCCCTATCGGTTATGCCGGAGCCGACCCGGCCGCGATAGACGAGCTCGCCGTCGACCTCCTCGGCCAAGTGGAACGCGCGAAGATCCTCGCCTTGCTCGTTGGTTCTCCAGCCAATGACGATGAACTCCCGCCGCTTGGTGCATTTGACCTTCAGCCAGGTGGGCGAGCGGTCACCGCTCTGATACCTCGCGTTCAAGCGCTTAGCGATCACCCCCTCATGGCCGCCGGCGCACATTCTATCGAAGACCTGCTGCCCGTGGCCGACGATGTGGGTGGAGTACTGGATGGGATCGGATGGCGCTCTCTCGCCGAGCAATGCCTCGAGGCGCGTCTTCCGCTCGATCAGGGGCAGGCTGCGCAAATCCTCGCCATTTTCCTCGAGGAGATCGAAGGCGTAGAAGACGATCGGCTCGCGCAGTTTCAGCGAGCGCTGCAGGAGGTTGAAGTTCGCGCGGCCCTCCGTGTCGATCGCGACCACTTCGCCGTCGATTGAGGCCGTGCCCTTCGTCAGCTTCTCGAAGGCCGGCACCAGGTACTGAAAGGTGCGCGTCCAGTCCAGGCCGCTGCGGGAGAAGAGCGTCACCCGGTCGCCGGACAGCACCGCCTGGCACCGGTAGCCGTCGAATTTCATTTCAAACAGCCAGTCGTCTCCGTCCGGGATGCGATCGACGAGCTTGGCGAGCTGGAAGGGACGGAAGGCTGGGAGCGTGGGCTTCGGCATTCACATTCAATCGCCCGGTTGAAGCTGCACCAGGGAATAGAATTCGGTCCGCTCGTAGAACTTAAATCGCCAGAGCGATGCTTCCGGAATCGTCACCACTCCATATTCCAGCACCTCGGGGACCGAGCCGTAGAATGTCATGTTCTGTAAAAGGGTTTCCGAAAGAGGTTTTCGCACCACGTCAGAGACCACTTGATCGTCGCGGATCACAGTTCCATGGATCGCGTGGTGGTGGCAGAGACCCCGCGTGATTTTCCGTATCGAACGCAGGATGCGCTCGTCGTTTGCCGGATAGATCATGTAGCGATCACCCGGCAAATCCGGCACCGATTTCATGAGCTTGAAGACGTCGATAGCTCGGCGTCGACCATCTGGTTGGTCAAAACTGCGCCGCACCGGTCCATCCCACACCTCCCGAACCGCATCGCTCGTTTCGCCCGCCATCAGAAGTACGTATCGGAGGTGCGTATCATCGTCGGCGCTTCCGTTGTTGCACTCCTTGCAGGCCGAAATGATGATCGGCTTCCAGGCTCCACGTTTCGAGACCGGATAGAGGCTTTTCGGGATGACATGCTCTTTAGTCAGTGGTCGCGTTGCCCCGCACAGGGCGCACGGTCCGACCTTCAGTCGTTTACCCATACCCGCTCGCCCGAGATCATAGAGATCGGTCCCCATCCCACCGCTCGAACGGGTCAATCCCGCGCTCTTTCCAGTGATCGGTGGTGATCTTCAGCAGATCGTATGGTCCGTCCACGCGGTGCTCGAATGGCGGGACATACTCGTCACCCGCTCGCATGACCTCCCACAGATAGCCGGTGAGAGCGGCGGCGGCGCTGGACTTGGCACGGGCTCTAGCCAAATCGTTGTCATCGAAAACTCCAACCAGGAGTTCGACCGTCGACACCATCGAGAGCACGTCGTCGTAGGGCACGAAGCGCAAGTTGTCGAGTTCCAGGATTACGTAGGCGGAACGGTGTTCCCGGTGCCACTCGATGTCCTTGCCGAGACCATCCGCGGTGACTCCTTCCGTGACCTGGAGACGCCCCATCCTCACACCGTTGTAATAGACCCGATAAGTCCGCCCGAGCTCAGGGCTGTCGCTCCGGATGTCCTTCACCAGAGTGTCGGAGGTTTCCTCAATGGTCCAGGGGTCGGAAACCTGGCGGTTCATGAGCGTGCCAAAATACTCGAATGCCTCGAACACGGCCTGGACGCCGGACGTAGCAAAGGACGCAAACCCTTTGTCAGTCACCGACCGCGGCCGCTCGTGCTGCGGTGGACGGCGCTCTCCCTCCTCCAGCTGCCGGGCAAGTCCGGCGTACTCCTTCAGAATGCTAGGCTTGCCGAACAACATAACCCCCCCGATATTGGCCTCGGTTTCGTTTTATTGCACATAAGAACCCGATCCTTTCGTTAAAGTACACATAAGCGAGCTCAAGGTGCAGGAATACCCGCTGCCAGACGACATGCATGTCCGCGAGGACTACCGCGTTTTCCCGCTGAATCTCGAGGATGACCCACTTGTCGTCTTCCATGGCACCGCGATGTCGAATTTCGACGCGATCTCGGCAGAAGGGTTAAAACGCGGGAGCAGTGTCGGCGCCGAGCTGAAAAGCATATCGTATGCGAAAAGAAGTTCGACCGCGCTGGACCACTGGGTTAGGCGCCGCACGGAAGGGCAAAACGGTGTAATTCTCGCGCTGCGGTTCGAGAGCTTTGAGGGTCTCTACGAGGAGGGGCAGTTTGTCTACGACTACAAGGAAGTGCCCACGCAGCCTAAGCTAATCGGGTATGTGCCGGTGCCGGGGACGTACATTCACCGGTAAACGTCGATGTCAAAAATAAGTGACATCACCCGCGATTTGTCATCGGTTTCTTACACCGCCTGCCCAGTGAGCTCGTCGAAGACCTTGTCAAACGCGGCCTTCGCGCGGATATCCCGCATCCCGAGTTGCTTCTCGTACTTTCGCAGAATCTGACGAGCCGCGTCGATGCCGATATCACGATCGGCACCGCCGCGCCTGATCATTCCGCGGCACCAGTGTCCTCGCGAACTGTCGGCCTTCGACCAGCCCACACCATTTTCAGAGCTCGCGCGATCCATGTCGTCGTCGGTGAGAAATTCGACAGCGAGCACAATCTGGTCGTCGTGCCAGTCCACCGCGTTCCCTTTCGCCACGATATTTTCGCGCGCGGCGGCGACCTTGTCTCGCGTGCGATCGACGAGCTCCGTCAGCCACACCGCCTGGAGCAGCGAAAGCGGCGCGTCGATCGTCGTGAACGACCACATCCGCTTCGAGTTGACACAGAACGCACCCCATTCGCGGAGCAGATTGCGCCCCTCACGCTTAGCCTCCGCGATCAGTTCGCCGTCGGTCATCTCACCATAGCGAGCGGTCAGTTTCACCCGGGCGATGTTCCGGCGACGGTCGCGCATTTCCCTGCGCTCCAGATCCTCGTCGTTGATCGCCTGCTGCTGCTCACGGGCACGGTCGGATGTGCGCAAGCCGGCAGCGAAAACGTCAAGCTCGATCTGTGTGATCGTATCCGTGACGACGACAGGGTCGACCTTCCCGGGCGAGAAGAAAACGAACCACTGGCGCCTGTCGTCCTTGCGAGCATAGATCCCGACGCTCGCGAGCGCACGCTGCCCGGCCCGATCACCATGATTATATAAGGCCCAGAAACGATCGGTCGCGGGAGCGCGGAACTCGTCCCAGATGAGGTCAGCAAAGGAGGGCGGGGCAACGAAATCAGTCATGGATGTCACTCCAATGGTGTTGTCCGTCATGTTGGCGGACACCTTGGCAAGCCACAAATGGTCTCAGGCGACGGGCGAGTAGATTTCCTTGATCGACTTCTGCAGGCCGAGACGATGCAGGACCGCGGGCGTGACGGGGCGCTCGCCGGCGTGCATGTCGAAAAGAAAGCTCTTGCTGATCCCGAGGACCTCTGCGGCCTTTCGGTAGCCACCCCTCTCGCTGATGAAAACGGTCAGCCGCCGGTGCACTTCCATCGCATTGAAGGCTGGTCGGTTTGTGCCGTGGGCCTTGCGATCCAGGTCGAGGATCGCAGCTTCGATCTGCGAGATCGTGTCCGGATGCATGTCTCCGGACCATGATATCTGGTCGAGGATCTCATGACCGCGCATCGAAGCAATCTTCCAGCGGGAATGCCATCGTCCGTGCACGATCCACGGCCGCCATCCGTGCCTCAGTGTCGTTCTTGACATCCAGTTCAAGGATCATTTTCGCCGTGTGCTCGGCCTGGGACAGCTCGAATATCCAGCCGTAGGCGGTAGGCTTCACTTGCAGGTGGAACTCGCGCCTCCCGAGGTCATCGGTGACGCGAGCGAAGTACCCGTCACCGGTCTCAAACCACTCGACCCCGCGGAGCTTGGAAACCGGGGTGGCGTTGATGATTTCGGAAGTGATCCGCATCATGCGGCCTCCCTCTCGCCATCGGCCCCCTCGGCCGGCACTTCGATCTCGTCGATCTCGAGCTGCGGCAGCCCCAGCATCTTGCGGTGCACCGACCTCAAACGCCTCACATCGTCGTCGCAATAGCTGACGACCTCATTGATGCGGCCGGCGCGGACCAAGTCCCAGACCTGGGAGCCATCCACGCCCTGCTTGCCCGGGAGGCCCAAGGCTTTGCACAAGCGATCGAGGCCGATGCGGTTACCGTGGCCGGCCCACATAGTCATCGTATCGGCAACCCGATCGGTGTCCCAAGGGCGGGCATCCACCGGCCACCAGCTGGGTGGTGTGACACCGAGCACGATCGCGCGCTGCCAGATGTAGCGGATGTCGAAGCCGGCGTGGTGAGCGACGACGACGGGGACGACGCGGTGGCGCTGGATCTCGAGTTTCAGCGATTCCGTGTTGTCGCGGCCCTGGGCATCCAGGGATTTGAGAGCGGCATTGCGGGCGTGATCTTGCAGAAGCTGTTCCAGTCCGCCGAAGAGCTCGTTGAGCATGTCGCGCTCGGCATCTTCAATGAACTGGGCGGCGCATGAAATCGTGGCATCGTAGATATCTCCGGTACCGACGGCAACGCACGCACAGGCGATATGTCCGGTGGAGGCGTCTAGGGCCGTGCGGCGGTATTCCTCTTCGATCGCGGCCTCGGCCTTTTCGATGGCGGTGGAATTATCCGCGACCGCTTTCTCGCGCTTGCGCGCCAAATCGTCGGCGATCTTCTCGGGGTCTTTTAGCCGCCTGTCGGGCTCGATCGCGTCCAGCTGAGGTTCGGCGACGTTGTGTTTGGCGCGGATGGCATCGATCAGGGTCGCGTCCTGCGAGGGGATGGTCTCGATATCCACATAGAGATAGAGCGCCGTGGCCGCCTGGCGGGCGAGGGCGTCGTAATGAGAGAACGAGTGCATCATGCGGCCTCGCGAATGGGGGTTGCGGTCATGCCGGTGACTTCTTCGAGCGTCTGCCCGGACATCGACAGCGTGTGTCCGATGCGCTTTTCGAGATCGACGTACCGGGCATAGAGCTCAGGGTTGAGCTGGGCGGCGGTGCGCAGGTCGCTCCTGCTCGCCATGATGCAGAAGACGCAGGAGAGGCGAGACATGCCCGCTCGGTAGGCCCAATGCGGCTCCTGATGCGCCGCGGCGATGGTCCCGAAGACCTCTTCCGTCGACATCTCGAAAATCGGCAGCCACTCGTACCACGAGCGGCCATTTTTCGAGTTGCGCTCGCTGTAGCGGAACGGACGCTGCTTGCTCCGAGCCGGGCTCTCCGCGGCTCGGATACCCAAGCAGCTGACGACCAGACCATTGAACTCGGGGTGCGCGGCCAGGTGCCGGCGGATCGCGGTCTCGATAGGACCGCGCTTGAGGTCCGACGTGCACTGACGCTGACCGGCAGAGGGCCACATGCCGCGCTGCTCGACCATCGACAGGAGGGTCTTGTTCGGGTTGCGGCAGACGACGAGCTCCAGGCTGCCGATCGTGTCTAGGATATGGGTGCGGTTACCCGACCATTCGACTTCGCCCAGGTCCGCGTGGATGACGAGAAGCTGCTCCGCGGGGATGACCGAACGCAGGCGGATCGTCATCGCCTGGCTGTCTTTGCCCGCGCTATGGTTGATGACGAAAAGGGCGCCGCGATTGACGAGCAGCGGGACCTCGGGAGGGATTGTAATCGGGGCCATGGTCATCACCGGATGTTCGAGACTGGGCGGTCCCGCATCAAAAAGGCGGGCACACGATCGATAAACTCGTTGCCCTTGGCGTCACGGAAGAAGCCCAGCGGCATGTCGTCATCATCGTCGACCGGGTTCTCGGGCTCGGTGGCCTGGACGGCGGTCTCGATGCCCGTAAACTCGGCATCGGCCTCTTCGAGCGGCTCAATGAACTCCGACGTGGACGGCTCCTGTTCATCCGTCGTCGCGGACACCGGGGGCGGGAAATTGAGGTATCTTTCGGGGCCGCCGAAGCGGCGGAGGCCGAGGGACTTCGTGGGCACGGCAAGAATCCTTTCTGGTTGCACAAAAAGGCTCGCTTGGATTTTCGCAAGACGCAAACAAAAATAGCCCGTCAGGCCGAAGATTGTAGTGTTTCGAGGTTTGAAAGGTTGCATTGACAATTGTCTGTCGTGGGACGAATTGTCAATTCTAGGAAACGCGGAGGTTTAGTGGCGCGACCGGAATTGTGATACATGATGTATCACAAACGCACGCGCTTCTTTCTTGCGTCGTCCAACCGTAGCATTCTCCAGGGCCATCCAGGCCTGGAGGTACAGTTATGAGAACAATCCTTGCCGCGATCGGTGCGGCTCTGCGTGCGGTAGCCGCGTTCACCTGGGTTGTGTGCAAGCGCACCGGCCGGCTCGTGCTGCAGCTCGTTCCCGATTTCGGTGCCTCGGCTCCAGCACCCACTCCGGTTTCCTCGCCCTCGCGCTACGCACCACCCGCCGGCGAAACCGGTGGCCTGATCGAGAGGATCAAGGCGATGGCGACCGCGATGGCGATGGGAGAGGATATTCCGGCAGAGGCGTTCCAGGCGGTACCGGAGCAAACGGCGGCATGGCTGATGGCGATGGATCGGACGATGCTGTGCCGAGTGATCTCCGCCCGGGATGCCGATCTCAAGGACCACTTGCGGGGGAACGGCAGCATCCGCGGCGTAATCGCTTGCGACCCACGCTCGATCGCAGACTATGTCGAGGCAATGGAACGCGATGCCCGACCGCCGGAACCGGAACGTCCGGCACCGAGACGGACACTCGCATATGCATAAAAGAAAGGCCCGAGGTGATCTCGGGCCCTTCTTCATTTCAGGAGGTAGCCGACCGTCAGTTCCGGCGGAGCTTGTATTCCGCGGCTTGGCGACGGCCACGCTCGGTATCGAGATCGGCACGGGCTTGGGCCAGTTCGGCACGCAGTCTGCGAATCTCTGCGTTGGCGAGATTAATCTGCTGGGTGGCATAGGCCATATTGCGGTTGTTGGCCATCATCAGGCCGGCCTCGAGGTCGGAAACATGGAACATTGCTGCCCTCTCAAAACTCAATTTCGCGGTTTCTGAACCCTATACCCGAAGGATCCAATTTTCCGTCTGGGGGATCGATCGCATTTGAAGTTTTACGCGTGAAGTCCTGTGTATCCGGCCTCTTGACGCTCAACGGTACCGCCGCATCCAGCGCCGATTTAGAAACCGCAACAGGCTCCGCCGGCGCTCTCCGCGACGGCCTGTCCTTCGGGCGCCACCGCTTCTTCGGCCGTCCTGGCCCCATTGCTTCAGCCTCGGCAACGAGCGCGTCGACGTCCGGAACGATGACGTCGATCTCGATGTCACGGATCCGTCCCGTGTGGGCCTTTCGAGGCACCGCGGTCACGGAGTAGTCGGTCAACTCGGTAATCTCCCGACACACAGTCTCGAGTACCTCCGCGAACGCCACGGGCTTCATCGCCGCCGGGGTCGACAGCGCATCACGCAGATCGGCCATAGGTACCCTCAGTTTGAGCTTGCCGGCATCATCACGAACGACCCACCGCCGGTTCACTTCCCCCGCCGACCACGCCAGGACGCGCATCATCATCGTCAGCGTGTATCGGCACTCTGCGCGCTGCAGGATGCGGAGCGGCAGGTAAACGAGGTCGCCATGGCGACCCGGATCGAACGCCCGCGCCAGGTCCTCGTCGATCGTGACGGCGAGCATGTCGTCCAGGTTGTGACGAACTGGGTATTCGGATCCGTCGCCTGAGGTCGCGAAGGTCACTGTAGGAGGTTTGCGACGGCACATGATCCCAGCTCGCAGCCGGCGCCACCGCGCCTCCTCGGTCACGATCTTGTCGCGCCTGACCAACCCCAGGGCTTCACGAGTGCGATTGTCGGGAAGCAACACCGTACCGGTTTCCCCACGCTCAACGGCCTGCACGAGTAGGGCGACCGCCCAGCTCTGGTCACGAGCGGTCAGGTCGCCGCTGACGTAGTAGCGAGCTGCCGTGTCGGTTGGGATCGGGATCAGGTCAGGCAGCATCAGGGTCTCACAGGGGCAGAATGGCGATCACGTGGTAAGCACCTACGAAAACGTCAAGAGCTACCACGTTCGATTTCTAACCGACTGATTTGCAACGCACAATACCACAACGCGTCACCAATTCCGCCCGCCTATAGTATAATAGATATATAGGGGGCAAATTCGGGGTCTGCGGATCCAGGGATCCAAAGGGGGCTTTGCCCCGCTTAGATTCCTAAGTGCGCTTCGCGCATCTTGAGGTCTCACGGGCCAGAGGCCAAGGAGTCGACGGGGTTGCCCGTAGGGCTCTGGGAGGGCGACAGGGATCACGATGTGCGAGATAGGCCCACGATGCGCCTCCGGCCGCAGGTGGGCTCGAGGACGCCCCATCGGACCAGTCGTGTCGATAGACACTAATCCGAGGAGTCGAAGGGAGATGGTCTGTCGGACCATTTCTCGAGTGGATCATCGAGGTGGGGTGTCGACCCAGGTCTGCCGATAGGCCTGAGATCTATCTGGAGCCATACTCCACGCCCGAAACGAGACTTTCGGCACGATCCCCCATCTTGATCTCATTTCGAGGCTGTACGGGGCAATATCCGGCTCGACCTTCTCCTAATCGGTCCGATGGTAGGCCTTCGAGATCGCCAGGGCGGTCCTGCGGACCGAAACGGAGGGCCTGGCGGCCCGTTGATTGGTGGTCTCTCCGCTTCGCTACGAGACCGTAGGACCGGCTGTCGCCGGTCTAGCCCAGTTCGGTCCTATGGGTACTGATCTTATTTTGCTCCCGGTTCCGAGGACCTCTTCTCCCGATATCTCGAGCAGCGCGACTGCGCCCGGCCTGCACGGACAGCGCGGACCGCATCACGGCGTGATGGATCACAGCGTGAGGCTTGTGCCATGCGAAATTTCGAATGACGCTCCCCTTCATGACCGAGAGCACGGACAGCGTCGACCTGCCGATCGCGCCCGCCAAACAGCGAGCGGCGCGCCGTCGTGCTGCTGCAGACGCAACGGCGAAATGGCGTGGCATTCGGCGGGCTGTGGGCATGCCGGAGGCCGCGCATGTCGATCGCGCCATCACAGAGGCCATGAGCTTTTGCCTCCAGCCGGTCTACGCTCAACACGACGGGACCGGTGTCTTCGTGTCGCTTGAGCGCACATTCCGGACTGCAGTGTTAATCCTCATGCGCAACGGTGCGGATCGAGAGCTTGCGCAACAAGCGGTTCGGAATCGTCTCGCGCCCAGGCCACACCACAGCGAGCTTCACCACGTCCCGAGCCTTGTCATGCATGTCGACGGCTTTGAGCCGCTTGCCCGTCGTGGCGACATCCCCTGGTCAGAGGTAGACAAGCGGGCGATGGCAGCAGCGTCACGCCCCCGAAATCACGGAGTATGATGAAGTAACGTGGGTGTCGCGGGAGTAGGGTATTCACGACGTGGGCGCTTATACGTCCGCCTTTTTGACGAACATTCGGCACAACCACTTGTGTCATGCGAGCGATAGGCCCATATTCGGCGGGCTTAAATTACTACGTCGACTTCGAGACCGCCTTCCGGGGCGGTCTTTTTTTTGGTCCCAAGGGTTTCTTACCTTGACGCAAGGAATCCCGGTGCGGACGCTTCGGGCATGGCCGACATCCGTATCCGCATCAATCGCAAAGCGCTCCGACAGGCCGAGCAGGCACTGGAAGCGGTGCCGGGCGTCGTCGCGCGCGCGGCCCAGTCCGCCTACAACGGCATAGCCCTGCAGGCTCGTGATGAGGTCCGGACGGCGGCGGATCGTCACTTCGACAATCCCGAGCCCCAGACGCTCGACGCATTCTACGCCCGGCAGCGTCGCCACGCTTCCGTCCATGACGTGGACGATGTCACCGCTGCCGTCGGTATCCGCGAGCCTGCTGCCAGATGGCTCGGCTATCACCTTGGTCGTCATGATCAGGAGCGCCTGCCAGGCGAGATTGGGCCCGCCAACGCCGCAATCATGATCCCCAGGCCCGAGAACCTAGATCTGCCCGAGGTCCGTGAGCTCGGCGTGGACGTCACGCTGACTAAGGGCGGCAACATGCCGATGGGGATGCTGCGCAAGCTATTCTCGATGACGGGACCGGGCGGAGCCTTGTTTTGGGGCCAATTGCGCCCCGGAGGGCAGAGGGGCATCTGGGCGCGTCCGCTGCGGAAGAAGGGCGTGAAAGGCCAAAGCGCGCCCAAGCTCATCGTCGCGGCGGTGGACAGGGCGAACTACCAGCCGAGCTTCGAGCGCCCCATGCGGGCAGCGATCAGGCGGGCAACGAAGACGCTGCCGAGCAGGCTGACGCGGGCGATGCGGCGCACGGGGAGCGGGCGATGAGGGACGTCCTGGAGGACGTAAACGAAGCTAACACCCCCTTAGCTTCGGATAGCTCATATCACGCTGAAAGCCCCGGAAATCCTGGGTTCAAGTATTCGCTACAGGGTCGAACAGACCCCAAAATTTCAAGCCCTCTCAGTGAAATATCGTTCTCAAACTATACTTACGAATGCTTATACACCCCAAACGAATACATAAGTAGTACTGCTAGCTGGAATAATATTGCTTGCATTGTACTTAGCAAGCGCTGCACGAATACTTGCCATCTAGTCAAGCGAAATCGGACGCCTCATCCAAGAAATCGTCATCACGAACTTGTGATCTCGCTGCCCGATCCTCGTCAACCGAAATCCGGTTCACTCGTTGCCGAGCTTTCGCCCAGGACGCCCGAGATGCCACTACGTGATAAGCGATGGTTATCACGTAGTGCCCTGATGTCGTTGAACAATCCAGATTTCACGAGATCACTCCGGTCGCATAAGTCAAGCGATTTCGTCTCCCAGGTCAAGAGCGATCGGTCGCCCTGGAAGACCTTCGCCGACGATGTCCTCGCTGTCGATCGCCAGGTCGTAGCCGCGCTCTCCAAGTCTACCTGTCTCGGTGTCGAAGACACCCCCGGCCAAGATGTCGCTCGGCCTGAAAGCACCCGCGAACCCGGCCGTATGAGCTATCAGAAGTTAAGCCGCGTTAGCTTCGGAAATGGATCGCGCGATCTGGTGAGTAAAACCGGTCGGCGAATACTTGCGGGCAGGTCGGGAGCGGGGGCAGGGGGTCGGGAGCGCCGGGAAATGCTGAGGTTTCGAGGGGCAGGCATGGGTGCCAAGGGCTGTCACAGGGTGTCGGGGGCCCCTGAGGGAGCGGGGGTGCGGGGTCGATTTGCCCTCGTACAGCCTCCCATTTTTACAAAATTTTCCGATGGAGCCTGCGGACATGCCGCGTAATCCCAAGAACGAGAAGGCGGAAGCCGTTCGCTTCGTCTCTTCCGCCACCCTGGCCACCATGATGGGGACCACCCGCGGCACCGTGCAATCGTGGATCGAGAGCGGATGCCCGGTCGTATCCCGGCCGTCGGGCCCAGGCCAGTCGTTCACTCTCGACTTAGCCGAGGTCGTCCGGTGGCGCCTGGAGAGGGCGACCGCAGAAGCCGAGGCTCGCGCGATCGAGGCGGTGAAAAGGGAAATCGAGGGCGGCCAGTGGGCTGATGACGGCGGCGAAACCGAGGAGCAGGCGAAGACCCGCCGGGCCCGGGCGGACGCCAACATCGCCGAGATGAAGGAAGCCGAGTTCGCCGGATCGGTCATTCCGATCGCGGTGGCCGAAACCATGATCTCGAAGGAATACGCCACCATGCGGCAGAAGCTCGAGAACCTGGGCAACACGCTTGCCGCACGGACAGCTCAGATCACGGATCCGGCTAAGGTGAAGGCCACCGCCGACAAGCTTGTGCGCGAAGCCCTGTCCGCCCTTGTGGGGAAACTGCCCGATGCGTGAGGCCATCCGCCGCCGGTTCGATCTCGGCATCGCCAACTTCGGGGAGCGTCTCGCCGCGCTCCGTCTCCACCTGCCAATCGCCGAGGAGGTCGACGTCGTTTTTTGGATGGAGGAGGACGACAGGATCATCCTTCCTAAGGAATCCTCTGCCGAGGGCGGCACCTCGTTCAAGCTCTTCGGCTTCCAGAAGAGCGCGGCACGCAAGGCGGTGCACCATTCGACCAAGCAGCTGATCGCGATGAAGGGCACTCGTACCGGTTTCACGGTGCTCTTCGCCGGCATCGCCGCCTACCATGTTGCGCACGAAGGTCACCCGGTAGGCTGGTGGCAGCCCGATCTCGAGCGCGCACAGAAGTTCGCCAACGCGATCTGGACCCCATTCTTCCGGGACAGCGAGAAGCTGTCTCCCCTGGTCCGCAAGCCCATCAAGGGCGATACTCTCGATAAGTGGAACGACCGCACATACACCAACGGCGGTCGCATCGTGCTGTCCGGCGCAGCGACGGACAAGGCGTTCTCCCAAGAGACCTTCCGCGTCACGGTCGGCGACGAAATCGACCGATGGCAGCTGACCTCTGGCGGTTCCGACGGTAACCGCATCAAGCTGATGTGGGAGCGATCCAAGTCCTTCTGGAACCGCAAGCTCTACGCCTTCTCGTCTCCGCGTACGATCGGCAACTCGATCACCCACAAGCAGTGGCTGGACAGCGACCAGTGCAGGTTCTTCGTCGCGTGCCCGTGCTGCGGTGGCCGCCAGTACTTGGAGTGGGGCGGGCCCGTAACCGACGAGGAGGACGACGGCCACGGCATCCGCTTCCGGGTCGGCGACGACGGCATCGTCGAGGAGGTCTGGTACGTCTGCAAAGTCAACGGGTGCATCCTCGAGGAATCCGCCAAGTTCGATATGGACGAGGTCGCCGGCGATACCGTCTACGCCGATGATGATCCGACACCGATCGACGAGCGTCTGGGGTGGCAACCCACCGCGATCCCTAAGCGTCCCGGCCTCACCGCGCTTCATGTGCCCGGCTACATCTCGCTGCTGCCCGGCGCCAACTGGACCGACCTGGCGCAGGAATGGGTCGACGCGCAGGGCAAGCCCGAGGACTTGCAGACGTTCTGGAACAACGTGCTCGCTCTCCCTTGGGAAGGCGTCGACGCCGGCAAGCCGATCGAGGTCGGGTCGTTCGAAGCCACCAGGCCGGAGCCGTATCCGGCCGAGATCCCGCAGCAGACGATTCACATGACGGCCTACTACGACACCCAGGCCGGTTGGAAGGACGCGAGCCTCAACCGAAAGGCCCGCCATGAGCTCACCGTGTGCGCCTTCGGCCCGCAGGAGGAGGTATGGGTCGTCGGCCACTTCATTCTCGACGACTATGCGCCATGGTCTCAGGAAGCCAATCGGCAGCTCGATGACATCGTGTTCCGTGACTGGCGGAAGCCCGACGGCTCGACCATGCGAATCCTGATGTGCGGCTATGACGCCAGCTACTCGCAGACCCAGGCGCTGGAATTTCGCAGGGCCAAACATCGGTGGGACATCTACCGGCCGATGAAGGGCGAAAACGAAGAGAAGCATGCCGCCAAGGCACCGCTCATCGCCCGGGCCAAGACCGACAATGCACGTGCCAATGACCTGATGAGGGTCGGCACCCGCGAGGGCAAGGAGAAGGCTGATCGTATGCTCAAGACCGAGCGCGTCGGCCCAGGCTATGTGCACTTCCCGAAGTCGCTTCGCGATGCAGTGCCCGCATATTTCAAGGGTCTCTTCGCCGAGCGGCACGTCAAGGACAAGGACGGCGGGGACTATTGGGTGAAGTCCAAGTGGCACGCGAACGAGCCCTGGGACACCTTTGTAGGGTGCCTCGCCACGCTCGAGCTGTGCAGGTTGACATGGCCCAACCAGGTCGGCCGCGAGATCGACGAGGCTCCGGTGGACGTGACCAGGGACCGCTTCGAGGGACGTGATCGGTCCGTCATGGCCGCCATCCACGAGGATCTAACCCTTCGCCAGGTCATGAAGGACCCGCGCACCTCGGTGATGCCACCGCCCAGGGGAATGACCTACGGCAACGCCGCGAACTCCAATGCTGCGCCGGCCCGTCGCCGCGGCGGCGTCATCGGTGGGGCAAGGTTCGCGACCCGGGGGCGTGGGTAGGATTCTTCTGGAAATTGCAGCCGGATCAACCGATAAGCGAAAGAAAACTCTGGGGGCTTTCCGGATGCCGTTGGTCGCGGGCGTAATCCTATTCCTGATTCTGATCTGGACACCTCAGTGGGTCTGGTGGACTGCCGGTGGTTTGATCGTCACGGCGATTGCTGCCTGGTTATTCCTGAAGTGGGCGGAATCCGCCGATGCCGAAAAGCGCAAGAGGGCAGCGGAAGCTCTGGCCGACGAGGAGCGAAATCGTCCTCTGGAGTTGGGAGAAACCCGCGCCGACCGCATGTCGGCGGTGTACGCCCGTGAATGCGGCGGAGACATCCCGAAACTCGCACAGGATTACCTCCGGTGGTTCTCGTCAGTGTCGCCGATGACCCCCAGGCCTCAAGCTCTTGAACTCGTACGAACGAGCATGGATCCAGGTCTGGTTCGCCTCGTCCGCGAGAAGGTGGTCCCCAAGCTGCCGGACATCCTGCAGCCTGGTGCACTCGACGTGATCGATACCGCCAACGCCGAGTTCCGCGCCGTCTTCGAGGCACCCATCCTGCATCATGTCGAGCGCCTACGCATCGCGTATCGGGACCCGGCGATGACGCCAATCCAATTTGAGCGGTGGTGCGAGAACGCATTGCGCTGGTCGGGATGGTCGGCAAACGGAACAAAGGCCTCTGGCGACCAGGGCGCCGACGTAGTGGCGACCAAGGACGGCGTCAAGGTCGTGCTTCAGTGCAAGCTTTTCAGCCGTCCGGTCGGTAATGCGGCGGTGCAGGAGATCTTCGCGGCAAAGGCCCACTACAGTGCATCCGGCGCAGCCGTGGTCAGCAATCAAGTCTATACGCCGGCGGCACAGCAGCTGGCGCGGTCATGCGGTGTGAAACTGCTCCATGCAGACGACCTGCTGAATTTCAACAACCTGGTCTGGTCGCAGACATGAGCGAATGGTTGCCCGTCCTGGTCCTGCCAAACCTCTACTTGGGGGAGGCAATCGGGGATGGAGATATTGCAGTCACTCGAACCGACGACGGACGGGTGCAGGAGGCGACTGCCGAGCAGCCAAGGCTCGGCGACTTCCTCAGTAGGTTTACGGACGCATTCGGTGAGCCCGTAGATCCCTCGGTGTTGATCGTGCGGCAGGACTCTTCGGAATCATACAGAGATACGTCCGCCATCGCCGGATTCCGTGACCTCCTGGCCGTAGCAACGCTTCCCACCGCCCGCGCCCTTCAGATCACGGATGGTGGCGGCCTAGGCAATCCGGTGTGGGCGGAGACGTTTTCGTTTTATCCCTGGATGGTCGACAGGGAAGGTGAGCAACTGATCGGTCAGACGCCCGCGATGCTTGGCTCGCACCTAGTGGATGATTTTCGTGGCCAAACAGATGCCGGGTTACCTCAGTTCGCTATTGCGACTTACGTCGTTGATCGCCCCATATTCGACGAAGTTCTGAGGCGATGGCACCGGCGCTTCGGGGACGGTGAAGCGTCATGGGAGGACCGCGCTCTCTTTCGCTCACTCAACATGGCCCACCATGCCATGATGATGCCTGGTGGGCTCGAGTATGGCTTTTACGACGTGGGGCGGCTGCTGACTTTGTGGGTCAGCGCGTTCGAAATCCTACTCCATCCAGGGCCTGGCGGAATTGTCGGTGAGGCTCAAGTCGTGGATGTCCTTGATCGCGCCAGGTGGGTCGACAACGCCTGCGCTACCCTTTGTCACCAGGTGACCATCGGCAGGCGGAGTGCAGCGCGGACCCTCGCTTCATCTCTATATGACCGCATTTACCGGCTGCGGAATGACTTCTTGCACGGGAACGAGGTGACAGCCGAGCAACTCGCGACGAACGAGGTACCGCTGCTCCTGCTCGCCAGCTCCCTCTACAGGATCGCTTTGGTGACTTTCCTCGAGCTCGAGATCCCGCCCATCGCCGAGAATGCGGACCAAGCCGCAATGGTCGCTTACATCGGGACCCTGACGCATTGGCGGGACCCACAACGTCGGCACGAGCGCGCAATTCTGAAGGCCATGGCGCTGCCCGAGACCGACGACTAGCCCGTTGTCCGTAGCGCTACCAACATGACCACGCCGAGGCTTCCGGAAACTCGGAGGCCGCCAGCTCGTGGCACGATACAGATTCCAGTCGCGCGAGTGGCTCGTCGAGCGCATCAAAAGGCTTGAGGACCAGCTTGCCTCCGGCTTGAAATCCATCTCGACCGGCGACGGCTCGACATCATTCGTTGGCCGCGATGAGGCCGAGCGCATCCTCGATGAGCTCTACGCGGCAGTTGCCGACAAGGACGGTTCCGACAATCCGGACCGGGCTGTGTTCCGCGCGTATCGCCTTATGCAGAGGCATCAGTGATGGAGCGACGCGAGCCGACCCTTACGATCGAGTCCACAGCGCGTGACGTTACACCCCGCGGGCCGATCCGTCGTGCGATGCACGGCATGTCGACGGCCGTCACACAAGTCTTCCACGCGCTTCGGACGTCATCTCCATATGCCGCTACCGGCACGAATTCCGAGGTGCCGAAGGGATCGGCGACAACGCCTGCTCAGTTGGCTTCCCATGCTAAGAAGCTCCTGCGCATAGCCCGGTACGCGTACGACAACGACGGCATCCTTCGTCACGCCTACCATTTCCTCGGACAGTCCGTAGCGGGCTCTGCCGGCCCGGTTCCACGGTTTAAGCACCGTGAGCTTAAGGGCTTGTTTGACATCTGGGCCAAGAAAGCGGACCCGGCGGGAGATCTGCCCTTCGGTCAGCTGATCTATCAAGCCTACCTCGACAGCGAGATCGCCGGCGACTCCTTCATCCGTATCGTTGAGACAGACTTCGACGGACGCACGGTCCCGATCCAATTGCAGCTCCTGCCGGCCGAGATGGTGCCGCACGATTTCAACCAGGACAACGCCGACGGCACCAAGACCATTGCCGGAATCGTGTTCCGGGGCGACGTGAAGATCGGCTACCGGGTCTACACCCGCCATCCGGACGCCGCTGGTGTCGGCCCTCTCACGACCGAGTTCGTCAGCGTCGACGACATGTTCCACATCTACCGCCCCGTTCCGGGCAAGCGGTCGGTCCGCGGCGTCACCCGCGCGGTCGCGGCATTCGCAATGTCGTACCGCCTCGGCGGCTACCTCGATAACGAGATCAAGCGCAAGCAACTCACCACGCTTTTCGCGGGCTTCATCAAGGATCTGCAGGGATCCGGTCGTGAAGTGTCGCTACCCAATGTCGTAGAAACCCAGGACGGTGGTCTCGGCCTCGAGTGGGACGGCGGCTTGCTTCTGGAGATACCGGCCGGGAAGGACATTGTCTTCCCGAATATAACCGACACAAGCGCCGGCGCGCAGCCGTTCATCAAGTTCCTGTCGCTCGTGATCTCAGCGAGCCTGGACCTGCCGTACGCGCAGGTCTTCGGCGATTGGTCAGAAGGTGATCGCACAGGTCAGTTGGCATCGACCTTTTTCGATCTCTTCGCTCGCCAGGATCGGGATCGTCTCGAGCACCAGGTCATCGATCGCGTCATTGATCGCTTCGTCACCACGGCCGTAGCCTACGGCCTATGGCAACCACCGGAACTCGTTCCGGAGGAGGCTTGGGCGGACCACACGACGTCCTGGCCGTCCCGCACCTATAAACATCCCGTGCAAGACATCGACGCCAAGCGAAAGGCGATCGACGCCGGCACAGTCGCCAGGGATACGGTAATCGAAGAGACTGGCGAAGACCCCCGTGAGCTGGATCTCACCCAAGCCCGCGGCCTGGCGCGTGCAATGCTGCTCGGGATCACCCACGACAGCAAGGTCACCTTCGTCGAGACCGATCTCAGCCGCCGCATCGTCGAGCTTGAGCGCATCGAACTGGACGCTCTGATCACCGCGATGGAACGGTCGGACCAAGACGGATCCGTGCTCGACCCGAGATGATGTTTTTGTCCGTAGCGCTACCAACGCGCAGCCCCCGACGCTTCCGACAATGATGGAGTACCGCATGAATCCGGCCGAGAGCCGCATCACCGAGTCCGCCGCTTGTGGCCGCCAGGTCCCGAGCATGGCGGATGTCGTCATGAAAGCCCCCGTCCAGCCGAAGATGTATACGCCGACCTTCCGCATGGCCGGTGAGACCGAGGCCGTGATTGAGATCGACGGTTACATCGGTGGCGGGTTCGACTTCTGGACTTGGGAAGAGGACGGCAAGTCCGCCCGGACCTTCGGCAAAGAGGTCAAGCAGGCCGGCACCGTCAAGACGATCCGGCTTCCCCTCAACTCGCCCGGCGGGGTAGTGACCGAGGCCACGCAGATCTACAACATCCTGCAGGGTGCCAAATCCCGCGGCATCGAGGTCATCATCGAAGTCGGCGCCACCTGCATGTCCGCAGCGACCCTCATCGCCTGTGCGGGATCCAAGGTCATCACGGCCGCCAATTCGATCTGGATGTTCCATAATCCTAGCACCAGGGCCGAAGGCGAGGCCAAGGACATGCGCGCCGCTGCCGACGCGCTAGATACTCACAAGTCCGCCGGCATCACCATCTACCGCGCTCGTCAGTCGAAGTTGTCCGACAAAGACATCTCCGCGCTGCTCGACGCCACCACCTGGTACACGGGCGAAGAGGCTCGTGATGCCGGCTGGGCGGACGAGGTCCTGGGCGAACCACTACCGGATGTCACCATGGCACTCGACCTCACCAATCTTCCGCTCGACACTGCGTCCGACGCGGTCAAGCAGCGCCTCTCGATCCTGATGACCGCGGCTCCGGAAGTCGAAGAACCCGGCAACGATATCGAGCCGGAGCAAACCGCGGCGCCGACGATCGAGAGCCTGTCCGAGCAGCTCTCGGCGATGACCGAGACCGTCAACGCCCTGGCTGCTCTCGTTGAGACCCTCGTCCCGGACGCTCCGGAAGAGCCCGAGCAGGTGAAAGCGCCTGAAGAGCCCATCGTTCAGGTCGACCGCAACTCTCCGGTCGTCAAGGCCATCGCAAAGCGCGCTAAAGCCGCCGGCCGGGACGCCGAGTTCGAGGACGAGGTCGCCGCCGGCGCCACGATCACGCAGCTGCAGCAGTCCTTCCTTGGTCAGCCCAGAAAACCGGCGCCGACGATCTCGACCGTGTCGACGACGCACACGCCTAAGCCTGAGGGCGGCTCCGAACCCCGGCAGCTGAAGCCCACCGACTATTACGCGGCCCGTCGGGCCAAACTCGAAGGAAAGTAACAATGGGTCGCCAGTTCGAAGCCCTCATCTCTGAAGCTTCCGGCTTTCTGAGCCGCCGCAACGCCATCGCGCTGATAGCGATGGCCGCCGGTTCCGTCGTCACACTGCAAGCCGCAAAGGCCCAACAGCTTGCGGAAATCGTTGGCGAGCAGTTCAACACCGCCGGGACCGCGGGATATCTCAACATCCACGTCGATGCCGATACGTTTGCCGTCGAAATCTTGGCCGCGGACACGCCCGAGGCGATCGCGATCAAGATTGATAATGCGGCCACCGGCGTCGGACTCAATATCTCCGCCGGAGTCAATCCAGCAGGCGGGATCACGATCTTCGCTGATGGACCCGATGTTCGCGCTATCACCTTGAGCCCAAACGGCGTGACACTCGCTGCCCTCGGTCTAGACGGCGAAATCCAATTCGCGCACGACGCGACACCGGAGGGATTTCGCCCTTTTTCCGTTGGCGATGGCGCTGATCCGGATCTCAAGGTCGCCGTGCTGATGGCCGACGCGGCCGCGCTCGAAGAAGCGGTCTTCGTGGACAAGTTGGCTGAAGTTAAGTCCGCCAAGATCGTCGTTCCCCAGGCCGCTCGTGCCGAGGCAATTGCCGCGCTCGTAAAGCAGGAAATCGAGGTCCGCTAAGGCGGACCCAGTCACCAAACATCGATCCGAGGATCCGAAATGAACCAGTTCTGCGCGAGCGCACCTCATATCTCCGAAGTGGTCATGATGGCCGCGCCGGGCGTCATCTTGAATCCCTGGGCCGACGACGCCTTTAGCCAAGCGACCCTGACAGATGACGTCAATCGCAACCCGGTCGCTCCCCGCCAGGTCTCTAGCCTCGGCTGGAACGAAAAGGGTGTGACCGGCAAGACCATCGCTATCGACCTGAAGGACGGTGGTCTCGATATCGTCGACAGCGCGCCTTACAACGGCGTACCCACCGAGCTCACCGTCGATGACGGCGACAGCATTCCGCTGAACATTCCGAGCCACCCGGCTCGCAGCGTGCTCTATGCCGCTGAGGTCGCCAGCCGCCGTGGTCATGGCACCGTAGAACCCGAAACCGTGGAGGCTCGCCTGGCCGAGCACTACGAGAAGCACAATGCGGCCCATGCCCTGACGCATGAAGTCGATCGCATAGGCGCCCTCCAGGGTCTGGTGCCGAAGCGTGCCAACGGTGTGAAGTACGATCTGGGTGCATCTTTCGGCCGCTCGCCGCTGCAGAAGACCGCTGACTTCGCCAACGTCAACTTCGACCCCATCGACTTCTTCCGCTCGCTCGTTGATGAGCAGGGTGAGAAGTCCGACGGTGCGATGATCGAGGGCTGGAATGTCCTCGTCGACAGCGTCCGTATGCGCCAGTTGAGCACCAACAAATTTGTCAGGGACATCTGGAAGGCGTGGCAGTCGACGCTGATCACCGCCGACATGCGCACCCGCGGCTGGGAAATCACAGAAGGTGTGTTCGTGAAGCAGTACATGAACAACGCCAACGTCCCCGGCTCCGACCCGGTCCGCAAGATCTTCGCGCCGCAGATGCTGGTGGTGCCGCAGATCCAGGGCAACTTGCAGACCCGTTTCGCTCCGCGCCAGGACTTCGACTACCTCGGCACCGAAGGTGTTCCGGTCTACATGCTCGGTACACCCACGCCGCGCAACGAGGCTCTCGAGCTCTACTCGGAAAGCAATCACATTCACTATGTGAAGCGCCTCGAGCTCAACACTGTCGTCACCCAGACGGTCTGATCCGGACTGATAGTCGTCGACTTGGGCGGTCCTTGTGGCCGCCCTTTTTCTTGGAGACCACCATGCATTCCCCTGCTTTCGATCTCCTCGCAGGCATCCTCGCCAGGTCCGAAGCCGTCGGCGCCGAGCCCTGCGTCCTGATGCTTGACGATGACGAGGTGGATGTCTGGGCGCGCTTCCCGGAGCGCGAGTACGAGCACGTCAATGGGGTGCGCATGATCGTGTCGCAGCCCCATGTCTTCTTCGAGCGGGCCTCACTCCCGCGGCCGATCGAGAACGGCGACCGCGTCCGGCGTGCGGACGGACGGACCTGGCGGCTCTCGGATCCTCAGGATCTCGGGACGGGCACGGTCCGCTGCACGACCCAACTCGCCGGATGAGATGTCCGTAGCGCTACCAACGCGATCCTGCCGAGGCTTCGGGAAATCGGAGCTCCTGCGTGCACGCCTTCGTCTCGATCATGGCCGCGATCCAGGACCGCCTCGTTGCCGCTGGCACGAGCGTGGGTGAGGGCGTCTACCTCGATCGCATCGACGCTCTGCAGACCAAGGATGCGCCCGCGTTCGTGATCGAGCCCGTCGACGTGAAGATCGTCCAGGTCCTCGGCGAAACCGATGCGGACCGGCGCGAGACCTACGCCTTCACCCTCGCCGTGACCCCCGTCGTTGTCAGCCAGGCCGGCTCGATGATCCCGCTGTGGGGGCTCGTTGCCGAGGCGAAAGCGGCGCTCAACGGCGTCGGCGCTGATCTTCATGTCGACGACTTCGAGCCAGCCGGCTTCGGGCCACTCGACCGGCAGATCAAGTGCCGCGACGGCCATCTCGATTTCGTTCCCATCCTTTTCCGCGCCCAAGTCTCGCTTGCCGAGGGCGACCACACTCAGACTCTGTGAGGACCCGACATGCTGCCCGCTCCGCTCTCTGCCAAGCTCTACAAGCTGGCCAAGTGCCATCCGTACCTGAAGCTCAACGGCAACGGTCGCTTCAGCAAAGCCTTCGTGCGCACAGGTGACTACAGCAACATCACGCTGCAGAACGAGTTCGAAACTGAGGATGTTTTCGGCAATGACGGCCCGACCCGCACCCTCCGTGCAAAGTGGTTGGTGCAGAAGTCCGGCGTTCTCAACCAGGGCTGGCGCCAGATCAGCGATCTTGGTCACGCCATCATTTTCGGCGGCTCTCCCGACAGCTTCTATACCCAGGCCGCGCAGGCTGCCGGCGGATCTTTCCTGACGGACGAGATCGGCCAGGATGAGGCCGCGGTTCTGCCGTTCCTCGACGGCGAAGTCACCGCCGTCATGTCTCTGGACGCAGTGCCGATCGCGTATGTCGAGAACCAGCACTACACCTTCGATCCTGCCTCCGGAATCTTCGATATCAGGAAGCATCCTGATGGGGTTGTGGTCGATGCCGATGGCCGCGCAGCTGTCGAGATCACGTATGGCGCCCCTGCAATCACCGCCGCGGACAAGGTGCTCCACGCCGGCATCATGCAGCTCGATGACGGCCTGGTCGGCGCCGCCATGTTCAACCAGGTGGGCAAGGGGGAAAACCTCCGCATCACCTGCCACCAGGTCACCTTCCTCAACACCGAAGAAGTGCCCATCGGCAGCGACGAGAACTCGCCCGTCGCCATCAGCGTGAACGGCACGTTGTCGGAAGATCCGAGCAAGGCGGAGGGCTTCCGTTGGGGTGAAATCCTCAAGCTGAAGCGGGCCTAAGGGCCGCCTCGATCCCCTCTCACCCGGAGTAACAGATGAGCCTGGACGCTGAACTCGAGAGCCTGCTGGCTTCCGCCGAAGACACCCACAGGATCGATCGCATCGGTATCCGTCTCTATAACCGGGAGACCGGCGCGGCGCAGACCAAGAACATCGCCGTGCGCGGCGCGACCTTCCAGGAGCTCGCGCTGTTCTTCAAGCGGTTCCCCGAAGCCTTCAGCCTCGTCGACGGCGTCTTCGGCGGTGACGACGACAAGGAGCCTGATCTGTCGGTCGGCGCTATCGTCGCGCTGGTCCTGCAGATCCCGACGGCGATGTCGACACTGAACTCGTGCTTCCTCGGTCGACCCTTCGACGAGGGGACGATGGCATCCCTCGACAAGATGGCGCCGGAGGCCAACCTCGAGATCCTCGAGACCGGCATCTTCAAGAGCTTCGACGGAGACATCCCCGGTTTTTTCGGCAAGAAGCTCAAGAGCCTGGCGAAGGCGGCGGGTCTCAATCGGACTTCCGCGACGACCTCAGAAAGCTCTTCGAAGACGAGGGAAACGGCCGCGTCCTGACGCACGAGCACTGGTTCGTGCGGCTCTGGCGCCTTGCCATAGAGCTGCGCGGACCTTCAGGACCGGCGACGCTGACGATGCCTCAGTTGCTCATGTTGAGGGCCGTCGAGCGGGAGAAGGAAAAGGCGCTGTCGGTGCGCCTGTTCGAGGCATTCGCCGCCGCCCAGGCCGACAAGGACGGCATGGATAAGTTTCTGGACGCCAAGCGGTCATGCTGAACAAGCTCGGTCAATTCATCGCAGAGTTTCGGGCCACCGGGTTGAAAGAAATCCGGTCGCAGGTCCGTGAATTCGTGCGGGATGCGACCGACAGCGTGCGCCAGTTCGACATCGCCGGATCCGTCGGCGACGGTATCGACACCGTGGTCACCAAGACTCGGGCGGCCGGGTCGGCCATCCGCAAGACCTTCAAGGATCTCGGCGGCTGGAAGGCACTCGGAAACGATGTCCGGTGGGCCGCTGCAAGGATTCGGGACGTCGGAAAAGGTGTGGTCACGTTCTTCCGGAGCGCTAACGGCGCCGTCACTCGATTCCGCGGCCACATTGTCACCAGCGTCCGCGCCATCAACGCCGCCCTTCGTTCCGTCGGGACTCGTGCGCTCACAGGCCTGATTAGCGGTTTCCGCGCTGCTCGCACCGCTGCCACTGGCCTGGTCGGCGCCGTGCGCCGCGTTGTCGGCGTCCTGAGCCTCATCACCGGGATCGGTGGGATCACAAGCCTTATCGCATCTTTCGGGGCGCTGACCCGTGCCGTGAATAGGTCTCACGATGCGATCCAGGACCTGCAGACGATGTCCAATACCCTCGACATGCCCGTCGATGAATTGAGTGGCTTTGCCGGGTTCGCGGCCCAGTTCGGCGTCAACATGGACGACATCCGCCAAGCGTTCACCCAGTTCTACGGCGTGGCCGGCCAAGCGAAGAGCGGCACGGGCGCGGCTTATCAGATCTTCAAGAGCATCGGGCTCGACATGACTGATGCCGCCAACCGCGGCAAGCCAATGATCGCTCTGCTCAAGGATTTCTCCGACCGCGTGGCGCGGCTCCGCGGGTCCGATCGCACGGCCGTCTTGTCACAGATCTTCGGGGACGACGACGCTACGAAGGTTGCAACTCTACTCGACGCGCTCTCCAAAACAGATGCTGCCGGATACGCGAAATCCGTCGAAGCGATGAAGCGCTCGGGCTCACTGGTCACAGCCGAGGATGTGCGCGCGTCCAATAGATACAGAGCCGCGATCGAGACGCTGAAAGATGCCCTCGAGGGTCTGCGGCTGACGATCTTTCGTGCCTTTGGCAGGCCATTCACCTTCCTCATTCTCAAGGCCGCCGCGGCCATCACACGGTACCGCCACCAAATCGTCGATGGGCTCGGGCGGGCGTGGAACACGGCGATCTATTTCATCTCCGATTTCATGAGGATCGTGCTCAGGCTCGACACCCTGCTCGGCATGAAGATCGGCTACTTGCCGGAGCGGTTCAGCTGGCTGCATAGCCTGCGTGATGCGCTCGGCGTGATCGAGGAGACAGTTCGCGCCACCGCCACCTTCATTGGCAAGTACGCTCCGGTCGTCCAGAAAGCCCTTGCCCGTACCTTCACTCCCGCCAACATCAGGCGAGCGATCGATGCTGTGAGAGCGCATGTCTTGGATTTTGTTGCCGTCGTCCAAATGCGCGATCACGACCTCACCACCGATGCCGGCAAGCGACTGGCGGAATGGCGCGATGTAGTCATTGATGGCGTCACCGGCGCGATCGATCTGGTGCGCGGCACCGTCGCCAACATCGCGAGTGCCGTGGGCGCGGTGATCGACTACCTAACCTGGTCGTGGGCGCAGCTCCTGGCGGGTTTCGAAGCCGGCGATCTGACGCACGCCACCGGCACGTGGTACTCGCTCGGCTTCGCGATCCAGCATGTGTCGGAATGGATCTCTGAGTTCATCGAGCAGCTCTACAACGTCTTCGCGCTCGGGCAGCAGGCAACCGGCAGCTTCGCGTGGATTAACGACGTCGTGAGCGCGGTGCAGGCTGTAATCACGCATTTCCAGGTTGCTATCGGTTGGTTCCGCGGGGCGTACGATCTGATCAACTCGTTTTTCCAACTCTTCGGCCAGGATCTCGGTAGCGCGCTGGCGTTCGTCGCTCTCCTCAAGCTCTCCGGTATCTTCGGTGGTCTCGGCCTGGTTCTCGGTGGTTTCCGTAAGCTGTGGGGGTTCTTCTTCGGCAAGGAAGCACCGGCCCTTGTCAAGAAGCTGACGGGGTTCATGGGCACGTCGTTCAAGGGGCTCTTCACCGGTCTCCTCGGCGTCGTGTCCAATTTCGTCGCCGGTTTCGGACAGGGCTTGGTCGGTGGCCTCCTAACGCATTTTGGGACGATCGGCGCGGCCGTCACCGGTCTCGGCACACTTCTGATGCGTGTCTTTGGGCCTCTCGGTCTTCTCGCGGGCGTGGCCACGCTCACGTATCAACTGCTCGACAGCCAGCAAGCCTGGCTAGACCCTCTGATCGAGAAAATCACGGGTGTCGAAGCCGGCATTCAGCGCGCCGTCGAATCCGCCAATGCCAGCCTCGATCGCTACGGACGCAAGCCCGGTCTGCCCGCCAGCTCGACCGCGCAGGCGATCCAGCAGGCCGCGGCGCCGGCATACACCTCGAGCGGGCTGAACTACATCACCGCGGGCTCCGGCATGCGGACGCGCGACGTCGTCGACGTGAACCTCAACATCCCGGGTAGTAAGCAGCCGGTGCGCCTCTTCGGTGAGCGCTCGGAAATCGATCAGCTCAAGCGCAATTCTAGTCTGTCGCTGGCGGGGGCATGATGGACACTACTCTCTACCTCGGCCCCGACGTCGTTGTCACCCTGCGCTCCGCTCTCGGCTTTGCCGAGGAGTGGGAGCCCATGGCACCGGTGCAGGTAAGAAACACCTGGAACGGGCGAGCCAAGGTCATCAAGCCGACCTTCCGGCGGAAATCGACCATCCGCCTGTCCGGCGCCGGCAATGGCGTCTGGAGGGTTCCGAATTTTCAGATGCTCGAACCCGGGCACATCGTCACGCTGCACTCGTGCATCTGGCAGCACGACCTGCTGCCTGCCGGCACGCTGTCGAAGACCCTTCGCTGGACCCCGGTGCCTGGATCCACGCGGATCCGCGACCCGGAGACCGACCAGATCTTCGAGCACACCGTCGTAGACAAGACCGTGTCGGTGGCGGTCGCATTCGATCGGCCGATGGCGATCGCCTTCTACGCCGCGGTCGAGTGCCTCCTCGGTGACGTCTCGATGTCGGGTGACAGCAAGACCGGGCTAGCGACGTGGAGCGCCGATCTTCACATGAGGGACGCGTAATGAAAGCGTTCCTGGCATACGTCGAGAGCGACGCGGTCCTGTTCGACTGGCAGCTCCACACGGACATCGACAACGATGGCTTCGGATGGAGCCTCTCGCACGAAGAAGGCGAAGTCGCCACGCTTGCGATCGAACGTGAGCAGAGCGGATGGGCGATCATGTCGCCGGGACACCCGCGCCACGGCATTCTGTCCGTCTCGGAAACCGGTGAGCCCCAGGATGCTGTGGTGATCTTCCGCGGGCGAATGGTCGGCGTACCATCAGATTTCTTCGGGCTCACTCAGCGCATCGAGTTCGAGGGAGCACCGGCAAATCTGCGTGAGATCGGTGGCGTCGAGGCCGGAACAGTTGACGGCGCCCTGATTACTTATTGCCGCCAGCACCTGGCAAGCGCCCCGGAGACATGTCACCTCCTCGAGGACACGGACCCTAACGACCCGACTTCATACCTGCTCGCCAGGTCGGCAGTATTTCACGTTGATCCGGTCACGCACGAGGTCAGCATCAGTGACCTCATCCACGGCGATCGCGTGGTCGGCCTGGCGGACCACCATTTTCACGATCTCGAAGAGCAGCCGTCCGCCATGCTGCTCGAGGGCGAGACGCCGGTCTCTGCCGCCCGCTGCACATTCAAGGTGGATTGGACACAAGAGGCCAAAGGTATCTGCGACATCGCCTCGTATTTCCAGGACTTCGCGAGCATGACGCCGGACCTGCTCGAGAACGCCGGCGGCGAGTTCCCTGCGGGCCTGATCGGTGATGCGCCGGGGTGGACGCTGGGCAAAAGCTTGGTCACCACGACCGACGTGCACTGGATGTACGGGCCTTTCCTGAGCGGCCGGATTTTCGAAGTGACCTACGCCGGCAACGACCCGGAGACCGGGTATTTCGAAACGATCGACAACCATAGGGAAATGGTCCAGCTCGGGTGCTGGGGCTATCGATTCGAAACGGTCCAGCTCGAATACTCATACTCCCAGGCCAGGGTCGAAGAGGTCCACGTCGTCGTAGGCATGGACATTCAGGACGTGCCCGCCACGACCCGCGAGCTCGACCTGGGCGAGATCGGCGTCGGAGACATCTTCAGCGATCCCGGGTCCGTCCCGTACGCGCCCGGTCCATACTCGGCTGGCGATCGGGTCCGACTGGGTGGCGTCGTCTACGAGTGCACTGAAGATCACGTCAGCACGTCTTTCGACCAGAAGCCCGAGGGTTTCCAGCAGGTCTTCCTGGGCCCGACGCCGCCTGGCTACAGCTGGCACCCGTACTGGAATTGGGTGCCGTCCAGGGCTCCAATGCGGGTGTCGCAATCGAGCTTCGCCGACACCGACGCCGGCCGCCAGGTCATCGCTCACCTCGTCGGCCGGTGCCGCAAGCAACTCCTCCTGCGCTCACGCTCGCTCGTGATTTCGGCTCGATACCTGTGGGCAGACGCGAAAGAGGTGACACTGCGCGACAGCGTGCGGATGTCCGTGCCGTGGCATGACGGCACCTCACGCGAGATCGTAGGCAAAGTGGTCGCCCTCGAGAAAAGCTGGGATGGCGAGATTGGCGCTGTGATCACAGTGACTATCGCCGTCGCTATGGGTACCGACGCCGACGGATCTACGAACGCTGACGCGCTCGGCGGCTACGCTGTCGATGACTATTTCGGTGGCGACTACACCGTTCAGGCGGGCGCGGTGAGCGGGATCGCCGGCGACACGGAGTACCTCATCGAGAGCGATGCGGTGCCGCGGCCGATCGTTGTCGAGCAGCTCCAGTATGCGAGTTACGCCGTCGAGAGCCTGCAGATCAAGAACCCGGCGGGCGTCCAGCGTGGTGAAGCGACGTACGCCGCAATGCTCGGTCGGGACCCACGACTGGCGGTGCAGAGGGTCCCAACGAAGATAGACCTGAAATTGCGCGACCTGACGGCCGAGGAACTCCTCTCTCGGCACGTATACGTCGCTGGTCAGGTCCTCAAATCGCCCAAGGGCATTGACCTCGGGGGTTCCGAGTGAGCGCCAACCTTCGCTTCTTTCAGTCGATGATACGTGCCGAGCGCGCCCGGGTGAAACGCCGCCCCGGGCGCGCCGCTGCGACACCGAAACCGGGCGCCGGTCAGCAGGTACAGGACCCGGAAATCGGACTCGGGTCGGTGCCTGAGATCGTCAAAACCACCGGTTTCCCTGCGATCCACAAAGCGATCGGCGGCATCGACGTCACCGTCGTCAGCTCTCGGATCGTCGTGGACTGGCCCGACCCGGACGTCGAGCAAGCAGAGGTAACCTCCGTTGGCCGCCGCCGTCCGATTGGACCTGGCGCCCTCGCCAATACTGTTGATTTCTGGTCAGAATTTTAGGAGCCCGTCATGGCTGTAGATATCGTCACCCGCGCCGAGAATGGTGCTCGCCTCAGCATTGAGCGGCTGGACCTCAATTTCTCGAATACGAGGACAGCCCTCGACGACCTGTATCTGAAATTCGGTGCCGGTATCAGGATAGTCAGCCTGACGGCGACTGGGGACGGCGCCGGGCTCGTCATGGATATGAGCGACGGTAGCACGCTGGGGCCGATCCCGTTCCCGATGACGACCAGCAGGCTGCGTGGCAACTGGCTCGGCGGCGGCACCGCGTATCAGCTGCGCGATCAAGTCTATGTTGATGGAGTCGGCTCGGTTGTAGCCACGATCGCGCACGAGTCGGGGGCGGATTTCGCCACCGACTTCGACGCCGGGCGTTGGCAGATGCTCTCGGCTGACGGCAGTGACGGCGAGGACGCCGGCGCTGGCCCGGTCACTGCCACGTTCCAACAGCTCGGTCCCGTGACGGTCGGAGTCGTCGGGTATTTTACAATCCCAATGGCGTGCGCGGCGGCACCTCAGCTCCCGATGCACGTCCGGATGCTGTCGCCTTCGACAGATGCGGTGAGCGTGATCATCAGCAAGATCGACGCGGCGGGCAATCTGATCTACCTGACCCACGGCTACGTCGAAATCGGTGAGACCGCGGCGTCGATTGCAATCGACGCCGCTTTCGTTATCGGCGACGTCATAAAGGTCGAGATCGGGGCCACGCCCGGTTCTGGCCAGGCAGACCTGATGGCGACTTTACTGCTCGAGCCGGCGGTAGCTTAAGCGACAACAACCAGCCTGCGGATTTTGCATAAGATCACTATGCAAAATCCGCAGGCTCATCGCACCCGGCCCCGGAACGGGCGGATCCAACACTATCGGGACGCTTTTGCTCGAGCCGGCGGTCGCTTAGCCAGTCTGGCGGTAGCCCTCGTCGATCGCGCCCGACTCAGCGCGTGCCAGGTTGGCGTCGATGCCGGTCTCCTCCGGTAGTTCGCGCATCCCGGCGAGAATGCGCATCAGGTGTAACTCGCCGATTTCAGCTGTCTGGTCGGTGTCGGGATGGATGCGATAGCGAGCACGCTGCTTCCCAATCGGCGTCGCGGTTGCGGGCTTGTACTCGCCGGTCGCCATCGCATGCTCTATTACGCGGCGTATGAAGCTTTCCTCTTGCTCCCGGCGCTCCTCGATCGTGCCAAGCGCAGCTTCTACTTTGTCGTCAGGGCGCGGTGCGCTGGGAGCAACGGCGGCGACGTACTCGCTGCCTTTCGTGACGCGGCCACGGAGACTGAGAGCCTTAGCCCAGCGCACAAAGGTGCGTTCATCGGACATATCGTCGTGATGCATCGGGACGTATGCATCGTGCTCTATGCCTCGCTCGTCCGCCCAACGGATCCATCGGTAGTTTCGAAGCATACGGTCGCCGAGCTTGCCGATTTCCTTGGATGCCGCTTCGCACGTCCACTGATCTGGTGCGATTTTCGGGATCATCTCGGGCGACAGGATGCCATCGATCCTGCGGGCGGTGTCGAAGATATCGAAGCCTGTTTCGAGGTCAGAATACGACCGGATGTCGTCAAGCACCACGTCATCGGGGATGGCTTCGCCGACAAGATACACAGCGGCCGGCGCCGCGCGATAGACGCCCCGGACGCGCCCGATGCGCTGCCGAATGGCCTCCTCGCGAGCCTGTTTCTGTACGGCACGCGCGAACTCACCGCGGTGGGCTTGGTGTTGTGTAATCGCGTATCGGCCATCTCGCATCCGGATTTTGCGGCCGACACGATGCGGCAAAATCGGTTTGCTTTGGGAATCCTTGCCGGTGCCAAAACGGTCAATCGGAAGCTCCGGCGCGTCCATGTCGTATGTTAGCGCTGCGACAAGACCGTCGACGGTTGTGATCGGGAGCTCGGTGCGGCCGAGGCTTATGAGAGCGACGTGGTCCTTCGCGAAATCGAGGCCTGCCGTCGCCCCATCGTGCAGAAAATCGGCGTTCATCGGCGGCACCCAGCCCGTGCAGATCACCGCGCGGACGGGTTTCGTCGTGCAGACAGCAACCCTGCCGTTGCTATGGGCGGCGCAGATCGCGGTAAGGAGACGACGGATGATGAGCAATCCCTTTGCCGTCTCCAGTTCGTCCTGGCCGGAGCGCCCGAGAAGCTTCGTGACGGCCAACGTGCGATCGGGGAACGCAATCGTGCGAAGGTTCGGTTCGTTGGTGCACCCGTAGGTCCTGATCTTGCGACCTTGGAAGCACCGCTCGAGGATTGATTTGTCGGCCGACGCGTCGAGCAGGAGCAGGGGGGCTTCCGACCAATTCGGTTCCGTCCTCCAAGACAGCCGGACTTGCGGGTTCTGATCGTCATGCCGGATGCACTGGATTCGCATGTCGCGCTTTGGCGTGCGTCCCGCAAGCTCGTCGTCGACGATGGCCTCGAGCCGCTCCTCTACGAGGCTCCAGAATCGGAACTCTGCTTTGACGTTGACCGATTTCGGCTGGCTGACGAGATCGAGGAAATCTTGCGGATGCATCCGAGGACGGACGGTCTGGCCGCTCTGGATGGCGCTCGAGCAGACGCGCTTCGCGACCTTCACCAACTCCAGTGCGTTGCTTGCGAATTTCGCGCGGATATGGAGCGCCGGATCTTTGCCGGTTTCCAGTGCCTCGATCGCGGCGCCGGCGATGTGGCCGCGCTGAACGAGCATAAATGCTGGTTCCGTGCCGGCCTCCCGCTCGCTCTTCGTCAACGTCGGCTCTTTACGCTCTCCATAGAGTGCCGCGATTGGGAAGGTGTTGGTGTGCGCGAGCAGGTCCCAAATGCCCTCGTCGACGATCACGCCGCGTGCTTTCTTGAGCTCTTCAGGGATCGTCAGTGTGAGGAAAGACCTCGGGAGAAACACGAGGTGTGAATTCGCGATCTCCGCGCGCTGCAGGATGGCGTTGCAAGTCGCGTAGTGCTCGCACGTGACTTCCTCGCGTTCACCGGCCGAGGTCTTGATCGTCGACTTGCACATGCCGCTTGATCCGATATCGGCGTCCATCAAGGCCTGCATTTGCTCCGGGAACCGGCATCCGGCGGCGACCTTACCGCGGTAGACCATAGTGCGAACGGGGCCTCCGACCGCCATCCCGCGAAGTCCAGCGATTTCTTTGTCGACCTCGCCCTCGAAAACGAGACCGCGCTCCGTCGCTGCGGCTTCGAGCTCGGCGTCGGTCATGTCCGGGTCCAGCCCCATCGCAACCGCGCGCGACCTGACTTCATCGATGTTGTTGTAGGTCGGCATAAGGAAGAGCAACGGCCCGCGACGCTGATCGATCGGTAAGCTGTCGTCGGCGATCGTGTCGGGGTCGCGAATGATCCACTCGAGCGCGTGCGCCGTCTTGCCGGATCCGGTCGGCGCCATGATCACATGGATGCCCGCACCCTGGAGTTGTTCTCGGACATCGCTGAAGAACCCTTCCAGACCCTCGCGGATCGTCTCCGCAACTTCCGCATGGATCGCCGAGCGATCGACCTTGAGCGCCCATTCCTCTGCGGCGCCCTCAGGCCCGGGCTGGAAACCGGCCTTAAGGGCCGCGCGGCTAGTCCCGAGCCAATCGAAGGTGTCGTCGAACTGCGGCACCGGCTTCTTCGTCGACGTGATCTGCTTTGAGAGCTCGTCAGACGGAACCACCGTGCATTCGCGCAGGATCGGGGAAATCTCGCCCCGTGCGACCAGTGCGGCCAAGCGTGTGACTTTCTCTGAGACCTCGGATTTTAGATATCCCTCGCTCCACCGGCCGGTCTGGCGGATCGTGCGCGAACCCTCCTCGAAAACCGCCTTTTTGAGTTTCGCTACACCGCGATCGTCGGTACATGCTGCTGGATTGGCACGAACCGTCCGCATCGCCAGGGCGAAAACGTACTTTTCCCGGCCGTCGCCCACATACCCCTCTGCATCCTCGGTCCACGCCGCGAATTCCCCGGCGCGGCGGATACGGGCGACATCGATGCCATCCGAATCGACGTAATCGAATTCCACGTCGGTACCGGCAGCAGGGCTTCGATAGAACGGCCGGGCGCGGGTCTCTACCGCTTCCAGAAAAGCCTCGAGCATGTCGGTCGTGACGAGCGGCGCCGCGGCGGGCCCGACATGCTGCGGGAGCGCGTCCTGCCACCTGAATGTTTGCCCGCTCTCGTGATGAGGGCCCACCGCCGTCATCATCGCACCGCGAGACTTGATTTCGATTTGGTGCTCGGATTTCTCGCCGCTCTTTTCCGTCAGGAAGTAACTGCGGTTGGTCGGCAGTTCGTCGGTGGGCATCCTGTAGAAGAGAGCGATCTTGGGTCGCTTGCCCACGCGGCGGAACGGGGAGATTCCTAGGATCTCCTCCGCGATCTCCTGGATATGGAGACTGATGTCGGCGTCGGTGATGTCGAGGTCGAGGCAGACCATGTTGCCGGAAGGCGGCCCGAGTAGGATCGCCGTATTCGCGCTCGGCGCGTGCACGGCCCACTTTTCGGTCAGCTCGAGCGACGGCGCCTCGTCCTTATACTCGCCCCACTTGATCCGCTGGCCGGCAACTATCGACGGCAGGCGGCGCCCGTCGCGATCCTGCGGAAGGACCGCCCATCCGAGCTTGCGCATCCGCACTGCGGTGACACCGAAGTACGACTGGCCGGGAACGGTCAGCCATTCGGTTCCGGAGCGCTCACGGTGAGCGGAGATTTCGATGCTGGGGTCGACAGCGGACGCGGGTCCGCCGGTCTCAATCTCGAGGGTCATCCAGGTGCTCTACTACGTCGTCGATGGCCGCCTCTTTTGGGCGGCTCTGGATCAATGATGGTGTCCTGCGACGCATGACGCAAGAGCGGTCCACAAGGATTCGGCAAATAAACCTTCATACCGAAGCTAACGGCCCTTAGCTTCGCTTTGTAACGCTCGCGGCGTGTCAACATTGACCCGCAGAAGCTCGCGTAGTGTCAACATTGAAAAAAGTTATTCGGCCACTCAGATTTCTCGGTTTCTTCCCTTGACGCAAGAATCCTTGAAAACGACGCTTGGATTACTGAAACTATCCTTGTGTGCAGGCGGCTATCTTGCGAGAAGTATCGTTAGCTACGTTCAACAAGAAGGCCGACAATGCCAAATCTCGTGAAGAACTGATCGAGAACATCTGCGCTGCGATCAAGCAACGCGGGCTGAAGACGCGTGACATCAAAACTGTCGACCCGAGTATCACCGCCAACAACGTCTCCGACCTCCGGTACGGCGTGCATCCAGGCATTTCGATGGAGCGCCTCGAGCGCTTGTCGGCGAAGGTTTGGAATATCGCTCCATCCCCCAATCCGAAATCGTTAGCGAGGGCGGCGGCATGAGCCAGCTCCGCTCCACGACACTCGAGTCCGCCAGGCCCAGGCTCGTCGACGCAATCGTGCGTCACGTCGACGGACACCGCCTGCGCTCTCAGCAGATCAAAGAACGCTATCGTGCATTCGATCGTCGCTTGATGTCCGAGATCCGCGCCGCCCGGGCGCACGGTGACTTCTGCCGCCTCGGGCCCGACCGCCTGATTGCGATCGCGGAGGCGCTCGATATCGACACCCAGCCGCTGCTTTATCCGCCGGCGGAAAGGCGGGCGGCATGAGCACACTCTTGATCCTCGATACGGCGACCAAGACGGGTTACGCCGTGACGCGAGACGGCATCCTGGTAGAGCATGGCCTCCTACGTCTAGACGCCAACGTCCCCAAAGGCGCCAAGGGGGATTTCCAGCGCCAGCCACCGATCCTTCTTGAAGCTTATGCCCGCGTCGCAGACTTGGTCGATCGCTTCCGGCCAGACTTCATCGTCGCGGAAATCCCGCACCTGCGCGGTGCCTCGAGCTTCCTGACAGTAGCGATCTACGGAGTCGTCGAACTCGTTGCCGCGGAAAATGAAGTCGGCTTCTACGGCGTGCACACTGCCAGTTGGCAGAGCCGGATCATTCCGGCGCCGAAAGGCGTGAAGCCCAGAAAGGGCGACACCAAGGATCGCTCGATCGCCCATGTCCGCGACCTGGGCCTCGATCCCGAAACTGACGACGTGGCGGATGCGATCTGCATCGCCGAATACGCGCACACCGAGCTCCGCCTGAGCGGCGACCACATCCCGTTCTCGATCCTGACGACGCGGAGGCTCGTCGCATGATGCCCGCCCACGTGACTGACCACGCGATCCGCCGCTATGCCGAGCGTGCTCTCAACATCCAGGTCGACGAGACGCTGGAGGACCCGGCCGCACTGGCCGCACTCGCCGACTTCGGTGTCGATATCGACGCCGTCCGCCGGCGCATCGGGTCCGTGTGCAGCTTGGCGGCGGATCGCGGCGCTGTCGGCGTGAGGGTTGACGGTGTGCGACTGATCCTGCGCGGGCAGGCCGTCGTCACGGCGCTCTCGAAGGGTCGCAAACCTCACTACATGTTTGGAGACGCCGCATGAGCGCCCAGAGCTTCGACCTATTTTTCCCTCATCTGCTCCGGATCGAGGGAGGCTACGTCAACCATCCGAAGGATCCGGGCGGCGCCACCAATATGGGTGTCACTCATCTGACGCTGGCGGCCTGGCGCAAGATCGATCGCGCGACCCGGGCGATGGTGAAGGCCCTGACCGTCCAGGAAGCCAAGCAGATCTACAGGGCGCAGTATTGGAACGCCGCCCGGTGTGATGATCTGCCCTTCGGTCTCGACGTCGCTGTCTTCGATTTCGGGGTCAATTCCGGTGTCGGTCGCAGCGTCCGCATGCTGCAGACCGAGCTTAAGGCCCGGAAGCTTTATAGCGGCGCGATCGATGGGATTATCGGCAGCAAGACCCTCAATGCCGTCCGCCAAGTCAGCGACATCGAAGGCCTGATCGTCGCTTTCATGCATCGGCGACTGGCGTTCCTGAAGCGCTTGAAAGGCTGGAGCACCTTCGGCCGTGGCTGGCAGCGTCGTGTGGACGATGTCCGTGAGTTCGCTCTCCGCCTTGCTGCCGGTATCGCGTTTATGCCGGTAAAGGCTCAGCGCCCGACCGAGATCTCGGCCTGCCGCACGCCGCACGATGTGCCCGGCGCATGCGATGTGCGCGCCACCGCCGTCGTGACCTCGACGACCGAGGGCCAGGCCGTCGCCGGTACCGGCATTGGCACCCTCGGTGTTGCTGCAGCTGAAGCCGCTGGCCAGCTCGCCCCGCTCGCTGAGATCTCGCAGACCGTGAAACTCGTCTTCATCGGCCTGACGATCGTGAGCGTGGGTCTGGGGCTCTACGCGACCTGGCGGAAGATCAACGACCGCAGCACTGGTGACGAGGTGATCGCATGAATACGACGGATATGGTCGACCATCTGGAAAACCTAGCTCGATACGGCTCGGCAGAGCAGGGCTCCGCCCTTGCCAGCCTTGGTGTCGCCGTGACCGTCGAGGACGGAAAGGTCATGTTCTCAGCGCAAGACGCTGCAGATCTATCACCTGCCCAGCGGTTCGCTGCACTTTGCATCCTATTTGGTGATGGCGATGCGCCGGCAGCCGTACTCGAACTCAGAACGCGGATTGCAGGACCCCGATGATCGAGTTCATCGCCATCGCCGGCGCCGTCGTCCCGCTCGCACTGGGCCTGCTCGCCACCCCCGTCGGCCTACCTATCCTGTCGTGGCTCGTCGGCAATCCCGTCGGCCGCGTCGTCGCCATGGTGGGTGTCTCGATCGCACTGCTCGCCGTCGTTTTCATTGTTGGCCGGCGCTCGGGTGAAAATTCCAAGAACTTGGATGACGTTTCCAATTCCTTGGAAGCCCTCCGTGACAGGATTGCCGTCGATGAAGAGATCCGAGCGATGCCGCCGGATCGCAGACGAGAGGAGCTTTCTCGATGGGTCCGCCGATGAAAACGTCCCGCTGGAACGCCGGCGGCGGCCGAAATGCGGCTGCGATGACACGCAGTACCGGCGAGCGCGCTTGGTCGGTGTGTGGGCTCCTGCTGGCGCTGTCGATGATCGCGGGGGTTTTGGCCGGCTGCACGACTACCGGGGGCGCGGGTGGGGCTTTCTGTGATGTGGCCCGGGTGATGCATCCGACCGAGCGTGATGTCGAGGTCATCTCGAATCGGCTCGTCAACGACGTGCTGTCGCACAACAAGCACGGCGAACGGTCGTGTGGCTGGAGACCGTAACCTTGAATATCGAACCCACGGTCAGCCTTGGCCAAATTCTGTCGATCGTCGTCCCCATCATCCTCGGCGGGCTCGGTATCTACGGCGCCTATCTGATCTTCCGCACGAAGACCGAGACTAGCCTCGCCGCGGTCGGGGAGCAGCTCGTCGACACCAATAAGCGCGTGTCTGACCTCTCGGCGGGGGCCGTCACCGTCTCCAACGAACTTCGGGATTTCCGCAGCCATGTCGAGCGTCATTTCGTCGAGAAGGACGAGATCGCCGAGCTCCGCCTCTCAGTCGACAAAAGCATCGATCGGATGCAGGCGAGCCTGGACACCGCCACCGCAACTATGGGTGACGTGCGGGACGCAGTGATCGCGCTGACCGCAAGTGGCGGGAAGTCGACGGTGCCGGCGGCCAGAAGGCCATCGCGGTCGAAAACGTTAACCTAAGGGGAGACGGGCACTTGAAAAACACGAGTTTTGTGCATCGCAAAATACCGTCTACCGACGACTTCACTACGCACAAACACCAACGCAAGGTGGTATCGCATAGCGAAAGTCCTGTCGCGAACTCCCCCAAAAGAACACATATCCAACATGACAAGGTTGTCGCCGCCCAGGCGCTCTATGCCGAGCTGACTGCAGCTGGCGCCGAGCACCCGCTCAAGACCGTCGCCGAGACCCTAGGCATCCCCCGCGGCACGGTCCGGCGTTGGAAGAACGAACGCAAACTCGTCGCCTCGGTCGCCAATGACAACGCGTCGGCTCCGGAAGAAAAGCCCGAGCCCTACCGCCTCGGCGGCTCCCCAGCTGATCGCAAGATCATCCAGCTCACCGACGAAAATCATCGGCTGCGAGAGGCTTTGAAAGCGGCGCACCGCGACGGGCTCAACGAAGATGTCATCCGCGACATCATCGGCACCATCTCCATGGCACCGACCTCCACTCCAAATTGGGTCCGCCGCCTGCGTACCGCCGGTCCCCGTATTCCCGAAGCGCCGATGACGATGTGGTCGGATCCGCATGGCGGCGAAGTCGTCCAGGCGGCCGAGGTCAACGGCGTCAACGAGTACAACGTCGACATTATGAAGCGCCGCTTCAACACGCTCGTCGATCGCACCATCGGCATCTGTGACGAGCATGGTCCAGGCGACTATCCTGGCATCATCATCAACCTGGCCGGAGACAATGTCTCCGGCGGCTTGCACCCGGAGCTCCAGAAGACCGACGAGCTCGAGATCATCCCGGCGGTCCTAGAGGTCCGCGATATGCTCGTGTGGGGCCTGCGCCGGATGGCGGATCGCTTCGGTCAGGTCTATGCGCCGGCGGTAGCGGGCAACCACGGCAGGGGCACTCCGAAGCCCGAGTACAAGCGGTACATCTACAAGAACTTCGACTGGCTCATCTACGAGCTGCTCCGCCGCGAATTCGCCGACGATCCCCGCATCGTCATCGACACCAGGCCCGCCAACGAGGTCTTTTACTCGGTCTACGGCCACCGATTTATGCTCGTCCATGGCGATATGCTTGGCGTCAAAGGTGGCGACGGGATCATTGGCGCAATCGGCCCGATCATGCGGGGCGAGATCAAAACTCGCGGCGCGTCGGCGTCGGCGGGCATGGAATACGACACACTTCTTATGGGGCATTGGCACCAGCAGCTCTGGCTTCCGCGGGCGATCGTGTCAAACACGATGAAGGGGTACGACGAGTACGCGAAGAATGCTCTCCGGGCGCCTATCTCGGCACCGACCCAACCGCTCTGGTTCATGCACCACAAGTACGGAATCACGAGCAAGTGGGACATTCATCTCGAAGATCCGAAGCCAAAGGCCCAGGCCACGTGGGCAGCCGTCTTTGATCCTGCCGCTAGGAACGCAGCATGACCGACGCCGTCATCTATTTCGCCCGCCCCAGCGCACTCTATGACACGCCGGCCGACGTCCGCGCCTATGCCGTCCTTCTGACCGGCGGCTACCGGATCCTCGATCCCAACCAACCGATCCATCAACTCGGCTATCGCGCGACGGGCATGGCCTGGTTCCTGAGCCTCATCGAGGACGAAGCCGATGCACTGGCGTACATGACGTATCCTGATGGATCAGTCGGCGCCGGCGTCGCCCGCGAAATTCTTGAAGCCCATCTGCATGGCCTGCCTGTGTATCGCATCGTCGACCGCGAGCTGGTGGCCGAGACCGGAATGCCTGCCCGCATCCTCTCGATCGCCGAGACCCGGGCTGAGAACACGAGGCTGGCGGCATGAGGCGGATGGACGGGGAGCCAGTCTACCGGACCTGGGATTCCCGAATCCGTATGACGCCTTCCCCGGACGCTGTCGCCCGCCTAGTCAACTCACACGGGTGGGCTGCCGTGATCGAGCGATGGCCGTGGGTCGATCGGAGAACGCTGGGAACTCTCGCTGCGGAGGGGCGACGGGCACGATGCCAAACGCGCTTGGCCGCGTAGGCGGTTTATGCAGCGCGGGCGATTTTCCAACTGGAGTGCATAAACGGTGGAGTTTCCGAGGCTTATCGGCATTTGCGGACACCCGGGAAGCGGGAAGTCTGAGGTCCAGCGCATCCTGCAGTCCGCCTTCGGATATGAGCCGGCCGATGACGGTTGGCCGCTGCGCGATATCGCGATCCGCCATTTCGGACTCTCGCTCGATGACGTCACGACGCAAGCTGGAAAGTGTCGGTGGACGAGCGTGACGGGCTCGCGGATGCAACACCGGGACATCCTGGGGCGGCTCGGGAACGCACTCGAGCACGCGTTTGGGCATCAAATCATGCCGTGGCTCGCGTGCCAGAGCCTCGACCCGGGGCGCCGATATTCCTTCGGCTCAGTCCGGCGCGATCAGGGCAAAGTCTACAAGGCCCTCGGCGGCGCTGTTATCGGCGTCAGGCGCCTAGGTGTCGGGCCGTCGGAGTTCGAGTTCGACCGTTTTAGCGAAGAGATCGTCGACGTTTGGATCGAGAACGACGGCGGGCTGAATCACCTGTCTCAGAAGACGACGTAGGCTATGCAGACGTTGGTAATGCGGGCGGCTGCATAGGATCCAGCTGACTGTTGCAAAAACAGCACGAAATTCGGGTCAGCCGAATGTCTCCGATCGATAAATACAATCGAAAGGAGGTGATGCCGATGACGATTTCGTTAATTCTCAAGCTCTTAGCATACATTCTGCTAATAATCGCTCACATCATCTGATGTGAGTGGGCGGTGGGTTGGTGGTACCCCAACCCGCACGCGCCCAACGCGCTGCGATCGACCATCTAGTCGACCTGATAAACTGAGTTTGCGATCTTGCCAGTGATATAGTCGCGAGCCATCGTCACACCCTGTGTGTTGAAGCTGCCGTCGGCCCTGCCGTTCGAAAGACCTGCTCGCTGCAAGTGGGATTGGATGTTCTCTCCATCATAGCAATACGAGACCTTGAGCCACAAATAGAGCTCGAGGGCCATATCCCCGCCGATGTTGTCGACCAGAAGGCGATGGGACCCGACACAACTCTCGCTCCTCGCTGAAAGCTGGCTTAGGGCATATTGAGGCGTATTGATCGCCCTGCCGATCCGCTGTGTGTCCGTCGTATCCAACTCGCCCTTAATCCATTCGGAGTCAGAGGGCGAGTTCCGAGGGATGCGGGAATCGAAACTTTCCCAATAAACAAGGGCAGCTCTCGCGAACTCCAAGCGCATGTCGGCTGTAATCTCATCACTTCCGAATCTGATGGCTCGAATCATCGCCCCCGATAGCTCCTCCGTAGAAGCCAGTGCCGGTTGAACCAGCACCGAAAGTAGACCAGCAAAAAGCCATCTGAGCATCGATTCAGCCCCCCGAACCTGAGGTGCAGTCTGCACGTTCCTAGAATGACGGGCAACGAGTGCACAAATTATAGCGCCCAGGCGAACAACCGCTCCGCCGTCGGCCGATCGACCACGAACTCGAAATCGTCCCACCAGATCACGTGCGACACAGAGCCGTCCGGGTCGTGCTGATAGACGCGGCCGTCGTCGTCTTCGCGGCGGATCGACAGGTCCCAATCGATAGCCTGGCGCGTTGCATCCTCGGCGGTGATGCGTTCAATTTTCATTTCTGTTCTCCCAAATCGCGTACGTGCCCGCGGATGATTTCGGCGATCGTTGGCAGGCCGGTAGTCCTCACAGCGATGTCGTGAATCTCGATGAGAGTGCCGACAGTGACATCGCGTACTATGCCTCGTAGCCAGCGATCGAGCTGCTCAGGTGGAAGGTTGCAGATCTCCGCTAGGCCTTCGACAGTCCAGCTATCCCGCATCGCGGCTTTGATCGCCGCCAGGATCGCCCATTTGACCCGATAGTCGGCGGGCAGGCTCAGGTCCTCGACGACATCGCCCGTGCCCATCGTTCCCCGCTGCTGCCACTCGATAGCGGCCTCGACAGAGCCCGGCGGTAGGGAGGGGTAATTGCGGTAGATATCTTCATGCGTGGCACCCGCTGCGAGTTCGACCAGGATCGTTTCGGCGAGCACGCGGGTACCGACGATCACGGGATCGCCGCTCATGACGCCGGGGACGGACGCGACTTTGGGCTTTTCTCTCATAGCTCAATCACCTTTCCCGGCTCGAAGCCCTGGTTTTCGATGCGCATGCCGCCGGAATCCACCACGGCATATCCCCGCGGATTGCAGACCACCCTCGTCGCCCCAATGTAGTAATCGCGGCTGTGATGCACGTGGCCATGTATCCACACGGCAGGCTCCGTCACCGTGATCAGGTGACTTAGATCGCTTGCGAAGGACGCGTCAGAGTCGTCGATAAAGTGCGGCGATCGAAGCGATTTCGGGTGCGGCGCGTGGTGCGTGACAACGATGGTAGGCGGCTGGATCTCGAACTCCGTCAGTAGGCCGGCAAGCATCCCAAGATGTTGCCTGTGGAGGTCCAGAAGGTCACGCGTGCCGACGCGCCGCAGTCCGAGATCGATCGACTGGAGATCCGGCATCGACTCCCGAGCCCATGCCCGCGCGAGCTCAACGTCTCCATTGACGTCGTAGTCCGTCCAAAGTGTGCACCCGATGATCCTGACGCCGGCGATCTCCACGACTGGCCGACCCGGATGAAGGAGCTCGACGCCAATGCGCGCGTAGAGATCAGAATGATCGTCGGAGATATCGTGGCCGAAGAAATCGTGATTGCCGAGCACGTACATCACCGGGAGACCTCGCGGCACGACATGGTGACGCAGCCACCTGGCGGACAGATGGTGCCCATCTGCGACGTCACCAGCGATGATAATGCAATCGATGTCAGGCGGGGTAGGGGGTAGCTCGTATGGTGCTGCGTCGACGTGGAGATCGGAGAAGACCCAAGCTCTCATGACTGGTCCTCCGCATGATCGTCACACAGCGTTCGAATCCAACCGCCATCGCGCTCGCGACCAGGGGCCCCGCAGGTCTCGCAGATGCACATCGACAAGTGGTCGGCGATCGACTCGAGGGGGCTGTCGTCACCGACGTCATAGAGTCTGAGGCTGCCAAATTTCTCCTTGATCTGGATGAATTCCCAACGATCACCGGCTTCCAGACGCATCTCGACATATGCGGCGATCAAGTCTGCCCACCCTGCGTCGACGCTGAATTCGCACTCGAACATCCCAGCATGGCTGTCTCTCAGCTGATCCTTCCAATCTTCATTCACGGGAAGCACCCGTCGGCCGGTGAATCGCCGCGACCGGTGCTCAATCGTCCGGGCGGCGAGTTCGACAGTCAGGTGTCGGTCGGGCATCCAGTACGATTGGTGCTTCGGATGCACGCCGCGACCCTCGGGGACCCCAGTTAGTCCAGGGCGGATCGATCCAATTTTGAGGTCATAAGCGATGTCCCGGGCGCGCCAACCACGCATGGCTGGGTCATCGACAAATGCGCGATCGACGATCGCGTGGAATTCGTCGATCATCGGCTGCATCCGCTGGATGAAGGCGTCGAGCCGGCGAAGATCATCGTTTTCGTTATTCATTTTCGTCTCCCAGGACTTCTTCGGCCGCCGCGATCCCGACTTCGGCGAGTGCGTCGACTACACTCGCTAGCCACTCTTTCTCTCGCCCGACGGCGAGGAGCGCTCGGATCGTCGCCGGGCTTGGCATGCGGACTGCATCGACGGCGGCTTCGCGAACGGCGATGTCGTCATCGCGCATCGCGACGATCCCGACAGCGACGTGGTACATACGGCGAGCGACCTCGCGATCTGCATCACGGATGACCATCAGCACCTCCCAAGGATGCGATCGCGTCCGGCGATGATCGTCGCCACGATGCGCGTCAGCTTGCGGATCGAGCCCCCAGGCCACGCCCGCCTAACGAGCTCGAGCTCGTCTTCCGCGAGGGACCCGAAAAACCTGGGGTCGACACCTCGTTCGCCGGCGATGCGATCAATGATCTGCCGCGTCAGAGTGCCCAAATGCTGCCAGCCAGGCTCCGGCATCTGTAGGATGCGCATGCGATCACGGATCGGCGCCGGGATGCCCTCAGCCGAGTTGGCCGTTGCGAAATGGGTTACGGCCGAAAGATCGACCTCGAGTTCGAGAGCGAGATCCCGATAGCGCCGGGCCTGGTCGATTTCGAGCATCGGCAGCAGCGCCTCGACCGCGCTTCCGTTGTGCCGAGAGTCCGATGCTTTTTCGATCTCGTCCCAGATCATGCCGACGCTCGCGGTTCTTGAGTTCTTGATGAGCTGTAGGGGAATGCTCTCGCGAGCGGTGGACCACTGCGCACTCGTTCCCATTAGGCTGCTGTCGGAAGCACCGGCCATGGGCACGAGCTGGCTTGGCAGTCCGACCGTTTCCAGGATTGCCCGCGCCAGGCTTGACTTGCCGGATCCCGGCTCGCCCACGATAAGTGTCGGCCGGAACCTGACGATTTCCGATGCCGCCAGGTCCGAGAGTATGACGTCGATGATTTCGCTCGCATGCGGCCAAGCGGCTACAAGTTGGCGCCGCTGCTGAGCGATGTCGCCGCGCTGTACGAGTGGGAAGGCCTTGCCGGCAAGGCCTTCCCACTCGTGGCGGATGTCGCGAGCAGAGGCCTTGCCGGTAGGCTCAACAGCGGGCATTGACGGAACGACGACGAGGCCGACCACATCGTCTTCGTCAAGATCTTCGCCCAGGAGAGCGTCAAGCTTCTTGACGCTCTCCTGCTCCCCCTCGTCGACGGCGGCCGAAAATCTGGCGATCAGCCTCGCCAGGCTGGTCGGCTTCGCCGCATCACCTTCGATTTCGACAGTCTCTCTCAGTGCGTCGATGTAAGCCGTGAGCTTGGAGAGATGCTTCATGCCGTTCAGCATCACTTGGTCCGCGGCACCGGGCTTATATTCTTCGATGTGCTTCCGCGTAGTGATGCCGATTGAAAACGTGAGGCGGTAGGCATCGGTCGAGGCCTCATCCCGGAGACGCCGATTCGGCGTAGCGGCGAGTACACAAACCCTCGTCAGTGCGTCCCGATCTCCCCAGTACGCTAGCCAGATCTGGACTCGATCACTGAGCTCGTGTTCGTCGTAAGAGCCTGGCTCCAGCGCCTCGTACAGCTTGCTCAGGTTTTCGATCGACGCATCCGCACGAGCAAGCTCGGCAGCTACAATGACGTCCTGCTCCCACCGACCGTCGGCTTTGGCCTTCCAACCGTCGATGTATGCCATCACGTCGGACTGCAAGTCGTCGCATCGGAGCGGCAGCCCGGTGAGAAGCTCCTTGTTACTGGGAAGCGCGCCGTCAAGGATTTGCTCACGACGAAGCAAGCGGTGCTTGAGCGCGGCTCGGTCGGTGTCGGTGAAAATGGATGCGGAATCGCTCCGCGAGCTGGCATTGCCGCTCATCATGACGCCCTCGGTCCAGCGTCGTCCCATCAGCCTATGCCGATGACACAACTCAAAATTTCCAGCGTCCGTCATATTGGCGGACACGAGGCTTGTCGAGGGGAATGCCGTGGAGCGGTTAAGAGACCTTAACTCATTCGATCTCGCGGCCGGTGACTTCGAAGTAGATCCTTGCCAAGGCGCTTGCCAGAGCTTCCGGATGGCCGTCCGACTCTTTCCAGTCTTCGACGATATCGCGCAGGTGCTGCATTACCTCGCGCTCATCCATCAACTGAGAGAGCCTGTTGGTTTCTGTGACGACGCCTGGCGGCACGTCAGCTTCGTCGGAAAGCCACTTCTGAACCGTGCGCTGGTTTACCTTGAGGGCGCGTGCGATTTTAGCGGAGGAGCGGTCGGGGAAGGCTCCCCCTACGGCGAGGCGAAAGAGTGTGTTGGACATAAGAGTACCCTACGCTGTCAGATCGCAGCGTAGGGCATGTGCGTTTACGTGTCGTCAACCCGCTATTCAGCCTTGGCAGGCTCCGCGCCCTTCGATTTGCGCGCAGCGATCGCCTCCATCTCCATTAGATAATCATCGATGATCTCTGCAGCGCGCAGGCGGGCGAATCCCCCGCGCTGGGGCGGCCGGCCTGCGACCATCGAGGCGTGAAGGGCAACTAGATCGCCGGTCGGTGCCACGGCTGCAGTTTCGAGGTGGTCGGCGATCCAACCGAAATCCTCAGCGATCTCGGGTGGATATTCCAAATTCCTGGAGCGCTCGCGGAAATCCGCGGCAAGCACCGCGAAGCGCACGTGGTGGACGTTGTTTAGGTCAATCATGAGGGGTCTTTTCGTTAGTCGTTTCGGGTCTGATCAAGGAAGATGACATTGCCGGTTGTCATCGCGCCGCGCGGTACTTTCTTGATCTCGTTCTTGGCGAGGAAAGCGTCAACGAGCGCCGTTTTCTCGGCCTTCGTCATCTTCGGCAGCGTAGCCCGGCGGCGCGAACGCGGGCGCCACGGGTGCGGATCGACGGTCTTCACGATGCCCATCGGCTCAGTGGTACGCTCGATGCCGGCGCGATCGAGGATGTAGCGTATTTGCCGGTCGGAGCACCCGAAGCGCTCGGCGAGTGCTGCTATTTCGATCTCGGGGTAGCGTGTTGCGATCTCAACTACGCGATCGGGATCGACGGCGATTTCTGGAGACATTCGTCGGGTTGGTCGGGAGGAGTGGGTATATTCGGGCATTTGATATTCTCTGCAGTTGGTGGGTGACTGCGACGGTCCACCAACACATAGGGCAGCCATGTGCGAGTATCAAGAACATTTGTGCAAATTTCTTGCACAAGACCATTGTGAGTTGCTCGGGAAAGCCTCATATTCTCGGCAGCAACACCGTAGATAGGCCGGCAGGAACATGATGACGGAATACGAAATTTGGGAGATGTGGGGTCACCACTGTGACGCCGACGACATGCATTTCGAGGAGGTCGAGCACGCGTTCTACGGCTTGCTTGACGGCACGATCGTCGTGATCGGGACGACGAAAGAGGCTACTCTGGCGTGCATGACCGAGAACTTTGAATCGGAGGAGGGAGAGGTCGAAATCCGTCGCGGAACGAAGATGTTGAGGCGCGCACTGCTCCGCAAACGGTGCGGGTTCAGCGACTACGTCGTCAACGCGGCCGGACTGCTCGACGCTCCTCCTCGTATCGTGGAGCAGTTTCACGTAAGGGACCAGATCCTTGAAGCCGAGATTGAGCTGCAGGCGAAAAAGGGGCGCTTGGACGGATAGGTCCTTGCACCTTGCCAAATTTGAAGTGACGATTTCGTAGGGCTGGAAGGATTTCCGGCCCTACCTGCTATTGGAGCTCCTTGATGACGGACGACAAGATCGAAAAGGCCGAGCGCCGTCGCCGTCAGCTCGCTGAGATCCTGGAGCACCTGTACGCGAACAACAGGAGCGAATTTGCGCGCGACTTGAAGGTCTCGAGCTCTCTGATCGCGATGATGCTACGCGGCGAACGGGAAGTGAGCGACAAGTTCGCGCTACACCTGATTCAGCACATCCAGGACCTGCTCGAGACCAAAGCGCATCAGCTGTATCACGCCCGCGACGTCGCGTTGGAGCTCGGACGAGAGCTGGTTCCGGGCTTCGATTTGCCACTCATCGTCTCGAACGAAGACCACAAGGCGCAGATGGATGAAATTATGCAGGAGCTGCGGGAACGGGAAGAGAGTGGTGAGGAGCCTGATCCGGGAATCCTCGAAGAAATCCACGCAATCATCCGGAACGACCGGAAGCCGCGGCGCTGACGCGTTCCCGATCTATGTCGCCGATCGCAGGGCCTCGCCTGAGTTGTCGACCTCTCACTGCTCCAAGGAGTCGAGCTCTTCGAGCATCCGGCGCCCTAGATCCTCTGCTAGACCGAAATCCGTCAGCATCTGCGGATGGAAGTCGATCGTGCGGGCTCTCTCTTCGAACGAATGCATTATCCGGGGGTGGAACACCTGCAGGGCGCGCTGATCCGCCTGGTGTTTCTCCATCTCGTCCAACGATCTGCGCGACAGGGCTTCGAACACCTTGGTCTCAAGCTCGGCGTACTCGGCCACTTTGGATTCGAGCACGGCAAAAGGTGGGATGTAGAGTGGAATGCGGTGGGCCAGGCCGTGCCGATACCCCTCGATGATGCTGAACCACTCTTTCAGCTCTGCCAATCGGGCCTGAAAATCGTCCGACAGCGTAGGTACCAGGAACGTGTTCTTAGGGGAAAGAGAGACCCAGGAAGCAGGTATTTCTTTACCGTTATCCCGCTTCAGACCCCTCTCGAAGCACCATGTCCAAGCTAGATTGTCCATCGCACCGAAGGCGTTGATCATAAAGGCTTGCACTTGGATCGTGACGTCGTCCAACAGTTCCTTCTTCGGCACGCCATCGAGGTCGGGCGGCAGCAACTCGAAGACGTGACGGGTGGTCAAAGCCAGGATGCTAAGCCGTCGGCAAAAGCCGTGGAGGGCAAACTCTTTACCTCGAGCTGTGCGGTACTCGCGCATAATGAACGCTTCCCGCATCGCTTGGTAACGTTCGTCGACCGTGCCGAATGCCTCTCTCATCTGGGCAATGGCCTGCTCCCCATAAGCCATTCATTCTGTCCCCGTTTCTGTCCCCCTAAGAAAAAGTCCCCGCAGCGGTGTTTTCCTAAACCATTGCAGAGACTGGGGATTTCTTGGTGGGCCCACCAGGACTCGAACCTGGAACCAGACCGTTATGAGCGGTCGGCTCTAACCATTGAGCTATGGGCCCGCCGCCGCCTCAATAGCAGGATGCGGCCGACGCGCAAAGGGGCAGGGCGCGCGTTTCACCAGGTCAACTTTTCCCGCGTCCTTATGCCTAGTGCTGCCACGCGACGAGGCCGGCGGCGGTCGCCATCATGACGCCGGCGGTCTTGTTGAGGCGCCCGAGCGCGCGGGGGCTCTTGAGCATGTCGCGGGCGGTGGAGGCAAGCCAGGCATAGCCGCAGCCGATGGCGAGGAGGACGACCACCACGATCGCGGTCAGTTCGGCGAAGGCCACCGGGTTCATCCGGTCGAGCGGAATGACCGTCGGCAGGATGGCGAGGTAGAAGATGATGGTCTTGGGGTTGCCCAGGGTCAGCGAGAGACCGGCAAGGAAGGTCTTCCAGCCGCTGTCGCTCTTGGGCTTCAGGCGTTCCGAGCCCGGCCGGGCCGTCCAGAACTGCCAGGCGATATAGAGGAGGTAAGCGGCGCCCACCCAGCGGATCACGGTGAAGACGGGGCCGAAATGGGTGGCGATGGCAGCCAGGCCAAAGACCACGAAGACGAAGTAGACGAGGTCTCCGGCGAGGATTCCCAGCACCATGGGGAATGCACCCTTGAACCCGCCGCCCAGCGCCCGCGCCACAACCGCCGCGACACCCGGCCCCGGCACCAGTACGGCAATGGCATAGGCGATGGTGAAGGTGACGAGGGTGAAGGGGTCCATACTCGGCGATCCTGCGAAGGTGAAGGAGCGAACTAGTGGGTCCTTCATGTTCCCTGTCAAGACTGCAGGCGATCGGGGAGGGCTACTTGGCAGGTGTTGCAAGTAGTCGGATCGGCTGAAGGTGCTCAGGGTCGGGGTAGTTCAGCTTGATGTCGTCAGCGATCGGATCCACCTAGTGCGGCGTCGTACAGTCGCCTCGGCCACATCAACGGTGACGGGACTCCCCGGACCACAATGCGTCAGGTCAAGCCCGGGCTGTGTGCACCTGTTGTTCATCATGAACGCCCGGACCCGGCTAATTCTCGCCGCTCCCGGTCATTGCCGTTGTGGTGCGGAGTACGAATATCCGCGCGTCCGAAGTCGCGTGGATCAGGCGGAACGACGGCGAGGCCGTCAGCGCTTGTTCGATCTTGTCCAATGCGCCTGTCGGCATGATCCCCAGATCGTCGACACCGGCCTTCTGGCTGCGCGTGATCATCACATAGCCGTGCTCATAACCGGAGAGCCACCGCCCCAGGACTTCCTCGGGCTGCTCTAGAATCTTCTCGCGCACGTCGGGCGCTTCCTCGCTCAGGGGCACGTAGACAAAGTTCTCGTAGTTGCGGAACTGTGATGGATAGTTCCGCGACCCTTCGATGAGCAACGAGCCCGCCTCCGCGTGTTCGTACAGCCATGCCGCGGCGGCAACTTCGGCCTTGCTGAACCAGTACTGACGGTCCTTCCCATTGTTGGCCAGGACGAAGCCCAGCATCAGCGCAAGGATCACCGGGCACAACAGCACCAGGGTGTTCGGCGGTCGACTGCTGGTCTGAGATGGAAAGAACAGCGCCGCAGCAAAATATGCGAGGAAGGGCAGGGCGTAGAAGTACAACCGGAACAGGACCTCGCCCCCATAGGACGTGGCAAGGAGCAGTGGCGCGGGAGCAAGTGCCAGGACGACGGCGGGTCCGTCACGAAAGCCCTCGAGCAGGCGCCGGACAAATCCTGCAAATGCCATCACCACGATGGTCCCGGTGAGTGTACGGGAGGCGATCGAGACCCAGCGCTGGCCAGGGCTCACGGTGTCGAGGCTCACCATTTTGCCCAGCGCCTCGGCACCGACGCTGCCGAACTCGGCGACCACCTCGCCAATGGCGAGCGAGACATAGGGGTCGGCGAAGTAGAACAACCAAAGCAGCTCGGCAACCACTGCAAACAGGAAGTACCCGATGGTGAGCCTGCCGATTGCCCACAGGCCTGCAAGAGCGCAGATGAGAAGCAGCGGCGTCAGCTGGTGGGTGACCACCACGGCGAGTATGAGTGCCAACGCGGTTGCCGAGGCCACAATCCGCCCCCACCTGTGTGTGCCGTCGACGGAGGGGAGGCCGCGGCTGACGATGCTGCGATATCGCGCCAGGGCCGGCGAGGGACTAATCCATGAAGAGCGAGTCCCGGGTGTCGGGGCCAGCGGACCTAGACAGAGAGCGAGCACCCCCAGGTACATCAAATATGCGCTGCCCTGTGGCGAGAAGTAATCCTGGCCGATCCAGTTGCCCAGGAGGAACAGGCAGGTCGCCGTCCACACCAGTCGCGCATGGGTGGTAAATCTGCGCAGGATCTGCGGCACCACGATCAAGTACGCCAGGTTGAGGACGAGGGGAAAGAAGCGGGCGAGCCCAGCAAGTGCCAACGGCGTCAGTGCGAACAGATCGCTCAACCAAGCGGCGGCGAGGAAGAAGCCGGGCCAGTTGTGGTAGACGGCAAGGAACGCGGCTTCGGGATCGGGACTGCCGTGCCTCTGGATAAAGTCGACGATTCCTATGTGTTTCCAGGCCCAGGAATACCGCAGCGTTTCGTAGGCGATGGCAGGCGTGCCATGCAGGACTACCGTCAGGCCCACCAGTTGCAGGTAGGGAAGCGAGGTTCCGACGCTCGCTGTGCGCAGGCTGAGGCAGAAGCCGATGGTGAGTAGCGCGCCTGCTGCCCAGATGCGCCAGGTCAGGACCGACGCCAACCCCAGGTCGTTCATCGCGGCGGGCTCTATGTCGCGCAGTCCCGCAGCCCACAGGGTCAGTCCCGCGATAAGGAGCGTCATCGGCGCTGCAACCGGCAAACTGGTGCGCTGTGCGGCGGTGGTGGTGTCGCTCAATGCCGCCGGTTCCTCGAAAACGAACGCAGAACCCAGTTCACGTTCGTCGCTGTCCAAAGGGGGTTAGCGGAGTATTGTTCTGCCTTCCGGATATTGGCCAGCAGGTGGTGGAGCCAGACCAGCCCCACCATTGCCCTAGTGGCCGCGGACTGGCTAAGCCATTCGGCGTCGTCGCCGTCAAGATCATTGGGCAGGGGAAGGTCCTCCCGGCGCGCCTGCTCCATTGCGGTCCGAACGACCTGCCCCAGTTCCTCTCCCGCCACCAGCATCCTGGTGGTGAGCGCAAGGTGGCAGACGTCGAAACCGGCCGGGCCATCAGGGCGGGCCTCGGTCCAGTCGAGCAAGCCCGCCAGCCGAATCCCCGGGACACCCGACTGCCCCGGCTCCTCGACAAAAAGGATATTGCCCGGGCTGAAATCTCCGTGGGTGATGCCGAGGTATACCTGCCGGGAGAGCCAGTATGCTCGCTGCTCGCGGACAAACGACTGCCACGCGTCCAGGTGCCAGGCCTGCCTGCTCTGCCGTTGCACGTACTGCACCGGGCGCTCGATCCACTCGGCGATCCACGCCTCATCGACAACCGACGACTTGCCGGTTCGACGATGTACGGAGTTTATGGCACGCGCCGCTGCGTCCAGTGCGCCTGGGCGCTGGCCCGCTCTCGCCAGCACGAGACGGCCGTCGTCTCCGGGCAAAGCTTCCTCGATCAGCGCCACCGCTCCCGAGAGCTTTCGGTGAGCGAGGATGCGCGGAATGACGGATCGACTTTCCTCCAGCCTCGGATCTTCCCGCAGGCGCTCTTGCCACACCCGACCGCGTTCCAATGATGTGATCCCCTGCGAACTGGTTGCGCATTTCACCACGGCCCGTGGGACTGGGCCGCCCCCCGGGGCAGGCTTGAGGAAGAACACCATACTGTCGCTCAGCGAATGCAGTGCTGCACCCGATCGCAGCGCCTGATCGGTGTGTCCGATGTCCTGAAGCGCCCCTTCGATCGCCGAGGCAAGCGCGGGCTGGTCCTGGCGCAGCGTGGCTGGTTGCAGGAGCGTGTTCCTCAGGCGCGCGACGGACGAAGCCAGTCGCAGCAACCCATCGGTCAGCCGGTCCGGGCCTCCTCGCAACACGGCGATGGCAGCAATTCCGAAGAGGACAGCTGTGTGCGCCGCGAGCCAGGCGACGCCGATTCCGAGCACGCCCAGCTTCGGCAGCAACAGTACGCCGATGCTGAGTACCAGCACGAGCGTTGCAATCTGTGTGCCGGCAATCGCCCGCAACCAGCCGCGCACCCGGGCGACGGCCAGGAAGATGGTCACCAGGCCCCAGGGGATGCTGGAAACCGCCAACACACTGAGCAGCGTTGCACCTTCGCGCGCATAGCTTGGACCGAACAGCGACATCAGCAATGGTGCGGCAGTCGCGACGACGAGCGCTGCGGCCGCCAAGGGCAGCATGGTGTGGACGACTGCGTCGGCCACCAACGAGGGCATGCGGGCCGGGGTCGTGGCGCTTTCGGCGAGCAGGGAAATCCCCATCGACCGGCCGATCAGGTAGAGTGAATAGGTGAAGGTCCATGCCAGGTGGTAGTTGGCGCTCGCTTCTGCCCCGGCCTGGCTCAAAACCAGCACCGGGGCGATCCCCATGGCTGCCGTAAGCGCAAGGCCGCCGATATAGTCCCAGCCGAAATAGCGTGCCGCGGTGCGCGGATCAAAGCGGGTTTCGGGTGCAGCCTGGAAGCGGGGCTTGCGCAGCAGCCGGCCGAAGATCAGCAGGTTGATCGCGGCGGCGACGAATATGAGCGGCGCCGTCCAGGCTGCAAAAAGCGCTATGTTTCCAGTCGCCGCACCGGCCAGCAGGACCAGCAGGACGATCTTGGCAAGCGCATACACCGTGTTCTCGATCGGCACCCAAATGGCTTGGCGCAGCGAGGCGAGGGCGCTGTCCTGCAGCGCGAATATCGTCCAAACCGAAACCGCGGCGACAAAGCCCGCGGCGAGTAGGGGATCGGCGGGCAGGAAAGCCATGCGCGGTACCAGCTGATCGACCACAAGAAGGAATCCGGTGGAGAGGAGTAAGGCCGTCGCTGTTGCCACCCCGTAGGCGGCAAGGATCAGGCCTCGGGCCTGCGTGCCGGCTGCGGGGACGAAGCGATTGAGCATGTTGGGGAAATTGAGCTGTGCAAAGCTGCCGAGGGTGACCATGCTGGAGATCATCACGGCCCCAAGACCCACTTGCTCGGCAGGATAGAGGCGGGCGGCGAGCACCCAGAAGACCACTCCGAATGCGGAGGTCGCTACAGTGCTGGCGATCAGAGCGTAGCCGTTGAACGTCAGCGGCGATGCGGTGCCGTCATTGGTGGTTGCCCAGAACCTGCGTATCGGCCAACGCCACCTTGCCCAGCCCGTCCCGGCGTCGGCGGCGCGCCCGATCATGATTGTTCCCGCTGCCAAATCCTCACATAGTCGATGAGGTAAAGTGCAGGAAACGGAGTGGTCGCGTCGGGTGCTCCGGGCCAATCGCCGCCGACGGCAAGGTTCATGAGCAGGTACATCGGCTGGTGGGAGATGGTGCGGGTATCGGTGTAACGCCACACGGGCTGGCCATCCAAATACCAGACGATACTCTCAGGGCTCCACTCCATTCCATAGACGTGCCAGTCGCGGGAGAGGTCGGGCGTTTCGACCTCGTGGCCGGCACTACGACGCTCCCCCGCCTCGTTCTGGTAGTGGTAGTGGAGTTCGAGGACCCCCGGCTGGTGCCCCAGAACCTCCATCACGTCTATCTCCGGTTTCGACGTGTGGTCGGACGGGAGCAACCATATGGCTGACCACAGCCCCTGGCCGGCCGGCACCCTGGCGCGGACCTCGACGTACCCGTAGGTAAAACTGAAGCGATCGGCCCGTTGGTCCCCTCTGTCGTAACGGCCGCTGGTGACCATACCTGAGGTGTAGCCGAACCTAAGGCCGTCGTGACCGATCACATCCGCAGGCTTGGCAGTCAGCTGCAATTGCCCGCCTGCTATCGCGACATTTTCCGGTACGTACCACTGCAGTTCGCTGTTCCCGAGATTGGTGCAGCCACTCTCGCCCCACCAATAGCAGGTGACCCATTTCGTCCGATCCAGCGCCTCCGAGTCGAACTCGTCGGTAAAAACTCGGGTCCACCGGCCCCCCTGCCTCAGGGGCCCATCGCTGCTGGCGTACACATCGGAAAGAGCGGTGCCGCCGAGTACAATGGCAATGGCGAGCAAGGGCCTTTCAAGCATCCCGAAACCCGATCATTCGCTTCACAGTCGTCCGCGCGCGATCCTTCAGCCAGTACAGCGGGAGTCTTTCGAACGCATACTCGGCATAAGGCGTCGCCACCGCCCCGAACTGTTCCTTGAATCGGGCCAGCGTCCCCCCTGCCGTAGTTTCTCCCATGTGGTAAGTGGCGCACCCGGCGTTGCAAGCGGCCTCGATCGCCAGCCTATGCAGCAAATAGTTCGCCGAAGTGGGCGCGGCCAGCCTCTCATCCATGGCGCCCCTCGTGTAGTGGGCGTTCCGTTCCTGAAGCACCAGGATGGCCGCCGCCGGTTCGCCGTTATGGTATGCAACCCGGAACTGGCATGCCGGTCCCAGCGCCTTGGCAATGGTGTTGAACTTGTCGATCGGGTCGCGTCCCCTCGCTCGCCACCGCGCCAGGGCGAGCGGCTCGTGCTGTCGCCGAGCCCAACGATCGACCGAACGCATCAGCAGGCCGTGGAACGCCTCGACCAGAGATGGTTCGCAACCGCTCTTCACGTCCAGCCCGGCGCGTTCCGCCTTTCGGATTTGACCCCTTGTGCTCGACCGGAATCCCGCCCAGATCTTATCAAAGCCGGGCCGAAGGTCGAGGACGTGAGCAAGGCGCGGCACCGCAATCCAGCGCCCCCCTGCTGCAGCCTTCCACAGGCCCGCCTCTAGTGGATTGGGGCGGACATGGACCCTGAATGTCGTGTTGTCAATGACGTCGTCGAGGATGGCCGAGAGGTGGGCAACGCCCAACGGGTCCGATGCAATGAGCCCGCCAAAGCCCCACGCACTAGGCGGCGACAAGCGGGATCGAAGTTTCCTTGGCCCCCCCGCGCCTTCGAACAGCGGCAGAATGGCGCGGCGGCCATCTGCGAACGCATAGAGACGGCTTACGTCGTAATAGCCGCCCGACGCGGTAATTGCGCGCGCCCAACGCGGCGACTGGGTAGGCAAGGCGTGTGAATCTAACCGATAGACCAGGTCCCAGACCTCTGCCGGCACCGAAGTGGAGACATCGACAGGCACAGCAGCTGGCGCATTCATCAAGGCCGTTCCCCAAGGAAGGCTATTGTCCATGCGCAGAACTGACAGGGACAACCCTCATTTGTAGTATGGTATTCTCGGTCCCGTATTTTTGTAAGTCATGACAGCACCCGCCAAAGAGATAGTCCAATCACAACGGGTCGAGCCGGCCGACCCCGCAATGGACGGCGGCTCGTGTTCGCTTCACTCAAGTGTTCGTACCCGGTCGAATTGCTTGAAGTTCCTAAGGAGCGTCGGCAGACGAGAATGCGGGGTGGCGTTGGCCGTTGCGGCGCGATCGCTGATCTTGTGTCTCCTGATCGTTCTCGCAGTGCCCGCCAGTGCCGAAGACCTCCTCGTCACCGTTGAGCCCACCGGGCATGAGGAGCTCGATCGGGCACTCCTCGGGGGCCTCAACCTCCCGGCTTTGTATGCTGCCGGGGAAATGGGTGAACCTGGGTCGGATCAATGGAATGCTGCCGTCGAGATCGAGCGGGAGCGCCTGAGCGAATTGGTTCGCACGTTCGGACATTTGGCGGGACGGGTAGAGCTGACGGACGAGGCAGGTGCCGCGCAAGGAACGCCGGCGCGTGCGAGTGTCGTAGGGCTGGTACCCGTGCCTGGCCCTGTTTTCCGGATTGGCGCCATACAGTTTGCAGGACTCAACGGCCCCGGTCTCGATCGGCTGGCGGCGGAAATAAATCAACAGGCCGGGCAAAGCGTCGGCGCCGTAGCCGGAGAGCTGCAAGTCTCCTCGATAACCGGGCGAATTCTGCGCACGGTCCGCAGCGGATCCTACCCGCACGCGCGGCTTGCCGACTGGACCCTCACCCCGGATCCGGAATCGAGGACCGCCTCCCTGCGCCTGACCATCGACACCGGACCAATGCTGCGACTGGGCCCCATCATCATCAGGGGCACGGACCCGACAAGATTGGAGAGCCTGAAGGCGTTAGCGCCGTTTTCCTCCGGCGATCCCTATGATCCGGCAATCATCGAGGCATACAGGAGTGCTCTGGGCGAGGCGCCGGACTTACGCAGGGCGAGGGTGGAAATCGATGATCGGCTCGATGCGGGATTGGCCCGAGTCATCGTGAGCGTGGTGGAACAACCGGATCCCGCTCGCCTCGCCTATTTGAAAGTGCCAGGAACGGCTGCACTGGGACTCGTGTTGGCGGCGCTGGCCTCGCGCCAGATTATCATTGCTGCTGCGCCGCGTCACCAAGCGTCAGTGCTCCAGGGCTTCGACATCACTGTGCTGGTGCTGCTGATCTACGCGATGGCGCTGGTTCTCAAGCGCCTAATCGCACTTGCGTTCTCGGTGTGAGCCCTATGGCGTTGAATTGGCGCGAATTCAAGCCACAACAATGGTCATGACCTTCGCTGCAAACGCCTTATCGCTTCGAGGGCGTCTTTTGCGCCGGCTCGGTTTCATCACCCGGCGCGCCGGTTTCCAGTCTGGCAATAATGAACTCATCGGAATCGACATCGCGTGTCGACTTCTGCTGCTTGATCAGTGAGTCGATGCTGGCCTTTATCTCGATCAGCCGGTCGCGAGCCGCGGCAGTCCGCGCCATCAACGTCATACGTTTCTCTCCGACCAGCTCCGGGGCCAGGGACGCCTGCCGCAGCGCGTCGTAGTCTGCGCTAGCTGCCTCCCATTCAGCCATGAGCCGCTGCCATTCGGCGACGGCGCTCCAGTCCAAGGTTTTTCTCAACGCATCCCCCATGTCGAGACACATCTCGACGAGGCCGCAGCGGGGTCAAACGCACGCTCGTTACATCGAAGCGCTCTAAGCGCTGCCGCCTGCTAGCAGGCGGCGTTCCCGTCGGCACCGACATCATACGAGTAAGGTGATTTGCCCATTGTCGCAAGCAGCGGCAGTAGGAGGTTGAGGCAGTCGGTGGGCGCGTCTGCCGGCATGGAAGGCGGCCGCGGAACGACTGGAACGCTTCACGTTCTGCCGGAATCAGAGCGTGAGTTCTAAGTTATTGAATTGGCGCGGTTTCCAACCGCAAAGTGACGACCGCTTTGCTGAAAACGTTTTAGTGATTGCAATTAAGTCGAAAAAAGGTGTCTTTACTCCCTACTAAAACGTGGTTATCGTTTTGTTAATTAGAGTACGCGCCTCGGTTGGCCCCAACGCGCGCCATAGAAACTATCAAGTATTCAACAAGATGCGGCGGCTGCTAACGGACAGAGATCAACTCTGCCGGGGGAGTTTCGCGATGAGCATTTCACGACTGAATCCCGAGGCAGGCCGAATAGACCGGTCGGCCCGATCCGCCTACGTCGACTTAGCCGCACCCGGGCAGGTTCCCAGCGTTAGCGTGGTCATCCCCGCTATGAATGAGGAACGAAACCTATCTTACGTGCTGGGGCGCATCCCAAAATGGGTTGGCGAAATAGTCCTCGTCGACGGCAATTCCACAGACGCCACCGTCAGTGTCGCGCGGCAGTGCATTCCCGACATCGTCATTGTGTCACAGGACCGCCCCGGAAAGGGTGCCGCGCTACGCTGCGGCTTCGCGGCCTCGACCGGGGAGATCATTGTCGCCCTCGACGCAGATGGCTCGACTGATCCCGCCGAAATCCCTGCCTTCGTAGGAGCTCTGCTGTCCGGCGCTGATTTCGTCAAAGGCTCTCGTTTCCTGCAGGGTGGAGGAACCGATGACATGGAGTGGTATCGGTTCCTTGGGAACTGGGGCTTCGTCCAACTGGTCAAGTGGCGTTTCGGCGGAAAATTCACCGACCTCTGTTATGGCTACAATGCATTCTGGCGCGACGTCCTGCCGCGCATGCGCTTGGACCGGGATGACGGTTTCGAGATCGAGACCAGCATGAATATCCAAGCACTGCGGGCAAAACTCACCATCAAGGAGGTGCCCAGCAAGGAGTATCGCCGCATCCATGGCACGAGCAACTTGCGCACCATCCCTGACGGGTGGAGGGTTCTCTCGACCATCATCAGGATGGGAGTGAGCAAGCAACCCACCACCCTGGGACCACCGCTTCCGAGCAGCGCCACCACCAAGATAGGCGAAGGGCGGTGACCTCATGTCGGGACGAAGCGCGGTCTCCGTCGTCATCTGCGCGCATTCGGCGCAGCGCCGGGAGCAGCTAAAGGCGGCATTGAACTCCCTTGGTGGTCAAAGTATCCAGCCCCGCGAGATCATCGCGGTCATAGATCACAATGTCGAATTGCTGGCGATGGTCGCCGAGCAGTTCCCGACCGTCCGCGCTGCTGCCAGCACGCGGCGTCCCGGTCTGTCAGGCGCTCGCAACGTCGGCATTGAGCAGGCGCGCGGGGAGATCGTCGCATTCATGGATGATGATGCGCTAGCGCCAACCGACTGGTTGGAACGCATGATCGGTCATTATGACGATCCGCGGGTATTGGCGGTCGGGGGAGCGGTCGCCGCCGCCTGGCCGGACGGGCGTCCGTCGTGGTTTCCAGCCGAGTTCGACTGGGTCGTGGGGTGTAGCTACAAAGGGCAGCCCGAAGAGGTGGCGACGGTCAGGAACCTGCTCGGCTGTAACATGTCGTTCAGGCGCGCCGTATTCGAGCGTGCAGGGGGCTTCTCGGAACAGTTGGGCCGTGGCGGTAACGACGCGGCGGGCTGCGAGGAGAGTGAGTTATGCATTCGGGCCACGCGGCATTTTCCCGGAGCGCGCATCGTCTACGACCCAGGGTTGGTCGTTTCCCATCAGATTTCCCCCGAGCGCGTCACCAGGGCCTATTTCCGCACGCGCTGCAAGGCCGAAGGGCGTTCGAAGGCCTTGATGGTCGGTTCCACCGGAACAAGCAGTGGCCTCTCGAGCGAACGCAGTTATGTCCTGCGCACGCTGCCGGCCGGCTTTGCGCGTGGGATTGGCAATGCGTTTCGTGGAGCCGACTGGTCGGGTATTGCCCGCGCCTCTGCTATCGCCGTGGGTCTTGCATACGTATCGGCATCATATCTGGGGGGACGGCTTGCCGGAAACGGACGCCGCGCGCCGAGGCATGTAGTCTCCACGTTCGCTCCGCTTCGCGTAGCAGATGTGGACCTGGCCCGACCGCGGGATCGTGTGGATCCGGTCGACGGCAAGACTGGCCGGCAGTTCGGTGGGGCGTTCTGCCTTGTCCGCGACGGCGGACGACCGATCGGCGTGGTCGAGGTTCCGCTGTTCGGCCGAAAGGTTGAGGCGCGTCAATTGAGGAAGGCGCTCGCAGCAACGCCTGCGTCAGCGCTACCCCGCCGCATCGAGGATGATGAAGCTCAGTTTGCGCGCGTTGTCGTTGCCACCCGCGATCGTCCGGAAGCACTGGCGAGGTGCCTTGATTCCTTGTTGCAACAGGACTACGGACCATTCGAAGTGGTCGTGGTGGACAATGCGCCATCATCATCCGAAACCGCAGATATGATCGCCGGTCGCTACGGCGCCACCGGTCGCATCCGCTATCGGCGCGAAGATACGCCCGGGCTCGGACACGCCCACAACGCAGGGATTGCCGATGCAATAGCGCCGTTCATTGCGTTTACCGACGATGACGTCATCGTTGATCCGCAATGGTTGCGGGTGATGGCCTCGAATTTTACTGCATCGCCCGAGGTGGGATGCGTCACCGGGCTCATCCTCCCGGTCGAGCTGGAAACCAGAGCTCAGTACTGGACCGAGCGGCAGGGGGGCTTCGGTAAGGGGTTCGATCGACGAGTCTTCGACCTCGCGGAAAACCGACCGTCCGATCCACTCTTCCCTTTTGCCGCCGGTTCGTTCGGATCGGGCGCCAACATGGCATTCCGCACCAGCGTGCTGCAGGCGCAGGGCGGCTTTGATTCCGCGCTTGGGGCCGGTACGCTCGCGCGCGGCGGCGATGATCTGGCTGCCTTCGTCAGTGTGATCCGCGCCGGCCATCAGCTTGTCTACGATCCGGGAGCGCTGGTCTGGCACCATCACCGGCGGAGCGAGGAAGGTATCGAACGTCAGGCATACGGCTACGGAGTTGGCCTTGGCGCATATCTTTCGAAAACCCTGGTCGACGACCCGGCGGCGCTACTCCAATTCCTCAGGGCCGCCCCCTGGGCCATCGCTCATTTGTTAAACCCCGGGTCTTCCAAGAATGCCCGGCTGCCGGAAGACTATCCGGCAGCTCTGCAATGGCGCGAGCGTCTGGGGATCGCGGCTGGCTTCCCTGCATACATCAGAAGTCGGTCGGCGCTCCGTCGCCGCTTGCGGGAGACGCGGGAAGGATCCGAATATATGGAAGCCGACGGGGGGGCGCTCGGCAAGCCATGATGGCACGTCCGGTTCCAATCCTTCTCTACCACAGCGTCGATACCGCGTGTGCTGCCGCCTACCGACCCTGGATGGTCTCGCCCAAGCGCTTTGCGCGCCAGATGGCTTACCTCGCCAAGAATGGCTACCGGCCGGTGAGCGCTTCAACCCTGGCTGCCTGCCGTGCAGCCGGAACTCCCCCGAGGCCGGGAACGGTACTCATCACCTTCGATGATGGCCTGCGCGATTTCGTTACTGGCGCGCTTCCTATCCTCAAGCGCTTCGGCTTTCCCGCAACCCTCTTCGTTGTCAGTGGCCATGTGGGGGGAACAAGTCGGTGGTTAAGCAATATCGGCGAAGGTGAGCGTCCGATGCTCAATTGGACGGAACTGCGCGAACTGGGCGAACAGGGCGTCCAATGCGGTGCACACACCAGCAGCCATCCGCAACTGGACCTGCTTTCACCTGCCGCCGCCGCCGATGAGATTGTCCGCAGCAAATCGGCGCTCGAGGACGGGCTCGGCAAACCGATCGATGCGTTCGCCTACCCGCACGGATACGCGACGGCGGCGATCCGGCGGTTTGTGAAGGACATAGGCTTTACCTCCGCGTTCCGCGTAGCCAACGCCCTCAGCTCACCGGAGGAGGATCGTTTCGCTTTATCCAGGATCACGATGCGGGAGGACATGGACGACAACGAGATGGCGCGGCTGCTGTCAGGCCGCACGCTCCGCGTCGCGCCGCCGCCCGATCGTCTGGTTGCCCTCGGCTGGCGCCTTGTACGTCGGCTCCATCACGGTCTTGGTATGCGAGCGTAGCGCCGTCCACGGAGGCTTATCTCGATGCACATCTCCAGGATTTCGCTTTTGGCCGTTCTCCTGCTTGCGACGGTGTCGGGGGGCGCGATGACAGCTGAAGCCCGCGCACCGCAGGGATCCGAGGAACACGCGCGGCCACCGGGAGGTGCCGCAGGCATCGAGGCCGAGGGCCCGTTGACATTGTTCGACGCGGTCGGCGATGCCCTCATCGACCTCGGCGACATGTTCCGGGATGGCCAAGTCGCCCCCGAGGACGGGCGCCGGGCATTCGATTTCTACATAGATCTCGCGGAGTCGGGTGATCCATCGGCCATAACGGTAGTCCTGCCTCCTGGTGCATTCGGGAACACCGCAGCGCCGGTCGCCGTCGACGGCTACAATGCGGCAAAGGCGTACCAAACCGCATTGTCGGTTGGCCAGGTGGAGGGCCTGCTCCGGCTGGGTGATCTCTATCGCGAAGGTGAGGTCGTCCCGCTGAATCTCACGGCGGCCTTTGCGTATTTCAGTCAAGCCGCCGCCGCCGGCAGCCAGACAGGCAAGCTGACCACGGGCGAAATGTTGGCACTCGGGCAAGGCGTTTCACAGGATGTCGAGGCAGGCATAGCCCAGGTGCGCGGGGTTGCGAGCATGGGCAGCGCTTCGGGCCTGGTTCTGTTAGGTGACCTGCTGAGTGGCCGCATCGAAGCCGCTATGGACGTCGAGGAGGCCATCGCCGCCTATGAAAAGGCGGCCTCCATGGGACGTATGGATGCGCTCGTCCGCCTGGGCGATCTATTCAGGAACGGTGCCGCCGTCGACGCCGACCACTCGCGGGCATTCCGTTACTACCGGGAGGCGATGGAGGGTGGAAGTGAGTTGGGGAGGCTGCGTGTGGCGGAACTGCTCGTACGCGGGCAGGGGGTCAAACAGGATGCGGCGGCCGGCCTTGCCTTGATCGAAGCTGCCGCCGAGGCGAGCAATACCGACGCACTCAACCTGCTCGGCGACCTCTTCAGCGAGGGGGTGCGCGGCGCTGTGTCGGTGAATCTGCCGAAGGCTTTGCATTATTTCAATCTGGCTGCGGAGGCGGGAAGTACGACCGGCAAGCTGCGGCTGGGTGAAATGTTGGCTCGTGGAGAAGGTGCTGCGCCGGACCCCGAAAGGGGACTGACTCTCATCCGGGAGATATCAGACACCGGCAGTGCTCGCGCGGCACTTTTGCTGGGTGACCTGCTGACAGATGCGGCAGTGGGCCCGATCGACGCCGTGGCCGCAATTCGTGCTTACGAGCAGGCGGCAGCGCAGGAGGATCCGGTGGCACTGCTGCGCCTCGGCGACCTGCTCAGTGACGGTCGCCTGGTGACGGCGGAAGTGGAGCGCGCCTTCGGCTACTATCGACGCGCCATGACCGCCGGCAGCGAGACCGGCAAACTACGGGTAGGGGAGATGCTGGTCCGTGGCCAGGGCGTCAACAAGGACTATGCTGCGGGTCTGGAACTCGTCGCGGAGGTCGCAGCGTCGGGGCGGAGCAGGGCATACCTGTTGCTGGGCGATCTGTTGGTCGACCCGGACGCGCCAGCGCCGAACGGTGCTGCGGGCGTTGCGGCCTATGAGCGCGCTGCCGCGCTTGGCGAGACATCAGCTTGGCTTCGGCTGGGAGATCTCTTCCGCGATGGGATCGCGGTACCCGCCGACGGCCCGCGCGCCGCCGAATACTATCGCAGGGCTGCGGTGGTCAGGCCCGAGCCTGCCGCCGAAGCGAGCGAACAAAGCCCCTGACTCGGCGAAGGGTTGCATGGGAGAAGACAATGGTGCGCGATGGCTGTTCCGATTGTCAGGCGGTTCTTCCCGTGCCGCGCGAAATCTGGAGGTCGGTGATCGCCGCCGATCCCGACGCCATGCCTTCGCAAAGCCCCGAATGGATCGACGCGGTCTGTGCAGGCGGGCTCTGGCAGGACGTCAGCCGACTTTACGTGAGCGAAACCGGCCGCCGCATCGTGCTGCCGTTGGTGCGCATCGGGCCGGGCCCGTTGGCCAGACTCGCCTCGCCGCGGCGAGGCTGGGGCTATGGCGGGTTGATTGCGGAGGGCGGGGTGTCGGCCGAAGACGTGGTCTTGGTATCGCGCGATCTCGAGATGTGCCGAAAGCTCAGCCTGTGGCTGCGCCCCAACCCGCTGCACGCGCGACTGTGGGATTATTTCTCAAGGACGGCGACGCGAGTTCCTGCGATATCCCATATTGTCGACTTGAACGGCGGGCCGGACGCAGTGCGTTCTCGATTCCATGCGAGCGCCAAAAAGGGCATCAGAACGGCCGAGAAGGCGGGTGTTCGCGTCGAGACGGGCTATGCCGGGGACCTCCTGCCGGTGTTCTACGAGCTCGCGATCAAGGCGCGCGCGCGGTGGGCCAGATGCCAGCATGAACCGGTGTGGCTGGCTCAGCTTCGCGGCCGTGCCCGCGACTCGTTGCACAAGTGGCGGACTATAGCCCGGCATCTCGGCCCAGGGCTGCAGATCACAGTAGCGTCGCACCACGGCAAGCCGGTCGCGGCGGGGATTGTATTGCAGAGCAGCAAGGTGGGACACGGCACCCTCGCGGCGATGGATCCCGAGATGCGTCAGCTCGGCGCCAGCCACCTGCTGAACTGGGTCGTTCTGCAGAACGCCTGCACGGCAGGCGCTCGGTCTTTCCATATGGGCGAGAGCGCGACCCTGGGCGCGGCCGCCTTCAAGGAGAGCTTTGGTGCCCGTCGCTACGTCTTTGAAGAACTTCGCCTCGAGCGCCTTCCGTTCTCTGCGGCGGAGGCCTCACTGCGCAGCGCGGTCAAGGCCATCGTCGGATTTCGTGGCGACGGGCCACCCGAGCGGGCCAATAACGGAGGCGGACCGCCATGAGGATCGCCTGCGTCGGCGGAGGCCCAGCGGGGCTCTACTTTGCCATCCTGATGAAGCGCCGGGACGCGACATCCGAGGTTACGGTCTACGAGCGCAATCCGCCGAAACGGACGCAGGGTTGGGGAGTCGTCTACTGGAACGATCTGGTCGAAAGCCTGCAGGCGGCGGATTCCACCAGCGCTGCGGCGATCTGCGCCAACTCGGTGAAGTGGACAGACCAAGGGTTGCATCTCCGCGGCCGCTGGACCCTGCACAGCGGGCGAGGCGGCTACGGCATTGGTCGCCATAGACTGCTCGAACTGCTCACGGCGCGGGCCATCGAACTCGGCGTGCGGGTGGTCTATGACACAGATATATGCGACGTCAGACAGGTGTGCCACGCGGATCTAGTTGTCGCGGCGGACGGCTCGGGCAGCGCCCTTCGCCGCAACGCCGCCGACCGGTTCAGCACCAGCATTAGCACCGGCCGCAACAAATACATCTGGCTCGGTAGCACCAAGGTGCTCGATACCTTCACCTTTGCGCTGGTCCGGACACCCGCCGGATGGATCTGGTTCCACGGCTATGCCCACGATGGCGAGACCAGCACCTGCGTAGTCGAGTGCCCGCCCGAGACCTGGAGCGGTCTCGGCTTCGACCGCTGCGACGCTCGGCAGGCGGTCGACATGCTCGAGCCGCTGTTCGCTGACGTGCTCGAGGATCACCCGCTGCTGCTGGGCGAATCCTCCTGGCTGAACTTCCGGACCGTGCGGAACGAGCATTGGCATGACGGCAATCTGGTGCTGATGGGAGACGCCGCTCATACCACCCACTTCACTATCGGCTCGGGCACCAAGCTGGCCCTGCAGGACGCAATTGCCCTCTCGGAGAGCCTCGGGGAGCACCACGACCTCGAGACCGCGTTGTCGGCCTACGGTCAGGGTCGTCGCGAAGCACTCCGCCAGCCGCAGAGCGAAGCGCGGTGCAGCGCCGCGTGGTTTGAGAACATCGAACGTTATGTGGGTCTCGGCGACATCCAGCTGTTCCTGCTGCTGCGGGAACGCCGGTCACCGCTCCTGGCCCGCATTCCGCCGCTGCTCTACTACCGCCTGCACATGCTGGCCGAGAAAGTCCCGGCCCTGCGGCGGCTACGGCGTTGGATCGGCCCGCCTGCCCGCGCAGTCTATAGCCGTTGGCGTTACTGACCGGTCCCCAGCGGGGTCCACAGGTTCCCACCCGAGACGAGAACGAAGAGCCAATGCTACGAACCCCTTCTCATTCTCCTATTTTAGTCATGAGCGCGTAGCACGTCGTCGACGTCAAGGGGACCGTTTGCGCCTCAACGGAGGTTTCTGGTGACGACGGAAATGGAGCGCGGCCACCATCGATGCGCATGGCGGCGCCAGGCTGCAGGTCTCTAGCCGAGCCCCCTCGTCTCAATCTCACGAAAGGGCGGGCCGCCGACCCGCCGAGGAGCATGATATCTAGGGCAGCCGCGCCAGCCTTTCGGTGAGGAGGCGATAAAAGCCGTCGGCATCGGCCGCGCGCAGGAAATTGACGTTGCGCGGCCGGTCGGTGATCAGCCAGTAGTCGGCCACGGTCATGCCCATGGTCAGTTCGCTCGCCGTCTCGATGGTCACGTTGCACTGGCGGCCGGAAAAGAGCTCGGGCTCGAGCAGCCAGGCGATAACGGTCGGGTCGTGAAGTGGGGCGCCCTTGGCGTCGTATTTGGCGAGGTCGAAGCGCTCGGAGAACTCGAGCATCTGGGCAACCGAAATTCCAGTATGGTTGCCGAGGCCGGCGATAGCCGCCAGCCGCTCGCTCGTGGTCAGTACCTGGTGGGTGACGTCGAGCGGCAACATGGTGAGCGGCGCGTCGCAACGCATGACGATGTCGGCGGCTTCGGGATCGACGTAGATATTGAATTCGGCCGTCGGCGTGATGTTGCCGACCTCGAAATAGGCGCCACCCATCATGACGATCTCGGCAATGCGCGAGGCGATGTGCGGCTCCTTGACGAGGGCCATGGCGATGTTGGTGAGGGGCCCGAGCGTGCAGAGGGTGATGGTGCCGGGCTCTGCGGCCATCAGCGTGTCGATGATGAAGTCGACGCCATGCTGCGGCTGGAGGGCGATCTGCGGCTCGGGGAGCGTGGGGCCGTCGAGCCCGGTGACGCCATGGACGTGCTCGGCGGTGACCAGCTTGCGGCGCATCGGACGCGAGCAGCCGGCATAGACGGGGATATCGGTGCGCCCGGAGAGTTCGACGACCTTGAGCGCATTGTTGGCATTGCGCTCGAGCCCGACATTGCCGGCGACCGCCACGATACCAAGGATGTCCAGCTCAGCGGGCGAGGCGAGGGCGAGGAGGATGGCGACAGCATCGTCCTGGCCAGGATCGGTGTCGATGATGATCTTGCGGGGCATGGCGGGTCCTGCGATTCGTATCCGGCAGAGACTAGAGTGCGATACGATTTGATGGAATCAAATCGCGCGCCCTAACGTTCTGGTCTCGCGGGATTCTTCGCAATGACAGATCCCTGTCGTGAGTCAACGACGGGACAAGCTCCTTTCGCTCCCGCATCTGGAGGAGTTCTCGAGCCGGGAACGTGGGGGGAACGAACCCCCCAATCGCCGCGTTGATGGGCACTCGATTTCAACTACGGGGCCACCAGCATGGCGCGACGCGTTGGGGGCGTTGCCACACCAATGTCGGAAAATCAGTTCGAGCGCTTGCTGGCCAACACGGCTCGCCTTGCGATCGTTGCGACAGGTCTCGTGGTCGTTCTCGTTGCCCTGCAGGCGGGGCAGATGTTCCTGGCGCCAGTGACGGTCGCGGTGGTCACGGGCCTGATGTTCGGGCCACTCGCCGACTGGCTGGAGGCGCGGGGGGTACCCTCGGCGCTCTCGGCGGGCATCGTCGTCCTCACCCTCATCGCACTGATTCTGACCGGTGCAGCACTCTTTTCGGTGCCACTGGCTGAATGGGTGGAGCGAGCCCCCGCCATCTGGGAGAAGCTGCAACGCGAGCTTGCCAACTGGCAGGGGGCATTCGAATCCCTGGGCTCCGTTCAGGAGGAGCTGAGTGGCGTTTTCGGGCAAAGCACGCGAATGGAGGTAAGGGTCGAAGACGAAAACGCGGTAACGACGGTAGCGCTTCTGGCGCCCGCGATCCTCGCGCAGTTCGCCATCTTCCTCGCGAGCCTTTATTTCTTCGTCGCCACGCGCGATCATATCCGCATCTCGGTGCTGGCGCTGTGCGTCAGCCGCCGGATGCGCTGGCGCACCGCGCATATGTTCCGTGACGTCGAGGCCAAGGTGTCGCGGTATCTCATCTCGATCACCATCATCAATGTCAGTGTCGGCGTTGTCGTCTCCATCCTCATGTGGGCCATCGGCATGCCCTCGCCGCTGCTCTGGGGCGCGTTAGCGGCGGTGCTCAACTACATTCCCTATGTGGGCATGGCGGTGATGTGGGTCATTCTGCTGGCGGTCGGGCTTGGTACGCGCACAGGGGTCGAGCAGATCCTCCTGCCGGTCGGCTGCTACATGGTGATCAACTTCCTCGAAGGTCAGCTGATCACGCCGCATTTCATCGGACGGGCGATGACCCTCAACCCGTTCGTCATCTTCCTTTCCATCACCTTCTGGCTCTGGGCCTGGGGACCGGTCGGCGGCGTGATCGCGGTTCCGGCCCTGCTCATCGGGCAGTCGGTGCTGGCACATGTGCTCCCGAGCCGGCCGGTCAAGCCCTTGCGCCCTGTGCGGCGCACGCGCGACATGAGTCGCCGCGAGGAAGTGCTCGCCAACGCCGCGCAGGCCATCCGCGAGCGGAAGGCCGAGAAGGCCGAAAAGGACGAGGAGCGTCTTCCCGAGCGATTGGTGCCATCAGGCGGCACTGCGCCCAGCGGCGTCGAGCCGGGGCACAGTTGACGACTTGACTGTGCCGGGGGCTGGCCCCAACACTTCGGCAAAGACCGCCATCGGGCGGTCGACAGCCTCCGGAGCCCTCCTCAGTGGACCCAGAAACCCTTTCGCACGCGGTCGAAGCCGCTACCCATGCCGCCGATGCCTCGCATGGCGAGGTCGACCTCGTCCCCATCGTCGTGCTGCTGGCCGCAGCCGTGTTTGCCGTGCCGGTGTTCAAGCGGCTCGGCCTCGGCACGGTCCTTGGCTATCTCGCCGCCGGACTCCTGCTCGGGCCGTCGGGCGTCGGCCTCATCAGTGATCCGCAGAGCGTCCTTCATGCCGCCGAGCTCGGCGTTGTCATGTTCCTCTTTATCATCGGGCTCGAGATGGAGCCGAACCGGCTCTGGTCGCTGCGCAGACAGATCTTCGGGCTCGGGGTCATTCAGGTCGCGGTTTGCGGAGCGCTGTTGACGGGCATCGGCATCCTGATCGGCTTTGCGCCGGCTGTCGCCTTCGTCTTCGGCATGGGATTCGTTCTGACCTCAACGGCGATCGTCATGCAGATCCTGGGCGAAGCCAACCAGCTTTCCACCGACAGCGGGCAGAAGATCGTCTCGGTGCTGCTGTTTGAGGACCTCGCCATCGTGCCCCTGCTGGCGGTTATCGCCATCCTTGCGCCTTCGACAGGCGAAGTCAGCATGGTTACGCGCCTGACCGGCATCGGCCTGGCGCTGGGTGCCGTCGCGGTCATCATTTTCCTCGGACAGCGGATCATGAACCCGCTGTTTTCGCTGCTCGCCAACGCCAAGATCCGTGAGGTGATGACGGCGGCAGCCCTGCTCGTGGTGCTGGGCGCAGCGCTGCTGATGCAGGTGGTGGGCCTGTCGATGGCAATGGGCGCCTTCCTCGCCGGTGTGCTGCTTTCGACCTCGACGTTCCGCAATCAGCTCGAGGCGGATGTCGAACCCTTTCGCGGCATCCTCTTAGGTCTCTTCTTTCTCGCCGTCGGCATGTCGCTCGACCTCTCGGTCGTTGCGGTCAACTGGCAGATCATCGCCCTCAGCGTTATCGTCTACATGCTGGTCAAGGCGCTGGCGATCTACCTCATTGCGCGTCTGCTGCGGTCAAGTCACGTGGAGGCGTTGAAGCGGGCGGTGCTGATGAGCCAGGGCGGCGAGTTCGCCTTCGTCCTCTATACGACGGCCGCCTCGAGCGGGCTGATCGATGGACCGACCAACGCCATCTTCACCGCCACCGTCATCGTCTCGATGGTGCTTACCCCGTTCGCGCTCATCGGCCTGCGTTATGCAATACCCAAGCCGGTGCAGTCGCTCGACGGCGTCGAGGTCGCCGAGGACCTGAGCGAGCGCATCCTGCTCATCGGCTTCGGCCGTTTCGGACAAATCGCCAGCCAGTCTCTGCTGGGGCAGGGACACTCGATCTCGATCATCGACAACGATGTCGAGATGATCGAGGCGGCGGCAACTTTCGGCTTCAAGGTCTATTACGGGGACGGCACCCGGCTCGACATCCTGAGAGCTGCGGGTGCGCCCAATGCCGATCTCGTCCTGATCTGCACGGACAACAAGGAGGCCACCAGCCGGATCGCCGAGCTGATGCGCAGCGAGTTCCCGCTGGTCAAGGTGATGGCGCGCTCGTTCGACCGTGTGCACGCGATGGAACTGCGCCGAATCGGCGTCGAGTACGAGCTGCGCGAGGTGTTCGAGTCGGCGATCACCTTCGGGGCCCAAGCGATACGCGAGCTCGGCGCGAGCGAAGACGAGATCAGGGACGTGGTCGCCGGGGTGCGTAGCCGCGACAGGCAGCGCTTCGAGGCGCAGCTCCTGGGGGCGGCCGATGCGGAGCTTGGCCTCTTGCTTTCCAACGCGGTCGAGCAAGCGCGAGAGGGCGGGGTGGAGCCGCAGACGGTCCGTCCGGCAGTGCCCGACAGGGCCGCGCCGACGCAGTCGGCGTAATCGCGGTGGCGGCGAAAGGGGCTTCCGCCTGCACAAATTAAGTGCAAGAGTGGCAGCACTAGAGGGGAACATCGTCATGATACCGGAATTGCGACAATGCCGCAAAAACCTATCGTCTACGACGCTCCCACGCCCGAACCGCGTGCGGTCACGGTAGAGGCTCTTCAGGCTGAAATTCTCGAAAAGCTGACTTATTCCATCGGCAAGGATCCGATCGTCGCGCGGCGCCACGACTGGCTCGCGGCTACGATCTATGCCGTGCGCGACCGCATCATGGACCGCTGGATGGAGTCTTCGCGCGACACCTGGCGTACGTCCAACAAGCGCGTCTACTATTTGAGCCTCGAATTCCTCATCGGCCGGCTGATGCGCGATGCCATGAGCAATGTCGGGCTGATGGACACGGTGCGCGAGGCCCTCAACAACCTCAATGTCGAGCTCGACGACCTCATCGATCTCGAGCCGGACGCGGCGCTCGGTAATGGGGGGCTCGGGCGGCTGGCGGCATGTTTCATGGAATCGATGTCGACGCTGCAGATCCCGGCCTATGGCTACGGCATCCGCTACGCCCATGGGCTCTTCCGCCAGGAGATGAGCGAGGGCTGGCAGGTGGAGTTGCCCGAGGACTGGCTGGCGCACGGCAATCCCTGGGAGTTCGAGCGGCGCGAGAGCGCCTACGAGATCGGCTTCGGCGGACATGTGGAGCCGGTGACGGACCCCGACGGCACGCTGCGCCAGGAATGGAGGCCGAACGATCACCTGCTCGCGGTCGCCTACGATACGCCGATCGTCGGCTGGCGTGGAGCGCGGGTCAACACGCTGCGGCTGTGGAGCGCGCAGCCGATCGACCCTATCCTTCTCGACAAGTTCAACTCGGGCGACCATATCGGTGCGCTCGAGGAAAGCTCCCGGGCCGAGGCCATCACCCGCGTTCTCTATCCCGCGGACGCGACGGTGGCCGGCCAGGAACTGCGACTGCGACAAGAGTTCTTCTTTTCGTCGGCTTCGCTGCAGGACATCGTGCGGCGGCATCTCCAGCAATATGGGGACCTGGGCTCGCTGCCCGACAAGGTCGCGGTCCAGCTCAACGACACGCATCCGGCCATCGCGATCGCCGAGATGATGCGCATCCTTGTCGACCTCAACGGCATGCGCTGGGCCGAGGCCTGGAAGCTGACGAGGGGCGTGTTCTCCTATACAAACCACACGCTGCTGCCCGAGGCGCTGGAGAGCTGGCCGGTGGCGCTGCTCGAGCGATTGCTGCCGCGCCACATGCAGATCATCTACGCCATCAACGCGGACGTGCTGACCGAAGCGCGCCAGCGCGCCAAGTTCGATGACCAGCAGATCGCCAATGTCTCGCTCATCGACGAGCACGGCGGCCGGCGGGTGCGTATGGGGCAACTGGCGTTCGTCGGTTCCCATTCGATCAACGGCGTCTCGGCGCTTCATACCGAACTGATGAAGCAGACGGTCTTTGCGGACCTGCACAAGCTCTACCCGGAACGCATCAACAACAAGACCAACGGCATCACGCCGCGGCGCTGGCTGATGCAATGCAATCCGGGGCTGACGCGGCTCATCACCGAGCGGATCGGACCCGACTTCCTCGACGATATCGACAAGCTCAGGGGTCTCGACGCGCATGCGGACGATCCGACGTTCCAGGAGCAGTTCGCCAGGGTCAAGACAGTCAAAAAGGCGCGGCTGGCCAAGCTGATAAAGGATCGGCTGGGGGTTACGGTTTCCGAGGGGGCGCTGTTCGATGTGCAGATCAAGCGCATCCACGAATACAAGCGCCAGCTCCTCAACATCATCCAGGCCGTCGCCGCCTATGACGAGATCCGAGCTCATCCGGAAAAGGATTGGGTGCCGCGGGTCAAGGTGTTCGCCGGCAAGGCGGCGCCCAGCTACTGGAATGCCAAGCTTATCATCAAGCTGATCAACGATGTGGGCAAGGTCATCAACAACGATCCGGCCGTGCGTGGGCTTTTGAAGGTGGTGTTCCTGCCCAACTACAACGTTTCCGTGGCCGAGATCATCGTGCCGGCAGCCGACCTTTCCGAGCAGATCTCGACGGCGGGCATGGAGGCCTCTGGCACCGGCAACATGAAGTTCATGGCCAACGGCGCCATCACCATCGGTACGATGGACGGGGCGAACGTCGAGATGCACAAGGAGGTCGGGGCCGACAACATCGTCATCTTCGGCCTCTCGACCGAGCAGGTGGCCGAAAAGCGCGCCAAGAGCGAGGTGCCGAGGGCGGCGATCGACAGGTCGCCGCGCCTCAAGGAGGCCCTCGATTCCATCGCCTCGGGCGTGTTCTCGCCCGACGATCCCAACCGCTACCGCGACCTTATCGGCGGGCTCTACGACCACGACTGGTTCATGGTTGCGCGCGATTTCGACTCCTACTCGGCCGCGCAGCGCCAGGTCGACGCGCTTTGGCTCGACAGGGCGAGGTGGAACCGGATGGCAATCCACAACACTGCCCGTGTCGGTTTCTTCTCGTCGGACCGCACCATCCGCCAGTATGCCGAGGATATCTGGGGGTTAGCCATCGCAAACCAGTAGCCGACATCCGCGTGCGTACCGGCCGAGGGCGGACGCATGAGGGGCCAAGCCCGCTGCCCTGACAGGCGGGCGAACACCACGAGCGGGGGAAGTGTTCGTGAGCAACGAGAACTGGCAAGCCGATACGCGCGAGATCGAAGCCGTCGTCAGCGGCACGCATGGCGATGCGTTCGCCTTCCTGGGGCTGCACGAAGTCGACGGTGCACGGGTGCTGAGGGCATTCGTGCCGCATGCGGAAACGCTGACCGCCTTTACGCTCGACGGCACGCGGCTAGGTCCCCTGATTCCGCGTCATCCCGGTGGGTTTTTCGAGGGCAAGGTCGAGATCGAGAACCGGCAGCCGGTCCGCTATCGGGCCGCCAACGCGGGCGGTGAGTGGGACGTCTACGACCCCTATAGCTTCGGTCCGGTGCTGGGACCGATGGACGACTACTATATCGGCGAGGGCAGTCACCTGCGGCTCTTCGACAGGCTTGGCGCCCACGAGATGGAGTTCGAAGGCATCCACGGCACGCACTTCGCCGTCTGGGCGCCCAATGCCCGGCGCGTCTCGGTGGTGGGGCCCTTCAATGACTGGGACGGACGGCGGCATCCCATGCGCAAACGCCGCGATACCGGCATCTGGGAAGTGTTCATTCCCATCCTCGGCACCGGCACGATCTACAAGTACGAAATCGTGGGCGCGGACGGAACGACGTTGCCCCTGAAGGCGGATCCCTTTGCCCGCCAATCGGAACTGCGGCCCCGCACAGCCTCGGTCGTCCCCGACCCGACCGAGTTCACCTGGACGGACGCGGCCTATCTCGAGGAGCGCGCGCGCCGGGACTGGCGGCGCAGCCCCATGTCCATCTACGAGGTGCACCTGGGGTCCTGGCGGCGGCGGCCGGACGGAACGTTCCTCGACTACGGCCAGCTTGCCGACCAGCTCGTCCCTTATGCGGCCGACATGGGTTACACACATATCGAGCTTCTGCCGATTTCCGAGCACCCCTACGATCCCAGCTGGGGTTACCAGCCGACCGGCCTATACGCCCCGACGGCCCGGTTCGGCGATCCGGCGGGGTTCGCCTGGTTCGTGGACACCGCGCACAATGCCGGGCTCGGCGTCATTCTCGACTGGGTCCCGGCGCATTTTCCGACCGACGAGCATGGGCTCAGCCATTTCGACGGCACCGCGCTTTACGAACACGCCGATCCGCGGCAGGGCTACCATCCCGACTGGAACACGGCGATCTATAATTTCGGGCGGCGGGAGGTTGAATCCTACCTTCTCAACAACGCGTTGTTTTGGCTGGAGAAATTCCACATCGACGGGCTGCGCGTCGATGCGGTGGCCTCTATGCTCTATCTCGACTATTCGCGTCAGCATGGGCAGTGGGTGCCAAACAAGTTCGGAGGCAACGAGAACGTCGAGGCGGTCGAGTTCCTCAAGAGGGTCAATAGCGAGACCTACCGGCAGCACCCGGGCACGTTCATGATCGCCGAGGAATCGACCGCGTGGCCCGGGGTCTCGGCGCCGGTTCACAATGGCGGGCTCGGCTTCGGTTTCAAGTGGAACATGGGGTTCATGAACGACACGTTGCGCTACATGAGCCGCGAAACCATCCACCGGCGCTATCACCACAACGACATGACTTTCGGGACGATCTATGCGTTCTCGGAGAACTTCGTCCTGCCAATCAGCCACGACGAGGTGGTGCACGGCAAAGGTTCGATGCTCACCAAGATGCCCGGTGACGACTGGCAGCAGTTCGCCAACCTTCGTGCCTATTACGGCTTCATGTGGGGGCATCCGGGCAAGAAGCTCCTGTTCATGGGCCAGGAATTCGCCCAGCGCGAGGAGTGGAACGAGGGCAAGGCGCTCGACTGGTTCCTGCTCGATGCCGGCATGCACGAGGGGGTGCGGCGGCTGATCACCGATCTCAATGGGGCCTATCGCGAGCTGCCGGCGCTCCATGCGCGCGACTGCGAGCCGGAAGGGTTCGAGTGGATCATCGGCAACGACCATCAGAATTCCGTCTTCGCCTGGGTCCGGCGGTCGGAGAACGCCGAACCGGTGGTCGTCGTTTGCAACTTCACGCCGGTCCCGCGTGACGATTACGTGGTGCCGATGCCTCTGGTGGGCAAATGGGTCGAAAGGATCAACACGGACGCCGGCTGGTATGGCGGGTCCAACAGCGGCAATCAGGGGGCGGTGGTCGCATCTGCCGTTGAGGGAGGGCACATGCCCGCGGAAGCGACGCTTTATCTGCCGCCGCTGTCGACGCTCATTCTGAAATACGAGAACGAATAGGCGCCATACGTTCCGGAACAATCCGGGCATCCGAGGAGGGTTTAAATGGCAGATTATCGTACACCGTCGCCGCTAGCCCGTGAGGCCATGGCGTATGTCCTGGCCGGCGGCCGGGGCACGCGCCTGCTGGAGCTGACTGACCGGCGCGCCAAGCCCGCAGTCTATTTCGGCGGCAAATCCCGCATCATAGATTTCGCGCTTTCGAATGCCATCAATTCGGGCATCCGCCGCATCTCGGTCGCCACCCAATATCAGGCGCATAGCCTCATCCGCCATCTGCAACGCGGCTGGAACTTCCTGCGGCCCGAACGAAACGAAAGCTTCGACATCCTGCCAGCCAGCCAGCGGGTCAAGGAGGACATGTGGTACGCCGGCACGGCCGACGCGGTCTACCAGAACATGGACATCATCGAGGACTACGGCGCGCGCTACATCGTGATCCTGGCCGGCGACCACATCTACAAGATGGATTATGAGATCATGCTGCGCCAGCACGTCGATACCGGTGCGGACGTGACCATCGGGTGCCTCGAGGTGCCGCGCATGGAAGCCACGGCCTTCGGCGTGATGCATGTCGACGGACGCGACCGGGTCGTCGATTTCATCGAGAAACCCAAGGATCCGCCGGGCATCCCTGACAAGCCCGATCACGCGCTGGCCTCCATGGGCATCTACGTGTTCGAGACACGGTTCCTCATGGAGCAACTGCGCCGCGATGCGGCAACGGAAGGCTCGAACCGGGATTTCGGCAAGGACCTGATTCCTTATATCGTCAAGAACGGCACGGCCTGGGCGCATCGCTTCCCGCGCTCGTGCGTTCGCTCGACAAACGAGGAGGTCTCCTACTGGCGGGACGTGGGTACGGTCGATGCCTACTGGAAGGCCAATATCGACCTCACCGACATCACGCCTCAGCTCGATCTCTACGACCGCGACTGGCCGATCTGGACCTACGCCGAAATCACGCCACCCGCCAAATTCGTCCACGACTACGACGGGCGTCGCGGATCGGCGGTGAATTCGCTGGTCTCGGGCGATTGCATCGTCTCGGGCGGCCATCTCAACCGGACGCTCCTTTCGACCGGCTCGCGCGTGCACTCCTATTCCGAGCTGAACGAGGCGGTGGTGCTGCCCTATTGCGACATCGGGCGCGGTGCGCGGTTGAGCAAGGTTGTGGTCGATCGCGGCGTCAACATCCCTGAAGGCCTGGTGATCGGCGAGGACCCGGAGTTCGACGGGGAATGGTTCCGCCGCACCGAGGACGGCGTCACCCTCATTACCCAGTCCATGATCGACAAGTACCTGGCCAATCGATGATCGAAGTCCTCTCGGTCGCCTCGGAGGTCTACCCGCTGATCAAGACCGGCGGGCTGGCCGATGTGGCCGGTGCGCTGCCGGCCGCGCTCGCTGAGCGAGGCATTTCCGTGCGCACACTTATTCCCGGCTATCCGGCGGTCACCGGCGGGATTTCCGGCGGGCGGGTCGTCGCCGAGTTCGGCGCCCTCTTCGGCGGCGAGGCACGCGTGATCGCGGCGCGGGCCGGGGGACTCGACCTCATCGTCCTCGATGCGCCCTACCTCTTCGACCGTCCCGGTAACCCCTATATGAGTCCCGACGGGTGGGACTGGCCCGACAACTGGCGGCGGTTTGCGGCGCTCTCGTGGGTTGCGCACGAACTGGCCGTCGGGCTCGTGGAGGGCTACCGGCCGCAGGTGCTGCACGCGCACGACTGGACGGCGGGCCTGGTGCCGGCCTATGTCAAATATGGGCCGTCGGACCGGATCAAGACGGTGATGACCATCCACAACCTGGCGTTCCAGGGCACGTTTGGCGCCGACATCTTCACCCAGTTGCGCCTGCCGTCGCATGCCTTCTCGATGGAGGGGGTCGAATACTACGGAGGCGTTGGCTATCTGAAGTCCGGCCTCGAGTGCGCCGATATCGTCACCACGGTCAGCCCGACCTACGCGGCCGAAATCCGTACGCCCGCCTTCGGCATGGGTCTCGACGGGCTGTTGGAAAACCGCTCCGAGACCGTGTTCGGTGTGCTCAACGGCATCGATGTCACGGCCTGGGATCCGGCGACGGACGCATCGCTGGCGCAGACGTATACGGCCAGTACAACACACAAGCGCATCGCCAACAAAATGGCACTGCAGGAGGCGTTCGGGCTAGAGGTCGCCAACGCGCCGCTCTTTGGTGTCGTTAGCCGCCTGACCTGGCAGAAGGGCATCGACCTGCTTGTTGCGTGCGTCGACGCTCTGGTGGCGCAAGGCGCGCAGCTGGCAGTGCTTGGCTCGGGCGAGACCGAGCTCGAGAATGGCTTGCGCGCGGCGGCCATGCGCCATCCGGGCAAGGTCGGCATCGTCACGCGCTACGATGAAAGGCTCAGCCACCTGGTACAGGGCGGAGCGGACGTGGTGATGGTGCCTTCGCGCTTCGAGCCGTGCGGACTGACGCAGCTCTATGCGCTGCGCTATGGCGCCATTCCGCTGGTCAGCCGCGTGGGCGGGCTCAACGATACGGTGATCGATGCCAACGTCGCGGCGCTCTATGCCGGGGTTGCGACCGGCATCCAGTTCGCCCCGCCGGACGAACACGCGCTGGCCGATGCCATACGACGCGCGCTCGACCTCTACCGGCAACCGGAGAGCTGGAAGAAGATGCAGCGCCGGGGCATGAAATCCGACGTCTCCTGGGAGACGAGCGCGGCCCGCTATGCCGATATCTACGCGAACCTCTTGGGACTGAAGGACTATGACGATCAGAACGGTTGAGACCACGCCCTATGCCGACCAGAAACCCGGGACCTCGGGGCTGCGGAAACGGGTCACGGTCTACCAGCAGCCCAACTATGTCGAGAACTACATCCAGGCGATCTTCGACAGTCTCGAGGGCTTCGAAGGCCAGACGCTGGTGATCGGCGGGGACGGGCGCTATTACAACGACGTCGCCATCCAGACGGCGATCAAGATCGCCGCCGCCAACGGTTTCGGACGGGTGCTGGTGGGGCAGGGCGGGTTGCTGTCGACGCCGGCGGCCAGCCACGTCATCCGTCATCACGGGGCATTCGGCGGGCTGGTGCTCTCGGCCAGCCACAATCCCGGTGGGCCGGACGGGGATTTCGGCATCAAGTACAACGTCTCCAACGGCGGACCGGCGCCCGAGAAGATCACGGATGAAGTGTTCGAGCGCACCAAGGTCATCACCAGCTACAGGATTGCCGAGGCGAGCGATGTGGATCTCTCGACGCTTGGCACCCAGAGTGTCGGTGAGATGGCGGTCGAGGTGATCGATCCGGTCGCCGACTATGCCGAGCTGATGGAGACCCTCTTCGACTTCGGTGCGATCCGCGACCTCTTCGCCTCGGGCTTTCGAATGAAGTTCGACGCGCTCCACGCCATCACCGGTCCCTATGCCAAGACGATCCTCGAGGGCAAGCTCGGCGCGCCGGCGGGGACGGTGGTCAATGGCGTGCCCTCGCCCGATTTCGGCGGTGGGCACCCGGACCCCAATCTCGTCTACTGCAAGGACCTCTACGATGAGCTGATGGCACCCGACGGCCTCGATTTCGGCGCGGCTTCGGACGGGGACGGCGACCGCAACCTCATCATCGGCAAGGGCCGGTTCGTGACGCCCTCGGATTCGCTGGCGCTGCTGGCGGCCAATGCGCATCTGGCGCCGGGCTACAAGGCGGGCATAGCCGGCATCGCCCGATCCATGCCGACCAGTGCGGCGGCCGACCGGGTCGCGCAAAAACTGGGCGTCGAGATGCACGAGACGCCGACCGGCTGGAAGTTCTTCGGCAATTTGCTGGACGCCGGGCGCGTGACCATCTGCGGCGAGGAGAGTGCGGGCACGGGCTCCAATCACGTACGCGAGAAGGACGGTCTCTGGGCTGTGCTCCTCTGGCTCAACATCCTTGCGGTCAGGAAGCAGAGCGTCGACGAGATTGTTACCGAGCACTGGGCGACTTATGGGCGCAACTACTATACGCGGCACGACTATGAGGAAGTCGACGCAACCGTCGCCAACCAGCTCATGGACGACCTGCGCAGCAAGCTGCCGGGCCTCAGGGGTCAGAGCTTCGACGATCTCCAGATCGTCTATGCCGACGATTTCGCCTATGCCGATCCGGTCGACGGATCGGTGGCGCGGAAGCAAGGCGTTCGCATCGGCTTCGAGGACGGCTCGCGCATCGTCGCGCGTCTCTCGGGCACGGGCACCGTCGGAGCGACGCTGCGGGTTTACCTCGAGCGCTACGAAGCCGTTAGCGGGCGCCACGATCTCGAAACGCAGACGGCGCTGGCATCGCTCGTCCAGACCGCCGAGGTGCTGACGCAAATCAAGCAGAGAACAGGACGTAGTGAGCCAAGCGTTATTACCTGAGACGAGCCCCTCCACCAAACCCAGGCTTGTGCCCGGCGGCGGAGACACAAGAGTGCTCGGCGCGACCGCGTTGGCGCAGGGCGTCAACTTCGCCGTCTACTCCGAGACCGCTTCGGCGCTCTGGGTCTCGATCTACGATGAGCTCGACCGGGAGACCGACCGGTTCGAGATGGATGTGCACGCCGACAACGTGCACGCCGTGCTGGTTGCCGGCCTCGGGCCCGGCACGCGCTACGGCTTTCGTGCCGACGGCGAATACAATCCGGCCCAAGGCTATTTCTTCGATCCCAGCAAGCTGCTGGTCGACCCCTATGCGCGCCGGCTCGACAGGGTGTTCGTGCGCTCGCCACGCCTGCGCCTGCCGCGCGAGGATGCGGTCGATACTGCTCCGCTCATCCCAAAGGCGATCGTGGTGGGTGAGCGCAATCCGCTTGCGATCCCGCGGCGCAAGGCGCCGCAGCTCTTTTACGAGCTCAATGTGCGCGGCTTCACCATGAAGCATCCGGGCGTGCAGGGGCCGCTGCGCGGCACCGTCGCCGGGCTCACCACCAAACGGGTGATCGACCATTTCAAATATCTGGGTGTCGATGCGGTCGAGCTGATGCCAACGGCCGCCTGGATCGACGACGGGCACCTGCCAGCGCTGGGGTTGACCAATGCCTGGGGCTACAACCCGGTCAGCTACTTTGCCGTCGATCCGCGGCTTGCGCCGCGCGGCCCGCAGGAATTGCGAGTGATGACCGACCTTTATCGCAAGAACGGCATCTCGGTGATCCTCGACGTCGTCTACAACCATACCGGGGAAGGGGACGCCAATGGCCCGATCCTCAGCCTCAAAGGGCTCGACGGGCGAACTTACTACCGCCATGTAGAGGTGGACGGGGAGCAGCACCTCGTCAACGATGCGGGCACGGGCAACACCTTGCGTTGCGATCATCCGGCCGTGCAGCGGCTCGTCATCGAGAGCCTGAGGTACTGGGTCGAGGAAATGGGCGTTTCCGGCTTCCGCTTCGACCTTGCCACGATCCTCGGGCGCGAACCGGGCTTCAATGCGCGGGCCCAGATGCTGGAGAAAATCAAGGCTGATCCGATCCTTTCCAAGTCCATACTCGTTGCCGAGCCGTGGGACCCGGGGCCGAGCGGTTACCAGTTGGGGCAATTCGGTCCGCAGTTCCGCGAATGGAACGACACTTATCGCGACGAGGTGAGGAGCTTTTGGCGCGGCGACGACGGGCGTATCGGAGCGTTGGCGGCAAAGGTCGCAGGATCGTCGGAAATTTTCGATTTCGACGGCCGAAAGCCGAGTCATGGCATCAATTTTCTCGCCGTCCACGATGGCTTCACGCTGCGCGATCTCGTCAGCTACCACGACAAGCACAACGAGGCGAACGGCGAGGAGAACCGGGACGGGCACAACCACAACTCCTCGTGGAATTGCGGCGTCGAAGGTGAGACGGACGACGAAACGGTGAACGCGGCGCGCAAGCGCGACGTCAGGGCACTCCTTGCGACGCTCCTGGTCTCGCGCGGCTCGCCTCTGATCCAGCAGGGCGACGAGATGTACCGCACGCAACGCGGCAACAACAACGCCTATGCGCAGGACAACGACATCACCTGGGTCGACTGGGAGAACGTGGACGGTGAGCTGGTCGATTTCGTTTCGGCGCTGCATGCCTTCCGCAAGAAGCACCCGGCGCTGACCGACGATCACTTTCTGAACGGGCAGGAGCGACACGGAGTGCGTGACGTCGCGTGGCTCCATCCGGACGGGCGCGAGATGAACGGGACGGACTGGACCGAGCACGGGGCTTCAGTGCTCGGCATGCACCTGACCATCAAGAAGGACGTCGTGCTGGTCTGGTTCAACCGGCGAACCGAGCCGGTCGTTGCGCGGTTGCCGGAGGGCGAATGGACTGCTGGTTTCCAATCCGACCCGGCGGAAGTAACCTTCGCGGGCGGATCGGCGACGTTGCCGCCACGTTCGGTGGTGGTACTGGTGCCAGGGGATTAGTCATGATCATTGCGCAGCTCAGCGACATCCATATCAAGGACGATGCCTCGCTAGCCCGGCTCGACCAGGTTCTCGACTGGCTCTCGACCCTGCGCCCAGACGCGATCGCGGTCAGCGGCGATCTCGCCAATCTGTCGCACCAGTCCAACTACGAAATGCTCAGGGCCCGACTGGAGACCTTCGGCGTCCCGGTCCTGGTGGTTCCAGGCAATGTCGACAACCGCGAGGCCATGCGCACGGTGTTTGGCGGTCCGCAGACGGGCCCGCTCAACAGGGTCGTGGCGGTTGCCGACAGCCTGCGGCTCGTCGGCCTCGACGTCACTATTCCCGGCGCGGTGCACGGCGATGCGGCGCCCGTCCGTGATTGGCTGGAGCACGAGCTCAATTCAGGTGGTCCGCCGGCGCTGGTCTTCCTTCACCAGCACCCCTTCAATTGCGGCATGGATGAATACGAGACCATCGACTGTCGCAATCAGGAGGCGTTGTCGGCGGTAATCGGACGCGCCCGTGATAGCGTGCTCGGTATCTTTTGCGGGCATCTGCACCGACCCATGTTCGCCCGCTTTGCCGAATTACCCGCCGCAATCGCCCCGTCCGTCGCGCCAGCCGGTAAACTGGTCGCCGATGGCCACGAGACGACGACAACAGATCCGCCGGGCCTGCTCGTCCATCACGTCAAGGACGGGATGCTGGTGAGCCACATGATTTCGATTGGATAGCAGGCGGTGACTATTCCGCCGCATTCGCGGCCGTGAGACCTCCGGCCTTCTCGATAAAGGCGATGATCTCGTTCACGCCTTCACGGCGCAGGAGGTCGGCAAACACATGGGGACGCCCCGCGCGCACCTTCTGCGTATCGGCTTCCATGATCTCGAGGCTGGCGCCCACATAGGGTGCCAGATCGGTATGGGTGATAATCAGCAGGTCCGAGCGCGAGATGGCGGGGCCGCCCTTGCGCGGCACCTTCTCACCCTGGGCAACGGAGATGACGTAGAGGGTCAAGTCCGCCAGGTCCGGCGAGAAGGTCGCGGCCAGGTTGTCGCCGCCCGACTCTATGAGGATGACGTCGAGGTCCGGGAACTTGCGGTTCAACTCGTCGATGGCGGCAAGGTTGAGGGAGGCGTCCTCGCGGATGGCCGTGTGCGGGCAACCGCCCGTCTCGACACCGATAATTCGCTCCTCGGAGATTGCCTGGGCGCGGGCGAGAATCAGCGCATCTTCCCTAGTGTAGATGTCGTTGGTGACGACCGCCATGGAATAGCGCTCGCGCATGGCTTTCAGCAGCATTTCGCAGAGGGTGGTCTTGCCGGAGCCGACGGGGCCGCCGATGCCGATGCGCAGGGGACCGTTGATCGATTTCATGGCGTATTCCTCAGATGAGCCGCGGAGCGATAAGGGCGATGAAGCCAATCCCGAGCGCGATGCAAAGCGGAGAATAGACGCGCGCGTCGTTGAGGCGGAAGTTCGGCTCGGGCGTGCGCTCCGCCCACCAGCGCGTATAGCCGAGAACGCCGCGGGTGAGAAAAAGGCTGGCGGGTACGATGCCGGCAAGGGTCAGCCACAAGCCGCCAGCCGCCTCATCGGCCAGCGCAAGGGCGAGGATACCGGCGGCGAGCATTGCGATAGAGACCGCCAAGGAGGCGATCCTCGGGGGCATGTGCTCGATGTCTTTAAGCCCGACGACAGTCTGGGCGAGGAGCTTCTCGTTGCGGATCGGCCAGGTGCGGCCGGTCGCCCACAGGAAATGGGCAAAGCTGACTGCCAGCAGGGCGACGAACATCAGCGAAGCAACGAGCATGCTCATGACTTGAATATCCTGGTGGGCAGCGTCTCGTGGCGCATCTGCGCGATGTCACTGGCGTAGGCGATGCCTCCGATGTCTGCAAGTGCGGCATGTTGCGCGGCCTGCGCTTCGGCTGCGATCACCGGCTCGAGCGCCGCCTGGATGGCGAGGCCTTCGTTCTGCCCGATCGGCACGAGGCGCACGGCGACCGAGACTTGCGCGTGCACCGCGGAGGTGAGGAAGGCGAGGAGCGTCTGGTTCAGCGGTATCTGGTGGGCCGCTGCCGCCGCGCCGACGGCGACCGGGTAGGGGCTGGGTGTCGGCAGGCTCGTGTAGTGCGGCGAAGGCCAGGTCCTGGCGGCGGCGACAAAGGCGTCTCCCATGGCGAGGGTCTCCTGCCGCCGCTCGCGCGCGGGCGTCAGCGCCAGGCAGAGATCGGCGAGCTCACGCAGGATCGCGGCGTCGGTGAAGCCGCGATGGGCGTGGGCGAGCAGGATCGCGTCGGTGCGGGTCGCGCCGTGGCGCAGGTTGGCCTCGATCCATTCATGTGCCTTGCCCGCGGTCTGGACCGGTCCTTCAACGATAGCGGTCTCGAGCCCGGCCGACCAGGCGAAGCCGCCGACGGGAAAGGCGGGCGACAGCCAGGTCAGGAGCCGTTGGAGCGCGGCGCTATCGCTCATTGGCGGTAGAGGAGGGCATGGCCGGTATCGGCGTGCCCATGCGCGTGGTAGGCGCCATGTTCGGGCGTAAACGGTTCAGTGACGTCAGCGACCGTCGCGCCGAGGCCTTCGAGCATGGCTTTAAGGACGTGGTCGCGCGCGATGAGGATGCGGCTCTCCTCGAGCTGCGCGGGGGTGTGACGGTTGCCGATATGCCAGGCAAGGCGCAGGAGGTGCTCACCACTACGGCCGCGCACTTCGAGGAGCTGTTCCTCGGCCGCGATGACCTCCACAAGCCGGCCGTCCTCGAGCACCAGGGCGCCGCGGTCCTCGAGCGTTATCGTCTGCGGGAAATCCACCAGCACTTCGTCGCCATGTACGAGGGTCAGGAGCTTGCGGCGCAAGCGCCGTTCGTCATGGGCGAGGGTGACGAGATCGAAGGGAATGCCGTCACTGTGGCCGGCGGGCAGGTGCGAAATCGCGCGGAGCATGGTCTTCCTGTTTTGATCGCCCGTACCGAGGCTTCCCGACCTCGGCAAGGACCATAGCGGGTCAGGTTAAGGTATAGAAGAGCCTGACGATCCAGGACGCCTGATAAAGGAGGTGGACGATCACCAGGGCGAGATGGAAGCGGCGGTCGCCATTCCAGATAGCGGCGACGCTGAATCCGACGCCGATAGGGGTCTGCACATAGTATTCCAAGCCGAAGCGGGCGAAGTGCTCCTCGCCCTTGGTCAGCGTGTCGATGAGATCGAAAACGAAGGTGGCGCCGAACAGAGCGAAGAACCAACGCCGGCGCTTGAGGAAGAAATCCTCGTACCCCTCGTATTCGGCGAGACTGTCGGGAAAGAGGAGCGCTGCCAGCAGGAAGAGCACCACAGCGTAGCCGACGACGAAAAGAAAGAGCCCGAAATTCCAGTCGTGGATGGCAAAGAGCTCGAACTGCCACCACCAGAAGAAGATGAGCTCGACGAGGATCGAAACCGCCCACAGAAGATGAATCAGCGAGACCCTGGCGCGGTTCGGGTGCTGGATGAGGCTGGCGGCCCCCATCAGAATGCGCGTGATCCCAAGGCCGACGACCATGCCCATGACGATGCGGATGTGGGGGAAGAGCTGGTCGGCGAGGGGAGGTGGTTCCATGCGTCCAGTCTTGTCGTCGCAGCGCTAGTTACCCAGGTCCATTGCCGTTTCCGCGTGCCGCCTCAAGGCCCTTCGGTGAACTCGAGACAAGCGGCGACTGGTTCGGCATCCGGGCCGAGGGTGAGGTCATGCAGGCTCGCCTCGGGTCCGGACGTCCACCATTCCCAGTGGGCGGCGGCGTAGCGGGCGCCGGAGGCCGACAGTACGGCCGAAAAGATCAACGTCTCGCCTTCGACCGGCACGAGGGCGAGGAAGTTGGGTGCGGCGTTAATGTACTCGACCGCGAAGGGTTCGAGGCCTTCACACTCGTAGCGCACGAGGCGTTTTTCGGCGTCGCCATCGGTGCCGAGGGTGAGGACGACGGTTGATTGGACGCCCAGTGCCGGTTGGGCGTGGGTGGATATGGTCAACGCAAGTAAGGCGGCGAGGGTGGAGAGGCCGGATCTGGCGAGTGTACGGATCGTCATGCTGGGTCCTTCCGGGTCAGAGCGCGTGATTTGATGGAATCAAATCACGCGCTCTACTTAGTTGTCGCGGGACTTTCCGCGAAAAACCGGTTCCCACTTTTTCGCGTTCCGCTCTAGGCGGCAGGGTCACCGGGCGAAGGCGATATGGTGTTGCGGCTCGAATCCGAGGCTCGCGAAGAACTGTGACGCTCGTGTGTTGAAGGCCCAGTAGTCCACGCCGACCTCGTCGATCCCGGCGTCCGCCAGGCGGGAGCGGGTGGCCTCGACGAGCGCGCGGCCGAAGCCCTGGCGCCGAACTGACGCGGACACACCGATATGGTGAATGTAACCGGCGCGTCGGGGGTGATGGTAGAAGTTGGCCGGGCGATCGAAAATCTCGAACCATATGTAGCCGACGGGTTGTCCGGCATCCTCGGCAACCAGAACGGTATGGCCCTGCTTGCCCAGGGTCTCGCGGAACATGCCTTTTGCGGCGTCGGCATCCAAATCACTTCGGAATATGTCCGGAAGCGCCTTCGCATGGATGGCCTGCACGTCGCTCAGCAGGGCAATCAGCGCATCGAGGTCGCGCTCCTCGGCGTCCCGGACCATGGCCTACATGACCTCGACGCGATCGGGGTGAACGATCTCGACCTGCGCCTCGATCACATAAGGTTTGATGGCCTCGCGAAAGGCGACGACATGAGGGGCATTGAGATGGTCGGCAAGCGCCTCGCGGCTCTCCCATTTCTGAACGAAGACAAGGGTTTCGGGGTCGGTGGTGCTGGCATCGAGGTCGTAGAGCAGGCAACCGGCCTCACGGCGGGTCGCGGCGATGCAAGGCTGGGCGAGGGTCGCATAGGCTTCGAGCGCGTCGGGCCGAATGCGGATGGTGGCGATGACATAGATCAAGCGCGTTCTCCTTGGTTCAAGGCTAACGCAGGGGCGCAGGGGAGGCCAGCGCGGATTTTGGCCGTCAGGCGACTGCCATGACGATGAGAATCGCCCCGACAACGGCAACGACGTCTTCGATCAGAGCAGCGGGTAGGTCCCGCCGGAATGCGCGGGCCAGCCGGGCGCGGGCTTCGGCACCGCCATAGGTGCCGATGATCGCACCGATGGCGCCCGCAACCAGGCCGCCGACCCATTCGCTTGCCGCAAGGCCGAGCACAGCACCGCTGAATGCGCCGCTGAGGAGGCGGCCGGTGAACGGCGTCGGCAATTTGCGGCTAGGCGTTGTGGGCAGCTTGTCGCCAACCAATTCGGCAAAAGCGGGAAGGGTGAGAATCCAGGGCGTCATGGTCGCGCCCATGAAGGCTGCCCAGGTGCCGGAGAGGTCGATCCAGCCTATGGCTGCCGCCCAGCTCACTGCTGCCGACGCGGTCATGGTGCGCAGGCCAGCGGCGGCGCCGAGGAGAAGCGCGAAGGCATATATCATACTCATTGCCCCAAAAAACGCGGCGCCCGTGCCGTGGTCAAAGGTCTTAGAACAGGAAATAGCGCTGCGCCATGGGCAGTACGCTTGCCGGCTCGCAGGTGAGCAACTCGCCGTCGGCGCGGACCTCGTAGGTTTCCGGATCGACCTCGATATGAGGCGTTGCCGAGTTGTGGATCATGGCGGCCTTGCCGATGCCGCCACGGGTGTTCTCGACCGGCACAAGTGCCTTGGCGACGCCGAGGCGATCCTTGAGGCCCGCATCCGCGGCGGCCCTCGACACGAAGGTCACCGAGGAGTTGGTCCGCAGCCTGCCGTAGGCGGCGAACATGGGGCGATAATGCATGGGCTGCGGCGTCGGAATCGACGCGTTGGGGTCGCCCATGGGCGCGGCGGCGATGGAGCCGCCGAGAAGCACCATCTCGGGTTTGACGCCGAAGAAGGCCGGGTTCCACAGCACGAGATCGGCGCGCTTGCCGACCTCGATCGAGCCGATGTGCCGGCTCAGGCCCTGGGCGATGGCTGGGTTGATGGTGTATTTGGCAAGGTAGCGCCTGACCCGGAAGTTATCGTTGTCGCCCGTTTCCTCGGGCAGCCGCCCACGCTGGCGCTTCATCTTGTCGGCGGTCTGCCAGGTGCGGATCAGCACTTCGCCGATACGCCCCATGGCCTGGCTGTCCGACGAGATGATGGAGAAGGCCCCGATATCGTGGAGAATGTCTTCGGCGGCGATGGTTTCCTTGCGGATGCGGCTCTCGGCAAAGGCGACGTCCTCGGGAATCGAGGGCGAGAGGTGATGACAGACCATGAGCATGTCGAGGTGCTCGGCGATGGTGTTGCCGGTATAGGGCCGGGTCGGATTGGTGGAGGAGGGGATGACGTTGGCAAGGCCTGCGACCTTGATGATGTCGGGTGCGTGGCCGCCGCCGGCGCCCTCGGTATGGAAGGCGTGGATGGTGCGGCCTTTGAAGGCGGCGACGGTATCCTCGACGAAGCCGCTTTCGTTGAGCGTATCGGTGTGGATCATCACCTGCACGTCGTAGGCGTCGGCGACCGATAGGCAGTTGTCGATGGCCGCCGGGGTCGTGCCCCAGTCCTCGTGGAGCTTCAAGGCCGCGGCGCCGGCGAGGATCATCTCTTCGAGCGGCGCGGGGAGGGAGGCGTTGCCCTTTCCGGCGAGCGCCAGGTTCATGGGAAAGGCATCAAAGCTTTCGATCATGCGCTCGATGTGCCACGCGCCAGTGCAGGTGGTGGCGAGCGTGCCATGAGCGGGACCGGTGCCGCCGCCGAGCATGGTGGTCACGCCGCTCATCAGCGCTTCTTCGATCTGCTGGGGACAGATGAAGTGGATGTGGGCATCGAAGCCGCCGGCAGTCAAAATCCTGCCTTCGCCGGCGATAGCTTCGGTCGAGGGGCCGATGACGATGTCGACGCCGGGCTGGGTATCGGGATTGCCCGCCTTGCCGATGCCGACGATGCGACCCTCCTTCAGGCCGATATCGGCCTTGTAGATGCCGGTGACGTCGACGACGAGTGCGTTGGTGATGACGGTATCGACGGCCCCTTGCGCGCGGGTGCGCTGGGACTGGCCCATGCCATCGCGGATCACCTTGCCGCCGCCGAACTTCACCTCCTCGCCATAAAAAGTAAAATCCTTCTCGACCTCGATGAAGAGCTCGGTATCAGCCAGACGCACCCTGTCGCCGGTGGTCGGACCGTACATGTCGGCATAGGTCGCACGGGAGATGCGGGCAGGCATAGCAGGCTCCGTCTTCAGGTTGTCAGGGTGTTGCCGATGGGCCGCACGGAGATGGTTTTCCGGCGGTCCACTGTAGTTTTAGCGTTTGTTCTCAGGGGGTTGCGGTTGTGCCTGGCCCGAGTGGCGCAACCATACCGGCGGAAGCGCATTGGACGAAGCACGCGGGAGGCAATACCTGGAATAAGAAAGGATAAGCCATGCGTAGCAATACGATCGCTCTCACTCTGGCCGCCGCCCTCCTGGCTTCCACAGCCGTCGCACCCTTTGCGCAGGACGCCGGCGTCGGCGTCGATGCGGGGGGCGACGTCGGGGTGGACGTCGAGGCCGGCGATACCGGGGTAGATGCCGGCGTTGATGCCGAGGTCGATACCAGCGTCGATGCCGGTGCAGACACGGACACCGATACCGGGGGCGACGCGGGCGTTGATGCCGGGGTCGATACCAGTGCCGGCGCAGACATGGGAGGCAGCAAGACGCTGGACGATCTTTCGTCTGCACTCACGGCCGGCGCTTCGGCCGAACTCGACCTCAGCGCCGTGACGGACGAGTCCAAGGTGACCATCGTTCGGCTGTCCGAACTTGCGGTCGATGCGCAGGGATCGGCGGAAGCAGAGGCAGATGCCGCGGTCGATGCGGAAGGCAGCGAGGAAATGACGGACACCGATACGACGGCGGAAGGTACTGCCGGCACGACCGCTGAAAGCGACATCGATGCGCTGCTCGAGGCCAATGCCGGCAGCATGACTTCGCTGCATTCGCAGCTTGAAGCCAACGCGGCGATTACCGCCAAGCTGCAGGCCGAAGGGTTCGAGGCCGCAGATGTCGTCGCGCTCGACGTCGAAACCGATGGCTCTGCAACCGTCTATGTCGACGACCGCGCCTGACCCGAATTGAGACAGTGACAGGTGGCGGGACGCACCTGCGTCCCGCCACTTCCTCGCCAGGCGGTCCAAAGTCCCGCAATCCGCACCGATCGCCGGAAGCCCGTTCATCCGCGTCTCAGACGCCTTTCTTTCGAGAGCGCCTATAGAAGACGATAGTCCGGTCGATCAGTTCGTCGAGCAACTGGCCGCCTTGTTTGATCTCGGGTGAGGTATAGGTCGGGGCAATGAGCGACATCGCCAGAGCCTGGACGGCATAGGCCTGCTTGATGCGGCCTTCCTGAACGTGGGTATTGCCACCCTCGCGAAAGCTTTCGAGCAACGTGTTGTAGTCGGCGCGGCTCATGCGCTTCTTGGCCTGGCTCCAGTTGGACGCCTTGATCTGACCGGAGAGGTCCGAGGCGAGGCGCCCGAGCAGCAGCATGGCTTCGGCGTCCTTGGTGCCGGCCTTGTGGAGATCGTCAACAACGGCTGCAAGACCCGTCTTAAAGTCGTCTTCCTTGATAGTCATCAAATCCCTTTGAGGTAGGTGGGGCGGCGGTAGTGCCGGTCAGAGCGGCCCCATGGTCCTTTGCTGAAATCCGTAGACGGTGCGCCCGCCCGATAGGGGCACCAGCGTCACTTCCCGGGTCTGCCCCGGCTCGAAGCGGACGGCGGTGCCGGCGGCAATATCGAGCCGCATGCCGCGGGTCCGCTCCCGGTCGAAGCGCAGGCCCGTATTGGTCTCGTAGAAATGGTAGTGCGAACCGACCTGGATCGGTCGATCGCCGGTATTGGAGACCTCGATGGTCAGCGTCTCGGCGCCTGCGTTGAGCTCGATGTCGCCCGGCTTGGGCAGGACTTCCCCCGGTATCATGGCTTCACCTCCTAACCGGCCTTCACGCGCCGACGGCGAGCCAGACGCCGCCAAGCGCCGTCAGGCCGCCGAGAATTTGGATCGCCATGCGGCTGCGGCCGGTGTCGAGGATGCGCGCGAAGCCGAGGCCGAGCGCGATGCCGACGAGGTGCAGCGCGGCGGTGGCGACGATAAAGCCTAGCGCGAATTCGAGCGCGCCGGCGGCGCCGAGCTCGCCGCCGTGGGCATGGCCGTGGAAGAGGGCGAAGACTGCGACCATCGCGGCGACGGCTGGCGCCGGCACGGGCAGTGCGAGCGCCACCATGACACCGACGAAGACCACCGAAACGAGGATCACCGGCTCGACGAAGGGCAAGGACACCCCGGCGATCGCCGCGGCAAAGCCGAACGCCATGGCGCCAACGAACGCGGCCGGGACTATCCAGATGGCCCGCCTGCCAGCCACGGCGGCCCAAAGGCCGACAGCCACCATCACCAGCACGTGGTCGAGCCCGAAAAGCGGATGGGTGAAACCGGCCATTACCGGGCCGTGGGCCATGGGGTCGAGATGGGCAAAGGCGGGCGCCGTGGCGGCGCCGACGGCGAGAATGGCGATCAGAATGCGCTTGAGCATCGATGTTCCTCCTGGTGATCTCGTGGCGGTTGATGGATCAGCGGATCGGCTGGTGAACGGTGACGAGCTTCGTGCCGTCAGGGAAGGTGGCTTCCACCTGAACGTCATGGATCATCTCGGCAATGCCTTCCATGACCTGATCGCGGGCAACGACATGGGCGCCCGCCTCCATCAGGTCGGCTACGGAGCGGCCATCGCGGGCCCCCTCGACGACGAAATCGGTGATGAGCGCGATTGCCTCCGGGTGGTTGAGCTTGACGCCGCGCTCGAGGCGCTTGCGCGCCACCACGGCAGCCATGGAGATCAAGAGCTTGTCTCTTTCGCGCGGGGTCAGGTTCATTGGCGGTTCTCTTGGGGCGGTTCTCTCGGAGTCAGCTGTGCCACAGGCGGGGAAGGCTTCCCGCACCGGAAAGGTCGGCAACTATTGGAACGATCAATCGGCGCAAGGCAAGTCCGCTTTGCGCCATGGCTCGTATGACGAGACGCTCGCCTTCGGCGCTGGCGGCCACGCGCGGATCGTCGGCAATCCGCGGCCGGATCGCCGCCAGGTGCCGTTCTGCATCTGGGCCGATATGGACGAGGCTGGCGAAGGCGCGGGCACCGGCGAGCAGCGAGATGGCATCCCGCTCGAACCGGGGCTCGCCGGTCAGCCGCGTCGCCTCGGCGTGGATCAGGCGACCATTGCGCCGGATGCGCCAGTTGTCGGCGAAGCGGGCATAGCGCGCCTCCTCGCCCATGGCGTCGCGGCCGAGCAGCACCGCCTCGATGCCGGTAAACGTCGCGCCGTCTTCGACATCGATCTTCATGCTGCGGTCGAGATACGAATCTTCGAACAGGATCGTTTCCTGCGGCAGCCAATCGATATGGGCGCCGGGACCGGCGCAAAGGTGCGTCTCGACGCGGGCGGCAGGGCCTGTCGTGCGGTAGATGCGCTCGCAGGCCTGGGTGGTGAGGACGAGCCTGGCACCGGCCGCCGCCTCCGCCTGCCAGCGCAGATTGTCACCGCCGGTGAGCCCTCCGGCGGTGTTGATGAGGACGGCTTCGATGGCCGGCGAATGGGTATTGGGCAGGCGGATCTTGCTGCATCCCTCCTGGTAGAGGGTGCGCAGCATCGTTCGGCCCTCACGGTCGGCGACGACGATGCGGCCGACGCCCTGCGCACGTTGCAGGCGCGCTGGTGGGTTTGTCGGCTCGGCCGTCATCGAAAACATGAACCGGTTCTTCTTGAGGCAGGAAAATAAACGTGATCGGCGGGATATCCGCGTGGGACGCAACAATTATTTGACAGCAGCGTTACACCAACCGAGCACCTGCTCGCCAAGAAAGTTAAATCGAGAGGAAATAGAGATGCAATTGAAACCACTTGCGTCAACGATTGCCCTCGCCGCTGCGCTGGCCTTTTCCGGACCGGTGTATGCTCAGTCGATGATCAATGGCATGACCATTCCCGAGGACGAGCTTCCGCTCGTCCAGCAGCAATGCGACGAACTCAAGACCGCTGCCGGTACCGAATCGGAGTCCACAGACGAGTCGGCAGGCGACGCGGAGCTCGAGGACTCGGGCGACGATGCAGTCGAGGACGAAGTCGAAGCCAGCGGCATGGCCCAGGCTGAAACCCCCACGATCGATCTCGAGACGATCGATCTGCAGGCCTGCATCGATGCGGGTCTGGTGATGGAATAGGATAGCGTCCCTCCCCTGGATGCTTGCGCCCGGCCCAGTGCCGGGCGTTTTCGTTGGAGCGCGATGTGGTTTGATCGAGTCCAATCACGCGCGTCTCATTTTTTTCACGAAGAGCCGGTTGCTTTCACATCGCGCTTTAGACGACGAGGTGCCGGCGCACCTCGGGCAGGTCGAGGTCGCTCGCCGGCCCCGAATGGCGGACTTCGCCCCGGTCCATGACATAGATGTCGTCGGCGATCTCTCGACAGAAATCGAGAAATTGCTCGACGAGGAGAATGGTCATCTCCTTTTCGTCGCGCAGGAACTGTAGCGCCCGGCCGATGTCCTTGATGATCGAGGGCTGGATGCCTTCCGTGGGCTCGTCGAGGACCAGCACCCGAGGACGCGCGACCAATGCCCGCCCGATCGCCAATTGCTGTTGCTGACCGCCGGAGAGGTCGCCGCCCCGGCGGGCGAGCATCGACTTCAAGACCGGGAATAGCTCGAAGATATAGCCGGGAATGTTGCGGTCGCGGCGCGGCAAGCCGGCATAGCCGGTTTCGAGGTTTTCTCGGACGGTCAGGAGCGGAAAGATTTCGCGGCCCTGCGGCACATAGCCGAGGCCCATGCGGGCCCGGCGGTAGGGCGGCAGTTTCCGCAGCGTCTGCTCGCCGAAGACGATGGAGCCGGCCGATATTTGGTTGATGCCGGTGATCGCGCGCAGCGTCGAGGATTTGCCGACGCCGTTGCGGCCCAGCACGGCGGTGATGCGGCCGGGCTGGCAGTCGATGGAAACTGCCTTGAGCGCCTGGGCGGCACCGTAATGGAGGTCGATGGCGTTGACGGAAAGGGCGGTGGTCATGAGATCCCTCCAAGGGCACGACACCGTCTCCCTCCCCCTTGTGGGGAGGGTAGCGCAGCTTGGGGCCGTATGGCTCCTAGCGAAGCTGGGTGGGGGTACGCCGCCGTAGACTCGATGCTGCAGCTCCTGCCGCGAGATACCCCCACCCGACCCGCTTCGCGGGCCACCCTCCCCACAAGGGGGAGGGAGATGCCGGCTGAGCCTTCCGTGCTGAATCGCGACATACTCACCTCCCGAGATACCGTTCGATCACGATGGGATTAGCGCTGACCTGCTCGAGCGACCCTTCAGCGAGCACCGAGCCTTCGGCGAGACAGACGACGCGGGTGGCGAGGTCCCGCACGAAGCTCATGTCGTGCTCGACGACGACGACCGAGCGGGTTCGTGCGATTTCGGTCAACAGCCTCGCAGTCTCGCCGGTCTCGGCATCGGTCATGCCCGCGACCGGTTCGTCGACCAGCAGGAGCTTGGGGTCCTGGGCGAGGAGCATGCCGATCTCAAGCCACTGCTTCTGGCCATGGGAAAGATCGGCAGCCAGATCCTCCTTGCGGTCGGTCAGCCGCACGGTCTCCAGGATCTCCTCGATACGGGCGATGTCCTCGTCGCCTGCCACATAGAAAAGGGTCCTCACGATGCCGCGCGGCTTCTTCAGGGCCATTTCCAAATTGTCCCAGACAGTCTGGCTTTCGAACACGGTCGGCTTCTGGAATTTGCGGCCGATGCCGAGGTTGGCGATCGCCGCCTCGTCGAGTCTCGTCAGGTCCGTGCGTCCGTCGAAATAGACCTCGCCCGCGTCGGGCCGTGTCTTGCCGGTAATAATGTCCATCATTGTCGTCTTGCCGGCGCCGTTCGGGCCGATGATGGCCAACATCTCGGCCGGGCGCACGATGATCGAGAGATTGTTGAGGGCCTTGAAGCCGTCAAAGGCGACCGACACCCCGTCGAGGTAGAGCATGGTGTCCTGGGCGTTGATCATCGCCTACTCCGCGGGCTTGGGCTGGGGGTCGCCGATCAGCGTCGTCGGATCCTCGCCGCGCTCTTCGGCGTCGGACGCCTGGGCTTCGCCGGCGGCGGGCCGTGCAGGCTCGTGTCGGCGGCTCACGGCGCGCCACTGGCCGAGGAGGCCGACGATCCCTTTGGGCAGAAAGAGGGTGACGAAGACGAAGAGGGCGCCTAGCGCATAGAGCCAGAACTCGGGCAAGGCGCCGGTGAAGTAGGACTTGCCCATGTTGACGACGACGGCGCCGATGATCGGCCCGACGATGGTGCCGCGCCCGCCGACGGCGGTCCAGATGACAATTTCGATGGAATTGGCCGGCTCGAACTCGCCCGGATTGATGATGCCGACCTGAGGGACGTAAAGCGCACCGGCAACGCCCGCCATGACGGCGGAAACGGTGAAAGCGAAGAGCTTCACATACTCCACCCGATAGCCGAGGAAGCGGGTACGGCTCTCGGCGTCGCGCACCGCGATCATCACCTTGCCAAGCTTGCTGTTGACGATCATCGAGCAGACGAAGACGGAAAGGGCAAGCGCCACGGCGGTCGCTGCAAAGAGCGCGCCGCGGGTGGTCGCCGCCTGTACCGGCTGGCCGAGGATGTCCTTGAAGTCAGTCAGACCGTTGTTGCCGCCAAAGCCCATGTCGTTGCGAAAGAAGGCGAGCAGCAGGGCGAAGGTCATCGCCTGGGTGATGATCGAGAGATAGACGCCGGTGACACGGCTGCGGAAGGCGAAGAAGCCGAAGACGAAGGCGAGGAGGCCGGGCACCAGGACGATCATAAGGGCGGCGAACCAGAACTGGTCGAAGCCCATCCAGTACCAGGGCAACTCCTTCCAGTTGAGGAACACCATGAAGTCGGGGAGGACCGGGTTCGCATAGACGCCGCGGTCGCCGATCTGGCGCATCAGATACATGCCCATGGCGTAGCCACCGAGAGCGAAGAATGCGCCGTGCCCGAGCGAGAGGATGCCGCAATATCCCCAGACGAGGTCGAGGGCGAGCGCCAGCATGGCGTAGGTCAGGTACTTGCCGAACAAGGTGACGACATAGATCGGCACATGACCCGGCTGGCCCGGGGGGATCATGAGGTTGGCCGCGGGCACAGCGATGGCGAGCGCGACAAGGATTGCAACCAGCCAGAGGGCCTTTTTGTCGAGGGCGCGTAGGAGCGCTTGGGTGATCATGCTCGCACGCCTTCGGATGTGAGGGTGTCAAAGTAGAAGCCCCTCACCCTAACCCTCTCCCCGGAGGGGCGAGGGGATTGGCTCCGCGCTTGGACGAGCATGATGCTCACCTCGCCCATTTGGGGAGAGGTCGGCGCGCAGCGCCGGGTGAGGGGTTTCTTCACCGAACTCATGACTCCACCGCCCTTCCTTTCAGCGCGAACAACCCCCGCGGGCGCCGCTGGATGAAGAGGATGATGAGGACGAGGATGAGGATCTTGCCCAGCACCGCGCCGGCATAGGGCTCGAGGAACTTGTTGGCGACGCCGAGAGTCAGCGCACCAACCAGCGTGCCCCAGAGATTGCCGACGCCGCCGAAGACGACGACCATGAAGCTGTCGATGATGTAGCCCTGGCCGAGATTGGGCGAGACGTTGTCGATCTGGCTCAGCGCCACGCCTGCAAGCCCGGCAATGCCCGAGCCGAGACCGAAGGTCATGGCGTCGACGAAGGGGGTGCGGATGCCCATGGCCGAGGCCATGCGGCGGTTCTGCGTCACCGCGCGCATCTGCAGGCCCAGTGCCGTGCGGTTGAGGACGACGAGAAGCGCCGTAAAGACGGCAATGGCGAAGATGACGATCCAGAAGCGGTTCCAGGTGAGGGAAAGGCCGTAGAACTCGAACGAGCCCGACATCCAGCTCGGATTGCCGACCTGGCGATTGGTTGGCCCAAAGATCGAGCGCACGGTCTGCTGGAGGATCAGCGACAGGCCCCAGGTCGCCAGCAGCGTTTCGAGCGCGCGGCCATAGAGCCAGCGAATGATGCCGCGCTCGATGGCGATGCCGACGAGGGCGGTGATGAGAAAGGCCAATGGCAGAGCGATCGCCAGCGAATAGTCGAAAAGCTCGGGCGCATTGCGGCGGATGACGTCCTGCACGACGAAGGTGGTGTAGGCGCCCAGCATCACCATCTCGCCATGGGCCATGTTGATGACGCCCATGACCCCGAAAGTGATGGCAAGGCCGATGGCAGCCAGCAGCAGCACGGAGCCCAATGAGACGCCGAACCAGACATTCTGCAGGGCGGCCCAGATGGCGCGCTCCTGCTCGAGACCGGCAATTGCCGAGCGGATGTCGGTTGCGAGTTCCTCGGGAGCCGAGCCGAGAGCGGCGTTGAGAATGGTGATGGCTTCGCGCCCGGCATTGCGGGCAACCACCGGGACGGCCGCGCGCTTTTCTTCGAGGCTGGTGTCGTCGAGTGCAAGGATGGTGACGGCTCGGGCGGTTTCCATGGCGCCGCGAACCGAAGGGTTGGTTTCGGCGGCAAGTGCCTCGTCGAGGAGAATGAGGTTCTCCTCGGTCGGATTGGCGCGCATCGAGCGGGCGGCCGAGAGGCGCACGGTCGGATCGTCGCTCATCAATGTCAGAGACCCGAGAGCTGCAGCGACGTCGCGGCGCAGGCTGTTGTTGATGCGGATGCGCGAGAGATCGGCATCGCCCGCTGGGCCGATCTCGGTTTGCGTCACCGGATCGTACATGCGGTTGCGGGTGACGATGACGACGCGACCGTCCGCTTCATCGACGTAGAGGTCGCCGTCGGCTAGTGCTTCGAGGGCGGGGGCAACGGTGCTGTCGCCGGTTGCCGCGAGTTCCTCGACGATGCCGCCGAGCTCGCGCAGGTTCGCCTCGCCCATGGCCTCAATGAGGCCCGGCACGTCCTGTGCACGGGCGACGCCTGCAAGAAGCGTAAGCGACAGGCCGACCAGGGCGAAGAGCAGGCGGAGCGAACGGATAGGGCGCATCGGTTCTGACTGTCCGGAAGGGGAGATCGGGGGCGGGCTACCGCCCCCGGGGTGTCGTCGGGGCCGGCTCAGTTGGCCGCAGCCACCGTCGAGCCGCCGCAGGTCTGCGACTGCGTATTGTAGTTGCCGCAGTTGATCGGAGCGGTCCAATCGGCTTCGAGCATGGCAGACTCCGGCAGAAAGTCGGACCAGGCGTCGCCAGGAACGAGATCCTCGGTTTCCCACACCACGAAGAACTGGCCATCGTCCTGGATCTCGCCGATGAGGACGGGCTTGGTGACATGGTGGTTGGGGAGCATCTTGGCGATGCCGCCGGTGAGGTTCGGCGTCTCGAGGCCGACAATCGAATCGATCACGGCGTCCGCATCGGTGGCGCCGGCGGCTTCCACGGCCTTCACCCAGAGATTGAAGCCGATGTAGTGAGCCTCCATCGGGTCGTTGGTCACGCGGTCCTCGTTGCCGATGAATTCGTGCCAGGCCGTGATGAACTCCTCATTCTCGGGAGTTTCGACCGACATGAAGTAGTTCCAGGCAGCCAGGTGACCGACGAGCGGGCTGGTATCGAAGCCGGAGAGCTCCTCCTCGCCGACCGAGAAGGCGACGACGGGGATGTGCTCGGCAGCGATGCCTTGGTTCGCGAGCTCACGGTAGAAGGGGACGTTCGCGTCGCCATTGATGGTCGAGACAACCGCGGTCTTCTTGCCTTCCGACCCGAAGACTTTGATCTCGGCGACGATGGTCTGCCAGTCGGAGTGCCCGAAGGGTGTGTAGTTGATCATGATGTCTTCGGGCGCGACACCATGGTCGAGCAGGTATTGCTCTAGGATCTTGTTGGTGGTCTGCGGATACACGTAGTCGGTGCCGGCGAGCACCCAGCGCTCGACACCCTCTTCTTCCGCCAGATAGTCGACGGCGGGGATGGCCTGCTGGTTGGGAGAGGCGCCGGTATAGAAGACGTTGCGCTGGCTTTCCTCGCCCTCGTATTGCACGGGATAGAACAGCAGGCCGTTCAGTTCCTCGAAAACCGGCAGAACCGATTTACGGCAGACCGACGTCCAGCAACCGAAGACCGCGTCGACTTCGTTGACGGTCAGCAACTCGCGGGCCTTTTCGGCGGCGAGCGGCCAATCGGAGGCGATGTCGACCACGACTGGCTCGATCTGGCGGCCAAGCAGGCCCCCCTTGGCGTTCTGCTGCTCGATGAGGAACAGCATGGTGTCCTTGAGCGTGGTTTCGGAAATGGCCATCGTGCCCGAGAGCGAATGCAGGATGCCGACCTTGATGGGCTCGTCCTGTGCCTGTGCCGGCGCCATCGACAGGATCATCGTGCCTGCCAAAGCCGCGCCGAAGGCGAATCTCATATTCATCTGTTTGTCCCTCAACTGTTCCGTTGCACCGGCAATTTCGGGGGAGCCGGCAACGGATCGGGACTTTGTGACGATTGCTAACAAACCCCCTATACGTCGATTGACGTAGCCGGCGCCCATCCGCTCCTGCCGCTGGGCAATAAAGCGCGTGAACGCAATGGATTGTGTGCTAGAGAGGGTGCGGCACTTTTTTGGGCATTGGGGCGCTCTGGCGCGGATTTAGGCGAAGATTTCGACAGGGGCGATGGCGCGGCAACGGATCATTCCCATCAGGCGCGAATACAACCGGTGGGTGGCCAACCAGACCCTGGAAGACTACGCGCTGCGTTTTACCGCCAAATCGGCGCGGCGTTTTTCCAGCAACCGCATTTCGCAGACGGCGATCGGGGCGATTTCGTTCCTGGCGCTCGAGGCGATCGGCGGGGCGATCACGCTGTCCTACGGCACCACCAACGCCATCGTCGCCATCATCGTCGCCTCGATCGTCATCCTCGTCATCGGCCTGCCCATCTCGCGCTATGCCACGCGCCACGGCGTCGACATTGACCTTCTGACGCGCGGAGCGAGCTTTGGCTATATCGGCTCGACCATCACCTCGCTCATCTATGCGAGCTTCACCTTCATTCTCTTCGCCATCGAAGCCTCGATCATGTCGAGCGCCTTGCAGCTCGCATTCGGCGTGCCGCTCTGGCTCGGCTATATCGTTTCGGCCGTGGCGGTCATTCCGCTGGTGACGCACGGGGTCAGGCTCATCAGCCGTTTTCAGTTGATGACGCAGCCGGTGTGGATCGTCCTCAATATCGCGCCCTTCCTGTTCATCGCCTTCCTCGACTGGGGGCAGTTCGACGTATGGCGGGCCTTCGCGGGGCTCAACCAGCCGGCCGCGCCGCTCGGTGGCGTGTCGCCGTTCGATGTTGCCCAATTCGGTGCGGCCTCCGCGGTGATCCTGGCGCTGATGACGCAGATCGGCGAGCAGGTGGACTTCCTGCGGTTCCTGCCAGCAGAGGAGCAGGCCAAGCGCAAGCGCCACAAGCTCGCGATCTTCCTTGCCGGTGCTGGCTGGGTGGTGATGGGTGCCCCCAAGCTCCTCGCCGGGTCGTTCCTTGCAGTACTGGCGCTTTCGGCGGGTGTTCCGGCAGAGCACGCGGCAGAGCCCGCGCAGATGTATGCGGTCGCCTTCGGCTACATGATCCCCAACCAGACGCTGGCGCTCGTTCTGATGGCAGTGTTCGTGGTGGTCAGCCAGTTGAAGATCAACGTGATGAACGCCTATGCCGGCTCGCTCGCCTGGTCGAACTTCTTCTCGCGCCTGACGCACAGCCACCCGGGGCGGGTGGTGTGGCTCCTCTTCAACGTCGCCATCGCGCTGCTGCTGATGGAACTCGGTATCTACCGGCTATTGGAGGAGACGCTCGGCATCTTTTCGATCGTGGCCATGGCGTGGCTCTGCTCGATTTCGGCAGACCTCTTCGTCAACAAGCCGCTCGGGCTGGCGCCACCAGGCATCGAGTTCAAGCGCGCACACCTATATGACATCAACCCGGTCGGGCTCGGCGCGATGACTCTGGCGACGGCCGTGGCGCTCGCTGCCCATCTCGGCGCTTTCGGGACGATGGCCGGAGCGCTCGCTCCTTACATCGCCCTCGCCGTCGCCTTCGTTGCCTCACCCGCCATCGCCTGGGCGACCAGGGGCAAGTACTACCTGGCACGCAAACCGCGCAAGCAATGGCAGAGCAGGACCACCATCACCTGCTCGATCTGCGAGCACGCTTTCGAGCCCGAAGACATGGCCTGGTGCCCCGCCTACGCTGCGCCGATCTGCTCGCTCTGCTGCTCGCTCGATGCGCGCTGCCACGACATGTGCAAGCCGCATGCGCATCTGCGGGCGCAGGCGCACACGGTGGCTGCGAGCATCCTGCCCGAATGGGCGATCGCCAAGCTGCAGACGCGGCTCGGACGCTACGGCATCGCCTCGGGTGTCGCGGTGGGGCTGATCGGGGCGATCCTCGGTCTCATCTACTATTTCGCGACCCGCGCCGCGCCGCAGACGGCCGAGGTGGTCGGCGGCACCATCGCCGTGGTGTTCTTCGTCTTCGTGGTGGTGGCGGGCATCGTCACCTGGTTCCTGGTCCTGGCGCAAGACAGCCGGCTGGTCGCCGAGGAGGAAAGCTCGCGGCAGAACACGCTGCTTTTAAAGGAGATCGCCGCGCACAGCCGCACGGACGCCGCCCTGCAGAAGGCCAAGGAAACGGCTGAAGCCGCCAACCAGGCCAAGAGCCGGTACGTCGTGGGCCTCAGCCACGAACTGCGTACGCCACTCAACGCCGTTCTCGGCTATGCGCAGATCCTCGAGCGCGACGAAACCATGCCGGCCCCGCGCCGTTCCTCGATCAAGGTCATCCGGCGCAGCGCCGAGCACCTTTCCGGGCTCATTGACGGACTTCTCGACATCTCGCGCATCGAGGCGGGGCGGCTGCAGGTATATTCCAATGAGATCAATATCCACGACTTCCTCGACCAGATCGTCGACATGTTCCGACTTCAGGCCGAGGCCAAGGGGCTGGAGTTCCGCCACCAGCGAGCGAGAAACCTGCCGCAATATGTGCGCACCGACGAGAAGCGCCTGCGACAGATCCTGGTCAACCTGCTTTCGAACGCCATCAAGTTCACCGACCGCGGACATGTGACGTTCGAAGTCGCCTATCGCTCGCAGGTGGCAACGTTCAAGGTGGCCGACAGCGGGAACGGCATCGCCCCCGACGAGATCGGGCGCATCTTCGAGCCCTTCGTTCGCGGCGAAGCGGAGCGCAACCGGCTGTCGCCCGGCATTGGCCTTGGCCTCACCATCACCAAGCTCCTGACCGAGACGCTGGGCGGTGCCGTCAGGGTCGAGAGCGAGCCGGGGCAGGGGGCGACTTTCGACGTGCGTCTGATGCTCTCCAAGGTCGACCGGCCGGTGATGCGCGCCTCGGAGGACCGGCGGATCAAAACGTATCGAGGGGCGCGCCGCATCATCATGGTGGTCGACGACAACGGCGAGCACCGCGAGATGATGCGCGAGATGCTCCAGCCACTGGACTTTACCGTTCTCACCGCCGTCGACGGGCCCAATTGCCTCACCCTTCTCGAAGGGGTTCAGCCACACCTCTTCTTCGTCGACATCCTGATGCCGGGCATGACCGGCTGGGAGTTGGTCGAACGGCTGCGGGCGGCGGGGCAGACGGCCCCAATCGTCATGCTTTCGGCCAACGTCGGGGACGGAGCCAACAAGCCGGAGGGCGATCCGGGCCACAACGACGCCATCGCCAAGCCGTTCAGCCTGCGCCAGCTCATTGAAAAGCTCGGAACGCATCTCGAGCTCGAATGGGAGGAAGAGGCGGCCGGTTCGCCTGCGGCCGCGCCACCCCGTCGCAACGGCTCCGGCAGTCTGCGCTCGCCTGGAGCAGACCATGTCCGTGAGCTCATCAGCCTCGGGCAGATCGGACATGTGCGCGGGATCGATGCCAAGCTCACCGAACTTTCCCTCGCGCCGGAGAACGGACCGCTGGTCGACGTGCTGCGGGCGCGTATGGAAGCTTACGACTTTGCCGGCTATACCCAGATCCTCGAAGGCATGAATGAGCATGAGTGAGCTGGTTGGCGGGCAGGACGTGGTGCTCGTCGTCGATGATTCACCCGAAGCACTGGGTTTCCTCACCAGCGCGATGGAAGCTGCGGGTGTAACGGTGCTGGTGGCACGAAGCGGGGAAGCCGCACTCGGTATCGCCGGGCGGGTGGCCCCCGACATCATCCTGATGGATGCCGTCATGCCCGGGCTCGACGGATTCGAAACATGCAGGCGCCTGAAGGCCATGCCGAGCGTCTCGCACGTGCCGGTCATCTTCATGACCGGCCTTACCGAGACCGAGCACGTGGTGCATGCGCTCGAAAGCGGCGGGGTCGATTATCTCACCAAGCCGATCAACATTGACGAACTGAGGGCACGCATCCGCGTGCACCTGGCCAATGCCCGTTCGGCGCAGAGTGCGCGGGTGGCGCTCGATGCGGCCGGAAGGCACCTGCTGGCGGTGTCGAACGGCGGCGAAGTCCAATGGACGACGCCGCAGGCGAGCCGGCTGCTGGGATCGGCGGCCGGGCCGAGGGCGAGCGCCAGGGTCGGCGCGCGCGTGCGGGCGTGGCTTGCCGAGCGTGGCGGCAGCGCCGCGATCGCCGGAGAGAGCTTCCCGCTCGACCCGACCAATCCGGCGAGCCTGCAACTGGTGTGCCTCGGCAGCATGGGCGCCGACGAACACCTCTTCCGTCTGGTGGCTGTCGGGAGCGAGAACCAGGACGAGATCCTCAGGCAGAATTTCGGGCTGACGCAGCGCGAAAGCGAAGTGCTGCTGTGGATCGCGCGCGGCAAATCCAATCGCGACATCGGCGACATCCTGGGTTTGAGCCCGCGCACGGTGAACAAGCACCTGGAGCAGGTTTACGCCAAGCTCGGCGTCGAGAATCGCGCGTCGGCCGCGATCAAGGCGACCCACGTGCTGCAGTCGCCCTCGGACATGTAGCGTCGGCGGCAACGCCGCGCTGGGCTGTCGGGGAAAGCCGTAGGTCCCCGGCAGAAGATGTTTGCACCGGTCGATACGAAGCAAGCGACGTGCCAGCGAAGGTGCAAACCTCTGACAGTGCCACATTTCAGGCGTTGGGGAAAACGCAGGTGAAGGCAGCCGCATCGGTCGGACCCGCCCGCGGTTCACCTCTGCCTAATTTATAATCGGACTGCGCAAAATCCTGGCTCAAAAGCATGCGACAGACGTGACCTGCTGTCATGAATGCGTTATATTTCAGCCACCGTAGGTTCATCCTTCGGCAGAGGTTGTTTGCACCGACACCTCGGCCCCGTGCCATCGCACCAATGGCGCGGGGCTTAGTGTTTGATGAACCGGCGTTCGAACTCGACCAGGGGCCTATCCCCGCCCCGCTGCCAAAGTGGCGGTTGCTGCGATATGCGCCAGATGGGGGCGCTTACCTATGAGAAGATCGGCGGCGCCGGCACCCTTTGGGTGCGCTCTGGGGGTGAGTGCGGAACTCTTGCCGGATGTGCCCGTTACTTCGATACGTGCAGCTCCCAGTCCGGCGCAGACAATATCGGCAGTTGCAAGAGTTCGGGTGAGCGTTGCAAGGGCTGACGCTCCCTTGCAGCACCCCCGAGGGGCGCGGGACATGTTCCCGCGTCCTTTCTGTCTCAGGCCGCGAGCGCCGCGTCCGGCGACATGAATTCGTAATTCTGCACCTGCGCGACTGGTGCGCAGGTCACGTGTCCGCGCCAGACGTTCAGACCGGCCCGCAGGTGATGGTCGGCGAGGAGCGCATTCCGCCAGCCGAGGTTCGCGAGCTTGACGACGTGCGGCAGGGTGGCGTTGTTGAGCGCGTAGGTCGAGGTCCGCGCCACAGCGCCTGGCATGTTGGCGACACAATAGTGCACGATGCCGTCGACCACATAGGTCGGCTCGGCATGTGTCGTTGGGCGCGAAGTCTCGAAGCACCCGCCCTGGTCGATGGCGACGTCCACCAGGACCGCGCCCTGTTTCATGGTCTTGAGCATCTCACGGGTGACGAGCCTGGGTGCGGAGGCGCCGGGGATCAGCACCGCGCCGATGACGAGATCGGCACTGGCGACGGCTTCGGCGATCGAGGCCTTGTTGGAATAGATGACGCGCGCACGGGCGCCGAAATGGTTGGAAAGTCGCTCGAGCGCGGCAGGGCTCTTGTCGAGGATGGTCACGTCGGCGGAAAGACCGACGGCGTTGTCGGCGGCATGGAAGCCCACGACCCCGCCACCCAGCACAACCACTTTGGCCGGCTGCACCCCTGGCACGCCGCCAAGCAGCACGCCGCGCCCGCCATGGGCCTTCTCGAGGGCAGTGGCGCCGGCCTGGATCGACATGCGGCCGGCGACCTGGCTCATCGGCTTTAAGAGCGGCAGACCGCCACTGGCGTCGGTCACGGTCTCGTAGGCGATGGCGATGGCGCCGGACCTGACGAGGTCGCGGGTCTGGTCGGGGTCGGGAGCAAGGTGGAGGTAGGTGAAGAGGATCTGCCCGGGGCGGAGCATGGCACGTTCGGCGGCCTGCGGCTCCTTGACCTTGACGATCATATCGGCCGCGGCAAAGACGCTGGCGGCATCCGGCATGATGGCAGCGCCGGCGGCGCGGTATTCGGCATCGTCGTCGCCGATACCGGCGCCGGCGTGCTTCTCGACCAGCACCTCATGGCCTTGATGGGTCAGCTCTGCAACGCTCTCCGGCGTCAGGCCGACCCGATATTCATGGTTTTTGATTTCTTTCGGAACACCGATGCGCATGACGTCTCCCTCCATCTGCATTCTATCAGCAAAGCAGGAAGTCGCCGCAAAGTGCTTGCAAATTACGGCGGAAAGACGGAGTGTTTCGAATGAAACGCCGTATAATTGACCCCATGCGCAATGGCTTTGCACATTGATGATATAGACCGCAAAATTCTGCGCGTTGTGCAGGCCGACAGCCGCAGAGGTATGCAGGAACTCGGCGAGGCGGTGGGCCTGTCGCCGTCGGCCTGCCACCGGCGGGTGCGCGCGCTCGAAGAGCGGGGGTTGATCGAGGGCTACAGGGCCGTGCTGAGCAGCGAGCGGCTCGGCTTTTCCATGCAATTCTTCATCGAGGTCGGGCTTATCAGCCAGAGCGAAGCTGCGCTCGACGCCTTCGAGGCCGCGGTCAGGGATATTCCCGAAGTGCTCGAGTGCCACCTGATGGCCGGTCAGTCCGACTACATCCTCAGGGTCATCTGCCGCGATCACGAGGATTTCGAGCGGCTGCACCGCCGGCTGTCGGCACGCCTGCCCGGGGTGGCGCGCATCCATTCCAACATGAGCATCAGAACCGTCAAGGCGCGGACCGGATTGCCGCTTTGACCAACTGAGCGGAGGGGCGGGCAGGGGGTATGGCCTCCTGTCCCGCCCGATTGCGAGGGTCAGCTAAGAGATCCGGCATATGCCTCCAGCAGTCCCATCCATCCGCCGGGTCCATCGAAGAGCTCGCGCATCTGCTCGGCGGCAGCGCCGTAGGCGTCGAGGCGGTGCTCCAGTTCCACCCGGGTCTTTCCTCCTTCGTCGAGGAACCGCACATCGAGTTCGGTGAGGATCTCCTCGTCATATGTCCATTGCGGCGTGATCTGCCAGGCGAGAACCACCCGGTTCGGCGGGTCCCAGGTGAGCACCTTACCCCACTGGCATTCACTGCCGTTCTCGCCGCGCTCGAACCAGCGTCCGCCCGCCCTCGGCTCGACAACGACGTCCTTCTGGGGTGACTTGCCGATGGTATAGCCCTTGTTCCACCATCTCGACATGCTCTGCGTGAAGAAGCGGAAAGCGTGTTCCGGCGTAGCCGCGACGGTGATCGTCTTCCTGACCGGCGCGATGGTGACGGTTCTGTTCATGGGTCGCTCCTCTTCTGCTTTTGGTTCTCTTCCTCGATCTGGCGCTGGAATTCGGCGAGCGCCTGGTCCCAGAACTGGTCGAGCCAGGTCCTGAGCGCCGCCAGCCCTCTGGGATCCACGTAATAGACCCGCCGCGTTCCCTCGGCCTTGTCGTCCACCATGCCGGCCTCCTTGAGCACCTTGAGGTGCTGCGATACGGCGGGCCGGCTGACCGGCAAGCCGGCGGCGATGGCGCCAACCGACTTGGGTCCTTTCTGCAAGGCCTCGAGAACCTGTCGGCGGGTCGGGTCCGCCAGCGCTCTGAATGCTTGTTCGTAAGTCATTGCTTACCGTAAGCATTCGCTTACTCATTGTCAAGTGGTATCAACGCGTTGCCGACAGGTTCCTTCCGACCCACGGCCTGAGTAAGGTGCCGCCGGACAGGAGACGACCATGGCCAAACGATACGACCAGCTGAACACGCACCAGCGCGAGTTCATTGCGCGCCAACGCATGTTCTTCACCGCGACGGCAGCGCCGAGCGGGCACGTGAACGTCTCGCCGCGCGGAACCGACCAGTTCCGGGTAATGACCGACAACGCCGTTGTCTATCTCGACCGCACCGGCAGTGGAAACGAAACGGCGGCGCATCTACGCCAGCTCGACCGCATGACCATCATGTTCTGCGCGGTCGAGGGACCGCCGCTGATCCTTCGCCTTTATGGGCGTGGCCGGATCATCGCGCGTCAGACTGCGGAATACGCAAAGCTCCTTGCGGAAACCTTCGAGGGCATCGAGCCGCTGGGGGCGCGGCAGATGGTCTGGCTCGACATCGACCTTGTGCAGACCTCGTGCGGTTATGGTGTTCCGATCTTCGATTATGTCGGAGAGCGCGACCAGATGGACCGATGGGCAGAGGCCAAAGGTCCGGAGGGGATCGAGGCCTATTGGCGCGAGAAGAACCAGGTCAGCCTTGATGGTTTTCCATCAGGAATGTTTGAAGGCGCCGAGCAGGCTGAGTGATTTGCGCTAAAATGCGCGATCTTGCTTTGCCCTCGAACCTGGGCGCGCATACTGTGCGCTGACTGTTCGGGAGGACCAAGGTGGGTGAACAAATCGTCGGTGGTGGGCCCAAGAAGGTGCTCTACACGCTCCAGACGGTCTCGCGCATCGGCATCGGCAAGGCCGCCAAGGCATTGACCGCCAAGAACGCCTGCAAGGCCTGCGCCTATGGTATGGGCGGGCAGATGGGCGGCATGACTAACGAGCTGGGAGAGTTCCCCTCGGTCTGCAACAAATCGGTGCAGGCGCAGTCGACTGACATCCAGCCGGCCATCCCCCGCGAGATCTTCGCACACACCATCGGCGAGCTTGCCGGACGGGAGATGGAACGCCTCGGACGGCTCAACACGCCGCTCTTCAAGCGCCGGGGCGGCGATCGCTTCGAACCTGTCGACTGGAGCTTCGCTATCGAGCGGGCGGCTGAGCGTTTCGCCGCCACCGATCCAAAACGGACGTTCTTCTATTCCTCGGGGCGCTCATCCAACGAGGCGGGCTTTCTCTTCCAGCTGCTGGCGCGGGCCTATGGCACCAACAACGTCAACAACTGCTCCTACTACTGCCACCAGGCGACGAGCGAAGGCCTGGCGACGACGATCGGCAAGGGCACGGCTACGATCGAGCTCGACGACCTGACCCGCGCGGACCTGATCTTCGTCATCGGGGCCAACCCATCCTCCAACCATCCCCGCTTCATCCATATGCTCAAGGCCTGCCGGGAGCGCGGCGGCCAGGTCATCGTCATCAATCCGGCGAGGGAACCCGGCCTCGTCAAGTTCGCCGTTCCCAAGTCGCCCAGCTCGATGCTCAAGGGTGGCAGCGAGATCGCCTCGGACTACCTGCAGCCGCGCATCGGCTCGGACATCGCGCTGATGAAGGGGCTGGCCAAGGCGGTGCTGGAGCTCGGGCTGTCGGATGCTGAGTTCATCTCCGGGCATACCACCGGCTTCGAGGCGTTCCGTGCCGACCTCCACGCACTCTCGTGGGAGGAGGTCACCGATGCGTGCGGTATCGAACAAGGTGAGATCGAGCGGATCGCGCGCCGCTACGGCCAAGCCAACCACGCCGTTTTCGCCTGGGGCATGGGCATGACCCACCACATCCATGGGGTCGCCAATGTCGAGGCCATCGCCAACCTGGCTCTGCTGCGCGGCATGGTCGGCAAGCGCCATGCCGGCCTCCTGCCGTTACGCGGGCACTCGAACGTCCAGGGCATCGGCACCATCGGTGTCAAGCCGGTGCTGGCAAAGGACGTGTTGGCGAAGATGGAAGCGGCTTTCGGGGTGACCTTTCCCACCGATAAGGGGTTCGACACCATGGGCTGCCTCAAGGCGGCCGACGCCGGCATGATCGATGCGGCCATCATCATGGGCGGCAATCTCTGGGGAGCGACGCCCGATACCGGTTTTGCCACCCGCGCCATGAGTGCCATAGGCTTCAAGCTCTTTTTGACCACCACGCTCAACATGGGTCATGTCCACGGGCTGGGCGAAGGCGAGGTCATCATCCTGCCGGTGACGGCGCGCGATGAGGAATGGGAACCGACCACCCAGGAGTCGATGTTCAATTTCGTCAGGCTTTCCGATGGCGGTATCCGCCGGCTCGACAATGTGCGGCCGGAGAGCCAGATCCTCTGCGCCCTGGGCGAACGGCTGCTGCCCGACGGTCCCATCGATTTTGCCGCGTTCAGCCGCCACCGCCGGGTGCGCGAGGCGATTGCCGAGGTCGTTCCGGGCATGGAGGAACTGGCCGATATCGACGTTGCCAAGAAGGAATTCCACATCAAGCGCCGCGTCCTGCATGTGCCCGATTTCAGCACAGCGGATGGGCGGGCACATTTCGTGGTGACACCCATTCCGGCGCTCGAGCGCGAGCGCCTGTCGCTGGCGACGGTGCGCAGCGAAGGCCAGTTCAACACCATCATCTACGAAGAAACCGACAGCTATCGCGGCAATGCCGGGCGGCATGCGGTATTCCTCAACCCGGAAGACATGGCAGCGTTCGGGGTTGCCGAGGGCGAAAGAGTGGCGATCGTCTCCGATACCGGTCGGATGCAGGCGGTTGCCACCGCTTTCGACCTGCCGCGCGGCAGTGCGATGGCCTATTATCCGGAGGCCAACGTCCTTGTCGGCACCGAGGTCGATCCGCGTTCCAGGACTCCGGCATTCAAGTCGATCCCGGTGAGCATCGAGGCGCTCGTGGGGTAGGGGGAGCGATGGACGATTTCGTAGGGTTTCCGAAGGAGACGGCGCAGTTCCTGGCCGGCGTCGCCGCCAACAACGACAAAGCCTGGTTTGAAAGCAACCGCCAACTCTACGAGGCCGGCTATGTCGAGGCGGGCCGGGCATTCGTTACGGCGATGGGCCCGCGGCTGAGGACACTTTCGCCGACCGTCCAGTTCGAGCCGAAAATCAACGGCTCCATCTCGCGGATCAACCGCGACATCCGCTTTTCCAAGGACAAGCGCCCGTACAAGGATCATCTGGATCTCTGGTTCTGGCATGGCGAGCGGCGCGGCTGGGACTGTCCCGGTTTCTGGTTTCGCCTGACGGCGGAGAAGGTCTATCTCGGCACGGGCATGCACGGGTTCCAGAAGGAGCGGCTCGATTCCTTCCGCCACGCGGTGGTGCTGCCGCGCTCGGGCAAGGCGCTGGTCGGGGCGGTCGAACAAGTCAAGGCTGCTGGCCCTTACGAGATCGGCGAAAAGACCCGGAAGTCGGCGCCGCGCGGTTTCGAGACCGATGCAGATCGGGCCGAGTTCCTGCTCTATGAAGGATTAACGGCGGGCACTGAGCTGCCGGCCGCGGCGGCTCGGGAAGCGGGCTTCCTCGATGCCTGCTTCAAGCACTTCTCGGCCACCTGGCCGATCGGCAAATGGCTGCTCGACGAGATCGCTTAGAGCGCGACGTGATTTGATGAAATCAATTCCAGGTCACCGGTGCCGACAACGCGGACGCTGATTTCGGAAGATTGCACCCTGTCCGACTTCCTTTGAGTCGCCTTCAGCATTCGGAGATAGGAAATTGCATGACCCGCGACGAGCTGTGTGAGATCTATCGCGGTTATATCGATTGCCTGAACAGGCAAGACTGGAGCCAGCTAGGCCTGTTCGTTGATAATGCGGTGGAATACAACGGAACCCCTCTCGGCCTGACAGGCTATCGCGGAATGCTGGAGGGCGACTTTCGGGCAATTCCCGATCTTCGCTTCCGGATCGAACTCCTGGTTTCCGATCCGCCTCGCATTGCAAGCCGTCTGCATTTCGATTGCACCCCCCGCGGGATGCTGTTTGACCTCCCCGTCAACGGCAAACGCATCAAATTCGCAGAGAACGTGTTCTATGAGTTTTCCGCTGGGAGAGTTCAGAGAGTGTGGTCGATCATCGACAAGGCAGCGATCGCGCAACAGATCTGAACCCTTCGAGCGGTAGCAAAGACTCGAAGTGGTCTCTGATGGTTTCTCGATGTTCTCGCGAAAACCGGTCCCATCGCGAATCAAGTCAGGGACGGGCATCCCTCCAGGCACGACGGCCACGAGTGGCCGCTCAGCTTAATCGTTCGGTAAGCACAACTGGCTAAAAGTTTCGCTGCTTTGCTTTTGGGGGGCAGGGCAGTTGGCTTTTAGCTTCCCCCGCGGTGCACGCCCATGAAGCTGGACAGCAAACTTCCGCCCGGAGTTGCGGCCTCTCCGCGTGCGATGCGCGTGGTCATGGACGGGATCAGTGGCGAGCTGCAGAGCTATTCAAGCTCCAACCTGCAGATCGTCAAGCAGACCAAGCTTCTTGCCATCAATGCCATCATCGAGGCGGCAAGGGCCGGCGAGGCTGGCAAGGGGTTCGCCGTCGTTGCCGACGAAGTGCAGAGGCTGGCCGACCGGGCCGCCGATATCGCCGGGCGCTTCCAGGAAGTGGTCCTTGGGCGAATCGCCATCAGTCGTTCGATGTCGGAAACGCTGGTCGACGACCTCGAGGGTGTGCGCCTCGCGGACCTCGCGCAAACGCTGGTGCAGCTCATCGTGCGCAATCTCTACGAGCGGACCGCGGACGTGCGCTGGTGGGCAACCGACGCCGCCTTCTGGAAGGCGCTCGAGGACCCCGGCGCGGATGCTGTCGCCTTTGCCGCCGACAGGCTCGCAACGATCAACAGGTTCTATTCGGTCTATATCGACCTCGTGCTCACCGACCGTCAGGGCCGGGTGGTGGGGAGTGCCAATCCGGCTTTTGCAAAGACCCTGGCCGGCGCCGATCTCTCTTCTGCGGAGTGGGTGAGAAGCGCGCGCAACCTGGCCTCGGGCGAGGACTATTTCGTGGGCGAGGTCGAGCTCAGCGCCCAGCACGCGCGGCGCGAGGTCCTCGTTTATTCGACGGCAGTGCGACGGGGCGGCTGCACCGACGGCCCCGTGCTCGGCACCCTCGGCGTCTATTTCGATTGGCAGGAACAGGGCCGCGCCATCGTCGAGACGGAGGCGGCGCTGCCGGTGCAAGTCAAGGACCGCACAGCAGTGCTGCTGCTCGATGGTCGGGATCGCGTCATCGCCACGACCGATCCGGAACTGATGTGGAAGCGGTTTGACCTGCGCCACGACGGTCGAAGCCGCGGCAGCTATCAGGATGGCGCCGGCAACATCGTCGCGTTCGCCAAGACGCTGGGCTATCAGGAATATGACGGACTCGGCTGGTCAGGCGTCGTCGTGCAGAAGACCGAGAAGGACGAGGCCCTGCGGTCCGTCCTCGGCATCTGACCACCGTTCTCAGCGCCGCTCGCCCTCGCACCGCAGCCAGCAATAGCCGAACGGGCCAAGCCCTATCGGTTGATCGGCGGCGAAAGGGTCAAGGCCTTCCGAGCTGGTCAGCAGCGGCACAAAGCGTCGCACACCATCGACCTTGAGCGGAAAGGGGACCTTGCCGTCGGTGAAGTTGTGGACCGTGATGACGCGGTTGGATCGCCACAGATAGCTGACGACGAGTAGATCGTCATTGCCGACGTCTATGAGCTGAACGTCGCCCCAGCCGATCTCCGGGGTGGACCGGCGCGTGCTGATCATCGCAGCGACGACGTGCATGAGCGAGTCCGGGCGGCGGACCTGCTCGGCAACATTGACCTCGCGATAACCGAACCGGCCGCTGGGATGCACGGGATTGACCAGCTTGTCTGCCGGCGCTGAGGAGAAACCACCGTTGCGCTCGTCGCCCCATTGCATGGGCGTGCGCACGGCGTGGCGTTCGGGCAGGGAAAGGTTCTCGCCCATGCCGATCTCGTCGCCGAACCAGATCACCGGTGTGCCGGGCATGGCGAAAAGCAGTGAAAAGGCGAGCTTGAGCCGGGCCTGGTCGCCGTCGAGCATGCCGGCGAGGCGCCGGCGCAGGCCGCGGCCATAGAGCTGCATGTCGGGCCTTGGGCCGAAGGAGGCATAGCATTCCTCGCGTTCCTGCCGTGACAGGCGGGCAAGGTCCACCTCGTCGTGATTGCGCAGGAACGTTGCCCACTGGCCCATGCCGGTCGGTAAAGGACGATCCTTGAGTGCGCGTCGCAGCGGCTCGGCGGAACGGCGGGCGAGGGCCAGGAACAGATACTGGTTGAGCACGAAGTCGAAGATCATGCTCATGCGGTCGCCGGCGTCGAAGTATTGGCCGGCGACATCATAGGCGATGTTGGCTTCGGCCAGCATCACGGCACCCGCGCGCCGCCAGGCCATGAAGTCGTGCATGTCGGACAGGAGGGCATAGGGATCCGGATTGAGCTCGCTTTCCGGGTCCTTTGGCTCGATGAGGAAGGGTACGGCATCGATGCGGAAGCCCGAGACGCCGAGGGCCAGCCAAAAGCCCATGATCTTGAGAATCTCCTCGCGCACCGCCGGGTTCTTGACGTTGAGATCGGCCTGGTGCCGGTAGAACCGGTGCAGGTACCAGGCCCGCGCCTTGCGGTCGTAAGACCAGATCGATTTCTGGACGCCGGGGAAGACGACACCGTCGCTGATATTGGCGGGCTTCTTCTTGCTCCAGACGTACCAGTCGCGATAGGGCGAGTCGGCACGGGAGCGAGCCGCCTGGAACCAGGGATGGTCGATCGAGGTATGGTTGACCACGAGGTCGATCATCACCCTCATGCCGCGATCTTCGGCTGCGTGCATGAATTCAACGAAGTCGCCGAGCGTGCCGTGGCGCGGGTCGACGTTGTAGTAGTCAGTGACGTCGTAGCCGTTGTCGCGGTTGGGCGTGGGGTAAAAGGGCGTCAGCCAGATGCAGGTGACGCCCAGTCGCTCGAGGTGGTCGAGGCGATGGGCGAGGCCGGCGAAATCACCGACCCCGTCGCCGTCGGAATCCATAAACTTTTCGACGTCCACGCAGTAGACGATGGCGTTCTTGTACCAGAGATTGGCCATTCGCTCGCGCATCCGTTGGAACAGAGTAGGCAACGGGCAAGTCGTCCCCCCTGTTCCAACGCCGGCGCCGGGCGCAGGGACGACAGGCATTGCCGTCCCCAGGCGCATCCCCTAAATACGGCCCCAAACCTCAGACCGACCCAAAGGACCGAGCCCTCATGGCGCGCCAGTTCATCTACCACATGCACGCAATGTCCAAGGCATATGCCGGCGGCAAGAAGGTGTTGGACAACATCAATCTCTCGTTCTACCCCGACGCCAAGATCGGCGTGCTCGGCCCCAACGGTTCGGGCAAATCGACGCTCCTCAAGATCATGGCCGGGATCGATACCGAATTTGCCGGCGAAGCATGGGTGGCCGAGGGGGCGACCGTCGGCTACCTGGCGCAGGAGCCGCAGCTCGATCCGGCGCTCAACGTCATCGGCAACGTGATGATGGGGGTCAAGGAGAAGAGGGACATCGTCGACCGCTACAACGAGTTGATGATGAACTATTCCGATGAGACCGCCGACGAGGCGACCAAGCTCCAGGACCTGATCGACGCGCAGAACCTTTGGGACCTCGAATCGCAGGTCGAGGTGGCCATGGAAGCGCTTGGCTGTCCACCGGCCGATGCGGACGTGACCAACCTTTCCGGCGGCGAAAAGCGCCGGGTAGCGCTTTGCCAGTTGCTCCTCTCCAAGCCGGACCTGCTGCTCCTCGACGAGCCGACCAACCATCTCGACGCCGAAACGACCGCTTGGCTCGAGCGGCACCTGCGCGAATATACCGGCTCGGTGCTGATCATCACCCACGACCGGTATTTCCTCGACAACGTCACCGGCTGGATCCTCGAGCTCGACCGTGGCCGGGGTATTCCCTACGAGGGCAACTACACGGCCTATCTCGAGGCCAAGGCCAAGCGCTATGCCCAGGAGCAGCGTGAGGACGCAGCGCGCCTCAAGGTGCTGCAGCGTGAAAGGGAGTGGATGGGCCAGTCTCCTCAGGCGCGGCAGACGAAATCCAAGGCGCGCATCAAGTCCTATGACGAGCTGGTCAAGATCAACGAGGCGCGCACCCAGTCCTCGCAGGCGCAGATCGTCATTCCGCCGGGAGAGCGGCTCGGCCAGAACGTCATCGACGTCGAGGGGCTGGCCAAAGGCTTCGGCGACCGGCTTTTGATCGACGACCTCTCATTCAAGCTGCCGCCGGGCGGGATCGTCGGCATCATCGGTCCCAATGGCGCCGGCAAGTCGACGCTCTTTAAGATGCTGACAGGCCAGGAATCTCCCGATAGCGGCACCATCACCATCGGCGAGACGGTCAGGCTCGGCTATGTCGACCAGAGCCGCGACGCCCTCGACCCCAACAAGACAGTCTGGGAGGAGATCTCGGGCGGCAACGAGGTCGTCACGCTGGGCAAACGCGAGGTCAACTCGCGCGCCTATACCTCGGCCTTCAACTTCAAGGGCGGCGACCAGCAGCAGAAGGTCGGCAACCTCTCGGGCGGCCAGCGCAACCGCGTACACCTCGCCAAAATGCTGAAATCGGGCGCCAACGTGCTCCTCCTCGACGAGCCGACCAACGATCTCGACACCGAGACGCTGGCCGCCCTCGAGGAGGCGCTCGAGGAATTTGCCGGCTGTGCCGTGATCATCAGCCACGACCGCATGTTCCTCGACCGGCTGGCCACCCACATGCTCGCCTTCGAGGGCGACAGCCATGTCGAGTGGTTCGAAGGCAACTTTGCCGACTACGAGGCCGACAAGGTGCGTCGCCTTGGGCCGGAGGCGGTCAATCCGAAGCGGGCGACGTACAAGCCGCTCACGCGGTAGCGGTGCAGGCTGGAGGTCGTGCCTGGTGGTTCGGTGCCGGTAGCCACAACGTTCCGCAGTGCCGATAACGAGTGCCAGGCTGTTCACCTTGCGGCCGAGGTGATAGCAAGCGCGACCATTCGGAGACGTGCATGCCTCTCAAGACCTTCACCGTCCAGACCGGTTCTGCCCGCCTCGTCGGCCTCGAGACGGGCAAGGGATTGCCCGTTGTCTTCCTCCATGCGGGCGTTGCCGACAAGCGCCTGTGGGCGTCCCAGATGGAAGCCGTCGCCGCAGCCGGGTTCCGGGCAGTTGCCTATGACCGCCGGGGCTTCGGGGAGAGCGAGAGCACGGACGAGCCGTTCAGTCACCTCAAGGATTTCGAGGTGGTGCTGGCGCATCTGGGCGTCCATGCGGCCGTTATTGTCGGCGCGTCGATGGGTGGGGCGCTGGCCATCGACTTCACGCTCGAGCATCCCGAGCGTGTGGTCGGTCTGGTGCTGGTCGGAACGGCCTTGAGCGGAGCGCCGGAGCCGGAGCTGCCCGACGAGATCCTGCCGCTTATCGAGGCAATGGAGATTGCCGAGGATCGCGGCGACATCGACATGCTCAACAAGGTCGAGGCGCACGCCTGGCTTGATGGGCCGATGAGCCGGAACGGGCGCGTATCCGGGCCGGTGCGGGACCTGTTTTTTGCGATGAACGGAACGGCGCTGGCCAAACCGCAGCTGACGCAGGAGGAGCCGCCCGACGCTGCGCTCGACTATCTTGCCGGCATCACCGCACCGGTGCTTCTTGCCGTCGGCAGCCTCGATTTCCCGCATGTCATCGCCCGGCATGACGAACTTTCCGATGAATTCGACAACGCCTTCGCTATCGTCATAGAGGGCACCGCGCATCTGCCCTCGCTCGAGCGGCCGGACCTCTTCAACTCATTGCTCCTCGAGTTCCTCGCCGCCATCACCGGGGCAGAAGCGTAGGTACGGCAATGAATTCCCGGAAAGGCTGCCGGCGCGAGTACCGGACCTCAAGATTTGAATCAGCGCCTTAGAGCTTTTCCCGTCCCGATTGAATCGGAACGGGAGCTCTAAGTCTTTGAACTGGCGCGTTTTCGGACCGCAAAAGTGGTGTCCACTTTTGCTGAAATCGCTCTAGCGCGCCGATTCAACCAGTTGCCAAAGTGATTCAGGCGCTTGGCAGATTGATTCCGGCAGGCCTGTCATCCCCTTGGTCTGACAGGCGTTTCAGACAGCAATGATGCCGTCGAGGTGCTTTTCGAGGGCGTTGGTCGGTGTGTTGGTCAGGTCCTTGTCGAGTTCGGCCATCACCGACTTCTTGACCTGCGGCGAGAGCGCCTTCCGGATGTTACCGAGTGCAATGGGCGCGGCGGCGATCACCAGACGGTCGAACGCGCCCTTCTGCAGGCTCTTGTCGAGCATCTCGGCCATCGACCGGCAGAATTCGGCCTCTCGGTGCGTGACCGGGTCGGTCTTGGGCTCCATGGCGCTTCGGCCGGGGCCGACCGAGGAGAATGCCCGCCCGGGCCTATCGGCGTTGATGTCTTTGCCCTGCAGGGCAGGAATGGAAAAGTCGAGACCGCGCACCTGCTTCAATCCCTTGCCGGGACCGGTGTTCTCGAGAACGCGGGCCTGGCTGCCGTCGGCGATCAAAACCCAGGTGATGGTCTTCTTCATGGTCGTTCTCCGTGATCTGCATCCAGGCCCGGCGGGGGCCGCCTTCCGGCAAACGCTGCCAAACGCAAAAAGGTTGGGCCGGCAATTGGATAAGATGATGGCGGCCCGATCTGTCGCAAGGCTCTCATTGTCGCGTCCTCGAGCGAACATGTGAAGAGGTGCAGTTGCGGGTGGTGCCATCAGCCGGCGACCGCTGGGCATCACAAACTCTGATTGGCAGAGGCGGCACCGGACTGGTAGGAGGGGCCAGCGTCCCCATCAGGGCGCGGAGAGAATTTCATGTCCTTGCCCGAAACCGCGCCCGAAGTCGCCGTCGCGACACAGGGGGACGGCTCGCCAAACCCCAAGCGGACAAGCGTCAACGACGGCATCTGGGCCGCGCTCGGTGCTTATGGCCTCTGGGGTTTCCTGCCCATTCTTTTCCGCCTGCTCGAAGGCGTGCCATCGATGTTGATCGTGGCCGAGCGCACCGTCTGGTCGCTGGTTCTGCTCGGCATCATTCTCTATTTCAGCAGGCGCCTGAACGAGGTGCGCGCGGTTTTCGCCGACGGGAAAAAGTTGCGGCGGCTGGCACTTTGCGCCGTGGTGCTGGCCGGCAACTGGCTGCTTTATGTGTGGGCCGTGGAAACCGAGCAGGTCCTGGAAGCCAGCTTCGGCTATTTCATCAATCCGCTCGTCAACGTGGCCATCGGCATGGCGCTGCTCGGCGAACGGCAGAACCGGCTGCAGATGGTCGCCATCCTCATCGCGTGTGTGGCCATCGCGGTGCAGGCGGCAGGCATCGGCAGCGTTCCGTTCGTCGCGCTCGGCCTTGCATTCAGCTTCGGCTTCTATGGCTTCCTGCGCAAAACCGCATCGGTCGGATCGGGCACGGGCCTTTTCGTCGAGACGCTGATCCTGGCGCCGATCGGGCTCCTCTATATCTTCTATTCCATCGCCACTGAGGGGCCGGGCCCACACGCCGACCCGGGAATGTTGTTCCTGCTGGTGATGACCGGGCCGGCGACGGCGGTGCCGCTGATGCTCTTTGCCTATGGCATTCAGCGCCTGCGGCTGACGACCATCGGCATGCTGCAGTACCTGGCACCCACCCTGCAATTCCTCGTCGCCATCTTCCTTTTCGGCGAGCCGATCAACGCGACCCGCCTCTTCAGCTTCGCGCTGATCTGGCTCTCGATTGCCGTCTTCACCGCCGATGGCTTGCGGCAGCGGCGGAGCCTGCGCACTCCCGCTTAGCGAGAGCGCGATGCCGCTGGCATCGTTCCTGAAGGCACGCCGTATAGAGGCCCGGGCGGACCGACTGGGCCTTCCGCCATGTGCATTCGATAAGACTTGAATCAAATCCGGCTCGCTTCCTAAAGCGGGTGGGAGAGTTCGTTTGACAGTCTCGTTCAAACCAATGGCGGCAGGATGCCGGGAGGGTGCCATGAGCGAACTCAACGAAGGTCAACGTGCGTTCTCGACCTTTAGAGCCCTGAACGAAGACGTGCACTCGGGGGAGCGCGAGCAGCTCTTCCGCAATATGGCACAGCTCTTCGCTTATGTTTCGGACCGTTGCGACGACGAGCAGGTGGCCCAGTACGACGAGGTGCTCTGCCAGTTGGCAGAACTCGTCGAAGTCGAGGCGCGGGCGCATGTGGCCAAGCTCCTGGCGCCGTTGGCGCGCGCACCGGGCACGGTCGTCGTCAAGCTCGCCAACGATGATATCGAGGTGGCAAAGCCACTGCTCGAGTTTTCCAACGTTCTCAGCGACGACGACCTCATCGAGATCATCGCCAATCATGGCGAGGAGCATCGCACGGCCATTGCATCGCGCCGGCACGTGTCCGAGCGGGTCGGAGAAGCGATCGCCGAGCATGGCGGCACCGGTTCGGTAATCCAGCTCGTACGCAACCCCAATGCCGAGCTCGGTCAGGCGGCGCTCGACAGGCTGGTCGAACGCGCCAGCAAGGACCCGCAGATCGCCGACGATCTGCGCGGGCGTGCCGAGATCGACTGGAAGTCGCTACGTGGCGAAATCGACTCGGTCGCCGGCAGGGTGCTCGAGTCACTGGGACAGGCGCACAGTCCCATCGACCCGGTAGCAGCCGACAAGGTCAATGCGGTGGTCTATACGCGACTGCGCAATCGGGCCGGGTTCAATGCCAATGAATGGAAGGTCGCCTACAACCAGGTCAAGGCGCTATCGGACCGCAAGCAGCTCAACGACCGCGCGCTCGCCCGCTTCGCCCGCTTCGGCTACGGCCACCATGCGGCCGCCGCGCTTTCGGTGATGCTCAAGATTGCGCCCGAGGTGCTGGTCAAATGGCTGGCAATGCAGGACTACGCGGCAATCTCCGTGGCGTTGAAGACGCTCGGGATCAACGCCGACCTCTTTTCGGGTGTGATCGCCACGCTGCCGTGGCGTGACCTGCCGTCGGAGGCCGACAAGAAGAACATCCTCACCCGCTACAACGCGTTGACGCATGAGGAAGCCCGGGGCATCTTCGATCTCTGGCGCAACCACGCCTTTCGCAAACGCAATGCAGGCGAATCGCATTTGTCGGTTATCGCCTGAGACACTTGAGCGAGGCGCCTTGACGGAATCAAGTCGCGCACTCTAACGCTTTGTTGTCGCAGCGCTTTAGCCGGATTCCACTTTTCACATCCCGCTCCAGACCGGCACCCGCCCGGCGCCGACGGCATCCCGCAGCAATCGATCGCTTACCTCTGGACCCTTGCCTCAAAGGGATATAAAGATATCTTTATATCTCAAGGTAACATATGGCCGATCTCGATTCACTGGTGGGCGTGCTCAGGGCTGCGGGCGAGGATACGCGCCTGCGCCTGCTCACGCTGCTGGCCGAAGGCGACCATACGGTTAAGGATCTCACCGAGATCCTCCGGCAAAGTCAGCCGCGTGTGTCGCGGCACTTGAAGCTCCTCGCCGATGCGGGGCTCATCGAGCGTAACGCCGAGGGTGCCTGGGCCTATTACGGACTGGCCCAGCACGGTCCCGGCAGCGAACTTGCCCGCTGGCTCATCAAGCGGGTCGATCGCAGCGATCCCGAACTGCAGCGCGATCGGGAGCGGCAGATCGCGGTACGCGAAACCCAACAGGCCCAGGCCGGCGAATACTTCGCCAAGGTCGCCGGAAGCTGGGATCTCCTGCGCTCGCTGCACGTACCGGAATCGGCGGTTGAGGCGGCCATCACGGCCGAACTCACCGGCCGCGACATCGACCTGATGGTCGATCTCGGCACCGGCACCGGCCGTATGCTCGAAGTGCTGGCGCGGACTTACAGGCGAGGCCTCGGCATAGATTCGAGCCGGGAAATGCTGGCGGTGGCGCGCGCCAAGCTCGCCTCGGCCGGTATCGCCCATGCCCAGGTGCGTCTCGGCGATATCACCGATCTCGATACCGCCGCCGGGCAGGCCGATGTCGTCGTGCTGCACCAGGTCCTGCACTATTTCGACGATCCGGGTCGCACGCTGGCCGAGGCGCGCCGGCTGTTGAAGCCAGGTGGGGAGATGCTCGTCATCGACTTCGCGCCGCACGAATTCGAGTTCCTGCGCGCCGAACATGCACACCGCCGCCTCGGCCTGTCTTCGGCGCAGATGCAGGGTTGGGCCGAGGCCGTGGGGCTGAAGGTCGCTTCCTACAGGGAATTTCCCAGCGATAGCGTTGAGACAGGCCTGACGGTCTGCCTCTGGCGATTGGCCGACGCCGGCATGGACAAGGCAATCAAGGAATAAAAGATATGTTCTCACCCTTCGATCTCGATCGCCCGAGCCGGCAGGTGGCCGACAAGCGGCCCGCGCTGCAGATCTCTTTCGAGTTCTTCCCGCCCAAGACCGATGCGATGGAGGAGCGATTCTGGGAGTCGATCAGCAAGCTGGCGCCTTTGAAGCCCCGCTTCGTCTCAGTGACCTATGGTGCGGGCGGCTCGACGCGTGAGCGCACCCTGCGCATGGTCTCGAAGATCAAGGCGCAGAGCGGGGTGGATGCGGCGGCGCATCTGACCTGCGTCGGGGCGAGCCGGGCAGAGGTCGACGCGGTAGTCGAGGAGTACGAGGCGGCTGGCATCAACCGGATCGTGGCCCTACGCGGCGATCCGCCGGAGGGTGTGGGCCAGCCGTTCGTGCCGCATCCCGAGGGTTACCGAAGCGCTGCCGAGCTCGTTGCCGGCATTCGCCGGATCGCCGATTTCGATATTTCGGTTGCCGCCTATCCGGAAAAGCATCCACAGAGTTCGGACTGGGATACCGACATCGATAACCTGAAGCGCAAGCTCGACGCCGGCGCCACCCGCGCCATCACCCAGATGTTCTTCAACAACGCGGACTACCTGCGTTATGTCGAGCGGGCGCAAAGGGCGGGAGTGACGGCGCCCATCGTACCGGGCATCCAGCCCATCCATTCGTTCAAGCAGATTTCCGGTTTTGCCGCCCGCTGCGGCGCTTCGATCCCGACATGGATAGCCGAGCGGTTTGCGGGCCTCGAAGAGGATCCCGACACCCACTCGCTGGTGGCAGCCGCGGTGGCAGCCGAACAGGTGACGGAACTGCTCGACGAGGGCGTCACGGAGTTCCACTTCTATACTCTCAACCGCTCCAACCTCGTCCTCGCGCTCGCCCGGCTGCTCGGGCGGCGTCCGGAGTAGCGTGGTGCCTGTCGAAGCATCCTGCCATTGTGGTCCGGTGCGCCTCATCGTCCAGGCGGCACCTTCCGAGATCACCGAGTGCAATTGCTCGATCTGCCGGCGCTATGGCGTGCTCTGGGCCTACTATCCAAAAAGCGCCGTCACCTTCGAGCCAGCGCCGCCGGCGACCCACACTTACATTGGGATGATCGCTCGCTAGCCTTTCACAGCTGCCGCCAATGTGGGTGCGTCACCCATTGGTGGCCGGCGGCGGACTGGCGTGACGACCGAATGGGTATCAATGCGCGCCTGATGGAGGCTTCTGTCGCGGCTGGCGCGAAGCGGCGCTTCCTCGACGGCGCGATCTCCGAGCGCTATATCGACGAATAGGGTGGCGCGCCTTTCAAGCGGTCGCGTTAACCATCATTTTGTCCCAATGGCGTGGCAAAAGCCGCCCTATTCGTGAGGCTTGCCGGGGCCATGGCCATTCAGTTGCCGTTCAGTTTGATCCCGTTAGCCTTGATGCTGGAGAGCACCGACTCGGTCGGCGCAAATGGGCGTTTCTCGTTTCCCTTCAGCGGGAGACGCAAGCAGGACGAAGAACGATGCAGATCAGCCGCCGTTTGACCAATGGTCTCGCCTGGGCAGGGTTGCTTATCGTGGTGGGCGTGCCTTCCGCCGATATCTTGACCGCCCAGTTCATGGGTGAGCCGGAAACCATCGGCAGCGCGGTCGCCGGAGCACCCGTGGTGATCGACGTTGGCAACAAGCCTCGACTCGATGAAACGCGGACGGCCGGCATCGCGGCACCGCCCGCGCCGCAGGTCGCGCCGACCCCGGCGCCGACGCCTGAGCGGACACAAGTGGCCGAGACGGCCGATCCGGTCGACCAATATCTACGATCGGGCCGCCCACTGCCGTCTTATATCAGCAATGGCGGCAGCGAGACCGCCGCAGCGCCGGCCGCAAAGCCCGAGGAGCCCGCGGCGCCCGCCGAGGTTGCCGCCAAGCCTTCGCCAGTGCCTGAAAGGGCACAGCCGACCGCTACTCCGGCCGCGCCGGCAGACGTCGCCACCGATGCCAAACCGCCTGTCCTGCAAACCGAACCCGACGAGGTCGCGATCGTCGCGCCCGACACCAAGATCGCGCCCGTGCCCATGCCGCTTTCCATGCGGCCCAAGTCGGTGACCGAGCCGATCGTTATTCCGGCTTCCGTGCAGGCGACGCCGAGCTATCCAGTGGTACCGTCGCAGCCTGTGACGGGGTATGATGACGTGGTGACCGCAGAGGAACTCGAGAACTGGGAATCCGGTCCGCTTTCGGAGTTCCTGGCCGCGCGTGGGCAAGGCGGGATCGATCCCGGCTACGATTCGGATGGGTTCTTCCTCGATGAGGGGCCCAACAGCCGCGCGACCTATCGCCGTGAGGTCGTGGAGCCACCGGTCGTTTTAGTCTACCCACTCTACAACTGAATAGCGGCTATTCGTCGCCGGTCATGGACCGGTCGCTCGTGAGCCGTTATGCTGTAACTGAATCGCGCCTGGCGCGACTAAAGCCTATCCGTTCCGGTTGAATCGGAACGGAAAGTTTAAGTTGTTGGGTTGGCGCGTTTTCGAACCGCAAAAGTGGTGTCCACTTTTGGCGAAAACGCTCTGGGTGGGGTGCGCCTCACGTTTGTTGGCAATGGAGCCGGCAATGTTATTTCTCTGCAAGAGCAAGCCGGTCGAGTGCACGGACGTGTGGAGCAAGCTTTCCGATATCGTGGGCTCGTTTTCCGCACGTACCGGCATTGCCGGTTCGCTGGCGAATCTGTTCGATCCCGACAGCTGGCTGCCGGGCGGAAGAGACGCGGCATTCACCCTGGCGCTGATTGCGCTTGCGGCCAAGATGGCGGTCGCCGATGGGGCGGTCACGGTCTCCGAGGAGCGCGCATTCCGGGCGATTGTTGAAATTGCACCCGGTCACGAGGCGCAGGTGCAGCGCGTCTTCGATCTCGCCAAGCAGGATGTGGCCGGCTACGATTCGTATGCCCGCAAGGTCTCGCGGTTCTTCGCTGATAGTCCCGATACGCTGGAGCATGTGCTCGACAGCCTCTTTCACGTTGCGACCGCGGACGGGATGGTGCACGAGGCCGAGCTCGATTATCTGAAGCACGTCAGTGACATCTTCGGGTTTGATGATGTCAGATTTGAGCAGATCGCGGCCCAGCACGTGCGACTCGAAACAGGGGTCGATCCATACATGGTTCTCGGCCTTGCCCCCGGCGCCGACCGCGACGAAGTGCGGCGCGTCTATCGCCTGCTGGTGGTCGAGCACCATCCCGACCGGCTGATCGCCAAGGGCGTGCCTGAGGAACTGATCGACGTCGCCACCAAGCGGATGAGTGCGATCAACCTCGCCTACAACGCCATCATGAAACCGCCGCGCCCGAGGCTTGTCGGTTGAACCGCGCTTGACGCGCACCCATATCGGTTTCAAAAGCTCTCCGTCAGTTGACCGGGTGGCCGCTCCCTCAAGGAGAGGAAAGTCCGGGCTCCATTGAAACACGGTGCCGGGTAACGCCCGGCGAGGGCGACCTCAGGGAAAGTGCCACAGAAAGCAAACCGCCCGCCTTCGCTGCGCTGCAGCTACGGCGCGACAAGCCCGCGGGCTCGCCGCGTCGAAGCCCGAAAGGGTGGAGACGGGTAAGGGTGAAAGGGTGCGGTAAGAGCGCACCGGGCCGCTGGCAACAGGGGCCGCACGGTAAACCCCACCGGGAGCAAGACCAAATAGGGACGACGCGGGGCTTTTGCCCCAGCTGGTTTCAAGGCCATGTCGTCCGGGTTGGTTGCATCAAGTGTGCGGCAACGCGCATTGCAGATGAATGGCCATCGCGTCGAAGGTTTTTAGCCTTCGGCCCTACAGAACCCGGCTTACAGGTCAACTGACGTTTCTCTTCCGCAGGGTCACTTGCGTGGCACCTTCAAAACTCCCATCTTCGGCAGGCTGGCTTTTGGGGGCATTGCGATGACTACACAAGAGACCGCCGACGGCGGTGTCGCGCCGATCGTTCCGACCGGTCCGAAAGGCCTGCCCGTGCTCGGGCATCTTCTGGACCTGCGTAAGGATGCCATCGGTTTTTTCGAGCGCAGCGCGCGCGCCTATCCCGATGTCACCAGATTGCAGCTCGGCGCCTGGCCGACGCTGCTCATCAACAATTCCGACCTCATCGAACAGGTGATGGTCAAGCAGCACGAGAAGTTCATCAAGAACCGCTTCTTCTGGCGACAGCTCGAGGCTCTACTGGGTACCGGGCTCTTTACCGCCGAGGGACAGGCCTGGCAGCGTCAGCGCAAGCTCGCCGCCCCGGCCTTTGCGACGCTTCCACTGCAGAGCTATGCACCCGACATGGTTGCGATGGCCGAGCGTATGGTCGGTTGCTGGGAAGATGGGCAGGAGCTGGAATTGCATGCGGCGATGATGGAGCTGGCGCTGCGCATCGCCGCCAAATCGTTGCTCAACGCCGAAATCGACGACTATCTCGATGATTTCGAACAGGCGGGCACCTGGATCATCGATGAGATCGCTGCGCGCGTGGCTCGGCCGGTGCGCATCCCCGATTGGGTGCCGCTGCCGGGACATATCCGCTACCGGCGCGGCGTGTCCTATATCGAACGGCTGGTCTACGACGTGATCGAGGACCATCGCAGGAGCGGCTCCAACAGCAATGATTTCCTGTCGCTGCTGATGGCGGGGCGCGATGACGAGGGCAAACCGCTCTCGGACAAGCAGTTGCGCGACGAAGTGCACAACATGCTGCTGGCCGGTTACGAGACCTCGGCGATCAGCGTTTCCTGGGGCTTTCACCTGCTCGGACAATACCGCGACATTCAGACGGCGATCGCCGAGGAGGTGAAGGCCATCGCCATCGATCGACCGCTGACCCACGAGGACATCCCGAACCTGACGCGAGCCGAGCACGCAGTCATCGAAATCATGCGGCTTTATCCGCCCGCCTGGTCGATCGGACGGGAGGCGAAGGAAGACGCCCAGATCGGTCCCTACCACGTTCCCAAGGGCACCACGGTCTTCATGAGCCCCTGGGTCACCCATCGCGATCCGCGCTATTTCGAAGATCCGACGACCTTCCGGCCCGAGCGCTGGGCAGGCGACTTCCGTCGCAGGCTGCCGCGTTTCGCCTATTATCCCTTCGGTGGCGGGCCGCGCATCTGCATCGGCAATCGCTTCGCCATGATGGAGGCGATGCTGCTGATTGCCACCATCGCCCGGCACTTCGACGTCGAGCGGATGATGGAGAGGCCGGTCACGCCCTCGCCCTCGATCACGCTGCGTCCGGGCGGCGGCGTATGGGTGCGGCTGCACAAGCGCAAATAGGGTATCGGGAGTGCCGGTGCGCCGGAACTGCGGAACCCGCTCGGCGGGCCGCCGTTCATCATCCTGCCGGCCATCCGAAACACCTTGCTTTTCAAGGCGCAAATCGGCGATCCTTTTCAGTTAGCCCACTCAGGAGCCAATCGAGCGCAATGAACCTTTATCTCGTCCTCCTCCACCTCGCCGGTGCCGTCGTGCTGCTGCTGTGGGCCGTACGCATGGTGCGGACCGGCGTCGAGCGCAGCCAGGAGCCGGCACTGAAAAGCCTGCTGCGCGAGAGCCGGGGCGGTAGGCTGCGGGCGGCGGCGGTCGGAGCGGGGGTGGCGGTGGTTCTGCAGAGCTCGACAGCAGTGGCGCTGCTCGCCGCCGGGTTTGCGGGTAGCGGCGTGCTGACGCTGGCGACGGGCCTGACCCTCATGCTCGGGGCCGATCTCGGCTCGGCGCTGGTCGTGCAGATTCTCTCCGTCGATCTCCACTGGTTGATACCGGTCCTGCTGGTTTTCGGCGGGGCACTGTTCTTCAAAGGCGTCTCGCGGCCGTGGCGACAGGGCGGACGCATCCTCATGGGCATCGCTCTCATCCTCGTGTCACTGCAGATGATCGGGGAGGCGACGCTTCCCCTGCGCGAGGCGGAGATGCTGCCCGGCATCGTCGGCTATCTTTCCAACGACTTCGTCACCGCTTTCCTCATCGGCGCCGCCTTCACCTGGCTCGTGCATTCAAGCGTTGCGTCGATCCTGATGGTTGCGACTTTCGCCGCGCAGGGGCTGTTGCCGCTTGAGCTCGGTGTCTCGCTGATGCTCGGAGCCAATCTCGGCGGCGGGCTGATCGCGCTTGCCCTCACGCGCAACAGCGTGGTGGAGGCGCGCCGGATCGCGACGGGGAACCTGCTGTTCCGCGGCGTCGGTGCGGTGCTTCTGCTCGCCGCCTTCCATTACCTCCAGCCGCCGCTCAACATGCTCGGGCAGGGCGCGGCTCGACAGATCATCAACCTGCACCTGGTGTTCAACCTGTTGCTGCTGGTCGTCTGCCTGCCGCTGACCGGGCCCGTAGCGCGCCTGGCCACGCGCTTCATCAAGTCCTTGGCGATCGAGCCGGTGCCGCTTGTCGAGGCGGCCTCGTGTCTCGACCCGTCGGTAGTCGGCCAGCCGACCCTGGCGCTTGCCAGTGCAAAGCGCGAGCTCTTACGTATGGCCGAGATCATCGAGCGGATGCTGAAGCCGCTGATGGAGCTTTACGAGACCGGCGATCCGGAGAAGATCAAGCAGGTCAAGCGCCTCGAAGAGGCGGTGGATCAGGCGCAGCAGGACATCAAGCTTTACCTCGCCCAGATCAGCTATCCCGCGACCATGCAGGAGGAGGAGCGGCGAGCGCACGAGCTCGCCAACTTCGCCATCAATCTCGAATATGTGGGCGACGCGATCTCCAAAACGCTCGTCAAGCTGGCCGAGACGCGGCGCGACCAGAACCTCAAGTTCTCACCGGCCGGCTGGCGCGAGCTCAACGAACTGCACCACCGGGTGATGCAGAACATGCAACTCGCCCTCAACGTGCTGATGTCGGAGGATCGGGAGTCGGCCCGGTTGCTGCTCGCCGAGAAGGACGCCATGGGTCAGGCCGAGCGTGCCAGCGCCAGCGGGCACCTGCAGCGCCTGCGGCAAGGGGCGGCGCAGAGCATCGAGACAAGCAACATCCATCTCGAGACGGTGCGGGCGCTCAAGACCATCAACTCGTTGTTCGCGAGCGTTGCCTATCCGATCCTCGCCGAAAGCGGTGAGTTGCTCGACAGCAGGCTGGTCAGGGGCAACGGAGGAGGCGCTTCGTGACCGGCCCGGAGGCCGAGCGGATCGAGGCGCTGGAGGTGCGTGTCGCCTATCACGAGCAGGCGATCGAGGACCTCAATTCGGTCATCACCGAGCAGTGGAAGACGATCGAAGCGCTCCAGCGCAAGCTTGCGCGGCTGGAGGAAGAACTCGCCGAGGCCGAACTCGGCGCCCGCGCGGCGGGCACAATCGAGCGGCCGCCGCCGCACTACTGAGTGAATTTCCACAGCGACCGGGTTCCGGCGCGCAATGGGAAACAGAATCTTAAACGTCCTTGGTCAAAGTGCGAACAAATCTCCGCGCCAGATGCGGAGCCTAGTTGTGCTGCGGATCGCGGGCCTGTCGCTCACCTTCATCCGCCAGCGCCAAGCGTACCGGTCAAACGGCCGGAAGTGGAGTAGCGCCAGACGATGGGCGAGCGTTCCGAGCCCGAGATCAGCGGTCAGACGCGCGTGCATGTCCCCGTTCTCATGGACGAGGTGCTGACGGCGCTTGCACCGCTTGCCGGCAGCCGCATCGTCGACGGCACGTTCGGGGCTGGCGGATATTCGCGTGGCCTGCTGGAGGCCGGAGCAGAGGTCATCGCCATCGACCGCGATCCGTCCGTGACGCCCTTTGCCGAGCAGCTTGTGCAAGAGTTTCCGGACCGTTTCACCTTCATTGCCGGCACGTTTTCCGAGCTCGATACGCTGGCAGCCGACAGGGGCGCCGTCGACGGCGTTGTGCTTGATATCGGCGTTTCCTCAATGCAGCTCGACCAGGCGGAGCGGGGCTTTTCTTTCATGCGCGAGGGGCCGCTGGACATGCGCATGAGCGGGCGGGGGACGAGTGCGGCCGATCTCGTCAATTCACTCGATGCCGAAACCCTTGCCAACCTCCTCTACGCTTTTGGCGAGGAACGCAGGTCGCGGCGGATCGCCCAATTCATCGTCGCCGCGCGCGCCAACGCGCCGATCGCGACGACATTGGAGCTCGCTCGCGTGATCGAGAAGGCGGTTGGACGCAAACCCGGCGACGTGCATCCGGCCACGCGTGCTTTTCAGGCGCTGCGCATTGCGGTCAACGGCGAATTCGAGCAACTGGTCGAAGGCCTGTTTTCCGCCGAGCGCCTGCTTGGCGAAGGCGGCAGGCTTGCCGTCGTCACCTTCCACTCTCTCGAGGACCGCATCGCCAAGCGCTTCTTCGCACCGGAAAAAGGCGGCCCCGCGCAGTCGCGGCACCTGCCGCAGGTGATGCGGGAAGAGCCCCGCTGGGTCGGAGTCGCCAAGGCGGTCAAACCCGGCCCGGCCGAGCTCGCCCGCAATCCGCGCGCCCGCTCGTCGACCCTGCGGGCAGCGCGTCGGTCGGCCGCCCCGGCGCGGCCGGTGAGTTTCGAAGGTCTCGGCGTTCCTCGCGTGAGGGGGGCGGCATGATCCAGAAGTTCAACCTCTTCCTCCTCGTCGTCGCCACGGTCACGCTGACCAGCGTCTACGTCCTCAAGTTCTCTATCGAGCATACTGCCGGTGAGAAGCGCGCGCTGGAAGCGCGTATCGAAGAGCAGGAAGCCAAGCTCTCGCTGCTCAAGGCCGATTGGGCCGTGCTCAACCAGCCCGGCCACATCGCGCCAATCGTTCGCCGACACCAGGAGGCACTGCAGCTTGCCGAGGTGTCTCCGAAGCAGTTCGGCTCCTTCCAGGACCTGCCGATGCGTCCCGCGCAGCCTGACGCCGGAGCCATGGACGACCTCTTCGAGATGCTTGAAGCAGGTGTCGACCCCATCGGGGCCATTCTCGAGGAGATCGAATAATGGCGGTCATGACCGAAGCCAGCCTGCCGATCGCGCTCGACGGGGCGCGCAAGGTCCGTGGCAACCTGACGCAAACACGCATCCGCTGGATGATCTTTGCGATCTTCATCGGTTTCTCGCTTGTCGGCGGACGGCTCGTGCAGCTCGGCATGGTCGAAACCGATACGCGCATCGAAGGCCAGACGCGCGATGTCATCCAGGCCTCACGCCCGCCGATCCTTGACCGCAACGGGCTGGAGATGGCAGTCGACATCCGCGTGCCGTCGCTCTTTGCCGAGCCGCGCCGCATCATCGATGTCGACGAGGCGGCGGAAGCGCTGCTTACGGTCCTGCCCGATCTCGATCCGCAATGGCTGCGTCAACGCCTCTCGGGCGACAAAGGCTTCGTTTGGGTCGAGCGCGAGCTCACCCCGGCAATCCAGGAGCGGGTCATGCGGCTCGGCATTCCCGGCATCGACTTCATCACCGAGAGCAAGCGCTTCTATCCCGGCATGAACGAGGCATCGCACATCCTCGGCTCGGTCAACATCGACAACCAGGGCATCGCTGGTATCGAACGTCATATGGACGGGGAAAACGTGGCGCTCCTGCAGGAGCTGGGTCTGGCGCGCGGCAATGCGCTCGCCCCCGTCCAGCTGTCCGTCGACATGCGCGTCCAGCACGTCGTCTACAGCGAACTGCTGGATGCGCTCACCCGCTACCAGGCGATCGCGGCGGCCGGGGTCGTCATGGACGTCAATACCGGCGAGATTGTCGCCATGGCGTCGCTGCCCGACTTCGATCCCAACGAGCCGGCGACTGCGCTGGTCAAGGATTCGTTCAACCGGGTCACCTCGGGCATTTTCGAGCCCGGCTCCATCTTCAAGACCGTTACCATGGCGGCGGCCCTCGACAGCGGAGCTGTCAACATCACCGATCAGTTCGATGCACGCTTCGGCATCCGCTTCGGGCGCTACACCATCGACGACTTCCACGGCAAGCACCGTATCCTCAGCCTTCCGGAAGTCTTCAAATACTCCTCCAACATCGGTACCATCCGCGTTATGCAGGCGATGGGCAAGGAGAACTACCGCGCCTTCCTGACCCGCATGGGATTCGATCAGCGCGTGCCCTTCGAACTGCCTGAAATGCGCCTGCCCAGCGTTCCCAAGGAGTTCTCGGAAGTGGGGGCCGCCACCGCCTCGTTCGGCCACGGCCTTTCTGTATCGCCTCTCCACATGGTCACCGCCTATTCCGCCTTTGTGAACGGCGGCAATTACGTGCCGCCTACTCTCTACAAGCGCGCCATCGAGGAGGCTCAGCCGCTCTACCGACAGGTTCTCCAGCCTAGGGTATCCGAGTACATTCGCTATCTCCTGCGCCTCAACGCCATCGATTCCGGCGGCTCGGGTTCGCGTATGAACAAACTTGCGCTCGGGTTCCGAGTCGGTGGCAAGACCGGCACGGCCGAAAAGGTGGTGGATGGGCGCTATTCATCAAGCAAGGTCACCAACTTCTTCGGGTCGGCCTTCCCGCTAGACAACCCACGCTATGCCATGATCATCATGGTGGACGAGCCCAAGCGGGAGAATCCGCAATCGGGCACTACCGCCGGCTGGAACGCTGGCGAGGTCACCGGCCGCATCATCAAGCGCATTGCACCCATGCTCGGCATACAGCCGGATTTCCGTCCGGAGGTTGATGCGGCACTGGTGCCGCCTGTATTGAGATAGATATCCAGAAGGATCCTCACCCCCGTGTCTTTGAGCGTAACTCAACTCCTGGAAGGTTCCGGCGCACGCCCCAAGAAGGGGCTGGCGCCGGTCTTCGGCATCAATTCAGACAGCCGCGCGATCGAGCCGGGCGATGTGTTCTTCGCATTGCCAGGCGTCAATACTCACGGCATCGAGCACATCGAGGAAGCGCTCAAACGCGGAGCACTGGCGGTGGTTTCGGACCGCGATCCCGTAGGCGATCCGGGCGTTCCGGTGATCAAGGTCGGCGATGTCCGCGCCGCCTATGCGCGGGCGGCTGCGCGCGTCTTCGATCCGCAGCCCGAGATCGTCGTGGCCGTTACCGGCACCAACGGCAAGACCTCGGTCGCCTCGTTCACACGGCAGATCTGGGAATTCGCGGGCATCCCGGCTGGCAGCATCGGCACGCTCGGCGTCGAAACGCGCAGGGGCCCGCGCGAAGGAAGCCTGACCACTCCGGACTCGCGCACGCTCCACCAGAACCTCAGGGCGCTCAAGGCGCAGGGCGTCAACCATGTGGTGCTCGAAGCCTCGAGTCATGGGCTCGAACAGCGCCGGCTCGATGGCTGCTATTTCGAGGCCGTGGCCTTCACCAACCTCAACCGCGACCATCTCGACTATCACGGCGACATGGATGCCTATCGCGACGCAAAGCTGCGGCTGTTTACCGACCTTCTGGTCGACAACGGTCCGGCGGTCGTCAATGTCGACGATCCGGAACACGAACCGTTCATGTTCGCGGCCCTTTCGCGCGGCTCGACGCTTTTGACCGTCGGGCGGGAAGGGGCCTATATCGAAATCCTCTCGATCGAGCCGGAAGGCTACGGGCAGCGGGTCGAGGTGCGCCATGTCGGTGAGAAGCTGAGCTTTCACCTGCCGCTGACGGGCGAATTCCAGGTCTCCAACGCGTTGATCGCTGCCGCCCTTGCCATGTCGACGGGCGTTGACAAGCGACAGGCCTTTCCCGCGCTCGAGGAGCTGAGCGGCGCCAGGGGGCGGCTCGAGCTGGTTGGCGAGCGCAACGGGGCGGCTATCTTCGTCGACTATTCGCACAAACCCGCCGCGCTCGAACATGCGCTCGCAGCGCTCCGCCCTTATGCCAAGGGTAAGCTCCGGGTTGTCTTCGGTGCCGGCGGCGACCGCGACAAGGGCAAGCGGCCGATGATGGGGGAAGTCGCCAAACGGCTGGCCGATGACGTGATCGTCACCGACGACAATCCACGAACCGAGGATGCGGCAGTCATCCGCCGCGAGATCCTGGCGGCAGCCAACGGCGCCCGCGAGATTGGCGACAGGCGGCTGGCCATTACCACCGCGGTCAAGGAGCTGGGCTCGGGCGACGTACTGCTGGTTGCCGGCAAAGGGCACGAGGACTACCAGATCGTGGGTACCGAAAAGTTCCATTTCTCCGACCATGAGGTCGTAGCCGAGGCGCTGGAAGGATAGCGATGGCACCGCTCTTTACCCGCGACGAGCTCGCCGACGCGACCGGCGGCACTGCTCGCGGCCTGAGCGAGGAGGGCATTTCCTCGATCTCGATCGACTCGCGCGACATCGCTCTGGGTGGTGCCCTGTTCGTTGCCATCAAGGGCGAGAGGTTCGACGGACACGACTTCGTCGACCAGGCGCTGGAGAATGGTGCGGCCGCCGCCATGGTTTCGCAGGAAAAGGCTGGCGGGCTTTCTGGGCCCATACTGGTGGTGCCGGACGCCCTCGAAGGCTTGGAGGCGCTGGCCCGAGCGGCGAGGGCGCGCTCGCGGGCGCAGATCGTGGCCGTTACCGGAAGCGTCGGCAAGACGACCACAAAGGAGGCGTTGCGCCTTGTCTTTTCGGCGGCGGGCAACACTCACGCTTCGATCAAGAGCTTCAACAACCACTGGGGGGTGCCGCTCACCCTGGCGCGCCTGCCGCGCGATGTTGATTTCGGTGTCTTCGAGATCGGCATGAACCATGCCGGCGAGATCACGCCGCTCGTCAAGCTCGTGCGGCCGCACATTGCGGTCATCACCAGCATCGCGCCCGCGCATCTCGACGCGTTCGGCTCGCTTGAAGGCATTGCGCGGGCCAAGGCGGAGATCTTTTCGGGGCTCGAGCCGGGCGGAACCGCGCTCATCGGAGCCGATCACGACCAGCTCGGCCTGCTGCGACAGGAGGCCGAGCGCGCGGGTGTCGGAACGGTCGTGACCTATGGTCTAGCGCCGGACAGCGATTGGCAGGTTACGGACTATCAGGTGCTGGGAGATGCAGCCAGCGCCGAGATTCGTCACGGGGACGAGCACTATCGACTGACCATCGCGGCGCCCGGTCGGCACATGGTTGCCAACGCGGCTGGCGCTCTGGCCACGGCGGTGCTGTCGGGGATCGACCCATCCGTGGCGCTCGGGGCGCTCGCGGCGTTCGGTGCGCAGGCGGGCAGGGGGCAGAAGTCGCTTTTGGGCGAGGCGGACGTCCCCCTGGTTCTGACCGACGAAAGCTACAACGCCAATACCGCCTCCATGCGCGCCGCGCTCGAGGTCTTTGCCAGCCAGGAGGCACCGGGCGGTCGCAAGATCGTGGTTCTGGGTGACATGCTCGAGCTCGGCAAGGACAGCGCGGCCCTGCATGCGAGCCTTGCCGACGCCGTCGGCGCCAGCGGTGCCGACCGGGTTTATCTTGTGGGCGAGCACATGTGGGCCCTGGCCGAGGCGCTGGAGGCCGGTCGCGTAACGCTGCACGCCAAGAGCGCCGAAGAGCTGGCAGAGCCGCTCCTCGACAGCCTTGCCTATGGCGACGCAGTTATGGTCAAAGGGTCCAACGGCATGCGGCTCGCGGGGCTCGTCCAGAAGATTCGCGACAAGTTCCAATAACCGCCGCCCTGCGAGGACGTTCGACGATATGCTCTATTTTCTTGGCCAGCTGGGCGACACGCTCTCGGTCTTCAACGTCTTCCGCTACATCACCTTCCGTACCGCCGGCGCCGTGATCACCGCGCTCTTCTTCATCTTCCTCTTCGGCCCGGGCATGATCAAGGCACTGCGTCTGCGTCAGGGCCACGGGCAGCCGATCCGCGAAGACGGGCCGCAGGGGCATCTGCTGACCAAGAAGGGCACGCCCACCATGGGCGGGCTGATGATCCTTTCAGGTGTGGTCATCTCGACGCTGCTCTGGGCCAACCTTGCCAACGGCTATGTCTGGGTGGTGCTGCTGGTGACGGTGGGGTTCGGTGCCATCGGCTTTTACGACGATTTCCTCAAGGTCAAGCGGATGAGCCACAAAGGCTTCGGCGGCAGGCAGCGGCTGGCCCTCGAGGCGGTCATTGCCGGTATCGCCTGCTTTGCTATCTCGCAGCTCGGAGAAGATCCTTTCTCCACTTCGCTGCTCTTCCCGTTCGTCAAAGGTCTTGCCCTCGAGCTCGGGTGGTTCTTTGTCGTCTTCGGTGCCTTCGTCGTGGTGGCGGCGGGCAATTCGGTCAACCTTACTGACGGGCTCGACGGGCTCGCCATCGTGCCGGTGATGGTGGCCTCGGCCTGTTTCGGGCTCATTGCCTATCTCGTCGGCTCGGTCACCTTTTCGGACTATCTGCTCATCAACTACGTGCCGGGTACGGCCGAGCTCTCGGTCGTGTGCGGCGCGCTTATCGGGGCCGGGCTTGGCTTCCTCTGGTTCAACGCGCCCCCAGCCCAGATCTTCATGGGCGATACCGGCTCCCTGGCGCTCGGAGGGGCGCTTGGCTCCATTGCGGTCGCCGTCAAGCACGAGATCGTGCTCGCCATTGTCGGGGGCCTCTTCGTCCTGGAGACGGTGTCAGTGATCGTGCAGGTCGTCTCTTTCCGCCTGACGGGCAAGCGCGTCTTCCGCATGGCTCCCATCCACCACCATTTCGAGCACCTGGGTTGGACCGAGAGCCAGGTGGTGATCCGCTTCTGGATCATCTCGTTCGTCCTCGCGCTGATCGGACTGAGCTCGCTGAAGCTGCGCTAGGGGCGTTGAGATTCAGGTGATGCCGGTCTGCCAACGGCCATATTCGCTTGCGCGGCCCTTCGGGTCTGCGCTTCCGTTGCTCACGTACCCGAAGGTACGCTGCGCTTCGGTTCTCGAAAAGGGCCATTTTCGCCTCGGCCTGACCTGAATCCCAACACCCCTCGGTTCGGCCCATCCACCGTCCCTTTCGCAAATCGCAAGCCCGGTTGGAAATCAGTAACCACCGCTGCGCTAAGGTTCGCGTCATATTTTATTCAAAAGGGACCGGGTAGCCGGTCGGCGTCGACATGTTTTCACGCGCCCAGAAAACGCCTCTTGCCGAATGGTGGTGGAGTATCGACCGCGGCTTGCTTGCCGCGCTCCTGCTGCTGCTGGCGGCGGGGATGGTGCTGAGCTTTCCTGCCAGCCCGCCGGTCGCCGAGCGGCTGGGCCTCAGTCCCTGGCACTTCGTCGTCCGCCACGCCGGGTTCATGGTGCCGACGATCGCGGTGCTGGTCGGCACCTCCCTTCTCACCCACCGGCAGGCGCGCGTCGCGGCGCTGCTGACACTCGCCATCAGTCTCGTGCTGCTCTGGGCGACCCTGCGCTTCGGCACCGAGGTCAAGGGCGCGCGGCGGTGGATTTCCTTTGCCGGACAGAGCCTGCAGCCTTCCGAATTCGTCAAGCCGGCCTTCGCGGTCATTGCCGCGTGGCTCTTTTCGGAAAGCATGATCGTCAAGAACGTGCCGGGCCGCCTGATCGCCACCGCCATCATGCTATCGATCCTGACGGCGCTCCTTCTGCAGCCCGATATCGGCCAGACCGCGCTGGTCTTCGCCACCTGGGCAACACTGCTGTTCCTTTCGGGGATTTCCTGGTGGATCATCGTCGGGCTCGCCGGCGCGGCCGGCGCGATGCTCTTCGGCGCCTACACGTTTTTCCCGCATTTTGCCCGCCGCATCGACACCTTTCTCAATCCGGAAGGGGGCGGCAACACTTACCAGATCGACCGGGCGCTCGAATCCCTGCTCGAGGGCGGCTGGTTCGGCCGGGGGCCGGGCGAATCCATAGCCAAGAAGATGATCCCTGACGCCCATGCCGATTATGTGTTCTCGGCGGCGGCGGGTGAGTTCGGCATTCTCTTCTGCCTGGTGCTCGTGGGTCTCTTCGCCTTTATAGTCATCCGCGCCATGATCGGTGCGCAGCGCCAGTCGAACCTCTTTGCGCGGCTTGCCGCCTCGACGCTCGCCATCCAGCTTGCCATGCAGGCGGGCATTAACCTGGCGGTCAACCTCAACCTCATCCCGCCCAAGGGCATGACGCTGCCGTTCGTGTCCTATGGTGGCACGTCGATGATTGCGGTCGCCTTCGGAATGGGGCTAATGCTGGCCCTGACCCGCACCAAACCCGAGGAACGCTTGTCGACCGGCCTTCCCATCTATCGCACTGCGTTGGCGCCCGCCGAATGAAAACCTTCGTCCTCATGGCCGGCGGTACGGGAGGGCATCTCTTCCCGGCCATGGCGCTGGCGCAGGAGCTGCGCCGCCGCGGCCACGTCGTCGACCTGATGACCGACCACCGCGTGGCGAGCTATGGGCAGGACTTCCCGGCGCGCAAGACCTATGTCGTGCCGGCGGCGACCCCCTCGATCCGCAATCCCTTCAAGTTCATCGGTGCGGGATTTACGATCCTCTACGGCATAGCTGTCTGCGCATCACAGTTGCGGTCGATCAAGCCTGACGCCGTCGTCGGCTTTGGCGGCTATCCAACGTTTCCACCGATGGTTGCCGCGCGCTTGGTGGGCATTCCCGGTATTCTGCACGAGGCTAATGCGGTGCTGGGCCGCGCCAACAAGGCACTGATCCGGTTTGCCCAGGTTCTGGCCACGGGTTTTCCCTCCGTCAAATTCACCGAGGATCTGACGATCGAGCGTGTGGTGACCGGAAATCCCGTTCGGGATCGGGTGCGGGCTCTGGCCGGCACTCCCTATCCATCGCTTTCGCCCAACGAACCGGTTCGCATCCTGATTTACGGCGGCAGCCAGGGCGCGCGCATCTTTGCGGATCTGGTTCCGCCTGCCATCGCCGGTTTGCCGGAGTCGCTGCGCCACCGCCTGGTCATCACGCAGCAGTGCCGCCCGGAGGACCTCGACCGGGTGGCCGAGGCCTATCGGCGATCAAGAGTAAATGTGGAGCTGACACCGTTCATAGCGGACCTGCCCGAAAGGCTGGCTGGGGCGCACCTCGTGATATCGCGTGCTGGCGCCTTGACGATAGCCGATCTGGCGGTCGTCGGCCGCCCGGCGATCCTCGTGCCGTTGCCCGGTTCGCTCGATGCCGACCAGAAGACCAACGCCACGGTCGTCGAAGCTGCCGGCGGCGGCTGGATCGCCGAGCAGGCCACGCTTTCACCGCAATCGCTTGGCACTCGCCTGGCAACGCTGTTATCGGACCCCCAAACGCTTGCCCGCGCTGCGGCCGCCTCGCTTTCGCTCGGCCAGCCGCTGGCCGTCGAAAAGCTCGCCGACCTCGCCGAGCGGCTCGCCGGGCAGGGGAAATAGGAATGGACTCTTTCACATGAAAATGCCGCGCAATATCGGACCGGTGCACTTCATTGGCATCGGCGGCATCGGCATGAGCGGGATCGCCGAGATCCTCTTCAACCAGGGCTATAAGGTGCAGGGATCGGACACGGTCGCGAGCGCCAATGTCCAGCGCCTCAGGGACCTCGGCATCAAGGTCGCTATCGGCCAGTCACCCGACAATCTCGGTGAAGCGGCGGTGGTCGTCGTTTCCTCGGCCATCAAACGCGACGACCCAGAGCTTGTTGCGGCGCGGGCACGGTTCCTGCCGGTCGTGCGGCGCGCCGAGATGCTGGCCGAGATCATGCGGTTCAAGAACGCCATCGCCATCGGCGGCACCCATGGCAAAACGACCACGACGACTCTGGTGGCGACCCTTCTCGATGCCGCCAACATGGACCCGACGGTCATCAACGGCGGAATCATCAACGCCTATGGAACCAATGCCCGGCTTGGGGGCGGAGAGTGGATGGTGGTGGAGGCCGACGAGAGCGACGGCACCTTCATTAAATTGCCGGCGGACGTTGCCGTCGTCACCAATATCGATCCCGAGCACCTCGACCACTACCGGGATTTCGCCGGCGTCAAGAAAGCCTTCCACACTTTCGTCGAGAACGTGCCCTTCTACGGCTTTGCCGTGATGTGCCTCGACCATCCCGATGTGCAGGCGCTGGTGGGCGAGGTGCGGGACCGGCGCGTCATCACTTATGGCCGCAACCCGCAGGCGGACGTGCGGCTCGTCGATCTCGTCAACGAGAACGGCATCAGCCGGTTTTCGGTCGAAATCCGTGACCGCATGCGCATGACGCACCTGCGCATCGACGGGCTGGAGCTGCCGATGCCCGGCGAGCACAATGCGCTCAATGCCACAGCCGCCATCGCCGTCGCCGACCAGCTCCATGTGCCGGCAGAGGCCATCCGCAAGGGGCTGAAGACGTTCTCCGGCGTCAAGCGGCGCTTCACCCGCGTCGGGGTGGTCGGGGGCGTTACCGTCATCGACGACTATGGGCATCACCCGGTCGAGATCGCCTCGGTGCTGCGCGCGGCGCGCCAGTCGGCCAAGCGTGACGTCGTCGCGATCGTCCAGCCACACCGCTATTCGCGTCTGCATGACCTGTTCGACGATTTCGCCGCTTGCTTCAACGATGCCGACACGGTCCTGGTCGCGCCGGTCTATGCGGCGGGCGAGCAGCCGATCGCCGGCGTCACCCACGACGAGCTCGTCGCCCGCATCCGCGCCCGTGGCCACCGCGACGTGCGCGCCATCCCGGGTCCGGAAGTGCTTGCGCCGATGTTGGCCGAGCGGGTCGAAGAGGGGGACTACGTCGTCTGTCTCGGGGCGGGCAACATCACCCAGTGGGCGACGGCCCTGCCGGGTGAGCTGGGCAAGATGATCGGCAAGGCGCCGGCATGACCTATCCCGACCTCATCCCGGCCTTAAAGCCGTGGATCGACGAGGTCCGCGGTAAGCTGGTGCCCAACCAGCCGCTCTCGGAAGTCACCTGGTTCCGCGTCGGTGGGCCGGCGCAGCTCTTCTTCACGCCGGATGATGAGGAGGACCTGGCGTTCTTCCTCAAGAACCTGCCGGTCGAGTTCAAAGTTACGACCATCGGCCTCGGCTCCAACCTCCTCATCCGCGACGGCGGGCTCGACGGAGTCGTCATCCGGCTTGCCGGCAAGGCGTTCGGCCAGATCGAGATACTCGATGATCACCGGCTGAGGGTCGGGGTGGCACTGCCGGATGTGAAGGTGGCAACCGCCGCGGCGGAAGCAGGCATCGACGGGTTGAGCTTTTATCGCGGCATTCCAGGTGGCATCGGCGGGGCGCTCTATATGAACGCGGGTTGTTACGGCACCGAAACGCGCGAGCGCGTCGTCGAATTGCGCGCCGTAACGCGGCAGGGCGAGGTCGTCACGCTCTCGAACGCCGACATGGGCTACCGCTATCGCAAGTCGAACGGACCGCGCGGCGCGATCTTCACCTCAGCGGTCTACCAAGGCATCCCGGGCGACAAAGACGATATCCTCAAGCGCATGCGCGAGATCACCGAGACGCGTGAGTCGAGCCAGCCGACCCGCGCCAGGACGGGCGGCTCGACGTTCAAGAATCCGGAAGGCTATTCGAGCTGGAAGCTGATCGACGAGGCGGGTTGCCGGGGCCTTCGGATCGGCGATGCGCAAATGAGCGAGATGCACGCCAACTTCCTCCTGAACCTCGGCAACGCCGACGCCCATGACATCGAGACGCTAGGCGAGACGGTGCGCCACCGCGTGCGGGCCACGCACGGTATCGACCTGCAATGGGAGATTCGCCGCATGGGCCACTTCGTTCCCGGCCGCGAGGTGCGCGAGTTCCTCGACGGCGACGTCTTCACGGGGGCGGTATGATGGTGTTGAGCGCGCTGAGCGCGACCCCCCTCCCATCCTCCCCCACAAGGGGGGAGGTGCCGCATTGGGGTTGTGGCACCATTGTTCCAAAAACACTGACCTTCACCTCCCCCCTTGTGGGGGAGGCCGGGAGGGGGGTGTCCAGTGACTTGCCGCAGCGCGCAGTCCATCATAACCGGAGCCATCCATGAGCAAGCATGTCGCCGTCCTCATGGGCGGATGGTCCAACGAGCGGCCGGTTTCGCTGAGTTCGGGCACAGAGTGTGCGCAGGCGCTGCTGCGGGCGGGTTATCGAGTCACCGAGGTGGATGTAGAGCGCGATATCGCTCACCGGCTCGAGGAACTGAAGCCGGATGTCGCGTTCAATGCGCTGCATGGCGCGTTCGGGGAAAGCGGCATGATGCAGGGGCTGCTTGAACTTATGCAGATCCCCTACACCCACTCGGGCGTGCTTGCCTCGGCGCTGGCCATGGACAAGCACCAGTCCAAGATCATGTTCAAGGCGGTCGGCATTCCGGTGACCGATCACGTGATCGTGTCGCGGGCGGAGGCCGCGCGTGATCACGTCATGGCACCGCCCTATGTCATCAAACCCATCGCCGACGGGTCGAGCCTCGGCATCTTCATCGTAAAGGCCGAGCAGAGCCATCCGCCGCAGGAATTGTTGCGCGAAGACTGGAAGTCGGGGGAGGAGGTGATGGTCGAGCGCTACATCCCCGGGCGGGAACTGACATGCGCCGTAATGGGGGATGTGGCGCTGGGCGTCACCGAGATCGTGACCGATCTCGCGTTCTACAATTACGAGGCCAAATACACCGAAGGCGGATCGCACCACATCGTTCCGGCGCCGATTTCACCGAATATTTACGACAAAGTGCAGAAGATGAGCCTCAAGGCCCACGCTGCACTGGGCTGCCGGGGCGTGACGCGGACCGACTTCCGCTACAACGAAGCGGCAGGCGAAGATGGTCAACTGGTCTGCCTCGAGCTCAACACGCAGCCGGGAATGACCCCGACCTCCCTCGTTCCGGAGCAGGCGCTTGCCGCAGGGCATTCGTTCGAAGAGCTTGTCTCCTGGATGGTGGAGGACGCGAGTTGCAACAGGTAGGCACAAAGGCTTTTCTCGCCGACGCCCGTCCTGTCGATCCCCGTTCCCTGCCTGTGGTCAAACGGCCGCCTGTGCGGCGCGCGCGGATCGGGTTCGAGCGTATCTGGGTTCTGCACAGCCGGCTGATCATGCGGGCAGGCGCGATCTGCCTCGCCTGCCTTGTCCTACTCGCCGTCTGGCAGGCGCGCGAGCCGATCGGGACGGGGCTTTCGACAACTGCAGGCCTGCTCAACGGTGAATTCGCCGACGCCGGCTTCGCGGTCGGCGAGATTTCCATTACCGGTCAGGTGCTGACGCGTGAGAGCGAGATTCTCGCCGCGCTCGGCATCGCCCCGCGCACGTCGACGCTTGATTTCGATGCCGAGGCGGCCCGCACGCGCGTCGCCGAGTTGCCCGCCGTCGAGACCGTCACCATCCGCAAGATCTACCCTGCCGACGTCGTCGTGACCGTCATGGAGAAAGAACCCGTGGCGCGCTGGCGGGTCGATGGGGTGACCTTCCTCGTCGATGCGCATGGCGAGCAGATCGGCGAGGACCACGGCGCCTGGGGCGATCTGCCGCTCGTTATCGGCGATGGGGCGGCGGACGACGCCATGGTGATGATCCGTTCCCTCGACCAATTCCCCGATCTCTCCGCCGATGTCGTCGCGCTCTCGCGCATCGCCGACCGGCGCTGGGATCTGGTCTATGACACGGGGCTGCGGGTGCAGCTTCCCGAGTTCGGCGTTGCTCAAGCGCTGCGCCAGCTCGAAACCTATCAGCGCGACTACGCCCTCCTCGACCGGGACGTGACCATCATCGACCTGCGCAACCCCGGCATGGTGGCGCTCAGACCCGCCCAACGCGAAGAAAACGACGAAAAAGAATGATCACCGACTCCCTGACTGCCCGTCTCCGCCCGCTGCAGCCGGGCCGCACGAGCCTGGTGGCGGTGCTCGACATCGGCTCGGTCAAAATGTGCTGTGTCATTGCCCGGCTGGTGCCGCGGCCGGAAGGCAAGGCGCTCAAAGGTCGCACGCACAAGGCCGAGGTCATCGGCTTCGGCTACGGCCCCTCGGCCGGGGTCAAGAGCGGGGTGGTGACTGACATCGACAAGGCCGAGCACGCCATCCGGTCGGTGGTCGGCATGGCCGAGCGGGCGGCGGGGCTGACAGTCGAGACGGTCATCGTCAACGTCACCGCCGGGCGGCTCGGATCGGAGACCTTCTCGGCGACCGTCTCGCTCGACGGCGAGGAGGTCGAGAAGACCGACATCGTCAAGGTGTTGCGAGCCGTCAACGAGCGCTCGGTAAGGCCTGAGCGGTCGATCATCCATGCGCTGCCTATCGGCTTCTCGCTCGACGGCCACAGGGGCGTCGCCGATCCCAAGGGCATGGTTGGGGAAAGGCTTGGCGTCGACGTCGCGGTGGTCAGCGCCGAGACGCTCGCCATGCGTAACCTCGAGCTGGTGCTGCACCGTTGCCACCTGCAGATCGAGGCGCTCGTCGCCACGCCTTACGCTTCGGGGCTCGCGACGCTTGTCGATGACGAGGCCAAGCTCGGTGTCGCCTGCATCGATTTCGGCGGCGCGACGACGACGGTCTCGGTGTTCAACGAGGGCCGCCTCGTCTATGCCGATGCCATCGCCATCGGCGGACATCACCTGACGCTCGATCTTGCCCGGCAGCTTTCGGTCTCGATCGCCGACGCCGAGCGCCTGAAGACCTTCTATGGCTCGGTGCTGCCCGGCCAGGCCGACGAGCGCGACATGATCCCGATCCAGCCCGTGGGGGCGACGCACGACGAGGCGCCGGGACAGGTGGCCCGTTCGGTCCTCACCCGGATCATGCGTCCGCGCATCGAGGAGGTTCTGACCGCTATCCGCGACCGCATGCAGGCGACCGGCATGATGGATGTCTGCGGGCGACGGTTCGTGTTGACGGGTGGCGCCAGCGAACTGACCGGCCTGCCGGAGCTGGCGCGGCGCGTGCTTGCCCGCAACGTGCGCAACGGTCGTCCGATGGGTATCGCGGGCCTGCCCGAGCTCGCCAAAGGCGCCGCTTTCGCTGCAGTCACCGGCATGCTGGTCTATCCGCAGGTCTGCGCCAACGAATATACCGAGCCGCGGCCGGTCCGGAAGCTTACGGGTACCGACGGGTATCTGTCGCGCGTCGGCAGCTGGCTGCGGTCGAGCTTCTGATTACGGCCGAAAATCCCTGGCGCCCGAGAAGAAGAGCATTGTGCCCAAGGCGCCGAATGCGACCCCGAACATCGCCTCAATGATCCGCCAGAAGCGCTGGAAGACGCGCGTGGCGACCCCGGTCGAGAACAACAGGGCATAGGTGCCGTAGATGGCAACTCCGGAGGCGACCGCAAGCGGACCGAAGGCCAGTACTTCAGCGTTGGAAAGCTCCATTCCAAATAGAAAGGTCGCGACCGCCGACCACATCAGTGCCGCCTTTGGATTGGTCATGATAACAAGGAAACCACGGCGCCAGGCAGCGATGTCTGAAAGTCTGCTCTTGGCTGCGCGTACCGTCGACCCCCCAGGCGTGATCGCGGCCTTGAGGCCTTTGTAGGCCAGGTAGATCAGATAGGCGGCGCCGAGGAACTTGAGCGCTGTCAGCAGCACGGGCAGTTCTTCAAAAAGTGCACCGAGGCCGATGGCGACACCCGTCGCCCAAACCAACATGCCGGTATTGATCCCGGCAACTACCATCAGCGCCGTCCGCCGGCCTTGTCCCAAGGCGGCTTCGGCCACCGCAAACATATTGGGTCCCGGCGACGCCTGGGCAGCGATGACGCCCAGCCAGGCAATGAAGAAGGCCTGCAGCATAGTAGCTCCAGCGGGTAGGGTTGAAATCGGGGAGAGCGTAGCCTAGCTTGCCCTCGTCATGAAGAGCATCCAGTTCAATATCGCTTCGGCGTTCTTCCAAGTCGCCTGAACCCAAGGCGCCCCAAGAGGTGCGTGGTGCGGTGCCGCAACGGTGCCGCGAGTTCTGTTGCCGGGCGCTGCTTCCGGCCGACTGGAGACTTCTTCATGCCTTCCCAATTCAATCGCGTGCTCACCGGCGCGCAGATCGATCAATTCATCGCCGACGGTTTCGTGCGGCTCGACAACGCCTTTCCCGCTGAGGCGGCGGCTGAGGCGCGCGCAATTCTCTGGCGGGATAGGGGCTGCGATCCTGACGATCCCTCGACCTGGACCAGGCCCGTTGTCCGTTTAGGACAATACAGTCAACCGCCTTTCATCGCGGCAGCAAATACGCCACGCCTGAGGGGTGCGTTCGACGAACTCGTCGGGCCGGGGCGATGGCAACCCCGGGCAAGCCTTGGCACGTTTCCGGTGCGTTTCCCCTCGCCGGAGGACCCGGGCGACGCCGGCTGGCACATCGACGTGAGCTTCGGCACCGATACCCCGAACTTCCTCGAGTGGCGGGCGAACGTGACCTCCAGGGGCAGGGCGCTTCTGATGCTGTTCCTGTTCTCGGACGTCGGGGAGGCGGATGCACCGACCCGTATCCGTGTTGGCTCGCATCACGATATCGCCCGACAGCTGGCCCCGGCGGGGGATGAGGGGCTGACGCTCGGGCAGCTGGCGGCGAATGGCTTTGCCGAAACCGCGCACCTGCCCGAGATGCTCGCCACGGGTCCGGCCGGCACGGTTTATCTCTGCCATCCGTTCCTCGTGCATGCGGCCCAGCCGCATCGCGGCACGCGACCACGGTTCATGGCCCAGCCACCGCTCATGCCGCGCGAGCCGCTGATGCTGGAGCGGACCGACGGCGCCTATTCGCCTGTTGAAACGGCGATCCGGGTGGCGCTGGGGAAGGCCTGAACTAATGGAGCCGGGCCGGCGACCCGGCTCCATTCTTGCACGTCCTGGCGGGTTCTTAGCCGCGATAGGCGTTCTCGAGTTCGGCGACGACAAGCTTCTTCATCTTGAACATCGCCTCCGTTGCGCGCTTGGCGCCCTCCGCGTCCTTGCCGGTGACGGTCCCGTAGAGTGCCCGGGGGACGATCTGCCAGGACAGGCCGAACTTGTCCGTCAGCCATCCGCACTGGACTTCCTTGCCGCCGTTGGCGGTAAGCTTGTCCCAGTAGTAGTCGACTTCGGCTTGGTCCTCGCAGTCGACGATGAACGAGATGGCTTCGCTGAACTTGAAGTCCGGGCCGCCGTTGATGGCGTTGAACCGCTGGCCGGCGATCTCGAAGTCGCCGGTCATCACCGAGCCGGGCTTGCCCGGTCCGGCTTCGCCATAGCGCGTTACGCTGTGGATCTTGGCATCGGGGAACACCGACACATAGAAATCCATCGCTTCTTCCAGATTGTTGTCGAACCAGAGGCTGGGGGTGATCTTGCTCATTGTGGTCTCCTTCCTATAATCTATAACCAAAGTATTATATGACAATTTGGTTATATGCAAGCGCATTTGCGCTCGGACTCAGCGATCGTCGAACGGTCGGATCGACAGGGACAGGGTTAATGAGAGGTGAGCACCGGCGCCGGCGAGCCTCGCAATTTGCGCATTCGTTAACGTGGTAGGTGCAATTGTTAGGGTCCGGTTAACGAATGGCGGAGTAAATCTAGTTCCAACCACGCCATTATGGGGCCATTCATGACCATCAACCTCACCATCCCCGACATCCAGGAACTCAAGCCCCGCATCACGGTTTTCGGAGTCGGCGGCGCGGGCGGCAATGCGGTCAACAACATGATCGAATCCGGCCTCGACGGGGTCGATTTCGTCGTGGCCAATACCGATGCGCAAGCCCTGGCGCTCTCCAAGGCCCAACGCATCATCCAGCTCGGTGTCGGCGTCACCGAAGGCCTGGGTGCCGGTTCGCATCCCGAAGTCGGCCGGGCGGCGGCGGAGGAAAGTTTCGACGAGATCAACGATCACCTCTCGGGCTCGCACATGGTGTTCATTACCGCGGGCATGGGCGGTGGCACCGGCACCGGCGCGGCGCCTGTCGTTGCACGCGCGGCGCGCGAGCAGGGAATCCTTACCGTCGGGGTGGTCACCAAGCCGTTCCAGTTCGAAGGCAACCGCCGTGCGCGGCTGGCCGAAGACGGCATCGACGAGCTGCACCGGCATGTCGATACCCTCATTGTCATCCCCAACCAGAACCTCTTCCGCGTCGCCAACGAAAAGACCACGTTCGCCGACGCCTTTTCCATGGCCGACCAAGTGCTGTTCTCGGGCGTAGCCTGCATCACGGACCTGATGGTCAAGGAGGGGCTCATCAACCTCGACTTTGCCGACGTACGCGCGGTCATGCGCGGCATGGGCAAGGCGATGATGGGCACGGGTGAGGCTTCGGGCGAGGATCGCGCCCGCCACGCGGCCGAGGCGGCGATCGCCAATCCGCTGCTCGACGACGTCTCAATGCATGGCGCGCGCGGGCTGCTCATCTCCATCACCGGTGGTCCGGATCTTACCCTCTATGAGGTCGACGAGGCAGCGAGCCGCATCCGCGAGGAAGTGGATTCGGACGCCAACATCATTCTCGGCGCCACGTTCGATCCCAATCTCAACGGAACCATCCGCGTGTCGGTCGTTGCCACGGGCACGGACGCCGCCATGGTTCAGGCGCTCGAGCCTGCCCGGCCGCATGCTGGTCGCGCGCCGCTCTCGGTCAAGCGCCAGGCGCCGCCCGAGCCGTCGCATGTCGTCCCGGCGACGATTGCGGCCGCCGAGGAGGAGATCGGCCATCAGGTCGAAGCGGCCGTGGCCGAGGCCATCGGCAGGGAGACCGCGCCGCCCGCCGCCACCGCCGCGCAGGACGACGATGGCGTCTTCGTCGAGCCCTATATCCCGGCCGCTGCCAGCCATGATTCGTTCGAGGATCAGCTGCCGCGTGATGAGGAGCCGGTTCCCAGTGTCTATGTGCCCTCGAACGCTGCCCGGCCCGAAGGCCAACGCCGCATGCCCCGCACCGAGGAGCTGCCGATTGTTGCGCGGCGGTCACAGGAGGCGCAGGAACGTCACGAGGCCGAGCCGCGCAATGCGCGGGCGCTGTTCAAGCGCCTGGCCTCCAACGTGGGCATCAACCTCAAACCGACCGCCGAGGAAGAACCCATTCCTTCGCAGGCTGACGACAACGCCGCCCGTAGTGCGATTGAGTCAGGTCCCACAAGGGTTTCGTCCCATGTTCCGGCGGCCGAGGGTGCACGCGGTACTCTCGATTTGCATGGCCGACCGGCCGCTCCCGGGCCGACCAAGGACCACTTGGAAATCCCCGCGTTCCTGCGTAAACACGGGTAAGTCGGCGCGCGCGCCGTCAAGACATCAGCCCCGGCGCGGCTTCCGCGCCGGATTTTTTTTGAGTAGACCTTCGTCTGTTTGCGGGCTTGGTATTGGAGCTTTTGAGTATGCATAAACTTACGACACGCCAGCGTACCCTGGCGTCTGAGCTCTCCTTTGGCGGCTATGGCGTCCATAGCGGCCAGCCTGTTACTCTTTCAATCGCGCCCGCACCGCCCAACAGCGGCTATCTCATCAGTCGCGACCTGACAGACGGGCGCAAGACCCTTCCAGTCCAGATCCATTTTTCGCGCGTCACCCGGACCACGCTCTGCACCACACTCGATCTCGGCGACAGCGTCAGCGTGGCTACGGTCGAACACGTGGTTTCGGCTCTTTCGGGCATGGGTGTCGACAATGCGCTCATCACGCTGGATGGTGGCGAGTGCCCCATTCTCGACGGCAGTGCGCGGCCGTTCGCCGAGGCTATTCTCGGGGCGGGCCTCGAAATCCAGCCGGCGGTGCGCCGCTTCATCAAGATCGTGCGGGCTGTCACCGTCAGGAACAACGACGCCTTCGCCGCCCTCGAGCCCTACAATGGGCGTGCGCTTGATCTTGAGATCGACTTCGACAGCAAGGTCATCGGCCGTCAGCGCATGATTTTCGACTGGTCGCCCCGCAAGTATTACGAGGACGTCTCGCGCGCACGCACATTCGGCTTTGTGCGTGACGCCAAGATCCTGCGCCAGGCAGGCTACGCGCTCGGCTCATCGCTCGATAATTCCATCACCGTCCACGAAGACCGCATCCTCAACCCGGGCGGACTGCGCTACGAGGACGAGTTCGTGCGTCACAAGCTCCTCGATGCCATCGGCGATCTTTCGCTTGGCGGCATGCCGATCTATGGGCGCTTCCGCTCGTACAAGGGCGGGCATGCGCTCAACGCGCACGTGCTCTCGAGTCTCTTTGCCAGCGACGCCAACTATGAGATCGTTTCGGGCGAGGATCTGCCACTCGATTTCGACGCCCTCGATGACCTGCCCGAGGGGCTGTCGGTGCATTCCTATCTGCGCTCTGTCGTTTGAACGGAACATCCCCCTCCGGCGGGTCATCACCCGCACACCCTTGTGTTCGGCGCGATGAGGGCTTACCCCTTGCCGCCACAGTTTTGATTGAATTGATGACTAGGGCGCAGGGCTTATGCGCTTGGCGAGAGGAACGGGGCAGTTGTTGAATTCCATGACGTTTGGTGAGCTTTCCGGTCGCATCTCCCGCGTGGTGGCCTGCGGCCTCATGGCGCTGGCGCTGGCCGGGTGCTCGGGCTTCAACCTCTTCGGTCCGCCAAAGCTCCGCGAGGAAGCGATCGTTCCCGAGGCCTCGCTCTACCAGCAGGCGCTCAACAACATGGACGATCAGCGCTACCTGACCGCCATCGATCTCCTCGAACGGCTCGAGCGGCAGCATCCGCGCGGGCAACTCTCCGAGGAAACCAAGCTGATGCTGGTCTATGCCAACTATCGTATCGGCAAGTTCGACGAGGCGATCGCGGCGGCGGACCGGTATCTCGCTATCTACCCCAACGGCAAGGACGCCGCCTACGTCTACTGGTTGAAGGGTACCTCCTATTTTGCGCAGATCAAGGATATCACGCGCGACCAGAAGATCTCGCAGGATGCCATCGAGACTTATACGCAACTGATCCGCGCCCATCCGCAGTCCGAATATGCCAAGGATGCGCAGGATAAGCTGAAGGTCGCCTACGACAATATCGCCGGCAAGGAGATGTCCGTCGGCCGTTACTATCAGGGCAACGGCCAGTATTCGGCCGGCATCAACCGTTTCCGTGTCGTCGTCGAGCAATACCAGACCTCGACCCATATCGAGGAAGCGCTGTATCGCCTGACCGAGAGCTATCTGGCGCTCGGGCTGGTGAGCGAAGCGCGTACGGCCGCCGCCGTCCTCGGCCACAACTACCCCTCGAGCGAATGGTACCAGCGCGCCTTCGACCTCCTGGCGCGCCAGGGGCTCAGCCCTCAGGTCAACGAAGGTTCGTGGCTCGCTGCCCAGCGGACTTAGTCGCTAATATAATGTTGCCTCTTTGTTCCGGGGTGCGCTAGTTTGCTGGCGCGCCCCGTTTTGCGTTATTAAGCGGTCTGCGGGGATTTTGACTCGCGAGTCCGAGGGGCCCTCACCGGAATGCTCAACGCACTTTCCGTCCGTAACATTGTCCTGATCGACCAGCTGGACCTGGCTCTCGATACCGGCATGACGGTGCTGACCGGCGAGACTGGCGCCGGCAAGTCCATCCTGCTCGATGCGCTGACCCTGGCGCTCGGGGGCAGGGGCGATGCATCGCTGGTGCGAAAAGGCGCCGAGAGCGGGCAGGTGATCGCCGTGCTGCAACTGGCCGTCGACCACCCGGCGCGCGCGGTGCTGCGCGAGAACGCCATTCCTGACGATGAGGACATCATCCTGCGGCGCGTGCAGTTCGCCGACGGGCGCACCCGCGCGTTCATCAACGATCAGCCGGTTTCGGCGAGCCTCCTGCAGAAAGTCGGCTCGCAGGTGGTCGAAATCCACGGCCAGCACGATGATCGCGCGCTTGTCGACGTCGCAACCCACCGCGCGGCGCTCGATACCTTCGGCGGTCTCGAGCGCGAAGTCGCCACCGTGCGCGACGCCTGGTCGAGATTGACCGAGGCCGAGGCGGGGGTCGCCGGGCAGAAGGCGCTCGTTGCCGAGGCGCTCGCGCAGGAGGACTATGCCCGCCACACGGTCGAGGAGCTGTCGGCGCTGGCGCCTACCGTGGGTGAGGAGGAAGAACTGGCCGAGCGGCGCCAGCACCTCATGCAGATCGAGAAATCCGCCACCGACGTCAACGAAACCGACGAAATCCTCAATGGTCCGGCCGCGCCGGGTCCAACGCTCTCGAGCCTCATGCGTCGCCTCGCGCGCAAGGCCGACGGCGGGGCCGATCTCTTCCAGCCGCTGGTCGAGGAGCTCGACGCAACCCTTGTCGCCCTTGACCGGGTTTCGGAGGCGCTGGAAGCGCTCAAGCGCGAAATGGCTTACGACCCGACCGAACTCGAGCGGGTCGAGGAGCGCCTCTTCGCCCTGCGCGCGGTCGCCCGTAAGCACCAGGTCCTCTGTGACCAGTTGCCGGAGGTGTTGGCGCGCTACCAGGGGGAGCTGGCGACGCTGCAGAACGGCGAGGCACGGCTCAGGGCTTTGGAGGCGGAGGCTGCTGCAGCGCGCAGCGCCTATATCGAGGGTGCCGCGGTCCTCAGCAAGGCGCGGGTCAAGGCCGCCGCAGCCTTGAGCAATGCGGTGGACAAGGAGCTGCCGGACCTCAGGCTTGGCGCCGCGAGATTCATCGTCGATCACCAGCGCGACGACGCCCGCGTCTCGACCCACGGCTTTGATCAGATTGCCTTCCACGTGCAGACCAATCCGGGCACAGCCGCGGGGCCGTTGCTCAAGGTCGCTTCCGGTGGCGAGCTGAGCCGGTTCCTGCTGGCCCTGAAGGTCGTGCTTGCCGATCGCGGCTCGGCGCCTGTCCTCATCTTCGACGAGATCGATACCGGAGTCGGGGGCGCCGTTGCAGACGCCATTGGGCGGCGGCTCGGGCGGCTCGCCGACCGGGTGCAGGTGCTGTCCGTCACGCACGCGCCGCAGGTTGCTGCGCGTGCACACCGGCATCTGCTCATTGAAAAGCAGGCGGTCGAGGAGGGGGCGTTCGTGCGCACCCATGTCAAGCCGCTCGATTCGCGCGAGCGCCGCGAGGAGGTCGCCCGGATGCTCGCAGGCGCCACCATCACCGAAGAGGCGCGGGCGGCGGCGTCGAAACTGCTGAGTGAGGTCGGCTGAGCGCCGGCCCGAGTTAGTTGCGTTCCCGTCGCGCATACCGCCGGCGGGATTTGCATGTTTGGAGACGCATCGTGGTCTTTCGAACCGGTTCGCAAGTGCGAGAGAGCGGTCAGTCGAGCGGGTGGAGCAGATGAGCAGCGTCGAAATCGAGAATCTTTCGGAGCCCGAGGCCAAGGCTGAGCTCGACCGGCTGCACGAGATCCTGAACAAGGCCGATGCTGCCTATTTCCAGGCTGACGCGCCGGAGATGAGCGATGCAGAATACGATGCGCTGAAGCGCCAGTACCTGGCCATCGAGTCCGCGTTCCCCGAACTCGTGCGGACCGACAGCCTGTCGGGCAAGGTCGGTGCGCCGCCCGCGGAAGGTTTTGCCAAGGTGCGGCACGCCGTGCCCATGCTCAGCCTCGCCAAGGCCTATACCGATCAGGACGTCGTCGATTTCATCGAACGCGGCCGCCGCTTCTTTGAGCGCGACAAGGATCTCGAGCTCGCCTTCACGGCTGAACCGAAGATCGACGGACTGTCGGCTTCGCTGCGCTACGAGAACGGCGTGTTCGTCCAGGGCGCGACCCGCGGGGACGGTGCCGTCGGCGAAGACATCACCGTCAATCTCAGGACCATCAAGGACATCCCGCAAAAACTGCAGGGGTCGGGCTGGCCGGAAGTGATCGAGATCCGCGGCGAAGTCTACATGACCTACGCCGAGTTCGAGGCGCTGAGGGAGCGCTCGGCGGCGGCGGGCGGACAGGAATACGTCAATCCGCGCAACACTGCCGCCGGCTCGCTGCGCCAGAAGGATCCCTCGGTCACCGCAAGCCGCAACCTGAAGTTCTTTGCCTATGCCTGGGGATTTTCAACGGAAGAGCCGGCGCCCAGCCAATACGATGCCGTGCAGCGGTTCGCCGAGTGGGGCTTCAAGGTCAACCCGCTGATGGTGCGTGCCAAGACCGTCGAGGACTTGATCACGCACTACCAGGCGATCGAGGCGCAGCGCTCCTCGCTCGGCTACGATATCGACGGCGTGGTCTACAAGGTGGACCGGCTCGACTTGCAGCGCCGCTGGGGGTTCGTTACCGGAGAGCCGCGCTGGGCCATTGCCCACAAGTTCCCCGCCGAGCAGGCGACGACGACGGTCAGGAAGATCGACATCCAAGTCGGCCGCACCGGTACGCTCGCGCCCGTCGCGCGCTTGGCGCCGGTCAGTGTCGGAGGCGTCGTGGTCGAGAACGTCACCCTTCACAACGAAGACTATATCAAAGGCATAGACAGCAACGGACTGCCGATCCGCGGTGACGAACCGATCGACGTGCGCATCGGCGATACCGTGGTGATCCAGCGTGCGGGCGACGTCATTCCGCAGATCGTACGCGTGGTGCTCGAAAAACGTCCGGCCGAGGCGGTGCCCTACGAATTCCCGCACACATGCCCGGTGTGCGGTTCGCCGGCAGTGCGCGAGTTCAACGAGAAGACCGGCAGGGAGGAATCCCGCCGCCGCTGCACCGGCGAACTGATTTGCCCAGCGCAGGCCGTCGAGCGGCTGCGGCACTTCGTTTCGCGCGGTGCTTTGGATATCGAGGGGCTCGGCGCCGAGAACATCGAGCTTTTCTTCGGCACGGGCCTCGTCAAGACCGCGGCCGACATCTTCACCCTCAAGGATCGCCGCTCTGCCGTCCAGCGGGCCCTCTTCGAAAAACGCGAAGCGCAGGCGCGCCAGCGCGAGGCGACAAAGGGCACAGTGCGCAAGAAGGTGCTCTCGGCGGAAGAGCGCACCTACGAAGGTCTGGACAAGCTCTTCGCCGCCATCGATGCGCGCCGCGAGCCCGAGCTCGATCGCTTCATCTTTGCGTTGGGTATCCCCCACATCGGCGAGACCACGGCCGCGCTCCTCGCGCGCACCTTCGGCACGATCGAGGCCCTGCGCGAGACCGCCCAGAAAGCGGCCCAAGCGAGCGACATGCACGAGGTGTTCCCGTCGATCAACGGCATTGGCGATACCGTCTTCGGCTCGCTCGTCTCCTTCTTCGGCAACGAGCAGAACGTGGCAGCGCTGAACGATCTGCTGGAGCAGGTAAGGCCCAGGCCCTATATCGTCACCATCTCGGCCGACAGCCAGGTGGCGGGCAAGACCGTGGTCTTCACCGGAAGCCTCGAGCGCATGTCGCGTTCGGAAGCCAAGGCCATGGCCGAGCGACACGGAGCAAAGGTCGCTGGGTCCGTGTCGGCCAATACCGATATCCTCGTCGCGGGCCCTGGGGCAGGCTCCAAGCTCAAGAAGGCCGAGGAGCTGGGGGTCGAGGTCATTTCCGAGGACGAGTGGTTCGAGCGCGTCGGGGAATAGGAGACATCAAGGCGATGATGAAACATCTGGCGGCCCTGGCCGCGGTTCTTGCCGGCACATTCGGTGTCGCTGCGGGCGAGGGCGGCGACATCCTCGCCTCGACGCTGGCCAACGGCGATCACGCGGCGGGACTCGAAAGCCTGCAGCCGCTCATCGCGGCAGACGACAGCGAGGCGAGCTTCGCCGCCGGCGCGCTGACCGTCGTCGACGGTATCGAGGCATTCGTCCAGGCCATGTACCGTCACGGTTTGACCACCGCGCCCGATATCGGCATGGCGGGCGCTATCCTTGGTGTGCCCATGACGCGGTCGGTGATTGCCAATCCTGATCCCGAGCCTCTCGACTACGAGGGTCTCCGCGCTATCCTCACGGACCTCGTCACAGCCATGGACGGTGGCCGCGACCTGCTGGCGGCTGCCGGCAAGAGCGGCGACTATGTCGTGCCGGTCGATATCCTGACTATCCGTATCGACGCCAATGGCGACGGCGTGGCAGACGACAGCGAAACCATCGGCGCGGCGCTCGCCCTGCAGTTGGGCATCAACCCGTCCGACTTGCTCGGTCCCGGCAAGTCGAAGAGCAAGAACGGCGAATCCACGGCTCAAGGCTTCATCATAGGTTTTGATCGAGCCGATGCCTTCTGGCTCGCGGGTTACACACAGGTCGTGGCCGCGCAAGCCGATTTACTCCTCGCGCATGACTTCGAGGAGATGTTCAATTCGAGCTTTCACCGCATCTTTCCCCAAGCGGGCCTGCCCATGCAGGAGTATTCGCGAGGCGGTACGCTGATGATGGACCCGGAAAGCGACGCGGCCATCGCCGATGCCGTCGCCTTCATCCATACCTTCAATTTCGAGGTGGTAGACGTTGACCGTCTTCATGACGTGCGGGCGCGGCTGAAGTCTGTTGTCGCCTTCTCCCGGCAGAACTGGGAGGCGATCCTCGCCGAGACGGATGACGAACGTGAGTTGGTGCCGTCGCCCGCGCAGACCTCGATCATTCCCGACGTCGCGGTGACGCAGGAGGTGGTGGATGCCTGGATGGAAACGCTCGATAGCGTCGAAGCGATCATCGAGGGTGAGCTCCTCATCCCGCATTGGCGCTTCCGTCAAGGCTTCGACCTCAGGGCCTATTTCGAGACTGCAACACGCACCGACGCGGTGATGATCTTTACCGGCTACGGCGCACTTCCGTTCCTTAAGGACGGGCCTATTGCTGACGCGCAAGCGTTTCGGCAGGGGCTCGCCGTCTTTGGAGAAAACTTCCCGGGCTTTGCCCTCTGGTTCAACTGAAAGGCCGTGACGATGCTTCGCCTCCTTGCTGCGCCCGCTGCGGCGCTCGCTTTCCTCGCTGCCACCTTTGTTCCGGCGCACGCCTTCGACACGCCGGAGGCACTGATAGAAGCGTTTTACGGGCCCTTCCTCGTTGATGAGGTTCCGGACGATGAGCTGAGTTTCTTCAGCAAGGACACCCGCACCGCCTGGGAGTTGCTGATGGAACAGGACGACTATGGACTCGGCTTCGATCCCGTCGTTGATGGACAGGATTTCAACATCGCTGGATTTGCGGTATCGGAACCCGAGCCGGCAGGCAAGGGCGTCGAAGTCACCGTCGAGTTCGAAAATTTCGGCGAGCCGCGCGTCATGATCTATACGCTCATCGAGGAGGACGAGGGCTGGCTGGTTCACGACATCGAGGCGGTGCATGGCGAGGGATGGCGGCTGCGAGAGCTTCTCGGCGAGTAGCGGAACCTGACCAAAACTTAATGCTCTCAGGCGGATTCGCGCCGCAATTGCGCCGCCATGCCCACCTACCGGGCAGGGGTAATCCGGAGGTTCGCAATGCGCAGACTGGTGGCCGTCTTCATCCTGCTTATCGGGGCCATTCCCGCCCAGGCAACCGAGACGTTCGATGATCCCGAGGCGTTGGTCGAGGCGATCTACGACAGCTATAAGCCCGGAGCAAAGCCCGAGATTCCCGAGAGCTATTATTCGAGCCGCCTGCTTGTTCTGATGGCCGACCAGCGCGAAACCGCGCAGGCCGCGCTCTTCGCTCCGGTCTCTGATGAAGCCGCACTGGCCGGCGAACCCGTCGATCCGTTTGTCAGCGACCGGAACGTGCTCATCGCCAACCTTGCCATCGGCGAGCCCGTGATCCTCGGGGATCGGGCTATGGTCTCGGTCAGCTACCATAATTTCGATCAACCCCGGCTCCTGGCGGTCGCACTCATTCGCGAGGGCGCCGGCTGGGTGGTCGACGACGTCGCCTCCATGGGCGCCGACGAGCACTGGCTGCTCTCCTGGGCGCTGACGTACGACGTGTTCTCGATGTGACGAGGGGGATTTCTGTCCCTCACCCTACACGAGCTACACCGACGCCGTTGCGGCCTTCAGCCACTCCTTGACCTTGCCCCTGACCAGTGTCCCGATCTCCTTCCACACGCGGGCGTGGTAGGCGTTGAGCCAGTCGCGCTCGATCGGCGTCAATAGGGAGACGTCGATCAGCCGCGTGTCGATGGGAGTCAGCGTCAGCGTCTCGAAATCGAGATAGCCCTCGGTCACCTCGCTCTCCCTGACGCGGATGAGGTTCTCGATGCGGATGCCGTATTCGCCAACCTTGTAATATCCGGGCTCGTTGGAAAGGACCATGCCGGGCTCGATCGGCATGCTGTAGCGGGGCGAAATGCCGACCGGGCCCTCATGGACGCCGAGATAGGCGCCGACACCGTGGCCGGTGCCGTGGTTGTAGGTGATGCCTGCCTGCCAGAGGAACTGGCGTGCCAGCACGTCGATCTGGGCGCCCGACGTGCCCTTGGGGAAGCGTGCCGTCGAGATGGCGATCATGCCTTTGAGGACGCGGGTGAAGCGGTCCTTCTGTTCTGCGGTCGGCGTGCCGGTGGCCATGGTGCGGGTGATGTCGGTGGTACCGGAGAGATATTGGGCGCCGGAGTCGACGAGCATCAGCTCGCCGGGCTTCAGGTTCCGGTCGGTCTTGATCGTCACCCGGTAATGGACGATGGCTCCGTTCGGTCCGGCGCCGGCGATGGTGTCGAAGCTGGCATCGATGCAGGTTTCCTCCTCGCGGCGGAACGCCTCGAGAGCTGTGACAATGCCGATCTCGGTAAGCCCCCCCTTCGGCGCCTCCTCGTCGAACCAGGACAGGAATTTAGCGAGCGCGACGGCGTCGAGCCGCTGCGCCTCGCGCATGCCGGCGAGTTCCGCCTCGTTCTTTCTTGCCTTGGGCAGCAATACCGGATCGCGCTTTTCGATCAGCCTGGCGCCCGCTTCCTTCAGGGTCTCGGCGATGGCTGAGGGAGCCGTCGCCGGGTCGATCTGCACTGCCTTTCTGGCCTTGCCCAGCCGGGTGAGCGCACTCGGCAGCGTCCTCGCATCAGCGATGCGGGCGACGCCCTCGAGTGCCGTTTTGATCTCGGGCGTGATTTTGGACTTGGCGAGGTAAAGCGTCGGCAGGCCGCGTCTCGGCACTATGGCAAAGCCCAACACGAACGGCGTGTTGGGCACGTCCCGCCCGCGCATGTTGAAGAGCCAGCAGATGGATTCGGGGAGCGTGAGCACAGTTGCATCGGCGCCTTCGCCGGCAAGCACCCCGCGCAATTCCTCGAGCTTATCGGCGCTCTCGCGCCCGGCACGGTTGTGTCCGAGGAACTCGACGGGCGTGACTGGCGGACCAGGCCTGTCGTCCCAGATGCGGTCGACAAGGTTGTCGCTGGAAACGAGATCGGCCTTGCCGTTGAGCTTTTGGGCAAGATCTGCGATCTCGCCGGGGGTGTGCAGCCAGGGATCGTATCCGATGCGACCGCCCTTCTTCACATAGTTGCCGATCTCGGCGGACAGCCCACCGCTGTTGATCTCATGCACCTTTACCTTCCTGGTGTCGGTCTGCGCGGGCGCCTGCAGGGTATAGCGGCTGTCGACGAAGAGCCCGGCCTTGGTCCTGCCGACGATGGCGATACCTGCAGAACCGGTGAAGCCCGTGACGTAGGCAAGCCGCGCCTCGCCCGCCGGCACCGATTCGCCGCGATGGGCATCGGCGCGCGGGATGAGGAAGGCGTCGAGTCCGGTCTTCTCGAGCTCCACGCGCAGCGCCGCCAGGCGCGGGGCGACGTCCTTGGGATCGGACTTTTCCTCGAATGACTGGAATACGGCGGGCGGAAACTCTTTCGTCATGATCGGGTATCCCGGGGCTGGAGCGGCGCCGGAGTGCGCCGGTACTTTCGGTGTCGCGGGACAATACGCAAAAAACCGGTTCCCACTTTTTGCGTCCCGCTCTCTGGGCATAGCTGGAATGACGGTAGGGACCTAACGCCCTGCCGTGAAAGGTTTATCTTACTTCCATTAGCACAGGAGAACGACGATGAGCGAACGCAAGTCGCTTTTCAGCAAGGCTTTCGATGCAATCGTTGAAGCGCGCAGCCGCGAGGCGGAGCGCTATGTTGAGCAGTACCGGCGCGCCCATGCCGCGTTCGACGCCAAACGGGTAACGGGCCGTTAATCGGCCCTGCGAAACCGGCATGGCTGGTCTGTCAACGAAGCTCTAACGGCAAGGGTGAACCACGCGTATATGGACCGTGTCGGGATTGAGAAAATACCGGCAGGTGCATGGAGACCAAGATGACCGAGAGCAAGAACGATTACCGCAAGGCCTTGGGCGCCGTCATTGATGCGCGCGGCCGCGAGTCGAGCCGCCAGGTCAGCTATCGGATGCAGTACCAGCTGATCGGCGCCTTCACCAAGCGCCCGTAACCGGCGCTGTCAGAGGCTGACGTTCCAACCGTCCCCGGACTCAAAGTCCGGGGATTTTGCATTTCGGGGCAGTTGATGCGCCTACCGCCTCTCCAGGATCAGCGTTGTCCAGTCCTTGCGCTGCAGGCGCTGGCGCAGGACCATGCCCTGGCGGCCGTAGGCGTTGATGACCCGCACCGCCTGGTGTTCCAGGATGCCCGAGAGGATCACCGCTGCGCCGGTTACCGCAATGCGGCTCATTGCAGGGGCCAGCGTCGTCAGGGGACCGGCGAGGATATTAGCGACGATGAGGTCGTAGGGCGCATTGTCGGCAATGGTCCGGTGGTCGAGGCCGGTTGCTTCGACCGGATAGACCAGCCTGCCGACATCGTTGGCCAAGGCATTCTCGCGTGCGGTCTTGACCGCGACAGGATCGATGTCCGTGGCGATCACCGGGGTCCTGAGGCGCTTGGCAAGCGCGATGGCAAGGACGCCCGTGCCGGTGCCGACGTCTAGCAGGAAGCGCGGACGCTTGCGCTTCAATACCATGTCGATGGCCTCGAGACACCCGGTCGTCGTCTCATGGTGCCCGGTACCGAAGGCCTGCGCCGCATCGATACGCATGGCCGTAAGCCCTACCGGCACCCGCCGCGTCTCGTGGCTGCCATAGACATAGAAGCCGCCGGCGATGACCGGTGCCAGCCCTTCGAGCGATTTTGCCACCCAGTTGACCTCGGGGTCGATCGGCTCGACCGAGAAATCGATGGCGCCGCCGAGCACTCGCCGGGCAAGCTCAGAAAATGATTCAAGGTCCGGCGGATGATCGCAGGTCGCCTCGAAATACCAGTCGCCGGTCTTCTCGTCCTCGTGAGCCGAGGCGGTCAGCGCCAGATCGTCGCGTTCCATGACGGCATCGACCAGAGCGTAGGCCTGTTCCTTGCTGAGCGGCGCAGTGAGTTGATCGACGGACATGGGCAAACCTTCAGGAGACGCGCCTTGTTGAGGCAAACTCGGATGCAGAGTCAACGCCTCCCGAACGCCTTGACGCGCCAGCTATCTTTGTTCACGATTTGTTCGAGAGGGTGAACATGGACATTTCCGAACTCACGCGCGTGATCGTTGCGGCCAAGTGGGCGACCTATGTGGGCGATGGGCGCAAAGCCGAGCCGTCCCGCGTCGGTTCGCATGACCTCACCTGGCAGGATGACGACTGGTCCTATCGCGACAGCTATTTCGGCGGGACCGATTTTCTGGGGCAGGAGGCGGTCTGGTTTCGTGGAGATCCGGTCTGGGCGGTGAATTAATACGGCTATGTCCTGCGGCCCGACCTCATCGACGCTCAGCGCGCCGGCGAGACCATCAAGGCGGCGCTTTCGGCCATGTATGCGCAGGGCCGGTTCCTCGGCGGCTTCGAGTGGACGGGGCCGCACGGGCGCTATGTCGATCGGTCGGAGGGCGAGGTCGACCATTTCCGTGGGCGCGAAGCTATCCTCGTCGATGGCGTCGAGGGTTATGCTCTCGATTATTTCGGCGGGCTGATCCGGCCCTGAGTTTCAATGGAGATTTCCTGATGTATGGATTGATCGGCAAGATGCTGGCAGTGCCCGGCAAGCGGGAGGAGTTGCTCTCCATCCTGATGGAGAGCAACGGCGACATGCCGGGGTGCCTCAACTATGTTGTCGCACGTGACCCGGCCGATGAGAACGGCATCTGGGTCAGTGAGGTCTGGACCGACAAGGACAGTCACGGCGCCTCGCTGCAACTGCCGCAGGTGCAGGCGGCCATCGCCAGGGCGCGGCCGATCATCGCCGGATTCGTCGAGCAGTTCGAGACCGAGCCGGTCGGAGGCGTGGGGTTGCCCACATGACAGGTTCGGACTTCAGAGCTGCCTGACTGATTTGCGGAGCTCGTCGAGCGGGCGGCTCATGATATCGTCAGGCCTTACGGATGAAGCTGTCGAGCACTTTCTTCCGCCCCGTCTCGAAGTCGATGGTCAGCTTGTTGCCCTCGACACCGGTTACGGTGCCATGACCGAACTTCAGGTGCAGCACGGTCTCGCCGAGCTTGAAGGCTGAGCTCGTGCCCGGGTCGTTGACCGAGCGGGCAACGAGATCGCCCTCGATGGTCATGGGACCGGCGCTCTTGCGGCTCGCTTGCTGGCGCTGGGCGCGTTGCCAGCCGGGGGTCTCGTAGAGGCTGTCGAACGGGTCCATCTTGTTGAACCGGCTCGCGGCGCCCCCGCCATAGCCGTAGCCGCCATAGGAGGAGCCGGTATCCTTGACCTCGACCACGTCGGCCGGCAATTCATCGAGGAAGCGTGAGGGCAGGGCCGATTGCCAGAGGCCATGGATGCGTCGGTTCTGCGAAACGCTGATCCGGGCGCGCTTCCTGGCGCGGGTGATGCCGACATAGGCGAGGCGTCGCTCCTCTTCGAGGCCGGCGCGGCCGAGCTCGTCCATGGTGCGCTGCGAGGGGAATAGCCCTTCCTCCCAGCCGGGAAGGAACACGGTGTCGAACTCCAGGCCTTTGGCCGAGTGCAGCGTCATGATCGAGACGGCGTCCTCCGCATCGACCGTGTCGCGGTCCATCACCAGCGAGATATGCTCGAGGAAGCCACCGAGCGTCTCGAACTCTTCCATGGAGCGCACGAGCTCCTTGAGGTTCTCGAGTCGGCCGGGGCTGTCTGGGGATTTGTCGGCCTGCCACATGGCAGTATAGCCCGACTCGTCGAGGATCTGCTCGGCGAGCTCGGCATGGGGAACCGCGCGCGCGCGCTCGGACCAGCTGTCGAACTGGCCAAGAAGCTCGCGTAGGGTCGTGCGTTGCTTGGGCTTCAGTTCCTCGGTCTCGATAAGCATGCGGGTCGCGACCGTCAGCGGCGCGTTCTGCAGGCGCGCGGTCTCCATCAGCATGCGGATGGTGGTGTCGCCAAGCCCCCTCTTGGGCACGTTGACAATGCGCTCGAAGGAGAGGCTGTCGGACGGGTTGGCGACAACGCGCAGATATGCGATCGCGTCGCGGATTTCACGGCGCTCATAGAAGCGCGGGCCGCCGATGACTCGGTAGTTGAGGCCGAGCGTGATGAACCGTTCCTCGAACTCGCGCATCTGGAAGGAGGCACGCACCAGGATCGCCATGGAGTTGAGCGGTTCTCCCTGGCGCTGGTATTGCTCGATTTCCTCGCCGACCTGGCGCGCTTCCTCCTCGCTGTCCCAGACGGAGGTGACGGAAACCGTCTCGCCCCGCTCGGCCACATCGGTCTGCAGGGTCTTGCCCAGCCGGCTCTCGTTGAAGGCGATGAGGTGGCTGGCGGCCGAAAGGATATTGGCCGTCGAGCGGTAATTGCGCTCGAGCTTGATGACCTTTGCGCCAGGGAAGTCTTTTTCGAAGCGCAGGATGTTGTCGACCTCGGCGCCGCGCCAGCCATAGATCGACTGGTCGTCGTCGCCCACGACGCAGAGATTGGCCTCACTCGCGGGCTTCCCTTGCGCCAGGAGCCGCAGCCAGAGATATTGGGCAACGTTCGAATCCTGGTACTCGTCGACCAGCATGTACCGGAACCGCCGGTGATACTCGGCAAGCACATCCGGATTTTCGCGAAAGAGCCGGATGCATTCGAGCAGCAGGTCGCCGAAATCGGCAGCGTTCAAGACCTTGAGGCGCGCCTGGTAGTCGGCGTAGAGCTTCCGACCCCGGCCGTTGGCGAAGAACCCGGCATCGGCCGCTGAGACGTCGCGCGGCAGGAGGCCTCGGTTCTTCCAGGTGTCGAGCATGCCGGCGAACTGGCGGGCGGGCCAGCGCTTCTCATCAATATTCTCGGCCTCGAGCAGCTGCTTGATCAGCCGGATCTGGTCGTCGGTGTCGAGGATGGTGAAGTCGGACCTGAGGTCGACGAGCTCGGCGTGACGCCGCAGGATACGTGCCGAGATCGAGTGGAAGGTGCCGAGCCACGGCATACCCTCGACCGAAGAGCCGACGAGCTTGGCGATCCGGTCCTTCATCTCGCGCGCGGCCTTGTTGGTGAACGTGACGGCGAGGATTTCCGCGCCGCGCGCCAGGCGCGTGGAAAGGATATGGGCGATGCGGGTCGTCAGCACCCGCGTCTTGCCGGTTCCGGCCCCGGCCAGCACCAGCAACGGTCCTTCCGTCGTCAGCACGGCCTCGCGCTGCTCCGGATTGAGCCCCTCGAGATAAGAGGGCCCACGCCGGCCCAGCTGGCTGGTGATCGGGCCCGCTGGAGGGCGGTCGAATGACGGGGCGGGTCCGGGCATCAGTCTCTTTCGATTCCCCCGCGGCGAGGAGGGCGGCGCCGCGAACTGGGCTTGACGAATCTCATTTTGTTCTCATCGGCCAATATAGGCGGGGACGGCGGCGATGTATAGGACGCCGGCCGTGTCATGGAACCGTCACGGCAAGTTCATCCCACCGTCTTGGCCGGTGCCTAAGCGGGGCTGCCTTTCGTTCGAAAACGAACCAACAGGGGGACCCAATGCGTCAAATGAAACGTATCACCGCGCTGAGTGCGGCGCTGCTGGCCACCACGGCCGTCGCCGGCGCCGAACAGTATTTCAACCGCATCGCCAGTTTTCCGGTGGCGCTCAATACGCCGGATGCCGAGGATGGCCAAGAGAACTCGTCCGAGATCATTACCGCTACCGAAGACGGTATGACTCTCATCTATTCCAACGCGCTTCTGGGGGGCATCGGGTTCGTTGACATCACCGATCCGTCCTCGCCGCAGCCGGGTGGTTTCGTCGCGCTCGAGGGTTCGCCGACGTCGGTCACTGTCATCGGGCCCAACGCGCTCGTTACTGTCGATACCACCGAAGATTTCACCCAGCCGGCGGGCTACATATCGGTCATCGACCTTGCCACCAAGGAGAAGCTGGTCACCTGCGATCTCGGTGGCCAGCCGGACGCCATCGCCAAGAACCGTGACGGCGAACTCATCGCCATCTCCATGGAGAACCAGCGTAACGAGGACCTCAACGACGGCGAAATCCCGCAGCTTCCGGGCGGCAACGTTACCTTCTTCGACGTCACCGAGGGTACCGTCGATTGCGCTAGCATGCGCTCGACCGACCTTGCCGGCCTTGCCGAGATCGCCAGCGAAGATGCCGAGCCCGAATACACCGACTTCAACAGCGCCGACGAGTTGGTGGTCACTCTCCAGGAGAACAATCATATTGTTGTCATTGACGGCGAGACCGGCGAGGTCACCAGCCATTTTAGCGCCGGCGCGGTCGACCTTGAAGGCATCGACACCGAGGAAGACGGGCGGCTGAGCTTCACCGGCAGCCAGATGGGCCGACTGCGCGAGCCGGATGCGGTGCAGTGGCTCGACGATGACCGGTTCGTCACCGCAAACGAGGGTGACTACGAAGGCGGCGCTCGTGGCTTTACCGTCTTCTCCAAGGATGGGACCGTCCTTTACGAGAGCGGCGCGTCATTAGAGATGATCGCTGCCCATCTTGGGCACTATCCGGAAGGCCGTTCGGACGCCAAGGGTGTCGAACCGGAGGGCATGGAGGTCGGCACCTTCGGCGAGACGACCTACATCTTCGTCAACCAGGAGCGCTCGTCGCTCGTTGCCGTCTATAGGGATACCGGCGCGGATCCCGAATATCTGCAATCGCTGCCGTCGGGCGTCGGTCCGGAAGGAGCCCTGGCGATCCCATCGCGCAACCTCTACGTCACCGCCAACGAAACCGACCTTACGCCCGACGGGCTTGCCGGTTCGCATGTGATGATTTTCGAGCTCGGCGAGCGTGATGCGCCAGCCTATCCGCAGATCATGTCCGGCCTCGACGAGGCTGGCAAGCCGATCGGCTGGGTGGCCCTCTCCGGGCTCGTCGCCGACGCCGAAGAGCCCGGCAAGCTCTACGCGGTCAACGACAGTTACCTCTCGATGATGCCGACGATCTACGAGATCGACGCCACACAGACCCCCGCGATGATCACCAAGGGGACGCTCGTGACCCGTGGCGGCGACGCGGCCCAGCTCCTCGACATCGAGGGTATCACGCTCGACGGCGAGGACGGTTTCTGGCTGGCGTCGGAAGGCCGCTCGGACCGGCTGATCCCGCACGCGCTCTACCACGTCAATGCAGAGGGCGAGATCGAGGAGGAGGTGCCGTTCCCGCCCGACCTGCTCGCCAGCGAGATCCGCTTTGGCGCCGAAGGCGTCACGGCGATCGGCGAGGGCGACGATATGATTTTGTGGATCGCCATCCAGCGCGAGTGGGGCGACGACGACAAAGGCCTGGTCAAGCTCGTCTCCTATAAGCCGGAAAGCGGCGAGTGGGGTGCGGTCCACTATCCGCTCGAAGCTCCGGCAGAGGGTGCATGGGTGGGCCTTTCGGAGGTCACCGCCCATGCCGACTATGTCTATATCGTCGAGCGCGACAACCAGATCGCCGGCAATGCAACCCTGAAGAAGCTCTATCGCGTGCCGCTCGCCCAAATGGTGGGCGTGGACCTCGAAGGTGGACTGCCGGTCGTGAGCAAGGAAGAAGTGCGCGACTTCCTGCCGGACCTCGAGGCGCAGGGCGGCTATCTGCTCGACAAGATCGAGGGCTTCGCGATCGATGCCGACGGCATCGGCTGGGTCGTCACCGACAATGACGGCGTCGACGATTCGAGCGGCGAGACGAATTTCTGGTCCATTGGCGCACTCTGATCTGCTTGAAAACCGTTGCCGACGGCCGGGCAAAGCGCCCGGCCGTTTTGTTGTTCACGGCTGACGCAAGCGTGATAGACCCGATCACGGTGAAGCCCAATTCCTGCTGTCGAGGGAGCGGGGTAGCAGGGTTGCGCAGGCAGGACGCTTGCCTACACTCTGGTTCGTGTGTGAGCGAGATCTGCCGTGTTGAACCGCATCTACATCGTCATTGGTCTTCTGGCGATCCTGGTCCTGGCCGCCGCGTTTGTCGTGCCGCGCTTTATTGCCTGGGGCGACTATCGCGACCGCATGGAGGAACTGGCCTCCGGGGTGCTCGGGGCCGAGGTCACGATCCTGGGCGACATCCAGTTCTCGCTGCTACCGCAGCCGCGGTTGGAGTTCACGGAGGTCGTCGTCGGCAATCTCGAGGAGCCCGCGGTGACGGTTGCCGCGGTCGAGGCCGAATTCTCGCTGATGGAGTTCCTGCGCGACCAGTATACGCTGACCCGCCTGGTACTCGGCCAGCCATTTGTCGACATCGCCATCGATGAGAACGGCCTCATCGCCAGCGGAATGGCCCTCGCCGAGACCGATGCGGCGGCGAATGTATCATTGCAGCAGACCCTGATCGTCGACGGTCGCCTGCGTGTCGCCGACATGCGGGCCGGGCAGACCTTTACCTTCGAGGATATCGACGGGGACGTGCGGCTTTCCGCCTTCAGCGGTCCATACCAGTTCCAGGGATCGGCTGCCCATGCTGGAGCGCGCTACTCGGTGCGCTTCAACACCTCAGCGCTCGACAGCGACGGGAACAGCCGGCTCTCGACCTTCATTCAAACACAGGAACCGGGATTCTCAGTGACGGCCGAGGGCCTGCTGACACCGGGCCTTGCGCCCCGCTTCGACGGAACGATGACCTATCGTCAAGCGCCGCCGGTGGCCGAAGCGGCCGAGGACATCAAGGGCGATCTCCTCCTCGAAAGCCGGGTGCAGGCCAATACCGACCGCGTCGTGCTCTCCGGCTATACTCTTTTGCCGGACGAGAACCGCCCCGGAACGCGGCTGACGGGCGCGGCCAGCGTGCAACTGGGAGCCCGCAACAGTTTCGATGCCGTAATTTCCGGCGGGGTCTTCGCCCTGCCGCCGCGCGATGCCACCGAAGACGCGTCGGCCCAGCCCTATGAGCTGGTACGGCTCCTCGAAGAACTGCCCGCACCGCCGTTGCCGCCGATACCTGGCCGGATCGGCGTCGACCTTGCCGAAATGGACCTCAGAGGTTTTTCGCTACGCGAGGTGCGCGCCGATGCACAGACCGACGGCCAAACCTGGACGATCGGCCAGTTCATCGCCCGCATGCCCGGCGACACCGAAATCCGTGCCGACGGCGAGGTGAGCGCGCAAGCCGGCCGGCCCGGGTTCAACGGCAATTTCTCGATCGGGGTATCGCGGCTCGACGCGCTCGCCCTGTTGTGGCGGCGACCGGAGGAGAACAATCCGCTTTTCAACATGCCCGCGGCCTATAGAGCGCGCGTCATTCTGGGCGCCGATGCCCTGGCGCTAACCGACGGGGCCTTCACGCTCGAAGGGCAGCGCCATCGGGCGGATTTGCGTATCGGCTTCGGCAGTGAGCGGCGGCTGGATGTCGTCGGGCAGTTTTCCGATCTCGACGCTACCGCCAGCAACGCGCTACTCGCCCTTGTGCCCGATTCTTCCGGCAGCAATTTCGGCAACACGTTTCCCGAGGGGAGTTTCTCGCTCGCGGCTGCGGCGGCCGACGTCGCCGGACTGGACGGCCAAGGATTGGCAGCCGAAGGCGATTGGTCCACCGGTGGCCTTGCTCTCGATCGACTTGCGGCCGGCGATCTCGGCGGCGTTGCCTTCGATGCGGCACTGAACTTGCGTGGATCGATCGCCGAACCGGTTGTCTGGGGACGCGGGAACCTTTCCGTCGACGATGCCGGTGCCGACGGCCTTGCCATGGTCTTCGACGCCATGGACGTACCCGACGGCTGGCGGACGGCGCTGGCGCCTTCGCTGCCGACGGCGATTGACTTCGATCTCGGCGAGCCGGGTGCCGAGGGCCGACAAAGGCTGGAGTTTGACGGTATCGCAGGCGCCGCCGCGGTCAATGCTGTCGTCGATCTGGGTAGCGGCTTGAAGAACATTGCCTCGGCGCCACTCGAGGCGCGAATGTTCCTCGAATCAAGCGATCTAGCCGATTTTTCCCGACAGTTGGGGTTGGGTGAAGAGGGCATATTCGAGGGACCCGGCGAGATGCTGGCCGCGGTTAATGTTTCGGGCGTACCAGCCGAGCAGCTCGATGCGCAGATCAACCTCAGTTCGGGTGCCGAAAGCATCGGCTACCGCGGCACCCTGGCCGGCGTCGACGGCGAAGTCCGCGGCACGGGTGTGATCGAGCTCGATCTTGCCGATCTCGGGGGCATCGCGCGGATCATTGGCGGACGAGATGTGCCCTTACCTCAGGTCACCGGAACGACCGAGGTCCATTTCGAAGGGCAGAGGCTGTTGAGGCTCACCGACATCGATGGGGGTTCGGGCGAGGCGGGATTTTCCGGCGAGCTCTCGATGTCGCGAACGGGGCCGACGGCGCAATTGGCCGGCACCATCGCGCTCGACGGCGCCAATGTGGAAGGTCTTGCCGTGGCCCTCTTCGGCCGCGCGGGTCTGTTGCGGTTCGATGAAGGGCCGGTGCCGGATGGACCGATCGTCATCGACGAAGCACCGTGGCAGACCCGTGGCACCATTGCCGTCACCGCGCCCGGGATTACGCGTGCAGGTGCCGCGTGGCTCGACGATGTCGCGTTCGAGATGGTTTGGGACAGCACTCGCCTGCGGGTTGCGGGCTTCGAGGCCGGACTCGGCGAAGGCCGGGTTTCGGCCGATATCACCGTGTGCTGTGCGGGGCCATTACCCGACAAGACGGTCAGCGGCCGGGCGAGCGTCGAAAGCGTCGCCATGGCGGACGTTCTGCCGCCCGCGGTGATGCGCTCGCTGTCGGGAACGGCCAGCGGTGGCGTGCGCTTCGAGGGTAGCGGGCCGGACCTGCGTGCTATTGCCGATGCGCTGTCGGGCGAGGGCAGTTTTTCCATAGCCGGCCTCACGGTCGAGCAACTCGATCCCGCCGCATATGAGACCGTCGCCGGCCTCGACAATGTGCTCGAGATGGAGCCGGATGCGTTGGGCGGCGTCATCCGTATGGCGCTGGATCTCGGGCCATTCCGCGCCGAGACGGCCGAAGGCGCTTTCACCATTGCCGGCGGAGTGGCGCGGCTAGCCAATCTCAGCTTCGAGGGAGAGGGGGCTCGCTTGGCGGGAGGCATCGATGTGTCGCTCGACACGCTCGGGCTCAATGGGGCCTTCACCATGACGCCGCGTCATTTCGTCGACGAAACGGGGATGGTGGCCACCGACACCGCGCGAATCGTCTCCCGGCTTTCCGGGACGCTCATTGCGCCCGAGCGCACGCTCGACCTCGATACCATGGTTGCCGCCGTCAAGGTGCGCGCCAACGAGATGGAAGTGGAGCGGCTCGAGGCGTTGCGGCTCGAGGACGAGGCCCGCCAGCGCGCAGCCGCCGAGGAGCGCAACCGGCTGATCGAAGAGCAGATGCGCCAGCGGGCCGCCGAGGAGGCGGCGCGACGGGCTGCGGAGGAGGAGGCGGAGCGCCAGCAGCAGCAGCAGCAGCAGCAGCAGCAACAGCAGCAGCCGCAGACGCCGCAGACGCAGACGCCGCCCAGGGAACCCGGACAGGACGTACCGACGTCGCCCACCGGGCCGCTCGTGCTGCAGCCAGGGTTTCAGCAGGACATCAATAATCCGCTGGTTCCGTCGCCGCTTCTCCGGCAACCCGTCAATGAGTTGCTCAACTAGGTCGTAGTGACAATTTAATCGACCTAGGGATTCCCCTTGGTTGGCAAATCAGATTCA
>NZ_BSNS01000003.1 GCF_030160115.1 Devosia nitrariae | reverse complement strand
GCTGTCGATGTCCTTCAAGTCCACCAACGAGATCCTCGGCGGTTTCACGCTGTGGCCGCGCAACTTCACTGTTGCCAACTATACCGAGATCTTCACCAATCCCGTCTGGTACACCGGCTACATCAACTCGATCATCTACGTGTCGCTCAATACGGTGATCTCGCTGCTGGCGGCACTGCCGGCTGCCTATGCGTTCTCGCGCTACCGCTTTCTCGGCGACAAGCACCTGTTCTTCTGGCTTTTAACCAACCGCATGGCGCCGCCGGCGGTGTTCGCGCTGCCCTTCCTGCAGCTCTATTCGGCCGTCGGCCTGTTCGACACCCACATCGCCGTCGCGCTGGCGCACACATTGTTCAACATCCCGCTGGCGGTGTGGATTCTCGAAGGCTTCATGTCCTCGGTACCCAAGGAACTGGACGAGACCGCCTATGTCGATGGCTATCCATTCTGGAAGTTCTTCATCAAGATCTTCCTGCCCACCATCGCCGCCGGCATCGGTGTTGCCGCCTTCTTCTGCTTCATGTTCTCATGGGTCGAACTGTTGCTGGCCAAGACCCTGACCTCGGTCGCCGCCAAGCCGATCGCTGCCACCATGACTCGAACGGCGAGCTCGTCCGGCTATGAACTCGGGCTGCTCGCGGCGGCCGGATCGCTCACCTTGATCCCGGGCGCCATCGTCATCTACTTCGTGCGCAACTACATCGCCCGCGGCTTCGCGCTGGGGAGGGTGTGATGGGTTTCGACCTTGGGCTCGGCTGGATGGCCTGGACCTGGCCGACGGCCGCCTTTTTCGTGTTCATTGCGATCTGCATCGCGACCATGGCGGTGTGGGAGTGGCGCTCGCCGGGTGGCGCCCCGCGTCGCGGTATCTTCGGCATCGACACCACCCGCGGCGACCGGCTGTTCATCTCGCTGCTCGGATCGGCCTTCATCTTCCTCGGCTGGCTGGGCATCTTCGGCCCGCCGCTGTGGGCGCCGCTAGCGATCGCGGTACTGTGGTTCATCTTCGTGTTCCGGTGGGTCTAGGGCAGAACATGGCTGGCGCCGCCGTCGGCGCCTGTTGACGCTCGCACCGTTCCCGTGGACTGGCGGCCATTCCCTGTTACTGATCTAACCGCAGATGCCGGTGCGTCCGTCACCTTGGGGTGTATCGACATCGTCGATCTGTTCGAAAATCCGATCCTGCCTGAGCGGGCGGCATTGTTGCGCACGATGAGGATGCCCGCTCGAACCGCCTCACCAACGTCTTTACCCGAAAGCTATCGCGTGACCAGACCCGATTCCCTGAGACCGACCCTGATCGAGGCCGTGCAGAAGGCCGCACGAAGCGTCGGCACACCCTTTTGGCTGTATGAGGCCGAGCCGATGCGCGAACGCGTCCGGCAGTTGCAGGCGTTCGACTGCATTCGCTTTGCCCAGAAAGCCAACAGCAACATCCACGTCCTACGTATCCTACGCGCCATGGATGTCCTCGTGGATGCCGTCTCGCTTGGCGAAATTGAACGCGCCCTGCGGGCAGGCTATGTGCCTGGCACCGCGGCGCATGAAATCGTGTTCACCGCCGACGTCATAGACGATGCCACTCTCGCGCGCGTCGTCGAATTGGGCATACCGGTGAACTGCGGCTCTTGCGACATGCTGGTTCAACTTGGCAAGGTTGCCCGAGGACATCCGGTATGGCTGCGGATCAATCCGGGCTTCGGTCACGGTCACAATCGCAAGACCAACACGGGTGGTCCGTCGAGCAAACATGGCATCTGGCACGAAGAGCTGGAGGATGCCCTGCGCCTTGTCGATGCGCATGGATTGCGCCTGATCGGTCTCCATATGCATATCGGCTCAGGCGTCGATTACACGCATTTGCACCGGGTTTGCGACAGCATGCTGGATGCCGTCCGGCGACTGGATCGGCCTATCGAAGCGATATCGGCGGGCGGCGGGCTGTCGGTTCCCTATCGGTCGGGGGAGCCGGAGGTCGACACAGGACAATACTATGCTGTCTGGAACGAAGCGAGGCTCGAGGTTGAGCGCATCGTCGGCAACAAGGTCCGGCTCGAGATCGAGCCGGGCCGATTTCTCATGGCCAATGCGGGCCTTCTGATTGCCGAGATTCGCGCGGTCAAGAAGGTCGCCGACAATCACTTCGTGCTGCTCGATGCCGGCTTCAACGACCTCGCGCGCCCCGTAATCTATGGCAGCCACCACGACATCTGCTTCCTCACCCCGACAGGTTCTGCGGTGACCGGTCCTGTCCGCTCAGTCGCGGTTGCCGGCCCGCTCTGCGAAGCTGGCGACGTCTTCACCCAGCATGACGGAGGGTATGTCGCGTTCCGTGAGCTCCCGCTGCCACAGGTGAGTGACCTGGCCATCGTACGCGACGTTGGGGCTTACGGCGCAACAATGTCGTCGAACTATAACAGCCGGCCCCTTGTCCCCGAGATCATGCTGGACGACGGCAGGCTTACCGTTATCCGCAAACGCCAGTCCATCGAGCAGCTCCTGGACCTTGAGGCCAAAGGGGAGTCGTTCTGATGGTTACGGTTCAATGCATACGCCTGGAGCAGGAACCGTTTCTTGCTCCCGATGCTGTCTTCGGCCAGACGGCAGGTCTGGCGGCCTTCTCGGTCGCTGTCGCCAACCGACCGTTGCTGGACGACCCAACCATACCGCGCCTGCGGGCCAGGTCTGGACTTTCCGCCGCGCTTGAAGGATAGAGAGCTCATGACCGAAGCGAGACACATCACGCGACGAAGGTAACCGACTGGCGAATACCAAGCCGGCCCGTTTCGTGTTGCTCGTTCAGGACCTCCCAAATTGCAGACTGTTACCGCCGTCGCTGCCGCTGAAGCAGCGCTGGTCGAGGCATTCAAGGCTCTCGGCTTCCCCATCGAACATGCGCTTGCCTCTCCGATTCCAAGCGGGTAATCAGCAAGGAAATTGACCCCCGCGTCAGACCGGTCGCCAGCGACACCCTGCAGGGTGCGCTCGACCGGCTACGTCGTTAGCCTGCGCACGGCGCCAGGCGGTTTGCCGAAGAACTGCTTGAAGGCCCGCCCGAAAGCGGCCTCGGATTGGTATCCGGCCCTGCCCGCCACCACGCCCACCGAATCACTGCTCTCCAGCAATTGCGCCCGGGCCAGGTGTAACCGCCACTGCGCCAGGTATTGCATTGCCGGCTGCCCCACGAGCTCGGTGAACCGCGCAGAAAAGGCCGAGCGCGACATTCCCGCCTCGCGGGCCAGCTCCGCCACCGTCCAGTCCTGCTCCGGCCGCCGATGCATCAAGGCCAAAGCTCGCCCCAGCTGCCGGTCCCGCAAGGCCGCCAGCCAGCCCAGATTGGCCTCCCGCGCCGTATCGAGCCAGGCCCGGATCGCCTGGATGACCAGGATATCGGCCAGCCGCGTCATCACCGTCTCGCCGCCGGGGCGCATGGCGCTGGCTTCGCGGGCGATCAGGCTCAACGTGCTCTGCAGCCAGTCACCGGCATCGCCGTCCCAGGCATCGATGCGCAGCACGGGCGGCAGCAGCGACACGAGACGCTTTGCCGCCACGCTGTCAAACTGCACCACCCCGGCCGTCGCCCTGGTGATGGCCCCGCCACCGCCATGGCGCATGATCTCGTAGCGGTCGCTGACCTTCTCGACGGGAATATCAAACAGCGGTTCGGCCGCAGCGTCCGGTGCGCTCAGCAACCGGTAGCTGGCGCCATGCGGCAGCAGCACCATGCTGCCTTGCGCAATCATCACCGGCTCCTCGCCATCCATGGCAAGCCAACCGTGGCCGGCGGTGACGATCACGAACATCATCGAGTCGATCAGGTCAGGCATGACGATGCCCCACGGCGCCGTCATCTCGGCCCGGCAATAGAGCGTGCCGGTGAGCCGGAGCATATGCAGCACTTCCCCAAGCGGATCAGAAAGCGGCGAGGGCTGGAAACGGGCGTCGGTCATGGTGGCTATCTACCAAAAACCCGCCTGATCGTCCACAGGTTTGGACGATCTGCATGTTATTGCGGCGACCATGTAATTGATGATCCAGACCAGAAGCCGCACAATTGATGTCTTCGCGAACAAGGAGCCTCCCATGGTTTCCCCATTCCTCAAGGCGTTCATGGCACTCTCCGGCCTCACCGGCCTTGCTCTAGGCGCTGCGATACTCCTGGCGCCCGTCGCCTTTTATTCCAGCTACGACCTCGCAGGCCAGGTGACCCTGCTCAACGAGATGCGTTCCCATGGTCTGGCGCTGGGCGGGGCGGGTCTGCTGATTGCGACCGGCGCTTTCGCGCCGCGCTTTGCCTCGACCTCGCTCGCGATCGCCGCCTTCGTCTATCTAAGCTACGGTCTTTCGCGCCTCGTGGGCCTGGCCATCGATGGCCGGCCTGCCGATGGACTTCTGGTCGCCATGGCGGCCGAACTCGCGATCGGGACCCTCAGTGCACTGGCCTACCTTCGCCGCCGCAACGCAATGGCAGCCGCCTGAAGGAGAATCCAATGTCCGTCCTCGCCATACTCGCCAGCGGGCTGATAGCCGGTCTAGGGCCTCAACCGTCGAAAGAGAGGTCGAGCCTTGGGCAACTGCATTTCATCCAGTGTCGACCGGTTCAACGACGAGCCCAACGACGTTCAATGCACACACAAACCGGTTTAGACGTCGAGATTCGAAACGCTCAGCGCATTGTCCTGGATGAAGTCGCGGCGCGGCTCGACGAGGTCGCCCATTAGGGCGGTAAAGATCGAGTCGGCTTCGTCCGTTTCCCGGATCTCGACCTTGAGCAGGGTGCGCGCATTGGGATCGAGGGTCGTTTCCCAGAGCTGCTCGGGATTCATCTCGCCAAGGCCCTTGTAGCGCTGGATCGAGATACCTTTGCGGCCGGCATCCGTCACGGCCTTGAACAGCGAGGCAGGGCCGAAGATCGGCGTGGTCTCTCCCTTGCGGGTGAGCGTGGGCACGCCTCCATAGATTTCATCGAGCCGGCCGGCCAGCAGGCGGAGCTTGCGGGCATCGGCACTCTGGAGGAGGGCCTGGTCGATGACATGGGTCTCGGTCACGCCGCGCACGGTCCGGGAAAACGCGGCTCCGCCCTCGTCGGTCGTCCCTCCCGTCCAGCCGCGCTCCAGTTCGTCCGAGATACGGTCAAGCCGGTTGGAGACACGGCGGATCGCTTCCGGGGAACGTTCCGGATCGGCGAGCGCGTCCGGGTCGAGACCACCCACGATTGCCGCCTGTTCGACGAGGCTGCGGTTGTAGCGGGTGTTGAGGTTGCCGATGGCTTTGACGATGTCGCGGGCCTGGTTGAGAATCTGCCGCAAGTCCGGGCCGGCGTGGGATACGCCGTCGCGGGTGGTAAAGACCGCTTCCTCGAGACCGCCGTCGAGCAGATAGTCCTCGAGCGCGGGTTCGTCCTTCAGATACTGTTCGGAGCGTCCGCGCGTGGCTTTGTAGAGCGGCGGCTGGGCGATGTAGATGTGGCCGCGCTCGATGAGTTCGGGTGTCTGCCGGTAGAAGAAAGTGAGGAGGAGCGTGCGGATATGGGCGCCGTCGACGTCGGCGTCCGTCATGATGATGATCTTGTGGTACCGCAGCTTGTCGGCGTCGAACTCGTCGGACCCGATGCCCGTGCCGAGTGCGGTGATGAGAGTGCCGACCTGCTCGGACGAGATCATGCGCTCGAACCGCGCCCGCTCCACATTGAGGATCTTGCCCCGCAAAGGCAGCACCGCCTGGGTCGCGCGGTCGCGGCCCTGCTTGGCCGATCCACCGGCCGAGTCGCCCTCGACGATGAAGATCTCGGCCTTGGCCGGATCGCGTTCCTGGCAATCCGCCAGCTTGCCCGGCAGCGAGGAGATCTCGAGCGCGCCCTTGCGGCGGGTCAGTTCGCGGGCTTTCCTCGCGGCTTCGCGCGCAGCCGCCGCCTCGGCGACCTTGGAAACGATGGTGCGCGCTTCGGCTGGGTGCTCCTCGAACCATTGACCGAGCCTGTCGTTGACGACGTTCTCGACAACAGGCCGAACCTCCGACGACACAAGCTTGTCCTTGGTCTGGCTGGAGAACTTCGGATCAGGCACCTTGACCGACAGCACGCAGGTCAGCCCTTCACGCGTGTCATCGCCGGTCAGTTGCACCTTCTCTCTCTTTGAAATGCCGGAAGTGTCAGCATAGCCGGTTACCTGCCGCGTCAGGGCCGCGCGCAGACCCGCCAGATGTGTACCGCCGTCCCGCTGCGGAATGTTGTTGGTAAAGCAGAGGACGTTCTCGTGGTAGCTGTCGTTCCACTGCAGTGCCACCTCGACGGTGATACCGTCCTTCTCGCTGGAAAAGGCAATGGGCTTGTCGATGATCGGGCTCTTGGCCCTGTCGAGGTAGGCAACGAACGCCTCGAGACCCCCCTCATAGAAGAGTTCGACGTCGACGGGTTCCGGGTGCCGGCGATCAGCAAGGTGGATGCGGACGCCCGAATTGAGGAAGGCGAGTTCGCGCAGCCGGTGCTCCAGCGTCTTGAAGTCGAACTCGAGCATGGTGAAGGTTTCGGGAGACGGCAGGAAGGTGATCTCGCTGCCGCTGCGACCGTCATAGGAGCCTGGAGCCGGGCGCGGTTCGTAGGTGCCGGTGACCTCGAGCGGCCCGATAGCGTCACCATGGGCAAAGCTCATCTCGTGGATCTTGCCATCGTTGCGGATCTTGAGCTTGAGCCAGGTCGAAAGCGCGTTGACGACCGAAACGCCGACGCCGTGCAGACCCCCCGAGACCTTATAGGAGTTCTGGTCGAACTTTCCGCCGGCGTGGAGCTGGGTCATGATGACCTCGGCGGCTGAGACCCCTTCCTCCTTGTGGATGCCGGTCGGTATGCCGCGCCCGTTGTCGATGACCGTCACCGAGCCGTCGGCGTTGAGGATGACGGTCACGAGGTCTGCGTGACCGGCAAGCGCCTCGTCGATGGCGTTGTCCACCACCTCATAGACCATGTGGTGCAGGCCCGAGCCGTCATCGGTGTCCCCGATATACATGCCGGGACGCTTGCGTACGGCATCGAGGCCTTTGAGGACCTTGATGGAGTCTGCGCCATACTCGTACGGGGTAGGGAAATCGGTATCGGTCATTGCGTTTCGAATCAGGGATTTAACCGGTCAATCCGTTCTAGCGGATCGGGAGAGCTTGCCCAAGTAAAATGGCCGTTTCAGGCTGGTTTGCAGGGGAGAAGCGGCAAGGTTTTCAATGTTCCGGAATCCATCGACCGTCCTCGACCCTTACCCGCTGCGCCCGCGCCTCAAGGGCGGTAAAGAGCATCTGGTCCGTGCCGGTAAGGAAACACTGGGTTCCGAGAGCATCAAGCGCACCAAACAGCGCCCGCCTGCGGTCCGGATCGAGATGCGCGGCGATTTCGTCGAGGAGCAGGAACGGAGCGATACCCGTTCGGCGCTTGACGAGACGGGCATGGGCGAGGATGAGGCCGATGAGGAGCGCCTTTTGTTCGCCGGTCGACCCCAACGCCGCCGGCACGCCCTTCTGGGCATAGGTGACTTCGAGATCGACGCGGTGTGGTCCATATATGGTGCGTCCTGCAGCCCGATCAAGGTGGCGCGAGGCCGCCCAGACCCCCTTGAGCTCGGCTTCGAGCGCCGTCGAGGCGACGGGTTCGGGCCGGTCCTCGAACAATGGGGTGAGTGCCAGTTCGGCCGCGGGAAAGTTGGGATCCTCTAGGCTTTCGGCGATCAGCGTCTGCAGGTGCGCAAGGCTGTCGGTGCGCGCAAGGTGGACGGCCGCAGCGGTCTCGGCGAGCTGGGTCTCGACCGCATCGAGCCAGCGCGGATCGCCTTGCTCTTCGAGCAGCTTGTTGCGGGCGCGCATCGCCTTTTCGTAGTCGGAAACGGCGCCCGAATGGCCGGGGATGAGAGTCGTGACCAGCCGGTCGAGGAAGCGCCGCCGATCGCTGGCGGGCCCGGCAAAGAGCCCGTCCATTGCAGGTGTCAGCCAGAGCACCCTCAGATAGTCGCTCATCGCCTCGACCGATCGGACATTGGCCCCGTTGATGCGCACCCGCCGGGCGCCGTCGCCGGCCGCCCCGCCCGTACCGATATCGGCCGGGCCATCCTCGGTCTCGACCGTCGCTGCGACTGCCCACGGCATGTCGCTGCCCTGGGCCTGCACGGTTTCAAAGCTCGCGCGCCTGAGCCCTCGCCCGGGCGAGAGCAGGGAGATGGCCTCGAGCAGATTCGTCTTGCCCGCCCCGTTGGGTCCGGTCAGCACCAGATGGCGGGAATCGAGATCGAGCGCGGCCGAGAGGTAGTTGCGAAAGGCCGTCAGACGCAGGCGTGAGATGTGGCGGATCATCGGCAGCCAATAGCGGATGGCGGGCAGCGAATAGCGAACAGGGAGTAGCGAATAGAGGAACGCATCGGGCCTGCTATTGGCTATTCGCTACTCACTTCCTCCTACACCCGCATCGGCATCAGGACGTAAAGTGACTTGGTGTCGCCCTCTTCCTTGACGAGGGTGGGCGAGCCGGCGTCGTTGAAGAGGAAGACCGCGCTTTCCGAGCGGATCTGACCGACGATGTCGAGGAGGTATCGGGCGTTGAAGCCGATCTCGAAGCCGTCGGTGTCGAAGGTGACGGCAAGCTCTTCGCTCGCCGTGCCGTGGTCCGGATTGGTGACCGAGAGCTCGAGCTGCCCCTCGCGGGCCGAGAGCTTGACCGCCTTGCCGCCGCGTTCCGAAGCGATGGTCGAGACGCGGTCGACGGCGGTGGCGAACGACGACCGGTCGACGGTCATCTCCTTGTCGTTGTTCTTGGGGGTTACCCGATCGTAATCGGGGAAGGTGCCTTCGATCAGCTTGGAGAGCAGCACGACAGTGCCCAGCGTGAAGCGGATCTTGGTATCCGAGACCTCGACACTGACGTCGCCGTCTGCTCCGTCGAGAAGCTTTTGCACTTCGCCCACGGTCTTTTTCGGCACGATGATGCCGGGCATGCCCGAAGACCCCTCAGGCGCGTCGGTCTCGGCGCGCGCCATGCGGTGGCCGTCGGTGGCGACCGCGCGCAGCACCAGCCCCGTCTTGCTGTTCTCGATCGTATGGAGATAGATGCCGTTGAGGTAGTAGCGCGTTTCCTCGGTCGAGATGGCGAACTGGGTGCGCTCGATCAATTCGCGCAGCATCGCGGCCGGAATGGAGAAGGTGTGGCCGAAGCTGCCCGACTTCAGGTCCGGGAAGCTGTCGGGCGACAGGCATGCCAGGTGAAAACGCGAACGCCCGGACGTCAGCAGCATCTGCTCGCCCTCGGTCTCGAGCTTCACCTCCGCCCCGTCGGCCAGTTTCCTGACGATCTCGTAGAGAGTGTGGGCGGGAACGGTGGTGGTGCCCGGGGTGGTGACCATGGCCGGCACGCTCTCGGTCACCTCGATGTCGAGATCCGTGGCACGCAGCTCGAGCCGGTCCTCGCTTGCCTTGATCAGGACGTTGGCGAGAATGGGATAGGTATTGCGGCGCTCGACGACGCGATGGACATGACCCAGCGACTTCAACAGGTGGTTGCGTTCGAGCGTGACCTTCATTCGGGCGACTTTCCTGATACTTCACGGCTGTCCGAGACGGAGAACAAACCCTGTCCGACCGGGGCCGAGACCTTTACAAGTTGTTGCGTCAAACGCAAGTGCAGCGCGCGTTTGCCCACCGCAAACCGCTGGGAAGCGGGTGCTCGAGGAGCAAGCCGCATCCTGACGCCAGATGCCGCTCTGGGGGTCGCAGAATATCCAGCGAGGTGGCGACATTTATCCCTGGCCGGCACGGCCATGCCGGAGGCGAGCTCTTCCAGGGGTATGGGTGCGTTCCTTGAGATCTGCGTGCAAGGTGTGCGCCGGAACCGGTCGCGCGGTCATCACCAGAAACGTGTCGGCATGACTGTGGTGAAGCTCGCGCCGATCCTGCCCGGGCGCTCTAGGCCCAGGCAGAAACAGAGTGCGTCAGCAGCCGGTTAATCCTCGAGCATGCGCTTGAGGAGCTCGATCTCCTGGCAGAGTTCGCCATCGTCGCGCATCATCTGCTCGACCTTGCGGACTGAATGCAGAACCGTGGTGTGGTCGCGTCCGCCAAAGCGCCGGCCGATCTCGGGCAGCGACCGGGAGGTCAATGCCTTGGCCAGGTACATGGCGATCTGGCGTGGACGCACCACGTCGCGCGAGCGGCGCGAAGAGAGGAGTTCATTGCGCGGCACCTTGTAGTGGCGCGACACGATCCGCAGGATATCCTCTATCCGCACACGCCGGGTTTCGCGGGCGCGGATGAGGTCACCCAAAGTCTTTTCGGCGAGTGGCACGGTGATGAGCTCGCCCGTCAGCTGGTTGGCGGCGACCAATCGGTTGACCGCCCCGTCGAGGTCCCGCCCATGGCTGACAACGGCGCGCGCGATATAGTCGATGACCGGTGCCGGGAAGTGCATGCCGAAACGCTCGCTCGCCTGATCGGCGCGGCGCTGGACGATCGAACGGCGCAGGTCGAAATCGAAGCCGGTGATCGGAACGACGAGCCCGCCCGAAAGCCGCGAGCGCACGCGTTCGTCGAGCATTTCGAGGTCGCGCGGCGGCGCGTCGGCCGCAACCACCACCTGCTTGGCGCCCGTCAGCAGGGTGCCCAGCGTATGGCCGAACTCGGTCGCGGATTTGCCCTGCAGGAACTGCATGTCGTCGATGAGCAGAAGGTCGACGCGGCGCAGCCACTCCTTAAAGCCAATGGCGGACTGGCGCTGCACAGCGGTGATGAAATGATACATGAAGTGGTCGGCCGTCAGGTAGACGACGTTGCGCGTGGCGTCGGCCGAGATCGCCGCATGGGCGATGGCATTGAGCAGGTGCGACTTGCCGAGTCCCACTGTCGAATGGATATAGACGGGATTGAAGCTGACGGTGCCGCTGGTGACGGCATTGGCGACCTGCTTGGCAACCCCGAGCGCAATCTCGTTGGGGGTGCCGGCAACGAACGTCGCGAACGTCATGCGCGGGTCGACCGCACTACCCGAGAGGGCGTCGCCCTTCTGTGCACTGTTGTCGCGTACGAGACGCGGCGTGGCTGGGGCGGGCTGGGGCGCACTTGCCGCTTCCCGGCCTGGTGCGTCGGCCGGCGGCGGCGCGAGCTTCACCCGCGCCTGGCCATTGATGCGCAGCGTGATCTGCAGCCGGGCGATCTCGGCCGCGTCCTGCCGGAAGGCCTCGAGGATGCGGTCCGAGTAGTTGGACTGCACCCAGGAGCAGAGGAAGCGGGTCGGGGCCGAAAGATGCGCGAGATCGCCCACGATCTCCTCGAGCTCGATCCGCGCGAACCAACTGGCAAAGACGTCCTCCCCGACTGCCGCCTTAATGCGCGCCCGCACACGCGCCCAGAGCGCTCGTCCGTCCGCCTCGGACATGTCCCCGCTCATAGCGCGGAACTCGTCAGATTGCTCGAGCGCGTTCTGGTTGACTTTGGAAAGACCGGTCTCATTCCGATCATCCCTTCCGGCTGCCGCCTGCTGGTTCATCGATTATCCCTTGCCTCGTTCTCGTTTCATTGCCGGGCGTGGCCGCCCCAGTCCCCGTGCATGCGCCGTTACCGGCAAGGTCCGGGCGGCAGAGCGGACAACACCACCCTTTCGCGAAACCTTGCGGCCCGCGCTCGCCATCCAGAACCTTATTTGAACCTGACCGAACGGTCAGAGACAATACTTTGCCAATATCGGCAATATTCCACCATCCCCACAAACAGACGGTGGGTGACGAATACACTTGACTGAATTCAAACAGCGAGGCGAATCGCCTCGACTGACCCCTGAATGTAGCCCCCGATACTAACTCAACCCAGTTTGGCGTGCTCTTTCGACCCGCTCTACTTGAGCTGACGGGAGGCATTTTAGTGTGGGGTTTTGGGCCCCGCAACACGTGAATCGTTGAAAATGGGGCTTGACTCTGTAGTCAAAAATCTGACCCCCACGACCGCCGCAAAAGCCCCCGAACCAAGCGGTTGTGACTCAACGCAGATTCGAGTGCATCGGGGCGGCGGATGGTTAAAAAAATTATTCCGGATCGGTCCGCATTATGTAGATGAGGCCCTGCGACGTGTTGTCCCAGCCGCCCCTTATCTCATTGTAAACGCGCCACAATGCGGCCCGAGCCGAGCCGGAAGAACGCTGTTAAGAAAACGTTGCGTTTGTGTCACAGAGCTGTCGCGCAAGAAAAAGCTTTGCGTGCCTCAGCCCATGAAAAAGGGCCCACGAAGGGCCCGATTTCGTCGTTCGCATCTTACGCCCCCCGTGGGGCGCCGGCTCGGCTCAGACGGCCAGGGCCTTCACGCGGTGGTTCAGGCGCGACACCTTGCGGGCGGCCGTGTTGGCATGGACGATTCCCTTGGACGCCGCGCGCGCGATCTCGGGCTCGGCGGTGCGCAGCGCTTCGGTAGCGGTCTTGTGATCGCCCGAAGCGATGGCCTCCTCCACCTTGCGGATGAAGGTGCGGATGCGCGAGCGGCGCGACTTGTTGATCGCGGTGCGCGCTTCGATCTTGCGGGTGGCCTTCTTGGCGGAAGGAGTATTGGCCATGAATGTCCTCTGGACGCGGTACATCCGGCGATCAGGCGCTTTGGCATGCGCGGCAGACAGCCGGGGTCAAAATGAAAGCGGCGGCATTGCCTGCCGCCAAGTCGCGGGGTCTATACCGCCATGGTTCCCCCCCGTCAACTGGAATCGGCCCGCGGCCGGCACCTAGAGCGAGATGCAAAAAAGTGGGTACCGGTTTTTGCGAAGAATCTCGCGGCAAAAAATTGAGCGCGCAGTTTGATTCAATCAGATCGTGCGCTCTACTCCGCCGACTTCTGGCAGACCGGGCAGAAAAAGCTCGAGCGCCCCGACTGGACGATGCGCGCGATGGTGCCCCGGCAGCCGGGCGTGAGGCAGGGTTCGCCTTCGCGGTCGTAGACGGTAAAGCTGTGCTGGAAATAACCGCGCTCGCCGTCGGCGGCGCGAAAATCGCGCAATGTCGATCCGCCGGCCGCGATCGCCTCGGCCAGCACTGCACGGATCGCCGCCACCAGATCCTCGAGCGGCGGCTTGGGCCGCCCATCACCGGCAACGAGGTCGCCGGCCGGAACCGTCGGCAGGATATGGGCGCGGTAGAGCACCTCGCACACATAGATATTGCCGAGCCCGGCAATGATGCGCTGGTCGAGCAGGGCCGTCTTGATCGGCGCTTTGCGGCCGGCAAGACGGGCGGCGAGATAAGGAGCATCGAAGGCGTTGGAAAGGGGCTCCGGGCCAAGGCCGGCAAGATAGGGGTTTTCGGCGGGGTCTGAGAGGAGGTCTATGAAGCCGAAGCGGCGTGTGTCCGAATAGATAAGGTCGAAGGCGCCATGGTCGGGATGGACGAGCGACCAGACCATGTGGTCGTGTCCGCCGGGCACGCGGTGATGGCGCGTCGGCTCGGCAGGCCCGCCGAAAGCGAAACGATAGGCGCCGGTCATCCCTAAGTGACTGAGCACCGTTTCTCCGCTCGACAGAGCAATGAGCAGGTATTTGGCCCGGCGGCCAACGCCGGTGACGGTCTCGCCCACCAGCGCAGTCGCAAGGTCGGCAGGGAAGGCGAAGCGCAGGTCGGCCCGGTTGAGGGCGACGGCGGCAATGCGCGCACCCGTGAGATAGGGGGCAAGGCCGCGGCGGACCGTTTCGACCTCGGGCAATTCCGGCATGCGACAAAAACCCCTTCACCCTGATCGGCTTTGCGCATTGGAAAAGCGCCGCCTCTGCCGCTATGGTGCGCGCCGATCAACAGCAAGGTCCTTTCCGGATGACCGAGAGCCAAGAGACGACGCATTTCGGCGACAGGACCGTCGCTATCGGGGACAAGCAGGGCCTTGTCAACGAGGTCTTCGACAAGGTCGCCGCACGCTACGACCTGATGAACGACCTGATGAGCTTTGGGGTCCACCGGCTCTGGAAGGACGCCCTGGTCGCCGAGCTCAGCCCGCCCAAGGCCGGCAGCCGCGATTATCGGGTGCTCGATATGGCTGGCGGCACCGGCGACATCGCCGAGCGGATCGTCAACGCCTCGGTTGGCTTTGCGCAGGTGACGGTGGCCGACATCAACGCCGATATGCTCAAGGTTGGTGAGGCGCGGGCCAGGAGCTGGCGGTTTCCGGCGCAGGTGAATTTCGTTGAGGCCAATGCCGAGGAACTGCCGTTTGCCGACGCGAGCTTCAATGCCTATACGATCGCCTTCGGCATCCGCAACGTGCCGCGCATCGACAAGGCGCTGGCCGAGGCGCACCGAGTCCTGAAACGTGGGGGCCGGCTGCTGGTGCTCGAGTTCTCGCAGGCGGATGTGCCGGGGTTCGACGCACTCTACCGGCTCTTTTCAGATCGGGTGATCCCGCCCATGGGGCGGGTGGTGACCGGAGACGCGGCCCCGTATAGCTACCTCGTCGAATCGATTCGTAAGTTCCCGACCCCGGAGGCCTTCAGCGGCCTGGTCGGTAAAGCCGGCTTCCGGCGCGTCACGCACACCGCGATGACCGGCAGCGTCGCTGCCCTCCACAGCGCCTGGAAGCTCTAGCCGATGAGAAGCTCGAGGTGAGTCTCGCCGCCTATTTCCGCCTCGCCCGCGCCGGCTATGTGCTGGCGCGCGAGGGCGCTTTTTCCATTCCTGATGTGACGGCCCTGCCCGGCCCGCTGCGGTTCGCCATCGCCTTCGCCCGGCTTATCGAACGGCCTTCGGTCCGGCGTACCGGACGGGTCGAGCGGTTGACGCGCGCTCTCAATCGCCTGGGGCCTACCTACGTCAAGTTCGGCCAGACCCTGGCCACGCGCCCGGACATCGTCGGCGCCGAGATCGCCAACGACCTCGCCGCCCTGCAGGACAGGATGGAGCCGTTCGATGCCGCCCTCGTGCCCGCCATCCTCGCCGAGGCGCTGGGCGAGAAGGCTGCGGACCTCATCGACATTACCCCGCCGATTGCCGCCGCCTCGATCGCGCAGGTGCACGCCGCGCGCCTGAAGCGCCGCGGCAAGATTGCCGTCAAGCTCCTGCGCCCCGGCGTCGCCGAGCGCTTCCGCGCCGACCTCGAGAGCTACTATACCGCCGCGCGCTTCATCGAGCGCTTCGTGCCGGCAACACGCCGCCTGCGGCCGATCGATGTGGTGCGCACCCTCGATCATTCGGCAAGGCTCGAGCTCGATCTGCGGCTCGAAGCCGCCTCGATCTCCGAATTCGCCGGCAACATCAAGGATGATCCAGGCTTTGCCATCCCGGCTGTCAGCTGGGACCACACCGGCCAGAATGTCCTGACCACGAGCTGGATCGACGGCATCCCCATCCGCGACCATGCCGCGCTCGATGCAGCCGGCATCGATCGCAAGGCGTTGGCGCGCAACCTGTTGCAGTCATTCCTTCGCCATGCCATCCGTGACGGCTTCTTCCATGCCGACATGCATCCGGGCAATCTCTTTGCCGATCCCAGGACCGGCGACGTCATGGCCGTCGACTTCGGCATCATGGGACGCATCAGTCGCGCCGAACGGCGGTTCCTTGCCGATATCCTCTACGGCTTCATCACCCGCGACTACCGCATGGTTGCCGAGCGACACTTCGAGATCGGCTACGTGCCCGCCAATCAGTCGGTCGACGACTTCGCCCTGGCTATCCGCTCGATCGGCGAACCGCTGCACGGACGAACCGCCAGCGACATCTCGATGGCCAGGGTCCTCGGCCAGCTCTTTGCCATCACTGAGCTCTTCGACATGCAGACGCGGCCCGAACTGGTGCTATTGCAGAAGTCCATGGTGCTCGTCGAAGGTGTCTCACGTGCTCTCGACCCTGATCTCGACATCTGGACGGTCGCCGAGCCAGTGGTCGGCGATTGGGTGCGGCGCGAGGCCGGACCGCTGGGGCGGATCGAGGACGTGCGCGATGGGTTGAGGACCCTGGCCGATGCAGCGCGCCGGGTGCCGGTGATCCTCAGGGAGGCCGAGGCGGTGCTTGCCGACCAGGAGGCGCGCCGCCGCCGGCCGCAGCTCATCCGTCCGTGGATGACGATGAGCCTCGCCTGGCTGGGGCTCATCGCCCTGGTTCTCGCCATCTGGCGGCTGGTCTTTCCCTAGCGTCTCCGCGCAAAGCCTGTCCTGGACTTGATCCAGGATGGGTACCACTTTTGCAGTTGGAAACGCGGGAACGCAAAGAGTGGGATACGTCGCGTCTCTGACGCCGGCTTGCCGTGATCGGGGCGAGCCAATAGATTGCAGGCCAGACGCGGCCGATCCGCCGCGAGCGGGAGACAGCAAAACCAATGACCATCGGTATATTCGGATTGCCGGCGCGGATTGCCGGCATCGTGGCGCTCGCCCTCGGCCTTGCCGGCTGCATCGACGCCAAGGTCGACATCGAGCTCTTGAGCGAGACCACCGCTCGCGCCACCATGACCCAGGAGATGGGCGCCGACTTCTATTCCATGGTCAAGATGAGCGAAGAGAGCGAGGAGACCGCCGACGCGGACTCATTCTGCGCCGACGGCGACTTGACCGAGAACGCCGACGGCAGCGCTACCTGCGTGCTCGTCGAGGAGGGCGCCTTTGCCGACCTCGATCTCGGCGACGGCGGGGATACGGGCGTGACCTTCACGCGAGCGGGGCCGGGGCTCGTGCGCGTCGCGCTCGACACCAGCGACATGGCCGCAGATATCGGCGCCGAGGAGCAGATGGACGAGGAGACAAAGCAGATGATGCAGGCCTTCTTTACCGGACATGCCATCACCGTGCGCGTTTCCGGCGGTACCGTTACCGAGACCAACATGGGCAAGGCCGCGGACGGCGCGGCCGAGACGGTCATCCCCTTCCTTGATATCATCAACGGCACCGTCGACCTGCCTGCCGAGCTCTACGCGGTCGTCAGGATTCGCTAGCCGTGGCGCAAGAGGTGACCATCGCCCTCTCCTGGCTCGACCACGGTCGCGGCCTCGCCCTTCCCGAGCGGCAGACGGCGGATGCAGCCGGGGTGGACCTCGCCGCGGCGCTGCCGCCTGAGGAAGACCTGTTGCTGGCGCCCGGCCGGCGGGCGCTGGTGCCCTGCGGCTTTTCGATCGCGCTGCCCCCTGGTTACGAGGCGCAGGTGCGTCCGCGCTCGGGGCTGGCCGCGAGGCACGGCGTGACGGTCCTCAATTCGCCCGGCACGATCGATGCCGACTATCGCGGCGAGGTCAAGGTCATCCTCATCAATCTGGGCGACGAGCCGTTCGTCATCCGCCGCGGCGACCGCATCGCCCAGATGGTGGTGGCGCCGGTAAGCGCGGCACGCTTTCAGGAGGAGGCTGATCTCGATGAAACGATTCGCGGCAGTGGCGGCTTCGGCTCGACGGGCCATCGCACGGGCTAGTGTCGCGGCGGCGCTGACCGTCGGGTTCGCTGGTATCGCCTGCGCGGGCGACCGGGCGCTTCTCGACGTCATCGGTTATTCGCCCGACGCGCGCTATTTCGCCTTCGAGGAGTTCGGCATCCAGGACGGCTCCGGGTTTCCCTATGCCAATGTCTATGTGATCGACGTCGAGACCGACGGCTGGGCGCCAGGGACACCCGTGCGCGTGCGTATCGAGGACGAAGCCGCCGGGCTGGCGGACGCGAGGCGGGAGGCGCGGACCGAGGCAAAGGCGGCGCTGACCGCCATTGAAGCGCCAGCGGATGTCTGGGCCTTGGTCGGTGACGGTGAAATGGATGCCGAGGCCAAGACGCTCGACTTCGGGCGGCCGAGCTACGAACGGGGCGCGGTCATTGAGTCTTATCGCCTCGACCTCGAAACATTCGAGGCACCAGCGGGCGAGCCCTGTCAGGACTGGTTTGAGCAGGCTCCGCTCGGATACGCGTTGACGCTTGCCGGCCCCGACGGCGAACGACTCGTCCACCGTGACGAACGCGTACCCCGCTCGCGCGGCTGTCCGTTCGACTATCGCATCCACGCGATCGTCGCGCCGATGGACGCGCCCGACCTCGAGGCGGTCATCGCCATCCTTTCGGTCTATCCCGGCGGCTTCGAGGGTCCCGACCGGCGGTTCCTCGCTGTGCCGCTGGGCCACTGATATGGCATTCTCGCCAGAAGAAACCCGCCGCTATGCCCGGCACCTGGTGCTCAAGGGCTTCGGAGGGCCGGGCCAGCAGGCATTGAAGGCGTCGCGAGTGCTGATCGTTGGCGCCGGAGGGCTGGGCAGCCCCGCCATCGCCTATCTTGCCGCGGCCGGCGTTGGCACGCTCGGCATCGCCGACAACGATCGCGTCGCGCTCTCCAACCTGCAGCGACAGGTGATCCACAGGGCCGATGCCGTCGGGGCGGGCAAGGCGGAAAGCGCGGCCGGCTTTGCCGCTGCCCTCAACTCGCACGTCGATCTGAGGGTCCACGACCTCAAGGTCGATGCCGGCAACGCCGCCACGATCGTTGGCGGCTATGATCTGGTCCTCGACGGTACCGACAATTTCGCCACCCGCAAGGCCGTGGCGGAGGCGTGCGAGGCCGCGGGGATTCTGCTGGTTTCAGGTGCGGTATCGATGTTCGACGGACACGTGACGGTCTTTGCCCCTCACCTTGAACGCGCCGACGGTACGCCGGGTCCGCGCTTTGCCGACCTCTATCCCGATGGCATCGACGACGACGACCTGCCGACGTGCGAGGCGACGGGCATCCTTGGGCCGTTGACCGGCGTGATCGGTGCGCTGATGGCAATGGAGGCTGTCAAGCTGATCGCCGGCCTCGGCGATCCACTGATCGGCCGATTGTTGGTTTATGACGGCAAGACGGCGCGGTTCAGCGAGATCGCGTTCGGGGATGGGGCCGGCTGATGTCCCGGGCGGAGCGGCTGCTGGCCCTGCTCGAATTACTGCGACGCCATCGACGACCGGTGAGCGGTCCGGCGCTTGCGCGAGAGCTCGGCATCAGCATCCGCACGCTCTATCGTGATCTCGATTCATTGCGGGCGCAGGGTGCGGCTATCGATGGTGCGCCAGGGCTCGGTTATGTGCTGCAGCCCGGTTTCGTATTGCCGCCGCTCATGCTGACGAGCGACGAGATCGACGCGCTTTGCCTCGGGCTCGACTGGGTGCATGACCGGGCGGATCCGGGCCTCGCGGCCTCTGCAGCGAACCTGCGCGCCAAGATAGAGGCCGTTCTGCCGCCCGAGAAGGCCCGGACTATGATGTCGAGCACATCGCTTGCCGGTCCACCTGCACATCCATTGCCCGACGCCGTTGACCTGGGCGCGGTTCGTGCTGCCATCCGCGATCACCACGTGATTGAGATCGTTTACCGCGGCGAGACCGGCCAAAGCACAAACCGCCGAATATGGCCGTTCATGATCGGCTACTTCGATTCCGTGCGGCTAATCGGGGCCTGGTGCGAGCTGCGCGGCGGTATCAGACACTTCCGAACCGACCGCATCGGGCCGGTCCACTTTACCCGCGAACGCTATCCAGCGCGTCGGCAGGAGCTGATGCGGCAATGGCGCGTGGAGGACGGGCTGACAGGCGACTGACACTGCCGTTTTCTGACATGGCCCAGTGCTAATCGGTCGATGTCACCATCGGAGATCGCCATCATGTATTCAGCAACCATTGGCCTGGGCCTATTCGCCTTGGCGTGCACCTGCACCGTCATACCCACTTCAGCTCAGGACCGCGAAATTCACAGCCACGCCCTGATCCTCGCGACCATCGAAACGATGGCAGACGCTCTGTCCCGCGCCGATGTCGAGGGTGTCCTTGCAACGTACGAGGAGGGGGCCGTAGTGATGGGCAGGCCTGAGGAGCCCGTCAGCGGTCGCACCGATCTCAGCGCGTTCTTCGCCGATCTCGCCGCCATCGCGCCTCAATTCCGGTTCCTTGACGAACAGGTTGTCGAAGCCGGCGACATCGCCCTGCATCTGGCGCCATGGACAATGGAGGGCACCGCGCCCGACGGGACCCCGCTCACCGACCGGGGATTGTCTATAGCCGTGCTGCGCCGTCAGTCGGATGGCAACTGGCGAATGATCATCGACCAGCCCTATGGCGACTGGATGCTTGCAACCCCGCGCTGACAGATCACGCGTCGGGATGCCTGAACACCAGCGCCGCATTGGTGCCCCCGAACCCGAAGGAGTTGGAGAGCACAACGCCCAGATCCACGTTGTCGCGTCGTTGACGCAAGATCGGCATGTCGGCGAAGGCCGGGTCGAGGTTTTCGATATGGGCGCTCTCGGCAATGAAGCGTTCGCGCATCATCAGGATCGAATAGATCGACTCATGGACACCGGTGGCGCCCTGGGAGTGGCCGGTCAACGCCTTGGTCGCCGAGATCGGCGGGCACTTGTCCTCATTGCCGAAGACGGCGCGAATAGCCTCGATTTCCTTGAGGTCCCCGACCGGGGTCGAGGTCGCGTGCGGATTGATGTAGTCGACGGGCTGCTTGACGTTCTCGAGCGCCATGCGCATGCAGCGCTCGGCGCCTTCGCCCGAGGGCGCGACCATGTCGAGCCCGTCCGACGTTGCCCCATAACCCACGACTTCGGCCCAGATCCGGGCTCCGCGGGCCTTGGCGTGCTCCAGCTCCTCGAGCACCAGCACACCCGCGCCCCCCGAGATCACGAAGCCGTCGCGGTCCGCGTCATAGGGCCGCGAGGCGGTGGCCGGCGTATCGTTGAACCGGGTGGACATGGCGCCCATGGCATCGAAGAGGTTCGAGAGCGTCCAGTCGAGATCCTCGTGGCCGCCGGCAAAGACGATATCCTGCTTGCCGAGCTGGATCTGCTCATAGGCATTGCCGATGCAGTGCTTCGAAGTCGCGCAGGCTGCGGTGATGGTGTAGTTGACCCCTTTGATGCCGAACGTGGTGGCGAGGGTGGCCGAGGCGGTCGAGCCCATGGCCTTGGGCACGGCGAGTGGTCCGATGCGCTTGGGGCCCTTCTCGCGCGTCACGTCCGCGGCCTCGACGATGGTGCGGGTCGAGGCTCCCCCCGAACCCATGACGATGCCGGTGCGCGGATGTGAGATCTCGGCCTCTTCGAGGCCGGCATCGACGATCGCCTGTTGCATGGCGATGTAGTTCCAGGCCGCCCCCTTGCCCATGAAGCGGGTGACGCGCCGCTCCAGAACCTCGAACGGGTCGAGGTTGATGGCTCCGTGCACCTGGCAGCGGAAATTGAGGTCGGCATAGTCCTTGGCAAAGGCAATGCCGGACTTGGCGGCCTTGAGGCTTTCAATGACCTCGGCCACGTTGTTGCCGATCGAGGATATGATCCCTATGCCGGTTACGACGACTCGTCTCATCTTGACCTCGCCCTGAACCCTTCCCTTCAGTACCGGCAATTCATTCGACAGGAATGAGGCCGACCCTGAGATTTTCGGCGACATAGATGACTTCTCCGTCCGCCTTGACCTCCCCCGTGGCGATGCCGAACGGGAGCGGCGAACGCATGTGGCGCTTGATGTCGATGCGATATTCCAAAAGTTTCTTGTCGATGGTGGCTTGTCCGGTGAATTTGATCTCGCCGCCGAGCGCCCGTCCCCGGCCGGGCGAGCCCGACCAGCCGAGGAAGAACCCGGTCATCTGCCAGAGCGCATCGAGCCCGAGGCAACCGGGCATGACCGGATCGCCGATGAAGTGGCAGGCAAAGAACCACAGGCCCGGATGAAGGTCGAGTTCGGCCGTGACATAGCCCTTGCCGAAGGCCCCGCCCTCGCCCTCGATGTGGGTGATCCGGTCGAACATCAGCATGGGTGGCGCCGGCAGGCGCGCATCTTTCTGGTCCGGCAGTTCGCCCCGCCCGTGGGCCAGAAGCTCCTCGTAGCTGTATTGGTGCCTGCGCTCGGCCATCCATTGCCCCTCGATTAACCAATCGGCGTTCTGATAGAGGGGTGCGGGATGGGGGTCAATAGCGCCCGCCACCGCGTGCCCCGGCCTGCCGCTTGTGCCCCGGCCGGCCTGCCGTTATAAGAACCTCGATGAAAATCGGCCCTTTTCCCGTCGCAAAGGACCCAATGGTAGACCGCACCGAGACCGCAAAACCCGTACCCTCGCGCAAGCCGTGCCTGACGGCGGTGCTCCGGATGGCCGGGTTGCGGCCCACGCGCCAGCGTATCGCGCTGGCCGAACTGCTGTTCGGCGGCCCGCACCGTCATGTGAGCGCCGAGGAGCTGCACGGCGAAGCGCTGACCGCCAAGGTCAACGTCTCGCTTGCCACCATATACAATACGCTGCACCAATTCCATGAGGCCGGGCTTTTGCGCGAGGTGCCTGTCGACGCCTCCCGCTCCTATTTCGATACCGACACCTCCGATCACCATCACTTTTACGTGGAGGACGAACAGCGCATGATTGATATCCCTGCCGCTTCGGTGGTGTTCAACACCATGCCGCATCCGCCCAAGGGCATGACCGTCACCCATGTCGACGTCGTCATCCGCGTGCGCAAACAGCAGGGCTGACGGGTCGGGAGCCTCGCCCCTCGGCCGAGCGGGCCGATCACCGCATTTCGAGAATGAGCCGCGTCGGCCCTGCCGACGCGCAGTGACAAACGCGCTCGTGGTGACCATAGTGGCGCGGTCCGAAACAGCCGCAAGGACTCTTCATGAGCGAAACCGTCAACCTCAACGCCTATTTCGAGCGTATCGGCTTTTCCGGCTCCATCGCCCCCAGCCTGGCAACGCTCGAGACGTTGCATGCCCTGCACCCGGCGGTGATTCCCTTCGAGAACCTCAACCCGCTCCTCGGCCTGCCCGTCGAGCTTGACCAGAAGAGCCTCGAGAAAAAGCTCCTGACCGACAGGCGCGGCGGCTACTGCTTCGAGCACAACATCTTGTTCATGCGCGTGCTCGCCGACCTCGACTTTTCGGTCAAGACCCTCGGCGCGCGCGTCATGTGGAACCACCCGCCCGATGCGGTGCGCCCCGTTTCCCACATGCTCATCGCGGTCGATATCTCCGGCCAGACCTACATCGCCGATGTCGGCTTCGGCAGCCTGACGCTGACGGGGCCCCTCCGGCTGCGCGATGGGGCCGAGCAGGCAACTCCGCACGAAACCTTCCGCTTCCTTGATAAGGACGGCACCTGGCACCTGGAGGCACGGATCGGCGAGGACTGGCGCCTGCTCTATACCTTCACCCTCGAGGAATTCGGCGAAGCCGACTATCGGCCGATCAACACTGTGCTCTCCACCGACCCCGCCTCGCAGTTCCGCGCCGGGCTCGGCGCCGCGATTGCGCCCAAGAACGAGCGCCACAGCCTCTCCGGTACGCGGCTCTCGAGCTATCGCGACGGTGCGCTCGTCGAGCGGCGCAATCTCCTGGACGTGGGCGAAGTCAAGGAGGTGCTGTCGACCACCTTCGGCATCACGCTGCCGGCCTCCGACGCGCTGGACCCGGCGCTGGAGCGGGTCGTCGCAGCCGGGCGGGCGGAGGCCTAGATGGCCCCGGTCGTGCCGAACCCCGAAGCGATCATGAGTTTTGCGGACGCCGCGAGTCTGGAGGAATGGCTCTCACGCAACCACGACAGCGCCGGCGAAATCTGGCTCAAAGTCTACAAGAAAGGGTCGGGAGTTGCCTCTGTCACCATCGCAGAGGCGCTGGACGTGATGCTGTGCTGGGGCTGGATCGACGGGATCCGCAAGGGCCTGGACGACAAGGCGTTCCTCCAGCGCTATACCCCGCGCGGCAGGAAAAGCATCTGGAGCCAGATCAACCGCGACCATATCGAACGTCTGACCGTAGCGGGCCGGATGCGCCCGCCGGGCCAGGCGCAGGTTGACGCGGCCAAGGCCGACGGGCGCTGGGATGCAGCCTATGCCGCGGGCTCCAAAATGGAGATACCGGACGACCTGATGAAGGCGATCGAGGCCGACCCGGCCGCGCTCGCCACCTTTGACACGCTCAACAGGCAGAACCGCTTCGCCCTGGCTTTCCGGCTGGTGACCCTCAAGACCGCCGCCGGCCGCGAAAAGAAGATCCGCACCTTTGTCGAGATGCTCGCGCGCGGCGAGACCCTCCACGCCAATCCGCCGCCCCGCAAGGCCGCGTCCAAATGAGCCTCCACGTTGCTTTCCTTCGCGGTATCAACCTCGGCAAGCGACAGATGAAGATGGCGGACCTCAAAGCCTGCCTCGAGGACATGGGGTGGACCGAGGTCAAGACGATCCTTGCCAGCGGCAACGTGCGTTTCGAGGCCGCGGAAGCCGGGGACCTCAAGGAACGGCTGGAGAGGGCGCTGGAACAGCGCTTCGGCTTTCCCGTCGGCGTGGTGCTGAGAAGCCGCGCCGATCTCGAGGCGATGCTTGCCGCCGATCCTTTCGCCGGCCTCGATCCACAGGCTGACGTCAAGCGCTATATCCTGATGTTCGACCGCGACCTGCCGGCCGGCATCAATCTCGAAGGCGTGCCGGGCGATTTCGATGTCCTGCGCATCGACCGGCGCGACATCTATTTCCTTGCCCATCGCCTGCCCAACGGGCGCTATGGCGAAGGCCTTGACAGGATTGGCAAATCCCTCGACGAGCAGGTTGGCAAGGGTCGCATCGAGACCATGCGCAACTGGAACACCATCGAAAAGGCCCTCAAGTGATCACCGTATTCGGCTCGACCAATCTCGACCAGGTCGGCACTGTTTCGCGCCTGCCAAAGCCCGGCGAGACCGTTGCGGGCGGCACCTTCTCGATGGCCGCGGGCGGCAAGGGAGCCAACCAGGCACTGGCCGCGCGCCGGGCCGGTGCCGAGGTCCGGCACGTTTCGGCGGTGGGCGCCGACGCCTTCGCCGAGCCGGCACTGGCCTTCCTCAAGACCGACGGCGTTGATCTCTCGGCGCTCAAGACCGCCGATGCGGCGACGGGCATCGCCATGATCTTCGTCGATGACCATGGCGAGAACGTCATCGCCGTCCTGCCGGGCGCCAACGGCACGCTGACGGCCGAGGACGCCGACGCGGCGGTGGCGGCGATGGAGCCTGGCGATATCCTGATGCTGCAGCAGGAGATACCGCAGGCGGCGACCGAGCGCGCGCTCGATCTCGCCAGGGCGAAGGGCATCACCGCCATCCTCAATACGGCACCCTTCCTCGAAACGACGCCGCAGATTGCGGGCAAAGCCGCCATCCTCGTTGCCAACGAGACAGAGTTCGCCCTGCTTTCGGGGCGCGGCATCGACGAACTCGATGCGGCCATGCGCGACTGGGCGCAAAGGCATGGACAGACGGTGATCGTGACGCTGGGGCCTGACGGGGCCAGGGCGGCAACGCCCGAGAGGCTCTTCCACGCGCCGGCGATGAAGGTGACACCGGTCGACACGGTCGGGGCCGGCGATACCTTCTGCGGCTATCTCGCCGCTGGGCTCGACACCGGACTCGGCCTCGAGGCAGCCATGCGCCGCGCGGCAGTCGCGGCAAGCCTTGCCTGCCTCAAGCCCGGCGCTCAGCCAGCGATCCCCTTCGCTGCCGAGGTAGAGAAGGCGTCGGCGGCCTGAAGCATTGCAGCAATTCGCCGGCCCCGACCGCGCGAGCCGTTCGCTCCGGAACACCTGGCTCCCGCTCCAGCGTCGTAAGGCGAACAAAAAAGCGGGCCTTCCGGCCCGCTTCTTTATTTACACAGATACTGTCGCCTCACTTGGGCGCCAGCACCATCACCATCTGCCGGCCTTCCGAGCGCGGCTGGCTCTCGACCTTGGCGATCGCTTCCATCTGGTCCTTGACCTTGACGAGGAGCTGCATGCCGAGTTCCTGGTGCGCCATTTCGCGGCCGCGGAAGCGCATGGTGACCTTGACCCGGTCGCCCTCGCCGATAAACCGCTGCACCGCCTTCATCTTGGTTTCGTAGTCGTGCGTATCGATGTTCGGACGCAGCTGGATTTCCTTGACCTCGATCACCTTCTGGCGCTTGCGCGCCTCAGCGGCCTTCTTCTGGGCGGCATACTTGAAGCGCCCGAGATCGAGCATCTTGGCGACCGGCGGATTGGAATTGGGCGCGATGAGGACGAGGTCGAGGCCGGCCTCCTGAGCCTCGGCCATAGCCTCGCGCGTGCCAACGATACCGCGGTTCTCGCCTTCGGCATCGATAAGCTGAACGTCGGGGGAGGTGATATCCTCGTTTGCGGGCGGCCCCTCCTTCTGGGGCGTGACGGGTCTCATGGGACGGCGAATGGCAAGCGATCCTTCTGCTGATAAGCATGCGGGTGAAATCGGCCATAAAATCGTGTTCCGCCCGGCATAAGTCAACAGGCAAACGGGAAAGATCGCTGCTAGTTGCGCTCTTGTGGGGCGGTTGCGCTTTGGCGAGGAACCGGCCATGAGGCAGATGACGGCTAAAGCGGGATGCGAAAAGTGGGAACCGGTATTCGCGAAAATCCCGCGACAACAGAAAGCTGGAGCGCGCGAAATGATGTCAATCAGTTTGCATCGCGCTCCAGGAAAGGCGAGGCCATGAACGCAATCGAGGGTGCAATCGAGCGGATCGACCTGGCGGTCGGCGAGGGGGATGCCGCTCGGCGCATCGCCGTCGAACACCGCCCGGGCCGGGCCCCCGGCCTCTTCTGGCTCGCTGGGTACAGATCCGACATGGCGGGCAGCAAAGCCATGACCCTCGACCGCTACGGGGCCGAGAACGGCCGCGCCGTGACCCGCTTCGACTATTCCGGCCACGGTGTCTCGGGCGGCGATTTCGACAAGGGAACGATCACTCGCTGGCTCGAAGAGGCGCGGGCGGTCTTCGAGCTGACGGCCGGAGAGCAGATCCTCGTCGGCTCGTCCATGGGCGGCTGGATCGCGCTGCTGCTGGCGCGCGCGTTGCTCAAGGACGGCCAGCGCCGGCTGAAAGGCATCGTACTCATCGCGCCTGCGGCCGACATGACCGAGGAACTGATGAAGAAGGAGTTTTCGCCGCGGCAGATGGAGGACCTGGTCAACAACGGCTATGTCGACCGGCCGAGCCAGTACTCCGACGAACCCTACCGCATCACCCGGGCGCTGATCGAGGACGGACGGCACCATCTGATGCTTGGCGGCGTCATCGAGACGGGCTGCCCGGTAACGATCCTGCAGGGCGGACAGGATCCGGACGTGCCCCAGGAACACGCCATCCGGCTGACGACCCACCTGCTGCACGACCCCGTTACGCTGACCCTCATTCCCGATGGCGATCATCGCCTCAGCCGCGAGGAAGACCTCAAGCGCCTGACCGACGCGATCGCGCACCTGATCGAGGGATAGAGCGATTTCAGCAAAAGTGGATACCACTTTTGCGGTTCGAAAACGCGACAACAAAAAATGAGAGCGATCGATTTGATCCCTCAAATCAATCGCGCGCTAGCACTGCGCATGCGGATCATGGAGAACTTGAGGCTCGAGGCGGCGATCGCATCGTGCAGCGGCCAGAGCGAAGGCAGGATTCTGAGCGTCGCGCCGCGCGCCGCCATGGCCTCGTGCGGGTCCGAGAGCTGGTCGCGGGCGAGCGGCGTCACCGGCTCACTGCTCACCCAATAGCCGGCATTCGCGTCTTTGAGGACGAAAGGCGCTTCCGGCATCGTATAAACGAAGAGGCTCGTAGCTTTGATGCGATCGAGCCATCCTTGCTCGACGGCAACAACGATGCGGTCGTCGCCGAGGAAGCGCTCGATGTCGGTTGGCGCGGTGCTCTCATGCGCATAGAAGGTGACGCGCGGGCACTCACGCGGCAGCAGGTAATTGCACAGACGATTCTTGTGGATCGCCCAGACGACCGGGTGGTCGGTATAGTCCGAAGGGCGCGGCACGAAACGGTCGATGTCGCCCTCTTCGCTGACGTGGAAGAGATCGCTGATCGGACGGTCGGGCTCGGACCTCGCCGGCTGCACCGCACTCATGGTCAGCCCCCGGAATGGATGGCCGCAAGACCTTGCCGGTAGTCGGGGTGAAGGAGGGCGATGGCGAGCCTATCCTTGATGCCGGCATTGGAGACCCGCTTATTGTCAGCATAGAACGAGCGCTGCATGGGCGTGAGATCGGCGGTCTCGAACGGTATTTCCGGGGGAGGTGCGACGCCCGCGAGCTCGGCGGCACAGGCGACAACGTCCTGCGGCGGAGCGGGCAGATCATCGGCGAGATTGTAGGTGCCGGCGAGCCGCGCCTCCGCGGCGAGCGCGCTCACCCGGGCGATGTCCTCGACATGGATACGGTTGAACACCTGTTCGGGCTTGACGATGCGGTGCGCCGTGCCCGAGGCGATCTTCTCGAATGCCGAGCGGCCGGGCCCATAGATGCCGGCAAGGCGCAATATGCAGAGGGGCACGCCGCGCTCGAGCGCATAGCCGCGCCACTCCGCCTCTGCCGCGATCCGTCGCCGGTTGCGCTCGCTCGTGGCCCTGAGCGGCGCCGTCTCGTCGATCCAGTCCCCGCCATGGTCGCCATAGACGCCGATAGTCGAATAATAGCAGAGCCACTCGAGGTCTTGCGCCGCATCGAGCTCTGCCCGGTGATGGAGGAGCGCCGGGTCGCCAGCGGGGCCGGGAGCGATGGAAAGAACGGTGTGGGTTGCGGCCCTGAGGTCCTCGCCAAGGGTTTCTCCCGGCGATTCGCCGGAAAAGACGTGGCCGGTAAAGCCTTGCCGCGTCAGCGCCTGGGCACCCTCGCTCGTGCGGCTGGTGCCGGCGATGGCGGAAGAGGGATGACGAGCGCGCAAGGCCCTGGCGCTCGCCAGGCCCGAATAGCCCATGCCGAAGACGAAGAGGTTCATCTAGAGGTCCTGCGTCCACTCCTGCCGGACGCTCGTATCGCCTTCCCCGGGCAGATAGGCAAGGGCGAGTTGATGGGACCGCTGCGGAGCAAGGCGTCTCACCGCCCAAACTGCCGCGCCGCGGACCAGCGGATCGGGATTGGCAAGGCGCGCCTCGGCGAGCGGCAGCAGATCGGCATCGCCGCTGTTGCCGATGGCAATGAGGACGTTGCGCAGGAACCGCGCAAGGCCGATGCGCTTGATCGGCGAGCCGGAAAACAGCGTGCGAAAGCCGGCGTCGTCGAGCTTTGCGAGGTCCGCTAGCGCCGGGCGCTCGAGGTCGCCGCGAGCCGCGAGCTTGGCCTCGCGGGTGACGCTGGCGAACTTGTTCCAGGGGCAGACGGCGAGGCAATCGTCGCACCCATAGATGCGGTTGCCCATCGCTTTGCGGAACTCTACCGGGATCGGCCCCTTGTGCTCGATGTTGAGGTAGGCAAGGCATCGCCGGGCATCGAGCTGGAACGGGGCTGGAAACGCGTCGGTCGGGCAGATGTCGAGGCAGCGCCGGCACGAGCCGCAGCTTTCAGCATGCGGATCGTCGGCAGGAAGCTCTGCGCTGGTGAGGATGGCGCCGAGAAAGAGCCAGGAGCCGAATTCCCGGCTGACCAGCACCGTATGCTTGCCCTGCCAGCCGAGGCCCGCCGCCTCCGCCAGCGGCTTTTCCATCAGCGGAGCGGTATCGACGAAGACCTTGACCTCGGCCCCCGAGCGGCGGGCGAGAAGGCCGGCGAGTTCCTTGAGCTTGCCCTTGATGACGTCATGGTAGTCGCGGTTGCGGGCATAGACCGAGATCGAGCCCCTGGATTTCTCTTCGAGAAGTGCCAGGGGATCGCTGTCCGGTCCGTAATTGAGGCCGAGGAGGATGATCGAGCGCGCACCGGGCCACAGTCCTTCCGGCTGCGCGCGGCGCGCGGCGGTCTCCTCCATCCAATCCATGTCGCCGTGCCAGCCGGCAGCAATCGCTGCCTGAAGCTTTTCGGGCAAGTCGGGCCGCGCATCGGCCCGGGCGACGCCGAAGGCGTCAAAGCCAAGCGCGTGGGCACGGGCCTTTAGCTCGGCGAGAAGGGTTTCGGTCATGGAGTGTATTTAGCGCCGAAGGAGCGCTGATTCCACCTGCCGGACTGCCGGCCTGCTAAAAGTCGAGATCCGCGTAGCGTGCCTGCGGCGGCAGTGCGATGACACGATCGTTGAGCAGCGTGCGGAAGGCCGGCCGCGATTTGATGCGCGAATACCAGTCGCGCATCTCGCCGGCCGCGTCCCAATCGATGTCGCCGACATAGTCGAGGGTCGAGATATGCGCGGCCAATGCGAAGTCGGCAAGGCTCATCTCGTCGCCGGCGATCCAGCGGCGGCTGGCAAACAGCCAGCCGAAATAGAGGAGATGCTCGTGGAGATTGGTTTTGGCCGCGCGCAGCACGCCGGTGTCGGGGGTCGAGCCGCGCTGGTCACGCTTGGCGATCTTTTCCTCAAGGACGTAGCGGGTAACCTCGTCGTTGAACTTGCCTGTCACCCACTCGAAAAGCCGCCACATCTCGGCACGCTCGCTGCCGACCGGGGGCAACAATCCGGCAACCGTCGAGGGCGCGTGGCGCTCCTCGACCGTAAAGATCGTGGCAAGCAGCCCAACCGCCGAGATCGCCTCATCCTCGATGAGCACCGGAACGGAGGCGGCCGGATTGATATCGAGGAAGTCGGGCTCGCGCAGCCACGGCTTGATCTCCTCGAGGTCGACCGGCACGCCATATTCGGCCAGCATCAGACGGGCGATACGGGCGGAAGGGTCGAGGGGATGATGCAGGAGGGTTGGCATGTCTCGCTCACTCAACGAAGACCACCAATGCCGAAACGAGCGTTGGCGGCACCCGGCAAATCGGGCTAAGAGCTTGCGCTCCACGCCGCTTGCACTACTGACTTAGAGCGGTTCCGCACAAAGGGGAAGCGGCTTCACCTGCTGAACCACGGCAAATCACAGAGAATGACATGAACGCCGATCAAGGTCTTTTTGTGCCGCTCATCCTCGGTATCCTGGAGGGGCTCACGGAGTTCCTGCCGGTGAGCTCGACCGGCCACCTGCTGCTCGCGGGTCACTTCTTCGGGTTGAGCCAACCGGCAACCTTCGTCGTCCTCATCCAGCTCGGCGCGATCCTTGCCGTCATCACCGTTTATTTCGTTAAGCTCGGCCAGCTCATCGCCGCGGCATTGAAGGGCGACGGTCAGGTCTGGCATTTCGCCGTCGCCGTCATCCTCACTTCGCTGCCGGCAGTTGTGGCGGGCGTGCTCTTTCGAGATTTCATCCAGGGCGTGATCTACGAAACTCCGCTCGTCATCTGCATCAGCCTTCTCGTCGGGGGTTTCGTGCTGCTGGCAGTCGACCGGATGGAGCTCAAGCCTCGCTATACGGTCATATACAGCTATCCCTGGCACCTCGCCCTCATCATTGGCCTCTTCCAGATGCTTTCGCTGATCCCTGGCGTCTCGCGCTCGGGCTCGACGGTGGTAGGCGCCATGCTGTTTGGCGCCGACAAGCGCTCTGCGGCCGAATACACCTTCTTCGTCGCGCTGCCGATCATGATCGGAGCTTTCGGCTACGATCTCTACAAGAGCCGCGACCTGATCGACATGAGCCTGGGGCTCAACATCGCCATCGGCTTTGCCGCCTCTTTCGTCGTCGGCGCGCTGGTGGTCAGGTACCTCCTCAACTTCGTCTCCCGCCACGGCTTTGCGCCCTTCGCCTGGTGGCGGATTGTCGTCGGCGGCGGTGGTCTCCTCGCGCTCTGGCTGATGCGCTAGAGTGTTTTCAGCAAAAGTGGACACCACTTTTGCGTTCGAAAACGCGATAATACAAGGACTTAGAGCTCACGTTCCGATCCACTCGGAACGTGAAGTGCTCTAGCAAGCGTCTTCAGCAAAACCGGGAAGAGTTCTACGTCTGACTCAGCACCACGACGGCGTAGATGCACGTCTGGTCGCTCTCATTGCGGAAGGCACAGTCGCTCGGGGGGCCAAGCTCAAGGCAATCGCCTGTCCGCATTTCGTGCCGCACCTCCCCCTCGACGAAGACGAGCTCGCCCTCCAGCACCCAGATCAACTGGCGGATGAAGGCATAGGACGCCGCCGGCATCGGGATCGCCGCGCTGGCGGGCAGCTCGACCCGGACCAGGTCGATCGGCAGATCCGAGCGCGGTGAGACGTGCCGCCGCACATAGCCGCTGGCCGGATCGCGCCAGCATGCGTTCGATCGCTGCCGGACTGTTCTCCACCTCGCCGAAAAACCGCACTTCACCCGTGCGGTCACCCTCGGCGATCGCCACCGCATGTTTTTTCTTGGCGACGTCAAACCCAACAAAAACTTCGCTATACTCTTCCATGGCTCGCCCTCCGTGCGTGAGGATCGGCTCGGCCCATCCGAGCAACCCTCGTCTCTTTTTCGCACGAAAGGGCGGGCCGCCAATCGCTCAGGCCCGGAACATAACGTCTAGCCGGCATGAGGTGACGCGTGAGCGACTGCCGCTGAGCTTACGCGGCGGCGCCGTCGGTCTTGTGGCCCTGCCGGTCAAACTGGCCGTGCTTGCGGAAGCGCCACATATAGCTCGGCAGGATCGTGTCCATGGCCGTCGGGGTGATGCCGAAAGCGCTAAGTGTGCGCTTTTCCCGGTTCGCCGTCTGCGAGACGATGTTGTCGTACGCGAGGAGATCCACTTGGTCGGCGGTGATCAACGGCGGGAAGGGCAGGATGGACAGGGGCAGGGCAAGGATCTTGGCGATGCCCGGCGGCAGCGGCAGCAACGGGCGCGAACGGCCGGCCTCGGAGAGGATGCGACCAAGGAGCTCCCGGTGAGTCAGGACTTCGGGACCACCGAATTCGTAGACGCGGCCGGTTTTGACTGCCCCTTCGGCCGCCATCACCACGGCCTCGGCGACGTCGCCGACATAGACCGGCTGGAAGCGGGTGTCGCCACCGATGAGCGGCATCACCGGGAAGTAGCGCGAAAGCGTGCCCATCAGATTGAAGAAGCCATCGTCCGGGCCGAACATCAGCGAAGGGCGCATGATGACCGCCGCGGGAAAGGCTTTGAGGACCTCAGCTTCGGCTGCGAGCTTGGTTTGCGCGTAGGCGCTCTCGGTTGCGATGTCGACCCCGAGGGCCGAGATATGGACAAGACTCTGCGCCCCGGCGGCTTTGGCGGCGCGCGCGACGGTCGCGGCGCCTTCCACATGCACGGCCGAAAAGGTCTGCTTGCCCCGCTCGTAACCGACGCCGACGAGATTGATGACCATGGCGGCGCCTGCGACGGCGCGCGCGACCGAAGCTTCATTGCGCACATTCGCCTGCACCGGCATCACCTGGCCGACGCTGCCCGCCGACTTGGTGTGCCCGGCCAGATCCGGCCGGCGCACAGCGACCCGCACACGGTAACCGCGCCGGGCCAGACGCTGGACGATTTGCGTACCGAGGAAGCCCGAACCGCCGAAAACGGTGACGAGCTTGGGGTCAAAGCGGTCCATGGCAGGGCTCCGGTGGGCATGGCGCGCGTGGCGCGCGACGTGGAGGATGTTCCCTCGCCTTCTAGCCAAGCGCCGCCGGGTGTGCAACGGCCTTGACGCTGCCTGGCCACGGCTCCTTGCGAATGCGCATTGACATCGCCGGGCGCTGGCCCTAGTAACGCCTCCGCTTTGCCCAGGTGGCGGAATTGGTAGACGCGCACGGTTCAGGTCCGTGTACCGCAAGGTGTGGAAGTTCGAGTCTTCTCCTGGGCACCAGTTCCCTTGATTAATTTAGGCCCGTCCGTGCGCCGGTGGATGCCGCGCTCACGCCGTGTGCGCTTGCAGCGCGTTTTGTCGCCCTGCCTTTCCAACGCCTTCGCTCTGTGGCATCACGCTTGTGCAACAGCGAGGCGACGATGACCACCAGACTGCACCGCGGCGACCTGCCCGACCTTTCCCGTTACGGCCGCGAGGTCGCCATCGATACCGAGACCATGGGCCTCGATCCGCATCGCGACCGGCTGTGCGTCGTGCAGCTGTCGCCGGGCGACGGCAGCGCCGATATCGTACAGATACCCGCCGAGGTCAGCTCGGCCCCCAATCTCGAACGCCTCCTCGCCGACCCTGCCGTCACCAAGATCTTCCACTACGCCCGCTTCGACGTGGCGGTGTTGCAGCACCGCTTCGGCGTGGTGACCGGCCCGGTCTACTGCACCAAGATAGCCTCCAAGCTCGTGCGCACCTATACCGACCGGCATGGCCTCAAGGACATCGTGCGCGAGCTCTTGAACATCGACCTCTCCAAGCAGCAGCAGAGCTCGGACTGGGGCGGCGAGAAGCTGACCGACGCCCAGCTCGACTACGCCGCTTCCGACGTGCTTTACCTGCACGACCTCAAGCGCCACCTCGACCGCATGCTGAGGCGCGAAGGGCGCATGGAACTGGCCGAGCAATGCTTTGAGTTCTTGAAGACCCGCTGCGAGCTCGACCTGAAGGGCTGGCAGGAGGTCGACATCTTCGCCCACAGCTGAGGCTTGCATGACGAGCCACGCCTATAGCGCCGACCGGCTGGTCATCTACCGCTCCCTCGAGCGGCGGAACCGTATCGTCAGCCTGTTGCGCTGGCTGGTGCCGGCTGCCGGTGTGGCGGCGCTTGCCGTGCTCGTAGCCCAGATCGTGGTGTCGAGCCAGCTTGGCCAGTTCAGCCTCGAGCGCATTCGCGTCGCGCCGGATAGCGTGACCATCGAGGCACCCGAATATGCCGGCATCCTCGACGACGGCTCGCTTTACCGCGTGTGGGCCGTATCGGCCGTGACGCGCACAGCAACGCCCGATATCATCGATCTTGAGGACGCCACGCTCGTCATCGAGCGGCCGACCGGGGTGACCATGGACATCACCGCCCCCGAAGGCCAGCTCGACACCGCCCGTGAGCTGGTCGTCGTCGACGGGGTCACCAACGTCGTCGATTCGACCGGAACCAGTGGTATTCTCCATCGCTCGGTCTTCGACTGGACCGCGCAGGTGCTCGTCAGCGACGGGCCCGTTTCCATCGACTATGCCGACGGCACCGAACTCGAGGCGGGCGGCATGACCTTCGATACCAAAACCGCGATCTGGACATTTTCACGCGTCAAGGTCGTTCTTCCTGACACACCGGGGGCACAAGAGCCATGATCCGCATCCTTGTCGCGCTGACGGGGCTCTTTGCCCTCGCCACCTTGCCGGCTGCTGCGCAGAACCCGGTCGAGATCACCGCCGACAACTTCACCATCGACGAAACGACGCAGGAGGCCGTGTTCACCGGCAATGTCGTCGTGGTGCACCCGTCCGTAACGGTCTGGGCGCCAACGGTTGTGGTCATCTACGGCGAAGGCGGCACTTCCGACATCGAGAGCTTCGAGGCGACCGGTGACGTGCGGCTCAAGACCACCGAGCAGGACGCCACCGGCGAGCGAGCGGTATTCGATCCCAAGGCGCGTACCCTGCACCTGACCGGCAATGTGGTCGTGACCAACGCCAGCGGCACCGTCAAGGGCCCCGAGCTGCTCGTCGACCTCGAAACCAACGTATCGACGTTCACCGGCAGCCAAAGCGGCCGGGTGACGGGGGTATTCACCACCGAATGACCGGGGCCGGCAAAAAGATCGACCAGAGCGGCTGGCTCGTTGCCCATCGCCTGGCCAAGAGCTTCGGCAAGCGCGCCGTGGTCAGGGACGTCTCGATCGCGGTCAAACGCGGCGAGGCGGTGGGGCTGCTTGGTCCGAACGGGGCGGGCAAGACCACTTGCTTCACCATGATCATGGGTCTGGTCAAGCCCGATAGCGGCGAAATCCGCCTCGACGGGCGCCCGATCACCCACCTGCCGCTTTTCCAACGCGGACGGCTCGGCATCGGCTATCTGCCGCAGGAACCCTCGATCTTTCGCGGCATGAGCGTCGAGGGCAATATCCTCGCCATCCTCGAGAACACCGTACGCTCGCGCGCCGAGCGCAGGGCGCGGCTCGAGGCGTTGCTCGAGGAGTTCTCGATCACGCACCTGGCCAAGGCCAATGCGCTGGCGCTCTCGGGCGGGGAGCGCCGTCGGGTCGAGATCGCCCGGGCGCTCGCCGCTGACCCGGTCTTCATGCTGCTTGACGAGCCGTTCGCCGGCGTCGACCCGATAGCGGTCGCCGAGGTCAAGGCGCTGGTGCGCCAGTTGACCCATCGCGGCATCGGCGTGCTCATCACGGACCACTCGGTGCGCGAGACCCTCAGCCTCGTCGACCGGGCCTATCTCATCCACGGTGGGCGGGTGATGATCCAGGGCCGGCCCGAGACCATCACCTCCGACCCTGATGCGCGCCGCGTCTATCTGGGCGAAACTTTCGAAATCTGACACCGTAGCGCCTGCGATTTGATGGAAATCAAATCGCAGGCTCCGACTTTGCTGTCGCAGGATTCTTTCGCGAAATCGGCATCTGGCATGAATTTTGCCGAGCCGCTTGCTCCGTCAGGGCAATTGAGTCATGTTCGGCGATGGAAAGCGGCCCCGAACCGGCCGGAGAATTTGCCGAGTGGGATGACTGTGCATGGCCTTGACGCCGCGGCTTGAAGTACGCCAGGCCCAGAGCCTTACGCTCACCCCGCAGCTGATGCAGTCGATCCGGCTGCTGCAGTTGAGCCATATCGAGCTCAACGGCTTCATCGAAGCCGAATTGCTGCGCAACCCCCTGCTCGAGCGCGAGGAAACCGGCGACGACGACGCGGTCGAACCCGCCGAGCGGGCACCCGAACCCGTGGCGATGGAAGATACCGTCATCCATGGCGAGCGCATCCAGAGCGCCGAATCGATCGCCGAAAGCTACGACACCGCCGTCGAGAACGTCTTTCCCGACCAGACAGGCCCGGATGCCGGCGCGACCGGCGGGCGCGGTGCCCTCGCCGGTGGAACCGAAGGGGGCGAAGTCCCCGATCTCGATCAGTTCGTTGCCGCACGACCGCTTCTGGCCGATCATCTTGCCGAGCAGGTCAATCTCATTCTCAAGACGGCGGGCGACCGCTTGATCGCGCGCCACCTCATCGACAACCTTGACGAGGCCGGATACGTGGCTGTGCCTCTCGAGGCCGTGGCCGCGCAACTGGGCGCCGAGATCGAGGATGTCGAAGCCGTGCTTCAAGCTGTGCAGGGGTGCGACCCCGTCGGCGTCTTTGCCCGCAACCTTGCCGAATGCCTCGCCATCCAGCTCAGGGAACGCGACCGGCTGGATCCGCTGATGGCGCGGCTCCTCGCCCATCTCGAACTCCTCGCCAACCACGACATGGCTGGGCTCCTGCGCGCCATCGGGTGCGACCGCGAGGATCTCGTCGATATGATCGCCGAACTGAGGAGGCTCGACCCCAAGCCCGCCAGGGCCTTCGATGCGGGGCCTGTCGAGGCGGTCGTTCCCGACATCTATGTGCGCCCAGGGCCTTCAGGGCTCTGGCAGATCGAGCTCAATTCCGACGTGCTGCCGCGCGTGCTGGTCAACCGCGAATATTACGCCACCGTTTCGGCCAGGACCCGGGACGGGGCGGAAAAGGCATTCCTTACCGATTGCCTGCAAACGGCGAGCTGGCTGACCAAGAGCCTTGACCAGCGCGCCCAGACGATCCTCAAGGTCGCAGCCGAAATCGTCCGCCAGCAGGACGGGTTCCTGACCAAGGGTATTGCTTATCTCAAGCCCATGACGCTGAAGATGGTGGCCGAGGCCATCGACATGCACGAATCGACCGTCTCTCGGGTCACCTCCAACAAGTACATGGCCACCCCGCGCGGCCTCTTCGAGATGAAATATTTCTTCACCACCGCCATCGCGTCGTCCGACGGGGCCGGCGACCACTCAGCCGAGGCCGTGCGTCACCGCATCCGCCAGCTCATCGAGGCCGAGCCGACCCACGACGTGCTTTCCGATGACACCATTGCCGAGGTCTTGAAACGTGAGCAGGGCATCGATGTCGCCCGCCGCACCGTCGCCAAGTACCGCGAAGGCATGAACATTCCGTCCTCGGTGATCCGGCGGCGGCAGAAGAAGAGCTTGGAACGGATCGGCTAGATCAGAGCGGTTTCAGCTGGAAACCGCCAGGTCGCACTGCGCGCTGACGCGGCAACTCTATCTCACGCCGCGAAGGCTAAAGCGGTTCGCCGCCGATGTCACCCCAACTATCGCACACATGCGTCTTGTTGCGCATTGCAAGCCTGCTGGCGGCGGGTCTAGCATCGGTCCCGGTCCCTGCCCATATCAAAAGGGTGAGGGCCGGCGGTGGCCGAAGGGAGGCCAAAGGCATTTCTCTTCGCGCCGGCGCGCAGCGCAACAGCAAAAGAGGGAACCATGACCTTACGCGTTTCCGGCAAGAACATGGATGTTGGCGACGCCTTGCGCGGCAAGGCGGAAGACCATTTCTCGAACGTCGTCGGCAAGTACTTCGACGGCGGCTACGATGGTCACCTTACCCTTTCCCACGACGGCAGCGGTTTCCGCGCCGATTGCGTGGTGCACCTTGATACCGGCGCCACACTGCAGGCGAGTGCCCTCGGGGGCGATGCGACCGCCGCCTACGAGGTGATGGCGACCAATATCGAGAAGCGCCTGCGCCGGTACAACCGCAAGCTCAAATCCCACCGCAAGGGCAACGGCCAGAACAGCCAGGACGTGCTTGCCCAGTATACCGTCCTCGGGCCCGCCGATTCGATCGACGAGCTCGATGAGGACTACGCGCCCCCGGTCGTCGCCGAAACCACCAGGAACCTGCGCTCCATGAGCGTTGGGGAAGCGGTCATGGAGCTCGATCTCAGCCAGTCCGGCGTGGTCGTCTTCCGGCACGCTGGACATGGCGGGCTAAATGTGGTCTACCGCCGCACCGACGGCAATATCGGCTGGATCGATCCGGCCCTCGGCGCCAATTGATGCGGCGCCCCGCAATACAAAGATCACAATCGACTGGGACTTCTTGATGGAACTGGCCGAAATTTTGGCTGAGCGGTCTGTGCTTGTCTGCCCGGCCCCGATTTCCAAGCACGAACTTTTTGAATTGCTTGCGAAAACAGCGGCAGAAGCCAGCGGATACGATGCCGAGGTCATTCTGAACGCCCTCGAGGAGCGCGAGGCGCTCGGCTCCACCGGGCTCGGCAACGGCATCGCGATTCCGCACGGCAAGGTATCGGGCCTGCCCGGCGTTACGGCCGTGTTCGTGCGGCTCGACCATCCCGTCGATTTCGAAGCGATGGACGACAGGCCTGTGGACATTGTGATGATGCTGCTGGCCCCGACCGGATCGGGCGCCGATCACTTGAAGGCGCTTTCGCGGGTTGCGCGTCTATTGCGCACCGAGACGATCGTCGAGGATTTGCGGCGCGGCCGCGATCCGGCTCGCGTCCACGCGATCTTGACGGCCCCAGTCGAAGCCAGCAACGCGGCCTGATCGTCCACCACAATTCAATGCCTTGGACGTAAAAAAGCCCCACCGCGCACCGCGGCGGGGCTTTCTCTTTGCCTAGCTGGGCGACGAACCTAGTGCACCGAAACGAGACCCAGCTCCTTGTCGCTCAGCCACTCGCTGACGGCGGCCTGCGTGTCGGCGACCATAAGCGGCGTGCCGTCGGCGGACATGACCAGCTGATAGGTCGTCTCCTCATCGAAGTCGGATCCCCGGATCATCTCCGAAAGGTCGCCGCCATTGATGGGCCGCACGAAGGCGACGGCGCTGCCGCCGAGGGCGGCGAACTGGGCCGCCGTCAGGCTCTTCAACGGGTTCATCTGGCCGCTCAGGGCCTCGTATTCTGGATTGCGTTTCTCGATCATGGCGTGCCCCTTTCTCAAACTGTACGAATGTCGATACGGCGGGCGACCTTGGGCGTCTGTGGACGCTCAACAGCAACAACGAGCAAACCATGGCTCAAGGTTGCATCCTTGACGATCATGCCGTCGGCGAGAAGGAAGCTGCGCTGAAACTGGCGCGTCGCGATTCCCCGATGCAGGAACTCTCGTTGAGGGTCTTCCTTTTGCCGCCCGCGGACGACGAGCTGGTTGTCCTCAGCCACCACTTCGAGCTCGGGAGCGGAAAACCCCGCCACCGCGATCGACACCAGGAACCTCTCGGTTCCGTCGGTCTCGGTCTTGCGCTCGATATTGTAGGGCGGATAGCCGTCGGACGACTTCGTCAGCCGATCGATGCGTTCCTCGAACGCATCGAACCCCAACAGAAATGGGGCGGAAAACACGGAAACACGCGACATTCGAAACCGTCCTTGTCAACAAGCAACGTCTGGTTGCCGGGCCCGAAAGAAGTGGCACCCGACCGTTGACCGAGATATGGGACGCGCTTCGGATCGCTTCAAGTCCGGGGGGACAATGGACAAGATCGTGTCGATCGTCATGCCGGCCTACAAGGCCGAGGCCACCATCGCCGCGGCGGTGGCGAGCATTATGGCCCAGACATGGCCGTACTGGCGGCTGATCATCGTTTCGGACGACGGCACGAACTACCGCCCGCTTCTCGAGGAGGCGGGGCTCCTCAACCCGCGCATCGCCTTCATGGAATCGGGCGCGCTCAAGGCCGGCGCTTCGCATGCCCGCAACGTTGCCCTGGAGACGATCGATACGCGCTACGCCGCCGTGCTCGATGCAGACGACCGCTACAAGCCCCAGAAGCTGGAGCGTGCCATGGCCGCTCTCGCCGATCATCCGATCGTGACCACCGCGCTCGACGTGATGAATGACCGCTTCGAGCACGGCCGCTATGTGGGCGCCGGCGAGGACCGGGTGCTTTCGCCCGGTGAACACAAATGGGTGAACTTGTCCATGGACACCATGATCGTCTGGGACCGCGCCAGGTGCGACGCGCGCTATGACCCGGACCTGCCCAACATGACTGACCTCGATTTCCTCCTGAAGCTGTGGCGGACGGCCGACCATTGCTACCATATCGGCTCGCCCCTCCACGACTACGTCAAGATGCCGGTCTCGATGAGCAACGGGCCGGGGGTCGCCGAGCGCATGATCGCGGTCAAGACGCGGCTGCTCGACCGGTTTGCTTCAGGTTACTATCCGCTTGCCGACGAAAATGGGCGCGAGGGGCTTCAAGCGTTCCTTTCCGTCTCGCTGGAGGCGGAGAAACACTACGAGGCGGCGCTGGCGGCAAGGCCGGGCCTCCTCTTCGAAGACCACTTGGAGGCCATGCTCTGAGCGGCCCGCTGACCACTTGCCATCCGGCACCTTTCCCCCTATAGAGGCGCCTTCTCCGGACCGCCCGGCCAAAAGGCATGCCGTGGCGGTCTTTGAATGCGACAAGGCTTTGAGCCCCGTCACAAGACAAGGACACGCAAAATGCCCAAGATGAAGACCAAATCCGGCGCCAAGAAGCGCTTCAGGTTCACCGCGACCGGCAAGGTCAAGGCGGGCGTGGCTGGTAAGCGCCACCGCCTGATCTCGCACAACGCCAAGTACATCCGCACCAACCGCGGCACCAAGATCCTCGCCAAGGGCGACGAGAACTTGGTCAAGTGGTACATGCCGTACAACCGCTAACGCCGGAAGGAACCTAAATGTCACGCGTCAAGAGAGGCGTTACCGCCCACGCCCGTCACAAAAAGGTCTTGAAGGCCGCCGAGGGTTACTACGGCCGCCGCAAGTCCACGATCCGCATCGCCAAGCAGGCTGTCGAGAAGGCCGGCCAGTACGCCTACCGCGACCGCCGCGTCAAGAAGCGTAACTTCCGCGCGCTCTGGATCCAGCGCATCAACGCGGCCGTGCGCGACCATGGCCTCACCTACGGCCGATTTATCGACGGCCTCGGCAAGGCTGAGATTGCCGTCGATCGCAAGGTGCTCTCGGATCTGGCGATCCATGAGCCTGCCGCGTTCGGCGTCCTGGTCGAAAAGGCCAAGGCGGCGCTGGGGTACCTGAAGGACGTGGAAGATACGACCCACGCCCGGGTTACCGCCTAAACCTGATCTCTCTCGGTCTGCCGAGGTAAATTCGCGCCTTGCGCCGCCCATAAGGGCTGGCGCAGGGCGTTTTGTTTTGCGATGAACCTCACCGCTTGCTCGCAACGGATATTCAGATGTCTCTCGAAACACAGATCAGCGATCTTCGCGCCGAAATCACCGCCGCCATAGAAGCTGCCGAGACCGAACAGTCGCTCGATGCCGTGCGCGTGGCCGCCCTCGGCAAGAAGGGTAGCGTTTCGGCGCTACTGGCCACCCTCGGCACCATGGCGCCCGAAGATCGCAAGACCGCCGGCCCCGCGATCAACGGCCTCAAGAACGAGATCGCCGGCCTTATCGAGGCGCGCGGCAGCGAGCTACGGGACAAGGCGCTCGAGGCCCGGCTCGCCGCCGAGACGGTCGACGTCACCCTGCCGCTCCAACCCGCCCCGACCGCGCGCGGGCGCATCCACCCGATCAGCCAAGTCATGGACGAGATCGCCGCGATCTTTTCCGACATGGGTTTCTCGATCGCCGAGGGACCGGATATCGAGACCGACTACTTCAACTTCACCGCACTCAATTTCCCTGAGGGCCATCCGGCCCGGGAGATGCACGACACGTTCTTTTTAAAACCCGGCGCGGATGGTGAGCGCAAACTCTTGCGCACGCATACCTCGCCGGTGCAGGTGCGTGTGATGCAAAAGACCAACAACCCGCCGACAGCGGGTTACATCACTCCGCCGATCGACCCGCCGATCCGCGTGGTCATGCCCGGGCGCACCTACCGCAACGACAGCGACCAGACCCACACACCGATGTTCCATCAGGTCGAGGGTCTGGTGATCGACAAGTCCAGCCACATCGGACAGTTGCGCTGGGTGCTCGAGGAGTTCCTCAAAGCCTATTTCGAGATCCCGGACGTCACCCTGCGGTTCCGCCCCTCGTTCTTCCCCTTCACCGAGCCCTCGATGGAGGTGGACGTCCAGTGCGACCGCTCGGGCGGCGAGGTCAAGATCGGCCAGGGCAGCGACTGGCTGGAGATCCTCGGCTGCGGCATGGTGCACCCCAACGTCATCGCCAATGCCGGGCTCGACCCCGATGTCTACCAGGGCTTCGCCTGGGGCATGGGCATCGATCGCATCGCCATGCTCAAATACGGCATGCCGGACCTGCGCGCCTTCTTCGATGCCGACCAGCGCTGGCTCGACCACTATGGCTTCCGTCCGTTCGACCTGCCGACACTGTTCGCAGGCTTGAGCTCCTGATTCAAAAGCACGCCGCTTGAGCGGCGTGCTCTCCCTCCGTGCCAGCTATGCGAGCGCCCAATCGTGACGACCGGTGAAGTTCAGCAGGATGATGTGCGCCCCTCGGGGCTGATGCGCGGCACGCCCGCGCACGGCAGTCCTGTGTTCGTTGTCACCGACATCGAAGCAGACGGTCCGACGCCGCTGCACAACTCCATGCTCAGCTTCGCATCGGTCGCCATCGACGCCGACGGCAACGCCCACGGCGAGTTCGAGGCGGTGTTGACGCCGCGCGCCGACCGGGCGCCGAACCCCGAGACCATGGCTTGGTGGCAGACGCAGCCGGAGGCCTACGAGGCGGCAACAATCGGCGCCGAGCCGCCTGAAATGGTCATGCCACGCTTTGCCGACTGGGTGGAAAGCCTGGCCGGACCATGCGTCTTCGTTGCCGCTCCGATGATCTTCGACGGCCTGTGGATGGACCACTATCTCGACGAATATGCCGGCACCCGCGCGCTCGGCGGTCCGTTCAAGACCCGCCAGATCTTCAGGGGCGGCGGAGTGTGCCTCTATACCATGGCCGGCACGCTGCGTGGCGCGTCCTATCTCGACTGGGGCATGAGCAAGCTGCCGGCCGAGTACTACGGACACGTGCCCCACACCCATCGGGCCATCGACGACGCCCGCGGCTTTGCCAATGTGCTCGTCGAGCTGTTCAAGATTTCCCGGGCACTGCCGCCCATCACCGGTACCCCCTCCGACTTTCGATAAGACCCGCAAGGCGCAAGATGAAGTTCACCCTCGACTGGCTCAAGGAGCACCTCGACACCACGGCGAGCGCCGACGAGATCGGCGCAGCCCTCACCATGATCGGCCTCGAGCTCGAGGAGATCGAGGACCAGGGCAAGGCGTTCAGTGAGTTTGTCGTCGCCCATGTGGTCTCGGCCGAGCAGCACCCGAATGCCGACAAATTGAAGGTGTGCAAGGTTGATGCCGGCAGCGGCGAGATTCTCGACGTCGTCTGCGGCGCGCCCAATGCGCGCACCGGCATGAAGTCGGTCTTCGCCTTCCCCGGCACTTACATTCCCGGCAAGGACATCACCATCGGCAAGGGCGTCATCCGCGGCCAGGTGTCGAACGGCATGTTGTGCTCGGCCATGGAACTCGGGCTCGGCAACGACCACGACGGCATCATAGACTTGCCGGCCGACGCGCCGACGGGTCAGCGCTACTCCGACTATGCGGGTCTCAAGGGCGTCACCTTCGATATCTCGATCACCCCCAATCGCGGCGACTGCACCGGCGTCCACGGCATCGCGCGCGACCTTGCCGCCTTCGGCATCGGCTCCCTGAAGACCACCGACATGTCACCGGTGCCCTCGACCGGCACGAGCCCGTTTGCACCCCTGCCGCATCAGTTCGCGCCCGGTGAGGACAAGACCATACGCAAGTTCGCCGGCCGCTACATCAGGGGCGTAAGGAACGGCCCGTCGCCCGCCTGGCTGCAGCGGCGCCTGCGCGCGGTTGGCTTGCGGCCGATCAACGCCATCGTCGACATCACCAACCTCGTTTCGCTCGGCTGGGGGCGGCCGCTGCACGCCTATGACGCGGCCAGGATCGTCGGCCAGCCCGTGCTGCGCAATGCCCGGCCGGGCGAGGAGCTCGATGCGCTCGATAACAGGACGTACCCGCTCGACGAAACGATGACGGTTATCGCCGACGATGTCGGGCCGCTTTGCCTTGGCGGCATCATGGGCGGCGAGCGCTCGGGTGTCGTCGAGGAAACCGTCGACGTTTTCATGGAATGCGCGAGTTGGGACCCGCAACTCGTCGCGCGTACCGGCCGCAAGACGGGTATCGTCTCGGATGCCCGCTACCGGCTCGAGCGCTCGGTCGACCCGGCCTTGACCGAGCCCGGCCTCGAGCTCGCGACGCGCCTGGTGCTCGAACTCTGCGGCGGCGAGCCCCTGGAGCCGGTGGTCTCGGGCGAGGACACGCCGCCGGCCGTCGTCATCGACTTCCCGTTTTCCGAGGTCGAGCGGCTGACGGGCCTCAGGATCGCGGCCGATGAGATCGAGGCGATCCTCTCCCGCCTCGGCTTCGCCGTCGAAGGGGCGGGCTTCACCCGCAAGGTCACGGTACCGTCGTGGCGGCCGGACGTGACGCAGAAGGCAGACCTCGTCGAGGAGGTGATGCGTATGGTCGGCGTCGACAAGGTGCCGGTCGATCCCCTGCCGCGCCTTCACCACGTCGCGCCGCGCATGCTGACGACCATCCAGAACCGCCGCCGTGTCGCCCGCCGTGCGCTCGCCGCCCGCGGCCTCGATGAAGCTGTGACCTGGTCTTTCATTCCGCATGAGGAGGCCGTGCGGTTCGGTGGCGGTGCCGAGAGCCTGCAGCTTGCCAACGCAATCGCCTCCGATATGACCGATATGCGCCCCTCGCTGCTGCCCGGCCTCCTTGCCGCGGCACGGCGCAACGCCCATCGCGGCCGCGCCGATATCGGGCTTTTCGAGGTGGGGCAGGTGTTCCTGTCCGATGCGCCGGAAGGCCAGCACACCCATGCCAGCGGTCTCCGCACCGGCACGGCGCGGCTGACCGGCGCCGGCCGTCATTGGCAGGGCGACGCCAAACAGGTCGGTGTGTTCGATGCCAAGGCCGACCTTGCCGCGGCTCTTGACGCGCTGGGCGTCGGCATCGACAAGCTCCAGCTCGTAGCCGAGCCCGCGGCCTGGAGCCATCCGGGCCGAGGCGGACGCGTCCAGCTTGGTCCGAAGATCATTGTCGGCTGGTTCGGCGAGCTTCACCCGGCCTGGAGCGAGGCGATGGACATCGATTTTCCCGTCGCCGCCTTCGAGATCGATCTCGATGCCCTGCCCGAACCAAGGAAGAAGCCGACCAGGTCCAAGGGGGCGCTCGACATATCGCCGCTGATGCCGGTCAAGCGCGACTTCGCCTTCCTCGTCGACCGCTCGGCGAGTGCCGCTTCGATCCTCAGAGCCGCGCGCGGCGCCGACAAGACGCTGATCGAGGACGTCACGATCTTCGACATTTTCGAAGGTGCCCATGTCGGCGAAGGCAAGAAGTCCGTCGCCATCGAGGTCACCCTGCAGCCGCGCGACAGGACGCTGACCGACGAGGAGATCGAAAAGGTCTCAGGAGCGGTGGTGGCCGCCGTCGTCAAGACCACGGGCGGAGCCCTGCGGGGATGAGCACGGTCGCTGCAGCACAGCCAGGCGACACTGCCGACCGGGTGATGCCGCGACCGCATCTCAATTCCCTCTTCTTGCCGCAGGACAGCTCCCTGCGCCGAGGCTTCATCTCGCCCAATGTGCCGCGCGAGGCGCAATTCCTCGCCCATTTCGAGGATCGTTGCATCTTCTACGACGTCTTCTGGGATGAGGCTGGCAAGCGCATCCTCCTGCACGGGCCGCCGCCGGTGAACCTCGCCCAGCACTACCGCAACGCTCGCTATACCGCGCGCCCGAGCGGCACACGTCTGCGGGCGAGAGGTCACCATTCCCAGAAGGTGCATATTTATTCGCTCGCCGCTCCGGCCGGTACGACCCATCTCGAGGTCGAGTTTGCAGGCATGACCTTCACCGTGCCCGTCGGCGCCAACTATTCCAGCTGGTTCGAGGGTCAGAACCTGCTGGCGACCGTCTCAAAGAACAACGATCTGCAATGGATCGCCGACTGGGCACGGTTTCACGTCGTCAACCAGGGTGCGAGCGCCGTCCTGCTGTTCGACAATGCCTCGGACCGCTACGCGCCCGCCGACATCGAGGCAACGCTCGTTGCCGTCAATGGCCTCGACAAGATCTGCGTGGTGCCGGCGCCCTTCGCTTATCAGCGTCCCGACAACGCCTTGCCGGACAACCGCTTCTGGGCGCATTTCCTGCAGCCGTCGCTCTTTACCAACATGTTCCGCCGCTACGCGGCGCGAGCCTCCGGCATCCTCGATTGCGATATCGATGAACTGGCGGTGCCCCTGACCGATGAAACAGTATTCGAAACCGCCCGCGCCTCGCGCTCGGGCACGGTCTATTTCCGCAATCGCTGGATCGAACCCGTGCCGGTCAAGCCACGCCCGGATGGGGTTTATCGCCACCGTGACTTCTGCCTCGCCAAGGCAGACGACGACGTCACCCGCGGCGGGACTACCAAGTGGGCCATGGCCCCTGATCGCCGCTGGATGCAAGACCTGCGCGTGCAGCCGCGCGCCCATCTCATCATCAATCGCCCGCCCCTCACCCGCCATAAGCCGGGTACAGCCTACATCGCCCATTTCCGAGGCATCTCGACGAGCTGGAAATACGACCGCAGAGTCACGCTGGAGTCCGACGATACTCTTGTCGAGGATACGAGGCTTTCCGCTTTGCTGAAGAGCACCTTTCCCGAAGCCGGGAGCGCCTCGTGACGGACTTCTTTGCGGAGGCTGCCCGGTTCTCGCCCGTCTATCTCGACGAGAATGCGCCACTGCGGCGCCAGCCCTATTCGCCAGAGCTTCCGCGTCCGCAAAAGTTCTACGACCAGTTCGAGGATCGGGCGCTGTTTTTCGACGTCTTCCGCAGCGTCGGCGGGCGCCACGTCTACCTTGTCGGTCCGATCGCTATGAACCTCGAGCCAGCGATCCGCGACCTTGCCGTCACGGGCCTCGTCTCCGGTCACAAGCCCAGGGTGCAGCTGCATTTCGGCTTGCAGGTCGTCCTGGCCCGGGTTCGACTGCCGCCCGAGGACACGCATCTGCGCATCCATATCGCCGGACAGAGCCACGAGGTTGAGATTCGGCCCAACGCCTCAGAGCTTTTTGCAGGAGAACGGGTGCTGGTGGCGATCAACAAGGACAACGCGCTGCAGTGGATTGCCGACTGGGCGCGGTTCTACGTAAAGGAGCACGGCGCGACGGCCGTCATCGTCTACGACAATGGCTCGACGGCCTACTCGCACGCGCAGTTGCGCGAGACGATCGCCGGCGTTGCCGGCGTGCGCCGGGTAATGGTGGTCCCCTGGTCGTTCCGCTACGGCATGACTGATCCGCACCATTCGCCGCAGCTGCCCGGTCACTGGGTGCGCTTCGCCCAACCGCCGCTCTTTACCCAGGTGTTCCGCAAATACGCCGCGCGCTCGCGCTCGCTCCTGAGCGTCGACATCGACGAACTGGTGGTTTCGCCCCATCGCCGCTCGGTGTTCAAGGCGGCCGAGCGGGCCCCGTTCGGCATCCTCCGCTTCACCCGCATCTGGGTGGAGAACGTGCGCGAGGACCAGTCGTCCATGCCGCGTCACGCCGATTTTGTCGTCCGCAAGAAGGGGCGACAGGCCAAGGATCCGGGCAAGAAGTGGGCGATCAATCCGCGCCGGTCCTGGCTGGCCCTCTGGCGGGCTCAGCCCTGGACGCACCAGGTGCGCGGCTGGTTCAACCTTTCAGGCTCCACCGCCGATTTCTACGCCTATCACCTCAACGGCATCACCACCAACTGGGGCCGGGACCGAACCGCAACGCCCGTCTTCGATCCCAAGGTCCACGTCAAGGACCGGCTCCTGATCGATGTCTTCGCCGACGTCTTCGGCACGCCGAGGAAGCGCTGAGCTGTTATTGTCCGATTAGAGCGCTTTCCGCAAAAGTGGCCGCCACTTTTGCGGTTCGAAAGCGCGGAGAAAACTAGCCCGCAAGTGCTGCCGGGCGTTCGGGGCGCGTCGAGATGTCGACGGTGCGGCCCTCGCGCGAGGCGGCTTCGAACGCTTCCATCACCTCGAGCACGTGCAGCGCCAGATCGCCGTTCGCCCGGTGCGGGCGATCCTCGAGAATAGCCTCGGCCATGTCGGCGACGCCGAGCGAGCGGTAGTTGCCGGCCGCATAGGGTGTGTCGACCGGCACCTCGTTCCACGGCTCCTCGCGGCCGACCTTCTTGATCTCGACTGTGCCGCCGAAATGGTTGGGGTCGGGGACGATGAGGCTCGCCTCCGTGCCGTAGATCTCGAGCGGCGTGTGCTTGTGGCCGGCAACGTCGAAGCTCATGGCGACCTGCACGATGACGCCGCTGGCAAAGCCCATGCTGCCGGTGATGTGGGTCGCGATCTTGACCGGCACCACGTCGCCGCGCTTCGGGGCGCTGGTGATGGTGCGCTCGAGCCTTGAGGTCGAGCTCATGGCGGCAACACGCGTGACCGGGCCGAGGAGATTGACGAGATCGGTGATGTAGTAGGGGCCCATGTCGAGCATCGGGCCGCCCCCGATATCGTAATAGAAGGCTGGATCCGGATGCCAGCTCTCATGGCCGGGGATCATCATGAAGGCGGTGCCGCCGACGAGCTGGCCCAGCACGCCGCTGTCGACCACTGCCCGCGCCTGCTGATGCGCGCCGCCGAGGAACGTATCCGGCGCCGAGCCGACACGCAGCCCCTTAGCCCGGGCGGTCTCGACGAGTTCCTTCCCCTCGGCGAACGCAACACCCAGAGGCTTTTCCGAATAGACGTGCTTGCCCGCGGCGAGCGCCCGCAGGCCAACCTCCACATGGGCGCGCGGTATGGTGAGATTGACGATGAGCGCGACCTCGGGATCGGCAAGCATCGCCTCGATGCTCATGGCCCTGAGGCCGAACTCGCCGGCCCGCGCTTCGGCGATCTCCGGACGCATGTCGGCGAGCCCTTTGACATCGAGTACGGGAAAGCCGGGCAATCCGTCACGCCCGAGCATCGCCTTCAAATAGGCCGATGAAATATTGCCGGTGCCGATGATGCCGATGCCGAGCCGCTTGCCGTCCGCCATTTGCCGTGTCCTCCCAAGGCCTTTGCACCCGCCGCCTGCGGCCCGATTCGCTCGGGGCTCGCGCGTGACGTACGTACGTCACCATAATGGAGGCGACCGGTGAGCACCAGCGGCCATAGATCTAGAGGCCCTGTTCGGCGAGCCAGTCCGGGTCGAACGGAATCGGCGTGATCACGTCGACCAGCACGCCACCAGGATCGGCGGTCATGAAGTGGCGCTGGCCGAACTTCTCGCTGCGCAGGGACTGCTGCATTGGCACGCCGGCAGCTTCCATTCGTGCGTGCACCTCGTCGACATCGGAAACCTCGACATTGACGATGAGCCCACGGGTCGGCGTCCGGCCGGCTTCGGGTATGGTATCGTGATCGCAGCGCATCACCGCCATCTGGTGGGTCTTGCCGTCCTCCTCGCGCGCCAGATGCACGTACCAGCCGGCATCGAACTGTCGCGCGAAGCCGAAATGCGTTTCGTAGAAACCGGCGGTCGCGCTGACATCCTCCACCAGAAGGACAGGATAGTGCGCGGTGATCTTCAGAACGCCAGAGTTCATTTCAATGCCCTTCTCATATACAATCAGCCTGTATCTTCATAACAGGCAGGCTGTATGTATGCAAATGACCGGGCAAAGGCAGCGTCAAGCCGATCGCACGGCGGCGACACGCACGAAGCTGATCGCTGCCGCTCGGGACCTGTTCGCCGAAAAAGGTTATGCGGCGACCAGCACGCCCGAGGTGGTTGCCGCCGCCGGCGTCACCCGCGGCGCGCTCTATCACCATTTCGCGGAAAAGCTCGGTCTCTTCCGCGCGGTGGTCGAGGAGGAGCATGCGCTTCTGGCCATGACCATCAACGCGGCGGCGGGCGGCGATGACGAGTTGGGGCCGATCAAGGCCCTTCTGCAAGGTGGGGACGCGTTCCTCACCGCCATGCAGGACCCAGGGCGTCGTCGCATCCTGCTGATCGACGCCCCGGCGGTGCTGGGGCGTGCCGAACTCGATGCGATCGATGCGCGCCATGGCCTGCGCACGCTGGTCGAGGGGCTTAGCGCCGCCATAGACGCCAAGGCCATCCGCCAACTGCCGCTGCAGCCGCTGGCGCACCTTCTGGGGGCACTCTTCGATCGGGCGGCACTCGCTGATGCCCACGCGTTGCCCGACTACCGCAAGGCAGTACGGGCTCTGATACGCGGGCTGAAGGTCTAAGTTCAGTCCTGGCGGGTGAGCGTAACGTTCATCCACGGGAGCCACATGTCGCCCGCGCGACGCTCCCACCGGCCGGATAACGTCCGCATGTCCTCGCTCAACGAGCCGCGGAAGCGTTCGACTTCGCCGTCGATCGACCAATTCCGGCCATCGAGAGCGGCGGCATAGTCGCTGATGACGCCGGAGTTGTCGTAGTTGCGGGTTGTATACTGGCCGGAACCCGGATCGGCGGCGATGATCTCGAGCGACTTCACCGGCTCGCCGGCCATCATGGCGTCCACATCATGAAGGAGGAAGTGGCGACCGGGCATCCAGCGATAGGTGTCGGTCGCGATATGATGCTCTATTTCCGTTTCCGTCTCATCCAGCATGGCAATTCGTGTCCGCCAGACGCCGGCAAGGACATCGAGCCGCTCGTGCTGCGGGCCGGGGAAGGCTGGCAGGCTCATGCCCCAATCCTCCCGGCGAAGTCCTCCGCATAGACGCGCCCCTTGTCGAGACATTCGATCCAGCCTCCGAGATGGCCGTCGCGGCTCTCGACGCTGGCGAACGGGGTCTGATGAAAGCTCTGGACCGTCTTGCCATCCCTTTCGGCGAGGGTCACGGTGATGGTAGTCTCCTGCCCGTCCTCCTCCCACGCAAAGTTCATGACGATCTTTTCGTTGGGGCGGATTTCCCGGAAGGTGCCGCCGAACCAGTATTCGCCGTGTTCATCCGAGCGGATGACTGCCCGATAACGGCCGCCCTCTCGGAAATCGAGCTCGAAGACGGGACAGGTGAAATCGGTCGGCCCGAACCAGCGTTTGAGGTGCTCTGCATCGCTCCAGATGCGCCAGACGAGAGCCCGCGGCGCCTCGAACTCACGCTCGATGAGAAGTTCGTTCTCGGCCAGTTTCTCAGTTCTTGCGAGCATCGGGGTCTCCTTTCTGCAAATCGCGAAGATAGGCGTCCATTTTGTCGAAGCTCTCGTCCCAGAGGCGCCGGTAGCGCTCGATCCAGATCGACAGGTCCTTGAGCGGTGCGGCCTCTATGCGGCAAGGGCGCCACTGGGCAGTGCGCGAGCGCGAGATGAGCCCGGCGGCCTCGAGGACCTTCAAATGCCGGGAGATCGCCGGCAGGCTGATCTCGAAAGGCTCGGCCAGTTCGTTGACTGTCGCCTCCCCCTCTACCAGTCGCGCCAGGATCGCGCGGCGGGTGGGATCGGCAAGGGCCGAGAGGATAGCGCTCAGGGAGTCGGTTTGCATTTAACGAGTTCGCTAATTAACGTAATTGTTAACTACAGAACGCGAGGGGGTGTGTCAAGTCCACGGTGTAAGGGGCAGGCAGGCATGAACTTTCCGCTGATCCGCGTAAGTTCTCATTTGCGCCGAGGGACATCTCGCGGCCCGGCAACATAAGGCTTGCGCCGACCCCTGGGGCTGCCCGGATAAGGAGGTCTCCCAATCAAGGAGGTGATTCGTGAACTCTTCAGCACGGTTCTTGAGCCCATCCGAGGCAGCCAAGCGCCTCGGCATATCCGCCAAGGCGCTGCGTCTTTACGAGCAGCGCGGTCTCCTCACGCCAGTGCGCACCGCTGCCGGATGGCGCACCTATGGTCCTGATGAAATGGCGCGAGCCGGCGACATCGCGGTTCTGCGGGCCTTGGGCCTCAGCGTTGCCCAGGTGGCGCGGGTCCTCGAAGGCGATCCCGGTTGCCTCGAACCGGCATTGGAGACGCACCAGGCCACCCTCGAAGGCCAGGTCCGCCGGTTGATGGAGACCGCCGACAAGGTGCGTGCTCTGCGATCCGAACTTGCCGAGGGCAGGGCACCGGTGCTCAGCGAGCTCCCCCGGTTGGTACGGCCGCAAGGGACACTCAGCCTTGCCTTCGACCTGCCCTGGCCATTGGGAGGAGAACGCTTCGAGCTCTCCGACGTCCCGCCCCTGACCTACATCACCGGTCCCCTCGCCAGCGGCAAGACCCGTCTCGCCCGGATGATCGCGCAGAACCTGCCGGACGCAGCCTTCATCGGCCTCGAACGGCTGGAAGATGCCGAGGCGCGCGGCAGGCTGGAGGCCGATCCGGTACTCAAGCAACGCGTAGACGAAGCCACGGAATGGCTTTGTGACGAAGGTACCACCCGTTCGCCGGCCCTGCTTGCCTTGCTCATGGTGCTGGAGGATGCGGGCGAGGGCGCCCTGATCGTCGATCTCGTCGAAGAGGGGCTTGATGGGGCAACGCAGGAAGCGCTGGTCTCGCGCCTGCGTCAGCGGAGCGTCGACGCCAGGCCGCTGTTCCTGATGACCCGCTCGTCATCCATCTCGACCTCGCCGCCGTGACCGGCAGCGAGGCCATCCTCCTCTGCCCGGCCAACCATGCCCCGCCCATGAAGGTCGCACCCTATCCCGGCGCCCCGGGCTACGAAGCCGCCGCCACCTGTCTTGCGCCGCCTGAGGTGCGGGCGCGCACGCATGGGGTGATCGTAGTCTTGCCGCAGACGGCATAGCGCCCCGTGGCGGCCTACATCGCCGCCACGACCTCCCGAAGCCAGGCGTCGAGCACGTCCTTGGTGAAGGTTCCCGCTTCCAGGTGATGGTAGATGAAGGCAATGATGTCGTCGTTATCGGCTACGACAACGTGGTCGTTGAGGCCGAGGAAGAGTTCGACGCAGGCATAGGCGACGCGCTTGTTGCCATCGACGAAGCCGTGGTTCATCGCCAGGCTTTCCCACATGGCTGCTGTTTCCTCGATGAGATCGGCGTAATAGCCGGTCTGAGGGCGCAGCAACGCGGATTCGATCAATCCCCTGTCGCGAATGCCATCCGCACCGCCGAAGGCGCGAATGAGTTCGCTATGGATGTGGAGAACTTCATCAAGCGTAAGATAGACCGTCACGTCTACTTGGCCAGCGCTTCATAAACGGAACGACGCCTCTCGATGCTCTCGGCCAGCAGCCGCTGCACACGCGGACTGACCCGCGGCGCGCTCTCCGCGTCCCTGAGGCGCTGATATTCCGCGGCGGACACAAGTACCGCGACATCACGCCCGCTCTTCTGAATGCGGACGGGCTCGCGTTGAGCCTCCTCGAGGACCTGGCCAAACCTGTTCTTGGCATCTGTGGCGGTGATTGTGGACATAGCAGCACTCCGATTTAGCCAATATAGCTAAATCGGAGTGCTTATCAAGAGAGGATGAGGAAACCTTGCGGCCACGCTGGCACTGGCGCCTCACCCCAAAACCATCACCCCTCGCCTTCCGTCTTCTCCCGCACGTCCTCATGGATGGCGCGGATCTCCGGGGTCATCACCTCGTCGAAATCCTCCATCTCGAAGACGGGACGGATCTCGATCTCGCTGTCCTCCATCATCGGATTGGGGCAGCGTTTGACCCACTCGACGGCTTCGTCCATGTCCTTGACCTCCCAGATCCAGAAGCCGGCGACCAGCTCCTTGGTCTCGGCGAAGGGGCCGTCGATGACGGTGCGGCGGGAGCCACTGAAGGCGACGCGCTTGCCCTCGGACGAGGGCTTGAGGCCGTCGCCGCCCTTCATGATGCCGGCGGCCACCAGCTCCTGATTGTATTTGCCCATCGCCTCGAACAGCTCACTCGAGGGCATCACGCCCGCCTCGCTGTCTGGGGTCGCCTTGACGAAAACCATGACACGCACGTCGTTCTCCTTCCTTTGCCTTTAAGGCCCCAGCGGCCTCTCGACTACGCGACGAAGCAGGAAGCGGCGGATCGACAAATCACGCGATAGGCGATCCCCAAAAAGGCGAAGAGCCCTCCGGGATCAGTCGTCGCCCATCTTCAGGGCTTTGATGAAGGCTTCCTGCGGAATCTCGACATTGCCGAACTGGCGCATACGCTTCTTGCCGGCCTTCTGCTTTTCAAGGAGCTTGCGCTTGCGGGTCGCGTCGCCCCCATAGCACTTGGCCGTCACGTCCTTGCGCAGCGCCCGCACCGTCTCGCGTGCGATCACCTTGCCGCCGATGGCCGCCTGGATCGGGATGACGAAGAGATGGGGCGGGATGAGCTCCTTGAGCTTCTCGCACATGGTGCGGCCGCGGCTTTCGGCCGCCGTGCGGTGAACGAGCATCGAAAGCGCGTCGACCGGCTCCGAGTTGACGAGGATCGAGAGCTTGACCAGATCTCCGGGGCGATAGTCGGCAAGCGTGTAGTCGAAGCTGGCATAGCCTTTGGAGATCGATTTCAGCCGATCATAGAAGTCGAACACCACTTCGTTGAGCGGCAGGTCGTATTCGACCAGCGCGCGGCTGCCCACATAGGAGAGGTTGCGTTGAATGCCGCGCCTGTCCTGGCAGAGTTTCAGGATGTTGCCGAGGTATTCGTCCGGGGTGAGAATCGTCGCCTTGATCCACGGCTCGCGGATCTCGGCGATTTTGACGACATCGGGCAGGTCCGCCGGGTTGTGGAGGTTCAGCACCTCGCCGCTGGTCATCTCGACCTCGTAGACAACCGACGGGGCGGTGGCGATGAGGTCGAGGTCGAACTCCCGGCTCAATCGCTCCTGGATGATCTCAAGATGGAGAAGACCGAGGAAGCCGCAGCGGAAGCCGAACCCGAGCGCGGCGCTGGTCTCCATCTCGAACGAGAAACTCGCATCGTTGAGGCGGAGCTTCCCCATGGCCGAGCGCAGTTCATCGAAGTCGGACGCATCGACCGGAAAGAGTCCGCAGAACACCACTGGCTGGGCCGGGCGGAATCCGGGCAGCGGCTCGGCGGCCGGCTTCCTGTCGTCGGTGATGGTGTCGCCGACATTGGTGTCGGCCACCTCTTTGATGGAGGCGGTAAAGAACCCGAGCTCGCCCGGACCGAGCTCGCCCACGTCGACGAGCTTAGGCGTGAAGACGCCGACGCGGTCGAGTTCGTAGACGGCGCCGGAGGCCATCATGCGGATGCGCTGGCCCTTCTTGGCGATCCCGTCGATGACACGGATCAGCACCACGACGCCCAGATACATATCGTACCAGGAATCGACGAGGAGCGCCTTCAAGGGCGCGTTGACCTCCCCTTTTGGCGCAGGCAGGCGGTTAACGATTGCTTCGAGCACCTTGTCGATGTTGAGGCCGGTCTTGGCGGAAATCTCGACGGCATCGGACGCATCGATCCCGATGACGTCCTCGATCTGCTGCTTGATGCGCTCGGGCTCAGCGGCGGGCAGGTCGATCTTGTTGAGCACCGGCACGATTTCGTGGTCCGCGTCGAGCGCATGATAGACGTTGGCCAGCGTCTGCGCCTCGACTCCCTGGGAGGCGTCGACAACGAGCAAAGATCCCTCGACGGCAGCCATCGAGCGCGAGACCTCGTAAGCGAAGTCGACATGGCCGGGCGTATCGATGAGGTTGAGGACATAGGTCTCCCCGTCCTCGGCCTTGTAGCTGAGGCGCACGGTCTGCGCCTTGATGGTGATGCCGCGCTCGCGCTCGATATCCATGGAATCGAGCACCTGCTCCTTCATCTCGCGCAGGTCCAACCCGCCGGTCATCTGGATCAGCCGGTCGGCGAGCGTCGATTTGCCATGGTCGATATGGGCGACGATGGAGAAATTGCGGATGCGGGAGAGCGGCGTTGTCATGGGGCGCTGATAGCAGAAGGCTGCAAGGGCGCAAAGATGGTTTCTGGCTGGTAAATCGCCGGACGAACCGAACGCAACGCGCCACGTGTCCGGCGCGTTAGCTGCCCATGCGCTTTTTTGTCCCCACCTTGCTCATCGCTGTCCTGCCGATCGTCGCCTTGCCGGCCGCGGCGCAGGACTTCCTTTCGCCCCTCGAGGAGATGGTCGAGAACCTTGCCGAGGAGATCGCGCCACGCCGCCCGCCTCCTCCGCCGGCCGGGGAACCGGCGGAGACCGAGCGTGCCCCGGTGCCGCGCGAGAGGCCGGCCGAGCTCGAGGAAGCGCCGCAGGACGCGCCCCTGCCGCGCCCGCGGCCGGAAGCCGAGGACGGCGAACCCGACGCAGGTGCCGATGAGGCAGGCACGCCCGCGCAAACGGATGCGCCCCAAGAAGGCGAGCCCTCCGGCGAGCCGGAGGTGCCGCGCGTCTACCAGGCCGCCTGTCCGGCGGTTCTGCGCGGGTTGATCGAGGCCGAACTGCTGCCGCCGATCGCTGAAGGCGAGTGCATGGAGCGCTCGCCGCTCCAGGTAACGGGGGTACTGGCCAATGGGCGCATGGTGCCGCTCTCGGCGCCGGTGACGCTCAACTGCCAGATGGCGAGTGCGCTGCCCGCTTGGGTCGAGACGATCGACGGATATCTGCGTTCTCGGGAAGACACGGCGCTTTCGGAAATCTCGGTGGGCACGAGCTACCTTTGCCGTCCGCGCAACAATGTCGAGGAGGCCGATATCTCCGAACACGGCTTTGCCAACGCACTTGACGTCACCGGCTTTGCGCTTGAGGACGGGCGCACGATTTCCCTGCCGGCCCAGTGGTCGCCGGCATCGGCCTCGGCCGGACGGCTGCTGCGGTTCGCCCATGCTGCGGCTTGCGCGAATTTTTCCACCGTGCTCGGCCCCGAGGCCAACACGCTGCACGAGGACCACCTTCATCTCGACCTCGGCTGCCACGGCACCGCCTGTAGAGCCCGCATCTGCGAATAGAGCGGAATGCGAAAAAGCCTGTCCCGGACTCTGGGACGGGAACCGGTTTTCGCAAAATCCCGCGACAAGAAAAACTGGAGCGCGCGATCTGATTCCATCAAATCGCTCGACGGAGCTACTGTGATGCGGGGGCGGGCGCTGGTTCGGCAGGCGCTGACGTCGATTGGCTGGCCGGTTGTGCTTCCGCTTGCGGCTCGGCGGCATAGAGATCGAGGACTTCGGTAACGCCCGCGACGTCACCGCTTCCCTCGCCGCAATCCGGCTCGCGCGCCTCGAGCGTCGACTTGATCTCATCGTACGCCTGGCCGGCCGCTTCCGCCGTGATGCCGAGGTTCGCTACATACTTCGCCTCGTCGGCGCTCATGGCCTCCTGGATCTTTGCATCTATGGCAATGCCGCAGATCTCGGCGAGTCCCTTGGTCGCATAAAGGCCGGTAAGCAGATCGCGCGGGTCCGGCGGGACGGTCAGAGTCGGCACGGGCGTGCCCTCCACGGTGACGCCTTCGCCGCTCGTGGGGGCGTCCAACTCACCGCTGAAGGCCGGCTGTTCGACCTGCTGTTCGGTAGGGGGTTGCTGGCCGGCATCCTGGGCAAGAACGGGGGCGGCCAGGAGCGGCAACAACAGCATGCCAAGGCATGGACTGGTACGCATCATCGCTTTCCTCTTGGGGTCTGGAGACGATGCGATTGACCAACACTGCGAATGCGCCCGTTTGAGGGGGATAATGGGGCAATTTGGTTGCCAGGGGCCGTACTAACCGCCCCATTCTTGGCGACCTCAGCAGGCTGCGCCGTGGTCGGCGGCCGGATGGTGTACGGGCAGATCGGCGCGCTCACGGGGGCTCATCGTCTCGATGACGTCGACGGGACGATCGCGTTCGGCGAGCCAGCTTGCGAACGTGGAGATGAGGATGAACAATCTGTGCATTGGTCGGGTCCTCCTGTTTCGACGGAACACCCAATGAATGAGCCGATAGGTGATAATCTGCAATGGACATTGCTGATGCCGTCGGTATAGAAAATCTACATGACAAATCCGTTTCCCATACCCCTCAATGCGTTGAGGGCCATCGAGATCGTCGCCCGACGTGGTGCGCTGGCGCCTGCCGCCGAGGAATTGGGGGTGACCGTCGGTGCCGTCAGTCAGCACATCCGCCGGGCCGAGGCGCGGCTTGGGGTAGATCTTTTCGAGCGTACGCCCGCCGGTCTCGTACCACTGCCTGCGCTCGCGCAGGTACTCCCGCAGCTGACCGGCGGCTTTGCCGGCCTTGCCGACGCCTTGTCCGCGCTCGCGGCCGGCGAGGAGGGCGTGCTGACGCTGACGGTGGGCGCGGTCTTCGCCTCGCGATGGCTGATCTGGCGGATCGGCAAGTTCAACCGGTTGCACCCCGAGATCGAACTGCGCCTCGTCGTCACTGGACATGTGTTGGATCTCAACCGCGCCGACATCGATTGCGCCATACGTTATGGCGTAGGCGGCTGGCCGGGCGTGCGAGCCCAGCGGGTCGGCGGCTTCACCTACAGGCCCGTCTGTGCACCTCCGCTCGCCGAGCGGCTGCGCTCACCCGCCGATATCGCCCATATCCCCGTTATCCGCGACGAGGCGGCCATGGTCTCCTGGGCGCAATGGTGGGCGACCGCAGGGATCGCCCATCCGCCCGAGGTACACGGACCGGCCTATACCGACCCCTCGCTCGCCTTCGATGCGGCGATCTCCGGTCAGGGCGTGCTGCTCGCCGTCGACATGATGGCCGCCGACGCGATCAGCGACGGGCGGCTCGCCGCCCCCTTCGATCTCGCGGTGGAAAGTCCGCTCGGCTACTGGCTGGCGGTGGCCGAGAGCCGGCGTGATTCGCGTAAAGTGAAGGCGCTGCGCGACTGGCTCGCTGCGGAGGTGCCGGCCTCGGCACGGGGCTACGTTCACCAGCAGCAGATGGGCGAGTGGGTATAGCTTTCGTGGTGGCGGCTTGACGATCGGTGATAGCGGCTGTCCTTGGGATGAGCGCGCGGCAGAGCCTTGCTCATATTTTGGAACCATTCTAATCTACAAATATTAGAACGGTTCTAATTTAGAGGGCTTTCCATGCTGTCCCGCCTGCTCGCTCCGTCCCGTCGCGACTTCGATTCGCTCAACGAGCGCGAGATCCTCTCGCTCGCCATCACCGCCGAAGAGGAGGACGGACGCATTTATTCCGAGTTCTCCAGCCGTCTGGGCGACAGCTATCCGGGTTCGGCGGCGCTCTTTGACGGCATGGCGGCTGAAGAGGATGAGCACAGGCGCCGCCTGCTCGACCTTTACGTTGCAAAGTTCGGAACGCGGCTCATCCCCATCCGCCGCGAGCACGTGCGCGGGTTCCTTGCCCGCAAGCCCATCTGGCTGATGAAGACGCTGTCGCTCGAGGCCGTGCGCCAGGAAGTCTGGGAGATGGAGGAGGCGGCCTACCGCTTCTATCTCGAGGCGGCGCGGCGTGCGACAGACGCCGAGATTCGCAAGCTGTTGGGTGACCTTGCTGCCCAGGAGAAAAGGCATGCCAACGCTGCCGACCGCCTCGAGGCGGCTCACCTCGGCGCCGAGGCCTTGGAGAGCGAGGCGCACGAGTCCCACCGCCAGTTCGTTTTGACCTATGTGCAGCCGGGCCTTGCCGGGCTGATGGACGGATCGGTCTCGACCCTGGCGCCGGTGTTTGCCGCGGCCTTTGCCACCGGCGATACCTGGCAGACCTTCCTTGTCGGCCTCGCCGCTGCGGTCGGCGCCGGCATCTCCATGGGCTTTACCGAGGCCGCCTCCGACGACGGCAAGCTCACCGGGCGTGGTTCGCCGGTCAAGCGCGGGCTTGCCGCCGGCATCATGACCGCGATTGGCGGTCTCGGTCATGCGCTCCCCTATCTCATCGCCGATTTCTTCACCGCCACCAGCCTTGCCATCGCCGTCGTCCTGGTGGAACTGTGGGCCATCGCCTTCATTCAGAACCGCTACATGCAGACCCCGTTCTGGCGCGCAGTCCTGCAAGTGGTGCTGGGCGGATCTCTGGTATTTGCTGCCGGGATTCTCATCGGCAGCGCCTGATTCCGTCAGAACGGGAGGCTTCAGATGCGGTCGATCCGGCGGCGGTTGAAAAAATAGGCCGCTGCCACGGCCGCCGCCAGCGACGCGGCGACAATGAAGGGCAGCCATCCACCCGCCCCGCCGGTCAGCACGTCGTTGAGGGTGCGCCCGGGCAGAAGCGTGAAGATGCCGGCGCCAATGAGCGCGGCAAAGAAATGCGCATTGCCGCCTTGTGCCTGGCGACCTCGCCATGACGGATGAACCAGACGCCGCGCCCCAGCGTGTAGAGCGTCACGATCGCCAGCAGGTGCAGTGGACTGAACGGTCCGATCAGCCGGATTTCGTAGATGAAGAAGGCCGTGATGGCGAGAACGGTCATCAGGGTGACCCATATCCGGCCGAGCAGGCGATGCGGAGCATCACCCTTGCGCCGGAAGAGCAACACCAGGCCGACGGCGAGGGCGGCCCCGGCGGCAAGGGCGTGGATCTGGATGGCGATTGGCGACGCGAGCAGTGGCTCGGCATCCATGGCGGCCCCCTTGCCGATCAGTGTCCGATGGAAACGCCATGCACCGCTGTCATGGTTCCGTGGCGCGAGCTACGCTTTGAAGGTGCTCATCGGCGCGGGCACCCCGACATGGGCTTTCCTCATATCGGCCGGAAACAGAGGCATTGCCGTTAGCTCGCGTGATCGGCGGCCAACAGGTTCGCCGCCTTCGATCCGATGGCCATGGCCGGCGCATTGGTGTTGCCCGAAACGATCGTCGGCATCACCGAACAGTCGATGACCCTGAGGTTCTCGACGCCACGCACCCGCAGGCGTGCATCTACCACCGACATCGGGTCGACATCGGGACCCATGCGCAGCGTGCCGACCGGGTGGTAATTGGTCTTAACCGTCTGGCCGCAATAGCGGGTCAGTGCTTCGGAGTCGGCAGCGATCGCGGCGCCCGGCAGCAACTCTTCGGCAATCTTGGTTTTGAAGGGGGCGACCGCGAGCAGCTCGCGTGCATGGCGCAGCGCAGCGATGGTCAGGCGCAGGTCCTCCGGATCTCCGAAGAAATTGCAGTCGACCAGCGGCTGGTCGACGGGGTCGGCCGACCGCAGGGTCACGCTGCCGCGCGCCTTGGGGCGCAGCAGGCATGAGGTGAAGGTGACGCCCCAGGTGGGTTTGGCCGCCGAAACGTCGCGATCGAGATAGACGATCGGGGCACAATAGAGCTGGATGGTCGGCCGCTCGCCGCCGTCCGGGTCGAAGAACAGACAGGCTTCGATGCCCGTCGTCGTCACCGGCCCCGAGTTGAACAGCAGGTATTGCAGGCCGTTGCGCAGCATCGGCCAGCCTTTGTCCTGCCCGAAATAGCCCGACCGGCCTTTCGTCGTGGCGATGACCGGGACCTCGTGGTGGTCCTGCAGGTCCTGCCCGACGCCCGGCAGGTCCGCGACGACGGGAATGTCGTGCGCCGCAAGGTGCTCAGCCGGTCCGAGCCCGGAGAGCATCATCAGCTTGGCACTGTTGTAGGTGCCGGAGGCAACGAGCACTTCGCGCTCGGCGCGCACCTGCCGCGTCTCTCCGCCTTGCGCGTAGGCAAAGCCGACAGCTCGACCGTTCTCGATGAGGATCCGCTCGACCCTCGCCCCGGTGACGATATCCAGCCGCTCATTGCTCGCGAGCGGATCGAGGAAGGCCCGCTTGGCATCCGAGCGCTTGTTGTAGCGCCCCCAACGGGCGAAGGTGTGCTGCATGATGCCCACCCCGTTCTGCCGTATGCCGTTGAAATCGGGATTGTAGGCATGGCCGAGCCCCTGCGCGGCCAGCAGGAAATCCTCGGTGGTTTCGCTGATATGGCCGGGGTCGGAAACCCGCAGATTCCCCGAGATGCCATGGTAACGGTCATTGAGGCGCCGATTGGCCTCTATACCGGTAAAGTGCGCCAGCATGTCCTCGTACGACCACTCATGGGTATTGCCGAGGTGAGCGGCCCAGCCGTCATAGTCCTCCTTCTGCCCGCGCATATAGACCATGGCATTGACCGCGCTGCCGCCGCCGAGCGCCTTGGCGACCGGCACTATGGGCGCCCGCCCGCCGAGCTGGGGCTGCGGCACCGTCTTGTGCATCTCGAGGAAGGTGTCGCGGGCGAGATATTTCATGTATCCGGCCGGCATCGCCATCAGCGCGCTGGTGCGCGCCGGCCCGCGCTCGAGGATCAGCACCGAAAAGCCGAACTCGCGCACCAGCCGCATCGCGGCAACGCACGCCGCCGAGCCGCCGCCGGCGATGATGAAGTCGTAAGTCTTTGTAGTCATTGTTCCCTCCGGCGCGCGAAGCTACCCGGAACGCTAGCTACAGGGAAGGGCTCAGGCTGCCGCGCTTTCCGAGCCCGCTAGCCGGTTGTCCAGCACCTCGCCCACCTTGGCGCATTCGCGGGCGATCTCGTTGACGAAGTCGGCGAGCATCTGCCGTTCGAGGACAGCTGCCGAGCGCACGACCATGGCCGTGTCGCGGTGGAGCGGCGCAAAGTCGACCGGTGCGATCTCGACCAGCCGGCCGGCCGCGATGTCGTCGGCGACCGCGGAATTGACGAAGAAGCCAAGGCCCTCGCCCTTGACCGCGAGGCGCCGGGCCGGGCCGGTCGGCAGTTCGACGCTCGTGCGCGCCATGCGGGTCAGCGCTGCCGCAGTCTCCGGCTCGACCTGCCACCAGCGCAGGGAGATGACCCGTGGCACCTCAGCCAGCACCTCGTCGATGGTCGGGCGGGCCGGCAGCCGTGCCGCCACCTCCGGCGCTACCACCAGCGGCACCCTCTCACGCATGATGAGCAGCGGCTCGAGGTCGACCACGAGCGGGTCGAGGTTGGGCCAGCACAGGATTCCCATCTCGACGGCTCGCTCGTGCAGCATCGCCACGATCTGCGCCTGCCGGCCCTCATTGACCACCACATCGACGTCCCGATAGCGCTCCTGGAAGCGCAACAGCGCCTCGGTGATCAGCGGAGACACAAGGCTCCGGAGCGAGGCGATGGCGATGCGTCCACGCTCGACCCGCCGCAAGGCCTCGCGGCCCTCCTGGGCGGTGCCGAGAATGCGCCGGGCAAAGGGCAGGAAGGTCATGCCCTGATCGGTCAGGCTCACCTGCCGGCCGCGCACGAACAGCGTGACGCCGAGGAGTTGCTCGAGTGCACGGATGCGCATCGAGGCCGTCGCCTGCGTGATGTTGAGGCGCGCGGCGGCACGCGTGAAGCTCTGGTCGCGGACGATCTGGTCGAAGGTGCGGAGCTGGTCGAGATCCATATCAATGTTTCTTATCGGATGCGGCGGAAACGGCCGATACGCGATAGTAGCATTGATGATTGCGATCTCAAGAGGATGCTGAAGTTTCGGCCCGCGTGGTGCGATCGGCCTCTCGCCGGGCACGCTTTCTCGCCTTGGCCTGCTGTGCCGCGTGCCGCGCCGCATCTCCCAGATGTGCGCTGCCGCGGATCTCGGCGAGGCGTACCTGGTGGTGGCGTTGGGCTGCGGCGAGACGCCTCTCGGCATCCCCAGCGCAGTGCGGGCAGGCGATGCCTTCCTCGTAGCGCAGATCGGCGCGATCCTGCGGCGTCAGCGGCTGGCGGCAGGCACGGCAGAGGGTCGCATTTCCGGCGATAAGCCCGTGGCCGACCGAAACGCGCTCGTCGAAGACGAAGCATTCGCCCTGCCAGTGGCTATCCTCGCGCGGGACCGTTTCGAGATAGTTGAGGATGCCGCCCTTGAGGTGGAAGACCTCCTCGAAGCCTTGCGCGAGAAGATAGGACGAAGCTTTCTCGCAGCGGATGCCGCCGGTGCAGAACATGGCGACTTTCCTGTCCCGCGCCGGATCGAGGTTGCGCGCAACGAAATCCTTGAACTCGGTGAAGGTCTGCGTCCCGGGGTCGAGTGCGCGCTCAAAGGTGCCGAGGCTGACCTCGTAGTCGTTGCGCGTGTCGACGAGCGTGACATCGTTGCGTTCGATCAGCGCGTTCCAGTCCTTGGCCTCGACATAGGTGCCGACCCGCAGTGCCGGGTTGGCCTCTGGTGCACGCAGCGTCACGATCTCGTCCTTAAGGCGCACCTTCATGCGGTGGAACGGCATCGTTGCGGCCGTCGAGAACTTGATCTCGGCACCCTCGAGGCGCCCGCCGAACAGAGGATCGTCCATGAGGAAGGTCTGGAGGGCATCGATGGCATCGTCCGTGCCGGCGACGGTGCCATTGATCCCTTCACGCGCGAGGATCAGCGTGCCCCGGATACCTCGGGCACAGCAGAAGTGAGCCAATTCCGGGCGGATGGCCGCGGTGTCCGCCAGGTCGGCGAACTTGTAGAACGCCATCACCTTGAACGGGCGCGGCTGATCGGGCAGATTATCGATCATATCAGTAGCCGGGTACATGCGCCCGCTCTTACCATCCCGGCCGCTCCCGCGCAAAGCGCGGGTTTTGCGGCCAAATCGCACATCTTAAGCTCGCGCCGTCCTCGAGCGGCGGCGCCAGGGGGAGAACACCATGATCTACCGGGCGGACCCGGCGCGCTACGACGCCATGCAATACCGGCACTCGGGTAAATCCGGGCTGAAGCTCCCGGTCATCAGCCTCGGCCTCTGGCAGAATTTCGGCGGCACCCGCGACTATCCGAGCGCCATGGAGATTCTAGGTCACGCCTTCGATGCGGGCGTCACGCATTTCGATCTCGCCAACAATTACGGTCCCCCGCCGGGGTCGGCCGAGGAGCTTTTCGGCCAGGTTCTGGCGCGCGACTTCCGCCCCTATCGAGATGAGCTGATCGTCTCGACCAAGGCCGGCTACTATATGTGGCCGGGCCCCTATGGCGAATTCGGCAGCCGCAAGTACCTGACCGCCAGCCTCGACCAGAGCCTCAAGCGCATGGGGCTCGACTATGTCGACATCTTCTATTCGCATCGTTACGATCCCAACACGCCGCTCGAAGAGACCATGAGCGCCCTCGCCCAGGCGGTGCGCTCGGGCAAGGCGCTCTATGTGGGCATCTCGAGCTATCCTGAACAGGAGACGCGCGAAGCGCACCGCATCCTGGCCGAGATGGGTATAGGGACCACCATCCATCAGCCGAGCTATTCGATCCTCAATCGCTGGATCGAGGACGACAAGACCATCGATGCCTGCGGCGAACTCGGCATCGGCGTCATCGCCTTCTCCCCGCTTGCGCAAGGGGTGCTGTCGGGCAAGTACAATCAGGGCATGGCCGAGGGTACGCGCGGCGCCGACCCCAGGGGGTCGCTCCGCGCCAGTCACATCGAACCGCGCGTGCTGGCCGCTGTCGACAAGCTCGGCGCCATCGCCCGCTCGCGCGGCCAGTCGATGGTGCAACTCGCCCTCTCCTGGGTTCTGCGCCGCAAGGAAATGACCTCGGCGCTGGTCGGGGTGAGGACCCTCGAGCAGCTGAAGGACAATCTCGGCGTCCTCAACAATCTCGAGCTGACCGCCGATGAGATCGCAGCCATCGACGAGGCGTCGAGGGACGGGCTGATGGAACTGCACCCGCGCCCATCGGGCTGGCTGCGCTAGAGCGTTTTCAGCAAAAGTGGACACCACTTTCGCGGTTCGAAAACGCGCCTATTCAAGGACTTAGAGCTCACGTTCCGATCCAATCGGAACGTGAAAAGCTCTAGAGCGGGATGCGAAAAGGCCTGTCCCGGACTTGATCCGGGATGGGAACGGGTTTTCGCGAGAAATCCCGCGACAACACTGACACTTCCCACTTCCCACTTGCCGGTTCGCCGGGGAAGGACCAACATGACGGCCAGGTCTGGGGAGGTCGTCGTAGATGAGAGGCTTGTGTGTTGCCGTGATGGCCGCCGTGGTCGCGGCCGCGCCCGTCGTCGCCATGGACGCCGAGGCCGAGGCCTTGGTTTCCGGCAACAAGGCCGGAAAGCTGTTGCCGATCGAGGATGTCGCCGTCCTCATGCGCGCGAGCGAGCGCTGGTGTTACAACGAAGAGGCGCAGACCTGCGATTGGTCGGACATCTACCTCGAGGTGGACGCCGAAGGCGCAACCTATGAACTCGCAGATTTCTGGAGCCCGGACGTCGAGATCGCCCTCACCGAATACGGCGTCTTCCGCGACGGGCAATTCATCTGCGAGACGGGAGAGGAGTCTACCCAGACCCTTCGTGCCCGGAATGGCGTCGATGGCCGGCCTCTCGGTGGACGCGAACTTTTCGCGCTCAAGGCCGAGATGGCGGCCGCCTACGCGGCCGAAGGCGATGCATCTCCGGCCTGCTTCGACTACCTTTTCGTCGGCTATTCCCCAAGCGAGGAGACAGTCAGGCTGACGCAGCGGATCTGGCGGGATGGGACGACCGACCCTGCCGAGGACGCGCTGGTCACGCTGCACTTCGACCCGTCGGTCGTCGACGCCTTATCCGTGCGTTGGTAGCAACGGTCATCGGCGCCGATTGACCGGACCGACCTGAATCTGCATGGTGCGCATCCTTTCGGCCAGGAACCAGAGCTTGCAGACAGCCCGATTACTTCCCCCGCTCGCCGCCGTTGCGCTGCTGGTCGGACTCGTTCTGCCTACCGTCTTGCCGGAAGCCGCCAATGTCAGCTTCTTCGTGGTCGCCGGCCTCGCCATCCTCCTCCTGGCGCGTTCGACGGCCTGGGGCTCGATGCTCCGCCGTCCGGGTATCGCCATGCCGCTTCTGGGCGGAGCCATCCTGACCGTCTGCTTTGCCATAACAGCGCGCGAACCCTCGCACGTGCTGACGGTCGCCTATTTCATGCCGCTTTTTCTCGCTGCACCGCTTGCCGGCCTTTTCGCGCGGGTGCCAGGCCTCATGACGCCGCAGGCTATCGGACTTGCCGCAACGGCCGGAGCGGCCGGAGCGGCTGCCGTAGCCCTGTTCGACGCCCTGGTCTTGGGTCTGCCCCGAGCGGGGGTGTCGGTCAATAATCCCATCCATTTCGCCGATCTTGCCCTGACGCTCGGCTTCGTCGCCCTGGTCGGGGTTTATTCCGATCGGCGCTGGGTGCGTCTCCTGGTTATCGCCGCGCCCGCCTGCGCTTTTGTGGCCGTCCTCCTTTCCGGATCGCGCGGGCCGACGGTCGCGTTCGTGCCCATGCTGACGGTCGCCCTTCTCGTGCTGCTGGCTCATGAGGGCTGGGGGCGCGGCAAATGGCTGACCCTGGTGGTGGCGGCTGTTGTCGGCCTTGCGCTTGCCGTGCTCGCCTGGAAGCTCGGGGCCTTCGCCGAGGTCACCGCGTTTGCCGACATCATCAAGGTGTTGCGCAGCGAGACGGTTGACGGCTCCACCGCAAAGCGTCTGGTGATGTATTGGGGAGCTTTCGAGGCATTCCTGTCTTCGCCCGTTTTTGGACACGGTCTCGTCGATCTGACCGAGGCCGTGGCGCGCCACGTGCCGCCTGACGCGCCGTTCGAATCGCCGCCCCACATGCACAACGACATCGCCGATTTCGCTGTGGTCGGCGGTACGCTCGGCCTCTTCGCCTATGGCCTCTTTCTCCTCGCCCCCCTTGCCGAGGCGATCTCGGCGGGAAGACCGCGGCCGTGGCCGGCGATCTATCTCGCTTCTGTGCTCTGCGTCGGGTACCTCTCCATGGGCATGACCAACGCCATGCTCGGCATTCTCTCGCAGACCGTGCTCTACGGCTTTTGCCTGGCGCTCGTCGTCCATCTGGCGAGCCCGCACGCCGCTGCCGCCAAGGTCGAGCCCGCCCGATGACCGCGCCCATCCATATCGCCCTGACCTTCGATGACAATTTCTGGGCGCCGGCCTATGCGCTGATGCGCTCGGTGTGCCTCTTCACCCATCGGCGTCAGGACCTCGTCTTCCATCTCTGCCACAGAACGCTCACACCCGCGCACAAGGCCGATCTCGACGGCATCGCCACTGAATTTGGCGCCATGCTCCACTTCTACGACCTCGACCGCTCCGAGCTCTTTGCCGACATTGCTCGTCGCATGCCCGAGAACAGGCGGCTGACCAATATCGTCTATGCCCGCCTCGTCATCGATCGCATCATCGGCAACGATGCGGCCCGCGTGCTGTACCTCGATTGCGACATGCTGGTGCGCGCTCCGATCGAAGAGCTCTACGAAATCGACCTTCAGGGATTTCCCATCGCCGCCGTCCGCGATACCACCGGCGCGTTGATCACCGGCGGGCGGGACCTGAGGAACAACCGCGACATCTTCGATCCGGCCGATCTCTACTTCAACGCCGGCATGTTGCTGATCGACGCCGAGAAGTGGCGGCAGGCTGATATCCTCGGCCAGCTGGAGACGGCGCTCAGGGACGGGGTGATGGGACGCATCTACTACGACCAGGACTTCCTCAACCTCGTCTTCAAGAACAACTGGCTGCGTCTGGCACCGGCGTGGAACACCATAGATTCGCGCCACGCTCACGAGGGCCTCGATCCGTCGATCCTCCACTATACGGGCGAGGCGAAACCCTGGGCCTTGACCGCCGGCATCCGCCAAAGCGTTGCCTTCGCCCGGCTCTACCGGCATGTGATGACCAACGACATCTTCTACGCGTTCCTGCGGCATCGCTGGAAGCGCTGGTGGCTGAAGAGGTTCGGTCGCTAATCCTGCGGCTGAACGCCCTCGACCTCGCAGAGCCGCGCCAGGGCGCTGCCGGGAGCAGGCGGGGGCATGGCGGCGCGGCCGCGATCGGTGAGCTGGCTGCGCCAGATGTGGACGGCGAGGGTCCTGTCGCCGACGGCGTCCAGCCGGCTACCGGGATGCATCAGCTTTGGCACGTCTTCATAGGCCAGCGGATAGAAAACGTCGCGCGGTTGGACGAGGGGCTCAAGGCCGTGGCGGCGGATATGGTAGGTCAGCGCGAACGGGCCGGTGGCGCCAAACTGCATCTGGTGCGGTGCGACGGTAAAGCCCAGCATCCGGCGAACGGCGACCTCGATCCGGCGGAACGGGGGCAGGTGTGGCTCGACCAGCCGCTTGCCGCCCCGCTCGAAGACTTCGAGCAGGTCGGCGAGGAGCGGCGCTTCTGCAGGGATGAGCAGCACGGCGTTGTTGACCGAGCCGTCCCGCTCGTAGCCAAAGAGATAGGCGGGCGGATCGGCGATGGGCCGCACGCAATAGACGTCGAGATCGGCCCAGACACCGCGCCCGGCCCGCATGAGCTCCAGGCGGAAGCGGTCGGAAAAGACCGCCGGTGTGCCATGGTCCTTGTAAAAGACCAGAGCCTCCCGTGGCAGGATTGTGCCAGCATCGCGCACCATCACACCCTCGGGCAAACCCACCACGGGCTCGTAGGCATAGACCTCGACCCGGTGACCCTGGCGCACGAACGAGGCAACCGAAAGCCGCTCGAGCCATGAGAGTGGCCCGTGCCAGAAGGTGACGATGGTCGGCAGGCTCATGCGCGGCTTGGATCCTTGGCGGAGAGAGCCGCAGACATGTCAAAGCGCGAGGGCGTTGGCAAGCCGCGCATGCAGTGATGTTCTGCCCTCAGTCGGCCGGTTTGCCGTCGGCTTCCTCGTCGAGGAGCATGGCGACAGAGGCATTGGCCGAGAGGCGCACCGTCTCGCCCTCGACCTCGGCCACCAGCCCCCCATCGAAATAGTGGCTGTGGCCGCCATGGGCGCTCTCGCCTTCGGTGGTCTCGACCGGAACGAGCCGGATGCGACCGTCCTCGATCGCCTCGACCGTGCCGACGGGGACGCCGTCGGCCCCCACGACCTGCATGCCGGGCCTGATATCGGTCAACTCGCTCATGATGGCACTCCTTTGTTTGCAGCGTGGAAGCTAGAGGCAGCTCAAGGCAATTGCGTGTCGGCAAGCGTGAAAAGACGCAATGCTGCTCTGCTGCCATCGTCTGTCAGCAGGGGTGATTGAGGATCGCCTCATCGGACTTAAGGAGAAGATCGATGACCAACATGCCTCGAACCATCCCAGAAGGATATACGACTGTCACGCCCTGGATCATCTCGCCTGACACCCGCGCCCTCATGGCCTTCCTTGCCGAAGCGTTCAGCGCCGAGGATCTCGGCAGCTTCGTCAACCCGGACGGCAGCGTCGGCCATGCCGAGATGCGCATCGGCACCGGCATCGTCATGATGTTCGATGCGCGCCCACACTGGCCGGCGACGCCCGCCTTCATCCGCCTCTATGTCGAGGACGCCGAGGCGCTGTTCGAAAAGGCCGTCGCGGCCGGCGCAACGCCGGTGACCCGGGTCACCCATCTCGCCTTCGGCGACAAGGTCGGCCGTATCCGCGATCCATTGGGTAACCTCTGGTGGCTGCAGCAGCGGGTCGAGGAGGTGTCGGAAGAAGAGATGGCCCGGCGCTGGAACGATCCCGAATGGGCGTCGGCCATGGCTTATGTGCAGAGTATGGACCTGGTGAGCTGATCGCGCTACCCGCGGACAGGGGGCTCAGCCTGTTAGAGCGCGTTTTCAGCGAAACAGGATGCCACTTCGCGGTTCGAAAGCGCGGCCAACGGCTTAGAGAACTCCCGTTCCGATACAATCGAAACGGGAAAGGCTCTAACCTTCGACTTCCTCACGCAGAAGTTCGAGCTCCAGCCAGCGGTCTTCGGCCTGTTGTCGCTGGGCCTCGGCCTCGGCAAGCGCCGTGCTCTTGCGCGCAAAGGCATCCGGGTCGCGTGCATAAAGACTGGGATCGGCAAGCGCGGCATTGAGCGCGGCAATTTGCGCGGCCAGTCTCTCGATCTCGCCGGGCAGCGTCTCGAGCGCGTGCTTGTCCTTGAAGCTCAGCTTGCGCCGTGCCTGTTGCGGCGCCGGGGTGGCGGCGGGCGATTTTTCCGCCTTGGCCGGCTTTACCGCCTGCGGCCGGGCCGAAACGCCGGCCCCACGCTGGGCGACCATGTCGGCATAACCGCCGGCATATTCGATCCAGCGGCCTTCCCCTTCGGCAACGATGACCGACGTCGCGACGCGATCGAGGAAATCGCGGTCGTGACTGACGACGAGCACGGTGCCGGGATAATCGGCCGCCATCTCCTCGAGCAGGTCGAGGGTCTCGAGATCGAGGTCGTTGGTCGGCTCGTCGAGGATGAGGACGTTGGAGGGCAGGGCAAGCACGCGCGCCAGCGCCACGCGGGCCCGCTCGCCACCCGAGAGCTTGCCGATCGGTGTATTGGCCTGCTCGGGGGTGAAGAGGAAGTCCTTCATGTAGCCGACGACATGCCGCGGTGCGCCATTGATGACGACGGTATCGCTGCCCCCACCGGTCAGCGCGTCCTTCAAGGGCGTTTGCGGGTTCAATCGCGCCCGGCCCTGGTCGAGCACGGCGAGCTGCAGGTTGGCGCCGTGCCGTACGCCGCCGCTGTCCGGCGTGAGTTCACCGGTCAAAAGCTTGATGAGCGTGGTCTTGCCGGCCCCGTTCGCCCCGACGATACCAACACGCTCGCCGCGCATGACGCGCGTCGAGAAATCGGCGATGACGGTGCGTTCGCCGAACGCTTTGGAGACGCCTTCGGCCTCGAATACCAGCGCGCCCGAAGCGCGCGCGTGCGTCGCCTCGAGATTGGCGCTGCCGACGGACCGGCGCGCCTCGCGCTTGTCCTGCCGCAGCCCGGCGAGGCGCTCCAGCCGCCCGACATTGCGCTTGCGCCGCGCGGTGACCCCATAGCGCAGCCAGTGTTCCTCGCGCACGATCTGACGGTCGAGCTTATGCCGGTTTCGCTCTTCCTCTTCGAGCACGTCGTCACGCCAGGCCTCGAAAGCGGCAAAGCCTTTCTCGATGCGCCGGGTCATGCCCCGGTCGAGCCAGACGGTTGCGCCGGTGAGGTCGGCAAGGAACCGCCGGTCATGGCTGATCAGTACCATTGCCGAGCGCATGGAAGCGAGCTCGCCTTCGAGCCATTCGATGATCGGCAGGTCCAGATGGTTGGTTGGCTCGTCGAGCAGCAGCACGTCCGGGCTTGGCGCCAGCACCCGCGCGAGCGCGGCACGGCGGGCTTCCCCGCCCGAAAGCGTTGCCGGAGCCTCTTCGCCGGTCAGGCCGAGCGCCTCGAGGAGATAGCGGGCGCGATAGGCATCGTCCCCGGGAGCGAGCCCGGCCTCGACATAGGCGAGCGTCGTTTCGAAGGCGGAGAGATCCGGCTCCTGCGGCAGATAGCGCACGGTCGCGCTGGGCTCGAGGAATCGGTCTCCGGCATCCTGCTCGATCTGTCCGGCGGCGATACGCAGGAGCGTCGACTTGCCCGACCCGTTGCGGCCGACGAGCGCCACGCGCTCACCCGGCGAGACAATGAGCTCGGCCCCTTCGAGGAGCTTTGTACCCCCAAAAGTGAGGTGGATGTTCTGCAGGGCAAGGAGCGGCGCGGCCATTTGGCGCGATAGAGCACAGGCGTATGAGGATGGCAACAGTCCCGCCCACCGCCTGGCGGACGCCAACAAAAAGGCTGATCAGGGCGTTGAGGACCCTGATCAGCCCGGGGAGACGGTAGCAGCAAGCCCCGTCGTCACGTTGGTTCCGACGGCAACAGCCGGAACCGAACTGAATATGACTTCAAAGTCATCTAATGACCGGGAGAATGCTGCGAAATAACATGACTGTCAAGCTCATATTAATGAGCGGGAGCTGTTTCTATCGGGAGACGCCTGCCCAGGCCGTCAATGAACCGGAACCGGTTCCCCCGCCAGTTCTGCAAGACCGAGCCGCTGGCGCAGCGAGCGCCGCTTATGGGCAAGATCGGCAATGGTATAGCCCTCGAGGACGGTAAAGAACGCACCCAGGGCTTCGCGCAACGCACCATTGAGGTCGCATTCGCCGACAAGCGGGCAATCGGCCCCCTCCTCGAAGCATTCGGCCAGCGCAAAGTTCTCTTCGGTGAGGCGAATGGTTTCGAGCAGGGTGATGTCTACGGCCGGCTTGCCGAGGCGGATGCCGCCATGCCGCCCGCGCACCGTTTCGAGGAGCCTGTTCTCGACCAGCGGCTTGATCAGCTTGAACAGAAACAGTTCCGAAATGCCGTAGGCCCTGGCGATGTCGGCAACGCGGCTCAGCTCCGGCTGGTTGACGGCGCAATAGACAAGCGTGCGTATGGCGTAGTTGGATTGGCGTGTCAGTCTCAACGCTTGATTTCCTTCCGGCGTGACAGCCCTGCCGCTCGACGTGCGGATAGGACAAACCCCCGTCGCGGGCTTATGATTTGCGTCTCAGCTTATAACGATTCTAAAATATGTCAACATAAGTTGATGGACGAGGTCACCTTTGGGAGGCAGGCAGGGTGCGCGTTCACCATTAATTGCTTAACAGGAAGTTATTCTGCTAAGCACCGTGTTTGCGGCGGGTTGGAACATACGAATCGGAGGAATAGACGCCTTGGGTCAAGCACTGACTCGCGCAAGCCTGCGACGCAGGCTCATCGCCCGCACCGGCGCAAGCCCGGCCGACGCTGACCGGTTGGTCACGCGTATGCTCGATCTGATGGGTACGGCACTCTCGAACGGGGAATCGGTCAAGCTGACTGGTTTCGGCACGCTTGAGGTGCGTGCCCGCGGCGCTCGCAAGGGCCGCAATCCTAAAACCGGCAAGCCCTATCCTGTGGAAGCACGTAAGGTCGTAGTCTTTACCCCGAGCGCTCGCCTCAAGCAGCAGTTGGAGGCGCTGATTGGGGAGCGTCCCACATCGTCCTGACCGGGTCCTCAACGAGGCCGTCCGCGTATGGACACCACTTTTGCGGTTCGAAAGCGCGAGAACTCAAGTCCTCGATCTCGCTCTGATTCTATCGAACCGCACCGCATCTTAGCCGGCGAGACCGGCGAGCGTGCGCGAAAGATACCGCCTGTAGAGCGGTAGTTCGGCCGCCCCGATCGCCGGCGCCAGCGCCCCGAGGCGGCCGTTGACGACATCTGGCGGCCCCCCCGACGCGGCTGGCAGCGCCGCCAGATGGTGGACGATGCGTTCCGATAGCCGCTCGACGATTGGCGGCGGCATCACCCCGTCGATAATGGCGACCTGGGTTTCGATGACGACGGCCGTGTTGAAGATGACGTGCGCGAGTGCCGCCGCGCCCGCCTCGATCCATTCGCTCAGCACCGGCTCAAACTCCGCCCAGTCCCATTGCTCGTAAGGTCCCTGTGGTAGCGACCGCCCGGCCGCTTCCAGCCGCTCGAGAAGGGCACTTATGGAGGCCACCCTGTGGGCAGGCAACGGACCGTCTTCGGGCCCGTCGACCAGCATGAAGCCGAGATTGGCTGAATTACCTGACGGCCCTTCCCAGAGCGTTCCTTGCCCAATGACGCCGGCCGCAATGTAATGCGTCACGAGAAAGTAGATGACGTCGGCCGGCCGCGGACGGGGGATGGCGACGAGTTCAGCCCAGCACGCTGCGTTGCCGTCATTGTAGATGCTGACCTCGAGCCCGGTTTCGGCCGATAGCGCCGGCGACAGCTCCAGCTCCCGCCAGAGCTCGGTCTGCTCCGGCGCGGCGCCGACCTGGTGGACATAGCGCCAGATGTGGGTAGGCATGGCAACGCCGAGGCCAGCCAGGCGCTTGCTTTCCTCGGGGCTCAGCGTCTCGCGCAATGCCCTCACCGCCGCACCGATCTGCCCGACGATTGCGCGCGCGTCCGGCCAGGCATAGTCGACATGCCGGTGCGCGAGCACCTGCCCTTGCATGTTGACGAGCACGGCTTCCATCTGTCGCCAGCCGATCTCGCAGCCGATGGCGAAGCGCCCGTCGGCCTTGAGGAAAATCGGCGTTGCCGGCTGCCCGCGCCGCCCGCGCAGCACCTGGCCGCGCGTAATCAGGCCCGCCCTCTCGACGTCAACCAGTATGGCCGAGACCGTTTGCGGCGCCAGGCCCGACAGGCGCGATATTTCGGCGTTGGAGACGCCGGGATTGAAGGCGATGAGGGTGAGGACCGCGCGTTCGTTGGCCTTGCGCAGCCCGTTGTGCTGCAGGCCCCGCCCGCCGGCATCGAATATGTCCCGAACTTCTTCAGGGATGTGTGACATCTCAAAAATGGCCCCTTGCCGACGCCATGCCGGCTTACAACGCCACAAACCCGTCGTTCCGCGTGCGGCGGGTGAATCAGGGCGCTCATTTATTCAATAATGGCAAATAGATATGAACTCGCCAATCCCGTCGATGTGTCGGCGCGCGGGAGATGTATTGGCAAATCTTACAATAGAGGGACCGAACGCTGGCCAGGCAAAGGCGGTTCCCCCATGCCTGCCAGCAACGATACAGGCTGGATGCAACAGTCTGATGCAGTTCCATCGCTAATGAGAACCCGCCCGTCGATGACGGGCGGGACTGGTCGAAACGGCGAGTTAAGCGGTAGCGAGCTCGGGCGTCGCTGCCTGTCGCGAACCCGAAAGGCTCGCCTGGCCGACAAGAGCGACGAGGACCGCAACGACGCCGGCGGTGACCGACACCCAGAAGCCATTGCCGGCACCGAACTGGTCAACCACCCAGCCGGAGGTGAACGAACCGATCGCCATGCCGATGGCGATACCGGTGACCGCCCAGGTCATGCCTTCAGTGAGCTTGGCGGCGGGCACCAGCCGCTCGATCAGGCCGAAGGCGGTGATGAAGGTCGGTGAGATGGCGAGACCGCTGGTCAGCAGCAGGAGGGCGAGTAGCGGCACGTTCGGTACAAAGAGCAGCGGGATGGTCGCCACCGCGACGATGGCGACGGCGATAAGGAACTGGCGTGAGAGCGCCATGTTGAGTTTCAAGGCGCCATAGACGATGCCAACGAGGAAGGAGCCGACCGCATAGCTGCCAAGCACCAGGCTGGCCGACGCCGGCGATCCCCATGTCTCAGTCAGCGCGATCACCGTGACCTCGGCCGTACCGAAGATGGCGCCAACGGCAATGAGCGTCAGGGCGACGATCTGCACAGGACGTAGGGCAATGGCCGAGCGGCCCTTGCTGCGGGCGGCGGGCTGCACCCGGGGCTCGGTGGACTTCTGGATGACGAAGAGCGCGGTGCCGACCGTAAGGGAGATGGTCGAAACCAGCACGCCCGCCTCGGGAAACAGCGTAACGCTAAGGCCTACCGAAAGCACAGAGCCGACGATGTAAACGAGCTCGTCGGCGACCGATTCGAAGGCGAAGGCGGTGCCGAGCAGCGGCTTGTCGCGATAGAGTTCGGTCCAGCGGGCGCGCACCATGGCAGGCATGCTGGGCATGACGCCGGCAAGCACGGCCGTGGCAAAGAGCGTCCAGGTCGGCCAGCGATAATAGGTGGCGGCCAGAAGGGCGGCGAAGGCGGCGACCGCGACAACCGTCGTCGGAACGAGCACGCGGCTTTGGCCGAGGCGGTCGACAAGCCGCGAGATTTGGGGGGAAACGAAGGCGTTGGTGAGGGCGAAGGTGGCTGACACCGCGCCGGCCAGCCAGTATTCGCCATGGGTCTGGGAGAGCATGGCAACGATGCCCATCGTCGTCATGGCGATCGGCAGACGGGCCAGGAACCCGGCAGCGGCGAAGCCCTTGGCTCCCGGCGCGCGGAAGATTTCGCTATAGGGATTGGACATGGGACGTTCCTTGAAAATAGGAGTAACGCCACTCACATACGTAGCGTATGCGATTCACTTAGTTGCATACGCTACGTATGTCAATTAATATACGATACGTATGTGAAAGGAAAGCGATGGCACACCGACCGCGTAGGGAAATGATCGCCGAGACCCGGGGCAAGTTGCTGGCTGCCGGGCGAAAGGCCTTCGGAACGATAGGATACGCGGAAGCCTCGATGGACGATTTCACCGCCGAGGCTGGGCTGACGCGCGGCGCGCTCTACCACCATTTCGGCGACAAGAAGGGGTTGTTCGCTGCTGTGGTCTCCGAGATCGATGCAGAAATGACTAAGCGTCTCGAAGACGTAACCGCCCAAGCTGGCGATAGCTGGCGAGGGTTCGTCGACGGATGCGCCGCTTATATCGAGATGGCGGTCGAGCCCGAGATCCAACGCATCGTCCACTGCGACGGACCGGCGGTGCTCGGCCCTTCCTGGCTAACGACCTCGCAGAGCGGGTGCATTGCCTGCATGACCGACGACATCAGCCGGCTCAAGGCCGAAGGTATTGTGCGCGATGTCGATCCGGAAGCAACGGCACGGCTCCTCAACGGTGCTTCCCTTCATGCAGCGCAATGGATCGCCGGTTCCGACGACCCGGAAGGAACCTCGAAGAAGGCTGTGGCAGCGTTCAGGGCCCTGCTCGATGGACTGCGCGTTGAGGCCGACGAGCATGTGGCGCCCGCCGTGGAAACGGCTGCCTCCTACTCGTAGACCTTGCCGAAGCGCCAGTAGCCCATGAGGTTGAGCGAGCGCCGGTCGAGCCCTTTGTCCTTGATGAGGAAGCGGCGGATGGCCATCACCGCCTCGGACTCCCCGGCGATCCAGGCATAGAAATCGTCGCCGGCGGGCTCGGCCAGCTCCCAGGGCACGTTCGCGTCGATGTCGATGTCCTCGAGCACCAGCTCGGGGTTCCCCGCCCCCTGCGGTAGGTGCGCCCGCTTGACGGCCGCAACCATCAGGTCGCCTGGACGCAGATCTGCGTTCTTGCGCGCCAGCCATTCGAGCTCGAGCCCCGGCCATCCGGCAAGCGCGATGCGATCCCCTCCTGAAGGCACTTCGACAAATGCCTCGACCCGCGGCGGCGCGGCCCGCCCTGCGAGCTCATCGAGAATGCCGGCGAGAGCCGGCAGCGCCGTCTCGTCGGCTGCGAGCAGAATGCGGCGGGCGCTCGCCGGCGGCTTCCATTCGAACCCGCCGATTTCCCCCTGCGCGAGCCGGTTGGGTGCGGAGATCTGCACCCGGTCGCCGGGCTGCGCGTTCGTAGCCCAGCGCGAGGCGGGACCGGTTTCGCCGTGCAGGACGAAATCGACGTCGACTTCGCATTGCTCGGCTCGCAGGTGCCGGATGGTATAGGTGCGCATCGGATGGCGGTCGGCGGGCGGCAGGGCCTTGTAGACCTTGTACCAGTCGCCGCGCTTGGGCAGATCCGGCACGCGTCCATCCCGGGGGAAGAAAATCTTGATGCGCTGGTCGGGCGCGAACGTCGCCATGTCTGCGATTTCGGGGCCGACAAAGGTCAGCCGCCGCAGGTGCGGCGAGACGTCGGCGAACCGGGCGAAGGTGACGTTGAAGATTCGGTAAGGCCGGATATTGATCATGAACGGTCTGACGCGACGAAGGTGCCGCTAAAATATGAGAATAAGACTCCTATTATAGCGGCGATGGCGTCGAGGCAAGTACTCCCCAGACGCCGTCCGGCGCAAAGCCCCGGCGATCCTTGAACAGGGCCAAAGGCATGAGGATCGGCTGATGAAGGGCGGGGCCTACCGCCACACAGAGCGCGCTGGCCGGCCGGGCGATGCCGCAACGTCATGGGCGGCGATCGAAGCCGGCTTCATCTCGATGGAAAACCCTGGCCTTTGCGGCGGCATATAGGCGGCATTCTCGATCACGCAGGGATCGACGAAGTGTTCGTGTAGATGGTCGACATATTCGATGACCCGTCCATCCATCGTGCCCGAGACGCAGAGATAGTCGATCATGGCCAAGTGCTGGACATATTCGCACAAGCCTACACCCCCTGCATGTGGCCAGACGGGCTTTCCGTATTTGGCCGCCATGACCAAGACCGCCAGCACCTCGTTCAAGCCCCCGATGCGGCAGGCATCGATCTGCACGATGTCGATGGCATCCCCGGCGATGAACTGCTTGAAGAGGATGCGGTTCTGGCACATCTCGCCGGTCGCGACCTTTATCGGGGCGATTGCCTCCCGGATCCGGCGGTGGCCGGCGACGTCGTCGGGGCTGGTCGGCTCCTCGATGAAATAGGGTCTGGCGAAGGCAAGCGCTTTTACCCAATCGATGGCTTCGTCCACCTCCCAGATTTGGTTGGCATCGATCATCAGGATGCGCTCGGGCCCGATCACGTCGCGCACGATCCGCAACCGCCTGATGTCGTCCTCGCGGCTGCGGCCGACCTTGAGCTTGATGTGGGTGAAACCCGCCGCCACCGCCTGCCGGGCGAGAGCCTCAAGTTTCTCGTCCCGATAGCCGAGCCAGCCGGCCGAAGTGGTGTAGCAGGGATAGCCTCGCTGTTCGAGAATATGCCGCCGCTCGTCGCGTCCTTCGGCGGCGCGCGTGAAGATGTCGAGCGCCTCGGCGGGAGTGATGGCGTCGGTGAGGTACCGGAAGTCGAGGATGCGCAGCAGCTCCTCGGGGTTCATGTCGGCCACCAGTCGCCAGACCGGCTTTCCCGCCTTCTTGGCCCAGAGGTCCCAGACGGCGTTGACAACGGCGCCGGTTGCAAGATGCATCGCCCCCTTGTCCGGCCCGATCCAGCGCAACTGGCTGTCGCCCGTCATATGGCGCCAGAAGCGGCCGGGATCTTCGGTGATCGAGGTGAGGTCAAGCCCAACGACGCGGCGGGCCAGGGCCTCGATCGCCTTGCACACGACCTCATTGCCGCGCCCGATGGTAAAGGTCAGGCCGTGGCCGCTAAGACCCGGCTCATCGGTCTCCAGCACTACATAACCCGCCGAATAGTCCGGGTCCGGGTTCATCGCGTCCGAGCCGTCGAGCGACTGGGAGGTGGCAAAACGCAGATCGTGGGTCGTAAGGCCGGTAATGCGGGTCATGATGCGTCAGCGGGAGAGCCGCGCCTGAGTGCGGGGATCGAAGAGGTGCACGCGCGCAAGGTCCGGCGCAATGCGCAGCTTGGCGCCCGGTCCGACGTCGAGCCGCTCTCGGAAGACCCCGGTGACCTGTCCGTTGCCGGTTTGCAGAAGCACATGGGTTTCCGCGCCCGTCGGTTCGACGACGACAATCTCGGCGTCGACGCCCTGGGCATCGATCGAAAGGTGCTCGGGACGTACGCCGTAGACGAGGCTGTCGCCTGCCTTGGCGCGCAAGTCCATCGGCAGCGGCCAGACCGAACCGTCCTCGGCCTCCAGCACCGGCTTGCCGTCCGCTGCCGCTACACGCCCTTCGACGAGGTTCATGGCCGGCGAGCCGATGAACGAGGCAACGAAGAGGTTGGCTGGGTTGTCGTAGAGATCGAGAGGCGAGCCTAGCTGTTCGATCACACCGTCGCGCATCACGACGATGCGGTCGGCCATGGTCATGGCCTCGATCTGATCGTGCGTGACGTAGATGGTTGTGGTCTTCAGGCGCTGGTGCAGCGCCTTGATCTCGGCCCGCATGGCAACGCGCAGCTTCGCATCGAGATTGGAAAGCGGCTCGTCGAAGAGAAAGACCGCAGGGTTTCTGACGATGGCGCGGCCCATTGCGACGCGCTGGCGCTGGCCGCCCGAGAGCTCGCGCGGATAGCGGTCGAGCAGGGGCGAGAGGTCGAGGATCGAGGCGGCGCGCTGGACTGCCTGGTCGATCTCGGACCGGCTGCGCCGGGCGAGCTTCAAGGCGAACGCCATGTTGTCGCGCACGCGCATATGCGGATAGAGCGCGTAGTTCTGGAAAACCATGGCGATATCGCGCTCCTTGGGCGGCAGGTCCGTAACAATGGTCGAGCCGATCTGCACGTCCCCGCCCGTGATCGTCTCGAGCCCGGCAATCATGCGCAGGAGCGTCGATTTCCCGCAGCCCGACGGCCCCACCAGCACGAGGAATTCCCCGTCCCTGACCGTCAGGTCAATGCCGTGCAGCACCTCGACGGATCCGTAGCTCTTGATCACATCCATGACGGCAACACTGGCCATAGCGTTTCCTCCCGTTCTTGAGCGTTTTCAGCAAAAGTGGACACCACTTTTGCGGTTCGAAAACGCGACAATTCCGAACCCAGAGCTCTCGTTTCGATACAATCAGAACGAGAAATGCTCTTGAGCTCTCAGCGCCCGCCGAAGCCGGCGCCCATCGCAATCCCCTTGTAGATGACCTGCTGGAGGACGATAGCGAGCACCAGGCCCGGCAGCATCGAAATCGCGGCGCCCGCCATGATGTAGTTCCAGGACGTGCCCTGCTCGGTCTGGAACATGGTGAGGCCGAGCGGGAGCGTCGCGTAGTCCATGCCGTGCACGACGATCAGCGGCCAGAGGAAGTTGTTCCACTGCCCGATAAAGGTAAAGAGCGCCAGCAAGCCGATGGCCGGCAGCGAGAGCGGAATGATGATCGAGATGAGGATGCGCAGCCGCGACGCGCCATCGATGAGCGCGGCCTCCTCGAGTTCGCGCGGAATGGAGAGGAAGAACTGCCGCAACAGGAATGCGCCAAACGACGAGAAGGCCATGGGCAGGATCATCCCCTGATAGGTGTTGACCCAGCCCAATTGGTTGATGATCAGAAAGAGCGGGATGACCAGCATCACCTGCGGGATCATCAGCGTGCCGAGATAGGCAACGAAAATTCCGTCTCGGCCGGGAAAGCGCAGCCGCGCGAAAGCGTAAGCGGCCAGCGACGAGACAACGATGGTGATTGCCGTCACGCTTCCGGCAACGATCGCGCTGTTGAGGAAGAACCGCCCGAACGGAAGGTGAAGCCAGGCCTCGACGAAGTTGCCCCACTGCCATTCGGTCGGCAGTAGGCGCGGTGGCACCGCCAGCACCTCGGCATTGCCGCGCACGGCATTGGAGACCATCCAGAAGAAGGGGAAGAGGAAGACGAGCGCGACGATCGTCAGTCCTCCGTGGTTGAGGATATCGAGCGCCAGTGTGAGGCCCGGATGCCTCTGCTTGCGGCGTGGACGGGTATCAGCTGTCATAGTGCACCCATTTGCGCTGGAACCAGAACTGCAGGGCGGTGAGCGCCATGATGATGAGGAACATCACCCAGGCGAGCGCAGAGGCATAGCCCATCTGGTAGTTGGAGAAGCCGTTTTGGTAGATGGCAAAGCCGAGCGTTGCCGTCGCCGAACCCGGACCGCCACGCGTGATGACATAGATCTGGTCGAAGACCTGCAACGAGGTGATGGCGGTCATCACCGTGCCGAAGAAGACGGTCGGCGAGATCAGCGGCAGCCTGATCTTCCAGAACCGGTCCCAGGCATTGGCCCCGTCGATCTTGGCGGCATCCAGATAGCTCTGCGGCACGAGGTCGAGCGCAGCGTTGAACAGCACCATGTTGTAGCCGGCGTTGGCCCAGAGGGTGACGATGATCACCGCCTGCATGGCGAGCCGGGGGTCGAGCAACAGGTTCGGGACATGGAGCGAAAGCGTCTGGAAGACGAGATCCATGAACCCGCCAGGCGTGAAGATCAAAAGCCACACCACCGAGGCGGCGATCGAGGGGGTGAAGGTCGGCAAAAAGAAGATCACCCGGAACCAGCGTTGCCCGCGCTTGAGCCCCGAGATCCAGACGGCAAGGCCGAGCGAAACGATGATGTTGAGGACGAGGTATTCGGCCGTGAAGAACAGCGTATTGCCGAGCACCGTATAGAATGCCGGGTCGAGCGTGAACAGCCGCTGGTAGTTGGCAAAGCCGATGAAGCTTGGCGCCGAGATCAGTTGCCAGTTGGTGAAGCTGATGACCAGCGAGGCAACGATGGGAAAGAGCATGAAGGCAATGAACCCGAGAAGGCTGGGCAGGAGGAACAGGAACGCCATGCGCGTTTCGTGTGCCGACATCCTGTTCCGGCGCCGGACCGGCGCCACGGCAGCTTGGGTGGAAATGCTCTCTGTCATGGAACCTCCCGCTCAGGGACTGCGGCGGAGATGACCTCCGCCGCCGCAGCGTTTCCTCTACTGGCTCTGGGCCAAGCTCTGGATCGTCTGCATGGTCTGTTCGGGGGTCTGGCTGCCGGTCATGGCCAGTGGGAAGTACTGGGTCATGAGGTTCTCGACAGCGTTCCAGTTGTCGGTGATCTCATAGGTCGCCGAGTGTTCGAGCGAGTATTCGAGAGCTTCGCGCGCGCCCGCCACATCCGCGGCCGCCACGTCGAACCAATAGGTCCACTCGGCCTTGCGGGCGGGTAGGGCCCGGCCGGCCTCGGCAAGATACTGGAGCGCTTCCGGCCCGGTGATCACCTGGATGGCTTTCCAGGCCGCATCCTTGTTGTCGCTGGATGTGGCAATGCCGAAACCCGAGCCGGCGGTCACCGCGTTGAGATCGCCCTCTTCGCGCGGCAGCGGAGCCAGTCCCAGCTCGAACTGCACCGTGTCGTTCTTGCTAATGAGGCTCCAGGGCCCGTCGACCATCATTGCCAGATTGCCCGATTCGAACCGGCCGGCGATCACGTCGCCCGGATTGGCGCCCGAGGCGACGACCGGGGCGACCTTGTGCTCGGTCACGAGGCCAATAAAGGTGTCGGCGGCAGCGATTGCCGAGGGGTTGGTGAAGTCGAGCTGGCCCTCATCGTTGATATAGTCGGCCCCAAGGGCGGCAGCGAAGATCGAATAGCCGTTGGGGACGACGCCGAACCCGTACTCGCCGTCCTTGGTGAGCGCGGTCGCCGCGGCGGTGAACTCTTCGAGCGTCCAGCCGGGCTGGGGCAGGTCGAGCCCGGCCTCCTCGAACTTGTCCTTGTTGTAGAACATCATCCAGGGGCCGACGTCATAAGGCAGCCCGTAAATGACGCCGTCACGCGACATGCCGCCGATGATCGATTCATCGAACGCATCGATGTCGAAGCCATCATCGGCGATACGCTCGTCGAGCGGCTCGAGCAGCGAATAGAAGTTCGGCATTCTCAACGACTGCATGGCCACGATATCGGCGAGCTGGCCGGACGCAGCCAGCACCGGCAGCTTCGTCCAATAATCGTTCCACGGAGTGGTCTGCAGCTCGACCGTGATCTCCGGGTGCACCTCGGTGACCATGTCGGCCAGGTGCTGCCAGGCGGCGATGTCGTTCTCGTCGCTCCCCCACATCTGCCAGGTGATGGTCACCGGCTCGTCCTGCGCATAGGCTGGACCGGTCAGCGCGGCGCCACCCATGAGGGCGATCGCCGCCAGCACTAGGGTTGTCTTCATGATGATTCCTCCTCCATCTCATCATTTGAGATCTTCCAGCCGCGACGGTTCCTCAGCCCCGATACCCGCGGCCCTGCATCGGTTGCATGCGATCAGTCTTCGAGGATGAGCTCGACCACGGGCACCGTGACCTTGGGTGCGATCACCGGCAGCTCAAGCGTGATCATGCCCTCGGGCACGGTGACTCCGACATTGCTGTCGACCTCGGCGACCGGGGTCAGCCATTTGACCTCGCTCGCATCGTGCAGGAGCTGGGCGTATTTGACCTTGCCGGCGAGCCCGTCGATGTGGATGTGCCGGAACGGCCAGCTGTAGATATGGAGGTAGAGCCGGTTGCCCTTCTGCGTGAACCGGCAATCCGTGGGCGCGGCATACTGCGAGGGGCCGGCGCCGTAGATCGAGCGGCCATTGAGCCGCATCCACTCGCCATAGACCCTGAGCGCGTCGTTGGCGCGCTCGTCGAACGTGCCGCGGCCGGTCGGTCCGACGTTCATCAACAGGTTTCCGCCGAGCGCTACTGTATCTATAAGGAGCTTGATGAGCTGGGCCGGGTCCTTCCAGGTCTGCTCGTCGCGGTAGTAACCCCACGAGCCGCTGAAGGTATGACAGGCCTCCCAGGTGACGTCCTGCCCCTTGACCTTTGGCGCCACGCGCGGCGTGTACTGCTCCGGCGTGGTGATGTCGGGGAGGTACCCTTCCTCGTCGAGGAGGTCGAGCCGGTTGTTGACGATGATCTCCGGCTGCAGCTCGCGCACGAGCGCCAAAAGCTCCTCGCTCTGCCAATCTTTCCGCCCCTTGCCCGGAAAGTCGCGATAGCTCCGCCTCGGATAGCTGAAGTCGAACCAGATGATGTCGATTTTGCCATAGTTGGTCAAAAGCTCACGCACCTGGTCGCGCATGTAGGCAGCATACCGCGTCATGTCGCGACCTTCGTTCATCTTGGCCGCATCCGGGTGGTTACGCTGCGGGTGATGAACGTCGATGGGGAAATCCGGGTGGTGCCAGTCGATCAGCGAATAGTAGAAACCGACCTTGAGGCCCTCCGCCCGGAAAGCCTCGACGTAGGGAGCGATGAGATCCTTGCCGTAGGGCGTCTTGGTCACCTTGTAGTCGGTCACCTTGCTGTCCCAGAGGCAAAAACCCTCGTGGTGCTTGCTGGTGAGTACCACATATTTCATCCCCGCCTCTCGGGCCCGGCGCGCCCACTCCTTGGGATCGTAGAGATCGGGGTCGAAGTTTTCGAAGTACTTCTGGTAGTCGGCGTCCCCGATCTCCTCGCGGTTCTTGAGCCACTCGTGACGGGCGCCAAGCGCATAAAGGCCCCAATGGATGAACATGCCGAAGCGCGCTTCGACGAACCAGGCCTTCTTGTCCTCGGCCAGCACCAGATCTTTGATTGATAAAGGCTTGTTCATAATTCCCTCGATAGGCGGCAACAGGCAGCAGGTCACGGGCGGCGCCATCTATGGGCGCCGGCAAGGCTGCCAGCGGATGAACTCACGGGGCCGGGCACCGGACAACCGGCGCCGCAAGCAGCTCGATGCGCAGCGCGGCTGCGATAGTGCGGCTAGTCCTCCTCCAGCGTTCGCTTGAACGACCTGAAGTACCTGCGCCCGGAGCGTCCTCCAACGCGTTCCGAGAGGGCATTAAAGTGCTAATGCAGAGGGGTCTGGCTGTCAAGTGGTCAGACCAGTGGACGCTGAATGCGTTTTGCTGCTAATAAGGCGGCGAGGTGAACAAACCCAGCCGGCGCCGAGTCGGTTGCGACGCTACATGTGGGGCATATGAAACTTCAGGCAGTATCCAACCGGAAGCTCTATATCCAGATTGCCGACCAGATCCGCGACCTCATCCAGTCGGGTGCGGCCGAGCCCGGTCGCCAGCTTCCGTCTGAACGCGATCTGGCGCAGGATCTGGGGGTGAGCCGCCCGACGGTGCGCGAAGCGTTGATCGCGCTCGAGGTCGCCGGCCTCATAGATATCCGCGTCGGTGTGGGCGCTTTCGTACGCGGCCGCAATGGTGGGGTCGAACCGCTGCCCGAACAGAACCACTCACCCATCGAGGTCATGCAGGCCCGCTGCATCATCGAACCTGAGGTGGCGGCGCTTGCTGCCCGCCATATCGATACCGACCAGATCGCTGCCCTCAACGAGATTCTGACGCATATGCGCGTGGAAACCGCCGCCGGCCGCTGGCCGGCCGCCAGCGATCAGGCGCTGCACCTGACCATTGCCGACGCCTGCGCCAGCTCGGTTCTGCGCGAGATCCTGAGCGACCTCTGGAAGTCCCGCGCCGAAGAGGTGGACCAGCGCTTTCATACCCACCTCGCCAGTATCGACGAACTGCGCCGGCACATCATGGTCGACCACGAGGCGATCGTGGCCGCCATCGAACGAGGCGATCCGGACGCTGCCCGCAAGGCGATGACGGACCACTTGCGCTACGTCGAAGCGGCGATGCTTTCGGTGTGGGACTGACCCGGGAGCGTCGCTCTCTTTACCCTGCCGCCCGACCCTTGCCGATGCTGGTAAACGCCTCGACCTGGGATTTGATCGCGGTCTCCGTCGGCAGGCGCTCCATGCTGGAGGCGCCAAAAAAGCCGTGGCAGCCGCTGGCGTTGGCAAGGACGAAGCGCGCATCCTCGGGCATGGCGATCGGTCCGCCATGGCAGAGGACGATCACCTCCGGCCGCACCGCCCGCGCCGCCGCCGCGATGGCATCGATCCGGCTGACACACTCATCGAGCGTGAGGGCGGTGTCCGCCCCGATCGCCCCGCCTGTGGTCAACCCTAAATGGGCCACCACAATGTCGGCGCCGGCTTGCGTCATTGCCCGGGCCTGTTCCGGGTCGAAGACATAAGGGGTCGTCAGCATATCCTTGCCATGAGCCATGGCCACCACCTCGACCTCGAGGGCGAAACCCATCTCGGTTTCCTCGAGATTGGCCCGGAACTTGCCGTCTATCATGCCGACAGTCGGGAAATTCTGGATGCCGGCAAAGCCGAGGGCCTTGAGCTGATCGAGGAAGAAATCGAAATTGCAGAAGGGGTCGGTACCGTTGACGCCGGCCAGCACAGGCGTGTGCTTGACGACCGGCAGCACCTCGCGGGCCATGTCGAGGACGATGTCATTGGCGTTGCCATAGGCCAGGAGCCCGGCGAGCGAGCCGCGTCCGGCCATGCGGTAGCGGCCGGAATTGTAGATGACGATGAGGTCGATGCCGCCAGCTTCTTCGCATTTGGCCGATAACCCTGTGCCGGCCCCGCCGCCGATGATCGGCTCGCCGGCGGCGACTTTGCGGGCGAGCCTTTCGAGGATTGCGGTGCGTTCGATGCGAGCCATCAGCTTCTCCCGTTCCTCATGACGTCCTTGACGTTCTCGATCGCCGCCGCCGCGAAAGCGGGGTCGTTGATATTGGCGTCGATCTCGATGAGCCGGCGGTTGTCGTCGTCCTGCCAGCCGCTGCGGATAGCCTCGAACAGAGCCTCATCAGCTTCGCGGTCGTAGAACGGCTTACCGGGTGCATCGATTGCCGAGACCCCAGCCAGGGGCAGGAGAAAACGCACCGGCCCTGTCATCGCGTTGAGCCGTTCGACGATGAAGGCGCCGATCGCCCGGTTCTCCTCGGCCGTAGTGCGCATCAGCGTCACCTGCGCGTTGTGAATATAGAGATTGCGCGCCTCATGCTGCGGCGGCACGGTGTCGCGCGCACCGAAATTGATCATGTCGACCGCGCCGACCGAGCCGACATAAGGCAATCCGGTGCGGATGACGGCACCGAATCGATCCTCGGTGGCGGCGAACACGCCGCCGAAAAGATGGTCGGCGACCTCTGTCGTCGTCAGGTCGATGAGACCGGCAAAGAAGCCCGATTCGGCGAGCTTCTCCATGGACTGGCCGCCAACGCCCGTCGCATGGAACACCGCCACGTCGTAGTCGGCCTCGAGCGCGGTGCGCACTTGCGTCACGCACGGCGTCGTCACGCCGAACATGGTCATGCCAAGCGCCGGCCGGTCCTCGGCGGAGGCTGCCACGCTCTCGCGCACCATGCCGGCCGCCGCATGCGCAGCATTGCCGATCACCGTGCGCGAGATGGCGTTGAGGCCGGCGATGTCGACCACTGAATACATCATTGCAATGTCGTTGGGGCCGACATAGGGCGCAGTGTTGCCCGATGCCACGGTCGAGAGCATCAGCTTGGGCACACCGATCGGCAATTGCCGCATAGCTTCTGTCACCAGCGCCGTATTGCCGCTGCCCCCGAGCCCCAGCACGGCGCCGAGATCCTCGCGCGATTTGAGGAACCTGCCGAGCGCCTCGGCCATGGCCGATACCGCCTTGCCGCGGTCGCTGAGCCCCAGCACCGCTCCGCGCCCCTGCGGATGGAAATCGGCGACCGTTTCTGCGCTGTGCTCAGCGCCCGGCCGCGGATTTTGCGTGCTCACGTCAACAACGCTCACCGCCACACCCGCCGCTTGCGCCATGCGGCTTGCATAGGCGAGTTCGTCGGCCTTGGTGTCCAACGTCCCGACAACAAAGAGCTTTTTCACGATCGTCCTCCCTTGCGCCTGTTCCACGGCCTTGTTCTGCATGCAGCATATTGTGTATTGCATACAATACGCAAGTGCGATAGGACAGGAACCATCATGAACGCACCCCGTCATCAAACGCTCAGAGAGCGCATCTATTCCGAGATCGTCCGGCTCATCGTTTCGGGCGAACTGCCAAGCGGCGCACCAATCGATGAACGCGCGATGATCTCGCGCCTCGATGTCAGTCGCACGCCCTTCCGCGAGGCGATCGGGACACTGGCAAAGGAAGGGCTGGTCGAGATCAAGCCCTATCGGGGCTTCTATGTGCGCAGTTTCACCCCCGGGGAGATCTCGGACCTCTACGAGCTGCGCAAAACGCTCGAATGCTTTGCCACGCGCCTCGCCGTACCGCGCATGACCGATGCGGACATCGTCACGTTCGAGCGCATCCTAAACGAGGCGGTCGAGGCTCTGCGCGAGCGCGACATGGAGGTCTATGCCGAGCGCGACCGCGAATTCCACCAGCTGGTCGCGACGACCTCGGAGAACGCTGCCCTCGTCGAGACGCTCGCCCGTCTGGACCTGCAGATCCAGATCTGCCGCCTCATCGCCAACGAGAGCCGGGATCTGGCCGAACGCGCCGCTGAGGAGCGCGACCAGATTCTGTCAGCCTTCCGCAACAAGGACGCCGAACGCGCCGCCGAGCTGATGTTCGATCACATCAGTGACGTGCAGGCCGCCGTCATGGAGCGCTTCTCGCAGGTCGAGCCGCGCTGACCGGATCGGCGGGCCGCCGGTCCGCCGTGGATAGGATGCCAAAAAGTAGAGCCGGCAAACGGCTCGGCATCGAGAGGAGGAGAAAACGATGAAAACGAACGGACTTATGAAGTCCACGGCCATGCTGGCCGCCCTGGCGGGTGCGGCGTTTGCCGTGCCCGCAACCGTGCAGGCGCAGAACCTGGTGGTCTGGGGATCGGACTTGCAGGCCGATCCGCTGGTCAACGAGCTCTGGCAGGAGATCAAGACCCGGTTCGAGGAGGCCAATCCCGGCGTCACCATCGAATACATGCCGCCGACCGGCAACATCAGCGATGGCGCCGTGCAGGCGGCCATCCAGTCCGAAGCCGGTCCCGACGTGCTGCTCACCAATTCGGGAATTGGGCGCGTGACCATCGTCGCCAATGCCAAGCTCGTACAGCCGCTAACCGCCCAGTACGAGGAGCTGGGCTGGAAGGACAAGATTTATCCGTGGCTCTACGAGCAGCTCTCCACCCAGTTCAACGGGGAGATCTACGAGGTGCCTGACGGGGTCGATGCGATCGCCATATGGTATCACAAGGACATGTTCGAGGAGAACGGCTGGTCCCTCGAAGGCGGCTGGGCCGATTTCACCGCCACCCTCGATGCGATCAAGGCGGCCGGCGTCGAGCCGATTGCGGTCGGCATCCGCAATTGCTGCAATGGCGGGCATCTCATCGGGAACTTCCTGCAGGCCGCCGCCGGCCCGCAGATGATGGGCGAGGTGGTCGCGGGCGAAGTGCCCTGGACCGATCCGGCGGTCGTTGCGGGCGCGCAGAACCTCGTCGACAGCGTCAAGGCCGGCCACATCAATCCGCAGATGACCAGCCTCGACCAGGACGCCGCCATCCGCCTCTGGGCCAACAAGCGTGCCGCCATCTTCTTTGGCGGGCCCTGGTTCATCAACAATGTCCGCCAGCTCGACTATGACCTCGCCAATCTCGGCTACGCCACCATCCCCAGCGACCTCGATGACGGTTCGAGGCCAACCGGCGGCGTCGGCTGGTCGTGGATGGTGCCGGTCAGCTCCAAACAACCCGAGCTTGCCATGAAATGGATCGATTTCATGCTCTCCGAGGAGATCATGATGCTGCGCGCCGAGCACCAGACGAGCAGCCAGTTGATGGCGCGAGACCTGCCCGACGTCGAACCGGTCGTCCCTGTCATGGGCGAGGTGTTCGCGGCGGCGGCCGAAGGCGTCGGCTACAACCCCAGCGTCTATATCCCCGGCAGCGCTCTCGACACCTACTACCAGGTGATCGGCGGCCTCGTTGGTGGCCAGGTCTCGCCCGAGGACGGCCTCGCGCAGATCGAAGCCAAGATGGGGGACTGACGGGCCCAGGCCCGTTGTCAAACAAGCGGATCGGAATGATGGCAAGCAAATCCGCCATACCTGAGCGCGTGGGCGAGGCCGCCCACGCTCCGCCCACCGCGGTGCGGACGGAAGACGATCCGACCCGCGACAGCTACGGCACGGCCTTTGCACTGCTGGCGCCGGCCATCGCCCTCTACGCGGTGTTCTCGCTCCTGCCCATCGTCGCGACGGTCGGGATAAGCTTCACCAACTCCGGCGGGTTCAATACAGAGGCTCAGTTCGTCGGCCTCGACAACTACGTGCGCGCCTCTGAGGATCCCATCGTCTGGCAAAGCCTCTTACGCACGTTCCTTTGGCTCTTCTATCACGTGGTGCTGGCCGGCGGCCTCGGTCTTGTCCTCGCCCTGGCGGTCAGCAGCCTGGCGCGCGGCAAGGTGTTCTTTCGTACGACGCTCTTCCTGCCGCACCTCGTTTCGCTCGCGGTCGTCGGCGTCATCTGGGCCAACATCTATGATCCGTTCTATGGCCTGCTGAACACGCTGCTCGCCAGCCTCAACCTGTCGCACCTGGCGCAGGGGTGGCTCTCCGATCCGTTTCTGGTGCTGTTTTCGGTGAACGTTGCCAGCTCCTGGCAGGGCTTCGGCCTTTATATGCTGCTGTTCATCGCGGGCCTCCAGAACGTCGATCCGACCCTTTACGATGCGGCCGAAGTCGATGGTGCCTCGGCCTGGCAGAAGCTCATCCACGTGACCCTGCCGGGCCTCCGCGAGGTGCTGACCTTCGTCGTCTCGCTCGCCATGATCAACGGTCTCAAGGGCTTCGCCACCGTCTTCGTCATGACCAATGGTGGCCCGTTCTACGCCAGCGAGATCATCACCACCTACATTTACCGCATGGCCTTCCAGGCCCAGGACCATGGCCTGGCTGCGGTGCTCTGCATCATGATGAGCGTTCTCGCCATCACCATCACCGTCACTTTCAACCGCTGGCGCGCACGGGGGGCGACATGATCCCTTCACGCAAGGACCTGCCGATGCTGGCCGCGCTCGTGCCCGCCACCTTCGTCATCGTCGCGCCGTTCCTCTGGCTCATCATCTCGAGCCTCAAGACCGAGGCGGAGATCGGTGTCGGCGATCCGTTCGCCCTGCCCGACGCGTTGATGTGGCAGAACTACGTCGACGCCTGGAGCGTCGGCGGCTTTGCCGACCTCATCGGCAACAGCCTCATCAACGTCGCCGGCGTGGTGCTGCTGATGCTGTTGACCTGCGTGCCGGCCGGCTATGCGCTCTCCAAGATCAGGTTCCCGGGCCGCGAGTGGATTTTTTATGCCTTCATCTTCGGGCTGACCATTCCCGTCCAGGCGATCATCATCCCGCTCTACCAGGTGCTGACCGGTCTCGGCCTCATCAACTCGCTGACGGGTATCGTGCTGGCCCAGGTCAGCAACGGCATCCCCTTCGGCATCTTCCTGATGCGCAGCTTCTTCCTCGGCGTGCCCAACGAATTGACCGAGGCCGCCAGGATCGATGGAGCCAACCACTTCCAGATCCTGACCCAGGTGTTCCTGCCGCTGTCGATGCCGGCCATGCAGGCTCTGGTCATCATCTCGGCCCTCTCGACCTGGAACGACTTCTTCCTGCCGCTGGTGGTCCTCATCAGCCCCGACGTGCAGACGCTCCCGCTGGGCCTGGTCCGCTTCGCCTCGACCTACACCACCTCCTATAGGCTCGTGTTCTCGGGCACGGTCATCACCTTCCTGCCCGTCATTATCCTCTTCATCCTCACGCAGCGCCGCTTCACCGAAGGCCTGACCCAGGGCGCACTGAAAGGCTGACCATGCTCCACCACACCCAGCGCGAGATCCGCTACAATTTCGAATATGACAGGCGCCTCAGAGCCTGCTTCATCGGCGCGGGCGGCCACGCCTATCGCAATGTCTATCCGACCTTCCGTTATGCGCCTGTCGACCTCATTGCCATCTGCGATCTCGATGCCGCTCGCGCCAAGGGCTTCGCCCGCACGTTCGGCGCCGAGCGCACCTATGCCGATCACGCCGAGATGCTGGCCGCGGAAAAGCCGGACGTGGTCTTCATCGTCACCTCCTACGACCAGGACGGGCGCGTGCAGGCCACACGCCTTGCCCGCGACGCGGTCGCGGCCGGCGCCCATGTGTGGATGGAAAAGCCGACCGCCGCCTCGCGCCAGGAGGTCGAGGAGCTGAAGGCGCTGAGCGAGCGCTCCGGCCGCCGGATCATGACCGGGTTGAAGAAGACCTTCTTTCCGGCCGTGGAAAAGCTCAAGGACATCATCGCGAGCCCCGAGTTCGGGACCCTCTCATCGCTGGTCGTGCGCTATCCGCAGGCGATCCCGCCCCTGGCCGACCGCGCCGACCTCGTCGCCATGCAGAGCTTTCTCGACCACATCTACCACCCCGGTGCCATCCTTCACTACCTCGGTGGCGAGATCGATCGGGCGAGCTATGAATGGACGCCGGTAACGGGCGCCAGCGTTGCGACGCTGAGGTTCCGTTCCGGCGCCGTCGGCGCGCTGCACCTTGCCGCCGGCCAGTCGGGCTCGGCTCCGCTCGAGCGCATCGAGGCCATCGGCGAGGGCAGCCACGCCATCGTCGAGAACGGCTGCCGGCTGATCCACTATCGCAAGGCGAGGCTCCCGGCCTACGGGCGCGCGGCGAGCTTCATCCAGCCCGAGGAGAGCGCCGCCCTCATCTATGAACCCGAGTTCTCGCTCGGCCAGCTCTACAACAACAACATGTTCACCCTCGGCTATGTGCCGGAGGTGCTGCACTTCTGCGAGGCGGTGCTCGAGGACAAGCCGCTGACCAAAGGCACGCTCGATGCCGCCGTCGAGATCATGAAGCTCTTCGATTTCTACCGGACCACCGAGGCCGGTCAGACCCGCACACTCTAGATGCTTGGAAACGACGATATGACCGAGACCGATCCGATCTCGAAGCGCGCCGACGGCACGATCGAAAAGACCTCCTGGGGGCAACTGACCTGGAAGATAACCGGGCAAGCGATGCCGGGCGCGGAAATGACCTTCGGCACCTGCGAGATCAAGCCCGGCGAACGCAATGCGCTTCACTCGCATCCCGATTGCGAGGAGATCCTTTACGTCGTTTCGGGCACCTGCGAGCACAAGCTCGGCGATGCGATCTATGAGATGCAGCCGGGCGATGCCATCCGCATCCCCCGCAACGTGCGCCATTGGGCAAGGTGCACCAGCGCCGAGCCTCTCCTGGCGCTCATCATCTTCTCGTCGGGCCAGCGCACCGCAGTCAATCACGAGGGACAGGACGCGGCGTAAGGCCGCGGTAAGACATCATGGCTTCGATTGCGCTTCAGGACATCCGCAAATCCTACGGCACCGTACCGGTCATTCACGGGGTCGACGTTGAGGTCGAGGACGGTGAGTTCGTGGTGCTGGTCGGCCCCTCGGGCTGCGGCAAGTCAACGCTTTTGCGCATGATCGCGGGCCTTGAGTCGATCACGAGCGGATCGCTCAAGATCGGCGACCGGCGGGTCAACGGCCTTTCCTCCAAGAACCGGAACATTGCCATGGTGTTCCAGAACTACGCCCTCTACCCCCACATGACCGTTGCGCAGAACATGGGCTTCTCGCTCAAGCTACGCGGTACGCCTAAGCCCGAAATCGCCCGGCGCGTACGCAAGGCCGCGCGGATCCTGGCACTCGAAGACTATCTCGACCGACACCCGCGCCAGCTCTCGGGCGGCCAGCGCCAGCGCGTGGCCATGGGCCGGGCGATCGTGCGCGACCCGGCAGTGTTCCTTTTCGACGAGCCACTCTCCAACCTCGATGCCAAGCTGCGCGTCGCCATGCGGGCCGAGATCAAGGAGCTGCACCAGCGCCTGGGCATTACCATGGTCTACGTGACCCACGACCAGGTCGAGGCCATGACCATGGCCGATCGGATCGTGGTGATGAGGAGCGGCATCGTCGAGCAGTTCGGACGCCCGCTCGAGGTTTACGACCGGCCGGTCAACACCTTCGTTGCCGGCTTCATCGGCTCACCGGCCATGAACCTTCTCGAGGGGCGGATCATCCGTAACGGTTCTGCCTTGGCGTTCCGCATGGACAACGACGTGGTTTTGCCGCTCGCGCGCGCGATGCCGGACGCTTTGGTCGAGCAGCCGCTGATCCTCGGCATACGTCCCGAGCACGTGATCCTGGCCGCCGGCGATCACGGCGCCGCCACGGGCGAGGTCGTGGTCATCGAGCCGACCGGATCGGAGACCCAGGTGTCGATGCGGCTGCGCGGCACCGATTTCCTCGCCGTGTTCCGCGAGCGCGTCGATCTCGAGGCTGGAGCTGCACTGCGCTTCACGCTCGATCCGCGCCACCTGCACCTGTTCGATCGGCAGACGCAGCGGCGGATCGATCTCGACTAGAGACGCCGATAGAACTTAGCGCGCGATGGTCTGCCCGTCGGCGTCGAACAGGTGAAGCTTCTCCGGCGCGAAGCCGAAGCGCGCCTCGTGCCCGACCTCCAGGTGGCTGTCGCCGTCGAGCGCGGCAATGACCTGCGTGCCGCCGGCGAGCCGCACGTTGACGATCGTCTCATTGCCCAGCCGCTCGACGAGCTCGACCACGCCACGCAGCCGCCCGTCGGCGCTTTCGATGAAGTCGTGCGGCCGCAGGCCGAGAGTGATCCTGTCTCCTGTGCTCACCTGCGATCCGGAGGCTGCGATCGTGGTCTCTTCGAGATCGGCGCCGGCGATGGTCAGCCCGGCATCGGTTTTCTCCGCCGTGACCTTGAGGAAGTTCATCTTCGGCGAGCCGATGAACCCGGCAACGAAAAGGTTTTCCGGGTGGTGATAGAGCTCGAGCGGTGAGCCGACCTGCTGCACGACGCCGGCATTGAGCACCACGATCTTGTCGGCGAGCGTCATGGCTTCGACCTGGTCGTGGGTGACATAGATCATGGTGGCACCCAGCTCCTGGTGGAGCTTCGAGATCTCCATGCGCATGTCCATGCGCAGCGCCGCGTCGAGATTGGAGAGCGGCTCATCGAAGAGGAAGACCTCCGGCTGCCGCACGATCGCCCGCCCGATGGCGACGCGCTGGCGCTGGCCGCCGGAGAGCTGGGCGGGCTTGCGGTCGAGCAGGTGCTCCATCTGCAGGATGCGCGCCGCCTCGCGGATCTTCTGGTCGCGAATATCCTTGGGCGTCTTCTTGAGCCGCAGGCCAAAGCCGACATTGTCGTAGACGCTCATATGCGGATAAAGCGCGTAGGACTGGAAGACCATGGCGACGCCGCGGTCTCGCGGCTGCACCTGGTTGACCACCCGCTCGCCAATGGTGAGCTCGCCCGCCGTGATGTCCTCGAGCCCCGCGACCATGCGCAAGAGCGTCGATTTCCCGCAGCCTGAGGGTCCGACGAAAACCACGAACTCACCATGGGCGATCGAGAGGTCAACGCCTTTGATGACGTCGACCTTGCCGTAGCTCTTGTGAACGCCTTTGAACTCCAGTCCCGCCATTTCTCCTCCTATATCCTGGCGCCCGGCGCCATCCGCTCGGGATGGGCCGTGAGCAGCCCGTTCTCGTCGACCGAAACCGGGATCGGATCACTGACCTCGCCCACGAAATCGGCATCGGGTGTGGTATGAATGAAGCCCATCGCCCAGAGCTCCCCGTCCTTCTCGACGATCTTGCCGGCATAGCGGCGGCACGGCATGTGCCCTTCGAGGAATGGCCCCGGCGCCACGCTCCAGGGCCCGCGCGGACTGTCGGCCATCAGATAATGGCTGCCGGTCACGGGGCTCTGTGGGTTGAAGGCCTTGTAGGCCTCCGACCAGTGCCCGGCGGCCGTACAGAACAGGCAGTACCACCTGCCGCGATACTGGAAGACCTGCGGCACCTCCATCTGCCCGAACATGCCACCGCGATAGACCGGCGGCTGCAGGGTCCAGGTGTAGAGGTCGGGCGAGGTGGCAAGGCCGATGGTGCCGGCGGCATTGGGCTCGGCGATGCCGGGCGCGCGCGCCGTCATGAACATAAGCCAGCCGTCGCTCTTGGGATCGCGGATGACCCAGGGATCGCGGAAGGCGCGGTCGTGCCAGTGGCCGGGAGCGTAGTCCTCGTAGTTGGGGCCGGAGATGTCGAGTGCCAGCCCGTCGCCCACGCGCTGCCAGCTGTGGCCGTCGCGCGATGTCGCGTGGCCGATGCGCTGCTTGAGGCCCTGCTCCTCGCCATGCCTGGTCCCCGTATAGAAGAGGTGCCAGAGGCCGGTCTCGTCCCTGACGACCGAACCCGTCCAGGTTGTCCAGTCGTCCCACGCCGGCCCCGTCGAAGGGGTAAGGCAGGTGCCCAGGTGCGTCCAGTTGCTGAGGTCCCGCGAGATCGCATGGCCCTGGGTGACGTTGCGGTGGCGCAGGTCTGGATCCCCCAGGTTCTTGTCGGCCTGCAGGAAATAGATGTGCCAGTCCTCGCCGTCGCGCGTCAGCCAGAAGTCCCAGATCCACTTGTCGGGAATGGAGAGTGCCAATTTCGTCGAACTTTCTCAGTCGTTGGTCAGAAGGATCAGCCCTTGATGCCCGTCGAAGCGATCGAGGCGATGAAGGCCCTTTGCAGGAACAGGTAGAAGGCGAGCACCGGCAGGGTGATCAGCGAGAGATAGGCCATAACCTCGCCCCAGGCTGTGTTGAGCTGGAAGAAGTACTGCAGGCCCACCATCACCGGCCGGAACTGCTCGGACTGGGTGACCATCAGCGGCCAGAGATACTGGTTGTACATGGCAAGGAACTTGAGGATGGCAGCGGTCGCGATCACCGGGCCGGCGATCGGCATGATCACCATCGCGTAGACCTGGAACCAGGTCGCTCCGTCGAGCCGCGCCGCCTCGATCAGTTCCTTCGGCAGGTCGCGGAAATACTGGACGAAGAGGAAGATGGTCAGCGCATCGGCAAGGAACGGCACGATCTGCACGTGGTAGGTGTTGAGCCAGCCCCATTGCAGGCCGTTCGGCCCAACAAAAGGCAGAGTATTGACCACCATCAGCATCGGCACCGCTATCGTCTCGAACGGCACGATCAGCGTCGCGATGACGATCGAGAGCACCAGGTTCTTGCCGCGGAACTCGAGGAAGGCGAAAGCAAAGCCGGCCAGCGAGCAGAGAAAGAGCGAGCCGATGACGGTAAGGCCGGTGACGAACACCGAGTTGAAGACGAAGAGCCCGATCGGTGCGCGCCGGAACGCGGCGAAGTAATTGTCGAGCGAGATGTCGCCGACCGGCAGGAACGCCGCGATCGAGGACGTGTCGCGCAGAAGCTGCAAGTCGGGCTTCAGCGAGGAGACGACCATGAAGACCATGGGGAAGAGGAAGACCAGCGCCACCAGCACCAGCAGCAGGTATTTGAGGCCCGTCTTCAGGTTCTTGTTGGGTTCGGCAACGGTGGCCATCAGTTGCGCTCCCGTGTGAGGTATCGCTGGGTGATCGAGATCGCCAGCACCAGAAGAAAGAGGAGCACAGATATGGCCGATCCTCCGGCGATATTCTGTTGCTCGTAGCCGCGTTGCACGGCCTGGAAGACCAGTGACTGGGTGGAGTCGAGCGGCCCGCCCTGGGTCATGACGTCGACCTGGGCAAAGAGCGAGAAGGCTTGCATGGTGATGACGACGAGGATGAGGACCGCCGTGTTTCGCAGCCCCGGCCAGGTGACGAAGCGAAACTTCTGCCACGGCGTCGCCCCTTCGATATCGGCGGCCTCATAGAGCGCGACGGGTATGGTCTGCAGACCCGAAAGCCAGATGACCATGTGGAAGCCCACCCCCTGCCACACCGACATGGCGAGGATCGCCCAAAGCGCCGTCGAGGGCTCCCCGAGCCAGTCGACCGGCCGGAACTGGCCGAAGCTGATGAAGCTGAGGAGGTTGTTGAGGAGCCCGTTGCGTCCGTCATAGATGAAGCGCCAGAGCAGCGAGACGACCACGATCGAAACCACCACCGGCATGAAATACACCGTGCGGAAGATGTTTATGCCCCTGAGCTTCTGATTGATCATCAGCGCGAGGAGGAGGGCGAGGCCCGCCTGCACGGGGGCAACCACGGCCACGAACATCAGCGTGTTGGTCAGCGCCTTCATGAAGACGAGATCACGCGCCAGCACCACGACCTGGTTGTCGCCCCAGCTCCAGCCGAACCATTCGCGCATGCCCTCGAGGTGTGGATAATCGGGATTGTTGCGCGTGAAGGTACGCACCCGCGGATATTCCGGCCGCCCCTCGTCATCGCGCACGACCGCGCCGCTATTGTCGCGCTCGGGCTCGAGCGTCAGCACGCCGACGCCCAGCATTTGCTCGAAATTGCGCAGGCCGACGATTTGCGTCGGGTTGGGCGAGATCAGCCGCTGGTTGGTGAACGAGAAGCCGAAGGCCAAGAGGAACGGCCCGATGAGGAAGAGCGTGAGCAGGATGATTGCGGGCGCCATCATCAGCCACCCCGCTGTGGGATGGTTCTGCAGCGATTTTGCGGTCTTGGGAGTCATGGTGTCCATCCCACTGGCGCCTTGCGTTTCATTGCGATCACCCCCCTCCCGGCCTCCCCCAAAAGGGGGGAGGTGCCGGTCCGGTGAGTTCGCGGGATGGTGCCACAAGCACAATGTGGCACCTCCCCCCTTGTGGGGGAGGCCGGGAGGGGGGTGCCCAGCCGACCTCGTGGCGATCGCTCCGACTACTCCTCGAAGCCGTAGCCGTTGTTGCTTTCGATATCGGCATCGATCGCATCGACCGCCGCATCGAGCGCATCTGCAACGTCGGCGCCGTTCGCAATATCCGAGAGCGCCTTGCGGAACTCGAGCGCTGCAAACACATAGCCCGGAGTCACCGGCCGCAGCGTCGCCTGGGCTTCGCTCAACCCGTAGAACACTTCGAGAGGTCCGCCGGGTGCGTAATTCTCGGTCATGGCGGCCGCTTCCGCCGTTGCCGGGATCAGGCCGATGCCGTCCGAGAAGGCCGCCAGGTATTCGGGCTGAAGGGCAAACTCGATGAAGGCGCTCGCCCCGTCCGGATGTTCGCTGGTCGCCGAGACACCGAACTGCCAGGAGGCGGCGCCGATCTTGGGACCGTTGCCGAAATCGGGCGCGGGAAGGAACAGGACGTCGTCGCCCAGCGCTTCGAGCGCCTGCACGGCGACCCAGTTGCCGTTCCACTGCAGCGCGTAGTCGCCGTCGATGAAGCCGGTCTGGTGGTCGGCCATGTCCTGGCTGGTGCCAGGTACCAGGTCACGCTCGAAGAGGCTCTGCCACCACTCGCCGAACTCGATGGCCTCGTCCCCGTTGAGCACACCTTCGGCGGTGAGGTAGGTCGAGCGGTCGACGATGTCGCCGCCAAAGCTCTGCAGGAATGGGCTGAAGGCGTAGGGATACCATTCGCCCTGGTCGGCCATGCCGAGATTGAGCGCGTATTCGAAATCTCCAGTCGCCTGCAGCGTCTCGAGAATTTCGTCGAACTCGTCCTTGGTCCACGGCTCCTCGAGCGTCGGGATGCGGATGCCGTTCTCCTCGAGCACGGACTTGCGCGCATACATCGCAACCGCCGCATCCCAGAGGCCGACCGAATAGACTTCGCCGTCCCACTCGCCGATTGCGCCGGGAAGGAACCCGTCGAGGGCGCCTTCCGAGAGTTGCAGCGGCTGCATGTAGCCGGCCCACGCCCAGTTGGGCATCACCGGACCGTCGACGTCGATGATGTCGGGGAGGTTCCCGGCGACGGCCGCGGCGACGACGGAATCGTTATAGGCGATCTGCGGAAACTCCTGCAGCACGACCGTCCAGTCGCTTTGCGAGGCGTTGAAATCGCTGATGATCTGGTTGATCAACTCGCGTTCCACGGTGCTGCCGGCACCATGGTACCACATGCTCAGCTCCGTCTGGGCAAAGGCGGCGCCCGAGAGCGCGGTGGTGAGGGCCAGGGCCCCCGCAAGGGTTTTCAGGGTCTTCACGTTTCTCTCCTCCATGTTTGGAATGGCGTGACCACACGGTCACGCGGCCTGACGCTTTCGCGCCAGGCGACCGGACCCGAGACCAGTTCCCGGCTCGGCTCGTTCGGTTTGCTCGTGCCTGAGATCAGGCGGATCAGCTTCGCCGCCGCCCGCGCGCCCATCGCCCCATAAGGCAGGTCGACGCTCGAGAGCGGCGGATGCATGTGCTCGCTGATCATGCGGTAGTCGTCGTAACCGACCAGGCAGATGTCCTTGGGGATTTCGAGCCCGCGCTCACGCAGGAGCCCATAGACGCGCATAGCCATCTTATCGTTGGCGCAGCAGATGACAGTCGGCGGGTCGGGAATGCGCAGGAGCCGGTCGAGGGCGTCCCAGAGCAGGTCGTACTCGTGCGCCACATCGCTGATGGCGCCGGCGATGACCAGATCCTCGTCGAAGGCAATGCCATGCTTGGCCAGCGCCTTGCGGTAGCCCTCGGTGCGGTGGGGGCGCGCAGCCTGCCGCTCGGGCAAGGTCAGAAATCCGATGCGGGTGTGACCCTTGCCGATGAGCCCGTCGACCACGGCGAACTGGCCGCCCTCGTCGTCGGGTAAAACGCACGGCGTACCGACCGCATCGAAGCAGTTGACCAGCACCATGTGCCGCCCGCGGAGATTCCCGGGCAGGTGCACTTCCTGGTGATATTCGGCCACATAGAGGATGCCCTCGACGCGATGCTCGAGGAAGGTGTGCAAGAGATCCGGCACGCGTTCGGCATGGCCGCCCGTATCGGCGATCAAGAGCGTCAGGTTATGTTCGGCAAAGACCCGCTGGGCGCCCTGCACCAGGTAGATTTCCGGCAGGCCCGTGGGCTCGAAATGCGGCGAGGTCGAGATGGCGCCGGTGATCATGCCGACCAGCCCCGAACGCTGCGAGCGCATGGTGCGCGCCGCGCTCGACGGTACGTAGTTGAGCTGGCCTATGGCGGCGTGCACCGCCGCGCGGGTCTTCTCGTTGACCGGCGCATCTCCATTGAGCACGCGGCTGACGGTTTTCGGCGATACGCCTGCCGCCTTGGCGACATCGTAGATCGTGGCCACCCGAACCTCCCTTGGTCGGCCGTCTCGTCGGCCGGATGCCGCAGCGGTTTATGACACCGATGTCATGACATCGGTGTCATAAACCATACCGGCGCCACCCGAGTCAAGCCACCGGCGGATTCTACGGCCGTTGAAGGAAGGAAATTGAAGGCGAGGTCGGCGCCGATATGGCTCTCGCACGATGCCGATCATCGCTTGGCTTAGATCAGATTGTGCAACCCCGAACCGTCTTCCCGGTTGGGCTAGAAACGGGAAACCGGAGAGATGCCATGTCCACGAGAAAATCCAAGATCAGCACCGGCGCCAACGACAGGCCGGTCGACGAGTCGATCGCCCAGACGGCGCCGGGCCTGCCCGACGACAGCTCCCGTACGCCCGATGTTGACGATGCGCACGTCGAACGTGTGCGCAAGCAGCTGGCCGACGACCCGCGGGCTCGCCTCAAGAAGGAGGTCGAAGAAGAGATCAAGGCCTCCGAGCGCGGCTCCGAATAGGCCTCTGCTCACAAAAGGAGGTGAAAATGGCTGCTGCAGACGTCATGAAAACCTGGCCGCAGGAATCGCGGGAGGCGGCCAAACTAGTGCTCGATACCTATGGCGAACCGGACGAGGTGAGCGAAAGCCAATTCATCTGGCACGAGGCCGGTCCATGGAAGCGGATCGTTGCGAGCAAGACCTTCTTCAACCACAACTTTCCGGCGCCCCACAGCGACTCGGTCGAATCCTTCATCGACTATCATGTGCCGCCCGAAAAGTTCTCAGATCTCGCCGCCTTCGACGGCAGCGTCATCGTGGAACGGACCGCGGGTGAGGTTTCGGCGCGTTGCCATGACGAGCAGGCGAACTTTCTGGCGCTCAACCTGATGCACGACATCGTCATCGGCGCCAAAACCGTCGAGGAGGCGCGCCAATACTACGCCAAGGAGTTCGCTGACTATCGGCGCAAGAAGCCGACGCCCTATATGGAAAAGCTCCGCTTTACCCCCAATGGCGGCGATACCACCGATCCGGACCAGCGCATGCTTTCGGATGAGGATCTCAAGAGAGCGCAGGAGGAAGGCAAGAAGGCAGAATAAATACCGGGGTTTGCAACTGACACCGACTCCGTGGTGCCATCGCGCACCCGCCATCATGCCGCCCGCTTCGGCCGCCGTATGATGCTGACCTTTCCGCTGTCGCCGCCTCCGCAGAAGAACCGGTTACCGCCGTCGGATTCGAGCCCCGACACGCCATACGGCATCTCGAGTCGCTCCAGGACCTCTCCGGTTTCGTCATTGATCCGCCGGACCTCTCCCTGACCGTCTCCCGAGGAGGTGGCGTGCCAGAGTTCGCCGTCGACCCAGGTCACTCCGGTAACGAACCGATTGGACTCGATGGTGCGCAGGACCGCCCCGGTCTCGGGATCGACCTGGTGGATCTTGCGGTCTCGATACTGTCCCACCCAGAGCGACCCTTCTGCCCAGGCAAGTCCGGAATCGCCGCCACCGCCCGGTGCCGGGATCGTGGCAAGCACCTGGCCGGTCTGCGGATCGATTTTGTCGATGCGGTCCTCGGCGATCTGATAGAGGTGCTGTCCGTCAAAGGCCGTCCCCGCATGCGCGGCGACATCGATCGAACGCACCGTCTCCCCAGTCTCGGGGTCAAGTGCGTTGAGCTTATCCCCCGAGGCGAACCAGACGCGCTGGCCGTCGAAGGTGACGCCAGCCACATTCTTGGCCCCCGCAAAGGGTCCATATTCTCTCAAAATCTCGGCAACAGTTGTTTTCATGGCCTCACCCTAACACCCCGGGAAGCGGTCCGGGGAGTAACAATGTTGTCGGAAAGCCGGGCACCGAAGGGGTCGTCCAGCGGAGCGCTCGCCCGCGGCCGAACGATTGCACCTTTCCCTCACCCGCAAGCTGCTCGAGCGCACGCTGAACGGTGCGCGGGCTTGCGCCGAGTGCGATCGCCAAGGCCGAGCTCGACCAGGATTCGCCGTCGGCGAGGAATGCAAGCACCGCCGCATGCGGCTCTTCGACCGGCGGCGCCAGCACCGCGATCTCGTTTGCCCGGCGCGGCACGAGCTTGAAACCGTGCCTCGTTGCGCTGACGTCGGTTAGTCCGCGCAGCTCCGCGCGGAGCCGCCCCATTTCGACCCGCAGGCGCGCGCGATGCGACTCGTCGGCGTGCCTCGCCCGGAACGCGCGGGCGAGAAGTGTGTTTCTCGAGGCGTCTCCCGGCCAGGCTTCGGCAAGGGCGCGGGCCAATGCGAAGAGAACCGGGCGCGTTGTCAGCCCCACCACACTCCTGTCGTCCCGCACCACATTGCGGCAGGCATCGATAACGAGCGTTCCCGACGCCAGCAGTGTCTCGACCTCGTCGAGCATGACGGGGCGCTCCTCTCCCCGCACGATCACGCGCGCTGCGGTTGTTTCCATCACCCGCGACGCGCTTTCAACCTCGGCCGCCAAAGCCGGTATGCCAGCCGCGTGCGCGGCCTCTTGCGCCTGGGCAAGCGCGCCGCGTGCTGCCTTCGTCTGCACGCGGCGAATGGCGATGCCGGCAACGATCAGGGCATGCGCAACCCGTAGCGCTGGCGGAAGCGGCGCTGGATCGGTTCCCGCGAGCAGTCGTTCGGCTTCATCGAGCCGACCGATGAGGAGCAGCCGCCGGGCCTCGAGGTTGCGCGCATGCGCGGCGTTGACCGCATCGCCATGCGCCTCGAGTGTCGCGCGCGCCGCATCGAGCGTCCTGGCGGGCCAGCCGAGATCGCGCGAGACGAGGGCGATTTCCGCTTCGGCAACGACGCAACGTGCACGAGCCATGGCTTCCCTCGGCGAAAACGCCCGTGCCGCACTCTTCAGCAGGGCTTTTGCCCGGGCGAAGTCGCCGAGCTGCGCCATGGCGATACCGCGCAGCGCCAGCGCCGGTGCATCGTCACGCAGGGCGACGCGCTTCAGCGCCGCAAGAGGATCGCCGGCCGCAAGGGCCTGTGCCGCCGCCGTAATCAGGGAGTCCATGAGATACCGCCACCCTCGTATCCTTCACCGTTCGGCCGCCGACACGTGGTCTCCCTGCGACAGCCGAACGACACGTCTACCGCTAGCAGTCACATACGTGCCAGAAGGAGAACCCTCGATGCCGGCCAGTCTACATGAAGTCGCGGTGAGGTGGTCACCCCTTATCACCTGCGCGATCGCCTGATGATGTACGGCAGCAACGATGATGTCTTGATCGTTCCCGGACCTCCCGCAGGGAACGGGAACAGCGCCCAGTCATTCTTCGCTGCAGGCAGTCTGATGCCGATGAAGCCGGTTGCCACCCTATCGGAGCTGGCGCAGCAAAAACGAGGAATGTTTTTATGAACGGCACCATGCACGTGGTTTGCACTGAGTGCAGAAGCGTCAACCGGATTGCCGCGGGAAAACCGGCGCGCGAGGGGCGCTGCGGCAAATGCGGCGCCGGCCTCTTCACCGGACATCCAGCCGAAGTCACGGGCGATGGGCTCGAAAAGCAGATCGCGCGCAGCGACATTCCTGTGGTGGTCGATGTCTGGGCGGACTGGTGCGGCCCCTGCCGCATGATGGCGCCGCAATATGAAGCGGCGGCACACCGACTCGAGCCCGAGTTCCGGTTCCTCAAGCTCGATTCCGAGGCCGAACCGGGGATGGCCGCGCGCTTTGGCATCCGCGGCATTCCGACCATGCTGCTCTTCCATGACGGCAAGGAAGTCGCCCGCGTATCCGGTGCCATGCAATCGTCCCAGATTTCGGCCTGGCTGAGAGAGCAGATGGGCCAGAGCGCCTGACCTGCCGAGAGGTTCGTTTGGTCGATGCGGATGCGTGGAGCTATTGGCGCGCGCCCAGAAGCGCCGCAATCTGCCGGGCGATCACCACTTCCTCGTCGGTCGGGATGACGAGGACCTCCACGCGGCTCGACCGCGTCGAGATGCAGCGCGCTCCGGCGCTGTTGGCGGCCTCGTCGAGCGAAACGCCGAGCCAGGCGAGACGCTCGCCGACGCCCTTGCGGACGGGCGCCGAGTGCTCGCCGATGCCGCCTGTGAACACCAGGGTGTCGAGCCCTTCCAGCGTATTGGCCATGGCGGCAGTCTCGCGGCAGATGCGGAAGACGAAGAGATCGATGGCCTCCGCCGCTTCGGGGGCGCCGCTGGCCAGCAGCTCGCGCACGTCTCCCGAGAGACCGGAGACACCCTTGAGCCCGCTCTCGCGGTAAAGCAGGGTTTCCAGTTCGTCGGGCGTCAGCCCCTCCTGCTGGAGGAGGTAGAGCAGGACGCCGGCATCGATCTGGCCGGGCCGGGTGCTCATCACCAGACCGTCGAGCGCGGAAAAACCCATGGTGGTGTCGTGGCTTTCCCCGTTGAAGAGGGCGCAAAGGCTCGCACCATTGCCCAGATGCGCGACGACGATCCGCCTGTCAGCGCGGTCGGCGAGTTCGCCGGCGATGTACTGGTAGGAAAGCCCGTGGAAGCCGTAGCGGCGCACGCCCTTGCGCTCATAGGCGCGCGGGATCGCGTAGCGGCTGACGGGCGGCGAAAGCCGATGGTGGAAGGCGGTGTCGAAGCAGCCGACCTGCGTAAGACGCGGGCGGGCCTTTCGGACGGCGCGGATCAGCGCCATTGCCGGCGGCTGATGCAGCGGGGCGAGCGGGGTCAGGCTCTCGACCGCTTCGATGGTTTCGGCGGTAAGCAGGACCGGTCCGGTGAACCGCGTGCCGCCATGCACGATGCGGTGACCGATGGCCGTCGGCTCGCCGCAGTCGAACGTCTCGGTGAGCCAGGGGAGCAGCCGCTCGATCAGCGCCGCCTCGTCGAGAGGGATGCTGGAGAGATCATGCTCGATGGTCTCTCCATCCGCGCCGTCCGTCCGGACACGGATGCCGTCGGCACGCGTGACGCTGCCGCGGGCGAGGCGGGCGACATCGCCTGCGACATCGTAGAGGCCGAATTTGAGGCTCGACGATCCGGCGTTGAGCGCCAGGACGACCTCTCGCCCGTCACCTGCCATGGGTCCAATTCCACTCACGGATCCCGGGCATGTCCTCGCCGTGCTCGCGCACATAGGCGGTATGTGCCGCGAGCCTGGCGTTCAGGTTCGCCTCGAGCGCCGCGCCGTCTGCCCCGGTATCGGGCAGCCATTTCAGCGCCGCCAGCGCCAGATGGAAGCGGTCGATGCTATTGAGGACCGCCATGTCGAACGGGGTCGTGGTGGTGCCTTCCTCCTGAAAGCCGTGGACGTGGAGATTGGCGTGGTTGCGCCGCTGGTAGGCAAGCCGGTGGATGAGATAGGGATAGCCGTGATAGGCGAAGACCACAGGCTTGTCGGTGGTAAAAAGCGCGTCGAAGTGCTCGTCGCTCAGCCCGTGCGGATGCTGGTATTCGGATTGCAGTGTCATCAGGTCGACGACATTGACGACGCGGACCTTGAGTCTCGGAAGGGCCAGCCGCAGCAGGTCGACGGCGGCCAGGGTTTCGAGTGTCGGCACGTCGCCGGCGCAGGCCATGACGATATCCGGCTCCTCGTCGCCGGCAACGGTCCCCGCCCAATCCCACGCGCCGATGCCGACGTCGCAGTGGCGCGCGGCCGCCGCCATGTCGAGCCACTGCGCCGAGGGTTGCTTGCCGGCAACGATGACGTTGATGCGGTCATAGGTCCTGAGGCAGTGGTCGGTAACCCAGAGCAGGCAGTTTGCATCCGGCGGCAGGTAGATGCGCACGATATCGGCCTTCTTGTTGGCCACGAGATCGACGAAGCCCGGGTCCTGGTGTGAGAAGCCGTTGTGGTCCTGCCGCCAGACATGGGAGGTCAGCAGATAGTTGAGAGAGGCGATGGGCTTGCGCCAGCCCAGTTCGCGCGAGACCTTGAGCCACTTGGCGTGCTGGTTGAACATCGAATCGACGATGTGGATGAAGGCCTCGTAGCACGAGAAGAACCCGTGCCGGCCGGTCAGCAGATACCCCTCGAGCCAGCCCTGGCAGAGGTGTTCGCTGAGGATTTCCATCACCCGCCCGTCGGCGGCGAGGTTGGTGTCGAACGGCTCGATGTCTTGCATCCACACCCGGTCGGTGACCTCGAACACAGCGTCGAGCCGGTTGGAGGCCGTCTCGTCGGGTCCCATCAGGCGGAAATTGCGAGCATCGGCATTCAGCCGTATGACTTCGGCGAGGTATTTGCCCATCACCCGTGTCGCTTCGGCGACAGGTGCGCCCGGCGCTGGCACGCCGACGGCAAGAGTCTTGTAGTCGGGCAGCTTCAGCTCGCGTTTCAGCAGTCCGCCATTGGCATGCGGATTTAGTCCCATCCGCCGTTGCCCGGTCGGCGCCAATGTCAGCAGGTCGGCGTGCGGGCGCCCGTCCGCATCGAAGAGCTCTTGCGGGCGGTAGCTGCGCATCCAGTCCTCTAGCAGCTCGCGGTGGCTGGCATCTGCGCGCGCATTGGCGACCGGAACCTGGTGCGAGCGCCAAAAGCCTTCGACCTTCTTGCCGTCCACCTCTTTCGGCCCCGTCCAGCCCTTGGGTGAGCGCAGGACGATCATCGGCCAGCGTGGCATATTCAGCGCATCGCGGTTGTCGCGGGCACTGTCCTGAATCGTGTGGATGCGCGTGACGACGCTGTCGAGGGTTGCCGCCATCTGCCGGTGCATCGTTGCCGGATCCTCGCCCGAGACGAAATGCGGCTCCCAGCCGAGACCGAGGAACAGGCGTTCGAGATCCTCGTCCGCCATGCGGCCCATCACCGTCGGATTGGCGATCTTGTAGCCGTTCAGGTGGAGGATCGGCAGCACCGCCCCGTCATGAACGGGGTTGAGGAACTTGTTGGAATGCCAGGAGGCGGCAAGCGCGCCGGTCTCGGCTTCGCCGTCGCCAATAACGCAGGCAACAGTCAGTTCGGGATTATCGAAGGCGGCGCCGAATGCGTGCATGAGCGCGTAACCGAGTTCTCCGCCTTCGTGGATGGACCCCGGCGTCTCCGGCGCCGCGTGGCTCGGCACACCCCCTGGGAACGAGAACTGCCGGAAGAGGCGGCGCAGGCCCTCTTCGCTTAGCGGTACATCGGGATAGATTTCGCTGTAGCTGCCTTCGAGCCAGGTGTTGGCGACCATGCCAGGCCCGCCATGCCCGGGTCCGCAGATATAGATCATGTCGAGATCGCGCCGGGCGATGACGCGATTGAGATGGGCGTAGATGAAGTTGAGTCCCGGCGTCGTGCCCCAATGGCCGAGCAGCCGCGGCTTGACGTGCCCCGGTTGCAGGGGTTCGCGCAGCAGCGGGTTGTCGAGCAGGTAGATCTGACCGACCGAGATGTAGTTGGCCGCCCGCCAGTAGCGATCGATGAGCGCCAGCTCGTCCGATCGAAGGGGGTGGTCGCCGGCTTCGTGCGTCATAGCTCTCTCCATCGCTCCATCTGGTAACGGTGCAGCGGTCCTTGAGGGTTCCGGAATTGAATGGAGCCTTTCCGGCCTCGAGGTGCGAGCAGCGGCGTGAAACTGCTGGTGCGCCGCCGTCGTTGCAGACATACGCTCCCGAAACATGCAGCATTGTGAGTTGCATCAAGCAGCAGCCAAACCTGCAGTCACTGGCTTCTTCGAGCCGCGCACCGGGTCGATCCAGTACATCGTGGCCGATCCTGGAACGCATAGGTGCGCCATCATCGATCCGGTGCTCGACTTTGACGAGAAGTCCGGCACGATCCGCACCGTCGAGGCTGACAAGCTACTCCGTTTCATCGCGGATAATGGCTACGAGGTCGAATGGATCCTCGATACTCACCCGCATGCCGACCATTGCTCGGCCGCCCAATACCTCAAGGAGAAAACCGGCGCGCCGACCGCCATTGGCGAGAAGGTGACCGCGGTGCAAACGCTCTGGCAGGGCATCTACAACCTGCCCGAACCGCGAGAAGACGGCAGCCAAGGGGGACAAACTCTTCGCCGACGGCGAGGAGTTCAAGGTGGGCAGCATTCCGGCAAGGGTCATACACTCGCCGGGGCATAACCTCGCTTCGATCACCTGATCGCAGACGCAGCCTTCGTGCACGATACCCTGTTCATGCCCGATGGCGGCGTCTTACCAACGCGCTCGGCTACGCGTTCGTCAGCGCTCAGGCGATCGCAGTGGCGATCCTCGCCGCACTTCAGTTCACTGTCTGGCGGCAGGCAAAGCCCGTGACGCATGAGTGCTCTGCCTTTGCCTCGCAGCCTCTCCGCGAGCTGCAGAGGCAGGCCGAGACACGTGTTGTAGCAAAGCCGCCAAGGGAACGGAGTCTTTCCCTGGCAAGTTGCTCCCTCCTGGACACGTTTATGGGAGAGCCCCGATCCTCGCTAAACCATTGATGATTGCCTCAGCGCTTGTGTTGGCCGCTCCTGCTCCAGTCGCGCTAGCCTGATGCCGCCTTTCCGACTCAATGGTGAGTGCAATGCGAGGAACTCGCCGTTGCTATTCAACCTAGTGAGCCGCGGCCTATGCTCTGCGTTGCCGAAGAGGCCCCGGAGGAAAATGCGGACTCTAGGTGATTTTTTGGAAGCAACACGCCGAGCAGAGCGATGGGCTCTTGTGAGCGGGCAAAGGCCCGCTCGTTGATTATTGAACCACTTGGCGCTACGCCGGGCCCAAAAACGGTGAAGGCAAATGTCTGCTTCTAGGAATTCGTGGAAGCTGACCGAACAACCGGAAAGGGGCGCGTAGCTGCCGGCAAACGACGGGCCGGCACCGGCAGCTTTGGCGGGTGTGAGAAGCAGCTGTCGAAGGCCAGCGGCCGAACGAAGGCCTTCCATCTTTGCTGGATATCTCGATATCCAGAGCACCTTCTTTTGAGCTGCGCTCATCTGGCGCGAGCATGCGTCCACCCGCGATCACATCTTGACATATCATAATCTTGTCATACAAAGATGGCGAAAAGGGAATGGGGTTTCAGATGCGTGTTGCTGTGGTCAATCTGGGGTGCATCGTGAGCGGCGATTGGCGCGCCCCATTGGTCAAAGGCGACAGCGTGGTTATGCAGGATGGGCTGATAGAGAGCGTCGGTACCAGCGATGCAATGACGATTGCCTCCTGTGACGTGGTGGTTGACGCTGGTGGCGCCTCAGCCATGCCGGGTCTGATTGACTCCCACGTGCATATCACCTTCGGCGACTACACGCCGCGGCAGAAGGCGGTGGGGTACCTGGAAAGCTATCTGCATGGGGGCGTGACCACATCCATCTCCGCCTCGGAGGTGCATGTGCCCGGGCGGCCAAGCGACCCTGTGGGGGTGAAGGCGCTCGCCATTGCAGCGCAGCGGTGCTTTGCCACCTATCGCCCCGGTGGCATGCGGGTCTGGGCGGGTTCGGTGATCCTCGAGCCGGGACTGACGGAAGCCGATTTCGCGGAACTCGCCGCCGCCGGTGTCTGGCTCGCCAAGGCCGGGTTCGGGGCCTTTGCCGACCCGATGGAATACAAGCCCCTGGTCGCCATGGCGCGGGCGCATGGCATGATCACTACCCTGCATACGGGCGGCGCCTCGATCCCTGGCTCATCGCCGATCAATGGTGAGCACGTGCTTGCCATCGATCCGCACGTCTCGTTCCACATCAATGGTGGGCCGGTGGCGATGCCGGATGCACACTTCGAGCGGGTGGTGACCGAAAGCCAGGTGGCCCTGCAGCTCTGCACGGCGGGCAATCTGAGAACTGCATTGTTGTGCACGCGCCAGGCGCTGGCGCACGACCAGTTCGACCGGCTGCTGATCGCCACGGATACACCAACCGGCTCGGGCATCATGCCGCTGGGCATGTTCTACACGATCACCCATCTTTCCAGCCTGCTCGACCTGCCGCCGGAGATGGTGATCGGCGCGGCGACGGGCAATAATGCGCGCGTCTATGGTCGCAATTCCGGCCTCATCGCTCCCGGCAGGGATGCCGACCTGGTGCTGGTCGACGCGCCGCTGGGCGGCACCCAGGACAATGCGCTGGCCGCCTTGCGCCATGGCGACCCGGTGGCGGTGGGGGCCGTGTTCAGCGATGGCGTGCCGCGTTTCGTCGGGCGCAGCCGCAACACCCCCGCACCCAAACGCGCCGTTCGCGTCGCCGAGAACCGCCTGCCGCGCGACTTCGGCGGCGCCGCGCACTAGAAATTTTCAAGGAGAGAGTCGTGTCCGACAAGAATCGCGTGATCATCAGTGGCGGCGGCCCGGTGGGGCTTATCTGTGCGCTGAGCCTGGCACGGCAGGGCGTGCCGGTCACGGTGCTGGAACGCTTTTCGCGCTTGCAGGACGATCCGCGCGCGGCCACAACGCATCCTGCGACGCTCGAACTGCTGGGTGCGCTCGGGCTCGAGCCGGAACTGCGCGCGGCCGGGCTGGTCGCGCCGATCTTCCAGTTCTGGGATCGGCCCAGCGGCGAGCTGGTGGCAGAGTTCGATCATGCCCTGATCGCCGATGAGACCGCCTATCCCTATGTGGTGCAGTGCGAGCAATTCAAGACGGCGCAGATCGTGCTCCGGCACCTGCAGGCTGAACCCCTCGCCGAAGTATTGTTCGACCACGATGTGCTGAGTTTCGTGGCCCATGACGATCGCGTCGAGGTGACGGCCGGGACGCCGGACGGGGAGCGCCGCTTTGAAGGGCGTTATCTGGTTGGTGCGGATGGCGGGCGGTCGACAGTGCGCAAGGGCGCCAACATCGAGTTCGAGGGTTTCACCTGGGCCGAGCAGTTCCTCGTGCTGACCACCCCCTTCGATTTCGAAGCCAATCGCGGCTACAGCTACCGTAGCTATTTCGCCGACCCCGACGAATGGTGCAATTGCTTCAAGGTGGCGGCTGACGGCCCGCCGGGCCTGTGGCGCACGGTGTTTCCGACCTCCTCGGAGCAAAGCGAAGCCGACCTTCTCTCCGACGAGGCGGTGCATGCCCGCCTCCAGCGGTTCTTTCCCAAGGATGGGGACTACGAGATCGCGCATCGCAATCTGTATCGCGTGCACCAGCGTGTGGCCAAAACCTTCCGGCAGGGCCGGGTTCTGCTGGCGGGCGATGCATCGCATGTCAACAACCCCATCGGGGGCATGGGGCTGAATGGCGGCATCCAGGACGCGGTCAACCTGAGTGAGAAGCTGACCCGGGTTTGGCACGGCGCTCCCGACAGTTTGCTCGACCTCTACGATCTGCAGCGCCGCGGACTGACGATCGATTTCGTCCAGGCGCAGACCATTCAGAACAAGAAGCGTCTCGAAGCCCGGGACCCCGCAACCCGAAAGGCCAATCTGGACGAGCTGCGCCGCATCGCGGCCGATCCGGTCAGTGCCAAGGCCTACCTCATGCGCGCCTCCATGCTCGAGGCCAACCGCAAGGTGAACGACCTCGAGGCGGCCTAAGGCCCTGGACCGGTAAGGAAACCAAAGTGCAGCAAGATTTTCGCGACAGCTCCCTGTTCCGCCAGCAGCTCCATATCGCCGGCGGCTGGCTCGACGCCCGCTCCGGCAAGACGCTGGACGTGGAGGACCCGGCGACCGGTAAGGTGATCGGCAAGATCCCCAACGCCGGCGCCGCCGAAACCCGGCAGGCGATCGAGGCGGCGCATGAAGCCTTCAGAAGCTTTAGCCGCACCACGGCCGCGGAACGGGCCGAGATGCTGCGGCGCCTCCACCAGTTGATCCTCGACAATCGCGAGGCGCTGGCGCGCATTCTCACCATGGAGCAGGGCAAGCCGCTAGCCGAGGCCAGGGGCGAGGTCGGCATGAGCGCGGCCTATGTGCTGTGGTTCGCCGAGGAGGCCCGGCGCATCTATGGCGAAATCATTCCCTCGCCGTGGCGCGATCGGCGGCTGCTGGCGACGCGGCAGCCGGTGGGGGTCGTTGGCGCCATCACGCCGTGGAATTTCCCCTCCTCGATGCTGGCACGCAAGATCGCGCCGGCGCTGGCTGCGGGCTGCACTATCGTCTGCAAGCCGGCAACGCAAACGCCCTATTCGGGCCTCGCCTGGGGCGAGCTCTGTCTCCAGGCGGGCTTTCCGGCCGGTGTGGTCAATATCGTCACCGGCTCGGCGCGGGAGATCGGCGGCGAGCTCACCGCCAATCCGCTGGTGCGCAAGATCACCTTCACCGGTTCGACCGAGGTCGGCAAGGTGCTGCTTGGCCAGGCCGCCGGCACGGTGAAGAAGGTCTCGATGGAACTAGGTGGCAATGCCCCGTTCATCGTCTTCGACGACGCCGATATCGACAGGGCGGTGGAAGGCGGGATCAACGCCAAGTTCCGCAATACCGGCCAGACCTGCGTGTGCACCAACCGCTTCTATGTGCAGGCCGGGGTCTATGACGCATTCGTGGAAAAGCTATCCGCCGCCACCGAGCGGCTGCGCGTCGGCGCCGGCGTCGATGACGGCGTGGAGCTGGGCCCGCTGATCGATGCCAACTCTGTCGAAAAGGTTGAAGAACTGCTGACCGACGCTGTCGACAAGGGCGGCCGCGTGGTGACCGGCGGCCAGCGGCACGCTCTGGCCGGCAATTTCTTCGAGCCCACCGTCATCGCCGATGCGAGCGCGGGCATGCGGTTTTCGCGCGAGGAAATCTTCGGGCCGCTGGCTCCGGTGTTCCGCTTCGAGACCGAAGACGAAGCTGTCCGGTTGGCCAATGACACTGAATATGGCCTCGCCTGCTACTTCTATACGCGCGACCTGGGCCGCGCCTTCCGCGTGTCGGAGGCGCTGGACTACGGCATTGTCGGGGTCAATGAGGGCCTGGTGACCACCGAGGTCGCGCCTTTCGGCGGCGTCAAGGAATCCGGAACGGGCCGCGAGGGCTCGCGCCACGGTATCGAGGACTACCTCGAGGTGAAATATGTCTGCATGGGCGGCCTGGAGTTTCCAGCCGCCTGACAGCCTCATCGAGGGAGTGTGCCTTGCCCGTGTTCGAACTGGCCGTCGTGTTCACCTGCCTGGCCTGCGGCGGGATTCTGAAAGGCGCTACGGGTGCCGGGGCGCCGATCCTGGCTATACCGGCTATGGCGGCTTTCCATGATGTGCGGTTCGCCATCGTCATCATGACGGTGCCAAATCTCATCACCAACCTCCTGCAGGCTTGGCAAAACCGTAAGCATCGCTTGCAGGCTAGCTTCCTCGTCCCTTTCCTCCTGTCGGCAGCCATCGGAGTCGTGCTGGGCACTTGGGCGCTCGTGCGCTTCGATTCGCGGACCTTGTCACTCGTCGTGGCGCTCGCCGTGCTGCTCTATCTCGTTCTGCGGGTGACCAGGGCCAGTTGGCAGCTCAGCACGCCATTGGCTCTCCGGCTCGCCGCGCCCTTCGGATTCATGAGCGGGGTGGTCCAGGGCTCGGCAGGCATTTCGGCGCCGGTATCGCTGAGCTTCCTCAACGCCATGCAGCTCGAGCGGCTGACCTTCATGAGTACGGTGTCCATGCTGTTCGTGACCTTCGTCGCGGTGCAGCTCCCGGCGTTGGCATTTGCCGGCGTGCTGACCCCCAGCGGCTTCTTGCTGAGCTGCGCGGCGCTGCTGCCGATGCTGGTGGGCATGTCGTTCGGCGCCTCTATCAGCCGGACGGTGTCACGGCAGGCGTTCGACCGGCTGATCATGCTGCTGCTCGCGGTGCTGGCCGCAAAAATGCTGTGGGATGCCCTTGTTTTTCCAAGATAAGATTGACTGATATAATATTGTATGACAAACAATAGCACCCTTTTCTGGAGCAGACTCATGGACCTCAATATCCGCCGCACCTTCACACTGATTGACGACAAGCGGGTCGAGGCCGGTCGGCGTGCCGAGACGCCGCTGCGCAAGGTTGCGGTGATCTATCTGCTCGAAAATCCCTATATCGGGCGCTATGTGGAAGACCTCTCGCCGCTGATCGAAGCCAGCGAAGGGCTGGGCCGGAAGATGGCCCAGACGGCGCTCAAGGCGCTCGATGGCATGCCGGTGCAAAGCTATGGCAAGGGCGGCGTCGTGGGTTTGTCGGGCGAGCAGGAGCACGCCAATGCGCTGCTCACCACCACGTTCGCCAATCCGTTCCGCGAGGCCATCGGCGGCGCCCAGGCCTGGATTTCGTCGATGACCAAGGTCGCGGCGCCGGGCACTGTGATCGACGTGCCGATGAACAGCAAGGACGACGTCTATGTGCGCTCGCACTATGACGGCATGACGCTGCTCATCCCCGATGGGCCGATGCCCGACGAAGTGGCGATCATTTTCTGCCTGGGCACCGGCGGCCGCATCAATGCCCGCGTTGGCGGCCTACGCTATGAAGACTTGCCGACCTCGGCATGACCGAGGCCGGGGCGGTGAGAAACCTTCTGGAAGATCCCGGCGCGCGATACCGGAGCGGTGCGACGACGCCGACCCGGGTGCTGGACGGATATCTTGCCGCCATTGCGGCGCGGGAGGGTCAGATCAAGGCGTTCACGGCCCTTAATCGCGAAGGCGCGACGGCCGCGGCCGCGGCATCGACCCACCGCTGGGCCGAGGGCAGGCCGCTGTCGCCGGTCGATGGCATGGTGGTCGGCATCAAGGACGTCATCGAGACGGCCGATATGCCGACCGGCCAGGGTTCGCCCATCTGGGAAGGGTTTGAAACCCGACGCGACGCCGCCTCGGTACAGGCATTGCGCGAAGCCGGCGCCGTGGTGCTGGGCAAGACCACTACCACCGAATTTGCGACGCGCCATAGCTTTGCCGATACGCGCAATCCGCATGACACGGCACGCACGCCGGGCGGCTCGAGCAGCGGCTCGGCGGCCGCCGTCGGCGGCGGCATGCTGGATGCGGCGCTCGGCACGCAGGTCGTGGGATCGATCCTGCGGCCGGCGAGCTATTGCGGCGCGGTGGGGTTCAAGCCCAGCTTCGGCGCGCTCAATCGCGGCGGCGCCAACGACCAGTTGAGCCAGAGCTGCCTGGGCACAATCGCGTCGACCCTGTGCGGCGCCTGGGCCCTTGCGGCGGCGATCGCCAAACGCGTGGGCGGCGATCCGGGTCATCCGGCATTGCGGGGCGACGTGGACCTGCCGCCCGCGCGGACGCCGCGCCGCATGGCTCTGCTGAAGACAGCCGGCTGGGCGCAGCTCGAGCCCACCGCCAGACAGGCGTTGGAGCGGGAGCTCGACCTGTGGCGGAGCGCCGGAGTGGAGATCGTCAGCGAGGCGGAAGACGCCGACTTTGCGGCGCTGGAAACAGCCTTGGGCGAGGCCTGGCCGCTGACCGAGCGCATTCTCTCCTGGGAATTCTGCTGGCCGCTGCGCAGCTATCCGCATGCGCAGCTCAGCTCGATCATGCAGGCGCGGATGGCCGTGGGGCTGGAGATGAGCCTCGACGACTATGAAGAGGCACTGGCGCGGCGCCACGCCATTCGGCAGAGCTACGGCCGTGTCGCGGAGGGGGTGGACGGTTTTGTCACCCTTGCCGCGACAGGCGCGGCGCCGCGGCTCGACGATACGACGGGCAGCCCCGCCATGAACGTGCCGGCTTCCCTACTGGGCGTGCCGGCCCTTTCGCTGCCCATCCTTAGCGATGGCGGCCTGCCGCTCGGCCTGCAGCTCATCGGCAAGATGGGCGGAGACGCCGATCTGATGGGACTGGCGCGCTGGCGGCTCGAATTCGGCGCTAACGGAGGTTCATGATGTATAAGCTGATGGTCGCCGATGTGGATTCGCCGTCCTATTTCGTCGCCACGGCGGCGGTGAAGCTGGGTTTTTTCAAGGCCGAGGGTGTCGAGGTCGAGTTCGTGCCCGAGTATGGCGCCAAGAGCGGGCCGGAAAAGCTGCGCGACGGCACCATTCACTTCTTCGGCGGGCCGGCCTTTGCCGCGACCCGGGCTTTTCCGATGTGGCGCGGCGCGAAGCTCCTCTGCGCGCTGTCGCAATATTCCTACTGGTTCATGGGCATCCGCAAGGACATCGATATCGATCAGGGCGATATCCAGGCGCTCAAGGGGCTGCGTGTATCGTCTTCGTTCAAGTTCCCGCGGACAGCGCTGCGGCACATGTTTGCCGAGGCGGGATTGGCGCCGGACGACGTCCAGATCGTGGAGAGCCTGGCGTCCACGTCGGAATGGCACAGTCTCGACGGCATCCGCGCCATCGAGACGAACCACGCAGATGCCTTCTGGGGCAATGGTATGCGTCTGGCGCTGGCGGAAAAGGCAGGGCTCGCCAAGCTGCATCTCGACCTCAGGCGCGGCGATGGACCGGAAGGGGCACGCTATTACAATTTTGCGGCGTTGACGGCCACCGATGCCCTGATCGAGAAAGAGCCCGAAATCGCCGCTGCAGCGGTACGCGCCACCGTCGCGGCGCAGCAGGCGCTACGCGCCGACCCGTCGCTGGCACGACAGGTGGGCGAGGGGTTATTCCCCAGCGAGCAGGCGGAACTCATTCCGGTTCTGGTGGAGCGGGATAGCCCCTATTACGATGCCGGCATCGGGCCGGAGGCGCTACAGGGCCTGAACCGCTTTGCCATGGCCAATGGCCTCAGCGACAGGGTGCTGACGGAAGATGAAATCGTCGCGACGCAGTTCAGCCGCTTCTGGACGCGGTGATCAACTGGCCCCGCGCAGACGGTCGCCATTGTTCTCCAGCACCATCTGCCGCATGGCCGCTTCCCGCGCCATGGCCACGTGACTGGCCGCAGCCTTTTCGGCGCGCGGGATATCCCGTGCCATGATGGCTTCGGACAGCTCCTGAATTTCGGCGACGCTAAATTTGAGGCGGCCGGGCTCGCTGAGCGATTTGCTGCGCAGGAAGGCCACCCGGGCCATCAGCTGCCGCACCACGCTATGCAATACCGGATTGCCGGCGCCGCGCAGCAGGATGTCGTAAAAAAGGCTCATGCTGGCGAGGAGCTTATGAAGGTCTTCGGCCTGGGCGGCCTCGCCGAACTCCCGTGCCGCCACGACCAGATGGTCGAATTCGGCCTGAGGCGCGCGTTCGATAAAGGCGCGGACGACGGCCGTCTCGAAGATGGCGCGGGTTTCGTAGATGGCCTCGGCTTCGGCAACGCTGATAGAGGCCACGATCGGCCCGCGACGCTGCTCGACCGTGATCAGCTGCTCGGTTTCGAGCTGCCGCAGCACTTCGCGTACCGAGGTGCGGCTCACCCCCAGTGCTTCGCAAAGTTCGCGTTCAATGAGGCGCGTGCCCGGCGGATACCAGCCCTCGATGATGGCGTTGCGCAGCTTGTCCAGCACCTGTTCCCGCAACAGGGCGCGAGGCTGAACGATACGTAGATCTGGCATGGCCGACGCCCCCTCTCCCGTGCGTAACCGATCTGCAGGCCCCGATACCTTATTCATGTTCGATCTCCGAGATCTAGGCGGCAGGTTGCGCCAGGAATCGCTGATGGCGTCTGGTGAATACCATGTACGTGCCGCGAAACCAGCCTTCGGCGGCGAGGCGATCGCGCCACGGCGTGTTGCGGGCGGCGGCACGTGCGGGGCTTTCCAAAGCGTCGGTGGATACGAGGTGGTGCAGGGCGAGATGGGAGTAGCCTTCAGGCGTGCCGTCGACGATCTGGTAGCGACGAACGCCGAGCCATTGCGGTTCATCGAGAAGCCTGGGCACATGATCCTGGGTATACCAGTCGTTGAAGTCCCCCTGGCGATCCTGCGGCACGGTGAAGAACACCGAATACAGCACCTGGCTTTCCAGCATCTCCGATTCAGTGACGCTTTGCTGCTGCTGCCAGCTCAGAAGCTGGCCGGTATAGCGCGTGAAGCCGGACACATCTCGCAGCATGCGAGCGGTTCTTTCGCTCGGCTCGCCCTTGATGCGCTTATAGGCATCGGTCTGCAGCGTCGCGGGCGATTCCATATCATAGACGGCCAGAAACCCCGGCCCGTCATTGCGGCTATAGCGCTGCGCACCAAGAAAGCCCGGGGCCGCCATCCGGATGGGAATGTGTTCGGTGTCGTACCAGTCGTGGAAGTCAGCCTCCCAGGTAGCGTCCGGAATCATCTCGGAAAAAAGTACCGCACCTGGTCGCATATCGCCTCTCTTGACGTTCGTCATCTTGTATGACGATACTATGTCATCTTGTAACCCGGTTGTCCAGAGAGTGGACTGGGGGCGACCGGGTTCGAATGGAGGAGCGCGGCGGTCAGGGGCCGGCGCACATCAAGGAAAGCGAATCACATGAAAATGCTTGCAGGCCTGACCGTCACGGCGGTCCTCGCCACAACCGCCCTTGCCCATGCGCAGTCGCTGGAGCCGTTCCGTTACGGCACTGTCGCGACTAAGGGCGACGCCGGCTTCGTCTACATGGCGGCCGAGGACGGGTTCGACGACAGCTTCGGGCTCGATATCGACGTCCAGTCGTTCAAGGGGGACTCCATCCTGCTGCGCGGTCTGCTGGCCGGCGAACTCGACGCCTATATCGGCAATCCCGGCGGCCCGATGATCGCAGCCAGCAAGGGGGCGGATATCAAGATCATCGGTTGTCCGTGGCCCGGCCTCACCTATGCCCTGTTCACCAAGCCGGACATCACCTCGGTCGAACAGCTCGTTGGCGGCACGATCGGCGTTTCGGCGCCCGGTTCGCTGCCGGATCTGTTCTCGCGCGCTGTGGTCAAGTCGGCCGGCATTCCGCTCGAGGATGTGAACTTCACCGTGGCGGGGAGCGACGCCGAACGCGTGGCCGCCGTTTCGGCCGATCTCATCACCGCAGCACCGAGCTCGAGCGAATTCAACGCCAAGGCACCCGATCTCGGTCTCCACATGTTGGTGCATGCGCGTGACGTCGTTCCCGAATATGTGCGCTTCTGCATCATGACCCGCGGCGACATCGTGCGCGACCGCCCCGAATATATCGCCAACTTCCTCGCCGCACAGATCAAGGGCTTCAGCTATGCGCTCGAGAACAAGGACGCGACACTGGCTCTTTCGTACGAAAAGGCCGAACTGCCTGAAACCGACCAGGCGCCGGTGCTGATCTATGAAGAGGTGATCGAGAACAATGCCGTCAATCCCGAAATGACCGTCGAGATCGACAAGCTGGAATGGCTGAGCGGCCTGTTGGCCGAGACGGGCAACATGGATGCCGGCTACGATCCAACCGCGATCGTCGATACGAGCGTGCTCGAGAACGCCAAGGCGCTTCTGGCGGCCCAATAACGACAGGAAGGGAGACCTGCAATGGCGCTTGTCGAAATCCAGAACGTCAGCAAGACCTTTAAAACCATGATGGCTGGCGCCCGAGGCGAAGTGCATGCGCTGAGCGGGGTCTCCTTTTCCCTCGAACGGGGCGAGATCGTCGCTATCACCGGAGCCAGCGGCTGCGGCAAGACCACAATGCTGCGCATAATCATGGGCCTCGAACAGGCAAGCGGCGGCTCCGTGGTGGTCAACGGCAGGAAAGTCAGTGCCTGCGGTTACGACCGCGGCATGGTGTTCCAGCATTCCGAGCTGCTGCCTTGGCGCAATGCCGTGCAGAACGTCGCCTTCGGCCTTGAACTCAAGGGTATGGACAAGCCGACACGCGTGGCGGAGGCCCAGCGTTATCTGGACCTGGTCGGCCTCGGCCACGCCGCCGAGCGCCTGCCGCACCAGCTCTCGGGCGGCATGAAGCAGCGCGTCGGCATCGCCCGCGCGCTCGCCATCGGCCCCGACGTGCTGCTGATGGACGAGCCGTTCGGCGCGCTCGACGCGCAAACCCGCGAGGGTCTTCAGAACGAGCTCCTGGCCATCCAGGCCAAGACGCAGCAGACGATCATTCTCGTCACCCACGACCTCGATGAAGCCGTGCTCCTCGCCGACCGCGTCGTGGTGATGAGCCGCGGGCGGGTAGCCGAGATGCTGGATGTTCGCCTGCCCCGTCCGCGTCCCAGCCTTGCCGCGCTTCGCGGCGACCCCGAATTCGGCGACAAGCGGTTGCGCTTGTGGAAGCTGTTGAAGACCGAAATGGACGCCGACGCGAGAAAGGCCGCCTAATGACTACCGATCACGCTACCGCGCCCTCCAGCCTTCGCATGGATCTTGCCACGATTCTGATGGGCCGCCGGGTCGTCACCTTCGCTTCCGTCACCATCGCGCTGCTACTGTGGGAAATCTTCGGTCGGCAGGTCAATCCGCTGTTCGGCTCCTATCCCTCTGCAATTGCAGCCGCGATGGTTGACCTCACTGTCAGCGGCCGGCTGCCCAACGCCTTCCTGCAAAGCTTGCAGCCCTTCGTCGTCGGCTTCAGCATCGCCGCCATCCTTGGCATTCCGATCGGCATGCTGCTCGGCCGCTTCCGCTTCATGGAGGCCGCCTTCGGCATCTATGTCACGGCGGGCAATGCCATGCCCCTGATCGCGATCACGCCGCTCTTCATGCTGTGGTTCGGGCTCGGCTTTACCGTCAAGGTCGCCATCATCGCCACGCTGTCGTTCTTCCCCATCTGCATGAGCACCTGGTCGGGCGTCAAATCCATCCCAAAATCGCTGATCGAGGTGGGGGAATCCTTCGTCGGATCACGCAGGGCAATCCTCCAAAAGATCGTGCTTCCGGCCTCCGTACCCTACATCATGGCCGGCATCCGGCTGGCCGTCGGCAAGGGCATCATCGCCATGATCGTGGCCGAGTTCTTCACCGCACTTTCCGGGCTGGGCGGCATCATCCTGACGGCGGCCAACAATTTCGAAACCGCAGAAATGTTCGCGCCCATCATCGTGCTTCTGACCTTTGCGATCATCCTAAATGCTTTTGTCCAATGGCTGGAACGTGTGATTGCACCCTGGCATATCCAAGTCACAGGCCAGGCCGATTGAGGCTCCACAGCGAGAGGCCCAACAGCGGTATATCCTGCATAGGGGGCAGTCGCTCTGCCGACGCCGGCTGCGCCCCTTCAGCATAACGCCCCGGGGGTCGGATCGCTAATGAAATCTGGCTGCCAACCGCCATTCCCGTTGCCTGGCTTTATACTGCAATCTCTGCCTTTCTTCCAAGCGGGCTGAAAGCTGACTGTCGGCAAACTCCCATCATGATTGCTCCTTCCGCCTGAGCGGACTGTCAGCCTTTTGGATTTCGCTCAACGTCCTCCAATGGCCGAAACGTTACGCGTAGCTGCCAGAATGCAGGCTTTTCTGGGTTGGGCTGGATGCTGACCCGGGCGCGCCTGCAGTTGAGCGCCACCGACGCGGGGCAGGTGTTGTCTGCTTTTGCCAAGACAGATGCATGCCCGCCAGAGCGGCATGATGCATGCTATCCCACCGCACGCGAAAAAGGCCATGAGCGTGCAAAATGGCCGCAACGCCGCTGAAATACCGAGAGAAGTCGTCTCTCTTTAGGTGCATAGCGAGACCTCCTGACACGCCTCGGCGACGGTGAATCACGCCGGTGTTCTACCGACAAACAAGAAACTGAGGGCACTTCCTGCACGTGCTCGTTTTTAGAATTTTGTACCAGATCGCTTTGCGGGGGTGGTTGGTTGATCCCCAAGTGGAAGGTAGTGTCACTCCCACTGCTGGTCTACAATCATCCACCCTTTTGTGGAGCAATCATGCGTAACTCAGCTCTCTTCGCCGCAGTCCTGCTGGCTGGTGCCAACTTTGCACCGATCACCCTGGCGCAGGACTACGATCCTGATGCTACAATCCGCATTGGCTCACTCTACGAGCCGCAAAATCTCGACAATACCGCGGGTGCGGGCCAAGGCATCAATGAAGCCTTCAACGGCAATGTCTATGAAGCGCTCTTCCAGCTCACCGATGCAGGCACTGTAGAGCCGAAATTGGTCGAGGACTATGCGGTCAATGACGACGGCCTCACCTACACCTTCACCCTGCGCGAGGGAGTGACGTTCCATTCGGGCGACCCGCTGACTGCCGCTGACGTGAAGCACTCGATTGAGCGCGTAACCGCTGAAAGCTCTCAGAGCTCGCGAAAGAGAAGCCTCTCAAACATCAGCAGCGTAGAAGCCCCCGATGACCGTACGGTTGTGGTGACGCTTTCAGACCGCTCGATCTCGCTGCCGTACAATCTCTCCTATGTGTGGATCGTCAATGATGCCGCGGCAAATATCACCGCGATGGAAGATGGTACTGGTCCTTACACACTGGAAGAGTGGCGCCGCGGGTCAGCGCTAGCGCTCTCGCGCTTCGAAGAATATTGGGGCGAAGCGCCAACCAACGGCGAGGTGGTCTTCCAGTATTTCACCGAAGCCACAGCGCTCAATAATGCCCTGCTCACCAACGCAGTGGACATCATAACCTCGGTGCAAAGCCCGGACTTGCTCGTGCAGTTTGCCGACAATCCGTCTTTCGTGGTGACTGAAGGCGCCTCGACAACCAAGGAAATCCTGGCGTTCAACGATCGTGTTGCGCCCTTCGACAACGTGCAGGTGCGGAAGGCGCTTGCCCGTGCTACAGATAAGGCTCGACTTCTCAACTCCATCTGGGGGGAGTACGGCACGCTGATCGGCTCGTTCGTTCCGCCGACGGATCCGTGGTATGTCGATCTCACGGATGTCGATGCGTACGACGTGGAAAGCGCCAAGCAACTATTGGCTGAAGCGGGATATCCGGACGGTTTCGAGTTCACACTCGATACGCCCGACTACGATCCGCACCCGATCGTCGCTCAGTTCCTGCAGACCGAATATGCCAAGATTGGTGTGAAGGTGAATATCAACATCATCACCGCCAACGAGTGGTACACCAAGATCTATCAGGAGCGGGACTTCGAGGCCACGCTGCAGGAGCACGTCAACCATCGAGACATCGTGTTCTACGGCAACCCGGACTTCTACTGGGGCTACAACAACCCCGAAGTGGTGCAGCTGATCGCCGACGCGGAGGCAGCCTCCAACGAAGCTGAGCAGGTGGAGAAGCTCACCCAGGCCAATCGCATCATTGCCGAGGACGCTGCCAGCATCTGGCTGTATCTTTATCCGCAGATCGTCGTTTCAGCGGCCAACGTGACCGGCTATCCCGTCAACGGCCTGAACTCCCAATTCTTCGCGTACGATATCCGGAAGTCGAACTAATCCAACGTTGACATGCCACCAGTTCCCCTGGGGCCGGTGGTCTAGTTGCGCGGCTACAGCTATCTCTATGTTAGCTACCGCAAGGAATCTCATCATTCTCGCCTACACCATTCGCCGCACCCTGATCCTCTTCGCCTCGCTGTTCATAGCGGCGGCGGTGCTTTTCGTCCTGCTTCGCCTGCTGCCTGGCGACCCCGCCAATGCTCTGCTCGGTGTGGGCGCAACATCCGAGCAGATCGAAGCTGCCCGCGCTCAGGTTGGCTCCGACCAGCCGCTGCATGTGCAGTTCGTTTACTTCATCGGCAGTCTCGCCAGGCTAGATCTGGGGACCTCGTTCGTCAGCCGCGCGTCCGTATTGGAAGAGATCGCCAACCGGATGTCAGTCACCCTGCCGCTGACCCTGTTGGGTTTCTTTCTTGCGATTGCCCTGGCCGTGCCATTGGGTATCGTCTCGGCGGTACGCGCCCAGAGTTGGTATGGCGGCGCCATCTCTGTCGTTTCTCAGCTTGGCATTGCCATTCCCGTCTTTTGGGTCGGCATCCTGTTGGTCACGCTGTTTTCGATCAACCTGCGGTGGTTCCCGTCGGGAGGCTTCCCCCTGCGCGGATGGAGCGATTTTTCCGAAGCCGCAAGAGGCATGGTTCTGCCAGCCCTGACGATCGGGTTGGTCATGGGCGCCTCACTGCTCCGCTATGTACGTGCATCAACGCTCGACGTTCTGGGCAGTGATTACCTGCGAACGGCCCGCGCGCTGGGCAGCAGCTTTCCCGAGGCGTTGGTGCGTCACGGGCTGCGCAACGGCGCTGTACCGGTCATTTCGATCCTGGGAATCGAACTTGCCACCACCTTCCTTGGTGCTGTGGTCATCGAACGCGTGTTCAACCTGCCGGGCCTCGGCTCTATGCTGCTCTTGGCCATTCAACAACGCGACTATCCGAATGTGCAGGGCGTGCTCTTTGTTTCTACCCTGCTGGTGCTCCTCATCGGTTTTGCTGCCGATATCGCCCAGCGGCTAGTCGATCCGCGCCTACGTCGGACGAGTGTGCAGGCATGACGATCACCCAGGTCGGTTCGCCCAGCCGCGGGCGTCGACACTCGGTTGCCCTCAGGGCAGGTGCTCTGCTTGTTGGCATGCATGTGTTCGTTGGGCTCCTGACGCTAGTTTGGCTGCCTTACGACCCCAACGCTTTCACCGGAGGGCGACTCGAAGGCGCAAGCCTGCAGCATATGGTGGGAACAGACCGGCTCGGACGCGATCTCTTCACGCAGCTGATGATCGGCAGCCGCATCGCCCTGCAGGTGGGGACTGGTGCTGTGGCGGTCGGGGCGTTCATCGGTGTGACGCTCGGTATCCTTGCTGCTTTCGCCAGCAAGTGGCTCGACGACGCGCTTGCCGCAACGCTCGACATCCTGATCGCTTTCCCCACACTGCTCATCGCCATGCTCGTGGTGGCTGCCAGCGATCAGGCGAGCCTATGGTCAGCGATCCTCGCCCTGGGTATCGCTCTGTCTGCGATTGTTGCCCGTCTAACCCGCATCCTAGCCAAACGCGTGCTGGTAATGGACTACATCACCGCGGCCCGGACGTCAGGATCATCCTGGCCCAAGATTGTCTTCATCCATGTCCTGCCGAATATCTGGCCCACCCTCTCGGTCAATTTCGCCCTGCAGTTCGGCCTGGCGGTTATTGCTGAAGCCTCTCTCTCCTATCTTGGTCTTGGCGCTCCACCGCCTAACGCCTCCTGGGGGCGGATACTGCAGGAGGCGCAGGGAACCGTTTATACCGCCCCGCTTGGCGCTATAGCTCCGGGGATCGCGCTGGTATCCCTGGCGATTGGCGTAAACCTTCTAGCTGACGGTCTTCGTGAGCGTGTCGACGACAGGCTGGGAGACCGGTGACCATGCTTTTGGAGATGGACAGGGTCAGCGTGCGGGCTGGTGAGAAGATCCTGGTGTCAGACCTCTCGATGACGCTGGACCGCGGGGAGCGAGTCGGGCTGATCGGCGAGTCCGGCTCAGGCAAGTCGCTGACGGCTTTGGCAGCAACGGGCCTCTTGCCTTCAGGCTTAACGGCGTCAGGCTCCGTGTTGCTGGGCGGGCAACAGGTCGTGGGGGTTCCTGACCAGGTGCTTGATCGCGTGCGCGGTACCGGCGCTGCCATAGTGTTCCAAGAGCCCTTGTCCGCTCTCGACCCACTTATGACGGTGGGTATGCAGATCGCTGAGCCACTCGCTCGTCGTGCCCGTCGCAACGGCGCGCCGATTACGGGTACCAGGCTCAAAGAGGCAGTGCTTGAGCTCATCGACGATGTCGCTCTACCCGATGAACGGCGCATAGCTAGGGCTTATCCGCATGAGCTTTCGGGGGGACAGCGCCAGCGGGTCGCCATCGCCATGGCTCTAGCCTGCGAGCCCGACTTGCTGATCGCTGACGAGCCGACGACGGCACTCGACGTGACCACTCAGGCCGAGATCCTGATCCTCATCGACCGTCTCGTACAAGAAAGGCAGATGGCGCTTCTGTTTATCAGTCATGACCTGCCGGTCGTCGCGAACACCGTCGAGCGCGTTATGGTCCTCCGTTTAGGCGAAGCAGTCGAGACAGGCACTGTCTCAGAGGTCTTCAATCGACCCCAGCACGATTACACCAAGAGCCTTGTCGCCGCGGCAAAGCGCTTCGACGCCGCGATGGAGGGAAGGACATGAGCCTCGTTCGCATTGACCGTGTCAGCTTCGGCTACGCGGGCGGTCGGCCTGTTCTCGAGGATGTTTCTCTGGAGATCGGTCCGGGGGACACCGTCGGACTGGTAGGGGAGTCGGGCTCGGGCAAGACCACCCTACTCCGCCTGCTGCTGGGTTTGGCGCGACCAGATCGTGGCAAGATCTTCTTCGACGGCACGCCCCTGGATCCAGGCAATCGCTCCTTCATGCGCGATTTCCGGCGGAAAGCGCAGATCGTGTTCCAGGATCCGTATTCCTCCCTTGATCCGCGGCAGAACGTGTCCGCGATCATAGCCGAGCCACTGCGGTCGCTCAGAATAGCGGGGGACCACGCCGGGATGATCAGCGACGCCCTCGAAGCCGTGGGACTCGACCCCAACGTCGCTGGGCGCTATCCGCACCAGTTTTCGGGCGGTCAGCGCCAGCGGATCGCAATAGCCCGTGCGATCGTCGCCGGTCCGAAGCTGCTGCTCGCAGATGAAGCGGTCAGCGCACTCGACCTGACAACCCGCGTCCGCATCGTTGACCTGATGAGCAAGCTTAGCCGGAATATGAGCCTTCTCTTCGTTTCGCACGATATCGGAGTTGTTGCGGCACTTTGCAGAAGCATCGTCATCCTGGAGAGCGGCCGCGTCGTTGAAGCGGGCGATACAGCTGCCGTACTCGCCGATCCGCAGCATCCCTATACGCAACGCCTTCTTGGCAGTGTGCCGCGCCTAGTCTTTGAGGAGCATTGAAATGTCTGAGTACGCTGCCGACCACGCCGAGTGGCGGTCCCGCCGGCTCGCCGCGCTTAAGGCTCCCGATGGATGGCTGAACATCATCGCCCGGGAATGGCTGTCTGAAGGCACCGTCGCCGTAGGAAGCGCCCCGGACAACGACATAGTGCTTCCCGTCGGACCTGCTCGAATCGGCACGCTCACGCAGGACGCCAGAGGCGCTGTCACCTACACCCCCGCCGAAGGGGGACCGCCTGTTGTTCTGGAGCTGTCCAAGTACGCCCCGCCCCGGTTCACGGCGGGCAGCCTCCTGCTTGAGGTGACCACACTCAACGGCGAGAATGCCCTACGAGTCCGCGACACGGCGTCCCGAAAAGGGGATGAACTGGAGCCGCTGGAATACTTTCCTCTCGACCCGAGTTGGCGCGTGTTGGCCGAGTGGGTGAAGCTCGATGCACCCAAGGAGCTCACTATCGATACCTCGAAGTCCATCTCGACGGAGGTGGTCGCCTCCCACAAGGCGGTGTTTACTCGCAATGGCGTGACCTATGAACTGCTCGCAATACACGGGACACCAGAGCGGCCGCAATTCGTTTTCCGCGACCAAACCGCAAAAGACCACACCTATGCTGCCTGCCGCTTCGTGTTCGGCGAAGATCTGACCGAAAAGTCCATCGTGCTCGACTTCAACAAGGCTATCAATCCACCCTGCGCCTTCACCGAATTCGCCGTCTGCCCGCTGCCTCCTGTCGGGAACGTGCTGCCTATCCGCATTGAAGCGGGAGAGAAGCGGCTGCGAAGCTCAAACTAGCTGTTTTGCCAAAACAAGCGGCTCCCTCACGTTAGCCGCCGACGCGCAGGCTTAGGCGTCAGCCACTTGCCAATACTGATCTGTAGTGAGGCAGAGCTGTCCCAGAAGGAACCGATGGCCAAATTAATTATGGCCGATGGACAAGACCTCCGCCAAGTGTCTTGGGCAACGCACCCTTGGAACTACTTTCAGACGCGCCCGGATTTTAGCTTAGCGGCTTCGGAAATAATCATCTCCATCGATGGCGTATAGAGCTCGAACACCTCATAAAGCGGAGCCAGTGTCGATCGCATCAGCTCTTCGGTGTTGTTGATTACCTCGGTCGGCGTGGCTTTGAACTCGATCCGCACTTCATTGGACTGACTTACCCGCGCGTAGTTCATCGACGACCGCCAACCATCGATGACCGTCAACTTGCACCCTTTGGATGCCCGTTATTCGGATAGCATCATTCGGATGATACGAGGTCCCAGAAGGCTTCTGCTCGCGGCCCCAGGTCGTTTCGCGATCGGAACAGTCTGATTTCCATGGGGATCGACCACCGCGTGCCACCCGCCTCGCAGATATGGTTCTGGTCGAGTTCGGAGCGCACTACGTTTTCCGGGACCCAGGCGACACCGCGGCCTTCCAGCGCCAACCCCAGCAGCAGGGCCAAGTGCGATTCCGCGATCGGCTTGAGCTGGGGCCGCACGGACTCAGGATCAAAGGCCGACCGCATGATCCGCCCGAGGCCAGCGGGGCCGTCATAGGCCAGAAATGGAATAACCTGCTCTGGATCACCGTCCATATCGTAGACGGGCCGACCGTTTTCGTCGGGAATGGAAACGGGTATGAGGCGGTCGGAGCGCACGAGGATCGAGGTAAACTGATCTTCGTCGAGCTGCCAAGGCATGCCTTGCCGGTAATGGCAGAGAAGGAAATGTGCTTGGCTGTTCAGCATCATGTGTTCGCAGGCGACCAGGCTGTTGGATACCAGATTGACCGCTCCCAGCCAGACACGCCCGGCGGTTGAGCGCAGCCAGATCGGGAAATAGCTGAGGGAAAGCACCTGGGTGGTGGCAAAGCGCAGGGTCTGGCTTTCCTCGGCGCCGCTGTCCTGGGCGGCCTGCCGACCTTTCTCGATGCGCGAGAGGATATCCTCGGCATAGGGTTGAAACGCCAGCCCTGCCGGGGTCAGGGCCACCGGATGCGAGCGTCGGTCGACAAGCGGCGTACCCACCCAGTCCTCGAGCAGCCGGATGCGGCGGCTGAAAGCCGGCTGAGTAACATTTCGTGCCTCGGCGGCGCGGGAGAAGTTGCCGGTCTTGGCCAGGACGGTGAAGTCCGACAGCCAGGTGACGTCCATAAGATCAGCCTGCTTTGCATAATTGTATCGGCAATCAGCATTGGTCATGCCGGCCGGTCTGCGAATAGTAGGAAGCCGTCGCAGACGTGGCAAGACAATGCCGACGGTGCGAAGCAGGAGGAGAATTGGGTGCCGCGCGGCGCCGGCGTCTTCACGCCGCCTCTCGCTTCGGAAGCTAGCATGTCGCGCAACGGCGAAGGCGACTGAGCACCCAGCCAAGCAACGAGGCTCCAATTGACCATCAAGTCGGCGCGCGTGACCGCATATAGCGCACCCTACGATGAGCCCATCACCAACGGGCTTTATACTTATACCCATACCGAGATCGTCGTGGTCGAACTGGAACTGGCGTCTGGCGTCACCGGTGTCGGCTGGACCCACGGCGGCCGCATCGTCTATGAAGCGGCCAAGGAAGTTGCCCAGGTGGTGGTGGGGCAACCGCTCAACACCGAGCGCATCTGGAGGATGATCTACCGGCCGAAGATTTTCGGCCGCCGGGGTCTGGCCACCCGTGCCATCAGCGCTGTCGACATCGCTGTCTGGGACGCCATCGGTAAGGAAACCGGCCGCTCCGTACACCAGCTGCTCGGCGGGTGCCGCGACAAGGTGCCGGCCTACGTGGCCGGCGGCTATTACGGCAAAGGCAAGGGGCTCGAAGGTCTGCAGAAGGAGGTCGGCACCAAAGTTTCCACTGGCGCCAAGGCGATCAAGATGAAGATCGGCGCTGTGCCGATCGCAGAGGATGTCGCCCGCATTGATGCCGTGCTTGAGGCCGTTGGGCCGGGCGTAGACGTCTTGGTTGATGCCAACAATGCCTATTCGCGTCTCGACGCACTCAAGATGGCGCGTCATCTCGAGGAGCGGAACATCTATTGGTTCGAAGAGCCGCTTTCACCCGAGGACAACGCCGGCGCAGCCGAATTGGTGCAGCGCACGGACGTGCCCATCGCCCTGGGCGAGAACGAATACACGATCACCGGCTTCCGTGAGTTGATCAGCGCACGCGCCGCCGACGTACTCAATGCCGACGCACAAATCCTGGGCGGCATCACCGAATGGCAGAAATGCGCTCATTACGCCGATGCCAACCATGTTCCGGTCGCGCCGCATGGTGACCAGGAAATCCATGTGCACCTGGTTGCGGCGGTGCCCAACGGGCTGTTGGTCGAGTACTACGACAACAGCCTCAATACGCTCAAGGACGCCATGTTCAAGCAGCAGCTTGAACTCAATGCCGACGGCACGATTTCGGCGCCGAACCGCCCCGGTCTCGGTTTCGACCTTAACCACGCCGCGCTCGAGCGATTCCGCGTTCAGGACTGAATCACATCCGGCGTCAGCAGTACTGATGCCGGCCAAACCCTTCTGGAGGAGAAAAATGAGATATTGCCGCATTTTAGGCGTGGCTGCCCTTGCCCTGAGTCTTGCTTCACCAGCCGTGGCACAGGACGCCAGCATCGAGGTCGGTCCGGAACTGATCGTCTATACGGGCACCGGCCTGCCGACCGACCTGGCCGATGCTTTGGTCCAGCCTTTCGCTGAGTACATGGACGAGAAGTACGGAGTGCCGGTGAACGTGCGCACCGTACCGGGCGCAATTCCGCAATCCTGGCTGACCCTGCAGACCGAGTGGCCGAACCCTACTGGCGACGTCTATCTGCTCTATAATCAGAACGTTCAGGAAGGCATCGAGCAAGGTTATTGGCTTAACCTTGAAGAGCAATACACGCCCGAAGAATGGGCGACCTTCGACACCGATGCGCTAGCGGCGATGAACCTCGACGGCTATGCCGCCCCGATGGAGGTCGCAGCCTGGGTGCTGGCAGTCCAGGACTCGCTTGACGATGGCGTCGTTACGTCACTGGCGGATCTGTCGAAGCCAGAACTCGCCGGTCGGATCACCTTCGACTCCGCGCTTTCGGTCGCGAGCGGCTACAATGCCATTGCGGCGGCAGTGACAATTCGCGGCGACGATTGGCGGACCTGGTTCGTCGACGGAGTCTTCAATGAAGAGGCCGCTCGCCCCGCCTTTGAGCTGGTTTCGTCTTGGGCCGACAATGCCTTGACCCTGACCCAGGGCTCGGGCTCGATCGTACCGCTACTGCGTCGTGGGGAGGCGCTGGCTTCGGCCTGGTGGTGGCACAACGTGATTCTGGAGCAGGCTGAAGGCACGCCCATTCATGTGGTCGAGCCGACCGAAGGCGTGATGGCCGTTGTGCAGGCCGGTCCGGTTGTCTCGTCTGCGAGCGAAAATCCGGTCGCCGCGATCGAATGGGTCAAGTTCTTCCATTCCACCGTCGCGACCGAGACGGCGAAGTCCCTCAACTATCACAGCCGCATGCCACGCTCTGGCGAAGTCGCCTCGCAGGAGTGGACCGAGTTTGCAGCAGGGGCCAATTTCGTCTTCATCGACGAATTCCGAGCCGCGATGCTTGACCCGGCCTACAATGCGGATGTGCTCGATTTGTACAATCGGATCGTTATCCAGGGCCAGTAAGTCCGGAACTGGCGCGGAAATTTCACTGATGACCGATATCACGACCACACAATCGTCAGGCCGCTCCGCGCCGGATGAATACGACGAAGGGCGGCGCATTTCGCGCCGCCGCTACAGACGGGAAAAGCTGTTTTACCGCCTTCTTACCTTGCCGGCCGTGACCATCATCGGTCTGGTCGCCATCGTGCCGCTGCTGCTGCTGTTCGTCGGCAGTTTCCGTGAGCAACGCTCTGGTATGTTCACGCTCGACAATTACGTGAATACGCTGAGTAACGGCTTCTTCTTGCGGACGCTCGCGACCACGATCATGATGGCGGGCGGCGTGACGGCGGTCTCCATCCTCATGGCCCTGCCGCTGGCTTACCTATTGGCGCGCCGCACCGTGCTGCGCAATATCGTGATGCCGATCATTACCGTGCCGCGCATGCTGCCCTTCGTGGTCATCGGCTATGCCATGATCCTGCTGCTGGCACCGATGACCGGCGTTGCCAATCGTGTGCTGATGCATCTCGGTATCCTGCAGCAGCCGGCGTTCATCCTCTTCGACTGGCCGGGCCAAGCCATTGCCTTCGCCTATAACGGTATCGTCGTGGCGACGGCCGTTCTGACAGGCGTTTTGATGTCGGTCGATCCGCAGTTGGAGGACGCTGCCGTCAGCCTGGGTGCCAACCGGCCGCGCGCATTCTTTTCGGTCACCGTGCCGCTGGCAACGCCAGGGATCATCGCGGCCAGCGCACTTATTTTCACCTCTGTGGTCACCGCCTATGCCATCCCCGTGATGCTCAACGGACGGGTGCCCTATATGATCTCTCTGTTGATCTCGGCCAATCTCTTGACCCTGCAACAGCAGAATCTTGCTACGCGCAGGCGATCATCGTCTCGGTTCTGGCCATCGGCGTCACCACAGTCGGGCAGGTTGTCCTTTCACGCTATGGCCAGAGGGGAGGCGACAGATGAGCACCCGTTCACGCCTGACGCCTGGCCTCTTCTTCGGCCGCGCGGCGCTAATAGTCTATCTTCTCATCATGGTGTTGTGGCTGACCTTTCCGGTCCTTTTGATCCTGCTCGCCTCCTTCCAGGGCACGCTGGAAGTGTCGTTCTCGGCACCGTTCAACCTGGAGGCCTACAAAACCATCCCGCCCTCCTATTGGGAGGCCTTCTGGTTCACCATCCGTGCCGCCCTGTTGGCCACCGGCATAGCGCTCGTCGTCGCCATCCCCGCTGCCTGGGCCATGGTCCGCGGCAAGCTGGCTGGGCGGCGGGCCATGAGCAACCTAGTGCTCATTCCCGACGTGGTGCCGCAACTGATCCTGGGCATCGCGCTGCTGACGGTCTTTATTCCGCTGCGCCTGTCCAACAACTTTGTCGGCGTCATGCTGGCTCTGGTGGCGCTGAGCCTATCGACCGGCCTTCGTTTCGCCGAAGCGCTGCTAGAGGGCCTGCCGGACGAATATGAACAGGCGGCCCAGTCCCTGGGTGCGAACAAGCTCACGACCTTCCGCCTGGTCGTGCTGCCGCTGATCGCGCCTGGAATCGCCATCGCCGCGCTCTTCATCTTCATGCAGAACCTCATCACATTCGAGCTTTTGTTCTTTATCTCCGGCCCGAGTGCCACGCCGATTTCCATTCGCCTCTTCAGCGACATCATCGACCGCGGGATCGTCCCCTATGCGGTGGCCATGGCCGGCATCCTCGTCTATGTGGCGATTGCCTTCTACGCGCTGGTCGCCGTCTCTCTCGGTCCCAAATATATGGCCGGCTCGGTCATGACTCGCAAAGGCTGATCCCGATGAACACGTCCAACAACGTCGCCCAGCCGGTGCATATCGACCGCGTGCGCAAGACCTTCGGCGAATTCGTCGCTGTGCGCGAGATGAGCCTCGATATCGCGGCCGGCGAATTCGTCACCTTTCTCGGCCCCAGCGGGTGCGGCAAGTCGACGACGCTCAAGATGCTCTCGGGTCTCCTGCCGCAGGACAGCGGTGAAATCCGCTTCGGCCACAAGCGCATCGACATGCTGCCGCCCAACAAACGCAATATTGGCCTGGTGTTCCAGAACTACGCGCTATTTCCGCATATGAGCGTCGCCGAGAACATCGCCTTCGGCCTGCGCATGCGCGGTTGGAGCCGTGCCGCCAAGGACAAGCGCGTCGACCAATTGCTGCAATTGGTGCGGCTCGAAGGGTTGGGCGGCCGCAAGCCGGAACAGCTCAGCGGTGGGCAGCAGCAGCGCGTCGCCGTGGCGCGGGCCCTGGCCTTCAACCCGGATCTCGTCCTGCTCGACGAGCCGCTTTCCAACCTGGACGCCAAGCTGCGCGAGCAAGTTCGGCTCGACCTGCGCGACATCCAGCGCGAGGCCAACCAGACCACGATTTTCGTCACCCACGACCAGGTCGAAGCCCTGGTGATGAGTGATCGTATCGTGCTGATGAACAAGGGCGGGGTGGAGCAGGTCGGTACGCCCTATGAACTCTACGCCACCCCGACCACGGAATTCGGAGCGCGATTCGTCGGCGCCAATAACCTGGTTGCTGCCACGCTGGACATGAGCAGCGGCACCGCGCAGGCGCGTATAGGCGCCGACCTGGCGCTGCCTATAACTACCTGCGCCGCCGATCTGGACAAGGATGGAACGACAATCTGGTTCTGCGTCAGGCCGGAACACTTGGCCCTCCGCCCCTGGAATAAGGAAGGTGAGGGACAATTTGCAGGACGGGTTCTGGACAAGATTTATCAAGGCACGACCGTTTTGGTTGATCTCGACGTCACGGGTCTGGGCACGATCCGCGCCGAGCGTGCCGCGCTCGAGGTCGGCGATCTGCCGATCGGCGCCTATATCGGCGTGCATATCGAACGCTCCCACGCCGTCGCGCGCTCGACAGGATAGGTGCCGAAGCCGGCACCACCGACTTCGGCACGGCGACAAGGACCACGTTCTAGGTGCCTGTGACAACTATCGTCCTAAGCTCCAAAGCGGTCGTTCCTACTGCGGCGTGATGATTGCGGCTTACGCCTAACGTCGGTCGTTGAAGTGAGTTCGCTGCTTCCTAATGAGCACACATTGCCGGGAAGCACGCGGGATGTCTGCCCGAATTGGGGCCAAATGAGACGGATTTAGAAACCTGAAAGCGCAACGGGTGGTCCGTTCCATTGCCGTCTATCCATTCACAGCAACTCGAACGCCAAACAGAACGTGGTGGCGCAGATATAGAGGATGTTGCGCTGGGAGCCGCCGAAGGCGAGGTTGGCGGTGCGTTCGGGCATCAGTATCTTGCCGATCAGCGTACCGTCCGAATCCTAGCAATGTATGCCATCCTTGGCACTTGCCCAGATTCGACGCCGCCCCTGTCTTGGGATACGCCAGAGAAAAAGGCATCGTGGGGCTCGCGGGCTGCGGTGCTCGCATTCGGCGAGCTCGGCGCGTTGGACGGCCGGAGCGCTTCAATATTCTGCTGACGAGCTGACAGCGGCTTTCCAGGAGGTTGCTATGGGGGTTGGATAGCAAGATGTGTCGATCTTCTCAGCCAACTGCAACCTATGAGTCCGGCGATGGGCAAGCTACTAGAGCTCGTTTGCTGCCGGAACGCCGTTTCCCTCCCTATGCGTACTTGCCGGGACGCTTCCCTCATCCGGTTCGTCATCCTCTCGGGCACAGCTACAAGACGGAGGATCTGGCTAAACCGGGCTCGCCCTACGAGGAGTTCCGATGGGGCGCCGACTTGTTTAACCACGGCTATTACTGGGAAGCTCATGAAGCGTGGGAGGGCCTGTGGCAAAAGGCAAACCAACGAACGCCAGAGCGTCAGTTCTACAAGGCGCTCATCCTGCTGTCGGCAACTGGCGTGAAGCTGCGCCAAGGAAAGGTTTCACCAGCGATCCGGCATTACGGAAAGGCAAAGGATCTATTACAGCAACTTCAGCGGGATCGGCCCGGCGCGTTCGACGCCCGGCTCGGCCTCACCGTACCCCAACTCCTAGGCTGTCTCTCTGGGATGGAAATGAGCGAGGATCTGCGCTCTGATGAGCCACGATCTGTTTTTCCGTTCACCTTGGTCCCAGTCACCGAAAGGTTTGCCCGCCAGTCGGAGCTGTGACCGCGAAGACGCTTGGCGGCTGATGACCATTCACCGGGTGCGCAACAGCCCCAGATACACCAAATTATCGCGGCGATTGATCCGACGACGTCTGCCGCCCCCTTAGATTGGGAAGGGAAAGAAGCAGTCAGACTAGTTGAGCGGTGGCAAATAAACGCCACCGCTCCTTAATCGGCAGGTAGGCTTCCGACTACAGATCCCAACTTGTCGCGTCGTGGGACTCGTTTAGCTCCAAGGCGCAGCCGCCTTCCGAACTTCTTCGTGTACTTGCGCGTCGATACCAGCCAGAGCGAAGGTGTCCCCTCAGTCGCATGATCGGCTGGGTGAAATCCTCGTCGACGAAATCGTAGTTGTAGAGGAGTTCAGCAGCTCTGGCCGGCGAAGCCGCGCGTTGCGCGCGCTTCCTTCTTCAGGGCAGTTTGGGTCAGGAGGGGACCGGCGAACGGGCAATGGGACCAGTTCCCCGGCCAGAAACATCCTCGCTGTCACACCATTGCCCCCGGCTAAATAACCAGTTTGCGTTATCTCACCCGCGATGAGTTGCAAGAATTGTGATGCCGGTCGTCTGGCTTTCAGCAGTCGGTGCCTAATCTCATCATCTCTGCCGTCGGCAATCGTTCAGCAGCTTGGTGGACGAATGTGCGATACGATAAAATACCACAGCGTTTCGAGGTCCCATGTCTGAAGTCGATTGGCTAAGCCATCTCTTCCAAATCATCGCCGTTACGGGTCAGCTCGAGTTCCGCTGCGCCTACGGTGCCCCGTGGCGAGTTGCCTGGAGCCAGGCTGCGGAGAACGAGATTCCCTACCACGTGATAGTCAAGGGCCGAGCCATTATCGAGGATCCGGAGACGAGAACAACGCAAGAGCTGCTGCGTGGAGATATCGTTCTGCTGCCACACGGTGCAGCGCATGTTCTGCACGACGGTAGTGGCCGAACGCCAATCCGTACTCACGAAAGTCGGGCCTCCGCCGGATGGATGCTTAGCGAGAACGATGGCCAGGGCGAGCAACTCGATCTGTTGTGTGGACGATTTTTCATTGCACCACCTCATGATCGATTAATCCGTAATTACTTGCCGGCCAATCTAATTGCTCGAGCTATGGACGCTCATGGAGAAGAGGGCATTGGCTCCGCCTCCAGCCAACTGGCCAACCTGGTGGGACTGATGCGAATGGAGTCCGCCCGCGACCGAGCAGGAGGACGGGCAATTCTCAACGCGCTTTCTTCTGCATTGTTCACGCTGGTGCTGCGCGCGGCGAGCGAAGCCGAGGAAGCCCCCAAAGGCTTGTTGGCGCTGGCCGGCCATCCGCGGTTGGCTCCGGCTATCGCCGCGATGTTCGCCGATCCCACGCAGCCTTGGAAACTGCCTGATCTGGCGGACTTGTGCGGAATGTCACGCGCGACATTCATGCGACACTTTCAAGACAGGCTAGGCTGCTCCGCCCTCGACCTGTTGACCGATCTCCGGATGAGCCTCGCCGCCAACGAGTTGAAGAAGCCGGCGATCAGTACCGAGGCCGTGGCCGAGACGGTCGGGTATCAATCGGTTTCCGCATTCCGGCGTGTGTTCGCCGAAAGGATGGGGATGACCCCGGGGGAATGGCGCCGGCTGTCGCACAAGGGCGAGTATCCAGCCCCTCCCTAGTACCCATTTGCGCTCAGATTGATCCTTTCGCGCATCATATCGAGCCGATCCAGTCTCGATGTTTGCATGGGCGGCGGTAAATTGGGCTCCGTAATCACTTGATGAAGGAGCCACCCAATGAACTGCATCGCCAGAATCGCCACCGATCCTGCAATCGGTGCCATCGCGGACATCTGCGCAGTGGCCGAAAAGAGCGCGGAAGCTCTCGCCGGCCAATTTTCCAATCCAACCATGCGTTCAATTCCAACGAACGCCGTCATCGAAACCCTTCTGAGCCGTAGTGCCGCCAAATACTACGATCGCGATGCCGTCCTGAGCGACGAGCAGATCCGAGACCTTGTGCGGATCGGAACTTCAGCGCCGACATCCTTCCACCTGCAGAACTGGCGGTTTATCGCCGTCCGTACGCCTGAGGCGAAGGCCCGGTTGCGGGCGCTCGCGTGGGATCAGCCGGCGGTCACGGACGCCGCCGTTACCTTCATTGTCATCGGCAAGTTGGCCGACGCCAGCACCGTCCCCGCGCGTCTGGCGCCGGTGGTGGAAGCCGGCATCATGCCGGCGCACATGGTGCCGGAATGGGAAATAAACGCTCGCCGGATCTATGACGATCAGCCACAACAGGACCGCGACGAGGCGGTCCGCACCGCCACCTTCGGCGCTGCTGCGATCATTTATGCGGCGCGCTCACTCGGCTGGGGTTCGACACCGATGATCGGCTTCGACGCCGAACCTGTGCACCTCGAGTTCGGCCTGGCGGAAGACGAAATCCCGGTGATGCTGCTGACCGTAGGACCGGAACGAGCCGGCAACTGGCCGCAGAAGCCGCGCATGCCCGTGGCCGATGTGCTTGATTTTGCCTAATCCTAAACGAAAACGAGAACTTATGGAGACTATGATGGCAAGAACTGCTGCCCTGAAGCCGGAACACGTGCCGGCTGAATCGAAACCGACTCTCGATGCGTTCACCAAGGACATCGGATTCACCCCCAACATGATGGCGGCCTTCGCGCAGAGCCCGATCGCGTTCAACTCGTGGGCTACCCTGCTGGGCTCCCTGAGCAAGGCGCTCGACGTAAAGACTCGCGACAGCATCGGCCTCACTGTCTCCGAAGTAAACGGCTGCAACTATTGCCTGACGGTTCACAGCTATACGGCTCAACATATGGCTAAGCTGTCGGCTGAAGACATCATTCTTGCCCGGAAAGGCCATGCCGTTGATGAGAAACGGGATGCTGCCGTCCAGTTTGCGCGCAAGGTCACCGAGACGCGCGGTCACGTCGGTGATGCCGATCTCAAAGCCGTCCGCGATGTTGGCTACACCGACGCGAACATCATCGAGATCATCGCATTGGTGGCCATGTACTCCCTGACGAATTTCTTCAACAACGTGTTCGATCACGACAAGGACTTTCCCGCCGTGACACCGGCCGGCTCGATCTGAGCCCTCTCCCGTCGAAACCTCAGAAGCCATTGGGAACGATCGGATGAACATCCTCCACATTGACAGTAGTGCGCGTCAGGAATCGCATAGCCGCGGGCTTTCGGCCGCGATCGTTAAGAAGCTTCTCGAGGTTGCCCCGGGGGCGAGCACCATCCGGCGCGATTTGGGGATGGACCCCTTGCCTCACACCCCGGCTGACTACGCTGTTGCGCTATCGACGCCGGCGACATTAGCGGCGCCCCCCACGGGCTCCCTCGATGTTTCCGAAGCGCTCATTCGGGAAATCGAGGCGGCCGATGTAATTGTCATCGGAACGCCGATGTACAACTTCACCATTCCCTCGACACTCAAAGCGTGGATCGATCAGATCCTGCGCGTCGGCCGGACGATGAAGTCGACGCCGGCCGGGAAAGTGGGAATGTTGCAGGACCGTCCAGTATTCATTGGTGTCACCTCCGGCGGTGTCTTTGCCGGCGATCGAGCCAACCAACCGGACTTTCTCACACCCTATTTGACGCTGGCATTGAACTCTATTGGATTGAAAACCCTGCAGTTCCTTCCCTTGCAGGCCACTGCATTCCTCGACCGGGACCAGATTTCGGTGGCGAGGGAGAACGCTCTCGCTGCTATCGACCTGACCGTTATGGAAGACCTTCTTTCGGTCTATGGTCGGCCTGCAAGCGAAAGAGCATCCACGCCCCGGCGAGTCGGCCGCGCCGAGGGCTCGCTGCCGGTCGAAATCTTTGCCGCGCTTCGAGAAGCGGGCGTGGCCCGTGATCCTTCGCTCATGCGACCAGCCCGACCGACCCCGGTCCCATAACGTTCGGCTATCGATCCTATGGCCAAAGGTGATTTTCCTTTGCGCCGTCGCAGTCCCAAGCTTCGATCTGTCGTCGCCTCTTCGTGCGCACGCCGCAGGTCGTTGGCGCCCGTATCGTAACCCTCCGGCGTCCGCCCGGGTCATGAAAAAGGTTTTTCGATGATTTCATCCATTGGTACTGCCGAGGGGACAGTTCCCCGGATCGGCGACAGGATCACTGACAAAACAGCGCCGCCCGACGACACCGCCATCCGCAGCTGGATCGGACCCGAGGCATTCGAGCGTTGGGCTGAGCTGCGCAAGTGGATCGATGAATTCTACCCTGGGGTTTTCGCGCCTGATTGGCTCTACGGCGGCAAGAGCCGTGGTTGGTCCCTTCGCTACAAGAAAACCAAGGCGTTCACCACCTTGGTGCCCGAGTATCGACGGTTTTCGACCGTGGTGGTCATGGGAGGGGCAGAACGAGAGAAGTTTGAAGAGAGGCGCTATGTCTGGCGCCCGCAATTGGTCAAGCTCTACGACGAGGCCAAAACATACATCGACGGGAAATGGCTGACAGTTGCCATCTCGTCGGCAGAAGATCTGCACGATGTGAGAGACCTGTTGATCATGAAGCGCCCGCCACCGTCGGGTAGTTGAGGAAGGCGGTCGAGCCCCAGGACCTGAAAGTGAGATCGGGTCAACCCGTTTCGCTCAGCGATCCGAGAGTGCACTAGCCGCCAACCGTTATTGTGATCACGAACCGGGCTCACCATATTTTGGGCATGCAAGAAAATGTAACCTCCTTTCGCGAGCATCGTGAGCTCGGCGACGTTGCGTGGCTGCGCGATCACGATCGCGGCCTGGCCCTGGCGGCCGAAATGGGCAAACCGGTTCTGCTGTTGTTTCAGGAGGTGCCCGGGTGTTCGACCTGCGTGCGCTTTGGGCAGGACGTCCTCACGCATCCTCTGATGGTGGAACTGATCTCCGATCGGTTCGTGCCGGTCGCAATCTTCAACAACCATCCCGGTACAGACGCCGAGATTCTGCGCCGCTACGACGAGCCATCGTGGAACAACCCCGTCGTGCGGTTTCTCGGGCCTGATGGAGCCGAGCTCCTGCCGAAGTTGGCCGATCGCTACGATGCGCTGGGGCTCCACGAAAAGATCACCGCCGTCCTCGAGATGCTCGGCGATGATGTCCCCGGCTATTTCCGGTTGCTGGGGCGCGATCTGCTGGTCGAATATGGCCTCAGCAAATGTGTCACCTACACAACGCCATGCTTCTGGTCTGGCGAAACGAGCCTCGCCCAGCATCCGGCGGTCATCACGACCGACGCCGGTTGGATCGATGGTGAGGAAGTGGTGCAGGTGTATTTCGATCCGCGCGAGGTCTCGCGGTCCGATCTGGATTCCTATGCTCATGCGGAATTGTTCAGCCCGACCGACGCTGTCGGTTTCGAGCTTGACGGTGAACCACAGTATTACCTGCGCAAAAACGTGGCCCGCCATCTGCCTCTAACGCCGGCTCAGCGTACACGGATCAATTTGGCTGTGCCCTATCGCGATTGGCTCGCGTGCCTGCTCAGCCCGCAGCAATCCGCATGGCTTGCCGATGCGGAGCTGCAGCGATCGAGCGGGGACGACACCTATCGCCAGGATATTCGCCAGAGCTGGCCGGCGCTGGTGGCTGAGCTTGGCTCGATTAGGAAGGAGAATTGATCATGGATGTCGCTACCATCGGCCTCATCGACGATGAGGATATCCTGCTCGACCTGGCTTCGCTTGCGCTGAGCCACCTGGATCACGAGAATACTGATATCGCGCCATATCTCAAAAAGCTCGAAGAGATCGAGGACCGGGTGTGCGACGAAGGTCGGAGCGCGGTTCTTCCGAGAGAACGAGCCGTCGTGCTTTCGCGCATCCTGCATGGAGAGCTTGGCTTTGTCGGCGACGTCGACAGTTATGATGAATCGGAGAACGCCGATTTCATCCAGGTGCTCGATCGCAGGCGCGGCCTGCCGATTGCGCTGTCGATCCTCTATGTCGCGATAGCCCGCCGGGCGGGATGGAGCGCCTATGTGCTCAATCTGCCGGGCCATGTGCTGGTCCAGGTCGGCGAGAAGAGCCCCGTGGTGAGCGATCCCTTCGCGGGTGGCGGCCTGATGTCAGAAGAGAAGATAGCGGCGATCTCCCGGGCCTGCCTTGGCAAGGAAGGCGACGCTTCCGCGCTCAGCGTCCTTCGGATGAGCAACCGTGACGTACTGGCCCGGCTGTTGAACAACCAGGCTGTTCGCGCGGAAGATGGAAACGACCCTCACCGGGCGCTGACAGTGTATCAGCGGATCACGCAGGTCGCGCCGCGTGTGCTCGATGCCTGGCAAAAACTTGCGCGTTTGCAACTGGGATTCAACGACGTGGCGGGCGCCAGGGAAAGCCTGTTCGCTATGTCGGAAATCGCGTCGGACAAGAAAACGCGTGATCGGATCATGAAGGCGTTCGACGCTCTTAAATCGACCGGACCTGTTGCGTTATAGCGTGCGTTGCCGTTCCTGTCGCGGCGCCCGTCAAGGGCGGAGCCGAGGGTCAGTTGCCAGTGGAAAATCTTCGATCCGGAGAATGTAGCGTGGGTTCAGAGATCAGGTTCGAGGATCGCCGCTTCAACCCAGACCTGGTGGACTTTCATCAGCATGCCAAGGCTATGGCGGCCTCGGTCGGCTACACGGCAAAGCTGGAGATCGACGGCCAGCTTGCGCAGTTGCTGCGATTGCGAGTAGCCCAACTCAACCCCTGCTCGTATTGCCTCATCCTTCATAGCCGGGTGGCGGCGGACCAGGGCATCAAACCCGAACGCATCGCAAATCTGCCGAGTTGGAGGGAAAGCACGCTCTATAGCGATGCCGAGCGCGCCGCTCTTGCCTATTGTGAAGCCCTGACCATCTTCAACCAGGCGACGTTTGCTGCTGCACATGATGAGGTGGCGAAGCAGTTCAGCGAAGTTGAAATCGCTGAGATCGCCGCGGTGATCATCAATATGAATGTCTGGACGCGGCTCAAGCTCGCCCAAGGGGCGACCCCGGTTGAAGCCGGCGAACCCGTCTGATCAACAGTCAATTGCCCGCCGAGAGGCTGACGGCCCAGACATGGCTTCCTCGAGAGCGGTTTGGGGGACTCGGTTTGACGGGAAACAAAGCGCCTTGAATGTCAGAAAAACATATACCATTTTCTGACACATGAAAACGACGATGGCATCGGTTCCCGATCGGATCATGCAGCGTGCCCGCGCCGGCGGGCGCGGCGGCGTCTTTACGCCAAGTGATTTCCTCGATGTGGCGGGGCGTGCCGCAGTCGATCAGGCCCTTTCGCGTCTGGTCAAGAGCGGGAAGATGCGTCGCCTGGCGCGTGGTCTCTACGATTTCCCGAAAGTCCATCCGAAGCTGGGCCCACTTTCCCCGGCTCCCGACGACATTGCCAGAGCGCTAGCGCGCGAGACCGGCTCGCAGGCCCAGATCGCGGGCGCGGACGCTGCGAATGCGCTTGGCCTGTCGACCCAGGTTCCGGCAAAGAGCCTCTATCTGACGAACGGACCCTCGCGCCGGATCGTGCTGGGCAAACGCGTGGTCGATCTGCGTCACGCCTCCCCCAAGCACCTGATCGCACCGGGTAGCCCGGCCGGCACGGTCGTTCAGGCGCTTCGCCACGTGGGTGCGGGGCGTGCTGCCGACGTTGTCAAGGTTGCCGCACGCCAGTTGTCGGCCAACGACAAGAAGGTGCTCGCCTCCAGTGCCATCCAGGCTCCGGCCTGGATGCGCCCCACGCTGATCTCGATCGGCAGTACAGCCGCGAGTTCGGCCGATGGATGAAGTCGCTCTTCTCCCGGCTGGCGATAGGGCGGCGCTCTTCGGAGAGACCGGCGTCGGTCGTGGCGTCGCCAATACCATCATCGAAAAAGACTTCTGGGTCTGCTGGACCTTGAAGCGCCTGTTCGGTCTTCAAGACGGAGCCGCGGCCAGCCTGGTCTTCAAGGGCGGAACCTCTCTGTCGAAGGCCTTCGGCATCATCGCGCGCTTTTCCGAGGACATCGACCTGTCCTTCGACCGCACCGATCTTGAGCACGAGCATTTCTCTTGAAAAGCCTAAAACTGGACACCGGGCAGTGGCCGTTTCCGATTTCCTCGTTGCTTTCGCCCAGACGTTCGGCCAGATCTCTGATCAAACAGTCACGCGCAACCTAAAAGTCCAGCCCGCGTTGGAAATTCGCCCAGGCTACAGGCTCAATGTCCTGGTGGATCTTCCTTGAGCGGTCAGCCGTCGAGCATGGCGAGATATTCCCGGTGCCGCGAAGCATATGCCGCCATGAATGGGCACTTGGCGATCACGCGGCGTCCCTTGGCTCGCAGAGATTCGAATACGCCGCGGGCGAGGCGCGACCCAATCCCCTGTCCCGAAAGCTCCTGTGGTACCTCGGTGTGGAGCAGGACCACCCGTCCGTCTTCCTCCTTGTAATAGGAGACCGCGAGCGCACCACCGTCGAGGGGCAGCTCGAAACGGTGCTTTTCTGGATTGTCTATGATCTCGGCGTCCATTCTGTGCCTCCCACAGCGTCAATAGAACGAGCGTCAACCACCGTATCGGTGCGCGTTTCAACTGTCTGCGCCCCTATTCGCTCCGAGCACCAAGGCGAACCGTATCTGGACGAACGGAGACCCATCGTGGATTCGCAGCATCTTCGCCGCTCCTACTCTGACGATCTCGATGGCTCCTGCAACTGCGTCCACGTAGGTGCCAGGGCTTTCGCTGGCGTCGATGGTCGGGTGGTAGTGCACGTTTCGGAGAGTTCGGAAGGCAGGCGGTGCGCTTCTGCGTTCGTCGTGTCAGACGACGCCTCCATTCATGGATCTCACGTTATATCGTGACGGTTTTTCTCGCGAATTCATGTCCTGGCTGAATTTATCAAATTCGGCCCCAAGGGCTACTCCGCCGCGCGCATCTGGGTGATTGTTTGAAGGCAGTCCCGTCAAGGCGAGTGCACACACGAACTGACGATCAACCACACCAGGTTGGAGTGCGGAAGAGCCATTCATCCTGGACTGTCGGCGTTGCCCGCGCAGTCTGGGACCAGTTCCGTTGTCCCAAACGCCGAGCTGATGTGGGGTCGCTACCACGAGGCTCCTGGACGTGACGGTTCAACCCATTTGGCGTATCTCGCGCGCCGATCTCGACAGGCTGATGACGACGTTGGAGGTCAGCCACGTCAGGCTGTCAGAGTGTGCGATGGCGGCGGGTACGCGCCTGGAAATCGCGCGGGGTGAGCACCCGACGATCCACTACGGTTTTGCCGGTTCCGGCGTAATCCTCGTCGAGGGAGAGCCGCCGGTCGATTTCTGCGCCCACACCCTCGTCGTCGTTCCCGCAGGCAAGGCGACGACGATCATTGCGCCCGATGCCAGTGGCGCCCTGACACGGTCACCGGGTCGAGAGCAGGCAGTCATTTTCGTTCCCGGCGCCTCGCCGCGTCACACAATCGGCGAAGCCGAACCTGTGCTGCGGGTAGTGTGCGGGTCGTTCGTCGCACTCTACGCCGCGGGGCTCGACCTGTTCGCCTCTCAGCCGGTGCCGATCGTCGAGACGTTCGATGCGCACGACCAGTTGGACCAGGTGATGAACTACGCAATGTCGGAACTGGCTTCGCAGGAAGTGGGAGGAGGGCCGATGTCTGCAGCCCTGTTGAAGCTTGTGCTTCTGTCACTCCTGAGGCGATGCCTTATATCGACGAACCCGTGGGTCGAACGGTTCTCAATTCTTAATGACCCACCAATCGCGAGGGCCTTCGCCGAAATGGCGAATAGGCCCTCTGACCAGCACACGGTGCATTCTCTCTCCCAGTCGGTGGCTCTCAGTCGTTCCGCATTCATGGCCCGGTTCACTACGGCGTTTGGCGAGTCGCCGATGGCTGTCCTGAGGCGCCTACGGATGCGTCACGCTGCCAGCTTGCTCGCTGCGAACGCGATTTCGATAGACCAGGTGGCGATGCAGGCGGGGTACCAAAGCCGAAGCAGTTTCACGCGAACCTTTCGCCGGCACTATGGCACCGACCCATCCGAATACCGGGCTGAAGCCAAGCGGAGCACCCAGTTCGAGCCAGCTGAAAGTTCAACGTAGGAATCCTCGATGCGAGGGCGAAAAGCCGCTTCGGGGCGCGTCCTACAAGGCTTCGATGTCACGGCAGGCATACCGATGACGAAAACGCGAAAACGACTGACGCGCGACTATTCCCCGCCGCTATGGATACGATATGCGCCGACTATTGGAAAATCCAAGCTGGCGCTGATCAATTGCCATCATGGTCGCAGAATTTATCGAGTAGCACCCGGCGCAACCTGGCGCGGAACTCACTGCAATTGCGCATAAGAAGGGGACGCTGGATGCAAGGCGTGGCTCAAGTGATCAATCCGGTCGATGGCGGCGGCCGCAGGCACGCATTCTCTTCTGCCGTGCTCGCCCTTGTGGCCACGTTCGCCGCAGCTGCGTCGCCGATTCCCCTATACAACATCTATCGAGCGGAGGAGGGCTTTACCAACTTCGGCATCTCCATGGCCATCGTCACCTACTCCGTCGGGACCATGACCGCATTGCTGATATTGGGACGGCTCTCCAATCACCTGGGCCGTCGCATTACAGCGATCGCCAGTCTTGGATTGATTTTGGCAGGCTGTCTCTTGCTGCTGAATGTGCATGACATCGGCACCTTGCTGACCGCTCGGCTCCTTGTCGGTCTCGGTACCGGGCTGGCTAGCAGCAGTTTGACGTCGTACATCGTCGATGCCGCACCGGCCAAGCCAGAATGGTTGGCCTCCGTCGCTTCAAGCCAGGGGCCAATGCTCGGACTTACCGTCGGAGCGATCGCCTCCGGCGGCCTGGTTCAATTCGGGCCTTGGCCGCGCGAGCTCATCTACCTGGTTTGCTGCGGCTTGCTGCTCTTGTCTGCCGTACTCATCATGACCAGTTCGGAAACCGCTGCGCCGACGCCGGGCGCCTGGCGGTCGTTAAGACCGAGGGTCAGCGTACCGGCGCGTGTCGTGCATCTCCTTCCTGTCGCGGCGGCAGTGTTTTTGGCCACCTGGGCAACAGGGGCATTCTACCAAGCCTTTGTGCCCGCCCTCGTCGAGGACCAGCTTCATACCAATAGCCCGCTCATTCTCGGACTGGTGTTTGCCGCCTATATGGCTCCCAGCGTTCTCGGCGCTCCAATTGGAGGCCAGTTCACCCCAGCAGGGGCCCAACGCATCGGCATGGTCACTTTCCTGGCGGGAATGGTCGGCATCATCGCCGCGATCAATGCCGGGGCATTGACAATGTTCATCATCGCAACAGTTTTCGCCGGCGCAGGCCAGGGCATCGCTATCAGCGCCGCCACCCGTGGCCTACTCAACGGCAGCACTCTCGTGGATCGGGCACCGATCTTCAGCGCGATCTATCTCATCTGCTACAGCGGCGCTACCTTCCCCAGCCTCATTTCCGGCGAACTCTCCCACACCTTCTCGCTGCCGCAGATTGCTCTCGGATATGGCGGCTTTGCTCTCGTCGCCACCTTGTTCACGCTCGTTGCGGCACAAAATCCTGGCAGCGATACATCTGCTAGCACCACCAGCGAGAAGCTCGCCGAAGCTCACAAATGATTCTTTCGCACTAGGTCCCGAGCAACCAAACCAGCCGAGGGGGATTCATGAAAGCGATCGTTGTGACGGACCAAGCCGCGGGAACGGCTGGAATGAAGCTGGTGGATCAGCCCGAGCCGCCGGCTGCCATAAATGACGTCATTGTTCAGGTTCATGCCTCAGGTTTTACGTCTGGCGAACTGACCTGGCCGTCGACCTGGACAGATCGCCACGATCGCGATCGAACGCCATCGATTCCAGGGCAGGAGGTAGCCGGCGTTGTTACCACTCTCGGCTACGGCACGACGGGCCTGTCGATAGGTCAGCGGGTTTTCGGCCTCTCGGATTCGTATCGTGCCGGCACACTTGCCGAGTACGTCGCCATCGAGGCGCGCAACCTCGCGCCACTGCCGGGGGACGTCGATTTCACGGTCGGCGCGAGCGTGGCGATGCCTGGTCTGACCGCGTGGCAGGGACTTTTCGTGCATGGTCGTCTTCAGGCGGGACAGAGCCTCCTCGTCCACGGTGCGGCTGGTGCTGTAGGGTCGATGGTAACGCAGTTGGCGCGTGAGGCCGGCGCTCACGTCATCGGCACCGGACGCGCCGCCGATCGTCAAAAGGCGCTCGATTTTGGTGCTCAGGACTTCCTCGATCTTGAGAACGACATGCTCGAGGACCTCGGCGAAATCGATCTGGTGTTCGACGTCATCGGGGGCGACATCGGGAAACGGTCCGCAGGCCTGATCAGGGCCGGGGGAACACTCGTGACCATCGCTGGGCCAGCAGAAGCAAAGCCCGCAGGCGGACTGGCGATCGATTTTGTGCTCGTGGCTGACCGCGCACAGCTCGGTGAGATTATCCGGCGAGTGCGTGACGGGCGGCTACGCACGAACATCGGCAATATCTCGTCCCTCGATGATGCTGTTGCCGCATTCAACCCGACCGAGCGACGCAAGGGGAAGACGATCATCCGCGTTCGTCCGTGAGGTCTCGGGAAAGGCAGATAGTCCAGCGTGGGCTGCAAGTGAGGGGCTCCACGAGCTAAACTCAAATCATGCCACAACCAGACACCGCATTTTTGCGCGAAATTTCGGGATGCACGATCTGTGCGCCCTTCCTGCCGCTCGGCCCTCGGCCGATCCTGCAATTCAGCAGGACGTCCCGGATCCTTATCATCGGCCAGGCGCCAGGAACAAAGGTGCACTTGAGTGGGATTCCCTGGCAGGACGATAGCGGTGATCGGCTTCGTGAGTGGACTGGACTCGAGCCGAACGAATTCTACGATCCCGCAAAGGTAGCCCTGGTGCCTATGGGATTTTGCTACCCCGGAAAAGCGGCAGGCGGCGACGCGCCACCACGGCCGGAGTGCGCACCGCGATGGCACAATCTCATACTCGAACTCCTTCCGGCTGACCGTCTGACGCTTCTCGTCGGATCCTATGCCCAGCAATACTATCTTCCCAAGGATGCTGGAAAAACCCTCGTCGACCGTGTCCGCGGCTTCGACCGCTTCGCTCCCGCGATCTTCCCGACCCCACATCCATCGTGGCGCAGTGTCGGGTGGCGGAAACGCAATCCCTGGTTCGATGCGGATCTGCTCCCCGCTCTCCGGGCCGCGATTAGAAACCAGCTCGATCGCGCCTGACGGTCTATTGCGGCAATGGGTAGGGCCGGACGATAATGCCCCGCCCTACCGGAGGTTATCTGCCGTCCAGCTTACTTGACGAAGCCGTTGGTCTTGAGGAAGTCGAGCGCCACGGCATTTGCCGGTTCTCCCGCCACCTGCACCCGGCCATTGAGATCCTGCAAGGTCTCGAGGTCGAGCTTGGCGAAGACGGGCTGCAGAAGCTCGGCGATCTGCGGATATTGCGTGAGCACGATTTCGCGGACGACGGGCGCAGGTGCATAGACCGGCTGCACGCCTTCGTCGTCATCGAGCACCGTGAGCTTGGAGGGCGCGATGCCGCCATCGGTGCCATAGACCATGGCCGCATTGGCGCCGGAGGTCTGCTGGGCAGCCGCCGCGATAGTGGCGGCGGTGTCGCCACCCGAAAGGGTGATGAGCTGTTCGGGCTCAAGGGCAAAGCCATAGGTTGACTGGAACGCCGGAAGTGCGGCTGGCGAGTTCACGAATTCCGCAGAGGCCGCGAGCTTGACCTCGCCGCCGCCCGCGACCCATTCGCCGAAATCGGTGAGCGTCTTGAGGTTGTTCGGCCCCGCCACGTCGTCGCGCAGGGCGATGGCCCAGGTATTGTTGGCCGGAGCGGGCGACAGCCAGACGATCTTGTTGGCGTCGTAGTCGAGCTTCTTGACCTCGTCATAGCCCTGCTGCGCGTCGTTCCAAATGGGCTTGTCGGCTTCGTCAAAGAAGAATGCGCCGTTGCCCGTATACTCCGGATAGATATCGATCTGACCCGCAGTGATGGCTTCGCGCACGACCGAGGTGGCGCCGAGCTGGATCCTGTCGGTGACGGGGATCTCGTTGGCCGTGAGGACCTCCAGGATGATGTTTCCCAGCACGCTGCCTTCGGTATCGATCTTAGAAGAAACCACGACCTGGGCCTGAACCGTAGTTGCCGTCATTGCCAGCGCCGCAAGGGCCCCGAGAATCCTGTTAGTCAGTCGCATGATATACTCCCGTGTTGCCTTGGTTCGCGCCAGTTCCAGAGCGCGCGTGCCAATTGATTTACAAATGCCCAGACGATTGTTGTCTCTGTTTGTCGCCGAAGATTTCAGGTGGCCGACGAGTCCTGAAACGCCGTCCGGCAGGGACGGAAAGGCGTCGCCATTTGCCGCATTGCAATTGCGTCCTCGTTGGACTGATCACGCTCAGAGCGCGGAGTGGTCCTTCACCGCTTCCTCCAGCGCCGGCTTCAATCCGAGAAAGCGCTCGTCAACTGCGGCCGGGTCGTCGCGATTGAGTGCGATCATCTGCGCACGGGTCTCGCCGCCCCGGATCACCTCGAATGCCCCCGTTTCGATTCCCGTAGCGATTGCGTCGGCAACGGCGGTCACGGACTCACGCGAGAAGCCAAGTTCGGGTCCGGCATGGTTTGACTTCATCATCGGCGTGTCCGTGCCGCCGGGATAGACGATCAGGATATGGACACCCTCTCCTTTCAACTCGCGCCGCAGCGCTTCGCTGAAACGAGCAAGCCCGGCCTTGACCGCTGCGTAGGTCGCGTAGAACGGCACACCGACCAGCGCGATGCCGGAGGAAACGTTCACCACCATAGCATCGCCACTCTTGCGCAGGGCCGGCAACGCCGCCCGCGTGAGGAGGACCGGGGCGGTCAGACCGACGTCGATCATGGTCTGCAGCTCGGATTCGTCCGTGTTTTCCAGGCGACCGGCTCGCACCCCTCCGGCGTTGTTCACGAGGACGTCGAGGCCGCCCAGCGCAGCAAGAGCCTGTTCGAGCGTCGCGGCGCGCCCTTCGGTCGTGGCCACATCAGCCGCTATGCCGTGGATCTCAGCGCCTTCGGTTTGCAGAGAACGAACGGCTTCGGCGACAACTTCAGCACGGCGTCCGCTGATGGCCACTTTCGCGTGCTTCGCCAACAGGATCCGAGTCAGAGATAAGCCTATGCCGCTCGACCCGCCGGTGATGAGGACGCGCTTGCCGGCGATGTTCATACCCGCTCTCCCATGAGCTTGTCCTGCGTCCTCGTATCGAAGTCGCTGGCGTCGTGTCGTTCATGAAGCTGGCTCGAAGGGGTGCCACTCGTGCGGTTGACCTTTCGGCCGCGGGCGACGGCTGGGCGTGCCAAGAGCTGATCGGCCCAGCGCACGACGTTCTTGTAATTCTGAACGGAGAGGAACTCGCCCGCGTCGTACAACCAGCCTTCAACGAGTCCGCCGTACCATGGCCAGATCGCCATGTCGGCGATCGTGTAATCGGAGCCGGCGATGAACTCGTTGTCGGCAAGACGCCGATCGAGCACATCGAGCTGGCGCTTCACCTCCATGGCGTAGCGGTTGATCGGGTATTCCTGCTTGGTCGGTGCATAGGCATAGAAGTGGCCAAATCCACCGCCGAGGAAGGGCGCCGAGCCCATCTGCCAGAACAGCCAGGAGAGCGTCTCGGCACGGGTCGGCCGATCCGTCGGCAGGAAGGCGCCGAACTTTTCAGCGAGGTACATCAGGATGGCGCCGGATTCGAAGACTCGGATCGGTATCGACCCGCTGCGGTCCATCAGCGCAGGGATCTTGGAGTTGGGATTGATTTCGACAAAGCCGGAGCCGAACTGGTCGCCTTCGCCGATCTTGATCAGCCAGGCATCATATTCGGCGCCGCTGTAGCCAAGCGCCAGCAACTCCTCGAGCATGACCGTGACCTTCTGGCCGTTCGGCGTGCCGAGCGAATAGAGCTGCATTGGGTGCTTACCCACGGGTAGTTGTTTGTCGGGGGTCGGGCCGGCAATCGGACGGTTGATCGAGGCGAATTTGCCACCGCTGGCCGTCTCCCAGGTCCAGACCTTCGGGGGAATGTATTCACCGCTATCGCTCATAACGCCCTCCTCGCGGAATCTGGTCAGGCCGCCGGCGGAAAATTCGATGGAAAGAGCGCGCGCTTCGTCTCCTCGTCGTTCACACGCTTAAACGGATGGTCTTTTCCGATCTCACGGGCGCGCCCCGCGGCGGGGCGCGCGTTAACAGTCTCGAACAGGCGCTTGACGTTCGGAAACGGCGCGAGCGGATCTTCGGCACCCTTCCTTACGCGTGAGGCGCGGTCGAGCCAGCCCCAGGCCGATATGTCGGCGATTGTATAGGTCTCGCCGACGATGAACCTTCGACCTTCAAGGTGGTCGTTCAAGACCTGATAGTGGCGTTCCGCCTCGCGGCGGTACCGGTTGACGGCGTAGTCGAGACCTTCGGGTGCGGCGAACTGGAAGTGCACGGCCTGGCCGGAGAACGGGCCGAGGCCAGACGCGATGAAGAGCAGCCAGGAGAGCAACTCAGGTCGATCCTCGGGCGTGCCCAGGAACTTCCCGGTCTTCTCAGCGAGATAAATGAGGATCGCGGTGGAGTCGAAAACCCGCGCCTCGGGTTCGCCCGGGCCGTCGGTGTCGACGATCGCCGGAACCTTGCCATTCGGATTGATCAGCCGAAACGAAGGCGAGTGCTGCTCGCCCTTACTGGTGTCAACCGGGATGACCTCATAGGCAAGTCCAGCCTCTTCCAGGAAGAGTGCGATTTTCGCGGGGTTCGGCGTTGGATGAAAATAGAAGCGGATCACGTGAATCTCTTTTCGGTTCGTGTGGTTCGGACCTGTCCAGGCGATAGCCGCTTGAGCGGTGACGTTCAGCAGCGTTGCCGCGCACATCTCCAAGTTCGATCCGGGACACGGGCGATTGCGGCGCCAACCGCGACCATGAAGTTCGACGCTTTCATTAGCTCCCTTCGTCGTCGCCGGCCAATTACCAGTCGCTATGAAAACGATACCTGCCGGCAATTGGAAAACGCCGACCCGTGCTGCGAAAACACGGCATCACGGCTGCCGATCCCCTTGAGTACGCCGAGAGGCTTTCGAGCAGCTCAGAGAGCAAGGCCGCATCGATCAACCAGCGAGACGGCGCTGCGTTTCCGGCAAAGAGACAAACGAGCGAGGAGACATTCAGATGAAAATGACCTGGTACGGCCATTCCGCATTCCGCATCGAGGTGGGCGCGGCCAAGCTCCTGATCGATCCGTTCCTGTCCGGCAACCCGTCCTGGGACAAGGGGTGGGAAGAACCCGCGGAGGGTGTCACGCATGTTCTGATCACGCATGGTCACAACGACCATTTGGGGATGCGCTGGCGATCCTGAAGAAGACGGATGCCATGCTCGTCGCCAATTTCGAGATCTGCAACTACTTGGCTGGGCAGGGCGCCAATGGCGACAAGGTTAATCCTGGCCTTCATGGCGGCACGGTGGACGGCGGCGGTTTCACGGCATCTTTCGTCAATGCCTTGCATTCCTCGTCATTCGGTCTGGAGGGCGGGCAGAATGTCTATCTCGGCAATCCGAACGGCCTGGTCCTGAATTTCCCCGATGACAAGACGCTTTACCATATGGGCGACACGGACATTTTCGGTGACATGGCGCTGATCGAGGAATTGCACAAGCCGGCCATCGGCATTGTGCCGATCGGCGATCGCTTGACCATGGGGGGCGCAGTGGCAGCACTCGCCTGCCGGCGATTCTTCAATTTCGAAACCGTGATCCCGTGTCACTACGGTTCGTTTCCGATCATCGATCAGACGGCGGACAAGTTCGTAGCCGGCCTGGAAGGTTCCGGAACGAAGGCGCTCGTGCCGGAGATCGGCAAGGCCTTCGAGATCTGACGCCGATCTTGTCGGATGCAAATCGGATTGATCGGATTGGGCCGCATGGGCGGCAACATCGCTCGCAGGCTCATCGCCCGTGGTCGGCACGACCTGGTCGTGTACGGCAGGAACGCGGACGCGGTCGAAGCTCCCCACCAAGAGGGCGCAACGGCAGGCTCGTCGCTCAAGGACCTGGTCGGCAGGCTCGCGGCGCCACGGACGATCTGGCTCATGCTGCCGGCCGGCACAGTCACCGAGGATCATGTGTCCGAACTCGGCGATCTGCTTGGCGCCGGCGACACCATCATCGATGGCGGCAACACATTCTGGCAGGACGATATCCGTCGAGCCGCAGAGCTGCGCAAGAAAAGCATCCACTACGTCGATGTCGGAACCAGCGGCGGTGTATGGGGGCTTGAGCGCGGCTACTGCATGATGATCGGCGGCGACAAGGCGATCGTCGACCGCCTCGACCCGATCTTCGCGACGCTAGCGCCCGGCATCGGCCTGATTCCGCGAACTGAGGGCCGTGATGGTCGCGACCCCCGGGTCGAGCAAGGCTACTTCCATGCCGGGCCAAGTGGCGCCGGCCATTTCGTGAAGATGGTCCATAATGGTATCGAGTACGGCCTGATGCAGGCTTACGGGGAAGGGTTCGATATCCTGAAGAACGCGAATGTCGAGGCGCTGCCCGAACAATATCGGTTCGATCTCGATATCCCGGACATTGCCGAGGTGTGGAGACGGGGAAGCGTCATCAGCTCGTGGCTGCTCGATCTGACCGCGTCGGCTCTTGCCAGGAGCGAAGCGCTGGAAAGTTATTCGGGATTTGTCGAGGATTCCGGTGAAGGTCGCTGGACTGTCAACGCGGCGATCGAGGAGGCCATCCCGGCGGATGTGATCACGGCTGCACTCTACGCACGGTTTCGCTCGCGCAGGGATCACACCTTCGCGGAGAAAGTTCTTTCCGCGATGCGACATGGCTTTGGCGGTCATACCGAGCTGCCGCCATCGGAGTCCGTAGCGCAGCCGAAGGATCGTTCCACGAGCTCCTAACATGAGCGCAGATCGATGGCGACGCGCTCGGCGTTCTGCTGTGCGAAAGCGCCGGACGCCGCTTCCTCGGCTCGGATGTCGATGCCACTGGTGATGCAGATCTCGGCCATATCGATGCCCTCGATAGCGGCGTGAAGAGGGGTAGCGACGTCGGTCAGCTATTTCAGACCCGGCCGGACTCCGTTGCCATTACAGAGAGACGGAAACCGCCCCAGGGGCACCCGAACACCTTTATGCTTCGCTCGGCGATTTTGCGTTCCAGAGGATGATCGTGCCGATGGTTCCGGCACAGAACGATGCCGCAAGGATAGCGACTTTGGCGGCCGCAAAATCGTCGGCAAACGGAAAAGCCCGACCAGCGATGAAGAGCGAGATGGTGAAGCCGATGCCCGCAAGCGCGCCGGCACCCGCGAGCTGACGCCAACTATAGGCTTCTGGTTTCTCGGCTATACCGATCCTTACCGCGATCCAGGAGGCCCCAACGAGGCCGAGCGGCTTGCCAAGAACCAGCCCCGCCATGATCGCCAGGACAAGGGGACCGCGGCCATCAAGGACGTCTGCGGAAAGGACGACGCCTGCATTCGCCAACGCAAAGGTCGGAAGCACAAAATAGCTGGATCGTGCGCCGGAGCGTCGCAACAGGCGGTCTGCCGGTGATTCGAGGAGCTCGTGAATAAAATCAAGGGCGTTCAGCGCGGGGAGAGAAGGCCCGTGACGGAGAACCTCACCGCCGCGCTTTGCTTCTTCCAGCAGAATGGCATCGGCCTGCCTCATAAGCGCGTGCAGATTCGCCGGCGGGCGTGTCGGGATGAACAAGGCCAGGAGCACACCGGCAAGTGTCGCGTGCAGACCTGCAGAATAGATGCAGGCCCACAGCACGACACCAACCAGGATGTAGGGCAGGACCAGATAGACTCGCGCGCGATTGAGAAGCGCCAGAATTACCAATGCAGCCGCCGCGGCAACAAGGTAGCCGATGTGGAGATCGGACGCATAGAACACTGCAATGACCAGAATCGCACCGATGTCATCGACGATTGCGGCGGCCGTCAGGAAGACCCGCAATTCCACTGGTACCCGTCGGCCCATCATGGCTACGAGCGCTATCGCGAAAGCTGTATCGGTTGCCATGGGCACACCCCAGCCACGTGACAATGGACCAGTTGGTGTCAGCAGCAGATACAAAAGTGCTGGAACGATCATCCCGCCGATCGCAGCCGCGATCGGGAGCGCCGCCGAGCGGCGATTCGCCAGGTGGCCAACGGTAAATTCACGCTTGATCTCGAGACCGACGACCAGGAAAAAGATCGTGAGCAGACCGTCGTTGACCCAGTGCTGCAGTGACATACCGAAGTGCCAGCCGCCGAGATCGAAGCTGAGCTCCCGGTGCCAGAATTCCGCGAAGGCACCGCCAACTGGTGAGTTCGAGAATGCGAGTGCCAGCACGGTCGCAATGAGCAGAAGGACACCCGCAGACGGACCCCAGCTTGCAAAATCGAGCGTCGTTGCCCTGACACGATGGCCGAGCGTACCGAGCATTGCATCGCCGAGCGTGACTTCGTCCCATGGCCCGTCGTACCTCCGCCCGTTAATGAAGAACGTCGGCGTAAAAAGCACGCCATTGGCATTGGCTGAGCGTTCGTCCTCATCAACACGCGCCCGCGCTTTCTCGGAGATTTCCGCAGAGTCGAGATCGAGTTCGGTCTTGACCGCGACGAGATCGCCTTCGGTCAATTCCGACGAACGCGTCATCAGTTCCAGGTGAATTTTCCAGAACTGCTCGGGCGTTGCGTGCTCGGCGATTTCCGCCGCTCGGCGGGCGAGGTCGTTGTTTGCGAGTGGACGGTGCCGAAACACGTACCGCATGCGGTCGCCGAAGCGATCACGCAGTGAGGCGATGGTCTCGTTGGCCACTCGGCAATGGGGACACGCGTAACTCCCGTATTCGACCAGCGTAATTGGAGCGTTGGAAGCGCCAAGGATATGGTCGCGTGTCTCGTCTACAGGCGGGTCAAGACGGCGGGAGGGGATAAGCAAGAAGAGAAATCTCCGTTTCTGATCGTACCGACGGGCAATCAGGATTGCGAGCAAAAAACATCACCCAGCGCTCCTATGGTATGAGCCACACCGACCGCCGCCAGCCCATTGGATCAGGAAGCCGAATTGTCTAGGTCGTAGTGACAATTTAATCGACCTAGGGATTCCCCTTGGTTGGCAAATCAGATTCA
>NZ_BSNS01000002.1 GCF_030160115.1 Devosia nitrariae | reverse complement strand
TGGAGGCCAGCGCGCCGATATTGCCGAGGCCGAGCACCGCCGTGCCGTTGGAGATGACGGCAACGAGGTTGCCCTTGGAGGTATAGCGATAGACGTCGTCCGGATTGGCGGCGATCTCCTCACAAGGCGTTGCCACCCCCGGCGAATAGGCGAGCGCCAGGTCCCGGGTGTTGGCCAAAGGCTTGGTCGCGGTGATCTCGAGCTTGCCCGGCTTGGGAAACTCGTGGAAATAGAGCGCCGCCTCTTTCAGGCTCGCTGGCTTGTCTTCGGACATGGTTCCTCCTCTTCGAGCCCGCCTTTGTCCGGTGGAGCCGCTCCCGCGGACAATCAGACTTTAGTCTTAAAGCGCCTCGGAGGCACGATGCTCGTCTTCCCCCGAATGGGCGAGCATGTCGGCCAGCATATGGCGCACATGCTCGTCGTCGGCCTCATAGAACACCTGCTTGTTGCGTCGCTCGCCTCGCACCAGTCGTGCCGCGCGCAGGAGCCGCAAATGGTGGCTGACGAGCGAGGGCGAGGCCTCGATGCTGCGGGCGATATCGCCGACGGAAGCTGGCGCGTTGAGGCAAGCGAGCAGCACCTTGAGCCGAGTCGGATCGCCCAGCAGCCGGAATGTCTCGGCAAGGATGGTGACGTCGGTTTCGTTCTGCGGGTTCAATGTGCATGTCCCTTACGCTCGCCCGGCCGGTTGGTGACCAGGCTGCAGTCGCGGTTCTTGTCGCCGAAGTCGATCTCGATGGTCGAGTGGCCGATGCCGTACGTATCGTTAAGCGCGACCTTGACTGCCCGGAGTGTTTCGCGCGGATCGGCGCCGGGCGTGAGCTTGACTTCCATGGTGGCGGCCGGCCGCCCCGAGGTGATCGACCAGACGTGGACGTGATCGACGCCGGCAACCCCGGGCACGGCGTCCGTCAGCGCTTGCGGCATGCCCGCGACGTCGATGCCGGTCGGCGCGCCTTCGATAAGGATCTGCAGCGAGTTCTTGAGCAGCGACCACGCGCTCCTCAGGATCAGCAGCGAGATCAGCACCGAGAGGATCGGGTCGATCGGTGTCCAGCCGGTGAGATAAATCGCGATGGCGGCGATGATGGCGGCGACCGACCCGAGGAGGTCGCCGAGCACGTGCAGCATCGCCCCCCGGATGTTGACGTGCTCGCTGTCGCCTTGCCGCAGCACCAGGAACACGATGATATTGACGACCAGCCCGACGACAGCGACGGCCAGCATCGGTCCGGTAAGGATCGGGTGCGGGTCGAGGAACCGACCGACCGCCTCCCAGGCGATCCAGGCGACGAGCGCAAAGAGCGATACCGCGTTGATGAAACCGGCCAGCACTTCAAGCCGCATGTAGCCGAACGTGCGCTTGCGATCCGACGGGCGCCGCCCGAAGCGGAAGCCGGCCCAGGCGAGCGCGAGGGCAACGGAGTCGGTCAGCATATGCCCGGCATCGGCAATCAGCGCCAGCGAGCCCGAGAGCAGGCCCCCAATGACCTCGGCGATCATGAAGCCGAAGGTCAGCACGAACCCGATGAGCACCACGCGCTCGTTGCCTGCCGTTACCGTCGGAGCATGGCTGTGGTGCTCGTGCTCGTGTCCGTGCTCATGTCCATGATCATGATCATCGTGCCTGTGGCCGTTGGGACCAGCCTGCGGTTGCCGCGTCATTGCACCTTTCCCTTGGTTTCATCATTTGAATAGATGTTCAACTGTCAAAATCAAGAGTGATGACGTAACGTTTGCGAGCATCGCCCGGTGCGACCCGGTCTTGCCGAACCGCGAGAGGCGCGGAGCCGTCGAATGCAGCTAGTTTCAAGCAGCCTAGGCGGATGCCGGGCGAGGAGATAAAGCAGCATGTCCTTCTGGATCGCGGCCGGCATGATCGTCGCCGTCTTCTTCACCTCCACGCTCTCGGGCGTTTTCGGCATGGCCGGCGGCATGGTGCTGTTGTGGATCCTGCTGTTCATGCTGCCGGTCGAGACAGCCATTGCCGTCCATGGCGTGATCCAGGTGGTCGCCAACGGCTCGCGTGCCTGGTTCGCGCGCCAGTACGTGGACCTGCGGATCCTGAGCCTCATCATCGCCGGAGTCCTGTTCTCGGTCGCACTGCTGCTCGTCCTTGCCTACCAGCCGGATTTGCGCGGCGTCTATTTCGCCGTCGGCCTGATGCCGGTGCTCGTTTGGATGCCCAAGCGCTGGCTGGCGCTCGACGCGGCCAAGCCGCACCACGCCTTGCTCTGCGGTTTCGTAGCCGGCGGCCTCAACCTCACCGTCGGGCTGTCGGGACCGACGGTCGATATCTTCTTCATCCGCACGCAGATGGATCGCCGCACGGTGATCGCGACCAAAGCCGCAACGCAGGTCATCTCCCACGGCGCCAAGATCGCCTTTTATGCCAACGCCACCCTGGTGCTGACACAGACCGAGTGGCTGGGGATCCTGCTGGCCGCGCCGGCGGCGGTCCTCGGCACGCGCCTCGGCGCCGCCATCCTCCACCGCATGACCGACGACGGCTTCCGCGCCTGGACGCGCTGGATCGTTACGGGCATCGGTGCGGTCTATCTCGCGCGCGGCCTCATGCTGGTCGCGTGACGCACAATCCCTTGGAAAGCGGCGCATTCTCCTTCGTCTGCTCGGGCGAGGAGGATAAGATCACGCTCATGCATCCGTTCGATACAGTCACTGCGCGGCTGATCCTTGTCCTTGCCGAAGAAGGCTCGATCGGCCGTGCAGGCGACAAGGAGAACATCGCCCCGTCGGCCGTCAGTCGTCGGCTCTCCGAGCTTGAATCCCGCCTCGGCGTCATCCTCTTCGACCGTTCCGCCCAAGGCGTCCGCCTGACTGCCGCCGGCGAGAGCTATGTTGAGCACACCCGAGCGGTGATGCGCGAGATCGCCGACCTGGAGACCGTCATGGCCGAATTCGCCACCGGCCGGCGCGGATCGCTGCGTATCGCCTGCACCAGCGCTTCCCTTTCCGGGCGCTTGCCCGAGCTTCTCGCCAAATATGCAGAGCGCCACGCAACCATCGCCCTCGATATCAAGGAGATGGGTGCGGCGGCGGGCCTGTCCGCCCTCGAAGAGGGCCTTGCCGACGTTGCCATCGTCTCGGACAATTATGATTTCTCCCGCTTCGAGACCCGCCCCTTCGAGGACGACCGGGTCTGGGTGCTGGCTTCGCCGGACCACCCGCTGGCTCCCGAGCTCGCACCGCGCAAGGCCATCGCCTTCGAGCGTGTCGTCGGCCACGAGGCGGTCGGTATCCATCATGCAGGCGCGCTCGACCGGCTCCTCAACGAGCACGCCGGCAAGGCCGGCCACACCATCGGTGAGCGCGTGCGCGTTGAAACCTTCCCCGCCCTCGTCCGCCTCGTCGAGGCCGGCTTCGGCATCGGCTTCCTGCGCTCGACGAGCCTGCACCTCTTAGCCGGCACCGACCTTCTCTGCGCCCCGCTTTCCGATCCCTGGGCCCTGCGGCAATTGCTGGTCGCCCGCCGCAAGACCGGCCCGGTCTCGACCGCGATGAAAGGCTTCATCGCCCTCTGTGTCGAGACCTATGTGCCGTCGCCGGAATAGTCGCCCGCCAGGTCGGCGTGACAGCGCCGGTCGATTCCGCGATAGTCGCAACCCGCAGAGAGGGATGCGAAAAGTGGGAACCGGTTTTTCGCCTGAAATCCCGCGACAACAAGTAGCTGGAGCGCACGATTTGATTTCATCAAATCGTATCGCGCTCTGGAGGAGGCCGGCATGAAACCCAGGATCAACATCGTCACCGTCGGTGTCGACGACCTCGCGCGCGCCTTCGGCTTCTACCGCGTCCTCTTCGGCCTGCCCGACGAGCAGATTTCGGCGGGCGAAGATCACGTGGCGTTCTTTCTCGAAGGCGATCTCTCGCTCGTCCTTTTGGAGCGGGCGAATTTGGCCGAGACGGCCGGGCAGGGCGAGGCGGTGCGCGGCACGGCGCAGGTCGTCCTCAGCCACAACGCTGAAAACCCTGCCGAGGTCGATGCCATCCTCGACGAAGCGGTTCGCGCCGGCGGCGCTATCCACACCCCCGGCACGGCCTCCGAGTGGGGCTATGCCGGCTACTTCGAAGATACCGAAGGCAATCTCTGGGAGGTGCTTTCTGGGCCGGACGCAGGATGAACTAAAATCCTCCGCCGGTCTTGAAGCCTCCGTGCTTCCTCGTGCCCGCTGAACCAGTGCGTGGACGCGAGAACCCACCGCCGGTGGGACGCCCGCCGCTCCAGCCACCACCGAAACCGCCGCCGCGCGGCTTGCTCTTGCCGCTGCCACCGCCAAAGCTCGTGTCGGGCCACTCGAAGCCGCCGCCCTGCGGCCAGGGGCTGGAGGTCGTCCGGCCCCGGTTCGGCAGGCCGACCCCCCCGCCCCAGTCACTGGTGCCCGCGCTCCAGTTCTGGCTCTTGCGCCAGTGTTCCCAATAGCTGGCCGCGCTGATGCCGCCGCGCAGGAAATCGTTGAGCATGTCGCCGACGAGGTTGTCCTCGCGGAAGGTCGAACGCGGATCGTCGAACCGCGCCTTCTTGAACTCCCACTGGATGTCCTCGAGCTCGCGCCGCCGCGCCGCCAGGGTTTTCAACCGCGCCTTCTGCTCGCGAATATCCTCTTCCTCGTCGCGCACCCGCGCCCGCGCATCGTCGATCTGGGCAACGAGTGTGTCGTCCCGGCCGGTCGCCGTGCGCCGCGCTTCGGCGAGCAGTGTCCTGATATCCTCGCGCCCCAGCGCCTCGGCGAGCGTCGTCAGCGCCTCCTCGAAGGCCGGGTCGCCGCCCTGCGCCAGGCTCGCGAGCTCCCTGGCGGCCGCGTCACGCCGGTCCTCGGCCTCGACGATTCCGGTGTCGATCGCCTCTATCTGGGCCTGAGCCTCTTCCATGGCCTCACGGATCGGCTTGCCGCCTGCCGCATCGATGGCCGCCGTTTCGAGCGCGTCGACCTCAGCCTCGGCGGCAGCCGCATTCTCCATCTGCCGCTCGGCGTGCTCGCGCAGCCGCAACGGGATCTCGTTTAGCATGGCAAAGTTCGGCCGCGCCTTAGCAAAACCGGTGAGATCGGCGACCAACCCGTCGAGGTAGGCGACGAGGTTGTTCGCCCGGTAGTTGACCGTTCCGTAACCTCTCTCCCAGAGGTAGGTAAAGAGCGGGTCGTCGCGGTAGGGCTTGCCCTTCTCGTCGCGGTCGGCCTCGGCCTGCTCGGTCTTGTGCATGGATTGGGCCGCGATTGCCTGCAACTCGTCGGCCGCCGCGCGCTTCTGCGCATAATTCGGATCCTTGGCCACCGCCTCGCCTATACGGGCCGAAAGCGCCTTGAGCTCGCCCTGACGGGTTTCGAGCACCTTCATCGCCTCGCCCCGGCTCTCCGTCAGCCCGTTGATTTCGGCGTCGATCTCGGCGAGCTGCGCCTCTGTGGTGGTAAGGGCCTCGGCGTGCGTTCTCAGCATCTCGCGCGCCTTGGCTTCCGACTGCGAGATGCGTCCCTCGAGCTCGCCCTGCACGGCCGGATCGAGCCGCACCTGGGCAAGCTTGCGGAAGAGCTCGGCCTCGGTCTCGCGCATCTTGGTGATAATGTCGCTGGCGCGCGTCAGGCGTTTGGAGATCTCGTCCTCCTCGCGACGGATATCGCGCAACGCCTCTTCGAGCGATGCCAGTGCCTGGGGGCCTCGGATCGTCATCTTGTTCCTACCACCGTGTCACCGCGCCGCCGAGCACGGGCACGACATATTCGACATCGAGGAAGCCGTAGGATTTGCGCCCCACTTCGTCCATCTCGATGATTCCGTCATCCTGCTTGTCCGCCGCGACCGCCTGATAGACAACCTCGGGCACGCGAATGCCCCAGATGTCGACCACCTCGGTTTCCCTTGTCTCCTCGTTCTCGATCGGCAAGGAGAGGCGGTTCCCATCGACATCGATCGCCTCGACGACAATATAGTAGTTCGTTGCGTCGGTGTTGACCTCCGGGAACGTCCAGAAGCCCGATTGTACGTCCGGTCGGTTGACGATCCGCAGCGTATATTCCTGCCGTAACTGGTCGCGCAGCGCCGTCATGCGCTCGATCACGTCGAGGGCGCCGGCCCGGTCGCCTTCGCTCGCCAGCGCCTTGCCGCGTTCACGCAGCGCCACGGCCTCGACCACGGCTTGCTGGACCTTGGTTTCCTCGAAAATGGTCTGGTAGAGCGCATCCATCTGCGCCGGCAACTGCTCGGCCAGTTCGATCCGCGCGTTCTCCGCCTGCGCCGACTGGTAGGGCCGGTAGACGAGGAAGTAGGCTCCCGCGATCACGAACAGCGCCAAGACGATGGCCAGCACGGGTCGTCCCCACTTGCCGCGGCTGACATAGAGCCGGGCGAGCGCGCGCTTCAAGTTCGGCGGGGGCGGCGAGTAGACGAACCGGCTTTCCTCGAGAGCGGCCACGCCTTCCCTCAGGATATGGTCGGGCACCTCGATGCCCTGGCTGTGATAGATCTCGCGTAGCCGCTCGAGGAGCTGCTTCTCGCGCGCCTCGCCCGCCAGTTCCCGCAGCGCCAGATCCTGGCGGTGGCGGAGGGTATCGACGACGTCCATGGCAAGCATCACGTCGTCGAGGGGAGCGGCGGGACCCGCCGGCGTGTCACTCATGTGTGCCGTTCATCTTATAAGCTAGAAAGGTCAGTTCCCGGTTTCGAGAAGCAACGCGTTGCCCTCGGCGGCGAGCTGGGCCAGGCGCTTCTTGCCGTCTTCCACCGCGTCGCGGATTTCCGCCGAGTTCTTGGTTGAGGCGACCCGCATCTCGTTGATGATCGTGCGGCTCTTTTCCTGGAAGTTGACGACGCTGTCGACGAGCTTCTTGACCGCATCGGCCCTGATCGTCGGGCCGTAGCCGGCCTTGATCGCCTCTTCCTGCACCTTGTCGCCGATCTCGGAAAGCGTCTCGAGGCTTTTCGACATGCCTTCCTTCATGGCGTTGAGCGTTTCGGTCGACTCATGCAGGCCGAACATGCCGGTGAACGAGGCCGAGAGCGCCGTCAGCACCGTCTCGTTGGTCGAAAAGAACGAGATCGACTGCTGGTAGACCCGTTCCTTGGCGTTGGTGGTCTGCATGAGCCTGGCCATCACCACTTCCGAGGTGTTGTAGGAGATGGTCAGGTTGTCAGAGAGGTCCTTGGCGATCTGATAGCGCTTCTCCTCGTTCTGCATCTCGCGCAGCCGCTCGTCGCGCGCCATCTCCAGCCGCGCCCGGTCGGCCGGCACGTCGCCGGCGTAAGCCGCAAGCTCGTCTGCGGCCTTCTGCAGGATGTCCTTCTTCTCGGAAAGCCGGTTCTCGGCCGTCTGCAGCACCTCGAGCGCCATCACTTCCGATTGCTTCAGGGCGCCGCGGAAATCGCGGTAGGCCTCGAGGATCGTGTGTTCGCGGTCGATCTGGTCTTTGGTGTCGGCGGTGACGGAAAGGTAGGTATCGCGAATCTTGTTGAAGCGCTGGGCGATGTCGCCGCGCGAGACTTTCATCCAGACGTTCGAGATGCGCTCGCCCAGGTCCAGCCTGTTGTCGTCAAGCTGGTCGACCAGTGTCTTGGCATCGTCCCGGATGGAATCGAAGCCCTTGGTGATGTCCTCGTAGCGCTCGCCGATCTTCATGGCCGCCACCTGCTCGCGCACCACCTCGTTAAAGGCACTGGCCTGGCTGAGGGTCCGCCCGATCAGCACCACGCGCGTCTCGTCGAGCTCGGTGATCTGCGAGAGGAGGCCAGTGATCGGCTGCTCGCCCTGCTGCTCGGGCCAGACCCCGAGGTCCCGGATGGCATTCACCGCCTTGTCGAGGTATTGCAATGGCTTCTCGGCCACGGCTGTCGTAGTGGCCGGCTGAGTGGTTGTCGTTGTTTCAGACATCAGATTTCTCCCGCGTTCGTCGCTCGCCTTGCCTTGGCCTATAGATTGACTTTGCGGCCGGCGCTGACAATTGCAACAGCTTTGTGCGACGACTATTTTGCCATCATTGGTGCGAAAAAGCCGCAGGTCGCAAGAGGGGAAGCATGGAATTCGGCGGACGCTATCTGGTCGCAGCGCCACGCATCGAGGTCTGGGCGGCGCTCAACGACACCGGCGTCCTCAAGGACGCCATTCCCGGCTGTGACCGGATCGTTTGGACGGGCACGGATGCCCTTGAGCTCGACATCAAGGTCAACCTCGGCGTCGTCCACCCGGTGTTCAAGGGCGATCTGTGGCTGACCGACATCGTGCCGGCCGAAAGCTACCGCCTGGCCGGCAAGGGACGCGGCGGCCTCCTCGGTCTTGCCGAGGGCTCGGCCGACATCGTGCTGACCGACGCGGGCACGGCCACTCATCTCGTCTTCACCGCCAACGGCGGCGCTTCCGGCCGCATCATGAACCTTGGCAAGGCCATCATCGGCAATTCCGCCCAAAAGGTCATCGACGGTTTCTTCGAGCGCTTCGGCGAAGCCATGGGAGCGAAGGTAACGCCTCTCAAGGACGGCGACAGCCAATAACCAAAAGCGGCCGGCCCCCGGGGCCTCCTTGCTTATGGAGCGCGCAATGAAGTCTGTCAGAGTTGCTGCGGCGCAGACGCCCGAATATCGCGACGACATGGACGCCGCTTTGACATATGTGGACGAGGTCGCCGGGCTTGCCGAGCTCAAGGGTGCGCGTTTGGTCTGCTTTCCCGAAGGCTTTCTCCAAGGTTACCTGACCGATGAAGCATCGGCGCGACGGGTCGCTCTCGATCTCTCATCCCCCGAATTCGACACTATTCTGCGCCGGCTCCCAAAGAGTGGGCCGATGCTCATCCTGGGCATTATCGAGGTCGAAGACGAACGACTGTTCAACACTGCCGTAGTGATAGAGTGCGGTGTCGTTGCCGGGCGATATCGCAAGATGAACCTGCTCCATGGCGAGGGCGCCTTCGAGGCTGGTGTGGACACCCCGCTTTTCGAAATCGACGGTCTTCGGTTTGGCATAAACATCTGCCATGACACGAACTTTCCAGAAGCTGCGCGAAAAGTCGCTGACCTCGGGGCGGCGATGATCGTCTGTCCGGCAAACAACATGATGAGACGCGAAAAGGCCGAAATATTCAAGGATTTGCATAACGCCAAGCGAGGCGAGCGTTGTCGGGAAACCGGGTTGTGGCTCTTGTCCGCAGATGTGACGGGTGAGCGCGAGGGGCGAATTGCCTGGGGCCCGACTGCGGTGCTGAGCCCGCAAGGTCAGGTTTTGGCACAGCTCCCGCTTGGAGAGCCGGGTTTGCTGATCTTCGATATTCCAGTCTCTGAAAATGCCAGGCAGTAGAGCGACAGGGACCTGTTCAACGGCGAGGCAACAGCTGCGCAATGCCCCGGTTAACCGCCGCTCCTCCTCCCCAGATTTTTTTGACCAATCGGAAAAAAATACTTGTTGCCCTCTTGCGGGCAGGTCGTTTGCACGGTTCTATCCGCTGTTAGCGCACGGGGTGTGTCCGCCGGCAGGTGCCGGGTCCGGTGCGAGACAGGGAGACCCAAACAATGAAATTCAATAAACTGAGCAAGGCCGTTGTCGGCGGGGTGGCGCTGAGTGCCATGCTGGCGGGTGCCGCCTTCGCCGATCCGGCCGTGATCTACGACCTTGGGGGCAAGTTCGACAAGTCATTCAACGAAGCCGCCTACAACGGCGCCGTCCGCTGGAAGGAAGAGACCGGCGGCAATTTCCTCGAGCTCGAGCTGCAGAACGACGCCCAGCGTGAGCAGGCCCTGCGCCGCTTTGCTTCTCAGGGGGCCAATCCGATCGTCATGGCCGGCTTCATGTGGACCGCTGCGCTCGAAGCCGTCGCGCCCGAGTTCCCCGACACCAACTTCGTCGTCATCGACACCGTCGTCGACCAACCCAACGTTCAGTCGATCATGTTCGACGAGCACACCGGTTCGTTCCTGGTGGGCGCCCTGGCCGCCATGAAGTCTGAAACCGGCAATGTCGGCTTCGTCGGTGGCATGGACGTGCCGCTCATTCACCGCTTCTACTGCGGCTATGCCTATGGTGCGCGTGCCGTCAATCCGGATATCGAGCTGCAGGAAGCCTATACCGGCACCACCCCGGCTGCCTGGAACGACCCGGTCACGGCCGGCGAGCTTGCCAAGGCGCAGATGGATGCGGGTGCCGACATCGTGTTCGCGGCTGCCGGCGGCTCGGGTCTCGGCGTGCTGCAGGCGATGGCCGATGCCGGCAAGTATTCGATTGGCGTCGACTCCAATCAGAACCACCTGCATCCGGGTTCGGTGCTGACCTCTATGCTCAAGCGCGTCGACAACGCTGTCTACACTGCCTTCGTGGAAGCAGGCGACGATGCCACCTTCAAGCCGGGCCGCATCGATCTCGGCCTCGCCGACGAGGGTGTCGGCTACGCGCTCGACGAGAACAACGCCGATCTCATCACCGACGAAATGCAGACCGAGGTGGAAGAGCTCAAGGCCGGCGTCATCGACGGCAGCATCGAGGTCCACGACTACTATACCGACAACGCCTGCCCGCTCTGACCAAGCGTCGATGAGCACAGGTGAGGATACGAACGCGCAGCGGCCGGACACGGCCGCTGCTTCCCCACCCGCCTCGCAGTGGGCGATCGAGCTTGAGAAGATCAACAAGCGGTTTGGCGAGGTTCACGCCAACAAGGACATCGACCTCAAGGTCGAGCGCGGCACCATCCACGGCATCGTGGGTGAGAACGGCGCGGGCAAATCGACCCTGATGTCCATCCTCTACGGCTTCTACACGGCCGACAGTGGCACCATCAAAGTCGACGGGCAGGAGCGCCGGATCACCGACAGCCGCCATGCCCTGGCACTTGGTATCGGCATGGTGCACCAGCATTTCATGCTGGTCGACAATTTTACTGTCCTCGAGAACGTCGTGCTCGGCGTCGAGGACAGCGCGTTCATCGCCCCGAGCCTCAAGCGCGCCCGTGGCGAGCTCGATCGCATCGAGCACGAGTACAATCTCGAGGTCGATCCAGATGCTGTCATCGAGGACATATCCGTCGGTCAGCAGCAGCGCGTCGAGATCCTGAAAGCCCTTTATCGCGGCGCGCAGACCCTGATCCTCGACGAGCCGACAGGGGTTCTCACCCCCAACGAGGCCGCCGACCTCTTTCGCGTGCTTGAGACGCTGCGCGAACAGGGCAAGACCATCATCCTCATCACCCACAAGTTGCGCGAGATCATGGCCATCACCGACAACGTCTCGGTCATGCGCCAGGGCGAAATGGTGAGGACCCTGAAGACCTCCGAGACCAACCCGGAAGAGCTCGCCGAGCTGATGGTCGGCCGGCGCGTGCTGCTGCGGGTCGACAAGGCGCAGGCCCAGCCCGGCAAGACGTTGCTTGAGGTCAAGAACCTTGTGGTAGCCGACGATCTCGGGGTGGTGCGGGTCAAGGACGTCTCCTTTTCGGTCCGTGCCGGCGAGATCGTCGGCATCGCCGGCGTTTCCGGAAACGGCCAGAGCGAGCTGCTCGAGGCTGTTTCGGGCATGCGGGACCAGCGGTCCGGCACTGTCGTGATGAATGGGCGGGAACTGGAACTGAAGGGCGATGACGGCGCCGCCCGCGCGCGCCTTGCAGGACTTGCGCACGTGCCCGAGGACCGGCAACGCATGGGGCTCGTCACCAATTTTCAGGAATGGGAGAACGCCATTCTCGGCTATCAGGACCGGCCGGAATTCGGCGCGGGCATGTTTCTCGACATTCAGGCGGCCCAGCGCGAGGCCGAGGCGCGGATTGCGCAGTTCGACATCCGCCCCGCCAGCTTCCGTCTGAAGACGGCCAATTTCTCCGGGGGCAACCAGCAGAAGATCGTGCTGGCGCGCGAGATGGAGCGCAATCCCGACGTGCTGGTCGTCGGCCAGCCAACCCGCGGCGTCGACATCGGCGCCATCGAGTTTATTCACAACGAGATCATCAGGATGCGCGATGCCGGCAAAGCGATCCTGCTGGTCTCGGTCGAGCTCGATGAGATCCGCTCGCTCGCGGACCGTATCCTCGTCATGTTCGACGGCCGGATCGTGGGCGAGGCTGATCCGGCAACCGCCAGCGAGGGCGAGCTCGGGCTGATGATGGCGGGCGTGACCAATGGCGATGCAGCTGGCACGGAGGCCCGGCCATGAGCGCCCTCCGGCCCCTGCCGCGCTGGGCGGACATCGCCCTTCTGCCGCTCCTTAACCTGTTGCTGGCCTTCGCCGTCTCGGGGCTTGTCGTCCTGATGATCGGTCAGAATCCGCTGCTGGCCATGTGGGCCATCGTCACCGGCTCGTTCGGCAACGGCTTCAACATCGGCTATACTCTCTACTACGCCACCAACTTCGTCTTTACCGGCCTTGCCGTGGCAGTCGCCGCCCACGCCAGCCTCTTCAACATCGGCGGCAACGGGCAGGCATATATCGCCGGCCTCGGCGTCGCCATCGTCTGCCTGGCGCTCGACCAGACCCACTGGCTCCTGGTTGCGCCGCTGGCGATGATCGCCGCCGCCGTCTTCGGCGGGTTCTGGGCGTTCATTCCCGGCTATCTGCAGGCCAAGCGCGGCAGTCACGTGGTCATCACCACGATCATGTTCAATTTCATCGCGGCCGCGATCATGGTCTACATGCTCAACCGCGTGTTCAAGCCGGCCAACGTCATGGGGCCGGAATCGCGCACCTTCGCGCCGGGTGGACGCTTGCCCAAGCTCGGCGAGTTCGTCCCGTTCCTCCAGCACACCCCTGTCAACCTCTCGATCTTCGTCGCGATCCTGGCGCTCATCGCCATTTACATTCTCATCTGGCACACCAAGTTCGGCTATGCGCTGCGCGCCCTCGGCCACAACCCGACCGCGTCGCGCTATGCCGGAATGTCCAACTCGCGCATCATTATGATCGTGATGGCGATGTCGGGCGCGCTCGCCGGCATGGTCGCGCTCAACGAGGTCATGGGCGTCCAGAACCGCCTGGTCCTCGATTTCGTCGCCGAGGCGGGGTTCGTGGGCATCGCCGTGGCGCTGATGGGCCGCAACCACCCCATCGGCATCGCACTCGCCGCGCTCCTTTTCGGCGCGCTCTACCAGGGCGGCAACGAGCTGCAATACGTGATCCAGGGGCTTGATCGAAACATGGTCGTCATCATCCAGGCCCTGGTCATTCTCTTTACGGGCGCTATGGAAGGTCTCTTCCGTCCGGGCCTGCAGTTCACCTTCATGCTGCTCTCGCCCGAGCAGAAAGCCGAAGCCGTCGCGCGCGAGACGGCGAGTTCGGAGAGCTGACATGACACTCGCCGTCATCCTCTCCACGCTCGATGCCACCATCCGCCTGTCGACGCCGTTGCTGCTGGCCTGTCTTGCCGGCCTCTATTCCGAGCGCTCCGGCGTCTTCGACATTGGCCTCGAGGGCAAGATGCTCGCTGCAGCCTTTGCCGCCGCGGCCGTCGCCGCGGTCTCCGGCTCCATGTGGCTGGGCCTTGCGGCCGGCATGACCGTTTCACTCGGGACGGCCCTGCTGCAGGGCCTTGCCGCGATCACGCTCAAGGGGAACCAGCTGATCGCCGGCGTTGCCATCAACATGCTGGCGGCGGGCCTTACCACCTTCCTCGGCCAGACCTGGTTCCGGCAGGGCGGTCGCACGCCGGCGCTTGGCCCGGGCGAGCGGTTCGAGCCGGTCACCCTGCCTCTGGCCCGCGAATTGAGTGGCGTTCCGATACTCGGCCCGATCTACGCTGACCTGGTTTCAGGCCACTATGTGCTCGTCTATATCGCCTTCATAATGGTCCCGGTCACCGCCTATGTGCTCTATCGCACGCGCTTTGGCCTGCGTGTGCGTGCCGTTGGCGAGAACCCGAAGGCAGTCGATACGGCGGGCATTTCGGTGACGCTGATGCGCTACCAGGCCGTCATCATCACCGGACTCCTCTGTGGCATTGCCGGAGCATATTTCTCCATCGCGCAGGGCTCTGGCTTTGGCAACAATATGACCGCGGGCAAGGGATATATAGCGCTCGCCGCGCTGATCTTTGCCAAGTGGAAGCCGGTGCCGGCCATGTTCACTTGCCTGCTGTTCGGCTTCCTCGATGCGCTGCAGATCCGTTTGCAATCGGCGCGGCTGCCAGTGATCGGCGAGGTGCCCGTTCAGGCGATCCAGGCGCTGCCCTACGTGCTGACGGTCGTCCTGCTGGCCGGCTTCATCGGCAAGGCTGTCGGTCCCAAGGCCGGGGGTGTAGCCTATACCAAGGAGCGGTAGGCGCTTTCGCCGGTGGACACCGCGTTGCGCTGGAAGGCGTGATCCCAAACGCAAACCCTAGCCGCCGCACTCCCTTCCCGGAGAGCGGTGGCGGAACGAAACGAGGACCATGTCAGCAACGCCTACCGATGAGGCCCTGTTCGAAGCTGCCGAGGCCGTCCGCGCCAGGGCGTATGCGCCCTATTCCAAATTCAGGGTAGGCGCGGCGATCCTTGCCGATGATGGCCGCATCTATGCCGGCTGCAATGTCGAGAACGCCGCCTATCCGCAGGGCAACTGTGCAGAGGCCTCGGCGATCGCCGCCATGGTTGCGGGCGGGGCCAAGCGCATCACCCGCATCTACGTCACCGGTCCCGGTACGGAGCCGGTGACCCCCTGCGGCGGTTGTCGCCAGCGCATCCGCGAATTCGCCGACCTCGATGTCGAGATCATCTCGCACGGCGTCGACGGCGAACCGCTGAGAGCGACGTTGGGGCAATTGCTGCCACACTCGTTCGGCCCGGATCATTTGGGCGCGCGATAACATTGCCGCAATGCCGGCGCAGATTTTCCCGGTTCTTGGGAAGGGAGGAAGTCATGAGCCTCAGGGTCGTCGATCACCAAAGGGTGGCGGACACGCCCCACAAGCGTAATCCCGGTTTCCCGCTCGATCTCGACTGGGTCGAACGCGTGCGCATGAACCGCTCGGCGCTCGAACGTCGTGCCGCAACGCTGCCCGCCCGCCGGACGGTCAAGAAGGACTGGCAGGTCGCCTGGCTTTTGAGGGCGATCACCTTCATTGACCTCACCACCCTCAATTCCGACGACACGCCCGGCCGCGTCGAGCGGCTTTGCGCCAAAGCGCGCAATCCGGTGCGCCGCGACATCCTCGAAGGGCTGGGCGTTGCCAACCTCGATATCCATCCCGGCGCCGTCTGCGTCTACCACAGCTTCGTCAAGACGGCCGTGGACGCCCTGGAGGGGACCGGCATTCCAGTTGCTGCCGTCTCCACCGCGTTCCCGCACGGCCTTGCTCCCCTCGATACCAGGATCAGGGAGATCGAATCGTCCGTCGCCGATGGGGCCAGGGAGATCGATATCGTCATCGAGCGCGGCATGGTCCTGCGCGGCGACTGGCAGGGGCTCTACGATGAGGTGAAGGCTTTCCGCAAGGCCTGCGGGAACGCGCACATCAAGACCATCCTCGGTACCGGGGAACTCGCAACGCTCACCAATGTCGCCAAAGCTTCGCTCGTCTGCATGATGGCCGGCGCCGATTTCATCAAGACCTCGACCGGCAAGGAAAAGGTCAATGCGAACCTGCCGACCTCGCTTGCCATGATCCGCATGATCCGCTGGTTCGCCGAGGAGACGGGTATCGAGATCGGTTACAAGCCCGCCGGCGGCATCGCGACGGCCAAGCTTGCGCTCGACTATATGGCGCTGATGAAGGAGGAGCTGGGCACCCATTGGCTCCAGCCCCACCTCTTCCGCTTCGGCGCCTCGTCACTCCTCACCGACATCGAGCGGCAACTGGAGCATGGACTGACTGGGCATTATTCGGCCGACTACCGGCAGCCGATGGTGTAAGGCGCCTACGGCGCACCCCCTCCCTGGCCCTCCCCACAAGGGGGAGGGTGGCATCGGGGATGTGGCAAAATAGTGCACGGTTCACCGGGTTCACCCTCCCCCTTGTGGGGAGGGAAGGGAGGGGGTCCTCGCGATCCTCGTTAAGATAATCGGCACTCCAAGGAGGCCACCATGAACAAAATCGCGCAAATCTTCGAGACCCTTGACTACGGTCCGGCGCCAGAAAGCCCCGATCCCGCCATCGCCTGGCTGGAGGCTCACGGGCGCAAGTTCGGCCATTTCATCGACGGCAGATGGACGAGACCCGGCAAGACCTTCTCGTCCGACAACCCGGCTACGGGCGAGAGCCTGGCGCAGGTCACCGACGGCTCGCCCGAAGACGTCGACAAGGCGGTCAAGGCCGCGCGCGCCGCCTTCAAGGGCTGGAGCGCGCTCTCCGGGTACGAGCGCGGCAGATATCTCTATGCCATCGCCCGCGCCATCCAGAAGCACTCGCGGCTGTTCGCCGTCCTTGAATCCATGGACAATGGCAAGCCTATCCGCGAGAGCCGCGATCTCGACATTCCGCTCGTCGCCCGCCATTTCTACCACCACGCCGGCTGGGCCCAGCACATCGCGCGCGAGTTCCCCGGCCAGGTCCCCTATGGGGTGTGCGGCCAGATCATCCCGTGGAACTTCCCGCTGCTGATGCTCGCCTGGAAGATCGCTCCGGCCCTGGCCGCCGGCAACACGGTGATCCTCAAGCCCGCCGAGTTCACCTCGCTGACGGCCCTGCTCTTTGCCGAGATCTGCGAGCGCGCCGGGCTGCCCAAGGGCGTCGTCAATATCGTCACCGGCATGGGCGAGACAGGTCAGGCGATCGTTGCCCATGACGGCATCGACAAGATCGCCTTCACCGGCTCGACCGAAGTCGGCAAGATGATCCGCGCGGCAACCGCCGGCACCGGCAAGGGCCTCTCGCTCGAGCTTGGCGGCAAGAGCCCCTACATCGTCTTCGAGGATGCCGACGTCGACAGCGCCATCGAGGGCCTCGTCGATGCGATCTGGTTCAATCAGGGGCAGGTGTGCTGCGCCGGCTCGCGGCTGCTCGTGCAGGAGAGCATCGAGGAACGCTTCATCGCCAAGCTGAAGAAGCGGATGGCGACCCTGCGCGTTGGCGATCCGCTGGACAAGGCCATCGACATCGGTGCGCTGGTCGCCCCCGTTCAGGTCGAACGCATTCGCGACCTGATGAAACAGGGCATCAAGGAAGGCGCCGCGGTCTACGAACCGGAAGGGACCGTGGTGCCCGACAAGGGTTGTTTCCTCAAGCCCGCCCTCGTCACCAACGTCTCACCCGCCAACACGCTGGTCGAGGAGGAGATCTTCGGGCCGGTGCTCGTTGCCATGAGCTTCCGCACACCCGAGGAGGCGGTGGCCCTCGCCAACAATACAAAGTATGGCCTTGCCGCCACCATCTGGAGCGAGAACATCAACCTTGCCCTCGACATCGCCCCCAAGGTCAAGGCAGGGGTGGTGTGGATCAACGGCACCAACAATTTCGACGCCGCCGTCGGCTTCGGCGGCTACAAGGAATCCGGGTTCGGGCGCGAAGGCGGCCGCGAGGGCATGGCGGTCTATCTAAAGCCTGGCTGGGAGAAGGCGCTGAAAGCGGCTCCGGCCGGCGCAGCCTCCGGCAAGGCTGGGGCCGAGAAGGCAAATCCGCTCGACACCGACCACCTCGACCAGACCGCCAAGATGTATATCGGCGGCAAGCAGGCCCGACCCGACAGCGGCTATTCGCGTCCCGTCCATGGCTCCGAGGGCCAGCTCATCGGCGAAGTCGGAGAGGGCAACCGCAAGGACATCCGCAACGCCGTCGAGGCAGCGCGCGCCGCTCTTGGCTGGGGCACGACCGCAGCCCACACCCGCGCGCAGATCCTCTATTTTCTTGCCGAAAATCTCGACTACCGCCGCGACGAATTCGCCGCCCGCATCAAGGCGCAGACCGGCCGGGCAGGAGAGGCGGAGGTTGCCGCCGGCGTCGAGCGCCTCTTCGCCTTCGCCGCCTGGGCCGACAAGTACGACGGTGCCGTGCACAATCCGCCACTGCGCGCCATCGCCGCGGCCATGGTCGAGCCCATCGGCGTGATGGCGATTGTCGCGCCCGACGAGCTGCCGCTCCTCGGGTCGATCGCGCTCCTCGCCCCGGCGCTTGCCATGGGTAATCCCGTGGTGCTGGTGCCCTCGCAGGTGTCACCGCTCTCGGTGACCGACCTCTACCAGGTCCTCGAAACCTCGGACGTACCTTCCGGCGTCGTCAACATCGTCACCGGCGATGCCGTCACCCTCGCCAAGACACTTGCCGAGCATGACGGTGTCGACGCCATGTGGTTCTTCGGCCCGCGGGACGCCTCGGCCATGGTTGAGAAGGCTTCGGTCGGTAACGTCAAGCAGACCTGGACCAGCAAGGGCCTTGCCTTTGATTTGTTCGACAAGGAAAAATTCGAGGGCGACTATTGGCTGGCCAAGGCGACCCAGATCAAGAACGTGTGGATCCCCTACGGAGCATGAGGCACGGGGGCGATCCGGTGTCTTTTCCCCTAAGTCGCGGCGCGATCCAGCAGGCCGCGGGCGCGCAACCAGTTCGCCAGCAGCATCGGCCAAATATCCGAGAGCGTGCCGATGCGCGTCATGCCGAAGCCGTGCGGGCCATCGCCGAACACATGCAGTTCGGCCGGTCCACCGGCCTTGTGCCATGCCTCGTAAAGCCGGCTCGTCGACATCGGCGGCACCGACAAGTCCTCGTCCGACGCGACGAGGAACAAGGGCGGTGGGCTGTCCGGCAGGCTAAGCGCACTGCGATAGGCGGGGTAGATGCCGACAGCGAAATCCGGACGACTTTGCACGTCGTGCTGCATGGCGGCGCCCATGGCGACCCCGCCGCCTGCCGAAAAGCCGGCAATGCCGATGCGGTGCGGTGCGATGCCCCAGTCCGTGGCCCGGTCGCGGGTATAGCGGATCGCCTGTCGTCCGTCCTCCTCGCCCATTTCCCTGATCGCCTGCGTGAAGCCGGCTTCGGGCGGATGGATATCGGTTTGGGTCACCGGTGCGCGCTGGCGGTGGAAGCCCTCCCGCCAGGCCGGCATCCCCGCGTCGTCGTCAGGCGTCCGACCCAAACGATACTTCAGCACGAGCGCGGTCACGCCCAGCCCGTTGAGCCAGCGGGCCATTTCATGGCCCTCGTGATCGACCATCAGGAAATGGAAGGCTCCACCCGGTGCGATGATCATCGCCGTACCGTTGGCCTTGCCGGCGGGTGGCCGATGCAGCGTCACCGTCGGCACGACGACGTTCCGTGTGTAGCGCAAGCTAGGGGTCGGCCAGGGAGGGGGAGAGGTCCTCTCCTGCCAGTCCCAGTGCTCCGAACCCGGTGCGGTCTGCCCGGGCCAGATGCGAAACACACCATCCGCATCCGGGACCGTGTCGGTTATCACGCTGGCATTGTCGTTCAATTCTCTCTCCCCGTGGTCGAAGGGCCTGTCTTGTCGCCAAGCTTGACCGCCACGGCTCGGGGACACAAGGGGTCGCCATGAGTTTGCTCCCGCAGGAAATCATCATCCGTAAACGCGACGGCCACGAACTCTCTGCTGGTGAGATAAACCGTTTCATTGCCGGGTTTGCGCAGGGCACCGTCTCTCATGCCCAGGCCGCAGCCTTCGCCATGGCGGTATTTTTCCGCGACATGAGCATGGACGAGCGCGTCGCGCTGACCCTTGCCATGCGCGATTCCGGCGCCGTGCTCGACTGGAGCCACTTCGACGGGCCTGTCGCCGACAAGCATTCGACCGGCGGGGTCGGAGACAACGTCTCGCTGATGCTCGCCCCGATCCTGGCCGTCTGCGGCATCTACGTGCCGATGATCTCGGGCCGCGGTCTCGGTCATACCGGCGGCACGCTCGACAAGTTCGACTCCATCCCCGGCTACACCACCAGTCCCGACAACGAACTCTTCGGCAAGGTCGTGAGGGAAGTGGGTTGCGCCATCATCGGCCAGACCGCCGATCTCGCCCCGGCCGACAAGACCCTCTATGCCATCCGCGATGTGACGGGGACGGTCGAATCCATCGCCCTCATCACCGCCTCGATCCTCTCCAAGAAGCTGGCCGCCGGGCTCGATTGCCTCGTCCTCGACGTCAAGACCGGCTCCGGCGCCTTCATGCCGACGCTCGAGAAATCGCGCGATCTGGCAAGGAGCCTCGTCGAGGTCGCCAATGGCGCCGGCATGAAGACCAGCGCGTTGATCACCGACATGAATGAGCCGCTGGCAAGAGCGGCCGGCAACGGTCTTGAGGTGCGCAATGCCGTGGATTTCCTCACCGGCAGGCACCAGGACCCGCGCTTGAAGGAGGTGACTCTCGCCCTCTGCGCCGAGATCGTCGAGATGACCGGCACGGCTCCCGATGCGGCCACCGCCCGCAAGCAAGTCGAGGAGGCGCTGGCGAGCGGTCGGGCGGCGGAGCGTTTTTCCCGCATGGTCGCCGCGCTTGGCGGCCCCTCCGATTTCGTCGAGCGCATGGATGCGCATCTTGCCCCGGCACTGATCGTGCGAGACGTGCTCGCGAAAGGGCGGGGGACCATCGCCGCTATCGACACCCGCGGCGTCGGCATGGCCGTCGTCGCCCTTGGCGGCGGGCGCACCATGCCGACCGACACCATCGACCATACCGTCGGCTTTGACCGCCTGCTGGGGCTCGGTGAGCGGGTCGAGGCCGGTACGCCCATCGCCCGCATCCACGCCCGCACCGAGGCAAGCGCGGCCGATGCCGAGACGCGCTTGCAGGCAGCCTATGTTCTGGGAGAGAAGGCCCCTGACCATCCTCTGATCCCCGCGCGCGTCGCGCCGACGGGGCCGGCCGACAAGGAGTAGCCATGCCGCGCGCCATCATCTGCCTTCTGGACAGCGTCGGCATCGGCGGAGCGCCGGACGCGCCTGCCTATGGCGACGACGGATCCAATACACTCGGCCATATCGCCGAGGCCTGCGCCGACGGACGCGGCGACCGCGAGGACCTGCGTGCCGGACCGCTGCGTATCCCCAATCTTGATGCCATGGGCCTTGGCGCCGCCGTCACGCTCTCGACCGGTAAAACCCCGCCCAACCTCTCCGCCAAGCCCAAGGGCGGCCGCTTCGGCGTCGGTCGCGAGGTCAGCAAGGGCAAGGACACGCCTTCCGGCCATTGGGAGATCGCCGGCGTGCCGGTGCCGTTCGAGTGGGGGTACTTCCCGCAGAACGAACCGACCTTTCCTGATGAGCTAATCGCCGAGTTCGTCGCTCGGGCCGGGCTCCCCGGTATTCTCGGCAATAAGCACGCTTCGGGCACTACCATCATCGCCGAGCTCGGCGAAGAGCACATCCGCACCGGCAAGCCCATCTGCTATACCTCGATCGACTCCGTCTTTCAGATCGCCGCCCACGAAACCCATTTCGGCCTCGAGCGGCTCTATGAGATCTGCAAGGTCGCCTTCGAGCTCACCAAGCCGTTGAACATCGGCCGTGTCATCGCCCGTCCCTTCGTCGGCGAGGCGGCCGACACCTTCAAGCGCACCGGCAACCGGCGCGATTTTGCCATTGAGCCGCCTGAGCCGACGCTTCTCGACCGCGCCAAGGCTACCGGCCGCCAAGTCTATGCCATCGGCAAGATTTCGGACATTTATGCGGGTCGTGGCGTGACCCACAAGATCAAGGCCACCGGCCTGATGCCGCTGTTCAACGCCACCATCGACGCCATGAAAATGGCCGAGGACGGGGCGCTGATCTTCACCAATTTCGTCGATTTCGATTCCGAGTTCGGCCATCGGCGCGACGTGCCGGGCTATGCCGATGCCCTGGAGCAGTTCGACGGTCGCGTGCCCGAGCTCATTGCCGAGCTGCGCGACGACGACCTTGTCATCATTACCGCTGACCACGGCAACGACCCGACCTGGCGGGGCACCGACCACACGCGCGAGCAGGTGCCGATCCTGATGTTTTCCCCAAGCCTGACGCCGGGCGAGATTGGCATCAGGCACACCTTCGCGGATATTGGCGAAAGCATCGCTCATTGGCTCGGATTGGCCCCGGGACCGCATGGGCGCAGTTTCCTCTAAGACGTGCTTCGCAAAATAGGCGCAACGCCGCGCATCCAGAACGCGGCAAGGCAAAACAGCCGGGGTGGCCGAGCCATGAACCATAAAGTCCTGCCCAACGTCACGGTGGTCGATCACCCCCTGATCCAGCATAAGCTGACCATCATGCGTGACAAGGAGACTTCGACCGCAAGTTTTCGGCGCCTGCTGCGCGAGATCGCCCATCTCCTCTGCTACGAGGTCACCCGCGATCTCGAGCTCGAGATGATCCCCATCGAAACGCCGCTCGAACGGATGGAGGCGCCCACCATCAAGGGCAAGAAGCTCGTCTTCGCGTCGATTCTCAGGGCCGGCAACGGGTTGCTCGAAGGCATGCTGGAACTCGTGCCGGCCGCGCGGGTCGCCCATATCGGCATCTACCGCGATCACGAGACACTGCAGCCGGTCGAATATTACTTCAAGGCGCCGTCCAACCTCGAGGACCGGCTGATCATTGTCGTCGATCCGATGCTCGCCACCGCCAACTCGGCCACCGCCGCCATCGACAAGCTCAAGGAGCGCGGCGCCAACAAGATCCGCTTCCTCTGCCTGCTCGCCGCCCCGGAAGGCGTCGAGCATTTCACCGCCATGCACCCCGACGTGCCGGTCTTTACCGCCTCGATCGACAGCCACCTCAACGAGAAGGGGTACATTGTACCGGGGCTCGGCGATGCGGGCGACCGCATGTACGGCACGAAGTAGGCGCCACTGATCCGACCTGTGCGTCTTGCAGCTTAATAGCCCCTCACCCTAACCCTCTCCCCAGAGGGGCGAGGGGACGCTGTGGAGGCGCACGATCTATACACGAGCACCAGGTTCACCTCGCCCCTTCGGGGAGAGGTCGACGGCGAAGCCGGCGGGTGAGGGGGCCTTTCGCGGCCCCCTGGGCAATTTCTACGCCTTCAACGGCAATCCGTAGCCGATGAGGCGCGCCCGCAGGTCCTCCGGCGACACGAAGTGGATGGCCTCCATGCCGAAATTGCGCGCTGCGATCACGTTGGATTCGTTGTCGTCGACAAAGACGCAGCTTTCCGGCGCCAGGCCGTAGCGCTCGCAGAACAGTCGGTAGATGCGCACATCGGGCTTCACCAGCCCTTCGAGCCCCGAGACGATCACCCCGTCGAATTTTTCGAGGAACGGCCATTCGCCAAGGCATGTCACCCATTTCTCCCACGAGAAGTTGGTGATGGCGAAGGTGGGGATCTCGGCGTCGACGAGCTCGTCGTGGATTGCCACGGTCCCGTCGATGAAGCCGTTGAAGGTTTCCTTCCACCTGAGGTCGTAGGCCTGGATCTCGCGCCAGTATCTGGGAAAGCGCGTGATGAGCTTAGCCACGCCTTCGGAATAGATTTCGCCCGCATCGAACTCGAGGTTCCAGGCGCTGGTGCAGATGTTCTCGTGGAACCAGGCCGCCTCCTCTTCCGTCGGAAAGAGCTTGCGGAACAGGTACATCGGGTTCCAGTCGACGAAGACGCCGCCGAGGTCGAAGACGGGGATGAGGGGCTCGGTCATGAGAATCCGGGAGATGGAGCGAGAGACACCGGCTCTTGGCACGCCCGCTAGCCGGGTGCAAGGCGGTCAGCAGGGAGGAGCGGCGTCGTAGCAGATCTTCTCGCCGAAGCGCGGCAGGTAGAAATTCTCCCGGTAGAGCGGGAAGTCGCTTTCGAACACCAGGCCAAGGAGCGGCGTGTAGCTGTAGGAGGCCTCCGAGACGACGACATAGCCGTTCTCGGCGAGGCTGGTGATCTCCTCGGGCAGATCGTAGGACTCGCCAGCCGTGTGCCCGGCGGTATGGTCGCGCTCCTCACCCGCGCCCGCGCCCGTGAACCTGCGGCTCCATTCGATCAGCGTTTCTCCGTCCGCGTCGATAGAAATGAATGATACCGTCTGAACGAGCTTATCGGTCGGAAAGGGCGCGATGATATTCTCGGCCGCGCGGAAATAGTCCTTGAGTCTTGCCGCGGGGATCGTTTTGTCCTCCCGCGCCACCAGGTCGCCGATCGTGCCCGCCACGGTCTGCACCCGCCGGTCCATGGATATGAGCGCACTGGCCTCCATCGTCCCAAGATAAAGCAGCAGCATCACCGGCAGGACGAGCGCGAACTCCACCGCCGCGACCGCCGAGTTGTCGGTAGCAAATCGCCTGCCCAGGTTCCGCAGCGCCCTCATCCCGAGAACGGCTCGTTACGGAACACGCGGACTGCGGCCAGCAAGCGCGTGTTGTCGCCGAGATTGGCGAAGGTGAAGTTGGCAAAATTGAGCAAGGTCGGCCACTTGTAGTACGCCTGAACCATCATCACGCTCGAGCCCTGGCCGGGCGTGAACACCTGAGGGGCCGTCCAGTCGCAGGTCTCGGTGCAGGTGATGTCTACCGGCGGAACGGCACTTGCCGAGGCGAAACTGGTGACTGGTGTCACCCGCACATGGATGCCGCTGCAGTCGCCGAAGAAGCCGAATGTGTGGTCGCAGATTGACGCGCGGAAGTCCTCGGCGTCGAAACCCGAGACCTGCGCCTGCCCGGTAAGGATCAGGCGATTGGCGTCGTGGACGGCCGCATCCAACACCTCGCTGGCAAGGAAGATCATCGCGGTTTCGAGTATGGCGCCGATGATCGCAAAGAAAGGTACCGAGAGCAGGGCGAACTCGACGATGGTGGCGCCGCGCTCGTCGTGCACGAAATGCCCGCGCCGGCGCCGGCCGGCGCGCAGCAAGGTTCTGGGCAACAGCAATGGTCTCCTCATGGGCATCAGTGCTCGTCGATGACGGCGCGATGCTAGGCGGACCTGGCTAATCGAAGGTTAGGAAAATCCGGACGTTTGCTGCCAGCTGTGAAGGTGGTGAACGCTTTGTTAACGGCGCGCTCTATCGCGTCAGGTCTTCGATGAGCCGTGACGACGCGATGGTGTTGCTGGTGTAACCCGGCGCGTCGCCGAGCATGACCGTTGGCTGGCAGACCGGCGCGCAGACAACCGTGGTTCGCTCCAGCCCCTGATAGACGGTCATAATCCCGGCCTGCAGCTGCACCACGTCTATGAGGGTGTCGGCGATCGGTTCGCCGGCCGCGTCCATGACGATAAGGTTGGTCTGCCCGTAATTCTTGCCTGTCAGGATCAGTGTCGTCGGGTCCTGAATGGTGACGTCCGCGATACCCGGATTGCCGATGATGACCGTCGCCGCTGGAGCTGACAGCCGCAGGATCCGCGCCATGTTGGCGTTAACCGAGATCGGCGCCGCGTCCTCCTGGGCTATGACACCCGAGGAGGCGAGCGGCGTCAGCACCAAGATTGGGAGGAGAAACAGGGCAACGACTCTTGATGGCATCTGGGGACTCGAGACTCTGCGACGGATCATCAGCCAGTTTCCGCGAGAATGGTGAACAATTGGCAAATGACGAGACCGCCAGTTCCGCGTTAGCACCTGCGCATGCTTTCATTGGCCGCGGAGATAATGAGTGAGAGGTTCAAATAATATTTATCTAAAAATGTACTGTATTATGAAGAATAGGGCGCGAGGGCGTTGGGGTGGTCAGCTTTGCGTAAAATGCCACCGTCTTCGTTAACTGTTTGATTTCCATGCGCAAACCGCCGAACTAATTCCGGGAACGGCTCAAGTCGATTAACGTAATTTCAAGACGTCCCCACTAGCGTCGCCACCAGTTCGATGGAGTGACGTGTCGAACCCATGACGTCACCTGTGACGTGAGCAAGGAGCTTTGGAGACTATGAAGACCATTTTTGCCCGCTTCGCGAAGGACGAGTCCGGCGCGACCGCAATCGAATACGGCCTGATCGCCGCCCTAATGGCCGTTATCGTCATCGCCGCGATTTCCCTTCTGGGCCCGGGCCTGTCGACTACTTTCGAGAACATCGCAGGTACGCTGACCGATCCTACGTCCGCGCTTGAGAGCGGCGAAGAAACCACGCCGTAAGTTCGGCCCGCTGCTGAATCAATGAAAGAAAAGGAGCCACGGCTCCTTTTCTGATCTGTAACTGGTCGAAGAGTTTGGAAGGTGTTCGATGGCAACGCGGCTCCGACATTTTCTGAGTGAAGACACAGGTGCGACTGCAATTGAATACGGACTTCTGGCGGCATTGCTTGCCATTATGGTGGTCGCTTCGATCGCATTGCTCGGTGAGCCGGTCGGGGGGCTCTTCTCTAGTGTTGCTACCGAATTCGATACCGCGAACGAGAAGTTCTAGCAGTCGCCTGGCTGACGAGTGCGTTTCGGGATGATTTACCGGTTTGGCCTATAGTCGGAATTGACCGGAACCAGACAGTGTTCACCGAACCGCAATGTCCACCATAGCCCTTTTCTTCTTCCCGCTCGCCATGGCCGTCGCTGCATCGACGGACCTCTTGACTATGCGCATCTCCAACAAGCTGGTGCTGCTACTGGTGGCCGGCTTCCTGGTGCTGGCGCTCGCCGTCAACCTGCCGCTCCAGCAGTTCGCCATGCACGTGGCCTGCGCCGTAGTCGTGCTCATAGCGGCTTTCGCGCTCTTTGCACTCGGCTGGATCGGCGGGGGTGATGCCAAGCTCGCCGCCGCCACGACGCTCTGGCTCGGTTTCGGGCTGACGCTGCCCTATCTCGTCTATGCCGCGCTTGCCGGCGGTGTGCTGACGCTCGTTATCCTGATGCTGCGCCGTCTGCCCTTGACCCCGTTCATTGCCCGCCACGCTTGGCTCGAACGCTTGCACAATTCCAAGTCGGGCATCCCTTATGGCATTGCACTGGCCGCTGCCGGCCTGATGACCTATTCCAATACCGCCATCTTCGAACGCCTCTCGGGGTTTTGATCGGCGCGTGGACGCTCGATGCGTCCAGGAGGCCTGTGCCGCCAGCTGAACCGGTTCGCATTCTGCAAGACCTTCACCGCTCCTTAACCGACTTTCACAAGTGCCGGTTAACCAAACTTTGACCGTTTGAAGGCATAGTCCGACGGTGGTAGCGGGCGTTTTGCGTCTGGCTGCGGCCCGTTAATGCCGGCGGGCCTGGGGGTTCAACCGGAGTAATGTCGATGAAACCGGCGCGGATCGTTCTGTTGTTGGTGGCCTTGGTAGCTGGGTTGCTGGCTGCGTTCCTGGTCATGCGCGGCGGCGACAGTCCGGCTCCACGGACCGTCGTCACCGAGGTGGTGCGCGAGGAAGCCCGGACCCAGGTGCTGGTCGCCAAGGCTGCCATCGGCATGGGCGAGCGCCTCACGGCGCAAACCGTCGAATGGCTCGACTGGCCCGAAGGCGCCGTGCGGTCTGAATACGTCACGAAAGCCGCCATGCCCGATGCGCCGGCCGAGCTCACCGGAGCAGTGGCGAGGTTCGAGTTCTTCCCCGGCGAGCCGATCCGCGAACAGAAGCTGGTGCGCACCGATCAGGGCTATCTTTCGGCGGTGCTTGCTCCGGGCATGCGTGGAGTCTCGGTGCCCGTGGACGCCGAGTCGAGCGCCGGCGGCTTCGTGGTGCCCAACGACCGGGTCGACGTGCTGCTGACACGCTCGACAGACGCCGGGCGTATTTCCGAGGTCGTCCTTGCCAACGTACGCGTGCTGGCCATCGGCAAGCGCCTCGGCGAGGTCGGCGCCTCAGGCGGTGCGGCTGAGACCGAGGGGAACCAGGGTCCGCAGGCGCAAGTGTTCGAAAAGAGCAATATAGCGACCCTCGAGCTCACCCCGAGGCAGGCCGAAACCCTGATCAATGCCGACTCGTTGGGCGATCTCTCGCTCGCCCTCCGCTCCATCGCCGATTTTCGCGAGGATCCGGTCATCGCGCAGCGCCAGACGGCCAACCAGGCCGTGCGGGTTATCCGCTTCGGCCGGGAAACCAGCGTCATGTCCGGTCAATCCTCCAGCGATGTGGTGGCGCAGGCGGCGCCCGTTGCACCCGTTGTCCCGCCGTTCGCCGACGAGGCATATCCCCCTGTTCCCTTCGTGGAGGCGCCGCCCGCCCCGCCCCCGCAATTACCTGAGATCCAGGTTCAGTAAGGTGCCGGAAACCATGCTGTTCAAGACTGCCAATGCCCTCGCCCCCGCCAGCCGCCGCCACCGTGGTCTGGCAGGCCTGCTGCTGGCGGGTCTCCTTCTGGCGGCGCTGCCGGCACCGGCGAGCGCGCAACAGACGCATTTGGCGGTCGCCGGCTACGGCACCTCAAAGACCTTTGAGCTCGAGCTCAACAAATCGATCATCGTCGATCTGCCGGCGGACGTCGCTGAGGTGATCGTCTCGCAGCCGCAGGTGGCGGGCACCGTGATGCGGTCCACCCGCCGTGCCGTTGTCCAAGGCACCGGCCCGGGCGACACCAACATCTTCTTTCTCGATGCGGCGGGCCGCACCATTTCGGTGCTCGACATCAAGGTGACCAAGGAACCGTCGCAGGTCGGCAGCGCGCTCGAAGCGGCACTCGCCCGCATCCTGCCCGGCTCGGCCATTCAGGTCGAGTCGGTAACGCTTAACGATTCGGTCAACCGGGTGGTGCTCTCGGGCACGGTCCTCTCGGGCGACGATGTCGAGCGCGCCGGCCAGGTCGCCGTGCAGTTCGCCGGCGGACCCGAGAATGTCGCCAACCTTGTGACCATTAATGGCTCACAGCAGGTTATGCTCAAGGTCACCGTCGCCGAGGTTTCCCGCGAGGCCGTCAAGCAGTTCGGCATCAACCTTTCCGCCACCATCGGCGCCGGCGGGCTGACAACCGGCATCATCAGCAACCAGCCGCTCGGCGGAGCCACCAACGTCGTCGCCAACTCCAGTATCGGCGTCGGCCTCAATGTTGGGAACGTCGCGCTGGAAGCATCCTTGCGCGCCCTCGAGCGCCAGGGCGGGCTGCGCACCCTCGCCGAACCGAACCTCACCGCCATTTCTGGCCAGCCGGCCGAATTCCTTGCTGGCGGTGAGTTTCCGGTGCCGACGAATGTCGATGATGATGGCAACGTCACCTATACGTTCAAGGAATTCGGCGTGAAGCTCGCCTTCACTCCCACGGTGAAATCCAACGGCAAGATCGTTCTGGCGGTCGATACGTCGGTCTCCGAACCGAGCTCGGAAGGAGCGTTCTCCGCCGGCACAATCACCATCCCCGGCACCCGCGAACGCATGGCCAAGACCACCGTCGAGCTCCATTCCGGCATGACCCTCGCCATTGCCGGCCTGATGGAGGACGAGGTGCGCCAGCAGATCAACCAGTTGCCCGGGCTTGGCAACATCCCGATCCTCGGCGCGCTGTTCCGCTCGCGCGATTTCATCCATTCCCAGACCGAGCTCCTCATTCTGGTCACCCCCTATCTGGTCGAGCCGTCGCCCTACATTCCGACGCCGGTCGAGGGCGTTGCCATCGCCAGCGATGCCGAGGCGATCTTCCTCGGCCACATGGAGAAAACCTATGGGGTCGGCGGTGGTGACGGCATGCGCGGCAGCTTCTCGGGCTCCGTCGGGTTCGTGCTGGATTGATGCGAAGGAGTTGGTCAGATGAGTTTCCTCAACCCCGAGCCCGAGAAGACCGAAGAGCCGGCAGCCGAGATCGCCCAGGGCGCGCGACTGATGCCGCGCATCACCATCCAGGCCTTCTGCGAGCAGTCCCAGACGGCCCAGCTCATCGAAAGCGCCATCCACGACCGGCGCATGTCGAAGGTCGCGCTCACCACCCATAATGGCGGTATCGAGGGCGCAGTCGAGACTTATAAGTCCAACCCTACGCCCAACCTGATCATGGTTGAGACGACGTTGCCTCCCGACGAGATCGGCTCTGCGCTCGAGCGCCTGGCCGAGGTGTGCGATGCGTCGACCCGTCTCATCGTTCTCGGCCACGTCAACGACGTAGTCCTCTATCGCGATCTCATCCGCTCGGGCGTCTCGGAATACATTGTCCTCCCCGACACCGCCCAGTCGATCGTCAACGCCATCAGCGAGATCTTTGCTTCCGAGAACGCCAAGCCGATCGGACGCACCATCGGGTTCGTCGCGGCCAAGGGCGGGGCGGGATCCTCGACCTTCGCCCACAACGTCGCCTGGTCGATCTCGCAAAGCATGCGGCAGGACTGCCTGGTGCTCGACCTCGATCTTGCTTTCGGTACCGCCGGGCTCAACTTCAATCAGGATCCCCCACACGGCCTTGCCGACGCCGTTCTCGCCAGCCAGAAGGTCGACCAGGTAATGCTCGACCGCCTGATGAGCAAGGCTGCCAATCACATCAACCTCCTGACCGCTCCGGTCACGCTCGATCGCACCTACGACTTCGAGGAGCGCGAGTTCGAGCAGATCGTCGAGATGTGCCAATCCTCGACACCTGTGGTGGTCCTTGACATCCCCCATGCCTGGACCGCCTGGATACGCCACACCATCGCGACCGTAGATGAGATCGTCATCGTCGCCGAGCCTGATCTTGCCAGTCTACGCAACGCCAAGAACCTTGCCGACACCATCAAGGCGCTGCGTCCGACCGAGGCCGATCCGCTGCTTGTCATCAACAAGCTCGGCATGCCGCGGCGGCCGGAGATTTCGCCCAGCGAGTTCGCCACATCGATAGAATGCAAGCTCGTTGGCCAGGTCCCGTTCGATGCCGCGCTTTTCGGGACGGCCGCCAACAATGGGCAAATGATCGCCGAGATCGCTGCGACCAACAAGATCAACGAGGTGTTCCGCACCATCGGCCTCAGCGTCACCGGGCGTCAGGAAACTTCGGCGACAGCACGCGGGACCGGCCGAATGCGACTGCCTGCCTTCCTCAAGAAGCGGGCTTGAGTAGACCATGTTTGGTAAGCGCACGAGTTTTGGTGGCAACACGCCGGCAGCGCCCGAGCCACGCAAATCCGCGCCTGCCGCGCCGCGCCCGGAGCGGACCGAGAGCTATAAAGCGCCAGAGTCGCCGGTCAACCGAGGCCGTTCCGACGAAGTCGTCGACGTACGCTCTCCGGCCGATGCCCAGCGCGACAAGGATTATTTCCAGACCAAGTCGGCTATCTTCAATGCGCTCATAGATTCCATCGACCTCTCCCAGCTCGCCACCATGGACCAGATGGCTGCCCGCGAGGAAATCCGCGACATCGTCGCCGAGATCATCGCGCTGAAGTCGATCGTCATGTCGATCTCCGAGCAGGAGGACCTGCTCGAGGATATCTGCAACGACGTCCTCGGCTATGGTCCGCTCGAGCCGCTGCTCGCGCGCGATGACATTGCCGACATCATGGTGAACGGGTCGCAGAAGTGCTACATTGAGGTCGGCGGCAAGGTGAAGCTGACCAATGTGCGCTTTCGCGACGACGCGCACCTGATGAACGTCTGCCAGCGCATCGTTTCCCAGGTCGGTCGCCGGGTCGATGAGTCCTCTCCCATCTGCGACGCGCGCCTGCCCGACGGCTCGCGCGTCAACGTCATCGCGCCACCGCTCTCCATCGATGGCGCGACCCTCACCATCCGCAAGTTCAAGAAGGACAAGCTGACGCTTGGCCAGCTCGTCAAATACGGGTCGATCTCGCCCGAGGGCGCCGAGGTGCTGCGCATCCTCGGGCGCGTGCGCGCCAACGTCCTCATCTCGGGCGGCACCGGCTCAGGCAAGACCACGTTGCTCAACTGTTTGACCGCCTTTATCGAGAAGGACGAGCGGGTCATTACCTGCGAGGATTCGGCGGAACTGCAGCTCCAGCAGCCGCATGTGGTGCGCCTCGAAACCCGTCCGCCCAACCTTGAAGGCGAGGGCGAGATCACCATGCGTGACCTCGTCAGGAACTGCCTGCGCATGCGTCCCGAGCGCATAATCGTCGGCGAAGTGCGCGGCCCGGAAGCCTTCGACCTCCTGCAGGCCATGAACACCGGCCACGACGGCTCAATGGGTACCCTCCACGCAAACTCGCCGCGCGAGGCGCTCTCGCGCCTTGAATCGATGATCACCATGGGCGGCTATTCGCTGCCCTCCCGCACCATCCGAGAGATGATCGTCTCGTCCATCGACGTGATCGTCCAGGCGGCGCGCCTGCGCGACGGCTCCCGCCGCATCACGCACATCTCTGAAGTGCTGGGCATGGAAGGCGAAGTGATCGTTACCCAGGACGTCTTCATGTACGACATCCTCGGCGAAGACGGCAGCGGCAATCTCCTCGGCCGCCACCGCTCGACCGGCATCACCAAGCCGCAGTTCACCGAACGCGCCCGCTACTTCAACGAAGAAGCCAATCTCGTCGAGGCGCTGGAGAAATCCAACACGGAGCAGCGCGAGCTGCTCGATAGCTGAGGCGGGGACGCACGATGAACACCCTGCTTCTTGCCTTCCTCGTGATCCTGACGGTTGGCGCTGCCGGTTTCGCGCTGGTGCCCTCGCTTCTGGGCGATAATCGCGCCGCCAAGCGCCGCAAGGCGTTCCAGGGCGACATTCAGGCGCGGCGGCGTGACAATGCGGTGGCGCGCACGCGCGACGAGCGCCGCAAGTCCGTCCAGGAGGTGTTGAAGGCCCAGAGCGAGGAGCAGAAGCGGCGGCGCCGGCTCTCGCTCGCCGACCGCATCTACCAGGCGGGCATGAACATCAAGCCGCGCGCCTTCATCCGCAACAGCATCATCTTCGGCGTGGTCCTCTTCGTGCTGCTGGTGCTCGTGCAGGTGCCGTTGTACTTTGCCGCCGTCTTTGGCATTGCTGGCGGCTATCTCCTGCCCAGGCTCTACCTCGCGCGGCGGCGTCGGCGCTACCAGGACAAGTTCCTCGACGAGTTGCCCAATGCGGTCGAGGCGATCGTGCGCGGCGTCAAGACCGGCCTGCCGCTCAACGACACCATCCGGTTGGTGGCCAAGGAGGTCAAGGAGCCCGTCCGCTCCGAATTCCAGCGGATTCTCGACCAGCAGGCCTTTGGCCTTTCAACGACCGAAGCCGTGCAGGTGCTCCTCGAGCGCGTACCCCTGCCGGAGGTCAACTTTTTCGTCGTGGTCATTTCCGTCCAGCAACAGGCAGGCGGCAACCTCTCCGAGGCGCTCGGCAACCTTGCCCGGGTGCTGCGTAACCGCAAGAAGATGAAGCTGAAGATCAAGGCCATGTCGTCCGAGGCCAAGGCCTCCGCCGGCATCATCGGTTCGCTGCCTTTCGTCGTTGCCGGTCTCGTGACGGTGGTCTCGCCGCGCTATCTCGAACCGCTGTGGTCGACGCTCATCGGCAATGTCTGGCTGGGTGTCGCCGGCGTGATGCTCGCCATCGGCATCTTCGTGATGAACCGCATGATCCAGTTCGACTTCTAGGAGACGGTGGTGGATTTCATCGAGCGCTTCGCCAACCGGGACTTCCTCATCGCCCTCCTCGCGGCGATCTCGGCGGCCGCCGTGGTCTTCACCTTCGGCTCAAGCCTCATCGGGCGGTCCGAGATGAAGACCCGCATCCGCCGGGTCGCCCTCGAGCGCGAGAAGCTGCGTGCGCAGGAGATGTCCCGACTGCGCGGCGCCGAGCAGGAGCGCGGCAGCATCCGCCGGGGTGCCGAGACCAAGGACTATATGCGCAACATCGTTGAACGGTTCTCTCTGCGCAAAGCCTTCCAGGACGAGAACACCGTCGACAAGCTTGCCACTGCCGGCTATCGCGGCCAGGGACACCTGACCACCTATCTCTTCATGCGCTTTGCTGCGCCCTTCGGCGTCCTGACCATCGCCGCGGTCTACCTCCTGTTCGTGCTGCCCGGCGACCGGCCGCTCTACCTCAACCTCGCCTACGCGATCGGCGCGGGCATCGTCGGTTCGTACCTGCCGCCGCTGATGCTTAAGAACCGCACGCAGAAGCGCCAGCAATCCATCCGCCGCGCCTGGCCCGACTGCCTCGATCTGATGCTCCTGTGCGTCGAATCGGGCATGTCGATCGAACATGCGTTCAAGCGTGTCGCCAAGGAGATCGGCGATCAGAGCCCGGAGCTTGCCGAGGAGATCACGCTCACGACTGCCGAGCTCTCTTTCCTCGACGACCGCTCCCGCGGCTTCGAAAATTTGGGCAAGCGGACCGGCCTCGACGGCGTGCGCTCGGTGATGACAGCCCTCATCCAGGCCGACAAATATGGGACGTCCGTCGGCCAAGCCCTGCGCGTCATGGCCGAGGAGGGTCGCGAGGCGCGTATGATGGCAGCCGAAACGAAGGCGGCTGCCTTGCCCCCCAAGCTGACCGTGCCGCTGATCCTCTTCTTCCTGCCCGTGCTCTTCATCGTCATCATGGCGCCGGCCATGATCACGGTATTCTCCGGATCGGTTACGGGCTGAGGGCGGCCCAGTGCAAGTGTGCCCCGCCGTCCAATCTTGAAAGTGGCGACAGTCCGCTATTGCCCGCCAGCTATCCGGTCCCAACGGTTCTGCTGGGTCAGCAGGGCGCGCACATAGGCCATATTGGCCTCGACCTCCTGGGGCGGCAGCTCGGCCGCATAGATCGTGCGGGCTTCGTCGAACCGCCCCTGCAAGCCCACGACCAGCGCCAGGTTCTGTCGGATGCGGCTCGTCGCGCCGGGCATGGCGACGGCCTGCCGCAGATAATGCTCGGCGGACATCAGCTCGTTGGTCATGGCGTAGGAGAGGCCCATATTGGCCAGAAGCGAAGGCTGGCCCGGCGCGATAACCATCGCCTGCTGGTAAAACTGTCGGGCCTCGGCGTTACGTCCAAGTTGGTCGAGCGCCGCGCCTTTGACGGAAAGCGCGTTCCAGTCCGGCGCCTCGGGGCGGATGGCGCCGTCAACGACATTGAGCGCCTGGTCGAACCGGCCATCGGCGGTCAGTGCCTTGGCATAGGCGACGCGCATCTCGACGTCGGCGGGGTGCTCGCGTACCCCTGTCTCCAGCACGGCGACAGCCTGGGCGGTCTGGTTCTGCGCGCGCAGCGCCGCGGCATAATGGATGGCGATGTCGCGATTGCCGGGATCGGCCTTGTAGCGCTGGGTGAGCTCGGCCAGCGCCGCCAGGGCTTCCCCACGCGGCATGCCGGAATAGTCGGGCGAGGGCAGGCTTGCGCGGTTGGTCGTCGCGCAGGCCGAGAGCGCCAGTGCCGCAACGCCCACAATCAATAGCTTCCGCAAACTCTTGTGGCTACGCTCCAACACGCTGGCCCACCGTCTTTCCAGAATCTGGGCAGCCGTTGGCTTCCCGACACTTTGCAATAAATCATTAACTTTAACAGCCGGTTAAAACGCCGCCTGTGGCTGGTTGCTCGCTGGCCTTGTCGCCGCTACAGGTGTTTGCCGCTTTGACGAAAGGACCTTCCATGTCTCAGCCTGCCGTTGTGCCCGTGACCTGCGTCGAGGAGGGGGCTCTCGCATCTGCCGGGGTCACCGGCGCAGAGGCCTCCTGGGCGCAGGCCAATGGATTTTCAGGTCAGCGTGGTCGTCTCCTGCCTCTGCCTGGCGACAACGGTGCCATCGCCGGGTATCTCTTTGGTCTCGGCGAGGCGGCGGACCGCCCTGCAATGGTCACCGGCCTTGCCGCCGCGGCTCTGCCCGAAGGGCGCTACCGGCTCGACGGCGCCTACGGCGACCCAACCCACGCGGCGCTGGGCTTCGCGCTCGGCGCCTATCGCTTCACCCGCTACCGCAAAGGCACACCGGCGCCCGAACTCGACCTGCCGGACGATGCCGACGCCGGCGAGGTATCGCGTCTGCGCGAGGCGGCGTTCATCGCCCGCGACCTCATCAACACGCCCGCCAACGATCTCGGTCCTGACGCGCTGGAAAGGGAAGTCCGCGCCCTCGCCACCCGCCACGGCATGGAGGTCAGGGTCTCGGCGGGCGAGGATCTCTTGACGGCCAATCTCCCCATGATCCATGCCGTCGGCCACGCCGCGCGCGAAGCGCCGCGGCTCGTCGATATGAGCTGGGGCAGGGCCGACGATCCGAAGGTCACGCTCGTCGGCAAGGGCGTCACCTTCGACACTGGCGGGCTCGATATCAAAGGGGCCGCCGGAATGCTATTGATGAAGAAGGACATGGGCGGAGCGGCCAACGTCCTCGGGCTTGCCCACGCCATCATGGACGCCGGGCTCCGAGTGCGCCTGCGTGTTCTTGTCCCGGTCGTCGAGAACGCCATCTCCGCCACCGCCTTCCGGCCGGGTGATGTGCTGACCTCGCGCAAGGGCCTGTCGGTGGAGATCGGCAACACCGACGCCGAAGGTCGCTTGATCCTCGCCGATGCCCTGGCGCTCGCCGATGAGGAGAGCCCCGAGCTTCTCCTCGATATGGCGACGCTGACCGGTGCCGCCCGCGTGGCGCTCGGACCCGATCTGCCACCGCTCTATTCGAGCGACGAGACGCTCGCGCGCGACCTCGTTGCTGCTGGCACGGCCGCCGACGACCCGCTCTGGCACATGCCCCTCTGGGCTCCCTACGCCAGCATGCTCTCGTCCCAGATCGCCGACATCAATAATGCCGCGACCGGTGGCTTTGCCGGCTCGGTCACTGCCGCGCTCTTTCTCAATCGCTTCGTCGCCAATGCCGGAGCCTGGGCTCATCTCGACATCTTCGGCTGGGCACCGGAAGCCCGCCCAGCCCGGCCGGTCGGTGGTACGGACCAGGGGATCCGTGCCGTTTACGGGGTGCTGAAGAAGCGCTACGGCTGAGCCACACGGTAGCGGCCTTCGCTCGAGGAAGCGTATAGATTAGGATTGTTGACTCTGACAACGAGATAGTTGAAGTTGTCAACTATTCGGTTCTCCGGAGCTTCCCATGTCAGATCAGACCGACGACATCGCCGCTGTCCGGCGGTTCAATCGCTTCTACACCCGCATCATCGGCCTCCTCGAGGAAGGCATGCATCGCACCCGCTTCACCTTGAGCGAAGCGCGTATGATCCATGAGATTGGCAAACGCGGTGCGACATCGGGCAGTGAACTGGCGAGCGAGTTGGGAATGGATCCGGGTCAAGTCAGCCGGCTCTTGTGGCGCCTGGTGGACCAGGACCAGGTCTACATCACTCCGGGCGATGACGACCGCCGGCGCAGCAGGGTGTCCCTGACCGCAGATGGCGACAAGACCTGCGCCCGCCTCAACATCATGAGCGATGAAGCGGCCGCGGGACTCCTCGAGCCGCTCGACCGCAGCGGCCGCCGCCGGCTTGTGCAGGCAATGAAGCTCGTGATGCGGCTCCTCTCGGGTTCCCCCGAAAAGGGGCCGCTTGCATTTAGGCCACACCGCATCGGCGAACTCGGCTGGCTCACCTACCGTCAGGCGCTCCTCTACAACCAGGAATACGGCTGGAACAGCGAGTTCGAAACGTTGATCGCCCGCATCTATGCCGACTATGAAGACGCGCCCGCCACTCCGCCCAAGGCCCTGTGGCTCGCTGATTTCGATGGCGAGGTTGCCGGATCCGTATTCGTCGTCCCTGCCGCCGGCGAGGAGAAGACTGCCCAGCTGCGCATGCTCTACGTCGAGCCGACTTTCCGTGGCAAGGGCATCGGCGGCATGCTCGTCGACCACGCCGTTAAATTTGCCCGCAATGCCGGATACAGGCGCATGATCCTGTGGACCCAGGATTGCCTCGTCTCGGCCCGCAAGATCTACCAGGCTGCCGGCTTCACCCTTGCGCGCGACGAGAGGCACCAGTCGTTCGGTGCCGACCTCAACGGTCAGTATTGGGTGCTGGATCTAGAGAATTAATACCCGCGCGCCCGGTCGACGACGTTGATGAGCGGCTTGCCCGCCTCGTGGTCCTTGATAATCCTCGAGAAATAGACGACCCCCGTCTTTTCGCTCGAGATCGCGGCGATATGCGGAGTGACGTAGCAATTCTCGATGTCCCAAAGGGGACTCTCGGCCGGCAGCGGCTCGACCTCGAAGACATCGAGACTCGCCGCCCCAAGCGTCCCATCCTCGAGCGCTCGCACGATGTCGGCCTCCTTCTGGTGGCCGCCGCGCGCAGCGTTGACGATAACCGGCCCACCTTCGAGCTTGCCGCGGCGGAGCCTCGAGAAGGTCTCGTAGTTGAGGATGCCCGCCGTCTCCGGTGTCAACGGCAGCAGGTTGACCAGGATATCGGTGCCGGCAAGGAAAGCCTCGAACTCATCGGCCCCGGCAAAGCAGGTCACGCCCTCCATGGCCTTGGGCGACCGGCTCCACCCGTGCACGCTGAACCCCAGCGCGAGAAGGCGCCGCGCCGCGTCCTCGCCCAATACGCCGAACCCCATGATCCCGACCGTCGTCTCGCTCGCCGCCGGCGGATAGAGCTGGCTCCAGCGCCTCGCTTTCTGGTCGGCGCGGAAGCGCGTGTAGAGCCGGTGGTGCATGGTCACCTGTGCCACCACATAGTCGCTCATGCGCTGGCTGAGGTCTTCGTCGACGAACCGGACGATGGGCACGTCGGGCAGCGCCGGGTTGCGCAGGAGCGCGTCGACGCCCGCGCCCAACGACAGGATCGCCTTCAGGTTGACCAGACCATCGAATGCATCCGGCTTCGGCTTCCACACGAAAATATAGGCGATGTCAGCCGGATCGAACGCATCGCCGCGCCTGACCACCGGATAAGGTGCCAGGGCCGCGCGCATCCGCTCCGCCCAACTGGCCTCATCGACATCGGATAGGTGGAGCAGCAGCATGGGGATCCTCGAAATGAACTGGGCCGCATGCTGCATGCGGCCCGTCGACTGTTCGACTAGCGTTATACGACCGGCCTAATTGGATTGCGGCGCGGTTTCGTCCGGCGCTGTGCCTTCGCCCTCGGTCGGCGTTGCCGCCTCTCCGCCGGCGGCCGGATTGTCGCCGGTCGGCGTGCCTTCGACATCCGTCTCGGTCTGCGTTTCGGTCGGCGGCTCGGTCACATCCTCGGTGGCAGGCGCTTCGGCCGGCTCCACCACGTCTTCACCTTCCGGCACCGCGGCATCCGCACCTTCCGGGGCTGCACCTTCGGACGCGGCCTCGGGTTCGGGGAACGGAACGGGCTCGGCCGACAGGGTCTGCAGATAGGCCAGGATATCTGCGCGTTCCTCGGGGCTGGAGACCGAGAGCGTCATCTTGGTGCCCGGCGCGAAAGTCGTCGGACCTGCGAGCCACTCGTCGAGGTTCTCATAGGTCCAGGTCTCGCCCGCTGCGTTCCGCTCCTGGAGCGCGGCGGAATAGGAATAGCCCTCATGTCCACCGATCGGGTGGCCGACCGTGTTCCACAGCACCGGACCGGTCTTGTGACCTTCGCTCTCGCCGAAATTGTGGCAAGACTGGCACTTGCGCACGGCCGTCGCGCCGCGCTCGGAGCTCGCCGCCGCCAGGCGCACCGCGATGGGTTCGACCGTCGGGCCGGCGGGCGCCTCAGCCGTTTCGGTGCCTTCGGGCTCGGGAAGATTATAACCCGGACCGCGGTCCTCGATCGGGTGGTAGATGGCTTCGGCAAGGAAGCCCACGCCCATGACGAACAGCAGTGTGCCGAGCACTGCGCCGATGATCTTGTTTAGCTCGAACGAATCCATTTGGTCTTCCTGCCAGCCTGCCCCTGCGCTTGATAGGCCCCGTTAACATCCCGGCGATACTGGGGATTCTGCCTCAACCAGGGTCCCGACGCGCGCGCAAGATAGTTGCAAGGCTTTCAGCACGCAACATCCCAGTCTGCGGGTGCGACAATTCCCCCGGCGCCTTCTCGCCCGCATTGACTCAATGCCTACTGAGGGTCATTAGAGCCGCAAACGCCAGGAGGTCGCAAGCACATGGCCAGACGCATCGCCTTTCAGGGGGAACCGGGAGCCTTCAGCCACGCGGCCGCCGAAAATGTCTTTGCCGGCGAGGAGTTCCTGCCCTGCGTCACCTTCGAGGAGACGATCGGCGCGGTGCAGTCCGGTAAGGCCGAATTCGCCGTGGTGCCAGTCGAAAACTCGCTTTATGGCCGCATCACCGACATCCACCACCTCTTGCCCGAAAGCGGACTTTTCATCGTCGGTGAAACGTACCTCCGGGTCGAGATGAACCTTTTGGGCGTGCCCGGCGCAAAGCTTGCCGACATCAAGACCGTTCAGTCGCTTTCGGTGGCGCTGGGCCAATGCCGCAAGTTCATCGCAGAGCACAGGTTGAAGACGATCAGCGCTGTCGATACGGCGGGCTCCGCCCGCGAAATCGCGGCCAAGGGCGACAGGTCGGTCGCCGCCATTGCTTCGCGTCTTGCCGGGCGTATCTATCGACTCGAACTCCTGGCCGAGAACATCGAAGATGCCGCACACAACACCACGCGCTTCCTCGTCTTGTCGCGCGACAAGACGCAGGCCGAACGCAACGGCAAGAAGGTCAAGACCACCTTTGTCTTTCGCGTGCGCAACGTGCCGGCCGCCCTTTACAAGGGCATGGGTGGCTTTGCCACCAACGGCATCAACATGACCAAGCTCGAAAGCTACATGGTCGACGGCTCCTTCACCGCCACGCAGTTCTACGCCGACATCGAGGGCCACCCCGACGATATCGGCGTCCAGCACGCCTTCGAGGAACTGGGGTTCTTCACCGACCACTTCAAAGTGCTGGGGGTGTACTACGCCGCCGAGCCGCGGTGAATCGTGCAGCGAGATTCGATTGGCCCCGCCCCCCTTGCCATCGCCACATTCCTTGGCCATATAGGTCGCGGGAGGTTGGCGCGGACGTGTTCCTCGCCAACCGGGTCAGGTCCGGAAGGAAGCAGCCCCAACGAGACCTTCACGGGTCGTTGCCAGCCTCCTACTCTCTCGCGTTTTCTGCACAGGTGGATAGCGCTTTGCGGTTCGAAAACCGCACGATGGTGCCTATAGTGCCCACATGGCCAACAGGCAGATTCTCCAACACCAGCGTAGTAGAGGGGCAGGATGGCTGACGCTGTGACCTCGCCCTATCTGGTCCTGGCGCGTAAATACCGTCCGGTGAGCTTTTCAACGCTCATCGGTCAGGACGCCATGGTCCAGACACTCTCCAACGCGTTCAAACAGAACCGCATCCACCACGCCTTCATCCTTACTGGCGTTCGCGGCGTCGGCAAGACGACGACCGCCCGTATTCTTGCGCGCGCCTTCAATTATGAGGACGAGAACGGACGCCATCCGACCCTCGACCTCGAAAAAGAAGGCATCCATTGTCGGGCGATCATCGAAGGGCGGCACGTCGACGTCGTCGAGATGGACGCGGCTTCCAATACCGGCATCAACGACATCCGCGAGATCATCGATTCCGTTAAGTACGGCCCCGTCTCGGCGCCCTTCAAGGTCTACATCATCGACGAGGTGCACATGCTCTCGACGGCGGCCTTCAACGGGCTCCTGAAGACGCTCGAGGAGCCGCCGCCCTATGTGAAGTTCATCTTCGCCACCACCGAGATCAGGAAGGTTCCCGTCACCATCCTTTCGCGCTGCCAGCGCTTCGACCTGCGGCGCGTGACCCCCGAGGTGATGACGGCTCATCTCGTCGATCTCCTCGCCAGGGAAAACATCGAGTACGAGCCCGAGGCGCTCGCCATGATCGTGCGGGCCGGAGAAGGGTCGGTGCGCGACAACCAGTCGCTGCTCGATCAGGCCATCGCTCATGGTGATGGCCGCGTCACCGCGCAGACGGTCAAGAGCATGCTCGGTCTCGGTGATCGCGCCAGAACCATCGACCTCTTCGAAAGCCTGATGGCCGGCCGTGTTGGCGAGGCGCTGGAAACCATGCGCGGCCTCTACGATGCCGGCGCCGATCCGCAGACGATCGTTGCCGACCTCGCCGACTTCACCCACCTCGTCACTCGCATCAAGGTCGTACCGGCTGCTGCCGACGACGTTTCCTTGACCCCCGACGAACGCACGCGCGGCGCCGACCTTGCCGGACGGCTGCCCATGCGCGCTCTGAGCCGCACCTGGCAGATCCTGTTCAAGGGCTTTGACGAGGTGGCGCGCGCCGGCAATGCACTGCAAGCGGCCGAAATGGTGCTGGTGCGTCTCGCCTATGCCGCCGACCTGCCGAGCCCCGCCGAGGTGATTGCCCGGCTTTCCAACCAGCCGGCGCCTGCTGCCGCTGCGCAACCCATGCCCGTTGGCCGTCCCAATGGCGGGGGCGGCGGACCGCAGGCTCTGCGCATCGAAGCACCGGGACCGGCTCCCGCCGCGGAGGTGGAAGCGGCCGCGCGACCGGTGCCGCAGCCGGCGCTCGCCAACCCGCATAGCTATGCAGAACTCATCGCTCTTGCCGTCGCCAAGCGCGATCTTCTGGTCAGGCACGCGCTCGAAGCCGACATGCGGCCGGTCTCGTTCAGCCCGGGCCGCATCGAAGTTGCGCTGCGCGAAGGCGCCGATCCCGGCATCATCTCGACCCTTTCCGCCCGGCTGCAGACCTGGACTGGCGCGCGCTGGCTGGTGATGGTGTCGAGCAAGGCGGCCACCGGGCCGACCTTGCGAGAGTTGGCCGACCAGAAGCGGGAAGCAGCGCGCGACGCGGCCGCCGACGACGAGTTGGTCAAGGCGATCCTCGAAACTTTTCCAGGCGCCAAGCTGGTCAACGTGAAGGTGCGCGATGACGATCCGTTGGCCGGCATCCCGGCCGACCTGCCGCCAGACCCCGAAGAGGACGACATATGAAAGACCTGATGGGCATGATGAAGGCTGCGAGCGAGATGAAGGGCAAGATGGATGCCCTTCAAGCCGAGCTCGCCGAAATGACCGTTGAAGGCCGCTCCGGGGGCGGGCTCGTCACTGTTGCGCTTTCCGGCAAGGGTGAGATGAAGGGCGTCAAGATCGACCCGTCGCTTTTTAGGGAAGACGACGTCGAGGTGCTCGAGGATCTCATCGTTGCGGCCTTCAATGACGCCAAGGCCAAGGCGGAGGCCACCATGCAGGAAAAGATGGGCGAACTCACCTCGGGCCTGCCGCTGCCGCCGGGCATGAAGTTCCCGTTCTAGAGCTTTCTCCGTTCGAGATCAGAGCGGTTCCCACTTTTCGCATCCCGCTCTAGAGGCGCCACGCGGCAGTCATGTCCAACAGCGGACCCGAGATCGAGCAGTTGATCCAGCTCCTGGCGCGCCTGCCGGGTCTGGGACCGCGTTCGGCCCGTCGTGCCGTCCTGCACCTCATCAAGAAGAAGGATCAATTGATGATCCCGCTTTCGGCGGCCCTCGACCGCGCCGTCGCGGCAGTGGTCATTTGCGAGGTCTGCGGCAATGTCGATACTCGCTCACCGTGCGGCATCTGTTCCGACCCACGCCGTGCCGAATCCGGTCTCCTGATCGTTGTCGAGGACGTCGCCGATCTTTGGGCGCTGGAGCGGGCAGGTGTCGGCGCCGTGCGCTACCACGTGTTGGGCGGCGTTCTTTCGCCGCTCGATGGCGTGGGGCCCGAGGATCTGTCGCTCGATGCGCTCGTGTCCCGCGCTCCGCAGTTCTCAGAAGTCGTGCTGGCCGTCAACGCCACGGTCGAAGGCCAGACCACGGCGCACTATATCACCGATCGCCTCGCCGGCACCGGCGTTAAAGTCAGCCGCCTCGCCCACGGCGTGCCGGTCGGTGGCGAGCTCGACTACCTCGACGAAGGTACGCTGAGCCAGGCGCTGAAGGCGCGGACCGCGCTCTAATCATTTTGAAGAGTCGATTCTCTAAGAACGGGAGACGTTCTGGAGCGCGACGCGGTCTGATGGAATCAAATCGCGCGCTCTAAGCTTCTGTCGCGAGATTCTTCGCGAAAAACCGGTTTCCACTTTTTCGCATCCCGCTCTAGCGGCGCAGGTGCCCGTTGCCTCTCTCACGGCCACCGGCCGCCAGCCGCTCTTTGCGCGATACACTTTCGTCCTCGGCCGTCGTATCGAGCCCGTCGCCTTCGATTGCCATCCTCCCGTCCTCGTCATCGGGCGAAAGCGTGTCGAGATGGTCGGCAGGATCGACCTCGTACGCGACTTCCAGCGCCGCGAAATCGGCAGTCTCGTCGGCCTCTTGCTCATCGGCGGATAACATGTCGATGGCCCGGTTCAACTCGCGTAGCAACCCCCGCGCATCTCCTCCCCGCACGCCCGCCGAGGCCTGTACCAGTGCCTCCTCGCGCATCTCGCGCAGCCGGTCGATCCGCTCGTCGATCGGGCGTTCGTCGTTGTAGAGCAGATCCTCGATTTCGCTCTGGCTGATCGGCAGGGCGATCCCTGGCGGGTCGTCGTCGATATCGCTCACCTGCGGCAGCAGAGTGCCGTGTCGAGGGTTCGGCTGGCTCATGGCGTATCTCCTCGTCGCCCATGCCTCCCGCGTCGCGCCGAGCCGTTGTCCGCGAGCCGGGCTGGTATCGCCATCATCCACCCGAGAGCCGCCAGCCGCAAGGGGCAGATAGGATGTTGTGAATATCCCGCATTGTAAGCATCCCTCTCACACGACCTTAACGCACCGTGCCGACTAATGGTGTTTTCGCTGGGCCGAGAGCAGTTTGTGCACTGCCTCCAAGGCGCCGGTTCATTTCACTTAAGGTATTCGGGGACGCGCGTGTACGCGACTATCCATACATTGCTGTTCGAGCACGATCTGCGCCTTGTCGTGCTCGCCGGTGTCATCTGCGCCCTGGCCGCATTCGCCGGCATCAGCATCCTCCATCATGCCCGCCGAAATTCCCGCAAGGCCCGCTATGTCTGGTTGGCCGTGGCGGCGGTCGCCGTGGGTTTCGGCGTCTGGTCCACCCATTTCATCGCTATGCTCGCCTACCGGACCGACATGGCGGTCGGATACGATCTGCTTGTCACGGCTTCGTCGCTGATCATCGCCATAGGCATCGTGGGGGGAGGCCTCTGGATCGCGGCGATTGGCGAACACAGGTCCGATCTCGCGCTTGGCGGCGCCGTCGCCGGCCTCGGCATTTCAGCCATGCACTATACCGGCATGGCCGCGCTCATCGTCGGCGGCCGCATCGGCTGGGATCCCGCGCTTCTCGCCGCATCGATCATCCTCGGGATGGTGCTGGGTTCGGCAGCGTTCACGCTCTCGGCTTGGCGGCCCGGCCAGGCCTGGCGGACGGGCGCGGCCGGCGTGATGACCCTCGCCATTGTCACGATGCATTTTACCGCCATGGGGGCGGCCAATCTCGACAATTGCTATCCCATAGTCACCGAGGGCGATGCGACACCCGCCAATCTATCCCTGGCCGTGGGCATTGCCGGCATCCTCATCGTTGGCCTCGCCCTCGGCGGTCTGATGCTGGATCTGCACGAACGTCGTCGGGCCGCCCGCGAAACCGACCGTATGCGCGTTTTGGCCGACGCTGCCGTCGAAGGCCTCATCATCACCGACGACAGGCGTGTGGTCACGGCCAATGCCAGCTTCCTGCGCATGATCGGTGCCGCGGATGTCGACATAGCTGGATGTCCTCTCGATGAACTCTTTGCTCGCACGGCGCTGGCCGAGCTCCTGGCGCGCCCCGACATGCGCATCGAAACGGAACTCGCCGACGCCCGAGGCCGCAGAATACCCATCGAGGCGATCCTGCGGCCGGTGGAATTCGCGGGCGAATTGCGTAGCGCTATTGCCATCCGCGATCTCAGTGCCCGCAAGAAAGACGAGCAGCAAATCCGCTTCCTTGCCCATCACGATCCGCTGACGGGTCTTGCTAACCGCGCCACGTTCAACCGCCAGTTGCTGAGGGAAGTTGCAAATGCCCGGCGGCTGGGGCAGAGGTTCGCCGTCATCTGCCTCGATCTCGACCGGTTCAAAGAGGTCAACGACCTGTTCGGCCATGCGGCGGGCGATACTATGCTGAAAGTCGTCGGCGAGTGTCTTGCAGGCGTTTTGGAGGAGGGCCAGACCTGCGCACGCCTTGGCGGTGACGAATTCGCCATCATTATTCCCGACATCGACGGCTTGGCCAGAGCGGGCAGGATCGCCGAGGCCATATTGGAAGCATTCCGCGCTCACAATGCTCGCTCGCACTCGGGCGCCCCCCTCTCGGCCAGCATCGGCGTTGCCCTCTTTCCCGACAATGCCGACACCGCCGACATGCTGGTCGCCAACGCCGATACCGCGCTCTATCGCGCCAAGCGGGACGGTCGCGGCGTCTACCGGTTCTTCGAAGTGCAGATGGGTGTAGCCGTGCGCGAAAAGCGCCTGCTGGAGAACGACCTGCGCAATGCCTTGGCGCGCGGCGAATTCTCGCTCGTCTACCAGCCGCAGGTCAACGTGCAGTCGGGCGAGGTCACCGGTTTCGAGGCCTTGGTACGCTGGACACATCCGACGCGCGGACAAATCGCCCCATCCACCTTCATTCCCGTTGCCGAGGAGTGCGGCCTGATCCTGAACATTGGGGACTGGGTCACGCGCCAGGCGTGCGCCGAGGCGGCCGGCTGGGCCAACACGGTTACGATCGCTGTCAACGTTTCACCCGTGCAGCTGCATGCGCCGGGATTTGTGGCCAGGTTGCGCGCTGTTTTGCAGGAAACCCGGCTCGACCCAAGGCGGCTGGAGATCGAGATCACCGAGACCGCCCTCATCCGCGACCTGACCCGCACCATCGCCACGCTCGATGAGGTCAAGGCTCTGGGCGTGCGGATCGCCATGGACGATTTCGGCACGGGCTACTCCTCGCTCGCCAACCTGCGCGCCTTCGCCTTCGACAGGATAAAGATGGATCAGTCGTTCATTCGTTCGGTCGATCGCTCCGACCAGTCGGCTGCAATCGTGCGCGCCGTCCTCGGTCTTGGCAGTGGTTTGAAGCTGCCCGTCGTCGCCGAGGGTGTCGAGCGCGAGGAGGAGCTTGAATTCCTGCGCCATGAAGCCTGCGCCGAGATCCAGGGGTATCTGTTCAGCCGCCCCGGCCCGATCGGCGACTTCGCCGCTGTCACCAGCGGGCGCAGCCGCTCGCTGGCCGACCCCCTGCCGGTCATGCGCCTTGTGGCAAGCTAGAGCGGATGCTCCGGCCTTTCGCGAACAATCCGCGACACCATAAAAAGCCGGAACGCGCGACAAGAACGACGTCTGGAGCTCTCATTCCAAACTCGGTCAGGCGAGGGTCTCGCGCAGGAAATCCACCGTGCGTTGCCAGGCCAGCTCCGCGGCTTCCGCATCGTAGCGGGCTGCACTCGTATCGTTGTTGAAGGCGTGATTGACGCCTTCGTATATGAAGAGCTGATAGTCGACGTCAGCAGCCTTCAGCGCGTCCTCGTAGGCCGCGATGCCCGCGTTGATGCGATCATCGAGCCCCGCATAGTGCAGCATCAACCGTGCCTCGATCTTGGGCACGTCCTCCGCGGCCGGCTGGCTGCCGTAATAGGCAACGCCCGCTGCAAGCTCGGGTGAGGCAATCGCGAGACTGTTGACCGTGCCGCCGCCCCAGCAGAAGCCGATCGCGCCGACCTTGCCGTTGGCATTATCGAGGCCTTGGAGGTAGTCGATGGCGGCGACCCCGTCGGCGGCAACGCCCGCTGGATCGAGGTCTCCGAAGAGCGCGCGCGCCGCGTCCTCGTCCTCGGGCGTACCGCCGAGGCGGGAGAGAAAGTCGGGTGCCAGTGCGATGAAACCTTCGAGCGCCATGCGCCGCGTCACGTCCCGGATATGGGCGTTGAGCCCCCTGTTCTCGTGAACGACGATGACCGCGCCGAACGGCCCGCCTTCACTGGGAGTGACGAGATAACCGCGCATTTCGCCCCCGACTCCCGGATAGGTCACGTCCTCGGCTGTGAGCCGTTCATCGTCCTCAGCCACCAGCCCCTGGGCATGGGCGTTGGCCGCCATCAGCGTCGCCGCGGCCGTCGCTGCGCTCATCGAACCGGCAAGCTTGGCCAAGTGGTCCATGAATTTGCGCCGGTCGAGCGAAAGATGCGTGTAGTCGTCATAGAGCGCGATCATCTCCTGGGTGATCGCGGGTGCCTGCGCACTGCCCGTCTCGCGTGCTTGCTTATCGGTCATCATGGTTCCTCCCTTCCGCGGGTCAGGGTAGGAAGACCGCCATGGCGTCGGCATGACCCTCGCGCAATTGTGACTGTCGGCGCATGGCGACCGCTCACGTGCGGCGGTTCTATTCCCCCGCCAGCCGCACTTGCGGCCCGTCGAACTCCACTTCCTCGAGACGCTCGGTCGACTGCGCCAGGGAAACGCCCTCCGGCGCATCCTGCTCGCCATCCCAGCCCTGCGGCAACTGCTTGCTGGTCTTGGCACCGAGTTCGCGCAGCATCTCGATCTGGCGCAGCACGTTGCCGCGGCCGGTCGACAGCTGGTTACGGGCTTCCGAGAAATTCTGCTGGGCCTTGTCGAGGCTCTGCCCGAGCCGGTCCATGTTCGTCAGGAATCCGGCGACCTTCTCATAGAGACTGCCTGCCCGTTCAGCGATCTCCTCGGCGTTCTGGTGGCGCTTCTCGATGTCCCAGACATTGCGCACGGTGCGCAGCACCGTCATCAGGGTCGTCGGCGTCGTCAGCATCACGCCCTGGCTCATGCCGTATTCGAAGAGCTTGGCGTCTCCGCCGATAGCGGCCGACAGCGCGGCCTCGATCGGCACGAACATCATCACATAGTCGAGGCTGCTCCGGGCGTGGCGCTGGTAATTCTTTTCGCCGAGCGTGCGAATATGCGTGCGGATGGAGGTGATGTGCGCGGCAAGATGGCGAGCCCGCTCGTCCTCATCCTCGCAGTTCACATGCGCCTCGAACGCGGTCAGCGAGACCTTGGAATCGATGATCATGCGATCATCGTTCGGCATCAGGATCTCGACGTCTGTCCGCAGCCGCGCACGGTCGTCTCCAATGTGACTCTGCTGGGTGAGGTATTGCTCACCTTCCCTGAGGCCTGAGCGCTCGAGGATGGTCGAGAGGATCATTTCGCCCCAGGCGCCCTGGGTCTGGGAATTGCCCTTGAGTGCGCGCGTGAGGTTTGCGGCCTCCGTGGTGATCTGCAGATTGCTTTCCGCCAGCGCCCGGATCTGTTCGCTCATGGCGGACCGATCCTTCAGAAGACCGCTGTGGAATTCGACGATCTTCTCGTGCAAGGGCTTCAGGAGGATATCAACCTGCTCGCGGTTCTGCTTGGAGAACGTCTCGCCATGGCTCTTGAGCACGTCGCCGGCGATGGCCTTGAACTCGTCGGTCATCTGCGCCCGCGCGGTCTCGAAGCGCTTGAGGTTCTCTTCCGATTGCCGCGACTGCTCGGCCATGCGCGCTTTCAGCGCCGCGGTTTCAGCCAGGAGGCCCGCATTGGCCTGCCGCTCGCGCCAAAGCTGTTCGTCGAGATTCTGGATACGCCCGTCGCGCTCGGCCAGTTGCTGGACGAAATTGGCACGCAACGCCTCGGCGGCCTGCTGGGCGGTTTCGGCGACCCGTCGCGCGCCGGTGCGCAGCGCCGTGATGAGCAGCCCCATCAGCAAAAGCGCCACCAGAGCCGCGCCCGCGGCGATGGCCAGCCCCAGCGTCACCGGCACGTCGCCCACGATGAAGATCACACTATCCATCGCGTCAGCTTAGCCGATTCCCGCGTTCACGCAATGTTCTTATTGCCGGCTTGAACGAGAGTCTGGAACTTGCCTGCCTCCTAGGACTGCGTTCAGCCATTGCGCGTTGACGTACCGCAAAGCGATAGCGGGCGATTCCCGATTGTGTTAGGGTGTACACGTTTCAACACAGAGGATGTTTATGACCGTCAGCACCACCATGACAATTCGGGTTCGACCGGATGTAAAGGAAAAGCTCGACCGGATCGCGGCCGACACACAGCGCAGCAAGTCATTCCTCGCCGGCGAGGCTGTCGCGGCCTATGTCGAGCGCGAGCTGGAAATCATCGAGGGCATCAAACGCGGCATGGCCGACGCGGCGGCCGGCCGAGTGATCCCCCATGCGAAGGCCGTCGCGGAAATGCGTGAGGTCATCGAGGAAGCGAAGCGCCGGAAAGCCATGCGCGGATGAGGCCGGTTGTCTGGTCGATTGAGGCGCAGCGGGATAACGTTGAAATCTTGCGCTATATCGCAGAGAACAACCCCTTCGCCGCCGAACGGGTCGTGGACGCGATCGAGGAAGCCGGGAACAAGTTGGGCGAGACGGCGACTGGCCGGTCGGGACGGGTGAGCGGAACCTATGAAAAGTCCCTCGCCCGTCATCCCTACATCATCGCCTATGAGCTGCGGCCGATCGCAGGCCGGGAAAGCGTCGTGGTCCTACGCCTCATTCACACGTCGCGGGACTGGCCGGCCGAGGAATGGCCGCAATAGGCTCGGGGTGGGTCAGACGGAATGAGAACAGGGGCCGTTCGGTACCGTTGAGCTGTTGGGCTCTGTCCTGCTCCCTGCTGCCCTCATCAACCCATGGGCAGTTGACCGCCGCGCCGAAAATACCATATCGAGAACCGAACCCCCTCTCAGGACTTCAATAGATGGCCGTCCGCCCCATTCTCGTCATTCCCGATGCCCGGCTGCGCGCCGTCGCCGATCCGATCGAGGAGGTCGACGACGATGTGAGGGCGCTGGCCAGGGACATGCTCGACACCATGTACGATGCCCCGGGCATCGGCCTTGCCGCGCCGCAGATCGGGGTCATGAAGCGCATCGTCGTCATGGACCTCGCCAAGGAAGGTGAAGATCCCGCTCCCATGGTGCTGATCAATCCCGAGATCCTCAAGGTCTCCGAGGAGACCCAAATCACCGAGGAAGGGTGCCTTTCTATCCCCGAGCTCTACTACGAGGTCGAGCGCCCGGCCGAAGTCACTGTTCGCTACACCGATCTCGAGGGCAAGACGGTGGAGGTCGAGGCCAAGGAACGCCTGGCCGTCTGCATGCAGCACGAGCTCGACCACCTCGACGGCGTGCTCTACATCGACTACCTCTCGCGTCTGAAGCGCGACCGCGTCATCAAGAAGTTCGACAAGGCCGCCAAGCGCGTGGCGGGGTAGGCGCCTCTCGACCGCCCTGAACAGTCATCCCGGCGAAACGGCGTGGGTTGCATCTGGCCAGCCCCCGCCCATGCATGTCGTGCGGCTCCTTGGTTGGCTTGTACACTGGCGCGGTGACATCGGTGGCAATAACAGGAGACAAGCGGCATCATGCGCGTCATCTTCATGGGAACGCCTGAGTTCGCCATTCCGACCTTCACCGAGATCGTCTCAAGCGGCCATGAGGTCGTGGCCGTTTATACCCGCGCGCCCAAACCCGCCGGTCGCGGCCAGGCCGAGCGCAAGTCGCCGGTCCACGAGGCGGCCGAGAGCTTCGGTATCCCCGTCTTCACGCCAAAATCCCTTAAAGGGGCCGCTGAGCAGGACGTCTTCCGCCTCCATGATGCGGATTTGGCCGTGGTCGTCGCCTATGGGCTGATCCTGCCGGGGCCCATCCTCGATGCACCCCGGCTCGGCTGTCTTAATCTGCACGGCTCGCTCCTGCCGCGCTGGCGCGGCGCCGCGCCCATTCAGCGCGCCATCATGGCTGGCGACACGCGCACCGGTGTCATGGTCATGAAGATGGACGAAGGGCTCGATACCGGCCCTGTCGCCCTGGTCGACGAAATGGCCATCGGTCCCGACATGACGGCCGGCGAACTGCATGACAGCATGATGCGCCTCGGCGCCGATCTCATGGGGCGGGCGCTGGCGGCGTTGGAGCGCGGCAGCCTCGATTTCACCCCGCAGGCCGAGGAGGGCGTCACCTACGCCCAGAAGATCGAGAAGGCGGAGACCCGCATCGACTTCTCCCGGCCCGCCGAAGCGGTGCACAACCATATCCGAGGCCTCTCGCCTTTCCCCGGTGCGTGGTTCGAGTTGATACTTTCCGGAAAGCCCGTGCGCGTTAAAGCGTTGCGCTCGACGCTCTCTGAGGGGCAGGGGACACCCGGTACCATCCTCGACGACGGCCTCACCCTTGCCTGCGGCACCGGCGCGGTGCGCCTGACGCAAGTGCAGCGCGAAGGCAAAGCTGCCATGGACGCTGCGACGTTCCTGCGCGGCGCCGGTGAGCTGCCTGCGGCGGTCGTCTCCTGACCATGCCTCGCTATAAGCTCACACTCGAATACGACGGCAGCCCGTTCAAGGGCTGGCAACGTCAAGCCGACCAGCCTTCGGTGCAGCAGGCGCTAGAGGAGGCTATTGCCCGCTTCTCCGGGGAGACGGTTGTCACCCAGGCTGCTGGCCGCACCGACACGGGCGTCCATGCCCTCGGCCAAATCGTCCATTTCGATCTCGAACGCGAGTGGGACCCGTTCCGCATCCGCGAGGCACTCAACTACCACCTGCGGCCGGCCCCCGTCGCCGTCCTTGAGGCCGAAGCGGTCGACGAGACGTTCGAGGCGCGTTTCTCGGCGACCGCTCGCCATTACGAATTCCGCATCCTCAACCGTCGCGCGCCTGCGGCCCTGGAAAGGCACCATGTCTGGCATGTACCCATGCCGCTCGATGCCGACGCGATGCATGCGGCCGCGCAGCTCATCCTCGGCAAGCACGACTTCTCAACCTTCCGCGCCGCCGAATGCCAGTCGAACTCGCCGGTCAAGACACTCGATCATTTTGCCGTCCGCCGTGAGCTCGACCATCTGGTCATCACGGCGAGGGCGCGCAGCTTCCTGCACCACCAGGTGCGCTCGATGGTTGGGTCCTTGAAGCTCGTCGGCGAAGGCAAGTGGACGCCGGCCGATTTTCGCGCCGCGCTCGATGCCGCGGACCGTAGCCGCTGCGGACCGCTGGCGCCTCCTGATGGGCTCTACCTCACCAGGGTCGTCTACTAGGATCCTTTGGCAGTTGTCGTTTGGCAGTCGCTTGTCAAATGCTGCCGGCTAACAACGAACCTCGAAGGAGGCGCTGCGCTCCGGCATAAAGCTGTGTGCTGTCGCATATCGGCTCCGCCTCGATGCCGATCATCCCGTTGTATCCGGCCTTGTTGAGCCAGCTTAGCTCGTTAGTCCAGTCAATCTGGCCGGAGCCGAACTCGTGCCGGCCGGGAATGTCGGCTGCCTGGATATGGCCCACGAGGTCCATATTACCTTCGACGGCCCAGCCGAGGGCTTCTCCATTGAGGATGGCGTGGTAGCGGTCGTAGAGAAAGCGCACATCGTGGCGGTCGAAACGCCGCAGCAGGCCCAGCGCAGTTCGGGAGTCCTGTACAAGCGCGTTCGGACCCTCGAATTGTCGGTTGACGACTTCGAAGAGCAGTTGCAAACCCGACCCGAGTATCGCATCCGCTGCGGCATCCAATGCCGTCAGCAACGCATCGTACTGGGCCGCTTCGCTGCGGCCCTCGACGCGGTCGCCGCCCAGAACAACAAGCTTTGGGGTCTTGAGATTGAGCGCGACCTCTGCGGCGCGCCGAACCCTTTCGAGGAAGCGCGTATGCGATCCCGGATCACCAAGTTGGCATTTGTCCTGCCAGGTCTCGACGCAGAGTGTGTGGAGTTCGGTATCGTTCTCCGCCAGGGCCTCCCGCATGTCAGCGAGAGGCTTGTTCCGCCAATCCCAGATTTCGACGGCGGTGAAACCACTGGCCGCGGCCGCACGACGCGATCCGGAAAGCTTCGTCCTCCCTCGGCAAAAGCCATTTCGATGCAGACGCTGAAGTCGATCATGACTGGTAACGGGAGACGACGGCCCCGCCCTCAGTCAAGGCGGCAATGGGGTCAGCGGCCATATCGAGTTCGATGAGGGCAATATCGCGGCCCGGCGTGCGATCCATAGCGGCTGACCAGCCGGCCCAGTCGACGATGCCTTTGCCGAAATCGGCCATGTAGCGCTGCTGCTGATCGTAGATGGTAGAGTCGATAACCAGATGCCGGTCGATCGGTCCAAGCGCGTCTTTCCAGTGCGCCAGGGCGGTGCGTTGGCTATGGCGCTGCGCAACCTTGACCGGATCGCCGCCGCCAAGCGCGATGTGGCAGGAATCCGGGCAGAGCCAGACGTAGCGCGGATCGGTTAGCGCCATGAAGAGATCGATGTCGCGCTCGTACCAGAGCGTGCTGTTTGACTCCGTATGCAGCACAAGCTTTATGCCTTGCCGGCTGACCGCTTCGCCCACGGCGTGGGCGATATCGGCCATGCGTTCCATATATCGGCCATCCACGAACACTGGCGGCTGTTCACCAAACGTCTTGCGCATGGGAAGCCCCGCTACCAAGATGCCCGCGTTCAGTTCGCCGAGGAAATCCGCTCGGCGCTGAGCATCGGCGACAATCGCCGCGGTATCGGCCGGGCCGTCCCACTTTGGTCCGTCGGCGACAAAGGCGCTGACGACGGTGATACCTTCTGCGTCCAGCGCCGTCTTGAAGGCCGCAGCCGTACCGAAGGCTTCCAGCGCGCTTTCGATGCTCCCTGGCCCGAACGTTAGCTCCAGTCCGGTAACACCTGCTTCGCCAAGTGCCCTTAAAACCTTATCCCAGAATTGGCGAGGGTGCGCGGCAACCCAGGCTTGAACCTCATCGAAGTTTTTGAGCCCCCAGAAAGCGGGATGGTAGAAGGTGATGATGTCGGTGGCGACAGTGAATGCCATGAGGTGTCCCTTTCTGAATTGGGGCGCATTTTTCCCAGCTATTTTATGCCGGTACCGGCGATGCCCTGGACGAAGTACTTCTGAAGGAAAAGGAAGAGAATGAGCACCGGCATCAGCACTACGATCGCGCCGGCAAGCAACAGGCCATACTCGGTGGACCTGGCGCCTTGGGACGCCACTGCCAGCCCCACTGGCAGGGTATAGGTCTCCTGATTCTGCGCTACGATCAGCGACCAGAGAAAGTAGTTCCATGAGTTCAGGAAGGTGATGATTGCAACCGTGGCTATCGCCGGGCCCACCAGGGGCAGGAAAATCCTGAAAAAGATCGTGAACTCGCCAGCCCCGTCAAGCCGCGCCGCCTCAAGCAACTCATCTGGGACCGAGTCGGCGAACTGGCGCATAATGAAGACGCCGATAGGCATGACCGCTATCGGAAGCACCACGGCAGTCAATGTGTTGACCAGTCCCATCTGCACGATGATGACGAACTGCGGTACGAAGAGCGCGACATAGGGCACCATCATCGCTGCCAGTACGCAGCCGAAGACCAGTTTGTGGCCGGGAAATTCAAGCTTGGCCAGGGCATAGCCCGCCATAGTAGCGAAGAGCACATTGGTAATCACGGTAGCCGCGGAGACGAGCAGCGAATTCGCCATGTAGCGGCCGAACATGCGCTCGGTGAACAGGGTGAGGAAGTTGGCCAGGTTTGTGAAATTGCGTGGCAGCCAGGCTCCCGGTGCGGCCATGATTTCGGCCTGTGACTTGAAGGCACCGAGCAGCACCCAGACAAAGGGCAGCAGGGCGATCACAGCGCCGATGGTGAGCAACCCATAAAGCATGGCGGTAACAAGCGGGTGCGGCTTGCTCATCAGCGGACCCTCAACAGGCGTAGTTGCAGCACGCCCAGAATGACGACGATGGCCAGCATGACGTAGGAGCCGGCCATGGCCGGGGCGATGTTGCCCTGGCCAAATTGCTCGTAGACCCAAAGAGCGACGGACTTGGTCGAACTCAACGGTCCGCCCTTGGTGAGCAGATAGGGTTCATCGAAGATATTCATGAAGGATACCGTCATCAGCACGGTCACCAGCAGCGTTGCCGGCTTGAGCAGCGGCAGGGTGATGGCGGTGAAACGGCGCCAGGCTGTAGCGCCATCGATCCGGGCGGCTTCGTAGACATCGAGGGGAATCGACTGAAGTCCGGCCAGGAACAGCACCATGCAGGTGCCGACGTTGCGCCACACGGCCAGCATGATCACAGTCGGCATTGCCATCCGGGGGTCACCCAGCCAGTTCGGGCCGGCCGTGCCGAGCGAGGCGAGGAAGGAATTTACCGGGCCGCTCAATGTGAAGGCGTACTGCCAGATCACCGCAGCCGCCACGATATTGGTGATGAAGGGCAGGTAAAATGCCGCCCGGTAGACCGCGCGCAGCTTGGTGATGCCGCTGTTGAGGCCGATTGCCAGGGCAAGGCCGATCGCCATGGTCAGCGGGACGCCGATGACGACGAACAACGCCGTCGTCCACACCGACTTCAGGAATCCAGGATTGGTCAGGACACGGGTGAAGGTCTGGAGCCAAACGAAATCGACCTCAAGCGGCCGCCTGATGTCGGCGACGCCGACGTCGGTGAAGCTGTAAATCAGCGCCAGCATGGCGGACACCGCGGTGAACACGACGAAGATCGTCATGAAAGGGACGACGAACAACCAGGCCGTAGTCGCCCGCCAGCGGCTGGGCTGTTGCATCCAGGACGCGATGCGGGAGCACTGCGGTGCTCCAGGCTTGAGTGGCGGCCAAGGCCGGCCCTCGGGGACGATGCCCCGAGGCCGCTCGGGATGTCAGCTGCCGAGGCCGACGCCTTCGGCAAAGCTCTGGACGTCATCGAGCACATCCTGCGCACTCGCCTGACCGCGGGCAACGAGTTCCATCTGCTGGCCCATGTAGGTGCCGACCTGGTTCCAGGTGGGCACCTGGGGAATATCGACGGCGGTCTGCAGGGCAGCACGCTCGGCGTCGAGCAGCGGATTCGCAGCGATTGCGGGATCATCCCATGCGGCCTTCGCCGCCGGCAGGCTACCGAATACCTTGTACCAGGCAAGCTGGGTTTCGGGCTGAGCCATGTAGCGCACCAGCTTCCAGGCAGCATCGGGGTTCCTGACGTCCGCAAGCACTGCCAGACTGCCCGAGCCGAGCGCCGAAATGCTTCCCGCCGGACCAGCCGGGACTTCAGCCGTAGCAAGGTGCTGGGCGACCCAATCGGCACCGTTGGGATCCTTGAGGAACTGCTCGAACCAGGGGCCAATGTCCTTGCCGGCAATTTCACCCGAGGTGAACCATGGGACGGTGTGGAGGAACTTTGGACCGTCCGGCGAAGCGTAACCTTCACTGATCAGCGAGCCCCAGAATTCGAGCGCTTCGACGTTCTCGGGCGAGTTGATGGTCCATGCGGTCCCGTCAGCATTGACGAAGCTGCCGCCGTTCTGATGGACATATTCGTTCAGGCCCTGAGCGTTGTAGATATCATAGCCGACGTCGAGCGACAGCGGCCAGGCGCCGCCTTGCTCCTTCATGGCAGCAGCGAACGTCTTCAGCTCTTCCCAGGTCTTTGGTGCGCCGAGACCGGCTTTTTCCGCCAGATCCTTGCGATACTGGAACATCGTGGCATAGGCATCCATCGGAACGCCATAGGCCACGCCGTCCTTCACATTGGTGTTGTAGACATTGGCAAAGAAGGCATCTGGATCGACGAGCCCTTCGGGCACGGCTGCGAAGGCCCCGGTCGCCATCAAGCTGGCCTGGCTCTGGGAATAAAGACGCACAACATCAGGCACCGTCCCAGCGGCTATGGCGGTCAGCAGCTTTGTGTCGAACTGGTCCGATGGAATCTGCGTGACCTGGATATCAAGGTCCGGATTTGCCGCTTCAAACGTTGCGAGAAAGTCGGGTAGCTTTTCGGCCTCCGCTCCACCGATCCAGACCTGAAGCGATCCAGTGGCCGGTGCATCATCGATTGCGTCCTGCGCGGTGGCGGCATGCGTCGTGAAGACAGTAGCGGCCATGAGTGCCGCTGCGATGGCTAGGTGTTTCATGGACTTTAGTCCTCCGGAAATGACCCGTGAATGACGACATTCCTGGCCTGTCCGAACGCAGCTTCCCTCCACACCGGCTAGACCGTTTAGACTTGGCAATCGATTGCCAACGCGCTATTCATGGCATATGCCGATTTGGTACGCAAGTGTGGTTGACGCCTCTTAAGTGAGCTACATCGCGATGGGCGGACGAGGTGGGGAAAAGCATGGCTAAAAACAACGAGCGAGCCCATGGACCATCCATCGCCGACGTCGCGCGGGAGGCGGGAGTTGCGACCTCCACCGTAAGCCGCGCACTGTCCAAGCCTGGAAGGATTGCCGAACCCACGCGCCTCAAGGTTGAAGCGGCGGCCCGCAGGCTTGGCTACACCGTCAACCAGACCGCTCGGAGCCTGAGGGTCGGGCATACACGCACGGTGATGATCGTTCTGCCCGAAGCGCTCTATGTCGGCGCATCGCAAACCGTTATCGAGGGCCTCGCCTCGGTCGCCAGCACGCTGACGGATCGCGGCTACCACCTGTTGATCGCCAACGTGTCGCGCGAAGCCTGGACCGACGAACACATTGTCACCACCGCACTTGGCGGCACCATCTGCGGCTTGATCCTGATGGCGACCCTGCCACCTAAGGCGGCGGAACTCACGGTGGCAGATGCCGGTCTGCCCATGGTGTCGCTGCATTTCGACCAAAGTGCACAAGGTATTCCGAGCGTGGTCAGCAATGACCGGGCGGCCATCTCCGAAGCGGTCGACACCCTTGTCGGCATGGGCCACCGGCGCTTCGCCTATGTTGGCGGGCGAGCGGATAACTATCACGAGATCCAGCGGGTGAGTGGCGTGTCCGATGCGCTGACCACTGCCGGCCTGCCGGCCGACGCTTTGCAGGTGCTGCGCGGCGACTTCAATTTCGGCGGCGGCGTCCGCGCAGCAGAGGATTATCTCCACCTTCAGGTGGACCAACGGCCCAGTGCCGTAGTTTGCGCCAACGACGACACGGCCATCGGCTTCATCAAGGCGGTGTCGGATGCCGGGCTCTCCGTGCCGGACGATGTCTCCGTCATCGGATTCGACGGCGCCCCAGTCGGAGCCTTCATGGTTCCCAGTCTGTCCACGATCCAGCAATCCACCACTGAACTCGGCCAGTATGCGGCCGACCTGCTCATCCGCATGGTGGAGGGTGAAGCCGTCGCTCAGAACGAACGCATCGAAGTGCCCTGTCAGCTTACGCTGCGTCAGAGCGTGCGGGACATCGCACCATGAGGCCGCAGGCCCGCAAGTCCCTTCGCGGAGGCGCTATCCTCGGCAACTTCTTTCACGCCCTGTCCCGGGACCGGCTGGACGTTCTGTTCGATACCCTCATCGTCGTGGACACAGCGGCCGGCCCGGTTCCGCGGTCGATCTTGTCACTGCCTTCCATCTCGCCACCGCGGGCGGGGCCGACGTGCTGGATCTCCCGATCGGCCGGTTGCAGCCCGGTTGCCGTTTCGACCTTGTCGCCATTGACGTGGCCGCGCAGGCGGGGGCGTCAGCGATCCCAGGGCGATCTTTGAAAGGATCGTCCACGGCGCTACCCGCGCCAATATTGCGGCGGTCTGGGTGGAAGGGCACCAGGTCGTACCAGCGACGCCCGCCGATATTGCGCCCGTAGAGCGCCATTCTGCATTGCGCCCGACCCTATCCTGATTTCATCGAACCATTGGAGCCCACTATGCCGGAAACACTATATGACGCCCTGATCGTCGGATCAGGCGCATCTGGCATGTTCGCGGCCAAGGAACTGACCGCGCAGGGGCTCAAGGTGGTCCAGCTCGAGGCCGGCCCGGAAATCGGCGTCGACGATTTCAATCCGTCCTCCGTACGTCGCCAGAGCGAACCTCTGGCAACGGGCCAAGGCCTTCATCGGCGGACAGGGCGTCCAGGCCCGTGCTGCCTTCTTTGACGCCCGTCAGCGCCATCTCTTCGTCAACGATCGCCAGCTCCCCTATACGACGCCGCCTGACGCCCCTTTCGTCTGGATCCGCAGCCGCCAGGCCGGCGGACGCACCCATGTCTTTGGCCGCATGCTGCTGCGTTGGACCGATGACGACTTTAAGATTCATAGTCGCACCGGTCGTGGTGTTGACTGGCCGATCAGCTACGACGATCTCGTGCCCTATTACGGGGAAGTAGAGTGTGCACTGGCCCTTTATGGCGAGGTGGACAATATCCCCACGCTACCCGACAGCATCTATGGCCATCGCGCCGAAATGACTGCCGCCGAACGCACCTTCAAGGACGACGTTGAAAGCAAGTGGCCCGAACGCAGAGTGGTGACCTGGCGCTATATCGGTCCCGAACCCACACGCATCCTGCCCCCGCTGCGGGACGCCATTGCCAGCGGCAATCTCGATATCCGCTACAACACCGTCGTCAGCAAGATCCTGACCGACAACGGGGGGCACCGCGCGACGGGGGTCGAAGTCATTGACCGCGTCACCCGCGAAAAAACCCTTGTGCATGCGCGCTCGGTCATCCTTTGCGCGTCGCCGGTCGAAAGCGTCCGGCTGATGCTCAATTCGGCCTCGCCGCGCCATCCCCAGGGACTCGGCAACAGCTCGGGCACGCTGGGGCGCTACTTTGTCGATCAGCTGCCTTGCGTTGTCACCGGCACCTACAGCAAAGCCAAGGGCTGGACCACGGCCGACAACGCGCCGGCCGACCCGTTCTATGGTCCTTCCGGCGGTATCTATGTGCCGAGATTTATCGCGACCGATGGCAACACAGCGGCGAGCGACTTCGCCTTCCAGGGCAGTATCGGGCGTTACAGCACGCCGGACGATGCCAATGCGCGCTTCAGCTTCTTCGGCTATGGCGCCATGGACGCCGACCCGGAAAACCGCATCAGCCTCGATCCCAGGCGCCGCGACGCATGGGGTATTCCGGTCCCCCACATCCGCTGCAAGATCGGTGGGCACGACCGTCAGACGCTCAAGAACCAGATCGAGGCTATCGTCGAAACCATCGAAAATGCCGGCGGTCAGATCGAATATGTCGGATCGCCGCTGGGACTTGAGGAAAAGGGACGAGGTGCATACCCCGACGCCGATCCGATCAGCCGCCTTATCTTCCGCTGGATGTTCTCCCGCACTATGGTGATGGGTGCGGCCATTCACGAAGCTGGCGGCGCGCGCATGGGGGGTGACGCGCAAACGTCGGTTCTCAACAAGTGGAACCAAAGTTGGGATCTGCCAAACCTTCTTGTCACCGATGCCAGCGCGTTCGCCGGCAGCGGAGTTTCGGGAACTACGCTCACTATTATGGCAATGACAGTTCGGGCATGCCGGCACTTGGCCGCAGAACTTCGCGGAGGTGATGCGGAAGGTTAGTTTCGAAAGACTATAGGTCGCTTTGGCTCGTCGAGTGCCGTGGGCCATACAAGATATGGTCCAATCGGCAATTCACCCCGTCACGGAAGGTGGTCATTTCACCCTCAGGGGTGGTGCCGGTTTTTAGGCAGGGGCATAAGGTGGATCGCACCGATGAGAAGGACGATCCAGCACGCATCCAATCGAACCTCGATCTCGGAGGGGTGCCTTCAATGACTTGGAGAGTCGACCTCACCCGAGCCGGCCGGCGTCCCCGTCGTGTTGACCGTCGCCAAGTCCCCATTGGGCTCATCAACCCCTAACCGCTCTCCCCGCCGCCTCGTCCAGCGCCTGCAAAAACGCGCTGCGGTCTTTCGCCGTGAACCCGGCATTGAGGCCCCTGCTCTCGCCGGTTTCACGCAGGTGCTGGTTGAGGTCGCGCATGGCGAGCGCCATGCCGATCGAGGCGCGGGTGAAGGGGCGGCCGGTGGGCCCGAGGACGATGGCGCCCTTTTCGAGGGCGCGGCTGGCGAGGGGGATGTCGGCCGTGATGACGATGTCGCGGGCGCTCGCGTGTTCGGCGATCCAGTTGTCTGCGGCGTCGGGACCCTGGGGCACCATGATGTTGATGATCATTGGATCGCGCGAGGGGCGCAGGCCGAAATTGGCGACGAACGTGACTTTGAGGCCATGGCGTTCGGCAACGCGGATGACTTCCGACTTGACCGGGCAGGCATCGGCATCGACGAAAATCTGCGGTGTGCTCATCCAGGCCTTCTAGCCGTCCGAACCCGCCGAGTCACGAGCGCGGTCTCTCCTTCGCCCACCATGCGAGCGCCCCACGTCGTTTCGTTCGCCCTGTATTGCCGCTCGCTTCCTTCACTGCGATCGCGGGCCGGGGCGCCAGTCGCGCAGGTTGAGGGCGGTGTTGACGAGGGTTGTGACAGTGCTTGCGGGAAATCCCCCATCTGAACACCCCGCTCTATGTCATACTCCTCGGCCAGAAGCCCGACGCCATTGCGGAGTGACAGGAGGCGCTCGCAGAGCCGGCCACAGCAGCCGGATGCCAGTATTACGGCCTCGACCCCGGCCAATGACAGCACGCGCGCCTCGGCCTGTCGGTCGAGGACTGCATGATGGTGGCAATGGATCTGCATGATCGCCTTTGCGCCCTCGTCGGAATGGCGGAGGCCGGACTCCTGTCGATCAAGGAACTCGGAGAGGTGGAAAGTGTTCCGGGAGAGGCGGTGTGCTCGTTCTTCGCCCGGAAAGAGCCCCGGCAATTCGTCGCGGAAGGCACTAAACCGCCGGCGCCGTCGCGCCCGGAATCATCGAGGCCAGGATCAATACGCCGAGGAATTGCGCAGCGAACTGCGCGCCGATGAAGATGACGATTTGCATGGGCGCCAGCGTCACGATCACCCGCGCGATGTTGATCTCGATGATGATGGCGACGAGTCCGATGGCCAGAAGCGTAAAGTCGCCGGCCCCGATCAGCCGCAGCACCAGGACCGTGAGAAGAGCGATGAACAGGCTGACCCAGTTGTCGGCAACGAGATAGGGGATGAATCCATCGAGCCGTCCCATCTGCCGCAGCACGAAATAGACGACGCCCATCTGCAAGACGAAAAGCGAAGCGCCAAGGAAGATCGAGCGCGTCGCCGTTCCCGGCTCAGAAGGCACGCCCAGAAGCCCCGGCCCGAAGGCAGTGATGACGCTGGCCAGGATCAGCGCGATGAAACTGCCGACAAGCCCGCGCTGGCTGAAGTCGAAATGGTCGGCCGCGTGCCGGTTGCCGGTCACCAGCGCGACAAAGCCGCGGGCAGCGGCGGCCAGTTCTTGCGTTATGCTGGTCGGCTGAGACAAAGGGACTTTCCGTTAGAGCGAGGCGGCAGGGGAACTTGCAAGCATGTAAAGCGTCATGGGGATTGCCACAAGAAGAACCGCAGTCAAAACGGCAAACGCGGCGGAAATGCCGATGCTCCAGCCGCCCGCCACCTGTCCGAGGCGAAAGAGCAGCAGCGCTATTCCCAACAGCGCAACGAGAGCGAAGGCAGGCCCCAATGGCGCAAGGAAAGTACCGGCAACGAGGAACACTATCATTGCATAGGTGCCCGGGACCAGAAGATCGAGGACGGACCGCGTCAATCCCAGCATCGCCTTCGTCGCATAGGCACTGACGGCGAGGGCGCCGACATAGAGGCCGAAAACCAGTAGGCCGATTGCAGCGCTGGCAAAGTCGGGTGCGGAGCCTGCCGGCCCGTAGAGGAGAATGAGGAAGGCAACGAGGAAGAAGAGGACGAGCGCCGTCGCAAGTCCCGCGCCCGTCAGCACGAAATGCCGCGCCCAGTCCTCCTCGCTCGTAAGGATGGCGCGCCAGCCGGCGACGGCGCCGGTAATGGCGCGAATGATCCTCATTGCGCGTCCGACACTAGAAATCGCTCGATAAAGGAGCGGTAGATTTCAGTCAGCCCGGTGACGTCGGCGATGGCCACGTGCTCGTCGGTCTTGTGCATGGAGGTCCCCACCAGCCCGCACTCGACCACCGGGCAATAGTGCGCGATGAAACGTGCGTCCGAGGTGCCGCCGCCAGTCGAGAGAGTCGGGCGCTGCCCGGTCCTTTCGACGATCACCGCCGTCAGCAGGTCGACATCGGCGCTTTGCGGCGACAGGAACGAGCGCGAAGGGACGCCGCTCGCCTCGAACCGGATCGCGCAGCCGCGAGGATCGACGCCGGCGATGCGCTCGTTCACCCACTCCTTGAGCGTCTCGGGCGTCCACAGATCGTTGAACCGGATGTTGAACCTGAGGCTCCCCCTGCCGGGGATGACGTTGCCGGCGGGGTTGCCGACGTCGATCGTCGTCACCTCGAGGTTGCTCGCCGGGAAATGCTCGGTGCCGCCATCGAGCGGGTCGGCCTTGAGCGCGGTGGCGATCGCCGCCAGCACCGGCAGCGGGTTGTTGGCCTTTTCCGGATAAGCGACGTGCCCCTGCACGCCCTCGACGCTGACTATGCCTGAGAACGAGCCGCGCCGCCCGATCTTGATGCTGTCGCCGAGGGTCTGCGCGGAGCTCGGCTCTCCGACGACGGCAAAGTCGAACGTATGGCCCTGGCCGTCGGCCCATTCCATCAGCCGCGCCGTACCGTTGACCGCGTCCGCCTCCTCGTCATTGGTGATCGCCAGCGCGAGCGTGCCGGTCTCTGCCACTCCCTCCATAACCACCCGCGAGGCGGCGGCAACGAAAGCGGCGACGCCGCTCTTCATGTCGGCGGCACCCCGCCCATAGATATACCCATCCGCCACACGCGGCACGAATGGATCGCTTGTCCAGTCGGCGACATTTCCCGGTGGCACCACGTCCGTGTGCCCGGCGAACAGCAGCCGGCGGCCGCCCCGGTCGCGGATGGCAAAGAGATTGTCGACCGGATAGGAGCCGCCGCCGTCGAACCGCAGCCGCGAGACGGTAAAGCCGAGCGTCAGCAGGGCCTGCTCGATGACATCGAAGACGCCTGCCTCCTCGGGCGTTACCGAGGGGCAGGCAATCAGCGCTTTCAGCAGTTGGACGGGATCGTCCGCGATCGTCGTGGTCACTGGCAATCCCGTACTATTGAGTCAGGCCGTCGCCGAAGCCGTTCCGCCGAGCGGATCGGGTCCATAGGCATTGGCCCCGCTGTCGCCCTTCAGGAAGCCCATGACGACCAGCAGGTAAAGGGCGAGGAGTCCGACGATCGCCGGAACAATGGTTCCAATTAGGGTTGGCGTGGGCATCAGCATGCCATTGACTTCGGCCACCGTGAAGCAGAGGCCCAGCCCCTGCAGAACCGACAGCAGCGCCAATAGCCCGATATAGGCATAGACGTCCCAACCGGGACTGTTGCGGTCGTGCCGGCGCTTGAGCATCACCGCCATCATCGGATAGGCGAAGATCAGGACCACGACGAGATTTGCCCAGCCCGCTCTGCTCGCCGAGTCGAGAAATTGTTGCCCGATCGCCTGGGCGTCGCCACCCGTGGTAGCATCCGGCAGTGCCGGATTCATCATGCCGAGCCCCAAGAGCGGCAGCACGAGAAAGCTCAGGGCAATCAGGGCGACAGCAAGGATTATGGTGCCGATCCAGAATGTCTTGCGGCTGATCCGCCCTTCGAAGCTGCCAAACAGAAATGTCCAGTCCATACCGTCCCCTCCCGGTGTGTGTGGCGAACCCATCCGCCGCCTACTAAGTAAAGACTAGTAGAACGCATTGAGTCTGGCCAGATATCAGTCCCGCAGCAAGTCGTTGATGCCGGTCTTGCTGCGCGTCTGTGCATCGACGGTCTTGACAATGACTGCGCAATAAAGGCTCGGCCCTGGTTGCCCGTTGGGCAGCAGCTTGCCCGGCAGGCTTCCCGAAACGACGACGGAGTACGGCGGCACCTTGCCCATGTGGATTTCGCCCGTCGCCCGGTCGACGATCTTGGTCGAGGCGCCGATGAAGACGCCCATGGAAATGACCGAGCCCTCACCAACGACCACGCCTTCGACGACTTCAGAGCGCGCCCCGATGAAGCAGTTGTCCTCTATGATCACGGGACCGGCCTGCAGCGGCTCCAGAACGCCACCGATGCCGACGCCGCCGGAAAGGTGGACGTTCTTGCCGATCTGCGCACAGGACCCGACGGTCACCCAGGTGTCGACCATCGTGCCCTCGTCGACAAAGGCGCCGAGGTTGACGAAGGAGGGCATCAGGATCGCGCCCTTGCCGATATGGGCCGAGTGCCGCACGATCGCGCCCGGCACCGAGCGGAAGCCTGCCTCGCGGAAGCGGTTCTCGCTCCAGCCCTCGAACTTCGAGGGCACCTTGTCCCACCAAGCGCCGCCGGCGGGACCGCCTTCGATCATCCGGTTGTCGTTGAGGCGGAACGAGAGCAGCACCGCCTTCTTCAGCCACTGGTTGACCTGCCAGCCCTCGGCGGTCTTCTCGGCGACGCGCGCCTTGCCGCTGTCGAGTAGATCGAGCGCCTCCTCGACCGCCTCGCGCACCGCCCCTTTTGTATCGAAAGTGATCGCGGCCCGATCCTCAAAGGCATCGTTGATCGTGGCTTCGAGATCGGCAAGCGGCATCGGATGATCCTTCAGGACATGATTTTGCAAGGCGTGTATTTGGCTGGGCCGGACATTACCGGCCAAGGCTTGGCTGTCAATCGCGCGGTCAGCACCACCGAGATCATCATCAACAGATACCATGAGCCGAGCTTTTCGATGCTGATCAGAAACCATCCATCGCGCCGGCTGGGATAGGGTCCGCGTTTCGCGCGAAATTGTGACACTCTGCAGATTGCGCTATGCGCTCCGCCAGGCCCATTGATCCTTAACGCGGCTCTGCGAGGGTGCCGACATGGATTCCAAGGAGAAGCCGGAAATGGCCAGACGCCACCAGACGCCGCTGCGCACTTCGGTCGAGGACATCGATGCCGCCCGCCGCGCGCCATCGACGCCGCAGACCCAGTCGTCTGCCTATAACCTGGCCTTCGCCGATGCCGAATTCCTCACGAGCGAGGACACGCGCGGCATCCGCTTTCAGCTCGAATACCAGAAGGTCGAGTACCTGCTGCGCGAGCGTGGCATCAATTCGACCGTGGTGCTGTTCGGCGGGGCACGCATCCCCGAACCCGGCAAGCCCGCCTGGGCGGCCAAGAACGAGACGCAGAAACAAAACCTCGAGGCGGCCTCGCGCTACTACATAGAGGCACGTCGCTTTGCCCAATACGCTTCGCTGACCTCGAAAGCAGTCGATTATTCCGACTATGTCATCGTCACCGGTGGCGGTCCTGGGGTGATGGAGGCGGGTAACCGCGGTGCCGCCGATGTCGGCGCGCCCTCCATCGGCTTGAACATCGTCCTGCCGCATGAGCAGGCGCCCAACCGCTACGTGACGCCCGAGCTGAGTTTCAACTTCCACTATTTCGCCACCCGCAAGATCCACTTCCTCTTGCGCGCCCGGGTCGTTGCCATCTTTCCCGGCGGCTTCGGGACGCTGGACGAGTTCTTCGAGACGCTGACCCTCATCCAGACCCACCGCATGGACCCCATTCCCGTGTTGCTGTTCGGTGCCGAATTCTGGAAGAAGGTCATCAATCTCGAGGCCCTGGCGGAGGCCGGCACCATCGCCCCGACCGACCCCGACCTCTTCACGGTGGTCGAGACCGCCGAGGAGGGCTGGAACGTCGTGCGCCAATTCTACAACCTGCCCGAGGTGGCTCTCGCGGAGTAGGGGGGCATCCTTGCTCGTGGACGCTAAGGAGGGGAACCAAGCCCATTGCGCTCGGCGAAATGGCCGTGTCACATCTCTCCTCTAGGGGGAGTCCAACTGGTGTTGCCTCAGGGGGCTGAAATGGACACCTACGATCTCATCGTTATCGGTTCGGGTCCCGCCGGGCGCCGTGCCGCCATCCAGGCCGCCAAGCTCGGCCGCTCGGTGCTGGTCATCGAGGACCGCCTGCGCGTCGGGGGCGTTTCGGTCCATACCGGCACCATTCCGTCCAAGACGCTGCGCGAGACCGTGCTCAACCTCTCCGGCTGGCGCGAGCGCGGCTTTTACGGTCTCGCCTACCGCGTCAAGAAAGACATCGAGGGCAAGGACCTCGGCGCACGCCTGCGCATGACGCTCGACTACGAGATCGACGTGCTCGAGCACCAGTTCGCCCGCAATGGCGTCAAGACCCTCGGCGGCAAGGCGCATTTTCGCGATGCCTCGCACGTCGTCGTCGCCGGCAACGATGGCGAGGAGCGGATCGTCGGTTTCGACAAGGCGGTGATCGCCGTTGGCACCGCCCCCTATCGGCCCGCGCATATTCAATTCGACGACCACACGATCGTCGACAGCGACAGCCTCGTTTCCGAGCTGCGCGTGCCGCGCTCGCTGACGGTCGTGGGGGCAGGGGTCATCGGCATCGAATACGCCACCATCTTTTCCGCCCTCGACGTGCCCGTCACTCTCGTCGAGCCCAAGGAGCGCTACCTCGAGTTCGTCGACCGCGAGATCATCGACGAGTTCACCCACGAATTGCGCAAGCGCGGCATGACCATGCGCTTGGGGGCCAAGGTCGAAAAGGTCGAGAAGGATGCCCAGGGGTGGCCGGTCGCTACCCTTAACGACGGTCGTCAGGTGCGCAGCGAGATGCTGCTTTATGCCGCCGGCCGGGTTGGCGCCACCGCCGATCTCGGTCTCGACAAATGCGGCGTTGTTCCCGACGAGCGGGGGCGCCTGAAGGTCGATCCGGTCACCTTCCAGACCACGATTCCGCACATCTATGCGGCCGGCGATGTCATCGGGTTTCCCTCGCTCGCTTCGACATCGATGGAGCAGGGGCGCATTGCGGCCCTCCATGCCTTCGGCGCCTCCATGCCGCCGGCCCCGGAGTTCTTCCCTTACGGCATCTACGCCGTTCCCGAGATCTCCACCGTCGGTCTTTCCGAGGAGGACGTGCGCCGGCAGGGGATCCCCTACGAATGCGGCGTTGCCCGCTTTCGCGAAACCTCTCGGGGTCACATCATGGGCCTGCAGTCGGGCATGATGAAGATGATCTTCGCCCTCAAGGACAGGAAGCTGCTTGGCGTCTCGATCGTCGGCGAGGGCGCGACCGAACTGATTCATATCGGCCAGGCCGTCCTCAATCTTGGCGGCACGCTCGACTATTTCGTCGAGAACACCTTCAATTATCCAACGCTCGCCGAAGCCTACAAGATCGCCGCGCTCGACGCATGGAACCGCATGCCGCGCGTACCCCTGGCCGAAACCTCCGCCGAAGAGCCCGCGGCGAGGAAGCCGCGAGCGGCTGAATAGTCAGGCTCTTTCGTCCTTGCTCGATTCCATCACCACATAGGTGGTGAGCGAACTGACCTGCGGCAGCGTTCCGAGAATGTCGGTGTGGAAGCGCTTGTAGTCATCGAGGCTGGAGACCTCCACCCGCAGGAGGTACTCGATCGTGCCGGTGACGTTGTGGCACTCGCGCACCTCCGGGGCCAGCGACACGGCGCGCTCGAATGCCTTCTGGGCCGCGCGCGAGTGTTCGGAGAGTCCAACTCCGATATAGGCGGTAAAGCCGATACCGAGCGTTGCCCGGTTGGTGACCGCCCGATAACCCTTAATGACGGCGGTCCGCTCCATCTCCTGCACGCGCCGCAGGCACGCCGAAGGCGACAAGCCCACCCGCGCGGCGAGATCCAGATTGGTGATGCGTCCATCCTGTTCCAGGATGCGCAATATCTCACGGTCTTTTGCGTCCATGCGACGCATATATTGTGGGGACTGCCGCCAATAAGCAACGAAAACGTAGCACATTGCGTGAGATCGGAGCGATGATCCTGCGATGAGCACCGAGACCCTCACCGCCCTCATCGCGTTCGCTTTCGTCACATCGGTGACGCCAGGGCCGAACAACCTGATGCTCCTCGCCTCCGGCGCCAATTTCGGCGTTCGGCACACGCTGCCGCACATGCTGGGCGTTGCCATCGGCTTCACTGTCATGGTGCTTCTGGTCGGCGTCGGGCTCGTCGGCCTCTTCGAAGCCGTGCCGATGAGCTATTTAGTCCTCAAGGTGTTGAGCGTCGCCTATCTTCTCTATCTTGCCTGGAAGATCGCCACCGCGTCCGGGCTCGGCGAGAAGTCGCTTGCCGGCAAGCCCATCACTTTCCTCCAGGCGGCCGCTTTCCAGTGGGTCAATCCAAAGGCCTGGTCGATGGCTTTGACCGCTGTCACCGTCTATGCCGGAAGCCGCTCGTTTGAGGCCGTGGCCTTAGTGGCGCTGGTTTTCGGCATCATCAACCTGCCTTCGACCGGCGCCTGGGCAGTGGTCGGCGGCCAGTTGAAGCGCTTCCTCACCGATCCGGCGCGCTTGCGGGTCTTCAATATCGTGATGGCACTGCTGCTCGTCGCCTCGCTCTATCCGGTTCTCTTTTCGCGGTGAAGCGCCGGCCAATCTTTCCTTGTCCACCACGGATACTCTAGTCTCCCTTCGCAAACCGAAGGGACCGAGCCATGCCGCAATCGTTCGACGCCATCGTCATCGGAGCCGGTCAATCCGGTCCGTTCCTTGCCGCGCGCCTTGCTGGAGCTGGCTGGAAGACAGCGCTCATCGAGCGCACCCATCTCGGCGGCACCTGCGTCAACGATGGCTGCACGCCGACCAAGGCCCTGGTCGCATCGGCCCGTGCCGCCCACATGGCCCGCCGCGCCGCTGATTTCGGTGTGGTGCTCGACGGTGGCGTCTCTGTCGATATGGAGGCCGTCAAGGCCCGGAAGGACGCGGTGGTCGGCGCCTCGGTCAAGAGCCTCAACGACTGGCTGCGCAACATGGAGAATCTTATTGTCTTCGACGGCGAAGGCAGTTTTGTTTCCGCCAGTGAGGTGGCCGTCGACGGCGAGGTGCTCGCTGCGCCCAGGATCTTCCTCAATACCGGCGCGCGTCCTCAGGTCCCGGAGTGGCCCGGCATTGATACCGTGCCCTATTTGACCAACACCACGATGATGGATGTCGACTTTCCGCCCGAGCACCTGGTCATTGCCGGCGCCAGCTATGTCGGGCTCGAATTTGCCCAGATGTATCGACGCTTCGGGTCGAAGGTGACGGTCATCGACCGCCGCAAGCTGCCGGCTCCCCGCGAGGACGCGGAAATTTCCGAGGCGATCCGCGATATCCTCACGGCCGAGGGCGTCGAGTTCCTGTTCGAAATCAAAGACGTGAGCGTCGAGAATACCGGCAGGGGCGTTCGTCTCTCGCTGACCGCCGGCGGTGAGAACAGGGCCATCGAGGGCTCGCACCTCCTTCTCGCTCTCGGGCGCACGCCCAACACGGATGCCCTCAACCTGCCCGCCGCCGGCCTCTCGGCCAATGCTCGCGGGTTTATCGAAGTCGATGAGCACCTGCGCACCGCTGTTCCCGGCATATGGGCCATGGGCGACGTCAACGGACGCGGCGCGTTCACCCACACCTCTTACAACGAGTTCGAGATTGTCGCCGACAATGTCATTGACGGCGGCGAACGCTCACTCGCCGGCCGTATTCCCGCCTACGCGCTCTATACCGATCCGCCGCTGGGGCGCGCCGGCATGAACGAGCGACAGGTGCGCGAGACCGGCCGTCCCGCGCTGGTTGCGACTCTTCCCATGCAGAAAGTCGCCCGCGCCCGCGAGAAGAGCGAGACGCAGGGCATGATGAAGATCATCGTCGATGCAGAGAGCAAGCGCATCCTGGGAGCTGCTATTCTCGGCATCGAGGGCGACGAAGTCATCCACACCATCCTAGCCTATATGGCCGCCGATAAGCCCTACACGCTCCTCCAGGAGACCATGCACATCCACCCGACGGTCAGCGAGCTGGTGCCGACCCTGTTGGGTGGACTGAAGCCGCTGGAGTAGGGCCCAGGCCAGTTCCTGCTTCCGCCAGCCGGTCGAGCAGGAACGCCCGTTCAATGGCGATACCGGCCCATTCGTCGGGTGCCTGCGCATCGAAGATCAGGGTATAGGGTCCGGTGTAGCCGGCGCTCTCGGCGGCATGGATGCATTGGCCATAGTCGTCGGCGTCCAGCACACCATCGGTAAAGCCCGCCTTGGCGTGGCAGAGTTCGGCGCGCGAGAAGATGGAGGCCAAGTCGTCGTACTTGCCCGGCCCGCTCCAGTTGCCGAAATCGCCGTTGAGGCCAACCTTCCCTTCGGTGCGGTCGAGCAGGCCATTGACGAGCTCGGGCGTTGCGAGGAGATCGAACCAGTTCTCGGTAAAGAGCCTGATAGGCGCTTCAGAGTACCTGTCGGCGATGGCGGTGAGGCCATCGGCGGCAAGGTCGAGCGCTTCGCGGCTGGGCTTCTGTTTACCCGCGATGATCCGTGCGTGCTCGGCGCCAAGGGCAATAGCGGTCTCGACCCAGCCGGAGATCCACTTGCCGTCGCGTCCGGCCGTTACTGGGTTGCTGAGGTCGCCCGCCTCGATCAGCATAGTCTGCAGCGCAACGCCGGCGCTTGCCAGCGCGTCCCGGAATTCGGCAAGGTACCCGGCATCGCGCGAAGGCAGGTGGAACGAACAGACTTCCAGCCGCTCGATCCAGTGCGATTTGACCAGCGCCGGCAGGTCGATGAGCCTGGCGCTGCCGGGGCCGTAACTTTCCTCGCGCGGCCCGACCCCGTCGCTGTCGAGATCGTGGGGAAAGGTGACGCCCAGTGTTTTATGCAGCGACCAAGTGGAGACGGCGATTCGGGATTCGACAGTTTCGAGCATGGTCTCCTCCTGAGGTTTTCCGAAGAGTCTGGCACCGGGCGCGCAGCGAGGCAACCGGCTTACCACCCGAAGAGAAGGTACTGCGCCATGAACCAGGTCTCGCGGGCAAGGAACGGCAGCAGAGTTTCGGCGCTCCGATAGCGGGTGGTTTCCGTCGGCGCCGGCTCCGCGGCAAAACCTACCCGCTCGGCGATCTCCATCGCCCGCCGCATGTGCAGCGGGTCTGAGACCACGAGCACCTTGGCGAGTCGCTCTTCGGCAAGGATCGGCTCAGAAAGGAGGAAGTTCTCGACGGTCGTGCGCGAGCGGTCTTCGAGGATGATCACCGCGTCGGGCACGCCCTGGCTCAGCAGCCAGCGGCGACCCGCCTCGGCTTCGGTCAGGTCGTCCTCGGGACTGCGCCCGCCGGTCAGGACGATACGACCGACCCGGCCTGCTCGATAGAGTTCGCCCGCGTGCCGCAGCCGCTCGGCCAGTACCGGCGACGGCCGGTCCCCGATGACCGCCGCGCCCAGCACCAGCGCCGCATCAGCGCTGGCGAGCGATTGTTCCGTGCCGAAGCGGATGACATCCGCGGCAATGACCAGGAGCGCGAGGCCGAAGACCGACAGCAGCAGAAGCAGCGCCGATACTGCCCCGCGCAGCCAGACCATTCGAACCTCAGGCCCATTCGCCCTTGCGTATCACCGGCTCGCGCGTGCCGTCGGCGTGGACGCCGTCGATATCGATTTCGCCCGAGCCGATCATCCAGTCGATATGAATGAGGCTCTTGTTGCCGCCTTGGGCGAAGATCTGCTCGGGCGTGAGGGATTTGCCGTTCTCGAAGCAGTCTGCATAGCACTGCCCCATGGCGATGTGGCAGGCCGCGTTTTCGTCGTACAGCGTGTTGTAGAACAGCAGCCCTGATGCCGAGATCGGCGAGGAGTTGGGCACCAGCGCTACCTCGCCCAGCCGCCGTGCGCCCTCGTCGGTGTCGAGCACCTTGTTGAACACGTCCGCCCCCTTGCTCGCCTTCAACTCCACCAGCACGCCGTTCTCGAACCGCGCCTCGATGTTCTCGATCAGCGTGCCGTTGTGCGAGAGGGGCTTGCTCGAGCGCACATAGCCCGAGACCCGCTCGCGATGCGGCGTGGTGAACACCTCCTCGGTCGGGATGTTGGGGTTGCAGGTGATGCCGTTCTTGGCCTCCGAGGCGCCGCCCTTCCACCTGTGCCCGTCGGCGAGCCCGATGGTCAGGTCCGTTCCCGGCCCCGAATAGTGGAGCGCGACGAACCGCTTGTCGTTGAGCCAGGTCCAGCGTTTCCTGAGATTGGCGTTATGCTCCTTCCAGGCCCCGATCGGGTCCTCGCCGTCAACGCGGCTCGCCTTGAAGATAGCATCCGCCAGCTTGCCGACCGCCACGTCCTCGGGGTCGTTCGGAAAAACCTGCCGCGCCCAGGCAGGGCTCGGATAGGAAACGATGTTCCAGTTGATGTCGAATCCGGTGATGAGCTCAAGTGCCGGGCGATAGGCGGCCGAGTTGGCCCTGTTGGCCCGAGCAACCTTCTCCGGGTCCTGGCCGGCCAGCATCATCGGATTGTCGCCGGCGATGGCCAAGCGTGCGGTATTGGCTTTGAAGGCTTCGGCCATGCCGTTGTACAGCCAGCCAGCCGCCTTGTCGAAGCTTGCATCCGACGCATGCTTGTAGCGGGCGAGGATAGCTTCTTCGTCCGAATAGATGGTCGTCACCAGGCCCGCGCCCGCCTTGTAGGCGTGCTCGGTGATGCGGCGGACCAGCGGCGCCGCCGGCATCGGTGCGGTCATCAGCAGGTCCTGGCCCGGCTGTAATTGCAGCCCCACCTTGATGGCAACCTGTGCCAGCTTGTCGAGTTTAATGGGATCAACAGGAGACGTCATGAATATGGCTCGTTGCTACTGATTTGGCGCGCGAGCCTAAATCGAGTTGCCGCCGCCGGCCAGAGCCCATCGTCCCGAATTTCCGCTCTGGCCGTTCCACATCGCGCACCCTTACCGAAACTTAATGAGCCAGGTGCTTGCCATGGCAGTCCCGTTCGCCCATCTGCCTGTGGCCCACGACGCCCCAGTTGCCGACGAGGCCATATGACGAAATCCCTTGCCCGCCGCCGGGCGTTGATGCTGGTCAATCCCAATGCCCGTCGCGGCGGAGAGGGGCTCGATTCCCTTGTCGCCCGTCTTGCCGAGGGCGGCGTTGACGCCGTCGTCGAGCGCTTCGAAACCCCCGACGAGGTTTCGGCCGACATTGTGCGCCGCCAGCACGAGGCCGACCTCGTCATCGTGTGCGGCGGCGACGGCACGATCAATTCGGCCGCCAAGGGCGTGCTGGCCACCGGCCTGCCTATGGGCATCCTGCCGATGGGGACCGCCAACGATCTTGCACGCACCCTTGCCATTCCCGAGGATCTGCTGGCTGCCGCCGACATCATCACCGCCGGCGCCACCCGCCGTATCGACCTCGGCGAGGTCAACGGTCACCCGTTCTTCAATGTCGCCAGCATCGGCGTTGCCGCCGATCTCGCCCGCGGCCTCACGCGCGAGGCCAAGCGCCGCTGGGGCAAGCTCGGCTATGCGCTGGCTGCCATCAAGGTGCTGGCTTCGGCTCGCCCGTTCAGCGCGCAGATTATCAGCGGGTCGGGCCGTGTGCGGGTCAGGACCCTGCAGATCGCCGTCGGCAACGGCGTCCATTATGGCGGCGGAGCGATCGTTCACCAGGATGCTACCATCGAAGATGGCCACCTCGACCTCTACAGCCTCGAACTAAGGAACGTCTGGAAGTTCGGGCTGATGCTCGGCGCCTTCCGTCGTGGCGAGCATGGCGCCTGGCACGAGGTGCGCACGGTGAAGGACACCGAATTCGACATCCGCACCAGGAAGCCGCGCCCGGTCAACACCGACGGAGACATCGTCACCACCACCCCCGCCCACTTCGTCATCCGACCCTCGGCGGTCACCGTCTTCGCGCCCGCCTGACCTTGTTGTAGAGGGGCAACATTTTCTCTCGTCTATGAATTTGTCGGTTGGCAAAGCCGAACGCTTTGGCTAACAATCGTCTTCCGCACTATTCCAACCGGGGAGGCGTTCAATGGCAGCACCGTTTTTCGTCCTCCCGTCCGGGGATCTGCGACGTTAGGTCGTCGCCATCCGCGGCCCGCCAGCGCGCCGCCTGCGGTTTTTCTTCCATAGCCGATCTCGACTGAGGGGCAAGTTGCCCCGTCCCGGCTGTTTTCCATTTGCATTTCCATAAGGCCGGCTTGCGGTGACGCGGCCGGGTTCCAAAATGAATCGCAAGAAGCGCGTTTTCGCTGCCAAGTCGTTCCGATCCGTCCTCGGCTTCACCTCCCGTCATTGGGCACATCAGCCCTGGCGCATCGCCGCCATCCTTGTGCTGATCATGCTGGCGACCGTCGCTCAGTTGATGACCCCGATCTTCGCAGGCCGCCTGGTCGACGCTATCGCCACCGGCTCGGCCGACCATGGCCCGACCTGGAATGCCGCGCTCGTCGCCTTCTGGCTGCTGGCTGCGTTCTATCTCGCCTCCGTTGTGCTGCGGCAGCTGACCTTCCTCAACATCATCGTCCTGACCCTCAAGATGATGAGCGACATCGCCGCCGGCGCCTTCCATCGCGTCCAGCGCTTCTCGACCGACTGGCACGCCAACAGCTTTGCCGGCTCGACGGTCAGGAAGATCACCCGCGGCATGTGGGCGCTCGACCTCCTGAACGACACTCTTCTGGTGGCGCTGTTCCCGTCTGCCGTCATGCTCTTGGGCGCAACCGTCATCCTCGGTGTCCAGTGGCCGGTGATGGGGCTCGTCGTCGGCCTCGGCTCGATCGTCTTCATCGCCGTCACCGTCTCGCTCTCAGTCGGGTTTGTTGCGCCGGCCGCGACCCTTGCCAACGCCTGGGACACCAGGCTTGGCGGCGTTCTCGCCGATGCGGTGAGCTGCAATCCGGTGGTCAAGGCGTTCGGCGCCGAGACGCGCGAGGAGGAGCGGCTGACCCATGTGGTCGACAAATGGTCCCACCGTACCCGCCGCACCTGGCGACGCGGCACGTTCAACGGCGGTGTGCAGGGCGCCATGATGGTTGTCATGCAGACCGGCATTCTCGGCGTCGTGCTCTACCTTTGGCAGAACGATCTTGCCAGTGCCGGCGACATGGCGTTCGTTTTGACCATGTTCTTCGTGCTCGGCGGCCATCTCAACGATGTGGGCATGCACATCCGCAACCTGCAGCGCTCGATCAACGACATGGAAGAACTCGTTGGCCTCTACGACCAGCCGCTGGGTATCGAGGACAAACCCGGCGCCGAGCCCATCCGCATCGGCAAGGGCGCCATCGCCTTCGATCGGGTGACGTTCCGCTACGGTGCGCACCCAACGCCGCTCTACAAGGACTTCTCGGTCGAGATCCGGGCGGGCGAGCGGGTCGGACTCGTCGGGCATTCCGGTTCGGGCAAGACGACTTTCGTCAAGCTCATCCAACGCCTCTACGACGTCAGTGGCGGTGCCATAACCATCGATGGCGTCAACATCGCGGACGTCAAGCAGGAGTCGCTGCGAAGCCAGATCGCCATCGTCCAGCAGGAGCCGGTGCTCTTCCACCGCTCGCTTGCCGAGAACATCGCCTATGCCCGGCCCGGCGCCAGCCGCGCCGAGATCGTCGAGGCGGCACGGCAGGCCAGCGCCCACGAGTTCATCTGCGAACTCCCCAAGGGCTACGACACGCTGGTGGGTGAGCGCGGCGTCAAGCTCTCGGGCGGCGAGCGCCAGCGCGTCGCAATCGCCCGGGCGTTCCTAGCCAATGCGCCGATCCTTATCTTCGACGAGGCAACCTCGAGCCTCGATTCCGAGAGCGAGGTCTTGATCCAGCAGGCGATGGAGCGGCTGATGCTGGGGCGTACGACGCTCGTGGTGGCGCACCGCCTGTCGACAGTCAAGTCGCTCGACCGGCTCCTCGTCTTCGACAAGGGCCGCATCGTTGAGGAGGGTAACCATCAGAGCCTCATCGGCTTGAAGAACGGTATCTATCGCCGGCTCTTCGAGCGTCAGGCGCTGGAACTGACCCGCGGCCTCAACGTCGCCTGAGGAATGGGCGGGGCGCATGCGCCCCGCCCGACTTCCTGCAAGCAGCAACCGCCGGTACAAGTCAGAGCGGCCAGAAGATAAGGATCGCTGGCACAGCCACGGCCACCGTCAGCAGTTCGAGGGGCAGGCCGAACTTCCAGTAGTCGGAGAATTGGTAGCCCCCCGGCCCCATGATCAGGAGGCTGTTCTGATGGCCGATAGGGGTGAGGAACGCACAGCTCGCCCCGATGGCGACGGCCATCAGGAAGGCGTCGGGATTGACCCCCATGGCATTGGCGAGGCCGTAGGCGATGGGTGCGGCGATGACGGCCGTCGCCGCATTGTTGAGGATATCGGAAAGCAGCATCGTCACCACCAGCATCGCCGTCAGCGCCACCCACGCCGGAAGGCTTTGCGTTGCCTGTGCGATGCCGTTGGCGATGAGCATGGTGCCGCCCGAGCTCTCCAGTGCCTCTCCCATGGGAATGAGCGCGCCGAGAAGAATGATGATCGGCCATTCGATGGCCTCGTAGATCTCACGGATCGGCACGATATCGGCGAGGACGAATGCGATGACCACCAGCGAAAGCCCGATGGTCAGCGGCAGCAGCCCTGAGACAGAAAGGGCGATGGCTCCGGCAAAGAGGCCAATCGCCAGGAGCGCCTTGTCGTAGCGGGTAAGGGTCGGGGTGTGCGCCAGCGGCAGGCAGTCCAGTCGTGTCAGCACTTCCTCCATGCTGTCGGTCGCCCCCAGGAGCAGCAGCACATCGCCTGCCTGCAGGGCTGTCCGCCGCACCCGCTCACGCAGCGTCTTTCCCCGCCGCGAAATGCCAAGGAGCGATACGCCATAGCCACGCAGCATCTGCACCTCGTTGGCAGAGCGTCCAATAAGCCGGCTCTCCCGGCTGACCACAGCCTCGATGAAACCCTGGCTAGCATCGAGATGCGCCTTCTGGCCGGATTTCCCCTGGAAACTGAGGCCTAGCGCCGCCGCCAGACTATTGAGCGCCTCGGGAGAGCCCTCGACAACGAGCAGGTCGCCGGAGACGATTTCCTCGGTCCTTGCCCGGCCCGGCAGGCGTCGGGCCTTGCGCACGAGGCCGAGGATCTGCGCATCGTTCTCCTCGGCGACCGCATCGAGATCCGCGATCCGCCGTCCGACGGCCTTCGACTTCGCCTTGACCACCAGCTCACTGACATAATTCTCCATGGCCGCGAGCTCGGCCATGGCGTTGCCGTGATCGCGCATCGGAATGATTCGCCAGCCGATGAGCGCGATGAAACTGAGCCCGACGAGCGCGACCGTCAGACCGACCGGCGCGTAGTCGAACATGGCGAACGCTCTCCCGCTTGCCTGCTCGCGGTAGGAGGCGATGAGGATGTTGGCCGGCGTGCCGATGAGGGTGACAAGCCCGCCCAGGATCGTCGCTGCTGCCAGGGGCATCAGGGTCAGCGAAGGCGAGCGCCCAGCCTTCTGAGCCGCCTGGATGTCGACAGGCATGGTCAGCGCCAGCGCCGCCACGTTGTTCATGAACGCCGAGAGCACCGCTGCTATACCCCCCAGGAGTCCCAGATGAACCGGCACGGATTTGGGCGTGCTGATCAGCCGTCGCGTCACCAGTTCGATTGCACCCGATCGCGTCAGCCCGAAGCTGACGACCAGTACCAGCACGACGATGACGGTGGCATCGTTGGCAAAGCCGCTGAAAGCCCGGTCGGCCGGCACGACGCCCAGCACCACGGACGCGATCAGCGCGGCGAAGGATACGAGGTCATAGCGCCAGCGGCCCCACATCAACAGGACCAGCACGACCGCCAGAAGGGCGAAGAGGGTGATTTGTTCGTAGGTTATGGAAAGCCCCCGAGGGATGTAGACCGCGGGCCTGCGCCCGCGGAGCCGCCGTCTGGATGTCGTATGTTGTTTCTAGACCACGCCGATCGAGACCTCGAAACCCTTACGCGACGCTTCGCTGTAGGGGCCGATGACATGGGCGCGCTGGACCAGGTCCTCGGCGGCCGCCTTGACCGCGCCCAGAACGCCTGCCGAGTAGCCGACCGCGAAGAGCTGTTCGGGGTGAGTGCCAGGCGCTCCGGGCCCGCCCTTTTCCCTCGGTTCCGTCAGCATGACGTCGAGCACGCCGTCATCGGTCGCGCCATCCCCGGTGCGCCCGCCGGTCGAACTGGCCTTGGCGGTGTAGAGGACTTTCATCGATCGTCTCCTTGATGGGATGGCTGAGGGTCGGGAACGTCCTCTAGGCCAGAGCGGTTGCGATCTCAAAGCCGTAAAAGTTCTGGTCGAAGATGCCATTGCCAATCTGCCGGAGCGATCGGCAGGAGAGGGAGATGGGGTTGGTCTGCCCGAGGATTTTGGCGTCGTCGTGGCCGATGGTCTCATGGCAATTGGCCATCGCCGGACCGGCGGTCGACGTAAACGCCAGGGTCAAGTCAGAACCTTCAAGCCCGCCATAGGCGCCTCCGCGTCTTTTCGCGGGCAATTGAGCACAGTTGCCCGGCAAGGGAAAGCAGGCTTGTTTGGGTGGCGTTCGACGAACGATCCCTTCGCTTTGTTGACCTATCAGGCGGCGCCGGCGAGGCTTATATCGATGACAGTACCTTAACGCCGCCCGCGCTCGGCGCCTCGAGGAGGCCCAAATGATCGATGCACGCGTCCAGACCGATGTTCGTTCCAAGCCCATCCTGCCGCTCGCGACCCGTCTGGGTCCGGTGCACATAGCCGTCACCGAGCGGCAGAAGGCGCTCGCCATCTGGCGCGATGTCGTCGGTCTCGAGATCATCTCCGAGGTCGGTAATAGGATCGGGCTGGGCGCCGGCGACGTCGAGCTGATTGTCCTGGAAACCGGCGCCGTCAGTGTGGTCGTGCCGCGCACCATCGGCCTTTATCACGTGGCCATCCACGTGCCCACGCGCGTCGACCTGGCGCAGATGGCTGTGCGCGCGCTCCAGCGCAACGTGCGCATCGCCCCGACCGATCACCTCGTTTCGGAAGCCATCTATCTCTGGGATCTCGATGGCAACGGCATCGAAATCACCTTTGAGACACCCTGGCGCGGCACCCTCGGCAATCCCGACGATGGCCATTATGCGCTCACCAGCGATGGTCGTCCGCATTCGGGTCGCGAACCCATCGACATGGAAGGTCTCCTCGCCGAGCTCGGCGAGGCGCCTGTCATTGCTCCTGCCATGCCCGCCGGCACGCGCGTCGGCCACGTACATGTCCACGTGGACGATTTGCAGCGCGCCATGGCGTTCTACCGCGACGTCATCGGCTTTGCCGGGTTCCTCTTGATCGAGTCCTTCGGAATGGGCGATGTCGGGCTAGACTACATGCCCCATACTATCGCCTTCAATATCTGGGCCGGCCCCCGCGCGCCCCTGCCGCCGGCCGGTGCCGCGGGGCTGCGCTGGTTCACCATTCTGGTGCCTGACACCGAGACCCTCTCCGACCTCAAGAGCCGGCTTGCGGCGGCCGACGCTCCGCTCGAGGTTCTCCTCGACGGCATCGAGACCCGCGATCCCTTCGGCAACCGCCTGCGCGTCGCCGTTGGCTAGAAAGCGCTGAAATGTTAGGTCTTCTCCGCCAATCGGAGGAGACCATGCGCGCCATATCCTGCATCGCCCCGGGCGAGCTTGCCCTCATAGAGGCTCCCGAGCCCCAATTGCAGCCGGGTTGGGTAGCGCTCGATGTCCGCCATGTCGGCATCTGCGGCACCGACTACCACATCTATTCGGGCCATCATCCGTTCCTTCAATACCCGCGTATCCTCGGCCACGAGCTTTCAGGCGTTGTCTCCGACCCTAACGGCAGCCACCTCTTCGCTATCGGCGATCCGGTCGTCGTCAACCCTTACTTGCCTTGCTACGAGTGCCCCGCCTGCCGCGAGGGCAAGACCAATTGCTGCGAGACCCTTTCGGTCATCGGCGTCCATTCCGACGGCGGCATGGCCGACCGCCTGGTCCTGCCCGAGGCAAATCTCTACAAGGCCGACGGTATCAGCCTGCGCGATGCTGCGATGGTCGAATTCCTCGCAATAGGCGCCCATGCCGTGCGGCGCACCCAGCTGCACGCCGGACAGCGGGTCCTCGTCGTCGGCGGTGGGCCCATCGGGCTTGGCGTCGCCTTCTTTGCGCAGATTGCCGGGGCCGACGTGACCGTTCTCGATGCCGCTGCCGACAAGCGCGAGGCAGCCATCGGCTTCGGCTTTGCAGCCTTCGGACTCGAGGAGCTCGAGAGCGCGGCGTTCAAGTCCGCCCGCCGCTCGGGGTTCGACGCCGTGTTCGACGCGACCGGCTCGATCCGCGCCATGAACGCCAGCCTCTTTCACGTGCGCAACGGCGGCGCCTTCACCCTTGTCGGCGTCATTACCGGCGACCTCGTCTGGCCCGACGCCGAGGTGCACCGGCGCGAGCTGACCATACGCGCCTCGCGCAACGCCACCATCGAGGATTTCGACCACGTCATGACCGCGATCCGCAGCGGTCAGGTCCCGACCGACAGCCTCGCCACCCACGAGACGATCCTCACGCGCGTCCCCGAGGACCTGCCGCGCTGGGCCGAGGCGCGCGAGGGTCTGATCAAGGCAATCATCGCCGTCTAGGAGAGTCCATGAAAACGCATCGAGATGTTCTCGATTTCTGGTTTATCGAGCACGGACAGGAGGACTGGTTCGGCGGCAAGCCGGAGTTCGACGCGCTTCTTGCCGAACACTTTGCCGATACCCATGCCCGCGTCGCCATGGGCGAGGCCTGGCGCTGGCGCGAAACTACGATGGGAAGGCTTGCCGAGGTCATCGTGCTCGACCAGTTCTCGCGCCAGCTCTATCGCGGTACTGCCAGGGCCTTTGCCCAGGACCCCATGGCGCTCACCCTTGCTCAGGAGGCCGAAGCCCAAGGGCTCGACCGCGACATGAGTCTCGAGGAGCGCACCTTCCTCTACTTGCCCTACATGCATTCGGAATCGCTCGTCGTCCATGAGGAGGCCATGCGGCTCTTCTCGGCCATGGATAACGCCGACATCCTCGACTACGAGATCAAGCACCGCGACTGCATCGCGCGCTTCGGCCGCTTTCCTTTCCGCAACGCCGCCCTCGGCCGTGCCTCGACCCCCGAGGAACTCGCCTATATCGAAGAAGCCGGCGAGCGCGGCTTCTGACGGAACCCTTCGCGCGGGCCGCCATTCCTCCTCGACACGCGCGAGGAGGTTCATGATGGAACTCGAGGACAAGGTCGCCCTCGTTACCGGCGCCGGATCGGGCATCGGCCGCGCGGCGGCCCTTCGCCTTGCCGAGGAGGGCGCGGATCTGGTGCTCGTCAGTCGCACCAAGGACGAGATCGATACCGTCGCCGGGCAAGTGCGCCAACGCGGCCGCAAGGCCATCGCCATTCCCGCTGACATCTCGGACGAAAAGGCGATGATGGTCGTCTTCGAGGAAATCGAGGAGCAGATGGGCCGGCTCGACATCGTATTTGCCAATGCCGGCATCAACGGGGTGTGGGCGCCGATCGAGGAGCTGCAGCCCGAGGAATGGGACAAGACCATCGCCGTGAACCTGCGCGGCACGTATCTGACCGTCCACTACGCGGTGCCGATGCTCAAGCGCGCCGGCGGCGTCATCCTCATCACGTCCTCGATCAACGGCACGCGCACCTTCGCCACCGCAGGCGCCAGCGCCTATTCGGTCACCAAGGCCGGCCAGCTTGCGCTCGGGCAGATGCTGGCGCTCGAGCTCGCCGACGAAGGTATTCGCGTCAACGTCATCTGCCCGGGCGCCATAGCGACCGAGATCGAAGACAGCACCGAGCGGCGCAATACCGAAGACGCCATCGTCCCGCGCGAGTTCCCGGAGGGCAATGTGCCATTGACCGGTGGCAGGCCCGGCCGCAGTAGGGATGTGGCCGACCTTGTCGCCTTCCTCGCCTCCGATCGTGCCCGCCACATCTCGGGCACGCCCGTCTGGATCGACGGGGGCCAATCGCTGCTCGTATGAGGCCTATGCCTTAAGCAGCGCGGGATCGACCAGGGCCCCGCGCTCGCCGATAACGATGCCCGCTATCCGGTGCGCAGCCTCGGCCGCTTCCATGGGGCTCGCGCCCGCGGCACGGGCCGAGAGGTAGGCGCCGTTGAACGAGTCGCCGGCACCGGTCGCATCGACCACCTTGGCGCCGGGCTTCGGCGCCAACTCGATGCGCTCAGCCCGTGTTGCGATCAATGCCGGCTTGGCGCCGTCTTTGACCACCACTTCCTCGACGCCAAGTTCGAAATAGCGATCGGCGGTCTCGTCAACACTCTTGTCGCCGAATATCGGCGCCTCGTCCGAATGGGTCGGCATCACGACGTCACTGATGGTCGCGGCGGCGGTCAGCACCGCGCCCATCACTCTTGGCGAGCTCCACAGAGCCGGACGTACGTTGGGGTCGAATACGACACGCGCACCCTTGTCGCGGGCCGTGACGATTGCCCCCAGGAGGCGCCCGCGTGCCCTGGGTTGAAGGATCGCCATGGTGATGCCGGAGAAATAGACGATCCCGGCCCCCTCGAGTGCTGCATCCAACGCCTGCCGGTCCTCGGCCATAAGCCGTGCCGCGGAGGTGTCGCGCCAGTAGGTAAAGTGGCGGTCGCCCTTCTCCTGGTGGATGAGATAGAGCCCGGGCCGCCGCCCCTCGATCGTGCCGATGAAGCGGGTGCCGATGCCGTGGGCCTCGAGGAAGGCGCGGATGTCGGCCGAATAGCGGTCAGCCCCGAGCGCTGTGAAATAGTCGACGTCCCAGTCCGCGCCGAGCAGCGCCCGCATGTACCAGGCGGTATTGAGCGTGTCGCCCGCATAGCCGAGGCGGTATTGCCGGTCTTCACCGCCCGACATCTCGATCATGCATTCCCCGATGCTGACGAACCTTTTGCCGGCCAACTGGTTCTCCTCCCCTGTTGTCGGATGCTTATGCCGGCAATCAGCCCGCTCCCGCAAGCGCTCGTACCGCATCGCGCTCGGTGATCCCTAGCGCCTTTCGATACTTCCATACAAGATGCAAAGTCTCTATGGTGCCGCCGGTTTTCATCGAGGAGCGCCTGCCGATGCCGCGTCTGTCCAGCCGATCGCTTGCCAACGTTCCCGCCGGGGTGATCACCCCCGCCTATGACCGCGGCGGTCTCAAGGCCGGTATCGTGCATCTGGGTATCGGCGCTTTCCACCGCGCCCATATGGCCGTCTATATCGACGATCTGCTCGCCGCCCACCCCGATTGGGCCATTGTCGGAGCGAGCCTGCGGCGTCCCGACACCAAGGAGGCGCTCGTCCCGCAGGACGGCCTCTATACCATCGCCATCCGCGACGCCTCAGGCACGCACCCGCGCGTCATTGGATCGATCCTCTCCGTCCTCGATGCCAATACCGAGCGCGACAAGCTGATTGCCCTGATGGCTTCACCCGAAATCCGCATCGTTTCCCTGACCGTCACCGAGAAGGGTTACTGCCACGATCCGGCGACCGGCGAGCTCCACGCCGGCCACCCCGATATCGTCCACGATCTCGCCAATCCACAGTCGCCGAAAAGCGCCCCCGGGCTCATCGTCGAGGCACTGGCCCGCCGCCGTGTCGCCGCCCAGCCGGCCTTCACCGTCATGAGCTGCGACAATCTCCCTTCCAACGGCAAGACCACGCGCCGCATCGTCAGCCGCTTTGCGGCGCTGCGCGACGAAGCTCTCGGCCGCTGGGTCGAAGAGAGCGTCGCCTTTCCCTCGACCATGGTCGACCGGATCGTGCCGGCAACGACTGACGCCGATCGCGAGACCATCGCCGGCCTTATCGGCGCCGACGATGCCTGGCCCATCATGACCGAACCCTTCACCCAATGGGTGATCGAAGATCATTTTCCTGCCGGGCGGCCGCCCTTCGAGACGGTCGGCGCGCAGATGGTCGCCGATGTCGAGCCGTTCGAGCTGATGAAATTGAGGATGCTCAACGGGTCGCACTCGACGCTCGCTTATCTCGGTTATCTCGCCGGCCATCAACACGTCGCCGACGCCATGGGCGATCCGGCGTTCGTCAAGCTCATCCACGGCCTGATGAGCGAGGAGGTGATACCGACCCTCCATATGCCCGGCACCGACCTACCCGCCTATCGCGACGAGCTCCTCGCCCGTTTTGCCAACCCGGCCCTGAAGCACCGCACCTGGCAGATCGCCATGGACGGCAGCCAAAAGCTGCCCCAGCGTCTCCTCGGGACCATCCGCGACCGCCTGAAGGCTGGTCAAACCATCACCCGTCTCGCCCTGGGGGTTGCCGCCTGGATGCGCTACGTCACCGGCATCGACGAGAAGGGCGAGACGATCGACGTCAAGGATCCGATGGCCACGCGCCTCATGGCCATCGCCGCCAACGCCGGCGATGATCCCGAACGGCTCTTCGACGGCCTGGTCGAGGTCACTGAGATTTTTGGTCGGGATCTGTCTGAGAACGGCACGTTCCGCGACGTGGTGAGCGCGCATCTCGTGAGCCTGTTTGACGAGGGGGCGGCGGAGACGGTGAAAAAGGTGGCGGGGTAGAGCAGATATTGGTGGTAGGCGGTGCCAGGAAAGGCCCCCTCGTCCGTCTCACGCCTTCGTTTAGCCCCGAAGCATCACCCACTCGGAGTCATTCCCGCGAAAAGCGTGAACCTCTGTTTCCCTTGCCGGCTTCGCCAACAGAGGTTCCCGCTTTTCGCGGGAATGACCCCGTGGATAGGGATGGTTGGTGCGATTCCCTGTCTACCAACCCCGGAACTCGTTCCCCTTCTCCCCTCGTGGGGCAAGTGCCCGAAGGACGGATAAGGGTTTCTCCCTCGCGCCTAAACCCGTCCCGTCATCGCCCGGTCGAAAATCTCGAGCGCCACTACCCTGGTCAACTCGACCGGATTTCCCGCCGCCGTCGGATCGACCACCGCCTTGTCGGCGATCTCGTCGCGCCGCGCGTCGTCCACCCCGAAATCCTTCAAGGTGTGCGGCACGTCGAGCCGGTCGCGTAGCGCCAGGATCGCGTGCTGGAACGCCTCGAAGCTCGGCGGCAGGCCCAGATAGCCCGCCAGCCGACCTATGCGCGTTTCGATGGCCTTGTGATTGACGGCAAGTACATAGGGCATGAACACGGCATTGGTCATACCGTGATGGGTATCATAGAGCGCCCCCACCGGGTGCGAGAGCGCGTGGATACCCCCGAGCCCCTTCTGGAAGGCCGCCGCTCCCATCGCCGCGGCGCTCATCATATGGCCGCGCGCCTCGACATTGTTGGGGTCGGTTGCGACCTTGGGCAGGTTCTCCATGGCGAGCCGAATGCCTTCGACCGCGATGCCGTCGGCCAGCGGATGGTAGGCCGGCGCGCAATAGGCCTCGAGACAATGGGCAAGCGCGTCCATGCCCGTGCCGATGGTGATGGGGCGCGGCATGCCAATGGTCAGTTCGGGGTCGGCGATGACGACCTTGGGCATCATCAGCGGGTGGAAGATCACCTTCTTGGTGTGCGTCGCTTCGTCGGTGATGACGCCGGCGCGTCCGACCTCCGAGCCAGTCCCCGCCGTCGTCGGCACCGCGACGATGGGCAAGATACCGTCGGAATCTGCCCGGGTCCACCAGTCCCCGATGTCCTCGAAGTCCCACATCGGTCGGGTCTGCCCGGCCATAAAGGCGATGACCTTGCCCGTGTCGAGGCCCGATCCGCCGCCGAAGGCGATGACGCCATCATGACCGCCCGCACGCAAGGCCGCGATCCCCGCCTCGACATTGGCGGCGACCGGGTTCGGCTTGACCTCGGCAAAGAGCCCGGCCTCGACACCCGCGTTCCGCAGCGTTTCCAGTGTCGACTGCGTCACCGGAAGGTTGGCAAGCCCTGCGTCTGTCACCAGCAGGGGCCGGCTGATCCCTGCGGCCTGCAGCGCGTCCGGCAACTCGGCAATGCGGCCGGCACCAAAGCGTACCGCGGTCGGATAGTTCCAATTTGCTTTGATGGTCATGACCGCCCTCATATTCCCTTTAGGTGAAACGACTTAGGCTGCGTAAGGTTGTGATAGCCGATTTCGCTGAGGCCCCCGCCTTTGCCGGTGTCTTTAACCCCGGTCCAAACGAGGGCCGGATCGAGATAGTCGCAGCGGTTCGCAAAGACCGTTCCGGTCTCGACCCGCGCCCCGATCCGCGCCGCCATGTCGAGGTCGGCAGTCCAGATCGAGGCGGTCAGCCCATAGGGGCTGTCGTTCATCAGCGTGATCGCTTCCTCGTCACCAGAAACCTTCATGATGCCGACGATCGGCCCGAAGCTCTCCTCGCGCATGACGCTCATCTGGTGGTTGACGCCCGTCAACACTTCCGGGGCGAGATAGGGCGAGGAGTCCTCGTCGAGGTCGTGCTTGGTGTTGAGGTGCGCCGTCGCCCCCTTGCGCAGGGCTTCGAGAGTCTGGCCGCGCACATGATCGGCAAAGCTCGCCCGCGCCATTGGCCCGACCACCGTCTCCGGGTCGAGCGGATTGCCCAGCGTCCATCCCTTGGCCGTCTCGACGAACCGCTCGACGAAGTCGGCATAAACGGCGTCATCCACATAGATGCGCTCGATCCCGCAGCAGCTCTGCCCGGAATTGAAGAACGAGCCGTCGACGAGATTTTCGACTGTCGATGCGAGTTCGGCATCCGCGCGGACATAGGCCGGATCCTTGCCGCCGAGTTCGAGGCCGAGTGTTGCGAACGTTCCCGCCGCCGCTTTCTCGATCCGCCGCCCGCCTTCGACCGACCCGGTGAACTGGATGTGGTCGATGGCGCCCGAGCCGATGAGCTTTTCCGCATCCTCATGCCCCAGCACCAGGTTCTGGAAGAGCCCCTCCGGCAGTCCCGCCTGCGCCGCCGCCATAGCGAACCTTTCGCCGGCAAGCAGCGTCTGGCTCGCATGCTTGAGGATCACCGCATTGCCCGCCATCAACCCCGGCACGATGGAGTTGACCGCCGTCAGGTACGGGTAGTTCCATGGCGCGATGACCATCACCGTGCCCAGCGGCTCGCGCGCGATGTAGCGTACCAACCCTTCCTTGCCGGGTTTTGCGCTCGGCGCCAGCGCCTCTTGTGCGATCGATATCATGTAGCGCGCCCGCTCCTCGACGCCGCGCTTCTCGCCGCCATAGCGGATCGGCCGGCCCATCTGCCAGGCGAGCTCCGGCACGATCTCGTGGTTCATCTCGAGAAGCGCATCGACAAAATGGCTGATGATCTTGGCGCGCTCGGCGATCGTCACCTCGCCCCACGACAGCCGCGCATAGCGCGCCCTCGTTAACGCAGCCTCGATCTCGGCGGCTGGAGCCAGCGGCCGCTCGGCATAGACCCGGCCGTCGACGGGTGAAACGATTCTGACCGACTCGGCCATGGAAGCTCCTAGCAAGCCAGGGCAAGGACATGGCCTTGCCGCGCATAGTCAAGAATGGCACGGTCGCGCGTCACGATGGTAAGTTCTAGCGCGCGTGCCGTTGCGACGATGATCCGGTCGGCGGGATCGTTGTGGAATTCACCCGGCAGGAACGAAGAATCGATCAGGATGGACGGTACCAGCGGTTCGACCCGCACCCCCACGAGACTTGTCAGTCGCTCAAACAGGCTATGCGGCGACAGCGCTGCGTTCAGGCGCCCGCGACGGCTGAGAAGTCCGATTTCCCAGGCGGTGATAGGCGAGATGCTGATGCCGTCGCCATTGGAGAGCGCATCACCGATCTGCTCGCGCGCTGTATCTGCTACCGGCTGATCCTGCGCCATCCAAATCACGGCGCAGGTATCGATCAGAAATCTAGTCCTCATAGACTTTGCCCCAGTCCGTGTCAGCGGGCTGGGTATAGTCGTGGTTAGGATCCAGGGTTACCAATCCCTTCCAAACTCCCCAGATCGGGTGGCGCGCAGGCACTTCCTGACCGGCTCCCGGCTCTCCTGCCTTGCTCTCAGCTTTCGGCGCGAATCGGCGTTGCTGCATTTCCCCAAATCCTGCGGTCGTGTTCGAATGCGTGACAACTGGCGTGGCTTCCGCCACGTCGATATGCTCCAGAACATCACCGGGTGTCTTGCCGAATGCTCTCGCCAGACTCCTAATGTCCTGGGAGGATAGCTTTCTTTGTGCATTGAGTGAGCGGGAAAGTGCGCTGGGATCCATATCGATCTTGGCGGCAAGCGCCCTCAGCGAAAGACCCTGTTCTTTCATTTGTGCCTCGAACCAGGCCTTGTCGACCTTCAGCGTTGTGTTCGGCATCGCTACCTCCATTGTTGTGGAGATAGCATCACAACTGTTGTGTTGCAATACTAGTACCGCTCGAACCCACGCTTGAGTTCCCAATCGGTCACCCGCCGGTCGTATTCGGCCTGTTCCCAGCGCGCCGTATGCAGGTAATGATCGACCACCCCGTCGCCCATCGCCGTCCGCAGCATCGCCGACTTGTCGAGCGCCATTATGGCCTCGCGCAGGGTCTTGGGGATCTCGGGCAGATCTTCGCCCTGATAGGCATCGCCGGAATAGGGGGCGCCGAGCGCCAGCTCTTCCTCGATTCCCCTCAATCCCGCTGCGATCAGCCCGGCAAAGGCCAGGTAAGGGTTGAGGTCTGCACCCCCGATCCGGCACTCGATCCTCACCCCCTTGGTGTTCTCGCCGCAAAGCCGGAAGCCCGCCGTGCGGTTGTCGCGGCTCCAGATGGTCTTGGTCGGTGCGAAGGTGCCGGCCTGGAAGCGCTTGTAGGAGTTGATGTAGGGGGCAAGGAACACGGTGACGTCCGGCGCGTACTTCAGAAGCCCCGCCACGTAGCGCTTCATCATGTCCGACATGCCCAGTTCATCGCTCTCGTCGACGAACGCGTTGGCCCCGTTTCGCGCCAGAGACATGTGGATATGGCTCGAGGAGCCGGCGAGCCCGTAGTCCCACTTGGCCATGAAGGTCACAGCCTTGCCCTGCAAATGCGCGATCTCCTTGACCGCGTTCTTCAGCACCACATGCCGGTCGGCCATCGTCAGCGCATCGGCATAGCGTACGTTGACCTCTTCCTGGCCCGGTCCCCACTCCCCTTTGGAGTTCTCGACGGGAATGCCCGAGGCCTGCAGTTGCCGGCGCACCGCCCGCATCATCCCTTCTTCCTTCGTCGTCTGGAAGACGTGGTAGTCCTGGATGTAGTAGCCGGCGGTCGTCAGATCCCGGTAGCCCTTGTCGTGGATCGAGCGGTAGCCCTCGTCGAAGAGGTAGAATTCGAGCTCGGAGGCGAAATTGGCCGTCAGGCCCAGGCTGTCGAGCCGGGCGAGCTGGGCCTTGAGCACTGCGCGTGGCGAATGCGCAACCGGGCGGTGATGATGGTGGTCAAGAACGTCGCAAAGAACGATTGCCGTTCCCTCGAGCCAGGTCGCCTTCATCAGGGTCGAGAGGTCCGGCTTCATCACGAAGTCGCCATAGCCCTTCTCCCAGTTGGCGACCGCGTAGCCGGGCACCGGTTCCATATCGATGTCGTTGGCGAGAAGGTAATCGCAGCCATGCGTCTCCTCGAATGCCCCTTCAAGAAAGAACTCGGCCTGGAAGCGCTTGCCGATCAGCCGTCCCTGCAAGTCGGGAAAGGCGGCGACGACCGTGTCGATGGTCCCGGCGGCGACATCGGCTTTGAGCGCGTCGAAGGAATAGGCGGCGGCCATGCGCTGTCCTCTTGTGGAGACATTTGGGAGGGCCGCGGCGTCGCCGCCGCGGCCTGCAAGTCAGTTGGCCGGCGCGCCGTGTTCGAGAGCGAATTCCTCTTCAGGCGAGAGGATGAGCTTGTGCCGTCCGACGAAGGCGAAATAGGCAGTGAAGGCGGCGAACCAAATCGCCACGCCCGCGATGCCGGCGCGATAGGCCGGATCCCCTGTGACCTGGAAGTAGATCGTCACTGCTGCGATGACCACCGTCAGTGCGGCACCTGGCACTCCGAACGGATTGCGGAACGGCCGCTCTATATTGGGGTGGTTCTGCCGCAAGAGGATGAAGCTGATGCCCTGCATGATGTAGCTCAGCATCGCCCCGAACACCGCCATGTTGAGGAGCGTGAAGCCGATGACCGAACCGCGGCTCTCTTCGCCTGCAAGAAACCACACGGCAAGGATGACGATGAGCCCGAGAACAGCGCCGCCCACCATGGCGATGTGCGGCGTCTTGCGCGTGCCGTGGGTCTCCGAGAGGACGGTCGGGAAATAGCCGGCACGCGAGAGCGAGAAGATCTGGCGGCCTTGCGCGAAGATGATGGTGTGGAATGAGGCGATAAGCCCCACCACCGCCACCAGTGCCAACCCCTTGGCAATCCCGTCGCCATAGACCGCGCGGAAACCGTCCAGCAGCGGCTCGCCGGAAGACCCGAGGGCGAACGAGCCGACGCCAATGACCGCCGGATTAAGAGTCAAGATGGCGAGCGCCGAGACAACAAGGGTGAGGAATCCCAGGATGATGCCGCGCGGCATGTCACGCTTTGGATCCGTGGATTCCTCGGCTGCGAGCGGCAACTGCTCGATGGCAAGAAACAGCCACACGGCGAAGGGCAGGGCGGCGAATGCCCCCATGATACCGTTGGGCAGGAACGGTCCGTTGCCTTCCGCTAACTCGGTTCCGCCTGGGCCGATATTGAGTGCCCAGCGCGTAAAATCGATGTTGGGGATCGCAGAGATCCAGAAGACGAGGAGGCACGCCAGCGCCAACAGCGTCACGATCAGCGTTACGCGGAAGCTCAGCGCAACGCCCCAGACGTTAAGTCCGACGAAGACGATGTAAGCCAATATCCACCAGACTGGCTGGAAACTATCCGGTGTCTCGAAGATGCCGGTGAGATAGGAGCCGATGAAGAAGACGATCACTGCCGGCGTCAGCACGTATTCGACGTTCTCGGCAAGCCCGGTAAGGAACCCGCCCCACGGGCCCATAGCGGTGCGCGCGAACGAATAGGCGGCGCCCGTGTGCGGCAGCGCCGGGCTCATCTCGGCGATCGAGAAGGTCAAGCCGAGGTACATGATGCCGATGATTATGGTGGCAATCAGCATGCCGCCCCACCCGCCTTGCAGCAGGCCACCGTTCCAGCCCGAGAAATGGCCCGAGATGACGGCGCCGACCCCCAGTGCCCACAGGTGCCACGCATTGGCGTGGCGGATGAGGCCGCGCTTTTCGAAGTACGATGCATCCCGCGCCGCGTAGGCGACGCTGCCGACTTTCCTGCTCTCTGCCATTTCAACCCCCTGGCTCGTTGGACCCTTGCTCCGCGAAAGCCAGTTGCGGTGGATGAGTCCCATCATCACCCATCGCAGAAGCCTTCTATACCGCCTCCGCCCCGACCAGCGCCATTCGCGCTGTGTTGAGGCCTCTGGCAAGGCGGGTGGCCCAGAGCGCGACCCCCGCCGGTTCGAGGATTTCGTCGTTGCGAATTTCGATCATCGTGGCCGGCAGACCGCGGGCATCGCCGTGTTTCTCGAGAGTGAGCGTCACGCCGTTGAGCGCCGCGTAAGGCTCGTTCCAGCCGATGTTGAGGGTCGGGTCCTCGGCCAGCAGCGCTGCACCCAGCGCAACGGTCAGGCCGCTGTCGCGCCCGTGCAGGAGCCCGATCGGCCATGGCCGTGCAACGCCCAGATAAACCGGCGTGAACGAATGCATGCAAACGAGCACTGTGTCGCGGCCCGCATCACGCCGCGCCTCGATCAGCGTGTCGATCGCGTCGTGGTATGGCCGGTGGAAATGCGCGATCCGATAGGCCCTCTCTTCTGCCGAAAGGTTCTCGTTGACTTCGATGCGCGTTGCTTCCGAGAGCGTCCAGATGAGATCTGGCGCGTTCAGGTCGCGATTGCAGTCGATGACGAGGCGAGAAACGGTCGAGGCGACCAGGGGCGCATCGAGGATATCGGACAACGCCCGGCTCACCGCCAGTGCGCCGGGATCCCAGGCGATGTGGCTTAGCCGTTCGCTCGGCGTCAGCCCCATGTCGCCATAGCGTTCGGGGATGCGGTTGGAGGCGTGGTCGCATACCAGGACGAAGGGGGAAGTCCCGTTCGCGTTCGTCAGCTGTACTGCCTTGTCCGCCTGAGTTTCCACGAGCCCCTACCGCGTCGCGTTAACTTGTGTACTAGTTGTTCCGGGAATGCGATAACTGTCAATGCTGAAATTGACGTTTCAGAGGGGATGATGGCAGACTATGCGGAGGACGAGAGGGCTGTGCCGCTCGATGGCCTAAGCGTAGAGGCGCGTATCCACGACGTCATGATGGAGCTTACCGCAGCCGAGAAGCGTGCCGCCCGCGGTCTCCTCGGGTCCTATCCAACCCTTGGCTTTGCGCCTGTGGCCGAGTTCGCCGCGGTGTCTGGGATCAGTTCCGCCACGGTCCTGCGCTTCGTTGCCCGGTTGGGCTACCGATCCTATCCCGATTTCCAGCGCGCGCTACGCGAGGAGCTCGACGAGCGGTCCAAATCGCCTCTGCAGCGGGCGGAGGCCGCGCCACCCCGTGCGGATGGGGACCTGCACTACCTCGACCGCTACATGGCGCGCATGGCAGCCAATCTCTCGGCCACCGCCGCGCGCATCCCCATCTCCGAGTTCGAGGCCTTAGCGGCGCGCCTGGCCGAAGGCAGGGGCGGCTGCCATCTGATAGGAGGGCGCTTCACCGATGCCGTCGCCGCCTATATGGAGGCACACTTGCGGCTCGTTCGCCCGGGCGTGCGCCGGCTCGACGGCCGCACCGCCACCCGTGCCGACCAGTTGATCGACGTGAGGGCCGGCGACATCGCGGTCATCTTCGACGTGCGCCGCTATGATCCTCAATTGCTCGAGACCGCCCGTAGTCTTGCCGGCCGACGCGCCTTCACCGTGCTGGTCACCGACGAGTGGATTTCCCCGGTGTCGCGCCACGCCAAGATCGTCCTGCCCTGCTTGACCGAGACCGGCAGTACCTGGGACGCCAATTCCGCCCTCTTTACCCTCGTCGAAGCAATTATCGCGCGCACGACCGAGCTCGCCTGGCCGGCGGCGAGCAGGCGCATCGGGTCGCTGGAGAAGGGTTAGGTGCTTGACAGTTTCGAGCCTGCCGGGCTCAATCGTGTCATGAGCGATCGTTCCGCTACCGCCGTGATTACCATGCTTACGCTTGCCCGTTCGGGGTCGGCGGAAGTCGAGCGGTAGCGCGATTTTCTGCAACCCCGCCGGAACGGTGGGGTTGGATCTGACAACTCTCCTCCGTCCGGCTCAAGCGAGGAGAGTTCTATTGGCAGTAATAGAGAAGGACGGACCGGCCGCCTGCATCGGACCGCGGGGATTGGTTTTGCGCGCTGTGCGGCTCGAGGATGCCGAGGGCCTCAATGCCCTCTCCAATCTGCCCGGCAGCATGAGCGGCACGTTGCGCCTGCCGTTCAAATCCCTGGCAATGACACGCCGGCAGATCGAGTCGATGCCCGAAGACAACATCCATCTCGTCGCCCTGCTCGACGATCGCGTTGTCGGCACGGCCGGGCTCCAGAGGTTCCAGCGACGGCGCCGGCATGTCGCCAATGTGGGCATGGCGGTGCATGACGAATTCACCGGGCGCGGCATCGGCACGGCGCTGCTGGCGGCCCTCACCGATGCCGCCGACAACTGGCTGCAGATTCGTCGCCTCGAGCTGACCGCCTATGCCGACAATGCGCCGGCCATCGCGCTTTACCGCAAGTTCGGCTTTGAAATCGAAGGCACGCATCGCGACTACGCGTTCCGTAACGGACGCTATGTCGACGCGCTGGCGATGGCGCGGTTGCGGGCAACCGAGTGAGGGCTACTGCTCCCGGTTCCATTCCAGGAACTGCGGTGCGGTCATCACGATCGATCTGTCGATCTCGCCGATTGCCGCCTCATCCCTGCCCGCATAATCAATCTGCGAGAGCACGCGGCGGATCATGTTGAGCCGGCCGCGCTTTTTGTCATTGGTCAAGAGCACCGTCCACGGCGCATGTGCGCTGTCGGTGCGCCGCAGCATTTCGTCGCGTGCGGCCGAATAGGCTTCCCACTTGTCGAGCGCTTCGAGATCGACGGGCGAGAGCTTCCAGGTCTTCAACGGATCGTGCCGGCGATCGTGGAAACGCTTCAATTGCATCTCGCGTCCGATCGAGAGCCAGAATTTGAACAGGCGAATACCGTCCTTGGTCAACCGCCCCTCGAAAAATGGCGCTTCCTCGAGGAAATGCTCGGTCTGCTCTCGTGTGCAAAACCCCATGACCGGCTCGACGCCCGCCCGGTTATACCAGGAGCGGTCGAAGAGTACCTGCTCGCCGCCGGCCGGCAGCCAGTCGACATAGCGCTGGAAATACCATTGCGTGGCCTCGCGGCTGTTGGGCTTGGGAAGCGCCGCGCTGAGGTTGTAGCGCGGGTTGAGGTGCTCCAGGTACCGCTTGATCGTGCCGCCCTTGCCGGCGGCATCCCGCCCCTCGAAGACGATGGCGATCCGCTCGTCCGTGCGCGCCACATGCGCTTGCAGCAGCACGAGCTGCTTTTGCAGCTTGTGCATCTCCTTCTTGTATCGATCGGCATCGAGCTTTTCCTCGTACGGATATCCGCCCGACGTCATTGCCGCCTTCTTGATATCCTTGGGCAGTTCCGGGTTCTCGATATCGAAATGCCTGAGCGGATCGTTCATTCTCGTCTCTCCCATATCCCGCGCAACGTGCTATGAACGCGCCGGCCGGGCAAGGCCGCCGCTTCTTGATCTGCCGGGTATCCATGGACGCTCCTCAATCCGAAACGACGAACCTTGTCGCAGCGCTGCAGGTCGTGCGCCGGGCCGGTCTGCGCGTCGGTCTCCTTGCTGCTGCTTTTTTGGCACTTGCCGTTCTCGTCTGGGTCGAGACCCTGCCGCTCATCATCGCGGCATTCATCTTTCTCGCCGCCGCTTTCGTGGCGGCCGCACTCCCCTTCCGATCCGAGGTCTCGCAGAGCGCGATCCTTAGCGGCGCCAGAGGTGGAGAGCCCGACATCTTCGCTTTCGCCGATGCTCTGGCCGATCCATGCCTCATCCTCGACCGGCGCGCCGTCGTCGTCCATCGCAATCCGTCCGCCGCGCGGCAGTTCCCGGCGACCGCCTCGGGCAATCCCATCACCTTTTCGCTGCGCAATCCTGATTTCGTGCGCGCCATCGAGCGGGCTGGCGAAACCGCCACCACCCAGACTATCGAGCTGCACGAGACGGTGCCGTCCGAGACCTGGACCAAGGTCGTCGTCGCCCCTCTGCGCACGCCCGGACGGGGCTGGGTCGGCGACGACGGGCGCCGCCTCGTCGTCACCTTCCAGAGCCTGACCGAATTGAAGCGCGTCGATGCCATGCGCACCGATTTCATCGCCAATGCCAGCCATGAACTGCGCACACCACTGGCCTCGCTTCTGGGCTTCATCGAGACGCTGCAGGGTCCCGCCGCCAAGGATGCGGCCGTGCGTGAGAAGTTCCTCGGTATCATGCGCGGCCAGGCCGAGCGCATGGCCAAGCTTATCGAGGACCTGCTCTCGCTCTCGCGCATCGAGATGCACCAGCATATGCGCCCGACCGGCGAGATCGATCTTGTCCTCCTCCTGCGCCAGGTCTGCGAGGGTCTGCAGACCCACGCCCGCGACGCCTCGGTCGAAATCGCCCTCGACATCGAGGCCGAGACCGCCATTTTGACTGGCGACCGAGAGCAGCTCTACGAGGTCTTCGAGAACCTCATCGACAACGCCGTCAAGTACGGCGCTTCGGGAGGCAAGGTCGAAGTCTCCCTCGCACTTGCCAGCCGCCCGGGCTACGCACATCTCGTCACGGTGACCGATTTCGGACCCGGAGTGGCCGAGGAGCACGTGCCGCGCCTGACTGAGCGCTTCTACCGGGTCGACGCCGAGTCGAGCCGCAAGAAGAAAGGCACCGGTCTCGGCCTCGCTATCGTCAAGCACATCATCACTCGCCATCGCGGCTTGATGACTATCCGCTCGCGTCCAGGCGAGGGCATGCGCATCGAGGTGCTGCTGCCGCGCTAGACGGCCGGATGTTTGACCGGAAACGTCTATATATCCCGGCGCTCGTTCTCCCTCGTCACAGCCGTTGCCGGCATGGCTGCTTTTACGGCAGCACGACTGACTAATATTGAGTTTAAACTGGAAAAATACGCGGTAATTCCAGAACTTAGGTCGTCGCAAAACTGTAATGGAACTGACATAAAACCCTAAAGAGCAGGCCATAGGGTGCCCCACGTAAACAGGGGGCGGGGGATCCCGGTCTCTGGGTCGCGGTTGCTTTTTTTGGGGCGCGCGGCCTCACCGATCTCCGAAAGGGAACCATCATGAAACTTGCACTTCTCACCGGCGTGGCCGCAGTGGCGCTTACTGCGCTCGGCGCCAACGCCGCCTATGCACAGTCGCGCGACCAGATCCGCATCGTCGGGTCCTCCACGGTCTTCCCCTACACCCAGGCCGTTTCCGAACAGTTCTCGGCCATGACCGGCGGGACGGCTCCGGTGGTGGAATCGACCGGCACGGGCGGCGGCATGCAGATCTTCTGCGGCGGTGTCGGCCCGGACCATCCGGATATCACCGGTGCTTCGCGCGCCATGAAGGCGTCCGAGTTCGAGCTTTGCCAGCAGAACGGCGTCGATTCGGTCACCGAGGTTCTCATCGGCTATGACGGCCTGTCGGTCGCTCACTCCCAGCAGGGTCCGGATCTTACCCTGACCAAGGCTCAGCTCTTCCAGGCGCTCGCCGCCCAGGTCGAGGTCGACGGCGAGATCGTCGACAATCCCTACACGAACTGGTCCGAGATCGATCCGTCGCTCCCAGACGCTGCCATCACCGTCTTCGGCCCCCCGCCGACCTCCGGTACCCGCGACGCCTTCGTGGAACTCGTCATGCTCGAGGGCTGCGAGGAGTTCGAAGCCATCGCCGCCCTCGATGAGGATGCGATGGAAGAAACCTGCTCGCGGATGCGCCAGGACGGCCCATTCATCGAGGCCGGCGAGAACGACAACCTCATCGTTCAGCGCCTCAATGCCGACGCGAACGCTCTCGGTATCTTCGGCTACTCGTTCCTCTACGAGAACTCCGATACCCTGAAGCCCGTCGCCATCGACGGTGTCGAGCCGAGCCCGGAGACCATTGCCGATGGCTCCTACGGCGTCTCGCGTCCGCTGTTCTTCTACATCAAGAACGCGCACCGTGGCGTCATTCCTGGCCTCGAGGAGTTCGTCTCTGAATACGTCTCGGAAGAGTCGTTTGGCGAGGGTGGATACCTCTCCGAGCGTGGCCTGATCCCGCTCCCGGCGGAAGAGCGCGACGCCACCCGCGAGGCCGTCGCCAACGCAACGCCGATGGAAGATCCCAGCTAGGGCTCCCTGTCATCGAGGAGCCGGGTTTGCCCGGCTCCTCTTATCGGTTTCCTCGTAATCTGGGGCTCGCACCGTGGTCGGCTATCTCTTTCTGGCAATCGTGATCTTTTCGATCGTGGCCTTCTTCGTCGGCCGTGCCGCAGGCAACCGCTTCGTCACCACCGAGGGTGTGACCACCCACTCGCTGCCCGGCTACCACGGCGCATTCGTCGCCGTCTGGGTCGGTGTTCCGGCCTTCGTTCTGGTGCTCCTGTGGCTCCTCTTCCAGGGATCCGTCATCGACGGCCTTCTGTTCCAGTCTCTGCCGGCCGCGGTCACCGAGGGAGTGACGTCCGCTCAGCGCAGCCTCATCCTCTCCGAAATCAAGAACGTTGCAGCCGGTCGCATATTCGCCGAACCCTCACCCGAAATCGCGGCGGCGGCCGAGACCCTCAATCGCTGGCAGGCGATAGCTGGCTGGGCGATGGTCGTGGTGGCTGTCGCAGTGATGCTGTTGGCGCTGTTCGTGGCGCGTAGCCGCCTGTCGCCCCGGTTCCGCGCGCGCAACGGGGTCGAGCGCTTCATGATGGTCCTGATGGTGTTCTGCTCGGTCGTCGCGATTCTGACGACCGTCGGCATCATTGTTTCCCTGCTCTATGAATCGTTCGAGTTCTTCCTCCTCGTGCCGCCGCACGAGTTCTTCTTCGGGCTGCGCTGGGAGCCGCAGATCGCCATCCGCGCTGACCAGGTCGCAGGCCAGGGAGCGTTCGGCGCCGTGCCCGTCTTCCTCGGTACCCTGGTGATCGCCACGATCGCCATGGCGGTTGCCGTTCCGATCGGCCTCTTCACCGCCATCTATCTCGTCGAATACGCCTCCGAGCGCGTCCGTTCGACCGTCAAGCCGATCATGGAGATCCTCGCGGGCGTTCCCACCGTCGTCTACGGCTTCTTTGCGGTCCTGACCGTCGCTCCGGCGATCCGCAATGCCGGCAGCCTGATGGGCATCGCGACCTCGCCCAACAGCGCGCTCGCCGCCGGCGGGGTGATGGGCATTATGATCATCCCCTTCATCTCCTCGCTGTCCGACGATGCGCTGCGCGCCGTGCCGCGCACCATGCGCGACGGATCACTGGCGATGGGCGCCACCCGCGCCGAGACCATGACCAAAGTCCTGCTGCCCTCCGCCCTTCCGGGCATCATGGGTGGCATTCTGCTGGCACTGAGCCGCGCCATCGGCGAGACGATGATCGTCGTCATGGCCGCCGGTCTCATCGCCTCGCTCAACATCAATCCGCTCGACTCGGTCACCACCGTGACCGTTCAGATCGTCACGCTCCTTATCGGCGATACCTCGTTCGACAACCCCAAAACGCTCGCCGCCTTCGCTCTGGGCCTCGTGCTGTTCCTCGTCACGCTCGGCCTGAACGTTATCGCGCTCACCATCGTTCGCAAGTACCGCGAACAGTACGACTGAGGCCAGAATGTCCGAAGCAGTTCAGTCAATATCGGCGTCCATAACCTCGGATGAGGCGCAAGCGCGCCGCCGCCGCCGCAATGCCGCCGACACGCGCCTGCGCCTCTATGGCATCGGCGCCATCAGCATCGCGATCGGTCTGCTCGGCATTCTCATTCTCACGCTCGCCATCGGCGGCTACCAGGCCTTCGTGCAAACCCACATCCGGATCCAATTTCCGATCTCAACCGAGAACGTCGATCCGGAGAATCCCAGCGAAGGCAACTATCGCAACGTGGTGCGCGAAGGGCTCGCAGCCCTGCTGCCGCCGGCCGAGAGCCCGGCCCAGCAGCGCGCGATGGATCAGATTCTCACTAACAACACCCAGTTTATTGTCCGCAATGCAGTCGTGGCCAATCCGTCGGTCATCGGCGGCGCGCTGACGCTCGAAGTGCCCGCGTCCGATATCTTCGACCAGTTGAACAAGGGCGTAGTCCGCCGGGCTACACCCGAACAGAATCGGCGCGTCACGGACCAGCAGATCGCCTGGTTCGATGCCCTGGTCGAGGAAGGTCGGGTCTCGACTCCGTTCAACTGGGGGCTCTTTTTCAACGCCGATAGCCGCTTTCCTGAACTCGCCGGCCTTGCCGGCGCCATCACCGGTTCGTTCTACGCGCTTCTCGTCTGCTTCCTGATCAGCTTCCCCGTCGGCATCGCCGCGGCGACCTACCTCGAAGAGTTTGCACCCAAGAACCGCTGGACGGATCTGATCGAGGTCAACATCAACAATCTGGCGGCGGTCCCTTCGATCGTCTTCGGACTTCTCGGTCTTGCCGTCTTCATCCAGATTTTTGGCTTGCCGCGCTCCGCTCCCCTGGTCGGTGGCATGGTACTCGCTCTGATGACGCTGCCGACAATCATCATTGTCACCCGCAATGCCTTGAAGGCCGTGCCGCCCTCCATCCGCGAGGCAGCCTACGGCATGGGAGCTTCTCCCCAGCAGGTCATCCTGCACCACGTGCTGCCGCTGTCCCTGCCCGGAATCCTGACCGGCACCATTATCGGGTTGGCACAGGCCCTCGGCGAGACCGCGCCACTTCTGCTGATTGGCATGAACGCCTTCATCACCAGCCCTCCGGGCGGCATCATGGACGCCTCGACCGCGCTGCCGACGCAGATTTATATCTGGGCCGACAGCCCCGAACGCGGCTTTGTTGCACGCACGTCGGCCGGTATTCTGGTGCTACTCGGCTTCCTGCTGATCATGAATGCCATTGCCGTATTCCTGCGCCAGCGGCTGGAGCGGCGCTGGTAGCGCGATATGATTGGAAACCAGGCGGCTGCCGCCAAACATGGACTGTGAAAGATGAACGCCATGACTGAAAGCAAAGGTTCGACACTCGTTGAGAACCCGTCGGTGCCGACCGTCTCCGCAGGAGTGGCGATGAAGGGCGATACCGTAAAGGTCTTCTACGGGGCCAAGGAGGCCCTGCATGGGGTGAGCCTCGAGATCGAGCGCAATCGCGTGACCTCGCTCATCGGCCCCTCGGGCTGTGGCAAGTCGACGTTCCTGCGCTGTCTCAATCGCATGAACGACACGATCGAGGGGTGCCGCGTCGAGGGCAGAATTACCCTCGATGACGATGACATTTACGATCCGTCTCTTGACGTCGTGGAGCTGCGCGCCCGCGTTGGCATGGTGTTCCAGAAGCCCAACCCGTTCCCCAAGTCGATCTACGAAAATGTTGCTTACGGTCCCAAGATCCACGGCATGGTGCACTCGAAGAGTGAGCTCGATGAGGTCGTCGTCTCCTCGCTGAGGAGGGCGGGCCTGTTCGAGGAGGTCAAGGATCGTCTCAACGAGCCCGGCACGGGCCTGTCCGGTGGACAGCAGCAGCGGCTCTGCATCGCGCGCGCCATCGCCACGCAGCCCGAGGTGCTCCTGATGGACGAACCCTGCTCGGCGCTCGACCCCATCGCCACGGCCGTCATCGAGGAACTGATCGACGAACTGCGCGAGAACTTCACCATCGTCATCGTCACCCATTCCATGCAGCAGGCGGCGCGGGTGTCCCAGAAGACTGCATTCTTCCACCTGGGCAACCTGATCGAAGAAGGTCCGACCGAGCAGATCTTCACCAATCCGGTCAACAAGCAGACCCAGGACTACATCATGGGCCGTATCGGCTGACAGCCACTGACGCATGCGGTCGCAGCAGACGCTCGACCTCACGTCGTCAAACGAGGATTTCTAGGAACCGGCCATGACCACCAACCCCAGTGAACACATCGTCACCTCCTACAACGAAGAGCTCACCAACCTTGCCCAGACGATTGCCGAGATGGGCGGTCAGGTCGAGGTCGCCATCGAGAACGGCACGCGCGCGCTGCTGAAGCTCGACCGCGAACTGGCCGACGTCACCGTCATCGCCGACAAGCGCATCGACGACATGCAGCGCAAGATCGACGACATGGCCGTCTCGATGATCGCCCGCCGCCAGCCCATGGCCTCCGACCTCAGGGCCATCGTCACAGCCATCCATGTGGCGAGCGACCTGGAGCGCGTGGGCGACATGGCCAAGCAACTCGCCCGCCGCTCCCTCAAGATCGAGAATCTGAGCCTGCAGCCGCAGTTCTACAATGGCGTCAAGAACATGACCAACCGGGTCCAGAGCCAATTGAAGGACGCGCTCGACGCCTACGCCAACCGCAATGCGGCCGCCGCCATCGAGGTGTGCAATCGCGACGACGAGGTCGACGCCATGTACAACTCGCTGTTCCGCGAGCTCCTCACCTACATGATGGAGGATCCGCGCAATATCACGCCCTGCACGCATCTGCTGTTCTGCGCCAAGAGCCTCGAGCGCATCGGCGACCATGCCACCAACATTGCCGAACGCGCCTATTATCTGGAAACCGGCAAGCAGCTATCCGAAGACGTCAAGGAACTGCAGCGCACCCAGCTCAAGGCCTGACAATACCTTAAAGACCAGGTAGAGACCGATGCCAGCTACCATTCTTGTGGTTGAGGACGAGGCGGACCTGTCCGTCCTCATGCGCTACAATCTCGAAGCCGAAGGCTTCCGCGTACTGACGGCCGAAAGCGGCGACGAGGCCGCCGAGATTCTCCAGGAGACTGTTCCCGATCTCATCCTGCTCGACTGGATGCTGCCGGGCCTGTCGGGCATCGAGCTCTGCCGGCGCTGGCGCGCCCGCGAGGAGACCGCCCGCGTGCCGATCATCATGATCACCGCCCGTGGTGAGGAGGAGGAGCGCATCCGGGGCCTTGCGACCGGCGCCGACGACTATGTGGTCAAGCCCTTCTCGCTGCCCGAACTGCTGGCGCGCGTGCACGCACTGCTGCGTCGCTCCAGCCCCCAGCTCGTCACCTCGATCCTCAAGGCCGGCGACCTCGAGCTGGATCGCACCAGCCACCGTGTACGCCGCTCCGGACGCGAAGTGCATCTGGGCCCCACCGAATATCGCCTGCTCGAGTATCTCATGCGCCACCCCGGCCGTGTCTATTCACGCGAGCAGCTTCTCGATGGCGTTTGGGGCAACGACGTCTATGTCGACGAGCGCACGGTAGACGTCCATGTCGGGCGCCTGCGGAAGGCGATCAACCGCGGCCGCGCCGCCGATCCCATCCGCACCGTGCGCGGCGCCGGCTACGCGTTCGACGAGCGCTTCGACAAGGTCGGCTAAACCCCGGTGATGGCAGTGTCCGCGTCGGCCTGCTGACGACCGGCAGTCAATCGATGAAACCGGACCTGCCCCGCGAGTGCCGGCGAGCCGTCGCCCTCAAAGCCGAGGCAAGCTGATCGAATAGATGGATGTCTCACGCGATCTTGGGGATAGCGCCCGGCACCTCGGATCGTGTCATTGCCGCAACCCACGCAAACACCACGATCGGTACCGCGCCGATCGCGACCACTACCCACAACGACAACGGTACGCCGACCAAACCCATGACGACCGCCATTGCGAATGGCGCGACGGCTGATGCGATTTGCCGGGCGGAGGACAACCAGCCAAGACGCGTGCCATAGCGTTCGCGACCGAACAACTGGAGCGGCAAAGATCCCGAAACGATGCTGGTGAGGCCCGAGCCCAGTCCGAACAACAGGGCGAACAACACAGCGCCAGTCGTAGACGGTGCCGTGAGAGCCAGTAGCATTGTGCCCGCCGGTAATAGGACGGCGGCGACGATGGCGAGGGACGTTGCAGGGAAATCCTTGCCAAAGACCATGTTGGTCAATCGTGAGAGCACCTGCGCCGGGCCGAACACAGTGGTGATCAGGACCATACTGCCTCCAAGGCCCAGGGTTGTGAGCAGCGGCACGATCTGGAGCGTGACAGCCGACATGAGGACCCCTTGAAGGGCGAATGCCACGAGAACCAAAGCGAAACCGAGGCTGCGTCTGCTCTGCGGCAGATGAACGCTCGCTTTGCCGCCGCTGTCGTTCGTGCCAACAAGATCGGATTCCGCAATGTACTGTGGAATCCTGCCGAGCCAGAGGTGCAAGGGTGCGCAAACGACGACGTTGAATGCCGCAAAGACCAGGTAAACGCTGCGCCAGTCCATCCACGACAGCAAGGCTGCGGTGAGCGGCCAGAAGATCGTCGAGGCGAAGCCGGCGATGAGGGTGAGGTGCGTGATGCTCCGTTGCGCACTTCGGCCGCCTAGCTGCACGAGAGCGGCGAAGGCTGCCGCATAAAGCACCAAGGTGGAAGCCGCTTCCATGAGGATAAGCGCAGCCGCGAACAGGTAGCCGTTCGCCGCAAAGGCCATCAGCACCAGAGCTAGACCGACGGCCAGCGAGCCTGCGGTCATGGCTGGGACGGCACCCCATCTGTCGATCACGTGCCCGCTGAGCGGAGAGACAAGCCCGCCCGCCAGAAGAGCAATGGTAAGCGCCCCGAACGTCCACTCAGGCGACCAATTGAAAGTCGCGCCGATGGCGGGCGCCAGTACGCTGAACGAATAGTACAGCGTGCCATAACCGACGATCTGGGTGATGCCCAACGCCCAAATGGCGGCGGCCGGGACGCGGCTGGTCATGACGAGGTATCCTCTGTTGCTGGCGTCCCTCAGGCGCAGCACGCTGCAGACGTGTTCGCAGCACAGCAACTCGCGGCCTCCGCCACGGCAGCCCGATGGCGCGGTTTGCAGATGGCGGGACGGGCCGCAAGGCGAAGAACGGCTTTATCGCTCTCGATTGCCGTGCCGGCGACATCGAAGACCTGCATCGCTTCGCCCGGACGGCTCACTTCGAAGGTCAAGCGCGCATCGGAATGGAGCCCCACCTTGCGATCGACCTGTGCCAGAATGCTGCAGAACTTGCCGACGCTAAGGAAGGTCTGGCCGTCTTTGGCTGGAATGTCTTCGACCTGCAGCACGGTTTCCTGCCAGGTGTCCGGCTGCCCACCACAGTCGAGCGCAACGAAGGATCCAGCCTTGACTTCGGTGATATGATAGCCCGGCGCGATGCGCCGATCCGCATAGTCGATGACTAGAGATTTGGCATCGTGACCCGCGAGGTGAGCCAGCAACTGATCCAAGGAAGTATCGAACGGAGTGGCGTTGACAGTCATGGCCGGCTATCCTGGTTTAAACATCTCAAGAGATATTGAAATGAAACTCGACGAACTTCAAGCCCTCGCCGCTTTCGCCGCGCTGTCGCAAGAGACGCGGCTGTCGATGGTGCGATCATTGGTCGTGGCCGGCGAGCAAGGCCTGCCGGCAGGTGTCGTCGGTGATGCCGTCGGCGCCTCGTCTTCAAGCGCTTCGTTTCATCTGTCGCACTTGGAGCGGGCGGGGCTTGTGACGTCGCGTCGTGAGGCGCGCTCCATCATCTACGCCGCCAACTTCGACGCTTTGTCCGGTCTCGTGGAGTTCCTCATGCGCGATTGCTGCCAGGGGCATCCCGATGTCGTTGCCGGAGCCACCAAGGCTGCGGCAGATTGTTGCGCACCCGACGAGCAAGCGGGATAGGAACTAACGTGCAAGTGCTTCGACAAGGTCGGCTGAAACATTAAATTTAGTTTATTCAGTTCGTTCAGTGTTGACTGAACGAGACTCTGCCGCTAACGCACATCGCATGGACAGCAAGTCGGCCGCGGAAAATTTCATCGAGCGCATGGGGGTCATTTCTCAGGCGGATGGCCAGACGCGGATTTCCGGCCGTATCCTCGGTCTCCTCATCGTCGAGGGCCGCCCATTCACACTCGGCGAGATGGCCGAGCGGCTGCAGATCAGCAAGGCGAGCGCCAGCACCAACGCTCGGCTCCTGCGCACCTCCGGCGTCATCCGGCTGGTTTCGCACGCCGGTGACCGGCAGGATTATTACGAGTTGGGTACAGACCCCTATCGGCGCATGATGGCGACGGTCGGGGAGCGCCTGGCCAACATCGGCGCCGAAGTGCTGGAGGCAGAAGCCTCTTTCCCCCCGAACGACATGGACACCAGGCGGCGGGTTCACCAGCTTGCCGATTTCTATTTGCGGATGGCCGAGCGCTTGAAGGACTGGTCCGACCACCCCGAGAACGGGCCTGCACCCGCCCCCCGACATAATTCCTGAATCAAGCGGTCCAAACGCCATGACGACTGAAAAAAGGGTCGAAAGTCCCAAACCCGTGTGGGCGCAGAGCAAGCGCGACAAGGATAATGCGGCACGGATTGCCGCCGGGCTTCCGCCGCGTCGCCGGCGCTGGCCCTGGATCGTTCTCGTCCTTGTGGTCCTTGCAATTGTCGCGGGCGTGGTGATCACAAGCCGCCAGCCAGCGCCTGAACCGGTCGAGCAGTCGGTCGCCGAACCGGTCAAACAGCTCAACCAGGCGGAGATCACGACAATTGAGCCGACGACGCTCGCCGAGACCGTCCGCGTTACCGGTTCGCTTGCCCCCCAGCGCCAGACGCAGCTTTCTTCGCAGGTTTTTGCGCGCGTCGTTGCGGTCCTCGCTCGCCCGGGCGATGCGGTCAGCAGCGGCGACGTTCTCGTCCAGCTCGATACCGATTCCCTGCAGGTTCAGCTCAATCAGGCGACCAGCACTGCAGAGGCGACACGCGCCCAGCTCGCGCTGGCCAAGAGCCAGCTCGCCCGCACGCGTGACCTCATCGAGCGCGGCGTAACCGCCTCGTCGGGTCTCGAGCAGGCCCAGTCGAGCGCCGATGCGCTTCGCGCCAATCTCGCCGCCCTCGAAGCGCAGGTCGCCGCCGCCGAGATCGACCTTCAGAACGCAACCGTGCGCGCGCCGATGGATGGCGTGATCTCCGAGCGCACCGTCGAGCCGGGCCAGACCGTCCAGCAGGGGACAGCTCTCCTCACTCTCGTCGATCTCAGTTCGGTTGAATTGCAAGCGTCCTCGCCCATCGGGGCCAGCGCGCAGATCCGGCCCGGCCAGACCGTTGCCGTCACCGTCGAGGGCCTGCCCGGCCGCGAGTTCGAAGGCACCGTCTCACGCGTCAATCCGGTCGCCGCTTCCGGCACGCGCACCATCCCCGTCTACATCACGCTCTCCAACGAGGATGGGGCACTGCGCGGCGGCATGTTCGCCACGGCCCACATCACCGTCACTGAAGAGCCGGACGCGCTGTCCGTTCCCGCAACGGCGCTGCGCGAGGATGCCGAGGGCGTCTATGTCCTCAAGGTGGAGGATGGCGAGGCTGTGCGCCAGGCGATAGAGCGGGGCGGCGCGTGGAACCGCGGCCGCGTCATCGAGGTCGTCTCCGGGGTCGAGGCGGGCGACGTCGTCGTCACCGTGCCGCTGACGGAGCTTCAACCGGGCGACAAAGTCGAGATGGTCGAGGGCTAGCCGATGTTTCTGACCCGCATCAGCGTCAACCATCCGGTTTTCGCCACCATGGTCATGGTGGCGTTGCTGGTTTTCGGCTTCTATTCCTATCAGCGCCTGCCCATCGAGCAGATGCCCGATGTCGACTTTCCCGTCGTTGCCGTGGTTGTGAGCTATCCTGGCGCCTCGCCCGAAGCGGTCGAGAGCGACATCGTCGAACCTATCGAAAATCAGGTCAACACCATCGCCGGCCTCGACACCATACAGTCCACGGCCATGTCCGGCTCGGCCATGGTGCTGATGATTTTCGACCTCGAGGTCTCGTCCGAAACCGCCGCCCAGGACGTGCGCGACAAGGTCTCCCAGATCGAGGCGAACCTTCCTGACAACGCGGGTACGCCCACCATCCTGCGGTTCGATCCGAGCGAACTGCCCATCATCTCGCTCGCCGTTACCTCCGATACGCTTTCGGCCCGCGATCTGACGACGCTCACTGAAGATGTGATCGTCACGCGCCTCTCCAACATCGCTGGCGTCGGCAGCGCGTCGGCCGTCGGCGGCATAGAACGTCAACTGAACATCCTCGTCGATCCCGACCGCCTGGCTGCTTTCAACGTCGGCATCTCCGACGTGATGAACGCGCTTTCCCAGGAAAACCAGAACCTGCCGGCCGGCACCATCACCCAGGGCGCAACGGTCCAGACCATCCAGGTCGAAGGCCGTGTGGAGAACGCCGAGGATTTCCTCGACATCATCGTCTCGCGCCAGGGTGGCCAACCGGTCTATCTGCGCGACGTCGCGACCCTCGAGGATGGCCAGGGTGATGAGGAAAGCCTTGCCCTTCTCAACGGCGAGCGGGCGCTTGCCGTAGACGTCATCAAAACCCAGGGCGCCAACACCGTTCAAGTGGCTCGGGACATCCATGCTGCCATCGATCAGATGATGGACGGCGAGTTGCCCGAGGGCGTGCAAATCGACGTGGTGCGCGACAACGCCGTCCCGGTGGAGCAGAGTTTCCATGCCGTCCAGAACATGCTGATCGAAGGCGCCTCGCTTGCCGTTGTCATCGTGTTCCTGTTCCTCAACTCCTGGCGTTCCACAGTCATCACCGGCCTGACCCTGCCGATCTCGATCATCAGCACGATGATCTTCCTCAGGTTTTTCGGCTTTACCCTGAACATGATGACGCTGATGGCCCTTTCGCTCGCCGTCGGCATCCTCATCGATGATGCCATCGTGGTACGCGAAAACATTATGCGGCACCTGCATATGGGCAAGAACCATCGCCAGGCCGCTCTCGATGGCACCAACGAGATCGGCCTTGCGGTTCTGGCCACCACACTTTCCATCGTCGCCGTTTTCCTGCCGGTAGCGTTCATGGAAGGCATCATGGGCCGGTTCTTCCTGCAGTTCGGCGTCACGGTTTCGGTCGCCGTCCTGATCTCTCTTTTCGTCGCCTTCACACTCGATCCGATGATGTCGAGCGTATGGTACGATCCGGCCGCCCATCCCGATGCCAAGCGCGGTCCGGTCGGCAAGGCGGTGGGGCAGTTCGACAGGTTCTTCTCCTGGATCGCCGGTGGCTATCGCAGGTTGCTGCGCTGGTGCCTCAAATGGCGCAAGACCACACTGCTTGTCGCCATCGCCTCGTTTATCGGCACCTTCTTCCTGTTCCCATTGGTTGGCGCCGAGTTCATCCCGGCCACCGACAACAGTGAAGTGCAGGTGACGATGGAAACACCTTCGGGGTCCTCGCTCGACTATACGGCCATGAAGATCGGTCAGGTCGATAAGGTGCTGCGCAGTCTGCCGGAGGTTGAATCGACTTATGCGACGGTCAATTCTGGCAATTCGCGTGGCGGCAACAACTCTGCCAACATTGTCGTCGGCATGGTGCCGGAATCCGAGCGCAACGTCTCGCCTACGCAGTTCGCCATCACCGTCCGCCAGGCGTTGACTTCAATTCCGGGCGCCACCTACACCGTTGCCGCCTCGGGCGGTTTCGGCGGTCCCACGGCGCCGATCTCAATCGGCATCTCGGGTCCCAGCTTCGACACGCTCGACCGCATCGCCGATAACCTTATCGCGCGCATGAGCGAGATCGATGGTCTCATCGACATCGAGTCCTCGCTCGACGATGCCACCCCGATCATGGCTGTCCGCGTCGACCGTGACCTGGCCAGCGACCTTGGCGTGAGCCTCGCCCAAGTGGGCGCGGCTCTGAACCCCATGCTCGCCGGCGATGAAGTGACCGATTGGACCAGCCCCAGCGGCGAAAATCTCGGCGTCTTCGTCCGCTTGCCCGAATGGGCCCGCAACGACGTCAACGCGCTGGGCAGCCTTCCCATCGTTCAGAGCGGCGCTAGCGGCTCCAAAGCGGTGATCCGGCTCGACCAAGTGGCCAGCATCGTCCAGGCCACGGGCCCGGCAACCATCGAGCGCGAGGATCTCGACCGCCGGGTCAATGTCACCGCCAACATCGAGGGAGTGAACCTCGGCGATGTGACGCCCCGGATCCAGGCTATCATCGACAGCATCGAATTGCCCGTCGGCTACAGCATCAGCCAGGGTGGCGAGGCTGAGGACCTGGCCGAAACCGGCGCTGCCGCTGGATCAGCCCTGCTGCTCGCCGTCATATTCATCTATCTGGTATTGGCCAGCCAGTTCGGGAGTTTCCTCCAGCCCATTGCCATCATGGTCTCGCTGCCGCTTTCGCTGATCGGCGTGGTGCTCGGCCTGCTCGTCGGCGGCTCGACGCTCAACATGATGTCGATGATCGGCTTCATCATGCTGATGGGCCTGGTGGTCAAGAACGCGATCCTGCTCGTCGATAATGCAAATCAGCACGTACGTCAGCAGGGCATGAACCTCTATGACGCCCTGGTCGAGGCTGGCTCCACCCGCTTTCGCCCGATCATCATGACCACCATGGCCATGACCTTTGGTATGCTGCCCCTGGCTTTGAGTCTCCACGAAGGCAGCGGGCAGAATGCGCCCATGGCCCACGCGGTCATCGGCGGCCTGCTGAGCTCGACAGCTCTGACCCTCGTCGTCGTGCCGGTGATACTGACCTATATCGACAGCTTCGGCCGCTTCGTCGGCCGCTTCCTTCCAAAGGCGCCTGACGAGGAGGCGCATCGCGCGCCCGCCGAATAAGGGATCAGAGGCGGGCCAGGGCCAGCAATCTCTCCGTTTCGTCCGGCACGCCTTCGGCAAGGCGTGCCGCCGCAACGTATGGCACCCACGCCTCGATCTCCGACCGCGCGATCCCGGTAGCCGCCAGATAGGCGTCGACATAGGCAGTGGCGATATCCGGGCGTGCGTTGGCCATCAGCACATAGGAGCGACAGATGTCCGCCGCCGGCACGCCGATGCTGGCGTCCAGCCAGTCGACCACTATCGGCGTGTCGATGTTGCCGAGGATGTTCCATGGATGGAAATCGCCGTGGCAGAGTCGATCCCCGTCGGGTCGCGCGGCAAGCCCATCGAGCAGCCGCTTGCGCAAGACCTCGTCGAGCAGCGGCGTCTTCGAGATGTTGCGCCTGAGCATGGCGCGCTGAGCGCCGAGGGCCGGCGCCGGTTGCGCGTGGATATGTGCATGCAGCCGCGCCATTGCCGCCAGGTGCGTTTCGAGCGCCGCACCCCCCTTGAGCGCCGCCTCGGCGAAAGCCGGTCCCTCTGCCCGCTCCATGATAACACCCCAGCGCCCGTCGAACTGCTCGACGCCGAGGACCCTCGGCGCCGGCACGTCGAGCGATTCGATGGCGGCAAGGATGGCTGCCTCCCTGAATGCCGAACCCTTGCGCGGCCCCGCCCGGTAGAGCTTGAGCACCCGGTCGCCAAACTCGTAGACCTCGGCCTCCTTGCCAGAGCCGATCAGGTTGCCGCGTGGGTGATGCATCCCGTTCCCCTCGATGGTCGCCCGAGTCTCAGTCAACCACCGAGCCTGTCAAGCGGCACACCCAGCGCGATATGACGCAGGACGGCGATGGCCCGACCGGATTGGCAGCGGCTGCGATCTACTTTAGGATGACTCTAAATTTCAGCGCCCGCTCACGAACACATGAACAACCGGTTCGCCGCGCGGCGAATTGACCTATGTCATGGATCCGGTGGGCCGAATAGGGTTGGGTCGCTTCGGCAGATCACAATCCGATCCGCGCCGAAAGGGGCACTTCATGGACTATCGCGGCATATTCGAAGATGCGGTGGACACCCTCCGCCAGGAAAAGCGCTATCGCGTCTTTGCCGATCTCGAGCGCATCGCGGGCCACTTCCCGAAGGCCCTCTACCGTGATGCTTCCGACAACGCCCGCGAGATCACCATCTGGTGCTCCAATGACTATCTGGGCATGGGCCAGAACGATCAGGTCATCGCTGCCATGCAGGAGACTGCCGGCAAGCTCGGTGTCGGCGCCGGGGGCACCCGCAACATCTCGGGCACCAACCGGCCGCTGGTCGAGCTTGAGCGCTCACTGGCGGACCTCCACCGCAAGGAAGCCGCGCTCGTCTTCACCTCGGGGTTCGTGTCCAACGAGGCGGCTATCTCGACCATCGCCCGCCTGCTGCCCGATTGCGTCATTTTCTCCGACCAGTTGAACCACGCCTCGATGATCCAGGGCGTACGTCAGTCGGGTATGGAGAAGCGCATCTTCCGGCACAACGACGTGGCGCATCTGCGTGAGCTCCTCGCCGCCACCGACCGTAAGCGGCCCAAGCTCATCGCCTTCGAATCCGTCTATTCGATGGACGGCGACATCGCTCCGATCGCCGCGATCTGTGATCTCGCCGAGGAGTTCGGAGCGCTCACCTATATCGACGAAGTCCATGCTGTGGGAATGTACGGGCCGCGCGGCGGCGGTATCGCCGAGCGCGAAGGGCTGATGGAGCGCATCGACATCATCGAGGGCACGCTTGCCAAAGCCTTCGGCGTCATGGGCGGCTACATCGCCGCCAATCAGGCGGTCGTCGATGCCGTGCGCTCCTATGCGCCCGAATTCATCTTTACCACGGCGCTGCCTCCGGCCCTCTGCGCGGCGGCTCGCACGTCCATCGAGCACCTGAAGACGAGCGGCCACGAGCGCGAGATGCAACAGCGCCAGTCCCGGCTGACCAAGGCGATCCTGGCCGACGCGGGTCTGCCGGTCATGGAAACGCCGACCCACATCGTGCCGCTCATCGTCAGCGATGCGCGCCTCGTCAAGGCCGCCAGCGATATGCTGATGGACAAGCACAACATCTATATCCAGCCGATCAACTATCCGACCGTGCCCAAGGGCACCGAGCGGCTGCGCATCACACCGACCCCGCTCCATACCGACGAGATGATCTTCGAATTGCGTCACGCGCTCGTCAGCGTATGGGCCAGCCTCGAAATCCCGCGCGAGAAGGCCGACGCGGCCATCACCGCCAGCAAGCTGACGTCCGGGGACCTGACCCTGCCAACAGTCGGGGGCTGACCCCGGTCGGACGAGGCGTTGGTGGAGGCGACGCTTTCAGCCATTCACGCGAAGGCGGGGAGGCCCCCTCACCCCGCCGGCTCCGCCGTCGACCCGTCCCAAGGGAGAGGTGAAGAGGGGCACTGTGCTGGCCACCGCGACACCTCTCCCTTTGGGGGAGAGGTCGGATCGCAAGCGGTCCGGGTGAGGGGCCCTCAGCTCGCGGAGATGAGGACGGTCTGCTGACAACGCTCTATTGGCCGGTGGGTTTGCGTGCCGCAGGTTTGCGCGTTGAGGACCGCCGGGGCGCCGTGGCTGGCGCCTCGCTGACTGATTTGGCCGTCGCAGTGGCCGGCGCGGCCTTTGCCGGTGCCTGCGCCTTGATGGCGTCGCGGATCTCGGTCAGCAGCACTTCTTCCTTGCTGGGCGCTGCAGGCGCGGGATCCTCGGCCGCCTCGCGCTTCAGGGCGTTGATGCCCTTGACGACGAGGAAGAGCACGAACGCGATGATCAGAAACTTGACAAGCGCGTTGAGGAAGAGGCCGATGTTGAGTGTGGCAACCCCAGCCTCGTTGGCCGCGGCGACCGACGGGACCGGTACGTCGTTGGGGTTGGAGAGGACGATGAAGAGGTTGGAAAAATCGACGCCGCCTATGATGAGGCCGATGAGCGGCATGAAGATATCATCGACGATCGAGGAGACGATGGCTCCGAATGCTACCCCGATGATCACGCCGATGGCGAGATCGATCATGTTGCCCTTGACGGCGAAATCACGAAACTCCTTGAGAAAGCCCTGCATATCCATGCCCTCGCTGTGCTTGCCCGGCGCAACGCCCAGCCGGGCCTATGTTGTGCAGTAGGCTAGAGTCACCCAGTTCGCCCCCCAATGCAATCGCCTCGCGATCCATGCCTTCGTCGGGCTTGCGCGTCGACGTCGCTGCGCCGATAGTTTGCCCGACCGCAACACCTCGATGGGCTGGCCTCCACCATGCCGCACAAGCTGGCCGGCGCCGAACACAGCGTGCGCCAGGCGCTCGATTTCATTCCCCAGGGCATTGCCGTGTTCGACCACGGCCTGCGGCTGTTTTCCTGCAACCGGCGCTACGGCGAACTGCTGTCGCTTCCCGACGCTCTGCTGCGCGCGGGTACGCCGCTTTTCGACATCGCTCTTTATCTCGCCGATCGCGGGGACTTTGGCTCGGGCGATCCGGCCCGGCTCGCCATTGAACGCATCAACACCCTGACAGCCGCGCCGACGACCGTCACCCAGCGCATCGATAGCCTCGGCCAGGCGCTCGAGTTCCATTCGAGCCGTCTGCCCGACGGCGGTCTTGTCATAAGCTTTGCCGATGTCACCGCCCGTGTACGGGCAGAGGAGGAGTTGGCTCAGGTCAACCAGAGCCTCGAGAGGCGCGTCGAGGAACGCACGGCGGCGTTGACGCGGGTCAATGCTGAACTGGAGACGGCGCGCGCAAAGGCCGACGCCGCCAATCACGACAAGACCCGGTTCCTGGCCGCCGCCAGCCATGACCTGCTCCAACCCCTGAACGCGGCCCGGCTCTATACCTCGACCCTTGTCGAGCGCGCCAAGGACACCAGCCTTGCCGAACTTGCGACCTCCATCGAAGCTTCGTTGACCGCGGTCGAGGATATCATGTCGGCCCTTCTCGATATCTCGCGCATCGACAGCGGCGCAGTACGTCCGGCGCCTGCCCCGTTCAACACCATCGACCTCTTGAAGAAGATCGAGGTCGAGTTCACGCCCATGGCGCGCGAGCGCGGCGTGCGCCTCGGGATCATGCCCGCCTCCGCGACGGTCATGACCGACCGCATGCTGGTCTCGCGCATCGTACAGAACCTGGTCTCCAACGCGGTCAAATATACTCGACCCGGCGGCAGGGTGCTGGTCGGTACGCGCCGTCGCGGCAATCGGTTGCGGCTCGACGTCATCGATACCGGCATCGGCTTCAACAAGGACCAGCACAAGCTGGTGTTCGCCGAGTTCTCGCGCCTCGACCACGGCGCCCGCATGGCCCAGGGGCTTGGTCTGGGGCTCTCCATCGTACAGCGGCTCGTTGCCACCCTCGGCCTCTCGCTGGAACTCGACAGCGTCGAGAACCGCGGCTCGCGCTTCTCGATTTACCTACCGCTGGCGCGCAGCATCACGCCGGCCGCAGCCAACGAGGCTCCCACCAGCGAAGCCAGCTTCGGCACGCTCGACCTCAAGGTTCTCTGCGTCGACAATGAACGGGCGATCCTGGAGGCGATGGACGGCCTGCTCGTCCATTGGGGGTGTGACGTGCGAACGGCGCTCTCCCTCAAGCAGATCGACCGCGAGCGCCTGCTTGAAGGTTGGTATCCCGATCTCGTGCTGATGGACTACCACCTGGAGCAGACGTCGGGGCTCGATGCGATCGAATGGTTGCGCCAGAACGTGGGCGGTCACTTGCCCGCTGCGCTTGTCACCGCCGACCGCAGCCCGGCGGTGAGGGCGCTTGCCGAGGAACGCGGGGTGGCGGTCGTCACCAAGCCGGTCAAGCCCGCAACCCTCAGGGCCGTCATCAGCGGCTTGGCGAGCCAGAGCGGCCGCCAGCCGCGGCGCTAAGCTTTTGCTAAAGCGCCCTAGCTCTTCTCCCCGCTGAGGGAAAAGAGCGCTTCGAACTGACCTTCCTCGATGCGGGCGGCAACGATCACCGCCTGGGTGCGGCTGTCGACGTCAAGTTTCTGCAGAATGGCTGAGACGTGCGCCTTGACGGTCGCCTCCGAGATCGACAGCTCGTAGGCGATCTGCTTGTTCATGAGCCCATCCGAGAGCATCATCAGCACGCGCACCTGCTGCGGCGTGAGCGTCCCCAGCCGCCGCATCAGTTCGGTTTGCTCGTCCTCGATGCTGAGGGTCAGGCCCGAGGGCACAAACACCTCCCCCGAAAGCACCGTCTCGATGGCGCGACGGATTTCGATCGGGCCGGCGGACTTGTGCAGGTAGCCGGCCGCGCCAAGTTCAAAAGCCCGCCGCACGACCGTCGCGTCCTCGACGGCCGAGATGATCATTACCGGGATGTCGGGATACTGGGCGCGCAGCAGCAACAAGCCCGAAAAGCCGCGCACGCCCGGCATGTTGAGGTCGAGCAGCACCAGATCGCAGTCGCGGTCGGCCTCGAGCGCGGCGCTGAGGCCGTTGAGGTCGCCCGCCTCCTCGACGCTCACGGCCGCATCACCCCCCGCCAGCGTCTGGTGCAGGGCGGAGCGGAACAGCGGGTGGTCATCGACGATGATGATGCGGCGGCGCGTCATGGCCGATCGCCTCCAGAATTATCTAGTCCTTGCCTACGCGCTCGCGACCGCTTGGTAAAGCGCACCGGCACCAGACTTTCGGCCAATTTCGACCCGCGGTTTGCAAACTGCGGCAAGACTTAACGGCTTGTTTACCATGTTTTCCCAAGAGTGCAGGGCAGACCTCCGCACCGAATCGCGAGGGTTCCGCTTTTTTGATCCGATTGGGACATCCATGGCCCGCGCTTATTCCCTGCCAGAGACGGCCGACGCCGAAACCGACGCCCAGTCGAATGAATGGCAAGCGTTGCGTGGCGAACTGGTGGCGCTTCTCGACCAGGTGGAGGGCCGCTACGATACGCGCCGGTCGGCAGCCGACCCGCAGATTGAGGGTCTCGCACGCCGCGTCCGGGCCCTGCGCAGCCAGGTCGTCGAAACGCCGGGCACGGAGCGGCGGCGCGAGGCGCTGCGTTCTGTCAAGCGCGCCGTCGACCGGTTCAGCGACCGCGATGACAACGGTACCGGCGAGCCGGACGAATTGCGCGCGGCCATCGCCGAAATCCGCAGCCGCCAGACCGCCGCGCAAGCCCCGATCATCGGTCGGCGCGAGGGTGGCGGCGGAGAGCTCGCGGAGCTGACGGGGTTGGTCAGCGGCCTCTCGGGTCGGCTCGAGCGGCTCGAGACCGAACTGCACACCCTGCATCAGGATGCGGGCGGCGTGCGCGAGATCGCCTTGCAGGTCGAGCAACTGACTCAGGTGATCGAACTTGTGGCCGGCGCCGTGGGCGAGACCGGACAGGTCAAGCGCCTCGAAGCGCAGCTGGCAAGTCTGGCGAGGCTCGTTGCCGATACGCCCAAGGTCGATCTCGATGCGGTCAACCACCGGCTGGACGAGCTCGCAACCACAGTCGGCAAGCTCGCCGAGCTGCAGGTGCAGCAGATAGAGCGCGAGATCGTGCGCGACGAGAGCCCGCCGGTCTCGGATCCGGCGTTGCGCACGATCGAGGAAGGCATCCGCAACGTCTACGACCGTATCGACACCATAGAAAAGAATGTCGGCCTTTCGCAGGGCGATCTCGAGCGGGTGACCAGCGAAATGGCGGCTTTGACCGCTGCCATTCAGGACGGTCAGAACGCCGTTCCGCAGGCGCTTGTGGCCAAGATCGATGCCATGGCAGCCCAGATCGGCGGCTTCGAGGACAAGAATGGGGATGTTGCCGACCTGCGGCGGGATATTGCGGCCCTTCGCGACGCAATGACCGGCGCGCTCGAGCCGCGTTTTGCCCGCATCGAGTCGCAGATCGAGGCCCTGAACACAAGTGCAGTGCTCTCGCCTGGCGATGCCCCCACGGTCGGCCAGATCGAGGCGCAGCTGCAAAACCTGATGCAGCGGCTCGACGAAACCGGGATCAAGATCGACGACCTGGCGCGGCTGCAGTCGGACGCCGTTCCGACGGGCACGCCGGACATGGGCGCGCTCGCCGATCTCGTGGCCGAACGCACGTCCGCCGCGGTCGGCAAGTTGGTCCCCTCGGACCGCGCCGGCGTCGACGGCGGCACGCTCGACGCCTTGGAAAAGCGCATGTCCGCGCTGATCAACACGGCGGGCCGCGAGACCGCCGAGCGCCTGACCCGGCTGGAAAGCGTTCTAGCGGGACGCACCCAGTCTGCCGCGACCGCCGCACCCGCCGCAAAGCCCGACCCGGAAAACCTCCCTGCGCCGCCGCGCAAATCCGCTTCGCACGATCCCGCGCGCGATCTCATGCCCGCCAATCCGGCCGAGGAAGTTCCGCTCGTCGATCCCGGCTTTGCCGGTCTCGGACCTGTCGGTGCGGCGCTCGAGGCCAAGAATGGTCCGCGTCAGGCGGCCGGAGCATCTGCCGAAAAGTCCCCCAAGGCCGCAGCACCCGCCTCGCGGCCCGAGTTCGATCCGACAAGCGTCGAGCGTCCTCCGCGGCCCGTTTCGAGCCTCGCCGAAGCAAGGCCTGATCCGTTCGCGGCGCCAAACCGATCCGGCGAGGGCGTCGAACCGGTTGCGGCCTCTGCGCCTTTGACCTCGCAGAGCACATTCATCGCCGCCGCTCGCCGGGCCCAGCGCGCCAAGCAGGAGACCGTCGGCGCCCCGCCGGGTTCGAACTCCCTGATCGGACGGGCGCTGTCGCGCGTCATGACTCCGCAGGATGACAAGGCGCAGACGGGCGGTGCGGCAGGTGAGATCCAGCCGCCTGCACCGGGTGAGGCGCCACCGCGCAAGGAACGGCGGCGCTGGCGCAGCAAGGTCGAGACCCAGCCTGCCGGCGAGAATGTCGATGCCGAAGCGGCGCAGGATGGCTCAGCGGGCCCGGAGGGCGACGAGCAGCAGGGCGGTTTCCTCAAGCGCAATCGCCGCGCGCTGCTTCTTGCAGCGGCGTTGATCGCCGTTTCTGCGCTGGCGCTGAACCTCGCCATGCAGCGGCTCGGGGCTGATCGCATACCGCCGGCGCCGCAGGTTGGCAACGAAGACGCCATTGAGTCGGGCAAGGCGCCCGACATTGCGCCCATGCTCGGCGCAGAGCGCCTGGAATCGGCCGCGGAGCTCACAGCGCCGCATGTCGGCGACGTGATCGACGCATCGGCCACCGCCTCGATCAATCCCCGGGGCGCGTCGGGGTTTGCCAAGCCGCGGCAGCAGGCCACGCCGCCGGTGCTCGAACCTGACGAGCCGGTGACTTATGCGGCGACGGAAGCCGCAACGGATGCGGCGGTCGCCGAACCTGCCAGCGACATTCTGACCGGCTCCATACCGTCGGTGCCCGACGGCCCGTTGACCTTCGATCCCCCCGCCGAGGGCGTCGGCCCCGAGGCGATGCGTCAAGCCGCCGCCAATGGCGACGCGCGCGCCCAGTTCGAGGTCGCTGCCATCCTGACCGAGGGTCGGGCTGTCGAGCAGAACTACGAAGAGGCCGCGGTCTGGTACGAACGGGCGGCCGCCCAGGGCTTCGCGCCCGCCCAATATCGGCTGGGCAACCTCTACGAGAGCGGCAATGGTGTCGAAAAGGATCTCGACATCGCCCGCCTCTGGTATCAGCGGGCCGCCGAGGCGGGCAATCGAATGGCCATGCACAACTTGGCTGCCATTCATGCGAGCGGCGGACTCGGCGAGCAGGATTTCGAGACGGCCGCCGAATGGTTCGAGCGGGCCGGCGAGCGCGGCATGACGGACAGCCAGTTCAATCTGGGCATGCTCTATGCGCGCGGGCTTGGCATCGAGCAGGACTTCGAGAAATCCTACAAATGGTTTGCTCTCGCTGCCAAAAGCGGCGATGGAGACGCCGCCAAGGCACGCGACGATATCGCCCGCTCCCTAAGCGCCGAAGCCGTCAGCCGTCTCAATGAGGACGTGGCCGGCTGGAAAGCCGCGGCGATCGACCTGCCGACCAATTTCGCACCCATCGGCACCTGGGACGAGAACTTCAACCCGGGAGAGGCGATCTCCAACGGGGAGGTGGTCACCAAGGTCCAGGAAACGCTGGCAAAGCTTGGCTACGATGTGGGGACCGCCGATGGACTCTCCGGCCCCAAGACGCGCGAAGCGATCATGGCATTCGAGCGGGCCACGGGCATGAGCGAAAGCGGCGCCGTCAATCCCAGACTCCTCGCCGTGCTGGGCAGCCAACCCGTCTGAGCCCCGGAGCGCGTTCAGCAAAAGTGGGCACCGCTTTTGCGGTTCGAACGCGCGGCACTTTAACCGGCGCGTTCAGCAAAAGTGGGCATCACTTTTGCGGTTCGAAAGCGCGGCACCTTAACCGGTGCGTTCGGGGTGCGAGAAACGCGGGAACCGATTTTTCGCAATCAATCCGCGACCACAAAAGCTGGAGCGCGAAGCGGTGCGACTCCATCGATCGCATCACGCTCCGGGCTCCGGCCCCGGCTCCGCAACATTGCGTTACGAGTTGGTTTGACAGCACGTCAACGGAACCGTAAGTCCTTTGACCATACAACAAATGCATGCCTCCAGCCCGTCGGAAGACGGATTGGGGGCGATCAGCTTTTGTCGTACGAGCCGCCGCGCGCCAGCGCGGTCTCCTGGTTCGTGCCGTCGTCGGAATAAGGCCTTGCAGATCTATCTGCCGATCGCCGAGTTGTCCGTGAACCTCTTCTTCCTCATCGGAATAGGGGGCGCCGTCGGATTCCTTTCGGGCCTGTTTGGTGTCGGCGGAGGCTTTCTGCTGACCCCGCTTCTGATCTTTTCGGGCGTGCCGGCCTCTGTCGCCGTCGCCTCGGTCACCGGTCAGGTGGTCGCCGCATCGACATCGGGAGCGCTGAGCCACTACCGACGCGGCGGCATCGACATGCATCTGGCCATGTATCTGGTACTCTCGGGCATTGTCGGCGCGTTCGGGGGCGTTGCCGCTTTCTCGATCCTGCGCGCCCTCGGCCAGCTCGATCTCGTCATCGCCCTCGGCTTCCTGCTGCTGCTGGGATCCGTCGGCACGCTGATGATGATCGAGTCGGTCAACGCCATCGTCAAGCAGCAGCGCGGCGTCGTGGTGCGCGAGCGCATGCCGCACCAGCACAACTGGGTCCACGGCCTGCCTATGCGCGTGCGGTTCAAGAAGTCACGGCTCTATATCAGCGTGCTGCCGGTGCTGATCATCGGTTTGATCATCGGCTTCCTCGGCTCGCTCCTCGGCGTGGGCGGTGGCTTCATCATGGTGCCGGCGCTTGTTTATCTGCTGCGCGTACCGGGCAGCGTCGTCATCGGCACATCGCTCCTGCAGGTCGTTGCCATGATGGCGGCAACGACAGTCCTTCACGCCGTCCAGAGCCAGAGCGTCGATATCCTGCTGGCCTTCTGCCTGATGATCGGCGGCGTCGCCGGTGCCCAGTTCGGCGCCTCGGCCAACAAATACCTGCGCGGCGAACAGCTGCGCGCCCTGCTCGCGATCCTCGTCCTTGCCGTGGCCATCCGCTTCGGCCTCTCGCTGGTGCTCACCCCTGCCGATGTTTTCAGCATGGCGGTCTTCGGGCCGGGAGGCGCAAGATGAGGTGGCTGGTTTTGGCACTGGTGACGGTCTTGCTCGCCATCTCGCCGGCATCGGCCGAACGCCTCGTCTCGCAGCTGTCGACCGATTTCATCGAGATCACCTCAAGCTACGATGGAGAGCGCATCACCTTTTTCGGCAGTATCGAGCCGGAGGCCGGCGCCGAACAGCGTTTCGTCGAGGGGCCGTTCCACGTCGTCATCGTCGTCACCGGCCCCGCGCAGGATCGTGTGGCGCGGCAGAAGACGCGCCAGTTCGGCATCTGGCTCAATACCGATCAGGTGGTGTTCGAGGAGTTTCCAAGCTTCTTCCAGGTGCTCTCGAGCGGCGAGCTCCTGAATATCACCAGCCCGACGACCCTCGCCGTCGAGAACATCCTGCCCGAGGCCCAGCCGAGCATCTCGACCGAAGCGGGGTGGTGGAGGTCGTCCGTTTTCGGGCGCGAGCTCGTGCGCCTGATGACCCAGAAGGGCTTCTTCGGCCTCAACGAGAGCGGCGTGCGGTTCCTGTCCACTTCCGCCTATGTGGCACGCTTGACGCTGCCAAGCGATGCCCCGCCCGGGTCCTATCTCGCCTCGACCTATGTCTTCAAGAACGGACAGATCGTCGCGCGCCGCGCCGAAGGCTTTGCGGTGCGCAAGACCGGCTTCGAGCGCTTCCTTGCCGTCAGCGCCTCACAGCAGCCGTTCGCCTACGGCCTGGTCGCCGTTGCCCTGGCGCTTTTTACCGGGTGGCTCGGCGGCGTGATCTTCAAGCGCTGAGGCGCTCTAACCGCCTACAAGCCGCTTCGAGCTGACCGTGTAGAGCCGGTCCCGTCCCATCATCGTCACCCTGATTTCCGACCAGGCGAAGAGCCCCATGAAGGCCGGCGACAGGATGTTGAGATTGCCGGTCGAAACGCCATAGGCGGGCATGACCATCAGTCGGCTGTCGTGAACGAAGCACCCGCGCCGTATCGAGCGCCCGTTCATCAGGACCCGGGCCGCCGGATGCAGATGCCCGGCAATCAGTCCCTCGGCGGCGCGCTGCGGTTCGTGTCTCAGCACGAGGCCGCGATGGGCGAATTGAGCAAGGCATCGCCCACCGAGCATGTGGGGGGCCGGGTCATGGTTGCCCGACAGCCAGATCCACTCGCAGCGCTCCATCAGCCCGTCGAGACGCGCACGGTCCATGTCCTGCAGAGAGGCGGTGCCTTCGTCGCGGTGGAAGCTGTCGCCGAGTGCAACGAGCGTTGCAGCGCCCGTTTCGATGATATCGCGCTCGAGTCTGCGCAGTGTCAGCCCCGTGTCGTAGGGCGGCAGCATCTGCCCGCGCCGGGCAAAGGACGACATCTTCTCCAGATGCAGGTCGGCAACGAGCAGCATGTTCTCGTCCCGCCAGTAGAGGGCGCCGGAAGCGAGCGGCTCGAAGCTGTGGCCGGCAAAGCGGATGAACACGGTCTCCGCCTCGTTCGTTTGGATCTGACCTTGAAACACTAACCGCCCAGAGCTTCCCGCATCAATTCGTCGGCCGCATCCGCCATCGCGGATTCGCGCGCCTCTCCGAAGATCGGCTCCTTGCCGATCTCCAGCATCACCGGTACCGCGAGCGGGGAGATTCGGTCCAGCGGCTTGTGCACGATATGCTTGCGGATCCGCTTGAGGCACTCGCCCAGCCGCTCGATGTCGAGAAGCCCGCGCGCCGCGTCCCGGCGCGTCGCCTGGATCAGGATGTGGTCGGGCTCATGGGCGTAGAGCACATCGTAGATCAAGTCGGCCGACATGGTGATCTGCCGTCCGGTCTTTTCCTTGCCCGGGTGCCGGCGCTCGATGAGCCCCGCGATAATGGCGCAGTTGCGGAACGTGCGCTTCATCAGCGCGGATTCATCGAGCCACGCCTCGAGGTCGTCGCCGAGCATATCCTCGGAAAACAGCTCGTCGAGCGACAGCCGGCCAGTGCGGATGAGTGCCGAGAGATCGCCGAGCCCCCAGATGGCAAGCGCATATTCGGAGGCAACGAATCCCAGCGGGCGGGCGCGGGCGCGCTCGAGCCTGCGGGTCAGCAGCATGCCGAGCGTCTGGTGGGCGAGGCGTCCCTCGAAAGGGTAGCAAACGAGATAGTTATGCGTCTCGCGCGGAAAGGTCTCGACCAGAAGGCTCTCGCGCCCCGGCAGAACCGAGAAGTCCCGCTGCAGGTGCAGCCAGCCGGCGACTTGATCGGGCAGGGCCCTCCAGTCCTCGGGCGTCGCCAGCATCTTGCGCACGCGGTCGGCGAGATACGTCGAGAGAGGAAACTTGCCGCCCATATAGGATGGTATCTTCGGGTTTGTCGCCTGGGCGCGTGACACGAACGCCTCGTTCTCGTGCATGCCTTCGAAGGCGACGATCTCGCCGCCGAACATGAAGGTGTCTCCCGGCACGATGGTGGTAAAGAAGTACTCCTCCATCTCACCGAGCACCCGCCCGCCACGGCTGATTGGCCCACTGGTCGCGCCCTTGCGGAAGCCCCGCCCACGCACGAGGCGTATGCGCACCATCGGCTCCTCGATGATGGTGCCGACGTTCAGCCGGTATTGCTGGGCGGTCTGCGGATTGGCGATGCGCCAGAGACCCTCGGGAGTGCGGCGCAGCCGTGCATAGCGCTCATAGGCGCGCAGCGCATAGCCGCCGGTCGCGACGAAATCGAGGATGCGGTCGAACTGACTGCGCGGCAGCTCGCGATAAGGCCAGGCCCGGGTCACTTCGGCAAAGAGGTCGTCGGCATCGAACGGACCGGCGCAGGCCCGGCCCAGAACGTGCTGGGCCAGAACGTCATAGCCTCCCGTCGTCGGGTCCTCGCTGTCCTGGTGGTTCTCGGCAACCGCCTCGACTGCCGCCTCGCATTCGAGCACCTCGAAGCGGTTGGAGGGCACCAGCAGGGCCTTGGACGGCTCGTCGAGCCGGTGATTGGCGCGCCCGATGCGCTGCAGCATGCGCGAGGAGCCCTTGGGCGCTCCGACCTGCACGACGAGGTCGACGTCGCCCCAGTCGATGCCGAGGTCGAGCGTCGAGGTGCAGACGACCGCCTTGAGGTCCCCGCGCACCATGGCGCTCTCGACTTTGCGCCGCTGCTCGACCGAGAGCGAGCCGTGGTGCAGCGCGATGGCAAGCATGTCCTCGTTCATCGCCCAGAGATTCTGGAAGAGCATTTCCGCCTGCGAGCGGGTGTTGACGAAGAGCAGCGTTGTGCGATGGCGTTTGATCGTCTCGTAGAGCGCTGGCACCGCCCAGGCGGCCGAATGGCCGGCCCAGGGCAGGCGGTCCTCGGTGTCGAGGATGGAAAGCTCGGGTGGCGCCCCGCCGGTGGCCTTCAGCAGGTGCGCCGGCGCCTGCGGCGCGGGGAGCGCGATCCACTCGCGCAGGAGATCTGGCCGCGCGACGGTTGCCGAAAGCGCCGTGATCCGCATCTGCGGGGCGAGCACGGCGATCCGCGCGATGGCGAGTGACAGCAGCTCGCCGCGCTTGGAGGTGACGAGCGCATGCAACTCGTCGAGGACAATCCGCTTTAAGGAACCGAAAAGCTGCACGGCATCCGGATGGCTGAGGAGCAGGGCGATCTGCTCGGGCGTGGTCAAAAGGATGCTGGGTGGATCGAACCGTTGCCGCTGCCGCCGCGCCGCCGGCGTGTCTCCGGTGCGCGTTTCGACCCGCATCTTGAGACCCATCTCGCCGATTGGGATGGTCAGGTTGCGCGCGACGTCCACGGCCAGCGCTTTCAGCGGAGAGATGTAGAGCGTGTGCAGGCCGTCGTGCGGCGTCTCGATGAGGTCGGTCAGTGTCGGCAGGAACCCAGCGAGCGTCTTGCCCGCTCCGGTCGGGGCGATCAGCAGCGCCGAGGCGCCCGCCTGCCAGCTCTCCAGGACGTCGAGCTGATGCTGTCGGGGCGCCCAGCCCTTGCCGGCGAACCAGGCCGCGATCGTCGGATGAAGCTCGAGCGGGTAGCGCAATGTGGGAATCCGGCGGGCCAAATGCTGCAAAATCCGCGTCAGCCTATATTATCGCCCACTCAGGTAGAAGGAGGAGAGGCCATGCCAACGCGGCTGGAACTGACCCCGCAGTCGGCGTTGTCCGTCATTGTCACCCACGCGCTCGAAATGGAGCGCCACACGCGCAACCGCATCGCCATCGGTCTCGCCGGCGGACCTGGCTCGGGCAAGTCGACACTCGCCGCTGAGGTCGTGACCACACTCAACGCCACGCGCCCGGGCAGTGCCGGGCTCGTGCCCATGGACGGTTTCCACATGCGCCATTCCAAGCTCGAGGCGATGGGGCAGGTGGACTTCAAAGGCGCCCCACATACCTTCGAGGGCGCCGCTTTCGTCAATTTCCTCCATCACCTCAAAGCGAGCAGGGACACCGTCAAGGGACCGCTCTACAGCCGCAAGGTCGAGGATGTTGTCGACGACGCGTTCGAGGTTGCGCCGGACGTGCGCGTGCTCGTGGTCGAGGGTAACTACCTGCTGCTCACCGAACCGCCCTGGGCCGGGGTCAAGCCGCTGCTCGATTTTTCGGTCTATCTCGACGTGCCGCGCGAAACCGTGCGCGCACGGCTGTTGAAACGGCATGCCGAGGAAGGCCTCTTTACCGAGGAGCGCAATCGGTTGCATATCGAGCGCACTGACCTGCCCAACTACGACCTCGTTTTCGAAAGCCAAAACCGAGCCGATCTCGTTATCGGCATCATCTCCGAGCGCTGACCGCCTAAGAGACCACCCAGAAGTCCGGGTAAGAGTATCGCATTATGACCAACGCCGAGGGCGGCAAGCGCGCCCAATACCCGTTCGACGTGCGCCACGCGGACGTCTGGAAGATCGCCCTGCCGGCTTCGGTTGCCTTCATCACCGAACCACTGGCGGGACTCGTCGACATCACCGTCATCGGACGGCTGGGGGACGCCGGGCTGCTCGGTGGCCTAGTGCTCGGTGCCCTGGTCTTCGATTTCATCTTCTCGATGGCCTATTTCCTGCGTATCGGCACAGGCGGGCTCGTCGCCCAGGCGGTCGGCTCACGCGACCCTCGCGACGGGCTCCTGCACGCCGCCCGCGCCATCGGGCTCGGCGTCGGTACCGGTATGCTGATGATCGTGCTGGCGGTACCGATTCTGTGGCTCGCTGGTTGGCTACTGGCGCCCGATGCGGGCGTTGCCGAAGCCTTGGCGACCTATTTCCACGTCCGCATCTGGTCGGCACCGTTCTCGCTCGTCAACTACGCGCTGCTCGGCTGGTTCTACGGGCGGGCGGCGGCAACGACGGGCATGCTGCTGCAGATGATCATCCACGGGGTCAACATCGCCGCCAGCATCGGCCTCGTCTACGGGCTTGGCTGGGGTGTTGCCGGCGTGGCGCTGGGCACCGTCCTGGGGCAGGTCGCGGCCGCGATCCTCGGGCTTGCACTGATGGCACGACACTTCGGCGGCCTGCGGGCAGTCCTGTCGGCGATCGTTCTCGCCGAGCTCTTCGATGCGGCGGCCCTCAAGCGTATGTTTGGGTTGAGCCGCGACCTGATGATCCGCTCGATTGCGCTGATGGGCGCCTATGCCTATTTCGCCGCCCAGGGCTCGCGCATGGGCGAGGTGGCACTCTCGGCCAACGCCATCCTCCTCAACCTCCTGATGGTCGTCGGCTTTTTCATGGATGGTATTGCCCAGGCGGCCGAGCAACTGACCGGCAAGGCGTTCGGCGCCAACTGGCGGCCGGCGTTCGACAAGGCCTACGGCCTCAGCTTTCAATGGGGGCTGGTGCTTGCTATCGGCCTCGGTCTCGCCTGGTACTTCGGCGGCAGCCATGTCATCGGCTTCATGACCACCAACGCCGAGGTCAGGGCCTATGCGCTCGACTATCTCTGGCTCGCCGCGCTCTGCGCTTTGACCTTCATGCCCGCCTTCGTCTACGACGGTATCCTCATCGGCATCACCCTCAACGCCACCATGCGGAACGGCATGGTCGCCTCGCTCGCCGTCTTCCTTGTCGCGGCCTTTGTCCTGCAGCCGCCGCTCGGCAATCTCGGCCTGTGGCTGGCGCTCCACGCGTGGTTCCTGGCGCGCGGCGGCTTTTATTGGTGGGCGCTGGAGCGGCGGCGCGAGAGCCTGTTTGCCAGCTAGCGCGAGATGCGAGAAAGCAGCCTGGGTGAACGCCGAACTCCAGCGTTTCGCTGTGACCAGGAACCGGCGCCTTTCCACCGATGATAGGTCAGCGCTGCGCGCAGGCAGAGTATCAGCGGCTCGCGTGGCAAAGGTTGCGAGGTGGGCACGATTAGTGCGCGATTGTCCTCGAACGCGAAGTCATCGGCAAAATAGGTTCGGAATGTTTCGATAAGCATCGTCTTGCAGTTGAACAGCACTGCACATTCTTCGGGAGCCGATCTGGTGGTGCCGAGCCTGATTGTTGTTCCACTCTTGCTTGCCTCGGTCAGATAGGCCGCCTCGTCCCATTTGAGCGTTTCGGTCAGCGGGCCGACCTCGTCCGTTTCCGTGGCGACCATAAAGATGATCTCGCGAATCTCGAGCAAGCGCGCCCGTACCGGTTCGGAGTACCGCGAGAGCGCTTCGTCAACGGCCTTGGAGACTGCCGGGACCGTCATGGCGCTGCCTTGAGTGGCAGGTGGATATCGGTGCGCAATTCGCTTTGCGGCACTTCACGCGGGTCGTTGAGATAGGCTTCGAAGATCGGAGCGTCATCCGGCTCATATCCCGACCCGGGAAGCCACACGCCCAGAAGCCAGCGATAAGCGCCGCGCATATCGGCATACGGGCCGGCATAGCTCAGCTTCGCATAACGACCGCCGCGCAGAACCATCTCCACCATGGGTGCATCGATTGCGACGGTCTCATCGACGGGCAGGCAGGCGCGCGAGCGTAAATCCTCCTCGGCTCCGAGATCCGGATCGTCGAAGAATACCCCGATCATGGTGGGCTGGGCCGGCAGGGCCTGACGGGCGACAAGCTCGGTAAAGAGCCGGCCCATGGCATGGTCGATTTCCATGTAGGAGCCGGTATGATCGATCCCGGCGCAACGCCGTTGCGGCAAAATCTCCACCATTACCGGAAAGCTGGCCGCATCGCCGGCCGCGTTGGCGGCCTTGAAGGCAGCATGGGAGCCCCCTTCCCGGTAGGCGGCCGGGCTCACGCCGAATGCGTCCTTGAAAGCCCGTCCGAACGTGTCGGTCGAGCCATAGCCAGCACGCGCAGAGACTGTCCCGATGTCGAGATCGGAGTTGGCGAGCCGGTCGGCGGCGCGCTGGAGCCTCAGCCTGCGGATCGTCGCGACGATGGTTTCTCCGCGCATGGCCGAGTAGATACGACTCCAGTGATAGGGCGAAAGGCATGCGATGTCCGCCAGCCGGTCGAAGGAGATATCGTCCTCAAGGTGGGCATAAACGTAGTCGAGGACCCGGTTTAGCCGGGCGATATAGCTTGCTTGAGTCTGGTTCTTGGGCATTCGCGTCCTCAGTCGCGCGTGAAGTCGCAAAAAGACTTGCACGATGCTGACAGGCAAATCCTGCGGAAAATCGAAGCCCGGCCAGTCGGTCTATGTCAACAGAACGAGTTGCCGGCCCGGCCGGCGGCCCAGTCGGCCGTCCGCCGCCCGACGAGATCGGCGATACTGGTCTTGCCCTCGGCGCGCACGGCCGCTGCAACACCCCGCTTCAGGCGCTCGAGCAGATCGAGGCCACCGAAGACCAGGGCCGAATAGAGCTGGACCGCGTTGGCGCCTGCCTCGAACTTGGCGAGCGCCGTCTGCGGTGAATGGATGCCGCCCACCCCGATGATCGGCAGGTCGCCGACCCGCTGCCGCGTCTGGGCGAGGCGTCGCGTTGAGAGCGCAAAGAGTGGCTTGCCCGAAAGCCCCCCGGCTTCCTCGGCATTCTCGAGGTCCTGGACGGTATCGCGTGCAATCGTGGTGTTGGAGACGATGAGGCCATCGAGGTCCGTCGCCAGCACTGCGGCCGCGACCGAATCAAGTCCTTTTTCGTCGAGGTCGGGCGCGATCTTGAGGAACACCGGCACGCGCACCCTGGCCTTCGCCCGTGCTGAGAGCACCTCACCCAGCAGGCGCCGCAGCGCCTCATCGGCCTGCAGGTTGCGAAGTCCCGGCGTATTGGGCGAGGAGATGTTGACGGTCAGATAGTCGGCGACATCGGCGAAGCGTTTGACCCCCGCCACATAGTCGGCGACGAAGTCGGCACTGTCCTTGTTGGCCCCGATATTGACGCCGAGCGCGGCCGGCACCCGCGTCCGCTTCAGGCGGGCGAATGCCGCCTCGTGTCCCTCATTGTTGAAGCCCATCCGGTTGATGACCCCGTCGGCCTGGCCAACACGGAAGAGGCGCGGCTTGGGGTTCCCCCCTTGCGGGCGCGGCGTTACCGTCCCCACCTCCACCATGCCGAAGCCCATCAGCGCCAGCGGTCGAGGCACCTCGGCGTTCTTGTCGAAGCCGGCCGCCATGCCGACGGGATTGGAAAGGTCGAGCCCGCAGAGCTGCGTTCTGAGTTCCGGCGGGTCGGGATCGAGCTGTTCGGGTGCAAGGCCCAGCCGCAATGCGGTGATGGTCGCGGTATGCGCGGTTTCCGGCTCCATCTTGAGAAGAGCGTCGCGGCTAAGGTTCGCCAGCATGGGCATGCGCAGCAGCGGCGAGAGGGCGGAAAGGATCATCTGACTGCCTCGGGCAGGTCGCAGGCACCGCTCGCGCTGACCGAGATATGCTTTTCCCAGGCGACGGCGGAAAGCGGCAGCGCGGCATAAAGGTGCGGGAAGAGATCGCCGCCGCGCGAGGCTTCCCATTTCAATGCGTCGCCGAGATGAGCCGTGCGCACCGCAACGAGAACGAGATCATCCTGCCCGGCAAAATGCAGCCGCAGGGTATCGGGCAACTGCGCCGCGGTCGAAAAATGCATGTAGCCGTCCTTGGCGTCCACCGGCATACCGGGGAATGTCCCGGTGCTGCGGGCGGGCGCGAAGGCGGCTTCGGTGGCGATCTTGTAGATGAATTCGGGTGCGTGCATGGGCCGGACCCTAGTCGCAGCCGTCCGGCTCGGCAAGCCGGCCTGCCGGTGCTTTACAGGCCTACAGGCCGATTATAGGAATAGGACTGTTTTCCGAAGCCAAGACACAGTTCTGACGCATGCTGTCACACCGCGCCATATGGGATGGCATCGACGCGATCGCAGGGCGGCACAGCCTAAGCGTTTCGGGTCTGGCGCGTCTTGCCGGGCTCGATGCCACCGCATTCAACCCCTCCAAGCGTGTGAGCAAGGATGGGCGCGAGCGCTGGCCCTCGACGCAGAGCATTGCCAAGATCCTCGAGGCGACCGGGGAAAGCCTGGACCAGTTCATCGACGGCGCCGGAAACATTCCGCAGAATGGCACGCCAGCGCACACTTTCACCGTACCTCTACTCGGCCTCGCCCAGGCCGGCACCGGCGGCTTCTTCGATTCCGCGGGCTTTCCCGCAGGCCAGGGCTGGGATGAGATCGTCCTGCCGTCGTCGGGTCATGCGGGCATCTACGCGCTCGAGGTTCAGGGTGATTCCATGGAACCGCTCTACCGCGAGGGGGAGCGCCTCATCGTATCGCCGACCGAGCAGGTGCGGCGCGGAGACCGGGTCGTGGTCCGCACCCGCGACGGCGAGGTGATGGCCAAGATCCTGGCCCGCCAGACAGCCCGGCAGATCGAGCTGCACTCGCTCAATCCGGTCTACGAACCGCGCATCCTCGATATCGAGGAGGTTGAGTGGATGGCGCGGATCATCTGGGCGAGCCAGTAGCGTGACCGGCATCCACATCTCGCCTGCTCGCGCTACTGACCATGCCGATTGGCTCGCCATGCGTGTTGCGCTCTGGCCAGGAGGACTGGACGACGAGCATGGCGCCGACATAGAGGCGTATGATGAAGATGCCCAGTCACCCATTTGCCTCATTGCCCGTAATGGGGCCGGTGTCGCGCTCGGTTTTGCCGAAGCGGCTCTGCGCCACGACTACGTCAATGGTTGCAAGACTTCGCCGGTCGCCTTTCTCGAAGGCATTTATGTGCGCCCTGATACGCGGGGCAGGGGCGTCGCTAGGAAGCTTGTCGCCGCGGTCGAGGCGTGGGCGGCCGGGCTGGGCTGCACCGAATTCGCCTCCGACGCGGCTCTCGACAACGTCCAGAGCCATGCCATGCACAAGGCACTCGGCTTCACCGAAACCCAGCGCGTCGTCTACTTCCGCAAGTCCGTGAAGGCCTGAGCCGTCAGGCCGGCTCGCTGACCAGCTTGCCCGCCAGCGAATCGGCGATGAGCTTGCGCGTTTCGGCAACCCCGTAGAGTGCAACGAACGAGCCAAAGCGCGGGCCCTGGTCGGCGCCGAGCAGAACCTGGTAGATCGCGCCGAACCAGTCGCGCAGCGGCTCGAACTGGTGCGCCTTGCCGACCTCATAGACGAGGTTCTGCAGCTCTTCGGCACTGGTCGAGCCCTCATGGGGCGCGAGCTGGTCGGCCAGATCCTGCAACGCCGCCCGTTCCTTCTCGGTCGGTGCGCGGAAGACCTTGGTCGGCCGCACCCGGTCGTTGAAGTAGCGCACCGCGTAGGTCGCGAGCCTATCGAGCTCGGGTTCGCTCTTGGGCGTCGCGCCTTTCACGTAGCGCGAGATGAAGCCCCAGAGCACGTCGGTATCGTGGGCGTTGGAGGCCGAAACGATATTGAGCAGCAGCGAGAACGTGATCGGCATCCTGGCCGCGGGCGGGTGGCCGAAATGCACATGGAATGCCGGGTTTTCCAAGCGCTGGGCCACGTCCTGTTCCTGGTACGCCGCCACGAACTGGTAATACTCGTCGACCGCCCGCGGGATGACATCGAAGTAGAGACGCTTGGCCGCCCTCGGCTTCTGAAACATATAGAGCCCCAGGCTCTCGGTATTGGCATAGGCCAGCCACTCATCGATAGTCAGGCCGTTACCCTTGGACTTCGAGATCTTCTGGCCGTTCTCGTCGAGGAAGAGCTCGAAGACATAGTGCTCGGGGGCCTGGCCGCCCAGGATTTCGCAGATGCGGTCGTAGATGGGCGCGTTGGTCTGGTGGTCCTTGCCGAACATTTCGAAGTCGACGCCGAGCGCGGCCCAGCGCATGCCGAAGTCCGGCTTCCACTGCATCTTCACGTGCCCGCCGGTGACGGGAACGGTGATGTCGCGTCCGTCCTCGTCGACGAAGGTCACCGTACCGTTCCTGGCATCGACCTCCTTCATCGGCACGTAGAGCACGCGTCCGCTCGTCGGCGAGATGGGCAGGAACGGACTATAGGTCGCCTGACGCTCGGACCCGAGGGTCGGCAGCATGACCTTCATGATGTCGTCGTATCGCTCGGCGGCCCGCAGCAGCACGGCATCGAACTTGCCGGACTTGTAGTAATCCGTGGCGCTCGCGAACTCGTAGTCGAACCCGAAGGTATCGAGGAACCGCCGCAGCATGGCGTTGTTGTGGTCGCCAAAGCTCGTGAACTCGTTGGTCCACGGGTCCGGCACCGAAGTCAGCGGTCTTTGCAAGTGGGGCTCGAGGAACGCGCGGCTCGGCACGTTGTCCGGGATCTTGCGCATCCCGTCCAAATCGTCCGAAAAGCAGATGAGCCGGGTCGGTATCTCGTCGCGGGTCAAGAGCCGGAAGGCCGTGCGCACCATGGTGGTGCGCGCAACCTCCCCGAACGTGCCGATGTGCGGCAGGCCCGAAGGACCGTAGCCGGTCTCGAACACCGCCTCGCCCTTGCCGCTCTTTTCGAGCCGCGCCACGAGTTTACGCGCTTCCTCGAAGGGCCAGGCACGGGCAGTCTGGGCGGCGTCGAAGAACGCGGGATCGAGGGATGGCAGCGGCGCGGGCGACAAGGTTGGCAGCCTTTTCAGGTTGGCATTGGAATGACCGGTGTGTGTTGCATTCTGCGTCCACCCCGTCAATGCTGGCTGGGCGCAGAGCAAACAAGGGCCGCGACAGCTGGCCACCTTGTCACGCGCAGGCAGCCCGCCTAGTTAATCAACGCCCGATATTTGAGGAAACCCGAAAGCATGTCCACCGCCGTTCAAGACGCGCTCATCGAACTGATGGTCATTGCCGCCTCCTCGGATGCGACAATGTCCGAACGCGAGCTGTCGCGCATCGAGACGCTGGTGGCTCGCCTGCCGGTCTTCGAAGGGTTCGACCTCGCCCGGCTGGCCGAGGTCGCCAATACCTGTGCCGACAAGGTCAACGGCAGTGGCGGCTTCGAGGAGGTGGTGGAGGCGGCCATCTCCGCCGTTCCAGAAAGGCTGCAGGATACCGCCTATTCGCTGACCGTCGAGGTTATCGCTTCAGACCTCCACACCAGTCAGGAGGAACTGCGGTTCCTCGAGTTCGTGCGCGACAGTCTGCGCCTCGATCGGCTGACGACTGCTGCCATTGAAGTGGCTGCCCGCGCCCGCCACCGTCGCCTGCCGTAGCCGCGGGCTCCAGACGTCGTCAAATACCCTCGCTGATGCGCCGTCGCGCCACCGGCAAGCCGTTGCCCGCAAGCCGGCCGCGCTGGGCAAGCGGTCGCTTGCGCCTCTACTCCTTCGACCAACCCACCATTGTACGATGGACATCCCGAGGCCCAATAGCAACTATCTGGGGCGTGCCTTGAAAACCGCGCATTGCGTCCCCATATTGTTTGCTACGTTTTCAGCCTCCAAGGCTACCCGATCTTCTGGCCCTGCCGGTCGCTTGGCGATCCCCGAACTTGCGAACGTTTAGCTCCCTGCCGCATGTCGCGGCCGGGAAACGCCCGTTCGCCATTTGGCCCCGGGTTTCGAAAGTCCATCTCATGATCAACGGCACTGTTAAGTTCTACAACTCCACCAAGGGTTTCGGCTTCATCGCTCCTGATGACGGTAGCAAGGACGCCTTCGTTCATGTCAGCGCCGTCGAGCGCGCTGGTCTGTCGGGTCTCGGCGAAGGGCAGAAGGTTACCTACGACATCGAAAACGGCCGCGATGGCCGCGCTTCGGCCGTCAATTTGCAGCTCGCCTGATGGATTGGGCCGCCCCTGAGCGGCCCTCTCCGACCTTGCGATGCGCAGCTTGCGCCGACGGCGCCTTCGTATCCGCCGAGACGATACCCACTCAAAGGAATGGATTATGACCCAGTTCAACTATTCCGCCGCCGCTGAACTCTTTCCCGGCAAGAATATCCACCGGCCCCAAACGTCACGTTATAGGCGCTTTTCATCTGCCGCCGAGGCGGTGCGCTATGTCATCGAGGACATGCCAACCGAACTTGTCCGCAGTTCCATACTTGAAGTCGAGGAACAGCGCTTCGACGGCGCGCAGATCCGTGGCCTCTACGATGCCGAAGCCTTCCCGCTGGCCCGAATGGCCCTTGCGTGAGCAAAGAGCGAACGCCCGCGCCATCGACTGAGCGACAGACACGCGCGCCGAACGGATCCGCACTGACCTACGGGCTCGTTGGGTTCTCCCTGGCGGTCGTTGTGCTGCTGGCGGTCGCGGGTTTCTACGATATCAATCTGCTGCGCCACGGCCTTTTGATAGTTGGCGTTACTGCCCTGGCCGCTGTCGCCGGCATCGTCGTGCACTTTAAGCGGACCGCCCGATATCGAGCGGCCCTGGAGAGCTGTGTCGCGTCCTGTTTGCACCTCAAAGGAGCATCGATGACCATGTCGACCAAAATCATTCCCTTCCATCGCCGCGCCCACTCGGTCATCACCCGAGCGGCGCCCGACGCAGGTGATCCGCGCTTCGCCCGAGAACTGGCACGCGCCGGCCTTCCGCTTCGCCGAGCACCGGAGTTGAAGGGCAAGAACGATGAACACCCGGTCCACTAGCCGCGAATGCCTCCGATCGTCGTGCCACCATCGAAAGGGCCGGGTGGGCGACGCCGCCTAGTGCTGAAACACCAAATTGCGCGCTGGCGCAGGCCTGTCAGCCCGCGCGGCAAGCCGGTCCGGGCGGCCGCGGCAGCAGCCCATTCCCCCGCAGCGGAGGTTTCAATGGCGACAATGTATCTGGTTCAGGCGTTCAAGCAGATCGGTCACAGGCTGGTGGCAGATCAGATCCAGACCTCCAAGTCCGCCGAAAAGGCGGTTGCCACAGCCGAGCGCCTGGCGCCCATACGGGCAGGTGTCATCGCCTTTTCCCAGGAGGTCGACATCGAAACCGACGCTTATGATGAGCCGCGCGTGCTGCTCAAGCTTGGCAGGTTACCGCCGGGACTTATGGAATAGCTGCAACCACGTTGTCGGGTTTCGCCCAACGCGGCCGTGCTGCTGGCGGCCTGTCGCGCTAGCGCGTTGTGATGCCGGCGGCCGAAATGCGCCCTATTCAAATCTGACTGTGACAATACCATGTAGGTTTGATATTTCCTCGATGACGCACTTTGACGGCTGATTGCATGAACTTACCGTTCGATACCCTCGCTCCCATGGAAACTGGGTTGCGACTACACCTCGAGCGTATGCCTGCCGACGCCCCCATCGAGTTCCGCCGGATCACGGACCGCGAGGAGTTGGGCCAACTCTTCACCTCCTGCCGCGCCACCGCCCGTCGCGTCGAGCGGCCGATATCGCATCCCTTCGCCCGCCCCCTGCGCGTCCATGGCGTCGCCGCGCGGATGGACGAGTACTCCAACAGCAATCGTGGGCGGTTTCTCGCCCTGGTCGATTACTTCAAAAGCAGCGCTGATCCGGTCGCCCTGCGCCTGCCAGCTTATCGCCTTGCCGATGGGGATGCGCTGCTGCTCGACGGCAATCATCGGGCGACGGCGCTCTGGATGTCGGGCTTGTCCGTCGACGTGACCCTGGCCATGCTCTGCGGACCGATCGACCGGCGCATGCTCATCGATCTCAAATATTGGGACGGCGGCTGGCGCCGGTTCCTCAATAGAATCCGATGGGGAACCACCTCAGATAGAGCTCGTCAAGCGACCCACTCCTCTTGAGGCGAACGAGCGCCCAGTCAATGGCGTGGCGCACGGAGTCGTGCCCGGCAGGTAGGGCGATGGCGAGGCCCTGCCCGAAAAGGTCTGGCCGGAAATAGGCTTCCCCCGCAAAGCTGCAGCAGGCGAGGTTGTCGTTGAGCCAGAATGAGGCGCGCATGGCATCGCCGAAATAGACGTCGGCCTGACCGGACTCTACGGCTTGGAGTGCGGCGATTTCGTCCTCGCTCGCTGTGACTTCAACATCGGGCAGGTAGCGGTGCAGAAATTCCTCATGGGCTGATCCCTCGCGTACGCTGATCGTGCGCCCGTCGAGGTCTGATGGATTGAAGTCGCGCGCGGCATCGGCTCGGGTGACGAACCGGCCCGGCAAGGCGAGGTAAATCGCAGAGAAGTCGAAGCGCTCACCATTCTCGGCCGTGAGCGCAAGCCCCGCGATCAGCGCATCGCCTTGTTTGTCGGCAAGCGCGTTGGCCGCCTGCTCCCAGGGCCAGGTCTGGATGGTGCAGGGCACGTCGACTTCGGCGCAGATGCGGCGGGCAAGGTCGATGTTGAAGCCGACCAGCGCTCCGTTCTCGTCGCGGTAGTTGAACGGCGGAAAATCCGCCGTCGTCAGGAATCGGATCGCCGGCAACGATGTGAGGTCGGGCAGTATGTCGCGTGCGCTCGGATCGACGTGATTGGGCAGCGTCTGACCGACAGCGCAACCGGTCCAAAGCCCCAGCAATACGGCAAGGATTGAGCGGCGCCGGCACATGGTCAGATCTGGTCGAGCCCATACATCAGGTCGGCAATGAGATCGTCGGTCGCCTCGAGTCCGACCGATAGGCGCAACAGGCTTGGTCGGATGCCCATGTCGAGCCGCACCTCCTCGGAGAAGCGCTGATGGGTAGTCGTGGTCGGATGGGTGATGATCGACTTGGCATCGCCCAGATTGTTGGAAATGAGGATGACCGCCAAGGCGTCCGCGACCTTGAAGGCCTCGGCCTGACCGCCTGCAACCTCGAACGCGACGAGGGTCGAGCCGGTCCGCATCTGCCGGCGCCCGAGTTCGACCTGGGGATGGTCCTGGTGGTGCGGATAGAAGACGCGAGCGACCTTGCTGTGTCCGGAGAGGACCTCGGCGATCCTTGCCGCGCTCTCGCTCTGCTGGCGCACGCGCAGCGGCAGCGTCTCGAGACCCTTGAGCAACGTCCAGGCATTGAACGGGCTCATCGAGGGTCCGGTCTGCCGGATGAAGGTGTGGATATCGCCCCCGATCAGTTCCTGGCTGCCGAGGATGGCTCCACCCAGCACGCGGCCTTGGCCGTCGATATGCTTGGTAGCCGAGTAGACCACGAGGTCGGCGCCCAGTTGCAGCGGCGACTGGTTGATGGGGGTTGCAAAGACATTGTCGACGACGAGCTTGGCGCCATGTGCATGGGCAATATCGGCGACGGCGGCGATATCGACCAGCTCGAGCGTCGGGTTGGTCGGAGTTTCGAGGAACACCGCTTTGGTGTTGGGTTGCATGGCCGCGGCAAAATTGGCCGGGTCGCGTCCGTCGACGAGCGTCGAGGCAACCCCCCAGCGCGGCAAGTAATCCTCGATCAGATAGCGGCAGGAGCCGAAGAGGGCGCGGGCGGCGACCACATGGTCACCGGCGCGCACCTGGCTCATTACCGCCGTGGTCACGGCCGCCATGCCGGTTGCAAGTCCGCGAGCGGCCTCGGCGCCTTCGAGCAGCGCCATGCGCTTCTGGAACATGTCGACGGTCGGATTGGAAAAGCGCCCATAGATGTGCCCCGGCGCCTTGTTGAGGAAGCGCGCCTCGGCATCGGCCGACGTCGGATAGACGAAGCCGGAATTGACGAACATCGCCTCAGACGTTTCCCCGTGCTGGCTGCGCTCGGTGCCGCCATGGACGATACGGGTCTCGGGCGCGCGGCGGCTGGGATCGGCGAGGGGGTTCTTTTCCTTGGGCGACATTAGGACCTCTAAAAAACAAAACCGGCGCGCGAATGCGGCCGGTTCAAACGGTCGTTTAGCATTTGAATTTTACCGCGCGCGACCTTGCCGAAATCTTTCGGAGCCACCCGCAGGAAGGTGGCTGCAATCTGACCGGCCAAATCACCACCCGGCTTCGTTCTATTGCCTTTTCACCCTTGGCGTCAATTGCGCTGGTTGCTATCGGAAGGGTGGCTAGAGCGGGACGCGAAAAAGTGGGAACCGGTTTTCGCGAACAATCCCGCGACAACAAAAAGCTAGAGCGCGCGATTTGATTCCGTCAAATCGCATCACGCTCTAGACGGCGGAGCAAGATGACGAGCAACGGGGACTGGCCGATCGGTGTCTACCCAGCACGGCTGATCGAGAAACTGGCTGCGGGCGGTGCGATTGCGGCTGAACGGGCATTCGATGCCGATCAGGTGCAGCCGGCGAGCCTTGACCTGCGGTTGGGCGAAGTCGCCTACCGCGTCCGTTCGAGCTTCCTGCCCGGTCCTGAACGCACGGTGGCGGAAGGTATCGCGGCTCTGAAACTTCATCAGATCGACCTCAAGGCCGGCGCCGTGCTCGAGCGCGGCTGCGTCTATATCGTGCCGCTGCAGGAAAGCCTGAGGCTGCCTGAAGCGGTCAGTGCTTCGACCAACCCCAAAAGCTCCACGGGTCGGCTCGACATTTTCACCCGCGTCATCGGCGACAGGGCGCGCGGCTTCGATCAGTTGCCTCGAGGCTATGAGGGACCGCTCTACCTCGAGATCAGCCCGCGTACGTTCCCGGTTCTGGTGCGGACCGGCTCGCGGTTGAGCCAGATCCGGTTCCGCTCGGGCGAAACGCTGCTGACGGTCACCCAGCATCAGGAACTCCACCACAGCCAGACGCTGGTCATCAATGCGACGCAGGAGGTCGGCAATGGCGTCGCGCTTTCGATCGACCTCATGGGCGAGGACCGCGGCGGTCTCGTGGGGTTCCGCTCCAAGCGGCATACGGCGGTGATCGATGTCGACAAGAAGGCCGCCCTCGATGTGCTCGACTTCTGGGAGCCGATCAACAGTCGCGGCAGGGGCGAGCTGATCCTCGATCCCGATGAGTTCTACATCCTCGTGAGCCACGAGGCGGTGCATGTGCCCCCCGACCACGCGGCCGAGATGGTGCCTTTCGATCCGCTGGTCGGCGAGTTCCGCGTCCACTATGCCGGCTTCTTCGATCCCGGTTTCGGCCATTCGGCCGCCGGCGGTACGGGCAGCCGCGCCGTGCTCGAGGTCAGGAGCCGCGAGGTGCCGTTCCTGCTCAACCATGGGCAAACCATCGGCCGCCTGATCTACGAGCGGCTCGCCGAACGTCCCGACCGCCTCTACGGCACCGCGCTCGGCTCCAACTACCAGGCCCAGAGCCTCAAGCTCTCCAAGCACTTCAAGCCCTATCCGGCCTGAGTGCCCATTGAGAGTGCTTGACGCTTCCGCCGATTTCGCGCAGAAAGTTGCCCGTTGCGGGTGTAGCTCAATGGTAGAGCAGAAGCTTCCCAAGCTTACGACGAGGGTTCGATTCCCTTCACCCGCTCCATTCCTGCTATCGGTATTTTTGCCAAGTCTCATCTGGCTTCGGCTGTTCGCTTTGCTTGGCGGGGCCGAGTTGGCGCAGGACGAACGCGCGACTGCTGCAGTTCCAAGTTCGGCGAGCTGGACTAGTCCAGCGATCCCGGCCTAGAGCGCTTTCAGCGAACGGGAAAGGCTCTGGTCCCGCAATTCGGTACACCGCTAAAGCGGGATCGAAATCTGCCCACGGTGATTGCCAGTCAGGATCGCGTCCGCCACCAGATTTGCGGCTTGGATTGCCTGATCATCGTGAATGCCGGAGATGCTCATCCGGATCATATCGTTATGCCCGGGGCGGATGTAAAAGGGCTCGCCCGAAACCAGCAGGACCCCGGCGCGCGCAGCATGGTCCACCACGTCGCTGGCCGCCACGCCGAAGGGCAGGCAGATCCAGATATTGAGGCCATCGCTGCCGCTTAGCTTGGCGCCTGTGCCCTTGAGGCGTTCACCGAGGACTCCAAGAATGGCATCGCGGCGCAGCCGATAGGCCGTGCGTGATCGGTTGAACGCCTCTTCCAGTTCCGGATCGCGCAACACGTAGGCTAGCGTATTCTGAGAGTGCAGCGACGTCCATCCGTCGAGCAGACTCTTTGCCTCGCCCAGCATGGCGGTAAGCCGCGGCCGGACCAAGGCGACCGCCGTCCTGATGTCAGGTGCGATCGACTTGGCGAAGGTGCGGATATAGACCGTTCGGTGTGCCGCCTCGCCGTCCAACAGCGAGCCGGGATGGGTGAGTGCGATGTCGGCGAACTGATCATCCTCGATGGCGATGGCGTGAGGATGGTCTTTTAGGACGTCGGACAGCGCCTTGCGCCGCTCCGGAGTCCACGACACGCCCACTGGATTGACTGCGCGGGGCGTGAATAGGACTGCTATGGCCCCGGCCGACAGGGCTGCGTCGAGCGATTCCGGGGTGACGCCCTGTTCATCGAGGCGCATGCCGACCAACTGGAAGCCCAGGTATTCAAAGGCATCGAAGACAGTCTGATAACCGGGCTCCTCCACCGCCACGATGCGCGGGCGGTCAGGCATGAGCCGTGCGGCGATCGACAGCGACATGACCATCAGTTGCTGGGCCGAGTTGCCTGCGATCATGCTGGTGTCGTTGACGGGAATGCCATCGGCCACAAGGCGCGGAACCAGGAGATCGCGCAATTCCGGAATAGCCAGAGGGCCGGCATATTGCAACGCGTCAGGCTGGGTATCCTCGGCGGCGCGCCGCTGAGCGCGGCGAACAATGTCGGCGAGGATGAGCGAGGTATCTGGCTTGCCGCGCGTGCAATCCAGGGCGTGGGGATACATCGAGAGCAGCCGATTGGCCGAAGTGAGGACTGTGCGCCGCCGCCATGGCGCGCGCGATTGCGGCGGGGCGTGCGTCCAATCGGGGAAATCGCCGTGCAGTGCAGCCCCATTGTCGATCGCGGGGAGCGATTGCACATAAGTACCCCGGCCAACCGTGCCGGCAATGCGACCGCGTAGACGCAACTGGCCATAGGCTGCAACGACGGTGGAGGGACTTACATCCAGGGCACGCGAAAGCGCACGCACCGTCGGCAAACGCGCGCCATGCAGGAGAGTGCCGGTCTCGATCGCCCGCTCTATCGATGTCGCGATCGCCTCGTGGCGCGTCATATGCCCCAGGTTTTCCCGGTACCCTGAAAGTAGAGGCGAAATATCCACGCGAGCAGGCTCTCGTCTGGTCTATGTTTCAAGTTGCTCCGTCGCACCGCGGGTGAACTCAAGTGCATCGGACAGGTCAACGCCCCGCATGCCAGCACGCGAGGCGTTTGTCTATCGGTCAGTCACGCAGGCCCATGATGCCGCCGTCGATGTTGAAGTCGGCGCCGGTGACATAAGACGCCTCGTCGCTAGCGAGCCACAGGATAGCATTGGCCTGCTCGATCGGCTCAGCCTGGCGGTTGAGCAGCGTGTGCGGGGCGCCGGCGGCTCGCATTTCCGCCTCGACTTCCGCGTAGCTCTTGCCAGTGGCGCGGACGCGGTTGTTGATGTGGAAATTGGTGAGGGTGGGGCCAGGCGAAATCGCGTTGACACGAATGTTCTGCTCGGCGTGATCGCAGGCCATGGAACGAGTTAGGGCCAGAACCGCCGCCTTGGTGGCATCATAAAGGCCCATGCCTTTGCGGCCCACCGTGGCATTGGCCGAGGACACGGTGACAATGCTGCCGCCGCCATTCTCGATCATCCTCGGAATGGCATATTTGCAGCTGTGACCGACCGCCAAAAGATTGGCGCCGATGATGAAGTTCCAGTCGTCCATTGTCGCGTCGACAATGGTGCCACGGACGCGCACGGCGGCGACGTTGGCCAAAATGTCGAGCTTGCCGAAGCGCTCCACCGTCTTTTCGACCGCCATTTTGGCTTGTTCTTCCTGATCCAGCCGGGCGATCACATAAGCCACCTTCTCCCCCGAGGGATCGATAGCCCTGCTGACGCGCTGACTCGCCTCCTCATTGAGGTCGACGATCATGACCTGGGCGCCCTCGCGCACGAACAATCGCACCGTCTCCTCGCCGATCCCGCCAGCGCCGCCGGTTACGATGGCGACCTTCCCCAATAAACGATCACCCATGAACATTCTCCTCCTGATCTATTGCGATCCAAGCAGTACAATACGAGTACAATTTGCATTGGTGTTTGATCGGTAACATGTTAGCAGGTGAGCAGTCAATTCGTTGATTGCAATGGTGGAAAGCGGTAAGAAACCCGCCGATCCGACGAATGGGGAGACAGAATTGAATGCGGATTAATTTCTATCGGTCGATTGACAAGCCGATCAATGGCTCAATACAGTCAAAATTGCACGAGGCAATATATCAATTGCACTGGTACAATGTGGCGCTCAACGGCCTACCTGGTGCTGAGGAAACAGAGCCGCCCGGGGGCGGCCGAGAGGAGGGGAATTATGAACAAGGACAAGCAGCCTTCGATGTCGCGCGGCCGCATGACGCGTCGCCATTTCACGGCTCTTTTGTCAGGGAGCGTCGTCGGCACCTTCGGGTTGCCGGCATTCGTAACCAAGGTGCTGGCGCAGCCGACCAGCTACAACGAAGCGCCGATGCTGGCCGAGCGGGTGAGCCGCGGCGAGCTGCCGCCGGTGGCCGAGCGCTTGCCGGCGGAGCCGCTCGTGGTGCAGCCGACCAATGAGATTGGTGTCTATGGCGGTCGGCTGGCCGGAGCCGGCATGGCGCCCGAGACCACCAACGACCTGCAGATCGGCCAAGCGACTGGTCTCTTCCGGTTCTCCAACGATCTGCGCGAAATCCATCCGGACCTGGCGACGGGATACGAGTTCAACGACGATTTCACCGAATGCGTCATCAGCTTGCGCCAGGGCGTGAAGTGGTCGGACGGCGAGCCGTTTACCGTGGACGACATCATCTTTTTCTTCGAGGACTGGAAGTACAACAAGGACCTCTATCCGGCGACGCAGGCCGTATGGCTTCTAGGCGGCGACAGGTTCGGCATCGTTAAGGTCGACGACCACACGATCCGCTTCACGTTTCCGCAGCCTTATCCGTCCTTCAGTGTCATCCATTTCTCGGGAGCGCCGACCGAGCCATACCGGCCGGCTCACTACCTCAGGCAGTTCCACCCGAAGTACAATCCCGACGTCGAGGCCGAGGCGGCGGCGGCAGGATTTAACTCCTGGCAGGCCTATTTTACGCAGATGGCCGATGGGGATTCTGACTCGCCCCACTACGGTGTGAGCAATTCGGACATGCCGGTCCTCTCGCCCTGGATCCCCGTTTCGGGGGACAGCCAGCGCCAGCAGTACGAGCGCAACCCTTACTACTTCAAGGTCGATACCGAGGGAAACCAGCTACCCTATGTCGACTACATGACCGTCGAATACACCAGCAATGCCGAGGTGATGAACCTCAAGGCAGTGTCGGGTGAACTTTCGGTGGCTGGGCTTGACATCCAACTCCTGAACTATCCGATCATCCGCCGCGGCGAAGAAGCGGGCGGCTATACCACAAAGTTGGTCTATAGCGAGCGGGGGTCGGACGTCTGCATCGCCTTTAATCCGCTGCATCCCGATCCGGTACTTGCCGAGCTCTATTCGAACGTTCGGTTCCGGCAGGCCTTATCACTGGGCATCAACCGAACGGAAATCAACGAGCTGGTCTTCCTCGGCCAGGGGACGCCCCGTCAGGCGACCATCAACGAAACCGCCAGCTTTTTCGATCCGAAATGGGCGAGCCACTACGCAGAGTTCGACCTCGACGCGGCCAATGCCCTGCTAGACGAAATCGGCCTCGACCAGCGCAACGGCGAGGGGGTCCGGCTGCGCCCGGACGGGCAGCCGCTGATCTTCCAGCTAGAGTACCTACCCCAGGAAGGACCTAAGAAGGAAGTGTGCGAACTGGTGGTCAAGCACTGGCAGGAGTTGGGACTGCAGGTGGATGCGGCCGCACGCGAACGCGGCTATCTCATCCAGCGGCTCGACGCCCAGGAACAACACGCCACCGCTTGGCATGTCGATCGGGTGCTCGAACGTCCGGCCTATGCCTATTCGCTGGATGGCAAGCTGGGACCCGGCGGCAACTCGATCGTTCGGTATGCCAGAGAATGGCAGAACTGGTTCAACTCCGGCGGCGAACGCGGCGTGGAGCCACCCCAGGACGCCAAGGACCTGCGTGACGCCTATATCGCCTGGCAGAAGACCGAACTGGGCTCTCCAGAATACGAGGCGGCGGCCAAGCGGGTCTACGACCTCACCGCCGAGACCCTCTACGTCATTGGCGTGGTGGGTCAGGCACCTCAGCCCGTAATTGTGCGCAACGATATCGAAAACGTCTTCAAGCGCGATGACGATGCGCGGCTGTGGTGGGGTGCGGCCAATTGGTTCTGGCACACGCTCAACCCGGAACAGTGGTTCATCAAGTCCTGAGTATTCCTCCCGTGACGACTGACCGGGCCGCCGTCGAAACGGCGGCGGCCTGGGGAAACCGCAAACCGAGGAGCGCATCTTGGCCGGCTATGTGCTGCAACGCCTGCTGCTCGTGATCCCGACTGTCTTCGTGATCTCGATCATCACGTTCGTCATCATCCAACTGCCACCGGGCGACTTTCTGACATCCTATATTGCCACGCTCGAGTCCGGCGGGCAGGTCGTCGATCAGGCGCAGATCGATGCGCTGCGTGCCCAGTACGGGCTTGGGGAACCGGTTTATGTCCAGTACTGGAAGTGGGTCGTCGGCGTATTGTCGGGTGATTTCGGCCACTCGTTCCAATGGAAGCGCCCAGTGGTCGACCTCATCGGCGAGCGCATGGCGCTGACTATCGCGCTCTCGGTGGCCTCGCTGCTCCTGGTTTGGGCGATCTCGTTGCCGATCGGCATCTATTCGGCCGTCAGGCAGTATTCGCCCGGCGACTATTTCTTCACCTTCATCAGCTTCGTGGGGCTCGGCGTACCCAATTTCCTTTTCGCGCTGGTCCTGATGTGGTGGGCCTACTCGCAATTCGGCATGTCCGTTGGCGGGCTCTTCTCACCCCAATATGCCGACGCCCCTTGGAGCCTGGCGAAGGTTCTCGACTTCTTGTCGCATCTGTGGATTCCGGCCGCGGTTCTGGCCATCGGCGGTATTGCCGGCCTCATCCGCATCATGCGGGCCAATCTGCTCGACGAACTGCCCAAGCTTTACGTCACCACGGCCCGCGCCAAGGGTATGGGCGAGACGAGTCTCGTGCTCAAGTACCCGGTGCGCGTGGCACTCAATCCTTTCGTCAGCACCATAGGTTGGACCCTTCCCGGCCTTGTTTCAGGCTCCATCATTGTTTCGGTAGTGCTGAACCTACCCACGACCGGACCGATGCTGCTTACCGCGCTGCAGTCGCAGGACATGTACCTGGCCGGAGCCATCCTGCTCATGCTGAGCATCCTCACGGTTATCGGCACCCTTATTTCGGACGTGCTGCTCGCGTGGCTCGATCCCCGTATCCGTTTCAATTAGAGGCCGCAATGACAACGACCTCCGAGACCGGCACACCTGAGGCCTTTCAGCCGGCCGACAACGGCGCCGGCAAGGCGGCGTCCTACGCCGCCGCCTCCGAATGGCGTTTGATGTGGTATAAGTTCAGCCGGCACCGCCTCGCCGTTATTTGTGGCATCATAGTGCTGTTGCTCTACGTTGTAGCCGCCTTCGTCGAGTTCGTCGCCCCCTACGATCCGGAGGCGCAGAATCCTGCCAGCGCCTACCAGGCGCCAACCCGCATCCATTTCGTCGATGCAGACGGCCAGTTTCATCTGCGGCCGTTCGTCTATGGTACGAGCAGCCAGCGCAATCTCGATACGTTCGAGCTGGAGTTCGTCGAAGATACCTCGGCACGCCACCATCTTTCGCTATTCGTCCAGGGCGACGACTACCGACTGTGGGGGCTATTTCCTTCCAATCTGCACCTTTTCGGAGTCGAGGATGCCGATGCCCGCGTCTACCTTTTAGGCGCCGACCGGCAGGGGCGGGATCTTTTGAGCCGCATTATCCATGGCACGCGCCTGTCCATGTCTATCGGACTGGCCGGTGTGGTGATGAGCTTCTTTATCGGCATCGTGGTGGGCGGGGTTTCGGGCTATTTCGGCGGCACGATCGATATCGTAACGCAGCGCATCATCGAGTTCGTGCGGTCGATGCCCACCATACCGCTGTGGCTGGGTTTGGCGGCGGCACTGCCGTCGAACTGGTCGGTAATGCAGGTCTATTTCGCCATAACCGTCATTCTGTCGCTCATCGGCTGGACCGGTCTCGCGCAGGTGGTGCGCGGCAGAGCGCTGGCTTTGCGCGAGGAAGATTTCATCATGGCGGCCCGGCTCTGTGGCACCAGCCGGACGCGCATCATTTTCAAGCACATGGTGCCCTCATTCATGAGCCACATCATTGCCGCGCTCACCCTGGCGGTACCCGAAATGATTATCGCAGAAACAGCGCTGAGTTTCCTGGGGCTCGGCCTGCGCTACCCCGCCATCAGCTGGGGAGTGCTGCTGCAGGAAGCACAGAACCTGCGCTCAGTTGCGCTGGCGCCCTGGCTACTTGCTCCCGGCGCCATGGTGGTGATTGCAGTGCTCGCCCTCAACTTCCTCGGCGATGGCCTGCGCGATGCCGCCGACCCGTATCGGCGCTAGGAGGGCGAGATGACCGACCAAGCAATGCCCGCCGACATGCTGCTGGACGTTCGTGACCTGCGAACCGGGTTTGCCCTCAGGGAGGGCTACGTCCGGGCGGTGGATGGCGCTTCGTTCCATGTCCGTCGTGGGGAGACCATCGGCGTGGTGGGCGAGAGCGGCTGCGGAAAGAGCATTACCGCCCGCACCATCCTGAGGATCGCCGGCACCTCCGACGACTCGTTGGCGGGAAAGGTGATTTTCCGCCGTTCCAGCGGAGAAGTGACGGACCTTCTGGAACTGCCCCATAGCGGTCGAGAAATTCGCAGGATCCGGGGGGCGGAGATCGCCATGATCTTCCAGGAGCCGATGACGGCGTTCAGCCCGGTGCACACCATCGGGAACCAGATCATTGAGGCAATCCGGCTGCACCAATCCATCTCCAAGGAGGAAGCGCGGACCGCCGCCGTCGACATGCTGCGGCGCGTGGAGATGTCGAGCGCCGAGAAGCGCATCGACGCTTACCCGCACCAGCTCTCGGGCGGGATGCGGCAGCGAGCAATGATCGCCATGGCGCTGGTCTGCCGGCCGCAATTGCTGCTTGCGGACGAGCCTACCACCGCGCTGGACGTGACCACGCAGGCGCAGATCCTGGGGCTGATCCGCCAGCTCAAGGATGATCTGGGCATGAGCGTGATGATGATCACCCACGATTTGGGCGTGGTAGCCGAAACTGCGCAGACCGTGGCGGTGATGTATCTGGGTAAGGTCGTGGAAATGGCCGACGTCAAATCGCTTTTCCGCGACCCCAAGCATCCCTACACCCGCGCGCTGCTGGCCTCGATTCCCAAACTCGGGCGAAGGGCAGGGGAACCGCTGCACCCGGTCAAGGGCATGGTGCCCAGCCCGTTCAACCGCCCTATTGGCTGCCCATTCCACACTCGCTGCCCCTCGGCCATGCCGGGCATTTGCGAAAAGTCCATGCCCGGCAAGACCACCGTTGCCGGGGGCCATACGGTGAGCTGCTTTCTCTTCGGTGAAGGCGACAAGGCAGAGGAGCAAAGTGCATGAGCGCCATTGAGCCGGCTTTCACGCCCGCGGGCCGCCGTCTGCTAGACGTCAAGGGCCTCACCAAGCACTATCCGATCACACGCGGTCTTCTGCGCCGCGAAGTGGGGCGGGTACGCGCCGTCGACGACGTCACCTTTCACGTAGACGAGGGCGAAACGCTGGGTCTCGTCGGCGAGAGCGGCTGCGGCAAGACTTCGACCGGGCGTTGCCTCTTGCGGGCCATCGACCCGACGGATGGTCAGATCATCTTTGACCGTGGAGACGGCAAACCGGTCGATATTGCGCAGTCCGAGGGGGGGAGCCTCAAGGCCCTGCGCAGAGACATGCAGATGATCTTCCAGGATCCGTTCTCATCGCTCAATCCGCGCTGGACTCTGCTCGATCTGGTGGGCGAGCCGCTCGTGGCGTTCGGGGTCAGCAAGGGCAAGGCGCTGGAGGAGCGCGTTGCCTACCTGCTCGAGCGGGTGGGCCTGCGCCCTGAATACATGCGCCGGTATCCCCACGCTTTCAGCGGCGGCGAGCGCCAGCGCATCGGCATCGCGCGGGCGTTGGCCCTCAATCCGCGCCTCGTGGTGGCCGATGAGCCCGTCTCGGCGCTTGACGTCTCGGTGCGGGCGCAAACGTTGAACCTTCTGGAAGAGCTGCAGCAGGAACTTGGGCTCACCTATCTCTTCATCTCCCACGACCTGAGCGTGGTGCAGCACATCTGCGATCGCGTGGTGGTGATGTATGTGGGAAAGGTGGTTGAGGTGGCCAAGACGGCGGATCTCTACTTCACGCCCAGGCATCCCTATACCGAAGCGCTGCTGTCGGCGGTGCCCAAGCCGGATCCTGAACAGCAATCTAGCCGTATCGTGCTGCAAGGCGAGGTAGCCGACCCAAGCAATATTCCCTCCGGGTGCGCCTTCCACCCCCGTTGCCCGTACGCGATCGAAAAATGCCGTACAGTCGTACCAGTCCTTGAAACCATCGGGGACGGGCAGCAGGTGCGCTGCCACCGCGCGCACGAGCTTTCACTGCGAGGCGTCGAATGACCCCGCTCACCCCGAACAAACAGATCTTACTTCCACGGAGACGATATCTATGCGCCGAACCGACATCCTTGCGAGGCTAAAGGCACAGAGGGCGGCCGGTCGGCCCATTATCGGCGCAGGCGCCGGAACCGGCCTTTCGGCCAAATGCGTCGAGGTTGGCGGGGCCGACATCATCGTCATTTACAATTCCGGTCGCTTCCGGATGGCTGGACGCGGCTCGCTTGCCGGTATGATGCCCTACGGCGACGCCAATGCCATTGTGGTGGACATGGCCAGGGAGGTGCTGCCGGTGGTGCTGAACGTTCCCGTTATGGCGGGCGTATGCGGAACCGATCCATTCCGCCTCATGCCGGTGTTCCTCAAGCAGATCAAGGAGATGGGTTTTTCCGGAGTGCAGAATTTCCCAAGCGTCGGGCTGATCGACGGAATGTTCCGTGCCAATCTGGAGGAAACTGGCATGGGGTATGACAAGGAAGTGGAAATGATCCGCATTGCCCATGAACTCGACCTGGTTACCACACCTTATGTCTTTACACCCAAAGAGGCCGAGGACATGACCTTGGCCGGTGCCGATATTCTGGTTCCCCATGTCGGGCTGACCACCAAAGGAGCCATCGGCGCACAATCCGCTGTGACGCTGGATGACGCCGTCCGGGCGATCCAGGACATGCATGACGCTGCCAGGGCGATCAATCCAGATATCATTGTGCTGTGCCATGGTGGTCCCATCGCCGAACCGGACGACGCCGCCTACGTGCTCGGCAATACGCGCGGTATCGACGGCTTTTTCGGCGCATCGAGCGCCGAGCGGCTGCCGACGGAAATCGCGATCACCGAAAATATGCGCCGGTTCAAGGCCATCGGGATGGATTTGGCGCCGGCCTGACTAGACCGGACTTTGGGAGGAGAGGAATTCATGAGCGCGATAAATCATCGGACGGTTCCGACGCAGACATTCGACTGGGGACTGATCAAGTGGTTCGTGTCCCCTTTGGCCACGCCGGGAGCCAAGTTGACCTTTGGGGAGGTTGTGCTGCTGCCGGGCGAAGGTCACACCCGCCACAACCACTCCGCTGCCGAAGAAATCCTCTATGTCCTATCCGGCGAGGGACGGCAGATGGTCGACGACAAGCCTGAATTCCAGGTGGGTCCGGGGGACACGATCTACATCCCAACTGCCATCTACCATTCGACGGTCAATACAGGCTGGGAACCGCTGCGCCTGCTGGCACTCTACAACCCTGGTGGCGCTGAAGTCGACCTTGCCGCGCTGCCCGACTTTGCCGAGGTGCCCGCGGGTTCCCTGCCGCGGCTGCAGCGTAAGGCCTAGACCGTGGCCGGCGTCGTTCTCGTCGGAACGCTCGACACCAAGGGGGCCGAGTACGAAGTCATGCGCGACCATCTACGGGCTCTCGGCCACCAGGTAACGGTGGTCGATGCCGGCGTGCTCGGCGCTCCGGGCTTTGTCCCCGACATTTCACGTGCAGAGGTCGCCGCGGCCGCAGGCGCCGATATCGACGCTCTGCTGGCCGCTAGGGACCGGGGTGTGGCACTCACACGGCTCTCGGAGGGTGCGCGAGTGCTCTTGTCCGATCTGCACGCGCAAGGGCGACTGCATGGGGTTGCGGCAATGGGCGGCTCAGGCGGCAGCGCGCTGGCCGCCACTGCCATGCGGGGCCTGCCGGTCGGCGTACCCAAACTCATCGTTTCCACCGTCGCCTCGGGCGATACCCGCGCCTATGTCGGGACCACCGACATCACCATGATGCATTCGGTGGTGGACGTTGCCGGGCTGAACCGCATCAGCCGGCGCGTCATTGGCAATGCGGCAGGCGCCATCGCGGGCATGGCCACGGCCTATCAACAAGCGGCGGGTCCGACCGCCGGCGACAGGCCGTTGGTCGGTGCCACCATGTTCGGTGTCACCACGCCCGGCGCGATGGCGGCCAAGGCTCGGCTCGAGGAGCAGGGTTATGAAGTGATCATCTTTCACGCGGTGGGCACCGGCGGGCAAGCCTTGGAGGCCCTGGTCGCGGGCGGCTATCTTGCCGGGGTGCTGGACCTGACCACGACAGAGCTGGCCGACGCCCTTGTGGGCGGGATATTTCCCGCACATGACGGCCGCCTGACAATGGCGGGGAAGCATGGCGTGCCGCAAGTGGTCTCGCTCGGCGCGCTGGACATGGTCAATTTTGGGCCGCGGGCAAGCGTGCCGGCCAGGTTCGAGGGCCGCCTGCTATACGAGCACAATGCCAACATTACGCTGATGCGGACGACGCCGGAGGAGTGCGCCGTACTTGGCCGCCAAATTGGCGAGCGCCTGGCCGCGGCGGATGCCCCGACCAGACTCTTCATACCCAAAGCCGGTATTTCGGCCATCGCCGTAGTCGGGGGAGTCTTTCACGATCCGGATGCCGACGCGGCCCTCTTGAACGGCATCCAAGAGGGTGCGGGGGGCCAGGTCGAGATTACCGAACTCGACCTCGACATAAATGACAGCGCCTTCGCTCAAGCGATGGCCGACGCCCTCGTCGCCATGATGCGCCGACCTTCCGCCAGAGGAGTACAAAAATGAGCTATCGCATGCTGCAGATCGGCGTGGGGGGCTATGGCAAGCTCTGGTCGGAGCAATTCGTGCCGCCTAACATCGCCGATGGGCTGATCGAAGTGGTCGGCATCGCAGATACCGACACCACGGCCCTTAAAGCCGCGCAGGCCTTCCACAACTTGTCCGATGAGGTTTGCTTCATTTCAGCGGCGGAACTGGTTGCCAAGGTCCGCGCCGATTTCGTGCTCATCTCGACACCGGCCTGGCATCACGAGGAGCATATCCGCCTGTCGATAGCGGCCGGCCTCCGTGTGTTATGCGAGAAGCCGGTGGCCGACACGATGGAGGCGACTATCCGGGTCCACGAACTGGTGAAGAAGGCTGGCACTAAGCTGGCCATGACGATGACGCACCGGTTCGACCAGCCCAATACCACGTTCCGCAATACATTGCGCTCGGGGCTGGACGGGCCGCTCGATTATCTCGTGTTCCGCCAGACGGGCGAACTGCGCAAGTACGGCGCCTGGGCCGCCTTCCGTCACGAACTGCCCGATGTGATGTTGGGGGAAGCCGGTATCCATCACTTTGACATGATACGTGACTTAGCGGGCGCCGACTGCGCCACGATATTTGCGCGCTCTTGGACACCGCCCTGGGGTGAATTTAAGGGCGATGCCAATGTGCTTGCCATCGCCACCTTTCAGAATGGCGTCAAGCTCTCCTACGAAGGCACCAGCTGCAACGCGGTGGCCATCAATCCCTACTTCAAGGCGTATGTTCGCGCCGAGTGCGAGAACGGAGTCATAGTCCTCAGCCATGGCGAAGTTGAACGGCACCGCCACGATCCCACCCGGCAGCGCGGCAGCCGCAAGGAAGGGGAGGGCGAGCCCATACCTGCCGCCCAGCAGACCAAGTTCGGCAATGTCTGGCTGATCGATCGCTTTGTCCGCTGGCTCGACGGTGGCGGGGAAATGGAAACCAGCATCGAAACTCATGTGAAGTCGCAGGCCATGGTCTATGCCGCAATCCGCAGCGTCCACACCGGGCGGGAGATCGACGTGGCGGAGTTCATCGAAGAACATCGGCTCGCCGTGCGGCGCGCGTCGGCGGCATGACTGTGCTGGGGAGATGGATCGTCTTCGGTTCCGACCACATCGGCGGCGCTCGAGGTGAAACTGGTTCCGGCAAGTGGCGGAGGGGCAGGAGGTGGGGGGATGCCAGATCCATTTAGTCCGGACACCGTCGATTTCCCAAATATCGCCTGGTGACGCGACCGATGCGTTCTCGTGACCGGACACGAACGCCCCCTGACCGGGAGCATGTCTTCCAGGCGCTGGGCAGAATTGTCGCCAATCGCTTCTTCGGACCGGAGTCTCGCGCCGGCAGTCTATTGTTTGCGAGGCTCTCCAACGACACCGTCCATCCGCTTTCCAAGCGGCAGGTGGCGGAACTTACGGCTCAGTATTCTCGCCCAACCTCAGCTGGCTTCGGCTGTTCGCTTTTGCCGGGCCTAGGCGGTGCGGGATGAGCGCGCGACTGCTGCAATTCCAAGTTCGGCGCGCTGGCACTAAGATCGCTGTACTGCACAACCATCCGGATCACCCGCGTGGCGTCTTAGAACCCTCCGAACGCAACGGAGCGGCCGGTACGCAGGTCGGTGCCGCCAAACGGCAGAACGGCCTGACCGATGCCGGTGACCCGCCGGACGCTGTCCAGGGCATCTTCGGAAACCTCGATCGAGGCAGCGACTGTCGGCTTGCCGTCTATCTTGGCCGGCGGTCCCAGGGGAGCGATCCGCCAGCCCATGCTCACACCCAGTTCGACCATGTAAATGGTCGAAACGAAGGTGATGAAGGCGTAGCCCTGGGACAGGGCATACTCCATCATCGCGCAGAAAAGGGCTGCAGACTCCGGGGCCCGGCGCCGGCCCTCGCGACGATCAGGGCGCACGTAAAAGCGCGTCCAATCGGCCCCTAGCGCGGGTGGCGCTGGAAACGGTTCCGTTACGAGCCCCGGAAAGACCGTCTGCAGCAAGGTCGGTCCGTCGTGACAGTTGAAGCGCGACCCGCCGACGAGTTCGCCATCCTCCGTCACCAGAATATGAGCGGCATTGGGTCCATCGAAGGCATCCACGTCACGCTGGTCGGGACGCCGGATTGCCTCCCAGCCCTGCAGGTCGACAAAGATTCGATGCCGCAACTTGTAATTCTCTTCGAGCAAATCTCCATATCGAGCGCGGTTATGGGCGCCCAAAAGGTGTACCTTCATGCCGCCGATCCCCATGGTTCTGCGGATATTAAGGCACGCTCGAGTTAGGTTACGGTATTGTTAGAACTTACAATGTGATCAGCCGGTGCCGGATGGCCTCGACAACCGTATGTGTGCGGTTCTTGGTGCCGAGCTTGGTCTGGGCATTCACGCAGTGCTGGTTGACAGTGCGTTCGGACAAGCCCGTGATCACCGCGATCTCGCCCGCCGTCTTGCCGCTGGCCGCCCATTTCAGCACTTCGGATTCCCGCAGCGTAATGGCACGCCGCCGCGGCTGCTCACTACCCGGCATGTTGAGATAGCGCAGGCGCCCATGCGCATAGAGCGCGAGCATGTGAAGCTCCAACCGCGAGTGTTCGTCGACCTCGGCCGTGCTGCCGACCAGCGAAACCACGCCCTGCATTCCCCCTTCCATATGGACGGGAATGCAGAAACCGTCGTGCATGCCGAACTCGGCAGCTTCGTCCATCACCCGTTTAGCGGGCAGATCCGAGGTCGGGTCGTAGCCTGCCTCGGACCAGTCGAACGGTAATGTCGTCGTGAAGCAGTGGCGCGCAACTGGATCAAGATGCACGTAGCCGAGCCTAGTGTAGCGTTGGTACCATTCGTCGGGCCAGCCCGATAGCAGCACGAACGGTCGCACGTCCTGCCCACGATCGGGCAGGCCCGATATGATAAAGCGGTCAAGACCATACGAGCTTATGGCCCGGTACAGGATGTCGCGAATGGCCTCGCCCGACGTTTGATGCTGGACCGCCTCTATGGTCGTCATCAGTTCCGAATTCAACTGGCCCGCCTCTTGCCTCGCTGAACAAGGAACCATTGTGCTGCGTAGAGCTGATTTGCGCAAGCGTTTGACAACTTGCGCAAATCCGCCTTGCGCGGCCGCCATGGGAAAAAAGACTGGAGCACCCGTGCCTTGCATGAAAGAGCGGTATTCGCTCGGTGCGCTAGTTGCTCGTCTCGAACTGATGCGGATTGAAGTGGTAGGCGCTCGAGCAGAACTCGCAGACCACCTCGATCTGGCCGTCGACTGCCATCTCGGCGCGCTCCTCGCTCGAGAAGCTGTTGCGCAGCATGTCCTCGATACGCTCGGCCGAGCAGGTGCAGCGCTCCTCGATCGCCGTCGGTTCGAAGACCCGTACTCCCGTCTCGTGATAGAGACGGAAGAGCAGTTGCTCGGGTGAGACGGTGGGATCGGCGAGTTCGGCATCCTCTACGGTGGAGAGCAGGGTCCGCGCCCGCGTCCAGCTGTCGGGCTCGACGAAATCGGGGTCTGCGGTTTCCGGATTGTCGAAATCGCCGTCGCCTGGCAGGTCCGGCATCACGGCCATGCCGTGATCAGGCAGATGCTGGATGAGGACGCCGCCGGCACGCCAGTGGGAAACCGGATCGCCCCTCTGGCTGAGCTCGGCGACGGCCAGGCGCACATGCGTCGGGATCTGCTCGGACTGCATGAAATAAGTGTGCGCCACTTCTTCGAGGGAATCGCCCTCGAGTGCAACGATGCCTTGGTACCGCTCCATGTGCTCGCCCTGATCGATGGTCATGGCAAGGTGCCCCTTGCCGAGGAGCTCGCCCGGCCTCGCCCGGCCCGAAGCGACCGCGGCGTCGAGCTCCGCTTCATCGAAGCGCGCATAGGCGCGCACGCCGTCGGGCGCATCGAAGTCGACGACGAGCAGGTTGACCGGACCATCGGTCTGCGTCTGCAGGATGAAACGGCCCTCGAACTTCAGCGACGAGCCGATGAGCGCTGCAAGCGCGACGGCTTCACCCAGGAGCCGCGCAACCGGGGGCGGATAGTCGTGACGCTTCAGCATGGCATCGAGCGCTGCCCCGAGCCGCACGGACCGGCCGCGGGTGTCGAGGTTCTCGAGGGTGAAGGGCACGACGGCATCGTCACCGGTTTCCGGTCGGTCAAGGCCGAGGTTGGATGTGATGGTGTCTGCCATGAGTGCTTTCCATTTGGCATCGGTTTGCGCAGCAACGCAACCAGCCCCTGTCCCTTCCGGGCAGAGGGCGATGCAGGCCGGGCCGTTACCTTGCTATTCTACGGTTTCGATCCCGAAGACCCAGGCCAGGATCGCCTTTTGTGCGTGCAGGCGGTTCTCCGCCTCGTCGAACACGACCGACTGCGGCCCGTCGATGACCTCGTCGGTGACCTCGTCGCCGCGATGAGCGGGAAGGCAATGCATGAACAGCGCGTCCTTGCTCGCCCGGTGCATTAGTTTGGTGTCGACGCGGTAGGGTTTCAAGACCCGGCGGCGCTCCCCGGGATCGGTGTCGCCCATGGAAACCCAGGTATCGGTGATGACGAGATCGGCGCCCTCGACCGCTTCGAACGGGTCGACGCCGAGCGAGACGACCCCCCCGGCCCGGCGGATGTCGGCCATCATACCCTGGTCCGGCCCGAATTGCTCGGGGCAGGCGATGGCGAGCGTGCAGTTGAATTTCTCAGCCGCATGCACCCAGCTCATCATCACATTGTTGCTATCGCCCACCCAGGCGACCCGAGCGCCTTCGATCGAGCCGTGGCGCTCCTCGAACGTCTGGATGTCGGCCATCACCTGGCAGGGATGGCCGCGCCGGGTCAAGCCGTTGATGACCGGTATGGAGGAGGCGGCGGCGAGCTCGAGGAGGTCGTCATGCGCCAGGATGCGGATCATGATCGCATCGACATAGCGCGCCATGACCTTGGCCGTGTCCGAAAGCGTCTCCTCGCGGGCCAGCTGCATCTCGCTGCCGGTCAGCATCAGCGTCTCACCTCCGAGCTGGCGCATGCCGACATCGAACGACACGCGCGTGCGGGTGGATTCGCGCTCGAAGATCATGGCGAGAACCTTGTCCTGCAGCAGCGGCGGACGCTCGCCAGCCTTGAGGCGGGTTTTGAGCGCCGCGGCGAGGTCAAGGATGGTGCGCAACTCCGACTTGCTGAGGTCGGCGATGGAAAGGAAATGTCTGGGCGTTCCGGTCATGACGCTGTGTGTCCGGCTGGTTGTGACGCTTTGGGGGAAGGGCGCTCAGTCGACCGCAGGTGCGGTCGCCGTTTCGGCCTCGATGGCGGTGAAGGCGGCCGCGATGCGCGCCACGGCCTCCTCGATATCGGCTTCGGTAACGATCAGCGGCGGCAGGAGGCGCAGCACATTGTCTCCCGCCGCGATGGTCAGGAGCTTGTGGTCGTCGCGCAGGCGTATGACGAAATCCTTGGCCGGCGGCGTGATCTTGATCCCGGTGAGCAGGCCCTTGCCGCGCATTTCCACCACGAACTGCGGGAAACGCTGGGAGAGCTGCTGCAGGTGCCAGGAGAGCCTCTGGCCCATGCTGTTGACATGGTTGAGGAACCCGGGGGCTAGAACGCGGTCGAGCACCGCGTTGCCGACGGCGCAGGCGAGCGGATTGCCACCATAGGTCGAGCCGTGCGTGCCCGGCACCATGGCACTGGCGATCTCGTTCCTGGCAAGGCAAGCGCCCAGCGGGAAGCCGCCACCGATGGCCTTGGCGACGGCAACGATATCGGGCGTGATGCCCGACCATTCATGGGCAAAGAAAAGCCCGGTACGGCCGAACCCGCACTGGATCTCGTCGAGGATCAGCAGCAGGTCGTGCTCATCGCAAAGCGCGCGCAGGCCCTGCATGAACTCGTTCGACATGGCGGTAACGCCGCCCTCCCCCTGCACGGGCTCGATGAGAATGCCGCAGGTCTGGGGACCGATAAGCGCCTTGACCGAAGAGAGGTCATTGGGTGTTGCATGCTTAAAGCCGGGGGCGGGCGGGCCGAAGCCCTCGAGATAGCTGGAATTGCCGCCCGCGGCGATGGCGCCGAGCGTGCGCCCGTGGAAAGAGCCGGAAAAGGCGATGATCTCATAGCGGTCCGCTTCGCCCTTGTCCCAGAAATACCGCCGCGCGCTCTTGATGGCGCATTCGATCGCCTCGGCGCCCGAATTGGTGAAGAACACGGCATCAGCGAAGGTGGCATCGACCAGCCGCTGGGCGAGCCGCTCCTGCTCGGGAATGGTGAAGGTGTTGGCCGTGTGCCAGACCTTCTCGGCCGCCGACTTGAGGGTCGCCACGAGATGCGGATCCCCATGCCCGAGGGCATTGACGGCCACGCCCGCGTGGAAATCGAGATACTCGGTGCCATCCTGCGCGAAAAGTCGCATGCCCTCGCCCCGCTCGAAAGCGAGTTCGGACCGGGCATACGTGCCGTAAAGCGCAGACATGGTGTTCACCGAGGTTGCGAGTGTTGCAGGAATGACTCAGGAGCCGGACGGAATGCACCGCGAGCCCCTGAAAAACCAAAAGCGCGCTGCCCTCTGGCGGCGCGCGAGGCCCTGAAATAGGGCAAATAGGCCCGACAAGTCAATGCGAACCGGCTCAAGTGCCTGATTTGACTCAGGCTTTCTTAACTCAATCTTAAGCATGGGTTTTTCCGGGGAAAGTCGAGGCCGACTCTTGATCCCGATTCCGCCCGTGGCGTACTATCGGACGCGTTGGGGACACGATATCTCGTGTGGCGGACCCCTGCGACATACGAATTATAGAGATGGCGGCTGCCGTGCCGTTCTGGCAGCGCGATGAGGGATTCTGCTTTGACGATGGTTTCAGGAGCGCAGACCATGGGTTGGACCGACGAGCGCGTCGAGCTGCTCAAGAAACTTTGGATGGAAGGCCTTTCGGCCAGCCAGATCGCGGGCGAGCTCGGCGACGGGGTGACGCGGAACGCCGTGATCGGCAAGGTGCATCGGCTGAAGCTCTCGGCCCGCGCCAAGCCGACCAGTTCGGCGCCGCGCCGCTCGGTGCAGCGCACGACCCCGCGCCGCGTCGCCTCGCCCTCGTCGGGCATGGGCAGCGGGATGGGAATGTCCAAGCCTCGCGCCAGCATCATGCGCACCCAGACCATCGGCGCGACGGCCCTTGCCGCCAGTCCCGAGATGGAAACCGAGGTCTACGTCGCCCCGCAGGTGCAGGAGCTGTTCATCCCCGAGGACAAGCGCCTCTCGCTGCTGCAGCTCAACGAGCACACCTGCAAGTGGCCCATCGGCGACCCGCTCTCCAAGGATTTCTACTTCTGCGGGCAGGCGTCCAACGAAGGCATTCCCTATTGCGAGTTCCACGCGCGGCGGGCCTACCACCAGATGGACAAGAAGAAGCGCTGACATACCGGCTGTGAGTGAGTTTGCAGGGGGAGGCTTCGGCCTCCCTTTTTATTTGGGCTCCTCCTGCCGCGCCTTCACCAGCGCGCGATGAGCTTGCCCGCTGCCGCCCCGACCGCCGCCAGCATGGCGATGGCGAGGGGGTACCAGGTGACGACGAAGAAGGGTGAATCGTCGGTGCAGTTGGCCGCATAGAACGTCGCCGCTATCCCGCCGGCAAGCAGACCTGTTACCGCACCGGAGAGGGCCGGGCGGGTTGGCGCCCCGTGCCGCAGGGTCGGCAGGAGCAGCGCCAGCGGCCCGATGCCGATGAGCGGAATCCAGGTGAGGCAATTGAAGCTGTTCTTGCCCATGGCGGTCATCGCCCACTGCGCCTGCGGCACGCTGAAGAACTCGGCCGCGACCGCCAGCAGCAGCAGAGCCGGCGCGGCGGCGAGGAGGACGAGGTCGCGCCTGCCGGCCGCCCCCGGGCGGTTCAGGCGCAGGAGCAGCCAGAAGGCGCTGCCGGCAAGCGCAATGGTGACGACGAACTTGAACAGGAAGCGCCCGGTGGTGGCGGCCTCGCCGATATCGGCGCGCGGACCGATGGTCGCGGCGAAGACAAGAGCGGCCGCAACGCATGCAGCAACCGTCAGCCACTCCAGCACCACGTCCATAGGGCGCCTGACCCGGCCGGCGTCAGCCGTCAGCGCTATGATGAGGTCGTCCGTCTTCATGTCCTTTTCCCGAACCGCGACGCGATCGCCGCCAGTCCCCTGTGCAGCGCCACCCGCACTGCCGTTTCTTTCATGCCGAGCGCCTCGGCCGTCTCGCGGATCGAGCGGCCCTCGACCGATATGGCCTCGACCACGCGTCGTTGCCCGTCGCTGAGGCCGCCGAGCGCCGTGGCGATGTCACGCCCGCGGGGCCGCTCCTCCTGGGCTTCGGCTTCGAGTGTTTCAACGACAGTGTCCATCACGACTGTCGCGTGCCGCCCGCGCCGCCGCAGTGCATCGACGATCTTGTAGCGGGTGATCGCATGCACCCACGGACCAATGAGGCCATCCGGTTGCCAGGTGTGGCGTTTGAGGTGGATGGCCAGAAGCGTTTCCTGCACGATGTCCTCGGGATCAACCCCGATGCCCGGCGCCAACCTGCCGCGCGCCGCGCGCCGCACGACCGCCGCGACCTCCTTGAGCAACACGGCGTAGGCCGCCTCGTCGCCGTCAAGCGCCCGCTGCATCAGACCGGCAAGCCTTCTGTCTACGTCGGGGTTCAATGCGTCTTCCTGATGAGTTCGCCGAGCAGAACCATTCGTTACATGCCGGCTGCAAATATATGCCGCAACCGAAAATGTCGACCACGATCCCATGAGCAGAAAACAGCGGCGTAACATTTGTTCAGCCTCGTTGCCGCGCTCGCTGCGTTCTTGCCGCCCGCCTCGCTTCCGGGTTAGTTGCGTTGCAAAGTGAATCTCGGGGACAGGCCATGACTGACTATGCCAGCTATCCAACCCTTGCCGGGCGCCCTGTGGTGATATCCGGCGGCGCCTCGGGCATCGGGGAGGCGCTCGTGCGCAATTTCGCCGGGCAGGGCGCGAAGGTCGGCTTTGTCGATATCGCGGCGGAGGCGGGCGAGAAGTTGTCCGCCGAGCTCACCGCCGCCGGACAGACGGTGCGTTTTGCCCGCTGCGATGTGACCGATACCGATGCCTACAAGGCCGCCATCGACGGCTTTGCCGCCGCCCATGGCGATGCGCTGGTCCTCGTCAACAACGCAGCGCACGACGAGCGGCACGACTGGAGCGATGTGACGCCCACCTATTGGGACGAGCGCATCGCCGTCAATCTGAAGCACGCCTTCTTTGCCATCCAGGCGGTGGCGCCGGGCATGATGCGGGCAGGCAAGGGCTCGATCATCAACTTCGGCTCGATCAGCTGGATGATCATGAGCCCGAGGATCCCCGTCTACGAGACGGCGAAGGCGGCAACTCACGGGATGACCCGGGCCATGGCGCGCGAGCTCGGCAAGTCCGGTATCCGCGTCAACACCCTGGCTCCCGGCTGGGTAATGACGCAGAGGCAGTTGACGCACTGGCTGAATGCCGACGCCGAGCGGCTGATCGATGAGGCGCAGGCGCTGGCCGGCCGCGTTTTCCCGGATGACTGCGCGCGCATGGCGCTGTTCCTTGCCGCCGACGATAGCGCCATGATCTCGGCACAGCAGTTCCTCGTCGATGGCGGCTGGGCCAATACCTGATTGCTTCTCACCACCTTCCTGCCTTATTCGCATACCAGACAGGCTCCACGGGGCGATTCTCTTGTCAGGGGGACACTGATGAAATCGAAGATTATCGCGGCATCCATTGCCGCATTGGCGTTGACGGCCTGCACCACCACCGATCCTTATACGGGCCAGCAGCGCATCTCCAATACTGCCGGCGGCGCCTTGCTCGGCACGGGCGGCGGCGCGCTTGCCGGGGCGCTGGTGGGCGCGGCGGTTGGCGGCGACCCGCGCGTCGGTGCGCTCATCGGCGCCGGTGTTGGCGGCCTCACCGGCGCGGCCATCGGCAACTATATGGACCAGCAGGAAGCCGAACTGCGCGCCCAGCTGCAGGGAACGGGTGTGTCGGTGACGCGCGTAGGCGACCAGATTATCCTCAACATGCCCTCCAATATCACCTTCGCCACCGACAGCGCGACGGTGCAGCCGCAGTTCACGTCTACGCTGACCTCGGTCGCCCTGGTGTTGAAGAAGTTCGACAAGACCATTGTCGACGTCTACGGGCACACCGACTCGACCGGCAGCGCCGAATACAATCTCGGCCTCTCGCAGCGCCGCGCGGTGTCGGTTGCTACGCTCCTTGCCAACCAGGGCATCGACCAGCGCCGCTTCTATATCGAAGGCATGGGCGCGACCCAACCGATCGCCTCCAACGCCAACGAGTCCGGCCGCGCGCAGAACCGGCGTGTCGAGATCAAGCTCTCGCCCATCCAGGGCTGAGCTCCGTCGGGATTTTCAACGAAGGCCCGGAGTCCTGCTCCGGGCCTTTGCATGCGCGCAGTTGCATTCCTGCCGTTGAACTACTCGCGTCGTTCGGCCCGCTGCTGATAATGCGGGTCGGTATGGCGGCCGGCATAGGCCTCGTCGAGCTCATTGATGATGGCCTCGCCATTGCAAGGATCGACGCGCTTGAGGATCTCGTCGATCTTGGCTTCCATGCGGTCGTCCCCTTCCTTGGATTGGGGCGAGCCAACGAACAGCAGGAACGCCAATCCGCCGATCTGCCAGAGGAGTTGCAGGAACTCCGATTGCCAGTTCTCGAGCGTGTCGCGCGTCATCACGATAAGATAGGGCCCCACCTGCGGGACCTCGCCATGGGAGGCCTGCTCGTCAACGAAGGCAAACCACCCAAAGAGCCAGTGGCCGACGATCGAGATGACTAAAAGCCGAGGGTGACCCAGGCGTAACTGTATCTCTTCCATATCGACGATCCGGGCATGTTCGCTCTCCACTGCAGACCAGCGGAAAAACTCGCCATTGAGCAAAGGTTGCTGCTGGAGAAGGAGGAGCCGCTCAGCCGATGCCGAGGAACGGAACGACGAGGAACGCCACTCCGACGGCGGCGACCAGTAGCCCCGGCCAGTTGGCCTTGAGTCCAAGGAATCCCATACTGCGGCGCTGCGGCTCGAGCGTCGTTCCGGCCGGATCATCGGGCGAGGCGCGCGAATCCGACAGGCGGCCACTCTTGATGGCGGCGAGCGCCATCATCACAACTCCGCACGCAACCAGCACTGCTCCGAGAATCGTAAAAGTCGCCATGGGCGGCCTCCTGGCGCAGTAACGACAGGCTGGCGCTTTCGTTCCGGAGACGAGACCGCGATCCTTCCCGGGGAGACGAGATCCACGCCGCAGCTGGCATCGTGGTGAGCTGGCTTCAGCGCGAGTGGCTACAGGATATCCTACAAGTTCTTCTTGCAGGATGTCCTACAAGTCGATATAGCACAAGCAACCTGGAGAACGGACGTGAACCAGCCCATCAGGCCTCTGGAGCGAGCTCCGCTGCTGCATGTGAGCGTGCAGGAGAGCCTTCGTAAATACATCGAGGAGAATCGGCTGGAGGCGGGTGCGGCCCTTCCACCCGAGAGCTATCTCGCCCAGCAACTGGGCGTCGGCCGGAATTCTGTGCGCGAGGCAATCAAGGCGCTGGCGTCCTTGGGGATCCTGGAGACGCGCCGTGGGATCGGCGTTTTCGTCAAGGAGTTCTCCTTCAAGCCCCTCCTCGACAACCTGGCGTACGGGCTCCAGGCCTCCCTGCGCGACATCGAAGAGCTGCGCCAGATCAGGCAGGTCCTGGAAACCGGCCTCATCGACAAGACGATCGAAATGATCAGTGCCGAGGATCTCGCCGAGCTTCGCGAGGTCACCGAGCGGATGCGCATGAGGGCAGAAAGGAACGATAGTTTCGCCGAGGAGGACCAGCAGTTCCATCAACTGCTGTTCCGCTGCCAGAACAACCAGATGTTGAGCTCGCTGATCGATATCTTCTGGACGGCCTACTACAAGGTGTCCGGGTTCGCCGATCTCAAGAATCCAACTCCACTTTCAACCTGGCGCGATCACCACGAAATCGTCGAGGCGATCGCGGCCAAGGATGTCGAGGCTGCGCGCTCGCGCCTCGCCGCCCACTATTCCGGGATCCAGAAGGTCGTCGCCCAAAGTCGATCCGCCCTGTCCCCGGATGGCTCTGACAACTGACGATAAAAAAGGAGGAAGACATGATTGGGAGGACTTTGGGGCGTACGCTGGCTGTGGCTGGCCTTGCGCTGGCAAGCACGGCGCTCGTGGCGCTGCCGGCTATCGCTCAAAGCGAGGAGAAAACCATTGTCGGCGGGTTCGATGTCGGTCCGGGTGGTTTTCAGGGCAATTTCAACCCGCTCACCGCGACAGCGGGGTTTACCTGGCTCAACACCTACTACGAGCCGCTGGTGACCTATACCGCCGATCTGTCGCGGTTGAAGGGCGAACTCGCCGGCGAATACACCGCCAGCGACGATCTGACGACGTTCACCTTCAAGCTAGCCGATGCCGTGTGGCACGATGGTGAGCCGTTCACCTCGGCCGACGTCAAGTACACCTTTGATCTGGCGATGAACCCCGAGAGCGGCAGCATTTTCGCCGCGCGTCTTGCCGACGTGGTTTCGGTCGAAACCCCCGACGAGAAGACTGCCGTGGTGACGCTGAAAGGGCCCAATGGCGGATTCCTGTCGACGATCACGCAACTCATGATGCTGCCCGAGCATGAGCTGGCATCAAAGCCGGCGGCAGAGCTGGCACAAAGCGATTGGTGGTCGACTACCCCCGTGGGCACGGGTCCGTTTAAGTTCGTGCAATATGCCAGTGATCAGTTCGTCGAGCTTGAGGCGTTCGACGACTATCGCGACGGCCGCCCTCAGGTGGACAAGCTCATCAACCGTTATTTTGCCAATCCGGCGGCCGCGGTGGCGGCACTGCGGGCCGGCGAAATTCAGTTCACCTATGCCGAAGCTGACGATGCCCAGTCCTTCGAGGACGCGGAAGGATTCACCGTTATCCCGGGCGACTCGTTCGTTTTGAACTATATCGGGTTCAACCACAGGACCGAACTCTGGAACGACGTGCGCGTGCGTCAGGCGGTGATGCATGCCATCGATCGCGACACGATCATCGAGACCCTCTACAACGGCGCTGCCAAGAAGGCGGAGTGTAACTACGTCGCGCCGCAATACGTCCCCGACGACCTGATCGACTATTCCTACGACCCGGAAAAAGCGCGCACTCTGCTCGCCGAGGCAGGCTGGGAGGAGATCAACGGTGGCCAGGAACTTCCGTGGCTGACCTATTACAACAGTCCGCAGGTGGCCAATATCATGGCGGCCGTCCAGGCCATGCTCGCCGACGTCGGCGTCAACGTCGCCCCTCGCGTGGTGGACGTTCCGACCTACAACGGCATCGTGCGCGGCGATGACGTCAGCCAGTTCCCGCTGGTCTATGCGGGTGCCGGCAACGGCCCCAATCCTGCCCAGCACAATATCAACCTGAACTCCGAGCAGGTGCCGCCGAACGGCAACAACATCATGCATATCAGCCTGCCCGAGCTCGATACGGCCCTGGCCTCGGCCATGAGTGAAGCCGACCCGTCGCAGATGGATGCACGCTGGCAGGAGGTCTGCAGGGTCGTGAACGAACAGATGCCCTGGGGATCGATGTGGGTTGCGAGCCGGTACGGTATCGCTTCGGACTCGCTCGAGGACTTCGTCTGGACGCCGGCGCCTGGCGGTGGGCCGTTCGAGATGAACCCGGAGGCCTGGGACATCGAGCCCTAATCGAGAGCGCGCGGCGGACGGTGGCTGCATGCCGTCGTCCGCCGCCTTCAGGCGGCCGAGCAATATGAGTGAATGCGAAACAAGCGCGCAAACGAGGGCGGTGACCCGGCGCGCCATGTTGCGCGGCCTGTGCTGATTGCATCGCGGCGGGCAGGAAGGACCAGATCGTGCTTCGATACATCGCATCCCGGGCGGGTACGGGCCTGTTCTTGCTATTGGCGCTGTCGGTGCTGATCTTCATCATGCTCCGCCTTACGCCCGGCGACCCGATCGACGCGTATATCAATCCCACCATTCCCATAGGTGCAGCGGACCTGGCGGCGCTGCGCGAACGGCTTGGTCTCGATCAGCCCCTGCCGGTCCAGTATTTCGCCTGGCTGGCAGCGGCGTTGTCGGGCGACTTCGGCTACTCGATCCAGCGCGGCGGCGTGCCCGTGCTGCCGCTCGTGCTCAGCCGGGTCGGCCCGACCGTGTTGCTGATGTTCACCGCAATCGCGATCTCCATCGTCGTCGGCGTTTCCGCCGGGATCATCAGCGCGGTCCGCAAGAACAAGGCTTCCGACGTCGGCCTCTCGATCGTTTCGTTTCTTGGCGTTTCCAGCCCGGCATTTCTGACGGGATTGCTCGGTCTTTATGCCTTCTCGGTCCTGCTGCGGTGGTTTCCTTCAGGCGGCATGCTGACCCCCGGGCGCCCCTATTCCAGCCTCGACCTCCTCTACCATCTCATTCTGCCCGCGACCCTGCTCTCGATCGCTCAGGGCGCGCTCATCATGCGGTATATGCGCGGCTCGCTCCTCGAAGTCCTGTCGCAGGACTATGTCCGCACCGCCCGAGCGAAGGGTGTTCGGGAGTTCTGGGTCGTGGTCAAGCATGCTGTGCGCAACGCACTGCTGCCGGTCATCACGCTGATCGGATCGACCATTGGCGGGGCGATCGGCGGGGCGATCTTCATCGAGAGCGTTTTCAACTGGCCGGGCATGGGCCTGTTGATGATCAACGCCGTCACCAGCCGTGACTATAGCGTCATCATGTGTGCAACGCTCCTGACCGGGGCCAGCGTCATCCTCGTCAACCTGTTGACCGACATTGCCTATGCGGCGGTCGACCCTCGCATCAGGAACGCGTGAGATGGCGACACTCTCACCTACGATGTCAGCGCATCCGGCAAGGGGCCCCATCCGGCGCGCCGTGGAACGGTTCCTCTCCAACATTCCCGCAGTCGTCGGCCTAGTGGTGACGCTCATCATCATCGGGATGTCTCTCACCTACCAGTGGTGGTGGATCTATTCGCCCAACGACATTGACCTGCGTGCGATCAACCAGGGACCATCGGTCTCCCACTGGATGGGCAGCGACGGTGTCGGCCGCGATGTGATGGCAAGACTGATGCAGGGCGGCAGGATTTCGCTGCTGGTGGCAGTCGTTTCCATGTTCATCTCGATGTTCATCGGGTTCATCTTCGGTGCCGTGGCCGGGTTTTCGGGGCGACTGGTCGATGGCGCGGCAATGCGGCTTGTCGATCTCGCCATGACCCTGCCGCCGGTCATATTCCTTCTCGTTCTCGCATCGATCGCGGGGACCGGCGTCATGCCGACGATCCTCGTCATCTCGCTGCTGTCGTGGCCGGTGCTCGCACGCATGGTCAGGGCGCGCTTCCTCGAACTGCGCGAGCGCGACTTCGTGGTGGCCGCGCGCGGCATGGGGGCGAGCCTGCCGCATCTGCTGCTGCGTCACGGCATCCCGAACTGCATCGATATCCTCGTCGTCTACGCCACGCTCCAGATCGCCGCCGGAATTCTTCTCGAAGCCGGTCTGTCGTTCCTCGGCCTCGGGATCGCGCCGCCCGAGGCGAGCTGGGGCAACATGCTCAATGCCGCCCGCTCGACCCGCGTTCTCGAGGCCTATCCCTGGCAGTGGATGTTCCCCGGAGCACTGCTGGTCACGTCCGTTCTTGCAATCAACTTCATAGGCGACGGCCTGCGCGACGCCTTTGATCCGCGATCCGATCTCAATTAGCCAAATTAAGGTTTCCAATGCCGCTCTTCGAAGGCGTCGTCCCTCCCGTCGTCACACCTCTCACCACCGCGCATGAGGTCGATTTCGATTCGTTCGACCGCGTGGTGGAGTTCCTGCTCGATGCAGGCGTTCACGGTCTCTTCGTTCTCGGATCCACGAGCGAGGTCGTGTTCCACAACGATCGCACCCGGGTCGAACTCATCGAACGGGCGCTCAAGCGTGCCGGCGGTCGGGTACCGGTGTTTGCCGGCGTGATCGATCCTGCGACCGACCGCGTCATCGCCCACGCCCGCGCCGCACAGTCGGCGGGCGTCGACGCCGTCGTCGTCACCGCGCCGTTCTATGCGCGCACCAGCCAACCCGAGATCATCGACCACTTCCGCTATGTGCGCGAGGCGCTCGAGGTTCCGGTCGTTGCCTACGACATCCCGGTTTGCGTCCATAGCAAGCTCGAGCGCGCAACGACGACGACCCTGGCCAAGGAAGGCGCGATCGCCGGGTTGAAGGACTCCAGCGGCGATGATGGGAATTTCCGCTACGTCCTCTCCGACAATGCCGGCTTGCCCGATTTCTTTGCCATGACAGGATCGGAGATCGTCGTCGACAGCATGCTCAATCTCGGTGCGCATGGCGTGGTTCCCGGTCTCGCCAATGTGGACCCGCATGGTTATGTGCGCCTCTGGAACATGTGCCGCGCTGGAGATGTGGAAGGCGCCCGTAAGGAGCAGGAGCGCCTGTGCGCGCTGTTCGAGATCGTGCGGATCAGCCTGCCGCGCACCAGCACCGGCTCAGCGGGAGTGGGGGCTTTCAAGACGGCAATGCGCAGCCGCGGCGTCATCTCGACCAACATCATGGCAAGGCCCCAACGGGCACTCAACGACGACGAAGCGCGCAGCGTCGACGCGATACTGAGCTCCACTGGTCTCCTGGGGTGACGATGGACGCCCAGCCAATCCTGGATATCGCCGGGCTCACCACCGTCTTCCGCATCGCAAAGCAGCGTGTCGTTGCCGTGCGCGATCTCAACCTGACGATCGCGCCGGCAGAGACGGTGGCGCTCGTCGGGGAGTCCGGTTCTGGCAAATCGGTTACGAGCCTCAGCATCATGGGCCTGCTTCCCAAGGGCGTGGGAGAGGTCGAATCCGGCCGGCTGGCGCTGCGCCGGAAATCGGGGGATGTCGTAGATCTGCGCGGGCTCTCCCGCGAGGCGTTCCGCGGGGTGCGGGGAAATGACATCGGCATGGTGTTTCAGGAGCCGTTGACGAGCCTGAACCCCGTTTTCACCATTGGCGAGCAGATCGCCGAGCCGATCCGGATTCACAAGGGGGCTTCGCATGCCAAGGCATTTGCGGAGGCTGTAGGCCTGCTCGCAGGCGTTGGCATTCCCGACCCGAGGCGAAGGGCGAGCCAATATCCCCACGAGCTCTCCGGCGGCATGCGCCAGCGCGCGACCATCGCGATGGCCCTCGCCTGCGATCCCGCGCTGCTGATTGCTGATGAGCCGACCACGGCCCTCGATGTGACCATCCAGGCCCAGATCCTGGACCTCCTCAAGCGCATGCAGTCCGAACGCGGAATGGGCATGCTGTTCATCACCCATAATCTCGGCGTTGTCGCCGAGATCGCGGACCGGGTCGCGGTCATGTATGCCGGCTCGATCGTCGAGACGGGGAGCGTGGCCCGGGTATTTTCCCATCCGCGCCACCCCTATACCGAGGGTCTCATGCGTTCGGCGCCCCGGCTCGGGGAAGCAACGGTCCTTAAGGAAGCCGGTACGCCGCTGCCGACGATCGCCGGCTCGGTGCCGAGCCTGGCCAACCTGCCCAACGGCTGCCCGTTCGCCTCGCGTTGCGGCTATCGCATCGATCGGTGCACCGAGGCCTTGCCGGCGCTGGCCGATACCGGTCATGCGCAATTCAGCCGCTGCATCCGCTGGCAGGAGGTGTGAGATGACGGTCAACACGCCCCTCCTTTCCGTATCCGCCCTCAGCAAGCACTTTCCGCCGGTCGCTTTCGGACGCGGGCCTGTCGTGCGTGCGGTAGAAGATGTCTCGTTCGACGTCCCGCACGGTCAGGTGGTTGGGCTGGTGGGTGAATCGGGCAGCGGCAAGACGACGATCGCCCGGATGGCGGCGCAGCTCGTCGCGCCCACGTCCGGCCGGATCATCTTTGATGGGCTGGACACGGCCCGCGCGTCGCGTGCCGAGCGGCGGCGCCTGCACGCGCGCATCCAGTACATTTTCCAGGACCCGTTCGCCAGCCTCTCGCCGCGCATGACCATCGGCCAAATTCTGACCGAAGGCCTCGATATTCAGCGGATCGGCACGGCAAATGAGCGTCGCGAGAAGGCGAGATCTGTCCTCGCTTCAGTCGACCTGCCGCCCGATGCCCTGGATCGCTATGCGCACGAGTTCTCGGGCGGACAGCGCCAGCGCATCGGCATCGCCCGCGCCTTGGCCCTCGAGCCCGAGATGATCGTCGCCGACGAACCCGTCTCGGCGCTCGATGTCTCGATTCAGGCCCAGATCATCAACCTTCTGCGCGAGTTGCAGATCCGGCTGAACCTCACGATGCTGTTCATCGCGCACGACCTGGCGGTCGTCGAATACATCGCCGACACCGTCATTGTGCTCTACCTCGGCCGGATCATGGAAAAGGCGCCCGCCCGGCAGCTGTACTCGGCTCCTCAGCATCCCTATACGCGGGCTCTGCTCTCCTCGGTGCCGTCTCCCGATCCGACGCGTCGAGCCAACCGGCAGATCCTGACAGGCGATATTCCGAGCCCGGCCAATCCGCCTTCAGGGTGCGTCTTTCGAACACGCTGCCCCGTCGCGATCGATGCGTGTGCCGGCATCGTGCCGCCGCTGCGCGAGGTTGCGCCCGGGCACTTCAAAGCCTGCATTCGCGACGATCTGGACGGGCTGATGGTGCAGGGCGCAGTCCGATGAAAAGTTCGCGAGGCCCCATAAGTGGGAACTGGGCAACCCTGCTGCTGCCCATAAACTCCGACGACACCATCGATTTCGCCCGCCTCGGCGCCGAGATAGATCATCTGATCTCCGTGCGCGTCGACGGCATCTATTCCAACGGCACGGCAGGGGAGTTCCACAACCAGAGCGAAGACGAATTCGACGCCATTCAGGCGCTGCTCGCCGGCCGTTGCCGCGCAGCGCAGGTGCCGTTCGTCATCGGCGCCTGCCAACCTGATCCGCGCCTGTCGATCGAGCGCGTTCGCCGCGCCGCTGTGCTGGAGCCGGCGGCCATCCAGGTCATATTGCCCGATTGGTGGCCAGTGACCCCCGCAGAAGCGACGCGGTTTCTCGAGCTGGCAGCCGAGGCCGCTGGCGCGATCCCGATCATCCTCTATCATCCGCCGCACGCAAAACGCGTCTTCTCGCCATCCGAGCTCGCTCGGATCCTCGAGCCAGTGTCGCAGGTTGTCGGCATCAAACTCGCGGACGGCGATGCGGATTGGTACCGCGAGGCGCGCCAGCATCTCACGGGTCGGTCGCTATTCGTGCCCGGTCACCACCTGGCAACGGGCGTCAGCGAAGGGGTTGCTGCTGGCGCGTTCTCCAATGTGGCTTGCCTCAGTCCGTCGGGCGCGCAGCGCTGGACACAGCTCATGGCAGATGATCTCGGGCGGGCGCTCGAGATTGAAACTCGCCTGCGCGACTTCCTCGATACCCACATCGCGCCCTTTGCCCGCACCGGCGGATATTCCAACGCCGCGCTCGACAAGCTGCTGGCCGCCATAGGCGGTTGGGCCGATGTCGGAACGCGGTTGCGCCAACCCTATCGCTGGATCGATCCCTCGGTCGTGCCGGACCTGCAACGCGCCGCGGCAAAGGCGATCCCCGAGATAATGTTTTAACGGAGACCGCCATGTCCGCCCCCAACATTCTCATGATCATGACGGATCAGCAGCGGCGCGACACGCTGGGCGCCTATGGCTGTTCCTGGATACCGACCCCGAACCTGGACCGATTGGCGGCAGCGGGCGCGGCGTTCGAAAACTGCACTGTCGACAATCCGGTTTGCACGCCCTCGCGCGCCAGTATCTTTACGGGCAAGCCCGTTTCCGATCATGCCGTGCTCAGCGTCTACGACAACCTCTCTCCCGAAGAGACCTTGTTCACGGGTCGCCTGCGGCGCGAGGCAGGCTATCACACGGCGCTCTTTGGCAAGCTTCATGTCAGCAGCCGCGTGGAAGAGCAGGACCGACGGCATCCCGGCGACGGCTTCGACATCTATGAGTGGTGTCTTGAGCCGTCGGTCGCCATGGACAGCCCGTTCAACGGCTATACGAAATGGCTTTCGGCAACTGCGCCGGAGTTCCGTGAGGCGCTCGCGCGCAACGGCCGGCGTGAACTTCACCACGGCGAAGATGTGCACATGAGCAAGTGGGCCGCCGACAGGACCATCGATTTTCTTGGGGCCGCGAAAGCCGACGGGCGGCCCTTCTTCTGCCTGATGAGCCTGTTTGACCCGCACGACCCCTACCAGGATCATCCGACGAGCTTTGCCGAGCGTATCGACCCCGCAAGCATCCCGGCGCCCATACCGCCTCGCACCGATCACCCTGAATGTGTGCGCCGCGAGCAGGAGCACTCGTCTCTGGGACGCGTCGCGGATTTTGCACCCGAAGAGATCACCGCCATTCGTCGCGGTTACGCGGCTTCGATCGCGTTTCTCGATTATCAGATCGGCCGCGTCCTCGCAGCCCTAGACGAGGCTGGCCTCGCCGAGGATACGCTGGTCGTCTTTATGTCGGACCACGGCGACCAACTCGGCGACCACGCGCTTTTTTCCAAGGGTGTCGCGCTTTACGAGCCTACCGTAGGCGTGCCGCTCCTGTTGCGGTGGCCTGGCCGCATTGCTGCCGGCAGCCGATGCACCGGTCTCGCACAGGGGCGCGACGTCGCCGCGACCTGCCTTGCGGCGGCGGGTCTCGACAACGGATCTTGCCCGTCGAGCGAAGATCTCGTCGCCATGTCGGCGAGGGGGACCGCGAGACGGAGCGCCGCTGTCTGCGCCTACCGCAATTCGGGGGTCAGTGACACGGGGACGCTCTGGGACCCACCGATGCGAGCGACCATGGCGCGCAACGAGCGCTACAAAGTGACCCTCTATTCAAGTGAGGGACGCATGGAGCGGGAGATGTTCGACCTTGCCGCCGATCCGCAGGAGACGCGGAACATCTCCGGTGATCCTGCCTGTGCGTCGACCGAGGCAGCTTTGCTCGCGCAGATATCAGCCTTCCTCGATTCCGAGGCCGCTCAGGCACCGCCGCGCGTCACCAGATCGCTGCCTGATGCATCCCAGCGGGTGAAGAACAGCATCAGATAGCATCGCAATTGAGGGAAGCAGGAAGCATGAGCGTGGAACGCCGCCCCAACATCGTTTTCATCCTCACCGACCAGCAGCGGTTCGACACGATCCGGGCATTGGGCTTTAAGCATATGGACACCCCGAACCTCGACCGTTTGGTCCGGCGGGGGACGAGCTTTACCAGGATGTATGTCAGCTCTCCGTCCTGTGCGCCCTCGCGAGCGTCGCTCTTTACCGGAACCTATCCGCACACCAACGGCGTCATGCGCAACGGCGAGCCCTGGCCCTGGTCCTGGGTGACGCTCCTCAACAAGGCGGGCTACCGGTGCGTGAACGTCGGCAAGATGCACACCAACCCCGTCGAAGGCGCGTTCGGCTTTCACGAGCGCCATGTCGTCGAAAACAAGGACCGGGCGCATCCGAATGTCGCCTTCTATCTCGATCAGTGGGACAAGGCGCTCTGGGCCCGCGGGGTCGAGAAGCCCAGTCGGGTGACCTATCGCCGTCGCGAAGACTACGGCGAGCGGCTCGGCGCCTTCATCTGGGAACTCGACGAGAGCCTCCATGCCGACGTCTTCGTCGCGGACCTGGCCTGCCTCTGGCTCGAGCGCTATCCCGGAAAGGAGCCGTTCTTCCTGCAAATAGGGCTGCCCGGGCCGCACCCACCCTACGACCCGACCCCGGAATACCTAGCGAAATATGCCGATCGGCCATTACCCGAGCCCATCCGGGACTACGACCTCGAAAGTCAGCCGGCACCCTTGCGCGCCCTGCGGCGACAGCACCTCTCCGACGACCACGATGCCATCGTGCACCTCGCCGAACCGTCACCACAGCAGATGCACCGCCAGCGAACGCACTACTATGCCAACGTCTCGATGATCGATACGCAAGTCGGCAAGGTCCTCGATGCGCTCGAAACGCGCGGGGTGCTGGACGACACCATCATCGTCTTCACCTCCGATCACGGCGACTGCCTCAACGATCACGGCCATTCGCAGAAATGGACGATGTACGAGCAGAGCGTCCGTGTTCCCGCCATCGTCGCTGTGCCAGGGATCGAGAACGACCTGCGCGTCGATGACCTGGTCTCGCTGATGGACCTCGGACCAACGGTGCTCGAGCTGGCAGGTGTCGACGTTCCGTCATGGATGGAGGCGAAATCGCTGCGCCCGTATCTCAACGGCGAGGACGCGTCGATCCGCGAGAGCGTGTTCTCTGAGCACGCCAACGACAAGATCCTCGAGGGGACGCAGTTCATGACGATGGTGCGCAAGGGGGACTGGAAGCTGGTCCATTTCGTCGACATTGATGAGGGCCAGCTCTTTGACCTTGAGGCGGATCCGCGTGAGGTGACGAACCGCTGGGACGACCCCGACTGCGCGGCGGTGAAGCAATCGCTCCTGTTGGATATGCTCAACTGGCGCATTCAGAGTGACCGGATCACGCAGGGGTTCAGGCGGCATCTGGCGTCTGTGGGGCAGGCGTGAGTGCTCCTTCCTTGTTGGAGTTGGCTGCGGCTAGCCAACGGTGTCAGCTATACGACCCGCTTCTAGGCAATCCATATATTTCCTCATTTTAGCGCGTTTGCTCAGCATTTACTGTATTCGTCGATCCGCCCAGTCTATTGAGCGTTGGACAGAGATGGTGCCCCCGAAACTGCGAGGGCCTTTTGAGGCAAAGTGCAGCTTGAATCTGATTTGCCTGTGCTTCCTGGGAAGAGTGACCCAAAGTCCAGCTAAAGCCCAGCGGCTGTCGTTTCGCAAGTTTAACGCCCAACGGCCTTTGAGGCGCGAAGCGCCCTCACTTGCGCGGTTGTCAAAGTTTGGAATGTATTCGTCGCCAGAAGCGGTCCAAGTGTAGAGTCGCAGCTGCGCCCTGCCAGGCGAGACAACCTCGATCTCGCGCAGTTCGGTCGCGGAGATGGCGCCATCCATGCTGATGCGGAACGCTACTCGGGCATGACGAGTACTGTCCCTTCCGTCCTGCGGTTGCGGCGACACAAGCATCTCTACCGCAGGTTCGGCCACTCTACGGGCAGACCAAAAGTTGAAGATGCCTAGCCCTAGCGAGCCAAGAGCGATGAAAGCGCTGGCGGCGCTGAACCAATCCCGCGGTTCCAAGGGCTGTATCTCATTCTAAGCCGCAATACGTCGCCGACGGTCACTGTTCATTGGCGGCTCTGCAAGCGAGCACCCGTAAGTATCCACACCTCATTCCCTGCATGTTTCGCCCTTGAGCCGCGGCAGCTTAGCATGTGCCATCTTTAGCAGAACTGCGCGCCTCATAGATTGGCAGCATCATCATTCCCGAGGGTGGGTGATGGCGCCAGGTGGTCACGCTGTTCGGCTGAGGAATAGTGTTGCATCGTTTTTTCGTCATAGCGCCTCTGGAAACGCGAGCTCTTCATTGATGGTCTGCTGCGTCAAATGTGCGTTCCGCAGAGCGCGTGTCTCATGGTATTCCTGAGCCTCGATATCGCGGAAAAACGCGGCAGCAGGTGCAAGGCGCTTCACGGTCGCCTCCACCTCCTCGATAGAGACACGGAAGAACTCTTTGCGCATGTTGGTCGCGTTGACACGCTGCGCCGCAAACTCGGTGTGTAGTGCGCGCTCTAGCGCAGGCGCGTCCTCGCTGTAGATCATTGCGTGTGTGTCGAAGAGGAATGGAACGCTTGCATCGCCAAGCTCGCGAATGCGATCAGCGGGATCAAGACGTCGGGTAAGCCCGATTTTCACGAGGTCGGGGCCGAATGAGCCGATGTTCGAGATGACGTAGACGTAGCCGGTCCTAGTCATCTCAGCCATGGCGCGTGCTCGCTCGACTTTTGCATGCGCTTCTGCCAGGTCGCGCTCGAGAATAGCGATCTGCTGCGAGTATGCCTCTAGCTTGGGACCAACCACACTCGCGGCCTCGGCTTTAGCCTTCTGCAGCATTCGCTCGTAGCGCGCCTCCTCCTCCTCTGCTCGCTCCATCTCGCGGATAAGCTTTTGTTCTTCGCGGGCGGCGCGCGCTTCGTCGGCTCGCTCTTCCCGTTCCTGTTTTGCCTTCTCGCGATACTCGTGCGTCAACCGGAGTTCATCGAGCTTCAATTGGAAATATGTCTGGGTAATCTCGACCTGACTAGAGGCATTGTGCTTGTCGATCTGATTGCGCGCGTTCTCGATGCGCTTCTCCATCGCATTGGCATTGTTCCACCGAGTGTTTGCGATGGCGGCATCGCACTCGCTGTTGAAAGCGCGCAGGGTGAGCCTGACATTGCGTTCGGTCATCGTTCTACCCCTGGCTGCACTCCCGTCGACCGTCCATTGAGTTCGGCAGACGACCGCGGCTTTGTTCGACACCATCGCTTTCTGCCGGTCTCGGACGCGGACGATGGCCTCCTTGAAATCTTCGCTCGTGTCGAAATCGAAGTGGGGCTCGTATACGCCCATCTCCGCAAACGCTAACCGCTCGTCGAATACCGCAACCTCCTTCGCCAAACGGTCGAAGATTGCCTTCTTCTCCCGATAGGACAACCGTACCTGCCCGAGTTCGCTGTTGAGCCTTGCGATATCAATGCCGAGAGAGGTCACAAGCGCCTTTGACTCGCTTTCTCGCTTCTCCGCCTCCGATGTGGCGACTTCAACGATCCGAGCGGCCTCGGTATCGGCATCGATGATCGAGGAAAACCGCTGCTCTAGAGCAGATCGTTTCGCCCGTTCTGCCGCAACAATCCGTTTCCAGCGCCAGTGTTCCCGTACCATTGCCGCAATCAATAGAATGAACGCTGAGACAACGCACGCTGCACTACCGACTAATATGACCTGATCTGAAGTCATTAGTTCCTGCCCCAAATTTTTGGCAGGATACTGTGTGCAGCGCTCGGACTGAAGTAGTTTTCTATCTCCTGCAGGGCGTATCTTCTTCGGTGTGGTCAAATGCTGCTGGATCGAAATTGCAGCTCGATACGGTTTGCTGCTTTCTGTGCGAAAATGGTCGGACGTGCATCTCCGGCCCCCCTCATCTTGTCTCAAATTGTACGGGACACGTGAGCCAATGCACTGCGTTCTGGAAGTGCGGGGCATTCAGATGAGGCCCAGAAATGAAGCATCTAGATTTAGTCGCGGTAGTAGCTTTTACCGCAAGCACAGCCATCCCGGTCGCAGCGCAGGAAACGGCATCCCAGCCTATCGTTACTGGTGGTGACACCACAATTGTATACGTCTTCCCGACTTCGCCGCAGGCGTTTGTTCCTGTCATCGGTCTGCCGTCGTTCCTGGTAATGCCGGGTGCCGATGCCCCTAAAGTGGCAACGCAGGTGATCTACACGACGCCGGGTCCGGTTGCATCGACGGACCTGGTGGGAAGCGTCGATCTGGACTGCAGCAACTTCAACGGCTCCGTCACAATTTCCGGTCCTGATGCGTTCGATCTCGACAAGGACGGTGACGGCATCGGTTGTGAGCAGGAAGACCGGTGAAATCTGCGTGTCGATAACCTCGCCTCGCTTATGGACCTTGGACCGACGGTGCTCGAGGTTGCAGGGGTGGAGGTTCTATCCTGGATGGAGGCGACATCTTTGTGCCCGTACGGGCTGCTCGCACCAACCGAGAGGCGAATGCGCCGAAGCGGCATGATGCCGCTACGGCATAGCAACCTCCTGCGGATCACACCATTCATCTGGAAAGATGAGGTTTTTATGCGCAGACTAATCCTGTTGTCGTTCTTCGCCGCCCCCAGCCTACTCGCCGGTAGCATGCCGATTGCGGCTGCAGGCCACCTTGCACTATCCCAGCCGATGAGCGCATCAGCGATCAATAAAGCGGATTTGGGCGCCCGGTTCGCTGTACCTCAACGGCCCTATATCATTACGCCGGAGGCGCCGACTTCCGAAGGCGCTGTTTCACCGGATAGTGCAGCGGCACCCGATCCCGCTATCGCACGACTACAGGTACTACTGGACCAACTGGGCGCGTCGCCAGGCGTTATCGATGGCTTTGATGGGGAGAATATGCGCAAGGCAGTCATGGGCGTTCAGGCCATGGCGGACTGTCCGTCACCGGCATCATAGATGATTCCTTGCTGGCCCGCGTGGAGGCCGGCCAACCGGCAATCGGCGACTATGTGATAGCGGCTACCGATTTTGACGATGTAACCGGTCCGACGCCTGACGACTATGCAGAGAAGGCGCAGCTGGATTTTCTCGGCTATGGCAGCGTTGAAGAGGCGCTGGCCGAGCGCTTCCATATGGACATCGACCTTCTCATTGCTCTCAATCCGAACGCTGCTTTCGAGCCTGGGGAAACCATTTCGGTGGCCCTTACAGGTCCCGATCTGACAGGCGTGGTCCAGCGGATTGAGGCAGACAAGGCGCTTCGGCAAGTGCGGGCCTATGATGGTCAAGGAAACCTTGTAGCCACCTATCCGGCAACTATCGGCAGTGAGGGCACTCCCTCGCCAAGCGGTAGCTATGTGGTGGAGGCGGTCGCCCCGATGCCCAACTACACCTACAATCCCGACATCAATTTCCAACAGGGCGATAACACCGAGGTCCTGACCATTCCACCTGGGCCGAATGGACCAGTCGGGAGTATGTGGATCGCCCTTTCGAAGCCCACCTACGGTATTCACGGCACGCCAGAACCATCCCAAATCGACAAGACCAGTTCCTATGGCTGCGTTCGCCTCACGAACTGGGATGCCCAAGAACTCGGGAGCATGGTGGCGAAAGGTGCCACTGTAGACTTCCTTTGACCTTCTCAAAGAGCCCTACGAGCCCTTTGCCGCATTAACGGTGCATCAACCAGCGGATCGACGGCGTTGTTATCGTTTCCGTCGACCCAGTTGCTCGAAGGGATGGCTGGTCGACACCGTCATCCAAACCAGACCAATTCAACGACCCGCCGTGTGCCATCCTACCTGCCATGGACTCGCTGGAAAGTCGTGGAAAACGCCGGAACGGCGCGAAATGAGACGTGCAGGGATGAACATGCCAAGGCCTAGCGCCTCGACCTGCTAATTCTTTGATTTGGCAACAAGAAAAAGTGGTGCCCGGGGGCGGAATTGAACCACCGACACGCGGATTTTCAATCCGCTGCTCTACCAACTGAGCTACCCGGGCTTGCCTGCCGGAGCGGCGCCCGGCGGTTGGATGGGCGGTTTATAGGGGATGGGATTCCCCTGTGCAAGCGGCAAACGGCGGATTTTCAACGGGGTTGTCATCGCCGGACGGGACACCGATAGTCGGGGCAAAACAAAGAGCTTTTGGTGCGGGAGGCAGGACGATGCTGGACGATCTCAAGGGTAAGCGCGCGCTGGTGACGGGATCGTCGACCGGGATCGGCGCGGCCGTGGCCAAGGCGCTGGGTGCGCTCGGCGCGCATGTGGCCGTGCACGGCAATGCCAATGCCGATGCGGCGCGGTCCGTCGCCGACGAGGTGCGGGCCGCCGGCGGCAAGGCAGCGGTGGTTCTGGGTGATGTCAGCCACTCGATCGAGACGGCGCGCATCGTCGACGAGGCGGTCGCCGCACTCGGCGGTCTCGACATTCTCATCAACAATGCCGGCGCCATTCTCGAGCGGGTGACCAACGCCGGCTTTAGCGACGAGATCTACGACAAGGTTTACGACCTCAATGTGCGCTCAGTGCTCTCAACGACCAAGGCCGCCTATCCCTACCTCAAGGCCAGCGGTCACGGCGCCATCGTCAATACCGGGTCGATTGCCGGGCGCTTCGGCGGCTTTGCCGGTTCGAGCGTCTATGCCTCGGCCAAGGCCGCGGTGCATTCCATTTCCCGCAACGCGGCGCGCGAGTTTGCCCCGGACAATATCCGCGTCAACACGGTGGCCCCCGGCTTCATCGTCACGCCCTTCCATGACACGACACCCGAATCGGTGCGCGAGACGGCGCGCGGACAGATCCCGCTCGGCCGGCTCGGCACCGCCGAGGAGTGTGTGGGCGCCTACATCTTCCTCGTGTCGCCGTCGATGAGCGGCTACATCACCGGCCAGATCATCGACGTCAACGGCGGCCAGCTGATGCCGTAGCGCTAAATATTGTCGTCCTCGGGGTCGCGCGAGTGCGTTGGCACCTCGTCGTCCTCGTCCGGTTCCGGATCGGCGCTCGCCGGAATGACATAGCTGCCCGACAGCCACCGGTTGAGGTCGACGTCGGCGCAGCGCTTCGAGCAGAACGGCCGGTACTTCTCGACCGAGGGTTTGCCGCAGATTGGACACGGCTTCGTCGCTTTGGCGGGTTCGGCCATGGGAGATGCCTGGGGTCTGGGTGATCGGGCTAAACGCCGGTCAGCGCCGTCTGGTTCAGCCAGTTGAAATAGACCGGATAGCCTTCGCCGGTCAGGAGCGCCGCGGTCTCATGGAGCGGCAGCCCGACGACTGCGGAATAGGAGCCGACGAGCTTGACGACGAAGGCGCCGGCAATGCCCTGGATGGCATAGCCGCCCGCCTTGTCGCGCCACTCGGCGCTGGCGAGGTATGCTTCCATTTCCTTGGCTGAGAGGCGCTTGAAACGGATGCGGGTCTCGACGAGCCGCTGCCGCTTCTGCCCCGACGGGGTAATGAGGGTGATGCCCGTGTAGACACGGTGGGCCCGGCCTGAGAGCAGGGAAAGGCAATCGGACGCCTCCTCCATTGTCTCGGCCTTGGGCAGGACCCTCCGGCCGACGGCAACGACGGTATCGGCGGCAAGCACCAGCGCGTTGGCGCTCATACCTGCCTGACGCGCCTTGTGCTGCGCGGTCAATGCCTTGAGGTCGGCCAGGCGCTGGGCGAGCCGGCGCGGCAGTTCCCCCTTTTCGGGGGCTTCGTCGACATGGGCAGGGACCAGGTGCTCGGGCTCGATGCCGATCTGGTTGAGGAGCGCCAGGCGCCGCGGCGAGGCGGAGGCCAGAATCAGGTCCGGGCGGCTGGCCATCGGGTGCGGCGTCCGGTTACTTGAAGCGGTAGGTGATGCGGCCCTTAGTCAGGTCGTAGGGCGTCATCTCGCACAGGACCTTGTCGCCGGCAAGCACGCGGATGCGATTCTTGCGCATGCGCCCGGCGGTGTGGGCAATGATCTCGTGGTCGTTCTCGAGCTTGACGCGGAAAGTCGCGTTGGGCAGCAATTCCAAGACCACGCCCGGGAATTCGAGCACTTCTTCTTTCGCCATCGTATCTCCTGAAAAGACCCGCGGCACGCGATATTTCGCTGCGCCCGGGCCGAATTGGCGCGCAACCTATAGGAATTCAGGTGGTTTGTGAACCACTCGAAACAAGCGTTTCAAGCCGGGCGCGGACGCGCTGGCGCAGATCATCCCGAAGGGCGCGGTATGCGTTCAATATGGTGTCGCGATTGCCGTGGACAAGGGTGGGATCGGCCACCGGCCAATGCTCTATGGCACCGATCTCGAGGCCCTTGCGCTCGACCGCCTCGCGCGCATCGTCCGAAAGGGTGACGACGAGGTCGAAGCGGGTGGCGATGAGTTCGTCCATGGTATGGGGCGTGTGCACCGACATGTCGATGCCGATCTCCTCCATCACGTCGTGCACGAAGCTGTCGGCCTTGCCGCCGGCAACGCCGACCGAGCGCGAGATGAGGCGCCCGGGAAAGGTCTGGCGGGCGAGGGCAGCAGCGATAGGCGAGCGCACCGAATTCATCGAACAGACGAAGAGAACGGTGGGCAGAGCGCTGGCGCGCTCGTCGATCCGGCTGGCATAGGGCTGTACCGCGCAGATGAGGGTGAAGAGCCTGCGGGCGGTGTTGAGGTCGATGTGGAGCTTGTTGACGAGGCGCGTGCGCAACAGCTCGGCCGCCTCGTTGTGGATGCCGCGCCGGGCCATGTCGACGGTTTCGATCTGGTAGGGCTGGGCGGCACGGATCGCCTCGTAGTAGCTCTCGCGGATGCGGAAATAGTCTCGGATCAGCCGCCGGAACGGGGTGAGCGAGAGGTAGTGTGCGGCGATCGGCTGGAAGGTGTTGGGGTCACGCACATCGAGCACGATCGAATTGCCAACGATCGAGACGTGCAGTGCGTAGGGACCGGTGGAGGTGACCCGCGCCGGGGCGAAGCGGTTGGTTTCTAAGAGGTCGTAGATAGCGATACGCCACTCATGCACCTCGTCGGGGTTTATCGAAGTGATGGTGTTGGGGTCGAGCGTGACGGTGACGATCTTGTCCGTCTTCTTAAACGCGTATCCCCCCACGGCCTGCAAGGCCTCTACCGGTTGAGCCTGATGGAGATCGACCGCCCGTGCCCGTCGAGCTCCTCGACCTCCGATAAGGTAATGGCCGCCTGCGACAGCGCCGCGAGCGAGGCAGGGTCGCAGCCGAGGATAGAGGTGCGCTTGACGAAGTCGAGGACGCCGAGGCCCGAGGCGAAGCGGGCCGAGCGCGCCGTGGGCAGCACGTGGTTGGAGCCGCCCACATAGTCGCCGATGGCCTCGGGCGTGTGGTGGCCGAGAAAGATCGCGCCGGCATTGCGGATCATCGCCAGCACCTGCTGCGGATCGTCGAGCGCTAGCTCGATGTGTTCGGAGGCGATGTGGTTGGCAAGCACGACAGCCTCGTCGAGCGAGGCGACGGTGATGATCGCGCTGAACTCCTCCCACCCCTCGCGGGCGAGGTCTTGCTTGGGCAGCAGGGCAAGCTGGCGCTCGACCTCGGCGGCGACAACCTCGGCGAGGCCTTTTTCGGTGGTGACGAGTATGGCTCGCGCGCCGGCCCCATGCTCGGTCTGGGCGATGAGGTCGGCGGCGACCCAGGCCGGATTGGCCGAGCCATCGGCGATGACGAGGACTTCCGACGGCCCGGCGATCATGTCGATCCCCACCGTCCCGAACACCTGCCGCTTGGCGGCCGCCACATAGGCATTGCCGGGACCGACGACCTTGTCGACCTTGGCGACGGTCTGTGTTCCATAGGCGAGGGCGGCGACGGCCTGCGCGCCGCCGATGCGGTAGATTTCGCTGACGCCCGCGATTTTTGCCGCCGCAAGGATGGCGGCAGCGTATTGCCCGTTGGGAGTTGGCACCGCCATGGCGATGCGTTCCACCCCGGCAACCTTTGCCGGCACCGCGTTCATCAGCACCGACGAGGGGTAGGAGGCGAGGCCTCCGGGTACATAGATGCCGACTGCCTCGATGGGTGTCCAGCGGGTGCCCAGCGTCACGCCCAGCGCATCCTGGTAGACGTGGTCGACAGGCTTCTGCTTTTCATGGTGGGCCTTGATCCGCTCGTGCGCAGTCTCGAGGGCAGCCATCACCTCAGGCGAGACGCGCGCGGCGGCCGCGTCGATTTCATCCTGGCTGAAGGCTAGGGAACTCGCGGTGACGCCAGCCTTGTCGAACTTGTTGGTGAGTTCCACCACCGCCTCGTCGCCGCGCGCGCGAACGTCCGCGATAATACCGGCAACGACGTCGCCGACCTCGACGGAAGCCTCGCGTTTGCTCTCCAGCAAGGCCGTGAATGCAGTTTCGAAATCGGCCTGCCGGCTGTCGAGGCGCAAGGGCATGGAAGAGGGCGTGTCCTTTAAAGCGGGATGCGAAACGTGGGAACCGGTTTTCCGCGAACGTCCCGCGACATTAAACGTTTGAACGCGCGATTTGAGTCCATCGCGCTCTAATCGAGGGCGTGTTGCGGTTTGAGCTTGGCGGCCCACGCGGCGCCGAGATCGGCAAGGCGCGCCTCGAGGCATTCGACGGAAAGTCTGACCGAGGCGCCGCCGGCAAAGCTCAGCTCCACGATGCCGGCGGGGCCGTCGGTGGGGATGAAGGTGATGGCAAGAAGATCGAGGACGCCGTCATGGGCGTTGGTATCGAACCCGGCACTCCTGACCGCCTGAACCCCGTCGAAGTGCAGCGCCGCTCGCTTGCGCGTGCCTTTGGCGCGGGGCTTGTCGCTCTCCCAGTCGAAGCGGTTCATGAGCACCGCAAAGCGGCGGTCACGGCGTGCAAAGCCCATGTCGCCAACGCGCACGACCGCGTCCTGCACATGGGTGGAGATCACTTCGAGATCCTCGGGATCGAGCGCGATCAGCTTGAGATCGGTCATCGGTTCGGCAAACCTTCGGCCAGTTGATTTGGTGCTTATCTGGTCGCTGACTGTTTCGTCTACAAGGTTCGCCTGGGACCCGCAATGCTTGGCCGTGTCCGGCTTGCAGGCGGAACGCCTGGCAGGCAAGGCCGTTGGAAGCCATGGCGGGAATTGTCCCGCAACGGGAGCGGGACCGGCCTTGGCGGACGATATCGACATCCTGCGCGCAAATGAACCCGGACGCGGGCGCGATGCCGAGCGCCCGCGGCAGATTCCGCCAACCGGCTGGAAGGACGTCGCCTGGCGGGTGTTCAACCGCATCCTCGAGAACCGGGTGATGCTGACCGCTGCCGGCGTCACCTATTTCACGCTTCTGGCCATAGCGCCCTCGCTGACTTGCTTCGTTGTCCTCTACGGCCTCTTCAATAGTCCGGTCATGGTGGTCGACCAGCTGGACCTTCTGGCCGGCATCCTGCCCTCCGGCGGCCTCGAGGTTCTGCGCGACCAGCTGGTCCGGCTCACCAGCGAGGACAACAGGACGTTGAGCCTGACCCTCGTCGTCTCTCTGGCAATTGCCGTCTGGAGCGCAGGCGCCGGATTCCGCGCCCTCTTCGAGGCGATGAACGTCGCCTACAACGAATCTGAGAAGCGACACTTCCTGATGGTCAACCTGCTGGCGCTGGTCTTCACCATCGCCGGGACGATCGCCGCGATGGTCGCAATCGCCACTGTCATCGTCATTCCGACGCTGCTCAGTTTCCTGCCTATCGAAGGGCGGTTCGACTGGCTGGTGCGCGTCTCCAGCTATGCTGTCATGCTCGCCATTCTGATCGTGGGGGTTGCGGCGCTCTACCGTCTCGGCCCCAGCCGTGAAGACGCCAAATGGCGCTGGATCGCACCGGGCAACGTGTTCGCCGTCATCGGCGTAGTCCTGACCTCGCTGATCTTTTCCTGGTACGCCAGCAACTTCAGCGACTACAACGCCACCTACGGCTCGCTCGGCGCGCTGGTCGGCTTTCTCACCTGGATCTGGCTTTCGGTGACCGTCGTCATCATCGGGGCCGTGCTCAATGCCGAGGTCGAGCACCAGACGGCGCGCGATACCACGACCGGCGAAGAACAGCCGCTGGGCCATCGCGGCGCCTATGTGGCCGATACCGTAGGGAGGGCTTGGCCGAAGGCGAAGGCACGGACCCGGAACGCGCATGCGCCTTCCCTCGGCGGTCTGGTGCTGCTGGTGCCCCTGGCGCTTCTCGTTGCGACTTTGAGCCAGTCGCGGCGCAGGTGATCCCGCCGTCAGTAGAGCGGCATGCGCTCCGATTCTAGTCAGAGCGAGCAAGGCTCTGGCACCGCGGCGGCCCATAAACCCGGTGTCGGTGGGGTTGGGGCTGCCCTACGAGCCAGTCCACCCGAGCGCCACGCAAGCCACCCTCCCCTAAGGGGCTCAAAGGGGCAGTGCACATCGACCTTGCAAATGACTGACCAGTCAGTTATATACAAAGTCAGCCATCGTTGCGACTGATCGGACGGGAACGCAAATGCCGGAAAAATCGCCCAAATTCCGCCGTCGGGCCGAAGCCCGGCCAGACGAGGTGCTCGATGCGGCGCTCGAACTCTTTCTGGAACGCGGCTTTGCCGCGACCAAGGTCGACGACGTCGCCAAGCGCGCCGGCGTCTCCAAAGGACTCGTCTATCTCTATTTCCCGTCCAAGGAAGCGCTGATCGAGGCCATTGTGCTGCGCGCGGTTACCCCAATCGCCGAAAGAGCCATCGGCGAGATCACTCACTTCCAGGGAAACCCGCGCATCGCGATCTCGACAGTGATGCGCTTCCTCGTCTCGCGCCTTTCGGACCCGCAGGTGATGAACGTGCCGAGGCTCATCTTCCGCGAGGTGGCGCAATTCCCCCATATTGCGCAGATGTACCGGCGCGACGTGCTCGATAAGATGATCCCGGTGCTGCGCGCGCGTCTCCAGCGCGGCATGGAAGAGGGGTATCTGCGCCCGCACGACCCCGATCTGACGCTGCGCACCGTTGTCGGCCCCCTGATCCTGCACGTGCTGCTCTCGGAAATCTTCGGCATTGAGCCGGAGGGGGGGCTCGCCCTCGACCGGCTGGTCGAGAACCACCTGTCCATCCTCTTCGATGGCCTCAGCGTCAGGGGGGAGCGGTCATGAACGAGATCCTTGCGGCCATCATGGCGGCTATCACCTTTGTCTTGCCGGGCCTTGCCAACGAGCCGGCCGACGGGTTCTCCGGCTACCTCGAGGCCGACTACGTCTATGCCGCAGCAACCACCTCAGGCACCATCTCTTCGCTGCCTGTCGACGAGGGCCAGCAGATTACCAAGGGCGATGTCCTCTTTACCCTTTCGAGCGGCCAGCAGCAGGCTGTGGTCGATGCCGCACGGGCGCGGGTCGCCGCCGCCCAGGCAACGCTCGCCAACCTGATGACCGGCAGCCGCAACGAAGAGATCGAGGTGATCCGTGCGAGCCTCGATAAGGCGCGAAGCGACCTCGCCCTCGCCCGCTCGACTCTTGCGCGCAGCGAGCGGCTCTACGAAGCGGGTACCATCTCGCTGGTGCGCCTCGAGCAGGACCGCGCGGCCGCTGCCGCCGCCGAGGCGCAGGTGATGCAGCTGGAGGCTGAGATGCAGGTGGCCGAGCTTCCGGCCCGCTCTGCCCAGCAGGTCGCCGCCGAGGCCGAACTCGCCGCGGCGCGCGCGGACGCGGCAAGAGCCGAGCTCGACCTCGACGACCGGGTGGTGCGCTCAACCGCCGCCGGCGTCGTCGACAAGGTCTATTTCGCAACGGGCGAGATCGCCGCGGCCGGCACGCCCGTTATCTCGATCCTGCCCGAGAGCTCGCTGAAGGCACGTTTCTTCGTCGGCCAGGACGAGCGCGCGGCGCTCTCGCGTGGCGAAACCGTCGCCATATCCTGCGACGGATGCCCGACCGGCATCACCGGCAATATCACCTACCTTGCCGCCGAGCCGCAGACGACGCCGCCGGTCATCTATTCGCGCGAGGAGCGCAGCCGCATGGTGTTCATGGCCGAGGCGGTCGTTGCCGACCCGGTCAACCTGCTGCCTGGCCAGCCGGTGACCGTCAGGCTCCTGCCATGAGCACGACCATGGGCAATGGTGCCGAAGCTGTCATCGATGTCAGCGGCTTGACCAAGTCTTTCGGCGACAAGCGGGTTGTCGACCATTTCGACATCCGCGTCGAGAGGGGAGCCATCTACGGGTTCCTCGGCCCCAACGGCTCGGGCAAGACGACCACCATCCGCCTCATCTGCGGCCTGCTGACGCCCGACGAAGGCGAAGGCCGGGTCCTCGGCCTCGACGTACGGCGCGAGGCCAGCCGCATCAAGGAAGAGGTCGGCTATATGACGCAGAAGTTCTCGCTCTACGAGGACCTTTCCATCCGCGAGAACCTCGATTTCGTCGCCCGCATGTACCAGGTGAAGGACCGCAGGCGTCGGGTGGACGACGCGCTCGAGAACCTCGGGCTCGCCAACCGATCGCACCAGCTCGCCGGCACGCTTTCAGGCGGATGGAAGCAGCGCCTGGCGCTCGCCGCCTGCCTCATCCACGATCCCAAGCTTCTGATGCTCGACGAGCCGACGGCAGGCGTCGACCCCAAGGCCCGCCGCGACTTCTGGGACGAGATCCGGCGCCTCTCCAAAGAGGGTGTGACCGTCCTGGTCTCGACCCACTATATGGACGAGGCGATCCAGTGTGATTTCATCACCTACATCGCCTACGGCAAGAAGCTTATCGATGGGCCCTCGGCGCAGATTCCCGCGATGGTCGGCTTGACCACCTGGCGTGCGGAAGGTCCCGATCTCGCCGCGCTCGAGACGCGCCTCAAGACCTTGCCGGGCGTCGAGCAGGTGGCGCGGTTCGGTGCCTCACTCCACGTTTCGGGCACCGATGAGGCTGCGCTGGAAGAGACCGTGAAGACGCTCGATGCCGAGGGCACGCACCGCTGGACCCTGCAGGTTGCGGGTCTCGAGGAGGCCTTCATCTACCTGATGGCCGGCGCGCGCGACAACTTCGCCGGCGGTGCAGCGGGGGAGGGGTGATGGGGAGGGGGAAGGGTGATGGGGAGGGGGAAGGGACAATGGAGAGGGGGAGAGGCATGATGCGGAACTTCTCGCCCTCGCGGTTCCTCGCCGTCCTCGTCAAGGAGTTCATTCAGATGCGGCGCGACCGCATCACGTTCGCCATGATGATCGGCCTGCCGATCATACAGTTGCTCCTCTTCGGCTATGCCATCAACTCCGATCCTCGCCATCTGCCGACCCTCGTCGAGGTGAAGGACGACGGACCGCTGGTGCGTGCGACGCTGGCCGGCATGGCCACTTCGACCTATTTCGACTTCAGTGGCACCGTCCATGGCTCGGCCGAAGGGGAAACGGCGTTGCGGCGCGGCGACGCGAGTTTCGTCGTCGTCATTCCTGATGATTTCGAGCGCGACGTGGTGCGCGGTCTCAGCCCCGAGATCCTCATTGCCGCCGATGCCTCCGATCCCTCGGCCATCAGCGGCGCCGCGGCCGCCATGAACGGCATCGTCCAGGGCGCGATCGCCCAGACCCTGACCGGCCCGCTCGCCGCGCAGGCCGGCGGTGCGCCGCCGTTTTCCGTCATCATCCATCGCCAGTACAACCCCGAGGGACGCACCTCGACCAACATCGTGCCGGGACTGCTGGCCATTATCCTGTCGATGACCATGGTGATGATCACCGCTGTCGCCATCGTCAAGGAGACCGAGCGCGGCACCATGGAGATGCTGATCTCGACCCCGGTCAGGCCCTTCGAGGTGATGCTGGGCAAGATCCTGCCATACGTCCTGGTCGGCTATGTGCAGACCTTCGTTTTCGTCACCGCCGCCGCCATCCTCTTTGCCGTGCCGTTCGAAGGCGCGTACCTCGCCTTCTTCATCGGCTTCAACCTCTTCATCCTCGACAACCTGGCCCTTGGCTTCCTCATCTCGACGGCAGCGCGCAACCAGATGCAGGCCATGCAGCTGTCGTTCTTCACCATCCTGCCCTCGATCCTGCTGTCGGGCTTCATGTTCCCGTTCGCCGGCATGCCCGGCTGGGCCCAGGCGCTCGGCACTGCTGTGCCCGCAACTCATTTCATCCGCCTCGTGCGCAAGGTGATGCTGAAGGGTGCCGGGGTCGCGGACGTTACAGTCGAGTTCTGGGCGCTGACAATCATCCTTGTGGCGATCACGCTCATCGCCATGTTGCGGTATCGCCAGACGCTGGACTAGGCGGCCGTATTGCGCTTCCCTCGCCCGTTGAGGAACAAGAGCTCGATCACTCCGGCGCTGTCGTCGGTACCGAAACCGTCGGTCACTCGCCGGTGTATCAGGGTGCGCATCGGCTCGATGAAGATAGGATCGACACCCTCGTCTCGGGCAGCTTCGACCATCTGGTCCATGGCGGCGGCCTGCATGGCAAGATTCGAGCCGCCCTCGGCGCGGTAGTCGCCCCGGTCGATCTGCCGGGCAAGGTCGGGAAACAGGCTTGCCATGGATCCCGCCCAACGCACAGCGAGCGGCGTGAAAGCCTCTGCTGATCCGCCACTTGCGCGAATGAGGGCTGCGGCATGCAAATATCCCGAAAGGAGCCCGTCGAGAATGCCAAGGAGCGCGATGTCGTTGAGCGGGGCGAGACCCGCGTCGGGGCCAACGAAGAACGCGTCCCCAAAAAGTTCGAACGCTGCCTTGTGCCGCTCGAAGGCCGGCTCGCTGCCGCTATAGAAAATGAAGGATTGAGGCGTTCCGATCATCGGCGGCACCGCCATGATGCCACCGTCGACATAGGTAGCCTCCTGTGCCTCTACCCAGGTGGCAAGGGAACGCGCCTGCTTAGGCGTGCCGGTGGTCAAATTGGCGACGACGCGGCCCGAAAGTGCCTTCTCTGCGCCTGCCAGCACCGCCTCGACGCTCGCATAGTCGAGCAGGCAGACGACGACAAGCTCGCTCGCCGCGACCGCCTCACCAGGCGTCGCCGCGCCGCGCGCGCCGAGTGTCATGAGGGGCTGGACCCTGCTTTGTGTGCGGTTCCAGACGGTGACGGTATGGCCTGCCTTGATGAGGGCGCCGGCGAGGGCGGAGCCCATGGCGCCAAGGCCCAGGACGCTGATGGTGGTCATCTCGACTTTCCTTATTGGTGGGCTCAGGCCAGCGGCGCCGTGATCTTTTGGCCGAGGCCACCATCGATGGCGAGCTTGGCGCCGGTGGTGAAGGTGGCCTCGAACGCGAGGAACAGCACTGCGCGGGCAACTTCCTCGGCGGTGCCGTTACGGCCCATCGGCGTCGTCTGGTTGCCGATAGCCTCGAACTCGGCGCGCTCGGCGTCGGTCAACCCGGCAACCCCGTGCGTCGGCGTCCTGATGAAGCCGGGACTGATGGTGTTGACGCGGATGCCGCGGGGCAGGAGCTCGGCCGCAAAGCTCGAGGCCAGCGACACCAATGCCGCCTTGCTCGCACTATAGATTCCCATGCCCGGGTGCCCGCCCTCGTCGGCGACCGACGAGGTGACGACGATCGAACCACCGTCACGGATAAGCGGGGAGAGTTGCTGCATGGCAAAGAAAGCGCCGCGCGTATTGACGGAAAAATGCCGATCGTAGGTCTCTTCGGTGATCTCGGCGAGGGGAGCCAGCTCGGAAACGCCCACATTGACGAAGAGGAAGTCGAGGCTACGGAGCCGTGCCTCGGCGTATTTGGCCAGCGTCTCGACATCGGCGCGCGCCGCCACGTCCGAAACCATGGCCTCGCCATTGGGCGAGAGCGCACGGTTGGCGGCCGCCACATTGGCGGAATTGCGTCCTGCCACCAACACCCGGCCGCCGCCGTCGGCCAGCATTCTTGCCGTCGCCAGTCCCATGCCGTGCGTGCCGCCCACGATCACGGTGGTGGTCCCCGTATAGTCCTTTTGCATTGCACTTCTCCCTGGCCTGCCTGGAAGGAGAGATGTGTGCGTGGACGGTGCGGCTGTAGTGGGCTATTTAGGGATCATAAGTCCATATCTGTGGACGAAGGAATGTCGATGCTCAATCTCAACGACCTGGCGCTGTTCGTGCAGGTGATCGACCACCGCGGCTTCGCGGCTGCCGCTCGCGCGCTGGGCCAGCCCAAATCGACGCTAAGCAAGCGCGTCGCCGAGCTCGAAAAGAGTCTCGGGGCGCAGCTCATCCACCGCACGTCACGCCGCTTCATCGTCACCGACATGGGGCAGGATTTCTATCGCCATGCCTCGGCGATGCTGATCGAGGCCGAGGCTGCCGAGGAGGTCGTGCGCGGCCGGCAGGCCGAGCCGAGCGGACCGGTGCGTATGACCTGCTCGGTGCCGACGGCCCAGCTACAGCTCGCCGAAGCCTTGCCGGACCTCGCGCGCGCCTATCCGAAGCTCGAGATCCTCCTCGACGCGACCGACCGCTTCGTCGACCTGGTGCAGGAGGGGTACGACATCGCGATCCGTGCCCATTTTTCGCCGCTCCCCGATTCCGATCTCATCCAACGCAAGCTTGCAACCGACGAGATCGTGTTGGTGGCGTCTCCCGCCTATCTATCCGAACGCGGCAAGCCGCGCTCGCCGGCCGATCTTGCTGACCACGACGGCCTGTTGATGCACCAGCCGGGTGCCGCCTGGGAGCTGATCGCCGCCCATGGCGAGGTGGCCTCGGCGCGCCCGCGCCCGGTGTTCTATGCCAATGAGTCCGTGGTGCTGCTCTCGGCGACACGCCGGGGCCTCGGCATCGTGCCGCTGCCCTCGCGCTTCGCCAGGGGCTATATCGCCGACGGATCGCTCGAACGCGTGCTGCCCGGCTGGACTGCCGGCAGGGTGACGACCACGATCCTTACGCCTCACCGGCGCGGCCAGCTGCCCTCGGTCAAGGCGGTGATCACCTTTCTCGTCGAGCGGCTTTCCGGGAATGAAGGCGGGTACGCCTAGCTGCGGGTGAGCTCGGACAGCACGAAGTCGGCTCGTTCCGCGACAGATACCTTCGGCAGGAACCGGATGTCGTAGCCGATCGAGGGGTAGACGGCAGTCAGCCGCTCGTACTCGGCAACGGCATCCGATAAACCATGCCGCCGTTCGTTGTCGGTCACGTAGATTTCCGGCCAGGGTGGCGTCAGGAACACCAGCCTGTTGTTCCGGTGCGACGACCTGAAGGCATCGAGCGCCGGTTCTCCGGTTAGATGCGCAAGACCGGCGGCCGCATCGATCAGACCCCTGTCGAAGAACACCCAGCCCGGCAGGTCTTCGGCCGCAGCGCGATCGGACAACGACAGGTCGATGAGCCGGCGGGCGAATGCCGTGGCATCGAGCCAGGGCAGGGCGGTACCGCCACGTTGCAGTTCCTCGGCGACGATGCGCCGCCCCGGTTCTTCGACGATCGCATGACCACGGCGGCCAAGCTCGTCGAGCAGGGTCGACTTGCCTCCGCCCGAGCATCCCGAAATCACCACAAATCGATCCATGACAGTGCCTCCTGGCTGATCGAGGTTCAGTATCGCGCCCATAGGGCCCAGCGCACGACGCCCCTTGGCATGTGCGATTTGCCCCGTTTGTGATCGGCCGCTTTTAGCTCTCGGTAGGATTTGCAGCCCATAGTTTTCACGAGAGGAGAGAAATTCCGGCATGCAGAATGCAGGCAGACGCATCGGTTTAGCGCGACATGGCGCAAACGTTCGATTTTGCCGCTGCGATGGCATGGTCTTCGTTACCGCCGGCATCACGATAGGGTGTGGATCGGTGAGGTCTGACCTGATGACCGGACGAGACCGATGACTGACCGGCAGGACGCATCTCACCCGCTGTCGACCGGAACCGCGCGCCTCGATCACTACATGCGCGATCCGGAGATCATGGCGGAAGCCGAGCGCCTGCTGTCCGGGCGCACGCGCGACGTCCGCCTCAAGGGCCGGCTCGCTGAGGCTTTTCGGGACCGTTCGTGGCGTCAAACCGCCAAGATCGTCCGCTCCTGGATGGTTTGGGTTGTCGTTCTGGACATCCTGACGCTTACTATCAACATGTTCCTGCTTCCAAGATCCGCTGCCTTGGCGATGCTGGCGCCGGGGGCCGTGATCGCGCCGGCAGCTCTCGCTGTCGCCCTTATCTGGCGCAAGCAGCGTTCCGACCTCATCCTCAGTTCGTCGCTGATGATCGGCATGTTCATCATCCTCCTCGCCGTTAGCCTGACCGGCATCGCTGCCGGTGGCGAATGGCACGAGCGCTACCTCAACGTGATGGTGTTCGTTGCCATCGCCGGGATCACCATCTTCAGCGTACCCCAGTGGCAAACGCTGAGCATCGCGGTCATGGCGCTCGGACTCTATCTCCTCTTCATGTTGCAGAACCCGCGGGTGGAGGTGCTGAGCACGCTCTCGGCATTCCTGTTCTTTGCCAGCGGCGTCAGCGCCACGGTCGTCGCCCGGCGAACCATGACGATCCTGGCTCACAAAGCTTTCCTCCTCGAACTACGCGACCGTCGGCGCCTCGCCGAACTCGAGGAAGCCAACGGGCAATTGGAGGAGCTTGCCAGAATCGATCCGCTGACGGGCGTGGCCAATCGCCGGTGGATGACGCAAATGCTCGACGCCCTTTGGAACACTTCCGAGCATCGGTCCGCCAGCGTCGCGATGCTCATGTGTGATATCGACGAATTCAAGCGGCTGAACGACCGTCGAGGGCATGCGGAAGGAGACCGTTGTCTTGTCGAGGTCGCCCGCATCATCGCCAGCCGCGTTAGACGGGCTGACTATGTGGCGCGATATGGCGGCGAAGAATTCCTCGTGGTCCTGCCCGAGGCAACGGAAAGGGGGGCGCTGGAGGTGGCCGAGCGCATTCGCAAGAATGTCGAAGCAGCCGCCATTCCCAACCCCGGCTCGCGGGTGGCTCCGGTCGTCACCATAAGCATCGGGGTTGCCGTCGAGCCCGATGACGCCGAGCGGATGACCTCCGAGCAGCTCCAGTCGCACGCCGACATGGCTTTGTACTTTGCCAAGCGTGCCGGCCGCAACCGCGCTGAGCTCTACAAACCCAAGCTGCTGGGCCTTGGCAAACGCGCGGCCCCGAACGTTGCTTGAGAGCGCACCATCTGTGAGTTGCGGTCCAGGGTGTGTCGGGAAGGTCAGGCCGAGGCGAAAATGGCCATTTGCGGACCGGCATCACCTGAATAATATCACACCCTAGCCCGCCAGGCGCTCGATCTCGGCGCCGCACCCGGAGAGCTTGGCCTCGAGCCGTTCGAAGCCGCGGTCGAGGTGGTAGATGCGATTGACGATCGTTTCCCCGCGCGCCGCAAGTCCGGCAATGACTAAGGACACCGAAGCCCTGAGGTCTGTTGCCATCACCTGAGCCCCCTTGAGCGTCGGCGTGCCGGTAACAGTCGCCACCTGCCCGTCGACGGAGATGTCGGCGCCGAACCGGTTGAGCTCAGCCACATGCATGTAGCGGTTCTCGAAGATCGTCTCGCGAATGTGGGAGACGCCGTTGGCCATGGTCATCAGCGCCATGAACTGGGCCTGCAGGTCCGTTGGGAATCCGGGGAAGGGATCGATCTCGACGTCGACCGCCATCAGGCCGTTGCCGTTGCGCTTGATGCGGATGCCGCCGTCTTCGGCCGCAACCGAGGCGCCCGCTTCGCTGAGAACGTTGAGCGCGGCCTGCAGGTGCTCGGGCCGCGCGTTCCGCAGGAAGACATCGCCCCCGGTCATGGCTGCCGCCATGGCGAAGGTGCCCGTCTCGATGCGGTCGGGGATGACTTCGACGGTGGCACCGCCGAGTTTTTCGACGCCTTCGATAGTCAGGGTTCGCGTACCGACGCCCGAGATCCTGGCGCCCATGGCGATCAGCGCCTCGGCGACGTTGTCGATCTCGGGTTCCATGGCCGCATTCTCGATAGTGGTGATGCCCCTGGCGAGCGTTGCGGCCATCATGATGGTATGGGTCGCCCCCACCGAGACCTTGGGAAGCGTGACGTGACCGCCGACGAGCCCGCCCTTGGGCGCGGTTGCGACCACATAGCCCCCGTCGATATCGATCTCGGCGCCGAGTTCCTTCAAGCCATAAAGGAAGAAGTCCACCGGACGCGTGCCGATGGCGCAGCCGCCCGGCAGCGATACGCGTGCATGGTGTTCGCGAGCAAGAAGCGGTCCGATGACCCAGAAGCTTGCCCTCATCTTGGAGACGAGCTCATAGGGAGCGGTGGTGTCGACGACGTCGGCGGCATGGAAGGTCATGCGCTGGCCGACGCCTTCGGCTTCGCCGCGCCGGCGCCCATGGACGGCAATATCGACGCCGTGATTCTCGAGGATGCGCTCCAGCTGCTTGACGTCGGCAAGGCGTGGAACATTGGTCAGGACCAGCGGCTCGTCGGTCAGCAGCGAGGCGATCATCAGCGGCAGCGCTGCGTTCTTGGCGCCCGAGATGGCGATCTCGCCGTTGAGTTCGTTGCCGCCGACCAAACGAATGCGATCCATGTCGAAAAATCCTGGGAATATGGCCTGGTGGCCGAAGAGCGGCCCGCCCGCCGCAAAGGAAAAACTCTGGTAGCCGACTCAAACTCGGCCCGCAACCAAAGGACGCGTGAACTTGGCCGTTCGATGTGTCGAGATTCGGGCTGTCGCCGCCTCGGTATCAGCACATCGCAAATTGGTTTAGGTTTTCTTTCCGCTCGGCTCCGGCGGCCGGCCGGCAGGCGCTTCGCCCTCGGCGCCGGCCCGTGCCCGCGCCTGTCCTTTGCGGCGCTTGAGGTTCTCGCGCAGCTTTGCGGCGAGGCGCTGTTCTCGGGCGATGGTCTCGGGCGATTTCGCCATGGATCGGCAGGAGCGGCGGGTTGCGGTCGGTTCGCCTCTCTTAGGCGCTTTTAGGCCTTGCGTCGAGCCGGACCCTATGGCAGTAGAGCCCGCGTCGGCGCGCCGGCACATCCCGCGCGCCCAAGCTGCCGTAGCTCAGTGGTAGAGCACTCCCTTGGTAAGGGAGAGGTCGACAGTTCAATCCTGTCCGGCAGCACCATCTCCCCACATTTTCCAGCAGGTTCGCGTTTCATTAGACCGCGCATGGGTGGCGTAGGTCCTCAGTCCCTACAATCTCACCTGCTTCAGACCCTTCGTGGCCGACCGTCACTCGTCAGCAACTGAAAGATAGATTTCGAGAAGTTATGGCCTCGAACATGCGTGGCTCCGGACAATCTTGGAATCTCCAGCTGGTCCACCGCTTCGATACCCTCAACCATCACGACGCCAGCCGCGCCCGCCGCTCGACCGACCACAAGAGAGAGTATGCTCAGAGGGTCAGGGTCGCAGCTCGAGACAATTGCAAACGGCGCATCGATCTTGACGATGTCGGCTTCGAACCCCAGCGATCGACCACAACCGAAGCCATCCAATGCAACGCGACAACCGAAGGCGCGTGCCTCTGATAGCAGATCACGCGCCAGGGCCGTATCGGCAAAGGGCGAGGTCGCATCGATATCGAGGATGAGACGCGGGGCTAGTTCGGAGCGAGCGGCGATCTGGTCACGGATGTGAGCCCAGGTTTCAGCGCTGGAGAAATTGTCGGCCGAGAGATGACATCCCAGAGCCGCCAAGGGATCGGATTCGAGTTCGTCCAGCACAAGCCTGAGCATGTGCCGATCAAGAACCGGGGCCTCCCCCAGGATTTCCAACGCGTGAACAAACCCGCCGTGGACATGCTCAGTACCATCCCGCTCCATCAAGCAAGGCAGGCACTCACGGTAAAGGATCTGATCCGGGTCGCCGATGGCGTGAATGCTCTGGAAGGCGTAGCCGATACGGCCTTCGGCAATCGCTTCCTGAACGATCGCGACATGCCGTTCATCGAGTAAATCGAGATCGTTTATCGCAGGCCGATCAGCCGATGACGCCGAGCTGACCCGGCCGCTTGTGCGGGAAGTGTGCTGGATCATATCGTCCCCACAGCCCTCCCTCAGGCCGGGATTCTTGAGGGATCCGCACCTGCGGGAGGCTATGGCTGAAAGCTGTTTCCTGCGCGCCAGGTGTTGGCAAGTTGTCGGCAGGAACTAGGGCACAAAAGATCGGATTCCGCACGAAATGCGGTCTCACCCGCACGAACTGCGGCACCTGTCGTCACCTGTGCCCGGCGACCGAAGTCAAGCGGGACGCTTGATCAGGCCGAGCCGAGCCCGGACTTCGGCAATCCTGGTGCGACTGACCGGCACCAGGTGCGGCACCTCGCCATCCAGTTCAACCACGGCACTGTCACCCTCCTTGCGGATCAGTGAGACGTGCGGGATCGAGACGATGTGGCTGCGGTGGACGCGTATGAACACGGCCGGATCCAACTGCGCTTCAGCGTGCGAGATCGCCCATGGGCACATGCGCTCCCGACTGCCGTCGTGAACCAATGTGTAGTGGGCGTTGGCCTTGATGCTGCGAATCCGGCCGACGTCGATGAGACGGGTTCCATCGGCGCTTTCGACGGGCAGACGCCTCATGGGGGTATCACTCGGAGGTCCGGCCCCAGGCACGGGCACGTGGTGTTGCGTCTGTAAACCGGCAAAGTCGTTCCTGTCGGACATCGCCGTCCCCGAGGTTGCGAAGGCGTACGTATCGGCTTGATGGACGGGAACCGCAATCAGCGCGGTCGATCGTGGCTCAGGCACGAGGAGCAGCAGGAAGCCGGCAACGATCAGGAAGCAAAGCAGGGAAACGACCAGGGACAGCATCTCGGGCGAAGCAGCCAAGCCATGCGCGGCGTGGTTCGGAGCATGTCCCGGCAGGAAGCGCATGCCCTGCATGGCGGTGTAATGCATGCCGGAAACCGCAATGCCGAACGCGGCGGCGCTCAGCGCCAGTCGCATGCCGCCGGGGCGTGCAAGGAAGGCGCGCAGGCCACCATAGGCGGTCCCCACGGCGATGACAGCGGCCGCAACCGTCATTGCAAGTTGATGCTCGACATGAAAGGCGCCGGCGAGGCCATGGATGCCGACATAGTGCATCGATACGATGCCGGCGCCCAGCAGCACCGCTGAAGCAATAATGCGCAAACTCGAGGGCTCGCCGATTGAGACGAAGAACAGAGACACGCCCATCACAACAGCGCAGATCAGAAAAGATGCGATCGTTGGCAGGACGAGATAGACGGTATCGGGAGGAAGCGGCGCTGCCAGCATGGCGACGAAATGCATGGTCCAGACGCTCACGGCAAGAAAGAAGGCCGCCGCGGCAAGCAGCCACCTGCGGCTTGTGTTGAACGTGCCGCGCACCCGGGCTGCGAGCCCGAAGCCGGTATATCCTCCAAGGATCGCGATCACGACCGAGAGCGCGACCAGCAATGGGTCATGTTCTACAAACATCTTTTTCCGCCGTTAGCGAGACTCCTCCTTACAGGAGCTTACGTTCAGCGTCTCCATTTGCAACGCTAACCCGTTTCGAAGCCCTGATCTCGCTCCGGGCTCTTAGAGGGCTTCTGAGCCTGTGTCTGTGCGGCCTTATCGAGCGCTCGTCCTTGAGATCTGCTTCCAATCATCATTTGCCGAAGTCGCGCGAAAGGTGCATGGTTTCTTACTCCAGAGACGCAGGGTCAGCTATCGCGGCAGTCGATCACGATTGGGGGAACGCGGAAATGACGAGTTTGCTTCGCATTGGCTCGAGGGGACCCGATGTCGTCGCGCTCCAGAACGCACTCAATCTGGGCGTGCTCCCGAACCCGGGGCTCGTCGTAGACGGGATATTCGGTGGCAATACCGATCGCGCCGTCCGGGCGTATCAGACCCAGCGACGCGTCCGCGTCGACGGAATCGTCGGCCCGATCACCCAATGTGTGTTGCGCGGCGTGCCGAGGCGTACTCCACCCACCATCCACGCCGTCCGCCTTATCCCGCAGCCCACCCCATCGACCTGTTGGGCTGCCGCAACGGCCATGATGAAGAACTCGACGACGCAACAGATCATCGACCGCACGCCCGACCATCTGAAGTCCTCGACCGGCGGCACACGGAACTTTTCCGACCACGCCGACAATGTCTCGGGAAACCAGGAATTCGCCCGTGTCCACGGCCTCACCTACCACGCGCCGCAAAGCTGGTCCGTGCCCGGCTTCAAGGGCCTGGTGACGCGCAGCCCGGTTATGGTCTCAATGCTTTGGAACGCCGGCGAATATGCTGCTGGGCGCGGCTCGTCCGGCCACCGGGTAGTTGTTTACGGGATCGACAGCGACGACGATCCCACCGGCATGGGCACTCTCCTCCACATCCACGACCCTTGGGCGCCCAATATCGGCAAGACTCACCAAAAGAGCTACTTCGCCCTGGTGAACGAAACCCCGTGCTTCACCTACGGGGTCTTCACGCGCTGAAGCGGATAGGCTGACGACGCATCCCTGCTGGTGCTGATCACGCCGGGGCATCCGGCTCGTGCCAACCAAAGGTCGCTATCGGGCGGCAAGATCTGCGGCTACGATGCGGCGTTGCGGTGGGCTCGGGGGGCGAGGCCGATGATCGACTGGAACGACCTGCGTTATTTTCTCGCCGTGGCCCGGGATGGCAGCACCTCCGGTGCGGCGCGCGCCTTGGGCGTCAATCAGTCGACCGTCAGCCGGCGGATCGCAGCGCTCGAGGAGGAGTTGGGCCTCTCGCTCTTCGAGAAGAGCCGATATGGCTATCGCCTGATCGAAAGTGGCAACGAGCTCAAGGAGCGAGCGATCGCCACCGAGGCCGCGGTCGCCGCATTCTGCCGGGCGGCGGCCCTCCATGACGAAGCATTGCAAGGTGTGCTGCGGGTGACGACCGCCGAGGGCATTGCCTATGGCCTGCTCTCCCCCTTGCTCGACGAGTTCCACCAGCTTTACCCGCGCATGCGCGTCGATCTGATGCTGGAAGACCGGTTCGCCGATCTCCACCAGGGCCAGGCTGATGTCGCTGTCCGCGCCGGACGGCCGTCGGACAGCAGCCTCATCTGCCGAAAGCTGACTGATGCCGGCTGGGCGGGATATGCCAGCCGCAGCTACGTGGCGCGAAAGGGCTTGCCGCAAGCGTTGCCAGACTTGAACGGGCACCGCCTGATTGCCTTCGATGGGGCAATGGCACGTATCGAAGCGGCCCGATGGCTGCACAATGTAGCGCCCGAGGCCGAGATCGTCGGCCGCAGCAACACCATTCTCGGGCATCTGATGGCGATCAAGTCGGGGTTCGGCATTGGGATGCTGCCGGTGCATATCGGCGATCCGGAACCGGACTTGGCCCGCGTCATCGATCCGCTGCCGGAACTGATGAACGAATTCTGGCTGCTGACCCATCCGGACCTTAAGGAAACGCCGAAGGTGCGCGCCTTCTTCGATTTCATGTCGGCAAACATCAAGCGCTATCATGACCTCCTGCACGGGCGCACCCGCGTAACAGGCGCCTGACGGCCGGCGTTGCCCGTTATGCATTGCTGCAGGACAAGACGGCAGGAACGCTGATTTCCTCCCGGCACGGTGAGGCCTATCTCCGCACATCGGTTTCAACCCAACGGAGATAGATATGTCAGCACCTGCCATTACGGCCGACTTCATCATGCGGATAGGTTTCGGCTTCTGGGCTTCCAAGGCGTTGTTCAGCGCTGTGGAGCTCGGCCTTTTCACGCGCCTTGCCAAGGGACCCGCGGACGGCACTGTTCTCAGCCGCGACCTTGGCCTCCACAAGCGCAGCGCCCGCGACTTCCTCGATACGCTCGTTGCGCTGCACCTGCTCGAGCGGGATGGCGAGACCTACGCCAACACCCCAGACGCCGATCGGTATCTCGACCGTGGCAAGCCAAGCTATATCGGCGGCGTTCTCGATCTCGCCTCGCAACGCCTGTGGTCCTCCTGGGGCTCGCTTACTGAAGCGCTTCAGACCGGGCTGCCCCAGAACGAGAGGAAGGAGGGAGCGGGCAACGATCTCTTCGAGGCTGTCTACAACGATCCCGAGCGGCTTCGCATCTTTCTCAAGGGAATGACCGGGACCAGCCTGCCGACGGCCCAGCGGCTGGCAGAGCTGTTCCCCTGGAAGCAGGTCCGGACCTTTGCCGATATCGGCACGGCCGAGGGCGGGCTGCCGGTCACCATTGCCAGGGAACACCCTCATCTCAAAGGCATCGGTTTCGACCTGCCGCAGGTTCGCCCGGTCTTTGAAGACTATGTGGAGGCCAATGACCTTGCCGGGCGAGTTGTCTTCCATGGCGGCGACTTCTTCAAGGAGCCGCTCCCGACCGCCGACGTCCTGGTGATGGGGCACATCCTCCACGATTGGAACCAGGAGGAGAAGGACGTGCTTCTCGCCAAGGCATATGACGCCTTGCCCTCTGGCGGGGCGCTCATCGTCTACGAGATGCTGATCGACGACGACCGGCAGGAAAACGTCATGGGCCTGCTCATGAGCCTCAACATGCTGGTCGAAACCACCGGCGGCTTCGACTACACCGGCGCCGATTGTGTCGGCTGGATGCGAAGTGCCGGTTTCCGCGATACTCGCGTAGAGCACCTTGCCGGGCCCTACTGGGCCGTCATCGGCATCAAGTAAAGTAGCTTGCCGACGGGGGCCGTCCGCGGCCCTCAACCAAACCCTCGATTCGATACCCCGCCATTCCGTGGCCGGCAGCCGCCGGTGGCGTCTGCGCGCCCGGAAACCGGAAACAAACCAAAGGAACGCAAGATGACTGGAATGAACATGAAGCGGCCGCTGCGCGGTCTCGCACTAGCGGCAATTGCCGGGCTGATGTCTGCCGGCGCGGCCGACGCACACGATGGTCCTCACGATGTCCCTGACGCGGGCGGACCTTTCGCGATCGGGAAAGGCACAGCACACACCTGGGTCGTGACGGATGCGGAGAACAGGCCGACGGCCATCGGGGTCAGCATATCGGCGGACGCGATCTCGAGCGTCAGCGGAACGTCGAGCATCGATGTCTCGATGCCGCTGCCCGAGAAGGCAGGCATATCTGGCCTCGCCTTCGACCATGTCTATCTCAACTGGAACGAGCATGGGCATCCGCCCGAGAACCTGTTCGGTGTCCCGCACTTCGACGTGCATTTCTATATGACTGACGCGGCGGCACGCGAGGCGATTTCTCCGGCCGCACCCGACTTCATGGAGAAGGGGGGCCGCTATCCGCCGGCCGAGTTCGTTCCTGCCGGCTACGCCCCGCCGCCCACGCCCGATCCCGTCCCGCAGATGGGGTTCCATCTGACCGACACAGCCTCGGATATCTTTCAGGGCAAGCCGTTTACCGAGGTGTTCATTTATGGCGGTTGGGATGGCAGGATCACCTTCCTCGAACCGATGATCACGCTTGCGATGCTGGAAAGCCGGGCAACCGTCGTGCGCGAAATCAAGCAGCCCGCCCGCTACTCAAGTCCCGGCTATTACCCCACGCAGTATCGCATCGCCTATGACGATGCCCTTGCCGAACACCAGGTCGTGCTCGAGAACTTCATCTGGCGCGACTGACCTCTCGCCCGGGCCCCTCTGGCGCCCGGGCAAGGTTTCTTTGCCCGTGTGGCTTAGTCTGCTGGCGCGCCGGCCTTCAGTGCGGCGTCACGGCAAACGAGCGGTGCTCGACCATGTCACCACCCAAACGGGTGGGGTGCGAGCTTTGATTGTAAAAATTTTAGTGCACGGCTACGAGGTTCGGCATAATGATTACAAGTTTATTGGAGAGTTCTGTCTTCAAACGCAGCGGGGCAGGGTGCGGCATGTTGAGGGGCAAATACGTCGCGGGTGGCAGGTATCGGCCGACAGCAGGTTTGTGGGCGTTCATCGTTGTTGTGGTCTGCGCGTGTTCGCAGGCCTTGGCGCTTGATGCCCTTCCAAAGCCGCAGGGCCCCGTCATCCTCACCGTCAGCGGCAATATCGAGGTCACCAACTCCGAGCGCGGAGCAGAGTTCGACCGCGAGATGCTCGAGGCGTTCGGTTTCACCGAGGTGCGCACGACGACGTCCTGGACGGATGGGGTGCAGGTTTTCGAGGGCGTGTTGGCGCGGGCGGTCCTGGATCGGGTCGGAGCCAAAGGCAGCACGGTGACGGCCACCGCCCTCAATGATTTCGTCGCACCGGTGCCCATGGATCACTTCCGGCAATACGACGTCATTCTTGCCACCATCATGAATGGCAAGCAGATGGAGGTCAGCGATTGGGGGCCGATCTGGATCGTCTATCCTCGCGATGACTATCCGGAGCTGCTGGGGTCCAAGTTCAATGACCATTGGGTATGGCAACTGCGGGAACTGCGGGTGGAATGAACCTCGCGCCACGAATCTCCCGGCGCTTCCTCGTCGCCCTCGCGGCGATGACCATCCTGTTTGTTCTGCTCGTGGCCGCCTCGGTCCGTCTGATCGTCAGCGAAAGCGAGCTTAGCGAGGATATCACCGAGGACATGGTCTGGCTCGCGAGCCAAGGGCAGTATGAGGCGGTGCGCTTTCGCGATGCGCTTTCCGGCTACGGCTCGGGAGAAGTCACGGCCGAAGACCTCCAACTGCGCCTCGACCTGCTGACCAGCCGCGTTTCGGTGCTTGAGCGAGGTGAGCCACGCCGACAGATCGAGGCGCTTGGCTATGCCGATCAACTGGATGACTACCGCCAGGTGCTCGATACCATCCGAGAACGCCTGCAGGCACTCGAGCCGGACGCAGTCGAGGAGATCGCAAGCCTGCGGGAGGTCGTCCCTCCGATAGCACTATCCTTGCGCGACGTTGCCAATGCCGCACTCTTTGCCAAGCGCGACAGGGTCGCCTGGGTACGCGATCTGCGCCGGAATGCCCTGTTCGAAATCCTGGGTACCCTGGTTGCCACGATGATCGCGGGGCTTCTGCTCGCCGCTATTGTGGTGCGGGACCATCGCAATATCGCTAGCGCCGAAGCCGCGCTGGAGCGCGAGCGGCAGGTTTCGAGGCTCCACCGTGCCTTCATCTCCGTGGTGTCCCACCAGTTCCGCACGCCGCTCGCCATTATCGATGCGAGTGCGCAGCGTATGATCCGGCGCGGCACGCAGATGCCGCACGACGAGATCATGTCGCGGGCCGGAAAGATCCGCACCGCCTGTCAGCGTCTGACGAGGCTTATGGAGAGCACCATAAATGCGGCCCGACTCGAAGACGGGGAAATCAGCTTCGCACCGCGTGCCTGCGATCTCATTGAACTCCTGCGCGGCTTGCGCGAGAGCCAGCCGGACGAGGACCAAGATCGCATCGAACTCGACTTGGGCGAGCTTCCCCAGTGGATCGAGGCCGACGCGACGCTTCTCGAGCACGCGGTGCAGAATCTCGTTTCCAATGCGCTCAAATACTCTCCCGCCGGCTCTGCGGTCGGTGTGCGAGCCCGGAAGGTCGGTGAGGAGATCGAGATCAGCGTCACCGACGCCGGCGTCGGTATCCCTGCCGATGAGGTGGGCTCTCTGTTCCGGCGTTTCTATCGAGCCCGCACCGCCGAGGGTATTCCGGGCACCGGCATCGGTCTGAGCTTCGTTGCGCAGATCATGGAACTCCACCATGGGCGCGTGGCTGTGGAAAGCACGGAGGGGGTAGGCTCGACCTTTACCCTGCGCTGGCCCTATCGCCCCGCACATTTGGCCGATGCCGCCCCTGCAACCACGCCATCCGAGGCGCAGATCTGAACCATGACAACCACCATCCTATGTGTCGAAGACGAGACGGACCTGCGCTCCGACATTTGCGAAGAGCTGGTGGCGGCTGGCTACCAAGTCCTCGAAGCGGCCGACGGACGCGAGGCGCTCGATGAGATCAAGCGGACGCGGCCGGATCTCGTTTTGTGCGACATCACCATGCCGCGCATGTCCGGGCTCGATCTGCTCAAACATGTGAGGCACGATCCGAGCCTCGGCGATCTGCCCTTCATTTTCCTGACGGCGCTGGCCGATCGCCGCGACGTCATCGCGGGCAAGGCAGCGGGCGTCGACGACTATCTCACCAAGCCGATCGATTTCGATCTGATGCTGATCACCATCGCCGCCCGGCTCGATCAACTGGCGCGTGTCAGGGGGGCGGCGTCGCGCGACGACGGCGGCAGCCAGGTCGGCGAAAAATACCGGTCGGCCCTGCTTGGGGCGAACGAGGCGCTGAACCGCGTGGCGGTCGGCGTCTTCCTCATCGATGCCGAACGCAAGGTTTTGTTTCGCAATCGCCGTGCCGAAGAACTGCTGGAGGAGGCTGACGGCATCACCCTATCCAGAGAAGGCTTCCTGCGCGGGGAAAAGCCGCAGCAAACGCAGGCGTTGCGTGACATCATAGACACCGCCGTTACCCGGGCGAACGCCCGTAACCGTCGAGCGACCGACGCCGTGGCGCTGACGCGCAATTCCGGTCGCCGATCCCTCTTTGCCGTGGCGTGTCCCCTCGATTGCGAGGCCGTCGATGCGGGCGGCCCAGTTGTCGGCGTCTTCGTCACCGATCCGGAGCGCCGTCTCAGCGCCGCGGCCGAAGCCGTTGCGCATCTTTACGGCCTCACCCCTGCTGAAACGCGGGTAGCTCTCGCGCTGGCGCGCGGTCTGCGGCTCGACGAAATCGCCGACGAATTCGGCATCTCCCGCAATACCGTCAGCTATACGATGAAGAATCTCTTTCGAAAGACCGACACCGACCGACAGGCCGATCTTATCAGCCTGTTCATTGCCAGCCCGGTCGCGCTGGAGAACGAGTAGCGCTGCATCATGCAAATGCACGGGTAACGGCGGGCGCGGAGCGAGTGCCGAGCCTTCCGCTAAAGGTCGGATCGCAGGCGACCAGTGCGGCAACACCCGCATCCGCTGCGTGATGAATGTGGATGCGGGAGCAGTAGTCGCCATGGGTGAAACCGCCTGCTCCGGGTGATGGTCTCATATCCCCATCCGGCTAGAGCGCGAGCCCGTAGGGCAGAGCCATGAGCGCAATGGCAATCGTGTAAAGGCCTGCAAGGACGATGGTTCGGTACATGTTTGTTCCAGTAGGGTTGGGACAGGAGCTTGTGGCGGTTGCATAGGTGAGGTCGGGGCGGGCATTTGCCGCCCCAACCTTCAACACTGAGCGGCTCCGGCGTTCAGGCGGGCGGGATGTTCTGGTTCAGGCGGAAGAGGTTCTCCGGATCATACTTGCGCTTGATGCTGCGCAGCCGGTCGAGCGTTGCCGTTGGATACGCAGCGCGCAGCCGGTCCTCGTCCCCAAGGAAGTTTACGTAGGCCGCGTCGGTCTTCTGCGGGAAGGCATCGATGCAATCGCTGGCCCACCGATCGTTCCTCGCTGCCGCCTCGGCCGTCGCGTCCATGGCGAGAAAGGTGAGCATCAGCGAGCTATCACGGTGGGCGTAGGCAGTTGCGTAGTTGGGTATGTGAGAAGCAGCCTTTCCGAGTACGCGTATCTGTCCCATCCGCATAGGCGCCTCGCACCGCTCCAGCAGCTCGAGCATCCTGGCCGCCTGCTCGCGGCCGAACCCGTCCATGAACCGGGTGCGGACTGAGACGGCCGGCCGCTCATTGGGGTCTTCGGGCAGATACATGCTGCTAAAGGGAGCGGGTCCGACGAGATCGGCGATCGGCTCGGCCAGGGACCGGAACGGCGCCAGCGCCTCTTGAGCCTCGTCGGCCGGGCCGGCGAAGGCCATCATGCCGACCATGACGGTTTTGCCGATCACATCGGCTGGCAGGAATGGCAGGGGCGGTGCGGGCATGACCATGAGGATCGTCGTCAGCTCCCCCGGCGCTGCTTCGGCCGCGGCGACGAACCCGGCGAGCGTCTCGGGCGTTGCAGGCAGCACCAGCGGTCCACCGGTGAAGGCGGGAAGCGGGTGCAGCCGGAACTTGAAACGCGTCACCACGCCGAAATTACCGCCGCCGCCGCGAAGCGCCCAGAAGAGGTCCGCATGTGTGGTCTCATCGGCAATCAGGATATCGCCTCTGGCCGTCACGACTTCGGCCGCCAGCAGCGAGTCGATGGTCAGCCCGTGCTTGCGCGCGAGATAGCCGATGCCGCCGCCAAGCGTCAGACCGCCGATGCCCACGTTCGCCGAATCGCCGAACCCGACGATCAGCTGGTGCTGCTCGAGAGCCTGCGTCACCTCCCCACTGGTCAACCCGCTGCCGGCCCAGACCGTCAGCTCCTTGTGGTTGATGTCGAGAGTGTTGAGATCGCGCAGGTCAATCACCAGCCCTCCCTCGGTCCCACTGAAGCCGCACGTCGAGTGTCCGCCGCTGCGCACGGCCAGTTCCAGCCCGTTCCTGCGGGCAAACTCGACGGTATCGGCGACATCCGGCGCGTCTGCGACCCGGACGATCAATCCAGGCCGCTGATCGAAATTGCCGAGCGAGACCGCCCGCGCCCGATCGTACTCAGGGTGCGTCGGACCGACGACTCGCCCTTTGATCCGTGAGGACAGCGCCTCGACCTGGCTGGCCAGTGGGACATTTCTATCGGGTGCGCTCACCCGCATCGCTAGGTTCATTCGTCTGCTCCAAACTGTCTGGCGCCGGGACCGGCGTCTTGTGGGCGGAGCGAAATAGCGGAACAGGCTGTGCCTGCCCCTACCCATTTAGGGGGCGTGTCGACGAAATCGTCTGGCAAGGCTCGATCAGACGTCGATCTCGATGCCAGGGTGGCCGACGGGCCGCAAGCGGGAAACGTCCGGTGAACGTCACATTGGCGCTGCACCTCAACGCGGAGTCGCCGCAGTGCTGCCGAAGATACCCCTCGAATGGGTGGGGTCGCTGCGGCGGAGAGAGACTAAATGACCGCCTCCACGAAAGAGGAGACCCGTTTATGTTGAAAACGTTGACCGGATGGATGGGCAAGCGCCGCAGATCTCGTGCGCACCAGCGACTGACGCTGATCGATGAGCAACTGCTCGCTGAGCTCGGCGTCACATGGCAGGACCTCGAAGCCGCCCGCACCAAACGCGCAATTGATCTGAATGAGGGATCGGTATTCCCGTGACGTCGCGGGGGCGATGGCTGCTGGCCGCACCTCTCGCACTGAGGGAACGGATGCCCGGGACCTTCTGCTGATGGAAACATGCTTGCGGCGAGGCGGCACTGAAGCCCTATAAAGATCCTGGCCAGGCGAACGAGTCCCCTGAATGAGCGAGGGAGAGTACGCATGTCCGCAAAGGCTGGCGAAACCGCACGCCAGACCGGCGGTTCCGCTGCGAGCGTTGCCATCATCAGACGCACGTGCCAAGGGCCACAAGATTCCAAAGTGTCCCAACTGCGGCAACGACACATTCGACACCCGCTACCATGAACCGGGCAACCGCTAGAAGGAGGCAGTTTTAAGCCCGCTTGCCGACCTCTGAGCTGTCGACGGTCCAGGCCCGAGCCTGATCGCTGAGCGTGAAGCCGAGGCCGGGCCGGTCCGGGACGATCATCCGCCCGTCTTTGATCTCGAGATGCTCGTTGAACAGCGGGTCGAGCCAGTCGAAATGCTCGACCCAAGTCTCGTGCGCATAGGCGGCCGCCAGGTGGAGATGGATCTCCATGGCAAAATGCGGCGCCATGCGCAGGTATTTCTGCTCGGCCATCGTCGCGATCTTGAGGAACTGGGTGATGCCGCCGACACGCGGCGCGTCCGGCTGGATGAAATCGACCGCGTCGTGAGTGATGAGGGCCAGGTGCTCGGCAACGCTCGTCAGCATCTCGCCCGAGGCGATCGGGGTGACGAGTTGCGCGGCGAGCCGCGCATGGCCCTCGACGTCATAAGCATCGAGCGGCTCCTCGATCCACACGAGATTGAATTCCTCGAGCGCCCGACCGACGCGCTCGGCCGTCGGCCGATCCCATTGCTGATTGGCATCGACCATCAGCGGCACCCGTCCACCCACGGCTTTGCGCACCGCCTCGAGCCGGACGAGATCGACCATCGGATCGGGTTGTCCGACTTTGATCTTGATGCCGCCGATCCCGGCTTCGATCGAGGCCTCGCAATTGGCGACGAGCTGCTCGGTTGGCGTCGACAGGAACCCGCCCGAGGTGTTGTAGCAGCGCACCGAGTCGCGACGCGCGCCGAGGAGCTTTGCCAGCGGCAGGCCAGCGCGCTTGGCCTTCATGTCCCAGAGCGCCACGTCGAACGCCGCGATCGCCTGGGTCGCGAGACCGCTGCGCCCGACCGAAGCGCCGGCCCAGACGAGCTTGTCCCAGATGCGGGCGATGTCGTTCGGGTCTTCGCCGATAAGGTTTCCCGCGATCTCCTTGGCATGCGCATAAAGACCGTAGCCGCCGGCACGTTTGGAATAGCTGAAGCCGATGCCGTGATGACCCCGCTCGCTCTCGATCTCGGCAAAAAGCATTGCCACTTCCGTTAGCGGCTTCTGCCGGCCCGTCAGCACCTTGGCATCGCTGATCGGAGTTTTGAGCGGCAAAAGGATCAACGAGAGCTTCACCCAGGCGATCCGATCGGTCGTCGCAACGCCCGGAGCCAGGCCCGCCAGACGTCCGCCGGCCGGGATGGTCTGGGTCGATATCGCTGAAACTTTCGTCATTGCATCCTCACCGCCGTCGGTCGTCGCGCCGCAACATCGCAGGTTCTTGTATGGTAGATCAAGCCGCTATCGAGCGAGCAAGGACGAGCCGTTCAGATCGAACGGATCGTCCCGCCATCGACGCGCACCAATGAGCCGGTGACGTAGGACGCCCTTTCGCTGACGAGAAAGGCGACGACGTCGGCCAGTTCCTCGGGGCGGCCATATCGGCCTGCCGGGATCGTCGCGAGTGAGGCGGTGCGCACCTCCTCCAGGGACTTGCCCAGGCGCTTGGCTGTCGCCGCATCGAGCTCGTCGACGCGGTCGGTATGGATCCGTCCCTGCACGATGACATTGACGGTGACGCCTTCGGCCGCGACCTCGGTGGCCAAGGTCTTCGACCAGCCGACGAGCGACTGTCGCAGAGCATTGGAGAGGGCAAGGCGCGGGATTGGGGCTTCAACGCCCGATGAGGTGAGGGTGACGATGCGCCCCCACTTGCGCTCGACCATTCCGGTGAGCATCGCCTGGCTGATAGCAATAAGCGGTGAGACCATCGTGGCGAACTGCTTTTCGAAGGTCGCGGCCTCGATCGACCGAGCCTCACCCGGCGGCGGTCCGCCGGAGTTGTTGACGACGATATCGACGCCACCCTTGGCCTCGAGCGCTGCAATCAGCGCGGTGACGGAAGCCGCATCGGCAAGATCGAGCGCGGCAGCTTCGATGCGCCCCGTCGCACCGGACTCGAGCCGTTGGTTGAGCGCCGCGATCGCGTCGACCGAGCGCGCCGCGCCGATGACGTGGGCCCCCTCGTTGGCGAGGGCAACGGCGGTGGCCGCACCAAGCCCCTTGCTGGCGCCCATCACCAAGGCGCGCCGGTTTTCAAGGCCGAGCTTCATGCGCCGATCTCCTCGAGCCGCCGCGCCTGTCGCGCAAGGAGCCGCTCGATGTCGGCAATGTCGGCCGGGGTGAGGGCGACGCCGGGCTTGCGGAGGTTCCCCGTCGCGATCACGCCCCGTTTGGCCAGGACATATTTGCGGCAGGCAAGGCCGATGCCCTGCTGCTGCTCGTAGCGGGCAAGCGGCAGGTACGCATTGAAGATGTCGTGGGCCCGCTCGACATTGCCCGCTTGATAGGCGCCGACCACGCCCACCATCATCTCGGGATAGCAGAAGCCCGTCATCGCGCCGTCGGCGCCACGCCCCATTTCCTCGGGCAAGAATAGCCCGCCATTGCCGCAAAGGATCGAGATACGTCGGACCTCTCCCTTGTCGCTTGCGGCACGCAGCACGCTGATCTTTGCAAGTCCCGGCCAGTCCTCATGCTTGAGCATCACGCAGGTCGGCACCTCGCGTACGATCCGCTCGATGACCTTGGGAGCGATGGCAACGTTTGTGGTCAGGGGATAGTCCTGCAGCACGAAAGGAGTCTCGCCCAGCGCTTCTCCGACGCCGGCATAGTAGGAAAAGATCTGGTCGTCGGTCTTCAGCGTCCAGGGCGGGGCGACCATGACCCCGGCCGCGCCCATGCCCATGACGGTCTCGGCAAGCTCGCGCATGGGCGCAAGGCCCGGCGCCGACACGCCCACCACGACCGGCAAACGGCCATCGAGCCTCTTGATGACGCGCTCGGTCAGCACGCACGATTCCTCGGCCGTGAGCTTTGGCGCCTCACCCAATTGGCCAAGGATGGTCAGGCCCGTCGCCCCGGCCTCTTCATAGAAATCGACCATGCGATCGACGCTGGTGAGGTCGAGCGCGCCGTCTTCGGCAAAGGGGGTGACCGCGATCACATAGACGCCCTTGGCGTCTTCGTTGAGCAGCGTCATTGGCGTTCTCCGTCTATTCGGTCGACCAGTAAAGCGATTCCGGGTTGGTCACGAAGACCTTCCGGCGCATCGGCTCGTCGGGCAGCCAATCGAGCATGGCCGAAACGAGGTCGGCGTCGTCTGGCATGGCTTCAAAGAGCTCCGTGTGCGGCCAGTCGCTGCCCCAGAGGAGCCGCTCGGGATGGCTCGCGGCGAGCCGCGCAACCAACGCGCCGAACCCTGGATAGTCCGGCGCGGCCGCGAGACGGTAAGGTGCGGAAAGCTTGACGTAGGCCGAGCCGGTATCGAGCAGGCGCTGCAGCGCCGTTATGCCCGGCTCGACCGCGGGATCCGCGACCGGCAGGAAAGCTGCGTGATCGATGACGGCAGTGATGCCGTATTGCAAAACCGTGCGCGTGACCGCCTCGACCCCGTCGGGGCCGACCTGAAACTGCAGCTGCCAGCCGAGGTGCTGGATGGCAGAAGCCAGCGTCGGCACCGCCTCGAGCGGCAGTCCAGTCTTGTTGCGCAGGTTAATACGCACGCCCCTCACCCCGAGGCGATGAAGGCGCATGAGTTCGTCGCCGTCCGTTTCGGGCGGGATCACCACTATGCCACGCAGCCGCTCCGCATGGGCGGCAAGCGCGGTGAGCAGCACCCGGTTGTCGAAACCATAGACGCTCGGCTGCACCAGCACGCCATGCGCCATACCGATGGCATCGGCGAGCTGCAGCCAGCCGTCGAGGGTTTCGATGCGTGGGGTATAGCTACGCGGGCTTGCCAGCGGTGCGTGCGGGGCAAAGACGTGAAAATGGCAGTCGCAGGTGCCTTCGGGCAAGCGATGTGGCCTACGCGACAGCGGCCGCGGTGCCAGGCAAACGGGTGCCTCCATCGTGGTCTCAGCCATCGCGCTCGGCCCTGAGGAAATCGAAGTCGACGCCTTCGTCCGCTTGCAGAACGTGCCGGTCATAGAGGCCCGCATACCCGCGAGAGCCGGAAGGCGGCACCTTTGGCAGGCTCTTGATACGGCGGGCGAACTCGTCGTCCGCGATCATCAGATCAAGCCGCCGCGCCGGCACGTCGAGACGGATGCGGTCGCCGGTCCTGACGATGGCCAGCGGTCCGCCATCGGCCGCTTCCGGCGTTACATGAAGGATGACCGTGCCGAAGGCGGTGCCGCTCATGCGCGCGTCCGAGATGCGCACCATATCCTTGACGCCCTTACGGGCGAGACGCCGCGGGATGGGAATATAGCCGGCCTCAGGCATGCCCGGCGCGCCACGTGGGCCGGCATTGCGCAGCACCAGCACGTCCTCGGCCCCAATATCGATCGCGTCGTCGTCCAGCCGGAGCGCCATGTCCTCGACCGAATCGAAGACGATCGCGCGGCCTTCGTGAACCTGCAGCTCCTCCGAAGCCGCCGAATGCTTGATGACGGCGCCGCGGGGGGCAAGGTTGCCGGCAAGCACTGCGATCGCGCCGGCTGGAGCCACCGGGTCGTCGCGCCGCCGGATGATTGCCTCCTCGTGCCGTGGCGGCACCGCGTCGATCACATCCCCGATCGTCTGCCCGGAAACGGTCCGCGCCGTGCGGTCGAGCACATCGTTGAGTTCGGTGAGCAGCCGTGGCACGCCGCCCGCCTCATGGAACTCGCCCATATAGGCGACCCCCGACGGCTTGAGATCGACGAGCACCGGCACCTTTCGGCCGATTGCATCGAGCTCGGCAAGATCAAGCCTGCGCCCGAGCCGTCCGGCGATCGCGGCCAGATGAACGACGCCGTTGGTCGATCCGCCGAGCGCCTGCAGGACGGCGAGGCCGTTACGGAAAGCCTGCGGGGTCATCAGATCAGCCGCAACGGGTCCGTCGGCCTCGGCCAGCCCGACCGCCGTGCACCCGGTCTCTTCGGCAAGCCGGAACCGCTCCGCGGAGGTCGCCGGGGCCGATCCCGACATGGGCAATGCCAGGCCCATGGCTTCGGCAAGGCAGGCCATGGTGCTGGCTGTGCCCATGACCGTGCAGGTGCCGACCGAGCTTACCAGGCGTCCATTGATGAGTCCGACTTCCTCTTCGTCGATTTCGCCGGCGCGGAACTTGCCCCAGATGCGGCGGCAGTCGGTGCAGGCCCCCAGGCGCTCGCCCTTGTGGCTGCCGGTCGCCATGGGGCCAGTCGGCAGGATGATGGCCGGCACCTCGCTGCTCGCCGCCGCCATCATCTGGGCCGGAATGGTCTTGTCGCAGCCCCCGATAAGGATCACTGCGTCCATCGGCTGGGCGCGCACCATCTCCTCGGTTTCCATGGCCATGAGATTGCGCAGGTACATCGAGGTCGGGGACGCAAAGCTCTCGTGGATCGACATGGTCGGGAAGACCATGGGCAAGCCTCCGGCGAGCATCACGCCGCGCTTGGCCGCCTCGATGAGTTGCGGCACGTTGCCGTGACAGGGATTGTAGTCCGAATAGGTGTTGGCGATGCCGATGATGGGGCGGTCGAGGGCGTCGTCGGAGAATCCCATGGCCTTGATGAAGGCCTTGCGCAGGAACAGCGAGAACTCCTGATCGCCGTAGCTGGTGAGTTTCCTGCGAAGCCCGCGCGTCAAAATCAGCCTCCCGTTCGGCGCGCCTCGATCGCGTCGCTCAATACAGTCAGCCTAACGGTCCAGCTCGGATTGTCAATAAAATAGAAATGGCATCAATAGCGGCCAGAGGCTTTCGGGTGCAGTAACGAGAGGTTTGTGTGAGCGGAGATGCCCGGAAAAAGGATATGAATCAGCGAACGTGAATAGGAGGGGTATCGGCAGATGTCGGATTGAGGGGCGTGGTGGTTCGTTGGAGGGTAGATAATTATTGACAAATGTATCTCAACCCGTCAGCACGAAGAGCAGAAATCAGGAAGGCCAGCCATGCCAGAGCCGCTGAGAATTGCCATGGTCGGGGCGGGGTGGGTGACCCAGTACCACCTGCCGGCCTGGCAGGCCATGGCCGATCGAGCCGAGGTGGTGGCGATCTGCGATCCTGATATCGAAGCGGCCCGTCGCCGCGCGCGCGAGTTCGGCATACCCGCTGTGTTCCAGCATGCTGAGGCAATGCTCACGGGCGTCGAGATCGACGCGGTCGATATCTGCGCGCCGCGCGAGTTCCACGCCGACCTTGTGCGCCTTGCTGCGCGTCATGGCCTGCCGGTGCTCTGCCAGAAGCCGCTCGCGACCGATCTCGATGCCGCAACTGATCTCGTTGCCGAGGTCGACGGGGGCGTGCCGCTGATGGTGCACGAGAACTGGCGTTTCCGGCCCCACTACCGCCGGCTGCGCGACTGGATCGACGAAGGCCTCGTCGGCACCATACGTCACGTCGAACTCGAATTCCATTCGAGCGGCATGATCCCGGACGGCAGGGGCGTGCGTCCTGCGCTCGAGCGGCAACCGTTCTTCACCACCCTCGACCGCTTGTTGGTCATGGAGGTGCTGATCCACCACCTCGATACCCTGCGCTTCCTGCTGGGCGAGATGGTCGTCGATACGGCCCGGCTCTGGCGTACCAATGACGAGATCAAGGGCGAGGACGTCGCCTCGATCGCTCTCCACAGCATGACCGACAGCACGGCGATCTTCGTTTCCGGCAATCTTGCCGTGCATGGCGCGCCGCCGGTGCCGCGCGACAGGCTGCGCATCTTTGGTGAGCGCGGCATCGTCAGCCTCGAGGGCGGCACGCTGCGGCTCGAGGGCGATGAGGTGCGCGAGGAGGCGTTCGACCTCGAGGCCAGCTACCGGCAATCCTATACCGGCGCCATCGGCCATTTCCTCGACGGCCTCGGCCGCGGCGGCCGGTTCGAGACGGGAGCTAGAGATAACCTGATGACGCTCGAACTCGTTGAAACCATCTATCGGCTGAGCGGATTCGAAAAGCCAAACCCGACCTGATAGGGTCCGGCCGAAAATCCCGCGACAACAAAAGGGTGGAGCGCGCGTCGCGCTCTAGACGGCGATGACGATCGACATCGACAAGGACGTCAGCGAAGACGGAGTTCACGAGGACCTGCGGATCGTGCGCGCCCTCGAGGAGGACATCATCTTCGGGCGCCTCGCACCTGGCACAAGGTTGACCGAAGATTCTCTGCTCTCACGCTTCCCGGTCACCCGGCACTTCGTGCGCCAGGCTCTGGTGCAGCTCGAGCAGATGGGCATTATCGTACGCGAGCGCAACAAGGGCGCGACGGTGCGTTCGCTGACCGCTGAGGAAGTGCGCCAGATCTATGATGTGCGCGAACTCGTCCAGCGCCAGGCCGCCCTTTGGATCCCGTTGCCGGCGCCGGACTGGTTGATCGAGCAGCTGATGGCCATCCACGAGGAGCACGGCCGTCACATCGAATCCGGCTATCTGCGCGGCGTCCACGAAACCAACGATCGTTTTCACCTGACCCTCTTTGGAGCGTGTGGCAACAAATATCTGGTGCAGACGATCGAGCTCTACATGCGCTTCAGCCTGCCGGTGCGCGCCAACTCCATGTCCGAACGCGCCTCCCTCGACATTTCCCACAGTCAGCACAGACTGATGATCGAGATGCTCAAGGGTCGGGACAATTGGGTCCTCGCCCAGCTCTGCGTCGATCACCTCCAGCCCAGCAAGCGCCGGTATATCGAGCGGGTGGCTGGCGACGCCTGAGGATGAAGGGCGCCCGCCCGGGAGGAGGGCGGGCGCTTGCGCGGAGGCCGCGCTACCACTCGAGCCGAAGCAGCGAAACGCCTTGCCTCGGCAGCGCAGTGGTCAGGTTGAGCCGGCCGCCGCTGGAATCGACATCGGTCGCCTCGATCATCTCGAGCTTGCCGGCCGCTTCCAGCTTCGCATGGTCGGCTCCGGAAACATCCTGTGGCGAGCCCATGGATTTCCATACCCCGAAGGCGTTGGAGTGGTCCTTGTCCATGCGGTAATGGGAAAGGCGCGGTTTACCGGCCGGGACGCCATCGACGTTGATCGATATCCGCGCCGCTCCGTCCTCGATATCGTCGTCATGGTAATTCCAGACGAGAATGCTCACGCCCTTGTCGTCACGGGTGGCGACGGCGTTGACGTCCGGCGTGTCGCGCACGCCGTGCTCCATGATGGTTTCGATGTCGAGGGCATGATCACTTGCGGTCTCGAGCCATTCGCCGCCGAGCATGCCGAGCATGCGGAAGCCGTTGAGCACCGCCTTGTCGACACCGTTGGTGGCGAGGTCCCGGAAACCGTCGAACCAGGGCTGCTCCTCGAACAGGAAGGCCCAGGTCACCGCACCCTCGATCTCGATTCTGGCACGGTGTGAAAGTTCATAGGTGCGGATCATGCTCTCGACGATATAGGCGCCGTAGAGCGGCCCGTTGCGATAGCCATTCTGCGGATGGACTCGCGCCGAACAGGCCGCGCACCCTTCGGGATCGGATTCACCGATAATGACGGGCAGACTCTTAAGGGCAGGGAATTCATTGACGATTGCGAGGTTGGTCTCGATATCGCGCAACTGCTTGTGGAGCCCCATGCGTACGTGATCCTTGTAGACCACCGGATTACCCTTGGCGTGGAAGGCGATGAAGTCGATGGGCGACTTGTTGTCGACAACGAACTGCAGGAACTCGCGCAGGAACTTCTGTGCCTTGGGATTGGAGAAGGCCCCGCAGGTGTGCGGTCCGCCGACGCGCGCGCCGGGCAGGGCGCGCTTGATCGCCTTGGCCGTCACATCGTACATGGCGCAGAATTCGGGAATCGTACCCTTCCAATAGTGCCCGTCCGGTTCATTCCAGACCTCCCAGGGCCAGGTGGTCACCTTCTCCTCGCCATAGCGGTCGGCCAGGTGCCGGGCCCAGGCGTAGATGAGGCCGTCCCACTTCCTGAGGTCGTTCGGGGGCGAGGCCCAGCCGGTCATGATGGTGGCGTAGCGATCCTCGAGCGACCAATTGTGCCGGTAAGGTCCGGGATCGTCAGAAAGGGCCTCGGGGGTGAACCCGACCTGGATCAGCGGAACATTGCCTGCCTCGACATAGGCATCGAAGATCTTGTCCATGACAGTCCAGTCATAGACCGGATTGCCGTTCGCATCCTCGGTATAGGCATTGGTCGAGCCCCATTTGAGGGCATACCGGCCATCGCCTGAGGTCAAGAGGTTGTGCGTGCGCACCCGCACGGGCTCCGGGCTAAGCTCAGTCAGTTCCTTCAAGAGCTTTCTGCCGTTGTCGGTGTAGGTGTAGTTCGGCTCGTCATAGCCGAACCAGTTCCACAATGGCCGATAGGGCCCCCGGCTGCGGTCCGCATGGACGTCGACCCTGACGTCGTAAGTCTGAGGCATATCTCTCCACCCTTTGTGCAGTTGCGCGGTCCAAGGTCGCACGCGCCGACGCGCCGGCGAACCGTTTGCCAGGATTGGGAAGCTATGCGATGAGCCAGTTTTGTCAATAATATATATCGAGAAGCGAGCTCTCACCGTCGTCGTTTCACGATTTTCTCTACATTTCAGGCGAATCTCGCCCGATAGGTGTTGCCGAGGTCGCAAAAATTGTCGATAAAGAGACTTGCGGCCCCGATTTCCGATGCGCAAGCGGATCGTGAGTGGATGAGCCGCCAAGGAAGGGGCGAGCGAGTGGAATTCCCCGGTCGCCATCGGCTCGCACGAGAGCCAGGAGGAGGAGATCATGAGATTGAAGAGGATGCTCGCGGCTGCCCTGGGCTTCGCCATGATGGCGCTGCCGGTTGCCGCCCAGGATTTTATCGCCGACATCCCGCGCAACGAGACCCTGATCATCCAGGGGCCGGCCTCGCAGAACGCGGAATGGTTCAACCTGTGGGCACCGGGCGGCGGCGCCAGCAACAACGGCCTTCAGCAGCTGACCGCCGATACCTTCTGGTGGATCAATCCGGAAGGAACCGGCGAGACGGCCTGGACCAATGCCCTGGCCACTGAACGGCCGAGCTACAATGACGACTTCACCCAAATGACGGTGAAACTGCGCGAAGGCATCTACTGGAGCGACGGCGTCGAGTTCACCGCCGAGGATGTTGTCTATACCGTCGAAACGCTCATCGCCAATCCTGGCATGAACTGGAGCGCCCCCCTGACGGTCAATGTCGAGAGCGTCGAGGCGCCCGACCGCAACACGGTGGTCTTCACGTTGAAGGCCCCCAATTCACGTTTCCATACGCTCTTTACAGTGCGTTGGAACGCCGCCTGGATCATGCCCAAGCACGTCTTCGAGACTGTTGAAGACCCACTTGGTTTTGCCAACAACCCACCGGTATCGCTCAGCGCCTATGTGCTGCACAGCTACGACCCGTCCGGCCAATGGGTCATCTGGCGGCTGCGCGACGATTGGCAGCGCACCTCGATCGGCATGACCGTTGAGGAGGAGCCGCAGGTCAAATACGTGGTCTACCGCAACGCCGGCAATCCGGACGCGCGCGTGATCGAGCAGATGAACCACAATCTCGACGTTATCAACGACATCGCGCCCGAAGGCATGTTCACCATCGCCCGCCAAGCCGGCGCCAACAGCGCCTACTGGTTCGATGGTTTCCCGTTCGCACACCCGGATCCGACCTTGCCGTCGGTGTTGTTCAACCATCAGGTGGAGCCGTTCGACAATCGCGACGTGCGCTGGGCCCTGGCCCTGTTGATCGACATCCGCGCTGTCGCCATGGGCTCCTATCGTGGCGCGGCAAACCTTGCGGCCATGTCGACGCCGCCCACCGGCACGGCCATTACCGACTACTATGAGCCGATGCAGCAATGGCTGACCGATTTCGAGCTCGACACCGGTGCTCAGACCATCAAGCCTTACGATCCGACGGTCGCCGATCAGATCGCCGCGCTCGTGCGGCCGCAATGGGGCGAGGACATTCCGGAAGATCCCGAACAGCTAAAGAGCATGTTCGGCTTCGGCTGGTGGAAGCAAGATATCCAGGCTGCCACCGAACTGCTGCAGCGGGCCGGCTTCACCAAGCAGGGCAACCAGTGGATGAAGCCCGACGGCACGCCCTTCACTATCCGGCTGATGGTCGAAGGCGACAACATCCCGACCCTGGCGCGCGCCGGCACCATCATCGCCCAGACATGGTCGATGGAGGGTATCCAGACGCAGGTCGATGTCGCCGGGCCGACCAACGGCCAGCGGCTGGGAGCAGGTGACTACGAAGCCGCGACCTACTGGACGGTCGAAACGTGGGGTGGCCACCCTGACCTCTCCTTCTTCCTCGAGAGCTACCACTCCGACTTCATTCAGGAGCCGGGGGCCGTCCAGCCGCCGCGCAACCTGCAGCGGTGGCAGAACGAGGAGCTCGACGCCATCATCGAGGCCAACCGCACGGTGGCGTTCGATGACCCCAAGGTCGTGGAACTGGGCATGGACTACTTGAAGCTTGCCGTGGAGGAGATGCCGTTCATCCCGCTGATGGCCTATAACAAGTTCGCCCCGTTCGACACGACCTACTGGACCGGCTATCCGAGCGCCGCCAACCCCTATTCGGCCTCCGGTCCCTTCTGGTCGAATACGCGCTACATGATCGTGGAGCTCGAGGCCAACGCGAACGCGCCGCAATAGCAGGCGCCTCATCGAGGGCGGGACGGTTGCCGTCCCGCCCCCTCTGTCTTCAGGCTGAGAGCGGGTAGCAGATGGACGGCTTTTCCAAGTACCTGGTCCGGCGTGTATTCCAGTTCTTCCTCGTCGTGTTCCTGGGCATCACGCTGGCCTTCCTCATCACCAATCTCTCGCCGGTCGATCCGGTCGAGCAGACGGTTTCCCTGATGACCAATTTCGGCGCCACCGATCCGCGCGCCGTCGAACTGATGCGCGAGGCCCTGCGCGAGCTCTACGGGCTCGAAGGGACCGTTCTCGAGCAATATGCTGCGTTCTGGAGCCGTGTGCTGCGCGGCGATTTCGGGCCGTCGCTGTCGTCCTTTCCGACCCCGGTCATGTCCCTCATCACCGCCGCGCTGCCCTGGACCATCGGTCTGCTCACCCTGTCGCTCGCCTTCACCTGGACACTCGGCAACCTGCTCGGCGCGTTGGCCGGCTATTTCCGCTCCAATCTTGCCTTGAAGCTTGCCGGTGCCGCCGTCATGGCGCTGCACCCGGTGCCGGCCTATATCATCGGCCTCGTCCTGCTGCTGATCTTCGGCTTCGCCTGGCCGGTCCTGCCGATCTCGGGTGGCGCGCAGATGAACCTCACCCCCGGCTTCACCTGGGACTATATCCGCTCGATCCTCATCCACGGCACCTTGCCGGCACTCTCGCTGGTGCTCGTCGGCATCGGCAGCTGGTTCATCTCCATGCGGTCCCTCGTCTCCAACATCGTGACCGACGACCATGTGGTTTATGCGGAACTCGGCGGCGTCGCCTCCCGCAAGATCTTCAGCCAGTATGTCGCCCGCAATGCGCTCCTGCCGCAATTGACCGGCCTCGCGCTCAGCCTCGGCAACATCTTCGGCGGCGCGGTCATCATCGAATTCCTCTTCAACTATCCGGGGATGGGCCGGCTGCTGATCCAGGGCATCTATCGCGGCGACTACAGTCTCGTCCTCGGCGTCACCACCATGTCGATCATCGCGGTCGCCGTTGCCGTCTTCATCATCGACCTCGTCTATCCCCTCATCGATCCGCGCGTGAGGCTCGGCTGATGTTCAAGATCCTGCGCGACCTCCTGCGCTACAACACCGAGTTTCTCATCGGCTTCGTGCTGACCGGCGCGATCTTCCTGTTTGCCGCCGCGCACTTCTTCGCGCCTTATCCCGACAACGCCATCTACATGCTGCCGCCCGACATGCCGCCGTCGGCTGAGTATTGGCTCGGCACGACCTCACGCGGGCAGGACGTCCTCTGGCAGATGAGCGCGGCCATCTGGAACACGATGACCTTCGGCCTGACCGTAACCGTCATCAGCCGGTTCCTCGCGCTGGCCATGGGCATGACCTCGGGATATTTGGGCGGAAGGACCGACCAGGCGCTGATGACGATCAATGACACTCTGATCGCCCTGCCCAACATTCCGATCCTGCTGCTCGTCTACTTCGTCATGCGCGACCAGATGAGCTGGCCGATCCTGGCGCTGACTGCCGCCCTTCTCGGATGGAACTACGACGCACGCCTCATCCGCTCGGTGGCCCTGAGCCTGCGGACCCGCGAGTTCACCCGCCATGCGGTCTTTGCCGGTATGAGCGTGCCGCAGATCCTCATCCGCCAGCACCTGCCCTACGTGATGCCGGTCATTTTCTTTACCGCCATGAACAACCTCATCTGGGCCATCGGCCTCGAGGTCACGCTCTCGGTGCTCGGCTTTTCCGACATCAACCGCCCGACCGTCGGCGGCATGATCTATTGGGCCAACCAGCACCAGGCCATCATCGCCGGCATCTGGTGGTGGATCGCCTTCCCGATCATTGCCATCGTGCTGCTCTTTCTCGGGCTCTTCCTTTTGGCGATCTCGGTCAACGAATATATCGACCCGCGCAGCCGTCTCAGCCGGATGGGAGGATAACCATGCTCCACCTCGCCGAAAGCCAGCCGCGCACCGACACCGAGACGGTTCTCAGCGTTGAGAACCTCAAGGCTTATTACCAGATGAATTATTTCGGCGTGTCGCGCGAGGTGCGTGCCGTCGACGACGTGACGCTCGCCATCCGCCGCAACGAGATCTACGGCATCGCCGGGGAGTCCTCGAGCGGCAAGTCGACGCTGATCAAGACCATCGCCGGAGCCATCCAGCCGCCGCTGCGAGTGGTCTCGGGCTCGGTGACGTTCAACTTTGCCGGAAAGCCGCTCGACGTCTACGGCGCGCCCGAGGCCATGAAGGATGCCCGTTGGCGGCACCTTTCCTACATCATGCAGGGCTCGATGAACGTGCTGAACCCGGTGCGGCGGGTCAAGCATGCCTTCCACGACTTCGCCTTCGCGCATATGGGTCTGGCGAACACAGCATTCTGGGGGCGGGTGCGTGAGCACCTCAAGCGCCTGGGGCTCGACCCTCGCGTGCTCGACTCCTACCCGCATCAGCTTTCGGGCGGAATGCGCCAGCGCCTCACCATCGCGCTGGCGACGGTCTGCGAACCCGAATTCATCATCGCCGACGAGCCGACGACCGCTCTCGATGTTCTGGTGCAGCAGGACGTGCTGGCGCTGATCAAGGACGTGCAGCAGCGTATGGGTTCCTCGATCATCTTCGTGACCCACGACATGACGGTGCACGCCGCCATCGCCGACCGCATCGGCATCGTCTATGCCGGACGCCTGGTGGAGGAAGGGCCGACCGAGGACGTCTTTGCGAAGCCCCAACACCCCTATACGGTGCACCTCATTTCGAGCCTGCCGCGTCTCGGCGACGTCACCCGGCGCAAAGCCCTTCCCGGCAAGCCTCCTAATCTCAGTGATCCGCCGGCCGCATGCCGGTTCCACCCGCGCTGTCCGCTGGCGGTCGACAGGTGCCGGACTGAAAACCCACCGCTCGTGCCGCGCGCGAGCGGGCGTGTCGCCTGCTGGCGGGCAGGGGAGGCGGAGGTTTCATGAGCACGCTCCTCGAGCTCGCGAACGTCACCAAGACGTTCTCCGTTGGCGGCCTTTTCGATCGCAGCAAGGTCGAGGCGGTCAAGGGCGCGGGCTTTACGCTCGACGACGCCAGGCCCGAAATCTTCACCATCGTCGGGGAGTCCGGCAGCGGCAAGACCACCATCGCCCGCATGATCCTCGGCAACGAGTCGCCGACGAGCGGCACCATCCGCTTCATGGGCGAGGACGTCGCCGGCCTGCGCTCGCGCCGGCAGCGGCTGGCGTTCATGGCAAGGGTCCAGCCGATCTTCCAGAACCCCTTCGAGGCGTTCAATCCGCTGACGACCCTCGACTACTACCTCTATGCGACCGCCCGCCGTTTCCTCCAGGTGGACAAGGCCGAGGCCGACGAGGCCATGGACAGGGCTCTCGGCCATGTCGGGCTGTCGCTGGCCGAGGTGAAAGGTCGCTATTCCCATGAACTGTCGGGCGGCCAGCTCCAGCGCATTGCCGTGGCGCGCGCGCTGATCCCCGGTCCCAAGCTGATCGTTGCCGACGAGCCGGTCTCGATGGTCGATGCGTCGCTGCGGATGTCGATCGTCAACCTCTTCCGTACCCTGCGTGACGAACTGGGCGTCTCGATCATCTACATCACCCACGATCTGGCGACTGCCTACTACATCTCAGACCGCGTCATCATCATGCACAGGGGCGATATCGTCGAAGCGGGCGATGCCAAGGCCGTCCTCGATCATCCGAACCACGCCTATTCGCTCGCTCTCAAAAACGCCGTGCTTCCTCCGGACCCCGTCGCAGCTCGCAAGGCTCTGGAGATGCGTAGATCGGTATCCTCGGCGGCCTGACCATCGGATGCCGCCGCTGGCCGCCGAGCCAGTTGGAACTGCGCCGGTGCCTTGACGTTCATGCCTTCGTCACTGCACCGGTCCGGGAACCTGTCACAAATGAAGAAATCCGGCTCGACGCTCTATCTCGGTAGGCAAGCGAGGGCCGCCGTTTCGATCTCCAGCGCGAGGGCGTTCGGTGGCTGACACTGCCGAGCGCCTGCCGGCCGACGAGACGCTCCGGCCCCTGCTGATCGGCTTCGGCCGAGCATTCGGCGGCGCGCTGATCTTCTCGCTGCCCATGCTCATGACTATGGAGATGTGGCAGCTGGGCTTTACCATGTCGCGCTGGCGCCTCGTTGCGCTCTTGGCCATCAGTGTACCGCTTCTGGTCTTTCTATCGCGCTATTCCGGCTTCGAGAGCACAAGGCACTGGCGCGAGGACGTGCGCGACGTCCTGATTGCACTCGGCATCGGGGCGGTTTCGAGTACAACCGTGCTCTTTCTGCTTGCGGTGCTCGACACCAGCATGCCGCCCTCCGAGATCATCGGTAAGATCGCGCTGCAGACAGTGCCGGCCGCCCTTGGCGCGCTGCTGGGACGCAGCCAGCTCGGGCAGAACGGTCAGAGCGGTGAGCAACGCGAGACCTATGGCGGCGAACTCGCCATCATGGCGATCGGCGCGCTGTTCCTCGGACTCAACCTCGCCCCGACCGAGGAAATGTTGTTGATCTCGCTCAAGATGACCGCCTTCCACTGCCTCGTGCTTGTGCCCGTTTCGGTCATGATCATGCATGCCTTCGTCTATGCGAGCGCGTTCAAGGGCGGGAGCGAGATCGAGCCGGGCACGCCCTGGTGGAGCGCATTCCTGCGATTCACAGTGGTCGGCTACGCGGTCGCGCTCCTCGTTTCCGCCTACGTCCTCTGGACGTTCGGTCGCTTCGACGGACTCGCCTTCGAGCGCGCGTTGCGCGTCACAGTGGTGCTCGCCTTTCCGGCTGCGGTCGGTGCGGCGGCCGCGCGGCTTATTCTTTAGGAGGGGGGATGGCGACGAGTAAGACCGCCCGCAAGCCGTCCCGCTCCACGAGCCGGCGGGCCGCCAACAAGACTGCTGAGAAGGTCGAATGGATCGTCGCGGGGGTGGCAACGCTCGTCGTCGTCGTGCTCATGGGCTTCCTCGTATACGAGGCGGTGACGCGGTCTGGCGGCAGCCCGGATCTTGCGGTTTCGCACATCGAGAGCACCAGGACCCGGGCTGGGCTGGCTGTTCTCCTCGAAGTCGACAATGCCGGCCACGCGGCCGCGTCCGCAGTCGAGGTCGTCGGGCGGACAGGAGCTAATGGGCAGGAGGCACGCGTGGTCACCATCGACTATGTGCCCGCCGAGGCAAGGCGCCGGGCGACCCTCGTCTTTCCGCCGGAGACGCGGCCCGAGGACGTGCGGCTGCACGTCCTCGGCTATGCCGATCCGTGACGGCTACGCCTTGAGGCGATAGCCGGTGCGGAAGATCCATGAAACGATGCCAAGGCAGATGAGCAGGAACGCCACCGTCATGGCGAGGCTGATGCCCATGTTGACGTCCGAGATGCCGTAGAACGACCAGCGGAAGCCGCTGATGAGATAGACGACCGGATTGAAGAGCGAGATCGTCTGCCAGACCGGAGGCAGGACGTTGATCGAATAGAAGGTGCCTCCAAGGAAGGTCAAGGGCGTGATGATGAGGAGCGGCACGATCTGCAACTGCTCCATGCCTTTGGCCCAGATGCCGATGATGAAGCCGACAAGGCTGAAGGTTATGGCGGTGAGGACGAGGAAGACCAGCATCCAGATCGGATGGTCGATGCGTAGCGGCACGAAGAAGCCGGCCGTCGCCAGTACCAGTATGCCGAGGATCAGCGACTTGGTCGCCGCCGCTCCCACGTAACCGATGACGATTTCGAAGGAAGATACCGGGGCCGAAAGCAGTTCATAGATCGTGCCGAGGAATTTCGGGAAGTAAATGCCGAACGAGCCATTGGAGACGCTCTGCGTCAGCACCATCAGCATGATGAGCCCGGGCACGATGAAGGCGCCATAGGAGACGCCTTCGATCTCGGTGATGCGCGAGCCGATGGCCGCCCCGAAGACGACGAAATAGAGCGATGTGGAGATGACCGGGGAAACGATCGACTGCATGGCCGTGCGGAAGGTGCGCGCCATTTCGAAGTTGTAGATCGCCTTGACTGCCTCGAAATTCATTGGCCGTCCCTCACCAGGTTGACGAAGATATCCTCGAGCGAGGACTCACGCGTTTGCAGGTCCTTGAAGCGGATGCCGACGCGCGACAGGTCGGAGAGCAATGCGCTGATGCCGGTTCGGCCCGCCTGTGCGTCATAGGTATAGGTCAAAGCCGTGCCGTCGCCCGACAGCTCGAGCTTGTGCCCGTTGAGGTCGGTCGGGAGCGCCTCGATCGGTTCCTGTAGTTGCAGCATCAGCTGCTTGCTGCCGAGCTTGCGCATGAGCTCGTCCTTTTCCTCCACCAGCTTCAGTTCGCCGTTGTGGATGATCCCGATCCGGTCGGCCATCTCCTCGGCCTCGGCGATGTAGTGGGTGGTCAGGATTATGGTGACGCCCGAGGCGCGCAGGTCCCGCACGAGCGCCCACATCTCCTTGCGCAGTTCGACGTCGACTCCCGCCGTCGGCTCGTCGAGGAAGAGGATCCTGGGCTCGTGCGACAGCGCCTTGGCGATCATCACCCGGCGCTTCATGCCGCCGGAGAGCTCCATGATCTTGTTGTCTTTTTTGTCCCAGAGCGTCAGGTCGCGCAGGACCTTCTCGATATGATCCGGATTGGGCTTCAGCCCAAAGAGGCCGCGGCTATGGGTGACCGTCGCCCAGACTGTCTCGAAGGCGTCGGTGGTCAACTCCTGCGGCACCAGGCCGATGAGCGAGCGGGCGGCGCGATAGTCCTTGACGATGTCGTGGCCATCGACCGTGACCTGGCCTTCGGTCGGATTGACGATGCCGGTCACGATGCTGATGAGCGTCGTCTTGCCGGCCCCGTTGGGTCCGAGAAGAGCCAGGATCTCACCGCGCCTGATGTCGAGGTCTACACTCCTAAGGGCCACAAAGCCCGAAGCATAGGTCTTCGAGAGACCGGAAATGGAAATGATCGGTTGCTGTTGCACGTCGCTCCCCGATTCTTGACCGACCCTGAAGAGGTCGCGTGTTCGTGAGCGAGCATGTGAGGTTCCTCACATGCAAAGGCAATAGCAGAATGGACATTTTGCTGCCAGGAGTCCGGAAAAAAGCCGGCGCCCAAAGGCGCCGGCCAAATCTTTGGTGATGAAAAGGCTTGCAGTATCGGGGCCTAGACCCAGTAAGGCGGCACCCCGTAGTAGTCGTAGATGCCGCGGCTGCGGGTCTCGTCAAAGTCGAAGTCCTCGCCACGTGCGTAGTGTGGCGCGGCATCGAGCTGCTCCTTGGTTACATTCACCCGGTAGCCACCGAGATCGGTGTCATACTCAAGCATCGACCACGGCAGGGGATAGTGGTCGTCGCCGATCCCCATGAAACCACCGAAGCTCAGCACCGCATAAGAGACTCGGCCCGAACGCTTTTCGACCATGATGCGCTCGATCGAACCGATATGCTCGCCCTTGGGATCATAGACCTTGGTGCCTTCGACCTTGTCGGAGGCGATGAGATCGTGGGTTTCGGTCGCGTCCGGATTGCGGTCCGGCATGTCTTGATAAGCCATGTCCGTCTCCTCATGGTTAGGTAGGAAATCAACGATGGCGTGTATGCGCGAGTTCCTGGCCGCGCGTTCACAAAATCGGGCTGTTGACAGGACGCTGACAGACAAGCGCCCTAGCATTATCCTTCACGGGCGCAACGACGCCCGGCGATGTTCAAAGGGAGGATCTATTGAACAAGCTGCTTCTCGCGGCGCTGGTGACCGGCGCCCTGGCTCAAACTGCGTTCGCCCAGGATTATACCATCATGGCGCCTGCCGCCCCTGGTGGTGGCTGGGACCAGACGGCGCGCACCATGCAACAGGTGATGCAGGACGAAGGCATCGCCGCCAATGTGCAGGTGACGAATGTGCCCGGCGCCGGCGGCACCATCGGTCTCGCCCAGTTCGCCAACCAGGCCCAGGGCGATCCGAGCCAGCTGATCGTCGGCGGCTATGTGATGGTCGGCGCGATCCTGACCAACCAGTCCCCCGTGACGCTCGATAATGTCACGCCGATCGCCCGTTTGACCGGCGAATCCGAGGCGCTCGTCGTCCCGGCCAACTCGCCCATCCAGACGCTCGACGATCTCGTCGCTCAGCTCAAGGAAAATCCGGGCTCCGTTTCCTGGGCCGGCGGCTCGGCGGGTGGCACCGACCATATCCTGGCCGGCCTTGTCGCGACTGCCGTCGACGTCGATCCGACGCAGATCAACTATATCGCCTATTCGGGTGGCGGCGAGGCGCTCGCCGCGATCCTCGGCGGTCAGGTGACCGTCGGTGTTTCGGGCTATGGTGAGTTCGCCTCGCAGATCGAGGCCGGCGAGTTGCGCCTCCTTGCCCTTTCCGGCGAGAGCCGGCTCGAGGGCGTCGACGCGCCGACGCTTTCGGAAGCCGGCGTCGACGTGGTGCTGGAGAACTGGCGCATGGTCGCGGCCGCCCCGGGCATAACGCCCGAGCAGGAGGCCGAGATCAACGCCGATATCGCCGCCATGGTCGAGTCGGACGCCTGGCAGGAAGCCCTGGCCAGCCGCGGCTGGGTGAACACCTACCTTGCCGGTGAAGACTTCAAGGCGCAGCTCGCCAAGGACATCACCGCCACCGAAGGCATCCTGCGCCAGATCGGTCTGGTGCAATGACCGACGGCGGCACGAACGCCACGCGCCGCCCCGACGGGGCGGCGCTCGTCATTGCCGTCGTCCTCGCCATTCTCGCAGCGGTCATCTTCTGGCAGACATCCCAGATGCGCGTGGTCGCCGTCTATGCGCGCGTCGGCCCGACGACCTTCCCCTATATCGTGGCCACCGGTCTTGCGGTGCTCGCCGTTGCGACCGTCGTTTCGGCCCTGCGCGGCAGCTTTCCGGCGCGCGACAAGGACAACTACGGGCCGATGTTCTGGATTCTCGGCGGGCTCCTGGCGCAGATGCTCCTGCTCTTTCCCGCCGGGTTCTCGATCGCGACGGGGGTGCTCTTCGCTCTGACCGCCGCCGGCTTCGGCAGGCGCCGTTTCTGGATGACGCTGCCGGCCGGCATCGCCTTCGCCTTCGTCATCTGGCTGATCTTTGCGCGCGGACTGCAGCTCTCGCTGCCCACAGGCCCCCTTGAATCGGCTTTGGTCTCGGCTTTCGGTGCCCTCGCTGCATCCGTGGGGGCCGCGTGATGGGAACTTTCGACCTCCTCCTCCAGGGGCTGCTGGCCGCCATGGAGCCGATGAACCTTGTCTATGCTCTCATCGGCGTGACCCTCGGCACGGCGGTCGGGGTGCTGCCGGGCATCGGGCCGGCGCTGACCGTCGCGCTCCTGTTGCCTGTCACCTACCGGCTCGATCCCGCCGGATCGCTCATCATGTTCGCCGGCATCTACTATGGCGGCATGTATGGCGGCTCGACGACTTCGATCCTCCTCAACACGCCTGGCGAAAGCGCCTCGATCGTCACCGCCCTCGAGGGTAACCGGATGGCGCGCGCCGGCCGCGGCGGACCGGCACTGGCGACGGCTGCCATAGGCTCGTTCGTCGCCGGGCTGATCGCAACGCTGCTTCTTGCCTTCATCGCCCCATGGGTCGTGCGCTTCGCCCTCTCCTTCGGCCCGGCGGATTATTTTGCGCTGATGGTCCTGGCTTTCATCACCGTTTCGGCCGCCTTCGGGGATTCGGCGCTGCGGGGCCTCACTGCGCTCTTCATCGGCCTTGCGCTCGGCCTCATCGGCATCGACCTGCAGACTGGCCAGACGCGGTTGGCGTTCGGTATTCCCGATCTCTTCGACGGCATTGAAGTCACGACGCTGGCCGTTGCCCTCTTTGCCATCGGCGAGACGTTGAAGATCGCCTGTGCGCCGACGCACCTGCAGGAGCAGGTCGAGGCGGTCAAAGGCTCGGTCTGGATGACCATCGAGGACTGGAAGCGCTCGTGGGCGTCGTGGCTGCGCGGCACCTTTATCGGCTTTCCGATCGGGGCCATGCCGGCGGGTGGCGCCGACGTTGCGAGTTTCCTTTCCTATAGCGCCGAAAAGAGCTTTTCCAAGCACCCGGAAGAGTTCGGTACGGGCGCCATCGAGGGAGTCGCCGGGCCCGAGGCCGCCAATAACGCCTCCGCCGCCGGTACCTTGGTGCCGCTCCTGACGCTCGGCCTGCCGACGACAGCAACGGCAGCGATCATGCTCGCCGGTTTCCAGCAGTTCGGCCTTCAGCCGGGTCCGCTGCTCTTCGTCAACAATGCCTCGCTGGTCTGGGCGCTGATCGCGAGCCTCCTGGTCGCCAACCTGATGCTGTTGGTCCTCAACCTGCCGCTGATCGGTGTGTGGGTGCGGCTCCTGACCATCCCCAAGCCTTGGCTCTACGCGGGGATATTGAGCTTTGCCACTCTCGGCACCATCGGGGCGAACGCGGCCGTCATGCGCATCGGCGGGCTCGCTTTCTCCTTCGAGTTGCTCCTGCTTCTCGCCTTCGGCGTGCTCGGCTATCTGCTGCGCCGCTTCGGTTACCCGATCGCGCCGGTGGTTGTGGGCCTCATCCTCGGACCCATGGCCGAGCAGCAATTGCGGCGGGCCCTCGCCATCAGCCAGGGCGATCCGGCGATCCTGTTTGCTTCGCCCGTCGCCATGGTGCTTTACACGGTCGCCGCCATCGCGCTGTTGCTGCCGCTATTCCTGCGCTTGCGGGGCAGGGGGCAATTGCTGGGCCAGTTGGCAACCGACGAGGATTGAGTCGGGGGCCCGAAGCGTTTTCAGCAAAAGTGGATCCCACTTTTGCGGTTCGAAAACGCGGCAATTCAAGGAAGGCCATCCAAAGTAAAGCCCGGGTGCCGTGAGGCACCCGGGCTTTTAACCGCTCGACAAGTGTTCTGCGGGTCGCTGGCTCTGCGGTCGCGGGAGGGAAACGCAACCGGCCACCGCGCCCCGGGGGAGACCGTCAGAACTTGCCGATCGAGCGGAACTGATCTGGATCGATTCCGAGGGTTTTCAAGTGGCGCGAACTGGGCGAGCGTCCGTTCTCGACGGCGCCGGCCACGGCCGCCGCGCTGCCGACGAGGTCGAAGAAGCCGCCGACGCGGCCGATAAGCGTGGTCTTGCGGGGGGTTGTCATTGGGGTCTCCATGTATTGACCGACAGATGGGTGCTGGGGCCTCCGACCGGTAGGGCGGATAGCGCACTCCAGCCATGCATCTAGTGCGAAGATGGACGATGAGGACCGCCGGAAATGACAGCCAAGGGGACCACGACGCTTTAGGGCTTGGGCGAGGCGATCTCGAGCCAGGTTTCCAGAAAGCGCGTGCGCCGCTGCCGGTCGAGCGAGACGAGGAGGGCAGGCCCCAGCGGAATGGGTTGAATGACGCCGCGTCCGCGCGCAGCGATCGCCTCGCTGCTCCAGGGACCTTGCGTGCCCGCCATCACGGCGCCCAGCGCCGTCTCCTCGGCCGCCACGGCCTGGCCGGCGGGTGAGAGGGCAAAATCGAGGAAAGCCTTGCCGAGTTCGGCATTGGGAGCGTTGCGTGGGATGACCATGGCGCGGGTGAGGACCAGCACGTAGTCGTCGGGCACCACGATGCCGATATCGGCACCCTCCGCCTGCCGGGCGAAGGCATAGGACCCCAGCACATTGTAGCCGAGCGCCAGGCGCCCTTCGGCGACTCCGTCGAGGATCGCCGGGCTTGATCCGGACAATTGCGCCGAAACGCGCCCGAACGCATTGGCCAACCGCCAGAAATTGGAGGAGATCAACTGGTCCTGCGCGGCCAGAAGATAGCCGACACCGCTGACCGAGATGTCGTAGGTCGCTACCTTGCCGGAAAACCGCTCCGTCTGGGTTTCGAGGAGTTCGGCTAGCCGCAGATGCGTGCGTGGCACCTCGGCCTCGGCAACGAGGTCGCGATTGTAGATGATGACGGCTGGTTCAAAGGTGAAGCCGAACACTTCGTTGCGCCATCGTGCCCAGGCGGGCAGTTCGTCGAGGAATGGACTGTCATAGGCGAGCGCATGGCCGTCATTGGCGAGCTTCAACTGCAGATCCGCCGCCGAGGAGACAAGAAGATCCGGCTTTGGCGCGAGCGTGCCGTCAATGAACCGCTCGTACATCGGCAGGGTATCGGTCTCTTCGTAGACGACGGTCACGTCCGGACGCAGCGACTGGAAGGCGGCGATGAACCGGGCAAAGAGCGGCGTATCGGTAGTGCCGACGATGGTGAGTATCGGTGACGCCGTGGTTTCGGGCGGACGCGGGGCGGGATAGGTCGAGGTCGCCGCTTGCGGCGAAGGCCCAGGATTGAGGGCGAGAACGGCGCAGGCCAAAACCCCGACGGCCGCCGCGCTGCGCCTGGCTTTTCTCGTTTTGCGCCGAACCGCAACCGGCAACGCCACCTCGACGGTCAATCCTCCGCCGTCCCGATCAATGAGGGCAAGCGTGCCGCGATGCGCCTCCACGACCCGGCTGACGATGGAGAGTCCCAGTCCCGAGCCGCTCTTGCCGGCGCCGGCCGCGCCGCGCGTGAACCGCCTCACGACCAGCGGCTTCTCGCTTTCGGCAATGCCCGGCCCTCGATCAGAGACCGCTACCCGCAGCGCCTCTCCCGAGAGCGCCGCCCTGATCTCGACGGGTCCCGTCGAATAGACGAGCGCGTTGTCGACGAGATTGCGCAGCATCTCGCGCAGCGCCACCCGATCGACGCGTAGCGCTGCCGCCCCGGCCTCTGCAGGCACCTCGAGGACGAGCCGCCCCGCCGCGTCCGGGTCGAGCCGTTGCCGCACGTCCTCGATCACTGCGCTCAAGGGCAGCGGATCTGTCTCCTTGCTTTCCAGGCGATGGGAGACCGTGGCGTCCATCAAAAGCTGCGAGACCAACTGGCTCGCATGCACGGCGCCCTGGTGAATGCGCGCGACACGCCGGTGCAGCGCCTGGTGATCGGTTTCGTCCATGGCGATTTCCGCCTGGGCGCGCAGCGATGCGAGCGGGGTCCTCACTTCGTGCGCGGCTTCCGCGACCAGGCCCGAGAGCCGGTCCATGGTGTTGCCGAGCCGCGCCATGAAGGCATTCAGAGCCGAAACCAGGTGACTGACCTCGCTCGGTACCGGCACGGCTATCGGCGAGAGATCCTCGGGCGCGCGGGCGCGAAGCTCCTCTTCGAGTTGCGTCAGCGGCGCGAACATGCGTCCGATGCCGAACCAGACGAGGCCGACGGCAAGCAGCGTCAGCGCAATGACCGGCACGATGGCGTTGCCGAGGATTTCCGCCGACAGCGCCTCGCGCTCGCTCTGCGTCTCGGCGACGTGGATGGTGACCCAGTCGGCGGCGTTGGCCGCCGAGGTCAGCCGCGCCACGCTCGCCACCCGCATCAGCTCTCCGCGGTACATGATGTCGGCGAACTGGGGTTCGGTCCCCTGGACGTTTTCGAGCGCGGCTGCGAGATCGTCGTAACCCGTCACCACCCGCCCCGAGGAATCCTCGACAGCATGGAAGACCCGGTCGCGCCCCGAGAACATGGCAAAGGAAGCAACCGGCAGTTCGACGATGATGCCGCCCTCCTCGATCTGTACGGCGCCCGCGATCGTCAGCGCCGACGCGGCGAGCAGCCTGTCGAATGCCCGATCGGCCGATCGCTGTGCATAGTCGTGGATGAAGGCGATCAGCACCGCCGCCGCCCCGACCAGGAGAGCGAGGGCCAGCGCCAGGATGCGCCGACGGATCGAGAAGGTCTTGGGGTGGGTCCTAGCTGCCATTGGGGGCCCTGGCGATGTAGCCGACACCACGCACCGTCCCGATCTCGATGTCGGCACCCTCGAGTTTGCGGCGCAGCCGCGACACATGTAGCTCGAGCGCGTTGATCGAGACCGCCTCGTCGAAATTAAACAGCTGATTCATCAGCCGCTCCTTGGGCACCACCTTGTTGAGGTGGGTGACGAAGATCTCTAGGAGCCGGAACTCGCGCCGGCCGAGTTCCAGGTGCCGCCCGTCGACCGTGACGCTGAGTCCAGCCATATCCATCTCGAGATTGCCCGCCGAGATGGTGCTCGAGGTCTGTCCGCCGGTGCGGCGGATGAGGGCGCGCAGGCGCGCCTCGAGCTCCCGCAGGTCGAAAGGCTTGACGAGATAGTCGTCCGCGCCCAGATCCAAGAGGCTGACGCGGTCGTCGATCTCCGATCGGGCAGTGATGACGAGGATCGGCGCGGCAAACTTCTCCCGGCGCAGCTCGGCAAGTAGCGCGATGCCGTCGCGGTTGGGCAGCGTCAGGTCGAGCGCTACCGCATCGAACGGCTCTGCCTGAGCCGTTGCGATCACTTCGGCCCCGTCACGAACCCACTCGACCGAGTGGCCCGCACCGCGCAGCCGCCTGTCTATGGCCTCACCCAGATCCTCATGGTCCTCGACCAGCAGAATGCGCATGAACCGACTGTTTCTCCTCCACCCGTTGGTCCGGGCGTGTTCGCGCAAAAGGATAGGCGCTCGGCGCGCCCGTGTCAGTTGCCGATTGCGTGCATCATCGCGGCCGGGAACATACTGGTTCCCTTTGCAATTTCGCTCGATATCGCCTTGAATTGAACTGTAGCAAGGAGCCTTGAGTGTTTGCCCCCGATTGGATCGTGCTCGGACTGACCGCTCTGGTGCTTGCTGTTGTGGCCGCGGGCGCGGTCAGCACGCTTCTCGCCTGGCGTATGCCGATGACACCGCTCGCGCCCGCGTTGGTGGCCGGCGGAACGGGCGCCGGTCTCGTGCTGATGGTCGGGGGTGTGTTGCCGGTCCTGGTGCTGCTGGCTGGCGGAGGTCTCGCCGCTATTGCCGGCTTTTTCTACGATCGGGCGCTCGTCGGCCAATGGACCCTGGCTGCCGGCGAGGCGGCCGTCGCGGCCGCGACCCTTGCCTTGATCCCGGGGCTGATGGACCTTCACGTCGCCATGGGGGTCGAGTGGCCGGGACTGGCGCTGCCAATTGCTACCGGCATCGCCGTGGCGCTCGTCTCGCTCGGACTGCGCCGGGCTGACCGCTCCCCGGGCCTGCCGGCGGCGATCGGCGCATGCGCCGCGGCCGTTGCGGTCTTCCTTGCCGTCTGGAGCAGGATCGCAGAACCGCAGCCCGCCTGGTGGCTGGCGATCCTCGCACTCCTACTCGTCGGATTTTCAATCATTTCGCGCTCACGCGCCGCCCCATTCGGGGCTGCGGGCACCAGCTATCTGGCGCTGACCATACCGGCACTCGTCGCCGTCATCGCCGTGGCAGGCCCGGTCACCTAGAGCAATGGTTCTAGACGAGCTGACCGAGAAACACCGCCGCCACGGCGATAATGGTTGCGGCCGCGAACCCTGCGGCCGTCAGCAGAATCTGCGTCGCATGTACGTGGCCAAGGGCACGCGCCTCGCGCTTTGCGGCGAGCACGGCGTTGCGGATATCGTCGAATTCTATGTTTGCCATCGCTGCGTCCCTCCAAGAACGGACAGCCCAGGAGAGCTAGATTAGAGCGAAGCGTGATGGCAGCGTGAAACTACCTTTCCGGTCGGTTAATTTTCGTTAAAATGCCATCTATCTGCAATCTTGTATGGTAGATATTGCTCCGGGGCGGCGAACATGCCACAACGACGCCATGAGCGCTTCAGCCCCCCATCTCCACCCCGATCGCCTTTTTCCCGCTGCCGAGCCGGCCCGCGCTATTGCGCGCGAGCTTTACCAGGTCGTGCGTGACCTGCCGCTCATCTGCCCGCATGGGCACACGGACCCGGCCTGGTTTTCGCGCAACGAGCGCTTTTCCGATCCGGCGGCGCTGTTCCTCACCCCGGATCACTACGTGCTGCGCATGTTGCGCAGCCGCGGCATCGACTACGACGCCCTGGGCGTCCCGCGCCGCGACGGCGGACCGGTGGCCGACGGACGCAGCGCCTGGCGGCTGTTCGCCGCCAATTACCACCTCTTTGCGGGCACGCCCTCCAAGACCTGGATCGATCATTCGTTCCTTTGGGCCTTCGGTATCGACAAGGAATTGTCGGCGGAGACGGCCGAAGAGATCTACGACGTCATCGACGCGCGCCTCGCCGATCCGGATCTCCTGCCTCGCGCCATGCTCGACAAGGCGCAGGTGGAAGTGATTGCGACCACCGAATTTGCCCTCGACGACCTGCCGCATCACCAGGCGATGGCAGGGCAGGGACTGATCGGGAGGGTGCGCACCACCTACCGGCCGGACGACGTGACCGATCCCAGCCGCCCGGCCATCGCCGAGAACCTGCAAAAGTTCGGTGAGCTGACGGGCGAGGACACCACAAGTTGGGACGGGCTGATCAATGCCCACCGCCGCCGCCGCGAGTACTTCCGCCGGTTCGGCGCGGTCGCTACCGACCACGGCGTGCCGACGGCGATGACTGCCGACCTTTCCGCGCCGGAAAAGCAGGCGCTGCTCGACAAGGTTCTTGCGGGCCGGCATGACGCAGCCGATGCCGAGCTCTTCCGCGCTCAGATGCTGACCGAGATGGCGCTCCTTTCGGTCGAGGACGGCATGGTCATGCAGATCCATGCCGGGTCACGCCGCAACACCGATCCGCTGCTCTTTGCCGAGCGTGGACCCGACAAGGGTGCCGACATTCCCGGCCCGACCGACTATGTCGGCGGGCTTTCCGCGCTCCTGTCGCGCTGCGGCAACGAACCCAACCTTCGCCTCATCATGTTCGTCCTCGACGAGACCACCTATGCGCGCGAGCTCGCGCCCATGGCCGGCTACTGGTCTTCACTGATGATCGGCCCGCCCTGGTGGTTCCACGACAGCCCGCAGGGCATTCGCCGTTATCTCGACCAGGTGGTCGAGACCGCTGGCTTCTACAACCTCGCCGGCTTCAACGACGACACAAGGGCGCTCCTCTCGATCCCCGCCCGCCATGATGTCTGGCGGCGCGAAGTCTGCGGGTTTCTCGCCCATTGGGTCGCCGAGCACCGGCTGAGCAAGTCGGGTGCTGCCGACATCGCCCGGCACCTGTCCTACCAGGCCGCCAAGGACGCATACCGGATCGGCTGAAGCTCTTCCGCCGACATGCGGCCACGAAATTGCGCGAATCGTTGCGTCAAACGTCGCGCGATTCGGGCCGCTATGCTTTATTGGCGAACATGGTGAATCAGTCCCCCCTCGAAACGGCGCTGAGCCGCGCCATGATCCGTTGGTCGCTGACCAAATCGACCCCCGTCGCCGAGACGGCCACGAGTTGGGTGTTCCGCGTCGAGCAGAACGGGCGCAAGCCCGCGGCTCTCAAGATCCTCAAGCCTGCCAAGGCCGAGGACGAGCGGCGAGGCGGTGCGCTTCTCAACTGGTATGGCGGGGAGGGTGCCGTCACCGTCTTCGACATCGACGGCGACACCGTCTTCATGGAGTGGCTCGACGGCGTGCCGCTGGGTGATGCGGTGCGCAAGGGGCGAGATGGAGAGGCGACGATTGCTTTCGCAGGCGTGGTCGCGCAATTGCACAAGCCTCGCCCCGAGCCCGCTCCGGAGGATCTGATCCCCCTGCGGCAGCGCTTCCGCGCGCTGTTCGACACGGATGTGCGCGCCTGGCCGCACACGGCACGCGACCTCTATGCCCGCGCCAACGGCATCGCCCTCCGCCTCTTCGACCGGCCGGCAGCGCAGATCCCCCTGCATGGAGACCTTCACCACGACAACATCATCTCCTCGGACCGCGGCTGGTTGGCCATCGACCCAAAGGGGGTAATCGGCGATCCCGCCTATGACGTCGCCAATGCTTTCATCAATCCCATGGGCGCCGACAAGCTGGCGGCCGAGCCGAAGCGAATTGCCGCCCTCGCCGATGCCTTCTCGAGCCGGCTGGGCTTCAACCGCAAGCGCGTGCTCGGCTGGGCGGCGGCCCATGCCGCGCTCTCGGCGTGCTGGGACCTCGAGGATGGCAACGCGATTGTCGGTCAGCTCGCCATTCTGCCGCAGCTGCTCGCCGCCTATGATCTGGCCTGATGCCGCAGGATGCGCTTCGGGATTCCAATCTTCGACAGTCCCCGCTAATGTGACGCGCCCGATTTCTCCCGGACCAAATCCATGTCTTCACTGAACCGCCGCAGCTTCGTCGCCCTCGCTGCTGTGAGCCTGCTATCCGCCTGCGCCTCGACCATGCCGATCGTGCCGGCCGGCCCGCGCGATCCATTGGTGCTGACTGAAGACGAGATCATGACCACGGTCAATGCGGTCCGGGCTGCCAACGGGCGCGCGCCCTGGACCTACAATGCCCGCCTCGCCGAGGCGGCCAGCAACCATTGCAAGCTGATGGCGGCGAGCGACAAGCTTTCACACGAACTGGGCGGGTCCCTGCGCGAGCGGGTCACCGCCGCTGGCTATCTCGGTGCCGTGGGCGAAAACCTCGCCCGAGGACACGGCAGTCTGCAGCAGGCCATGTCCGGCTGGCTGGACTCGCCCGGCCACCGCGGAACGCTGCTTTCCGACAAGTTCATCGAGTTCGGCCTTTCGGTCGCCCGGGCGCCGAAGGGCAAACCCTATTGGGCCCTCATCGCCGGCGGCAGCTTCGATGCATGGCGGGTCTACGGGTAGAGCGTTTTCAGCAAAAGTGGACACCACTTTTTGCGGTTCGTAAACGCGACGATTCAAGGATTATCTAGCAATCAAAGGGTCGCTCGGAATTCCTCACTACTGGGTGTTGGGATTTTAGTGCCTTGTTCATTTAGAGAGAGCTTACGTTCCGATCCAATCGGAGCGTAAAATGCTCTATCGCTTCACTGTGAGAGCGTCCGCTTCACCGCGCTGTCCCAGCCCTTGAGCTTTGCCTTGCGGGTCGCTGCGTCCATGGCGGGCGTGAAGCGCCTGTCGCGCGCCCAGCGCTTGGCGAACTCCTTGGCCTTCGGCCATACCCCGACCTTCATGCCCGCCAGCCACGCCGCACCGAGAGCCGTGGTTTCGAGGATCTCCGGCCGATCGACGGGCGCATCGAGAATGTCGGCGAGGAACTGCATGGTCCAGTCCGAGGCAACCATCCCCCCGTCGACGCGCAGAACCGTGTCGTTGCCGCCTCCCTTCCAGTCCCGGCGCATGGCCTCGAACAGGTCTCGCGTCTGGTAGCAGACCGATTCCAGCGCGGCGCGCGCGATCTCGGCGGGGCCGGTGTTGCGGGTGATTCCGTAGATCGCCCCGCGCGCCTCGGCGTCCCACCAGGGCGCGCCGAGCCCGACGAAGGCGGGCACCATATAGACGTTCTGGCCGGGATCGGCGCTGTGCGCCAGGGGGCCCGTCTCGCTCGCGTGCTTGACGAGCTTCAGTCCATCGCGGATCCATTGCACGGCGGCGCCGGCAACGAAGATCGACCCCTCGAGCGCGTAGGTCGTCTTGCCGTCGAGCCGGTAGGCGATGGTGGTCAGCAGCCGGTTCTTCGAGCGCACCAGCTGCGTGCCGGTGTTGAGCACGGCAAAGCACCCGGTGCCGTAAGTGGATTTGAGCATGCCGGGCGCAAAGCACGCCTGGCCGATGGTCGCCGCGTGCTGGTCGCCGGCTACTCCCCTGATGGGGATGGCCGCGCCGAAGAGCGCCGGATCGGTCTCTCCGAAATCGTCGGCACAGTCTTTGACCACCGGCAGCAGCGCCGCCGGAACGTCGAGAAGCCTCATCAACTCCTCGTCCCACTGGTTGGTCTCGATATTGTAGATGAGGGTGCGAGCCGCGTTGGTGGCATCAGTCGCATGCAGCCTTCCGCCCGTCAGCCGCCAGATGAGAAAGGTGTCGATGGTGCCGAAGGCAAGTTCGCCGGCCTTGGCGCGCTTGCGCGCGCCTTTGACCTTGTCGAGCAGCCACTTGATCTTGGTGCCCGAAAAATAGGGGTCGAGTAGCAGGCCGGTCTTGCGTGTGAAGACCTTCTCCCTGCCGGCCTTGCGCAGGGCTGCGCAGATCGGGGCCGTCCGACGGTCCTGCCAGACGATGGCGTTATGGATGGGCTTCCCGGTGGCCCGGTCCCAGATGACGACCGTCTCGCGCTGATTGGTGATGCCGATCGCCGCAATCTCGGACGCGGCAATCCCCGCATCCTTCAGCGCCGCCTTGACCGTGGCGAGGACGCTTTGCCAGATCTCTTCCGGGTCGTGCTCGACCCATCCGTCCTGCGGAAAATGCTGGGTGAACTCCTGCTGGCCGACACCCCTGATCTTCTGGTTCTCGTCGAAGACGATCGCCCGGCTCGATGTCGTGCCCTGGTCGATGGCCAGCACGTATCCGCTCATGCAAGTTCCTCCCCTAGCACTCTTTTATCCTTCATAGGCTCGCGTATTGTCACGCGCGAATACGGCCGTCTGCCTCATGCGGCACAGATGTCTATTGGGCTTTCGCCGCCACGAGATGCGCAGACGTTGCGACCTTGCCGGCGACATACGCCTCGAGCCGTGCCGCTTCCTCCCGGCTCACCCGCAGTCCGAGCTTGGTGCGGCGCCAGAGGATATCCTCGGCGGTCAGCGCCCACTCGTTGTCAACAAGGTGGTCGACCTCGCGGGCGTAGAGGTCGGCGCCGAAATGGGCGCCGAGAGCCTCGAGCGACGGGCTGTCCGTGAGGATTGCGCGTGCCTTGGTCCCGTAGAGCCGCATCAAGCGGCGGATGAAATCCGGGGCAAAGCCGGGATAATCCTTGTGCAGCCGGCGCGCTTCGGCCTCGAACGACAGTGGCTCGAACTCCCCACCGGGCAATTTGCTGCCGGCGGTCCACTTATCGCCGCGCTTGCCGAGGACGCTTTCGATCCTGTCGAGCACGGAGTCGGCAAGCCTGCGATAGGTGGTGAGCTTGCCTCCGAACACGTTGACGAGCGCTCCCGTCTGCCTGTCGCCGTCGAGCTTCAACACATAGTCGCGGGTCGCTTCCTGCGCGGCGCTCGCCCCGTCGTCAAAGAGCGGGCGCACGCCTGAATAGGTCCAGGCGATCGCCTCGCGCGTCACCGGCTCGGCAAAATACTCGCTGGCCGCCGCCAGCAGGTAGTCGATCTCTGCATCGCTGATCGCCACGTCCTCAGGGTCGGCACGGTAGTCCTCGTCGGTGGTGCCGATGAGCGTATAGTCGTTCTCGTAAGGAATGGCGAAGATGATGCGTCCGTCCGCGTTCTGGAAGATGTAGCAGCGATCGTGCTCGAAGAGCTTCCTGACGACGATGTGGCTGCCCTTGACGAGGCGCACATTGTGCGCCGCGCTCTGCCCCAGGGTATCGCGCAGCACCTCGTCCACCCAAGGGCCAGAGGCGTTGACGAGGAGGGTTGCGCGCACCGTCTGACGGCCGGAATCGTTCTCGACGTCGACTGTCCAGCCGCCGTTCTCCCGCCGGGCTGAAACGACCTTGGTCCTAACCTTTATGATCGCGCCGCGGTCGGCTGCATCGCGCGCGTTGAGGACGACGAGGCGCGCGTCATCCACCCAGCAGTCGGAATATTCGAACCCGGTCCTGTAGCCGGCTTTGAGCGGCCTTCCGGCCTCATGGGTCCTGAGGTCGAGCGTCTTGGTCGGCGGCAGCAGGCGCCTTCCGCCCATGTAGTCGTACATGGCCAGGCCCGTACGCAGCACGAAGGCCGGCCGCAGGCCCTTGTGGTGCGGCAGGACGAACCGCAGCGGCTTGATGATGTGCGGGGCCATGGCCCACAGAACCTCGCGCTCGGCAAGCGCCTCGTGCACCAGACGGAATTCGTAGTGTTCGAGATAGCGCAGGCCGCCGTGGACGAGCTTGGTTGCAGCCGACGAGGTGCCTGAGGCAAGGTCGTTCATCTCGGCCAGCATCACCGAGTATCCGCGTCCCACGGCATCGCGGGCGACGCCCGCGCCGTTCACCCCACCGCCGATAATGAAGATATCGACCGTTTCCGCTTCGGCCATGCCGTAGTCCTTCACGGTTTCGCTTGTGCGCGGTTGCCTTTCGTTTTGTCCTTAACGGCTTTCGCATTTGGGTGCAATTACCAAGCTGACTGGGGGCGGACCCAATGCAGGTCGCCGCCATTGACGCGCACGCACTGTCGGGGCTAGGCGAGGGGGCTGCCATACAAGTTTCGGACGTCCCATGCTCGCCATCGTCAACGTTATCGCCCCGATCTTCGCGCTGATCGGGCTGGGCTACGGCGCGGTTCGCTTCAAGCTGTTTCCGGCGGCGGGCATCGACAGTCTCATTGCCTTCGTCAACAATTTCGCGACGCCCTGCCTGCTCTTCTATTCGATATTGACGAGCGACTTCCGCGCAGCCTTCAACCTGGCCATCATCGGGCCCTACTACTTCGGCGCGTTGATTTGCTTTGCCCTCGGCATTTTCGTCGGCATCCGCATCTACGGGAACACCAAGGGCGAAGGTGTCTCTTCCGGCTTTTCGGCCATGTTCACCAACACGGTCCTCGTCGGCCTGCCCATCATGGCCCGTGCGTACGGCGATCCGGCCATGCCTACGGTCTTTTCCATTATCGGCATCCACGGGGCCATTCTCATCACCACGGGCATGCTCACCATGGAGCTGATGCGCCGTGACGGCCGGCCGCTGGGCAAGGCACTGCTTCTTGCCGCGCGCCGCATCGCCCTCAATCCGCTGCTCTGGGGTATTGCGCTTGGTCTTGTCGCCAACCTTCTCGGGGTGTCCCTCGTTGAACCGGTCGAGGCGTTTCTCACCATGATGGCGCAGGCGGTGGTGCCTGCCGCCCTTTTCGGAATCGGTGGGGCACTCAATGAGTACAAGCTCTCCGACAACTGGTCGCAAGCACTGGTTCTGTCGCTGATGAAACTCCTGCTGCATCCGGCCATCTGCTACGTGCTGATGGTCCTCGTGTTGGGCGTGCCGCTCGAGACCGCTCGCTACGGAATACTGCTCTCGGCCATGCCCGCCGGCATCAATTCCTATGTCTTTGCCACCTACTACAATCGCGGGGTAAGCGTTGCCGCCAACACCATCCTCATCGGCACGGTCGGCTCGGCGCTGACTATCTCCATGTGGCTGTTCCTGTTGAGCCTCTAGCAGGCCCACTGCGAGATAATCCTCTTGAGGGGACGTCGCATCAATGCGCCCGGCATTTTTTGCACCGGGTTCACCCTCTGCCGGCTTCGGGTGGTCAGGCAAAGCCGAAGCAGACTAGAGTTCGCCCATACCTAACGGGGCGAATCGGATGGTCAGGCGCGTGCTTTTCTGGATTCTAGGCATCATTGTCGTCCTGGCGCTTGTCATTTTCCTCGCCTTCCAGCTCTCGCCCTGGCCGTCGGTGGCCATCATCCAGCAGGTGTTCTCACGGGGAGACCAGGCCTCCGAGGCGGCCCTCGAAAAATACGTACCCGATAATATCATTACACGTCAGGACCTGACCTATGGCGAAGGCCGTGACGAGATCTTCGACGTCAACTATCCCGAGGGGACGCAAGGTCCTCTGCCGACCATCGTCTGGGTCCATGGCGGCGGATGGGTCGCCGGCAGCAAGCAGGGCGTGGCTAACTATCTGAAGATCCTCACCGGTCATGGCTATACGACCATAGGCCTCGAATATGCGCACGGCTTCGGCGTCACCTATCCCGGACCGGTCGAGCAGGTGAACGCGGCGCTTGGCTATCTCGTTGCCAACGCGGCCGAATACAACATCGACCCGCAGACGATCATCCTGGCCGGAGACTCGGCCGGCGCGCAGATCGCCGCGCAGATCGCCCTCCTGACCACCGACCCCGCCTATGCGTCGGAGATCGGCATCGCCCCGACCCTCAGCGCCGAACAGCTCAACGCGGTCATTCTCGTCTCGGGCGCTTATGACATTGCCAATGTGGCTCTCGGCGGCGAGTATGGCGGGTTCGTCAAGACCGTGCTCTGGGCCTATTCCGGCACGAAGAATTTCATGAGCGACGCCCGCTTCAAGCTCGCCTCCATCACCGAGCACGTCACCGACGCATTCCCGCCCGCCTTCGTCTCGAGCGGCAACGGCGATCCGCTGGCGCCGCAGGCCAAGGCTCTCGTCGAGCGGCTCGAGGCGCTGGGTGTCGAGACGGACAGCCTCTTCTTTCCCACCGACTACAGTCCGACGCTCCCGCACGAATACCAGTTCAATCTCGATATCGAGGCGGGCCGTCAGGCGCTCGAGCGTATCCTCGCCTTCACCGGCGCACGGACCAGCAGCCGGATCGCCGACTAGAGCGGGATGCGAAAAAAGCCTGTCCCGGACTTGATCCGGGATGGGTACCGGCTTTTCGCGAAACACCCCGCGATAATAGAAAGTTGGAGCGTGCGATTTGATTCTATCAAATCGCATCTCGCTCTAAGCGGCTTCGACGCTCACGGCTATGGTCTTGACCCCATTCCCGTCAGGCACCGCCCGCACCGGCGTCGTCGAAAGCGCATCGAGCCCGACACAAAGACGCACGTGCTGCTCGGACGGGCAGATCTGGAGGTATGGATCGAAGCCGATCCAGCCGAGGCCGGGATCGTAAGCCTCGGCCCAGCCGTGCAGCCCGGGCGGCTCCCCGTCGCCAAGGAGATATCCGCTGACATAGCGCGCCGGGATGTCGAGGGCCCGCGCAGCGCCGATGAAACCGTGGGCGAGAAGCGCGGCATCGGCCTTGCGTGCCTCGCCCACGGTCTGCGTCTGGCTTTGTCCGTCCTGGCTCTGGAGTTGTCCGGCCTGCATCTCCTCTCCGCCGAGCACTTCGCCGACCCGCGCCATCAGGGCGTGCAGCAGGCCGATGCGATCGTCCTTCATGCCGCGGAACTTGCCGTAGAGGGTGACCGGCACCTTGGTCAGCGTCGTTGCCCGCAGATAAAGGCCCGGCACCGGTTCGCCGGTCGGCTTGCCAAGGACGCCGTTTCTGTCGGAGGTCTCGACGACTCCCGTGGCGGTGATGCCAACAGGGCCTTCCGGGCGCATCTGGTTGACGAAGTGCACGGTGTTTCCGAAGGCGTCAGCATAGCGGGCGGCATTGCCGATACCGGTCGTCTCGACGCTCCAGCGCTCGACTTTCTGCGTGGCCCCGCTCCTCGGCGTCATGAGGAGTTGAAAGACCATGTTGCCGGTTTCGGGCGGCGGGGTGATCGAGAGCTGGTGATGGATGGCGATACGCATGGGTCAGTAGAAGTTGTAGCTCTCGGACAGGCACTCGGTCACGCGATTGTTGCGCGCGACGAACTCCGTCAGGAACTCGTGCAGCCCCTTGCCGAAGACCTCGTCCATGGTGGTGTTCTCGACCATGGCGCAAAGATCGGCCACCACGTCGTGGCAATCGAGGCGCTTGCCGTAGATATCGGCGAGAGACTCGAGCGTCTGGTTGAGCATGCGAGCGCAAAAGACGAGCGAGCGCGGCATCTCGGGTCGCAGGATCAGGAAGTCGGCGATGTTCCGCGCCTTGTAGCGGTCATGATAGACGTGCCGGTAGCTGCGGTGCGCAGAAGCGGCCCGCAGGATCAGCGTCCACTGCTGGATATCGAGGTCTCCTCCGACGAGATCGGCGCGCGGCAGCAGCACGAAGTACTTCATGTCGAGGATGCGCGCCGTGTTGTCCGCCCGCTCGACGAAGTTGCCCGCCTGGGAAAAGGCGTAGCCGTCGTTGCGCAGGATCGTGCCGAGCAGGGCTCCGCGGAACTCGTGGCTGCGCTGGCGCACCCATTGCAGCAGTCCCAGGAGCTTTGCCCCGCGCACGTCGCGCGGCTTGATCTGGGAGAATTCGAGCCAGGCGGCATTGAGGCTTTGCCACATGTCGATGGTGATGGCGGTTCTGACCGACCTGGCATTGGTGCGCGCCGCCATCAGGCAGGATTTGACCGAAGAGGGGTTTCCCTCGTCAAAGACCATGAAATGGGCGACGGTGTCGACATCGGCGATGCGCCCCGTCGCCTCGAAGGCCTCGTCGACCTCGGCGGCCTGCATCATGGAGATGAGATGCTCGGCCTCTCCGCCTTCGCGGCGGGAGGTGAGACTCATCTTGTAGCCAACCTCGAGGAGCCGGGCCATGTTCTCGGCCCGTTCGACGTAGCGGGAGAGCCAGAAGAGGTTCTGTGCGGTGCGTCCCAACATTCTCAATCTTCCAGCACCCAGGTGTCCTTGGTCCCGCCGCCCTGGCTGGAATTGACCACCAGCGAACCTTTGGTCAGCGCGACGCGCGTGAGGCCTCCCGGCGTGATGCGGACCTTGTCGCCAACGAGCACGTAGGGTCGTAAATCCACATGCCGCGGGGCGATGCCGCTGTTGACGTAAGTCGGGCAGGTGGAAAGGGCGAGGGTCGGCTGGACGATGTAGTTGTCGGGTCGGGCCTCGATCTTCTTCTTGAATTCGGCCTGCTGCGCCTTGGTCGAGGTCGGACCGACGAGCATGCCGTAGCCGCCCGAGCCGTGCACTTCCTTGACCACCAGTTCACCGATGTGCTCGAGCACATAGGCGCGCTGGTCCTCGTCGGTGCAGTTGTAGGTCGGCACGTTGGAAAGGATCGACTTCTCCCCGAGATAGAACTCGATGATCTGCGGCACGTAGGTATAGACCGCCTTGTCGTCGGCGATACCCGTGCCCGGTGCATTGACCAGGGTGACGTTCCCCGCGCGATAGGCATTGAAGAGCCCCGGCACGCCCAGCATCGAATCCGGTCGGAAGGTCAGGGGATCGAGGAAGTCGTCGTCGATCCGGCGGTAGATGACGTCGACACGTTCGGGGCCGGTCGTTGTTCGCATGTAGACCTTGCCGCCGTCGACGAAGAGGTCCTGACCTTCGCAGAGCTGGGCTCCCATCTGGTCGGCAAGGAACGAGTGCTCGAAATAGGCCGAGTTGTGGATACCGGGCGTCAGCACCACGATGGTCGGCGTGCCCGCTACATTGGCGGGAGCGACGCTTTCGAGCGTGCGCCGCAGGTTCTCGGGATAGGTTTCGACCGGCGCCACCTTGATGCGCTGGAAGAGGTCCGGGGCGAGCTGCATCATCGCCTCCCGATCCTCGAGCATATAGGAGACGCCCGACGGGGTCCGAAGATTATCCTCGAGCACATAGAACTCGTCCGGCCCGACCCTGACGATATCAACCCCTATGATGTGCGAATAGACGCCCTTGGCGGGATCGACCCCCATCATGTCCGGGCAGAAGGCCGCGTTGTTGACGATGAGCTTTTCCGGGATGCGGCCAGCCTTCAGGATCTCCTGGCGGTGGTAGACATCGTAGAGAAAGGCGTTGAGTGCCCTGACCCGCTGTTCGATGCCCTTTGAGAGCCGCCGCCACTCGGTCGCCGAGATAATCCGGGGGATGACGTCGAACGGGATGAGCTTTTCGGTCCCCTCGTCCGAGCCATAAACGGCAAAGGTGATGCCCAATCGACGGAAGATCCCCTCCGCGTCCGCCTGCATGAGGCTCAGAGCCTTCTCAGGCTGCTCATCGATCCATTGGGCCAAGGCCCGATAGGGTTCACGGACTGTCCCGTCCGCATCGTACATTTCATCAAACGGCGCTGTGTCGCCCATTCCGCTCCGATTGTTGCGGCCATCCCATCGCGTTCTCATTGCTACACATTTGTTTGACGCCGTCCAGCCGGTCGCTGCACATCCCTTAACGCTGTTTTTGCTCGTGCAAAGGTCGACTTGAATGGAAGCTGGCGCTATCACCTAAAGCGCTCAGCCCACTCCAGCCTCCGGATCCCCATGGCCATTGATCTCCTGCAAACCCACAAGCTGCTCGACAGCTGCGAGGCGGCGCTTGCCGAGCGCTTCACCGTCCATAAGCTCCACGAGGCACTCGACAGGGCAGCACTCATTGCAGAGATGGCGCCAAAGGTGCGCGCCATCGCCGGCGGCAATGTCGATGCCGCGCTGATGGACAGTCTTCCCAAGCTCGAGATCATCGCTAATTTCGGCGTCGGCTACGACACCATTGATGCTGCCGCCGCCAAGGCCCGCAAAATCAGGGTGACAAACACGCCAAACGTGCTCAACGACGCGGTGGCCGAGCTGACGGTCGGCCTGATGATCGCGCTTGCCCGACGCATTCCTCAGGGCGACCGGTTCGTGCGCGAGGGCCGGTGGCCGTCGGGCAATCTCGGGCTCTTTTCCGAGCTCACCGGCAAGACCGCCGGTATCCTCGGCCTCGGCCGCATCGGCAAGGAGATCGCCACCCGCCTGCAGGCCATGAAGATGCGCATCGTCTATCACGGCCGCCATCGCCAGGACGGCGTCCCCTACGTCTATTACGACGACCTCGCCGAAATGGCCCGTGACTGCGACTGGCTGGTGATCATCGCGCCGGGCGGGCAGGGCACGCAGCGCATCGTCTCGCGAAAGGTGCTGGAGGCCCTGGGACCTGAAGGCATGCTGGTCAACATGGCGCGCGGCACCCTGATCGACGAGGCGGCGATGCTCGAGATGCTGCAATCCGGTGCGCTCGGCGGAGCCGCCCTCGACGTCTTTGAAAACGAGCCGAACGTGCCCGAGGGGTTCCTCGCCCTCGACAACGTCGTCCTCGCGCCGCACCAGGGCAGTGCCACCCATCAGACGCGCCAGGCGATGGGGGCGCTGGTCGTTGCCAATCTCGACGCCCATTTCGCCGGCGATCCGCTATTGAGTGCTGTGGTATGACCGATCTGATCCTTTATGGAGGCAAACGCTCCCCGTTCGTGCGCCGGGTCGAACTCTGGCTCGCCCTGCAGGAGCGCGCCTACGTGCGCCGGCCTGCCGACATTTTCGGTGCCGAGTTCGAGGTGTTCCGCGCTTATAACCCGCTGAGCCGGGTGCCGGTACTCGTCGTGCCGGACCTGGCACCGCTCATCGAGACCGCCGCCATCGTCGATTTTCTCGAGACTACGGCGCCGCCGGAACGACGGCTCATCCCTGCAGGTGGTGACGAGCGCGTCGGCTGCCAGCAACGCATCGCCCTCGCCAACGCACTGGCGGAAAAGGGTGTCGCCTATGTCTACGAGACCGAGCGGCGCCCGGGCGAGTATCAATGGCCCCAATGGCGCGAGCGCCTGGCCAGCCAGATCCGTTCGGGCATCGAGGCTCTGGAGGCACGGGCGCCCGCTGACGGCTGGCTGGGCGGCGAGACGCCCGACGGTTCCGACCTCGCGGCGATCGCGACTTTCGATTTCCTCTGCGGCATCGCCGACCTGCTGGAGGACCTCGCCCTGCCTCGCCTGTCGACACTCTCCGGGCGCAGCCGGGCCATCGAGATTTTTGCCGCCACGGTGCCGGTCAAAGGGTAGACGATGCGGTCCCGTACTGCGCGTTCTCTTCCTCGTCGAGGAAGGTCTGCGCGATGGTGCCGTTGTCGTGGATGCACATGATCTCGAGCCGACCTTCGCCGATGTTCTTGAACCCGTGCGGTACGTTGGGGCCGACGACGGCGACGTCGTTCGGGCCAGCCTCTATCGTCTCGTCCCCCGCCGTGATGCGGGCGCGTCCCTGCCTGACGATCCAGATCTCGGTATAGGAGTGCACATGCAACCCCGGACCCTGTCCGGGATCGTTGTCAACAGCAAAGAACGAGACGCCGGCGCCGTGGTCGCCGCCTTCGAACTTGATCGTGCGGCTCTTGGTCTGCGGCCGGTCAGTGGCGCGGATCACATGCATCATCGGCACTTCCTCCCTGTTGCATGCCTGCATATTTGCAAAGCAATCGCCACGATTGCCAGTAGGCACCGGTAACTTTCTGTCCGCACGGGGTTTTCCTGGCGTGAAGCGATCCTCTAGGCTCGCCCGACCGACAAACCATACAAGGAGACGGCCATGCGCGAGTGGTGGCGGGGCGGCATCATCTACCAGGTCTACCCACGCTCCTTCCAGGACAGCGACGGAGACGGCATCGGCGATCTGCCGGGTATCATCTCCCGGCTCGACCACATCGCCAGCCTCGGGGTCGATGCCATCTGGCTTTCGCCCATCTTCCCTTCGCCCATGGACGACATGGGGTACGACGTTTCCAACTATGTCGATATCGACCCGCTCTTCGGCTCGCTCGAGGACTTCGACAGCCTGGTCAAGCGCGCCCACGAGCTGGGGCTCAAGGTGATCATCGACCAGGTGCTGAGCCATACATCGGATCGTCATCCCTGGTTCATGGAAAGCAAGTTGAGCAGGGACAACGCCAAGGCCGACTGGTACGTCTGGGCCAACCCGCTCCCCGACGGCTCGCCGCCCAACAACTGGCCCTCGATCTTCGGTGGGCGCGCCTGGGAGTGGAACTCAACGCGCCGGCAGTACTATCTGCACAACTTCCTCATCTCCCAGCCGGACCTCAACTTCCATAATCCCGAAGTCCAGGATGCGGTGCTTTCTACCATGCGCTTCTGGCTTGACCGCGGCGTCGACGGCTTCCGCTTCGACACGGTCAACTTCTATTTCCACGACGCCAACCTGCGCTCCAATCCAGCGCTGAGGAAACCCGAGCACCTGCCCTATGCGGTCAACCCGTACGACATGCAGCACCACAAATACTCCAAGAGCCGCCCGGAGAACGTCAATTTCCTCAAGCGCATCAGGAAGCTGATGGACGAGTTTCCCGGGACGACCACCGTCGGCGAAGTCGGCGACAGCCACCGGCCGGTTGAACTCATGGCCGAATACACCTCGGACGGCGATAAGCTCCACATGTGCTATTCGTTCGAGTTCCTCGGCCCCCAGTTCACCGCCACGCATTTCCGCAGCCGCATCGAGGGCTTCTTCAAGAAGGGACCTGACGGCTGGCCGTGCTGGAGCTTTTCCAACCACGACGTCATGCGCCACATGACTCGCTGGGCGCCCTATAGCGTCGATCCCAAGGATCTCGGTCAGCAGGCGGCGGCGCTGCTGATGTCCTTGAAGGGCTCAGTCTGCATCTACCAGGGCGAGGAACTGGGCTTGCCCGAAGCCGAGCTGCTGTTCGAGGAGCTGACGGACCCGCCCGGCATCCGCTTCTGGCCCGACTACAAGGGCCGCGACGGCTGCCGCACGCCCATCCCCTGGGACGCGGGCAGGGCACCCAACGGCTTTACCACCGGCAAGCCTTGGCTGCCGATCAAGCCCGAGCTTTCGGTCCTCAACGTCGCCGGGCAGGAAAAGGAAAGCGATTCGCTCCTCAACTTCTACCGCACCTTCATCGCCTGGCGGCGCGGGCACTCGGCGCTGATCGATGGCGACATCGCGTTCCTGCGCCTGCCTGAGCCGCTGCTGGGTTTCCGGCGATCGGGCGACGACGGGCAGAGCGTACTCTGCCTCTTCAACCTCTCGCCCGAAGCGAAGGTCTTGAAACTATCCGGTGTGGGGGGCGGACTCGAGCCCGTGTCCAGCGCGGCGAGCCTGGATGGCAGGACCCTGGCGCTTGGGCCGAACGGTTTCGCGTTCGTGGTGGAGGCGAAGGACAAACCGGTGAAGGCGAGCACGGCGGGCAACTAGAGCGTTTCAGCAAAAGTGGATACCACTTCTGCGGTTCGAGAACGCGACAATGCAATAACCTAGAGCTCTTCCCGTTCCGATTCCATCAGAACGGGAAGAGCTCTAGGCCCGTCATTCACCGGTGACGCGGAAGAGGCAGCGTTCCGGTGTCCCTCAGAACACCTGCCGGTAGGTGTCGGGATCGTAGAATTCCATGCGCGAGCCGCCGCCGGGCTGACGTACATAGGCGCGGATGCAGCCGTTCCAGCGATCGACACCGGACGCGTCCACACCGCGGCGGCGCAGTTCCATCAGGTCGAGGGTATTGCGCTCCTCGACCGAGAGTTTACCCCACGAGAGACCGAACTCGAATTGCAGTCCGTTGTTGGTGCCGACGCAAAGGGGTGCCGCCTCAACCGGCCCCGCCGCAAGCAAGGTAAGAACGGAAACGACAGCGAAACGCTTGATCGACATAGCTAGAACCTCCGACGCGCGAACCTTCGCGCGCAATTGTGGCAAAGTACGGCTCATTCGCCTGGTGCAGCACGCCGTTCGGAAAGACGCAGCAGCATGACGACGGTCGGAATGGCAAAGCTGAGGAGCAGCAGCCGGATGACATGGTGGGCAGCGATGAACGCCGTGTCGTAGCCGAGTGCAATGCCGAGCGCACCCATGCCTTCGAGGGCGCCGGGCGCCAGGCCGATCCAGATCTGACCGAAAGGCATGGCAACGAATGGGCTCGCGGCAAGGGCGACGACGGTGGTGATGCAGATGGTCAGCCCGGTCGCGATCACGCCGCCGAAAGCCGCCCGCAAGAATTCGCCCCGGCCGATGCCCGTAAAGCGCGAGCCGATAAGCGCCCCTGTCATGATGAAGGTTGCGATGACGAGGGGAGGAGGCATGGCCGCGTCGAACATGCCCCCGAGTTTGGCGGCCGTCGCCGCCGCCATCGAGCCGAGGACGAAACCCGCCGGCACCTTGAGGCGGGCGAAGATCCAGCCGACGAGCGCGCAGCCGGCGCCTAGCAGGAGAAGCGTCGGCATCGACATGACCTGCGGTGCGGGCTGGGCTGGAAAGTGGTCGATGGGCAGGAAAAGGGTGCCAACGGGCACCGCGACGGTCAGGATCAGGATGCGGATGACCTGGATGATGACGATCTGCCGCGCATCCCCGACGCCCGCGGCCGCGATGCCCATGACGAAGGAGAGGTGCCCTGGAAAGGAGGAGAGATAGGCCGTTCCGCGGTCGAGCCCGAAGAAGCGCGCCATGACCCAGCCGATGATGGCGATGATCAGGACAAGTTCGATAACGAGCGCGGCGAGGGTCACCGGCCATTGCCCGATGAGCTGCAGGCTGTCGGCAGCGACATTTGCGCCCATCGACATGCCGATCAGAACGAAGGCGACGTCGCGCACCTTATCGGGTATGCCGACCGGCGCACCGGCCATGGCGGCAACGGTCACCGCCAGCGCACCGCCCATCAGCCAGCCCGCCGGCAGGCCGAGGAAATGTCCGGCAAGGCCTCCGGCCGCCGAGATGGCGAAGGTCAGGGCCGTGCGCGCCGTGGCCACCGCAACTGCGTTCATGGCATCACGCCGCCGGCAGGGCCCTCTCGACCAACCGCACCCAATAACTGGCGCCGAGTGGGATGGCCTCGTCGTTGAAATCGTAGGTGTCGGTGTGAAGTTCACTCGACGGGCCGTTGCCGATGAAGATGTAGGCGCCGGGGCGCTTTTCGAGCATGAAGGAAAAGTCCTCGCCGCCCATGGTGGCATCGACCTCCGGGTCGACACGATCGGCGCCGACGATGTCGGTGGCGACCGCCGCGGCAAATCGGGTCTCGGCGGACGTGTTAACCGTGACCGGATAGCCCGGCAAGTAGCTGAAGCGTGCGGTCGCACCGAAGCTCGCCGCGAATGCCGGCACGAAGGCCGAGAGCTTCTCGGGCAGGAAGTTGCGCGTTTCCGGATCGAGCGCGCGTAGCGTGCCCTTGAGCCGTGCCGTGCGCGCGATGACGTTGAACGCTTCGCCCGCCTCGATCACCGTCACCGACAGCACCGCCGGGCGCATGGGATCGATGTTGCGCGAAACCACCGTTTGCATGGCCGTGACGAGCTGGGCGGCAACGATGACCGGATCGATAGTGGCATGCGGGCGTGCCGCATGGCCGCCCTTGCCCTCGATGTCGATGGTGAACTGGTCGGTCGCGGCCATGATGCCGCCTTCGCGGATAGCGAAATGGCCGAGCGGAATGCCCGGCATGTTGTGCATGCCGTAGACTTCCTCGATGCCAAAGCGCTCCATCAGCCCATCCTTGACCATTTCGCGCCCGCCGCCGCCACCCTCCTCGGCCGGCTGGAAGATGATGATGGCCTTGCCCGAGAAGTTGCGCGTCTCTGCCAGGTACTTGGCCGCCCCGAGCAGCATGGCTGTGTGCCCGTCATGCCCGCAGGCGTGCATCTTGCCGGGCACGGTGCTGGCATAAGGCTTGCCCGAGCGCTCGTTGATCGGCAATGCGTCCATGTCGGCCCGCAGTCCGATCACCTTGCCTTCACCGCCATTGCGCCCGTTGATGACGCCGACGACGCCGGTGCGGCCGATGCCGGTGATCACCTCGTCGCAGCCGAACTGCTTCAGGAGCTCCGCCACCCGTCCGGCCGTGCGCTTTACGTCGAAAAGGAGTTCGGGATTGGCGTGGAAGTCCTGTCGCCAGCCGGCGATCTCGGTCTGAAAATCGGCAATGCGATTGAGTACGGGCATAAGCGGTCCGCGTCGGAAGGGATTTAATGTCAGTGTCGCTGTCCCAATGCGGACAGTCAACACGTTGAAACGGCTTGCGATGGCAGACTAGCTGCCTTTTGACCGCAAGGCATCCCCGAAAGCATCGTCGACCGTTGCGTCCGGGCAGGCTTTTCCAATCGCTGCTGGCGCCTATGGACGTTTTTTTCGCCACCGCGCTTGTCGCGCCGCGCCTGATTTGCCAGAACCCTGCGAACGTTATCTGGAGTGGCTCCGTGAAGAAGATCCTCGTCGCCGTCAAGCGCGTGGTCGACCATAATGTGCGCATCCGCGTGCGTCCCGATGGTTCCGGCGTCGAGACCAACGGCGTGCGCATGTCGATGAACCCCTTCTGCAAGCACGCAGTCGAGGCGGCGGTCAGCCTCATGGAGGCGGGCAAGGCCGAAGAGGTGGTCGTCGTCTCGGTCGGCCCCAAGGCTTCGACCGACGTCATTCTGACTGCGCTTGCCATGGGGGGCACGCGCGGCATTCTGGTCGAGACCGACGAGGCTCTCGAGACGCTGGCCATCGCCAAGCTGCTGGCCGCGGTCGTCAACGAGGAGAACCCGGACCTGGTGCTGCTCGGCAAGCAGGCGGTCGACGATGATTCCAACCATGTCGGTCAGATGCTCGCCGGCCTCCTCGATTGGCCGCAGGCAACCTTCGCCTCCGCCATCGAAGCGGAAAACGGCGCCCTCGAGGTCAGCCGCGAGGTCGACTACGGCCGCATGAGCGTATCCGTGCCCTTGCCGGCGGTCGTCACCGCCGACCTGAGGCTCAATACGCCGCGCAATGCGGCTCTGCCGATGGTGATGAAGGCGCGCAGCAAACCTCTCGCTTCGCGCCCTGCCGGCGCATTCGGCGTCGATCTTTCGCCGCGCCTCGCCATCGAGAAGGTCTCGCCGCCGCCCGAAAGGGCAGGAGGCCGGATCGTCGCATCGGTTCCCGAGCTCGCTGCGGTCATCGCCGAGGACATCGCCGATATGGAGTCGCTCTGATGGCCGTCCTCATTCTCGCCGACCATGACCTTGGCCACCTCTCTCCCTCTACCACCCGCGTCGTCAACGCGGTCGCTGAACTCGGCCCCGTGGACCTGCTCGTTGTTGGTGACGGCGTCGACGGCGTTGCCGCAGAGGCGGCCGCCATCGCCGGTGTGCATCGCGTGCGTATCGCGCAGGATGCGGGGTTCCTGACCCAGTCTGCAGGGGCGGTGGTGCCGATCCTTGCTGATCTCGCCGAAGGCTACACCCACATCGTCGGTTCAGCTGGCGCAGTCGGCCGCGATGTCTTCCCGCGCCTTGCCGCGCGGCTCGACCTGATGCCGGTCACCGACGTGGTCGCCGTCCTCGGGCCCAACCGTTTCGTGCGGCCGATCTACGCGGGCAATGCGCTCGAGACCGTCGTCTCCGGCCAGGAAAAGCATCTCCTGACCATCCGCGCCTCGGCATTCCGGGCCGCTGCAGGCGGCAACGAGGCGGTGATCGAGCCGGTGGACCATGGCGACGTGACGACGCTCGCCAAGTTCATTGCCGCGCATCGTTCGCAGGGGGATACGCCGGACCTCGCTACCGCCCAGATTGTGGTGGGCGGTGGCGTATCGGTCGGCTCGCCCGAGGGCTTCAAGCTCATCGAGAGCCTGGCCGCCCGGCTGAGCGCCGCGGTCGGCGCTACCCGCGCGGCCGTGGACGCGGGCTATGCACCCAACGACTGGCAGGTGGGTCAGACCGGCAAGATCATCGCTCCGGACCTCTATATCGCCATCGGCATCTCCGGGGCCCTGCAGCACCTGGCCGGTATCCAGGGCGCCAAGAAGATCATCGCCATTAACACCGACGCCGAGGCGCCGCTTATCAAGCTCGCCGACGTCTCGCTCGTCGGGGACCTCTTCGAGGTTATTCCGGCGCTGATTGCCGAGCTCGACAGGCTCGGCATCAAACGCTGATGGACTTTCCCCGATACCGCCTATAGGCGGTTTCCCACTCCCTGACTCGCTTCCAGAAACGGACAACATGTTCGAGACCCTCTCCAAGGCCCCCGGCGACAAGATCCTTGCCCTGATGGGCGAGTTTGCCGCCGATCCCCGCCAAGACAAGATCGACCTCGGCGTCGGCGTCTATAAGGACGAGAACGGCGTCACACCGATCATGTCGGCGGTCAAGAAGGCCGAAGAGACAATGCTGGCCGCTGCCAAGACCAAGACCTATCTCGGCATGGCCGGCAACAAGGGGTTCGGCGCGGCGGTTCTCGACCTGGTGCTCGCCGGCAGCGTCGAACGTGATTGGGTGCGCATCGCCCAGGCGCCGGGCGGAACCGGCTCACTCTGGGTTCTGATGCAACTCGTCAACCGCGCCCGTCCCGGTGCGACGGTCTGGGTCTCGGACCCCACCTGGCCCAACCATCCACCCATCGTCCATAATGCGGGGCTCGAGGTTGCAACCTATCCCTATTTCGACGCGGAAACGCGCGGCGTGAAGTTCGAGGAGATGCTTGCCTGCCTCGATGCGCTGGGCAAGGATGACGTCGTGCTGCTGCACGGCTGCTGCCACAATCCGACCGGCGCCAACCTCACCAACGCACAGTGGGACGCGGTCGCCGCCTCGCTCGCCCGCACCGGCGCATTGCCGCTCATAGATCTTGCCTATCTCGGCTTCGGTGACGGGCTTGCAGAGGATGCTTACGGCACCCGCAAGGTCGCGGCCAGCGTGCCCGAGGCCATGGTCGCATTTTCGGGATCGAAGAATTTCGGCCTCTATCGCGAGCGGATCGGGGCAGCCATCCTTGTCGCCCGCGACGGGGCCATGGCCGACATCGCCAATTCGCAGATGCTCGCCGGCATCCGCGCCAGCTACTCCCAACCCCCCGACCACGGCGCCGAGATCATCCGCACAATTCTCGAAGACAAGACGTTGCGTGCCGAGTGGGAGGCTGAGCTGGACGCGACCCGGGCGCGGATGATCCGCCTGCGAGCAAAGCTCGCCGAGGCCATCCGGCAGCGCTCCAACGCCAACGACTTCGACTTCATCGCCGAGCACCGGGGCATGTTTTCGCTTCTGGGGCTCCCCGGCGAGACCGTCGATCATTTAAAAGTCACCAACGGTATCTATATGATAGGGGACAGCCGCATCAACGTGGCGGGCATCCCTGAAGACCGCGTCGGCGTCCTTGCCGACGCCCTGATCGCGGCAATCAAGTAGCCATCCCGTCAATTCGCCTTGCGGCATTGGGACGCCGTGCTATTGATCGCCCGAACGGACCGACCTTCAGCGTGACCCGGCCATGTCGGCCTCGCGCTTTGGACAAAGTGAGAAAGTTGGAGGGAACTATGAAGTTCTTCGTTGACACTGCGGAAATCAGCGAGATCCGCGAACTCTATGAAGCGGGGCTGCTGGATGGTGTCACCACCAATCCCTCGCTCGTTGCCAAATCCGGCCGTGACTTCAAGGAAGTGGTCAAGGAAATCTGCGGCGTCGTACCGGGCCCGGTCTCGGCCGAAGTCGCCGCGACGGACTATGAGGGGATGCTGGCCGAAGGTCGTGTGCTCGCCGCGCTCGCGTCGAACGTCGTCGTCAAGGTGCCGCTTACCTTTGCCGGTCTCAAGGCCTGCAAGACATTCCGCGAAGAGGGCATCAAGGTCAATGTCACCCTCTGCTTCTCGCCAAACCAGGCGCTGCTGGCCGCCAAGGTTGGTGCGACCTATATTTCGCCCTTCATCGGCCGCCTCGACGACATCAATACCGAAGGAATGGAGCTGATCGAGCAGATCCGCACCATATACGACAACTACAATTTCGAGACCGAGATCCTCGCCGCCTCGATCCGGTCGCCCAACCACGTCACCCAGGCCGCGCTTGCCGGCGCGGACGTCGCGACGATTCCGGCTGCAGTCATCAAGAAGCTCGCTTCCCATCCGCTGACCGACATCGGACTCGAGAACTTCGTCAACGACTGGAAGAAGACGGGCCAGTCGATCGTCTAGGCCGCAAGGCCAGGGTCTCGGTCGGCAGACCGTAGACCCCTCACCCTGGCCCTCTCCCCGGAGGGGCGAGGGGACGCTGGGGCCGACGCCGAGCTTCACCTCGCCCCTCCGGGGAGGGGTCGACGGCCCCCGGGTCGCGTCGCGCCCGAGGACAGGCTCCGCCGGCGGGTGAGGGGCGTTCCCTGGCGGGTCCCCGTTTCCGGTCCCGAAGAGCCGGGCGAAGGAGCCGGGCAAAGGAACTGCGCATGGCCGATACCGCACTTGCCGCCCGCATAAAGTCTGCGCTCGCCGCCGTCGAGATCCCCGGCGGCGGGCCGCTCGCTGGCTATGGCGGGCTCTCCGATATCATCGTCACCTCCAACGCCGTCGCCTTCGCCATCTCCGTCGCTCCGGGCATGGAAGCCGCCTTCGGGCCGGCGCGCGAGGCCGCGCAGAGAGCCGCCGAGGGCGTGGCCGAGGGCCGCAAGGTCATGGTCTCGCTGACCTCCGACCGGGCCCCAGCCACCGGTCAGGCTGCCGCGAGCGGACGTCCCGGTCCGCCGCCCAAACAGTCGGTGCCCGGCGTTCGGCATGTTATTGCCGTGGGCTCGGGCAAGGGCGGAGTCGGCAAATCGACGGTCGCCGCCAACCTTGCTCTTGCGCTTGAGGCCGAGGGCCTAAAGGTCGGCCTCCTCGATGCCGATCTTTATGGGCCCTCCGTTCCCCGTCTCCTCGGCCTCGAGGGTAAGCCGGCCGTGCGCGAGGACGGCATCTTTTCGCCCCACGAGGCGCATGGGCTGAAAGCCATGTCCATTGGGGCCATGCTCGATCCTGGCCAGGCCGTGGTCTGGCGCGGCCCCATGGCGACCTCGGCGCTGCGGCAATTGCTGCGCGAAACCGACTGGGGCGGGCTCGATGCTCTCATCGTAGATTTGCCGCCCGGCACCGGCGACATCCACATCTCGCTCTTCCAGCAGACAGAGGTTTCGGGCGCCGTTATCGTCTCGACTCCGCAGGAGCTGGCGCTTTCCGACGCGCGCAAGGCGATCGACATGATCCGCCGCATGGGCGTGCCGCTCCTCGGCCTCATCGAGAACATGAGCTTCTTTATCGCCCCGGACACCGGCAAACGCTACGACATCTTCGGCACCGGCGGCGCCCGGCAGGCCGCCGGTGACCTCGGTATACCGTTCCTCGGCGAGATCCCGTTGGTCATGTCCATCCGCGAAAGGTCCGATGCCGGCACGCCGGTGATGATCGCCGAACCCGACGGGCCCGAAGCGCAAGCGTTTCAAGCGATTGCTCAGAAAATTCTGGCGAGCGTCGGGAAGTGAACTTGTCCATTATTCGCCGCGCCGACTGCTGGGGCGCCGCCACAGGCTAGCGGTCGGAACCGTGGGGCGGTTTATGCACCTGCGTCAGGCAAGCCCATGCTCCCTGAGCACGGCCTGCTCGTCCGGCGTGACCCAGGCGAAGATCTTGGGCGGACCCTCGACAAAACTGACGAAGTAGACGTTCTCGAAGCGGATGGTGCCCGCTACCCCGTCGTTCGGGCGTTTGTAGCCGAATCGCCAGGAGACGCGGGCCATGGTGTGGAGGTCGTCAATTGGGGTGGTGGCGACACCCTCGACGATGAACTCGGTGGCGCCCATGCGGCGGTAGTTCTCTACGCCTGCGGCGATGATATCGCCGAAATCCTCCTTGGCCTCGCCGCCCATGATGCCAACAGGGCTCGCGCCAACGAAGTAGCCGGCGTAGCAGGCTTTGAGCGCCTTCGTGTCCGGATGGCCGGACTTGACCCCCGCGTCCATCAACTGGCCGTACTCCATGAAGAAGTCCCGCGCGCGATCGGCCTTTTCCATGGTTTCAACCTCCTTGCTCACCTCACCGGCAGGAGAACGAGCGTCCCTCCCCACGGGTTGCCGGGTCCCGACCTGCCTGCTATGCAATCGATTTCATAAGTCGCTGCCCAGGGCGTCCGCGCACCTGGGTTTCCGCCTGTCCCGGAGGTCTCATGTTCTCGCTCTCGCGTTCGGATTTCGGCTCCGACTTCGTTTTCGGCTGCGCCACGGCCGCCTATCAGATCGAGGGCGGTCAGGCCGACGGTCGCGGCACCTCCATCTGGGACACCTTCTCGGCAACGCCCGGCAATGTCCATGGCGGCGACACGGGCGCTATCGCCTGCGACCACTACAATCGCTGGCCCGAAGACCTCGACCTCATCGCCGATGCCGGCTTCGACGGCTATCGCTTCTCGTTCGCCTGGCCGCGGCTGATCCCGGAGGGCACTGGCGCCGTCAACCAGGCGGGCCTTGATTTCTATGACCGGTTGATCGACGGCATGCTCGAACGCGGCATCAAGCCCTTCGCAACGCTCTACCACTGGGACCTGCCCTCGACTCTGCAGGACAGGGGCGGCTGGATGAATCGGGACATCGCTGGCTGGTTCGCCGACTATGCGACCCTCATCGGCGAGCATTTCGGCGACCGCCTGCATGCGACGGCCACTATCAACGAGCCGTGGTGTGTTGCCTTCCTCAGCCATTACCTCGGCGTCCATGCTCCCGGATACCGGGATCTGCGTGCCGCGGCCCGCGCGATGCACCACGTCCTCTTCGCCCACGGTACCGCCATTGGCGCGCTGCGGGCGCAAGGCGTCAAGAACCTCGGCATCGTCACCAATCTGCAAAAGTGCGAGCCGGCTTCCGAGAGCGAAGCGGATGCTGCCGCCAGCCACCTCTTCGACGGCGTCTTCAATCGCTGGTATCTCGATGGCGTCTACAAGGGCCAGTATCCCGCCGACATCGTCGAACGCCTCGCGTCCTATCTGCCCGAGCGCTTCGAGGACGACATGGGTGTCGTCTCCGCCCCGCTCGACTGGGCGGGCATCAACTACTATTCGCGCTCGCTGCTCACCGAGGATTCGGACAATCCGGTCTTTCCGGCAAAGCCCGTGGACGGTCCGCTGGAAAAAACCGAGATGGGCTGGGAGATCTATCCGCAAGGCCTCACCGACCTCCTGGTGCGCGTCTCGCGCGACTACACCGACCTGCCGCTATACGTCACCGAGAACGGCATGGCCGAGGTCGAGGGTGACGACGACCCGCGCCGGGTAAAGTATTACGAAGACCATCTGAGGGCCGTCCTTGCTGCACGCGAGGCGGGCGCGGATGTGCGCGGTTATTTCGCCTGGTCCTTGCTCGACAACTACGAATGGGCCGAAGGCTATAACAAGCGCTTCGGCCTGGTGAACGTCGATTATGCGACGCAGGCGCGAACGGTAAAGTCGAGCTACCGGGCGTTCCAGGGTATGTTGCACAACACCAGGTGAGGTGACCCATGTCCGCGCCGATCTATCGCGATCCCATCGAGGACGGTGCGGCCGACCCGACAATCATCCACCGCTCCGGCACCAACGAATGGTGGATGTTCTACACCCGCCGCCGCGCCAGCCTCGACACGCCTGATTTCGAGTGGATCCATGGCAGCCCCATCGGCGTTGCGGTTTCGCGCGATGGCGGGCTGACCTGGTCCTATCGCGGCACGGTTGCCGGGCTCGACGACCCGGCCGACACCGGGCTCAACACCCACTGGGCGCCCGAGATCGTCCATGTGGACGGGCTCTACCACATGTATTTGAGCTACATCACGGGCACGCATCTGGATTGGCGCTCGCACCGCTCGATCGTCCACTTCACCAGCCCCGACCTCGAGGGCTGGACTCGTGTCGGACCGCTGCCGCTGCCGACCGACAACGCCATCGACGCTGCAGTCGCCCCATGCCCGGATGGGGTTTATCGTCTCTGGTACAAGGACGAGGCCAAGGGTTCGGCCACCTGGGTTGCCACCAGCCCGGATCTCTTCGCCTGGCAGGTCGTCGGCGAGGCCATTCCCGGCAAGGAAGGCGGCTTCCCGCATGAGGGACCCAACGTCTTCCCCCTCGGCGGATATATCTGGATGATCGTCGATGAATGGCGCGGGCAGGCGGTGTTTCGCTCGCAAAATGCCGTCGATTGGGAGCGGCAGGGGCTGATCCTCGTCGAGCCAGGCACCGCCGCCGTGGACCGGCGTTTTGCTCGCCATGCGGATATTGTCACGCAAGACGGCTGGGCCGCGCTCTATTACTTCACCCACCCCGAATGGGACGAGGCCGCCAGCCGAGCGCCCATGACACCGGCCGCCCGCGCCACCGCCATCCACATGGCGCGATTGACCGTTGTCGACGGGCGGCTGCTTGCCGAGCGCGATATCGGCCCGCTCGCACTTGATCCTGCCCTGCAGCGGTTTTGAAGGCCGAGCGGTGGAGCGCCTTTGCCCGCCGTGTTGGATGGGAGAGGGTGCGGCGATGCCGGCAGTCGAGCCCGGCCGTGCAAGTGTCGCTGGTTCAACCCACTGCCGGCAGACGCGCGGCCACCAGTTCGCGCGTCATCTCGTGCCGTGGGTTGGTGAAGAGCTCGGCCGGCTTTCCTTCCTCGACGATCCGGCCGGCCTGCATCACCAGCACGCGGTCGGCGATGGCCGCGACCATGTCGAGGTCGTGGCTGATGACGAGGTAGGTGAGGCCGTAGTCGGCCTTGAGACGCATGAGGAGCGCCAGGACCTCGGCCCTGACCGAAAGGTCAAGGGCCGAAACCGGTTCGTCGAGCACAAGGAATTTCGGCCGTGTCATCAGGGCACGGGCGATGGCGAGGCGCTGGCGCTGGCCGCCGGAGAATTCGTGCGGAAAGCGGGTCAGCATCGCCGGCTCGAGTCCCACGGCCGCGACATTCTCGGCGAGCCGCTGCCGGTGCATCTCAGGCGGGAGGCCATCGAGGAGCCGTAGCGGCTCGGCCAGCGACTGCGCGACGCTCATGCGCGGATCGAAGCTGGAAAATGGATCCTGGAACACCAGCGACAGATCACGGCGCAGGTCCGGCGACAGGTCCGCGCCGTGATAGACCCGTCCGTCGAACGCAATGCTGCCTGCGTTCGCGGTGTCGAGGCCGACCAGTATGCGCGCGAGCGTTGTCTTTCCGCACCCGGAAGGGCCAACGAGTGCGATCGATTCCCCCGTACGGACGGCAAAATCGACTTTGTCGACCGCCGTTAGCGGCTTGCCCGGCAGCGGCCAGCTTCCGGGCTGGCGGAAGCGCCGGGTGAGGCCCCGTGTCGCGACCAGCACCCCGCCGGGAGAGCCATGCGCGATCTCGGGCAATTGCATGCGCGCGGCGGCAACGAGCCTGCGCGTATAACCGTCGCCGGGTGCGCCGAAGACGCTCGCGGTCTCGCCCGCTTCGACCATCCTTCCGCGCTGCAGCACTGCCACCCGCGTGCAGAGCCGCGCCACGGCCTTGAGGTCGTGGCTGATGAACATCAGCGCCATCCCCCGGCGGTCACATAGGGCCGCGATCAGGTCGAGGACCTTGGCCTGCGTGACGAGGTCGAGCGCCGAGGTCGGTTCGTCGGCGATGAGGATGTCGGGCGCGCTCGCCAGCGCCATGGCGATCATCACCCGTTGCCGCTGACCGCCCGAGAGCTGGTGCGGGTAGCGCTCGCCATGGGTGGGCAGGAGCCCGACTTCCGTCAGCAGAGCGCCGATATCGCCGCCAGCCTTCGTCAGCGCCAGCGCCTCGCCGATCTGCCGGCCGACCTTCATCAGGGGATTGAGCGCCGTCATCGGCTCCTGAAACACCATGCCAATCCGCTTGCCGCGCAGTCGCGCCAAAGCTCGCTCGTCGTGGGGAAGCGGCGCCCCATCGAAGCGAATCGTCCCCTCGCGTCGCGCGGTCTCCGGCAACAGGCCCGCAATGGCGAGCGCCGTCAGGGTCTTGCCCGAGCCGCTTTCGCCCACCAGCCCGAAACGCTCACCCTTCCCGATGGCAAAGCCGATGCCGTCGACCGCCTGCAGCGCCCCGAAAGCGATCGAGAGGTTCGCGACCTCGACGAGGCTCATGCCGCGCTCTCCACCGGTTTTAGGCGCGGATCGAGCGCATCGCGCAGGCCATCGCCGGCGAGGTTGAGGGCGATGACGATGACGATGATGACGAGGCCTGGCACCAGCGACAGGAACGGGTGCAGTACGAACAGCGATTGCGCGTCCCTGAGCATCAGGCCGAGGCTGGTCGCCGGTGGCTGCGTACCGAGTCCGATATAGGAAAGGCCGGCTTCCGCCAGGATCCCGAGCGCAAGCTGGATCGTCGCCTGGACGATCACCAGCCCCATGATATTGGGCAACAGGTGCCGTCGTGCGATGGCGGCGTTGGAAAGGCCAGCGAGCCGCGCCGCCGCCACGAAATCCAGCGACACGACGGTCAACGCTCCGCCCCGCGCCACCCGCGCGAAGACCGGGATGTTGAAGACGCCGATGGCGACAACCGCGTTAATCGCGCCGGGCCCGATGAGCGCGGTGATGAGGATGGCAACGACGAGCGCGGGAAATGCGAAGACGAAGTCCGAGCCCCGCAGGATCAACCATTCCACCGGTCCACGCCAGATGGCGGCTGCAAGGCCCAATGGCACGCCGAGCCCGGCCCCGATGACAACCGCCGCCGCCGCGACGGTGAAGCTCGTCAGCGTGCCGCTCATGACGAGCGACGCCATATCGCGTCCGAAGAAATCGGTGCCCAGCCAGTGCGCCCCGCTCGGTCCCTGGAAGCGGCGGGCGATGTCGATTTGCGCGATGGGATAGGGCGTCCAGACGAGCGACAGAAGCGCCAAGGCAACGAACACGGCGGTTGCCGCAAGGCCGATGATAAGGCTCGGATGCCGAGGCAGTCGCATCATGACCCGCCTTCGCGCAGGCGCGGGTCGACGAGCGCGTAGCAGAGGTCGGTCAGCAGCATCGTCAACGTCACCCCGATGACGAGGACGATGGTGATGCCGCGCACCAGGATCAGGTCACGCTCGGAAATGGCGGTGAAGATCAACCGCCCGAGCCCGGGGAGGTAGAAGACGTTTTCGACGATGATGACGCCGGCAACGAGATAGGCGAATTGCAGCCCGAGGATGGTGAGCACCGGCAGGAACGCGTTGCGCACACCATGCCGCCAGACGGCCTCGCTCATGGTCATGCCCTTGGCGCGGGCGGTGCGGATGAAATCCTGTCCCGTCACCTCGACCAGCGCCGTGCGCATCACCCGCGCCAGGATCGCCGCCTGGGGCAGAGCGAGAGCGATGCCGGGCAGCATCAGCGCGCGCAGCGCCGCCGCTGGGTCCTCGTGCCAGGGGGTGAACCCGCCGGTCGGCAGCCAGCGCAGGCCGACGGCAAAGACGAGGGTCAACAGCATGCCGAACCAGAAGTTGGGGATCGCGACACCGAGCTGGGCTAGGACCATGAGACCGGTGTCGATTGGCGACCCTCGCCGCCGCGCCGCCGCGATGCCGATGGGCAGGCCGACAGCGGCCGAGAGCACCATGGCGAAAAGCGCCAGCGGCAGGCTGACCCACAATCGCTCGCCGATGAGCGCGGCGACTGGTGCGCCCTGCGTGTAGCTGACACCGAAATCGCCAATCAGCATGCTGCCGATCCAGGCGAAGAAGCGCTGCCAGGCCGGCGCCTCGAGCCCAAGTTGGATCCTCAGATTAGCGACCGCCTCGGCGCTGGCATTGATGCCGAGGATGAAGCGGGCGGGGTCCCCCGGCAGCAGGTCGAGGAGGAAGAAGATGACGGCGGCGGCAACGAATAGAGTTGCGGCAAAGCCGAGAAGGCGGCGCAGGACGAAGGTCATTGCTAGGCCCCGCCGCCTTCCATGAAGTGCCGCGGCAGACCCCCCTCCCAGCCTCCCCCACAAGGGGGGAGGTGGACTTGCGTGCTCGCGGCAGAATGATACCACAACCACAGGACGGCACCTCCCCCCTTGTGGGGGAGGCTGGGAGGGGGGTGAAACCGCAGCGTGTTGGCTAGAGTGCCCCTACTCCACCCAGCGGATGTCCCGCAGCACCACACCTTCAATAGGGGAGTTCTGCCACATGCCTTCGAGCCTGGCGTCCCACACCCCCGTCTGTGCCAGCTCGAAGAGGTACCCATTGACCGCGTCTTCGGCGAGAATTCTCTGGGCCTCGATTGCCAGGTCCTTGCGTTCGGCGTCGTCGGTCGTGGCATTGAGCGTCTCGATCAGCGCGGCGAACTCGGGGTTGTCATAGCCGAAGTAGTAGTCGGGATCGGCATAGATGCCAATGTCGAAGGGCTCGACATGGGCAACGATCGAGAGGTCGTAGTCGTGGTTGGTGAAGACGTCTTCGAGCCACTGCGCCCATTCGACGTTGATGAGCTCGAGCTCGATGCCGACCTCGGCAAACTGAGAGGCCAGGATCTGCCCCGACATGCGCGCATAGGCGACCGGCGGCAGCTTCAGCGTCGCCGAAAATCCGTCCGGCAGGCCCGCCTCTGCCAGCAAAGCCTTGGCTGCATCGAGGTCGTGGGGATAGGTCCCCGTGAGGTCGACGTAATAGGGGTTGTGTGGAGCGAAGTGGCTGCCGATCGGCTGGCTGTAACCATAGGTGACGCCCTCGATCAGTGCGTGCCGGTCGATGGCGTGGGCCATCGCCTGGCGCACCTTCGGATTGTCGAAGGGTTCCCTGGCGTTGTTCGTGGCAAGGATCACCTCGCCTTCGGTGGTGCCGACCAGCACCTTGAAGCGGGGATCCGCCGCGAACACGTCCAGCACCTCCGCCGCCATGTTGTTGGTGCCGTCGACGTCACCGGCAAGGAGCGCGTTGGTGAGTGTTGCCGTATCGCCGATGAAAAGATACGTCGCCCGGGTCAGGGCCGGCCGCTCGCCCCAATAGACGTCGTTGCGTTCCAGGATCACCCGGCTGCCCCTGTCCCACTGGACGAAAGCGAAGGGTCCGGTGCCGATCGGCACGCGAGCATTGTTCTCCGCGCTCTCGGGCGCAACGATCACGGCGTCGGGTCGGCCGATGTCGAAAAGAAAGGTTCCGGTCGGGCGCTTGAGCGTGATCTCGACCGTATGCGGGTCAACCGCCGTTACGCTCTCGATCGGCTCGTAGAGCGCCTTCTGCGCGTTGAGGCTGTCTTCAGCTACGATCCGCTCGAAGGCGAACGTCACGTCCTCGGCATCGAATGCCGAACCGTCATGGAAAGTGACCCCCTCCGCCAAGGTGAAGGTGTAGGTCAGGCCGTCCTCCGAGATCGTCCATTCCGTGGCGAGGCCCGGCTGCACGGTGCCGTTCTCGTCGATCCGCGTCAGCCCCTCGAAAACGTTCTGGTAGACGACGATATCGACCGCTTCGGCGGCATTGGCGGTGGGATCGAGCGTCGGTGGCTCCAGCGCCACGGCGATGCGCACCTGCGTCTGCTGCGCGAGAGCGGCGCCGGCCAAGGCGGCGTTCATTACGAGGGCGAGTGAAAGGACTGTCAGAACCTTGAGCATGAAGAGTTCCCCAACGGTGCCGATTTCTCCCGGCATGTCCTGTGGTTATAGGGGATCGGGCTAGGATTGGCACCCGCTCGCCGAGCTATAGTTTTCGTGCCGAACCGAAGCGCGTAGCAAGTATGACCGGCACAAGCCCTGCAAGCACAATAAACAGCGCTGGCAGCGCCGCATTGACGAAGAGACTCACATTGGCATGCGAATAAACGACGGTCGCCAAGGTATCGACGCCGAGCGGACGCAGCAGCAGCGTTGCCGGCAGTTCCTTGACGATTTCGACGAAGACGAGGGTCGCGGCCGACAGAAGCGCCGGCGTCAGCGTCGGCAGGTCGATGCGCAGAAGGAGCCCGAGACCGCGCGCGCCGAGCACCCGCCCGGCCAGGAGCATGTTGTCGCCGCGCTTCCTCATCGCCTCGTCGAGCGTCGAATGGCTGACGGCCAGGAACCGTATGGCGTAGACGTAGACCAGCGCCAGCATCGAGCCGGAGACGATGAGGCCCGGCCGCCAGTCGAAGAGCGCCGTGGTCGCCCGGTTAGTCCAGAGATCCACTTGTCCCAGAGGCTGCAGCAGGCCGAGCGCCAGCACGGTGCCGGGGATCGCATAACCGAGGGTTGCGAGTTTGATCGCGCCCCGCGACACGGCCGGGCCGCGGCTTTGCCTTGCCGCGACAAGCCCGACGGCGACCGTGGCGAGGGCGCCCGCCGTCGCCAGCACCAGCGTCGGCCAGAGCGCATTGAGCGTCATGGCGACGTTTTCGGGCGCTACCCGCCGCAGCGCCAGATAGGCGAGCTGGCCGAAGGGCACGCCGAAGCCGAGGGCGAAGAGGAGTGTGCAATAGAGCGAAGCCATCGCTGCCCATCCGCCCCTCAGCCGCTCGCGGCCCGGCGGAACCCGGCTGTCACGATGCGACTGGTAGACCCGGTCGCGCCGCGCCGCCCGCTCCAGGAGGATCAAGAGGGCAATGACGAGGACGATGGTGACGGCGAGCTGTGCCGCGCCACCGAAATCGGCGCGGTTGATCCAGGTCGAATAGATGATGGCGGTGAGGCTGTTGACGCCGAAGTACTGTACCGCACCCAGATCGTTGACCACCTCCATCATGGCGAGCGTCACCCCGACGACGATCGCCGGTCGTGAGATCGGCAACGTCACCGAAAAGAAGGTACGTGCCCGGCTGGCGCCGAGCGTGCGCGCGGCAAGATCGAGCGAAGCCGACTGCATCAGGAAAAACGCGCGGCACGAGGCATAGACGTAAGGGTAGAGCACCATCGAGAACACCAGGCTCGCCCCCCAGTCGCTGCGGATGTCGGGAAACCAGTAGTCGCGCAGCGTCTCTCCCCCGAAAAGCAGCCGCACCAGCTGCTGGGGCGGTCCGGTAAAGCCGAGGAACTCCACATAGGTGTACGCGGCCAGATATGTCGGCACCGCCAGCGGCAGGATGAGTGCCCAGTCGAACAACCGCCGACCGGCAAACTCGAAATGGGTGACGAGCCAGGCGGCAACGAGGCCGAGGACACCGGTCATGAATCCGACCGAGAGCATCAGCATTGTCGTTTCGCGCAGCGCCGTCGGCAGCATGGCCGCGGCAAGGCCGTTGCTGCCGCTGACCATGGCGGCGAAGGCGAGCCAGAGGATCGGCAAGCCCATTACGCCCACCAGCAGCAACGGCAACACCGGCAGGCGTGTTCGCCTGCCGGTGCGGTAGGGATTGGTGCTGGTGAGTTCGTTCTCTATGCCGGTCCCGTCCTAGTCCTGCGGGCCTTCATTGAACCGCAATTCGTCGACGAGCGCCGCCGCCTCATCGCGGTAGGAAGCGACCTGGGTCAGCGGCACCGAAGACGCCTTGAGCTCGCCCCAGCTTTGCGTGAGCTCGGCCGGCTCGACTTCCGGCACCACCGGGAATTCGAAATTGGTGTCGGCGTAGATCTGCTGGGCTTCGTCCGAGAGCAGGAATTCGATCAGAGTGTTGGCATTGGCGGCGTTCGGCGCGTGCTTGGCGATAAAGCCACCTGCGACGTTGACCTGCGTGCCCTCACCCTCGAAATCGGGATAGACGATCCGCGCCGCATTGGCCCAGTCCTTCTGCTCGGGCTCGGCCTCGTTGGTCAGCATCGCACCCATATAGTAGGTGTTGACGATGGCGAGGTCGCAGGTGCTCTCGAGGATGTTCTTGACCTGGGCACGGTCGCTGCCGGTAGGCGCCATGGCGAGATTGTCGCGCACCTTGGTCAGCCACTCGCGGGTGTGATCGAGCCCGTTGAGAGCGATGCGCTGCGCGATGAGTCCGATATTGTAGGCGTGGTCACCCGGCCGCGTGCACAAGCGCCCCTTCCATTCGGGCTCGGCAATGTCATCGTAGCTGAGGGCGGTCGCGTCGACCCGGTCCTTCGAGACATAGAAGACGCGGGCGCGCAGCGACAGCGCCGTCCAATTGCCATCGTCGTCGCGGAAGGCTTCCGGCACACGCTCGGCAAGCGCGGGAGTGGTGATCGGCTGGGTCTGCCCCTGCTCTTCTGCCGCAACCAGGTTGCCGATGTCGACCGTCAGCACGACGTCCGCCGGCGAAAGCTCGCCCTCGGCCGCCACGCGCTCGAGCAGCCCGTCGCCGGCATAGAGAACGTTTGCTTTGATGCCCGTCTCTTCGGCGAACCTGTCGATCAGGGGCTGCAGCAGGCTCTGCTCGCGGTAGGAATAGATGTTGACCTCGCCGCTCTGGGCGAAGGCGGGCAGAGTGGCGCAGGTCAGGACCAGGGCGCTGGTCAGGCGGGCAAGTGTCATCTTCATCGTCGGCGTCTCTCTCCAGGTGTCGTGGGAAGTTCCCACGGGAAGTGGAGCCGTTTTGTCGCTTCCTGCTGCTAAAGTCAATAATGTCAAGAAAAACAAATACTTAGAGTTTGGAATGACTCCAAACTGGACAGCGAATCTCGTTGAGATTCAGGCCTTTAGCTGACTGTAAAAATCGACTTATCGTACGGAGCCTCAGCCCCTGTCGACGAGATCGGCCGGGATGACCATGGAAAACAGCATGCCCCTTTTCCCCGCCGGATCGACCGACAGCGAGAAGGCGTTGACCGCCAGCAGCGATCGGGTGAGCGCGAGCCCGACGCTCGAGCGCACCGGGGTCAGGGCCTGTCCGTCCTTGCCGAGTCCGTCGCGGAAAACGACGAAGCGCTCGGAAAGGTCGGTGCCGTTGTCCGAGGAATCGCGCACGTGAATGGCGATGCCGCCTTCGTCGGTCTCCTGGGCCGAGATCACCACCGCCCCGCCGACCGGTGTCTGATCGATGGCACTGGCAAGCAGGTTGAGTACGGCCTGGGCGAGTGACGCGCGGTCGGCCGTCACGCGCGGCAGGTTTTCCGAGATGGCGTTGCGCACGATCACCCGGCGCATGCCGGCCTGCGCGCGGATCCGCCTGACGCAGGATTCGAGCAGGCCCATCAGATCGATGCTCGCCCGCTGCGGCAGATAGCGACCGTCAGCCAGGCGCGCGTAGTCGTCGAGCTCGTCGACGAGTGCGGCGATCTCTTCGCCCGCCGTCTTGATGTCCTGCGCGTAGTCGAGATAGCGCGGGTTGTCGATGGCACCGAACGCGGCCGAGCGGATAAGGTCGGAAAAGCCGATGATGGTATTGAGCGGCCGCCGCACCCCGCGGCTGAGGCGCGCCAGCAATCCGGCGTCTGGCTCGGCGGGCTTGGCCAGGCGCGGCGCCGCCGCTGGCGCGGTGGTGTATGCGAAGCCGAAATAGCCGCTGACGATCCCCGCCTGGCCCTGGGCGAAGATCACGAGCTCCACATCGGCGACCGCAGCCTTGACTCGGATGGCTGGACGCGCCGTCTCGGCAAAGCGCGCCGGCCGTTCGAGGAAGTCGCGCAGCGCCGGCAGATCGGACTGCAAGACGAGATCTGCGAGCTTGCGCCCGACGAGCGCATCACCGAGATCGGCGAGCATGGCAGCTGCCCCGGCATTCATCCCGCTGATGGTCCCGGCCCGGCTGGTCTCGAAGAAGCCGTCGCCGCGGGCATCGGCAAAGGCTTCGGCAAAGGCGCGCACCGCGCCCTCGTGTCCGGTGCGCACTTCCGTGGCGCTCGCCGAAAGCATGAGGGCCGGGCGGCCCTGCCAGGAAATGGACTGCAGCCGCGCTGTCACCGGCACAAGCGTGCCGTCGCGCTGCACCAGATGGTTGACGGGCCCCGCCTCCCCCTCGACGCCCGGGAAGATGGCCGAGAGTCCTGCCTCGCGCAGGGCTTCGACCGAGTCGTAGCCGGTCATCTCGGTGATGGCCCGGTTGGCGAACAGCACCTGCTGATCGCGGAACACCAGTAGGCCAAGCGGCAGGCGGTTGAGCACCAGCGTCTCGCCGCCAAGATTGATGAGCGAGCCGGCACTGGCCGAGGCCCGCTGACGGGCAAGCACCGATCCGGGGGGAGCCGAGGCGAGGCGCTCGGCTTCCGGCGAGGCAGGCCTGCCGCCCGCCATCTCGCCCACCCGATCGGTCAGGATGCGTGAGAGCTCGTCGAAATTATACCGCGACACCCGCTCGACCGCGTCGGCGTCCTGCGGTGCCGGCGTGATCGCCTTCGCCGGCTCTGCACTCTCTGGCTCACTGTCGGGCTCGGATTCTTCGATTGGGGCCGGCTCCGGCACAGCGTTCAAGACTTCGACGGGCCTTGGCGGACTCTGGATGCCGTCGCCTTCCGCACTCGAGGTGTCGTCCACGGCATCGAGCCGGGCAAGGTCGGCGAGATCACTTTCGGCCTCGGTCTCTTCCACGGCCGGTACCTCAGGCTCGATCAGTACCTCCGGCTCGGCGGCGGATTCGTCCTCCTCCGTCGGCCGCCGCAGATAGCGCCCGATGACGCGGTAGAGGCCTGCCGGGGACGCTGTCTGCTGCGCTTGCGCAACCTCGTCGGCTTCGGGCGGCCGCCCTGCTGCAGGCTCGACCTGCGCCGGCTCGGCAATCTGTTGCGCATCGGCCTGCTGCGTCTCGGCCGGTGGTTCGTCTGCCTCGGTCAGCGGCTGGAACAGCGTGTCGTGCGCCATCAGCCGGTTCATCAGTTCGGAAAGCCTGTGCGCTGCCTCGGGCAGGCTCTCGTCCGGCGCCGGCAAGTCTGCGGTTTCAGCCTCCGCCGTTGCCGTTGTCTCGGGCTCGCGGGCTTCGATGACCTCCGGGGTCGGTTGTCCCGTTCCGATCTCGGCCTGCGGCACGTCAACGGGAGCGATCTGCTCCGCGTCGCTCCTGGCCGCCGCCTCGGTTTCGAAGGGAGCAGGAGCTTCCTCCTCTTGCGTGCCCTGCGCCTGTTCGGGCTCGGGTGTGCGAATGTCGGCGTCCGGCGGCATCTCTGCTTTGCCTTCGGCCGCCTCCGCATCGGCACCCAACGCCCCCCGCCGCCAGAGCGCCTCATCGATGGAAAGATCTGCGGCCCCGCTCGTCAGCACGTCGGCATCGATGGCATCGACCCCGACGATCAGCAGCGCTTGCCGCCCGTCCTCCCACATCAGCGGCGTGCAGGCGCAGGTTGACGAGGCCGGCTTGTCGCCCGCCATGAAGTGGATGCGCGAGAGGCTGGTGCGCCCTTCGGCCCCCAGCCGCAGCACGCGCGCGATCTGTCCTTTGATCGGCTCGGCCGGCGGGGCGAGCTTGACGCTGTGCTTCTTGGCCTTGGCCAGGAAATAAGCGGCCGCCTGATTCCGCCAGATCAGCGTGCTGTCGGCGGCGAAAAGCCAGCCGGGCCTTGCGTCGTTCACGTGGGCCAGCACGCGGGCGGCGGTCGTCGATGTCATCGGCTCGGCGGACATGCTGGGGCGGTTGTACTCGGCGCTCGACTGAGCCCCGCATTGTACCGGTCCGGCACATCTGCGCGAGGCTGGTTAAGGTTTCATCAATATAGTCTGCCCGCGGGCGGGTCCATAGCCGCTCTCTCACTCATCCCCCGCATGCCGACCCATGGTTAACCCGGATTGCTTACCATTGCCTTGCGCCGCGTGAGGCCGGACCTCACACGATAAGGTCGCAGCGGCTCGAGAGGATCACGTCGCGCTAGAGCGGGATGCGGAAGAGTGGAGCACCGGTTTTTCGCAAAGTCCCGCGAAAAACGAAAAGCTGGAGCGCGCAATTTGATCCGATCAAATCGCGTCGCGCTCCAGGAAAAATCGGCCCTTGTCATCGCCGCCAACACAACCTATGTTCCGCCCCGCTTCGGCACGCCGCCCTTGCGCCCGCGAGCCGCACCCTTGCCGCCTTAGCTCAGTTGGTTAGAGCGCTAGATTGTGGATCTAGAGGTCCCCCGTTCGATCCGGGGAGGCGGTACCACTTCTTCCTGACACAGATCGTTCCACCGCGGGTGCCCCATATCTTGCCTTGACGCCGACGCAATTGGCGTCGATGCTAGAGGCCATACGTTTCTGCCCCAGTTGGCGACCTGATCGTGCCGGCATAGCCGGTTGTTTGGCTTTCCTTCCGATCTGCAAACGTTGATAGGCCCCTGGTGCATACTGCTCAGGGGAAACCGCTCGTTTGCTTCGCTTCGAGCCAATACTGAGAGGGCGCCATGATCAACGGCACCGTTAAGTTCTACAATTCCACCAAAGGCTTCGGCTTCATCACGCCCGATAGCGGCGGCAAGGACGCATTCGTCCACGTCTCGGCTCTCGAGCGCGCAGGCATCTCCGGCCTCGCCGACGGCCAGAAGGTCACCTATGACCTCGAGCGTGGCCGCGACGGGCGCGAGTCCGCCATCAATGTGCAGCTCGCCTAAGCCAATACCAGCGAGGGCGCCCGGCGCCCTCGCCACCAAACCGGGAGCGCGCCATGCTGCACCGTTATAAAGTCGGTCAGATGCTGGACCTGCGTTCCGCACCGCGACACAGCAATCGACCGACAGGGCCCTACGAGGTGATCTCGTGCCTGCCGCACGACAGGGGACCAGTGCTCTACCGGGTAAAATCCTCGAGTGAGATCAACGACCGCGTTGTCGAAGAGACTGACCTTGTTCCCGGCGCGACAACCAAGTCGGCCGTTGCGGAAGGCGAGAGCTTCTTCAGTATTGCGATCGACCGGCGGTAAGCGCTGCGGCCGACCGCTCGTCTTCGGCCGAGCTATTGGGATGCAGCCAGCTTCTTCGAAGGACGATCAAACGAGGGACCGCCTCACTTTCCGCCCCAACACGCCCAAGAACGAGAGTGGCAGGGAGCCTGTCTGTCATCGAGTCACGCGCAACAGGGAGAGCTGTCGGCCGATATCGGCAAACACGCCGACGAGCGCTTGGCCAGTATTGGCTTCATATGCGCGGCTCGCATCGCTCGCGCAGTTGGCCATCAGATCCTGCGCGCTTTGCGAGTCGACTATGTCGAAGCCAACCGTGAAGACGAGAATGCCGTCATCCTTCATCGCATCGCATAAATCTTCTGCCTGTGCGTAGGAGCTGCCATTCGGCGCATTACAGTTGATGTGGTCGCTGGTGCTGCCGCTCCCGCTGGTGGACGACTGGCTGATGACGCCGTTGCAATAGACGCTGTTGAACTCACCATCCGTCATCAGCACGACGGCTTTGAGAACATTCGGCTCGTTGTCCGGCGCCGGCTGACTTGCCGCGGGCCAAGGACCATTAAAGTTGGGCGAAACCAGGTACCAAGCCCATGCCACGCCAATGTGTCCTGCGGTGGAGCCGCTGGCGGTCAAGTTCTGTGCGATCGTTGCTAATGCGGCCCTGTCCGAGGTGAGTGGCGTGATGGTGTTGGCAACACAGGGATTGCCACTACCTGGGTAGTTGCGACCTAATAGGGTCGTGCTCGGCGGCGCGTCGGTGTCGGCATCGGGATTGCGTTCGGTCACGCAGGTGCTGATGCGGTGAAGCCGCAACTGATTATAGGGGTTCCTGAAAATGTAATACTCGCACCCCGGGAGGGTGCAGTAGGCTGATCCGCTCGACGTCGAGCTTCCATAGTTCCTATTGGTCCGCGATGACCCGGTGAGCACGAAAGTGTTGGTCGTTGTGCTACCAATTTCCCAAGCGTAATTGTTAACCTGAGAAGTGCCGCTGGTTCCGGTGATGTAGGCGTAGTTATTGGTGGTGAGGCCATGCGCGGACGACGTGACAACGAGTTCGCAGTTGGTCGTCAGGCATTTGGTCACTCTGGCCAGCGGGTTGGAGGACTGGAATGAGCTGTAGTTACTGCCGTTTACCCCCTGAAGGGTAAAGGAATTGGCCGCCCGGTTGCTGACCGTGAAAATCCGATTGCGGATCTGCCACATGCCTCCAACGTTCTCATCGACATAGATGCGGTCTCCGTTCTGAAAACCGTGATTGCTTGCTGTAATTCTGAGGGGGTTGGTTCTCTCAGCGTTGGAAACGGGTATGGACGAGCCGCTTGCCCACGCCACGTTTGTGATTGCCGTCGGCGCTACAACCGGTCCGCGTATTGTGTCGGCATCGCTGCCAACATTGACCCCCATGGAATAGGGCACCAATGCCATCTTGGAATAGGTCGGCGTCTGCTGCTCCTGAACGACGAGAGTTATGAGCTCTTGTAGCGCCGTTTGCAGGGCCTCTATTTTTGTGATTTCCCCGCTGTCTTCGTCCGAAGTCTCGATCGTCTGATTCATTGAGCCAGTTATGTCGAGGGCGACGGCCACTTCTATGTTCAGCGACCCTCGCGTTGCCTCGCTGAGAACGGTGGCCGCGAGTTCATCAACCCCCACCAGTTGCACGAAAATCGTGGGAACGACGAGTCCGGCCTCGATATAGAGCGAGCCGCTCTCCTCATTGATGACGACTTTGGCGGGATCGACCGTCGCCGAAATTCGTGGGTCGCCGATGCGCTCGAGGATTAGTGCCTGCGCCTTTGTGGCGATGTCTGCTGCCGAGGTGTCGTCCTCGAACACTTCCCGCTGCAGCGCCAGCGTTGCCGCATCGAGTGCCACCTGCGCGCGGTTGCGCGCCTGTTGCAGTGAGACGAAGTCGACGACCGCGCCGGCCATCGCAAAGAGAACGATCGCCATCAGACCGAAGATGACGGCAAAGGCGCCTCGCTCGTCGGCGCGGAACCGCTCGAAGAGGTCGAATAGGTGACGCATAGGTTTTCAGACTACCCCCACCCGGTCCAGTCCAGGTGGCCGGCAGTGTGCGGCAAAATCCTTAGGAAAGGACAACCACCTTCGTGTTAAGTTTCACCCGCGCGTAAAGATCGATCACATCGTCGTTGGTCATGCGGATGCAGCCCGAGGAGACGTTGTGACCGATGGTCCAGGGCTCGTTGGTGCCGTGGATGCGGTAGAGCGTCGAACCGAGATAGAGCGCCCGAGCACCCAGTGGATTGCCGGGCCCGCCCGGCATGTGGGCCGGCAGCCCCGGCTGGCGTTGGCGCATTTCGGCCGGCGGTGTCCAGCCCGGCCATTCGGCCTTCCGCGTCACCCGATGCGTGCCTTGCCACTCGAACCCCGCCCGCGCCACGCCGATGCCGTAGCGCAGCGCGCGTCCGTTGCCGAGGACGAAATAGAGGAAGTGCGTGCGCGTATCGACAAGGATGGTGCCGGCGTGCTCGCTGGTCGGGTAGTCGACGATCTGGCGCAGGTATGCCGGATGCACTTGCTGGCTTGCCCGGAGCATCAGCGCGTTCTGCGGCACCGCGCGCGTGAGCGTAATGCCCGGCGGTGGAAGATAGGCGGGGACGGTGAGCCCGGCGGCGAGCCCCGGCGCGGCAAGCACGAGCGAAACGGCAAGCGCGCTCGCGCTCTTGAGCAAAGCGTTGCAACGTGACATCTGAAGGTTCCCAAACCACGCGACGATCCGCACGCAGTGTCGCTTCAACCGCCCAAAAAAGGCGTGAAGCGGTGTGGTTAGCGGATCGTTAAAGACGCCCCCATGCCGGAGGATGCCATGAGCGAAGTTGCCGCCGATGTTTCCCGTTGCTCCTGGGCGGGCGCGGATCCGCTCTACCGGCACTACCACGACAGCGAATGGGGCCGCCCCGTCGCCGACGACACCCGGCTCTTCGAGAAAATCTGCCTCGAAGGGTTCCAGTCGGGCCTATCCTGGATCACCGTCCTCAGGAAACGCGAGCGTTTCCGCGAGGTCTTCTTCGGCTTCGACATCCCGCGCGTTGCGATGATGGGCGATGCAGATATCGACCGGCTCTTGCAGGACGCCGGCATCATCCGCCACCGCGGCAAGATCGTCTCGACCATCAACAATGCGTCCCGCGCCCTCGAGGTGAAGAAGGAATTCGGCTCGCTTGCCACCTATTTCTGGCGCTTCGAGCCAAGGCCCGAGGACCGGCCTGTGCTGGTGACCCGCGATGTTGTCCACGCCATGCCGCAGACCGAGGCCTCCAAGGCCATGAGTAAGGACCTGCGCAAGCGCGGCTTCACCTTCGTCGGTCCGACCACCTGCTATGCGTTCATGCAGGCCATGGGCCTCGTCAACGACCATTTCGAGGACTGCTTCTGTCGCGCCGAGGTCGAGACTCAGCGGGCTGCGTTCACCAGACCCGGCACTTGAGTTGCCGATCTGCAACACTTGACAAAAGCTGCGACAACCCGCCGCATTTAGGCTTGCAACTCACGCTTTCGTGAGCTAGCTACGCACCGTCCGCAACCCGCACCCACGGAGGAAGCCATATGAAGATTTCTATGCACGCTCCGTTTAAGGGTGCTTTCAACGCCGCAACCTGCCGACATTAACGCTCGGCCGCCCGGCGCTCGTTCGCTGAACTCTCAGCGCGGACACCTCCACCACCCGACGACGTTCTGAATTCCGCCACGGCCTGATTCCGTCCGGGCTTCATCGTCGTCTCTTCACCCACCCAACCTCAGGAGCCGGCGCGTTCGCGCGTCCGGACGACAAAATGACTCTTAAAAACGCAAATCCGCGTGGCCTCGCGCTGCGCGCAACCGATGGCTGGTCGATCAGCGAAGGTACGCCCGGGCGGCGCAATGCCCTGGAAAAGCTGCTTGCAGCTCTTCTTTCCTGGCGGAGGCGCCCCAAGAGGCCGCCCGACGTGCCCGACTACCTGCGGGCCGACCTCGGCCTGCCGCCTCTCGAGGAGCATGAATACGGCGTTGTTCGGCCGGACCTTCTGCTCCTCGCACTCGTCTGGCTCAAGCGCTGATCGTTTGACGGAGGAAGCTTCGGCTTCCCCCGTCTTTCCCGATCTGCCCGATCCGCTCCGGCCGATGTCTCGGCCGGGTGGCTCTCGCTTGCTCTCAAGAAAGGAGCCGGCGCGTTCGCGCGTCCGGATGACAACAAGATGACTCTCGAAAACGCAAATCCGCGTAGCCTCGCGCTGCGCGCAACCGATGGCTGGTCGATCAGCGAGGGCGTGCCCGAACGGCGCAATGCCCTGGAAACGCTACGCGCTGTCCTCTCTTCCTGGCTTTGGCGTCCCCGGAGGCCGCCCGACGTGCCGGCATACCTGCGGGCCGACCTCGGCCTGCCCCCGGTCGAGGAGATGACATGGGAGGATCGGCGGATGTACGACCTCATCCTCCTCGGTATGGCCATGAAGGGCTAGGTCGACCATCACGGCAGGGAGTGGCTGAAAAGCCGCTCCCTGTTGCCCAGACTTGGCCGATCCGCTAGAGCGGGACGCGGAAAAGTGGGAACCGGTTATTCGCATACTATCCCGCGACAACAAACCTAGAGTGCGCGATTTGATTCAACCAAATCGCATCGCGCGTTAGGAACGGCGCGATTTCAGGACGTTTCCAATGAACGACAAACAAAAGCTCATCGCGCCGCGCCTGCCGCGCGGCTTCGAGGATCGCGCCGCGGGCGAGATCGCGGCGGTCGATGAGATGATCGCAAAGATCAGGGCAGTCTATGAGCGCTACGGGTTCGATCCCGTAGAAACCCCGATGTTCGAGTTTACCGAAGCGCTCGGCAAGTTCCTGCCCGACACCGACCGGCCCAATGCCGGCGTTTTCTCGCTGCAGGACGACGACGAGCAGTGGCTGTCGCTGCGCTACGACCTGACAGCCCCGCTCGCCCGCTACTTCGCCGAAAACTACGAAACCCTGCCCAAGCCCTACCGCAGCTACCGCGCCGGCTACGTCTTCCGCAACGAAAAGCCGGGACCGGGGCGGTTCCGCCAGTTCATGCAGGTCGACGCCGACACCGTCGGTGCCCCCGGCCCCGAGGCAGATGCCGAGATGTGCATGATGCTGGCCGACGTCATGGACGCGCTGGGGCTTGCGGGCAAGTATGTCGTCAAGGTCAACAACCGAAAGGTTCTCGACGGCGTCCTCCAAAGCGCCGATGTGACCGGCTATGAGCAAAAGCTCGCCGTGCTCCGCGCCATAGACAAGCTCGACAAGTTCGGCATCGAGGGAGTGAGGCTTCTGCTGGGCGAGGGCCGCAAGGACGAAAGCGGCGATTTCACCAAGGGCGCCGGACTGTCGGGCGCACAGCAACAAGTCGTTCTGGATTTCATTTCGGGCAAGACGCCCGACGAGAATGAGGGCGTCGAAGAACTGCGGGCGATGCAGGCGCTCTTCCTCTCCGCCGGATATGGGAACGATCGGATCGAGATCGATCCTTCGATCGTGCGGGGGCTTGAATACTATACGGGACCGGTCTTCGAGGTCGTTCTGACCTTTCCCGTCACCAACGAAAAGGGCCAGCAGGTCGTCTTCGGTTCTGTTGGCAGCGGTGGACGGTACGATGGCCTCGTCTCGCGCTTCCGCCGCGAGCCGGTGCCGGCGACCGGATGCTCGATCGGCGTTTCCCGCCTTGCCACTGCTCTGAAACTCACTGGCAATCTTGGACAGCAGGAACCCATGGGCCCCGTTGTCGTCCTTGTCATGGATCGCGACCAGACCGCCGGCTACCAGGCCATGGTCTCAGAACTCAGGAATGCCGGCATCCGCGCCGAGATGTTCCTCGGCCAGACCAAGAATTTCGGCAAGCAGCTTGCCTACGCCGACAAGCGCAATTCCCCCGCCGTCATCATAGAGGGTGGCGACGAGCGGGCGCGCGGCGTCGTGCAGATCAAGGATCTGATCGCCGGCAAGGAGGCCGCCAAGTCGATAACCGACAACGTCGAATGGAAAACCGAGCGCCCCGGCCAGTTCGAGTGCGCCCGTTCCGAGATCGTCGAAAAGATCAAGGCGCTGCCGGCCGTTGCCGCATGGCTGGCAAGGCAGACTTGAGGTGACTTCTCGCGCTGGGAGGGGGTGAGCGATGCCCGTGCAAGACGCAACCACCCGCCGCGCCGCGCTCGAGGCCTTGATTGCCGGCCGGCCAGCTATCCGTGTCAACCCGCCTTTGCTCCTGCCTGCCGATCCTTATTTCGATCTGGCCGGTGAGGAGTTCGGCCGGCGCCTGTTGCTGACCATGGCCAATGACGGCGCAGAATATTGCCTGCGGCCCGATTTCACCCTGCCGATCGTTGCCGACTATATCCGTAATGGCGTCGGCGCTCCGGCCGCCTTCGCCTATCTCGGACCCATCTTCCGCCAGCGCGAGGAGGGAGCGGCCGAATTCGATCAGGCCGGGATCGAGCTCCTTGCCCAGCCCGACGCTGACGCGGCGCTCGACGCAGTCCTTGCTTTCGCCCGCGATGCGCTGGCGATCTTCGGCGTCGCGTCCCCAAGGATCCGACTCGGCGGCGTTGGCCTCTTCGAAACGCTTCTGGCCGAGGCCGACATGCCCGACCCCTGGCGTCCGCGCATCCGCCATCGCTTCGGGCACCCCGAAGCGCTCGAGCGCGTGCTCGCCCGCCTCGACGCGGCGCCCGACCTGCCTCGCACCGAGCAGCCGGCACGCGCCGCACTCATTGCCGAGATCACCGAGCAGATGGTTGCTGCCGGCCTTAGTCTCTCCGAGGGCCGTACTCCGCACGAGATCGCCGACCGCTATCTCGAGCAGCAGGCGCTCGACGCCGCTCATGTGCCGGGTGCGACGCTCAAGCTACTGCGTGACTATCTGTCGATCTCCGGGCCGGCCATGCAAGCGCTGACCCGCATAGAGGCGCTCGCGCACGCCCATAGACTCGACCTCGCTGCACCGCTCGCAACACTCCGGCGCCATCTGGTGACGCTCGGGCCGGAGACGGACATTACCTTCGAGGCCGATTTCTCCCCCCGCCTCGACTACTATACCGGCGTCGTTTTCGAGATGACGGGCAGGGGAGGGGAGGTGTTGGCCTCCGGTGGCCAATACGACCGCCTGCTCGAACGTCTCGGCGCCACCATGCCCGTCGCGGCTTCAGGCTGCGCGCTTTGGGTCGATCGGCTGGAAGCGGAGGCACGCCAGTGAACGGTCTCACCCTCGCCGTGCCCTCCAAGGGGCGCCTCGAAGAACTGACACGCCAGTTCTTCGAGCACCAGGGCCTGCCGATCCTGCGCCCCGGCGGTGCACGTTCCTACCTCGGCGCCGTGGAGGGCGTTCCGGACGTGACTGTGCGGTTCTTTCCGGCCGCCGAGATCGCCCGCGAACTGATCCGCGGCACCGTCGACATCGGCGTCACCGGACGCGATCTCATCCATGAGACCACGGAAAGCGGCCCGGCCTGCGTGCATATTGCCCGAGGTCTCGGTTTCGGGCAGGCGAACGTGGTCGTCGCCGTGCCCGACGCCTGGATCGACGTCACCCACATGCACGACCTCGCCGATGTGGCTTCCGATTTCCGCTCGCGCCACAAACGCTGGATGCGGGTAGCCACAAAATACGTCACCATCACCCGGTCGCACTTCGCCAAGGCGGGCATCGCCGAATACCGCATCGTCGAAAGTCTCGGGGCGACCGAGGCCGCCCCGGCCTCGGGCGTCGCCGACATCATCGTCGACATCACCACGACCGGCTCGACCCTCGCCGCCAATCAGCTGCGCGTACTGGAGGATGGCATCCTGCTCGAGAGTGAGGCCTGCCTCATCGTTTCGCGTACCGCCCGCTGGACGGGCAAGCGCAAGGACCTGCTCAACGGGCTGCTGGAGCGGCTCGAGGCGGTGGGACTGGAATAAGGAAAATGAAAAGAGGCGCTCTCGCGAGCGCCCCTTGAGTCAGTGACGTCTCCCGCTCAGAACGGTGAGTCGGGGAAGTAGAATTGCTCGGCGTTCTCCGGCGTCACCAGCGGTGCGCCGAGGATGTATTCGCCGCGCACCGGGCCATTGGAGGTGTAGTTGGCGACCGTCACATCCATGGCGGTGGCGATCATGGCAGGTGGATAAAGGACATCCACCGGAATCAGCTCGTCGCCCTCCATGATGCCGCGGATCACGTCCTTCATGCCGGCGCCGCCAACGATGAACATCTCGTCCTCGCGGCCGGCCTGGCGTACGGCTTCCACCACGCCCATGGCGATGTCATCGTCCTGCGCCCAGACGCCGTCGATGTCCGGGAAGCGGGAGAGGAAGTCCTGCATCACCTCGAAGCCGTCGTCGCGGTTCCAGTTGGCGAACTCGTTGTCGAGCACGTTGATGCCCGATCCCTCGATGCCGGCCATGAATGCATCGAACCGCTCGGTGTCGATGACCGTGGGGATACCGCGCAGGATGACGATGTTGTCGCCTTCGTCCAGCCGGCTCTTGAAGTATTCGGCCGAGACGGCACCGAGCTCGGTGTTGTTGCCGGCAACGTAAACGTCTTGGATGGTGGTGTCGGGCAGGCCGCGATCGACCACGGTGATGAAGGCGCCCGCTTCCTTGGCCTGGCGAACCGGCTCGACCAACGGATCGGATTCGAACGGCAGCACCACGAGTGCATCGATCTGCTGGACAGAAATGAGGTCTTCGATATCGCTTGCCTGGTCGCCGGGGCTATCGGCGGTGACCAGCACGATGTCGATATTGGGATACGCTTCTTCGATGCGCTTCTCGGCTTCCTGGGCGTGCCAGTTGAGCCCGCCCGTCCAGCCATGCGTTGCGGCCGGAATCGAGACGCCGATGGTCACGCTCTCGTCCTGTGCGCTCGCCACCCCCGTGGTCAGGGCGCTCGCCACCAGCAATGCGCCCGTCAGTCTTTTCAAGGTCATGTTCGTCCTCCCGTTGATTTACGCTTTCGCGTGCGTTCGCCCGCCGTTACCGGCGGGAATTCATTCGGCCTTGCGCCGGCGCTGGAACGAGCCGCGCTGCAGATAGACCGCTACCACGATGATCACCCCCTGAACCGCGCCGTTGAGGTAGTTGGAGATGATATCGGTGAGGTTGAGGATGTTGCCGATCGCGGTCAGGATCAGCGCACCGACCACCGTGCCGCCGATCCGTCCGAACCCGCCCTTCAGCACAGTGCCGCCGATGATCACGGCCGCGATCGCCTCCAGTTCCCACAGCACGCCCGTCGCCGAGGAGGCCGAGCCGAGCCGCGGCACGTAGATGATGGTGGCGAGCGATACGCAAAGGCCTTGCAGCACGTAGGTGATGGTTTTGATGCGGTCGACTTTGATTGCCGAATAGCGCGCCACCGCCTCGTTGGAGCCGATCGCCATGCAGTAGCGCCCGAAGGCTGTGCGGTTCATCAACACCCAGCCGACGATGGCAACGAAGATGAAAACCCAGACGGGGATGGGGATGCGCAGGAACGATTCGTAATAGACCGGCCGGTAGACCTCGCGCGCCGACGAATCGAGCGAGAGCGTGCCGCCATTGGCGAAATAGGTGATGAGCGAGCGGTAGATGCCCATCGTACCGAGCGTCACGATGAACGCCTCGATCTTGCCCTTGGTTGTCAGGAACCCGTTGATGAAGCCGGCCCCGAGCCCGAGGATTACGCTGCAGCCGCAGCCGAGCAGCACCGTCCATACGCTCACCCCCATCGTGTCGACCGCCGCGTTCATCACCAGGATCATCATGCCGGCGATGAAGGCGGCCATTGAGCCGACCGAGAGGTCTATGCCGCCCGCCGTGATGACGAAGGTCGCGCCGACCGCGATGATGCCGATGAAGGCCGATCGGGTGAGAATGTTGGCGATGTTTCCTTCGCTGGCAAAGGCCGGGTTGAGCGCGAACCCGATTGCGCAGAGCACGATCAGCGCGACCAGCGGACCGGCGGTCTTGAGATCGAATTTGAAGCCCGCCAGACCTTTGCGGGTCTTGGCCCTGTCATGCGCTGAGACGCTCATTTGCCCCACCCTGTTTGAGCCCCGCCGCGTACCGCATGATCTCGGCTTCGGCGATTTCTGCGCCCTCGAGAACGCCGGCGATGCGGCCCTCGCGCATCACCACCACCCGGTGCGCCATCCCGATCACTTCCTGCATCTCCGATGAAATGACGATGATCGATTTGCCCTCCGACGCGAGCGCGGCGATGATGTGATAGATCTGCTGCTTGGTGCCGACGTCGATGCCGCGTGTCGGCTCATCGATGATGATGATCTCGGGTTCGGCCTCCATCATCTTGCCCAGCATCAGCTTCTGCTGGTTGCCGCCCGAAAGCTGCCCCACCTTGACCGCGGGATCACGCGCGCGGATGTCGAAGCGCCGCACGGCGCGCTCCAGCGCTTCGGTCTCGCTCTTGTCGTCGAGGAACGGGCCTTTGTAGTGTCGCTTGAGGGTCAGGAGCGTCAGGTTGTCCTTGAGGTTGGCGCTGAGCAGCAGGCCTTTGCCCTTGCGGTCCTTGGTCATATAGGCGATCCCGGCCGCGACCGATTGCGAGACGTCGCTGAACCGCACGGGCTTGCCCTCGTGCAGGATTTCACCGCTTTCGATAGGCGAGAGCCCGACGATCGCCTCGGCAACGGCCGTGCGGCCGGACCCGATAAGGCCGGCAAAGCCGAGGATCTCGCCGCGCCTCAATGCGAAGCTGACATCGCGCACGCCCGGCGCCGAAAGGTTGCGCACCGCGAGCACGGTGTCGGCGTCGACATCAGCCTCGTGCTTGGGCGGATAGAGATTGGAGAGTTCGCGCCCGACCATCATCTGCGCAATGGAATCGGGCGTCAGCGCCTCGGTGCCGACGGTAGCGATCAGTTGTCCATCGCGCAGGACCGTTACCCGGTCGGCCAGCCGCATCACCTCGTCGAGCTTGTGCGAGATGAAGATGATGGCGACGCCCTTGGCCTTGAGCCGGTCGACCTGCTCGAAGAATGTCTTGGTCTCAGCTGCCGAAAGCACGGCCGTCGGCTCGTCCATGATGAGGATGCGCGCGTCCCGGCTGATGGCCTTGGCGATCTCGACCATCTGCTTGTCGGCAACCGACAGCGTGCTGATGCGCGCCTCTGGATCGATGTGCACGTGGAGCGTGTCGAGAATGCGCGCGGCTTCGTCGCGCATTTGCCTCAGCTTGAGGAACGGCCCCTGCTTCAACTCGCGCCCGAGAAAGATTGAATCGGCGACGGTCAGATGCTCGGCAAGGTTGAGTTCCTGGTGGATGACGACGATGCCGAGCTTGCCGGCCTGTCCATCTGGCGGCAGCTCGATCGGCTGCCCGTCGAGCTCGACATGTCCCGAGCTCGGTTGCTCGAGGCCGGAAAGGATCTTGATGAGAGTCGATTTGCCCGCACCGTTTTCACCGATGATGGCGTGCACTTCGCCGGGCCGGATGTCGAAATCGATGCTGAAGAGGACCGGTACTTCCCCGAACGCCTTGCTGATCCGCTTGGCGGCAAGAATGACAGGCGGTGCTGGTTCCCCCTGACCGGCCATCGAAGTCCTCCCGGTGTGGTCGGCTTTGCGCCAACTCGATATTCCTATTGTCTGTTGTGTAAAGGTTTTCACGAAGACTGTAAAGGTTTACATTGGGAGTTGTCTGTATAAACCTGCGCTGGCGGCTCACGCGGTCGTATAGGTCTGCTATGGCGCAGGAAGGGCCGGCTGGCGCCGGTGCTGGAGCGGGATGCGAAAAAGCGGGAACCGGTTTTTCGCGAGAAATCCCGCACAAAGAGTTGGAGCGCGTGATTTGCTCCCGTCAAATCACATCGCGCTCTAGGAGCTAGCGGTGCTGCACAAGAAGATCGCCACGATCGAGGACGTCGCCGCCATCGCCGGGGTTTCGATCGCCACCGTCAGCCGCGCGCTCAACGAACCGACCAAAGTCGCCGATAGCACCCGGCGGCGCGTGTCCGAGGCCATCGCCCAGACCGGCTATACGACCAACGCCATGGCGCGCAACCTGCGCATGCGCCGGTCGAACATGATCCTCATCCTTGCTCCGGACGTCGGCGACCCCAACTTCTCCAATATCCTCGTTGGCCTCGAGACCGAGGCCAGCAAGCGCGGTTACGGCCTCCTCATCGGCAACACGCAGAACGATCCGCTGCGCGAGGCCGACTATCTGCGATTCATCAGCTCCAACCAGGCGGACGGCCTCATCCTTTTAACCGGCCATCTGCCCTATGGTATCGGCGGGGCCGACGCGAGCATGCGCCTGCCGCCGATGGTGGCCGTGGGCGAGCCGGTTGCCAATGCCGACATACCCTATATCGGCGTTGATAATCGCGAGGCGGCGCGCGTTGCCACCGAGCACCTCATCGCGCAGGGGCACCGGCGCATTGCTTTCATCGGCCGCTCGCCTGGCCGGGTGGTCAACGGCCTGCGCGAGCGCGGCTACCGCGCCGCGCTCGAGGGTGCCGGCATCGGTATCGACCCGGCCATGATCATTGACGGCGATAGCACTACCGAAAGCGGGCGTGCTGCGGCCGAATTGATGTTCGTGCGCGATCGTCTGCCGACGGCGTTCTTCTGCGTCAACGACGCCACGGCGCTCGGGGTCATGATCGCCCTCAACGCGCGCCGCTACGATCTGCCGGCCGACTTTTCGGTCATGGGATTCGACGACATTTCGTTCTCGAGCTTCGTCACCCCCGCCCTGACCACAATGAAGCAGCCCCGGCTCAACATCGGCGAACGGGCCATGGACGTCCTCCTCGCTCTGCTCGAAGGCGGTGAGCCGCACGAGCGCGAGGTGCTTTTTCGCGCCGAACTCATCGTGCGCAACTCCGTCAAGGCTCCGCGCACCCGCTTCTGATGGTTGGGAGCGCTGCGGGAGGTGCCTCGCAACCGCATTGCGTCCATTCTCGATTCGCGGCACAAGTCCATTTCAGTTGCGGGGAGGAGCCCGCTGCGCGGTGGAGCCGACGCTGGAACTGACCGTCCTCATGCCCTGCCTCAACGAGGCCGAGACCCTTGCCGGCTGCATCGGCCGTGCCAAGGGGTTTCTTGCACGCACCGGCATCGACGGTGAAGTGCTGGTCGCCGACAACGGATCGACCGATGGTTCGCAGCAGATCGCTCTCGAGGCTGGCGCGCGCCTGGTCGATGTCGACCGCCGCGGCTACGGCGCCGCACTTGCCAGCGGCATTACGGCCGCCAGAGGCCGTTTCGTCATCATGGGCGACGCCGACGCGAGCTATGACTTTGGTGCGCTCGACGCCTTCGTTGCGGCGCTGCGCAGCGGTGCGGGGCTCGTCATGGGCAACCGCTTCAAGGGGGGCATCGCTCCCGGCGCCATGCCCTGGCTCAACCGCTATGTCGGCAATCCAATCCTCACCTTCATCGGGCGTCTCTTCTTCAAGGCGCCGATCGGCGATTTTCACTGCGGGCTGCGCGGCTTCGCGCGCGACGCCATCCGCGACCTCAACTTGCGCACCACCGGCATGGAGTTCGCGTCCGAAATGGTGGTCAAGGCAACGCTCGCGGGCCTGCCGATTGCCGAGGTGCCGACGACGCTCTCGCCGGATGGCCGCACGCGCCGTCCGCACCTCAGGCCGTTTCGCGATGGTTGGCGCCACCTGCGGTTCCTGCTGCTGTTCTCGCCGCGTTGGCTTTTCCTTTATCCGGGTATTGCGCTTCTTGCCGTGGGTCTGGCCGTCGGCATCCCACTCCTCACCGGCCCCCTGCACATCGGCGAGGTGGTGCTTGACCTCCACGCCTTCCTCGTTGCCGCCATGGCCATCATCGTCGGTGTCCAGTCCATCGCGTTTGCCCTCATCGGCCGGCGCTTTGCCACCCGCTACGGCTTCATTCCGCCGTCTGATAGCTACCACCGTCTGCTCGAGGCGCTTTCGCTTGAGCGCATCCTGCTCGTTGCAGTGCTTCTCGTCCTCGTCGGTCTTGTTGCGCTCGGCTGGGGGCTCACCGAGTGGGCACAACGCGACTTCGGCGCCCTCGATCCGGGCTCGACCATGCGCGCCCTGATCCTCGCCATGACCACTCTGGTCGTCGGCCTGCAGTTGATGATGTCCGGCTTCATGTCCTCGATGATCAACATCCCGCTCTACGAACAGCGCGTCACTGACTTCCCGCAGTCCGACGACCAGATCCAACGTCGACGCTACGGCGACAAGAAATAGGCTCCCTGACCAAGTGCTCGACCCCCTGGTTCTTCTCGCGCTCGCCGGCGTCGGCCTGCTTGCCGGTTTTGTAGATGCCGTGGCGGGGGGCGGCGGCATGATCTCGGTACCCGCGCTCCTCTCGGCCGGGCTGCCGCCTGTTGCCGCGCTCGCCACCAACAAGATGCAGTCGGTGATCGGTACAGCCATGGCCGTCCTGACCTATTGGCGGCGCGGCTATATCGATCTGCGCAAGCTCACCCTGGCCATCGTCCTGACCTTCGTCGGGGCTGCCGGCGGTGCTTTCGCCGTCAAGCAGGTCGATACCGCTCTCCTGAACGTCATCGTGCCGGTCGCACTCGTCGCGATCGCCGGTTATTTCGTCTTCGCGCCCAACCTCTCGGATGCCGATCGCACCGCGCGTCTGGCTTTTCCACTCTTCGGCCCGGTCATGGGCTTGCTCATCGGTTTCTACGACGGCGTCTTTGGCCCGGGCACCGGCTCGTTCTTCACCGTTTGTTTCGTCACTCTTTTCGGCTTTGGTCTGACCCGGGCGGCGGGTCACACCAAAGCGCTCAACCTCGTATCCAACTTCGCCGCGCTGCTGGTGTTCATTTTTGCCGGTGACGTCGTCTGGCTGGCCGCTATCGCCATGGCCGTGGGACAGGTCGCTGGCGGCTATATCGGCGCGCGCGCCGGCATCCGGTTCGGTGCGCGTCTCATCCGCCCGTTGGTCATCGTCGTATCGGTGGCCATGGCCCTGCGTTTGCTGATTTCCGGCTAATCGCCGACTGAGCCGAAGCCAGGTCCAGCGCCGCCTGGGTCTGCGGACCGAAGCTGCCGTCTATGCTGCCCTTGTAGCCGTCCGCGGCGAGCAGCCTCTGCAGGGCTCGCCGGATATTGGGCGAGGTGTCGGCGGTCGCCATCTCGCGCAGTCGGCGCCCCTCCAGACGTTGCTGCTAGCCGATGAGCTGCCACGTCTGATAGCCGGCGAGCATGATGACCATAAGGCCGACCACGACCATCAACACCTGCGTGCGCACGTGCCGCACGACGTAACCGGCGACCGGTGCGGCGAGCACTCCGCCGACGATCAGCCCGGCAACGGACGCGGCGTGATCGAGCAGGCCTCCGGCTTCCCGCCAGTGGCCGGTGAGCAGCGCAATGAGAAAGCTCGCTGAAACCGCCGTGGTCACGAAGAATTCGGCGGCGTTGACCGAGCCGATCACATAGCGTGGTCTACCGCCCGACCCCAGGAGCGTCGAGGTGACGATTGGCCCCCATCCGCCCCCGCCCGCCGCGTCCACGAATCCGCCGGCAACGCCGAGCGGCGAGACGAGCAGTCCGTGCGGTTCGAAGTTCGTGCGCGGCTTGCGCAAGGCGCGGTAGAGAATATAGAGCCCCATGACGGTGAGATAGGCCGTCACGTACGGCCGCAGCACCGTCCCGTCGATGCTGGTCAGTACGTAGGCGCCAAGGCACCCGCCAAGGATTCCGGCTGGCACCAGGCGCCAGAACAGGTTCCAGTCGACATTGCGGTGCCCGATATGGCTGGCGGCCGACGCGCCCGTGGTGAACATCTCGGCCGCATGAACGCTCGCCGAGGCATGCGAGGGCGGTACACCGAAGGCCAGGAGGACCGTCGTGCTGATGACGCCATACGCCATCCCCAGCGCTCCATCGACGATTTGAGCGAGAAATCCGACGGCGGCGAACACAAAGAAATCGGGCGGCAAAGTCAATCTCCCTCAGCGACGGCTGAGCCTAGGATAAAGACGACTATTCCAGTAGAGCTTTCTCGGGTTGGATTTTGCGTTCCAACTTCTGCAGGGGAAATCCCGTTCCCTAACGGCTGCACTCACAGGATGATTGAGCTTCGAAGGCAGCAATTGCCTTGCGATCAGATCCGGCCAGCACCTTGTTGAAGTGTATGCGTGATTTCGTGGGCGATGAGTGTGCGCTGCCTAGGCGGTAGCTGTCCGAGTTTTTCTTTGACACGGAGCCAGAGCGGCCATATGCGCAGGGCGGCCGGGTCGTCGGCGACCGCGGCGCTGATGCACGTGAACGTGTTCTGGTAGTCGGACTGGCCAATCCGATGACTGACGTGCGTCACCGCATATTGGCCGCCGAACCGGCTGCCTGTGCCTTGCAGCGTGACCGGGTTTCCCGCCGAAATGTTGGGGTAAGGGATCGGGACGGGGCCCGCTGGCGGTGGCGAGGAACGCGCCGCTCGCCAGAGATTTGCCGCTTCCAAAGGCCCGAGACCGAACAGAATTTCGATCTCTCGTTTGAGCAAGAATGCATTCATCCGCTATGCCTCGATCGAACTGCGAGGAATAGGAGCGGCAGTATAGCCATGTACCGCCTGCCGGGCTAGCCGACATATGGCGAACTGCCAAAACGAAAGGGCGGTCCGCATGGACCGCCCTCCCGTTCGTGACCTTGGGAAAGGTCGGAAGTGTACGTCTGGACTTAGAAGTCCATGCCGCCCATTCCGCCCATACCACCGCCGCCCGGCATCGCGGGAGCAGGCTCTTTCGGCAGCTCGGCGATCATCGATTCGGTGGTGATGAGGAGCGAAGCGACGGAAGCCGCGTCCTGGAGAGCGGTGCGCACGACCTTGACCGGGTCGATGATGCCCATCTGGATGAGGTCGCCATAGACGCTGTTCTGCGCGTCATAGCCGAACTCGAGCGAGGTGTTCTCGAGGATCTTGCCGACGACCACCGAGCCCTCGTCGCCCGCATTGTTGGCGATCTGACGGACCGGCTCCTGCAGCGCGCGGCGCACGATGGCGATACCGGCGTTCTGGTCGGGGTTGGCCCCCTTGACCTGGAGGTCGGAGGCGGCGCGCAGCAGAGCAGTGCCGCCACCCGGGACGATGCCCTCCTCGACAGCGGCGCGGGTCGCATTGAGCGCGTCGTCGACGCGGTCTTTGCGCTCCTTGACCTCGATTTCGGTCGAGCCGCCGACGCGGATCACGGCAACGCCGCCAGCAAGCTTGGCCAGGCGCTCCTGGAGCTTCTCACGGTCGTAGTCCGATGTGGTTTCCTCGATCTGCGCCTTGATCTGGGCGACACGGCCCTGGATGTCTTCCTGGGAGCCGGCACCATCGACGATGGTGGTGTTCTCCTTGGTGATCTCGACGCGCTTGGCGGTGCCGAGCATATCGATGGTGACGTTCTCGAGCTTGATGCCGAGCTCTTCCGAGATCACCTGACCGCCGGTGAGGATGGCGATGTCTTCGAGCATGGCCTTGCGGCGATCACCGAACCCCGGAGCCTTGACGGCTGCGACCTTGAGGCCGCCACGAAGGCGGTTGACGACGAGGGTGGCAAGCGCCTCGCCCTCGATATCCTCGGCCACGATCAGCAGCGGACGCTGGGACTGAACGACCGACTCGAGGATCGGCAGGATGGCCTGCAGGTTCGAGAGCTTCTTTTCGTGCAGGAGGATGATGGGATCCTCGAGGACGGCGGTCATCTTTTCGGCGTTGGTCACGAAATAGGGCGACAGGTACCCGCGATCGAACTGCATGCCCTCGACGACATCGAGCTCGCTCTCGGCGGTCTTGGCTTCCTCGACGGTGATGACACCCTCGTTGCCGACTTTCTGCATGGCTTCCGCGATCATGTCGCCGATCGACTTCTCGCCATTGGCCGAGATCGTGCCGACCTGGGCGACTTCAGCCGAGGAGGTGATCTTCTTGGCGCGAGCCTGGAGATTGCTGACGACTTCCTCGACGGCAAGGTCGATGCCGCGCTTGAGATCCATCGGGTTCATGCCGGCAGCGACGGCCTTGACGCCCTCGTTGACGATGGCCTGGCCGAGAAGGGTGGCGGTGGTGGTGCCGTCGCCGGCGATGTCGTTCGTCTTCGAGGCCACGGCGCGCAGCATCTGGGCGCCCATGTTCTCGAACTTGTCTTCGAGCTCGATCTCCTTGGCGACGGTCACGCCGTCCTTGGTGATGCGCGGTGCGCCGAACGACTTGTCGATGACGACGTTGCGGCCCTTGGGGCCGAGCGTGACCTTGACCGCGTTGGCGAGGATGTTGACGCCGCGCAGCATCTTATCGCGGGCGTCGGTAGAGAATTTGACTTCCTTGGCTGCCATTTGAGGCTCCTTAGAAATGAAGGTTTGAACTTAGGCGAGCGATCGGATCGCCAGTGCTAAGCGGTGATGACGCCCATGATGTCGGATTCCTTCATGATGAGGAGATCCTGGCCATTGAGTTTGACCTCGGTGCCGCTCCACTTGCCGAAGAGCACGCGGTCACCTTCCTTGACGTCGGGCGGGACAATCTTGCCGCTTTCGTCACGGGCGCCCGGGCCGACGGAGACGATCACGCCCTCGGAGGGCTTTTCCTTTGCGGTGTCCGGGATGATGATGCCGCCAGCGGTCTTTTCCTCGCTGTCAACGCGCCGAACGACAACGCGGTCGTGCAGTGGACGGAAGCTCATGTTCGCTCCTTGATGAGACGTGGGTTTTTGCAATCTGGCGCCTTGTTAGCACTCCTGCTGTTTGAGTGCTAACAAGGCTGTGCGGGGATATAGGAGGGGGCGCTGAACGAGTCAAGAACACGTGAGGCAGGTTTTACCGCGGGTTCCATTGCTTACCGCAGGAGCGCCGGCAGGGAACGAAAGCCGCCCTTCGCGCGTCTTGATCTGCAAACCGGATGAACCGATAGGCTCGAAATGACGCCGGATCGCCGCGCAGAAGAATTTTCCATCGCGCCCGTCGAGGGACGGGTCCATATTTTTGTGGACGACGCCGAGGTCATCGACTCCCGCCGTGCGCTCCGGCTCGAACACGCCGACGGCTCCTCACACGTCTACGTACCCATGGACGACATCCGTTCCGACCTGCTGCTCGCAACCGATGACCACCGCCAGACCGCGCTCGGCGAAGTGCACTTCTATACCATCCGCACCGCCACGGCCACCATCGAGAACGCCGCCGAATACGTGAGCGAGGCGGCGGCCGGGGCAGAGCCGCTCTACGACCACGTGCATTTCCTGGAGGGCAGGGTGCGGTGCGAGTTTTCCCCGGCTTGACCGCCCTTTATTGCGTGTTGGCCGGCTTTGACATCCGCATGTCTATGGCCTTAGCACCCTGACATTTTGGAACCCGGCCTGCCGGAAGAGGTCGAGGTAGTCGTCCTCGATCGATGCGCCCACTAAGCACTTGCCCGGTGTGGTGAGGACGTAGGCCCGTCAAAAAAAGCTCCAGGCCGGATATAAACTACGTCGACACGAGCAATCGTCAGCGCCTTTCTGGACAGGCCGACCACAAGGCCTCCGCCGGTCGACAACTCCCAACGCAACTGCTAAGCCCTGACTCGCTCCGGCTCAGTGCCGATACCGCCTCCCACCTCCGGGCCTGCCTTGACCGCCCCCGCGCCGCCATCGCCGCATCCGTCCCAGCCGCCCGTCGAGCGCAAGGCGTCTGTGATGCGCGGCATCGGCCTGAAGGTCGCAGCGGTTGCGGTTTTCGTCGTGATGGCGGGGATGCTGAAGGCCGCGGAAGGCGTGCCGACGGGCGAACTCGTCTTCTTCCGCTCGTTCTTTGCCATTTTCCCAATCGCCCTCTATCTCGGCTGGCGCGGCCAGCTGGTCGAGGGCCTCAAGACTGCCAACCCGTGGGGGCACGTGGTGCGCGGGCTGGTCGGCGTTACGGCCATGACCTGCAACTTCTTCGCGATCGCCCGTCTGCCGCTGCCCGAGGCGACGGCCATCGGCTATGCAACGCCCCTACTGATCGTCGCGCTGAGCGCGCTGCTCCTTAAAGAATTCGTGCGGCTCTATCGCTGGAGTGCGGTGGTCGTCGGGCTCGTGGGCGTCCTCATCATCATGTGGCCGCGCTTGACGCTCCTGTCGGGCGAGGCGCCGGTCGAGGCGGGGGTCACCGCCGGCGCCGTGGCCGCGTTCGGCGGTGCGATCTGCGCCGCCTTCGCGACCCTACAGGTGCGCCGCCTGGTCGCGACCGAGAAGACCGCTACCATTGTCATCTATTTCTCGCTGACCTCCAGCATTCTCGCGCTGCTGACCGTCCCCCTCGGCTGGGTGTGGCCGACGCCGACGCAAGCCGCACTTCTTATCGGGGCCGGCTTTGCCGGTGGCATCGCCCAGATTCTTTTGACCTCGAGCTACCGCCACGCCGACATGTCGATCATCGCGCCTTTCGAATACACTTCGATGCTCTTGGCGATCGCCGTCGGCTATTTCGCCTTCGCCGAGGTGCCGACGGTCCAGATGCTGTTCGGCGGTCTCATTGTCGTCGGCTCGGGCATTTTCGTCATCTGGCGCGAGCGCCGCCTCGGCCTCGATCGAGGTAAGGCCCGCCAGACGATGACCCCGCAGGGATAGGCTTTAGAGCGGGATGCGAAAAAAGCCTGTCCGGGACTTGATCCGGGATGGGAACCGGTTTTTCGCGAAAGATCCCGCGACAACAAAGGCAGAGCGCGCGATTTGATTCAATCAAATCGCTTCGCGCTCTATGCCGCTCCGGCGGTGCCCATTTCCGCCCAGCTCTGCCGCTTGCGGTAGATGGTCGACGGGCTGATCTCGAGGGCGGCAGCGGCAAGTGAGATGTTGCCATTGAACGAGGCGATGGCGTCCTCGATGATGCGCTGCTCCTGCTGCCACATGGGCAGCACCGGGCGTCGTTCGCGCGGCACCGGCGCCGTCTCGATGACCGCCTCGCGTGATTCGATGTCGGCGGCCCGCAGCATTTCCGCATCGATCTGTCCGCCGTCGAACATCACCACCAGGCGCCGTGTGAGGTTCTGCAGCTGCCGCACGTTTCCAGGCCAGTCGCGTGCCAGCATCGCGGCTGCGGCCTCCGCCGAAAAGCCGGAAAACTGCTTGCGTTCCTCGCGCGCGAACGTCTCGAGGAAGTGGCGCGCCAGCGCCATGATGTCGGCCGGGCGCTGGCGGAGCGGCGGCAGATGGATCGGCAGCACGTGCAGCCGATAGAAGAGATCCTCGCGGAAGGTCTTGTCCGCGATCATCTGCATGGGGTTGCGGTTGGTGGCGCAGATCACCCGGGCATCGATCTTGCGCGTCCCCGATTCGCCGACCCGGCTCATCATGCCGGTCTGCAGGAAGCGCAGGAGCTTGGATTGCAGCGACAGGTCCATCTCGCCGATCTCGTCGAGAAAGAGCGTGCCCCCGTCCGCGAGCTCGGCCGCACCCTTACGGTCCTCGTGGGCGCCCGTATAGGCGCCGCGCACCACCCCGAAAAGCTCGCTTTCCATCAGGTCACGCGGGATCGCCGCGCAGTTGACGGCGATGAACGCCTTCTCGGCGCGTGGCCCCCTGGCGTGCAGCGCCTCGGCGGCGACCTCCTTGCCCGTGCCGCTCTCGCCGGTGATGAACACCGGCGCCGACGACGGCGCGATACGCTCGATCTGCTCGTAGACGAACTGCATGGCGCTCGACGCGCCCACGAACCCGGCAAAGCCGGTGACGCCCGCCTGCGGACGGGCCTCGATGGCGATGGCGCGCGTCTTGCCGTGCCGCTCGGCCAGTTCCCCGATGCGGGTGGCCAGGGCCGGTCCGTTGATGGGCTTGGCCACATAGTCGTGGGCGCCTGCCTGCATCGCTGCCACCGCCGCCGACACCGAGGCGCCATCCGACAGCGCCACCATCAGTGCGCCGCGCGCCAGCTTCACGAGGCGCGCGACCGCATCCTCGGTCGCCTCGGCGAGGTCAGCCAGGCTCGCAAGGTCGGCCAGGACCACGTCGAAGTCGCCGGCCCTCAGCGTCTCGGCCGCCTGCCGGCCACCGCCGACGGCGGTCATCTCCGGGGCCGAGACCAGGCACTCGGCGAGCGTTGCCGCCAGAACCCTCGCGCTCGATGCGTCCCGGTCGACCAGCAGCAGTCTGCCTTGCGTGAGCGTCGCCGAACCGCCTGCCGTCACCATCAAGCCCAAATCCTCGTCCGAAATCCCGCGTGTCCGTGCCCCGTGGGCTCGGCTGCGCGACGATGATCTTGTCGATTTAGGGTAAATAAAGCGTTTTCCTCGGTGCCGAACCAGGCTCCCGCGCTTTTGCCCGTCCCCTCGCAATGGTATGACGAACTGGCCGAATCTTTCGTTCGGCGCGTGGGGCTTGAATATCGTCGTGCAGGTTATTGTTTACACCTTTGTCGTGCTGGCAGCGCTCGGCGTTGGAGCGACCGCCTATTTCGGGCTGGCCTTCAGCCCCGTCGAAGCGGGGCTTGCAGCCTTTGTCTTTGCCGGTCTCGGCATTCTTTCGATCGAGCGGACCCTGCGCCGCCGCGCTGAGGCTCGGCTGGAAAAGGCCATCGAAGATCTTTCGCGGCTTTTGGCCACCGATGCGCAGGCGGGCGCGGTCTTGAGCCAGCGCGTCAACCAACTCGCCGATCAGGATGCCGGCAAACGTCTCCAGGTCGTCGAAGCCGACATCTCGGTGCTCGGCACCGTCATCCGGCAGGTGGCCGAGGCCGTTGCCGAAATCGAAGAGCAGCGCACACCCTCCGCCAGTCGGCCCGCTCCGCGCGAAGCTGCGCCCGCGCCTGAAGAGATCGAGCCGACCATCCCCCCCGATGCCGTGCGCCGTGCGCTCGCCGACGATCGGCTCGCCGTCCATGTCCAGCCTGTCCTCACCCTGCCGCAGCGTCGCGTTCACGGCTATGACCTGGTGCCGCGCCTCATGCTGGATGGCGGGGAAGTGGCCGAGCCGCAGGACTTCCTGCCACGCAATGGCGGCGAGGACATTCGGCGACAGGTCGACGGCGCATCGCTCCTCGAGGCCATCGCTATCGCACGGCGTGCCCGCTCCGCCGGCCAGACGGTCGTGCTCTTCGTGCCGCTCTCGCGCGCGACCCTCGCTGACCGCATGAGCCGCGAGCAACACCTGTCGTCTTTGGAAGCCAATCGCACCATCGCTCAAAGCGTCGTCTTCCTCCTCGCCGATACCGACTGGCAGGCGCTGAACGAAGCCGAGCGCATCGGCGCGGGCCAGTTGGTCCGGGTTGGGGCGACGTTCGCCCTGGGCGCGGTGCGCTCACTGCGCTCTGATATTGCCGCTCTGGTAGGGCAGGGCGTGCGCGCGTTGCGGGTCGATGCCGGCACTTTCCTCTCGGATCCGCAAGCCTTGACCGATTTCCATATCTCGGACGTGGCAAGTTACCTCGCCCGCTTCGGCGTCGATCTCGTCGTCACCGGCGTTGGCGCAGAAGAGCAGATCCTTGAGCTCATCGAGGATGGCGTGGACCTTGCCCAGGGCCCGCACCTCGCCCGGCCCGAGCCGGCGCGGTCCGACCTTGCCTCCGAGCGTCCGCGCGCCATCGGGCAGTTGCGGCGCGCCGAGGGATAGCGCAACCTGCCGGACCCGGCCTGGCCGAACTTTGCACCGCCTGCGCCCTCCGTCTCCTTGCTTTCAGGATTCCCCATGCCTTCGATCATTTCCGGCTTAGCTGATCTTGCCCCGCAGTATGACGCCGTGCTCTCTGACGTCTGGGGCGTCATGCACAACGGCGTCGAGGCGTTTCCGCCAGCTTGCGAGGCTCTGGTCGAATACCGCAAGGCCGGCGGCAAGGTGGTCTTCATTACCAACGCGCCTCGCCCCTCGCCGCCGATTGTTGCCATGCTCGACCGACTGGGGGTTCCTCGTGAGGCGTACGATGCGATCGTCTCCTCGGGTGATGCCACCCGCACCATGATTGCCCGCTACGCCGGCAAGGTCGTCCATCACGTCGGTCCGCCCACCGAGGACGATGCTCTCTATGAGGGCCTCGATGTCAACCGTGGCTCGGCCGATGACGCCGCCGTGGTCGTCGTCACCGACCTCGACAGCGACGACGACACTCCCGAGATGTATCGCCAACGCGCCGAGTTCTGGCTCTCCCGCAGGTTGAAGATGATCTGCGCCAATCCGGATCGGGTGGTCGAGCACGGCGACAAGATCATCTATTGCGGCGGTGCGCTCGGCGATCTTTACGCGGCCATGGGCGGCATGGTGCTGATGGCCGGCAAGCCGTACCAGCCGATCTACGAGCAAGCCTATCGCCTCGCGCAGGAAGCTGCCGGTCACCCGATCGACAAGTCGCGGGTGCTCGCCATAGGCGACAGCGTCAGGACCGACGCCACGGGGGCTGCCCAGTTCGGAGTCGACCTCCTCTTCATTACCGGCTCCATCCACGCCGCCGAGCTCGATGCCTTCGGCAATCCTGACCCGGACGCCATCGCCGAGCTCGTTGAGCCGAGCCGCGCCAACATGGTGGGTTTTCTGCCCCGGCTGGTCTGGTAGCAGCCGCTCGACCATTGGCAACGTGCGAAAAGGTGGGTACCGGCTTTTCGCAAGAAACGTTGCAACAACAAACAACTTGAGCCGGCGCTTTGACTTCATCAGAGCGCATAAGGCTCAAGGCTTGCAAACCGCAACCGGCCGTTGCAGTTTCCCGGTTCCTTACGGCCATGAGGACTTGTCCCCCGTTGACCGATTTCCACTATCTTTCCGGCCTTGACCACGTGCCCGGCGAAATCCGCGGCGCCATGCTTGCCATCGGCAATTTCGACGGCTTCCACCGCGGCCATCAATATGTGCTGGAAACCCTGAAGGCCCGCGCCGCTGAGCGCGGCGTGCCGGCGCTGGTCATGACCTTCGAGCCGCATCCGCGAGATGTTTTCGCGCCCACTCCATTCATGTTCCGCCTAACGGCCGGCAACGCCAAGGCGCGGCTCGCCGAGGCGATGGGGCTCGACGGCATCATTGTCATGCCCTTTACCCCCGAGTTCTCCCAGAACGAGGCCGAGGACTTCGTTTCGCGCTTCTTGATCGAAGCCTTGGCAACGAGCGGCGTCATCATTGGCGCCGATTTCCATTTCGGTCGCCAGCGGCGGGGCACCCCCGCGTTCCTCAAGGCCGAAGGCGAACGCCTCGGCTTTTCAGTCGAGACTCTCGACCTGCTCGATGAGGGGGATGAGGTCATCTCGTCGTCGCGTATCCGTGCCGCCCTTTCGGAAGGGGCGGTCGCTGCCGCCAACCGGCTGCTGGGCTACCACTGGTTCTTCGAGGGGTGCGTTATCGAGGGGGACCGCCGGGGCAGGGAACTCGGCTATCCGACCGCCAACACGCTTACCGATGTCGGCTTCAGTCTCGCCCAGGGCGTCTACGCCGTGCGCGCCCGCGTCGGCGAACGCCTCTTCGATGGCGTCGCCGCCTATGGCAAGCCGATGTTCAACAACCAGCGCCCGCCCTTCGAGACGCACCTCTTCGATTTCGACGAGGACATCTACGGCCACATCATCACGGTCGCCATCGTCGCCCATATCCGGGGCCAGGAGGTGTTCTCCGGCCTCGACGAGCTCATTGCCGCCATGGATCGCGACAGCCGCAAGGCACGCGCGCTACTGGCAGCGGCTCGGCCGATTTCGGACCTCGACGGGAAGCTGGGCTTCTTCGGCTAAAACCGCCAGCGCATGCCGACCGAAGTGGCGTTGTGTCCGTCGCCCATGCTGCCGATCAGTCCCCAGCCGCCCGATCGGTGCTGCACGCGCATGAAAGCTTCCAAATTGGGCTGACTGTCGAGCGAAAGGCCGATTTCGGGAGCCACATAAAAGAGCAGGTGCGGGTTCGCCCCGGGGGCCACCCGCTCGGTTTCGATGCCGATGGTGTTGGTGATGGCCGACATGCCGGCTGTCAGCGACGCCGAGATGTGTACCTGCCCGATCGATATGGCGTCGAATCGTCCGACAAGCCCGGCCCAGGCCTCACCCCGCACGTCCTCTCCAAAGCCGACCGTAGCGCCCGCTTCCCAGCCAAACCGCAGCCAGTCCGGCCCCAGATAGAAACGCTGATAGCCGCCACCGATGAGGAAGTTGTCCTCATAGTCGACGCCGAAGGGACCGAGCGGATTGAGCTGATCCTCCAAGTGCTCGCTGTAGAAGCGCCCGGCGAAGACAAATGCCGCCTCATCGACCGCCTCCTGCGCGATTGCAGGCGCCAGGCTCAGCGAGATGCCGATGACGAGGGTGCCGACCAGGACGAGAACGGATTTGCGCAAGACCATAGCCTCCACAATGCTTTGTGAAAGCGTTATGGTTTCCGTTCGGTTAATATTGCCCATTGCCCGCCCCCAGGACCCACCCCGCGTTTGCCAGCTTACGCGATTCCCCCTTTGCCCCGGGAGCCCTCGCTTGCTACAAGGCCGCCAATTCCTCCGGACAGATAAGCCGCCCCGATGAACGATACCGCCGTGAGCGAGACCGAGACCGACTATTCGGCGACGCTCTTTTTGCCGCAAACCGATTTTCCCATGCGCGCTGGGCTGCCCGGCCGCGAGCCGAACTGGCTCGAACGCTGGGAAAGGATGGACATCTATGCACGCCAGCGCGAGGACGCCAAGGACCGGCCGCTCTTCACCCTCCACGACGGCCCGCCCTACGCCAACGGCAACATTCACATCGGCCATGCGCTGAACAAGGTCCTCAAGGACCTCGTCTCGAGGTCGATGCAGATGCTCGGCTACAACTCTGCCTATGTGCCAGGCTGGGACTGCCACGGCCTGCCCATCGAATGGAAGATCGAAGAGCAGTACCGCGCCAGGGGTAAGGATAAGAACGACGTCCCTGTCGTCGAATTCCGTCAGGAGTGCCGGCGCTTTGCCGAAGAGTGGGTCGACGTGCAACGCGCCGAATTCAAGCGCCTGGGCGTGATCGGCGAGTGGGACAATCCCTATCTCACCATGAGCTTCGACGCCGAAGCCCAGATCGCGCGCGAGCTGATGAAGGTTGCCATGTCCGGCCAGCTCTATCGCGGATCCAAGCCCGTGATGTGGAGTGTGGTCGAGCGCACGGCGCTCGCCGAGGCCGAGATCGAGTACCAGGACTACGAGTCCGATGCGATCTGGGTGAAGTTCCCGGTCATCGCGGGACAGAGTGCCGGCGGGGGGGCCTCAGTTGTCATCTGGACGACCACCCCATGGACCATCCCGGGCAACCGTGCCGTCAGCTATTCCGGGAAGGTCGAATACGGCCTCTATGAGGTCACCCAGGCTCCAGAGGGCAACTGGGCCAAGATCGGCGACAAGCTGATCCTGGCCGACAAACTTGCCGCCGAGGTTTTCGCCAAGGCCAAGGTCGAGGCCTATGCGAAGCTGCGAGCGGTGTCGTCCGATGAGCTTGCCGGCACCACCTGCTCACATCCGCTCAAGGGCCTCGCTGGCGGCTACGCGTTCGCTGTGCCCCTGCTCGATGGCGAGCACGTCACCGACGATGCCGGCACCGGCTTCGTCCACACCGCACCGAGCCACGGCCTCGAGGATTTCGAGGTGTGGACGGAAAACGGCCGGAACCTTGCCCAGCGCGGCATCGACACCGCTATCCCCGTTCCCGTCGCCGGCGACGGCTTTTACACCGCCGATGCTCCCGGGTTCGAGGGCGCGCGCATCATCGACGATTCCGGCAAGAAAGGCGATGCCAACCAGCGCGTCATCACCGCGCTTGCCGAGCGCGGAGCAATGGTCGCGCGCGGCCGCATCAAGCACCAGTACCCGCACTCCTGGCGCTCCAAGAAGCCCGTCATCTACCGCAACACGCCGCAATGGTTCGTCTATATGGACAAGCCGCTGGGCGGAAAGCTGGCCGATGGCAGCGACATGGATACGCGAAGGCAGGAGGCCATCGCCCGCTATGGCGAGGACTCTCTGAGGTCGAGGGCCTTGCTGGCGATCGAAGAAACCCGCTTCTACCCCATCGCCGGGCAGAATCGCCTGCGCGCCATGATGCAGGATCGGCCAGACTGGGTGCTCTCGCGCCAGCGCGCCTGGGGCGTGCCGATCACGGTGTTCGTCGACAAGAAGACTGGCGAGGTCCTCAAGGACGAGACGGTCAACCATCGCATCGCCCAGGCCTTCGAGGAGGAGGGTGCCGACGCCTGGTACAAGGAGGGTGCCGCCGCGCGCTTCCTCGGCCCTGACCGCGATCCTTCTGACTACGAGATGGTCACGGACGTCCTCGACGTCTGGTTCGACTCGGGCTCGACACATTCGTTCGTCCTGCGCAACAAGCAGAAATGGCCGCACCTGAAGTTTCCGGCCTCGATGTATCTCGAAGGCTCGGACCAGCACCGCGGCTGGTTCCACTCCTCGCTCCTCGAGAGTTGCGCCACCAACGGCTTTGCGCCCTATGACAGCGTTTTGACCCACGGCTTCACCATGGATGGTGAAGGCCGCAAGATGAGCAAGTCACTCGGCAACGTCGTTGCCCCCCAGGAGATCATCAAGCAGTACGGTGCCGATATCCTGCGGCTCTGGGTCGCGTCCTCCGACTATTCGGAAGATCTGCGCCTGGGCAAGGAGACAATCCAGACGACCGTCGACAGCTACAGGAAGCTGAGGAACACCCTGCGCTGGCTATTGGGCAATCTTGCCCACTACGAGGCCAAGGACGCCGTCGACTTCGCCGATATGCCCGAACTCGAGCGCCTGGTTCTCCACCGTCTCGCCGCTCTCGACGAGACGGTGCGCGCGGCCTACAAGGAATACGACTACAAGCGCCTCGTTGCCGCGCTTTCCAATTTCATGAATGTCGAGCTCTCGGCATTCTACTTCGACATCCGCAAGGACGCGCTCTACTGCGATCCGATCTCGTCGGTTCGCCGTCGCGCATCGCTGACCGTCCTCAACCACCTCTTCAATTGCCTCACCGCCTGGCTCGCGCCGGTGCTGGTGTTCACCATGGAAGAGGTCTGGCTGGAGCGGCACAGGGAGGAGGGGACGTCGGTGCACCTGCGCCTCTTCCCTGAGGTTCCGGCCGAATGGCGCAATGATGCGCTGGCCGCCAAATGGGAGAAGGTCAAGGCGGTGCGCCGGGTGATCACAGGCGAGCTCGAGATCGAGCGGCGCAACAAGATCATCGGCTCCTCGCTCGAAGCCGCTCCCACGGTCTTCGTCTCCGATCCGGTGCTTGTCGCGGCCATCGCCGGGATCGACCTGGCCGAGATTGCCATCACTTCGGCAATCACATTCGGCAATGCCCACGCCGCCCCCGTCGACGGCTTTACCTTGCCGGATGTGCCGGGTGTCACCGTGGTCTTCGCGCCGGCACAAGGCCGCCGCTGTGCCCGCTCCTGGAAGATCCTGCCCGAGGTGGGGTCCGATCCGGAATATCCCGACGTGACGCCGCGCGACGCCCAGGCCCTGCGCGAGCGCAAGGCGGCTGGGCTCTGAGGTTGGGTCTGTACCCGTTGACCCGTCACCCTAACCCTCTCCCCAAAGGGGCGAGGGGATGGTCTCCTTGCGGGGTGAGGCACTGTGCTCACCTCGCCCCTCCTGGGAGAGGTCGGCGCGAAGCGCCGGGTGAGGGGGCCTTCGGTATCGCCGCGGCTTCCCCCGTGGCACACTCCTGCCGCAGCAATTCAGAGGCGCGTGATCATGCTTCCCCGCGCGCTTAACCCCTCGGTCCTCATCTCGCTGATGCTTGCGGTCCTTGCCTTCGGGCTCGACCGCGCCCACAAGGCCTTCCAGGTCGCTGCCGATTGCGCAGGCATCGGCATGGGCAGGTGCATCGATATCCCTGCGACCTATGTGCCCTTTTCGATGACCGGCTGGCGCGGCGGCGAGATCGTACGCGTCACCGATTTCTTCGACTATGTGCTGGTGTGGAACACCGGTATCTCCTACGGCCTGCTCGGGGGCCTCCCAGTCTGGACGCTCGGCATCGTCATGGCTGCCGCGATGATCGCGCTCGCCATCTGGTGGTGGCGCGCCGACAGCCTGCTGATCCGGGCCGGTCTCGCTCTGTGCCTTGGCGGGGCGCTGTCCAACGCGCTCGACCGGCTGATTTACGGGGCGGTCGCCGATTTCTTCCATTTCCACTGGGGCCAGTGGTCGTTCTACATCTTCAATCTCGCCGACGTCGCGCTGACCGTCGGTGTCATTCTGCTGCTTCTCGACGTCGTCGGCATAGGCCGGCAGCGCGACGCGGGCGCGCAAGCGCAATGAAACAGCATTTGCATACTGGCTCGGCGTGCCTTGGAACACGATGCCGCCAGAATCTGGCCTTAACGGGCCTGATGCGCTATAAGCGCCGGGTTTTTACTCAAAGGGACGCTTCATGACTGTGGGTATCACCGGGCGAAGGTCGACGGCCAACACCGCGATCCGGTCCGTTCTGGGTCTGGTTCTTGCCACCGCGCTCGCCGCCTGCACCACGGTCGAGGGCACCAATGCATTGACCGATATAGGCACCTTCGAGCGCGAGGTGATGACCTCGACCGTCCAGGGCCTCGGCCTGGTTCCGCAGGGCGCCGACAAGGAGGATCCCAATGCGCGCGCCCCGCTGGTCCTGCCGCGCGACACGTCGGCGCTGCCTCCGCCGACCCAGAGCGCAGCGGCTCAACTGCCCGCCAACAACGCCAATCCGCAGATCGACACCGCCGGTCTTTCCGCAGCCGACATCCAGCGGCTGCGCAACGCGCGCGTCGTCGACCTCAACAGCTATTCCGGCCGTCCGCTGACTGAGGCGGAGGCCAAGGCGCTGACCGCCCGCATGACCTCCGCCGGCATGAACGTCTCGTCCAGCAACGAACGTCCGCTCTATCTGCCGCCCGAGCGCTACTTCACCGTCGTCGGCGGGCGCGACATGGTTTGCCAGGCGCCCGGCGGCCAACTCGTGCCGCTCGATGATCCGCGCTGCCCCGAAGAGATTCGCCGGGCTCTGCGTTCGGCCGGGCCGAAGGTCGCGGGCCCCGGCGGCTTCTCGGCCTCCGAGAAGATGGGCCAGAACTGATCAACCGCGGCGGCGCTCGATAGCCGTCGCGCCTTTTTTTGCGCCGCCCGCCAGAGCGTTTCCAGCAAAAGTGCCACTTTTCCGGTTCGGAAACGCGGTAATTGCTCCAGGGTCCCGCATGTCATGAAAGCGTTTACGCCATGAGCGAAAGCCGCACCGCCCCGCCAGCCGGAGACCGGCTGGCCAAGGTCATCGCCCGTTCCGGGCTCTGCTCGCGCCGCGACGCCGAAAGCTGGATCGCCGCCGGCCGTGTGACTGTCAACGGCAAGAAGGTCATAACCCCCGCCTTCAACGTCACCGAGCGCGACAAGATCGCCGTCGACGGCAAGCCGCTGGCCGAGCGGGCCGGCACCCGCCTCTGGCTCTACCACAAGCCCGTCGGACTAGTCGTCACCGAGAAGGATCCGCAGGGCCGTCCGACCGTGTTCGAGGCGGTCGAGAAGCACGGTCTCCCTCGCGTCGTCAGCGTCGGCCGTCTCGACATCAACACCGAGGGCCTCCTGCTCCTGACAAATGATGGCGGCTTGAAGCGCATTCTCGAGCTGCCCGAGACCGGATGGCTGCGCCGCTATCGTGTTCGCGCCCACGGCAGCGTCACCCAGGCCGAGCTCGACAGGTTGCAGCACGGGATCGAGGTCGAGGGCGTGCGCTATGGCGAGATCGAGGCGACCCTCGAGCGCGAGCAGGGCACAAATATCTGGCTGACACTGGCACTGCGCGAGGGTAAGAACCGTGAAGTCAGGAACGTGCTCGAGGCGCTCGGCCTGACGGTCAACCGCCTCATCCGGGTCAGCTATGGCCCATTCCAGCTCGGCGACATCGAACCGGGTGCCGTCGAGACGGTCAAAGCTCGCGTGCTCAAGGACCAACTCGGCAAGAAGCTTGCAGAGGCGGCCGGTGTCGACTTCGACAGCGAAATGCCCGAGCCTGCCCGCTCGCGCCCGCCCCACGGTCACAAGACGCGTAGCGACCGGACGAGCCTGTCCGGCCGTCCCGAGACCCGCCGCGCTCCGCGCCTGCGTGAGGATGATAATCCGGCTCCGCCCCGCCGCATCCATTTCGATGACGGCGAGAGCGTCGAGTTCCGCGCCAAGCCCGCCGGGCGTGGTGACAGGCCGCGTAGCGACCGTCCCGAACGCGGCGGTGAAAGACCTGCTCGCGGCGACCGGCCAGCACGGCCCCCGGCTGGTCGTCCCGGCCGTCCGCAGCGTGATTTCGGCGAGAAGTCGCGTACGCCCGACGACGCCGGGGAACGCCGGCCCCGCCGCCGCGACGCCGAGACCGGCGGCCAGGCCGATGCCCGCCAGAAGCGTCCCTACCGTTCCGACGGTGCCAGTCCCAGCCGCACGCCTGCCCGTGGCGGTACGCGCAGCGAAGGCCGTTCCGCCCCGCGTTCGGATCGCCCGCGACCTGCCCGGTCTGGATCCGAAGGGGACACCCGTCCTCCGCGCAGGGACCGTCCCAGCTCCGCCCGGCCCGAAGCTGAGGGCGACACTCGTCCACCGCGCACCCCGCGCCCTGCCGGCAGTCGACCGGCCTCCGGTCCATCACGGCGTTCCCCCGGCCGTCCGTCGAGTGGGCCTGGCGGGCGCCCTACGGGCAAACCTGGTGGTCGGCCTTCTGGCAAGCCTGGTGGCCGGCCTTCAGGCGGTCCCGGCAAGCCGCGCGGCCGCAAATAACCGGCGATGCGCATCGTTGCCGGCCGCTTTCGCGGCAAACAGCTCACGACCCCCTCCGACCTTTCGATCCGGCCGACGGCCGACCGCGTGCGCGAGGCGATGTTCAACATCCTTGCAAGCCGCCTTGGCCCGAACTTCGATGGCCTGCGCGTCCTCGATCTCTTTGCCGGCACCGGCGCCCTCGGCCTCGAAGCACTGTCACGCGGCGCCGTCCATGTCACCTTCGTCGACACCGGCGCGGAGGCACGCGGCCTCATCCGCGACCACATCGACGCGTTCGGGGCAGGAGGCATCGCCAAGCTGCTGCGGCGCGATGCGACCGCCCTTGGTCCCGCAGGCTCGATCAAGCCCTTCGACCTCGCCTTCCTCGATCCTCCCTACGGCAGGGGACTTGGCGAGGCGGCCCTGGTTTCGCTGCGCGACGGGAACTGGCTCTCTCCGGGCGCCACCGTCGTCTTCGAGGAATCGAGCGATGCGGTGATCGAATTTCCGGAAGGATTCGAGCTGGAAGACCGCCGCGAGTACGGCGCGGCGGGCGTGCACATCCTGAAGTTCACCCGGCAGGGCAGGCCTTAAGAAGGCGCTAGGCGGCAGCCTTCAAGCACTCGGCGCACTGGCCACGGATTTCCATGGTCGTGCGCTCGGTCTTGAAGCCGGTATTAGCGGCCCAGCCCGAAAGCCGCTCCTCGATCACCTCGTCGGCGAATTCGTCAACCCGCCCGCAACGTTCGCAGATGGCGAAGGCGATGAGGCCCTTGCGGTGGCAGTGAGCGTCGGCGCAGGCAACAAACGCATTGAGCGATTCCAGCCGGTGGGCGAGGCCACGCTCCACCAGCTTGTCGAGCGCCCGGTAGACCTGCAATGGCGCGCGCAGGCCTTCCTCGCGCAGCTTGTCGAGAATGTCATAGGCGCTGAGCGGCGCCGAAGAGCGGTTGAGTGTTCCGAGCACCAGACCCTGGTTGCGCGTCAGATCGCGCGGGGCGTCGTGTGGTTCAGCCATGATGTGCCTTTCTGCCGAAAAGGTATCCGACCGGTACGAGAAGCGAAAGCGCAAAGACGACGAGCGCCATGACCACGATCGACGGCCCCGAGGCGGTGTCCCACGTCAACGAGCCGTAGAGTCCGCCAATGACCGCAACCGCCCCGAGTAGTGCCGCGATCCCGGCCATCATCTCGGGCGTGGCGCTGAGGCGCCGCGCCGTCGCCGCCGGTATGATGAGCAGCGAAGTGATGAGCAGGACGCCCACCAGCTTCATGGCGATGGCGATGACGCTCGCCATCAGGATCATCAGCACGATACGCGCAGCCTCCGGGCGCAGTCCCTCGGCCTCGGCGAGCTCCGGGCTCACCGTCGAGGCGAGCAGCGGCCGCCAGGCGAAGGCGATGACGGCAAGGATCGCCGCGCCCCCCGCATAGATGACGGCGATGTCGGCAACGGAGACGGCGAGGATGTCGCCGAACAGGAACCCCATGAGGTCGATCCGCACCGTCGTCAGGAACCCGACCAGCACCAGGCCGACGGCGAGCGTCGAATGTGAAAGGATGCCGAGCAGCGCATCGGTCGAAAGCGTCGCCTGCCGCTGCAGCACGATCAGCGCCCCGGCAACCAGCGCCGCCACGGCAAACACGCCGAGCGTCACGTTGAGCGAGAGCATGAACGAGAGCGCGACGCCGAGGAGCGCCGAATGCGCCATGGTATCGCCGAAATAGGCCATGCGACGCCACACGACGAAGCAGCCGAGCGGCCCGGTTACGAGGGCCAGGCCGACCCCGGCGACGAGCGCACGGGTGAAGAAGTCGTCAAGCATGCCCAAGTCCTTTGTGAGAATGCCCCTTCGAATGCCCCTCATGCGAAATCTCATGCGAGTGCTCGTGCACATGCACCGAGCCGTCGGCATGGTGCTCGTGATCATGGTGGTGCTGGTAGAACGCCAGCGCGCGCGCGCCACGGTCGCCGAGAAGCTGTTGGTATTCCGGGCTGGACTTGACCGTCTCCGGCGTGCCCCGGCAACAGACGTGCCCGTTGAGGCAGATGACCGTGTCGGTCTCGGCCATCACCACGTGCAGGTCGTGGCTGATCATCAGGATGCCGCAGTTTGTCGTGTCGCGGATTTTGCGGATGAGCTCGTAGAGGGCGAGCTCCCCCGAAAAATCGACGCCTTGCACCGGCTCGTCGAGCACCATCAGATCCGGCTTCCTGATCATGGCGCGGGCAAAGAGCACTCGCTGGAATTCCCCGCCCGAGAGCTCCTGCACCGCCGCATCGATGAGATGCCGCGCGCCCACCGCCTCGAGCGCCGCAGCGATCTCGCTGGCGCTGAAATGCCCGGTCAGCGTCATCAGCCGCTTGACCGTCAGCGGCAGCGTCCAGTCGATCGTCAGCTTCTGCGGCACGTAGCCGATCTTGAGCCCCGCCCGGCGCGTCACCTCACCGCTCGTCGGCTTGATGACGCCCGTCACCACCTTGGCCGTCGTCGACTTGCCCGAGCCGTTGGGGCCGATAAGGGTCACGATCTCGCCGCGCGCGATTGAAAAGCCGATGCCCGAAACGAGCGCACGCGCGCCGCGTCGAACCGCGACGTTTTCAAGGCTGATCAGCGTTTCTTTGGGTGACCTGGCATCCATGTCTGCGTCTTGCCCGGAGTCCTGCAACGGCCGTCTTGACTTCGCTCTACACGTTATAGCATAACGCTGCAACGACGTAATAACATAACACTTCGTTCACTCCCTCCCACACGTCAAGAGGCCTGCCCATGCACCGTTCCCTTCCCCTTGCCCTCGTCACGGCACTCCTGCTCACCGGCACGGCAAACGCTGCGCCGAGTGTGGTGGCGTCCATCAAGCCGGTGCATTCCCTGGTCGCGGCGGTGATGGAAGGCGTCGGTGAGCCGACGCTTCTCGTCAAGGGCAACGCGTCCCCCCACACCTATGCCCTGCGACCGTCCGATGCCGGGGCTCTGCAGAACGCCGATCTCGTCTTCTGGACCGGCCATGGCCTGGAACTGTTTCTGGCCGATGCGCTTGAAACGCTGTCCATCGATGCAACGGTTGTCGAGCTCGCCGAAACGCCCGGCGTTACCCTGCTGCCGGTGCGCGAGGGTGGCGCTTTCGAGGCCCATGAACATGAGGGCGAGGGGCACGACCACGCCCATGAGGAGGAGGGTCACGAGGAGCACGGCCACGATGAGGAGGACGGCCACGAGCACGAAGAGGGTGACATGCACTTCTGGCTCGATCCGCAGAACGCCAAGGCCATGGTCTCGCTCATTGCAGAGACGCTTTCCGAAGCCGATCCTGAAAACGCAAAGGCCTATGCGGCCAACGCAGAGCGCGAGCTCACCGAGCTCGACGCCTTGACCGCCGAGATCGAGGAGACCGTCGCCCCGGTCGCTGACAGGCCGTTCATCGTCTTCCACGACGCCTACCAGTATTTCGAGAACCGTTTCGGCCTGACCGTCGCCGGCTCCATCACCGTCTCGCCCGAGGTCATGCCCGGGGCCCAGCGCATCAACGAGCTGAATGCACGTGTTGCTGAACTCGACGCTGCCTGCGTCTTTGCCGAACCGCAGTTCGAGCCGACGATCATCAGCGCCATCACCGGGGGCACTGGTGCGAGGACCGGCGTGCTCGATCCGGAAGCTGGGCTTTTGACCGAAGGCCCCGATCTCTACCCCGAACTTCTTCGCGGTATTGCCGCGTCCCTCGTCGACTGCCTCGGAGAATGACCATGGATGACGTGATCGTCGTTGGTGGCAGCTTTGCCGGCATCAGCGCCGCCCTCGCTCTTGCCCGCGCTCGCCGCAGGGTGCGCGTGCTCGATACAGGTCTGCCGCGCAACCGCTTCTCGGCTGCCGCCCACAACGTCTTTGCCATGGACGGAACGCCGCCGATCGAGCTCCTGGCCAAGGGCCGCGCCCAACTCGAAGCCTACGAAACCGTGGTCTTCGAGTCTGCCAGGGCCACCACCGTGGCAACGAGCAGTGACGGCTTTACGCTGACACTCGAGAATGGCGAAACCCGTGAGGCGCGCCGCCTCGTCCTCGCCTATGGTGTGGCCGACCAATTCCCGGATCTGCCCGGCTTCCTCGAGTGCTGGGGCAAATCGGTGCTGCATTGCCCTTATTGCCACGGTTACGAGGTTGCCGGCCGCCGCTGGGGCACATTGATCCCGGTTGAGGCCATCGCCCATGCCGTGCCGCTCTATAGCGACTGGACCGGCGATCTGACTGTCTTTGCCGACGGCGCCGAACTCGACGCCGCCGCCCGCGACGCCATTGCCCGTTACAACGCCAGGCTCGTCGCCGAGCCCGTCATCGGCATCGAGCAGATCGACGGCCAGATCCGCGCCGTGCGCACGCAGCGCGGCACCTACGAAGTCGACGCTCTCTTCTCGCCGCGCCAGGTGCTGCCGGCCACCGATCTTGCCGAGCAGCTCGGCTGTGCCCACGAGACAATGGGGCCGGCAACGTTCGTGCGCGTCGACGACAAGCGCCAGACCAGCGTTGCCGGCGTTTACGCCGCCGGCGATCTTGCCCACGCGATGCACAGCGTATCCGCCGCTATCGGCCACGGCACCGCCGCCGGCGCCTTCGCCCATCAGTCGCTGCTTTTCCAATAGGCCAGTCATGTCCGGGAAGCTCCCCGTCACCGTGCTCTCAGGGTTCCTGGGAGCCGGCAAGACCACTCTGCTCAATCACATCCTCAACAATCGCGACGGCCGGCGCGTTGCCGTCATCGTCAACGACATGAGCGAGGTGAACATCGATGCCACCCTCGTGCGCGAGGGTGGAGCTGATCTCTCGCGCACCGATGAGCAGCTCGTTGAACTGTCCAACGGCTGCATCTGCTGCACTCTGCGCGGCGATCTCCTGGCTGAGGTCACCCGCCTCGCCCGCGACGGCCGCTTCGACTACCTCCTCATCGAATCGACCGGCATCTCCGAACCGCTGCCCGTCGCCACGACCTTCGATTTCCGCGACGAAACCGGCTTTTCGCTGGCCGATGTCACCCGCCTCGATACCATGGTCACGGTGGTCGACTGCGCCAATCTTCTCAAGGATTATGCCTCGCAGGATTTCCTGCGCGATCGCGGCGAATCCCTTGGCGAGGAGGACGAGCGGGCACTGGTTGATCTCCTCGTCGATCAGATCGAGTTTGCCGACGTTATCGTTCTCAACAAAGTCTCGACGGCCGCACCGCACGAGCGCGAGGCCGCGCGCAAGATCATCAAGGCGCTCAATCCTGTCGCCCGCATCATCGAAACCGATTTCGCGCAGGTGCCGTTGGAGGCGGTGCTCGATACCGGCCTCTTCAATCTCGAAACGGCGCAGGCCAATCCGCTCTGGTTCAAGGAGCTGAGCGGTTTTACCGACCATGTGCCGGAGACGCTGGAATACGGCATCCGCTCCTTCGTCTACCGTGCTCGCCAGCCGTTCAACCCGCAGCTCTTCAATGCCTTCGTCAACCGGTCCTGGCCAGGTGTCGTCCGCGCAAAGGGCTTCTTCTGGCTCGCCACCCGCCCGTGGCATGTGGGCGAACTAAGCCAGGCCGGCGCCCTGGTGCGCACCGAGCGGCGCGGTCTCTGGTGGGCCGCCGTCCCCGAGCATCGCTGGCCCGACGATCCCGATTGGCGCGCGTCGATGGCGCCCTATCTCGATCCCGTCTGGGGCGATCGTCGCCAGGAGATCGTCTTCATCGGCATCGATCCTATGGACGAGGCGGCCGTGCGCCGCCAGCTCGACGCATGCCTCGTGCCGGCCCGCGTCTACGACCCGGAAAGCTGGTCTCGCCTGCCGGACCCGTTCCCGGGCTGGGGCTGACGACAAAGAAGTCTGGCCGGCGCCTTCGCCCGTTGGTCTCTGCGGCGCAACCACATACGGGAAAGCCACCCGCGCGGCCTTCCCCCATCGGTTTTTAGCCGATGGTGAGGCTGCGGCTTTCCTCAAGGCCGTGCCCGGTGATCTCTAGCCGATCGTCATGGACAGCAATGGTCGCGAACGCGGTCTCGTCCGGCGTTTCCACCATGCCTTTGAAGTTGACGAAGTGCTGGTTGCCGATCGCGCCGTAATTGCCGGCATGGTTGTGTCCGTTGAAATAGGCGACGAAATTGTCGTGGCTTGTCAACAACTCGACGATCTGCTCGCTGTCCCAGAGGTTGTGCATGTTGGCCGGATAGACCGGATAGTGGCCGAGCACGATCACCTTCTCGCCGGCCGCCTTGGCGCTCGCAAGACGCTCTTCCATCCAGGCGAACTGCTCGTCGCTGAGCGACCCGTTCCAGGGCTGCGCATTCTCGGCGCCGGTTTCGGTAAGCTTGGCAAGCCTTTCGGCGGCGATCTCGAGCCGCGGATCGTCGGCCGGCGGAGCGAAGGTTGAAACGTCGTTGCCATCGATCACCAGGAACCGGTAGCCGCCACCGGTGAAATCATAATAGGCCTTCTCCAACCCGATATTGCGCACGACCGAGCGAAGGTAGTCCTGCCCGACCTCGTAGTCGTGGTTGCCAAGGACGAAGAAGTGCGGATGGGCGAGTTGGTCATAGATCGGCAGGATGTCGCTGTAGCTGTCCCAGTGCCGGTCGATGATGTCGCCGAGCGTTGCCACGAACTCCAGCGGCTCCTCGTTTAGTGTCTTCAGCGCCGTATCGAGCTTCCATAGGCTGTTGGCATAATAGCGTGTGCCGCCGGGTCGGGGCGGGAACGGCGCGTATTGCGGATCGGCGATGATGCCGAACTGGAACACGGGCGCCTCCTGGGAAAGGGCCGGCCTTACGGAAAATCCGGCAAACGGGGTCACCAGCGCGGCGGCGCCCGCCGCTTTCAGGAGTGTGCGACGATCGATCATTCTGGCCTCCTCGGTTGGAGCGCTTTCAGCAAAAGTGGATGCCACGTTTGCGGTTCGAAAACGCGATAATTCAACAGCCCAGAGCTCGCGTTCCGATTCATTCGGACGGAAGAGCTCCGGAGGCGGTCAAGCTAATCCGGCACTGTCACGCTGGGGTGACATCGACGTGACAGAGGGATTACTTCAGCGGCCCCTTGAAGACGAAGAACGCGCCGAGCGCGATGAACCCAAAGCCGATGCCGTGGTTGAGGGTGAACTTCTCGCCGAGATAAAAGACGGCAAAGAGAACGAAGACCGAGAGGGAGACGACCTCCTGGATGGTCTTGAGCTCCGCTCCGCTATAGGTGCCGTAACCGATGCGGTTGGCCGGCACCGCCAGCCAGTATTCGACAAAGGCGATCCCCCAGCTGACCAGCACCACGGCCCAAAGTGCCGCATGCGGGAACTTCAGGTGCCCGTACCAGGCGAAGGTCATGAAGACGTTGGAGGCGACGAGCAGGCCGATCGGCGCGAAGGTCGGGACGTTTAAGCCCAATTTTGCACTGGCGAATCACAGGATGGGAGCTGACGCGGAGCTGACCGTCTCTTTGCATTTCTGGCAAGGGAGGACGCGAGGTCTGGAGCGTTTTCAGCAAAAGTGGGCACCGCTTTTGCGGTTCGAAAACGCGACCATCCAGCAACTACCGCACGAAATCCGTCTTCTGCTCGAGCGCGTAGATGGTATCGGTCAGCTCGTCCATCCGCTCCATCAGGATCGCCTGCGAGTCGTAAAGCCCGCGATTGTAGAAATAGGGGCCGATCCGTTCGGCAAAGAAGCGCATCAGCATCTCGGCCGGAATGTCGCCGATCGTCTGGTCCAGCTCCTCGCGGAAATAGTCCTGGATCTCGCCGACCATCGCCTTGGTCTCCTCTCGCGAGAATTCAATCTTCTTCATCGGCTTGATCCTCCACTTGGCGAATTGCCCACAGCATTGACCGGCTCGCTTGCGCGTGCAACATCTGCGGTGTGATGGTTCCTCGGACCCGGCGGGCGAGAGGATCAAAAGGGAACACGGTGAGGCGTACCCATCAGGGACCGATTCCGTGGCTGCCCCCGCAACTGTAAGCGATGCGTCCGCCTCTATTGCCACTGGCCGTGTGCTGGGAAGGTGAGGCAGACATTGCGGACACCGCGTCCGCAGACGTCGCCAGCCAGGAGACCTGCCAGCACGTCGAGCCGGGCCTTGTCGGTCCAATTTGTTCGCGCACGGAGGGTGTCGCCACAATGAATACCACTACCACCACCGCCCAGTCGGGCTTTCAGTCCCTTTCCCTGTCCCAGCGCATCGTCGCAGGGTGCCTGGCCTTGATGCTCGGTCTCGTGCTGCTCGCAGGCACCGGCTTTGCCGGCGACTATCGCCTGCATAACGGCGCCCACGACACCCGCCACGCCATGGGCTTTCCCTGCCACTAGGGCAGGCGGCGCGTGATCGGCAAGGCGAGCATCGCTTTTGGCGTTCGGTCTCGCATCCGGAAACCGGGAAACTGAAACTATGTTCCGCAATCTGTTTCTTGCCGCGGTCCTCGCGGCTCTTTGCGCTGGCCTCGTCATGTCGGCGATCCAGCACTTTCGTGTTACGCCCCTGATCCTCTATGCGGAGACGTTCGAGGGCGAAGGTCACACGCACGGGCAAGGTCACGTCCACGAGGACGGCACCGAGCATACCCATGAAATCACCGAAGGCGATGGTGGCGCCGTCGTCGAGGAGTGGACCCCGCAGGACGGCTTTGAGCGCACCGCCTATACTGTCCTCGCCAACCTTCTCGCCGCCGCCGGCTTCGCCCTGGTGCTGGGCGCCGTCTCGATGTTGGCCAGCATTCCGATCACCTTCGCCAACGGTGTTCTCTGGGGCATTGCCGGCTTCTTCGTCTTCTCGCTGGCGCCGGCCTTCGGGCTTGCGCCCGAGTTGCCGGGCATGCCCGCCGGCGATCTCTTTGCCCGCCAGGTCTGGTGGGTCGGCACCGCCCTTGCCACCGGCGCCGCCGCGCTCCTCCTCGTCAAGACCCGCGCGCCTTGGGCGATCCTAGCCGCGGTCATCCTCGTCGTGCTGCCGCACGTCCTCGGCGCGCCGGCCGTGCCCGACGAGCCTTCAACCGTTCCCGCGCACCTTGCCACCCAGTTCGCCGCCGCGACCCTCGGCACAACGGCAGTGTTCTGGATCATCCTCGGCGCCGTCTTCGGCGGCCTCAACGATCAGTTCTCGCGGAGCCTCTCATGAGCACCAAGATCCCCACGACCGTCATTACCGGCTTCCTCGGCGCCGGCAAGACGACGCTCGTGCGCCATATGCTCTCCCACGCCAAGGGCAAGCGCATCGCCTTGATCATCAATGAGTTCGGCGACATCGGCGTCGACAAGTCGATCCTCGCCGGCTGCGGCGACGAGACCTGCCGCGAGGAGGATATGATCGAGCTCGCCAACGGCTGCATCTGCTGTACCGTTGCCGACGACTTCATCCCCACCATGCAGGCGCTGCTCGAGCGCGAGGATCGGCCCGACCACATCGTCATCGAAACCTCGGGTCTCGCCTTGCCGCAGCCCTTGATCCGCGCCTTCAACTGGCCGCAGATCAAGGCGCAGGTGACCGTCGACGGCGTGGTGACCGTCGTCGATGCCGCCGCTCTTGCCGAAGGGCGTTTCGCCTCCGATGAGGCGGCCGTCGATGCCCAGCGACAGGCGGACGACATGCTCGACCACGAGACCCCCCTGGGCGAGCTGTTCGAGGACCAACTCGTCGCCGCCGATCTCGTCGTCCTCAACAAGACCGATCTCGTCGGCGTCGAAGCACTCGGCCAGGTCGAGAACCGCGTGCGCGCCGAGATGCGTCCGGGCACGGGTATCGTGCGCGCCGCCAACGGCCATGTCGACGTCGCCGCACTTCTCGGGCTCGGCGTCGGCTCCGAGGACGATCTCGAAGGCCGCGAGAGCCACCACGAGCTCGAGCATGACGGGGAAGGCCATGAACACGACGATTTCGACTCGTTCTCGCTGCGCATGCCCAGGATAGCCGGCAAGGATGCCCTGCTGAAAACCATCGAGGAGACGATCCGTACCCACGACGTGCTGCGCCTCAAGGGCTTCGCTGCCATCGACGGGGCTCCGGCGCGCCTCGCCATCCAGGCCGTCGGCCCGCGCCTCACCGCCTATTTCGACCGCCCCTGGGCGGACGGCGAGACTCGTGAGACGGCCCTCGTCGTCATCGGCGAAAGCCCCCTCGACCGGGCGGCGATCACCGCGAGTCTCGAACGGGCGGCGATCGCCGCGGCTGCATAGGGGGAGGGGAGCCAACAGAAGCGGGCGTCGCCGAACCGCAACCCGCCCTTGCTAGGCTTGTATCCGGCGCCGGCTGGCGGCGCCGGTCCTTAACGAGGGGAACACGCAATGGCGCGCACGACCGTCAGTTTCACCACCTGCAACCTCTACAATCTCAACGAGCCCGGCCTGCCCATGTATGGGGCCGCCGGCTGGACGCAGGACCAGTACGAGGCCAAGATCGCCTGGCTCGGCACGGCGCTGAGGCGCATGCATGCCGACGTCTACGGTTTTCAGGAGCTCTGGCACGCAGATTCGCTACAGGCTGCCATCGCGCGGGCGGGCTTGGAGGATACCCACACCGTCCTTGCCCCGGCGGGTCATTCCGGCCAAAGCATCGTCTGTGCCGGCGCGGTACGCAGTGACATGCTCGCCGGCGAGCCGGAATGGATCACCGCCTTTCCCGCCGATTTCGTGCTGCAGAGCCGGGGCGACGATCCGCAGACACCCCAGATCTCCGTCGGCATCACCAGCTTCTCACGCCCTGTGCTGCATTTTGAAATCGAAACCCGCCCGCAGCATCCGCATATCCACGTCTATGTGTGTCACCTGAAATCGAAGCGCCCGACGGACATCTTCCGGGAAGGCTGGTACGTCAGGAACATCCATCAGCGTCATGCCGAGGGGCTGGGCGCGGCGATCTCGACCATCCGTCGCACGGCAGAGGCCGCGGCCCTGCGCATGATCCTCGTCGAGCGCTTGCGCGGGACCGATCAGCCGGCGGTCATACTCGGCGACGTCAACGACGGCACGCTCTCCAATACCGTCAACATCCTCACAGGCCAACCCAACTACCTACTGGGCCTCTCGACCGGCGGCACCGATGCCGGCCTCTATTCCGGCCAGACGCTGCAGCAATACCGCAGCACCCGCGACGTCTATTACACGCACATCTATCAGAACGAGCGTGAATCGCTCGACCATATCCTCGTCAGCCAGGAATTCTACGACAACAGCAGGAAGCGGATCTGGGCCTTCGACGGGCTGGAGATTCTCACCGACCATCTCAACTTCGAGGACCACAAGTCCGCGGGCACCACGGATCACGGCATCGTCCGGGCCAATTTCGAATATCGGCCCGCGCGCACGCCGCAGGACAACTAGAGCGGGATGCGAAAAAAGCCTGTCCCGGACTTGATCCGGGATGGGAAACGGTTTTCGCGAAAAATCCCGCGACAACAAAAAGGTGGAGCGCGCGATTTCGCGCTCTAGGATCTTATGCACTTACTTTCCGCCCAGGCGGGCGCACTGCAGCAGGAGGGCGAGGCCATCGATCTCGCCCAGACCCCGGGCGAGATCGTCTACGCCTCCTCGGCCGACAGCGAGCTGATGATGCTGGCCGCTGCCGCCGACCGTTCGGGCGAAGGGGGCCTGCGCCTCGCCAACCTCATGCGGCTCTCGCATAACCTGTCGGTCGACCTCTGGATCGAGAACACCGTGCGCTACGCCCGCACCGTTGTCCTGCGCCTGACCGGCGGCATCTCCTATTTCCAGTACGGCGTCGACGAACTCATCGCCCGTTGCGGGCAGGCCGACACAGCCCTCGCGCTGATCTCGGGCGATGCCGATCCCGACCCCATCCTCATCGAGCGTTCGACCGTTTCGGCCGAGACTTGGTCGCGCCTCCATGGCCTCATCGTCGCCGGCGGCCCCGACAACGCCGATCGGCTGCTTGCCGCCATGAAACACCTCGCCGCCGGCGAGGACGTCGCAGGGATCGGCATTGAGCCCTTCCCCCGCTTCGGCCTCTGGTACCCGGGCCTCGGCATGACCAATGCGGATGCTCTGGACGTTCGCCACAATGCGCCTCCCTCCCTGTTGAGGGGAGGGGAGCCGAACTACGCCCCCATCCTCTTTTATCGGGCCGCTCTCGAAGGCGCGGGCACCGCCACTGTCGAAGCCCTCATCGCCGCCCTTGAAGCGCGCGGTCTCCGCCCCGTCCCACTCGTCGTCTCTTCCCTCAAGGAGGGTGCGTGTGTGCGCATGGTGCAAGCCGCCTTCGAGCGCTTCCCGCCCGCCGTCATCCTCAACCTCACCGGCTTTGCCGTCGGCATCGAGGCCATCGAGCCCAAGGCCAATCCGTTCGCCGGCGCCGACGCGCCCGTTCTCCAACTCCTGCAAAACGGCCGTCCTCGCCAGGCCTGGCTCGACGACAAGGCGGGTCTCACGCTCAGGGATCTCGCCATGCAGGTGGTCCTGCCCGAGGTCGACGGGCGCTCCGGCATGATACTCGTCGGCCACAAGCATGACGGCGTCTGGCATGACCGCACCCAATGCCCTCTTTCCGCCTACGCCCCGGACGCAGAGGGCATCACCTGCGCCGCCACCCTCGCCGCCAACTGGGCGCGCCTGCGCGCCGCGACCCGCACCGAGCGCCGCATCGGCATCGTGCTTGCAAACTATCCCCTGCGCGACGGCCGCCTCGCCAACGGCGTCGGCTACGACGCACCGCAGTCGACCATCGAGATTTTGAAGGCGCTGCAGCGCGCAGGGTATGACCTCGAACCCTCCCACTCCCCGGATGTCATCCCGACGAAGGCCGGGACCCATCCTGAGATGTCGCAACACGCCGCAAGGTCTACCGACGCGCCACCGATCACCTCTCCCTCAGCGGGAGAGGTCGGCGCGCAGCGCCGGGTGAGGGGGCCTTCGCTAATCCCAGAAGACGGCAACGCGCTGATCAAGCAGCTCCAAGCCGGACCCACTAACGCCGATCCGCAACGCGGTGAGGGTATCCGCTTCCCGCTCGCCCGCTACCGCGAACTCTTCGCCACCTTGCCGGACAAGATCCAATCCGACGTCACCGCCCGCTGGGGCGCTCCGGACGGCGATCCTTTCGTGCGCGATGATGCTTTCCACCTGCCGGCGCTGACCTTCGGCAACGTCGCCATCCTCCTGCAGCCCGCCCGCGGCTATGAGCGCGACGACGCGGCCAACTACCACGATCCGGACCTCGTGCCGCCCCACGCCTATATCGCCGCCTACCTCTGGCTTCGCCACGCCTTCGGTGCCCACGCCCTCATCCACAACGGCAAGCACGGCAACCTTGAATGGTTGCCGGGCAAGTCGGTCGCACTCGATGAAGAGAGCTATCCCGACGCCCTCTGGGGCCAGCTTCCGCACCTCTATCCCTTCATCGTCAACGATCCGGGCGAGGGCATGCAGGCCAAGCGCCGCACCGGTGCCGTCGTCGTCGACCATCTCGTGCCGCCACTGACCCGCGCCGAAACCTACGGTCCCCTAAAGGACCTCGAGGCCTTGCTCGACGAATACTATGCCGCCGCGGGCATGGACCGGCGCCGCCTCGCCGACCTCAAGCGCCGCATCCTCGATTTCACCCGCGACGCGCGGCTCGACGAGGACATCGGCCTTTCTTCCGATCCCGATGCCGCCCTTGTCGAGATCGACGACTTCCTCTGTGACCTCAAGGAAGCGCAGATCCGCGACGGCCTGCACATCCTTGGCCGATCGCCGCAGGGTCATATGGAGCGCGACCTGATCGTCGCTCTCGCCCGCACGCCACGCGGCAGCGACAGCGCCGGCGAAGCCAGCCTCATCCGCGCCCTCGCCGACGACGTCAAGCTCGGTTTCGACCCGTTGACCGCAAAGCTCGGCGACCAGTGGAGGGGGCCGCCACTACCGTTCATCGGCGAACAACCAGCAAGCCTTCGCACTGTCGGGCAGGTCGTCGAAGCCTTGGAAACCCTTGCCGCCGAGCTCGTGGAGGGGCGTGCGCCCGATCCGGACTGGAGCGCAACCGCGGCCGTGCTCGACACCATAGAAACGGTCATCCGACCTCGCCTTGCTGTCTCCGGGTCCAACGAGATCGAAGCCTTGCTCCGAGGTCTCGACGGCAAGTTCGTCAACCCCGGCCCCTCCGGTGCCCCCTCGCGCGGGCGCCTCGACGTGCTGCCGACGGGCCGCAACTTCTACTCCGTCGACAACCGTGCCGTACCCACCCACGCAGCCTGGGAACTCGGCCGCAAATCGGCCGAGAACCTTATTCTGCGCCACTTCCAGGACCACGGCGTCTATCTCACATCCCTCGCGCTTTCCGTCTGGGGCACGGCCAACATGCGCACCGGCGGCGACGATATCGCCCAAGCCCTGGCCCTCATCGGCGCCAAGCCGAAATGGGATCCGACGTCGCTGCGCCTCTCCGGTTATGAAATCATCCCGTTGGCAAGGCTCGGCCGCCCCCGTGTCGACGTCACTCTGCGGATCTCCGGCTTCTTCCGCGACGCCTTCCCGGCCCAGATCGCCCTTTTCGACAAGGCCGCCCGCGCCGTCGGCGCCCTCGACGAACCCGAGGACCAGAACCCGATCGCCGCCCGCATGCGCGCCGAAGCGCTGGGTCTGATGAAGGAGGGCAAGACCGAGGCGGAGGCTGCGCTCCTCGCCGGTCACAGGATTTTCGGCTCGAAGCCGGGGGCCTATGGCGCCGGTCTCCAGGGCCTCATCGACTCCGGCAAGTGGCGCACGAAAGCCGATCTCTCCGAGGCCTTCCTCAACTGGGGTCAATACGCCTACGGCGCCCACGCCGATGGCACACCAGAGCGCGAGCTGTTCAAGGCGCGCCTTTCGCGGATCGAGGCGGTCGTCCACAACCAGGACAATCGCGAGCACGATATCCTGGATTCCGACGACTATTACCAGTTCGAGGGCGGGCTTGTGGCGGCGGCCGAAACCCTGACCGGCCGCTTACCGGCCGCCTACCACAGCGACCATTCCCGTCCTGAGCGCCCGCTCACCCGCACGCTCGAGGAAGAGGTCGCCCGCGTCATGCGCGCCCGCGTCGTCAATCCCAAATGGATCGCTGGCATGATGCGCCACGGCTACAAGGGCGCCTTCGAGATCATCGCCACCGTCGACTACATGTTCGCCTTCGCTGCCACCACCGGCGCGGTCAAGCCCCACCACTTTGACCTCGCCTTCGAGGCGTTCGTCGAAAACGAAACGGTGCGCGGTTTCCTCGAGGCGAACAACCGTTTCGGCTACGACGAACTGATCGCCAGGTTCAATGAGGCCCGCGAGCGCGGCCTCTGGACGCCGCGCTCCAATTCGGCCTATGCCCTTCTGGCGGGGGAAGCGGCAGATCCTGAACGTCGACCACCCCAACCGGCTCGACCTCGACGCCACTGACCTGCCGCCTGAAGCGGCGGCGCGTATCATCATCGACCATGCGGAGCGTCTCAGATGACCGACCGTACGCCCAAGAAGACCGACCTCATGAGCGAGGCCGAGCGCGATGTCTATCACGCTGAGAAGATGAAGAAGAAGAAGGCGGCGCGCGACAAGATCCTTGCCACCAAGACCGAGGAGCGAGGCTTGCTCATCGTCCACACCGGCAAGGGCAAGGGCAAGTCGACGGCAGCGTTCGGCATGGTCTTCCGCGCCATCGGCCATGGCTTCAACGTCGGCGTCGTGCAGTTCGTCAAGGGCAAATGGGGCACGGGCGAGCGCGATGTGCTTGAGAAATTCCCCGATCAGGTGACCATCATGGCCATGGGGGAGGGTTTTACCTGGGACGTCGCCGATCGCCAGCGCGACCTCGCTGCTGCCCGCGCCGCCTGGGAAACAGCCAAGGCGATGATCGCCGACCCGCGCTACCGGATGGTCCTGCTCGACGAACTGAACATCTGCCTGCGCTACGACTACCTGCCGATCGAAGAGGTGGTCGAAACCCTGAGGAACAAGCCGCGCGACACCCATGTGATCGTCACCGGCCGCAACGCCAAGGACGAGCTGATTGAGATCGCCGATCTCGTCACCGAAATGACCGAAATCAAGCACCCTTTCCGCGCCGGCGTGAGGGCACAGGCAGGGATCGAGTTCTAGGATGAAGGTTGCGCTGGTTGCGCTCGAGGATATCGGCGAGGCGCTGCTGCTGCGCGCCCTGCTCGAAAATCTTGGCGCCGACGTGCATCTGCGGCCTGTCGGCAAGCCGTCCGATTTTCCCAATGCCTTCGATGCCTTCGGGAGTAGTGCCGACTTCGCTCTTGTCAGCGGTCATGGCGACCAGGGCGGTCTCGTCTTTCCCGAAATGGCGCCCGGCGTCGATTCCCTGGTCCTGCCCAACGACCGGCTCGATGCCGCGCTGATGGCGGAGCACGTCCGCTCGGTGCCACCGATCGTCGTCTCAACCGCCTGCAACACCGGCACCGATGCTTTTGCGCAGGCTTTCCGCTCCGCCGGCGCACACACCTTTATCGCGCCCGCCGACTATCCGGAAGGCGCGGCAGTGCCGATCCTGTTGGGATTGGCTTTCCACCGCGTATTCGGCGGCCAAGATTGGTCGTCGGCCGTTGAAGCGGCCAATACAATGTTCGAGGAAGGCGACCGCTTCAGGATTTGGTCCTAGCACCCCGTCGCCCGGAACATGTCCTCGAGCTGGGGGAGCCTGTCCTTTATCTCGCCGGCATGGACCACGGAATACTGCACGGTCATCACCGCGTAGCTCGTCCCGTCGCAGAGCAGGATCATGCGGGCATCCAGCATTCGCTGGCCGAGGACGCCCGAAAAATTGGCCCAGCGCGGTGTCACCGTCTGCGCCGCGATGGTCCAGCCGTCCTCTTCGGCATATCCAATGCGCGCGGCGACCTCTGCCTCGAAATCCGCTTCCAGGAAATGGCTGCCCCAGACGGTAAGCACCTGCCCCTTTGCGCTCTGGTCGAACACCTGCCCGTCGCCGTTGTCGCTTTCGCCCTGGCCGGTAAAGCCCGGCGGAATGCCGGCGACGTAGCCGAAGCGCACGTTCTCGTAGCGTCCCCGGCCGAGCTCGCGCGCAAAAACGGGCGGGATCAGGCTGAAAACGGCGACGGTGAGCACAAGAAGAATCCGCATGTCGGCAAGTGTGCGTTGAGCGGCCGGATTCGGCAAGGTCTCAGCCCTGTTTGCCTTGATAGGGCCCGCCGACCTCGCCCCATCCCCATCTTGGCATGGGCTCGTCGAGCGCAGGCGTCGCGCCGGGCCGGGAATTGAGCACGGCCATCCGCGTGCCCCATTCGAGATAGCCGACCAGTACCGAGGCGAATTCGGGATCGTCCGGCAGGCCGAGCTCGGTATAAGTATCGAGCAGCAGGTTGATCCAGCGTCGCCGCTGCGCCTCGCTCAAATTGCGGCTGAGGTGGTGGCGGATCATTTCGGGATGGCCGCCATGGCGCTCCGAGTAGAGCTTGGGCCCGCCCATGACTTCGGCGAGAAAAGCCGCCACATGCGCCGGATGATCGGGGCTCATGCGCGCAAAGACCGGCCCCAGCACGTCGTCGGCTCGCACCTTGTCGTAGAACGCTGCGGTCAAGCGTTCGAGCGCCGCGATTCCGCCCACCCAGTCGTAAAGGCTTGGTACAGTCATGCTGCTGATCCTCCGGTCCACTGGAGATGACGCGATGCAGGCGCGATTTCAAGGAGTTACGAAGTGGTAAGCGGTCCCGAACCAGACGCGAAGATGCTGCACTGCCCGGCGCTGGTGACGATCCGGCTGATCGCCGGCAAATGGAAAACGCGCATCCTCTGGGCCCTGCGGCCGGGTCCGGTGGCCTTCAACGCACTGCAGCGGCAACTGCCCGGAATCTCGGCCAAGATGCTCATCGAACATCTGCGCCAGCTCGAGACCGATGGTCTTGTCATCCGCACCGGCGCGCGCCGAGGCAAGGTCGAGACGGTGACCTACGCCTATTCGGACTACGGCCGCACGCTGATTCCTGTGCTCGATAGGCTCGGCGACTGGGGCCTCGCGCACGAAGAACGGAACTAGACCACCACAATCCCCGAGTGCTTGGCCTTCTCCTCGGGTTCAACATGGATGGTGATCTGTGCCGGCTCCACCGCTTCGCGCAGCTTGGCTTCGATACCGTCGCAGATGGTATGCGCGTCCGAGACGCTCATGGTGCCGGGCACCACGAGATGGAAGTCGATGAACGTCATCCTGCCCGCCTGCCGGGTGCGGATGTCGTGCGCTTCGATGGCGCCTTCGGCATTGCTGGAGATCACCTCGCGGATCACCTGCTGCGTGTCGGTCGGTACGGCGACATCCATCAGCCCGCCCACGCTGTCCCGGATGACCGTCCAGCCCGACCAGAGGATGTTGAGGGCCACCAGCCCCGCCAGCACCGCATCGAATACCGCCCAGCCGGTGAGATAGACGAGCACCAACCCGGCAACGACGCCGAGCGTGGAGAGCACGTCGGTAAAGAGGTGTTTGCCGTCCGCTTCGAGCGCCGGGGACATGGCCTGGCGTCCATGCCGGATGAGCACGTATGCCCAGACCGCGTTGATCGCCGTCGCCACCATGCTGACCGTTAGCCCTTCGACCGGCGCTTGCGGCAGGGCGGGCTCGAGGTAGCCAAGCCAAGCCTCCCGGAAGATCAGCAGCGCCGCGATGATGATCATCACGCCAAGGATGACCGCCGAGAAGTACTCGGCCTTGTGATAGCCATAGGGTAGGGCCGCATCGGCCGGCTTGGCCGCCAACACCACAGCCGCCAACGCTATCAGCGCCGTCACCACGTTGACGATCGATTCGAGGGCGTCCGAATAGAGCGCGATCGAACCGGTTATTTGCCAGGCGAGACCCTTGAGGCCAAGCACGATCAGCGCGACGACAAGGCTTGTCGCCGAAATGGCGATCGTGCGCCGGGTCGAGATGTCTGCCATGCTGCGGCCGCTCCTTGAGGCATCCAAGCCCAGCGGCATAGACCGGGGGTCGACGTTCGGCAAGTTCTTGTTCTGACATTGATTTTCAGAAGCATTCTTGTTAGCCGGTCATGCCCGTCCAAGCCCTTGATTGGCCATGCTGTTCCTCCGCACGCCCGGCTTTCCGGCCAAAGGCGGTCGCTGTTTTTGCAATGCGAAAACGAGGCCTGAGCTCCTGTTCTGGTTCCATCAGGAGGGGAAGTGCTCTAGAAGATCGCCAGCGCAGCGTTCCATATGAGGAACTGAAACAGAGTTCGGTGCGGCCGACCCAAGCCGGGGGCCAAGTCCGGAGCTGCTACGGTTTTCGCGGACCTGCCTCTTGTCGTTCGTCACGAAGAGGCGCCTGTCATGCAGGTTCTTGTCCCCCTTGAGGGAGTGTACGCCGGGCTCGTCGCCGGCATTGCCTGCCGGCGTGGCGCGCCCGCTGCGGAGCTCATCGCCCTCATCGAAGCCGCCCTCGCCGAGGCCGGCCATCCTTCATCCGATCTGACCCTGCTGGCAACACTCGAGGCCAAGGCTGGGGAAGCGGCTATCCTCGCGGCGGCGCGACATTTTCGCGTGCCGGTACGCGCGTTTCCGGCCAATGACCTCACGCGTTTCGCCGCGCAGGTTCCGACCCCGTCGGCAGCGGTGGCGCGTCACACGGGTCTTGAAAGTGTCGCCGAAGCGGCGGTGCTGGCCTGCGGCGAACTGGTGCTCGCCAAGCGCAAATCCGCGCAAGCCACCTGTGCGCTGGGGCGCCATACCGGAGAGCGGCGATGACGGCGCGCCTATCCGATCTCGAGCGTTGCGAGCGCCTCTTTGACGTTCGCGACTTCGACGGCCGGCCCATAGACGGGCCGCTCGATCATGATCACCACGATGTTCAGTTGCCGGGCAGCCTCGAGCTTGGCCGCCGTCTGCTCGCCGCCCGAATTCTTGCTGACGAGGTGGGTGATGCGCTCCTGCCGCAACAGCGCCAATTCGTCCTCGAGCGCGTGGGGCGGGCGAGCCAACAGCAGTCGGGCATGCGGGGGCAGGGGATGCTGCGGCGGCTCGATCAGCCGGACGAGAAACGTGCAGTCGTCGCGTTCGAGGAAGAGCTCGAGCCCGGCATGGCCGGTTGTGAGCAATACCCTGGCCTGGTGCGGCAGGCTCGACGCGGCCTCGGCGAGCGTTGCAACGATCGTCCATCGCGCGCCTGCCGGCGGCTTCCATGCCGGACGCAGCAAGCGCACCAGCGGCACGCCGGAGCTGCGCGCTGCCAGAGAGGCATGGGCCGAGATCGTGCCGGCGTAAGGATGAGTGGCATCGACGATCGCCTCGACATGCGCCGCTCGAAGGTAGGCTTCGAGCCCGGCAATCCCGCCAAACCCGCCGATCCTCACATTGCCCTGCGGGAGTTTGGGGTCCTGCGTGCGTCCGGCGAGGGACGTAACCACCTCATGGCCCATCCCCACCAGCCGATCGGCCAGCTCCCGCGCCTCGCCGGTTCCGCCAAGAATGAGGATACGCATCGGGTTGGCCCTGTTTTCGTTCTGGCAGCCCCTGGTCCGTTTAACCCCCTCCTGACCTACCCCACAAGGGGAGCGGCTGGAAACGAGTTGGCGCGACACCTGGAGGGCGGCACCTCCCGTCTTCAAGGGGAGGTGAATGGCAATGCTTGACCGCCTCAAGTCCCTCTTCCGTCGCCGCGCCGGTTTCGCGGCGCTCGATGCCGCGCAGTTCCCCCGCTTCGAGGCCGGAGCCGTCTGGCTGGTCGGCGCGGGCCCCGGCGCGCCGGGATTGCTCTCGCTCCTCGGCTACCATGCGTTGCAGCAAGCCGACGTCGTCGTCCACGACGCGCTCGTCTCGCCGCGGCTTTTGGCCATGGCCGGTCCACGCGCCGAGATCGTCTTTGCCGGCAAGCGTGGCGGCAGGCCAAGTCCACAGCAGGCCGATATCAGCTTGAAGCTCGTCGATCTCGCCCGGCGCGGCCACCGCGTCCTGCGCCTCAAGGGCGGGGACCCGTTCATGTTCGGCCGCGGCGGAGAGGAGGCGTTGGCGCTTGCCGAGGCCGGCATCTCGTTCCGCATCGTGCCGGGTATTTCTTCCGGCCTCGGCGGCCTTGCCTATGCCGGGATCCCGGTGACGCACCGCGACGCCAACCAGACTGTGATTTTCCTCACCGGCCACGACGAGACGGGCGGTTTGCCGCAGGTCGTCGACTGGACTGCAATCGCCAAGGCCGCTCCTGTCATCGTCATGTTCATGGCCGTCAGGCACCTGCCGAACATCGCCGGCAAACTTCTTGCCGCCGGCCGCGATCCCGCCGACCGGCTGGCAGTCGTCTCCAATGGCACGCTGCCGGATCAATCCGTGGTCGAAACGACACTTGGCGCGGCTGGCAGCCTCGCCGATCTGGAAACGCCCGCCATCGTCGTCGTCGGCCCCGTCTCGGCCTATCGCCCCTTGCTCGACTGGTACGCGCCGGACCTGCGGGAGAATGGCATTGGCTGAACCGGGCGGCCTTCTCGTCGCAGCCCCGCGCTCGGGCTCGGGCAAGACCGTGGTGACCCTCGGTCTTCTCGCGGCCCTCAAGGCGCGCGGTCTCGCCGTGGCGCCGGCCAAGTCCGGACCGGACTATATCGATACGGCAATCCTGGAACGCGCGGCCGGCCGTGCGGCCGTCAATCTCGACCCCTGGGCCATGGCGCCGAGCCGCCTCAAGAGCCTCGCCGCCAGCCATACGGCCGACGCCGACCTGCTGCTGGTCGAGGGTGTCATGGGGCTTTTCGACGGCGCCGCCGATGGCACCGGCTCGACCGGCGACCTGGCAGCCGCCCTCGGCCTGCCCCTCGTCCTTGTCGTCGATGCCGAACGGCAGGGCCAGTCTATTGCCGCGCTCGTTTCCGGCTTTGCCAACTGGCGCGCCGACATACGTGTTGCCGGCGTCATCCTCAACCGCGTGGCGAGCACGCGCCACGAGCGCATGCTTGTCGCCGCCCTCTCGGAGACAGGGATCACCTGCCTCGGCGTCATTCCGCGCGATTCCGGCCTCGCCCTTCCCGAACGGCACCTCGGCTTGGTGTTGCCGGACGAAGCCACTAGCTTTGAAACGGTCGTGGGCCGTGCGGGCGAGGTGGTCGCCGACTATGTCGACCTGGGAAGGGTGCTTGAGCTGGCCGCGCCGCTCGCTTCGGCCGAACCGCGCCCACTCCGGCTCGCCCCGCTCGGCCAGCGCATCGCCATCGCCCGCGACCGGGCCTTCGCCTTCCTCTACCGGCACATGCTCGATGACTGGCGGGCCGCAGGCGCCGAGCTCAGCTTCTTCTCTCCGCTCGCCGACGAGGCGCCGGCACCCGACGCCGACGCTGTGTTCCTGCCCGGCGGCTATCCCGAGCTGCATGGCTCAGCGCTTTCAGCCGCGAGCAACTTCCGGGCGGGGCTCCTTGCCGCGCGCGATCGCGGCGCGCTGGTCTATGGCGAGTGCGGCGGCTTCATGGTCCTGGGCGAGGTGCTCTTCGACAAGGCCGGCGTGCCGCACGAGATGGTCGGCCTCCTGCCGGTGATCACCCGCATCGACCGGCCCAAGCGCACGCTCGGCTACCGCCGCCTCGCCCACCAGAGCCCCTTGCCCTGGCCCGGCCGCTTGATGGGCCATGAGTTCCATTATTCCTCGGTCAAACAGACGCGTCTGACCCCGCTCTTTGCCGCGACCGATACGCTGGGCGAACCATTGCCGCCCATGGGGGCTGTGGAAGGCCGCGTCATGGGCTCCTACGCCCATGTCATCGACGCGCCTGCCATGGCATAAGGTGCCATGGCCAAGGCATTGATGTTCATGGGAACGGGGTCCGACGTCGGCAAGTCGCTGATCGTCGCCGGACTCTGCCGAACCCTCGCCAATCGTGGTCTCAGCGTGGCACCGTTCAAGCCGCAGAACATGTCCAACAACGCCGCCGTTACCGCCGATGACGGCGAAATCGGCCGCGCCCAAGCCTTGCAGGCCCGCGCCGCCCGCCGCCCGCCGGTTACGGCCATGAACCCGGTGCTGTTGAAACCCGAGCAGGAGACCGGCGCCCAGGTGGTGCTGCGCGGCAAGCGCCTTGCCTCGATGTCCGCCCGCGGCTACTTCAAGCACCGCATCGAGTTCCTCCCGCAGGTTCTCGAGGCGTTCCACGCACTCGCCGCCGATGCGGACTATGTGCTCGTCGAAGGCGCCGGCAGCGCATCCGAGGTCAACCTGCGTCAGGGCGATATCGCCAATTTCGGCTTCGCCGAGGCGGCTGACCTGCCGGTGGTCCTCATCGGCGACATCGAGCGCGGCGGGGTGATCGCGGCGCTGGTCGGCACCTTCGCCGTCATTGCCCCCGCAGACGCCGCACGCATCGCCGCGACCCTCGTCAACAAGTTCCAGGGCGATCCGACCCTCTTCGATGCCGGCAAGGCATTCATCGCCGAGCGCACCCGCCGGTCGGTCTTCGGGCCCGTGCCGATGTTCGCTGACGCGGCGCGGCTGCCAGCCGAGGACGTGCTCGGCCTTGCCGGCAGCGCGCGAAAGCCTGGTGACCGATACCTCGTCGCCGTACCGCGCCTGCCGCGCATCGCCAATTTCGACGATCTCGATCCGCTGCGTGCCGAGCCGGGAGTCGACGTCGTCATCATCGAGCCGGGCATGCCGGTTGCGAGCATGGCCGATCTCGTCATCCTCCCCGGCTCCAAGGCCACACGTTCTGACCTGGCGGCGCTCCGCCGCGAGGGCTGGGATGTCGACATCAGGGCGCTCCACCGCGCAGGCAAGCGCATCCTCGGCATCTGCGGTGGCTATCAGATGCTGGGGCAAAGTGTGGCCGATCCCGAGGGCATCGAGGGCGCGCCCGGGGCGAGCGAAGGACTGGGCCTGCTCGACGTCGAAACCGTGCTGACGCCGGTCAAGACCCTCAAGCTCGAAGCGGCCGAAGACGCGGCGAGCGGCCTGCCTCTCACCGGCTATCACATGCATATGGGAGAGACTGTCGGCCCCGATCGCGCCAACCCCTTCTCGCGGGTCGCGGGCGAACCCGAGGGTGCGCGCAGCCGCGACGGCCTTGTTATGGGCACCTACCTCCACGGCCTCTTTGCCGCCGACGGCTTCCGCCGAGCCTTCCTCGGCGCGACTGCCGACCCCTCGCTTGCCTATGAGGCCGGGGTGGATGCCGTACTCGATGGGCTTGCGGCCCACCTCGAATCGCATCTCGATGTCGATGCCCTGCTGTCGCTATCCAGGGAGGTCCGGTTCTGATGTCCGTGTTCGTTGCCCCTCTCGCGCTCGTCATCGAGCGCTGGCTCGGCTATCCCGAGCAGCTCACCAAAACCATCGGCCATCCGGTCGTGTGGTTCGGCAGCCTCATCGACGGGCTGGAGCGCCGTCTCAACCGCCCGGAGCGCGACAGCCGCCACCGGCGCGATGCTGGCATCATCGGGCTCGCCATCCTCCTCGTCGTCGCCTTCGTTCTCTCCTTCATCGTCCAGCAGTTCGTGCGCGGCCTGCCGCTGGGCTGGGTGGTCGAGGTGTTGCTGGCCACCCCCTTCCTCGCCCAGAAGGAGCTCGGCCGCGCCGTTGGAAAGGTAGCCGATGCGCTGAGCGGATCACTCGCGGCCGGCCGCGAAGCCGTCAGCCATATCGTCGGGCGCGATCCGGACGAGCTCGACGAAGCGGGCGTCGCTCGCGCGGCCATCGAGACCCTGGCCGAGAGCACCTCCGACGGGGTGGTCGCGCCTTGGTTCTGGCTGGTCCTTCTCGGCCTGCCCGGCATCGTGCTTTACAAGGCCATCAACACCGCCGATTCCATGGTCGGTCACCTCGACGCGCGCTATCGCGACTATGGCTGGGCCTCAGCCAGGCTCGACGACCTCGTCAATTGGGTGCCGGCGCGCCTGACGGCGGTGCTGATCACCATTGCCTGCTTCATCGTGCCCCACGCCAGCCCTTCCCATGCCTGGACCGCCGCCCGCCGGGACGCGCCCAAGCACGCTTCGCCCAATGCCGGCTGGCCCGAGGCGGCCATGGCCGGTGCTCTGGGCTTCAGGGTCGGCGGTCCGCGCAGCTATAGCGGCGAGGTCGTCCACTTGCCGGTCATGGGCGAGGGCAAGTCCGCGCTAGTGGCCAGCGACATCCTGCGTGCCCTCCAGCTCTACCGTGCCACACTTAACGTACTGCTGGTCATGAGCATCGCGCTGGCACTGATGCTGACGACGCTCTGACCGTAGCGCTTTCAGCAAAAGTGGAAACCACCTTTGCGGTTCGAAAGCGCGACAATCTGATAACTTGGAGCTCCCGGTCTGGTCCCATCAGAACGGGCAAAGCTCTAATCGGGCGTTTGGCCTTTCAGCGTCAGCGGCAGGCCGGCAGCAATGAAATAGACGTCGCTGCAGATCTCGGCGAGGCGCTGATGCGCCGCTCCGGCGATGTCGCGGAAATTCCGCGCCATGGCGTTTTCGGGGACGATACCGAGCCCGACCTCGTTGGAAACGAGGATCACCATGCTGCTCTCCATCTGCCGCAAGGTCGTCGCCAGTTCCTCCACCGCCTCGGCAACGTTCTCACCGGCCTCAAGCATGTTGCTGATCCACAGCGTCAGGCAGTCGACGAGAATCACGTCATGATGCGAGGCGGCCGCCTGCAGCGTTTCGGTAAGAGCCAGTGGCTGCTCGATGGTCTCGAAACGTCCCTCGCGCTGGCGACGGTGCGTCTCGACCCGCTCGACCATCTCCGTGTCAAGCGCTTCGGCGGTGGCGAGATAAGCGGGGAGGCTCCCGTACTTTATCGCCAGCCGTTCGGCAAAACTCGTCTTGCCCGAGCGCGCTCCGCCCAGCACCAGTACATGTCGCGCCATCTGCCTGCCCTCTTTGCCGCCGTTTTCAATCCAGTCACCCTACAAGATTTTCGCGCGGTTCTGGTTGCCCGCTTGAACTGTCGCATGGAGGTCGGCCACGTGTGCAAACGAGCCATGCGGCCGGCCTTATGGCACCGCGAAATTTGCCGCGTATCCTACTTTCGTCTTATGGCCTTTCGCATTATGGTCCGCGCCGAACGAACCGTGTTGAGTATCGCGCGCACAACCGGCGCCCCTATCGGCGGGTCCGGCCCATCCAACCATCGCCCCAAGAAGGAGGCGCCCTCTTGCCCAGGTACTATCTAGGCGTCGACGGCGGCGGGACCAATTGCCGCGTGCGCCTGGCCGACGAGACTCTTGCAACGCTCGCCGAGGTCAAGGCAGGCCGCTCCAATCTTCAGATCGATGACGGCGAACCCGCCTGGAAGGCCATCAGCGACGGCACGCGCGACGTATTCGCTTCGGCCGGCATCGATTTCTCCGAAACCGCCAATACCTATGCCTGCTTTGGCATGGCCGGCGGGCGCATGCATTCGGCCCGCGAGGAGTTCGCTGCCCGTCCCTGGCCCTTCGCCGGCGTCAAGGTGTTCGACGATATCGACATCGCCCATGCCGGTGCGCTCGGCGGCGAGGACGGCGCGGTCATCATCGTCGGCACCGGCTCGGCAGCGCTCGCCATGGTCGCCGGCCAGCGCTACCAGGCCGGTGGCTGGGGCTTCCAGATCGGCGACCAGATGTCGGGCGCCATTCTTGGGCGCGAACTGGTGCGTTATTCCGTCGAGGCCGAGGATGGCCTCGTCGAGCCCTCGCCGCTGACGAGGGCGGTGATCGATGCGCTCGGTGGCGACAACCAGGCGGTGATGAGTTGGTCCTTTGCCACCGATATGGACCTGAAGATCATCAGCCGTGATGGCACGGAAGGGTGTGACGACGCGCTGATCGGCCGCGCTCCGGCTGAATTCGGCAAGCTCATGCCGCTCTTCACCGAGCACTTCGACAAGGGCGACCCTGTCGCGCGCAAGCTCATGGACCTGGAGCTTTCCTACATCGACACCTATGTCGACTGGTTTAAGGCGCGCGGCGTCGACAAGATGGCTGTGGTCGGCGGCTTCGGCCAGCGTCTCTTTCCCATCCTCAAGGACCGCTACGGCGATTTCGTGCGCATGCCGCTCTACGAACCCCTGCACGGCGCCGTCCTTCTCGCCCGGCAGTATTTTGCAACGACCTGACTTCTTGAAAGGGACAAGCTTCGTGTCCAGCCGCATTATTCCCGTTCAGCCGTTCGACTATGTCGTCTTCGGCGCCACCGGCGATCTGACCAAACGCAAGCTGATCCCGGCGCTCTACCATCGCTTCAAGGACGGCCAGTTCGACGAGCAGAGCCGCATCATTGGCGTCTCCCGCTCGCCGCTCTCTGATGCCGATTTCCAGAAACTCGCCCGCGACGCCGTCGCCGAGTTCGTCGAGAAGGAATATCGGGACAAGGAGACGATCGAGCGGTTCGTGTCGATCTTTTCCTACATCGTCAATGACGTGACCAACCAGGATGGCTGGGGTGATCTCGGCAAGGCGCTGCGCGACGACTCTCAGGTCGTGCGCGCCTTCTACCTCGCCGTCGCCCCTAACCTTTTCGAGCCGATCTGCGAGTATCTGGGCAAGCGCAAATATTACCGGCGCGACGCTCGTGTGGTCCTGGAAAAGCCCCTAGGCCACGATTTGATCTCCTCTCAGGAAATCAATGACGGCGTCGCCCGCATCTTTGCGGAAGATCAGGTCTATCGCATCGATCACTATCTCGGCAAAGAGACGGTGCAGAACCTCCTGGCGCTGCGCTTTGCCAACACGCTTTTCGAGCCGGTGTGGAACTCGACCCATATCGACCATGTGCAGCTGACAGTTGCCGAATCGGTGGGTGCCGGCACGCGCGGCTACTACGACGAGTCCGGCGCCCTGCGCGACATGATCCAGAACCACATGCTGCAGCTCCTCTGCCTGGTGGCCATGGAACCGCCGGCCTCCGACGACGCCAATGCGCTGCGCGACGAGAAGCTCAAGGTCCTGCGGGCGCTAAGGCCGATCGCCAACGGCGATGTCGGCAAGGTCACCGTGCGTGGCCAGTATCGTGGTGTCACCTCCGAAACCACCTCGGTCAAGGGCTACCAGGACGAACTGCCGGAGGGGAAGAAAGGCTCGCGCACCGAGACCTTCGTTGCCCTTAAGGCCGAGATCCAGAATTGGCGCTGGGCGGGCGTGCCGTTCTACTTCAGGACCGGCAAGCGCATGGCCAGGCGCGTCTCGGAAATCTGCATCCAGTTCCGCGACATCCCGCATTCGATCTTCGATCACGCCGAAGGCGCGCCGCGCCCCAACAAACTCATCATCCGCCTGCAGCCTGACGAGGGCGTCAAGCTCTTGATGATGATCAAGGATCCTGGGCCAGGCGGCATGCGCCTGCGCGAGGTGCCGCTGAACCTCTCCTTTGCCCAGACGTTCTCGGAGCGTACGCCCGAAGCCTACGAGCGGTTGCTGCTCGACGTGGTGCGCGGCAATCAGACCCTGTTCATGCGCCGCGACGAGCTCGAGGCGGCGTGGGCGTGGGTCGATCCGATCCGCGAGGCCTGGGACCGGGCCTCCGAGCCGCCCCAGCCTTATACCGCCGGCACCTGGGGCCCGACCGGCTCCATCGCCCTCATCGAACGCGATGGCCGCACGTGGCACGAGGACGATAACTAGATGCTCGATCGCCGCAGCTTTGCCGATAGGACGACCCTCGCCACGCAATTGGCCGATGCCGTCGCCGGCCACATCAATGCGGCAATTGCGACGCGCGGCGAGGCGGCGATTGCGGTTTCCGGCGGATCGACCCCGGCCAAGTTCTTTTCGGCTCTTGGCAAGCGCAAGGATGTGGATTGGTCGAAGGTGGTAGTCACGCTTGTTGACGAGCGCTGGGTCGATGAACTGAACGAGCGCTCCAACGCCGGCCTCGTCAACCAAAAGATGCTGCAGGGACCAGCGGCGTCCGCCCGCTTCCTGCCTCTCTATTCGGGCGGGGCCGAGCCCGACGCCACGCAGATCGGGAGGACCGCCGCCGGCCTCGAGATTCTGCCGCGCCCCTTTGCCGCCGTCGTTCTCGGTATGGGCAGTGACGGCCACACCGCCTCCTTCTTTCCCGGCGGCGACACGCTTGCCGAGGCGCTTTCGGCGTCCGGCCCGGTGATCGCCATCCACGCGCCCGGCGCCGGCGAGCCGCGGGTGACCTTCACTCTGCCGCGCCTGCTCGAAACCGACGCGCTCTTCCTCCACATAGAAGGGGAGGAGAAGGCCGCGGTGCTGGAGAAGGCCCTGGGCGACGGTCCGGTCGAGGAAATGCCGGTTCGCGCAGTGCTGCGCGCCGACCGGCCGATGACAGTTTACTGGTGTCCCTGAGCTCCTGGGGCGGTCCCCAATCGACCGCCCTGGCCGCTCGAGCATCGCGCCAGAAGTGGATGCCGTTTTCGGCAAAAGCAAAGCGATGCTCGAATTCGGGATGCTGGCAAAGGCATGATCCGCGGGTGAGGGTGCTTCACCCGCATGAGGACCATGCCCCATGACGAAGGAGCCGTGGGCGGCCGTTGGCCCGCGTTGAGCACGGCTAAGGAGAAGACATGTCTGTCCGCAAGGCCATCCAGGATGTGACCGATCGCATAGCGGCGCGCAGCCGCGAAACTCGCCGTGACTATCTCGATCGGCTCGAGCGCGCGCGCGAAAGCGGCGTTTATCGCGCGAGTCTCTCCTGCGGCAACCTTGCCCATGGCTTTGCGGCCTGCTCACCGTCGGAGAAGGCCGCGCTCGCCGGCACCAGGACGCTGAACCTCGGCATTGTCACCAGCTACAACGACATGCTCTCTGCCCATCAGCCCTACGCGACATATCCCGATATCATCAAAGAGGCCGCGCGCGAGATCGGCGCCACCGCCCAGGTCGCCGGCGGCGTGCCCGCCATGTGCGACGGCGTGACCCAGGGTCAGCCGGGCATGGATCTCTCGTTGTTCAGCCGCGACGTCATCGCCATGTCCACGGCGATCGCGCTGTCCCACAACATGTTCGACGCGGCCGTCTATCTCGGCATCTGCGACAAGATCGTGCCGGGCCTGCTCATCGGCGCGTTGACCTTCGGCCATCTGCCAGCGGTCTTCATCCCCGCCGGTCCGATGCCCTCAGGGCTGCCCAACGACGAGAAGAGCCGCGTCCGCCAGCTCTATATGGAAGGAAAGGTCGGTCGTGCCGAACTGCTCGAGGCCGAGGCCAAGTCCTACCATTCGCCCGGCACCTGCACCTTCTACGGCACCGCCAACTCCAACCAGATGCTGATGGAGATCATGGGCCTGCACCTGCCCGGCTCGAGCTTCGTCAACCCCGGCACGCCGCTGCGCGATGCGCTGACCCGTGAGGGAACGCGGCGCGCCCTTTCGCTTACCGCCCAAGGCAATGCCTATACGCCCGTCGGTCACGTTGTCGACGAGAAGGCAATCGTCAACGGCCTCGTCGGCCTTCACGCCACCGGCGGCTCGACCAACCACACCATGCATCTCATCGCCATTGCGGCGGCAGCGGGCATGCAGGTGACCTGGGATGACATGTCCGACCTCTCCGACGTCACCCCGCTCCTCGCCCGCGTCTACCCAAACGGTGTCGCCGACGTGAACCACTTCCACGCCGCCGGCGGCATGGGTTTCCTGATCCGCGAGCTTCTCGACGACGGATACCTGCACGAGGACGTCAAGACTGTCTGGGGCGCGGGCCTTTCCGGCTACACGGTTGAAGCCAAGCTCATCGAGGACAAGCTCTCCTTCGAGCCGGCGGCCAGCGAATCGGCGGCGCCCAAGGTCCTGGCCTCGGCAAGGGACCCGTTCCAGAAGTCCGGGGGCCTGAAGCTCCTCACCGGCAATCTTGGCCGCTCGGTGATCAAGGTCTCGGCCGTCAAGCCCGAGCACCGCGTGGTCGAGGCGCCCGCCCGCGTCTTCCACAGCCAGGACGGCCTGCAGGCCGCCTTCAAGGCCGGGGAGCTGACCGGCGACATCATCGCCGTCGTCCGCTTCTCGGGTCCGCGCGCCATCGGCATGCCGGAGCTGCACAAGCTCACCCCCGCCCTCGGTGTTCTGCAGGACCGCGGCTTCAAGGTTGCGCTCCTCACCGACGGGCGAATGTCCGGCGCGTCGGGCAAGGTGCCCGCCGCCATCCACATGACGCCCGAAGCCGTCGACGGCGGCGCCATCGCTAAGATCCGCGACGGCGACATCATCCGGCTCGACGCCGAGGCCGGCACCCTCGACTTCGTTGGCGACGAACGCGAATTCTTCGCCCGTACTCCTGCCACCGAAGACCTGCGCCGCGAGCACTACGGCATGGGCCGAGAGCTCTTTGCCGGCATGCGCGCACTGGTTGGCGTGGCGGATCGCGGAGCGAGCGTGTTCGGGTAGCATTATCGGGCGGAGTTAACGGCTTCGCCCGAACAACCTCTCGATATCCCGCTTCTTGAGTTCCACATAGGTCGGACGTCCGTGGATGCATTGGCCCGAATGGGGCGTCGCTTCCATCTCCCGCAAAAGCGCGTTCATCTCCTCGACCTTCAGGCGCCGGCCCGAGCGCACCGAGCCGTGGCAGGCCATGCGGGCGACGATCGCTTCCAGCCGATCCGAGAGCGCGGCGGTGGTGTCCCATTCGGCGAGCCCGTCCGCGAGGTCCTTCACCAGTCCCTCGATGTCGGGCTGGCCGAGGAGCGCTGGCGTCTCGCGCACCGCCACCGCCCGCGGCCCGAACCGTTCGAGATAGAGCCCAAGCTTTTCGAGCATCGGCGCGGCCTCCTCGATTCGCGCGCAATCCTCCTCGGGCAACTCGACGACCATGGGAATAAGCTGGGCCTGGCTCGGCACCGGTCCTGCCGTCATCTGCGCCTTGAACCGCTCGTAAACCAGCCGCTCATGCGCGGCGTGCTGGTCGACAAGCAGCAGCCCGTCGGCGTTCTGGGCGATGATGAAGTTCTCGAACATCTGCGCGCGGGCGGTGCCGAGCGGGAAGTCGATATTGGCCGGCTCCTCCTCGGCCAGCGCCTCCACCCGGCCGCTCGGTTCGGCCATGCCGGCGAAGCCCGGGTCCCAGGCGGGAGCCGATCTTTGCCAGGACGACGCAGCGGAGGGCGCGGTATGGGCTGGGCCCGTTGACGCATAGGCCGACGGCCGCGGACTATCATCGCCCGCCCGAGAGCCGGGCCCGGCGGCCGCGGCCGGATAGACCGGCGCCTGGAATGCCCCGAGGATGTCCTCGCCCACCGTCGAGCTTGCCCGGAACCCGGCGGCCGCCAGCGCATCGGAAATGGCGCGGATCACGGCGCCGCGAACCGCCCCGGCATCGCGAAAGCGCAGCTCAGCCTTTGCCGGATGCACGTTGACGTCGACCTCGGCCGGATCGATCGAGAGATAAAGCGCAATGACCGGGAAACGGTCGCGGAAGGTGTAGTCGGCGTAGGCGGCTCTCACCGCACCGACCAGCACCTTGTCGCGCACCGAGCGGCCGTTGACGAAATAGAACTGGGAGAGCGAATTGGCCCGCGTATAGGTTGGCAAGCCCGCAAGTCCGGCCACCACGATGCCGTGCCGCACGGTCGCGAGTTGTGCGGCATTCTCGGCGAAATCGGCATCGACCAACTGCGCCAGCCGCGCGGCGAGCGCACCTTCCCCTGTCACCGCCGGCCAGTTGCTCTCAGCCCGGTCGGCACCCGTCAAGACGAAATGCACCTGCGGATTGGCCATCGCCAGCCGCCTGACGACGTCGGTTACCGCCGCCGCCTCCGCCCGATCGGTCTTGAGGAATTTGAGACGTGCCGGCACGTTGGCGAAGAGATTCTTGACCTCGACCACCGTGCCCCGGTTCAAGGCCGTTGGCACCGGCCCGGACTTGATCCCGTTGCGCACTGCGAGGCGCAGCCCGCTCTCGGTTTCGGCGGTGCGTGTCGCGATGGTGAGGTCGGCGACCGAGCCAATCGAGGCCAGCGCTTCGCCACGGAAACCCAGCGTGCGGATGTCGTCGAGGTCGTCGGCCGAGAGCTTCGACGTCGCGTGCCGCTCGACCGAAAGCAGGAGGTCGTCGGCATCCATACCCGCGCCGTCGTCCTCAATGCGGATGAGACCCTTGCCACCGCCGGCCGTCGTCACCACGATCCGGCCGGCGCCCGCATCGATCGCGTTCTCGACGAGTTCCTTGACGACGCTCGCCGGGCGTTCGACCACCTCGCCGGCGGCGATGCGGTTGATCAGCGTTTCGGGCAGTTGCCTGATGGGCATGGGCGAATTGATTCTCCTTGGCTCAAATATAAGGCAAGGCGCTTCGCGATCCGACCCGGAATTCGCCCATGTCCTTGCTGCATGCCTGCCATGCATCTCGGCCACGACACATCCTGGCTTGGCCTCACCAAGTGGACAGGTTAAGAACGCGGTCCCTTTTTACCCAATGCTCGCGACTGCGCCGATATTTTGGGCGCCGTGTCGAAATCAGTTCAAGCCGTTCGTCGCTGGAGTGGGCCTGCATCGGCTCGCCGTCTTCCAATCCGACAAAGAGAGTAGCCGCCATGAGTGCCGAACCCACCATGAATACATCCAACGCGCCGGCCGGCGGCGGAGACCTTGCCGCCCGCAATCGGCTGGTCATCCTGATCCTTCTGGTTTCTGCCTTCGTCGTCATCCTCAATGAGACCATCATGGTCGTCGCTCTGCCGCGGCTGATGGACGATCTCGGCGTTACCGCCAATGCGGTGCAGTGGCTGACGACGGCGTTCATGCTGACCATGGCCGTGGTCATTCCCGTCACCGGGTTCCTTTTGCAGCGCCTCAACACGCGCCCGGTGTTCATTTTGGCCATGTCGACCTTCGCGGCCGGTACGACGATCTGTGCCGTCTCACCCGGTCTCGAGCTTCTCATCGTCGGCCGGGTGGTACAGGCGTGCGGCACGGCCATCATGATGCCCTTGCTGATGACCACGGTCATGAACCTTGTTCCGCCCGAGAACCGCGGCAAGACCATGGGCGACATCTCGCTGGTCATCTCCGTTGCGCCGGCACTCGGTCCCACCGTCTCAGGTCTCATCCTCAACGTCCTCGACTGGCGCTGGATCTTCATCGTCGTTGTTCCCATCGCGCTTGCCGCGCTCTATTTCGGCTGGCGCAGGATGGTCAACGTCACCACGCCCCGCTACGCACCGGTCGATGTCGTGTCGGTCATCCTCTCGGTCTTCGCTTTCGGCGGCATCGTCTACGGCCTCAGCCTCATGGGCGAGGGTGGCGAGGCGGCGACACCCGTGCCGGCGTGGGTGCCGGTTGTGGTCGGCGGCGTCGCGCTCGTCGTTTTCATCCTGCGTCAGCTCTTGCTGCAGAAGCGCGACCAGGCTTTGCTCGACCTGCGCACGTTCCTGTCCAAGACGTTCAGCCTCTCGATCTTCATGATGGCCGTCTTCATGATGGCCATGTTCGGCGTGTTCGTGCTCCTGCCGATCTACCTGCAGAACGTGCTGGGGCTCGAGACCCTGCAGATCGGGCTCTTGCTCCTGCCGGGAGGGCTCACCATGGGCATTCTCGCCCGCTATGTTGGCCGGCTCTACGACCGCTTTGGCCCGACGGTCCTCGTCGTGCCCGGCTCTGCGGTCGTGTGCATGGTCCTCTGGTCGCTCACCTTCATGGACCAGAACACCTCTCCGCTCTTCGTCCTGGCGGCGCATGTGGTGCTGAGCGTGGGCCTCGCCTTCCTCTTCACGCCGCTCTTTACGGCCAGCCTCGGCTCGCTGCCCCCGCACCTTTATTCGCACGGCAGCGCTGTGCTCGGCACCATCCAGCAGGTGGCCGGAGCGGCGGGCGTGGCCCTGTTCGTGGCGCTGATGTCGCTGCGCTCCAGCGCTGAGCTGGCGGCCGGCGCGCCCGAGCCGGTGGCTCTCTCGGCCGGTATCCAGTTGGCCTTCCAGGCCGGCGCGATCATTTCGGTGCTGACGGTTCTCGCCGCCTTCCTTATCCGGCGGCCGGAACCTGCCGGCGTGCCGGCCGAGGCTGCGGGCCACTAAGGACACGGTCGGCCCGCCCATACCCAGGCTTCCGTTCTGACGCCGTCAGAACGGAAGCCTGGTTCATTCAGCCCGGTAGCTTGCCGCGGCAACGGGGCAGGGGTAGGAACGGCGCATGAGTCAATCCCCGATGGACGTCGCCTTGATGCTCGCTGCCGATGCCGCCGCCGACGGCGAGGCGCCGGTCGGAGCGGTGATCGTCTGCGACGGCGAGATCATCGCCGCCGAGCGCAACCGCATGCAGGCGCTGGCCGATCCGACCGCCCACGCCGAAATGCTCGCCATCCGCGCCGCACTTGCCGAGCGCGGTACCGGCCGGCTCGACGGTTGCGACCTCTACGTCACCCTCGAGCCTTGCGCCATGTGCGCCGGCGCCATCGCCCACACGCGTCTGCGGCGGGTCTATTTTGGTGCCGAGGACCCAAAGGCCGGCGCCGTCGAGAACGGCATCCGTCTCTTCGACCAGCCCACCTGCCACCACCGTCCCGAGATCGTCGGCGGGCTGGGCGAAGTGCGCGCTTCCGCGCTGCTCAGGAAGTTTTTTTCCCGCCTACGCCGATAGATGCTGTCGGTCGCTGAGCGACTTACGCGCTGCGAATACCGGCGCCCCGACCTCACTCGCTGCCGATCACCGGCACCTTGTTCTGGATGTAGGCCTCGATCTTGTCGGCCACCATGCGCTTGAAGCGGTCCTTTTCCTGGTCTGCGTGGCCGATAATCTCGCGCACGCGCCAGAACTCCATGGGCCCGAACGTCGTCACATGCGGGCGCACATAAACGTCGGGCGGGTAGGCGGCCATCATATGCGCAGTCAGCGAATGCATCATGATCTGCGCCGAGCCGAACCAGAGGTCGAGCGCACTGTGGTTGATCTTGGTCAGCCCTTGTGACGGGTCACCGTTGACGTCGATGCCGATAAGGAAATCCGTGTCGATATCGGCCTGGTCGAGCGGCAGCGGGTTGACGACACCGCCGTCAACGAGGAGGTGGTTCTCGTAGTAGACCGGCTTGAAGAGGCTCGGAATGGCGATCGAGCCGGCGATCGCCGGCCGCACCAGGCCGGAGTTGAACACGGTCTGGTGCCAGGACTGGAAGTCGGTCGCGACCACGTAGAGCGGGATGCCGAGATCGCTGAAATGGTCGGGAAAACCATCCGGCAGGAAAGCGTCGACCACCGCATTGGCGTCGAGCTGCATCGAAAGGCCCTGCTGCAGAAGGCTGCCGAGCCCCCGCACGTGCCGGCTCCACAGCCGCCCCGCGATCACCCGCGTCGTCGCCAGCACATCATAGGCGTGTTCGCGGATTTCTGCCCCTTTCATGCCGTTGGCCCAGCCGGCCCCGATCAGCGCGCCGATCGAAGTCCCCGCGATGACCGTGGGCTTGAGGCCGAGCTCGTCCATGGCCTCGATATAAGGAATATGGGTCAGGCCGCGCGCCGAACCGCCGCCAAGCGCCACCCCGATTCGCGGCCCCGATTCCGTGATTTCCGCGATTTTGCGTGCCTTGCCGCGCATGCGGTCGATGACGCCGCGGCCACGCCGCTGCAAGGGCGTAGGCTGTTTTTCGCGCGAGTCGCCGTCGAACACCGCATCGTAGAGACCGTCCGCCGCCGCATCGCCCGCATCGACGATGCCCCGCGGGTCACTCTCCCCGCGCAACTGCCCGCCAGCCGATGTCCCGCCGGCAGAAGCCCTCAGGCCAAACAATCTGATCAACGAGTTCGTAAGCACGCTTCTGTGCCTCCGCCACCGTGGCGCCTAGCGCGGTGACATTGAGCACACGCCCGCCGCTTGCGAGTAAACGTCCGCCTTCGCGCTTCGTCCCAGCATGGAACACCTGAACGTCGCTCGTGTCGAGCCCTTCCGCGCCCTTGATCTCGGTGCCCTTGTCGTAGTTTCCCGGGTACCCCTTCGTCGCCAGGATCACCGTCAGTGCCACTTCCTCGCGCCACACGGCGAACTTGCCGGAAAGGTTCCCCGTGGCTGTCGCGTGGAGGAGGTCGAGCAGGTCCGAGCGCAGCCGCATCATCATCACCTGGCATTCGGGGTCCCCGAACCGTGCATTGTACTCGACGAGCTTGGGACCCTCGGCGGTCAGCATCAATCCGGCAAAAAGGACGCCCTGGTAGGGCGCGCCGCGCCTTGCGAGGCCTTTGACCGTCGGGGTGATGATCGTATCCATCACGCGAGCGGTCAGCGCTTCGGTCAGGACCGGTGCCGGCGAATAGGCTCCCATGCCTCCGGTATTGGGCCCGGTGTCGCCGTCGAACGCGCGCTTGTGGTCCTGCGCCGAGGCCAGCAGCAGCGTGTTCTGCCCATCGCAGAGTGCGAAGAGACTCACCTCCTCGCCTTCCATGAACTCCTCGACGACCACCTGCGCCCCCGACCTGCCGAAGGCGCCGGCGAAACAGTCGACGATCGCCGCCTCGGCCTCCTCGAGCGTCATGGCGACTGTCACGCCCTTGCCGGCGGCAAGCCCGTCCGCCTTGATGACGATCGGGGCGCCTTGCTCACGCACATAGACGCGCGCCTCGGCCTCGTTGTCGAAGTGCCCGTAGCGGGCGGTGGGAATGCCCACTTCGTCGCAAAGCGCCTTGGTGAAGCTCTTCGAACCCTCGATCTGTCCCGCCGCCTTCGAGGGACAAAAACAGGTGAAGCCAGCAGCGCGCAGGTCGTCGCCAAGCCCGGCGACCACCTGCGCGTCAGGCCCCACCACCACGAAATCGATGGCGAGGCGTCGACAGGTATCGATCACGGCCTGATGATCGGTGGCGTCGACGGCGACGTTCTCGCCGACCACTTCGGTGCCAGCGTTGCCCGGCGCGATGTAAAGCTTCGTCAGCCGTGGCGACTGCGCGATCTTCCATGCCAATGCATGTTCCCGCCCGCCCGCACCGATAACCAGAACCCGCATGCTTCAAGCCCCCGTCAGCCTGCTCGCGTTGCCGTTTCGTGCGCCCTCTCCCATAAGCGGCGCAGGCGGGCAAGGGGAGAACGGTCCCTCATGTCAAAAAACCATCATATTGACCCCCCACTTGGCTTGTTCCGCGCCGCCTTGACGCGCACCGCGCTTCTGGCGCACGAGTTGACCATGACCGACATCCTCACCAACGCCACCGAGTTCACCGTCTCCGAGATCGCCCAGGCGGTCAGGCGCACCGTCGAAGAGAACTTCGGCTATGTGCGCGTGCGCGGCGAGATCTCCGGCTTTCGCGGTCAGCACGCCTCCGGCCACTGCTATTTCACTCTCAAAGACGAGAACGCTTCGATAGACGCGGTCGTCTGGAAAACCAGCTTTGCCCGATTATCCTTCAAGCCACAGGAGGGGCTGGAGGTCATTGCCACTGGGCGGCTGACGACTTTCCCGCGCTCGTCGAAATATCAGATCGTCGTCGACAACATCGAGCCGGCCGGTGCCGGCGCCCTGATGGCGCTGCTCGAGGAGCGTCGCAAGAAGCTTGCCGCCGAGGGCTTGTTCGCGCGTGAGCGCAAGAGGCCGCTGCCTTATCTGCCACGCGTCATCGGCGTCGTCACCTCCCCGACCGGCGCCGTCATCCGCGATATCCTCCACCGCCTCGCCGACCGCTTTCCCAGCCATGTCGTCGTTTGGCCGGTGCGGGTCCAGGGCGAGACCAGCGCCGCCGAGGTGGTGGCCGCCATTGAGGGTTTCAACGCCCTCCCGCCGGAAGGAGCGATCCCGCGCCCGGACCTGCTCATCGTTGCGCGAGGCGGGGGTTCGATCGAGGACCTCTGGGGGTTCAACGAGGAGACAGTGGTGCGCGCGGTCGCCGCGAGCCGCATCCCGCTGATCTCGGCCGTCGGCCACGAGACCGACACCACCCTCATCGACTATGTCGCCGATATGCGGGCGCCCACCCCTACCGCTGCGGCCGAGGCGGCCGTTCCGGTGAGGAGCGAACTCATCGGCTATGTAGAAGACCTCGGACTGCGCCAGCGCAACGGCGCGCGTCGTATCGCCTCCAATCTGCGCGACCGGTTGCGCGCCGCCGGCGCCGGCCTGCCGCGCCCGGCCGACCTCGTCTCGACCCACCGCCAACGGCTCGACCATGCCGGTTCCAATCTCCTCGCAGCCTTGCGGCACGCGAGCCAGGCCAAGGCCATCGCGCTGGCGCGCGCGGCGCCGCTCCTGCGGCCCGACATGCTGCGCCAGCGCGTACGCGAGCTCGACACGCGCCTGCATCAGTTGGTCGGCCGGGCCCCGCGGGCGCTGGCCAATGGAGCCGGCAGGGCACGCCTGCGGTTCGATCCGGTGGCGGGCCGCCTGACCCCTGCATTCGCCCGGATCCTCGCGACCCATTCGCAGCGCTTGCAGGCGCTCGACAAACTTCTGGCCTCTTTGAGCTATGAGAATGTGCTGGCGCGCGGATATGCTCTCGTACGTCGGCCCGATGGCGCGGTCGTCGCGGCCCAGGCGGGCCTCAATCCGGGCGATATCGTTGCGCTGCAGTTCGCCGACGGCGAGGTCGGCGCCACCATTTCCGGTGCGCCCGCCATGCCGCGGCGCAGGTCGAGGTCACAAACTGACAACGATAGTCAGGAAAGTCTCTTTTGAGACCGCACAGGGAGCGCTATATCGGTCGGAGCAGAAGCGTACCGCGTACTAGGAAAGTCATGGCCATGAACATATTCGACAAGGGTTTCACCCCCGCCGAGGCGCAACTGCGCTATCTCGATGCCGATTATGTCGTGCTGCGACCGGGCAGTTTCGTGCGCTGCGCCATCACCGGCCGGCCGATCCCGCTCGATGAGCTCTTCTATTGGAGCGTCGAACGGCAGGAGGCTTATGCCGACATCGAAACGGCCGGAGAGGCCTATCGGCGCCACAAGCTCGGGAAGTAGGTCCGTGGCCACAGCGTCAGGCCGCCGCCGCTTCCTTTTCGTTTCCAACGGACACGGCGAGGATTGGATTTCCGCCGCCTTGATCCGTTCCCTGCCCGGATATGTGGCTGCAGAAGCCTATCCGATGATCGGCGCGGGCAACGCCTACGCAGATGTCTGCCCCATTGTCGGTCCGCGCGCCACGCTCGCTTCGGAAGGCTGGCGCAACGTGCGCGGATCCCTGCGCCGAGACATCGCGACCGGCGGCTTCACAACCGTGCGACCGGCGCTCTCTTTCCTCGCGCGCATCCGCGCACAGTACGACGAGATTGTCGTCGTCGGCGATATGGTGGGGGTGCTGGCCGGCCTCATGACCGGCCACCGCAACCTCTTTTACATCGACGTCTACAAGACCGGCGCGGCCCGTCTCTATTCGCGCCTCGAGCGTCTGGCCATCAGGCGCGCCTGCAAGACCGTTTTCTGCCGCGCCGAAAATCTCGCCGCAACGCTCGCGCAAACCGGCATCGATGCGCGTTGCGCCGGCAATGTGATGATGGACACCATTCCCTTTGCCGAATACGACGCCCGCGCCCGCCGCACCCGGCCGCTGGCCGTCACCCTCCTGCCGGGCAGCCGTGCACTGACCGCCGAAAGCTTCGCCCTGCAGATCGCGGGACTGCGCACCTTGCCCGAGGGGGTGTTGCCCGATGTGTTCCTGGCGGTTGCCGGCGGCATCAACGTCGACGATCTCGCCCGCAAGGCGCAACTGCGGCGCACCGCCATGCTCACCGCCGAGAATGCCGACCTCGGTGAGTTGACCGATGGCCGGTTGACCGTGCACATGGCCCGCGGCGGCGCCATGGGCAACATGCTTGCCGCTTCCGATATCGTGCTGTCCCAGGCCGGCACCGCCACGGTCCAGGCCTTGGGTTCGGGCCGGCCCGCCATCACCTTCATCAACTCACGCGATCGCCGTTCGCGCTTCCGCGATGAACAGAAATTGTTCGATGCTGCCCGGACCGTCGTGCCGCCGGACGCCGATGCCATCGGCGCTGCGCTGCGCCGTCTCCTTTCCGACGAAGCTGAGCGTCACCGCCTCGCCGACATCGGTCGCGCGCGCATCGGCGAGCCCGGCGCCCTGCGCGCTATTGTGGAAGCGCTGGTAAGTTAGAGGCTCGCCCTCGGCGGTTTGCCTAGTTCTCTTCCGGATCGAGAAGCCGGTGCAGGTGCACGATGAAGTAGCGCGTCTGCGCGTTGTCGACCGTCTGCTGAGCCTTCTGCCTCCAGACGTCGTAGGCCTCGGCGTAGTTCGGATAGACCCCGACGATGTCGACCTGGTCGAGATTGGCAAAGGTCACTCCCGAGATATCGGAGAGCTCTCCGCCGATGACGAGGTGCAGCAATTGCTTTTGCGGTTCTGGGGTGGTCATGGCGTCGGTTCCGGTCATCAGGACATGGAAAGGTGCGGCAGATCGGCCTCGGCCGGGCAGCCATAGACCTTGATCAGCGCCGCATGGACGAGGGGTTTTAGGCTCATGTCGGCAAGCGCAGCAAGCGCCCCGTGGCGCAATTCAGCTTTGTTGAATTGCGGGGCTCCCACGCAGACGTCGTTGAACGCTATGCCGGCTTCCGAAAGGATTATCGCGGCCGCCGCGATGTCCCAATCCTGCGCGCCGCGCCGTACCACGGCCGCGTCGAGCCTGCCAGTCGCGACCTGCACGAGCCGGTAGGCGAGGGATGGGTAGGCGGGTCCGCGCCTGTAGTCGAGGCCGGCCGCCTGCATCTCCTGATGCACCGCGCCTGGCGCCGGGATCAGCGGTGGCGCGCCGGCGCGCCGGCTGCGAGCGATTGGCCGGCCGTTGAGCCGCGCCCCACCCCCGCTAAAGGCATCATACATCTCGTCGCGCGCGGGTGCATAGACGACGCCGGCGATGGGCACCCCGTCCTCGACCACCGCCAGCGACACCGTCCAGCTATCTTCCCCGCGGATGAAGCCACGTGTGCCATCGATCGGATCGACGGCGAAGATGCGGGGCCTGTCGAGCCGCTCAGGGCTGTCGGCGGTCTCCTCGCTCAGCCATCCATAGCTGGGGCGGGCGGCGGTCAGCGTCGTCATTAAGAACTTGTCGACCACGATATCCGCCTCGCTCACCGGCGAGGCGTTCTCCTTTTCCCACGTCTTGACCGCGCGGCGGAAATAGCCGCTGGCGATGATCCCGGCGGCGACGGCGCTGGTGCGCAGCAGTTCCAGGTCCTGTTCGGGGCTCGGTTGGGAAAGGGTCATGTTCGAGGTGCTTGTAGGCTTTGCAGTCAGGCGCGGCAAGGCCCGCCGGGCGTGGCCGGCAGCCGCTTTCCACACCCGCCTGTGGAAGGCGGGATTTTAAGGATCTCATAAATGATCGGGTTACTCCGCGGGTCTCTGCTGGGATCGGAGGTGGCCCCATGAGTCGCTACAGGATCTGGATCATCATAGGGCTGGCGCTGTTGTCCTGGTTGTTGATTTTTGTCGCCGCTGCAGTGATTTGGAACGGCATTTCGGGGTCCAGAGCACCTGCGTCTGGCTCGACAGGCAAAGTCCCGGCGTACGCGCGCGATGCGCTGGAGCGCTCTGGTTAACGTCTTACGATTTCAATGAGTTAACTTGCCCTTACAGCCGGTCAGAACCCGCTAACCCTCCCGCAAAACAACGTAAACTTAACCGAACTTCTTAAGCCGGGCGGTAAGGCGGCGCGCTAGGATGGAGCCATAAAAGAGAGCACGGCAAACCGAAGCTCTCGGAAGTTGACAGGAAGGTTATCCACTATGGTCCGTGGCGTTGAGATCGAAGGCGCAGCCGTCGTCCTGGCTTTTGCTAAACCCGAGGTCGCGAACCGCCGGTTCATTGCGGCCAACGACAATGGCCCTCGCGAGCCGGTCAAGACGGTCACCGTGCGCAAGACGCTCGAAAAGAGCGGAGTTGCCATTAAGGTCAAGGTGCCGGTCGACGAATTCATCGGCGTGGCCGTGGCCACCGCCATCTCCGAGGAAGGGGTACTGCGCTCCACCATCGAGCTTGTGCATTCGGATGCCGAGCTCAGCTATCAGGTGTTCGAGGAAATCGGTAACCTCAATGTCGTTGCCGAGTGGCAGAACTGGGGCAAGAAACTGCGCCTGCCGCTCCTTATCAAGGCCGGCGACGGCAATTATCTGCCCTATTCCCAGCAGGTCGATGGCGTGATGGTCGGCGCCCGCTCGGCGCGCCGCAGGTTCGCCGCCGATGCCAACCGCCGCCCCCGCTTCCTCAACCGCCGCAAGCCCGGCGGCAAGACCGGCGCCAACTAAGCGCCGGGCCCCTTTCCTCCAGAGAGCCCTAAAGCCGGTCGGTGGTGCGGCCGGCTTTTTGGTTTATAGCCCATAAGCCGTCAGCAGCCGGCCGATCGCCGAGGTCGATGCCGGCTGTTCATCGCGCACGCTCTTCAGTTCGTTGTTCCACAAATGAACGCAGAGAGTTCTCTCCGTCATGAACTGCGCAATGTCGGTCTCTGGTAGCAGGACCTCGAAGGCGCGGTGGTGGTTGTAGGGATAGAAGACGTCGATGGGCGCGGCGAGATCGAACACTCGGTATGTCTTTGCCAGTTCTGTCAGCGCTTGCGGCCCGAATGTTGTCCAGAAGTGGTCTGTGGGGGCGATGTTCTGCCCTATGAGCCGCTTGGTCCAGAGCTGCCGCTTACGGTTGAAATTGAGCCATTTGGGGATCGCGTTGGGCGCGAACCCGGCGATGATATCGGCGGCGATGGGCGAATCCGGCGGTAGGTAGACTATGGCGTTGTTGATGGTCTGCGGGCTGTGCAACCCGAATAGTGGCTCGTGCGGGACGATGGTGAGCGGTTTTACGCAGAGCATGTCGGCGTCCGCCCATATGCCCGCACCCTTCAACTGAAGTGCCATGCGGAAATAATCGGCCAGTATTGCAGGCGCCCCCCGGCGCCCGCCCAGCAGCGAAAGCCCATAGTCCCTTTCCACCGTCAAGTCGGCGTCAACCAGCGTCACGCCCTCCGGCAACCCGGCGACCTCGTCATAGGCGTGCAGCTGGACGCTGTGCCCGGCCGCCAGGAATGACACCATCGAGAGCCGTTCGATGAGGCCGATCTGCGGTCCGATCCAAAACATGTTGATCACGGGCAGGGAGCTGGGCGCTTGGTGGAGCTGTGCATCCATGGCGGTCATCGAATCTAGAACATCCATTCCAACAGGATCGCCCCGGTCAGCACCAGTCCCACATAGTGGTTCGAGTAGAATCGATTGTATGCGTTCGCCGGCGCCCTCGCATCCAGGGTCATGACCTGCCAGGCGAGCATCGCCGCGACAGGTACGAGCCCGAGCGCCAGAACCCAGCCCGCCCCGGAAACGAACCCAGCCGCCAGCCAGCAGGCGACGGTCGCCGCATAGAAGAGGCCGACGATGGGCTTGACGTTCTCTCCGAAGAGCCGTGCGGTGGACTTGACCCCGATCAGGGCGTCATCCTCGATGTCCTGCAGCGCATAGATGGTGTCATAGCCGATCGTCCAGAGGATGCAGCCGAGATAGAGCAAGAGCGGGGCCGGTCCGATGCTGCTGGTCTGCGAGCTCCAGCCGACGAGCGCCCCCCAGGAGAAGGCGAGCCCGAGAAAGAGCTGCGGCCACCAGGTCACTCGCTTCATGAACGGATAGACGGCAACGAGTACCAGCGAGGCGATGCCGATGGCGACGGTGAACGTATTGAATTGGATGAGGATGAGGAACGCCAGAAGTGCCTGCGCCACGAGGAAAATTACCGCATTGCGCGTCGTCAGCTGTCCGGACGGAATCGGGCGCAGCCGCGTGCGCGCGACCTTCATGTCGATGTCGCGGTCGACGATATCGTTGAAGGTGCAGCCGGCCCCGCGCATCAGCACGGCGCCCACGAAGCAATAGATGAGCGCGACGGCATCGAACCCGTTTGCCGGCTGGCGCACCGCCGCCAGCGCCAGCGACCACGCGCATGGCCAGAACAGCAAGTAGACCCCGATCGGCCGATCCCACCGCGCCAGCCGCGCATAAGGCTTCAGCCAACCGGGAGCATAGCTGTCCACCCAGTTGCCGCGCTGGGCGTCTGCGACAGAGCCGGGATCGGTGGGAGTGGCCATGGGCGGTTTGCCTCCGAAAGTCTTTGCCGGAAAGCGATACTGCTCCACCCGTGACTGTCAGCCGGAGGTCCTAACCCAGCCCGACGCGCTCTGGCCCTCGCCGGGGTGACACCAGGGATGGACTATCGCATCCTATGCACTCGAACCACTAACCGCCCGCCGCCGGAAGTCAATGCCTCGCACCCATGCCTCCCTTCCACGCCTCTATGTCGAGGCCGATCTTGCCGCCGGAGCGGCGCTGACCCTCGGCAAGGACCAGTCGCTCTATCTGGCGGCGGTGCTGAGGAAGACGGTCGGCGATGAGGTCGTGCTGTTCAACGGCCGCGACGGCGCCTGGCTTGCCCGTCTTACCGGTGATGCCAAGAAGGCCGTTGACCTCGAGCTCGTCGAGTTCATCGCTCCGCAGACACCGCCTTCCGACCTTTGGTACGGCTTTGCGCCCTTGAAGACCGAACGGCTCGACTATGTGGTGCAGAAGGCCACCGAAATGGGAGCGGGAATCATCCAGCCGGTCCTCACCCGCTTTACCCAGGTTTCGCGCTTGAAGCACGAGCGGCTAGTGGCCAACGCCATAGAGGCCGCCGAGCAGTGCGAGGTGCTCTCGGTTCCGCAGGTGAGGCCCGAGACGACGCTTGAACGCCTGATCGCCGGCTGGACTGGCGAGCATGGCGGCCGTCGCCTCATTCTTGCCGATGAGGCCGAGGCCTCCGCAAGTCCGGTTCACGCGATCAAGGCTCTCGCCGGCCAGCCTGTCGGCCTGTTGATCGGCCCGGAAGGTGGCTTTTCTCCCGAGGAGCGAACGCTCCTCCACGCGCAACCCTATGTGGTGCCTGTGAGTTTGGGTCCGAGAATCCTGCGCGCCGACACGGCCTCCGTCGCCGCCCTCGCCATTGTCCAGGCAATCATCGGCGATTGGCGATAAAAGGCGATTGACGCCGGCCGGACAGCCGATATGTTCCGGGCCAGTTCTTCTTGCCCACCCTAGAGGTCTCCATGGCCGGTGCCGATGCCGACATCAATTCTCCTCCCATAGAATCGCGCGCCGATCTCATCGAGGCCATGTCCAGCGGCTGTAAGCCGCGGGAAGAGTGGCGCATCGGCACCGAGCACGAGAAACACCTGTTCCACACCAACCCGTTGCGCCCGGTCGCTTATGGCGGTCCCGACGGCGTCGCGTCGCTCCTCGAGGGCGTGCGCCAGGAGACGGGCTGGCATTACTTCTATGACCGCGAACATCCTATCGGCATGCGCAACGACGAGATCGCCGGCGGCATCTCGCTTGAGCCCGGCGGCCAGTTCGAGCTCTCAGGCTCACCCCAGCGGGACATCCATGGCACGGCGGCCGAGATGGCAGAGCATATGCGTGTTTCCAAGAAAGTGGGGTCGGCCCTCGACATCCACTTCCTCGGGCTCGGCGTCACTCCGCTTTGGCAGGTCGCCGAAATGCCGGCCATGCCCAAATCCCGTTACGCCATCATGGCGCCCTATATGGGCAAGACGGGCACGCTCGGCACATCGATGATGTTCCGCTCGGCAACCGTCCAGACCAATGTCGATTTTTCTTCGGAAGCCGACATGGTCCGCAAGCTCCGAGTCTCCCTCGCCCTGCAGCCGGTCGTCACCGCGCTCTTTGCCAATTCGCCGTTCATCGACGGCGGCGAGAGCGGCTACCTCTCCTACCGGTCGCACATCTGGCTCAACACCGACCCCGATCGTACCGGCATGTTGCCCTTCGTCTTCGAGGAGGGGTTCGGGTTCGAACGCTATGCAGACTACGCGCTCGACGTGCCTATGTACTTCATCATCCGCGATGGCCAGTACGTCAACGTGGCCGGCGAGGACTTCCGCCGCTTCCTCGATGGAAAATTGCCGCAGTTGCCGGGCGCGAAGCCGACGATCAAGGATTGGGAAAACCATCTCTCGACGCTCTTTCCCGAGGTGCGCCTGAAGCAGTTCCTCGAGATGCGCGGCGCCGACATGGGCGACGCCGCTTCGGTTGCGGCGCTTTCGGCCCTGTGGACAGGACTGCTTTATGACGATGTGGCGCTCGAGGCCGCCTGGGAACTGGTGTCCGAGTGGACCGCCGAGGAGCGCCAGACCCTGCGCGAGCAGGTGCCGGTGACCGCTTTGCGCACGCCTTGGCCCGGCGACATTCTGCGTTTTGGCGACGTTAAGGACGCCGCCCGCGAAATTGTCGGCATCGCCAGCGCCGGCCTCATTCGCCGCAACGTTCTGAACGACAAAGGCGAGGACGAAAGCATCTACCTCGCGCCGCTCGAGGAGATTATCCAGCGCGACGAAACCCGCGCCGAATATTGGCTCAAGAAGTACCGCGGCGAATGGGGCGGTGACCTCAGCCGGATCTTCACCGAAGCCGAGATGTAGATCGCACCCTCATCCGCCCCTCGGCAGCGCGCAGACGTTGGCCGAGGAGGCATGGAAGGGGATGCCTATTTCGTCTGCCCCTCGAACACCCGATTGCCGAACCAGGCTCCGAGCACCACCAGCACCGCCGCGAGGGCGACGCCGAGCGCCACCTCCGGCGTGCCGATCTCGCCGCGAAAGATCGCCCGCAGCGCGTCGACGACGTGCTTGAACGGATTGATGCTGGCCAGCGCCTGCAGCCAGGCCGGCGCCAGGCTCATCGGCAACAGGATGCCCGAGAGCAGCAGCACCGGGAGCGCCAGCGAGTTGACCAGCGGTGCGAAGGCATCCTCGCTCTTGGTGATCAGTCCGAAGGCATAGGAGAGGAACGAGAAGGCGGCCCCCAACAGACCAATCAGCACCAGGCCGGCAGCGATTGCCCAGAGCGGCACCCGGAGCCCAAAGAGGAAAGCGCAGGAGATGAGGATGATCGCCTGCGCCACCAGCACGACGACGTCGCGCAGCACGCGCCCGGCGATCAGTGCCGTCCGGCTGGCGGGCGTCACCATCATCCGGTCGATCACCCCCGCGCGCCACTCTGCGATGATGCCGAAGCCGACGAAAAGCCCGCCGAAAATGCCGAGCTGCACCAAGAGGCCTGGCACGAACACCACCCACGCGTCCCCCGGCGGAAATCCCGGCGTGCTCGCCACCCGCTCCAGCAGCGGCCCGGGTCAGGTAGAGGATGGGCTGGGTAATGCCGATGATCACCCACAGCGGCTCGCGCAGCGACAGTCTCATGGCACGCGAAAACACGGTCCAGGTGTCGGAAAAGAAGGTCATGGCGTCGTCCTTTATCAATCTCTCAGCGAGCGGCCGGTCAGCGTCAGGAACACGTCGTCGAGCGTCGGCCGGTTGACTTCGACGCCGATGGCCTCGATCCCTGCCCGAGCCAGTTCCGCGAGCAATACAGGTAGGGTCGAGGCACCCTCGGACACGTGGAAGCGCACGATATGCCCGTCGGTCGCTGGCGCGTCGGCGCCGGCGAGCAGTCCTGCCACGCCCGCGGCTTCGGTCGCGTCCTTCTCTTCGCGCATGGTCAGGGTGATGGTGTCGCCGCGCACCTTCTTCTTGAGCTCGGCGGGCGTACCCTCTGCGACGATCTCGCCCTTGTCGATGATCAGCAGCCGGTCCGAAAGCGAGTCGGCCTCGTCCATGTAATGCGTGGTGATGAAGACGGTCGTGCCCAGCTCGTCGCGCAGCTTACGGATGTGCGTCCACAGGTTCGCCCGGCTCTGCGGGTCGAGACCGGTCGAGGGCTCATCCAGAAAGACGAGCCTGGGGTTGTGGATGAGGCCCATGACGATATCGAGCCGCCGCCGCTGCCCGCCCGACAGCGAACCGCACTTGCGATCCCAGACATCTGCGAGGTCGAGCGCGGCAAGGAGGTTGCGTGCCCGATCGTTGGCCGTCGCCGCATCGATACCGTAGAGCCGGGCATGGCTGACGATCTCCTCGCCGGCCCTGGCGCTGCCGATCGTAGAGCCCGCCTGACCGACATAGCCGATATTGCGCCTGACACCCTGCGGATCGCGTCGCAGATCGAACCCCGCCACCGTCGCACTGCCGTCCGTGGGCCTCAACAGCGTCGTCAGCATCTTGAGCGTCGTGGTCTTGCCGGCCCCGTTGGGCCCCAGGAACCCGACGATCTCGCCGGCCGCCACGTCGATGTCGACCCCGCGCACGGCCTCTATCGTGCGCCCACGTGCCTTGAAGTCGCGTTTGAGCTGCCTGGCCTCGATCATCGCCTGGCCGGCCTGAATTTCTGCACCCATATCTGGACCCTGAAGAGATTTCGTGTTATAAATATCTTATGAATCAAGATATCAAATCGTCGAAAGATATGTCAAGCGCCGACCCCTGGGGTGGTGCATCGCGACTGAAGGAAGCGGTGCGAGCCAACCAGACCGCCAATGACGTTTGGGACGATTGTGTCACCCGCTTCCTTGGCATCAACCGCACCGACGGGCGCTGCCTCGACATCATCGACCGGCACGGCAAAGTCACCGCCGGTCAGCTCGCTGGCGAAAGTGGACTGACGACCGGAGCGGTAACGGTGGTCGTCGACCGGCTGGAGGCCGTGGGCTATGTCGCGCGCACGCGCGACCCCGTCGACCGGCGCAAGATCTGGATATCGGTAACGCCCGTCATGGCCGAGATGACCGAGCGGCTCTTTGCCCATTTCCAGATCATCGGTCCAGCCGTGCTCGAACGTTTCACGCCCGATCAGCTCGCCGCCATCGTCGAATTCCTCGAGGCCGGTTCGGCCATCAACGTCGGGCAGGCCGCGCTCCTTGAGCAATACATCGACCGCAAGGGCGCCACCCCGCAGTCCCGGCTTGTCGCCGCCCGCCTCTTCGCCCGCGCCGGGCAGAAGGCAATGAAGGGACATGTCGCGGCCCTGAAAGCAGGGCGCACATTCAACGACTAGCGTGCGACATCCGCCTCTGAATCGGTCAAGCGGGAGCGATACTTCTACTCCGCCGCCTCGGCCATCGTCGGCCGGCTGTCGAGATTGCCCATGCTCGAGACGATGTGGTTGGCAAGCGCGTCGTAGATGCCCCCATAGGCGTGGCTGCCGCGCATCAGCGCGATCTGCGCGTCGTTGAGCTTGGGCAGGCCATACTCGGTGCCCACCACGCGCATCCCCGGCTGCAGCGCGCTCTCCGGCAGGAACCCTACGGCAAGGTCCGAGAGCACCGCGCTCGAGATGGCTGTCGCGTTCGAGGAGGTATAGGCAATGCGATAGTCCTTGCCCGTGCGGTTGAGCACGTCCGTCGCTTCCTGCCGCCAGATGCAGCAGGTCGGCCCGCAGGCCAGCGGCATCGGATCGGTCGCGAGCGCCTGCCCGCCATGGGAGGCGACCCAGTGCATCTTTTCGGTGCGGAAGAGCTCGCCGAAATTGTGGTTGGTCCCCTGCGTGAAGACGATAAGGTCGAACCGGCCGGCCCGCATGCCCTCCAGTAACTGCTCGGAGGCCATGCACGCGACGTCCACGGCAATCTTGGCGTGCGTGCGCTGGAAGCTCGACAGGATCACCGGCAGCAGCCGCACGGCGTAGTCGTCCGGAACGCCGAAACGAATCGAGCCGGAAAGATCGGTGTTGGAGAAGTGGTCGATGATCTCCGCGTTGACCCGCAGCATCTTGCGGGCCCGCGAATAGAGGACCTCGCCCTGCTGGGTCAGCGACACGCTGCGCCCATCGCGCGTCAAAAGCGGGTAGCCAAGACGCTCTTCCAGGCGTTTGATCTGCATCGACACTGCCGATTGCGTCTTGTTCACCCGGCGCGCTGCCTCGGTGAAGCTGCCGCAGTCGGCGATGGCACAGAAGCTCTGCAATTGGTCGAGATCGAGGGGTGCGGTCATGGCGACTTCCCATCACTCAATTTGATGATGTAGATGAAATCTATTTGTTGGACGAATGGATGTCCAGCACGTATCGTTTTGAACATCGGCGCAGCAACGGCGCTCGCCGCACCCGCCGGTCTCCCTCCGGCGCCCATCGACCCTCGGAGAATCATCATGGCCTACTTGCTTTCGAGCGAGCGGCCCGCTGCGGCCGCCATGCCCCTTCGTCAAACGAACCTGCTTGCCCGCTGGTTCGCCGCGTTCCGCGCCGCACGCACCCGAAAACTGGCACTTGCCAGCTTACTGGAGATGGATGAATCCCGGTTGCGTGATCTCGGTATTCAGCGTCAGGATGTGCTCGAGGCAGTGGCCAATTCCCGTCTCAGCCTCGGCCAGGTGCTGAGCACGGCCCGCGCCCGCAACGCTCGCTGCTGAGGTCTAAAACGAAGCAACCCGCGGTGGCACCTACTTCTTGCGCTGGGCCTCGAGCGCGCTTTCATCAGGCGGCAACCTCCACCGCCTTCCAAAAGCGCACAAGGCTGGATAGCCCGGCGCCACGTCGTTGGCATGAGCTCTCGATCCCTGTGTGATGAGCGTTCGTGCCATCTCCCGGGCCGGTTTTGCCGCCGGCCCCGTTTCCTGACCACTGAGCCGGACCATGACCCCGCAAACCAGCGGCCTCATGTGTCCGGCGATTTTTTGACTAAGTTCGGATGCCGCGCAGAGCGAGCAAGTTACGCCTGCGCCAACCTCGGTCATGGTTGAATGTGCCGTGGCATCTAGCCAGCGTAAGCCACCCACCCCTTGAAGCTGAAGCCTGCGTAGAACAGGCTGACGCCCGAGAACCCTGCATCGCGCAGCATCTCTTCCTCTTCCTCCGGCGCCAGTATCGACAGCTTGCCACCGATAGCCTGTCGGGAACTCTCGAGTTGGGCGGCATCGGTTCCCTCGGGTGCTCCGAAGGCCACATGCCGGGCGATCCAGGTGGACCGCTCGGGTTCGGTCTGCGCAAAGCTGATATGGGCCACTACAAAAGGAGCGCCGGCTTTGAGCCGACGGCGGACCTGTCTCAGCGTCTCGAGGCGCTGATCGCGTGGGATGAAGTGAAACGTCAGCAGCGACGTGGCGGCATCGAAGGGTCCTTCGGGCGCATTCGCAATATACCCTTGGTGAAGCCGCATCCGCTCGGCAAAAGGCCCCACCGTCTGTTCGGCCAGCCGCAGCATATCTCCGGATGGATCGACGCCATCAAATGACCATTCCGGATGCGCTTCGGCGAAGGCCTTCAGCTCCAGGCCGCCGCCTGCTCCAAGAACCAGCACGCGGCCGGTCGCCGGCACGCGCTCCGCGAGCAGCATGGTCGTCATGCGCTGCAGGCCGTAAAAACCGGGGACATGGCGAGGCGGACCTTCGACGTATGAGGTGACGGACTGTCCTGAAAACGCCGATGGCTTCATGCGTTGACCTGTGAATGTCTTTGGCTCGGAAATGCAGGGAAGATGGTCGCGGGTCAAGGCCAAGCGCGGTCAACCGCGCCTGGACCATACTTGCTCATCTGGAGCAGGACGCGAATGCGGGAACCGGATTCTCTCCGAGAGTTCCACGACATTGAAGATTGGAGCTCGATTTGATCCAAATCAAGTCGCATCGCGCACCAGCCACGGCATCAGCCTAGCCGGCCTTCGCCTGTGCGTTCACCACCGCTTCGGCATCCCGGCCATAGAGTTCCTCGTAGCGTTCGAAACTCGAGGAGAAATACCCAACCCCTTGCGTCGCCGAGCGGACGCCGTGGGCGAGCTCTTCGAGCGCGCTTGCCGGCATCAAGGCCCGGAACGTATCCCAGCCCCGCACCGCCTCGTCCCGGTCAAAGCCCAGAACCTGCCCCTTGAGCGCGGAGACGATTGGCACCAGGCTGCCCGAGAACTGCGAAGGAACGTGGATATCGACCCGGAAGATCGGTTGCATCAGGACAGGCGAGGCTTGAGAGAGCGCCTGGCGGACGCCCATTCTTGCCGCGGTCCTGAAGGCGAATTCGGAACTGTCGACGGAGTGGAACCGGCCATCGGTCAGCACGACGCCGACGTCGATGACCGGGAACCCGAGGGGGCCTTTCTCCAAGGCTTCGCGCGCGCCTTCCTCGACGGCCGGTATGAACTTGCGCGGCACGGCGCCGCCCTTGACCTCCTCGGCAAAGATGAACCCCTCCCCACGGCCCGTCGGACGGACAGTCAACTGCACGTCGGCGAATTGCCCGGCACCGCCGGTCTGCTTGCGATGCCGGTACTGCACCTCGACCACTTTCGAAATGGCCTCGCGAAAGGCAGGAGTGATGGGCTGGTCGCTTACGTCGATCCGGAAAGTCTCGGAGAGGGCTCCCAGAACCTCGCGCAGGTGGACCGGGCCCTGGGCTGCGACCACATGCGCGCCGCTCGCTGGATCCTGAGTGACGGTCAGGCCACCGTCGGTGTCGGCAAGCCGCGCCAGAGCCGTCCCGAGCTTGACCTCGTCGCGCTCGCTCGCTGGCACGACGATCCGTTCCAGCGCCGGGTTTGGCGCAGACACCCAAGCGGGAGCAGGGACTGTGACTGCGCCGGTGAGCAGGGCGGGCGCGCGCAGATGATCGGATTTGATGGCAGCAAAGACGGCTCCCTCGGCGGGACCACTGCCCGCAAAGGGCCGTCCGGACGTCGGATCCTGCAATGCTCCGAGATTGCCGCCGCCCAGCATCGTGCCTTGCTTTATCCCGTCGGTCAGCGCGCGCACCAGAACCGCCTTGCCGATGTTCTGGCTGTAATGGGCGTGAAAGCTGACGCCCACCAGCGTCTTCTCATCAATGCCGCTCTCGAATGCCAGCCGCATGCGGGTGGCTTCCATCGTCGGCGCCTCATGGCGAAGGGATTTCATCAGCCGCATGACCCCGTTGCCGTGACCGGCGGCCCCGACCAGGACCGGGATGACGCGGTTTTCCCGCAAGACTCGAGAGGATATGGCAAAAAGCGCGTCGCCTGTCGGTTTCCGGTCCTCAACCAGTTCCTCGAGAAGCCAGTCGTCGAATTCGGACAGGTGCTCGAGCAGTTCCGCGCGCGCCTCGTGCTCGCGGTCGATCAGGTCCTCGGGAAGCTCGACGAGCGAGGATCTCTCACCCTCCCGGTACCGCCAGGCCCGCTCGGAGATGAGATCGCAACTGCCCACCACCTTGTCCCCCTCGCGGATCGGGATCTGGCGCAGGACCAGGGGGTGGCTGGTATAGTCCTGAAGCGCGGCAATCAGGTCGCGCACGCGCCCGCGTGGGTCGTCCATCTTGTTGACGAACACGATGCACGGCGTCCCCGACGCCTCGATCACCCGCAGATAGGGCGCGGCAAGCAGAGCGTCATCGGGAGACGGCGAGACACAGAGGATGCAAGCATCGCTTGCCAGAAGCACCGCATGGACATGCGCCAGGGCTTCATTGGAGCCCGGGGTATCGAGCGCGCACCAGGCTTCGTCCAGGAACTCGAAGGTCAAAAGCTCCAGTCCATGAGGCACGACCGAACTCTTTCGAGGGACCTCGAGCGAGGCCAACTGCCCGGCGAGCGTGGATTTGCCCGATTGAGATGGTCCAAGCACGGTAAAGCAACGCATCGGCTATCCCTCCTTTCAGCCAGTCGGAACTAAAGGATAGGTTGCGCCGGATACGCCTCCAAGACCAGAGGGTGCATGCATGAATGGCTCGTTGCAGGACACTCACGATGCGGTGAAATCGCCCAAACTCGTATTTCGGCCGCGGGCGACTCCCGCTGCGGGGGGCCAGTCTTCGCGGAGGCTCTCGGAAGTTGCCATGCCGGTTCTTCCACCACTGTCATCGGCCTGTCACGATATATCGATAGTTCCAGATACATGGATATCGACGATGCAACCGCCGCCCTTTCGGCGCTCGCGCAGCCGACGCGCCTCTCCGCGTTTCGTTTGCTCGTACGTGCCGAGCCCGAGGGTGTTGCCGCGGGCGATCTGGCGCGCCGGCTTGACGTGCCGCAGAACACGCTGTCCTCGCACCTCGCGGTCCTGGCACAGGCCGGACTCGTTGCCGGTGAGCGCCAGAGCCGCTCAATCATCTACCGGGCCGACTTCCCACGCTTCCGCGAGGTGATGCTCTTTCTCCTGTCTGACTGCTGCAACGGCCACCCTGAAGTGTGCGCACCAGTACTCGACACTCTTTCCCACATCTGTCAGCCCGGCGAGGAGGTGTGCTGAAAATGACCCCAACCACCGACAGAGTCTATAATGTCCTGTTCCTGTGTACGGGCAACTCGGCCCGCTCCATTATGGCCGAAGCCCTCCTCAACCGTCTCGGCATGGGACGGTTCAGAGCCTATAGCGCGGGCTCGCAGCCGGCCGGCAGGGTCAATCCTCATGCCCTCGAACTGCTCGCAAGGCAGAATTTCGATACGTCCTTCGCCCGCTCCAAAAGCTGGGACGAGTTCGCCGACGCCGATGCACCAGTCATGGACTTCGTCTTCACCGTCTGCGACGATGCAGCCAACGAGGTCTGCCCCATCTGGCCCGGCCAGCCGATGAGCGCCCATTGGGGTGTTCCAGATCCCGCCAAGGCGACCGGCACCCATGCTGAAATCGGCCTGGCCTTCTCCGAGGCCTTCCGCATGCTGTCGACGCGTATCGCTATTTTCGCCAGCTTGCCGATCTCCGGCCTCGACCGACTGAGTCTCCAGACGCGCCTCGACGAGATCGGTAAGAGCCGCGCCCTACCTGTCTGAAAGTTGCAATGACTCATATAGATACTGCGCTCCCCGCGGCACCCGCGGGAATCGGTCCTTTCGAAAAGTGGCTTTCGCTTTGGGTGGCCCTTGCCATGGCCGTGGGACTGGTGCTCGGCAACATGCTGCCGGAGCTGTTCCAGACGCTGGCTGCCTTGGAATACGCGTCGGTAAACTTCCCTGTCGCCGTCCTGATCTGGGCAATGGTTTATCCCATGATGGTGGCCGTCGATTTCTCCAGCCTCTCACACATCGCCGAAAGGCCGAAGGGGCTGGTATTGACCGTCGTGGTCAACTGGCTGGTCAAGCCTTTCACCATGGCAGCGCTCGGGGTGCTCTTCTTCAACGTCGTTTTTGCACCTTTCATCACTCCTGCCGATGCCCAGCAATACATAGCCGGTCTGATCCTGCTGGGTGCCGCCCCTTGCACGGCGATGGTATTCGTCTGGTCGCAACTCACCCGAGGCGATGCCACCTATACTCTGGTGCAGGTTTCGTTGAATGACGTCATCATGATCTTCGCATTCGCGCCCATCGTCGCACTACTGCTTGGTGTTACGGATATTGTCGTGCCTTGGGGGACGCTTTTGCTCTCGGTGGGGCTTTACGTCGTAATTCCCCTAGCAGCGGGCATGTTGACCCGCGTTTGGCTGACCCACGGTGTGCGCGCCCAAGATCAGGATCGGGTGGTTTCCCACTTCACCGGTGCGGTCAAACCATTCTCGATCGTAGGGCTTCTGGCAACGGTAGGTTTGCTGTTCGGCTTCCAGGGACAGGTCATTCTCGACCAACCTCTGGTGATCGGCATGATCGCCGTTCCGTTGCTGATCCAGTCCTATGGTATCTTTGCGCTCGCCTATGGCGCCGCCTGGGCCTGGAAGGTGCCGTTCGCCATCGCCGCGCCCTGTGCGCTTATCGGCACCTCGAACTTTTTCGAGCTGGCTGTCGCCGTTGCCATTAGCATTTTTGGGCTCAATTCTGGAGCCGCGCTCGCGACCGTCGTGGGCGTCCTTGTCGAGGTGCCCGTGATGCTGTCGCTCGTCGCATTCGCCAACCGCACCCGTGATCGTTTCCCTGCCTGAAGGCTCGAGAATGACCGTCACCATCTACCACAATCCCGATTGCGGCACCTCGCGCAACACCCTCGCCATGATCCGGGCGAGTGGTGAAGAGCCCGAGATCATCGAATATCTGAAGACCCCGCCGACACGCGAAAAGCTTATCGAGCTCATCGCTGCCGCCGGCCTTACGCCACGCAAGCTGTTGCGCCAGAAGGATACGCCCTATGACACGCTCGGGCTTGGCGAGGACAAATGGAGCGACGATGAACTCGTCGACTTCATGCTCGGCCATCCCATTCTCATCAACCGGCCCCTGGTGGTGACCGACAAAGGCGTGCGCCTCTGCCGTCCCTCGGAAGTGGTGCTCGAGATCCTGCCCAATCCGCGTTTCGGAGTGTTCGTCAAGGAAGATGGCGAGCGCGTCGATACCGACGCTGCCTGAATCGGAGAGGCGCTCACACGAACTCGACGCCGAGATCCTCTTCCTGTCGCCAGGCAACCTTGCAGGAGAACCTGCGTCCATCGTCGAACACCAGCTCGAAACTGTCGGGAATGCCGATGATGCTGGCGACCTTGAGCTTAGCGCCGGCCGGCGAGAAGTTGCGCACCGTACAGTCGAAGGTCGAGAAGCCATCGTTGAGCACGATGCGCGCACCCTTGAGCGTGCGTTGGCGGAATGTGCGACGACGTTCTTCCAACCCCTGGCCCTCCAACGCCTGAGCGAACGATCATCTTCTAGCGCAGGAATCGTGCCTCGTGATGAAGATGAGCACACGCGGTTGATTCAGTTTGTTTCGCTACCTGTCCCGTTTCCAGGTTGAGGCAGGTTCTCGAACCCTTCCGCAAAGCCGGCGAGCGAAACCGGTATGCCGATGCCCTCTTCGGGTGTGCGGAACACGACGAAAATGGCGTCGGTGCCTTCCGAAAGGGTTGTGACCAGATCGTCGTTGAGCAGAACCTCGGCGATGCAGCCATTGGGCAGGCACCGCACGAACGCAACGCGCCCCATGTCCTCGCCGTCGACGTTGAGCCCAAGTCCATTGGGCAGCAGCACGCCGAGCGGGGCGAGCACCCGCAGCAGCCGCGCCTCGCCGTCGGCGGTCTTCAACACAATGACCGATAGTCCGACATTGGGTTGATCCTCAGCGGTCACGTTCTGGATAATGGCGCATTGCTCAAAGCTCGCCCCCGGCGGGGTATCGCAGCTCATCTGCCAGTCACCGTATTCGGCCCTGACCACGCCCTGGCCCATGCCGGCGGTGGCCGTCAGCATTGCCGTAAGGGCGGCCAGACCTGCAAGCTTCGCACCACGCGGCAAGTTCAGCTTCACTTTCTGCATCCGCTTCCGCTCGAATCGTGCGCGCAAGGCGCATTACCCCTGTTTCCGACAGGCCGGCGCCCGATGTCAACGTCGCGGTCGGACCCCGGCGGGGATATGGGACGCGAAGTTGGGCGAGGGTGAGGCACCCGCCACGCGTGACGCGCAATTTGACGCATGTCGGCACGGCACTCTCGCAATGGACTTGGCCGCTGCGATGTGGTTAAGCAGAGCCCAGTCGAGTAAGACGCTCCGGGGTTGAGTCGGAGCGGCGTTTGCTATGCCGCAAATAGACCCCATCCGCGTTCAGCGCACCAAACGCAGTGGCAAGGGGGTTAGTAGGTGACCGCAAGCAATTTCAGGCGCATGGGAGCTTTCCTGGCCGCGGCCGTCGGATTGGCGCCGACCATGGCAGCAGCTCAACAAAGCGCCCCCGGCCATCCTCAATACGGTCAGATCGGCCTGCAGCCGTCGGTGACGCCGATCATGGATTCGATCACCGTCTTCCACGACGGTGTCCTGATGTGGACGATCAGCGCTATCGTGCTCCTGGTCCTGGCGCTACTCGTCGTCGTCATCGTGCGGTTCAACGCGCGCGCCAATCCGGTGCCCGCGCGCTTTACCCACAACACACTGATCGAGGTGATCTGGACCGTGGTGCCGATTGTCATCCTGGTCATCATCGCCATCCCCTCCTTCGGCGTCCTCGCCGACCAGATGACGACGCCCGACGGCGAACGCCGGTACCTGGGGGCCAACATCTTCTCGTTCGGCGACGTCGAGGTGCCCGCGCCTGCGCTCACGGTCAAGGCGACCGGCGAGCAGTGGTTCTGGAACTACGAATACGTCGATCAGGGGCTGCGCTTCGACCAGTATATCCTCTCCGATGAGGACCGACAGACGCAAAAGCCGGGCCAGCCGCGGCTCCTTGCCGTCGACAATGAACTGGTCGTGCCGGTCAATACCACCGTACGGCTCCTCGTCACGGCCGCGCCCACCGGCGTCATCCATGCCTTCGCCCTGCCGTCCTTCGGCATCAAGGTCGACGCGGTGCCCGGGCGCCTCAACGAGACGTGGTTCAACGCCCGCGAGACCGGCATCTACTACGGCCAGTGCTCGGAACTCTGCGGCAAGGACCATGCCTTCATGCCCATCGCTGTACGCGTGGTCGAACAGGAGGAGTTCGACGCCTGGCTTACAGCGTTCGAGGGCGGCGACTACACCGCCGCCAACGCCACCCTGGCGGCGGTCGAATAATACCCGGAGAGCCTCGCCGGCCGTCCTTTCGGACCGGCGGCGACGCGAGTTTAGAATAGGGACGATCTGACTATGGCAAACGCAGAGGCCGCTCATCTCGAGGCCGAGGCCACGGGGCACGACTACATCGCGCACGATCCCGATACCCCGCGCGGCTGGCGCCGCTGGGTCTATTCGACCAATCACAAAGACATCGGGATCATGTACCTGGTGTTCTCGATCTTTGCGGGCGTCATCGGAGCGATCCTTTCCGGCTTCATGCGCATGGAGCTGCAGGAGCCCGGCATCCAGATCTTCCACGGCCTTGCCGCCATGGCTTATGGGCTCGATGGCGACAGCGCGGTCGACGCGGGCAAGCACATGTTCAATGTGTTCACCACCGCCCACGCTCTCATCATGGTGTTCTTTGCCGTCATGCCCGCCACCTTCGGCGGTTTCGGCAACTATTTTGCACCGCTTCAGATCGGCGCGCCCGACACTGCCTTCCCGCGCATCAACAACATCGCCTTTTGGCTGCTGCCGCCGGCGTTCCTGCTCGCCTTGATGTCGATGTTCTTCGAGGGGCCTGCGGGCATGTACGGCTCGGGCGGCGGCTGGACCATCTATCCGCCCTTCAATACGTCCGGCCAGCCCGGCCCGGCGATGGACTTCGTCATCCTTTCGCTCCACATCGCCGGCGCCTCCTCGATCCTGGGCGCCATCAACCTCATCACCACCATCCTCAACATGCGCGCCCCGGGCATGACGCTGCACAAGATGCCCCTCTTCGTCTGGTCCGTGCTGGTCACCGCTTTCCTGCTGCTCCTGGCGCTGCCGGTCCTTGCCGGCGGCATCACAATGCTGCTGACCGACCGCAATTTCGGCACCACCTTCTTCAATCCCCAGGGCGGCGGCGACCCGGTCCTCTTCCAGCACCTCTTCTGGTTCTTCGGCCATCCGGAGGTGTACATCATGATCCTGCCGGGCTTCGGCATCGTCTCGCATATCGTTTCGACCTTCTCGAGAAAGCCCATCTTCGGCTACCTCGCCATGGTCTACGCCATGGTCGCCATCGGCTTCATCGGCTTTGTCGTGTGGGCGCACCACATGTATACGACCGGCCTCAGCCTCGATGTGCAGCGCTATTTCGTGGCCGCCACCATGGTCATCGCCGTGCCGACGGGGGTCAAGATCTTCTCCTGGATCGCCACCATGTGGGGTGGCTCGATCACCTTCCGCACCCCGATGCTCTGGGCGATCGGTTTCATTTTCCTCTTCACCGTCGGCGGCGTCACCGGCGTAGTGCTGGCCAATGCCGGCGCCGACCGCGCCCTCCACGATACCTACTATGTCGTCGCGCACTTCCACTATGTGCTCTCGCTCGGCGCGGTCTTCACCATGTTTGCCGGCTGGTACTACTGGTACCCCAAGATGTTCGGGCTGTTGTACAACGAGACCCTGGCCAACGTGCACTTCTGGGTCATGTTCATTGGCGTCAACCTCATCTTCTTCCCGCAGCACTTCCTCGGGCTTGCCGGCATGCCGCGCCGTTACGTGGATTATCCCGATGCCTTCAGCCTCTGGAACCGCGTGTCCTCGATCGGCTACTATGTCACCTTCGTGTCTCTCCTGATTTTCGCCTGGGTGATGATCGAGGCGGTGCTGAAGAAGCGCCGGGCTGGCGACAATCCCTGGGGCGACGGTGCAACGACGCTCGAGTGGACCCTGTCCTCCCCGCCGCCGTTCCACCAGTTCTCGACTCTGCCGCGGATCACCACCGACGCGCACTGATCGGGTAAAACGAAACGGGCATCGCGTGTGTGAAGCGCGGTGCCCCCAAAGTTAAGAGAACGGGCGCCTGGAGCGTCCCAACGACGGGTAGGCCAGTGGCTCTGCTGCACGACAGCCGCGATATTCCCGCCCTTGCCGGCGAGGCACGGGTCGAGGACTACCTCGCCCTGCTGAAGCCGCGCGTCATGTCGCTCGTCGTCTTTACCGCCTTTGTTGGCATGCTCATTGCGCCCGGGGCGATCAACCCGGTCGTTGCCGCCATCGCCATCGTCTGCATCGCCGTCGGGGCAGGGGCGTCTGGCGCCCTCAACATGTGGTACGATGCCGACATCGACGCGGTGATGAGCCGCACGATGAACCGGCCGATCCCCGCCGGCCGCGTCAGCCGTGAGGAGGCACTGGTCTTCGGCCTCGTCCTTGCCGTCTTCTCCGTCACGCTGCTCGGGCTCGCGGCCAACTGGGTCGCGGCGGCCTGGCTTGCCTTCACCATCTTCTTCTACGTCGTCATCTACACGATGTGGCTGAAGCGCCTGACCCCGCAGAACATCGTCATCGGCGGTGCGGCCGGTGCCTTTCCGCCCATGATCGGCTGGGCCGCCGTCACCGGTACGGTGACGCTTGAAAGCGTCGTGCTCTTTCTCATCATCTTTCTCTGGACGCCGCCGCATTTCTGGGCCCTGGCGCTCTATAAGCAGGGCGACTATGGCGCCGCGGGCATTCCGATGATGCCCAACGTTGCCGGCGAAACCTCGACCAAACGGCAGATCCTCGTCTATTCCATCGTGCTCGCCGCCTCGGCGCTGGCGCCATCGGTGCTCGGTTTTGCCAGCGTGCTCTATACCACCGTCGCGCTCGTTACCGGTGCGTCCTTCATCCTGCTTGCCTGGCGGCTCCTGATCGCCGCCGATGGCGCTCCCATGCGCCGCACGGCCCGGCAACTCTTTCAGTATTCGCTGAGCTACCTCTTCATCGTGTTCTTCGCGCTTTTGACCGATACCGTCTGGATGCGCATGGGAGGCACGTTCTGATGGCTCCTCCCCGTCCGCAGGCGCCGGAACCGGCTGACGAGGCTGAACTGCGCCGGAAGAAGGCGCAGCGCCGACGCTCGATCGCGCTCGCGCTGGCCCTCGCGGGCTTCGCTCTGATCTTTTATATCCTCACCATCGCCAAGATGGGGCCGGCGCTTTTCGAGAGGGCGCTCTGATGGCAGCGACCGTCGATCGCCGCAACGAGAAGGTCGCCTTCACCCTCATGGGGCTCGTGGTGGGCATGACCGGGCTCGCCTTCGCCTCGGTGCCGCTTTACCAGCTCTTTTGCCAGGTCACCGGCTATGGCGGCACCACGCAGGTAGCGAGCGAGGCGCCCAAAGGCCTCATCGACCGGCAGATGACCGTGCGCTTCGATTCCAACGTCGATGGTGCACTCGCCTGGAGAGTCACGCCCTCGCGCCCCGTCACCGGTCAAGTCGGGGGGCTCGAGACCGTGACCTACCGGGCGACCAATTTGACTGACAAACCCATCACCGGCATGGCCGTGTTCAACGTCACGCCCGAGGCGGCCGGCTACTACTTCAACAAGATGGAATGCTTCTGCTTTACCGAGCAGACCCTCGCCCCTGGTGAGACCGTCGACATGCCCATCGTTTTCTTCGTCGATCCGGAAATCGATGAGAACCACGATCTCGATACCGTGCGCGAGATCACACTCTCCTACACCTTCTACGCTTCAGACAAAGAGGGAAGCTGACCTATGGCCGTCCACGCCAAGAATCACGACTATCACATGGTAGAGCCGAGCCCGTGGCCGATCGTCGGCTCGGTCTCGGCCTTCATCATGGCCATCGGCGGCATTGCCTGGATGCAGGACTGGACCCCATGGGTCTTCTTCATCGGCCTCGCCGGCGTCCTCTACACCATGTACGCCTGGTGGGCGGACGTGGTGAAGGAGGCCAACAACGGTGTCGACCACACGCCGGTCGTGCAGATGCACCACCGCTACGGCATGATCCTCTTCATCGTCTCCGAGATCATGTTCTTCGTCGCCTGGTTCTGGGCCTATTTTGACGGCTTCTTCCGGGGTGACGATGCGCTGCAGGAGGCGCGTGTCGCCTTCACCGGTGGCACCTGGCCGCCGACCGGCCTCGAGCTCTTCGATCCCTGGCATCTGCCGCTCTTCAACACCATCATCCTGCTGACCTCCGGCACCGCGGTCACCTGGGCGCACCATGCGCTCCTCGAGAACGACCGAAACGGCCTGCGCTGGGGCCTGGTGCTGACTGTTTTGCTCGGCGTGCTGTTCTCCTTCGTGCAGGCGCTCGAATACATGAATGCCCCGTTCTCCTTCTCGGGCAATTTGTACGGCGCCACCTTCTTCATGGCCACCGGCTTCCACGGCTTCCATGTCTTCATCGGCACCGTCTTCCTGCTCGTCTGCCTGGTGCGGGCGCAGCGCGGCGATTTCACCCCCCAGCGACACCTCGGTTTCGAGTTCGCCGCCTGGTACTGGCACTTCGTCGACGTCGTCTGGCTCTTCCTTTTCGCTTCGGTCTACGTCTGGGGGGCCTGGGGCGTGGAAATCCATCACTAGCCGCACAGGCGGCAGAGCTGGAGGGCGCGGTAAAGGTCCGCGCCCTTTCTTTTACCGGAGAAAAGGTAAGCGTGAGCGGCGCCTCTCCCCATCCTGCCCGTTTCTGGGCCTTCATCATCTTGATGCTGGCGCTGACCGCAGGCTTCGTTGCCCTTGGCGTCTGGCAACTCCAGCGCCTTACCGAGAAGGAAGCTCTGATCGCAGCCGTCGAGGAGCGCACGGGATTGCCACCCGCACCGCCGCCGCCCGCTGCCGACTGGCCCTCCCTCGACCCGGCTGAGATGAATTTCGTTCCCCTGGCACTCACCGGCAAATTTGCCGACGCGCCCGCCATCCGTGTCTTCACCAGTCTTTCGGCATCGACTGCGAGGGGCGAGTCCTCGGGCCCCGGCTACTGGATCGTTTCCCCCTTCGTCCTCGACGCCGGCGGCACCGTCTTCGTCAATCGCGGCTTCGTCCCGCAGGGGCGTGAAGACGGTTTCGTCACGCCCCCCGCCGGTACGACGACTATTACCGGCCTCGCCCGCGCGCCGGAAGCGGCCGGCCTGTTCACGCCGTCCGCCAATGTTCCCGAACGCATCGAATGGGTGCGCGATCCCACCCGGCTCGCCGCGCTCGTCGATCCGGCGCTCGCACCCTTTGCTCCGTTTACGCTGGATCGGGCGGCAGGCACCGAAGGCGGTCTGCCCCAGGGCGGCGAGACAGTAGTCGAATTCCCCAACAATCACCTCGGCTACGCCATCACCTGGCTCGGCTTCGCCGCCCTCACTCCCGTCCTGCTGGCTTTCTGGATCGGCCGGCAGTTGCGCCGATGATGCCGCAGAGGTTGCGGTAGCGGGCCTCTTTGACTAGGTTGCACACGAGTTTCCTGAGGTTCCTTCCTCGATGCAGTTTGTTTCCACGCGTGGCCAGGCGCCCGCGCTCGGCTTTTCCGACGCGGTCCTGACCGGTCTTGCCACCGATGGCGGGCTCTATCTCCCGCAACAGTGGCCGCAGCTTTCCCATGCTGAGATCGCCGCCCTCGCCGGCAAGCCTTATGCCCACGTCGCCTTCGACATCATTTCCCGGTTCGTCGGTGGCGATATCCCCGACGCGGCGCTGCGCCGTATCGTTGAGGACGCCTACGCCACCTTCCGCCACCCCTCGGTGACCCCGATTCTCGAACTCGAGCCTGGCCACTTCCTGCTCGAGCTCTTCCACGGCCCGACGCTCGCCTTCAAGGACGTCGCCATGCAGTTCCTCAGCCGGGTGATGGACCACATCCTCGCCGAGCGGGGCGTGCGGGCCACGATTATCGGCGCGACCTCCGGTGATACCGGCTCGGCTGCGATCGAAGCGTTCCGCGGGCGCGAGACCACCGACATCTTTATCCTCCATCCCGAGGGGCGTACGTCGCCTATCCAGCGCCTGCAGATGACGACGGTCATGGACGAGAACGTCCACAACATCGCCATCCGCGGCACGTTCGACGACTGCCAGTCGATCGTCAAAGTCCTTTTCAACAACCACGATTTCCGCGACCGCGTGCGCCTTTCGGGCGTCAATTCCATCAACTGGGGCCGCATCGTCGCCCAGATCGTCTACTACTTCACCGCCGCTGTTTCCCTCGGCTCGCCCCATCGCAAGATGAGCTTTACCGTGCCGACCGGCAATTTCGGCGACATCTTCGCCGGCTACTGTGCCAAGCGCATGGGCCTGCCCGTCGAGCGCCTCATCATCGCCACCAACGCCAACGATATCCTGCGCCGTACACTCGAAACCGGGCGCTATGAGATGGCAGGCGTCACTCCCACCACCTCGCCGTCGATGGACATCGAGGTATCCTCCAACTTCGAGCGCTTGTTGTTCGAGAGCGCAGGCCGCGATCCTCAAATGCTGCGGCAGATGATGGAGAGCCTCAAGCAGTCCGGTGGTTTCACCTTGCCGCCATCGGCGCTCGCCGCCATCCGCGCCGGTTTTGCAGCCGGCACCGCCGACGAAGAGGCGACCGGCCGCACCATCGCACGGACCCACGCAGATGCCGGCTATCTTCTCGACCCCCACACCGCCGTCGGCGTTCACGTCGCCGGTGCCGCCCGCGCAGCGCAAGTGCCGATGATCACGTTGGCCACGGCGCATCCGGCCAAGTTTCCGGCCGCCGTCGCGGCCGCCACCGGTATCGAGCCGACCCTGCCGGCCTGGCTCTCCGACTTGGCGCAACGCCCGGAACGACTTAGCGTTCTGGACAACGACCAGAAGCTGGTTGAAGAATTCATTCTGGCGCGCACGCGCGCCTGACCGCAAAAAGAACTCGGGGACCAGACGGCCCACGAGCCGTTGGCGGTCCGGGAGGATTGAGTGACGGTACGACAGACGACCCTCGACAACGGCATGGTGGTGCTGACCGACGATATGCCCCATCTCGAAAGCGCCTCGCTCGGGGTCTGGGTCCGCGCCGGTGCGCGCAGTGAGCGCAAGTCCGAGCACGGGGTTTCCCACCTTCTCGAGCACATGGCCTTCAAGGGCACGGCCAGCCGCTCGGCCCTCAATATCGCCGAGAGCATCGAGAATGTGGGTGGCGATCTCAACGCCGCCACCTCGATCGAGCATACGGGATACTTTGCCCGCGTCCTCAAGGACGACGTGGTGCTCGCCGCCGACATCCTGGCCGACATCCTGCAGAACTCCGTGTTCGACGAGAACGAGCTCGAGCGCGAAAAACACGTCATCGAACAGGAGATCGGGGCGGCGCGCGACAACCCGGACGATCACGTCTTCGATCTCTTCCAGGCCGCCGCCTTTCCCGACCAGCCGATCGGCCGCACCATCCTCGGCACTGTCGATTCGGTGAGCGAATTCACCCCGGATGTCATCCGCAAGTATATGCGCCGCAACTATGTGGGGGACCACATGACCATGGCGGCGGCCGGCAATGTCGACCACGACGAACTCGTGCGTGTTGCCGGGGAGCGTTTCAGCGACCTGAAGCCCAACGGGGCCCCCGCTCCGCAACGCGCCGAATACAAGGGCGGCGAGGAGCGCCTGGTCTCCGATCACGAACAGGCCCATATTGTCCTCGGCTTCGAGGGGCGCGCCTACAACTCGGACGGCTTCTATGCCGCCCAGATTCTCGCCTCCATCCTCGGGGGCGGCATGAGTTCCCGTCTCTTCCAGGAAGTTCGCGAAAAGCGCGGACTTTGCTATTCGGTCTATGCCTTCCACTGGGCCTTCGCCGACAGCGGGGTGTTCGGTGTTGCCGCGGCCACCGGCGAGGACGAAGTTGGTGACCTCGTTCCTGTCGTCGTTGAGGAGCTGCGACGCGCGACCCAGACGATAACCGACGAGGAAGTGGTGCGCGTGCGCAACCAGATTCGCGCCGGTCTCCTGATGTCGCTCGAAAGTCCCTCGGCCCGCGCCGGCCAGATTGCCCGTCAGCAGATCCTCTGGGGCCGCCCGATCCCGCTTCAGGAAACTGTCGAGCGTATCGGGCGCATCACCGCGCAGCGCGTCAAGGACATTGCCGAGCAGATCTTCTCGACCGGCGACATTTCGCTCGCTGGCATCGGGCCCATAAGCGGACTGCCGGATGCCTCGAGCATCGGTAAGACCCTCAAACGCTAGAGCGGGATGCGAAAAAGTGAGAACCCGTTTTTCGCGGAGAATCCCGCGGCAACACAGACTTAGGGCGCGCGATTTGACTACGTCGAATCGTATCGCGCCCTAGAAGGGTTTGGAAATGGCGCATGCCAGGGCCGGAATTGGATTTTGCAAGCACCGCGGTGGTGCGTGCATGGTGGTAGATGAGCGCCGGAGCGCAGCAGGACGCCAATTGCGTCCCGGTGTCGGCCGCTTTCCAAAAGCTCCCTGAGCTGGCGGCGGGATTGGAGGCTCGGCGGCGATGTTCTGGCCTTGGTCGGTAGCCGGCGAAACGCCTGTCCTGCGTGGACCACATGTTCTCCTCCGCCTGCCGCAGATGCGCGACTATGAGCCTTGGTATGCCTTGCGCCGCCAGAGCCGCGATTTCCTCAAGCCCTTCGAGCCGCGTTGGTCGGAAGTTGACCTCGGCCAGCGTGTTTATGCCGCCCGGGTGCGTCGCGCCCGCCAGGAAGCTCTGGACGGCACCGACTACTCCTTTCTTATCTTCCGCATGGATGCCGGCCGCGAGGAGTTGGTCGGCGGCCTGACCCTCTCCAACATCCGCCGCCGGGCCGCCCAGTTCGTCAATCTCGGCTATTGGATGGGCCAGCCCCATGCCGGAAGGGGCCTGATGACCGAGGCCGTCGCCACCGTCATTCCCTTCGCCTTCGATACCCTCGACCTGCACCGCATCCACGCTGCGTTCCTTCCCGACAACACCGCTTCGCGGCGGGTGCTCGAAAAGAACGGCTTCGTCGAGGAGGGTTTTGCCAAGCACTACCTTCAGATCGACGGCCGCTGGGCCGATCACGTGCTCTTCGGGTTGACCCGCGAGCGCTACGACCAGCTGCGCCTTGGTCGCATCCGTTATGTGTGATCGATCTGCAACAGGTATCGATGCTTGTCGGAGCCTGCAAACCCCGCTACCAAAGGCGCCGTCCTGCTGGTCCGCATGCGCGATTGTCCGGCTCTCGGCTGTCCGTCGCGGTGATGGCATAAGAACAAGGACGGCGGCACGGCGCTGCGACATCTTGCGCGCAGGTGGTGCCGCTCAGCGTCACAATGAAGCCTATCGCAGGATATAATCGCCCCGAATGCGTCACCTTCTTGCCCTCGCGACTGTTCTTGCGGCCGTCATTCTCTGCTCTTTCCCGGCCGCTGCTTTCGAGGTCATCACCGTCCCGCCGGACATCAACGCGATCAATCTCACCGAGGCGATCGACATCGAGCCCGGAGAGAACGGGCGCGTGCAGCTTTCGACCGCACCGGGCGAGGATGGCATCATCCGCCGCATCGAGGTTCTGGGGACCGCGCCCGAGGCCGACCCGTTCTGGGCGCTTTTTGCCCTGCGTAACGAAAGCGACCAACAGATCGAGCGCCTGCTGGTCGCGCCGTTCTTTCGCCTCCCCGGCTCCGGCGTCTTCCAACCCGATCTCGGCAATGACCGCGTCCGGGCATTGACCCCCAGCGCCGGCATCCGCCCGGTACGCCTCGCCGACCCCGAAGCGGACGTTTTCGAGATCACCCTCGATCCGGGCGCCACCGTCACCTTTGTGGCCGAGCTCAATTCATCCGAGCTTCCCGAGCTCTATCTCTGGGAACCTGGCGCCTATCGCGATTACGTCAACTCGTTCACGCTCTTTCGCGGCGTCGTTCTTGGCGTCGCCTCGCTCGCCGCCGTGTTCCTGACCACAATGTTCGTCGTCAAGGGCAGGGGGGTCTTTCCGGCGACCGCTGCCTTTGCCTGGGCAGTTCTGGCATACCTTCTCATCGATTTCGGCGTCATGGGACGCCTCCTCGCTCTGCCGGCCGGCGCCATGCCGCCGCTGCGCGCGGCCGCCGAGGCCGGCATCGCCACCACGCTGGCGGGCTTTCTCTTCATTTATCTCAACCTGCACCGCTGGCACCTGCGCTTCATCCACCTGGCGCTGGGCCTCGGCACGCTGTTCCTGGCGCTCTTCGCCTTCGCCTTCTTCCAACCGGCTATCGCTGCCACCATTGCCCGGCTCGTCCTCGTCCTCCTCGGCTTCTCCGGGCTCTTCCTCATCCTGCTGCTGGCGCTACGCGGCTACGACCGGGCGGTGCTGCTGGTGCCGACCTGGATCATCGTCATTGCCTGGTTGTTCTATGGCTTCCTCGTCATTTCCGGCCAGGTCACCAACGATGTCGCCCAGCCCGCCGTCGGTGGGGGACTCGTCCTCATCGTCATGCTTTTGGGGTTCACCGCCGTCCAGCACGCCTTCTCCGAAGGTCAGGTGACCATCGGCACGCTGTCGGAGGTCGAGCGGCGCGCGCTGGCGCTGACCGGCTCGGGCGATTTCGTCTTCGACTGGAACATCGAACGCGACCGCGTAATGGTTTCGGACGAGCTGGCCGTGCGTCTCGGCGAGAAGCGTGGGGCCCTGCGCGGCGCCGTCAAGCGTTGGCTCGACCGCGTTCACCCCGAGGATCGCGACCGCTTCCGCACGGCCTTCGACACGCTCGTCGAACTGCGCCGCGGCAAGGTTTCCGCCGACATGAGGGTCGCCGCGCATGACGGCAGCTACCGCACCTTCCGCATGCGGGTCAAACCGGTGCTCGGCGGCGACGGCCAGGTGAACCGCATCGTCGGCACGCTGCAGGACGTCACCGAAGACCGCGCCACCCGTGAGAGGCTCCTGCACGATGCCGTCCATGATAGCCTGACTGGCCTGCCCAACAAGCAACTCCTCCTTGATCGGCTGGAGCGGGCCCTGGTGCGCGCTCGAACCCCCAACGGCATCAAGCCTGCGGTTTTCCTCGTCGATCTCGATCGCTTCGTCGAGCTCGAGGAGCGCATCGGCAAGACGGCCGCCGACAGCGTGCTGCTTGCGGTCGCGCGCCGCATCGCCCGGCTGATGCGCCCGCTCGACACGGTGGCGCGCATCTCCGGCGACCAGTTCGCCGTCATCCTCGCTTCCGAGCAGGCCGCCGGCAAGATCGCCGAGATGGCCGAGCAGATCCGCAAAGCCCTCAAGGCGCCGTTCAACTTCGGCGACCGGGACCTGACGCTGACGGCCTCGATCGGCGTCACCATCTACGATTCCAATCCGGCAACCGCCGCCGACGTGCTGCGCGATGCCGAGCTTGCCATGTACTACGCCAAGCGCCTGGGCGGCGACCGGATTGAGGCCTACCGCGCCTCGGCCCGCTCGATCAGCGCCTATAACCGCGCCAACGAAGAGGACCTCCAGCGCGGCATGAACGAGGGCGAGCTGCAGGTTGAGTTCCAGCCGATCATGGACATCCTCTCCGGCAAGATCGCCGGCGCCGAGGCGCTCATGCGCTGGAACCATCCAACCCGGGGGCTGGTGGCACCCGAAGAGTTCATCGCCCTCGCCGAACGGGCCAATCTCATCGACCGCCTGGGTCGCATCGCCTTCGAGCAGGCCGCCTTCCACACCCGCGACTGGATGACGGTGATGCCCACCCTGCCGGAGGATTTCTTCGTTTCGGTCAATCTCTCACCCACCCAGCTTGCCAGCGAGACGCTGCTCGGCGACATTCGCAGCACTGTCGGCCAGAACAAGGCTTTGGCGCGGCACCTGAAACTGGAGCTGACCGAGTCGCAGGTGATGACCAACCCGGAGCATTCCGCCTATATGCTCGCGGCCCTCAAAAATCTCGGTCTGGGCCTGGCGCTCGACGACTTCGGCACCGGACACTCGTCTCTCAGCTATCTGCATCGCTTTCCGGTCGATACCATCAAGATCCCGGCCGATTTCGTGCAGCTGAACGAGAGCAAGGGCGTCGCCCACACCCAGGGTCCGATCATTCGCGCCATCGTCGCACTCGCCAACGAGCTCGAACTGTCGGTCGTGGCCGAGGGCGTCGAGACCCTCGACGAGCTCGAGCGCCTGCGTACTCTCGATTGCCGCCTCGCCCAGGGCTTCGCCTTCGGCGCCGCCATGAGCGCCGCCGAGTTCGGCAAGCAGCTCCAGGCGCAACTGTCGCGCTAGGATATTTCTCTCTTTAGGAAAGTGGATCAGCCATGCCCGTCGTTCCGGCCTCAATTCCGCCTGTGGCGAGCCTGACCCAGGGTGTTTGGCTGAAGGGCGACTGGCACATGCATTCGCGCCACAGCACGGATTCCACCAACAACCCGCAAGCCAAGATCATCGGCTTTGCCGAAAAACTCGGGTTCGACTACCTCGCCATCACCGACCACGACGTGCACGTTTTTGGCGATGTCGCCAACAACACCTGGAGCGATCCGGAATTCAGGTCGAGAACGGTGCTGCTGTTCTATGGCGCCGAGCTCACCGCCGCGCGCGGCCACATCAATATCCTGTCCTCGGTCCCTTACGACCATCAGCGGGTCTTCGACGCGCGCGATGCTCGTGACTGGGATCTACTGTCGCTCAAACGAGAGCTTGGCGTCCACTTTTCCGCCAACCATCCCAGCACCAAGAACCACTACGGCTATTCCTTCGATCTGGCCGATTCCATCGAGGTGTGGAATACGTGCGTCTGGCCGAAGAATGTTCCGGGCGTAAGGATCTGGGACGACATGCTGAAATCCGGCCGCATGCTGGGCGCCCGGGGCGGAAGCGACTCGCACCATGGTGTACCCGACACACCAGAGCTGACGACACCCCTCAGTGTCGAAGCCACCGCCAACTATGTCGGCACGCCGACAACTTGGATCTTCGCGACGGCCCGCACCAGGGAGGCTCTTCTCGAGGGGCTGGTGAAGGGACGGGCCTCGGTCAGCGCCAATCCCTACAATCCTCGTGTCGAGTTCTATGCCGATCTCGATCAGGATGGCCGCATGGACATGATGATGGGCGACAACGCCAGGCCAACCGGCGGACCCGTCACGTTCGAGGTGAGGCTGGTCGGTGGCGGCATCGGCGGCGTGTCCTACAAGATCACGGTCGTCAAGAACCGGGACCTGTTCGGCAGCTTCGCCACCGACCCCGACACGGGGACGGTTCGGTTCACCGATACGCCAGAGAGCGATGCCCGCAACTACTACCGCGTCGAGGTGGAAGGGCCGCAGACCCCTTATCCCGAAGTGCCCTATTCCATGGCGCAAAGCGGCAACATGATCGGGCTCTCCAACCCGATCTACTTCAACTACGATCCCAGTTTTTGAGCGCTCCAGTTCTTTCGTATCGCGCTCCAGGGTGTGTTGAGATTCAGGTCAGGCCGAGGCGAAAATGGCTGTTTTCGAGAACCGGAGCGAAGCGTACCTGTTGGTACGTGAGCACCGGCCTATGCCGGCCGTAGCCCTTCCTGGAGCGCTGACGCTCGTGAAAGCTTCGGCCGGCGAAGGCCGGAAGCACAGAAAACGGCCATTTGCAGACCGGCATCACCTGAATATCAACGCACCCTAGGCGTGCCCGGCATCCTGGCTGAAGCTCGCCCGGGTGATGTGGAGCGTTTCGAGCGCCGTGTCGTACCTCTTGTCATAGGGCACGTCGAACAGCAGATCCGGCGAGAAGGATGTCGTCAGCCAACCGTTCTGCAGCATCTCGCTGTCGAGCTGGCCTGGACCCCAACTGCAGCAGCCGAGCGCGAAGAGCGAGGATTTCGGTGCCGGACCGAAGGCGATGGCCCTGAGGATATCGAGTGTGGCGGTCAGGCATATGCCGTTGGCGGTCGGAAACGTGTTGAGACTCGAATAATCGGGTGAATGCAGGACGAAGCCACGCCCGCGCTCCACAGGTCCGCCGCGGAGCACCCGCCGGTCACGGATCGTGTCGGGCAGGCGGATGATCATGTCCGGGTCGCCGAGGTCGAGCTCTTGCAGAATGTCACCGAACTTCATCTCGGCGAATGAGTGGTTGATGACGAGCCCCATCGCTCCGTCGGCGCTGTGCCCAACGAGATAGATGACGCTTTCGGCGAAACGCTCGTCGCCCATGTCGGGCATGGCAACCAGAAACTGGCCTTCGAGACTATCCATATCGTCAGTCTAGGCCCCCCGCCGTCCCCTGCCAATCCCGGCAAGGGGATTTGATCGCGCTCACGAAGGCCTGATGCCTTGGGAAGTTGTTTCTTCATCTTTGGCTGGGCTAAATGCGCGCCATCATGCGCCCACTTCTGCTTTCAGCCCTCATCGTCCTGTCGTCTGTGGCCGCCTCGTGGGCAGGCGAGACCGCTTGGCAGGAGGTCGCCCCCGAGGTCTCGATTCGTCTCGTCAGCACCGGCGAGGTCGCTGCCGACGGACGCACGCTGATTGGCCTCGAGATCGACATGCCCGAGACCACCAAGACCTATTGGCGGATACCCGGCGAGACGGGCATCCCCACCGAACTTGACGTTTCGGGATCGGAGGGCGTCCGCGCCCACCGGGTGCTCTGGCCGTATCCGACTGTCGAGACCCGCGACGGCTATGTCGACTATGTCTATTACGGCCCCCTGGTGCTGCCGGTCGAGCTGACGGTCGAGGGTTCGACCGCCCAACTCGAGCTGAAGGCGCTTCTCGGCATCTGCTCGGACATCTGCGTGCCCGTCACCGCCGCTTTCTCCCTGTCCCTCGCCGGCGAGCGTGATACCGGCAACGCTTTGCGCCTGCGCCAGGCTTTTGCCCTGACGCCCGCCGCGTGGACCGATGCCGACTCTCCGCTCGGCGAAGTCCGCTACGATGGAGAGGCCAAGGCGCTTTCCGTCGAGCTGAAGGGTAAGGAGCTGAACCCCACGAGCCTCATCGGCGCCTTCGCCGATGGCACGCCTCTCCTCGGTCCTGCTGAACCCGACCCTTCCGGGACGCGCGCGGTCTTGCCGGTCCTCGACAAGGTCGATGCGCGCACGCTCGCGGGGCGTCCGCTCGAGCTCGTGTTCCGCACCGACCTTGGCGCCTTCAGTATCGACAGCACTGTCGCCGCGGACTGATGCTGCAGGCAAAACCGTGATCGCGCCTTGCATGCCATGACAAAGCCGCATATCCGGTGGACATGGGCTCGCAGCCACAGGACGACAGGTAATGATTGAAGCCGGCCAAGCTATCCCGTCGGTCGCCGTCAAGCTCGTGACGGGCGAGGGCATCAACGATGCGACGAGTGACGAGGCTCTGGGCGCCGGTCGCGTGGTGGTGTTCGCCGTGCCTGGCGCGTTCACCCCCACCTGCAACGTCAACCATCTGCCGGGGTTTGTCGCCAATACCGGAAAGCTGCGTGCAGCCGGCGTCGACCGCATCGTCTGCGCCTCCGTCAACGATCATCACGTCATGAAGGCCTGGGCGGAAGCCTCCGGTGCGCTCGGCGAGATCGACTTCCTGGCCGACGGCGATGCGGCCCTCGCCAATGCGCTTGGCCTTGCCAAGGACATGCCTGGCATGGGCACGCGTTTCCGGCGCTCGGCCATGATCATCGAGAGCGGCGTCGTTCAGGTGGCGTTCATAGAGGATGCGCCAGGGGTCAACGCCAGCGGCGCGCCGGCGATTCTCATGGCGCTCGAGGCCGCCCGGGTTTAGGCTTTTCTTCAGGAGAAGAACTTTATGCACTATAGCGCATTGGTGTCGGTCGGGACGCGCGGCCTCGCAGCGGGCCTTGTCGGATTGGCGCTCGCCGGCTGCTCGATGGGGTCGATGTTCGGCGGCGGCTCCTCGACTGCCGACGTCAATCTCGTCAATGCCACGCCCAGCCAGACGCAGATCGCGCAGGCCCAGGCCAATGCGCTTCCCGCCATCGCCACCGAATGTCCACCGATCAAAGTCCGCAACGGCGGTGAGGCCATGTTCCGCTATGCCGGCGGCCGGGTGAACGCCCAGTCCTTGCAGTACCAGGGGGTCATCGACGAAGTCAGCCGCAACTGCACAGTCTCCAACGGCCAGATTCGCGTCAATATGGGCGCGGTCGGGCGCGTCCTCCTCGGGCCGGTCGGCAGTCAGTCGTCGGTGACCGCGCCGGTACGCTTCGCTGTCGAGCGCGACGGCCAGGCAGTGTTCAGCGAGAAGTACGACATTCCCGTTGCCATTACCCCGCCCAGCCAGTCCGCCCAGTTCGTCAAGGTGGTCGAGAACGTCGCCATCCCCTATGTCGGGGGAGAGACCATCACCATCTGGGTCGGATTCGACACGCGGGGCTAACTGCTCAATCAACCGTGCGCAGACCGTTGCGCCTGATTGACGCCAGCCGGATTCTCCCCCATGGTGCCTGCGACTACGGGAGAGACTGGTCTTCCAGCGCCGAAGGAGCAACCGCCCCGGAAACTCTCAGGCAAAAGGACCGTAGTCGTTTTGAACTCTGGAAAGCGGACGGATCCTCGGGTCGCGTCCCACCGAAGGAGCAACCGGACATAGGTTCCGGGAAATCTCTCAGGTGAGGGGACAGAGGGGGCACGCGCCGGCCGGAAGGCTGGCCGAGTGTCGACCCTTGTACCCGGAAAGAGTTATGGGCGAACCTTACGCCGAAGACCTCCAATTCACGCCGCTGCACGCGCAGCACATCGCCCTGGGCGGCCGCATGGTGCCGTTCGGCGGCTACGAACTGCCGGTGCAATATCCGACCGGCATCATGGCCGAGCACAAATGGACCCGCGAGCACGCCGGCCTGTTCGACGTCTCGCATATGGGCCCAAGCTTCCTGATGCTTGCCGAACGCAGCGGCGACCCGGAAGCCGATCACGCGGCCGTCGCTGCCGTCGTCGAGACGTTCGTGTGCGGAGACATCAAGGGTTTGAAGCCCGGTCAGGTGCGCTACACGCTGATGCTCAACGCTTCGGGTGGCACCATTGACGACCTGATGGTCGCGCGCCCAGCCGATCCGGCCTGGTCAGGCGTCCTCTACATCGTCGTCAACGCCGGCACCAAGGAGGACGATTTCGCCCTCATCGAGAAAGCCGCCGCCGGCAAGGCGGTCCTCAACCGGGCTGACGACGGTGGGCTCCTTGCCCTGCAGGGGCCTGAGGCGGTCGAGGTCATGGCCGGGTTTGTGCCCGATGCCACCGATCTTTCCTTCATGACCTATGGTTCGTTCGACTGGAACGGCACAAGGCTCGTCATTGCCCGCTCCGGCTATACCGGCGAGGACGGCTTCGAGATCCTGACCGACGCCGAGCACGCCGTTGCTGTCTGGGAGAAGCTCCTGGCCGACGAACGGGTCAGGGCGATCGGGCTTGGCGCCCGCGATAGCCTCAGGCTCGAGGCCGGTCTCCCGCTCTATGGTCACGACCTCGACGAAACCGTCTCGCCCATCGAAGCCCGCCTCGGCTTTGCGGTCTCCAAACGGCGCCGGGAGGCAGCCGATTTCCCCGGCGCCGCGCGTATTCTTCGCGAACGGGACGGCGACCTCAAGCGCGTGCGTATCGGCTTGCTGGTCGAAGGCGCCCCGGCCCGGGAAGGCGCCGAAATTCTCGATGCAGAGGGCGGGGCCGTTGGCGTCGTCACCAGCGGCGGTTTCGCCCCGACGCTGACCCGCGCCATCGCGCTCGGCTTCGTGCCGCCCGGTCACGCCGCTCCCGGCACCATGCTCCAGGTCTCGGTGCGCGGCCGCCTGCAGGCGGCGCAAGTTGTCGAGACCCCATTCGTGCCGCACCGCTATGTGCGCAAGGCACGAGAAACTATCTAAAGAATCGTTGAGGGACGTCATGACCATCAAGTTCACGCAAGATCACGAGTACATTGCCGTCGAGGGTGCATCGGGTACCGTCGGTATCACCGCCTATGCCCAGGACCAGCTCGGCGACATCGTCTTCATCGAATTGCCCGTCGTCGGCAAGGTCCTGAAAAAGGGCGACGAGGCCGCCGTGGTCGAGTCGGTCAAGGCCGCCTCGGAAATCTACGCGCCTGTCTCTGGCACCGTGACGGAAGTCAACGCCGTACTGTCGGGCGAACCCGGTCTCGTCAATCAGGATCCGGCCGGGGCGGGTTGGATGTTCAGGATGTCAATCGCCGACGCCGGCGAGCTCGACACGCTGATGGACGAGGCGGCCTATCAGGACCACATCAAGTAGAAGATTCATGCGATACCTTCCTCATTCCGAAGCCGAACGCGCCGAGATGCTCGGTGTCGTCGGTGCGGCCGGCATCGAGGCCCTGTTCAGCGCCGTGCCCAATGGCGCGCTGCTGAAAGCGCCCGTAGACCTGCCGTCACATAGTCCGGAGTTTCTGGTCGAGGCGCATATGCGCACGCTTGCCGCCAGGAACCAAGCCGCTGGCGATGGCCCGTTCTTCGTCGGCGCGGGCGCCTACCGGCACCACGTGCCGGCTACCGTCGATCACCTCATCCAGCGCTCGGAATGGCTGACGGCCTACACGCCCTACCAGCCGGAGATCTCGCAGGGCACGTTGCAGATGCTCTTCGAGTTCCAGACGCAGGTTGCCAAGATCACCGGCATGGAGGTGGCCAATGCCTCCCTCTATGACGGCTCGACCGGCACGGCCGAGGCGGTGCTGATGGCCCGGCGCCTGACCAAACGCAGCAAGATCATCCTCTCGGGCGGCCTCCACCCGCAGTACCGAGATGTGGTCAAAGCGTATCTCAGGGACGATCCGGGTCTCGTCTGCCTCTCGGCCTCCCCTGATGGCCAGGGTGACATCCTCGACCGTATCGATGTGGACACCGCCGCCATCGTCGTGCAGACCCCCGACTTTTACGGCCACCTGCGCAATATCGAGGCCGCCGCGCAAGCCGCGCATGCCAAGGGTGCATTGCTGATCGTCGTCGTGACCGAAGTGATCTCGCTCGGACTTCTGGAAGCACCCGGCGCGCTTGGCGCCGATATCGTCGTTGCCGAGGGCCAGTCGATCGGCAATGCCCTTAATTTCGGCGGTCCCTATGTCGGCCTCATGGCCACCCGCAAGGAGTTCGTGAGACAGATGCCGGGGCGCCTTTGCGGCGAGACGGTCGATGCCAATGGCGAGCGCGGCTTCGTGTTGACGCTCTCCACCCGCGAGCAGCATATCCGTCGCGAAAAGGCGACCTCCAACATCTGCACCAATTCGGGCCTCTGCGCGCTGGCCTTCTCGATCCACATGGCGCTTTTGGGCGAAGCCGGCTTTACCCGTCTCGCCCGCCTCAACCACGCCCGCGCCTGCGCACTCGCAGATGCGCTCGAGACGGTTGCTGGCGTTGTGCTCCTCAACAGGACATTCTTCAACGAGATGACGATCCGGCTGAACAAGCCCGGCGCCGAGGTCGTCGAGGCACTCGCCGCCAATGGCATCCTCGCCGGCGTACCGGTCTCTCGCCTCGTCCCCGACGATCCGGCCGTCGAGGACCTCGTCGTCCTCGCTGCCACCGAGCTCACCACCGACGACGACATTGCCGCGCTGGTCTCCGGCCTCAAGGAGGTTTTGGCATGAGCATGAACAGTACGGGTCGGCCGACCCATATCGGCACTGGCGCCGATATCACCGCCCATGGCGCCGCGCTCCTGCCAAACGAGCCGCTGCTCTTCGAGATCGGCGATACTCATCACTCGGGCGTCGACCTGCCCGAAGTCCAGATTTCGACCGCACGCCTCGGTGGCTTCGAGCGTAGATCGGATCTCGATCTTGCTGGCCTCACCGAGCCCGAAGCCATGCGCCACTATGTGCGCCTGTCGCGTCTCAACCACTCGATCGATGGCGGCTTCTATCCGCTGGGCTCGTGCACCATGAAGCATAACCCGCGCCTCAATGAGAAGGTGGCGCGGCTGCCGGGCTTTGCCGACATCCATCCGCTGCAGCCGGTATCGACTGTGCAAGGGGCGCTTGAGCTCATGCAGCAGCTCGCCCACTGGCTGATGACCCTGACCAACACCGCCGCGGTCGCCCTGACCCCCAAGGCCGGCGCCCACGGCGAACTCCTGGGAATGATGGCGATCAAGGCTGCCCAGGACGCCAGGGGCCAAGGGCACCGCAAGGTGGTCCTGGTGCCCGAGAGCGCCCACGGCACCAACCCGGCGACCGCCGCCTTCCTCGGCTATACGGTCAAGCCGATCCCGGCACGCGAGGACGGCACGGTCGACGTTTCGGCGGTCAAGGCTGCGCTTGCGCCCGATGTCGCCGCCATCATGCTGACCAACCCCAACACCTGCGGCCTGTTCGAACCGCAGGTCGTGGAAATAGCTGAAGCGGTCCACGAGGCCGGCGCCTATTTCTACTGCGACGGCGCCAATTTCAACGCCATCATGGGGGTGGTGCGCCCGGGCGACCTCGGCATCGATGCCATGCATATCAACCTGCACAAGACCTTCTCGACGCCCCATGGCGGCGGCGGGCCCGGCGCCGGGCCTGTGGTGTTGTCGCAGGCGCTGGCGCCGTTTGCGCCCGTGCCCTTCGTCAGGAAGACCGGTGAGGGTCTGGAGCTCGTCGAGCACGCCGAGGGGGAGGCGTTGGGCCGCATCACCGCCTTCCATGGCCAGATGGGCATGTATGTGCGAGCCTTGACCTTCATGCTCAGCCACGGCGCCGACGGCCTTGCCCAGGCCGCCAAGGATGCCGTGCTCAACGCCAACTACATCAAGGCGCGGCTCGGTGGCGCGTTCTCGCTACCCTTCCCCGATTACCCAACCATGCACGAGGTGCTGTTCGACGACGCGTTTCTCAAGGGCACAGGGATCACCACACTCGATTTCGCTAAGGCGCTGATCGATGAAGGCTTCCACCCGATGACCATGTATTTCCCCTTGGTCGTCCACGGAGCAATGCTCGTCGAGCCGACCGAGAGCGAGAGCAAGCAGACTCTCGATCAGTTCTGCGATGTCATGCTTGAGCTGGCAGAGGACGCCAAGGCGGGGGATGCCACGCGCTTCACCGCTGCACCGATGAAGGCTCCGCGCCGCCGGCTCGACGAGACCCGCGCAGCACGCCAGCCGGTTCTGAGGTGGGATCGCGGGCAGGATTTGCCGCAAGCAGCCGAGTGAGGCGCTATGCCGAGCGCGGAAGGACTATGGGCACGGGCTGCCGGTAGCTTTCGGCGTTGGCGATGAAGCGGTTGAGCAGGGCGTTGAACACTTCCGGCCGCTCGAGGAAGGGCGCGTGGGCGGCGCCCGCGATCACGTGGCAGCGTCCGTCCCAGAGGGTCTGGTAGTCGAGCCCGTCAATATAGCCGAGCCGCACGATCGGCTCGTGCTCGCCATTGACCATGGCGATAGGCACTTCGGCCGTTTCCACCGTGCGCTTCTGGTCGGCGCCGTCGCCGCGCATCATGCCGTTGACCGCTATCGCGCGCACCCGTCCGTCCGCGCGTGCGATCGCCCCCAGCATCTCGGTACTGCCGTGGTCGCCGAAGCACAGGTGATGGAACCGCGCCACGTCGCGCTCGGTGAAGTGCTCCTTGGACGCGAGCAGCATGTCCCAATGCGCCTGGAAGCCGCGTAGCATGCCGAGGGGGCCGGGTGCGATCGGCGGTGTGCCGGTCAGCATGAGCCCCGCGATGATCGGCTGGCGAGCCAGCATCTCGATGGCGATGTGGCCGCCCAGCGACCAGCCGAAGACAGCCATGCGCTTGACGCCGAGCGCGGCGACCACGTCCGCGGCGCTTTCGGCAAAGCCGGTAAGCGTATAGGCCGGTCCGGGATACTCGGCATTGGCCGACTGACCGTGACCCAGCAGGTCGAGGGCGATCAGCCGGTAGCGTTCGGCCAGCGGGCTTTCCAGTTGCGGCAGGAACACTTCCTTGCAGTTGGACGAGCCATGCAGCATGAGCAGGGGGAAACCGCTACCGCCGGTGTCTGCCACACTGACAGCGCCGTGCCGGGTCGCGATCACGCGATACGTTGGAGACATTGCCAGGACCAATATGCTCTGTTGTCAAACGAAGAACATCTTGGCCCACAGAATCTCCACATCACGTCTACAGGGATGGTGAATCAAAGTTTGCTCGCTACGATGCAATCGTGCGCTGGCGAGTTCTAGCGTGGACTGTCGTCCGCACCAGCTTGCCAAGGTTGTAGCGCGGTCTTACGGTCAAAAAGCTGGTTTGAACCAGCCTGGGGGAGCATACGACGGTGCAGTTCTTTTTCGATTTGGTGATTTCGATTGTCGGCGTGGCTGTGGTCAGCCAGTACTCTTGGTCGTTGAGGGCGCATTTTTCCTCCCGGAGGTTGCCTGGCGGAACGATCTTGATCTCAGTCGTGGTGGTGATCACCACGTTTGCGTTTCTTTATCTGCAATGGGCGCTGGTACAGCCACTGCCGGCGGTGCTGGCGGGATTCCTGGTGCAGCTCGCCGGGCTCGCTCTCTTCTGGGCGGCGATCTTTGCCTCGCGCGAAGCGCGCCTCCGCCTGGCGTTCGACGCGGAAAATCCCGACAGCCTGGTCACGAGCGGGCCCTACAAATACCTGCGCCACCCCTTCTATACCTCCTACCTCGTCTTCTGGGTCGGCTGGGCCATCGCTGTCTGGACGCCCTGGACGCTGCCGTTCCTCGCCGTCATCCTCGCCATCTATACGCACGCCGCCCGCGGCGAAGAGCGCAAGTTCTCCAACTCGCCACTCGCGGGCCAGTACGAGGAATATCGGCGGCGCACTGGATTCTTCTGGCCGCGCATGCGGGCCTGAACGCTGGATGTCGGCTGTCACAGGCGCTCTGGCTGTGGAGCCTCAACAAGGGGTGTCTCGGAGAGAGTAAGTCGGCTTCCCGGTTGGTGATATTTTCCTGCCCCGTTACACACCCTGCGGCTGGTGCGGGATCTCCATCGGGCCGCTTGCCATGGCGCGGGCAGCCAGCAGTTCGAAGAGGCTCCGTTGGGCTGGGTGGTCGATGAGCTCTTCCGGATGCCATTGGACGGCGAGGATATTGCGGGCGCCGCTCTCGTATCCTTCGATGAGGCCGTCTTGCGTAAAGACCGTGGCCTTAAGGCCGTGACCGAGGACGTTTATGCCCTGGCGATGGATGCTGTTGACCTCGAACGGATCCTTGCCGAAAACGGCCTGCAACTGGCCGCTGCGCGCATGAACCGTGTGCGCCATGGTATTGCGGGGCGCGTCGGGGCGATGGACATCCTTCCACTGGCCCGCGGCGAGATTCTGGGTGAGCGTGCCCCCGAAATAGACGTTGATCATCTGGAAACCCCGGCAGATGCCCAGGATGGGCAGGTCGCGCGCCAGAGCCTGACCCATCAGGTCCCATTCCATCTCGTCGCGCGGTTCGTCGACGGCCTTCTTGATATTCGGGTCGAGGTCCTGACCGAAGCGGGAGGGGTGCACTGCCGCACCGCCGCAGAACATGATGCCTGCAATGTTCGGGGAGAGCACCGGTCGTTGCGGACCCGGCACGAATACCTCGCCCGTGCATCCGACGCGTTCGATGGCACGAACGTAAGGCAGGGGGTCGGTGGCCGGACCAACGGAAATGGCGATCAGGGCATGTTGCATCGTCACAGCGGTTTCATTCGAGGGCCTGCCTTGTCTAGGACGCGGCGGGGACGCGGTCCACGATATTGAGCGATCGAAACGACCCATCAGCATTGGCAATGGGTCACCGTCGCAAATCTCCAAGATGGAGCCGTATGGCTATAATCCTGCCTTATGGACTCAACGGCTCGTTCAATAACGTTTTTGCACCGACACGGACCCGCTAGTTTTGCTCGCAACGCCCTCAGAGGCGGGACGACACGGAGCCGAACAAAGTGAAGCTGGACGCCGCGCTGATCGAGGACGCCGCGACCGATACCGCGGTGACGGTGAAGTGGGTTTCCGATGCCGCGGTTCCGCTCCTGCTGTCTTTTCCTCATAGCGGCGACCGTTATCCTATTGATTTCGGCTATGCGCAGAGCCTGCCGTTCAACGTCATCGACTATCCATCGGACAAATATGTCGATGAGCTCTTTTCCCATGCCGACGAATTGAAGCTCAGCACCATCAAGGCCAACTTCCCGCGGGCCTATATCGACGTCAATCGCCACCAGCATGATATCGACGAGACCATGCTCGAAGACCCGGCACTCTGGTATGGCCGCCTGCAGCCGACGGCGCTGGCAGACGGAACGACGCTGTTCTGGTCCAAGGCCAAGGAGGTCGACATCTACGACCGAAAGCTCGGGCGCGCGGAAGCCAAGCGGCGGCTTGCCACCTGCTACGTTCTCTATCATCAGGCGCTGACTTCCATGATCGAAACGGCGCGCCGCAGGTTCGGGTGCGCCTATGTCATCGATTGCCATTCGATGATGCAATTCGATACCACCGCCCGGGGCGGACGGGCGCGGCCGCAGATCGACATCGGCACACGGTATGGGGAATCCTGCGCCCCCGAAATCGCCGAAAAGCTGGTCGAGGCTTTCGCGAGGCGCGGCTATGAAGTCGGCCTCAACCGGCGGTTCGCCGGCGGCGAGATCACGCTGCGCTATGGATGGCCGGAGATCGACCAGCATCTCGTCCAGATCGAACTGCGGCGCGACCTTTATATGGACGAGGAAACGCGCCTCAAGACCGACCGTTTCGAGGCAGTCCGGCGCGACTGCTCGGACGTCCTCGCCGAATTCAAGCAGTTCATAACGGATCGCATGGCTGGCCGCGCGCCCGCCAGCGAGGGGGAACATCGAAAAGAAATGGGGAACACCGATGCGTAGATCACTTCTTGCCGCACTTTTGCTGTCCGTCAGCCCGCTGGTCGCCGGCGGCGCGGAGGCGCAGGCTTTGCGGATGGCCTACTCGACGGCGCCGGTCAGCGCCGATCCTTATCCTTATAGCGATACCCACACCGGGGCTCTGGCCGAGCACGTCTTCGAAATGCTGGTCGGGCTCGACGACTCTCCACTGCTTTCGACCGGCTGGACCTGGGAAAGCCCGACCTCGATCGTCTTCGAACTGCGCGAGGGTGTGACCTTCTCCAATGGCGCCCCCTTTACCGCGCGCGACGTCGTCTACAGCATGTGCCGCATGATGTACCGGGTCGACGGGCGCGCCAATGTGGTGACCTCTTCGCTCGGTCCGGTGACGGACGTCGTTGCGGTCGACGATCATACCGTCCGCTTCGAGACCACCGCGCCCTATCCCATCATCACGCAGAAGCTCAAATTCATGAAGGTCCTTTCGGCCGACGCGGCGGGGATCGAAGGGGAGATTGCCTTCGATCGCGAGGGCGATTGCGGGATCGTCGCCTCCTATCCGACGCAGGCCGATTTCGATAACGGCGATGCCGCGATCGGCACCGGTCCCTATGTCTATGAGAGCTTCCAGGCGACCGGAGACGCCGATCTTGTCCGCAACGAGACCTATTGGGGCGAGCCGCCCGAATGGGACCGGGTCGAGATTCGCTCCGTCCCCAACAACGGGGCGCGCATCGCCGGGCTCCTGGCGGGCGACTACGACATCGTCGAGCAGCCGAGCGCGGAAGACCTCGAGGTCATCGGCCGCGAGGAGGCCTTCACCTATAGCGGCGTGCCCGGCCTGCAGACGATCTTCGTCGTTCTCGACACGAGCGCGGACGGCGCCGGCGGCGTCTCGGCGCCGGATGGGTCGAGCCCGCTCGCCGATGTGAGGGTCCGCCAGGCGCTGTCGATGGCCATCGATCGCGAGGCGATTACGCAGAGGCTCTTTGCCGGCAACGCCACCGTCGCAAACCAGTTCGCGCCGCGCTACATGGCCGGGGCCCCCGAGATGCCCGAACTCGAAACCGATGCCGAGGCGGCGCGGGCGCTGCTGGCCGAGGCCGGTTATGCCGACGGCTTCGCACTCGAACTCTCCGTCCCGGCCGACCGCTATACCAACGGCCAGCTGGTGGGGCAGGCGATCACCCAGTACTGGACGCGCCTCGGTCTCGACGTGACGCTGCGTAGCGAGCCGTGGTCGGTGTTCCAGACCCGCCGCACCGAAGGGGAGCTCGGTGTCTTCATCTATGGCTGGGGACATCCGCAGGGGGCCGCCCAGCTGGTCTCAGGCGCCTTCGCCCAGAAGGACCCTGACCTCGGCCTCGGCTCGGCCAACTATTCGAACTACAACAACCCCGCCTTCGAGGAGGCAATCCGTGCCTGGGCGGTTGAGGTCGATCCGGAACGCGCCGAAGAGTATTTGGCAGAGGCGATGGAACAGGCGGTCGCTGACCTGCCCGGCATTCCGCTCTTTTATAACCACGAACTCTGGGCGCATCGCGCCGACCTCGAGCTCACCGGCGGCGCGGAAGGGCGGACCATGGCAACGATGGTGACCTCGAAGTAAGAAGGTCACCGAACAGGCCCGTGGTCGGCTCCGGCGGTGGGCCTCAAGGGGGAGGAGGGGAGCAGGTGCATCGTTCATACACCTCGCGGCTCGGGCGGTATCTCAGCATGGGCCCCTTGAAAACGCTAGAGCTCCAACATCCACGGGGTCATTCCCGCGAAAGCGGGAACCTCCGTTTCCCTTGCCGCTCTGCCAACAGAGGTCCCCGCTTTCGCGGGGACGACTCCGGGGCTGTAGTGTACTCAAGAGCCAATACCCTGGAATGGCTAACCAAGCTGACCCATGGCCGATCGGCCATGGGTGATGCGCGCGGACAGCTAAAACCATGACCAACTTTATCCTGCGCCGCCTCGGTCAGAGCCTCATCCTCCTCATCATCATGTCGGTGATCGTCTTTGCCGGCATGTATGTGATCAGCGACCCGGTCGCGGTGATGGCCGGCGAGGATGCGACCGACGCGGATCGGGAAGCTCTTGCCCGCTCGTTCGGGCTCGATCAGCCGCTGCCCATCCAGTACCTGACCTTTCTCGGCAATATCGCGCGCGGCGATTTCGGCACCTCGTTCGTCTATGGCCGTCCGGTGCTTCCGCTGATCCTCGAGCGCCTGCCGGCAACGCTGGAAGTGGTGCTGCTCGCCGTGGTCGTCGGCCTCCTTGTCGGCATCCCGCTCGGCATCTATTCGGGGCTCAACCGCAGGAAGGTTCCGACCAAGATCATTAGCCTGGGCACCACCGTCGGCTATTCGATCCCCAATTTCTGGCAGGCGCTGCTCTTCATCCTGATCTTTGCGGTGTGGCTGCGTGTGCTGCCGGCCTCGGGCCGGGGGCCGACGACCGAACTGTTCGGCATCGGCTGGTCTATCCTCAACGCCGAGGGGTTCCGCTACGTGATCCTGCCGGCGGCCAATCTCTCAGTCGCGCTGATCTGCATGCAGACCCGGCTCGCCCGGTCGGGAACCCAGGAAGTGATGTACCAGGACTACATGATGTTCGCGCGCGCCAAGGGCATTGCACGCCCGCGCCTCATCGGCCGGCACCTCTTGCGCAACATCCTCATTCCGATCGTCACCATCACCGGCCTCGAGCTCGGCACGCTGATCGCGTTTTCGACCGTCACCGAGACCGTGTTCTCCTGGCCGGGGATCGGCAAGCTCCTGCTCGATTCCATCTATCGCTCCGACCGGCCGGTGGTCGTTGCCTATATGATCCTCATCACGCTGATGTTCGTCCTCATCAACCTTGTCGCCGACATCCTCTATGCAGTGCTCGACCCGAGGATACGCTACGCATGAGCGAGATGATCTCAGAACCGCCCATCGGGCGTCTGGAAGGGTTCCGCGCGGTGTTCGGTGGCTATCCCGCAGCGATCGCCGGGCTTTTCGGCATCGTGTTCTTCAGCCTCATCGCGCTGCTCGCGCCAGTGCTGGCGCCCCAGAACCCGTTCGACCAGAGCCGGCTCGACATCATGGACGGCCTGTTGCCGCCGGTGTCGACGCTGATGGATGGCACCATCAGCGTGCTCGGCACCGATGCGGTCGGCCGCGATATTCTTTCGGCGGTGATGTATGGCATGCGCACGTCGCTCTTTGTTGCCCTCGTTGCCGTTAGCGCCGGCGTTGCGGTGGGCGTTGTCCTCGGGCTCGTTGCGGTGATGCGCGGCGGCTGGATCGATGCTGTGATCATGCGCGCGGTCGATCTCACCCTCAGCTTTCCGGGCGTGCTCCTCGCCCTGTTGCTGCTGGTGGTGTTCGGCTCGGGCGCCGACAAGGTTATCCTCGCGCTCGCCATCGGCATCTGGGCGCAGAACGCCCGGCTGGTGCGCGCGGTGGGCTTGTCCGAAATGAAGAAGGATTATATCGCGGCCGCGCGCCTCGCCGGTATCGGGCAGTTGCGTATCATGTTCCATTTCCTCCTGCCCAACGCGATCTCGCCCGTCCTCGTCATCACGCCGATGGCCATTTCCGGCGCGATCGTTGCCGAGGCGACGTTGTCGTTCCTCGGCGTCGGCGTGCCGATCACCGAGCCGTCGCTGGGCCTCCTGATCGCCAACGGCAACGACTATCTGCTCTCGGGACGCTGGTGGATCAGCGTCGCGCCCGGCCTCGTCCTGGTCATGATGGTCCTGTCGATCAACGTCGTCGCCGACCGGCTGCGCGACCACGCCAACCCCTATCTGCAGGTGAAAGCCTGATGGCCCCGCTGCTTGCGATCGAAAATCTCAGCATCGCCTATATGCTCGGCGACGGGCGAAGCGCTGAGGCGATTTCGGATTTTTCGCTGCGCCTCGAGCGCGGGCGCATCGCGGGCATCGTCGGGCAGAGCGGGGCGGGAAAATCGACGATCGGCAAGGCGATCCTCGGCCTCTTAGGCGAGAATGCCCGCATCACCAGCGGAACCATCACGCTCGATGGCACCGTTATCACGCGTTTTTCCGAAGGTGAATTCGCCGCCATCAGGGGCAAGCGCATCGGCTATATCTACCAGAACCCGATGACGGCATTGAATCCCGTGCTCTCGATCGGCGAGCAAATGATCGAGGCCATCGAAGCCAACACGGCCCGGCGTGGCGAGGCGGCGCGGACCTATGCCCTCGAGCTGTTGAAGAGCGCCGAGGTCAGCCATGCCGAGGAGCGCCTTTCCAAATACCCGCACCAGCTATCGGGCGGCCTTTGCCAGCGCATCGTCTTTGCCATCGCCATTGCCGCGCAGCCCGACCTGATCATCGCCGACGAGCCGACCACCGCCCTCGACGTGACCGTGCAGAAGGCGGTGCTCGCAACGCTCAAGCGGCTCGCCTGCGAACAGCAGATCGCCATCGTCCTCATCACCCATGACATGGGGGTGGTGTTCCAGATGTGCGATGAAGTCAGCGTCCTCTGCCGCGGCCGGCTCGTCGAGCACGGCAGCACGGCTCAGGTGATTGGCGCTCCGCGCGAGCGCTATACCAAGGATTTGATGGCGGCCATTCCCAGCGTCGATCTGAAGCGCGACCGGTTCGATGTCCTCGATTCCTTTGCCAACACACCCGGCAGGCGACGCGGGATCGCGTTCCTCAAATCCGGTATCGCGGCGGCGCGGGGCGGGGAAGCACTCCTTACGGTCAATGGCCTCTCCAAGACATTCGACACGCGCGGCCGGCGCGCGGCATCGGGGGGTTTTCGGGCCCTCGATGATGTCGGTTTCGAGGTCTTTGCCGGCGAAACGCTGGGGATCGTCGGGGAGTCGGGTTCGGGCAAGTCGACGATCGGCCGGGCCATCCTGGGTCTCATCGAGCCAGACGCGGGCGCCGGGATCGCGTTCCAGGGACGCCCGATCGCCGACATGCGCAGCCGCCGTGACCGCATCGCGCTGTCGCGGTCGTTGCAGTGCATCTTCCAGGACCCGTATTCATCGCTCAATCCCAGGATGAGCGCGGGGACCAACATCACCTATGGCATCGTCGCCCAGGGGCTTATTAGCCGCGCGCACGCCAAGGTCCTGGCCGAGGACCTGCTCGAGGTCGTGGGGTTGCCGCGCCAGGCAGCAGGCAGGATGCCGCATGCCTTTTCCGGCGGCGAGCGCCAGCGCATCGGTATCGCGCGGGCGTTGGCCTTCCGGCCGGAACTGATCTTTTGCGACGAGCCGACCTCAGCGCTCGACGTGACCGTGCAGGCCGAGATCCTCAACCTGATGAAGGAGCTGCAGGAGACGCTGGGACTGACACTGGTCTTCGTCAGCCACGACCTGGCCGTGGTACGCCAGATGTGCGACCGCGTGATCGTCATGCGCGCCGGACGCCTGGTCGAGGAGGGCAGGGCCGATCAGGTGCTCACCTACCCGCGCGAGACCTATACGCGCGAACTGCTGGCGGCGATGCCGCGTATCGCGCTCGAGGGAGCGCGGTAACGGATCGTTGTGCTTGAGTTGCCGGCGATGGTGGATAGGTTGGCGACATCTGTAAGGGAGAAAAGATGAGCCAAACCCCGCCGCGCAATATCAGGCGGCTCAAATATATCGAGGCGTTCTCGGCGGTCATCCTCACCGGCTCGATCTCAGCTGCCGCCCGTCAGCTCAACATGTCGCAGCCTGCGGTCAGCCAGCTGATCAGTAATCTCGAAAAGTCAGTCGGGGTATCGCTCTTCGTGCGCCGGAATGGTGCGATCTTTCCGACGCAGCGGGCCGAGGCGCTGAACGACGATGCGCGCGACCTACTGGCGCTGATCGACCGCATCGAGATGCATTTAAAGCCGCGCACCGACAAGCTTTTATCCCACATCCGCATCTCGGCAACGGTCTCGTTCATGAACGAGATCCTGCCGTTGCTGCTGGCCGAAGTGCATCGGCAGCACCCCAAGGGCAATTATTCGGTCGTCTCGCATCCGGTCGATGAAATGACCAATGCCGTCGCGGAGGGACACGTAGACTTTGCCTTCCACACCAGGCCGCTCGAGCATGCGAACATCGTCAACATTCTCCAGTGCGAAGTGCCGCAGGTGTGCGTGATGCATGCTGACCATCCACTGGCGAGCTTTGAGCGCCTCGAGCTCAGCCAGATCAACGGCCACGACGTCATCTGGCCGTCGCGCCGGGACCCCTATTTCCAGTATTACCGGGACCTGTTCAGCCGCAACCGGCTCAACTGCCGGAACGCCCTGCAATCGCCGTTCGCCAGCTTTTCTATCCGCATGACGGAGATGCTCAATGCCCTCTCCTTCAACAACGCCCTGATGGCCTCGATCGTTTGCCAGAAGACCCCTGGCCTCGTCTGGCGCCCGGTCAACGGCATCGAGGCCAAGACCAAATTCTACCTGTCATTCCCCGAAGTGCTGTCGGGGACCGAAACGCAGAACCTCATGCAAAGAAGCTTTGCCGCGGTCACGGCCGATGCGGTCACCGAGCTCGAAGGGGCCGGCGCCAGATGACCTGAGAGAGCTGAGGACAGAGACGAAGATTCCTCCAACCAGGGGGTTACTACTGACGAAGGTTGATCCCCCGTTTCCCTTGCCGCTCTGCCGATGGAGATCCCCGCTTTCGAAAGCGGGATGACCCGGGATTGGCGGTTTCTGTCCGTTCACATACCTCGGTGGCTAGCGCGCGATTGCAGGGCGCCCTATCCAAGGGCAACCAAACCGAGGAGGCATCGAAAGCCATGGGTGCGGAGGACAATGGGTGGGAGGCGTCCGCCTCGGCCTGGATTGCCGACATGGGCGACCTTGGCGACTACGGCCGTCGATACGTGCTTGATCGGCCGATGCTGGAACGCACAAGCGGGCGGGGGTTCGAGAGCGCGCTTGATGTCGGATGCGGCGAAGGCCGTTTCTGCCGGCTTCTGAAGGCCGAGGGAATCGATGCGACGGGCATCGAACCGACGCGCACCCTGCGGGAAACCGCACTCGCTCGCGATCCAACCGGCCGCTATCTCAATGCGCTGGCGGAAGAGCTGCCGTTCGAAGCTCGAACGTTCGATCTTGTGGTCAGCTATCTGACCCTGATCGACATTGATGGAATCGAGGTTGCCATCACGGAAATGGCGCGCGTGTTGAAGCCGGGCGGCTCACTGCTGATCGCCAACCTCAACAGCTTCAATACTGCAGGGGGATGGGAGACGCGCGAGGATGGAACACGATATTTCGTCATCGACAACTATCTCACCGAACGGTCCGAGTGGTTCAGCTGGCGCGGGATTTCGATCCGAAACTGGCACCGGCCTTTGCGGACATATCTCCAATTGCTGCTCGCGACAGGACTGCAACTCGTTCACTTCGACGAACCCGCCCCCACCGGCGGCGATCCGGCGCAGGCCGAGCGCTATCGCAGGTTACCGTACTTCCACATCATGGAATGGACAAAGCCCTGAGGCCGCGTCCCGACGTCAACCACCCTCTACCGCACCGCACGTCAGCGCGGTGAAGAACTCTGCCATGCCGGGTGTCGAGGCCAGGATCGGGCTGCCGGTGTGCAGGCCGTCATTGAGGGGGTAGTCGCTGACGATGCCTCCGGCCTCCGTGACGAGGACGAGGCCCGCCGCGACGTCCCAGGGATGGATGAAGGCTTCCCAGAACCCGTCGAACCTTCCGGCCGCGACATGGGCGAGGGCGAGGGCGCCGGCGCCGGGCATGCGATAGACGGCGCCTGCGGCGAAGAGCCCGGCAAGCACACTGAGGTGGCGCTCGACGGGCGCCTTGAAGTTGAAGCCGACCGAGAGAATGGCCCGCGTCGGATCGCTGGTGGAACTGGTCCGCACGGCCATGCCGTTGAGCATGGTGCCGCCTCCCTTGTGGGCGCAGAACATCTCGTCCCGGCATGGGTCGTAGATGACGCCCACCGCCGGTACGCCATCGATCACCAGGCCGGCGGACAGGCACCAGAACGGGATGCCGCGAACGAAGTTGGTGGTTCCGTCGATGGGATCGACAATCCAGGCGCGGTTCCCGACCGTGCCGCCGTTTTCCTCCCCGAGCACCGTGTCGTCGGGAAAGAGGGTGGTCAGGCTCTCGCGGATGAAGGCTTCCGTTTGCCGGTCGACTTCGCTGACGAAATCCTGGATGCCCTTTTCCTCGATCTCGAAGGCGCGGCTGACGAAACGCTGCTGCGCGCGCTTGCCGGCCTCTCGGAGGACTGCTTCGGCAGCGAGGCGACGCTGCAGCAGGAAAGGTTGGGAAAAGGACAAGGGGCGCTCCTGTTTTGCTGCGGATCAGCGGAAATAGAGATATTTGAGCGGTAGCAGAGCCGCGCCGGTGGCTGCGGGATCGCCTGGCGATTGTCCCATGATGAGCTTGGGGCGCGGCATGCCGACGCCGTAGCGGTGCTCGCCTTCGAAGCGCGCGCTGGCGATCAGCAGTTCGCCTAGCGCTGCGGGTAATTCGCCGCCGAAGACGATCGCCTCTGGATCGAGGACTGCTGACACGGTGTTGACCATGCGATCGAGCTGCGGGCTGACCATCTCGATCCACTCGGCGACACCAGGCCAACTGGGATCGAATCTTTCGCGCAGATCCGCGACGCCTTCGACGGCGACGCCGCGCGCGTCGAGGATCTCGATGAGGGACCGCAGAGCCGGGCGCTTCGTGGATTCGTCTTGGGTATAGATGCCGGAAAACTCACCGGCATTGCCGTGCCGCCCGAGATACGGCCTGCCATCGATGATGACGCCGCCGCCGAAGCCGTAGTTGAAGGAGAGATAGGCAAAGGTTTCATACCAGCGGCCGACGCCGCTGAGGCTCTCGCCGATGGCGCCGGCCGTGGCATTGTTCTCGACATAGACCGGCAGCTCGAAGGCGGCCCTGAACTCGGGCTCGAGCGGCACCAGCGACCAGTCCTGGAGGGGCTCGGGCGCGTTCATCGCCCGCTCGCCATCGACGAAGAAGCCGGCCATCGAGAGGCCAAGCCCGCAGAGCGAGCGCCGGTCGACGCCGCTTTCGGCGATCATCTCGTCGAGCGTTGCCCGCAGCTTCACAATCCCGGCCTTGCGGTCCGAGAGGGGCCCGCGCAGCCGCTTTTCAACGACCGTCCGGCAGTTGAAGTCGACCAGGTTGATGATCATGGAGTCAGTGTTGATCGAAACGCCGACGGCATGGACGGCACCGGCGGCGAGCGACAGATGCGGGCTTGGCTTGCCGCGCCCGATAGGCTTTGCCCGTTCCGACTGGACGAGCCCGTCCCCGATCAGGCCTTCCAGTAGGCGATGCACGGACTGCTGCGTGAGGTCCGTCAGGCCGGTGACCGCGGCGCGGGCAATGGGCTGCTGCCTTCGCACGATGTCGAGGAGCAGCCGCTCATTATTCGAAAAATCCCGCCGCGTCCGAGGTTTATCCGGCATTTCGTTACCGCGCACTGGGCCTCCCTGACGCCTGCTTATACCGCTCGACGCATTTTTTCATTGCTGTCATAAATATTACACGTTAAATGTAATAATCAAGTGCGGATGCGGAATACCGTAGCGTCCAGCGGATCGGGGAGGGGACATGGCCAGGTTAGTGGCAGAAGACATTGCCGTGCGGTTCGGGACTTTCGAGGCCTTGCGGGGCGTCGACCTGACCGCGGAGTCGGGTTCCTTCGTGACCCTCTTGGGTCCCTCGGGTTGCGGCAAGACAACACTTCTCAATGTCATCGCAGGATTTCTGCAGCCGAGCCGCGGGCGCCTTGCCGTCGATGGCAAGGACATCACCGCGCTTCCACCGGAAGCGCGCGATTCGGCCATGTGCTTTCAGTCCTACGCGCTGTTCCCGCACCTCAGCGTTGCCGACAACATCGCCTTCGGACCGCGCCAGAAGCGGGTCGCCCGGGATGAAACCGTCCGCCGGGTCGATGGTCTCGTGCGGCAATTGGGTCTGGTCGATCACGCCGGGAAGCTCCCCAACGCGCTGTCGGGTGGTCAGCAGCAGCGGGTCGCCCTGGCGCGAGCGCTAGCTGTCGCGCCGGGCCTCGTTCTCTTCGATGAGCCGCTCTCCAACCTCGACGCGAAGCTGCGTGACCAGGTGCGTAACGAAATCCGCGCCTTGCAGCGCGACGTCGGCTTCACCGCCATCTATGTGACGCATGACCAGGCCGAGGCTCTGGCCCTCTCGGACATGGTGTGCCTGATGAACAAGGGCGTCATCGAGCAGAAGGGCGCGCCACGCGACATCTATTTCCGTCCGCGCACGCGCTTTGTCGCCGACTTCATCGGTGCCGCCAATTTGCATCGGGGAAAGCTCTGCGGTGGCGCCATGTCGACGCCGTTAGGCGTGCTGCACTGCTGCCACGAGGACGGCGAGGACGTTGAGATCTGCTGGCGCCCCGAGGCTGCGCGCCTCGGCGGAGATCTTTCGGGCACGGTCAAGGCGGTGGCGTTCCAGGGCGCACATGTCGATGTGTTCGTCTCCGCCGGGCCCGAAACCGTCAGGCTGCAGGTCCCGGGTGAGCTCAACGTCTCGATCGGCGACACGCTGCAATTCAGCGTCCCGCCCGAGGGGGTCATCGCGCTCGAGGCAAGCGCCAATGCGTAACGCCATCCGCATCGGCCTGCTACTTGCGCCCGGGGTCGGCCTGGTGCTCGCCTTCATGGGCGCCGTGCTCTATCGCGCGGTCGCACAGGCGTTCGGGCTCTATGATTTTTCCGGCACCAGCGACGGGCTGTCCCTCGCGCACTGGCAGGACGTGCTGACCACAAAACGCTTCTGGCGCGCCTTCCAATGGTCGGCCTATATCGCGGCCTCGTCGGCGGTGATCGCCGTCGCGCTCGCCTATCCGATTGCCCTCTGGCTGCGCAAACCGTTCAGGGGATCCCTGATCCTCTCGGCCATGCTCAAGGCGCCGTTGCTGGTGCCGGGGCTGGTGGCGGCGTTCCTGCTCGTCAATGTCATTTCCTACCACGGCTTCGTCAACGAGTTCCTCGTCTGGGCCGGGGTCTGGGCTGAGCCGCGCCGCATGCAGAACGATTCAAACGGCTTTGCCATAATCGGCCTGCAGGTCTGGAAGCAGATGCCCTTCGCATTCCTCCTACTTTCGGGGGCGGTGCAGGCCATTCCCGATCCCGTGCTCAACGCCGCCCAGGATCTGGGGGCGGGCAAGTTCGCCCGGTTTCGCAAGATCATCCTGCCGCTCACCACCAAGGCCATGCAGGCTGCGCTGGTGCTGATCTTCATCGGAGCGGCGGGCGACTTCAGCTTCCAGACGGTGGCCGGTCCGCCCTCGGTCAACTCGATGGCCAGCTACATGGCTTCGCTGCAGGGAAGCGAAGGCGACTGGAACGGCGCCGCGGTCGTGGCGGTGATGCTGATGGCGCTCTCGCTGTTCGGCGCCATCGGACTGACGGCCCTCGTCCAGCTCATCACCCGCACCCTGGGGAGGCTGGCATGAGGAAATCGCCTTTCAACACAATCCTCTCGGGCCTGCTGATCGCCGTCATGACCGTGTGGCTGGCGGTGCCGTTCGGCATGGCTCTGCTCTGGTCGCTGGTCGACCCGAGCCAGGCCTGGAGCTATCCCGACATCCTGCCGCCCAAGCTCTCGTTCGAGCGCTGGTCCCTGATGTGGGACAGCACCTCGCTGCCGATCGCCATGTTCAATTCCTATAGCTTGGCGCCCATGGCAGGGGTCGGGGCGGTGCTTCTCGCCATGCCGACGGCCTACGCGTTCGGCCGCCTCGAGTTCAAGGGCAAGGCCGTCTGGCAGACGCTGGTGCTCGTTCCGCTGATCATGCCCGGCTTCGTGACGGCGATCTTCTTTGCTTCGCTGTTGTTCTCGATGGGCTTTTTCGCGCGCTATCCGGCGATCCTCGTCGGCCATGTGGTGATGCTCTTGCCCTACGCTGTGCGGATCCTGTCGGTTTCGTTCTCGCTGGTGCGCCAGGATGTCGTCAACGCCGCGCGCGACCTCGGTGCATCACCCATCTCGGTGTTCCGGGTGGCTTACCTGCCCGTCCTCAAGCCCGGGATATTCGCGGCCTTCCTCATCGTCTTCATCCTCTCGATCGAGGAGTTCGCGCTCGCGTTCGTCGTCGGGTCACCCGATTTCACCACGATCCCGACAATTCTCTATTCCTATCTCGGCTATAACTTCATCCGCCCCAACGCGGCCGTTGTCGCCCTGATCCTGGTCGTTCCCAACGTCATCCTGATGCTGATCCTGGAACGGCTCCTGCAATCGGCCAATCCGGCAGGAATTTCCGGCAAGGGCTGACCCTGATGCGCAACGACGGAGGAGCAATCATGCTGCGCAAACTGATGACGACAACGCTCGCCTGTGCCCTGATGGCCGGGCCGGCCATCGCCTACGATCTAACAGAAATGAGCTGGGACGAGATCGTCGACGAGGCCAAGGCCGAAGGCGAACTGACCTGGTACGTCTGGTACTTCCAGCCCGAGTTCCGCCAGGCGGTCAAACCCTTCGAGGAGCAATACGGCATCATCGTCAATATCCCCGACGTCAGCTCAGGCGACGATGCGCTGAACAAGGTGCTGGCGGAAGCGGGCCGCGAGACGGGTGACATCGACATCATCGCGCTCGGCGGCCAGGCCGGCAACCGCATCGACGTCGAAGCGGTTTTCCTCGGGCCGATCCTTCCTCTGCTGCCGGAGGCCGACCGGCTGTCAGACGAGGCCGAGGGCGTCAACTGGCAGGGCTATGGGGTGAAATACTGGGGCAACCAGACCGGCATGGCTTATGACGCCAACCGCGTCGATCCGGAAACGCTGCCGCAGACGCTAGCCGACCTCGAAGCCTGGATCGAGGCCAACCCCTACCAGCTCGGCTTCAACTACGAGAATGGCGGCTCGGGTCCTTCCTTCATCCACAACGTCGCGCGCAACGTCCTCGGCATTACGCCCGACAGCGTCGTCGACGAGGTGCCCGACCTCGTTTCGGTCTATGACTGGTTCAATTCCCGCGAGGACAAGTTCGGCATCACCGCCTCCAATGCCGATAGCCTGACCCGCCTCAACTCGGGCGAGTTCCTCATCGTACCGGCATGGGAAGACATGCTGTTCGGCCTCATCCGCAAGAACGAGGTGGGTGACCACATCGAGTTCTATATTCCCGAATGGGGCATGAACGGTGGCGGCAACGTCATCGCGATCCCAAAGAACGCCCCCCGCAAGGCCGCGGCGCTCCTTTTTGCAGCGTGGTTGACCTCGGCGGAAACGCAGACGGCTCTCAACGGCGTTTTCGGCTCGGCTCCGGCCAACACCGCCGCCGACGACAGCAATGCGCTGGTGCCGAACGATCAGCGCGCCAACAGCAGGGTGTGGTCCGCGCCGCTCTCGGATCGCGACGTCGTTCCCGGTTTCATAGAGAACGTCGTCCAGGACTAACGCTCTTCCCGTCTCTCCCCGGGAAACCTGGGTGGGGGGCTCGCGCTCCCCACCCTCTTCGATACGACTCATGGCCTTCATCGTCCGGCGCAATTACGCCCGCGGCAGGGGCGTCCTCACAGTGGAAACCACACATGCTTCAAACCCCAGGATTGTCCGTCAACAGCGTTTCGGTCCGGGCCCAGGCCGGGCCGCTCATCGTTGCCCATCGTGGCGAATGGGCCGAAATGCCGGAGAACTCTATCGCTGCGATCGAGGCGGCACGGGCGGCCGGTGCCCATATGGTCGAGTTCGATGTGCAACCCTGCGCCGACGGCGACCTTGTCGTCATCCACGACGAGACGCTCGACCGGACAACGAACGGAGCCGGGCCGGTCGCTGAAATGAGCTTTGCCGATATCCGCACCCTCAACCTGCGCGCCGGGCCCGGCGGAGACGGGGCGGCGTTGACCGGGCTTGGCGTGCCGACCCTGCCCGAGGCGCTGGAAGCGGCGCGCGGGCAGATCCTTGTCAATGTCGACACCAAATTCGTGCGCGACCTCGATCGCGTCGCCGAAACCGTCCTGTCGCTCGGCATGGCCGACCAGGTGGTTCTCAAGGGCCCGATCGATGTCGACGGGAACAATGACGTGTTCCGCGAGGCGCCCTGGTACGGCAGGATCCCATTCATGCCGATCATGCCGGCCCGGCCCGGCCGATTTGCCGAGGACGCAGCGCGCGTCATCGACGACTTGAAGCCCGTCATGCTCGAGATCGATTTTTCGAACCTTGAGGACGTGATTGCTGCGCGTTCGGTCCTTGTCGAGCGCGGCGTGCGGCTGTGGACCAATACGCTCGATATCGTCCACTCCCTTGACTATTCCGACAGCCGGGCCCTCAGTGAACCCGGCACGGTGTGGGGCACGCTGATCGCGGCCGGCATCACGGTTTTGCAGACCGACCGCAGCGCCGCCCTGGCGCGATATCTGGCCGGGGCGCGCTGAGCGCCCGAAACGCCAGAGCTCTTCCCGCTCCGATTGAATCGGAACGGGAGCTCCAAAGCCTTGAATTGTCACGTCTTCAGCAAAGGTGGCGTCCACTTTTGCCGAAAACGCTCTAATCCGGGGCGTCGAGGATAGGGCCGCCGGGGGCGTAGTTGAAGAGCTCGAGGCGGAAGGCCGTTTCGCCGGATTTGCGGGCGAGGATCGAGAGGCTGCCCGGTCCGACCGGAATGATGCGCCGGGGCTCGAGCCCCAGCAACGACTGCAGCAGGGCGCGGATGACGCCGCCGTGACAGACCACCAGCAGCCGGTCGGCCGCTTCCATGGCCGGAGCGACGACGCCGGCCGTGCGCGCAACGAAATCGGCCCAGAGTTCGCCGCCGGGCGGCGCCTGTTCTCCGGCGCGCCATCCGCGATAGGCCAGCGGCTCCTCGGCAACGATGTCGACGATGGCGCGGCCGGTCCAGTCACCCACATGGACTTCGCGCAGCCCACTCTCAGCTACCGCATCTCGATAGCCGAGGAGGGCGGCCGTGCGCCGCGCGCGCAGCAGGTCCGAGGTCAGGACGCGGTCTGGCGCCAGCCGACGCACGGTTCCGGCCAGAGCCTCGGCCTGCGCTTCCCCGGCAGGCGACAGGTCGATATCGGCCTGTCCTTGCAGGCGGCGCAGCGCATTCCATTCGGATTCCCCATGACGAACGAGAAGCAGACGTTTCACGACAGGCGCTCCCCGTTGGCGGCAAAGATCGCCGCAGGCTTTGGCGGCAGCACGAAATGGGCGGTATCACCCACCGCAAAGGCCGGCGCCCCGTCCACGACGGCGGTGAGGCGTCTGTCCTCGCGCGTGCCGGTGATCATCACCCGTCCCGCCACCGGGCTTGCCTCGGCGAAATCGAACGCAAGACTGGTGGCGCCGGCTCCTGTCGAGACGCTGAGATCCTCGGGACGATACATGGCGCTGGCGTCGGCCGGCAGGTCTTGCGCCAGCATCGGGGGCAGAGCCGACACCGGCACCAGATTGGCCGGAGGCGTGCCGACAAAGGTGGCAACGAAGGCCGTATGCGGGTCGGCGACCAGCCCGGCTGGCGGGTCGAACTGCTCTACGCGACCGCCATTGAGCACCGCCACATGGCTGGCCATCGTCATGGCCTCCACCTGGTCGTGGGTCACATAGACGGACGTCGCGCCGGTGGCACGGTGCACCCGCAATAGTTCGGTGCGCATCTCGACGCGCAGCTTGGCATCGAGATTGGATAGCGGCTCGTCGAAGAGGAGGATGCCGGGACGCGGCGCGATCATGCGGGCGATGGCGACGCGCTGTTGCTGGCCACCGGAAATCTCGTTGGGATAGCGGCCCGCAAGGCCGTCGATCGCGAGCAGGCGCAACACCTCGTCGGTGCGCTGCCGACGCTCGGGTTTGCCGAGACCGGCAACCTTCAGCGGCCAGTCCACATTGCCGGCCACGGTCATGTGCGGCCAGAGCGCATAGGACTGGAACACCAGCCCGACATTGCGGCGGGCGGGATCGATGGTCCAGCCCTTCTCGCCGTCCGATACCGTGTCTTTGCCAAAGACGATCCTGCCGGAGGTTGGCGTTTCGAGCCCGGCGAGCATGCGCAGCATGGTGGATTTGCCGCAGCCGGAAGGGCCGACCAGCACGAGGAAGGCGCCTTTGGGCACTTCGAGGCTGACCTCCCTGACGGCATCGAATTTGCCGAAGGATTTGCCGAGGTTTTCGAGGCGGATCATGACGGTTCTCAGGATTTGAGCCAGGGTTGCGACTTGGTCTGCAGACGATTGGCCAGCAGGGTCGCAACGATGGAGATGACGAGGATGACGACGGTGATGGCGTTGGCGAACTGCCCGAAGCCTTCCGAGGCATAGCGATAGGCCAGCACCGACAGCAGCGGCGTCGTCGGGGTAAAGAGCAGCACCACCAGCGAGAGGTCACGCATGATCTTGACGAAGACGATGAGGGCGCCGGCCGCGAGGCCCCGGCTAGCCAGCGGCACGGTGATGGCGGCGAGGCGCCGCGGGAAACTCGCGCCGGTCATGCGGGCGCTTTCATCGAGGTCCCCCGACACCTGCTGGATGACGGCGCGGCCGGTCTGCACCGCGAAGGGCATGAGATAGGCCGTGCCCGCCAGCACCAGCAGCGGGAAGGTGCCGTAAAGCGCCGGGAAGGGGCCGATGGGCGCACCGAAGAGGGCGATATAGGCGGCGCCGAAGGCTATGCCGGGCACCAGCAGCGGCAGGAAGCTCAACTGGTTGATGGCGCCGGCCAGCGGCCCGCGCCCATAGCGGGCGAGGACGAACGCCACGAGCAGCCCGGCAACCGTCGTGGTGATGGCAACCGTTGCTCCGAGCGCCAGCGTCATGCTGGTCCCCGAGAGGATGAACGGGTTGGAAAAGATGCCGGGCTGGCCCTGGGCGATAGAGGGGTCGGACGCGCCGATCCAATAGTGCAGCGTCCAGTTGGAAAGGAGTGCCGAGGACGACGGGGCCAGGGAAGAGGCGATGAGGATGACGACCGGCACCACGGTCGTCAGCAGGCAGATGAGGGCCGCAACGACAAACAGGGGTCCGCGAGCGGCGCCGAGTTGGAAGCGCTTGGCGCGGCCACCCTTGCCGGTGATCGTGGCGTAGGACCGGCGGCCGGAGACGACGGCGTTGCCGGCCCACAGGAACAGGGCCGAGATGACGATGAGGAGAATGGCGATGACATAGCCGCGCGCCGTCTGGCCGACTTCAATGAGGCCGAAGAGGCGCGTCGCCATCGTCTGCATGCGCACCGGCAGGCCCAGAAGCGCGGGCGCAGCGAAATTGGAAACGGCACCGGCAAATGTCAGCGATGCGCCCGCGACCACGGCAGGCAGGGCCACCGGCAAAACAATACCGAAGAGGATACGGCTACGCTTGGCCCCGGCGATCTCGGCGGCTTCCACGAGATCCGAGTTGACGGTCGCGAGGGCCGCCGCGATGACGGTGAAGGCCAATGAGTAATAATGCGCGATCAGCACGATCAGCGTCGGCACCATGCCCCAGGAGAGCCAGTCGGGGATGGCCAATCCGAGGCCTTCGAGGAAGCCGGATTGCCCGCCGACGCGCGAATTGCGAAAGAGCGATCCCCAGGCCAGGGCCGTCGCAAAGCTCGGGATCATGAAGGGCAGGGTCGCCATCAGCCCGATGGTGCGGCGCCAGGGCACGTCGGTCATCACCACCAGCCAGGCGAGGAAGCCGCCGATCAGCACGCAGCCGCAAGCAACGACGACGCCGAGGATCAGGGTATTGATGAGGGGTAGCCAGAGCAGGTTACGCGAGAGGCGGCCGGTGGTCACCTCGCTCCAGGCAATGATGGCATCGGGCGCGAGCGTGTCGAGCACGATGCGCAGGAGCGGCGCCGCGATCAGTACGCCGACGAGGGCGAGCACACTGAGCTTGAGCACGGTGACGCCGTCGAGACGCAGCCCGCGCGCGAGGGTAGTGGTGGTCATGATCGGCTCCGGAAGCGGTCCCCGGCGCACCGGGGACCTGGAGAGTACGTTTATTGCAGCGACAGCACGAGGTCGCCGACTTCCTGCCGGATCTGAGCAGTCGCTGCCGGATCGATCGGCCAGGCGATGAACTCGTCGAGCGGCACCGCATCGGGATGGCTGACGACGTCGCTGCGGGTGGCGTAGTCACCCGCAACGTAGAAGGGGGCAAAGCCCGGGCCACCGGTGTCGCTGTCATCGCCCATCAGGAAGTCGATGGCGAGCCGCGCCGCCGCCGGATGCGGAGCATTGGCCGCAACGGCAAGCACCGCCGGGAAGATGATGCCGTTGGACGGCTCGACGGTATTGGCCACCTGCAGCGCCCAGCCCTCGTCCTCGTTGTCGCGACGGTCCGAATAGGAAGTGAAGCCGATGGGCGGGTTGTCCTGGCCGACGACGCCGATGGCCGCGTTCACGTCGTCGGTGGACGAGACCAGGATCAGGTCGTTGGCGAAAAGGTCGACGATGAACTGCTCGCCGGCATTGGCGATGCCCTCGTCCAGCGTTACGGGCTCGCCGAACTGTGCTTCGTGGGCGGCGGCCATGGCGTCGGCCTGCAGTACGAACTCGGTCATGAGGTCGAGATAGTCGCCGCGCTGCAGCGGATCGACCATGATGACGCGCCCGGTCCAGTCGGGCGTGGTCAACTGCCAGAGATTGGTGACGGGCGAGCCGTTGGGATGAGCTTCCTCGTTATACATCAGCACTTTGGTCGAAAGGCGCTGTGCGAGGAGCGGAAACTTCTCGCTGTCGTCGAGCAGCGGCACCACGCGCGGCGGCACATAGGGCAGGACGAGGCCGGGGCCGAGCAGCTCGGTATAAACCACCGGCGCGTCCGAGATATAAACCACATCCACATTGGCGATGCCGGCCGAGGCCTCGGCCTTGATGCGGGTGATCTGCTCGGTAGAGGACATGTCATAGGCGATCATGTCGATGCCGGGATACGCCTCCTCGAAGGCCGTCTCCACCCGCGCGATGCGGCTGGTGAAGGCGTAGACGGTCACCGTCCCTTCTTGCCTGGCGCGGGGCAACAGTTCTTCTGCCGTCATGGCGTCGAGCGCCGCGTCCTGCTGGGCGAACGCCGGCAGGGCGATGCCGGCCAGAAGCGCGGCGACGAAATATCTGCGGATGGTCATAGGTTCTTCCTCCTCTTCGACTGGAGCGCCCCATGCGCCCCTTGCACGTTTCTTTTCATGGGTTTGTGATTCGTGCATGAAAACTTGCAGGCTTCGAGAGTGCTTGTAAGCGGCACGGCAAAGGCAGAGCCGGCTACTCGAAGGCTTCGATCAGCTGTCCGAGCTTCTCCAGATTTTCGAGCGACACGCGTGGGTCGATCTTGGCCATGGCCAGCACGAGCGCGTTGCATATGGCCATCGGAACGGTCAGTGTCTGAAACGCATCCTGCCCGCCGGCGCGCGGCGCAAACAGCAGATGGTCGGCTGCCGGGCGCAACGAAGGTCCGACGGTGCCGGAGATCACCAGCGTTGTCGCGCCGGCCTTGCGCGCATGCTCGAACAGCGGCGCATAATGGGTTGGTTGGCGCCGGAAGGCGAAGCCGAGCAGGGCATCGCCGCTACCCAGCCCCAGCCCCTGTTCGGCAATATCTCGCCCGTCGCCGCCGAGCTGCGTGACCGCCCGTCCCATGCGGCGCAGGCGGCGCTCCATCAGCACGGCGAGCGCCTGCGCATTGCCGCGCGCGAAGATGAAGACGCGCCGCGCGGCCACCAGCGTCTGGGCGGCCGTCAGCAGGGACTGGTCGTCAACATATTGGTCGAGCCGAGCCAGCGCCTCGACCTCCTGCTGGATGAGATCGGAGAGCGGCCCCGCTTCCGTCCCCTGCCGCAGGGTATTGCGCACGCGCGCCGCCGGGTCCGTGCGCACGATGAAGTCTTCCTGGATGGCGGCACGAAAGCCGGCGTAGTTGGGATAGCCGAGTTTCTTGGCGAGCCGTGACGCCGTGGCTTCATGCACGCCAATGCTTTGGGCCAGGTCGCTGGCCGTCCCCAGCGCCACGTCGCGCGGGCTGGCGAGTATCTGCTTGATGAGCTGATGCTCTGCCGGCGTCAGTTGCTCGGCGACTTCGCGAAATCGGTCGACTACGGATGTCATGTCTGCCCTCCGGCGGCAGAACTACCTCAATGCAAGTTAATTTGCAACATACTTCAATCATGCAAGAAATCTTGCTCGGCATGGGCCCAGGCACCCGCCTGCAGATGCGCTCACAGCGCCGGCGGAGCGGCCGCGGCTACGCGCACGAACTCGGGGATGCGGAAGCGGCGGCGGTAGTCGCCGGGGGCGAGGCCCGTCAGGCGTCGGAACAGGCGCCGGAACGAGGCGGCGTCCTCGTAGCCGACCTCGCGGCCGATCGCATCGACCGGGGCGGCGTCGGTCTCGAGCATTTGCTTGGCCTCCTCGATGCGCAGCGCCTGCACATAGGCGAGCGGCGAATAGCCGGTTGCTGCCCGGAACCGGCGGTCGAAGGTGCGCTTGGGCAGGCCCGACACGCGCGCCACCTCGGCGATGACATCGGCGTGCGCATAATTGTCGCCAAGCCAGCTCTGGCACTTGAGGATGACGGCATCGCCATGGACGACGTTGACGGCCATGGAGGCATAGGGCAGCTGCCCGTCGCGGTGCCACTGGTAGAGGAAGAACCGAGACATGCGGATGGCTTCCTCGCCGCTGCCATAGCGGGCAACGAGCAGGAGAGCGAGGTCCTGCCAGGAGGAGGCACCGCCGCAGGCGATAATCCGGTGGCCGTCGCCGGTCTGCACCAGGATGCGGTCCTCGTGCAGGCGCACATCGGGGAACTCGCGTCGAAAGACCGGGACGTGGCTCCAATGCGTCGTGGTCTCACGCCCGGAAAGGAGCCCAGCGGCGGCCAGCACCAAAGAACCGCCGCAGGCCGAGCAGATCAGGGCGCCCTGGCGGTGCATCCTGGCGATCCAGTCGATGAGACGGCGATCGAGGGCGTGCAGTTCCTCCGACGTCAGGACGATCACATTGGGCACGAAGACGATGTCTGTATGCCCGATATCGTCGATCGAATCCTGCGGAACGATGCTGACGCCGGTAATGAGCTCGAGCGGCCCGGGCTCGGCCGCAACGATACGCGGTTCGAACAGCGGCTCCGCCGGCGGCTCGCCTGGCGGGTTCTTATAAAACGTCCCCGCCGCCCAAAGCGTATCGAAGACGCCGTAGACGATCGAAGGGTCGCATTCGCGAAAGACCACGATGCTGACGCGCTTTGGCACGGGCTATCCGTCCTCCCTAGAACGCGATGCGATTCTGATTGAATCAAATCGCACGCTTCTCACCTTTGTTGTCGCGGGATGCTTCGCGAAACCGGTCCTACCTTCTCGGATCCCATTCCAGTTGCTGAGTGGTCGCGTCTTCTAACCGCAAAAGTGGCATCCGCTTTTTGCCGAAAAGCTCCAGTTGGCTCATCTCGCACGGTTCCGGCCATTGTGCCTCTCTCGCGCGGACTGCGCCCCGTCTATTCCCACGCCTCCATGTGCCGACGGCACGACTACGAATGGAATGGACGGATGACTATGACGAGACTCGAACCGCGGCTCAAGGCGCATCCTTACGCCCCCGCAGCCGATCGGCCGGCAACAGGGCGCCTGCGGCGCCCGATCCAGGCCCGACCAACTGCCACAACCCTCAACACGCAAGGCGAGGCTCAGCTCTTCTGAGCGGTCTCGATAGGAGCAACCATGAACCACATCCACCACGATGGACACACCCACGACCACGCCGCCTTCGATGCGGCCAAGCTCGATGCGCTGGTCGCTCGTGCCTTCGGCGATCTTTCGGCCGGCTATGGCGGCATCATGATCAGCCTGGGCAACCGGCTCGGGCTATACAAGGCCATGGCCGGTGCCGGACCGCTGACCGCCCTTCAGGTCGCCGACCGCGCCCGCTGCGCCGAGCGCTATGTGCGCGAATGGCTCAACTCGCAGGTGGCGGGCGGATACGTCGCTTTCCATCCGGACAGCAACACCTATGAGCTGACCCGCGAGCAGGCGATGGTGCTGGCCGATGAGGACAGCCCCGCATTCTTTCCCACGGCATGGGCGGTTCCCGCCTCGATGTGGGCCGACGAGGACAAGGCCGTCGAGGCCTTCCGCACCGGCAAGGGCATCGCTTGGGGCGACCATGACGGACGGCTCTCCTGTGGGGTGGCCTCGTTCTACCGCAATGCTTACAAGGCGAGTCTCGTCTCGCAATGGCTGCCGGCACTCGACGGCGTCGTCGACAAGCTCAACGCCGGGGGCCTCGTTGCCGATATCGGCTGCGGCCACGGCCACTCGACGGTTTTGATGGCCGACGCCTTTCCGGCCTCGCAGTTCCGCGGCTTCGACAATCACCAGGCGTCGTTGGTCGAGGCGCGCAAAGTCGCGGGTGAAGCGGGCGTCGCGGATCGGGCGAGTTTTTCGGAAGCGCGGGCCGACACCTATCCCGGCACGGGGTACGACCTCATCTGCTTCTTCGATGCGCTGCACGACATGGGAGATCCGGTCGCGGCGGCCGAGCATGCCGCCCAGGCGCTGGCGCCCGACGGCGCGGTGATGCTGGTCGAGCCCTTCGCCAACGACCGGGTCGAAGACAACGTCTCGGCCGTGGCGCGGCTCTACTATGCCGCATCGACGACCATCTGCGTTGCCCATTCGATCGCCGACGGCGGTCACCTGGTGCTCGGCGCCCAGGCCGGCGAGGCGCGGCTGGCGGAGGTTTTCCGCAAGGCAGGCTTCACCCGCTTCCGCCGCGCGTTCGAAACGCCGTTCAACCTGATCCTCGAGGCGCGCCTTTGAGACAGAAGATCACGGCGGGGACGCAACAGGACCGCGTCGCGGTCCGCGCCCCCGCCGGCAGCAACGGCGCTGCACCTCCCGTAGGCCTGGGCGGCTGACGACAAGCTTTCCATCCACAACGAGACATCGCCCGCTGGAGCTTTTGCCGTTCTGACCGAGTCAGAACGGAAGCTCTACTGATTCACCGGGCGATTTACCGGCTCCGCCGCGTGAAGGGGCGCGCGGGGACGGAGAAGCTTTGCCCCTTCGAACGCAAGACTGAAACAGGAAAGACTCATGAAGAAGACTATCGCAATCGTGGCGATCACCGTTATGACCGCGTTCGCCGCGCCCTTCACCGTCGCGCAGGAGTTGCCGACGGCCGAAGAGACCTACCAGGAAATCGAGGCGGCGATCGGCATCGTGCCGCGCCACTTCAAGGCCTATCCCCCATCGGCGGTCGCAGGCGCCTGGGCCATGACCAAGGGGCTCGACGTCGGCGAGGACGCCGCGCTCGAACCCAAGACGCGCTCGCTGATCAACCTGGCTGTGGCCGCGCAGATCCCGTGCCGCTACTGCATCTGGCTCGAGACCAAGATGGCCAAGGATCGCGGAGCCTCCGATGCGGAGGTCGCCGAAGCCGTGGCGCTGGCCGGCTATGTCCGCCACTGGAGCGCCGTGATCAACGGCCTGCAGATCGACCTCGAGACCTTCAAGGCCGAGTTCGGCGGCGAATGATCGCTTTCGGCAACGCCCGGTGCCATGCGCCGGGCGTTGCTTCACACCTTACGGCTTTGGCAGTATCTCGGATCTTAGCTCAACCCCGCAAAACCGTGGGCACGCCATGCATACCGAAATTGTCGCCTCCTATATGCAATCCTGGCTGGACCAGGACGAGACGCGCTTCCTCAGTCTCCTTTCACCCGATGTCCTGATCGTTGAGAGCTATGGCCCGACTTATCGAGGGCATGCAGAATGCTCTGCCTGGTTCCGGGGATGGCACGGATCGCCCGCATTCGGACGCGTGACACGGTGGGAGCTGGGGCGTTGCTATGTCGACGAAAAACGCTCGGCGGTATTCTGCGAATGGGACTTTGAATGCGTATACGAGGGAAAGACCGGCGGGTTTCTCGGAGCAAGTCTTTATCTCGTTCGCGATCGTCTGGTGACTGAACTGCGCGAGTATAAGACCGAGCGCGAGCAGTTTCGCCCTATCAATTTGGCCGGTAGACCATGAGTGTGGCGCCGCTTGGGAAGGGGGTGACCTCCACGCGCTCGAGGTCCACCCGCTCATCGATGCGCTCGAACAGCCGCCGCCCGCCTCCGACGAGCACCGGATGGACAAGAAGGTGGTACTCGTCGACCAGTCCCATCTTCGCCAATTGCTGGAGCACCCCGACGCTACCGTACATCACGATGTTCTTGCCCGTACCTGCCTTGAGATCTGCAACCGCATGGGTAGAGAGCTCCGCAAGGATCGACGCGTCCTTCCAGATGGTGTCCTTGAGCGTCCGCGACACCACGACCTTGTGCAGCTCATCGACCTTCTGGCCGTAGGCTTGCTCCCACGCCGGCGCATCGGGGTTCCTTGCCGTCGCCGGCCAGTATCCGGCGAAATCGAGATAGGTCTGCCGCCCGAGCATCAACGTATTGGCATCGCTGACGAGGCCGATCTCGTATTGGCTCATGTGGTCGTCGCCCCGGATCCAGTCCATCTCGCCCTCCGGCCCATCGACATAGCCATCGAGAGTGATCCAGGCCGAGTAAATCAGTTTTCTCACTTTGGATTGTCCCTGTCTGAGGGTCCGACCGTCCTCCCGCCGGTCGGTTAAGCATAAACTTAACTGATGATGCTCTGCCATGCAAGTGGACGGGTTTCTGATCGGCTCCCCTTGTCCGTCCGGCCTCTCGTAACTATCGGTAAGAGGGGTAGGGATCGAACTGGGAGTGGTCATGCTCGACGCCGAGGGTGCTGTCGCCATCCATCTTCATCAGGTGACCGGCGCCGGAAGCGTGCCGCTGGTCTACCGGGAATATCTGCCTTCCAGCGCGGCGCGCGCCGATGTGTTTCTGGTTCATGGGCTGGCCTCTTCCGGGGCGCAGTTCGAAGCAGAGGCATTGCGTTTTGCCCGCCAGGGGTACCGGGTGCTGGTGCCGGACCTGCGCGGTCACGGCGCTTCGGGCGTGCCGCAGGGATCGATCCAGAAAGCCGATTTCGCTCCGGCGGTCATGGCGGCCGACATGATCGAAGTGCTGGATCATGCCGGTGCGCGGGAGGTCCACTGGGTGGGCAATTCGTTGGGGGGCATCCTGGCGCTGTACCTGCTGGGGACGGCCCATCGTGACCGCATCCGAACCCTGACGCTGTTTGGAACCTGCTTTTCCATGAACCTGCCGGCCCGGGTGTCGCAGGTGCTGCGTCTCACCTTCCTGCCGGGCGCAGGCGTAACCGGATGGATCACTGCGCTGACTACGACCGGCAACCCTGCGGGCCGTCGGGCCATAGCGGCGGCCATCGCGCAATTCAACGTCGAGGCCGGCGCCGCCATTGCCGCCAATGTGCGCAACTATGATTTCGTTGCCAATGCCCTGGCTTTCAACCGGCCGCTGCTGGTGCTGTGGGGCGGGCGCGACCATGCGGTCAACCTCGGCCTCAAGGCCGACATCGGCAAGTTTGCCGGCAGGGCGAATTTCCGGCGCGTCGACCTGCCGTTCGGCGGCCATTGCTCCAATTTCGACATGCCCGAAGAATTCAGTGCTGCCCTCGCCACGCATTGGGCAGGCGTCAACGCCGAAGACATGCATCCCGCAAACGCAGGCGGGTGAGTATTTTCTAAATCATTCCAGTGGTTACTGTGCGCGATCGCTGAGTTTCCGACACATGATTGAGCAAGACGGGAATGCGTCGCGTACGCGGGGAGGAATAGCTGGCCAATCTCATCCCGGGGACTGTGCTGCGCATGCTGGAGCGGTTGCGCAGCCGTTCCGAACACACCGATTTTTCCGCACAGCTGGCGGCGTCGGCCGAACGCCAATTGCCGGCGCGCATCCGGCCGCGCCAGAAGGCGAGCGCCGAAACGGCCCGGGCCCTGTGGACGCAGTTGCGGGCCCAGAGCTCGGCGCGCGCCGAGGATGAAGATGCCATCGCCGACACTGAAAGTCTGGCGCTGGCCGAAACCTATGGGCGCAACATCGAGAACTTCATCGGTACGGTGAAACTTCCGGTGGGCGTCGTCGGGCCGCTGCGCATCAATGGCCTCAACGCCGTCGGGGATTATTACGTCCCGCTCGCCACCACCGAGGCGGCCCTGGTGGCATCCTACGGACGCGGCATGGAAGTGACCGCTCAGGCCGGCGGCGTTACCTCGGCGATGATCGGGGAGGGGGTGCTGCGCACGCCCGCCTTCGTCTTTGCCGATATGGTGCAGGCGGGTCGTTTCATCGACTGGGTCGCCGGCAATGCCGAAACGCTGAGAACCGTGGCCGAGGCGACGACGCGGCATGGCAAGCTCGTTACCATCGAACCATTCATGGATAGCGACACGGTGTTCCTCATCTGCCGCTACAGCACGGGCGATGCGGCAGGCCAGAACATGGTGACCGTCGCGACGCAGGCGTTGTGCGCCCATATCATCGAACACGGACCGGTCAAGCCGCGCCACTGGTTCATTGAAGGCAATTTCTCGGGCGACAAGAAGGCATCCTATCTTGGCCTGCACATGGGCCGGGGCCGCAAGGTGACCGCAAGCATCGAGCTGCCGGACGGCCTGATCCGCAAATGCCTGCATGTCGAGCCCGAGGCGATGCTGGCCTATGGGCGGGTGGCAGCGCTCGGTTCCACCCTCAGCGGTCAGCTGGGGACGCAGGCCCATTATGCCAATGGCCTGGCGGCACTCTATATCGCCACGGGCCAGGATGCGGCGTGCGTCGCAGAGTCGGCGGTCGGCTTCACCCGGGCGGAGCGGCGCGACGGGTCGATATTCTTCTCGGTCACCATGCCCAACATCGTGGTGGGATCGGTCGGCGGCGGCACCGGCTTGCCGAGCCAGTCGGCGGCGCTGGGGCTGATGGGGCTCAAGGGCGCGGGCAAGGCTGCAGCGCTCGCCGAAGTGGTCGGGGCGCTCTGCCTTTGCGGTGAGATCTCCATCATCGCCGCCATCGCCGCGGGCCATTTCACCCGTGCCCATGCCAAACTGGCGCGGCTGCGGTGATGCCGGTGGCAGCGACCCATCCGCAGGCCTCGGCGAGCCTCTGGCAGCGCCTCTGGCTCTACCAGGCCGAGCGTTTTCCGCTGGGCAGGACGGCGCTGCTGCTCGCGGCCTTCTCGGCCTCGAGCATCAGTGTCTCGGCGCATCTTGCCGAGAGGCCGCTGCCGCACCTCAGCATCTTCGCGGCGGCCTGGCTGGTCGCCGTGATCTTCTTTTTTCAGTTGCGTGCCTGCGACGAATACAAGGACCTCGAGGATGATCGGGCCTACCGGCCGGAGCGACCGATTCCCTCGGGCCTGGTCAGCCTGCGGCTGATCCTCTCGATTGCCGCTTTGGCGGTGGTGCCGGCCATTGCGCTCACCTTGACCATCACTCCGGCGCTGCTGGTGCCGCTGGCGCTGGTCTGGGTGTGGCTGGGATTGATGACGGCCGAGTTCTTCATGCCCGCGTGGCTCAAGGCGCGGCCCTTCGTTTACCTCGTGTCGCACATGGCGATCATGGCGCTGATCGATCTCTACCTGACCGGAGCTGAGTGGGTGCCCCACAGCCTGTTGCCGCCGGCCGGCATGTGGGCGTTCCTGGCGCTGAGCCTCATCAACGGCTGCGTGCTGGAGATTGGGCGCAAGACGTGGGCGCCAGAAAGTGAGCGGCCTGGGGTCGAGACCTATTCCGCGCTACTTGGACATGACCGAGCAGCCCGGCTTTGGCTGGCGACATGCGTGGTCGCCTGGCTGCTTCTCCTCGCGGTCGGCGCCATGGTCGGATCGCCCTTGATCGTGGGCGGGGGGAGCGCCGTTGTCCTCGCCGCCATTGCCACAACCGTGCGAACTTTCATGCGCAAACCCACGCAAGCGGTGCAGCGCCGCATCGACACCCTTGCCGGCGTCTGGGTTCTGGCCTGCTATGTGCTCGCCGGCTTCGCGCCCTTCCTGCCACAGGTAATTGCACCATGACCGAGCGGTTTCATGACATGAGCCCCGCCCGGACTGCGCAGGTCGTTGGCGGCAAGGCTGCGGTGTTGATGGATCTGGTGGAGATGGGTTTCGATGTTCCCGCCTTCCTGGTGGTGACGCCTGACGCCTTCGCAGATCGCAAGCTTGCCGATGAGCAGGCTGCCGCCTTGATCGGCAAACTGCCGCAACTGGGCCCCGGACCCTATGCCGTCCGTTCTTCGGCGCGCGAGGAGGATGGCAAGAGCCATTCCCATGCCGGTCAATTCCTGTCGGTGCTGGAGGTTATAGCCGGCGATGTCCCGCAGGCGGCGGCCCGCGTGCTCGCCAGCGGACTTGCAGACAATGTCGCCGGATATCGGGCTGCGCAAGGGCTCGCTAGCGATGGCGGCCTGCCGGCGGTGCTGGTCCAGCAGATGGTCGATGCCCGCTGCGCTGGTGTGGCATTCACCGCCGATCCGGTCAGCGGCCGGACCGACCGGATCGTCGTTTCGGCTATTGAGGGCCTCGGGGACCGGCTCGTCGGTGGCGAGGAGGACGGCCAGACTTATGACATGGACAAGGCTACGGGCGCCGTCGCCGCCATGCCGGAAGATGCGGTGCTGACCCGGAACGACCTGCAGGCTCTTTCTGACCTCAGCCAGAAACTCGAGACCGCGCTGGGTGGTCCGCAGGATTTTGAATGGGCGTTCGAGGGCGAGCGCCTGCTTCTGCTGCAGGCCCGGCCCATCACCACGAGGCTGCGCGTGCCGCCGGTCAACGACGACACCCTATTGGTCTTCGACAATTCCAATATCGTCGAAAGCTATCCCGGACTCGTCTCGCCGCTGACCTATAGTTTCGCCCAATACGCCTATGCGCGGGTCTATCGCGCCTTCGTGCGGCTTGTCGGGGTCCGCGAGGACGTGGTGCGCGAGAACGCGGCCGTGTTCGACAACATGCTCTCGCGCATCGACGGCAGGGTCTACTACAATCTCGGCAACTGGTACCGTGCTTTGGCGCTGCTGCCGGGCTTTTCCGCCAATCGCGGTTATATGGAAACGATGATGGGGGTCAACGAGCCCCTGCCGGCCGAGTTCGTCGCCGCCATGGCGCCACCACCGGCCGGAGCCCTGGCGCGCCTTAGCGAGGGGCTGCGCGTCGCCGCTGTCGGGCTGCGCCTCGGCTGGGCGGCGTTGCGCCTCAATGCGACCATCAAGGATTTTTACCGGCGGCTCAATGATGCCTTGTCGGAGCCGGCGGCGAGCTATGATAGCCTGCCCGCATCCGCTCTTGTCGCACGTTACCGACGGATCGAGGCGGACCTCCTCGACCGGTGGGATGCGCCGCTCGTCAACGACTTTCTCTGCATGATCGCCTTCGGCGCCTCGCGCAAACTGCTCGAGCGCTGGGCAGGTCCTGCCGGGCTCGACCTCCACAATGAGATCATGATTGGGCAGGGCGACATGATCTCGGCCGAGCCGGCTCGCCGCATCCAGTCCATGGGGCGGCTCGCCGCGGCCGATGCGGAGCTGCGCGTGGCCCTTGCGGACGGGCGCGGCGACCGGCTCGAGACCATGCCGGTCCTGGGAGAGGCTGTTGACGACTATCTTGCCAAATTCTCCGAGCGCTGTACCGAGGAGCTCAAGCTCGAAAGCGTAACCCTCGACCGCGATCCGTCGCCGCTTTATCGCGCTATCGCGGCGGCGGCCGAAGCGCCGGCGGAAAAGTCGGGGCCTTCGGCGCAACACGTTACGCTGGCCCAGCTCTTTGCGGGCAGGCCCGTGCGCCGTGCCGTTGCCGGCCTGGCGTTGGGCTGGGCGAAGCGCCGGGTGCGTGACCGAGAGAATCTGCGGTTCGAACGCACCCGCATCTTCGGGCGGGCACGGCATCTGCTGCGGGCCGCTGGCAGGCAGTTCTACGCTGAGGGCCTGATCGAGGCCGAGGACGACGTCTTTTTCCTCACCATCGCAGAAGTGCTGGGCGCCATTGAAGGCTTTGCAGTCGACCAGGACCTGGCGGCCATCGTGCGGTTGCGTAAGCAGGAGGCAGCGGCAGCGGAGGCGCGTCCCGATCCCGGCGAGCGCCTGCTGGTGCGCGGTGGCGCAGTTGCCGGTTTGCGCTCGCTGGTGCCGGCGGGACCGCGCGAGCACGATACGGCCCGCGAGCGGCGTGGTACGGGGTGCAGTGCCGGCAGGATCACCGCGGTGGCGCGGGTGGTGCGCGATCCACGGGCAGAGGGTCTGCAGCGCGGGGAGATCCTGGTGGCGCGTCATACCGATCCCGGTTGGATCGCCATTTTCAGCAATGCCGCGGCCATCGTCGTCGAACGCGGCAGCCTGCTGTCGCATTCGGCCATCGTCGCGCGGGAGCTGGGCATTCCCTGCGTCGTCGGCCTCAAGGGGGCAATGGACTGGATCGAGGACGGCGAGACCATCGAGGTGGACGGCGCCACCGGTCAGGTGCGGAAACTGCCATGACTGGTGCCGATATAGCCGGCCGTGCTCGGTTCGACGACATCCGCTATGCCCAGCTGTGGGAAGATGCCGATGTGCTGGTGGAGGCCCTGGCGAACTCGCCGGGCGCCACCCTGGTCTCGATCGCCTCGGCCGGCGACAATGCACTGGCCATGCTGCTGCTCGATCCGGCGCGGGTCGTGGCGATCGATCTGTCGCCGGCCCAGATCGCATGCCTGTCCATCCGCATCGCCGCCTACAAACGGCTCGACCACCCCGGTTTTCTGGAATTGATGGGGTCGCGTCGCTCTACGCGCCGTGGCGAGCTCCTGAGCGAGGTTGCAGCCGGGCTCGACACATCCGACCAAGCTTTCTGGTCGGCGCGGCGCGATGACGTCATCGCCCAAGGGTTGGGTGGCGTCGGCAAGTTCGAGAACTATTTCCGGCTCTTTCGCACCTATATCCTGCCTTTGGCGCAGAGCCGCGCCGCGATCGACGAGGTGTTCCGCTCCAAGCCGAAATCCGAACGCGAGGCGTTCTTCGATCGGCGCTGGAACAACTGGCGCTGGCGGCTGGCGCTGACGCTGTTCTTTTCCAATGCCGTCATGGGGTGGTTGGGACGCGATCCGGCCTTCTTCGATCATGTCGAAGGGTCCCTCGCCGACCACGTCGCCCGCCGGCTGCGCCATGCCGGGGTGGACCTCGACCCCGCGGACAACCCCTATCTGCACTGGATATTGAAGGGCGACCACGGGACGGCGTTGCCGCTGGCGTGGCGGGCGGAACATTTCGACACCATCCGCGACCGCGTCGACCGGCTCGAGCTGCGCTGCGGCGCGCTGGAGGCGTTCGTTGCCACCGGCGAGAAGGCTGACGGTTTCAACCTCTCCGACATCTTCGAATATATGGACGAGGACGTGTTCGCGTCCGTCTATGGCGCGATCCTTGAAGCGGCGAAACCCGGCGCGCGGCTGGTCTACTGGAACATGATGGTGCCGCGGCGCGCGCCACGCCAATGGGCCGGCCGGGTCGAACGGCTCGAGGCCGTCGAGGCGGCGGGCAAGGCGCACGACAAGGCCTTCTTCTATTCCGACTTCGTCGTGGAGCGGGTGCGGTGAGCCTGACGATCGCCGACGGCTTGCTGATCGCGGCCATTCTCGTTGCCATCCCCGCCTTGATGCTGCTGGTGCGGATCCTCGGGCGGCGGTTCAGCTGGGATCCCGAGGTCAGCCGCAAGCTCGTCCACGTGGCGACCGGCTGCCTGGCGCTGACCTTTCCGCTGCTGTTCTCCAACCCGCTGCCGGTGCTGGTGCTGCTGGCGATCGCCATCCCGTTGATGTTCGCCATCCGCCGCGGTCTCCTGGGTCCGGTGGGATCGGCGCTGCACGGGGTCGAGCGCCACTCCCATGGCGAGATCTACCTGGCGCTCGCCATCGCCATCACCTTCCTGCGGGCGGGGGAGCAGCCGGTCCTCTATGTCCTCCCCATTCTGGTCATCACCCTTTCCGACACCGCCGCAGCGCTGGTCGGCACCGTCTATGCGCGTCAGCGCTTTGCGGTGGAGGGCGGGGCCAAAAGCGTCGAAGGCGTCGTCGTCTTCTTCGTCGTCACCTGGCTCACCAGCCTCATCGTTCTGGTGCTGATGTCGAACGCACCGCCGCTCAACCTGGTGCTGATCTCGATGCTGGTGGCAGCCTTCTGCGCCCTGGTCGAGGTCGATTCCTGGCGGGGCCTCGATAATCTGTTCGTGCCCATTGGCGCTTTTCTGCTGCTCGCTCAACACCTGGACAGCAGTCCGGCGGACCTGGCGGCGAGTGCGGCGGTGTTTGTCCTCTTTCTCGGCGCCGTGCTGGGGCTTGCCCCGATGCTGCGTATCCCGCTGCAGGCGGCGCGCGCCTATGCCATTTTGCTCTTTCTGATCATCTCGATCGTTTCGCTGCACAATGTCATCCTGCCGGCGTTGACCATCGCCGCGCACCTGGCCGCACAGGCGTCACGCCCCTCAAAGAGCAAACGGCCAGATTTCGACCTGCTGTTCGTTGCGGCCATAGTATCGCTGTTCTGGATGTTCGTCGGTGACGCGATGTCCCGGTCGGTGATCAGCCCCTTCAACCTCACCTTTGCCGGCGCCCTGCTGGGGTTCCTGGCCGTGGCGCTCAAGGGGTATTGGCGCCCCGCCATCGTGCCGGCGGCGATAGCAGCAAGCGCCGCGGCGCTTTGGATTGCCGAGGTCAATCTGCCTTATTCGCAGTGGTTCATGCCGACGGCGACGGAAGTCGGCGTAGCGCTGATCGTCGCTATGGTCCTGCCGCTTTTGCGTCCTTCCTGGTTCGACCAGCGGCGAAGCCTGTCTCTCTTCGGCCTGGCGATGATCGGGCCGCTGTTTCTGTGCCTCAAGGGAGTTCTGCTGCCATGACCGAACCGGAAACCGTGGCACGCCCCGGCGCTGCCCTGCGCCTCCATCGCGACGCACCCGCCTGGGGCGGGCTGGCCTGCGCCGCGGTTGGAGGCCTGGAATTCGAGGATCCCGATGCCGCCGTCGACCTGCTGAGCCAGACCATCCGCAAGGTGAAGGACGAGGGCTTCGGCGGTCTCATCGGCCCGATGGACGGTGACACCTGGCACAGCTATCGCACTATCACCCAGTCCGACGGCTCGCTCCCCTTCGCCATGGAGCCGCGCAGCGGCCGATATGATCACGCCGCGTTGGTTGCCGTGGGGTTCGAGCCGATATCGAATTACCTCTCCGCGCGTGCCCGGCTCGTCGACACAATCGGGGCCGAGCCGGTGCGCATGGAAGGCGTGTCGGTAACGGCCTGGGACGGCACCGGCGCCGAACAGCTGATCGCACGCCTCTTTGCCGTGTCGGGACAGGCCTTCGCGGGCAACCATTTCTTCAAACCGATCGGGCTCGAGGCGTTTCTCGATCTCTATCGTCCTATCCTGCCGATGCTCGACCCGCGCCATATCCTTTTTGCGCATAACGGGTCGGGCGATCTCGTCGGCTTCCTCTTCGGCTTTCCCGATCGGCTAGGTGGCGAAAAGCCCGCCGCCGTGCTCAAAACCTATGCGAGCGGGCTGCGCGGTGTCGGGCATGTGCTGGCCGATCAGTATCATCGGCGCGCCTTGGACATGGGCTATGAGGAGGTGATCCACGCCCTCATGCACGAAACCAACATATCCAGCGAGCGCAGCGCCCGCCACAACGCGCGCATCTTCCGGCGCTACGCCCTGATGGGACGCAGGCTCTAGGCGATGAACCTCATCGCCTCCTTCCTCGACACCGCTGAGCGGCACGGCGAGCGGACTGCAATCGTGGCAGGTCCTGGTGAAACGATCAGCTTTTCCCAACTCGCACGGCGGTCGGGAGCGCTGGCGCAGGGCTGGCATCGGGCCGGGCTGCGCCCAGGGGATCGCGTGCTGGTGGCGATGCCGGTCGGCATCGATCTTTACGCCGCGATTGCCGGGCTGTGGCGGCTGGGCGCCTCTATCGTCTTTCCCGAACCGGCATTGGGGTTTGCGGGTCTGCGCCACGCCGTGCGCATGACGCAGCCGCGCGCATTGCTGACATCGGGTGCCTACGGCCTGGTACGCCTCGCGGTTCCCGAGCTCTGGAGGATCGGACTGCATCTGGGGTTGGACGACGGCATGGTCGGCGACCTACTGACGAGTGTGGAAGCGGACCATCCGGCACTGATCTCCTTCACCAGCGGCTCGACCGGCAAGCCCAAGGCGATCGTGCGCACCCACGGGTTCCTCGCTGCCCAGGACGCGGCGCTCGATCCACTCATCGCGCCGCAGCGCCAGGACGAGGTGGACCTCGTCGCCTTCCCGGTCTTCGTCATCGCCAACCTTAAGCGCGGCACCACCTCGGTGCTGCCGAACTGGCGCCTGCGCCGGCCGGACCAAGCCCGAGACGCCGATATGCTGCGGCTGATGGTCGGTCAGAAGGTCACCCGCGCACTCGTGCCGCCGTCGATCGGGGAGGTCCTGGCCGGAGCCGGTGCCCTGCCGTTGCAGACGCTGTTCACCGGCGGCGGCCCGGTGTTTCCCGATCTGATCGAACGGCTTGGGAGTGCCATGCCCCCGGGGGCGGACGTCGTTTCCGTCTATGGGTCGACCGAGGCCGAGCCGATCGCCTGGCAGCCGGCCAGCGCAATATCGGCTGCCCAGTGGACCGCCATGAAAACCGGAGCGGGGCTGCTGGCGGGTCGCCCCGTTGCCTCCATAGGCCTGAAGCTGTTCGATGACGAGATCCTGGTCAGCGGCGACCACGTCAACAAAGGCTATCTCGGAGGCGAGGGCGACGCCGACAACAAGCGCAACATCGATGGCGTCATCTGGCACCGCACCGGCGATGCCGGTCGGCTCGATGCGGATGGCATGCTGTGGCTGCGCGGCCGGATCTCCGGACACTGCGCCGGGCTCTATCCCTTCGAGGTGGAAGCTCCATCACGCTTCTGGCCGGGTGTGAGGCGGTCCGCTCTGGTAGCACTCGAGGGGCGGTCGGTCTTGGCGGTGGAGGGTGATGCAGCCTGTTTGCCCGCCTGGCAGGAAGCGGCTTCGGCGTTTGGTGTCGATATGGTGGTGCCCCTCGCCCGAATTCCACTCGATCGTCGCCATCGATCCAAGATCGACCATCTGACGCTCAAGAAGCATCTGGCCGGCCAGTGAGTGGCCGAGTCAGCGCCACACCGCCAGCAGCGCCCCCATGAGGATGAGCGCGATGAGGTTGTTGCCGAGGTTGATGGCGGTCAATTGCAGCGAGCGGTTCTCGTAACCCCAGAGGGAAACGAGAACCGTGGCGATGAAGCCGAGCCAGACCCAGAAGCCGGCGAGGGCGCCGTCGAGCCAATCGGTAATGCCCGAGGCGCCGATGATGTTGGCGAGTGCGAAGGCCATGATCAGCGAGGCGATGACGTCGACAACCATGGCCTTGCCCAGCCCGGCGCGCATGGTCTCGGGCGTCACGCCCGTCAGCGCCTGCCAGGGCTTCAACAGCAGCGGCGGCGAGTACCAGGCGAAGCCGACCGCCATGCGGATGATGGCGGCGACCAGAACCGCCCAATAGTTGATTGGTATCGCGTTCATGGCCTGCCTGAGTTCACGCGGCAAGTGCAACACCTGCTAAGGTGTTGCCTGCAATGGGACAAAATTA
>NZ_BSNS01000001.1 GCF_030160115.1 Devosia nitrariae | reverse complement strand
CCCGTGCGCGGCCGCGGCTCCGTGCAGCGCTGCCCCTGCGCCGGCGCCCGCCACCGCACCCTGTGCTGCCGCGGCACCCTGCGCGGCGGCCGGACAATAGGAGGCACCATGGCCGAGGACGCCCGCCGCCGCGCCGCACAGGAAGCGCTGTTCTGCGAGACGATCCTCGCCAAGACCGGCGACAACGTGCTGCTGGAAACGCTGCGCGGCGCTCCCTCGGTCACCGCCTGGCAGCACTATCCCGAAGGCGACGTCTACGACCGCGACAGCGGCGCCCAGTGGTACTACCACTGCCACGACCCCAAGCCCGACGCCCCCGAGCACGGTCATTTCCACTGTTTCCTGCGCCCTGAAGGTCCCCAGGGACCAGTCCACCACCTTATCGCCGTCGGCGTCGATCCCTACGGCAAACTCATCCGGCTCTTCACCGTCAACCAGTGGGTCGTAGGAGACACCTGGGCCGATGCCGAAACCACCGTCGGACTCTTGCCCCGCTTCAACGCCGAGATCGGTCGCCCCTCCTATCTCGTCAACCGCTGGCTGACCGCGATCCTCGCGCTCTACCAGGATGACATCGCCGCTCTCGTGCGACGACGCGACGAAGTCCTCGCCGACCACACGCCTTCCGAGGGCACTCCCGCCCGCGAGGACCGGGCCCTCGAGGTCACGTCCGAGATGAATGCCGACCTCGCCGCCGCCGCCGCCGCGCTCGGCGTGGCCTGATATGCCGGCGCCCGGAAGCAAGCTCCGCCTGCCAGCGCTTATTGCGCTGACCACCGGGCCTGCCCTCGTCGTCGGAGTGGGCCTTTGGGTGTTGACCGAGCTTGTGCCCGAATGCCGCCCGGACGTACGCGAGAACCTCACCTCGCCCGACGGCGCGGTAACGCTCGTCGTCTTCGGCCTCGATTGCGGCGCGACGATCGGTTCCAACACCCAGGCCGCGGTGCACATGTCCGACGAACTCTTCTCGCAGGAAACTGCGCAGGTTTTCTTCGCTGCCGACGGCGCTCACGACCTGGCTCCGCGCTGGACCGCTGCCGGCGAGATAGAAATCACCGAGCCCGCGGGCGCTACGGTCCATCGACGGCTGGAAACCATCGACGAAATTCCGGTCACCTACCGCTGAGAACTCAAGGGGCGTCCTTTGCTCTCTGCCAGAGCCGCCAGGCCCAGCCGAAAAGGCCGAAGGAAAAGATGATCATCAGGATGCCCCCGAACATCATCAACACCTCGGCGCTCATCAGTGGAAAGAGTGCCAGCACGATGCCAAAGAGCACGTAGAAGACGCCGCTCAGCAGCACCGGCCAGATGCGCGCATAGCTCTCGCGCTCGCGGACGACGAACCAGATCTGCATGGCGCCGACGACGGCCGCCGCGATCGCCGCCAGATAAACGAGGAACGTCACCGTCAATAACGTTGCCAGGAACGGGCTCAACAGGATCAGGATGCCGAGGATCAGAGAAATGACGTTGGAGATGACGTCGAACCAATAGTTGCCGCTCTTGCCGCCGCCGAAAGTGAGGCTCCATAGACCCAGCACGCTGTCGATGATCAAAAGGATACCGCCGACGACGACCAGCGCCGCCAGTGCCGGTCCGGGAAAGATCAGCGCGTAGAGCCCGGCAAGCAGCATCAGCAGCCCGCGCAGCCCCATCGCCCACGCATAATTCTTCATCGTTCTCTGGCTGACAGCCATCTCTCATGCCCTCCGCTAACGCGGCACACCGCGTGAAGTCCCACACGAGAGCAGCATACGCCCATCCCGCTGCTGCCCAAATATTTTCTTGCCGCTGGCCCACCCATCCTCCTGACAAGTCCTGTCGCCGTTCTGCGGTATGCAAGGAGTGCAACACACCGCGCCCGCTGGCGTCGCGCTCACATTCTGTCGCGTCCCTTGGAGATTATCTCCATCGACAGCGACGCCTGCACCGTGATCTGAGACCGTCTCAACAAGGGAGTGCGCTTCGCGCTGGCCTTCTTATGTCCTTGCCGCTTCTCACCCTGTTCTTTGCCGCCTTTGCCCTCGGCACCGCCGAGTTCGTCATCGCCGGCGTGCTGCCCGAGGTGGCGCTCGGCCTCGACGTCTCGATCCCGGTCGCCGGCATGCTGGTCACCGGCTATGCTGTGGGCATCGCCGCCGGCGGACCGCTGCTCGCTCTCGCCACCAGTGCCGTGAGCCGCAAAACGCTGATCGTCTGGCTTTGCGGCGTGTTCACCGCCGGTCAGGTGCTCTGCGCCCTCGCCCCGAATTTTGAGCTGCTGCTCGTCGCCCGCGTCCTCGTCGCCATTGTCCACGGTACCTATTTCGGCATCGCCGCCGTCGTCGCGGTCAATCTGGTACCACCGGAAAAACGTGGCTTTGCCGTCGCCTTACTGCTCGCCGGCCTTACCGTCTCCAACATCCTGGGCGTGCCCGGCGGCACCGCCATCGGCAATGCCCTGGGCTGGCGGGCGACCTTCTGGTCCATTGCCACCCTCGGCCTCATTGCCACCATTGCCATTGCTTTCGTGCTACCGAAGGCCGGCGGCCGGGGCAGCTCCGCCGGACGCTTCCTCAGCGAATTGAAGGTCCTTGGCCGTCAGCAGGTGCTGCTCTCGCTCCTCGTCGCATTCCTGGTGATGATCGGCCAATACAGCCTCTTCACTTATATCGCGCCGCTGCTGCGCGAGGTGACAGGCCTGGCGCAGGACGCCGTGCCCTGGATGTTGCTGCTCTTCGGCCTGGGAGCCACTGTCGGCGTCATGATCGGCGGGCGCCTGGCCGATTGGAAGCTCCTGCCCTCGCTCGTCGCTATCCTCGCAGCTCAGGGGTTGATGTACTTCCTGGTCTACGTCGTCAGCCCCTATCCAATCGCCTTCGCGGTCGTCGCCTTCGTCTGGGGCGGCACCAACTTCGCCTTCGGCTCGCCGCTGCAGAGCCGCATCCTGCAATGGGCGGCCGACGCCCCGAACCTTGCCTCGACCCTTATCCCCTCGGCCTTCAATGTCGGCATCGCCATCGGCGCCGCACTCGGCGCCGGCCTCATCGATGCGGACATCGGCTACCGCAATCTGCCGTGGATCGGTGTCGCCTGTCAGGTCCTGGCCGTCGGCGTTGCCGTGACCTCGGCCCTTTGGGAAAAGCGCGCCCGGCAGGTGCCGCCAATGGCACAGCAGCCGATGGCTGCAGAGTAGGGGGCGAGGGGACGCCTGCCGCGCCCCGACCCGCCGGCGCAGCAAAGTTATCCCAGAGCCGCTCTCACCCGCCCCGAAGCCTTGCCGAAATCGATCCGCCCCGGATAGTCAGCCTTCAACTGGGCAATGACCTTGCCCATGTCCTTGACGCCCTCGGCGCCGGTCGCGGCGATCGCCGCTTTGATGGCGGTGTCGACCTCCTCTTCACTTAGCGCTTTGGGCAGGAATTCGTTGAGGATGTCGATCTCCTCCTTCTCGACCGTCGCCAGGTCCGCGCGCCCTGCCTGCGCATAGATAGCGAAGCTCTCCTCGCGCTGCTTGACCATCTTCTGGATGATGGAGAGGATCTCCTCGTTGGTGGCGGGGCCCTTGCCCTCGCCACGGTTGGCGATGTCCTTGTCCTTGATCGCCGAGTTGATCGCGCGAAGCGTTGCCGTGCGCCGCTGGTCGCGCGCCTTCAACGCGGTCTTCAAGCCTTCGCTGATCGTCTCGCGCATGGCAGCCATCCCCTTGCTTTGTCTCGATTCGACCCAGATATAGGGCCAGAAACTGAAGGACGCCACTTGCGCTGGTGGAGCCGGCCTTCTAAGAGCAGGCTTCAACCGAAAGCTGAATCCTTCGCCACCGGATGGCCCCGTGCCCGTCCGGTCTCGACTTGCGAGCAACACACCCTGGAGTGACCACCGTGACCGGCTGGCAGAAAAAACCCGCGACCGCCCTCCTGATCCTGGCCGATGGCACGCGCCTGGAAGGTCACGGCATCGGCGCCGAGGGTCATGCGGCTGGCGAAGTGTGCTTCAACACGGCCATGACCGGCTATCAGGAAATCCTCACCGACCCCTCCTATGCCGGCCAGATCATCACCTTCACCTTCCCGCACATCGGCAATGTCGGCGCCAATGACGAGGACATCGAAACGGTCAACATGGCCGCCCTTTCGGGCGTGCGCGGGGTGGTCCTCAAAGCCGACATCACCAACCCGTCGAACTGGCGCGCCGCCGAAAAGCTCGACGCGTGGCTAAAGAAACGCAATATCGTGGGCATCGCCGGCATCGACACCAGGGCGCTGACGGCCCGCATCCGCGAGAACGGCATGCCCAACGGCGTCGTCGCCCATTCACCTGACGGCTATTTCCACGAACCCTCGATCATGGCCGAACTCAAGGCCTTTCCAGGTCTTGAAGGTCTCGACCTCGCCAAGGAAGTCACCACCGCCCAGACCTATCACTGGGACCAGACAAGCTGGAAGCTGGACCGCGGCTATGGGCGAGAGGACAATCCGCAGTTCCATATCGTCGCTATCGACTACGGCGCCAAGCGCAACATCCTGCGGTGCCTCGCCGACCAGGGCGCCAAGGTGACGGTCCTGCCGGCGACCGCCACGGCCGAGGACGTGCTCGACCACAATCCTGACGGCGTCTTCCTCTCCAACGGCCCCGGCGACCCGGCTGCCACAGGCAAATATGCCGTGCCGACGATCAGGAAGTTGATGGAGATCGGCAAACCGATGTTCGGCATCTGCCTCGGCCATCAGCTCATGGGACTGGCGCTCGGCGGCACCACGTCGAAGATGCACCAGGGTCACCACGGCGCCAACCACCCGGTCAAGGACCTGTCCACCGGCAAGGTCGAGATCACCTCGATGAACCACGGCTTCGCTGTCGACCGCGAGAGCCTGCCGGCCGGTGTCACCGAGACCCACGTCTCGCTCTTCGACGGCTCCAATGCCGGCCTTCAGGTCGAAGGCAAGCCGATCTTCTCGGTCCAGTACCACCCGGAGGCCAGCCCCGGCCCCAAGGACAGCCACTACCTCTTCACGCGCTTCCTCAACCACGTGCGCGACCAGAAGGGTCTCGAGAAGAAGCCCGAGTTCGTCAAGCTGTGACCATAGCGCTGTTTTCCGCCGCCGATCGGCCCGATCTCGTCGGGTCGGCCGAGGCGATGGGCGGCGGCGTCTGGCCATCATACCTGTCCACGCCCGCCTATGCCGAATACTGGAAGGATCTTTATGAGGGCGGCCTTGCGCCCTTCCAGACCATCGCCGTCGACGGGCAGACAGGCTCAATCGCCGCGCTCGGCAACTGCGTCCCCTTCCCATGGCGGGATGACCTGCCGGACGAAGGCTGGGACTGGGTGCTGGAGGCCGGCGTCATCGCCACGCGCAACGGCGTTGCCTGCGATGCCGTGTCCGCGCTTTCGGTCGCGGTCCATGCCGACTACCGCAGCTCCGGCCTTGCCCGGCAGATGCTGGAGGCGATGAAGACCGCTGCCCGCGCCGCTGGCCTGGGCATCATGGTCGCGCCGGTGCGCCCGACGCGCAAGCACCTCTACCCGTTCCACGACTTCGAGACGTATTGCGGCTGGACACGCGAAGACGGCTCGCCCTTCGATCCGTGGCTGCGCACCCATGCGCAGATGGGCGCGGCGTTCCTGAAGCCTGCCTTCCGCTCGATGACCGTCACCAGCACGCTCGAACAGTGGCAGCACTGGACGGACCTGCGCTTCCCGCAGTCCGGCCGCTACTGGCTTCCCCACGGCCTCGCGCCGCTCGAGGTCGATGTCGCCAGCGGCACTGGCACCTATATCGAGCCCAATTACTGGCTGCGCCACCCGCTCAACTAGCCGCGTCGCGCCCCAGACAGATCAGGCTACCCAAAGATCGAACAAAGGCCCCTCTCGTCCACCGACGGGATCGGTCTCCGGTATCGGCACATGCGCGATATTGTCGTCGGCGCGCGGCCGCTCGCCGTCCTTGCCTTCGAGCAGGTCCCAGCTCTGCCCGGGCGGATAGCCGCCGACGACGAGGAAATCGTCGGTCGACGACAACCGCCGGTGCCCGACGCCCGCGGGAATGACGATCACGTCGCCCGCCTCCACGTCGAACTCGCGCCCGCTTGGCCCGCCCAGCATCAGCCGCGCCGACCCGCGCGCGATCCCCAGCACCTCATGGGCGGTCGAGTGATAGTGGTGGAAGGGATAGATACCGCTGCGCCATTGCGCCGGCCATCCATGCGTGCCGAAGAGCAGCTCCATCTGCTCCGGGTTCGCCTCGTCGGGCGCGAGCGCCGCTTTGTAGATGAGCAGTGGCAGCCGGCTGTTGGGAAACTGGCCATCGTCGCTGAACTGCTCGGCCGAAACGCCCGCGATATTGCCGGTGAGTGTCGTCATCTCTGCCTCCCTTCTGCAAAACGCGGTGGCGCCCCTGCGGTTCATACCGTAAACTGTCGTTCAGTTACTCACACATCGCGTGAGAACGTGTCGCACGCGTCGACATCGCCGGTCTCGAAGCCGCGGGAGAACCACTCGCGCCGCTGGGCCGACGTGCCGTGGTTGAAGGTCTTGGGCACAGCGAACCCCTGCATGCGCTTTTGCAGGGTATCGTCGCCGATCTGGTTGGCCGCGTTGATCGCCTCCTCGGCATCGCCCTGGTCCAGCAGGTTCTCCTGGCCGGCGTAATTGGCCCAGATTCCCGCATAGCAGTCGGCCTGCAGCTCGATACGCACCGAATAGGCGTTTGCCTGCCCGGGGGTCAGGCTGGCCCGGCGGCGGTTGAACTCGGGCAGGACGCCCGTCAGGTTCTGGATGTGATGACCGATTTCGTGCGCCAGCACATAGGCCTGGGCAAAATCGCCTGGCGCCCCGAACTCCCGGTGAAGCTGATCATAGAAACTGAGGTCGATATAGACCTTCTGGTCGGCCGGACAGTAGAACGGGCCAGTCCGCGCGTCCGCCAGTCCGCAGCCGGAATTGACGCTGTCGGTAAAGAGCACCACGGTCGGTTCCGGATAATCCTCGCCGATGGCTGCGAACTCTTCGGTCCACAGGTTCTCGGTCTCCTTGATGACGACGCCGACGAAATCGGCCAGCTCGTCCTGGCCTTCGCTGGGCAGTTGAGTCGAGCTGCCGCTCGCAGGCGAGGTCTGGCCACCACCGGCGAGCATCTCGAGCGGATTCTGGCCGGTTGCCACCCAGATGATGCCGAGGACAACGAGAATCGCTATGAGCCCACCCGCTCCGCCGGTGGTACGCCCGGTAGGGATGCGGATGCCCCCGCCCCGGCCCATCCCCATGCCGCCGAGCCCGCCGCCGGCCCGCTGTCCGCGCCGGTCCTCGATATTGCTGCTGCGCTCGCGTCCGCGCCACTTCATGATACACCTCCGAGGCCCGCCTCAATCTATCACAAGCCCGATGCGATGGAACGGTTCCCCCTTGTGTGAACCGCGCTCCTTCCCGACCGTTGATACGGCAACCGCCAAGGAGGAGCAGATGGATTTTTCCGGCAAGACAGCCATCGTGACCGGCGCTGCCGCCGGCCTGGGCCGCGCCATAGCCCAAGCGCTCCATCAACGCGGCGCCAACCTGGCGCTTGCCGGCCTGCACGAAGATACCGTCACTGCGTTCGCCCGCGAACTCGACCCACAAGGCCAGCGCACGCTCGCCATCGGCGCCGACGTCTCCGACCATCGGGCAATGCACGCAATGGTCGACGACACTCTCGAAAGGTTCGGCGGCCTCGACTATGCGGTCAACAATGCCGGCATCACCGGTCCCCATGGGCACGATACCGCCGACTATCCGATCGAGGACTGGAACCGGGTCATCGCCGTCGACGTCAACGGCACCTTCTATGCGATGAAGGCCGAACTGGCCGCCATGCGCGAGACGGGGCACGGCGCCATCGTCAACCTCTCCTCGGCCAACGGTATCGTCGGTATTCCCGGTACATCCGCCTACACGACCGCCAAGCATGCCGTCATCGGCCTCACCCGTACGGCCGCGCTCGAATACGCCAAGGCCGGCATCCGCATCAACGCCATCGGACCCGGCTATGCCGCGACCGAGCGCATGCTCGAAACGCCCCGGGAGGTCCTCGATATGTTTGCACAGACTATGCCAATGGGGCGTCTCGCCAAGCCCGCCGAGATTGCCGCCTTCGTCTGTTTTCTTCTCTCGGACGAGGCCTCCTTCGCCACCGGCGGCTTCTTCCCGGTGGACGGCGGCTACACTGCGCAGTGACCGGCAAAGAGAATATTTGACCGTTTGATCAAACCTCAATAGCGTCCATGCACTGCCGTCATCGGGTCGTCACCTGTCGACGGCATGAGGGAACATCGACGCTTGCGACAGGATGCGTGCCGCAGCCGGGCGCAGGCCATTCCAGGGAGACCACAAAATGAATCACACGCCGAAAATCACACGGCGCACCTTCCTTGCCGGCACGGCCAGCGTCGGCGCTATCGCCGTCATGCATCCCTTTGCTGTGAGCGCCCAAGCCAACCAGGCGCACCTGCGCATTATGGAAACGACCGACATCCACGTCGCGGTTGTGCCTTATGACTACTATGGCGACGCGCCCAACGACACCATGGGGTTGGCGCGCACCGCTGCCATCATCGAAGAGATCCGCTCGGAAGCCGGCAACTCCGTTCTCTTCGACAACGGCGATCTCATTCAGGGCAACCCGATGGGCGATTACTATGCCTATGAGCGCGGCCTCGACCAAGGGGACGTCCACCCGATGATCGCCGCCATGAATACCCTCGGCTATGAGGCGGCAACGCTGGGCAACCACGAATTCAACTACGGTCTCGAATATCTTGACAAAGCCCTGACCGGCGCCAGTTTCCCCTTCTTTTCTGCCAACCTCGTCAAGAGCGCCGAACTCGGCGCCGATCCGCTCGCCGACGAGACCTATTTCGAGCCTTACCGCATCATCGAGAAGGAACTGACCGACGGCGAAGGCGCCACCCACACCATTCGCATCGGCGTCATCGGTTTCCTGCCCCCGCAGATCCTCACCTGGGATTCCACCCACTTGACCGGCAAGGTCGCTGTGCGCGACATCGTCGAGGCGGCACAGGCCTGGGTTCCGAAGATGCGCGAGGAAGGCGCCGATATCGTCGTCGCCCTCTCCCACTCCGGGATCGTGGCAGGCGATCACGTGCCGGGCATGGAGAACGCCTCCCTGCAGCTTGCCGCCGTCGATGGCATCGACGTGGTGCTGACCGGCCACCACCACCTGGTGTTTCCCGGCCCCAACTACGCCGACATCGAGGGCGTCGACATCGAGGCCGGCACCCTCAACGGCAAGCCCGCAGTCATGCCCGGCTTCTGGGGCAGCCATATGGGTCTCATCGACCTCCTGCTCGAGGTCGACGCCGATGGCAAGTGGTCGATTGCCTCCCACACGTCGGAAGCGCGCCCGATCTCGGAACGCGTCGACAACAAGGTAGTACCGACGGTCGAATCGGTTGCCGAGGTGGTGGCTGCAGTCGAGACCGCGCACGAGGAGACGCTTGAATATATCCGCCGCCCGGTCGGCGAGACCGCGGCAGCGTTGCATTCCTACTTCGCCCTCGTTGCCGACGATCCGTCCGTGCAGATCGTTTCCCAGGCCCAGACTTGGTACATCCAGCAGATGATGAAGGGTACCGAATGGGAAAGTCTGCCGATCCTCTCGGCGGCCGCCCCGTTCAAGGCCGGCGGCCGCGGTGGTCCGGAATACTTCACCGACGTGCCCGTCGGTCCCGTCGCCATCAAGAACGTGGCCGACCTCTACCTCTATCCCAACACCATCCAGGCGGTGAAGATCACCGGCGCCGACGTCAAGAACTGGCTCGAGCGCTCGGCCGGCATCTTCAATCAGGTCGAGGCCGGCGCCGCCGACGCCCCGCTCATCAATCCGGACTTCCCCTCCTACAACTTCGACGTCATCGACGGGGTCACCTACAAGATCGACATCTCCCAGCCCTCGAAATACTCCTCGGACGGCAAGGAGACGCTCAATCCCGATGCCAGCCGTATCGTCGAGCTGATGTACGACGGCGCCCCCATCGATCCCGGGCAGGAATTCATCGTCGCCACCAACAACTATCGCGCCGGCGGCGGTGGCACATTCCCGGGCATCGGGCCTGACAGGATCGTCTTTATCGGCCCCGACACCAACCGCGACATCATCGTGCGCTTCATCATCGAGAACGGCACCATCGACCCGAAGGCTGACAGCAACTGGTCGCTCGCCCCCATCGGCGGCACCGTGCTGTTCGAGACCGGCCCGAAGGCCGCCGAGCACGTCGCAGACGTCTCGGCCGTCACCATCGAGCCGACCGGCGAGACCAACGAAGCCGGTTTCGGCCTTTACCGCATCACGCTCTGAGCCATTGCGGCGCCGGGATTACCCGGCGCCGCAAACGCGCCGTTGCCTTACCCGTCACGGGGTTTGCGCAGAGGGGATGCTGTTCCAGGCGCCATAGAGGGTGGAGTGCAGCAACTGGTACTGCTCACCGGCTCGAAATACGACCAAATCCTCGTTCGGCATTATGTACAGCACCTGCCCGTTTTGGCCCACGAAGTAGGTAAACGGCCCTTGCAGGTCCTCGCCCGGCCTGTCGAGCACGTTCTGAAGCGTATGGTTGCCGTAGTGGTCGTCCTGGCGATCGGCGAGCGACACATCAACGCCCAAGAACTCCTATCCGGTAAGAATGGATTTTCGGGAGTTCCATTCGATTCAAGGAACATGCCGATGCGGATCCAGTCACGCGCGGTCGCATAGAGGCAACAATAGGCGGAAACGCTGGCATCTGGCCGTGGCTTGCGCCAGGCAGCAGTCGCTGCGCCCGCCGGTGCCCAGATCTTTTCCGACAGAAGTTGCTCCAACGGTTCTCCGTAGGCCCTCTCCAACACCGCACCTAGAAGGGCCGTATTCACGTTGTGGTAGTTGAACTCGTCGGAAGGGACTTGGTCCATGGTCAAGCCCGCCTCGATGACCTCCAGACCCTGAAAGTGCAGTCGTGCCAAAGGCCCAAACGGATTGGGGAATGTATCGTTGTCCTTCACGCTGCCGGGGCCGCCAAAACTGGTTGTGCGGCTGTCGAAATGCACGCCGGCGCGCATGGTTAGGAGACGACGCAGACTCAGATTCTTAAGTCCGGGTGCTTCGGGCAGCAGCTCGCCCAAGGTTTGATCGAAGCTGTCGATCCTGTCCTCTGCGACGGCTTTGAAAACGAGTGCTCCAACCAGACTCTTTACCATCGAGAAGGAGTTATGGCGTGTCTCCACCGTGCTGCCGGCTGCATAGCGCTCAAGCTCGAGCTGGCCCCTATGGGCGACCAGAAGCGCAGTTCCCCCGCTATCGTGAAAGAGCGATTCCAACCTGCCCTTTCGGCTGGCTGGCCGAGGGCCATCGGCTCCGAGACTCCGATGACATCGGCGTAATGTCCGTTTTCAGACCAGACGAGCGCGGGTGAACCTTCCAGGAGGAGTTGCGGTAGGTGCGGCGCGAATGCGACCACCACGACAAAAGCGCCTAGTGCCAACACTCCAATTACAGCCATTGACCGGCGCATTGTGGATCTTCTCGGGTCGGTTGAGGTTCGGAAAGTGCCGGCAAGCGGGCTCTGTCGATGTCCCGCCCAGACGGTTAGCTACTTCAGGTTTCGTCCGCAGGCCATCCGCGCCTCCTTGTCGAGCCCGGCGGTCCCGTTCGTCGCCTGGGAGCTCGGCCCGGCGTATCCCGCCACACGAAAGGAGCGGCCCGCTTGGGCCGCTCCTTCCTGCCTTGGGCTAGATCTATTGATTGACGCCGGCCGGCTCGACGACCACCTGGGGCGCCTCCGCATTGCCTATGTTGCCGCTGTCCCCGCCGGCGAAGAAAACGAGATATCCGACCAGCAGTACCGACACGGCAAAAGCAATGGCCGCAAATATGGCCAGCGGATCGTTCTTCCGCCGGATGGCCATGGTTTCACGTTCCTGCATGTCAGCCTCCCTTGGCTGTGTTGGCGCGACAACGGTTGATTGCCCGCGCCGGTTCCGAAATATAGGCGCTCGAGAGCCTGATGGAACCCCTAGAGCGCGATGAGATTTGATGGAATCAAATCGCGCGCTCTAGGTTTTGTTGTCGCGGGATTCTTCGCGAAAAACCGGTTCCCACTTTTTCGCATCCCGCTTTAGCCGCGATCTCCGCTGACCGCTTGAAATCCAAGGACAAACTTGCTCTTGTTGCGCCAACTCGTCGCAACCGCAACAACCCGCAAGTGCCGCCATGGATGCCAAGTCGACCCTCGTTCGCCTGCTTGCCGAAGCCGGGATCACCCCCAACGGGCCGAACCCGTGGGACCTGCAGGTCCATGACGACCGCCTTTGGAACCGATTCGTCGCCGAAGGCACGCTCGGCCTCGGCGAAGCCTACATGGACGGCTGGTGGGACGTTGAAGACATGGCCGAGTTCTTCAACCGCGCCATCGGCCGGACCATCGACAAGCAGTTCCGCCCGCCACTCTCCCTCATCTGGCAGCACGTGCAGGCGCGATATCTCAACATGCAGACGGTCCGCCGCTCCCGGCGCGTGGCCAAGATGCACTACAACGAAACCGACGCCTACAGAGCCTCGCTGGACGACCGCATGACCGGCTCCTGCGGATACTGGCCGGAGGGCGTCACCAACGTCAACGAGGCCCAGGAAGCCAAGCTTGACCTCGTCTGCCGCAAGATCGGTTTGAAGGCGGGCCAGACCGTCTGGGATATCGGCTGCGGCTGGGGCGCCTTCATGGGCTTTGCCGCCGAGAAATACGGCGCCAATTGCGTCGGCGTGACCGTTTCGCCCGACCAGGCCGAATATGGGCGCGCCCGCTACAAGGACCTGCCCGTCGAGTTCCAGGTCAAGGACTATCGCGAGTTCACCGGCAAGGTGGACCACGTCGTCTCGATGGGCATGTTCGAGCACGTCGGCTACAAGAACTACCGCAACTACTTCGAGGCCGCCCGGCGTGCCATCGCAGATGATGGCCTCTTTATGCTCCACACCATCGGCAGCCAGTGGACGACCCGCACGATCGATCCGTGGATCGAGAAGTATATCTTCCCTGGCGGCGTCATCCCTTCGATGGGCCAGGTCGGCGAGGCCATCGACGGAATCTTCACCGTCGTCGACGTCCACAACATCGGGCCGCACTACGACAAGACCCTCGTCGCCTGGTACGAGAATTTCGAAAGGAACTGGCCGAAGGATCGTGATGCCCAGGGCGAACGCTTCTACCGCATGTGGAAGTACTATCTCCTGTGCTGCGCCGGGGGCTTCCGCGCCCGGGCCATCCAGGTCTGGCAGTTCGTGCTTTCACCCAAGGGAGTTCCCGAGGGCTACATCACCCAGCGCTAAATCTCGATGGCTGTCGCGGTCAGGCCGCCGCTACGACGGGGCGCGCGCGCCCCGTCAGGTGGATTGCCAGCGAGACGATACCAAGGATCGCCGCGATGATGCCGAGGTCCTTGACCGAGCCGATGGTGAGATAGGCGCCGCCGAGGCCCGAGCCCAGCGCCACGCCGAGATAGATGGCCGAAGCATTGAGCGCCAGCGTGAGCGGCGCGGCTTCCGGCGCCAGCGATACGATGTGGCTGCCCTGGGCCGGCGGGAAACCCCAGCCGACGACACCCCAGAGGGCCATCGTCGCAATCAGCGCCCAGCCCGCAACGCCAGCCGGCAGCAAATAGGCTTCGAGCGGGAACGCCAGCATGATCACAGTCGTCACCACGATCACCCAGCGGACCGTGCGCGCCGCTCCGAACTTGTCGGCGAGTATCCCGCAGAGATAGTTGCCGACGAATGCACCGGCGCCGAAGGCGAGCAGCAGCACAGGCACCAGTGTCTGCCCCATCCCGATTTCGCCCGCCAGGACCGCCACATAGGTGTAGACCGCAAAGGCGCCGGCAAGGATGAAGACCGAAACCAGCAGTGCCCGCCCGATACCCGGGCGGGTGACGACCAGCAGGCGGCTGCGCAGCGAGAGCTTGGTTCCATCCAGGTTGTCCGGCAGCATCACCTGCAGGGCCAGCGCCACCGCCAGGGATACGAGGCCGATGGTGATGAGGGCTGCCCGCCAATCCATGACATTGGCGATGATCGCTCCGATCGGTGCGCCCAGCGCCACCGACAGCGTCGTGCCGCCGACGATGACCGCGATGGCCCGCGTGCGCGTCTGCGGCGTCGAAAGCAGCACTGCTGTGCCCTGCGCGGTGGCTGCGTAGAGACCCGAGGCGGCTGCCATGATCACACGTGTTGCCATCAGCACTTCGTAAGAGGGCGCGAGCCCGCTTGCGACGTTGGCCAGCCCGTAGATGGCCATGGCCACAACGAGCACCGGTCGGCGTGTGAAGCCTCCGGTCAGGGCCGACAGGATCGGCGTGCCGACCGCATAAGCGACGGCGAAAGCCAGGACCAGCATGCCGCCCTGCGAGACGGCAACCTCGAGGTCTGCCGACAGCGCCGGCAACAGGCTGGCGATGACAAAGGCGCCGGTGCCCACCGCAAAGGTGCCGAGCGCCAGCCAGAACAGACGGAGGTCCATGACGATATTCCCTAGTTCAACAACGTTTGAACTTCTACGGCGGGCCTGCCGAAGCAGTCAACGACTAATTCAATGATCATTGAACATTGAAATCTGTCGCGCGCCAGGCTATCAAGCCGAATGGCTACCATCTCGCACCCAAAACTGGATCAGATCGCATTGGCCAACGTGCTGTCCGCGCTCGCCGACGACACGCGCCTTGCCATCATCAGGTTCCTGGCCGACTGTGAGGATCGGCAGGCCATGTGTGGCTCATTCCTGCACATCACCACCAAGAGCAACCTGACCTATCACGTCGGCAAGCTGCGCGAAGCCGGGGTCGTGCGCGTCACGCCCGAAGGAACCCGCCGGCTGATTTCGCTGCGCCGCGGCGAACTCGACGCGCTCTTTCCCGGCCTTCTCGACAGCATCCTTGCGGGCATTCCCAAGGGCACCGGGGAGACAGCGCTGCGCGAGCTGGCGGCTGAACACCGCGAAGTGGCGGCGGCCTCGAACTAGCCAGCATCGACGCGCCTCCATCCGCCGAGTGTTTTGACAGGTTTCGATTCACGACCCTTCAACGCCTCGCGGCTATCGTGCGTCTGCCAAACCGCCCCCGGAACGCGCCATGCCCGTTTCTGTCCACCCGCCGGCGCTCGTCATTTCCGGCCTCGCCAAGAGCTATGACCGGCCCGTGATCACCGGGCTCGACCTGACCGTCAATGCCGGTGAGTTCTACGCCCTTCTCGGCCCGAATGGTGCCGGCAAGACCACGATCCTGCGGATGGTCGCCGGCCTGCTGCAGCCAGATGCCGGCACCATCGCCGTCTTCGGCACCGATACGGCGCGCGATCCCCTCGCTGCCCGGCGCGTGACCGCCTGGGTCTCGGACGAACCCATGGTCTACGACCGCCTGACACCCCTGGAATATCTCGAATTCGTTGCCGGGCTCTGGCAGATCCCAGCCGGAGACGCCCGCCGCCGCGCCCGCGACCTCATCGAATGGCTGGGCCTTTCGCAACATGCCGATGCCTTTTGCGGAGGCCTCTCCAAGGGCATGCTGCAGAAGGTGGCGCTGGCCGGTGCTCTCGTTCACGATCCGCGCCTCATCATCCTCGACGAGCCGCTGACCGGTCTCGACGCTGGCTCCGCCCGCCAGGTCAAGGACGTGCTCATCGAGAAGGTGCGCGGCGGCGTCACCGTCATCATGACCACCCACATTCTCGAAGTCGCCGAACGCATGGCCGAGCGCATCGGCGTCGTCTCCCGCGGCCGCCTGGTCGCCGAGGGAACGCTCGCCGAGTTGCGCGCGCGTATCGGCCGCGGCAACACCAGCCTCGAAGAAATATTCCTCGATCTGGTGGCCGCGTCTCCCGAGACCGCCGCCGCATGAGCCTGGCGCCTGCCACCACCTTGTGGTTTGCCCGCCACGAGTTGACCCTCGCCTGGCGCGAATTCGTCGGAATGCTGACCGGCGGGCGGCGAACGCGGGGCATTGCCATCGTCGTGACCGTCGCCATTGCCGCCCTGACGCTGCACCTGCTCGCCATTGGTCTTGTCTCGCCGTGGGTGGCGGCCGGCATTGGTCCCGACAAGCCGACGCTGCTGCTCGTCTCGGGCTTTGGCATGCTCTTTTTCTCGGCGATGCTCTCCCAGGGCCTGGAATCGGTCACCCGCGCCTACTATGCGCGCTCGGATCTCGATCTGATCCTCTCCTCGCCCGCCTCCGCCCGCCACCTTTTTGCCGTGCGCACCGCGGCCGTCGCCGGCTCGACCATGCTGCTCGCCTGTCTGCTGGCGAGCCCCCTCATCGATGCACTCTGGCTCCTCGATGGACCCCGATGGCTCGCCGCCTATGGGGTTCTGGCCGCCCTCGGCGCGCTCTCGGCCGCCATCGGCATCCTCGTTACCATTGCCCTTTTCCGCATAGTCGGACCCAAGCGCACGCGTCTCGTCTCCCAGATCGTGGCCGCCGTCATCGGCGCCGGCTTCGTCATCGGTGTTCAGGCCGCCGCCATCCTCTACTACGGCAGCTATTCACGCCTCACCGTCTTCCAGTCCGCCGACGTCATCGCCGGCGCACCCGGGCCCTCCAACCCCCTCTGGATACCGGCCCGCGCCGCCATGGGAGACCCGCCCGCCCTGGTGCTGATGCTCGCTTCAGGCCTCGGCGCGCTGCTCGTCGTTATCGCCCTCACCGCTTCGAGTTACGGCCGGCATGCCATCTCGGCGGCCGGTCTCGGCGAAGCGCGGACCCGCCGCGGTTCCGCAGCGGTCCGTTTCCGCTCCGTTTCGGTGGGAGAGACACTGCGCGCCAAGGAATGGAAGCTCCTTGCCCGCGATCCCTGGCTGCTGTCGCAGACCTTGATGCAGATCCTCTATCTGCTCCCGCCGGCGCTCCTGCTGTGGGTCAATTTCGGCGAAACCTCCGGCGCCCACGTCGTGGTCGTCCCCGTGCTGGTCATGGCCTGCGGACAGCTCGCCGGCGGGCTTGCCTGGCTCGCGATCTCGGGCGAAGACGCGCACGATCTCGTCGCGACCGCTCCGGTCACCCCGCGTACGGTGCTCGCGGCCAAGATCGAGGCCGTTACCGCCGTCGTCGCCGTCATCCTTGCCCCGCTGCTCGCCCTGATGGCCCTCAGCAATCCGACTGCAGCGGTCATTGCCGGCATCTGCGGCGCACTCGCGGCGGCCTCCGCCACGGCAATCCAGCTCTGGTTCCGCACCATTGCGCGGCGCGCCATGTTCCGCCGCCGGCAGGTCGCCTCGCGGACCGCCACCATCAGCGAGGCTTTCGTCTCGATCCTCTGGGCCGGGACGGGTGCTGTCTGGGCAGCCGGCTCCTGGCTCGCCATCGTCGTAGCGATTCTGGCTGTTCTCGTTCTCGGATTTGCGCGATTGATTGCCCCCCGCCACCCCTGATTCCGGGCATTCAATGACCACGCTCGTCTTTCGTGACGCGACCCCCGCCGATATCCCGGCGATCCTGGCCATCTGCGACGCAGGCGCCGCGGAGGGACCGCGCGATGTCGATCCCTCGACCTACACCGATCCGCGCTACCGGGCCGCGTTCGATGCCATCGCCGCCGACCCCAACCACCGCCTCGTCGCCGTCGAAAGCGAGGGCGAGGTGATCGCAACCCTGCAGCTCTCGTTCCTCCCCGGACTGTCCCGCCTCGGCATGTGGCGCTGCGTTCTCGAGAACGTTCACGTGCGCGCCGACCGGCGCGGTGGCGGCATCGGTTCGAAAATGGTCACGTGGGCGATCGAAGAAGCGCGGGCGCGGGGCGCCGGCATGATGCAACTGACCTCCAACAAGGTGCGCACAAACGCCCACCGCTTCTATCGTGCCTTGGGCTTCGAGCAGTCGCACGAAGGCTTCAAGCTGATGCTTTGAACGAAAGCCCGCGTTGACGCTTTATTGCCGCCAGGCGCTCTCGGACTTCTGCTCATAGTGCTGGAAGGCGGTCTTGAGGCCCGTCAGCACCTCGGCCGACGTCTCAAACATTGCCTTGAACTGCGGCTCATCTACTTCTTCGATATCCTCACGCAGGTGGTCGATCAGCTCCTGCAACCGTTGCTGCGTGCGTTGCGTATGATATCGCGGATCTCTGCTGGTTTCATTTGCCATGGGTCATCTCCGTTGCTGGCTTGAGAGCGAACGGATGATCCAATCGCCAGTTCCCAGGACCGGTCGGCGACAGTCATGAGTTGATCGTTCGCCACCCATCTCGTTTGCAACGCTGGAACCCGCCCTCGCGAAGAGGTATCTGACCGACTCACCTGCTGGAGCTCGCAATGCGTCCCTCTCGTCCCGCCGCCACGTTGATCGGCATCGCCGCCATCCTGCTCTGGTCGACGCTTGCGGTGCTGACCGCGATAAGCGGTTCAGTACCGCCGCTTCAGCTCAACGCCATGACCTTCGGCATAGGCGGGCTTGCAGGTCTCGTCTTCCTGAGCGCGCGACCGGGAGCGACACGGGCGCTGCGCCAGCCGCTTCCGGTGTGGCTGTTGGGCGTCGGCGGCCTCTTTGGCTATCACGCCTTCTACTTCACCGCGTTGCGCAATGCGCCGCCGGTCGACGCCGGCCTCATCAACTATCTTTGGCCGATCCTGATCGTGCTGTTTTCCGCCCTGCTGCCGGGCGAGCGCCTGCGCGCGCATCATATTGCCGGTGCCCTGTTGGCACTCGTCGGCGCCATCCTGGTGGTCACCGGAGGCGCGAGCCTTGCGCTCAGGACCGAACATGCCTTCGGCTACGCCGCTGCCGGCCTGGCCGCCCTGACATGGTCGAGCTACTCGGTGCTTTCGCGCCGCTTCGCCGGTGTATCAAGCTATGCCATCACCGGTTTCTGCCTGGCCTCCGCCCTGCTCTCGACCATATCCCACCTGGCGCTCGAGGTGACGGTCTGGCCGACAGGCCTGCCCGAGTGGTTGGCCATCGTCGCCCTTGGCCTGGGGCCGGTGGGCCTTGCCTTCTATGTGTGGGACATCGGCGTCAAGCATGGCGATATCCAGGTGCTCGGTGCCGCCGCGTACCTGGCACCCTTGCTTTCGACCTTGCTGCTCGTCGCGGCTGGCTACGGGCAGTTCACTCTGGTCGTTGCCCTCGCCTGCGGGCTGATCACACTGGGTGCTTTGATCGCGGCCAAGGATCTGCTGTTGAAAAGGAGGCGCGATCTCGGGCCGGCGAGGGGATTGAAGGATGGAATCGCCTCGAAGACGGCGCCGCAAGTCGCGGATCCATGATACCGTCGAAGAGCCTCGACGTCAGAACACGTTGTTCATCCGCTCAGGCTGCGGCAGGGTCTTGCCGTCTTCCTGGTCGAGCGCGTCGATGCGGGCCATGTCGTCGGGGCTGAGCGTAAAGTCGAAGACGTCGAAATTCTCCGAGATCCGCGCGGGTGTCGCGGTCTTGGGCAACACCACGAGCCCCTGTTGCAGATGCCAGCGGATGATGGTCTGGCCGACGCTCTTGCCGTATTTGCGGCCGATCTCAGCGATCGTTTCGTCTCCGATCACTGCTCCGCTGCCGAGTGGCGAATAGCTTTCGATAACGATGCCCTTCCCGGCATGATAGTCGCGCACGTCACGCTGCTGGTAATAGGGATGCAGCTCGATCTGGTTGACGGCGGGCGCGACGCCCGTCTCGCCGATGATCCGGTCGAGATGGACGGGCAGGAAGTTGGAAACGCCGATGGAGCGGACACGCCCCTCCTTCTGCAGATCGATGAACGCCTTCCAGGTTTCGGCGTATTTGTCCTGGGCCGGCACCGGCCAGTGGATGAGGAAAAGGTCCATGATGTCGAGCCCCATCCGCTTGAGGCTCGCCTCGAACGAGCGCCTGGCGTTGTCGTAGCCTTGGTCACCGGTCCGGAGTTTGGAGGTGACGAAAAGCTCCTCGCGCGGCACCTCGGCTTCGCGGATCGCCTGGCCGACCCCCGCTTCGTTGTCGTACCCCTGGGCGGTATCGATGTGCCGGTAGCCCACCCGGATCGCTTCTCCCACGATCGCCGGCGCGTCCCGCTCCTCTAGCCGCCAGACGCCGAAGCCGATCTGCGGGATGCCGTTGCCGTCACTGAGCGTGATCCAGGGCTGGTCGAGCGCCATCGGTCGTCCTCCATTGCGAGTGCTGGTGGGGCAGATGCGGTGCCGCCGGACGCGGCTTGCCCCTGGGGGCCAAAGGCCTGAGTAGATAGGGTGACTATAGCCGGATAACGATAATACGAAAACCCCGGCCGGCTGCGCGTCGTGCACCAGTCGCAGGAATATGCTAGTCTTGAACTCTCTCTATATTGCAGGGAGCCGTCTTCCGATGTCCGAAATCGTTACCAAACCCCGCATCCGGACCCGCAGGAAAGTGGCGCGGCCGCCGCTCTACAAGGTCATTCTCGTCAACGACGACTTCACCCCCCGCGAGTTTGTCGTGCGGGTGTTACAGGCCGAGTTCCGCATGAGCGAGGACCAAGCCCACAACGTGATGATCACCGCCCACACCAAGGGCGCCTGCGTCGTTGCCGTTCTCGTCAAGGACGTCGCCGAAACCAAGGCGACCCGCGCCACTGACATGGCACGCGGCGAGGGTTATCCGCTGCTCTTTACCACTGAGCCCGAAACCTGAGGTCAGCGCTTCCTCAGGCCGTCCCGTAGCGCAGCCTGGCCTTCTCCCGCGCTTTGGCGGCCACCACTTCCCGGTCCCTGGGTGGCGCATCGGTGTCGAGTGCGTTGAGAAGCTTGCGTACGTTCGCCTCGATCTCCTCGACCGCCGTGTGGAAGGCCGCCTCATTGGTCTTGGATGGCTGCCGGAAGCCCGAAATCTTGCGCACGAACTGCAGCGCGGCGTCGTGTATCTCGTTGCGCGTGGCAGGCGGCTCGAAATTGAACAGCGGCTTGATGTTGCGGCACATGCGGCACCTCCTCGTCACGTTCACTCATCGCTTCCTGCAAGACTTACGCCTGACGGCCTCCCGATCAAGCCTGCAAATCAGGCGATGAGGGCAATGCCCATGAACATCAGGATCAGCACGATGACGATGCCGATCAGGATAATGCCGAAGACGATCTTGGCCAGGGTCGCCGCAACGCCGGCAATGCCGGTAAACCCGAGCGCTCCAGCGATCAACGCGACGACGATGAGGACGATGAGGAGTTCGAGCATATTGCGCTCCTGCTGATCCGTTCACAATTGAATGCGCGACATGCCTGCCCGTTCCGACAGCAAGCTCGAATGCGCCGTCCAACAACAATGATGAGCGCCTCGTCGCATTGAACGCCAGCGCTTTGCGCCCCGCTTCCACATTGGCGCTGTTGGCCCCTTCCCTTTCCCCACCGCTTCCGTTAGGAAGCCCGCTTAACCACTTCGCCCGAGCCCAGACCCCGCGCGGCAGCGCCCCGTTGCCGTGCGCCCAGATCAGAGTGAGCGCATGCCAAAACGCACCGATATCAATTCGATCCTTATCATCGGTGCGGGACCCATCATCATCGGGCAGGCCTGCGAGTTCGACTATTCGGGCACCCAAGCCTGCAAGGCCCTGAAAGCCGAGGGCTACCGGATCATCCTGGTCAACTCCAATCCGGCCACGATCATGACCGACCCGGATCTCGCCGACGCCACCTATATGGAACCGATCACGCCCGAGGTCGTCGCCAGAATCATCGAGAAGGAGCGTCCCGACGCGCTCCTGCCGACCATGGGCGGTCAGACCGCGCTCAACTGCGCGCTCTCCCTGCGGAAAATGGGCGTGCTCGACAAGTTCGGGGTCGAGATGATCGGGGCGACCGCCGATGCCATCGACAAGGCCGAAGACCGGGAGCTCTTCCGCGATGCGATGAAGAAGATCGGGCTCGATACGCCCAAGTCGATGCTCGCCCACAATTCGATCGAGGCGCTGCAGGCGCTCGAGGTCATCGGCCTTCCGGCCATCATCCGCCCGTCCTTCACGCTCGGCGGCACGGGCGGGGGCATCGCCTACAACAAGGAAGAATATCTTGCCATCTGCGAGGGCGGGATCGATGCCTCCCCCACCAACGAGGTGCTGATCGAGGAGTCGGTTCTCGGCTGGAAAGAGTACGAGATGGAGGTGGTGCGCGACAAAAACGACAACTGCATCATCATCTGCTCCATCGAGAACCTCGATCCGATGGGCGTCCATACCGGCGATTCCATCACCGTCGCCCCGGCGCTCACCCTGACCGACAAGGAATATCAGGTGATGCGCGACGCCTCGATCGCGGTGCTGCGCGAGATCGGCGTCGAAACCGGCGGCTCGAACGTCCAGTTCGCCATCAATCCGGCCGACGGGCGCATGATCGTCATCGAGATGAACCCGCGCGTCTCGCGCTCCTCGGCGCTCGCCTCCAAGGCGACGGGCTTTCCTATCGCCAAGGTCGCCGCGCGCCTGGCCGTCGGCTACACACTCGATGAACTCGAGAACGACATCACCGGCGGTGCGACCCCTGCCTCGTTCGAGCCGACGATCGATTATGTGGTCACCAAGATCCCCCGTTTTGCCTTCGAGAAGTTCCCCGGCGCCGACAACCGGCTGACGACCTCCATGAAATCGGTGGGCGAAGCCATGGCCATCGGCCGCACCTTCCAGGAATCGCTGCAGAAGGCCCTGCGCTCACTGGAAACCGGTCTCACCGGCCTCAACGAAATCGGCATTCCCGGCCTCGGCGAGGGCGAGGACAGGAACGCCATCCGCGCGGCACTGGGCACACCAACGCCCCAGCGCCTGCTCTACGTCGCCGAGGCGATGCGGCTGGGCATGAGCCTCGAGGAAATCCACACCGCCTGTCGCATCGATCCGTGGTTCCTCGAGCAGATGCAGGGCATCGTCGACGTCGAGAAAAAGATCCGCGAGCTTGGCCTGCCGGACGATCCCGAAACGCTCCGGATGCTCAAGTCCATGGGCTTCTCCGACGCGCGGCTTGGCGAGCTTTCCGGTTCCTCGACCGCCAATGTCAGGAAGCTGCGCCGCACTCTTGGCGTGCGCCCAGTCTATAAGCGCATCGACACCTCAGCCGCCGAGTTCGCCTCGCCGACCGCCTATATGTACTCGACCTATGAAGCACCGTTCGCCGGCGTGCCCGACGACGAGGCGCGTCCCTCCGACCGCAAGAAAGTCGTCATCCTCGGCGGCGGGCCCAATCGCATCGGCCAGGGCATCGAGTTCGACTATTGCTGCTGCCATGCCGCCTTCGCGCTGGCCGAAGCCGGCTATGAAACCATCATGATCAACTGCAACCCCGAGACGGTCTCGACCGATTACGACACCTCCGATCGCCTCTACTTCGAGCCGCTGACCGAGGAGGACGTCATCGAGATACTCGAAACCGAGAAAGAGGCCGGCACCCTCCATGGCGTCATCGTCCAATTTGGCGGCCAGACGCCCCTGCATCTGGCCGAAGCCGTCGAGAAAGCCGGCGTGCGTATCCTCGGCACTCAGCCGGAGGCCATCGATCTCGCCGAAGACCGCGACCTGTTCAGCAAGCTGCTCAATCGCCTCGAGCTGACCCAGCCCAAGAACGGTATCGCCTATAGCCTCGAGCAGGCCCGGCTCGTTGCCGAGCGCCTCGGCTACCCGCTCGTCATCCGCCCCTCTTACGTTCTCGGCGGGCGCGCCATGGCTATCGTCCACTCGCCCTCCGATTTCGAGCGCTACGTGCAGGATACCCTCACCGGTCTCGTGCCGCCCGACATCCTCGCGCGCTACCCCAATGACAAGACCGGCCAGATCAATTCGGTCCTCTCCGATAATCCGCTGCTGTTTGATGCGTATCTCTCGGGCGCAACCGAAATCGATGTCGATTGCCTCTGCGACGGCAAGGACGTGTTCGTCGCCGGCATCATGGAGCATATCGAGGAGGCAGGCATCCATTCGGGGGACTCGGCCTGCTCGCTTCCCCCACAGAACCTCTCGCCCGAGATCATCGAGGAATTGAAGCGCCAGACCCGTGAGCTGGCCTTTGCTCTCAAGGTCGGCGGCCTGATGAACGTGCAGTATGCCCTCAAGGACGGAGTGATCTACCTGCTCGAGGTCAACCCGCGCGCCAGCCGCACGGTGCCCTTCGTCGCCAAGGTCATCGGCCACCCCATCGCCAAGATCGCCAGCCGCATCATGGCCGGCGAAAGCCTTGCAAGCTTCGGCCTGACCGAACGAAAGCTCAACCACATCGCCATCAAGGAAGCCGTCTTCCCCTTCAACCGCTTCCCCGGCGTCGACACGGTGCTCGGCCCCGAAATGAAGTCGACCGGCGAGGTCATCGGCCTCGACACCGACTACGCCATGGCCTTCGCGAAATCGCAGATGGGCGCCGGTTCCAAGGTGCCGACCAGCGGCATCGCCTTCGTCTCCGTGCGCGACAGCGACAAGCCGGCGATTGTAGATGCCATCCGACACCTCGAAGCCGCCGGCTTCGCCATTCTCGCCACCGGCGGAACGCAGCGCTACCTCACGGAGAACGGCATTGCCGCGACCCGCATCAACAAGGTGCTGGAAGGTCGCCCGCATATCGTCGATTCGATGAAGAACGGCGGCGTGCAACTGGTCATTAACACCACCGATGGTGCCAAGGCCGTTTCCGACAGCCGCGACATCCGCCGCACCGCGCTCTATGCCAAGATACCCTACTATACCACCGTCCCCGGAGCGGTGGCCGCGGTTGAGGGCATCATCGCCTACCAGCAGGGCAATCTCGGAGTGAAATCGCTCCAGGAGTACTTCGCGGCGTAGGTTGCCGCGTCACGATCTAAAGCGCCTCGATCCAGGACTTCAGCCGGCGCCCTTCACGCTCAAGAAGGGCCGGGTCGCGAAAGCTTTGGGTCATCAGCGACGCTCCCTGCAGCGACGACTGCAACTGCAGGGTGAGATCGGCGGCGGCGTCGGCGTAACCGAGGGCCGAAAACTGACGCTCCATCCAATCCATCGGCTTGGCGAAGAGCGCGTTTGAGCGCTCCGCCAGCTGCCCCCCGTCCTTCAGAAGCTCGGCGCATAGCGAGCCCATCGGGCAACCGTGCTTGGCCACGGTTGCTGCGTTCCTCATTGTCATATCCACGAACGCCACGAGGCGCGCCTTCGGGGTCGGCAGCCCATCGAGATGCGCGCGCATCGCCTCGAACTCGCTTTCCCGGTGCTGAACAATGGCCTCACCGATATCGTCCTTGGTCTTGAAGTAGTAGTAGACATTGCCGAGTGGCACCTGCGCCGCCTCAGCCAGATCGGCAAGTGTGGTCTTGCGGTATCCTTGGCGGTGCGCAAGCTCCACCGCCGCCGATACCAGCCGCTCTTGTTTGCCGCGAGCAGCAGCCTTTCCGTCTTTCGCCAATTATCGCTCCTAACTCACAAAAGTCGTACTCTTGCGCATCATATTTCCGGTCATCGCCCGCACCAATCCATGCGGCACGAGCCTGTTCATAATGCGGAAGAACAGACCCGGCATGATGATCATCCTGTTACGGTTCAACCCGTCCAGCCCCTCGCCGACACACTGTTCGACCGGCATCGGCTTCATCGGCATGGCCGACCCATCAAGTCCCATTTTCTGAACGAGCGGCGTGTCGGTCGGTGTCACGATCAACACGCTAATCCCGACGCCCGACCGCTTGAGTTCGGATGAAGACTGCGGCCAAGCGTGTTGACAAGCCCCTTGGCTGCAGCCGGAACGGCATGAAAGGGAATGCCGCTGTCGGCGCCCAGTGCGGAAACGAGTAAGGTGCCGCCCCTGCCGCGTCGCGCGAATCTCTGGCTGAAATGGTGGGTCAGCAGCAAATGCGATAACCCGTTGAGATGTACGATCTCGCGCAACTGCTCGCTCTTGAAGGCAAGAAATGCGCCGGGCTGTCCGGTTCCCGCACTTGAAAAGAGCAGTCCCGCATCGATGTCCCCGGTCCCCTCGATAACCGCTTTCTCGGCGCCGGATTGCGAAAGGTCAGCCTCTATGACCCTGAACGCGATCCCGTGGCGCGCGGCCAGTTCCTCTCCAAGACTGGCAAGAACCTCTCTCCGCCTGGAAACCAGCACCAGATTGATCCCGTTCGCGGCAATTTGGCTTGCCGCCTCCCGTCCAATACCCGAGGACGCCCCTGTCACCACCGCCCAGGGTCCGAACCTGCCAGCATCGATTTTCGCGTGCCTTGTCTCCCAGCAGTCTTGCATTCCCAGTCTCCATTCAAAAATTTAGTTAGCTAACTAACTCATTTTTTTGGCGGCGATGTCAAATCCCTTCCGGCCCGCCTGCCTATGAGGCCGCCATCGCGCCCTATCGCAAGGCGAAGGATACGCTACAGAGCACGCAGACCCTCTGCCGCTGGACGTGATCGCCATGGTCGCCGAGGCGCGACTCAGGGAACTCGGTACCTCCCCGTCGTCCTGATGGAATAGGCCGCGTTCCCATCCGTCTCCCCTGCCGAGGCCCTCGCGGGCCGCAATCGAGGAGACGGAAATGAACCGCAAGACCATCCTTCCCATTCTCGCCGCCACGCTTATGGCCGGCCTGCCCCTGCCGGCCTCGGCTCTCGATCTGCCGCGCAATGGCGCCACCTTCCTACTCGCCGAAGATGATGGTGGCATCTACGGCTACTGGCGGCGGATCGACGGTCGCTGGATGCCCTTCTGGGCGGTCCACCGCAACGATCGTTTGGACGACGATGATGATGATGATCGTTGGGACGACGATCGCTGGGACGATGACGATGGCGACGATAATGATGAAGACGACGACTGGGGATGACTGAGGCCCTTAGCGGTGCCCGGGCGGCTGCCTCAGTTCCCCTGCCGGGCGTCGAAGAACCGGCCGACCATCCCCAGCGCCGCATCCACCGCGGCGTCATCGATATCGAGATGCGTGACCCACCGGTGCTGACCGTAGCGGCCGGTTATGCCGACGCCGTTGGCGGCAAGGTGCTCCCCGAGGGGTTCGCCGATAGCGGCGTCGCTGTCGACGAAGACGATGTTGGTGTCCGGCATCTTAACCGCGAGCGCGGGATAACGCGCCAATCCCTCGGCGAGCCGCCGGGCGCGCGCATGGTCATCCGCCATCCGCTCGACATTATGCTCGAGCGCGTAGAGTCCCGCCGCCGCCAATATGCCGGCCTGCCGCATGCCGCCGCCCAGCATCTTGCGGATGCGTCGTGCCCTGGCAATGAGCTCGGCGCTACCTACCAACACCGAGCCCACCGGAGCGCCGAGTCCCTTGGAGAGGCAGACCGACACCGTATCGAACGGCGCAACCAACTCGGCCATGTCGATCCCGAGCTTGATCGCCGCGTTGAACGCACGGGCGCCATCGAGATGAAGACCGAGCCCGTGCTGTCGCGCCAGTGCCGCCACCTCGCCCATATAGGCGATCGGCAGCACTTGCCCGCCGGACGTATTCTCCAACGCGATGAGACTGGTTGGGGCGAGATGCGCGTCGCTGCCGCCGGTGATCGCGGCCGCGACCTCCTCGATCGGCAGTGTGCCGTCTGCCGCGTGCGCGATGGGCTGCGGCTGCAGCGAGCCCAGCACCGCCGCTCCCCCTGCCTCGTAGCGGTAACAATGGGCGTCCTGCCCGGCAATGAAGGCCTCGCCGCGCCCGCAATGGCTCATGAGCGCGGCAAGGTTCGATTGCGTGCCCGAGGGCACAAAGACCGCCGCGGCCTTGCCCAGCCGCTCGGCGGCCACGGCCTCGAGCCGGCTGACCGTCGGATCGTCGCCGAAGACGTCGTCCCCCACCTCCGCCTCGGCCATCGCCCGGCGCATGCCTGCGCCCGGGCGCGTGACGGTATCGGAGCGGAAGTCGTAGCGGATGACGGTCATGGCGGGCTCTTGGGATAAAGGGTGTCTACTAACCGCCGCCTGCATCGTTGTCACCGGCCGATCAATTGATGGCTTCCGGCTCCATGTCGGCGATGACGGTCTCGCCAGCCAGATCCAGCACGACCGGCGCCGCAGGCGGCTTCTGCGCAACAATCAGCAGACCTTCGATCGGCGCCCCACGGTCCTGTCGCAGCGCCGCCCGCTCAAACCTGAGGATGTCGAGCCCGGCATCGGCGATCGCCTGGCGCGTGGGCTCGGGTGCGTGCGCATAACGCAGCGATGGCCGCAGGAACTGCGGCTCGGGACCGTCATGGGCCTCGAGCGAGAAGGCGAGAAGCGCCCCCGGTCGCATGACCCGCGCCGCCGCTGCCAGCACCGGCGGCAAGACGCCACAATAGATGAAGACGTCGGCCGCCGTGATGAGATCGACCCCGGTGCCGTAGTCGTTGAGGAACCTAACGAGCTCGGCCTTTGCCAACCGGTCGTAAATGCCCTTGCGGCCGGTCTCGGCGATCATGGCCGCTGAAAGGTCGACACCTTCGAGAAACGAGACCTTGCTGCGCAGCCGTTCGCCCATCAGTCCGGTGCCGCAGCCGAGATCGATGGCCTCCGCGAAGGCCGCGATTGATTTTTCGGCCATCACCTCACCAATGAACCCATCGAGCCGCTCGGGTACGCGATAGCCGAGGCTCTGAACGAGCGCGCGCTCGAAACGCGGCGCATATTGGTCGAAGAGCGCCTCGACATAGCCGACTGCCGTGCTATCGCCGGCGCTCGCCGCGCCATGGGCAGCGAGCTTGAGCTGAGCTCCGAAAATGCCGGCATCGTCGAGCGCTTCGAGGTGCCGCCAGGCCGATATGGCCCCGGCGATGTCGCCGGCTTTCTCGCAGTAGAGCCCGAGGAAGTCCCAGCCGGCCGTCCAGACGGGCACAAGCTCGAGCGCCTGCTCGATAAGTTCGGCCGCGCTGCTGAAGTCGCCGGCTTCAGCGAGGCGCCGGGCATAGTCCGCGCGCCGGTCGGCGACCATGTCGCCGGAGGAATGAAACGCCTTGATCAAGACGAGGATATCCAAGGAAGGACCGGCAGGACGCCGGCACGCGCGGATGTGCCGTAAACAGCGGCGAAATGCAAGTGGTGCCGGCGTACGCCTGCCGTGCGACATTGCGCACACTAGCGCACGGGCCAGACTCGTCTTAGAAGAGAAGCATTGTCCGGCGCTTTGCCGTGACGGTATTGCGGCTCCGCCGCCTTCTTCTGTGCCGGCGCCTCGCTCGCGTGGTCCGGTCCGAAATTTGGTCCCCTCTTGTTCTCGCCCGACTGCTGGTCAGCGCGGGTGCGAAGCTGTGCGCAAACGCAGTTGCCCATGGAACCATTTCGAGGTAAGACTTCCGCATCGAATATTGCGGCCGACCGAAATGCCTTGGCGAACTCTTGCCGACTGCTGACGTCACTATCCGATATTTCGATAGCCAAACCGAACATCGGCCCGGGGGGCCGGAGTTCACAACAGCAGACTGCACGAGGGAATGATCATGGCGACTGGTACCGTTAAGTGGTTCAACGGCCAAAAAGGTTATGGCTTCATCCAGCCGGACGAAGGTGGGGCGGACGTATTCGTCCACATCTCCGCCGTCCAGCGGTCGGGCCTCAACGGGCTCGACGAAGGCCAGAAGGTCAACTACGAGATCGTCAAGGACAAGCGCACCGGCAAGTCCGCTGCCGACAACCTGTCGGCGGCCTGAGCCGCTTCGCTTCTGCCAGCTTTGAAGGGCGCGCCCGGCCGGGCGCGCCTTTTGCATTTTAGCCATCGGTGCCAGTGTCTTGCCGCGAATCAGGGATATTGAAGGCGTCAAGTTTTCAGTCTAGAAATTCACGGTCGAATATTTGCGGCAGACCGATGGACGAAGCGCGGGGCCAAGCGCGTGCAATCGTTGAACCGGAAATTCGATTGAAACTGGGAGGGAGCGGCACCGCACCAGCCCAACACATGGACTTGTATGAGGGACGCATCAAATGGCATCTGGCACCGTTAAATGGTTCAACGGTCAAAAAGGTTACGGCTTCATCCAGCCGGACGAGGGTGGGGCGGACGTTTTCGTTCATATCACCGCCGTCCAGCGCTCGGGCCTGGACGGGCTCGATGAGGGACAGAAGGTGAACTACGAGATCGTTCAGGACAAGCGTACCGGCAAATCCACAGCCGATAACCTGACCGCGCTCTGACGGGAAACGCGCTTGGAACGAAAAAGGCGCGGCCCTGCGGCTGCGCCTTTTCCTTTGCCGCGCCCTAACCTGCCGGCGCGATGCGATAGATCGGCCCCGGGCTGTCGTCGATCACCGCATAGATCGCCCCGTCCGGTCCCGTCTTGATGTCACGCACCCGCCCGACCTGCCCCTCGAACAGTGGCTCGGTATCGGCGACGGTATCGCCTTCGAGGTCGATCCTGACCATGGTGCGTCCGCTGAGCCCTCCGGTGATCAGATCGCCCTCCCATTCGGCAAAGAGATCGCCGCTGACGAAATCGAGGCCTGAGGGGGAAATCGAGGGGTCCCAATAGTGAAGCGGCTGTTCCAGCCCTTCCTTTTCCGTCCCCTCCCCGATCGGCAGGCCCGAATAGTCGACACCGTAGGTGATGACCGGCCAGCCATAGTTGGCGCCTGGGCGCGGCATATTGACCTCGTCGCCGCCGCGCGCACCGTGCTCGACGATGAATAATTGACCATCGCTCGCACGGATCGCCGCGCCCTGCGGATTGCGGTGCCCGATGCTCCACAGCTCCGCGGCCCAGCCTTCCGGCTGCGGATTGTCGGCCGGCACTGAGCCGTCGGGCGCGATGCGTGCGACCGCTCCGGCAAGGTCCGCCGGATCCTGCGCCCGCTCCGCATCCCCGCGCTCGCCGAGCGTGACGAAGAGATTGCCGTCATTGCCGATAGCGATACGCGAGCCGAAATGGCGGTTGCTGGGCGTATAATTGTTCATGCGGAAGATGACCGACTGGTCCGAGAGCGATCCGCTTCCGGTCTCGTCGAGGTTGAGGGTCGCGGCCATCACCGCCGTTCCCGAGCCGCGCTGCCGGCCGGCGCTCGAGGCCGGTTCAGAGTAGGAAAGGTAGATGCGCCCGCTCGTTTCGAAATCGGGGGCGATGGCGAGGTCCAGCAGCCCGCCCTGCCCGCGCGCTCTCACTTCGGGCACGCCCGCGACGGGTTCGCCCACGTCCCCGTCTGCAACGATCCTCATTGTGCCGCTACGCTCCGTCACCAGCATGCGCCCGTCCGGCAGGAACTCCACCGCCCAGGGATGGTCGAGCCCGTCAGCCACAACGGTCGCCTCCAGTGTACCGATGCTGCTCTCCATCGTCTGCGCAGATGCTCCAGCGGCCATCAGTGCAATGACGACTGTTGAGGCTATCCGTTTGCCAGATCGCAGGAATTTCATTCCACGGCTCCCTTGTACCTTGTGGATCACTTGCATTGGCCTGGGATGACACTATGTCATCGGCGTGTCCCGGCTTGACCGCAACGCGCGGGAAGGGCAACTTGGGACCGATTTCCCGAAAAAGTTATCCTGACTCGGATGTCGAGCATCCAAGGCAGGGGGCTTTTGCATGTATGGCGTCCATCCGCGACCGACTGGGTGCGGTCACGGGCGCCGCCACGAAACGTCGGGGCCGGCAGGCGGCGATGAGACCGCACCGGCTGCGAGCCTATGGAGGCAGATGATGGAAAAGATCCCCATGACCGCCGCCGGTCACACGGCTCTCACGGCCGAGTATCAGCGCCGCACGTCCGAGGAGCGCAAGCGCATCATCGAGGCGATCCAGGAAGCGCGCGCCCATGGCGACCTGTCCGAGAACGCCGAATACTCGGCCGCCAAGGAGGCGCAGAGCCTCAATGAGGGCCGCATCCAGGAACTCGAGACCATTCTGGCGCTCGCCGAGATCATCGACGTGACCAGGCTCAACGGCTCGTCGGTCAAGTTCGGCGCGACCGTGACCTTCGTCGACGAGGATACCGAAGAGGAAAAGACCTACCAGGTCGTCGGCGACCCCGAGGCTGACGCCTCGTCCGGCCGCATCTCGATCTCCTCGCCCATCGCGCGGGCGATGATCGGCAAGGGCGAAGGCGAATCGTTCGAAGTCGCCGCTCCGGGCGGTGCCCGCAGCTATGAGATTCTGCGCGTCCAGTACGTCTGACGCCGCCTCCGTCGGCACATCCTGCCCAACCTTTGGGCAGGTGGTGCTGACGGTGTGACTTTTCAGTGAGTCTGCGGCCCTCGCGCTCGTCCGCCACAAGACTTTGTCTTGAAAGACCCTGGTGATGCCCATTATCTAGTTGCGGGGCTTGATCTCGCAATTCACGAAAAGGCGTCGCCATGCACGCAAAGGTCATCATCATCGGCTCTGGGCCGGCCGGCTACACGGCCGCCATCTATGCAGCGCGCGCAATGCTCGAACCGGTGATGATCCAGGGGATGCAGCCTGGCGGGCAGCTGACCATCACCACCGACGTCGAGAACTATCCCGGCTTCGCCGATGTCATCCAGGGCCCATGGCTCATGGACCAGATGAAGGCGCAGGCCGAGCACGTCGGCACGAAGATCGTCAACGACATCATCGTTTCGGTCGATCTCGATCGGCGCCCTTTCACGCTCACGAGCGACAGCGGCACGGTCTATACGTGCGACAGCCTCATCATCGCCACCGGCGCCCAGGCCAAATGGCTGGGCCTGCCGTCCGAGCAGCATTTCCAGGGCTTCGGCGTTTCTGCCTGTGCAACCTGCGACGGCTTCTTCTACCGTGGCAAGAATGTCATCGTTATCGGCGGCGGTAACACTGCCGTCGAGGAGGCCTTGTTCCTGACCAATTTCGCCCAGAAGGTCACCGTGGTGCACCGGCGCGACGAGTTCCGGGCGGAGCGGATTTTGCAGGAGCGGCTCTTCAAGAACCCAAAGATCGAAGTTGTCTGGGATACCGAGATCGTCGACATCAAGGGCACGGACATGCCCCGGTCGGTCGAGGCCGCGGTGCTGCGCAACCGGCTGACCGGTGAGAAATACGAAATGCCTGTCGACGGAGTATTCGTTGCCATTGGCCACGCCCCCTCGACCGAGATCTTCGCCGGCAAGCTCGACATGAAGCCGGGCGGGTACCTCCTGGTCAAGCCCGGTACCAGCCAGACCAATATTCCCGGCGTCTTCGCGGCGGGCGACGTCACCGACGACGTCTATCGCCAGGCAGTTACCGCTGCCGGCCTGGGCTGCATGGCTGCGCTGGACGCCGAACGGTTCCTCGCCGAACACGATCTCGCCGAAGCGGCGGAATAAAAGAACAGGCGTAGGCCGTCCTCGGATCGGGGGCGGCACCACGTCAAAGAGGGGGAAGCGTCGTAACATGCTCGATTGGGACAAGCTCCGCATTTTTCACACCGCGGCCGAGTCGGGCAGCTTCACCCATGCCGCCGAGAAGCTGGGCATGAGCCAGTCGGCAGTCTCCCGCCAGATATCGGCGCTCGAGGATGATCTCGGCTTGAAGCTCTTCATCCGCCACGCACGGGGCCTGGTTTTGACGGAAGTCGGCGAGCAGCTCTTCCGTACGGCCCATCGCATGCACTGGGAGCTCCAACAGGTCGAAACGCAGATGTCCGAAAGCCAGGACGCGCCGACGGGCCCACTCATCGTGACCACCACCGTCGGTATCGGCTCAACCTGGCTCTCCTCGCGTATAGACGAGTTCCTGCGGCTCTATCCGCAGATCCAGCTCGAGATCCGCCTCAACGACGCCGAACTCGACCTTGCCATGCGCGAGGCGGACGTGGCGATCCGGCTGCACCGGCCCAATCAGTCCGAGATGATCCAGCGCAAGCTCTTCACGGTGCACAATCACTTCTACGTCTCGCAAAGCTATATCGACGAAATCGGCACGCCCAAATCCATCGAGGACCTCGACAACCACCGCATCATCTCGTTCGGCGAGCCCGTGCCCTCGTATCTGGGTGATATCAACTTCCTTGAGCGCCTAGGTCGTCCCGACAACAGTCCGCGCCGCGCCGCTCTCAGGGTCAACGCGATCTACGGCATGATGCAGGCCGCCCGCGCCGGCATCGGCATCGCCATGCTCCCGGACTATGTGACCGAGAAGGAGGACGGGCTGGTGCGGGTTCTGTCCGAGATCGAAATCCCCGAATACGAGGCCTATTTCGTCTACCCGCCGGCCCTGAAAAGCTCGAAGCGCGTGGGCGTCTTCCGGGACTTCCTAGTCGGCAAGGCACGCGAATGGAGCTTCTGACGCAGGAGTCCGTCAAAATGCGGCTGTCTTCCGTCCTGATCACCCTCCTCGCATCCGCCCCGGCGTTTGCACAATCCCCACCCTCCGGCCCCGCCATGATCGGCGAGATGTTCTGTATCGGTCTGGTCGGCGGTGACATGGAAGCCGTGCGCTCGGCGATGACCACGGGGCTCAATGCAGCGATCGATGCTGCCCTCGAGCGCAACGACGCCCTCCAGACCGCGCAGCCGGACGAGAAGCCACCACTGGGCGATGGCGTGCCCTGGTCGGGAGCTTCCGACTATAGCCCGCAGTGCACACCAGCCGTCGCGAGCCAGTCGGCCGACACCGCGGAAGTGACGGTGCGGCACACATTTCCGGACGAGCCGGTGGGCGACTACGAGGACACCCTGTTCCTGGTGACGGTCGAGGGCCGCTATGGCGAGACCCTCTGGCGCATCGATGACATTGCCTATGATACCGGCGGCGATATCGGCTACGAGCCAGGCTTCACGCTGAGGAAGACCCTGGTGTCCACGTTCGAGTGACTGCTCCTACCTCTGCGTCGAGCCCGACGAGTTTGCGCGTCATCTCCACCAATTGCCGGCGTACCTCTACGTCCTGCGCCTGCGCATGCGGGCTCGCCCGGCTGAGCCCGTTGAAATAGGCGCCGTTGAGCTCGGGCGGAATGTCCATCTCGACGAGATTCATCACGGCCGCCACGCCCTGGGCGACACTGCTCATCGGTACGCCCCATGCCTGACGCACCATGGTGGTGTTCATGAATGGGGCCGGATGCAGCGACACGACCGTCACGCCCTGCGGTCCGAGTTCGGCGGCCAGCTCCATGGTCCACATGATCATGGCAAGCTTGGCCTGCCGATAAGCCCGCGAGCCGCTGTACCCTTCAGTCAGCATCAGGTTGGAAAAATCGATGGGATGCTGGCCGGCTGAGGCGACGTTTATGACCCGCGATGGCGGGCGGGCGAGGATGAGTGGCCTCAGCAGTTCAGTGAGGAGGTAAGGCGCCAAATAGTTGACCGCCAGCCGCAATTCCAGCCCGTCCACGCTCGTCTGCCGGCGCTGCAGCGGCGGTCCGAAGCCGATGCCGGCATTGTTGATGAGCAGATCCACCCTGTCCACCTCGCGGCCGATGGTCTCGGCCAAAGCCCTTACCTCGGCCAACGATGCGAAGTCGGCGCGGTGGAACTGCGCTTGTGCCCCCTTTTCCACCGCTCCGCGGCGCACCTCTTCGCCCCGTTCGAGATCGCGCCCATGCAGAATCAGCCGCCTACCAGGGGCGGCCAGTTCCAACGCAACGGCCCGGCCCAAGCCGTCCGTCGAACCGGTGACGACAATGGTCGTGAAGGAATGGTCCACGGGTCAAGCTCCATGGCTGCAATTCCGGTCCGCGCATGGCTACTCAGACACTATAGGTAACCGAAAACCGCGATGTAACCCTGCCGCTGCGCGAGGACGCCGGACGCCGGACGCCCCTGTCCCGAAAACTGCCGTCATGGGCGTCAATCGTACCGCAGAATTCTGACTGCACTGCGGAAGACCTAATAAAATCAATTGGTTATCCAATAGCCATGCAATCGGCGCATACCTGACATGTCAGTGACGGGATTGCCGACTTGGCGAGTCGTGAATACATACCCCCTCACACAGCGAGCGCTTTCCTCCTCCCTCCCTGGCGTTTGCTGCGTTCCCTCCTTGTGGGGCGCAAGCTCCACAACCTTTAGGCCTCGCCTCCCCTCAGGCGAGGCCTTTATTTTTCCAGCATAGCGAATCTGCGGCAAGCGCATGGCTGACATGTGACCCCCTCTCTTGCAGATCGGGGGTAGTGGTCCCATATTGGTCTTGTCGCTGAGACGCCATCCGATTCCTCCTCCCTCGGATCGCTGGTTTCGCGGCACGGGTTCAGGCCGATCCTCCTCCCTCGGCAAGGACCCCGGCAGATGGCGCGACCTCCTCCCTCGCCTCTGCCACCACTTTCGATTTGGCTTCGGCCGGTCACCAGGCTCCACTCGCAGAGTGGAGCCTTTTTTCTTGTCGCGCGTTACCCGGAGCGCTTTCAGCCAAGAGCCTGTCCCAGACTTATTCTCGGATGGACATCACTTTTGCTGTTCGAACGTGCGACAATCCAGGAGCCCGTTCTGGTTCAGAATTGCAGAACCGCCCCACTGACGGTCTGACACAGCGGGCGCGCAGCTGTTGTGCACCCGGACAGAATGTCGCTGCAAGAAGCGCATGGCTGACATGTATAAACTTGTATTGCTGACCAGTCGGTCAAAATCTATATCTCCCATTGTCGCTGCGGCGCCCTCCGTATCCTCCTCCCACGGACTCGCGCTGCGCCGACACCGGGTTCTCACCGTTTCCTCCTCCCTCGGTGCAGAGCCCAACCGGCAGACGGCGTATCCTCCTCCCTCGCCTCTCTGCCATACTTTCGATTTGGCTTCGGCCCAGTCATAAGGCTCCAGTTTCGGCTGGAGCCTCTTTTTTTGTGCCGAGCGCCATACTGCGCAGCACGGCAACGGGCGGGAACTGCACAAGCTCGAGTCGACTGCCCGACACCGGACGCGGCGGCGACCAAAGTGTTTTGGCGATCGCTTCAGCCTGCTCGGGCATGTCTCCGTGCTGATAAAGCGTTACGTGCGGCACCCAGACATCAGCTCGATAGTGCGGATGGACGCATTCTTCCGGTAGGCTGGCCATAAGCATCCGGTGCAAGCTCGCCAGATGTGCACCCCTATCAGCGGCTAACCACACCACCGACGTTCCCTCGAATCGCCGAACCTCACCGAGCTGCAATGCGACCGGCGATCCTTTATCCAGCACATCGAACGCCGCTTCGACGACGGCCGTCGGCGTTTTTTCGTCGACGATGGCCAGCGTCAGATGTGGCGGATAATTGAGACGCAGCATGTAGTCGCCGATGCCGGCGTCCGCCACCGCCTGCCAAATGCCCCTGACGTCGGCGTCCGCGGCGGTATCAAGCCGCAGCGTTATTGCATATTCCATCGCCTCCCCCGTTTGTGCATGGCAGCGTTTCCCGCTTCGCGTTTGTGTGCAGAGCCGGGATAAAAGATACTGCAATTCATCAGATCGCAGCGCGGGTTACCGCCTGCCCCGACTGGTCAGCCGCTGCGGCGGTTGGACCGTAAGGCCCTGCCCATCCCCTCGGGCAGGGCCTTTTTGCTTACCGGCGGAACTTGCCCGGCACCAGGCAAATATTGCCCCCATGCTGGTGCCATGCTCCCCGATTTTCGGCCTCTCGCTACGGCACGCTCCTTGCATCGCAACGGATAGCCGCCGCCGGAGACCACGCTCATGTCCGTCGTAAACACCGCCTATAAGGCCGCGAACTACTATACCGCCGCCCAGAATTCGGCCAATACCAGCCCGCTTGCGAGCAGTTCGCTCTCCTCGGACGCCGGAAAGAGCGATCTCGCCACGACCGTGACCCTCTCACAGGCCGCACAGGCGGCGCTCGAGGAAAAGGACTTCACCACCGTCGTCGCGGAGGCCCGCGCCAAATTGCGCGGCCTCCTGAGCGAGGCCAAACGGCAATCTCCGCTTGAAGACGGCAAGCTCGCCCTCGATTTGGCCAGCCTCGATCATCGCGAACTCTATGCCATTTCCAGCAATAGCGAGGACCTCTTCACGCCCGACGAGCAGGAAGCCGCCAGCCTCGAGATGCAGCGCCGCTTCGAGGCCGCCATGGCGGGGCCTGCGGCGGTCGCCGAAGTCACCGGCTCCTGGCTCGGCCTCTATAAGGCGGCGGCGGCCTATCTCGACGGGCTCGGACCCGAAGAAAAGAGCGAGGACGATTGGAAATCCGCCCGGGCCGCACTTACCCAAGCCATCAAGCAGCTCTCGGCCGATCCAAAGACACTCCCCGCGATCGAGGACGACCCGGTCGCGCTTTATCTTGCGCTGCGCGAGGCAGAAGAGACCGTGCCGCCGCGCGATTTCGGCGACGTCGCGGACGACGCGCGCAATGCCTTGGACGAACTCTATGGCGAGGCCATCGCCGGTGGCCGCGCCCCCACTTTCAACAAGAACACCACCATCGGCGCCTATATCGATCTTAGCGCCTTCGACAGCCGCATGCTCTCGGCAATCACCCTTAACGAAGGCGGCAAGTTCTCGAGCGAGGAGGTCCGGGCGGCTGAAGGAGGCCTGCGTGCCCGCAGCGGCGCCGCGCTCAACGCGGCCTTCCAGAATGCCGCCAGAGCTGGCACGCCCACCGCCTTCAGCCACAACATCATCAGTCTCTATGCCGCCATGACCCCTGAGGAGCGGCAGGCCTCCGGCTGGAGCGAGGCCTTCTACCAGACGGCCGTGGCCAGTTACGAACAGACCAACAAGCTCATGGACATGCTCGCAAGCGCGACGGGCGGCGCATCGGGATCGGCGAACTGGTTCAGGTCAGTCACCTCCCTGTAGTCGGCTCCGCCCTCACAGCGACCAGACCACCCGCCCGTCCGGTCGGTAGCGATCGATCTATCGGATACCTGCGCAAAACTGCTGGATCCGCGCAACTGCCTCGGCAAGCTCTGCGTCCGATGCCGCATAGGAAAGCCGCATATGGCCGGCAAGGCCAAATGCCGTCCCGTGCACCAGCGCGACACCGGTTTCCTCGAGCAGCGCCAGCACGAAATCCTCATCCGTCTCGAGCTTCGCTCCGCCAGCGCTGGTCTTGCCCAGCAGCCGCTTGACGCTCGGAAAGACGTAGAACGCCCCCTCCGGCGTCAGGCAATCGAGCCCGGTATTGGCGTTGAGGCCCGAAACCACTAGGTCGCGCCGGCGCTGGAAGACCTCGCGCCAGTCCTTGAGAAAGTCCTGCGGTCCGTTGAGCGCCTCGACCGCAGCCCATTGCGAGATGGAAGATGGATTTGTCGTCGACTGCCCCTGAAGCTTGGTCATCGCCGCCAGCAGCTCGCGCGGGCCCGTGCAGTAGCCGATGCGCCAGCCGGTCATGGCGTGTGACTTGGAAACGCCGTTCATGGTCAGCGTGCGCGCTATGAGGCGTGGCTCGACCTGCGCGATCGTCGTGAACGTGCCGCCGTCATAGACCAACACCTCGTAGATGTCGTCGGTGAGGATATGGACGTGCGGGTGCCCGAGGAGCACGTCGGCCAGCGCCCGCAACTCCTCGGCCGTGTACGCGGCGCCCGAGGGATTCGACGGCGTGTTGAGGATCAGCCACTTGGTTCTCGGCGAGATCGCCTTGTCCAGCGCCTCGGGCGACAGCTTGAAGCCGGTCGAGGCGTCCGCAAGCGCGAGCACCGGTTCGGCGCCGCAGAGCCGAACGATTTCCGGATAGCTCACCCAATAGGGCACCGGCACCACGACCTCGTCGCCCGGATTAAGTGTCGCCAGCAACGCATTGAAGATGATCTGCTTGCCGCCCGAGCCGACGAAGCAGTCGGCCGCCGTGACCTCCAGCCTGTTGTCGCGCCGGAACTTGGCCGCCACCGCTTCCTTCAATTCGGGAATGCCGTCGATATTGGTGTATTTGGTCTTGCCCTCGGCCATGGCGCGGATCGCGGCCTGCTTGACGTGCTCGGGCGTATCGAAATCGGGCTCACCGGCCGAGAGCGCGATCACGTCCTTGCCCGCCCGGGCCAGCTCCCGTGCCTTTTGGGAAATCGCCACCGTCGCTGACGGCGCCACGCGTCCCAACGCGTCCGACAGGAACCCCATTCTCTTCCTCCGCTTTTCAAGCCCGGGGAGTGATAGGACCTGACAGGAGCCAACACAAGCACCACGGCAGTGAACACAGGAAGACCCCTCACCCGCCGGCTTCGCCGTCGACCCCGGATCAAGTCCGGGGCAGGCTCTCTCCCCGGAGGGGCGAGGTGAATCCGGTGCGTGTTGGGATAGTGCGCATCCACAGGGTCCCCTCGCCGCTTCGGGGGGAGGGACGGGGTGAGGGGGCCTTTCACACCCAACTAACCTGCCGCCAATGAACGAAAAACGCCGCTCGCCTATGCCCACCACCGCAGAATCGATTATCCTGTCTGGCTCTGGGGATCCGGCAAATGCAAAGCATCATCAAAGCCGAAGGCGTGACCAAACGGTTCCGCCAGCCCAAGCGCTATTCGGGCCTTGCCGGCTCGATCAAGGGCCTCCTCAGCCGCGAGTTCACCGAAGTGCGCGCCGTCGAGGATATTTCCTTTGCCATCGGCGCCGGCGAGGCCGTCGGCTATCTAGGCCCCAACGGGGCCGGCAAGTCGACGATGATCAAGATGATGACCGGCATATTGGTGCCGACCAACGGCAGTCTTGCCGTTCTCGGTCGCACGCCGCACGCTGAGCGGATGACCAATGCGCGCGAGATCGGCGTCGTTTTCGGGCAGCGCAGCCAGCTTTGGTGGGATCTGCCGGTACGCGACAGCTTCGATCTGCACCGGCGTATCTATGACATCCCCGAGCGACGCTATCGTGACAATCTCGAGCATCTTTGCGCCATGCTCGGCATGGACGCCTATCTCGACCGTCCCGTGCGCCAGTTGAGCCTCGGCCAGCGCATGCGCGCGGAAATCGCCATGGCCCTGCTGCACGACCCGAAGATCCTCTTCCTGGACGAGCCCACCATCGGCCTCGACGTCGTCGCCAAGGACGCGGTGCGCAAGTTCCTATCCGAGGTCAACCGCGAGCGCGGCGTCACCATCATCCTCACCACCCATGACCTGCAGGACATCGAGGAGATCTGCCCGCGCCTCATCATGGTCGATGACGGCAAGCTGCTGTTCGACGGCGAGTTGAAGCGGCTGCGCTCAGCCCTCGGCGCCCGCCGCCGCCTGACGCTCGACTTCGCCACCGATCCCGGGCCGATCACCCTCTCGACCGCACGCCTCGTCTCCGACGACGGTGCGTCAAAGCATTTCCTCATCGAGAACGAAGAAACGTCCCTCGTCGACGTGCTCACCGAACTCGGTAACGGCCATGGTCTCAAGGACGTGGCGCTCGACGAGCCGGACATCGAGGAGGTCATCCGCACCTTCTATCAGCAACGCCCGGTATTGGTGCCGCAATGAGCGCCGCGAGAATGTATCCGGCGTTCGCCGCCAACGCCTTCCAGACCAAGCTCGCCTATCGCAACCAGGTCTTTTCGAGTTTCTTCGGTGAGCTGGTGATGGTCTTTGCCCGCATCGCCATCTGGACAGCCGTCTATGCCGGAACCGCCAGCGTCGACGGCATCACGCTTGCCGACATGGTCACCTACGCCATCCTCGCCGGCACGGTGATGGCCGCCTGGAACCCGTCGCATCTGATCCGCGACATCGGGGAAGCCGTCAAGACCGGGGACGTTGCCGTCTTCCTGCTGAAGCCCCTGCACTATCCGCTGTACCTGTTTTCATCCCAGTGCGGAATCCTCGTCTTCAACGTCCTGACGACCGTCATTCCGGTGACCGCCATCCTCGCCCTGACCTACGGCATCATGCCGCCGGCGAGCCTCTTCCACGCCCTGTTCTTTCCCGCTTTCTGGGCGCTCTCCTTCGTTATCCTCTTCCTGCTCGGCGCCGCCTGCGGCCTGCTGGCCTTCTGGCTGATGACCGCCCATGCGCTCGAATGGTTCCTGACCGGCATCCTCTCGCTGTTCTCGGGCAATCTCTTGCCGATCTGGTTCTTCCCGCCCGTGCTTGCCGTCGTCGCCCGCTACCTGCCTTTCGCCTGGATCGGCTTTTATCCGACCGCCGTCTATCTCGGGAAACTGAGCCCGGGCGAGACGCTCCTTTTCTTCGGCATCGGTCTTTTCTGGGCGTGTCTTCTGGCGCTCGGGGTGGCTCTCCTGTGGTCGGCCACCCGCCACCGGCTCGTCGTGCAGGGAGGCTGAGATGGTCGCAACACTTCGTGTCTTGCCGTTTCTGGTGCACATGCACGTGCGCTCGATGATGGAGTATCGCGGCGGCATGATCCTCGGCTGGGTGGCCATGGCCTTCTCCTATGCCAGCGTCTACACCGCCATTGCCCTCATCGTGCTGCGCTTCGAGCAGATCGGTGGCTGGAACTGGGCCGAGGTGGCACTGCTGTTGGCCTTTCACCTGCTTGGCTATTCGCTGGGCGCCTCGTTCAGCTTCGTGCAGTTCCGCGTGATGGAGGATCTCGTTCAGCGCGGCAACTTCGATACGCTGCTGGTCAAGCCGATCAGCCCCTGGGCCTATATCGCCTTTTCCGGCTTCAACATCGGCTATGTCGGGCACGTAGTGCTTGCCGTTGGGCTGATGGGGTGGGCGTTGAGCCAGACGGCCGTCGAGTGGACCCTGGGGCTTGCCCTCTATCTCCTCGGCGCGCTCGCCAGTTCGGCCATGATCACCGCTGCCATCCTGACCATGGTCGGCGCCACCGCCCTCGTCTGGGTGCGCTCGCGTCACCTCTACTGGATCTATTTCGGCTTCTGGGAACTGGCGCGCTATCCCCTGAACATCTTCCCGGCCGTCATCCAGGCCGTTATGGTGACGGTGATGCCGCTCGCCTTCATGAGCTATGTCCCCGTCGCCGTGCTGCTCGGCAAGCAGGTGCCCTTGCTTGGCGCCTCTGCCGGTCCTCTTGCGCTGCTGGCTGGTCCGGTGACTGTCCTTGTGGCGATGGCCTATTGGCGTTTCTGCATGCGCAACTATCAGGGTGCCGGTGGCTGAAAAGGCTTCGGCGGCGCCCGTAAGGGACGCCGCCGCCGTGAACATGATCGGCTGAACCGGATGGATCAGAACCCGAACACCACCGTTGCGCCGGCTTCGCCATTGCCGTTCTGGATGCATTCGGCGTCCGTCGCCTCGCCGAACTGGAAGAGGCCGCAGGAATTGTTGTTGCCGGTCTGCTGAATGGTGCCGTTGTGCCCGTTGCCTTCCTGGACAACGAGGCCGTTATTGCCCGAGCCCCACTGGCCGATCCCGGCCGAATTGCCCGAGCCGTTCTGCATGACGTTGGCGCCGCTCTTGAGGCCGTTGACCAGCCCGAAGACGGTCAGCCCCGTCGAGAGCATCTGCGCCTGCTCGGGATCGGTCGGTGCGTAGTTGATCGCAAACTGCCCTCCGGCCATGGCGGGAAGCGTGAGGCTCGCCGAGGCGATGATGGCGGCGGCGATTGTGGTCAGGGTCTTGGCGGTCATCTCAGTCTCCTGTTGGTATGGGGTTGGCTCTCAGCCACTGACCGCACTTTGCAGCGCCGCCTCTGAACCCATCCGGAGCGGCACGTTCAGACAGCGTTCAGCGTTTTCGCTCCCCTTGTGGGTTCCTCTGGGCAGGGGAATTGCATCTGGCACGGTGTCCGGTTCGGTGCCATATGCGGTAGCCCTGCCATAAGAGGGGGAGAGATGCAGGAGCCGATGCGCCGACAAACTGTACCGACGAACAAGAAGGGCCCCGGTCCCCCGGAGCCCTTCCCTGTCGCTTGACGGATCGCTCACCCGACGCGCTGGTCGCAGGTGACGCTCTCCCCGTTGGCGTCGATGTCCAGCTTGACATCGTAGCTCGCCCCGGCGCTGCCCAGCATCACCTTGCCCAGCGTCGCGGGCTTTCCGGCTTCTGCCGTGAAGCCGCCGCCTTGGCGGATGTTGGAATTGCCCGAGGGCCCGCGGCTCTTCACCTCGAAGCTGTAGGAGCCGCTGATGGAAGTGTCCGCCAGCACCACACCCTCGATTTCCACCATCTGGTTCTTCGGGTTGACGTCGATGGCGCAGGTCAGCGGCCCCTGCGTCTGGGCCACGCCCGCATCGATCGCGAGCGCCGTGCCACCGAGGCCGGCGAGTACCGGAAGGGCGAGCGCGGCAAGGCCTTTGATCCTCGTCATGTCATCTCTCCTTGTCTTTCCCTGAAACGGGAAGGCCGAGGGAGCCGGGCGCTCCACTCGGCCGGTTGCGATGGGTCGGCTCGTGCTTACGGGCAGACCTGAACGAACGCTGCAGTGTTGCCGCCGCCGGTCTGGGCGACATTGGCGTTGCAGTCATTGCCGACCTGCACGCCGGCCGCGACGTTGCCGTTGCCGTCCTGGGTCAGGATCGCGTCGTGGTTGGAGCCGAACTGGCCAACGCCGGCCGCGTTCCAGTCGCCGTTCTGGTGGGTCTCGGCCTCGTTGTTCCAGCCCTGCTGGCCAACGGCGGAGGTGTTGTGATCGCCGAACTGCTCGGTGACGACATCGTTGAACACGCCGTCCTGGAAGATGCCGATCACGTTGTCGTTGCCGACCTGCCCGCCGCCGGCAGAGTTGCCGAAGCCGAACTGGTCGATCCAGATATCGTTGCCGGCCATGGCGGGAGCCGAGGCGAAAGCGACGACGGCGGCGATAGCGGCGGTGGCGATGAACTTGATGGTCATGGGTCTGGTCTCCTGTCTGATGCGGTCCCTCGAACCGCGTTGTCGATGACAGGAGGTTTAGTCGCGCCGTTTGGAACCGACGCTGAACCCTGTATTCAGATTTCGTTCACGCTCGCCTCCGGGTCAATCACCGTGCCGCATGGTGGTGATGATGCGTACGAGGTCGGTCTGGCGCCGCACTTCCATCTTGGCCATGGCGGCCTTCAACTGGTTACGCGCAGTATGAACGCTGACATCCTGGAGTTGAGCGATTTCCTCGAGCGTGCGACCATCGGCCAGATGAAGCGCCACATCCGTCTCGCGGCGCGTCAAATGGAACTGCGTTCGCAGGCGTGCCGGCAGATTCGCGTCCTGCTCTCGCTGGGACAGTGTTAGAAAAAAGCAGGCCTCTCCCGATCCCAAGAACGTTCTGAGCGGCGACGAGTCCAGCTCATCAGGTTCGAGACGCGCCGTCCGGCATACGAAGCCCACCCCGTCAGGGACGAGAAATGTGTGCGGCTGGCGAAGGGGATGCGTGTTCCAGCAAACCAAGGCATCCTGGAATTGCCGGTCGACCGACCAATCGGCAAATCGTATCCGCCGTTGGAGATCCCGCCGGATCGCCGTACCTGCCTCGAGCATGGCGTTGCCTGCGTTGTTGGCGAAAATAATCCTGCGGTGCGCGTTCACCACCAGACATCCGGGAGCAGCCGCGCTGCTCGAGGCCCGAAGCGCCCATCTTTCAAGCTCCTGTCCGGCCAGCACCCGCGCGATTTCCAGTGCCTGACGCAGGTGCGGGGCGAGATGCGCCATCAAGCTAAGCCAGGGCCGCTGCAGCTTTTCAATGTCTTTTCGCCTGATGTTGCCGCCCATGACGAAAACCCGGCGGTTCTCCTTAAAGAGGACCACACCTCCGCCGCCGAGGCAGTCCTCCTGCGGGCGCAGCCAATCACGGTAGAATTCGGTTCGAACCAACCGGTCTTCCTCCACCACCTGCTCATACGAAAGGGGAGTGGAGATCGGAAAATCCAGGACGCCTTTTGCAAGGACGTTGAGGTTACAATAGTAAGACGTGAAATCGTCCACGAACTCTGGCCCGAAGCCGGCAGATCGCAAGCCGAAATTGGTGTGACTCTCGAAATCCTGTCCGAACATGTGAGTCATCACACCGCCGCTGGCCGATGTCAGTCGCACGAGAAAATTATCCCAACCCTGCGGATCGAGAGCGCCAGAATAGGCTAGAGTCACTAGCCGGCTCACCTCCTCTGGTCCAATCTTCATCTTGCCGCGCCCCCCAAACAGCAACTTCTGCAGTATTCGCGCTTAATGCTCGCGGTGCAACTCCGCCGCGTCTGATAGGAGATCTGCCCTCTTTGGTCCATTTTGGATCATGCCGCTGCCGGCGACTTCACCGGCACCTATGGCTGCAAGTTCTTCGGGCCCAATGGCGAGGAAGTTGGCGGTGTCCTTTCCATCACCGGCGACGGCGCGGTCGGGTCCGGGTTCCTCTCAGCCAACCAGGACTGATCGTGGGCTATGTGATGGAACGGGAGGGGCCGGCGGCAGCAGCAGCCGGCCCCTTTTACTTTGCAAGACGGAGCCTGGCTGTCTCGATCGGCGTGACCGCCTCCCACCGGGAGATCAACCTAGGCGGCTTCATACCGCAGGTGACCTACCAGTACGCGCGTCAGTTCTCCATGTCGGCTTCTTCGACTACGATAGCCACGATGTGAACCTGGGCCTCTCCAAGCGGTTCTGACCGTCTACCGCGGCGGCGGCGCCGTCGATTCCCGCACGATGAGCTCGACCGGCAGCGTCACCCGCTTCACCTCCCCGTCGTCCTCGAGAATGGCCTTGACCGCCTGCCGGCCGATCTCGGCGATCGGTTGGGCCATGGTGGTCAGCGGCGGCTTGCAGAACGCGCCTTCGGGGACGCCGTCGAACCCCATGACGGAGACGTCCTGCGGCACCCTCAAGCCCCGTTCCTGCAGGCGCTCGATGGCTGCGATCGCGATGCGGTCGGACATGCAGAAGATCGCCGTCGGCGGCGCATCGAGCGACATCAGATAGTCGATGCCTTGCCGCGCCGTCTCCTCCTCGCCCTCGGTCTCGTAGATCGGGATCGCGTCGACATCGATGCCGAACTCCTGGAGCACGAGGAAATAACCGGCAACGCGCGAGCGCGAATCCGAATAGATCGCCGTCGGAACCTCTGAGAACGGGATCGGGCCCGAGCGATTGTCGAAGAACGGCATGGCCAGCACCCCGTAGCGCTGGTGGCCGAGCTCGGCCAGATGCCGCGCCGCCTGCTTGGCGCCAGCGAGGTTGTCGACGCCGATACCCGAGATCGTCGGATCGTTGATGCCGAGTTCGAGCGCAACGAAGGGCAACTGCCGCTCGCGGGTCAGGTCCACCAGCCTGGGCCCACCTTCGATGCAGAAGAGAATGAATCCGTCGACCAGCGCGCTCTGGATGTTCCAGGCCAGCTTCTCGTCGTTCATCGCCGAAACCAGCGATATGCCCGCGCCGTGGGCGTCGCATATCTCGGTGATGCCCGACATTACCACGCGGGCAAAGGGATCCTCGAAGAAATAGGAGAGCGGCTCGGCCGTCGCCACGCCAATGGCGTTGACCTTGCCCGCGCGCAGCAGCCGACCCTTTGGATCGGGGCCGGTATAGCCCAGCTCCCTTGCCGTCGCCATCACCCGCTCACGCACTTCCTCGCGCACCACCTCGGGCCGGCTGAAGACGTTGGACGCCGTGCCCTGCGACACACCCGCCGCCTTGGCTACATCCGCCAGCTTCACAGCGCTCCTTGCCATCCCTGCTTCCCTTGGAAAATCCTTCGCCCGATCGGTGCGCAGACGCGAGGTCGCACGCTTTGCGCAGTCCATACTTAACATCTTTTTGTATCGGTTCAAATTCTGCTTGACATTTGCCCTGCAAGGCGTACATTTGAATCGTTTCAATCACGGAGATGTGCTCCTGGATTGAATCGGTTCAACGCTAACCTCAGGAGATATAAAGATGATTCCCGCCAGCTACCTGTTCAAGGACGTTTATCAGCGCGAATGGCTGGACCCGGAGGTGGAGATCGACGTCGCCGCCGCGCGCCAGCGCACCGGCACGCCGCGTCATACGTTCAGCGCGCTCACCGGGTTCCTGCGCCGGCTCTCCGCCCCGCAGCACCACACGAGCGGCCATTGGTCCCGCACGCCCGCCGAGTAGCACCATGGACCTCTCGGCACGATGTCGGCAGCGCCGGCAACATTCCTTCCACCAATGAACGCCGCGGGTTTCAGACCTGCGGCGTTTCACTCTCCAGGCCCTCGGAAACGAACGGCGCGCACGCCTCGCCCGGCAATCCTTCCAGCACCAGTCGCCGGAAGTAGGCATCCACATCCCCCGCCGGTGCCTGCATCTTTTGGTCGAGCCACCACAACAGGACGGTATTGAAGGTCGAAACCATGTGACGGACGGCGAGCTCGCGCGGGAATCCGCCGAACCCGCGCACAGGAAGCACCCGCCTCAGCACACCCGCCAGAACCTCATCGACCGCCTCGCGTACCACTGCCGCTCCGCGCCCGCCCGCCAGCGCGAACTGGATGTCGCCGAACTCGGCCACATGTTCGAAGAGCGCACGAGTGGGATCGCGGCCGCCCGCCTCTGCCGCACTCAACAGCAGCGCCCGCAGCCGCTCGAGGCTGCGCTCCAGCAGGTCGTCCTTGGACGAGAAATGCGCATAGAAGGTCGAGCGCCCGACGTCGGCCTGCTGCAGGATGTCGGCAACGGTGATGGCGTCGTAGTCCTTGTGCCGGATCAGCTCCAGCAGCGCTTCGAACAGCGTTTCGCGGGTACGTGCGACTCTGCGGTCGATAGCCATGGTCTCCCCACCCGATTTTCCCGCACGGAGCACCGGGTCATGTTCACTTGCGAACTTTTCCCGCCGCCCAGTCCGGAAACTTTCCGGACACGTTGTTCGGTAACGTGCTAGCCGGCGACTGTCGTGTCAAGCTCACGGAGACCTGCGATGTCATCGACCGATGGGATCCCCTCGGCTAAGCCCGCTTACTATCTGTCTGCCGGTGCCTGGGCCATCGCTGTGCTGGCGATGACCGCCGTCCACCACGCCTATGGCGCCGCCCTCTACCAGACAGCCTGGCGCAATCATGTCCTGTTTCTTGCCCTGCCGGCCGCACTGCTGATCCTCGCCCTCCTCTATATCGGCTGGACTCGGCGGCGCTCGCGGCTTGGAAAGCTCACAACAGCGGCGGCCGCCATCGTCATCCTCATCGTCCCGGTCGCTGCCATCGGCGTTTACGAGGGCGGTTACAACCACCTCACCAAGAACATAGTCTTCTTCCTTGGCGGCGAAGCCCGCGCGCTGGCCATGTTTCCTCCGCCGACTTACGAGATGCCCAACGATCTTGCCTTCGAGCTGACGGGCATCGCCCAGTTCCCGCTGGCTGTCCTGGCCGCCGCCTATACCCTTCGCCTGCTATGGGTCAGCCGCGCATGAGCACCATCCTCATTGTCGGTGGCTATGGCGCCGTCGGCCGGCTCGCTGCCGGCGATCTGGCCAGCCGCGCCCATCGCGTTGTCGTCGCCGGCCGCCGACTCGATGCGGCCACAGCCGCCGCCGCAGAGCTCGGTGTCGAAGGCCGGCGGATCGATCTCGACGAGCCGACCACCTGGCAGGAAGCCTGCGAGGACGTAGATCTCGTCCTCATGTGTATGGACCAGCGCGAGACCGCCTTTGTCGAATTCCTCCTCGGCAGGGCCATCCACTATGTGGATATTGCCGCCAACGATGACTTCTTCCTCAGTCTGGAGGCCCTGCCGGCGCCCCGGCGGAGCGGCGTGTTGCTCTCGGTGGGCCTGGCACCCGGGTTGACGAATGTGATGGCCGCCTCCTGCGCGGCGGGCCTGCGAGGTCCGCTGGATGTCGGCATCGGCCTCCTCTTCGGCCTCAACGACGATCACGGCCGGGCCGGCGTCGAATGGACCGCCAGCAAGCTGTTTGCCGCCGATCGCAAACCCGGCTCGACCATCTTCGATTTCGGACGCGATTGGGGCACAAGGCGCCTGCACCGGCTCGACTTCTCCGACCAGCACGCCCTGATGCGCACCTTGCCCCAGGCTCGGGCAGCCACTTATCTCGGCTTCGATTCGCGCCTCGCGACGTCGCTCGTCTTCGCCCTTGCCGGGCGCTTTGCCGGCAGCAGGCTGGCCCGTGACTTCGCCGTCGCCGCGTTCCGCCCCATCGGACTCGGTACGCGCGCCTGCGACATCTCGGTTTCCGTGACGGGCGGGCTCGAGGGTCGTCGGGTCACACGCGCCATGCGCTTCCACGCATCCGGGGAGTCCGCGACCACCGCGAGGCTGGCGGCATTGATGACCTCGATCTTCCTTGAAGATCCGGTGCCCGGCATCTGGCACAGCCATCAGGTTCTCGATCCCGCGACGGTTCTGGCCGAAGCCGAACGCCGGGGCATCGGCACGTTGGAGACGGTTGCCCTCTAGATGGCGACGCCTTCCTCGCGCCGCAGCGCAACGCCGAAGACGCGCCAGCCATCGGTTTCCTGACGCATCTCGTAGAGCGCTTCGTAGAGACCTTGGTCAGGCCCGACGACCAGCACGATCTGTACGGCGCTGTCCGCGCCGACCCGCTCGAACTCCCCGAAGGTGTGCGAGCGCGAGTCCATGATCGGGCCGTAGCCGGCCGCCAGGATCGCCTCATAGAAGAGCTGCGGATCGCTGAACTGCGCCCTGAACCCCGCGCTGGCGACGGCCAGAGCCCCCGCGCCGTCCTGGGCACGGAAAGCTTCGATCTGGCTTGAGATCGCCGCCTGCCAGGGTGCGGCGGGCCGCTCCTGGCCGGACGAGAGGTTCGGCATCAGACTCAGAACGGTAAGGACGACAACGGCGATGAACCGCATTTCCTTCTCCCGGGGCATCGCGAAGGCGAACGTAGCGGCGCAGCGGCCACAGTTCCGCCGCCAAATCGTACGCGCTTTTCCCTGCCGGGCGCACACTCCATCCGCATTCGGATGGTTTGCTGGGGATCGTTATGAGGATGAGTGACGACGATCCCATGTTGCTAACTACGCTGAAGCGGCCAAAAGGTTTCATCCGTTACGCGCTCGTCACCTCCGCGATCGCGCTTGCGAGTGTCACGGCTGCCCTGGCGGCAGGTGTCACTCCTGCCGAGGCTGCCAGCTTCGTTCACAGGCCCGACGCACAGGTCCTGGTGTTCATGGCGCCGCTGACGCTCCTGTTGGTTGCAATCCTTTTCGAGGTTGCCCGCATCGCCTTGCGCGGCGCCCTGCCGGCCCAAGCCCCCACCGGCCGGCCCCCTCGCCGCCCCTGGTCTCCCGGGCGCGGCGAGGGCTGATCTCCTCCTGACCGAGAAGACCTGTGGGCCGGCCACCGCCGGCCCCTTTTTTTGCGGCATTCCAAAATGAAAGAGGCCCCGCGAACGAGGCCTCCCCAAGCATCGGTTTCAGTGTGCCGACCTCACTCGGTAGCGCTCTCCTGTTCGGCGTCGGTAGAACTCTCCTGTTCGATCTCTGCGGAGCTCTCCACCTCGATCTGCGCGGAGCTTTCCTGCTCGATGTCGGTAGAGCGCTTCTGCTCGATAAGGTCGCCCACGTTCTCGAATTCGTCGGGATAGGCGTCGACGATTGCCTTGGGATTGCCCGCGGCTAGTCCGTTGTCGCGTTCGCGCAGATACTGAAACATCGCACCGGCATTTTTGTGCACGGTGCCGTCCAGGAGCGTCATTTCCTTGGGGCCTTGCGCATAGGTGGGCGCTAGGCCGGCGAGGGACAAGGAAGCGAGGGTGGCGATAAGAACGGTACTCTTCATGGGGCCAATTCTCCAGAGTTGGCGTTTCTTCACCTGGTCTACCCTCCCCCGCTACGAGGGCAGCCAGACTCGGAACCTAAGGGACCGATATTGGCCGAACTGTGGACCGCGCCTTCACGATCCCACCCGACCGTCCGCACCGGCGTCTCCATGGTATTAATGCCGCACCAGCAGCACGGCTCCCGCCGCGTGCAACCATCGGCCTATTGTGGCGGCCCCCGATGGGGTGCACACTCATCTCTCTGGAGAAGGAGGAGAAAATGTTTATCGATGCGATCCTTCAGTCCAAGGGCGTAGTCGTCCACACCCTGCCCCACACCGGCCGTCTCGCAGACGCGGTGGCCGTGCTCAACCATCACAATATCGGTGCGGTGGTCATCACCGGCGCCGACGACGCCGTGGTCGGGATCCTCTCCGAGCGCGACATCGTGCGCCGCCTGGACAAGGATCCCGCCGGCGCGCTCGAGTTGCCCATCGCCTCGGTGATGACCAGGAACGTTGCCACCTGCACGCGCGACACCACGATCGCCGAGGTCATGGAACTGATGACCAACCTGCGGGTGCGTCACATGCCTGTGGTCGAGAAGGGCGAGCTTATCGGCATCATCTCGATCGGTGACGTCGTCAAGCGCAAGATCGAGGAGGCCGAATTCGAAGCCGCAGCTTTGCGGGAGTACATCGCGTCCTGAGGGACTCCAAAGGAGCGTCATGGCGGCGGTCACGGTTGAGCTGCGCAGCACCGACGGCACCGAGGCTGCCATGGGTTGGGCCGGCGCTCACACGCTCGTCGTCGACCGCGCGGAAGGCAAGGCCGGCGGACGCGGCCTCGGCTTCAACGGCGCCGAACTCCTCGGCCTCACCATCGGCGGGTGTTTTTGCAACGATTTACGTTATGTCGCTCACGACATGGGCATCGCACTCGACGCCATTTCGGCAACCGTCACCATCGAGCTTTCCGGCGACCCGATCATCGCCACTGGCGCCAGCATGCGGGTCGCCTGCACCACCAGTGACGGATCCGATCCCGCTGCGGTCATCGAACGCGCCCGAGCGATCAGCATGGCCGCCAACTCGCTGCCGCGCGGCATACCCGTTTCCGTCGAGATCGCTTGAAACTCTACCGCGCCGAAAACCCGCCATCGATGACGAGTGAGGTGCCCGATATTGCCGAGGCGCCGTCGCCGAGCAGGTAGCAGATCGCCTCGGCCACCTCGTCGGGCTCGACGAACCGTCCTATGGGAATGCGCCCCAGCACCGGCCCGGCTTTTTCCGGATCGCTCCAGGCTTTGACCGCCATGGGCGTCAGCGTCACGATCGGGTTGACCGTATTGACCCGGATTCCGTGCGAGCCCAGCTCATTGGCCATCACCCGGCTCATCGCATCGAGCGCGCCCTTGCTCGCGCAATAGGCGGCGTGATCGGCAAAACCGGTCGTCGAGGAGATGGACGAGACATTGACGATCGCGCCTTTGACCCCGCGCGTGATACATGACCTGGCATATTCCTGCGCCACGATCATCGCCGCACGCACGTTGACCGCCATGATGTGGTCGAAGGTTTCGGCCGGCACATCGAGGAACGCGTCGAGGGTCGTGGTACCGGCGCAGTTGACGAGGAAGTCCGCCGGCATCGCGCTTCTCGCTGCCGCCCGTGCCGCCTCGGCATCGGCAAGATCGACCTCGAATGGCACCGCCCCGAGTTCGGTCTTCAGGTCATCGAGATCCTCGCGCGAGCGGGTCATCGCCTTGACCGCGGCGCCGCGGGCGGCCAGCATCGCCGCCACCGCCCGCCCGATCCCCTTGCCCGCCCCGGTGACGAGCACGCTCTTGCCGGAAAAGTCCATTATTCCCCCCGTTTGCCCTAGCAGCGCATATTCAGCCAGCCAAGGTGCTTGGGCAAGACCTGCGGCAGGCTCACGACTGAGCTTGGAACCTTTGCCGACTGGGATTAGTCTTACCCGGGCAATCGAGGGAGTTGCACCATCATGACCTTACGCCGTCTCCTGCGTGCCGCGCTGGCCATAGCTGCAATCGCCGTCTTCCCGCTCCTTGCCGTTCCCGCCCATGCCGATGGCTCGGCCCGTGAGGGCACCCCGGCCTGGGCCCTCGTCGACCTGGCGCTGCGCGAAGGGCCTGGCGCCGCCTATGCCGTGATCGGCTCCGTGCCCGAGAACTCGCGCATCGCGGCGCTCCGCTGCGCCCCGCGCTGGTGCCTGGTGCGCATGGGCCATAGCCTCGGCTGGACCTCGCGTGATGCGGTCGGCTTCGGGCGCCTGCCCCTGGGTCCGTTCGAGGGCCCACGCCTCAGCTACGGCAGCGGCGGCACGGTCTGTTTCTACGAGGGCACGCACTTCACCGGCCCCTCTGTCTGCCACAATGGCGGTTTCATCGTGCACGACCTGAAGCTCTACGGTACCGACAACCGCTACAGGTCCGTGTCGATCGAGGGCGGCGGGTCGGCGTCGGTTTGCCGCGACCGCAACTTCCAGAGTTATTGCACCCGCATCGTCACCTCGACGCCGGTGCTCAACACCTACCTGTTCGGCAGCGTGTCGTCCTACCGGGTGCATTGATGGACTTGCCCGAGGGAGTGCGTCTCGAGCGCTCTCCCTTCCCCGCCAATGCCGACCTCTCTGCCCTCTGGATCCGTGCCTGGGGCGATTCCGGCCCCGCCGACTACCGCCCGGTCCTCGATCGCGGTCTCGGTCACGTCTGCGCCTATGCGGACGGCAGGCTGATCGGCTTCGTCAACGTCGCCTGGGATGGCGGCCAGCACGCCTTCATCCTAGATACCTGCGTCGACCGTGACTGGCGCAGGCGCGGCATCGCCACGGCCCTGGTGGCCGAGGCGACCGCGCTCGCCCGTGACGGTGGCGCCGGCTGGCTCCACGTCGATTTCGAGCCGCACCTCGAATCCTTCTACCGCGCCTGCGGCTTCCGCCCGACGGCGGCCGGACTGATCCGGCTTTAGTGAGTGTGGGTCCCCGTAAGGCCCCTCACCCGCCGGCTTTGCCATCGACCTCTCCCCGAAGGGGCGAGGTGAACTCGGTGCCCGTGATTTGATCGAGCGCATCCACAACATCCCCTCGCCCCTCCGGGGAGAGGGATGCCTTTTCCGCGTTCAGCGGAAAAGACGGGTGAGGGGCGCGATGGTGCCAAGCGCACGACGTCCGATGGGTCCCCCTGCTCCTTCGGACACCCTCAAGGGCAGCAAGCCACGAACGAATGCCGGCGTTCGAGGCGTGCCGCCAGATGCCCACCAACCCTCACACCAGCTCCACCCGCGACCGCGCATCGGCGCCCGCCACCACTTTCGCCTCGATGATCGGCATCGGCAGCGCCGGCCTCGTCGCGATCCGGGTTGCCGGGCGCTCGACGTCCGACCAGGTCGTCTCGACGGTCAGCACGCCGACCGCCACGCCGTCGCTGGTGACGACGAAGGTGCGCTTGAGGATAGTCCGGTTCTCGTTGGTCATCTCACCCTCCTTTGGGTTGGACCGCCGCCCATCAACTGGCAAGCCGGTCCCGTGGCGCGAAGCGGCATGCCCGCGCCTGTTGGTCAAATCCGTCGTGGTTTCGGTCGCCTACATGGCGCGGAACAGCGTCATGTAGGGCTGGCTGACGCTGAGCCGTTCCGGCCGCGTCTTGAGTTTGATCGTGCCCTTGCCCGTCTCGTCCCGGCTGACCGAAGCGACCGCCCGCATGTTGACGATGGTCGAGCGATGCACCTGCTTGAACAGGTTCGGGTCGAGCTCGGCGATCAGTTCCCGCAAGGGCTTGCGCAACAGCATCTCGCCCTCGGCGGTCATGGCCACCGTGTATTTGTTGTCGGCACGGAAGTAGGCGACGTCCTCGACCATCACCAATCGCGTCTCGGTGCCGCTGCTCGCCGTGATCCAGGTGAGCGGCGCGCGGCCGCCCGGCAGCCCCGCGAGAAGCTGCGAGAGCCTTGCCAGCGCCGCCGCATCCGCCTCCCCGCCAACCCGCCCCTTCAGCCGCGTGACCGTCGCTTCCAGCCGCTCCCGGTTGACGGGCTTGAGGAGATAGTCGACCGCGCCCTTCTCGAAGGCGTCGATGGCGTACTGGTCGTAGGCGGTGACGAACACCACCTGCGTTGCCGGCGACAGCTCGATGCTCGCCGCCGCCACCTCCAGCCCCGTCATCCCCGGCATGCGGATATCGAGGAAGGCGACGTCCGGCTTTTCGGCCGCGATCGCTTCGGCCGCCGCCCCGCCGTCCTCGGCCTGCGCCACCACCGTCGCCTCCGGCCAGACCTGACCGAGAAGCTCGATCAGCGACCGGCGCAGCAGTTCCTCGTCCTCGGCCACCACGCACCGGATCATCGCACTGCCTCCCCAGCCGGCACCGAGAGCGTCGCGGCGACGCCGTTCGGGAAGTTGGCGGTGATCGTGAACCTTGCCGCCTCGCCGTAGATCAGGCGCAGCCGGTCGCGCACGTTCTTCAACCCGATCCCCGTACCCGAGCTCTGCGCGCCGAGGCCCCGTCCATCGTCGGCAACCGTCACCTCGAGCTGACCCTCGACAAGCCGCGCCGACAGCCAGATAGTCCCGCCGCCGGGCTTGGCCTCGAGCCCGTGCTTGATGGCATTCTCGGCCAGCGTCTGCAGCATCATGGCCGGCAGCGGCACCGCCTCGAGCCCCGGCGCGACGTCGGCGACGACGTTGAGCCGGTTGCCCATGCGCACCTTGAGGATGTCGAGATAGGCTAGCGTGCGCTCCAGCTCGGCGCCGAGCGTTTCCATTTGCCTGTCGCTCTTGGGCAGCGAGTTTCTGAGATAGGTGATGAGGTTGCCCAGCATCTCGTCGGCCCGCGCCGGATCCGAACGCACCAGCACCTGCGCGCTGGCCAGGGTGTTGTAGAGGAAGTGAGGTTCGACCTGTGCCGTCAGCAGCCCCAGGCGCGCCTCGGCCAGTTCCTTTTCGGTCTCGGTCTGCCGGCTGCGGTCCTCCTCGCGCCGCCGCCGCTCGGCGACACGCCGCGACAGCGCCCGGCGGATCGCCTCGCCCGTCTCGTAGTTGCTGGCATCGTCCACCGACAGCCAATCGCTCCAGCCGCCGATGTCCGGTTCGCACACCACTGTCACGCTGCTGGTCCCGTCTCCTGGGGCAACGGTCGCCACCACGAGATTGGATCGTGCCGCAAACCACAGCAGGGGATTGAGCAGGATGTGCCAGTCGCGCTCGAAAGCGCCGACCCGCTCGATGCGCGCACGCATCGATAGTGTCGAAACGGCGCTGTCCATGTCGGCGACATGGGGAAGCGCGCCGATGACCGCCTCGACCAGATCGAAGGCCTCGCCGGCCTCGAGTGGCATCTCGATGCGCAAGCGCTGCCGGCTGGAGAGCACGTTCTTGTCGAGCTTGCCCGCCACCAGCCGCGCCCGCCGCAGATGCGCGATAGAACCCGTCACCACCAGCATGCCAATGACGAGCGCGACCAGCACCATCCACGGGCCCACCACGTTGACCCCGAAGATGATCGCGGTTGGGATGATGAGCAGCGCCCAGCTGCACAGCTTGCGAAGGACGAAGAAGAAGGCCATCAGGCGCGGGTCCGTTGTAACGATCGTGCGGACCATAACCCAAGGAGCGAGCGCGTGTACCGTCCCTGCGACGAAACCGCAGATGCGGTGACGAAATCCCGGCTCGCGGAGACCAACCTGCCCTCAGGCCTTCTCGTACCGCGTCAGCACCGCGCCGGTGTCCATCGCCTTGGCCTCGAGGAGCCTCAGCTTCTGGCGCGGATAGCCCCCGTCGAGGAGCCGCGTCCCACCGCCGAAAAGCATGGGGAGGGTCAGCAGCCAGATCTCGTCGACGACTCCAGCGCGGAGCGCCGTCTGCGCGAACTTGGCTCCGGCAAAGATCACCATGTCCTTGCCCGGTTTCTGACGCTCGGCGGCGACCGTTTCCGCGATTCCCGCCGTCGCCAGGGTCGAATTGGCCCAGGCATCAGCGTTGTTGAGCGAGCGTGAGAAGACGATCTTGCGCGCGCGGTTCATGAACCGCGCCACGCTCTGCTGTGCAGGACCGACCTCCGGATTCCCCTCCGCTTCCGGCCAGAACTCGGCCATCCCCTGCCAGGCAGTGCGCCCGTAGAGGAGCGTGTCGAAGCGTTCGATCATACGATCGGTCCACGCGTCGAGATCCGCCGACCAGTCCGGCCCTATGAACTCGCCGCCCGGCCCTTCGATATAGCCGTCGAGGCTGACGAACATCGAAAGCACCAGCTTGCGCATGGGTCAGCCTCCCACCGCATAGGTCAGGATCACGCCACCCGACTTTAGGGGGCGGGCGGATTCAAGGCGCAAGGGGACCATGTCGTCCTGCGGCTTGAACAGCGGCGTGCCTCCGCCCAAGATCCCCGGGGCGACGCACACCCGGTATTCGTCGACGAGCCCGGCCTTGAGCAGTGACGAGAGCAGGTCGGCGCTGCCCATGGCGTAGACATCCTTGCCGTTCTCGGCCTTGAGGCCCTTGACCGTCTCGACCGCGTCGCCCTTCAGGAGCCGTGTATTGTTCCAGTCCGCCGCTTCGAGCGTGTGGCTCGCCACCGCCTTCTCGACGGCATTCATCTTCTCTGCGACCGCCCCGGTCTCCTTGGACCAGTAGTCAGCCATGCCTTCATAGGTCCGGCGGCCGAACAGCAGCGTGCCGATTTCCTCCAACTGCTCCAGCGAAAACGTCTCGAGCTCGTCACCCCAGACCGTCTCGTGGAAGTCGAGATCCCACGGCTTGCGGCCTTCGAAATAGCCGTCGAGCGACATCACATTCCAAACTACCAGGCGTCTCATCACGTCTATCCTCTCAAAAAACCAGTTGCGTTTCACAACCGGTTGTAAGATGCATCAACTGATGCGATATTGCAACCGGTTTTTTTGAAGAGAGTTTCGCATGCGGGAAGATCAGCGATCGGGCTGCCCGATCAATCTGAGCCTCGAGGTCTTCGGCGATCGCTGGAGCCTGATCATCATCCGCGACATGATGTTCGGCAACCTCCGCCATTTCCGCGAGCTGCTGTCGCACTCCGAGGAAGGCATCGCCTCCAACATCCTCTCGGCACGTTTGAAGCACCTGCTCGAGCTCGGCATGGTCACCAAGGCCGACGATCCCAGCCATAAGCAAAAAGCGATCTACAGTCTGACCGAAAAGGCGATCGAGCTCGTGCCGGTTTTCGCCATGCTCGGCGCCTGGGGCCGCCGGCACCTCCCCGTCAGCCGCGAGCTCTCCATCCGCGCCGAGCTTCTGGAAAAAGGCGGACCGGAGATGTGGGAAGCCTTCATGGAAGAACTGCGCACCCAGCATCTGGGCACGCCGAAAAAACCCGGCGCGCGCTCGGTCTTTGCCGAGCTGCGCGCGGCTTATGAGAAGGTGCTGGCGGAAGAGGCGGGGTGAGTCCCACCCTTCGACGAGAGCGTTAGGATCACGGGCGGTGGGAGAGCCACTGAACCATCCCACCCCTTATCCTGTGCGGGTGTCGACACCGCATCACCCCCTCCTAGCCTCCCCCATCAAGGGGGAGGTGGCATCCGTGCACTGACGGAATCGGCGCCATACCCATGGGTGGGGACCATAGTGCTCGTGGCACAATCCCGCCGAGACCTCCGAACCGGCACCTCCCCCCTTGTGGGGGAGGTTGGGAGGGGGGTATCCTCAAGTCGGAAGGATGGCACCATCCAACTCCACCCACCGGCTGTCATCGTGTTTACCGCAGGAGTGGTGGCAGACTCGGACCTGCGGATCCCTCTCAAGAGAACCCGGAAATACTGCGCGTCCGGTACGGCGCCTCGAGCCGGCCGATCTCCTCGTCGGAAAGCTTCAAATCCAGCGCCTTGATGGCGTCCTCGACATGGCTCAACTTGGAGGCCCCGACGATCGGCGAAGTGATGACGTCCTTGGACAGCAGCCAGGCGAGTGCCACCTCTGCCATCGAGACGCCCCGCGCCTTGGCGACGGCCTCGACCGCTCCGACGACGTCCTGATCGTTAGCCTCGGTGATCTGGTACATGTTCTTGCCGTGCCGGTCGGTCGAGACCCGCTTGGTCGTCTCGCCCCACGGCCGCGCCAGCTTGCCGGCACCGAGCGGCGACCACGGGATCACGCCGATGCCGTCCGCCTTGCACAGCGGCAGCATCTCGCGCTCTTCCTCGCGGTAGATGAGGTTGACCTCGTTCTGCATCGAGACGAACTTCGTCCAGCCGTTGATTTCGGCCGCGCGCTGGTATTTGAGGAACTGCCAGGCGTACATCGACGATGCGCCGATATAGCGGGCCTTGCCGGCCTTCACCACGTCGTTGAGCGCCTCCATTGTCTCCTCAAAGGGCGTATTCGGATCGAAGCGGTGGATCTGGTAGAGGTCCACATAGTCGGTGCCGAGGCGTTTGAGGCTCTGGTCGATCTCATAAAAGATGATCTTGCGGCTGAGCCCTGCCCCGTTCGGTCCCCGCCTCTGATGGTTGAACCTGACTTTCGTCGCCAGCACGATATCCTCGCGCGGCGCCAGTTCCTTGAGCATGGCGCCCGTCACCTCCTCCGAGGTGCCCGCCGCATAGACATTGGCGGTATCGAAGAAGTTGATGCCGGCCTCCCACGCCCGCCGGAACATCGGCCGCGCCTCGTCGAGCCCCAGTACCCACGGCCGCTCGTCATCGGGCGTGCCGAACGACATGGTGCCAAAGCACAGCCGGCTGACCTGCAGTCCCGCATTGCCCAAGCGCACATAATCCATAGCCAATCCTCCTGGCAGCCTTCGTCGGCGATTTCGGGAAATCTGATGACGCCAGCCTAGGTGCCGCGCCGGCGATGGGTCAACCGGCAAGGGTGCAATGGGCTTTTCAGATGTGAAAAGGCCGGCACAAACCGCCCATGCCAACGAAACGTGGGGACATCCCATTCCCTCGCGCCCGCAAAAGCTGGTGAATGACCAAAGATCCCCCACGCGTCGCCCCTTCCCAGCCTTCGCGCACAGGAATAATCTCCTGCCATGATCGCGAGCGGCACCAGGAGGGGACAGCCGCGTTTCTGCGGTCGAGGGGAGAATGGAATGCCAAGAATCGCTGAGCTCTTTTTCAAGACCGCCATCGTCTTTCTCGTCATCGGCATCGGCATCGGGCTGATGATGGCCATCAGCCAAAATCACGCCGTCATGGGCGCCCACGCTCACATCAACCTTCTGGGCTGGGTAACGAGCGCGCTCTTTGGCGGCTATTATGCCCTCAACCCGGCCAAGGCCGAGGGCCGGCTGCCCATGACCCACTACGCCGTCTACACCATCGGCGTCGTGGTGATGACCGCCTCGCTTTACATGCTGCTCTCGGGGAACACCGCCTTTGAGACGCCCGTCGCCATCGGCTCGATGATCACCTTCCTCGGCGTCCTCATCTTCGCCTGGATCGCCTTCGCGCCCGCAGGCCAGCGCGCCGCCCGGCCCATCGCCGCCGAATAAGCGCAGGGCTCCCGCCGCGACGGCGGGAGCCATACACCTGCCGATGTCGCCTTTCTTCCCCTCGCCCCTCTGGGGAGAGGGATCGATTCTCCGCGTTCAGCGGAAAATCAGGGTGGGGGCCGCCGTGCTCGCGACAGGACCCGGCTTGACAAGGACAACCTTTGTCACCTATTCAACAACTCTGTTTATAAACAACTGTGTTGAATATGTCCGTCACCGACCCCCTCTCCGCCACCTTCTCGGCCCTCGCCGACCCCACCCGTCGCGCACTGCTGGCGCAGCTGACCGAGGGCGAGGCGAGCGTCAATCAGCTGGCCGAGCCCTTCGACATGACCCTGCAGGCGGTGTCGCGCCATCTGAAGGTGCTGGAAGCCGCCGGCCTTGTCGCCCGCAGCCGCAACGCCCAATGGCGGCCCTGCCGGCTCGATCCCGCGCCGTTGCGCGAGATCGACGGCTGGCTCGCCCGCTATCGGACCTACTGGCTGGGCAGCTTCGACAAGATGGACGCCTATCTAACCGAGATCACCCGCGGAGATCCTGATGCGCCAAAGAACTGATGACCTTAGGGATGACGAGCTCCTCATCACCCGCGTCTTCGAGGCGCCTGTCGCCGTCGTCTGGCGGCTGTGGTCGGAGCCCGAGCACTGGTTCCGCTGGTCGGGGCCGCAAGGGTTCACCGTCACCGACCTCGACCACGATTTCCGCGTCGGCGGCCAATGGCGCACCGGCATGAAATCCGCCGCCTATGGCCGCAGCGTCTCCCACGGCCAGTTTCTCGAAATCGTGCCGCACGAGCGCATCGTCATGAGCTTTGCCTGGGAGGAAGGTTCGGGCGAGACGACGCAGACGACCATCACTATCACCTTCGAGGAAGAGGACGGCAGGACCGTCCAGCACTTCCACCAGACCCCGTTCAGTTCCCGCGACTACCGCGACAGCCATGTGATGGGCTGGAACTCCCAGTTCAACAAGGAGGCGGAATATGCCGAGGCCCTCGCCCGCGGTGTTCAGCTGGCGCAGTTGAGTTGAGGAGCGGGGATGGGGCGCGGCCGACAGGACGCCGACCTGGTTCACCCCCCTCCCCGCCTCCCCCACAAGGGGGGAGGTGACGCATCGTGCCTGTGGCACCGTTTCGCCAAGCGCACTGACCTACACCTCCCCCCTTGTGGGGGAGGATGGGAGGGGGGCGAATTGAGTGTGAACCGCCTGACTCAGTGCGTGAACATTCTGACTCAACACGTGAACACCCGGACTCATCGCACGAACCCGCTGACTCAACGCGTCAACAAAGGAGGATAACCCCATGCTGCTCAAGGATAAGGTCGCCATCATCCATGGTGCCGGCGGCAAGATCGGTGGCGCCACGGCGCGTGCCTTCGCCCGCGAGGGCGCAAGGCTCTATCTCGCCGGCCGCACGCTCGACAAGGTCAAGGCCGTCGCCGATGAGATCACGGCAGCCGGCGGCACAGCCGAGGCCACCGAGGTCGATGCCCTCGATGAGGCGGCGGTGCGCGCGCATGCCGACGACGTGGCCAAGAAGGCCGGCCGCATCGACCTCACCTTCAACGCCGTATGGATCCGCGGCGACCTGCAGGGCACCCGCCTCATCGACATGCAGGTCGAGGACGTCCTCACCCCGATCACCGTTGCCGCCCGTACCCACCTCATCACGGCCGTCGCCGCCGCCCGTCACATGGTCGAGCAAGGCTCGGGCACCATCCTCACCCTTTCCTCCTCCGGCTCGCATCTCTCCGGCCGCGACCAGATGAAGCACGCGCCCGGCGGCTTCGGCATCGCCTGCACCACCATCGAGGCCCTGTCGCGCACCCTCGCCGGCGAACTCGGCCCCAAGGGCATCCGCGTCGTCTGCGTCCGCTCCGATGCCATTCCCGAGACCTGGTCCACCGACCCTGCCCACGCCGAGCAAATCAACGACTTCAAGACCTACATGACCGCCGGCACCGTCCTCGGCCGCATGCCGACTCTTGCCGAGGTCGCCGACGCCACCGTCCTCGCCGCCAGCGACCACGCCCGCGCCATCACCGGCGCCATCATGAACGTGACCTGCGGCTCGGTGCTGGATATGGATTAGAGCTCTTCCCGCGCCGAATGAATCGGAGCGGGAGCTCCAAGTCACTTTTGCTGAGAACGCTCTAGCCGGCGATCGCCTGCGGCGGCTGGTTCAGCACCGACCAATCGGCCTTGCGCGCCCAGGCCTCGAACGAGCGCCAGGCGACTTCGGGGAAGGCCTTGTGCAGCGCGGGGATGTCGACGTCGTAACCGACGCGATCGAACCACTCGAACATGATGGCGCTTTCGGCGTCCTGTTGGCGGGCCGCCTCGAGCGGGATCTCCTGGTAGCGGATCGGCCGGCCGATCGCCTGCGCAAGGATGGCGGCCTGCTCGGTGCCGGTGAGCTCGTCGCCGGCGATGTCGAAGCGCTGACCGAACACCGACGCGCCACGCCCGATCACCGCCGCGGCAAAGGCACCGATATCGGCAACGGCGATGAGCTGGAGCTTGCGCTCAGGCGGGAGCCCGAAGGCGTAGGTCCCCTGGCTCAACGCGCCGATCGACCATGGCGCAGTGACGTTCTCCATGAAGCCGGCCGGGGCGATGATGGTGTGGGCAATGTCCAACTCGGCGATTGCCTCCTCGACCCGATACTTGCTCTCGAAATGCGGGATACCGGTCGCCTTGTCGGCATCCGCCACCGAGGAAAAGACGAGATGTCCGACGCCGGCGGCCTTTGCAGCCTTTGCGGCGGAGACGCCCTGCTGCGTCTCGCCCTCGGCGCCCGTCTCCCAGAAGTTCGTCACGAGGAACATGGCATCGGCGCCACGGGCGGCGCGCTCGACCGAGCCGGGGTCGCTGAAATCGCCGGTGTGGATTTGCGCGCCGGCGGCGGCGAGCGCTCGTGCAGCGGCGCTGTCGGGGTTACGCGTCAGGGCTCGTACGGGGTAGCCCTGGCCGAACAGGGCGCGGGCGACGGAGCCGCCCTGTTGGCCGGTCGCGCCGGTCACGAGAACTGTTGGCTTGGTGGTCATTTGTCGATCTCCGTGTGGGTTGCAACGGAGATTTCGGGATTGGCCGATTGAACCGCAATGCGCTATAGTTGGGAAACATCGTACCGCAGGAGGCTACAATGCTCGACCTCAATGACATCGCCATCTTTGCGCGGGTGGTCGAGGCGGGAAGCTTCACCGGCGCCGCGCGGCAGCTCGGGCTGCCCAAGACCAGCGTCAGCCGGCGCATCGCCGGGCTAGAGCGGGAGGTGGGGGTGCGGCTCTTGCATCGCACCACCCGCAGTTTGCGCCCCACCGATGCCGGGCGCGTCTACTATGAACAGAGCAGCGTGGCGTTGAGGAGCATCGAGGAAGCAAACCAGCAGCTGGCCGCGGCACGGGCCGAGCCGTCGGGCACCATCCGCATTTCGGCGCCGGTTGGCTTTGCCGAATTCTTCCTTGCCGAGGCGGTGTTCGCGTTCCTTGCGAGCTACGCAAGCACTAGGGTCGAGCTGCTGTTGACTGACGATAAGCTCAACCTGGTGGAGGCGGGGATCGACGTGGCCTTCCGCACCGGGGCGCTGACCGATTCGACGCTGGTGGCGCGAAAGCTGGGGCCGTCGCACAAGGTGCTGTGCGCGAGCCCCGCCTATCTGGCGGAGCGGGGAATGCCGGAGCGGCCGACCGACCTGTCCGACCACGATTGCATCATCGCCGGGCAGCAACTGGCTGGAGCACAGTGGGTACTCGAGGGGCCGAACGGCACCGAGACCGTGGCGGTGAGCGGCCGCATCTCGGCCAACACGATGGAGATCGCCGGGCGCGGCGCGCTCGAGGGCTTCGGCATCGCGCAACTGCCGGCCTCGGCCGCCGCTCCCGCGATAGCGGATGGCCGACTGCGGCGGGTGCTGCCGGATTACGCGACGGCGGTGGGCGGCGTATATGCGGTCTATCCGTCCAGCCGGCACCTGTCGCCGACGGTGAGGACCTTCGTCGATCTGGCGGCGGAACGGCTGAGCCGGGCCCAGGTAGAGGCGAACTGCGCCGTGGACAAGCTCGTACCGGCGGCCGAATAGTTTCGGCGCTAGAATCCAGCCGCGGGTGCAGTCGCCTGCCCTCACCGATACCCCGCCAGCGTCAGCGCCGCCTTCACGCGAACGACGCCAAGGGCGGATGCTGCCTGGATGATCCGGTTGCGCACCCAGCGCATCGCGGGATTGGTCAGCGTTGCCACCCTGGTCAGGCGGTCGGTCATCTCCAACACTTCCTCAGCCGACGCCCGCCGCTCGCCTGCATAGGCGTCGAGGGGAGCCGGGCTGCCGGAGCGCAGCGTTTCCGCCAGCGCGGCAGACAGCGCCTTCGCATCCCGCAGGCCCAAATTCATCCCCTGCCCGCCGGCCGGACTATGCACATGCGCCGCATCGCCCACCAGCAGGAACGGCCCGTCGCGGAAGCGATCAGCGAGCTTGTGATGCACCTGAAAGCGGGATCCCCAGAGAAGCTCGCGCACCTTGGCACCCCTGCGCGGGCCACGGGCGTCGATCACTGCCTGCACGTCGGCTATCGTTGGCTGCGACGGCGCACCCGGCATCTGCGCCACGACGCGGTACCGGTCCTTCGACATCGGCGCTACCACCAGAGTGCCGGCTTCCGAGAAGAATAGCGTCACCTCATTCCGCTCGATCGGCCAGTCCATGCGCACGTCAGCGAGCAGGAACGAGCCGTAGGTATGCCCCGGAAAACCGATGCCGGCGGCCTCGCGCACCGTGCTCTTCTCGCCGTCCGCGCCGACGATGTAGCGCGCCGTGAAGCTGCGACTCCCCTCCTTCCCGTCCGCGGTCACGCTGACCCCGTCGGCGCCGCGCTCGACGGATACGACCCGCACGGGCCTCTGCACCTCATGGCCGAGCGCGCGCAGCCGCTCGATCAGGATGACTTCGCTTTCGTCCTGCGGGATCATCAGCGTATAGGGCGTCGGCGATTTGAGCTTCGAGAAGTCGGTGTCCAGCAGCACCGAGTCGCGGTCGCGGACGCGAAAGTGCGGCACCTTGATGCCTTGCGCGATCATCGTCTCAGTCACCCCCAAACCGCCCAGCGCCTCGAGCGTTGCCGCGTGCAGGACTGCGGCCCGCGAGGTGTTCTGCGCTTCGGGCAGCGCATCGAGGACAACGAAGTCGATGCCCTGCTGCGCCAGGCCTATGGCCGTGGCGAGCCCTGCGGGCCCTGCCCCCACGATCAGTACGTCCGTCTCTTCTGCCATTGCCTTTCTCCATTCCAGCGTTGTAAACATGTGTTTACATAGGCTGGGGCAACCAGCGAAGTCAACACGTGTTTACATGAGACCCGCGATGGCACGAAACGCCGACGAAACGCGCCGGAAGCTGGTGGCGGCGGCCCGCCAGTACTTTGCCGAGCACGGCTATGAGCGCACCACCGTGCGGGCCATCGCCGCCGAAGCCGGGGTGAACCCGGCACTGATCAACCGTTATTTCGGCGGCAAGGAGCAGCTCTTTGCCGAGTCCGTCTCGATCGACCTCGGCTTTCCCGATCTCTCCGACGTCCCGCGCGACCGCCTGGGCGAGACTCTGGTCCGCTTCTTCTTCGCCCGCTGGGAAGGCAATGCCGAGGACGACCTGCTGCGCGTCCTCATCCGCACCGCCGCCACGAATGCCGAAGCCGCCGAGCGCATCCGCACCGTCCTTGCCGAGCAGGTCGTCGGCCTCGTCACGCAACTCGGGGCGCCGGGGGACGCCCGCCACCGCGCCGCCCTCGTCGCCAGCCAGATGCTCGGCCTCGCCTATACCCGCTACGTCCTCGGCCTCACCGATGCCGACCTGTCCAGAGAGACGGCCGTCGCCGCCATCGGCGCGACGCTACAGCGTTATCTGCTGGGGGAGCTGACTTGAGGCGCGCTTGGCTTCTGAAACGGCCGGCTCTTGCCACGGGCGCTCGCCCCACCCACCGGATGTCATCCTCGCGCAGGCGAGGACCCAGCCTGAGGTGTAGCGCCAGCCGCAAGGTGTGTGAACAGGGCATCCACCCTCAATCCCTCCCTTCAAGGGGGGCGGTTGCACAACCAACCACCCCTTTCCGTGCCTCGTGATGCGTTCAGGGCTGGGTCCTCGCCTGCGCGAGGATGACATTCGGTGGCTGTTAAGTGGAGGGTGCCCGCGCCCCGGGCGCCGGGCATGAAAGCCATTGCAACTCCCCGGCTGGTCAGCTTCGCGCGACCATCCTAACCTCGCCCGCGACCGTTCCTCCAAGGTGCCCCCATGCCTGCCCTTTCGCCCCGCCTTGCCGCCATCGTCGATGCCCTGCCGCTGCGCCCCGGCCTGCGCGTGCTCGAGATCGGCTGCGGTCCCGGCGCCATGGCCCGCGAGATCGCCGCCCGCATCGGCGACGGCCACGTGCTCGCCGTCGACCGCTCGGCAACCGCCGTAGCCCAGGCTGAGGCCGGCTGCGCTGACGAGATCGAGTCAGGCCGCATGAGCGTGCGCCAATCCGCCGCCGAAGACTTCGAGCTTCTTCCCGGCGAAGCGCCTTTCGACCTCGCCGTCGCCATCCGTGTCGGTGCCTTCGACGGCCGCTATCCGCAAGCCGGCGAGAAAGCCCGCGCTCGCCTGCGTGCCGCCCTCGTTCCCGGCGGCAAGCTCTATATCGACGGCGGCGATCCGCTGTACGAATTCGCCATCTAATGTCGTCCGGCCATCGACGTTTCGCTTTGCAACGGATTTAGGTGCATATACACATAATGTCATGGACGCCGTCGATTTCACCGAGTGTCGGGATTGTGCCTGCCTCTCTGCCCGCCGGACGGCCGCGCGGCTCACGCGCCTCTACGACGAAAAGCTGCGCCCGCACGGGTTGAGCATCAACCAGTTCTCGCTGCTGACAACGCTCATTCTCGCCGGTCCCACCACCATCTCAACCCTCGCCGACCTCCTCGGCATCGAGCGCACGACCCTCACCCGCAATCTCGGCCTCGCCCTGGGGAAGTCGCTGGTGCAGATCAGGCCTGGCAAGGATGCGCGCGAGCGCATCGTTTCCGTCACTCGCCTCGGGCGCGAGGCCGCGGCCGCGGCCCTTCCCGCCTGGAGACAGGCGCAGGCGGAGGCGAGTGCCTGAACATTTGCACGTAAACGTGTATCTACACTTAAAAAGGTGATGAAATGCTCGACTTCTTCGGTTTCTGGTTGCTGGTCCTGGCGGTCGCCGTCACTTATGGCGTCACCCTCTTTCATCTCGATGTTCGGCCCACGACGCGCGTTGCCCTGCTGGCGATCTCGGGGGCCTGGATCGGTCTGCAGGTGGCACTTGCCGCCACAGGCGCCTTCGGGCGCGATTTCGCCCTCGATTTGCCCGTTATCGGCATCATGGTCGCGTTTCCGCTACTGGCGGCGGGAGCGTCCGCACTCGTTTCGCCCGGCGCGCGCCGCGCCCTTCTGGGCATACCGCTCGCCACCATCCTTGCCCTCAACATCCTGCGCGTCTTCGGAGCCTTCTTCCTGCTGCTCGCCGCCGCGCAGGCGATGGCTGGTCCCTTCCCGTTTTCGGCCGGGTGGGGCGACGTCATCACCGGCGTCGCGGCCGCCGGCCTGCTGCTGGTCCCGCGCCTTGCCGCAGCGCCCTTTGCCATCGCGGCCTGGAACGTTTTCGGCGCCCTCGATCTGCTGCTCGCCGTCGCCCTCGGCACCTTGTCGTTCAACGGCTACGCCTTCCAGCTCATCCACGCCGGCCCGGGCTCGGACGCGATCCAGACGCTGCCGTGGAGCCTGATTCCAACCGTACTGGTGCCGCTCTACCTCATCCTGCACGCCGTCGTCTTCGCCCGCCTGCGTTCGGGTATCCGGGCGGGGGCGCGGGCCCGCGCCTGACACGCGCCCAACTCCGAACGCTTCAGCGGACACAAAAGCAAGATTTGCACGCGTTCTGTGCCTTATTCACACACCTTGCGGCTGGCGATGCCTCCCAGGATGGGCCCCGACCTCCGTCGGGGTGACATCGGGGGAGTTGAGGCGGTGATCCAAAAGCCGAAGCCGCAGCAGGAATGATGTTGTGTGCATCTGGGGTGTCGGTGCTTGGCACCGCAACGCCCACAACCTCGCTGTCATCCCGACGAAGGTCGGGATCCATCCCGAGATACCACCACAGCCGCAAGGTGTGCGAACAGGAATTGCCGGCGCCACCCCGTTCCCTTTTTGTTCTCTCCATGGTAAGAGTCGTCTGCGACAGCCTTCAGTTCAAACGGCCCACCATGCACGAGGTCAATCGATGCTCGGACATCTCTCGATCTGCGTCAAAGACATCACCAGAGCCGCCACCTTCTATGACGCAGCCCTCGCACCCCTCGGCGTCGTTCGCATGTGGACCGACGCTGACGCCATCGGCTATGGGCCTGCCGGTCGACGCAGCGAACCGCTCAAGATCATCGAGACATCAGGCGCGGCGCCTCCCGGTGAGGGGTTCCATCTCGCCTTCAACGCCCCCGACCATGCGGCGGTGGACGCCTTTCACGCGGCGGGCATCGCCAACGGAGGGACCGACAACGGACCGCCAGGGCTAAGGCCGCACTACTCGCCGACTTTCTACGCCGCATTCGTCATCGACCCTGACGGCTGGCGGCTCGAAGCGGTGCATCAGGTGCACGATTAGCGCGGGACTTTGCGCCCGGCTTGCCGCAAAATGCGCGACTTCGACAGCTACGAATTTCGAACTGGGATACAACCCGATTTTACCACGCTGCTGCTGACAGGATGTGACACGGCACCTATCTATGGTGCCGCTCACCCCATTCCGCCCGACCGTTCCGACGAGACCTGACCATGGCTTCCTCTTCGCGCCCCGGCAAATCCGAGTTTTCCATCGACGACTTTCTCGGCGAGATCGAGAAGGCCGAGGACATGGCCGCCAACAAGCGCCTCCCCCAGGAGCGCCTGAAGAACAAGCGCGCCCTCGACAAGGCGGACCGCCAGCGCGCCGAAGCCGAAGCCAAGGCAGCCGAGAAACCGAAGAAGCCCAAGAAGCAGCAGCGGTCGGAAGCGACGGGCATGTCTCTCAAGGCACCCAAATCCAAGGCCAATTCGGTCGAGCGTGTCGATTTCGAGGGGATGGGCGAAGCCCCGCAGGCTGGGTTCGGCCACGTGCCTTCCCAGCGGGTCACCGCCCGCGACATCTCCCGCGCCGCCGCCAAGGACCCCGAAGTGCTCGGCGAATTGCGCGGCACGCTTTCCAAGGCCCGGTCCAAGGTCACCGGCGGCGACGGCAAGACCATCGCCGGCGCCCAGACCGTCGGCATCTCGGCGACCGTCAAGGCGCTGGAGGAGATCATCCTGCATGGCCGCAAGGAGGTGGAAGGGTCCGCCCCCTGGGTGCCGCACCGGCCCGAGCGCCCGGCCAAGACCGAAGGCGGCAAGGCCTTCAATCTCGTCACCGACTACGAGCCGCGCGGTGACCAGCCGACCGCCATCACCGAGCTGGTCGAAGGCATCGACAATGGCGAAACCGACCAGGTGCTGCTCGGCGTCACCGGCTCGGGCAAGACCTTCACCGTCGCCCAGACCATTCAGCGCACCCAGCGCCCTGCCCTGATCCTCGCACCCAACAAGACGCTGGCCGCCCAGCTTTATGGCGAGTTCAAGTCGTTCTTCCCGGAGAACGCCGTCGAGTACTTCGTCTCCTACTACGACTACTACCAGCCCGAAGCCTATGTGCCGCGCACGGACACCTATATCGAGAAGGAATCCTCGATCAACGAGCAGATCGACCGCATGCGCCACTCGGCGACGCGCGCCCTGCTCGAGCGCGACGACGTCATCATCGTCGCCTCGGTCTCCTGCATCTACGGCATCGGCTCGGTCGAGGGCTACTCGGCCATGATCATCGACCTCAACAAGGGCCAGAAGATCGACCAGCGCGAGCTCCTCGCCAGTTTCGTCGCCATGCAATACAAGCGCAACGAGGCCGCCTTCACCCGCGGCACCTTCCGCGTGCGCGGCGACACCATCGAGATCTTCCCCGCCCACTACGACAGCGCCGCCTGGCGCATTACGCTCTTCGGCAACGAGATCGAGAAGATCGTCGAGTTCGATCCGCTGACGGGCAAGACCGTCGGCGAGCGCAAGTTCATCCGCGTCTACGCCAACTCCCACCACGTCACGCCGCGCCCGACCATCGTCCAGGCGATCAAGGAGATCAAGAAGGAGCTCGCCGCCCGCCTGCAGGAGCTGAACGGCGCCGGCCGCTTCCTCGAGGCCCAGCGCCTCGAGCAGCGCACCTTGTTCGATCTCGAGATGATGGAAGCCACCGGTTCCTGCGCCGGTATCGAGAACTATTCGCGCTACTTCTCCGGCCGCCGGCCCGGAGAGCCGCCGCCGACCCTGTTCGAATACTTGCCCGACGACGCCCTGGTCTTCGTCGACGAGAGCCACGTCACCATCGGCCAGCTCGGCGCCATGTATCGCGGCGACCTGCGCCGCAAGGCAACGCTCGCCGAATACGGCTTCCGCCTCCCCTCCTGCATGGACAACCGGCCGCTGCGCTTCGAGGAGTGGAACGCCATGCGCCCGCAGACGGTCTACGTCTCGGCCACCCCCGGCTCATGGGAGATGGAGCAGACCGGCGGCGTCTTCGCCGAGCAGGTCATCCGCCCGACCGGCCTCATCGATCCGCCGGTCGAAGTGCGTCCGGCGACCAGCCAGGTCGACGACGTGGTCGACGAGATCCGCGGCGTCAGCAAGGCCGGCTACCGCACCCTGGTGACGACGCTGACCAAGAAGATGGCCGAGGACCTCACCGAATATCTGCACGAGCAGGGCATCCGCGTGCGCTACATGCACTCGGACATCGACACCATCGAGCGCATCGAGATCATCCGTGACCTCAGGCTCGGCGCCTTCGACGTGCTGGTCGGCATCAACCTCCTGCGCGAGGGCCTCGACATCCCCGAATGCGGGTTGGTCGCCATCCTCGATGCCGACAAGGAAGGGTTCCTGCGCTCGGAGACTTCCCTCATCCAGACCATCGGCCGCGCCGCCCGCAACGTCGACGGCCGCGTCATCCTCTATGCCGACAACATGACCGGCTCCATGGAACGCGCCCTCGCCGAAACCAACCGCCGCCGCGAAAAGCAGATGGCCTACAACGAAGCCAACGGCATCACCCCGCAATCGGTGCGCTCCAACATCCACGACATTGTCGACAGCGTCTACGAACGCGACCACGTCACCATCTCAATCGGCAAGGGCCGCGACGGCAAGGAACAGGTCAAGGTCGGCGACAATTTGGCCGCGGTCATCAAGGACCTCGAGGCGCAGATGCGCGAAGCGGCGACGAATCTTGAGTTCGAGAAGGCAGCGAGGCTCAGGGACGAGGTGAAGCGATTGCGGGAGATGGAGTTGGATACGCTGGAGGGGGAGATCAGCTGATCGAGGCCATGGGCCTCTATCCGAGGGACTGGGGAAATGGAGCCCATTGTCGTCGAGGTGCACGGCAAAGGACTGAGATCGACCTTTCGAACCTTCGAGACTTCAAACCTCCCCGCGAAGCAATATTTTCCGACGGAGAGATCTAGGTGAGAAGGCCATGAGAGCTACGATCGAATGGCAGCGCGACCCCTGGAAGTCGTGAAGCGGCTGCGGCTGATGGAGCTAAATACCCAAAACGGGTACATCATTTCATTGATCCACCTCACGCGCTCGACAGACGCAGGTTTGTGGGAGGCGCAACTCTAGACAAGTGGAGGAGGTTGTCGACCCCCGCCGCTCTCAGCGCGGCATGAGAGGCACGCACGCAGTCCCACAACCCTGGTTTCCTTGCGAGCTAGATAAGGCAACTACATTCACTTCATAGGCAGATTTGTAGTTGCAAACCCGGAAAAACCTGATCCATTACCACAATCCTGCTTGAGGAGTGATCTGTGGCCGATATCGACGACACTGAAATCGAAGAAATTCAGGAAACCTTAGACTTCTGGACCCAGAAACAACGAGAGCTTGTAACGGCCTCCGTCGATTACAACCTAAGCACCCTCCAAACTCTCACCGAGGACGGTGTCATCGACCTTTCGCCTTCATTTCAGAGGCGAAATCGGTGGGATTTGAAACGTCAGTCTAAGCTCATAGAGTCGTTTCTTATCAATGTTCCCATTCCGCCAATTTTTCTAAACGAAGATGAGCTTGGGACTTATTCCATAATCGACGGAAAACAGCGACTAACCGCGATAACATCGTTTCTTAGTGATAGATTTTCTCTGTCTGGATTAGAAGTTTTCAGCGACGTCAATGGGAGGAAGTTCTCCGAACTTCCACGCCAGTTGCAGATAGTACTCAAAACCCGACCAACTATAAGGGCCGTTATAATATTAAAGCAGTCAGACGTTGACGTTAAGAACGAGGTATTTCAACGACTAAATACTGGCGGGGCGGCAGCAAATCCACAGGAAATAAGGAACAACGCATATACAGGTCCGCTAAACAATTTAATTATGAAACTGGCGGAGAGTGCTGATTTCCATAGAGCTTTAAATATAAAATCGAAAGAATCTTCGGCCATATACAGAGAAATGAGAGACGCGGAGTTTGTACTTAGGTTTTTCACTTTTAAGGACGATCTTCAGTCTTTTTCCGGGGGTGTGCGGCTTACGATGGATAGATATATGTTGGCACATCGGAAAGCAGATGACGCTCAACTCCGGCTCTTAGAAGATAGTTTTGTGCGCGCCCTGCGCAAAGCCAGAATGGTATTCGATACCCACACATTCCAAAGGTGGCAGCCGGAGAAAGTCGAATGGCGCAAGCAGGTTTTAGCGGCGCTTTTTGACGTGCAGATGTTCGGATTTATGGATTTTGAGGAAATAGATCTCCTGAACAATAAGGACGCGATCGTTTCCGCGTTTAAGGACAAATTCGAAGATCCAATCTTTAGAAAATCCATCGACGCCGCAACGAACACGCCCAGCTTGTTCAAGGAACGGGTAAATATTTTTCAAGAAATGGTACAAGAAATCATTAATTAAAACTGATGATCAGAAAACGAACGAAGGCACTAGCGAACCTTCGCACCGATCTGAAGCGGTCCGAAAGGCTGCTGAAGATTGAGAGGTCGACATTCCCCGATCCTCCGAAAACGACATACCAACGAATTGGGGTCGAGGGGTTGCGCGGTGGCGCCGTAGTACTGATGGCCGCAACATTCGAGGCCTACTTAAAAGATGTTTTCCTCGAGGTCGTCCAGGAACTTGAAAATAGGCGCGGCACGAGCAAAAAAGTCACACTGAGTTCTGAGTTTATCCTGGCTCATGATTTCGATGGATTAGAGGCGGTCATGCGAGACAAACAAGGTAATAAAAGTACGAGACATAGCGACTTGCGAAGAGTAGCACGGGCCATCGCCCGGGGGGAGCTTGTCGGAGACGGTTTCGCAAGAACCGAGGCGAACCCAAGACCAGAGGTCGTTTCGAAGATGCTCAAGCGTTTTGGCGTTAACGAACCATTCAAGGAGCTAGCGACCAAGGCGGCGGCGGCTGGACTTACTCACAGCGAGACATATCTTCGAACAAAACTCGACGAAATATTGGACCGTAGGAACGAGGTTGCCCATCAAGGCGTATCACTTAATGTGACCCGACTACAGCTAGCGGAATATGTAAGCTTCATCTCTGATCTTTGCACAGTAATTGACGCGGCTATAGTAGATAGATTTAAAAAGATTTGCCTATAGGACCTTGGGGTCGAGCTCCACTACACAGCGGCGGACAAGTTGCATGCCGCCCGCGTATCCCTGCAGTCCTTCCGTGCGCCGGCGAGAACGAACAATCAAGAACATTCAACGCCCCGTCGATCACGCCAGCCTACACCACCACCCTCACTATCTGCACCCGTGCGCGAGTTCACCCTGACCCGCTAGGAAGCTGAGCCTATGGCCACTGAGGGTTTCCGCTTTGCCGTTACACCCGTGGAATATAGCCGCGTCCGCCGCTGTCAACCCTGTGAGCTGGTGATAGTCCCCTAACCATCTGCCGCTTACCGCGATCACATCCCCACCCCCCCGCAACCACCCCTCCCCCCACCCGTTCTCCGGACAACCGCCAACTCCGGAGAGCCCCATGTCCGATTTCACCCACGAGCACGACAAGGTCTGGGACCTTGTCGACGACATCACCATCTGCATGTTCATCACCCATGACGGCCAGCGCCACCGGGCCCGGCCGATGGCCGCCTATGTGCGGCGGGACGAGCATGCCATCTATTTCCTGACGAACGCCGAGAGCGCCAAGGCGCACCAGACGGAGCGCGACCATGACGTCACCCTCGCCTTCGCCGACAAGGGCCACAACGATTACCTGACCATCAGCGGCCCGGCGCGGGTCAGCAACGACCGCGACAAGATCCGTGACCTGTTCAACGCGTTCGCCCAGGCCTCGTGGCAGAGCGCCGATGATCCGGACATCCGCCTGATCACCGTGACGCCCGAGGAGGCCGAGTACTGGGACAGCCCCGGCGGGCCCGTCGCCCTGGTCAAGATGATGGCCGCCGCTGCCACCAACCGCCGACCGGACCTCGGCGACAACGAGAAGGTCAATCTGTAGGGCCTAATGACAAAGGCTTGATCGAGCCCGGCGGTCGCACCCGCCGGGCGCCTCCGTACGCCCACACGGTCGCCTTGAAACCGCCACCGCCTCCGCGCACTAAGACATGGACTGGAGATTGCAAAGCCGTGCGTAGGACCCGCTCCGCCATCGTCGTTATCGCCACTCTCGCTGCGGCCATTCTCGCAGGCCCGGCGCTTGCCGAGCCGACCGCGCGCGCCTCCGGCAATGCGACCGTGCACGCCGGCCCGGGCCGGGACTATCCGGCCATCGCGCACTTGGTCGACGGCGAGCGCTACCCGCTCGAGCGCTGCACCACGCCCTCCCGCGAGGACGAGTTCGGCCGCCGCTATGCCGATTGGGGCGGCGAGAGCTGGTGCTATATCGCCGCCGCCGGGGGCTGGGTCGATGCCAGCTACCTGGTCGGCTCCCCCGCCAAGGTCAACGTCACTCCGCACGTCGTGCCGTTCGACCCGCTCCCTTATGGGATTTTCAGGTAGGCTGTACTGCGGGAAACTTCCGCCGCGCCGCCGCCCAGGGCTCCGAGCACCCCCCTCCCGACCTCCCCCACAAGGGGGGAGGTGCCGGTTCCGAGTAATCGGCGAGATTGTGCCATGAACACCATGCGCCCAAATCCGGCGGGCGTGGCGCGACATCGCCAATCGCGCGAAGGCCACCTCCCCCTTGATGGGGGAGGCCGGGAGGGGGTGACGCGATGCGGCACGCTACACAAGGTCAGGTGCGTTTTGCGCCAGCCCTGAAATCCTCGACGCGCACGGAAAGAGCGGCATTGCGCCGCCCTGCCCTTCACCAACACCTTGCGGCTGTTGAGAAATCTCAGGATGGGCCCTCGCCTGCGTGAGGGTGACAATCGGGGGTGGGTGTGGATGGGTGCAAGAGCCGGAGCGGTGATGAGCGCTATTCGCTATTCGCTATTCTCTACCCCCTCAAATCCACCCCGCCAGCTCCCGCCGCACCACCGCCTCGAGCATATCCATCCCCGCCTCGCTATCATTGAGGCACGGGATATAGGCGAACTGTTCGCCCCCGGCTTCGAGGAAACTCTCCCGGCCGGTGATGGCGATCTCTTCCAGCGTCTCGATGCAGTCGGCCGAGAAGGCCGGCGCCAGGATGGCGATCTTTGTCTTGCCTTGCTTCGGCAGCTCTTCCAGCGTCTCGGCCGTATAGGGCTTCAGCCATTCGGCCCGGCCGAAGCGGCTCTGGAAGGTCACCATCAGCTTGTCCTCGGGCCAACCGAGATATTCGCGCACCAGCCGCGTCGTCTCCAGGCACTGGTCGTAATAGGGGTCGCCCTTCTCGTAGTACTCGACCGGCATGCCGTGGTAGCTGGTCAGCACCACGTCCGGTTCGAAATCGAGGCCCTCGACGCCCTGGCGGATGCTTTCAGCCAGGGTCTTCACATAAGTCGGGCTATCGAAATAGGCCGGGAGCGTGCGCACGGCTGGCTGCCAGCGCATGTCCTTGAGGGCATCGAACGCCTTGTCGTTGGCCGTCGCCGTGGTCGTTGCCGAATATTGCGGATAGAGCGGCGCCAGCAGGATCTTGCGGCAGCCGGCCGCCTGCATCTTTTCCAGCACGCTCTTCGTCGACGGGGTGCCGTAGCGCATGGCCCAGTCGACGACGATGTTGTCCATGCCGCTGAGACGCTCAGCGAGCTTCTCGCTCTGCGCCCGGGTGATCACCCGCAGCGGGCTCTCATTGGTCCGCTTGTCCCAGATCTGCTCGTAGGCGTGCCCGCTCTTCTGCGGCCGGAACGACAGGATGACCAGGTTGAGGATCGGCCACCACAGCCATTTCGGCGTCTCGATCACCCTGGGGTCCGAGAGGAACTCCTTGAGGTAGCGCCGCACGCTCCAATAGTCGGTCGCATCCGGCGTGCCGAGATTGAGCAGCAGCACCCCGATCTTCTCGGGCGCGGTCTTGGGATGGTCGGCGGGCACGGACATGGTGTTTCGGTCTCTTTGCAGTCGGCGCACCATAGCCGAGCGCGACTACGCCGCAAGGCGGCGTTGGGTCGCGGATCGGGGGTGAGCGGTGAGCGATTAGCTGGTCGTGAATAGTGAGTAGCGCTCGTCACGGCTTTGGTTCTCGGGCGGATCGGCTCCATCACCATCGCCGCCCCACCCACCGGATGTCACCCTCGCGCAGGCGAGGGCCCATCCCGAGATTTCCCAACAGCCGCAAGGTGTTGGTAGCGAGCACTACTTTCCCCTTGAGGGAAGGAAGGGGCATCCTGCCCGACCGCTCTTTCCGTGCCCGCTGAGGTGTTCAGAGCTGGGTCCTCGCCTGCGCGAGGATGACAGCCGGTGGTTGGTGGCAGATTGTGCCACCGCACAGGCCCTAAAGCGACGCCAGAAGCAGCATCAACCCGAACAGCAGCACCAGCACCGCGCCCGCCAGTTCCACCCACCAGACGATGCTGCGCGCAAGGCCAGTATCGGTGCCGCCGATCCGCCTGGCGATATCCTTGGCGAACACCGCGAGCGTCGCCAGCACCGCCACGGTGATCCCCGTCCCCAGCCCCATCAGCAGCGTCGCCAGGATACCCGCCAGCAGCACGCCCTGCGACAGCGCGAAGACCAGCACCACAAGCGCGCCGGAACAGGGCCGCAGGCCCACCGCCAGCACCACGCCCAGCTGCTCTTTCCAGCTTCGGGTGGCCACATCCGGCGTCACCACATGGTGGTGGGCGTGCTCCGCCTCGTCGTGGTGATGGTGTTGGTGATCGTGATGATCGTGCCCCTCTCCCTCGTGCAGATGCGCGTGCGCCTTCGCCTTGAGGTCCGGCGCCTCATGGTGGTGATGGCCCCAGCCGAACACCTTGCGCGCCACCAGCCACAGGCCCAGCGCCGCCATCAGCGCATAGGCGACGACACCCACCCAATGCGCCGCATCGCCCATGGCGAGGCTCGTCATGCCGAGGATCCCGGCCGCGATCAGCACGAAGGCAATCGCCACGACGGACTGGATCAGCGCCGTAATGAAGCTCAGCGCAATGCCCCGCCGTGCCTGCATCTCGTTGGCCAGCACATAGGAGGAGATAACCACCTTGCCATGCCCGGGCCCCGCCGCATGGAAGACGCCGTAGAGGAAGCTGAGGCCGCCGAGGATCCAGAAGGCGTTGAAATCGGTGCGGAACGCCGCCAGCGCCCCGGTCATCGCCATATAGAAATCGCGCTGCTGCTGCTGCAGCCAGCCGAAGAACCCGGTGCGCGGCAGGTTGAGCCCCGGCTCGGGCGGCGGTCCGCCGAACGGCGCCGGGCGCGACTGGGCCACGGTATTGACCGCATCGAGTGCCGTCGCCGGAGTGGCGCCGGTGCAGGAAACGACGATCTTGCCCTGGGTGCCGCGCACGGCCGCGGCCAATTCCGGCGGCAGCTCCACCACGTCGGGACCGATGGAGAAGAGCTGCTCCTCGATCTCGGGGGACATGGGCGTCGGCGGTACCAGTTCGAGCCCGCACGCGTCCGGCGCGTTCGCGAGCGTCACTGTTGAGCGGTCGGCAAAGGTGATCGCCACATAGTATTCGGGATCGTTGACCGCCAGCTCGAGCTGCCCGACAGGCACGCTTTCGGTCGGACGGATGCTGTACGCTAGCGTCGTCAGCCCGTCCTCATGCGTCATCACCTGGTCGCCGACCGGCTCGAAGGAGAGCTCCCGGCCGTCGACGCCGGCATAGGTATAAAAGCCGTACTCGGCGAGCCCCACCATGTTCTCGTCGGCCAGTTCCTGCAGCTCGGCGCTGCTGGTCACCCCGTCGCCGTCGGTGTCGAGCCCCTGCACCTGCCAGGAGGAGAAAGCGGCATCGAACGTCCATTCGTGATGCAGCTGCGCCACCGCGCCCTGGTCGTCGAAAGTGACGGTGACCTTCGCGTCTATGAAGATGTGCGGGTGCGCCTGCGCAGCCTCCACAAAGGCGAGCAGCATGACGATGCCGGCAAGCATCGTGAAGATGGCGTGCCGCAGCGTCAGCATGGACTATCGGGATGCACTGCGAGGGACCTCAGCTTGCGGGATGCGTACCGAACCAGGCGACCAGGTGGTCGATCAGCGCACGCACCTTGCCGGCGAGGTGCCGCCGGTGCGGATAGACCGCCTGCAGCGTTTGCCCCGTAGGCACGAACTCGGTCAGCACCGGCACCAGCGCACCGGCGGCGACCACAGGGTCGGCGAGGTAGGACGGCAATGCGGCAAAGCCAAGGCCGGCAATGGCGGCCGAGCGTGCCGCTAACGGAGAGTTGACCCGCACCTGGCCCGTCACCGGGATGGAGATGGTCTTGCCGTCCTCGACGAACCGCCAATTGGCCTGTCCCTGCATGTTGGTGTCGACGATGCACGGCAGGTTGCGCAGCGCCTCGGGGTGCTCGGGCCGGCCAACGGTCTTGATCAGCTCGGGCGCGCCGCCGATCACCAGGTGCATGTCGGCGATCTTGCGGGCGATCAGTGAGGAATCGGCCAGCGTGCTGATGCGCAGTGCCACGTCGACCCCCTCCTCGACGAGGTCGACGTAGCGGTCCTCGAGCCTGAGGTCCAGGCTGACCTTGGGGTATCTCTTGAGATAGGCGAAGATCGCCGGGGCGAGCGTGTCCTCGCCATAGTTACGCGGCGCCGAGACCCGCAAAAGCCCGCGCGGCTCGGAGGTCTGGTCGGCGATGCTGGCGTCGAGGTCGTCGAGCTGGGCAAGAATCGCGCTCGCCTCGCGGTAATAGGCCTCCCCCGCCTCGGTGAGGCTGAGCTTGCGTGTGGTGCGGTTCATCAACCGCACGCCGAGATAATCCTCGAGATCGGTCACATACTTGCTGAGCAGTGCCTTGGAGCGCCCGTGCTGGCGCGCCGCGGCGGAAAAGCCGCCGGCATCGAACACCTGCACGAAAGCGCGGATGCGCCCGAGGTCCTGGCTCATGGGGCATCTCCCAGTCGCTTGAGATCGAAGGCGGTGACGTCCTCCAGCAGTTCGGCAAACCGCGCCAGGGCATGGCGGGCACTGGCAGCACCCTTCTCGGCACTGGCCGCCGTCGCGTCTCCCACGGCGCCGGCCGCATTGAGGTCGCGCGTCAGCCATCCGGGTCGGGTGCGCCCATGGACCTTGAGATGAAAACTCTCGCCATCCCATTCGCGCGCAGCCGAGGCGAAATCGTCGAGACGATCGCGCCGCACCGCCTCGGGCCGGTAGTGCAGCATCAGCGATGTCTCGACGGCGCCGCCATGGATGCCGTAGGCGAGTTCGTCGGGTTCAAACAGGCCCTCAGGCTGGCCGAAGCGCAGCCAGGCGGCGGTAACCGCGAGCATACCGTATTGGGCGCGCAGGCGCGTTGCCAGGAGCGCTGCCACTTCCGAATTTCCGCCATGGCTCGAAACGATCACCAGCCGGCGCCCGCCCGCCAGCCGGAACGGCGCGACGACGTCGTCCCAGGCGGTCAGCAGCGTCTCGGCGGAATGGGAAAAAAGCCCCTTCTGCCCCTGATGCTCGATGCTGTGCCCAATGGCCTGCAGGGGCAGCACCAGCACGTCGAGATCCTCGCGCACCACGTCCGCAAGCCCGGTCAGATGCCCGCGCGCGATGTCGCTGTCGGTCGAAAGCGGCAGGTGCGGTCCGTGCGGTTCGATGGCGGCGACCGGCAGCACTCCGATGGTGGCGGCGTCGACGAAGGCGCCGAATTCCGTGGCGGTCAGTTGCTCGGCGAACAGCGTGGCCACGCGCGCTCCTTCGACTTTTGCACCTTTGGCAAACGCATAACTCATACGCGTAAAGTGAACAATGACGGGTCTTGGTGCGTCCACGATTAACGCTAGGATACCGGGACCATCGACGCGAGCCAGGAGTTCGGCCTATTTTCCCGCCTATGTCCCGCCCCTCCTCCCGATCCACCATCTACCGGCTGATCGAAGCCGGCCAATTGGCGCGCAAGGCCTTGCTGGTACCAGTCCTCGAGCGAGGGCTGGAGCCGGGGGACGATGCCGTGCTCTTCGTTCTCGCCCGCTCGGGCACCAGCGAAACCGATCTGGCAGCCGAGCTCGGCCAGGCGGACGGCCAGCTGCAGACACGCATCTCACGGCTTCTCGAACGCGACCTGATCCGCCGCCAGGCGGTCGGGCCCGAGCTGACGCCGGGCCTCGCGCTGACCGAGCGAGGCGTGCGCATCCGCAACGCGCTGGCCGAGCACTGGAGCGAGCTGGAAGAGGCGTTGCTCGGCGATCTCAAGAAGAAGAAGCGCGAGGCGCTCGGCGACACGCTGCAACGCTTCATCGACATCCTGCGTTTTTAGAACGTGAAAAAGTGCTTTGGGCACCTGCCGCTAACCTGAAGCGTTCATTCAGGTTCGGTTCAGATGGAGGGTGATTATCTCTGTGCAAAGGCGCCCTCGCGCCTCATGCTCAACAGGAGTTCAGTCATGGCCATCCGCACCAAGATCATCGCCGGAACGCTGGCTGCGCTGGCGCTTGCCGCTACGACGGCGAGCGCGCTTGCGGCCCCGGCCTATGCCACCGCCAACGTCAACGTCCGATCGGGCCCCGGCACCGGCTACGGCGCCATCGATGTGCTTCAGCGCGGCGAACAAGTCGACGTACAGGACTGCCGCGGCAGCTGGTGCTTCGTCGAGAAGCGCGGACCCGACGGTTGGGTTTCCGCCAACTACCTCTCGCGCGGCGGTTACGACCGTCCGCGTCCTCCGAGCTGGGACCCGTATCCCCCGCGCCCGCCGGTCTACCATCCGCGCCCGCCCCGTCCGCCGCACTGGGGCGGCTACCCCCGCCCGCCGCATTGGGGTGGCTGGAATCCTCGCCCGCGCCCGCCGATCTATCACCCGCGGCCGCCCCGTCATGACAGCAGCGTCTGCTTCAACAGCCCGAACGCCTACTTCTGCGTCGGGGACTGAGCAACGCGCGCAGACAAGCATCTGGCGCCGCCCTGAGAGGGGCGGCGCCATTGTCAATGTAACGTTGCGTTCGCCAGAGCGTGATGCGCATCCCGCACCAGGGTGTGTTGGGATTCAGGTCAGGCCGAGGCGAAAATGGCCGTTTTCGAGAACCGGAGCGCAGCGTACCTTTTGGTACGTGAGCACCGGAAGCGCAGAAAACGGGCGTTTGCAGACCGGCATCACCTGAATAGCAACACACCCTACTCCTTGCCCGGCAGCGGCGGATCGGCCGCCACCCCGACGCGTTTCATCCGCTCGCGCGCCATGACCACCAGACCCGCCGCGACGACGACGGCCGCGCCGACCATCGACATCGGATCGATGAGGTGGCCGAAGACGAAATAGCTCAGTGCAATCGCCCAGGGCAGGGAGAAATAGTTGAACGGCTGCAATACGCTTGCCGGCGCCTTGGAGAGCGCCAGCATCATCACGCCGTGGCCGGCGCAGGTGGTGACCATGACCACGCCGACCAGCGCCAGGTCGTTCCACCCCATCGGCTGCCAGAAGGAAAAGCCCACGACGCTCGACAGCACCAGGCCGACGATGCTGGCATAGACCATGCTGGTCGCCGTCGAGTCGATCTGGCTGACCTTGCGCGTGACGACGATATAGAGCGCGTAGAACGCCGCCGAAGCCAGCGTGAACAACACGCCCCAACTGAGCGGCACACCGCCCGGCCGCACGATGATCATGGCGCCGGCGAACCCGGCAAGCACTGCCGCGATGCGGAAGACGCCGACCTTTTCGCCGAGAATGGGTACGGCGAACAGAGTGACGAGCAACGGATAGACCAGGGTGATCGCCTGCATTTCGCCGAGCGGCATGGTCTGCAGGGCGAGCGCGAAGAACCAGATATCAGCCATCAGCAGCAGGCCGCGCAGCACCTGCCATCCCGTCGCCTTCGAGCGCAATGCGTGCCGGATCGGAGCCTGCCGCGACACCAGCCACAGCGCGAACAGGGCAAAGGCCCAGTAGCGCATCATGGTGATCTGGAAGGGCGAGTAGCTCGCCACCAATATCTTGGAGACCGCGTCCTGGACGCCGAAGGTGATAATCGTCGTCAGCGTCAGGCCGATGGCCTGTCCCACCATGTCGCGGGAGGAAGCGGCGGAAACAGGCGTAGTCATCTGGATTCTCGACTAGAGCGTCTTCAGCAAAAGTGAAAACCACTTTTGCGGCTCGAAAACGCGACAATTCAATAACTTCGAGCTCCGATCCGATGTTATCGGAACGGGAACAGCTCTGGACACATAAAACCCGGACCCGTGGGCCCGGGGTACCTGGTAATCTGCCTGAACTCAGGCCTTGGCGGTCATCGACTTGACGAGGCCGGCGATGACCGTCAGCAGCCCGCCACCGACGAGACCGGTCACGCCCTGCCCGACCAGCGCGCCGATATCGAGGCCGCCGGCGGCAGCCGCAGCGGCCGTGCCGCCGACCAGGCCGCTGAGCCCTGGTATGTAGCCGGCAAGCCAGGTGGCGGCAACGCCGCCGACGGCCCCGGCGATGGTATTGCCGGTTGTACCGAGGCTGAACTGCTTGGCAACCTGTCCGATGATATTGCCGCCGGCACCGCCGGCGATCAACTGGACAATGAGTCCGACAATGACTTCCATTGATGGCTCCCCCTACTGGCGCCCCTCGTGAAGCACTATGCTTTCACGCGCACAGTAAATAATACTGTCGAATCAATAGAACTAAAAGGACAGAGGGACTGACGGAAGTGACCGAACATCTCCCCGTTTTGCGGGCATTTCAGCCGGCCGCCGCCAAGCGTGCAGTTCTTTTTGCAGGTTTCTTTGCACGTTTTGCCCGTCTTGCGCTCGGCCTTCTTGCAGCAGTGATTCTCCTGCCTGCCGCCGCGACTTCCGGTCAGGAGGAGCGGACTTTCGGCACCTGGACCGCTTCCTGCGCGCCCGACTTCGTCTGCCGCGCCGTCACCGGCATTGAACCGCGGCTCCGCCTCGAGCGCCATCCGCTGCAGAGCTTCTGGGAACTCGCCATCGAGGTCAGCTCGCCGCCTCCGCCCTACGAGCAGGACCCGACGATCGACATCGACGAGACCTCCGAAACCTTCGGGTGGTACGATGAGTCCGGCCCTTACGGCGCGGCCAACCGGTTTTATTTCATGGGTGCCAAGGCGCAGGCTGTGCTCGACCGCATGGTCAACGGCCAGAGCGCCACCATCCATCTTGCCGATGCCGATCGCCAGCGGCAGGCGTACTCTTTCTCGCTCAGGGGATTGGCTGCGGCGCTGCTCTGGATCGATGAGCAGCAGTACCTCGTCGGCAACGAGCGGTTGACCGGTGTGCCGCCCTATGGACTGCTGCCGGCCAATATCGACATGGACCCGTCGATCGTCGTTCCAGCAGCCCTCGTCGAGGCGCACCGGGCTGACGAGACCTGCGAGCCGCTCGAGGACCTGCCTAACGGCCGCGACAGCCAGGTCGAGCGGCTCGACGACGAGCGGCTCGTTGCGATCCTGCCCTGCGGGGCAGGCGCCTACAATTTCAGCTCCAAGGTCTATGTGGTGACGGGCGGCGAGTTCAAACTCCAGCACTTTGCGGAATTCGCCGACCACCAGTCCTGGCACACCAGCGATCAGTTGGTGAACGCGTGGTACGATCCGGCCTCGCGCGAGCTCGTCAGTTTCAACAAGGGGCGCGGCATCGCCGACTGCGGCAGTTCCGGGACGTGGCGCTGGCGTAATTTCTTCCGGCTCGAGGAGTACCGCTACAAGGGCGAATGCGACGCAACCGGTGATCCCGGCGAGTTTCCGGTGGTCTACACGGCGCCGCCGATGCCTGAGTATTGAGTGGTCCCGTCGCCGCCTTTCGACGTCGGAGCCTGGCACTAATTTTTCCCACCCACCGCTGTCATCCTCGCGCCTCGACGCGAGGACCCAGGCCGAGTGCGCAAAGTGATCGGAGGATTGGAGGCGGTAGCTGTTGAGCGCCCTTCGGGGAACCGCCAGAACAGCACTCCCTCAGCTACCGCATCCCACCGTTCGAGCACATTGCACGCCCCGCCTGGGTCCTCGCGTCGAGGCGCGAGGATGACAGCGGTGGGGTGATGAGATGGTGGCAGAGCACAGGCATTGCTCCGCCCACCCGGCCCTAACGGGGAGAGGAGCGTCCCCTGCGAAAACTTGATGCCTCCTTTGCAGGAAACTGCGCAAGAACAGCAGCTTAGAGCGCCCGCTTGAATCAATATGACCGCGCCGCCCCCGGAACATTTGCCGAACCGGCCTTCACCGCATAGCTATAGGGTCGATCGCACAGCAACGATTCCGCTCGCTCACAACCCATGGCCCCAACCGCTTCCTCAACCATGACTACCCGGCCCGTCGCCCTCGTCACCGGCGCCGGCGACCGCATCGGTGCGGCCATCGCGCGGCGTCTCGCCCGTGACGGCTGGGCCGTCGTCGTCCATTATCGCAATTCCCGCGACAAGGCCGAAGCGGTGGCCGCCGGCATCCGCAAAGGCGGAGGCCGGGCAGATATCGTGGCGGCCGATCTTGCCGACCGGAGCGAGCGCGGCGGCCTGATTGAAGCCGCTTCGGCGTTGTTCGGGCCCCTCACCCTCCTCGTCAACAATGCCTCGCTCTTCGAGCGCGACGCGGCCCACGACCTCGACGAGGGTCTGTGGGACGCGCATTTTGCCGTGCATGCCGAGGCACCGGCCTTCCTCGCGCGCGATTTCGCCGCCCAACTTCCGGCCGATGTCGCAGGTAACATCGTCAATATCATCGACGAGAGGGTGCTGGACCTGTCGCCCGCCTTCTTCAGCTACACCCTGAGCAAGTGCGTGCTGTGGACCATGACCCGCACCCTGGCGCAGTCCTTCGCTCCACGGATCCGCGTCAACGCTGTCGCGCCCGGCCCGACCGTCCCGCCGCCCGACGTCTCGCCCGAGATCCACGCGCGCCGGATCGACGAGCTGCCTTTGGGCTATAGTGCGGACCCCGACGGCATCGCCGATGGCGTTGCCGCGATCCTTGCGCTGCCGGCCATGACCGGCCAAATGATTACTCTCGACGGCGGCGAGCACATCGAGTGGCCTGCACGCCGCGGCCCGACACCACGCAGATGACTGAAGAAACGCAAACCGAAAACCAGACCGCACCCGTAACTGGCCCAGAGGCTATCCGCGGCTTCGTCAGGACGCTCCCTTCAGCGCCCGGCGTTTATCGCATGCTCGATACCAATGGCGAGGTCATCTATGTCGGCAAGGCGCGCAGCCTCAAGGCGCGCGTAACCAACTACACCCGGCCCGAAGGCCTGCCCGTGCGCATCCAGCGCATGATCGCGGCCACCCACACCATGGAGTTCGTGCGCACCGAGACCGAGAGCGAGGCGCTCCTGCTCGAGGCCAACCTCATCAAGCGCTTGAAGCCACGCTTCAACGTGCTGCTGCGCGACGACAAGAGTTTCCCCTATATCCTCATCACCCTCGATCACGAGGCGCCGGAGATTTCCAAGCACCGCGGCACGCGCCGCCGCAAGGGTCATTATTTCGGTCCCTTCGCCTCGGTCAGCGCCGTCGAGCGCACCATCGCCTCGCTGCAGAAGGCGTTCCTGCTGCGCAACTGCTCGGACAGCTTCTATGCCGCCCGCACGCGGCCATGCCTGCAGTTCCAGATCAAGCGCTGCGCCGCCCCCTGCACCCGCGAGATCTCGCTCGAGGACTATGCCGGCCTCGTCGAGGAGGCCCGCCAGTTCCTTTCCGGCAAATCGCAGACGGTGCGCGACCACATGCAAGCCGAGATGAACGAGGCGGCCGAAACCCTTGATTTCGAACGCGCCGCGCTCCTGCGCGACCGGCTCTCGGCCCTCGCCGCCATCCAGAGCCAGGGCGATGCGACCGCGCGCAGCGTCGAGGAGGCGGACGTGTTCGCCATCCATCACGAGGGTGGGCAGTTCTGCGTGCAGGTGTTCTTCTTCCGCGCCCACCAGAACTGGGGCAACTACGCCTATCGTCCGCGCGCCGACGCCTCGCTCACCGATACCGAGGTGTTGGAGGCCTTCATCAGCCAGTTCTACGAAAACCGTACGCCGCCGCGTCTGGTGCTCCTGAGCCACGCGCTCTCCGAAAACGCGTTGATGGAGGAAGCGCTCTCGAGCCGCGCCGGAAGGCGGGTCTATGTCGAGGTGCCCCAGCGCGGCGAGAAGCGTGACCTCGTCGAGCACGCCCTGGTCAATGCCCGTGAGGCGTTGAGCCGGCAGCTTGCCGAAGGCGCGTCGCAAAGGTCGCTGCTCGAGGGCGTTGCTGAGCGCTTCGACCTCGAGGAGACGCCGCGACGCATCGAGGTTTACGACAACTCCCATATCTCGGGCACCAATGCCGTCGGCGCCATGATCGTTGCCGGCGAGGAAGGGCTCTCCAAGAAGCACTACCGCACCTTCAACATCAAATCGACCGACCTCGCCCCGGGCGACGATTTCGGCATGATGCGCGAGGTGCTGACCCGCCGCTTCACCCGGCTGGCGGCAGAGAGCGCCGAAGACGCCGAGGACGAGGCGACCGGCATGCCCGACTGGCCCGACGTCGTTTTCATCGACGGCGGCGCCGGCCAGCTCAACGCCGTCCGGCAGGTCATCGCCGAGCTCAACCTCTCGCGCCAGGTGACGTTCATCGGCATCGCCAAGGGCGAGGAGCGCGACGCCGGACGCGAGAAGTTCCACATGGAAGGTCGCGAGGCGTTCATGCTGCCGCATCGCGATCCGGTGCTCTACTACGTGCAGCGCCTGCGCGACGAGGCCCACCGCTTCGCCATCGGCACCCATCGCGCCAGGCGCAAGAAGGACATCGTCAAGAACCCCCTCGATGAGGTCGACGGCATCGGTCCGAACCGCAAGCGGGCCCTGCTCAACCATTTCGGCTCGGCCAAGGCCGTCTCACGCGCCTCGCTCGACGACCTCGCCGCCGTCCCCGGCATCTCCGATCAGATGGCGCAAACCATCTACGATCACTTCAACAGGTCGAACTGAGCGCCGCTACTCGGCGGCGATGGACGGGACGAAATCGTCGTCGGATCGATAGGTGTAGCTGTCGATCCGGTCTTCGATTGTCTGACGGAAATTCCGGATCAGTCCCTGTACGGGCCAGGACGCCGCTTCTCCCAGACCACAGATCGTATGGCCTTCGATCTGTTTGGTCACTTCGAACAGCATGTCGATCTCGCGTTTCTGGGCCCGTCCTTCGACCATCCTCGCCAGCACGCGTTCGATCCATCCCGTGCCTTCACGGCAAGGCGTGCATTGCCCGCAGCTTTCATGCTTGTAAAAGGCGCTGAGACGCCAGATGGCGCGGATAACGTCGGTGGATCTGTCCATGACGATGACTGCCGCGCTGCCCAGCGACGAGCCGACCTCGCGCACCCCGTCGAAATCCATTCTGGCATCCCGCATCTTTTCTCCGGTCACGCACGGCATCGATCCGCCGCCCGGAATGACGGCGAGGAGGTTGTCCCAGCCCCCGCGGACGCCACCGCAATGCCACTCGATCATCTCGGCGAACGGCACGCCCATCTCCTCTTCGAAGACTGCAGGCGTGTTCACGTGCCCCGAGACGCAAAAGAGCTTGGTTCCCGCATTGTTGGGCCGCCCCAGCGCATTGAACCACGCCCCCGAGCGACGCAGGATTTCCGGCACGACGGCAATCGACTCGGCGTTGTTGATCGTCGTCGGATTGCCGTAGACGCCCGCACTGGCAGGGAATGGCGGCCTCAGACGCGGCTGGCCCTTCTTGCCTTCGAGCGATTCCATCAACGCCGTTTCTTCACCGCAGATATAGGCGCCGGCTCCGTGGTGGACGACGATATCGAAATCCCAGCCATGGATGTTGTCCTTGCCGATGAGCCTGGCTTCGTACGCCTCCGCGATTGCCTGCTCGAGGCGCTGCCGCTCGCGGAAGAACTCGCCGCGCACGTATATGAACGCCAGATGCGCATCGATGGCACGGCCGGCCAGCAGACACCCCTCGACCAGATGGTGGGGATCATGCCGCATGATCTCACGGTCCTTGCATGTACCGGGCTCGGACTCGTCGGCATTGACCAGCAGATAGTGCGGACGACCATCCGAGACCTTGGGCATGAAGGTCCATTTGAGTGCAGTCGGAAAACCGCCTCCACCACGCCCGCGCAGACCCGAGGCTTTCACCTCAGCGGTGATCCAGTCGCGCCCGGCCTCGATGAATTCCTTGGTTCCGCGCCACGCCCCGCGTTGCCGGGCTCCATCGAGGCGCCAATCGTGATGGCCATAGAGATTGGTGAAGATGCGGTCCTTGTCGGCAAGCATGGCTCTTCCCTAAACCCCTGAGAATGCTGGGGAGTAGAGCACATCATTTGCCGTTGTTCTATGGCTGGCTGTGTGAGCCATTGTGGAGAGCGCAGCGCGGCTTGGGACCCGTAAGGGTCCTTGGAGGCTGGGTGAGGATCAGCCTGGCCACTTCACCACTCGCAAGTGTAAGTCCGCTCACGATTCCCATTCGCAGACCTTGCGGCGAACGCACGATCTCAGGCTGGGCCCTCGCCTGCGCGAGTGTGACACCGTGGTGGTGGAGGTATGGGCGACAAGCCGAAGCGGCAATAAGGCGCTACGCCACCCAACCCACCGGGTGTCATCCTCGAAACACGCAGGCGAGGACCCAGTCTGAGATTTTTCCACGGCCGCAAGGTGTGCGAACGGGAGTGCGGAACGCGTGCAAATAGCGACACGTGGTCAGCCCGATAGCTGCGCCGGGGGCGCCTTCAGTTCGCCGCCATCACCAGCACCGGATCATCCCGGTAATAATCGGCGAACACCGTCTTGAGGTTCTCGATCTTGGGCAGGTCGAACCGCACGATGTAGGGGTAGTCCGGGTGCAGGGTCAGGAAGTCCTGGTGATAGTCCTCGGCCGGATAGAACGCCTCGAACGGCTCGATCGTGGTCACGATCGGATCGGGATAGACACCTGTCGCATCGAGCTCCTTGATATAGGCCTCGGCCGCCGCCTTCTGGTCCTCGCTCATCGGAAAGATCGCCGAGCGATACTGCGGCCCGTGATCCGGGCCCTGGTAGTTGAGCTGGGTCGGATCGTGGACGACGGAGAAAAGAATGTGCAGCAACTCGCCATAGCTGATCACCGACGGATCATAAGTGATCTCCACGGCCTCCGCATGACCCGTCTGGCCGGTACCGGTGGCCTCGTAATTGGCCGTCTCGGCCGAACCGCCCGAATATCCGGAGACCGCCGAGGTGACACCGGTCACATGCTGGTAGACGCCCTGCACGCCCCAGAAGCACCCGGCCGCGAACACGGCCTGGGCAAGACCCGTCTCGCCGGTCACGTCCGCTGAAGGCGGCGGGATGATGAAGGGTTCTTCTTCGCCGATGGCCGGGGCCGCGAATGCGAGGCCGAGGACCGCGGTCGCGATGGCGGCAAGTTTGCGTGACTCGATGAGGAAGGTAGTGATCATTGCTGTGCTCCCTTGGGCGCTGGGCCCTTCGAAGGAGCTATACGTTCGCATAACGGCGTTTGTTACGCATGTGCCGAAATCGTGAAGCCCACCGGCGCCAAGATTCCGACGTGACAATCCCGCCCGACTGCGCTATCTCGTCCTTCATGATCAAGTCCGCCGCAACCTTCTCGTTTTGGTACTTTAGCTATCCGCATCCGGCGGAGGCTTATGCGCGCTTGATCTGATCACACCCGAAAAGACCAAACCGACAAGCAGCCGCCCGATCTTCGAGGCGGCTTTTTCATTGGCCGCCGTGGGCAAGACCCAAAGTGGCGTTTCCAGGAAAAATGACCGGTTCTCCGTTCGGAAACGCGACAGACAAACGGAGCCGACCAATGTTGAAGTCTACCGACGATTTGCGCATCAGCGCGATCCGGGAACTCGTGACCCCGATCGAGGTCATGCGCGAGTTCCCGCGCAACGACGCCGCCACCCGCACGGTCATCAGCGCCCGCCACGCCCTGCATTCCATCCGGCACGGTCAGGACGACCGCCTCGCCGTGGTCGTGGGCCCGTGTTCCATCCACGATCCGGCAGCGGCCATCGATTACGCCCGCCGGCTCGCGCCGTTGCGCGAGAGCCTCGGCGACCGGCTCGAGATCATCATGCGCGTCTATTTCGAAAAGCCCCGCACGACGGTCGGTTGGAAGGGGCTGATCAACGATCCCAATCTCGACGGCTCCTTCGAGATCGACAACGGCCTGCGGCTCGCCCGCAGCCTGTTGCTGGAGATCGCCAATCTCGGTCTGCCTGCGGCCTGCGAATTCCTCGACCTGACGACGCCCCAATACATCGCCGACCTGGTGAGCTGGGCGGCCATCGGCGCTCGCACCACCGAAAGCCAGATCCATCGCGAGCTCGCCTCCGGCCTTTCCTGCCCGGTCGGCTTCAAGAACGGCACTGACGGCAATGTGCGCATCGCGCTGGACGCCGTGCAATCGGCCTCCCATCCGCACCATTTCATGGCAGTGACCAAATCCGGCCATTCCGCCATCGCAGCGACCACCGGCAACGACGACTGCCACATCATCCTGCGTGGCGGCAAAGCTCCGAACTATGACGCAGCCAGCGTCGAGGCGGCTTGCGCAGAGGCGGTGAGGGCCGGCCTCGATCCCGTGGTGATGATCGATGCCAGCCACGCCAACAGCGGCAAACGGCCCGAGAACCAGCCGGGGGTGATCGACGACATCGCCGGCCAGCTCGAAGCCGGCGACAAGCGGATCATGGGCGTGATGATTGAGTCCAACCTCGTCGGAGGGCGCCAGGATCTGGCGCCGGGCAAGCCCCTTGTCTATGGCCAGTCGATCACCGACGGCTGCATCGACTGGGCGACGACGCAGACGGTGCTGGAGCGGCTTGCCGACGCGGTTGCGGGCCGTCGCCGTGCCACGCGTCAGGAGGTTGCGTAGCTGGGCTCGTATGCGCATTTGCGCTCGCACCGGCATCGCGTCACCCCCTCCCGGCCTCCCCCATCAAGGGGGAGGTTGGGAGGGGGGTATTCGAGGGCACGGGTGAAACCGTTGTTACCTGAGCCGCTCGACGCAACGGCCTCGCCCATTCGCCCGATCCGCCGCCATATGTCTCATTTGTGACCAGGAAAATCGTCTGGCGGGCCAGTCCGTTAAGGTCTTGTTAACAATGCGGGCCCGATCATCCACAAGAGAATCCAGTGGCTTGCTGATCCCACGGTCCCGGGAATCAGCGCGGGCGTGTAGGGTCATCAGGTCAGGACGATTCGTAGGCTCTAAGGCGTGCGGCAAGTTCAGTAGTACCCTTGCGTAAGCCGCCGGATCGTCTGTATCCGGCGCTCCCACTCATGAGTTGCCAAGGCGGGACCGTCAATGTCACTTCTCCAGATCGAACCGGACCGGACTGTCCACCCGGTGGACATCATCGAACACATCGCTTCCATCAACGACTGGACTTTCGAGCGGCAGGACGCCGACGAGATCTCCATTTCCGTGCGCGGCGCCTGGAGCGATTATCACGTCTCCTTCAACTGGATGGAGGACCTGGAGTCCCTGCATATCGCCTGTGCCTTCGACCTCAAGGTGCCCGAGGGGCGCCGCAACGAGGTCAAGCAGCTGATCGCGCTGATCAACGAGCAGCTCTGGATCGGCCATTTCGACATCTGGAACAAGGAAGGCGTGGTGCTGTTCCGCAATTCGCACCTGCTGACCGGCGGCGCCGAGGTCAGCCCGCAACAATGTGAGGCCCTGCTGCGTTCTGCCACCGACAGCTGCGATCTTTACTACCAGGCGTTCCAGTTCGTCGTATGGGCGGGCAAGTCCGCCGCGGACGCGCTGAGCCATGTGATGTTCGAGACAGTAGGGGAAGCGTGACCCAATCGATGACCGCCATCGGCCCCGTGATGCTTATCGGGGCCGGCAAGATGGGAATGGCGCTGGCGCAGGGCTGGTTGAAGGCCGGCCTGGCGCCCAGCAATCTCGTGCTCGTCGACCCCAAACCCAGCGAGGCGACGCTTGCGCTGGCCGAGGACTATGGCCTGACGCTCAACGCCGAGGCGGTCGGGATGCACCCCAATGTGCTGGTCATCGCGGTCAAGCCGCAGGTCGTCGATCCCGTGCTCGAGGCACTCCGGCCGGTGGTAGGCCCGCAAACGATCGTCCTCTCCATCGCCGCCGGGATCGGCATCGCCCAGCTTGCCCAGGGGCTCGGCACCGACCGCATCGTGCGCACCATGCCCAACACGCCCGCGCAGGTCGGCAAGGGCATGACCGGCGCGGTCGCCGGACCCGGTGTCGACGATGCAAACCGCCGGACGGCCGACCAGCTGCTGACGGCGGTGGGCAAGGTCGCCTGGTTCGAGAGCGAAGGCGATCTCGATGCGCTGACCGCCGTTTCCGGTTCAGGCCCCGCCTATGTCTTCCATTTCGTCGAGGCCCTGGCGGAGGCCGGGCGGCGGCAGGGACTGACCGACGCGATCGCCATGGAGCTCGCCCGGCAGACGGTCGTCGGCGCTGCCGCGCTGATGGAAGCCGACCGTGCCAGCGCCAGGACCCTGCGCGAGAACGTAACTTCGCCCAACGGCACCACGGCCGCCGCACTCGCAGTGCTGATGGCGGAACCGGGCCTGACGGACCTGCTCGAGCGTGCGGTGGCTGCCGCCCGCCAGCGCAGCGAAGAGCTCGGGCGCGGTTAGCGCAAGATAGACGGCGAGGACTACAACCGCTCGGTGAGCTTGAGGCGATCGAGGAGTGCGCGATCCTCCGGCTCGACCATGCCGACGAAGAACCGCCGAACGATGCGCCCTGCATCGGGCGGCAACGCGGCGATGGCCGCATCGATCCGGCTCGCCTGCGTCTCGGACAGGGTCTCGAAGAACTCCCGACCCTTTTGCGTCGCAAAGAGCAGACGCTGCCGCCGGTCGGCATCGCCCATCTGCTGCTCGATATAGCCGTTGTCGATCAGCTGCCGCAGCACCCGCGCCAGGCTCTGCTTGGTGATCTTCAAGATGTCGAGCAGGTCCGCCACCGGCATGCCCGGCTTCAGATTGACGAAATAGAGCACGCGGTGGTGCGCCCGCCCGAATCCCTGGCGAGCAAGCAGCGCGTCGGCATCGCCCACGAAGTCCCTGTAGGCAAAGAAGAACAGGCCCATGACGTCGAGCGGCATGTCCGGATGGTCGCCGGAACCGGAATTTATGTCAGCCTTATTGACATTTATTTTGGTAACTGCCATTGTCCGCCTATCAACAACGCCCGCGACTGTTATCCCAAAGCCGATCTGGTTTGCCAAGGGCTGGGGGCTCATGCATGATCGGACGTAATCCTTTCCGGCGCTGACCGGACGCATGAAATGGATTTGGGAGAGGATCGATGGCAGGCCTGCCGATGGACCAGCGCGAAGGCTGGATCTGGTTCGATGGTGAACTGGTGCCCTGGAAGGACGCCAAAATTCACGTACTGACCCACGGGCTGCACTACGCAAGCTGCGTGTTCGAGGGCCAGCGCGCCTATGGCGGCGAAGTATTCAAGCTGCGCGAGCATACCGAGCGCCTGATCGCTTCGGGCAGGACCCTGGATTTCACCATCCCCTGGTCTGCCGACGAGATCGACGCTGCCTGCCGGCAGATCCTGGCAAAGAACAACCTCGTCGACGCCTATGTGCGCCCCGTCGCCTGGCGCGGCTCGGAGGAGCTCTCGGTCCCCGCCCGCAACAACACGGTGCACCTGTCCATCGCCGCCTGGGTGTGGCCGAGCTATTTTTCGGTCGAAGAGAAGCTCAAGGGCATCCGCCTCGAATGGTCGAAATGGCGCCGCCCGGCGCCCGAGACCATCCCATGCAAGGCCAAGGCCGCCGGCCTCTACATGATCTGCACCCTCTCCAAGGATGCAGCCATGGCCAACGGCTATGCCGACGCGCTGATGATGGACTATCGCGGGTTCGTGGCCGAGGCGACCGGCGCCAACGTCTTCTTCGTCAAGGGCAAGGAGATCCACACGCCCCTGCCCGACTGCTTCCTCGACGGCATCACCCGCCGCACCGTCATCGCCCTGGCCAAGGCCAACGGCTATACGGTGACCGAGCGCCACATCAGCCCGGAAGAGCTTGGCAAGTTCGACGAATGCTTCCTGACCGGCACGGCGGCCGAAGTCACCCCGGTGTCGGTGGTCGGCGACTACAAGTTCACCCCCGGCGAAGCCTGCCGCGCCATGATCGACGCCTATGCGCGCGAGGTGCAGCCGAAACGGGTGGCGGCGGAGTAGGTAGAGGCGAGTGATTTGAGAAAGGCCGGGCCGGGTGCCCGGCTTTTTTGTTTGGGGTTGGTCCGCTCCGCTAAGGGCCCACAAGGTCAGTTGGGCACCATCTTTTTCCACCCACTGCTGTCATCCTCGCGCCTCGACGCGAGGACCCAGACCGAGTGCCCAAAGTGATCGGAGGATTGGGGGCGGTAGCCGCTGAGCGCCGTTAGAGAACCGCCAGAACGACACTCCCTAAGCTACCGCATCCCACCGTTCGAGCACATTGCACGCCCCGCCTGGGTCCTCGCGTCGAGGCGCGAGGATGACAGCGGAGGAGTGGTGAGATGGTGGCAGAGCAAAGGCATTGGGAAGGGTGGTCCCGCACATCGCGTCGGGTCGGGATGGAGCACGCGGCCCCCTACTCCCACCGCTCCCGCGCCGCATCGTCCTCTTTCTTCGCCTCGACCCACCGCTCGCCGGAAGCCGTCACTTCCTTCTTCCAGAACGGCGCGTCGGTCTTAAGATAATCCATGAGGAACTGCGCCCCCCGGAACGCGTCCTCGCGGTGCGGGGCGGCGGTCATCACCTGCATGATTGGCTCGCCGGGTACGAGACGCCCGTGGCGGTGGATGACGGTGGCATCGATCAGCGAGAAGCGCCTGGCCGCCTCGGCGAGGATCGCCGCAATCTGACTCTCGGCGAGCTCGACATAGCATTCGAGCTCGAGGGCGAGGATCGGGTCTTCCGCTTTCGAGCGCACGATACCGGTGAAGGTCACGGCCGCGCCCGCGCCGGCCGTGCGCGCCATGAACGCATTGGCCTCCTCGCCTGGATCGAAGGCATCGGCGGTGACGATAACCTCCATCCTCACCCCCCGGTCATCGGCGGGAAGAGCGCTACCGTTGCTGCACCTGCGATGGAGGTCTGGTGGTTCGCCAGCCTGCCGTCGACGGCGGCACGGATGAGGTGGCGCTTCTCGAAGGCAAGGGTCGCCGCCTCGTCGCTTTCGGCAAGCCAGTCGATGAGATCGCCGACGGTCGTGACCTCCGCGGGTGGCGCCACATCCTCCTCGTTCCTGTTGAGGCGCTCGCGCAGCCAGGCGAAGTAGAGGATCTTCATTTCTCCTCACCCGACAGATGCGGCCAGGCCGCCATGAAATACTGACCGCCCGTCCACAGGGTAATAGCGCCGGCGAGCCAGAGGACGATGTCGCCGGCAAGCCGCAGGTTCGGCAGGATGCCCTCGAGGAAGATGACGATGACGGCAACGAGCTGGATGGTCGTCTTCCATTTGGCCAACAGGCTGACCGGCAGCACGACCTGGGTATTGCCCAGGAACTCGCGCAGGCCCGGGATGAAGAACTCCCGGAAGAGGATGGCCATCACCGGCACCAGGTCGAGCGCCGAGAGGCTCCCGTCCCAGGCGAGCGCCGCGAGCACCATGCCGACGAGCAGCTTGTCGGCGATCGGGTCGAGCATGCGGCCGAGCGGCGAGACCTGGTTGAAGCGCCGGGCGATGAAGCCGTCGACCCAGTCGCTACCCGCCGCCACGGCGAAGATGACGACAGCGACGACCCGCAGGCCAATGTCGCCCGTCGTCAGCAGCCAGACGATAACCGGTATCGTCGCGATGCGGGCGACGGTGATGATGTTGGGCAGATTGAGGTTGCTGACGCGTGCCATGCGCGGAGACAACAGGATTGGCCCGTGGCGGTCAAGCGGCAGCCGAACAGCGGGACCGCCACGCCGCTGCCCCGCGTCTTACCAACGGCGCTCCACGACTCGCAAGCACCCTTGCGCAGGCAGGTCCAGAATTCAGCCGCCAACCAGTCCTACTGCGCGCAGAGCACCGATTCGTCGAACGCGCACTCTTCGCCGAGCGCCGTGAACGCCACCCAGTCGACCTGCATGGCGATGGGTTCGACCGGACGCTCGAACTCGCCCATCCAGTCGGTCAGGGTGTCGGTGCCCCAGAGGCTGAAGAAGACGCGCATGGGGTTGGTCGGAATGGTGTGCGGCTCGGTCATGGTGCGCACCAGTTCCTTGTTGATGTAGAAGTCGATCTTGTCCGGCGTCCAGGTGACGGCGAAATCGATGAAATCGGAATCGGACGAATAAGGCAGCTCATGATGCTCCCCGCTGCCGACCTCGCCGTCACCGCTGACGCCATTGACGAAGGTGGTCGTCTGCACCTCGCTCGTATTGCGCAACAGGATCTCGAAGTCGATCTCGTCATGCGGGACGCCTTGGGTCGGACCGATATAGGTAAAGAACGCGGCATTGAGGCCGGAGCCGGAGGGTGTCTTCAGGCGCGCCTCGAACGTGCCGTGGCCGAACGCCTGCCGCGTCTGCAATTCGCCGCAGCTGTTGTCGCGTTCGCCGGCGGGCACCGGCGCGTAGCCTACATTGAGAACCCCGCCTTCGGCCCTCACCACATCGTCCGACCAGGTGCAGTTCTGGAATTCGCCGTTTGCCCAGCCGTCGGAGACGTACCAGCGCTTGAGATCGAGACTATCGAAGCCGTCGAAGAAGCTGGTGCCCTGGGCGAATGCAGGCCCAGCCGCAACCACCAGCAACAGGGACGCCGCTCCGCCCAGTACCTTTGCTAAACGCCAGTTCGCAATCTTCGCGGTCATAGCATTATTCCTCACTGAACGGTACGCAGATGAATGGCCCCTGCATCAACGCAGCTAAGGTCACACGAGACTGTGGCGGAGAATGGCCCTCACGGAGGGTATGTCGTGTGCCCCGCGCATGGCTGCTACCCGCGGGCGGCGGTTGCATGTCCACACTTAAGGCCGATTCCGCACGGATCGTGCCGAAAGGTACTCGAGGCGGCTGACAGGCTTGCATCTATTCGCGAATGAGGCTGCTGCGCGCACGACTTGCCGGGCCGGCGCACCGCGACCATCGTAGGTTTGGCATGACATGACCAGCATCACCGTGCGGCTCATCAAGGGAAGCATGTGGCTGAGCCTCTCCCGGGCGGTCGTGAACGGGCTGTCGACGCTCAGCATCGTCGTCCTGGCCTGGTATCTGGCGCCCTCGGATTTCGGCCTCGTCGCGCTGGCGACGACCATCCTGGTGATCGTTACCTCCGTCACCGACCTTTCGCTCAGCCAGGCACTCATCCGTCACAGGGCACCGACAGAGTCGCATTTTTCTGCCGCCTGGACGCTCAACGCCACGCGCGGACTGCTGCTTTGCCTCTTCTTTGCCGCCTTCGCCTATCCCGCCTCGGTTTTATACGAAGAACCGAGACTGTTCGATGTCATGCTTGCGCTGGGGTTGAGCCTCCTGATGGGCGGCTTGACCAATCCCCGCCTGGTCCTGCTTCAGCGCCAGCTGATCTTCTGGCAGGAGTTCGTCCTCAGTGTCTCTCAAAAGCTCACCGGGTTCGTTGCAGCGGTGGCGATTGCGGTGATCTTTCAGAGCTATTGGGCGCTGGTGATCGGCACGTTGGTGAGCCAGGCGACGATGATCATCGTTTCCTATCTCGTGCTCCCGTTCCGGCCGAGGATCACGTTCGCGCACATGAAGGAGCTCTTTTCCTTTTCCGCCTGGCTCACGGCCGGCCAGATCGTCAACACGCTCAACTGGCGGTTCGACTATCTTTTGATCGGCAAGGTGCTCGGCGGAACGCCGCTCGGCTACTATACGGTGGGCAGCAACCTGGCGCGAATTCCAACACGCGAAGCGACCGTGCCGCTGACCCAGGCGATCTATCCGAGCTTCGCCAGTCTTCAGGACGATCCGGCACGCCTCGCGGCCGCCTATCAGCGCGTGCAGGCGCTGGTCACCGCCATCGCACTTCCCGCCGGCATCGGGCTCGCGGTGGTCGCCGATCCGCTGGTCAGGCTCGCATTGGGAGAGAAGTGGCTGCCCATCGTCTTCATCATTGAGGCGCTGGCCTCGGTCTACGCGCTGCAGACGCTGGGCTCGCTGGTGCAGCCGCTCGGCATGGCAAAGAACCAGAACAAGCTGCTCTTCATCCGCGACACGCAGATGCTGTTCGTTCGCGTGCCGATCATCTTTGCCGGGTTGATGCTCTTCGGACTTCCGGGGGTGATCTTCGGCCGCGTGCTGACCGGGCTGATGGGTGCCCTGGTCAACATGGTCCTTGTGCGGCGGCTCATCGACGTCCCGGTGCTGAAACAGCTCGGGGCGAATGCGCGCGCGCTGATGAGCGTTGCGGTGATGGCAGCAGGCGTGATGCTTGCCTCCAGATATATGCCCGAAGCCGCTGATCGGGGCGGGCTCTTCGTCGAACTGATCCTGCAGGTTGCCTTGGGCGCCCCTTTGTATTGCGGATCGACCTTCCTGCTCTGGATGGCGATGAAACGACCTGCCGGCCCCGAGACGGAGGTTCAGAAGATCCTTACCGGGGTGTTGTCGAAAATTCGCCGCGCATGAGGGCTACCTGCAATCTCGCCCAAAAGCCGGCCGTGTCAGTCAGTTGGAGTGTGAGGAAATGCCGACGGTTTCAAATCTGGTCCTGATCGACAAGTTGAAGGACATGATTGACGCGTGCCTTAGCGACTATATCCGCGCCGACGAGCCGGTGGCGATCCTCGACTTTCCCGACATCCGCAACTGCGGCGACTCTGCCATTTGGCTCGGTGAAATCGCTTATCTCAAGAACCGGCACGGCAAGGAGCCGGCCTATGTTTCGCGCACCCATGACTTCTCACCCGAAGAGCTCGAGCTTGTCATGCCGACCGGCCCGATCTTCATCCACGGCGGCGGCAATTTCGGCGATGTTTGGGGTGTGCACCAGGATTTCCGTGAGCGTGTGCTTGAGCTCTTTCCCCACCGCCAGATCATCCAGTTTCCCCAATCGATCCACTATAAATCGCCGCAACGCATGGAAGAGAGCGCCCGGCGGATCGGGCGGCACAAGAACTTCGTCCTCCTGGTCCGCGATGAAGAATCCAGGCACTTTGCGCAAAAGCACTTCGATTGTGAGGTGCGGCTCTGCCCGGATATGGCCTTCGCTATCGGCGCGCTGCAGCCCGCTGCGCCCGAATTGCCCGTGCTGGCAATGCTGCGGGCAGATCTCGAACAGGCGGTTGAGTTTGACCGTGCGGCCTATCCCGACCTTCCGATAGAGGACTGGATCACCGAATCCGCCAGGAGCGTGCGCATCTCCAAGGCGCTCGGCGCCGCATCGGCGCTGATGACGTTGAAACCCGCCGAGATGCGGTTGCGCAAACTCGACGCGGCGGCCCACAACCGCTTCCGGCGCGGCATCCGGCAGATTTCCCGAGGGCGCGCCATCGTCACGGATCGCCTGCACGTCCATATCTGTTCGCTGCTGCTCGGGCGGCCTCATGCCGTCCTCGACAACAGCTACGGCAAGCTGCGGCGGTTCATGGCCGCATTTTCGGGCGGAACCGAACTCTCATACAAGGCGGCATCGCTCGATGATGGGATCGCCTGGGCCCGGGCGCAGACGAACCAAAGTAATCGGGATAGACACGAAGCCCTGGAAGTCTAGGCTGCGCCGGATCGTCTGCATTTTCGTTCGGGCGAAACATCAATTTGCAATGTAAATCGAACAAGGATCTAGGCGCAGATTTATTGAGCCGAAAACTCGGCCAAGAGAGGAATGGAATGACGGGCAGCTTGCTCACATTCGTGATCCCGGTGAGGCATCAGGACAACGCGGCCGATTGGGGGCTGCTCACGCAGCGGCTGCAGCAAACCATCCGCTCTGTTTCCGCCCAGGATACGCCTGGTTGGCGCGGCGTCGTCGTCGCCAACGAGGGGGCGGACTTGCCGGCGATGCCGCCAAACTGGGACGTCGTCCGGGTGGGTTTCCCTCCCAATGTGCTGCATGAACGGGGCAGCGCCGACAAGGAAACCTTCTACGACGCGTTTCGCCTCGATAAGGGGCGGCGGGTGTTGTCGGGGATGATGGCCGCCCGCGACAGTGCGTATTTCATGATCGTCGACGACGATGACTTTGTCAGCCGCCGCCTGACCGGCTATGTCGGCGCCAATAAAGGGCAGATCGGCTGGCAGATAGCTGTCGGGTACCTCTGGGAGGACGGATCAAGGATCGTCTTCCTTCACGATGAGTTCGCGAGGATCTGCGGGACATCGCACATCATACGAAACGATATCTATGAACTTCCCGAGAGCTTCGCGGACGCCAGCGAAGACTATATGAAGTCCATGTTTGGAAGCCACGTCGAACTGCCCGCCAAGCTCCAGCAGGCCGGCATGCCGCTTCCTAAATTGCCATTCCCCGGGGCCGTCTATCGAATTGGCCACGCCGGAGCGCACAGCAAATCTACGGGGCTGATGGCCCAGATATTCTCCAAGGACAGGAATCTGCTGCAGTCAACCGTCCGGCTGTCGCGAATCCGACTGCGGACGCGGTCATTGCGCGACGAGTTCTTTGGGGGGTCGGTGGCCGCTCAGCCAAATGGACAATTGGAGCAACAATCACGCTAGAGCGGATGGGTTTGTGTTCACGCCACCGGTTCTCGCCATCGCTGGGCCTCATTGAGGCCTTCCGTCGGGTCTAAAAATCGGATCGATGCCGTCAGTGCGAGGAATGAAGCATGCCCCACCTTAAGCTAGGTACCGGTCCCAGCCGGTTTTGGCGCCTCTTCGTAATAGCCGCCGGCCTTTCTGTTCAGCCCGCGTTGGCGCAGCAGGCGAGCTTCGTCGACAATTTCGATACGCTCGATACGTCCCTCTGGAAGGCTTCGGACGGGTGGGCAAATGGTGCGTACCAGAATTGCGAGTGGAAGAGCAGCGAAGTCGAGGTGATAGACGGCATGCTCAATGTGGGTTTCTCTCCCGAAGCGACCGAGACGCGCGACTATCGTTGCGGTGAAGTGCGGACCCAGGAGACGCTCGGATATGGGACGTTGGAAGCCCGGATCAAGACACCTGCAGGGTCGGGTCTCAACGCTGCGTTCTTTACCTATATCGGACCCGAGAACCAGAAACCGCATGACGAGATCGACTTCGAAATCCTGCTCAAGGACACCGGCGTGATGCAGACCACGACCTTCGTTTCCGGCAAGAGCGGAGACGGAACGCCGGGCAACGGCAATGGGGAACACCACGTTCTGCCCGTTAAATCGGATGCCGGCTTCATCGACTATGCGGTGACATGGACGCCGGAAAAAATAACGTTCTATCTCAACAAGCAGCCCATCCGGACGATCACCGAGGCAGGGGAAATCCCGACGACGCCTCAGCGGCTGTTTTTCAGCCTTTGGGGCACCGAAGAGCTTTCGGACTGGATGGGCCCGTTCAAGGCGCCGACAGAGCCCATCGCCATGCAGGTCGACTGGGTCGCCTACACAGCAGAGGGCGAAGAGTGCCAGTTTCCGGAGTCGGTATTGTGCGCTGAGCAGGCCTCTCTGAACTGACAAAGGCATAGAGCGTCACCAGCAGGTCCCCAAGGCCTGGTGCCATCATCATCACCGACCGGGCAAGCCCTCCCATGTGCTGATGGCTTATGAGGCCACGCATCGGGATTGCCCGCGCCGGATCGCCTTGTCTTGAACGATCTCCTGGACACAAACGCCGCCTCCGAGCCTCGCAAAACCGGCGATGGCGGGGCGGACGCCAATGTTGTCGCGTGGATCGGCGCGGAGCATTCGGCGCACTTTTTCATCTCGGCGATCATCATGCGCGAGCCGGAGCGCGGCGCGCCGTTGCCTTGGTCGATGGCAAGTTCCGCCACATGCACATGATGCCAGCGTTTGCCGGCCGGCTCGCCCACCTGAGGCTGCCAGAATTGAAGGCCCAATGGAATAAGAGCGCCGCTGCGCCGTCAACGCTGCATGGTAGCGAACACGGCGAGTGACCTCCGCGATTCAGTCAGAACGCCCGGCGCTGGTGTCCTTAAAGCCGTAGCTTCCAACCAAAACGCAGTCATTCCGCGACCCTTGACCCGGGCGAACACCGGCTTTTTGGCGATGCCAACGCAATTCCAACGCAATTCTGGTTTGGCTTGGGGGAGTTCATGACAGTTTTGTGACATTGCGGTCCTTGAGAACGAAAGAAATTATGAGCCGAGAGAACATGACGTTTTTCGCCGCGACATCTGCCGGTGTGATCCTGCTGTTCACCATCGGCCTGTCCAGGCACGATTGGTTGGTCGAAGACGGACCGGTAGAGAGCTTGGGCGCCGCGGGCTTTGCGGCAGCCTCACTGCTCGCGCTGAGTACGGCCTTTCGAAAGAGCGTCCTTCTGACCGGCACTGAAAGGCGCCTGCTCGTCGGAACGGGCGGGCTGTCACTCATAGTCTTCCTCAGTGAGATCAGTTTTGGTGCCCGCATCTTCGGCATCCAGATGCCGCCGATGAGAGGTGGCGGCGAGTTCGACGGCGGGCATGACATCGTCATTGTCCTCGTTCGCCATGTGAAAGACGCAGGAAGCACGGGTGTGCTCCTGGCGGTCGCAGGCGCGGGGCTGCTGCTGTCCACCGCAGTCGCACTATTGTACCTGTTTCGAAAACGGGCTCTGGCGATCGTCAGCCATGTTCTTTCGCGGGCGTTCGAGTTTCGCCTGGTCGTGGCAGTTGGCATACTCGCAAGCGCCGTGATCCTCGATCTCACAACGTCGCATAAGGCAGCGGTCTTGGAAGAAGTGCTCGAATTCTCCGCCAGCATCGTGTTGATCCTGGCGGTGTCCGCGCTTCTTCGGCCAAATGCTGGAGCAAGGATCGCAAACCCGACGCGCTCTTCCGGCAGCTACTGACCAGGCACGACGCCGGTTTGCGTGGATCCCCACCGGCAGGAAACCGGCTTCCGCGGGCAGCCACACCTTACCAACCCTACGAACCTTTCATGCGCCCGCAATGATCGGAAGAACCGGCCGGGGATAGCGTCATGGTGCTGGAACCAACCAGCTCCCATGCAAAGGACGAGACCCCCCATGAAGACGATCTCCAAGACCGCCCTTGTGGCACTGATGACCGCTAGTGTCGGCGTTGCCGCTCTTGCGCCCGCTGCCTACGCGCAGACCGTACCGGCACAGCAGGTGGAAGTACCCCAGGCGCATGGCGAGATGGCCAAGCGCTTTCCCCACGGCGACCACGACGGCAAGTTCGAACGCCGCATGATGATGATGCGTCACATGGGCGGCCTGGGCGGTCACGGTCCGCATGGCGCCGGCCTTCTCAACTTCGGCAGCGCCGAGGCGCTGGAGATTGCCTTCGTACGGCTCTCCTACGCCATCGACATGTCCGATGAGCAGCGCCAGCTGTTCGACACCTTGAAGACCGACGCGCTGGCGGCTCAGGCCGATTTCGCCGCCGCCACCGAGGGCCTGCGTCCCGACCGTGAGGCCGAGCCGGCGGAACTGCCGGACATGCTGACGATGTTTGACAACCGCATCACCCTCGAAACTGCCCGGCTTGAGGCGATGCAGACCGTACAGCCCGCGTTCGAGGCCTTCTTCAACAGCCTGACCGACGAGCAGAAGGCTGAACTGGCGCCGCGCCGCATGCATATGCAGCGTCCGGGTATTCCCGGCGGACCGAACGCGCCCGAACTTCCCGCCCCGGACGCGCAATCGACGCAAGGCTGATCGCAACTCGTTCCGCCGCGCCGCCACCGCCCTAAACGACCCTCACCCGGCGGCGCGGCGAACGGCGCGGACCGAGAACGTTCTCCTGTATCGGGCCGCGCCCGCCCCGGTGTTCCGCAAGGACGCCGGGGCGTTCTCTTGCCGCTTGCGGCACGCGGGCGTCTCGCATACCAATCGGCGCTCTTTTCGATTGGATCCCGATGACCGCCCTGCCCCTCGATCCGGCTCGCATCCGTGCCGCCTTCCCCGCCTTCGCCGAACCTTCGCTCGAAGGCCAGGCCTTCTTCGAGAACGCCGGCGGCTCCTATACGGCCCTGCAGGTGCTGACCCGCCTCGAAGGCTTCTATCGGCGCACCAAGGTGCAGCCCTATGGCGTCTACCCCGCTTCGATCGCGGCGGGCGAGGCAATGGACCTCGCCTTCGAGCGCATCGCTGCTGCCATCAACGTGACGGCCGACTGGATCCATTTCGGCCCGTCGACCTCGGCCAACACCTATGTGCTGGGCCAGGCGTTCGGCGAATGGCTGAAGGCCGGAGACGCGATCGTCGTCACCAACCAGGACCACGAGGCCAATACCGGCGCCTGGCGGCGGCTTGCCGCCAAAGGCATCGAGGTGCGCGAGTGGCGCGTGGACGCGCAAACCGGCCGGCTCGACATCGCCGGGCTTGAGGCGCTGCTCGACCAGAAGGTGAGGCTCGTCGCCGCCCCGCACTGTTCCAACATCGCCGGCGAGATCAATCCCGTCGCCGGGATCGCCGCGCGCGCCCGCGCCGTCGGCGCGGTGACCGTCATCGACGGCGTAAGCTATGCGCCGCACGGCCCGCCTGACCTCGCCAGTCTCGGCGCCGACATCTATTTCTTTTCCGCCTACAAGGTCTACGGGCCGCAACAGGGCATCATGGCCATCCGCCCGTCGCTGGCCGCGCAACTGCCGAACCAGGGGCACTTTTTCAACGACGACAAGCTGCGCTGCCGGCTGACGCCGGCCGGCCCCGACCACGCCCAGATCGCCGCCTGCGCCGGCATCGCCGACTATCTCGAGTTCGTCGCCGAGGTCGCCGGCGAGGCGGTCGACGGGGCAACGCCGTTCCGCCGCGCCCATGCCGCCATGCGCGCCCAGGAGATGGCGCTCGCCGAGCCGCTCTTCGCGTTCCTGCGGGCAAGGACCGATCTGCGCATCATCGGGCCCACCGACGCCGCGATCCGCGCACCCACAGTCTCGCTAGCTCTCGACAAGCCGGGCGCGCAGGTTGCCAAACGCCTGGTAAGGCACGGCATCATGGCGAGCGGCGGGCACTTCTATGCCTACCGCCTGCTCGAGGCGATGGGCATCGATCCGGCTCACGGCGTACTGCGCGTCTCGTTCACCCACTACACCACCCCCGCCGAGATCGAGCGGCTGATCGTGGCCCTGGAGGCCGAGCTTGCATGACCAGCATGCGTCTGAGCCGGCCCGTCGCAACCCTGCTGCTGCTCGTCACCACGGCCATCTGGGGCTTTGCCTTCATCGCCCAGAAGACGGCGATGGACGTGATGGGCCCGCTCACCTTTTCGGCCCTGCGCTTCCTGCTCGGCGGCCTGGTGGTCCTGCCGTTCGCCGTCTGGGAATATCGCCAGCGCAAGGCGCGCGTCACCGGCCGCCGATGGGTGCTGATCGCGATCCTCAGCGCTGCCTTCTTTGCCGGCTCGGTGCTTCAGCAGGTGGGGCTGACCGTCACCACCGTCACCAATGCCGGGTTCCTGACGGCACTCTATGTGTTGTTCACGCCGCTCCTCGCCGCTCTCGTGCTGCGGACCTGGCCGCATCCGATCATCTGGATCGGCGTGCCCATGGCGCTCGCCGGTGTGTATCTTCTCAACGGCGGCCGGCTAGACGCGCTCAATGCCGGTGACATGCTGATGATCGCCTGCGCCATGTTCTGGGCCGTGCAGGTCTTCACCCTCGGCATCGTCGCGCGCCAGACGGGCCTGCCGGTCTTCATCTCAGCCATCAGCTTTACCGGCTGCGGCATTCTCTGCGCGCTGCTCGTGCCCTTCTTCGAGGTGCCGGACCTTTCCGGCATCGCGCTCGGATGGGTCGAGATCGTCTACGCCGGCGTGCTCTCGACCGCCCTCGCCTTCAGCCTCCAAGCCATCGGCCAGCAGCACGTGCCGCCCGCCAACGCCGCGATCATCCTCTCCAGCGAAAGCCTGTTTGCCGCATTGGGTGCGGCCCTGCTGCTCGGCGAGCGGCTCGCCGCCATCGGCTATCTCGGCGCCGCGCTGATTTTCCTCGCCATCGTGCTCGTCGAGACCATGCCGGTGCTCTTTGCGCGGCGCATGCCGGGTTTAGCGGCGGAGACCGCATCGAGGCCATAGGGCGCGCCGCTCGCTCCGGGCATTGAGCCCGTCGCCATTCCGGCAATTTGAGGAAATCGTCCCGCGCTGGGTGTGAGCTTCGCCCCGAGGCGAGTATGGTCGCGCCAGCTGAACCTAAGAAGTAGAGTCATGTCCGAACTCGACACCCGCATCGCCGCCCAGCTCGCCACCGAGGTCGCCGCCCGCCCCGAGCAGGTGCGCGCCGCCGTAGAACTTCTCGATGGCGGCGCGACGGTGCCATTCATCGCACGCTACCGCAAGGAAGCGACCGGCGGGTTGGATGATACGCAGTTGCGCCTGCTGGCCGAGCGGCTGACCTATCTGCGCGAACTGGAATCCCGCCGCGCAGCGATCCTCAAATCCATCGACGAGCAGGGCAAGCTCACCCCGGACCTCACCGCCGCCATCATCGGCGCCGCCACCAAGGCAGAGCTCGAAGACCTCTATCTGCCATTCAAGCCCAAGCGCCGCACCAAGGCCGAAATTGCCCGCGAGCGTGGTCTGGGCCCGCTGGCCGAAGGCATCCTTGCCAATCGCAGCGCCGATCCCGTGCTGCTTGCCGAAGGCTACATCACCCAGGAGGTTCCCGGAACCAAGGAAGCGCTTGAAGGCGCGCGCGACATCGTCATCGAGGGCCTTGCGGAAAACGCCACCCTGCTTGGCCAGTTGCGAGCTTATATGCGCGACAAGGCCATGCTCTGCGCGAGGGTGCTCAAGGGCAAGGAAGAAGCTGGCGCCAAATTCTCCGACTACTTCGACCATTCCGAACGCTGGAACAAGGTCGCCGGCCACCGCGCACTCGCCATGATGCGCGGCCGCGACGAGGACATCCTCAGCCTCGATATCGAGGTGGATACCGACGTCACCGATCCGATCAAACCCGCCGAGCGTCTCGTTATTGGCGCACTCGATGCGAAGGGCAATGGCGTGGGCGACAAGTGGCTGCGCGAAGTGGCTGCCTGGGCCTGGCGCACGCGCCTGCGAATCTCGCTCTCGGTCGACCTCATGGTCGAACTGCGCGAGCGCGCCGAAGTCGAGGCCATCGGCGTTTTCGCCCGCAACCTGAAAGACCTGCTGCTGGCGGCCCCCGCCGGTGCCCGCCCCACCATGGGCCTCGATCCCGGCATCCGCACCGGCGTCAAGGTCGCGGTGATCGATGCCACTGGCAAGGTGCTTGATACTGAGACGATTTACCCCTTCCCGCCCCGCAACGACGTGATGGGATCCCAGGCAGCCATTCAGGCGCTCATCAAAAGGCATGGCGTGCAGCTCATCGCCATCGGCAATGGCACCGGCAGCCGCGAAACCGAAAAGCTGGTCGCCGACCTCATCGAGCGCCTGCCCGCGCCCAAGCCGACCAAGGTCATCGTTTCCGAGGCCGGCGCATCGGTCTATTCAGCGTCCGAGCTGGCGGCGGCCGAGTTCCCCGATCTCGACGTGTCGCTGCGTGGCGCGGTCTCCATCGCCCGGCGTCTGCAGGACCCCCTGGCGGAACTCGTCAAGATCGAGCCCAAGGCCATCGGCGTTGGCCAATACCAGCACGATGTCGACCAATACCGCCTTGGCCGCTCGCTCGACGCCGTGATCGAAGACGCGGTGAACGCCGTGGGCGTCGACCTCAACACCGCCTCCGCGCCGCTGCTCGCGCGCATCTCGGGCCTCGGACCCTCGGTTGCCGAAGCGATCGTTGCGCACCGCGACGCCAATGGCCCGTTCCGCTCCCGCAAGGCGCTGCTCGACGTGGCGCGCCTCGGCCAGCGCACCTTCGAGCAGAGTGCCGGGTTCCTGCGCATCACCGACGGCACCGAGCCGCTCGATGCGTCCTCGGTGCACCCTGAAGCCTATGGCCTCGCCCGCAGGATCGTTGCCGCCTGTGGGCGGGATCTGCGTGCCATCATGGGCGACAAATCGGCCCTCTCAGGCCTCGATCCCAGAACCTTCGTCGACGACCGCTTCGGACTGCCGACAGTGCGCGACATCCTCACCGAACTGGAAAAGCCCGGCCGCGACCCCCGCCCCGCCTTCAAGACCGCGACATTTGCCGAGGGCGTCGACGATATCAAGGATCTCAAGCCCGGCATGATGCTGGAAGGCACCGTCACCAACGTCGCCGCCTTTGGAGCGTTCGTCGATATCGGCGTGCATCAGGACGGGCTGGTGCACATCTCCCAGTTGGCCGACAAGTTCGTCAAGGATCCCCACGAGGTCGTCAAGGCGGGCGACGTGGTCAAGGTGCGCGTCGTCGAAGTCGACGTGCCGCGCAAGCGCATCGGCCTCACCATGCGCAAGGAAATCGAAAACACCGCACCGCGTGAACGCCCCCGCGACCAGCCCCTCCGCGCCAACCAGCGCGCACCCAAAGAAGTCCCCCGCAGCACCGGCTCCCTTGGCGACATACTCAACCAAGCCATGCGCAACAAGAAGTAGCGGGCAATACCGCAGGTCCCTGCCCCCTCCAGCCTACTTGTTCGACTCTTCGGCCAAGGCAGGGGCGGGCAACGTCTTCGTTGCAGAGACCGTCTCACCCTCAGGCAGCCCCGCCTCGATCCAATACTCGAGCAAAGCAATCTCGTCTGCTTCCAACGGGTAACCCAGGAACGGCATCCGCGGTTGGCTCTCGCCGAGCACGCGGCGCATCAACTCGCTGGAAGCTGCGTCGCCGGGGATAAGTACGGGACCGTTCTTGCTGCCTGTTGTGGCGCCTTCGTAGCTGTCCAGGTGCAGCTCGACCGCTGCATGCTCACCGGAGTGGCACATGACGCAGCGCTCGACAAAGAGCGCGGCAATAGCGGGCCAGCCGGGAGGCGCCTCCTGGGCGAGCGGTGCGCTTCCTGCAATGGCGATGAAAAAGGTAAGGACGGCCGGGCAAGGGCCAATGTGACGCCAGCCGCGCCTCGACATCCTTGGGACAGCGGTGGCGGACGGGAGTGCGCAGGTCATGGGCGTCCACCTTCTCGGTTGCGTCCACAGGCCCATGTCCGTCTCTCCTGGAGCAAGCGGTCAGCATTTTGCGGTTCGAACACGCGATAATTCAAAGACTTGAGAAGCGCGCGTTCCGATCCCATCGCAACGCGAAATGCTCTTGACGGCCGCAGCACACTATCACGAAAACCCGGCCTAAACATGGGTCCTCATGTTACCTCCGCATAATCACGACAGAAAGGTTGACGCATTATTTGAATGACGAAGTTGTTTTCCTTCGTCGATTTCGTGTGGATCGCCACTCTACTTGTATTATGATTTAAAGTGCGGGCCAATGCGGTCCGTACAGGGAGGACCACCAAATGAAGACGGCAATAGTTTGCGCCTTGTCGCTCGCTCTAGCGTTGCCTACGGCAGTGCACGCCGAAGACGTCGACCTCGATCAGCTGCGCATCGCCTTTGAGAAGTACCAGGACGTGGATGTCGCATTGGCAGAAGGTTATATCACGCCCGACAACCACTGCGTCTCAGCCGAAGGCGAGGGGCTTCCGGCCGAGCTTGGGGCCATGGGTATCCACTACATCCATCCCGGGCTTCTACAGATCACCGCGACCGATCCGCGGGTGGACGGCACCGGCACGCATACCGACTGGAACAGCCCCGCCATCCTGATCTACGAACCGCAGGCGGACGGCTCGCTCGTGCTTGTGGGCATGGAGAACCTCGTCTTCGAGGCCGCCTGGAAAGCGGCCGGCTATGCTGATGCGCCCGTGCTCAACGGGCGCACATGGGACCATATGGCCGACGATCCCGCCACCCCAGGTGACGAGGCGCACGGATTTTCACCGCACTGGGATCAACATGTCTGGCTCTGGCGCGACAACCCCTCCGGCATGCTCATGCCCTTCAACGCGGCCGTCAGCTGCGTGCACGCCGCGCACTGAGTGATGGCCCTCGCAAAAGCGAGCCGCAGCTGAAAAGCGTCCCGGCGGGGCGCTCGCTGGATGCGCTCCGCCGGAGGTTCCGCGCGCCTTTATGCTGGGGACCTGACCGCATCCGATCATCTGGATCGGCGTGCCCATGACCCGGTGTACCTGCCGGTGCTCTTTGCGCGGCGCATGCCGGCTCTAGCGGCGGAGGCGGGATCCAGGCCGTAGTCCTCATAGGCGCGCCGCTGGCCGCTTTCAGACAGGAAGTTTTCAGGCACGGGCGGGTAGCCACGGGCCGTCAAAGCGCAATCACTGCACACGATTGACTTGGCTGATCGGGCACCAACCAGCAAGGGTGCTACATCGCTCGAGACTCTCGCAGCGGTTTAGCCGGTCGGAAACTTGCTCGGCGGCCAGGTCAAATCTCTGGCCCGCTGAAACGCCGGCCGCTTCATGATCCGGCGCGAATAGTCCCAGATTGCTTCTTTCTCCGGGATCAGCTTGTTGTACACTACCGCAACGACGATCCCCCCAATCATCACGTCTGCGGCGGTGAACCAATCGCCCAGCAGCCATGGTCCGGGCGACGTCAAAGTATCTGCGAGCCGCTTCTCCACATGATCGATCCCGTCCCACGTCTGTTCTTTGAGCGGCTCCTTAAGCCCCGTGAGATGCACTGCAATCGCCGGATCGAGCACTCCGGTCGCGTAAGTCAGCCACTTGAGATACGGCCCGCGCTCCGGCGCCTCGATCTTCGGCGCCAGCGTCCCGTAGCCGAACCGGTCCGCGAGCAGTCCGATGATCGCTGGCCGCTCGGTGACCACGACGCCATCGATATTGATCGCGGGCACCCGCGCGTCCGGATTGATCGCGAGATACTCCGGCCGCTTCTGCTTGCCTTCGAGTAGATCCGTGTCGACTACGCGGTAGGGGACCCCGAGCTCCTCGAGGATCCAGTATGCCGCGATCGAGCGCGACGCTATCGAGGCGTAGAGGATGATTTCTGCCAAAGCCCGAGGCCTCCTGACCCGAACATATCAGGAACGAAACAAAGGGCAACCGGCCGACGTCCGGGGATGCAGCACCCTCTGCGGATTGGTGCCGTTTTTCGAGGTGCCGAATCTTTCTGTGCTCACGCTCGGATGGATCGAGATCGCCTACGCGGCGTCCTCTCGACCGCCGTCGCCTTCAGCCTCCAGGCCATCGGCCAGCAGCATGCGCCGCCTGCCAACGCCGCCATCATCCTGTGCAGCGAGAGCCTCTAAACCGGACAGCAGTGCGTCGAGGCGAGAGGATGACATCGCGGTGGTGGAGCTTTATAGCCAAAGCCGCCGCAGCGCCGGCGGACACTTGCTTCGACTACCAGGGGTAGGTTTCGTTGATCGACCCCGTGAATGTACCGGTCGGGCCGTCGCCGCCGAGGAGAGCGACGCGGACGGCTTCGGCGGCACCCTGCTTGACGGTTTCGGTGCCCTCGTAATTGTTGAGGGCGGTGCGGGTGAAACCGGGGGTCACGGCGTTGACCTTGATACCTTCGGCCTCAAGATCGATGGCAAAGGCCAGCGTAATGGCGTTGAGCGCGGTTTTGGACGCGCCGTAGCCGGGGTTGAAGGTCGCTCGGTAGGGATTTGGCGTAGAGTTGATGGTGAGCGAGCCGAGGCCGCTCGAGACGTTGACAATGCGTGCGCCTTGCGACTTGCGCAGCAGGGGCACAAAGGCCTGGGTCACGACGAGGACGCCGAAAACATTGGTTTCCCAGATGGTGCGCACCTCGTCCATCGAGATAAGTGTGGCCCGCGAGCGCTGGATATAGTCCTGCATGGTCTCGCTTTCCTGGCCATTAGCCCGGGAAATGGCGGCATTGTTGACGAGAATGTCGAGGTGGCCAAATTGCCGTTCGACTTGCGCGACAGCAGCGCGGATCGACGCCTCGTCGGTGACGTCGAGTTGGATGGGATGAACATCGCCGTCAATGGTTTGAGCTGCCGATTTGCCGCGGTCGAGATTGCGCGAGGCGAGCAGCACGGTAAGCCCGTGGCGGCGAGGTCGGTCGCGATCTGAAGCCCGATGCCTGATTGGCGCCGGTAACGAGTGCGATGCGTGAGTTTTCAGTCATGGCATGATCCTGTTCTTGATTGGCCGAACAGGAGATGGTCATGATGGTTGGACGTTCTATATTTAAATGTCCAAGATTTTTTCGAGTGAGTCCAGAATGGCTGATCCCCTTGCGCAGATTGTTGGCTTGCTGCAGCCGGGCGCACCGTTTTCCAAATGCGTCACTGGATCGGGGGCATGGCGTGTGCGGCGGACGCAATCGCCTAATCCCTATTATGTCGCGGTGCTCAAGGGGAGCCTGCGTTACAGGGATCACCAAAGCGGCGAGGTCATCGTCAATGCTGGCGATTTCATCCTGATCCCCTTCGCGCAGGACTTTATGATGTGGAGTGACGTGCCTAGCGGTGACAATGACATGGTGATCGATCCGGTCATCCTGCCCGGGGGTGGCTATCGCGTCGGCAACATTGATGGGCCGATCGATATGCGGGCGCTTGTGGGCTACTGCGCTTTCCAGTCCGACGATGCGACCTTGCTGTCGTCGCTGCTGCCCGGACTGGTGGTGGTGCGGGGCGAGCATCGTCTGGCCATGCTGATGGAATTGTTGGGCGACGAGGCAGTGGGCAGCAAGCCGGGGCGGGAAGTGGTGTTGCAGCATCTGCTGGAAGTGCTGCTGATCGAGGCGCTGCGGTCGACAGCCGAGCTGGGCGACTCACCGGGTTTGCTGCGCGGCCTGTCGGACGATCGGCTGGCCGTGGCGATCAGAGGCATGCATACCAGGCCCGAGCGCAGCTGGACGGTGGCCGAATTGGCGCGGGAGGCAGCTTTGTCCCGGTCGGGTTTCCATGCGCGGTTCCGGAACGCAGTGGGTATGGCGCCGATGGAATATCTAACGGCGTGGCGGCTGGCCCTGGCCAAGGACCTGTTGCGCAAGCGAGAGGGGAGCGTGAGCGAAATTGCCCGGCAGGTAGGATACCGCTCGGCCAGCGCCTTCAGCGTGGCGTTCACGCGCGACGTCGGCATGTCGCCGGCGCGCTATGCGCGCGACACGCCAACGGCTTTGCCCGGCATGGCGGCAGAGGAATTTGAAGGCGCCATCGCCTGATCAAGAAGCAGCCTTCTGTGCGCGTCGGCTCTGATCGTCCACTGCCACGAGCACGCCGACCGATCGCCACCCCACGCTAGACATCGGCAGAGCAGCTATCGAATGGCAGCTTTCGGGACGATGGCTGAAGCGTTCGAAATGACCGAAATGGGGCGCGTTGCCGTCCGGCAGCTGCCGACCCCTTGACGGCCATTCCTCGCAGGAAGCGAGGACGCTTAAAGCGGACGTTGCGGAGTGCTGTTATCTTGATCCACGAATTTCTGAGAATGACGATATGTTGTCGATAATTTCTGAGGTCGAGGATGAAAAGCGTACCGGTCATGCGCATCGCAATCAGCGGCATTTGCGGTTTACTTTCTGGCGTGGGAGCAGCTGTAGCGATGCCGATGGACATGACCGTGGACCGCCTTCTCGATATATGTGAGGCGCGCACTGTAGAGGCGGCCTCAGCGAAGGGGGACGAGCTTGGCTGGCAGCGCCTTGCCGACACTGAAACAGAGGAATGGCGTACGAATTTTGTCGCCTATAATGGCGGCACGGTTGAACTTGTCGGCTGGCGGCGAGAGCAGGCTGGTGGAGACGAGTCCCTGTCGTTTTGGATAGCGGCCGGTCCAAACGAACACAAAGCATGCGCGTATTCAACAACGGAACCTGCCGGGGTTCTGAGTGCCCTGTCGGAGCGTCTCGGTGAGCCGGACAGTCTCGAGGAGAATGATGCCATAGAAATGATATCGGCTTGGTGGACACGAGGGAAACTCCAATATTCCCTCACTCAAGTAGGCTCGTCCGCCACCATCAATATCGGACCCAGCCTATGAGATGAGCTGATAACCTGGTCCAAAAGTGTCTTTGTCAGCTTCTGTCACTCTTTACGCCGAATCTAACCGTTATCCACCGGTGAGTTCAACCGGTCATCGCAACACCTCTAATCTGAGAGGATGGGGAGGTGTCGCATG